>NZ_JBSSBM010000002.1:0-5942500 GCF_054058795.1 Bradyrhizobium sp. USDA 4506 | reverse complement strand
CTCGGAACGCGCCCGGCTCAAGATGAACGAAATAATAAGCGCTGCTCCAGCCCCGTCATTGCGAGCGAAGCGAAGCAATCCATCTCACCGCAAGCGGAGAAATGGATTGCTTCGTCGCTATCGCTCCTCGCAATGACGGCAGTGTAAAGCCATCGTCCGGTTCAGGTGCGCGTGCGCATCCGCATCATGAAGCTGTCGAACGAGAGCTCGGCGACCTGCATCCAGGCCAGCGATTCGTTGCGATAGGCGGCGAGGCTCGCATGCATCTTGCCGAAATGCGGATTGCTCTTGGAAAGATCCGCGTAGATATCGTTGGCCGCGTTGTAGCAGGCTTCCAGCACCTCCTGCGGGAATGGTCGCAACTGCGCGCCGGCCACGATCAGGCGCTTCAGCGCCGGCGGGTTGACCGCGTCATATTTGCCGGTCACCCAGGTGAAGGTGTCCTCGGAAGCCGCCTGGATCGCTGCCTGATAGTGCTTCGGCAGCGCGTTCCACTTGTCCTTGTTCATCACATTGTGGCCCTGGCCGGTGCCTTCCCACCAGCCGGGGTAGTAGTAGAACTTCGCGACCTTGACGAAGCCGAGCTTCTCGTCGTCATACGGCCCGACCCATTCGGCGGCGTCGATGGTGCCTTTTTCCAGCGCCGGATAGATGTCGCCGCCCGCGATCTGCTGCGGCACCCCGCCGACCTTGGCGATGATGGTGCCGGCGAAGCCGCCGACCCGGAATTTCAAGCCCTGGAAATCCGCCATCGACTTGATCTCCTTCCGGAACCAGCCGCCCATCTGGGCGCCGGTCGAGCCGGTCGGAATGCCGATGCAGTTGAATTCTGCGAGCAAATTGTTGAGCAGGTCGGTGCCACCGCCCCATTGCAGCCAGGAAATGTGCTGGCGCGTGTTGAGGCCGAACGGCAGCGACGTGCCGAAGGTGAAGGCGGGATTCTTGCCCCAGTAGTAATACAGCGCGGTATTGCCCATCTCGACCGTGCCGTTGGAGACGGCATCCAGCACCTGCAGGCCGGGCACGATCTCGCCGGCGGCGAACGGCTGGATCTGGAAGCGGTTGTCGGTGATCTCGGCGACGCGCTTGCAGAAGAATTCACACCCGCCATAGAGCGTATCGAGTGCCTTCGGCCAGCTCGCCGCGAGCCGCCACCTGACCTCCGGCATCGATTGCGCGACCGCGGGCGCGGCGACCGCCGTCGCAGCCAGGCCGACGCCGCCTGCCTTCAAGAATTCACGACGTTTCATGCGTATCCCTCCTGTGTGCCGATACCTCGACAAGGGGAACGATCTTGGTGTCGTCTTTCTTCGCCGATCGATCGACGTTCTGTGATGAATGTGTCCGGTGGCCCTCGACGGGCTCTTGTTGTGGAAATCCGAGTTTCCGGTTCCGCCGGTCAGGATGATCGTTTGCCGGAGGAAATCAAGCGCCTGCCTTCGTTGCAGGTGCGAAGGACAATCGGCGCTGTCGGTCTTATCCGATACCCGCCGCGATGGCTGCCGGCCCTGCTGCGATCTGCTACGCAGGGCGGGTGGGTTGATGGGAGTTCAAGGACATGGCCAACAAGAAAATCGTGGTTGCCGGCGCAACCGGCCTCGTGGGCAACGCCGCCTTGCGACACTTCGGCGCATCCGACGATTGCGAGCGCATTGCGCTGTCGCGCCGCAAGCCACGCGATCTCTACGGCGCACGGCATGTGCGAATCGATCTCACCAGCGCGGAGGATTGCCGTCGCGCCGCGGCCGAGCTCGCCGGCGCAACGCACCTGATCTACGCCGCGCTCTATGAGGCGCCCAGCCTGGTCGATGGCTGGCGCGATGCCGGGCAGATCGAAACCAACGACCGGATGCTGCGGAATTTGATGGGCGTGCTCGAACCCGTCGCGCCCGATCTCAAGCATGTCGCGCTGCTGCAGGGCACCAAGGCCTATGGCGTGCATGTCCGGCCGCTCACGGTGCCGGCGCGCGAGGGCCGTTCCGAGATGTACGAGCAGCCGAATTTCTATTGGGCACAGGAGAATTTCTTGCGCGAGCTGCAGCGGGGCAAGAACTGGCACTGGAGCATCCTGCGCCCGGTCCTGATCATCGGCGAAGCGATGGGCGGCGCGATGGACCTGATCCCGCCGCTCGGCGTCTATGCGGCGGTGCTGCGCGCGCAGGGCAGGCCGCTGGATTATCCCGGCGGCGCGCCGCGCGTCGCGCAGGCGGTCGATGTCGATCTGCTGGCACGCGCGATCGCCTGGTCGGGCGGCGCCGAGGCCGCGCGCAATGAAGCGTTCAACGTCACCAATGGCGACGTCTTCACCTGGGAAAATATCTGGCCGGCGGTCTCGGACGCGCTCGAGATGACGCCGGGCCGGCACGTGCCGCTGTCGCTGGCGCAGGAGTATCCGAAATGGATCGCGCCGTGGGACGAATTGCGCAGGACGCACGACCTGATCGCGCCCGGCCTGGAGGAATTCGTCGGCCTGTCCTTCCAATATGCCGATTACAGCATGCGCTACGGACAGACTGAAGCTGGTCCGCCGTCGATCGTCTCGACGGTGAAGATCAACCAGGCCGGCTTCACCGAGATGATGGATACGGAAGCGATGTTCCGCAAATGGTTCAGGCTGGCCAAGGCGAGCCGGCTGCTGCCGTAGTATTGAGCCCCGCTCTGTCTTCTCCCTCTCCCCGTTCTTACGGGGAGAGGGTTGGGGTGAGGGGCCTCCATCCGGCGAGCACTTCGCCGTTTGTTAAGCACCGTGCTTCGCCCCTCACCCGGATCACACCGGACGATGCTTCGCATCTCCGGGGCGATCCGACCTCTCCCCGCAAAGGGCGGGGAGAGGTGAAGGGCACACCCTCTCTTTCGGCGAGCGGAGCGACCGAAGACGTTACCGCGAGAATGCTACTTCCATCGCCTTGCGCGTCTTGATCGTATCGTTGCTCTCGTCGACCTCGACATCGCTCCAGCGCACGACAGCGCCATGGGCGACGTCGTTCTTCAGCTTCACCCGATGGGCAAGCCCGATCGGCAATGCGCCGGCGGCGAGGCTGGCGGCGGCCGGCATCAGCTTGCCCCACACGGTGTAGCCGCCTTCGCCGTCGAGCATCTCGCCGGCGCGCAGATTGCGCTTGGCCACCGCTGCGACGTCGCCGCGGAAGCCGCGCGGTTGCCCGGTCGGCTCGTTGCGCAGCGCCGCCGACAGCACGGAAATGTTCAGCTCGAGCCCGATCAGATGATACGGCTTGTACATCGCCGCATAGCGGCCGGAGGCGTCGGTCTTGAGGCCGTACTGCTTGAAGCAATCGGCGGCATAATCGTTGGGCGCCTCCAGCACCACATAGACGCCCCAGCGCAGATCGCGGAACACCGGACGGCCGTCGCGCTCCAGCGAGGACACCACTTCGACGATGCCGGATTTCTCCAGCACGCCGCCCTTGTCGCGCGGCCGCATCACATGCGGCAGGTCGTCGACGCCGCAGGGCGGAAACAGCAATCCCTCCGACGGCACCTCGAGGGTGCAGGCGTTGGCGATCGCCGCCATCTCGATCGCGGATTTGGTGCCGTCGAGGAAGGAGTTGAACATCTGCGGATTCATGCCGGCGGATTGCGCCTCGCCGGCGGTGAGCCCGTAATGCTGCCACACACCGTCCGGCGTGACGTCGTGATAGGCCGGCAAGTATTTCGTGCCCTTGCCGGCGGCGACGACGCGGAAGCCTGTCGCTCGGGCCCAGTCGACCAGCTCGGCCGTCAGCGCCGGCTGGTCGCCATAGGCCAGCGAATAGACCACGCCGGCCTTGCGTGCCTCCTCGGCGAGCAGCGGCCCCGCCAGCACATCGGCCTCGACATTGACCATCACGACATGTTTGCCGGCGGCAATCGCCGCGCGGGCATGGCGGATGCCGACGGCGGGATTGCCGGTCGCTTCCACCACGACATCGAATGCGCCGCCGGCGATCGCACGCGCGCCGTCGTCGGTGAAGGTGGTGGCGCTGATCCGCGCGTCGTCCCAGCCGACGGTGCGGCACGCCTCGCGCGCGCGGTCACGGTCGAGATCGACGATCACGGGCACTTCAAGCCCCGGCGTGTGCGGCACCTGCGACAGGAACATCGAGCCGAATTTTCCGGCGCCGATCAGGACAACGCGCACCGGCTTGCCGGCGGCGGCGCGGTTTTTGAGGAGGTGATGCAGGTTCATGATGCTTTCCAAACAAAAAGGGTCGTTCCGGGGCGCGTGAAACGCGAACCCGGAACCTCGAGATTCCCCGATGCGCAATTGCGCATCTGCGGTTCGACGCTAACGCACCGCCCCGGAATGACGGTCGAAGACTTTACTCCGCCGCCTGCCGCGGTGCACGAGCGAGCCGCAGCAGCGCGTCGTCGGCGACGGTCTTGATCGGCGTGAAGTCGCGGTGCGCAATGTAGTCGGGCCGCGTCGGGGTGCGGATGTAATTCGAGACCGCGTTCAGCGTCAGGTAGACGATCTTGCGCGGGTAGGGCGTGATGTTGCCGCTCGATCCGTGCACCAGATTGCCGTGGAACATCAGCATGCCGCCGGGCTTGCCGGTCGGCGCGACGATGCCGCCCTGCTTCACGAGGCGGGTCACGGTTTCCTCGTCCAGCGTCCACAGCGGATAGGATGTGGTTTCGAGATCGTGCGAGGCTTTCAGATCGCCCGCGGTCTGGCTCTGCGGCACCAGCATCAAGGGGCCGTTGATCGGCATCACCTCGTCGAGGAAGATCGCGATGTTCATCGCGCGCGGCTCCGGCATGCCGTCATCGCGCTTCCAGGTGCCGTAGTCCTGGTGCCACTGCCAGACGTCGCCGGTGAAGGCCGCCTTCGCGTTGATCTTGAACTGATGCATGTAGACCTTCTCGCCGAACAGCTGCTCGATGGGGTCGATCATGCGCGGATGCGCGCCGAGGGTGCCGAACGCCTCATTGTAGAGATGCGCGGCGAAGGCCGTGCGCGGCGCGCCGCTCTTCTCGCGCCACACCTCGGGGCGGTTGGCGTCATAGATCGAGACTGCTTCGCGCGCGAGGAAATCGACCTCTTCCTGGCTGAACAGCTCGGGCAGAAACAGCCAGCCTTCGCGATGGAAAAATTCGACCTGCTCTTGGGTCAGTTTCATGGTGCTTTCCTCCTGTTGTTATTGTCATTCCGGGGCGATGCGTGAGCATCGAACCCGGAATCTCGAGGTTCCCCGATGCGCAATTGCGCATCTGTGGTTCGGTGCTCCGCACCGCCCCGGAACGACGGCGTGAACGTCACGCCGCCACGTCGATTGCCCTCAGCTTCTCCTCGGTCATCCGCCCTGCCGTCTGCGCATGCGCCAGCGCCGCGGCTTCTGCCGCTGCGGCATTGCCGGAAAAAACATGCGCGGCGATGGTCTCGTGCTCGGTCCAGGCGCTGCCGCGGTAATCGAGCTCGGCGAGCACGGTCGCCATCGAGCGGCGCATATGCGGCCATTGCGGCGCGATCATCTCCTCGATCGCGGAATTGCCGGCGAGGCGATAGATCGCGCTGTGGAAATCGACGTCGAGTGCGATCAGGCGCGCCAGCGGCGTGCCGTCGTCAATCGCGCGTCCGGCTTCGAGCGCGGCTTCGAGCTGCGTACGTGCCGCGGCATCCTCCTTGACACGCGTAGCGGCAAGCCGTGCCGCCAGCGCATCGATGGCGCCGCGGACTTCATAGAGTTCGCGGATGCGCTGCGGATCGAGCTGCGTCACCTCGAAGCCGCGTCTGCCGCTCTCCGCGACGAGGCCCTGGCGATGCAACAGATGCAGGGCGTGCGAAATCGGCTGGCGCGAGACGCCGAGCCGATCGGCAAGTTCGTTCTGGGTGATGCGCTGGCCAGGCAGCAGCGTGCGGTCGATGATCGCTTCGAGCAATCGCCCGTAAACCTGGTCGATGAGGTTTGGAAGCGGGTCCAACGGGATCATACCGACCGTCCAGCTTGGAATACGGAATTCCGTGTTCGAAAAGGAGGCTACTGCGGGTTGCAGGAGCGGTCAAGGCCCCGGTTTGCGACCACGCTAAGCGATTGAGAATGGGTCGGTTTTTGACTGGGCCGCGCTGCGGCAGCCGTCCCAACGTCGTGATGGCCGGGCTTGGGCCGGCCGTCCGCGTCTTTCTTGATGCCGGGACCAGAGACGCGGATGCCCGGGACAAGCCCGGGCATGACGAGTTTTTCGGAAACGCTACTTCGCCTTGCCCAGCTCCATCAGCGTCCGCATCATCAGATAGAGCCGCGGCACGATCGAGTTGGTGTCGATGTATTCGTCGCGGGCGTGATAGCCCCAGCCGGCGAGGCCGAAGCTTTCGACCACGACGGCCTTGCCGCTGCGCGCGGCGTAGCCGGCGTCGGTCGCGCCGCCGGTCATTTCCGCGATGTCGAGCGTGCGCCCGAGCTCGGTGTAGATCGCCTGTCCCTGTCTGGCGAGCGCGCGGCCGCGATCATCGGCGACGAAGGGCGGACGGCCCGCGACGACCTTCACGGTCACCTCGGTGTCCGCGATCAGTCTGTTCTTCGCCTTCTCGTCGAGCGCGGCCTGCAGCTTTTGCACGCCGTCGGGAATGGTGAGGCGGATGTCGGCGCCGGCGGTGGCGTGATCGGGGATCTGGTTGCGCACGGTGCCGGCCTTCGCGGTGGTCCAGTTCAGCTGCGTGCCCGGAATCGATTTCGCAACGTCCTGGGTCTGCAGCAATTGATGCGCGAGCTCGATCAGCGCGTTGCGGCCGAGCTGCGGCGCGGCGCCGGCATGCGAGGCCTTGCCCTTCACATCGATCGTGCCGGTGGCGGTGCCGCTGGCGCCGAGCAGCAGGCTTTCATTTTTCGCGACCGGCGGCGCCACCGTCGGCTCGAAGGACAGCACCACGTCGTGCTGGTCGGCGAGCTCGGCGATGATCTCGCCGGAGCCGATCGAGCCGACCTCCTCATCCGGATTGAACGACACCGTGAGCTTGGCGTAGTCGCGCCAGCCTGCATCGTTCAGGATCTTCAGTGAATGCAGGATGACGGCGATGCCGCCCTTGTCGTCGGCAATGCCGGGTCCATAGATCCTGTTGCCGTCGACCTTGTAGGGCTGGGTGTCGAGAATGCCGTGCTCATACACCGTATCCATATGCGCGATCAGCATCAGCTTCTTCGTGCCAGTGCCCTCAAAGGTGCCGATCACCATGTCGGCGCCGGCGCCCTTCGTGGTCTTGCGGCGTTCGGTCTTGGCGCCGAGCGCCTTCAGCCGTGCCTCGGTGTAGTCGGCCATCTTCTTCAGGCCTTCGACATCGCCGGAGCCCGACTCGATCAGCACCATGTCGTGCAGGCTCTCGATCACCGCCGGCTGGGCCTGCTCGGCGGCCGCACGCAGCTTCTCGTCTGCGGCGGCAAAGGCGGAGGAGGAGGCAAGGGCGAGCAGGCCGGCCGACGCGAGCAATTTGATGGACAGTTTCATGATTGTCCTCCCTGCGCAGATGCAGAGAGACACTAGCATTGCGACTTTGCCGCCTCCAGCTGCGTCAGCTGCGCTCAAGCACCTCGACATCGAAGGTCTCGATCTCCGAGGCGTCGGCGGTCGCATCGATCGCCGCGATCCGGTCGCCTGAGACCGTGACCCGCAGCACGATGCGCAGCGCGCCGCCGAAGATGACGGCAACGCCGATCCCGCCGTCGACCAGAGCGGCTTTCGCCGCCTGTGCGCGTCCCTTGAAGCTTTCGGCCACCGCTGCGGCGCCGCGGATCACCGGCAGCGAGCCGAGCCGCTGTGCGGCCTGATCGGCGCGCACCACGACGTCGGGCGCCAGCACGGCCAGCAGCCCTTCGAAATCGCCGTTGCGGGACGCGGCAAGAAAGGCCTCGACGATGCCGCGCTGCCGGATGAGATCGGCATCCGGTGCGGGCGGCGCACCCTGCACGCGACGCCTGGCACGGCTGGCGAGCTGCCGCGCGGCGGCCGGCGTGCGGCCGACGATCGGCGCGATCTCCTCGAACGGCACCGCGAACATATCGTGCAGCACGAAAGCCAGCCGCTCGGCCGGCGCCAGCGTTTCCAGTACCACGAGCAGCGCGGCGCCGACGGAATCGGCCATCTCGGTCTCGCGCTCGGACGGATTGTCCGCGATCAGCTCCGGCACATGTGGGCCGATCGGCTCCTCGCGGCGCGATTTGCGCGAGCGCAGCATGTCGAGGCAGATGCGCGCGATCACCGTGGTCAGCCATCCCCCGAGATTGTCGACCGCAGCAGCGTCGGTGCGGCCGAGCCGCAGCCAGGTTTCCTGCACGGCATCGTCGACCTCGGCGGTCGAGCCCAGCATGCGGTAGGCCACAGCCCGCAAGCGCGGCCGGTTGGCCTCGAACTGTTCGCTGAGAGAATTTTTCTCGTCCATCGGTCACATTCCCTTTGTCCGCTCCGTCATGGCCATGACGAACGAAACTGCGCCGATGTGACAACAGATCGGCGCAGCGGCGTCAAAGGACAAATCAGGAGAATGACATGATGAAAGCCCGCATGAACCACCCGGTGATGGTTGTTCCCGGGGCCATGAAGGCTTTGCAGGCGCTGAGCGAGAGCACCAAGCCGGCATTGCCGGAAAAGCTGCTGGAACTGGTGCATCTGCGCGCCAGCCAGATCAATGGCTGCAGCGTCTGCGTCGATATGCACCCAAAGCTCGCCCGGCGTGCCGGCGAGACCGACGAGCGGCTGTTCGCGGTCGGTGCCTGGCGCGACGCGCCGTATTTCACCGAGGCAGAGCGCGCCGCGCTGGCGCTGACCGAAGCGGTGACCCGGCTCAGCGACCGCGAGGATCCGGTGACGGACGCGGTGTGGGACGAGGCCGCGAAGCATTTTGACGAGCAGCAGCTTGCGTCGCTGGTGCTGGGTATCGCGGCGATCAACGTCTGGAACCGGTTGAACGTCGCGGTGCGCCAGCCGGTCGGCGCCTGGAAGGTGTGAGAGAGTAGCTTTCTTACTTCGCCTCTCCCCTTGTGGGAGAGGCCGCCACCGATGCGTCGCATCGGTGGCGGGTGAGGGGTCCGCCTCCGCGGAGAGAACCCCTCACCCGGCACGATGCCGCTGCGCGCCATCGCGCCACCCTCTCCCACAAGGGGAGAGGGTGCATCGCTTACGCGGAGAGAAACTCCAGCACGATCTCGCAATAGCGCTGCGGCGCCTGCTCGAACATCGGATGCGTGGTGCCCGGGATCATCTCGATGCGCGAACCCTTCACATTGGCGGCGAGCGCGTGCAGCACCTTCGGCAGCACGCCCTTGGTGTTGGCGCCGCCGATGAACAGCGTCGGCGTCTTGATCGCCTCCGCGTCCGCCTTCGAGAATGGCGGGCGCTGGTCGCGGGTCTGGCCGATCAGCGTGGTCGCATTGTCGCGCAGCAGCTGCTTGGAGGTTGCCGGAATCCGTTTCCACGCGCCGGGGCCTTCGAGCGCGTCCATGAAGATCTGCAAGCCGCCGTCGATATCGCCCTTGGCGATTTCCGCCGCGCATGCCGCGAAGCGTGCCGCCAGCGGCGAGGGGCCCGGCTTGAAATCGGGGTCGAGGGTCTCGTCGAGCTCGCCGCCAGGCTCGGCAAGGATCAGCTTGCGTAACAGGTCCGGCCGGCGCTGTGCGGCGCGGAAGCAGATATGGCCACCGCGGGAATGCCCCATCAGGTCGACCGGTCTGGTGTCGAATTTTTCGATAAAGGCGATCACGTCGTCGACGTGCTGCGCGATCGAATAGGTGTCGCCGATGCCGTCCCACTGCGCCGGGAAGAAATGCCGCAGGCTGACCGCGATCACGCGGTGCCGCCGCGTCAGCGGGCCGAGCACCGCCGACCAGATCCGGAAGTCGCACAGCGAGCCGTGCACGCAGACCAGCGGCAGGCCCTCTCCGACATCGAGATAGGGCATGTCGAAACCGTTGACGTGGAGGCTGTGCATTTTGGGCTCGCGGAGGGGCAGGAGATGTTGTTGATTTGGCCGAAGTTCCCACGGAATTCGGGTGGATAGCAACATTCTCCAAGCCTAGATTCCGGATCAACAGCAAGCTCACGCGAGAGCTGAAGGGAACATCTGGAGCGAGCCATGACCGGCCAGCATTTTGCAATCTTCGAGACCATGATCGGCGCCTGCGGCGTCGTCTGGGGCGAGCACGGCGTCACCGGGGTGCAGCTGCCGATGGGCACTGAGGAGAAGACCCGCAAACGGATATTCCAGCGCGGCGGCGAGGTCACCGAGGCGGCGCCGCCGGCCGAGGTGCAGCACGCGATCGACGGTATGATCGAGCTGCTCGCCGGCAAGCCGAACGACCTTGCCGACATCGTGCTCGATCTCGACGGCGTGCCGGAGTTCAACCGCGGCGTCTACGACATCGCGCGGAAAATTCCGCCGGGCAAGACCATGACCTATGGCGACATCGCCAAGCAGCTCGGCGGGGTCGAGCTGTCACGCGATGTCGGCCAGGCGCTCGGCCGCAACCCGTGCCCGATCGTGGTGCCTTGCCATCGCGTGCTGGCGGCGGGCAACAAGCCGGGCGGCTTCTCGGCCAATGGCGGCGTCGTCACCAAGCTGAAGATGCTGCAGATCGAAGGCGCGATCGTGAACCACACGCCGAGCCTGTTCGATTAGGGCGGGCTCGATCTGCTCCCTCTCCCCGTTCTTACGGGGTCGAGACGAGCGAAGCTCGCTCTTAGAGGGCTGGGGTGAGGGGCTTTCACCGCGAGTAACGTCGCTGGCTAGGCCTGTACCCCCTCACCCGGATTGCATCTGCGATGCAATCCGACCTCTCCCCGCGCCGCAAGCCGCGTCGCCTACACCGTTTCGCACACAAACCCGCTGCCCTTCCGCCTGATCTTGCCAATCGACGGCGAGGGGAAATGCGCGGGGCAGCACAGCGTGTCGGTGTCGCAATAGCGCTCCAGGAAGCCGCGCCGCGCTTTTGCGGCTTGCGCCTGGTCGACATCGAACTTCGCCGACAGCTCCGGATAATGCGTCTGGATCGGCGAGTGCATCAGATCGCCCGAAAAGACCGCAGCGTCCTTGCCGCGGCCGAAGGCGAAGGCGACGTGGCCCGGCGTGTGGCCGGGCGTCGGCAGGATGCGGGCGTGGTCGCCGATCGCAAAGTCATGGCCGACGATCTCGGCCCGCTTGGCCTCGACCACCGGCAGCACGCTGTCCACGAAAGGCGGGACTTCCGCCTTCGCGTTGCTCTCGGTCCAGTAGTCGAACTCGGCCTTGTCGAACACGTAGCGCGCATTTGGAAAGGTCGGCACCCAGCGGCCGTTCTCCAGCCGCGTGTTCCAGCCGACATGATCGACATGCAGATGCGTGCACATCACATAGTCGATGTCACCGACCGAAAAGCCGGCTGACGCCAGACTGCGCAGATAGTTGTCGTCGGTCTTCATGTTCCATTTCGGCCGCGCCGGCCGCGGCTTGTCGTTGCCGATACAGCTGTCGATCAGGATGGTGTGGTGCGGCGTCTTCACGACATAGGACTGGAACGCCAGGATCAAGGTGTCGCTGTCGTCGAGTGCACCGGTGGCCTGCATCCAACCGCGGTTCTCGGCGAGCACGTCCGGCGTCAGTCCGGGCAGCATGTCGTGCGCGGGCAGGAACGTGGTCTCCTGCTCGACGATGCGATGAATGGTGAGATCGCCGGCGGCAAACTTCAGGCTCATGGTGATTCCTTGGCGTTAGCGCTTTCGAGCGAGGTGGAGTCCGGTTCGCGTGAGGAAAACGCGCAAAAAAATCTAGTTCGCGTCGCGCACGGCGGGAATGATGATGTTGGCAAGGATATCCATCGCCGCAAGGCCTTCCTTGGGCTGGCCGTACCGGGCTGCCGCCGCCATCATCACAAGGTCGAGATCGCGACAATGACGGCGAGATATTGACCGGTCGTGGTTGAGCCCGGCCGGCGATGCACAAGACCTGCGCCGGGAGGTGAGAGGCGGGGAGGCATTCGCGCGTCACATGCTCCCCGCTGTTGCCTTGGTTACGCCGCCGGCGGCGCCGAGATCTTCACCGACGGCCGCTCCAGCATTTTCTGGTAGAAGGCGTCGAGCTTGGGATAGGCCTTGCGCCAGCCGCAATCGGCGAAGCGGAAATCGGCATAGCCGAGCACGCACACGAGGCCGATCTGCGCGATATCGAACGACGAGCCGTTCAGCACGTCCGGCCGGTTCTCGAACCGCGCCATGCCGGCCCAGGCCCTGTTCCAGTGATCGTCGTGCCAGGCCTGCCACAGCGAGCCCTGCGGCCGCACCATTTTCTCGTAGCGGCACAGCAGCATGGAATCGAGCATGCCATTGAGCAGCGAGTGATCGGTCTTCAGCTTCCAGCGCCGCGGGCCGTAGCCCGGGATCAGCCGGCCGCCGCCGAACTCGTTGAGATATTCGACGATGACGTAGGAATCCAGAATCACGTCGCCATGGTCGAGGATCAGCACCGGCAGTTTCTTCAGCGGCGAGATCTTGGAATATTCGTCATTGGCCGTGCCCGGTGCGACGGTCGCCGGCACCAGCTCGATCTTGTCGATCAGGCCGAGCTCGATCGCCGCGATGCGCACCTTGCGGGCGAACGGAGAGGCGGGAGAGAAGGTGAGTTTCATTGGGGAATTCCTTGCGAAGGCTCTTTCCCCTGTCATGGCCGGGCTTGACCCGGCCATCCATGTCTTTGCCTCCGTGGAAGACCTAAGACGTGGATGCCCGGGTCAAGCCCGGGCATGACGAATTCAGGAACAGCGTGGGCGCTTACGCCCCAACGATTTCCTGGCGCTGCTCGCCGAGGCCTTCGATGCCGAGCGTCACGACGTCGCCGACATTGAGATATTGCGGCGGCTTCATGCCGGTGCCGACGCCGGGCGGGGTGCCGGTCGTGACGATGTCACCGGGCAGCAGCGTCATGAACTGCGAGACGTAGGAGATGCACTTCGCCATCGTGAAGATCATGGTCGAGGTCGTGCCGGTCTGGCGGCGCTGGCCGTTGACGTCGAGCCACATCGACAGTTTCTGCACGTCGGCGATTTCATCCTTGGTGGCGAGCCACGGGCCGACCGGGCCGAACGTGTCGTGCGACTTGCCCTTGGTCCACTGTCCGAGGCGCTCGATCTGGAAGTTGCGCTCGGAGACGTCGTTGCAGATGCAGTAGCCGGCGACGTGGTTCAGCGCGTCGGCCTCCGAGACATATTTGGCGCGGGTGCCGATGATGGCGGCGATCTCGACTTCCCAGTCGAGCTTGGTCGAACCGCGCGGCTTCTCGACCGCGTCGTTCGGGCCCGACAGTGCGGTGTTGGCCTTCAGGAAGAAGATCGGCTCGGACGGGATCGGGTTGCCGGTTTCCTTGGCGTGGTCGGAATAGTTCAGGCCGATCGCGACGAATTTCGAGATGCCGGTGACGGGTGCACCGAAGCGCGGCTTGCCGGCGACGGCGGGGAGGGAGGCGGGATCGAGGGCAGCAAGCTTCTTCAGCGATTCCGGCGTGTAGGCGTCGCCGGTCAGGTCCTTCAGATGGGCCGAGAGGTCGCGGAGCTGGCCGGATTTGTCGATCAGACCGGGCTTTTCCGCACCCTTTTCGCCATAACGAACAAGCTTCATGTTGATCACTCCCTACGATGTCCTGAGGATTGTTACTGGTATACCTCGAAACGCTTCATGGAACAGCGCGCCGGGAAATTCAACCGCCCTGAGCGCGCTGCATTGCTGCCAAGCCTTATTTCAAGGCCATTTCGGTCCAATCAGCCCAGCGCGATAAACCTGAAGGCGTCGCCGTCGCGCCTGATGTGGCCGGCATTGAAATGCCCGCCGATCACCAGCGTGGGCGTATCGGCAAAGCGCGAGAACAATTCGTGCCGCGTGGCGGCCGATTGCTTCTGATCGGAGTCCGCGGTCGACGACCAGTCGAGGTGGTACATCTGGCAGGGATGATGCGCGACGTCGCCGGTCAAGAGGCCTTCCTCGCCGCCGGACCTGATGTGGATGCTCATATGGCCGGGGCTGTGTCCCGGCGTCGGGATCAGCGTGATCTCCTCGGTCAGCCGGTGGTCGCTCGGCACCAGTTCGGCCTTGCCGGCATCCGCGATCGGCTTCACGGAATCGGCGAACACGGCGGCATGCGCGGGATCGTCGCTATGGTCACGCCAGTGCTCGTATTCGGTCTTGCCGAAGACGTAGCGCGCATTGGCGAAGGTCGGCACCCATTTGCCGCCGACGAGTTTGGTGTTCCAGCCGACATGGTCGACATGCAGATGCGTGCACAGCACGGTGTCGATGCTGTCTGGCGCAAATCCGGCGGCGGTCAGCTTCTCCAGGAACGGATCGCTGCGGTTGTTCCAGGTCGGCACGTTGCGGCCCTGCTTGTCGTTGCCGAGCCCGGTGTCGACGATGATGCGGTGCTCCGGCGTTTCCACTAGCAGCGAATGGATCGACATTTTCAGCCGGCCCTCCTCGTTGGCGAAATGCGGGATCAGCCAGGGCAGGCTCTGGATCTCCTCCCGGCCGGCCAGCGGCAGGATGAAGCGGGTGCTGCCGACGGTCTCGAACTCGACGACTTTGGTGATCCTGACCTTGCCAACGGTCCAGTGCATGCGGCGTGTCCTCTATTTTTTTGTTGCTCTTGCCGGACCATGCGGGTTTCCGCACGCCGACGCAATGGATCAAGTCGGCGCCTCCTGCGTTACCGCCTCGTTGGACGAAGGAGTGTGCAATGCCGGAACTCGCAATCTCCCCTGAAAAGGTCGGCTTCTTGATCGAGAAGGCGCGCGAATTCGACGTCAAGGAGGGGCTCGTCGATCCCGACTCCGGCTCGAACGGCGCCGACGACGACATGATCGATGTGCTGGAGGATGACGGCAGGGATCCGGTGGCGCGCGAGATCACCGGCTTCATCAACGCGCTCAGCGAGGACGAGCAGGTCGACCTCGTCGCCCTGATGCGGCTTGGCCGCGGCGACGGCACGATCGAGGAATGGGCCGATCTCCGCCGCGAGGCGGCGCGCGGACGCACCGGCCATGTCGCCAACTATCTGTTGGGCGAGCCGATGCTCGGCGATCTCCTGGCTGAAGGACTCGACGAGTTTGGCTTGGGGCCGAGCGACGAACGCATCACGCCGATCCACTAAGCAGCCGCATTGTTCACCTGACCGCGCCCCGCACGCGGCAGGGCAATCGCATATGGAATGAACCGATTCTTCCGCGCCGTCATGGCCGGGCTTGTTGTTTAGTCCGGAGACATGGCTGACACCTGTTCGGACACATCACTGACAGGTTGGCCATTGGTCAAGTCGATCGATGCGACCTGCCAGCTGGCGAAGAAGATTCCGTAGTGACCGTCGCGATCCAGCGGCCGGATGGCAAGCTGTTCGCGCGCGAAGGCCTGTGGAACCTTCCAGAAGCGTCCCTTGAAGGAGATGTAGGGTCTCGTCGATGAGACCCTGCGCACGATCTCGCCGCTGTCGTATTCGACGTTCGGGACGCGGGCCGGCATGGCACGGATACTCGGTCGGAAGCGATCGGCGGGAACGTGCATATCGAGGCCCTGGTGGGGACGCTGCAGATTGTAGACCGGCCGCCAGGCATCGAAGGCACGCTGGACTTCCGGGAGGGTGCGGAAGCGGCGCATTGCAAAGACCTCGGCCTTCAGGGTGCGATGGAAGCGTTCGTTCTTGCCGCGGGCCTGCGGGTGGCAAGGCCTGGCATGCACGACCCTGACGCCCAGCTTGAGCAGCCACACCTTCAGTCCGGTCCAGCGAATGCCGGACGTATCGCCCCAGGGTGAGCCGTTGTCGGTGTAGAACGCCTCCGGCAGGCCGTAGCAGCGGAACGTCGTCGTCAGGTGGTCCTGCACGGTGAGACGCTGCTCGTCGGCGCAGGCCTTCAGGCACAGCACATAGCGCGAGTGATCGTCGACGACCGTCAGCGGATGACACCGCGTCCCGTTGGCGAGCGGCAGGTGGCCCTTGAAGTCCATCTGCCACAGCAGATTGGGAGCCTCCTTCTCGAAGCGATGCCCTGGATTTGGCGGTGCATTCTCGCTCGGTTTGACCCGCCCGTTCCGGCACAGGATCCGGTGCACCGTCGACGGCACAGGCACCGTCTGCCCGCTCCGCTTCAGGCAGTGGGCGATCTTGCGTGCTCCCCAAGCCGGATGCTTGTCGCGCACAGCCAGGACCCCTGCCTCGACCGCGGCCTCGCTGCGCTTGGGCATCGCATGCGGGCACCGGGAACGGTCGGCCAGCTCCCGATCGCCGGCCTGCCAGCGCCGCAGCCACTTGTAGCCGACGTCAGGGCTGATGTTGAACCGACGGCAGAGCTCGCGCCGGTTGGCCCCCTCTTGCAAAGCAAGCCGCACAAACTCATGGCGCTGATCCATCACTGACACCTCACTCCAAGGCATGGACGGCCTCCCGAATCGGACCAATCCAGCCAATGTTGATGTGTCAGCTATGTCTCCGAACACCCGTCAGTGATCTGTCCGGGCTAAACACTTGTCCCGGCCATCCACGTCTTTTCTTCGCGTGGAAACGAAGACGTGGATGCCCGGGACAAGCCCGGGCATGACGAGTTTGTGGGAACTCCGATCGCCTCAAACGGCCATATGCGATTGCCCTACCGCGTACGGGGGGAGGGCGAAGATTAACGCGCGCAGTCGACGATCACGGTGCCGATCTTGTCGCCCTTCTCGACGGCGAGATGGGCGTCGGCGGTCTCGGCGAGTGCGAATTGCCCGGCGATATTGTGCACGCGGGTGCCCGACGCCAGCCATTGGGTGATGTCGGCCTGCGCGGCCGCGAGCAGCGGCGGCGGCAGCGCGAACAGCACCAGCGAGCGCACGGTGATGCATTTCTCCATCAATTCGCGCACCGGCAGTGTCGGCGTGCGGTTGCCGTTGGTGGCGTAGACCGCGATCGTCGAGTTCATCGCCATGATCTTCAGCGTGGTCGCGAGATTGCCGCCGAAATCGACGTCGATCACGCGGTCGACACCGCGGTTCTCGGTGAAGGCCATCACCTTCGAGACGACATCCTCGGTCCGGTAGTTGACGACGGAGTCGGCGCCGGCGAGCCGCGCCTCGACGTCCTTGACTTGCGAGCTCACCGTCGCGATTACGCGCGCGCCGCCCCACTTTGCCAATTGCACGGCATAGTGGCCGACTGCGCCGGCGCCGCCGGTGACCAGCACCGTTTGTCCGGAGATCGGACCGTCGGCGAACAGCGCGCACCACGCGGTCATGCAGGGGATGCCGAGCGTAGCTCCGGCTGCGAACGACACGTCCTGCGGCAGCGGCGTCACCAGATAGTCGGCCAGCGTGATGTATTCGGCCGCGGTGCCGAAGGCGCGGCCGTTGCGCTGGCCGTTGAACAGCCAGACGCGATCACCGACCGCAAAGCGCGTGACGCCTTCGCCGACCTGGTCGATGATTCCGGCGCCGTCGCTGTTCGGGATCACGCGCGGGAATTCCATCGCGCGATAGTTGCCGCTGCGGCGGCCGACATCGGCCGGGTTGACGCCGGACGCCTCGAGGCGAACCCGGACTTCACCGGGGCCCGCGTCAGGCGTCGACATCTCGCCGATGGTAAGCACCGTCGGCGCCGCGCCGGTCCGTTCGTACCAAACAGCTCTCACAACGTACCTGGGAAGGCACCGCCGTCGAGCAACAGGTTCTGCCCGGTGATGAAGCCGGCCTTGGCGCCGCACAGGAATGCGCAGGCATAGCCGAATTCGTCGGGATCGCCGAAGCGGCCGGCGGGGTTCAGCTTGGCGCGCTCGGCCAGGACTTGCTCGGCCGAGATGCCGCGCTTCTCGGCCTCGGGCTTTGCGGTGCCGCGCAGGCGGTCGGTCTCGAACGGGCCCGGCAGCAGGCCGTTGATGGTGACGTTGTTGATCACGGTCTTGCGCGACAGGCCGGCGACGAAGCCGGTGAGGCCGGCGCGGGCGCCGTTGGACAGGCCGAGGATCTCGATCGGCGCCTTCACCGCGGCCGAGGTGATGTTGACGATGCGGCCGAACTTGCGCGCCATCATGCCGTCGACGGTCGCCTTGATCAGCTCGATCGGCGTCAGCATGTTGGCGTCGATCGCCTTGATCCAGTCGTCGCGGGTCCAGTTGCGGAAATCGCCCGGCGGCGGGCCGCCGGCATTGTTGATCAGGATGTCGGGCTCGGGGCAGGCCTTGAGCACGGCTTCGCGTCCCGCCGCCGTCGTGATGTCGCCGACGATCTCGGTGACGGTGACGCCGGGGTGCGCCTTGCGGATTTCGTCGGCGGTCTGCTTCAGCGCCTCGGCGCCGCGCGCCGTCAGGGTAACGTGCACGCCCTCATTGGCGAGCGCGATCGCGCAGGCGCGGCCCAGTCCCTTGCTCGATGCGCATACGATGGCGCGGCGGCCTTTGATTCCAAGATCCACGGTTCACTCCCTGTGATATCGGTCGGTTTGTAAAGGTTTGATGGCACCAGTCTAGCCAAGCTCGGCGGCGCCGATAAGGGACGTGCAATGCATAAGTGCATGCCGGACAGGAACAGTGCGGTGGGCCGGCGGGCTAGATGCGTTGCTCGCGCCGCAGCCGCTCGATCGCCATGGTGGCTTCGGGCGGCAGCGACCGGAATCCGGCCTGTCCGGCCGCGGAGAACAACGGCCGCAATTGCGATCCGTTGAGGAATTGCGGCTGTCTGGCGAGCGGCACCAGCTGATCGAACACCAGCACCAGCGTGGTCACGACGAGGCCGACCCTGATGGCGCCGAGCAGCGCGCCGCCGAGGCGGTCGCCGATCCCGATCTCCGAGCCGATGGTGTCGTCGAGCATCGTCCGCGCCATCTTTCCGAGGATGACGCCAATCAGGAGAAAGAGGCCGAACAGCAGCACGCCATTGGGCGGAAACGGCGACGACGGCAGCGTCGCGATGTGGGGCCCGATCATCGCCAACGCGGCGACTGCAAGCGGCATGGCGACGAGATAGGCCAGGATGGTGACCGCGCTGCGCAGCAGGCCGGTCGTGAAGCCGGTCACCACTGCGAACATCAATCCGAGGATGACGGCCAAGTCGAAGAGATTCATGGATGAGGAATTCCTGCCCCAATCTCCTACTGTCCCCTGGTTGATCAAACCTGCTTACATCAAGGACAATTGTCGCTATCACTCGTCCGCTTCAATCCGGGAACCTGTCGATGTCCGACCTATTCGATGTCAGTAAAGAAATCATCCTCATCACCGGCGCCTCGCAGGGGCTCGGGCGGCAATTCGCCCGCGTGCTGGCGGCACATGGCGCCGCGGTGGTGCTGGCCGCGCGCCAGACCGCGAAGCTGAAAAGCCTCGAGGAGGAGATCAAGGCCAGGGGCGGCCGCGCTGCCGCGGTGCAGATGGACGTCGCGGATACTTCCGGCATCGCGAAAGCGCTCGACGTCGCGGAAGCCGCGCTCGGTCCGGTCACGGTCCTGATCAACAATGCCGGCATCGCGATCGAGAAGCTCGCGACCGAGCAGACCGAGGCGGATTGGGACGCCGTGATTGGCGCTAATCTGAAGGGCGCCTACTTCCTCGCCACCGAACTTGCGCGGCGCATGATGGCGCGCAAGCAGCCGGGCAATATCATCAACGTCGCGTCCGTGCTCGGACAGGGCGTGCTCAAGGCGGTGTCGCCCTATGCGATCTCCAAGGCCGGCATGATCCAGGGCACCAAGGCGATGGCGCTGGAGCTCGCCGGCAACAACATCCGCGTCAACGCGCTGGCGCCGGGCTATATCGATACCGAGATGAACCACGATTTCTGGTCGACGCCGGCAGGCGAGCGGCTCGCCAAGCGCATCCCGCAGCGCCGGGTCGGCGCCGAGTCCGATCTCGACGGTGCGATCATGCTGCTCGCCTCCAACGCCTCGCGCTACATGACCGGGACGGTGGTGACGGTGGATGGCGGGTTTCTGTTGAATTGAGGGACCGTCATTGCCGGGCTTGACCCGGCAATCCATCTCGTTTCACATCAGTGCGTAGCCCGGATGAAGCGCAGCGAAATCCGGGAAGCATGCGTGAAGGTCCCGGATTACGCTTCGCTTCATCCGGGCTACGATTCCAACGCATCAAGTCACGAGCACGGCCCGGGGCAGCCGGCGCGGTTTCTGGATAATAGAATAATGCCGCTGATTTGGCCGACGAGTCAAGTCGTCGTGTCGAAGCCGGCAGCCCCCGGTCCTTTGCATGGGGTTGTTTTCGATATTTTGGCCGTGCGGCCCTGCGACGGCAGTCTCATAGGGTGGGCAAAGGCGCTCTTGCGCCGCGCCCACCCTACGCATTGGTCACCCCGCCCGCATCTCCGCCCTGATCATGTCGGCGGCCTTCTCGCCGATCATGATGGTCGGTGCATTGGTGTTGCCGCCGATCAGGGTCGGCATGATGGAGGCGTCGACCACGCGCAGGCCTTCGAGCCCGTGCACGCGCAGCTTCGGATCGACCACCGCGAGCGGGTCGGCGGTGCCCATCTTGCAGGTGCCGACCGGGTGATAGACGGTGTCGACGCGCTCGCGCAGGATGCTGCGGATGTCGTCGTCGGTGCGGACGTCGGATGTGAATACATCCTTCTGCTGCAGGGCGCGCAGCGCCGGCGCCTCCATCAGCCGTCGTGTGGTCTTGTAGCCCGCGACCATCGATTCCAGATCGGCCTCCTCGCCGAGGAAGTTCGGGTCGATCAGCGGCGCCTGCATCGGGTCGCTGCCGGCCAGCGCGACGCTGCCACGGCTCTTCGGCCGGAGCAGGCAGACATGGCAGGAGAAGCCGGTGCCGCCGTGGCGCTTGCGGCCGTGGTCGTCGACCATCGCCATGCCGAAATGCAGCTGGATGTCGGGGATGTCGAGATCGGGCCGCGTCTTCAGGAAGCCGCCGCATTCGGCGAAGTTCGAGGTGAGGGGGCCGCGGCGCTCGCGCCGATATTGCATGATGGCGCGGACGAGCCGCGGCATGCCCTTCAGCGAGATGCCGGCGAAGTTCGGATTGTCGGACATGTAGCCGAAGATGAAATCGGGATGGTCCTGCAGGTTTTGGCCGACGCCGGGCAGATGATGCACGCTGGCGAGGCCGTGCTTGCCGAGCGCCGCGGCATCGCCGATGCCCGACAGCATCAACAGCTGCGGCGACTGGAACGCGCCGGCGGCAAGCAGGACTTCGCGCCGCGCGCGGATTTGCTTCAGCTCCTTGCCCTGCCGGTATTCGACGCCGACCGCGCGCTTGCCCTCGAACAGGATGCGCGTCGCGTGCGCATTGGTCTCGACGCGAAGGTTGGGACGCCTGCCGATATGCGGATGCACATAGGCGCGTGCCGCGCTCCAGCGCTCGCCGTTGCGTTGCGTCACCTGGTAGATGCCGAGGCCCTCATGGTCCTCGGCATTGAAATCCTCGCGGATGCGGAATTGCGCCTCCTGCGCCGCCTGCAGGAAGGTCTGCTGGATCGGATTGCCGGAGCGCAGCTTGTTGACGGCGAGCGGGCCGCCCTTGCCGTGATACTCGTCGTCGAAATCGGAATTGTCTTCCGAGCGCTTGAAATAGGGCAGCACGTCGGCGAACGCCCAGCCGGCATTGCCGAGCGCGGCCCAGTGGTCGTAGTCGGCGCGATGGCCGCGGATGTAGACCATCGCGTTGATCGCCGAGGAGCCGCCGAGCCCCTTGCCGCGCGGCTGGTAGCCGATGCGGCCATTGAGCCCCTTCTGCGGCACCGTGTTGAAGGCCCAGTTGTTGACGGTGCCCGCGACCATCAGCACCAGCGCGCCGGGCGTGGTGACGACCCAATTGTCGTTGGTGCCGCCGGCATCGAGCAGCGCCACCGACGTCGCCGGATCCTCCGACAGCCGCCCAGCCACCGCGCAGCCGCCGGAGCCTGCGCCTATCACGACGAAATCGAATGTGTCAGTCACGTTTCCCCCATTTCCTATTTGTCATTCCGGGGCGATGCGTCAGCATCGAACCCGGAATCTCGAGGTTCCCTGATGCGCAATTGCGCATCTGTGGTTCGCTTCGCGCCCCGGAACGACAGCACTTCTATGACAACATCCGCATCAGCTTCTCCAGCCGCGCGACCTTCGCGCCATAGGGCGGATAGAGATCGGCAAGCCGGTTGAAGCGCGAGCGGTAGAACACCGGCTTGAATTTGGTCAGCGTCTTGAATCCCCACTCGCCGTGATAGGCGCCCGTGCCGGAGGCGCCGACGCCGCCCATCGGTTGATAGGCCTGCGCGAAGTGGAACAGGCAGTCATTGACGGTGACGCCGCCGGACACCGTGCGCGCCAGCACCGCATCGCGGGCGGCGCTGTCGGTGCCGAACCAGTACAGCGCCAGTGGGCGATCGCGCCCATTGACGAAGGCGATCGCCTCCGCCGCATCGCGCACGCCGATGACCGGCAACAGCGGCCCGAAGACCTCCTCCTGCATCACCGTCATGTGCGGCCTCGCGTCGACGATCACGGTCGGCGGAAATTTGCGCCCCGCCTTCCACTCGCAGTCGTTCGGCGCTGCGGGCTGCATGATGGTCGCGCCTTTCGCGGCGGCGTCGGCGACCAGCCCCTCGAGCCGTGCATAGTGCCGATCCGAGACGATCGACGTGTAATCGACGTTACCGGGATCGGTACCGAACATGTGCTGCATGTGACCCTGCAGCCGCATCGCGAAGGGTTGCATCGCGGCCTGCGGCACCAGCACGTAATCGGGCGCGATGCAGGTCTGGCCGGCATTGAGCAGCTTGCCATAGGCGATGCGCTGCGCGGCTTCGTCGATGTCGGCGGAGCCGTCGACGATCACGGGCGACTTGCCGCCGAGCTCGAGCGTCACCGGCGTCAAATTGCGGCCACAGGCTTCGGCCACCAGCCGGCCGACGCGGGTCGAGCCGGTGAAGATCAGATGATCGAACGGCAGTGCGGCAAACGCCCTTGCGATTTCGTCGTCGATGTCGGTGACCACGAGCTCGGTGACGTCGAATTTCTTGGCGATCGTCTCCACCAGCAGCTCGGCGAAGCGCGGCACCAGCTCGCTCGGCTTGATGATGGCGCGGTTGCCGGCCGCGATCGCGGCGACCGCGGGCGCCAGGGTCAGCTGCAGCGGATAATTCCACGGCGCGATGATGCCGACCACGCCGAGCGGCTGCGGCATCAGCCGGTTTCTGGCCGGCGCGAACTGGACCGTGGTCGGGACCTTCCGCGGCGCCATCCAGCCCTTGAGGTGCTTGGCCGCGTGCTTGATCTCGCCGAGCACCAGCATGGTCTCGGCGATCGCGGTCTCGACGGTGGAGCGGTGGCCGAAATCGGCCGAGATCGCCGCCTCGAATCGCGCCTCATTCTCGGTCAGCGCAGCGCGCAGGCGACGCAGCCGGTCGAGCCGTGCCTGCAATGTCGGCGCCGGCTCGCTGCGCGACAGCTCGAACTGGCGATGAAAGGCCTCCTCAAGCCCATGCAGCCCCGGGCTCTTCAATGGCCGGTCCATGGCATTTCCCCCTCGGATGACGTTTTCTTGACGTATTTGTTGCGCGCCAAGCTCCGCTTTTGCGCGCGGTCTGGCAAGGTCCGGTTCCCGGCGGTAAATCGAGCCGGGACAGCCGGCGATTTCGACGTCACAAAATCCTCAAAAACCCGCATCCGGGGCTTTCCAAACCGGGCTCACGTTGATACATACGCCCCGCACCCGATGGCCTCGGCCCGGGTCGCCTTCTCAGGAAGCCCCCGGACGGATCGATCGGCGCCGTTGAAAAGCGTTGGCCGGCCGGCTCAGGCACCCTTTCTGCAAGGCACGCAACGGTTTAACGCGGGGTGGAGCAGCCCGGTAGCTCGTCAGGCTCATAACCTGAAGGTCATAGGTTCAAATCCTATCCCCGCAACCACTTCTGTCATAACTCACTCACCGTCCCGGTCTAACCGCCGGGGCGGATTCCGGGAATCAGGGATCGCGACGGTCCAGGTTCGGCTGCGCGCAACGCTATCGTTGGGGTTCATCGAGAGTGAAGGATATGCGTGGCTGGCGACGACATCTGACGCCCGCACGCTGCGGAACATCGTTAGATACATCAGGACGCAGGTGGCATAGTTCTGCTCCGCCTGTGGCCAGCCTATCTTGTTGTTGAGTTCGATTTGCTCCAGCAGCGTCTGTCCGAAGAAATCGAGAAAGCACTCCGTCAGGATGCGCGCGCCGTAGTAGGTGTCATTGAACACCCCCCGATCTTTTTCTCCGCTTCAAAGACCGGGCCGAAGGTTCGTCCGCCGTAGATCCCGTCATGACCGAAAGCTTCGAAGAGCAGCGTCTGGCGTTGCTTAATTTCTTCCGCTTTGACCTTGTCCGGTTCTGCCATCCTATCCTCCCTATCTCCCGTTCCGTGGCACGCTATGCCCTTTCCGAGCTGCTCCAAAAATCGCGTGATCGCGCCATGCTCACGCAAAAGAAGGTAAGGGAGGCACCTATTAAGTGTGCTGTCGCGTTGGCGGAACGTTCCCGCCCTAGCGCGCGAGGACAATCATTGAAATCGCTTAGTCGGGGAAACTATGGCTACTTCTTCGCCTTCGTCTTGACCTCGGCGTGAACCTTGTTGAATGCAGCGTCCAATCGCTCCAAAGCTAGGCGCTTGCTTCGTGCGGCCAAGTGTTCGTCCAGAATGACCATAATGATTTCCTGCAGGACTGGAAAATATCGTTTGCAAGTCTTTTCATCGAGCGTGTGAACGCCCGCGCTCAGCACGCCATAGGCAAGTTTGTATTTCACCAATGCAGGCGGCAACCGATGTTGAAGGGCTTCAATTTTTTGATCGAGCGGCATTCCATCGAAGCCGGCAAGAGCTTCCCCGGCGGCACGAGCTGCGTCGGCTTCATCATGGATGAGCTTTTCGAATACCCGCCGCAAGTAGACGAAAGAACCGGCGCCAACATCGTGCGAGAACAGGCCCAATGCGATCTTCAGTTCCTTCAGGTAAGCCCGATCCAGAATGGGTTCGTAGGCATCAAGCTGCGGGAAAGCCAGCTCGGCAACGGATGGTGATTGCCCGATCTTTTGGAGGGTCTGCCTTTTGACCTCGAAGATGTAGAAGTACGAATGCTTCTCATTACGCTGGCAATAAAACGTCAGCGAAAACATCCGATCATTGAGGTACGTTTTATCGTCGGGCGGGCTTCTGCCAGATCCTGCGCCTCTCGTCACACGCTCTTTGAACGTGCTTCTCTCTTTGCAATAGACGCAGTGCGCGTCGAATTGCAGATCAGGACCGCCGATTAGCCGCTTTACGTACGACCAATCACCTTCCAGATGCCGTTCGCGATACAATCCGTCTTCGGTAAACAGGGTTTGGACCGGCGGTAGTTGCCCGGAATCATCGTCGTCTTCGACTTCAGTGTCGGCCATGCATTCTCCTGCCGGATTCGGTATCGATATAGCATGCGAGCGTCCCTTGCGCACTGCAACCTGTGAGTAATACAGCATCAGTGTTGGGAAAATCTCCCGCCGAAGAACGCAGGAAGCCCGCCTTAAGCCATGCGAGTAAGGACGTGCGCGTTGAGCTCCTTAGTGGAGGCGCCCTAAGGGACTTCCGGATTATCTGCTGGCGGTGTGAAAGTGTAGATCGTCCTACCGCCCATGTGGGGGGTCGCATCGAGCTCGCTTGTCTCGTGCGGCGAGAATCCGGCGCTATCATTCTGTTGCTGCTTGTCGAGTCTCGGCCGGACCTCGTTCTCTCCGTCCTGGAGCCGCTCGTCTCTCCCGTGTCGCAAAAGCTCTCAAACTCGCATCCGAGTTCCTGGCGTGACGCCCATCTCTTTTTCCATGCGATTCGCCAGTTCGAGCCGGGCTTCCTCGAACGGATGCTCGATGGTGTCGATCCTGCCACGGCGGAGCCGAATTGGATCACGGGTATCAAGTCTCCTTCGGACATCCGACGTGCGACGGCTCTTCTGATCGACGCCGCCGTGTCGCGCGAGGATAGGATCGGTGAGATGGCCCGACGCATCCGCAAGAAGTATCCTTCGAAATCCAAGCCGACCGCCGAGGACGTCGAAGAGATCAGGCTCAGCAGCAGCAACGCTGGAAACAATCGCTGACAGGACCCGCCTTTCTCGGAGACCGCGTGGCCCGGGACGAGAAAGCTTGCGTTATTGGCGGCCGCCGGAGGTGCCCACGTTGTCTGCCGGAACACCTATGGTGTCATCGGCGGCCTTAACGCGGCAGCGCCAGAATGAGCGGTCTCGCCACCGCGTCTCCGAGCCGTACCAGAAGGCAAGCCGCTCGGTGTAAGCGTGTCGAATATCGGCGATCGTTCGCTCGTAGTCCGACAATACGTTGGGTACGTTCGATAGGTAGTGTTCCGCAGTCTCCGCGGCAGCAAGCACCGTATATAATGCGTTGAGTAACCCTGGCGATGACAGTGGATCGAAGCTGAGAGCGGCGTCGCGGGCTGCGAGCCACCACTCGCCAGTGCAGCGAGTGAGGTGCGCGCTATGCGCTGCTGTGAAACCGGAGTGCTTATACGGTGCGAACTTCACTGAGGCCAGCAGTTCACGAAGATGCCTGGTGGATGTCATGTAACGAAACATTGCGTCGCGATTGCGCGCGATTCCAGTGCTCGTCAGGTTCGCATCGGTGTGGAACGCGATAACGCGGCGGTTCTCGGGCAGCGGCGCGCTGTACCACCATCCGTCTTCGACGGCCTCTATGGTTAGGCCGTTGCCGCCGAACGACTGCCCGTGGATTCAACCGCAGGAGAGATGGTCATGCCTGATGTGCTGTGCACCGAGGCGTCGCGCAATCGGGGCCGCGCGTCCGCCGGCATCGATCAGAATGCGCGCATGTATGCCAACCTGTCCCGCCGCCGTCGACACGGACACGCACCAGGCGTCTCCAATCCATTCAAGAAAGTGCCGGTGTGGTTTGCGCCCGACGTGAGCCGGCCGCTGGCGTTTGGCGGCTTGTCGACGAACTGGACCAGCGTGCGCAAGGCGAAGGAGCGCGAAGTCACCGCGGATCTCTTCGGCTTCCTAACCTGCGATCCGAACGCCGAGGTGAAGCGCGTCCACCCGCAGGCGATGCCGGTGATCCTGACGACGACCGAGGAATATGACACCTGGATGCGCGCGCCGTGGGAGGAGGCGAAGGCGCTGCAGCGCTTCCTGACGGCGCTCTGAAGATCGTAGCAACCGGCGAAAAGAAAGACCCGCGAGCGGACTCCTAGCACTTTTCCTCGCAGCGGGTTGACCGGGGATCGCTGTCGTCGACGGAATCGGGTCCTGAAGCGGCGCCACGTCCTTAGATGGCCGGCAAATCGCCAGGAACCCCTCGTTGCCGCGGCGCGCGTTTATGCCCACGCGACATTCATGCTTCGACCTGCAGACTTGTGGATCCGGATTTCGTATCCTGCGGCGATGCCACCATCCGATCCGGATCATGACGCCACTGCGGCTTGCCAGCGCAAAATCATCCATATCGATATGGACGCCTTCTATGCGTCCGTCGAGCAGCGGGACAATCCGGAACTGCGCGGAAGGCCGGTTGCGGTCGGAGGCTCGGCCGAGCGCGGCGTGGTAGCCGCCGCGAGCTATGAAGCCCGCAAGTTCGGGGTGCGGTCGGCGATGCCTTCCGAGACAGCCAGGCGGCAATGTCCAGACCTCGTTTTCGTGAAGCCGCGCTTCGAGGTGTACAAGGCGATAAGTCTTCAAATCCGCGGGATATTCGGCGAGCATACCGCGATCATCGAGCCGCTATCACTCCCGCTGTCAGAAAATATCGATAAATCAGCAGGTGACTTCAGAGCGCGCGCAGTGATGCCAATCCCGTAGGAGATCAGCGGCGCTTTCTCTTATCGTCGCGCGGCGGTAACGGCTGTCAGCAATACGCACAATCGCGTCGTAACCGGCTGCCGGGACCGATGCGAAGTGAATACGCGTTCGCCAAGTGCGCACGCCATAGGTATAAAGGACGATGGCGATTAGACCGGAGTCGCCAATCGGCGCGTCAAAAGAGTTACAATGAAAGTCAAATTGCACGGCTTAGCTGCGCCAAGGCCGTCTGAGATACCCCGAGATACGTGATACCGCTGTAACTCAGCGAAGCAGCCCACACACGGCTAGTTGGGTCTGCCCCGGAGGCTTCTCAGAATCTTGTTGATCCCTTGCTTCATGGAAACCGTCACCATCATGGCGATAATGCCATTATGAGATGTTTTCTTTCCTTGCGTAGGAGGCTGCGTCTACGTCGTACGGTGTTGCGCTGAGCGGCAGTCCATACTTTCTAACAATACGCCAGCCGAGCGCATACCCTATGAGTCCTCCCAAGAGAGCCGATAGAAATGTGGGTAACAGGGAGCCAGAAATGAACTGACTGAAAAGCCTTTCAGTCAGTAGATCGAGCAGTCCAAAAACGACAAAGCCAATGGTCGCAAGCAAAATCGAGACCGGAACCTTCGCTCTTATGAATGTCAACGGCATTACCTCTATGTACGGAGAAGCGCCGGCTCTTATAGCGCAAAGCCTTTAAAGCTTGATCACCGTTCCGGTTCAATTCGAGTCGACGACTCGAAAAAATAGCGTCCTTCCCTCAACGGATCGAAATGTGACCCAGCGGCTGGGAGATGTCGGCATGCGCTGAACTGTCGCAGTGCTGGGCTGGTTTGAAATTTCCGGTGAGAGAGCTTGATCATACCCGTGCACCATCTGCCTCGAATCAGTAGCGTTTTTTTGAGCTGCGATGCTCAGCAGTCTCTACCGAGACTTGCCGCAAACGAGTCGCATGCGTCATCTCGCGGCTTGAGGAGTGGCTTGCAACGTATGGACGCGTCTTTTATCAACTACATTGTGGAGTTGATTTCGCATTTGAGCGAGAGAGGGGCGGATGGAGAATCGCGCGGACACAGAAGTGCATCGCAGCGCTGCACCTCGTGCCGGGCATCTCTGCTGAGCGCACTCGAATCGTCGATGCGAAACGAAGCTGCCGATCAATCGTGCCGAGCGTCGACTCGCCCAACTCGTCCGTTCTTCGTTGGACGCCAACGGGGGGCTGCTTGGCTGGCGAGCCTGCACTCTAAGGCTACAAGCAGCTGACTTCAGCGTGCTCGGGTCGGAAGAATGAAGAATATCGAGTGTACCAAGTGGAGTAACTATGGGCGTGAAGGCAATGTACGTCTTTCGGGAGCTTAACGAGAAGTACCGCTCGGAAATGCGATCGTTACTGTTGATATACTTGATCGCCGCTGCCGGATCTTGGACTGCGCTGTCGTTCCTCGTTGGTGATGCAACCACGGCTCTCTCGGGAGCGCTGGCGGTAATGCTGGTCTTTCATGTTGCCGCTCTGAGATACTTTGTGCCGACATTGAACCTGACGCTAACGGTGGGGCAGCGCATTGCTTTGATAGCTATGAGCTTAGGCATCTTCCTGCTCGTTATTTTCGCCTTCTCTATAACGACGGCGTCTACGCCAACAGCGTTTTGGCAGGCTTACAAATCGGTTCTGATCTCGGTCTCGATGGCGAGCTATCTTGCTGTCTACGTCGAGCTGGGGATCGTGTCGTTGTTGTTCAACACGTCACGTAAACGAATCAAATAATTAAGAAGCAGGCCCAGCAAATGCCCAGCTCTACAGTGTTTCTAAACTTCGAAAATACCGCTTTCCAACTATTTGACAACCTGAAGCAGGCTGTTGAGTTGGGCAATAAGGGGGACATTCTCAGCAGCACCGTAGCTCTCGGTAACTTTCTCAATGCTGGATTGACAGGTACGGGGGCTATTACTGAATTTGGTGCATGGGCCGCCGGTGGCGCCACTGCTGCGGAGATTGAAGTGTTCATGCCGCGTTTTGCGGCAGCCGGCTTAGCCCTCGATTTCGGTCTTTCGATACTAAATATTGGTCGCCTCTATAACGCTTACGACGCAAATCCGAATTTCGATACTCATAAGGCTCTTACCGACGCCTGTGCGAAGCTGTTCATGCAAGTGTTGATTGCCGGCTGTTTCTTTGCTGCAGGCGGCATAGTGCCTGCGGCGCTCGCTTTTGGCATTGCCGGACAGTTGTTCGATCCAGAGAGCCTTAAGGACTTCTTTAACGCTATCGGGTCTGGCTGGGATCGCTTTGTAGCGAACCCGTTTCACCGTGCGTTGCATGATCCGATTGTGCTTGATCTCGATGGCGACGGCATCCAGCTGTCGACCCTCGCCGGCTCTGCGGTCCATTTCGATTTTGGTGGTGACGGCTTTTCGGAAAGGACAGGGTGGGTCTCTGCAAACGACGGCATACTCGCGATCGATGCCAATGACAATGGAACGATCGACAATGGCTTGGAGCTATTCGGCTCTACAATCCAAGACGGATTTGCGATCCTCGAGAAGCTGGATACAAATCAGGACGGAAAGATCGACGCGCAGGATGCGGATTTTGGCAAGCTCCGAGTGTGGCGGGATCTGAACCAGGACGGAGTGTCGGATGCCGGCGAACTGCAATCCCTATCGAGCGCCGGCATAACGTCGATTTCCCTGCAGCGAGATAAGCTCACCGGCACGAACGCTGGGCATGGGCTCGGATATGAAGCTGTGTTTGTCCGCGACGACGGGACAACAGGTCCCGCGCAGTCCGTTTATTTTCAAACAGACCCAAAAGACTCCGCACCAGACAACACGCCGGACTTCGTTCCGGCAGATGGTGTCCTTAATCTGCCACAGCTTCCCGGCTCCGGGTTGATCAACAATACCGCATATAAGCTAACCAACGATGGGGAGTTTTTCTCAGATTGGACTGCTCTTACGGACGGCGCGGCGAATATGAGCAGCGCCGAGATGCGTGTCGCATTCGAAGCGATACTACTGCGCTGGGCTGGAGTGGATAATGTTGACTCAAGCAGTCGCGGGCCATACGTCGATGCCCGTCATTTGGCCTTCCTGGAGAAATTCTACGGCGAAGGTTATCGTTGGCTGGAGTTCGGAGAAGAGGCAACGACGTCGCCGCCGTCAGGTCGCGTAGGCGACATACTTGAGGGCGCGTATCAAGCGCTGTTCGAGGTCTACGAGACTCTTTTCCTTGGGCAGGTAGCTGCCAGCACGTATGTGCGTGGTACCAGCGACTTGTCCGCCGCGCTCGATAACCCCTACTTTTACTATAGCCTTCTTGATATGGGCGTTCATGCGCCAGGGGATCCGTTGCCGGATACACCTGGTAACGTCGGAATGGTCGTTGATCTCATTGTGCGTCTTTCCTCCTTTGATGCCGGCCAGGAGACCTCGTATCTCACCAAGGCTCTCAGCGGCCTAAACGGGATGGTCTACTTCGCATTTGAAGGCGACCGGGGGGCGTATGCAGCGGCGGTGACGCCATACTTGGCGAACATAACTGACGACACCATTCGGAGCATTGCGACCCATATCGTGGACGGCACTGCCCTGTTTGGAACGCTGGAGGCGGAAGGCATTAATGGTGCTACTGGCCAGGACGTCTTTATCGGAGGCGGAGGTGGCGACGTCCTCGACGGTCGCGACGGCAGTGACATTTACGTCTACGCAAAACACGACGGAAATTTGTGGATCAAGGACTACGGGTCTGCGGCAGACAGCGACAAGCTGGTGCTAACCGATCTCAACTCTGCTGACCTCAGCTTCGTACGCATCGGCGACAACCTCCTGATCAAGGTGACCGAGACGGGCAAGTCGATGACTGTCGAGGGCTTCTTTTCGGGGTGGGGCATCGAAGTTCTGCGCTTCGCCGACGGCACGGAGTGGAGCCGAGAGCAGATCAAGGGTGCCAGCACGTATCAGGGCGATGGTCACGACAATCAGATCAACGATTCGCCATCCGACGATGTCATCTACGGCGGGCGCGGCGACGATTCCATCCAGATCAGCGGCGGCAATGATACGATCCTTTACGGCAAGGGCGATGGGTATGATGTCGTCACGGATTCATTCAACTCGCTCACTGAGCATGACAGGCTGGTTCTGACCGACCTCAATTCGAACGACATCCAGCTTGCGCGGGTTGGCTGGCATCTCGTTCTAACCGTGAAGGCGACGGGCGAGTATATCGATTTCACCAATTTCTTTCCGTTCGACAGCGACTGGAACAGGTACGCGCCCAGTATCGACGAGATCAAGTTCGCCAATGGCGAGTCCTGGAACAGGGCGCAGATCCAGCAGAACGCCTGGTATCGCGGGACCGATCGTTCCGACAGCATCACCGCGTCCAACCTGAATGACACGATCGAGGGCGGCAAGGGCGACGATTTTCTTGATGGTTGGGCCGGTAGCGACACCTATGTCTGGAACAAGGGAGACGGTAATGACCAGATAACTGATTCAATGTCGAGCTCGACCGACGTCGATACGCTGTGGTTACAGAACGTCACGTCGGATGACGTTTCCTATTCCTATCAGGGCAAGACGCTGCTCCTGACCATCAAATCGACCGGCGAGATAATTACGGTTCAGAGCTTCTTCGCCGGTGTGTCCGATCTGCTCACCGGCGCCGGTGACTACGGATATGGCATCGACGTCATCAAGTTCGCTGATGGCAGTTCCATCGACCGGCTGCAGATCATGCACAACGCCGGTGCCGAGTATCTCGGCATGAAGCCCGAAGTGTCGAGTTTCTCGATCCAGTATCTGGGCTTGGTGTGGTCGATGTTCGTCGACGAGTTCGGCCACAGCGGCAACATCGCCGGACAGCACGCAACCGGGATTAACGATATCTGGACTGCGTATGCCTATGGCGGTCCAGGTGGCATGATCGGCATTCCGGGCCAGTATCAGCCGAATCCCTTCAACGGTGGTGGCAAGAACTTCCTCAACGGCGGAGACGGCAATGACATCTTCGTTGCTGGTGGCGATCAGGACGTCCTGAGCGGAGGTGGCGGCGACGACATCCTGTTCGGCGACTTCATGGACGAGAATGTCGGCTACGGCAACGACGTCATCGATGGCGGCAACGGCAACGACGCGATCTATGGCGGTCCCGGGATGGACTTCATCGATGGCGGCAGCGGCGACGATTACCTGTCCGGCGGCAGCGGCAAGGACTACATTTTCGGCAACCTTGGCAACAACACGTTCGTCGGCGGAACCGGCGACGACGTCCTCTACGCCACCCAGGCGGGTGCCTCCGGCAACGACACCTACATTTATGCCGTCGGCGACGGCAACGACATCATCTTTGAAACGAGCAACGTCAATGCGCCCGACACCAACGACGTTCTGGTTCTGACCGATATCGCCTCGTCGGATGTCGAGCTCTCCCGCTCCGGCTCCGATCTTCTGGTTCGCATCAAGGCGACCGGCGACATCATCACGGTCGCCTCCCACTTCGTAGGCCGAAGCGCCGACAGCGACATCGCCGGTGCCGGACTGGAGTTTATCCGTTTCGCCGACGGGGAGTGGGATCGAAAGCAGATCCGCGAAGCCGCCTGGATTCGCGGAACCGATGGCCGCGATATCCTCAGCGACTCAAGCGTCGACGCCAACACCTTTGACGGTGGCAAGGGCAACGATGTCCTGTTGGGCGGGCAGAACAACACTACCTTTATCTACAGGAGCGGCGACGGCAGCGATGTCATCGACGATGGCACCACCAATGCGTTCAGGCCGTTGTCGGTCGACACGTTGAAATTCACCGACCTCGGCGTTGCGGATCTCGAATTCTCCCGCTCCGGAGACGATGTGCTGGTGAAGGTTCTTGCGACTGGCGATGTCATCACGCTGGTTGGCCAGTTTCGCGACGGCGTCACCGCCACCGGTGTCGGCATGGAACGGGTCCAGTTTGCCGACGGGACCGTCTGGGACCGGCAGCAAATCCGCCAGCAGGCCTGGTTCAGGGGTACCGATGGCAAGGATGTCATCCAACTCTCCAGCGGGTCTGACGACACCGTCGAGGCAGGCAAGGGCGACGACGTGATCTATTCCGGAGACTATGTCGGCAGCGGAAGTGACACGTTCGTCTACTCGCGGGGCGACGGCAACGACGTCATCAGCGAGCAGTCGAAGAACGTGTTTGCGTCGCAGGAAACGGACATCCTTCTGTTCAGGGATATCGACGCCTCCGACGTGCTTTTGACCCGCTCGGGCAACGATCTGCTCGTCAAGATCCTGTCGACCAACGAAACCATCACGGTGCTCGGCCAGTTCATCGACGGCCTCAGCGAGGCCGCCGGCAGCGGGCTTGAAGCCATCAAGTTCGCCAATGGTGATCAGTGGGGACGCCAGACGATCTTCAGCGTCGCCTTGAGCATGAGCCCGTTTATCGCCGGCACCAACGGCAACGACACGCTGATTGGCGCTTCGACTTCGCAAAACGTTTATGGCGAGGCTGGCAATGACACCCTGGACGGTCGCGGCGGCAGCGACCTGCTCTATGGTGGCCTCGGCGACGACCGGCTCATCATCAGCATCAGCGCGCCCGGCGACCTCGTAACAGCGGATGGCGGCGTCGGAACGGATACGCTGGATCTATCAGGGTTTGGCGCTGCCGCCTGGGTCGATCTCGTGACCAATGGCGCGGAGGTCCGAACCAGGGACCAGGGCGACCTGTCGAGCGGGACGTGGCGCGATGTCGCCGAGGTGGCCCGGGTCGAAAACATCACCGGCACCGCGTTCTCCGATCAGATCTCGGGTGACGCCGGCGACAACGTTATCATCGGTGGCGGCGGAAACGATACCCTCGATGGCCGCTCCGGCAACGACATCCTGCTCGGCGGAAGCGGCGATGACAATCTGACCGGCGGCATGGGGGCGGACCTCCTCGACGGTGGCGACGGCGCGGATGTGCTGAGCGGCGGTCTCGGAACCGACATGCTGATCGGCGGTGCGGGTAACGACGTGCTGACGGGCGGAACCGAGGCCGACGTGTTTGTCTTCGGCGCCGGCTCGGGCTCCGACACGATCACCGATTTCGTGGCCGGGAGTGGGACGGACCACGACCTGATCAGGTTCGATCGCGTGGTGTTTTCAAGCTACACCTCGGTTCTCGCCGCGGCGAGCCAGGTTGGTTCGGACGTCGTCATTGCGCTGGCAGGCGGCGACAGTATTACGTTGCAGAACGTTTTCCTGAGCGACCTGACGGCCGACAATTTCGAATTCCGGCGGCTGGATAACGTGGCGCCCACGGCGGTCTCGGTGACGGGCGGATCGGTGAGCGAAAATGCCACCCCAGGTACGGTGGTTGCGACGCTGTCGGCGGTCGATGGCGGCGATATCGGGGCGCACAGCTTCAGCATTGTCGGTAACGACGACTTCTTCGAGATCGTCGGCAACGAAATCCGCGTCAAGAGCGGCGCTGTCATCGACTACGAGCGGGGTGCCCAGCATCAGCTCGCCATCAAGGTCACGGACGATGACGGGCTGTCGCTGACCACGACAATCGCAGTCAACATCCTCGACGAGGTCAAGGTCTACACCGGCACCGCCGGGGACGACGTGCTGTCCGGCGGTTCGGGGGCGGATATCCTGATCGGCGGGGCGGGCAATGACCGGCTCGTTGGCGCCGGCGGCTCCGACGAATACCATTATAGCAGCGGCGATGGACGCGACCGCATCATCGACACTGGCGGGGCGGCCGACACCGACCGGCTCGTGCTCGGTGCCGGGATCACTCCGTCGCAGGTGGTCGTCGCGCGCTCGTCGCTCGGCAATTCCGATGTGGTGCTGCTGCTCGCGAGCGGCGCGACCATCGTTCTCCAGGATCAACTGTCGAGCGCGCCCGGCGCCGGGCTTGAGGAGATCAAGTTCGCCGACAATACGACATGGACCCGCGCGGACATTTTGGGTCGGTTGGACAATCATCTGATCGTCGGCAGCGTCGGCGTCGAAGCGCTCACCGGAGGCCAGGGCGCCGATATCTTCATCGCCGGTGCCGGCAACGAGACGTTGAGCGGCTATGGCGGCAGCGATACCTATCGCATCGGTCAGGGCATCGGTGACGACGTCATCGTCGAGGGCAGCGAGGAAGGCACCGACAGGATCGAACTTGTCGGCCTCGACATCGACGATGTCCAAGTCCTGCGCAGCGGCACGGACCTCGTCATCAGGATCCTTGCAACCGGCCACACCACGACCGTGTGCGGCCAGTTTGGGGTGTCATCCGCGGGCGTGGAGCAGATCGCCTTCGCCGACGGGACCGTGTGGGACCGGACGCAGATCATCCATAACGCCGTGACGTTCGGATCGGCTGGCAACGACACGGTGGTGGGCACGCCGGGCGACGATGTCCTGCAGCCCGGCGGTGGCGACGACATGATCAACGCCAGCGCCGGCAACGACACGATCATCTATTCGCGCGGCGATGGCAACGACACGATCAACACAGGCGCCAATGCGCCGGATCAAATCGACGTTCTGCGCTTCACCGATCTCAATGTCGATGACCTGTCGTTCATGCGCAGAGACAACGACCTTGTGATCAAGGTTCGGAGCTCGGGCGAGACGATCACCGCCAAGCAGCAGTTTACGACCGCAACCGACGATTGGGGGATCGGCCGCATCCAGTTCGCGAACGGCATCATCTGGGACAAGGCGGCGATCGTCGCGGCGGCGGTGATCACCGGCACGGCCTTCGGTGAGACCGTCAGAGGCACGGACGCAGCTGACGTCATCGATGGCCTCGCCGGCAACGACGATTTGCGTGGCGGCAATGGCGGCGACACCTATCTCTACCGCGCCGGGTCGGGCAACGACACGATTTACGAAACGTCGACCGATAGCGGGATCGACGTCGTCAATCTGATTGGATTGACGTCCACGGACGTGACTTTCCGGCGCAGCGGCGGTGACCTGTTGATCACCGTCGTTGCAACCAGCGAAGTGCTCAAGATCGTCGACCAGTTCAACGGAACTGGCGGCGTTGAGCAGGTCGTGTTCGCGAACGGAGCGAGCTGGGACCGCAACCAGATTCTGGAGGCGGCCTCGTTCGTTCCCGGCACCAACGGCGATGACACATTGCGTGGCACCACCGGCAACGAAATCTTTCTCGGCGGATTTGGTAACGACTATCTCAACGGCATCGCCGGCAGCGACACGTACATCTATCGGCTCGGCGACGGCAACGACACCATCTACGACGGATCGTGGTCGACGCCGGATATCGATGTGCTTCGCTTCACCGATCTGAACGCGTCGGATCTCAGCTTTACACATTCTGGCACGTACCTGATTGTCACGGTCAATGCCAACGGCCAGACCGTGACGGTTCAGGATGAGTTCAACTCAGGTGGCGGTGTCGAGCGTATCGAATTTGCCGATGGCACAGCCTGGGATTTCGCTGCGATCACCGCCAATGCCTGGTTCCGAGGCACATCCGGCGATGACACGCTGCGCGGGACCGGGGGCAACGAAATCTTCTTCGGTCTTCTGGGCAACGACTATCTGAATGGCGCCGCCGGCAGCGACACCTACCTCTATCGGCTCGGCGACGGCAACGACACCATCTACGATGGATCGTGGTCAACGCCGGATGTCGATGTGCTTCGCTTCGCCGACCTCAAAGCGTCGGATCTCAGCTTCTCGCGTTCAGGTACGTACCTGATCGCCACGGTCAATGCCAACGGCCAGACCGTGACGGTTCAGGATGAGTTCAACGCAAGTGGCGGCGTCGAGCGCATTGAATTTGCGGACGGCACGTCGTGGGATTTCGCGGCGATCACCGCCAATGCCTGGTTCCGCGGCACGTCGTCCGGCGACACCTTGAATGGAACGAGTGGCAACGATACCTTCGTCGGCGGCCTCGGCAACGATACCCTCAAGGGCACCGCCGGCAGCGACACCTACATCTACCGGCGCGGAGACGGGAGCGACACCATCAACGATGACTCCGGTTCGACGGTGGATATTGATGTACTCCGATTGACCGATCTCAACGCCTCGGATCTGACGCTGAACCGCTCCGGTACGAGCCTGATCATGGCCATCAATGGAACGGGACAGGCCATCACGGTTCAGTACCAGTTTTATTCGCAAACCGCGAACTGGGGGATTGAAAGGGTTGAGTTCGCCGACGGCACGGTCTGGGACCTCGCGGCAATCATCGCCAATGCCTGGATCCGAGGGACGGCCGGAAACGATCAATTGACCGGATCGAGCGGGAACGACATCTTCTTCGGTGACCTAGGCAACGACAATTTCAGCAGCGGTCCGGGCAGCGACACCTACATCTATCGCCTCGGAGATGGCAACGATTACATCAACGACGAGTCGGGCTCAACGACCGACGTCGACGTCGTCCACTTCTCTGACCTCAACGCCTCGGATCTAACGTTCAGCCGCGTTGGCGTGAATCTAGTCATGACCGTCAATTCGAATGGTCAGACAGTCACGATCGATGAGCAGTATTACTCGACCTCCGCGAACTGGGGCATCGAGAAGATCGAGTTCGCAAATGGCGAGACCTGGGGCCTGGCGGCAATCAACTCCGCCGGGTGGATCCGCGGCACGGCCGGCAACGAAACGCTGAACGGTACTGGCTGGAACGATACGTTCCAGGGTGGGCTCGGTGATGACACCTTCAACAGTGGTGCCGGAAGCGACACCTATGTGTACGCGCGAGGCGACGGAAACGACTATATCAACGATGAGTCCGGCTCAACCGCCGATGTCGACGTTCTTCGCTTCACGGACATCAATCCGGACGACCTGACATTGAGCCGTGTTGGCGTCAATCTGGTTGCGACCGCGAATTCAAATGGTCAGACGATCACCATCGATGAGCAGTTCTATTCTCAAAGCGCGAATTGGGGCATCGAGAAGTTCGAGTTTGCAAACGGCAGTTCGTGGGACTTGCAGACCATCAATGCGAACGCTTGGTATCGCGGCACAGCCGGCGATGACGCGATCTCCGGCTCGTCGTGGAACGACACCATTGCCGGCGGTGCTGGCAACGACGTGATGTCCGGCGGAGCCGGAAACGACACGTTCGTGTTCCGCGCAGGGTTGGGACAGGACACCGTGACCGATTTCACGCCGGGTCAGGATGCGTTGCAGTTTCGCGACGGTCTCTTCGCCGATGCTGCGTCGGCTCTGGCTTCCGCGACCGCGTCGGGTAGTGACACCTTGATCACGATCGATCCCGACGACAGCGTACTCCTCAAGAATGTGAACGTCGCGAGCCTGAGCCAAGGTGATTTCCACATCGTCTAGCCAATGGCTTGTGCGCCGTAACCGATGTCAAGGGGCGAGGGGGGCGCCCCGAACGGAATAGTGAATTTGACGTAAGGTCATGTGAGTAGGGAGAAGTACCTGGACTGCCGTTATGGCTAATGTTGACCTAGTTCGCCCTGCCGAAAATCGCTTTCATTGCGACGGTAGCCTTGAAATCGAATGAACGTGGTTATCGAAATAGCCTTCGAGCTCGGCCACCGCTTGTCGCTCCCAATCCTCCGCTTGAGTCAGCAACGAGAACTTTTGAACCGGTCGGAATGCTGCTGTCTGGCGGCACAGTGATGCTATAGCTCGGTAGCGGCGCACATTTTCCATAACGGCCAAGCCGGTCATGTTTGTATCTCCCAATTCCATTCCCGGGCGCGAAGGTGTGGCAGAACGATTTGCGATTGGTTAGCAGCCAGAGCCGAAGGCCCGCATGGTTGGCAAATGCTTTCAATCGGATCATCCATTCCGAATCATGGAAGGTTATCGGATCGCTGCGCGGTGCGAATCCTTGGGTTTCCCCCGCTGACATCTCCTTCTTCCTGAAGGCGTTCGGAGTCTCCGAGTTCGCGGAACCGGTCGCGCCCGAAGCCTTCGCGCTGCCTGGTCGTCCGGCTCTCGAAGCCTTCTTTCGCGAATATGTCATAGAGCCGAGCGCAGACCCTGACAGGTACCAAGCACTAAGGGGGCAACTGCCAAACGGAATCCTGCTCTATGGATCGCCGGGGTCGGGCAAGACCCATGCGGTCGACACGCTTGTCGCCGCGCTCAGGCGACCGACGTTCAGGCTGGATCTCGGAGAGGTCGGAAGCCCTTCAACCATCAGACGGCGGTCGCGATGCGGCAGGCGTTCGAACAAGCCAAGCGCAGCGCCCCGAGTCATTCCTGCAAGAAGCGTTGAGCCGCCTGCATCCTGCGCCGCCAAATCTCGTATAGGATGCTGCCGGCAGTGAACAGAGTTCGTTCTGCAGGGTGGCGTAGATCGCGAAAGAAGACGTAGAAGTTGAACTGCCACTTCGTGTTGACGGGGCTTGCGGAACTGGGCGCGCTCTTGTCGCGGAGGGCGCCGCACGAGCACGGCCCGAACCCACCATTTGAGCTACAGCGAGAAATGGCGTTTCGCTTGCGACTATCAGGCCCGATGGCGAGACATCAAGCGGTAAGCGCGCGGTTGCGCGCCATTGTCGTGCGTTAACGATCTTATCTCGTGTGTTGCGGTGTCCGCCTCGAATGCCTGCTTCCCTTTTGCGGCCCACAGCGCTCGCGCATGTTCGCCCTGATCGCTTTTGAGCCTGTCGGCCATCCACAGTAGTGCGCCGAAAAAGGTAGCCCGGTCGTCGCCAGTCAGGTCCACGATACCGGCCTTGACGACCAGGCCGCCCAGTTCGATGAGGTGCCGCGTACGCTTGCGACGCTCGGCTTGCCACGCGCGCATATCATCCCGCGCCCTTGCCGCCTGACGACGGTCGTGGGCCGCCCGGTTGCGCCGGAGCGCCGCTAGCGTCACGGTCAGGTGCCGGAGTAGGTCGACGCGACCTTCCTTGAAAGAAAGCGGCCCCGCGTTTGGCCCATGCCTCCCTCTTTCCGGTTTCTTTTGTCTCGGCCAGCACGATCAGTGCGCCCGCCAGCTCCGCGACGCTTAACGCATCGGCGCCGGTGGCGATTACCAGTTCGCCAAGCTGCTGCACCTTGCGGCTCTTGAGGTCGCGCGCCTTGTCCCCAAGCGCCTTTAGTTCGGCATCGAAGTCCCGTGGCTTGCGCATCATCATCTCCCGGAGCGTTGATGAAGAAATGATAGTTCAACATCCCGCGTAATGCTGTAGGATCACCGGGACTGGCCGGGACGGGCTGGTCCCTTCCGAGATTTTTTCGAGGGAGGGCGCGCTTATACGTCGTGCCGACGTACGCTTCGCCGTGTAGATGATCTGGTCGCGATGGCGATCTATCATCTTCACGTCAAGGTCATTGGCCGCAAATCCGGCTCAAGCGCGGTGGCGTCAGCCGCCTACCGTTCGGGCTCGCGGCTGCGCGACGAGCGCTTGGACCGCAGCCACGACTTTTCCGGCAAGCGCGGCGTCGTCCATTCCGAGGTGATGCTGCCGGAGAACGCGCCAGAGGCATGGAGCGACCGCGAACGGCTCTGGAACGATGTCGAGGCCTTCGAAATCCGCAAGGACGCTCAGCTTGCCCGCGAGGTGGAGTTCGCCATCCCGCGCGAGATGACACAGGCTCAGGGGATCGAGCTTGCCCGCGACTTCGCTCGGGCCGAATTCGTCGAGCGGGGCATGATCGCCGATCTCAACGTGCATTGGGACGTGACCGAGGACGGCATGCCCAAACCGCACGCCCATGTCATGCTCACCATGCGCGCGGTGGACGAGAACGGCTTTGGCCAAAAGGTGCGGGATTGGAACTGCACGGAGATGGTCGAGCGCTGGCGCGAACGCTGGGCGGAGATCGCCAATGAGCGTCTCGCCGAACTCGACATCGACGCGCGGATCGACCATCGCAGTCTGGAAGCGCAGGGTATCGCACTGGAGCCGCAAAGCCAGATCGGCGCACCCGCCAAACGCATTGAGAACCGCGGCATCGAGGGCGAAGGCAGCGAGGCCGATCGCGCCGAGATGCACCGCGAGATCGCGCGCAGCAATGGCGCGCAGATCATCGCCGATCCCTCCATTGGGTTGGGCGCTATCACCCGGCAACAATCGACCTTCACACGCCGCGACATTGCGAAATTCGCGCACCGGCACAGCGACGGGATCGACCAGTTCAACGAGGTCATGAGTGCGATGCGTAGCGCACCTGGTCTGGTCGAACTCGGCAACGACGGTCGCGGCGAGGATCGCTTCACCACCCGCGAGATGATTGAGGCCGAACAGCGCCTGCACCGCGCGGCCGAACTCATGGCGGAACGGGAATGCCATGCGACGCGGGACGCGGACCGCGAGGCCGTTTTGGCACGCGCGGAAGCGCGCGGCCTTGTCCTTTCCGGCGAACAAGCCGAGGCGCTGGCGCATATCACCGATGGGCGCGATCTCGGCGTTGTCGTCGGCCACGCCGGCACCGGCAAGAGCGCGATGCTGGGCGTGGCGCGGGAGGCCTGGGAAGCGGTGGGCTATGAGGTCCGGGGCGTGGCGCTGTCCGGCATTGCGGCGGAAAATCTCGAAAGCGGATCGGGCATTGTGTCACGCACCATCGCCAGCATGGAGCATGGCTGGGCACAGGGCCGCGACCTGCTCACGTCGCGCGATGTGCTGGTGATCGACGAGGCGGGTATGGTCGGGACGCGCCAGTTGGAGCGCGTGCTGTCCCATGCTGCCGAGGCTGGCGCAAAGGTCGTGCTGGTCGGCGATCCGCAACAACTGCAGGCCATCGAGGCCGGCGCGGCGTTCCGCTCGATCCATGAGCGTCACGGCGGGGCGGAAATCGGCGAAGTGCGCCGTCAGCGAGAGGACTGGCAGCGCGACGCCACGCGCGATCTCGCCAGTGGCAAAACCGGTCATGCGCTTGAGGTCTATCGCTCCCATGGCATGGTGCATGAGGCCCAGACCCGCGGGCAGGCGCGCGGCGATCTGATCGAGCGCTGGAACCACGACCGGCAGGCGTCGCCCGATAGGAGCCGGATCATCCTCACCCACACCAACGATGAAGTCCGCGCACTCAATGAGGCAGCCCGCGAGCGGATGCGGACCGCCGGCGATCTAGGAGATGACGTCCGCCTGACCGTCGAACGCGGCGCGAGAAATTTCGCCAGCGGGGATCGCGTCATGTTCCTGCAGAATGAGCGTGGTCTTGGCGTGAAGAACGGCACGCTCGGAACTATCGAACAGGTCGGCAGGCAATCGATATCCGTGCAGACAGACGATGGCCGATCCGTGAAGTTCGACCTGAAAGACTACAACAAGATCGACCACGGCTATGCCGCGACCATCCACAAGGCGCAGGGCATGACGGTAGACCGCGCCCACGTGCTGGCGACGCCCGGCATGGACGCCCATGGCAGCTATGTCGCCTTGTCACGGCACCGCGACGGCGTGGACCTGCATTATGGCCGCGATGACTTTACGGGTCGGGACCGGCTTGTCCGCACCCTGTCGCGCGACCGGTCCAAGGACATGGCCTCGGACTACGACCGTGCCGATCCGGTCCAGAGCTATGCCGAGCTGCGCGGAATCACCTTCCGCGAGCGCGTGGCCGAGATCGTGCGCAGCGTCGTACCCGAGAAGGTACGCAACATGTTCGACGGCCTTCGCTCTCCTTCAGATATGCCCCACCCGGATGGTGGGCAGAGGCCAGAGCGGGAAACGCCGGAAAGGGACAGGAGCGGTACGGGAGCCGCGCGGCGCGAGACCGAAGCGCCGGACAGGAAGGTGGCGGAAGAGGCAGAAAAGGAATTGCGTCGCGTGCGTACCCGCGCGCTCGTGCGTCATGCCGGCGCCGTGGATGCGATCTTCGAGGCGCAGGAGATGGGCGGCGAGGCCAGTCCCGAGCAAGTGAAAGAACTACAAAAGGCCCGCCGGGTCTTCGAGGAGGTGCGGCCTCACGGCTCACACGATGCTGAAGCCGCCTACAAGAAGAACCCGGAGCTTGCCCGCGAGGCGGCTGGCGGTCGGGTCAACCGCGCCATCCGCGCGCTCCAGCTCGAGACCGAACTGCGCATCGCCCCTAGCCGCCGCGCCGACCGCTTCGTGGAGGACTGGCAGAGGCTTGACCAAGCCAGCCTGCGCCAGTATCAGGCGGGCGATTTCTCCGGCTACAGGGCCACGCGTGCGGCGATGGGCGACATGGCAAGAAGCCTCGAACGCGATCCGCAACTGGAATCGCTCCTCGACAATCGCAAGCGGGAGCTCGGCATCGCGTTCGAGTCAAGCCGCCGGCTCGGCCTCGAACTCGCCTTCGTCCACGGCATCGACCTTGGTAGAGGCCGCGGCATCGGAATCTGATCCATCCTATTTTCCGCCGGCTCTACGCCACAGTACGACGCCGTGAAAAACGCTGTTGCGCGCGCAACTGCTTGCTCTGTGTAGATCAGGAGCAGTCAGCAGGAGGCAGCGCAGCCATGCGCGAACCAGACCGGATCGTCCGCCTGAAAACCGTTCTTGCCCGTACCGGCCTGTCCCGATCCACCATCTACCGCAAGATCGGCGAAGGCACATTCCCGGCCCAACTCAGGATCAGCGTCAACGGCGCAGGCTGGCGGGAATCCGACATCAACCGATGGATCGCCGATCCCGCGGCGTGGCGTCCGACATGCCTGTCCGGCTCTCACCCAAACGGAGACTGACATGATGGACCAGCAACTCGTTGCGCGCATCAAGCGACGCAGCAAATACTGGGGCCAGACTGCACCTAATCAATGGTTCGCTGTACGTGTCGTAGAGGACACAGGCTACCGCCTTAGAGGCAACAACAATAACTACCGATTGGACGACGTAATTATCGGCGTGCGTCTAGCCAATGGCTGCATCGTCGATCTCGCCAACGGCAAGACTAGGACGCGGACTTATTAAGGCGCAGCCATAGCCTGATTGACGCGAACAAATGCGAGGTAGTTCGCGGCGAGCCTCTCGTAGCGCGTCGCCACCCGACGGCATTGTTTGATCTTGTTGAAGAACCGCTTGACCTGGTTGCGAGCACGATAGGGGCTAAAGCAGATTGGATCGCTGCGATTGCTTTTCGGCGGGATGTTGGCCCACGCGCCCGTCTTCATGGCAAGCTCCCTGATCCAATCCGCGTCATAGCCACGGTCGGCAAGCAGCATTGACCCGGATTTCAGAAGAGACAGCAGTTTTCCGGCGAGCCGAACGTCATGAGCCTCACCGGGGCTCAGCGCCAGCCGTACCGGCAGACCATTGCCATCGACCACCGCATGGATTTTGCTCGTCAAGCCGCCGCGGGACCGTCCCATCGATTGGCGCTGATTCCTTGTGATGCAGGCTCCATGCTGATGCACGCGAACCAATGGAGGTGTCGATCATCTGGACAGCGGCATCATGGGCAGTCGCAAGCGCTTCTATGATGCGGACCCAAACACCGGCCCGCCGCCACCTGACGAAGCGGTTGTAGCAAGTGGTGTATGGGTCAAACGCCGTCGGCAGATCACGCCAGGGTGCTCCTGATCGGAGGACCCAGAAGATGCCATTCAGGACCCGTCTGTCGTTGACCCGAGGGCCACGCGGCTTGTTCGGCAGCATCGGCTTGATGGCGATCCGTTCATGGTCGGCGAGTTCGTAGCGCATGAATCGAGCCCCCAGTTCGGGAGTTTGAATCACGGCAGTCCGGCCAAACGCAACGCTCCTGGCCCGCTCCTGGTACGGCGCTTACGGACAGGAGCGGACATCAACCAGCCCTCAATCTCTGCCAAATGCGTCGAAAATGACCCTAACCGGAAGTCTATTGATCTAAATCAACGGTACGTAGTGGGGGTGGATTTTTTATCGGATGTCGCTTGCGCGCGAATGAGCCAGATCACTCTGAGCCCACTCGCAAGCGCCAGCTAATTTTGCAGCCCGGTCGTTCGCCTTATGCGCCGCGCGGCATTGACTGTCATCTGTGCCGCTGTCCGCGCGCTCCTCGCGAACCAAGGAGGATGGCATGAATAATCAAGCCACTCTGACGCGCCGCGATACATTGCTCGCAGCCACCGCACTCGCGGCTTTATCAACGCTGGTATCCGAACCACCGGCAAATGCCCAACAAGCGACGCCATCAACTGGCGGAGCTTCTTACACATTCGAACATGGCTTCCCTACCAAGAACGCTGCGCAACGCGCCCGTGACGACGCGGACTTCCAGCGCGCCATGACAGCCTACCGCTTCTGGTACCCCACAGTTTCAGCGGAGGGCATTTTCAACGGTATTCGAGAGGTGGGCATAAAAGACAATGAGGACATGATAATACAAGTAACTGAACCGCATCATGTGATGTTCACTCCCAACTCCGACACACCTTACGGTCTTGCCGTCATCGACGTAAAGGAAGAGCCTTACGTCATCGAAGTGCCGCCCGGCCCGTTCATAGGATTGGCCGACAATCACCATCAGGGCTGGATACTCGATATGGGGTTGCCTGGCCCTGCGGGCGACAAAGGCGGCAAACATCTCATCGTTCCGCCAGACTACAAAGGACAGGTGCCTGCCGGGTATTTCACCGGCACCTCGACCTCGTTCAAGGTCATAGCGGCTTTTCGATCTCTGCCGATAGGAGGCGACGTTAGAGCAGCGACGGACGGTCTGCGACGCTTGAAGATTTACCCGCTCTCGACCGCCGCCGATCCGAAGCCGCTCAGGATTGTCGATGTCACCGACAAGGCGGTTGATGGCACCTGTCTCCGATGGGAGGACAACATCCAATACTGGCAGAAGCTGCATGAAGTGATCGATGCCGAACCTCTGGTGCCGATCTTTCTTCCGATGTACGGCGAGCTTGCCGCGCTCGGCATCGAAAAGGGAAAGCCGTTCGCACCGGACGCCCGAATGAAGGTGATCCTCGAAAACGCTGCGAAAGCGGGTCGCGACCAGTTGCTGGTGTCTGCGTTCGACAGTGACCGTCCAGATCGGCTGGCTTGGCCAGACCGCAAGTGGGAATGGGCAGGACTTGTACCGGGGAGCGCGCAGTTCGAGACCAAGAGCGGAGTAGATCTAGAAGCACGTGACCGCTGGTTCGCGCAGGCGATTGTGACTTCGCCCGCGATGTTCCGCCGTACGGTTGGAGCAGGCTCGCTTTACTGGCTTGGTAATCGCGACGCGAGCGGTGCCTTTGTAGAGGGCGGCAAGACATACAAGCTGACGGTGCCACTTCCGGTGCCCGGCAATCTTTTTTGGTCAGTCACGATTTACGACGCAACCACCCGCTCCGAAGTTCAAACCGCACAAAAGAAAGCCGCACTAAGATCACTGTTCGAACTGAAGGAAACCGGCAACGCGAAATCCGTTGATCTGTACTTCGGCCCGCAAGCGCCCGCCGGTCAGGAGGGGCGATGGATACAGACGACGCCCGGCAAAGGCTGGTTCGCGTATTTCCGCATCTACGGCCCACAAGGACCTGCGTTCGACGGCAGTTGGAAGCCGGGGGATTTCGAAGAGGCGCAAGTTAGCAGTGGCAGCGGTACCGTTGGCCGTCAGTGAACTCGGATAAGCCTATTCGCGAAAACGGAGTTGACTGATCCGCCCGATTTTGATGGCGGCGCTTGCAAGCGACATGATGGCAAGCCCGATCGCTGGGTCAACCGAACGGAGGACGTTATGATCAATCATGATGCAATCACCCGACGCGATACCCTGCTCGGCGCAACAACACTCGTAGCTCTCGGCCTCACGAGCATCGTCAGGAGCGCCCCGGCACGCGCACAGGCACCGACTGTCGGTGTCGGCATCGCACCGTCGGCAAGCGCACTTCCAAACATGCCGAAACGCAATCCCTGGCTCGCCGATAGCGTTTACCCGCAATCCCACTTTAATCCTGGCGCAACCGATTCCGTTCTGCATGCCGGCCCAGCCAGGGGGCGCCCGTTGGCGGCTGCCGACGTGAAGACGATTCCGCTCGTCTTTGTCTCCAATCCGACGGTGAAAAAGGTGGGCAATGAGACGATCATCATCGCCGCAACCGATACCGAGATCAAAAAGATCAACGCGACCGGCACCTCACTGCAGTTGGTGTCGTCTATTCCGGTCCCGGGTCTCGAAGCGGTGGCCGCAAAGGGCACGCCGGCGGCCATCGCCGCGGTGCTGGCCGAAGCCGACGCCGCAGCGCGTGCCAAGGACGAGTCGAAGATTGTCGCCTTGGCCAAAACGATGGCCGGGTTGGGATTCAGCTACGAAACGATCCCCTACGGCGTTTACAACCTGATCGACAGGGACGGTTTCAACTACGCGGCTTACGATCTCAAGATTGTCAAGACGACAGACGACAACGATCCGAAGGCACCGCTGCGCGTCGCGAAGGTGAAGGACTTTACGGCGGATATTCCGGCGGAGCTGAAACAGAGCATCACGTCGTTCACGGCTCTGAATATGACGTACGACGGCTACATCGCCGCCGCAGCGCGAGGCGGCATGCTGCTGGTTGACCGTGACCTGAACACCAAAGGGATTATCCCGTTTGCCGGAGAGGCGGTGGAGAACGGGATCTGCGTCGATGAGACCGGTGTCTATGTCGTCACCTCCAGGCGCATGCTCAAGATCGTGTGGACCGGCTCCAAGCTGTCTTACGACGAAGCCGACGGAGGATGGCAGTCCGAGTACAACACTATGACGCACGAAGAGGCGGTCGCGGCAGGCGCCTTGACCCAATCCGGTGGCTCCGGGACGACGCCGACGCTAATGGGCTTCGGTGACGACCCCGACAAGCTCGTGATCATTGCCGACGGAGATCGCGACGGCACCCACGTCGTCGCCTTCTGGCGCGACAAGATTCCGGATGGCTTCCAGCAGAAGCCCGGCACGAAGTCGCGGCGCATAGCGGATCAGATTCGCACCGACATTTCGAAGGTCACCATCGAGCCTTCGCCTAACGTGCTCGGCTACGGGACCATGGTGCTCAACTGCCGCTACCCGCAGCCCGTCCCCGGCACAATCTACGAAAACGCCATGACCGCCGGTCTGACGCGCCCAGCCCCGATGGGCGCCCAGAAGTTCACCTGGAACACGCGAACGAAGTCGTTCGAGAAGGCCTGGATCAACGGGGAGGTCGACAACTCGGACGTCATGGTGCCGGTCGTCTCCGCGGCCACTAACATGGTCTACGCCGCAACAAAAACGAACGGCCGCTACGAATACGTGGGTCTCGACTGGGATACGGGCGAAATCAAAGCACGCTGGCCGTTCCCGGACGACAGCCGACAATGGAACGCCTATGGCGGCATCACAACCATACTCGAAAACGGCGATCTTCTGATCGGAGGGCTCTTCGCCTTGAAGCGGGTCACGGTGGGATAAGCGTGCATGGTGGCTCCTTAACCCCGTATGCGGGGCTGTTCAGCGCTCCCGCGAACCATGAGGACGTCATGATCGATCATACGGGGATTACCCGACGCGACGCCCTGCTTGGCGCCACGACGCTCGCAGCAATGGGCGCCGGCATCGTCGGGACTGCGCCGGCACACGCACAGTCGCCAAGCCCGGCCGAAACGCAAGCCATCGCAAAAGACGCCTATATCTTCGGCTTTCCGCTCGTCGACAACTACCGCATCCAGCATTCCTACTTCGTGGATCGCAGCGGGCATGAATACAAGGCGCCGTGGAATCAACTGTTCAACAATGCCCGAGTCTACACGCCGGAAGACAAGGCCATTCAGACCCCCAATTCGGACACGCCGTATTCCTATGTTGGCGCTGACCTCAGAGCCGAGCCGCTGGTGTTCACGGTGCCGGCTGTCGAAAAGGGCCGCTACTATTCGCTTCAATTCATCGACATGTACACCTTCAACTTCGCCTATGTCGGCAGCCGCGCGACCGGTAACGATGCAGGATCGTACTTGCTGGCGGGGCCGAGTTGGAAGGGAGAGAAGCCGGCGGGCGTGAAGGACGTTCTGCGCTCCGAAACCGAGTTTGCGTTCATTCTCTACTGGACGCAGCTTTTCAATCCGGCCGACATCGAGAACGTGAAGAAGATCCAAGCTGGCTACCGGGTGCAGCCGCTCTCCAGCTTCCTCGGCCGACCGGCTGCGTCTGCGCCGAATGTGGACTTCGTGAAACCATTGACGCCAGATCAGCAGCGAACTTCATTGGAGTTTTTTAGAGTTCTCAACTTCGTTCTGCAATTCTGTGCGATCCATCCGACCGAACAAGAGTTGATGGCCCGGTTTGCAAAGATTGGCATCGAGGCCGGCAAACCGTTCGAACCGAACGCGATGTCACCCGAGCAGAGGAAAGCATTCGAAGACGGGATAGTGGACGCCTGGCAGACGTTCAACAGCTTCAAAATGAACGAGATCGATACCGGCAAACTGACCAGTGGCGACCTGACCGGATCGCGCGAAGCCCTGGGAAACAACTACCTCCGTCGCATGGGCGGAACTGTGGTCGGCATCTACGGCAACTCCAAAGAAGAAGCGATTTATCCGCTCTATTTTGTCGATGCGGAGGGCAACACGCCGAACGGCGCGAAGCACTACACCCTTCGTTTTGCGAAGGATCGATTGCCGCCGGTCAACTCCTTCTGGTCGGTCACGATGTACGAGATGCCGGCGAGCCTCCTGGTCGCGAATCCGCTCAACCGCTATCTGATCAACTCGCCGATGTTGCCCGACCTGAAGCGCGATAGCGACGGCGGCCTCACGATCTACGTCCAACAGGAACCGCCGGGCAAAGACAAGGAATCAAACTGGCTGCCCGCGCCAAAGGGTCCGTTCTTCATGGCGATGCGTCTCTATTGGCCAAAGCCGGAAGCGTTGGATGGCCGATGGAAGGCCCCACCTCTGACGAGAGCGAGCTGATATGCGATTTCCGTTATTGCCCATCGCGACATATTGCGCTGCCGCACGAAGTCGGTCGCTATAGGGGCAAAGCAGACATTGCTTTAGTCGCATCACGCCGCCGGGTTTATGGGTACACGGCCTGGCCGTGGGTGAAAACCGGATATCCGTTGACGTAACGAATCGGCCGTGATTCGATTCGCGGCACTGGCCGCGACAGGCCAGGCAAGCGGCCCGCACAGATGCAGCAACACCTGCGCGAGCCTAACCCTCAACATGGAGCAAGCCATGTCTCAGGCTGATTCTGCCTATACCACGAGTCGTTCAATCTTTCCTGCCGGCCCGGCCATTCGGCGCCGGCAGTTCGTCACCGGCAGCGCCGCCATCCTGGCCGGGGTCATCACTCCCTCATGGGCTGAAAGTGTTGGCGTTTCGACCGCGCCCGACCCGGTCCTTGATGCCATCGAGGGCCACCGCCGAGTCTTTGAGGAACTGGGGCGCCTGCTCGCCGAGCAGGATGCTGCCGAGCGCGAGCTGCGCCGTGCGCCCTGCGGCAGGCGGGCCGAGCTGGAGGCCAAGTTAAGTGGCCTCTGCGAGGCTGAAGGCGCACTCGGTCGGGCTGAGATGAAGGCCTCGCGTCAGCTCGCCGGCATCGTGCCGGGAGGCCTCAAAGGAGCGGCCGCGGCGTTAAAGTATGTGCGCGAGTGTTACGAAGTTGGCCAGTACCCCCTTTACGATGAGGATGGCTACCGGCTGCTGCTGCTCTCGACTGAACGCGCGATTTGTGCGGCCGTTGGTCTCGCTATTCCGCATCGCGGTGTTGATCCTCGATAACGATTGCGCGCCTTCTTACGAGCGGGATGTGGAAACGAAGTCCTGGTCGAACCACTAAGGCACCGCCAGACGAAAGCGGTGGGAACGGATATCTCCGACCTACGACCATCGTTCCACATCTCGGCTCCACAAAGGGCCGAAGAACAAGATCGACGTGAAGGCGATCCGGGGTGGGCCTAGACATGACGCAGGAAGAGTTCGCAGGTCGCTTCGGATTCAGCGTCAATACGCTGTGCCATTGGGAACAAGGCTCGCGACAGCCGGAAGGGCCGACACGCGCTTATCTTCTCGCGATCGAGCGCGCCCGAAGGCAGTGCGGAAGGCTTTGCAGGCCGTGTGATGCGTTCGACATCTACGACAAAACCGCTGTTCGCAAGTATTTGCGCGCTCCCGTACGATGCCAGGATTTTTGGTCTTCTCTTCCTGATCCTGAGGCTGCTTGATGCCCGTTTGACTCCGCAAATCGAGCGAGCGACGGTATGGCAGAGGACACAGAACCGAAGCCGGACGACATCAGACCGGCTAACGACAATCAAGGTCCGGATGGCGGACGGAATGAGGCGGATCACAAGACGCGGCAACAGTTGGAGCAGGTGACCCTGACCATTGCCCGGCTGATCGGATGCCGGATTGCACGGAAACAGTTCGCGGCGCTCAGCGCCGCCAATGATAACAGGCCTCAAGCCACGAACGATGCGGAGGACGAGGCCGGCAAGGATTAGACAGAACGGAGACCGCCATGCCCCGCGTTGCGCTTTACGCCCGCTACTCGTCCGACAATCAGAGCGAAAGCTCGATCGAGGATCAGTTCCGACTCTGCCGAGAGCACGCAAAGCGCGAGCGATGGAAGGTCACGAGCACCTATCACGACGCCGCCATTTCGGGCGCGAGCATGATCCTGCGGCCCGGCATCCAGTTGTTGTTGCAGGATGCGCAGCGCGGTCTGTTCGATGTCGTGTTGGGCGAGGCGCTGGACCGGATTTCTCGAGACCAGGCGGATGTCGCCACTCTGTTCAAGCATCTGCGCTTCGCGGGCGTCTCCATCGTCACCCTCGCCGAAGGCGAGATCACGGAGCTTCACGTTGGCCTCAAGGGCACCATGAATGCCCTGTTCCTCAAGGATCTTGCCCTGAAGACCCATCGCGGTTTGCGCGGCCGGGTGGAGAAGGGCAAAGCCGGCGGCGGCCTCTGCTACGGCTATAACGTCGTGAAGAAGCTCGACGCCAACGGTGAGCCGATCCGGGGCGATCGCGAAATCATCGTGGAGGAGGCCAGGATCGTTCGGCGCATTTTCCGCGCCTTTGCCGCCGGCAAGAGCCCGAAGGCCATCGCGGTCGAACTAAACAAGGACGGCATTCGCGGTCCGCTCGGCCGGGCCTGGGGCGACACCAGTATCCGAGGCCACGTCTCGCGCGGCACCGGCATCCTCAACAACGAACTCTATGCTGGGGTCCTGGTCTGGAATAGGCAGCGTTTCGTCAAGGACCCGGCGACCGGCAAGCGCGTGTCACGGCCGAACCCGGAAAGCCAGTGGATCAGGAAGGAAGTGCCGCATCTCAAGATCGTCGACGATGAACTGTGGCAGGCCGCGCGGGCGCGGCAACAGCAAATCTCGGCCCTCTTCGGTCCCAGCCCGGCCAATACGCGGGAGGGCAGGGCCAAGCGGCTGCACCTCGCCAATCGGCCCGTTTCCCTCCTTTCCGGCCTTCTCACCTGCGGCTGCTGCGGCGGCAAGATCGGCATCCTGACGCCGAACCGCTACGGCTGCCTCAACCACCATCGTCGCGCGACTTGTGCGAATAACCGCACCATCACGCGCGACAAGATCGAGGCGCGGGTGCTGGCGGGTTTGAAGGATTGCCTCGTCTCTTCTCAGGCGGTCGCAGAAGCCGTGCGCGCCTATGCCGCGGAGATGAACCGCTTGAACCACGACCGGCGGGCACAGGCGGAAACAGATCACCGTGCGCTCCAGAAGATCGAGCGGGCGGTTGCCGGCATAATGGCGGCGATCGAGGACGGCCTCTACCAGCCGTCGATGAGGGCGCGGATGGACGAGCTTGAACGGCAGAAGGCGGAGATCACAGCGCGCCAGTCACAGGCTCCCGCCAACATTACCGATGTGCATCCCAACATTGCCAACGTCTATCGCAGGAACGTGGCCCGGTTCACCGAGGCGCTCGCCGAACCGGATGGCGGGCGCGAGGCAGTCGAGGCGCTGCGCTCGCTCATCGGCGAAATCGTGCTCAATCCTGGCAAGAAGCGTGGCGAGGTCCTCGCCGAGCTACGCGGCGAATTGATGGGTATCCTTGAATTCTCGAATACCCAAGAAAATCAACGGACTAATCGTCTTATGCCGGCAGTGGCAGCACGTCCCCGCAACCAAAGTCCGGACCAACCGGTTCCGATAAAATGGCCCGCGTTTCGCGGGCCATTTTTGCTTTGGGAGGACAATCGGGCCTCGTGTCGTCGACCGATTGGGCGCAGATCACGGCGTTTCCGCAACGCGGGCCGCTCCCTAGACGATGAAATGGAATTCGTGCCACGCACTCCAGCTGATGCCATCGCTGGCGCGAACCCAGAGGTCGTCAGGCACGGTACCGCCCTGGAATGTCGTGCTCGCAATTTGGGCCGCGCTGACGTTGATGGCGGTGCCGGTGGGCTGCGCATTCCCGCCAATGCTCCAGTGGCCGCTGCTTGCCGATGGCGTCGAATCCCAGAGTTGATATTGTGCGATACTGTCGCCGTCGGCATCCGTGACTGAAAACAGGCTCAAGGCGGCCACGCTCTGATTGGCCGTCGCATGGAAGTCGGACGCGGTCACGAACGGAGCGCTGTCAACCGGCGCGGTGACGTGAAACTCCTTCCACGCGCCCCAGGCAAAGCCGTCGTAAGCCCTCACCCAGAGATCGTCCGAACCCGAGCCGCTTTGAAAGCTTGTGCTCGAAAGCTGAGCTGCCGTGACATTGATGGCGGCATTGGAGCCTTGGGCGACTCCCCCGACCACCCATTGCCCGCTGCTCGCATCCGCCGTGGAATCCCACACCTGATAATTCGTGATGGTGTCGGTGGCGATACCATAACGAAATATGCGTTGTGGGATTCCAACACGAACGGGCGTTGGAACGTCAACGGAGTGAACCAGTCTGCGAATACGGAGATCGACGTCACTCCGGCACAACTTGCCCTGACGACCTATCAGGCCGGCTCTGGCACCGACCAGCTCTCGATCCGGGCCTATGATGGCAGTGCGTGGGGTGCCTGGCAGCCTTTCAACGTAACGGGAGAGAGCCCCAGCAGCGCCACCATCGCAGCAGGCGCGACGCTGGAATTGACGGGTGCTTCGAACGCGGCCGTAACGTTCCTCGGCAGCACGGGGACGCTGAAGCTCGACAATTCCGCGAGCTTCACCGGAACTGTCGCCGGGATGTCCGGTTCGGACACGATCGATTTCGCGAATATCAATTTCGCGACCGTTCAGACGCCGACCTTCAGCGGTGACAGCACGCACGGAACGCTCACGGTGACGGACGGCACTGTCACCGCCAGCATTGCGCTGCTGGGCAACTACATGGCTTCCACGTTCACGGCCTCGAGCGACGGCCATGGTGGTACCTCGGTCGTCGATCCGCCGGCGATGCAGGTCAGTCAGCTTGCGCAGCCGCAGCATGCGTAAGGGCTTGAGATAGGGCGGCTGTGGAGGGCCTGTTGCGGGGCCCTCGGCAACCAAGATCGCTCAACCGGCAAAGATGAAAGGGCCCGCCTCCTGGCGGGCCTTTTTCTTGTCTTGCAGCGCTTTCGCGATGCCGCTCAACACCTAACGCCTGCTCAGTACCTGATCACAGCGACGAGCCGTTACAGGCTGCTTCCGCCGCCTGGTCGTCCACATTCGGGTCGGCCGCGGCCGTGGCCCAGGCGAGCTCGACGAGGGTCACGATCCGCCGGCCGGCACCGTCGAGCTGGCAGACGATCAGGCCTTGTTCCTCGATGTAGGTCAGAAGATGCCGGGCGCGGCGCAGCGAATGCGTGCCGTAGGCGCGGGCGATCGCAGCATCGCTCGGGCACGGCCAGCCCTCTTTCGCGGCGCGGGCGATCATCATGAAGACGCCCTGCATGTCCTCGGGCAGCAACGCGGCGCGCAGCGAGACGTCCTGCCAGGCGTCGTCGTCCGCGACATCGGCGCCGAGCCCGGCGCGGGCGCGCGTCAGCATCCGGCGGAAGTCCGTCAGCTCCGGCACCACGGCACCGAGGCCCTCGATCCGGCAGCGGACCACGAACTCCTGATAGAGCACGCCGATGGCGCGGAAGCCGGCGTCGGGCTCGGCGAGGATGGCGCGCAGGATACGGTCCAGCCGTTCCCGCCGCTCGGCCATTTGCTCGGCGCTCGGCGGCGGCTCCGCAGCTTCGGGATCTCGCTCCGCTGCCGGCTGCTTGGCGGCCATCAACTGGCTGAGCAGGTCCGGCGACGGCGTCCGGCGCTGCGGCCGCACCGCTTCCGGCGGCGGAGCGGCGAGGATGATCGCGCGTGCGTCCTCCAGTGCCGCTTCAGGCAGCGGCATCAACCGCGGCGCCGCGTTGCGCGGCTGGGTGTCGGTCGGACCGATGCGCAAGCCCAGCGGACGCCGGGACAGTGCAGGTCCCAGCGCCATGAATTGTCCGCGCTCGAGGTCGCGGAAGGCTTCCGCCTGCCGCCGTTCCATGCCGAGCAGGTCGGCGGCGCGCGCCATGTCGATATCGAGGAAGGTGCGGCCCATCAGGAAGTTCGACGCCTCGGCCGCGACATTCTTGGCGAGCTTCGCCAGCCGCTGGGTTGCGATGATCCCGGCAAGCCCGCGCTTGCGGCCGCGGCACATCAAATTGGTCATCGCGCCGAGCGAAAGCTTGCGCGCCTCGTCGGACACCTCGCCCGCGACCGCCGGCGCGAACAGCTGCGCCTCGTCCACCACCACCAGCATCGGATACCAGTGGTCGCGGGCGACGTCGAACAGCCCGCCGAGGAAGGCCGCGGCGCGCCGCATCTGGTTCTCGGCGTCGAGTCCTTCGAGATTGAGCACCGTGGAGACGCGATGGATGCGCACGCGCTCGCCGGCGACCTGCAGGCTGCGCTCGGTGTGGTCCTCGGCGTCGATGACGAGGTGGCCGAATCGTTCCGCCAGGGTGACGAAATCACCTTCGGGATCGATGATGGTCTGCTGCACCCAGGGTGCGCTCTGTTCCAGCAGCCGGCGCAGCAGATGGGATTTGCCGGAACCCGAGTTGCCCTGCACCAGCAGGCGTGTCGCCAATAGCTCCTCGAGGTCGATGGCCGCCGAAGTGCCGGCCGTCGTTTGTCCCATCTCGATCGCTACGGTCATGTCCCGACTCAAATTGCCTTGCGGAGAGGCGGCTTAACAAGCTGATCGCGCCGCGTCGAGCGAACCGCACCATCATCCCCAGGCACGGCCGGGAGGCGGACAATGCGGATGCTCGCCAAGCGAGATGAAGTTTGATCAAGCCACTACAACGTGTTTAGCTTGCGTCTCTGATGTAGATTTTTTCGAACCAGTTCCAGTTCAGCTGCGCGATCCGGCCCGGTTCGGACCCGCTCTTATTCAGTCAGCCCGTCGAACTCTCAGCCCGACGAACTCAATGTCTGAGTTCAACTACGACGCATTCATTTCCTACATTCTTCCCGATCCAAACGGGAGTGATCCCTGCTTGCAAGGCTCGCGTTGTCGAAGGCATCCGCCAAAAATCGAAGGTTTCACGGATCTTATCCCCGCTCACGCGCGCACGCGGCGGAGTGATCCTGATGTCGGCAGCGAGATGGTCGATCATCTTCCTGGTGCCGGTGCTGAACTTCGCCGTTATCGCATTCGGGCTGGTCCTGGCGCTGCTCGGCGACGGGATCTGGGACCAGGCGTCCTGGATCGCACTTGCCGTGCCGCTTGTCGTCATCGCTTTCTACATGTTCCGGCGTTCCGCGCGTCCTTCGCAGAAGGAGCGAGCGTTCGCGGTGACGCCGAAGTGATCGGCGTCGCTATTCTCATGCCGGATACCTCCGTCCCGTTTGCCGGAGATGTCCCGTCGCGCAAACCTCGGCATAGTCCGCCGCACAAAAGAAACGTGCGAGGAAACATGACTGAGAGCACCGTCGATACACTTGCGCCGTCGGTCGCGGCGCCTGGCGCAGTGTCGCCGCGAAAAGTGTTTTGGGCGACCTGGTTCGGCTGGATGCTCGATGGCTTCGATTCGTCGATGTACGCCTACATCCTGGTCGGCGCGTTGAGCGAATTGCTGCCGGCCAGCGGCATCGAGCCGAGCAAGGCCAATATCGGCATCTATGGCGGGCTGTTGTTCTCGATCTTCATGCTGGGCTGGGCCTGCTCGATGGTCTGGGGCTGGGCTGCGGACCGTTACGGGCGGGTCCGGATCATGTGCTGGACGGTGCTGGTCTACTCGCTGTTCACGGCGCTGTGCGGGCTTGCGACCGGTATCGTGATGTTCGCATTGTTTCGCTTTGTTGCCGGCTTCGGCATCGGCGGCGAATGGGCCGCGGGCACACCGCTGCTGCAGGAATCCGTGCCGGAGAATACGCGGGTGCGGCTCGCCGGATGGCTGCACACGGCGACGCCGACCGGGCTGTTCCTCGCCGCCGCCGTCACGCTTGCGATCGGCAGCACGCTCGGCTGGCGCGGCATGTTCCTGCTCGGCATTCTGCCCGCTCTCCTGATCGCGTATCTGCGCAGCAACATTCCCGAACCCGAGCGCAGCGCTGCGCGCGAGCAGCCGTCGGTCGCCGCCTTGTTTGCCGGCGATCAGGCGCGCACCACCTGGGCCGCGGCGCTGATGATGGCCTGCATCATCTTCGGCCTGTGGTCGTCGAACTTCTGGGCCCCCACCGTGATCTCGACCAAGCTGGTCGCCGCGGGCGCGACGCCGGCGCATGCGCAAGAGATGGGCGCGGTGGCCGGCCTGATCACCAATGTCGGCACGCTGATCGGCTGCCTCCTTGTACCATGGCTAACGACCTGGCTCGGCAGCCGGCGCCGCACCGCGGTGCTGTTCTTCGTCGGCGGGCTGATCTCCGTCGTGGTCTCCTATGAGGTCGCGATCGAATGGCTCGACAGCCTGACGCTGTTCATGGTGCTGCTGCCGGTGCTCGGCTTCTTCACCAACGGCGTGTTCGGCCTGTTCACGATCTGGCTGCCGGAAATGTTTCCATCGGCACTGCGCGGCTCGGGCTCCGGCTTCGCCTTCAGCATGGGCCGCGTGCTCGGCGCCGCCGGCCCGACCCTGATCGGCGCGCTCGCCGCCCGCACCGGCAGCTTCCCGCTGGCGATTTCGATGCTGTCGCTGATCTATGTGGTCGGCCTGCCGCTGATCGCCCTGGCGCCGGAGACGGCCGGCAAGCCGCTGGCGAGATAGCAGGCTACTTTGCGCGTTGCGCGCGGCTTCGGCCGCGCGCCGTCGCGTCAAGCGGTGGCTTACTCCGCCGGCTTCGCGGTCACCGGCGCCTGCGCAGCCGCAGGTACCTTCGCGGGTGCCTTGTCGACCTTCTTCGACCAGGAGCGGTAATAGGCGAGCGCGGTCATCAGCACGATGCCGACGATGCTGACCGCGATCTGCATCCAGATGCTGCCGGAGACCTCGACCAGCAGCACATGCGCGATGACCGCGAGGAAGACGCCGGTGCAGAATACTTCGAGCGACTGCTGGCCGCATTTGATGATCGGCTGGAAGATCGGCCATTCATACCCGGGCCACTCTCGCGGCAGGAAGCGCGTGACGAAGAAGGCCAGGACGATGAAGTGCAGGACGCGATAGGGCGCGAGGTTGGTCTTGTCGTTCGGATTGAAGGCGTCATAGAGCCAGGCCGGCATCGCCTGCCCGAGCTCCGGGAAGCGGCCCGCCAAGGTCATGACCAACGCGAACAGCAGATAGGCGCCGCCGAGCCAAAGGAAGGCGCGCGACCGGATGAACGTGATCGATTCGCTCGCGCCGCCAAGCGCGAACCAGCCGCCGAACACGAACAGGAACTGCCAGCAGAACGGATTGAAATACCATGAGCCGGACGGATAGGCCGGCAGGTTCCAGCCGAATTGCCGCGCCGCGAGATAGAGCAGGAACGAGGCCAGCAGCGTCAGATTGAGCTTGCGCAGCATCGCCCACAGCACCAGCGGATAGCACAGCATCAGCGCGATATAGAGCGGCAGCACATCCATGTTGACCGGTTTGAACGCCAGGATCAGGCCCTGATAGAGCGTCTCGGCCGGGTTGTGCATGAAGCCCGCGACGTTGAACTCGTTCTGCAGGTTGGGGTCATGGTAGCGCTGGGAGAGATAGCCGATCTCGGCGATATAGATCACGAACAGCAGGACGTGCGCGACATAGATCTGCCAGGCCCGCTTGATCAGGCGGGTGGCGCCGATCACGGTGCCGCGCTCGAGCATCATGCGCGCATAGACGAAGGATGCGGTGTAGCCGGAGATGAACACGAACAGATCGGCCGCGTCGCTGAAGCCGAAATTCTTCTGCGTGATCCAGTTCACCGCGTTGTTCGGGATGTGATCGAGATAGATCGCCCAGTTGGCAAAGCCGCGCAGCAGATCGAGGCGATAGTCGCGGCCACGCGGCGGCAGAACAGCCTTGACGTCCATCGGTACGCTCCCATCCCGAGTGCCCGCGTGTCCGGTCGCGGGTCGCCCACGACGTCATACTAGAACAGGATTTCGACGGTTGTGTATTGGTTTTCCGGAAACGGATCGCCGCCACAGCCGGCCAAACAGCGATGAATTTGGATCAAATCGTTCGCGCCGCGAACCGCGCGGTGCGTAGGATGGGTAGAGCGAAGCGAAATCCATCGCTCCGTGTCGACCTGACGAATGATGGGTTTCGCTTCGCTCTACCCATTCTACGAGAGCCGACCGCGCACCGGCGCGGCTAACGCTGCACAAACCCGTTATGTAGCGTGGTGAACAGCGCCTTGCCCTTCTTCACCAGATCGTATTTGCGGCCGTAAAGCAGCCAGACCGCGGTGAGGTGGCACATTCCGCCCATCATCAGCGACATCGCGGTGTAGGGATCGAGATTGCGGCGATAGCTGCCGGCGCGGCTCGCCTGCTTGATCAGCTGCACATAGCGCAGCGCGTATCTGTCGACCGCCTTCTTGATCCGCGGCTCGGCGGCAAGCACGCTCGGCCAGATCTCGAGGAAGAACACCCGGCCCCAGCTCGGGTTGTCCTTGATGTACTGGAAGTTGGTGAGGAAGATGATGCGGAGCTGCTCGACGGGATCGCCACCCTTGACCAGCAGCGGCTCGGTCTTCTGATAAAGCGCCTCGAAATTGCCCTCGGGCACATCGAGCACCAGCGCGCGCTTGTCCTCGAAATAATCATAGATGCTGGAGAGCGGTACTTTCGCCGCGGCGGCGACCTCGGTGAGCGAGGTTCCGTCGATGCCTTTTTGGCCGAACAGCTTGGTGGCCGCCGTGAGGATCTGCTCGCGGCGGTCGCGGCTGCGTTGCTGCTTGAGCTTGAGTGTCGTCCCCGAAGCCACGGTGGTCTCCAAGAGCGTTTTCGCGCGAAGTGGATACCGGTTCGCGCAAGGAAAACGCGTCAAAGCAAGAATCTCGTCTCGTAAAAACAGTAAGGCAGCGGGATCGGAACACAAGCGCCATTGCGACGGCATACAGCGGTAAAGCCCATGGGTCACACCGGCGTGTTCCGCCGCTCATGTGTGCGGAACGCGTTGCGGGCAATGATCTGGCGCATGATCTCTGAGGTGCCGTCCAGAATGCGGACCACCCGCGTTTCCCGCCAGATGCGCTCGATCGGCAGGTCCCTGGAATAACCGGCACCACCGAACAGCTGCATGGTCGTGTCGGCGACGCGCTGCACCATGTCGGCGCCGGTATATTTGGAGAGCGCTGCCGCGGCGGTGCGGGCGGCGGCATCGCCCTGGTCGTAACGCCAGGCTGCCTCATAGGCGACAAGCCGCGCGGCATGCAGCGAACTCGCCATGTCGGCGATCTGCCACTCGATGCCCTGATGGTCGCGCAGCTTGCGTCCGAACGTCTCGCGCTCCGAGACATGGTCGAGAGCGTAGTCCAGCAGCTGGCTCGCCGCGCCGACGCAATAGGCGCCCCAATGGGTGCGCCCGGCATCCAGGCACCGCATCGCGATGGCGAATCCTTCGCCCTCCTGTCCCAGCAGATTCTCGCGCGGAACACGGCAATCCTCGAAGATCACTTCGGCGTGCTCCGAGCCGCGTCCGGCAGCCATCTCGACCAGGCGGCCGATGGCGAGGCCCGGCGTCTTTGCGTCGACGACAAAGGCCGCGATGCCCCTGGCGCCGGCGGAGGGATCGAGCGTGGCGAACACCGTGAAGACGCCGGCCGCGGGCGCATTGGTGATATAGGTCTTGCGGCCGTCGAGCACGTAATGATCGCCGTCCCGCCGCGCCCGGGTCTGGATCCGGGCGGCATCGGATCCGGCATTCGGTTCGGTCAGCGCGAACGCGCCGATCACCCGTCCGCTGGCGAGTTCCGGCAGCCATCGGTCGCGAACCGCCGGCTGCGCGTAGAGCTCGATTGCCTTTGAGCCGATGTGAACGTTGACCCCGCTCAGATAGTAGAAGGCGGTGTGGGCCTTCGCGAGCTCCTCGATCGCGATGCAGCTGCCCAGCATCGAGAGCCCGAGGCCGCCGAATTGCTTCGGCGTGTTGGTGCCGAACAATCCCATCCTGCGCAGGCCGGCCATGGCGCTGTCCGGCACCTTGCCGGTTGCCTCGATGGCGACATCGTGCGGCTGCAGCTCGCTGCGCACGAATTCACGCACCCGGCCTTGCAGAACGCGGAGGTCGTCGGGAAGCTCAAAATGCATGGCGCACCAAAAGTCGAATAATCTTCGAAAAATGTTGCGCCGCTTCCCGGCAGATGTCAAGGTTTTGCGGAAGTTCCGGAGAACACGGGATGCTCGCAGGCTTGATGCAGCAGGTCCCGCTCACCCTCAATCTGGTGAGAGAACGGGTCGCGGATCTCTATCCGGACAAGACGGTGATGACGCGGTATTGCGACCGCATCCATGTCATCAGCTATGCGGAGCTGCTCGGCCGCGCGGGCCAGCTCGCCAACTTCCTCGCCGAGATCGGCGTCGAGCGCGGCATGCGCGTTGCCACGCTGGCCTGGAACTCGCGCCGTCACCTCGAGCTTTATGTCGCCGTGCCCTGCATGGGCGCGGTGCTGCACACCACCAATGCGCGCCTGCACGCGCCGGACATCGCAAGACTGCTCGCCCACGCCGAGGATCGGGTGCTGTTCGTCGATCGTTCGATCTGGCGAACCGTCGGGACGGAGATCGAGCTGCGCAACACGTTTGAAGCTCACTAAGCGCTTCAACCCAGCTTCCGACCATCGCATCTTCCGCCGCAACTTTGTCCACTTGTTACGGGACAAAACCACGAGTTGTGGACTGGCGACCTGTCGCTTTGGGGAGAAGATCATGCCACGTTCGTTTCAATCCAATTATTCCGTTCGGCTCTTCCTCGGCCTCGCCGCCGCCCTCACGATCGGGCTTGCCTCGCCGGTATCAGCGCAACAGGCCTCCGGCACCGCGCTGGCCCGCGTGCTCGTGCTCGGTACCGGCGGCACCATCGCGGGGCAGGCCAGCGCACGCGCCGGCAACGCCTATGACTCAGGCAAGGTCAGTGCAGCGAACCTGGTCGCGGCGATCCCGGGCATCGACAAGCTCGCCCAGATGTCGGCCGAGCAAATCTCGTCGATCGGCTCGCAGGACATGAACGACAAGGTGTGGTTCGACCTCGTCAAGCGCATCCGCGCGGCCATCGACAACAAGGAGGTCGACGGCGTCGTCATCACCCATGGCACCGACACGATGGAGGAGACCGCGTTCTTCCTGCAAAACGTGCTCGACACCGACGTGCCGATCGTGCTGGTCGGATCGATGCGGCCCTCGACCGCGATCGGCGCCGACGGTCCGGCCAATCTCTACGAGGCGATGCGGGTCGCCTCGGCCCCGGAATCCCGCGGCCGCGGTGTGCTCGTGGTGCTCAACGACACCATCCATGCCGCGCGCTGGGTGCAGAAAACCAACACCACCAGCGTCGAGACTTTCCGCTCGCCCGATGCCGGGCCGGTCGGCTATGTCGACACCGGCTCGCTGCGCTTTCTGCAGCCGGCCGCTCCAGCCAGGGGTGCCAAGCTGAAATTGCCGGATGCGCCGCCCTTGCCGCGGGTCGACATCATCTATTCGCACGCCAACATGGACGCCGCTGAAGTCGAGGATGCGGTCAGGCGCGGCGCCAAGGGCATCGTGCTGGCCGGCGTCGGCGACGGCAATTCGTCGAAGGGCGCGATCGATGCGCTGGCCGCCGCGGCGAAACAGGGCGTCGTGGTGGTGCGCTCGACCCGGGTCGGCTCAGGCTTCGTCAACCGCAACGTCGAGGTCGAGGACGACAAGCTCGGCTTCGCGGTCTCGCTCGATCTCAACCCGCAGAAGGCGCGGGTATTGCTCGAGCTCCTGATCGCGAACGGCATCACCGAGCCATCGGCGGTTCAACAGGCGTTCGCGCGGTAGACCACCGGTTTTGAGGCGCCTGCCGGCTTCGCCTGCGCGGCCTTTTTCGCCGCGCGCCGCGCCGCGAGCAGCAGGGCGCGCGCTTCCGCGATGCGCGACATCACGGTAGTGACGGGAATGCCGGTGACTTCGGCGATCTCCTTGTAGGAGAGATCGATCAAGTCGCGCAGCGCGATGACTTCGCGGAGCAGGGCGGGCAGATCGTCGATCAGTTGCCGGATTGTTGCGCTGTCGCGCCGTTCTGGCGCTACATTCTCGCCGCCTAGTTCTTGGCCGAGTTTCTCCTGGCAAACGGCTTTGAGGATCGCGAGCAGCCACGGCCTGATGGCCGGGCCGCGAACGCCGTCGAACCGGCGCAGTGCGCGCAGATAGCATTCCTGCACGGCCAGTTCGGCGTCCGCCTCGCTTCGCATCAGCACCTGGGCGAACGCATAGGCATCGTCGAGACACGGCAATGCCGCGTCGCGAAACTGCTGCGCCGTTTTATTCCCGGCTTTCGCACTTCGCATCATAGGGTTGCATCTCGTGAATAGCTTTACCGGCAATCGGCGGAGTGGTATCAGGCTCCGCGCCGGAGTCGTGGACCGTCGCGCCAAGCGTAGGGACAGGAACGACGTGCGCACACGACATGCGCGCGGCGGGCAGCAAGCGATCGATCGTGTCAGCCCTGATCGATCGAGCGTCGGAGCGCGGATCATGTCCGAGACACAGGTGCCCAACCGGTTCTCGATCTTCCATCATGGGCTGGCGAAAGGGCCGGCCTATGAGGCATGGCGCGAAGGGATTTGCCGCGGCTTCTGCCGGCTCGACGTCGGACCGACCGACGACAACCGCATCGATTGCCACAACGAGTTCACGCTGCTGCATACGGTCGCCATCGCGACGCCGCGCGGCGGCTCGGCCCGCTTCGCCCGCACCCGCGCGCTTTTGAATGACGGCTGCGACGATCTTGTCCTGATCTTTGCGACGCGCGGCACGGTGCAGGTCACGCAGGCAGGCAAGGCGATCGAGCTTCAGCGCGGCCAGATGTGCCTCACCGAAATGAATATCGTCGGCACCGCCGATCTCACCCGGTCGGGCAGCTTTACGACGACGCGGTTTCCGCGGCGCCTGCTGCTCCAGATCGCGCCCTCGGCGGAGACGCAGCTGGCGCGGGCACTCGGGCGCGAGCCGGCCCTGGGCGCGATGATCGAGCGCTATTCCGTGCTCTGCACCGAGCTTGCCGGCGATCTGGACGTGCCCGGCCAGCGGGCAGCGGCGCACCATCTCGCCGACCTGGTGGGTCTCGTTCTCGGCAGCAGCGCCGAGACAAAGCAGCTGTCGGCACGCGACGGCGTGGCGAAGGCGCGGCTCGATCTGATGAAGGCCGATGTTCTCAAAAATCTCGACAACGGTAAGCTCACGATCGAAGCCATAGCAAAGGCGAATGCGCTGAGCACCCGCCAGGCGCAGCGCCTGTTCGCGTCCGCAGGGACGACGTTCTCGGAGTTCGTCCTCGAGCAGCGCCTGCTGCTGGCGCGCCGGCTGCTGCTGCACGAAGAGGGCGCCGGCCGCAAGGTCAGCGACATCGCCTATACGGTCGGCTTCAACGACCTCTCTTATTTCCATCGCGCGTTCCGCCGGAAGTTCGGCATAGCGCCGGCGGAGATGCAGATGGAACTGGGTCGCAAGCATTGAACACCTGCTGCCGCGGCGCTAGATCAGCAGACCAGCTTCATCGCAACGAGGGCGCTGCCAATGCCTCTGTGGACCTGCGAACAATGCGGCGCGCAATTTCCTGAAACCGCGACGCCACCGCCGGCTTGCCCGATCTGCGAGGACGAGCGGCAATACGTGAACTGGAAGGGGCAGGCGTGGCTGACGCGCGAGGAGCTCGCAGAGCGGCACAGACTGGTCTGGCGCGACGATCTCGGTCTCGTTGGACTTGCGCTCGAGCCGTCCTTTGCGATCGGGCAGCGCGCGCTGCTGGTGCCGGACCGCGGCGGCTGCGTGATGTGGGACTGCGTGCCGCTGGCAACCGCCGAGGCGATCGCGCATGTCAGATCGCTCGGCGGGCTGAAGGCAATCGCGATCTCGCATCCGCATTATTATGGCGCGGTCGCCGACTGGAGCGCGGCGTTCGACAATGCCCCGGTCTATCTGCACGGCGACGATGCACAATGGGTGACGCGGCCTTATCCGTCGATCGTGCCGTGGCAGGGGGACAGCCATCGCATCTCCGACGACATCCTGCTGGTGCGCGGCGGCGGGCATTTTGCCGGCGCCACCATGCTGCATTGGCGCAACGGCGCCGACGGGCGCGGCGCGCTTCTGACCGGGGATATCGCGATGGTGGCGATGGACCGCCGCTCGGTCAGCTTCATGTATTCCTACCCGAACTATATCCCGCTCAATGCATCAGCGGTCCGCCGCCTCGCGCGCGCGGTCGAGCCGCTGGCCTATGATCGGATCTATGGCGCCTGGTGGGGCAAGAACATCGCCTCCGACGCCAGGGCGGTGTTCGACCGCTCGGTGCAGCGCTATCTCGCGGCGATCTCGGACTGACGGTTCCGGCCGCTTTTGGCAACCTTGCCACGCGGCGCGATCGCGCTATATCAGGGCTTTCCCGCCCCTTACCGATTGTCCGAGTTTCCGCATGACCACAACTGCCGCTGCCGAATCCCAGCCGTTCCAGGCCGAGGTTGCCGAATTGCTGCACCTGATGGTGCATTCGGTCTATTCCGAGACCGATATCTTCCTGCGCGAGTTGATCTCGAACGCGTCGGATGCCTGCGACAAGCTGCGCTACGAGGCGATCGCCAATCCGTCCCTGATCACGGACGGCACGCCGCCGGAGATCAGGATCGTCCCGAACAAGGCGGCCGACACGCTCGCCGTGGTCGATACCGGCATCGGCATGGAGCGCCAGGAGCTGATCGACAATCTCGGCACCATCGCGCGCTCCGGCACCAGATCGTTCCTGTCGAAGCTCACCGAGGCCAAGGACGGCGCCAACCTGATCGGCCAGTTCGGCGTCGGCTTCTATGCCGCCTTCATGGTCGCCGAGAAGATCGTCGTCACCAGCCGCCGCGCCGGCTCGGACGAGGTGTGGGTGTGGTCGTCGGAAGGCGGCAGCGGCTTCGAGATCGCACCGGCGGGCGAAGAGGCCGCCCAGCGTGTCGCGCGCGGCACCGAGATTGTGCTGCATCTGAAGAAGGACGCCGCCAAGTATCTCGAGGCCTACGAGATCGAGCGCATCGTCCGCGAATATTCCGACAACATCCAGTTTCCGATCCTGCTGGTGCCGGAAGAGGGCGAGCCGCGCCAGATCAACTCGGCAAGCGCGCTGTGGCAGCGCTCGAAATCCGAGCTCAAGCCGGAGGATTACGCCCAGGCCTACAAGCAGATCGCCGGTGCGTTCGACGAGCCGGCGATGACGCTGCATTACCGCGCCGAGGGCCGGCAGTCCTACGCCGTGCTGCTGTTCGCGCCGTCGCAAAAGCCGTTCGACCTGTTCCAGGTCGAGCGCAAGGGCAAGGTCAAGCTCTATGTCCGCCGCGTCTTCATCGCCGACGATGCCGAGCTGCTGCCGGCTTACTTGCGCTTCATTCGCGGCGTGATCGACAGTGAGGATCTGCCGCTCAACATCTCGCGCGAGATGCTGCAGAACAATCCGCAGCTCGCGCAGATCCGCAAGGCCGTCACCGGCCGCGTGATCGGCGAATTGGAGACGCTCGGCGAGAAGGAGCCGGAGACCTTTGCAAATATCTGGGACGCGTTCGGCCCGGTGATCAAGGAAGGCCTGTGGGAGGATTTCGAGCGCCGCGACAAGCTGCTGGCGCTGGCGCGCTTCACCACGACGTCGGGCGAGAACCGCTCGCTGAAGCAGGTTGTCGACGACTTCAAGCCGAACCAGACCGAGATCTATTATCTGGTCGGCGATAGCGTCGAGCGGCTGAAGTCGAATCCGAAGCTGGAATCGGCGCGCGCCCGCGGCATCGAGGTGCTGCTCTTGACCGATCCGGTCGATGCGTTCTGGACCTCGGCGCCGCTCGATTTCGGCGGCAAGCCGCTGAAGTCGCTGAGCCAGGGCGATGTCGATTTCGGCCTGATCCCGCTTGCCGACGACAAGGACGACAAGAAGGACGAGCCCGCAGCCGACGCGGCGACCACGATCGCCGTGATCAAGGATGCGCTCGGCGAGCGCGTCTCCGACGTCCGCGCCTCGCAGCGGCTGACCGCGAGCGCGTCGTGCCTCGTCGCCGGCGGCGATGCGCGCGACCGCGCGCTGGAGCGGCTGCTCGCCCAGCAGAACCGCGGCGCGATCACAAAGCCGGTGCTCGAGATCAATCTGCGCCACCCGCTGGTCGCAGCGCTCGCGACCGATACCGCGCAGGCGAAGGACCTGTCGCTGCTGCTGTTCGAACAGGCGCAGATCCTCGACGGCGAGATGCCCGACGACCCCGCCGCGTTCGCTGGCCGCATGAACCAGCTTGTGCTGCGCGGATTGGGGAAGTAGAGCGCGAACTCTGAACCCGTCATCCTGAGCCCGTAGCCCGGATGGAGCGAAGCGCAATCCGGGACAGGTGCATCCGTGGATAGCGCGGCCCCGGATTTCGCTGCGCTCCATCCGGGCTACGCATTCCTAAAACTGGCAGGCTGACTGCGCCGCCCAGGCGCTTGACAGGCCGCGCCTCATTGATGTTATGTTATAACATAACATCAAGCGAATGCCCCATGTCCCGCCGCCGCCGATCCCTCCAGCAACTGTTTGATCTCGATGCAAAAACTCCCCGTCACCATCTTGTCCGGCTTCCTCGGGGCTGGAAAGACCACTTTGCTGAACCACGTCCTGAACAACCGCCGCGGTCTGAAGGTTGCGGTGATTGTGAACGACATGAGCGAGGTGAACATCGACGCCGACCTCGTTCGCGATGGCGGTGCGAACCTGTCCCGGACTGACGAAAAACTGGTCGAGATGAGCAATGGCTGCATCTGCTGCACCCTGCGCGACGATCTGCTGAAGGAGGTGCGCGCGCTCGCCGAGAGCGGCCGTTTCGATTATCTCCTGATCGAATCGACCGGCATTTCCGAGCCGCTGCCGGTCGCCGCGACTTTCGAGTTTCGCGATGAAGATGGCCAAAGCCTCTCCGACATCGCGCGGCTCGACACCATGGTCACGGTGGTCGACGCCGCCAATCTCCTGAAAGACTACGCCTCGACCGATTTCCTCAGCCAGCGCGGCGAAGCGCTCGACGGCGACAAGCGCACGCTGGTCGATCTGCTGGTCGAGCAGATCGAGTTCGCCGATGTCGTGGTGCTGAACAAGATCGATGCCGCGACGCAGGCAGAGCGCGAGGCCGCCCGCACCATCGTGCGTGCGCTCAATCCCGACGCCGACCTGGTCGAGGCGAATTTCGCAAAGGTCCCGTTCGACCGCGTGCTCGACACCGGCCGCTTCGACCACGAGCGCGCGCAGCAGCATCCGCTCTGGCACAAAGAGCTCTATGGCTTTGCCGGGCACGTGCCGGAGACCGAGGAATACGGCATCACGAGCTTCGTCTACCGGGCGCGGCGCCCGTTCGATCCGCTGCGCTTCCACGGCTTCCTGCGCGAGAGCTGGCAAGGCGTGATCCGCGCAAAGGGCCATTTCTGGATCGCGACGCGCCCGGATTGGTGCGGCGAGCTGAGCCAGGCCGGCGCCATCGTCCGCACCGAAGGGCTCGGTTCGTGGTGGGCCGCGATCCCGCGCGAGCGCTGGCCGGATCATCCGGACTGGCGGCTGATGATGCAGCGGAGCTGGAACGATCTCTACGGCGATCGCCGGCAGGAGCTGGTCTTCATCGGCTCCGGCATGAACGAGGACGACATCCGCCGCAGGCTCGATGCCTGCCTCGTCACCGGCAGACCGGGCATGGACCCGCAGGCCTGGGCCGGGCTGCGCGATCCGTTTCCGCCGTGGAGCAGGGCAGGCGAGGCGGCGTGAGACAGTCACCGTAGCCCGGATGGAGCGGAGCGCAATCCGGGGTCTCCCGCCGCTTGAGAGGTTCCCGGATTTCGCTGCGCTCCATCCGGGCTACGCTTCTAAAACCGGTCCCAACCCGGGCCGTATCTGCTAGAGAATCCCGCATCAGGGCGGAAACGGCGCGGCGTTGCGATGGCTGGCGGCAGCGATATCTTCTACGGCGGCATTCCGGTGTTTCGCGGCTTCGCGCGGCTGATGGACCCCGCGCTGTATGCGCCGTTGCCGGATGACTGGACGGTCGGCGTCGCCGATATCGTGGAATCAACCAAGGCGATCGCGGCACAGCGCTACAAGGCGGTCAACATGGCCGGCGCCGCGGTGGTCGCCGCCGTCACCAATGCGCTGGAGGGCCGCGAATTCCCCTTCGTGTTCGGCGGCGACGGTGCGAGTTTTGCGGTCGCGCCCGCCGATCTCGACAAGGCACGCGAGGCGCTGGCGGCGACCGCGCGCTGGGTGCACGACGACCTCGATCTGGTGCTGCGGGTGGCGCTGGTGCCGATGGCGGCGATCCGCGCCGCGGGCGCCGATGTCCGCGTAGCGCGCTTCGGGCCGTCGGCCAATCTGTCCTATGCGATGTTCTCAGGCGGCGGTCTTGCTTACGCCGATGCCGCGATGAAGCGCGCCGAGTTCGCGGTCGATCCGGCGCCTCAGGGCACGCAACCCGATTTGTCCGGCCTGTCCTGCCGCTTCGAGGTGATGCCGTCCGCGCGCGGCGTCATTCTGTCGGTGCTGGTGCTGCCGGCGAAGAACGCCGATCCCGCGTCCTTCCGCAAGGTGATCGAGGATATCGTCGTCCGCGTCGAGAAGAGTCCCGATGCCGGACGGCCGGTGCCCGCCAGCGGACCGCCGCTGCACTGGCCGCCGCAGGGAATGGAGTACGAGGCGCGCGCACGGCGCCGCGGCCCGCTCGCGCTGCGGCGCGCCGCGGTGCTCACATTCGCGCTGTGGGCCTATACGCTGATGCGGTTCAACATCCCAGTCGGCAAGTTCGCGCCGAAACGTTATCTGCAGCAGGTCGTCGAGAATTCAGACTTCCGCAAGTTCGACGACGGCCTGCGCATGATCCTGGATTGCACGCCGGAGCTCGCTTCCGACATCGAGCAGCGCCTCGCCGCCGCCGCGGCGCAGGGCATCGTGCGTTATGGCCTGCACGAGCAGGATGCCGCGATGATGACCTGCTTCACCCCGTCGGTGATGCGCGCCGACCACGTCCACTTCATCGACGGCGCCCGCGGCGGCTACGCCTCGGCCGCGACGGTGCTGAAGGCGCGCGCGGTGTAGCAATTTTTCTCACCTCTCCCCGCTCGTTTGCGGGGAGAGGTCGGACGCCACGCCTCGCGTGGCTTCCGGGTGAGGGCAGGCAATGAGTGGCCGCAAGGAGATATTCATCCGACTCGCGAGATCGACGGTGAGCTGACTACAATTCAGATATGGCTACGCGGATAGAGCCCCTCACCCCAACCCTCTCCCCGCAAGAGCGGGGCGAGGGAGCACGGTCCCGTCGCGGTTGCCGCTCGGCTCAGAATTACCGCCCCACCCGCGTCCAGGTCTCGCCGCCGCACAGCGCGCCGACGCAGCCTTCGACGCGCAGCGTACTCTCGCCGGTCACCGAGATGCTGCTCGCATAGGTGCCGCCGTCGTCGGCGTTGTAGATCTGGCCCGACCATTTGCCCGCGGCAACCGGATGCATGCCGGAAAACAGCGGCAGCCCGATGATCGGCCGGCTGGACAGCGACGGATTCGGATTCTTGTTGTCGAGCTGGGGCTTGCCGGTCATCGGATCGATCGGGTCGCGCAGGCTCACCACCACGCCGCAGATGCCGCCGCCGCATTTGCTGATCTTGACGCGGGCATCGCCGGCCTGGGTCTGCCAAACGCCGACCGGCTCAGGCGCGCCTTGCCCATGCGCGACGGGCACGGCAAGCACCGTCGCAATGATTGCGATCATGAATTCGAATCTGCAGGCCATGGCTTATTCCCCCAGAGCATGATCCGGAAAAGTGCGAAGCGGCTTTCCGAAAAGATCATGATCAAACAACAAGCTAAAGCGCGATGACGATTCGACCCAATCTCATCGCGCTTTAGTGGTCGGCCTGCATAACAAGTCGAAGAATTTCTGCAATGTCATATTCGCGCGATCAGGTGAGCGCGCTCCCAAAAAAAATCTGGTGCCTGTTTCAGGAGCAGTCATGCTCAGGCAACGCTCCGGTGCGAGGGCGCTGCGTCGTATTTATTTCCAGCGGGTCAGCCGGATCGAAATGATGGTGGCCAGGCCGAACGCCACCATTGCACCGCCGACCAGCGCAAACAGCGTCCACGCCGGGGCGCTCACGGTAGCGAGCCACCAGCCGCCGATACCGACCAGCAGCAGGCGGATGGTGCCGGCCAGCACCGGTCCGCCGACCTTGGCCGCGCCCTGCGAGGAGAAATAGAGACAGACGCCGACGCCGAAGAAGCCGAAGCCCGGGCCGGCCAGCGCGAAATAGGACGAAGCCGCGGCGGTCACGCCGGGATCGGTGGTGAACAGCGCAATCCACAGCGTCGGTTTGAGCGCGACCACAAGTCCGACGAAGCCAACGACAAGTCCGGCGACGGTGCCGGCGGTCCACGCCACCTTGCGGGCGCGCGTCACGAGTCCCGCGCCGATCGCCATGCCGACCATCGGCACCGAGGCGACGCCGACCGCGAACGCGATCGGGATCAGCAAAAACTCCAACCTCGAGCCCATGCCGTAACCGGCCAGCGTCTCGGTGCCGAAGCTGGCCAGGATCTTGGTGAAGATCAGGATGGTCAGCACGCTCTGCAGCGGCGACAGGCAGGAGATCGCGCCGACCTTGAGAATGTCGAGGAACATCGCGCGCTGGAAGCTGAAGGCGGCGAAGTCGAGCTTCAACCGGCTGCGGCCGGAGGCGAGATACCAGGCGAGGAAGATCGCACCACACGTGAAGGCCGTGAGCTGTCCGGCGGCGACGCCGCGCATGCCGAGACCGGGCATGCCGAACAACCCGAGACCCAGCACGCCGCCGACCGCGATCTGGATCATCGAGACCGTGATCAGAGTCATCGAGGGAATCCGCATGTCGCCGGTGCCGCGCACCACGGAGGCGAGCGTGTTGACCAGCCAGATCGAGATCGCGCCGGAGAACAGCACCTGCGAGTAATGCATCGACTGCTCGAGCACGCCGCCATGTCCGCCGAGCAGCGCATAGAAGTTTCGGCCGAAGCCCAGCATCATCACGGTGAAGAACAGTCCGGCGCATCCGCCGATGATCGCCGCATGCAGCGCCAGATCGGCGGCGCGGTCGCGGTCGCCGGCGCCGAGCGCGCGGCTGATCGCCGACGAGACGCCGCCGCCCATCGCGCCGGCCGACATCATCTGCGTCAGCATCGCGAACGGAAACACCAGCGCAATGCCGGCCAGCGGCTCGGTGCCGAGCCGGCCGATGTAAGAGGTCTCGGCCACCGCGACCAGCGTCGAGCCGAACATGGCGATGGTGTTCGGGATCGCGAGGCGAAGCAGCGTCGGCAGGATCGGCGCGGTCAAGAGGTCATTGACCGGCGTGGCGGGCGCGGCCGTGGCCGGCTGCACGTCGTCGATCGAGGCATCAATGGTCATGCGTCACGGCTCACTTCGCAAGCGGGAAAGGGGCGCACTGCAATCCAACGCCAGTGAACCGGGCTCGCAATCAATAAATGATGATCGACATGTTACGATGTTGCACCGATCATCGCCACCGCCGCCGATGCAGGGGTCACCACGGCAGGCCGCATAGGTCGATCTTGCCCTGGCGCGGCGCGCGGACGATGTCGTTGACGAACGGCGCCATCGCCTCAAAGCGGATCTGCCCGGAAGGCTGTTCGCAATAGACTTCGCCGCTGAAGGGATGCCAGCCGCGCGCTTGGTAGAACGCGAAATTGTGCGGCTCGCAGAATAAGATTGCAAATTTCACCGCGTCGTTGGCACGAATGGTGTGCACGGCGGCATCTAACGCCAGTGACGCATAGCCGCGCCGCCGGCAGTCCGCGCGGGTCGAGACTCCGCCGATGCCGCCGACATGCACCTTGTGGCCATTCCAGGTGATGGTCCGGAAATAGATACCGACATGGCAGGCCAGCCCGCTGTCGTCGGGCGCATCCAGCAGTACGCGCAAATCCGCGTGGGCCCATTTGATGTCCGCCCAGACCGGCTTCTCGGCGGCATCCGGGCTCCAGACCGCCTGGAGCAGCGGCTCGGCGCGCCGCCACGACGCATCTCCGTTGAGAATGTCGATTTCGATGCTCATCGTCTGGGTCCTTGGTCTTGGTTCGGGCTGTGCCGATCTGTCATGGGCGATCCGAAAATGCGGTGTTTCTCCGCCATGGAACCTTCTATAAGGGGGGCCCGTTAAGTGTAGTCTCCCACCCTCTGTTGGACATTACCCCATGACCTTCACGCTACCCGATCTGCCCTACGCCCACGACGCCCTTGCTCCCTACATGTCCAAGGAAACGCTGGAGTTTCACCACGACAAGCATCACCAAGCCTACGTCACCAACGGCAACAACGCGATCAAGGGGACCGAATTCGAAGGCAAGTCCCTCGAGGAGATCGTGAAGGGTTCGTTCGGCAAGAACGCGGCCGTCTTCAACAATGCCGGTCAGCACTACAACCACATCCATTTCTGGAAGTGGATGAAGCCGAATGGTGGCGGCAGCAAGCTGCCCGGCCGGCTCGAGAAGAAGATCAATGAAGACCTCGGCGGCTTCGACAAGTTCAAGGCCGACTTCGCCGCTGCCGGCGCCGGCCAGTTCGGCTCCGGCTGGGCCTGGCTGCAGGTCAAGGGCGGCAAGTTCGAGGTCGCCAAGACCCCGAACGGCGAGAACCCGCTGGTCCACGGCGCGGTGCCGATCCTCGGCGTCGACGTCTGGGAGCACTCCTACTACATCGACTACCGCAACCGTCGTCCGGACTATCTGAAGGCGTTCGTCGAAAACCTCGTCAACTGGGATTATGTCGACGAGCTGTTCGGCAAGGCCGGCTGAGCGCTGCTTCGACCGTCGCATATTTCTTCACCCTCCCCTGAAAGGGGAGGGTCGTTTCGCATGCAGCGAAGCGAAATGCGAAACGGGGAGGGGTCATCTCTCAACACGAGCAGTCTCTCAATGGAGAGACTGTGACCCCGCCCCGCCGCTCATTTCATTCGCGTCGACCCTCCCCTTTCAGGGGTGGGTGATTTGAGTGTGCGGCAAGATGCGCCCTCACTCGACACACACCAGCGGGGGCATTGGTGGGTAACGCGGCAAGCTATCTCCTCGTCTTCTTCGGCGGCGGTCTCGGCGCGACGTTGCGCCAGCTGATCAACGTCACCTGCGCGCGCTGCATCGGCACCGCGTTTCCTTACGGCACCTTCATCATCAACATCACGGGCTCGACCGTGATGGGCCTGATCGCCGGCTATCTCGCCTTCAAGGGCGACGCCTCGCAGCCCTGGCGGCTATTTTTGATGACCGGCATCCTCGGCGGCTACACCACCTTCTCCGCCTTCTCGCTCGACACCGCACTGCTCTATGAGCGCGGCGAGCTCGGCCTTGCGGTGCTGTATGTCGCGGGCTCGGTGGCTCTCTCGATCGCCGGCCTGTTCGTCGGGCTCGCGATCGTGCGGCATTTGACGTGAGATGCGCTCGGTCGTCATGCCTCGCGGGCGCTCTCGCGCGCGCGTGCCGCAGGCAAGGCTTTTTACCTTTTGCACGGGGCCCCATGGGTGCGATCGGCACCCGGCTTTCCCTGCGCCCTTTGATCAAGGGAGGGCGGAATGAGATGCAAAGCTCGGACAAATCATGTTGCGAGAATGTGGATGTGTAACTCATAGACCGCGCCACACACGCAATGTCGTCCTGGCGAAAGCCAGGATCCATTACCCCAAATCTCAATTGTTGCGCGACGCCGGGGCCACGATCCGATTCATCACTGAATGCGGTGGTTATGGGTCCTGGCTTTCGCCAGGACGACGCGCGGGAGGAGTCGTCCGCTACCCCGCCATCCGGCGGCACCCCATTCATCTCCGGAACCCGCCAACCTCCCCGGCCGGCGGCATTTCCCGCCTCCAAATTTCCCTTTGGTAACCTCGCCTTAACCATGATTAGCGTTTGGTTAGGGTCGGAATGACGCGTGAAAAGCCCTCGTTTTGACATGTTGGCAGGGGAAGCAGGGCCCGGCTTTGGACGGGCCCCCATGCGACAGATGTAAGAGGCTCTCGCGCAGTTTTGCCGCGCCGGGCGCGCGGCCGTGGAAGGGGTGCCGATTGGCGGCCCGCCGAATTGGGACACTTGCGTTGAGAGGATATTGCCGATGAATCCCGCCGACGTGGCTCAGTCAACTCTGCCACTGGCATCGAGCGACGTGTCGCTGATCGCGCTGTTCTGGCAGGCCCATTGGGTCGTCAAATGCGTGATGTTGGGACTTCTGTCCTGCTCGGTGTGGGTCTGGGCGATCGCAATCGACAAGATCCTGCTCTACGCCCGCACCAAGCGGGCCATGGACAAGTTCGAGCAGGCCTTCTGGTCCGGCCAGTCGATCGAGGAACTCTACCGCGCCCTCTCTGCCAAGCCGACCCAGTCGATGGCGGCCTGTTTCGTCGCGGCGATGCGGGAGTGGAAGCGCTCCTTCGAGAGCCAGTCGCGGTCCTTTGCCGGCCTGCAGGCGCGGATCGAGAAGGTCATGAACGTCTCGATCGCCCGGGAGGTGGAGCGGCTGGAACGCCGGCTGCTGGTGCTCGCCACCGTGGGCTCGGCAGGCCCCTTTGTCGGCCTGTTCGGCACCGTCTGGGGCATCATGTCGAGCTTCCAGTCGATCGCGGCCTCCAAAAACACCTCTTTGGCGGTGGTGGCGCCCGGTATCGCGGAAGCGCTGTTTGCCACCGCGATCGGCCTGATTGCCGCAATTCCGGCGACTATTTTCTACAATAAGTTCACTTCGGAGGTGAACCGGCAGGCCGCGCGCCTGGAGGGGTTCGCCGACGAGTTCTCCGCCATCCTGTCCCGTCAGATCGACGAGCGGGGTTGAGTTAGATGATGGTCACTTTTGCGGGTGTGCGATCATGGCGATGAGCATGGCAGGGTCCGGCGGTGGCAGACGCCGCCGCGGCGGGCGCAAGCCGGTCATGGCCGAGATCAACGTCACGCCGATGGTCGACGTGATGCTGGTGCTGCTGATCATCTTCATGGTCGCGGCGCCGCTGATGACGTCGAACATCGACATCGACCTGCCGGTGGCGAGCGGCGGCAAGTCGATCTCGTCGAACCAGCCGCCGCTGACACTGTCGGTCAAGCGCACCGGCGGCGGCTGCAACTCGAATGTCGAGCTCTATCTGGGCGACGCGCCGGTCACGGCCGCCGATTTTCCGGCCAAGATCAAGGCGATCGGTGACGCCCGGTCGGATGCCGAAAAAGTGGTCTATCTGCGTGGCGACAAGGACGTCTGTTACACGGATATGATGAAACTGCTCGGGGAGGTCCGGGCCGCGGGATTCAAGGCGAATATCGTCATCATCCCGGAAGGCGGATAACCACCATGCCAAGGCACGGGGAAGCCTGATTTGAAGGTCAAGGTCGACAAGACTCTGGCGGCATCGATTGTCCTGCACGTCCTCGTGATCGGGTGGGGCCTCGTGTCGTGGTCGACCAAGGCGTACGTGATGCCCGAAGAGGAATCGGTTGCCGTCGACGTGATCTCGCCCGACCAACTCTCGCATGTCATGGCCGGTCAGAAGGACGGCAAGAAGGAGAATCCCAAGCCACTGGTCGACAAGGTCGCCGAAGCCAAGCCGGTCGACGACACCGTCGGTAAGGTCGAGGAGAAAAAGCCCCCGGTCGTGACCGACACCGCGCCGCAGCCGGCGCCGAAGGTGGAGAAACCGGAAGACAAGAAGCCGGATCCGCCGAAGAAGGTCGAGAACAAGCCGAAGGAAGAGCCGAAGCCGGTCGAGAAGAAACCCGATCCGGTGAAACCCGACCCGATCGCGGAAGCGATCAAGAAGGAAGAGAAGAAGCCGCCGCCGAAGCCGGTGCAGCAGGCCGCCAAGCCGCCGCCGGAGCAGAAGCCGAAGGATCGCGTGTTCGACCAGAGCAAGATCGCAGCCCTGCTCGACAAGCGTGACCCGACGCGCGCCGCGGCGACCGGCGATACGCTCAATGCCAATGCGGCGCTCGGCACCGCGAAGGGCAAGGCTGCCGACAATTCCGCGACCTGGGGCGCGATGTTCCGGCAGCAGGTCGAGCGCTGCTGGAAGAAGCCTTACGGTGGAATAGAGGCACAGATGGCAGAAGCCGTGTTCTCCATCCATTTGAAGCGCGACGGCACGCTGGAAGGCATGCCGGTCGTGGTAGGAAACGCGAAGACGCCTTATCTTCGGGTGTATCAGGAGAGCGGCTTGCGCGCGATCATCGAGTGCCAGCCCTATCGATTGCCTCCAGCATTCTTTGAGGAGTGGCAGTTCTTCGAGCCGGCCTTCACCGAGAGGCAGAGCTGAAATTGCACGCTACCGTTTACGAGCATGAGTTCGAACGATGATTGACAAGACCCGCTTGCCTCACACGCTATTCCGTCCGAGCCGCCGGCAGATCCTGGCCGGAATGGCGTCCGCCGGCGCGATGCTGGGCGGTCTCACCGGCCCCGCATCCGCCCAGAAGCGGATCACCATCACCGAGGGCGAGTTCGCGCCGGTGCCGATCGCGATCCCGAACTTCGCCGCCGGCACGCCTGGCGATGCCGAAGTCGGCGTCGGCGTCACGCAGGTGATCACCAACAACCTGAAGCGCAGCGGATTGTTCGCGCCGATCGATCAGGCCGCCTATCTCGAGAAGCAGATCAATATCGACGCGGCGCCGAACTTCAACAACTGGAAGAGCATCAACGCGCAGGCGCTGGTGACCGGCCGCATGACGCGCCAGGGCAACGGGCGAGTGAAGGCGGAATTCCGGCTCTGGGACGTCAACACCGGCCAGCAGCTCGCCGGTCAGCAGTACGACACCTCGGCCGAATACTGGCGGCGGATCGCGCACATCATCTCCGACCAGATCTATGAGCGCATGACCGGCGAGAAGGGTTATTTCGATACCCGCGTCGTGTTCGTCGACGAGAGTGGCTCGGCGGATCGCCGCGTCAAGCGCCTCGCGCTGATGGACCAGGACGGCGCCAATGTGCGCTACCTGACCCGCGGTTCGGACCTCGTGCTGACGCCGCGCTTCTCGCCGTCGACCCAGGAAATCACCTACATGGAATTCGGGCAGGGCGACCCGCGCGTCTATCTGCTCAACATCGAGACCGGCCAGCGCGAGATCGTCGGCAACTTCCCGGGCATGTCGTTCTCGCCGCGCTTCTCGCCCGACGGCCAGCGCGTCATCATGAGCCTGCAGCAGGGCGGCAACTCCAACCTGTTCGTGATGGATCTGCGCTCGAAGTCGATGACACGGCTGACCGACACGCCGGCAATCGACACCTCGCCGTCCTACGCGCCCGACGGTACGCGGCTGTGCTTCGAATCCGATCGCGGCGGCAAGCCGCAGATCTACGTGATGCCGGCAACCGGCGGCGGTGCACAGCGCATCTCGTTCGGCGACGGCACCTATTCGACGCCGGTTTGGTCGCCGCGCGGCGACTACATCGCCTTCACCAAGCAGGGCGGCGGGCAGTTCGCGATCGGCATCATGAAACCCGACGGCTCGGGCGAGCGCATCCTGACCTCGGGCTTCCACAATGAAGGCCCGACGTTTGCGCCGAACGGGCGCGTCGTGATGTTCTTCCGCGATCCGGGCGGCAACAGCGGCCCGTCGCTGTTCACCATCGACGTCTCCGGCCGCAACGAGCTGCGGGTACCGACCCCGGGCTTTGCCTCCGACCCGGCCTGGTCACCGCTGTTGTCGTGAGCTGGGTGCAGAGCTGCTCCGGGAACCTCGACGGCAGTCGCGGCTTCTCACCTAGCGCACTGAATTTCATGGTGAATTCCGGCCGTCGTCCTAGCGCGGCAAGGACTTGCTAACGATGTTCGCTCAGAAAGACTTCACCTGCGATCAGTAAGAGTGCGAGCTGAAAAGGACGCGCGCTCTCACAATGCAGTTTGCAAGTCAGACGGGTGAACCGGACCGGTCGATGTCGCCGACGATTTCCGCGGCGCTGGTCGATTCCCTGTTCATGAACCCAGCGCCCATGATCTTCGGCGCCTTCGGCCCCGCCATTGCGGGCGCCGTGATTGCGGCTGTGACGAGCAATCTGTTGTGCTGGCTGTGCGTGCCGCTGTTCATCGTGGTGGGGCTGGCGCGCGCGCTGCAGATGTACCGCTACCAGCAGCGCAATTCCCGGCTCACCGTCGAAGAGTCCGTGACCTGGGAGAAGCGCTACCGGATCGGCACCATCGCCTACGGCATCTCGCTCGGCATCTGGGGCGTCACCGTGCTCCTCACGACCAATGATGCCGCCGCGCACATGCTGTGCGTGACCACGGTGGTCGCCTACACCTCGGCGGGGGTAGGGCGGACCTTCGGCCGGCCGCAGATCTTCCACCTGCATCTGTTGATGTCGATCGGTCCCCTGATCCTGGCGCTGATGTATGTCGGCGGCCCGTATCACATCGCCCTTGCGCTGCTCAGCCTGGTGTTCTTCAGCGCCATCCGGCACCTGACCTCCAGCCTGCAACGCATCTACGTCAACGCCTGGATCGCCAAGGAGCGCGAGGCCGCGCTGGCGGGCCAGTTCGATACCGCGCTGAACAACATGCCGCACGGCCTGTGCATGTTCAGCGCCGACGGCCGCGTTGCGGTGATGAACCACCGCTTCATCGAGATGATGCAGCTGTCGGACGATTTCGTGCAGCGCGGCGCCAGCGCGACCGATATCTGCAACGCCTGCGTCCTGTCCGGCTCGATCTCGGCCGCGGCCGCACAGCAGATCCTCTATGAGATCGAGAGCTCGCAGCGCGGCGATATCGTCACCAGCGACCCCGACCCAACCAAGAACCGCTCGCTCGACTGGACCTTCCAGCCGATGGCCGGCGGTGGCACGGTGGTGCTGGTCGAGGACATCACCGAGCGCAAGGACGCCGAGGCCCGGATCAGCCACCTCGCGCGCTACGACGAACTGACCGCGTTGCCCAACCGCGTCAATTTCCGCGACGAAATCGGCCGGCTGCTCGCCATGCAGCACGGCGATCATCGCTCCGCATTGCTGTTCGTCGACCTCGACCAGTTCAAGCAGGTCAACGATACGCTCGGCCATCCCTGCGGCGACCAGCTGCTCTGCGCGGTCGCCGAGCGGCTGCGCGAGATGCTGCGGCCGGAGGATTTCGTGGCGCGGTTCGGCGGCGACGAGTTCGTGGTGTTCCAGCAGAACATCCACTCGCACGAGGACGCTGCGGCGCTGGCTCGGCGCATCGTCGACCGCCTCAGCGAGCGCTACAAGATCGACAACCATCTGGTCGAGATCGGCGCCAGCGTCGGCATCGCGATGACCGCGCCCGGCGTCGGCGCCGACACGCTGCTGAAGAACGCCGACATGGCGCTCTACCGCGCCAAGGCCGACGGCCGCGGCACCTTCTGCTTCTTCCGCGACGAGATGGCGCAAACCGTCGAGGCCCGCCGCATCCTCGAGCTCGACCTGCGCAAGGCGCTCGCCAACGAGGAATTCGAGCTGTTCTATCAGCCGCTGATCAACCTGAAGTCCGGCAAGGTGAGCACCTGCGAGGCGCTGCTACGCTGGAACCATCCGGCGCGCGGTACGGTCTCTCCGGTCGACATCATCCCCGTTGCCGAGGACATGGGCCTGATCGTCGATCTCGGCCGCTGGATCCTTCGCAAGGCCTGCATGGAATGCATGAAGTGGCCCGAGGCGGTCAGCGTCGCGGTCAACTTCTCGCCGCAGCAGTTCCATCAGCGCGACGTGCTGAGCGAGGTTCGCTACGCGCTCGAGGTCTCCGGCCTGCCGGCGCACCGGCTCGAGATCGAGATCACCGAATCCTCGCTGCTGCACAACACCGAGCTGACCCACGACTTGCTGTCCCAGTTGCGCTCGCTCGGCGTGCGGATCTCGCTGGACGATTTCGGCACCGGCTACTCGTCGCTCAGCTACCTGCACAATTTCCCGCTGCAGAAGGTCAAGATCGACCGGTCCTTCCTCGAAGGCATCGACAGCGACCGTCCGCTGACCCTGCTGCGCGGGGTGGCGCGGCTGTCGGCGGATCTCGGTATGTCGGTCGTGGTCGAGGGCATCGAGACCAATGAGCAGCTCGAACTGATCAGCGCCGATGGCGCGGTGACCGAAGCACAGGGATACCTGTTCAGCCGGCCGGTTCCCTCCGTCCGCATCCGCCAGCTGCTCAATGCCTCGCACGGCCGGCGGACCGACGAGCAACTGCACGTGGTTCCCTCGCGCTCGATCGCTTGAGCCCGGCGCAATACCCTCAATCGATAGTTGTGAGAGCCTTCGGCTGCACCATTCGTAGTGTACCCTTGCGGCGAGAGGTTAACTGTATTGCCTCGATTGCTTTGACGGAAATTAAGAAGCTGTTAATCTTTTGGCCGCGCGTTGAAGTTGTTGCGTTGTTCAGGGAGTACCAAATGAGGTCCGCGGCCGAAGTCATCAAGCCCGCGACAGGAAGGCTTGCGGACCCTCTGGATCAAGTCGATTACCGCCTCGCTCAGACCCCGGAACAGAAAGACGAGATCTACCGGCTTCGCTATCGCGCCTATCTGCGCGAAGGCGCGATCCGGCCCTCGGCGGACGAGCGGGTCGTCGATCAGTTCGATGATGCGCCGAATGCCTGGGTGTTCGGTGTCTATCTGCAGGGCGAACTCTGCAGCTCGATCCGCATCACCGTGGTGACGCCGGAGTGGCGAACCTCGCCGACGCTCGAGGTGTTCGGCGACGTGCTGCTGCCGAAGCTTGATCAGGGCCTGGTCTTCATCGACTCGACGCGCTTCGTCGCGGATCCCGAAAAGGCCCGGAACGTTCCGGAACTGCCTTATGTCACGGTGCGCCTCGGCTCGACCGCGGGCGTGCACTTCAACGCTGATTACGGCCTGGCGCCGGTCCGGCCCGAGCACATGGCGTTCTACCGGCGTGTGTTCCTGCACGAGACCTGGTCGGAGCCGCGGCTCTATCCCGGGCTGGTGAAGCCGGTCGGCTTGATGGCGTCGCATTTGCCGACGGTGCGGGAACGCGTGCTGGCCCGCTATCCCTTCCTGCGCTCCAGCGCCTTCGAGCGGCGCATGCTGTTCGACCGTGAAGGCCAGTTGCAGCCCGACGGCTTCGTGCAGCCGTTCGAGCGCGCTTCGATCGTGCCGAATCCCTGAGGGAATCGGCCATTCTCATCGAGCCAGTGTCGATCGACTGTTGCGCGCAGGCCAAATTGTCCTGCAAAAGCGGCCGGTTCCCGCGAACCTTGCCTTCCCTTCACCATCGCGCCACATTTGCCACCCATTAACCATCGGGGGCGCTTTTCGCCATTGCCTGGCATTTGATGGGGTTCAGCAAGGTCTCGTCAAGGTTGACGGAACGTTCGCTTAACCATCGCCCTGTAGACCGATTGGGTAGTACGAAGAGCGCGAGCGTGGAGGCTCCGGGAATGAATTATCTCCAGGGTATGAAGCTGGTTGCGGTTCTGGCGGTGGCGCTGTCGATGGGTGCCTGTGCCAACAAGAACCCGTTGGACGCCAATGGCGCGATTGGGGGCGCCGCGACCCCGGGCAGCCAGCAGGATTTCGTGGTCAATGTCGGCGACCGCGTGTTCTTTGAGAGCGATCAGACCGATCTCAGCCCGCAGGCGACGGCGACCCTCGACAAGCAGGCGCAGTGGCTGCAGACCTATAACCGTTACTCCTTCACCATCGAAGGTCATGCCGACGAGCGCGGCACCCGCGAATACAACATCGCGCTCGGTGCCCGGCGTGCCCAGTCGGTCCGCGCCTATCTCGCCTCGCGCGGCATCGATCCGAGCCGCATGCGCACCATTTCCTACGGCAAGGAGCGTCCGGTCGCGGTCTGTAACGACATCTCCTGCTGGTCGCAGAATCGTCGTGCCGTCACCGTGCTGAACGCCAGCTCCTGACGCGAACCTGAATGAGTGTTTTCAAGCCGGCGCCTTCGGGCGCCGGTTTTGTTTTGGCCGCGTGAAGGCCCGGCCCGCCGTCATCAAGATGAACGAAGCTGCGCGCAATTGGCCGCTTGCTTGTTCCAGCGTCCGTACTAAACCGGTATCCCGCGACGCTGTCCCGGATTTGAAGTGCCAGTCACAATTCCGGCGTACTCCGTCTTTCAATGTCGCTCGCTTTTCACGTCGATCTCGTCGTCAGGGCAAAATGTCATCCAGGATTCATTTTCTTTCCTCCGCCGCGGCGATCGCGGCGTTGCTCGCCGTTTCCGCGCCAGTGTTTGCCCAATCCGACGATTCCGATGCTGAAATGCGGATCGAGCGGCTCGAGAACCAGCTGCGGCAGCTGACCGGTCAGAACGAGGAACTGCAATACCGTAACCGCCAGCTCGAGGAGCGGCTGCGGCAGCTTGGCGGGCAACCGCCCGGCCCAGCTGGACAGGCTCCGGCGGGCCAACCCGTTGCGGCGGCGCCACCGGCGCAGCCGCCGCAGGCCTACCCGCAAGCGCAGCCGGGCTACGCCCAGCCCCAGCAAGGCTACGGCCAGCCGCAGCAAGGATATGGCCGGCAGCCGCAGGGCGGCTATGACCAGCAGCAGCAGATCGCGGCGCCCGCGCCGATCGCGCAGGAGCCGGCGCCGGCGGCTTCCGGCCGCCGCGGCCGCGGCGATGCCTTCGATCCGAACCAGAACCCGAATGCCCCAGGGGCGCCGCGCGTACTTGGCGGCGGCGGGATGCCGATGCCCAGTGAGGCGGCGGTTGGTGCGCCCGGCGGCCGTGGGGCAGGCGAGCCGCTCAATCTCGGCAACACCAGCCCGCAGCGTGCGCCCGGCGCGAGCGCAGCCCTGACCACGCTGCCGCCGTCGGCGACGTCGAAGGACGAGTTCGACCTCGGCATCGGCTATATGCAGCGCAAGGACTATGCGCTCGCCGAAGAGACGATGAAGAACTTCGGCCAGAAGTATCCGAACGATCCCCTGGTGGCGGACTCGCAATACTGGCTCGGCGAAAGCTATTTCCAGCGCCAGCAATATCGCGATGCTGCGGAGACCTTCCTCGGCGTGACCACCAAGTTCGACAAGTCCGCGAAGGCGCCCGACGCCCTGCTGCGGCTCGGCCAGTCGCTGGCGGCGCTGAAGGAAAAGGAAGCGGCCTGCGCCGCGTTCGGCGAGATCACGCGGAAGTACCCGCGCGCGTCCGGCGGGGTCAAGGCTGCGGTTGATCGCGAGCAGAAGCGCGTGAAGTGCTAAACCAGATGCGGGAAGGCCCGGCCTCTCCGCCAGCAGCTGGTTTTGCGATGCCCGACGATCAATCCGCCATCCCGGCAAGGGACGCCAAGCGCCTGTTCGCAGGCCTTGCGGGCGCGCCGGCGCTCCTGCTTGCGGTGTCCGGCGGTCCCGATTCAGTCGCGCTGATGTGGCTCGCCGCGCGCTGGCGCCGCGCGCTCGCGCAGGGACCGCGGCTGGTGGCGGTCACGGTCGATCACGGCCTGCGTCCTGAAGCGGCTCGCGAGGCGCGCGACGTCAAGCGGCTGGCGCGAAGTCTCGAGCTGCCGCATCACACGTTGCGTTGGACTGGACCAAAGCCTGGAACCGGCGTGCCGGCAGCGGCGCGCGCGGCCCGCTATCGACTGCTCGCGCAGGCCGCACGCAAGCATGGCGCCACGCATATTTTGACCGCGCACACCCGTGACGATCAGGCCGAGACGCTGTTGATGCGGATGCTGCGCGGCAGCGGCGTTGCGGGCCTCTCGGCAATGGCGCGCGAGACCGAGCGCGATGGCGTCTTGCTGACACGGCCGCTGCTCGACATCTCCAAGGCCCAGCTGATCGCAACGCTGCAGAAGGCGCGCATCAGCTTTGCCGACGATCCGACCAACCGCGATCGATCCTTCACGCGTCCGCGGCTGCGCGCGCTGATGCCGATGCTCGCGGAGGAGGGCGGCGACGCGCGGAACCTGGCGCGGCTTGCCGCGCGGATCGCGCGCGCCAACGCCGCGCTGGAGGTGCTGGTCGACGGCGCCGAGCACTATCTTGCGTTGAAGAGCGAGGATAACTCCGGCGCGGGCTTCGATGCTGCGCTGTTCGCAGTAATGCCCGAGGAAATCCGCGTCCGTCTGCTCAAGCGCGCCATCGACCGCGTCGGACATGAGGGCCCGGCCGAGCTCGGCAAGGTCGAAACCCTGCTCGCCGCGATGGACGAGGCCTTGGATGGGACTTTGGGAAAACGCGAATCCAGGCTGAAACAGACCCTTGCCGGAGCGGTCATCAGCATCGCCGCCGGCCGGATCAGGATCGGGCCGGCGCCGCCCCGCCGGGGGCGCTCCCGCTGAGCCGGGTTCGATTGTTTCAATCGCTGTCATAATCGGGCAAAGAGGCTTAACCACCCCGGAAAAACACCGGATTCAGCGCCATTTTTTGACCGGGAATCGCGCTAGGATGCGGTAAATAGTCGTGCGTGGTTCCCTTGGCATCTACCCCAGCGGCACCTAAATTGTATGCCATCGACGGGATGGATTCCCTGGGGATTCCCACAGAGCCTGCCCAAGGATAGAGAGAGGCCGCGATCCGCGCGACCACGAAGGAAGACCATGAACGCCAATCTGCGGAATTTCGCCCTCTGGGTCATCATTGTCCTGCTGTTGCTGGCGTTGTTCACGCTTTTCCAGAATCCTGGCCAGCGCTCGTCGTCCTCGGACATCTCGTTCTCGCAGCTTCTCACTGAGGTCGATCAGGGCCATGTCCGCGACGTCGTGATCCAGGGGCCGGAGATTCACGGCACCTTCAACAACGGCACGAGCTTCCAGACCTACGCGCCGAGCGATCCGACGCTCGTGAAGCGCCTCTTTGACGCCAAGGTGCAGATCACCGCGAAGGCGCCCGGCGACAACGTGCCGTGGTTCGTCTCGCTGCTCGTCTCCTGGTTGCCGTTCATCGCGCTGATCGGCGTGTGGATCTTCCTGTCGCGGCAGATGCAGGGCGGCGCCGGCAAGGCGATGGGCTTTGGTAAGTCGCGCGCCAAGATGCTGACCGAGGCCCATGGCCGCGTCACCTTCGAGGACGTCGCTGGTGTCGACGAGGCCAAGCAGGACCTGCAGGAGATCGTCGAATTCCTCCGCGACCCCGGCAAATTCCAGCGGCTCGGCGGACGGATTCCGCGCGGCGTGTTGCTGGTCGGCCCTCCCGGTACCGGCAAGACGCTGATCGCGCGCGCGGTCGCGGGCGAAGCCAACGTGCCGTTCTTCACCATCTCCGGTTCTGACTTCGTCGAGATGTTCGTCGGCGTCGGCGCGAGCCGCGTCCGCGACATGTTCGAGCAGGCCAAGAAGAACGCGCCCTGCATCATCTTCATCGACGAAATCGACGCGGTCGGCCGTCATCGCGGCGCCGGCCTCGGCGGCGGCAATGACGAGCGCGAGCAGACGCTGAACCAGTTGCTGGTCGAGATGGACGGCTTCGAGGCCAATGAGGGCGTGATCCTGATCGCGGCGACCAACCGTCCCGACGTGCTCGATCCCGCGCTGCTGCGTCCCGGCCGCTTCGACCGCCAGGTCGTGGTGCCGAACCCGGACGTCGTCGGCCGCGAGCAGATCCTCAAGGTTCACGTTCGCAAGGTGCCGCTGGCGCCGGATATCAACCTCAAGACCATCGCGCGCGGCACCCCGGGCTTCTCGGGCGCCGACCTGATGAACCTCGTCAACGAGGCTGCGCTGACCGCCGCCCGCCGCAACAAGCGGATGGTGACGCAGGCCGAGTTCGAAGAGGCCAAGGACAAGGTGATGATGGGCGCCGAGCGCAAGTCGCTCGTGATGACCGAGGAAGAGAAGTTGCTGACGGCCTATCACGAGGGCGGCCATGCCATCGTCGGCCTCAACGTCGTCGCGACCGATCCGATCCACAAGGCGACCATCATTCCGCGCGGCCGTGCGCTGGGCATGGTGATGCAGCTGCCGGAGCGCGACAAGCTGTCGATGTCGCTCGAGCAGATGACTTCGCGCCTTGCCATCATGATGGGTGGCCGCGTCGCCGAAGAGTTGATCTTCGGCCGCGAGAAGGTGACCTCGGGCGCCGCCTCCGACATCGAGCAGGCGACCCGCCTTGCCCGCATGATGGTGACGCGCTGGGGCCTCTCGGAAGAGCTCGGCACCGTCTCCTACGGCGAGAACCAGGACGAGGTGTTCCTCGGCATGTCGGTCTCGCGCACTCAGAATGCGTCCGAGGCGACCGTCCAGAAAATCGACTCCGAGATCAGGCGTCTGGTCGAGGAAGGCTACAACGAGGCGACCAAGATCCTCACCGAGAAGCGCGAGGATCTCGAGGCGCTCGCCAAGGGCCTGCTCGAGTTCGAGACGCTGACCGGCGACGAGATCATCGACCTCTTGAAGGGCAAGAAGCCCAACCGGGAGTCGGTGCTGGAGCCGTCGACGCCGCGCGCATCCGCCGTGCCGCCAGCCGGCAAGCCGCGCCCGCGTCCCGATCCGGACACCGGCATGGAGCCGCAGCCGCAGGCGTAAGCCTCGCCCGCGATGGCCGGCACTTCCGGCAGACCAGTTGTGCAAAAGCTCGGCCTCAAGCCGGGCTTTTGTATTTTTGTCGACGGGTTGTCCGTTCCCTACGGCGACGTTGTCGGCGAATTGCCCGCCGATGTGCTGGTGGCGAAGACCGCACGGGCACCGCTCGATGTCGTGCACCTGTTCGCCGCCAAGGCCGAGGGGCTTGCGGCCAAGCTGCGGCATTATCGTCAGGCGATCGCCCCTGACGGCATGATCTGGGTGTCGTGGCCGAAGAAGAGTTCGCGCGTCGCGACTGATCTTACGGAGAGACAGGTCCGCGCGACCGGGCTCGCGAACGGCCTGGTCGACGTCAAGGTCTGTGCGGTCGATGACGTCTGGTCGGGACTGAAATTCGTGATCCCGGTCAGGGACCGCGGCAAGCGCTGAAATCGCACCTTTCGAATATCCGTGGCCTCCGCTGCGGCGCCGTGGCATCCTCCCGCCAAGCCGTAAACGGCACGGCCGCGTTGTCTGATGGCGCGGCAAGAAAAAGGGGAGGGGAGGCCGATGCGCAAGGCATTCGGCGCGCTTGGCGCCATTTCGTTCCTGCTGCTGCCCACGTCTTCCATCGCCGCCGAGATGCGCGGCGTCACATCAACCGAAATCAGGATCGGCCAGACCATGCCCTATAGCGGGCCGGTGTCGGCGTTCGGCGCGCTCGGCAAGGGCGAAGCCGGCTATTTCAGGATGCTGAACGATCGCGGCGGCATCAATGGCCGCAAGATCAACTTCATCTCGCTGGACGATTCCTACGCGCCGCCGAAGACGGTGGAGCAGACGCGCCGCCTCGTCGAGAGCGACGAGGTCGCGCTGATCTTCTCCTCGATCGGCACCGCGCACAACACCGCGATCGCAAAGTACCTGCAGGGCAAGAACATCCCGCAGCTGTTCCTGGCCTCCGGCGCCTCGAAATTCGGCGACGTCACGCAATTCCCGCAGGCGACGATGGGCGTGCAGGCGCCGTTCCGCTACGAGGCACGGCTATATGCGCGCTATGCGCTGGCGAAGAATCCGAATGCAAGGTTCGCCGTCATCTCGCAGAACGACGACTACGGCCGCGACTATCTCGCCGGCCTCAAGGACGTGCTCGGCGAGAAGTATGAGTCTCTGGTCACGGTTGCGACCTATGAGATCACGGACCCGACGATCGACTCCCAGATCGTCAAGCTGAAGGCGACCAATGCCGACGTCTTCGTGATCGCGGCGACGCCGAAATTCGCGGCGCAGTCGATCCGCAAGGCCTTTGAGATCGGCTGGCGGCCGATGACCTTCCTGTCCAACACCGCGGTGTGGATCTCGACCGTGATGCAGCCTGCCGGCGTCGAGGCCGGCACCGGCATCATCTCCACGGCCTATGTGAAGGATCCGGACGACCCGGCATGGAGCGACGATCCCGGCATGAAGGGCTGGCGCGAGTTCATGACCAGATACGTGCCGGAAGGCGACCAGTACGACACCAATTACGTCAACGCCTACAACAGCGCGATGGCGCTGGAGGCGGTGCTCAAGGCCTGCGGCGACGATCTCTCGACCGAGAACATCCTGCGTCAGGCATTCGCGATCAAGGGCCTGGAATTGCCGATGCTGCTGCCGGGCATCAAGGTCAACACCTCGCCGGCCGACCACGTGCCGGTCGATCAGATGCAACTGATGCGCTTCAACGGCAAGACCTGGGATCGCTTCGGCGAGCTTCAGACAGGGAATTGAGGGTGGGGCTGATCGCGCTTGAACTGTGAGCGCCGGGGATCAAACCCGTCATCCTGAGGAGCCGCGCAGCGGCGTCTCGAAGGATCGACGGCCCGACTGGTGGCCGATTCATCCTTCGAGGCTCGCCCAGCTGCGCAATTGCGCCGCAAGGCTCGCACCTCAGGATGACGGGACGACGATGCGATTTTGGACCTGTGCGGCGTCGGTTAGTTCGTGCTCTGACCCGCCGCCGCCGCGCCGGTCTTCGTCTCGTCCGAGCGCACATGGATCACGGCGATGTCGTCCTTGTACAGCCGCTTCCAGCCCTTCAGATGATCCAGCGCGTTGCCGGCGGGAGAGTCCGAGCTCAGCAGCGTGGCATCGATCCGGTATTTGTCGAGCAGGCCCAGCAGCCGGCCGACGTCGCGGGCATCGAGCGCATCGTAATAGTTGAGCACGAATTGCTCGCCATAGAGCTCGGCGCGGCCGTCGATGAACACCTTCATGTCGCGGCTGACCATGTAGCCGCCGAACGGCGCGGTGCTGAACACGCGTTGCGCCTTGTGCTGCTGCAGCACGTCGACCGCGGCAACGGGCGAGAACATCGGGAGGAATTTGAACTGATGCTGCGCGACGAACATCGCCGTCGTCACCCACGCGCCGATCACCATCGCGATCACAGCCAGGATCGTGACGACGGGGAATGAGCGCGTTTCTCCGAAGCGGGCGGCGGTGGCGCCCGCCGTTCCCCATTGCTCGGCGATCGGTTTGGCGAGCACCAGCGGAGCGATGAATGCGAACACCTCGATGTTGCGGACATGGCTCAGCGCCATCCAGATCAGCCCGAGCAGCAGCAGGATCCGCGGCACCGACAGCGTCAGCCTGCGATAGCAGATCAGGCCGATCAGGCCGAGCAGCGTGGCTTCGAAGAAGCTCGGCTTGCTGAAATCCGCCGGCTTCCATTCCCCGATCAGCGTCAGCAATTTGCCGAGGCTGAGGATCTTGGTCGCGCCGAGCAGGCTGTTCCAGCCATAGGGCGTCAGGCAGCTCGCGGCCAGCGCGGCGAGGCCGAACAGGCCCCATCGCACGACAAGCCGACGGCGGCGGCCGGGCTCCGCGTTCCACACCGCCTCCAGTCCGATCGGTCCGATCAGCGCCAGGCCGAGAACGAAGCCGCCATGCAGATTGGCCCACAGCGTCATCAGCGGCAGCAGCCACCATGACGGTGAGGCGCGGCGATCCGCGGCCACGAGCAGGCCGCCGATGAACGCCAGCAGCACCGGCAGCGCCAACACATGCGGCCGCGCCAAGAAGTGGATCGTCGACAACAGCAGCGCCAGCGCCGCGATCAGAAGCGCGCGCGCCGGATCGAAATACGGGCTCAACAGATGCAGGAAGATTGCGACCGTCGCGCCGATCGCCATCGACGACAGGATCACCGGCCCGGCCCAATCGCCGCCGTATACGAGCGCGTACACCACCTGCGACAGCCACGAGCTCGAGATCCAGGGCTCGCCGAAACGGGTGAACGAGAACACGTCCGATGTCGGCATCGCGCCGTGTTCGAGGATCCACTGTCCGACCCGGATCTGCCACATCGTGTCGGAATCGCGCAGCAGGATTTCGCCGGCCGAGAGATAAAACAGATAGGCGCCCACGGCGGCGCACAGCGGCACCAGTCCTCGCGCCGCGCTACGGCTGCTCACGCTGCTGGTGATGGAGAGTGACATGCGCTTTCTTGCTTGTTTCGGCCGGGGGCATCCAGAGCCAACGCCACGCGTGATGCTGGCGCGCACTCGACCACGGCTTCCGATAAATTCGGGTAAATGCCGCGGCGATATCGCGAGTGTGCGCAAGATCAGATGTCTCGATTTCGAGCGATCACCTTAGCCGGCGATTTACCATCGCGGCCCTGAACCGGTCGGGGAGAGGCCCGAAGCACCGCCGGCTCAATCAGAGGTGGTACCAGAGGTTGCAAAAAATCCTTACAATTCCAGCTTGTCAACCAGTCTGAATAGTTGTTCACTTCTTCAGGCGATTGCGGGATCAATCGCTCAAAACGTTGAAGACTCGTGTGTTCTGCCGGTGGGCGCCGGCCGGGGCGCACGGCGGGGGGACGGAACGCCATGGTTTACCGGCGAACTCATCAGGTCGTGAAACGGCTGGCCGCGCGGCGCAGCGCCATTCTGTCGGCTGCGCGGGACGCGGCGGCGGCGGGCGGCATGGCGGCGGTCCAGATCGCACCCGTCGCGGTGCGGGCCAATGTCGCGGCCGGAACAGTCTACCGCTATTTCCCGTCGAAGGCCGAGCTGATCTCGGAATTGATCACTGAAGTCTCGCGCGACGAGCTCACGGCGATCCGGCGTGCCGCCGATGCCGCGCCAGGGCCGTCATCGGCGCTTGCCGCCGCGGTGACGACGATCGCGGTCCACGTGCTGTCGCAGCGCAAGCTCGCCTGGGGCATTTTGGCCGAGCCGGTCGACGTCGACGTCACCGCCTCGCGCCTCGCCAGCCGCCGCGATATTTCCGGCGAGCTGGCCATGCGCATCGATGCCGCGGTGCGCGCCGGACACCTGCCGGCGCAGGACACGGCGCTGGCCGCCACCGCCTTGCTCGGCGCGCTGCACGAAGCGCTGGTCGGCCCGCTGGCGCCGGCCAATCTCGACGATCCGATCAAGCTGCGTGACGCGGTGCAGACCGTGACGCTGCTTGCGCTGCGCGCGGTCGGCGTGATGGACGCACGCGCGCGTGGCCTCGTGGTGCAGGCGACGACTCCGGCGAAGGCGCTGGTCGGCGCCTGAGTCCAGGATGAGGCCAACGCGCGCGAAGAACACTTCTGTCGCATTGGCGTTGTAGTTTTGCGGGCTGGGTTCAACCAACCTCACGGAGCAACCCATGACGACAACCCATGGCTCGGCCAAATGGCAGGGCGGCATCAAGGACGGCAAGGGCGCGATCTCGACCAAGAGCGGCGCGCTCTCGGATTACCCCTACGGCTTCGCCAGCCGTTTCGAGGGCAAACCGGGTTCGAACCCGGAGGAGCTGATCGGCGCGGCGCATGCCGCCTGCTTCACGATGGCGCTGTCGTTGATCCTGGGAGAAGCCAAGCTCACGGCGGAGCATATGGAGACCAAGGCCGATGTGACCCTGGAGAAGGTTGCCGACGGCTTCGCCATCACCGCGGTGCATCTGACGCTGTCGGCGAAGATCCCGGGCGCCGACAACGCGACGTTCCAGGAACTGGCCGGCAAGGCGAAGGCCGGATGTCCGGTGTCGAAGCTGCTCAACACCAAGATCACGCTCGACGCGTCATTGCAGGGCTGATCGCGGCGCGGCGGGTTAGAGCGTTTTCGAGCGAAATAGGCACCGGTACGCGTGAAGAAAACGCGCCAAACAGGAATCTAGAGCTGCGCGTCGCCCTTCGGGCCGACCGAGGCGATACGCAGCATGTTGGTGGTGCCGGGGGCGCGGAGCGGCACGCCGGCGACGATGATGACGCGCTGGCCGGCCTTGGCAAAACCGTCGCGGAACGCAATCGAGCCGGCGCGGTCGACCATGTCGTCGAGATCGTGGGCGTCCTCGGCGACCACGCAATGGACGCCCCACACCACCGACAGCTTGCGGCCGGTGACGAGGTTCGGCGTGATCGCGACCACCGGCACCTTAGGCCGCTCGCGCGCCACCCGGATCGCGGTCGAGCCTGATGACGTCCAGCAGATGATCGCCGACAGGTCGAGCGTCTCGGCGATCTGCCGCGCGGCGTCGGCAATGGCGTCACCCACCGTCGCTTCGGGATCGACGCGCTGCGCGTTGATCACGTTGCGATAGGTCGGGTCGCGCTCGACCTCCTCGCCGATGCGGTTCATGGTGGAGACTGCCTCCACCGGGAATTTGCCGGCGGCGGATTCCGCCGACAGCATGATGGCGTCGGCGCCTTCGTAGACGGCGGTGGCGACGTCGGAGACTTCGGCGCGCGTCGGCACCGGCGCCTGGATCATCGATTCCAGCATCTGGGTTGCGACCACCACCGGCCTGCCGGCGCGGCGCGCCATCCGGATCATCTGCTTCTGCAGGCTCGGTACCCGTTCCAGCGGCAGTTCGACGCCGAGATCGCCGCGCGCCACCATCAGCGCGTCCGACGCTTCGATGATGTCGGCAAGGCGGTCGATCGCCTGCGGCTTCTCGATCTTGGCCATCACGGCGGCGCGGCCGCGGATCATCTTCTTGGCCTCGATCACGTCCTCGGCGCGCTGCACGAAGGACAGCGCGACCCAGTCGATCCCCTCCGGCAGCGCGGCTTCCAGGTCGGCGCGGTCCTTTGCGGTCATCGCCGACACCGGCAGATCGGTATCGGGCAGGCTGACGCCCTTGCGGTCCGACATCTTGCCGCCGATCACGACGCGCGTGACCGCGCGCTCGGGCGAGGTTTCCTCGGCGATCAGCCGCACCTTGCCGTCGTCGAGCAACAGCGCATGGCCCGGGCGGAGCGCCGCGAGGATCTCCGGATGCGGAAGCTGGACGCGGCTGTTGTCGCCCGGCGTCTTGTCGGAATCCAGAATGAAGCTCTGGCCGTTCTTGAGCTGGGTCGAGCCTTCCGCGAACGAGCCAAGCCGCAGCTTCGGCCCTTGCAGGTCGACCAGGATGCCGATCGGCCGGCCGTAGCTCGATTCGACATTGCGGATGGTCTTGACCAGCTCCCGCATCTTGTCATGCGGGGTATGGCTCATGTTGATGCGGAAGACGTCGGCGCCCGCCTCGAACAGCTTGCGGATCATCGCGCTGTCTGAGGAGGCCGGGCCGAGCGTTGCGAGGATCTTGATTCGACGCAGTCGTCTCATGGTTTGTTTCCGGGTGGTGCGGCTGGCGGCAGACCAGACGCGCCCGGCGGCGCTGCGCCCGGCGGCGGGTTGGGCAGGCCCGGCATCGCCCCGGGACTTCCTGGACCCACGCCGCCCGGCATTCCCGGTACTTTCTGCGGCTGTTGTTCGTTGGCTTCGGTCAGCTGGACGGTCCATGCACGCTGCTCGCCGGTGTCGACCTCGAAGAAGCCGGTGCGGTCGAACCCGCGCGCCAGGCAATTTTCGGTGCCCTTGATGGTGAATTCCTTGTCGCGCGAGCACATGAAGGCCTGGCCGGACCATTCGCCGCCGCGATCATAGTCGAGAGCGTAGATGTAGTAGTAGCGCGCCACAAGGTTGCCGCGCAGCAAGGTCTCGCAGGTGCGCGACGACACGTTCCACCAGCCCTCGGTGGTCCAGCCCTCGGCGTCCTTGTAGCCGAGCGCGATGCCGACGCGGCTCGAGGTGTTGTTGCAGAGCCGGAAATCGGCCGCCGCCGGGCTCGTCCACAGGCAGGCCGCGACCAGCGCCAGCACCGGCAGGAGGCCGGCCAACGTCAGACGGATATTGCGGGGAGCTGAGGCGAGGGAATCTGTTGGGCTCATGCAGCGAAGCTATATCAAATCATGGACGATTTCGCGTGCCCGGCCGGCACTGTCAACGGGCGGGCGCCCGTCTGCGACGCTGTCGGACCATGGCCGGGGTGGCCGGACCGGTCCGTTTTGCGCGCCGATATGGCAAAATCTGTGACAATTCCCACCTGATATCAATATGGTGAGCGCGACACACGGGATCACGATCATGAGCATTGACGACAAAACCAGAACGGAACTCGAGGCCGCGGTCTTCCGGCGTCTCGTCAGTCACCTGCGCAACCGCACCGATGTGCAAAACATCGACCTGATGAACCTCGCCGGCTTCTGCCGCAACTGCCTGTCCAACTGGATGAAGGAAGAGGCCGACGCCAAGGGCCTTGCCGTGAGCAAGGACGAGAGCCGTGAGGCGGTCTACGGCATGCCGTATGAGGAATGGAAGGCGAAGTATCAGGGCGGCGCGACGCCGGAGCAACTCGCGGCGATGAAGAAAGCCCAAAGCGGGCATTAAACCGACGGTGTCATTCCGGGCTGGTGCGCCAGCACCAGACCCGGAATCTCGAGATTCCGGGTTCGATGCTGTCGCATCGCCCCGGAATGACGTTTATGCGTGGAACGTCCGCATCTCCTGTGGGCGCGCTGTGGATGAGCGCGATGTTTCCTTGACGGAACGCGCGCCAAAATCGAGGGTCGCCCGCAGCAAGCGGTGCGCAAGGCGCGTATTCGCGTAACATTTCAATGCCTGTTCAGGAGTGCGCGATGGCCACCACGTCTGCCGCCGTCAAGGAAGAGCCCGCAACGCGATTTGCCAAGGACCAGCTCAAGTCCATCATCGAGCGCATCGAGCGGCTGGAAGAAGAGAAGAAGACGATCTCGGACGACATCCGCGACGTCTATGCCGAGAGCAAGGGCAACGGCTTCGACGTCAAGGCGCTGCGCGCCATCATCCGTCTGCGCAAGCAGGATCCGAACGAGCGCCAGGAGCAGGAGACCATCCTGGAGACCTACATGCAGGCTTTGGGGATGCTCTGAGGCGGCCAGCGGCCACCCTGCCGGGCCGTTCTGCAAGGCGCCCCCCCAAAGAGGCTCAGGTCAAAGCTGCTGGAAGACCTCCTGTCGAGGCTTGGGTGAAATCCCGGGATTTGCTACACTGCTGGCGAGGTAACCGGGCAGATCGTTCAGATGGACGTGCCAGGACCAGAGCGCCGGCTCGCTGCGGTCCTCGCCGCCGACATGGTCGGCTATAGCCGCCTGATGGAGGCTGACGAGACGGGCACCCTTGCGCGCCTCAAAACCCATCGCATCGAACTGATCGATCCGGCCATCGCCAAGAATCGCGGCCGCATCATCAAGACCACCGGCGACGGCCTGCTGGTCGAATTCCACAGCGTCGTCGATGCGGTGCTGTGCGCGGCTGAGGTCCAGAGCCGGATGGCGAAGCGCAACGCCGACGTCGCGCCGGCGCGCTGGATGCAGTTTCGCATCGGCATCAATCTTGGCGACGTGATCGTTGACGGCGCCGATATCTTCGGCGACGGCGTCAACGTCGCGTCCCGTCTGGAGACGCTGGCCGAGCCCGGCGGCATTTGCATTTCCGGCGCGGTGCGCGATCAGGTCGGCGATCGCCTGGAAGATCTGAGCTTCGAGGATCTCGGCGACCAGACCGTCAAGAACATCGCGCGCCCGATCCGGGTTTTTCGCGTTCATCTCGAATCCGGTGCCAGGCCCGTTCCGGAGCACCCGAGTGCGGTGGCCGCCCCTGTCGTCGCCAAGAAGCCTTCCATCGCCGTGCTGCCGCTCGTCAACATGAGCGGCGATCCCGAGCAGGAATTCTTCGCCGACGGGCTCACCGAGGACATCATCACCGAGCTGTCGCGCTTCCACGATCTGCTGGTGATCTCGCGCAACTCGAGCTTCGTGTACAAGGGCAAGGCCGTGAAGGTGCAGGACGTCGCGAAGGAATTCGCCGTCGACTATGTGCTGGAAGGCAGCGTGCGGAAGGCGGGCGGCCGGATCCGCGTCACCGTGCAGCTGATCGACGCCGTGGCCGACCGGCACGTTTGGGCCGAACGCTACGACCGCGAGCTTGCCGACATCTTCGCGATCCAGGACGAGATGACGCGCGCGATCGTGGCGACCTTGCCGGGGCGCGTCGAGGCTGCCGCGCATGACCGCGTCAAGCGCAAGCCGACCGACAACATGGCGGCCTACGAGTGCGTGCTTGCCGCCAAGGTGCTGCATCATCGCTCGGCACGGGACGACAACGCGGAGGCGCAGCGCCTGCTCGAGCGGGCCATCGTGCTTGACCCAAACTATGCCCATGCCCACGCCTGGCGGGCCTGCGTGCTCGGCCAGACCTGGGTCTACAACTGGTGCACCGACCGCGACGCGACCATGGCGCAGGTCGCCGCAGAGCTCGAGATCGCGCTCAAGCTCGACGACAATGACAGTGACGTGCACCGGATCCTCGCCGCGCTGAACCTTAACCGCGACGACCACGACAAGGCGGCCTTCCACCAGGAGCGCGCGCTCGCGCTGAACCCGAACTACGACCTCGTGGTCGTGCAGCAGGGCGAGCTCCTGACCTGGCTCGGGCGGCCCGAGGAGGGCATCGACTGGATCAAGCGGGCGATGCGCCTCAATCCGTTCCATCCGGAGCGCTTCTGGAGCCATCTCGGCCGGGCCTGCTATTGCGCCGAGAAATACGCCGACGCCGTCGAGGCGTTCTCGCGCATCACGCGCCCCGACCACACCCATCATGCCTTCCTCGCGGCGACCTTCGCGCAGATGGGCAACACGGTGGCGGCCTCTGCCCACGCCGCCGAGGTGCTGAAGCGCGAGCCGACCTTCTCGGTTGCCGCGCATCTGACAACCCAGCGCTACAAGTATGAGCCCGATCGGGCACGCTACGAGGCCGGCCTGCTCAAGGCAGGGCTGCCGGCCTGAAGGGGCGGAAAGCTATCTTGTCGGCAGAAGCGTGGCTCAGCGCAGCGAGGCGGTGCGGAGCACGAAGGACTGGGTCGTCAGGAGGGCGGTCGCCGAGCCCGAGAAACGGTCGCAGGTCATACCCATCATCGGATCTTCCGAGAAGGTCATGACGACGGCGGCCTGCGGCTTCACGAAATGAGTCCGCATCATGGTCATGTCGGTGTCGCCAAGCACCGTGGTCAGCATGGCATTGCTCGCGCTCGGCGCCAGCATCACCACGCGCATCCAGATATCGTTGCCCTTGGCAGCCGAGATCCGCGCGGAGGTGGTGATCACGCCCTGGCTCGGTGCGCCCTTGGCAACGACGGTGTTGATTTCGGTGCTAGGAACCGCGGCATTGCGCGTCGGGCGCACGTTGCGCGGGATCGGCGCGGTCGCTGCGACGATGTTTGCGCGATCGACCGGTGACGCCGCAGGCGCATAGGCCAGCGCCTTGTTGAAGTTTTCGGTTGTCGTGCTGGCAGTGGTCTGCGGATCGGTACCGCCGACCGCCTCGCGGGCCTTCAGCGCGGCTATCTGCGCCGCCGACGCCTGCTTCGGCGCCTCACCCTCGTCACCCCAGAAGCCGCGGGCATTGATGATGTCGGCAGGCGATTGCGGCGCGGTGTTCTCGGCCACCTGCACCATTTGCACCGCGGGCTTCGCCTTCGGCATCGGAACGAGCTGGGCGTCGGCGGCGGCGAGCTGGATGGCGGCGGCGAACTGCGGCTTGGCGCGCGGCAGCGGAACCGGATCGGCGGCTTTGGCGGGCGCGGCGGCGGCCACCACGGTGTTGGCGGCGGGCTTGTCGTTCACGCTGGCCGCGCCTTCGTCTTCATCGTCACTCGACTTGCCGCCACCGAACAGCTTCGCGAACAGGCTCGGCTTGCCGATGGTCGCGGCATCGTCACCATTGCCGCGGCGCTCGATATCGGCCTTGGCAAGCTCATAGCCCTTGAGCGGCGTGCCGTCGGTCGGGACATGGACTGTGCGGCCGTCGGGGAACACCCTGACCAGCTGATCGCGGGTCATGCGCGGCCAGTGGCGGATGCTACCGGTGTCGAGATGGACGAACGGCGAGCCCGAGGTCGGATAGAAGCCGACGCCGCCGCGCTGCAGGCGGAGGCCGGCGTAGCGGATCTGCTCCAGCGGCACGCCCGGGATGAAGAAGTCCATCGCATGCCCCAGCATGTGCTGGCTGTGGCGCGCAACGCCCGAGGAGCGGCGGCGGAGCATGGCGTTGGTCGCAGGGGCGCGATAGGCGGAGATGATCTGGATCGGCTGCTTGCCGCCGACGTCGTTATAGACGTCCCACAGGATGTCGAAGAGGTGACGGTCCATCACCGTTTCATCCTGGGAACGCCAGTCGCGCAGGAAGTGGTTGAGCTGCTTCAGCGCGCCTTCGTCGTAGCGGCCCTCGCGCTTGAAGGTGACGGTGAGGTCTTCGCCGGAATGGGTGTGGTGGAAGGAGAGGGTGCGGGTCTGGTTCAGCGCGGTGGCATCGTGCACCGATCCTGCGCCCGCCAACAGCAATAGCGCAGTCAGGCCGACTTGGTATCCGGCCTTAGGCAACGACAGCGGATTGCAGCGGCGTGCGAAGACAGCCAGCACTATGAGCCCACCCAGTCGACGAGCGTTCGGTCGGCATCTTTCGCAGACCCCCTGCGGAAGACGGTGAACGCTTTCTTAAAGCGGGAGGGTTAACCGAGGTTTACCGACCCGCCCCCAAGTTAGGCTTAACTAACTGGGCGACTGTGGCAAAAGATAGCCCTGCTCCCCGGCCGAGACCCGAAATGGTTAACGTAAACGATCTCGCCTTTTGAGCGAGATCGTTGATTTTGCTTCAAAATTTATCCCAATCGGGCCGAAATGCAGATTAGCGGGTGATCACCCGGCGCTGCTGCTGGGCCTGCCCACGACGGATCGGCTGCGGCTCCGGCTGTCCGAATCCCCCGAACAGGCGCTCGAAGAAGTTTGGTCCGGAGGAGCCAAAGCCGTTGTCGCCGGCGACATTGACGCCGGCGGGCAGGCTGCTGCTCGGCGGACGCGAGTAGCTCGGCTGGGAGTGCGCCACTACCGTCTCGAGATCCTTGCCGCGGCCGTTCCTGAGCAGCGACAGCATGGCGGCGTCGCGGCCGTAAACGTCCCTGCGCAATTGCAGCTTGCCGGCGCATCGTCCACGAACGCGGTCTGGTAGGTGATGTTTACCGGGATCGGCGTCGGGAATTTCAGGTCGACCTCGCTCGAACCGTACATGCTGCGGATCCGCTCCGGCGTGTAGTGCTGGTTCGGCTCGGTAATGTTGAGCAGGACGGCGGCGTACTGATCGGGATTCTGCACGCGCATGCAGCCGTGGCTGAAAGCGCGCTCGTCCTTCGCGAACAGGTACTTGTCCGGCGTGTCGTGCTGATAGACCAGGAACTTGTTCGGGAAGTTGAAGCGGATGCGGCCGAGCGCGTTGGCTTCACCCGGCGGCTGCGAAATGTGGATCGAGCCGTCGCGGTTGCGCTCGAGCCTGAGGCCCATGCGCTGCAGCACCGTCGGATCCTGCTGCAGGGCCGGCAGATATTCGTTGTAGATGATCGACGGCGGCACGTTCCAGGTCGGATTGACCGTGATGTACTTCATCGTCTCGGTCAGAAGCGGCGTGGCATGCTGGCCGGGCTTCCCGGTGACGACGCGGGTGGTCCAGACCGGCGCGCCGTTCTGCATCACCTTCAGCGTGTAGTCCGGGATGTTGAGGATCACATAGGCATTGCCGACACTGGCGGCGCCGAGCTGGCGCGGCAGCCAGCGCCAGCGCTCCATGTTGACGATCACGGTGTCGATCTGCCGGTCGCGCTTCGGATTGTTCAGCGCCTTGACCGTGCGCTCGTCGAGAACGCCGGTCGGCTTGAGGTCGACGCTGCTCTGGAATTTCTCCACCGCCCGCGCGACCGTCGCGTCATACTTGGTGCTGTCGGCATCCTCGGTGATGCCGAGCTTGTTGCGCAGGTCCGGCACGCGCGGATCGTCCATCTCGACCGCAGCCTGCTTCTTGCGCGCCGGCAAATATTTCAGCGTCGGACCGTCCGCGATCGTGATGACCGGACCGTCGCCCTGGCCGCGCAGCTCGGCGAGCTTCTTCTTCAGCTCCTTGTAGAGCTTCTGCGGCGGGTTGTAGCCGTCGAGCGCGGCGGAGGCGTCCTTGGCGGAGGTCACATTGGCGAACACTTCCGCCGGATCGATCGGGTGCTCCGGATAGAGAATGTCCGCCGACACCTGCGACCAGTGCATGCGGCCGCTCTGGGCCTGGCGGGCGTAGTCCAGCATGCTGGCGGCGAGCTTCAGCTCGGCGTCGGCCAGCGCGTCCGGCGACGTCGCCGCGGCGAAATCCGGCACCGGATAGTCTGATGCATCGAGGCCGTCGGCGGCCGCGTCCTTCAGGCGGGCGATGACGCTCTTGCCGGCGTCGGTCAGCTTGCCAGCCTTGGTGAACACCGGCGCGTATTCGCGAGCGGAATAGAATTTCTCGGCCGCCGCGCGCTCGTTCTTGCGGTCGAAGCTACGCAGCGACTTGCTGGCGAGCAGTTCGCGCAGCTTGTCGGCAACCGGCTGGTCCTCGGCGGCAACGTTGCTTGCCGCCTTCGCCGGTTCGCCCGCCGGCGCTGCGGCGGTCGCGGGAGCAGGAGCTGTGGCCGGCGCTGCGGCGGTCGCGGGAGCAGGAGCTGTGGCCGGCGCCGCTGCCGTTGCAGGCGCGGGGCTTGCGGCAGGCGCGGTGGCCGTTGCGGGGGCGGGGGTGGCCGCCGCCGGCGCGACGGCGGTATCGGTCTTCGGTGCATCGGCGGGCTTCGTCGCCGGCGCGGTCGCGACATCGGCGGGCTTCGGCTCGACGGCCTTTGCAGTCGCGCTCGGCTCTGCCGGCTTGGCGTCGACCGGTTTTGTCTCAGCGGGTTTGGCCTCGGTGGCGTGCACATCCGCTGGCTTCACGTCGGCCGGCTTGGCTGCATCGGGCAGCGCGGCGGTGGTGTCGGCCTTGAAATCGCTTGCGGTGGGGGGCGGCACGTTGGCCGGTTCGGGGCGCGGGATCGCCGCGTCGATCGCGAGTTCCGAAGCGCTGGAGTGCGGCGTGTCCTGCGCGAGGGCCGAGGTCGCGGACACCGTGAGGAAGGTTGCCGCGACGGCCATCAATACGCGGTCAAATCCTCGACGGTTGTTCGAACAGTCACGCATCGTCACACCCCCTGGGTGAAACTGCCCCTCATCAAGCTGGAACAGTTCAAATCAGAATTTGGTTTCATAGCTTGCGCGAAAGCGCCGGCCTCTCGATCGACTCGCACGCCTGCACACAACGAACGCAGACGATACCTTTGCCCCTCTCATGCAGCCAGCGCCATGCGGGGCAACTCACGACAAACTGACCTCGAAGCAGCTGATTTCGCTCCGGGCTGTGCGTTTTTGCCACGCGGCACAGCCTTTGTCTGTCACCGCCACGACACGGTTCAAAAGGTTCCCTGGTGTGGCCCTGTCGGCCTCGAGGGCTAAGTAGCGTCGCTTGCGCGCGCGCCGGCCGCGGCTTCGTCGAGCTTGCGGTAGAGTGTCGAGCGGCCGATCTTGAGGCGGCGCGCGACCTCCGACATCTGTCCGCGATAATGCGAAATCGCGAAGCGGATGATCTCGTTCTCGAGATCTTCCAGGGGGCGCACCTCGCCCGCGGCACTGAGCATGGAAAGGCCGCCGGCGGTGGGCAGGGAGGTGGCAACCGGTATTTCATTACCGGAAATCATAGCGGGGGCCGTGGAAGGCGACACCACCAGCGGCTCGCCCTGCAGCGATTTGCCATCCGGCGCCGGATGCGCCGTTCCTTGCGGGAAATCGGCGAGCCCGAGCTGGTCGCCGTCGCTCATCACCACGGCGCGATACACGGTGTTCTCGAGCTGGCGGATGTTGCCCGGCCAGTCGAGCTGCGAGAGGTGAGCCATCGCCTCGCCGCTGATGCCGGTGATGTTGCGGTTCTCCTCGGCGCAGAACCGCGCCAGGAAATGCCGCAGCAGATGCGGGATGTCTTCGCGCCGCTGTCGCAGCGCCGGAATGGTCAGTGGCAGCACGTGCAGGCGATAGAACAGGTCCTCGCGGAACTGGCCGCCTTTCACGAGATCAAGCAGCTTGCGGTTGGTCGCCGAGATGATGCGAACATCGACCTTGACCGGCTTGCGGCCGCCGACCGCCTCCACGGTGCCTTCCTGCAGGGCGCGCAGCAATTTCACCTGCGTGGCCAGCGGCAATTCACCAACCTCGTCGAGGAACAGCGTGCCGCCATGCGCTTCGACGAACTTGCCCTGATGGCGCTCGGTGGCGCCGGTGAAGGCGCCCTTCTCATGGCCGAACAGGATCGATTCGACGAGATTGTCCGGGATCGCGCCGCAATTCACCGCAACGAACGGCTTGGCCTTGCGCTCGCTGCTGCCGTGAATGGCGCGCGCGAACAGTTCCTTGCCGACGCCGGATTCGCCCTCGATCAGCACCGGGATCGTCGAGGACGCGGCCTTTTGCGCGGTGCGCAACACCCCGGCCATCGCCTCGCTGCGGGTGATGATATCGGAGAAGGTCAGCCGGCCCTCGCGGCTGTGGCGAATCCGCTGCAATTCGCCCTTCAGCGCCGAGGCGTTGAGGGCGTTGCGCAGGGAAACCTGCAGCCGCTCGAACCCGACCGGCTTGACGACGAAATCCTGGGCACCGGCGCGCATCGCCGACACGACATTGTCGATGCCGCCATGCGCGGTCTGCACGATGACCGGGACGGTCAAACCAGCTTCACGAATTTTTGCGAGGACTCCAAGACCGTCGAGGCCCGGCATCACGAGGTCGAGCACGACGGCGTCAATCGCCTGCGTCTCGGATGCGGTCAGGGCCGCGATCGCCGCGTCGCCACTGTCCACGACGAGGGGCTCATAGCCGCACTTCTGCACCATGTTTTCAACCAAACGGCGCTGTACTGCGTCGTCATCGGCGATCAAAATGGTGGCAGCCATGGTTTTCCCCGCACGCTACGTTTATTTGTCTCGAATCGGGGCAATGTCGCCGATGCCGATTAACGCACTCTTAAATGTTGCAAACCCGCATTTATTCCGCCGCCGCCGACATCTTTCCGACTGAACCAAGGTTACGAACAAGATGACCTCGCGCTCCAAAACTGCATCCAGCAAGTCTGCCCTCAGCAAGGCCGCTCTCCGCAAGGAAGCCGCGTTGCGCAAGACGGCCGCGCAACGCAAGTCGTCCGCAGGCGGCCCGGCGGCGAGAAAGGCAGCCAGCAAGACCGGCAAGCTTCCGGAATGGAATCTGGCAGATCTCTACTCCGGTATCGATGCGCCTGAGGTCGCACGCGACTTGCAGAAAATGGACGCAGATTGCGTCGCGTTTGAGACCGACTACAAGGGCAAGCTTGCCGAAAATACCGCCAAGGAGGGCGGCGGAAAGTGGCTGGCCGAGGCGATCAGGCGCTATGAGGCGATCGACGATTTGGCTGGCCGTCTCGGCTCTTACGCCGGCCTGGTCCATGCCGGCGACAGCGTCGATCCCGCGATCTCGAAATTCTACGGTGATGTCTCCGAGCGGCTGACCGCCGCGTCGGTGCATCTGTTGTTCTTCTCGCTCGAGCTCAATCGCGTCGACGACGATATGATCGAGCGCGCGATGGCCGAACCCGAGCTCGGCCATTACCGGCCGTGGATCGAGGATCTGCGCAAGGACAAGCCATACCAGCTCGAGGATCGGGTCGAGCAGCTGTTCCACGAAAAGGCGCAAAGCGGCTATGCGGCCTGGAACCGGCTGTTCGACCAGACCATCTCCGGTCTGCGTTTCAAGGTCGGCGGCAAGGAGCTCGCGATCGAGCCGACGCTGAACCTGCTGCAGGACAAGGCGGGGGACAAGCGCAAGGCTGCCGCGCAGGCGCTGGCCAAGACCTTCAAGGACAATGAGCGTAGCTTCGCGTTGATCACCAATACGCTCGCCAAGGACAAGGAAATCTCCGACCGCTGGCGCGGCTTCCAGGATGTCGCGGATTCCCGCCATCTCAACAACCGCGTCGAGCGCGAGGTGGTCGATGCGCTAGTCGCCTCGGTGCGCGCGGCCTATCCGAAGCTGTCGCACCGCTATTACGCGCTGAAGGCCGGCTGGTTCAAAAAGAAGAAGCTGCCGCACTGGGACCGTAACGCCCCGCTGCCGTTCGCGGCGACCGGCACCATCGCCTGGCCCGAGGCGCGCAACATGGTGCTGTCGGCCTATAGCGGCTTCTCGCCCAGGATGGCCGCGATTGCCGAGCGCTTCTTCGACGATCGCTGGATCGATGCGCCGGTCCGTCCCGGCAAGGCGCCGGGCGCGTTCTCGCATCCGACCACGCCGTCGGCGCATCCCTATGTGCTGATGAACTATCAGGGCAAGCCGCGCGACGTGATGACGCTGGCGCACGAGCTCGGTCATGGCGTCCATCAGGTGCTGGCGGCGAAGAACGGCGCGCTGATGGCGCCGACGCCGCTGACGCTCGCGGAAACCGCAAGCGTGTTCGGCGAGATGCTGACCTTCAAGCGGCTATTGTCCCAGACCAGGAACGCCAAGCAGCGTCAGGCGCTGCTCGCGGGCAAGGTCGAGGACATGATCAATACCGTGGTGCGGCAGATCGCGTTCTATTCATTCGAGCGCGCGGTTCATACCGAGCGCAAGAACGGCGAACTCACCGCCGAGCGGATCGGCCAGATCTGGCTCAGCGTGCAGGGCGAGAGCCTGGGGCCGGCGATCGAGATCAAGCCGGGCTACGAGACGTTCTGGATGTACATTCCGCACTTCATCCACTCGCCGTTCTACGTCTATGCCTATGCGTTCGGCGATTGCCTCGTGAACTCGCTCTATGCGGTCTACGAGCACGCGTCCGAAGGCTTTGCCGAGCGCTATCTCGACATGCTCGCCGCCGGCGGCACCAAGCACTACTCCGAGCTGCTGCGGCCGTTCGGGCTCGACGCCAAGGACCCCAAATTCTGGGACGGCGGCCTGTCCGTCATCGCCGGCATGATCGACGAACTGGAGGCGATGGGCTGAGGCCCATCGGCGTTCCGGCCGGGCCGGGCGGCAGCCGGTCCCGTGCCAGTTTCGTTGGGCGTTTTTTGCGCCTGACGGCATGATCGTTCCATGACGCCTGCGTTTGGGACGGCAATCCTGCCGAGGGGCTGGCGCGGCGTCGTCGCTCGAACGTGGATCGGGGACGATTTGCGCTTCAAATCGCCCGATCGGGACCGCGCCGTTGCCCTGCCTATCCGTTTGCGGTAATGGCTCGCGGAGGAACGCGAATTTCTGACTGGGGACAGCGATGGCAGACCATAGCGAAGTGGCCTACACGACCGCCGACGGCAACGATTACGTGGCGCATGAGCAGACCTATGAAGGGTTTCTCATGCTGGTCAAATGGGGCACCATCAGCGTCGCCATTATTCTCGCCCTGATGGCCTATTTCCTGGTCTGATCCTTAAGATCGGCTAGCGGCGCCGCCGTCCCGCGGCGGTGCCGGAATTCCTGTCGAACCCGGATCTAAAAACCGGGTATCCAAATCTGGCGAAAATAACGCTAGTTTGAAGACGTGTGCGCCGCTCGCGCCGCCGGAGGGCCCATGAAGATTGCCGTTGCCAAGGAAATTGATCCGTCCGAGCCGCGGGTTGCGGCCTCGCCCGATACCGTGAAGAAGTTCAAGGCACTCGGCGCCGAGGTCGCGGTCGAGCCCGGCGCGGGCATCAAGTCGGGCCTTCCCGATTCGGAGTTCACCGCGGTTGGCGCCACCGTCAGTGCCGACGCGCTCAAGGACGCCGACATCATCATCAAGGTGAAGCGGCCGGAAGCCTCCGAACTTTCCAAATACAAGCGCGGCGCGCTGGTCATCGCGATCATGGATCCCTACGGCAACGAGGCCGCGCTGAAGGCGATTGCCGATGCCGGCGTGTCCGCCTTCGCGATGGAATTGATGCCGCGCATCACTCGCGCGCAGGTGATGGACGTCTTGTCCTCGCAGGCCAATCTGGCCGGCTACCGCGCCGTGATCGAGGGCGCCGAGGCGTTTGGCCGCGCCTTCCCGATGATGATGACCGCCGCCGGCACCGTTCCGGCCGCCAAGGTGTTCGTGATGGGCGTCGGCGTCGCCGGCCTGCAGGCGATCGCGACCGCGCGGCGGCTCGGCGCCGTCGTCACCGCGACCGACGTGCGCCCGGCCACCAAGGAACAGGTCGAATCGCTCGGCGCGAAATTCCTCGCCGTCGAGGATGAGGAATTCAAGAACGCGCAGACCGCCGGCGGCTACGCCAAGGAAATGTCCAAGGAGTACCAGGCCAAGCAGGCCGCGCTGACCGCCGAGCACATCAAGAAGCAGGACATCGTGATCACGACCGCGCTGATCCCGGGCCGTCCGGCACCAATGCTCGTCACCGGCGAGATGGTGAAATCGATGAAGCCCGGCTCGGTGCTGGTCGATCTCGCGGTCGAGCGCGGCGGCAATGTCGAGGGCGCGAGGCCCGGCGAAGTGGTCGAGACCGATGGCATCAAGATCGTCGGCTACACCAATGTCGCAGGCCGTGTTGCGGCGTCGGCCTCGGGGCTCTACGCGCGCAACCTGTTCTCGTTCATCGAGACGATGGTCGACAAGGCCAACAAGGCGCTCGCGGTCAATTGGGACGACGAACTGGTGAAGGCCACCGCGCTGACCAAGGACGGCGCCGTCATCCATCCCAACTTCCAGCCGAAGTAAGGAGAGAAGCCATGGAGCATCTCGCGCAGGCCGTCGATCCGTTCGTGTTCCGGCTGTCGATTTTCGTCCTCGCCGTGTTTGTCGGCTATTTCGTGGTGTGGTCGGTGACGCCGGCGCTGCATACGCCGCTGATGAGCGTGACCAACGCGATCTCGTCGGTGATCGTGGTCGGCGCGCTGCTTGCGGTCGGCGTCGGCATGGTCTCGAGCGGTTCGGGCTGGGCCCGCGGCTTCGGCTTCGTCGCGCTGATCTTCGCCTGCGTGAACATCTTCGGCGGCTTCCTGGTCACCCAGCGCATGCTCGCGATGTACAAGAAGAAAGCCAAGTGAGCGGCAATCACCTCGGGGTGATGAGGATTTTGGGGGACCTGAGATGAGCGCCAATCTCTCTGCACTGTTGTACCTCGTGGCGGGGGTGCTGTTCATCCTGTCGCTGCGCGGCCTGTCGAGCCCGGCGTCGTCGCGCCAGGGCAACATGTTCGGCATGATCGGCATGGCGATCGCCGTCGGCACCACGCTGGCGAGCCATCCGCCGGCCGACGGCGTGGCCTGGCTGCTGGTGATCCTCGCGGTCGCGATCGGCGGCGGCATCGGCGCCGTCATTGCGCGCCGGGTGCCGATGACCTCGATGCCCGAGCTCGTCGCCGCGTTCCACTCGCTGGTCGGCATGGCCGCGGTGCTGGTCGCCGCCGGCGCGTTCTATGCGCCCGAGGCGTTCGACATCGGCACGCCCGGCAATATCCATCCGCAGAGCCTGGTCGAGATGTCGCTCGGCGTCGCGATCGGCGCGCTGACCTTCACCGGCTCGGTGATCGCGTTCCTGAAGCTGTCGGCGCGGATGAGCGGCGCGCCGATCATACTGCCGTTCCGCCACGTCATCAACATCGTGCTGGCGCTGGCTCTGGTGTTCTTCATCGTCGGCCTCGTGATGAGCGGCAGCGCGCTCGACTTCTGGCTGATCACCATCATCGCGCTGGCGCTCGGCGTGCTGATGATCATCCCGATCGGCGGCGCCGACATGCCGGTCGTGATCTCGATGCTGAACTCGTACTCCGGCTGGGCCGCGGCCGGCATCGGCTTCACGCTCGGCAATTCGGCGCTGATCATCACCGGCGCGCTGGTCGGCTCCTCCGGCGCGATCCTGTCCTACATCATGTGCCACGCGATGAACCGCTCGTTCATCTCGGTGATCCTCGGCGGCTTCGGCGGCGAGACCGCCGCGGCCGGCGGCGGCTCGGGCGAGCAGAAGCCCGCCAAGCTCGGCTCGGCGGATGACGCCGCCTTCATCATGAAGAACGCCTCCAAGGTCATCATCGTGCCCGGCTACGGCATGGCGGTGGCGCAGGCCCAGCACGCGCTGCGCGAGATGGCCGACATCCTGAAGAAGGAAGGCGTCGAGGTGAAATACGCCATTCACCCGGTCGCGGGCCGCATGCCCGGCCACATGAACGTGCTGCTGGCCGAGGCCAACGTGCCCTATGACGAGGTGTTCGAGCTCGAGGACATCAACTCGGAGTTCGCCCAGGCCGACATCGCCTTCGTGATCGGCGCCAACGACGTCACCAACCCGGCGGCGGAAGAGGACAAGACCTCGCCGATCTACGGCATGCCGGTGCTGCAGGTCTGGAAGGCCGGCACCGTGATGTTCATCAAGCGCTCGCTCGCCTCGGGCTATGCCGGCATCGACAACCCGCTATTCTACCGCGACAACACCATGATGTTGCTCGGCGACGCCAAGAAGGTCACCGAGAACATCGTCAAGGCGATGTAAGGCGGTATCGATGGCGCTGAACCGGGAGTGGCATCGAGCGCATCGCATGCCGCCCCGGGCGACGCGCGAGCAGCGCATCAAGTGGCACGTCGCGCATGCGGCGGCATGCGCGTGCCGGCCGGTCCCCGACAGCATCAAGGCAGACGTCGAGAAGCTGCTCAAGCTCCGCGGCAAAGCATAGCCGCGGCCACCGCTGATGGCGCTGGCACTCGCAATCCTGAAATGGTTCCTGATCGCCGCGGTCGTCGTCTATCTCGGCGGGCTCGCGGTGCTGTACGTCAAGCAGCGCGAGTTGCTGTTTCCGATCCCGCCGGTCGGACGGACTGCGCCGGCAGCCGCGGGCCTTCCCGAAGCGGAAGAGCATGTCCTGGCCACCGGCGACGGCGAGAAGGTCATCGTCTGGCACGTGCCGGCGAAGCCGGGCCGGCCCGTCGTGCTGTTCTTTCATGGCAATGGCGATTTCCTTGCCGGGCGCGTGGCGCGCTTCAAGGCCATCACGGCCGACGGCACCGGGCTGGTGGCGCTGTCCTTTCGGGGTTACGCAGGGTCGAGCGGGTCTCCGAGCGAGCAAGGACTGCTGCAGGACGCCGCGGCGGCCTACGCCTTCACCACCGCGCGCTACCGCGCCGAGCAGATCGTGGCCTGGGGATTCTCGCTCGGCAGCGGCGTTGCGGTCGCGCTCGCCGCCCAACATCCCCTCGGCAAGCTGATCCTCGAGGCGCCGTATACGTCGACCGCTGACGTCGCCGGCGCGCATTTCTGGTATGTGCCGGTCAGCCTCCTGATGCGCGATCAATTCCACTCCGACCGTCTCATCGCGCAGGTCCAGGCGCCGCTCCTGATCATGCATGGCACCGACGATCCGGTGATCCCGATTCGCTTCGGCGAGCGCCTGTTCGGCCTCGCCCATGAGCCCAAGCAATTCGTGCGACTGCCCGGTGGCGGGCACGACAATCTCGACGATTTCGGTGCGATGGCGACGGCGCGGCGGTTTATCGACGCCGCAAGAGGCTGACGGCTGCGATTGTCTGTCGCATAATCGCGCCAGCGAAGTAAGGGGACCCCACGATGAGCGCACACGGACCGATGCCGCGGTCGGCCTGGCTGTATCCCGTTCTGGCGGTGCTGCTGTTTGCCGCGGTCACGGCCACCGGCTACGGCTTCGCGCCATCGGCCGGGGGCTGGGTGTTCGCGGCGGTGCTGCTGGTGATTCTGTTCGGCACCGTGTTCGCGGCCGTCCACCATGCCGAGATGATCGCCGAGCGGATCGGCGAGCCGTTCGGCACGCTGCTCCTGACGCTCGCGGTGACGATCATCGAGGTGGCGCTGATCTCGACCATCATGCTGGGCGACACGCCGGCGCCGACCCTGGCGCGCGACACCGTGTTCGCGGTGGTGATGATCGTCTGCAACGGCCTGGTCGGGCTCTGCATCTTCATCGGCGGCATCCGCTACCGCGAGCAGGATTTTCAGATCACCGGCGCCAACCTCTACCTCAGCGTGCTGTTCGTGCTCGCGACCATCACGCTCGATATGCCGAATTTCACGCTCACCGCGCCGGGCCCGATCTATTCCACGGCCCAGCTCGCGGTGATCAGCGTCGTGACCCTGCTGCTTTATGCGGTGTTCCTTTATACCCAGACCATCCGTCACCGCGATTATTTCGTCAGCGACGCCAACGAGGCGGCGGCGCATGGCGAGGTGATGTCGGACCGCATGACGGCGATCAGCGTTGCGCTGTTGCTGGTTTCGCTGCTGGCGGTGGTGCTGCTGGCGAAGAAATTCTCGCTGGTGGTCGATGTCGTCACCGTCAAGATCGGCGCGCCGCCGGCCTTTGCCGGCCTGGTGGTGGCGGCCCTGATCCTGTTGCCGGAGAGCGTTGCCGCTGTGTCGGCGGCGCGCAAGAACGACCTGCAGAAGAGCATCAACCTCGCGCTCGGCTCGTCGATCGCCACCATCGGGCTCACGGTTCCCGCGGTGGCGGTAGCCGCCTATGCGCTCGACAAGCAATTGGTGCTCGGGCTCAGCAACCAGCATATGCTGATCCTGCTGCTCACCTTCATGGTCAGCATGCTCACCTTCGGAACCGGCCGCACCAACATCCTGTTCGGGCTGGTTCACATGGTGGTGTTCGCCGTGTTCGTGTTCATGGTTTTCGTGCCGTAGAGCATGATCCGCTTAAAAAAATTGGAGAAAATGACGATGCTCAGTGCCAAATCGGATGTGCAGGTGGATACGGCGGAAGTCCGGGTGACCGAATGGCGCCTCGCGCCGGGCAGCGCCACCGGCCACCACACCCATGAGATGGACTATGTCATCGTTCCGATCACGGCGGGCGAGATGACGATCGTGGCGCCGAACGGCGAGCGCTCGAAGGCGCAGCTCGGAGCCGGCAAATCCTATTTCCGCAAGGCCGGGGTCCAGCACGACGTGCTCAACGAGACGGCCAGCGAGATCGTGTTCCTCGAGGTCGAACTCAAGCCCTGACGCGGCGCGAGAACCAAGCAAGGAACCCTGCACCCGCCGAATGGCAGGTCCGAGCCGGCGCGGCTGTGGAAATTCATAACCCGTTAACGGCTGCGCGATGATCTAGCAGGCGGATGCGGCCTGCGCAGGGGACGCCTCCGGCTGAAACCAAAGCGACACCAAAGGTGACGTCGGAACGGGGGTTTGCCACCGATCCGACGCAGTTGATCCCTGAATGTGCCTCAAAGTTCCAGCATGTAATACCGGGGTGGGGAGTGGCAGGTCATGCTGAGTTACCTGAAGAAATTTGTGATGGACATCTTACCCTCGGTGGCAGCGACCATCATCGGGGCGTACATCGTTAATCACTACATCGTGGCCAAGCCGGAAGCACCGTCAGCCGCAGCCGTGACCGCCGCAGTCAATCCCAAGGCAGATCCGAAAGCCGCCGCCAAGCCCGCCACCGTCGTCAGCAGCCTCCCCGAAGCCGGTGTGAAGGCCAAGGGCATGTCCGAGCGCACGCTGATCGAGCGGTCGGCGTCCGAGAAGGCCACCGTCACCGAGAAGCCTGCCGAGAAATCGGCCGAACCCAAATCGGCCGACGCAAAGCCTGACGTGCCGGCCGATACCGCCAGCATCCCGGCCGACACCCGCCATCATCCGGCGGCGCCGAAGGCCGTCGCGAAGGTCGCGCCCGCCGCGCCGCAGCCGGCCGCGCCCGCGACGTCAGCCGCACCGGTCGAGGCTGCTGTGACGCCTGAGGAAAGCCGCGACGCCAACGACCTCGCGCGCGCCGCCATCGAGCGGCTGCGCAAGGAGCGTCCGCAGGAGGCAGCGCGGTCCCAGGATGCCACGCGCACCGATCTCGCTCGCCTGCCTGAGGCGCAGCGTCCGGCAGCCACATCGGCGATCCGGCCGTTGCCGCCGCCGATCATGGTGTCGAGCCCGTCCACTGACAATGTCGATCAATCCTCGCAGCCGCGTCCGCCCTATGCCGGCGGCGGCCAGGATTCCAACCGGCTGACGCCGCCGGCCGACATTCCGGTCCCGGTGGTGCAGGCCCCGCTCGACCTGCGCGCCGAGGCGATCATGCCGGCGCAGAAGAACGAGCGCACGTCGGTGACCGACGACATGTTCTCCGGCATGAAGTCGATGTTCCACGCCGTCCTGCCGAAGTAGCCGCAGCGCCGCTCGATCGTTCCTGACGGGTTGTCTTCACGCCAAGCGCTAGCCGCCGGTGCGCGCCAGTCCGCTGCGCGCATTGCCGTCGCCTGGCCGCAGCGCGAGCGCGCGATTGTAGGACGCCGCCGCCTTGGCCTTGTCGCCGAGCCGCTCATAGGCCTGGCCGCGCGTGCTCCACGCCGCAACATTGCCGGGATCGGCCTGCACCGCCTCGTCGAGATCGCTGGCGGCCTGCTTGGCCTTGTCGAGCGCGAGGTAGCTGGTGGCACGGCCGATCAGGGGCTCGGCCTTCTGCGGCGACAGCCCGCTGGCTGCCGTGAAATCGTCGATCGCCTGCTGATGCTGTCCGCGGACCTGATAGATCAGGGCGCGGCCGTAGAGCGCCTGGATGTTGTAAGGGTCGGCCGCCAGCGCCTGTTCAAACTCCGCCATCGCCTCGTCGAGCTTGCCGGAGCGCGCCAGCACCTGAGCACGCGTGGTGTGATCCTTGGCGCTGTTGACGTCTTGCGGGGTGATGGTGTCGGCGGCGGGCTTGTCGGCGGTGGCAGCGGGCTTCGGCTTGTCGTCCGAGGAGCCCCATGAACCGAGGTCGAAGGAGCAGCCGCCGAGCGGCAGGCCGAGAACCACTGCAATGATGACGAGATGCGGCGCGCAACGGCGGTGCGCGGGTCCTGGAAAGAGCGGGCGGGATACCGGATCAGCCGTCATGCAAAATGCTCTTGCCGGTCGCTTTGCATGGGTACCCCGGAACGCGGCGTGCTTCAAAACGACAACGCGGGCCCGTGGCCCGCGCTGTTAGACTTCCATACAGGCAAAACGGTTCAGCGAGGGCCGCGACCGGCGCCTGCACCGCCCGGACGGCCGCCGCGGTCGCCACCGGGGCCAGCGCCGAACACTGGCTTCGGCTTCATCGGCAGCAGGCCTTCGCGCTGCAGCTTCTTGCGCGCCAGCTTGCGTGCGCGGCGCACGGCTTCGGCCTTTTCGCGGGCCTTCTTCTCAGACGGCTTTTCGTAATGACCGCGGAGCTTCATCTCGCGGAAAATGCCCTCGCGCTGCATCTTCTTCTTCAGCGCCTTCAGGGCTTGGTCGACATTGTTATCGCGGACGAGAACCTGCACGCGGCATCCTCTTTTGAATTGATCGGTTCGGAATTCTGGCGAGGTGAAGGGGCGGCAAAAGGCCTGCCTCTTAACCCTAGGCGCGCGCATGTATCAGACAAACGCGCAGATGTCCACCGGTCGAGTGACTTTCGGGCCTAGTAAAGCCACGAAATAGGGCGAAAATGCCATTGTGCGGCCCCGATTTGGGTGGTTTGGCGCCCAGATGAGGGCCGCTCCCGGCGTTTTGGATAACCCGGACATTGGAAATAGGGGAGATGCGAGATGGAGATGAAGAAATACGCTGCCGAGGCCATCGGTACGTTCTGGCTCACATTCGCTGGTTGCGGCAGCGCGGTGATCGCGGCCGGCTTTCCGCAGGTCGGGATCGGCCTGGTCGGCGTGTCACTGGCCTTCGGGCTGAGCGTGGTGACCATGGCCTATGCGATCGGCCATATCTCGGGTTGCCACCTCAACCCGGCGGTGACCGTCGGGCTCGCCGCGGGTGGGCGTTTCCCGGGCGGCCAGGTGCTGCCCTACATCATCGCGCAGGTTGTGGGCGCGATCATCGCGGCCTGGCTGCTCTATGTGATCGCGAGCGGCGCGCCCGGCTTCGATGTCAGCAAGGGCTTTGCCTCCAACGGCTATGACGCGCATTCACCCGGCCAGTACAACATGGTGGTGTGCTTCATCACCGAGGTGGTGATGACCATGATGTTCCTGTTCATCATCATGGGATCGACCCATGGCAAGGCGCCCGCCGGCTTCGCACCGCTCGCCATCGGCCTCGCGCTGGTGATGATCCATCTCGTCAGCATTCCCGTCACCAACACTTCGGTGAATCCGGCGCGCAGCACCGGGCCGGCGCTGTTCGTCGGCGGCTGGGCGCTGGGACAGCTCTGGCTGTTCTGGGTCGCACCGCTGATCGGCGGCGCGCTCGGCGGCGTAATCTATCGCTGGCTCAGCGACGAACCGACCGGCATCGTCGCCGGCGCGAAGACGGCGTGATCGGCGAGAGCGTTTTCGAGCGAAGTGGACGCCGGTTCGCGTGAAGAAAACGCGTAAGCAAAAATCCAGAATATCGGTTCTGATTGAATCAGAACCGATGCTCTAATGGATCGTGGTTGCCACGATCCCATTTCCATCGATGCGACGAAGGCGGCTATGGGCCGCGTGTGGAATTATCCCTTGCGGGCCGGCGTCACTTCGGTGACGTGCCCCATCTTGCGGCCGGGGCGCGGCGTGCCCTTGCCGTACAGATGCACCGTGGCGCCGGGAACGGTGAGCCACTGCTCGTAGCTCAGGATGTCGTCGCCGATCAGGTTGGTCATGACGACCTCGCCGTGGCGCACCGGCTTGCCCAGCGGCCAGCCGGCGATCGCGCGGATGTGCTGCTCGAACTGTGAGATCGAGGCGCCGTCGAGCGTCCAGTGACCGGAATTGTGCACGCGCGGCGCGATCTCATTGACCAGCACCGTCGCCTTGCTGCCGTTGCCGGGCACCGCGAACATCTCCACCGCGAGCACGCCGACATAATCGAGCGCCGAGGCGATCTTTTCGGCGATCGCGCGCGCCTGCACGGCAAGCTCATCGGGGATTGCGGCCGGCGCGCGGGAAATTTTCAGGATGTGGTCACGATGCTCGTTCTCGGTGACGTCGAAGCATTCGACTTCGCCTGAAGCGGAGCGGGCCGCGATCACCGAGATCTCGCGCTCGAACGGCACGAAGGCCTCGAGGATGGCCGACTTGGTGCCGAGGTCCTCCCAGACCTGCTCGAGATCGTCGCCGTCGCGGATGATGGCCTGGCCCTTGCCGTCATAGCCGAAGCGGCGGGTCTTGATCACCGCTGGCAGGCCGATGCGTTCGATTGCCGTGCGCAGCGTGTCGACCGAGGACACGTCGGCGTAGTTGGCGGTGCCGATGCCGAGCTTGCTGATGAAATCCTTCTCGATCAGCCGGTCCTGCGTGGTCTCCAGGATTTTGTAGGCCGGCAGCACCGGGCGCCGCGCGGCGAGCACCATCGCGGTCGCGGCCGGGACATTCTCGAATTCATAGGTGACGACGTCGACGTCGTTGGCGAACAGTTCGAGCGCCTCGACGTCGGCATATTCCGCGCAGGTCGCGTTCTGCACCACGTCGAACGCCGGGGAGTCCGGATCCGGCGAAAACACCTGGCAGCGGAGCCCGAGGCGCGCCGCGGCCATCGCCAGCATCCGGCCCAATTGTCCGCCGCCGAGGATTCCAATGGTGTCGCCCGGCTTCAGCTTCACTGCGTTCGAAGCCGTCACGCCGCGCCCTCCGGATGCTCGTTGACCGCGTCGGTCTGCTGCTTGCGCCAGGACGCAAGGCGGGCCGACAGAGCCGGATCGTTGAGTGCGAGCACGCTCGCCGCGAGCAATGCGGCATTGATCGCGCCGGCCTTGCCGATCGCCAGCGTCCCGACCGGGACGCCGGCCGGCATCTGCACGATCGAATAGAGCGAATCGACGCCTGACAGCGCCTTCGACTCGACGGGAACCCCGAACACCGGAAGCTCGGTCAGCGCGGCCGTCATGCCCGGCAAATGGGCGGCGCCGCCGGCGCCGGCAATGATCACCTTGTGGCCGGCTGCCTTGGCGCCCTTGGCAAAGGCATAGAGCCGATCCGGGGTGCGGTGGGCCGAAACGATGCGCGTTTCGCAGGCCACACCGAGCGCAGCCAGCGTCTCGGCGGCATGGCGCATGGTTTCCCAGTCGGACTGACTTCCCATGATGATGGCGATCGGAGCGGTCATCTCTTCAATTCTGTGCAGGAATCCAAAAGCATAGGCCGATTATAGGGACGGCCCGGGCGTCATCCAAGGCGTGGCAAGGGAGTTAGAATGGACTATCCTGTCTTGGTGAATCCCGGCAAGCCTTCATAAGCAGGCCTCAACAAGGATGCGCATGAAGAAGAAGACGACGTCGGCCGCCTCCGGGGCCGCGAAACGACGGAAAGGCGCGCCCGCCGCGCGCAAATCCAGGCCGGGCAAGACTGCAGCCAAGCGGGCTGGCACCAAACGGGCTGGAACCGGAGCTTCCACGCGAGGCGCGGTCGCATCCGGCGACAAATCGACCATCCGCAGCTTGCGGGCGCAGCTGGCGCGGGCGCAGGCCCGGATCGAGGAGCTGCAGGCCTCCGCCGAGACCGACTTCCTGCTCGACATCTTCAACCGGCGCGGATTCGAGCGCGAGCTCGCCCGTTCGCTCTCCTTCATCAAGCGCTATCAGGCCTCCGGTGCGCTGATCGTGCTCGACGTCGATCGCCTCAAGCCGATCAACGATGCCTTCGGCCACGCGGCGGGCGACGAGGTGCTGAAGGCGATCGTTGCCGCGATATCGGATCAGGTGCGCGCTTCCGATGTGATCGGCCGTCTCGGCGGTGACGAGTTCGCCGTGCTGCTGTGGAATCTCAGCGAGATCGATGCCCGGGCCAAGGCGGCTGCGCTGGAAGAGGCGATCGATCGGTTGACCTTCATGTTCCGTGACAGCCAGGTCACCGCAGGCGCCTCCGCGGGCGTTGCGATCCTCACAGCACATTCGGATATCGATCGCGTGCTCGATGAGGCCGACCGTGCGATGTATGTGCGCAAGGCGCAGCGGCGCCACGAATCCCGAGAATTATAGCGTGCTGAGATCCTCCGGCACATTGCCGTAGGCCCGCAACAGCTTGGCATCGCCGAATTCGCCGATCGCGGGATCGCCGGTGCGGCTGAACGCGACGGCGCCGATGCTGCCGGGCATCCGCGACATGGTCTCCGCGCGGCGCAGCGCGACCGCCGAGCTCTGGCATTCCTCGGCATTGCCGGCGACCGGCGTGCCGTCGTCGTCCTGCATGAAGGGCAGTGCCACGTAGTAGGTCACATCGGCCATCGCTGTGCTCCCGAAGGGTTAGAGCGTTTTCGAGCGAAGTGGGTACCGGTTCGCGTGAAGAAAACGCGCCAAAACAAAAATCCAGAGCCTCCGTTTCGTTTCAATCGAAACGGAAGCTCTAGGCGGCGTCGCTCGCCGCCCGGGTCTGCGCCGGCACGCAGCCGGCGGTGATCGCGGCCTGCAATTCCTCAAGCTCGGCTTCCAGATATTCGTTGGCCATGATCAGCGCCTTGATGGTGCTGCGCAGGTTGCCGTCGCACATCGCGATCGCCTGATCGCAGGCCTTCTCGTAGCGGCTGTTGTCGGGCAGGGAAGGCGGTGCGGACATGGCGAAACTCCGTCTGATGGCTGGCGGCTGGGCCGGCATGTTCTCTTTTTGTTCATGTGGAGTCAAGCGCCGGGAAACCGCCTTGCGTCCGTTGCCGCGAACGTGAAGCCGGCGAGGCGCTGTGGATGACGGGGAAAACCGCCGCCCGGTCTGAACCGGAAGCGCCGAAGCGCGAAGGCCCGCGCCGCGGCACGCGTCAGGCAATGATGTCGGGCGTGATCTGGTCTTCGATAAAGGCGATGCGATCGCGCAGTTGCAGCTTCCGCTTCTTCAAGCGTTGCAGCATCAAGAGATCCGGCGCCGGCGACTGATGCAGCGCGTCGATCGCGGCATCGAGGTCGCGGTGCTCTTGTTGCAGCCGCGCGAGCTCGGCGATTAGTTCGCGCTCATCCTGATCGTTCATGGTTGTGTATTAACTGATAAGCACGATGAGGTTGTTACGGCGGAAGTCGCCGCTCGCCGGAATATCCTCCTTGAACGCGCGCCGCGCAAGCCGGACCGGTTCCATAGTCACGATTGGTTACAGATAAACCGAAATGAGTGCGTGCGGCATTTCGCGTCCCCCATCGACAGCGCCGTCCACTCGTGTACACTCGGCGGTCCGGATCGAACCTGAGGTTTAACGCACCGAGGAGTGTTCGCAATGGCAATACAGGCCCATCTCATTGAGCTGGAGCGTAAACACAAAATACTCGAGAACGAACTGCACGAAGCGCTCGTTCACCCCTCTGTAGACGACCTGCATATTTGCGAGCTGAAGCGCCGCAAGTTGATGGTCAAGGATCAAATCGAGCGGTTGAGACTGTCCGCCGACGACACGGTCCACTAGACCGCCCCCCTGCAAATTAGCAAATAGCCTGGCCTTTCACCGAGGGATGAACGCCCAAGCGCGCGCGCATCCCCCGGGAGGCCTTACTGTATTTGCTCAGAGTTCCGCCAGCTCGCCGACATGGTCGGCGACCGCGAGCGATGACGTCAGTCCGGGCGATTCGATGCCGAACAGGTTGATCAGGCCCGCGACGCCGTGATCGGCCGGCCCCTGGATCAGGAAGTCCTGGGTCGCCACCGCCGGCGGCACGATCTTGGGGCGGATTCCCGAATAGCTCGGCATCAGCGCGCCGTCCGGCAGGGCCGGCCAGTATTTCCGGATCGCCGGATAGAACCGCTCGGCCCGATCGGGGTCGACGGCGTAATCGATGTGATCGATCCATTGGACGTCGGGCCCGAACCTCGCCTGACCGGCCATGTCGAGCGTCAGGTGCACGCCGAGCCCGCCGGGTTCTGGCACCGGATAGATCAGCCGCGAGAACGGCGCCTTGGCGCTGCAACTGAAATAATTGCCCTTGGCCAAATAGGCCGTTGGAATCAATTCGATCGGCATGCCCTCGACGTTGCGCGCGACTGCCGTCGCGCCGAGTCCGGCGGCATTGACCAGGATATCGCAGGCCAGTGTCATCGGCGCCGCGCCGCCGGCCTCGATCTCGAAGCCGTCGGCGGTGGCCCTGGCGTGGAGCAGCGGCGTATGGAAGGCGAACGCCGCCCCGGCCGCCTCGGCGTCACCGCGCAGCGCCAGCATGTAAGCATGGCTGTCGATGATCCCGGTCGAGGGCGACAGCAGCGCTGCGTCGCAATTCAGCGCCGGTTCCAGCGCGCGCGCCGCCTCGCCGGACAACAGCTGCATGTCGTCGACGCCGTTGGCCTCGGCATGCGCGCGGATCGACTGCAGCTTCTCGGTCTCCGCAGGCGTGGTGGCCACGATCAGCTTGCCGCAATTCTTGTGCGGGATGCCGTGCTCGGCGCAGTAGCGGTAGAGCGCCCGCTTGCCGCTGACGCACATCCGCGCCATCAGGCTGCCGGCGCGGTAGTAGATGCCGGCGTGGATCACCTCGCTGTTTCGCGACGAGGTCACCGTGCCGATCCCCTCGGCCTCCTCGAGCACAATCACTTCGCGGCCGGCCTGTGCCAGCCGCCGCGCCACGGCGAGGCCGATCACCCCCGCACCGACGATCACGCAATCAACCCTGTCCATCTCGTCCTTCAGGTCCGAAAATTTCCGCCCGGCCACGCCATGACCGTTGCCGCCAACATCGTTCAGCCGATCCGGTCGCTTTGGGCAAGTGCTTATTAGGCAAGTGCTTGGGCCATCTCAAAAAGTTGGGAGGCCATGCCCTGTTAGTGGAGCATTAATCATGTCAGGGCAATTGCCATAAATTAAGTCAGCATTTTCCGGTTGCATCAGTACGCGTTTACCCGATCCAAACCGCCGGAGCCGGACACTCGCTCCGGAAATCCGCGGGTGATCGATGGCTGGCAGGAAGGTGCAGGCGGGCGGGAAGAATTCGATTCCGGCAAGGGCCGTGCTCTGCCTGATTGCCGCCGTCGCGCCGTGCGCTGCAGCCCGGGCCGGCACCGGTGCGTTCGCGCCGTCGAGCTATCTAGGCAGCCTCGATCCCGGCCTGGTCTGGGAGCTCCTGATCGGCAGCGTGGTGGTCGCGTCCTTTTTCGGCGCGGTCGGGCTGTGGATCCTTTCGGCGCTGCGCAAGGCCAAGCGCGCGCAATTGCGGCGCAACGCCTTCGTCTCGTCGGCCCTCAACCATTTGAACCAGGGCGTGGTGATGACCGATGCGCAGGAGCGCATCGTGTTCTGCAACGACCGCTATCTCGACATCTACGGCCTGTCGCGTGCCGACATCAGGCGCAACATGACCGGCGTCGAACTGCTGGAACTGCGCCGCGACCGCGGCGTGCTCGACCTCAGCGCCGAGGATTTCTTCGTCAGGGCCGCGGCGCCCGACGGACTGGTTACCGAGCTGCCCGGCGGCAGGTCGGTGCTGGTGAAGTATTTTCCATTGCCGAACGGCGGCTCGGTCGCGACCCATCTCGATTGCACCGACCAGCGCAAGCTGTCGCGCAAGCTCGCCTCGACCACGCAATTCCTGGAATCGGTGCTCGACAATGTTCCCGTCTGCGTCGCGGCCAAGAACATCGAGGACGGCCGCTACATCTTCGCCAACCGCGCATTCGAGCGCTTCTCGCGCTTCTCGCGCGATCACATCGTGGGCAAGCGCGCCGACGAGATCTTCCGCCCCGAGACCGCCGCCAGCATCGACACCGCCGACCGCGCGGCGCTGAACGCGGCGGAAGGCTATCACCGCAGCGAATTCTTCGTCGAACGCGGTTCGGACAAGCGGATCCTCGCCTCCAACCGCGTGATCGCCCGCAACGAGGCCGGCGAGCCGGAATTCCTGATCGCGCTGTTCGAGGACGTCACCGACCGCCGCTCGCTGTCGCGCGAGCTCGAGAACAACAAGAAGTTCCTCGAGCTCGTGGTCGACAACATCCCGGTCTCGCTGATCGTGCAGCGGGTCAGCGACGGCCGCTACCTCCTGGCCAACCGCAGCGCCGAGACGATCCTCAATCGCCGCCGCGAGGACGCCGCCGGCCTGACCGCGTCCGACATCTTCAATGCGCGTGAAGCCAAGCTGATCATCGCCCGCGACGAGGCCGCGATCAGGAAGCGCAGCATGATCGCCGAGGAGCATCCGATCTCGACCAAGGACGGCCTGCGGCTGTTCCTGACCCGCCGCATGACCGTGCTCGACGATGTCGGCGAGCCGCAATATCTGATCAAGACCCATGAGGACGTCACCGACCGGCGCCAGACCGAGTCGCGGATGGCGCACATGGCCTATCATGACGGCCTGACCGATCTGCCGAACCGCGCCGCCTTCCTGCAGGCGCTGACCCAGATGATCGAGGCCTGCGATGGCACCGACGAGGAGTTCGCCGTGCTCTGCGTCGATCTCGACGGGCTGAAGGAGATCAACGACGTCTACGGCCATGCGATGGGCGACAAGGTGCTGGTCGAGGTCGCGCAGCGTCTGCAGGCCGTGGCGCGCGGCGGCGTGGTGGCGCGGCTGTCCGGCGACGAATTCGGCCTCATCATCGACGGCAAGCAGCCGGTGGCCGGCATCGCGCTGGCCGAGCAGGCCGCCGAGGCGCTCGGGCAGGATTTCCTGATCGACGGCAAGTCGGTGCGGACCGGCCTCACCACAGGGATCGCGGTGTTCCCGGACAACGGATCCGACGCGGCGTCGCTGCTGGCCAATTCCGGCGCGGCGCTGTTTCGCGCCAAGGCGAAGTCGCGCGGCACGATCTCGATCTTCGAACCGGAGATGGACCAGCAGATCCGCGATCGCCGCGTGCTGCACCAGGAGCTGTCGGTCGCGATCAAGAATGGCGAATTGTCGCTCTACTACCAGCCGCAGGCCGCCGCGGGCGGCAGCGTAGCGGCCAGCCAGATCATCGGCTTCGAGGCGCTGGCGCGGTGGCACCATCCGGTGCGCGGCTTCGTGCCGCCCGGCGACTTCATTCCGCTCGCGGAAGAAAGCGGCCTGATCGTTGAAATGGGCGAATGGATCCTGCGCGAAGCCTGCCGGGAGGCGGCCTCCTGGGCGATCCCGCTGCAGGTCGCGGTGAACCTGTCGCCGGCGCAATTCACCCATGGCGACCTCGTCGGCCTCGTGCATTCGATCCTGCTCGAGACCGGGCTCACGCCGGACCGGCTCGAGCTCGAAATCACCGAGGGCGTGCTGATCGAGGATTTCGACCGCGGCCTGTCGCTGCTGCGGCGGCTGAAGGCGCTCGGTGTCCGCATCTCGATGGACGATTTCGGCAGCGGCTATTCCTCGCTGAGCTATCTGCAGGCGTTTCCGTTCGACAAGATCAAGATCGACCGCGCCTTCGTCATCAATCTCGGCCGCAACCCGCAATCGGCCGCGATCGTGCGCGCGGTGATCGATCTCGGCCACGGCCTTGAAATGTCGATCGTCGCCGAAGGCGTCGAGACCGAGGCGCAGCTCGACTTCCTCGCCGAAGAGGGCTGCGACGCGGTGCAGGGCTATCTGATCGGCAGGCCGGCTCCGATCGGTCAATTCGCCGCGCTGGTCGGTGGCGACCAGCTTGCCGAAACCGTGCGCAGAGCCGGGTAATTTGGCCTGAATGGTCGGGCTGGCACGGCCGGCTGTGCTTGCCATCCGCTGCATGCCCGGCTACATCTCGGCCCACCACTTCATTTCAGCCGAGAAAGGAGGGCCGCGTCGTGGCGAGATACACCGATCCCCACCTCAAGCGTGGCCCCGTCAACGCCCTGCAGATGCGTTTGCAGGGCTGACCGGAAACTCGCGCTAAATCCTTCCTGGTCTGCCCTTCGTGGCCGTGCAGCGTCGAACGTTTGAGCGTTCGCGCCTGCACATCAATCCCTCGCCGCGCTTCGACCCGCACATCCGATGATGGCTGGACGCCTCGGGATGTTGCGATTGCCGGCAAGACCAGAGAATTGATCGTGACCCTCATCAATGTCCGTAGTCTCGGCGTGACGCTGAACGCGCCGCTGTTTTCCGAACTGAATTTTGTCGTTAATGCCGGCGACCGGATCGGCCTCGTGGCCGCCAACGGCCGCGGCAAATCCACGCTGCTGCGCTGTATCGCAGATGCGATGGAGCCTAACGAAGGCGATATCACCCGTGCGCGCGGACTGACCGTCGGCCATGTCGAGCAGGATGCGCCGCCCAAACTCCTGGATACGCCGTTCCATGCCGCCGTGCTCGAGGCGCTTCCCGGCGAGCAGCGCGCCAGCGAGGGCTGGCGGGTCGACGTCGCCTTGCAGTCGCTCGAGGTGCCGGAGGAGCTGTGGACGAGACCGCTGAAGCAGCTGAGCGGCGGATGGCTGCGGCTTGCGGTGCTCGCCCGCGTGCTGGTGACCGAGCCCGATGTGCTGCTGCTCGATGAGCCGACCAACCATCTCGACCTCGCCAAGATCGGCCGGCTTGAGGCCTGGCTGAACGCACTGCCGCGCGAGATGCCGGTGGTGATCGCAAGCCATGATCGCGCCTTCCTCGATGCGACGACCAACCGGACGCTGTTCCTGCGCCCGGAGCGGTCGCAGCTGTTCGCGCTGCCCTATACCGCGGCGCGCGCTGCGCTCGACGAATTCGATGCTTCGGACGAGCGGCGCTATCGGCGCGACATGAAGGCCGTGCGGCAACTGCGGCAGCAGGCCGCGAAGCTCAACAACCTCGGCATCAATTCCGGCAGCGACCTTCTGCTGTCGAAGACCAGGCAATTGAAGCAGCGCGCCGAGAGACTGGAGGAGACGGCGAAGCCCGCGCATCTGGAACGCTCGGCCGGAACGATTCGGCTCGCCAACCGCGACACCCATGCCAAGGTCCTGATCAGGCTGAACAACGCCGGGATCGCCACGCCCGATGGCAGGCTGTTGTTCGGGACCGGGCAGCAGTTCATCTGCAAGGGCGACCGGATTGCGCTGCTCGGGCCGAATGGCGCCGGCAAGACCCGGTTCGTCGCGGCGCTGCGGCTGGCGATCGAGAATGCCGCAGCGGCACCGGCCGAGATCCGGGCCACCGAGTCATTGGTGCTTGGCTATTGCGACCAGGCACTGGCGGATCTCGCCGATAGCGACACGCCGATGCGCATGCTGACGCGGCGCTTCGAGGTCGGTGATCAGCGGGCGCGCGGCCTGCTCGCCGGTGCCGGGCTCTCGATCGAGATGCAGGGCCGTCCGATCGGACAGCTGTCGGGCGGGCAGAAGGCCCGCCTCGGCATGCTGGTGCTGCGGCTCACCCAGCCGAACTTCTATCTGCTCGACGAGCCGACCAACCACCTCGACATCGAGGGTCAGGAGGCGCTGGAAGACGAGTTGATGGAACAGCAGGCCAGCTGCCTCCTGGTGTCGCACGACCGCCAGTTCATGCGCACGGTGGCCAACCGGTTCTGGGTGATCGACGGCAGGAAGCTGATCGAGGTCGATGGACCGGAACAGTTCTTTGCCGCGGCCGGCGCGGACTAGCGCGTGATGGAGTCAGGTTGGATAGCCGTCGCGAAGACGGTGTGCCTCTCCCGCTTGCGGGGCCGTCGCAGGAGGAGCGCTGCCAAAATATCGAAAACAACCCCATGCAAAGTAGCCGGCGGCGGCCGGCGTTCGGGCAGGTTACTTGACACGTCGGGCCACTCAGGGGCATTATTCCAATATTCCGAAATCATGCAAGCGTACGCACGTCCCCGGCAAGCGGGAAGGTGAGTGTGCCGTGATTCACCCGGACATCATGTCGTTCAGCGCCGCGCCTTGACGCATTTTTCGTGCGAACCCGTCTTTTGTTCGCATGAAAATGCGATAGGCGTTGCGCATGGCGGACTATGACGTCGCGATCATCGGCGGTGGCCTGAACGGCACGAGCATTGCCCGTGATGCCGCCGGCCGCGGCCTGCGCGTGATCCTGCTGGAGCAGGGCGATCTCGGTTCCGGCGCATCGCAGGCTTCGCCGCGGCTGGTCCATGGCGATCTGGCCGGGCTGGAACGGCGGGAGTTCTTCCGCGTCCGCAGGGCATTGAGGGAACGCGACGTGTTGCTGCGCATCGCGCCGCATCTGGTGCGGCCGGTGCGCTTCGTGATCCCGGCGCATGCCGAGGAGCGGCCGCCGTGGCAGCTGCGGTCGTTGCTGCTGCTCTATGAGCGGCTGACTTCGCGCAGCGGTCTGCCGCGCTCGGCGACGCTCGATGTCACCCACCATCCGGTCGGCAATGCGCTGAAGCGGCCGTTCGGAACCGCGTTCGAATATTCCGACTGCGTCGTCGACGATTCCCGGCTCGTCGTGCTCGCCGCCGTCGATGCCGCAGCGCGCGGCGCCGATATCCGCACCGGCGCGCGCGTGACCCGGGGCGAGCGCGGCGAGACCTGGCGGCTGGTCGCGATCGACCGCGGCTACCGGCGGGCGATCACGGCGCGGGCACTGGTCAACGCGACCGGCGCGTGGACCGCCTCGGTCGCCGACATCGTGCTGCGCGTGCCCGCGCCGCAGCTTGCGACCGTGCAGATCAGCCAGATCGTGGTGCGCCGCCTGTTCGACTGCGACAACGTCTATGTGTTTCAGAACCCTGACGGCCGGTTGATCTTCGCCAGTCCCTACGAGCGCGACTTCACCCTGATCGGCAGCGTCAGTCATCCCTTCAAGGGTGATCCGGCGGTTGTCGCAATTGATGTGCGCGAGGAGGCCTATCTCTGCGACGCCGCCAATCGCTACTTTCGCGAGCAGATCGCCCCAGTGGATGTGCTGCGGACCGCCTCCGGCGCCAATTCCGTGGTCGCGCCCGCGCGCCGGCACTTGAGCGATGGCGCAACACTGCTCGATGTCAGGCGCGGCAAGGCGCCGCTGCTCACGATCTTCGGCGGCGACGTCACCACCGCGCGGCGCCGCGCCGAGCGGGCGGTGTCGGAGTTCACGCGGTTCTATCCGATGACGCCGCGATGGACCGCAACGGCGCCGCTGCCGGGCGGCGAATTCGCGTGGCAGCGCTTCGAGACCGAGGTCGACATCGCCCGCGACCGCTGGCGCTTCCTCGGCGAGGCGCAGGCGCGGCGGCTGGTGGCCGCCTATGGGCTGAATGTGAAGGACATTTTGGGAGACGCCAAAGAGAAGGCCGATCTCGGCCCGGCCTTCGGTCCCGAACTGACCGGCGCCGAGGTGGGTTACCTCATGCGCAAGGAATGGGCGCGCTTTGCTGACGATATCCTGTGGCGCCGCTCCAAGCTCGGGCTGACCATGCCGCAAGCCGCTCGCGACGCGCTTGCGGCGTTCATGGCGAAGGTGGATTAAGCCCCGCTATTTACTGCCGGGCCGCCTCCTGTGACCAGGCGAGGTCGCGCCGGGACGGACGGCGATGCAGCCGCTCCGAGATCAGGCTCGTTGCCTGCCGGCCCTGGCCGGCGCGCAGGCACGCGACGATGAAGGTATCCTCCCACAATTCGCGTTGCGCATGGCTGCCGCCGATCCGCACCAGTTCGGGCATCAGCGGCGCAAGGATCCGCACGGCGTCGTGGTGATCGCCGGCGGCGAAGGCCGCGATCCCGCGGCCGAGCCCGATCGCCGCGGGGCCGGGCGCCAATCTGCCGTCGGCGTCGCGCGTGGCCATCTCGACCAGCCGCGCCTCGAGCGCGTCGTTGTTCGTCGTCGCTGCGACCAGCGCGTGGTGCACGTCGGCGAAATGTGCGCCGGCCTTCGGGAAGTAGCCGTCGCCATAGGCGGCGACATCCTTCCAGTGCTGCTCGAGACCGGTCTTGCCGGCGACCGTCAGCCGCCAGAGCAGCGAGGCCGTGTCGGTGAAGATATTGAGCGGCGGATAGGGGCGGCCCGCCGGCTTGATGTGCTGCTCGTAAATGTCGAGCGCGCTGTCGGCGTCGCCTTCCTCGATCGCGATCAAGGCGAGGTGCCAGGCGAGATGGCCCTGCAGGAAGCTGGTGCGATCATTCGCCGGCAGCCAGGCGGAGAGGAAGCTGCGGCCTTCCGCCGCGTCGCCCTGCTCGAACAACGCATGCGCGATGGCGTGCGCGGCGCCGGCGTTCTCCGGCTTCAGCGCATAGCCGCGCTCGGTGATGGCGCGGCCGGACACGACATCGCCGGCCTCGGTCTTCGACCAGCCGAGATAGGTGAGGAACCACCAATCGTCGCCATAGACGCCGGCGTAACGTTCGCAGACGGCAAGCCGTGCGGGTCATGATCGGGCCGGCCGGAGAACGCATAGAGGCCGAAGGCGCCGAGCAACAGCGACAGCACCTGCGCATCACGCGGATATTCGGTGAGATGCCGTTCGGCTTCCGTCACCGCCTTCCTGGGCTGGCTCTCGATCACGGACGCCAAGATCTCGATGTGCTGGCGCTCGCGCGGGCTTGCGGCCGCGGCCAGCTGCCGTGCATCGGCCGCCTTGGCGCGGGCCTTGGCGCCTTCCATGTTGAGCTGGTGCACGCGGGCACGGCCGATATGGGCCAATGCGAAATCGGGGTCCTCGGCGATCGCCGCCTCGAACGCCGCATCGGCGCCGTGCAGCGCCGCCAGCATGCGATCGACGCCGTCGACATAGTAGGCGGCGGCGCGGTCCGAGCTCGTCGTCAGCGGCAGGCCGTAGCGGTCGTGAATCATCGGTTGCCCCTCGAATTGGCTGCGAAGTCTAGCAGAGGCGTGGACGCCGACAATATTGCGGGAGATGTCCGTGAGGCGGTTGAGCCGGTGGCGATCCGCCGCTAGCTTGCCGCCAGAATCGGACCTTACGGGGAATCGGGGCTGACGGACGTGACATCGGGCGAAGCGAGTGCGGATGCGGCAAGGCCGTTGCCTGAACCGGCCGTCCCGGACATGCCGCTGCTGCGGATCGAGGGTGTCGCCAAGTCGTTCGGCAATTTCCGCGCGGTCGACAAGCTCTCGCTCGATATCCGCGCCGGCGAGTTCTTCGCGCTGCTCGGCCCGAGCGGCTGCGGCAAGACCACGCTGCTGCGCATGCTCGCCGGCTTCGAGACGCCGGAGGAGGGCCGCATCCTGCTTGGCGGCAGCGACATTGCCCAGGTGCTGCCGCATGAGCGGCCCGTCAACATGATGTTCCAGAACTACGCGCTGTTCCCGCATCTGTCGGTGCGCGACAACATCGCCTTCGGTCTGAGGCGTGCCGGCATGGCGCGCGGCGATATCGCGGCCCGCGTCGCCGAGATGGTGGCGCTCGTCAAGCTTGAGGGGATGGAGAAGCGCAAGCCCGACCAGCTCTCCGGCGGACAGCGGCAGCGCGTCGCGCTGGCGCGCTCGCTGGCGCGGCGCCCGCAGGTGCTGCTGCTCGACGAGCCGCTCGCCGCGCTCGACAAGAAGCTGCGCGAGAGCACGCAGGCCGAATTGATGGAGCTGCAGCGCCGGCTCGGCATGACCTTCATCATCGTCACCCACGACCAGGAGGAGGCGATGACGATGGCCGGCCGCATCGGGGTGATGGATGCCGGCCGTCTGGTTCAGGTCGCAACCCCGCGCAATCTCTACGAGGCGCCGGCCTCGCGCTGGATCGCCGAGTTCGTCGGCGACATCAACCTGTTCAACGGCGAGGTCACGTCCCGCGAGAACGGGCGCCTGACGGTCGCGACGGCTGATGCGGGCAGGCTGGCGGTCAGCGAGCTGTGGCCGCCGGTGACCAGGCAGGTCGTCGCCGTCGCGATCCGCCCCGAGAAGGTGAAGCTGTCGCGCCGCGCGCCGGCAACGGACGGCGGCGCGTCGCAGGCGATCAACTGGCTGGAGGGCGTCGTCACCGACGTCAACTATCTCGGCGGCGTGACCAGCTATCGGGTGAAGCTGGAGACGGGCGCGGTGGTGCGCGCGTCGATGGCCAATACCGCGCGGCTCGACGTCGATGCCTATCTCGCCGGCCAGCGCGTGGTGGCATGGTTCACCGCCGACGATTGCCTGGTGCTCGAGCAATGAGCGCGCGCCGCATCTTCGCCCGGCCGGCGCGGCTCGCCGCGATCGCGCCCTATCTGTGGATGGTGCTGTTCTTCCTGGTGCCGTTCGGCTTCGTGCTGAAGATCAGCCTGTCGCAGACCGCGATCGCGCAGCCGCCCTATACGCCGGTGTTCGATTTCACCGAGGGCCGCGCCGCGCTGGCCGCGGCGTTCGCGCAATTGTCGTTCGACAATTTCCGCCTGCTGATGTCGGACAATCTCTACATCCTATCCTATCTGCGCAGCCTCGTCGTCGCGGTGACCGCGACGCTGATCCTGCTCCTGATCGGCTATCCCATAGCCTACGGCATGGCGCGATTGCCGCAGCGTTGGCAGGGCGTGGCGATGATGCTGGTCATCGTGCCGTTCTGGACCTCGTTCCTGATCCGCATCTATGCCTGGATCAATATCCTGCAGCATGACGGCCTGCTCAACCAGGTTCTGCTGGCGCTGCACATCGTGTCCGCGCCGGTGGTCTGGCTGTCGACCGACAGCGCGATGTATCTCGGCATCGTCTATTCCTACCTGCCGTTCATGATCCTGCCGCTCTATGCGACGCTCTCCAGGATGGACGCGTCGCTGCTGGAGGCCGCGGGCGATCTCGGCGCCTCGCCGTTGCAGGCGTTCTGGCTGGTGACGTTCCCGCTGTCGCTGCCCGGCGTCGGCGCCGGCGCGCTGCTCTGCTTCATTCCTGTTGTCGGCGAGTTCGTGATCCCCGACCTGCTCGCGGGTTCCAACTCGCTGATGATCGGACAGACGCTGTGGCTCGAGTTCTTCACCAACAAGGACTGGCCGGTCGCATCGGCCGCCGCGGTCGCCTTGTTGCTCCTGCTGGTGCCGCCGCTCGTGCTCTACGATCGCCTGCAGCGGCGTCAGCTCGAGGCGGGCCGCTGATGGCGCGCACCGTCACCAGGCTCACCCGCTTCAACATGACGTCGCTGGCGCTCGGGCTGGCGTTCCTCTATCTGCCGATCGTCATCCTCGTGATCTACTCGTTCAACGCCTCGCGGCTGGTGACGGTGTGGGGCGGATGGTCGTTGCGCTGGTACCGCGAGTTCTTTGGCGACCGCGCCATGCTGGAGGCGGCGTGGATGAGCCTGTCGGTCGCCGCGGTGTCGGCGACGCTGGCGACACTGCTGGGCACGCTGGCGGCGGTCGGGCTGGCGCGCGGCGAGCGGTTCCGGGGGCGGGCGCTGTTCTCCGGCATGCTGTATTCGCCGCTGGTCATGCCGGAGGTGATCTCCGGCCTGTCGCTGCTGCTCCTGTTCGTGGCGCTCAATGCCGAGCGCGGGTTCTGGACGGTGACGATCGCCCACACCACGCTGACGATGTGCTTCGTCACCGTCGTGGTGCAGTCGCGCCTCGCCACGCTCGACCGCAGTCTGGAGGAGGCCGCGATGGACCTCGGCTGCGATCCGGTGCGAGCGTTCCTCCTGGTGACGCTGCCGCTGATCGTGCCGGCGATCGTCGCCGGCTGGATGCTGGCCTTTACGCTGTCGCTCGACGACGTCGTGATCGCGAGCTTCACCACCGGCCCGGGCTCGGCGACGCTGCCGATCCGGATCTATTCCGAGGTCCGGCTCGGCGTGAAACCCGAGATCAACGCGATCTGCACGCTGGTGATCGCGCTGATCGCCGTGATCATCGTGATCGCCTCGTTCGCCTCGAAACTGTCGAGCGCGCGCGGCGAGAGCGCCGCGCCGCTGTAGTTTCCGTCATTCCGGGGCGATGTGAAACATCGAACCCGGAATCTCGAGATTCCGGGTCTGGTGCTAGCGCACCATCCCGGAATGACAGCGCGTCACGACTTGACGGCGCCGGCGGTCAATCCGCCCACCATGTAGCGCTTGAAGGCGTAATAGACCGCGGCCGGCGGCAGCGCGTAGATGAAGCCGGTGGTCATCAGGAGCTCCCACGGCGAGTCGTCCGCGGCGAGGAAGTTGCCGAGCGCGACCGGCAGCGTGATGTCGGTGTCCTTCGACAGCAGCAGGAAGGCGTAGAGATATTCGTTCCACGCGAGCAGGATCGCGTAGGTGCCGACCGCGACCAGCGACGGCATCATCAAGGGCACGTAGACCAGGCGGAACAGCTGCAGCGTGGTGGCGCCGTCCATCGTCGCGGCCTCGTCGAGCTCGACCGGCAGCTTGTCGGAGGCCTGCTTCAAGACCCAGATCGCGTAGGGCGCGGCGATCGTCACCATCGCGAGGATCAGCGACCAGTGATTGTTGAGCAGGCCGTAATTGCCCATGGTGCGGTACATCGGCACGGCGAGGAACGCGGCCGGAATGAAGTAGGTGAACAGCGCCATGTTCATGACGGCGCGGCCGCCCGGCACGCGCAGCCGCGAGATCGAGAACGCGGCGGCGGTGGCGACGAACAGCGTCAGCGCGCCGACCGCGAGCGCGATCACGGTCGAATTCCAGAACTGGATCCAGAAGTCGCGCAGGAAGTAGTGCTGCTGATTGAACACGATCTCGAAATTGTGCAGCGTCGGATGCGTCGGCCACAGCTTGCCGGAGAACGCGTCCTCCTTGGGCGAGATCGCGAACACGAACATGTGGTAGATCGGGATCATGGTCCAGATGAAGACCGGGATGCCGATCAGGAGCAGCTTGGCTTCGGTGCCGACTTCGCGGAGGGTGGGCAGCTTCATCGCGACAACCGTTTCATCATGTAATAGACCAGCGGCAGCACGAACGGCATCGCGCAGACGATCGAGGCCATCGCCAGCGAGAGCTGGTCGAGGCGCAGATAGCGGATGCCGAGGGTCGACAGCACGTGGGTGAGGTCGGCGGGCCCGCCGCCGGTGAGCAAATAGACGCTGTTGAAGTCGCCGAGCGTCCAGATCATCGAGAGCAGCGTGCACGTGACGTAGAGCGTCTGCATCGACGGCCAGGTGATGTAGCGGAATTTCTGCCACCAATTGGCGCCGTCGACGTCGGAGGCCTCGTACAGATCGTGCGAGATGGCGAGCCGTCCGGTCAGCAGGATCAGCGTCCAGAACGGCAACGACTTCCAGATGTGCACGCCGATCGCCATCGCCAATGCGACCGACGGATCGTTCAGCCAGTTCGGGCCGTCGTCGCCGGTGAACTTGAAGATCAGCTGGTTGACCACGCCCCATTCCGGATTGAGCATGAAGCGCACCGACAGGATGGTCGGGATCGAGGGTACCGCCCAGGGCAGGATGAAGATGACAGACAGCCACCTGATCCAGGGCCGCTGCTGGGCGAAGAAGCCGGACAGGAACAATGCGATCAGCATCTTGATGTTGATGCCGATGACCAGGAAGATCAGCGTGTTGATCGCCGCGCGCGCGAAGATCGGGTCGTGATAGAGCGCGACATAGCTCGCAGGATGGCGCGCCAGCCACAGGCCGTAGCCGACCGGATAGACCACGAAGGCGAGGAAGACGAGCAGATAGGGCGCGAGCAGCACGATGCCCCAGACCTGCGGCGGCGACAGCCGCGCCGACAACGGCGGCGAGGGGACATCGGATGCGGAGAGTGTGATCGCCATTCGGTTACTCTAAGATGTCGCTTACGTCGTCGATGTCGCCTACGTCGTCGTCCCGGCGAAGGCCGGGACCCATAACCACAGGGCCCGGCCGTTGCCAGAAAGCCGTCGACCAGCCTGCTCCCAAATTACTGCCTCGGCGTATGGGTCCCGGCTTTCGCCGGGACGACGCGGAGCAAGTGTCGGCAGTGCCGGTCATCGTTGATGTTACCCCGCGACCTGCTTGATGCGGGCGATCAGTTCGTCGACGGCCTTGTCCACCGGCACCTTTTCGCTGACGACGCGGTTCATGGCCTTGGCCCAGACGTTCTCGTTGTTGAGGATGGTGAACTTCCAGTTCTTGGTAAAGTCGAACGGCGCAGTGCCGCCGGTGAACTGGGTCCAGACCGCTTTGCGATGCCGGTCGGCCTGCCAGAACGGGCTCGCCTGGCTGGCCTTGGTCACCGGGAACCAGCGGCCGAGCGCACCCTCGATATAGGGCCGCACGTTGTCTTCTTCGAGCAGGAAACTGATGAACTGCTTGGCCTCGGCCTTGTTCTTGGCATTGGCGAAGATCAGCCCGGTCTTGACGTCGGAGCGGTAGCGGATGGTCGATCCGTCCGGCGCCTTCGGGAAGGACGCCGTGATGATGTCCTGTTCATAGGCCTGCTTGCCGGCGGCGCGCTGCGCATCGGTCAGCGCCGGGTTGGTGGAATCCTCGAACCACTTCGCCGCGATCGAGATCGTGAAATTGTGGGTCATCACGATCGTCTTGTTGTGGAAGGCGACGTTGTTGTCCGGGTCCTTCCAGGTCGTCGAGGAGGGCGGCGTGCAGCCCTTGATGTAGGTGTCGGTGTAATCCTTCAGCGCGTGGATCAGGCCGTCGCGCACCTTGGGATCGTCGACCAGGAGCTTGCCGTCGTCGTCGACCAGCTTGATGTGGTAGGCGTCCATGAAGGTGTAGAACGACTGGAAGGAGTCGGTGGATTCCACGCCCATCGGCTGGCCGACTGCATAGATGCGCTGGCCGGTGGCCTTGCGGATCGCGGGCTGCACCTTGTCGCACCAGAACGTCCAGTAACCGTTCCAGTCGTTCGGGATGTCGCTCTGCTTGAAGCCGGCCTTCTCCAGCATGTCCTTCCAGATCTGGACGTGCATGCTCTGCTGCTTCAGCGGGAAGCCGTAATAGGACCGCTTCTTGGCGACATCGTCATAGAGCTTCGACGCTTCCAGCGTGTTCGGCGCAAACCGATCCTGGATCGGTGTCATGACGTCCGAGAGGTCCTCGAGCTTGCCCTCGTAGGCCCACTTGCCCTGGGCCTGCACGTCGTAGGTGTCGGAATAGGCGACGTCGGGCACGGTGCCGGAATCGAGCGCGGCGACCGTCTTCGGAATCATGTCCTGGATCGCGTATTGCGACAGTTCGACCTTGATGCCGGTCTTGGCTTCGAATTTCTTGATCGTCTCGAGCAGCGCGTCGTCTTCGGATTTGTAAAATCCCTTGCCCCACCAGACGGTGATCGTCTTGCCCTGGGCGAGAGCGGGTGCAGTTGCGGCGAACAGGCCGACCGCGGCGACCGCAATTGATAGCGCACCGATAACCTTGGATCTCACGTTGTTCTCCCTCATGAGGCCGGCTTTTTAACCGGTTGGAGAAAACACTAGCGCATGCCCGTGACCCGATAAAGATGTCGCGCCGCCGACTTGTGTAGGGGTTTGCGGCGAGCGCGTGGATCGGTCCCGGTGCATCGATGCGCAAAGTGAATGGATTCGATCAGTTCGACTTCGCATTCTCGGCCGACGCCGCCGGTGCGCCGCCGGGCGCGCCTGCCGCAGCATCGGGCGCCGCCGCGGGCCGTGCGGCTCCTCCGCCGGTGAAGCGCTCGATCACCGAGCGCACCGCGTCGCGGGTCTTGCGATCCTTCACCGCATCGAGCAGCGGGGCGGAGGCCGGCGAGCGGCGGATCAGGCTTTCCGGATCGGGGAAGATCAGCGGATCGTCCCACGGCCCCTGGATCACGAAGGGCAGATCGAAACCGTTGCCGCCGGCCGATGCCGAGGTCAGGCTGGCGACGCCCTTGAGATCGTATTCGCGCGACGGCACCGAGGCCGTGCCGGTCAGCGTGATCTTCGCCGTGGGGCTTTCGACATGAATGTCGTCAGCGGTCGCGACGCCGTCGGCGAATTTCACCGAGATGCTGAGATTGTCGTAGGGCGTCGAGCCGGAGCGGAAATTGCCGCCGCCGGACAGCGGCCGCTTCTCCAGCCGCTTCAACAGCTGCTCGACATTGAAGCCCGCGATCGCGCCGTCATGTCCATTCAGCGTCGCGGTGCCGTCGAGCGACGACGCGAGCCCGAACGGGCTCGAGCCCGAGGCGGTCAGCGAGACGTTCAGGTTGCCGCGGCCGGACAGCTTGTTGATGCCGAACAATTCGCTGGCGCAGGCCTGCAGATCGACATCGGTGAACTGGAATTGCGCCCGGACATCGGCGACCGCATCCGAGCGCGCGATCGCGAACGAGCCCTTGGCGATGCCGCCATACATCTGCGCCTCGCCGACGCTGAGCGCCAGCGCGCCGCCGCGCAGATTGGCGCCGAACGCGGTGCGGCCGAGCTTGGACGGGCCGACCGTGACCTTGGCCGCCGACAGGCGCATGTCGAGATCGGTCGACGACAGCGAGGAAAGGTCGAACAGCTGCCTGTTCCAGTCGCGCTGGCCGCTGGCCAGCAGGCGGAACGTCGAGATGTAAGGCGTGAAATCGAGGTTGCCGGCGGCAAGCGTCGCCTGCAGCGTCTGCCGGCCGTTATTGGCGTAGGTCATCACGCCCTCGGCGACGTTGCCGTCGAGCTCGACATTGACATTGGTGAGCGCGACCGAGCCGCCGACCACATTGGCGCGGGCCTTCAGCGCGAAGCGGCCGAAGCCGCCACCGCCGCCGGGCGGGGCCTGGCCCATCCAGCGCAACGCGTTGCGCAGCGACGGTGAGTCCATGGTGGCGACGCCTTCCATCATCAGGCTGGTGCGGTTGGCGACGGTTCCGTCGAAAGCAACTTTCAGCGGCGCGCTGGCGAGCCGTGCCTTCAGGCCGGAGCGGTCGCCCGACAGCAACGCGACGAAGTCGCTGGCGCTGATCGAGCCGTCGACGCGTTCGCCGCGCCAGTCGAACTGGCCGGTTGCGGCAAAGGAACGCGAGATCGAGGGCCAGGCCAGCGACAGGTCGATATCGCCGAGCTGCTCGGAGATGTTGTTGGTGCCGTCCTGGTAGTTCAGCTCGCCGTCCTGGATCCGGATTTCGGAGAACGACACCTGGTTCTCGGCGCCGGGCGTCATCGCCTTGGCGATGGTCTCGACGAACGGCGTCCAGTTGCTCTCGCCGGCGCCGTCGCGGACCACATGGATATGGGGACGGAGCATCATGACGTCGGCAATCTCGAACCGCCGCAGCAACAGCGGCAGCAGGCGCAGATTGGCGGTCAGCACGTCGACCTGCAGGGCGGGACCGATGGTATCGGCGCCCTTCAGCCCGACATTATGAAAGGAGACGTAGCTGCCCGGAAAAACCGAGACGTCGATCGGGCCGTTGACGACGAGTTCGAGCCCGGTCACGGCGCGGATCTGCGCCTCCACCGCGCGCTGCAGCGCGTCCCGGTTGAGGAACCACGACGTTCCGACCAGCCCGACCAGCGCCAGGCCGAAAAGCGCCGCGATCGGCATCCCCAGGCGCTTAATTCCTTGGGCCATCGTCAATGACATATCCGGGTCGGGTTGAATTTTGTCGGGTCGTCGTCGAACACAGCGGGCTCTCGCCGGAGGCCCCTGCCAACCCACGCAACTTGAAGGGTTTTCTTGTCGCTTTCAAGGCCATGTTGCTGCCGCGGGCCGCCGCCCGTCGCCGCACCGGGCCGTGATTGACGCATTGCGAAGATTTCGCCTAATAATCCGGTTTGCCACAGCCGTTCCGCGCCCTCCATCAGGTATTCGCTGCATGAACAAAGTTTATCCCGACGCCAAATCGGCACTCGATGGTCTCCTCAAGGACGGCATGATGATCATGTCGGGCGGCTTCGGCCTCTGCGGCATCGCCGAGACCCTGTCCGACGCGATCCGCGAGTCCGGCGTCAAGGGCCTCACCGTCGTCTCCAACAATGCCGGCGTCGACGGCATCGGCCTCAGCCGGCTGCTGGAGACCCGCCAGATCAAGAAGATGATCTCGTCCTATGTCGGCGAGAACAAGCTGTTCGCTCAGCAGTATCTCGCCGGCGAGCTCGAGCTCGAGTTCAACCCGCAGGGCACGCTGGCCGAGCGCATCCGCGCCGGCGGCGCCGGAATCCCGGCCTTCTACACCAAGACCGGCGTCGGCACGCTGATCGCCGAGGGCAAGGAAGTGAAGGAATTCGACGGCGAGAAGTACATCATGGAGCGCGGCCTGTTCGCCGACGTCGCCATCGTCCATGCCTGGAAGGGCGATACCGCCGGCAACCTGGTCTACCGCAAGACCGCGCGCAACTTTAACCCGATGATGGCCACCGCGGCGAAGGTCACCGTCGCCGAGGTCGAGCACCTGGTGCCGGCCGGCGAGATCGATCCGGACCACATCCACACCCCCGGCATCTTCGTCAAGCGCATCATCGAGGTCGGGACCGGCACGAAGCGGATCGAGTTCCGCAACACCCGACCGCGCCCCGCTGCCTAAAACCCATTTCTTCAGGAGAGCCTCATGGCCTGGACCCGTGAACAGATGGCCGCCCGCGCCGCCAAGGAGTTGCGCGACGGCTATTACGTCAATCTCGGCATCGGCATTCCGACGCTGGTTTCGAACTACATTCCCGACGGTATCGACGTCAGCCTGCAGAGCGAGAACGGCATGCTCGGCATGGGCCCGTTCCCCTATGAGGACGAGGTGGACGCCGACCTCATCAATGCCGGGAAGCAGACGGTGAGCGAGCTGCCCTCGACCAGCTATTTCTCGTCGGCCGATTCCTTCGGCATGGTGCGCGGCGGCCATATCGATCTGTCGATCCTCGGCGCCATGCAGGTGGCGCAGAACGGCGACCTCGCCAACTGGATGATCCCCGGCAAGATGGTGAAGGGCATGGGCGGCGCCATGGACCTCGTCGCCGGCGTCAAGCGCGTCGTGGTCGTGATGGAGCATTCCGCCAAGGACGGCCCGAAGCTGCTCAAGCAGTGCAACCTGCCGCTGACCGGCGAGCGCGTGGTCGACATGGTCGTCACGGATTTGGCGGTGTTCACCATCGACAAGCACGGCAAGGACGGCATGGCGCTGATCGAGCTCGCTGACGGCGTCACGCTCGACGAGGTCAAGGCCAAGACCGAGGCCGAATTCCGCGTCGCGCTGAAGAACACCTGAGATGATCGGCGCGGGACGATCCTCGATCCGTCCCGCACGATCCGACGACGCCGGCTTCATCGCCCGCACTGTCCTGGCCGCGCAGCGCGGCCAGTTGCCGCGCGGCTGGTTCGACATCGCGCTCGACCGGGGCGAGGCGGAATGCCTGGCGTTCATGACACGGCTCGCCGTGGCGCGGGTGCGGTCATGGTATCACGTCGCCCATTTCCTGATTGCTGAAGTCGATGGCGTGCCGGCCGCCGCGCTGTGCGCGATGCCGGCATCCGGAACCGTCGTCGCGGCACGTGCGGCGATCGACGAAGTCGCAGCAGAGACCGGCACCGATGCCGATGCCATCGTCGCGCGCGGCGGCTATGCCCGCAACTGCTGGGTGCAAGGCGGCGAGGGCGACTGGCTGATCGAGCATGTCGCCCGACAAGCGTCCCATCGCAGCGGCGGCCTGGTGCAGGACTTGATCCGCCGCGCACTCGCCGACGGCAAGGCGGCCGGTTACACGCAGGCATCGATCTCGTTCCTGATCGGCAACGACGCGGCCGAACGCTGCTACGCCAGGGCCGGCTTCGCCTTCGCCGAAGAGAAGTGCGACGCCGCCTTCGAGGCGATGACCGGCGCGCCTGGCTTTCGCAGATTTGCGCGGGCGATGTGAGTGGGGCGCACGACGACCGGCCCGCATATACATCTGTCGTCCCGGCCTAGTGCGCAATTGCGCACGGGGGCCGGGACCCATACGCCGCGGCGGATGTTGCAGGCGGGACTCGTCGTTGCAATCGCGCATGACAATTCGCATCGGTGGTTATGGGTCCCGGCCTTCGCCGGGACGACGGTGAGTGTGCGGCACGGTCCGTAAGTCAACGCCCGCATTCTCGCGACATGGTTTGTCCGAGTTGACAGGTTTTTGCTGAGTTGCGCGTCGGGCAGTAGCACGGCGCTTCACATTCGGCGCCCGCCGTCGCCGGCTTGTCCGGTCGTCCATGCAATGGCAGAATTGCACCATGTTGTGCAAAATCGGACACGGGCCATGCCACTCATCCGGATCTGGGTCTATGACGGCATCCTCGCTTCGGGCGTGGCGGGGATTGTCGACGTGTTCACCGCCGCCAACTCGGTGACGGCACGGCGGCCGCGACGTCGCAACGGCATGCCGTCACAGCTGCGGTGGCGCGTCGAATCATTGAATGGCCGGCCGGTCCAGACGGCATCAGGCCAGGTCATCGGCGTCGATGGGCCGATCGGCGCGCGGTCTTCGGCAGACGCGGTGGTGATCCCGGGACCCTTCGTCGGCGATATCGAACGCTTCTTCGCCCGGCTCGATACCGTCGAGCCGCTGCTCGCGGCGCTGCGCCGGCAGCATGAGCGCGGTACCCTGCTCGCGTCCTATTGCACCGGCAGCTTCATCCTCGCCGAGGCCGGCCTGCTCGACGGCAGGGTTGCGACCACCCATTGGGCGAAGGGACGGACATTCGCGATGCGCTACCCGGCGGTGGATCTGCGCGTCGCCGAGATCCTCACCGAGCAGAACCGGATTGTCTGCTCGGGCGCGGTGACCACCTCGCTCAATCTCGCGCTTCGGCTGGTCGAGAAGTTCGCCGGTGCCGATGTCGCCGCCGAGACCGGCAAGCTGATGCTGATCGACAGCAATCGCATCTCGCAGGCACCCTATGCCAGCCGCGCGCGCGACACGCAGCACTCCGACGCGCTGGTGGCGCGGGCGCAGAGCATGATGGAGAAGTCGCTACAGCGAGGCTTCAGCCTTGCCAGGCTGGCCCGGGACCTTTCGGTCAGCGAGCGGACCCTGAACCGCCGCTTCAAGCTGGCGGTCGGCGAGGCGCCCCTGCAATATCTCCAGGCGCTGCGGGTGGATGTCGCCAAGCGCCTGATCGAAACCACGCGGCTGAAGCTCGACGCGGTCAGCGCGCGCGTCGGCTACAACGATCTGTCGACCTTCCGTCGGCTGTTCAAGCGCGAAACCGGGCTTTCGCCCCGCGAATACCAGCGCCGGTTCGTGCGCAAGGCTCCCGCCGCCTGAGAAGGCCGTGTCCGAATTTGCCCTGAAAATGGCGATACTGCCACTGCTGCCGGGAGTGCGCCGCGCATAGACCTCCTGCTGTCAACAACAGGAGGTCGCCTCAATGCCGATGATCGACGTGACAATTCCCGAAGGAGCCCTGAAGCCGGAAGCGGAAGCGCGGCTCATCAAGGAGCTCGGCGATATCCTGATCGGCCACGAGGGGTTCGATCCGGCGAACAAGGTTGCGCAAGGCGTCACCGTTGTCTTCCTGCATCGGCCGGCCGCCGTTTATGTGGCGGGCCAGCCATCGCCATCGCCACGATTTCGCATCGTCCCGACGGTCCCCGAGGGGCAGTACACCGAAGCCTCGCGCGCGGCCTTGGTGAAGGACGTCACCGACGCGGTGGTGCGCGCTGCCGGCGGTTCGTTCGAGGATGTGGCGCCGCAGGTCTGGGTGTTTCCGACCGAGATCCCCGACGGCCAGTGGGGCAGCCGTGGCGTCATTCGTCCGCTGCCGGACATCCAGGCCTTCATCGCCGGCGAGCACGAGCGCAAGGTCGGCGAGGCGCGTCTGGCGCGACGGCGGCGCGTCAAGGCGCTGGAGTTGCTTGCGGGCGCGCTCGACGCTGCCCGCAAGGGCGTCGACTGACGCGGGCACAACCATGACATCCGACACGCATTTCAGGCTCGCGGCGGTCCAGGCCGCCGCGGTGCCATTCGATCGCGACGCCTCGCTGGAGAAGGCCTGCCGCCTGATCGGCGAGGCCGGCGCCATGGGCGCGACGATTGCCGCCTTCGGCGAGACATGGCTGCCCGGCTATCCCTTCTTCTGTCACGCGCCGACCGGGCCGAACACGTTTCGCGCGATGGCCGAATATCTCGACAACGCGGTCGAGATTCCCTCGCCCGCGACCGATCGGCTCTGCGTCGCCGCCGAGGCCGCGGGACTGGATGTCGTGATCGGCGTTGCCGAACGTGATGCCGTGACCAAGGGGACGGTCTACTGCACGCTGCTGTTCATCGGCCGCGAGGGACGGCTGCTCGGCCGCCATCGCAAGCTGAAGCCCACCTTCAACGAGCGCTCGGTGTGGGCCGATGGCGACGCGGCGGGCCTGCGCGTGCATGAGCGGCCCTATGGCCGGATCAGCGGCCTCAATTGCTGGGAGCACAACACGATGCTGCCCGGCTATGCGCTGGCCGCGCAGGGAACGCAGATCCACGTCGCTGCGTGGCCGGGGCGGGAGCCCGCGGTGGCGCCACCGTCGCCGACGCCGCTCTGGCCGCGGCAGTTGTTGCTGTCGCGCGCGTTCGCCTCACAAGCCGGCTGCTACGTCATCGCGGTCGGCGGCATGCGCTCGCACGAAATCACGCCGGAACGTTACCGCGAACTCTCGACGATCGAGTACAGCGGTGACAGCGTCATCATCGATCCGCGCGGCGAGGTCATCGCCGGTCCGGCGCAGGGCGAGACCATCCTGATCGCGGACGGCTCGCGGGAGGCCGTGCTCGCCGCCAAGGCGCTGTGCGATATCGGCGGCCATTATTCGCGCCCCGACCTACTGCGGCTGATCGTGGATCGCAATCCGCAGGAGCGGGTCATCGACTGCGGCTTCGCCGGGCGTGTCACGCCTGAGATGTGGGAGTGACGCGACGGCGCGGGTAGCCCGCGCCGTCAAGCTTGTCGCGAGAAAGGTCGCTCCGCCTCACGAAGCTTCCTGCGGAATTGCGGATGGTGATTCCTCGCCCTTGAGCTCCTCGAGGCTGCGGTGCCGCGGCTCGATGCCGAGCGCCCATACGGTGATGATCTGCACGACGAGCAGTCCGATCATCAGGGCCATCACGCCGGCGACGCCGCGCGCTTCGAACAGCATCACGACCAGGAATGGTGTCACGATGGTGGCACCTCGACCGAGTGTGTTGACGATGCCGGATGCCCGCAGCCGCACCTCGGTCGGGAACAGTTCGGGAATATAGATGCCGAACAACAGCGCGACCAAGACATAGATCGGCACGGTCAGCGCGAAGCCGACGGCCGGCAGCAGGAACGGATCCGAGATCATCGGATAGATGACGCCGAGGATGATCGAGATCAGCGATGCGCCGATGATCGTGGGCTTGCGGCCCCAGCGGTCGGCGGTCAGGGCGCCGATCGCCGAGCCGATCGGCGCGCCAAGCGCCATCAGCAGCGAGTAGCCGAACGAGGTCGCGACGGACAGGCCCTGCTTGATGAAGAACACCGGCAGCCAGGTCACGAAACCGTAGAGCAGCGTATTGATGGTAATCAGGCATACCGCGCCGACGATCATGCGGGACAGCAGCGGCGCAGCGAACAGCGTGGCGAGATCGGGCGACACCGGTGCCGGCGTTGCAGCCGCGGGCGCCGGCAAGGGCTGACCCCGGGAAGCTTCCTTCTCGATCGCCTGCATCAGCGCCTCGGCCTCGGCGGTGCGTCCCACCGCCTCCAGCCAGCGCGGCGACTCCGGCAGCGACTTGCGCAGGTACCAGACGATCAAGGCGCCGACGCCGCCCAGCACAAACATCGCGCGCCAGCCGAATTGCGGGACGACGACTGATGCGACCAGCAGTGCGATGGGCAGGCCGGTCACGACGCAGACGGCGGTGAAGCCGAGCCACTTGCCGCGGCTCCGGGCCGGCACGAACTCGGTCATCGTGGAGTAGCCGACAACATTTTCGGCGCCGAGACCGACGCCCATCACGAAACGGCAGGCAATCAGAAAGGCCATGTTTGGCGCAAACGCCGCCGCCAGGGACGCGATGCCGAACAGCAGCAGATTGAACTGGTAGGTGAAACGCCGACCGTAACGGTCGCCGAGGAAGCCGGTGCCGAAAGATCCGAGCATCATGCCGACGAAGGTTGCGGAGATGAACGCGGCGTTTTGGGCGAGCGTCGAGAATCCGGTTTTCAGCGTCACGCCGAGCACGGTGCCGGCGATATAGATGTCGAAGCCGTCGAAGAACATTCCGATCCCGATCAGGATCATGATCCGGCGATGGAATGGTCCGATCGGTAGCCGATCGAGGCGGCTCCCGGCATTGACCGATGTCGACATATGCGCTCTCCCCTTGACTGTTTCCTCGGTGATGCGGCCCGCCATCTGTGGGCGATTTGCCGCTTTGCTCGACTGCGGCTAGTTCAACCGGCGCTGGCTGGCCGTGTCGCGGTACCAATCGAACGGCTGTTCGTGGGTCGCGACCATCACGCTCTTGGTGTTGAAATGGTCGTCGAAGCTCTCAGTGCCGCATTCCCGGCCGATGCCGGAATCGTCAACGCCGCCCCAGGGCGAGGCCGGATCGAGCCGGTGGTGGTCGTTGATCCAGACGATCCCGGCCTTGACCGCCGCGGCCACGCGATGCGCGCGCGCGACGTCGCGGGTGCGAATGGCGGCGGCGAGGCCAAAGGGAGAGTCGTTGGCGAGCCGGAGCGCGTCGGCCTCGTCCTTGAAGGGGGTCACCGAGGTGAAGGGACCGAACACCTCCTCCTGGAAGATCCGCATGTCGGATTTGACGTCGGCGAACACGGTCGGTTCGACGAAATAACCGTTGTCGTGGCCCGCGACCTTTGCGGCCACGCCGCCGGTGAGCAGCCGCGCGCCGTCTTCATGACCGTAGCGCGCATAGCTGAGAACGCGGTCGCGCTGGCGTGCCGAGATCACCGGCCCAAGTTGTGTGTTCGGATCGAACGGATCGCCAATGCGGATGGCGCGGGTCTTGGCCTGCAGCTTTTCGACGAACTCATCGTAGATCGAGGCCTGCACGATATGGCGCGACGCGCAAACGCAGGTTTGGCCGGCGCCGATGAAGGCGCCGAACGCGGCGTAGTTGACGGCGCGGTCGACGTCGAAATCGTCGAATATCATCACCGGCGTCTTGCCGCCGAGCTCCATGGTCTGGTGCGCGAACACCTTCGCTGCGGCACTGCCCGCGATGCGGCCGGCTTCGGTCCCGCCGGTCAGCACAAGCTTGTTGATGTCGCCATGCTCAGCGAGCATCTTGCCGGCGCTCTGGCCGAGGCCAAGCACGATGTTGAAGACGCCGGGAGGCAGTCCGGCCTCGCTGAAGATCTGGGCGAGCTTCAGTGTCGTCAGCGGCGTGTATTCCGATGGCTTGACCACGGTGACGCACCCGGTCGCCAGCACGACGGCAAGCGACTTGCACAGGATCATGAGCGGGTGATTGAAGGGCGTGCAGTTGGCGACGATTCCGATCGGCGTGCGCAGGGTGTAGTTCAGGTACGCGCCTTCGACCGGGATGACGGAATCACGGCGCGACAGCGCCAGTCCGGCGAAGTAGCGGAGGAAATCCGGCAGGCGCGACAGCTGCGCGCGGGTTTCGTTGACGGGACGGCCGTTGTTCAACGTCTCCAGCCGGTACAGCGTGTCGAGATTGGCCTCGAACGCGTCGGCGAGCCTGTTGACGAGCCGGGCGCGCGCCCTCGTGTCCATCCCGCCCCACGCCTTGCCTTCGAATGCAGCGCGCGCGCTCCTCATCGCGCGGTCGATATCCGCGGCGGTCGAATTCGGAATCCGGGCGATGACGTCGCCGGTCGCGGGATTGCGGACGTCGAGCATCTCGCCGTCTCCGGCCTCGACCTCGCGTCCGTCGATGAAGTTGCCGTGGATCTCGACGTCGATCGTCGCGGGCTTCGACGGAATGTTCATGATGACCTCTCTTCGACGATGACGGCGTTGCGCTTGAGTGCCGGCAGCACGCGCTTTTCGGTTGCCGCGATGTGAGCCTTGATGATGCGGGCCGCGGTGCGTGCCTCGCGCCGCTGCATGGCGTCGATCAATGCGACATGCTCGGCGACGAGCTTCGCCGGGTCGTGGCCCTTCAGATTGGAGATGCTGACGCGCACCAGCCGATCGGCCTGGCCGATCAGGTCGCAGAGCGTGGTCGCCATGCGGCGGTTGCCCGATGCGTGCGCCAGCGCCGAGTGGAAGCCGCGATTGTAGGTGATGAAGTCCTCATGGCTGCCGGAGAAGCGGCGGAATTCATCGAGTGATTTCAGGATGCTGTCGGGCGCGCTCTCGATTGCTTCGGCGACGCAGGCCGGTTCGAGCGCAAGGCGGAAGCGCAGCAGATCGCGGGCGTCGGACAGCGAGATCGGATTCACCCGGTAGCCCTGGCGGGGCTGCACCGTCACGAGGTGCTCGCGCTCGAGCCGCAGCAGGGCGTCCCGGACCGGCTGGCGGCTGACGGCGTAACGCTCCGCCAAATCCTGCTCTCGTATTTCATCACCGGGAGCAAGCTGACACGATAAAATATCAGATCGCAGGCTTTCGTAGATATTCTCGCGGAGAAGGATCATCTTATTGGATCTCCTGCCCAGTAAATGCAGCTTGTGAAATATCACGTCAAGCTGAAATCCTTGAAATCCGGGTGATTTGATTTATCAATCGTCCGCAGGGGCGCTTTGGAGCCCCGATGCGCGAATTTCGGGCGCAATTTGAAAGAGAGCGACGATGGACAGGCTTTTGGCCAACCGCACAGTCAACGCAGCCCAGTCGGGCGAAGGGCCGCCGCTGGTCCTGTTTCACTCGCTGCTGTCGGATCGCGCGAGCTTCGATGCGATCGTGCCGGAACTTGCCCGGTCGTTTCGGACCATCGTGCCGGAACTGCCGGGATTTGGTCGGTCGAGCGCGGTTGAGGGTGGCCTTGCCGCGATTGCCGACCGGATGGCGGACGCGGTGCATGACGCGGCTGATGGCACGCCGGCCGTCGTGCTCGGCAATGGTTATGGCGGGTTCGTCGCGCTGCAGATGGCAATCCGCCACCCGGCGATCGCGAGCCGGCTGATCCTCGCCGACAGCGGTGCGGCGTTCTCCGAGCCGGGCCGCGAGGCGTTTCGCAACATGGCCAGGGTTTCACGCGAGAAGGGGCTCGCCGCGATCACCGACATTGCAATGCGCCGGCTGTTCGCACCGGATTTCCAGGCACAGCATCCCCCGCTGATGCAGGATCGCCGCGACGCATTCCTGCGCACCGATCTCAACGTGTTCTGCGCGGCCTGTGACGCGCTGGCGAGCCTCGATCTTCGTGCCGAACTACGCAGCGTGACCGTACCGACACTCGTCGTGGTCGGCGAATATGACGAGGCGACGCCGCCGCCGATGTCATACGAATTGGCAGGCGGCCTGCCGAGAGCCAAGCTGAGGGTCATTCCGGGATGTGCGCATGTCCCGCAACTGCAATCGCCAAAACTGTTCCTCGATACGATCGGCGATTTCCTGGCGATCAAGCATAACGCGCCCGCCTGAGGCACGCACAAACGGCTGGATCGCGCCGCGGGTCACGCGGCGGCGTGCCGACAATTTGGGCAGAACGCCCAGCTAATGCCGTTTGACGCGACAGCATCTCTGCCTAGTCTGACTGGAGACGGAGATGAAACATGCGAGCGATCCTTGATCACTGCACCGGCGGTCGCAGGCGCAGCTTGCCGGCGGGCACGGATTTCATCGAGGAGGGCGGCAAGACCGGTCATCTGTTCGTGCTGCTCGAGGGCAAGGTGGAAGTCGTCAAGGGCGACAGCCTGGTCGCCGTCATCGACGAGCCCGGCGCGGTGTTCGGCGAGATGAGCGTGCTGCTCGACCGGGCGCACAGCGCCAAGGTGCGCACGGCCTCGGATTGCGTCTTGTACGAGTTCGACGATGCGGCCTCGTTCCTGCGCCAGCAGCCGGCGGTGGCGCTGCTGATCGCGCAGCTGCTGGCGCAACGGCTTCATGTCGCCACGACCTATCTTGCCGACCTGATGCACCAATATGCCGATCACGGCACCCACCTGGCGATGGTCGGCGAGGTGCTGCAGAGCATGATCAACCTGCCGCCGATGCAGGTCGCGCCAGGCTCGGATCGGCAATCCGATCCAAGGATATGAGCCAGTCCGGCGCCTCGTGCACGGGAGCCGCCGGCCGCGACAGCGGCGCCTTGAGATCGATCATCTGCGCATCGCCGGCGGCGAGCCAGAACGCCTTGTCCTGTGCGAGATCGAGCACGATGTAGACCGGTGGACGGCCGGGCTGCAGGCCGGTGTTGAACACCCAGGTCGCTCCGATCCGGTCGAACCACGAGCCGCTCTGGATGAACGGCGACTGATGCACATGGCCCGAGATCACCAGCGCCGGATGGTGGCGCTCGATCCAGCCGAGCAGCTCGGCGTCGCCGAAGAAGCGCTTGCCGCCCCAGCTGGTCGGCGAATCCGCCGGCGGGGCGTGATGGACCCAGACCCAGCGGCGGTGCGGCACCGCGGCTGCCGCGCGAAGCTGCTCGTCGATCCGCGCCTTGACCAGCGGGCCGTCCCACCACGGGCACACCGTGAACAGCGTGTCGCCGATCGTCAGGTTGTCGCCGTCGCAGGCGACGCCGAACTCCCTGATGCCGGCGACCCAGCGCGCGATCTTCTCGCCCTCCGGGTTGCGCTCGTCGAGGTCGTGATTGCCTGAACAGAAGATCACCCGCGTGAGATCGGCGAGCCGCGACAGGTATTTCGTGACGACGACGATCTGGGCGCGGAAATCGACCGCCGAGCCGAGGTTGAGCGCATCGCCGGCGAAGATCACGAGATCGAATTGCGGTGCCGCCGCCAGCAGCCAGTCGAACTGCGGCAACGAGTAATGCAGATCGGCGACGACAAGACAGCGCATCGGTGAAATCCGAATGCCCGGAAAACGGGCGGGGCCGCACGGCAATGAATTCAAACAAGCCGAATCGCAGCAAGATCTATGCCGCGCCGCGCGGATCCGACGCGACAGATGTTCGCAGTGTCCTGGAATCGGCCGGCAAGAGCGCGAAGGGCGGATCGCGGCTCACGCCCTTGCTGTGGCGTGGGCGAAGGTCACCTCGATCAGCGTGCCGGTGCGGCCGCCGGTCCGGATCTGGAATTTGGCGCGATTGGCTTCGACCAGCGCCTTGGTCAGCGACAGGCTGACGCCGCCGGAGCCGGCCTGATCTGAAGGCGTCGGGGCGCGGAACGGCTCCAGCGCGGCGGCGACCTCGTTGTCGTTGAGACTCTGCCCGGTGTCGCGCACGCGCAACATCACCTCGCCGAAATCCGACAGCGCGGTCGAGACGATCACCTGGCCGCCGGCATTGGCGAGATGGATCGAGTTGCCGATCAGGTTCAGCGTGATCTGGCGCAACGCGCGGGCGTCGGCGACCACAGGCGGCAGCGTGTGGGCGAGCGAGGTGCGGATGATGATGCGCTCGCGGTTGGCTTGCGGCTGCATGACCGCGACGCAGCTCTCCACCATCTCGTTGAGGTTCTGGCTGGTGAAGGCGAGGTCGAGCTTGCCGGTCTCGATCCGCGACAGGTCGAGCAGATCGTTGACGATCGCGATCACCCGCTCGCCGGAGGCGCGGATGTCCTTCATGTATTCGACATAGCGCTCGTTGCCGAGCGCGCCGAAGCGCTCGCCGATCATCACCTCGGCAAATCCGATGATGGCGTTGAGCGGCGTGCGCAGCTCGTGGCTGATCCGCGCCAGCATGTCGGACTTGGCGTTGGCGGCGCGTTCGGCGAGCCGCCGCGCCTCGCGCAATTCGCCCTCGCTCTTCTTCGTTTGCGACAGATCACGGAACACCGCGAAGAAGTTCGGTCCATCGGCGCGGGTGCGGCCCATCGTCGCCGACAGCGGGATGATGCCGCCCTGGCGGACGCGGCCGAGCGTCTCGCGGCCATGGTCGAGCAGGCTGGCGACGCCGGCCGATTTCAGGCTGGCAAGATAGTCGAAGATGCCGTGCTGGCTTTCCGGCGCGAACAGATCGGCGAGCTTGCGGGTGACGAACTCGTCGCCGTCATAGCCGAACAGCGCCTCGGCGCTGCGGTTGCAGGAATGGATGTTGCCGTCGGCATCGAACATGATGATGCCTTCGGCGGCGGTGTCGAGGATCGCGCCGAGCTCTTCGGCGTCGGCCTGGCCGGCTTGCGGCTCAGCCGGCGCAAGCAGCGGCTCGGCGGCCGCCGCAGGCTCCGGCTCGGACAGCGCGGCGGCGATCGAGGCATCCTCGTCCAGCGTGCGCGAGAAGATCAGCGCCAGCGCGGAATCGTCGTCCCAGGTGATGGTGTGCAGCCGCGCCTCCGCGGACACCGACTGCGCACCGTGCTCGGTGCTCTGGTTCGCGGAGATCGTCACCGGCGTGCCGGTGCCCGACGTGCTGCTCGCCTGCGAGACGCCGGGCTCGACATAGAGCGCGTCGAGGCCGCCGGCGGCTTCCAGCGCGTGCAGGCTGTCATGGCCCATGCGCGAGAGGAAGGCGCGGTTGGCATAGAGCAGGCGGTCGAGCCGGTAGATCAGGATGCCGACCGGCAACAGATCGAGCAGCGCGCGGTCGCGCCGGGAATCTGCGCGCGGCGCCGGCTCCGCCGCAGTCAGCCAGCTGGCCTTTGGCGGATCGGCCGGCGGCTCCAGCTGCGCGACCGTCTCCTGCAGTGCCACCGCCGCTTCCTGCGGCGGTTCGGTTGCGGGCGGCGCTTCGGCGAGCGGCTCGGCCGGCACGCTGTCGTCCGTTGTCGCGGCGAGGCCGGCCTCGTTTTCGAGCCGCGCCGACAATTGACGGGCGAGCTCGTTGAAGGCGTTGTTCTCGACCGGCGTCAGCGACGGCGGCCGGGTGTCGCCGGCGGGACGGAACGGCACCACATTCGGTGGCGGGTCGTGACGCACTTCGTGCGTTTCCTCGTGCGTTTCCACGGCGTGATCCGGATCGGCTCGGTGTGAAGTCTCTGCGGCTGTCGGCTCGGTCAATTCCTCGGGTGGTGCTATGGCGGTCGTGTCGGGCGGCGGCTCCGCGTGAGGCGGAGGATTGTCCTGTGGCGCGGCGGGCCCGGGCGGCGCAACGGTGCGCGGCGCCGGCGCGACATCGGCCGACAGCGATTGCGGCGCGAGCGTGCCGCTGAAGAACTCATAGCGGCGCAATGCGGCGAGTCGCGCAAGCCCGTCGAGGTCGCGACACACACCAAAGCCGCGGTAGCCGGCGAAATTCCTGGCACGATCGAACACCGGCAGGCCGGACAGTTCGACCGGCAGCCGGCCGCCACCGTCGACCGGCCAGTGCAGCGTGATGCCGCTCCAGGTGTCGTGGCTGGCGAACGCCTGCATGACGCGGCCCTCGGGATCGAGGCCAAAGCTCTCGGCGATGTCGCTCCACAGCCGGCCGAAGCCCGCCGCGGTGTGCAGGCCGATCAGGCGGGTGAATTCATCGGAGCCGAGCGAGAAGCGGGCCTCGTGGTCCATCTGCCACATGAAGCGCAGCGGATGGCGCCGCACCGGCAACGGCTCGTCGAGCCAGGATGGTGGTGGCACCGGCGCCAATGTCGCGGGCTCCGGCTCGGCGGCGGGCGGCGGCGCGGGCGCATCCGCGATCGCATAAGGCGAGGGGGCGGGATCGGCCGGGGGCGCCGATATTTCCGGCGCGTGCGTGCGTGCCGTCTCTGCGAGATCAGGCGCAGGCTGTTCGACCGGCGCTTCAGCGGGTGCTTCGATCAGCGCTTCCGACAGCGGCTCCTCGACGGCGGGGCTTTCGTCGGGCGTGGTGTCGAGAGGTGCAGTCTCGACGGGCGTCGGCTCTGAATGCGTGAGTTCTGCCGACGCAAGTGGCGGGGCAAGAGGCGTAGGCTCTTCGATCTGCGCGCCGTCCGTCACTTCGATCAGTGCTTCCGACAGCGGTTCCTCGGCGGCAGGTGTTTCGTCTTGCGTGGTGTCGAGAGCTGCGGTCTCGACGGGCGCCTCTACGTGCGCCGCCTCTGCTGCCACGGCAGATGGAGCAGCATTCTCAGGTTCGGATTTGGCCGCGCTGACGATCGGCTCGATCGTGACGCGCTCTTCCATCTGCGGATCCAGCGCGTCGAACAGTGTGAACGCGATCGGTGCTGCGCAGGCCGTCGCGGGCGCTTCGTCATGCGCAACGGCTTGTTCGATAACTGCAGGTGCTGGCGGCGGCTCTACGGCCATGGCCTCTTGCTGCGCTGGCGCTGCGGGAGCCGGTGCTTCGCGCGCCGGCGTCTCCGGCTCAACCGGCGCAGGCACGATCGGCGCCGGCCTTGCGGCGAGATGCGCCGCCGGCTTGATCAACGCGACCAGCGCGCGATCGGCGCCGTGCCCGATCCGCTGCAGCACGACGCGGCCGATCGCAACGCTCGCCGCCGCGCGGCCCTGCGCCAGCGCCTCCCCGCGCGCGGCATCGAGACCGGCTTCGGTGAGGTCGTGCAGGCCGGGCAGCGTACGCGCCGCCTCATTGGTTGTGACCAGCAGTCCGTTGCTGGTGAAGGCGGCGGCCGGACGCGGCAAGCCCTGCAGCAGCCGCTGCAGGCGTTCCGCGAGCGGCATGCCGCGGCCGGTCGCATTGAGCGCCGTCATCAGGATGCCATGGCTGCCGTCCGGCAGGTCGATCCGGGCGCAGCCGCAGGTCGCGAGCATGCCGGGCGCAGCGCCGAAGCCGCGCAGCCGCTCCAGCCGGACCGCGCCATTGGCGTTCAGGCTGTGGCCGAGCCGCGCGACCTGGCGGCGGTGCGGATCGGCCGGGCCGAAGCCGCGCTTCGCCAGCTCGGCGCCGTTGGCGGCACCGAATACCTGCGCGCCGACCGGATTGGCCCAGAGAATCCGCGCGCCGTCGGCCGCCCACAGCCATGCCGGCAGGGCGCCCGTCGCATGATCCGCCAGCCTGACATCGCCGAGCGCCTGGATCTGGAATTCCGCGTCACTCATCACGCAAGATTTGACCGCATGGGTTTGGCTTTCTTCCTTAAGCTCAGCCGAAGGCCCGGCAGCCGCAGGACGACAGCCTTAACAGAAGGTTAGTATCGCAACTGGGGAACGGCAGGTCCATGTCCGCAGCGAAACTGCCCAGCCTTAAGCCGGGATAACGTTAACTTGGCTGAACGATCCACAGCCGTTTGGCGTTGTCGGGCAAAGCTAGGTTGCTGCGAGCCGCACGATGCGGAACCAGGCGGCGCCGCGTCACACCTGCGATTGCAGTGCCACGATATATTCTGCCGTCTATCTTGCCCTGGGCCCGCAGGGCCAAGCGGCGGGCCGATCAGCAAGCGAGGGAGAGCGACCATGAGCGACAACGGGCGTGACCATTTCGAGATCCCCAAGTTCGAGATTCCCAAGGATATGCGGTCGATGGCGGAGGCGAGTTTTGAGCAGGCGCGCAAGGCGTTCGAGCAATTCGTGACCAACGCCAAGGACACCGCCGGCAAGATCGAGGAGCGCAACGCCACGGTGCGCGCCGGCGCCAAGGATCTTTCGACCAAGGCGCTGTCCTATGCCGAAAAGAACGTGCAGTCGTCGCTGGACTACGCCGAGGCGCTGCTCAAGGCCAAGGACCTCAGCGACGTCATGCGGCTGCACAGCGAATATGTGCAGGGCCAGATGCGCTCGCTCGCCGAGCAGGCCAGCGAGATGGGCCAGGCCGTCAGCCGGGCCGCGATGGACGCGGTCAAGCCGAAGAACTGACGAGGCGCATTGGCCGCGGCCGACCCTGGCGCATTCAGCCTCGGTCGGCCGCGGTAATCTTTTGTTCCGTCAGATAAAAAATGTGGCGTCGCACGCGATCTTACGTTGCGTTGCACAAAATTGACATGATATGGGTGTTTATTAGGCGCGCCCGACGAAGGGCACTCCCGTGAATCAAGGCAGCGTGATCCATTTCAGCGCTCCCGGCCTGATGGGCTCCGGGACGTCCGCAATGGTCACATCTACTCACCCGTTGCGAAGGATTACACGTATGACCAACCCGTCCGATCCGTTTTCCGCCTCGATCATTCCGTTTGAAGTTCCCGAGCAGATGCGCGCGTTCGCCGAGAAGGGCGTTCTGCAGGCCCGCGACAGCTACGCCAAGTTCAAGGATGCTGCCGAGACCCACAACTCGACGGTCGAGGCCGTGTTCACCTCGGTGAGCAAGGGCGCCAGCGAGTATTCGGCCAAGCTGATCGAGTTCTTCAAGGCCAACACCACCTCCTCGCTCGACTTCGCCCAGGAGCTGTTCAGCGTGAAGTCGCCGACCGAAGCGGTCGAGCTGTGGACGTCGCACGCCCGCAAGCAGTTCGAGACCTACACCGCGCAGGCCAAGGAACTGGCCGAGCTCGGCCAGAAGGTCGCCAGCGAGACCGCCGAGCCGATCAAGGCCAGCGCCTCGAAGTTCTACAAGCCGGCCGCCTGATCGCTGCCGTTTGGGAGACCAGCGAAAGGCCCGGGCCGAAGCGGTCCGGGCCTTTTTGCTGGCCAGGGCCCCGTCAAGCGGCCCGACATAACAGCGGAAATCGGCGCGTTACGGCCTTGCCAAAGCGCGGCGTTGCACCTAGTTTCCGCCCGAAATCGCCGCCCCGCTTGAGCGGGCCGCGCGTCAGGATGCAGTTGTAGCTCAGTTGGTTAGAGCGCCTGTCTGTGGAACAGGAGGTCGGTGGTTCGAGCCCACCCAACTGTACCATCCGCAAGATCACTCAGCGCGAAATCGCAAGATCAGACCATCGCAAGGTCGCTCGCCCTTATCGCCCGGCGTGTCATCGCGTCCGCTTGCACTTCTCTGTCCCGTCACCCAAACTGGCTGACACGACGCCTTAACGACGCCTAGTGACACCTTTGGGGGGATGCATGGGGATCGCCGGTTCAAGGAGTTTTTCGTTTGCGTTGATATCATCCGTCGCCCTTGCGGCGCTGCTGCTGCCGGGCCGAAGTGAGGCCTACACGCCGGATCAGCAGCAGGCCTGTACGCCGGATGCGTTCCGGCTTTGCAGCCCCGAGATTCCCGACGTCGATCGCATCACGGCCTGCATGATCAGGAACAAGGCGCAGCTCTCGCCGGCCTGCCGCGTATTCTTCCGCGCAGGTCCCGAGGCGAGCGAGCGCGTGGAGCGGCGGCCTGCCAAGCGGAAGGTCTCCAAATCGCACAAGGCGAAGAAGCCGGCCCACTGACCTGGCTCTCATCGCGCGCAGGCGAGGGTCTCTGATCGGGCGCGTTATCGTCACGCGAACCGGTGTCCGCCTTCACCTCGCCCCGCGTGCGGCAGGGGTGTCCGGGGAAATTCAGGCATAGCGGAGCTCCATCTGGTCAGGTGAGATGGTTGATTTCCGACGGCTGGGGTTGATGGGCGGAGGTTTGTCGATGGCAGCGAGGGATCGACGCGTGAGCAGGAGCTGGCCGACGAGTTCGGCGAACCTGAGCGGGAGCATTTTGATGCAGTTGGTGTGAGCGGCGATGCGCAGCAGCAGGTAGGCAATCATCGCAGCGAGCACCTGAAGGCGGATCGCGTTGTCGTTGGCGCCGAGGAACTTGCGAATATCGAGATGCTGCTTGATCCAGCGGAACAGCAGCTCGATTTGCCATCGGCTCTTGTAGAGGGCGGCGATCTCGACGGCGCTACGGACAAGGTCGTTGGTCAGGAGTGTGATCTTGCCGCCTTTCTCGCGTCTGATCTTGATGCGGCGGAGCGGGATTGGAAGGCGCGAATCGCCCTTGCTGGTGAGCTTCACCTCGTCATCGGCAAGGATTTCGAAGCCATCCCCGTTACGCTTGCGGATGGCGCGATGCCTGAGCGAGCGAAGACGGATGCTCGTCTTCGCCCGGGTAACGAAGAAAGCCTTGCTATCATTGATCTTCTGCCACCAGTCGAAACGGCAATAGCCCTTGTCAAACACATAGGTGGTGGCGGGCTGGATTGGGGTCTGTCGGCCGATCTCGATGTCATTGACGTTCGCGGCCGTCATCTCGACGCAGGTCGGGACATCGCTCCTTGGGTCGTAGACGACATGCAGCTTCATGCCGCGGATGCGGCCGTTCCACGTCGCCCAACTGCAGACCTTGCCGAGCGGGATCGGACTGGCGTCGATCAGACGCACCATCTCCATGCCTTCACTCCGCAGCTGGCGACGCGCCATCGCCGACAGCGCCGCAAAGGTTTGCGCGAAAATGCCGATCGGACGGCGGGCATTGGCATCGGACAACGTCGAGCGCGACAGCTTGCCGGTTCCCAAGTGATAGTGATGCTGCGAATTGGCGTTGAAGCCAGTCACCACCCCGCGCAGACTGCTGTTGCCGCTAAGCTGGGCATAGATCAGCGCCACCAGATGATCCCAGCTCCTGAACGACTTGTCGTAGGCATCCCCGTCCAGACGATCCACAACCGTCTGAAACTGCCGTCGATTGATCGGTTCAAGCAGCCTTCCAAAAATGCTACCGCGATATCGCATGCTCGGCCCTCTGTGTCTCGACAACCAGAAAAGACCGATTTGCCTCGGTCCTGCCGAGCATGCACCGCGACACAGTGAATCATTCCCCGGACACCCCTGCGCGTGCGGGGAGAGGCGTAGGCCGCCCTTGGCGGCCGTTCTCAAGAACGCCGAAGCGGAGCTTCGGCTATGACGCATCGCCAGATGCGTTCCGGGTGAGGGGGAGTCTCCGCAAACGCAGCTATCGCCGGATACGCGGAGGCCGCCCCTCACCCCAACCCTCTCCCCGTAAGAACGGGGAGAGGGAGCACAGCGCCGTCGCGGTCAATCCAATCGCTTCGCGCGAAAATGCGCGATAGATCGTTTGGCCGCGATTTCAAGTCGGTCATGCGCGACAGACTGACGCCTTGTGACGCTGTCACGCAGCATCATCTGTGGGGCTTGTGTGGTTTGCCAAATCTGTTCCGCCTGTGGAACGGATGGAGTGGGACGAGTGAGCGAATACTACAAGCAAGAGATCGATCGGCACTTCGCCTGGTTCGAAGCCAAGCTGCCGGATAAGCCGGCGCGCTTCGTCGCGTGGCTGCGCAAGCCGTCGTCGCGCTACGTGCGGATTCCGCTCGCGATCCTCCTGATCATCGGCGGCATCTTCAGCTTCCTGCCGGTGCTCGGACTCTGGATGCTGCCGCTCGGACTCCTTTTGTTCGCGCAAGACGTTCCGTTCCTGCAGAAACCCACTGCGCAATTGCTCGGCTGGATCGAGCGCAAGTGGATCGAGCGCGAGCGCGCGAAGGCTGCCGGAAAACGCTAGGCACCGAGTCAAATCAAACGCTTAGCGCTTCCATTTGCGGTTGCGTTATAAGTTCGGTGTGACTCAAAAAGCAAAACGCACCGGTAATCTTGGCCACTTTGCGGATTGCAAGAAATTTTTTCTTTCGCGAATCAGCGTGCTGATTCATTTTCGCCTCCTGGGGTCAATCTGGAGGCCAACGTATGAACGTGATTGTTTTCGCTTCGCGTAAGGGGGGCTCGGGAAAAAGTACCCTGGCTGCTCACCTCGCCGCGCAAGTGCACAAGGCAACGAAGCCCTGTCTGCTGATCGACGCCGATCCGCAGGGCTCGCTGACTCTCTGGCACAAGCTGCGCGGCACCAACGAGCCGGCGATCAAGACGGCAGTGAACTCGGTCAGCGGGATCATTGCCCAGGCCAAGCGTGACGGCATCGAGTGGGTGTTCATCGACACGCCGCCGAACCTCTCGGCCGTGGTCGACGACTCCATCAAGAACGCCACGATGGTGATCATTCCGGCGCGGCCCGGCGTGTTCGACGTCAACGCCGTGCAGGAAACCATCCAGACCTGCCGCTCGATGCGCAAGCCCTATGCCGTCGTGATCAACGGCGCGCCCGCGCAGCGTGACGGCGCCGAAAGCCGCATCGTCGCGATCGCGCGCGAGGCGCTGGCGAAATTCCGCGCACCGGTGTGGAGCGGCCAGATCACCAACCGCGCCGATCTTCTGATGGCGCTCGGCCAGGGCGAAGGCGCCCGCGAATATTATGCCGAAGGCCGCGCTGCCGCCGAGATCAATCGGCTGTGGGCCGCAATCGAACGCTCGATCAGGGCGATCCGCGGCACGGCGTCGGCGTCCGGTACGATGCACAAGCAGGCGGCGTAACAACGCCGTTTTGGTTTGAAATGGAAAGAACGCGCGGCTCCCGCGCGTTTTTTGTCGTCGAGAATATTGGAGTCATTCCGGGGCATGCGAAGCATGAGCCCGGAATCTCGAGATTCCGGATTCGATGCTCACGCATCGCTCCGGAAATGACGGAGGGGATGCCCTCACGCCACCATCAGCAAATAAAACACGATCACCGGCGCCAGGGTCAGGATCACCGACCAGATGCCGACAGCCCATAAAATATCCTCGGTCGTAAAGCCCGGCTCGGCACCCGGCCTCACGGCAACAAAATTCCTGGAATTCACGACGCCCCCGCGTTGGTCTTGGCAATGCGGAAGGCTGTACGCGAGTGGTTTTAAAATCCCGGTTGGAATTTCGCGGGCATTTGCGCGCGGGTGCTACTTCGGATTAACCACAGCCCCGCGGTCGGTCGCGTTCGGCCGGGTGCCGTTCGCTTCAGTGCATTGCTCCGTCCCGATCGCGGATCGCTCCGAGATGCTCGTTGATCCGGAATACGATCAGGATGAACTCGGCGGCGATGCGCGAGAACACGATGCCGACGAAGACGCTCGCGATCGACGCGAGCAGCTGGATGAATCCGACGAACGGGCTGATCGCCATCGCCGTGAGGCTCCACAGGATGCCGGAGATCCCGAACAGCACGATGACCGCGATCACCAGCCAGTAGAACGTCTTGATGATCGTGGGCGTGATGAAGCGGTCCCACTGAAACAGATCCTGGAAATCGAACATCATGGTTCTCCCGGCCAGCCGAAATATGATTCGCGTCTCGTTCATCCTACTGCGTGACCGCCGGCGTGATCACTTCATCCCGGGAGCCTGCGCCGCAGGCGTCCGTCGGGACGAGGCTTTCGCCGGGCCAATGGTTCGGGACGGCGCCAGGCGCCTCCGCGACCAGAGGGATCGATACCGCAGAAGCCCATTCGGTCTCGCCAAAGGCGAGCCCCGGACCGGGCGCCGGCAGTCCAGGGGCGAGCTATGCGAGTGGGCCGGTTGTGATTGCCGCAAATAACGGCCACAATCGGGCTTCCCTCCGGCATATCCTCACCCAATGACCACGCTGACCTTCGAAGACTTCAAGCCCGGCCGCTTCGGCACGTTCGGCCCGCGCCATGTTTCACGCGAGGAGATCCTCGCCTTTGCCGCCGAATTCGACCCGCAGCCGATGCATCTCGACGAGGAGGCGGCGAAGAAATCCATGCTCCGCGGCCTGTCGGGCTCGGGCTGGCATCTCGGCTCGCTGATGATGCGGATGCTGTTCGACGGCTTCATCGGCCGCACCGCCTCGCTCGGTTCGCCCGGGGTCAACGAGATGCGGTGGGTGGCGCCGCTGCGTCCGGGCGACGATTTGACGCTGGATGTCGACGTCGTCGAGGCGCGCGTCTCGAAGAGCCGGCCCGAGACCGGCATCGTCACTTTCAAGGGCACCATCCGCAACGCGCGCGGCGAGATGCTGTGCGAGATGGAGTCGCCGATCATCGTCAGCCGCCGCGACGGCGCGAGCGCATAGGAGAGGTCATGCGCTTTTTTGAAGATATCGAGATCGGCGCGCGGCGCGAGTTCGGCTCCTTCACCTTCACGCCCGAGGACATCAAGCGGTTCGCCGCGCAGTTCGATCCGCAGCGCTTCCATCTCGACGAGGAGGAGGGGCGCAACTCGCTGTTCGGCGGGCTCGCCGCATCGGGCTGGCATGTCGCCAGCGTCTGCATGAAGCTGCTCGTCGCCGACGGCAAGCGGCTCGCCGCGGAAGCCGCCGCGCGCGGCGAACAGGTCGCGGTCTGGGGGCCGTCGCCGGGCTTCCGCGAACTGCGCTGGATCCGCCCGGTGCTGGCAGGCGATACCATCAGCTTCACCAACCAGGTCGAGACCAAGCGCACGTCCGAAAAGCGGCCCGAATGGGGCATCCTTCAGGCCCGCAACACCGGCGTCAATCAGCGCAACGAGGTGGTGTTCTCGTTCCTCGCCACCGCTTTCGTGCCGCGGCGGAATCCCGGTTCCTGATGTTGCTCGCGCGCCTCTGATGTTGCCCGGACGCCATGGTTAGCGAATGACTTCTGCTGCCGACGCAGTTGTGCGTTGCGTGGAACTCAGTTTTTGCTAACGCATTCTGAACCTTTGTCCCTGCCTTATGGTTTGAGGGCACGGACATCTGGCAAGAATGACTGGGGATACCATGGCAGATCGCAGCGCGCTGAAACTCGTCGGCATTATCTTCGCGACGGTAACGGTTGTGGTGATGCTGGCCACCGGAATGGTCGTGAAGGGTTTTGCCGACGGCAATTATTCCTTCGAGACCACCGCGAGCATCGACCGCTGATTGACCGTCTGTAACTCCCGGCGCTCGAGGGAGCGCAGGTGGCGTGCATTTGCGCTTTTCAATGTGATCTGTCGGCAGGCTGCGTCACATTTCTTCCAAGCTTCAGTCTAACGATTCCAGATCAGCACCATCACGACGGTCGCGGCTGCCAGGATGCCGATGAACCGGATCATGATCGTGCCGATGCCCTGCTGCGGCTGGCGCAGCGGAATCGGATCGGCGGCGTTGTCCGGCCGGACGCTCTGCATGACTTCGTCTCCAAATGGATGCCCGGCAGCGCGCGGTCCGGACGCGAATTCCGGATTGGACGCGGGCTCGACATCCCAAGTTCAAATCGGCTTCTGCAAAAATTGACGTCCCGGAGTTTACACCGCGCTGAATAACGAATCGTTCTGCGCTGAATCAGGCCGCAAAGCGAAGCCGCCGCCCCCCGTTCAGGAGGCGGCGGCGGTCAGTTTGGGAACCTGAGCTGTATCAGCTGTTGCGCAGGCCGTCGGCGGCGCGCTTCCACTGCGAAACGTTGTCGGCGATCATGCGCGTCGACTTCATCGCGGCCTGGCTGAGCTGGGCATAGCCGGAAATCTCGCGCTGGACGCGCTGGCCCTCGGCATGCAGCAGGTCACGCAGGCTCTCGAGCTCGCCGATCAGCTTCTCGATCTCGGCGAGCGAGGTGCCGGCGACGCGCTGGATCAGCGAGTTGACGTTGCTGACGGTGGCATCGGTGTTGGTGTCGGTCGGCGCGGTCTCCGGGCTCGCCACCGGCCGGCGCAGATAGGCGATATCGTTGCGCACGAAGTCGCGGATCCCGGCTTCGACTTCCGAGACGGCGGCGAGGTTGGTGTCGACCTCGGACGTCGTTTCGACTTCGGCTTCCTCGGTACGGTTGGTGGCGTTCATCGGCTTTCCCCTTGTTCGCAATGGCGAAGCGCGGCTTGTCCCCCGCACGACGAATTGATGAAGTTACGGACCTATCAGTGCCGCCGAATTTGACCGCATCTGGGCCAAGTTGCGGCAATGCCTGATCATTTAACGCGATAGAGCTAACAGACCGTTCACCATGAGCGCTTGTAGCCGGCGCTGATGCTCTTGCTGGTGGTGCCCTGGGATGTCTCGCCGACCGAGCCGGAGACGGTAACGCCGTTGAACAGCTTCTGCTCGGCGCCGATCCGGCGCAGCCATCTGTCGTCGGAGGTCGACAGCGTCTGGCCTGCCGTGATGCTGGTGCCGGTGTCGTTAACGGACAGGCTCGCCGACTGATCGGTGTCGTAGCTGCGCGAGGGGTGGCTGATGATGCCGGGCACCGGGACCACGCCCTGCTGGATGAGGTTGTAGCCGTTCTGCAGCGTCAGCGAATATTGCTCCGACAGCGGCACCGACTTGCTCAAGGAGGTGCCGACCTTGCTCTGGTCGGCGGAGGGATCGACCCGCGCCTCGACCGAGGTCTTGTCCCAGATCGAGGCCACGCCGCCGGTCGAGATCGCGGCCCAGGCCGAGCCGCCGGACTGCGGCAGGCTGCCGCCATTGGCGAGCCGCTCCGACAATTGCTCCGACGTCGTCATGGTGCCTTGCCTTGCGACCGTCATGTCGGCGCCGATGCGGGTGTCGAGGAATGGCGAGATCGACTGCTTGACCGACACCGCCGACGAGCCGTTGGCGTTGTTGTTGGTCGACCAGGATGGATCCTTGCCGGCGACGCTGGCGGGCCTCGCCGCACGCTTCGGCGCCAGCGTGGGCAGGCTGGTGGAATCGGTGTCGAGCTGGCTCCAGTCGAGCTTGCTCTCGTCGATGTCCTTCAGAATGTCGGCGTCATTGGCATTGGCCGCCGGCGGCTCCTCGTCGGCCGCAGCCTCGGCGTTATCAGCTGCGGTATTTTGAGCAACGGTGTCTTGGGCGGCGGGAGCGATCTGCCACGGCGGGGTTTGCGCGGCGGCCGGCAGCGCCATCGCCAGGCTGAAGCCGGCTGCCAGCACCGGCAGTCTTGCCCAGCCAAATCGTAATGTGAAAGTCATTCCCAGCCCACAAATTCCAGAGCCGCAGCATGCATTGCCGTGCCGCAAAATTGTGGCATCGGCGCTCTGAAAGCAAGTGATCAACGCGTGATCGTCATGTCCGGGACAAACGCGCGGCGCGTTCGCGCGGCGCGTCCCGAGCGCGGCCGTTCGGGGCTGGCAAAACAGGCCGCCGCTGCCGGGGCGCCTGAACGCGAAGACGCGCTTCGCGCTTTAGCGCCCCGGACATGACGAAGGCGTGAAATCGAAAAGCCGTCAGACCGCGATGCGCGGCAGATGGATCGGGTAGCCGACGGTCTGCTCGACGAGGTCGAAACTGTCGACCAGCACGCGGAAGCTCGTCAGCTTGCCGGCCCTGAACTGCGCGAAATGCGCGATCCGGAGCGAGATCGGCTTGTTGGAGTCGAGTGCCGTCAGCGAATAGCGCAGCATCGAGGCTGCGGAATCCACGCCGAGCATGATCTGTTCCCGGTCGAAGCGGTGAACCCTGAGGTTCTCGCCGATCTGCCGGATCACCTCGAGCACCGCGGCCTTGCCGCGGCGCGCGCCGAAAAAGGAAAACAGGTCGATCGGCCCATAGATGGACCATTCGACCTCGTCGTCGAGCAGCGGCTCGATATCTGCAAGCTGGCGTTCGTTGATCGCGCGATGCAATGCGCGCGAAAAACGCCAGAGACTATGCTCTGTCATTTTGGCCTTGTCCTGAAACTGGATTTTCAAACGCAAACGGATGGCAGGGGGTCAGCGCCGACGCCTTGCCAGGTTGCTGCACATCGCTATTGCGGCCTGAAATAGTGCCGAACGGCAAAAACGCAAATGACTTTTTTGCAATGCACAATTGCGCCGAATTTTACCCGAATGTGACCGCCGACCTCTGGATTCCGGTTCCGACGCGCTTTTTTGATGCGAACCGGCATCCACCCCGCATCACGTGCGGGGCAGGCTTCGCGCGAAAACGCTCCGGTCGCCGCAATTCAGCGGTCGCGCTGCCGCACCGGTTGCCGCTCGATCACGATCTCGGCGTCGCGGATCGCCACCACCGCGAACAGCAGCGCGCCGCCGATGCCGCCGATCGCGGCGCCGAGCGGCATGAAGGTGAAAAACACCAGCGTTCCGCTGTCGATACCAGAGGTTCTGGCCAATCCGATCCAGCTAAGCCCGGCTCCGATGCCGAAGGCGGCGCCGCCAAGGGCGCCCAGCGCCAGGCCAAGCACAGCGAGCAATGCGATTTTCATGGTGATTTCAGCCCCGACCGCAACAAGCCCGGTAATAAGTCAGCGCCGGGCCGTCGAGGTTCAACGCCGGCGTTGCGAATTTGCCTGCACGATGTCGTCGTGCCCGGTCAGCGCCGCCGCGACGTCGCGCTCCAGCACCTGCTGGACGAGGTCGAAGGTGTCGATGATCTCGCGGATCTCGGTGATCTTGCCGTCGCGCAGCGTGTAGAACACCGCCACATCGAACTGCACCACGCGGGCGTTGTTGCGCTTGCGGAAGAACACGCGCAGCTGCGCGGCGACTTTGTCGCCCTGGGTCACCACGATCGGCGCCTCGTAGCGCATGTCCGAATAGCGCTCGTGGATCGTGGTCCACATCTGGCGCAGCGCGGCCTTGCCGCGGTGCTGGCCCATATGCGGGAGAATGTCGATCGGGGCGTTGGCGAGAAACGCGACGTCGTCGCTGCAGCGATCGAGCGCGCCCTCGATGCCGCCGGCATAATAAACGTCGAGGAAGTTCAAGACGCGCTGCCGGTTCAAATCCTCGCCCATGATCGACTCCGCCGGTCCGACTCGCTCTGGCCCGGCATTGTGAACCGGAGCATTCCACAATCAAACAACATATGTTTGACGCGCGAGACGCGATTAGGTTCGGCAACCAGCGCGTGCATTGTGGCGCAAAATGCATGCGGCGCGCCGGTTCGCGCAATGCGACGACGGGCGGCTGTCGCGGTGCAGGCGGCGGTTTATTCCGCGCCTGCGCCGCTTAAATCTTCGCGCCCGCGGCCTTGCCGCGGCGCCGCCGGCCCGTATGCTTCGCGGCGGAAGGCGGCCGAACAGAGCCGCCCCGATGGGGAGAGACCAATGAAGCGCATCACCCACTTCGCCGCGATCCTGTCGCTGCTGGCATGCCCGGCGATCCCGCCCGCCTTCGCACACACGCCGCAGCAGCCTGCCCACCAGCTCTACAACGAAGGCGACCTGAAGCTCGAGAGCGGCGAGGCGATCAAGGATTTCTCGATCTCCTACGTCACCCACGGCACGCTGAACGCGAAGAAGTCGAACGCCATCCTGGTGGTGACCGCGATCTCGGGCAATCATCACCGGCTCGATTTCATGATCGGCCTCGGCAAGGCGCTCGACCCCGACAAGTATTTCATCGTCTGCACCGATGCGATCGGCAACGGGCTGACCACGTCGCCGAGCAATTCGAAGGCGCAGCCGCGGATGCAGTTCCCGAAATTCGCGATCCGCGACATGGTGGAATCGCAGTATCGGCTGATGAAGGAGAAGCTCGGTATCGACCATGTCGTCGCCGTGGTCGGCCCCTCGATGGGCGGCATGCAGGCGCTGCAATGGGGCGTCAGCCATCCGGACTTCATGGACGCGCTGGTTGCGATGGTGCCGCTTGCGAAGACGCCGGCCTGGTCGGTCGCGGTGATGGAGGCCTCGCGCAAGGCGATCATGAACGATCCGGCGTGGAAGGACGGCAATTACGAGGCGCCGCCGGAGAAGGGCCTCAAGCTGTTCCGCGATATCGTCGCGCTGCTCGCGGCGCGCACGCCCGACATGTATGCGGCGCAGTTCAAGTCCGGCCCCGACGTGCTGCCCTGGATGGCCGAGCAGGAGACCGCGCTGTGGAAGCTGTTCGACGCCAACGACTGGATCTACCAGAGCTGGGCCTATGACCGGCACGATGTCGGCACCACGGCCGGGTTCGGCGGCGACACCGCGAAGGCGCTGGCTTCGATCAAGGCGAAGACGCTGATCCTCACCGGCACCAAGGACCTGCTCAACCCCGAATTCGAGCCGAACCAGATGGGCCAGAACATCGGAGGCGTGACCATCAAGACGATCAGCCCGGGCACCGTGACCGGCCACGCTTCGGCCGGCGGCTTCTTCCCGGCGGATGTCGAGTTTCTCAACCGCGAAACCGGGGTGTTCCTCGACGGCGTGACCGACGGCGGCAAGAAACTGGAGTGATCGGCTGAACCGGCCGCGCCTCGCAGACGTGGAGGCATGCGGCGGGCAGCTGTCCGCGAGTTAATGAAACCTCCGCCCGCGCCCCCGGTTGGTTCGGCGTGGGCGACGCATCCGCGATCAGGAGTTCCGTATGAGAAACACCATGCCGCTTGCCGTCGCCGCCCTGGTTGTCTCCAAATAAATCATGCGAGCGCGCACCGCGCGACGGTGAGCCGGCGTCGACACCGGCCACGAGGCCTTGAGCTCCTCCGGGGCCGGCCGGTGAAATCGCGCCGGCTCGCTGTTGCGGTGCGTTCGACAACAGCAAATCCGACGGCGCCGCCTTGCCGACGGAGGGGGCGATGGTGAACCGCTTCATCTTCCCGGAACCGGCCGTGCCGCTTCGCCCTTGATGCGGCAGCATTGCATTGGAGCCGCATCATGAAATCGATTGTTCTCGCGTCCGTCATTGCCGTCGGTGCGCTCGCCTTGGCGTCGCCTGCCGACGCCAAGGGTTGCATCAAGGGCGCTATCGTCGGCGGCGTCGCCGGTCATTATGCCGGCCATCACGGCATGCTCGGCGCCGCCGCCGGGTGCCTCTACGGCCGCCATCACGCCAAACAGCAGCGCCAGCAGCAGCCGCAGTCACAGCCCGCGCAGCAGGAGAAGCTGTAGGGTCAGTTGTGAAGCCACGTTCCGGGAACGTGAAGCACGTTTCGGGAACGAAGTCTCGTTCCGGGAACGCCGTCCGCACCGGCCGCGTTGTCTCCATGCGTAACGGAGACGATGATGACGAAACCAAAGACAAAGACCATCCAGCCCGTTCCCGATGACAACAAGAGCCACAAGGGCCCCGGCAGCACCCCCAGCGTTCCCATCGACACCACCAAGGGCCATCGCGACGACGAGAAGCACAACATCCGCGAGCAGGCCGCGCACGGCAATCTGACCCAGAACACCAGCAACAAGCGATCGGGGTAGGGCGGCCACACTCTCGGTGTCGTCCTGGCGAAAGCCGGGACCCATGACCACCCAATTCAGTGATGAGCGGGATCGCGGCGCAATGTCGCGCAGCAATAGAGACTTGGGGTAATGGGTCCCCTGAGTTCACAAACGAAGTGCAACACTTCCTTGAGGAGGTGTTGCCATGGGGCGGACTTACAAGCAGCTCTCTCTGGACGACCGATGCGAGATTGCCTGCCTATCGGCCAATGGCAGCTCGGTCCGGCAAATCGCGGCAGCTCTGGATCGCTCGCCATCAACGGTCTCTCGGGAACTGAGGCGCAATCGGGGGAGCCAGGTCGGCTACACGCCGAGCTATGCCCAGCACCAGATGCGAGCGCGGCGCTGGACGGGCGGACGCCTCGAACGGGAGCCCGGCCTGCGCCGCGCGGTGTTGCAACGCCTTCGCCGCGGCTGGTCGCCCGAGCAGGTCGCTGGCCGGCTGGCCCGCGAGCACGGGCGCAAGGTGATCTCCCACGAGACCATCTACCGCTTCATCTATGGCCAACTCAGGCGCACCACGGACTTCAACTGGCGGCGCTATCTGCCGCGCGCCAAGAGCAAGCGCGGCTGCCGCGGCAAGCGGGGCGGCAGCCCCGCAAGCTTCATCGAAGGCCGTGTATCCTTGGCAAATCGGCCGCTCGAAGCGGCCGACCGCAGCGTGCCCGGACACTGGGAGGCCGACCTGATGATGTTCTCGAAATACGGTCAGGCCGTGCTGACCGTGCACGAGCGCACCTCGCGGCTGCTGCTCGGCATCCGCCTTGCCAGCAAGGTCGCGCGCGGTGTCGCCCGCCATCTCGTGGGCTTCTTCGCGCCCCTTCCACAAGAGCTGCGCCAGAGCGTTACCTTCGACAACGGCACCGAGTTCGCCGGTCACCTGGCGCTGCACCGCCTCTCGATCGCGACCTTCTTCTGCGATCCCCATGCCCCCTGGCAGAAGGGTGGCATCGAGAACGCCATCGGCAGGATGCGCCGCTTTATTCCCCGCAAGACGGATCTCGTCACCCTCTCGACCGCCAGATTCCGCCAGTTCATCGCCGCCTACAACAACACCCCGCGCAAATGCCTTGACTACCGCACGCCTGCCGAGTCCTTTGCTCAAGTGTTGCACTTCGAATGTGAATCCACCTCCTGGCTTTCGCCAGGACGACGATGAAAATCCGATTCACGGTCAAACAGCTTGTTCGGTGTCATCACCTTGCCTGCGGGTGATCCAGTATTCCAGAGACATCCGTGCGTGAGCCGAGAGGCCGCGGCTTCTTCCGGACGTCGTCCCTGCGAAAGTGTTTGGTCCCTGCTGATTGGTTTGATGGAATCGGTGTAGAACGAGGCGTGGCCTTTGTCAGGGAGCACCTCGGGTCATGGAACTGAGCCTGCACGCGAACGCCACGACGACGCCGAAGACGCGCGCCTATATCCAGCGCAGCAGGAAGTCGGTTGCCGAATTGGCGACGGAACTGGGGGTCAGCGAGACCACGATCTATCGTTGGCGCGACCGCACGACGGTCGAAGATCGCTCGCACCGGCCGAAGAACCTGGTGACCAGCCTGTCGGCTGTCGAAGAAAGGGCGGTTTGCGAGCTGCGGACGTCGCTGCAGTTGCCGCTGGATGACATCGTCGAGGTGATGCAGCGATGCATCAATGCCAAGCTGTCCCGCAGCGCCATTCACCGCTGCCTGCAGCGCAATGGCATCAGCCGGCTCGCCAAGCCTGACAAACCCAAGGTCGGCATCTTCGAGACCGCCAGCATCGGCTTCATCCATATCGACGTGAAGTATCTGCCGTCCCTGCAGCGCCGCACCAGCTATGCCTTCGTCGCCATCGACCGCGCCACCCGCTACGTCTTTGTCGAGATCCATTCCAGGCGGGACGGGGCCACCGCGACCGGCTTCCTCGAGCGCTTCCTGGCCGACTTCCCGCACCAGGTTCACACCATCCTGACCGACAATGGCGCGGAGTTCACCGACCGCTTCGCTGTCGACAAGAAGAACAAGCCGCCCGGGAAGCCTTCCGGCGACCACCCCTTTGATCGGCTCTGCAAGCAGCGCGGCATCCAGCATCGCCTGACCAAGCCTTACCACCCGCAGACCAACGGCCTCGTCGAACGCTTCAACCGGCGTATCGCCGAAGCCATTGGCCGCGAACAAAAGCGCGGCAGCGCCCGGCGGACCTTCATCGACCATGCCGATCGCGACGCCTTCATCGCCAAGTTCGTCCACGACTACAACCGGACTCGCCTCAAATGCCTCGGCTACCAGGCCCCGATCCAGGCCGTTGCTAAACTCACGGGACTGAACACTTTCGCAGGGACGACACCGAATATGTGGTTCGGCCGGTGAGTCATACCTCCGCATTCTCGCGACATGATCTGCCCGAGCTTTGCGCTTCCCTTGCGCGCCCTTCCCGATCGGCCTTATCTGCGAGCATGCAGATCAAGGACGAACGCCCCGAAGACGCCGCCGCGATCAGCCGCATCACGGCGGCAGCATTCGCAACAGCGCCGCACAGCAGCGGCACCGAAGCCCGCATCGTCGAGGCTCTGCGCCAGGCTGACGCGCTGACGATTTCTCTGGTCGCTGTATCCGACGACGGCAGCATCTTCGGCCACGTCGCGTTCTCGCCGGTCCGGATCGAAGGTGTAGTAGGACGTTGGTATGGGCTTGGCCCGGTCTCGGTCGCACCCGACCTGCAACGGCAGGGCACCGGCGGCGCGCTGATCCGCGCGGGACTTGCTCGCCTCGCGGCGATGAATGCCGACGGCTGCGTCCTGCTCGGCGATCCCGCCTATTATGGACGCTTCGGCTTCGTCAGCGATCCCGCGCTGACCTATGGCGGCGAGCCCAGCCCGTACTTTCAGCGGCTGGTGTTGAAGGGTCAGCCGCCGAAGGGGGATGTGAAGTACCATGCGGTTTTCGATGTGACGTGATCAGGTACCGCCTCAAGACGACGTGACTTACGGCAGCGTCATCTCCTCAATCCGCGCCGGCACCGCGCCAAAATCGCTGAACCGGGCCCAGTTCGGCCGTATCCGCACATAGCCGATGTTCGGCCATGTCTCGCGCTCCGGCCCGCCGGGCCACGCCGCGAAATACACCTGCTTGCAGGCGATGAGCTCCGCGCCGCTCGGGAAGTCTGCGACGCCCTCGACCTGCGCGGTCTGCTCGGCGTCCCAGCCGATCACCAGCGCCGCGCGCGGATCGGCGCGGAGGTTCTGGTATTTGCGCGAGGTGGTAAGCGTGTCGAAGATGATCTCAAGATTGTCGCTGACCGCGATCCCGACGACCGCCGCCTGGGGCGCGCCATTGTGAACCGTGCTGACCACCGCGAGCCGATGCATCCGCAGGAAGGCGAGCAGCTCGGCGCGCGTCATGATCTACCTTTTCTTCCGCTTGCCCGGCGCGCCGCCGCTCGACCGCGGCGACGGGCCGAACTCCGGCCCCGACTGCCGCGAGTCGGTCGGCTGGATGATGCGGCTCGTGGTGCCGAACGGCTTTGCGGGCAGCGCGCCGCTGGGGCGGAAGGGCAGCGATTCCGGGCCGTGCATCTCGTCGAGATCGGGCTTGTGGATGCGTGAGCCGGACTTGCCGCCGCGGCTCGCCTTGAGCGAGGTCTGCGCCGACTTGTTCTTCAATGCGCTGACCGGCAGGTTGGCGGCATCGCCGTATTTTCTTGTGCCGGCATAGGCGCCAGCCTGCTTCTGCACGTTGCGCTGCTTGGCGGTGGGATCGTCGACCACGGCCATCTCGGTGGCGCGCAGGCGCTTGACCTCGTCGCGCAGGCGGGCGGCTTCCTCGAAGTTCAGGTCGGCCGCGGCCTCGCGCATCCGTGTTTCGAGATCGCTCAGCACGGCCTCGAAATTATGCCCGATCGAGATCACGTCGTCGGACCAGGAATTCCCCTTGCCGCCGTCGCCGATCTCGACCAGCACGTGGTCGCGTTCGTAGACGGAGTTGAGGATGTCGCCGATCGACTTCTTCACGCTCTCCGGCGTGATGCCGTTGGCCTCGTTGTACTCGACCTGTTTCTCGCGGCGCCGCGTGGTCTCGGCCATCGCGCGCTCCATCGAGCCGGTCATGCTGTCGGCATAGAGGATCACCTTGCCGTCGACGTTGCGCGCGGCGCGGCCGATGGTCTGGATCAGCGAGGTCTCGCTGCGCAGAAAGCCTTCCTTGTCGGCATCGAGGATCGCGACCAGCGCGCATTCGGGAATGTCGAGGCCCTCGCGCAACAGGTTGATGCCGACCAGCGCGTCGAACGCACCAAGGCGAAGATCCCGGATGATCTCGATGCGCTCGATGGTGTCGATATCCGAGTGCATGTAGCGGACGCGGATGCCCTGCTCATGCAGATATTCGGTGAGGTCCTCCGCCATGCGCTTGGTGAGCACCGTGATCAGCGAGCGATAGCCGGCCGCCGCGGTGGCGCGCACCTCGCCGACGAGATCGTCGACCTGGGTGCGGGCAGGGCGGATGTCGACCGGCGGGTCGATGAGGCCGGTCGGACGGATCACCTGCTCGACGAACACGCCGCCGCTTTCGTTCAGCTCCCAGCCGCTCGGCGTCGCCGACACCGCCACCGTCTGCGGTCGCATCATGTCCCACTCCTCGAAGCGGAGCGGCCGGTTGTCCATGCAGGAGGGCAGGCGGAAGCCGTATTCGGCGAGCGTCGCCTTGCGGCGGAAGTCGCCGCGGAACATGGCGCCGATCTGCGGCACGGTGACGTGGCTCTCGTCGGCGAAGATCAGCGCGTTGTCCGGTACATATTCGAACAGCGTCGGCGGCGGTTCGCCGGGGCGGCGCCCGGTGAGATAGCGCGAATAGTTCTCGATGCCGGCGCAGCTCCCGGTCGCCTCCATCATCTCGAGATCGAAGGTGGTGCGCTGCTCGAGTCGCTGTGCCTCCAAGAGGCGGCCCTGGTCGTTGAGCTGGTCGAGGCGCTGCTTCAGCTCCGATTTGATCGACTTGATCGCCTGCACCAGCGTCGGGCGCGGCGTCACATAGTGCGAGTTGGCGTACATCTTGATGAATTCGAGCTCGTCCTGCTTGTGGCCGGTGAGCGGATCGAACTCCTCGATGGTTTCGATGGTGTCGCCGAACAGGTTCACCCGCCAGGCGCGGTCCTCATAGTGCGCCGGGAAGATGTCGATGACGTCGCCGCGGACGCGGAAGGTGCCGCGGGTGAACTCGGCCTGGGTGCGCTTGTATTGCAGCGCGACCAGGTCGGCGATCAATTGCCGCTGGTCGATGCGCTCGCCCTTCTTCAAGGCGAAGGTCATCGCGGTGTAGGTCTCGACCGAGCCGATACCGTAGATGCAGGACACCGAAGCGACGATGATGACGTCGTCGCGCTCGAGCAGCGCGCGCGTCGCCGAGTGACGCATGCGGTCGATCTGTTCGTTGATCGAGGAATCCTTCTCGATATAGGTGTCGGTGCGCGGGACGTAGGCTTCCGGCTGGTAGTAGTCGTAATAGCTGACGAAATACTCGACGGCGTTGTCGGGGAAGAAGTTCTTGAACTCGCCATAGAGCTGGGCGGCCAGCGTCTTGTTCGGCGCCAGGATCAGCGCCGGGCGCTGCGTCGCCTCGATCACCTTGGCCATGGTGTAGGTCTTGCCCGAGCCGGTGACGCCGAGCAGCACCTGGGTGCGGTCGTTGCGGTCGATGCCCTCGACCAGCTCGGCGATCGCGGTCGGCTGGTCGCCCTTCGGCTGATAGTCGGACTTGATCTCGAAGCGCACGCCGCCTTCGGATTTCTCCGGGCGCGGCGGGCGGTGCGGGGTCCAGACCCGCATCGAGCCGTCGTCCTTGCGGAATTCCGGGCGGCCGTCGCGGATCAGGTTCTCCAGCGCGTCGGCAGTCGCCTTGACGCCGAGCGCCTCCATCTTGCTGCGCGGCGGCCGTGCCAAGGCCTCCTCGTCATCCTCGGCGGTCGGCAGGCCGAGCTGCCGCGCCAGTTCCGGATCGAGGGTCGGGATGGTGGCCGAGGTGCCGTAATTGGCCTGCGGGGCCTCGCCGAGGCCCGAAGTATCGCGCCTTGCGACGTCCTCGCTGGTCTCGCGCGTCGACGCCCGCGCGCGATGCGCGGCGGCTTCGCCGCCGGCGCGGCGGTCCCAGGAATTGTCCGGCGGCGGCTGCAGGCCGGTGCCCGAACCCATGCCGGCATCGCCGCGGTTGATCGCGGGATTGAGCAATTCGGCAAGCGCGGGCCCGATCGGGAGGACCTCGGGCCGGTGAGCTTTGGATTTGGGGGTTTTGCCGGGCTTTTTCGGAGTGTTCGGTGTCTTCGCCATGTCCCGAATATGGGACGAGTCCGGCAGCGAGAAAAGGGCAAACGGCGGCCGGATCGCTGCGCGGGCGAGGCTGCTGACAGCAGGGTGTCAGCAGGCGGCGGCTTCGCGGACTTTACGCCCGCGGCAGGTCGACGATGTCGAGATGGATCCCGCCGCAGCCGTCGCAGCGCATGGTCCAGTATTCGGCGGCGCGGCCGGGGATCACGCGCAGCAGCGAGAGCGGGGCGGCGCATTCGGGGCAGCTGGTGCGGACCTGCGCCGGCCAGACCGGATCCGGCTCGCATTGCGGGACGGCAACCACGACGTTACCGGTCACGCCGACGCTTCGGCCGCCGGCATTGTCATGCCATAGCGTTGCGGGAACCGGTCGATAGCCCGCTTCGCGTCGGCGATCGCCGCATCCGGATCGGACCACGCAAAGCCGATGTCGAGCGTCGGAAACAGCATGCCATCGATGACGACCGGCCTTTGATCGACCCGTTGAATCCTGGCGTGCCATTGCCCCTTCCCCACTTCGAACGACTTGATCTCAAAACCGCTGTAAATCATGTGCGACCTCGAAATGCCCTTCTCATAGGAAGCACGAGCGCGCTGCGCTAAATGTGAAGCAGTTCACAACTCGCCGGGTTTATTTCCGCGCAGCAAAGGAACCCGGAGCCCTGAGCGCGTGGAGATGGTCGAATAGCGGCTGCGACGGCGGTGCGCTCCCTCTCCCGCGTGCGGCAGGGGTGTCCGGGGAAATTCAGGCATAGCGGAGCTCCATCTGGTCAGGTGAGATGGTTGATTTCCGACGGCTGGGGTTGATGGGCGGAGGTTTGTCGATGGCAGCGAGGGATCGACGCGTGAGCAGGAGCTGGCCGACGAGTTCGGCGAACCTGAGCGGGAGCATTTTGATGCAGTTGGTGTGAGCGGCGATGCGCAGCAGCAGGTAGGCAATCATCGCAGCGAGCACCTGAAGGCGGATCGCGTTGTCGTTGGCGCCGAGGAACTTGCGAATATCGAGATGCTGCTTGATCCAGCGGAACAGCAGCTCGATTTGCCATCGGCTCTTGTAGAGGGCGGCGATCTCGACGGCGCTACGGACAAGGTCGTTGGTCAGGAGTGTGATCTTGCCGCCTTTCTCGCGTCTGATCTTGATGCGGCGGAGCGGGATTGGAAGGCGCGAATCGCCCTTGCTGGTGAGCTTCACCTCGTCATCGGCAAGGATTTCGAAGCCATCCCCGTTACGCTTGCGGATGGCGCGATGCCTGAGCGAGCGAAGACGGATGCTCGTCTTCGCCCGGGTAACGAAGAAAGCCTTGCTATCATTGATCTTCTGCCACCAGTCGAAACGGCAATAGCCCTTGTCAAACACATAGGTGGTGGCGGGCTGGATTGGGGTCTGTCGGCCGATCTCGATGTCATTGACGTTCGCGGCCGTCATCTCGACGCAGGTCGGGACATCGCTCCTTGGGTCGTAGACGACATGCAGCTTCATGCCGCGGATGCGGCCGTTCCACGTCGCCCAACTGCAGACCTTGCCGAGCGGGATCGGACTGGCGTCGATCAGACGCACCATCTCCATGCCTTCACTCCGCAGCTGGCGACGCGCCATCGCCGACAGCGCCGCAAAGGTTTGCGCGAAAATGCCGATCGGACGGCGGGCATTGGCATCGGACAACGTCGAGCGCGACAGCTTGCCGGTTCCCAAGTGATAGTGATGCTGCGAATTGGCGTTGAAGCCAGTCACCACCCCGCGCAGACTGCTGTTGCCGCTAAGCTGGGCATAGATCAGCGCCACCAGATGATCCCAGCTCCTGAACGACTTGTCGTAGGCATCCCCGTCCAGACGATCCACAACCGTCTGAAACTGCCGTCGATTGATCGGTTCAAGCAGCCTTCCAAAAATGCTACCGCGATATCGCATGCTCGGCCCTCTGTGTCTCGACAACCAGAAAAGACCGATTTGCCTCGGTCCTGCCGAGCATGCACCGCGACACAGTGAATCATTCCCCGGACACCCCTGCGCTTGTGTTCAGTCCCGTGAGTTTAGCAACGGCCTGGATCGGGGCCTGGTAGCCGAGGCATTTGAGGCGAGTCCGGTTGTAGTCGTGGACGAACTTGGCGATGAAGGCGTCGCGATCGGCATGGTCGATGAAGGTCCGCCGGGCGCTGCCGCGCTTTTGTTCGCGGCCAATGGCTTCGGCGATACGCCGGTTGAAGCGTTCGACGAGGCCGTTGGTCTGCGGGTGGTAAGGCTTGGTCAGGCGATGCTGGATGCCGCGCTGCTTGCAGAGCCGATCAAAGGGGTGGTCGCCGGAAGGCTTCCCGGGCGGCTTGTTCTTCTTGTCGACAGCGAAGCGGTCGGTGAACTCCGCGCCATTGTCGGTCAGGATGGTGTGAACCTGGTGCGGGAAGTCGGCCAGGAAGCGCTCGAGGAAGCCGGTCGCGGTGGCCCCGTCCCGCCTGGAATGGATCTCGACAAAGACGTAGCGGGTGGCGCGGTCGATGGCGACGAAGGCATAGCTGGTGCGGCGCTGCAGGGACGGCAGATACTTCACGTCGATATGGATGAAGCCGATGCTGGCGGTCTCGAAGATGCCGACCTTGGGTTTGTCAGGCTTGGCGAGCCGGCTGATGCCATTGCGCTGCAGGCAGCGGTGAATGGCGCTGCGGGACAGCTTGGCATTGATGCATCGCTGCATCACCTCGACGATGTCATCCAGCGGCAACTGCAGCGACGTCCGCAGCTCGCAAACCGCCCTTTCTTCGACAGCCGACAGGCTGGTCACCAGGTTCTTCGGCCGGTGCGAGCGATCTTCGACCGTCGTGCGGTCGCGCCAACGATAGATCGTGGTCTCGCTGACCCCCAGTTCCGTCGCCAATTCGGCAACCGACTTCCTGCTGCGCTGGATATAGGCGCGCGTCTTCGGCGTCGTCGTGGCGTTCGCGTGCAGGCTCAGTTCCATGACCCGAGGTGCTCCCTGACAAAGGCCACGCCTCGTTCTACACCGATTCCATCAAACCAATCAGCAGGGACCAAACACGCTTGCGGGGGAGGGTTGGGGTGGGGGCTCTCTCCACGAGTCACAGTGTGGAGAGAGCCCCCACCCGTATCGCATCTTCGATACGATACGACCTCCCCCGCAAGCGGGAGAGGTGCAGCGACGTACAACGAGCACACCGCTCATCCGGCGAAGCATGAACCGAGCGGGACCAATCTGTTCGACGCCCAACAGGCGACTGCCATGTTGCGCCACATGATCGAGGGAATGCCGCCAGCCGGCAATCTTTAGCGTTTGTGCCTGCGGCGTCGCCATGCCCGGCGGCGCGGCCATCCTGCTAAGCCCGCGACGCTTCGGCGTTCGCGGGCTTTCTTGTGTCGCACCGACAGCAGGCCGGCCGCGCGACCGGCCGAACCCGCGCAAACCGGCGTTTCGCGTAGTCGATGAGCGGGGATTCGATCGCGCGCCAGCTGATCTCGGCAAGGACGCAGACGATCGGAAGCGCGATGAGACCCGACCATGCACCAAAATCGAGGGACAGGAAGATGTTCAGCACGATCAGGTGGAAGAGATAGAGCGCATAGCAGCGGCGCCCGGGCCAGATGAACGGCTTGAGCAACACCGTCTTCTGTACGTTGATCCCGGCCCACACGATGACGCCGCAGGCGAACGCCGATATCCCGAGGAAGGAGAACGGTCCAAACGCCGCCGCATAGGTCAGATCGCAAAGCATCGGCACGCAGGCGAGCGCTGTCCACACTAGAGGGGAGCGGCAGTAGCCGCGCACAAAGCACGCCAGCAGAACGCCGCCGAACAGCTCGTCGAGCCGGCAGGGCAGCAAGAACTCCCAGGAGAGGTCGGGCAGGTGCGCGTGGAACAGCCAGCGACAGACCGGGGCGATCAGCACGCCGCACCAGAGGACGCGGACCAGCCATTCCCGCGGCAGCGACCAGATCAGGAGCGGCAGGATCAGGTAAAACTGCTCCTCGATCGCGAGTGTCCAGCTGACGAATGTCGGCTCGGTCATGGGATAACCGAACTGCAACCACGGCACGGCCTGCAGGAAGAACAGGTAATAGCCCCAGTGATCGGGCGTCGCGATCAACAGCAGCAGCCAGTACAGCGGCAGGATCCGGAACGCGCGCCGGCCATAGAACGACGAGAAGTAACCGCGCTGTTCGCGGCTATCGAGCAGGATGCCGCCGATCAAAAAGCCGCTGACGACGAAGAACAGGTCGACGCCCAGCATGCCGTACTTGAATTCGAAGTAGTGGCGGGCAATGACCGCCGAGATCGCGAGGCCCCTTAGCGCATCGAGCGATTCGGAGCGTGGCCCGGCAGAATCCTCCTCCGGGCGCGGACCAGCAATTGGACCCATGCTCAACCTGATATCAATTTCAATATGCGGCCACCCGTTGAGGTGGTTTGCAACCCTTACAGTCGTCCGGTTTCGTTGACAACTGAAGCGAGCAACGACCTTTCGTCTAGGGTTACCGGCCGCGGCAGCCTCGGGCTGCTCGATATTGCCCGGTCTTCCGCCTCCCGCTAGCCGCGGCCGGCGATGTGGTCGGCGAGCACCGCGGCATCGTCGCCGACGCCTGACAGGAACGAGGATTTCATCTTCGACAGCCATTGCAGGCCGAGGAAATAGAGGCCCGGCACGTCGGAGACGCCGTGGCGATGTCGCGGCGCCCCGTCGGCATCCAGCACCGGTATGTCGATCCAGTTCAGATCGAGGCCGTAGCCGGTGGCCCAGATCACGCTCCTGATCCGCGCGGCGCGCAGGTCGATCGCATTGAGCGGCGCGGTGAGGCACGGCGGATCGGGCAGGCGGAGGCGCGCCAACGGATCTTCGGGATGATCGAGGCCGCGCGCCGCGACGAAGTCGTCGACGATCCCGAGGAACGTCGCGTAATAGGCGTCGCCATTGGCGATGTTGGCGGCGAGATCGGGCGCGATCTCGAGCACGCCGTCGCGCGCCGCCGTCACGCGGCCGAGCAGGGTCACGCCGCCGGCGGCGAAGCGGCGGAAATCGACGGTGTGGCCGCCATGGGCGCCGGAAATCACCGGCAGCAGCCGCGACGGGCCGCGCTGCTCGACCGGCGTCCGGTCGATGCCCATCTCGGCCAGCCACCAGATCAGGTCGCGGCCGCGATAGCGGCGCGGCAGGCGGTTGTGACGGCCGACCGAGAGGAAGACATCGCGGCCGGCGCGCATCAGCTCTTCGGCGATCTGCGCACCCGAGGCGCCGGCACCGACCACCAGCACCGCGCCGTCAGGCAATTGCGCGGGATTCCTGTAGCCGGCGGCATCGACCTGGAACAGGCCGGGGTGATCGCGCAGGAGGTCCGGCCGCAGCGGCCGTTGATAGGGGCCCGTGGCGATGACAACACTGCGGGCGACGATGCTGCCGCCGGCAAATTCGGCGAGGAAACCGCCGGCGTCGCGGCGCAGCTTCGTGACCGCGACGCCGGAGCGGATCGGCGGCGCGACGAACGCGGCGTAGTTCTCAATGAAGGCGATGATGGCAGCGGTGTCCGAGAAGCCGTCGGGATCGCTGTGCGGAAACGCGAAATCCGGTAGCCGCACCGACCAGTTCGGAAACTGGAACATGAGGCCGTCCCAGCGTTCGCTGCGCCAGCGCTCGGCGATGCGACCCCGCTCCAGCACCAGATGGGCGATGCCGCGCTGCTTCAGCCGATGGCTCATGGTGAGCCCGGCCTGGCCGCCGCCGATCACCAGCGTATCGACTGCGTCGTCAGGCACTGCGCGATCCCTTGCGGCGGGCGGCGGGCTCCGCCGCGGCGCGGATGATCCAGCGCCGGAACGCGGTGAAATCGCGCTGCTCGGCGTGGAAGCCGCGATAGACCAGATACCAGCGCATGCCCTTCGGCACGCTGAGCGCAAACGGCGCCACCAGCCGGCCGGCGGCGAGATCGTCGTCGATATAGGGCCGAATGCCCATCGCGATACCGAGCCCGTCGCTAGCTGCCTGCAGCGCCTGGCCGTAGAACTGGAATTCCGGCCCGCGCGCGGTCAGGCGCGGCACGCCCGCGGCCTTCAGCCAGGACGGCCAGTCGTCGGGCGAATGCGCGACGCGGATCAGGCTCGGGCCCTTGAGGTCGGCGGGGCGCTTCAGGGTGTTGGCGAGCCGCGCCGTGCACACCGGCATCAGATCGGCGGCAAACAGCGGCTCGGCGACGAGGCCCGGCCACTGGCCGTCGCCGAGCTGGATGCCGCAGCTCCAGTCGTCGGCGAACGGCACCGCCATGCCGCCGGTCGTGATCCGCACCTCGATGTCGGGCTCCGCTTTGCGGAACTCGGCAAGGTGCGGAATCATCCATTTCAGCGCAAAGGTCGGTCCGACGCCGACGGTCAGCACCCGCGCGCTCGCGGATGCCGTGACCTGCGCGGTGAGGCTCGCCAGCGCGTCGAAGATCGGCGTCAGCCCGCCCTGATAGGCGCGGCCCGCCGGAGTGGTGACGAGGCGGTTGGCCTTGCGCTCGAACAGCGCGACGCCGAGCCGCTCCTCGAGCAGATGCACCATCCGGCTGATCGCGGCGGCCGAGACATTGAGCTCGCTGCCCGCCGCCGCGAAGCTGCCGGTCCGCGCCGCGGCTTCGAACGCCTTGATGCCGTTGAGGAAGAGCAGCCGCCGCATGAACCCTCAGGAAAACTGATGCAAGGTCAAGATAACTCAGTTTGCCGGAAGAGGCCAAGCGGCGCAGAAATATGGTTGCTGTGATTTGGGCTAATGCGGCGCGGTTGACGTACCTCGCCTCGCTTGCGGGGAGAGGTCGGATCGCATCGCCAGATGCGATCCGGGTGAGGGGGAGTCTCCGCGAGTCCCACTGTAACCGCCCTCGTGGAGACTCCCCCTCATCCCGACCTTCTCCCCGCAGGCGGGGAGAAGGGGCGCACGATCACGACTTGCGGGAGATGTATGATGGCAGAGACGGCGGATAGCCTGGTGCTCGATCTCGTGGAATGGGTGGCGCGCGAGCCGCGGCCTTATGCCGAGGTGCTCGAGGTCTGGCGCACCTCATGCCCGCGGCTGACGATCTGGGAGGACGCCGTCGATCGCGGCTACGTCGCGCGCCGTCCCTCGGTCGAGGGCATACGAGTAATGGTGACGGAAAGCGGCGAGACATTCTTGCGCGCGCACGGGCGGATGCAGTGATGCGAAACCAGTCGATGCCTTCTTCACCTCTCCCGCTTGCGGGGGAGGTCGGATTGCATCGCAGATGCAATCCGGGTGGGGGCTCTCTCCACGATGTGACTCGTGGAGAGAACCCCCACCCCGACCCTCCCCCGCAAGCGGGAGAGGGAGGGCACTGCCGTTGCGGCACTAGCGTCCCGGTTCGGCGAGCCGTGGCCGGATGATCTCGACCATCCGGTCGGCCGACGTCCCCGGCGGAAAGAAGCCGAGATAATTGCCCTCGCGGTCCATCAAATAGATGTAGGCGGTGTGATCGACGGTGTAGTCGCCGGCATCCTTCAGCGGCACCCGCGCGAAGTAGACCTTGTAGGCATCAGCGAGCTTGCGGATCGCATCCAGCTTGCCGGTCAGCCCGATCAGGCGCGGGTGGAACATCGGCACGTAGTCTGCGAGGTGGGCCGCGGTGTCGCGCTCGGGATCGACCGTGATGAAGATCGGTTGCACCTGGTCGCCGTCGCGGCCGAGCCTGTCGAGCACAAGCCCGATCGCCTGCAGATCGGTCGGGCAGACGTCGGGACAGGTGGTGAAGCCGAAATAGATCAGCATCAGCTTGCCGCGAAACTCCTTGTCGGTGCGTTCATGGCCAGCCTGATCGGTCAGCGCGAACGGGCCGCCGACCGGCTCCCTGTTCCACATCAGGATGTCCATGATCTCGGCGGCCGAGCGCGCCGATTGCGGCGGCGCATCGCCCGCCAGCACCGGCGCCAGCGTCAGCCACAGGCCGGCGCCGGCGAATGCCAGGCCCGCGCCAGCGAATGCAATGACGCGCTGGATCGGCGCGATCATATGCCGAAGGAGAGGCGGCTGCCCGTCGTCGTGACCAGCACCTTGTCGCCCATCTGCGCGGTCGCCTCCTGCACGAAGTTGAGCCCGGAGCAATGCATCGGGATCAGCACGTCGGGGTCGAGCTTCTTGATCTCGGCGACGACCTCGGTGAGGTAGTCCTTCGGCGCCGGTCCGAGATGGAAGCCGCCGACGATGGCGTGCACCTTCTGGATGCCGGAGACCTCCTGTGCCTGCTTCACCGAATTGACGATGCCGACATGGCCGCAGGACGAGATCACGACGAGGCCGAAGTCCCGCACGTTGAAGCAGGTGGCGTGCTCATGGATGTGCTCGTCGGGCACGATCTTGCCGTCCATCTCGGCCGGCAGATAGTGACTGGCATTGCAGCCGAGCCCGTCCTTGATGCCGAACTCGACCCAGGTCTGCGGCAGCACACGCTCGATGCTGCGGCGGGTGATCTTGCCGGTGGTGAAGGCATGGCCCGCGATCACGGTCGGGGTCTCGCACAGCACCGTGGTGACGCGCTGCGCCGCGAGCTGGCGGCGGTCGAGCGTGCCGAAATCGTTGAACTGGCCCTTGGTCGGCGTTGCGCTGACGCGGTGGCAGAAATTGTCCTCGCCGCCGGCATAGAGCTTCACGTCGGCCGGCAGCTTGTCGCGGAATTTGTCGAGGAGGCCGTTGAGGCCGCCGAAATGGTCGTAATGCCCGTGGCTCACGATCAGGGCATCGAGCTTCGCCGGATCGACGCCGACCAGCGCCATGTTGTTGAGCAGCACTTCCGGCGTGTAGCCGTAGTCGAGCATCAGCGTGCGCTGCGCGCCCTTGGCCTCCGACTCCAGCCACAGCGACAGGCCCCATTCATTGTGCAGCGACTTCTGGTAGTCGGCGGAGCGCGGCGGCGGCGCGATGGTGACGCCGCCCGACTGCTTCGGCTTGAAGAACAAATCGAAGCTGGAATCGACCAGCACGCGGATCGAGAGCTTGTCGACGGTCGGCACCTCGATCGGTGCGGCGCTCGCGATCTCGACGCAGGAGAAGGCGCCCGCGGCTGCGGCGCCGGCGAGCGCCGCCGAACCTTTCAGGAAATCACGTCGTGCCAAATCCCGTGTCATCGCAATCCCCCGTGTTTTGAAAACTTTTCAATACCAAACACGTTGAGCCTAGGAGCAATCGGGACGCGGCTCAATCGGGCACTTGCGCTGCTTGCAGATCACATTCGCGCGCGGTGCAATGCGCGCGCCATTGACTTGGCTGCGGTTATGCGCCCAACTCCATGCATTCGCATCTTTCTCGCCGATGCGCGACATCGGCAGTCCCTGGCAATGCAGGATCACGCCCATGATCGATCTCCACTACTGGTCCACGCCGAACGGTCACAAGGTAACGATGTTCCTTGAGGAGACCGGATTGGAGTACAGGATTTTCCCGGTGAACATCGGCAAAGGCGATCAGTTCAAGCCGGAGTTTTTGCAGATCGCGCCGAACAACCGCATCCCCGCAATTCTCGATCACGCGCCGAAGGGCGGCGGCAAGCCGCTACAGCTGTTCGAGTCCGGCGCGATCCTGCTCTATCTCGCCGAGAAGACCGGACAATTCCTGCCGGCCGATATCCATGGCCGCTATGACGCGATCCAGTGGACGTTCTGGCAGATGGGCGGGCTCGGGCCGATGGCCGGGCAGAACCACCATTTCCGCAACTACGCCGTCGAGAAGCTGCCTTACGCGATCGACCGCTACGTCAACGAGACCAACCGGCTCTACGGCGTGCTCAACAAGCGGCTCGCCGACCGCGAATTCGTCGCCGGCGACTACTCGATCGCCGACATGGCGAGCTATCCGTGGGTCGTGCCCTACAAGAACCAGGGCCAGGAGATCGACGATTTCCCGCATCTGAAGCGCTGGTTGGAGACGATCGGCAAGCGCCCGGCGACCGTGCGCGCCTATGCCAAGGCGAAGGAGGTCAATCCGAATTTCGGCCAGCCCGCGATCCGCACCGAGGAAGAGCGCAAGTTGCTGTTCGGGCAGACCGCGGCGGTCGTGCGGTAGGGCGAACTCCTCCGTCATTGCGAGGAGCGAAGCGACGAAGCAATCCATCTTTCCGCGTATGCGGGTCGATGGATTGCTTCGCTTCGCTCGCAATGACGGATGTAGCACTCGCGGGTTTTCAAGCCCCGACATACCTCGCCGGCCGCCGTTCCTTCCACGCCGCGAGCCCCTCGGCGAGATCGCGGCCCGGCACCAGCGCGGCGAACTGCTCGCTCTCGACCAAAAGGCCCTCGGCAATCGGCATGTTGAGCCCGCGAGTCACCGCGGTGATGGTGCCGGCGACCGATCCGGGCGAATGCCTGGTGATCCGGCCGGCGAGTTCGCGCGCGGCGGTCAGCAGCTGATCGTGCGGCACGACCTGATTGACCAGCCCGATCTCGCGCGCATGCTCGGGCGGGAACGGATCGCCCGTCAGCAGCAATTCAAGTCCGCGCTTGCGTCCCGCCAGCCGCGGCAGTCGCTGCGTGCCGCCGAAGGTCGGCGGCATGCCGAGCTTGATCTCGGGCTTTGCAAATTGCGCGCGGTCGCTGGCGACAGCGAGATGCACCGCCTCGGTGATCTCGCAGCCGCCGCCGAAGGCGAGCCCGTTGACCGCGGCGATCACGGGCTTCTTGAATGCCTCGAGCCGCGCGGTCATGGCCTGGCCGCGGCGGACGAAGTCGCGCACCGCGACGGCGGCGCCCTGCTTGACGCTCTCGGAAAACTCCTTGATGTCGGCGCCGGCCGAGAAGGCGCGCTCGCCGGCGCCGGTCAGGATCACGGCGCGCACCTCAGCGTCGCCCTCGATGCGGTCGAGCGCGGCCATCAGCTGATCGATCAGCGCATAATTCAGCGCGTTGAGCTGCTCGGGACGGTTCAGGGTGATCAGGGCGATCCCGTCGCTGATCTCGAGCAGGATGGGGGCGGGCATGATGCAGTCTCCAGCATTTGTGTGTCCCGGCCGAATGTAGGGCCAGCCGCGATTTGTGTATATTCACTGGTTAGTATACATACGCGCCATGCCCAGACCCTCCGAGCCCACCCGCGAGCGCATCGTCCAGGCGGCGAGCGCGCTGTTCTACAATGAAGGCATTCGCCGCGTCAGCGTCGACGAGGTCGCGGCCAAGGCCGGCCTCACCAAGCGCACGCTGTACTACCACTTCAAGAGCAAGGACGATCTGGTCGCCGCCTATCTCGCCGCGCGCGACCAGCCCAATCTCGCGCTGTTCCGAAAGTGGTTCGCGGAGGCCGAGGGTGGCCTGCCGGTGAAGGTCGAGGCGATCTTCAAGAACCTCGCGCACTCGGCGCGGCATCCGAAGTGGAAGGGCTGCGGCTTCCTGCGTACCTCCGCCGAGCTCGCCAACATGCCCGGGCATCCCGCGATCAGGATCGGCGCCGCGCACAAGAAGAAGTTCGAGGACTGGCTGCGCGCGACCTTTGCGGAGCAGGGGATCGCCGATCCGCTCAAGCTGGCGCGGCAGATCCTCTTGCTGCTGGACGGATCATTCGCCGTGGTGCTGCTGCACCGCGACGCCAGCTATATGGAGACGGCCGGCGAGGCGGCACGCACGCTGATCGAGACGGCGCTGGGGAAGCCGGGACGCAGGCGGGGGTAGGGCGCGCTCCGAAAATAATGTATGTGGAAAGCGTCCATGGACCGCCCAACCATATCAAGGATCTGATGAGAGTCTTCCGGCACTATCATTGCGACCACGGACATCACTGGACGGTCCAACGGCAGCACACTGAAGACGAGCAGACTTCTGATCTGATTTGCCGAGAGGGGCATCCGGCGATCACTGCCCGAGTAGAGCTCCCCGTTGACGATGTGCAGATACCGATCAGCCCCGCAGCCAGGGTTGTTGATCAACTGAGGCAGCAGCGCACCCTTGACGGGCGATACTATCTGTCTCTGCTCGACAAGAATGGAAAGGAACTGTGCGCGTCCCAAGAACATTACGATTGGGATGCGGTCGCAAAACTCTCCGCCTTCTTCAAAGATAAGACGACCGAGCAGGCGCTGGCCTGGTGGGCAAAGCGCAATCTTTAGTGAGCAACCCTCTCCCCGTAAGAACAAGGGAGAGGGAGCACAGCGTTTCTTGACCTAAGCTCATCACGAGCTAAAGCGCGCCGCGCTCCTGCAGCAGCGCCAGCACGGCATTGAGATCCGGCAGCACGGCCGCGCATTTCGCGCGGGTCTCGTCGGTCGGCGGCGCCATGTCCGGCACCATCAGCGTGATCGCGCCGGCGGCGTGGGCGGCGGCGACACCGTGGTTGGAGTCTTCCACCGCGATGCAGGACGCCGGCCTCACGCCGAGCCGCGCGGCGGCCTTGAGATAGAGCTCGGGATCCGGCTTGCCCTGCGCGACATCGTCAAGCGTCAGCAGCGTGTCGAAGCGCGCGCGGATGCCGGCGAGGGTGAGGTTGCGTTCGGCCGAGCGGCGCGATGACGAGGTGACGATCGCCATCGGGCGCTCCGCAAGCGCGAGCGCATCGAGCAGAGCGAGCGTGCCTAATTTGAGCGGCAGGCCCGACCGCATCATCCGATCGCGATGTTCGAGAAACGCTTGGTTGACGTCCGCGAGCGGAAACGCCGCGCCGTAATGGTCGCGCAGCATCGCCTCGCAGACCGGGCCGGGAAGCCCGACCATGGAGTGGCACAGCGCGACGACGTCGTCGGTGTAGCCGCACACGTTCAGCGCCGCGACCAGGCTGTCGAAGTAAACCTTCTCGGTGTCGAGCAGCGTGCCGTCCATGTCGAGCAGGACGGCGCCGACGGTCCAGCGTGCGTTCACGTGGCGCTCACCGCTGCTTGCTGTTCCGCGAGCTTCCGCAAGCATGCGGGGCACAGGCAGTCGCCGCTATCGGTCGGCATCGGCAGGCGAAAACTCTCATCGCAGCACCAGCATGCTCCGGTGAGCGAGCAGGAAAATTCGCTGCCGCATGCCGTGCAGGCAAGCTGGCGCGGAGATGCTGGTTTGGAACGATCGTTTGACGAGAGGTCCATTCTAACCGCGATTTAATGCGCGAATTAATCTCGGGTTCATCCCGGACCGCGCTATGATGCCAGGCAACTGATATAGCCGGGATAGGCCGTTAAGGGAATTCTGATGGCCCGTGATTCGCAAGCCGCGCTGGTTGCCCTCAACCGGTTTGGATTCGGTGCCCGCGGCGGGGCGTCCGGCGACTTCATCAACGCCGCCTCCGATCCGCGCGGTTTCGTGCTGGCGGAACTGGCGCGTCCGAACGGCGCGCTGCTCGAAGTGCCGGGCCTGCTCTCGACGCCGGAGCTCGGCAAGCAGGTGTTCGACTATCAGTTCGAGATCCAGCAGGCGCGCAATGCCGCGAAGGTCGCGCAGCAAGGCGCGAGCGAGACACCGCCGCAAGGGTCCGACGCAAAGCCGGCGCAGCGGCGCAATCTGTCGCTGTCCACGGCCGCCAAGGAGATCGCCGGCAAGGATCCGGCGATGCAGGCGCAGGCGGTCGACAACGCCAATGCGGCGATGATGCCGTCGGCGACGATGCAGCCTCCGACGATGCAGGCGGCGGCCAATCCGCCCAAGCCGCCGGCGGAGCCGCCCAACATCATCCAGAAGACGTTCCGCGCCGAGGCGCTGGCGCGCCTGCAGCGCGGCGTGATCGCCGATTGCGGCTTCGTCGAGCGGCTCGTGGTGTTCTGGTCCAACCACTTCTGCATCTCCGCCAACAAGGGCGCGCTGGCGCGGATGTGGGCCGGCTCGTTCGAGCGCGAGGCGATCCGTCCGCATGTGCTCGGCCGTTTCCCGGACATGCTGAAGGCCGTCGAGCAGCATCCGGCGATGCTGTTCTTTCTCGACAATCAGCAATCGCTCGGCCCGGAGTCACGCACCGGCATCAACCGCAATCGCGGCCTGAACGAGAATCTCGCGCGCGAGATCATGGAGCTGCATACGCTCGGCGTCGGCGGCGGCTACACCCAGGACGACGTGACGGCGCTGGCGCGCGTCATCACCGGCTGGACCTTTGCCGGCCGCCGTGGCCGGCTCGGCACCCCCGGCAGCTTCGTGTTCAATGCCAATGCGCACCAGCCCGGACCGCAGCGGGTGCTCGGCAAGACCTACGCGCAGGCCGGCGTCGCGCAGGGCGAGGCGGTGCTGTCGGACATCGCGCGGCATCCCTCGACCGCAAAATTCATTGCGACCAAACTCGCGCGCCACTTCGTCGCCGACGATCCGCCGCCGGCGCTGGTGGCGAGGTTGCAGGATATGTTCACGAAAACGGACGGCGATCTCCGGGCGCTGGCCACCGCGCTCGTTCAGTCCAGCGAGGCCTGGCAGGCGCCACTGACAAAGATGCGTTCGCCTTACGAGTTCCTGGTCGCTTCCGGCCGCCTGCTGGCGCGCAATCCCGAGGATCCGGGCCGCTATCTCAACGGCCTCAACGTACTCGGCCAGCCCTTGTGGTCGCCGGCCGGGCCGAACGGTTTTCCGGACACCGCCGCGGCCTGGGCGGCACCTGAAGGCGTCAAGCTCAGGCTCGACATCTCGGCGCAAGTCGCCTCCCAGCTCGCCGACCGGTTCGACCCGCGCGACCTGCTCGAGCTCATTGCCGCCGATGCCGCCTCGCTCGAGACGCGGCGCACCATCGAGCGCGCGGAATCGCGGCAGCAGGCGCTGGCGCTGCTGTTGATGTCGCCCGAGTTCCAGAGGAGATGACGATGGAATGCTCCGAGAGCCTGATGCTGCAGGCGACGTCGCGGCGCGCGCTGCTGCTCGGCGGCGCCTCCTTTGCGGCCTGGGCTTACTTGCCGAAATTCGCGCGCGCCGCCGATGGCCGCGATCCGCGCTTCGTCACCATCATCCTGCGCGGTGCACTCGACGGCCTCGCCACCGTCGCACCGGTCGGCGATCCTGATTATGCCGGCCTGCACGGCGCGATCGCGCTGCGCCCCGATGGCCCGAACGCGGCGGTGATGCTGGATCAGTTCTTCGGCCTGCATCCGGCGATGCCGGAATTTTCGCGGATGTATCGCGCCAAGCAGGCCGCGGTGGTTCATGCGGTGGCGACCTCGTATCGCGATCGCTCGCATTTCGATGGCCAGGATGTGCTGGAGAGCGGCTTCCCCGGTCCGGGCCGCGTGCAGTCCGGCTGGCTCAACCGCGCGCTCGAAGCCTTGCCGAAAGGCGAGCGGGTGACGAGCGCGCTCGCGGTCGGCCCGACCACGCCGCTGGTGCTGCGCGGCGCGGCGCCAACCGTGGGGTGGGCCCCGACCGCGCTGCCGCAAGCCGCCGACGACACCGCGATGCGCCTGCTCGATCTCTATCAGCACCGCGATCCGGCGCTGGCGAGCGCGCTGACGCAAGGTTTGCAGCTCGAGAAGCAGGCGCAGGGCGACGAGATGAAGCCGAAGCCCGGAGCGGGCGGTGTGGCGGCGATGCGCCTTGTGGCGCGCGGCACCGCGAAATTGATGGCGACCGATGACGGCCCGCGGATCGGCGCGCTCGCCTTCGACGGCTGGGACACCCACGCCAATGAAGGCGGGCCGGTCGGCCGGCTCGCGCAGCTGCTCGGCGGCCTCGACGGCGCGCTGGCGGAATTCCAGAGCGGCCTCGGCGCGCGCTGGCGCGACACCGTGATCGTGGTCGCGACCGAGTTCGGTCGCACCGCGCGGATCAACGGCACCGAGGGCACCGACCACGGCACCGGTACCATCGCGCTGCTCGCCGGCGGCGCGGTGAATGGCGGCCGCATGATCACCGACTGGCCCGGCCTCAAGCCCGCCAATCTCTACCAGGCCCGCGACCTCGCCCCGACCACCGACCTGCGCGCTGTGATCAAGGGCGTGCTGCACGACCAGTTCGGCCTCGGCGAGCGCGTGCTGGCCGATGCCGTGTTTCCGGACAGCGCCCCGGTAAAGCCGATGAAGGGGCTGGTGGCTTGACTTCCTCAACCTCTCCCCGCTCTTTGCGGGGAGAGGTCGGAAGCGACGCATCGCGTTGCTTCCGGGTGAGGGGCAGGGCAATGCGTGGCCGCAAGGAAACACCTATCCGACTCGCGAGAGGGCTGCGCGCCAATCAAACGGACGCGGAGACCGTGCTTTGGAATCGCATCCGCAATCGCCAGATTGATGGCCATAAGTTCGCACGGCAGGTGCCGGTCGGGAGTTACATTTGCGACTTCGTCTGCCGCGAGCGACGGCTCGTGATCGAAGTGGATGGCGGTCAGCACGCGGACTCAGCTGCAGACGTGGTCCGGGACCGGTATCTCACCGGGGAGGGCTATCGCGTGCTTCGCTTCTGGAACAACGATGTGCTCGGCAACGTCGAGGGTGTGTTGATTACAATTCAGACTGAGTTGCGCGGATAGATGCCCCTCACCCCAACCCTCTCCCCGTGAAGGACGGGGAGAGGGAGCGGAGAGAGTGCCGTTCGCTTCACGCCTTCGTTATCCCATCGATCTCCGCCATCTCCTCCGCGGAGAGCTTCCAGCTGATCGCCTTGACGTTCTGCTCGATCTGCTCGGGACGCGTCGCCCCGGCGATGACGCTTGCGACTTGCGGGCGGGCGGCGAGCCAGGAGAAGGCGAGCTCGAGCATGGCGTGGCCGCGCTCCCTGGCAAACGCCTGCAGCTTCTCGACGATGTCCTCGTTGCGCGGCGTGACGTAGCGATCCTTCAGGGCCGGCGCCTTGGCGAAGCGGGTATCGGCGGGTGCAGCGGCGCCGCGCTGGTACTTGCCGGTCAAGAGGCCGCTGGCGAGCGGGAAGAACGGCAGCAGGCCGAGATTGTATTGCTGCGTCGCCGGCAGCAGGTCCTTCTCGATGTCGCGCACCAGGAGGCTGTATTCGTCCTGGCAGGACACGAAGCGGTTCACGTTCATCTGGCGCGCGACGTACTCGGCTTCGGCGATCCGCCAAGCCGGGAAGTTGGAGTTGCCGATGTAGCGCACCTTGCCCTGGCGGACGAGATCGTCGAGCGCGCGCAGCGTCTCGTCGATCGGGGTGAGCGGATCGTAGTCGTGCTGCTGGTAGAGATCGATATAGTCGGTCTTCAGGCGAGTGAGGCTCGCTTCGACTGCGGACATGATGTAGCGCCGCGAGGCGCCCTGCTTGGTGCCGTCGGTCGCCATCGGCTTGGAGAATTTGGTGGCGAGCACGATGTCCTTGCGGCGGTCGCCCAGCACGGTGCCGAGCACGGTCTCCGAGCCGCCCATGCCGGCATAGATGTCGGCGGTGTCGAACAGCGTGATGCCGAGATCGATCGCCTTGTGGATCACCTTGCGCGAGGTCTCGAGGTCGGTGCGCTGGCCGAAATTGTTGCAGCCGAGGCCGACCGCGGACACGCGCAGCCCGGAGCCGCCGAGATTACGAATTTCCATGAGACAATCCTGTGGGATAGGCGAGGGTGCCGCGTATTGTGACAAGCACACTAGGGCCCGGCAAGGTGCCGTCCTACCGCCGATCACGCATGACGATGTCGCAAAATGAGATGCCGCAAAAAAAGCGGTCCCGGTCAGACGCGGCGACTGACGGGGACCGCTTGGCGAAGATCTGAGACGGGGGGCCTGATCTGCGCGAGCGGAAGCCTAGCCGGGCTTTGTAACGTGCCGGTGACACCTCTGTTCAATCCACAGGCCGCGAAGATCCGCTCAGACAATCTTGCGATAGATGACGAAGCCCGGCTTGTCTGCGACCTTGTCATAAAGCTGCATCGCGGTGTGGTTGGTCTCATGCGTCTGCCAGTAGACGCGTGGCGATCCCGCGAGCCTGGCCTGCGCGTAAACCCCGTTGATCAACGCGCGGCCAACGCCCTTGCCGCGTGCGGCTTCGCTGGTGAACAGATCCTGCAAATAGCAGGTTGGCGCGATCGCCGTGGTCGAGCGGTGAAACAGATAATGCGTCAGCCCGAGCAATCTGCCGCCGGCGTCGGCGACCAGCGCGTGCACCGGCTCATAGGCATCGAAGAAACGCTCCCACGTCATCGCGGTGATCTCGGGCGCGAGCGCGGTCGGCCCGGATCGCTCATAGAAGGCATTGTAGCCGTCCCACAGAGGAAGCCACTGGGCGTAGTCGTCGCGGGTGACGAAGCGGATGGTGACGTCGTCGGCCATGGAGGATTCCTGAATGATCCTGCGTTGCGGGCGATGTCTCCGCACCGCTCGCAAGGTTCTACCGTCGCTATCTCGCAGGATCAATTGCGGACGAGGTCGCGCCTCACTCGGCGGCGCGCAGCAGCCGCGCCAGACGGCGCTCGCGCCCGGCGCGCTGGGCCCGATATTCATCGGCCTTCGCGGGATCGTCGGTGTGCCGCACGAGGTCGGTGACCGGCGTGTAGCTCAGCATGCGGCCGCCGTCCGGCAGTGCGGTGCAGCTGAAGCGCAGCACCTGGCCGTCGGCGAGGTTGAGATTGATCGGCGTGGAGTCGCCGGCGCGCATCATCGCGATGCGCTCGGCGATGAACGCGCTCAGCTCGTCTTCCGGCAGTTCATAGGCGCCGGTGTCGCGGCCGTGATACATCAGCGCGACGAAGGGCGGCTTGCTCTCGGCCTGCGCATCCGACAGCGCGAAATAGTCGCGGAAGGCGCGGTTGATGAATTCGGCGCGGGTGTCGGCGTCGAGCAGCACGATGCCGATGTCGACCTGGTCGAACGCGGCTGCGAGCCGCTCCGCGGTGGCGTGATGCTGCTGGTCCGCGGCAAAGGCGTCGATCCATTTCTGCCGTAGCATTCCGGTGATCACGGCGGTGCCGGCCGCGGTCGCCGCCAGCATCAGCATCCGCGCGACGTCGGCGGTGTCGTAACCGGGCAGCGCGCGATGATTGAGGAAGAACAGCGCCGAGGCGGCCACCGCGATCGCGGCGGAGATCAGCCCGGAGGTGATGCCGCTGATCGAGCTCGCAAGCGCCACGATGCAGACGAACAGCGGCGCGGGATTGGGGACGGCGACAACGAGGCGATCGAGCAGGAAGGCGGCGGATGCCGTGATCGCCGTCAGGGCCGGACCTGAAATTGCACGCCAGTCGAACCGCATGCGCGTTCTCGCTATCTATCAAACGAACGATAAAGCCGCAGTTTGACGACAGGGCCGCAACCGCGCCGGCATTTCCGTCCCGACCGTTAAGCGGGCGTTGCGGGGGCCGAACCAGCTTTCGCTGCTTTCAAATCAAATGATATGCAGATCGGCACGGAACCCGGTTCCGTGCCTGCGGGTTACCGCGTGCTTTGCTTGCAAGAGGACATTCGATGCCCGCCATTTCGCCGTCGCTGCTGCCGATCCTGATGCTGTTCGCCTCGAACGTCTTCATGACCTTCGCCTGGGTACGGCCATCTCAAGTTCAAGGATCACTCGCTCCCCATCGTCATCATGGTGAGCTGGGGCATCGCCTTCTTCGAGTACTGGCTGGCAGTGCCGGCCAATCGCTGGGGCAGCGCGGTCTACTCGGCGGCGCAGCTCAAGACCATGCAGGAGGTGATCACGCTGGTCGTGTTCGCCGCCTTCTCGGTGTTGTACCTGAAGGAGCCGCTGGGCTGGAATCACGCGCTCGGATTTGCCTTCATCGCCGCCGGCGCGTTTCTGATCTTCCACAAATGGGGCTAGAGCATCTTCGGTTCTGATTGAATCAGAACCGAAGCTCTAGATGCTTGTTTTGACGCGTTTTCTTCACGCGAACCGGTTTCCACTTCGCTCGAAAACGCTCTAGGTGTCTGGTCCCGGAGTGTGGGGGAATCAGCCAAACTGGTCCTTCATTCCGGGAGGACCTATGGGCCAGATACTCCATGGCAGCGCCACGACCACGCACGCGATCCGAGCGGCAATACAGCGATCGAAGGCTCCGCTCAAAGAGCTAGCCGCCCAGCACGGGCTCAACCAAAAGACGGTCGCCAAGTGGCGTAAGCGCACCTTTGTCCACGATGCGCCGATGGGGCCAAAGACCGTGCGCTCGACCGTGCTTTCTGCCGAGGAAGAGGCGATGGTCGTCGCCTTCCGCAAGCACACGCTCCTGCCTTTGGATGACTGTCTCTATGCGCTGCAGGCGACGATCCCGCATCTCACGCGCTCGTCCTTGCACCGCTGCCTGCAACGTCACGGGATCAGCCGCTTACCCGAGATCGCCGGCGACAAGCCCGCCAGGCAACCCTTCAAGCGCTACGCCATTGGCTACTTCCACATCGATATCGCTGAGGTCCGCACCGAGGAAGGCAAACTCTATCTCTTCGTGGCGGTGGACCGGACCGCCAAATACGCCTTCGCCCGGCTGGTGAAGAAGGCCACGGGTGCAGCAGCCAGGGCCTTCCTCGAAGAACTGGTGGCGGCCGTCCCTTTCCGGATCCACACTGTACTGACCGACAACGGTATCCAGTTCGCCGACCTGCCTAAGAATCGTGATGGCGCCACTGCAAGCTGGCGCGGCCATCCCTTCGACCGGGCCTGCCTGGGACACAGCATCGAGCATCGCCTGACCAAGCCCAATCATCCTTGGACTAACGGTCAGGTCGAGAGAATGAACCGCACGCTCAAGGAGGCAACCGTCCGGCGATACCACTACGAGACCCACGAGCAATTGGAAGATCACCTCGCTGCCTTCCTTGATGCTTACAACTTCGCCAGACGCCTTAAGACCCTGCGTGGTCTCACGCCCTATGAAGCTATCTGCAAAGCATGGGCCGACGAACCAAACCGCTTCAGGATCGATCCCATCCACTTGACCTCGGGACTGAACACCTAATGCGCTCTGCGCCTGAGCTAGCGGTGCGGGGCCGGCTTGGCGGTCGGCGTCGTGACATGCGCGGGGCGTGCGCGGTCTTCGCCTTGCGTGCCGGTCACGATCAGGAGCGATGCCGCCAGCAGGATCGCCGCCGACAGCGTCACGGTCACCAGTCCGACGGGGGTCTTCATCATGTCGCGCCGCTGTCTCTCCCGCGCCTTGCCGCGGATCAGGTGCCAACCGGAAATTGCTTGATTACGCCGGGATCGCCGTTGCCATGGTGATGTTGCTCGACAGCACCGTCACGGCGACGACCAAGCACAACGTCAGCGCGCCGAGCGCGAGCGACGCGGCGATCGCGTTCGTCAGCCCGGATGATGCCACCGGGGCAGGGCGGCCATCGAAGCCTGCCGTGCCGGACCACCGCTTCATGGTCTAAATCCCTCAGGCCGCGAGCGAATCACTCGCGACATCCGCGCGAATCTGCCGGTTGTCACCGGCAACATTGCGGCGGCGGCGCCGTCCAAAAATGGCTAAAATACGGCGGTGGCGCGAGTTTTGCCCGTTATTTGGGCAGTTTCCCCGTTATTCCCTGGATTCACACCCGGCCGTTCAGACGCCGGCCGCGAGGCGAGGCTCAGGCTCGGCCTCGGTACCAGGCTGCCAGTCCATCGAGACAAACCCGGGGGTCTGCTCGACCCGCTTGAGCCAGGCGCGGATCGACGGAAAGGTCGCCAGGTCGAAGTCGCAGCGGTCGGCGACGTGGGTGTAGCCGTAGAGGGCGATGTCGGCGACGGTGAGCTGTCCGGCGGCGAAATAGGCGTGCTCCTTGAGGTGATTTTCCATCACCTGCAGCGCCGCATAGCCGCGCTCCATCCAGTCCTCCAGCGCGTGCGTCTGCAGGTCGCGTCCGCCCTTGACCAGCGACAGCCAGAAATAGGCGGCGCCGATGTTCGGCTCCAGCGCGTGCTGCTCGAAGAACATCCACTGCAGCGCCTCGGCGCGCTCGATCCGCGACTCCGGCGCCAGCGGCGTGCCGATCGCGACGTACCAGAGGATGGCATTGGACTCGGCGAGATGGCGGCCCTCGGCGACCTCGAGCAGCGGCACCTGGCCGCTCGGATTCTTGGCCAGGAATTCCGGGGTGCGGCTCTCGCCGCGCAGGATGTCGATCTCGATCGCCTCGTACGGCGTGTTCAGCACGGCAAGCGCCAGCCGGACCTTGTAGCTGTTGCCGGAGCGCTGCATCGAATAGAGCTTGTACATTGCGTCGTGGTTCACTCGGTCAGGGAGACGGTACGCTTAAAAATTGCGCGGCCTGTCACACCGCAACGCCGCTAAACAATGATGCTGACGGGGGTGCGTCGCAAGCCCTGCAGTGTGGAAAAAGTCGAAACGTCTACTGCACTGCACACGTGCAGAACGATTCCATCCACACGGCAGAACAACTCGGATCACGCCTGCGCGACGCTCTGCACGGTGCCGGTCGATCGCCAAGGTCGCGACCATGGCCGGCGCGCTGAAATTCACAAACCTTAACGCGCCATCCTTGGCGGCACGACGCGCCGGTCTGCGTTGACGACCCGCCGTTAGCGCTGTCAGGCAGGTTGCCGCGCGGCATTGTCCTCGGAGCAATCCGCGCTGGCGCATGCCGCCGAAGGGCCCTCCGGCAAGACCGGAGCGGGCTTGCCGGATATGAGTCATCCGGCGCCGGAACTTGCGGAAAATTGCGCGCGCCGCGAGCCATGCGCGAAAGTTTTCGTGCTTTACCGCCAAGCTTCTTGCGGTGCAGCGGCGACAGGCCTAGGGTGCCGCGATCCCATTCAAATCAAGTCGTGGCCCTACGGCTCACGGCGTTTGCCAGGAGATAATAATGGCCTTCCTGTCCGCTGCGCTCGACCGTGTGAAGCCGTCCGCGACGATCGCGGTCACGGACAAAGCACGCGCGCTGAAAGCCGCGGGCCGCAACGTCATCGGCCTCGGCGCCGGCGAGCCTGACTTCGATACGCCCGCCAACATCAAGCTCGCAGCGATCCACGCGATCGAGGCCGGCAAGACCAAGTACACCGATGTCGGCGGCATTCCGGAGCTCAAGGAAGCCATCATCAACAAGTTCGCGCGCGAGAACGGCCTGACCTACAAGCCGAACCAGGTCATCGTCGGCACCGGCGGCAAGCAGGTGCTCTACAACGCGCTGATGGCGACCATCAATCCGGGCGATGAGGTGATCATCCCGGCGCCGTACTGGGTCAGCTATCCCGAGATGGTGGCGCTCGCCGGCGGCGAGTCGGTGCCGGTGGTGTGCCCGGCCTCGACCGGCTTCAAGCTGCGTCCGGAAGATCTCGAGAAGGCGATCACGCCGAAGACCAAGTGGGTGATCCTGTGCTCGCCGTCGAACCCGACCGGCTCGGCCTACACGAAGAGCGAGCTCAAGGCGATCACCGACGTGCTGGTCAAGCATCCGCATGTCTGGGTGATGACCGACGACATGTACGAGCACCTCGTCTATGACGACTTCGTCTTCACCACGGCGGCGCAGGTCGAGCCGAGCCTGTACGATCGCACGCTGACCGTGAACGGCGTGTCGAAGGCCTACTGCATGACCGGCTGGCGCATCGGCTATGCCGGCGGCCCGGCGCAGCTGATCAAGGCGATGGCGACGATCCAGTCGCAGTCGACCTCGAACCCGTCGTCGATCGCGCAATGGGCGTCGGTCGAGGCGCTCAACGGTCCGCAGGACTTCATCGCCGCGAACAACAAGGTGTTCAAGGAGCGTCGCGACCTCGTGGTGTCGATGCTCAACCAGGCGAGCGGCATCGAGTGCCCGCGGCCGGAAGGCGCGTTCTACGTCTATCCGTCCTGCGCCGGCACGATCGGCAAGAAGGCGCCGTCGGGCAAGCTGATCGACAACGACGAGGCGTTCGTTACCGAATTGCTCGAGAGCGAAGGCGTCGCCGTGGTGCAGGGATCGGCATTCGGGCTCGGACCCGCGTTCCGCATCTCCTACGCCACCAAGACTTCCGATCTCGAGGATGCCTGCAAGCGTATCCAGCGCTTCTGCGGTAATCTGCGGTAGGTCGATCCGAAATCAAGAAACGCTCCCGCACCTGGTGCGGGAGCGTTTTTGTTTGTGCGCTGAAATCGCGCCGGTAAATTCGACGAGTCAAATCACATCCTGCTCACCTCACGCGCGTGTGTGCGAACATCGATGCCACACGCGGGAAGTTTTTACGGCGTCTTTGCGCGCTGCCTTGTTTTGGACACGAGCCTTCCTTCCTGTCCGCCGCGCAAATTCAGTTCACCTTGCGGAGACAGTTCAATGCGACTTTCGACCCTCACCCTTGCAGCGCTTGCGTTGCTGGCGCCGTTCGCCACCGCCAACGCGGCGCCTCAGGTTCAAGCCGGGGTCCTGCAATGCCAGGGCGGCGAGAATGTCGGCTTCGTTGTCGGCTCTGTCGCGCGCCTCGAATGCGTGTTTCAGAGCGGCGGCCGTCGGCCCGAGCCCTATGTTGCGACCGTGAAGCGGATCGGCGTCGACCTTGGCGTCACCGCGACGACCCAGCTCGCCTGGGCCGTGAGCGCGCCGACCACCCAGCTCCCGCGCGGTGCGCTGGCCGGCAGCTACGGCGGCGTCGGCGTCAACGCCTCGGTCGGCCTCGGCGCCGGCGGTAACTTCCTGTTCGGCGGCCCGAACAATGCCTATGCGCTGCAGCCGGTCAGCGTGCAGGGCCAGACCGGCCTCAACGTTGCGGCCGGCATCGCCGGGATCGATCTCGAGCCGGTCGCCTACGGCGGTCCGCGCCGTCATCATCGTCACCACCGTCATCATCATCACCACCACTAGATTTTGTTTTGACGCGTTTTCTTCACGCGAACCGGTATCCACTTCGCTCGAAAACGCTCTAGGCTGGTCGGTGTTCGATCAAAGAGGCCCGCGAAAGCGGGCCTCTTTTTTGTTGTCTGTTGTTTGCTGTCCGTTGCTCGATCAATCGGCGGACCCCGAGGAACATAGCAGCGCCGCAACATCTCCTGACAATCGGTGGCCGGGCACCACAAATTCTGGCTGGACGTTCGATGTTGTGGCATAGGATGCGAACGGCGCCGCAGACACGGCGCCGTTCGGTTCTCTGCTCGCGTCATGCCTCTCAGCCGGAGACTCCCCAACATGCGTCGCTTCACTTTCCTCGCCGGTGCTGCCATTGCCACGCTGACCGCAATCGTGAGCGCCAGCGCCCAACAGCCGATCCAGCGCGTGCAGGTCGGCGTCCTTGAATGCCGCGGCGGCGCGAGCGTCGGCTTCATCGTCGGTTCCGTGACCCATCTCGGTTGCGTGCTGCGCGCCAATGGTCTGCCTGAGGATCGCTACATCGCGACCATCCAGAAGGTCGGCATCGATCTCGGCATCACCCAGGAATCGGCGCTGGCCTGGGGCGTCTATGCGCCGGTGGAGCGGCTCGGGCCGGGTGCGCTCTCCGGCAACTATGCCGGCGCGCAGGGCAGCGCGACGCTCGGTGTCGGCGTCGGCGGCAACGTGCTGGTCGGCGGCTCCGACAACACGATCGCCCTGCAGCCGCTCAGCGTGCAGGGCCAGGTCGGCATCAACATCGCCGCCGGCCTCGAGAGCCTGGAGCTGCGTCCGGGCCGCTAACGCGCGCCCGTGCGGTTGATCAGCTTGCCGAAGAAGCCGCTTGCTTCTTCGGCAAGGATCCCGGGCGCCTCGGCGTGAACATAGTGCCCGGTCTCGACGAACCTGATCGAAGGTTCGCTCCAATAGTCTCCCAACCTGTCCGACCATTCGGGCGCGATCAACGGATCGCGGCGGCCCCAGAGAAAGCGCGACGGCACGTCGATGCGCGGCTGCGCCGGCAGCTTGCCTTCCAGCCAGAGCCGGCGATTGGGCGCGGACGAGAGATACCAGTCGAAGCCGCCCTGGATGTTGCCCGGCTTCATGAAGTTGTCGACATAGGCTTCCAGCAGGTCGCCGAACACCGCGGGATCGTCGCCCGACCAGTGGTCGAGGAAATGCCGGAAGTAGAGCCGGCATGACTCGCGCGAGCTTCCGACCAATTGCGCGGCCCATGGCAGCTGCTGGAAGTATTGATACCAGACCTCGATCAGGTGGCCGGGCTGGCCGTAGCGATGGCCGAGGCCCGGATAGGGCGTGCAGAGATAGAGCGTGCCGATCAGCCGCTGCGGATGTCGATGCGACATCGCCTGCATGACGTAGGCGCCGAGATCGCCGCCGATGACGCCGAAGCGCTGATAGTCGAGCGCGTCCATGACGGCAAACATATCCAGCGCGTGGCGCTCCGCGGTGGCGGACGCATCGGGCCCCGTTGTCGGCTTGCCGGTGTCGCCGCAGCCGCGCAAGTCGGGCGCGATCAGTTCAAAACTGTCGCCGAGGCGCAGCATCAGCGGGCGCCACACCAGCCAGAACTCCGGCCAGCCGTGAAGCAGGAGCAGCGGCGGCCCTTTGCCGAAGCGCGCGACATTGACGCGCAAATCGCCGATATCGATCTTCTGTTGCGTAATGCCTGCCGCGGCTGCTTCTGCGAAGGCTTTTTCCAGCGCCGTCATGGGGACTCCCTTTGCTTTGTCGCAGGCTGTCCGCGTTCGCGCGTCCGGTCCAATACTCGTTCGATACGGTTGCAGAGCTATTGCGTATGACTGACGGCACCCGCCGCCGTGCTATACCGACGGCATGGAATTGCGACATCTCAGATATTTCGTGGCGCTCGGCGAGGAATTGAACTTCACCCGCGCGGCCGAGCGGCTGCACATCGCGCAACCGCCGCTGAGCCAGCAGATCCGTCAGCTCGAGGACGAACTCGGCGTGACGTTGCTGCAGCGGAATAGCCGTCCTGTCAGGCTCACCGAGGCGGGCGAGCTGCTGCTTGCGCGCGCCCGCTCCCTGCTCGCAAATTTCGAGGCCGCGGTTGCGGACACGCGGCGCGTCGGGCGCGGCCAGGCCGGCAAGCTCGCGATCGGATTCGTCGGCTCCGCGATGTTCGCCGGTCTGCCCGATATCATAGGCAGCTATCGCGACGCCTGTCCCGACGTCGAGCTCGTGCTTGACGAGATGCTGGCGGCCGAGATTGCCGAAGCGCTGCGGCGACGCCGGATCGATGTCGGCTTCGCACGCCCGGCGCTATTGCCGGAGGCGGGTCTTGCCCAGCGCCTGATCCTGGAGGAGCCCTATGTCGCGGCGTTGCCGCGCGCGCATCCGCTTGCCGAGAGGGACGACATTGCGCTTGCCGAATTGTCCGATGATGCCTTCGTGCTCTATCCGGCGCGGCCGGAGCCATCGGTCACCGGCCTGATCGTCGCCGCGTGCCAAGCCGCCGGATTCACGCCGCGACTCGCGCAGGAGGTGCTGCATCTGCAAACCGCGATTGGCCTGATCGCCGCCGGCGTCGGTGTATCGCTCGTCCCGGAGGCCGCGGCACGCGCGCAGACCGGTCGCGGCGTGGCGTATGTCCGCTTGGCCGCGCCGGCGGTGACGGCGCCGCTCACGATTGCGTGGCGTGAAGAAGATGTCTCGCCCGCCGTGCAGCGTCTGCTCGACCTTGCGACACGCTGGCGCGAGATTTCTCCGGGACTTGCGCGAAGGAACTGACGCAGCGGATGCAATTGTCCGGACGATGGCTCGGAATTGCAAACCTCCGCGACGCCGCACCGCAGCGACGTTTTCCCGCTTGCCAAATGTCAAACGCAGGCAGAGCATAAACGGTCGCCGACCCAATCATGGGCCGAGCTCCAAAACGAGGAGGCGGCAATGGGACAAGACGTCAGAAGTCCCCGAGGTCCACGGTGCATCGCATTGGTGGGCCCTTTCCAAAGCGGTAAAACCACACTTCTGGAAGCGATCCTGGCGCGCACTGGCGCCATTAAAACTGCCGGCAGCGTCGATGCCGGAACCTCCGTCGGCGATGCCAGCCCCGAGGCGCGTCAGCACAAGATGGGCGTAGGCCTGACCGCCGCCACCACCACCTTTATGGGGGACAGCTACACCTTTATCGATTGTCCCGGCTCGATCGAATTCGCGCACGATATGCGTGCAGCGTTGCCGGCAGTCGATGCCGCGGTCGTGGTCTGCGAAGCCGACGAGAAAAAGCTGCCGCAGCTGCAGATCATCCTGCGCGAGCTCGAGGAGCTCGGAATTCCCCGTTTCCTGTTCCTGAACAAGATCGACCGCGCCAACAAGCGCGTCCGCGAGACGCTTGCGACGCTGCAGCCGGCCTCGCGCGTGCCGCTGGTGCTGCGCCAGATCCCGATCTGGAACGGTGATCTGATCGAAGGCTTTGTCGATCTCGCGCTGGAGCGCGCCTTCGTCTATCGCGAGCACAAGCCGTCGGAGGTGATGGCGCTCGAGGGCGGCAATCTCGATCGCGAGAAGGAAGCCCGCTTCTCGATGCTGGAGAAGCTTGCCGACCATGACGACGCGCTGATGGAGCAGTTGCTGGAGGATATCCAGCCGCCGCGCGATGCCGTGTTCGACGATCTCGCCCGCGAACTGCGCGATGGGCAGATCTGTCCGGTGCTGCTCGGCGCTGCGAGCCGCGAGAACGGCGTGCTGCGCCTGATGAAGGCGCTGCGCCATGAGGCGCCCGGCGTTGCCGAGACCGCCGATCGGCTCGGCATCAAGGATCAGAAGGATGCGCTGGCCTACGTGTTCAAGACCGTGCACTTGCAGCACGGCGGCAAGCTGTCGCTGGCGCGCGTGCTTGCGGGCCGGCTCGACGACGGCGCGACGCTGCAATCCTCAAGCGGCGAGAGCGGACGCGTCTCAGGCATCCTCGCGGTCTCGGGCGGGCATGACAGCAAGCGGCCGCAGGCCGAGGCCGGCGACACCGTCGCGCTCGGCAAGCTCGATGCGATCAAGACCGGCGATACGGTCTCGAGCGGCAAGACGGCGCCGGCCTCGCTGGTCAAGGTCGAGCCGGCCGCGGCCGTGCTGTCGATCTCGATTGCCGCGACCGACCGCAAGGACGATGTCAAGCTCGGCCAGGCGCTGCTGCGGCTGAACGAGGAAGATCCCTCGCTGACGATGATCCAGAACCCGCGCACCCACGACACCGTGCTGTGGGGGCAGGGCGAGATGCATCTGCGCGTGGCGCAGGAGCGGCTGAAGGACCGCTACGGCGTCAACGTCAAATCGCATCCGCCGGCGATCGGCTATCAGGAGACCATCCGCAAGCCGATCACGCAGCGCGGCCGGCACAAGAAGCAGTCCGGCGGTCATGGCCAGTTCGGCGACGTCGTGCTCGACATCAAACCGAAGCCGCGCGGGTCAGGCTTTGAATTCCACGAGAAAGTGGTCGGCGGCGCGGTGCCGCGCAACTATATCGGCGCGGTGGAAGAGGGCGTCGTCGACGCGCTGGCGCGGGGCCCACTCGGCTTCCCCGTGATCGACGTCGACGTCACGCTGACCGACGGCTCCTATCACAGCGTCGATTCCTCCGACCTCGCGTTCCGCACCGCGGCGCGGATCGGGGTCAGCGAAGGGTTGCCGCAGTGCCAGCCCGTGCTGCTGGAGCCGATCCATATGGTCGAGATCGTCTGTCCGACCGACGCCACCGCCAAGATCAACGCGATCCTGTCGGCGCGCCGCGGGCCAGATCCTCGGCTTCGACACCCGCGACGGCTGGATCGGCTGGGATTGCGTCCGCGCCACGATGCCGGAATCGGAGATCGGCGACTTGATTGTCGAACTGCGCTCCGCCACCGCCGGCGCCGGCACCTTCACCCGCCAGTTCGACCGCATGGCCGAAGTGACGGGCCGCGCCGCCGACCAGATCATCGCCGCGCATCGCGACGCGGCCTGATGGCACTCCGTCATTCCGGGGCGATGCGTTAGCATCGAACCCGGAATCTCGAGATTCCCCGGTGCGCAATTGCGCACCTTCGGTCTGGTCCTTCGGACCATCCCGGAATGACGGACGACGCTGCTTTGCTTCGCTCCCTTCCTTCCCAAGCCGACTGCTTTCATGAACATTGTCGTTCTGAACACCGGGAGCGAATCCCACCGTCATGCTTGAATCCCGCCGTAACCTGGCGCTGGCCTGCGCGCTCAGCGCGCTGGCCGGCTATGTCGACGGCATCGGCTATCTGCATCTCGGCGGGCTGTTCGTCTCCTTCATGAGCGGCAACTCGACGCGGCTCGGCGTGACGCTGGCCGAGGGGCATTGGCAGCACGCGCTGGAAGCACTGGTGCTGATCGTGCTGTTCGTCGCGGGGGCTGCGGCCGGCAGCCTGATCGTGCTGAGCCCGCTGGCGCATCGCCAGCCCCTGATCCTGCTCGTCGAGGCATTGCTGCTCGCGGCAGCGGCATTGGCCTATGCCTATGGCCTGCCGAATGCCGCGATCGCCGCCATCGTGCTGGCGATGGGGCTCGAGAATGCCGTATTCCAGCTGGCAGGCGGGGCCGGGCTCGGCCTGACCTATGTCACCGGCGCGCTGGTCAAGGCCGGCCAGCTGATCGCCGCCACGCTGACCGGCGGTGCCGGCTGGGCCTGGCTGCCCAACATCCTGCTGTGGGCGGCGCTGGTTGCGGGCGCGCTCGCCGGCGCATTTGCCTACGGCTGGATCAATCTCACCGCGATCTGGTTTGCCGCAGGCGCCGCCTTCGCCCTCAGCGCGCTGGTTGCCGCAACCGCGAAGCAGACGGATTGACAGCGCGCCTGCCTTGGCCGATGTCACCATCATGACGTCCTCAAGCAAAACCCGCGCCGCGTGCCTGATCGGCTGGCCCGCCGCGCATTCCCGCTCGCCGTTGATCCATCATTACTGGCTGCGCACGCTCGGCATCGAGGGCGGCTATGTGATCGAGGCGGTGCCGCCGGAGGATTTCAAGGATTTCCTGTTTCGCCTGTCGCTGCGCGGCTTCGTCGGCGCCAACGTCACCATTCCGCACAAGGAGCGCGCGCTGGCGCTGTCGGCACCGGATGAGCGCGCCCGTGCCGTCGGCGCCGCCAACACGCTGTGGTTCGCCGATGGCGAGCTGCGCTCGACCAACACCGATGTCGAAGGCTTCATCAACAATCTCGACGCCTGCGCGCCCGGCTGGGACAAGACGGAGGACGCGCTGGTGCTCGGCGCCGGCGGCGCGGCCCGTGCGGTGGTGTTCGGCCTGATCGAGCGCGGCATCGCGCGCGTGCATCTGGTCAACCGCAGCATCGATCGCGCCCGCGCGCTGGCCGGGCAATTCGGCGCGCGGGTTCATCCCGCGACCTGGGACAAGGTTGATGGGCTGCTGCCGCGCGCCGGCCTGCTGGTGAATACCACCTCGCTCGGCATGCATGGTCAGCCCGCGCTCGAGGTCGATGTCGGCCTGCTGCCGCAGGGCGCGGTTGTCTCCGACCTCGTCTATGTGCCGCTGGTGACGCCGCTGCTTGCGGCGGCAGAGGCGCGTGGTCTGAAGACCGCCGATGGACTCGGCATGCTGCTGCACCAGGCGGTGCGCGGTTTCGAATTGTGGTTCGGGCGGCGTCCGCAGGTCACGCCGGAACTGCGTGCGCTTGTTGAAGCCGATCTCACAAAGACTTGAGGCCTGGAATAGCATCTCCGGAACGGGGTCTGGTGTTAGTCCCCCCGCGTTCCCTCCCGGAGATCAGTCATGCCTGCCAGCCGCTCTCATCTCATTCGGCCGTTCATCGCGCTTGCGATGGTGACGGTGTCCACGCTCTACGCGCTCGCGCAGCAGCCGCCGACGCCGACCCGGGTGCGGGGAACCGTCGAGAGCGTCGACGGCGACACGCTCGCGGTGAAGTCGCGCAGCGGCGAGGACGTCAAGCTGCACATGGCAGGCAACATGGTGGTGCTCGGTCTCACCAAGGTCGCGCTGTCCGACATCAAGGTCGGTTCCTTCATCGGCACGACCACCGTGCCCGGCCCCGACGGCACGCCGAAGGCGGTCGAGGTGCATGTCTTCCCGGAGAACATGCGCGGCACCGGCGAAGGCTCGCGGCCCTACGATCTGAAGCCGAACAGCAGCATGACCAATGCGACCGTCGCGCAATCCGTCGTGAGCAATGACGGCCACACATTGCTGGTCAAATACAAGGACGGCGAGAAAAAGGTGGAGGTCGCACCCGATACGCCGGTCGTGACCTATGTTCCCGGCGACAAGGCGGACCTGAAGGCCGGCGCCAAGGTCATCGCTTTCATGAAGAAACTGCCGGACGGCTCGCTTGAGACCGATCGCGTCAGCGTCGGCCGCGACGGGCTTACGCCGCCGATGTGACGCGCAGCGTGTAGCCCGGATGGAGCGGAGCGAAATCCGGGAATCTTCCCAGGAAGGCGGTCCCCGGATTGCACTCCGCTCCATCCGGGCTACGGCACAACATGCAAACGCATCACCTGTCCGTTATCGCAGTAACGGCCCCCTCATCCGGTCCGTAGTTGTTGAACGGTCACCTTTCCCGCGAACGGGAGGTAGCCGCACGGAATACCTTCAACTCCCCGGTGTTCCCTGATTCGCCAGCCAAACCCATGAGGGACACCATGCCGAAATCGACGCTGTTCGCCGCATTGCTTCTTGTTGCCTTTGCTTCGGCTGCATCCGCGCAGCAGCCGCCGGCGGTGCGCATCCGCGGCACCATCGAGGCCGTCGACGGCGCCATGCTGTCGATCAAGTCGCGCGACGGCGCCGACATGAAGGTGCGGACCACCGACAACGTCGCGGTGTTCGGCGTCGCCAAGACCGATCTGTCGGAGATCAAGCCCGGTTCCTACATCGGCGTCACCGCGATGCCCGAACCCGACGGAACGCAGAAGGCGATCGCGGTTCACATCTTCCCGGAGAACCAGCGCGGCGCCGCCGAGGGCTTCCGCCCGTGGGACCTGCGCGCCAACTCGACCATGACCAACGCCACCGTCGCCGAGACCGTGAAGGGCACCGACGGCCAGAACATCACGGTGAAGTACAAGGACGGCGAGAAGAAAGTCGTGGTGCCGCCGGACACCCCGGTCGTCACCTTCGTCGCCGGCGACAAGTCGGAGCTGAAGCCGGGCGCCAAGATCATCATCTTCGGTGCGCTGAAGAAGGACGACGGCACGCTGGAAGCCAACCGCGTCAATGTCGGCCGCGACGGGATTGCGCCGCCGATGTGATGCTGAACAGGCTCCGCTGTCGTCCCTGCGAAAGCAGGGACCCATAACCACCGGGTTGAGTTGTTGAAGCGCGCTGTCGCTCGCAGCGCTGCGAAACGACGGCCATCGGTGGTTATGGGTCCCGGGTCGCGCTTCGCTTGCCCGGGACGACGAAGATTGCGTGGCCCGGATGGAGCGCAGCGCAATCCGGGGCAACTCTATCCACGAAGAAAGACCCGGATTACGCTTCGCTTCATCCGGGCTACGATAATAGCGCCGGCGGCTACACCGCCAGCACGTGATCGTCGATCTCGGCGATGGTGTTGACGCCGCACAGTCCCATCGTGGTGGTGAGCTCCTTGCCCAGGATTTCGATCGCCTTGGCGACGCCGGCCTGGCCGCCGGCGCCGAGGCCATAGGCATAGGCGCGGCCGATCATGCAGGACTTCGCGCCGAGCGCCAGCGCCCGCATCACGTCCATGCCGGTGCGGATGCCGCCGTCGAACATGATCTCGAGCTTCGAGCCGACCTCATCGACGATCTCCGGCAGCACCTCGATCGAGGACGGCGCGCCGTCGAGCTGGCGGCCGCCATGGTTGGAGACCACGATCGCCTGCGCGCCGGTCTTGGCGGCAAGCTCGGCGTCCTCGACGTCGAGAATCCCTTTGAGGATCAGCTTGCCCGGCCAGATGCTGCGGATCCAGTCGATGTCCTTCCAGTTCAGCGAGGTGTCGAACTGCGAGGCGGTCCATTCCGACAGTTTCGTCAGATCCTCGGTGCCTTTGACGTGGCCGGCAATGTTGCCGAAGGTACGGCGCTTGCCTTGCAGCACGCCTGACACCCAGGCGGGCTTGGTCGCGAAGTCGATCAGCTTCGACAGTGACCATTCCGGCGGCACCGTCATGCCGTTCTTGATGTCCTGGTGGCGCTGGCCGATCACCTGCAGGTCGACGGTCAACACCAGCGCCGAGCATTTCGCCGCGATCGCGCGCTCGATCAGCGACTTGATGAAGCCGCGGTCCTTCATGACGTAGAGCTGGAACCAGAACGGCTTGTCGACGGCGGCGGCGATGTCCTCGATCGAGCAGATCGACATCGTGCTCTGGGTGAAGGGAATGCCGGCCGCCTGCGCGGCGCGGCAGGCATAGATCTCGCCGTCGCCATGCTGCATGCCGAGCAGGCCGACCGGCGCCAGGATCAGCGGCATCGCGGCCGGCTCGCCGAGGATCGTGGTCGCCAGGGTGCGCTTGGACACATCGACCAGGATGCGCTGGCGGAACTTGATCTGCTGCAGATCTTCCGAATTCGCGCGCAGCGTGTCCTCGGTGTAGGAGCCGCGGTCCGCATAATCGAAAAACGCCTTCGGCACCCGGCGCTTGTGCAGCTGGCGCAGATCTTCGATGCAGGTAATGTGCTTCATGGACGGTCCCGGCCCTTCTTCTGTGTCGCAAGTTCGATATCGCGAGCCTTGTTTTAGGCAGCAAGTCTTGCGGGTGTTCGATCTTGCCGTCATCTAGCATGGATGGGAGGCCTGCCAAATCGAAGACGGATGGGAGAGCGCGATGACCCAATCAGGCTCCAAACCGAAAGCAAAAGCAGACGAGAACACCGAGAAGCGCCGGCTCGACGAGGCCCTGGAGGAGGGGCTGGAGGAGACGTTTCCCGGTTCCGACCCCGTCAATGTCACCCAGCCGGCCCCTACCAAGGGTGACCAGCACGTCAAGCGCACCGGCAAAGGGTAGGGACGACGTTCGTTCCCCAGGTTGCCGAAAGAGTAATAATGTTATATCTTTCAGTGCCTTAATGTAGAGGCACGGGGTTTAGCCCCGGTAATGATTCATCATATTTTTTGAAGTCCTTTTAGCGCCTGGCAGTCTATAAGGCCGATGCACGCTAGACTGGTAGGCGTTCAGGACTCTCTCGCCGGGTGGTTCGAGAGGTCCGTGTTGGGGGTTACATGAGCCGCAAATATTTCGGGACCGATGGAATTCGGGGCCGCGCCAATGGACTGATCACGCCGGAGCTCGCGCTCAAGGTAGGGCAGGCCGCGGGATTGGTGTTTCAGCGTGGCGACCATCGCCATCGCGTCGTGATCGGCAAGGACACGCGGCTGTCCGGCTACATGATCGAATACGCCATGGTCGCGGGCTTCACCTCGGTCGGTATGGACGTGCTGCTGGTCGGCCCGATGCCGACCCCGGCGATCGCGATGCTCACCAAGTCGATGCGCGCCGATCTCGGCGTCATGATCTCGGCGTCGCATAATCTGTTCGAAGACAACGGCATCAAGCTGTTCGGCCCGCAGGGCTTCAAGCTGTCGGACGATGTCGAGAAGCAGATCGAGCAGCTGCTCGACGAATCGCTCGACCGCCGCCTGGCGCAGAGCGCGAGCCTCGGCCGCGCCCGCCGCATCGACGGCGTCCATGACCGCTACATCGAATTCGCCAAGCGCACGCTGCCGCGCGATCTCTCGCTCGACGGCCTGCGCGTCGTGGTCGATTGCGCCAACGGCGCCGCCTACAAGGTGGTGCCGGAAGCGCTGTGGGAGCTCGGCGCCGACGTGGTGCCGATCGGGGTCGAACCCGACGGCTTCAACATCAACAAGGAATGCGGCTCCACCTCGCCGGAAGCGCTGTCGCGGAAGGTGCGCGAGATGCGCGCCGACATCGGCATTGCGCTCGACGGCGATGCCGATCGCGTCATCCTGGTCGACGAGCGCGGCCACATCGTCGACGGTGACCAGCTGCTCGCGGTGATCGCGCAGAGCTGGAAGGAAGAAGGGCGCCTCGCCAAGCCCGGCATCGTCACGACCGTGATGTCCAATCTCGGGCTGGAGCGCTTCCTGCAGGGGCTCGGGCTGCAGATGGTCCGCACGCCGGTCGGCGACCGCTATGTGCTCGAGCAGATGCTGAGCGGCGGCTACAATCTCGGCGGCGAGCCGTCGGGCCATATCATCATGTCGGACTATTCGACGACCGGCGACGGTTTCGTCGCGGCACTGCAGGTGCTGGCCGTGGTGCAGAAGCTGCGCCGCCCGGTGTCGGAGATCTGCCGGCGTTTCGACCCGTTGCCGCAAATCCTGAAGAACGTGCGCTATCGCAGCGGCAAGCCGCTCGACGACGCCGAGGTCAAGTCCGCGATCACCGACGGCGAGAAGCGCCTCAACGGCCATGGCCGTCTGTTGATCCGCCCCTCCGGCACCGAGCCGGTGATCCGCGTCATGGGCGAGGGCGACGATCGTATCCTGGTGGAAGAGGTCGTCGACAACATCGTCAGCGCACTCGGCCACGCCGCTGCGGCATAAGCTCCGTCCGGCCTCGTCAGCTCGTGATCCGTCATCCTGAGGAGCGCGCCCTTGCGCGCGTCTCGAAGGATGCACGGCCCATTGTCGCAATTTGGCGAGCGCCGGGCCGTCGACCCTTCGAGACGCGCGGAGCCTGTCATCGGGCCGCGCTTTGCGCGGACCCGTTGGCGCTCCTCAGGGTGACGGGGATAGAGTTTGGCCGCCGGCTGGCCACACCGCGCATCGCTGCCATCGGCTAACGCAACTGGTTTGCCTCACCTCCGCGTCGTACGACACGGAGGTATTTTTGCGAATCTGTCCGGGAATGCTGCATTGAACAAACCCGTCGTGAGCAAACAGGCGCTGGGCGAGCCGGTGCCGGTGCCGGAGCTGACGGCCGCGAAGGTCGCCGCCGCTGCGGGACCGGCCTATGTCGTGCTTGCGGGCATCAGCTTCTCGCACTTCCTCAACGACACGATGCAGTCGCTGATCGCTTCGGTCTATCCGATCCTGAAGGACAATTACGCGCTCGACTTCGCGCAGATCGGCATGATCACGCTGGCGTTCCAGTTCACGGCGTCGCTGCTGCAGCCGCTGGTCGGACATTTCACCGACAAGAAGGCGCAGCCGTTCTCGCTTGCGATCGGCATGGGCTTCACCTTCTTCGGGCTGCTGCTGCTCAGCATTGCGCACACCTATGCTGTCATCCTGATCGCGGCTTCGCTGGTCGGCCTCGGCTCCGCAGTGTTCCACCCGGAATCGTCGCGCATCGCGCGGCTGGCGTCAGGCGGACGTTACGGCTTCGCGCAATCGGTGTTCCAGCTCGGCGGCAGTTTCGGCACCTCGATGGGACCGGTGCTCGCAGCACTGATCGTGGTGCCGTTCGGCCAGCCCTCGATCGCCTGGTTCTCCTCGATCGCGTTCCTTGCCATCGTGATCCTCTGGCGCATCGGCGTCTGGTACAAGCCGCAGATATCGGGCAAGAAGACGGCCGCCATCGCGCGGCATCCCGACCATCCGGATCAGCGGCGCGTGAAGATCGCGCTCATCGTGCTGGTCGCGCTGCTGTTCTCCAAGCAGCTCTATGTCTCGAGCCTGTCGAGCTATTACATCTTCTATCTGATCGACCGGTTCGGCGTCTCGACGCAGGCGGCGCAGCTCTATCTGTTCGTCTTCCTTGCCGCCAATGCCGCGGGCGCATTCATCGGCGGTCCGCTCGGCGACCGCTTCGGCCGCAAATACGTGATCTGGTTCTCGATCCTCGGCGCGCTGCCGTTCACGCTGGCGCTGCCCTATGCCGGCCTGTTCGCCAGCGCCGTGCTGACGGTGGTGATCGGTTTGATCATCTCGTCGGCGACGTCGGCGATCATCGTGTTCGCGCAGGAATTGATGCCGCATCGCTTCGGCATGATCTCTGGCGTGTTCTTCGGCGTCGCCTTCGGGATCGGCGGTCTCGGCGCCGCCGTGCTCGGCAAGCTCGCCGACCACACCTCGATCGCCTTCGTCTATCAGCTGTGCGCCTTCCTGCCGGCGATCGGCCTGCTCGCGGTGTTCCTGCCGAGGATGCCGCAGGCCGTGCGCTGAACGCTCGGCCGCGGACGCGACGCCCGCGTTAAGCATTCGCTAACACACCCGGCTCGCGTGCCTTGCGAACGGCGCGGATGCGTCAACGCTTCATTAGCACTTGTGGCGGGATCGCGATGTTTCGTCGCCAACCTGCGTCATTTATGGACCCATAAGCGACAGCCGCAGAGAAAGGTGAGAGAAAATCAACCTTAAAAATTAGGGTTAAGTGCCGCTTAAACATTTCCTGCCATCGTCCGGGCCGTGAGTTTCAGACGTGGGGCTTTCGTGTCGCCTCACTTGGCCCAAAAGGACGAAGCCAATGCGTAGCGTAAAGACCCTGATTGCCGCCGGTGCGGCATCTCTGTTGTCCTCGGCGGCGTTCGCCGCCGACATGCCCATCATGCCGCCGCCTCCGATGGCGTATGCTCCTCCGCCGGTCCAGGATTTCGGCGGCTGGTATCTGCGCGGCGACATCGGCATGACCAACACCCAGGCCAAGCTGCACGTCAACGCCTACGACACACTGCCGGCCGGCACCGCCTTCAACCAGTATGGCCACGGCTTCGACGGCGGCGTGCTCTACGGCATCGGCGTCGGCTATCAGTTCAACAGCTGGTTCCGCGCCGACATCACCGGTGAGTATCGCTCGAAGGTGAGCTTCAATGGCACCGATTTCTTCACGTTCCCCGGGCCCAGCCCGCTGAGCGACGCCTATCATGGCGGCATCCAGAGCTGGGTTGGCCTCGTCAACGTCTACGCTGATCTCGGCACCTGGGGCTGTTTGACCCCGTTCATCGGTGCCGGTGTCGGTGCCGCGACGATCAAGACCTCGGCCTTCTCCGACGTCGCGACGTTCCCGAGCGGGTCGGGCCTCACCAGCTCCTTCATCGCCGATGGCGCCACCAAGACCAACTTCGCCTGGGCGCTGCATGCCGGTGTCGCCTACAAGGTCACCAACAACTTCACGGTTGAACTGGCCTATCGCTACCTCGACATGGGCACTGCCGCCCACGGCCAAGGTCACTTCTTCGACGGCACGCCGGCCGGTCCCTCGAGCTTCCAGTACCGCGACATCACCTCGCAGGACGTGAAGCTCGGCGTGCGCTTCAACTTGCCGTGCTGCGACGTGCCGCCGCCGCCTCCGCCGCCGCTGATCCGCAAGGGTTAATTTCGGGCCTTCACGGTTAACGATTGCAACGGCGCGGGACCATCCCGCGCCGTTTTTCTTTGCCGCGTCATGTCGCGAACTTGCCGCGTCATGTCGCGCACTTCTGCACCTTGCGTGCTCGAAAACGGGCGGCGACAACGATTGGTTAAGGTTAACAGGCGATGATCAACGCGAAATCGGTGCGGTGGATGGAGCGTTGCAATGCGTAGGTTGGTGCTGGCGGCGATGACGATTGGAACGGTGACCGGCGCGCAGGCTGCCGACCTGCCGGACTTTCCGATCCTGCGCGGCTCCTATGTCGATGCACCGAGCAGGAGCGGGAACTGGGAAGGATGGTACGTCGGCGGCCAGATCGGCTATTCCTCCGGCGACATCGATTTCAGCCACGCGCCAAGCGCGATGACCTCCTTCATGCTGCGCGAGAGCGTTCTGGCCGACCCGGTTTCGGGTTGGGCCCTGCTGCCGAAGAACCATGCGCAGAGCAACGGGTTCGGCGCGTTCGTCGGCCGCAACTGGCAATGGGACGACGTCGTGCTCGGCGTCGAGGCCAACTACAATTACCTGAACGGCCTCGAAAGTTCGGCGGGCGACTCGATGACGCGGCAGATCGTGAATCCCAAGGGCGAGACTCCTCCGAGCGGGCACACCTACACCTACAACACCACGTTGTCGGGGAGCGCCGCCTTGCAGGTCAAGGATGTCACGACCTTCCGCGGACGCGCCGGATGGGCGGCAGGCAACTTCCTGCCTTACATGTTCGGCGGTGTTGCGGTGGGACGCATGTCCGTGTCGCGTTCGGCGACGGTGTCGTTTGACAAGTACGATGCCTGGGCCGAGACCCAGACGGTCGGCAACAACACCGTTACAATTCAGCATAACGACTACCTGGGCTCAGGGAGCGCCGCCCAGACGGAGCAGCGGGTGAACAACTATGCGGTCGGCTGGACCGCGGGCCTCGGGCTTGAATATTGCGTGGTCGGCGGGTTGTTTCTCCGCGGCGAGTGGGAATATGTGCGCTTCGCGGCGGTCAAGAATATCGCCGTCGACATGAACAGCTTCCGGGTCGGCGCCGGCTACAAGTTCTGATCGCCGCTGCCGTAGCCGGCGACGGTTGACAGACCGGGGAGCGACTGCTGCTCTGTCGCCACACGGTGCGGAGCGCGATCACATGAAAATCTACGGCGACGCCAATTCAGGCAACTGCCTGAAGGTGAAATGGGTGTGCGACAGGCTGGCGCTGCCGTACACATGGGTCGAGATCGACACCATGAAGGGCGGCAGCCGGACCGCGGAATTCCTCAAGCGAAACGGCTGGGGCCAGGTGCCGACGATGGAGCTGGATGACGGCCGCACGCTGGCACAATCCAACGCCATCATCCGCTATCTCGCGCGCGGCAGCGACCTGATCCCGAGCGATCCCTATCGCGCGGCGCAGATGGATGCCTGGATGTTCTGGGAGCAGAACAGCCACGAGCCTTATGTGGCCGTCTGCCGCTTTCAGGCCGTGTATCTCGGCAAGGCCATCTCGGAGATCGATCCGAACCTCGTCAAGCGCGGCTATGTCGCGCTCGATCATCTGGAGCGGCATCTTGCGGGGACGCAATTTTTGGTCGGAGACGCGTTCTCGCTCGCCGACGTCTCGCTGCTCGCCTATACCCGTGTCGCGGAGGATGGCGGCCTCGAACTCGCGCGCTATCCCGTGATCCGTCGCTGGATCGCCGATGCCGAGCGCGTGCTCGCGCTGCCGCCGGTCCGCTGACCTCAGGTGAATGCCGCCATGACTGAAGCTTCATCCATCACGATCCGCCGCGCTCGCCGCGAAGACGTCGCCGCCATCGTCGGCATGCTTGCGGACGATCCGCTCGGCAGTGCGCGCGAGCGGATCGAGGATCCGCTGCCGCAAAGCTATTACGAGGCCTTCGCGCGGGTCGAGCGCGATCCCAATTTGCAGCTCGTCGTCGCCGTCGACGGGGACGGCGTCGTCGTCGGCTGTCTGCAACTCGCGGTTCTGCCGGGCATCAGCTCGCAGGGCGGCTCGCGCGGCCTGCTCGAGGACGTTCGCGTCGCAAGGCATTGCCGCAGCCGCGGCATCGGCGAGAAGCTCGTGCAGTGGGCGGTCACGGAAGCGCGCGCGCGAGGCTGCATGCTCGTCGAGCTGCTGACGCATCAGACGCGGGTCGATGCGCAGCGCTTCTATGAAAGGCTCGGGTTCGCGCGCAGCCATGTCGGGATGACGATTCGCTTTTGAAACGCGTGCAAGAAGTTGTGCCATCTACCGGGCAATACCTGCAGCAGCGGATAGTCTGCGATCCGGTTAACAGCCAATAAACTAAGCCGGTCTCCGTGATTTTACGGGTCGGAACGAGTCCGGTATGTCGGACGTCTCCCACGGGGCGGCGGGCAACTGGGGATTGGAATGTCGGATTATTCGATCGTGCGGGTCGGCAACGAATACATTGTGCAGGCCGGCGAGAAGCGCATTCTGAAAGTATCGAGCCGGCGCAGGGCGGTTAAGATCATGACTCTGGCGGCAGATTTGCTCGATCAGGAGACGATCCAGCAGGTCGAGAACGCCCCATCAATCAGCCGTGATGCCCGGATTGTTCCAGACGAGTCCGAACTTTCTTGACGTTTGGGTACCTTTCCACTATCCCCGACCGCGGGAAACCTCTCCCCACCGAGAGGCAGCTATCTGGAAGGGTAGATTATGACTGCAGCGAAGCCCGCTTCGCGGCCTGAAGTGCCGCATTTTTCCTCCGGCCCCTGTGCCAAGCGCCCCGGCTGGAACCCCAACAATCTCAAGGACGCCGCCCTCGGCCGCTCGCATCGTGCGAAAGTCGGCAAGGCCAAGCTCAAGCTCGCGATCGAACTGACGCGCGAGGTGCTTGAGGTGCCCGCCGATTACAAGATCGGCATCGTGCCGGCGTCGGACACCGGCGCGGTCGAGATGGCGCTATGGTCGCTGCTCGGCGCGCGGCCCGTCACCACGCTCGCCTGGGAATCCTTCGGCGAGGGCTGGGTCAGCGATATCGTCAAGGAATTGAAGCTGAAGGACGTCACCAAGCTCAATGCGGCTTATGGTGAAATCCCCGATCTCTCCAAGGTCGATCCGAAGTCGGATATCGTCTTCACCTGGAACGGCACCACCTCGGGTGTGCGCGTGCCGAACGCTGACTGGATCAGCGCGGATCGCGAAGGCCTGACGATTTGCGACGCGACCTCGGCCGCCTTCGCGCAGCCGCTCGATTTCGCCAAGCTCGATGTCGTCACCTTCTCCTGGCAGAAGGCGCTCGGCGGTGAAGCCGCGCACGGGATGCTGATCCTGTCGCCGCGCGCGGTGGAACGGCTCGAGACCTACAAGCCGGCCTGGCCGCTGCCGAAGATCTTCCGCCTCACCAAGGGCGGCAAGCTCAACCAGGGCATCTTTGAAGGCGAGACCATCAACACGCCGTCGATGCTCTGCGTCGAGGACTATCTCGATGCGTTGAACTGGGCGAAGTCGATCGGCGGCCTGAAGGCGCTGATCGCCCGCGCCGATGCCAACACCAAGGCGCTCGCCGACTGGAAGGCGAAGACGCCGTGGATCGACTTCCTGGCCAAGGATCCCGCGATCCGCTCCAACACCTCGGTGTGCCTCAAGTTCACCGATCCCGCGATCACCTCGCTTCCATCAGACGCACAGGCCGACTTCTGCAAGAAGCTGGTCGCGCTGGTGGAGAAGGAGAACGCCGGCTTCGACTTCGCGTATTACCGCGATGCGCCGGCGGGTCTGCGGATCTGGTGCGGCGCCACCGTCGAAGCCAAGGATGTCGAGCTGCTGACGCAGTGGATCGACTGGGCGTTTGCCGAGACCAAGGCAGCGTTGCTCAAGGCGGCATAAGCTTTCTCTTGTCACCTCTTCCCGTTCTTACGGGGAGAGGTCGGATCGCTCGGCAGCGCAATTGCGCGCCTGAGCGATCCGGGTGAGGGGCCCTTTCGGCTTGTTCCTCGCTCGTGGCTGCCCTCACACCCAACCCTCTCCCCGCAAGAGCGGGGAGAGGGAGAAGTGATCAGAGACTTCACCAGATCGGTCCAGGAGACCCGCCCGCGGCAGGGCAAAGGAACAATCGAGATGACAAAACCCAAAGTTCTGATTTCCGACGCGCTGTCTCCCGCCGCCGTCCAGATCTTCAAGGATCGCGGCGTCGAGGTCGACTTCCAGCCCAACCTCGGCAAGGACAAGGAAAAGCTCGCCGAGATCATCGGCAATTACGACGGTCTCGCGATCCGCTCGGCCACCAAGGCGACCGCCAAGCTCATCGAGAAGGCGACCAGGCTCAAGGTGATCGGCCGCGCCGGCATCGGCGTCGACAATGTCGAGATCCCGGCCGCGACCGCCAAGGGCATCATCGTGATGAATACGCCGTTCGGCAATTCGATCACGACCGCCGAGCACGCGATCACGCTGATGCTGGCGCTGGCGCGCGAGATTCCGCAGGCCGACGCCTCGACCCAGGCCGGCAAGTGGGAGAAGAACCGCTTCATGGGCGTCGAGATCACCGCCAAGACGCTCGGCGTGATCGGCTGCGGCAATATCGGCACGATCGTCGCCGACCGCGCGCTCGGCCTGCGCATGAAGGTGATCGCGTTCGATCCGTTCCTGTCGCCGGAGCGCGCCAAGGACATCGGCGTCGAGAAGGTCGAGCTCGACGATCTCTTGAAGCGCGCCGATTTCATCACGCTGCACACGCCGCTGACCGAGAAGACCCGCAACGTGATCGATGCGGCCGCGATCGCCAAGATGAAGAAGGGCGTGCGCATCATCAACTGCGCGCGCGGCGGCCTGGTCGACGAGCAGGCGCTGGTCGACGCGCTGAATTCCAAGCATGTCGCGGGCGCGGCCTTCGACGTGTTCGTCGAGGAGCCGGCGACCTCGAACGTGCTGTTTGGCCATCCCAACGTGATCTGCACCCCGCATCTCGGCGCCTCCACCACCGAGGCGCAGGAAAACGTCGCGTTGCAGGTCGCCGAGCAGATGTCGGACTATTTGTTGTCGGGCGCGATCTCCAACGCGGTCAACTTCCCCTCGATCACGGCGGAAGAGGCGCCGAAGCTGAAGCCGTTCATCGAGCTCGCCGAGAAGCTCGGCTCGTTCGCCGGCCAGCTCACCGAGAGCGGCATCCTCAAGACAGAGATCACCTATGAGGGCCACGTCGCCGAAATGAAGATCAAGGCGATCACCTCGGCGGTGCTGTCGGGCCTGTTGCGCCCGATGCTGGGCGAGGTCAACGTGGTCTCGGCGCCGGTCGTCGCCAAGGAGCGCGGCATGGTGGTGGACGAGGTCGTCCGCGCCGCGCAGAGCGACTATGAAAGCCTGATCACGGTCACCGTCACCACCGAGCGTCAGGAGCGTTCGGTGTCCGGCACCGTCTACGCTGACGGCAAGCCGCGTCTCGTCGACATCAAGGGCATCCGCGTCGACGCCGAGTTCGGCAAGTCGATGATCTACGTGACCAACGAGGACAAGCCGGGCTTCATCGGCGCGTTCGCGAGCCTCTTGGGTGATGCGAAAATCAATATCGCGACCTTCCATCTCGGACGCGTCAAGCAGGGCGGCGACGCCATTGCGCTGGTCGAGGTCGACGGCGCGGTGCCGGCGGAGCTGCTCGCCAAGGTACAGACGCTGCCGCAGGTGAAGCAGGCCAAGGCATTGACGTTCTGAGGCACTGACGTTCTGAGCCGCCGACGTTTCAAGGCGCCGATGTTTTAAACGTTGTTTGAGCGGTTCTCGTCGTCCGGGACGCGCCCGGACGTGACGAACAAAGATACCGCTCAAGCATATCCAAATTCCGATCTGCGGAACATGACGCCGTCTCCGGTCCCGGAGGCGGCGTTTGTCGTTCCGGGACGTCCGGTATTGCTGTTGCGCCTGCCGAAAAATGTGTACGAACGGGTCACGACGCGCCACAATGACCGTCATCTCAGAGGGAGAAAACAATGCGTGAAGCCGTAATCGTTTCCTACGCGCGCACCGGCCTGGCGAAGTCCGGCCGTGGCGGATTCAACATCACCCCGCCGATGTCGCTCGCCGCGCACGCCATCAAGCACGCGGTCGACCGCGCCGGCGTCGACAAGGAATATGTCGAGGATTGCTATCTCGGCAATTGCGCGCATGGCGCGCCGAACATCGGCCGCCAGGCGGCGCTGCTCGCCGGCCTGCCGAAGTCGACCGCGGGCGTCTCGGTGAACCGCTTCTGCTCGTCGGGCCTGCAGACCATCGCGATGGCCGCCAACTCGATCCGTTCCGACGGCTCCGATTGCATCGTCGCCGGCGGCGTCGAGAGCATCTCGATTCCCGGCGGCGGCTCGCCGAAGGAATCGATCGATCCGGACCTGCTCAAGACCGCGCCCGACATCTTCATGGCGATGATCGATACCGCCGACATCGTGGCCGAGCGCTACAAGCTCAGCCGCGAATACCAGGACGAGTATTCGCTGGAGTCGCAGCGCCGCATGGCCGCCGCGCAGCAGGCCAACAAGTTCAAGGACGAAATCGTCCCGATGAAGACCAAGATGAAGGTGGTCGACAAGGCGACCAAGGCCGAGTCGATCGTCGACTACGTGGTCGATCGCGACGAGTGCAACCGCCCCGAGACTACGCTGGAGGGCCTCGCCAAGCTCGAGCCGGTCAAGGGCCCGGGCAAGTTCATCACCGCCGGCAATGCCAGCCAGCTCTCCGACGGCGCCGCCGCCGTGGTGCTGATGGAGGCCAAGGACGCCGAGAAGCGCGGCCTCAATCCGCTCGGCCGCTTCGTCGCCTGGGCCTCGGCCGGCTGCGAGCCCGACGAGATGGGCATCGGTCCGGTGTTTGCGGTGCCGAAGCTGCTCAAGCGCCACGGCCTGAAGGTCGACGACATCGATCTCTGGGAGCTCAACGAGGCGTTCGCCAGCCAGTGCCTCTATTCGCGCGACCAGCTCGGCATCGATCCCGAGAAGTACAACGTCAATGGCGGTTCGATCGCGATCGGCCATCCCTTCGGCATGACCGGCGCCCGGCTCACCGGCCACCTGCTGCAGGAAGGCCGTCGCCGCAAGGCCAAGTGGGGCGTCGTGACCATGTGCATCGGCGGCGGCCAGGGCGGCGCCGGCCTGTTCGAGATCTACAGCTAAGCGCGATCGACCCTGATCGTGTGCGAACGAGCGGCCCGGCGGCAACGCCGGGCCGCTTTTCATTTGGAGCCGGCTAGCTCGCCGGTGAGGTAAGCGCGCGCTCGTCGAACTCGAGCGAGGCAATCAGTTCGAGCGTCTGCCGGAGATCGGCGGCCTGCCTTGCGCCGAAGGCGGTCTCGAAGCGCTCCTGCGCCTTGAGCCATGCGGCCTGTGATTCCTCGAGCCTGGCTTCGCCGCGCTTGGTGAGCCGCACCAGCCGGCTGCGCCGGTCGTTCTTGTCGACGGTGATGGTCAACAGACCGTCGCGCTCGAGCGGCTTGAGGTTGTGGTTCAGCGCGGTGCGGTCGAGCACCAGGGCTGCGGCAAGCTCGCCCATCGTCGGCGCGCCCGACCGCCTGACATAGACCAGAATCGCCCGTTGCGTGCCGCGCAGGCCGGATGTCGCAAGGACCTGATCGTAGAGCTGCGACACCCGTCGCGTCGCCTTGCGCAACGCCGTCAGATTACACCGGCTGGGTTCCGTTTTCGCCATCGCTGCCTCCGATGGACTTGACAGATACATGCATATGCACCTAATGGCAATAGATGCATATGCACGTATTTCGGAGGGTGTGATGTCGGAGGTAGAGGCGGAGACCATCGATCTGGTCGTCGAACCTGATGCGCGGCCGCGGTCCGGCGTCGCCACCGCAACCCCGCGCCAGGTGCTTGCGATCGTGTCGGTCGGAATTTGCCTCGCCAATCTCGATCTGTTCATCGTCAATGTCGGGCTGCCGAACATCGCGCAGGAATTTCGCGGCGCCTCGCTTGAGGATCTGTCCTGGATCCTCAATGCCTACGCCATTGCCTACGCGGCGTTGCTGGTGTTCTTCGGACGGCTCGCCGAACGCCACAGCCGCAATCTCAGCTTCCTGCTCGGCGTCGCGCTGTTCACGGCCGCGTCAGCGGCATGTGCGCTGGCCTCCAGTGTCGAGTTCCTGGTCGTCTCGCGCGTGGCGCAAGCGGCCGGTGCGGCATTGATGACGCCGACCTCGATCGGCCTGCTGCTGGCGTCGTTTCCGCCCGAGCAACGCGCCGGGGCGGTGCGCACCTGGACGGCGATCGGCGGCCTTGCCGCCGCACTGGGCCCGCTCGCGGGAGGCGTGCTGGTCACCTTCGACTGGCGCTGGATCTTCATCGTCAATGTCCCGATCGGCGTCGTCGCGCTGATCGTCGGCTGGCTGAAATTGCCCGAAGTGCCCGGTCACGACGTGCCGCGTCCGAGTACATGGGCGGCGCTGCTGGTGACCTCCGGTATCGGTGCGCTGACATTTGCGATCGTGAAGGCGAACGATTGGGGATGGAGTTCGCACGGCGTCGTGCTCGGCTTTGCCGTCGCGACCGTCTCGCTCGCCGCCTTCGCGTGGCATTGCCTCAAATCGAGGAATCCCTTCGTCGATCCTGCGCTGTTCGCGGTCAGGCCGTTCACCGGCGCGTCGTTGGTGATGGCGCCTTATTCGGCGGCCTTCGGCGCCATGCTGCTGTCCTGCACCTTGTGGGAGCAGACGGTATGGGGCTGGTCGGCGTTGAAGACCGGCCTTGCAATCGCCCCCGGTCCGCTGATGGTGCCGATCACCTCGCTGCTGTTTGCCGGCCGGCTGATTGCGCGGTTTGGCGCCGCGGCCGTCGTCTCCGCCGGAATCCTGCTGTTCGCGGCCGGCCTCGCGATCTGGGCGACGCTGCTCGGGGCCGAACCCAATGCGCCTGCCGTCGTCGCGGGCGTGATGCTGATCGGTATCGGCGTCGGGCTGACCTTTCCGACCCTGATGGGCGTCGGCGCCGGCGCGCTGCCGCCGTCGTCGTTTGCCACCGGCTCCGGCGTCATCAACATGATCCGGCAGGCGGCGCTGGCGATCGGCGTCGCGATCTTCGTCGCGATCCTTGCAACGCCGGTCTCGATGACCGAGCGGATCGCGGCGTTTCAGCGCGGCTGGTGGATCATGATCGCGATCACCTTGGCCGGCTTCGTGCCGAATTATCTGTTCATCCGGCGCAAGGCGGAGCGCTAGCGCCGAAAGACATCGCTGCGCCATGCGGCAGCCGCGGCGGCGCCATCGTCGCGCCGCAGGGAAACCTCAATCGAACCAGTCCCTTCCTCGCTGCGTCTCACCACGAGAAACGGCGCGCAGTCGAGCCCGGCGCGCCGTTCGTCTCGCGCGCGATGCGGCGTTTTTTTCCGGAGGGATGTCATGTGTAGGATTGCGAATTATCTTGTGACCACCAGCCTGGTGCTGGCGGGTGCGCTGGTTGCCGGGCCGCTGCAAGCGGCCAATCTCGATGCGGCCTCGCAGGTCGATGCCGTGACCGTCTATCCCGATGGCGCGAGCGTCACCCGCGTCATCACGCTGGATCTGCCTGCCGGCGACAACACCCTCATCGCCAGGGATTTCCCGATCGGGCTCGATCCGTCCTCGCTGCGGGTCGAAGGCGAGGGCGAAGCGAAGCTCACGATAGGCGCGATTGACACCAAGCTGCCGGGGCCGCTGCTGCCGCAAAATCTCTCCGAGATCGACAAGCGCATCGAGGCGCTTGACGATCAGCGCGCCGATTTGCAGGGACTGATCAGCGCGGCCGAGGCGCGGCGCAAATTTGCCGAGCGGTTTGCCGAGGCGTCACCCGCGGGCCTCGGCGAAAAGGGCGAGGCGCGTCCGCTGAGCGAGTGGCGCGCGGCGTTCTCGGCGGTGGCCGACGAGGTCGCAACCGCCGACAGCGCGATCCGTGACGCCGGGCGCAAGATCCGCGTGATCGACCGCGATCTTGCGCAGCTCGCAGCCGATCGCACCAGCAAGCCGCCGAGCAAGGTCGAGGTGCGGATCGACGTCGCCTCGCAAGCGGCGACCAAGGTGACCTTGCGGGTCACCTATGCGGTTCCCAACGCCCGCTGGACGGCGCTCTATGACGCCCGGCTCGACACCGGCGCCAAAGACCGCAAGCCCGCGATCGAACTGGTCCGTCGTGCCGAGATCACCCAGTCGACCGGCGAGGACTGGTCGAACGTGGCGCTCGTCGTCTCCACCGTGCGGGTCGCGCGCGGCGGCAATGCGCCCGACCTCCGCTCGCTGATCGTGCAATATCCGCAGCCGCCGCGACCGCTGGCGAAGCTTTCGGGAGAGGCCAGCATGCGGGCGCGCGAGGCGCTGGCACCCGCGCCGGCCGCCGACGCGGTTCAGCAATTCCGCTTTGGTGGGGGACGCATGGACGAACTGGAAGCCACCGCCGAGGTCGGCGCCTTCCAGGCCACCTTCAAGATTCCCGGCCGCGTCAGCGTTGCCGCCAATGAGGGCGCGAAGAGCCTGCGCATCTCGACGGCGACAATCACCCCCGATCTCGCGGTTCGCGCCGTTCCGGTGATCGACCCGACCGCGTTCCTGGAAGCGAGCTTCGTGCAGGCCGACGATGCGCCGTTGCTGCCGGGGCAAATCTCGATCTACCGCGACGGTATCTTTGTCGGCCGCAGCCGGATGGCCACGGCCGCCAAGGACGAGACCGTGCGGCTCGGCTTCGGCGCCGACGACAAGGTCAAGATCGAACGCACGGTGGTGAAGCGCAACGAGGGCTCCGCCGGCCTGATCGTGACCACGTCGAAGACCGACGAGCGCGCCTTCAAGACCACGGTGCGCAACGGCCACGACTTCCCGATCAAGGTCGCGGTCCAGGATCAGCTCCCGGTCAGCGAGAACGACGATATCGTGGTGGAGATGCTGCCGTCGTCGACGCCGGCGACGACGACCAATCTGCGCGACAAGCGCGGCGTGCTGGAATGGGCGTTCGAGGCCAAGGCCGGCGAAGTCCGTGACATCAATTTCGCCTGGCGGATGCGCTGGCCCAAGGACAAGGGCGTCGTGATGGTGCCGGCGGGCTAGAGCCCGTGCCGGGGCTGTAGCGTTGTTGCTTGACGCGTTTTCTTCACACGAACCGGAACCCACTTCGCTTGAAAACGCTTTGAGGACCTGCGTCATCTGCCGATGACAACCCTCCCGATCTCGGGCATCACTTTGCCAAAGGCAACAAAGCCTGAGATCGGGAGGATCCATGAGCTACCAGCACATCATCGTCGATGATCCGCGTCCGCGCGTCCGCCGCATCACGCTGAACCGCCCCGAGAAGCGCAACGCGCTGAACAACCGCCTGCGCGGCGAGATCTTCGAGGTGCTGGAGCAGGCCGACCGCGATCCCGAAATTTCGATCTCGATCCTGCGCGGCGCCGGACCCTGCTTCTCGGCGGGCTACGATCTCTCCGCCGACAATCGCGTCGACCAGCCCTATCACTCGGCATCCGGGCCCGGCCAATGGTCGCGCCATGTCGTCGAGGGCTGGTTCTCGATCTGGGATCTCGCAAAGCCCGTGATCGCGCAGGTGCACGGCTATTGCCTCGCCGGCGGCACCGAGCTCGCGACCGCTTGCGACGTGGTCTACGTCGCCGACGACGCCCAGATCGGCTATCCGCCGGTGCGGCTGATGAGCCCGCCCGACATGCAGTATCACCCGTGGTTGGTCCGCATGCGCCGCGCCATGGAATTGATGCTGACGGGCGACGCGATGTCCGGCCGCGAGGCCGCCGAATGGGGCTATGCGACCCGGTCGTTTCCGCTCGCCGAACTGGAGGCGAAGACGCTGGATTTCGCCGAGCGCGCGGCCAAGGTGCCGATCGAGCTGCAGCAGCTCAACAAGCGCAGCGTCCACCGCGCGATGGAAATCATGGGCGCCCGCGCCGCGATGCGCGCCGGCACCGAGATCCAGGCGCTGGCCTTCACGACCGAGGCCAGCAAGGCCTACATGGCGGGCTTCCGCCGCGACGGCGGCAGCGTGAAGGCGCAGCTCGACCAGCGCGACACGACGTTCGGAGATTACCGGACGAAGAAGGAGTGACGATCACGGAAGCCGCGCGCTGAGCTGTATCGCCGTCACCCTGAGGAGGCCGCAAAGCGGCCGTCTCGAAGGGCGGCGGCCCGGCTGTCTCCATGCGGCTGCATCGGGGGCCGCGCATCCTTCGAGGCGCCCAGCGGCGCAATTGCGCCGCAAGGCTCGCACCTCCAGCGACAAAGGCGTAGCCTTTGCGCGGGGATGACGGAATGGCTGTCGTGCCGGGATGAGCATCACGCTATCCGCATATTCGCTGTCATGCCCCGCCTTGAGCGGGGCATCCAGTACGCCGCGGCTTGTCCGTTGAGCTCGGGCGCCTCTGGAATACTGGGTCGCCCGGTCGAGCCGGGCGACGACACTGTTGTGGGTGGCGAGCACCGCCTCACTTCGCCTTCAGGAAGTCGCCGACCTCGAGCAGTACGAACTCGTCGTCATCGGCCTTGTTCGGGTCGCGGCTCGAGGAGAACGGCAGGTTGTTGTCGTTGCCGACGATGATGTGGGTCTCGTCGACCCGGTCGACATTCTCGATGGTGAAGAACGGGAAGGTGTAGACGCCGTCGTTGAGCGGCTTGCGGGCCTTCTTGTTGGGATCGCGGATCTTCATCAGGTCGATATAGGCGATCTTGCGCACCGGCTTGCCGACATTGGCGTCGGACAGCTCGATCTTGTAGACGCGCTTGAACTTGGCGAGGTCAGGAAAACAGTTCTCGCCGCGCTGGCCTTGCGGGCAGGCCTTGTCGGCGGTGCCTTCGCCATTGTCGCGCTCGATCACGAGGCCCTGGGCCGGATCGATCATGTTGAAGTCGCCGATCGCATTGCCGTTCTGCTCGAACACATACTGCCAGTAGCGCCCGGTGAACTTCTCCGCCGCGACGTCGAATTCCAGGATGCGCGAGGCTTCCTTGCCGTCGACCTTCTCCCAATCCTTCTTGTCGGCATCCCACAGCGGTCCTTCGAGCAGGCCGTAGAGGAACTTGCCGTCCTTGGAGGACGCAAAGCCTTCATAGCCCTTGGAGCGGCGCAGGTTGACATTGGTGTAGCTGGCGCCGGGCGCGCCGGGCGACTGCACCGCCCAGTGATCCGGCGAACGCACCGGCTTGCCGTCAGCAACGGTCTCGAACACGGCGAGAATTTTGCCGGTCTTGTCGGCCTTGAGGATGTAGGGCCCGAACTCGTCGCCGATCCAGAAAATGTCGTTGATGATCTGGAAGCCCTCGGTGTCGAAATCGGCGCCGGTCAAATAGCGCTTGGCGGTGTCCTCATGCACGATGCGGAACGGCACCTTCTTGTCGGGATCGTGCAGGAACACGGTCTCCTGACGCTCGATCTTGCCGCTCGCCCAATCGATCTTGTGCCGGTTCAGGTACAGCATCGAGTCCGCCGAGTTGTAGCGCGAGCCCATGCCGTTGTCGGTGATCACCCAGAACGAGCCGTCGGGCATCACCTTGATGCCGGAATGGCCCTGCAGCGGCTGACCCTTGAACGGCAGCGACACGCCGGTCGGCCGCTCATAGGATTTACCCATCACGGTGCCGATGCCGTCAACGCGCTTGCCGGTGGTGTATTTGCCCGAGGTCTTCAGATCATCAGGGGCGTCGGCGGGCGCGTCGATGAAGCTCTCCGCCGGCATCACGGCGTGTCCCGCCAGCGTCGTCGGGAATTCGCCCTCACCCTGCGCGAACGCCGATGTGGCGAGCAGGATCGAGGCGACGGAGCAGAGCAGGGACAGGCGCATGGTTGATCTCCCAAAGGATAAACGATGCGGTGTTCTCCGAGCCGCCTGTTACAGCCGCCTGACAGTTTTGTGAACCGCGGATGTTGCGGCGGGATAAGGCTTGCGGCGTTACGTCGCCTTGCCGGCCGGCCGCATCGTTTGCGGCAGCAGGAACGGCACGCCACCTCCGGTATAGGCGATCGCAGCGTCGATCTCGAAGATCTCGCGCAGCGTCTCGGTCTTCATCGCCGCCGTGCGGTCGCCGTCGACGGCAAGCCGGCCGCGGTGCAGCAGCAGGACGCGGTCGGCGAACCGCATCGCGAGGTTGAGGTCGTGCAGGATCGCGATCACGGCGGTGCCGCGCGCGGCACGCCGCCGCGCCGTTTCGACCAGGTCGATCTGGTGCCGCAGATCGAGGCTCGAGGTCGGCTCGTCCAGCAGCAACAGTCCGGGTCCATGCAGCGCTTCGCCGCGGGCGAGCTGCACCAGCACGCGGGCGAAATGCGCCCGCTGCTGCTCGCCGCCCGACAGCGTCGGCAATTGCCTGAAACGGAAACGCGCGAGCCCGACCTCGTCGAGCGCCGCCTCGACCAGCGCCCGCGCCACGGCACGCGGGCTTTCGCCGGCGCCCATGCTGACGATTTCCTCGACGGTGAACGGGAAGGTGACGCTGACGTGCTGCGACAGCATCGCGCGGTGCTGCGCCAGCGCGCGTGGTCCGTAAGTTTGCAGGTCGCGCTGCCTCAGCCTGATCGCCCCGCGCGACGGACGCAGGTCGCCCGACAGCATCCGCAGCAGGGTCGATTTGCCGGCGCCGTTAGGACCGACGATCGCGACCATCTCGCCGGCACCGATCTGCAGCGACACCGCATCGACCAGCGTCGTGCTGCCGACCGTCATCGATACCGACTGCGCTTCGAGCAGGGCCGTCATAGCGATACCAGCCCGCGCTGCCGCAGCAGCATGGCGAGGAAGAACGGCGCGCCGATCGCCGCCGTCAGGATGCCGATCGGCATTTCCGCGGGTGCCACGATGGTGCGCGCCACGGTGTCGGCGCCGACCAGGAGGATGGCGCCGAGCAGCGCGGACGCCGGCAGCAGCAGCCGATGCGCGGGCCCGATCACCAGCCGCAACAGATGCGGCACCACGATGCCGACGAAACCGACCACGCCGCAGACCGAGACCGCGACCCCGGTCATCGCCGACACCAGCACGATCGAGATCCGCTTCAGCCGTTCGACGTCGACGCCGCTGTGGAACGCCTCGGCCTCGCCGAGCACCAGCACGTCGAGCCCGCGCGCGATCGAGAGGCAGGCGACCAGCGCAACCGCCAGCACCGGCGCCAGCGCCGTGAGCTTGCTCCAGGTCGCACCGCTGAGCGAGCCGAGCAGCCAGAAGGTGATGTCGCGGAGCTGGCGGTCGTCGGCGCCGAACACCAGAAGGCCGATGCCGGCATTGGCGATCGCGGCGATCGCGAGCCCGGCCAGCAGGAAGATCGCGATCGATGTCCGGCCGCTGCGGCTGGCGATGCCGTAAAGCACGACGGTCGTGATCAGCGAGCCGGCAAAGGCCGCGATCGGCAGCAGCTGGTGTTGCAGGAAGCGCAGGCTTTCGCCGAGATGGCTGTCGGTGAACACGATCGCGGCCGCCGCGGCAAACGCGCCGCCGGAGGAGACGCCGACCAGCGCGGGGTCGGCGAGGGGATTGCGGAACAGGCCCTGCATGATCGAGCCTGATACGGCAAGGAGGCCGCCGACCATCGCCGCCGCCGCGATCCGCGGGATGCGGATCGACCACACCACGAGCTGGTCGCGTGCGAGCAGCGGGTTGGCGACACGATCAGCCCAAAGCCCAAGCGCCGCCGGAAGCCGAGCCATTGGAATGCCGGCAGCCCCGACCGTCAGGGCGACGAGGGCGGTGCCTGCGAGCGCCGCAAGCAGGCAGAGCAGGGTGAGTGTCGCGGCCGGCCGCAGCGACATGCCGGCGCGCCGTCGTTTCGCACGCCGGCGGCGTTCGGCCAGCACGCTCATTGCCGGCAATTCGCGGTCAGCGCTGCCGGCTTGAAGTAGTCGGCCTCCGGCGCCAGCGCCGGATAAAGCTTGACCGAGAGGTCGCGTGCCGCGGCCGCGGTGCGCGGTCCGAAGCCGAGCAGATAAAGGCCTTCCATCGAGATGAAGGCCTTGTTGGCCGCGACCGGCGTCAGCGCGAAGGCCGGATGCGCGAACACGGCATCCGACGTCAGCGAATCCTTGCCGCGATCGATCGACAGCACGACATCCGGTTTCGCCGCCACGATGGCCTCGTCATTGACCGGCTTGTAGCCGTCGTAACCATCGATGGCGTTGACGCCGCCGGCAAGCCGGATGATCTCGTCCGCCGCGGTCTTGTGGCCCGCCGCCATCGCCCGGCCGTTCAACAGCGACATCACGAACATCACGCGCACCGGCTTCGTTACCCTGGCACGCAGCGCGCGCAGTTGCGCGAGATCGCTCTCCACCGCCGTGGTCAGGCAGGCGGCGCGCGGATCGGCGCCCATGGCGTGGCCCACCAGTCTGATCTTCTCGACCAGCCCGGCCTCCGAGAACGTCTCCGGCACCAGCACCAGCGGCACCTTGGCCGCCTCGAGCACGTCCATGGTCTCCTTCGGCCCTGAGCCCTGCACCGCGAGCACCAGCGACGGGTGCAGGCCGAGCACGCCCTCCGGCGACAGCTGGCGCATGTAGCCGACGTCGGGCTTCTCGCGCAGCGCAGCCGGCGGGTAGAGGCTGGTCGCATCGACGCCGGCGATGCGGTCCTCGAAGCCGAGGGCATAGAGGATCTCGGTGATCGCGCCGCCGATCGAGACGATGCGCGACGGATTGTCGATCACGACGTCGCGGTCGCGCGCGTCATGCACGGTGATGCCCTCGGCCGTCACGGCTTCGATCGGCAGCAGGCAGGAGAAGGCGAGCAAAGCGAGCGTGCGACAAATTGTCATCGGGGCCGTCACTTGGTGAGGATCAGCTTGTTCTGCGAGGTCAGCCGCAACCGGTAATGTTCTTCGCCGTGCATGATGATGATCTCGCGCTCCGCAGCGAACAGGTCGCGGCTGTCGAGACGATTACCGCGCATGATCAGTGTTTTGGCCGCGCCGGATGCAGGCTCGGTGTGGTTTCCGGCTGCGCCGATATTGTCTCCGGAAGCTGCGGACATATTGTGGTGCTGCGCCTGCGAAAATTTTCAAATGGTGTTTGCTTGTATAAGCGGGCGAAGGCGCATTCCAACGGCCGCACTTTACAATCGATATAAACAGCGCCGCCGCATTCTTGACCGTTTTGTTGCCGGCTCGTAACCAATCCTCACGCGATGCAAGCGGTGGCTTGATCGCGATGTAGCCAGCAAGCCGCTCGTCAGAGAGCGCACGCCAGCCAAACCAGAAAAGCGATGATCAGGCTGGGGCTAGAATGGCTGACGGGGCTAGGGTTTCGCGCGCCTTGATTTTGAGCGCGTCGGTGTTCTCATTTGCGGCAGCACTGCCGGAACGCGGCTTCGCGCAGACCGCCGATCCGTCGGCTGCGCGTCCTTCGACCGAGCGGCCGAAGCAGGCCAAGCGGAAGCCGAAGCCGGCGGCCGAAGCTCAGGCGGCGCCGGCGGCGATGAACGCGCGGGCGCAAATCGGCGCGGTGCCGGTGCAGTCGCTCGACACCATCACGGCGGTGGCGTCCAAGACCGAGGAGCGCGCGATCGATGCGCTGGCGCCGGTCAGCTCCGTCACGCTGGAGAAGATCCAGGGCCTGCAGCCGAACCGGCTCTCCGATATTTTCTATAACGTGCCCGGCATCTCGGTTCAGGAGCGCGGCGACGATCCGGCAACCGTCATCAACATCCGCGGCTTGCAGGATTTCGGCCGTGTCGCTGTTGTCGTTGACGGCGCGCGGCAGAACTATCAGCGCACCGGCCACAACGCCAACGGCTCGTTCTTCCTCGATCCCGAATTGATCGGCAGCGTCGACGTGGTGCGCGGCCCGACCGCGAACATCTACGGCTCCGGCGCGATCGGCGGCGTAGTCTCATTCCGCACCAAGGACATCGACGACGTAGTGCGTCCCGGTGAGCGCTGGGGTGTCGACATGTCGGGCTCCTACGGCACCAACAAGGACCGCGGCATGGGCTCCGTGTTCGGCGGTGTACGCGTCGATCCGAATGTCGATGTGTTCGGCGGCGCGGTCTATCGCACCCAGGGCAATTACAAGGACGGCGCGGGCACCGAGATCGGTAACACCGGCAACGATATCGCGGCCGGCCTGATGAAGGTGACGTTCCGCCCGGCCGAAGGCCACGAGTTCAAGATCGGCGGCATCTTCCAGGACTACCAATACAATATCGGTCAGCCGAACCGCGGCCCGACCACGGCGGCGGCGCCGCTCGCCGCGATCGCGGGCTCCTCGGTCTATGCCTCCGACGCCAAGAACTACACGGGCACCTTGAGCTGGCGATATTCCAGACCCGACGACATGCTGTTCGACTGGAACATCTCGGTCTACGGCAACCGAACCGACAACGACCAGGTCAAGACCTACAACAACCGCATCACCACCGGCGGCGGCGTCTGCACGCTCGCCAATCCCGGCAACAACATCTCCGGCTGCGTCGGCGACAAGCGCGGCTATTTGCTGGATACGGTTGGTGTCGACGTCAACAACACCTCGCGCTTCAATTTCGGCGACTGGCGCAACGCCGTGACCTACGGCTTCGATGCCTTCCGTGACGATGTCGAGACCTTCGATTCGCGCGGCAATTCCAACATCACGACGCCAGGCGGACAGCGCACGGTGTCCGGCGGCTTCGTGCAGCTGAAGCAGAACTATTCGACCTGGCTCGAGCTGATCAGCGCTGTCCGCTACGACCATTACGAACTCAATTCGATCAACACCACGACCAGCGGCGACCGGCTGTCGCCGAAGATCACGCTCGGCGTCACGCCGGTTGCCGGCTTCACGCCCTATGCGAGCTATGCCGAAGGCTATCGCGCGCCGTCCATCACCGAGACGCTGATCGCGGGCGGTCACGCCACCGGCGGCGGGCCGGCGCTGTTCAACTGCCCCGACGGCACCAGCGGCCTGTTTTGCTTCTTGCCCAATGCAGCGCTGCGGCCGGAGGTCGGCAAGAACAAGGAAGCCGGCATCAACCTGAAATATGACGGCATCTTCACCGCGAACGACTCGTTCCGCGGCAAGGTCAACGTGTTCCGCAACGACGTCGACGGCTATATCGACCTCGTCGCCTCGGCGCCGACCCTGACGCCGTTCGGACGGTTCAGCCAGTTCTACCAGTACCAGAACATCGCCCACGCCCGCATCGAGGGCTTCGAGCTCGAGACGATGTATGATGCAGGCGACTGGTTCGTCGGCGTCGCCGGCCATCTGATGCGCGGCCGGAACACCCAGACCAATGTCGGGCTCGCCACCATCACGCCGCGCAAGGTGACGACGACGGGCGGCGTCCGCCTGCTCGACCGTTCGCTGATCATTGCCGCGCAATGGTCCTCGTTCGGCGCCAACAACGACCTGCCGGCGGGCTATCTGCCCTCGACCGGCTACGAGCTCGTCAACCTCTATCTGACCTGGAACGCCACCAAGGACATCACCTTCACGGCATCGGTCGACAACCTCTTGAACCAGTACTACCGGCCTTATGCGATCCCGGGCTCCTCGACCGACGGCACGACGCAGAACGACGTGCTGTTCTCGAGCCCCGGTCCAGGCACCGTCTACAAGGCCGGGCTCAGGATTCACCTAGGTGGAGCGTAACGCGAGACGCCGATCATTCCATCCAGGTTGCTCCGGCCGCGCTGGTGCCCCCAGCGCGGCCTTGGCGTATTCCTTGGCGCGTTCATGTTATTAACGAGATCAACCGGCAGGATCCGGGCATCCGCCGTCAAACAGGAGAGAGTTTTCATGTTCATCGCAATGAACCGGTTCCAGGTGATCAAGGGCAAGGAGCAGGCGTTCGAGACGGTCTGGAAGACGCGCGAATCCTATCTCGGCGATCTGCCGGGCTTCATCGAATTTCATCTGGTGAAGGGCCCCGAGGCCGAGGACCACACGCTCTATGCGACCCATACCGTCTGGGCCAGCAAGGCGGCGTTCGAGGACTGGACGAAATCCGATGCGTTCCGCCGCGCCCATTCGCGCGCCGGCAACGAGACCGGCGGCAGCCTCTATCTCGGCCATCCCAAATTCGAGGGTTTTGAGGTGCTGATCACCGAGCGCGCGAAGAGCCCGGCATGACGGAGACGGCCGTGCAGAACGCGGAGCTTGCGGGATTGAAGGCCTATATGGCCGACAATCCCGGCACGGTCATCGAGGACGTCGCGCGCGAGCGCAAGGTGACGCCGCGCGCGGTGCTCGAGGCGCTCCCCGAGAGCATGGTGCGGATCGGTCCCGGCGAGTTTGCCGCCGCGATGCAGGACATCGCGGAGTGGGGCGAGGTGACGCTGATCGTGCATACCGATGACGCGATCTTCGAGTTCACCGGCGCCATTCCGAACGGCGAGGTCGGCCGCGGCTATTTCAACCTGATGCAGCCGAAGGGCCTGCACGGCCATCTGAGGCACGATCGCTGCGCGGCGATCGCCTTCGTCGAGCGGCCCTTCATGGGCAAGGTGTCGGCGTTCATCGCCTTCATCAATCGCGACGGCGGCATCATGTTCAAGGTGTTCGTCGGCCGCGACGAGACGCGCGCGCTGCGTAGCGATCAGCTGGTGCGCTTTCATGCGCTGGCGGACCGCCTCGCACCGAACGCGGGCTGAAGATTTCTTCTCCCTCTTCCCGCTTGCGGGGAGAGGGTCGGGGCGAGGGGACCCTCCGGGCACCGTGCTCGTGGAGAGTCCCCCTCACCCGGCTCGCATCTTGCGATGCGATCCGACCTCTCCCCGCAGGCGGGGCGAGGTGAGATGCGGTTGGAGGTGAGTATGCTAATTCGCACGTTTGGCAGAAGTAGCCAGCTATCAATCGTCGTCCAGTTGATTGCGGTCGTGACTGCATCTCTCCCAAGCAGTAGCCTTGCCGCATCCGACGCCGCACTGCTGCCGCGCAACCTCTCGCCCTGGGGCATGTTCGAAAGCGCCGACATCGTCGTGAAGGCGGTGATGGTTGGGCTCGCCTTCGCCTCGCTCGTCACCTGGACGATCTGGCTCGCCAAGACCGTCGAGATCCGCCGCAAGACCGCGCTCGCCCGGCAGCGGATCGGCCTCCTTGAGCGCGACACCCAGCTTGCCGAGGTCGAGCAGGCGAGCCGCGACGGCAGCGATGCGGTAGCGCAGATCGTGCAATCGGCCTCGCGCGAGGCTGCGCTGTCCGGCGGGATGTTCGACGACGGCTTCAAGGAGCGCATCGCGCTGCGGCTGGAGCGGGTCGAGGCGGCGATGTCGCGGCAGATCGCGCGCGGCACCGGCGTATTGGCGACGATCGGCGCCACCGCGCCGTTCGTCGGCCTGTTCGGCACGGTATGGGGCATCATGAACGCCTTCATCGGCATCTCCGAGGCCCACACCACCAATCTCGCGGTGGTCGCGCCCGGCATCGCCGAGGCGCTGCTTGCGACCGCGCTCGGCCTGGTCGCCGCGATCCCGGCGGTCGTGATCTACAATCACCTGACCCGTTCGATCGCGTCCTACCGCGCGTTGCTCGGCGACGCCTCCGCCATGGTGATGCTGCTGGTCAGCCGCGAGGGCGATCGCAGCCTGTTCCGGCTGGCACGCGCTGCGGAGTAGGCGATGGGCGCGAAGCTTGGCACTGGCGGCGCATTCGGCGGCCGGCGTCGTGGCGACGACGATCTGGTCGAGGCGCATGAGATCAACGTCACCCCGTTCATCGACGTGATGTTGGTGCTGCTCATCATCTTCATGGTGGCGGCGCCGCTCGCGACCGTCGATCTCGGCGTCGATCTGCCGGCCTCGACCGCCGAGCCGCAGCCGCGGCCGGACAAGCCGGTGTTCGTCACCGTGAAGTCCGATCTCTCCGTCGCGGTCGGCGAGGACGTGATCGCGCGCGAGACGCTGACGTCGACGCTCGATGGCGCCACGCAAGGCAGGAAGGACGAGCGCATCTTCCTGCGCGCCGACAAGGCGGTCAGCTATGGCGATCTGATGGAGGTGATGAACCTGCTGCGCAACGCCGGCTATCTCAAGATTGCGCTGGTTGGCCTCGACGGGCGTAGCTGATCCATGAATGCGTACGCGCTTCATGATGCGGGCGACGAGATCTGGCTGCGGCGCTGGGGCCTGTCGGTGGCTGCGATCCTGGCGGCGCATGCGGCAGTGCTCGCGGTTGGCATGAGCTGGGTCCCGGCGCCGCCGCCCGGTGTTGCGGTGCCGGCGGTGCTGGTCGATCTGACGCCGATCACCTCGGCGCTGGAGATTTCGGAGACCGAGCTGCCGCCGGGGCCGGCGATGCAGGAGGCCGACGCGTCGCCGCCGGAGCCTGCCGCCGCGCAGCCAGTGCCGCAGGAGATCGCGCCGACGCCGATGCAGGAGAAGCCCGACGTCGTCGCGCCGCCGGAACAGAAGCAGCAGATCACGCCGCCGCAACCCGAGCCCGCGAAAGTCGTTCCGGAGAGGAAGGTCGAACCGGTCAAGCCGAAAGTGGTTCGTCGGGAAGCAAAGCAGCCGTCCGAGGCAACGCCGGCACCGCGCACCAGCGCGCCGAGCCGTGCCGAACGGCAGGCGCCGGCTGCGTCCGCGATCAGCGCCGGCGCGGCCGTGTCAGCGATCGCGGCCTATAACGCCCGCGTCCGCGCGCATCTGCTGCGCTTCCATTCCTATCCCGCAGGCGGCAACGGCCAGCGCGGGGTGGTCCGCCTGGTGTTCACGCTCGGCCGCGGCGGGCAGGTGCTGTCGAGCCATCTCGGCGGCTCCTCCGGCAATCCGACCTTCGACGCGCGCGCGCTGGCGATGGTGCGCCAGGCCCAGCCGTTTCCGGCGTTTCCGTCCGAGATCACGCAGGGCTCGATGGGTTTTTCCGTGCCGGTCGCGTTTGTGCCGCGGTAGTGCGCGACCTCATTGAGAGAGGCCGCACATCTATTCCCGTCATCCTGAGGTGCGAGCCTTGCGGCGCACTTGCGCCGCTGGGCGAGCCTCGAAGGATGCACGGCCCGGCTGCTGGCCGTCGATCCTTCGAGACGCGCTTCGCGCTCCTCAGGATGACGGGGATAGATTGAGTTCGCTTCAATACGCCGGAAGCTCCGTTACTCCTTCACCGCCCCCGTCAGCGACGACACGTAGTAGTCGACGAACAGCGAGTAGAACAGCGCGACCGGCAGCGAGCCGAGCAGCGAGCCGGCCATCAGCGCGCCCCACTGGTAGACGTCGCCGGTGACGAGCTCGGTCAGGATCGCGACCGGCACCGTCTTGTTGGCGCCGCTCTGGATGAAGGCGAGCGCGTAGATGAACTCGTTCCAGGACAGCGTGAAGGAGAAGATGCCGGCCGAGATCAGGCCGGGCACCGCGAGCGGCAGCGTGATCCGCCACAGGATCTGCAACCGCGTCGCACCGTCGACCAGCGCGCATTCCTCGAGCTCGTAGGGGATCGACTTGAAATAGCCGATCAACAGCCAGGTGCAGAACGGCACCAGGAAGGTCGGATAGACCAGGATCAGCGCCAGCGGCGAGTCGAACAGGCCGAACTGCACGATCACGGTGGCGAGCGGAATGAACAGGATCGACGGCGGCACCAGATAGGCGAGGTAGATGCCGAGGCCGACATAGGGACTGCCGCGGAAGCGCAGCCGCTCGATCGCGTAGGCGGCGAGCGTCGAGGCGAACAGCGACAGGAAGGTCGAGCCGATCGCGACCAGCATGGTGGTCTTCAGCCAGCGCGGATAGGCCGTGTCGAACAACAGATGCTTGATATGCGCGAGCGTCGGCGAGGTGATCCAGAACGGATTGTGCTCCTTGTAGTTCAGGAGCTCGGCGTTCGGTTTGAACGAGGTGACCGCCATCCAGTAGAACGGAAACAGCAGGATCAGGATGAAGCAGGCGAGCGGCAGATAGATCATCACCACGCGCCGGGCGCGGGAGTCCCACGCCATCGTATCGGGCGTGGCGCTGGCGACGTTGGAGGATTGGGCTGCAACGTCAGTCATTGGCTTCTCCCTGCTGCCATTTGCGGCGCGCGAGGCCGAAGTAGCTGAACAATGTTGCGAACACCAGGAACGGGATCATCGAGACGGCGATCGCGGCACCCTCGCCGAGCTCGCCGCCGGCGATGCCGCGCTGGAACGCCAGTGTCGCGAGCAGATGGGTCGAGTTGACCGGGCCGCCGCGGGTGATGGCGTAGACCAGCTGGAAGTCGGTGAAGGTGAAGATGATCGAGAACGTCATCACGATCGCCAGGATCGGCATCATCATCGGGAAGGTAATGTAGCGGAAGCGCTGCCAGGAGGTGGCGCCATCGAGCATCGCCGCCTCGTAGAGCGAGGGCGAGATGGTCTGCAGCCCCGCCAGCAGCGAGATCGCGACGAACGGGATGCCGCGCCAGATATTGGCGGCGATCAGCGAGAACCGCGCCGGCCAGGGCGAGCCGAGAAAGTCGACATTGCTGTCGCGCCAGTGCAGCACGTCGACCAGGAGATAGGAGATGATCGAGAACTGCGGATCGTAGATCCACCAGAACGCCAGCGCGGAGAGCACCGTCGGCACGATCCACGGCAGCAGCACGATGGCGCGGATCAGGCTCTTGAACGGAAAATGGTTGTTGAGCAGCAGCGCCAGCCAGAAGCCGAGCGCGAACTTTCCGAAGGTTGCAACCGCGGTGTAGAAGATCGAATAGAACACCGCGTTCCACCACAAGGGATCCTTGAGCAGATACTGGAAGTTCTCAAGTCCGATGTAGATGCCGCGCTGGCCGATCGTGGTGTCGGTGAAGGCAAGCCAGATGCCGAGGCCCAGCGGATAGGTGAGGAACACCAGCAGCAGGCCGACCGCGGGCGCAAGGCACATCACGATCAGGAACGGCTTGTAGTCGAACAGGCGCGCGAGCCAGCCCGGCTGGTGCAGCGCCGCGCCGCGTGAGGGGAGAGTGGTGACAGACATCAGGTTCTTGTCTCGGTCCGACTTCCAGGGTCATTCCGGGCTGGTGCGTTAGCACCAGACCCGGAATCTCGAGATTCCGGGTTCGATGCTACGCATCGCCCCGGAATGACAGCGGCTTGAGGTCGATGTTACCGGCCCTGCCGCCGGAAGTACCGCTTGGCGCGCTGCTCGGCCTCCGCGGCCGCTGCCTCGGGCGTTGCGGCGTCGGTCGCGACCGAGGCGCACATCTGCACCAGCACATAGTCGGCGTTGACGGCGCCGGTCGCGGTCGAGATCGGCCCCTTGTAGCCGTTGTAGTACGGGCTCCTCATCGTGTCCTTGAAGATCGCGACCTTGGGGTCGCTCGACCACACCGCGGCGTCGGCATAGGCCGCCAGCGGCTGCGACCAGTAACCGGAATTGGCGTTGAGCCACGGCTCGTACTGTTCGTGCTCGAGCATGAACTGCAGGAACGCCTTCGCTGCGTTGGGATACTTGCTGTGCTTGAACACCATTGCGTTCAAGGTCAGGCCGGACATCGGAGAGGTGGGGGCCAGCCCCTTGATCAGGAACTGATGCGCGGTGTCGTCGGCGATCGCCTTGGTCGCGGGATCGTTCTTCAGCGAGAAATACAGCGAGACGCCGTTTGCGGTCAGGCCGATCTCCTGCGACGAGTAGGCGCGGTTGTTGGAAACGTCGTTCCAGGACGGGGTGCCGGCGATGAAAGTCGGATAGAGTTCCTTCAGATATTTCAGCGCCGCGATCGTCTCCTTGCTGTTGATGATGATGTTGCCTTCCTCATCGAGCAGCGCGGCGTTGTGCGACCACAACAGCCAGTTGGCGAAGCCGTTGCCGTCGCCGACCGCGTTGCCGAGTGCGAAGCCCGCGGGCTTGCCGGCCGCCTTCAGCTTCTTGCAGAGTTCGAGGAAGCCGGCGTGGTCCTCCGGCACCTTGTCGAAGCCGGCGGCGTTGACCAGCGACTTGCGGTAGACCAGCGGGCCGCCCGAGGCGCCGAACGGCAGGCCAACCCAGCTCTTCGACTTCGAGCGCATGCCGTATCGGCGCGCCAGCGTGAGCCAGCCGCCATAGCGCTTGTCGAGATAGTCGGCGACATCGGTCAGCTCGATCAGCTTGTCGATATAGATGTGCGGCGCGTCGCCGAAGCCGATGATGATGTCGGGCCCGGCGCCGGAGTTCGAGGTCACGGCGGTCTGCTGGTTGATGTCCTCCCAGCCGACGAAGTCGACTTTGATCTCGACGCCGGTCTTGTCGGTGAATTTCTTGGCATTGGCGCGGAACACGTCCTCGTCGGCCTGAACGAATCGCACCGGCCGCAGCATACGCAAGGTGGCGTCCTTTTCGATCGGCAGCGACGGCGCCGCCACGTCGGCTGCCTTCACCTTCGACGCCTCCTGCGCCGAAGCGCCGGTGACCGCCAGCGCCGCCGCGGAAGCCCCCAGCACCAGCGCGTCGCGACGCGTGATCTCGTACTTCATGTCGTTCGCACTCCCGTTCTTATTGTTTCGTTGTTGTTTTTCCTTCCCGGCGTTTGGCCGCCGGTGAAGGTCTTTTGGTCTCGGCGCCAGCCGCACAAAGGGCCCGCAAGAGACGGGCCCCGCACGAAAAACGCATTCCCGCCCTAGCTGTTCGGACCGCGATCCATGCTGACGGGCTGCCAGCGGCGCAACGCGGTGTTTTGCAGCACCGACGGGTTGACACAGCTTACCGGCCACATGCCTTGCAGCACTAGTGACAATTCGTAGCCCACCCGGCGCTTGCGCGCCTCGTCAAAACGTGCCGACGCCGAGGCGACATGGGCGGTCAAGGTAACATTGTCCATCCCGAGCATCGGATTGTTGTGCGACGGAGGCTCCTTTTCCAGCACGTCGAGCGCGGCGTGGGCGATCCAGCCCTCTTGCAGCGCCTTGATTAGCGATTCCTCGTCGACCGTGGCGCCGCGGCCGGTGTTGATGAAGATCGCCGACTTTTTCATCTGGCGAAAATGCTTCTCGGTCAGCATGTGGTGCACTTCGGGCCGCGCCGGGGCGTGCATCGAGACGAAATCCGACTGCGACAGCACCTCCGACAGCGTCGAGGGGACCACGCCGTGGTCGTACATCAGGGTTTCCTGGATGAAGGGATCGTAGGCCACCATCCTGAGGCCGAACGGCGCGGCGCGCTTGGCCACCGCACGGGCGACCCGGCCGAACGAGATGAAGCCAAGCGTCTGGCCCATCAGCCGCGGAATCTTCAGAAGCGCCGGGCGGCCCTCGGCCCAGCGGCCGGTGCGCACCATCTTGTCCTGCTCGATCAGGCGGCGGAAGCCGGCGAGCAGCAGCATCATGGCGTGGTCGGCGACCTCCTCGATGAAGGTGTCGGGGATGTTGGTGACGGGGATGCCGCGGGCGGTCGCGGCCTTGACGTCGACCGAGTCGACGCCGACGCTGCCGAGCGTGATCACCTTGCAGTTCTCGAGCGCGTCGATGACCGCCTTGGTGATCGGCATGCCCTTGGCGTAGATCGCGTCCGCGGTGCGTGCCGCCGCAATGAATTCGGCCTCATTGGCCGGCGCCTCGATGATCTCGGCGCCGATCGGATCGAGCGCCTCGCGCTCATAGTCGTAGCCGCCGCCGGCGACCGTGAAGCTCGCGCCCTTCGGCGTGACCACCCTGAATTTCGACATTGTCTGCTCCCGATGTGAGTCTGCTGTTCTTGCTTCTTGCTGGTTTGCTTCTTGATCTTGATTCTTCTTGCTTCTTGGAGCGCGGCTGGGTCGCCGCCTTCCCATGCTTGTACGCGAGCCGCGCTGTTCTCTCCACAATTGCCGGTTGGTCCGCGGCCTGATTCTCCGGGCTTCTACGGGGAACCTCCGTAACCATCAGGTAAAGGGTCTCACATTACGGTGCGCGGAATCAATCCGCCAATCGCGTCGCGTTCCCCGCCTCTTCTGGAGACCCCCGTGAAGCTGTCAAATCTGAAGATCACCCCCAAGCTCGGCATTCTGGTGGGGGTGACCCTCCTTGGCCTGTGCACGGCCGGCATCCTCGCCGGTCACCTGATGCAGCGGGAGATGCTGAATGCGCGCATCGACCAGGCCAAGGCCATCGTCGAGATGGCGAAGAGCATGGCGGCGGGCCTGAAGAAGGATGTCGATGCCGGCAAGCTGACCAGGGAAGCGGCACTGGCCGAGTTCGGCAAGCGTGCCAACACCCTGACCTACGACAACGGCGCCGGCTATCTGTTCGGCACCGACTACAGCGGCATCACGGTGCTGGCGCCCGATCCGAAGCAGGTCGGAACCAATCGCATGGACGTCGTGACCAATGGTCGCAAGCTCTCGCAGGAACTGATGGACGGCGTGAAGACCAAGGGCGAGATCCTGCTGTTCTATGATTATGTGAAGCCCGGCCAGGAGACGCCGATCCGCAAGCTCGGCTACGCCGTCTCGGTCCCCGGCTTCGATATGTATCTCGGCACCGGCGCCTATCTCGACGATATCGATGCCAAGATGCGGCCGATTGCCTGGCTGCTCGGCCTCGCGATCCTCGGCATCGGCATCGTTTCCGGCTCGGTCGCCTGGTTGATCGGCCGCAGCATCTCCCGTCCGCTCAACCTGCTCGGCGCCCGCATGCGCGACATCGCCGACGGCAAGCTCGACGGTGACATCCCCGGCGTCGGCCGCGGTGACGAGGTCGGCGGAATGGCGGCCACGGTTCAGGTCTTCAAGGACAACGCGGTTCGCATCCGCGGCCTGGAACAGGCCGAGGCTGAGACCAAAGCACGCGCGGAGGCCGAGCGCCGTGGTGCGATGGAGAATATCGCCAACGATTTCGAGCGCAGCGTGAACGGCATCGTCCGCACGGTGGCCTCCGCTGCCGCCGGCATGCAGACCACGGCGCAGTCGATGACCGCGACCGCAAGCGACGCCAGCGCGCGGGCCGCGACCGTCGGCGCTGCGTCCGACGGCGCCTCCAACAATGTCGGCACCGTCGCCGCTGCCGCCGAGGAGCTCTCCAGCTCGGTTGCGGAGATCTCCCGCCAGGTGGCGCGCTCCAGCGAGGTCGCGAGCAAGGCGGTGGCCGATGCCGAGCGCACCAACGCGACCGTGCAGGCGCTCTCCACCGGCGCCGAGAAGATCGGCGAGGTGGTCAAGCTGATTCACTCGATCGCGGCTCAAACCAACCTGCTCGCGCTCAACGCCACCATCGAGGCGGCGCGCGCCGGCGAATCCGGCCGCGGTTTCGCAGTGGTTGCCTCTGAAGTGAAGGCGCTGGCCAACCAGACCGCGAAGGCGACCGAGGAGATCTCGGCGCAGGTCGCCGCGATGCAGGCATCCACCGGCGAGGCCGTGACCTCGATCGGCGGCATCACCGCGACCATCGCGCAGATGAGCGAGATCACCGCCTCGATCTCGACCGCGATCGACCAGCAGGGCGATGCGACGCGCGAGATCGCGCGCAACATCCAGCAGGTCGCGGCCGGCTCGAGCGAGATCTCCGCCCATATCGGCGGCGTCACATCGGCGGCCGCCGCCACCGGCACCGCGGCCGGCGACGTGCTGTCGAATGCCCGCGAGCTCGACACGCAATCGGGCATGCTGCGCAACGCGGTCGACGAGTTCCTGCAGAAGGTGCGCGCGGCGTAAGGCGATCGCGTAGGGTGGGTATGCTACGCTATTCCACCCAACGTTTCCGTATCCCCGTCATCCTGAGGAGCGCGCTCCCGCGCGCGTCTCGAAGGATGCACGGCTACCAGCGGGGCCGTCGATCCTTCGAGACGGCCGCGCTGCGGCCTCCTCAGGATGACGGAATTGGCAGACGTCCGCCCAGCGTCGTTCTCGCCTACTGCTTCTCGATTCCGGCGTCGGCGATCAGCTTTTCCCACAGCACGAGCTGCTCCTTGAGGAACGCCTCGAACTCCTCGGGCGTGCCGGAGAATGCCTCCATGCCGCGCTCGGCGAGCTGGCTCTTGATATCCGGCCGCTCGATGATCTTGCGGATCTCCGCATTCAGCCTGACGACGACGTCCTTCGGCATGTTGGCGGGGCCGAGATAGCCCTGCCAGGAGGTGATATCGAAGCCCTTCACGGTGTCGTCCATCGTCGGCAGGTCCGGCAGCAGCGCCGACTTCCGCTTGGTGGTGACGGCGAGCGGCTTCAGCACCTTGGCGTTGACGTGCGGCAGCCCGGTCGGCACGTCGATGAACATCATCGAGATGCGGCCGGCGATGACGTCGGTCAGTGCCGGCGGTGAGCTCTTGTAGGGTACATGCAGCAGGTCGATGCCGGCGAGGCGCGCGAAGGTCGCGCCGGAGACGCTCGCCGACGACGAGCCGCTGGCGTAGCTGTACTTGCCCGGCTCCTTCTTGGCGAGCGCGATCAGCTCTGCGACCGAGTTCGCCGGGATGTCCGGATGGATCACCAGCATGAAGGGCAGGTCGCCGGTGCGCGCGATCGGCGTGAAATCCTTGATCGGATCGTAGTTCATGGTCTTGAGCAGATACGGATTGGCCGAGTGCGTCGTGTTCGTGGTGACGAACAGCGTGTAGCCGTCGGGGGCGGAGCGGGCGACATAGTTCGCCGCGATCGAGCCGTTGGCGCCGGCCCGGTTGTCGATCACCATGCCGACGCCGAGCGCAACGCCGAGCTCCTTGGAGATCAGCCGCGTCGTGGTGTCGGTGCCGCTGCCGGCGGCAAACGGCAGCACCAGTGTGATGTTGCGGGTGGGATAGGTCTGTGCAAGTGCCGTTCCGGATATCGCCGCAAGCGCGGCGGCGGCTGCGGCCGCCAGGCAGCAGTATCGTCTCAATCCCATCACCATGTCGTCGTCCCCCGCGCGGACCCTGAACAGGCCCATTGCGGCCGAAGCTAGCCCGGCCGCCATGGCTGCGGAAGCCGTGCCGGGAGTAGCCTTTCGCCGCATGGCTGCTCCCGGGCCTCGCAGGGGCGCGCTGCCAAAAATATCGAAAACAACCCCATGCAAAGGGGCCGGTGGCGGCCGGCGCTCGACCAGGCAGCTTGACACGTCGGGCAAATCAGCGTCATATTTCTAATATTCCGAAAGTCGGCCGTGCGTTACGATCCCGCCGGAAAGACCTGCGCGACGTGAAACGCCTTGGTGGTGATGAGCCACCGGCCGTCGATCCGATGAAACACCAGATGATCGATGAAGCCGGTTTGGCCGGCCCTGACGCGTACCTTGGCGATGGCCAGATCGGACGCGGTCTGGTCGATGCTGATGATGGCCTCCTCGCGCGGCGATTTCATCGACGCCGGCGAGGGACGGCTGCGGATGAAGTCGCGGAATTCCGCGGCCGACCGCACCGTGTGCTTGCCGTCCCGGATGCCGTGCACGATGCAGGCATCGGAGAAGACCTCGCGGAACCGGCTATCGTCGACGTCGTACATCAGGTTGAAATATCCATCGATCGCGGACGCGATGGCCTCGATGTCGATCATAGCAAAATCTCCTTGATGGATGATGTGGCGGTGGCCGCACCGGATCGAACCGGTGATCTGCGCCGACAGTGGCCGATATGATGGCGGAGTGCTACGACTGGGCGGTCATCTCTTGGATGACTGAAAGGCATCGGCATGGACGAAGTTGACGGTCGGCTGGTTGGCGGCCTGGTGGTCCTCGCGGCGCTGGCGAATGCGCGCAGTTTTGGCCGGGCCGCCGAACGGCTCGGCATGACGCAATCCGGGGTCAGCAAGGCGATCGCGAAGCTCGAGGCGCGCCTCGATGCCAGGCTGGTTCACCGCACGAGCCGCGCCGTCGAGCTCACCGAGGAAGGACGCGCGCTGTACGAGCGGGTTGCCGCGCATCTGGCCGGGATCGGCGAGGCGGCGGCGGAGACCTCGAAATCGCGCGATGCGGTTCGCGGCAGGCTGCGGGTCAATGTCGACCCGCTGTTCTCCCGCATGGTGCTGTCGCCGAAGCTGAGCGAGTTCCTGCTGCAGAATCCAGGCATGGAGCTGCGTATCGAGACCCGCGACCGGATCGCGGATCTGGTCAGCGACGGTTTTGATCTGGCGGTGCGTTTCGGCGAGCCGACGCCGTCGGCGCTGATTGCGCGCCGCGTACTCGATACACGCGTGCTCACCGTGGCCTCGCCGATCTATCTCGAACGACACGGCCGGCCGCTTGATCCGCGGGAGCTGGCAAGCCGCGACCATCAGTGCATCCATGCAATCGACGCGTCGACCGGGCGTCCCTTCGATTGGGAGTTTCGGCGCGGCGGCGAGGTCGTGCCGGTGGCGGTCAACGGGCGGCTCACCGTAACCGATTCAGGAACCAAGCTCGGCGCTTGCCTGGCCGGCTTCGGCATCGCGCAGGTGATCGATCTCGGCCTCGACGATCACCTGAGGAGCGGCGCGTTGATCGAGCTGTTTCCGGACTGGCCCGACGAGCGTTTTCCGCTCTACGTCTATTACGCCTCGCGTAACCACGTGCCGGCCAAGGTGAGGCGGTTTATCGACTTCATCACGGAAACGCTGGCGGCAAAGCCATATTCGCCACGCAAATCCGCCGGCTTGCGCAAGGTCAGCTAGCCGTATGCTCGGCGTCAGCTAGCGTTTCGCGGATCCTTGCCGCGAGGCGATGATGACGCCGGCGAGCACCAGCGCGTAGCCGATCAGATGGAACGGCGCGAGCGTCTCGCCGAGCAGCAGGATCGCCATCGCCGAGCCGAACACCGGCACCAGATGGAAGAACGGCGCGGCGCGGTTCGGGCCGATCAGCGCGACGCCGCGGTTGAAGAACAGATAGGCGAGCGTGGACGGGAAGATCAGCACATAGGCGAGCGTTGCGCCGGTCAGCAAGTCGAACTTCAGCGTCACGCCGTTGGCGAACTCCCAGGCCGCCACCGGCAGCAGCATCAGCGCACCGCAGCAGGTGGTGAACGAGATCAGCGAGAGCTGATGGATCTTCGGTCGCCGCGGGATCAGCGCCGAATAGAGCCCGAACGACACCAGCGAGGCGCCGAACATGATGTCGCCACGGTTGAAGCTGATGCCGGCGAGCGCGGAGAAGTCGCCGCGCAGGATGATGGTCAGCACGCCGGCCAGCGAGATCGCGATGCCGGCCAGCTGCGCCGGCGTCAGCCGCACGCCGAACAGGATCAGTGACCACAGCGCCACGAACAGCGGCCCCGCCGACTGGATCAAGAGCGCGTTGAGCGCCTCGGTATACTGCATCGCCCAGTAGGAGATCGCGTTGTTGAAGGCGAAGCCGACCGCGGACAGCAGCAGCATCAGCGGCAGGGCGCCGCGCAGCTTCGGCCAGTCCTGCTTCAGATGCGGCCAGGCGAACGGCAACAGGATCAGGAAGACGCCGAACCAGCGGATCGTGGTCAGCGTGACCGGCGGCACATGGCTGCCGACATGCCGCGCCAGCACGATGTTGGCGGCCCAGAACAGCGACGTCAGGCTGAGCAGCAGATAGGGCTGATTATTGAGCCAGTTGAGCGGCGAGCGGCGTGGCGTTGTGGCAGGTGCGGGTAAAGCGCGAAGGTCGGTCATTATTTGATGGATGTTGTGCCCGAATCCGGCACGGCGACAAGACGAAAGTGCGGATTGGAGCCATGCGTGGTCACACCGGTTGTTGTTCGCAGCGCTACGGCAGCTCAATTCCGTCATCCTGAGGAGCGCGGAGCGCGTCTCGAAGGATGGGCGGCCCGGCTGTGGCCGATTCATCCTTCGAGGCTCGCTCCGCTCGCACCTCAGGATGACGGGGATGGGTCTTCGTCGGCCCGCCGCCTATTTCTGCGGCCCCGACAGCGAGATGTCGCGCTCGGCGCGAAACACGTTGCTGTAGAGATTGGCGATCCATTGCCGTCCGCTCGAGGTGATGTTGAGGTAGCGGATCGCCTTCTGCACATGCGGGGCGACGCTGTCCCAGTAGAAGCGCGGATAGCGGTCGACGAGATCGGCCGGCGAATCGTAGCCGAGCTGGCGGTTCAGTCCGGCCTCCTCGAATTCGATGTACAGCGCGTTGGCCTTGCGGATGTAGTGGGGATCGCCGAGCTGGCCGATCAAATCGGCGGCCCGCAGCAGGGTGGCCTCTTCACCGAAATCCTCGTCGTCATCAGGGGCGCTCAGCGGAAAGCGGGTGCCTTCGATGGCACGCACAATGCGCTCCTTGTCGAGCAGGGTGACGCCCTTGAGCCGCTCCATCACGAAGATCTTGGAGCGGTCGACGTGGTAGGACATCAGCGCCGCATCCGACGAGCCGCGCGGCAGGATGATCTTGCGGCCGTCGGCCTCGACCAGATAGCCGTCCTGGCCGTCGGCCTCGAACAGCCCGCGCACATAGCCGATGTCATGGGTGAGGCAGGCGATGATGACATGGGCATAGTCTTCGGCGCTCATGTGCGAGTGCAGCGCGCGGCCGCGCAGGATGTCGTGGCCGGCCAGCGTCACCAGCATGGTGTGCTCGACATTGTGATAGAGCGCGTCGCTGTTGCCGATGCATTCGAGCGCGATCCGGGCGATCGAGGGCACCATTTCCACCAGCTGGGTCTGCGAAGAGCCGAACCGGCGCTGCATGTACTCGCCGAGGAACTTGCCGAGCGCGTCGGCCGCTAGTTCTGGAAGGGTCATCACGGCCTTGACCTCCGAGAGCTGACCTGAGCTTACGGCTCGGCGGTATTTCAGGCTAGTCCCGCGATGTGACATAATCGTTGCGGCCGGACCGATGTGGCGGGAGTGACGGGCTTTGGGCGGGAGCGGGTGATGGGGGTCGATCTCTTGAACGTCAAAGGCTTGAACGAGCTGGACCGCGGGGCGCCGGTCGTGATGGTCAATCTGATGCGGTTTCGCGCGCGGTCGCTCGACGGCGACGGCTCGGGCTGGGATGCCTATTTGCGCTACAGCGCGCTCACCGTCCCGATGATCAAGGCGCGCGGCGGCACGCTGCTGTGGACCGGCAGCGCCGAGACTGTCGCGCTGGGCGAGCCGGCCGGCCAGCGCTGGGATTATCTCGCGCTGGTCTACTACCCGAGCGTCGCCGCCTTCATCGACATGATGACCTCGACCGACTACGAAGACCGCTGCGACCCGCATCGCCGCAACGGCTGCGAGGAGCCCGTCATCATCGCGACGCGCGAGGCCTACAGCAAGTTCAAGCCTTCGTAGCACCGTCACCCTGAGGAGGCCGCAACGCGGCCGTCTCGAAGGGTCGACGGCCCGGCTGGGGCCGATTCATCCTTCGAGACGCCGCTTCGCGGCTCCTCAGGATGACGGGTTGATTAGCGGTGCCAGCGCCGCGTGGCAGGCGCTCTGCACGACACGGCAGACATCATCGCTCGACCGCCCCCCGCTCAGCGACGCGAAGGTCGGATAGCTCGTCAGTGCGAAGATCAGGTCGACGGCGTCGCTGCGGGCCTGCTGTGATGCGCTCTTGCCCGCGATGCGGTCGATCAATGCGGTGACGCCGCGGCGGCGGCGCTCGTTGCGCTCGCGCACGGCCTCGGCGAATTCGGGATCGGTCGCCATCGCGTCATGCAGCCGGCCGACCGCGGAATCCCGGCTCCAGAATCCGCAGAAGATCTCCACCATCCGGTCGAGCGCGGCGCGCGGATCGGCCATCGTCATGGCGTCGGCGAGCTGGTGCAGCCCGCCATGGCGCGCGATCTCGTCGAACACCGCCTCGAGCAGCCCGCGCCGCGAGCCGAACTGGTTGTAGACCGTCAGCCGGGTCACGCCGGCCGCTTTCGCCACCGTATCCAGCGAGAAGCGCGCGATGCTCTCGTCGCGCAATGTGCGCGAGGCGGCCTCGATCACGCGCTCGCGCGTCTCGGCGGCGGCGGCGCTGCGCGCCGGGCTCACATAGCTGCGCGGCGGCATCGGTTTGCCTTGCTTTCGTCAGATTGACTATACATTATGTATATCTAATTTCAATGCCCATCCGGAGCGACATCATGCAGACCGCCCTCATCATAGCGCTGTCCCTTCACGTCCTGTCATCGGTGTTTTGGGCCGGCTCAAGCTTCACCCTGGCGCGCACCGGCGGCCTCGGCGGCGAAAAGCTGCTGTTTCCGCAAATCGGCGCCGCGACGGTCGCGATCGTGACCGGCGGCACGCTCTGGCGCCTGGTCCACGAAGGCTCGTTCGGGCTGTCGGAGCAGATTCTGGCGGGCGGCGCGATCGCGGCGCTGGCCGCGATCGCCGTGCAGGTCATCGTCGGCGGCGGCGCGGTCCGGCAACTGCGCAGCAGCGCGGGCGATACCTCAGCCGCGCGCTCGCGCCTGGCGGTCGCCCAGCGCATCGCCGCCGGGCTGCTCGCGATCACCGCGCTCTGCATGGGCGCGGCGCGCTATGCGTGAGCCTGGAGCCTTTCCCGTTCCGATAGAATCGCAACGGGGCTCTAAAGCGCGATGAGATTGGGTTGAATCATCATCGCGCTTTAGCTCCTTGTTTGAGCATGATCTTTTCGGAAAACCGCTTCGCACTTTTCCGGATCATGCTTTGGACTCTTGTTGTGACGCGTTTTCTTCATGCGAACCGGTATCCACTTCGCTCGAAAACGCTCTAGAACTTCCGCACCAGGTCCGGGGTGATCTCTTTCAGGCTGCGGATGCCGAGCAGCGCGAGGTCGCGGTCGATCTCGGCATGCAGCAGCGAGATCGCGCGCGCCACGCCGGCCTCGCCGGCGACCACGGCGGCATAGAGGAACGGCCGGCCGACCCAGACGAAGTCCGCGCCGAGCGCCAGCGCCTTGATCACGTCGGTGCCGCGGCGGATGCCGCCATCGACCATCACGGTCATGTTGCCCTTCTGCGCCGCGATCTCCGGCAGCGTGCGCAAGCCGGAGACGGTGTAGTCGAGCTGGCGACCGCCATGGTTGGAGACCATGACGCCGTCGCAGCCATGCTCGCGCGCCAGCCGGGCGTCTTCCGGCGCGATCAGTCCCTTCACCACGAGCTTGCCGGGCCAGCGCTTGCGGATCAGCTCGACATGCTTCCAGGCCAGCTGGTCGCGGCTGCCGATGTTGCGCATCAAATTCTTGGACAGCACCGGCGGGCCCTGCTTAGCGTCCATGTTCTCGAAATGCGGCATGCCGTGGTTGAACACGGTGCGCGCCCAGGTGTTGAGCAGCCAGTCGGGATGGGTGATGGTGTCCCAGAACACCCGCGGCGTGATCTCGAGCGGCACCTGGAAGCCGTTGCGGATGTTGTTCTCGCGGTTGGGCGGCACCGGCACGTCGGCGGTGACGACGAAGGTGTCGTAGCCGGCGGCGGCGACACGATCGACCAGCGGCTCGATCCGCTCGGGAAGGCCGGCGAGATAGGCCTGGTACCAGGCCGAAGGATTGGCGGCGCGAACGTCCTCCAGCGTGATCAGCGAGGAGGCCGACAGGATCATCGGGATGTTGGCGGCAGAAGCGGCGCGCGTCAGCACGATGTCGCCGCGATAGGCGCACAGCGCGGACGAGCCCATCGGCGGAATGCCGAACGGCGAGGCGTAGGTCTTGCCGAACAGCGTCGCGGTCTGGTCGCGGCCGGAGACGTCCTGCAGCACCCGCGGCACGAAGCCGTATTCCTCGAACGCCCGGCGATTGTCGGTGCGGGCCATATCGGTCTCGGCGCCGCCGGAGATGTAGCCGTAGAGGAATTTCGGCAGCAGCCGGCGCGCCTGCGGCTCGAAATCGTCGAGCGTGAGATAGCGCCGCAGATGCCGCGGTACGGCGGGTGCTGCGCGGTTGACGGTTACGGGAGGCGGAGAGGGGGCTGCGGTCCGGTCGTGCACGTTGAGCGTTTCCGTTGTTCTTGGTTCTTGGTCGGAAGGCCAGACTAGAGCATGATCCGGAAAAGTGGATACCGGTTTTCCCTCGCGACAAACGCGGAACGCGTTTGCGCGGAGATCATGCTCAAACAAAGAGATGAGATCATGATGCGATTCCATGGAAACGCATCATGATCTAGCGCCTGCCGGCGGGCCCGACAAATTTCTCGTTGAACTTGTTGACGGACTGGCTGACGTCGCTGAGCGTCTTGCGGGTCTCGGCGATCATGGCGCTGGATTTCTTGTCGAAGCTCTGGATCAGCTCGCGCAGCGAGATCACGGTCGGCAGCAGCTCGCCGCCATATTTGTCGCTGCCGAAGCTTTTCAGGAACTTGTCGGCCGAGTTCATCTTGGCGTCGACCGCGCTGATGCCGTCGTCGGCGGCGTCGATGAAGCCGGCGATCAGCTCGCCATTGCCGGACAGCGAATTGGTGAAGTTCTCGAGCCCGAGCAGCGAGTCCTTGATGTCGGCCTCGTTCTCGCTGATGACGCGGTCGACATTGCGCAGCGCGACCCGCAGCTTCTCCTGGATCCCCATCGTGCCTTCGGCGTCGGCGGTCAGCTCGGGAATGCCGTCGGCGCCGAGCGTCGGCGGCGGCGCATCGTCGGTGCCGCCGGTGAAGGAGATCGAGGCGATCCCGGTCAGGCCCTGGAATTCGAGGCCGGCCTGGGTGTCCTTCTTGATCGGGGCGTTGCCTTCGATCCGCGTCATCGCCACCACGCGGTGCCGGTCGAGCCTGATCGAGACCACCTCGCCGATCCGCACGCCGGCGAAGTTGACGCTGCCGCCGCGGCGCAGGCCGGAGGCCGAGCCCTCGAAGATGACGCGGAACGGCACCATCCGCTTGATGCCGGCATAGCGCTGATAGCCCAGCCAGCCGCCGAGCGAGCCGGCGACCAGGGCCAGCGTCAGGGTGCCGATCAAGAGATTGCTGGCGCGCGCCATGCGTAAAACCCGTCCGCGAAGCAGGTCTCAAGAGATAGCGGATTTGCCGCCGATAGTCACCGCGGGCTTTCCTCACCTCGCCCCGCTCGCGGGGTGAGGTCGGATCGCTTCGAAGATGCGATCCGGGTGAGGGGGAGTCTCCGCGAATTCATCTCGCTCCGTCTTTGCGGAGCGAGCCCCTCACCCTGACCCACTCCCCGTAAGAACGGCGAGAGGGAAGGATGGAGATATGCTCTTCCGACAGTCACGCCGCCGACTGCTTCCGCGACGCCGCGAAGACACCGGCCAGCACCAGCGCAAAGCCGATGAAGTGGAAGGCCTGCGGATGCTCGCCGATGAACACGATCGACATGATGGTGCCGAACACCGGAACCATGTGGAAGAACGGCGCGGCGCGGTTGGCGCCGATCAGCTGCACACCGCGGTTGAAGCACAGATAGGCCAGTGTCGAGGGGAACACCGCGACATAGAATAGCGACAGCAGGTTGTTGATCGTGAGCTGCATCACCGGACGCGTGCCGAGTTCCCAGATGTAGAGCGGGATCAGGACCAGCGCGCCGCAGCCGAAGGTGAAGGCGGCGACCGACAGGCCGTGGATTTTGGGCCGCTTCAGGGTCAGCACCGAATACAGCGCGAAGATCACCAATGCGACGATGAAGATCAGATCGCCCTTGTTGAACTCGATCTTCGACAGCGTCGTGAGATCACCGTGCAGCAGGATCACCAGCACGCCGGCGAGCGACAGCAGCACGCCGAACAATTGCGCCAGCGTCAGCCGTGCGCCGAGCAGGATCAGCGACCACAGCGCGACCACCAGCGGTGCCGCGGATTGCAGCAGCAGCGTGTTGAGCGCCTGGGTGTGCTCGAGCGCCCAGTATTGCAGCGTGTTGAAGGCGCTGATGCCGGTGATCGACATCAGCACCATGATGCCGAGATTGTTGCGGATCACCGGCCAGTCGCGGACGAGGTGCTTCCAGGCAAACGGCAGGATGATCAGGAATGCCGCCGACCAGCGCAGGAACGACAGCGTCACCGGCGGAATGTGGCCGGCGGCGAGGCGGCCGACGATCGCATTGCCGGCCCAGCACGTCGCGGTGATGCAGAGCAGCAGATAGGGCTGGTTGGCGATCCAGGAGCCGGCCGCAGGCGTTGATGTGGTGGAATCGGAGGCAGACATAAAGAGGGCCCGGGTTCACGACGCCGCGGCCTGCCCGGCTGGCACCGCCGGGCCGGTATGGATCTCCCCGGCTCGGATCACAGACACGGATTTCGTCATTCCATCAATGGGGATAGACGCATCGCGACCATGCGCGAAGACCCCTTCACCAAGGCAGCAACAGCGCCTGGCCGGGCCAGCCCCGCGCCGGTCGCGCAGGGGATCGAACGTTTGGTCCTAGCCGGTCTCCGGCGGCGTGGTCTGGCGCTTGACGATCTGCTCGGCGAGCTCGATCAGGATCCGCTTGGTGTCGGGGTCCTGCACGTCGCGAAACACCCGCAGCATGCGCAGTTCGAGCAGGGACTGCAGCGACTCCGCCGTCTGGCCGGCTTGCGTCGGCGCTGCCGTGACCGGCCGGCGATTGAGGATGTCGGCGGCGATTCCGAGCATCTCGGCTACGGTCGCCAGGCGACCGGTATCGATCTTCACCGTGCCGTCGACGCCGTTCTTTTGCAGGGAGGCCCCTGCGCACAGGATCTCGGCGAGATCCGCCTGCGACAGCCCGATGGCGCGCCAGCGCGCCTGCACCAATTGGTCGATCTGGTCGTCCTGTGATGTGCTCATGATGCGTTCAGACCATCTCCAGCTAGGTCCGTGGACAGCATTTCCGCTACAAAAGTTGGTAGCAAATGAACCGGCGGTTCGTCGCGATGGGACTTCTACGGATCATGCGGCTGGACGACGGGTCCTGCCGTACCGGGCAACGTGCAGGATGATCCGCGCCTCGACGCCAGCCGGGCAGTCGCGCCGGACGGGCACCGGAGTGCGCACCCTGGTCTGGGATGCTCGCATCAGCGTCATCCGGCCACGGCCCTTATTATCAAGACCGTCCGCGAATGCAATCAGGGGGCGACCGGGGAGATGAACCCAACCGAATGTGTGACCGCGCCACATATCACGGTGTCTGGTCCTGGCAGGGCGATGCGGTCGGCATGGCGGCAGCCCCGGGAGCGCCGCCATGGCTGCGCGGCGCCGCTCACAAATCGATGATCCCGAGCGCGATGCTCTTGGCCACCCCATGGGTCTTGTTGGATGCCTCGAGCTTCCGCAGCGCCTGCTTGATGAAGCCTTCCACCGTCTCCGGCGAAATGCCGAGGATCTGCGCGGTGTCGGCCACGGTCTTGCCGCGCGCCGCCCAGGCGATCACTTCCTTTTCCCGGCCGGTGAGCTTGATGGTTTCGGCGGCGTCCGCGGGCTTGAGGATGGTCGGCGCGTTGCGCTGGTCGCGGTTGACGATGTCCATCGCCCGCTGCACCCAATAGATCATCAACAGATGCAGTTCATGGCGATGGCAGACGAACAGCTTGTCGAAGTCGCGCGGCTCGTCTTCCCAGAAGAACACCGTCGAGCTCGAATGCACCGCGCCGAGCCGGTCGCGATAGTGGAAGGGAACGACGAAGCCGTCCTTGAATCCGAACTCCCGGGCGGCATCCATCGTCTTGACCTCGGGCGGTCGCTTGCGTCCGCTTCGCTCCGGCAGCTTCAGGCTGCTCCAGCTGAACGGCGTGTTGGTGCGTCGTGACCGCGCCAGCGCCGGATCGGCATGAACGAACTCGTTCTGCACATACGCCCGCTTCCAGGCGTCGGGAAATGTGCCGATATGATAGGGCAGATCAAGGTCGGGCCGGCCGGCATCGACAAAGGCAAAGCCCGAGAAGCCGTAATTCTGGACAACGCGATGCAATGACGAGCTGAGCTCGTCGATGGTATCCGACGCCTCGATGGTCGAAATCGCGTCTACCAGGCCCATTGACGAAAACCCCCGGTTTTAGGGGGTACCACAGTTAACCCCTTTTGTTCCAGATGTTCCCGCATTTGGAGGAAGGGACAAATGCTTCATTCATTGGACGGCTACCACGCCCTCATTACCAGGGAAGAGCTTGATCCGGCGCATGTCGGGGCGATGTTGCGGCTGCGCAAGCGCCTGTTCGTCGACCATTGCGGCTGGCTTCTGACCACGGTCGGGGATATCGAACGCGATCAGTTCGACTGCTGGTATACCGAGCACTGCCTGTTGTTCTCCGGCGTCGAGCTCGTCGGCGGCTTCCGGGCCATCCGCACCGATTATCCCTATCTCACCAAGTCGGTCTTCTCGCAGCTTGCGCTGCGTCGCTTTCCGAGCAGCCGCGACGCCTGGGAGATCAGCCGTTTCGGCGTGCTGCCGAACGTCGCGAGGTCGCAGGCCGCACGCGTGAACTATGCGCTGATGTTCCGCTTCGCCGAGCTGCGCGGAGCGAAGGCGCTCGTCGCGCTGGCCGACCTCTCCTATGAGCGTTTTCTCACCCGGATGGACATCCGCACCCGCCGCTACGGCCCGCCGCAGGTGATCGGCAATGATCGCACGGGCCGCCCGCTGACGGCGCTCGCCGGAGAAATTCCGCTCGGTCTCGCCGCCAATCCCGGCCTGACCAAATTCCTCGACCTTGGACGGCAATTGGAGATCCACGATGCTTCACATGTTCTCGGACGTTCGAGCATTCCAGCGTGATCCGCTGCGTCTGCTGCTGACGCGCGGCAACGAGTCCGCGCTGGGGCTGGTGCCGTTGCAGCTCGGTCCCGCGCCGGTGTTCCTGGTGAACGATCCGGATCTGCTGCGCCCGATCCTCAAGGCGCCGGAGACCGACATCGGAAAGGGCAAGCTGATCAAGAAGCTGACGCCGGTGCTCGGCCGCAGCTCGCTGATGCTGAGCGGCGAGGAGCACAAGCGGCGGCGAGCGGTGCTGCAGAAGCACATGGCCAAGGGCAGCGTCGAGAAATTCCTGCCGCATATGTGCGCCGAGATCCGCGCGGTCGGCGCCAGCCTGGCGCGGCTCGGATCGTTCGATCCGCACCATATCACCGCGATGCTGGCGCTGCGGACGATCTGCGTCGCGATCTTCGGCTCCCAGGTGATGTCGTCCGGCGACGAGGAAGCCCTGGTTCAGGCGGTGGGCGCGATCGAGGACGATCTTGCGGAAGAGATGTTCCGCGCGTTGCCGTTCGGTCCGGTGGCCTGGTATCGGCGGCGCAAGAACCGGGTCTGTGCCAAGCTTGCGATGTCGACGGTGGTGCAACGTCTGCGCCGCAAGGCCGGCTCGAGCAGTGCGCTGCGCGATCTCGAGGCGCTCGGCCTGACCGATCGCGATCTCGAGGACGAGATCCTGACATTGCTGCTGGCCGGCCATCACACCACAGGTTCGACTGCGGCGTGGATGTTCTACCAGATGGCCACCAATCCCGCCCTGATGGACGAGATTGCCGACGAGGCGGCGGAGTGCCTCGGCGACGACGGCGAGCTGCGGCTCGAGGCGGTGAAGCGCGCCAATCTGAGCGCGACGTTGGTCAAGGAGGTCTGCCGGCTCTACCCCAGCGCCTGGTGGTTCTCGCGCGAGGTGATGCAGCCGGTGACGATCGGCGGGCGCGATCTCAAGGTCGGCACCTCGCTGTTGATCTGCCCCTGGCAGCTGCAGCGCGATCCCCGGCATTTCGAGGATCCGGACCGCTTCCTGCTGACGCGGCGCTACAACACCGACGCCTACATCCCGTTCGGCGCCGGTCCGCGCGCCTGCGCCGGGATGGGGGTTGCGATGCTCGAGCTGCAACTGCTCGCGCTCGAGATCGCCGCGGCCTATCGCTTCACCGGCGTCAGCCCGAATCCGGCGCCATGGCCGAAAGCCTCGGTGACGCTGATTCCCCCGCCGATGACCATCGACATCGAAATCCGCGAGATGCGCCCGCGCATCCCGCATCTCGGCGACGAAGCCGGGCATCTGCCGTACATCCCAACCGTGGGTGCGGCGTCCATCAGCACACTACAATCGGTATCCCAATGACAACTCAGCTAACAACGGCCGGCGCCGGGCAAAGGGCCATGGATCAAGTGCAAGTGCGCAGTTTGCGCGACGTCATCGCTGTCTTGATCGAGCAGCGCAGCATCGTGAGGGCGGCCGGCGCAAGCTTCGCCGCGCATCTGCTCGACCTCGCGATCATGCAGCTGCGGCTCAACGTCAACGATATTACGGCCGAGGAATTATCCGGTCTGTCCGACTTCGTCGGCGCGGAGTTCATGAGGGACAAATCCTCGCATTGATCGCGGCGGCCGGTCTTCGGATCAGTCTCGCGCAGGATCGGTCTCGCGCAGGCTCAGCCTTGCGTAGGATCAGTCCTGCGTCGCCACCAGCGCCTTCATCGTGGCGCCGGCGGCAAGCGCGGCGTCGTTCGGATCGATCTCGATCTGCAGGCCGCGCTGGCCGCCATTGACGAAGACCGTGACGTGGGTGAGGGCGGTCTCGTCGATCGCGGTCGGCACCTTCTTCTTCTGGCCGAACGGGCTGATGCCGCCGACATGATAGCCGGTCAGCCGCTCGGCATCGGCCGGGCGCATCATCCTGGCCGACTTGCCGCCGAGGGCGGCGGCAAGCTTCTTCATGCTGACCTCGCAGTCGGACGGCACCACGGCGCAGACCGGCTTGCCGTCGACCTCCGCCATCAGCGTCTTGAGCATGCGATTCGGGTCGACGCCGAGCGCCTCGGCCGCCTGCAGCCCGATGCTCTCGGCGCTGGAATCGTAGACATAGGTGTGAAGCTTGAAGGCAATGCCGAGCTTGCGCAGCGCCATCGTCGCTTGGGTGGAATTGGGCATGGACCCTGCCGGTTAATCTAGGTGAATGATCGCCGTAATAGGAGCTGCGATCAATCCACAGCAGGTCCGGCGTCACGTTGCCGTAACATTAAATTCCCGCCAGCCCGGTGCGGCCGGGCGCAGCATGGAATTTAATGGGGATATCAAAGGGTTGTAGGTCGTCTAAAAGGCGTAAACGAGCCCCTTCTTGCTTGCGCAGCCGAGCCGCTTCCTTTATCCGGTAGGCGCCTTGCGTGCGCGCGGCCGGGCGCCGCGATTTAGGCTGGGCATATCAATGCAGGTCGCTGTGGGCGGACGCGTTTTCGCCGCGATCATGGTCTGAAACACCTGAAGGGAACATCTTCGCAATGGCCAATGTTGTCGTCGTCGGCGCCCAATGGGGTGACGAAGGGAAGGGCAAGATCGTCGACTGGCTGTCGGAACAGGCCGACATCGTCGTGCGCTTCCAGGGCGGCCACAATGCCGGCCATACGCTCGTGATCAATGGCGAGACCTACAAGCTGGCGCTGCTGCCCTCCGGCGTGCTGCGCCCGAACAAGCTCGCGGTGATCGGCAATGGCGTGGTGTTCGATCCGCAGGCCTTCCTCGACGAAGTCGCCAAGCTGAAGGGGCAGGGCGTGGCGGTCGGACCGGACAATCTGCGGATCGCCGAGAACGTCACGCTGATCCTGCCGCTGCATCGCGAGCTCGACGCCTTGCGCGAATCGTCCAACGCCATCACCTCGATCGGCACGACCCGCCGCGGCATCGGCCCGGCCTATGAGGACAAGGTCGGCCGCCGCGCCATCCGCCTGATGGACCTCGCCGACCTCGACACCCTGCCGCACAAGATCGAACGCCTGCTGGCGCATCACAATGCGCTGCGCCGCGGCCTCAACCTCGCGGAGATCGACGGCAAGAGCATCCTGAGCGAGCTGTCAGCGATGGCGCCGAAGCTATTGCCCTATGCCGAGACGGTGTGGCGGCTGCTGGACCTCAAGCGCCGCGAGGGCAAGCGCATCCTGTTCGAGGGCGCGCAGGGCGCGCTGCTCGACGTCGACCACGGCACCTATCCCTATGTGACGTCGTCCAACACAGTGGCGGCGCAGGCCGCGACCGGCACCGGCCTCGGCCCGGGCGCGGTCGGCTATGTGCTGGGCATCTGCAAGGCCTACACCACCCGGGTCGGCCAGGGTCCGTTCCCGACCGAGCTGAACGACGAGATCGGCGAGGAAATCGGCCGTCGCGGCAAGGAATTCGGCGTCAATACCGGGCGCAAGCGCCGGGTCGGCTGGTTCGATGCCATGCTGGTGCGACAGACTGTCCGCACCTGCGGAATTGCCGGGCTGGCGCTGACCAAGCTCGATATTCTGGACGGGTTCGACAGCATCAAGGTCTGCATCGGCTACAAGCTCGACGGCAAGGAGATCGACCATCTGCCGGCGGGCGAGGGCGCGCAGGCCCGGGTCGAGCCGATCTATGAGATCATCGAGGGCTGGAAACAGCCGACCGCCAATGCGCGGTCCTGGGCGGACCTGCCGGCCCAGGCCATCAAGTACGTTCGCCGGGTCGAGGAACTGGTGGGGTGTCCGATCGCCCTGCTGTCCACCAGCCCGGAGCGTGAAGATACTATTCTGGTACAGAATCCGTTCGAGGCTTAACGGGATATTACCTATATCCCTCCAATTGTGTGGAAATGGCTGACTACTACCCGCTGATCGCCCGTGCCATCGCCGGATTGGACCCCAACGCCCCCGGCGAAGCCCGCCGTGCGCTGTATGCGCGGGCGCGAACGGCGTTGATCCAGCAGCTCCGCGGCGTGCAGCCGCCGCTCTCCGAGTCCGAGATCACCCGCGAACGGCTGTCGCTGGAAGAGGCGGTTCGCAAGGTCGAGTCCGAGGCCGCGCAGCGCGCCCGCGAGGCCTCGCGCCCCGGCGGTGCTGCCGCCGCTGTCCGCGGCAGCCGCGCCAATGCCCGGCCGCCCGAGGCCAGTCCCGCCGACACTGCCGCGCGCCCGCGGCCCCCGGCCGACCCCCGTCCGCCGCGCAATCTGCGCCCCGACACACCGCTGCCGGCCCCGCCGCGGCCGCAGAACCCGCCGGTCCCGCCCGAGACCCAGGCGCCGCCGGCCCGGCCGGGCCCGCCCCGCCGCGGTCCGGAAGGTGCGCCGCCGCCGGTGCCGCCGGCCGCGCCGGGCGTGCGCGGCTTCCGCGACATCACCGCCGATGCCGACGATCTCGGCCGTGCCGCGGCGCAAGCCAGCCGCAACGCGCGCAAGACCTACGCCAACGTGCCGTCGCCCTCGCCGGAATTCGATCGGCTCGAGCCGAGCCTTGAGAATCGCGGCGGCGATCCCGAGGCGCCGTATTCCTACGACGAGTCGATCGAGGAGGCCGAGCGCTACACCCCGCAGCCGCCGCAAGGTCCGCCGCCGCAGCGGTCGCGGGCCGGCAACGGCGAGCGCGAGCCGAAGAAGCCGCCGCGCGTCGGCTCGATGTTCCCGTTCAAGACCGCGATCGTGATCGGCATCCTGCTGATCCTGGTCGGCACCGGCATCCTGTTCCGGCAGCAGGCCATGACCCTCGTCAGCAGCCTGCTCAAATCCTCGGCCCCGGTCGAGGCGCCGAAGGATGCCGCGTCGACGCCTGCGAGCAAGAAGATCACCGACCGCGTCGGCCAGCCCTCGTCGTCGGGCGAGACGGTCGCCCCGGTGGCGCAGCGCGTGGTGCTGTATGACGAGGACCCGTCGGATCCGAAGGGCAAGCAGTATGTCGGTTCGGTGGTCTGGCGCACCGAGCAGGTCAAGGGATCGGGCAACCAGAAGCCCGACATCGCCGTGCGCGCCGACATCGACATTCCCGATCGCAAGTTCAAGATGACGATGTCGTTCCGCCGCAACACCGATTCATCGCTGCCGGCGAGCCATACCGCGGAATTGACCTTCATCCTGCCGCAGGACTTCGCCAATGGCGGCGTCGGCAACGTGCCGGGCATCCTGATGAAGTCGAACGAGCAGGCACGCGGCACGCCGCTGGCCGGGCTCGCGGTCAAGGTCACCGACGGCTTCTTCCTGGTCGGCCTCTCCAATGTCGACGCCGACCGCTCGCGCAACCTGCAGCTCCTGAAGGAGCGCTCCTGGTTCGACGTGCCGCTGGTCTACACCAACCAGCGCCGCGCCATCATCGCGATCGAAAAGGGCGCCCCCGGCGAGCGAGCCTTCAACGAGGCGTTCGCGGCGTGGGGTGAGTAGCGGCCTTAGCTCTCGCCCCGGTCGCCAGCAATGTCGTCGCCCGGCTTCGTCCGGGCGATTCCGTATCGCAGCAAGATCAGCGGCTGTTGCAGCGCATCGACGTGCAGAGCTCCGGAACATCGCCGCGACTTTCGATTTTTCCCTAGAACCGTCGCGCGACCGCGTTACACTTGGTTGACGTCGGGCAAGGGCACGCCATGAAACGCTATCTGATCTTCGCAGCCATCGGGCCGTTCATCGGCGGCTTCCTGCTGCTGCTCATGACCACCTATCAGTCCGGCTACTGGACCGAGACCAGCGGCGGCGAGGTGACCAAGCTGCTCGTCGTGTTCGTGAAGTCGCTGCAATACAATTATCTGTTCGGCATCGTGCCGTCGCTGATGTTCGGTGCGATCGACGACATCCTGATGCATGTGAGGCGGATCGCGCCGGTGGTGCGGATGCTGCTCGTTGGTGCGGTGGCGTTCGTCGGCGCGGCGCTGACCTACGCCTCGCACGGCTCCGAAAGCGGCGCGGTGCAGTTCATCCTGTACGGAATGGTCGGCTTCATCCCGGGCGTGATCACGTCCTGGCTGGCGCACAAATATGCCGAAGAGCTGCACGCGCCGGCGCAGCCGGCTTCCCAGCATTAGGGCAGGTGCTCAGTACCAAGGGAAAAGCAGAAGTCGCGTTCGGCGACTTCTGACCCAACCGCGAAATGAGCACGTCGCGATCGGACAAGGGCCGCGCTCAACGCCCGGCGCGGAATAGATCGCCCCTTGCAGTAATCGTATCAGCGCGCGAGACGCCGGAGGTCCGGCTACCTTCACACAACTGTCACATCATCGTCATGCAAACGTAGTCCCAATGTCATGTCCGCGTTCGTCCTCGTGACCCGCGGCCGCCCGGGGCAGTGGCGATGCCGATCCCGGGCCTGCTCTATTCTGTGTTCGCGCATTTATTTCAGCCGTCGCTGCAGACGACCGGGACGTACGGGATCTGCGTCCGGATTCGGGGAAAGGAATTTCGAGTGGCAGATGCAAGCTTCAGCCTTCTGACGGGCAACAGTATCGAAACGCGCCTGGTCCGAGCCGGCGGCATTATCTTTCGCGAGGGCGAGCAGGCCAACGAGCTCTTCGTGATCAAGAGCGGCTATGTGCGCATTCAGGTCGGCAACAAGACGATGGCGGATCTGGCGCCCGACACGATCTTTGGCGAGATGGCGTTGATCGACAATGAGCCAAGGAGCGCGACCGCCACGGCGCTCACGGATGTCGAGCTCGTCCCGGTTTCGGAAAAGCAGTTTCTCTTCCTCGTGAGCCAGACGCCGCATTTTGCCCTGAAGGTCATGCGGACGCTGGCGCAGCGGCTCAGAACCATGAACAAGGGCGTCTACTGAAGCGAGCGCGGCAGAGCCTCGAGGTAATAGGCCTTGAAGGTGACACAGTGGTAATGTGACGCAACTTGAACCGCCTGCCTGCGTTACCATGTGATGGCCATGCCCGAGGACGACATCTTCACGCCCCACGCCGCGCGATCGCGGCCGCCCTTTGGCGGCGCGCAGGCGCGCGGCAAGGTCATCGACCAGGACGGGCGCGAGCTCGCCGATGGCCTGCTGCATCCGCAGTTCCAAGGTTTTCAGGGAGCCTTTCAGGAAGGCTTCCAGTTCGACTTCCGCAACTCCTCCGCCAACCCGTTCGGCAATCTGACCCGCGAGCAGCGGCTGCAGCGGCTGGAGATGATCGCAAAACTACTCGACGTCGCCTTCATCGTTCCGGGCACCAATGTGCGCTACGGCATCGACGGGCTGATCGGCCTGATCCCGGTGGTCGGCGATATCATCACCACCGCGATCTCGCTATGGCTGGTGCGCGAGGCGCGTCTGCTGGGCGCGCCCTGGCACATCACCGCGCGGATGCTCGCCAACGTCGCCGTCGACGGCGTGATCGGCATGGTGCCGGTGGCGGGCGATGCCTTCGACGTCATGTTCCGCGCCAATATCCGCAATGTGCGGATGCTGCGGCGCTGGCTCGACAAGCAGCCGCGATTTTAACTCTCAAAACAAAAGCCCCCGGATCGATCCGAGGGCTTTTCGTTGAGCGAAGAGCAGAAAGCTTATGCGGCGTCAGCGTCGGTCTGGCTGGCGGCCGGGCGCGGACGACGCGGCAGCGGAAAAGCCTCGCTCTCATAGAGCGAGCGGATGCCGTTCTGGTCGAAACGGGCTTCCTCGACCTGGAGATAGGCGCCGTTCAGCGAGTCCGCCGGCAGCTGCTCCATCGCGAACTGCACGGCCTCGGCAGCGGTGCCGAAACGGCGGTAGGCGAAACCCGCCCGCTTCTTCTTGCGGATCGCGGCGGGGAACAGTTCGGCGGATGTGTTATAGTTGAACGGACGCAGGGGACGCATGGTCGACGACCTCTTGTGTTCTTTTCAGTTGGCGTTGCGAAAGGGATTTTGGGGGACGGCGGCCTATTATCGGCGGCGCGCCGTACATGTCATTTCGACCCCTAATATAGGCCTCTTTGACAAAAATGCGACCCCAGAAGAGCCCCTGACAGGGCACATGCTGAATCCGCGCATAGCACGGGGGCCGGCCAGATAAATTCTTTTATTTCAATGGTTTATGGTGCTCAAATCTTGTCGAGCCAGGCCAGGATCGCGACCACGATCAAAATCACCCCGAAAAGGCCCATTCCGGAGTGGCCGAGGCCATAGCCATAGCCGCGAATTCGGCCGCTATAGCCACCCAGCAGGATAATCAGCAGAAGGATGATGAGGATCAGTCCAAGCGACATGGCGCCCTCCTCAGAACAGGCGGCAGCCGCACGGCGAGACGCCTACGGCCCCGCGAACACCGAGCAAAGCACATTCCGGCCTGCGAGTCGTTAAGGCCGTCAGCCGATCACGAGGATGTTGCCGGTGGCCCTGGTGGCTATTTCCTGCCTTCGTCGATCGGCAGCACCTTCAGCGGGGTCGGATAGGGCTCGACCCGCAGCGAGTCGTTGGCGATCAGTCCGACCTTGTGCACCGGCGCCTGTTCGAGATCGCCGGAGGGGGACTTGTGCACGGCGTATTGCCAGACGCTCATCGTGCCCTTCGCAACCAGCATCTTGGCGATGCCGCCGGCATTCTGGCCTTCGACCTCTGCGAGGTCGGCATCGGTCAGGCCGATGACGATCTCGTCCTTGCTGGTGATGACCTTGAACAGCGAGATCTTGTCGGCAGCCAACGCAGGCCCGCTCACCGCGCTCCCGACGATGAGGCCGGCAAGACCGAGACCGAACAAAAGCTTTCCTGGAATCCGTGACATCAAAATTTCCTTCGTTTGACGCGCAGGTCACCACGGCCAAAACAAAACCCCGCGCGACCGGTTCTTGGTCGCGCGGGGCGGAGAAATTGTTCGACGTGAGGCCAGGATATTTGCCCAACCCACTGTCGTCATTGCCGGGCTTGACCCGGCAATCCATCGCAGAGAAAGGCTCTCTCCTTGATGGATGCGCGGGTCAAGCCCGCGCATGACAAAAATCGCAGCCGTTACTTCTTCTCGTCGAGCTTCAGCGCCGCCGAGTTGATGCAGTAGCGCAGGCCGGTCGGGCCGGGGCCGTCGTTGAAGACGTGGCCGAGATGGCCGTCGCATTTCGAGCACAGCACCTCGGTGCGGATCATGCCGTGGCTCATGTCGCGCTCCTCGTCGACATGGCTCTCGACCGCGGGCTTGGAGAAGCTCGGCCAGCCGCAGCCGGAATCGAACTTCTGGTCGGATTCGAACAGCGTCTGCCCGCAGCCGGCACAGACATAGGTGCCCTTGCGGGGATCATGCTCGTATTCGCCGGTGAAGGGCCGCTCGGTCGCTTTCTCGCGCAGCACGGCGTACTGCATCGGCGTCAATTCCTTGCGCCACTCGGCTTCGCTCTTGCGGATCTTGCCGTCGGTCTTGGTATCGGACATGGAAACTCCCTTGTTGGTTGTCATTGCGAGGAGCTCGCGACAAAATTGCAAGGCAATTTTGCGCTGAAGCGACGAAGCAATCCATCTTTCCGCTTGCCGCGGCATGGATTGCTTCGCTTCGCTCGCAATGACGGGAAGCGTCGCCTCAGTTGGTGACCTTGGTGCTGCCCACCAGCGTCGGCTTCTCGATATAGTTCTCCGCGAAGATCTTCTTCAGGTTCTCGACCTTCGGGATGTCGTTATAGGCAATATAGGGCTGGTTCGGGTGCAGCGTCAGATAGTCCTGGTGGTAGCCCTCCGCCGGATAGAACGCCTCCAGCGCGCCGACCTTGGTGACGATCGGCTTCTTGTAGACCTTGGCCGCGTTGAGCTGGACGATATAGGCGTCCGCGACCTTCTTCTGCTCGTCGCTGGTGGTGAAGATCGCCGAGCGATATTGCGTGCCGGAATCGGGGCCCTGCCGGTTCAGCTGGGTCGGGTCGTGCACGACGGAAAAGAAGATCTGCAGGATCTTGCCGTAGGAGATCTTCTGCGGGTCGTACTTGATCTCGACCGATTCCGCATGGCCGGTGGTGCCGGTCGAGACCTTCTCGTAATCGGCGCTTGCCTTGCTGCCGCCGGAGTAGCCGGACACCGCGCTGACGATGCCGGCGGTGTGCTGGAATACGCCCTGCACACCCCAGAAGCAGCCGCCGGCCAGCACTGCGGTCTTGATGCCGGATTCCGGCGCGCTCGCGGCCGGCGCCGGGATGATCACGGCGTCCTCGGCGGCAAGCGAGGGCGCAACGGCAAAAGCTGTGACGGCCAGCGCGCCGATCGCGGCGGCGCACAGCGAGAGGCGGCTGAGGGAGCTTTTGGGCATGGGTTCCTCGTGGGATCGCAAGTGGGGCCAGTCTAGAGCGGGAGCCGGCATTGGCCAATCAGGCCGGGTGGCTCCGACGCTTCAAAATACGGGCGAGGAGGCGTTTTGTTACGGCGCCGGCCACACGGTTTCGTGAGGGAAATGCGCGTTTGCGAGCGTCATTCCGGGGCGATGCGAAAGCATCGAACCCTCAGGTGCGCAATTGCGCACCGAGAATCTCGAGATTCCGGGTCTGGTGCTTACGCACCATCCCGGAATGACGGCGTCACACCACCACGCTGAGCCGCTTCGCCGCCCGCGTGATCCCCGTGTACAGCCACCGCGCGCGCGAGTCCTGGAAGGCAAAGCTCTCGTCGAACAGCACGACGTCGTCCCATTGCGAGCCCTGCGACTTGTGCACGGTCAGCACATAGCCGTAGTCGAACTCGTCATAGGGCTTGCGCTGCTCCCACGGCACGCCCTCGACGCCGCCGTCGAAGCACTCGCCGCGCACCGAGACCTTGGTGACCTTGTAGCCGAAATCCTCGTCCGGCATCACGCGCATGGTGATGATCCTGGATTTCGACTGCGCGCGCGCCTTGACCCGCCACAGGCCGCCGTTGAACAGGCCCTTCTTGCGGTTGTTGCGCAGGCAGACCAGCTTGTCGCCGGCGACCGGCAGCGGATCCTCGATGTTCTGCCGCTGCCGCACCCGCATGTTGTAGGCGCGGCGGGTGTTGTTGCGGCCGACCAGCACCTGGTCGGCGCTCATCACGCGGTCCGGATCGAGCTCCTTGCGTGACACCACCTCGCTCTCGCCATGGCGGCCGATCTCGAGCTCGCGACCCTCGCGGATATCCATCGACATCCGCACGATCGGATCGTCCTGCGCCTGGCGGTGCACCTCGGTCAGCATCGCGTCGGGCTCGGCATCGGTGAAGAAGCCGCCGCCCTGGATCGGCGGCAATTGCGCGGGATCGCCGAGCACCAGCAGCGGGCAGTCGAACGACATCAAATCGCGGCCGAGCTCGGCATCGACCATCGAGCACTCGTCGATCACGATCAGCTTCGCCTTTGATGCCGGGGCATCGTCCCAGAGCTCGAAGCTCGGCTGCTCGACGCCGGACTCGCGGGCGCGGTAGATCAGCGAATGGATCGTCGAGGCGCTGTCACACCCTTTGTTGCGCATCACGAGCGCCGCCTTGCCGGTGAAGGCCGCGAACTTCACCTCGCCGTCGACACCTTCGGCGATGTGGCGGGCGAGCGTGGTCTTGCCGGTTCCGGCATAGCCGAACAGGCGGAACACCGGCGGCGTGCCATTCTGGCCGGGCTTGGCCTTCAGCCAGTCGGCGACGGCTTTCAGCGCAGTGTCCTGATGCGGCGTGAACGTGGTCATGGGCTTTCGGAAGAGTGAGCGCGCGACCGATAGCGCCGCGACTCAGGCCAGCACAAGCTAAACATTCATGCGTTCCGATCAAGCCGTCTCCCGCTGCGCGGAATTGGGGTTTCGCCCCCGAGGCTAGACTTGATCCGGAGCGCCACTAGACTGCCCCAAAACAACAAGCGGTCGAGACCACGATAAGTGGTCGAGCAAGCGACCTTGGGAGTGACTCCATGAAATTCGGCATCTTTTACGAGCTGCAACTGCCGCGCCCCTGGAACGACGGCGACGAGCTCAGGCTCTACCAGAACGCGCTGACGCAATTGGAAACCGCCGACCGGCTCGCTTACGACTACGCCTGGGTCGTGGAGCACCACTTCCTCGAGGAATATTCGCACTCGCCGGCGCCGGAATCCTTCCTTGCCGCCGCGAGCCAGCGCACCAAACACATCCGGCTCGGCCACGGCATCTTCCAGCTCACCACCAATCATCCCGCCCGCGTCGCCGAGCGGGTCGCGGTGCTCGATCTCCTGAGCAACGGCCGCTGCGAGTTCGGCATGGGCGAGAGCGCTTCGATCACCGAGCTGACGCCGTTCGGCCGCGACATGGAGACCAAGCGCGAGGTGTTCGAGGAAGCCGTGCAGGCGATCTTTCCGATGTTCAGCAAGGTCGGCACCGAGCATCACGGACAATATTTCGATATCCCGCTGCGCAATGTCGTGCCGAAGCCGGTGCAGAAGCCGCATCCGCCGCTCTGGATGGCATGCTCGCAATTGCCGACCATCGAACGCGCCGGGCAGAACGGATTTGGCGCGCTCGGCTTTCAGTTCGTCAGCGCCGAGGCGGCGCATGCCTGGGTGCACGCCTATTACAACGCGATCACCAAGCGGCTGAAGAAGCTCGCCGACTACAAGATCAATCCGAACATGGCGCTGGTCTCGTTCTTCATGTGCGCGAAGACCGACGAGGAAGCCCGCCGGCGCGCCGACGGCGCAACCTTCTTCCAGTTCGCGCTGCGCTATTACGGCCAGGCACAGAACCGGCAACGCCCGGCGCCCGGCACCGTCAACATGTGGGACGAGTACAACAAGTGGAAGCGGGACAATCCGGAGGCGCAGGAGGCCGCGCTGCGCGGCGGCCTGATCGGCTCGCCCGAGACCTTGCGCAAGAAGCTGCGGCGCTTCCGCGCCTCGCATATCGATCAGGTGATCCTGCTCAACCAGGCCGGCAAGAACACCCATGAGCACATCTGCGATTCGCTCGAGCTGTTCGCGAAAGAAGTGATGCCGGAGTTCCAGCACGATCCCGAGCACGATGCCTGGAAGAAGGGCGTGCTCGATGGCTCGATTAAGCTCGAGGAGATCGACACCCAGGCGTTCACGGACCGCTATGGTAAACTCGCGGTCAATGTCGGCTCGAAGGCAGCAGCTGCGGGCTGATCAATTAATGCGCAGCCGCCTCGCGATCGCGTGAAGAAAATAATTCGCTACACGCGATCCGCGCCTTAAAAGAAACGGCACGCGCGATGCCAGCACCGAAGTGCTGGCATCGCTATTTTTGTGCGGTGCTCGACAGCTTCATTCGCGCGCCCCATCATCCTGACATCGCATGATCGTGCAGCGCGATAGCGCGCTTGATCGTCAGGAGAGTTTGGAATGAAGCGTCGTGAGTTCCTCCAGCTGTCGCTCGTCACGGCCGCCGCCGCTGCGCTGTCACGCGGTGCGAAGGCGCAGGCGGACGCGAAGGAAATTCGTATCGGCTACCAGAAGAACGGCGTGCTCGTTATCACGCGCCAGCGCGAGGCCTTGGAAAATCATTTCAAGCCGCAGGGCATCGGCGTGAAATGGGTCGAGTTCTCCTCGGGCCCGCCGATGATGGAAGCGATGAATGTCGGCAGCGTCGATTACGGCGCGGTCGGCGATTCCCCGCCGATCTTCGCGCAGGCCGCGGGCGCGGCCATCGTCTATGCCGCGGCGCAGCCCATCATCAACGGGTCCGGCATCCTGGTGCCGCAGAATTCGGCGATCGCGTCAATCGCCGATCTCAAGGGCAAGCGCGTCGGCTTCACCAAGGGATCGAGCGCGCACAATGTCGTGATCCAGACGCTGGAGAAGGCCGGGCTCACCTATGACGACATCACGCCGGTCTATCTGACGCCGCCGGACGCCGGTCCGGCCTTCGCCAATGGCGGCATCGATGCCTGGGCGATCTGGGATCCGTATTTCGCGATCGCCGAGACCAGGCAGAACGGCCGCATTCTGGTCAAGACGCGCGACATCACCAAGACCAACTCGTTCTACATCGCCAACCGCGACTTCGCCCGCAATCGCGGCGCGGTCCTGCAGCAGATCGTCGATGTCACGACGTCGAGCGCGGCATGGGCGCAGGCGCATCCCGACGAGGTCGCCAAATCGCTGGCCGCCGTCACCGGCGTGCCGCTCGATATCCAGACCATCGCGGCGAAGCGGGCGGGCTTCTCGGTCGGACCCGTGACCGACGACATCATCGCGACCCAGCAGGGCGTCGCCGACCGCTTCTTCAAGCTCGGCCTGATCCCGAAGCAGATCGCGATCCGCGACATCGTCTGGCGCAATCCCCAGACCTGATCGGCGCGCGTTTGGTCATTTCAATGCAGAGGATAGTCCCATGACGCGTTTATTTCGACGCTGGATCGCCCGCGCGGTGCTGTCGCTCAGCATCGTCGCCGCAACCGTCAGTGCCTCCTACGGCCAGGAGAAAGTGGTCCGCATCGGTTACCAGAAATACGGCAAGCTGGTGCTGCTCAAGAGCAAGGGCTCGCTCGAGGAAAAGCTGAAGGCGGTCGGCACCAAGGTGGTGTGGACCGAGTTTCCGTCCGGGCCGCCGCTGCTCGAGGCGCTCAATGTCGGCGCGATCGATTTCGGCAACACCGGCGAGGCGCCGCCGATCTTCGCGCAGGCCGCCGGCGCGCCGATCCAGTATGTCGCCTACGAGCCGCCGGCGCCGAAGGGCGAGGCGATCCTGGTGCCGAAGGACAGCGCGATCAAGTCGGTCACTGACCTGAAGGGCAAGAAGGTCGCGCTGAACAAGGGCTCCAACGTCCACTATCTCTTGGTGAAGGCGCTGGAGAAGGCCGGCGTCAAATATTCCGAGATCGAGCCGGTGTTCCTGGCGCCGGCCGATGCACGCGCGGCGTTCGAGCGCGGCGCGGTCGATGCCTGGGTGATCTGGGATCCGTTCCAGGCCGCGGCGGAGGCTGCGACCGGCGCCCGCACGGTCGCCGACGGCACCGGCATCGTCGCGAACTATCAGTTCTACTTCGCCTCGAAGAAATTCCTGCAGGCCGATCCGAAGATCGTCGAGCTCGTGCTGGCGCAGCTGAGCGAGGTCGACGACTGGGCCAAGGGCGATATCCACGCCGTTGCCGAGCAGCTGGCGCCGAGCATCGGCCTGTCGGTGCCGGTGGTCGAGGTCGCGCTGAAGCGGCAGGCCTACGGCATCAAGCCGGTCACCGATGCGGTGGTCGCGGACCAGCAGCAGGTCGCCGACACGTTCTTCGCGCTCGGCCTGATCCCGAAACAAATCAAGATTTCCGACGTCGCATGGAGGCCGGGCACGTGAGCACCCCAACCAACGCCAACATCCTCTGGTTCCTGCCGACCCACGGCGACAGCCGCTATCTCGGCACGTCAATCGGCGGCCGCGAGGTGAACTTCAATTATCTGCGCCAGATCGCGCAGGCCGCGGATCAGCTCGGCTATTACGGCGTGCTGTTGCCGACCGGGCGGAGCTGCGAGGATTCCTGGGTGGTGGCCTCTGCCGTCGCGCCCTGGACCGAACGCCTGCGCTATCTCGTGGCGGTGAGGCCCGGCCTGCAGTCGCCGAGCGTCGCCGCACGGATGACCGCGACGCTGGACCGGCTGTCGAACGGCCGCCTTCTGATCAACGTCGTCACCGGCGGCGATCCGATCGAGAACAAGGGCGACGGCATCTTCTTAGGTCACGACGAGCGCTACGCGGTGACCCGCGAGTTCCTCAACGTCTACAGCGATCTGCTGGCGGGCAAGACCGTCAATGTCGAAGGCGAGCACATAAGGATCGAGGACGGCCGCCTGCTGTTCAATCCGGTGCAGTCGCCGCGGCCGCCGCTGTATTTCGGCGGCTCCTCGGATGCCGGCATCGACGTCGCGGTCGACACCGTCGACAAATATCTCACCTGGGGCGAGCCGCCGGCGCAGGTCGCCGAGAAGATCGCCAAGGTGAAGGCGGTGGCGGCGCAGCGCGGCCGCAAGCTCTCGTTCGGCATCCGCCTGCATGTGATCGTGCGCGAGACCAACGCGGAAGCGTGGCGCGCCGCCGACGAGCTGATTCAGTACGTCACCGACGACACGGTGGCCGCCGCGCAAAAGATCTTTGCGCGGATGGATTCGGTCGGCCAGCAGCGCATGGCGCAGCTGCATGGCGGCCGCCGCGACAAGCTCGAGATCAGCCCGAACCTGTGGGCCGGCGTCGGCCTGGTGCGCGGCGGGGCCGGCACCGCGCTGGTCGGCGATCCCGAGACCGTCGCCGCGCGGATCAAGGAGTATCAGGAGATCGGCGTCGATACCTTCATCATGTCGGGCTACCCGCATCTCGAGGAAGCCTATCGCTTCGCCGAATTGGTGTTCCCACTGCTGTCGCTGGCGCAGGGCGGCAACGTGACGCCGATCCGCGTCAACACCGGGCCGTTCGGTGAGACCATCGGCAACGACTATCGTCCGCAGAAGCAGGCATCGCAATCATGAGTCTCATCGACAGTCTCCCGCGCCGCAAAGCGTTTTCGAGCGAAGTGGATGCCGGTTCGCGTGAAGAAAACGCGTCAAAACAAAAATCTGGAGCTCCGTTCCGATCCCATCGGAACGGAAACAGCTCCAGCGCGCCGAAACTCCCGAAGGTCGACGGCTTGATCCCCTGGATCGTGCCGCTGGCGATCGTGCTGGTGTGGCAGCTTGCTTGCGTCACCGGCTACGTGCCCTCGCGGGTGTTGCCGGCGCCGACTGACGTCGCGGTGGCGGGATGGAAGTTGCTGCTGTCCGGCGAACTGGTCCGCAACATCTGGGTCAGCTTCTGGCGCGCCTCGATCGGCTTCTTGATCGGCGGCGGCATCGGCTTTGCCTTCGGCCTCGCCAACGGCCTGTCGCAGCTGTCGGCAAAGCTCACCGACACCACCTTGCAGATGGTGCGCAACATTCCGCATTTGGCGCTGATCCCGCTCGTCATCCTGTGGTTCGGCATCGACGAGTCGGCCAAGCTGTTCCTGGTTGCGCTCGGCGTGTTCTTCCCGATCTATCTCAACACGCTGCACGGCATTCGCACCGTCGACCCGCAGCTGATCGAGATGGGCCGCATCTACGGTATGACCGACGGCGAGCTGTTCCGCCGGGTGATCTTCCCCGGCGCGCTGCCCTCGATCTTCGTCGGCCTGCGCTTCGCGCTCGGCATCATGTGGCTGACCTTGATCGTCGCCGAGACCATCGCGGCCTCGTCGGGCCTCGGCTACATGGCGATGCAGGCGCGCGAGTTCATGCTGATCGACGTCGTCGTGCTCTCGATCCTGATCTACGCCTTGCTCGGCAAGCTCGCCGACAGCGCCTCGCGGGCGCTGGAGCGGCTGACCCTGTCGTGGCATCCCGCCTTCCAGAAGAAGTGAGAATCAGAATGCAAGAAGCGCTTCGTTTCGAAACCGCGGAAGCCGAGCCGGTCGACCGCACCGAGATCGTCGTGAAGGCGAGGCAGTTGCGGCGCGTGCCGGAAGGCGCGGCCCGCGGCCTGTCGCTGACCATCCGCGGCCTGCGCAAGGCGTTCGGCGACACCGAGGTGCTGCGCGGCATCGACCTGCACATCCCGGCCGGCCAGTTCGTCGCGATCGTCGGCCGCAGCGGCTGCGGCAAGAGCACGCTGCTGCGTCTGATCGCCGGCCTCGACGCGCCGACGGCGGGAACCATCGCCTTCGGCGAACCGCCGCGGGCGCAGGACGTGCGCGTCATGTTCCAGGAGCCGCGGCTGCTGCCCTGGGCGCGGGTGCTGTCCAATGTCGAGGTCGGGCTGGGGCGCGAGCGCTCGTCTGCTGATGCACAGGCGCGCGCCGAGCGCGCGCTGGTCGAGGTCGGACTCGGCGACAAGCGCACCCAGTGGCCGTCGGTGCTGTCGGGCGGGCAGAAGCAGCGCGTGGCGCTGGCGCGGGCGCTGGTCAGCCAGCCGCGCGTGCTGGCATTGGACGAACCGCTCGGCGCACTCGATGCGCTGACGCGGATCTCGATGCAGCAACTGCTGGAGCGGGTCTGGCGCGACCAGGGCTTCACCGCGATCCTGGTGACGCATGACGTCGCCGAGGCGGTCGCGCTCGCCGACCGCGTGCTGGTCATCGAGGACGGCCGCATCGCCGAGGATGTCACGATCGACCTGCCGCGGCCGCGCCGGCGCGGGTCAGCCGAACTCGCCGCGCTGGAGGGCGAGATCCTGAAGCATCTGCTCGAAGGCAGCGAAGACAGTCTGTGAGGTCGCCATGAATTCCATCGTCCGCAATGTTTCGATCGTATCAGCGGTTGCGGCCGCCGAATTCCGCGGCGCGATGCGTCACCTCACCGGCGGCGTCAGCGTGATCACGGCCGGCCGGGCCAAGGATATCTCGGGAATGACGGTGACCTCGGTGTCGTCGCTGTCGGTCGAGCCGCCGTCCTTGATCGTCAGCATCAACCGCGCGGCCTCGTCATGGCCGCTGATCGCGCGCCATGGCGTGTTCGGCGTCAACATCCTGGCCGCGGATCAGCGCGACATCGCCGAGCGCTTCACCGGCAAGGGCGGCCTGAAGGGCGCGGACCGCTTCACCGGCGCCGAGTGGACGACGCGCGCGTCAGGCGTCCCGCTGCTGGTCGGCGCGTTGACCGCGGTTGATTGCGAGGTCGAGGAGACCATCGAACGGCATTCGCACGTGATCGTCATCGGCCGCGTGCTCGACGTGATCGCGTCAGAGCGCACCGCCGCGCTGGCATATTGGCACGGCGAGTATGTCGCGATCGACCATGAGGAAGACGCCGCGCGGCTGGCTGAGGTCAGCCTGCCGTCGCGTCATGTTCATGTGTGAGGGCCGCGTTAGCGCGCGGTGCTTATCCGGATCGGACTTTAGAAAACTGCGCTCAGCGATGCCGGGCTGTCGATGATCACATTGCTGCCGCGGACGCCAGCCCATACAGCCTGGATGGTCTGAGCTGCATTGGCCAGCGGAATGCCAACGACGAGCGTGGTCGGGATACGGCCAAAGCTCGACGGGGTCTCGTTATAGGTGAAGCTTGCGACGACCGGCGAGACCGTGCCATTGACGGTGACTCCGAACACGCCGCCCGGAATATCGTTGCCCGTGGCGTAGGGATTCGGAACGTTAAGGGTGATGATCGCGGTGGTGCCGACGCCCTCCGGAATCGTCAGGCTGAGGCCTTGCATCGGCGTTAAAGTCGCGGAGGTCGTGGACAGGGTGCCGCTGGTCTGCGCATAAAGGGCCATATCACTCTCCAGTTGTCTAAGAATGTAAACGCAATAGGAGATTGAATAAGGCAACCTGCCGCAAGATTCAAGGGATGAACGGCGCCGAGGCCGGCGCGGCATGTTGGCTGTGGCGCTTTCCCAATCGGCGCATTAAATGGCGCGGATGTTTCGGAGAGGTGACCGTTGGATGAAACGCGTGGGAACCTGGCTGTTCTATCTCGTCGGTGCGATCGCCGTCGCCTATCTCGCGCTCTATGCCTATGTGACGTTCACCGGTCGCGACATCACGCCCGGCGATCCGATCCGGATCTTCCGCAAGCCCGACGCGCCCAGTTATTCGTGAGGCGAGGCAAACGGCGGGACTTAATCCGTCGCTTCCCGTGCTCAGCCGGCGTTCGCCATGCGCTGATAGTCGGGCGCGCCATTGCCGGCCGGGGTGATCGGAATGCCGCCGTCGGCATATTCGTTCAGCTTGTTGCGCAGCGTGCGGATCGAGATGCCGAGGATGTTGGCGGCATGGGTGCGATTGCCGAGGCAGTGCTTCAGCGTCTCCAGGATCAGGTCGCGCTCGACATCGGCGACCGTGCGGCCCACCAGCGCGCGGGTGACCTGCTCGGCGGCCAGCGTGGCGTGCGCGACCGCGGGCGCGGTCTTGGCGAGGTCGAGGCGGTCGCCGTCGGGGGTCAGGATCGCCTCAGCGCCGATCTCGTCGCCCTGCGCCATCAGGACCGCGCGATGGATGGTGTTCTCGAGCTCGCGGACGTTGCCCTGCCAGCGGTTCGCGGTCAGGATGCGGCGGGCATCAGTCGAGATCGGACGGACCGGCATGCCGTTGGCCTCGGCATATTTCCTGGCGAAATGCTGCGCCAGCTCGAGGATGTCGGCCGGGCGGTCGCGCAGCGGCGGAATCTTCAGGTTGACGACGTTGAGGCGGAACAGCAGGTCCTCGCGGAAGGTGCCTTCGCGCACCGCCTCCGAGAGGTTGCGGTTCGAGGTCGCGATGATGCGGATGTCGACCGGGACCGGCTTGGTGCCGCCGACGCGGTCGATCACGCGCTCCTGGATCGCGCGCAGCAGCTTGGACTGCAGCCGCACGTCCATCTCGGAGATTTCGTCGAGCAACAGCGTGCCGCCGGTCGCTTCCTCGAACTTGCCGATGCGGCGCGCGACCGCGCCGGTGAAGGCACCCTTCTCATGGCCGAACAGCTCGGATTCCAAGAGGTGCTCGGGGATCGCGGCGCAGTTGATCGAGATGAACGGCCGCTTGGCGCGGGCCGAGCGGGAATGGACGTAGCGCGCCAGCACTTCCTTGCCGGTGCCGGACTCGCCGGTGATCATGACGGAGGCGTCCGAGCCCGCGATCTGCTGCGCCAGCTTGATCACCCGGCCCATCGCCTCGTCGCGGTAGATCAAATCGCGCGCGTCATTGGCGACCGCGGCCAGCACCGCTGCGATCAACTCGGGGTCCGGCGGCAGCGGGATGTATTCCTTGGCGCCGGCATGGATCGCGGCGACCGCGGCGCGGGCGTCGTTGGAGATGCCGCAGGCGACGATCGGCACGTGGATGTGCTCGGCGTCGAGCCGCATCACGAGGTCGCGGATGTCGAGACCGACATCGACCAGCAGGAGGTCGGCGCCCTTGCCGCCGCGCAGCACGTTCATCGCCTGTTCGGCGGCCTCGGCGTGGGTCACGGAGGCGCCGTTGTCCATCGCGATCTTGGTCGCGGTCGTGAGTTGGCCCTTCAGGGTGCCAACGATGAGAAGCCGCATGATGATCTCCTGTTCGTCTGGTCGCGCAGGTCCCGCGCGTGACCGCCTGAGTTATTAAGAGCGTTCTGCCTTGATGATTTCGGTCATGGTCACGCCGAGCTTGTCTTCCACCAGCACCACTTCGCCACGCGCCACCAGGCGGTTGTTGACGTAGATGTCGATCGCCTCGCCGACGCGGCGGTCGAGTTCGAGCACGGTGCCCGGTCCGAGTTTCAAGAGGTCGCCGACGTCCATCTTGGAGCGGCCGAGCACCGCCGAGACCTGCACCGGCACGTCGAACACGGCCTCCAGATCGGCCGCGATGCGCGCGGCATGTTCGTCCTCGTTGTAGCCGATGTCGTCGATGGTGGGCGCGTCGGCGGAATTGAGATCGGGAAGCGGGACTTGGGTGTCGGTGTCGGTCATGGTTCAGCCCTCAATCGCCTTCAGCCGGCCTCGCCGCGGGACGCCAGATAGCGCCCGACGAGTTCGTTGATCTTGCCTTCGATCGCGGCGCGTTCCAGCACGACGCCGCCATCGGCCCATTCGATCCGGCAGTCGCCGGTCGCAATCGTCGGCTCGGCCAGGATCACCAGCCGGCCCTGAAAGCCGGAATGCGCCGCCATCCGCTCGATATTGTCATGCGCCGCCTCGTAGAGCGCGTCGTTGATGCGGACCACGAGATGCGGCGTCGCCACCAGATGCGAGAAGCAGTCGGAGACCAGCGCGGTGATCTCGCCGAGCGGCTCGCGCGCGATCAGCTCGGAACAAAGCTTGCGGGCGACCGCCACCGCGACGTCCACCGCCTCGGTCTCCATCCGCGTCTCGATGCCGGCGAAGCGCGCCGCGATGCCCTTGATCGCGGTGCCGATCTCCTCCAACGCCTGCGCGGCCCGGCGGTCGCTCTCGACCTTGGCCTCGCGCAGCGCGGCCTCGTAGCCGGCGCGATAGGCCCGCGCCTCGGCGTCGGCGACCTTCTGCGCGACCTCGGCCGGCGTCGGCGCGCGTTCGCGTGCGCGGTCCGGCGCCGAGAAATCCGTGTCGAACAGGAATTTTGCGGGCGCGGCCATCAATACACCAGCTCGTCGTCGGCGCGGTTCTTGGTCAGCGTGATCTCGCCGCGGGCGGCGAGATCCTTGGCGAGGTTGACCAGAAGGGCCTGGGCCTCGTCGACGTCGCGCAGCCGCACCGGGCCCATCGCGGCCATGTCGTCCATCAGCATCTTGCCGGCGCGCGAGGACATGTTGCCGAGGAAGAAGCTGCGCACCTCCTCGTTGGCGCTCTTCAGCGCGACGCCGAGCTTGTCCTTGTCGATGTTGCGCATCAGCGTCTGGGCCGAGGCGGTATCGAGCTTGATCAAATCGTCGAAGGTGAACATCAGCGCCTTGATGCGCTCGGCGGATTCGCGGTTTTCCTCTTCCAGCGAGGTGATGAAGCGGGTCTCGGTCTGGCGGTCGAAATTGTTGAAGATCTCGGCCATCACCTCATGGGCGTCGCGGCGGCGGGTCTGCGACAGGTTCGACATGAACTCGGTGCGCAGCGTCTGCTCGACGCGCTCGATGACTTCCTTCTGCACGGCTTCCATCCGCAGCATGCGGCCGACCACGTCGAGGGCGATGTCCTCGGGCAGGATCGCGAGCACGCGCGCGGCGTGCTCCGGCTTCAGCTTCGACAGCACCACGGCGATGGTCTGCGGGTATTCGTTCTTGAGGTAGTTGGCGAGCACCTCTTCCTGCACGTTGGAGAGCTTCTCCCACATGTTGCGGCCGGCCGGGCCGCGGATCTCGTCCATGATGCCGGAGACGCGCTCGGCCGGCAGGTATTGCTGCAGCAGCCGTTCGGTGGCGTCGAAATTGCCCATCAGCGCGCCGGAGGCCGACATCCGCGAGACGAATTCCAGCATCAAGTCCTCGACCACGTCGGCCTCGACGGTGCCGAGGGTCGACATGTGGACCGACAGCTCGCGGACTTCCTCGTCGTCGAGCATCGACCAGATCTTGCCGCCATACTGCTCGCCGAGTGCGAGCATCAGGATTGCCGCGCGCTTGGGGCCGGGTAACGGCTTGCCCTTGGGCCGGGCGCTTTGCCGGTTCGCCAGCGTCGAGAGGACGGTGGCGATGTCGTTGGCGTTGGTGGTCTGGGGTACGGCGGCCATGTCAGTTCTCTACCGGCTCGCTCAGCCATTGACGGACGATGGAGACGGTTTCGTTCGGATTGCGTTCGGCGAGCTCGCCGACCCGGTGCACGGCCTGGGCGTGGACCTGGCCCTGGATCTGGGCGACGTCGATCAATTGCGCCGCGCCGCTGCCGCTCGGGATCAGCGCCTGACCTGGCGTTGCGGCGCTCTCGGCATGCGCTTCCGCCAACGCGGGCATGCCCGCGCCGGCCAGCGCCGGAATGACGTCGGCCGCCACGATGCGCTTGACCAGCGGGCGGACCACCATGAACAGCACGACGAGGCCGAGCATCATCATGACGCCGAGCTCGATGACGTACATCACGTCATCCTTGGTGAACTGCAGCATGCCGAGCACGCCGGTCGGCTCGGCGATCGGCTGCGCGGCGGGCGGCTCGGCGAAGCGCAGGTTGACGACCTCGACCTGGTCGCCGCGCTTCTGGTCGAAGCCGATCGCGGAGCGGACCAAAGCGGCGATGCGGTCGAGCTGCTCCTTGGTGCGGTCCTGATAGACCAGCTCGCCTTTTTCGTTCTTGGAGTAGCTGCCGTCGACCAGCACCGCGACCGAGATGCGATTGACGCGGCCGGCCTCGGTCACCTCGGTCTTGGTGGTGCGCGAAATCTCGTAATTGTTGGTCTCTTCGCTCTTCTTGCTCTGGTCGCGGGCGCGGGCGGCGTTGTCCTGGTTCTGGCCGCCCGGCAGCTCGTTGGCGACGGTGACCTGGCCGGAATTGTCGGCGGTGAGGCTACTTTCCTCGCGGGTCTGGGTCGAGCGCAGCACCCGTCCTTCGGGGTCGAACTTGTCCGAGGTCTGGGTGATCTTGTTGTAGTCGAAGTCGGCGGAGAGCTGGACGCGGGCGCGGCCGGCGCCGACCACCGAGGAGACGATGTCCTCGACCTGCTTGCGCATCCGCTTCTCGAAGGCGGCGCGGCGCTCGTCGCCGACCGCGGCGTCGGCATCGGACTGGGCGCCGTCGGCGAGCAGTTGCCCGGCCTCGTCGACGATCGAGACCCGCTGCGGCTTCAGCCCGTTGACGGCGGAGGCGACGACGTGGCGGATAGCCCGGATCTGCTGCGGCTCCAGCGCGCCACGCACCCTGAGCACGATCGAAGCGGAGGGCTCCGGCGTCTCGCGCGAGAACAGCGGCTTCTCCGGCAGTACCAGATGGACGCGCGCGGCCTGGACGCGGTCGATGGCGCGGATGGTGCGGGCGAGCTCGCCCTCCAGCGCCCGCAGATGATTGATGTTCTGGACGAAGCTCGTGGTGCCCAGGGCATCCGACTTGTCGAAGATCTCGTAGCCGACGCCGCCGCCCTTGGGCATGCCGCCCTCGGCGAGCTTCATCCTGAGCCGCGTCACCTTGTCCTTCGGCACCATGATTGCGGCGCCGTCATTGCGCAGCTCGAACGGGATCGCCTGGCGTTCCAGCTCCTTGATGATTCCAGAGGAATCCTCGGTCGACAGGTCGGTGAAGAGGGTGGTCATCTGTGGCGTCGTGACGCGCATGATGACGAAGGCGAAGAAGCCGATCAGGGCCGCGGTGACCGCAACCATGGCCGCGAGGCGGGCCGCACCAAGACCTCTCAGGAAAGCAACCAGACTTTGCACCAACGGCCCCCAGGATTCGGCCCGCGCGGGTCCGACTGGGCAAATATTGCCTAGGGTATGGTTTCCATATGGTTAACGAAGGTTAAGGACCGCGGCAAAATCGCGGACATGAAAAAAACCGGCTTCGCAAGGCGAGGCCGGTTTTCGTCAAATGCCACAGGATCGGCGCCGAATTACTGCCGATATTGCTGGATGCGGGTGGTGCGCAGCCCGGCCAGACCGTGCTGGTCGATCGAGAACTGCCAGGAAAGGAATTCATCGACGGTCAATGTGTAGCGGCTGCAGGCCTCCTCGAGAGAGAGCAGGCCGCCGCGGACCGCAGCGACGACTTCGGCCTTGCGGCGGATGACCCACCGTTTGGTACCGGGGGCCGGCAAATCCGCAATCGTTAACGGGCTGCCGTCAGGCCCGATGACGTATTTCACCCTCGGGCGATGGGGTTCTGTCATGGCGTACTCACAAACTCTCAACCACTGAACTCGCAAGGGGTAAGCTACGCCTCCCGGTTTAAAATTTGCCTAAGCCCAAGCGTTCAATACGAATCTCGTTGGAACGGCCGGGAACATTCGGGTCTGCCCGCCGTCGGGCAGACCGGCGCGCGGCGCAATTCGCGGTTCGGCGCGCTCAAATCGTGGGGCGCAGGGGACCGCGCGCCAGCGTCAGCAAGGCATCGGCGAGCGCCTCTGAGGCCTTGTCCGGCCGTCTTTTCTCGTAGATGGCGAATTCTAGATCGGGAAGCGGCGGCAGGCCGTCGCCAATTCCGAGAACGCGCAGGCCCGTGGTGACCGCGCTGAGCGGCAGCGGGGTGACGGCAAGTCCCGCGACGGCGGCGGCACGGACGCCGGTCAGGCTCGGGCTGGTATAGACGATCTCCCAGCCGAGCTCGCCGTCGCGCAGCGCGGAGAGTGCGGCATCGCGCGACACCGATCGTTCGCGGTACAGCGCCAGCGGCAGCGGCGCGCCGGGAACGAGATCGAACGTTTCCGCCGCGGTCCACACCAGCGGTTCGCGCCACACCAGACGGCCTTTCGACGTTCCGAGCGGCCGCTTGGCGAACACCAGATCGAGCCGGCCCGCATTGAGCTGCTCGATCAGTTCGGCGCTGACACCGATCTGCACCTCGAGCTTGACCCCGCGATGCAGCGCGGCGAAGCGGCCCAGCGCCGACGGCAATGAGCCGCCGGCGACTTCCTCGACCACGCCGAGACGGATCGAGCCGGACAGCCGCGGCGCCACCAGCCGCTGCCGCGCCGCTTCCTCGAGCTGCAGCAAACGCCGCGCATCGCCGAGCAGCATCTCGCCTTCGTCGGTCAGCGCGACGCTGCGCGTCGTGCGCCGGAACAGCGGCCGCCGGGTCTCGAGCTCGAGCCGCTTGATCTGCTGGCTGATGGTCGACTGGGTCAGATGCAATTGCTCGGCGGCGCGGTGGAAGCCGCCGCAATCGGCGACCGCGACGAAGGCCCGCAAAAGTTCGAGGTCGAGCATCGATTAATCCATATCTGTAATCAATCATATTATAGAATATCGTTTCTATTATCAATTCCGCCCGCCTACCTTCGCTTCAGATGATCAAGCAAGGAGAGGCCATCATGTCGGAGACGACACCACGAACCGATCGCACGGCGCGCCTCGTGCGCGCGCGAACTGTCTGCGGCACAAACGGAAAGGTCTGCCCGCCCGACCGCGCGATCGAGCTGCTGGAGGCGGTTATCGCATCCGGCGACCGGGTGGCACTCGAGGGCGACAACCAGAAACAGGCCGACTTCCTGGCCGCGTGCCTCGCCGGGGTGGACCCGGCGCGGGTGCATGATCTGCACATGGTGCAGTCGGTGCTGGCGCTTCCCGATCATCTCGCGGTGTTCGAGCGCGGCATCGCCAACCGCCTGGACTTCGCCTTTGCCGGCCCGCAGAGCCGCCGCCTTGCCGAGCTCGTCGCCGCCAAGGCGCTGCGGATCGGCGCGATCCATACCTATCTCGAGCTTTACGCGCGGATGCTGGTGGATCTGACGCCGCAGGTTGCGCTCATCGTGGCCGACAAGGCCGATCGCGACGGCAATCTGTACACCGGTCCGAACACCGAGGACACGCCGACCATCGCCGAGGCCGCGGCGTTCCGCGGCGGCGTCGTCGTGGCGCAGGTCAACGAAATCGTCGATCGCCTGCCGCGCGTCGATATCCCCGGCGACTGGGTCGATGTCGTGGTGCCCGGTCCGAAGCCGTATGCGATCGATCCGCTGTTCACGCGCGATCCCGCCAAGATCAGGGACGAGAACGTCCTGATGGCGATGATGGCGATTGCGGCGGTGTACGAACCTTATCAGGTGACACGGCTCAATCACGGCATCGGCTATGCCACCGCAGCGATCGAGCTGATCCTGCCGACCTTTGCCGCCAGGCGCGGGCTGAAGGGCAAGGTCGCGCGGAATTTCGTGCTCAACCCGCATCCGACGCTGATCCCCGCGATCGAAGCCGGCTTCGTCGACAACGTCTATTGCTTCGGCTCGGAGCTCGGCATGGAGCGCTATGTCGCCAGCCGTCCCGACGTGTTTCCGGTCGGCGCCGACGGCAATCTGCGCTCCAACCGCGCGCTGGCGCAGGTCGCCGGACAATATGCCTGCGATCTGTTCGTCGGCGGCACCTTGCAGATCGATCCCGAGGGCAACAGCTCGACCGCCACCAAGGACCGCATCACCGGCTTCGGCGGCGCGCCGAACATGGGGTGCCGATCCGCGCGGCCGACGCCACGACAGCGTTGCCTGGCTGCGTGCCGGCGAGGAAGCAGGCGAGCGCCTGCGCGGCCGCAAGCTCGTGGTGCAGATGGTCCAGACCTGGCAGCCGAACGGCGCGCCGAGCTTCGTCGAGCGCCTCGACGCGTTCGACCTCGCGGCCTCGGCCGGCTTCGCGCTGCCGCCCGTCATGATCCATGGCGACGATGTCACCCACGTGATCACCGAACGCGGCGTCTGCAACCTGTTGCGTTGCCGCTCGCCGCAGGAGCGCGAGGCCGCCCTGCGCGCGGTCGCCGGCGACACCGAGTTCGGCCGGCGGCAGGACGCCGGGACGACCGACGGTCTGCGCCGCCGCGGCATCGTGATGCTGCCGTCCGATCTCGGCCTCGACGTCGAGACGGCGACGCGCGACTGGCTCGCCGCGAAATCCATCGACGATCTCGTCGCCGCATCGGGCAACCTCTACACGCCGCCCGCCAAATTCCGCCGCTAGAAGGAGGCTCCCATGACCCACGCCGAGCACATCCCAGGCAGTCCACCGGCCTCACTCGACAAAGCGAGGCAGCTCGCCGCGGCATTGTTGTCCGAGCGCGGCGAAGCGTCGGGCGCCCTGATCGCGCGCCAATTGCAGCAGACCATGCGCGCGCTCGATGCCACCGGCCGGCACGGCTTTCAACGCTATCTGGCGAGCGCGTTCCAGCCCGACGCGACGGCGCTGCAGGATGCGGCGAAGCGCTATCTTGCCGACGGCACCGCGGCGGCCGCGGCCGCCTTGGCCGACGCCGCCGATCCGCCGCGCCAGGAGGTGCTGCGGCGGATGAATATGGCGCCCGGCGGCACGGCGAGCCTGATCGCGATGCGCAGCGAGATCGCCGGCCGTCTCGGCCCCGAACCGGAGCTGAAGCTGCTCGATGCCGATCTCAAGCATCTGTTCGTCTCATGGTTCAATCGCGGCTTCCTCGAGCTTCGCCGCATCGACTGGCAGTCGCCGGCCGCCGTGCTCGAGAAGCTGATCGCCTATGAGGCGGTGCACGAGATCAAGGGCTGGGACGATCTGCGCCGCCGCCTTGCGCCCGACCGCCGCTGCTTTGCCTTCTTCCACCCCGCGCTGCCCGGCGAGCCGCTGATCTTCGTCGAGGTCGCGCTGGTGCAGGGATTGGCCACCGCCGTGCGACCGCTGCTGGTGCAGGATGCGGATCAAGACAGCGCCGGCCTCAGGGCCGCGCATGCCGACACCGCGATCTTCTATTCGATCTCCAACTGCCAGGACGGACTGCGCGGCGTGTCGTTCGGCAACTTCCTGATCAAGCAGGTGGTCGAGGAGCTGCAAACGGAATTCCCGCAGCTGAAACGCTTCTCCACGCTGTCACCGATCCCGGGCTTTCGGCGCTGGCTCAGCCAGCAGCCGCAATCCGGCGGCAACGAGGTCGCGATGCTGCGCGAGCTGGACCGCGAAGGCTGGTGGCACGACGCGGCGACCAGCGAGACCTGGCGTCCGGTCCTGATGAGGCTATGCGCGCAATATCTCACGCGCTCGCCGGCGTCAGGAAATCGCATCGATCCGGTGGCGCGCTTCCATCTCGGCAACGGTGCCCGATTGGAGCGGATCAATTGGCTCGGCAACACGGCCGATCGCGCGATGGCGGAATCCTTCGGCATCATGGTCAACTATCTTTACGATCACGACAGCATCGAGCGTAACCATGAGGCCTTTGCGCGCGTAGGAGAGATTGTCCGTTCACCGCAGGTGGACGCGCTTCTCTGATTTTCAACTCAGCATACAACAACGGAGCAGTAACATGATGATGAACAGACGCGCCTTCTCGACCGCCTTGCTCGCTGGAGCCGCGGCTTCACTGGTGTCCACGCGCGGCATGGCCGCCACCACGCCGCCGGTCAAGGCGCGCAACGTCGTGCTGGTGCACGGCCTGTTCGCCGACGGCTCCTGCTGGTCCGAGGTCATTCCGCGCCTGCAGGCCGCCGGGCTCAACGTGACGTCGGTGCAAAATCCGTTGACCACGCTGCCTGAAGCGGTTGCCTCCGCGCAGCGGGTGCTCGATCGCCAGGATGGTCCGACCGTGCTGGTCGGCCATTCCTTCTCCGGCATGATCGTCACCGAGGCCGGCGTGCATCCGAATGTCTCGGCGCTGGTCTATGTCGCGGCGCGCGCACCCGATGCGGACGAGGATTACACCGCGCTGGCAAAGACCTATCCGACGCCGCCCGCGAGCGCGGGCATCGTGTTCGACGGCGACGAGGGCCGGCTCAGCGAACAAGCGTTCCTGCGCGATTTCGCCGGCGACCTGCCGGAGGCGAAGGCGAAGGTGCTCTATGCCGTGCAGCAGCCGTTCCACAAGCAACTGCTGACCGGCAAGACCAGCCATGCGGCCTGGCGCAGCAGGCCGAGCTACTACGCCGTCTCGACCGAAGATCGCACCATCAATCCGGATCTCGAGCGCTTCATGGCCAAGCGGATGGGCGCCACCACGATCGAGGTGAAGGCCAGCCATCTCGCGCTGATCTCGCAGCCGGACGCGATCGCGCGGCTGATCCTCGACGCCGCGCGGCAGTCGAGCTGAGCGTCGGCGTTGACCGTGCGTGGGAGAGCATCCGCTTCTCCCGCGCACGATGACGCGCTCTAGAGGATATGCGCGCCATGACCGTCGAAGATGCCGCGATCGCCGGCGCGCGGCACAAGGTCATGTCCGGCGGCATCGACATCCGGCGGCCGGGCGCGCTTGGTGCCGAGCGTGTTCAGCAGCGTCGCGACCGCGGCCATCACAAGGACACCGGCAAGACTGAGTCCGATCTGCATCGAGAGCCGGTTCGAGATGTCAAACAGGTCGCATTGGCTGGCGAGCGCCAGCAGGACGCCGAGACAATAGATCGGCAGCGAGTTCTCGCCACAACGCCTCGCGCTGCGCAGCATCGGCGTCGACAGTCCCTGCCAGCCCGCTGGAACGAGCCATGACACCACGATGGCAAGTGCCAGAAAATGCAGCAGCCGCAACGGGCTCAAATTCGACTTGTCCATCGGAAACAGCAGATCCGTCAGCGCCTGCGGCAGCAGCGGCGGCTTGATGCCGTGGCCCAGCGCAACGACGAGGCCGAACGCGAGATAGAGCGCGGACAGAACCAGCGCAGGGCGCGACGTCACCCATCCCTGGATCGTCCTTCCCTCGATGACGTACCATGCGCCCAGCACGACCGGAAGCTGCCAGGCCAGTGGGTTGAAGAACCAGACGCCGTCGGGCCAGGCGGGAATGCTCCAGCCGAAGACATGCACCAGCGCATAAAGCGACAGCGAAAGACCAAGCGCCAGGTTCGGCGCTCGCAGCAGCAGCCACAGCAGCGGTGCGAACAACACGTGACAGATCACAAAGACCGGCAGCACGTCGGTATTGACAGGGTGGAATTGCAGCACCGCGGCGTGCGCAAGCGCTGCGCCCGGACGTTCGAACAGAACCCGCGTATTGCTGTCGTCGGCGAGACGGTCGCTGCCCGCGAGGTAGACGACGATCGCGCAGGCGAGCGTCAGCAGCAGAAAGGCGGCATAGATATCCCATCCTCGCCGCAGCGAACGGCCGATCATGCCGCGCCAACCGTCGCGCTGACGCGCCCTGCCGTAGGCCAGTGCGCAGGTGACGCCCGAGATGAACATGAAGATTTCGGCGGCATCGCAGAAGCCGTAGTTGCGCAGGGTCAGCCAGCTTCCGACGTTGTCTGGAATGTGATCGAGAAAGATCCACCACAACGCGATCCCGCGACAGACATCGATGCGCGGGTCGCGGCCGGTCGATCTGAACTCCGGCGGAGTCTCGCCGAGCAATCGCTTCGAGCTGCGGGTTCGATCGTGCATCTATCGATCTGTCTGGCGGGCGCGCAGCCTCATCGGACCCAGGTCCATGAGACGCCCGGGTGCTCCGAGGCGTGCGCGTGCCGGACTAGCCTCCGGCCAACCTGTATGATTGTGCGCTCCAGCTACTACCCGAGGGTTGGCGGCGCTTCCGCCGGCCAGCCGCAATCACGGGGACCGGGTGGATCGCTATCCTCTGACGGCGCCGCCTGCGCGACGTCGCCGATGGCCGGCAACAAATGCTGCTTTCGCATTTCGGCGAGGCGGGCGCGACAGTATTCACGATAAAGCATGTCGAATATGATGGACATGATCGAACGCCTTCTTGATCACTAGGTTGACTTTCCCACGTGACAGATTTCGACCATTTCAACCGGCGGCGATAACCGACAGTGCCGCAGGCAGTCCGACGCAACCAAAATCGATATCAGTCGTTCTACTGAATGACCTGCGCGTGGCGTCTTAGCCAGGAAACCGCGTACAGGGGCACGACACTGATTTGCGCTTGCACGCTGCCCGGAATGTTTGAAACGGATCCGATGGCAGCAATTATAAATAGAGCGATCGCGACTGCTTCTTCTTAAAAGGGAAATTTGCCGCGATTTTCATGATGTCATTATATACGTAATATTCTAATCACCAAGTGAACCAGTTCACATCAGCATCAATCACAGGCGAGCAAGACTAGCAGACCGGTAGCGTGGCTTCTTGGACTCATGCGCACGGATCGAGCGAAGGCCGGTGCGTGAATCGCAAAATGCAGATACTGACTGTGGAGTGCCGCAGCATTTCATTCTGGTGTTTTGTGAAGGCTGGAGGTCCCCATGCCGATGGACGCAGCCAATTTCGCATCGTATCGATTTTCGACGTGCGAGCTTCCGGAACGCATTCGTATCCCGCTCTGGCGCGAGCACTTTGGCCGATGCATCGTGCACGCCGATATCGAGCCTCTCTCGAACGTTTCATTCCAGGCCGATGCGTCGCTGCGAGCGGTTCAGGGTCTACGCATGCTGGCGCTGAAGGGCACGTCGATGCGGTTCAAGCGTTTGCAGGCGAACCTTGCCGATGGCGATGACTCCATCGGGGTCATCTTCTGCTCTCCGGGCAGAGGTCAGCTATCGCAGCGCGGCCGAGACGCCGATTTTCGCGCCGGCGATGCAATCGCAATTCTGCATTCCGAGCCTGCCAGCGTCACCTATATCGACGGGTTGCAATTCGGCCTGGCCGTGCCGCGCGAGGCACTTGCGCAGCGCGTGAGCGACGTCGAAGGCCTGGTCATGCGGCCAATTTGGCACCGGACAGAAGCATTCCGACTCTTTATCTCATACCTGAAATCGGTGCTTAAGACGAAAGCGCTGAGCGCGCCGAAGCTTCGCGATACGGTCGTGACCCATATCCACGATCTCATCGCGCTCGCGATCGGCGAGTGTGCTGCGCTGGGCGAGAGCAGCGCGAGCGCCGTCGTCGCTGCGCGGCACCGTGCCGTGCTCGACTACATCGCCGCACACTTTGAGGAGCCCGGGCTCAACGTTCAAACGGTTGCGCGTGGCCAGGGCATCTCGTCGCGCTATCTGCAGCGCCTGATGGCGTCATCAGGACCGTCATTCACCGAGCGCTTGAATGAATTGCGGCTCCAGCGGGCGCTCAAATTGCTCACCGAGCCAGATGCCGGCCGTCGGCGAATTTCCGATATCGCGCTCGAGGTCGGTTTCTCGGATGTTTCGCATTTCAACCGTCTGTTCCGAGCCCGCTTCGGCGATTCGCCACGCGGTGTGCGGCTCGCACGAAAGGGCTCTCACTGAGCCGCCGCCCCTGATCGGCATGTGCGCGAGATGCTGCATGGGGGCGCTCCGGAGCGAAGGGCGAGGTGGGTTGAGGCCGGCTGCAAGTCTGGTTGGGGCAAAACCCGACGTTGGGGCGGGCCCGAGCCTCGAACGCCTCTCGCGGCTGTGCGCGCATTAGCTTATGTGAATCGACACAACTTATGTGAATCGAAGCGCTATGGTGGCGGCTCTGCTCCCGGAGTGGCGAGCCATTGGTCGATCTGGACGGCGCGCTCGGCCTCGCGGGCCTTCTTGAGAAGTCGTTCCCGCTCGGTGCCGGGAGGCAGATGCGAAGCCCTCGCGCGGGCCGCTTCCTCCAGCTGAATGAGGCGGTATGCGAGCGTCGTGGTTTGCTTGAAGCGATTGCGACGTTTCATGTGTGCAATTGGTGTTTCAACCCTGATGTAGGTCCGAACCGCGCTCGTCGTCGTTTGTTCCTATTGAACGGCGGGGCGTGGCCTGTCCTGGTCGCCTCCTTGAGAGCACCATGCGGCGGGCCGGCCAGGGAATGCTGGACATCGGCCGGCAGCGTCGGTCTGCGGGAAGCGAGCCGAGCCGAGCTGAGAACGATCGTTCCCCGTCAGACGCTCGTCGAAGCCAGGGGGATGCGGAAGAGTTCGCTATCGCCCGCATCGCGAACCGAAATGAAATTGCCGTCGCGAACCATCTCCGGCTTTTCGGTCCCGATCCGGTGAGCGATGAAGCTGCCGTGATCCTGGGCGTCCTTGTCGTCGGCACAGTCGTGACCGACGACGTCGTGTGCGGGGATGTCGCCCGCGAGATGGAAGAAGTATCTGGGCATCTAGGTCAGCTTGTCCAAATTGCCGAACGGCTTCGCGGGCGGCGCGTTCTCGGCCTTCTTGATCTGCTGCGCGCCTTCCTTGGCAAGCCTGCCATCGTTGATGATCTCGGCGATGAGCTGCTTGACCCGTCCGCCGATCCTGTCTGCAATGCCTGTCATGGCTTACCCTTGTTCGTGCTGCCGCCCGCGGCCTCTCACGACTGAAGTATCGCTCGTGGAGAATGTTCCTCCGAGGGGTGAGGACCCAGCCATCCAAGAAAGGAACAAATGACTGTCCGGAAGATTGGATCGCCAGCAACGGCCGAGGCTCAGGCCGAGCGGTTGACGCGAGAAATTCAGTGACGAAGCGCCTGACCAGGAAAGAGCAGTTCGATCGATCGAAGATCAACATGCACGATCTGCTTCAGGTGAGATGCTGGACACATGCCCTCGGTGTGTCGCGCGAACAGCTGCGTAAAGCCGTCGAGAAGGTCGGTGACTCAGCCGTGACGGTTCGCAAGGAGCTCGGAATTCCCGAGGAATGACATGGCCACCGTACAGCAGATCCGGGACTACGCGCGGCAGCTCTGGGAGAAGGCCGGAAAGCCCGACGGCAGGGACGAGCAATTCCGGCACGCGGCCGAGGTCGAACTGAATGCGGAGAACGAAAGTCCGGACGCGCCAGCACTGGACCAGCCGAACAAGACGATCATTCCCGGATGAAGCCGGTCTTGCCGCGAGAGGCGTGCCGGCGGCGCGATTGATGGGGATCCTCCATTAGGAACATTGCCATTCTGTCGCGGTTCTCGAAACGCCGCATGGAGCGGTGAGGAGGACGTTATGAAAAGACTGGTTTTGATTTCTGTTGCCGCCGTATTGGCGTCGACGGGCGCTTTTGCCCAGAGCACGATTGTCGGCACGACCGGTGCCGGACATGCCGCCACCGTGCAGATCGAGCCGCAATACCGTACGCGAATCCACAGCTATGTGACCGAACACAAGATCCGTCCCGTCGAGACGCGGGAGAGGATCGTCGTCGGCTCGCCTGTGCCGCGCGAGGTCGAGCTTGAAGCGGTGCCTGCCGATTGGGGCCCGTCGCTCACCAGATATCGCTATGTCTATACCGGCCAGCGCGTGATGCTGGTCGATCCCGACACCCGTACGGTCGTCCAGGAAGTCGAGTGAGGCCGCTCTGATGGCGGGCCGCCAGCAACGGCGGCGGCCCGCCATCAGCCGGAACGCCTGATCCGCGGGACAAGCGCCGTTCGGTCAGGGGTCATCGACCGCGTCGGCCGTCAGAGACCGATGCTGGCGACAGCCGCTTCCGCGATGCCCTTCGCGTCGAGGGCCCCGGTCTTGCCGATCTCGATGACCTTGCGGGCCACGATCTCGCAAAGCGGATCGTTGCGATCGACCAGACCCATCGAATGCAGCGCCAGGCTGAACGCCCTGTTGAAGAGCTCGATTTGCTCCGGCGTGTATTCGTCCGTCTTCAGCAAGCGATTGATCGGCATTGTCGAGCCCCACAGCAAGCAGCCAAGTGACGTGGCTATAGCATGGAACCGTCGCGATCGGCACCCGGCTTTCCCTGCGCCCTCCAGCAGAGGCGAGACGAGAAGCAAAAGCTCGGGCAAATCATGTCGCGAGAATGCGATCGTGTGACCACAAAACCCGCGCCACACACTCAGTGTCGTCCTGGCGAAAGCCAGGACCCATTACCCCAACTCTCAATTGTTGCGCGACGCTGGGGCCACGATCCCGTTCATTACCAAATGCGGTGGTTATGGGTCCTGGCTTTCGCCAGGACGACGATACAGTGTGGTGTGCGCGGTCGCCCGCTCAACGCGCAGCTACGGATCGTGGCAATGTGCTCAGCTCGAGCCAGTCGCCCCGCGCACCACGCGCTTGATCTTGTCGGTGGTGTAGGTCTGCCCGCCGATCGAGAGCAGCGGCGGGGAGGCGGTCAGGTCGACGGAGTCGACGACGCCCTGCACCTCGGTCGAGATGGCGATCGGGTTGCCCTTGGAATCCTTGCCGGTGGCGGTCAGCGTGTAGGTGCCGGCCGGCCATTGCGTGCCGTCATTGCCCTTGCCATCCCAGACGAAGCTGGCATTGCCCTGCTTCAGGCTGAAATTGCCGGAATAGGCGGTCTGGCCGGTCGCGCTGGTGATCGTGATGGTGGCGCTGGTGGCTTGCGGGGACACCAGATTCCAGGTCGCGGATTTGTCGAACTGCGTCTTGCTGCCGTCGACCGCGACCGTGTTGCCGACATAGACCAGCGCCTGGGTCGACTGCGCGCTCTTCTCGATCTCGATCAGCGACTTCAGCTGATCGTTGGATTTCAGCTGCTGCTCGACGCCCGCGAACTGCACCAGCTGCTGGGTGAACTGGTTGGTGTCGAGCGGGTCGAGCGGGTTCTGGTTCTGCAACTGCGTGGTCAGCAGCGTCAGGAAGGTCTGGAAATTGTCGGCGATGCCCTGCGAGGAGGTCGTCAGGCCGCTGCCGCTGCTGCTTCCAGAGTTCGTTCCGTTGCTGGTGCCCGGTGCTGAGACGACGGGCGTCGGCATAGTTGCATCGACTGCCATGGTGAACTCCTTACACTCTGATATCGACGCCGCCGAGGGCGCCGGTTGCACGGCCGTAGGAGCGGCCCGCCGCTGCGGCGGGAACGCTGTCCTCCTCGGTGACGATCAAACGATGGGCGTTCGGATTGGACTGGCCATTGTTGTTTTGGCCTGACTGCGACTGGTCGCGCAGGCTGAACTGCAATCCGCCATTGCCGGTCGAGAGGCCGGCATTGTCGAGCGCGCGCTGCAGCTGGTTGGCATCCTGGCGCAGCATCGACAGCGTTTCCGGACGTTCGACGGTGAGATGCGAGGTGACCTGGCCGTTGCGATCGACATCGATGCGGACATCGATGCGGCCGAGCTCGGCGGGGTCGAGCCGGATCTCGAAGCGACTCTTGCCGCTCTTGGCGGAGGCGGCGATCTGCATCGCAAGCCCGCTGAGCGGCACGGCGGCGCTTTGCGCAGCGTTGGTCACGGTCAATTGTGCGGTCGCAGACGGCGTCGTCTGGGTGGTCGCGGGTTGCGGCTGCAGTGCGTTCGCTGCCTGCGCGCTGGGATCGGGGGTCGTGAGCTGGGTCTGCGCGGCGGCGTGGCCGCCGACCGCCGGTGTCGGCGCGGCATTGCCGTCGCCGCCCGCGTCGGCCTTGATGGCATCGGCGGCACCGTCGGTGGCGGCCTTTGCCTTGCCGGCAACGGCGGCCGGCTGCGCGGCGGCGGGAACGATGTTGGTCGGAGCAGCCTGCGCGGTGTTGGCGCTGCCCGCTGTGGCGCCGTCCTGGTCGGCCGGCATCGTCGCCGTCGCGTCCTTCGTGGTGAGCTGTGTCTTGGCCTGCGCCGTCGTCTTGGTGGCGGGCGTTCCGGCGGCAACCGCGGCGGCGAATGTCGCATCGCCGGTTGCTGTCGCTGCGCCCGATGCCGTTGCCGCATCGCTGGTGGTGATGATCTGCGCGTCGGTCTTGACGCCGGCCGCCTTGGCGACCTTGTCGGCGTTCGCTGTGGTGGCCGCCGCCGCTGCGGTGTCGGCGCCGGCAGGCGCGCCGGTGCCGGCAGCGGCACCAGTGCCGGCGATGGCCGAGCTTGCCGCGATGGCCGCCGCCGCGATCGCGAGCGGTGCGGCCGGCTGGTCGGACGGCGCGGTGGCCGCCGGTGTCGGGGCGGTCGCCGGTGTCGCGGCAACAGGAGCAATCACGGCATTCACAGTTGCCGCACCGGGATCCTGCTGCGCAGCGGCCAGCGTCGCGTCCGGCTTGTCACTGGTCGAGTTCGCATCGGAGCTCGATTTCGAGTCGTCCGATTTCGATTTCGACTTGGTCTTGGACGGCGCGTCGCTGTCGACCTTGTTGTCGTCGCGCGAACTGCCGGAATCCCGCGACGTCCTGTCGGGGCCCGTGCTGGTGTCGCGGGGGCGTGCGTCGGTCGTCGAGGGCGGATCGTCGGACCGCCGCGAGGGCGCCGGCTGGGAGTCGTAGCGGCTGCTGTCGTTTGCGGACGCAGTGTTGCTGTCGACCAGCGCGGCAAAGCCGTCGTTCCCCGCCTGCGAAGCGGGATCGGGCCGCGCCGACCGCTGCGTCGCGCCCTGAAAAGACCGGCCTGCCAATGCTTCCGACGTGACGCTGACCACTGCCAACCCTCGCAAATGAGACTTCCGGCGTTTTGTCAGCAAGGAGTGGGCCAACCAGGGACGGCAATAAATAATGAGTTATTTCAGAAGGTTAGGGGCTGCCTTGGTCGGCTGGAGCGGGTTCCCGGCAGGTCTCCTTTTTGCCCGGCGGCAAGATTTGCCGTCCAGGCGCGGCACGGCACGGCTTCCGCGGATTGCCTCACCGGAATACGGCCTATATTAAAGGTGGCCTCCAACGCGTCCGAACCGACCGAACCGGCCTTGGATGTGTTCTAAGGCTCTCTGGACAAAAGGTTTTTTCCAATATCGTCGCGGAGCGTCTAAGCTCGCCGCGACAGTGACCAATGACCGCTTAAAGATGCTCAACAGTCTGGATCTCGAAGGCCGCCCTGAAGACACACGGATCGTCGTTGCCATGTCCGGCGGCGTCGACTCGTCGGTGACGGCTGCGCTGTTGAAGTCGCAGGGTTACGACGTGGTCGGGATCACGCTGCAGCTCTACGACCATGGCGCCGCGACCCATCGCAAGGGCGCCTGCTGCGCCGGCCGCGACATCCACGACGCGCGCAATGTCGCCGAGCGGATCGGCATCCCGCATTACGTGCTCGACTACGAAAGCCGCTTCAAGCAATCGGTGATCGACAATTTCGCCGACAGCTACGCGCTCGGCGAGACGCCGGTGCCGTGCATCGAGTGCAACCGTTCGGTCAAGTTTCGCGACCTGCTCGCGACCGCGCGCGAGCTCGGCGCGCAGGCGCTCGCAACCGGCCACTATGTCGCCTCGCGGCGGCTTGCCGACGGATCGCGCTCGCTGGTCTGTGCCGCGGATGCCGATCGCGACCAGAGCTATTTCCTGTTCGCGACCACGCGCGAGCAGCTCGACTTCCTGCGCTTCCCGCTCGGTGACATGACCAAGCCGCAGACCCGCGAGCTGGCGCGGCGCTTCGATCTCGAGGTCGCCGACAAGCAGGACAGCCAGGACATCTGCTTCGTGCCGACCGGCCGCTATACCGACATCATCGGACGGCTGAAGCCGAATGCGATCGCGCCGGGCGATATCGTCGATCTCGACGGTCATGTGATCGGCCAGCACCAGGGCATCGTTCATTTCACCGTCGGCCAGCGCAAGGGGCTCGGCATTGCCTCCGGCAGCCCGCTCTATGTGGTCAAGCTCGATGCGGCGACGCGCCGTGTCGTGGTCGGACCGCGCGAGGCACTGCGGATGGATCGCATCGCGCTGCGCGACGTCAACTGGATCGGCGACGGCGCGCTGGATCGCGTGATCGGCGAGGGCATCGAGATCTATGTCCGCGTGCGTTCGACGCGCGCGCCGCAGCCGGCGTGGTTGCGCGCCGTCGATGGCGGCTATGAGGTCGAGCTCGTCGCCGGCGAGGAGGGCGTGTCGCCCGGCCAGGCCTGCGTGTTCTACGACGCGGCCTCCGGGCAGGCGCGTGTGCTCGGCGGCGGCTTCATCAGAAGTGCAAGCGCCAGCCGCGCAATGCGGACCGCGACGCAGGACGCGTTGGCGCCGCTTGCAGAAGCGGTTCGCGGATAGCGCATGATCCGGAAAAGTGGGGACCGGTTTTCCGCGACGATCATGCGCAAACAAGAGTAACGTCGGGGCAGGGGAATGGCTGGGGACATCGACCGCGAAGGGGTCGAAAAGGCGTATGGCCGCTGGGCACCGATCTACGATCTGGTGTTCGGCAAGGTGTTCGATCAGGGCCGTCAGTCGACGATCGCGGAAGCCGACCGGATCGGCGGCCGCGTGCTGGACGTCGGCGTCGGCACCGGGCTCTCGCTGTCGGAATACAAGCGCACCACAAAACTATGCGGCGTCGATATTTCCGAGCCGATGCTGCGGCGGGCGCTCAAGCGCGTGCGCACGCAGGGCCTCAGCAATGTCGAGGCGCTGGCGGTGATGGACGCCAAGAATCTCGCATTTCCGGATGCGTTCTTCGACGCGGTGGTCGCGCAATATGTCATCACCGCGGTGCCGGATCCCGAGGCGACGCTCGACGATTTCATCCGCGTGCTGAAGCCCGGCGGCGAGCTGATCCTGGTCAATCACATCGGCGCCGAGAGCGGCCCGCGCCGCGTCTTCGAGCTCGCCTTCGCGCCGCTGGCGCGGCGGCTCGGCTGGCGTCCGGAGTTTCCGTGGGAACGGCTGACCAATTGGGCGGCGAAGCATGGCGGGGTCAGCCTTGCGGAGCGCCGCCCGATGCCGCCGATGGGGCATTTCTCGCTGATCCGCTTCCGCAAATCGTGAGGTTGCGGCGATTTTGCGAGGGAACATCGGCGCGCCGTCACGGTTTTCTCGTCATGAGGATCAATCGAACACTCGCTTTATCCTGTGTGCTGATGCTGGCACCCGCTGTTGCCGCGGCGCAGGCGCCGCCGACATCAGCCACGCCGCCGGCACAGACCGCGCCGCCGGCGCCGCAGCGCGCCGCCACGAATTGCGCGCCGCAGCAGCAGCCGTCGCATCCGGGTGCTGCAGTGCCGGAGGGAACCACGACCGGGCAGGCCGCCCAGCCGCTGGGCGACAAGCTCGCCAAATCCGATGGCGTGCTGTGCCCGCCGGCCGGTGTCGATCCCGAAATGCGTGCGCCGACCCCGCAAGGCGGCAACACGCCGGTGATTCCGCCGCCCGGCAGCCCCGGTGGCGACCCATGGGTCAGGCCGAAATAGCCCCTGCCTGCAATAAGTTGCTGCCCCGTCCGGGTTTGCTTGACAGGCGCGCATGCCACTCTTTATATGCCGCGCGTTCGCACCCGCGGCTCACCAGCCGCCGATGGCGAGCCCATGGCGGGGTAGCTCAGCTGGTTAGAGCACGGGAATCATAATCCTGGGGTCGGGGGTTCGAGTCCCTCCCCCGCTACCATGCGGCATTCGTCATACCGTCGCGGTTCACCGCCTTATCCAGCCTCCAAAGGGATGGTGCTTTCCACGCGGTCCGCCAGCTCGGGGGCCGGCGCGCTCTGCGGCCAAGGCACGAGTAGCGAGTGAAAGGCTGCCTGGTGTTCAGCTGTCGGGTCGGAGCCGCTGCATCCTCATGCTCGACTCTCGCCGTTTTGATGGCGGTCGTCATTCTAAGAGCTTCGTACGAGTGCGGTGCCTTGGCGACCATTGAGCGAATTAGTGGCGCCAAGCCTCCAGGCCGTCAGCGTCGTACCAAGATACGGCCCAGCAATGCCGTGCTGTACTCGCCGGTGGCCCTCGCCAGATTTCTTGCGCTCGAACTCGGCTGCCCCGCCGGAAAGTTGAAGGGCAGGCTGAGCGTCCAAGGCGCGATGAACCGGAATCCCCAAGAGTCGTCCTTTTGCGGCGGCTTTGAGATCGGTGCGAGTTCGATCTCCTCTGCCTTATGGGCGAAAGGCGAGGATAGCGCGATCTTGCCTTTGATGGGTTGAACGACCGCACCGCCAAGACCGTATTTCAGCATCGAGTAGATGAAATTGCCATCCGGCTGGACGCCCACCAGAGGTTGATCCAGTTTGTCGCGGAGTTGCTTGATGGCGAGATAGCTGTCGATGCCACCGGGCACGCCGTCGCGCTCGAACCAGGTTCTTATGGTGCCGGATGAGCTTCGCATGGAGAAGGAGTCATTATCATCCTGGATTCGTGCGACCTGTTTGTTGAAGCCGTAAAAATTCTGGCCGATCAACGTGGCTGCCAGCGAGCTCACGAACAATTGCGGCATGTAGCTGAACAGGACGTTCTGCAATGAAGGTGCGTTCTTATGGATAACGTCGGGAATCAGCTGGGCGATTTCGAGGTAGTGCGCGCCGCCGAAGGGCAGTGGTCCTGGACGCACGTTGCGTTGCCGGGCAAAGATCAGGACGACATGATGCGGTGGCTCGGGAATAATCTCCGGTGTCTTTTCCGTCTTGCCCTCTGCATCGGACGACGCGCCGTGATGCGCTGTCTTGATCGTGCTGTGGGGCGCTGGAGGTTCGAGGAGTGTCAGCCCATCGGGTAGCATCTTCTCGAGTTCGCAGCGCGGCCGTTGTTGGACGACGCAAAACGCCTCGATTTCGCCGGTACCGGCGACGGCGTTAGTGGCAAGCTTGCGCAACAGGTCCAATGCCGGCAACAAGGCGGTTGGCAGCGAAACGTCGTTGAAGTCGTTGGCGTTTGGCATGGCAATATCTACTCCTGCAATTGCGGCTGCCGCGGCGCGGCCCGCCATGACCGATGCTTCAATACAACCCGCATTAATACCGGTACGAACCCAGTCGCCGGCGAGAAAGAGATTGTCGACCCCCGACTTGCCGGCCTCCATGCGTTTGAACACGCTGCCGGGAACCGATAGCACATATCGGTCCGAGGGATTGATGTTCACCCTCGGATATTGCGCGAAGAACCGCCTTCGAGTCGGGGGAGAATAAGCACGATAGTCGAAGAATCGCTCCCACCGAATGGCATGGCCGGCGCCTTCAATTCCGGGCCATAGGAAGTGAAGGTTGCTCTCGACCCAGTGCAGCATCCTTCGCCTTTGCCGCGCGAGCATCCTGGCCGGATAACTGTGTTTGCAGAACGGGGGCGGCGGATTCAGGGGATCGTCGACCAGGGAGCCAACGAAATATGCCAACCCCTTGGGAGGCGGGTGAGGCCATTTTTCCAGTGGCAACATCAGGCTGAGGTCGGCCCAGGTATCGAGCGGCAATACGAATCCCGAAAGAGCCGTTCGATCCTGCTTGCAACCGAGCTCTCGCATGCCGACGTTTGTCCATGCCTGAAAGGCTACCGTCGCCGTCGTCTTGATGGCATCGACCATCTCTCGCCAGCCGGGCGTGTGGCAGATCAGGTCGCTGCATATCGTGCAAAATGCGCCGATGCCGATGCCGAGCACGACATCGTCGAAATCCCTCCCTCGCAGCAGCTTTCGGGGAGGGGCGACGCCGGGCCACTTCGTCCACGCCGATTCCAGGTCTATTCTTTGGTCCCGCAGAGCCTGTCCTTGGACCAGCTGAGAGTAGTCTGGATGGGAAGGCCAGCTCGGGATTGTGCCATCTGCGCCGATCCAGATCAGCGGATCGTAAGAATTGCCGGAGTGGGTGGTCGCCTGCACGGTGGTGTCGATGAACTCGATCGAAGCTTTGTCTTGAGACAGTCCGATGTGCTCGACCTTGGTAAAGAATTCGAATTTGACATGGCGTTTCGTGAGGACCTGGTAGAGCGGAGCGAACAGCAGCTCGCCCATGGTCGCCTTGAGAAGGTAGAAGAACGACCCGCGATATGTGAAGAGCAGCTTCAACAGGATGCGGGTGCCGGTGCCTGCCGCCACATTCCTGCAGGGAATGACATTCCCGTATTTATCCGTGTGGCGGCTACCGAAGAACCCGAACACATAATCATAGCAGCCACGGATAATGGCGGAATCCAGCGTCGAATCCGAGCAACCGTTCGACCTCATCCAATCGGTCCACTCCTGATGGTCGATGCAGTCGAAGCCCTGCCACAGCACGCCGTCGCTCAACATGCCGATCGCGATCGTCAGAGCGACCTCCGCCACGATCTCGCGCGGGTCGCGAGACATCGCAGCTGACACCGGCTTGTCGCAGAGCTGAGTCCGCGCATGCCTTAGTATCGTCTGTAGTTCGGCGGCGTCACTCGGGCTGACCGCCCTGGGATCCTGCGGCAGGATATCGATCTTCGCCCGCGCCGTTCTGAACGGACCGTCGGTTGTTCCGGCCGCCACGGCGGAGTGCTGGGTCCCCGCCGGCCATTGGTCGGTGAAACCAGCGATCGACTGGCTCTGCTGCACCGAGCATTCGAGCAGGGAGCGCAGAAAATCGACGAGTGAGACTGCGGGACGCGGTGTGCCCGGAATTCCTTCATGGGGTGGAATGTCGATAGTCCATGAAGTCCAACCGGAATTGAACGGCTCCATGAGCACGGATCGATCGAGGCCCTCGAAGGCGTTCTCGCGTGATCCGAACGGCGGGCTGAGATCGAGATCGTTCATCGCGGCATAAAGCCGGTCGACCAGTTCGAATGCGTTATCGTAGAAACCGGTCCAGACATGAAGTCCGTGTTCTTCGGCGCGATATCCTTTTTCCTTGTCGCGGCCGACCGCTCCCTTGCCGCCAAGCCGCCAGCCGATCGTGTAGACGGTGATGTCGAACAGTTGATGCTGCGGATCTTGCTCCGTCAGCTCGAACGCCGCGCTGAGCGCCGCGACACCGCCTCCCAGGATTGCAATCTTTCTGAGCGCCATGCGGCCGATCCTCATTCAGCGGGAGCGGGCGCGCAGCTGCGCATAACATCACAGAGAGACACAAATTGTCGGGTAGCGTGAAGGAAACGCTCGCCGGGAATTTCGAGCTCTGCGCCGGTGATCGCGCGCGCCGCCTGCATTCCCGAGATCACGGCTGTTTCAACGCATTCGGTGTTGAAGCCGGTGTCGATCCAGGTTCCGGCGAGGTACAGGTGCTTGAAGCCGGACTCGTCGGTCTTCAGGCGCCAGGCGCTGGTGCCGGCCGCGGTCGCGACACAGCAGTCCCAGGGACTGATATTGGCTTTGACGTGCTGAGCCCTGATCCGGCGATAGCCGTGGCGATCCTGATCGTCGTAAAGCACGGTCCAGTCAAACGCACCGTTCGTCATCACCTTCGGCCAGATGAATTTGGCCTTGTGCTCGAGCCAATCCAACGTCTTGAGATAGGCGAGCAGATTTGCCACCTCCTGGGCATGCCGGCTTGTCTGCGGCGCTGCGTACAATTTCGAAGGGAAGACGTCACAGAGGTAGTGAAGCGAGTAGGGAGGGTCGCGGCGCTCATACCGCAGGAGCTGGAACATGTCCGCCCAGATGTCGAGAGGATTGGGGCCTGACACCAGCGCGGGCTTTTGTCCGGACCAGCCGAGGCCGGCAAGCGAGCGCGTGCTCCAGAGCTGAACTGCGATGCTGGGCACCAGGCGAAGCTTTGCCGCCATATTCCAGAAGCCGGTGCTGTAGTTGTAAAGGTCGTCGAACGGCTCGTGCTTTGCTTCAATGCCAGATAGGCCTGGTCCGGGCGGTCGCTCGACACTCTTGTTGCCCGTGAACTTCTTGAAAGCGCCGAGCGGTATCGCCAGGACGACATCGTCGAAATCGTCGACGCGTGTCTTTACGTCGGTGCCGACCCGCTCGTTGCACCAGAACGATTCAAAATCAACGCAGCCGTTCGGGGGCACGTCGAGGTGAAGCCAGTCGGGTTGGCTGCTCCAGCCGGACAGTCCATCGCCAATCGGCACGGTCCATTCATAGCCGGACTTCGGTATCGCCTGCACGTCAAAGTGCAGTGAATCGACGGATCGCCCATCCGACGAGACCCTGATATCGGTCAGTTTGTGAAAGAACCGAAACTCGACGTCTCGCTGCTTGAGTATCTCGAACAGGGGAGCGACAATCACTTCGCCCGCACCGGCCTGCAGCTCCCACGCCACGGCTCCCTGATAGGTTCCGAGTGCTCGAAGCAGGACCTGGACCGCGGTTCCTGCGCCGTAGCTCGCGTTGGCGATGTCTCCGTCCGGATACTGAAACATCGTGTCGTAGAGCGCTCTCACCATTGGCGACTGCTTGACCAGTAAGGGCTCGGCGCCATGACGAACCAACCAGCGGCGAAAGTCCTCGCCGTCCATCTGCTGGATGGATCGTTGCTCAATCACGATGTCGTCGAAAATGCCGTCCACCAGCGGCCACGCTAGTCGCAAGGCCTGGTCGAACAAGTGACCGGCTGCGGTATTCGCAAAGGTCATATGACAACTGGCGCCAGCAGCGCCCTGAAGCACCCGGCGGACTAATTCCATGTCCGCGGGGCCAAACGAGATCATGTCTTCGTCGAGATGCAACAGCCATGCCGAGGCAATCTCCAGACAGGTCCTTGCCGTCACCACACCGAGTAGTCTTGAGGGGGGAAACCGCGGGTCGTCGCGCATTTTTATCGTTTCGATCGAAACTTCGTCGAGCTTGACGATCGGCGAGTCTGACCCGAGCGCATAGTCGTGGAAGTCGATCAACAGCCCTATCGCGTGCGACAGACAATTGGCGATGCTGAGGTCAGCCGGTTCTCTGCCGGGTATACCGACTTTCTTCGATGTCGGGAAGTTGACGTCATACACGGTCGGCTTGGCCCCATCGGGATCGCCGATCGGCGTGTAAGTCTGTGGGAGAATCAAGGTGTTCAAATCGACTTTCGCTCCCTTCCGCGGCAAGTTTCGGTAAACCTCAGCCAACATCTGGAAAGCGTTCAGGTAGTGGCCGAACCAGATATGCAGGCCATGCTCGATGTTGCGGCCCTGCGCATCGCGCCCGCTGGCGCACTTGCCTCCGAGCCGCCATCCCAGCTGATAGACCGTGACGTGATATTGCTTGCGCAATTCCGATGTAAGGCTGAGCTGATAGGCGGCGGAAAGTCCCGCCATTCCGCCGCCCACGATGATGATGCGGCGCTGGCTCAAGCCTGTCTCCATTGCGACGACGGCGATGGATGGACACGTTTCAGTTCGGCGAGCTCCTTGGCGGCGCCGAGGCGTTCAAAGATGTCGGCCGCCTGCCGCAGGCGAGACTCACGCTCAGGATCGCTCGCGCTGGTCGCAAGGCCGGTTCGATAGATCGCCTGCGCCTGCTCGCGGGGGGTTTGCAGCAGCTCGGCCACTTCGGCGGCGCGCTTCCAACTCTCGAGCGCCCGCGCCGGTTGACCGGTCAGGAAGCACAATCGGCCGTTCATTAACAGACTGTAGAGACGGCAGATCGGCGATGTTCGAGCCAGCCGGGAAAGCTCCCGGCACGCCAGCTTCGCCTGGCTTTGAATGTTCGAAGAGACTGCGCCGGAAGCTTGCTCCCAATGGCTCAGTAAGACATCGGCGATTCCTGCCGGCCCGAAGGCATATCCGCCCCACACAACGCCGCATTCGCGCAAGATCGGAAGTCCCCGTTCCGCAAGCTCCAGGGCGACCGCGGCCTCGCCGCGCTCGAGGTAGCCGGCCGCGGCCACGCCGGTGCAAAGCAATTGTTCCGTGCGGATCAACCGCTGGCCCGCCAGCGCTTTCAGTTTGTCGAGGCATCCGGTATCGGCCCCGCCCCGGGTGATGTCGATCAATGCCCGTAAGGAAAGACTCCAAGCGCGGATCTGCGGCGGGGAATCGTCGGAGAGTTCCGCGAACAGCCTGGCAAGCCGCTCGTCGGCGAGCGAAATATATCCCCGCAACAGCGCGATGAAGATCAACATCGTCTCGCTGTTCTGCGCACGCTTTCGGTCTCCCAGGCGCTCGTAACAACGTCTTGCATGTTCGCCATGCGCCTCGGCATTGTCCCATTCGGCGAGGCCATAAGAGAGAACGCCGAGCACGAGTCGGACCCGCGCGATCTCGGGCAGCGAGCCGTAACCTTCCGCAAGTTGGATCGCGCGCGCTGCGTAGCTGCGACCGATCCCCACCATGCCGGACATCCCCATTCCGAGCGCCAGCGCGCTGTATCCTCGAATCGTCTCCGGGGTCGCGCCGCATTTTTCGGCCAGGTTCAACGAGGCCAGGGTTCCGTTGAGCACGGCCAGCGAGTCATTCTGGTAGAAATACTGCTCCGACAGAAATTCGTGCATATGAGCGACGCGCTGCATGTCGGACCTGTCCTGCTCAGCCAGGGCCACTTGTTTCGACGAAGTGTACCGTAACCTCAACTGGGTTGCGGCGTTGCGAACAAGCGCGCCGATTCGTTCGGTCTTGCTCACCGGGAGACGATGACCAAGCAACTCCATCGCGCGGTGGTAGTGGTTGGCGGAGCTCTCGTAGTCCGACAATTCGTGACAAGCGTCACCGAGGATGACCTCCCAAGCCGCCTTGCGGCTGCGTCCGATCTGGATTGCTTCGCGCTGCGTGAGATCGAATAGCTTCTCCACGTAACGGATCGCTTCGCGATTTGCCGAGTTGTTGCGCGACTGTTGCGCCGCAAGCTCGAGGTAAGTGATCGCCCGCAACGGCTCGCCGCCAAGCTCGAGATGCCTTGCCAGGCGCGCATAATTCGGTTGCAGCTCCTCGGCGTGATGCTGCTCGATGAAGCCGGCAATCCGCCGATGGAGGATTTTTCGCTGCGCAAAAGACAAGACATGATAGGCAACCTCCATCGTTATGGAGTGCCTAAACACAAAGGAAAGTGGCCGCGTCTCGCGATCGAGTTGCAGGAAGTCGAAGTCGATCAATCGGCGGATGCATTCCGCCTTGGTGGCAGCGGACAACTCCGGGACGATTTGATCCAGCAACTCGGAGGAGAAGGCGTCGCCGACCGCGCTGGCGGCCTTGAGCACCAGCTGGTCGTCGAGCGATAGCAGGTCGATCCGGCTGACGATTGCGCGTTCAACGCTGGTCGAGAGCGAGATACTGGAATCGGCGAGGCTCTGTTCATCGAACGAACATATCCCCCGCGTAACCTGAATCTTTCCGGTGTCCCTGAGCGCGAGCGCGAGCTCCTCGCTGAAGAACGGATTTCCGCTGGCATGACCGTAGACATATCGCACCAGTTCCGGCGGAACCTCGGACGATCTCAGGCGCCGCTTCACCAGCAGCCGCACGTCGTCGCGCGACAGCCGGTCGAGCCGCAACTGCAGCGATGAGGCGAGTTCGACGACAAGACGCTGCTCTGCGATCGCTGTCGTCTGGGTCCGCTGAGTAACCACGATCAGGAAGTCCGAAAGCCGGCGCGCGACGGCGCCAAGCAGTTCGATCGAGGGGCCGTCGAACCAGTGGACGTCCTCCATCAGGAGGATGCGAACGCTCGATCGGCGAAGGATGAAGATCACGAGTTCTTCGATCGCGCTCGCGCGAGCCGAGCCGACGATCTGTTCGGTGAAGGCGAATTCGGAAAATCCCAGTGGAATGACTTCTTCGAGCAGCGGAAGCCAATTCAGCAGCGACTCGTTTTCGAGCAGCGCTTCCGACAATTCGCGTCGAACCCGCGGTCCGTCGCCCGGTCCTTCAAACTGCAAGATCTGCCGCAATACGGCGCGCCACACGAAATAGGGCGTCGATCTTTCGATCGCCGTGGCATTTGCAACCAGGACGGCGTGATTGTCGGCCTGCGCCGATCCGATGAAGTCTTCGAGTAGGCGCGATTTTCCGATGCCGGCTTCGCCTGCAATGAGGACGAGCTTACCGGTTCCCGTCTTCAGACCGTCGAGACAGCTCCTGAGCATCGCGGTTTCGCTGATGCGGTCGATGATGGTGCGCCGGGGTGGAGCATGGAAATCGTCGGTCACTGCCGCCGGACTGAACGCCAACATCGATGCGCCCGTCCCCTTGACCTGGAGATGTGGCAGCAGATTGAACACGATCCTGCGCCCGACGGCCTGGGCCGTCGTGGCGTCGCAGACGATGTCGCCCTGTGCGGCCTCGGCGAAATGCGCGGCGACATTGATCGCCTGCCCAAAAATCCCGAACGTCCTTTGATGGAGGCCGCCATAATTGCTGCAGAACAGGCGGCCGGTCGCCAGGCCGACAGAAATCGGAATGGCCTTCGCTTCCAGCTGGCGACGGAGGCGCAGACACGCCTCGACTGCCCTGAAGGGATCGTCTTCGTGGGCAAGCGGAGCCAATCCGAAGACGAGCGTAAGAGTCAGGCCCTTGTCGTCCATCAGGACCTGATGAACGGTTCCCTCGAGCCGTTCGGCGATTTGCTGGACGTCAACGACGAAGGCCTGCAGTCTCGTCAAGAAATCATCATCGAAATTGAAATCGGGGAGGCCGACCCGCGCCACTGTGAGCGTGCGAAACTCGCCGACCCAGTCGCTGGCATCGGCCTTGCCCGTGTGGCTTCCGAAGATGGTGCGGTCTATCGGTGCGACGGCATCAGGCGAGTTCATTCCAAGGAGCCGTGCTCCATAGGGCATGGGCTCGAGTTCGCACGAGCCCGTCAACAGCCGCGCGGCGTTTGCACACAACGCGATGTCGCCGATCGCGGCTTTCTGATAGGCGAGGCCGATGCTGTAAAAGGGTTCTCCGGCTGCAACATAGTGCCATTTGTCCTGCCAGCCGCCGAGCCTGCAGAAGAACACTTCGCCGGTTTCCACCGCCGTACGCGCACTGATCGCTTCTCGGCCCGGCCCGGCGGTCATGGCCTGTCGCAGCGCAAGGCCGCAGCGCACGGCCTGCGCGGTAGCGACGGCAGCGTCCGGATCGACCCAAATCGCGAGAATGGCGTCACCGGCGAAAGCGACGATGTCGCCTCCCTCGGAATCAATCACGTCGGCCAGTATCGCAAAGCAATCGTTGATGAAGTAGGTAAGGCTTTCAGCGCCGTCGCCGGCAGCGCGGTCGGTCTTCGCTGTGAAGCCGGCAATGTCGATAAGCAGCACCGCCGCGGTCCGAGCGTCCGCGCGGGGGTTGTTTGACCACTCTTGAGACCGGAGGCGTGCATTCACCCATTTTGGCGTGTGGGCGGCTTGCTCCCTCGCGACAGCTCCGGCAGGCATTGCAGGACCTCGGCTCAATGGAGCCGGAATGGAACCCTGTCTTGGAGAGAAAATCAACAAACCTGCGGTTCTCGGACCGCCGGAGACCGTCAGCGGTCTTGTCCAATGTCTAAAATGCCTTTTATCACTTCGGCCGCATGCGGGCTGTGGGGTGGCTCACAATGATCGTCAAACTTCGGGTCCGTTCGTGATCCGGAAAGAACGCGACCACAGGCGATGACCTTGTCACTCACACGCATGTCGACGTGCACATGAAGGGCTGGCCGAGCCGTGCGCATGACGCGACGCGAACGCGCGCCAAAGGACGGTGACTGGCTCTCTTGGCTTTCCAATCTTCATGAGGCTGCGCCTTCTGAACAAGCTCGACTTCCAAATTGAGGCTCAACCCATTGAAAACACTGGAGCAGGAAATGACGTGGCGATCCCGGCAGGAGGGATATCCCAAGCAAATTCAATGGCATGGACTGGATAACCTCGCGAATGCCGCCATTGCCTAGCGTTTTCGTTGCGGTGGCCACCGTGTTCGTCGCTGAAAGGGATATCAGCGCGAACAAAACGGACTAGCCGTTCTGCCCGTCGCGGGGTGCTGCCCGGCTGCAGGGATTGGATGGCTTTCAGTGCTGTGGGTTGACCAGGATCGGCTTACTGGTCGGGGCTGCCAGCCCGTCTCCGTGGGCCGTTCGCACGTCTCGATGCTTGCCGAAATTTGCGGAAATCTCCCTTGCGACGGGCAACCCGTGAAGGTCACCGACGCTCCCCGACCTCTCCCGACTGGCGGGTCGCAGGCGATACATTCTCGAACCGGTGCGCTTGCCAGCCTATGCTCAAGCCGAGCTGTCCTGCCGCCATCACCGCAGCCCGGGCCAAGATCCCTCCGTAGGTGGGGTAGGCTAGCCGCGACGTTCAGCCGCTTCGTGTCTGCGACCCAACCCACCGCCACAACCGCAAGCGAGGCTTCAGCATCCAACCGGGCTCCATTCTTCGTAAAGACCATGCGCACGCCAGCGGGTGTCTTCGCGAACGCCTCGATGGTGCCGAAACTCTCGTATCCTGAGCGTTATGGTGTCATTTGTCACTGCCTCGCAGCTCATGCCGATGCTTGCGATTTTGTTGAATCGAGAGAAGCGATGCCGTCACCCGCAACGTCGACAATCGAGCGTCTGCGTTGTGAAATTCAACCTGAGGTTAGTTAGCCCTCCGGACATGGCCGAAGACTCCTTCGCCTTTGTTTTGACGGACAGGAGTGTGACGAATGCTGCCAAGAGAGTAGCGAAGCTCCGGCCGGCAATCCCGGTATGCATCGAGGTGAGCAATGAGTTCATTCGAGGCTTTCCCGACAGCTCTGCACGACCGCCACTTGGGAGGGGTGTCGTGTGAGATGGCTGCCCACAGCGCCAGGCGGGGAGATCCAATCTCGCAACGCAAGCGGACGTCGATTCGACCGGTCTGGTTATGCATCTTGGCGCTGGCGGTGGCCGCGTTCGGCTGCGGCGCCCTTCACGCCCAAGCGGCCGCGGCGCCCGACAAGGAATTAGTCGTGGCGACCAAGCAGGCCCCTCCATTTGCCATCAAGCAGCCGGATGGGAGTTGGAGCGGTATGAGCATCGCGCTCTGGAAAAGGATCGCCGATCAGGCACACCTGCGTTTTCGCCTGGTCGAAACCCAGAGCGTGCCGGATTTGCTGGACGGCGTCGCAAACGGCAGATTCGATGTTGGCGTCGCGGCGGTCACAGTGACTGCCGAGCGTGCGCGCAAAGTCGATTTTACGCAGCCGTTCTACAACACCGGGCTCGGCGTTGCGGTACCGGTCAACGAAAACCCCTGGCTCGCGATCGGGCGGGCGCTTCTCTCTTTCGGATTCTTCCAGGCCGTCGCGGTGCTGCTTGGTTTCGCAATGGCGGTCGGATTCCTGATCTGGATGCTGGAACGGCGCAAAACGGAGCACTTCGGTGGCGGCGCCAAGGGACTCGGCTCCAGCTTCTGGTGGTCGACCATCGCCATGACGCAAGCCGGGGCCGCTCAGAATGCGCCGACAACCCTCCCCGGCAGGATCGTCGCAATGGGATGGATGATCGCTTCCGTGATCGCGATTGCGGTGTTCACCGCCGGTATCACCTCCACCCTGACGCGCAGAGGGCTCGAGGGCGCCGTTCACGGCTTCAACGACTTGCGGTCCGTGCGCGTCGGCGCGGTCGCGAACTCCGCGACGACCGACTACCTCGCTCGTCAGCGGCTTTCGTTTAGAACGTTTCCGGACATCCAAGGCGGCCTCTCCGCGCTGGGGCGTGGGACAATCGATGCCTTTGTTCATGACAAGCCGTTGCTGACCTGGATGGTTCGCAGCGACTTCCCGGCCTCGGCTCGCGTCGTCGATACCAGCTTCAGCAGCGAGAGCTATGCGATCGTGCTGCCCAAAGACAGCGCCTTGCGGCCGATGCTCGATCTCGCCGTACTCGATCAAATCGAAGGTGATTGGTGGCAGCAGACGGTGTTCGAGACGCTTGGAAACGCTCAATCTCGCTGACGATACCTGCGAGGAGCCCGGTCCGTTCAGCGCTGTCAGAGTCTCATCGTTGCAGCGGAACCGACAAAGTTCCGAACATCGGCCTCGCGAGCGATGCAAACCGTCAATAGCCCTGTGCGTAGGCGCGAGTTGCTGTTCCACCAAATCAGCTTCAAGCTTGGTTCATCCTCGGCGTGGCAGCTTGGCGCATTTTCTAACATGGCCCCCAAACCACGTGCGTGAGTTGCCGTTGCCGAGGAACTGCTCCAGCGCGCCTTGTCCGTAGGCCGAGTTCGATCCATCGGCCAACTACGCGGGCCAATCATTCCCATCTGAGCGGCCTTCCTATTGGCGCGGTCTCAACCTGTTGTCGGCAACTGTGCTGGCGCGAGTGCGTTCCATGCTTCTGCGAGATGTTCTTCGGTGCCGCGACTGGCGCCACCGGGCACGCAACGTGAGCGTGATTTCCCAACCGTCGCGTCCGTGCCTGACCAGCATTGTCGACCATCGGGGCCGGCTGCCCGCACGCTTTGATTCTTGCAGCACCAGAGTTGATCCTTTTCTCTGCCGGAGCGACTGGCATTTTCGACATCATCCTGACCGCACATCAAGCCGCCCCAACAGGCGATGGTCTCGAAAAGGAGGCCGCGTTACACGCGCGCGCACATCAGTGCGCAGCGCAGTTCCACGAAGCGAGGTTGAAAAAAAGCGCAATGGGTTTGTGCGTCGATCAATCTCTGCAATAGGGCATCAAGCACTTGAACGCAGCAGCCGTCGAGTGGCTTGCAAGTTGAAATAGGAGACCGGGTTGCAAACACATTTTTCGCGCATCAATCAGTCCAAGGCCGTCTTCGATGATATTTATGCCCTGGATGATCCCAGGGCATATTTCTCTGTCCTCGGAGATTTGGATTACATGATCCCGGACGTGGCCGAGCCGGTTGTGCGCCAAATTCTGGCAGCGAAGGTTTCGGAAACCGGCGTCAAGCCGACCGTGCTTGATGTTGGCTGTTCATACGGAATCAACGCAGCGGTGCATCGGTTTCCACTGACTTTCGGGGGCTTGCGCCATCGCTACGCCCGGCGCGAGATGAGGGCGATCGGTTCTGAGACATTGGTGCGTCTCGATCGCAATTTTTATGCGGCTTGGCCGGATGTCGGTCTCGCGCGATTTATCGGTCTCGATGTATCGGCGCCGGCGATTAGGTATGCAACGGGTGTTGGTCTGCTTGAGCAGGGCATTGTCGCAGATCTTGAAACGGAGGCGCTCTCGACCGACAGCGCGCATCTTGTCCGATCCGCTGATGTCATCATGTCGACGGGGTGCATCGGCTACGTCACCGAGAAGACGTTCAGCAAGATTCTCGATGCGACGGAGAAGCGTCCATGGATCATTTCGTTCGTGCTACGAATGTTCCCGTTCGAATCTCTAGCCGCGACGTTCGCGAAGCGTGGTCTTGTGACAGAGCGTCTTGCCGGCGCGACTTTCATCCAGCGTCGTTTTCGCGATGCTGAAGAGTTTGAAAGTTGCTTGGCCAGCCTGGCGGCTCTTGGCATCGATGCCACCGGTCTTGAGTCGGAAGGGCTGTTTCACGCCGACCTGATGTTGTCCCGTCCTGAGGCGGATGCGCGCGCCGCTCCCCTGGAAGACATTGTCACTGTTGCCAGCGGCAGGGGGCGTCCGATCGGACCGCGTTATGTCCATGTTGAGGGCGACGACGGCCTGCAGGTCGCGTTGGAGCCGTGACGGGCTCGCCTTCCGAAGATGGGCGTGGGTGTGACCCAGGGACCTGCGCATCCAAGCGGATCATGCCCTGACTCCCGCTTGGTCATTTTCTGCCAGTTCTGCAGTCTACAGGGAGGCCCTGTTCATGACAGCTTCGCCGATTTCGAATCCGTCCAATTCCGTGCCGTATATCGAGATCGATGCTGTATCGAAATCCTACGATGGGGGGCGGAGCGTTGCTGTTTCCAACGTATCGCTCGACGTACAGCAGGGGTCACTGGTCGCGCTCGTGGGCGGCTCGGGATCCGGCAAGACCACGCTGCTGAAGACGATCAATCGACTGGTCGATCCTGACGTTGGAGAAGTCAGGATCGACGGAGTGCCTGTAAGCAAAGCCGAACCGCCGATGCTGCGGCGGAGCATCGGCTACGTCTTTCAGGGGATCGGTTTGTTTCCGCACATGCGCGTTGCCGACAACATTGCCGTAACACTCAGGTTGCGTGGCTGGCAGGCGAGCGAGATCAAAGCGCGGGTGGCCGAAATGCTGGATATGGTGGACTTGCCGCAGGATTACGCCGGCCGCTTTCCGCACATGTTGTCCGGAGGTCAGCGCCAACGGGTTGGCGTCGCGCGTGCAATCGCCGCCCGACCGCGCATTGTTCTGATGGACGAGCCGCTGGGTGCGCTCGATCCTGTCACCCGCGACAGCCTGGGTTCTTCCTACCGCGAGCTGCACGACCGGTTCGGCATGACGACCCTGATGGTCACCCATGACATCCAGGAAGCTGCGCTGATGGCTGATCGAATCGTCGTCATGAAGAACGGCCGCGTACTCGCGGACGATACGCCGCACACGTTGATGATGGGCTCTGGTTCTGACGATCCGGACGTGACCGCCTTGATGGAAGTCCCGCGACGTCAAGCGGAACGCATCGCCGCGCTTGCGACCAAGAACGGACCTGCTCGTGCCTGATGCCGGCGCAGAGCTGCTTTCCAGTGCCCGATTAGACGCGTTGTTCGACGCCTGGCGCCTGCTTCCCACCTATCTCACACCACATATTGTACTTTGCGCCACGGCGCTGGCGCTTGGACTGCTCGTCAGCCTGCCGCTGGCTGCCCTCGCAGCGGAACGACCATGGCTACGCAGGCTGGTGCTTGCCATCGCCAGCTTGATCCAGACCATACCGGGACTTGCGTTGCTCGCACTGTTCTATCCATTGCTCCTTGCGCTCTCGACATTGACGGCACGGCTCTTCGGCTTCGGTATCCCCGCACTGGGATTCCTGCCGACGCTGATCGCATTGACGCTCTATGCGATGCTTCCGATCTTGCGCAACAGTGTGGTTGGTTTGAATGGCGTCAGTCCAGCTATCGTCGAAGCGGCAGAAGGCGTTGGTATGACGCCTCAGCAGATTCTGACGCGCGTCAAGGCGCCGCTCGCCACGCCCGTCATCATGGCCGGGGTGCGGACTGCAGCCGTATGGACGATTGGAGCAGCCACGCTTTCCACGCCCGTCGGCCAAACCAGCCTTGGCAATTACATTTTTACGGGGTTGCAAACCGAGAACTGGGTTTCCGTGCTGTTCGGCTGCATCGCCGCGGCCGGGCTTGCTCTGATCACCGACTTCTGTCTCGGTCTCGTGGAGACGGGGGCGTCTGAACGTAGCAGGAAACGTGTGGCGTTCGGTATAGCCGGGCTTGCTCTCGGCACGCTCGCCGGTTTCGCGCCGCTGCTCTCGAACGAAACAGCAACCTATGTCATCGGCGCGAAGAGCTTCTCCGAACAGTTCATTCTGGCGGATCTGATGGGTGACCGGCTGAAGGCCGAAGGGGTCGGCGTAACGCGTAAGGACGGGCTCGGTTCGGCTATCGCCTTTCGCGCGCTGGCTCACAATGACATTGATGCTTACGTCGATTACTCCGGCACGCTCTGGCGCAACGTTATCGGTCGCACCGATATGCCACGGCGCGAGGAGATGCAGGCGGAGATCGTCCGCTGGATGAAAGCGGAGCAGGGTGTCACGGTACTCGGTGCGCTTGGTTTCGAAAATGCCTACGTTCTCGCGATGAAACGGGAGAGAGCGCAGGAATTAAACGTCACCTCGATTGCCGATCTTGCTCGTGTTGCACCTCAACTCACCATCGGCGATGACCTTGAGTTTTTGGGCCGACCGGAATGGCGCTCGCTCAGGAATGCCTATGGTCTGTCGTTCAGAACGCGACGCTCGTACAATCCAACGATCATGTATCATGCTCTCGAGGCCGGTGAGGCCGATGTCATCTCCGCGTTCTCCAGCGACGGGCGTATCGCGGCGCTCGATCTGCTCGTGCTGGCTGACCCGAAGCATGCGATACCTTCCTATGATGCGCTGATCCTCATCGCGCCAAAGCGCGCCGCCGATGCGCGGCTGAAGCGAGCACTTGTTCCGCTTGTCGGCTCGGTGCCCGTTGAGGCGATGCGCGCCGCTAACCTCATGGTCGACGGCGATACGGACAAGGCTTCTCCGGAAGAGGCGGCGCGAGCCTTGGCAAAGGCCGTGCATTTGCAGTCGCGATAAGTACGAGAACACGATCAGGGGCGTTCTCGTTCGGGGTTCGACCATCGCCGATGGGGCGCGCTCGAGGTCGCGAACGAAATGGCGCGTCACGCAATGAACGATCACTTCGGCAGCGTGATTCATAATGAAGCCACGAATCGTTGTCACGAATGTACAACCGTATTTGGGGATGACAATGCGGGCAAAAAGAGTGGAAAGGGCGGTTGGTTCCAACCAATCGCTGCTTGAACTGCTCCAGGCAGAACTTGCAGCCCTCAACTCGCAAATCGAAGCGGTTGAAAAGACGCGGGCAGAAACGCAATCGATCGATGAGTTGAGAGAGTGTGCGATCCGCGCGTGTCGACGGATCGACGAGATTCGTTCCGTCGTTGCCGCCGAACAGTCGAATGACGCGCCCAACAGCGCAACTCCTGAATCTCCGTCTACGGTCGCTCGTTGAAGTTCGAGACGCTGTTTTAAGTCCCGGGGTCCTGGGCGGTAGACGCGATCAAGGCGCTGGCCGAGGGGGCGGCGATGCTCCGCTCGCTCGTCTGCGGCGGTCGTCCTGAAGGCGACGACGAATCTCGACCTGCGTCATGCGCTTGGGCATCGGCCCTAACCAAAATCGTCCCTTAGATCCCGACAGCGGTGCGTGTCGCAATCAGCCAACTTCCGGGTGTAGCGCGATCAGCAAGATCGCCACCGCGACCACTGCGAGCCAGCATTCAGCGGCGATGATGGCCCATTCGGTGCCTGTTCGATTTTTCATTGGCGCCACCTTTTTCGACGGCTCCGACGTGAGTCTGAGGGGCTTCAACGTCGAAGCTGTCTTCGCCAGTGCTTCGGCCTATCCGAGTTTGATGCGCTGTGGGGCTCGGCTGATCCGAATGACGATCAGATCACACTCGGCCTTGGATGGAAGTGCACTTTGTGCCAACGCAACTGGTTCCGCTGTCCTGCTTGTATCATGGTTCATGCACAACGCAGGTCGTCCTTCGTGCGGCACCCAATTGTGTTGCCGCCAGTGCATTCCAAGCCAGGCCGAAGCTCAGTCCGATGGACGACACTTGATCCGCGTTAAGCGCAAGCCTGATTTCCCATCCGCGTCCATGCTGGCGTGAAATCAAAACCTCGGACGACCCAAATCCGCGCACGTCGCGTTTCCATTCGCGCAGCATTAGAATCAATTCCTTCTCTTCCGCGCTCACTTCTATTCTCGACATCGCCATCACCGCGCATCAAGCCACCCCAACCGGCAAAGCTATTGAGCGCCGCAACGCCGCGTCAACACGCGCGCGTGCATATCCGACAATGGCACTTCACGGCTGTCGCCCATCTCGCAAGCTCCGCTGACGCAAGCGACGGCCCCGACGTGCTGTCTGAGGGCCGCGCCGGAGCCGTCTTTGCCAGTATTTCGGATTGGCCGAGCCGATGCGCGTGCTCGGTCGATCCGATGTGCGCAATGAGATCACAACCGCCTCGCGATGGGATGTGCAATCCGTGCCAACAGCGCCGGTTCCATGGTCACGATTGCATCATAATCAATCAACAACCAAAACGCCCACGCGTGTTGCTGTTCCATCGAATGCGTTTCACTTTGCATTTTCCTCGGCGGTGGTGGGCGACTCATGATCCAGCACTGGACTCGCAAAGTGTGTCGGCTAGCACTCGCCGGGGAACGGAGGCCATGATGAAACGCTGCGACCGCAAGCGCTCCGACATGACGCCGTGCGTGATTACCGACGGCGCGGATGCCTATAGCTTCGAGAGCGATCAGGACACTCAGCCGATCTGCGTTGGCTGCGGTCGCAGCCCGCAAGTTACAGGCGTGGCACCACCCGCCGATTGGGCTGAGCAGGTTGCCGACTATCTGAAGGCCGTGCAGATCAGGCAGCGGCGCTGAAGCCTCGAGCGCGCGGCGCCCATGCGGCAAATCCGACCGGCCTGCCAATCCACCAGCCCGGCCGAACCGCTCGCAACGTGTTCGCGCTCGATCAGCCCGATGAGCGTTAGCTGCCATCGTCCCTTGGAGGTCAGTTCCGTGACGCATTGATCGTCGTGCGTCATGTCGTCACGGATCAGTCCGTCAACGTGCGTCAATCGACCGCGCTAGAGGCTTCCAATCCGGGAGGAACCACCGTTCCAACGAAAAAGCTCCGGGCCTTTGTTTGGCCCGGAGCTCTCATGTCGCTTGGAGTTAAGCGAGCGATCAGTACCTGGCGACGGCCGGGCCGCCCAAGTTGAACCTGTAGTTCAAGCCCGCCTTGATGGTGTGCTGGTCGTTGCGGAAGCTGCCGATAAAGCCGAGAGAATCGGACACGTTGACGGTGCCGAAGTCATAGTACTGGTATTCGAGCTTGCCCGACCAGTTCTGGGTAAACATGTATTCGAGACCGGCACCGACGGTGTAGCCGTCACGGCCGCCGTCGCCGCCGAAGCCGTTCGAGAAGCGCGTGTCAGCCCAGGCATAGCCGCCCTTGACGTAAAGCAGCGCCGGACCCCAGGTGTAGCCGAGGCGGCCGGTTACCGAACCGAGGCCACGATTGGCGAAGCTCGAACTGGTATCCAGAAAACTATAGTTGGCTTCAAGACCCAGCACCCAGCTCGGCGCGAACTGGTAATCATAGCCAGCCTGCACGCCGCCCATGAACACACCGTCGTTGCCACCGCCGAAGCCGGGGGCGAGGACGTTGTCGTTGCCACCGAACGCACCACCGACGTGACCACCGATGTAGAAGCCGGTCCAGTTGTAGATCGGGGTCGGAGCAACATAGGGCGGAGCCTTGGTGTAGGGCTGAGGCGCGAGATCAGCCGCGGAAGCGGGCGCGACCGCGCCGAGCGCGATCATGCTGGCGGTGACAAGCAGAATTTTCTTCATCTTTTTCATTCCAACTTTCTTGTACTAGCCCAGCCCCAAGTTCATCGCCTATCAGACACGTGCGGAATTGCTGTAACTTGGCTGCAACAGGCGGCGCCAAACGCGGGCCGCTCATGGCAAGCGCGAGGGACGCTTGGCGTTAGGCGAGCTTGGAACTTTCGTGACGCGGATTATGCATTGCAGATCACATCGCAACGCGTCGGTGGATAGATGGTTGTCTTCGCATGGAACTGGGGCGAGCCCTAAAACCACCGAGAGCGAAGCGCGGGCCTGCAGCGCTTGTCGAGCCAAAAGGGAGAGTCACTATCGGGCTTCTGTCCCGTAGCGGAACGAAGTGGGAGGCCCCGACGCATACCAGCCCCGCGCCGCGGTCCGTTTGCGTGCGCGCAACACCCCGCCCGATATCTCTGACAGATTGATCCAGCGATAATGCAGGGCAGCGTCCCGATGATGGGAGTCCTGAACCAGGCTGTGTCAATCACCGGAGAGGATGTCGCAGCGGACTCGTCCGATGAGCCACGAAATAAGGCCAAGGGCGGCGATCACGACTCCAACTATTGGGGCAAACGCCACGTAATGGCGACAGGTCGTCGATTGGGGCGCTACGTAAGCCTTCTCGTTCGCTGGACGGTGCCGTTCTCGTGAAAACGGCGTGCTGTGCGTTCGGCCGGAGTAAAGTGCCCGTAATGCGGCCACATTCTCTGCGCTTGCAACGCGAACTCGGCTTCGTCGCTCGCGCTGAACTAGGAGCGCTTTTCGAGCCGCGGCCGCGGCCCTTCGGTGATGCGGAACCGGGACAGCACGTCGGTGCGAATGGCGCCGCGGAGGATCTTGCCGATTCCGTTGCGCGGCAATTCGTCGAGGGCAATCAGCAGGCGCGGACGCTTGTAGTCGGTCATGTTCGGCACCACGCGATTGATGCGCTCCTCCCAGCCTGGTGCGGGATTTTCCACCGCTGCCAGAATGACCTCGCCCCAATAGTCCGAGGGAATGCCGACCACCGCGACTTCCGATGGCTGCAGCGCCGGCGCAAGCAACCGTTCGACCTCTTCCGGCGCTACCTTGTAGCCGCCGGACTTGATGACGTCGGCGCTACGGCCGGTGAGGTGCAGCCGGCCGCGTGCATCGACGTAGCCGAGATCGCCGGTTTCGTGGAATTCATTCGGTGCGAGCGCGCTAAAACCCTCGGTGGTGAGATACCCGGTCATCAGGTGTTGTGCACGGATCAGAACCTCGCCGTCGCCGCCCCCCGCGGCGGGCCGGCCGTCCTCGCCGCGGATAACGATCTCAACACCGGGAGCGGGCCAGCCGACGCAGGCGTCCTCGCCTCCGGATGCATACCAGGACTCGGTCTCCTCAGCTTCAAGCACTGTGATCGGATTGAATACCTCGCTCTTGCCATAGGTCACCCGCACCACGGGGCCGAACATCTCCTTGACGCGCGCGTAGAGCGTGGGCTTCAGCACGGCCGTGCCGCAGAAGATCGTGCGCAGCGACGAGAACTGGCGCGTGCCCGCGGCAGCCACGATCTTTGCCAGCACGGTCGGCGGCGCAAACATCGCATCGCATGCGCCGCGTGCAAGGATATCAAGTACGCGCGGCGGGTCGACGCCGTCGAGCAGTGTCACGGCCGCACCCGACGACAGATAGGCATGCGTCATCAACGAGGAGCCGTGCGAGAATGGCGTCATCAGCAGGACGTTGCTGCCGGCACCCGGGCGGAACGGCAGGTTCGCCCGCAGCAATATGTTGGCCGTCCAGCGGCCGATCTGGCTGTGAACCGCGCCTTTCGGGCGTCCGGTGGTACCAGAGGTAAAGACGATACGCGCCGGCGCGTCGCCGTCGACCTGCGGAAAGGCGGCCGGATCCAACGCGGTCCGTTCGATGCTTTCGACCTCGATGATGATCGGACCGCCGGCGGCCTTTTCGGTCGCGACGGCCGCGCCGGTGATCAACAGACGAACGTTGGAGACCGCGAGGCAGTAAGCGCGTTCGTCGCTGCTCAGCGCAGGGTTGATCGGGACTTCGACGGCGCCCGCCAGCATGACGCCGAAAGTGGCCGCAACGGCGTCGGCGCTGTTGCGGAACAATGTAGCCACGGCATCTGTCGGCTCGATCCCGGCCTGCATCAGGGCATCCGCAACGCCGGCGGCTTTGGCGAACAACTCCGCATAGGACGTCGTGCCGGCGGCGTCGACGACAGCCGGCCTGTTGCCGTAGCGGAGCGCGAGCGCGGAGAATTCGCCGGCCCAATGGATTGATTTCGATGACATGCTCGAGCTCTCCGTCGAGACGATCCGCGTTGCTAGCCCGCGCCATAGACCAGATTGGGCAGCCAGAGCGAAAGCTGTGGGACATAGGTGATGATTGCAAGGCACAGCAGCAGCAGGCCGAGGAACGGCAGAACGCCGCGCACCACTTCGGTGACCGGCGCCGTCGAAATCGTGGCCAGCACGTAGAGGTTCAGTCCGACCGGGGGATGAACCAGCGCGATCTCCATGTTGTGGGTGAAGACGATCGCGAAATGGACGGGATCGATTCCGAGCGGTTTCAGCGCAGGCGCAAGGATCGGCATCACCACCAGCAGCGTGGCGGCGACCTCGAGAAAGCATCCGAGCACGAGCAGCAGCACGTTGATCGCGAGCAGGAATTGCCAGGGATGAAGCTGGTTGTCGAGCGTGAACTTCACCAGCGAGGCCGGGATGCCCGAGTCCGTCATCCAGTGGCCGAACGCCAAAGCGGTCGCGACGATGATCATGATCGTCGCGGCGCTCTTGATTGCCTCGGCGATCACCTCGAGCGTCTGGCTGACCTTAAAGCCGCGATAGAAGAACAGGCTGACGAGAAGAGCCACCGTGGCCGAGACCGCGGCTGCTTCGGTGACCGTCATCAGGCCGCCGTAGATTCCGACCATCACGATGAAAGGCACGCACAGCGCGGGCAGGGCATTGAGGCTCATCCGCACCAGTTCGGCGCGAGGCACGGACGGTTCGCGCGGCAGCTCGTATTTGTGCGAGTAGTAGAACACCCAGCCGAAGAACATCGCTGCCTGCAGCAGCCCGGGAAGGATGCCGGCCAGGAACAGGCGCGGCACGGACTGCTCTGCGATCAGCCCGTAAAGAATCAGCGACAGGCTGGGTGGAATCACGATGCCGATCGTGCCGGAAGCGCCGACCACGCCAAGCGCAAAATGACGCGGATAGCCGCGCTCGATCATCGCCGGCACCAGAATGGTGCCCATGGCGAGCGCAGTTGCAACTGAGGAGCCGCAGATCGCGGCAAACAAGGTACATGACACCACCGTCACGAGACCGAGTGCGCCCCGCAATCGTCCGAACCAGGCGATCGCGACATCGACCAGCGCCTTGGCGACGCCGCCGCGCCGCATGAATGCGGCGGCCATCACGAACAGCGGCAAGGCCATCAGTGTGCTGGAGTTCATTTCATCGGCGATCTTCTGCGCGATCGCCACCAAAGGCTGGTCGCTGAAGCCGAACAGGACCGCCGCGCAGAGACCCAACACCAGAAAGATCGGCATTCCCGCGCAGAGCAGCCCGAAGAACATCAGCAGGAAAAGCATCGTCCACATCGTGTCGGTCTCGTTGTTGCTGGACCTGAAGCGTCCCGATGCGGGACCACGACGGTCAGTTTGCCGATGGCAGATCGGTCATCAAGACGGCTGACGTCGTCGATCGCTCAGTGATCGTGAACGGCGATGACCATGGTGGCGGGATCGAAGCGGAATACGAGCAAATAAAGCTTGATGACGTAGCGCAACAGCATCAGCACGGCGCCGGTCAGGATGGCCGAGTAGTAGATCCACATCGGGAATTCGAGGCCCGTGATGCTGCGCTCGTCGAGGCTGCGGGCGACGTCGGCAACCTGGAAGCCGCAATAGGCCAGGCCACCACAAAACAAGATCGCGACACAGCAGTTGAATGCCTCGACCCATCTTTGCCCTTGCGGCGGCAACAGTCGCAGCACGACGTCGGGCCTGACATGCCCATCGGTCCGGACCAACTGGCTCGACGCCAGAAACACCGCCCAGACCGTCAGATAGACCACGACCTCCTCGCCATTGATGAAAGCGAAATTCTTGTTCACGTAGCGGCCGATGACCTGAGCGGTCCCGACCGTCAGTGCGGCGGCACCAAGAACTCCAATTAACAGGAGTTCAAGCCTGTTCCAGATCTTCATCATGGGGTGGCAATCAATGGCCGACGGTCGTTACATCCGCCTGCACCTGCTGCAGCAAGGCGGGCGAAATCCGCAACTCCTTCGCGATGCCGTCCTGCAAAGGCAGCATCTTGGCGCGGACCGCAGCGAGCGCGCTCTCGGACGGCGAAACGAACACGATGCCGTTCTTCTCCAGCGTGTGGCGTGCCTCGGTCTGAGCCTCTTCCATGCTCTTGCGGTAGGCCTGGATGTTCTCCTGCCAGAGATCGATGACCAGCTTCTGGAGATCCGGCGGCAGCTTCTTGTAGAAGCTCTCGCTGATCATCGGCACGTAGAACCCGACGAATTCGCGATCCGCAAATCCATATTTCACGCCGGATTCCCAGAGCTTTGCGCTGGCAAGGCTTTCATCGGTCGAGCTCAGCCCGTCGAACGTGCCTTGCGAGAGCGCCAGCGGAACGTCCGGCCAGGCTGTGACGTTCGGTGTTGCATTGAAGAACTTGGCTCGCGCCGATTGTCCGGCACCGCCGGAGTTGCGGATCTTCATGCCGGCCTGATCGGCGAAGTCGCGGATCGCCTTGTTGGTGCTGTAGGTGTTTTGATATCCGAGCTGCAGCCAGGGGCCGAGCAATTTGACATCAAGCTTGCTCTCGAATTGCTTGTTGATGATCTCGCCGATCTTGCCGTCGGCAGCAGCATAGACCACCGGATAGGGCTGCCCGAAAAATGCCGGCAGCTGGAAGACGTCTGCATCGGGGACGAAGCCGGTCAGCACCCAGGTGCCGGGGATCGCCATCTCGACGGCGCCCTGACGCAGCGCCTTCACCACGTCGCGGTCGCGAAACAACTGGCCGCTGTGGAACAGCTCGGTCGTGATCCGGCCGCCGGATTTTTCCTGCAGCTTCTTCAGGTAGTCGGCGGCAGACAATGTCCGTCCGTGTGTGGCCGACGTGTCCACCGAAGCCCGCAGCTTGAACTGAGTTTCGGCTGCTAGCGCTCCCTGGCTGCACTGAATCGCAAGCACGGCAAGCACGGCCGTCACGGCGCCCCGCATCATCGAGTTTCTCCCCTTGGCCGTCGTCTTCTGTCCGCGACGGGTCACGGAAGCTAACGGGCAGGCTAGGTTGATTCAAGTGGAACGTTTCATTGCATAGGTGTGTCAGTAGCGGTGCGTCGTTTGGAGTTCTGATGGATCGTTCGATCGACAGGGTAAATTGCTGTTATTATTCATATTTATTGCATGTCGAGAGCGGTGGCTCATCTCAAGCATAGCTGATCTGCCCTATTTTTCGTGAAACGTTTCATTGACAAGGCGACCTCCGCGCGCCTAGCGTCCCGGCGCCGAGCGATACGCGCGGCCCCGGAGCGGAACGCTTCGGGTTTCCACGCAACAAGTGGACGGCGCATGAGCCGCAACAAATTACGGGGGGAGTGATGAGCACTACGCGGAGAAATCTGCTGTTGTCCGGCATCGCCATCGGCGCTGCGCTGGCCAGTTCGAATGTTTCGGTGATGGCGGCGGGACAGGAATTGACGCTCGGCGTCGTCGGCGTTCTGTCGGGTCCCGCTGCGCAATGGGGCCTCGCGCTGCGCGGCGCGGTCGAGCTCGTCGCTGCCGAGGCCAACCGGGACGGCCTGATCAAGGTCGACGGGACGCCATGCAAGGTCAACGTCGTTGCCATCGACAGCAAGTACACGGCCGAAGGCGCCGCCGCTGCAGCCAACACGCTGGCAGGGCAGGGCGTTAAATTCATCATCGGTCCGATCGGCTCGCCCGAGCTCACCGGCGTGAAGCCGATCGCCAAGCGCAATTCGATGCTGGTGATGGGCAACGGCTACGCCAAGGATGCGCTATCGCCGCAGTTGCCGCTGGTCTTTCACATGGGGCCGGGTCCTTCGGGCTGGGCCGAGCCGATCATCAAGATCGCCAAGCAGAAGTTCGGCATGAAGAGCGTGGTGCTGGTCGCGCCGAACGACCAGGGTGGCACGGATATCGCGAGCGTCGACGCCGACGCATACAAGAGAACCGGCATCACCGCTTCCGAGGAATACTATCAGCGTGGCACCACCAATTTCGCGCCGATCGTGACCCGGATCATGAACGCGAAGCCCGACGCCGTCGATCTCGCTTCATCGCCCCCTGGCGACGCCGGCATCATCGTGAAGCAATTGCGTCAGGCTGGATTTGAGGGACCGATCGGACGTCTCGGCGGTCCGGGATACACCGAAATCTCCCGCGTCGCCGGTGGCGACGAGGTGCTGAAGGACTTCTATTGGTACGAGCCGGTTCTCATCGACGAGAAAGTGCAATTGATCGCCGACGAGTACAAGAAGTTGCTCGGCGCCGAGCGGCCGGAAAACAATCTGTTCTTTCAGTGGGTCTCCGCCGCCCGCATGGTAACCAAAGCCATCGCCAAGGCCGGTACCATCTCGGACACGGCCAAGGTTGCCGAGGCCCTGCGATCGTTGCCGGTTGAGGATCCCAATATCGGTCCCGGACACTGGATCGGGCAGGATTTCTTCGGCATCAACCAGGAACTGTCGTTCCCGTTCGGCGTCGGACTCGTGGAAAAAGGCAAGCTGCAACCGACCATCAGGGTCGAAGCGGCCGGCGGCAAGTAGCGGGTACTCCGTGCAAGGTTTTGTCGCCACCTGCCTCATCGGCATCAGCCTGGGTGCGCAGTACGCGCTGCTCGCCCTCGGCTTCACCCTGATCTTCGGCATTCTGGGAGTCGTCAATTTCGCGCATGGCGGCTTCTACGTTCTCGGAGGATATCTCGCTTATTCCGCGGTGACCTATCTTGGCGTGCCCTACGCGCTGGCGGTGATCTGCGCGGCGCTGGGCACCACGCTGCTCGGATTCTTGTTCGAACGCTTCGTACTGGATCGCGTGATCGACGATCATCTGGCGACGCTGATGCTGACGCTCGGCCTCTATTTGATGATGTCGAGCGGCATATTGGTGGTGTTCGGACCGCAATCTCCGGCCTTCGCCTTTCCATTGACCGGTGTCATTCACGGCCATGGCTTCTTTGTGCCGATCGAGAATCTCGTGGTGCTGGGCGTCTGCATCGTCGGGATCCTGTCGATCTACGGCCTGATCTATTACACCGATTTCGGCCGCGCGCTGCGAGCGCTGGCCGATGACCGCGCGGTGGCGACAGCGCAGGGACTGCGTCCTGCAATTCTGTTCCCGGCTGCCTTCGCCTTGGCGACGGGGCTCGCCGGCCTCACCGGCGCGCTGGTCACACCGATCCTGTCGCTCGCGCCGCATATCGGCGATCCTGTGCTGGCGACGTCCTTCCTGATCGTCATTCTCGGCGGTCTCGGTAGCGTCGGTGGTGCGACAGTCGCGGCTTTCATCGTCGGCATGGCGGAGGCGTTCTCTGCGGTCTATCTCGGTGGCTCGAAGGGCGCACTCGCGCTGTTCGTGCTCGTCCTGGTCATGCTGGTCGTCAAGCCATCGGGTCTGTTCGGTCACCGGGTTCGGGGAGCTTAAGCACATGACAGCCCGCACCCTTTCCAAGCGCGGCGACCTGGCCGAGGCAGCAAGCGTCGTGGTTATCGCGGCCGCCTTCGTAGTCCCCTGGCTCAGCCAGAACCCGATGGTCTATTCGCTGGCCAACCAGATGCTGATCGCGATTACGGCCGCGTTCAGCGTCTACATCATGCTGCGCATGAATCTGATGACCTTCGCGGTGCCGACCTTCATGGCGATCGGCGGTTACACCGTCGCGATCCTGGGGCTTCGTCACGGCGTGACCGATGTGCTGCTGCTGGGGCTTGCGAGCTTCGTGGTGCCGGCGCTGTTTGCGCTGCCGCTCGGCGCGCTGGTGCTCCGTCTGACCGGCGTCTATTTCGTGCTGGTCACGTTCGTCCTCACCGAGATCACGCAACTGTTGCTGTTTGAAACGCCGGGATGGACCGGCGGGTCCAATGGACTGGTCGGGATGCCGGCGGTGACGCTGTTCGGGCTGGAGCTCGCCGACAACCGCGCGGTGTTGCAGGTCACGATCGGGCTGGCGCTCGCCGGTGCTATCGTCACCGCTGCGGTGACCCGCACGCTGCGCCAGCATTTCGCGGCGATCGAGGAGAACGAACTGCTCGCCCAGAGTCTCGGCCTTGTCGTCTGGCACTACAAGGCGTTCGGCTTCGCCATCGCGGCGGGCGTATCCGGGCTCGCCGGCTTCGCCCTCGTCAACATGCTGCTCACCGCTCATCCGACCTCGTTCAGCGCGCTGTCATCGGTCAACTACATTGCCTATGCGATCATCGGTGGGAAGAGCAGCATGCTTGGCCCGGTTGTCGGTGGCGCTCTGCTGATCTGGGCGGGAGACGTCTTCGCATTGCGCGGGGAGTATTCCCAGTTCCTGTTCGGCTTCCTGATCGTGGTGGTGGTGCTGGTCGCGCGCGAGGGCGTCGTCGGGACGATCCATCGCCTCAGCGTCCGCATGCTTTCGCCATCGTCGCCGTCGCGGTCCTCCACCGTCGCCTCGTCGCCGACGCTGAGCGTGCCCAATGCGATGGAGCCCCTGCAATGACGACTGAACGCACCGGACGGACCGACGGCGGCGCGCTGCTCGAGGTCGCAGCCATCTCCAAGCGTTTCGGCGGGCTGCATGTCTTCGACAATGTCAGCTTCGCCATCCCGCCAGGCGACGTCCTTGGCGTCATCGGGCCGAACGGCGCCGGCAAGACCACGCTCATCAATGTCATTTGCGGCATGTTGCCGCCGACCACCGGCCGGGTGCGGCTCGACGGCAAGGATATGACCGGCAAGCCGCTGCATGCCGTCAGTCGCATGGGAATTATCCGCAGCTTCCAGCAGACCAACACCTTCCCCATGGCATCGGTCCGCGAGAATATTTCGCGGGCCCTTCGCTTCAGCGGCAGTGGGCCCGGATGGGACAGCGTCGCGCCGCTGATCGACGAGTTCGAGCTTGAACCGCAGCTCGACGAGCAGAGCGACAAGCTGCCGTACGGGCTCCAGAAGATGCTCGGTCTCATTCTGGCCTGCGCCGCCCGGCCGAAAGTCCTGCTGCTCGACGAGCCGGCGGCCGGCCTCGAGCGGCGGGAGCGCCTGCGGGTCGATGCTTTCGTGCGCCACGTGGGGACGGAGCTCGGTTGCGGGGTCCTGATCGTCGAGCATGACATGGATCTCGTGCGCCGCCTCTGTCCGAGAATACTGGTGCTCGATTCCGGCCGTGTCCTGGCCGAAGGCGCTCCGGCCGACGTCCTGGCACGCAAGGATGTCATCGACGCCTATCTCGGGACGGTGGACGAGGAGGTGGCCTGATGCTGGCGGTGAAAGACCTCGAAGTCCGTTATGGCGGCATCACGGCAATCAGCGGCGTCTCGATCGACGTCGCCGAGGGCGAGACGGTCCTGCTGATCGGCGCCAATGGCGCCGGCAAGTCGAGCCTGATCAACGCCATCATCGGTCTGGTCCAGGCCTCGCATGGCAGCGTGCGCTTCGCGGGCCGTGATCTCAGTGCCGTATCCTGCGATGGGCGCGCGCGGGCCGGAATTGGGTATTCGCCCGAAGGCCGCCGCGTATTCCCGACCATGTCGGTCGCCGACAACGTCCTGAGCGGCGCCTGCTGGCACGGCGGGGCGAGCCAGCGCCAAGCCTGGGCCTGGCTCTGTGGCATCTTTCCGATCCTGAAGGAGCGCGCCAGCCAGCCGGCCGGACAATTGTCGGGGGGACAACAGCAGATCGTCGCCTTGGCGCGCGCCATGAGTTCGTTTCCCAAGCTGCTGCTGCTGGATGAACCCTTCCTCGGGCTCGCGCCGGTGTGGATCGCGCAGATCAGCGAGGCGATCCGCCATATGCAACAGCGCGGCACGACCATTCTCATGACCGAGCAGATGGCGCGTCCGGCGCTCAAGCTTGCCACACGCGGCTACGTGATGCGCGGTGGCGAGGTCAGGCGGAGCGGCACCGTCGCCGAAATTCGCGACGTTGCGCTTGCCGAGGAGTATTTGTGATGTCCGCTACTTTGAACGCCACTGCGCTGCTCGGGACCTTCGCCGCAACGACGTCGGCGAGCGAACTGTCCCCGGATGTCGCCACGAAGGCAGCCATTTGCCTGCTGGACTCGCTGGGGCTCGCGCTCGCGGCGCGACACGAGCCGACGGCCGCGGCCGCGCGCGCGATGTCCGCGGAGGTGCTGCCTGGACCGCGCACCGCGCGCATCTGGGCGAGCGGCAAACATGCCGCGCTGTCCGAGGCGGTTCTCGCCAACGGCATTGCCGTTCACGCCCATTTTCAGGACGACACCGACCACGATTCATGGACGCACCCGGGATCCCTGATTGCGCCGGTCGCGGTGTCGCTTGGCGAAACGCTGGATGCGCCGCTGCGCACCGTATTGACCGCTCTCGCGGTCGGCTATTCCGCGCTCAAATGGCTTGGTGCGGGTGAAGTCGTTGCCCGCGGCCTGATCGGCCGGGGCGTGCGGACCAGCCCGACCTTCGGCACGATCGGCGCCGCGGCGGCGGCCGCCGCCGCACTTGGACTCGATCCACCGAGGTCCACCAGCGCGGTTGCAATCGCGGCCTGCACGACCGGCGGCACGCTGGAGCCGGTGCGCTGCGGCTCCGACGAATGGCGCGTACAGAACGGGCGGGCCGCCCAAGGTGGGCTGGTGGCCGCGGAGCTTGCGGCGCGCGGCGTCCAGGGGGCGCCCGATGCGCTGGAAGGACCGAAGGGATTGTTGCGCTCGCTTGCCGGCCTCGATCGCACGCCAGAACAATGGCAGCGAGGCCCCGATGTCGCGACGATGATCGGCATCATGGCAAAACCGTTCGCAACCCTGGGCGACAACATGTCGGCGGTGCTGGCGGCGCATATGCTTCACCGCGACGGCATCGATCTGTCGCAGGTGAAGCGGATCACCGTGACGATCTGGGAGCCCTATACGCAATATCCGGGAACGTCATTCAAGGGACCGTTCACGCGGACGGTGCAGACCCAGGCCAGCACCGCCTTTGCGGTCGCCGCCATGCTGCGCTACGGCCGCCTCGACTACGAGATGGGCGTCGAGCATCGCCAGGACCGGGAGATCATGACACTCGTCGAAAAGACGATCGTCGAGCCGGACGCGATCGGTACCCATCTCGACGCGACCGTCGAGTTGGAGATGGAAAATGGTGGGCGTCTTCGCCGGACCGCGCGCGAGGCGCCCAAGGTTCTGGTGTTCCAGGACGAAGCCCGCGCCATCGAGGTTTTTGATAGCCGCCTGGCCGGCACCGGAATTCCGGCCGGCGAAGGCGCCAGCCTTGCGGCCGAGGTTTTCGCCTCGGCACGTAGCGGCGGATCGATGCCTGTGCGCAGGCTGCTCGACCGCCTGACCCGATCTCAAAGGGATGCGATCAAATGAAACTTGGACTTGAAGGCAAGACTGCGATCGTCACCGGCGGCAGCAAGGGCATTGGTCTCGAGACCGTACGCCTGCTGGCGGAGGAGGGTGTCAAGGTTCTGGTCTGCGCGCGCCGCGAGGACGCGCTGGCCGAATGTCGTTCTGACGTCGAGCGGAGCACCGGCGTCAAGGTCGAAACGCTGTCGCTTGATGTGACCGATCTGAAGCAGATCGAGCGGCTGCCGGCGGTCGCCCGCGACCGTCTCGGCCGCATCGACATCCTGGTCAACAATGCCGGCACCGGCACCTACAAGCCGTTCCTCGAAGTCACCGACGAGGAATTGCAGTACGGCATGGCGATCAATTTCTTCGCTCAGTTCCGTATCTGTCAGCGCATCATCCCGATCATGATCGAGCAGAACGGCGGCAGCATCGTCAACGTGTCGGGCGAAACCGGGATCATGGTGACGATGCCGCCGTTCCTGTCGTCATGCACCGGTCCGGCCAAGTCGGCCGAAATCCGCTTCTCCAAGATTCTCGCCAACGAATTCGGGCCGCACAACATTCGCGTCAACTGCGTCGTTCCCGGTTTCGTCAATACTCCGGAACGTTTTGCAAAATGGGAGCGTGAGCTCGCCAAGCGCAATCTGGGCGAAGAGGAGGCGGAAGCCGAACGCAAGCGCTGGTCGGAAAATAACTCGATGCGCAACACGCGCTGGGGCGCGCCGGAGGAACTCGCCAATTTGATCGTCTTCGCGCTGTCCGACCGCGCGAGCTTCGTCAACGGCGCGGTGCTGGTTGCCGACAATGCGCAGGACAAGTCGTGAAAGCGACGCCGCTCGACATGATGAATCGATTGATGACAACAGGAACGGCGGCGGCCCTTGCGGCAGCCGGGAGGATTTGATGGACGTTGACAAGCCGCTCGCTGGTATCACCGTGATTGAACTCGGACACAGCGTGGCCGCCCCCTATGCCGGATTGATTCTGGCCGATCTCGGCGCCCGTGTGATCAAGGTCGAAAATCCCAAGAGCGGCGATTATGCGCGTGGCTGGGGGCCGCCGTTCTGGAACGGAACGGCAAGTGTGTTCCATAGTCTCAATCGCGGCAAGGAAGGCATCACCGTCGATTTCGGCGCAGCGGAGGACTGCGAGAGGCTGAAGTCGCTGATCCTGAACGAGGCCGATGCCGTCATCCAGAATCTGCGGCCTGGCATTCTGGACAAGTTTGGTCTCACCGCGGATGCGCTCAGCGCCGCGAAGCCATCGCTGATCTGGTGCGACATCGGCGCGTTCGGCGCCAAGGGGCCGCTCGCTAGCAAGCCCGGCTACGATCCGCTCGCCCAGGCCAGCACCGGCATCATGAGCGTCACCGGCGAGGGCGGCCGGCCGCCGGTGCGTGTCGGCGTCTCGCTGGTCGACATGGGCTCCGGCATGTGGGCAGTGATCGGCATGCTCGCCGCGTTGGTGGCGCGCAACAAGGGCGGTCAGGGCCGCAGCGTTGCGACCTCGCTTTACGAGACCGGGCTCGCGTGGATGACCGTTCCGCTGGCCGGCTATGCGGCGTCAGGTGAGGTGCGCAAGCCCTATGGATCGGGCACCGCGGAAATCGCGCCCTATCAGGCATTTGAGGCGTCCGACGGATGGCTGATGATTGCCGCCGGCAACGACAATCTGTTCCGCAAGCTGTGCGTGGCATTGAGTCTCGAGGCGCTTGCGCGCGATCCTGACTTCGCGACCAACGCGGCAAGGGTCGTCAACCGCGAACGACTGATCCCGCAAATCGCGGCCGCGGTGCGTAAGTATACGGCCGATGCGCTTGGCGGCATTCTCGACGGCGCCGGGGTTCCCAATGCACCGCTGCTGACCACCGATCAGGTTGCGGAGCATCCGCAAACCCGCGCCCTCGACATGATGGTGCGATGTGCTGGCGACGATATCGATCTTGTCGGCGTTCCGCTTGCCTTCGACGGTACGCGACCGCGCGCACGCACCGCTGCGCCGGCGCTCGGCCAGCACAATGCCATTCTTCGAAAGCCTGCGAGCAAGGGAGCCATCAATGCGAACTGATTTCCAGGCCATCAAGGTCGAACGGCGTGATGGCGATATCCTGCTGGTGACGTTGCACCGGCCGGAAGCGTCCAATGCGATGAACACCCAGATGGGCCTCGATCTGGTGGAATTGTTCGAGGGCTTCTCGACCGACATCGAAGGGTTGCGCGCGGTGATCCTGACTGGACACGGCGACAAGGCGTTCTGCGCCGGGGGCGATCTGAAGCAGCGCAACGGCATGACGGACGAGGCCTGGCAGGCACAGCATCTGGTCTTCGAGCGCATGCTGCGCGCTCTGCTGGGCTGTCCAATTCCCGTGATCGGCGCGATCAATGGTGCGGCTTATGGCGGCGGCTGTGAGATCGCGGCTGCGCTCGACTTCGTCTACGCCTCGACCAATGCACGCTTCGCGCTGACCGAAGTGACGCTCGGCATCATGCCAGGTGGCGGCGGCACGCAGAATCTGCCGCGCGCCGTCGGCGAGCGCCGCGCCAAGGAATTGATCCTGTCCGGCCAGCCGTTCTCGGCTGCCGAGGCCGAGCAGTGGGGGCTGGTCAATCGGGTGCTGCCGCCAGGGGAATTGCTGGAGGCGACCTTCGCCATCGCCCATCGCATCGCTGCCAATGGCCCGATCTCGGTGCGCCAGGCCAAGCAGGCGATCCATCGCGGTTTGCAGATGTCGCTCGCCGATGGCCTCGCCTTCGAGATCGAGGCCTACAACCGTCTGGTCCCGACCGCGGACCGGCGCGAGGGCGTGCTGGCGTTCAACGAGCGCCGCAAACCCAACTTTCAAGGCAAGTAGGAGGAGGCGCGAAATGCGTGAGAAAGCTCATGTTCGCGAGGTCGGACCCCGCGACGGCATTCAGATGGTCAAGACCATCTTGCCGAGCGCGCGCAAGCTGGCCTGGTGCCGTGGCGCGGTGGAGGCCGGAATCCGCGAGATCGAGGTGACCTCATTCGTGCCGGCCAAGGTGATCCCGCAATTTGCCGACGCGGAGGAGGTGGCCCGCGGCGCGCTGACAATGCCGGGCTTGCGGCCGTCGGTTCTGGTTCCGAATCTGAAGGGGGCCGAGCGCGCCTTCGCGCTCGGTGTGCCAATCGTCAACTATGTGCTGTCGGCGAGCGAGGAGCACAACCAGGCCAATGTTCGCCGCAGCACCGAGGAGTCGTTGCAGGATTTCGCGCGCATCGCCGCGGCGCGCGATAAGCGCGCCGGAGCACGAATCGGACTTGGTGCGGGCATCGCGACCGCGTTCGGCTGCACCATCTCGGGGGCGGTATCGGAGGCACGAGTGGTCGAGATCGCGGTGCGGCTCGCCGGGATGGGCGCCGACGAGATCATCGTCGCCGATACGGTCGGCTATGGCGATCCAGGTCAGGTCCGCCGCCTGATGGGCGCGGTGATCGCAGCGGTGCGTCCACTGCCGGTCGCCTGCCACTTCCACGACACGCGCGGTCTCGGTCTCGCCAATGTGACGGCGGCACTGGATGCGGGTGTACGCGCCTTCGACGCATCCCTCGCCGGACTCGGCGGCTGTCCGTTCGCACCCGGCGCCACCGGCAACATCGACACCGAGGATACCGTCTTCCTGCTCGAGCAACTTGGTTTCGATACCGGCGCCGATGTCGAGCGGCTGGTTGCCTTGCGACGCGAGGTCGAGAGCTGGCTGCCCGGCGAACGGTTCTCCGGCGCGATCGCCCGCGCCGGCCTGCCCAAAACGTTCCGCGTGTCGGCCAGCGCCGCCGCCTGAAAGGATATGACATGAACTATCACGACGCCGCCCAAACCGCCGACATGGAGGTCACCGTCACGTTGGGCGAGGATTTCTCCGACCTGCGCAACACGGTGCGGCAGATCTGCAAGGGCTTTCCGGGCGAATACTGGCGCAAGCTCGACGATCAAAGCGCCTATCCGACCGAATTCGTCGCGGCGTTGACGGAGGCGGGATTCCTCGGCGCGCTGATCCCGGAGGAATACGGCGGTTCGGGCCTGCCGCTGCGTGCGGCGGCAGTGATCCTCGAAGAGATCAATGCGAACGGCTGCAGCGCCAGTCCCGCGCATGCCCAGATGTACATCATGGGTACGTTGCTCCGTCACGGCAACGAGACCCAGAAGCGGACCTACCTGCCGGAAATCGCGGCGGGACGGCTGCGGCTGCAGGCCTTTGGCGTAACCGAGCCCAATACCGGCTCCGATACCACCCAGCTCAAGACCCGCGCCGAGCGTCAGGGGGACGTCTATGTCGTCAACGGCCAGAAGGTCTGGACGTCGCGGGCGCTGCACTCCGACCTGATGCTGCTGCTGGCGCGCACCAGTCCGGTCGATCAGGTGAAGCGGCGCACCGACGGACTTTCGGTGTTCCTCGTCGACTTGCGTGAGGCCAAGGGCAACGGCGTCGAAATCTGCCCGATCAAGGCGATGGTCAATCACAATACGACAGAGGTGTTCATCGAGAACCTGAAAGTGCCGGTCGCCAATCTCATCGGGGAGGAAGGCAAGGGCTTTCGCTACATCCTCGACGGCATGAACGCCGAACGAATCCTGGTTGCCTCCGAATGTGTGGGCGACGGACGCTGGCTTCTCGGCAAGGGCGTCGCCTATGCCAATGAGCGGCGCGTCTTCGGACGATCGATCGGCCAGAATCAGGGCATCCAGTTTCCACTGGCGCGCGCCTACGCCGAACTCGAAGCCGCCGACATGATGTGCCGCCGTGCCGCCGCGCTGTTCCAGGCCGGGCAGCCCTGCGGAGCAGACGCCAACATCGCCAAGCTGCTGGCGTCGGAGGCCACCTGGAAAGCGGCCGATACGACATTCCAGACCCATGGCGGCTTCGCCTTTGCGCAGGAATACGACGTCGAGCGCAAATGGCGTGAGGTCCGTCTTTACCAGACAGCCCCGATCTCGACCAACATGGTGCTGGCCTATGTGGCGCAGCACGTGCTCGGTCTTCCGCGTTCCTACTGAGGAGACGACCCATGCTGGATATCACGCGTCAGACGGCCAATTTTGTAGCCGGCCTCAAGCTGTCCGATCTGTCCGGCCGCTGCCGCGAGGCGGCGCGGATCGGCATCATCGACTGCGTCGGCGTCATGATCGCTGGTGCCGCCGAGCAGCCGGTGCGGATCGTGTCGGCGATGGTGGCCGCGTCCACCCAGAACGACGGCGCACCCGAGGTTCCGTCGGGCCGCAATCTCGCGGCGCCGGATGCTGCGCTCGTCAACGGTGTCGCAGCGCACGTGCTCGACTATGACGACGTGGCGCTCGCCGGACATCCGAGCACCGTGCTGGTGCCGGCCATCCTGGCCGAAGGCTGGTCGCTCGACTCCAGCGGTGCCGACGCGCTCGCCGCCTATGCCGCGGGCTACGAAGTCTGGGCGCAGGTCATTGCGCTGGAGCCCGGTCACCTCCATGAGCGCGGCTTTCATCCGACGGCCGTGATGGGCGCGCTCGCCACCGCGGCCGCCTGTGCGCGGCTGCGCAATCTCGACTCCACGAAGACCGCGCATGCCATCGCGATCGCCGCCTCGCTCGCCTCCGGACTGGTCGCCAATTTCGGCACCATGACCAAATCGCTGCATGCCGGCCGCACCGCCCAATCCGGCGTGCTTGCCGCGCGCCTCGCCGATCAGGGATTTACCGCATCGCTGGATGTGCTCGAACACCAAACCGGCTTCCTGCGCGCCCATTCGCCATCGGGCACGCCGGATATCGAAAACGGCACGATCGATATCGGCCGCAACTGGCGGCTTGCCGATCTCGGCATCAATGTGAAGCGCTATCCGACCTGCTATGCGACCCATCGTTCGATCGACGCGATGATTGGCCTGGTGAATGCGCACAAGCTCAAGCCCGACGACGTGAAGGAAATTCGGGTCCACACCGGCGTCACCCAAAGGCTGATGTTGCGCAACACCAATCCGCAGACCGGTCTCGAGGCCAAGTTCAGCATGGAATTCGCGATGACCGCCGCGCTGATCGCCGGCCGCGTCGGGCTGTCCGAGCTCACCGATGAGTTCGTCTCGCGGCCGGATGTCGGCGCTACCTTCGCCAAGGTCCGCTGCACGACGACGGACGAGATCATGCCGGGCGACCAGCCGTTCGCGCCGGCCGACCGCGTCAGCGTCGTGTTGACGTCGGGCGAAGTGCTTGAGCACGCGCCGGTGGTTCATGCCAAGGGCAGCTGGCAGCGCCCGCTCTCGCGCGATGAACTGCAGGATAAGTTCATGGAATGCGCGACCCGGGTGTTCAAGCAAGGCCAGGCCGCAGCGCTGTTCGAGCAGCTCTGGAATATCGAGGACCTCGGGTCGATCCGCTCGCTTCGCCTGACCAACGACCGGGGCGACGCATGAGCGCGGCAATGCCTGGGAAGGGATCGACGCCGCGCATCTGGCACCAGTCGGTCAACGAGCTCGATCATCTCGAAGTCTACAAGCGCGCGCTCGAGGCCCATGCGGCGGAAATCCTTGGCGACGACGCCGAGGTCGTCGTCCACGGGCTTCCGTCCGGATCATACGCCGGCGCTTCGGCCACTGCGGTGCTCGGCAATGCATTCGCCTATCACCGCATTCTCAGCCGGGTGATCGACAATGCGATCACCGCCGAGCGGCAGGGTTATGATGCCTTCGTGATCGGTTCGTTCAGCGAGCCGTTTCTGCGCGAGATCCGCTCCGCGGTGGATATTCCCGTCGCCTCGCTGACCGAGAGTGGTCTTCTGGTCGGCTGCTCGCTCGGCAGCTATGTGGCGTTGATCTCCAATGCGCCGGCGGTGCAGTGGATGACGAAGGTTGCGGTCGATAAGCACAAGCTCGCCGCCCGTGTGCTGGAGGTTGCGGCGATGGATCCGCCGCTCGACGAGCCGCAACTGGCGCGCGCTTACGTCGATCCGGCTCCGGTCATCGCAAATTTCACCGCCGCGGCCGAGCGCCTGGTGGCGCGCGGCGCTGACGTCATCATTCCGGCGGAAGGTGTGCTGGCGGAACTCCTGGTTCGTCACGGCGTCCACCGCATCGCCGGTGCTCCCGTGATGGACGTGTTTGCCGTCACCTGGGCCTACGCGCTGATGCAGATCAGGCTCTGGTCGAAGGCACAACTTGGCGTGGGCCGGAGCTGGCACCACAGGCGCGACGATCCAGCGATCGTTGCAAGATTTTGGCAAGGGGACGCACAATGAGCACTTCACCCTCAACGCAAGTCGCAGGAGTCTATCACCGCAGGCTTGGCGACGCGCTGGTCACCGGCCTCAGCGACGGTTACGTCGACATGGGATACACGATCTTTCGCAATATCCCCGAGGAGGAAACCAAGGCCATCCTGGCGCGCGATCATCGCACCTCGCCGCCGCGCATCTCGGTCAACGCCTTTGCCGTGCGCATGGACAACCGGACCTACCTGATCGACTGCGGATCGGCGGATCTGATGGGGCCGACCTGCGGCCGTCTGCCGGCAAATCTCGCTGCCGCCGGCATCGATCCGGCCTCGGTCGACGCGGTGCTGCTGACTCACGTCCATCCCGACCATTCCAACGGGCTGACAGATGCCGCAACCGGAACGCGGCTGTTTCCCAACGCGGAAGTCATCGTCCATGAGAACGAGATCAATCACTGGTTCAACGACGAGGCGATGGCCAAGGCGGCCGAGCGGCCCCGGCGCCGCTATTTCGAGGCCGGCCGCACCCAGCTGAAGCCCTATATGGCTGCCGATCGCGTCAAGACTTTCCGGAAGGGCGAGGTGCTCCCGGGCGTCACGGCGATCCCGATCCACGGTCATACCCCCGGCCACGCCGCCTATGTCGTATCGCGCGGCGGCGAATCAATGGTGGTTTGGGGGGACACGGTCCATGTGCCGGAGATCCAGGTTGCACGTCCGGAAGTGACGATGGAATTCGACACCGACCCCGAGGCCGCCGCAGCCGCTCGTCAGATGATGTTCGACATGGTGGTCACAGACGACATGCTGGTCGGCGGCATGCATCTGCATTTCCCCGGGTTCGGACATATGCGGCGCGAGGCAGGGCGATACAGCCTGGTGGCGGAGCAGTGGGCGTTCGAAGTATGAGCCGCAGTATCGTCGAAGCCGACGCCATCTGATCGTTTCCGGAACAAGGACGGGAGGCCAGGCCGTTTGGATCACGTTGGAGAAATGCACAAATCATTTGCCTTCGGCCGGCGGATAGCACCTGCGGCCGAATTGGCTTCCGCGTATTGTGCAGGGGATTGAGGTCTCAGCCCCGGTGATGGTGATGGCAGAACAGCAAACGGCAGGTCGCGGAAGCAAATTGACGATCCGCGACGTGGCGACCGCAGCGGGCGTATCGACCGGCACGGTGTCGCGGGTGCTCAATGCCAATGCCACCGTCCATCCCGACATCCGCCGGAAGGTCCAGCGCGCAATCGATGATCTGGGCTATACGCCGAATGCGGTGGCGCAGAGCATGCGCATCCGGTCGACCCACACGATCGGCTGCATCTTGCGTGAGATCAACATTCCGCAACTCGCTGGCTTCGTCAAAGCCGCGCACGACGTGCTGGACGAGGTCGGCTTCTCGCTGCTCATCTCCAACTCGGAAGGCCGCAAGGAGCGTGAGCGAGAGCTGCTCAGCCGGCTGTCGCGGCGGCAGGCCGACGGCGTAATGATGGGGCCATACACGCCGGTCGCCGGTGAGTTCGAGGCCTTCCTGCGCGATCTCGATATTCCGATCGTGCTGATCGATCGTGATCAGCCGGATTGGACTGATGCCGTTATGGCCGATCACGCCGAAGGGATGCGTGTCGCGGTCAGTCATCTGCTGGATCTCGGTCACCGGCGCGTGGCGCTGATCACCGGCGACGCCGGGCTCTATCCGGCGCGCGAACGCGTTCGCGGCTATCAGGAGGCTTTTGCCGCGCGAAATCTCGAGCCTGATCCTTCGCTCATTCACGCCGGGAGCTTCCTGCCCGGCGCGGGATTTCGTATCACCTCGGCATTGCTCGGCCAGCGCAACCCTCCGACCGCGATCATTTCCGGCGGCATCGACATGTTGTCGGGCGTGCTGCGCGCGGTGCGCGGGCGAGGCCTGCGGATACCGGAGGACGTGTCGCTGATCGCGTCAGGCCATTCCGAGCTCGCCGAGCTCGTCTCGCCGGCAGTCGCCATCATCGGCTGGGATCAGGCGGAGGTCGGCCGGATTGCGGCCGGCATGCTGCTCGATCGCATCCGAAACGACGGTCCGCACGAGCCGAGGCGCGTGCTCGTGCCCAACGAGTTCATTCCGCGCGCGTCGCTGGGGCCCCCAAGACGTACCTGAAGACTTGCCGTCCATGGCACGACCGGACGGCCATAGCATGCAAGGAGACAGTTCCATGAGTGGTGAGATGATCAACGGCAAGGATGACGAGCGGCCGATGCTGTTCCAGCCACTCACGATTCGAGGCCTTACGCTGAAGAACCGCCTCGTCGTGCCACCGATGGTCCATTACAGCTGCGAACCGGGAAATACCTGCGGAGCGTTTCATCTCGTGCATCTTGGTCGCTATGCGCTGGGCGGCTTCGGGCTCGTCTTCGTCGAAGTGACGGCGGTGGAGGAAGTCGGACTCACCAACGAAAACGACCTCGGCATCTGGAATGACGAGCAGGCCGAGAGCTTCAAGCCGCTGGTCGCCTTCATGAAGCGTCAGGGGACGGCGATCGGCATTCAGATCGGCCATGGCGGCCGCAAGTCGTCGGCACAGTCCGCCATGCAAGGCATGGGGCCGCTGACCGAGGAGAATCTGAAAGCCGGCGCCAGGATCTGGCAGCCGGTGGGCCCGACCGCCGAGCCGGTCGCCAAGGGCTGGCTGGCGCCACGGCAATTGACCACCGCCGAGTGCAAGGCCATGGTCGGCACCTGGGCAGCCGCTGCAAGGCGGGCGGTTGCCGCTGGGTTCGACACCATCGAGATTCACACCGCGCACGGCTATCTGCTGGCCTCGTTCCTGTCGCCGGTCTCCAACACACGCAATGACGAGTATGGCGGCGACCGCGCCGGGCGCATGCGTCTGCCGCTCGAGATCGTCGAGGCGGTGCGCCGCGAAATGCCGGTTGACATGCCGCTGTTCGTGCGCGTCTCGTCCGTCGACGGCACCGTCGAGGGCTGGAACATGGATGATACGGTCGCCTTCGCGCGCGAGCTGAAGGCGCGCGGCGTCGACGTCGTCGACTGTTCCTCCGGCGGAATCTCCGGCGCGGCTACGGCAGCGCAAGTGCCGCGCAGCCTCGGCTTCCAGGTTCCTTTCGCCGAGCGCGTGCGCAAGGAGGCGGATGTCACCACCATGGCCGTCGGCATCATTCTCGAGGCGCAGCAGGCCGAGGCCATCCTTCAGAAAGGCCAAGCCGACCTCATTGCCGTCGGGCGGCAATCGCAGTTCAATCCCAACATCGCCCACCACTGGGCGCACGATCTCGGCATCAACAGCCGTTTCGAAGATTGGTCGCCCGAGTTCGGCTGGTGGCTCGAGAAGCGGATCAAGACTCTCCACGGCTTTGCCACGCCGACGGGCGTCGTTACGCGTCACTCCTGACCGGCGTCACACACATCGCTCGCAGCCGGTGAACGGAACGCCGTCCACGGCATCGCTGCTATCTTTGAGGATCCGCGGTGCCGCGCGACGGGTATCGCAGCGCGGGTCCAGCAGCGCGTTTCAGGTTCGCTGCTGAACCTGCGCCGAGTAGATATCGGCGAAGCGGTCGCACGACAGGTTCTTCTGCACCCTCCCCATCGTGTTGCGTGGAAGTAACTCGACAAGGACAATCGAACCGGCTTCTTCGCTTTCAGCCGGATTCCGACAAGCGGCGGAATCATTTCGTGGAAGATCCGGGTTTTTACGGACTGAGCGTTAACGCTGCCGCACGAGCACAAAGGTGGGGGTCTTGTCAGGAAGCGATTTGGCCATTTTAATCGAGAGATTGCAGTACGTTATTCTTATTGTAGAGCGCATTTCCGATGAAAGCCATCGAGCAGATTGTTGCCGGCTACGTTTCGTTGAAGGATCGCCAAGCCCTGGAAAAGCTGAGGCACCATCGTCAGCAATTGCTGGATGATGTTCAGATGCACACCATCCCAGGGTTCAAGCCGTCGATCGTGAGCGATATCCTCCGCGAGGAGATCGAGGTCATCGAAGGCGCGCTAGCGCGCGTAGATGAGGATCGATCATTGTCATGAGCAAAAACTTCGACGAGATCGAGACACTGAAACCAATGGCCTGCAGTGCCATCACCGATCCCAGTCTGAGGATGATATACGAAGCTATCCGCGGCGCGCTCGAGGCCGACGATGAATTCGAGGCAAGCGGCAAAGATCCCAAATTCCGAGTCCGGTCAACGGCCGAATGGAAGCGGCATGCCCGCGATCTTGAGGCGGAGATGTTGAAGCGAGGGCTCGAGTTCGACGTTATCGATTGGACGAATGGTCAGAGTGAGCGGCGAGAAAGCCGGTGAAGGCACCCGCTGTTCATGCGTAAACGCCGTTGCGATGGCACCAACGGACAAACGTGTAGATGGACCAGACCCGCGACCAGTACATGCCGGGCGCTCCGTCGAGAAAGGCTCGCCATAGTCGCTCAACCGCGTCGGGATTCAGGCCGGTGGGTGCGATCGCCTGCGGATCGCGCATGGTTCGATCCATGGCGTCCTTCAATCCGCGGCGAATCCACCGGTCAAAGGGCATGACGAAGCCGGTCTTTGGGCGCTCGAAGAGCGCAGGATCGAGACCGCGCAATCCGATCCGCCGAAGCATTTCTTTGCGCCCCAAGGGCTGATATCGCGCTTCGTCCGACAGGGCGTCGACGCTTCCAAACAATACGTGGTCGACCAGCGGAACGCGCTGCTCGAGCGAGCTGGCCATGCTTGCTGCATCATTGTCGCGCAGGAGGCGTTCACCCAAAAAGAGACGTTGTTCCATCACGCTAATAGCGGAAACAGGGGTACGGCCGGCCGTTTCGGCCGTCAGCCGCCGGCGCATCGCGTCGGGAAGGCCTTCCATGAGCGCGCCCGCGAAATCCGGTGCAAGCAATTCACCCTGAAATCCAGGCAGGAAGAGCGCGTAGGCCATCTGGTATAACGCCAGCAGATCCTCGCTACGATCGACCATATCCGGAAGCTTCGCCCAGCGCGTTTGAGGCGGCACGGGATGCGAGGATCGTCGCAGGGGCCAAGTCAACAAAGCTGCAGCCCTGGCTTGCCATTTTCTGGGAAATGCGCGGCCCCGATGACACCACTGCTGCAAGATCGGAAGATCGCGGTACGTCGGATACCCGCCGAACAGCTCGTCACCCCCGGTTCCTGACAGCGCGACGGTAAAGCCTGCTTCGCGAATAGCCCGGGAGATGAAATAGGCGTTCAGTCCATCGAAGGTTGGCTGGTCGAGACTATCGAGGGCGTCGTCCAGACTGTCGACGAACCGCTGCTCGGACAACACCACCTCATGATGCTGAGTGCCGATTGCCGCAGCGGTCTGCCTTGCGAACGGCGCTTCGTTGAACTGCTGGTCCTCGAACGCGAGCGTGAAAGTATGAACCGGGGCGTCAGCGGTCCGTTGCGCGAGATTTGCCATCGCGGAGGAATCGATGCCGCCCGACAGGAAAACGGCGAGCGGCACATCGCTGGCGAGGTGAAGCCTCATCCCTGCGTCGAGGATCGAGGCAAGCGTCGCTTCGTCCATTGTCGGTTTTGGCGACTCTCCGGGAATGCGCCAGAAATCGCGCTCGCTTATTCTACGGCCTGTCCCGTCAAACTCGGCGTAGTGACCCGGCGCAAGAAGTTCAACGCCCTGAACGGCGGTGCAGGGGCCGACAACAAACCCGTTCCATACGTTGCTCGCAACCGCCTGCGGATCAAGACGCGGCGTTCCGAGCAAGCCTGAGGCCAGCAATGCACGCAATTCGGATGCAAATATCAGCGACCACGTCGTGTTCGGATTGCTGGACTGCGCGATATACAGCGGCTTGATGCCGAGCTGGTCGCGTGCAAGCAGAAGTCGTCGCTGTTGCGGATCCCAGCTTGCGAATGCGAACATGCCGCGCAGCCATCCAACTGCCTCCAGGCCATGCAGGCCGAGTGCCCGCAGCATGACGGCGGTGTCGCCGCTGGACCGAAAAGACTGCCCTTCGCTCTCGAGGCGTTTGCGCAGGGCGACATAGTTGTAGATTTCGCCGTTGAACGAAATCACGTGCCCGGTTGTATCGTCCACCATCGGTTGGGCGCCGGCGGACGACAGATCGAGGATCGAGAGGCGGCGGTGATCGAGCATGACACCCCAGCCGCGGGCATCCGGCGTCGAAGCCCACGAGCCATGGCCGTCCGGCCCGCGATGGATCATGGCCTTGCTCATCCGAGCGAGCGCGGCCCGGTTGTTTTCGTCAAGCCGGCCGATGATACCCGAGATACCGCACATTCAATCGTCGCCTCCGGGGCTTGAGCTTGAGCTGGACCGCACGAGGTAACGTTGCGGAGAACCTACCAAGACTGCTTCGGCAATGCTTCTACGTCGAAAATCCAAGCGGATAAATGGATACGGCGCCTTTCTATCATTGTTTCGTTAAGAGGAACGAGGCAACTATTAACGCAAGGCTCAGGCTTAAGCATTGAGTAAGCCGAGCTGTGTGAAATGTGGGCTTAGCGAGCATCTCAGTACCTGTCGATGTCGGCAGGCAGGTTTGGATCGATGCACTCAGACCGCCTAAATATTCTCTTCGTGTCACAGATGCCTGCGAGCCCGCCGCGGATCGGCGCGCAGGCACGCATGCACGGTTTGATGACGGAATTGGCTCAGCGCCATGACCTGACGGCAGTCATGCTCGTGGATGACGAGCACGACATCGACGAATGCCGAACTGCCATGCAGGCCTATTGCCGCAAGGTGGTGCTCGTGCGTAACCCGTTCGGTCGCGATGGGATGCCGAAGCGCTTGCTTCAACTGCGCTCCCTGGTGTCGCCCCTCAGCTTCGAGCGTTTGCGAATCACGGCAGACGTAGTGCGGCAGACGCTGGACGACTTGCTTGGGTCCACGCGCTTCGACGTGGTTAATCTCGAGTTCACGTTCCTTGGTCACTACGAGTTGCGCAAGGCGCCGGCAGGAGAGAAGCTTCCGGTATTGGTCGTGGATTCTCACAACATCGACTATGACCTTGCCCGCCAGTACGCCCAAAGCGGCGACAGCCTGTTTCGTCGCCTTTATTCCGAAGTCAATTGGCGCAAGCTTCGGAAGGAGGAGCTTGGGACCTATCGTGACGCAGACGGCGTCTATCTATGCAGCGCGACTGACGAACGACGGCTGCTTGAAGAAGTGCCGGAAGCCAGGACTACTGTCATTCCCAATGCCGCGGACATCGAGTTCTATCGCCCGCGTGCCGACGATCCGAAGCCCGACGGGCGCACTGTCGTGTTCTTTGGTCTTTTGTCATATGCACCGAATGTCGACGGTGTCATCCACTTCATCAATGATATATGGCCGCGCATCGCGGCCAGCCATCCAGATGCGCGTTGCAAGATCATTGGCGGTTCGCCGCCCTCCGCCCTGTTGGCGCTGGCAGGTCCCCGAATCGAGTTCACCGGCTTCGTGCCGGATTTGAGACCGCATCTTGCCGAGGCGGCGGTCGTCGTCGTCCCTCTGCGATTGGGAGGCGGGACACGGCTCAAGATTGTCGAGGCTATGGCGATGGGCAAGGCAATCGTCTCGACAACCCTGGGCGCCGAGGGGATCGAGGCCGTGCCGGATCGTGACATCATGATCGCGGACGATGTCGAGAGCTTTGCCGCCCGTGTCAGCGGCTTGCTGGGCGATGCCGATCGTGCTGCGGATCTCGGACGTTCCGCAAGGCAATTGGCTGAAAGCAAGTATGCCTGGAGTTCAGCAGCTCGCGCTCTCGAGAGCTTCTACCGAACGAGACTCGCCATCAGTTGCGGTACGGATGAGAAGGCGCCAATGCGTCGCCAGCAGCAACGGGGCGTCGAGCGCTGAAGAACCGCTTCAGTTCCAGGAAACGCTTTTCGACGAACTCATAGCTCAGATAAGCGATTAGCAGCGAGACGAGCGCGCCCGCTGTCGCCTGTATTGCCACGGCTGCGCTGTGAGAGCCAAGCCATTCGCCGAGTGTCAGTTCGGTTCGATGAGTCACAAGGTAGTACGATATGAAGTGATGGTAGACGTACAGGCCGTAGCTATAGGTCCCGAGAAGCATCAAGGGTCGGCTGCAGAAGAGGCGCGATACCAAGGAATGCTTTCGCGCAACAAGCACCCAGATGAGGAGACAAGCCAACAGCACGGTGATGATGGAAGACCGAACCGGAAGGACGAAAGCGTTGCCTTGGTCGGTCACCAGGCGCGTCCAGATGAAAGTCAGGGACAGCAAGGCAAATGCAGTGGTCGCAGCGTACGGAAGGGCGCCCACAAGTCGCTGAAGTCCGCCCGGTTGTCGGACGACCACGGCGAGAAAGGCGCCAAGGGCCAGACCGTCCAGGCGAAACGGTGTCAACACGTAGGTTGTCCACCAGCTAAGTCCGGCCAAGGAGCCGCCCAGGCGAGCGAGCATCGCAGCGACCGATAGGCCGAGGCTGACCGCAATCAACTTTCTCGGTTGCTTCGCGACCAGATATACGACGAGCGGCCAGAAGAAATAGAAATGTTCTTCGATGCAAAGCGACCAGAGATGCTCCAGATATGAGAATGACCAGTCACCGTTCCATGCGATGTAGACGTTGACTCCGTACAGCCAGGCCCAGGCCTGACGATCTATCAGATAGTCGAGGGTCGGACCACGCAGCGGGCTCACAAGCGGAGCGACGAAGAAGACAAGTGCGAGTACGCCATAGTAGAGCGGAAAAATGCGCAGCACTCGCCGTATATAGAAATTGCGGAAGAAGTTCGGGTCCTCCCGTGAATCATAGAGGATTCCGGTGATGAGAAAGCCGGACAGGACGAAGAACAACTCGACGCCATAGGAGCCGTAGTTGGTGATTCCGACGACGATCTTCTCGACAGCGTTGGTCGGCAACGTATTGCCGACGAAGTGCAGTAGCATCACCATGACGATGGCAAGTCCCCGCACGCCGTCGAGCGCAGGAATGTGTCCGTGAAGGCGTGGCCACCGGTCGCGGACTGTTGCCTCGGCGGATTCGGTTGCCGGCAGCATACCTGCCGCGCGAGCCGATTCCGCCAGGCCAATTGTCGTCATCGGGACGACGTAACGATGGTTGTCGCGCCAGAGATGCTGCCGTTGGCGAGTCCCTTCAGCGTGTAGGCATCGATCCCGGCGACGATTGGATCGCTCACTGTGCCGACGATCATCCGAAGGTAAGTCATGAACTTTGTCGCTTCGACAGAATTTGCGTTGGACGCGAAGATGACATCTTTATTCCGCATCTCGAATTCTGTCGCGATGAAGTAGCCGCCGGGATCTCTCAAATCGAGAATATAGATAACGGGGACAAGGGGTCCGCTATAGCGAGTGCAGTCGACGCCGAGCTGCTTGGCAACTTCGCGTGGCTCTCCTCGGTAGATAAACACGGATCCAGGGTCGGCGTGATCATCCTTGAGGCCGCCCGCCTTCGCCATGGCCTCGGCCAGTGTCAGGCGCCAGGCTCCAAACGAGAACTGCCCCTGTTGCCCGGAAGCGCCCATCGCGAGGAAGGTTTGCGGCTGCGTGAATACGTAGACCGTATCTTGGGGGCGAACGAAGATGTTGTTTGCCGGTTGGCTGAGCAGCGATCCGAACGGTGCGGTACCCTGCCGGCCGTCGCGTTCGAGGGTCACCCAGGTATCGAAGCCGGGATTCTTGGGGCCGCCCGCGCGTGTGATGATGTCGAGCAGCCGCTCGCCGCTGGCGCTTGCAGGCAAGCGTGCAGGCGTTCCGACCTCGCCCAATACGCTGATCGACGTTGCCTTCTGATCCACCAGCGCAACCACTGCCTGTGGTTCGATCGCACGGTCCTGCAGGGACTTCACGATCGCATTCTGGACTTCCTCCGGCGTCCGGCCCGCAGCGCGGATCGAGCCACCATACGGAACTGTGATGTTGCCTTTGTAATTCACGGCCTGATTGGGCAACGTGACATAGTTTCCCTGACGCGTGCCGGCTTCGGTCGGAGTAAACAGGCCACCGGCCATCGATTCAAACAGCGTCACGCTGACCGTGTCGCCGATGCCAAAGCGAATCTCGGGCGGGCCGCGGCGATCCGTGAAAACGCGGTCGATCCGCCTGGAGTTGCGCACCAGGACCCTCTCGGTGTCAGCCGTCAGGCGCACCAAAGCATAGTGCACGCTTTCAGGGTCGGTCTGCCCCGCGCGGACATAGGAGCTCGCCGGTCCCGAGGTCGGCATGGTCGAGCAGCCAGCGAGCGCGATTGTCGCTGTGATGGCCAGGGCGCCCAACAGGCGGCCACTGAGACGCGAGGAATTGCCAGCCGAATGCGCCGGCGCCACTTCACGAGTGGTCAGGCGCGGCGTTCGTTGACTACTCTTGCCTGCACTTCTCGGCACGACATTGGACCCTGGTTAACGAAGATTAACGAACGCAGTCTTGGTAAACGCCGGTCTCCTCTTCGCGCTTGTTTGCGCGCCGCTTGCGGTCGTCGCCGTCCGGCATCGACTGCCGTACTGCCGGACAGAGGCTCGGAAGAAATTTGCGCGAGTAAACATGTACTTACGCGGCATCCACAATTTCCCGGAATATCAATCGACCAAGCGAAACAGCCCGCCCTGTGCGCCACGCTAGGGGACAAGCGTTAACGAAGCGTTCACTATAAAAATTCAGGAAAGATTGACTTATCGTTGGTGTTCGCAGCCGTGTCTGAGTACGTGTTGGCGCCAGTGCCATTGAGAGGCTGATCGTATCGCTGCGCGGCCCCACGATCGGGCAAGGCAGGCGATTAACGATCAGCGTGCTGCCTTGGCGACTGGAGTTGACGGGCACCGAGCATGCACGAAGCCGTATTGCGTTCTCAGCGACCAGGCTTGGCGGCTCCCTCCGGTCGGGTAATCGATAGATACGCGATCATCCCGCTGCTGGCTTGTGTCTACGCCACGATTGCTTTTCCCCTGATCCTCGTGACCTGTAGTCCGACGGACTCGGCTTGTCTTTTGGAAGCTCGACCAGAGAGCAAAATCTTTTGGCCGATCCTGTCCGCAGTCGCGCTCGTCGTTGCGCTGCGCAATCGGTCGCGACTCCGCTTTCCGCCGATCCTGATCATACTGTTTGCCTATCTTGCGCTGGCGGGGGCGAGCGTTGCCTGGGCATTCAAGCCGGAGGCTTCGGGGATCAGGTTTGCGCAGCAGGCCATGATCATCGCCTCGATCGCGCTCCCGGCGATCGTTGCAACTCGATCGACCGACCTGTTGCGCGGCCTGTTCTGGTGCTTCTTTATCGCTGCCGTGCTGAACATGCTGTTCGTCATGGGCAGGCCGCCGATCGACGTGAAGTTCGCCACATGGGGCTACCCCGGCTATTTCTCGGGCAAGAACTATCTAGGTGAATGCGCTGCCGTTGCATTCCTGCTTGCGCTCCATGAGCTGCTTCATCCCGGACGGCGACGGGTTCTCGGCATCGTTACCGCGCTCATGTCTGTTGCGCTGCTGCTGCTGAGCAATTCAAAGACGGCGCTTGCTCTTGCGGTGCTTGTCCCGGCGTTCGCCTGGACCTTGCTCAAGCTTTCCAGGGCTACCCGCGTTCCGGTGTGGGTGATTGTCGTATCGATACCGATTTGCTGGATGGTCTTTTCGTTCGTTACCGGCTTCAGCATGAATCGCGTGTCGTACATGCTGTACGGCGATTCGACTTTCACGGGCCGTACCATCATTTGGGATTTTGCAAATATGCAAATCGCAAAGAAGCCGCTGCTGGGCTGGGGTTATCAGTCGTTCTGGCTGGTTGGACCCGACGCGCCGAGCATCGTGGAAGCGCCGGGCTGGGTCAAGGAGATGCCCAACGCCCACAATGGGTATGAAGACACGTTGCTCGAACTTGGCTATGCGGGATTTTTCCTGCTTGTCGCGTTCATCCTTGCGACGATACACGGCATTGGTCGCCTGGCGCGTTTTGATCTTTCGCGGGCACGGATCCTGCTGTCGATCGTTCTCTACGTTGCCATCACAAACGGTCTCGAGAGCACATGGATGCGCGGCTTCGAAATGCTGTGGGTCGTGTTCGTCATAGCCGCGGTTGAAGCTGCCAGATATTGGGGGCAGGCGTATCCCGCGGCCAGCTTGCGAATAGCCAGGCGTCCAGCAATGCGGCGCATCCACGGACCGCGGCTCAGGCCGCCGTCCACTCCCATCAACGTCGTGAGGTCACGCTAGCAGGCGCGAAGCCAGCGGGTTCTGCGCCGCAAGTCAGAGGATGTATGTTCAACCGGAAAGTCATCGCGACGCGGCGCAACCCTGGTCACGAGACGCTGCGAGCGGCCCCGCGGCGGCGGCCTTGGCGATGTTTGGCTGCAACGATGATCTTCGTTGCATGCTCAAGCCATTCGTCCGCATTTGCTCTCGACTCGATGGAGATACTGCCCTCAGATCGCGCGACCACCTGGCAACCCGGCCTGACGGCCGAGGGTGGTATACCCTCTCGAAAAACCATCTGCGCGACGCTGTCGCCTCGTGGCGGCACACTCGATGACGCTGCGGTAATCCAGGGCGCAATCAACGCATGTCCGGTAGGGCAGGTCGTGCAACTGTCCGCGGGACGGTTTCTGATCAATGGCGGCAATTTCCTGCTGCTCAACAAGGCAATTACCCTGCGCGGCTCCGGTCCGGGCCGGACGATGCTCGAAAAGCAAGATGGCGCGAAACCTTTCAACGACGCGGTCGGTGCCCGGCCATCTCCGCTGGTCGTGGTGGGACCGTCGCTTTTCTCCAGCACGAGCGATACGGTCAATGCCGTGCGGTCGGCGAACCTTCGAAATGATGCAATAAAGGGCGAAAGAACGGTCGAGGTCGACGACGCTGCGGGCTTTGTGCCTGGACAGATCGTGCTGCTCGACGAGGCGTCGGCCGCTGATTGGCGTGTCGACCCGCAGGGGCGAGGGGAGATCTGGGCGTCGGAAGATTTCAGGGTTGTCTGGCAAAAGCACAAGCCCGCAATTCAGTTTGTCGATGACTTTGCACCCGATGGGTTTCCGTCGACGCCGCAAAGCGCCGGATCGTGGTTCGGGAGACCTGATCGGCCCGTCGCCGAGATCAAGGAGATCAGCGCCGTCTCCGGTTCCAGGATCACCTTCACGACTCCAATTCACATCAGCTATCGGAAAGCAAACGCAGCTCAACTGTCGCGATTCGCGCAGCCGCATGTGAAGCACGCGGGCGTCGAAGATCTGGCGCTCAAGGGAGGCGACGCGGGCAATCTTCGCTTCAATTGGGCTGCTTCTTCGTGGGCGAAGAACGTCGACAATTCGGTTTGGCACGGCGAAGGCTTTGCAATTCACAGCTCCTTCCGCGTCGAACTGCGCGAGTTCTACGTGCACGACGCGGCCTGGGCTCAACCCGGCGGAGGCGGATATGCGATTAGCCTTTCCGCCGGATCGTCGGAAGTTCTGATCGAGAATGGAATTGCCGTGAGGGCCAACAAGCTGGTGGTGGCGCGTTCCGCCGGGGCGGGCTCCGTGGTCGGCTATAATTACATGGACATGGGCTACATCAATACGAATGGAGCCTGGATCGAGACCGGGCTCAACGCCAGCCACATGGTGGGCGCCCATCACGTCTTGTTCGAGGGCAACTACGCTCAGAACGCCGACAGCGACGACACTCACGGCAACAGCATCTATCACACGTTTTTCCGCAACTATCTGCGCGGCGTCCGGGCAGCGTTCGACAATCAGGCTGGCGGGACGATCGATGATGTGTCGCAGCCCCGCAATGGGCCGCGTCGCGCCGCCGGTCTGATGGCGTATTCCTACTGGATGTCTTTCATAGGAAACGTGCTCGGGGTTCCCGGTCAGATGGACGGCTGGTCGTATGAAACCCGTTTTACCGACGCAAAGCCCGGCGTCTGGATGCTCGGCTGGGACGCCGTGAAGCCATATCCGACGGACGCAAAGGTTGCGACGTCCACGATTCGATATGGCAATTTTGATTACCTCACCAACAAAACGCACTGGGATTCCGGAAGCGAGGATCGCGCCTTGCCTGCTTCCATGTACCTCACAAGCCGCCCCCCGTTCTTCGACGCCGGGCGCGGATACGAGTGGCCTTGGGTGGACCCGGTCGGAGAGACGAAGCTTCATGTGCTTCCGGCCAAAGCACGCTATGACGCCGGCACGCCGTTCGTGCAGCCGAATTTGGATGGATCGGCACGCAAAAGTTCGCAGTGAGCACACGCCTCGTGGGCAATGATTAAATATATTTTGAACAGGCGCGGTATTGCGTCAATGCGTCACCTGACCGACGCCGAGCTCAGAGGCTAACTAGGCGAGCGCCCCGATTTAAATGCTGCAGACGTCGTTAACTACAATAGAAGCTAAGGCCTTCTGATCCGCGCGGACCTTGGGCATTTCTGCACGTTTTGGTTTAATCAGATTGCCGATTCGCTATCCGGTTAGTCTCCGGAAGAGGAATTTGATGCGCAAATCGGTCTTTCACGAGGATTGGTGGCTGGATGCGCTGGCTCCCGGTGGCTGGCGCGAAGTCACTTGTTCGCGTGGCGGGCGCGTCGTGGGTTCTCTCCGGTTCGTCACGCGTACTGAAGGCGGGATGAACATATGTGAGATGCCTCAAATCACGCGCTTTCTCGGGCCGACGGTCACGCTGCAGTCCGGCAAGACGGAAGCGCGCATGCGGTTGGCGCATGCGGTCATCACTGACCTGCTCAAACAGGTCGCGGATTTCGATCACGTCGAGATGACGCTCGATACCGGGTTTAGCGATGTGGCCGCGTTCCTCGCGTGCGGCTACGAGGTGCGCGCGCATCCGACTTTCATGCTGAAATGCACGATCCCCCGAGACGAGCTCTGGTCGGGATTGCGCGACAAGACAAAGAACGTGATACGACGCGCGCGGGAACGGCTCGCCATTCGCGAAGTCACGTCCCCAAAATACTTCGTGAAGTATTACCAGGCCAACCTGGAGGGCGCGAAATCGTATTTCGACCTCTCTCGATTGGAAGCTGTCTATGCCGCCGCGAGCGAGCGACAGCAATGCAAGATCCTCGCGGCGGTGGACTCGAACAACAACGTCCACGCCCAGGTCTTCTTCGTCTGGGACCACAAGTTCGTGCACTATTTCCTGTCATCGCGGGACAGGAGCATTGCGCATCCAGGCGCAGTAAGTCTGCTCCTCTGGAGTGGCATCGAGCTGGCGCACGAGCGGGGCCTTCATTTCGATTTCGATGGCGGAATCGAAAACGAGGCGCGATACAAATTCGTTGTGGCGTTCGGCGGAGAACTGGCCAATCGCTTCGACGTCAGCCGCTCCACCACACGTTACCGGCTTCACCGGCAACTACGCAGAGTTCCCCAAGCGCTGCTGCGGCGTCTCTCGCCTGGCGCCGCTACCGGCGACGTCAACGATCATGGGGTACGGCTCAACCATTTTCCGTCGTCCTGAGCGGATCGTTCCCGCAATTTCAGGCGCGCCATTAACTAAGGTTTTACAAACACGTGCATCAGCGGGCGATTTTGAAATAAGTAGGCGAGATAGAAACAGAATAAATTTGGAGGCGTTTAGATGCGCGTTCTCGTGAGCGGACATCTCGGCTACATCGGAACAGTGCTCACCCCGATGCTACGGCGTGCCGGGCACGAAGTCGTGGGCCTCGACAGCGATCTGTACTCTCGCTGCACATTTGCAGAAGGCGGGTCGATCGTGGATGTGCCGGCCCTTTGCAAGGACACGCGAGACATCGAACTTGCGGACCTGAAGGCTTTTGATGCGGTCCTGCATCTTGCCGCGCTGTCGAACGATCCGCTCGGCAATCTGAGACCCGGCCTTACCGACCAGATCAATCATGTAGCCAGCGTGCGCCTCGCGCAACTGGCCAAGCAAGCCGGTGTGCGACGGTTCGTGTTCGCGTCCTCCTGCAGCAACTACGGCAAGGCGGGCGAGGGCATGATCGACGAAACCGGAGCGCTCAACCCGGTGACTGCCTATGGCGAATCCAAGGTGCAGTCGGAGCGCGATATTGCCGGCCTCGCCGGTGACGGATTTTGCCCGGTCTACCTGCGACCCGCAACGGCTTACGGCGTATCTCCCCGGCTCCGATTCGATGTCGTGCTGAACAATCTCGTTGCCTGGGCGGTGACAACGCGGAAGATCCTCTTGAAGTCGGACGGCACGCCCTGGCGGCCCATCGTTCACATCGAGGACATCTCCCGCGCCTTTATCGCGGCGATGGAGGCTCCCGAGGCGGCGGTGTTCAATGAAGCTTTCAACGTCGGCCAGACGGCGCACAACTACCAGATCCGCGATCTCGCGAAGATCGTCGCCGATGTTGTCCCCGGTTGTCAGATCGAATTTGCCGATGGCGCCGGTCCCGACACGCGGTCCTATCGCGTGAGCTTCGAAAAGATTCGAACCAGGCTGCCGGAGTTCAAGCCGCAATGGGATGCGAAGATGGGCGCGGAGCAGCTCTATAAGGCCTACCGGGTCTCGGGCATCACGCTCGAAGAGTTCGAAGGTCCCCGGTATCAGCGCATCAGCCACGTCAACAAGTTGCTGGCGGACGGCGTGCTCGATGCGGATCTCCGCCATGTAAAGTCGAGGCAGAGCGTCGGGCAATCGGCTCTCGCCGCGAACTAATACACGCGCCGATCGATTTGACACACCAGGAGGACGGCGTGTCGGCGGCAGACGATGTCACAAGTTCAGGCGCAAAGATCTTTGCGCTTGCCCAAAAGATCTACCCGATCTGCCGCAGCATTACCGGTAACGGTGTGCGGCAGACCCTTCGGGAGATCGGTGCGCACATCTCCCTTGATGTCCACGAGGTGCCGACCGGTACACCCGTTCTCGACTGGGTCGTGCCGCGCGAGTGGAACATCCGGGACGCGTACATCAAGGACCCGCGGGGCCGGAAGGTCGTGGATTTCAGCGAATCGAACCTGCACGTCATGAGCTACAGCGTGCCGGTGCGCCGCACCATGTCGCTGGACGAGCTTAAGTCCCACATCTTCACATTACCCGATCAGCCGGACCTGGTCCCCTACCGAACGTCTTACTACCAGGAAAACTGGGCTTTCTGCATGGCCCACCGACAGCTGGAGCAACTGCGGGACGATAGCTACGAGGTCGTGATCGACTCGACCCTCGCCGACGGGCATTTGAGCTATGGTGAGTATTTTCACCGGGGAGAGTCAGACGACGAGGTGCTTCTGTCGGCGCATGTTTGCCATCCCTCGCTTGCCAATGACAATTGTTCCGGTCTGGCCCTGCTTGCGGAGCTCGCAAGCCGCATCTCCCAGATGCGAACGCGATACAGCTATCGGTTTCTCTTTGCGCCGGGAACGATTGGCGCGATCACCTGGCTCGCCCGCAATGAGCATCGTGTGTCTCATATCAAGCACGGCCTCGTGGTATCAATGGTCGGAGACGGCGCCGGTCCGACATACAAGAAGAGCAGGCAGGGCGATGCCGAGATCGACCGTGCAATGATACACACGCTGCAGCATTCCAAACTGACGCCGACGATTTTGGAGTTTTCGCCCTACGGCTATGATGAGCGGCAATACTGCTCGCCCGGGTTCAACCTGCCGGTGGGATTGTTTCAGCGCAGCCGTTTCGGTGCCATCCCTCAGTATCATACCTCGGCCGACGACCTGAGCTTCATTCGGCCGGAGCACCTCGGGGAATCCTTCCGCATCATTTCCGAAGTCATCGACCTGCTCGAAGGCAACCGCAGCTACTACAACACGTCGCCGAAAGGCGAACCGCAGCTGGGTAGACGCGGACTCTATGGTGCGATCGGCGGCGACAAGGACGCCGCTGCAGCCAACATGGCGATGCTGTGGATTCTAAATCTGTCCGACGGACATCATTCTCTGCTTGATATCGCCAGGCGTGCCGACCTGCCATTCCCGGTCATTCTGAAGACAGCAAAAGTGCTCGAGCGCCACGGACTTCTCGCGCCTGTGCGGTAAGCGCTCAGGTACCGTGAAGCGGCCAGTTCAAGTCTTTATCGGAGATCGTGCTGACGGCCAGAGGCCAGCTGATGCCGAACATCGGGTCGTCGTATCGGACGCCGTTAGCAGCCGAAGGCTCGTAGAACTCCGAAATCAGGTAATTGACCTGAACGTTGTCGCTCAAGGTTTGAAAGCCGTGTGCGAACCCCTTGGGGATGTAGAGCTGCGAACCGTTCTCCGCTGAAAGCTCGAAGCCGCGCCATTGACGAAAGGTCGGCGAGCTCGCACGCAGATCGATGATGACGTCCCAAATCGATCCGTTCAAGCAGCGCACGAGCTTAACCTCGCCGTGCGGCTCATTCTGAAAGTGCATTCCGCGCAATGTTGCCTTGCGCGAGGAGCTCGAGATGCTGTGCTGGGGAAATCTGGTCACGAGCCCGTGTGCACGAAACTCGTCTTCGCAAAACGTGCGCGCGAAAAAGCCGCGCTCATCGTGTGCAGGCTCGACTTTGACGAGCCACGCTCCGTCAAGTCCTGTTGCTTCAAAGCGCATGGGACGTATCCACTCCCGGCCGAGAGGCCAATTGTCGACGACCAGTTCTATACAATTTTACTAAAATTTTCAGCAACTGCGTGGTTTACCTTGTTGTTCGATATCGCTTCATATTGTTCGCTTTCATACGATAAAATTCAATCTAACGAGCCCGATTTAAGCGCCGGCAATCTCATACTCGGCAATCCTATATTCATGGTACGGCCCAATGAACGCTCACTCGAGATTCAAATCAATTCGGTCGAAATCCTCTCACGGTAACTGCCGTCTGTGCGGCGCGACGTTGAAATCGACGTTTGTCGACCTGGGAATGTCGCCCCTCTGCGAAAGTTTTCTCACAGCCGACCAGACCGACGCCATGGAGCCGTACTATCCGCTGCACACCGTGGTTTGCGGGGCCTGCTTCCTGGTGCAACTCCAGGAATACGTCAAACCGGAGCATATCTTCACCGAGTATGCCTACTTCTCGTCTTACTCGACGTCGTGGGTGGAACATGCGCGGCGCTACTGTGAGATGATCAAGGCCAGGCTGAGCCTTGGTGCCGAGAGCCGCGTCTACGAGATCGCGAGCAACGACGGCTACCTGTTGCAGCACTTCCTGCCGCTCGGGGTGCCGGTCACGGGAATCGAGCCGGCGGCCAACGTGGCCGAAGTTGCTAGGCAGAAGAACGTCCCGACAATGGTCGAGTTCTTCGGCCTGGAGCTGGCGCGGAAGCTGGTGTCAGATTGCAAGCGCGCCGACCTGATTATCGGCAACAACGTGCTGGCACAGGTTCCGGATCTAAACGATTTCGCCGCCGGAATGGCGTGCCTGCTCACGCCGCAAGGCGTGATTACGCTCGAATTCCCGCATCTTGAGCGGCTCATCGACGAAAATCAGTTCGATACCATTTATCACGAGCATTTCTCCTATTTCTCGCTGGTCACGACCGATCGTCTGGCGCGGCGGCATGATCTGAAGGTTTTCGACGTCGAGCAGATCTCAACGCATGGCGGCTCGCTTCGCGTCTATCTCTGCCGCGCCGATGCGACTCACGCCGTCTCCGCCGCGGTGACCGCACTGCTGGCCCATGAGCGTCGGATCGGCCTGGAAGACATAGGTCAGTACGAGCAGTTTACATCGCGGGTTCATCGCACCAAGCGCGAACTGCTGTCGTTCTTGATCGCGAGCAAGAACAAGGGCGCGCGGATCTGCGGCTATGGCGCTCCCGGCAAGGGCAACACGCTGCTGAACTACTGCGGCATCGGTACGGACTTCCTCGACTTCACCGTGGACCGCAACCCCTACAAGCACGGCCGCTATACACCGGGAATGCACATTCCGATCCTCCCAGTCGAAGCCATCGACGAGGCCCGTCCCGACTACCTGTTCATCCTTCCCTGGAATTTGAAGAGGGAAATCGTCGCGCAAATGCGGCATGTCGCGGACTGGGGCTGCAAGTTCATCGTTCCGATTCCTAACGTCGAAATCATTGATCCGCGTGAGGTTGCGCCATGAAGGTTGTCCTTTTTTGCGGCGGTCTCGGTACGCGGATCCGCGAGTATTCGGAGAGCATACCGAAGCCGATGGTCCCGATCGGCCATCAGCCGATCCTCTGGCATGTGATGCAGTACTACAGCCAGTACAATCACAATGATTTCATATTGTGCCTTGGCTACAAGGCGAACGTCATCAAGGATTACTTCCTCAATTATCGCGCGACTGCGAACAGCGACTGCGTGATTTCGGAGTACGGCAAAAAGGTCGAGTTGATCGGCGAACATCAGCCGGACTGGCGGGTTTCGCTGGTGGATACGGGGACATGGCGCAACATCGGGCAGCGCTTGCTGGCCGTCCGCCATCTCGTCCAGGACGAGGAGATGTTCCTTGCGAACTACAGCGACGGGCTGACCGATGCGCCGCTGCCGGACATGATCCAGAAGTTCAAGGAAAGCGGAAAGATCGGCTGCTTCGTGGCGATCCATCCACCGATCAGCTTCCACCTTGCCGAGTTTGACGCCGAGGGGTCGGTGCAGCGGATTCGCTCGAGCCAGGAGTCCGAGATCTGGATCAACGGCGGCTACTTCATCTTCCGCAACGAAATCTTCGACTACATCAAGGAGGGAGAAGAACTCGTCCAGGAACCGTTCAACCGTTTGATCGAGGGCGGTCATCTCATGGCCTATCGCTATGAGGGTTTTTGGCGCGCCATGGATACCCTGCGCGATAGACAAGTGTTGGAGGATATGGTGGAGCGGGGCGACACGCCGTGGCGGCTGAATCACTCGTCGGTAGCCAGCGCGGCATAACCGGAATGAGAGCATTGCAGCTTGCCAGGCCCGGAGACCGTCTGTCGATCCTATGCCTCGGCGCCCATTCGGATGATATTGAAATCGGCGCGGGAGCGACGCTGCTTGGTCTGATCGAGCACGGTATCAAGCTGGACGTGCATTGGTGCGTTCTAAGCGGTGGCGCCATACGGGAGGCTGAGGCGAGTGCGTCGGCGGCTGACTTCTTGTGCGAGGCTGCATCCGCGAAGGTCGAGGTGCTGTCGTTTCCCGACGGATTTTTCCCGGAAAGGGGAGAAGCCATCAAGGAATGGTTTGAATCGCTGAAGCGGCGGGTCGAGCCCGACGTCATTCTGACGCATCGCAGGGATGATGCTCATCAGGACCATCGCCAGGTCTGCCGCCTGACCTGGAACACGTTTCGTGATCATCAGATTCTGGAATATGAGATCCCGAAGTGGGATGGCGACTTCGGTCAACCCAACGTTTACATGCCGGTGTCGGCGGCGGCGCTCGATCGTAAGATTGAACTCCTGCTCAAGCATTTCGGAACGCAGCGATCCAAGCAGTGGTTCGATGCAGACACCTTTCGCGGCCTCGCACGGATTCGGGGCATGGAGTGCAGGGCTACGGAACGCTTCGCCGAGGCATTTTTCGGGCGAAAGTTGACACTGATCTGACGATGGTTGCGCGGACGTCACGCAGCCGGTGAAGTTCTGATTGCAGGATTTATCTCAAGGCGCACGATATGAGCACGTTATTCTCAAGTATCTTTCGCGCTGGTGACCTGGTGGAGGTCAGAAGCAAGGAGGAGATCCTCGCGACGTTGGATGCCAACGGCCGCCTGGAGGAAATGCCCTTCATGCCAGAGATGCTGAAGCATTGCGGCAAGACGCTTCGCGTCGGCAAGCGAGCTCACAAGACCTGCGATCCCGCGCTAGGTATCGGCGGCCGCAAGATGCTGAACACGGTGCATCTCGAGAACATTCGCTGCAATGGCGCGGCTCATGACGGCTGCGAGGCGGCCTGTCTGATATTCTGGAAGGACGCCTGGTTGAAGCCGGCGGGCGAGAAAGGGCCGTCGCCAAATGGCGCGGGCAAGCCTTTCGGGTCTGGCGGCTGCAGCGAGGAAACGCTGTGGAGCACGATCAAGCATCCGCCGAAAGTCGGCGAAACCGAGCCGACCTACGTTTGCCAGAACACACAGGTAAAATTCGCCACGCAACCCCTGAAGTGGTGGGATCCGCGTCAGTATGTCGAGGACTACACTTCGGGTAACGTTCGGTTGCAGGACCTCGTCGTCGGATTGACGTTCTCGGTCTGGCGCACGGTCACCGAAGCAGGGCTCGGCATCGGCACCGCGATGCGCTGGATCTACGACACATTCCAGCGCATGAGAGGTGGCGTACCTTATCCGATCAGGCCCTTCGGTGTGCCGGAGGGGAGCAAGGTTCCGCAGTCCCGGCTTGATCTGCAGGTGGGCGACGTCGTGCGCGTCAAGCCGTACAAGGACATCCTCGAGACGCTGGACTGCAATTACCGCAACCGCGGCCTGTATTTCGATCCGGAGATGGTACCGTTCACGGAACGCGAGTACGAGGTCGAGAGGCGTCAAAAGCAGATCATCGACGAAGGTTCGTGCAAGATGGTCCGTTTCAAGACGGACGCGATCATCCTGAAGGATGTCGTGTGTGAGGCGCGCTATGCGATCTGCCGCCGCTTCTGCCCGCGCGCCATCTATCCCTATTGGCGAGAAATCTGGCTTGAGCGGGTACCTCAAAGCCAGAATCCGGCGAATTGAGCGGGAACGACGCGTGCATCGGAACGAACGTACCGATCAGTATTTTGCGGATAACAAGCCATATTCTGGCCTTGGCCGCAGGTCGCTGCACAGCGGCGTGGCGTTCATTGCTGCGCGTGGACTGAATATCTTCGTTCAATTGGCCTCGACGATCGTGCTGGCGCGACTGCTCGGACCGCATGATTTCGGGTTGGTGGCCATGATGCTGGCCCTGATCGGCTTTGCTCCCCTTTTCGTCGATCTCGGGATGAGCGAGGCCTCCGCCCAGCGGAGCAGCATCTCGCGCGCCGAGGTCAGCACGTTGTTCTGGCTGAATGTTCTGATCGGCGTCGTGCTGGCTGTCGTGCTGGCTGCGTCCGGTCGGTGGATAGCGCGTGCCTTCGGCGAGCCATCGCTCGCGGGCATAGCGGTGGCATTGTCGGTGACCTTCCTGATGATGGCTTTGTCGACGCAGCACTATGCGTTGATGCGTCGGGCAATGCAGTTTCGCCGCATCGCGATGATCGACATATCGGCGAACATCATCGGAAGCGCTGCAAGCGTCGGATTGGCGCTTTCGGGCTGGAGCTACTGGGCGCTGATCGCCAAGCCGATCATAACATCGGCCTTGACCGTCGTGGGAGCCTGGACCGCCTGTCGATGGATCCCAGGCAGGCCCAGGCTCACGCCAATGGTCAAGGAACTGCTGCGGTTCGGGCTGGGAGTGACCGGCTTCACCATGACGGATTACTTCGCTCGTTCGGCGGACAGAATCGCGATGGGGTATTTCCTCGGGGCGGGGCCGCTTGGCTATTTTCAGAACGCCTTCACGATCTACAATAACCTGCTGTCGATTCTCAGTGAGCCGCTGCATAACATCGCGGTTTCGGGACTGAGCAAGCTCCAGCACAGTGCGGCCGAATTGAAGCGCTCCTGGGAAGGCGCGCTTTCATTGCTTTGCTACTTTTCGGGGCCTGCCTTCGCGGCCCTGGCCGTGAGCGCTCATGACATCGTGATCGTGCTTCTCGGAGAAAAATGGTCTCCAGCGGGCTCCTTGCTCTGCATCCTGGCCATTCGCGGCATTGCAGATTGCATCGAGCGAACTCTCGGTTGGGTGCATGTCGCGGTCGGGCGTCCCGATCGGTGGATGCGATGGGGCATCTTCAGTGCAATCTGCCAATTGGTTGCGCTTGCAGCCGGACTGCCGTTCGGCGTGGTCGGAGTGACGATCGCCTACACGGTCACCATGTTTGTGCTGTTCGTTCCTGCGCTCGTCTATGCCGGCAGGCCTGTCGGGATCACAATCGGGGACGTCCTGCGCGCGACAGCGCCGCAGACCATTGCTGCGCTGGTCGCGGTAGCGATCGCCTTCTCGATACAGGGCGCATTCCTGCAGGAATTGCCGCGGTTGCTGCGAATTCCCGTCGCGAGCGTGATCTGTGTGACGGCCTACCTGGCCGTCGTGGTCGGGGTCTTCAGGATCACGCGGCCACTGCAACTCGCGTGGTCCTTGCTACGCGACTTCGGCATTGTACGACTGCAAGTCAACTCCTGATCCTGGATCACGCCCATGACCTCCGTTGAGCGCTTCCTGATTAACTTGGACACGTGGCCCGCCGGGGCATTCCTGAGGAGCGGCCTCGGCCTTTGCATTCTGCCGGTGTTCCGACTGCTGTCCGGCGGCGACGATCGTATCGTGGTCGCGTTGACGATGTTTCTTGCCTTGCTGCTCGCGCTTCGCCTTGTGCCGGCCGTGTGCCGACGTGTCCTTCCGTTTTCGCGCGAAGCGAAAGATCTGTGGTTCAAGCGTCGCAATCTTGGCAAGAGGTACGACTCCTACCAGTGGCAAAAGCTCTTCTGGATGAGTCTGGGCATGCTGCCCTACGCACTGATCTCTGGTGGATTGGGGCGCGGTGAAATCGTGCTGCTTGCGATCTGTACGATCGGCGGCGGAGCAGGGTTGCTGCTTTGGCGCAAGACCGGCCAGCTCAGCGTCGGTGCCGCCACTGCGAAAGCGACAAAGTTGCCGCCGGCCGCGGTCGCGTCGACGCCGCCCTAGGACCGGGCCGCCCTACATTACGGGAGCCTGCGGCACTCGGTGAACCTGTCGCCGTCCGGCGTTTCCGCCCTCTCGAGGCAATGAGCCTTATCGGTAACCTTGCCGGCTACGACAAAGTCGTAGGCCTGGTTTTTGAAGACCAGCACGTAACGGCCGGGTGAGAGGACGAGATCTGGGTTCACTGGCTGCAGCTCGACCATCTCGCGGCTTTCAGGGACCGGCGCTACGGTCAGGTCGACGGAAACGGACCGGATCGCCCAGGCATCGTTGGCCATGGCGACTGCCGGTGACGACGGTGTTCGTGCCACCTGGGCGAGAATGCGCAATTGTGCGTTGTCGGGCGCGCTTGTCATAAGCTCGCGCTGATACGCGACAAACGAAAGCGGGCCGTGCGGCACCACAACCGTGCCCGGCTTCGTGGTCAATACCGACACGGCGATCCGGCTGTCGGGAAGGCGGATGTTCATCGGCTCGAGCCGGATCATCCGCCCGTTGCTTGACGCAAAAATCCCATATGTCGTCGGCAGTGAACGTGCGGGTGGTGCGGGCGCGGCTGCATCGATCGGAGCACGATGTACGAACGTGGCAATTGCCGGCTTCAGCTTGCGTCTGCTTTGCGGTGGCGACTGAACGGGCGTCGCGTTCGAATGGCTGACAACCTGGGGTGTTGTATTGAGCACGGATGCAACATTGCCCCGCATGAGCATTCCGGTGCCAATCGCCAGCAGAACCGCTGTCGGAGCAAGGAACCACACAAAGTTGCGCACTTTCCATTCGCTGGTGATGGAACGTCGGTCTCGCGGCGAGCTCTGAAGTTCTTCCGCGATCAGCTTGTCGATCAGTATGATCCGCTGTTCCTGCACCGCGACGCTCGCCTCGGCAGTGCTGGTGTGCACGAGCGGTTGCACTGCTGGACGGATTGACGCCGGCGGTACCGAGTTCGGACCTGGGTCCGCGGCCGGACTGAATCCCTCTCCTTCATCTGCTTCAGGCGTGTACGAGGCAACGGCCGAGCCGGCATGCGAGTCCGGTGGCGCTGGCTGCGTGTCGTTGTCGGATTCCTCCGCTGAAGCATCGTTTGGATCGGCCGCAGAGGAGACGGACCCGTCGTCTGGTCCGGCATCAGGCGGAGCCACATTTGTCCAGCGGCCGATGTTCTCCGCGGCCTCATTCAGGCGCAGACTGACCTCATCCTGCGGGAGCACGATCGGCTGCAGGTGTTCCAAGTCGGGGACCGGGTGGGCTTCATTCGTCGGCCCACCGCCTGGCAAGCTCGGATTGTCGCCGAGGATCGTCGGTTGCTTGTCGGTCGGACTGTCTGGCGGCGGCTCGGCGGGATTTCGTTCCGGATTTACGGGCTCGCGCAGGCGGGCTTCGACGAATTGCGTCCAGGCGCCACGCCGTCGCAGAGGTGCAGCAAGCCTGTCTGCCTGACGTGGCAAGGGCGGCGCATTGAGGATGGCCGCCTGAGCCGAGGGGAGCTGACTGGACCGTTTCATGCCTGGATACGCAGCTTGACGTTTGTCCGCCATTGCGGACGTTCGCGACACCCTGGCGATCATATGAAAAGGATCGCCTACCTGCCGGGATGTAGCAGCCGCCGCTTAACAGGCCGTTAACCATAAACCGGCGGAAACGCCGCATTGCTCCGCACTGCGCGAGGTGACGATTTCAGGCGGCCGCTGGCAGCTCAAAGGATCCGGCGATCTGGCGCAGACGGTTGGCTCGTGCGCGCATCTGATCGGTATGAGCAATACCGAGGATGTCGAATACCGTCTGTATGCGGTAGAGCCAATCGTGCCTCAGCGCGGCTTCCCGGACGTTTGCGTTCTGAACCGCTCGCAGTCGCGCCGGGTCTGCGTCCAACGCTTCGAGGATCTGGCAAATGTCGGGCGAATCGAAGGGTACATGAATGACGGCGTCGGGCCAGTCGAACTGCCGTGCAAACTCTTCGGTGCGCGGCGCTTCTCCAACCATCACCGCCCCGGCTGCAGCGCCTTCATAGTAGCGAGCGGAAATCTCATCACGGCCGGCCGTGAATTCCGGGTTGTTGACGTGACTGCGATTGGCAATGAAATAGCGGCTGCGCTGCAGGATATTCGCAATCATGATGCGGTGTTCTTCCGGATTGTCGACCCGGAACGTCCTTTCTTTTCGGTTCGAACCGCTCGCCGCCACAGTGTCGTAGTAGTAGAAGAAGCGCTCTCTCTCGGCGCCGGCCAGCAACGCGGCGTGGGTCGTCGCCGAACGACGCCCGATGTTGCACACGGCGATCGATCGCTGCTGCTCGGGCCTCGGCGCGAACCGCTCCACGTCGACCGCCAGCGGCAGATAGCTGCACGGTCGACCTGCTATTCGCGCAATCTGCGGTGCGCAGTGATGCAGGCCGACGAATATATGATCAAATCCGGATAGGAGCTCGACCAGATACTCCGGGATGTCGTCTGCCCAGACTTCAGTGATGAAGCATGCGGCCTTGCGACACCGTTTGCGCCAGTCGGGAATCGCGGCGAGCGAGTGAAGTTGATACGCATTGCTGAAGATCGGGAAGAACAGTTCGTAATCACGTTGCAGCCGCAGTTGCGGCGGGGAGGGTGCCAGCACACCTGCCAGTTTGGTCGATCCTGATGCAAGGCGCGTCCACTTGTAGACCCGTCGCGAGAACTCCAGCGCAGCGCGATTTTGAACATCGAACCGATCGGCGCGCGTCATCGCCGCCAAATTGTCTTCGAACTCATAGCTGAGGCAAAATGCAACAAGATCGGAAATCCGACGCTGCGAGAGGAGTAAAACCTTGCCTTCCACGAGGCGCTGCCTCCGACCTATCAAATGCCGGAAAGTGCCGGCCACACGACTTCCGGAATCTCTCGACCAGGAGCGAGTTGCGCGTTGATCGTCGTCACGATGCGCGCAATGGCGCCAATCAACGCTAGTCCAGATACGCTATTTAATCTTGTTTTGTACAAGTTTTCCCGAAATTGGATAATGCGAGCCTGTGGAGTTCATTGCACGCGCATTGGCATTCCCGCCGTGCCGTTGCGAATGCAAGCACGAGGATGCATCGGCGAAGATTTGCGAATGGTACAGCGAATCCGCGTTAACCTGGAGAAGTTAAATCTGGAACTCGCTGGCAGTAGCGAAGAACGTCAGCGGACAATGACTGAGTGCGCGTTAACCCGAAAAGGTTAAATCTGGAACCGCCTGACAACAGCCGGCTTCGATGATGCGCAACGCGCTCTGCGGCAACTCCGAGAATTAGCTATAAATTTCATTTAACATGTGCCGAGCCAACGTTGGCGATGAACGCGTCGGGAAAATCCGGTAGCGTGCCGCATCATTTCGAAACGACAAAAATATTCAACACGGCAAATCATTGAACACAGGCGGCGTCGGGGTTCATGCGTATTCTTAGCGTATTTGGTACTCGTCCAGAGGCGATCAAAATGGCACCGCTTGTGCTTGCGCTGGGCGAAGCAGAAGGAATTGATACGCGCGTCTGCGTGACGGGCCAGCATCGTCAGATGCTCGATGATGTGATGTCGGCCTTCTCGTTGAAGGCTGACTACGACCTGAACATCATGCGACCGAACCAGTCGTTGAGTGAAGTGTTCAGCGCGGTCATGACCGGAATCGATCCGGTCATCGCCGATTACAATCCGGACTACGTTCTTGTACAGGGCGACACTGCAACCAGTACGGCGGCTGCACTTGCCGCGTTCTTCCGGTCGGTCAGTGTCGGGCATGTCGAGGCGGGATTGCGAACCGGCAATCTCATGAGTCCATGGCCGGAGGAAGCCAATCGGCGGGTCACTGCTGTCGTTACGACGAGGCATTATGCACCGACGTTGCGTGCGCGTTCTGCCCTGCTGAAGGAGGGGTATCCGCCAGACGCTGTCATTGTCACCGGCAATACCGTGATCGACGGACTGCTTCGTATGGCTTCAAATATCTCTCAACCGGGCGAGCTTCGTCGGTCGCTTGAAGCGAAATACTCATGGCTCGATACGTCGAAGCGACTTGTGCTCGTGACCGGACATCGGCGCGAGAGCTTTGGATCCGGGTTCCGGCAAATCTGCGAGGCATTGAAGACGATCAGTCGGCGGGACGATATTCAGATCGTGTATCCCGTCCATTTGAATCCGAACGTGCGCGGGCCGGTGTTCGACCATCTGCGCGATGCGTCGAACATCTTCCTGATCGAACCCCTGAACTATCCCGAGTTCGTCTACCTCATGACGCGCTCGTATCTCATCCTCACCGATTCCGGTGGAATTCAGGAGGAGGCACCGGCGCTTCGGAAGCCCGTGCTCGTCATGCGAGATACCAGCGAGCGGATGGAGGCCGTTGACGCCGGCGTAGCTCGCCTGGTCACCACCGACCCGGCTCGCATCGTTGCAGGCGTCGAGCGCCTGCTTGATGTACCAGCGGAGCACGAAGCCATGGCTCTCGGTGCAAATCCATTCGGTGACGGGCGAGCCAGCAAACTCATCGTGCGGGATCTTCTGAACGTCCGTCGGCCGCAACGTCCAACTGATCACATCACGAGCGTCAATGGTTTTCCGAATGCCGAGATGCATTCGCGGCCGACGCCACCGCTCTCCCAACCGGCGCACTGATCAAACGAAGCCATGGACACCAGAACCAATCAATTGGCTATTCAGGAATATGGCCAGCCGCTTGCGGAAGACTACGGTCCGCCTGCGGCGGGCCGTCCCGCTTTCGGCTTGTGGGACATCATCGACGTTCTGCGCCGCGAATGGCGGTTGCCCGTTATCGGACTGTTGATTGGGCTGGCGGTTGCCGTGGCTTCCGTTGTGGTCATGAAGGCGCCCTACAAGAGCAGTGCGCGCATCCTCATCGATCGAAGTCTGAATCGTTATCTGCAGACGAACAAGATCGTAGATCAGCCGACGATGGATGAAGTGGAGGTCGGCAGTCAGCTCTACGTACTGTCATCAGACAGGGTCCTGCTTCCGGTTATTCGCTCGCTGGGTCTGGCCAGTGATGGCGAGTTTGCCGGGCGATCTGCACTTGGCAGCGCCACAGACGGGAACTCCAGCACGGCGGAAGCCACTGCAGCCGCTGAACGAGCGGCGCTCGAATCTCTGCTGAAGCGGGTGACTGTTGCACGTGAGGATGTCGCGAACGTTATCAACGTAACGGTCGAGTCGCAGAGCGCGGAGAAGGCCGCGAAGATCGCCAACGGAATCGTGGATAGCTATCTCGCGTCCCTGCAGGACGCAAAGCTGAAATCAACGCAGAAGGTGAGCAAGTGGCTGCAGGAGCGGCTGATCGAGCTGAAGAAGCAGGTGGCCGATGCTGACAAGGCGCTGCAGGACTTCAAGACGGCAAACAATCTCAGCAGCACTGGCGCTCAGGATACCGAGCTCCTGGCAAGTCTGAATACCCAGCTGATGAATGCCAAGTTCGCGGCAGTCGAAGCAAAGGAGCGTCTCGACCGGATCAAGCGGACAGAGGCAAACGGGATTCCGTCGGCCGTGTCGACGGACGCGCTATTCAACGACAAGCGAGCGGCGGTCATCAACTTCGCGCTCAACAACAGCGAACTTGCACGTCTCCGCACGCAAAAGCGCGATCTTGCGTCTCGGCTTGCGGAGATGGAAGCTCGCGTCGGTCGCAAGCACGCGGCTGTCGTCAAGCTTCGTGCGCAGCTCAACAGCGTTGACGCCGCCATTCGGTCCGACGAGGGGCGCATTACCGATTCCTACGCCAGCGAATACGAAGTCGCTAGGGCACGACAGACTGAACTCGAAGACACCGCCGCGAAGCTTTCCGCGGAAACCGGAAGCCAGCTGCGCGAACTCGAGAGCGCCGCAGAGGCGCTGCGCAATCTCTATAGCGGATTTCTGCAAAAGCATAAGGAGATCGAGGCGGCGCAGGCGGAGACGCTTCCGGCCCAAAGTGCGCAGATCATCACGAGAGCAGTGCCGCCGCTGACAAAGAGTTCCAAGAAAACCCTCGTCGTGGCGGCAGGCAGCATTTTTCTCGGTCTGTTTCTCGGCATAGGCTCTGCCTTCGGACGTGAATGGATGGCGGATGTGTTCCGTACGCCCAAGGCCGTCGAGCAGGTGACCGAGACGCGGTGCATCGGACTGCCCTTCGTCTATGCTGGTCAATTGCCAATCGAGGAGCATGTCCTTGCTGCCCCCTTCTCGCGCTTCGCGGAAGGTCTTCGCAATGTGAAGGCGATGCTCGATCGTTCGTCCGCCTCGACCGGGGGCAAAGTCATCGGCGTCGTGTCGGCGGTTTCGAAAGAGGGAAAGACTGTCGTTGCCGCCAATCTTGCCGCGCTCATATTGTCGTCCTCTGGATCGCGCACGCTGTTGATCGATGCCGACCTTCATCTCCGGAACCTCACGACTGCACTGTCCCCCGATGCGAAGGTAGGGCTTTTCGAAGCGCTGGAAGATCCTTCCCGTCTTGGCGAGTTTATTTGCAAGCGACCGCATTCGGGGCTGGATGTCCTGCCGAATGCCTGCGCGCTTCGGATTCCCAACGCTGCTGAACTCCTGGGCTCGCGGGAAATGGAAAACCTGCTCGCCGTGGCACGGAAGTCCTATGACTACATTGTGGTAGAGGTGGCGCCGATCATGTCGGTCGTCGATGCAAGGCTGATCGAGCGCTTCATCGACGAGTTCGTCTTCGTTGTGGAATGCGGTCAGACCAAGCGTACGAGCGTGCTCGAAGCGTTGTCGGTAACGCAGCTCATCCGTGAGCGCGTGTCGACCATTGTGCTCAACCAGATCGATCCCGTCGAGCTTAGAACCATCGAGGCAAGAAATGGCGTCAGGTCCGAAGGATATTACCGGGAGTAGACCTGTGGACGAGCTTGACAGTCGCGCTTCAGGTGTTCCGCACAGCGCCACGCCGCGCAGGTATGTGTTGATTTCGCCCTGCCGCGATGAGGGAGCCTATCTCCGCCGCACGCTGGACAGCGTGGCTGCACAGTCGGTGCCGCCAGCGCTGTGGATCGTCGTTGACGATGGATCCACCGACGATACGCCACGGATTCTGGAAGAGTATGTGGCGCGGTTGCCTTATCTGCGCGTCGTGCGCCGCCAGGACCGAGGCCATCGGCGGGTAGGGCCCGGCGTGATTGAGGCGTTTTATGATGGTCTCGATCAAGTGTCGCTCGGCGACTTCGGCTATTTGTGCAAGCTTGATATGGATCTCGACCTGCCGCCTCGCTACTTCGAACTGCTGATGCAGCGAATGGAGGATAATCCACGTATCGGGACGACCTCAGGCAAACCCTGGTTCGTCCATCCCCAAACTGGCGATCTCGTGCCCGAGGTCTGCGGCGACGAAATGTCGGTTGGAATGACGAAATTCTATCGGGTTGAGTGCTTCGGGCAGATCGGGGGATTCGTGCGACAAGTCATGTGGGATGGCATCGATTGCCACCGCGCCAGAATGCTGGGCTGGATCGCGGAGAGCGTCGATTCAGAGCCAATTCGATTCGTCCACCTTCGTCCGCAAGGGGCCAGCCAGAAGAGCATCTGGGCAGGCAGAATTCGTGCTGGCTTCGGTCAGTATTTCATGGGCACTTCGCCGTTTTACTATCTGGCGGTGGCGGCTTCCCGTCTTCGCGCGCACCCAATGTTCATCGGAAGCATCGCGATGCTTTGGGGTTATTTCAGCAGCTGGGCAAAGGGGTTGCCGCGCTATAACGACCCCGAGTTCAGACGTTTTCTTCGTACGTATCAGCACGCGTGCCTGAGACTGGGTAAACGAGCTGCCACGGCTCGCCTGGACGCCGAGCAAGTGGCTCGGTGGCAAGCCAGCCGGCAATCGCCGCAGGGGAGTTGAGCAGATGAAGCAACACGCGAGCCTATTGGGCGTCGAATTTGATGCGGTTACGCTCGATCAGGCGGCGCAGCGCTGTGTCGATATCTGTCGCCGCTCGAACAGTTCTCACGTCGTGATGACGATCAATGCGTCGCATCTCTGCATGATGCGGCGAGACGTGGAGTTGGCGCACGCATGTTCCGCGGCCGATATGACGGTGGCGGACGGTATGCCGGTGGTTTGGGCAATACGAGCGTCAGGTCAACACATGCCGGAACGCGTGGCCGGCATCGATCTGATGGAAGGACTTTTAAGGGGGGCCGCGTCCAACGGACTTTGTGTCTATTTTCTAGGGGCGCACCAGCAAGTCGTCGAAAAGCTCGTGTGCGTCTGCGAGGCGCGCTTTCCGCAGCTGAAGATCGCTGGTTTTCGGAACGGCTACTTCGGTCCGGACGAGCACGAAATTATCGTCGATGAGATACGAGCCAGCGGCGCCCACATTCTCTTTATCGGCTTGCCGTCCCCGTTCAAGGAGGTATGGAGCGAACGCTATCGGGATCGGCTGCAAGTTCCCGTCATCCTGGGGGTCGGCGGCAGCTTCGACGTCTTGGCCGGCTTTATCAGGCGCGCTCCTCGGCTATTCCAATCGCTCGGTCTCGAGTGGTTCTGGCGCCTGATGATGGAGCCGCGCAAATTATGGCGGCGATATCTTTCCACCAACAGCGAGTTCATCTGGCTGGCGCTCCGCGAAGTGGTGGCGCGCAGGGCTTACGCCGCCCGTCCGGGAAGAGCGATCGCCGGATCGGCAAGCGTGGTGCGGAGAGACGACCGAAAAGTGGGTACGGAACGCAGGGTAGCTGATCGGCGAATTCTTGTCAGGCGAAGGAGCAACGTGTGGGATTCGCAGCTTCCGATGCCCGATCGCCGGCGCGGCATAGAGCGACGTATCTCAGAGCGTCGGGCACGGTCGGCTAACGCCCTCAAGGGTATCGAGGTGAGCGCCTGATGTATCGGCTGACCAACCAGGATCACTGACCCAAGCAGGCAGCTCAGCGATTAGCCTCATGGCGCAAGCGCGGGAAGCATCAAAGTGATTAAACCGCCAAGCAGTACCGATTCCTTCGGGTACGATAACGCAGACCAACCCATCGTCGTTAAGCTAAAGCCTGATGTGTACGTATTTGGGTATGAGTTCTGCCACGTTCTGCAAACGCTGATCAAACACGGCTGCGTGCCCGCCGAGCTTATCTATGAAGACGGAGGGGCGCTCATCCTTATTTTTGATCCCAATGAGAAGAAAGCGGAACTATGGTCAGGATGGTGGAGGTGCGACAAACCCGACATTTACTCCATCATTGAACCAGAGCATCGCGGGCTCGTGAATCAAATATTCGAAACCGCAGACGCCTTCATGGAGTTTTCCAATGCTCGATCTCCTCAGATTGAGCTGATCCCAGGCCAGATCCAAAAGATTCAAAGATCGGAGGCTGCGGTTTTCCGCGGGGACGCCCTTCGTCCTCGACCTCTATAAAGAGCTGCTTCCGCACAGCGCGCATTGGAGGCGTTTTTCTGAGTGTTGGGAATGACGGCAGCGCTCCCCCGCTACCACGGGCTACGAATTTCGCCACGCCAAGCGTCGATCCTCCACCATTGCACAATCCGGACAGCAGCGGCGGCTCAGAAATTTGAGGTTGAAGCAAGCCGAGGCGGAGCACCGCTGTCGGTCAATTTCGAACAGCCTGTTGTGATCCTCGTTACGGCTCAGCCCGATAGGCCGGCTTTGCGCAAGCCGTCGAGGAAGTGCTCGCGTTCGGCAGAAATTCTGTACCTTTCGGCCCGTGCTCGAACGAGATCGAGGGTGTTCGCTGGCGGCGTTGCGCCGTTCGCGCTCATTTCTCGACAACGTTCCGTGACGAACGCTTCGGCTTCGGATCGCGCTTCGCTGAGCCGACCCATCTGCGCATAACAGGCGGCAAGCAGACTGTGCGACCAGCGGTCGGGGGATCGTGCCTCCATCAGCGTCTTGACTGCTTCATCGTACTGGCGCCCCGAATAGAGCGCGAGCGCGTGGTACCAGTGGTACAGATTGGGCGGGAAGGGATTCAGTCGTTTGGCCGCACCGATCCATGTGAGGGCCTCTCGCCACCGTCCCCAGTAGACCAGAATGTTCGCGAAAACGGCGGCGACGTCGGCGTCGTTTGGATTGAGCGCGAGAGCCCGGCTGAAATGGATTTCGGCCTTGGCGTCCTCGCGACGCAGGAACAGCAATTGCGCGAAGACGCCATGGGCCCAGGCGTCGCCGCCGTCGATGTCGAGCGCGGTCTCGATCTCGCTCAACGCGTCGTCGAGCTTCGCCGTGCCGGGCGATTCGAGAAACACGTCGCAGACGATCGTCCAGGCTATGTTGACGTGAGCGCGGGCATATTGCGGATCGAGCGCGACGGCGTCCCGGAAAAACTGCCTGGCTTCCGCCATGCCCTTCACCGTCAATTGACGCCACCGCTCGTTGCCCAGCAGAACCAGGTCATAGGCGGTGATGCTCGGGGTCGGCTTGCGTCTGGCGATCTCGCGGCCGGCGTCCTCGAGCCGGCCCGGAAGGGCTGCGACGATTGCGCGGACGATCTCGTCCTGCAGGGCGAAGACGTCCTCGAGTTCGCGGTCGTAGCGCTCGGTCCAGAGATTGTAACCGCTGGCGCCATCGAGAAGCTGGACGGTCACCCGCATCCGGCTGCCGATCTTGCGCACGCTTCCTTCGGCCACGTACCTGACGCCGAGTTCGCGGCCGACCTGCTTGATCTCGGGCGTCTTGCCCTTGTAGGCGAAGCTGGAGTGGCGGGCGACAACGAACAGCGAGCGGAAGCGCGACAGTTCGGCGATGATGTCTGCCGTGATTCCGTCGGAAAAATATTCCTGCGCGGCATCGCCGCTAAGATTCGAGAACGGCAGCACCGCAAGCGACGGCCCATCCGGCACCGTCGGTGCCGGCGAGGTGGGCAGGCCGGCGCCGGATTCGGCAGCGACCAGTGGCCCGACGTAACGGTAGCCGCGGCGCGGCAGGGTCTCGATCCAGGTCGCACCGCCCTCGACGTCGGCAAATACCCGCCGCAGAGCAGCGATCTGCACCGTCAGGTTGCTCTCCTCGATCGCAAGCCCCGGCCACGCCGCCTGCATCAATGTGTCCTTGGAAACCGGCGTTCCGGCCTGCTCGACAAGCAGGCGAAGCAGCGTCACCGCGCGCCGCCCGAGCGCGACCGGTTCGGACTCTCGAAACAACATCACGGCTTCCGCGTCGAGGCGGTAGGGGCCGAATTCGTGGATCGTCGCCATGGTTCGGGAGACTACATTTTTTGCATCTTTTTCGGAACAGATTCAGGGCCTCCGGGAATTCGGCGACCCGCCCCGCTGCCGCTGACGCGCAGCTTTGCGCGACCGATTTCCGCTTTCGCCTTGATCCACCTCGCGCGGCACCTCCGCCAGCCGTTCGCGCCGCCGCGGCGAGGCGACGGTCGCTTGACAATGTAAGTAAGAATATTATTACAAGCTGCTGCTTTCGGAGAACGCGTTGATGCTGCAGACCAAGCGAAGCTATAGCGGAATGGTGACCGCGCCGCATCACCTTGCGGCGCAGGCCGGGCTCGCCGTCCTCTCCGAAGGCGGCAATGCGGTCGAGGCGATGATTGCGTCCGCCGCCACGATCGCGGTGGTCTATCCCCATATGAACGGCCTCGGCGGCGACAGCTTCTGGCTGGTCGGCCGGGCGGGCTCTGCACCTGTCGGAATCCAGGCGTGCGGACGGTCGGCGAAGGCCGCCAGCCGCGCCTGGTATCGCGAGCATGGCTGCAGCACCATCCCAAGCCGCGGACCGCTCGCGGCACTCACCGCCGCCGGGACCGTCGATGGCTGGCAGAAGGCCTATGAGCTCAGCCGCGATCGCCATGGGGGGCGCATGCCGCTGGCGCGGCTGCTCGAACCTGCGATCGGCTATGCCGCCGATGGCGTCGCCGTGACCCAGACCCTGCACGACAACACCACGAAGAAGCGCGCTGAACTGCAGGATGTGCCTGGCTTTGCCGAGGTCTATCTGCCGCAGGGCAATCCGCTTGCAGTCGGCGCACGGTTGCGGCAGCCGCGCGTCGCGGCCACGTTGCGGCAGCTGGCGCAAGCCGGCCTTTCCGATTTCTATCGCGGCGACCTGGCGCGTTCGATGGCCGCTGATCTCGAACGGCTCGGCAGCCCGCTCCACCTATCCGATCTGGAGCAGCATCAAGCCGCGCTGGTGACACCGCTGTCGGTCGATGTGGCCGGGCACAAGGTGTTCAATATGCCGCCGCCGACGCAGGGCCTGGCCTCGCTGTTGATTCTTGCGCTCTATGCCCGGCGCATGGCGAAGGAGGCGGACGGGGTCGATCATCTGCACCGGCTGGTCGAGAGCACGAAGGCGTCGTTCCGCATCCGCAATCGCTACGTGACCGATCCCGACTACATGGCGCGGTCGGCGGCCGAGTTTCTCACCGACGAGTCCATTGCGGCGCTCGAAAAGACCGTCGCCGTCGATCATGCAGCGCGCTGGCCTGACCCGCCGGCCCAGGGCGATACGGTCTGGCTCGCTGCGACCGACCGGAACGGCCTTAGCGTCAGCTTCATTCAGAGCATCTATTGGGAGTTCGGCTCGGGCATCATCCTGCCCCAAAGCGGGGTCACCTGGCAGAACCGTGGGACGAGCTTCGGTCTCGCCGAGGCCGACATCAACCGCCTGGAACCTGGGCGGCTGCCGTTCCACACCATTCAGCCCGCAATGGCTGAACTCAGCGATGGCCGGCTGTTGTCCTACGGCACGATGGGCGGCGAAGGGCAGCCGCAAACCCAGGCGGCGATCTTCACACGCTACGCATTGCACGGTCAGGACCTTCAGTCGACAGTGACCGCGCCGCGCTGGCTGCTCGGTCGCACATGGGGCGAGGAGAACAACAATCTCAAGATCGAATCGCGTTTCGATCCTGCCGTCATCGACGCGCTGCGGGCGCTCGGCCACGACATCCAGATGGTCGGGGCGTTCGAGGAATTCATGGGCCACGCCGGCGCAATCGTCTGGCACCCGGATGGACTGCTCGAGGGTGCCAGCGATCCCCGCAGCGACGGCGTTGTCGCCGCCCGGTGAAGCGAGCACCTAGCGCTCACCCGCAGGCTGTTCGGAATTTGCCGCGCGTGAGCTAGCGTGCGGCGCCCGCCGGTGTTCTGGCTGCGGACGGTTTCCGTTTTCCCTCGCTTGCGGCCGCCGTCGCCGTCAACCAGGTCATGATCACGTCAAGCGCGTGATGGCGACGCTTCTCCAGCCAGTCGGGCTCTCCCAGATCCTTGTCGAACATCGCCGACAGCGTGTAGCGGTTGGAGACATGAAAATAGCTCATGGCCGTGATCGTGACGTAGAGCTGAACCGGATCGACGTCGCTGCGGAACAGCCCGACCGCAAGGCCCCGGCGAAGGATATTTTCGATGCTCGCGACCAAGGGCAGCGTGAGGTCGGCGATCTTGCGCGATTTGCGCAGGTTACGCCCACGCTGCAGGTTCTCATTGTTGATCAGGGCAATATAGTTCTGGTGCGCTCCGAAAAAGGTGAACGTGAAGTTGATCAGCTCGCGCATGGCCGCGACCGGATCGAGGTCGTCGAGCTTGAGTTGCTGTTCGGCCGCGCGGATCTCGGTGTAGACGTGTTCGAGCACGGCGAGATAAAGGCCGTTCTTGTCGCCGAAATAGGCGTACAGCAACCGCATGTTGGCTTTGGCGCGCTTCGCGATGGCTTCAACCCGAGCTCCGCCAATGCCGTTGCGGCAGAATTCGAACGTCGCCGCCTGCAGGATCGCTTCCTTGGTCAACGCGGAATCGCGTGCCCGTCTGCCGCGTGTGGCGCTGCGGGCCGGGTTGGTCGATGCTGTCGTTTCAGTCACGGGACAAGCTTTTCTCAGGTTGTACGAGCCCAGCGCGGACAATATGCCCCCGCCCATCATGTTCAACGGGATGCGGGGCCCTGCCGTGCAGGCTCGCGGGATTGAGATCGCTATTGCGGTGGCTCGTCAAGGGGTAACCTTCCCGATGTTCCGGTCTCCACATCCACATCAACGCGCCGACGTCACGACCGTGCCGCCATGCGCGACGAGGCGCCCATTCTTGTAGACGTCGCGCGGCCTGGGCCGGGCCACCACGGCCTCTTGCACGTGCTGGGCGTCGATCACGACGAAGTCCGCCGCCGCGCCCTCGGCCACCCCATAGTCCGGGAGGCCGAGTGCCTGCGCGGCGTTGGTGGTCACCATGTTGAAGGCCGCCGCCAGGTCGGCATCGGTGCTGAAGCCGGAGCGGTAGCCGACGATCATGGCGCGCTCCAGGAGGTCGCCGTCGCCGTAGGGCCACCAGGAATCGCGGATGTTGTCATTGCCAGCGAACACATTGACGCCGGCATCGCGCAGCAGCAACACCGGCGGAAACGCATGCGCTCCGGGCGCGTTGGTCAAAATCGCGACCCCGGCCTCGGCGAGCAGCTGCGCGGTGCGCTGAACGACGTCACGCGGCACCTCGCCGAGCGCATAGGCATGGCTGATCGTGACCTTGCCGCCGAGCCCGAGGGCCTTCGTCCGGCGTGCAATGTTCTCGATCTCGAAGATACCGAGCAAGCCGCCGTCATGCAGGTGAATGTCGATGCCGACCCCGCGCCGGTCGGCAATGCCGAAGATGACGTCGAGATGCCCGTCGATGTCTGCATCGTAACCCGCCGGATCGAGGCCGCCGACCAGGTCCGCGCCGGCGCGAACCGCCTCGTCGAGCAATCCGGCCACGCCCGGCGACGTCACGATGCCGCTTTGCGGAAAGGCGACGATCTGGACCGACACCTTGTCGCGGTGCGCGTCACGCGCCGCCATGACCTGCTCGAGATTGCGCAACCCGACCTGAAGGTCGATATCGACGTGGCTGCGCATCCGGGTCGTGCCGTGCGCGACGCAGAGGTCGATCAGCGCGGCCGCCCGCACCGCAATCGGCCTCGCGCCGGCAAGCGCCTCCTTCTCGAACTTGACGCGCTCGCGCACGCTGAAACCGGCGGTGCAGGGGCGGTGGGACTTCCAATCGTCGCCGACGAAGCCCTTGTCGAGGTGGATATGACCATCGACCAGCCCCGGCAACACCAGGCGTCCGGCCAGATCAAGGGTTTCGCCGGCCGCGACCGGCGATTGCGACGCGATCGAGGTGATGCGGCCATCGCGCACGGCGATATCGACGGTGCGCCCATCGACCAATCGGGCGTTTCGAAACAGCGTGTCGGCAGTGCTCACTGGTCGTCTCCGGTTCGTCGCAACGGCGAAGCGATCGGGGCCCGATTTGTTTTCATCATGTTGGGACGATGCCATCGGGCAGCGCGCGCGAGAATGCGGCTATACCTCCGGCGGTGGTGATCCAGATCTCGTCACGCCGCGCCAGGATTGTCTGCAGGGCGCGCCGCAGCGGACGCAGGCGGTGCGGCTGGCCGACCAGATAGGGGTGCAACGCAATTCCCATGACGAGCGATTGCCTTTTCGACTGTGCCAGCATCTCCTCGAACGTCTCGGTGATCATGGCGGCGAACTGCTCGCCGGAGTCCTTGCGACCGACGATCGAAGGGATATCGTTCAACTCCTGCGGATAAGGCACTGAAAGGATGCGGCCGCCGTTCCGCGTCGAGAACCACACCGGCTGATCGTCCATGCACCAGTCGAGCAGGTACTCGTAGCCTGCTTCGGCCAGCAGATCGGGCGTGACCTGTGATTGCGAAATCCAGGGCCCCAGCCAGCCGCGCGGCGGCCGCCCTTCGGCTCGCGCGATGACATCGGTCGCTTCCGCGATCAATTGCCGCTCCTCGTCGGGCGCAAGCACACCCTGGCGCTCGGAATTGGTGCGGCCGTGACCGACAATTTCGTCGCCGCGGGCGCGAAATGCCTCCATGACTTCAGGGCAGTAGTGATAGATGCTGCTGTTTGCGAGCACCGACAGCGGCAGCTTCAGCTCGTCGAACAGCTCGATCAGGCGCCACACGCCGACACGGTTGCCATAGTCGCGCCAGGCATAGTTGAGGACGTCCGGATGCGGACCGCCGGGGCAGAGCTCGGCACCGAGCCCGTCGCCGAATGCGAAATGCTCGAGGTTGAGACCGACGTAGACGGCAAGCCGCCGCCCTTGCGGCCAATTGAAATCCGGGCGTTGCCCGATCGCGCTGTAGCGATAGCGTCCGTGAGCGGCGAGGACCGGTCCGACAGAATCCGAGCGCAGCACGGCTTCCCTGCGCGACAGGCGGTCGCCATCTTCCGCGATCGAGATCAACACGTCGCCGGCCTCGACATTCCTTGGGTCCATCGGAATTTTCCCCGCGCGGTTGATCGCTCGCTTGACATCGGAATATTTTTGAAGAAAGTTTTTACTTCCGTCAAGTCCGCGCATAAGCGGCAGCGGAGGAACTGGCGGCTTCGATGCCGAGGCCGCCATCAGCGGAGGAACACCGAACATGAACTTCAGGAGCATAGTCTCGTCCGGACCTGCGCGTCGTTGGCCGGCTTGGCGCGCCGCAGCGACGATCCTGCTGGCCGCGTTGCCGTTCGCGTCCGGCGCGCGCGCGGCCGAACCGATCAAGATCGGCCTGGTGACCGCCCTGTCGGGACAGTCGGCGCGCGCCGGCGAGGCGCTCACCCGCGGAGCGACGATCGCCATCGAGGAAATCAATGCAAAGGGCGGCGTGCTTGGACGTCCGCTCGAGCTCGTCCGCCGCGACGACGAGAGCAATCCGGCCAAAGGGCTGATCGCCGCACGCGAGCTGATTCAGCGCGAGAAGGTCGCGGTCCTGGTCGGCGGCCTCGACACGCCGGTCGAGCTTGCCATCGTGCCGTTCGTCAACAACGTCAAGGTGCCGTTCGTGGTGCCGTGGGCCGCCGGGACCAACATCACGCGGAACGGCGCGCCGTCCAACTACGTGTTCCGCGTCTCGGCCATGGACGATGAGGTCGACAAGGCGATCGTCCAGTTTTCGCGCAAGACCTACAATGCGAAGAAGCCCGGGCTCATCCTGGTCAACAATCCCTGGGGCGAGTCGAACGAGCATGGCCTGAAGGCGGCATTGAAGGCCGCAGGAATCGAGCCTGCCGGCGTCGAGAAGTTCGAAGGCAACGACGTCGATGTCGTTTCCCAACTGTCGCGCCTGAAGCAGGCAGGCGCCGATACGCTCTACCTGGTCGGCAATGTCGGACCGTCCTCCCAGGTGGTGAAATCGCTCGACCGCATGGGCTGGGCGCCGCCGATCGTCTCGCATTGGGGGCCGGCCGGCGGCCGCTTCACCGAGCTCGCCGGGCCGAGCGCGGAGAACGTGATCTTCGTCCAGACCTACAGCTTCTTCGGCAACCTGTCGCCGGTCGGCAAGCGGGTGATGTCGGCCCTGCAGGCGAAGTATTCGGACATCAAGGGGCCTGCGGACGTGACGCCGGCGGTTGGCGTCGCCAACGCCTACGACTCCATCCTGGTCATTGCGCGAGCGATCGAAAAGGCCGGTGACACCGAACCGACCGCCGTCCGTGACGGCTTCTACGCCATCGATCGCGTGGATGGCTTGATCAAGACTTACGAGAAGCCGTTCGCGCAGGACAAGCACGATGCGCTGACGGCGGGCGACTACATCTGGGCGCGGTTCGAGGACAACCACATCATGCCGTTCGCGCGGAACTGACCGCGCGAGATCGTCCGACAAACAAGCAGGGTAGTCATCGATGTCATTTCTTCCCGCGGTGATAACAGGACTGGCGCTCGGGAGCATGTACGGGCTGCTTGCGCTTGGCTTCCACGTCACCTATGCCGTCTCCGGCACGGTCAATTTCTCCCAGGGCAGCTCGATGACCCTGGGAGCCGTTGCCGGCTACTTCTTCCTCGTGCTGTGGGGCTGGCCGGCCGCGGCCGGCATTCCCGCCGTTCTGCTCGTCTGCGCGGTCTACGGCCTGCTGATTGAGCGCTTTGCCGTTCGGCCGTTCGTGCAGCGTGGCTCCGACAACTGGCTGATGGCGACCGTTGCGGTCGGCATCATCGTCGACAACGTGATGATGTTCGTCTTCGGCAAGGAGCCGCGCAGCTTTCCGTCCGTCCTGGCGGCCAAGCCGATCCAGATCGTCGAGGGCGCGGGGGTCTATCCGTTGCAGCTCCTGATTCCCGTGGTCGGATTGCTGCTGGCGCTGGCACTTCATCTACTCAGTCGCCGAACGCGTCACGGCGTCGCCATGCTCGCGGTGGTCCAGAACCCGAACGCAGCGCGGCTGATGGGCATCAACGTCAGCGGCGCCATCGCGGCAAGCTACGCGGTCTCGGCGATGCTGGCCGGGGTTGCGGCGCTGCTGATCGCGCCCCTGTTCAACGTGTCCTCCGAAATGGGCACGCTGTTCGGCATCAAGGCCTTCGCTGCGGCGATCATCGGCGGCCTCGGCAGCGCCTGGGGCGTGATGCTGGCCGGGCTCTGTCTCGGCCTGATCGAGGTGTTCGCGACCAACTATCTGGGATCGGTCTACACCCAGATCATCACGTTCGCCTCGGTGATCGCGATTCTTGTCGTCCTCCCCCACGGGCTGCTCGGCCGAGCCGGAGTGAAAAAGGTATGACCTCTCGCGTCTCCATTCTCGCCGCCGTCGCGGCACTCGCGGCCGCCATCCTCTATGCCGCCGTTGCCGATAGCTACGGCGTGTTCCTGGTCGCGACCATCTCGCTGACGGCGATCGCCTGCATCGGCCTTAACGTGCTGCTCGGTCTCGCAGGGCAGATCTCGCTCGGCCACATCGGTTTCATGGCGATCGGGGCCTATACGACCGTGCTCCTGATGGAGAAGGCAGGGTGGCCCTATCTTGCGGCGACGGCTGCAGCGATTGCTCTTGTCAGCGTCGTCGGTGGCCTGCTCGCCATGCCGGCCTTGCGTGTGCGAGGTCCATATCTCGCGATGGTGACAATCGCCTTCGGCTTCATCGTCGAGCACGGCACGATCGAGTGGCGCGACCTCACGGGCGGCGGCAACGGCCTGATCCTGACCGCGCCGCCGCAGGTGTTCGGCTTTCCGCTGTCGGAGCGGCATTTGGCGATCGCGGGCATCGTGCTGGTGTTCGCCGGCCTCATCCTGTTCGAGTGCTTGAAGCGCAGCGGCTGGGGCTACGCCATGCGTGCCGCCCGCGACACCGAGGTTGCGACGCGCTCGATCGGCATTGATCTCGTGCGGGTCCGCACCGTGGCGTTCATCATCTCGGCCGCAGCGATGGCACTGGCGGGGGCGTTATTTGCGCCCCTCCAGGGCTATATCAGTCCGAGTTCGTTTCCCTTTCTGCAATCGATCCTGCTGCTGTTCGGCGTCATGGTCGGCGGCGCCGGCTCGGCGCTGGGGCCGGTGATCGGGGCGGCGCTCGTCGTGCTGCTACCGGAAATGCTGTCCGATCTCGCGGAGTATCGTCTGCTTGCCTTTGGCGTGCTGCTCTTCGCCGTGCTGCGGGTCGCGCCCTCGGGCATCATGGGGCTGATCGAGCAATTCGCGGCAAGGTTCCTGCCGACGGGATCGAAGGCCGATACGGGCGCGGTGGGCGTCGAACCGGTCGCCGACCTCGGCATCGGGACCAGCAGCGTGTCGCGTCTTGACGTCGCAAACCTCTCGATCTCGTTCGGCGGTGTCCGCGCCGTGCAGGACGTCTCGTTTACCGCCGAACCCGGCACAGTGACCAGCGTCATCGGCCCCAATGGTGCGGGGAAAACCAGCGCGCTGAATCTGCTTTGCGGCTTCTACCGCCCGAAATCCGGCACCGTGAAGCTTGGCGACCGCGACGTCACCGGCTTGCCGTCGCACCAGCTTGCGCGTGTCGGAGTGGCGCGAACGTTCCAGACGACGCAGCTCTTCGGTTCGCTCTCGATCATCGAGAACGTCCTGCTGGCGGCGACGGCCGGCAAGCTCGGTAACATCGTGTCCGCGCTGCACAATGACGCGCAGGAGCGCCTTGCGCGGTCGCTGTTGCGCTTTGCGGGTGTCGACGGCGATTTGAGCAGACGCGCGGACGCGCTGCCCCATGGCGAGAAGCGATTGGTCGAGATCGCGAGGGCGCTCGCCTTGCGTCCGAAGGTCCTGTTGCTCGACGAGCCGGCCGCGGGTCTTTCGAAGGGCGACAAGCAGCGGCTGACGGTTCTGCTCCGTCGCATCGCGGAGACCGGGATCGCGGTCATCATCGTCGAGCACGACATGCCGATGATCATGTCGCTAAGCGACCTCATCGTCGTTCTCGATGGCGGCAAGCGCATCGCGATCGGCGATGCGGCGGCGATCCGCAACGATCCGCTGGTCCGCAAGGCCTATCTCGGCGATGCGCCGTCGGGTGAGCGGCGCCGCGCGACGCGCCCGGCGAAACAAGGCACGGCGCTCGAAGTCCGCACGCTCGATGCCTTCTATGGCCTGTCGCGGGCGCTCGGTGGGATCGACCTTGCCGTCGCGCCCGGCGAGGCCATCGCCGTACTCGGCGCCAATGGAGCGGGCAAAACCACCCTGATGCGCTCGATTGCCGGTCTCGAACCACCGCGGTCGGTCGGCGAGATCCGGCTGTCCGGCGCCCGCGTCGACAAGATGCCGGCGCATATCCGCGCCAGGGCCGGCATCGTGCTGGTACCCGAAGGACGGCAGGTGTTTCCCGAGCTGACGGTGCGGCAGAACTTGCAGCTCGGCGCTTTCGCACGCAAGGGTCTCGAACTCGACGCGGAGATCGACGCGATGTTTGCCCGCTTTCCGCGCCTGAAGGAGCGTATCAACCATCGCGCGGGCCTTTTGTCGGGCGGCGAGCAGCAGATGCTCGCAGTCGCGCGTGGGCTCCTGACCGCGCCCAAGGTCTTCATGCTTGACGAGCCGTCGCTTGGACTGGCGCCGCTTGTCGTCGACGAGTTGTTCGCCTCGTTCGAGCAGCTTCGCGTCGAGGGGATGACCCTGATCGTGGTCGACCAGATGGCCGGGCAAGCCCTTGCGCTTGCCGACAGGGCCTATCTGCTTGAGACCGGCACCATCCTGAAGAGCGGTGCGGCCGAAATCATCGCGGAGGATCCCTCGCTTGAAGCCGCCTATCTCGGCGGAGAGGCCCACGGGAGTAGCGTGCCGCGAACCGCCGTGCTCACGTCCTGACGCCATGGTTGCGCAGCAGGAGATCGGTGTGATGCGGCCAGGCAATACGTTTCGCGACCTACCCGGCGCGCCCGTGTCTGAACGATTCGACGGCGGTGCCGTAATCGAGGTCGGCGTGCTTGCGCGCCGCGCGCTGCGCAGCGGACGGCGCGGCCGTATTGCGGCGGTGTTCGAGCGCAGCTTTTATGCGGTGCTCGACGATTGCTGGATCTGCATCGGTGTCAAAGACCTCGGCTCCGGCCCGCTGCATCTTCGGTGCACCGGGATCGAGCCGCGGCTGCTCGTTCCCGGACAAGAGGTTGCGATCGTCGACACGATGCTGCTCGTCGACGGTATGCGGTTTGCCGGTTTCGAGACGGCCTCCGTATGGGCGCCGCCGCCTTCGCCGGAATGGACGCTCGACAGTTTGCGGGTAGGGCTTGCGATGGTCGATCAGGTCTGGCGTCGCTTGCCGGTCGAGCAGGGGCTGGCCGCCTCGGGTGGCGCGGAGCCGCCCACAAGGCCGTCGCGGGTGCTCGCTGCCGCGGCGCCGGCGCTCGCCGCGCTCAAGCAATTGATCGAGGCCGGGCTTCGCGGAGAGCGATGCGTACCGCGTGACTACCCGGAGATCGTCGAATTGATCGGACTTGGTCCCGGGCTCACGCCATCCGGCGACGACTTGATCGGCGGCGCGCTGGTCGCGCTCGCCAACCTCGGCCGTCTCGCGACGCGCGACGCGCTGTGGAAGACCTGTCGCGCGCATCTCGGCCGGACCAATCAGATCAGTGCCGCCCACCTGCACAGTGCCGTGCTCGGCTTCGCGGCGGCGGCGCTCCATGAAGCCATCGACGCGACGATTGGCGGACGGGTCGATCGTATCAAGTCCGCGGTCGCGGCGCTGTCGCGGATCGGGCAAAGCTCTGGACTGGATGCGTTTGCAGGTGCGCTGATGGTGTTGCGCGCGATCGAGTGCCGGCTGCTCAACGACAGCGCGCTGCATCATGCCGGCCTCACCGGCAACGGCCCGCCGACGCGATCAATCGCAGGGGCCTAAACGATCATGCGACACAACGGGAATTCGGACGACAGGTCGCGCGTGTTTGACAAAGTAAAAATTTTCTTACTAAGATCGATGCATCGGATCTCGGGAGGCCGCAAGTGGTGACCAAGCAGGAAGGGACGCCGAGCGGGCGTTTGTTGATGAGCAAGCCGAGCGTGGTGAACGTCGGGCTGGCAGGCTTTGTGAAGGACTTGCGGGACTGCGATATCGAGGTCGTGCAGGTCGACTGGACGCCGCCCGCCGACGGCGATCCCAAAATGGCGGCACTGCTCGCCAAGCTCGGTACGTGAGAGCGCGGCCATGAAGCTGATCGAAGACGCCAACAAGCAGGCGCTGGCCCGCATCCTCGAGGGTGAGCCCAGGCTGATCGATATCGTTCCGGCACGCGACGTGCTGGAAGGGTTGAAGGAACGCATGATCCTTCATGCCGGGCCGCCGATCACCTGGGACCGAATGTGCGGTCCGATGCGTGGCGCGGTGGCAGGCGCCATCGTGTTCGAAGGCTGGGCTCCGGATCTTGAAGCCGCCTTCGAACTCGCGGCCGGCGGCGGCGTCGCCTTCCACCCCAACCATCATTTCGGCGCGGTCGGTCCGATGACCGGCATGACCACGGTCTCCATGCCGGTGTTCGTCGTCGAGAACGTCAAATATGGCAACCGCGCCTACTGCGCCATCAACGAGGGCCTTGGCAAGGTTATGCGCTTCGGCGGCAATGACGATAGCGTGCTGGCCCGCCTCGGCTGGCTGCGTGATGTATTCGGGCCGGTGCTGGCCAGGGCGATCCGCGCGCATGGCGGGATCGACCTGAAGGCGATCATCGCGCGCGGACTCTCGATGGGCGATGAAATGCACCAGCGCAACCTGGCCTGCTCCAGCGTGTTCCTGCGCGAGATCGGGTCGGCGCTGGCGCGCACCTCGACGGACAACGAGGTTCTCGCAAGCTGCATTGGCTTCATCGCGCAGAACGATCAGTTCTTTCTCAACATCGCGATGGCGATGGGCAAAGCGCTGACCGATCCCGCCAGCGGGATTCGCGGTTCGACGGTGGTGACCGCGATGTGCCGCAACGGAACCGACTTCGGGGTCCGTGTCAGCGGATTGGGCGATCGCTGGTTCACGGCGCCGGTGGAAATGCCGGAAGGGCTCTATTTCCCGGGCTATTCGCGCAAGGATGCCAATCCCGACATGGGCGACTCCGCGATCGTCGAGACGGTCGGGCTTGGTGGCTTCGCGATGGCAGCAGCTCCGGCAGTTGCCGGATTCATCGGCGCCGGGGCGCCGTCGTCGGCGGGCAATTTCACGCGGGCAATGAGTGAAATCACCGTCGGGCAGAATCCGGAATGGACGATCCCCGCGCTCGACTTTGCCGGCGTGCCGACCGGCATCGACGTTCGCCTGGTGGTGGAGACCGGCCTCGCACCGGTCATCAACACCGGCATTGCGCATCGCGAGCCCGGCATCGGCCAGGTCGGCGCCGGCGTGGTGCGGGCGCCGATGGCCTGCTTCCGGCAGGCCGTCCTTGCCATTGCGGAAGATCTGGGGGTGTCATGAGCGCGTTTGTCCTGAACGAAATTCGCAAGGGATTCTATCTCGACTCGGTCGCGTTGATGCGGTTGTCGCGCGAGATCGCGTCGGCGGCGGGCGTCGTCGAAGCCGCGCTGATGATGGGCACGCCGTCCAACCAGGCGATCCTGCGCAACGCCGGATTGCTCGACGGCGCGGTGATCGCCCAGGGCAATGATCTGATTCTCGCGATCAAGGCCGAGAGCGAAGCGGCGGCGAGCGCCGCGCTTGCCGAAGCGCAAAAGGCGCTCGATCGCCCCAAGACGAGCAGCACCGGCGAAGCAGCGTGGCGGCCGCGCAGCATTGCCGCAGCCGTCAAGGCCGCGCCCGCCGCCAACCTCGCCCTGATCTCCGTTCCCGGCGAGTTCGCCGCGGCGGAAGCGCGCAAGGCGCTGAACCGCGGACTTCATGTCCTGATGTTCAGCGACAATGTCTCGATTGCGGATGAATTGTCGCTGAAGCAGCAGGCGCGCGAAGCGGGCCTCTTGATGATGGGGCCGGACTGCGGCACGGCGGTCATCGGCGGCGCGCCGCTCGCCTTCGCCAACCGACTGAAGCGCGGCAGGATTGGGATCATCGGCGCATCCGGGACCGGGACGCAGGAGGTGTCGTGCCTGCTGTCCGAGGCGGGCGAAGGCATTTCCCACGCCATCGGCGTCGGCGGACGGGATTTGAAGAAGGAGATTGGCGGCATCACGACATTGATGGCGATCGACGCCCTTGATGCCGATCCCGAGACCGATCGCGTCGTGCTCATCTCCAAGCCGCCGCATCCGGACGTCGCCAGGGCCGTGCTCGGCCGGATCGGCCAGAGCTCGAAGCCCTACACGGTGTGCTTCATCGGCGCCGCCTCGGCGGATCTGCCGTCAAATGCACGCTTTGCCGGTACGTTGAGGGAAGCGGCCGAGAAAGCCCTCGGCAACGGCCGGAGCATTGGCGGCAAGTTCGACGCTGCCGCCGTGGCTGCGCGTTTGCCGCCGCGACGCAAGGCGGCGCAGCGCATCGAAGGGCTGTTCGCCGGCGGCACCCTCTGTGCCGAGGCTCAGGTGATCCTTGCTGCGGGCGGTCGCAAGGTGGCATCGAATGCCGCCATTCCCGGCGTCCCGCATTTCAGCGACCCGGAGGCGCAGGGGAAGGACCGCATCGTCGACCTCGGGGCCGACGAATATACCCAGGGCCGGCCGCATCCGATGATCGATCCCTCGGTGCGCGACGATGCCTTGCGGGCGGCGCTGGTCGATCCCGCGGTCGCCGTCATCCTGCTCGATCTCGTGATCGGATACGGCGCACATGACAATCCGGCAGCGCATCTTGCGGCTGTCGTGGCGGGCCGTGCGGATGACGCGCCGGTCCTGGTTGCGTCGGTGACGGGGACCGAGCTCGATCGCCAGGTGCGTTCGGCGCAGATCAGGCTGCTCGAGGACGCCGGCATCGTGGTGGCGCCGTCGAATGCCCAGGCCTGCGACCTTGCTCTCGCTCTTTCCGTCAACGACGTCAGGATGCCGCGCTATGCGAACACTCAATGAGGTCCCGCGCCGTCTCGTGATCGCGATCGGCGGCAATGCCGTCCACCCTGAAGACATCAGCGGCACCTCGGACGAGCAGAAGGCCGTCGCCCAGCACACGGCCGAGGCGCTGCTGCCGCTCGCCGAACTCGACAACGAACTGGTGATCACCCACGGCAACGGGCCGGTGGTGGGCAAGATCATGATGCGCCAGATGCTGACGATGAGCCGGATCCCGCCGATGTCGATGGACATCTGCGTCGCGCACAGCCAAGGTGGCATCGGCTATCTTCTGATGCAGGCGATCGAGAACGTCTTGCGCGCGCATGGCAACGGCCGGCACGTCGCCAGCCTGCTGACCCAGGTCGAGGTCGACGCCAACGATCCCGCCTTCGCCAATCCGACCAAGTTCGTCGGACCGTTTTTCACCGAGCAGGAAGCCCAGCGCATCAGCGCCGAGTTGAACTGGAAAATGCGCGAGGACTCCGGGCGTGGCTGGCGCCATGTCGTGCCGTCTCCGAAACCCAAACATGTCTGCGACATTTCGCTGGTCGACGCGCTGGTCAAGCGCGGCACCATCGTCATCGCAGGCGGCGGCGGCGGTATGCCCGTGATCCGCGACGAACGGGGCGTGCGCACCGGCGTGCCGGCAGTGATCGACAAGGACCTGACCTCGGCCCATATCGCCAACGTGCTTGGCATCGAGGAACTGCTGATCCTGACCGCGGTGCCCCGCGTCGCGATCAATTTTGGCAAGCCCGACAAGAGGGAGCTGGATCAGGTCAGCCTGGCGCAGATTAAGGCCTATCATCGCGAGGGCCATTTTCCGCCGGGAAGCATGGGGCCCAAGGTCGATGCCGCCATCCGCTTTCTCGAAGGTGGTGGCAAGCGCGCGATCATCAGCCACCTCAATTGCGCAATGGCCGCGCTGACCGGCGAGACCGGGACCCACATCGTTCCCTAGCGCTCGTCAGATGCGATGGCGGCGCCATTGATGATGGCCGCCGGGATCTGCCCGGCGGGATACCGATGTCGGTCGGCCGCGAGCACAGGTCCGGATCCATGCCGCTCCGCTCGGGCTGCCTGCGCGCCTATTTCAGCATCGCCGCGACGTTGTCCTTCGTCACAACGTCGAGACCGGTGTGGATGATCGGCGGCGCCTTCTGGCCTTTCTTGATGGCAAGCAGCGTGTCCATCGCTTTCTCGCCCATTTCGAACGGGCGCTGGCCGATCAGCGCATTGGCGTAACCCTCATTCAAAAGCTCAAGCTGCATCTTGAGGGTGTCGGCCACGACGAGCGTGAACTCGCCGGCGTCCATGTCCTTCTTGCTCTTGCTGGCGAACGCCTTGAAGCCTTCGGGCGCGAACATCGGCCAGCCACCGACCGGGATGATGGCTGCAAGGTCGGGAGCAGCGGTGCGCAGATCGGTCATCTGCTGAACGCCGAGCGCGGGATCGTCGTTGCAGAAGGTGGGCGAGCCCCCGACCTCGGTCCACTTCGAGCCCTTGAGTGCCTCACGCACGCCGTCGACCCGCTCGGCCAGGTTCTCCGCACCCGGCCCGCCGGAGATCATCGCGTATCTGCCGCCATCAGGCCGCAGCTTCAGCAATTGCTTGCCGAGCGCGAGGCCGAACTCCTTGTTGTCGGTGCCGATATAGGCAATCCGCTTCGAGCCCGGCGCGTCCGAGTCGAAGGTGATGACGGGAATGCCGGCTGCACTTGCCGCCTCGATCGACTTGGTCATCGCGGCAACGTCGGCAACCGAGATGGCCAGGCCATCCACCTTTTGAGTGACGAAATCCTGGATGATCTGCGCTTGCGTCGCCGGCTCGTGCTCGACAGGACCCTTGTAGATGCATTCGATGTTGCCGAGCTCCTTGGCGCGTTTCTGGCAGCCGTCGCGCGCGAAATCGAAGAACGGGTTGTTCATGGCCTTGGGCACGATCACGAATCTGTAGCTCTGGGCCAGGCCAGGCGTTGCCATCATGGCGAGGACCGCAGCGGCCAGAAGTGCCTTTCTCATTGTTTCCCTCCACATTTCTTATCGTGCCTATCCGTTCAAATCTGCGGCTCCGGGAGGCGGATAGGCGGACATCCATGATCCTCCAGGACGAACTCTTCAGGCCATGCGCGACCGGAGACGATCGACCAGCACCGCGGCGATGATGATCACGCCCACCAGGGTCTGCTGCCAGTACGAGTTGACCTGCGCGAGCACGAGGCCGTTGCGGATCACCTCGAGCAGCACGCAGCCGACAATGGCCCCGAGCGGGCCGCCGGCGCCGCCCGCGAGATTGGCGCCACCGATGACAGCGGCCGCAATCACGTTGAGCTCATAGGATGTGGCCATGTTCGCCGGCGCCGATCCCAGCCAGCCCGAGACGATGATGCCCTGCAGACCCGCCGCGAGCGCACAGATCACGTAGATCTCGATCTTCACCCGGACGACCGAGATGCCGGTCAGCGCGGCCGCCTTCTCGTTGCCGCCGACGGCAAAGACGTGGCGGCCGAAACCAGTGTGATGCAGCACGACCGCCATCGCCAGCGCGAGAACCACGAGATAGATGAACGGCGCCGGCATGCCGAACACAACGCCGGATGTCAGCGTGTAGAAATATTCGGCGTCGGGGCCGCCGGGAAAACTGCCGCGGCCGTTGGAGACGACGTAGCCGAGGCCGCGCACGATCGAGAGCATGCCGAGCGTCGTGACGAACGGCGACAGTCCAAGCACCGCGATGCAGAAGCCATTGACGAGGCCGACAATCAGCGCGACGCCGAGCCCCGCCAGAACCGAGACGAGCAGAATCAAGCCGGGCATATTGGCAATCACGGTCTTGCCGTCAGGGGCTAAATGCACGAACCACTCCGCGCCGGGCATGCCCGGTGTCGAGACGTGCGTCATCACCATTGAGGTGGTCATCGCTGAAAAGCACATCACGGAGCCGACCGAGAGATCGATGCCGCCCGTGATGATGACGAAGGTCATGCCAAGCGTGGCGATGGCGATGAAGGAAAAGTTCTTCGCCACATTCTGTATGTTGCCTGCGGTCAGGAAATAGGGGCTGGCGAAGTTCATCAGCACGAACAGCGCCGCCAGCGCCAGCAGGACGTAGCCGGTCTGCGAGGCGAACAGGCCGCTGCGCCACCATCTGGCCTTGCCGACATTGGTGAAGGTGAGGGGAGATTCCAGGGGCGTGGCCATCACGCAGCCTCCTTCGCTCCCGTGATGAGGGAGGTGACTTCCTCGGGGCTGGTGTCGCCGATCGCCTTGTCGGCGCGCTTCTCGCCGCGCCGCATGACGACGACGCGGTCGCAGACAGCGAACACGTCGGGCATGCGGTGCGAGATCAGCATGACCGCGACGCCCTGTTCCTTCAGGCGATGGATCAGGCCGAGGACCTGCTCGACCTGGCGAACCGAAATCGCGGCGGTCGGCTCGTCCATCATCACCAGCCTGGCGTTGGAGAGCCGCGTCCGCGCGATCGCGACCGCCTGGCGCTGGCCGCCCGACATCTGCTTGACGAGATCGTGCGGGCGGGTCTCGGAGCGCAGCTCGCCGAACAGCTCCAGCGCGCGCGCTGCCATCGTCTTGTGGTCGAGCAAGGCGAATGGACCAAGCTTGCGCTTGAGCTCGCGGCCGAGGAAAACATTGGCCGCCGCCGTGAGATTGTCGGCGAGTGCGAGGTCCTGATAGACCACTTCTATGCCGACCGCACGGGCATCGATCGGACGGGCGAAATCAACCGCCTTGCCTTCAAAGCGGATCTCGCCGTGACTTGGCGGAAAGTTGCCGGCAATGATCTTGACGAGCGTCGACTTGCCGGCGCCGTTGTCGCCCATCAGGCCGACCACCTCGCCGGGCGACACGCGGAGGTCGACGCCATGCAACGCGCGAATGGCGCCGAACTCCTTGCCGATGCCCTTCAACTCCAGGACTGCTAGCCCGGCGTCGTGAGGGGTTACCATGGCTGGCTTTGCTCAAGCATGCTGGCCACCTCCGCTCAGAAGTGCACCAGCGTGCGCAGACCGAGAATCCAGGCGTTGTCGGTCTTCACGCCGGCGGCATTGTACCCGCGCCCGCCAGGATGCATCACATACTGGGCGTCGAACTTCAGGTTCATCCAGCCCGTCGCCTGCCACCCGTACCAGGCTTCGATCGGAACTTCGTTTCCTCCGGCGTTGGGCGTGAGCGCAGCGGTATTCACATGGGTCGTACCGACCGCAAAGCCGACTTCGTCCTCCGGGCGCGAGGCGAACGTTCCGGTGTGCCTGAAGCCGAATGCAATCTGGTAATCCTGGTACGACGTGCGGTGGTCGGCGACGGTCGTATTGAGGAAGGTGTACCAGCCCTGTGCCTTGGGACCTTCAACCGTCAGCCGCTGCAGGATCGATTCATAGACGCCATAACGACCGCGCGAATCTCCGAGATTCTGGTCCGAGACGCCGCCGGTGCCCGGAGAGATCGCAATGATCCCCGGCAGGCCGCCATCAATTGTCGATGCGCTGTCATACCAGCCGCCAAATCTCCAGGTCCCGTTCAACGGACCGCTCGGCGCCCAGACCACCTCGACCGGCACCAGAACGCCCGAGGCGGGGCTAGAGCCGGGGACACCCGGCAGGAAGTAAGTCGCGGAGTCCGACGTCGTCAGGTAGTTCGGGTTGGCGTCGTAGACGCCGACCGAGAGCTGCCATTCCTTGGCGAAGTTGTAGTGCACCACACCGGCCCATTGGCTCACCGGCCAATTGTAGATGTAGCCACCCTGGATGTTGCCGGGCTGGCCGCCGCAGAAGGTCAGGTTGATGAACTCGCAGAGGCCAAAGAAGAAGTCGGAGCCGACCGGAAGACGGCCGCCCTTGAGCTCAAGGCGATCATCGAACAGCTTCTGCGAGTAGTAGAGTTCGGTCAGGCGAAGAATGCTGCCGCGGCCGAACACTTCGTTGGTCAGCTGCAGCGCCGGAATTCCCGCCTCGTCATTCAGGTTGCGGCCGAAGCGGTCGACCAGCGTGAGGCCAACCGTGCCGCCCTGGATGCCGGCAAGTTTTGCCATGTCGAACTTGGCCTGAAAGAAAAGCTGTCCGGCTTGGGTCGCGGTGTTCCTGTTGCCGCCCGACAAATTGCCGACGGCTTCGTCGCCCAGCGTCAGGGCCAGCGAGATCCCTCGCTCCTTTAGTTGCGTCCTGCCGAGATCGCCGAACAGATATGGTCTTGTCCAGAAATCATCGGTCTCGGTGTAAGGCACCGGCGGAGCCTTCGTCATGAGATCGGCCGCATGCGCGCCGCCGCCGCTGAACAGAGATAACAACGCGATCCCCACGCCGCACGCCCGCGCGGTGTCTACAGACCTAAGTGACATTTTCTGCACTCCCAGCGTCTCCGGCTTTGTCTATTTTTGTGCCACGTTCCCGCCCAAAGCCCTTCAGCGGGGAACGCGATCGTTTCAGTGCATCGATCCATCAACCAGAGATAGAATTCGTGCGCGCGCAAAGCCCTTCAAGACGGCGGCGAGGGGTCTGCCTGCGGCTCAGCTGGGCCAGGCCTGCTGCGCCAATTTGGATACGAGCGCCGCGAGCTTGATTGATCTTGCGCCTAGGACTCCTTCCCCTCGTTCCTCTACTCAAGCCGCCGCGACCATATTCCCGGTCCGGGTTCTTCCTTTTCGAGTTGTCATGCCTGATCGCCCGTCGTCGTCGGCAACGCAGCCGCGCTATGCGAAGCCGCGCCTTGCAGAATTGTGCTTTCCTTCGATCTTGGCGCAGTGCGGGCGAGGCCTGCGAGCACGGCCTTGCGCCGTCGACGGGCCTGCAATTGCTGATCCGCCAGCACGCCGATCAGTATCACGGTCCCCATCACCGCGAAGTTCAGCGAATTGGGAATGCCGAGGATGTTCACGAGGTTCTGCAGCACCTGCAGCAACGCCGTCCCGAGCACGATGCCCAGAATGGAGCCCTCGCCGCCGCGCAGGCTGCAGCCGCCGAGGACGGCCGCCGCGATCGCATAGAGTTCGTAGAAGTTGCCGAAGGAACTCGGAGAAACCGAGTTGGTGTAGAACACGAACATCACGGTCGAGACGCCGGCGAGCCCGCCGCTGATGACGTAGGCGGTGGCGATCACGAGGTTGGTGTTGATGCCGGAGAAGCGCGCCGCTTCCTCGTTCTTGCCCACGGCATAAAGCCAGCGCCCGTAGACCGAGCGGTGCAACAGCACGCCGAGGATCAGCGCAAGGATGATCAGGAAGATGAAGGTGTTCGGGATGCCCGCAATATTGCCGGAGGCGATATTGCTCAGCGTGCTCGCCTCGTCGCCGTAGCCAAAGCCGCGCGTCGAATCGCTGGTGTAATAGCGCGCGGCGCCGCGATAGATCAGCAGCCCGCACAGCGTCACGATGAAGGGCTGCATTTTCAGCCGCGTAATCAGGAAGCCCTGGATGCCGCCCAGCGCAAGCCCGCCCATCAGGACCAGCACCAGCGCGAACGGCCAGGGCACCTGATAGGTCGTCAGCAGGTCGACGAAGATGACGCCGAGTAGCGCGAACATCGAGCCGAGCGAAAGATCGATTCCTCCGGTGATGATGACGAGGCCTTCACCGAGCGCGAACACGCCGAACAGGCCGATCAGATTGGCCATGTTCAGCAGATTCACGACCGACAGGAAGGCCGGATTGATCGCGCCGGTGATGGCGGAGATCACCGCCAGCAGCAAGAACAGGCCGAGTTCCTTCTTCATCATGGCGCAGCGGCCTCCATGGTTTCGAGTGCTTGGCCGACCGCCAGCCTCAACACGTTGTACTCGCTGAACTGGTTGCGCTCGATCACGCCGCTGACACTGCCTTCATGCATCACCGCCACCCGGTCGGAGACGCCGATGACTTCCTCCATGTCCGAGGAGATCATCACGATCGCGACGCCCTGGTCGGCGAGGCTGCGCATCAGCGCGTAGATCTCGCTCTTGGCGCCGACGTCGATGCCGCGGGTCGGCTCGTCGAAGAACATCACGCGCGGCTGCATGGAGAGCCACTTGCCCAGCACTACTTTCTGCTGGTTGCCGCCGGAGAGCGTCGCGGCTTCGATGTCGATGCTCGGCGCCTTGATGGACAGCCGCCTGGCCTGGTCTTTGGCGATTCTGCGTTCGGCCGCCCCGTTGACCAGCCACATCCGCGCATGATCCAGCAGGCTCGCGAGCGTCACGTTCTCCCGGATCGGCAGTTCCAGCACCAGACCGGATTTCTTGCGATCCTCCGGCACCAGGTAGATCCCTTGCCTGATCGCGTCCCGCGGCGAGGCGACGCCGACCGGCGCGTTGTCGATCCGGATCTCGCCGCCCAGCAGCGGATCGACGCCGAACACCGCGCGGGCAAGCGAGGTGCGGCCGGCGCCGACGAGCCCGGCGAGGCCGAGGATCTCGCCGCGCCGCACCGACAGATTGATCTGTCGGTCGGGAAAGGCAGTGGTCACGACGCCGGCGATATCGCAGCCGCCCGGCTGCGGCGTGCAGGACGGCGGTGTATATAGCGCCTTCAGGTCGCGGCCGATCATCAGCCTAATCATGCCGGCGTGGCTGAGCTCGTCGCGCGCCAATTGCCCCACCGTGCGCCCGTCGCGCAGCACCACGACGCGATCGGCGCAGCTCATGATCTCGCCGAGCCGGTGAGAGATGTAGATCACCGAGATGCCGTGCGTCTTCAGGTCGGCGATCGCCTCGAGCAGCCGCTCCGTCTCCGAAATCGTCAGGCTGGAGGTCGGTTCGTCCATGATGATGACGCGGGCGTCGATCGAGAGCGCCTTGGCTATCTCCACCATCTGGCGCTCCGCGATCGACAAATTCTCGACCAGCGTGCCCGGCGTGAAATCGGCGCCCAGCCGTTCCAGCAGGGGCATCACGCGGGCGTGCATCTGCGCATTGTCCACCAGCTTCAGCGGGCCGCCGGCCAGCTTCTCGCGTCCGATGAAGACATTGGCCGCGACGTCGAGATTTTCGAACAGGTTCAGTTCCTGGTGCACGAAGGCGATGCCACATCGCGTCGCCTCGGTCACCGTCATCCGGGCGTGCTCGGTGCCGCCGATGCGGATCACGCCGGTGCTCGGCGCGATCACGCCGGCCAGCACGCGCATCAGCGTCGATTTGCCGGCGCCGTTCTCGCCGATCAGGCCCAGCACCTCGCCGCGATTGACGCGCAAATTGACGTCGTCGAGCGCCCTGACGCCGGGATAGGTCTTGCTGATTCCGCTGAGTTCCAGCAGCGTTTCCGCCATTCGGCATGTCCTCCTGCACAACGCCCGGCGGCCTGTGGCGGCCGGGCGTTGAAGCCGACTGAAGTTACTTCTTGAGCAGTTCCTTCAGATGTGCGGCGAACTCCGCGACGTTGGTCTTGCTGATCACCTTGGTCGGCACGATCAGCTTGCTGTCCTTCGGAATCCAGGACTTGTCGCCGTTCAGCGTCTTGATGATGTTGGTGGCGGAGAGATAGCCGAACTCGTAGGGCTGCTGCACGACCGTGGATTCGATCGTGCCGTCGGAAATGCCGCGCAGCGTCCGCTGGTCCTCGTCGAAGCCGACGATCTTGACCTTGCCGGCCTTGCCTGCGGCCTTTACCGCGTCATAGATCAGCGGCGTCTCGTAGCTCCATAGGCCGGACAGCAGCGCGATGTCGGGATATTTGACGAGCACGTTCTCCATGTTCGCCTTGGCCTTGGCGAAGTCCACCTGGTCGGTGAACACGTCGACCAGTTCGACCTTGGTGCCGGCGATCGCTTCCTTGATGCCCTGCACCCGCTCGCGGGCGTTGTCGGCGTCCATCGTTCCGACGAACAGTGCGATCTTGCCGCCGTTCGGCAGCGCCTTCTTGATCTCCTCGCCGGCCTGTCGCCCCGCCGCGACGTTGTCGGTGCCGATATAGGCGAGGCGATTGCTCTGCGGCGCGTCGCTGTCCGTGGTGATCAGCACGGTCTTGGCGGCAACCTTGTTGAGTTCTTCGGTTGCATGCGGTGCATCGTCGACCGAGATCGAGATACCGGCGACGCCGCGCACCAGCAGATCGTCCAGTTCGCGCCGCTGGCCGGCCGCCGTCCCTTCATTGGTGACAATCAATTCGATATTGTAGTCCGGGTGCTCCTTCTGCGCCTTCTCAAGCCCACGGCCCGCGATGGTCCAGAAGTCGGCCGCGACATTGGTCACCAGCGCGATGGTCTTTTTCTGCTGTGCCTGTGCTACCCCCGTCGCCATGGCGAGCGCGGCAGCGCCCGCCATGAGCGGCACGATCAATTTTCTGGTTGAGACATTCATATGCACCTCCCTGTCGACACCCCCGGTGAGGGGATTTCACGCCCGGCGCTTTTCACGCCTTATTTTATTCACGTAACTAATAAATTAGCGCGACAAAATGTCCAGTCAAGGATGTTCATGATAACGCCTTCAGCCAATAATAGTATGGGAGTGATGTTTTTCAGTCGCTATCCGCGCTTTTTGACCCACAAACGAGTAGCCTCCGTTGAATAATTTCATCAAGCGAATTAAAAAGCGCAATATGAACGAACAGCCCGAGCCGTTGAGACGTGCTTCGAGCCTGGCCCGCGGATCGAACCCCGGCCGTCTCGTCGAGGTACTGCGACGCCAGGGGCCGTTGCCGCGGGTCGAGCTCGCACGCAGCACGGGCCTGAGCTTCCCCGCCATTTCGGCCATCACGTCGAAGCTGATGGCGGAGGACCTGCTGTGCGAAGCCGAGACAGATGCGGCGACGCTGTGGCCCGACGACGCCGACGAAGAGGACGCGGATGGTGGCCGTCGCCGCGGCCGGCCGGCAGTCCTGCTGACCCTGAATCCCGAATTTGGCCGCATCATCGCGGTCTCGCTGCGCATGAATCTGGTCGAGACACTGATCGCCGATTTCAGCGGCTCCGCCCTGGCGCAATCGCGACTTGAACTCGCGACGCGCGCGCTCGATGCAAGCGCACTATGCGAGCTCGTGATCGCACAGATCGACGCCATGCTTGAGGCGACCGCCACGCCGCGACATCGCTTGCTCGGAATCGGAATAGCGCTGCAGGGCATCGTCGACGGCGATACCGGCCGGCATCTGTGGAGCCCGGCGCTGTCGATCACCGACGTCGATCTTGCCAAGCCGATCCACCAGGCGTTCGCCGTCGAAGTCGTGATGGCGAACGACGCGGTCGCGGTCGCGCTGTCCCTCGCTGCCGCCGAACCGGCACTGGCGCAGGGCCTCACGGCCACGATCATGGTGGGCCACGGCGTCGGCATGGGCATCATTGTCGACGGTGAAGCGCGCTGGGGTGCCGGCGCGGGCAGTGAGATCGGTCATGTCAAATTGGCGCTGAACGGCCCGCAATGCCGCTGCGGTCAGCGCGGCTGCATCGAGGCCCATCTTGCCGACTATGCGCTTTACCGCGATGCCCGCACCTTTCTCGACCTGCCGCCGGCGGCGTCGCAGCAACCGTCCGAGGCGCAGATGGCTCTGTTGCGCGATCGGGCGCGGAGCGGCGATTCCCGTCTCGAGCACTTGTTCCAGCAGGCGGGTCACGCGCTTGCCGAAGCGGTCGCCACGACGATATCGGTGCTGCGCCCGCATCATGTCATCCTCGCAGGTCCCGGCCTGCAGGCATTCGACATGATGCGCAGTGCCTATGAGGAGAGGCTCGACCAGGCGGTGCTGCCGTGGCTGCTCAAGTCCACGGCAATATATGTGCGTCCAAGCGAGTCGGCGACCATCGTCGACGGCATGGTGCGGCGGACGCTGCGGGTCGTGGACCGCAGCCTCATGGAGACAACCGAGTGAACCTCGGAATCTGTGGCCCTTTTGCCTGAGCCGCAGCAACGCAACCGACGCCTTCAGGCGCCAATATCGAGAGGATGCCAATGCAGGGCGCCATCTATCCAAGTCTCAAGGACCGGACCGTACTGGTCACCGGCGGCGGTTCCGGCATCGGCGAGGCGATCGTCCGCCGGTTCATCGGCCAGGGCGCGCGGGTCGGATTCATCGATATCGATCTGACGTCGTCGGAGCAGCTGCTGTCCGATCTCGGGGCACAAGCCCGCGTGCACTTCGAACATGCCGATCTGCGCGACATCGGCGCGCTGCGGCGCGCGGTCGCCGGCATCCGCGAGGCGCTCGGGCCGGTCACCATCCTGGTCAACAATGCGGCCCGCGACGACCGTCACGCGATTGAGGACGTCACACCGGAATTCTGGGACGAGCGGATCGCCGTCAACCTGAAGCACCAGTTTTTCAGCGCCCAGGCGGTCGCGCCGGACATGAAGCAGGCAGGGGGCGGTTCGATCGTCAACATCGGCTCGGTGAGCTGGGTGATCGGCCAGGGCAACATGCCTTGCTACACAACGGCCAAATCAGCCGTTCAGGGCCTCACCCGTGCGCTGGCCCGCGATCTCGGGCCGCACAACATACGGGTCAATTCCATCCTGCCCGGATGGATCATGACCCAGCGGCAGCAGGATCTGTGGTTGACGTCTGAAGGCGTGGCCGAGCTGATGCAGCGCCAATGCCTCAAGCGCAAACTCGTGCCTGATGATATCGCCCGCGTCGTGCTGTTCTTTGCCGCCGATGACAGCGGTGCCTGCACCAACCAGAGCCATATCGTGGATGGTGGCTGGGTCTAGCGCTTCAAGTAATCCGGCAAGGTAAACCCGTCATAGAAGCGGTCGGACAGGATCGCGGTCTTGAATGTCTGTGACTTGTAGCCGGCGACGATGTCCTGCGCCCACGGCGAGCCCGCATTGGCCTGCTTCACCGCGACCACATTGATATAGGGCGTCGTCATCTTCTCCAGGGCGAATGCATTGGTCAGCTTCAAGCCGCTGTAGATCGCGAAGTTGCCCTGGATGGCGGCGAAATCAACGTCATCGAGCGCGCGCGGCGCCTGTGCCGCTTCCAGCGGCACGATCTTGATGCCGCCGGGGTTCTTGATCACGTCGAGTTCGCTGACATCGACCGGCTTGGAGTCGCGAATCTCGACGAGGCCGAGATCGCGCAGGATCCAGAGCGCACGCTGCAGATTGACGGGATCGTTGGGCACGGCCACGGTCGAACCGGGCTTGATCGGCGAGCCGACCGGGTGCTTCTTCGAGTAAAGCCCCATCGGGGGCGTCGGGACGTGGACGATGCCGACGAGGTCGGTTTGCTGCCGCTCGTTGTACGAGTTCAGGAAGATCGTGTGCTGCATGACGTTGGCGTCGATCTCGCCCTTGAACACTGCATTATTGGCTTCCAGCCCGGTCGAAAACTCGACATAGCGGATACGGTAGCCCTTCTTCTCGAGTTCCGGCGCGACGCCAACCTTGAATTCGTCGATGTAGGGGCCCGGCACGAAGCCGACTTTCAGATCGGATTTGGCTGATGTCTCCGCGTGCAGGGCGGCGCCGGTCAGAGCACCGAGAATGAGCAGGGTCGAAAGCAACAGGACGCGCGCAGTGGTCATTGAATTCTCAAATCCTCAGGCTGTGGGCAAATAGCGATCCGGCCGACGCGGGGTCGGCGGTTTCGATCACGTCAGGCGATCGCCTTGATCGATCCGGAAAATAGGCTTTGCGGCCGGCTCAGTCCGTAATGGTCACGCAGCGTCGTGCCGCTGTACTCGTCGCGGAACAGGCCGCGCTTGCGCAGGATCGGCACGACCTGCTCGGCGAAGATATCGAACCCGCCGGGTAGCCAGGGCGGCATCACGTTGAAGCCGTCGGCCGCGCCATTCTCGAACCAGGTCTGGATGTTGTCGGCGATCTTCTCCGGCGGGCCCGCGATCACCCAGTGGCCGCGCGCCCCGGCGAGACGCTGCACGAGCTGGCGGATGGTCGGCTGCTCGCGATCGACGATCTCGACCACGAGCTTGAAACGGCTGGCGACCCCGCGGGCGCTGCCGGTGTCGATCAGGTGGCGCGGAAAGGGACCGTCGAGGTCGAAGCCGGAGAGGTTGAGCCCGATCATCTGGCGAAGTTGGGTCAACGAGTATTCCGGCTGGATCAGCTCGTTGAACTCGTCCTGCAACAGGTCGGCTTCGGCCTGCGTGCTGGCGATGAACGGACTGATGCCCGGCAGGATCCTGACCTGATCGGGGCTGCGGTCGAACGCGCGTGCCTGCCGCTTGATGTCCGCATAAAACTCCTGGGCGCTCGCCAGCGTCTGATGCGCGGTGAAGATCGCTTCGGCATAGCGCGCGGCAAAGGCGCGTCCGTCATCAGACGAACCCGCCTGGACATAGACCGGCCGTCCCTGCGGTGTCCGCGAGATGTTGAGCGGACCGCGCACCCGGAAGTGCTTTCCGACGTGATCGATCGGATGGATCTTTCCCGTATCGGCGAAAATGCCGGATGCGGGGTCGTTCACCACGGCGTCGTCTTCCCAGCTGTCCCACAGCCGCGTGATGACATCGATATATTCCCGCGCCCGCTCGTAGCGCTCGTGGTGAGGTGGATGCTCGGGCAAGCCAAAGTTCTGCGCCGCCTGTGCCGTGCTGGTCGTGACGATGTTCCAGCCGGCCCGGCCGCCGCTGAGGTGATCGAGTGAGGCGAACAGGCGGGCCAGATTGTAGGGCTCGGTATAGGTCGTCGACGCGGTCGCGATCAGGCCGATCCGTTTCGTGGCGCCGGCGATCGCGGCCAGCCAGGTGATCGGCTCGAACCGGAAGCGTTGTGCGTAGCGAACATTGTCGGCGAGCGCGGGGCCGTCGGCGAAGAAGATCGCGTCGAATTTCTGCGCCTCGGCACGCTGCGCCAGCTCCTGGTAATAGCTGACGTCAAGGATGCGATCCGCCGCAGACCCCTGGTAGCGCCACGCCGCCTCGTGATGGCCGCCGGGATAAATAAAGAGGTTAAGGGAAAGCTGTCGTTTGCTCATCTCGGATCTCGTGAGTTTTGCTGATTATTATTGGTGGGACGGCGCCTTGTGCGCAAACGCGAAGCGCAGGTAGCGCTCCAGCTTCAAACCTTCGGGCGTGCGCTGTTCTTCGACAAGGCGCGCGAAGGTGCGGCGCACCAGTTCGCGCTCGTGAGAGGTGAACGCTTCGAGGAAATTTCCGAATGCGCTCGCTTCCGACCACTGCAGCAGCGATGCCGCATCGTCGTGGATATCGATCAGCGCGCGCAGCTCGCTGCGGTAGCCGGCGAAGCCGTGTGCCGCGAACAGCGATTTGAGCTCCTCGTCGGTCGATCCGAGCACCGGGTTCGAGTCCTGGCGATCGCCGGCAAGACCCGCCTCGATGATGGCGCGACGAAGCAGCAGGCGCGACTGGTGCGGCCTGGACGGATCCTGCACATTCAACCCGAGGCGGCCGCCGGGCTTGAGTACGCGCCGGATCTCCCGCAGCGCGCGATCCTTGTCGGAGATCCAATGGAAGACGCTATTGAGATAGATCGCGTCGAACTGCGCGTCGTCGAAGCGCGACAGTTCTTCGGCGCGCCCGGTGGCGAACTGGAGGTTATCCCCTTGCCGAAGGCGCGCAATTTCGATGCGGCCGGCAAGTGGATCGATACCGATCACGCGGCCGTCCGGACCGACCAGTCCGGCGACGAATTCCGCAAGTCGGCCGGTTCCCGTCCCGATGTCGAGCACGTGCTCGCCGGTCTTGATGGCGAGCGGCCCGATCAGGAACTTGCCGTGGCGAAATTGAACGAGTCCCGCTTCATCATAGGAGCGGGCGAGCTCCGGGGTATCGTGTTCAAGGCTGATGTTGCCAGCAGTTCGCGGCATTTCGAGAGATCCATCGTTGCTCGCCGCGCGTCGACGTCAGGCGCGTGCGCTGCGTCAGACTCTATGTCGGCGGCGGTGAAATGAATTTGCGTTGTTGCACGGCAAGCGAGCATGAACGTGACGAGTTCGTCGTTCACCGGAGATGACTGCGATCGCGCCGATCCCGGCGACGTATGATTTGGGAAGTTCTCCCGATCGATCGCGCCGATCCCGCACGTCGCAATGCACATGAGATGATCGGTCAGGCGGCGATCATCGCAAATATTTCAATGCCCGCGTTGTCCACGACGCGAACATTGCCTGCTATCAAAAACAAAGCTGGTTTCGTTTCATTGACTGAATGTCGATCGCTTTTACGATTTGTAACGTCAAAGCGAGGTGGTCATTCATGCCGCAATCCGATCCCGACAGCGTCGCCCGCGAGGCCCTCCGGCTGATCGGGGCCGACCCACAGAACTGGGTGCCTGATCGCGACGGAATCGATCACAACGTCGTCGTGGTCGGCGGTGGCCAGTCCGGCGCGGCCTTCGCGTTTGCGTTTCGGCGCGCCGGGATCGGCAAGGTCTCGGTGATCGATGCCGCCGCCGACGCCAGCAAGGCCGGCGTGTGGCTGACGAGCGCGCGAATGCACAAGCTTCGCACCCCGAAGACGCTTCCAGGTCCGGAGCTCGGTCTGCCCGGTCTCGGTTTCCAAGCATGGTATGAAACGCGCCATGGCGCGGCGGCCTTCGACGCGCTCGATCGGATTCCGCGGCTCGACTGGGCGGCCTATCTCGACTGGTATCGCCGCGTGACAGGCGCCGGCATTCGTTACGGTACGCGGCTGCTCCGCATCGAGCCTGCAGCCGATCATTTGCGGTTACATCTGGAGCGGAGCGGGGTCACGACCATCGAGACCACGCGCAAGCTGGTGCTCGCAACCGGCTTTGCGGGTAGCGGGGGCGCTTATGTCCCCGACGCGCTGCGTGTCCTGCCGAAACGATTCCGTGCGCATACATCGGAGAAGATCGATTTCAGGACGCTGCGAGGTCTTTCCGTTGCGGTGATCGGGAGTGCTGCGTCGGCCTTCGATGCGGCGGCCGCAGCCCTTGAGGCCGGAGCGCGTGATGTTCATCTGTTTGCACGCCGGGAAACCTTGGCCGCGTTGCCGGTCATTCGGATCCGCGGCTACCCGGGAGCCTATGACAACTATGGCAGCTTGCCCGACGCGGTGCGCTGGCATCAAGCGATTCGGTTCAGGCAGGCTGGGTCGACCCCGCCGCCGGATGCGATCTCGCGCGCGGTAGCCTTCCCCAATTTTCATCTGCACCTGGGCGCACCCTGGACCTCGGCGCAATTGAAGGGGGTGCGGCCGGTCGCCATCACTCCGCAGGGCGAGTTCGCGTTCGATTTCGCGATTGCGGGAACTGGCTATTCCGTCGATCTGGGCGCGCAGTCAGAGCTCGGCGATTTCGCCGACGAAATCCTTCTGTGGCGAGATCGCTTCGTGCCGCCTGACGACGAAAAGGACGATCGCCTGGCGGCCTATCCTTATCTCGGGTCCGGGCACGAGTATCTGGAGAAAGTTCCGGGCCGCGCGCCGTATCTGAAGGACATTCACGTCTTCAACCCGGCAGCATTTGTCAGCTTCGGCCTGCCGATCGGCGACGTTCCAAGCTTCAAGCGCGACATTCCGGGGATCACGGCCAGGGTCAGCCGCGATCTGTTCCTGGCCGACCTTGCATCTCACGAGGCGCGCATCAACGGAGAGATCGCGGAGGATTTCACCGCCGAGCTCTATGCACCGGCTGTCTGGCGACCGCCGCAGCCCGTCGCGGCGGAATAGCGAGGATCACGACCACATCATTGATCTCCGCCGTCGTTTCCGCGACCGGCGCATGGCGGAGCCTTGTCCAGGGGATCGCGGCGACGAGACCAACATCATGAGCAAGACGACCACCATCGACAACGTCATTCCGCGCGCCGACATCGTCAAGCGTGCCGCCCGGCTTGGTGCCGAGATCAAGAATGTGAAGCTGTCGGGTGACCTTCCCGACGCGGTCATCCGTGCTGTCAACCAGGTGCTGCTCGAGCACAAGGTGATCTTCTTCCGCGACCAGGAGCACCTCGACGACGCCGAGCAGGAGCGCTTCGCGGTCAGGCTCGGCAAACTGGTGCCGCATCCGACCGTCGGCCCGAGCAAGGGTACGTCGTCGATCCTCGAGCTGGACTCGGGGCGTGGTGGCGGCCGCGCGGACCAATGGCATACCGACGTCACGTTCGTCGATGCCTATCCGAAGATCTCGGTGCTGCGCGGTGTGGTGATCCCGCCCTATGGCGGTGACACCGTCTGGTCCAACACGGCGGCCGCCTATCTCGATCTGCCTCCGCCGTTGCGCAAGCTCGCCGACGAGCTCTGGGCGGTTCACAGCAATGCCTATGGTTACGCGGTGAAGTCTCGCGCCACCGACGCCGACAGAAAGCATTTCGACGAGGTATTCACCGGGACGATCTATGAGACCGAGCATCCGGTCGTGCGCGTCCATCCCGAAACGGGCGAGCACACGCTGGTGCTCGGCAATTTCGTCCAGCGCTTTGTCGGCCTGCCGAAATATGACGGCCAGAAGCTGTTCGATCTGTTCCAGTCCCACATCACGGCTCCGGAGAATACCGTGCGCTGGAGCTGGCGGGCCGGAGACGTCGCGATCTGGGACAATCGCGCGACCCAGCACTACGCCGTCAATGACTACGGCGATCAGCATCGTGTGGTGCGCCGCGCCACCATCGACGGCGAGGTTCCGGTCAGCGTCGACGGCCGCCACAGCGTGACGCGGATCAAATCGCCGAAGCCGCAAGCGGCGAAGGCAGCCTGAGCATGTCGCCTATTGGAGCAACACAATGAATGCCATCATTCGAATTCTGCGCGCGCGGCGAGCCGCTGCGCGCCGGGCGGCGCGATTGCTGCTGGCCGGCGTCTTTGCGTTGGGCCTGATCGCTTCGGCCTTCGCCGAGCCACCGCTCGAGAAGACCGAGATCCGTTATCAAGGCTGGGCCGGGCAGGTGACGTTCACCGAGCTCGCCGAGGACCTCGGCTACCTCGCGCCGCTCAAGCTCAAATGGGTCGGCAACACCATCAGCGGACCGCAGGACATCCAGACCGTCGTCACCGGCGACATCGACGTCGGCGGCGCTTTCTATGGCGCGATTATCAAGCTGATCGCGGCCAAGGCACCGATCAAGGCGGTGGTCGGCTACTACGGCTCCGACGCGAACACCTATTACGGCTACTATGTGAAGGATGACAGTCCGATCAAGACGGCCCGTGACCTGATCGGCAAGAAGGTCGCGGTCAATACGCTTGGCGCCCATCTGGAGTTCGTGCTGCGTGAGTATCTGGCGCGGAACGGTCTTAGCGCCGGCGAGACCAAGCAGGTGACATTGGTGGCGGTCCCACCCGTTACCGGCGAGCAGGCGCTGCGGCAAGGGCAGGTCGAGGTGAGCGCGCTCAGCGGCGTGTTGCGCGACAAGGCGCTGGAGCGTGGCGGGATCCGTTCGCTCTTCAACGATACCGATCTGTTCGGACAGTTCACCGGCGGTGCCTATGTGCTGCGGGAGAAGTTCATCAAGGACAATCCGAACACCGCCCGCAAGCTGGTTGAGGGGATCTCGCGCGCGATCCAGTGGGCGCAGACGGCGCCGCCCGATGAAGTGCGGGCTCGCTTCAACCGGATCATCGCGGAGCGCAAGCGCAACGAGGACGCCTCCTCGATCAAGTACTGGAAGAGCACCGGCGTCGCGTCCAAGGGCGGCGTGATCTCGGATGCTGAGCTGCAGGTCTGGGTCGACTGGCTGGTCAAGGATGGCCTGCTCAAGCCGGGCCAGATCAAGGCCTCGGACACCTACACCAACGAGTTCAACTATTTCCGTCCCGGAAAGACGGCGGAGGCGCGATGACGTCGGTCAAGATCAGCTTTGACAAGGTCCGCAAGGAGTTCGTCACCCGAGGCGAGGGAGGCCGGCCGGCGGGCCATTTCACCGCGCTCGAGGACATCACGTTCGACGTCCGCGCCGGCGAATTCCTTGCCCTGGTCGGTCCAAGCGGTTGCGGCAAGTCGACATTGCTCGATCTGCTCGGCGGGCTCGCAACGCCGACCAGCGGCCGCATCCTGCTCGATGGCCGGCCGATCATCGGTCCCGGACGCGACCGCGGTGTCGTGTTCCAGCAATATGCGCTGTTTCCATGGCGCACCGCCGTGCAGAACGTCGAGTTCGGGCTCGACATTGCCGGCCTCAAGCCGAAGCAGCGCGGAGAGATCGCGCGGCACTTCCTCGACTTGGTCGGGCTGTCCGGCTTTGCCGACCGTTACCCGCACGAGCTTTCCGGCGGCATGAAGCAGCGTGTCGCGATTGCGCGGAGCCTGGCCTACGATCCGGAAGTGCTGCTGATGGACGAGCCGTTCGCCGCGCTCGATGCCCAGACGCGCGAAACGCTGCAGGGCGAGCTGCTGCGGATCTGGCGTGCCACTGGCAAGACCATCATCTTCATTACCCATGGCATCGACGAGGCGATCGTGCTCGGCCAGCGCGTGGCGGTCATGACGTCGCGTCCGGGGCGGATCAAGGAGATTGTCGATATCCCCGCGGCCTTGCGCAGCGAAGCCGAGGACGTGCGCTCGCTGCCGGAATTCGGCCGCGTGCGCCATGAGATCTGGAGCCTGCTCCGCGAGGAGGTGCAGAAGGCGCAGCAGGGGCAATCGGCGGGCAGGGTCAGCGCAGGCCGTGTCGAGCGTGAAGTAAAGGAAGTCGCTCATGTCTAGCCTGGAGATGCTGACATTGCTGGAGCTCGCGCATGAACGGCGAGACGAGCAAGCGGCGGCGGCGCGGTCACCGCTGGTGAGCGCGGCCCGCGCCGCGACCCGCGGTCTGGCAGCTTTCGGGCGCCGCTCCCTGCTGCTGATCGCCCTTCTGGCGATCTGGGAGGCCGCGCCCAGGCTCGGCTTGATCGACGCGGTGTTTCTGCCGCCATTCTCTGGTGTCATCGCCGCAGGCTGGCAGCTCGCGCAAACCGGCGAGCTCTATGACGACGCCTCCGCGAGCCTGCTCCGCGCCCTGAGCGGGTTTCTGGTGTCGGTCGTGTTGTTCGTCCCGCTCGGGCTGGCCGTCGGCTGGTACACAAGGCTCGGCGATCTGCTCAACCAGTTCATCGAGATTTGCCGCAATACCGCGCCGCTCGCGCTCCTGCCGGTGTTCATCCTGCTGCTTGGCATCGGCGAGCTCTCGAAGGTCACGATGGTAGTCTATAGCTGCGCCTGGCCGCTCCTGCTCAACACCATCGCCGCGGTGAAGCAGGTCGATCCGCTCTTGATCAAGTCGGCGCGGACCATGGGCGCGACCCCACAGCAACTGTTCCGCAAGGTGATCCTTCCGGCGGCGCTTCCGACGATCTTTGTCGGCATTCGCCTCGCCAGTGCGTCAGCCATGCTGGTGCTGGTCGCATCCGAGATGGTCGGCGCCAAGGCCGGTCTCGGCTATCTCATCATCAACAGCCAGTACAGCTTCCTGATCCCGCAGATGTATTTCGGCATAATCGGGATCACCGTGATCGGGTTGGCATTCAATGCGGTCCTGGAGGCGTTGGAACGGCGCTTGATGCGATGGAAGGCACAGGTTGCGGCGTGATGAGATCGTGGTTCAGGCGCCGCTCGGGCTGTTTCGTGCGGTGGCCTGCGTCACAATGCTGTTCGGCGGCACGTCCTTGGTCAGCCAGACGTTGCCGCCGATGGTCGAGCCGCGGCCAATCGTGATCCGGCCGAGTATGGTTGCGCCGGCGTAGATCACGACGTCATCCTCGACGATCGGATGGCGGGCGTCGCCCTTGATCACATGGCCCTCGTCGTCGGTCGGGAAATGCCGCGCGCCGAGCGTGACCGCCTGATAGATCCGGACGTTGTTGCCGATGATGGCGGTTTCGCCGATCACGACGCCGGTTCCGTGATCGATGAAGAAGCCGGAGCCGATCCGGGCGCCGGGATGGATATCGATGCCGGTCCTTGTGTGGGCGATCTCCGACATCAGGCGAGCCACCAGCCGCGCGCCGATCTGGTAGAGCAGATGTGCAAGACGATGGTGGATGATGGCGGTCATCCCCGGATAGCCGATCAGGATCTCGGGAAAATTCCGCGCCGCCGGGTCTCCAACGAATGCCGCCCGCAGATCGTTGATCAGAAGTCCGCGGACCGGCGGCAGATGGGTGGCGAATGCGCGTGTCAGCTCGATCGCCTCCTCATGCACAAAGCCCGGCTCCAGCTCGTCGCCGACGAACAGCGCGCCGCGATGGATCTGCGCGCTGAGCGAATCCAATGCTGTGCTCAGCGTGTTGCCGACGAAATAGTCGATGTTCTCGCCGTCGAGGTCCGATTGGCCGTAGTGGCGCGGAAACAGCGCCTCGGTGAGGCCGTCGAGGATCGCCTCCAGCGCGTCCCGCGAGGGCGCGCGGCGTGCCTCGCCGTCGCGCCGGATGCTATGGGTCTCCTCGCGGGAGGTGCGCAGCTCGGCCACGATCCGGTCGAGCTGCCAGCGGCCCGGTGGTCTGCTGACCGGGCTGGCCGTTGACGGAGGCGATGCTGGCGGCAATTCGCGTTTCATGCTGCACCCTTTCTCTGCCCTAACGGACATGCGCCAGAGGAATGCTGACTTCGGCCAATAGGTCGAGATCGGCCTCGTGATCGATCTGGACATACTGTCCATTCCAGTAGGTGAGGCCGGACAGCCGATGCGACAATTCCATGCTGGCGAGGCGGCCCACGATGATGCCATGGGAATGCCGCTCGATGATCTCCTCGACCTGGCATTCGATCATCGCAAGCGAACGCTGCAGCAACGGCACGCCCGAGGCTCCATGGGTCCAGTCGGTGCCCTCGAAGCGTTCCCTGCCTTTCAGCCGGCCATTGCTGAAGCGCTCGGCCAGGGCCTGCTGGTCGGAGCCGAGGATGTTGACGCCGAACAGCCGATGGCGGGCGATCGGTGCGAAGGACGATGCCTGCCGGTTGATGCTGACCAGCAGCCGGGGTGGGCTGGCGCTGAGCGACGTCAGCGAGGTCACCGTCATGCCGGTGATGTCCTCACCCTGTCCTGCGGTGATGATGCAAACGCCGCCCGGGAGGCGGCGCATGACAAGGCGAAATTGACGCTCGATCTCGTGGTCGGCATCCACAAGATGAATATCCGGCTTGCTCATCGGGATTCTCCCTTGCATTGCCTCGCCGGATTGGACCTCGCCAGAGCGTTTTCGAGCGAAGTGGATACCGGTTCGCGTGAAGAAAACGCATCAAAACAACAATCCAGAGCTCCGTTCCGATTCGATCGGAGTGGGGCTCTAGAAGAAGCCCTTGGCGGGTAGCGGCGTGCCGCTGATCTCGTATTGTCCGATCGAGCGCGCCTTGAAGGTGTTTGGATTGTGCGACGCCAGGGTGCGCGCGTTGCGCCAGTGGCGGTCGAAATTGGTCGCCTTCTTGGTGGCCGATGCGCCGCCGACATCGAACAGCAGGCTGCCGCTCCGGATCGCGAATTCGTCCGCAACGATCTTGGCCTTGGCCGACAGCAGCGCGGCCTTGTGCGCGGCATCGACGGCGCTTTCGTCACCTGCATCGAAGGCGTCGGTGGCGGCATCGAGCGCCTCCCCGGCCGCAAGCACCACGGTCTCGGCGGCGAATGCGCTGCTGGCGATCTGACCGACGGTCTGTTGCAGCAGCGGGTCGTCCGCCGGGACCTCACTCGGCGCGTAATAGAACGTCCGCTTGCGGGTCCGCACCAGGGCGCTGGCGTCGCGCAGCACGGCGCGCGCGATGCCGGCATTGATCGCGGTCAGGAACAGCTGGGCAAATGTGTTGGAGTAGGGAATGCCGTAGCCGGTATCCGGTGCATCGAACACGACCTCCTGGCGCTTGACGCGCACGTTGCGGAAGTGGGTGGTGCCGGTCGCCGTCAGCCGCTGCCCGAGACCGTCCCAGTCGTCGATCAGCTCAATGCCCTCGCGGTTCACCGGAATCAGCACGGCTGCATTGGTGGCGGATGTGTCGGCGGTGCGAACGAGGACGTAGTCCGAATACAGTGTGCCGGTGCTATAGTATTTCGTGCCGTTGAGCAGGTAGTCGTCGCCGTCGGCAGTGAGTGTCGTGTTCGGCGTGAGATTGCCGACCTTCGGCGTGTCGAGCTCGGTCGCCGCGAGCCCGATGATCGCGCCGTCGGCAACTGCCTTCTGCCACTGCCTGTGCTGATCGTCCTTCGGCCGGCGCACCAGGCGTTCGACGACGCTGAAATGGTTGCGCAGGATATGCGCGACATTGGCGTCGGCCTCGCCGAGACCGATGACGATCTCGAACAATGCGCGAATCGACAGGCCGGCGCCGCCGGCTTCGATCGGAAGCCGCAACGCGCCGAGGCGGGCCTTGCGAATGAGATCGACTTGCGCGAACGGCAGGACGCGCTCGCGTTCGCGGTCGGCGGCGCCTTCCGCGATGCGGCCGAGCAGCGCGTCGATATCGGGTGCGCGGCTGTGAAGGCGGTCGGAAGGCTCCAGCGAGGTGGCGGACAGAGGCTTGTTCATTGGTATCACCCAAATGGCGTTGATTGATATGACGGCTACTGATCAGAGCTGGGCCAGGTGGTCGGTGACTTTGATCGGCTCCGGGAGCACCTTGCGCGCGACCAGCCAGTCGGCGGCCCTTTGCAGCTCGGCGAGGAAGTTTTCGTCGTTGGCGGCGAAGTAGCGATACTGCCGGTTCAGCGCGATGAACTGGTCGCGGACCTGGTCGCTGTACTTGCCGGCCTTCTGCGCGATGTATTCGGCATCCTTGCTGTTCGCGGAGATCCACTTGCCTTCAGCGCGGAAGGCATCGTTGACGGCCCGGACCAGCGCAGGATTGTCGGTCGCAAATTTTCGGGTGGTCAGGTAGGACGTGTAGTCGATCTGGAACTCGAGATCGCGACCTTCCAGGAAGATGTCGTGCGCCTTGTATTCGAGCCGCGCGATATCGACGCCCGGGCTCCACATCGACCAGGCGTCGACCTTCCCGGAGGCCAGCGCCGGCGCTGCGTCCGGCGGGTTGAGATAGACGAACGTCACCTTGGAGCGGTCGACCTTGTGCTTCTCGAGCGCGGCAACCAGCAGGAATTCGCCGAGACCCGAACGGTTCACCGCCACCGACTTGCCGACGAGATCCTCGACCTTGTTTATGCCAGAGTCATCCCGCGCGATGATCGCAGTGGTGCGCGGCTCGTAGACCACGAATTGGGTGAACACCAGCGGCGAGCCGGCGATGATCGCGGCGAGTGCCGGCGTCGTGCTGCCGCCGAAGCTGAAATCGGCGCTGCCGCCGGTCACAGCCTGCAGCGTCGGCGCATGATTGGGGAACGGCCCGAGCCACTCGACCTTGATGCCGTCCCTGGCCAGCAGCTTCTCGAACTCGCCGCGCTCCTTGGCAATCAAATTGAGGCCGCTCAAACCCCAGGTCAGACGCACCGTGTCGGTGACGCGGCCGGTCGCCGCATGCGCCGGCTCGGACAGGTCAAAGCCGGCAAGCGCGCCGATGCCGAAGGCGGCGCCGCCAAGGAAGCTGCGACGGGTGGGGTTGGTGAACCGGGGGATAGACATTGAGTGGTCCTCAGGCAGGAATGGGGTGAGAGGTGTCGACGCCGAGCTCGGCCAGCAGGTCGGTGCGGGCGATCGGCGCTGCGCCGTTACGTTTCATGGGATGCTCGAACGCGATCCGGCCCTCGCGCATCACCAGGATGCGGTCGGCGAGCGCGATCGCCTCGTCGACGTCGTGGGTGACCAGGAGCACGCCGGGCCGATGGACGGCGACCAGCTCGCGCACCAGATCGTGCATGCGAATGCGAGTCAGCGCATCGAGCGCTGCGAACGGCTCGTCGAGCAAGAGCAACTCGGGCTCCTGCACCAGCGCGCGCGCCAGCGCCACGCGCTGCGCCTGTCCGCCCGAGAGGTTGCGCGGCCAGTCATCGAGACGGCCGCCGAGTCCGACCTCGGTGAGCGCGGTGGCGGCGCGCTGACGGGCGTCGCTCGCATTGAGGCCGAGCGAGACGTTGCGCCACAGACTGTCCCACGGCAGCAGCCGGTGCTCCTGGAAAACGACGGCCGGCCGCCGTGGTGCCGTGATGCGCCCGCCGTCGATCGCATCAAGGCCGGCCAGCGCCCGCAGCAGCGTGGTCTTGCCGCAGCCGCTTTCGCCGAGCAGGACGACGAACTCGCCGCGCTCGATGCGCAGGTTGAGGTTCTCGATCACCACGCGGCTGCCATAGGCGCGATGCAGTCCCGTCACCAGGACGGCCGGCGCAATCGCGGCCGGTGAGGGCACGGCGTGCAGCGTCATCGCGCGCCCCCATAGTTCGGATGCCAGGCTAATAGCCGTCGCTCCAGGGCGCGCGCGATGCCGTCGGCGGCGACGCCGATCAGCGCATAGATCACGATCGTCAGCACGATCACGTCGGTGCGCAGGAACTCGCGCGCATCCATGGCGAGAAAGCCGATGCCGGACTGGGCGCCGATGGTCTCCGCGACCACCAGTGCCAGCCACGCGGTCGCCAGCGCATAGCGCACACCGGTCAGGATCGAGGGCAGGGCGCCGGGCAGGATGACGCGCCGGATCAGCTCGAGTGTCCCGAGGCCCTGGACGCGGCCGAGCTCGAGCAGCTTCGGGTCGACCTGCCGGATACCCAGCGTGGTGTTGATGTAGATCGGGAAGGCGACGCCGAGCGCGACCAGGAAGACCTTCTGGGCTTCGCCGACGCCGAGCCAGACGATCACCAGCGGCAGCGCGGCGAGAAACGGGATCGCGCGGATCATCTGGATGCTGCGGTCGATCGCGGCCTCCGCGATCCGCGAGAAGCCCACGAGGATACCGAGCGCGAATCCGACGCTGCCGCCGATCGCAAAACCGGCCGTTGCGCGCAGCAGGCTGACGCCGAGATCGTTCAGCAGGCTTCCGGACGTCGCCAGCTTGAATGCCGTGCGGACGACCTTGCTCGGTGCCGGCAGCACCTGCGGCGAGAGCCAGCCGGCCTGCGCCAGCAATTCCCAGACGATCAGAAGCACGACCGGGGCGAGCCACGACAGCAGCAGCATGCCGCGCCGGCCGATCTCTACTCGTGGCTTCCGGGACGGCGATGCCGTTTGAACGCTGCGCGGCGTTGAATCAAACGCGATCGATGACGCAGCCTGTTCGAGGTTGCTCAAGTCTGTTCTGTCCTCGTCTAACATTGCGCGCGAGCATCATTGATCGCGCGCGGCATGGTTCGCCGTTCTCTCGATGAACGGCGCGTCGCCGCACGAAAGAAGGCGTTGTTTATCTCGCGCAAACTGTCCCACGAATTTTCTCGAACAGAAATAGAGCCGTATTCCAATTGTCGCTGCGTCCGGAGTTTTCTGGTTTATCGGCGCGCGCGGCGCGGCAAGGAAAATCTTTTGATGCGCCGCTGCTTGATCTGTCGCCGTGCTTCTTTGAAAACACGCCGACGTAACGTCAGGGAAATCGGAGAGACGGCATGTCGACACGACCGCTTCGCTTTGGCATCTGGGCGCTGGTCCATGGTTCGCGCGCGGCCTATCAGGATCCGGAGGAGCCGTATGACGCATCGTGGGAGCGCAATCGCGACCTCGTGCTTGCCGCCGAGGCACTGGGCTACGATTCCACGCTGATCGCGCAGCACACCATCAATCCGCATCGGGAGGATTTCGATCAGCTCGAGGCCTGGAGCGCGGCGGCGGCCGTTGCGGCATTGACCAGCCGGATCGAGATCATCGCGGCCATCAAGCCCTATCTCTATCATCCGGTGGTTCTCGCCAAGCTCGCGCTCGGGATCGAGAACATCAGCCGCGGACGCTTCGCGATCAACCTGGTCAATGCCTGGAACCGGCCCGAACTCGACAAGGCCGGCATCGGCTTTGCCGAGCACGATGCCCGTTACGCCTATGGCCGCGAGTGGATCACGATTGTCTCGCGCCTGATGCAGGGCGAGCGGTTGACCTACAAGGGCGAGCATTTCGACGTCCGCGATTATCTGTTGCGGCCGACGAGCCTCTACCGACCGCGACCATTGATCTATGTCGGCGGCGAATCCGAGCCGGCGCGCGCTTTGGTCGCCGACCACGGGCGACGTCTGGTTCATCAATGGTCAGCCGCTCGAGGATGTCGCGGGCCTCATTGCCGACGTGGCGGCGCGGCCGCGGACGTCGGCGCCGCTTCGCTTCGGGCTGTCCGCCTTCGTCATCGCGCGCCAGACGCAGGCCGAGGCCCAGGCCGCCTATGAGCGGCTGCTTGAGCTGTCGCGGAAGGACGCCTCGATGAAGGTGATCCAGCGACAGAACACCGACCCGAAGGTCGTGATGATGCAGACCATGCAGAAGTCGGAGCGGATCGGCAGCAACGGCGGCACCGCTGCCGGGCTGGTCGGCAGCTATGATGACGTGGCCGCCCGAATCGGGGCGTTCCATGCCGCAGGCATCGAGTTGTTCATGCTGCAGTTCCAGCCTTTCGAGGCCGAGATGGAGCGCTTTGCGAAGGAGATCATCCCGCGCGTCCGCGCAGCGTCATCTGCTGCGAATGACACCCCACCACTGCTGGCGAGCTCGCGGTAACTGCGTCACGCGGTTGCGGCGGCTTCCGTCTGACGCGCAAAGCGGCTGATCGGCCGAGGCAGGCCAAAATGCTCACGCAAGGTGGTGCCGGCGTAATCGGTTCGGAACAGACCGCGGCGCTGCAGGATCGGCACCACGTTGTCGACGAAGACCTCGAGCCCGGTCGGCAGCACGTCCGGCATCAGATTGAATCCGTCGGCCGCGCCGGCCTTGAACCAGGCCTCGATGTCGTTGGCGATCTGCTCGGGCGTGCCGACGATGATGCGGTGTCCGACCCCGCCGCCGAGCGCGCGCAACAACTGCCGGACGGTGAGGTTACCGCGGCGCGCAAGGTTCACCGTGCCCTGGAACATGGTGTGGTTGGCGTTGGCCGGCAGCGGCAGCGGATCGGGTAGCGGCTTGTCGAGCTCAAGGATCGCAGGATCGACCTGCAATGTGCCCGCGAGACGCGCCAGGCCGTACTCGATCGGAACCAGCTCCCACAGCTCATCCTGCCGCCGTCTCGCCTCGGCTTCGGTGCTGCCGATCACTGTGGCAAGGCCCGGCAGGATGACGATGGAGTCGCCGGCGCGGCCGTAGGTCGCGGCGCGGGCGCGCAGATCGCGCGCATAGGCGACGCCTTCCTCGATCGTCTGCGCCAGCGTGAACACAGCTTCGGCCTGCGCGGCAGCGAGATCACGTCCGTCGTGCGAGCCACCGGCCTGCACGGTCACCGGGCGGCCCTGCGGCGAACGCGGCACGTTAAGCGGACCGGCCACGGCGTAATGGGCGCCGCGATGCGCGATCGGATGAACCTTCGACGTATCGACAAATCGCGCCGAGGACTTGTCGCCGACAAAGGCGTCGTCCTCCCAACTGTCCCACAGCGCATGGACGACCTCGGCGAACTCCTTGGCGCGCTCGTAGCGGGCCTTGTGCTCCAGCACGTTGCTGAGGCCGAAATTGCGGCTGGCCGACGCGTCGGCAGTGGTCACCGCATTCCAGCCGGCGCGGCCGCCGCTCGCGAGATCCAGGGTCGCGAAGCGGCGCGCGATGTTATACGGCTCGTTGTAGGTGGTCGAGGCGGTCGCGATCAACCCGATATGGCTGGTCGCCGCGGCCACCGATGCCAGCACGATCGTCGGTTCCATCGACATGAAGGAGCGGTAGTCGATGCGGTCGGTGATCGCCGGTGTGTCGGCAAGGAAGATCGCATCGAGCTTGCCGCGCTCGGCGATCTCAGCCACGCGCACATAATGGCCGACGTCGAAGCAGGCGCGAGGATCGCTTTCGGGCAGCCGCCACGCCGACGCATAGACGCCGGAGTGCAGCAGATTGACATTGAGATGAAGCTGACGATCGGACATGGCGACCCCGCATTGAGGTGAGACGACTCACGAAGTATCGCCTGTCAGGCCACATGAAAACGAACGGCCGGCGCGTGCATGCAAAAAGAAATATCCGTCTCCGCTGCGCGATCTGCGAACAAATCTGGTGTCGATCTTCTGCGATGAGCGGAACATCCCCTCCGCCGCCGCATGAATATTCTGCCACGTGCCGCGGCAGGGGAAGCTTCGTCCAAGTCTGCGCAAATATCTGAAATTGCCAGGGCAGCCTGCGCGCGTAACGATGCTGTTGCGGCGCGTTGCAAGCAATCGGTGCCACCCGGAGAACTGAACGATGACAGTCCACGAGCGACGCGCCGAACAGCGAACCGCGCCAGGCGGTTCGGTCGAATTCGACGCCGACGTGCTGGTGATCGGCGGCGGACCGGCAGGCACGTGGGCCGCGGTGAGCGCAGCCGAGTGCGGCGCACGCGTCGTGCTCGCCGACAAGGGATTTTGCGGCACGTCGGGTGCCACCGCGGCTGCCGGCACCGGCGTCTGGTATGTCGATCCCAATCCGGCGCTGCGCAAGGCCGCGATGGCCAATCGCGAAAAGATGGGCGGGCACCTGCAGGATCGCCGCTGGATGGCGCGCGTGCTCGACCAGACCTACGAGGACAGCAATCGTCTGGCCGCCTGGGGTTACCCTTACCCGGTCGACGACAGCGGCACATCGCAGCGCAACTCGCTGCAGGGGCCGGAATACATGCGCCTGATGCGCAAGCGCACCAAGCAGGCCGGCGTCACCATTCTCGATCACAGTCCGGCGCTTGAGCTGCTGGTGGATGACGACGGCTCGGTTGCGGGAGCCAGCGGCGTGCGCCGCCAGAAGCACGATCGCTGGATCGTGCGCGCCAAGGCTGTCGTCATGGCGACCGGCGGCTGCGCGTTCCTGAGCAAGACGCTGGGATCGAATGTGCTGACCGGAGACGGCTATCTGATGGCCGCGGAGGTCGGGGCCGAGTTCAGCAGCATGGAATTCTCGAATCCCTATGCGATCTCGCCGGCGTTCGGCTCCGTGACCAAGACGCTGTTTTATGGCTGGGCGACCTTCAGCTACGAGGACGGCAGCGTCGTTCCCGGTGCGGCATCCAAGGGCGGGCGATCGGCGATTGCGCGCGCGCTGCTTCAGGGACCGGTCTATGCGCGCCTCGACAAGGCCGACGACGAGGTGCAGCGTCACATGCGCGCATCGCAGCCGAATTTCTTCCTGCCGTTCGATCGCACCGGCATCGATCCCTTCAGGGAGCGTTTCCCCGTCACCTTGCGGCTCGAAGGCACCGTGCGCGGCACCGGCGGCCTTCGCATTGTCGACGATAGCTGCGCCACCAGCGTGCCGGGACTCTATGCCGCCGGTGATGCAGCGACGCGCGAATTGATCTGCGGCGGCTTCACCGGCGGCGGCAGCCACAATGCCGCCTGGGCGATGTCATCGGGGACCTGGGCCGGATGGGGCGCTGCCGGCTATGCAAGGCAGCTGGGCCCGGCACGTCAACGACGACTGGCGTCCGCCGGTACCGTCGCGTTCCGAAGCAAGGCGGGTCGCGCGTTTGAGCCCGCCACGCTGACAAAGGCGGTCCAGGACGAGGTCTATCCGTTTGAGCTGAACTACTTCCGGCATGCCTCGCGTCTCGAAGGCGCCCTCGAGCGGCTGGATGCGGCGTGGGTCAATGCATCATCGGCCGATGCGGCGAGCAAGGACGATCTGCTGCGCGCCCGCGAGAGCGCGGCCATGCTGGCGACGTCGCGCTGGATGTACCGCAGCGCGCTGGCGCGGAACGAAAGCCGCGGCATGCATCGCCGCGACGACTATCCCGATCAAGACGACCGCCAACGCCATTACGTGACGAGCGGCGGTTTGGACGAGGTCTGGACCACGGTGCGGCCGCATGCCGAGGCCAGCTATGCAGAGGCCGCGGAATGATCGAGGTGATCGACGCCGAGCGCTGCACGTGCTGCGACATCTGCGTGAATGTCTGCCCCACCAATGTCTTCGACAAGACGGAGGGGATTCCGGTGATCGCCCGTCAGGGCGATTGCCAGACCTGTTTCCTCTGCGAACTGTATTGTCCCGAGGACGCGCTTTACGTGTCGCCTTATGCGGAGGAGCCTCGCCCGACCGACGTGGTCGCGTTGCGGCAGACTGCCGCGTTGGGCAGCTACCGCCGCGCGGTCGGCTGGACCGACGAGACGCGCGATCTCCGCGGCATCGACCGCAGCTATCTGCTCTTTGGTCATTGAGCCCGGGCTGTGCCCGGCGACCGAAGCGATTTCCCAATTGGACCGACTGAATGAATGTACATCAATCCCTGACGACGGCGCAGCCTGTTGCGCCGCTGCCGTCGATTCCGCTCGCTTCCAACGCGAGCGAAGCCATGATCCGCTTCGAGGCGGTCTCGAAGGTCTATCCGGCCTATCGCGGCAAGCCGAGCGTGCATGCCTTGCAGGCGATCGACTTCGCGATCCCGCGCGGCTCGATCACCGGCGTGATCGGCCGCTCCGGCGCCGGCAAATCGAGCCTCGTCCGCCTCATCAACGGGCTTGAGAAGCCGTCGAGCGGCCGCGTCGTCGTCGATAACAGCGAGATCTCGGCGCTTGCCGGTCGCGAGCTGCGCCTGGCGCAGCGCTCGATCGGCATGATCTTCCAGCACTTCAACCTGCTGTCGTCGCGGACGGCGGCGGACAATATCGCCTTGCCGCTCGAGATCGCCGGCTGGTCCAGGGCCGACATCGCCGTCCGTGTAGCCGAGCTGCTCGAGCTCGTCGGCATTGCCGACAAATACGATCGTTATCCCTCGGAATTGTCCGGCGGCCAGAAGCAGCGCATCGGCATCGCCCGCGCGCTGGCGACTCGGCCGAATGTGCTGCTGTCCGACGAGGCGACGTCGGCGCTCGATCCGCAGACCACGCGCGCGATTCTGGACCTGCTGGCCAACATCAATCGTGAACTCGGGGTCACGATCGTGTTGATCACCCACGAGATGTCGGTGGTCCGCCAACTCGCCAAGGAAGTCGCGGTGATCGACGGCGGCCAGGTCGTCGAACGCGGCCATGTCGCGGAAATCTTCACGCATCCGCAGCATCCGGTCACGCAGGCGTTCCTTTCCGAGGTGATCGGGGACAGTGTTCCGGTCTCGCTGGCGAGCCGCCTTTCGCCACAGCCGGTTGCCGGCGGGCAGACGGTCCTTCGCGTGCAGGTGCGCGGTACTGAAGCCGGCGACACCGTGGTGGCGCGGCTTTCGCGCGAACTGTCCCATGACGTGGCGCTGCTATCGGCCCGCATCGATGAGATCGGCGGCCAGCACGTGGGCTCGCTAATCCTTGGCATTCCCGGCGGTGAAGCCACGGCCAGGCAGGCCCTGGCCTATCTTTCTCAGCATGACATTCTGGTGGAGCGTCTCGGCTATGTCGCGTGAACTCATCAACCTGATCGTTCAGGCCACGGGCGAGAGCCTTTTCATGGTCTCGGTGGCTGCGCTGGTTGCGACCGCGCTGGGCCTTCCGCTTGGCGTCTTCCTGGCGACCAGCCGGAAAGGGGAGCTGTTCGCCGCGCCGCCAGCCAATGGCGTGCTCGGCGTCATCGTCAATGCGGCCCGCTCGACGCCGTTCATCATCCTGGTGGTTGCGATGATTCCTTTCACGCGGCTGATTGCCGGCACCTCGATCGGATCGGGCGCGGCAATCGTGCCGCTCACCATCGCGGCAACGCCGTTCATTGCCCGTCTGGTCGAGGCGGCGATCCGCGAGGTCGATGCCGGTCTGATCGAGACGGCGTCCTCGTTCGGTGCAAGCCCGCTGCAGATCGTGTTCAAGGTCCTGATCCCGGAGGCTTTGCCGGGCCTGGTGCTGGCCCTGACGCTCGCGGTGGTCAGCCTGCTCGGCTACTCCGCAATGGTCGGGGCCGTCGGAGGCGGCGGCCTCGGCGACCTCGGCATTCGCTATGGCTATCAGCGCTTCATGCCCGAAATGATGCTGGCGGTCGTCGTCGTTTTGATCGCGCTGGTTCAGACCGTGCAGACCGCCGGCGACTATCTGGCGCGCCGCGTCAACCGCCGCCTGCGTCATCGCTAAAGGTGCGGTGGCGTCACGATCCCTTCGGTGCCCAGATCCTGACGTCGCCGGTATCGACCTTGCGTGGCAGCAGACCTTCCGCCGTGAAGGTATCGGCGATCTTCTGCTGCTCGGAAAGGCCGGCCGCGGTGACCACGCCGACCTTGTAGGAGCGATGGCTGTTGGCCTCCTCCACCGTGGCGGCGTCGATGCCCCACAGGCCGGCGAGCAGCGCCGCGGCCTCGTTCGGATTGGCTTTGATCCAGGTGCCGGTTTCCACCAACCTGGCAAAGATGACATTCAGTGCATCGGCCCGCTTTTCGGCGAACGCGGCCGAGGCAAGATAGTAACGCTTGTAGTTGGCGAGCCCGCCGCTGCCGTCGGTCAGGATGCGCGTGCTGGACTGGCGTTGCGCGCTGCTGAGGAACGGATCCCAGGCGACCCAGGCGTCGACATTGCCGCTGACGAATGCCGCGCGGCCATCGGCCGGCGTCAGATAGGCCGGTGTGATGTCCTTGAAGGACAGTCCGGCCTTGGCAAGTACCGCCAGCAGCAGGAAGTGGCTGCCCGCGCCCTTGGTGACCGCGACCTTCTTGCCCTTGAGATCGGCCGGCGCTTTGATCGCGGAATCCTTCGGCACCAGGATCGCCTGCGCCGATGGAGAAGCGGCTTCCTCGGCGACGTAAGCGAGCTTGGCGCCGGCGGCCTGGGCGAAGATCGGCACGGTGTCGGCGACGTCGGCTCCGAAATCGATGCTGCCGACATTGATGGCCTCGAGCAGCGGCAGGCCGCTTGTGAACTCGTGCCACGACACGGTGATGCCGAGCGGCGCCAACGCCTTCTCCAGCGCGCCGTTGGTCTTCAGGATAGCGGTCAGCGTCGACGATTTCTGGTAGCCGATCCGGATTTCCTCGGCGGCCGCAGGCCGAACCAGCGAGGTCATCGCAAGCAGCCCGATGGCGGCGACAGCAAGACGGCGCGACATCGCAGTCGCCGATGATGCGGCCTGCGCTGGCGGGATGAGGCGGGCAAAGATGGGCATGGCAAGTTGTCCTTAGCCGGTTCGATCTGTTGCCATTTGTGTGCAATCGGTGCGCCGGAGGCAATCGCGGAGAAGTCGTCCGAACGAGTGCAATTTTCTCTGCAAGCGAAGTCCGCGAGAAAAGCATTTTTTTCTGCGCGTTGCAGCTGGCATCAGCAGATAAGTCGCTCGCTGCGCCAAGATGCCCGGCCGGCTCCATTCTCTTTTCATCGCGGCCACAGCAGCGGCGACTCGTCATCGGGAAAAATTTGGATTCTCATTTCATTGATTTCGTCCCTGGCGCGAGCGATGAACTTGATAGCGAGTTCAGTTCCATGGAGACAAAGATGTTGCTTCGATCCATTTTCGCTCTTGCAGGCGCTGTTGCGATCTGGTCGACGGCCGCCGCGGCAGAAACGATCAAGATCGGCGTGACGCCCGGGCCGCATGCACAAATCCTCGAGGCCGTGAAACCGATCGCGGCGAAGAGCGGGCTCGAGCTTCAGCTTATCGAGTTCTCCGACTATGTCGTTCCGAACGCGGCGCTCGACGCCGGCGACATCCAGGCCAACTCGTTTCAGAACCAGCCTTATCTGGACAACCAGAAAGCCGATCGCGGCTACAAGATCGAGCAGGTGGGACTGACGGTCAATTTTCCGATCGGCGTCTATTCGCGCAAGCACAAGAACTGGGCCGACGTTCCTGACGGAGCCAAGGTCTCAATTCCCAATGATCCGACCAATGGCGGCCGGGCGCTGCTTCTGCTGCGCGACAAGGGCGCAATCAAGCTGAAGAGCGACGTCGGTTTCAAGCCGACCGTTATCGACATCGCCGACAATCCCAAAAACCTGAAATTCGTCGAGGTCGACGCAGCCCAGGCGCCCCGGGCGCTCGACGATGTCGATGCGGCGGTCATCAACACCAACTATGCGACACAGGCCGGTCTCGATCCGGTCAAGGATCCGATCCTGCGCGAGGATCCGAAAGGGCCATACGTCAATCTGATCGCGGTTCGCTCCGCCGACAAGGACAAGCCGTGGGTCAAGATCCTGGTCGACAGCTACCACACGCCCGAGATCAAGGAATTCGTCCAGACCAAGTTCAAGGGCGCGGTGCTGCCCGGCTGGTAGTTGCCGCCCCAATTGCTGAAGGATGATGATGCGTATTCTGATGACGGCGGTTGCCGCGGTAACGCTCCTGGTCGGCACCGCGAGGGCCGAGACGGTCCGCGTTGGCGTCACGGCCGGACCACACGCCGAGATCCTCGAAGTCGTCAAGAAAGTGGCTGCGGGCCATGGGTTCGACATCAAGGTGGTCGAATTCACGGACTACGTGATCCCGAACCAGGTGCTCGCGCTCGGGGATCTCGCGGCCAATTCGTTCCAGCACGAGCCTTATTTGAAGAACCAGATATCGAAGACCGGCTGGAAGATCGTCAAGGTCGCCAACACGATTGCGTCGCCGCAGGGTGTCTACTCGTTGAAATACAAGAAGCTGGCCGATCTTCCGGATGGCGGGCGGGTGGCGATCGCCAACGATCCTTCCATGGCGCGCGCGGCCTGATGATCCTTGCGCTGCACGGCGTGATCAAGCTCAAGGACCCCAACAACGTCGCGTCGACCATTGCCGACGTCACTGACAATCCGAAGCATCTGCGCTTCGTCGAGCTTGATGCCGCGCAGTTGCCGCGTTCCCTGCAAGATGTCGATCTGGTCTCGATCAACAACAATTATGCGGTTCAGGCCGGGCTCAATCCCGCCACCGATGCAATTGCCCGCGAGGCGGCCGATGGCCCGTGGGTCAACATCGTTGCCGTGCGCGAGGCGGACAAGGACAAGCCCTGGGTCAAGCAGCTGATCGATGCCTACCATTCCGAGGAGGTCAAGGCATTCCTCGAGAAACGCTTCAAGGGCACCTACATCGCAACCTGGTGACGGGCGTTGACCGCCCATCGCCGGGAGGTTTCCAGGCCGATCTATTCGGCGGCTTCGGTGCGCGCTGCCGTCGAGGCGCGGCGGAAGCCGGCGCCGGGATGCGTGGCGTCAAGATAGGGTCCGCGTCCGGGGAACAGCTTCTCGCGGAGCGTGCCTTCGCGATAGGCTGTCTTGTAGACTCCGCGTGACTGCAATTCCGGCACGACGAGGTCGACGAATGACGTCAGTGATTCCGGCGCGACGAGGCGGAACAGGTTGAAGCCGTCGACGTCGGTTTCGTCGGCCCAGGCGATCAGCTCATCGGCCACGTCCTGGGGTGAGCCGACCACGAATGGCGAGCGTGCGCCGATCCGGCTCAGCGTCGCGAGATCACCGACCTTGACCGGCCGCTCGCTCCGCAACGTGAAATTCTCGACCATCGACTGGATCGCGTTGCTCTCGACATATTGTACCGCCTGATCGGGACGATAGTTCGAGAAGTCGATGCCGGTCCAGCCCGAGAGCAGAGCCAGCTGGCCGGCTTGATCGACATACCCTGCGTACTCCTCGAGCAGATCGTTGGCCTCCGCGCGCGTCGGGGCAACGATCACGGTCGCGCCGGCGAACAGGCGGATATCATAGAGATCTCGTCCGAACGCCTTGGCCGCTTCCCTGATCTCGCGTACGGCACGAGCCAGAATGGGCCTGGTCTGGCCGTTGAGGAAGATCGCCTCCGCGTGCCTCGCCGCGAAGGCGCGGCCGCGCTTCGAGGTTCCCGCCTGATACAGCAACGGTGTGCGTTGTGGCGAGGGTTCGGCGAGGTGGATGCCGTCGACCTGGTAATGAAGTCCCTGGTGCCGCACATTGTGGATCCTTGTCGGATCCGTGAACACGCGCGCTGTCCGGTCACGGCGAACCGCGCCGTCCTCCCAGCTGCCTTCCCATAGCTTATAGCTCGCAATGAGAAACTCCTCGGCCGCCTCGTAGCGTTCATCATGCGCGCGGTTGGCCTCAAGGCCCATTCCGCGGGCGCCGCTGTCGAGATAGCCGGTGACGATGTTCCAGCCGATCCGCCCGCGAGTGAGATGATCGAGCGTCGAGAAGCGGCGGGCGAACTGGTAGGGATGCTCGTAGGTGAGGTTGGATGTGATGCCGAAGCCGAGATGCTTCGTTGCGTAAGCCATGGCGGAGACGAGCAGGGTCGGCTCGGCGTTCGGCAATTGAACGGCGTGACGCAGCGCAGTGTCAGGACTGCTGCCGTAGACGTCATAGATACCAAAGACGTCGGCGAGGAAGATGCCGTCGAGCAGGCCGCGTTCGGCGGTTCTGGCGTAGTCGACCCAATAGTCGAGCGAGTTGTAGTTAAGTGAAGTGTCGCGCGGATGCGACCAGAGACCGGCCCAGTTGTGGCTCGGCGCCATCATGTTGAACGCGTTGAAGCGAAGTTCCTTTGGTCTGGTCATTGCGCAATTCCGCTAATTGAGGACTGAGAGGTGATTTATCACGTCAGCTGCGCGGCTTTATTTTCTATATGGAAAGACAGGATCAAAATCGTGCTTTGTCTTCGATCCGGCGCAGCAGAGATTCGTTTGTTCGACGTCGTCGTGCTGTTCGAAATGACGGTATGCACGACATTGCGTACTGATTTGCAGGCGCGATCGGCAGATGACTCATCAGCTCCACTGAGCCGTTCAAACCGGCGGAGCAGTGAAACAAATGTTACGCGACAGGCGCCGCGGCTGAAAAATTAGCGACGCCATCAGACGCGCCGCCAGCACGCTCATCGCTATTTTCTCCGATGTCTCGACAGTCGCGGACGCTGCTGCGCATCATTCCTTGCCTTTTGATGCTGGGTCCGCGGATTTCAGGAGAATTTCGAGATGCCGATCGAAACCAAGAATGTCGAGACGCTCGCCTTGCATGGCGGATCGTACCGGTCCGACCCGGCGACCGGCGCCGTCGCCGTTCCGATCTACCAAACGACGTCCTTTCAATTCGAGAATACCGATCACGCATCGCGGCTGTTCGCCCTGGAGGCGATCGGACAGATCTACACCAGGATCAAGAATCCGACGGCTGACGCGTTCGAGGAGCGCCTAGCCGCGCTGGAAGGCGGCGTTGGCGCGCTGGCCGTGGCGTCGGGCCAGTCGGCGACGGCTTACGCGATCTTCAACATCGCGCAAGCCGGCGACAATATCGTCTCATCGACCGATCTGTACGGCGGCACCTGGACGCTGCTGTCGCAGACGCTGAAGCAGTTCGGCATCGAGGTTCGCTTCGTCGATCCGGCCGATCCGGAAAACTTCCGCCGGGCGACCGATGCGAAGACCCGGGCCTATTTCGCCGAGACGCTGCCGAACCCCAAGCTCAACGTCTTCCCGATCAGGGAAGTCGCGGATATCGGCCGTTCGCTCGGCGTGCCGCTGATTCTCGACAACACCGCCGTCCCGCTCATTGCGCGCCCGTTCGAGCACGGCGCAGCGATCGTCGTCTATTCCGCGACAAAGTATATCGGCGGCCACGGCACGTCGATTGGCGGAGCGATCATCGATGGCGGCAATTTCGACTGGGCGGCGCACGCCGAGCGCTTCCCGCTGCTGACGCAGCCGGACGATGCCTATCACGGGGCGATCTGGACCGAGGCAGCCAAGCCGCTCGGTCCGATCGCCTACATCCTGCGCGCACGCGTGAAGCTGCTGCGCGATCTCGGTGCCGCGGTCGCTCCCCAGAACGCATTTCAGTTCATCCAGGGACTCGAGACCTTGCCCCTGCGGCTGCGTCAGCACAACGAGAACGCGATCAAGGTCGCGAATTTCCTGGCACGACATCCCGCCGTTTCGCACGTAATCTTCCCCGGACTGCAGAGCGGGGAGGACCGGCGCCGCGCCGATCTCTATCTGAAGGGCGGCTATGGCGGGCTGGTCGGCTTCGAGCTGAAGGGGGGCGTCGAGACCGGCCGTCGTTTCATCGATGCGCTGAAACTGTTCTATCACGTCGCCAATATCGGCGATGCGCGCTCGCTGGCGATCCATCCGGCATCGACCACCCATCAGCAACTGAGCGGCGCAGAGCAGCTCGCGGCAGGCGTGACGCCCGGCTACATCAGGCTTTCGGTCGGCATCGAACATCCCGACGACATCCTCGCCGACCTCACCCAGGCATTGACTGATGCTGAGGCGGGAAGCAGCGGCCGCAAGGCGGCCTGATCGATCCCTGAAGACGGAGTTGAAACCGAGACCATGAAGACATTGTTGCGCCTGGCGCAGGCGGCTGGCGTGCTGCTTGCCATGACTGCGGCCGCCGTTGCGGACGAACCTCTCAAGATCGCGACCAGCGCCGGCCCGGTCGGTCAGCTGGCTGGCTTTGCCGCCAAGCTCGCCAAGGACAAGGGACAGGACGTCAAGATCGTCGAGCTGTCGGACTGGGTCGCGTTGAACGAGGTGGTGAACAGCGGCGACGTCGACGCCAACCTGTTCCAGCACGCCACCTATCTCGCGATCCAGAACAAGCAGCGCGGCTTCGACCTGGTCCAGGTCGACAAGGTCGGCGTGATCGCGCCCGTCGGGCTGTTCTCGAAGAAGATCAAGTCGCTCGAGGAGATCAAGTCCGGCGACAGCGTTGCGATCCCGAACGAGCCGCTCAACGGCGCGCGTGGCTTGATCCTGCTCGAACGCGCCGGACTGATCAAGCTGGCGCCGGGCAAGGGTTTTTCGGTCAATCGGTTTGATATCATCGAAAATCCCAAGAACCTGAAGATCGTCGAGCTCGATCCGGCGCAGACCTACCGGTCGCTCGATGACGTCACGCTTGCGCTCGTCAACATCACCTATCTGATACCGGCCGGCGGTGATCCAAAATCGGCGCTGGTGATCGACCGCACGGTCGATGACGGTCTCGTGCTGCGCTTTACCGCGCGGCCGGACAAGAAGGACGATCCGCGCCTGAAGGCCTTCATCCAGGTCTTCAATTCACCCGAGGTCAAGCACTTCATCGAGGAGAAGCTGCCGGCGTTCATTCCGGCCGGCTTCGGCAGCTAGAGCTTTCCCGAGCGAAGTGGACGCCGGTTCGCGGCAGGAAAGCGCGTCAAAAACTAGAATCTAGAGCCCCGTTCCGATTCCATCGGAACGGGGCTCTAGACGCGCGCGAAGGATGCGACCGCCGTTCCTCGTCGGCGCGAACCGGTAGAGCGGGCGCTGTCATGCTATCGCTCTGTGTGTGATCCTGCCGCACGACATGTGCGGCGTGGGCAGACTGACGTCGGCGTGGCGATGGATCACATCTGCTGCGGTCTCGACTGGGCATGCGTCGCGCCAACGAGCGATCAGCCGTGAGGACCAAACAGAAAGAGTTCGTACATGTCCTTGCCGTCGGGGTTGGCGGCGCGGGCCAGCCGCCGCTGCCATCTCTTCAGCCGACGGGCCGCGCGACGAAGGACGTGGAGCCAAGAGGATGTCCGCACCCAGAGCCTCCTTCGCATTCCGAGCCGTTCAATGAACGATAACACGCTCCTGTTCGGGACGCGCGCGAAACTCGGCGGCGCCGCGAACTTTGCAATCAGACGCGCATGGCGAGGCGATTTGCAGCAGAGAGATGCTCTCGCGACGCGGCGCCAGGAAAATTCATTCCGGGCAATGTTGCCCGATCGCCGGGCTTATGGAATTGTCCGACCGGATGGTCAATAAATAGCGGTTCGGAGGCGGGGCTGTGGTCCCGGAACCTTGCGACTATTGACTGACATCTCTGGACGATGGCCGAACGGCCGCCTGGTGAAACGGACAAGACATGGCCCGATCGCGCGCCAAGGACTATGACGACAAGCGCCTCTCGATGCTGCATCGCTCGGCCGAGCTGTTTGCCGCATCGGGATATGTCGGCACGTCGATGAACACCATCGCCGATGCCTGCGGGGTTTCGAAGGCGCTGCTCTATCACTATTATCCCGACAAGGAAGCGATCCTGTTCGATATCCTGTCGTCGCACCTCGCGAAGCTGGTGGCGGCGGTCCGCAAGGCGAGCGCACAGGCCGGCGATCCGGTCGCGCGCTTCAGGACGATCGTTGCGACCCTGCTCGAGCTCTACCGGCATGCCGACGCCGAACATCAGGTCCAGATCTCAAGTCTCAAGCTGTTGCCGAAGGACAAGCAACAGCCGCTGCTCGCAAGCGAGCGGATCCTGGTTGGGATCATGTCGGACGCACTCGCCGCCGCCGTGCCGGCGGCGAAGCACAAGCGCCTGCTCAAGCCGCTGACGATGAGCGTCTTCGGCATGCTGAACTGGCATTACATGTGGTTTCGCGAGGGCGGGCCGATGACCCGCGCCGAATATGCCGGTTTCGTCGCGCAACTCGTGCTGGCCGGCGCCGACGATGCCGCGGCCGCCGCCACCCGGCCGCGCGGCAGGGCGAAATCGGCCGGCCGCAGCCGGCAGGCCGAGTTGCTCTGACGCGGGCCGTTAAGCCCGCATCGCATTCATCGTCAGCAGCTCGTAGGTCGCCGCGGTTTCGCCGGTGCCGGTCGTGATCTCGACGTCCCAGCGTACCTCGCCATATTGCTTGTTGCGCGGCATCTTCTCCTTCGCGGTCAGCCGCACCTGGATCTGTTCGCCGGGCTGGACGGGTTTGACGAAGCGCAGCGAGTCGAGGCCGTAATTCGCCAGCACCGGCCCGTAGTCGGGATCGACGAACAGGCCGGCCGCAAACGACAGCAGCAGATAGCCATGCGCGACGCGGCCTGGGAAGAACGGATGCCCCTTGGTCGCTTCCTCGTCCATATGGGCGTAGAAGGTGTCGCCCGTGAAATGCGCGAAGTGCTCGATGTCGTCGAGCGTGATCTGCCGCGACTTCGAGACCAGCGTGCGGCCGATCTCGAGATCGTCATAGTGATAGCGGAACGGATGCAGGTCGCCTTCGAGCATCGGGCTGCTCTTGAACCAGCGGCCGGTGACGCCGCTCAGCATCGCCGGCGATCCCTGCAATGCGGTGCGCTGCATGTAGTGCTGGAGGCTGCGGACGCCGCCCAGTTCCTCGCCGCCGCCGGCCCGGCCGGGGCCGCCGTGAACCATCTGCGGCATCGGCGAACCGTGTCCGGTGTGCTCGCTCGCGCAGTCGCGGTCGATGATCGCGACGCGGCCGTGAAAACTGCCGATGCCAAATGCCAGTTCGGTCGCAGCCGGGATGTCGTGCGTGTAGATGGATGCGACGAGGCTGCCGCCGCCGCGATTGGTCAGCGCGATCGCCTGCTCCAGATCGTCGTAACCCATCACGGTGCTGACAGGCCCGAACGCCTCGATCTCGTGGACTGCGGATGCGGCGAGCGGCTTGGCGCAATGCAGCAGCAGCGGCGGAACGAAGGCGCCGCGCTTCGCGTCGGCATCGAGCAGCCCGAAGTTGCCGGGATCGCCGGCCACCAGTTCGGCTTCGGCGCGAAGCTTCGCGACATGGGCAAGCACATCGCTGCGCTGGCCGAGCCCGACCAGCGGCCCCATCCTGACCTTGTCGTTTTCGGGATTGCCGATCGTGACCTTGGCCAGACGGTCGCGCAGCGCCGTGATCACGGCATCGAGCTGCGCCGACGGCACCAGCGCGCGACGGATCGCGGTGCATTTCTGGCCGGCCTTGACCGTCATCTCCTTCGCCACTTCCTTGACGAAGAGGTCGAACTCCGGACTTCCCGGCACTGCGTCCGGAGCGAGGATTGCGGCGTTCAGCGAATCCCGTTCGGCGATGAACCTGACCGCTTCGCGCGCGATGACCGGATGCCGCTGCAGTTTTTGCGACGTGTCGGCCGAGCCTGTGAAGGACACCACGTCCTGGCAGGTCAGATGGTCGAACAAGTCGCCGGTCGATCCGACGATGAATTGCAGCACGCCTTCGGGCAGCACGCCGGATTCGGTGATGATCCGGACCAGTTCGTGGGCGACATAGGAGGTGACCGTCGCGGGCTTGGTCACGACGGGCACGCCGGCCAGCAGCGCGGGCGCCAGCTTCTCCAGCATGCCCCAGCACGGAAAGTTGAATGCGTTGATGTGCACGGCGACGCCGTGCAGCGGCGTCACGATATGCTGACCGGCGAATGCGCCACCCTTGGAGAGCCCTTCGACATTGCCGTCGAGCAGGACTTTGCTGTTCGGAAGTTCGCGGCGTCCCTTGCCGGCAAAGGCGAACAACGTGCCGATGCCGCCGTCGACGTCGATGACAGCGTCGGTGCGGGTTGCGCCCGCATGGAACGATAGTTTGTAGAGCCGGTCCTTGTGCTGGGTCAGATAGTCGGCCAGCGCCTTCAGTAGGCCCGCGCGCTGATGGAACGTCAGCTTTCTGAGATGTTTGCCGCCGATCGCGCGGCCATAGGCGAGGATCTCGCGCATGTCGAGATCGCTCCTGGTGGTGACCGCCACCACATCGCCGGTGACGGCACTGTGAATCTCGGCTGCCGGTTCGCCCGGGCCGGACCATTTTCCGCGCACGAAGCTGTCGAGCTTCATGACGTTGCCCGCCGTCCGTGCACCACTGGATTGAGGCTGTGTCATCGCAATTGGACCTTCTGACTTGTGATCAATGATGCGTCTCGCCTTGACGGCGGAATGTTCAATCCGAACGTTCAAGCTTTGGCTCGTCCGACAAAGCGCGTCGCGCGCTTTTCGAGAAAGGCGTTGAGCGTCACGACGCGATATTCGGCGCGGATATCGGTCAACACCAAATCGCTGACCATGATGACCTCCCGTTGCGGCTTCTGGTGGCCGAAGGTTGCGTGACGTGCGCTTGGATTACTATTGACCGTCCGGTCAGTCAATTATAATCCGCGTAACGGCTTGGGATGACGACACCGGGCAATATCGAGCGAGCACGATTTCGGTCTCGGTTGCGATTTCAGATCCGGCAATAGCGTCAGGATGATCCGGCGAGCATCGCCTGTCTGCAGCAAAAGTGCCGACGCGTAAGCACGGTCCCGTGCACTCGAGCGGTGTCATGCTGCCACAAATCGGCCCCATATCACCGGCGACCTCCCGCCGCCATGAGGATTGGCCGATGACGATGCAGTCGCCGGATATCGCCGGGTTTCGGTTCTCGGCCGCGGATTTCGGCGAGCGCGACCGCTTGCCGATCTTTCGCGAGCAGATCGGGCGGATGATCGTGAAGCTCGATCCGGAGCCACTGAGCGTCGGCGCGTTCCATGCCGAAGCCAATGTGCGCGAGCTGCCTGGGCTCGGGATCGGATCCTGGGCGTGCAGCAACCTCAAGATCGCACGGTCGCGCGAGCTGCTCGACGGCAATGACGACCTTGTGCTGACGATCATCACGAGCGGCAACGCCCGCGCGTCGCAGCGCGGCCGCGACATCGAGCTGGGCCCGGGGCAGGCCGTGCTGGAGTCGAGCGCGGAGGTCGGCAACATAGTGGTCCCGGTCTCGCCGAGCCGTTTCGTCGGTCTCAGGCTGCCGCGCAAGGCGCTGGCACTGCTGGTCCGCGATCCCGAGGACATGCTGAACCGGCCGTTGCCCGCGAACACCGAGGCGATGCGTCTGCCGGCGCTCTACATCAGGGAGCTTGACGACAGCTACCAGCTCGCGACGCCCGAGCTGCGCGGCGCCGTCGTCCGGCATCTGGTCGATCTCGGGCGACGTCGCAAACAGCGCTCTCCGCCAGCCTGTGTGCTGTCGCGCACACAACATCGCCGCCCAATCACGTCCGCTGCGGGCGATTTCAGACGTCAATGCACGACAACGTGTTTCACATTGTTGCCCGATGTCGCATATGTCCAATCCCCTGTCGCCTCAGTCCGAGCCTGCCAATCGTCTCGCGCTTAAAAGGCAGCCCCCCGGTGATCGTTGCAATCGGCGGATTCGTCGACTGCGATGCATTGAGGCGACTTGAGACCATCGAGGAGAATGTGATGAAGTTTGCACTTCGAGGATATTTTCTTGCGCTCGGCGCGAGCCTGGCCTTGTCCGGCGCCGCCATGGCACAGGATATCAGTGTTGCCGTGGTCGGGCCGATGACCGGCTCCGAGGCGAGCTTTGGCCAGCAGTTCAAGAACGGTGCTGATCTCGCGATTGCCGACATCAATGCGGCGGGTGGCGTGCTTGGCAAGAAGCTGAAGCTGGAGGTCGGCGACGATGCCTGCGATCCGAAGCAGGCGGTGTCGGTTGCCGAGAAGATGGCAGGCGCGAGGATTCCGTTCGTCGTTGGGCATTTCTGCTCATCGACCTCGATCCCTGCGTCGGACGCCTATGCAGAGGGCAATGTGCTGCAGATCACGCCGGGCTCGACCAATCCGCAATTCACCGAGCGCGGGTTGTGGAACACGTTCCGTGTCTGCGGCCGGGATGACCAGCAGGGCACGGTTGCGGCCGCCTACATTATCAAGAACTACAAGACCAAGAACGTCGCGATCATCCACGACAAGACGACCTACGGCAAAGGCCTTGCCGACGAAACGAAGAACGCCATCAACGCCGCGGGCGTGAAGGAAAAGCTCTATGAGGCCTATACCAAGGGCGACAAGGATTTTGCTGCCCTGGTATCCCGCTTCAAGAAGGAGTCGATCGATTTCGTCTATGTCGGCGGCTATTATGCCGAGGCAGCGTTGATCCTGCGCCAGATGCGCGAGCAGGGCGTCAATGCGGTGCTGATGGGCGGCGACGCCCTGGTCGACAAGCAGTTCGCCGCGATCGCAGGTCCGCTCGCCGAAGGCTCGCTGTTCACCTTCTCGCCCGACCCGCGCAAGAAGGCGACCGCGGCCGCGACCTTGAAGAAGTTCAAGGACAAGGGCATCGATCCCGACGGCTACACGCTCTACAGCTATGCCGCGTTCCAGATCTGGAGCCAGGCCGCAGCCCGTGCCCAGACCACGGACGCCAAGAAGGTCGCGGCGGCCATCAAGGCCGGAAGCTGGGATACCGTGCTCGGCAAGATCAGCTACACGCCGAAGGGTGACATCACCCTGATCGACTACGTCGTGTACCGCCGCGACAAGGACGGCAACTACGCCGAACTGCCGGCCGGTCAATGATCGCCGGAGCGTTTTCGAGCGAAGCTGATATCGGTTCGCGTGAAAACGCGTCAGAGCAAAATCGAGAGCCACCGTTCCGATGCAATCGGAACGGTGGCAACCCTGGCCAGGCTGAATCCTTTCCCGCTGCGTTCGTGACCGGCGCGTCCGGTCACACGTTCCGGGCAAAGCGCGCAGCGCCGGGGATCGGCGTGAGCCATGCGACGGCGCGATCGGTATAGATCTCGGCTTGCGGCTGCAATCCTTCCATGCTGTCGAGCGTGCCGGCTTTCACCACGACCTTGCCGGGCATCAAAGCGGTCTTCGCCAGCAGAGGGGACCCGCAGCGCCCGCAGAAATGACGATGGACCGGATGGCCGCTGTCGCCCTTGTCGACGAACACCACCGTCTCGCCCGACTGCTGGTAGTCGGCTTCGCGGATCACGAGGTTGAACGAGAACAGGCTGCCGCTTTGCCGCTGGCAATGTGTGCAATGACATATCGCGATGCTCCGCGGTTCGCTCTTGAGCGTGTAACGCACCGCGCCGCACAGGCAGCCGCCGTTCCGTTCCTGCATGCTGGTTTCTCCGTTACGATGACGCCGTCGCCGGGACAGGGACGCCGCCTCAGGCGTCGCCAATCACGGCATCGATGAATGTGGTGGCGGATTCCCTCAACTGCTTGCGGCTGTATCCGGCGCGCTCCATCACGGCGAGCCCGCGCGTGAACGTCACGATGACGCGCGCCAGCCGGTTCGCGTCGGCCGTGCTGCGCCTGTTCGGCGCCGCGCTGATGGCCTTGCCGACCAGCTGCTCGAGCCGGGTGAGCACGTCCTGCACGCGCTGACGCACATCCGCGCTCGAAACGGACGCGTCCAGCGCGGTGCGCGTCGTCAGGCAGCCCCGCTGCGGCGTGCCGTCGGTCATGTTGACGATGATCATGTCAAAGAAGTCCCTCAGTCTCGCTGCGGTATCGCCCTGCGCCAGCGCGCCGCCGGCCGCGTCCAGGAATTGCGCGGCATACTGGTCGAAGGCGCGCAGGAAGATCGCTTCCTTGTCGCCATAGGCGTTGTAGAGGCTGCCGCGCTGGACGCCGGTCGCGGCCGCGAGGTCCTGCATGGTCGCATCGTGCAGGCCCTTGCGCCAGAACACATCGAGCGCGGTTGCGATCATCTCGTCCTCGTCGAACTGACGCACGCCCACCATTCGATCCACTCCATCGGGTCATTCTTGACACAATCGTCAATATTGACAATGATGTCAAGAATGAAGCCGAGGAGATCCGGATGATTACCGCAATCACGACGTTCAAGCTGCCGAAGCCGATCACGCGCGAGGAAGCCCGCAGCATCTTCCTGAGTACCGCGCCGATCTATCGCGGCATTCAGGGGCTGTTCCGAAAGACCTATTTGCTGTCCGAGGACGGGATGACGGCCGGCGGTATCTATTTCTGGAACTCGAGAGTGGAGGCGGAAGCGCTGTACACCGATGCGTGGCGCGCCCGCGCACGGGAGAAATATGGCGCCGATCCGATCGTCACCTATTTCGAGAGTCCTGTGGTGGTCGACAACCTTGCCCAGCAGATTGTTGCCGACGATTAGCAACGAAGCGGCGGTGGCGGATGCGCATCACAGCGCATTGAGCGCCTTGCGCGACGGAGCGAGCGGCAGCCATTCCGGAATCTGCCGCCTGGCGAGCCAGTACGGACGCCAGATCGCGCGCCAGGTCGGGCGGTCGAGAGGCGCGGTGCCCCATCTGCGTTGCTCGACCTCCATCCGCAACAGGCCGTGGCTATGCAGCCATTGGCGCGCTGCCCACCAGACCTCGCGCGGCATCTCGGCGTTCCGGATACCGGTGAGCTCGGCGATACCTGGCAACGGACCCTCAAAACGCGCCGCAACTCTCAGGGTGGCGACGCGTTGCCCGCTCCGCTTGACGCTCCACAGCCGCGAGCGATTGTGGGCGAGGTTGGGACCGTAGGTGCGCAGGCAATTCTGCATCGCTTCCGCCTCCTCCGAAATATCCGTGGTCGAGTTCAGCGGGATGAAGTCGTAACCGTCAACGCGGCCCGGCCGCAGCCACATATCCGCGATCTTCTCCGAGCCGAGGCTGACATGCAGCGCGATCATCGTGCGCCACGCATCGGCGGCCGCGAGCGCCGAGCCGATCTGCATGCTCGGCGTCCACCTCCGGTCGATCAGCGTATGTCCCAGCGTCGCCGGCTGCGTGGAGAACCACGCCCACAGGCCGACGAGCCGCAATCGCGCAGGATCGGTGCGCGGCGGCGCTGGGACCAGCTCGCGCGCGATCCAGACCGCCGCCGGCCCATGTGCGAGCTCGGCAACCGCCGCGACGGATTTCAGCCAGATCGGCGCGAGCTTAGGTGACGGCGGCAGGTGGTTCGCGATCTGCCGGCGAAACAGCTCGTCATCGGGCAGTCCCGTGATCGGAGCGGTGAATGCTTCCGGCGGCAATCTGCGCAGCCACAGCGGAATGCCCGCCGCGGCCGCGGCGTCCGCGAGCGAGCGGCCGTCGATGACGCATGCGCGTGCGCGCGCCGAAGCGATCCCGGCTCGCGGGACCGCCAGCGCGAACAACAGCGCAGGAAAGCTCGCGGCAAGGTCCGCAAGACGCGTGTGCCGCATGGCCAGCGCGCGGACCCTTCCCTGAACGTGTGGATGATACCTCCGCAGCTGATGTTCGAGCAGCACGGAGCGTGTGGCTCGCGACGAGAGGTCACCTGAAGCGTCGAGGTCATGACAAAAGTTCCGCAAGCGCGGAGCCCAAGGCCCGCGGCAGATTCGATTGCGGGTGGGTGTTGCGATTTTACCCGGGATCCGATCCCGGGACGCGCGTCAAATATCGCGCGGCGAACCCGGGAAGCGCACAGACCTGAACATCGTCGCCTCCTGCGTTGAAGTTGCGGAGCGCTCCCATAGCCTATTTCCCGCCGATAGGCAACGTGAAGCTGTGCATTGCATTTTAGCGATGTGGTGCGCGCGCGATGAGAGACCTCACCGCGGCGTCGGCCGCCAAGGTCTCTTCACGATCCTGGTCAACGACGCTAGTCTGATGAGGGGCTGACAAGAAACGCAGGCGGGAGGCCATAATGACCCAACAACAATCCTCCGATCCAGGCTCCCCGGCACTGCCACGTCGCAGGCTCGGCCGCACCGGGCTCGATGTCTCCATTCTCGGCTTCGGCACAGCACCGCTCGGCGACCTGTTCGCGCGGCTCGACGACACTGCTGCGATCGCAGCAGCGGAGCGGGCGTTTGCGCTGGGCGTCAACCTACTGGATTCCTCGCCGCTCTACGGCCATGGCCTCGCCGAACACCGCAGCGGCACCGCGCTGCGCCGCGTGGCGCGCGACGACGTCGTCGTCTGCACCAAGGTCGGGCGCTGGATGGACCCGTTCCACGGCCGCGGCGACGGCTCCAATTTCGCCGGCGGCGCGCCGCATCGCGCGGTGTTCGACTATTCCTATGACGGCACCATGCGCTCGGTGGAGCAGTCGCTGCTGCGGCTCGGCACCGATCGCATCGACCTGCTGCTGATCCACGACGTCGACGTCTGGACCCACGGAGCTGACGCGATCGAGGCGCGGTTTCGCGAGGCGATGGAGGGCGCGTATGTCGCGCTCGACAAGTTGCGTTCCGAGCGCGTGGTCAAGGGCATCGGGATCGGCGTCAACGAGGCCGAGATGTGCGTGCGCTTCGCCAAGGCCGGAACGTTCGACACCATGCTGCTTGCCGGTCGCTACTCGCTGCTCGAGCAACCCGCACTCGCCGAATTCCTGCCGCTGGCGCAAGCAAAGGACATCGGCATGATGCTCGGTGGCGTCTTCAACTCCGGCATCCTGGCGACCGGCGCGGTTGCCGGTGCCAAGTACAATTACAAGGACGCGCCGCCGGACGTGATGCAGAAGGTGGCGGCGATCGATCGGGTCTGCCGCGCCCACAACGTGGCGCTGCCGACCGCGGCGCTGCATTTCGCGCTCGGCCATCCGGCGGTGGCAAGCCTCGTGCTCGGCGCGCAGACGCCGCAGGAGGTCGAGCGCAACGTCGCCGCGTTGTCGTCGCCCGCGCCTGCCGCGCTGTGGCGCGACCTGAAGAATGAGGGGCTGCTCGACCAGCATGCGCCGGTGCCGACATGATGCGGATCGACGCCCATCACCATGTCTGGACCTTGGCGCGCGCGGATTACGGCTGGCTGACGCCCGAGCGCGGGCCGATCTACCGCGACTTCGGCCTGGCCGATCTCGCGCCGCATCTCGCCGCGGCCGGGATCGAAGGCACCATCCTGGTGCAGGCCGCGCCGACTGAAGCGGAGACCGCATTTTTGCTTGATATCGCAAAAGGCGCCGAGCAGGTGCGCGGCGTGGTCGGCTGGATCGACTTCGACGCCGCCGACGCCGCGGCGCGGATCGACGCGTTTGCCGGGCGCGAGCTCCTGGTCGGTCTGCGACCGATGGCGCAGGACATCGCCGATGACGACTGGCTGCTGCGCCCCGAACTGGCGGCGCCGCTCGAGGCCATGGCGCGGCATGACCTCGTCTTCGACGCGCTGGTGCTGCCGCGCCATTTGCCGCGGCTCATTCAGGTGGTCGATCGCCATCCGGACCTGCAATTCGTGCTCGACCATTTCGGCAAGCCGCACCTTGCGACCGGCGACATCGCAGCCTGGAAGGACGACATCGCAAGCCTCGCCACACGATCCAACGTCGTCTGCAAACTCTCGGGCCTTGCGACCGAGGCGGCACCGAACTGGCAGGTTGCCGATCTCAGCGAGGCCGTGGATCATGCACTGGCATGTTTCGGGCAGCAGCGGATGCTGTGGGGCAGCGACTGGCCCGTCGTCAATCTCGCCGGCGGCTATGCGCACTGGTTCGCGGCGGCGGAGACCTTGCTGGCTGATTTGTCAAGTGACGCTAGGGTCGCGATTTTCGGCGGCAATGCGGCGCGCATCTATTTGTCAAGCCGCGGACGGCCAACATCCCGGAAATAGATTGCGGCCCGCGCCCAATTTGATCCACAGCGCGCCTTGATGAATCAATCCGGGATGGTTCATAAGCGGCCTCCGCGCCATCGGTGATCCGGCGGCGCAACGGAATTTCAGAGAGACGGGCGTGGCAAAGATTCATCATCAGATTGCGCAGGAGCTGGGGGTTCGCGACGAACAGGTCGAGGCGGCGGTGACGCTGCTCGACGGCGGCGCCACGGTGCCGTTCATCGCGCGATACCGCAAGGAGCTCACCGGCGCGCTTGATGACGCCCAGCTGCGCACGCTGGAAGAACGGCTGACGTATTTGCGCGAGCTCGAGGAGCGCCGCACCGCGGTGCTCAATTCGATCCGCGAGCAGGGCAAGCTCGACGCCGCGCTCGAGGCCCAGATCATGGCCGCCGACAGCAAGGGCCGGCTCGAGGACATCTATCTGCCGTACAAGCCGAAGCGTCGCACCAAGGCCGAGATCGCCAAGGAGGCCGGCCTCGAGCCACTCGCCGATCAGCTCCTGACGCAGCCCGAGAGCGATCCGAACGAGGCCGCGACGCCCTTCGTCAATGCCGAGAAGCAGGTCGCCGACGTCGCCGCGGCGCTCGACGGCGCGCGCGCGATCCTGGTCGAGCGCTTCGCCGAAGATGCCGACCTGATCGGCGCGCTGCGCGAGGAGATGTGGTCGAACGGCATCATGGCCTCAACCGTCCGCACCGGGAAGAAGACCGAAGGCGAGAAGTTCAAGGACTATTTCGATTTCTCCGAGCCGCTGCCGAAGTTGCCGTCGCATCGCATCCTGGCGCTGTTCCGCGGCGAGAAGGAAGAGATCCTCGACCTCGCCATCAAGCCGGAGGCGCAGGAGCCGGTCGTAGGCCAGCCCGGCCTCTACGAGCTCAAGATCATGAACCGCTTTGCGATCTCCAACCAGGGCCGCAAGGGCGACAAATGGCTGACCGAGACGGTGCGCTGGGCCTGGCGCACCAAAATCCAGATCCACCTCAACATCGATTTGCGGCTGCGGCTGTGGACGGCGGCCGAGACCGAGGCGGTGCGCGTGTTCGCCTCGAATCTGCGCGACCTCTTGCTCGCGGCGCCGGCCGGCGCGCGCGCCACCATGGGGCTCGATCCCGGGTATCGCACCGGCGTCAAGGTCGCGGTGATCGATGCGACCGGCAAGGTGGTGGCGCATACGGCGATTTTCCCGCACGAGCCGCAGCGGCGCTGGGATGAGGCGCTCGCCATCCTCGGCAAGCTCGCGATCGAGCATGGGGTCGAGCTGATTGCGATCGGCAACGGCACCGCCTCGCGCGAGACCGACAAGCTCGCCGCCGAGCTCGTGAAGCGGCTGCCCGAGCGCAAGATGACCAAGATCGTGGTCTCCGAAGCCGGCGCATCGGTCTACTCGGCCTCGGCCTTCGCCTCGAACGAATTGCCCGACCTCGACGTCACCATTCGCGGCGCGGTCTCGATCGCGCGGCGCCTGCAGGATCCCTTGGCCGAGCTGGTCAAGATCGATCCGAAGGCGATTGGCGTCGGCCAATACCAGCACGATCTCGGCGAGGCCAAGCTCGCCCGCTCGCTCGATGCCGTGGTGGAAGACTGCGTGAACGCGGTCGGCGTCGATGCCAATACCGCCTCGGTGCCGCTGCTCGCGCGGGTGTCGGGCATCGGCCAGGGACTGGCGCAAAGTATCGTGCAGCACCGCGATGCCAACGGCCCGTTCAAGTCGCGCAAGGCGCTGAAGGAGGTGCCGCGGCTCGGCCCGAAGGCGTTCGAGCAGTGCGCCGGCTTCCTGCGTATCAGCAATGGCGAGGATCCGCTCGATTCATCCGGCGTGCATCCGGAAGCCTATCCGGTAGTGCGCCGCATCCTCGAGGCGACCAAGAGCGACATCAAGGCGCTGATCGGCAATGCCGACGTGGTGCGGGGTCTCAAGCCGCAATCCTTCGTCGACGATACATTCGGATTGCCGACCGTCACCGACATTCTGCGCGAGCTGGAAAAGCCCGGCCGCGATCCGCGTCCGGCGTTCAAGGCGGCGGTGTTCAAGGAAGGCGTCGAGGAGGTCAAGGACCTAAAGAAGGGCATGATCCTCGAGGGCACCGTGACCAACGTCGCCGCGTTCGGCGCGTTCGTCGATATCGGCGTGCACCAGGATGGGCTGGTGCACATCTCGGCGATGTCACGGAATTTCATCAAGGACCCGCGCGAGGTCGTGAAGCCCGGCGACATCGTCAAGGTCAAGGTGCTGGACGTCGAGGTCGCGCGCAAGCGCATCGCGCTGACGCTGCGGCTTGACGACGAGATCGGGCCGAAGAAGGACAATGCGGCGCCGTCGCGCGATTTCTCCCGCGGCTCCGGCAAGATGACGTCGTCGGCTCCGCGCCGGCCGCAGGAGCAGTCCGGCGGCGGCGCGCTCGCCGACGCGCTGCGCCGCGCGGCCGAGAAGAACGGACGCGGCAAGCCGACCTAGTCCGCGCGGGCACAATTCCGTTCCCGTCATGCTGAGGAGGCCGCGGAGAGGCCGTCCCGAAGCACGACGGTCCGGCTGTGGCCGTTCATCCTTCGAGGCGCGCTACGCGCGCACCTCCAGCGACAATGGCTGCGCCATTGCGCGGGGATGACGGGACGCAGTGCTTCATTCGTTACGGCATTCGCTACAAATTGCCCGCCGCAAACCTCGCCAGCGCATCCGCGACGCCCTTGCCGTAGGCCGGGTCGGCCTTGCTGCAATTCGCGACGTGCCGTTCCTGGATGTGCTTCGATGCATTGCCGACCTGACGGGCGGTGTTGTCGAACAGGGCCTGCTTTTGCGCGGCATTCATCTTGCGGAACAGGTCGCCCGGCTGCTGCCAGTGGTCGTCATCCACGCGATGATCCCAATGCGCAGCCGCGCCTGACAATTCGAATGGCGGCTCGTTCAGCTGCGGCTGGTCGGTCCACTCACCATGGCTGTTCGGCCAGTAGGTCAGCGTGGCGCCCAGATTGCCGTCGGTGCGCATCGCGCCATCGCGATGATAGCTGTGGAACGGGCATTTCGGCGCGTTGACCGGGATCTGGTGGTGGTTGACGCCGAGCCGGTAGCGCTGCGCGTCGCCATAGGAGAACAGGCGGGCCTGCAGCATCTTGTCCGGCGAATAGCCGATGCCTGGCACCACATTCGCCGGCGTGAACGCCGCCTGCTCGACCTCGGCGAAGAAGTTCTCCGGATTGCGGTTGAGCTCGAAATGCCCGACCTCGATCAGCGGATAATCCGCCTTGGGCCACACCTTGGTCAGATCGAACGGATTGAACGGGAATGCCTTGGCCTGTGCATCCGTCATCACCTGGATGAACAGCGTCCAGCGCGGGAAGTCGCCGCGCTCGATGCTCTGGAACAGGTCGCGCTGGTGGCTCTCGCGGTCCTTGCCGACCAGCGCCTCGGCCTCGGCGTCGGTCAGGTTCTGGACGCCCTGCCGGGTGCGGAAATGGAATTTCACCCAGACGCGCTCATTGTCGGCATTGATCATGCTGTAGGTGTGGCTGCCGAAGCCGTGCTGGTGACGGAAGCTTTTCGGGATGCCGCGCTCGCTCATGACGATGGTGACCTGGTGCAGCGCTTCCGGCAGCAGCGTCCAGAAATCCCAGTTCATGTCGGGGTCGCGCACCCCCGTGCGCGGATGCCGCTTGATGGCGTGGTTGAGGTCGATGAAGCGCAAGGGGTCGCGGAAGAAGAACACCGGCGTGTTGTTGCCGACCACGTCCCAATTGCCTTCATCGGTGTAGAATTTCAGCGCGAAGCCGCGAATGTCGCGCTCGGCGTCCGCCGCGCCGCGCTCGCCGGCGACCGTCGAGAACCGCGCGAACATCGGCGTCTGCTTGCCGATCTCCGAGAAGATGCTGGACTTGGTGTAGCGCGTGATGTCGTGGGTGACGGTGAAGGTGCCGCGCGCGCCGGCGCCCTTGGCATGCATCCGCCGCTCCGGGATCACCTCGCGGTGAAAATGCGCCAGCTTCTCGATCAGCCAGACATCCTGCAGCAATGCGGGTCCGCGCGGCCCCGCCGTCAGGATGTTCACATTATCGGCAACGGGGGCGCCGGAGGCGTGGGTCAGAAACGGTCTTTTGGTCTCGTCGCTCATCGAAAGCTCCTTGCTGAAGGTCAGCACTTCGCCGTCCCGGCGCCCGAGGGGAGCCAGGCGAAAGGCGAATTGCATCGCGGATGGATGACGGCCGGCGAGGAAGGGAGAGCCCGGTGATCGACAAATTGTGAAGCGGGTCTGCGATCCCTCGACGCCGTCGTTGTTCTCCGACAGCTGCAGGATTAAGAACCGCGGCCGATCGATTCAACGAGCGCTATCCGCCGATTCCAGCCAAATGTCCGTCGATCCCGGCCAACGCCATCGTGGCCGCCGGTCCGGGCAACTGCCGCTCGGCATGCCGGCACGCGAATTCTAAATCCGGTGTCAGAATCTGGCGCATTTGTCAGTTGAAGTCGGGCATCGGCTTGCGTCTTCTGATCATGCTCGCGTGCGGCGATACGAGTTCGCCGCGGTCCCAATCAGGGAGGGTTTCATGAAGAACAGGCTTCTCACGTGTCTCACGGCAGCGACGCTCGCTGTCAGCGTTGCGCTTGCACCCGCTGCCCTCGCCAGAGGCGGCGGTGGTGGTGGCGGACATGGCGGAGGTGGCTTCGGTGGCGGCCACGGTGGTGCCATGGGTGCCATGGGTGGTGGCATGCACGGTGGCGGCTTTGGCGGCGGCATGCATGGCGGTGGTTTCGGCGGCGGAATGCGTGGCGGTGGCGCGGCGTTCGCCGCCATGGGCGGCGGCGGGCATTTCGCGGGCGGGCACGTTGGTGGTCCCCGCTTCGTCGGTGCACCGGCAATCGGCCCGCGGTTTGCCGGCGCCGGATTCCGCGGTTCGCGCTTCTTCCATCATGGCGGCTTCTTCCGCAACCACCGCTTCCATCGCTTCGCATTCTTCGGCGCGCCCTATCTCTACGCCGGCTATGACTACGGCTGCTACCGCAGGGTATGGACGGCTTACGGTCTGCAATGGGTCAATGTGTGCGGGGACTATTGGTGATAGCCCAACCAACCGCACCGTTGTCGCGGTCGTCGCCAGACGTTCCATCCTGCCCCGGAATGGGATAGTCTGGCGGCGATCGTCGCGGGGCGGCCGCTCGGAGAGTTTGAGAACTCGGAGGAGTTCGACACACCTCGGAGAGTTCAGGAATATGACCGGTGCTCACCGCCGCATTCTCGTCGTCGAGGACGATCCGGAAACCGCGGATCAGCTCGTCGAGGAGCTCACCACCAGCGGTTATGATGTGGATCTGGCGGCGAACGGCCGCGAGGCGCTGAGCCAGGGTGCGGCGCGCGACTATGCCGTGATCACTATCGATCGCATGCTGCCCGACATCGACGGCATCACGGTGATGCGTCAGATGCGCGACGGCGGCATCGCAGTGCCGTTCCTGATCATCAGCGCGCTCGGCGAAATCGACGACCGGGTGCGTGGCTTGCGCGCCGGCGGCGACGACTATCTTGTCAAGCCGTTCTCCTTTGTCGAACTGCTAGCGCGGCTGGAGGCGCTTGGCCGCCGCAGCGAGACCGTTGCAAAGGAGACCATCCTGCGGGTCGGCGATCTCGCGATCGATCTGATTTCGCGGACGGCGAGCCGCCGCGGCCGCAGGATTCCGCTGCTGCCGAAGGAATTCCAGCTGCTCGAATACCTGGCGCGCAACGAGGGCCGCGTGGTGTCGCGCGCCATGCTGCTGCGGCATGTGTGGGACCTGCACTTCGATCCCTCGACCAACATCATCGACGTCTATGTCGGACGTTTGCGCCGCAAGGTCGACGACCAGCAAGCCTATCCGCTGATCCACACGATCCGCGGCATCGGGTACTGCCTCCGTGCTCCTGGCTAAGACCCTCAAGTCGTCGACGTTCCGCCTGGCGTTGATCGCCATCGGTGTCTTCGGCCTGATCGTCTCCGCGATCTTCGCCTATGTCTACTGGTCGACGTTGTCCTATGTGCGCGACAGATCCGACCGCGCGATCATGACCGAGCAGGCGAGCCTCGATGATGCCTATGCGCGGTCCGGCCGCGATGGACTGACCGCGTTGATCGCGCAACGCGTCGCGGACAAGGGCTTTGCCGATCATGTGTATTTGTTGGTCGGTCCCGGATCGACCGTGCTGGCGGGAAATCTCAGACAGTGGCCGGCGGGCGCTGCCGAGAAGGGATGGGCTGAATTTCGTGCCTCCCTGCCACAGCTTTCCTCGGGCCCCTCCCTGCTGCGAGGCGTGACGGAAACCCTGTCAAACGGCGATCGGCTGCTGGTCGGCCATGACATCAGCGATCTCGACGGCTTCATGGCGCAGATCAGGGCCGCCGGCATTGCCGTCGTCGTGCTGATCATCGGGCTTGCGGCTGCTGCCAGCATCGGCGTCACGCGGCGAACCGTCGGCCGGATCGAGTCGATCAATGCGACCAGTCGCGCTATCATGCTCTCCGGCCTCGACCAGCGCATCCCGCTTCGCGGCAGCCATGACGAATGGGATCGCGTCGCCGAGAATCTCAATCTGATGCTGGACCGGATCCAGACCCTGATGGGAGACGTCAAGCAGGTCAGCGAAAATATCGCCCACGACCTGCGCACGCCGCTGACCCGGATGCGCGGCCGGCTCGAGAAGGCCTATCACGCCCCGCGGAGCGGCGAGGGGGATGCTGCGCTGATCGGCGACACTATCGCCGATCTCGACGCGGTGCTCGGGATGTTCGCGTCGATCACGCGGATTTCTGAGATCGAGACGCGAGCCCGCAAGGGTGCGTTTCGCACCGTCAATCTCGTCGAGATCGCCGCCGAGGTGGTCGAGCTCTACGATGCCGCGGCTGAGGAGGTTACCACCCGGCTCGACCTTGTCGGCGATCAGGCGGTGCTGGTTACCGGGGACCGTGACCTGCTGTTCGATGCGATTGCCAATCTCGTCGACAACGCCATCAAGCATGGCCGCCCGGGTGGGCGGGTGACGGTGATCTGCGACAACGATGAGCGAGGCGCGGTGATTTCGATCGCCGATGACGGCCCCGGCATACCCGCCGAGCAGCACGACCGCGTCTTCAAGCGGTTCTACCGGCTCGAGCAGAGCCGCTACACGCCGGGCAACGGCCTCGGCCTCAGCCTGGTCGCGGCGGTCGCGAGCTTGCACGGCGCACGGATCGAATTGCGCGACAATGCGCCGGGATTGTTGTGCAGGCTGGTCTTTCCCGCCGCGGAAACGTAGGGCTAGCGCGGAGTGACCCACAAAATCGTTTCGCGAGAATGAAAGCGTATGACCCGCCGGCCAAGCCATACATTCGATGTGGTCCCTGCTTTCGCACTAGCGTATATACATATCCTCCGCAGTCTTTCCGGAGTCTTCTCAAAGAGTTGGCCGAAAACCGCAGAGAACTTACTCATCTGCACTAGGGTTGCGCCCGCCGATTTCGGCTCTCGCCTAGTAGCTAACCCCTTGATGATGAGTCGGTTTTCTAGCCTCGAAGAGATGTGTAAATGCCCTAGTGCTTTCGCAGGGACCACGACGGAGTGGAGTCTCTTTCAAAACCTCCCTGCCATCTCCACCAGCCGCCGGTGCGCCGCCTCGCGGGCGGCGCGGATCGGCTCGGTGGGCCCGGTGGTAGGGCCGATCGGTACGAAGCGCACGTCGCTGATGCCGATGAAGCGCAGCGCCTCGCGCAGATAGGGCGTTGCCATGTCGATGCGGCCGCGGTTCATGCCGGTGACGAAGTCGCTGCCGCTTGCGAGGATCACGATCGTCGGGCGGTCCTTGAGCAGCGGCAGATAGCCCTGCGCCGGATCGAAGCGGAAGGCCAGCCCGGGCTGGATGATGACGTCGAGCCATTGCTTGAGCTTGTAGGGAATGCCGAAATTCCACATCGGCGTCGAGATCAGCACGCGATCGGCCAGCGATAGCCGCAGCGCGAGGCGCTCGGCGATTGCGAAGGCGTCGTGCTGCGAACTGGTGAAGCTCTTGCCGTCGATCCGGGCGTATTTGGCCTCGAGCAGATATCCCTCGAATTCCGGCAGCGGCTCGCGCCAGAGGTTCATCGCGTCGATCTCCCAGTCCGGCCGCGCCTGACGGAAGCGATCGAGAAAGGCACGCGCGCCGGCCGCCGATTCCGAATCGGGGCGCGGTGAGCAGTTAAGGTGCAGCAGCTTCGGCACCGCGCCTCCCTAGCCGAGTGCCTTGATCACGGTGTCGGCGTTGGTCACGACGGAGACGTTCTGGAGCGCGAAATTGATCGCGGCGTTGTGCCAGTCGGCATTCATGGTCGAGCAGCAATCCTCCGGCACGATCATGAAATAGCCTTTGTCGGCGCCGGTGCGCGCGGTGTGCTCGACCGACATGTTGGTCCAGGCTCCGGTATTGATGATCATGTCGCGGCCGGTTGCCTTCAGGATGGTCTCGAGCCGGGTGCCTTCCCAGGCGCTCATCCGCATCTTCTCGACCACGAAGTCGCCCGGGCGCGGCTCGAGTCCCGAGACTGGTGCCGCGCCCCAGCTGCCGCGCACCATCGCCTTGCTGTCGACCAACCCCTCGAACAGCGGCGCATTGAGCGTGACGCCGGGCGCGCCCGGCTCGACGACGAACCAGACATGGATGATGACGACGCCGCGCGCTCGCGCAGCCTCGGCCACGCGGCGCACATTCTCGACGACATGCTGCTGGCGGGCGTGTGCCGGCGCACCGGACTCGGCGAACGCGCCGCCATCCATGATGACGTCGTTCTGCATGTCCTGGATGATCATCGCGCAGCGTTGCGGATCGAGCTGCATCTCACCGGCGGCGAGATTCGGCGCAGGCGTGGACGAAGCGGCACCCGCGCCGCCGCGCTTGCCGCTCATATAGGGCTCGTGGCGCGGGCCGACCTTGGTCGGGATCGCATAGACCGAATGGGTCGCGGTCAGATAGAGCGTGCGGAAGTCGGCGCCGCCCCAGGCGAGGTTGGCGACGAGCTCGGGCAGGCGGACCTTGCCGAGCAGGTCGGCGGCGGGTGAATAGACCCAGACGCCGCCGGGCGCGGTGACCCAGACATTGCCGCGCTGGTCGCATTTCATGCCGTCGGGCAGGCCGGGCTCGAGCTCGGAGCGGATACCGGAGGCGAACACGCGCGGATTGGTAAGCGAGCCGTCGGCATTGACGTCGAAGGCGCGGATCAGCGCCTGCACGGTGTCGTTGACATAGAGGATGCGCTCGTCGGGCGAGAAGCACAGCCCGTTCGGCTGCTCGAACAGGTAGCGGTCGACCAGCAGTTTCGGCGCGCCGCCGCCGGGCGGCACGCGGTAGACGCCCTGGAAGCCGAGCTGGCGCGGCCGTTCGACGCCATAGACCGGCATGCGGCCGTACCAGGGATCGGAGAAATAGATCGCGCCGGAGGAATGCACACAGACATCGTTCGGACTGTTGAGCTCCTGGTTCTCGTAATGCGAAGCCAGCACCTCGCGCCGCCCGTCGGGCCGCTCGCGGATCAGCGAAGACGTCGCGTGCTCGCAGACGATCAGATTGAGGTCCGCGTCATAGGTCATGCCGTTGCATTTGTTCGATGGCCGCCTGACCTCGACGACGCCGCGCCGCGCATCCCAGCGCCGGCGCACATCGCCCGGCATGTCGGAGAACAGCAGGAAATGATCGGCCGGATGCCAGATCGGTCCCTCCGTGAAATCGAAGCCGGTCCCGACCTGGCCGACCGGCGCGTAGGGATCGATCAGGTCTTCGAACTCGCCGCGCAGCGTGACATGCGTCATCGCCTCGATCCTCTACGCCGGGAACCAGTTGCGCTGCGGCAGGCTCTGCACGACAGGCCCGGGTACCTGGTCATGCAGGCGGCCGACCACCATGCCGCCCTCGATCTTGGCCGGGCGATCGTGCACCGGCAGCAGATAGCGCGAGCTCGAGAGCAGCTTCTTGATCGCGGCCTTCTCGGCGCGCTTGCTGGTGCCGTGGTTGCCGGTGGTGCGCGGCTCGGCGTCGTGGATCTCGTTAAAGGGATTCACGATCTGGTCGTTGAAATCGTAGATCACATCGCCGCAGATCGTCGCGATGCCGTCGGCGGTGTGGACATGGATGTTCATCGAGCCTTCGGTGTGGGCGTTGGCGGCGTCGCAATAGACGCCCGGCATCAGCTCGACCGGGCCGGTGATTTCGAGGTCGAGAAAGCGCAGCGCGCTCTTGGTGTGCAGGCGGTCGATCAGGTGCTTGATGTCCGGCGCCGGATACTGAGGGTGCATCAGGCCGGAGACGGAGTATTCCAGCTCCTTGCGGTTCAGCACGACGGTCGTGTTCATCGGGAACAGATCGTCCTTGCCGGCATGGTCGATGTGCAGGTGGGTGTGACAGACGAAGCGGACGTCGCCCATCCGCACGCCGTGGCGGGCGAGCTGGTTCTCGATCATGTTCTCGTGGAACTGGAGCCCGCGCATGCCGAGCGTCTCCATGATCTGGTTGGAGCGATAGCCGGTGTCGACCAGCACGGGGTAGGGGCCGCCGAGGATCAGGAAGCCGAGCGTCAGCACGCGGCGAGTGCGGCCGCAATTGTGCCCGAGCACGAGGAAGCTCGATTCCAGCTCGATATCGCCATAGTCCAGAATCTTGATCTCTAGCGGCATCTGTCTCCCTCCCAATTCGTGTTCGTTGTTATGTTCGACCCCGCGGTGCGGCTATGGCTGTAGCCGATAGACCCGCGCCGCCGTCGTGCTGAAGATCGCATCGCGCTGTTCGGGGCTCAGCCGCCCGGCGGCCGCTTTGAAAGCGGCGATGAGTTCGCGGTAGCTGGTCCACAGCTTCTCGATCGGAAAGTTCGAGCCGAACAGGCAGCGGTCGGCGCCGAAGATCGCGACGGTATCGGTCACCACGCCGGCGATATGCGCGGCATCGTTGCGATGGATGAAGGTGCCGAGCCCGGACAATTTCGACACCACGTTCGGGCATCGCGCGAGCCGCGTCATCCCGGTGCGCCAGGCGGCGCGGCCCTGCGGCGACAGATCCTCCAGCATGCCGGCATGCTGCAGGATGAAGGTCACGTCAGGGCAGGCCTCCGCAAGGCCGGCCGCATCGGCCATCTGCGACGCGAACACCTGCAGGTCAAAACTCCAGCCATAGTCGGCGAGGTGGCCGACATTGTGCCGGATCACGGGGTCGGTGCAGAGATCGGCACGCGCGGCGAAGCGGTACAGCGGGTTCTCGTGCCAGTGCAGCTGCATGCGCACGCCGCGCACCAGCGGATAGCGCTTCAACCGATCGAGTTGCGGCCGGACGTCGGCGACGGAGAAATCGGCATAGGCGACGAGGGCGTGCGGCCAGCCGTGCTGGTCCGCGGTCTGCTGCACCCAGGCGGCCTCGTCCTCGAATTGGCCGTTCGGCCAGTTGGTCTGGACATAGACCGAGCGGGTGACGCCGGTGCCCTTGAGGTCGTCGAGATATTCCTCGATCGGATAGTCGCGGCGGATCGGCTCATAGGGGCCGAAGATACGCGGCTGCATCGGGCCGGACAGCCAGGCGAGATCGGCCTGCCGCCAGATGTGATGATGTCCGTCGACAACGCCAGTCACGCGGCTCTCCTTGTTCCAAGCGACAGCAGATGCGCGACGACAGCCGCGCTGGATCCGCCGTCCACGAGATCGTCGACAAAGCGCTGGATCGCGATCAGCGCCTCGGTTTGCGGCGTGAAGTCGGGCGAGGTTGCGAGCGGCGTCAGCCAGCTGAGGCGCCAGGCCCGCCGCGACAGTTTTGCCACGGCATCGCGCAGCGCAGCCGGATCGCCGCGTTCCAGGCCGTCGGAGACGATCACGACCGCGGCGCCGCGGGCATATCCGCCGAACCGGGGCACGGCGAGGAACGCCTGCAGCGCATCGCCGATCCTCGTGCCGCCGTCCCAGTCGCTGACCAGGAAGGACGCCGCGTTCAGCGCCTGCTCGCGCCGCTTCAACCGCAGCGCCGGCGTGACGCGGGTCAGTCTTGTGCCGAAGGTGAAGACCTCGACATTGCCCGCCGCCTGCACCAGCACATGCGCGAGCTTCATGTTCTCCTCGGTGCGCGCCTTCATCGAGCCGGAGACGTCGATCAGGAACAGGATCCTGCGCGGGCGCTGGCGGCGGCGCATCCGCCCGAGCCGCAGCACCTCGCCGTCATTGCGCACGCTGTCGCGCAGCGTGCGGCGCAGATCGGCGAACGGGCCAATGCGTGCACGGCGACGCCGGTGGCCGCGCCGTCGCGGCAGCCGCCGTGCCGCCTCGCGCGACAGTTTGCGCAGCGGATCGCTGGTTGTGGTCTGGGCAAAGCGGCGCTCGACCAATGCCTCGGCGCGCGCCGCGGCGAGGCCGGACTCATTGGCCTCGTCGGCGAGCGGTGGCTCGTCCTCGCCGCGGCCTTCCTCCTGCAGGCGAACGGTCTCCTCATCCTCGCCCTCGGCCTGCTCGATCGCCTCGGCGCCGCGAAAATGGATGTCGAACAGCCGATCATAGGTCGCGCGGCGCTCCGGCGGCGGCGCCAGCGTCGCGAGCCCGGCCTGGCGGATGTGCTCCAGGCCGCGCGGACCGAGCAGCTCGATTGCCGCGAGGAAGCTCGTCGTCTGCTCCGGCGCAACCGAAAAGCCGTTGGCGCGCAGCAGCGCGACGAACGAGACAAATATCCGCGCGGCGCGCGGCAGTTGCAGGTCGTCGTTCACGCGGCCGCCTCCGCGATGATCGCATCGAGCCGCGGTGAAATGAAATGCAGATCCTCCTCGTCCTTTAACGCGACGCCGATCGAGCGCTTGAACGCGTCCGGCCAGCGCGCGCCGCCCTTGTTGAGCAGGGTCGCGGCCTCCGCCCAGTCGACCGCCTCGGCGATCCCGGGCGCCTTGCTCAGCGGCTCGCGGCGCAGCCGGCCGACGGCGGCGACCACCGCGCGGGCGGTGGCCTCGGCGACGCTGGAGGCGCGCATCATCACGATGCGCGCCTCGCGCTCGGCATTCGGATAATCGATCCAGTGATAGACGCAGCGCCGCCGCAGTGCCTCGTGCAGATCGCGCGTCCGGTTCGAGGTCAGCACCACGACGGGATGCTCGGCAGCGCGCACCGTGCCGCGCTCGGGGATCGAGATCTGGAAGTCGGAGAGGAATTCGAGCAGGAAGGCCTCGAACTCCTGATCGGCGCGGTCGATTTCGTCGATCAGCAGCACCGTCGCATCGGGCGCGCGCAGCGCGGCCAGCATCGGACGCTCGATCAGGAAGGCGTCGCCATAGATGTCGATGCTCTCCTCGCCGGCCTGCCGGATCGCCAGCATCTGGCGCGGATAGTTCCACTCGTAGAGGGCAGCGGCGGCGTCGATGCCTTCGTAGCATTGCAGGCGGATCAGCCTGCGGCCGAGCACGGCGGCGATCGCTTTTGCAGCTTCGGTCTTGCCGACACCCGGCGCGCCCTCGAGTAACAGTGGCTTGCCCAGCGCAAGCGAGAGATAGGAGGCGGTCGCGATGCCGTCGTCGGCGAGGTAATAGGCCGCGCGTAGCGCCTTCTCCAGCGCCTCGGGGCTGTCGATGCCGACGATGTTGCTGCGGACCGGCATAGAGAAACCTCAGCGCCGCGGCTGCGGCCGCGCGCCGCCTTGCGCCTTGATCGCGCGGAGCACCTTCTCCGGCGTGATCGGCAGATCGTCGATCCGCACCCCAACCGCGTTGAAGATCGCATTCGCGACCGCAGGAAGCACCGGATTGGCGCACATCTCGCCCGGTCCCTTGGCGCCGAACGGGCCGTCGGGCGCCGGGCGCTCCAGCACTGCGATGTCGTGCGGGCAGATGTCGCCCGGACCCGGCATCAGATATTCGACGAAATCGCGCGGACCGTGCACCGGCTCCGGATAATAGGGCTCCGGCGTCTCGTAAAGCGCGTGGCTGACGCCCATCCAGGCGCCGCCGACCAGCTGCTGCTCGACCAGCCGTGGATTGAGCGCGCGGCCGAGTTCATAGGCGGAGTCCATCCGGACCATGTCGACCTCGCCGGTCTCGTCGTCGACCTCGACCTCGGCAACCAGGCAGGCATGCGCGTAGCATGTCGCAGGCGACATCTCGCCGGTCTCGGGGTCGACGTCGGACAGCGGCACCAGGAAGATGCCTCGGCCGGAGATCGTCTTGCCCTGCTTGAACTGCGCGGCGATCGCGACGTCCTTGGTGGAGATCGAGCGATGCGGCGCGCCCTTGACGTGGATGTTGCCGCGGCCGTCGGTCTCGAGATCGGCGGCATTCACTTCGAGCTCTTCGGCCGCCGCCTCCATCATCACACCGCGCGCCTCGCGCGCCGCCGCCATCACGGCGTTGCCGACGCGATGCGTGCCGCGCGAGGCGAACGAGCCCATGCAGTGCGGGCCGGTGTCGGAATCCGCGGTGTCGACATAGACGTCCTCGACCGGCACGCCGAGCGTCTCGGCGCAGATCTGCCGCGTCACCGACTTCATGCCCTGGCCGAGGTCGATCGAGGACAGCGCCACGGTGAACTTGCCGCTCGGGTTGGAATGCACCAGCGCCTGGCTGGGATCGCCGCCGAGGTTCATGCCGATGGGATAGTTGACCGACGCGATGCCGCGTCCGCGATGCCGGGTCATGGTCAGCGCCTCCTGGTACCGAAGACGGAAGAGAAGCGGGTGGCGCCGTGCGACGGCGCGCCCGGCCGCGGCGGCGGAGACGACGGTGGCGGCGAAGAGGGCGGCGGTGGCGGCGGCTCGCGGGTCGCGGCCGGCGCGCGGTCATACGTCGTGCGCTGCTGGGATGGTGAGGCCGGCGGTGCATGCGGCTCGCGCGGGGTCGGCGTCACGGCGGCTCGCGCGCCGCCACCATCCTTGCGCGACGACATCCGCTTGAAGTCTTCGCGGAGCGGCCACTTGGCCTTCTCCGCTGCGACCTGCACGCATTCGATCAGCGCGGTGTTCTTGGCCTCGCGGCGGTGCGCCTTCATGTCGCCGTCGCGATACGCATTGAGGATCCGGAACTCCATCGGGTCCATGCCGACGAGATGGGCGAGCTTGTCCATCTGGCATTCGATGGCGAAATCCATCGCGGTGACGCCAAAGCCGCGCATCGCGGTCGCGGGCGTCCGGTTGGTGAAGACGCAGTAGACGTCGCCATGAACGTTCGGGATCGTGTAGGGGCCGGGCAGATGGGCGGCGCATTTCACCGCCGCATAGCTCGACAGCCGCGTATAGGCGCCACTGTCGAAATAGGCGCGCACCTTGCGGGCGACAACGCGGCCGTCGCGCATCACGCCATCCTTGATGTAGATCCGCTCGGCGCCACGCGGCGGCCCGTATTGCATCTCCTCCTCGCGCCCGAACACGTAGCGCACCGGGCGACCGGTCAGCATCGCGCCGAGGATGCAGAGCGGTTCGGTCAGCGTATCGACCTTGCCGCCGAAGCCGCCGCCGACCGTGCCGCCGATGAAATGGAAGGTGTTGGACGGCACGTCGAGGATCTTCGCGCAGGTGTCGACCGAGAAGAACAGCGCCTGCGTCGAGGTGTAGACGATGTAGCGGCCGTTGGTGTCGGGAGCTGCGATCGAGCCGTTGGTTTCGGTCGGCGCGTGCTCGATCGGCGACATCTGGTAGCGCTGTTCCAGCACATGGTCGGCCGTCGCGAGCGCGCGGTCGGCGTCGCCGAAGCGCAGCTGCTGGTGATCATAGGTCTCGTGATAGGTGAAGGTGTTCTTGGGATAGACCTCGTTGACCACGGGCGCGCCCGCCTTCAGCGCGTCCTCGACATCGAACACCGCCGGCAGCGGCTCATAGTCGATCTTGACCTTTGCGATGGCCTCATAGGCCTCGCGCGGGCTGTCGGCGACGATCGCGACGATGGGTTCGCCCTTGTAGCGCACCTTGTCGACCGCGAGCGAGGGCTCGTCGTCCTTGCCGAAATTGATCAGGCTGAGCAGCGTGTTCAGGTTGCGCGGCACGTCGGAGGCGCGGATCACGCGCCGGACCCCCTGCGACCGCTCGGCCTCCGAGGTGTCGATGCGGCGGAGTCTTGCGTGGGGATGCGCGCTGCGCACCACCTTCAGATGCAGCATGCCCTGCAGCTTGTGGTCATCGAAATAGGGCGAGGTGCCGGTGACATGGCCGAGCATATCCTGGCGCTGCGTGCCTTTGCCGATCTCCTTCAGATTGTCGTCGCGCTCGTCGGCGAAGATGTCCTTGCGCAATTCCAGCATGGCACTATTCCCTTACGCACGCGCCCGGCCGCCGGAAGCGGCTGATAGCACGGCGTTGATGATCGGCTCGTAGCCGGTGCAGCGGCAGATGTTGCCGGAGATCGCCTCGACCACTTCGGCGCGGCTCGGCTGCGGATTGCGGTCGAGCAGCGCCTTCGCGGCCATCAGCATGCCCGGCGTGCAGTAGCCGCACTGCGCGGCGAAATTGTCGGCGAACGCGCGCTGCAGCGGGTGCAGATTGGGGCCGTCCTTGACGCCGTCGAGCGTCTCGACCGAGCGGCCGGCGACCGTTTCGGCGAGCGTCAGGCAGGAGAGATGCAGCTCGCCGTCGATCAGCACGCTGCAGGTGCCGCAGCCGCCCTGGCCGCAGCCGAACTTCGGCGTCATGTCGCCGATCAGTTCGCGGAGCGCGACCAGAAGGTTGGTGCCGCCGTCGACGAAGATCGCGACGTCACGGCCGTTATGCTGGAATTGAAGGGCAGTCTTGGCCATCACGATTTATTCCTGACCGGACAACAGACGACGTAGATGCACGCCGACGATCTCGCGGCGATACCAGGCGCTGGCGAGCGCATTGTCGCCGGGTGACGTTCCCTCAACGGCTGCCGCAGCAGCTGCGCTGATGGTGGAGGCGTCGAGCGCGCGGCCTTCGAGCGCGCGCTCGACGGCACGGGCGCGGATCGGCGTCGGCGCCATCGAGCCAAGCGCGACGCGGGCGCCGACGATGCGGCTGCCGTTAACGGGCAGGTGCGCCGCGAGCGTGATCACCGCGCCGCCGTTGGGCTTGATCCGCGCGATCTTGCGGTAGCGGAGGGCCTCAGTGCTGCCGGGTCTGGCAAAGGAGATCGCCAGCACCAGCGATCCGGCCTGCCGGTCGCGCGATTGCAGGAACTCCTCGATCGGGATCTCGCGCCCTCCGAGGCCGCCCTGGACGGACACGGTGGCATCAAGCGCGAGCATCGCGACCGTGAAGTCGCCATACGGCACTGGCGCGAACAGATTGCCGCCGACGGTACCCATGTTGCGCACCGCCGGCCCGCCGATCGAGCGCGCCGGGGCGTGCAGGAAGGCGAGGTCGCGTTCGGCCAGGATGCGGGCGAAGGTGACGCCGGCGCCGAGCGTGATGCGCGAGCCGGTGGCATCGATCCGTGTCATAGCATGGTCGCTGGCGCGCACGATGGTCGAGATCGAGATGTCGCCCTCGTTCAGCGCCCGCATCACCAGCGTGCCGCCGCCGAGATAGCGGGCGCTGCGATCCGAGGACAGCGCCGCCGCGGCGTCATGGGTGCTGGTGAAGGTCTTCACCGTAATTGGCATGATGGTGCTCTCCGCTTACGCGGCCTCCTTCAGATGCCGGCGGATGGCGTCGAAGCCGGCCTGGTAGATGTCTTCCGAAACCATCTGCGTGATGCGCTCGCTGTCTTCGGTCCGCGTCGTGAAGCGCGACTCCCAGTGCCAGAAAGTGCGGTCACCATCGGTGACCGGCAGCAGGCGGACATGCGCCATGTAATTGAACATCGGGATCGGCGTATCGAGCAGGCAGTAGCTGAACGATTGCTCAAGATCGGACAGCGCCAGCAATTGCTCGCGCAGCTCGGCGCCGTCCTTCAGCTTGAAGCGCCTGACGCAGCCGATCTTGTCGGACGGCTGTGCGCGCTCGATGCCGCTGGTTGCGACCGCTGGATGCCAGCGGTCATGGCCGTTGAAATCGCGCAGCACGGCCCACACCGCATCGGTCGGTGCATCCAGGATCGTGCTCTTGACGATATGCGGCACGGCCTATCCCCCGAACGCCCGTTTCAGCGCGTCGAAGCCACCCTGGAACACGCCGCCGCCGATGTTGTTGACGAGCTCCGCCTCGCGTTCCGGCGCGCAGTCGAATTCGGCGGTCCATTCCAGGAAGGTCTGGTCGCCGTCGGTGACCGGCGTGAGCCGCAAGGTCGCGACGTAGTTCTCGACGCCCATCGGCGATTCCAGGATCGAATAGGTGCAGAACATGTCGTAGTCGGACAGGCCGAGCAGCTTCTCGCGGATGCGATCGCCGTTGCGCAGCCGGAAATCCCTGACGCAGCCGATCTTGTCGGAGGGCTCGCCGCCCTCGATCCGGCTTTCGGCGATCGCGGGATGCCAGTTCGGCAGCCCGTTGAAATCGCGGACGCGGGCCCAGACCCGGTCGTTGCGGGCGTTGACGACGGTGGAGACGTAAACCCGTGCCATGGCGTCAGCTCAGTCCTTCTTGCGCGGCGTGCGCTCAGGGCGCGCCGGCTCGCCGCCGCCCTCGGGCGCCGCCGGCTTGGCCTCGCCGCCGCTCTTGCGCGCGGAGTCCTTGATGCCTTGCATGTCGCGGGCTTCGCGGATCAGGCCGGGCATCTTGGCGAGGCTGCCGCCCTCGACGCCGATATCCGAGAGGATCGAGTCGATCAGCGGCGCCTGCACGCGGTAGCGCAGCGCCGAGTCGATCACCTCGTCGGTGGCGCTGCGGCCGGTGCCGTTGCCATGGCCATTGCCGTTGAGGCCGTCGACCTGGAGGATGCGGATGCCCTCGATCTTCTCCATCGGCTTGACGCTCTCGCGGACGATGCCCTCGATGCGGTCGAGCAGCTTGCGGCGGAACAGCGAGTAGCGCGCCTGATCGGTCAGCACGTTCTCGGCCTCGTTAAGCAGACGCTGCGCCTCGGCCTCGACCGTGGCACGGACCCGTTCGGCCCCGGCTGCGATCCTGGTTTCCTCGGCCTGCTTTTCGGCGAGCAGCACCTCGACGGTCTTGCGCCGCTTTGCGATCTCGCTTTCGCGCGCGGTGACGACGCGTTCGGCCGCTTCGGTGGCGTGGATCCGGGCGTCCTCGGCCGCGGCGCGCGCCGCGGATTCTTCCAGTGATTTCTGATGCAGTGCGATGGCCTTTTCCATCAGCGCGGTCTCGACATCCTTCTCGCGGTTGACCTCGAGCTTGCGCAGCTCGCGCTCGCGGCCGATGCGGGCCTCGTCGAGGCCACGGTCGGAGGCGATGCGGGCGCGCTCGACCTCCTCGCGGGCGCCGATCTCGGCCTCCTGCAGCGACTGGTTGCGGGCGACCTCGAGCTGCTCGATCGCACGGCGCCGCTCGATCCGAGCCGCCTCCAGCGCCTGCTCGCGCGAGACGTCGGTGGTGTCGATGTCCTTGCGTGCCACAATTTCGGCCTGCCGGACCTGCCGGTCGGCATCAATCCGCTCGGAGCGCTTGGCGGCGAGCGCGATCACGCGCTCCTCGTCGGCGAGCTCGATCGCCTTCTTCTGGTCGATGTTGAGCACCTCGCGGGTCCTGGAGGAGGCGATCCGCTCGCTCTCCAGCGTCAGCTCGACATCGATGCGCTGCCGCTCGATGGCGTCGCGGCGCTTCAACTCAGCGGCCTCGATCGCCTCGGTGCGCGCGATCTCGAGCCCGCGGGTTTCGCGCTCGGCGCGGATGCGCTGCGCGGCGACCGACTTCTCCTGCGAGATCCGCGCCGCCTCGATCGCCTCGCGGGAGGCGATATCGGCTTCCTCGATCGCGCGGGTGCGGGCGATCTCAAGCGCCCGGACGTGCTCTTCCTGGGCGATCCGCGACGCTTCGGTGGCTTCGCGGGCACTGATCCCGGCGATCTCGACCGCCTGGTTGCGCTCGATCTCGAGCTTGCGCGTGGTGTGGTCGGCGGCGATGCGCTCGGCGGCCAGCATCTTCTCGCGCGCGATGCGGGCGGCCTCGACCGCCTTCTGCGCCTCAATCTCGGCTTCCTGGATGGTGCGGACCTGCTGGATTTCCAGCGCGCGGGTGCGCTCGTCCGAGGAGATGCGCTCGACATTGACCGTCATGGTCTGGGCGATGCGCGCCTTCTCGGTGGCCTCGCGCGCGGCGATCTCGGCCTCGTCGACCGCGCGGGTGCGCTCGATCTCGCGGCGCCGGGTCTCCTCCTCATTGGCGATGCGGGCATCGGTGACGACGCGGTCCTGCTGGATCCGGGCCTTCTCGATCGCCTCGCGAGCGGCGATCTCGGCTTCCTCGACCGTGCGCATCCGCTCGATCTCGCGCTGGCGCACCTCGCGCTCGGAGGCGATGCGGGTGGTGTCGACCGAGCGCTGGTTGGCGATCCGGACCTTCTCGATCTCCTCGCGCGCCAGCAGCTCCTTCTCTTCGACCGCCCGCGTCCGCTCGATCTCCTTGTGCCGGGTCTCGCGCTCCGAGGCGATGCGTGCTTCGGTGATCGCCTGCTCGTTGGCGATGCGCGCTTTCTCGATGGCTTCGCGCGCCGCAATCTGGGCCTGCTCCGACTCGGTCTCACGCAGCGCGCGCTCGCGGGCGACTTCGGTGCGCTGCAGGGCGCGGCGCATCTCGATGTCGCGTTCCTGCTCGAGGCGGGCGGTCTCGCTTTCGCGCTCGATCTCCAGCGCCTGCCGCTCGGCCTCGAGATTGCGGGAGCGGATCTTGATCATCGAGTCCTGCTCGATGTCGTTGCGCAGCTTGCGCTTGGCCTCGATGTCCTCCATCAGGCGGGTCAAGCCTTCGGCGTCGAAGCGGTTCGAGGGATTGAAATATTCGAGGTCGGTCTGATCGAGATCGGTGATCGCGACCGACTCCAGTTCGAGGCCATTCTGCGCCAGTGCTTCGGCGGCATTGGCCTTGACGCGCGCCACATAGTCGCCGCGCTGCTCGTGCATCTGCTCCATCGTCATCTCGGAGGCGACTGAGCGGATCGCGGAGATGAATTTGCCGGAGAGCAGGGTGTGGAGCTGCTCGGGCTCCATGGTGCGGCGGCCGAGCGTGGCGGCAGCGATCGAGACCGCTTCGCGGGTCGGCTGAACCCGGACGTAGAAATCGGCCTCGATGTCGACGCGCATGCGGTCGCGGGTGATCACCGCGTCCTGCCTGGAGCGCACGATCCCCATCGGCAGCACGTTCATGTTGACCGGCGTGTAGTCGTGGATGAAGGGCAGCACGAAGGCGCCGCCATTGATCACCACGCGCTCGCCGAGGAAACCGGTGCGGACGAAGGAGACCTCCTTCGACGAGCGGTGATACAGCCAGTTCACGACATAGACGATGATGACGATCGCGACGATTGCGACGATGAGCCAGAGGATCAATTCACCGACCAGCATCCCCGACATCTCTTCCTCCCTTGGTCACGGCGGCTAGCGCGCGCCGATCGCCTTGAATTTGCGAACCTGATCCGTCAGCGCCCGCTCGACCGGCAGGCGCTCCATCGAGGAGGCGCCGTAGAAGCCGTGGCAGTTGCGGGTCTGCTTCATGATGAAATCGGCATCGGCGGGGTCCGCGATCGGACCGCCATGCGCGAGCACGATGATGTTCGAATTGACGCTGAGCGCGGCCTCGGCCCAGGCCTCGATGCGGGCAGGGCAGTCGGCGAGCTTCGGCGCGGTCTGCGCGCCGATCGTGCCGCCGGTGGTCAGGCCCATATGGCAGACGATGATGTCGGCGCCGGCGATCGCCATCGCGGCGGCCTCCTGCTCGCTGAACACATAGGGCGTGGTCAGCATGTTCTTCTCATGCGCCTTCGCGATCATGTCGATCTCGAGCGCATACGACATTCCGGTCTCTTCGAGATTGGCGCGGAAGGTGCCGTCGATCAGGCCGACGGTCGGGAAGTTCTGCACGCCGGCAAAGCCGAGGGCCTTGAGCTGGTCGAGGAACACATCCATGTCGCGGAACGGATCGGTGCCGTTGACGCCGGCGAGCACCGGCGTCCTGGTCACGACCGGCAGCACCTCGCCGGCCATCTCGACGACGATGGCGTTGGCATCGCCATAGGGCATCAGTCCGGCGAGCGAGCCGCGGCCGGCCATGCGGTAGCGGCCGGAGTTGTAGATCACGATCAGGTCGACGCCGCCGGCCTCCTCGCATTTCGCCGACAGTCCGGTGCCGGCGCCGCCGCCGACGATCGGCTCGCCGCGTGCGATCATGGCGTGAAACTTCTTCAACAGCGCCGTGCGTTCAAACCTGGCCATGGGTCACCTCGCCACTCTCCGCCGACCACCGGCGCGTCCAAGCAAGGGGCGGAACGCGCTGACGATGGCGGCGGTGAACTCGGGATCGTTGATGTTGCGTTTGATGCGGATGATCTGCCGATTGCCGGTCTGGCGCACGGTGCGCTCCAGCGCGCGGAACAGCGCCGCATCGGCCTCCGGGTCCCAGAACGGCTGGCCGGCTGCATCGAGCGCGGAGACGCCGCCCTCGGCCAGGAAGAAGCGCACCGGCCCGTCCATCTGGTTGAGCCGTTCGCCGATCCAGCGGCCCATGCGCTCGTTCTCTTCCGGCGTGGTCCGCATCAACGTGACCTGCGGATTGTGGATATGGAATTTGCGCTGCCGATAGCGCTCCGGGATCGTGTCGGGTGCGCCGAAGTTCACCATGTCGAGCGCGCCGACCGAGCCGACATAGGGCACGCGGCTGCGGATGATGGCGCCGAAGCGATCCTCGGTCGCCGGGAACACGCCGCCCATCAGGAGGTCGCAGACCTCGGTCGTGGTGAGGTCGATCACGCCGGCGAGTTGGCCGGACTCGACCAGCTTCTCCATCGAGCGGCCGCCGACGCCGGTGGCGTGGAAGACGAGGCACTCGAAATCCTCGCGCAGGTCGGCTGCGATCTTCTGCACGGCCGGCGTGGTGACGCCGAACATGGTGATGCCGATCGCCGGAAGGCTCGCGCCTGCATCGCGCTGCTTGCCGGCCTGCTCATCGAGCCGCGCCTTGACCATGCCGACCAGCGCATGAGCGCCGTTGCCGAGCACCGTGCGCGAAATCGAGTTGAGACCCTGCACGTCGGCCACCGAATACATCATGGTGATGTCGGCGGGACCGACATAGGGACCGACGTCGCCGGACGCGACCGAGGAGATGATCAGCTTCGGCACCCCGACCGGCAGCGCGCGCATGCCGGGCGCGACCAGCGACGCGCCGCCGGAGCCGCCGGCGGAGATGATCCCGGCGATATTGCCCTGGCGACGCAGCCATCGCTCGAACGCCTCCGCCATCGCCGTCACCGAGGCGCCGCGATCGGCGCCGAACACGCCCGAACCGGCGCGGCCGTGGTTGAGTGCGATCTCCTGCGCGGTGACGTCGCAGCTCGCCGCCTTGCCGCTGGTCGAGACATCGACCAGTCGGGTGCGCAGGCCGCTGCCGGCGATGATATCGCGGATGAAGCGCAGTTCCGCGCCCTTGGTGTCCAGCGTGCCGACGACCAGCACGACGGGTGGCCCCGACGTTCTGGACGTCGCCGGTTCGCGCCGCGAGCGACTTGTTTCCTCGAGCCGCGTGACCCCGGCGGACTGCGTCCGCGCGGCGGCCTCGATGCGGGCGATCGGCACCGGCTGCGACCAGCGGGTCGGCAGCACGGGATTGGAGACGTAGATGCGGGTCGGCCCCTTGCGTTCCGGCTGCGGGGCACCGACCGCTTCGGCCTTCGCCGGTGCTGGCTCGGCGTCGGTCTCGTCGGCGCCATGGGTGCCGACGCCGAGCAACCGCTGCTGCAGCTCGCGGTCGGTTGCAAGGCGGGCGGAATCGATGATCCGGTTGATCCGGCCATTGACCATGATGGCGACGTTGCGCGACACCGCCGTCGCCACACCGATGTTCTGCTCGATGACCAGCACGGAGATGTCCCCCTCATCGCCGAGCCGCAGCAGCATGTCCTCGACCTGGGCGACGATCACGGGCGCGAGACCTTCGGTCGGCTCGTCCATGATCAGCAGATGCGGATTGGTCAGCAGCGCGCGCGCGATCGCGAGCATCTGCTGCTCGCCGCCGGACAGCTGGTTGCCGCCATTGCTCTTGCGCTCGGCAAGGCGCGGGAAGGTGTCGTAGATTCGCTCGATGGTCCAGGCGCCGCGCCGCAGGCCGCCGGCAAGCGCGAGGTGTTCGTCGACGGTCAGCGAGCGCCACAGGCGGCGGCCCTGCGGCACATAGCCGACGCCGAGCCGGGCGATCCGCGCCGGATTGAGCCGCGTGACCTCCTCGCCGCGGATCCGGATCGAGCCGCCGCTGGCGCGCACGAGGCCCATGATGGCCTTGCACAGCGTGGTCTTGCCCATGCCGTTGCGGCCGACCACCGAGAACACGCCGGACTCGAGCGTGAGATCGACGCCCTGCAGCGCATGCGAATGGCCGTAATAGACGTCGAGGCCCTTCACCTCGAGCGCGGGCACTGCTCGGCGGTCATTCATGGCCGCCTCCGAGATAGAGCTCCTGCACCTCGGGATCGGATTCGATCTCGCGCGGCAGGCCTTCCTTGAAGATGCGGCCGTTGTGCATCATCGTCACGCTCTCGACCACGCGCAGCGCGACGTCCATGTCGTGCTCGATGATGATGTAGCCGATATGCGCCGGCAGCGAGGTCAGGATCTCGATCAGCTCGCGCCGCTCGGTAGGCGACAGCCCCGCTGCCGGCTCGTCGAACAGGATGAAGCGCGGCGCGCCGGCCAGCGCCAGCGCGATCTCGAGCTGCCGCTGCTGGCCATGTGCGAGTTCGGCGACGCGCTGGTCCTTCACGCCGCTGAGGTGAACCGCCTGTACCAGCGTTTCGGTCGCGTGCATCAGCGCATCGTTCTGCCCCGGGCGCAGGAACGAGAACCGGTCGCGCGAGACGCCGCGGCAGGCGAGGTAGACGTTGTCCTGCACCGTGAGGCCGGGGAACAGCGCCGAGATCTGGTAGGTGCGGCGTAAGCCCCGGCGGATCCGCTCATAGGGCGGGAACTGGGTGATATCCTCGCCGAAGAAGCGGATCGTGCCGGAGGAAGGCGCAAAGTCGCCGGTGATGCAGTTGAACAGCGTCGTCTTGCCGGCGCCGTTCGAGCCAAGCACCGCGCGCCTTTCGCCGGGCCGCACCGTGATGGTGACGTCGGTCAGCGCCGCCAGCGCGCCGAACAGCCTGGTCACGCCGCGCAGCTCGAGCGCCGCGCCAGCGCCGACCACGGACAGCCGCTGCGCGACGCTATCCATGGCGACCTCCGCCTGAACGTTGCGTCGAGGATGCGTTGCGCCGCCGCCAGCGTTCCCACAGGCCGATCACGCCGTCGGATGACCAGAACACGATGGCGAGGAAGCCGAGCCCGATCAGCAGCCGGAAGCGGTTGCCGTCGAGTCCGAACTTGATCAGCACGTCGAGCGCGAAAGTCCGCAGCAGCACGAAGATCAGCGCGCCGATGAAGGGTCCGATCGGCCGCGTGATGCCGCCCACCACGGCGATGATCAGGACGTCGATGCAGGCGCCGACGCTGACCGAGCCGGGCGAGATCTGCCGGTAGTTCCAGACCTGCAGCACGCCGCCGAGCGCGGCGATGAAGGCGGCGAAGGCGTAGGCCGCGATGCGGTGCGCATTGGGGTTGAAGCCGAGCGCCGCCATGCGGCGGGAATTGTCGCGGACGCCCTGCAGCGCGAGGCCGAACGGCGCCCGCGAGACATACTGGACGGCGAAGTAGCAGATCGCGGCGACGCCGAGCGTGACATAATAGAAGGCGATATCGGCGCGCCAGTCGACGCCCCAGAACTGCGGCGTCGCGACGGTGTTGATGCCGGTGTGGCCGTTGAAGATCGCCCAATTCTGGTTGGTAAAGTAGTAGAACGCGGCACCGATCGCGAGCGTAATCATGATGGTGTAGATGCCCTCGGTGCGCACCGCGAGCGCGCCGCCGAGCGTGCCGAACAGCGTCGCCAGCGCCAGCGCCATCGGGGTTGCCAGCCACCACGGCCAGCCGAGGCTGATATTGGCGTTGCCGCTGATGCCGAACACCGCGACCATGTAGCCGGCGAAGCCCGCGATGGTGAGCTGCATCAGGCTGACCATGCCGCCATAGCCGGCGAGGAACATCAGGCTGAGCGCGATGATGCCGAGGATCAGCGTGGTGGCGAAGATCTCGATCAGGAAGAAACCGTTGGCGATCAGCGGCATGATCACGAGGATCAGCGCGACCAGCCAGGCCGCCGGGTTCTGGAATTCCGGCCAGGCACGGATGAAGGCTCGGCGGGCCGCGTTGGCGGATGGATCGGGGCGGAACTGGGTGCTCTGGAGCAGCGACATCTGTCATCGCCTCGCGAGCAGGCCCTGCGGCCGCAGCGCCAGCACCAGCACCATGATCAGGAAGGTGACGACGATGGCGTAGGTCGGGATGTAGACCGAGCCGAGCTGCTCGGCGAGGCCGATGATGACGGCGCCGAGCGCCGCTCCCGGGATCGAGCCCATGCCGCCGACGATCACGACGACGAGGGAGGCGAGCAGGAACCGCGTATCCTCGCCCGGCGACAGCGACTGGAAGGTGCCGCCGACCACGCCGGCAATGCCGGCAAGGCCCGCGCCGAGCGCGAACACCAGCACGAACACCAGCTGGATCCGCACGCCGGTGGCGGCCAGGATGTCGCGGTCGTCGACGCCGGCACGCACGATCATGCCGATCCGCGTCCGGTTGAGCGCCAGCCACATCGCGATTCCGATCACGACGGACGCAGCGAAGATCACCAGCCGCACCAGCGGGTATTGCAGATAGACCGGTTCGCCCGTTGATTTGATCGCGGTCAGCAGCGGCAGCTGGATCGGGCCGATCAGCCAGCTCGGGGTCTGGATCTGGTAGAAATCGCCGCCGAACACCCAGAGCATCAGATCGGCGAACACGATCGACAGCCCGATCGTCACCATCGTCTGCCTGAGGTCCTGACCCTCCATGCGTCGGAACACGACGAGCTGCAGGATCACGCCGACCAGCGCCACCGCGATGAAGGCGATGATGAAGCTGAGGAGCCACGACCCGGTCCAGCTGCTGATCGCGTAGCCGACATAGCCGCCGAACAGATAGAGCGAGCCGTGCGCAAGGTTGACGTTGCGCATCAGGCCGAAGATCAGCGTGAAGCCGCTGGCCACCAGGAAGTAGAGCCCGCCGAGCGTGATGCCGTTCAGCACCGCGTTGAGGAACACGCGCTTGCGGCCGATCGCGGCCTCCAGCCCCGGCGGCCAGATCGCGAACACCAGCCACGCGAGCACCGCGACCGCGATGATCACGATCAGCGCCCAGGCCGGATGGCGTTCGATGAACCTGGCCATCTCCGTCGCGTTCCCTCACTGGTCGCGACCGTCTGCCGGGCCGCGTGTCCAGTATCCTACCGAGGGCGTAAGCTCAGGATTTGATCGACAGTATCTTTTATCGTGCGCTCCGGAACTCCTTCACGGCCGCAACACCTTGGCGGCGCGGCGATAGTCGGTCGGGGCCATGCCGACATTGGCGGCGAAGAAGCGGGTGAAGCCGCTCTGCGAGGAGAAGCCGAGGTCGAAGCCGATATCGGCGATCGGCGTCTCGGTCGCCACCAGCGCATCGAGCGCCTGCTCCATGATCAGCGTGTTCATGTAGAGGTGAGGGGTGACGCCGGTCTGGGTGCGGAACAGCCGGTAGAAATGCGGCCGCGACAGCCCGGCCTCGCGCGCGATCGCATCGAGCTCGATCTCGGCGCCGGGGCTTTCCGACATCAGCTTGATCGATTTGCGCACCCTGAAATCGGTCACCGCGGCCGCCGCGCGCGCATCCTGCGCGGCCTGCCAGCTCTCCTCGTAGCAGGAGTCGATCAGCTGCCGGAGTTCGCAATCGAGGCTGCGCAGCGACGGCGCGCCGCACACTAGTGCTGCGGTGCGGCGGATCAGCCGGTCGAGCGCTTCGGTGCGCGGAAAGAAGGTGCGGCCGAACCGCAGGCCCTGTGCCGTCGCGGGCTGCGGCGCGAACCATTCGGCGTTGACATAGAGCACGAAGAAGATCGCGCCGTGATCCATGTCGGTCGGCAGAAAGTTGTGCGGTTCCCACGGGTTGACCGCGACGACGGTGTCGTCCTTGAGCAGCAGCCGCTGCTCCGAGACGTCGATCTGCGCCGGCGTTCCGCCGACATGAAAGATCAGATGCCCCTCGCGGTGCGCATGCACGTTGAAGGGACGGTTCAACTGATAGACCGTCGCGCGACCGAACCGGCCGTGGAAGACGGCAAGCGCCCTGCTCATGCCTCCCCTCCCGCGGGATGTTCTTGTCTTTTCGACAAGCGTTCATCATCCGCCCGCGGAAAGCAAGGGCGAGCAGGGCTCTTGATGCAACCGCGCACCATGCCCCGGCCGTTCAGCCTGCACTGCAACAAATACGTCAGTACTTCTTGCACTCCGGGACCGTGCGGCTCGGCAGGCCGATCTTGGCGAACACCGCCGGATCGTAGCCCAGCGTCTGGTTGACGTTCGGGATCACCTTGACGACCTTGCTGAACAGTGCGCCCTTGCCGTCATCGACCACCTCGGTGACGAAATTGGTGCCGATCGCCTGGCGGTTGGAGTCGAGCTTGATCTTGCCGTTCGGCGCGTCGATCTCGATCTTCGCCAGCGCGTCCTTGAGCTTGGCCTGGTTGTTGGAGAGATCGCCATTGACCTGGCGCAGCGCCAGGATCAGCGCCATCGTCGAGCCGTAATAGTTGGTCGCGAGCAGCGACGGGCTCGGGAAGCGTTTGGCCGGCGGGAAGGCATCCTGATAGGCCTTCACGAATTTCTGCCAGCCCGGATCCTCCCAGGTATCGGCCTGGCCGCTCGCGGCGATGGTGCCGATCAGCGCGTTCTTGGCGCTGCCCTTCGACGACAGGATGGTCTGGTCGATCATGATCGAGCCGCCCATCAGATGCGCCTTGCCGCCGGCCTGCTGATACTGGTTGAGGAAGTTGACGGCGTCGGCGCCGCCGAGGCCGAGATAGATCGCGTCGACGTCGTCAGGCAGCGCGGCGATCACGGAGGCAAAGTCCTTGGTGCCGAGCGGCACCCATTGTCGGTTGGTGACCTGGCCGCCGGCGCCGCAGAACTCGAGCACCAGGCCAAATACCTGGGTGTAGATGAAGGAGTAGTCCTCGCCGACGGTCGCGATCTTGCGATAGCCCTTGGTCTCGTAGGCGTATTTGCCGAGGCCGACCTGCCACTGCGCGCCGTCCATGTTGTAGCGGAAGAAGTTCGGCGCCGGATCGACATAGGTCGTCTCCTGCGCGCCGGAGGCGGCGTTGACGAAGGTCAGCTCCGGATGGGTCTTGGCGAAGTTCTTGACCGCGATGCCTTCGTCGCCGGACAGCGGCGACAGCAGGATCTGCACCTTGTCCTGCTCGATCAGCTTGCGCACCGCGCGCACCGCGGAGTCGGGCGTCGCGTCGGTCGAGGCGACGACGAATTCGAGCTCCTTGTCGCCGATCTTCTTGCCGAGCACGTTGAGCGCCGTCTGGAAGCCGCGCATGCCGTCCTCGCCGAGCACCGTGTAGGTGCCCTCGAGCGTCGCGGTGACGCCGACCTTGATCTTCTCCTGAGCGAACGCCGTGCCCGAAAGCAACAGGCTGCTCAACGCAATCAGTCCCAAACTGCCTTTCAACATCGCGCTCCTCCCTCTGCGTTGTCGCCGGCGTCCACTTGCCGTGCGAAGGCTGATGGGCGTCCGGTTGTTGCCGGCAAAGCTAGCCGAAGGCAGGCGCGGCGCGGATGTCGTCGACGCGGGGTGGCTTAACGGGCAGTCTCATTTTGATTGTTGCGCCGCAGCGCGGCTCGCGGCGCAAAGCCGCGGAGCTTGTTCGGTGTCGTCACCCGGGAAAGCGGGTGATCCAGTATATTCGAGAAACGGCGGTGCTGGAGCCGAGAGGTTGGGGCGTACTGGATGCGCGGATGACGACGCCGGAGAGGAATGCGAGCAGGCAGCTTCCTTCGCGTCGTCCCGGCGAAGGCCGGGACCCATACGCCGCGGCGGACGTTGTTGTAAGGACACGTCGTTCCAGCGATGCTTGACAATCGGAATTTGTGGTTATGGGTCCCGGCCTTCGCCGGGACGACACTCAATTTGTTGCGCGACTTGTGAGTCATACCGTTTGCGTTCTCGCGACATATTTTGTCCGAGCTTTGCTCTTCTTTCCGCCCTCTCTTGAACAGAGGGCGCAGGGAAAGCCGGGTGCCGATCGCACCCATGGGCCCCGAGCAATGGGTAGAAAGCTCGGGGGTAGGACCACAGGTGTAACCGGAAACAACCCGGCTTTCCTGCGCGATGGGTTACGGCTTATACATGCTCTCCCCGGCGAGACTGGGCTTTTTTGTCACCGCCCTCGCAAACGCTTGCGCGCTTTGCGAGAGGACACCTGCCGCTAGGGCGTCAGGCCTGCACGATTTCGCCGTCCGCTTCATGCGCACTCGTCAGTTGCGCTTGTCGCGTCCACCGCATCTCACCGCAACACCCGTGACGATGCGCAGCGCCCCTCGATCGGGTGAGACGGGCGTTTCTATACACTGAGTTACGCTTCGGATAAAGCGAAATATTTTTGCTGCGGGGACTTGCGCCGTCGGGCAAATCAGTGGCAGGGGGCACGCTCATGCCAGCTCCAGTCCGCCGTCGACGGTTATGATCTGACCGGTCATCCATTGCGTGGCGGGACCGGCGAGCCGCACGATCCATTCGGCCACGTCGTCCGGAAGGCCGCGTCGTCCAAGCGGGATGCGTGTGCGTTCCTGCTCCTTTACGGCCGCCGCCTGCTCGTCGCTGAGACCCATCATGCCGGTGAGCGCGCCGGATTCGGTCGGCCCCGCCGCAACGGCGTTCACTCTCACGCCGAGCGGCGCAAGCTCGAGCGCCCAGCAGCGGGTCAAATGCTCCAGCGCCGCCTTGCTCGCTGCGTAGTGCGACAGGCCTGCCGCCGGCTTGTGTCCGTAGGTGCTGGAGACGTTGACGATGGCGCCGCGCGTCGCCGTCAGGTGCGGAAGCGCGGCGGCGGCGAGCAGGCTCGGCCCGACCACATTGACCGCGAAGATGTCCGCGATCCGGTCGGCCGTCGCATCTTCCAGCGCCAGGATCGCGCCGGCGCCCGCATTGTTGATGACGGCATCGAGCCTGCCCCAGGCCGCGATCGCCTTGGCGACCGTGCGCCGCGCATCATCGGCGGAGGCGGCATCCGCGATCAGGCCCGTGATGTTCGGATGCTCGGCAACCGCTTCCTCGAGGGGGCCGGGCCGGCGGCCGGTGACCAGCACCTTGTCGCCTTGCCGTGCGAAGGCGAGGGCGGCCGCGCGGCCGATGCCGGAGGTGCCGCCGGTCAGGATGATGACCTTGTCGTTCTTCATGTGATCGTCCTTTACGAAACTGCGATTGAGGTGAGGTCGAGCGCGAGCAGCAAGAGAGGCTCACCTCTTCCCATCGGGGAGAGCCAGGCTGAAGCCGGGCTCGATCATTCGATTCAAAATCAGGCCCTTCGGGCCGAGATGAACGCGAGGATGTCGGCATTGACGATGCCGGGCTGCGTGGTGCAGAGGCCGTGCGGCAGCAGGTCATAGATCTTGAGCTGGCTGTGCTGCAGCAGCTTGGCCGACAGCAGGGCGGAATCGGAGACCGGCACGATCTGGTCGTCGCCACCATGCAGAACGAGCGTGGGAACGGTGATGGCCTTCAGGTCATCGGTGAAATCGGTCTCCGAGAAGGCCTTGATGCAGTCGTGGTGCGCCTTGGCGCTTCCGGTCATGCCCTGGCGCCACCAATTCCAGATCACCGGCTGCGATGTTTCGGCACCGGGACGATTGTAACCGTAGAACGGGCCGGATGCGAAATCGAAGTAGAATTGCGCGCGGTTGGCGGCGAGCTGATTGCGCAGGCTGTCGAAGACCTCGATGGGCAGGCCACCGGGATTGGCCTCGGTCTTCAACATCAGCGGCGGCACGGCACCGATCAGGACCAGCTTCGCCACACGATTCTTGCCGTGGCGCGCGACATAACGCGCGGCCTCGCCGCCACCGGTGGAGTGGCCGATGTGAATGGCATTGCGAAGATCGAGATGCTCGACGAGGGCCGCGACATCAGCCGCGTAGTGATCCATGTCGTGCCCGTCGCTGACCTGGCTCGATCGGCCGTGACCGCGTCGATCATGGGCGATGACGCGGTAGCCGCGGCCGAGGAAGAACAGCATCTGGGCATCACAGTCGTCGGAGCTGAGCGGCCAGCCGTGGTGGAAGACGATCGGCTGGGCAGATTTCGGTCCCCAATCCTTGTAGAAGATGTGCACGCCATCTGTTGTCGTGATCGAGGTGACGGGACGCACCGTGTCGCCGGCGCCGGTCGGAGCTTTTGTTTCCTTGCCGACGGCGGATGTCGAGCGGATTGTCAGCGACATTGCCGACATGATCGAAGCCGTGAGCAGCTCTCGTCGCGACGTCCGTGCGAGCCGGGCGACCGAGTTGTTCCAGGCCATCTTGCTTGTCTCCTGTTGTTAGCGTGGGCATGCTGATGGTTTACGCCGTCAATTGCGCCGCTGCCCCAGAGCGATTGAGACCGTTGCAGCGCAATTGCTGCTAGCGCATGCGGCGCCGCCAATTGCTCGGCGTATCTCCGGTCAACCTCCTGAAGGCCGCGGCAAACGCGGTCTGGGAGGCGTAGCCCAGCGCGGCCGACACCGTGACGACGGACGCGTCGGTATCGCGCAGCATCTTCATGGCCTGCTCGAGTCGGTGCTGGCGCAGGAAAGCATGCGGCGAGAGCCCGGTGCTCTCCTTGAAGGCGCGGCAGAAGTGGAAGCGCGACAACCCCGCATCCGACGCCAGCGCGGCGAGCGAGACGTCCGCATCGCTGTCCGAGCGCAGGCGCTCGATGGCACGACGAAGCACCGCAGGCGACAGCCCGCCGACCGCCGGCGGCACATTGATGGTCGAGCCGGAATGCGCGACGAGCAGGCGGGTCGCCAACAGGTCCGTCAGCTGCTGCCTGAACAGGGTATCCAACGCGGTGTTGTTCTCCAGGAGGTCAGCCCCGCTGGTCAGCAATCGCGCCGTGATGGCGTCGGGATGTCCGATCCGTTCGGTCAGATCTGCCAGAGCACCCAGATCGGCTTCGCTTGCGATGCGCTCGAGCGTGGCGTGTGGAAGATAAAGCTGGATCAGATTCAAGAGTTGAGGCGAATCTGCGCGGCCCGCCGAACCGGCCGCAACGACATCCCACCGCGAGGTCGCGCCGGCGGGAATGACCGTCACCACCCCCGGCCGCGCGGTGCCGATCGCAACCGATTTTCCGCTCCGCCGCTCGAGCCGTTGAATGCCGGCGGGATAGGCCATGATGACGTGGTCGGCCATCGGCTTGACGATCTCATGCACGGGATCGTGTTGCCAGTAGGCAATCGAGCCGCCGGATGGCTCCAGAGCGAAGCGGACCGGCCTCGTCTTCAGCACGCGTGCCATTTCGGTATTGGCCGAGCGCTGGCCGGGAAGCGGCGGGCCATCCGGGCGGTCGTCGGGTGTCGCCGGCCGATCGTTCGGAAGATCATGCAGGACAGGCTTGTTCATGGATTTGCCTTCGCGCCGCTGACGGTGCCACTGATATCGAGCATGACGGCTTTCCCGGATCATGAGTGCGCGGCCGGCATGCCAGCTGGCCGCGATGCGGGAAAAAAGGCACGGTTTCCGAGACGGCGATACTGTGCCGCGGGATAGCCTCTGTTCGCCGGTCGTCAGGTCATCCCACGTCCTCCGCTGCGGCGATCCATCCGGCTGCGAACGGGACGCCGGCGTACATGGGTTTCCATGAGGTGCGGCCGGGACGTGGCGGGGTTACAATCGGGGCGTAAACCGCCCAGCTTGATCAACTCCGGCCCTCATTTGACCAATAGCGCCAAACACGACAGTGCCGATCTTGAGGCTGCTCCCAAGATTGACGCCAAGATTGACCGCAAGGCTGATCGCTCGCGGGCGAGGCAGCCCAGCACGATGCCAGCGTTGCCCCGCCAGCGCGCTTTCCTGGCGATCGCAGCCTGCCTCGCCGGCATTACCGCCAGCTGGCTCACGAAATCGCCCTTCGGCCTGCTGGCCGTGGTGGCTGCCCTATACCTCCATGTCGACCGACGGGCAGCCCTGCTCCTGCGGGTCGTGTGGGCCGTCGCGTTCGTCGGCGCGATTGCCGCGCATTTCCATGCGCACGACCCCCAGAGCGCCGCGCTATCGCTGGCGCTGTTTGCCATCCTCGCGCTTTGCATCGGCGAGATCGTCGCGATCCCGTCATCGGTAAAGCTGAGCGCCGATGCGGTGCAGGCCATGCGGATCATCGAGAGCATGCCGGCCTACACCTGGTCGGCGAGCCCGGATGGTCACATCACCCATGTGAGTGCGAGTACGCTGGCCTATCTCGGCGAGCTCGCCGACAAGACCGGGCTGTTTCACGTTCTGGACAATGCCGGCTGGCGGCGTGCCATCCATCCCGACGACTATGCGCAGGTGATGGAGATCCGCCGCCATTCCCTGAAGACCGGCATTCCGTTCGATGCAGAGTATCGGGTGCGCGGCTCGGACGGAACCTATCGCTGGTTTCGGTCGTTCGGTTCGCTGTCGCGCGATGAGCGGGGCGAACTGGCCGGCTGGTACGGCACGATGATCGATATCGAGGCGAAGAGGCAGGCGGAGGACGCGCTGCGCAAGAGCGAACGCCAGCTTCAGCAACTGATCGACGCGGTGCCCGCGCTGATCTGGAGCACGACGCCGGATGGAACGCCGACCTATGTCAACAAGCGGTTCAAGGTCGCAACCGGTGCTTCCCTCGAGGACATCACCGCGCCCGACGGATCGCCGTCGCTGAGTGTCGTTCACCCGGACGACAGGGCGGCCGCGATTGCGGCGATCACCCACTCGTTCAGGACGGGCGAGCCTTACGTCATGATCTATCGCCAGCTCCGCGCCGGGGGTGCCTACCACTGGACGGAGACCCGCGCCGAGCCGCTGCGCGACGATGCCGGCAATATCATCCAGTGGTACGGCGTGAGCGTCGATATCCACGACCTGGTGACGGCCCAGGAGGCGGTGAAGGAGAGCGAGCGATCGCTGCGCCAACTCGTCGAGACGCTGCCGGCCATGATCGATTGCGCCGCGCCGGATGGCGAGCCGATCTATCGCAGCCGTCAGCTCCGCGAGTTTCTTGGATACGATCTCGAGGAGCTCGACGGCAATGAGAAGGGGCGCCTCGAAGCGACGCTCGACGCCGGTGTCCATCCCGACGACCTTGACGGCGTCAAGCAGCGATACGCGCACTCATTGGCGTCGGGCGAGCCGTATGCCCGCAGGCACCGTCTGCGGCGTTTCGACGGCGAGTATCGCTGGGTCGAGACCCGCGCCGGCGCGATGCGCAACGCCGATGGCGCCATCGTGCAGTGGAATGTGATCTGTCTGGACATCGACGCCGAGGTGCGGGCGCAGGAAGAGTTACGGATGGCGCAGGCCGAGCTTGCCGGCGCAAGCCAGGCGGCGAGCCTTGCCGAGCTCTCGGCATCGATCGCGCACGAGGTGAACCAGCCGCTGGCCGCCGTCGTGGCCAATTCGCATGCCTGCCAGCGCTGGTTGACGGCGGACCCGCCAAACCTGGAGCGGGCGCGCAAGACGGTCGAGCGCATCATCCGCGACGCGAATGGCGCCGCCGATGTCGTGAGCCGCATCCGCGCCTTGTTCAGGCAATCGCTCGACAAGCGAAGCAGCGCGGAGTTGGGCAGCATCATCGCCGAGGTGCGCGAGCTGATGTCCGAAGAAGCCGTGCGGCGCCGCATCCGGCTCGATATCGATGTCGAATCCGCCATACCGCCCGTGACCGTCGATCGCGTTCAGATCCAGCAGGTTCTGAGCAACCTGATCCGCAACGGCATGGAGGCCATGGAGCGGGCCATCGACGACAGATCGATCCGGATCCGCCTCGATCGGATCGAGGATGCGGTTCGGGTGCGGATCAGCGACCGTGGCCCGGGCGTCGAATTCCCAGACCGGGTGTTTCAGCCGTTTTTCACGACGAAGGAGTCCGGGATGGGCATGGGCCTTGCGATCTGCCGCTCGATCGTCGAGTCGCATGGTGGGCATTTGTGGGCGGAAGAAAATGAGCCGCACGGCGCCAGCTTCATTTTCACATTGCCGATCGAGGCGAACAGGGCGACATGACGGCCGAGGAGCAGATTGTCTTAATCGTGGACGACGACGAGCGCACTCGCGAGGCGTTGAGCGAGCTGTTGGCCTCGCATGGCGTCGAGACCGCGACGTTCGCCTGCGCCGGGGCGTATATCGACGCCGGGAAGCCGGACGTGCCGGCCTGTCTGGTGCTCGACGTCGAGCTACCCGACATCAACGGGCTCGATCTGCAGCGGCAGATCGCGCAGGGCGATCATCCGCCGATCGTGTTCATCACCGGGCATGGCGATATCCCGTCGTCGGTTCGTGCCATCAAGCATGGTGCGCTGGATTTTCTGACCAAGCCGTTCAGCGATGACGACGTGATGGCCGCGATCCGGGCGGCGATCGACCAGGACCGGGTCAGGAGGGCGGATCGCGCCGAACTCTCCGGCTTGCGGCAGCGTTACCTCAGCCTGACGCCGCGTGAGCGTGACGTGCTGCCGCTCGTGGTCAGCGGCCTCATGAACAAGCAGGCGGCAGCGGAACTCGGCATCAGCGAGGTGACGCTTCAGATCCATCGAAGGAATGTGATGCAGAAAATGGCGGCGGCGTCGCTCGCCGACCTCGTGCGCAGCGCGGAGCGGCTGCAAATTCCCGTCACCCACTCCCGGCGCGGCGGAGGGACCGACCGTGAGTAAGAGGGTTGTCGCTGTTGTCGACGACGATCCGAGGCTGGTTGAATCGCTGGCGGAGCTGTTGGAGTCCGCAGGCTATCAGACATGCTGCTTCTCGTCGGCGCAGGCGCTGCTCGCTGCCGGCTTTGCCAATGTGGACGTGCTCATCACCGATGTCGGCATTCCCGGGGTTGATGGCTTCGAGCTTCGCAGGCGCGCCCTGAAGCAGCGGCCGGACCTGCCGGTGTTCCTGATCAGCGGTCGCCATGAGGTGGCGGATCAGAGCCGTGCCCAGGGATTGAGCGGATTCTTCCGCAAGCCGTTCGACGGCCAGGCGCTGCTCGCCGCGGTGGATGATGCCCTGCGTGACGGAAGGGAGGGGAAGCATGAGGATTGACGCGCCGCTGCAACGACGCCTGCCGTCAGCCCGGCCGCTGCCGGGCGATAATGCTGCGCAACCGGTCGTCCTGATCGTCGATGACGATGCGTCGGTGCGGGAGGCGTTGTCCGAATTGATCCTGTCGGTCGGCTTCCAGTCGATCGGCTTCGCTTCCACCAGGGAGTTGCTCGAGGCGGATGTCCTGCAACGCCCCGGCTGTCTCATCCTCGACGTGCGGATGCCGGGCGCCAGCGGTCTCGACCTGCAAGCCTATCTGGTCCAGAACGGCAATCCCAAGCCGATCATCTTCCTGACCGGACATGGCGACATTCCGATGACCGTGCAGGCGATGAAGGCCGGCGCCATCGACTTCCTCACCAAGCCAGTGCGGGACCAGGCGTTGCTCGACGCCGTGCTCGCCGGCATCACGATGGATGCGGCGCGCCGGCAGCAGGCCCTGGTCGTCAAGGGCTATCTCGAACGCGTCAGGATGCTGACACCGCGCGAGCGCGAGGTGCTGCACAGGGTTGCGCATGGCGGCGTCAACAAGCAGATCGCCTTCGAGCTCGGGATCAGCGAGGTGACCGTCAAGCTGCATCGTGCCAACGTCATGCGCAAGCTGCAGGCGTCTTCGATCGGTGACCTCATCCGGATCTGGGAGGCGCTGCCGAAAGCCGTGCGCGAGACCGCCGTCGAAGGATGATCCTGGCACTCTTCCGCAAGCTGAGCAGGAACTCGATCACGCGTTGGAACAACACGCGGCCCGATGACGCAGCTCTCGGTTGACCTGCCGACGGTTCGAGCATCAGGCCAAACGATGGCGCGACGCGCGTGGCGGATTGTTCGCAAAGCGCAGTTGCCGGAACCGATCGCAGCGAGCGTCGGAAATTTCGATAATTGGGACGAACGTCGAAGTTCCCCTACGTTTGCCCAACATTGTCCATCATGAGTCTATCAACTTCGCGTGTGGTGCCTGTTGAATGCGGAGACAGGGGATCGCCGGAACCTGAGGTGCAGAGACTCGGGTCGCGTCAACAGGCAGGCGGAGCGGAACAATCAAGCAAATCGTGGTGCAACGATGCCCGCCGCCTTTGCCGGGGCGGGCAAGGCGAAGGTATTTCATTGCTGCGGCGCGACGCGTTCTGCGTTCAGCGTGCGTCGCTGTCGTCGGTTGCTCGCTGTGCGAGCAGGCTCACGCGCTCGACTTCTTTGGTCTGTTCGGTTCCGACGATCCGCCGCCGGTCAGCGCCACGACGCTGTCCTATCGGTTGGAGATCGAAGCCAAGACGCCGGAGGGCAAGAACGATAGCGACGCCGAACAGGCATTGCGCGATGCCGCCGGCACCTATCGCCTTCGACAGGAACCGCCCCCGGACGGGGAAGGTCTCGCGCGCCGGCTGCAGGCAGATATCAATCCGCTGCTCGATGCCCTTTGGGGGCTTGGTCGCTACAACGCTCAGATCGATGTGACGATAGATGGAGTTCCAATCTCCCTCGACGAGATCGGGCTGGCCGCGGCGGCGCGTCGGGCCGACAGCTTTCGCAATCGGACCGTTGTGCCCGTCAAGGTCATCGCGCGACTTGGTCCGTTGTTCAAGCTGCGCGCCGTAGATGTAGACTATCCGCGCGACCAAGCGCCGCAGGGATTGCCGCGCCGCGCGTTTGCGCTGAAGTCCGGCGATCCCGCGATCTCTGCCGACCTGCGCGCCGCGCAGGTGAAGCTCGTCGACTGGTTCCGCAGCAACGGACATCCGCTCGCGAAGGTCGCCGACGTCAAGGCCACCGTCGATCATGGCGCCGCCGCGATGGACCTTCGGCTGCGGGTCGAAGCGGGCCCCAAGGCCGGCATCGGCGCCGTGACGATCTCGGGCGGAGACGTCGATCCGAGAGTGGTGGCCACGCACGTCTACCTGAGGGAAGGCGAGCCTTATTCGCCAGAGCGGCTCGCCTTGGCGAAAACCTCGATCGCAAAGATCCCGGCCATCGGGGGAATTCGCGTCCGCGAGGCGGACCAGCTCGATGAGAATGGCAATCTGCCGGTCTTCATCGATTTGACGGAAAGGCCCAGGCACGCGGTGGGCCTCTCGGCGAAATATTCCACCGTCGATGGTCCCGGCATTGCTGGCTACTACGAGGATCGGAACATATTCGGCGGCGGCGAGCGCCTGAGGCTCGAAGCGTCCGCCTCGCTTTTGCAACGGATCGACGGCACGTCCTTCACCGGCTTCAATAATCTGAGCGGCTCGGATTTCGGCGCACGCTTTACCGGCACCTTCATCAAGCCGGGCTTGTTCGGTACGGCCAACGATCTACTGATCGAGGCCACTGCGTTCCGCGAGCGTGTCGGCAACAACGACCTCGGCGGTTACACTGACGACACGGTGCGCGGCACATTCGGCGTGATCCATCGCCTTTCGGAGGCGGCTTCGCTGCAGGCCGGTCTCCAGGTCGAGCAATCGAAATCGCAGGACGTGCTGGGGCGGGTCGATGCGACATTGATCGGCTTCACGGCGACCGGCCGCTACGACACGACAGACAATCCGCTCGACCCCACGCGCGGTGTGCGCCTCTCGGCGACCGTCAATGCCTATCCGAAGCTGATGGGTTCCACGATCGATCTGTTCGAAGCGCGGGTTGCGGGCTCGGCCTATTATGCGCTCGACGAGCAGGCCGACTACGTGCTGGCGGGTCGGTTGGCCGCAGGCTCGCTTGCGGGCGCGCCGCTCGACCAGATTCCGGACGCACATCGCTTCTTCGCTGGCGGCGGCGGATCCGTACGCGGTTACGGCTTCAACACCATTTCGCCGATGATGTTCGGTCAAATCACCGGTGGTCGCAGCCTGATCGAGGGCTCCGCCGAGGTGCGGGTCAGGATCACTCCCACCATCGGCCTCGTGCCATTCTTCGACTTTGGCACCGCCTCCCGATCGTCCCTGCCAGGCTTCGACGACTATGTGGGCTACGGCGCGGGACTTGGCTTGCGCTATCTCACGCCGGTCGGCCCGATCCGCCTTGACGTTGCGACACCGCTGAACCCTCGCCCCGGCGACAGCCGTTACGCGATCTATGTCAGCATTGGGCAGGCCTTCTGATGCGCATCCGACGGCTGTTCATTATCGGTTCCGCCGTCGCGGCCTTGGGTCTCATCGCTGTCGCGGTGCTTGGTGTCGTTCTCTACCGAATGGTGGGCGGTAGCGGCGAGAACCAGCAGGATGTGCTAGCCAGTCTCGTCTCGCGGACGCTCTCGACGCCGGCGACCCAGGTCCATGTCGGCGCCGTCGATGGTGTGCTGTCCTCGGATGCAACGGTCCGCGACGTTAGCATCACCGACAAGGACGGTGTCTGGCTGACGCTCGACAAGGCGCGCCTCGTCTGGCGACGCAGCGCATTGTTGCTGGGGCGGCTGGAAATCGACCGTCTCGAGATCGGCACGCTTGAGATCAAGCGAAAGCCGCTTCCGTCCGATCAGCCTGCCGCCGAGTCCGATCAGCCGATCCTGCCTGACCTTCCGGTGAAGGTGCAGGTGAAGGCTTTCGACCTGCGGGCCCTGACGCTGGGACAGTCGATTCTGGGTGAAGCTTTGAGTGTCGCGGCGACCGGCAATACCGAGCTCGGCTCGCCCTCGGAAGGGCTCGTCTTCAACCTCGATGCCACCCGCAAGGATTTTCCGGGCCACTTCAAGGCCGCTCTCGCCTACGTTCCGCAGGGAAATGCGCTTACCCTCGACGTCACGCTCGACGAGCCAGCCCACGGACTCATGTCGAAGCTCGGCCATCTGCCGGGCGAGCCGCCCGTCACATTCGCACTGGGCGGCAAGGGCACGCTCGACAGCTTTCGCGGTGCCCTGAAGTTGCAGGCCGGCCCCACGATCGATGCGACCGGCACGATTGCGCTTGACCGAAACGGCGCGGCCCGAGTGCTCGCAACGCGCCTTGCCAGTCACCTCGAACCGTTGTTGCCGGCGATCGCCGCGCCGGTCTTCGCCGGCGAAACCCATCTCGACAGTACGACACATTTTGGTGACGACGGCAGCATCGCCCTGGACGGGCTGACGCTGACGAGCCGTCTCGCACGGCTCGACGCGAAAGGTTTGCTCGGAGCCGACAAGGTCGTGGATTTTGCGGCTTCGATCCGCTCCTTGCCAAGCAACGGCGACGTGACCGAGACTGACCAAGGCTCGATCCGCAGCCTCGTTTTCGACAGCCGCGTCAACGGCCCAATCAAGGCTCCCACAGCATCGGTCAAGCTCGCGCTGTCGGGTGCTCATCTGCCGGACGGAGACATCGAGACGCTTGATGCTTCGATCACGGCCGTTCCTCGTGCCGAGGCCGGCGATCCGGCAACGCGCATCATCCTTGACGCGAACCTGCGTGCTTCCGGCATCGCGCCACGCGACGCGAGTTTGGCGGCCGCGATCGGCAACACCGCGTCGCTCGTGCTCCACGGCGATACCGACCTGGGCGGCCGCGCCAGGATCGAGCGTCTCGAGATCGGCACATCAACGGTTCAGGCCACCTATACAGGCGATGTCAGCGCCGATCGCCTGAATGGCCGGGCAACCGGAACCGTGCCCGACCTCGGCGCCTTTGCCGACCTTGCCGGGTTGAAGCTCAAGGGCTCGGTGGCGTTCGGCCTCGATCTCGACACGGATTTACAGCGTGGCAGCTTCGATATCAGAATGTCAGGTGCCGGCGAGAAGCTTGCGACGGGACTTGCGGCGCTCGATGGGCTTGCGGGGGCGCGGCTCGCACTCGCAGCCGACATCTCTGCTGATGGTCGCGACACTTACACGGTCCGCGACGCGTCGATCGATGGTGCCCGTGTTGCGGTTCGCGCCAAAGGAACAGTGACGCGCGACTCGAGCGACCTGTCGGCGCGTGTGGACCTGCCGGATCTCTCGGCGGCCGATGCGCGCCTCACCGGTGCGGGAGCTGTCGACGTCGGCCTGACCGGCGGGCTCGCACATCCCGGGGTTTCGTTCGCGGCCTCGGTGGATCGCGCCACCGCGATGCGGCGTCCGATTCCGCATCTGGCGCTCGCCGCGACGGTCAACGACATCAACGGAGTCTGTGCTGTCGAGGTCAAGCTCGACGGCTCCGTCGACGGCAAGCCAGCGCGCGGGATTGTTCAGGTGAGCCGTCGATCGTCGGAGCCCGACGATCGCGCAGCTCCCGCCGCTGCCGGTTGGCACGCAAAGACCATCGACATCGCGATCGGATCGGTATCCCTGAAGGGGGCAGCAACGATCGACGCCCAGAGATTCGCCAGCGGGCAGATTCGCTTCGCAGCCGGGGCGCTCGCCGATCTCTCGCCGCTTGCCCTTACAGAGCTCGCCGGTTCGGCCTCACTCGACCTTGCCGCTTCGGCCGATGGCGGCCAACAGTCGATCCGGCTTGCCGGCAAGGGCGCGGGAATCCGTGCCGCGGGTGCGGCCGTCCGCAGTTTCGATCTGCGCGCCGATGGCGCCGATCTCTACAGCCATCCGGTGCTCAATGCTGATGCGCAGGTCAATGGTGCCGAGTTCGGCGGTCAGACAGTCTCAAACGTCACGCTGGCGGCCGCGGGCAATGCCGATGCGAGCACGATCGGCCTGTCCGCCAAGGCTGCCGGATTCGATCTCGATGCCGCGGGTGCACTGACCACCAGGGAGCGGGTGCGGTTCGATCTCAACCGCTTCACCGCGCGCCGTGGCGCCAAAGCGATTGCGCTGCAGGGCCCCGCGGGCTTCACGCTCGACGATGGCACGGTGTTGATCGAGCATCTGGCGCTCGGGATTGGACGTGGCCGCTTCACGGTGGACGGCAAAGCCGGTCAGGTGCTCGACCTTAAGGCCATGGCCAGCGCGATCCCGCTCGGCGAGGCCGATGTCGCGATACCCGGTCTGGGCCTGAGCGGGACCCTCGACGCGTCAGCGGCCATTGCGGGCTCCATGAGCGCGCCGACCGGCCAGTACAAGGTCGCGGTCAAGCAGCTCACCGCGCCGCAGACCAGAAGCGCCGGCCTGCCGCCGATCGACGTTGCCGCGGACGGACGGCTCGATGGCAGCCGCGCGAGCCTGAACACCACAATTGCCGCGGGAAGAGCCGGTGCGATCGCGGCGTCGGGCACGGTGCCGCTCGACGCCACGAGTCCGATCGCGCTGACCGCGAAGGGCCGCCTCGATGCCGCCATCGCCAATGCCGCGCTTTCCGCCTCCGGCCGTACCGTGTCCGGCAGCGTTACGCTCGATGCCCGTGTCGGCGGCACGCGTACCAGGCCACAGATCGGCGGTGTCGCCACCATGAGCGGAGGTACCTTCCGTGACAGCATGCTCGGTACGCGCCTCGATGCCGTCGAGGCGAAAATCACCGCCGAAGGAGAGCGCATCGTCGTGGAGCGCCTGACCGCGGTGACGCCCAACGGCGGTACGTTGTCCGGCTCCGGTGAGGTACGGGTCGCCCCGGATGCAGGTTTTCCAGGCACGGTCTTGATTCGCGGTCAGCAGGCGACGCTTGCCTCCAGCGCGCTGGCGACCGCGCAGGCCAATCTCGCTATCGACGTCACAGGCGCCCTGGCGCGCGATCCGCGGATCGTCGGTCGCGTCGACTTGACTCGCGTCAACGTCGATATTCCGGATCGCCTGCCGTCGACGCTGAAGCCGATCGACGGCATCAACCATGTGAACGCCTCGGGACAGGCCGCTGTACGGCTTGCAGCTGCGCGCAAGGCCGAAACGCCGAAAGGCAACAAGAAGCGTCCGGCGCTCTTCAACGCCGCGCTGGACGTGACAGTTTCGGCGCCGAACCACGTCTTCATCCATGGCCGCGGGGTAACCGCGGAACTCGGCGGCTCCGTTCATGTCGGCGGTACGAGCAACGCGCCGGTTCCGAAGGGAGCCTTCTCACTCTATCAGGGCAAGCTGGTGGTGCTCGGAAAGACGCTGACCTTCACCAAAGGCAATCTCTCCTTCAATGGTGATCTCGCGCCCGAGCTCGATTTCGCGGCAGAGATACAGGCCTCTGACATCACCGCGCAGGTCGGAATCTCGGGCCCGGCGGCCGCGCCGGTCTTCGCCTTCCATTCGCAGCCCGAGTTGCCGCAGGACGAGATCCTGTCGCGCATTCTCTTTCAGAAAGCTTCGGGCAGCCTGACGACCTCGCAGGCCGTGCAGCTCGCAGGGGCCGCGGCTCAGTTCGCAAGCGGTGGCGAGGGAACGGTGGACCGCATGCGCCGCTCGCTCGGGGTCGACAATCTGGATGTGGGCGCCGGAGCGGGCGGTCCGATGGTCGGCGCCTCGCGCGCGATCGGCGACAGGCTGAGCGTGGGCGTGCGGACGGGCGCGAGCGCCAGCCAGTCAGGAGTGTCGGCCAATGTCGACGTGACGCGCCATATCCGCGTCGAGTCGGATGTCGATGCGAAGGGCTCGACATCCGTCGGTGTCGGCACGCGATTCGAATGGTAAAGGCGACCGAGATCGCCCCTCACTTCGTGGTGTAGCCGCCGTTGACCAGGATGGTCTGGCCGGTCATCCACCAGCCGTCCGACACCAGCAGGCGGATCCACGGCACGATGTCCTTGATGTCGGTGAGCCCGTTCCTGGAGAAGCCCGACAGCGCCGCCGCCGATTTGTGGTAGGCGACCGCGTCCGCGCCTTCGGCCGGATAGAAGAACGGCGTGTCCATCGGACCCGGGCCGATCGCGGTGACCGAGATGCCGCGCGCGCCGAACTCCTTCGATGCCGCGCGGGTGAAATGCTCGACCGGCGCCTTGGTGCCGGCATAGGCCGCATAGAACGGCGTGTAGGCGCCGAGCAGCGACGTCACCAGCGTGCAGATCTTGCCGTTGTCGTTGACGTGGCGGCCGGCCTCCTTGAGGAAGAAGAACGCGGACTTGGCGTTGACCGCGCTCATCGCGTCATATTCGGCCTCCGAGATCTCGACCATCGGTTTCTTCAGCACCTTGCCGACGGTGTTGATCGCGATGTCGGGGCGGCCGATCGCGGCGACCGCGTCGGCGAACAGCTTCTCCATCGCGCCTACTGTTGTGAGATTGGCCTGGAAGGCGACCGCCTTGCTACCTGCGGCCTGCAGCGCCGCCACCGTCGCGTCGGCATCGGCCTTGGTGGCCGCGCTGTTGTAGTGGATCGCGATCGCCCTGGCGCCGTGGGCGGCGAGATCGCGCGCGATCAGGCCGCCGAGATTCTTGGCGCCGCCGGCGATGATGACGGTTTTGCCCTTGATGCTGTGGTCGGTCATGGCGTTCGCCTCTCCAGGTCTCGCGGCCGCGCCCTGCGGCCGCTTTCTGGAGACGACAATATCGTCTGGAATTTGCCGATAAAGCCATGCATCCTGATATCACTTGTCGGGAATGGCGAACAATCGGGGACGATTTTGGACCGCATCGACCTGTTCCGCATCTTCGCTCGCGTCGTCGAGTGCGCGAGTTTTACGCGGGCGGCCGATACGCTGGGCGTGCCGCGCTCGTCGGTCTCGTCAGCGGTCGCAGAACTGGAGCAGCGCGTCGGCGCGCGGCTGCTGCATCGCACGACGCGAAAGGTGTCGCCCACGCATGACGGCGCGGCGTTTTACGAACGAGCCTTGCGCGTCGTTGCCGATGTCGACGAGGCCGAGACCCTGTTTCGGCACGCCGCCGCCGAACCGTCCGGCAGGCTCAGGGTCGACGTGCCCGGGCGGATCGGCCGCCTGATCATCGCGCCGGCGTTGCCGGCTTTCCTTGATCGTTATCCGCAGATCAACATCGATCTCGGCGTCACCGATCGCGCTATCAACCTGATCGAGGATTCCGCCGATTGCGTCGTGCGCGTCGGCCCGCTCAGCGATTCCGGTCTGATCGCGCGGCCGCTCGGCAATCTGACGCTGATCAATGTCGCAAGCCCCGGATATCTCGCGTGCCACGGCACGCCGCGAACGCCCGACGATCTCGGCGCGCATTGGGCGGTCAACTACGCCTCGCCTTCCACCGGCCGCATCGAGGAATGGGAGTGGTGCGAGCAGGGCGCAACGCGCAGCATCGCGATGCGCGGCCGCGTCACCGTCAACAGCGCCGAGGCCTATATCGCCTGCTGCCTCGCCGGCCTCGGCCTGATCCAGATTCCCGCCTACGACGTGAAGCGGCACCTCGATGCCGGAGAGCTCGTCGAGCTGATGCCGCGGCACCGCGCCGCGCCGATGCCGATGACCTTGCTCTATCCGCACCGTCAGCATCTGTCGCGGCGGCTGCAGGTGTTTGCCGACTGGTTGACGGATTTGCTGAAGCAGAAGCTGCTCGCGGTGGAGTAGGGGCGCAGGCTGGCGTTCCCGGTCGTCGGGACGTATAATCTCGGTGCTCGTGACGGTAATCTGATGACCACTTTGGTAAGCAAACTCGGCCCCGCAATCGCAGTGTTGGCGCTGTGCCTGAGCGGCCAGCAGCAGGCCAATGCCCAAGCCGGCCCGGTGCGCTACTGGACGCCGGGCTCGCTGTTCGGCTTCGGCGGCAGTCTCGCCGACGGCCAGAAGGCAGATACCTACGGAAACTTTCCGAGCTTTGACGCCGCCGGCGCGCGAGGCGGCGATTTCTCGTATCTGAACGGCCGGCCCGACGGCTGGTTCGCCGGCAGCGAAGGCGGTCGCGTCGGCTGGAACGCGCTCGGCCAATCGGCGGCGTTCGGCTCGCTGGAATATCAGGGCGCGCAGTTCGGCTACAATTTCAGGGGTGTCGGTAATACGCCCGTGACCTTCTTCGCCGGCTTCGACACCCTGAAATACAATCCGCCCGGTGCCGGCGGGCCGCTGGCGCCGTTCAGCGGCAATCCCGGTGTCAACGCCGGCTATTCGGCGCGCGCGGGACTCGAGTTCCGGCCGACTTCGAATCTCAGCCTGTCCTTCGGCGCGAGCTTCACCCAGCAAGGGGCGGAGCGGATGGACAGCGACATTCATTCGCAGCTGCTGCCCGGCCAGTCTCCGGTCCTGTTCGGCGGGCGCTGAAGCGCGATGAGATTAGGCTGAATCGTTATCGCGCTTTAGCTCTTTGTTTGAGCATGATCTTTTCGGAAAACCGCTTCGCACTTTTCCGAATCATGCTTTAGCGCGTCAGCGCAAGACGGCAGCGCCGCGGTCCTGATTCAACCAAAACTTCAGAACCCAAGAAGGCTCGAAGTCACGGGCACAGTCAGGATCGAAACATGGACATGCAGGGCAAGATCGCACTCGTCACCGCCGCGGCATCCGGCGCGGGCCGCGCCGGGGCACGCATCCTCGCGCGCGAGGGCGCGGCGGTCGCGGTGGTCGACCAGAACGAGGCTGGCGCGAAGGCGGTGGTCGACGAGATCAAAAAGGGCGGCGGGCGCGCGCTGGCGCTGACCGGCGATCTGCGCGACGACGGCTTTGCGCGCGACATCGTCACGGCGACCGTGAAGGAATTTGGAGCGCTCGACTGCGTGTGGAATCACCTCGGCATTCCCGGTCCGTCCGTGATCGACGATCTGGAAGGCTGGGATCTCAGCGTCGATCTCAACTTGCGCTCGCAGCTGATCACCACCAACGCGGCGCTCGGCCAGATGACCGCACGGCGGCAGGGCAGCATCCTGTTCACTGCATCGACCTCGGGCCTGGTCGGCTCGCCGTGGAGTCCGACCTATTCGGCGGCCAAGGCCGGCGTGATCGGGCTGGCGCGCGCGCTCGCCAAGCGCCACGCCAAGGACGGCGTCCGCGTCAACGCGATCTGCCCCGGTGCGATCGACACGCCGATGCTGCGGGTGTTCGTCAACCGGCCGGACCAGCCGGGCCACAACGAGGCCGATCCAGAGGAGCTGATCAAGGCCGCGGTCACCCGCAATCCGATGGGCCGCGCCGCGCGTCCCGAGGAGATCGCGGAGGTCGCGGTGTTCCTGCTGTCGGACAAGGCGTCGTTCGTCACCGGCATCGCGATGCCGGTCGACGGCGGGACGGTGGCGTAGCGTCTTCCAGGAATTGCCCTAAAGCATGATCCGGAAAAGTGCGAAGCGGTTTTCCGAAAAGATCATGCTCAAACAAAGAGCTAAAGCGCGATGACGATTCAACCTAATCTCATCGCGCTTTAGAACTTCGCCCTGATGCCGGCATAGGCCGCGAGCGGCATGCCGGGCACGAAGGTGCGCGGATCGGTCAGCTGCGCCATCAGGTTGGGCGCAGCTCCGGCGCTGGCGAAGCCGCCGGTCTCGTAGAACGCGCCGCCGAGATAATAATGCTGGTTGAAGACGTTGTTGATCAGGCCGAACACCTCGATATTCGGCGTGATCTTGTAGGAGGTGTGCAGGTTCACGACCGCGTAGGCCGGGACCTTCTGGCTCTGGTTGGTGTCGTCGCCGATCAGCCATTGGCTGCCGACCACGTTGATGTCGGCGCCGACCTTCCATGCGTCGGTGGCGAGGTACTCGACACCTGCCTTGAAGCGGTGCGCCGGAATGCCCGGGATTTGGTCGCCCGGCTTGACGTTGATGAACCGGACGTCATCGTTGTTCGGGTCGGTCAGGGCGTTCGGGTTGTCGGGAGCCGGCAACGTGTTTGCGCTTCGATAGGTCGCGTCGATGAAGGTGTAGTTGGCATAGGCGTTCCAGCGATTGACGCGGTAGTCGAGCTTGGCTTCGATGCCCTGCCGCAGGGTCTGCCCCGCATTCTGGAAATAGCCGAAATTACCTGTGCCGATGGGGCTCTGCACCCGGATGATATCGTCGTCGGACAGAGTGTGGAACGCGCCGAGGCCCCAGCTCAGCATGCCGGTCCTGGCATCGTTGCCCCAGGTGCCGCGGAAGCCGGCCTCGATAGTGTGCGACACCACCTGCTTGAGCGGCGGATCGGACACCAGGAAGGAATCGATGACGCAGGGGCGGGCCGGATCGGAGCAGCCGAGCTCGAGCGGCGTCGGCGCGCGGTTGGCCTCTGAATAGCCGGCATAAACGGTGAGGTTCGGCGTGATCTTGTAGGTGCCGCCGATCACCGGGTTGAGGCGCTGGAATCGGTTGCTGCTGTTGAGCTGGTCATTTGTCCCGGTCTGGTCCTGCAGATCGATCTGGGCATAGTTGAATCGTCCACCAGCAGTGACCGAGAACCTGTTCGTCACGTCGAAGGTATCGGTGAGATATACGCCGGTGTAGGTGTTGGTTGCGCGCAGGTCGACCGGGGCGAGACCGGCATCGGGCTGGTTGATGAAGATGCCGGTGCCGGTCACGAACAGGTTGTTCGGATCGATGGTTCCGAGCTCGCTGGTCGCCGTGAATTTCGTGTTGCCGTGGTCGACACTGACGCCCATCACAACGTGGTTGTCGTGTCCGAACAGCTTGTCCGAGTTGGTCAGCTGGGCTGTGCCGCCGAAGCTGTTGGTCGCGGCCCGGTTGCGGTCGACTTCGCCAAGGAAGGCGTTGCCCAGCGTGTTCGGAACCGAGGGACCTCCCGCCGGACCGAAAATCGGCAGGTCGTCGCCGATGCACAAACTGTCTCCCGCGTCGCAGGCATGCACGTCGGTGCCGTTGCCGTCGACATGGGTCTGCCGGAAGCCGCGGAAATAGGCATTGCCCTGGAAGGACCAGGTATCCGAGAAATTATGGTTCAGCGTGGCGTTGACGAAGGCGAGCTGAAGCAGCGTCGTCTGCGGCCAGGTGTAGACGCTCGACCAGCGCTGATTAAGCATCTGCACCGGCGTCGCTGCGACGTTGCCGAGCAGGTTGCTGGCGCCGGTGAAATTGACATGAAATTCGGTGTCGTCGCTGCGTGCGCCAACGTCCACATACATGCGGTTGATGTGCGACGAATTGGCGTAGTCGCGCCAGCCGCGATCATACGCGGATTCGAACGCAGCGTAGGCGGAGATGTTGTCCCTCTGGCCGCCGGCCTGCACGCTGCCCTGCACGCGCCCGTAAGAGCCGCCGAACAGTTCAGCCTCGGAGCCCTGATAGGTGAAGCCGTTCTTCATCTGGATGCTCAGCGCGCCGCCGATCGCGTTGAGGCCGAACACCGGATTGTTGGGAAACAATGCGACGCTGTCGATGGCCTTTTCCGGGATGAAATCCCAGTTGACCACGTCGCCCCAGGATTCGTTGATGCGCACGCCGTTCTGATAGACCGCGATGCCCTGCGGCGTGCCCTGGACCGGCGAGGCGGTAAAGCCGCGGTAGTCGAGATTGCGCTGGAACGGATTGCCGGTCTGGTCGCCGAGCGTGACGCCGGGCAGCTTGCGGTTCACAGCATCGAGGAAGTTAGTCGAGTAGTTGTGGCTGAAATCCTGCGTCGTCATCACCGCGGTGTTGGACGGGACCTTGTCGCGATCAATCAGGGTGGAGTCGCGGTCGGAGGGGCTGGGTGCAGCGGTGCCGACATCGGGTCCCGCTGCCGGAGCAACAGGTCCGGTTCGGGTTCGCGCGGTTCGCGTGGTCCGAACCACCGGCCGTGCCGCCGGCCTTGCGCTGCGGGTGCCGGCCAGCGGTGTGGGCGCAATCACGTTGACGGGCGGCAGTTCGGTGGGGGCCGGATCGGCCGTCTGAGCATGCAGGACAGTCGATGGCAGTGCAGAGCCAATAACGGCCAGCACGGCCGCAGCGCCGTGCGTATAGACCGAAGAAGACAAAGACCGTGTTGCCGCACGCAACAACGCACCAGCCATGACGCCCACCCCTAAGCCGCGGTTCGGCTTGATCCCCAACGAACCTTGGCTCGGAGACTGCGGGAGCGGCGTGGCTTTGGCAAACAACATCAGTCCCGGAAGGCCGGGATTCTTTTCCAACTGTAATCGGGAAAAATTCCCGATTTTGATGGACGGGCACGTGAGCCCAATAGGGGCCGGATGATTCCGGCCGACTTGGCGCAAATTGCTGCCCAAAAGGTGGGCATCGCCGCCTTTTGGGACCGCCGATCGTCTAGTCCTTGAACTCGCAGCCGAGGCGCAGCAGGGCCTCGTCGACCCAGCGGCGGTCGCTGGTGCCGGCGAGGATTTGCTGGATGGCCTTTTCCTCGGTCGCCTTCTTGGCCTCGGTCAGCTTGCAGATCGCCTCGGCGTCGTCATAGGGCACGCAGAGCACGCCGTCGTCGTCGGCCACGACGAGATCGCCGGGCTCGACGATCATGCCGTCGATCGAGACGGCGCAGTTGATCTCGCCCGGGCCGTCCTTGTAGGGTCCGCGATGGGCGACGCCGGCGGCGAACACCGGGAATGATCCGGCGCGGATCGCGCCGGCATCGCGGATCGAGCCGTCGATCACGAAGCCCGCGACGCCCTTCTTCTCGGCCAGCGTCGACATGATCTCGCCGATGATGGCGTTGACCAGCACGCCGCCGGCATCGACCACGATGACGTCGCCGGGCTGGGCCAGGTCGATCGCCTTGTGGACCATCAGATTGTCGCCGGGCCGGGTCTTGACCGTCAGCGCCGGGCCGCCGAGCCAGCCGCCCGCGTGCATCGGCCGCAGCCGGTTGGTGCCCGCGATCCGTGACATCGAATCGCTGATATTGGCGACCGGCAGGGTGCGGTAGCGCGCGACGAGATCGGGCGACACTTTCCGCTTCGCCTTGTGAATAGCAAATCCTATGGCCATCGGTTTTCTCCGGTGTGTTGGGCGTGATTGTACGTTTGCAATCGGGACGACGGAAATATCTTGCTTGTAGGACCATCACCGTCATTGCGAGCGAAGCGAAGCAATCCATGCTTCCGCAGATGCGGAGCGATGGATTGCTTCGTCGCCGACGCTCCTCGCAATGACGGGGCCGTAAACATCGATCGCTTCGCTCAATGCGCGCGGCGGTCGAGATGGGCGTTGAGGCGAGGATAGACGCGGCGGGCATTGCCTTCAAAGATCTTGGCCTTGTCCGCCGCGCTCAGCGGCAGCGCGTCGATATAGCGCCGGGTGTCGTCGAAGTGATGACCGGTTTCAGGATCGATGCCGCGCACGGCGCCGACCATTTCCGACGCGAACAGGATGTTCTCGACGGGAATCACCCTGGTCAACAGCTCGATGCCGGGCAAGTGATAGACGCAGGTGTCGAAGAACACGTTCTTCAAGAGATGCTCCGACAGCGGCGGCAGCTTCATGTCCTGCGCCAGGCCGCGGTAGCGGCCCCAGTGATAGGGCACCGCGCCGCCGCCATGCGGGATGATGAACCGCAGGGTCGGGAAGCGCTTGAACAGGTCCGAGGTCAGGAACTGCATGAAGGCGGTGGTGTCGCCGTTGAGGTAATGCGCGCCGGTGCCGTGGAAGCAGGGATTGCAGGACGAGGAGACATGGACCATCGCCGGCACGTCGAGCTCGACCATCTTCTCATACAGCGGATACCACCATTCGTCGGTCAGCGGCGGATCGCACCAATAGCCGCCGGCGGGATCGGGGTTGAGATTGCAGCCGACGAAGCCGAGCTGCGTCACGCAGCGCTCCAGCTCCTCGATGCAGTTCGCGGGCTTGACGCCCGGGCTCTGCGGCAGCTGGCAGACGGGGACGAAGTTCTGCGGGAACAGCGTGCAGACCCGGTGCACGAGGTCGTTGCAGATCGTGGTCCATTCGCGGCTGGTCGCTTCCTTGCCGACGTGATGCGCCATGCCGGCCGCGCGCGGCGAGAAGATGGTGACGTCGGTGCCGCGCTCCCTTTGCAGGCGAAGCTGCGCGCCCTCGACGCTGGAGCGGATCTCGTCATCGGTGATGCCGAGATTGGTGGTGAGCGGCCGGCGCGACTTGTCGGCGAGGCCCGCGAGCTGCTTGTCGCGGAAGATCTGCAGCTTGGCCGGCTCGGTGGTGTAATGGCCGTGACAATCGATGATCATGGTTGCTTCCTTGGCAGGGGTGTCAGTGGGCGACGGATGACGGGATCGCGTCCGTCAATTCCGTCTCGCGCGGCTTGACGCGCATGGTGGCGGCGATGGCGGAGGCGACGAGCAGGAAGCCGGCGATCCCGACCAGCGCCCAGGAGAAGCTTCCGGTGGAGTCCTTGATCAGCCCGATGCACCACGGCCCGATCAGCCCGCCGAACTGCGCCAGCGTGTTGACCAGCGCGATCGAGGCGGCGCCGGCCGCGCCCGTCAGCAGCGAGGCATTGATGCTCCAGAACAGCGGGTTGCCGGCATTGAGGCTGAAGCCGACGATGCACAGGAACGCGAAGGCCAGCACCGGGCTCGCGACATAGGCGCTGCCGAGCATCGCGACCGCGGCCAGCAGATAGACCGCCGCGAGATGAAACTTGCGATCGCCGGTCTTGTCCGAGCTGCGACTGACCACGATGGTGCCGATGACGCCGAGCAGCGGCGGGATTGCCGAGAGGAAGCCGACCTGGATGTTGCTGAGATTGCCCATGCCCTTGATGATCTGCGGCAGCCACAGCAAGAGCCCGTAGATCCCGACCAGTGCGCAGCCGAACAGCGCCGCCAGCAGCCAGACCCGGATATCGAGCACGCATTCGATCAACCTGTGCTGCCCCTGTTGTTCAATCTCGGCCCGCTCGGCGGCGAGTTCGCCCTCCAGCCAGGCCGCCTGTTCCTTGGTGAGCCAGCTCGCCTTGGCCGGGCGGTCGGTGAGATAATAGAGCGTGAACAGGCCGAGCAGAATGGTCGGCACGCCCTCGGCAAGGAACATCCATTGCCAGCCGTGGAGACCGGCAGTGCCATCGAACCAGGTCATGATGCTGGTCGAGATCGGCCCGCCCAAAACCGCCGAGAACGAGCCGGCGATGATGTATCCCGCCACCGCGCGGGCGCGATAGCGCGCCGGGAACCAGTAGGTGAGGTAAAGCACCACGCCGGGCATGAAGCCGGCTTCCGCGACGCCGAGGCCGAACCGCATCACATAGAGGCTGAGCGGATCCCAGACGAAGGCGGTCAGCGCGGCGACGAGGCCCCAGGTGATCAGGATGCGCGCCAGCCAGATCCGGGCCCCGAGCCAGTGCAGCATCAGGTTGCTCGGCACCTCGAGCACCATGTAGCCGAGGAAGAAGATGCTGGCCGCGAAGCCGAAGATCGCGGGGCTGAGGCCGAGATCCTTGTTCATCGTCAGCCCGGCATAGCCGAGATTGATACGGTCGAGATAGTTGAAGAACATCATCACGAACAGGATCGGGATCAGCCGCCAATAAACGCGGTGGATGGTCTGCTGTTCGAGCTCGCTGACAGAAGATGCGGTCACTGAAATCCTCCCGTTCATTGCGATGGCGTTCATTGGGTCGCGACGCCATTTCGGATGTTGTTGGGCTGTCCGGTCTCTCGTTCGTGCGGCAGGCGTTCGGCCCCGTCCGGCGCGCCGCCCGCTGCCATTGTTCTGAGGTCGATGCCCTGCTGCTCGGGCAGCAGCAATGCCGCGCAGAAGGCGGCGGTGTAGCCGCAGATCGCGCAGATCGCCATTGCGTCGCCGAGATGCATTCGCGTCGAGAGAATGCCGACGGTCGCCGGCACGATCGAGCCGAGGCCGCGCCCTGCGCTCAGCGCAAAGCCGGCGCCGTTGGCGCGGATGCTGGTCGGAAACAGCTCGGCAAAGGTCGGCATCAGGCCGGAGGCGAGGCCGGCCTGCAGCGCGCCGAGGAAGAATCCGAGGATGATGGTGATGCCTTGGCCGATCGGCGCCTGGGTGTAGACGACGACGTTCAGTGCCTGGCAGACCAGGAACAGCATGAAACCCTTGCGGCGGCCGATGCGGTCGGCGATCAGGCCGAAGGCGATCGGTCCGACGAACGATCCGAAGATGTTGACTGCGAGATAGCCGGCGGTGTGCGTGACCGGCAGATGCAGCCCGGTTTGCAGATAGGTCGGCAGCCAGGTGATCATCACATAAGCCGCGCCGAGCGTGCCCGTGGTGAAGAAGGTCGCGACCAGCGTCTTGAACAGATGCTCGCCGGTGAAGATGGTCCAGAAGCTGTGCGTCGGCGAGGCGGCGCGCTGTGCCTTCTCCTCGACGAAGATCGTGGATTCCGGCACGAAGCGGCGGACGAAGAAGACCAGCAGCGCGGGGAGGATTCCGATCGCGAAGAACACGCGCCAGGCCATGTTCTGCGACAGCCAGCCGAAGATGACGGGAAACAGCGCCACCGACAGCGCATTGCCGACGGCGTATCCGCTCTGGATCGCGGCGGCGACGCGGCCGCGCATGCCGGCCGAAACCACTTCGGCGACCAGCACGGCACCGACCGCGGCCTCGCCGCCATAGCCCATGCCCTGGACGGCGCGTGCGACCAAGAGATACCAGAAGCCGTCGGCAAAGGCGGCGGCAAAGGTCGAGACCGCGACCAAGAGGATGGTGAATTGCAGCACGCGCACCCGGCCGAACCGGTCCGCGGCAATTCCGGCGACCCAGCCGCCCAGGGCGGTGCCGATCAACGAGCTGGAAGCCAGAATGCCGGCGTCAGGCCGCGACAGGCTCAGCGTTGCGATCAGCGCCGGCGTGACGAGCGCGTAGATCGTCGTGTCCATCGAATCGAGTGCAAGGCCGCCGAAGGCGGCGAAGAAGGTCTTGCGTTCGACGGCGGACAGCTTGGACAGCCACCCCAGATCCATGTTCGTTTCCTCTTGTTGCGGCCTCTTGCTGGGCCGTTTCTGCGAGATTTAAGGTGCGTCGAGTGCCGCCGGGTTCACCACATTCGCGCGATCGATGTCGCGTTGCGTGAGGACCGCGACAATGTTGCGCGCAGCCTCGACGCCGGTCCGCGTGATCGATGCGCCGGTTTGGGCTGCGATATGCGGCGTCACGATCAGGTTCGGTGCCTGCAGGATCGGCCTGTCCTTGGCCGGCGGCTCCTCCGCCAGCGTGTCGAGGCCGGCACCGGCGAGATGGCAGCTTCTCAGCGCCGCGCACAGCGCGTCCTCGTCGACCAGCGCGCCGCGCGCGGTGTTGATCAGGAGGGAGCCCGGCTTCATGGCGTTGAGCCGCCCGGCATCGATCATGCCGCGCGTCGCATCGGTCAGCGGTGCATGCAGGCTGACGATGTCGGAGACCGCGAGCAGCTCGGCGAGATCGGCGGCTTCGCGCGCCAGCGCCGGATCGACGCGGCCTCTGGTTCGGCCGAGCGCGACGACGCTCATGCCGAGCGCGGCCGCCGCGCGCGCGACGTGCCGGGCGATGCGGCCGAAGCCGACCAGGCCGATTGTGCGGCCGCGGATTTCGCGGCCGCGATAGGTGGCGCGGTCCCAGGCGCCGGAATGGGTTCGCGCGTTCAAGCTGACGACGTCGCGCCCGAGCGCGAGGATCAGCGCGATGGTGTGCTCGGCAACCGCAGGCGCATTCGCATCGCCCGCGACCATCACCAGCACGCGCCTGGCGGTTGCGGCATCGATATCGACGCTGTCGACGCCGGCGCCGTGCTTTGCGATCACGCGCAGGTGCGGATTGCCGGCGATGGTGGCGGCGGAGAACACCGGATTGCCGCGCATCAGGATCGCCTGCGTCGGCGCCCGCGCCATCTCGTGCGCGAGACGCTCGGGCGTGACGGCATCGCGCATCAGCACGACATCTGCACCGATCTCGCTGAGGACATTGACGGCAGCCGGCGCGAGGCTGTCGCCGGTGACGAGAACGCGAAACGGAACGGTCATCTTCTATCGTCCGCTGCGATATTGCATGGCTGACCCGCTGCGAGCGCCGCGCCGTCGTGCCTGAACCTGACGCATTTCGCGCGCTTCTCCCTTGGAGGACTGGTGATTTCGCGCGAAGATCGGGAAACGGCCCCGTGAGGTCAAATACCTTGTTGACCCCCGACTTATAGGGAATCGGAATAAGCGATGGATTACAGGCAGCTTCGTTACTTCATCGCGGTAGCCGAAGAGCTCAGCTTCAGCCGCGCCGCCAAACGCTTGCATGTCAGCCAGCCGCCGCTGAGCACGCAGATCAAGGCGATGGAGGAAGAACTCGGCACGCGCCTGTTGGCGCGCACGCGGCGCGCGGTGGAACTGACGCAGGCCGGGCAGTTGCTGCTGGAACATGCGCGGCGTGCGGTCAGCGAGCTTGATCTGGCGTCGGAGACGGTGCGCCGTGCGGCGCGCGGCGAGGCCGGGATGATCCGGGTCGGCTTCACCGGCTCGGTCCCGATGCTCGACATGTTCGCCGAGCTGTTCCGCAGCTTTCGCGCCAGCTATCCGCGGGTGAAGATCGAGCTCCGGCACATGTCGACGGCAACGCAGCTGCGCGCGCTTGCCGACGCCGAACTCGATGTCGCGATCATGCGCCCGCCGCTCGATTTCAGGCCGGCGGCCGATCTGCAGGTCCATCTGGTGTGGCGCGACCGGCTGATGGTGTTCCTGCCGCTGGATCATCCGCTGGCCGGCGCGAAGGGCGCGCTCGAGATGGCCAACCTTGCCGAGCATGAATTCGTCGGTATGGCCGAGAGCGGCTGCGGTGTCGGCGATCAGGCCGCGATGCTGTGCCGGCGGGCGGGCTTTGCCCCGCGTGTGGTGCAGGAGGCGCATGAATTGCGCACCGTGCTCAGCCTGGTCGCGGCCGGGATCGGGCTTTCGATCCTGCCGTCCTGCTACCAGCAGGCCGGCGTGATGAATGTGGTGGCGAAGCCGCTGGACACGCCGGATGCGGAGAGCCGCATGCTGGTGGCGATGCGCTCCAACGCTTCGCTGCTGCCGCGCCGGTTCGTCGAATGCGCGCTGCAGGCGGCGTCGCGCAGCGCACCGCCGCTCGTCCCCGAGGTCGCAGCAATGAGTCGTTGATCGTGCTTCACGCCCTATACTTTCGTCGACCGTAGTCTTCCGGCATCCCGTCTGGCCCTGCTCTTGCATCGTTCAATGTCAGGTGCTGGGGCGCGGATGTGTCGTGTTCTCGCCTGCGGCGGCAGCGTCGCAGACGAGCAGTCTGTGACGCGCGCCCGCAGCTGGATCGACACTTACGGAGACGACGACATGCACGCCATCACGCGTGCGGCACTGCTGCTCGGGACGATGTGGCTGACATCGCCGACCCTGGCGCGAGACGACGGCCGCTACGCCAATTCACCGCTGAAGCCTTGGTTCGAAAGCCTGCGCAGCGGCTATGGACAATGCTGCTCGGATGCCGACGGCTATGTGGTCGCCGATCCCGACTGGGAGTCGGATCACGGCCACTATCGCGTGCTCATCGACAATGAATGGGTTGTCGTGCCGAACGAGGCGGTGATCACCGAGCCGAACAAGGTCGGGCGCACCATGGTGTGGAAGCACTATATCGACGGCCACCCGCGCGTGCGCTGCTTCATGCCGGGCAGCATGACCTGAGGCGCATCGTCCGGGCTGCAACTCAGGCCGGCGGGACGAACACCCGGTTCGGGAATGCCTGCTCGACGACGTCGAGAAACGCGCGAACCTTTGCGCCGACCAGCCGTCGCGAGCTCTGCAGTGCCCAGATCTCGACCGGAGGTCTGGCATCTGTTCCCCAATAGGCAAGCCGACCCGCGGCAATGTCGTCATCGACCAGCAGCTTCGGCAGCAGGGCCGCGCCCGCGCCTGCGAGCACCGCATCGCGCATCATCAGCATCGATGAGAGACGCAGCATTGGCCGCGGCCTGAGCATCATCTCTTCGCGTTCATTCCGGATGCGCCAGACCATATCGGGCGGCGTCGGCGACATCAGAACGGCATCGACGGTGACGCCATCGGGATCGCGCGCGGCGGTCATCGGTCGTTGCTGATCGGGATGCGCCACGACCAGCAGCTCGTCGCTGAGGAAGCGGCGGCCGACCAGACGTTCATCCGGTGACGGGTTGATACGGATGACGAGGTCATAGCCGTCTTCCACCGGATCGACCAGGCGATCCTCGGCGACGATCTCGAGCTGGACGTCGGGATAGGCGCGCGCAAAGCGCGCACCGATCCGGCCGAACGCGACATGGGCGAGCAAGACCGGCGCGCTGACCCGCAAGCGGCCGCGCGGTGTCGATGCGCCGAGCACCACGGCTTCGCCGGCCTCGGCGATGTCGGACAATGGACCGCTGGTGCGCTCGTGCAGCGCGCGGCCCTCATCGGTCAATCGCAGGCTCTGCGAACCCCGCTCGATCAAGCGGACGCCGAGACTCTGTTCCAGTTCGGCGACGCGGCGGGACAGCGTGGCCTTGGCCCGTCCGGAAGCGCGGCTGGCGCGGCCGAGCCCGCCATGAGCGGCCACCAGATTGAAATCGGCGAGTGCCTGAAGGTCCAACTGTTCCATATTCGAAACGATGTGTTCAGATAATGCCATCTCCAAAGGAAAATTGGAACAGATAGCTTCTCCGCAACGGCAGACGGTCTGCCCCAAAAGAGGAGTATGCGACATGACCATTCTGGTGACAGGCAGCACGGGCACCATCGGCACCCAGGTTCTCAATCATCTCGCCGGTCAGGGCGTCGAGGTTCGGGCCCTGACGCGTTCGCCCGGCAAGGCGCAATTTCCGCAGCACGTGACGGCGGTTCGCGGCGATCTTGCCGACGTGGATTCGGTCCGCGCGGCGCTCATTGGCGTCAGCACGCTGTTCCTGCTGGTGCCGAATGCCGCCGACGAACTGACGCAGGCGATGCTGACGCTGACCGCCGCGCGCGAGGCCGGCGTCAAGGGCATCGTCTATCTCTCGGTGTTCAAGGGCGAGGCCTATGCGGACGTGCCGCATTTCGCCGGCAAGCACACGGTCGAGCGGATGATCGAGGCGCTCGATCTTCCCGCGACCATCCTGCGTCCGTCCTATTTCATCCAGAACGATCTTCGGCTGAAGGAGCCGCTGCTGAACTTCGGCGCCTACGGCATGCCGATCGGCGCGAAGGGCATCTCGATGGTCGACATCCGCGATATCGGCGAGGCGGCCGCGATCGAGTTGCTGCGCCGCGAGCGCGCGTCCGCACCGCTGGGCCGCGAGACCTACGCGCTGGTCGGCCCCGACGTCGTGACCGGCGAGGGCGCGGCTGCGATCTGGCGCGATGAGCTTGGCCGCGCGGTCAGCTATGGCGGGGACGATCTCGCGGCGATGGAGCAGCGTTTCAAGGCAGCGATGCCGGCATGGCTCGCGCTCGACATGCGCCTCATGTTCGGCCGGTACCAGAGCGACGGCGCGGTCGCGACGGCCGATGAGCTGGCACGCCTGACGAAGCTGCTCGGCCGCGCGCCGCGGGCCTATCGCGATTTCGCCCGCGACGCCGCCGCGCAGTGGCACAAGGGCTAGCTGCGAATGAAGGCTTTACAGCGAAGCAAGCGCTTCCTTCACCTCTCCCCTGCGTGCGGGGAGAGGTCGCATCGCATCGAAGATGCGATGCGGGTGAGGGGGAGCCTCCGCGAATTTTTCTGGCTCCGTTGACGTGGTGACAGCCCCTCACCCCAACCCTCTCCCCGTAAGAACGGGGCGAGGGAGCGCAGTTCCGTTGCGGCCGCCAAGCGAACACGATGTCTAGTTGCTACGGCGCACGAGGAAGCGCGTGATCACGCCGCCAAGCGTGGCGTGGTCGAGCGGTTCGGTGAGCGAAGTCTTGGCGGCTTCGATCAGGGCATCCGGCGCGAGGCCGCGGCGCAGGTCGCAAAGCGCGCCGGCATAGTCGGCGGTGAATTCCGGATGCGGCTGCACCGACAGCGTCGTGCCGTTGGCGTAGAGCAGGGCGGCGTGCGGCGTGAACGCGGACGACAGGATGGTGCGTGCGGAGGCGGGCGCGTCGACCACCTGGTCCTGATGCGAGCAGGCGACGGCGATCGTCTCGCCGTCGATCAGTCCGTTGTCCGGCGCGATCCGATAGACATGGCGTCCGATGCCCCAGCCTTTCTCGGATTTGCGCACCGTGCCGCCGAGCGCCTGCGCGATCAGCTGATGGCCGAAGCAGACGCCGACAGTCGGAATGCGCTTGTCATGGGCCGTGCGCACGAAGGCTTCGAGCGGCGCGATCCACGCGACGTCGTCGTAGACGCCGGCGGCCGATCCCGTGATCAGGATCGCATCCAATGCGACCGGATCCGGCAGCGTCTCGCCATTGGCGAGGCTGACGACGTCGCAGCCAACAGATGGATCGGCGGTCGCCACCATCCGCTGAAACATCTGCGGATAGCTGCCGTGGCGCTCGCGGGCTTGCGGGTTGACGAGCCCGGTTTCGATGATGGTGATGCGGGGCATGGAACGCGCTGACGGATGAGCGGGGACGCCTCAGCCTTTACTCCGAAAGCGCCAATGGCGACAAGCTGCGCGTGGGCGGTTGCCGATCAATTCCGCGACGGTACCGCCGCGTCGATCGTGGCGGTGTGCTGCGCTGTCGGCGCCGGCGTCGTTGCGACGATCACGGGCTCGGTGCGGTAGCGCGGCAGCTGATCCTCGAGCGAGTAGCCGACGCAGAGCGCGAGGCTCGACCAGACCGCCATGCTGAAATACAGCGACATCCAGGCGATCTCCTCGCGCCATTCCGCGATGTCATGGGTCACGACCCAGCGCCGGCTGACGTCGCGCAGGCCTTCCAGCGGATGCAGCAGCGTGCCGCCGGCGGCGAGGTTGGCGCGCCAGCGATTCAGATACATCGGGACGTCGACGGTCATCAGGAAGGCGAGGAAGCCGGCGATGCCGACGATCGCGACGATGAAGGCCCAGCGCACCGGGCCATGAAACTCCGGCAGCAGCCGGCACAGAGCAATCCCGACCAGGAAGAACACCACCGCCCAGATCGAGTTCTCGATCGCGTTGCAGAGATAATGGGTGGTCAGCACCGCATACCAGGAGAAGCATTCCGCGATCACGATCAGCGGCACGATGATCCAGGCGATGTTCACGGTGGTCTCGGCGCCGGTCATGGTGCCGAGCTGATGCAGGATGATCGCCCATTGCGCGGCGAAGCAGACCTCGGCGACGGTGGCGACGGTGCGGCCGACCACGACGCTCGACAGCCAGGTGTCGAACAGGCAGATGCGCTGCACGTCGGCGCGCGGCAGGACCGAGCGGAAAGCACAGCCGAACACATAGGCCGCGCACAGCAGCATCATCAGGCCGATGCCCGAGGTGTTGCTGAAGCTGCCATTGGCCTGTTCATTGAACTGGCGGTAGAGCGCGAACCAGACCGCGATGTTGGCGGCGCTGACGAGGCTCAAGAAGCCCCACCACCGGACCACTGGATTTGACCAAGCCAGCGAAACCGGCCGTGCCCGCCACTCCATGCTCATTCACCGCTCCGCGTGTAACCGAATTGATATTGAACTGTAGCAATTCTGTCATAGAAGGCGGCGAATCACGAACTAAAAAAATTGCGTGTGGGAGCGAGCCGGGCAGATCCGATTGTGACAGTGCCCGATTGTGACAGTGTCCGATTGTGACAGTGCGCGATTGTGACAGTGCGTGGTGGTGCGTGACCGTCAGCCGCGCAGCGCGGTCTCGGGAATGGTGCGGCGGACCACTTCGCGCATCGCGAAGCTGGAATGGATGCGGGCGACGCCCGGCATCCGCGACAGATGCTGCTTGTGGATGCGCTCGAAGTCGGCGATGTCGCGGGCGATCACCTGCAGATGATAATCGTCGCTGCCCGACATCAGATGGCAGGACACGACGTCGGGACAGCGTGCGATCGCCGCCTCGAAGGCTGCGAGATAATCCTCGCTCTGCTTCTCCAGCGTGATGGTGACGACGACGGTCGTCACGAGTCCAAGCGTTGATGGTTCGAGGTCGACGCGATAGCCGCGGATCACGCCGATCTCCTCGAGATGGCGGATGCGTCGCGCGCAGGCGGTCGGCGACAACCCGACCTTCTCGGCAAGCTCGATCTGGCTGGCGCGGGCATCAGCGACCAGCTCGGCGAGGATTTTGAGGTCGATACGATCGAGACCGTCCACGCAGATTTCCTTCAAGGGCTGAGCTGGAAGCGAAGGATATGGGCGTAATCGGCTGTGAGCAAGCCGGAAATCGCTGAGAAACGCCATGTGACGGGGCATAGCCTTGATGGCGGCGGAAACGAATCCTTCAAGGAGCGGACCATGCGCATCGGCGTGCCCAAGGAAATCAAGGTCGAGGAATATCGGGTCGGGCTGACGCCTGCCTCGGTGCGGGAATATGTGGCGCACGGCCACGAGGTCGTGGTCCAGCGCGGCGCCGGTGACGGCATCGGTGCCGGCGACGACGTCTACACCCTGGCCGGCGCGCGCATCGCCGACACCGCCGAAGAAGTGTTTTCCGTCGCCGAGATGATCGTGAAAGTGAAGGAGCCGCAGCCGACCGAATGGATCAGGCTGCGCGAGGGACAGATCCTCTTCACCTATCTGCATCTCGCGCCCGACGTGCCGCAGACCTCGGGTCTGATCGCCTCCGGCTGCACGGCGGTGGCCTATGAGACGGTGACCGACGCACATGGCGGACTGCCGCTGCTCGCGCCGATGAGCGAAGTCGCCGGGCGGCTCGCGATCGAGGCCGCGGGCGTCGCGCTGCGCAAATCCGCCGACGGCATGGGCAAGCTGCTCGGTGGCGTGCCCGGCGTTCCGCCGGCGCGGGTTGCGATCATCGGCGGCGGCGTGGTCGGCACCCATGCGGCGCGGATGGCGGCAGGCCTTGGCAGCGAAGTCACCATTCTCGACCGCTCATTGCCGCGGCTGCGCGCGCTCGACGACCTCTTCCTCGGCCGCGTCCGCACCCGTTACGCCACGCTGGAAGCGATCGAGCAGGAGGTCTTCGCGGCTGATGTTGTGATCGGCGCGGTGCTGGTGCCGGGCGCCAGCGCGCCAAAGCTGGTGTCGCGCGCGCAGCTTGCAGGCATGAAACGCCGCGCGGTGCTGGTCGACGTCGCGATCGACCAGGGCGGCTGCTTCGAGACCTCGAAGCCGACCACGCATCAGGCGCCGACTTACCTCGTTGACGACATCGTGCATTATTGCGTCGCCAATATGCCGGGCGCGGTGCCGGTCACCTCGAGCCACGCGCTCAATCATGCCACCTTGCCGTTCGGGCTGGCGCTGGCATCGAAGGGGCTGCGCGCGCTGGTCGAGGATCCGCATCTGCGCGCCGGCCTCAACGTGCATCGCGGCCGCATCACCAACCGCGCCGTGGCCGAAAGCCAGCATCTGTCGGCCGTGATGCCGGAAGAAGCGCTGGCGTCGTAGGAAATTCGAAAGATCTAACTGCAGCGCGGGTCCCAACCTCCCCTTCAAAAGGGGAGGTTGCTTTGCTCGCCAGAGCAAAGCGGGTGGGGATCAACTCTCTCCACATAGAGCGTCGCCTGCGGCTGACCCCCATCCCGACCTTCCCCCTTTCAGGGGGAAGGAGAAGACAGATATTTAGTCCGAATGCTTCGCTTCATCCGGGCTACGGCTCCGTCATCCGCACGACGCGTTATGCGTCCCAAGAGGTCATTTCTCAACGAATCTTGGCCCGGCTTCATCTGTCAATTCTTTCAGCCGGCTCTGCATGACATCAATGATGTGCGCGCGCTTTGCCGCGATACGTTCGATGGGGCCGCCGATGCCGATAGCCAGCGGAGCGCGTCGCTTTGGCAGAGGAACGAGCATGCCTATTGTGTTTGCGCCCGGCGTCGTGCGGCCGCCTGACTCGGAATAGCCGCGGCGGCGAATGCGCTCGACCTCCTCGAGAAAGGCGGATTCGCGAACGCGCGCCGATTGACTCGGCTCCTCGGCGTTGTTGCGCCGGATAATGCCGCGAATTTTGGTGTTCGGCATTTGGCTCAGCAGCACATGTCCGAGCGCGGTCCGCACCATCGGTCGTATTTGACCGGCTTGTGCCGTGTACTGAAGCTGAGAGCCGCCAGGGACCACGTGCAGATATTGCATCCCGGCCGCGCCGGCCTGTTGTCCGAGCATGACGGTTTCGCCGCCCGTCGCGGTCCAGAGTTCCTCCATCAGATCGGTGAGCTTGGTATCACGGAACGGGGAACGACGGATCCAGTCACCGAGCAGATTGACCCGGTAACTGGGGATGAAGAGCCGGGTCTTTCGCTCGTATTCCAGGTAGTTCAATTCGACGAGACATCGAAGCAACATTGACGTGCTCGATTGCGGCATCTCCAACGCGGACGATATTTCGGTCACGGAAGCAGCCCGCTTTGTTTTCCGAAAGAACTCCAGAACTGCAAACGTCCGCATGGCCGATTTGACGATGGCCGTCTTATTCGGATTCGGCATGGCTGGCTCCTCGGTGGGTCAAGTACCGCACCTCCATCACATATGTGATGTTAGGGCAAAACTGCTTCACTTGACGACAACTTTGGCCCAGATTGGCGCCAATAAGATCAAGCCGCATGGAAACGCAGAGAGCAGGGGAAGGCGGATGCCCGGCCGAAGTTTGCTCGAGAAGATCTGGGGCCAGCATGTCATTGCTCGCCTCAGCGAAGACACAGACCTCCTTCATATCGACCGCCATCTGCTGCACGATCTCGGTGGCTCGCGCGGCCTGCTCGATCTGAAGAGCCGGAGCCTCAAGGTCCACAATCCCGAACTGACCTTTGCAACGCCGGATCACGCGCTGTCGACGGCGCCGGGCCGCGCCGGAACCAGCAAGATCGGACTGGAATTGCTGGCTGCGCTGCGGGTCGAGACCTCGGCGAGCGGCATCACGCTGTTCGACGTCGATCAGCCCGGCCAGGGCATCGTCCACGTCATCGGTCCGGAGCTCGGCCTGAGCCTGCCAGGCGCGACCATCGTCTGCGGCGACAGCCACACCTGCACCCATGGCGGCTTGGGGGCGCTCGCCTTCGGCATCGGATCGAGCGAGCTCACCCATGTGCTGGCGACGCAGGCGCTGATCCAGCGCCGCCCGAAGACGATGCGCGCGCGCTTCGAGGGCAAGCTGCCGCTCGGCGTCACCGCCAAGGACATGATCCTGGCGCTGATCGGCCATATCGGCGCCGCCGGCGGCACCGGCTATGCGGTCGAATATGCCGGCAGTGCGATCCGCGCGCTGCCGATCGAGGGCCGGCTCACGATCTGCAACCTCTCGATCGAGCTCGGCGCCAAGATGGGCATGGTCGCGCCGGACGAAAAGACGTTCGAATTCCTCCGCGGCCGTCCCTATGCGCCGCAAGGCGAGATGTGGGATCTCGCGGTGAAAGCGTGGCGCGAATTGCCGAGCGATCCCGACGCGGTGTTCGACCGCGAGGTCGTGATCGATGTCGAGAAGATCATCCCGCAGGTGACCTGGGGCATCAGCCCCGAGCACGTCGTCGGCGTCGACGGCGTGATTCCCGACCCGAAGGCGGTCGACGATCCCTTGCGGCGCGCCGCGATCGAGACTGCGCTCGAGTATATGGGCCTGCAAGGCGGGGCGCCGATCGCGGGCACGCCGGTCGATTGGGTGTTCATCGGCTCCTGCACCAACAGCCGGCTCAGCGATCTGCGCGCCGCGGCCGAGGTTGCGCGCGGCCGCAAGGTCGCGGCCGGGGTCCGCGCCTGGGTGGTACCAGGCTCGGAGAACGTCAAGCGCGAGGCGGTCGCCGAAGGGCTCGACAAGATCTTCATCGACGCCGGCTTCGAGTGGCGCGAGCCGGGCTGCTCGATGTGCCTTGCCGCCAATGGCGAGGTGGTGGCGCCCGGGCAGCGCTCGGTCTCGACCTCGAACCGCAATTTCGTCGGCCGGCAGGGGCCGCGCGCGCTGACGCATCTGGCGAGCCCCGCGAGTGCCGCAGCATCCGCCATTGCCGGTGCGATCGCCGATGTCAGGATGATGGGACGCTAGAGTATGCCAAAACCGTTCGACAAGCTCACCGCAACCGCCGCGCCGATCATGCGCGGCAATATCGATACCGACGTCATCATCCGCATCGAGCGGCTGGTGGGCAATTCGATCCGCGGCACGCTCGGTAAATGGGCGTTCGGCTCGCTGCGCTATCTGCCCGACGGCTCGGAGAATCCGGAGTTCATCCTGAACCGCGAGCCGTACCGCGAGGCGGAGATTCTGGTGACCGGGCCGAATTTCGGCTGCGGCTCCTCGCGCGAGGGCGCGGTGTGGTCGCTGCAGGAGCGCGGCATCCGCGCCATCATCGGCTCCGGCTTCGGCGACATCTTCTTCGCCAACTGCTTCCAGAACGGAATCCTGCCCGTCATCGTCGACAAGGCGGTGGTCGATCAGCTTGCCGCCGACATCGAGGCGACGCAGGGCGCGGGCAAGGTCTCGATCGACCTCGAGGCCCAGACCGTCGTCTCGCCGTCGGGCGCGCGGCATTCGTTCGAGATCGATCCGCGGCGGCGCGAGGGGCTGCTGAAGGGGCTCGACGAGGTGGCGCTGACGCTGCAGCGCGACGACGAAATCCACGCCTTCCAGGCCTCCGACCGCGCGGCGCGGCCATGGATTCATTCGACAACGACACCCGCTTCAAGGACACCGGCATGAGCACGCAATCCAACATGGTCAAGGTCGCCGTCGTCGGCGGCGAGGGCATCGGCCCCGAGGTCACCGCGCAGTCGCGTCGCGTGCTCGACTGGTTCGCGGCGAAGCGTAACGTGCCGATGACGCTGCGCGAGGCGCAATACGGCTTGATCCCGTATCTGGCGACCGGCAAGGTGCTGCCCGAGGACACCGCCGAGGCGATGGACGAGGCCGATGCGATCCTGTGGGGCGCGACCGGCGGGCCGGAGACCACCGAAGTGCCCGCGGCCGCGCGCAAGGCCGGCAGTCTGCTGGGGCTGCGCAGCAAATACGATCTCTACGCCAATCTGCGGCCGATCGTGGCGAGCCCGGCACTGTCGGCCTCCGCGCCGCTCAAGGCCGAGGTGCTCGACGGCGTCGATTTCGTCATCATCCGCGAATTGACCAGCGGCATCTATTTCGGCGAGCCGCGCGGCATCGAGACGCTGCCCGACGGCCAGCGCCGCGGCTTCAACACCGAGCAATACACCACGAACCAGATCCGCCGCGTGGCGCGCTCGGCCTTCGAACTGGCGCGGACCCGGCGTAACAAGGTCTGCTCGGTCGACAAGGCCAATGTGCTGGAGACCAGTGTGGTCTGGCGGGAGGAGGTGATCAAGCTGCACAAGGAGGAGTTCTCCGACGTCGAGCTGACCCATCTCTATGTCGACAACGCCGCGATGCAGATCGTGCGCGAACCGCGGCAGTTCGACGTGATGGTGACCGGCAACATCTTCGGCGACATCCTGTCGGACTGCGCGGCGATGGCTTCGGGCTCGCTCGGCATGCTGCCGTCGGCCTCGCTCGGCCCGGTCGATCGCTTCGGCCGGCGCAAGGCGCTCTATGAGCCGGTGCATGGCAGCGCGCCCGATATCGCGGGCAAGGGCATCGCCAATCCGCTCGGTTCGATCCTGAGTGTCGCGATGCTGCTGCGCCTGACGCTAAACCGGCCCGAGGACGCCGACCTGCTCGAGAAGGCGGTGCAGACCGCGCTGGCCTCCGGCGCCCGCACGGCCGATATCGCCGAGGCCGGGGCGAAAAAGCTGTCGACCGTCCAGATGGGCGATGCGGTGCTCGGCGCACTCGACAGGATCTCGGCCAAGGAGCACGCGTGATGGCGCGCCTCACCATGCCCCACATTTCAAGGCGATCGGCGCTGACGGTCATCGCCGCCGGCGGCGCCGCGCTGGCGACCGGGCGTGCGTGGGCGCAGGCGGCCGCGGGCCGCGCGATCTATCCGGTCGCGGTGCCAGTCTATCAGACGCAGTTCGTCGCCGACCGTATAGGCTACTTCAAGGAGGCCGGGCTCGACTGCAAGCTGGTGCAGGGCGGCAGCGGCGTGAAGACCCGCGAGATCATCGCCTCGTCGCAGGGCGATATCGGCATCGGCGACGTCACCCATCCGATGCAGCTGACCAATCACGGCCGCGCCGCGCGCGTGCTGTTGCCGGTCGACACGCGATCGAACTCGGTGATGTTCATTATCCGCAAGGATCTGAAGGACCAGGGCATCAACTCGCTGGAGGCGTTCACGCAATGGAAGCGGCCCGACGGCCGCAAGCCGATCGTCTCGGTCTCCTCGCTCGGCGGCACCAACCATGTCTGGTCGTCCTATTACATGGAAACCATGGGGCTTGACGACAAGGTGACCTGGATCGGCACCGGCAATGTCGACACCATGCTGGGATCGCTGAAGTCGAAGCAGGTCGATATCCTCGTCAGCTCGCTGTCGCTGTTGAACGAGGCACAGCAGCAGGGCTGGGGCGAATTGCTGTTCGATGGCACCGACGAGGCGATCTGGAACAAGCATATCGGCGGCAAGGTGCCGGTCACGGCGCATTTCACGCTGCAAGCCACCATCGACAAGGACCCGGCCAAGATGCAGGCCTACGTCACCGCGCTGTGGCGGGCCTCGCAGTGGATCAAGACTCACAAGCCGACCGAGGTCTACGACGCCATCGAGCCCTATGTCGGCAGCACCTCGCGCGAGGCCAATCTGCTGGAGATCACGTCGATCCAGAAGGTCGCGGATTATGAGGGCTCGATCGACGCCGCGAGCTTCGCTCGCGGCGAGAAGGTCTGGTTCCGCGAGATGACCGGCATCAAGCCGCTCAAGATCGCCGATGTGGTCAATTCGAACCTGATCGAAGCGGCGCGAAAGGCCTATCCGGGTTGAGCGCGCTCGAGACAAGCGCAACCGTATCGCCGCGCGCCTCGGCCGATCGCCGCGTCGAGGTCAAGGGCCTGAGCAAGTCGTTCCAGCTCGCCAAAACCACGATCGAGGCCGTGCGCGACGTCACCTTCGACGTCCGCCGCGGCGAGTTCGTCGCGCTGCTCGGGCCGTCGGGCTCCGGCAAGAGCACCGTGCTCAACATGATCGCCTCGCTGATCCGCCCGACCGGCGGCGAGATCCTGATCGACGGCAAGCGCGTCGTCGCCGGCAAGGCGACGCCCAATGTCGGCTATGTGTTCCAGCGCGACACACTGTTTCCGTGGCGGACCGTCGGCGACAATATCGGCTACGGGCTGGAGTTATCAGGCGTGCCGGCTCACGAACGGAACGAGCGCATCGCCGAATGCGTCGCGCAGGCCGGCCTGAAGGGATTCGAGAACGCCTATCCGTCGGCGCTGTCGGGCGGCATGCGCCAGCGCGCGGCGCTGATGCGGACGCTGATCGTCGAGCCGCAGATCCTGTTGATGGACGAGCCGTTCGGCGCGCTCGACACCCACACCAAGATCGACATGCACGAGGTGCTGCTTCGGATCTGGGAGCGCGAGCAGCAGACCGTGCTGTTCGTGACCCACGATCTCGGCGAGGCACTGACATTGGCCGACCGCATCATCCTGTTCTCGGCGCGGCCGGGCCGGATCAAGGACATGTTCGAGGTCGATTTCGACCGCCCGCGCGATGCGGTGAAGGTGCGCGAGACCCCGCATTATGCCGAGATGTTCCAGCACATCTGGCATTCGCTGGGCGAGGAATTCGTCAAGGGCCGCAGCACATGAAACGGTACGGCACGCTCGGCACGGTCGGCTGGCAGGTCTTGATCTGCGTTGTCGTGCTGTCAGTCTGGCAATGGGGCTACGACCTCCGCACCAAACTGCCCTGGCTGGTGCCCGACCTGCTCGATCCCTACTTCATCTCGAAGCCGTCGATGATCTTCGATAACTTCCTGATCCAGAGCTGCCTGACCTCGAAGCTCGGCGCCTTCAACAGCTGGTTCAACGGCGACTTCGGAAAGTGCCTGGCGCGCAACGAGAACAACCTCTGGGCCGCGACCGCCATTACCCTGAAGAATACCTTCTTCGGCTTCGTCACCGGCGTGGTCAGCGGCTTCGTCGCCGGACTGATCCTGGGACGATCCGATCGGCTGAGCGCGATCTTTCAGCCCTTCATCACCGCGGTGAATTCGATCCCGCGGATCGCGCTGGCGCCGATCATCGTGCTGGCATTCGGGATCGGCGACATGTCCAAGATCGTGACGTCGTGGATCGTCGTCGTGTTCCTGGTGTTCTTCAACACATTCGAGGGCGCCCGCTCGATCGACGAGGGTTTCACCAACGCGGCGCGGCTGCTCGGTGCCAGCGAGTGGCAGATCACCAGGACGGTGGTGATCCCCTCGACCATGGCCTGGGTGTTCGCCTCGCTGACGCCCGCGATCTCCTTCGCGCTGATCGGCGTGATCGTCGGCGAGTTCATCGGCGCCGAGCGCGGCATCGGTCGCCTCATCATCGAATCGGAGGCGCGCGGCGAGGCCTCGGGCATGATGGTTGCGGTCGTGGTGCTGATGCTGGTCGGCGTGGTGCTGTCGGCGATCATCTGGCGGCTGCAGGCCTATCTGTTGCGCTGGCAGCGGCAGCGCAGCGCCGAGTAGGCCGCGGGCCGTGGCGACGTCGCATTTGCCGCCACGGCCGGGCTGGATCTAGGCTGCATTTTCCGATGGCGAGGTCTCGCCGTCGAGCCAGTCCTGTTCCTTTGCCAGCGCGCGCCAAGCCGCTTCCATTCGCTTGAAGCGATTGTAGGTCGGCCCGTCGTCGGCACGCTCGGCAAGTTGCGCGCAGTTCTCCGCATTGTCGCGGAAGTGCTGTGACTGTTTCATGGAACGTCCTCCTATTAGTTAAGGACGTGGGACATCAATTCAGGCTATTCAACGCGTGGAACATGGGTATTTCGCCACACAGATGAATGCCTGTTCAGCGAGTTCCCGGCGCGATATTTCGCGACTGAGCGTGAGCAATTGCAGCACGGTCGATACAGGAACGGTGCGTCGCACTCGACGTTCCTCCTTCACGTCGCAACTGGAGGAGGAGAGACGGCATGAGGACGTATCTGCTAACCGCGGCCATGGTGACCGCGATCGCATCGCCTGTGTTCGCCGATGATATCGGTGTCCGCGCAGGTCCCGTCGGCGCAGGCGTAACGGTTGGTCGGGCACCCGAATATCGCGATCGCGATCGTGATCGCACCACGGTGATCAGGGAGCGTGAGCCGCGCCATGACCGGACCACGGTCATCAAGAAGCGGGACGAATTCGGCAATCGCAGCAAGACCGTCATCCATAACGACGACGATTGACGCCAACTCAGGCGATCTTGTGTGAGCATGAACGTCCGTCGCTGACCTCGTCACGGCGGACGTTTGCTTGGTGCCCCAGGCATGGAGCGACGATGGCGGCCGAGACGGAGCTCAAATTCCACGTTCCCGCGCGCAAGCTCAAGGGACTGAAGAAACCGCTGGTCGCCGGCAGCAAGAGCGGTGCACCATCCGAGAGCGATCTCGTCTCGACTTATTTCGACACCGCGAAGCACAAGCTCAAGCGGCACGGACTGACGTTGCGCGTGCGGCGGGATGGCGGCAACTATGTTCAGACTATCAAGTCGGGAGCGGGTCCGCAGTTTGAACGGGGCGAATGGGAGACTGACCTAGCGAACGGAAACCTCAACCTCGACAAGGCTGAAGGCACGCCGCTCGAAGACCTCGCGTCTGGCAGGCTGGGTCGCAAGCTGAAGCCGGTGTTCGAGACGTCGGTGCGGCGTATCACCGTGCCGCTGCGGACCAAACGCAGCGAGATCGAACTCGCGATCGATCGCGGCTGCACCACGGCCGGGCACCGTTCGCGCCGAATCGACGAGGTCGAACTCGAGCTCAAGAGCGGCCGCCCGCTCGACCTGTTCCGGGTCGCCAGGGCGCTGGAGCGGAAGGCGGCGGCGGAGCTCGATCTGCGTTCGAAAGCCGAACACGGCTATGAACTTGCCGATGGCGAGGAGCATGTCGTCGTCTCCGCCGGGAGCATCGTGCTCGACGCCGGACTTACCGCCGGCGCGGCGTTTCGGGTAATCGCGCGCGCCGCGCTTCGTCATTTCTCGTCGAATGCCGATGCCGTCCGCGAGAGCGAGGCGGAAGGCATTCACCAAATGCGGGTCGGGTTGCGGCGGCTGCGCGCCGCGATCTCGCTGTTCTCGAAGATCCTCACCGTAGCCCCGACGGAAGACATCAAGACGCAGCTGAAATGGCTCACCAACGCGCTCGCGCCGGCGCGCGAGCTTGATGTGTTCGTCAAGGAAGATATCGAGCCAGCATCGCATGACGCGCTGCTGCGGCGCGGCGGCAAAGCGATCCGGCAGGAGTTTTCCGGCCGCCGCGATCGTGCATTTGCCGGCGCGAGGCACGCGGTCAATTCGCGGCGCTATCGCTCCATGCTGATCGACACGTTGCAATGGATCGAGGCAAAGCGGACCATTGCCGCGGAGGACGAAGGCGGTCCGATCGAGGACTTCGCCGCCGCGCTGCTGCATCGCCGCATCAGGAAGCTGCGCAAGGATGGCCGGCGTCTCGACGAGCTGTCGGCCCGGGAGCGGCACAAGGTGCGCATCAGGGCCAAGAAGCTCAGATACGCGATCGATTTCTTCGAAAGCCTGTTTCCGCGCAAGGGTGAACGCAAGCAACTCGCGCGGCTGTCCAGGCACCTGAAGCGGGTCCAGGATGCGCTTGGCTCGCTCAACGATTTTGTCGCGCACCGCAAGCTGGCGGTCGATGCGACGCTGAAGTCCCCGCATCGGAAAGAGCGCGCCAGCGCCTTTGCCTCGGGCGTTGTGCTTGGCCGAGAGGAACAGGCGGTCAAGCCGCTGATCAAGGTCGCCGCGAAGGAAGTGCGAGGACTCCAGAAATTTTGACGAGCGTGTGGTGGCGAACCTCGGACATCTATGCTGCTGGTGATGCCCCCGACTGCCTCTCCCGCTCGGCCGCTTCGATGCGACATTCCTCTGCGTAGGCACGCAGGCGCTCGGCCGTCAACGAGTCCATGCCGGTGCGTGCCAGCCGCTCGGCGCGGTCGGCCTGATCTCTGAGATCATTGATGGTCCGGGTCATGTGTGCCTCCATGCCCGGACAATTTGAATCGAATTGCGACGTTCCCCGGCCGGTCAGGACGTGGCTAACGGGTGGTTAAGGAGGCACGGTTGCTCAGGTCACCGGCGCCGGGTTGAACAGCGTCAGATCGTTGTGGATGCCCCAGCGGTCCGACCACGGCTTGGTGCGCCCGCTCGCGACGTCGAGGATCAGGCGGAACAGGTCCCAGCCGGTTTCCTCGATGGTCTTCTCGCCGGTGGCGATGCAGCCGGCGTCGAAATCGATCAGGTCCTTCCAGCGTCGTGCCAGCTCGCTGCGGGTCGCGACCTTGATGACCGGCGCGGCGGCGAGGCCATAGGGCGTGCCGCGGCCGGTAGTGAACACCTGCAAGGTCATGCCGGAGGCGAGCTGCAGCGTGCCGCAGATGAAGTCGCTCGCCGGCGTCGCCGCAAACAGCATGCCCTTCTGCCGCGCCTTCTCGCCCGGCGACAGCACGCCCGCGATCGGGCCGGAGCCCGACTTGACGATCGAGCCGAGCGACTTCTCGACGATGTTGGCGAGCCCGCCCTTCTTGTTGCCCGGCGTGGTGTTGGCGCTGCGGTCGGCGCCGCCGCGCGCGAGATAGCCGTCATACCATTCCATCTCGCGGATCAGGGCGCGGCCGACATCCTCGTTGACGGCGCGGCGGGTCAGCAGCTGGATCGCGTCGCGCACCTCGGTGACTTCCGAGAACATCACGGTCGCGCCGGCGCGCACCAAGAGGTCCGCGGCAAAGCCCACCGCGGGGTTCGCGGTGACGCCGGAGAACGCGTCGCTGCCGCCGCATTGCAGGCCGATCACAAGGTCAGCGGCCGGGCAGGTCTCGCGCTTGCGCGCGTTGAGCACCTTCAGCCGGGCCTCGGCCTGGGTCATGATGGCGTCGACGATGGCGCCGAAGCCGTCAAACGCCTCGTCCTGCATCCGCACGATGGCATCGCCGACGCCCTCCGGCACCAGCCGTTCGGGCGCGAGCTTCTCGCAGCCGAGTCCGACGACAAGGATCTCGCCGCCGAAATTCGGATTGAGCGCGAGATTCTGCAGGGTGCGGATCGGCACCACGGCGTCGGGCGCCGTGATCGCGACGCCGCAGCCATAGGCGTGCGTCAACGGCACGACGTCGTCGACATTGGGATATTTCGGCAAGAGCTCGGCGCGGATGCGCTTCACGGCATATTCCATCGTGCCCTTGACGCATTGCACGGAGGAGGAGATGCCGAGGATGTTCTTGGTGCCGACCGAGCCGTCGGGATTGCGATAGCCCTCGAAGGTGAAGCCTTCGAGCGGCGGCAGCGCGGGCGGCACCGCGGTCGCGATCTCGAGCTGATCGAGCGGTGGCGCCTCGGGCATGCGGATGCGTGCCTCGTCGACCCACTCACCGGCCAGGATCGGCGACAGCGCCGTGCCGATCACCTCGCCATAGCGGACGATCGGCGCGCCCTCGGCGATGTCTTCGAGCGCGGTCTTGTGGCCCTGCGGCACGAAAGCACGCAGCGTCAGGCCGCACGCGAAGCGGGAGCCGGCGGGCAGCCCGAAATCATTCACGACGATCGCGACATTGTCGCGCTCGTTGAGCTTGATGTAGCGGGGCTGCTCCTGCGCGCCGATCGACTGGTCCATGCCGTATTCCTCCTGGCTTCACTTCACCTCTCCCGCTTGCGGGGGGAGGTCGGATCGCATCGAAGATGCGATCCGGGTGGGGGCTCTCTCCACAGTATGATTCGTGGAGAGAGCCCCACCCCGACCCTCTCCCGCAAGCGGGAGAGGGGGCGCGGCGTCTTACGAGGCTGCACTCTGTTCCAACTGCTTCAGCCCGGGAACGTGTAAGCCGTCTTCACCGTGGTGTAGAACTCGCGGGCATAGGCACCCTGTTCGCGTGCGCCGTAGCTCGAGCCTTTGCGGCCGCCGAACGGGACGTGGTAGTCGACGCCGGCGGTCGGCAGGTTGACCATCACCATGCCGGCTTCGCTGTTGCGCTTGTAGTGCGAGGCGTATTTCAGGCTTGACGTGCAGATGCCCGAGGCGAGGCCGAACTCGGTGTCGTTCGAGATCGCCAGCGCCTCTTCATAATCCTTGGCGCGGATCACGCAGGCCACCGGGCCAAAGATCTCCTCGCGGGCGATGCGCATCTGGTTGGTCGCCTCGGTGAACAGCGCCGGCTGCAGATAGAAGCCGGGCGTCTCGCGGTTCAACAATTCGCCGCCCCAGTGCAGGCGGGCGCCTTCATCCTGGCCGATCTTGATGTAGCGGAGGTCCTGGTCGAGCTGGCTCTGGTCGACCACCGGGCCGACATGCACGCCGCTCTTCAGCGCGTCATCCACCGAAAGCCCCTTCATCCGCTCGGTCATCGCGGCAACGAAGCGGTCGTGAATTCCCGCCGTGACGATCAGGCGCGAGGACGCGGTGCAGCGCTGGCCCGTCGAGAAATAGGCCCCGTTGACGGCGACCTCGACCGCGACCTTCACGTCGGCGTCGTCGAGAACGACCAGCGGGTTCTTGCCGCCCATCTCGAGCTGGAACTTCTTCATGGGGTTGGAGAGCACGCAGGCCTGCGCGATCTTGCGGCCGGTCTGCACCGAGCCGGTGAAGGAGATCGCTGCGACATCGGGATGATCGAGCAGGGTCTGGCCGACCACCGAGCCCGAGCCGACCACGAGGTTGAAGACCCCCGCCGGAATGCCGGAACGCGCGATGATCTCGGACAGTGCATGGGCGGAGCCCGGCACCAGCTCGGCCGGCTTGAACACCACCGTGTTGCCGTAGCAAAGCGCCGGCGCGATCTTCCACGCCGGGATTGCGATCGGGAAATTCCATGGCGTGATCATGCCGACGACGCCGACGGGCTCGCGGGTGATCTCAACGTCGAGGCCGGGGCGCACCGATGCGCCTTTCTCGCCCAGCAGCCGCAGCGCTTCGCCGGCGAAGAATGCGAAGATCTGTCCGGCGCGCGCCACCTCGCCGATGCCTTCCGGCAGCGTCTTGCCCTCCTCGCGGGCGAGCAGGCGGCCGAGCTCTTCCTTGCGGGCGAGGATTTCGACCGAGATCCTGGTCAGCGCGTCGAAGCGTTCCTGCGGCGTCGAGCGCGCCCAGGCCGGGAATGCGGCCTTCGCGGCGGCGATCGCCTTTTCGGTCTGCGCCTTGTCGGCCTTGGCGTATTCGCCGACGACATCGGTCGTGTTGGAGGGGTTGATGTCCCGCGTGATGCCTGTTCCGTCGACCCATTCGCCGGCGATGAAGTTCTTCTGGTGAGCGGTCATGTTTCCAACCTTTCTTGTTAGCGCACGAGGCAGGGACGCTTGTCGTCGAAGGTCCACCCCTGGATCAGGAACTGCATGGCCAGCGCGTCGTCGCGGGCGCCGAGACCATGCTGTTTGTATAGCGCGTTCGCGGCCTCGATGGCACCGCGATCGAGCTCGATGCCGAGGCCCGGCCGATCCGGGATCGCGATCTTGCCGCCCTTGATCTGCAGCGGCTGGCGCGTCAACGCCTGGCCGTCCTGCCAGATCCAGTGGGTGTCGATCGCGGTCACCTTGCCGGGCGCGGCGGCGCCGACATGGGTGAACATCGCCAGCGAAATATCGAAATGGTTGTTCGAGTGCGAGCCCCAGGTCAGGCCGTTGTCGCGGCAGGTCTGCGCGACCCGCACCGAGCCCTGCATGGTCCAGAAATGCGGATCGGCGAGCGGAATGTCGACTGCGCCAAGCCGCAATGCGTGCGAGAGCTGGCGCCAGTCGGTCGCGATCATGTTGGTCGCGGTCGGCAGCCCGGTGGCGCGGCGGAACTCGGCCATGATCTCACGGCCGGAGAAGCCGGCCTCGGCGCCGCAGGGATCCTCGGCATAGGCGAGCACGCCATGCATGTTGCTGCACAGCCGGATCGCCTCGTCGAGCGACCAGGCGCCGTTCGGGTCGAGCGTGACGCGCGCCTTCGGGAAGCGTTTTGCAATTGCGGTGACGGCCTCGATCTCCTCTTCGCCCCTGAGCACGCCACCCTTGAGCTTGAAATCGGCAAAGCCGTAATGCGCCTGCGTCGCTTCGGCGAGGCGCACGATGGCATCCGGCGTCATTGCAACCTGATGGCGCAGATCGAACCAGTCGGGCTTGCCGGTCTCGCCCTCGACGTAAGGAAGGTTGGTCTTCCTGCGGTCGCCGACGAAGAAGAGATAGCCGAGCGTCTCGACGCTTGAGCGCTGCTGGCCTTCGCCAAGCAGCGCCGCGACCGGGAGATTGAGATGCTGGCCGAGCAGGTCGAGCAGCGCGGATTCCACCGCGGTGACCGCGTGAATGGTGATGCGGAGGTCGAAGGTCTGCTTGCCGCGGCCGCCTGCGTCGCGATCGGCGAAGGCCTGGCGCATCGAGGCCAGGATGTTGTTGCAGGCGCCGATGGTCTGGCCGACGACGAGGCCGCTTGCGTCCTCGAGCGTCTTCTTGATCTTCTCGCCGCCCGGCACCTCGCCGACGCCGGTGTGGCCGGAGTTGTCGGTGAGGATAACGAGGTTGCGGGTGAAGAACGGCGCATGCGCGCCGCTCAGATTGAGGAGCATGCCGTCGCGGCCGGCGACCGGGATCACCTCCATCGCCGTGACAACGGGTGCCCCGGCAAAGCCGGTGCGGATCGTGTCCTGGATCATCTGCTCCTCCCCTTCGTCCTTTGCTGTTTTCGCGGCCGTTCAGCTTATTCTGCCGCCTGCTGCGCGGCGGCCCGCGGCAGCTTTGCTACCAGCGCCGCGAGCTCGGCGATCTCCTGCTCGGTAAGATCGGTCAGCGGCGGCCGCACCGGGCCGGAGTAGCGGCCAATCACCTTCATGCCGGCCTTGATGATCGACACCGCATAACCCTTCTTGCGGTTGCGTATCGCGATCAGCGGCAGGATGAAATCCTTCAGGCCTGCATGGATGGTCTGATGATCGCGCCGGCGCACCGCGGCGTAGAAATTGGTGGCGAATTCGGGCACGAAATTGAACACCGCCGACGAATAGGTGGTCACGCCCATGTCGAGATAGGGCAGGGCGAAGGTCTCCGCGGTCGGCAGGCCGCCGATATAGGTCAGGCGATCGCCGAGCCGGGTGTAGACGCGGGTCATCAGCTCGATATCGCCGATGCCGTCCTTGTAGCCGACGAGGTTCGGGCAGCGCTCGCAGAGGCGCGCCAGCGTATCGGGCTGCAGGATCGCATTGTCGCGGTTGTAGACGATGACGCCGATCTTGACCGACGAACACACCGCCTCGACATGGGCGGCGAGGCCGTCCTGCTCGGCATGCGTGAGATAGGGCGGCAGCAGCAGCAGGCCGTCGGCACCGGCCTTCTCGGCGCCGACAGCGATCTCGCGCGCGATCGCGGTGCCGTAGCCGGTGCCGGCCAGCACGGGAACGCGACCCTTGGTCTCGTCGACCGCGATCTTCACGACGTGCGGAACTTCACTTGGCGTCAGCGAGAAGAACTCGCCGGTGCCGCCGGCGGCGAACAGGCCGGCGACGTCATAGCCGCACAGCCAGTCCATGTTGGCGCGATAGGTCGCCTCGTCGAACGAATAATCCGCGTTGAACGGGGTCACGGGGAAGGACAGGAGGCCGCCACCGATTCTAGCGGCCATCTCCTGAGGGGTCATCTTGCTCATGGCGCCACTCCTTGAATGTTTCTGGGAACGGGATGCGCGAGCAGCGCGCGTCCATGGCGGAATTTCTAGGGAATGCTTCGATGCGCGTCCAAGCCAAACGCGGTATCGAGCGATGCTAACTCTGCATCAATCGCCGCGCAGATGCGGCGCTGCGATTTCGGTTGCGATCTCGATCAGCGGCGGCAGCAACTGGTTCTCGTGATCGCGCCGCCAAACCATGAACAGCTCGACCGGCACGGGTGATCGCAGCTTCAGCGGCTTCAGCTTGACCTCCGCGATCTTCAGGCTGGCGGCCGCTTCCGGCACGATCGCAACGCCAAGCCCGGCGCGCACCATGGCGAGGATCGAGTGGATCTGGCTGAGATGCTGCACATAGCGCGGCAGCACGTCGGCGCGCGTGAACATCGACACCAGGAGATCATGGAAGTAGCGCGCCTCATAGGGCGAATACATCACGAAGGGCTGGTCGTCGAAATCCTTGATGCTGACGGTCTCGGCCGCGGCCAGCGGATGCTTCTTCGGGATCGCGGCGAGCAACGGCTCGGCCACGACGCGCCGGCTGGCGAATTCCGGCCGCGCGATCGGCGGGCGCAGCAGGCCGGCATCGATCTGCCCGGTGGTGAGCGCCTCGAACTGATCGCCGGAGACCATCTCCTTCAGCGAAAAATCGACCTCGGGCAGGCGCGAGCGGCAGGCCGCGATCAGGTCGGGCAGGAAGCCGTAGGCGGCCGCGGCGGTGAAGCCGATCTTGAGCGAGCCGGTCTTGCCGAGCGCGATGCGGCGGGCCACCTGCGAGGCCGATTCCGCCAGCTTCAGGATGCGCCGCGCCTCGGGCAGGAAACTGCGTCCGGCCGGCGTCAGCCGCACCGAGCGGCTGGTGCGTTCCAACAGCGGCGCGTCGATGATGTGCTCGAGTACCTGGATCTGCCGGCTCAGCGGCGGCTGCGTCATGTTGAGCCGCGCCGCGGCGCGGCCGAAGTGCAATTCTTCGGCCACCGTGACAAAGCAGCGGAGCTGGCTCAGGTCGAACATCGATGCAAGCCCGGAATTGATCGCGCGGGGATTTGTACGTTCTAGCATCGATGCCTCCCACTGGCCAAGAAGACAAAAAAGCAGATAAACAAGCAGACAAAGACGGCGGCCGAAGCCGCCGTTTGGTTTTCTGCTCCCTCTCCCCGTTCTTACGGGGAGAGGGTTGGGGTGAGGGGCTCTCTCTGCGCAACGGCCGCCTCGATGTGCACGCGCGATCCGAACGAGTCGGAAGGACTGTCTCTGCGGAGACGTATTGCTTCGCCTCTCACCCGAAATTCGCTGTGCGAATTTCGACCTCTCCCCGCGGAAGGCGGGGAGAGGTGAAGCGCGCTCACGCCGCCTTGAGCTGCACCCGCTTGATCTCGCCGACGATGAACAGATAGGCGATCGCCGCGACCAGCGCGTTGGCACCGACGAACACCAGCGCGCCGTTGAACGAGCCGGTGGCGGCCAGAATGTAGCCGATGACGATCGGCGTCGTGATCGAGGACAGGTTACCGAAGGTGTTGAACAAGCCGCCGGAGACGCCGCCGGCTTCCTTCGGCGAGGTGTCGGAGACGACCGCCCAGCCGAGCGCGCCGATGCCCTTGCCGAAGAAGGCGAGCGCCATGAAGCCGACCACCAGCGCCTGGCCGTCGACATAGTTGCAGGCGATGATCGACATCGACAGCAGCATGCCGCCGACGATCGGGATCTTGCGCGCCATGGTCAGCGAGCCGGTGCGGCGCAGGATATAGTCCGAGATCACCCCGCCGAGCACGCCGCCGATGAAGCCGCACAGCGCCGGCAAGGTCGCGACGAAGCCGGCCTGCAGGATCGAGAGCCCGCGCTCCTTCACCAGATAGACCGGGAACCAGGTCAGGAAGAAATAGGTCAGGGTGTTGATGCAGTATTGGCCGATATAGACGCCGAGCATCATCCGGTTGCCGAGCAGCTGGCGGATGTGGTCCCAGCTGGGGCCGCTGTCCTGAGTCTTGCCAGCCTTCGCCGCGTCCATGTCGACAAGCGCGCCGCCCTGCTTGATGTAGTCGAATTCGGCCTCGTTGATCGCGGGGTGTTCCTTGGGCTCGTAGATGGTCTTGATCCAGGCAATGCCCGTGACGATGCCGAGCGCACCCATCACGTAGAACACATGGCGCCAGCCATACTCATGGGCGATCCAGCCCATCAGCGGCGCGAAGATCACGGTGGCGAAATACTGCCCCGAATTGAAGAAGGCCGAGGCGGTGCCGCGTTCATTGCCGGGGAACCAGGAGGCGACGATGCGGGCATTGGCCGGGAATGACGGCGCCTCGGCGATGCCGACCAGGAAGCGCAGGGCAAACAGCAGGACCACGGCCGCGCCCGCGGAGAGGAATCCGACCAGGCCCTGCGTTGCGGTGAAGATCGACCAGACGATGATGCTGATCGCATAGACCCATTTGGAGCCGAAGCGGTCGAGCAGCCAGCCGCACGGCACCTGCGCGACCACATAGGACCAGCCGAACGCCGAGAACACGTAGCCCATCGCGACCGGATCGAGATGCAGTTCCTTGGAAAGGGCGGGGCCGGCGATCGAGAGCGTGGCGCGATCGGCATAGTTCACGGTGGTGACGAGAAACAGCATCGTCACGATCAAGAGCCGGACGCGGGATCGCCGCGTGTCTGCGGCGGACACAATTGCGCTCATTAGCGCCTCCTCGAAAATTTCCTCGGGGTCTGTCCTAGAGACATGACGACAATGGGTCCAAGCCGAAACGGGTATTGATCCATACCGATTTTGAATGGATCGGCCCGGTGTCATTCCACCTTTGCCGCTATTGCCAGGGTTTCGTATTTAGTGTACCAATAGTACAGTTATTAAGGGCGCAGCGTTGCGCCCGGCTGCTCGAGGTCGAATGCTGATGACCACGCCGCGCGACTATGAGGTGTTCGAGGCAGGTGATGTGACGCTGCAGGGCGGTGCCGTGTTTCCGCAACTGAGGCTCGCCTACAAGACCTATGGCACGCTGAATGCGGCGCGGGACAACGTCATCCTCTATCCGACGTCGTTCGCCGCACGGCACACCGACATCGAATGGCTGGTACAGCCGGGCGGCGCGCTCGATCCCGAGCGCTACTTCATCGTCATCGCGAATCTGTTCGGCAATGGCCTGTCGTCCTCGCCGTCGAATTCGGCCGAGGTGCTCGGCGGCGCGCCGTTTCCTGCCTTCACCTATCATGACGCGGTCGCGATCCAGCGGCGGCTGCTGGTTGAGCGGTTCGGCGTGACAAAGCTCGCGCTGGTCTATGGCTGGTCGATGGGCGGCATGCAGGCCTATCACTGGGCCGCGCGGTATCCCGACATGGTGGAGCGCGCAGCCGTGGTTTGCGGCAGCGCGCGATGTTCGCCGTATAATCATGTGTTCCTCGAAGGCGTGAGGGCCGCGCTGACCGCCGACCCGGCCTACCGGGACGGCCGCTTCGTCAGCAAGCCCGCGGCGGGCCTTCGTGCGATGGGGCGCGTCTACGCCGGCTGGGCGATGTCGCATGAGTTCTATCGCGAGGAAGTCTGGCGCGCGGCCGGCTTTAACTCGCTGGAAGACTACCTCGCGGGATCCTGGGACGGTGCCTTCGCGCGGCGCGATGCGAATGATCTGATGGTGCAGATCGCGATCTGGCAGGCCGGCGATATCAGCCGTTGCGATCAATTCGGCGGCGACTTCGACCGGGCGCTGGCCGCGATCAAGGCGCATGTCCTGCTGATGCCGGGGCGTACCGATCGCTATTTCGACCCGCGCGACAACGAGGCTGAACTCGGCCGCCTGGTCAACGCGCGCTCGGCCGCGCTGCATGCGATTCCGTCGATCCACGGGCACCGGGCCGGCAATCCCGCCAACAACGCCGAAGACCGCGCCTTCATCAACGCCGAAATCTCGGCGCTGCTGCAACGCTGACAGGTGAGACGACATGAGCACCGCAGAGACCAGTGACGCCGGACCCCGCCTGAAGCCGCTCAGCCCGCTGACCTTGCGCGATTTGTCGACCAAGTCGAACCTTGCCGGCGCGGTGCGCGCGGCAAGCCATTACGGGATGATCGTCATCGTCGGCGCGCTGATCTCTCTGGTCTCATCGCGCTACGGTCTGCCATGGGCGCTGCCGCTGATTGCCGTGCAGGGCTACTTCGTCGCATTCCTGTTCATGGTGGTGCATGAGACCGCGCACAAGACGGCGTTCCGCAGTCCAGTGCTCAATCTTGTCGTCGGCAATCTGTCCGCCTTCATGATCGGACTGCCCTACCAGTACTACTGCCTGTTTCACTGGGACCATCATCGCTACACGCAGGATCCGGAGAAAGACCCGGAGCTGATCGTCGGCCCCAAGCCCGCGTCGGACACCCAGCTGGCGATCGCCTATTCGGGACTGCTGCAGGTGTTGGTTCGCATCCGCCTGATGTTTTGGCATGCACTCACCGGAAAGGTGGTCGTGCCGTGGATTCCGGAGCACAAGCGCGCCTCGATCGTGCTGGAGGCGAGGCTCTATCTCGCGGGCTATCTGCTGTTGCTCGCGGCCTCGTTCGCGCTGCACAGTGCGATCCTGCTCTGGGTGTGGATCGTGCCGCTCCTGGCCGGTCAGCTCATCCTGCGCCCCTATCTCTATGCCGAGCACACCGGCTGCGAGCGGACGCGGAGCGCGTTCGAGAATACGCGCACCACGATGACCGGCAGGATCATGAAATGGTTCGCCTGGAACATGCCTTACCATGTCGAGCACCACGCCTATCCCACGGTGCCGTTCCATGCGCTGCCGAAGCTGAACGCCATCGTCGATGGCCACATCGTGTATCGCGGCAGCAGTTACCGGGCCGTCACGCGCGAGACCTGGGTCTGGTTCCGCCGTCAGCGCCAACGCTCTGCTTGATAGTCAAGCGTCCGCGCGGGGCCGCAGCACCAGATTGACGAGATTGCGGGCGTAGGCCGGCGTCAACGGCTTGATGCCGAAGACGTAGCGATAGAACAGGCTGCCATAGATCGCATCATAGATATCGGCGGGGACGCCCGGTGCGTCGATGCTGCCGTCCTTCTGGCCGGCGGAGATGATCTCCAGCATCTTGCTGCGACGCAGGCCAAGGTAACGCTCGTAAAACAGCTCCGCCGTGCCGGTCTTCGAGATACATTCCGAGATCACGGCGAGCTGCACCCGGCCGAACTCGCCCTGCAACGCCTCGACATAGGTTGCGACGTGGCGGCGGATGCGGGCCACCGGACTGCCGGTTTCGGGCAGCGGCACGGCCCGCGAGGCCTGGTCGAGGAAGGCATCGATCAGCAACGCTTCGCGCGACGGCCACCATTTGTAGATCGTCATCTTCGAGACGTTGGAATGTTTGGCGATCGCGTCGATGGTGGTCGCGGCGAGGCCCGTCGTCGCCATCAGCTGATAGGCGCCTTCCAGGATCGCGGCCGTTGTCGCGGCGGAGCGCGGCCGCCCGCGCCGCCCCGTTGCCGCTTCCTCTGTTTCCGTCTTGCCGCTGGCCATGGCCGGACTTCGCGTCCCGCGTCTTTCAATCATTGCGCTGCATGCGGGCATAGCATGAAATCGCGCTCGGTTTCAGATCGTCGCCGACGCTGATAGTGTACAACGCGCAAGCCAAAGCTTGCGTGCGGCACATTGCCCTCGCTCTGTCCAGCTCAGCCGATCGAACAGGAGTGTCCCCGTGAAGGCCGTCTACAGTGATCTGCACCGCAGCCATGATCCGCAATTCTTCCTGGTCCGCGGTGTGGTCCAGCGTACCACCGAACAGCCCGAACGCGCCGACCGCCTGCTGGCGGGCCTGAAGGCCGGCAAGCACACGCTGATCGAGCCGACCAGGTTCGGGCAGGGGCCGCGGGCGCGCGTGCACAGTCCGGAATATCTGAGCTTTCTCGCGGACGCCTGGGACGAATGGTCGGCGCTCGGCAATGCCGGGCCGGAGATGATCGCGAACATCCATCCGGTGCGCAATGCCGGCACGTACCCTGCTCATATCGTCGGCAAGCTCGGCTGGCACACGATGGACACCGCGGCTCCGATCGGTCCCGGGACCTGGGCAGGCGCCTGCGCCTCGAGCGACGTCGCGGTCACCGCCGCGCAGATGGTGCTGGACGGCGAGGATGCCGTCTACGCGCTGTGCCGCCCGCCCGGCCACCACGCCTATCGCGACCTCGCCGGCGGCTTCTGCTTCCTCAACAACAGCGCGATCGCGGCCGAGCATCTGCGCCAGAAGCATGAGCGCGTCGCGATCCTCGACGTCGACGTGCATCACGGCAACGGCACGCAGGGCATCTTCTACGAGCGGCCGGATGTCTTCACCGTCTCGATCCACGCCGATCCGTCGTTCTTCTACCCCTTCGTCTGGGGCTATGCGCATGAGCGCGGCGCCGCAGGTGGCCTCGGCACCAATCTCAACATTCCCCTCGCCAAGGGCACCGGTGACGACGACTACATGAAGGCGCTTGCCGTGGCGGAGAAGGCGATCCGCTCCTTTGCCCCGACCGCGCTCGTGGTTGCGCTCGGTCTCGACGCCTCCGAGAAGGACCCGCTTGCCGGTCTCGCCGTCACCACCGACGGCTTCCGTCGCATCGGCGAGGGGCTGGCTCGCTTCGGATTGCCGACGGTGCTGGTGCAGGAGGGCGGCTATCTCTCCGACATCCTCGGCGCCAATCTGACGGCGGTGCTCGGCGGGTTTGAGGCCGCACGCTAGCGCGGTCTCGGGCGAGGCGGTGACCGGTCCGCGCAAGGAAAGCCTGTCAAAACAGGATTCTGGAGCATCGGCCTTGATTGATCAAAGCCGACGCCCCGGCCGCGAGGCGCGCAACAGAGCGTCGTGCACTTGCGTGTCCGCAACCAAAATCACATCATGCCGTTGGTATTCGGCGCTGGCTTATGATTCTGCCTGGCGGCTTCAGCCGGCCAGGTGGACAGCAACGCGAGGACGGCCATGAGTGACCTGCTTCGCATCGCCATTGTCGGCTTTGGCGAGATCGCGTGCCGGCAGCACCTGCCTGCGATCGCGAAGACGTCAGGCGTGGCTCTCGTTGCGGTGGTTGATCCCGTGAAGACTCCGCCCGGCCTGCCGCATTTCCGCGACATGCAGGAGCTGTTGCGCGACGGGCCGGAGATCGACGCGGTCGCGCTGTGTACGCCACCGCAGGTGCGCCACGCGCAGGCCGCCGCCGCACTCGCGTCGGCCAAGCATGTGCTGCTGGAGAAGCCGCCGGGCACGACGTTAAGCGAACTCACGCCGCTGATCGCGGCCGCGCAGGAGGCGGGCCGGACATTGTTTGCCACATGGCATTCACGCTATGCGGCCGCGGTCGGTCCTGCGCGGCAATTGCTCGCGAGACGCACCATCAACAAGGTGACCATCATCTGGAAGGAAGACGTGCGCGTCTGGCACCCAGGCCAGGCCTGGATCTTCGAGGCGGGTGGCTTCGGCGTGTTCGATCCCGGCATCAACGCGCTGTCGATCCTGACCGAGATCCTGCCGCGTGCGGTCTTTATCAGGAGCGCGGCGTTGGACTTTCCGTCCAATCGGGAGGCGCCGATTGCGGCAGAGATCGAACTTGCCGACGCGGGCGGATTGCCAATTCACGCCGAATTCGATTTCCGCCAGACCGGATCGCCGAGCTGGGACATCCTGTGCGAGACCGAGGCCGGGCCCGTGACGCTGTCGAAAGGTGGAAGGCAGCTGCGCGATGGCGGCAGGCTGGTGGTCGATGCGCCGGATGAGGAATATCCCGCGCTGTACCGCCGCTTCGTCGCGCTGACCTCGGAAGGAAAATCCGATGTCGACCTCGCGCCCTTGCGGCTTGTCGCCGATAGCTTCATGCTCGGGCGACGGCGCCTCGTCGAGGCGTTCGAGGACTGACAATGACATCAGCCAGCATTGGTCGCGCTCCCTTCGGCAAATTGCACGACGGCACCGTGGTCGAGCGCGTGATCTTGCGCGGTGAACATGGTTTTGAGGCCGCCATCCTTCCGTTCGGCGCCACGCTGCAAGCGCTGCTTGCGCCGGATCGTGACGGGCATTGCGACGACATCGTGCTTGGCCACGATAGGCTCGACGGCTATCTCGCACAGCGCAAATTCTTCGGCGCGACGATCGGGCGCTATGCCAACCGGATCGCCGGCGCGCGCTTCGTGCTCGATGGCGAGACGGTCACGCTCGAGGCCAACAACGGCCCCAATGCGTTGCACGGCGGCCTGCAGGGCTTCGATCGCAAGCTGTGGCGGATCGTCGAACTATCAGATGAACCGGAACCGACGCTGGTGCTGGCGCGCGAGAGCCCGCATGGCGAGGAGGGCTATCCGGGCAATCTCGCGGCGCGCGTGACCTATCGCGTGCGCAGTCCGATGGAGCTCTCGGTCACCTACGAGGCGACGACCGACCGGCCGACCTGCCTCAACCTCACCAATCATAGTTTCTTCAATCTCGAGGGCGCGCGCTCGGGCATGCAGATCCTCGATCACCGCCTGACGATCGTCTCCGACCATTTCCTCGCGGTGGATGCCACGGCGATCCCGCTCCACGAGCCGCCGCGGCCGGTCGACGGCACGCCGTTCGATTTCCGCAAGCCTACAGCCATCGGCGCGCGGATCAGGATGCATGACGAGCAGCTCCAGCTTGGGCGCGGCTATGACCACAATTTCTGTCTGGCTTCGGGGGCGGGCCTTCGTCTCGCTGCGCGCCTCGAGGCGCCGCACAGCGGCCGTGTGATGGAGCTGCTCACCGATCAGCCGGGACTGCAGTTCTATTCCGGCAATTTCCTCGACGGCTCGACCGCTGGCAAGGGCGATCGTCTCTACCGGCAATCCGACGCGCTCTGTCTCGAGCCGCATGCCTGGCCTGATACGCCGAACCGGCCCGACTTCCCGTCGGCGCGGCTCGATCCGGGGCAGTTCTATCGGCGCAGCATCGTCTACCGCTTCTCAACCGCGTGAGTGACGCCATGACCGACCGTGCCGCCGAGCCGTTGATGGAAGAGGTGCCGACATCGGTGCTGTCGGCGGAGCGTTGCCATCTCGGCGAAGGCCCGACCTATGATGCGGCGACCGACACCGCCTGGTGGTTCGATATCCGCGAGCGCCGGCTGTTCGAGCATCGATTTGCAGGTGGCCGCACCGTCATTCACGAACTGCCGAAAATGGCGAGTGCATTGGCGCGGATCGACGGCGAGCGACAGCTGATCCTTACCGAAGATGGACTTTATGTACGGCACGTTGCCGACGGCCGCCTCGAGCTGTTCGCCGCGCTGGAGGCCGACAATCCGCTGACGCGCTCCAACGATGCGCGTGTGCATCCGTCGGGCACGTTCTGGCTCGGCACCATGGGGCGCCATGCCGAGCAGCGTGCCGGCGCGATCTATGCGCTGCGTCAGGGCCGCATCGTGCGGCTGTATCCGGGGATCACCATCCCGAATGCGATCTGCTTTTCGCCCGCGGGCGACATCGGCTATTTCGCCGATACCGCGACCAACGTGCTGCATCGCGTGCCGCTCGATCCATCAACAGGACTGCCGGTCGGCGAGGCCACCGAATTGATCAGGCATCGAGGCCGCGGCGGGCTCGACGGCGCGATCGTCGATGCCGACGGGATGATCTGGAACGCGCGCTGGGGCGGCGGTTGCGTCGACGTTTACGATCCCACCGGCCGGCATCTGCGTTCGCTACGCGTACCGGCGAGGCAATCGAGCTGCCCGGCGTTCGTCGGCCGCGACTTCTCGCGCGTGCTGGTCACCACGGCCTGGCAGGACATGGATGAGGCGCGGCGTGCGGCCGATCCCGAGCATGGCAGGACGTTCCTGCTCGAGGCCGCCGCGCGCGGTCGGGCCGAGCCTGACGTCAAACTATCCTGACGCAGCGCGGCGTTGTTGACGCGACCGGATTATTTGGACGATAGTACAAATATGGTCCGCAAACCTGCCAGGTCTGACGTGAAGGCCGCCGCCGGCACCCGCAAGCCGAACATGCGCGAGGCGATCCTCGCCGCGGCGGAGGAATTGTTCTCGACCTACGGCTTCAACGCCGTCTCGGTGCGCGACATCGCGCAGGCCGCCGGCGCCAATCCGGGCAGCGTGACCTATCATTTCAGGACCAAGGACGGCCTGCTGCTGGAAATCTATCGGCGCCATTGCGGCCCGATGAACCGGCGGCGCTCCGAGCTCTTGGCCGCGGCGCGGCGGGTGCGTGATCTGCAGGACCGGCTGGAGGCGATCGTGCGCGCCTATGTGTTGCCGGCCTTTACGTCCGGCAGCGATCTTGCCGGCGGCGGAACGCGGTTCACGCGATTGCGCGCGATCATGTCGGCCGAGGGCAATGAGGTCGTGCGCAAGATCATTGCGCAGACCTTCGACGACACCAGTCACGCCTTCATCGACGCGATTCATGAAAGCCTGCCGCATATTCCTCGTACCGATCTGGTCTGGCGCAGCCACTTCCTGCTCGGCGCGCTCTACTACACGCTGGTGACGCCGGAGCGCGTCTCGCGCCTGTCGCGCGGCAGCGCCGACGGCACCGATGCCGGCCACGCCATCGAGGAGCTGGTGCGCGCCACCGTCGCCGCGTTGCAGGCCGCGCCGCTCGACGAAGGGGCGCCGCGCAAGATCCCGGGCGCAAATCCGGGGCGAGTGGTGACCTGAACGTCCGGAGCTTGTCGCGATGGAGAAACTTCGGCTACGCGCCGTGCTCGGCAATCATCCGCACATCCGGGCGATGAAGAACGGTGAGCTTCGCTCCGACCTGTTCGATCTCGACTTCACCGAATTCACGCCGACCAACGCCGCGTTCAAGCCGATGGTGCGCGAGCAGGCCTTCGACGTCTGCGAGATGGCGATCGTGACCTATCTGATGGCAAGGGCGCACGGCAAGCCGCTGGTGCTGCTGCCGGCGGCGATGGTCGGCCGCTTCCAGCACGGCCATGCGCTCTATCGCGCCGACCTCGGTACGCTCGTGCCTGCCGATCTCGAAGGCACGCGGGTCGGCATCCGCTCGTTCACGACCACGACCGGGGCATGGATGCGCGGCATCCTTGCCAATGACCATGGCGTGAACCTCGACAGGATCAACTGGGTCACGTTCGAGGATCCGCATGTCGCGGAATATGTCGACAGCACCGAGCGTGCGCCGAAGGGCAAGACCATCGTCCAGATGCTGAGGGACGGCGAGCTCGATGCCGTGCTGGGCGAGACCTCCAGCGATCCGGCATTCAAGCCATTGTTCGCCGATCCAGCCGCAGAGGCGTCCCTGTGGTATGCGCGGCACGGCGTGGTGCCGGTCAATCATCTGGTGGTGGTGACATCGCGGCTTGCGGCGTCGCGGCCGGACGTGGTGCGGAGCCTGTACGAGCTGCTCAAGCGCGGCAAGGCAGCGGCCGGCCCGCCCGGCATGCCGGACCTGCTGCCGTTCGGCGTTGCGGCGAACCGCAAGCCGCTCGAGCTGATGATCGACTATTGCGTGCAGCAGGCGTTGATCCGCCGGCGCGTCACGGTCGACGAGCTGTTCGACGACACAACACGGGACCTGAACTGATGACAATCTCCTGCGATCCGCGGCAATGGCAGGTCGGCATGCTCGGCTATGGCGAGGTCGGTCGCATCCTTGCCGAGGATCTGCGCCAGCAGGGCGTGAGGGTTTCGGCCTACGACATCAAGCTCGACCGCGGGCAGGGCGCGGCGCTGCGCGCACACGCGGCGGAGATCGGCGTCGAGCTCGCGCAATCCCATGCCGTTCTTGCGGCGCGGGCCGATTTCATCATCTCGGCGGTGACGGCGAGCCAGGCGGTGCCGGTGGCCGCGGCCTGCGCACCTGCAATCCGGAGCGGGGTCTGGTTTCTCGATTTCAACTCGGCCTCGCCCGGCGCCAAGCAGCGCGCGGCGGCGTACATCGACAGCGCCGGTGGCCGCTATGTCGAGGGCGCGGTGATGACTTCGCTGCCGCCGTACCGGATCAGGGTGCCGCTGCTGCTCGGCGGCCAAGGCGCGCGGGAGCTGGCGCCGCTGCTGGTCGCGCTCGGTTTTGCGGCGAAGGTCGCAAGCGACGAGCTTGGGGTCTCCTCTGCAGTCAAGATGTGTCGCAGCATCATGATCAAGGGGCTGGAGGCCATGGTGATCGAGAGCTTCACCACCGCGCGCGCCTATGGCGTCGAGGATGCGGTGCTCGCCTCGCTCAAGGAGACCTTTCCGTCGATCGACTGGGAGAAGCAGGGCGCCTATTTCTTTCAGCGGGTGATCGAGCACGGCCGGCGGCGCGCCGAGGAGGTGCGCGAGGTGGCGGAGACCGTGCGCGAGGCCGGGCTGACGCCATGGTCTGCCTCCGGCACCGCCGAGCGGCAGGGCTGGATCGCCGACCTTGCCGATGAGGGCGTGTTCGGAGCCAAGGGAACGCCGGACTTCGCCCGCAGCGCCGACTGGCGTACCGAGGCCGACCGGATTCTCGCGCGCATCAAGTCCTGAGGTCTCGCCCGGAGAATCCGCCGCGTTCCCTGCCGACGCGCAATGCGCTATTGCTCCATGAACAGTTTGTTCTGGAGGCACTCCCATGAAGAATTCCGGCAAGGTCGTCGCCATCACGGGGGCGGCACGCGGCATCGGCAAGGCCTGCGCGGCGCGCTTCCTGTCCGACGGCGCCAGGGTCGTCATCTCGGATGTCGACGCTGCAGGGCTTGTCCACACCGCCCAGGAGCTCGGACATATCGATCAGTTGCGGGCCGTCGAGGCCGACGTCAGCAAGCGCGCCGATGTCGACCGCATCGTCGCGACCGCGGTGAAGGAATTCGGCCGGCTCGACGTCATGGTCAACAATGCCGGCGTCGCGCGCAACCGCGACTTCCTCGACATCAGCGAGGCCGAATTCGACGACGTGATGGGCATCAACCTCAAGGGCGCGTTCTTCGGCGTCCAGGCTGCGGCGCGCCAGATGATCGCGCAGGGCGGTGGCGGCGTCGTCGTCAACATGTCCTCGGTCAACGCGCTGCTCGCGATCCCCTCGCTCGCGACCTATGCGATGTCCAAGGGCGCGATGAAGCAGCTCACCTCGGTCGCCGCCGTGGCGCTGGCGTCGCACGGCATTCGCGTCGTGGCGGTCGGACCCGGCACGATCCTGACCGAGATGGTGGCGACGGCGATCTTCTCGTCCGAGGATGCGCGGCGCAGCGTGCTGTCGCGCACGCCGGCCGGCCGCTGCGGCGAGCCGAGCGAGGTCGCTGCCGTCGTGGCATTCCTGGCCAGCGACGATGCCTCCTACATCACCGGCCAGACCATCTATCCCGACGGCGGGCGGTTGATCCTGAACTACACGGTCCCGGTCAGCGAGAAGAAGTAGCGGGCAGGTTTAATCGCGAGCACACTGCCAAAATATCGAAAACAACCCCATGCAAAGGAGCCGGCCGGCGGCCGGCCTTCGACCAGGCGACTTGACGCGCCGCGCAAATCGGGGCTATTATTCCATTATTCAGAAATCGTGCGATCGCCATCCGGCGTCATCACCCGCGCATGCGCATGCGGGTGATTCAGTATTCCAGAGGCGGTCGTGCTTGAGCCGATGGGCCGCCGCGGACTGGATCGCCCAGTTGAACCGGGCGATGACCGGTGAGGATGAGGACGCCGCTACCGGCCCTTGAACTGCGGCTTGCGCTTCTCCATGAAAGCGCTGCGGCCTTCGCGGAAGTCCGCACTGTCCATGCATTCGATGCCGACCTGCTTGATCGCCGCCATGTCGCGGTCGGCTGGATCCCTCAGCACCTGCGCGATGGTGATCTTGGCGGCCTTGATCGCCAGCGGCGCATTGCCGGAAATGGTGCGCGCGATCTCCATGGTCGCGTCCCAGAGCTCGGCGTCCGGCAGCACGCGATCGACGAGGCCAATTCGCAGCGCCTCGGCGGAATCGATCCGCATGCCCGTATACATGATCAGCCGCGCCCAGGACGGCCCGACCAGCGACACCAGATGGCGCAGCCCGTCATAGCCATAGGCGATGCCGAGCTTGGCGGCGGGTATGCCGAACTGGCCGCTCGAGCCGGAGATGCGGATATCGGTCAGCATCGCGACCTGCATGCCGCCGCCGAGGCAGAAGCCGCGGATGCAGGCGATGGTCGGCTTCGGATAGTCGGCGAGCAGGGCGCGCTGGGCGGCGCTGCGCCGTGAATATTCCTCGGAGGCCTCGGCGTTGTGCCTCGTCTTCTCGAACTGGCTGATATCGGCGCCCGATACGAAGGCCTTGTCGCCGGCGCCAACCAGGATCACGACGCGGACAGCCGGATCGTCGCGCAACGACGTCAGCGCCTCGCCGAGCCCCTCCCACATCTCCAGCGACATCGCATTGCGCTTGTCGGGATTGTTGAAGGTGATGACGCCGACGCCGTCGACGACGTCCTGCAGGATCTTGCCGTCGGCAAGCGATTTGTTTGACATGTTGAGCCTATGAGGGTCCGGACTGATCGAGCGAAGGCTAGCACCCGGCCGACAGCCGGGGCAGGCGGTTTGGAGCACGGCGCGATTGCATTGCCGGGTAGCAACTCTCCCGGTAGTTGTACGGTTCGCAAAATAAACTGCCGGGCAACGGTTGCGCCATAGAGTGCGCCGCCGGCGCTCCGTCCCGGCTTAACTTTTTCCTAGTTTTTCGACGGTATGGCTGTACGCACCTGCGCGCCAGGACCATTCGGCCACGCGCTGGAATGCGTGCCGCAGCTCCCCGCTACCATCGCGTCGGTAGCGGACTTCCCCACCCGGACCGGCAGTGAAGCCGGTCAATCCCGACCTCCGTGCATTCACATCGCCTCGGGCGAGGTTCAGTCGTGTCCGTCGAAAAGTTTCTCAAGCAACGCGCGGTCAAGATCACCGTCAACGGCAGCTACACGTTGCCGAACTGGTACGATGCCCAGGGCAAATTGCGCACCTTCGCCTGCCGCACCACGCGCGTCTCGCCGTTCCGGATGATCGTGGACGTGCCCGTCGTCGGCAAGGTCGGCGACCGGCTGACTTCGTATTTCGAGGAGTTCGGCAAGTTCGAGGGCTGCATCACCGACACGATGAGCGGCAGCTTCCTGCTCGAGCTCGAGATGACGCATGCCATGCGCGAGAAGTTCGCCGACAAGCTGACCTGGATCGAGAAGAAGCAAAAGGATCCGAGCATCCGCGAGGCGCGCAACAACCCGCGTTTCGTTCCCGTCGCGCCGCATGCCATGTTGACGCTGGCGGACGGCACCATGCAGAGCTGCTTCATCATCGATATGTCGCTGTCCGGCGCGGCGGTCTCCTCCGAGGCGCAGCCGCCGGTCGGCATGCCGCTGGCGATCGGCGCCTGCGTCGGGCGGGTGGTCCGGCATCTGCCGAACGGCTTCGCCATCAAGTTCGTCGAGACCTACAAGCAGAGCGAGCTGGCCCGCATGATCTCGCGCAAATCCAAGGAGCTGCAGGTGGTCTCGGTCGACGCGGACCCTGTCGCCTAGACTTGGGCGTGTACTCATAAATCTGGTACGCGCGTGCGGAGATAGCGAGGTCTGAGTTGTCCTCCAAAGCAGACATCGACGGACGCCTAAGTGAATGTCCGCAACGGGCCAAGGCCGGACTCCCCCGCTGACTGGCCGTTCAATGATTACCCCCATCGATAACACGGAGCGCCGGTTGGCTAGCCGTGAGCGGCACGTTGTAGGTCACGATCGGCTGGGTGAGACCCTTCAACGAAAGTGCGCCAAGATGTTCAGTCGCTACGCTTCCTTTGAGAGCCACGTTGACGCGCTGGCTGAGCAGAATTTGGCCGTCCTTAGCCTCGCCGCACAGCCGTGCCGCCACATTGCACACGGTGCCAATCGCAGTATATCCGAAGCGCTCGGAAAATCCGATCTGGCCCAAGGTCGCGTAACCCTGGGCGATGCCGGCGCCAAATCCCAACTCACGGCCTCGCTCGCGCCAGGCCGCGGTCAGCGACGACGCAGCCTCGCGCATCGCGACGGCCATATCGACCGCGCGCAGAGCCGGGTCGGGGATCGGTACGGGGTCGTTGAAGAACACCATGATCCCGTCGCCGGAGAACTGGTCGAGCGTCCCCTCGAACTGGCTGACGAGCGGCCCGAGCGCGCCGTGATACTCGCGCAGGAAATTCAACACCTCCTCTGGCTCGGCGCTCTCGGTGAAGGCAGTATAGCCGCGCAAATCGCAGAACACGACCACGATCTCGCGGCGGTGGCTTTCGAGGATCTTCTCGTTTCCCTGCGAGACGATCAGTTCGGCCAGTTGTGGAGCGAGGAAGCGCTTCAGACGTCCGATGCGGCCCAATTCCTCGACTTGCTCGGCGACCCGCCCTTCGAGGCCCCGATTAAGCTCGGCTACTTGATCTGTGCGCTCCCGCAGTTCCTTGAGCAGCCGCGTGTTCTCGATGGCGATCACGGCTTGTGCCGCAAAATTTTCCAGCAACTCGACCTGCTTGTCGCTGAATTCTTGCACCTCCTTGCGGTAGACGGCAAAGGCGCCGACAAGCTTGCTCTCTTTGAGCATCGGCACAATCAGAACGGTGCGGGCTGCGGCGACCTTGTAGATCAGATCGTCGGGATGCTCGGTGGCAATATCGGCAATGTGAACCAGCGCCTTGGTCTCGACGAGGCGCCCCAGCGAAGGCGCCCCATCAAACGGCGCGATGAAGTGTGGCGGCGTTTCTTGGTCGGGCGCATACGATTGCGGCACGTTTTGCGCGGCCATTCGCGCTACCCGCCGCAACCTGTCGCCTTCGTATAGGAGCAGCGTCCCAAAACTGGCGCTGCAGATGCGCACGGCATTTTTCAGCATGGCCTCGAACACCGGCCCAAGCTCGCCAGGCGAACTGGCTATGACCTTCAATATCTCGGCCGTAGCCGCTTGCTGCTCGCGGGCCTCCTGCAACTCTTTGGTCACATCGGAGATCGGAGAAATGCCGCGCTTATTTTTAATGGGCTTTTTGTGGTCGCCCATAGAGTTCGCCTTGCGGGTTTTCGCCGCGCTCCTCTTGCCTCTCGTTTTTGACGGCCGCGCCATATCTTACCCTGGGGGTCAGGAGGCGCATCTTATAGGGTCAGGCCACAATTCTGGAAGGGCGGGTATAGCCAGAATTATCCCTTGCCAAATGGCCAGGCCGATGTCTGCTCCGGGTCTTGGTCGTGTAAAAACGCCAGTCCCGAGGCAGTCGGGACTGGATTGGTGTCATGCCGCGATCGCAGCCATCAGCGGCTTGATCCCGACGATGTTCATGACCCGTGTCAGATTGTAGGCCAGGACGGAGAGCGCCATTTCGGCCGCCACTTTCGGAAGCGTTTTGGTGAGGAAGTGTGTCGCTCCCATGCGGGCCTTCATGGTGCCGAACGGATGCTCGACAGTTTCGCGGCGCTGACGCATGGCGTGCGGGCTTGCATCAAGGCGCTGCTGCACAGCCTCGAGCAGATGCTCATGCTCCCATCGCGTAATCCGCCGTTCTGACCCAGGCGTGCATTGGGTCTTGAGCGAACAGCTTTGACAGGCCGTGGTCCAGTAGCGCCGCAGCACCTTGCTGTCTTCTTCATTCGTATAGCGATATGATAGCCGCTCCCCGGCCGGGCAGCGATAGACGTCCTCCTCTGGCAAATAGGCAAAGTCCTGTTTACCGAAGCGTCCGTCTGCCTTAGCGCCGGACGTTAGCGGTTTGGGCAGAGTTACCGTGATGCCCGCTTCGTGGCACGCAAGGATCTCTGGGCTGTTGAAGTAGCCGCGATCGGCTACAGCTTCGAGCGTCTCAGTCTTCAGAACAGCCTTCGCCCGCTTGGCCATATTGGCAAGTTGTGCCCGATCCGAGCCGCTGTTCGTCACCTCGTGCGTCACAATCAGATGGTGTTCGGTGTCTACGGCGACCTGTACGTTGTAGCCGACAACACCAGAGCCGCGCCCGCTCGTCGCCATCGAGCGGCTGTCGGGGTCGGTCAGGGAGATTTGCTGGTCGGGTGACGCAAGCATCTGCTTCTCGTAGACGGCAAGCTTGCCCATTTCCTCCTTCAGTTTCGTCAGCTTCTCGGTAAGCCTCGTCACCTTCGTGGCCAGGGCCTCGGTCGGCTCCTGGCGGTCGGCCGTGTCAAGTTGGCTCAGATAGCGCGCGACGCTCTCCTCCAACTGAGCACGCCGTCGCTCCATCTTCGCGCGCGTGAAGTTCCTGTCCCGGTTGTTCACGGCCTTGAACTTGCTGCCATCGATGGCGACGCTCGCCGTCGCCAGCAGACCCATCTCTCGGCAGAGTTCGACGAAGCGCGCACATACCCTGCGCAGCGCCAGGCCGTTGTCCTTGCGGAAGTCCGCAATCGTCTTGTGATCGGGAGCGAGCCGACCCAGCAGCCACATCACCTCGACGTTGCGCCCGGCCTCTCGTTCCAGCCGCCGGCTCGACTGTACCCGGTTCAGATAACCGTAAATGTAAAGCTTCAGGAGCACCGAGGGATGGTACGACGGCCGACCGGTGGCCGCCGGCTCCACACCCTCAAAGCCCATCTCAGCCAAACCGAGCGCATCGACAAATACGTCGATCACGCGAACAGGGTTGCTCTCGTCAATGAAGTCATCGAGGCATTCGGGCAACAGCGACCGCTGTCCACGATCCGCCTCTTCAACGAAGCGCCTCATCGATTCCCCCAAAGAATCACAGGAGAATCATAACAGCAGCCCAGCGTTTTCACACAGCCAGGGTCAGAAGGCGACATCCGCGTGGTCGGGGTCGCGAGTCCGCTTTACCTCTCGAAAGCGGACATCCCGGATTTATGAGTACGCACCTTGGTCTGCGGCCGCGCGTCCGATCCGCGCATTACGTCAGCTCGTCCGGATCTTCGGCCGCGCGCATCCGCGAGATGGTGTCCTCGGTTGCATTTGGACCGGCCGCCGCGATCGCGATCTCCCGCGCCAAATTGGTGCATTCGGCCCACAGCAGGAAGAACACCAGCGGCGGGCGTTCGCGCGCTTCCAGCAGTTGCCGGCAGCGCTCGGCCGCGCCGTCGATCGCCCACCACTGTTGGGCGACCACCATGACCCTGCGGAAGCTCCGCAACGTGCCGGAAAATTTTTGCGGATCCGCGCCCACGAGCGCGCCGCAATGGTTCAGCCAGTTCAGGCCAGCGTAGATCGCAATCCCGTAGTCTTCGATCGCGGTGCCGGTGAAATCGACGACGGTCTTGTCGTGCGCGCGCTGGCGCAGGAAAGCATCGATCATCTCCGCCTGGCGGGCCGGATCGACCAGCAGCGAGATGTCCTGCCGCGGCACCATCGGGACATAGCGCATCGCTTCAAGCCGCGTGTGCTCCCAGATCGCGCTGATGTCGCCGAGCAGATCGCCGGGCTTGCGTTTGCAGGCCGGATAGACCAGCACGCCATTGTCGGCGAGATCGAGATAGCGCGGGACCACCTTGTCGAGCGCGGCGAGAAACGCCGCCGGATCGCTGAGGCCGCGCAAATCGCTGGCGGCGTCTTCCGCTTGTGCAGGCTTGTTGCCGCGTGTCCAGCCGAAATTGGCCATCCCCGGACGCCCCGATCTCAACCCGGCTATCAGGTTAGTTGGAAAATGCGGCGAAGCAAATGCGGCATTTGCTGCTGCGCCGCCGTGCGTGCCCGCCGCTGCCGGTTGACGCGAGAGACCGCCGCGCCTAGCTGATGGTTAATGGCGCAACGCAGGTTGTTGCCGCTTTCGGGACCTATCGCCATGACCGCTTCTGATCGGCAATCGCATTGGCAGACCGTCTATCTGACCAAGGGAGAGCAGCAGGTGAGTTGGTCGCAGGCCGATCCGCAGCCATCGCTGCGTCTGATCGAATCGATCGCACCGGGCCGCGACGCGTCGATCATCGACATCGGCGGCGGGGCCTCGCGCCTCGTCGATGCGTTGCTTGCGGGCGGTTTCCACGATCTGACGGTGCTCGACCTCTCCGAAGCGGCGCTGGCGAGCGCGCGGGAACGGATCGGCGCAGCAGGTGACGCGGTGCGCTGGATCGTAGGTGACGCGACGATCTGGCAGCCGCAGCAGACCTTCGACATCTGGCACGATCGCGCGGCGTTTCACTTCCTGGTCGAGGAACCAGACCGCGCAGCTTATCTCGACCGGCTGCATCGCGGCGTCAAAGCAGGCGGGCACGCCGTGATAGGCACCTTCGCGCTGGACGGCCCGGAGAAGTGCAGCGGCCTGCCGGTGCAGCGCTATGACCCCGCGACGCTCAGCAGGACCATTGGTCCGGCATTCGAGTTGATCGCGCATGAGGCGCACCGGCACGTCACGCCCTGGGGCGCGACGCAGTCATTCCAGTTCAGTGTGCTGCGGCGCAAGTGACCGGCCAGAAGGAGAGCTGAGATGACGGACGCGCCACGGACGATCGGCGAGATCGCGAGCTATCACGCTCATGTCTATTACGACCCCGCGACCAGCCGGGACGAGGCGGAGCGGCTGCGCAACTGGATCGGCGAGCGCTTCCTGGTCACGCTCGGACGCTGGCACGACGTCAAGGTCGGCCCGCACGATCAGGCGATGTATCAGGTGGCGTTTGCGGCCGAGCTGTTTCCGACCCTGGTGCCGTGGCTGATGCTGAACCACGGCAGCCTGAGCATCCTGGTCCATCCCAACACCACCAATCCGCGCCGCGACCACCACGACGATCCGCTCTGGATCGGCACGCCGCTCGCCGTCCATGCCGACAAGCTGCCCGAAGAGGCCGAGATGGAGCAGGCGCCCGCGCCGAACACGTCGCCGACATTGCACCCGTGAGCGTCGTCGCCGGTCGCCGGGGTGCGTAAAGTTTGACGTAATTGTGCTGCAGCCAAGTCGTTTCAAACTCATCGCGTTTTGCAACGTGAGGTTAAGTCACGGTTCCTAGGCTCACCCGATAATTTCAGGGGCGGGCGCATTTGGGCATGTTCTTTTCGTTTCGAAGCCGGTCGTTGTGGCGGGTGGTGGGACCGCTGCTGGCCATCGTGTTGCTGCTGGGCGGCCTGTCGGCGGGCAGCCTGCAGGTGATGTCCGCGGTCAGGGCCTATGTGGCCGGCGAAAGCATGTGGTCGAAGGGGCAGAAGGACGCCATCCACTACCTGCAGACCTATGTCAGCACCGGTGCGCCGCTCTATCTGCAGAAGTTCGATGCCGCGATCGCGGTGCCGCTGGCCGATCGCACGGCGCGGCGCGCGCTGGAAGCGCCGGGCGACAATGACGCGGTGGCGAGGGCCGGCTTCGCCAGGGCAGGTAATCATGATGACGACATCGGCGGCCTGATCTGGCTGTTCAAATATTTCCGCACGATGCACCACGTGGCCGGCGCGGTGACGGCATGGCGCAATTCGGATGCGCTGCTCGATCAGCTGATTGAAATCCGGAACGAGGCGGCGAGCGACGTCGCGCTGCACGATCCGTCGGCTGCGACCATCAGGCATTGGGCCGAACGGATCGGTACGGTCGATGCGGCGCTGAGCACGCTCGCCGTCGATTTCTCCGATCATCTGGGCAAGGCGTCGCGTCAGGTCTCCGCGCTGCTGCTGCTGGTCAACTTCGTGATCGCGGCCTGCCTTGCCGGCATCGTGCTGGTCCACACGCGGCGGATGCTGTGGCGGCGCTGGCTTGCCGAGACCGCGCTCGCGGTCGAGAAGGAGCGCGCCCAGCTCACGCTGGCGTCGATCGGCGATGCCGTCATCGTGACGACGCAGGACGATCGGGTCGACTACATGAACGCCGCCGCGCAGCGGCTCATCGCGGCAGGGCAGGAGGTGACGGGACGGCCGCTAGCGTCGCTGTTCAACATTGCCGAGCAGCCGGTGCGCGGATCGTTCGACGCCGCCGACGAAAGCCGGCCACAGCTCCTGGTGCGGCCGGACCACTCCAGCGTGCCGGTCTCGGTGGTCGAGACCCCGATCGTGCATGCCGGAGAACCGGCCGGCCGCGTCATGATCATTCACGACATGACCGCCGAGCGGCGGCTGGTCGAGGAATTGGCGTGGGCTGCCTCGCATGACGCGCTCACCGGCCTTGCCAACCGCCGGCAGTTCGAGTTCGAACTGCACAAGGCGATGTCGGGCTCGCCGGCCGTCGGCGCCGACCTGATGCTGATCGATCTCGATCAGTTCAAGATCGTCAACGACACCTGCGGCCACATGGCGGGCGACCGGTTGCTGAAGCAGGTGGCGAGGCTGCTGGCGACCGAAGTCGGCAGCAGCGGCCTTGTCGCGCGTCTTGGCGGCGACGAGTTCGGCATTCTGCTGCGTGACGACGGCTCCGCGACGCACGACGTCGCTGCCGACGTTGCGGAGCGGGTCAGGGCGGTGATCGAGCAGTCGAGCTTCATTTATGAGGGGGCGAGCTTCCGGATCAGCGCGAGCATCGGCCTGGTCGGGCTGGCCGACAGTGCCGGCGTGCAGGACGCGTTGCGGCTTGCCGACGTTGCCTGTTTCCTTGCCAAGGACAAGGGACGCAATCGCGTCCAGGAGCACCGCCCGTCCGACACCGGCATGGCCGTGCGCGTTGCCGAGATGAGCTGGGTCAATCGCATTCGCAAGGGACTGGATGAGGGGCGCTTCTGCCTCTACGAGCAGGAGATCCGCCCGGTGAACGGCGTGCTGAAGGGCAACGACCGGCGCGAGCTCTTGCTGCGCCTGCGCGACGAGAGCGGCGCGCTGGTGCCGCCCGGCAGTTTCCTGCCCGCCGCCGAACGCTACGGGCTGATGTCGCTGATCGACCGCTGGGTGGTTCGCCGCGCCTTCGAGATCATCGCCGAGCGCAAGCACCAGCCGCGCAAGATTGCGAGCTACGCCATCAACCTGTCCGGCGCCACCATCGGCGACAGCGACTTCGTCGACTTCGTCGCCGGGCTGTTCGCGCAGCTTGACGTTTCGCCGGCATCGGTGTGTTTCGAGATCACCGAGACCAGCGCAATCTCGAACCTCGACGAGGCGCAGAAGTTCATCGCGCGGCTGCGCGAGATCGGCTGCAGCTTCTCGCTCGACGATTTCGGCACCGGCATGTCCTCGATCGCCTATCTGAAGCACCTGCCGGTCGACATCATCAAGATCGACGGTTCGTTCGTGAAGGAGATCCTGAACAGCAAGGTCGATCGGGCGATGGTCGAGATGATCACCAAGACCGCGAAGATCATGCAGAAGCAGGTGGTCGCGGAGTTCGTCGAGAACCTCGCGATCCTGGACGAGCTGCGCCAGATCGGGGTCGATTACGCCCAGGGTTACGCCATCGGGAAGCCGGTCCCGGTGCTCACCCTCTGGGAAGAAAAGATCGCCTGAGCTGCCGAAATCGTCCCGAATCGGGACCTTTTCGGTCAATTCAGCCCGCCCAAGGCTGATTCTCTGGCACTTTCCATCCGAAAAACGTTTAAAAAACCTCTCGTTGTGCGCTTTGTCTCGATTATGCCTCACTCTAATTCCCTGATATGATGAGTGATCGGTGAATCCCGGTGGGCCGGGTAACAGGCCCCAGAGCACCGAACTTGGGGATTGATGGGTCAACGAACGACGAAACCTGCCCGGCGTAAGTCGAGCCGCGGCATGTCTCTGGTGGGCAGCACGGCGTTTGCCGTGAGCGCGCTTGCCCTGTCGTCTGGCCTTGCCGCCTGGATGGTCGGCATCGACCCGACCGCATGGTTTCACGGTCCGGCGCTCGCCAACACCTCAGCCTCGCTGAACTTCGACGATCGCTTCGGCTCGCGCTCCACGATCAATTCGGCCTCACTCTATTATCCACTGCGCCGCGGGTTCCGTTCGAGCCGCGGCGATTTCAATTCCGAGTTCGGCCAGATCGAGGACGCGCTGTCCGGCCAGCTGCGCGACACGCAGACCGAACTGCCGACCAGCCAGTCGGCGACGGCGTCCGTCGCCGCCACGACCACAGCGACGACGTCCTCCGTGCCGATGCCGCGGTCGCGGCCGGCCGAGGCCAATCTGCTTGCGCGTAACGATCAACCGCCACCGCCACAGGCGCCGGTGCAGCAGGGCGACAATCGGACGTTCCTGCAGAAGATTGCCGACATGATGCCGGGCAAGATGCAGCTGGCCTCGCTCGATCCGAATGATGGATTGTTGTCCGGTCCGAGCCCCGACCTCGGCAAGCTCGGTTATGACAGCACGACGGCGGTCTACGACATCACCGGCCGCATCGTGTACATGCCCGACGGCACCAAGTTCGAGGCGCATTCGGGCCTCGGCAATCTGCTCGACGACCCGGCGCACGTGAATGCCCGCAACGCAGGCGCGACGCCGCCCGGCATCTATGAGATGAAGCCGCGCGAGAAGCTGTTCCACGGCGTGCCCGCGCTGCGCATGACCCCGGTCGATGGCAGCGACACGTTCGGGCGCGTTGGCCTGCTGGTCCACAGCTACATGCTCGGACCGAATGGCGACTCCAATGGCTGCATCTCGGTCAAGCACTACGACAAGTTCCTGCAGGCCTACCGCAGCGGCACGATCAAGCGCATCGCCGTCGTCATCAACATCAAGGATGTCCAGTCGGCCTCGACCCGCGCGGCGTCGAACTCGTAGGCTGCGCGCCGGCGCCTTCGGCAAATTGCGCAGGCTCCTGAAGAGTCCAGCCTTCGATCCGCTGACCGCCTCCAGCGCGGCTTGGCTGCTTCTTCCATCGTCTCGGAAAATCGCACCACGTTGTCGCCAGCTCTCCCTGGAGGCGGCGCCGGCTTGATTGTCTCCACCGACACGGTGCAACTATGTATACCGAAAACCGGACATGAATACCCTGATACCTCATAATTGTCTATTTTGCGGATATGATGTATACATAGCGTATTCATAAACGCTGAGAGGCGGACCAGTGCCAAAACCCTTTCCAATGAACGCGTGGTACGCGGCCGGCTGGGATGCCGAGATCAAGCACGCGCTGTTGCCGCGGACGATCTGCGGAAAGCATGTCGTGATGTACCGGAAGGGCGACGGCGAGGTGGTGGCGCTGGAGGATGCCTGCTGGCACCGCCTCGTGCCGCTCTCCAAGGGCCGGCTCGATGGCGATGCCGTGGTCTGCGGCTATCACGGCCTGAAATACAATGCGCAGGGCCGCTGCACCTTCATGCCCTCGCAGGAGACGATCAATCCGTCGGCCTGCGTCCGCGCCTTTCCCGTCGTCGAGCGCCATCGCTTCATCTGGCTCTGGATGGGCGATCCCGCACTGGCCGATCCCGCGCTGGTGCCGGACATGCACTGGAATCACGATCCGGCCTGGGCCGGCGACGGCAAGACCATTCACGTCAAATGCGACTATCGCCTCGTTGTCGACAATCTGATGGACCTGACGCACGAGACCTTCGTGCACGGCTCGAGCATCGGCAATGATGCGGTCGCCGAGGCGCCGTTCGACGTCACCCATGGCGAGAAGACGGTCACCGTGACGCGCTGGATGAAGGGCATCGAGGCGCCGCCGTTCTGGGCCAAGCAGCTGCAGAAGCCGGGCCCGGTCGATCGCTGGCAGATCATCCGCTTCGAAGCGCCGTGCACCGTCAACATCGACGTCGGCGTCGCGCCGGCCGGTTCGGGCGCGCCGGAGGGCGATCGTTCGCAGGGCGTCAACGGCTATGTGCTGAACACGATCACGCCCGAGACCGAGAAGACCTGCCATTACTTCTGGGCGTTCGTCCGCAATCACCGCATCACCGAGCAGCGGCTGACCTCGGAAATCCGCGACGGCGTCGCCGGCATCTTCCATGAGGATGAGATCATCCTGGAAGCGCAGCAGCGGGCGATGGACGAGAATCCGGACCGGGTGTTCTACAATCTCAACATCGACGCCGGCGCAATGTGGGCACGGCGCGTCATCGACCGCATGGTGGCGAAGGAAAATCCGCCGCAGCAGCTGCAGGCTGCCGAGTAGGCGAGGGGCGAGCCATGGCGGAACGCGAGACCGATCGTTCAGTGTCGCAGACCGTGCGGGCGCAGCTTGCGCTGCGCGACCTCGTTCTCTCCGGCGGCCTGCGGCCCGGCGAGCGGATCTCGGAGCTGCAGGCGGTCGAGTTCACCGGCGTGTCGCGCACGCCGGTGCGGATGGCGCTGGTCCGGCTGGAGGAGGAAGGCCTGCTGGAGGCGATCCCTTCCGGCGGCTTCATGGTCAAGGCATTTTCCGAGCGCGACATTCTCGATTCGATCGAGCTGCGCGGCACGCTGGAGGGCCTGGCCGCGCGCTTCGCCGCCGAGCGCGGCGTCTCGTCGCGCGATCTCGAGCCGCTGAAGGAATGCCTCAACGAGATCGACGGCCTGGTGCGGCAGGATCCGATTTCGGTCGAAGCCTTTTCGTCCTATGTCGCGCTCAACGCGCGCTTCCACGCGTTGCTCACCGAGCTGTCGCGCAGCCCGCCGCTGATCCGGCAGATCGACCGCGCCTCGGCGCTGCCATTCGCCTCGCCGAGCGGCTTCGTGATGGCGCAATCGGCGTTGCCTGAGGCGCGCCAGATCCTGCTGATCGCGCAGGATCACCATCGCATTGTGGTCGACGCCATCGAGAACCGCGAGGGCGCGCGCGCCGAGGCGATCATGCGCGAGCACGCAAGGCTTGCGGCACGCAATCTGCGGCTGGCGCTGCGCAATCGCAGCCATCTCGATCTGCTGCCGGCGCTGGCGCTGATCAATTCGGCAGCCGGCTGAGCGGAGAACGCCATGCGATTCATCGAGACCTGGACATCCGCCACGCTGCTCGCCGTGCGCGACCTCACGCCCGGCATCCGTGAATTCCTGCTGCGGCCGGATAACTTTACGGGTGCGCCCTATCCGGTCGGCAGCCATATCGATGTCGGCGTCACCATCGAAGGCCAGCCGCAGACCCGCTCCTATTCGCTGGTCGGCGAAGTCGATCCGCAGGGCTACCGGATCGCAGTTCGGCGCGCAGCGGATTCCCGCGGCGGCTCGCGCTACATGTGGTCGCTCGCGCCGGGCGTGCGGCTCACCGTCACGCTGCCGACCTCGCTGGTGCAGCTCGACTGGACGCGGCGGCAGTTCTGCCTGATCGCGGGCGGCATCGGCATCACGCCGATCGTCGGTGCGGCACAGGCGCTCGCCCGCCGCGACGCCGGCGTGACGCTGCACTATGCCGTGCGCACGCGCGGCGATGCGGTCTATCTCGATATGCTTGAGCGTGCGCTCGGCGACCGCCTCACCGTTCATGCCGGCGACGAAGGCAGGCGGCTCGACCTCGACGGCGTCTTTGCGGCGCTGCCGCAGGACACGATGACACTGTTCTGCGGCCCGATGCGGATGCTGGACGCGGCGCGGCGCGCCTGGGAGGCATCCGGCCGCCCGCTCTCCGACTTGCGCTACGAGACCTTTGGATCGAGCGGGCTGCTGCCGACCGAGCCGTTCCGCGTGCGGCTCAGGGGCGAGGGGACTGAGCTGGGGACCGAGTTCGTCATCCCGCGCGACCGGTCGATGCTGGACGTGCTCAACGAAGCCGGTCATGAGGTGATGAGCGACTGCCGGCGCGGTGAATGCGGGGTCTGCGCGCTCGACGTGGTCGATGTCGACGGCGAGATCGACCATCGCGACGTCTTCTTCAGTGACCATCAGAAGCGGGAGAGCCGCAAGATCTGCGCCTGCGTCTCGCGTGCCCGCGGCACCATCACGGTCGACACCCTGCATCGGTCGGACGCGCCCTGACGAGCCGAGCGGCGCTACGCCGCGTGCACCGAGTGCTGCGGATCGTGATCGAGCAGTGCGGAGATCTCGCTGCCTGACATCGGCCGCCCGATCAGATAGCCTTGGACCTCGTCGCAACTGGTCTGGCGGAGATATTCGAGCTGATCCGCGGTCTCGACGCCTTCGGCCACGACGCCGATCTGCAGCTCCTGCGCGAGGCCGATCACCGATTTGACGATCGCGGCGCAGTCCGGCTGGGTCAGCATGTCCCGGATGAAGGATTGATCGATCTTGATGCGGCTGAACGGCAGCTTGCGCAAATAGGTCAGCGACGAGAAGCCGGTGCCGAAATCGTCGAGCGCGACCGTCAGGCCGAGCTCGAGCAGCGCGTGCAGGATCGCGGGCGCCGATCCGTATTTCGAGATCAGCATCGACTCGGTGATCTCGATCTCGAGACGGTTCGGCGCGACGTTCGCCTCGGCCAGCGCGTCGACGATCGTCTGCAGGATGCCGACGTTCTGGAACTGGACCGCGGAGAAATTGACTGCGATCCGGATGTCGTCCGGCCAGCGCGACAGCATCGTGCAGGCGCGGCGGATCACCCACTCGCCGAGCTGGTGGATCAGTCCGCTTTCCTCGGCGATCGGGATGAAGACGGTCGGCGGGATCAGGCCGCGCGTCGGATGCTGCCAGCGCAGCAGGGCCTCGAAGCCGGTGACGCGGCCTTTGCGGATGTCGAGGAACGGCTGGTAGACCAGAAACAGCTCGTCCGCCTCGATCGCGTGCTCGAGATCCCGCTGCAGGGCACGGCGGTCGCGCGCCGACCGGTCGTCGCTGGCCTCGAAGAAGCAGATGGTGCCGGGCGCGGATTTCTTCGCCCGGTAAAGCGCGATGTCGACATGCTTGAGCAGGTCGTGGGACGTGCTGCCGTCCCGCGGCGCCAGCACGATGCCGATGCTGATCGTCCGGTTGACCTCCAGCCCATCGATCGGGAACGGCTCGGCAAAGGCCGCGACGAACCGTTCGGCGATCGCCAGCGCGTCCTCGGGCCGCGTCAGATTCGACATGATCAGCGCGAACTCGTCGCCGCCGATCCGTGCGACATGTTCGGCCGCGCGCGTGCAGCGCTGCAGCCGGGCCGCCACCTGCACCAGGAACTCGTCGCCTGCCGGATGGCCGAACCTGTCGTTGACCTCCTTGAAGCGATCGAGATCGAGCAGCAGCACCGCGAATTCCTCGCCCGACCGCGCCAGTCGGTTCAGTGCGCCGTTGAGCGCCTCATTGAAGGCGACGCGGTTCGGCAGATGCGTCAGCGGATCCTGCCTCACCGTCCGCTCGGCCTCGTGCTGGGCGATGATCCGGCGCCTGAACTCGAACGCGTTGACGAACACGCCGCGCAGCAGCACCGAACCGTAGACCAGCACCAGCACGGCCATCAGGAGGTAGACGAAATCGCCGTCCCGGCCGAGGCAGATCGCGGTGCCGACGAAGATCGGCGCGGTGAACGCAATCGCGGCGATCGGGATGGTGGAGAACGCGAAGGCGCCGCCGGCCAGCATTCCGGCGCACAGGCAGGTGATGACGAGCTGGGCGCCGCTCGATGCGTTCGCGAAGAAGGCGACGGGGACGACGCCCCAGGCCGTCCCGAGCGCCAGCGCATTGCGCACCAGCCGGTACATGGTTCGGCGCGACACGAATTGCGGCTTGGCGATGCGGCGCGATGCCCGCGCCTGCAAGCCGAAGAACAGCGCCGCGCTGCCCACGGCGGCCGCCCACACCAGCGCAAAGGCCCAGTCCGGCGATTGCCACAGCGCAATCGCCAGCACCATCGCGTTGCAGGCGTTGGCCAGCATGATGCCGAAGGAATAGCCGAGCACCAGCGAGACCTGTTCGGCGCGGATGTGGCCGGCAAGCGCTTCATCCGTCGGTGGTGCACCGAAGGCCGCGAGGTCGCCCGCGAACAGGGTCGCGAAATATGATCTCAGATGGGTCCGCATCACTACTTGCCTGCCCGGTTTGGCCATGGCGCAGTGGCGAAGAATTCTCTGCAAACCTTTGACAAACTATGAACTATTGGAACGGACCGTGCCGCGGCCGGCCGCTCCTTCGGTTCCACCGGCAGGCATTGCTAACAAATCGATACAAATGCGTGACGCGAGGTCACGGAGCGGCAAAGCTTGCCGCGGGCCGCGCTGCTTGATCCCCCGCGGGTTTTTCGCAATGAGTCGGGTTCCCGCGAACGGCAAAAACCAGAAGGTGCGCATGAGTCTCCCGATGACGAACCACGATCCCGGGTTCCGTATCACGCGGGCCAGCCATGTCGTCCTGAGCGTTCGTGATCTTGCGGCGAGCCGGCAGTTCTACGAAAAGGTGATTGGGCTGATCCTGACCGCGGAGGAGGGCGGCGCACTCTATTTCCGCGGCGTCGAGGAGGCCTGTCATCACAGCCTTGTGTTGCGCAAAGGCGAGGGCGCCGCCTGCGCACGGCTCGGCCTGCGGGTCTTTCAGGACGATGACCTCGACCGGCTCAAGGCCTTCTTCGAAGCGCAGGGATGCCGGGCCGCCTGGGCCGAGGTGCCGCATCAGGGCCGCACCCTGCATGCGACCGATCCGGCCGGCACGCCGCTGGAGTTCTGCGCAACCATGCCGGTCGAGCCGCGCATGATCACCAAATTCACCCGCCATGCCGGCGGCTCGGCGCTGCGGCTCGATCACTACCAGGTGCTGACGCCCGAAGTGCGCAAGGCATGCGAGTTCTACACCGCGGCAGGCTTCCGGCTCAGCGAATATATCGCGCCGGTGGGCACATTGGATCTGCGCGGCGTATTCCTGCAGCGCAAGGGCAATCCGCACGACATCGTGTTCTTCAACGGCGCCGGACCGCGGCTGCATCATTTCGCGTTTCTCGCGCCCGAGGTTCACCATCTGCTCAACGCCTGCGATGTCGCCGGCGAGCTCGGCTATGGCGCGGCCGTTGAACGCGGCCCCGGGCGCCATGGGCCGGGACACGCGATGTATGTCTACATGCGCGATCCCGATGGGCATCGCGTCGAGCTGTTCAACACGCACTACCAGATCATGGACATCGAGAACGAGCCGGTCGGGTGGGATCCGTCCGACCACACGATCTCGTTCCCGTGGGGACTGCCGGCGCGGCAGGCCTGGTTCGAGGAGGCGACGCCGTTCGAAGGTGTCGCGATCCGCGAGCCGCAAATGAAGCCGAAGCCGCTGACGCTCGAGAGCTACCTCGCGAAGTAGCATGTCATTGTCAGCCGATTATCCCATCCATGACGTGGCCATCGTCGGTCTCGGGCCGGTCGGTGCCATCTTCGCCAATCTGCTCGCGAAATCCGGCTTGAGGGTCGCCATCGTCGAGCGCGTTGCCGACATCTACGACAAGCCGCGCGCGATCACGCTCGACCACGAGGCGCTGCGCGTGCTGCAGGCGATCGGGCTCGGCGATTTCATGGAGCAGGCGATCGCCCCGCATAACGGCTCGCACTATCTCGGCGTCGACGGCGAGATCATCAAGATCTTCGATCCGATGCCGCCGCCGTTTCCGCTCGGCTGGATTCCGAACGTGACCTTCGTGCAGCCGGACGTCGAGCAGGCGCTGCGCGACAAGCTCGCCGACTATCCGCATGCCGACATTTTCCTTGCGGCCACGGGCGTGGCGCTGCAGCAGGACGATGGCGCGGTGATGCTGACGGCGCGCGCCGCGAGTCCGGTGAGGAGTTCTTGATCCGCGCGCGCTATCTGGTCGGCTGCGACGGCGCCAACAGCTTCGTCCGCAAGCAGCTCGGTATCGGCCTCGACGACCTCGCCTTCGATGAATGGTGGATGGTGGTCGACACGCTGACCAGCGATCCCGCCAGGCGGCCGGCCAGGAGTTTTCAGTATTGCTGGCCGTCGCGTCCCGGCACCTTCGTGCCGGGCCCGCGCAATTTGCGGCGCTGGGAGATCAAGTTGCTGCCCGGCGAGGACCCCGAGGCGGCCGGCACGCCCGACAACGTCGTGAAGCTGCTCAAGCGTTTCACCGATATCTCGGACCTCACGATCTGGCGCTCGGCGGTCTATCGTTTTCACGCGCTGCTCGGCCGGCGCTGGCGCGACCGCCGCGTGCTGCTGATGGGCGATGCCGTGCACCAGACGCCACCGTTCCTCGGGCAAGGGCTGTGCGCGGGTATCCGCGATGCGGTGAACCTGGCCTGGAAGTTGCGGCTGGTTCTTCGTGGCGACGCCGGCGATGCGCTGCTCGACAGTTACGAGATCGAGCGCAAGCCGCATGTCCGCGCCGTCGTCGCCAGCGCCAAGGAATTCGGCAAGATCATCGGCGAGCTCGATCCGGTGGCCGCCGTCGAACGCGACATGCGGCTGCGCGCCGACCTGAAGGCCGGCAAGGCCGAAACCATCAGGCAAAAATTCATCCCCGATCTCGTCTCCGGCCTGATCGCGCGCGATGCCGCGCTTGCCGGGCGGCTGTTCGTGCAGCCGCATGTGCGCGCGCCGGATGGGCGGACCTGCCGGCTCGACGATCTGCTGCAACCGGAATTCGCGATCGTGACGACCGCGGCGGCTCCGATGGCGTGGCTGTCGGACGCGTTCGCTGCCGCCTGGCAGCGTCTGTCGGGTGAGCGCGTCGTCATCGCCACATCAGACGAAACTGCCGATCGAGGCGGTATCCTGACCGTGATCGAACGCGACGGTTTGTTCGCGGACTGGATGCGGCAGCATGACTCCGCGGCGGTCATCGTGCGGCCGGACCGCTACGTCTTCGGCGCCGCGCGCAATGCCGGCGAGCTCAGTATGCTTGTCGAGCAACTGCTCCAGAACCTCAGCGCAGGGCGCTAGTCTTTTCAAGCCGCCGCTTTGTCTGTACCACCGGAAGAAAGAAATTCCGGGGGAAACCAGTGAACAACAACAACGATGCGGCAGAGTATGATTACGTCATCGTCGGCGCCGGCTCGGCCGGTTGCGTACTCGCCAACCGGCTGAGCGCTGACGGCAAGCACTCGGTGCTGCTGCTCGAGGCCGGACCGAAGGACAGCAACATCTGGATCCATGTCCCGCTCGGCTACGGCAAGTTGTTCAAGGAAAAATCCGTCAACTGGATGTACCAGACCGAGCCCGAGCCGGGCCTGAACGGGCGGCAGGTGTTCCAGCCGCGCGGCAAGGTGCTCGGCGGCTCCAGCTCGATCAACGGCCTGCTCTATGTGCGCGGCCAGCACGAGGACTATGACCGCTGGCGACAGCGCGGCAATGCCGGCTGGGGCTATGACGACGTCCTGCCCTATTTCAGGAAGGCGGAGGATCAGCAGCGCGGCTCCAACACCTATCACGGCGCCGGCGGCCCGCTGCCGGTGTCGGATTGGCGGCATCATGATCCGCTGTCGGAAGCCTTCGTGCATGCCGCAACCGAAGTCGGCATTCCTACCAATCCGGATTTCAACGGCGCGACCCAGGAGGGCGCGGGCTTCTTCCAGACCACGACGCGGCGCGGCCGGCGCGCCTCGACGGCGCGGTCCTATCTGCGGCCGGCGCTGACGCGCGGCAATCTTCATGTCGAGACCTCGGCGCTGGCGCAGCGCATCCTGTTCGACGGCAAGCGCGCGAGCGGCGTCGCCTACAAGCAAGACGGTCAGTTGCGCAAGGCCAAGGCGCGCAAGGAGGTGCTGGTATCGAGCGGTGCGTACAACTCGCCGCAATTGTTGCAGCTCTCCGGCGTCGGCCCGGCCGATCTGTTGAAGCAGCACGGCATCGACATCGTGCTCGATGCGCCCGGCGTCGGCAACGATCTGCAGGATCACATGCAGGTCCGCATCGTCACGCGCTGCGCGCAGACCGTCACGCTGAATGACGTCATCAATCATCCCGTGCGCCGCGTCATGGCGGGCCTCCGCTACGCCGCGCTGCGCAAGGGACCGTTGACGATCGCCGCCGGCACCTCCGGCGCGTTCTTCAAGACCAGCCCGCGGCTGGCCTCGCCCGACATCCAGATCCACTTCCTGCCGTTCTCGACCGACAAGATGGGCGAGCAGCTGCATCCGTTCTCGGGCTTCACGGCCTCGGTCTGCCAGCTGCGTCCGGAGAGCCGCGGTTCGCTGAAGATCAGGAGCGCGGACCCGGGCGTGCTGCCGGAAATCCGCATCAACTATCTGGCGACCGAGACCGATCGCCGCGCCTTCATCGACGGCATCCGTATCCTGCGCAAGATCCTGGCCGCGCCGGCGCTGAAATCCTATTCAGTGGGCGAGGTCGATCCCGGCGCCACGGTGGTCAGCGACGACGACCTGCTCGATTTCTGCCGGCGCACCGGCAGTACGGTCTATCATCCGACCTCGACCTGCCGGATGGGCAACGATCCGCTCGCGGTGGTCGACCAGCGGCTCAAGGTGCGCGGCATCGAAGGTCTGCGCGTGGTCGATGCGTCCGTCATGCCGGACCTGATGTCGGGCAATACCAATGCGCCGACGATCATGATCGCGGAAAAGGCGTCCGACATGATTTTGGAGGACGCGCGGTAGGAGTCCTCAGTTCCGTCATCCCCGCGCAAAGGCTTCGCCTTTGTCGCTGGAGGAGCGCGCTCTCGCGCGCGTCTCGAAGGATGCACGGCCCCGATATTTTCGACGCGTCGCCCTCCTTACTCGTGGCCAGACCTGGGCCGTCGACCCTCCGAGACGACCGCTGCGCGGTCTCCTCAGGGTGACGGTGAGGGAAGCTCCGTAGCCCGGATGAAGCGAAGCGTAATCCGGGGCTAGTCTAGCGACGGAGGAGAGAGTCCCGGATTGCGCTGCGCTCCATCCGGGCTACAAGGTCTCAGCCCTTATACGCGCGCACCCGCGCGACCATCTGCTCGACATGGGCTATCGGCGTCTCGGGGAGAATGCCGTGGCCGAGATTGAAGATCATCCGTCCCTTGCCGAAGTTCTCCAGCACATCGTCCACCGCGCGGTCGAGCGCGGCGCCGCCGGCGATCAGGGCCAGCGGATCGAGATTGCCCTGCACCGCGACCCGGCTCTGCACGCGCTCGCGGATCATCGACGGCTCGGTGGCCCAATCGATCGAGACCGCATCGACGCCGGTTTGCTCGACATAGGCCGGCAGCATGCCTGCCGCGCCGCGCGGGAAGCCGATGATCCTGGCATCGGAGACCTGCTTGCGCACCCCGGCCACGATGCGCCGGGTCGGCTCGATCGCCCAGCGGGCGAACTCGCGCGGCGGCAGCACGCCGGCCCAGGTGTCGAAGATCTGCAGGCAGTCGGCGCCGGCCTTCAACTGGCCGACGAGATAGTGGATCGAGTTCTCGACCAGCACGTCGATGATCTTGGCGAACGCATCCGGATGGCGGTAGGCAAGCATCCGCGCGGGTGCCTGGTCCGGCGTGCCCTGTCCGGCCACCATGTAGGTCGCAACCGTCCACGGTGCGCCGCAGAAGCCGATCAGTGCGATCTCGGGGGCGAGTTCGCGACGGACGCGGCGCAGTGCTTCAAAAACCGGCTCGAGCGTGTCGAAGTTGGCATCGGTTGCCAACGTCGCGATTTCGCCGGGCGTTGCCAGCGGATCGAGCCGCGGTCCTTCGCCGGCCTCGAAGCGCACCGAGCGGCCGAGCGCGTAGGGGATTACCAGGATGTCGGAGAAGATGATCGCGGCGTCGAAGTTGAACCGGCGGATCGGCTGCAGCGTGACCTCGGCGGCGAATTCGGGCGTGAAGCAGAGATCGAGGAAGCCGCCGGCCTTGGCGCGCAGCTCGCGATATTCCGGCAGATAGCGGCCGGCCTGCCGCATCATCCAGAGCGGCGGCACGGCCTGGCGGTGGCCCGATAGCACGTCGATGAGCGGCTTCTTGGTGGGATCCTGGGGCACGCGGATAGTTCCTGATCACGGTCAAATTTGCGCCCCTGATACACGCTGCAGCGCAATGGGCCAAGGCGGTTCTGGAACCCCCCTTTGCGCGGCCGCGTTGTCGCCCGAATGGAGGGACGACATGGCCGACAAATTCGATCCTGCCCCGCACGACAAGCATGCCGAGAAGCCGCACGAGGCGCAGGCTGCCGACCGCAAGGCCCGCACCCGGCTGAAGGAGGGGCTCGAGGATACCTTCCCGGCCTCCGATCCGGTCAGCGCCACGCAGCCCGCGCCGTCAAAGCACGACGGCAATCGGGACAATTAGCTGGTGTATGCCAGCGGCTGCTAACCACGATGCCAAGAGAGTTCCACATGCGGCGAACTATTCGCCGCGGAGCGATGGCCCGGAGCACCGGGCCCGTCCGCATACCGTGATCGCCGGGATAGTCTAGACGGGGCCGCTTGCGGGGCGCTGCATCCGGTCAGATTCGAAGGTCACGCCGAGCCGGCGCTCCAGGCGCCAGGCCACAATGCAGTGCCGCCGGATCGGTTCGCTCTCGATCTCGAGGTCGAACGCGAGCGGGATTGCGACGTCGCTTTCCACGGCGAGCCCCGCGCCGCCGGTCGAGAGGTTGAGCACAAGACATCCGACACTGCTGTTGCGGAAGAAGATCGTCCCGCGCTTCAGCAGGATCGTTCGTTGGCTGTCGGTCTTGTATCTTATCGTTGTGCTCACGGCAGTCTCCTCCCCCGATGTGATGCCCGTCGCGATCGGTCCCCTCAAGCGCGATGGTCGCGCTTTCGCTTCTTGTTCGAGCACGATCTCCGCGCAAACGCTTTGCGTTTGTCGCGAGGGAAAACCGCTTCGTACTCTTCCGGATCATGCTCTAGTTCACCAGCACGGCGCCATCGCAGCGGATGCCCAGCACCCAAACGTCGACCTGGCCGAGCCCGATGCCGAGCGTCGCGAGCAGCGACGCCAGCACCTGATCGACTGAACTCGTCACGCCGTTCAGGATGCTCATGACGAGCGCCCCCAATCCCGGGATCGGCAGCCCGAGCGGGCCGAGATTGATGGTCAGCGAGAGGTCGCCGAGCAGACTTCCTGTCAGCGATGAAAGGAAGTTGGTCGTCGTCACCGTCTTCTTGGTGCCCGACTGGATGTCGCTGTAGCTGAAATTGACATTGGTCGGCGTGGTGTTGCCCATGCCGGCATGGGCGAGGCCGGTGACGGTGGCGAGACCAAGGTTGACCAGTGTCGCCGGCGGCGGATTGGGCTTGGTCGTGAAGTTGGTCATGTCGGCGACCGTGACGTTGCCGATCCATGCATCCACGATCCCAGGCGTCACGCCGATCGTGACCTGCGAGGTGTTGATGTTGGGGTGGCCGCAGGACACCGCGTTGAGCGTCGCGGTGCCCGAGGCGACCTCGACATAGACCGGGAGATTGATCGCAGACACGGTGCCGGAGCCGAGCACATTGATGGTCGCCAGGATCCTGGTCTGCGCGGTGTGGACGCTCACACCCTGGGTGCCGATCGCGATCCAGCTCGAGCCGACCGGGCGCTCGCCGATCGTTGCGATCACGGAGACGTTGGCGATGCCGGGCAGGCCGAGATTGATCGAGGTCGCGATCTGATGGTTGCCGTTGGCGATCTGCGCCACCGTGGAAATCAGGTCGAACACCGAAACGCTGGCGCCGACCTTGGGTTTCTGCCCCACCGTGAGATTGGCGAAGGGACCGAGGTCGACCAGCGTGCCGGGCGAAATCTTGGTGGTGGAGCCGGTGACGGCCTGGGAGATCGTCGACAGCGCGGTGGTCGCCGCGTTGGCGCCGTTGGTGATCTGCTGGGTGGTCAGCGCCGACGCGACGATGTCGCCGACCTTGATGTTGCTGCTCAGCAGGTCGCTATAGGTGACGCCGGTCAGGTTGACCCGGGTCGCCAGTGCCGACAGGAAGTCCAGTGCGTCGATCTTCGCGCTGATCAGCGCATTGTAGTCCATCACCGAGAGCGACAGCGTGGTGCCGAGCATCGAGCCGAGCAGCGCATTGAGCGCGCCGCCGTTGACCGAGAGCAGCCTCGACCCGATCGTGAACGAGGCCATTTCGGTCGATGTCGCGGTGGCGGTCGTCTTGATGGTGAAGCTGCTCGCGCCGGTGAGGTACCGCGCGAAGTAGAGCGGGGTCTGGGTGTTCAGCGTGACCCGCGCGGCGTTGGGAGTGCCGACCGCCGGGGTCACGAAACGGGCCTGCGGCGCGATGGCGCTGTTTGCGGTGTAGGTTCCTGTCTCGACCTTGACCAGCGCACTGGCCGGGTACTTGTTCTGCGTCACCGTCGCGGTGGCGGCGTTGACCGGATTGTTCAGGTTGGCGGCGGCGACGATCGCGGCGAGATCGGCGGTGCTCTGCGTCTTGCGCCGGTCGGCGAAGATCGTGCCGAGATCGATGGCAAGACCGGCGCACCCGATCAGGAGCGTCATCAGGCCGGCGCTGATCATCGCGAAGTTTCCTCGTTCGTCGGCGCCAAAGCGCCGCATCAGCATGAGGACGCCTCTCATCCTAGAATCCCCCGTACTGAATCGCCGCGGAGCGGACGATGGTGCTCGCCGGGGCGGGGACGAAGGGCAGCTTGTAGATGAAGTTGCCGGCTGCGTTGTAGTTGACCGTCACGACGTAGACGTTGGCATTCGATGGAGACGGCGCGGCATTGACCGTGAGATTGCCGGGAACGAGCAATGGATAGGTCGACGCGTTGGCGGTGACGTAGCTCGTCGCGAGGCTGTTGCGTTCGGTGTCGGTCATTCCCGCGATGGATGACCGCGCCGCTTCGGCGGCGAGTTGCTGAACGCCATGCACCATGGCGAGATACGAGCCGAAGACGATGATGCCGAAGATGAAGGCAAGAAACAGCGGCAGCATCAGCGCGAATTCGACAGCGGACGCACCGTTTCGGCAGCGAAAAAACCTGGTCATTGCAACACACCTCGAAACGCCAACTACGACGTCACGTTGCGAGGCTTTGATTAAGGAAAACTATGAAAACGCTTCCGCGAATCAGCGGCCGCAATTCAGACTTATCGGGTCAGTGAAACGTTATGGGGCGATCAGAATATTTGATGCGATATCCGCAAAAACCCGGGGTGTGGTGCGGTTGAGCTGCTGCAGCGTGTGGAGATGTAGTTGTGGGATACCGTGATCTGCGGAACAATGCACGTAACAATACATATGGCCTGCAATATCAGTGCCTTGGCGGTAATTGTGGCTAAACGAAAGTGCAACCAAATGTTAGTATAGCCTGATCACATACTGTGGAGATTGGAATTGCGTCCCGTGCTGAGACTGGAGGGCTCGCGATGCATAGACCGCGTCAGCATTTGAATATTCCTACTGAAATCGTTCGCACCGTCGTTGCGATCGCGGAGACAGGCAGCCTGTCGAAAGCCGGGGAGCGTCTCGGCCTCAGCCAGCCGGCGATCAGTTCGCAGGTCAAGCGCCTGCAAAGCCTGATTGGTGGCGCACTCTTCGTCAGAACCGCAAACGGCACCACGACCACCGAGCTCGGCAAGGTCGCCGTGCAGCAGGCGAGGCGCATCCTCGAAGCCAACGATCAACTGCTTCGGCTCGGCGGCAATCATGAAGGACCCCAGCCGTTGCGGCTGGGAATCAGCACGATGCTCGCGGAGGAATTCCTGAAGCTGCATCCCTCCGATGCACTCGCCGACGTTCTGCTGCACGCCGACATGTCACCGGCCGTCATCAGGGGATTGATCGACGGCTACATCGACATCGCGTTCGTCTACAGCAACCCTTCGCAGGAGAACGAAGACGAGGTGACGATCGCCGCCGAAGCCGAGGAGCGGTCGGTGTGGGTGCGATCGCGCGATTTTGTGCTGCGGCCGGGCGCCCCGATCCCGATCCTGGCCTGGCCCGGTGACGACTGGATGATCCGGACGCTCACCAAGCACAACATCACGTACAAGATCGTGTTCAGGAGCCCGAACCACCAGCTGCGACTGGAAGCCGCCCGGGCCGGGTACGGCCTGACGGCGTGCCCCGAGCGGATGATCCCGTCCTCGCTGATCTCGGCGAAGGATTATTATCTTCCGGAGCTTCCGTTGCAGAAGCGCCTGCTGTGCGTTCGCCCTGGTCTCGAAGGCAGCCGCGCCACGGCGATGGTGCAGCGGTTGTCCAGCCTGTTCTTCAGCGGCGCGAAGCCGATGCGTCAGGTGAGCAACATGTAGCCGGTGCTGCCGCGGTCCGGCGGCACCGATCAATAGTGCGGTGGGCGTTCGTTGGCGGGGCCGGGCGCCTGGCGTTCGGCCTCCTGAAGCCGGTCGCGCAACTCGGCGATCTGGCGCGTCAGCGCGTCGATCTGCTTCCATTGTGCCGTGATGGTCTGGTTCAGCGTCTCGATGGCCTCGTCCTGATAGGTCAGGCGAACCTCCAGCGCATCGATCCGCTCGCTCAGCTTGGCCGTGTCATTCATGGACGGCAGCCTCGCAGGGGGCAGCCTCGCGCTCCGCGTCGCTCGAACGCGCACCCGCACGCTCGCGCAGGCCGTGGCCGAGCGCAACACGCTCGTCGAACACAAAACAGTCGCCGCGCCAGCGGCTGTCCTGCTGCGGGGTTTCCTCGAGATATTTCAGGATGCCGCCCTTGAGGTGATAGACCTCGGCAAAACCTTGCGCGAGCAGATAGGCGCTGGCCTTCTCGCAGCGGATGCCGCCGGTGCAGAACATCGCAATCCTGCGGTGCTTCGCCGGATCGAGGTTTCTCGCCGCAAATTCCTTGAATTGTCCAAAGCTCGCGATCCTGGGATCCACCGCGCCTTCGAACGTGCCCATCGCGACCTCGAACGCGTTGCGGGTATCGAGCACCACGATGTCAGGCGCGGCGATCAGCTCGTTCCAGTCGGCGGCATCGACATAGGTGCCGACCTGCCGCGTCGGATCGACCGTGGTGTCGCCGAGCGTGACGATCTCCTTCTTCAGCCGCACCTTGAGCCGCTGGAACGGCATTTGCGCGGCTTCGGAGAACTTCAGCTCGAGATTGTCGAGGCGGCCGCCGAACAGCGTTCCGTACCTGAGCTCCGCAACGAAGTCATCGATGCCTTGGTCGGTGCCGGCAATGGTGCCGTTGATGCCCTCATGGGCGAGCAGCACGCTGCCCTTGAGATCGAGCCCGGCGCAGAACGCGCGCAGCGGCTCGCGCAGCGCGCGGAAGTCCGGCAGCGCGGCGAACTGGTAGAAGGCGGCGACCTTGAAGGGCATCGCCGGGATTTATCAGGCCGGCCAAGCCGGCGAAACCCGCAAAGCCATGCATTGTCGGGATATTTCCCCTGGCATGCCAGGCATTGCTCAGCCGGGGATGAGTGTGCCATGTACTTTGTACTCCCTTGGCATCATCCGCCGCAGCCGCATCAGACCATCACGATCAAGCGAGCACTCCGTTATGAGGAATTTCCATTTCGCCGGCCGTTCCACGGTCCACGCCCAGAACGCGATGGTGGCGACGTCGCATCCGGAAGCGGCGCTCGCGGCCATCGAGGTGATGCGCGAGGGCGGCACGGCCGCCGACGCGGCGGTTGCAGCCTGTGCGCTGCTCGGCGTCATCGAGCCGCAATCGACCGGCATCGGCGGCGACTGCTTCGCGCTGATCCAGCCGAGGGGGGAAGGCAAGATCACCGCCTATAACGGCAGCGGCCGGGCGCCGATGGCGGCGACCGCCGACTGGTATCTCGAGCGCAAGATCCATTCGGTGCCGCTGACCTCGGCACATGCGGTCAGCATTCCCGGCGCGGTCGATGCCTGGGACGTGATCCTGAAGGACCACGGCAAGTTCGGCTTCGACCGGCTGCTGCAGCCCGCGATCAAGGCCGCCGAAGAGGGCTACGTGGTCGCGCCGCGCATCGCCTTCGACTGGAAGAACGGCTTCGAGAAGCTGAAGAACGGCACCAACACCGAGCGCTATCTGTTGCCGCACGGCAGGCCCGCGGTTGCCGGCGACGTGATCCGCCAGCCCGAGCTCGGCAAGACGCTGCGCGCGATCGCGCAAAAGGGCCGCGACGCCTTCTATAGCGGCGAGATCGCCGCCGACATGGTCGACACGCTGCGCGGCATCGGCGGCCTGCACACGCTCGAGGACTTCGCCGCGCACTCGACCGAGGCGACCTCGCCGATCGGCACGATGTACAAGGGCTACGACGTCTGGCAGTGCCCGCCGAACGGCCCCGGCATCACCATGCTGGTCATGCTCAACATCCTGTCGCGCTTCGACCTGACCAAGTTCAAGCCGCTCAGCATCGAGCGCTTCCATCTCGAGGCCGAGGCGGCACGCATCGCCTACATGATGCGCGAGCAGCATATCGGCGATCCCCAGCACGTGCATGTCGACGTTGCCGGCATCCTCGCCAGGGAATTCGCCGAAGAGCACATCAAGAACATCCGGATGGACCGGCTGCTCGAACTGCCGAACGTCGCGCCGCCGATGAATCCGTCGACGGTCTACATCACGGTGGTCGACAAGGATCGCAACGTCTGCTCGTTCATCAATTCGATCGCGCATTCGTTCGGCTCGGCGATCGTCTCCAACAAGACCGGCGTCCTGCTGCAGAACCGCGCCGGCGGCTTCCGCATCCAGCCCGGACATCCGAATTGCATCGCACCGGGCAAGCGTCCGCTGCACACCATCATCCCGGCGCTGGTCACCAGGAACGGCCGTGCGCTGATGCCGTACGGCGTGATGGGCGGGCAGTACCAGCCGGTCGGCCAGACCCGTGTGCTGACCAACATGCTCGACTATGGCTGCGACATTCAGGAAGCCATCGATATGCCGCGCGGCCTGCACTACGAAGGCGTCTACCAGCTCGAGGACTCTGTGCCGGCGGAGATCGTCGAAGGCCTGAAGAAGATCGGTCACAAGACCACCAGCGTGGTCGCGCCGCTCGGCGGCGGCCAGGGCATCTGGATCGATTGGGACAAGGGGACGCTGACCGGTGGCTCCGACCCGCGCAAGGACGGCTGCGCGCTCGGCTACTGATTGTCGCGGCCGATCAGGGGCCGCCGGAAACAAGGTGTTGTCGCGGGGATGGTGCTAGTCCTGCCCCGCGGAAGCCCGTCACCGGCATCACCTACTCATATCTGGCGGCGCAACTGATCGGTGATCTCATCGCGGGCGCGTCGTCGCCATTGATCGGCGATTTTGCGCTGGACCGCGACGGCGGCATGGCCGGTCACTGAAAAATGGCTAGGGATTCGACCCGCACTGGGCTAGAGACGGCCGTCCTTCACGAGAGGTGCAAGATGCGATCTTCCCGACGCACGATCATCAAGACTGCATTTGCCGGCCTTGCGGCGGCAGTCTCCACGTCCGTTGTCAGCGGGACAGCAACGGCCCAAACTGCAGGAAAGCCCATGACCACAGCTTCAGGCCTCCAGATCATCGACAGCAAGGTCGGCACCGGCGCCTCGCCGAAGACCGGCCAGACCTGCGTCATGCACTATACCGGCTGGCTCTACGAGAACGGCCAGAAGGGCAAGAAATTCGACTCCTCCGTCGATCGCAACGAGCCGTTCGAGTTTCCGATCGGCCAGGGTCACGTGATCAAGGGCTGGGACGAGGGCGTCGCCACCATGAAGGTCGGCGGCAAGCGCACCCTGATCATCCCGCCGAACCTCGGCTACGGCGCGCGCGGCGCCGGCGGCGTGATCCCTCCGAACGCCACGCTGATGTTCGACGTCGAACTGCTTGGCGTCAAATAAGCCGATGGGCGTCAAGTAACCGGCTCACAACAACAAGGGCGCAGCGATGAAGATCTCGATCCTCGACGATTATTTCGACACGCTGCGCACCCTCGATTGCTACCGCAAGCTCGACGGGTATGACGTCAAGATCTGGAACGATCACGTCCAGGACGTCGATGCACTCGCCGAACGGCTGCGCGATACCGACGCGCTGGTCCTGATCCGCGAGCGAACCCAGATCCGCACGCCGCTGCTCGAACGTCTGCCGAAGCTGAAGCTGATCAGCCAGCGCAGCGTCTATCCGCATATCGACATCGACACCTGCACGCGGCTCGGCATCATCGTGTCGTCGAGCCAGCATGCCGATACGCCGTCCTACGCCACCGCCGAGTTCACCTGGGGCATGATCCTCGCGGCGATGCGCGCGATCCCGCAACAGATGGCGGCGCTGAAGGCGGGCAAGTGGCAGATCGGCGTCGGTCATACGCTGCGCGGCAAGACGCTCGGCATCTATGGCTACGGCCGCATCGGCGCCGTGGTCGCGGGCTATGGCAAGGCGTTCGGCATGAACGTGCTGGTCTGGGCGCGCGAGCCGGCGATGGCGAAGGCGCGCGCCGACGGCTATGAGACATCAGTCAGCAAGGCGGATTTCTTTGCCCGCTGCGACGTGCTGTCGCTGCATATGCGCTTGGTCGACGCGACGCGCGGCATCGTCAAGGCGGAAGACCTCGCGCGGATGAAGCAGACCGCGCTGATCGTCAACAACAGCCGCGCGCCGCTGATCGAGCCGGGCGCGCTGGTCAATGCGCTGCGTGCCGGCCGGCCCGGGATGGCCGCGATCGACGTCTACGAGAAGGAGCCGCTGCGCGACACGGCGGACCCGCTACTCAACATGGACAATGTGGTCTGTACGCCGCATCTCGGCTACGTCTCGCGCGACGAGTACGAAATCCAGTTCACCGACATTTTCGACCAGATATTGGCGTACGCGGCGGGTACGCCGACCAATGTCGTGAACCCGGATGTGCTGGCACATCCGCGCCCGCGCGGCTGAGCAGCGTCGTTCATGCTCGATCGGCCGGCTCGATGGGGCGGCCGTGTCATCTCTCGTTCAGCGAGGCCAGTGAGCCGCTGAGGTCACCCTGCCGACGATCCTCTTGATGCCGCCGAGTGCCTTCTGTCCCTTGCCCTTGGCTTCCAGGATCGCGCCTCTGCCCTGCATCGCCGGAGAGCCGGTGACCTTGCCAAGACGCCGCTTGAACCTGCCGATCGCCTCGTTGGCCGTGCCCTTGATCCTATCGGTCGTGCTACCCATGAAATTACTCCTTCGAATACGCTGAGATAACGCGCCGGAACATGGCGATGTTCCGATTCGGCGAGGTTCCGATTTTCCGCTCGCCTGCGCGGCTGCTTTTCGCTAGCGTTCCACGCACGAAATCAGGCCAACGAAAGCAAGAATGATGAGCGGTTCCCACGATCACACCCATTCCCACGACCATCACCATCACGACGACGAGCGCTGGAAGCACGACGGCGTCCGCGTGATTCCCGGCAACCAGCTCGATCCGAATGTGCCGTCGACCGCCGGCATGGACCGCAAGGCCGCGATCAATTTTGCCCGGGTCGGGGCGCAGAAATTGTGGGCAGGCACCGTCAGCATCAAGCCGGATGCCAAGACCGGCGCGCATCATCACGGCCATCTCGAAAGCATCATCTATGTCGTCAAGGGCAAGGCGCGGATGCGCTGGGGCGAGAAGCTGCAGTTCACCGCCGAGGCCGGCCCCGGCGACTTCATCTTCGTGCCGCCCTACGTGCCGCATCAGGAGATCAACGCCAGCCGCGACGAGGTGCTGGAATGCGTGCTGGTGCGCTCCGACGGCGAGGCGGTCGCGATCAATCTCGACATCGAGCCGATCGAGAAGCCGGAGACCGTGCTGTGGGTCGACCCGGTGCACCGCCATCCCGACGAGAAGAAATAGCCGCGACATTTGCGTCGAGATTCCGGGTTCACGCTTCGCGTGCCCCGGAATGACAGTCCAGGGGAGGAGGCCAGCATGACGCTCGTGCGTTACGAGAGCGCCGACCACGTCGCGACCATCACGATGGACCGCGTCTCCTCGCACAACGCGCTCAACAATGCGCTGTGCGACGAGCTGCAAAATGCCTGGCGGCGCTTTCGCGACAGCGATGACCGCGTCGCGGTGCTGGCCTCGGCCGAGGAGAAGTACTTCTGTGTCGGCGCTGACGTCCGGGATTTCCCCGCCAATATGTGGCAGGCGGTGCCCGGGCTCGGTGTCGAGCTCGACAAGCCGGTGATCGCGGCGACGTCGGGCTGGGTGGTGGGCGGCGGCTTCGTTCTGGTGCAGATGGCCGACATCTGCGTCGCCTCGGAGACGACGCGGTTCGTCTATCCGGAAGCCAAGATCGGCACCACCGGCGGCGGCGTCTCCTCGGTGCTGGCGCGCATGCCGCACAAGATCGCGATGGAGTTCCTGCTCGTCGGCGAGGAGCTGTCGGCCGAGCGGGCCTACCAGATCGGCTTCGTCAACCGCATCACGCCACCGGGGCAGCACCTTGCGGCGGCGCAGGAGCTGGCGGCCAAGATCGCGGGCAACGCGCCGCTGGTGGTGCAGGCGCTCAAGAAGCTCGCGCGTGACGCGATGCCGAAGGGGCCGCTGGAGACGGTCGCGGAGGTGCGCCGGCAGCTCGACGCCATCAAGGACAGCGACGACCTCAAGGAAGGCGCCAGGGCGTTCAGCGAGAAGCGCAAGCCGAGATTTACGGGGCGATGACCTTTTCCGTCATTGCGAGGGGCTCGCGACAAAATTGCAAGCAATTTTGCGCTGCGACGAAGCAATCCATCTGTCCCCGAGCGGAGATATGGATTGCTTCGCTGCGCTCGCAATGACGGGGCCTAACCCCTAGGCAAACACCCGGTGATCGATCACACCGTTCGGCACCACATAGCCGTAACGCGTGTTCGACGGCTCTACGCCAGCCTTCTCATACTGCGCCTTCATCATCGCAAAGCGATCGCCCTTGAGGTCGAGCATCGCGCGCTTCGGCTGGATGTTGTAGAGCCGGGCGTTGTTGTCGCCGAAGATCGCCGTCTTCACCGGCCCGTCGGCGGGGCCGAGCGGTGCGTAACCGAACTTCTTCTGCATCATCTCGGGGATCTCCAGCCGCCGCAGGCCCTCGATCTGCCATTGCGGCGCGCCGGTCCACAGCGCATCGGTACCCCAGCAGACGTGGTCGGCGCCGAGCCCCTTGATCAAGGTCCCCATCAGCGCGGCGCAGACATTGGGTTCGGCGACCAGCGTGGTCGCGAACAATTGCCCGACATCGCCATAGACATTGTTGACGCCGTACTGCGCCGGGATGTCGGCGAGATCCGAGGTCCAGGCGATGCGGCCGGTGCGCTCGAACTCGGCGAGCGCGACCTTCGGATCGCCGCCGACATGGCGATAGGCCGAGTGGTAGATGATGAAGTTGAGCTGCGGCCAGTCCTTGGCGGCCTTTCCGACATCGGCAACGTCGGCGAAGCCGCGCAGATTCGGATACTGCTTCTCTATCCCGGGCGGAAACAGTCCCTTGTGGACGCAGACGTTCCTGATGCCCGCCTTCACCATCTTCTCATAACCCTTGTAGGCGACCTTCTCGTCGTCAAGCCGCCAGGGGTAGCGACTGATCTCCTTGTGGGTGTTGTCGCCGATCGTGTAGCCCTTGCAGGATTCCGGCTTCAGCGCCAATGCGGCGTCGAGCTTGTCGAGCCAGCCGGGCTGCCCGGGCGTGAAGATGGCGTGGCAGAACACGCGCCGCGAGCCGGCCTCGTCGTTCATTTTCTTGCGCGCGTCGGCCATCTGCTCGTTGGTCAGGAACCAGTCCTGCTCGATATCCGACGGCGCCGAGGAGATCAGCGCGATCTTGGTGTCGGAATCGAGAAACATCTCCTTCTTGTAGTTGTCGAACTTGAGATCCTCGATGGTCTGCTCGTGATCGTTGAGCTCCTTGTTCCAGCCGGCCTTGCCGACCGCCTTGCGCATTTCCACAAAACCCATGATGCGGGTGTCGTCGCGCAGGAAATGCGTGTGCATGTCCATGATGAACTGGTCTTTCAGGGAGTTGGCGCGCTCCTGCGCCATTGCGGGTGTCGCGGCCTCCGCCGGCGTCACGACGAATAGCTCCCCGTAAACCTGGTTCATCGCGACGAAGGAGGCGGCCATGCCGGCCGCGGTCTGGAAGAATCTCCGGCGATCGAGGCCCTGCTTGCCGCCGAGATCGTCGGCCATCGCGAGCAGCCGCGCCTCGACCTCGCGCTGACGTTCGTTCTGCGGGTCGGGATAGAATTCGTCGCTGGAGACGATCTGGGTCGGGATCGGCGTCTGGTGCTGGCACAGTTCGGAGGGCATCAAGGCGGCAAGTTCATCGTCGGTGAGATTGCTGCTCATTCTTCGCTCCCGCTTCTCGCCGGATTTTTCCGGTCGGATCGCGGAGACTAGGACCAAGTCCGCCCGTCGTCCGCGCCGTTTGCCGGAAACCGCATTCACAAAATCGTGCATCGGATTGGCGGACGCGAGATGCGCCCGTCGCGCAACCGGACATGCGCGCTGCTATGCTCGATCGCACCGGATCGGACGAAGAAATCCGGAAGGGAGCGAACCATGATGTCATCTGACCATTCGCGGCGCAGCATGATCAAAGCCATCGGCATTGCAACGGCCGCCGGCGTGTTCGGCGCAGCGTCGGCACAGGCAGTGCCCGCGGTTCCTGTCGAAGGAGAAATATGGAGCAACGAATACTGGGCGAAGAAGGGTGACATCCCCTTGTGGATGTTCCGCAAGCGGATCGGTGCGCCGAAGCCGGGCGAGCCCGCGCGGCCGGTGGTGTTCTTCGTCCACGGCTCGTCGGTGACATCACGGGTGTTCGACCTCACGGTGCCGGGCAAGGGCGAGTATTCGCTGCTGAACACATTTGCCCGCTACGGCTTCGATTGCTGGACCATGGACCACGAGAACTACGGCAAGTCCGGCCGCACCTCGGGCAATGCGGATATCGCGAGCGGCGTCGAGGATCTGAAGGCCGCGGTCGAGGTGATCGCGCGCGAGACCGGGCAGGGGCGATACCACTTCGTCGGCGAATCCTCCGGCGCGTTGCGGGTCGGCGCTTTCGCAATGGCCGCACCCGAGCGCATCGACCGCCTGGTGTTCGCGGCCTTCACCTACAAGGGCGAGGGCTCGCCGACGCTGGCAAAGCGCGCCGAGCAGCTCGCATATTATCGCAGCCACAACATGCGCAAGCGCGACCGCGACATGATCCGCTCAATCGCAACCCGCGACAGGCCCGGCACGTCGGACCCCGCCGTGGTCGAGCTGCTGGCCGATGTCGAGATGCAGTTCGGCGACCAGATCCCGACCGGCACCTATCTGGACATGACCGCCAATTTGCCGGTGGTGCATCCGGAGAAGGTGCTGGCGCCGGTGCTGCTGGTCCGCGGCGAATATGACGGCATCGCCGCGGTTCCGGACCTCGAGGAGTTCTTCAACAAGCTGCCGAACGGCGATCGGCAGTTCATCATCCTGCCCGGCACCGCCCATTCGGTGGCGCTTGCCACCAATCGGGAGCTGTTCTGGCATGTGACGCGGGCATTCCTGACCATGCCGACACCGATTGTGACCTGACGTCACCCTGCGGCAGGACGCCGCAAGAAAAATCGGCGCGGTGATGTCGGGACGCGGCGAGGCGGTTCGTCCTCGGGGCACAACCCCGCGAAAAGGAGCGCCTTTCATGGCCAAGCCGACAATGATCTTCGTCAACCTGCCGGTCAGCAATCTCGCCCACGCGACCGCCTTCTATGAGGCGATCGGCGCGACCAAGAACGCGCAATTTTCCGACCACACCGCCTCCTGCATGGTGATCTCCGACACGATTCACGTCATGCTGCTGACGCACGACAAGTTCCGCGAATTCACCCCGAAGAAAATTGCCGACACCAAGTCCACGAGCGAAGTGCTGATCTGCCTGTCCGCCGACAGCCGCGACGCGGTCGACGGCTACGTCGCCAAGGCGAAGGGCGCGGGCGGCAGCGCCGATCCGTCGCCGCAGCAGGATTACGGCTTCATGTACGGCCGCAGCTTCGAGGATCCCGATGGTCACATCTGGGAAGTGATGTGGATGGACGTCGAGGCGGCGATGAAGGCGCAGTCCGCCGCGGCGACCGCCTGATCGCATCCCGTCATCACGAGGAGCTCAGCATGTCCAAGGTATCTCCCTGCCTGTGGTTCAACGGCGAGGCCGAGGAGGCCGCGAACCTCTACGTCTCGCTGCTGCCCAACTCTCGGATCGAGACGGTCCAGAAGAACGTCATCGACAGCCCCGGCGGAAAGGCCGGCACGGTGCTGCTGGTCGAATTCACGCTCGCCGGTCAGCGCTTCATGGCGCTGAACGGCGGGATGAGGATGGAGCATACCCACGCGGTCTCGTTCGCGATCGACTGTGTCGACCAGGCCGAGGTCGATCGCCTGTGGGATGCGCTGCTCGCGGCCGGCGGCACCGCCGAGCAGTGTGGCTGGCTGCGCGATCGTTATGGCGTCGCTTGGCAGATCGTGCCGGCGGCGGTCCGCCAATATCTCGGCGGGCCCGACGCCGCCGGCGCCGCGCGTGTGATGCAAGCCGTGCTCGGGATGATCAAGCTCGATATCGAAGGTCTGCGCCGGGCCTATCAGGGCGAGGCGGCGGCGTAAGGCAAGGCTTCGCTGGCATCGCCCGGCGCGCCGCCTTCGCTAAAGCTTCGGCGCGTCAGGGATTCGTGGCCTCGTCGAAGCCTTGGCGTAGACGGGACCGGGCGATCCAGCATTCCAGAGACTTCGGTGCTCCGCCGACACGCGGCGTACTGGATGCCCCGCATGAAGCGGGGCATGATAGTGCGCCTGCCACCGTGAACCCGGCTGCGGCCCGGCGGTGCCGTCCAAGGAACGGGTCGGTGATCCAGCCGTTGTGACGCGGAAGCCAAGTCGGCCGCCACAATCGAACCAGCCCTGGTTGCCAATTGTCGGCACGATGGTTCCGTCACATGACCGTGGCGACGGATCGCGGATGCAGCTGATATCGTATATTTGTCGCAAGCTGCGTTCCCCTCGCACCGTGCTTGCCCTTTGAACATCGTATCCAAATCTCCTTCTGTTCCGCGACGTCCCGCCGCGCGCACGGCGATCGTCGCGGCAATCGTCTTCATCGTCGCCCATGTCGTGCTGCTGCTCGGGATCACGGCGCCGGACAAGCTCTATTTCGACGAGGTGCATTACGTGCCGGCGGCGCGGCAGATGCTGCTGCCGGTGCGCGAGGGGGCGATCCTCAACCCGATGCATCCGCCGCTCGCCAAGGAGATCATCGCCCTCTCGATCAAGGCATTCGGCGACGTGCCGCTCGGATGGCGCTATCCCGCGGCGCTGTTCGGTGCGCTGGCGCTGGTCGGCGTCTATCTCGGCGGGCTTGCGCTGTTCGCGTCGCAGCAACGCGCGATCGCTGCCGCGCTGCTCGCCTTCTTCAACCAGATGCTGTTCGTGCAGTCGCGGATCGCGATGCTGGATATTTTCGCACTCGCCTTCGGCCTGTTCGCGATCGCGGCGTTCGTCCACGGCTTCAGGCAAAAGCAGCCGCAATCCGCCTTTGCGTTGGCGGGCCTCTTCGCGGGGCTTGCCAGTGCCTGCAAATGGAGCGGGCTGTTCGTGCTCGCGACCTGCATCGCGATCGTCGCTGTGATCCGCCTGATGCAAGGCTGGCGCACGCGCTTTGCCGACGGCAATGCGGAGGATTGGTACCGGCCGGAGCTATGGCCGGATTTTCGTCTTCCTCACTTCATCGTCTGTTTCGTGCTGATCCCGGCGGCCGTTTATCTCGCGACCTTCGTGCCGCTCTGCGGCCTCTCGTTCACGGATATCATCGAGGCGCAGCGCCGCATCTTTGCCGACAACACCACGACCGCCATCGCGGGCCACACCTATATGAGCTCGTGGCCGTCCTGGCCGTTCCTGCTGCGCCCTGTCTGGTACCTGTTCGAGAAGGTCGGTGATGACAGGTTCGCCGCGATCGTGCTCCTCGGCAACCCGTTGGTGCTGTGGCCGGCATTGATCGCGCTGATCATTGCGCTGCGCGACTGGATCGTCGGGCGCGGCCGTGATGCATTTCTCGTGCTGGCGTTCTACCTCGGCCCGTATCTCGCCTGGGCGCTGCTGCCGCGCACGCTCGGTTTCATCTATTACTATCTCCCCGCGGCGACCACCGCGAGTTTCGTGCTGGTCTACGCCTTGACGCGCAAGGGTGCGCCGCGCTGGCTGCTGTGGGCGTTCGTTGCGGTTGGATGCGCAGGGTTTGTTGCGATGCTGCCGGTCACGGCTGCTGTCATCGAGACGTCGATGGCGACGTTCAACCGGTTGATGCTGTTTCAGGGCTGGATATGACGGTCTTTAAAGCAAAGTGATCCGCCTGCCGGGCATGGCAGGCGGATCGAGGCTGCGGGAGGTTACTGCGAGGCGGTCTTGGTATCCATGTTGACGACCTGCACGCGTCGATTGGTCGGGTCCATCGGCGCGCTCGGGTCCTTCGGCCGGGTCTTTCCGTAGCCGACCGTCACGAGATCCGAGCCGTTCAGGCCGTAATGCTCGACCAGAAATTTCTTGATGGTGTCGGCGCGGCGCTCCGACAGGTCCTGGTTATAGGCCTCGCCGCCGATCGCGTCGGTGTGGCCGGCGACGACGAAGGTCGAGCCCTTCATGCTGGCATCGGACAGTGCCTTGCCGAGCTCCTGCATCGCCTGGGTCGAGCCCTTGCTGATGTCGGCCGAGTTGTAGTCGAAGTGGATCTCCAGATCGATCTTCGGCTTGTTCGCCGCGATGTCGGCGATCTCCTGGCGTTCAACGCGCGACAACGAACGGGTCTGCCGGTTGCGGACGGTGTTGAGGAAGCTTGCCTCCTTGGCGGAAGCCGCGAGGTCGACCTGCGTGCCGGCGGAAAGGCCGCGGGTGGCCGACTTCGGCTTCAGCGCATTGAGAATCTGTGCGGCCGGAACGGCCTCGCTGCCGGCCAGTGCGACGCCCGCCGTCATCGACAGCGCGGCGCCGATTGTCAGAAAAGACAAGGAAAAAGAGCGGGTCATGGTTTTCGTCCTCAAATGTCGGGCTAGCCAATCCGGCTTGCTGTCGTTTTGATGCTGGAAGAATAGGACCGGTTCAAAGCCCGGAATGTGATCTGGGTCACGGTTGGGTGTGCCGCCCCGCCTTGCGCCAGGCAGGGCAGGCGGGAGAGCGAGGACATCATGGCCCACGTCAATCGCGTCCTCCGCTCGATCAATGACGAAGCCGCCTCGCGCTACGTCGATATCTTCCTTCGCCCGGACGGCACCATCGGCTTCGAGGAATATCGGCGGGACGCCGAAGATGGCCGCGGCTGGTTTCCGGTTGGCGGGCATTCGTCCCGCATCTTCCATGGAGAAAGCGCCGCGCTCGCGGCGGCGACCAGGGACGTTCCGTGGTTGCGGCGGGTCGTCGGATCGACGTAGCCGCTCCGAATGATGCGGAGCTGATTTCCGCCGCGCGGCTCTCCACAGCTGCGCGAATCTCACTACATTGCTGGGGCAATGTCCCGCGCCGCCGAACCCCTTTTGTTGAACAATGCTGCCGCCCGCCATATCTGGCTGCGCGCGCAGCGGCTCGATACAAAGGTGCCGTTCGGCGAGGGGGCGTCAGCGGTGGCGGCCGCCGTCGATCATCTCGGCTATGTGCAGATCGACACCATCAACGTGATCGAGCGCTGCCATCACCACATCCTGTTCAGCCGCATTCCGGACTACCGCCGCGCCGACCTCAAGCAGGCGCAGAGCCGGGACAAGAGCGTGTTCGAGTACTGGACGCACGCGCTGTCCTACATTCCGTCCAAGGACATCGGCTTCTTCCTGCCGGCGATGAAGGCGCACAAGCGCGAGGGCCACAAATGGTTCTCGTCGGTGACCCCGGCGGATACGCGCAAGGTGCTGCGGCTGCTTCGTGCCGGTCCGCTGACGATCCGCGACATCGATGACGACGTGCTGACCGAGAAGGAGCATCTCTGGCAGAGCCGGAAGCCCTCCAAGCGTGCGCTGCAGCTCGCCTTCTACGGCGGCGTGGTCACGATCAGCGAGCGCGCCGGCATGCTGAAGACCTATGAGCTGATGACCCGGCACTTCGGCTGGGACAAGCCGCCGAAGCCGGCCCCGGCCTCGGCAAGGATCGCCTATCTGCTCGACCGCGCGCTGCGCTCGCAGGGCATCGTCAGCCTGGATTCTATCTGCCATCTCGATGCGCCGAGCAAGAAGGCGGTGCACAGCCTGATCGAGGCGCGCCTGCGCCGCAAGGAACTGGTCCAGGTCGCGCTGGAAGGCGCTGGCAAGCAGGAGCATTGGGCGCGGCCCGAGGTGCTGGACGCGACCGGCGAGGGTGATCCCACCCTGGTTCACATCCTTTCGCCGTTCGATCCGCTGATCATCCAGCGCAAGCGCACCGAACTGTTCTTCGGCTATGGCCACCGTTTCGAGGCCTATGTGCCGAAGGAGAAGCGCCTGTTCGGCTATTTCGCGCTGCCAGTGCTGGTCGGCGACGACATCGTCGCCGCCCTCGACCTCAAGACCGACCGGCAGAACAAGAAGCTCCTGATGCAGAAATGGAGCTGGGTCGGCAACGGCAAGAAGCAGGCGGCACGCAAGGAGCTGAAGCGCCGCATCGAGGAAGAGCTCGACCGCTTCGAGCGCTTCCAGCTCGCGGACTAGCTTCCATCGATGATCAGATTGGGTTGAGTAAGCATCAGCATCGCATCTGCGTTCCCTCTCCCGCTTGCGCAGGGGTGTCCGGGGAATGATTCACTGTGTCGCGGTGCATGCTCGGCAGGACCGAGGCAAATCGGTCTTTTCTGGTTGTCGAGACACAGAGGGCCGAGCATGCGATATCGCGGTAGCATTTTTGGAAGGCTGCTTGAACCGATCAATCGACGGCAGTTTCAGACGGTTGTGGATCGTCTGGACGGGGATGCCTACGACAAGTCGTTCAGGAGCTGGGATCATCTGGTGGCGCTGATCTATGCCCAGCTTAGCGGCAACAGCAGTCTGCGCGGGGTGGTGACTGGCTTCAACGCCAATTCGCAGCATCACTATCACTTGGGAACCGGCAAGCTGTCGCGCTCGACGTTGTCCGATGCCAATGCCCGCCGTCCGATCGGCATTTTCGCGCAAACCTTTGCGGCGCTGTCGGCGATGGCGCGTCGCCAGCTGCGGAGTGAAGGCATGGAGATGGTGCGTCTGATCGACGCCAGTCCGATCCCGCTCGGCAAGGTCTGCAGTTGGGCGACGTGGAACGGCCGCATCCGCGGCATGAAGCTGCATGTCGTCTACGACCCAAGGAGCGATGTCCCGACCTGCGTCGAGATGACGGCCGCGAACGTCAATGACATCGAGATCGGCCGACAGACCCCAATCCAGCCCGCCACCACCTATGTGTTTGACAAGGGCTATTGCCGTTTCGACTGGTGGCAGAAGATCAATGATAGCAAGGCTTTCTTCGTTACCCGGGCGAAGACGAGCATCCGTCTTCGCTCGCTCAGGCATCGCGCCATCCGCAAGCGTAACGGGGATGGCTTCGAAATCCTTGCCGATGACGAGGTGAAGCTCACCAGCAAGGGCGATTCGCGCCTTCCAATCCCGCTCCGCCGCATCAAGATCAGACGCGAGAAAGGCGGCAAGATCACACTCCTGACCAACGACCTTGTCCGTAGCGCCGTCGAGATCGCCGCCCTCTACAAGAGCCGATGGCAAATCGAGCTGCTGTTCCGCTGGATCAAGCAGCATCTCGATATTCGCAAGTTCCTCGGCGCCAACGACAACGCGATCCGCCTTCAGGTGCTCGCTGCGATGATTGCCTACCTGCTGCTGCGCATCGCCGCTCACACCAACTGCATCAAAATGCTCCCGCTCAGGTTCGCCGAACTCGTCGGCCAGCTCCTGCTCACGCGTCGATCCCTCGCTGCCATCGACAAACCTCCGCCCATCAACCCCAGCCGTCGGAAATCAACCATCTCACCTGACCAGATGGAGCTCCGCTATGCCTGAATTTCCCCGGACACCCCTGCCGCTTGCGGGGCAGGGCTAGGGTGGGGGCTCTCTCCACGAGTCGTATCGCGGAGAGAGCCCCCACCCGGTTCGCATCTGTCGATGCGAACCGACCTCCCCCGCAAGGGGGAGAGGTGCAGCGAGTTCGCCGCGGGACCCGATTCCACCTAACCGCATCGCGCTTCAGCACTGTCGCCGCTGGTCGTCCGTTTGTCGCTTGGGGTTCCCGTTTGCGCTGTGAGCTATGAGTTTTTGCCATTGCTCAAAGCGGAGACAGCCAATAATCCTCACGGCAAGCAACACCCGGGGAAAGCTCATGAGCCAGACAGCAACCATCGCGCCGGATCGCGGCGCCCGCAGCGAGATCGAGACGTCGACGATCCGCGCGATCTCCTGGCGGCTGATCCCGTTCCTGATCCTGGCCTACTTCTTCTCCTATCTCGACCGCGTCAATCTCGGTTTCGCTGCGCTCACCATGAACAGCGAGTTGAAGTTCTCGCCGGTGGTGTTCTCGTTCGGCGCTGGCATCTTCTTCATCGGCTATTTCATCTTCGAGGTGCCGAGCAATCTGGCGCTGGAGCGGTTCGGCGCCAGCAAGTGGATCGCCCGCATCATGGTGAGCTGGGGCATCCTCTCGGCGTTGATGGCGGCGGTCTATGACGAGCACAGCTTCTACGCGCTGCGCTTCTTCCTCGGCGTCGCCGAGGCCGGCTTCTTCCCCGGCATCATCCTCTATCTGACCTACTGGTACCCGGCCGAGTATCGTGCGCGCTTCCTCGCCGCCTTTGCGCTCGCGGTGCCGATCTCGACCGTGATCGGCGCGCCGATCTCCGGCCTGTTGCTCGGCCTCGACGGCGTGATGGGCTTGAAGGGTTGGCAGTGGCTGTTCGTCATCGAGGGCATTCCCTCGGTGCTGCTCGGCATCGTCACCTGGTTCTATCTGACCGACCGGCCGGAGAAGGCCGATTGGCTCTCGGCCGAGCAGAAGGCGTGGCTCAAGGCGAAACTCGACGCCGAGGTCGCGGCCAAGCAGGCGGCGAAGCATTTCACGCTGGGCGAGGCGCTGTCCTCGCCGAAGGTGCTGGCGCTCAGCGCGATCTATTTCGGTTTCGTCGCCTCGCTCTACGGCATGCAGTTCTGGCTGCCGCAGATCGTCAAGGCGTTCGGTTTGACCAACGCGCAGACCGGCTTCGTGACCGCGATCCCGTACGCATTCGGCACCGTCGCGATGATCCTGTGGGCGCGCCGTTCCGATGCCACGCGCGAGCGCGTGTTCCATGTCGGCGCGCCGCTGCTGCTGACCGCGCTGGCGCTCGCCGTCTCCAGCTACATCACCGATCCGGTCATGACGATGGTGGTGCTGACGGTCGCCGCGATCGGCGTGTTCTGCACCTTCGCGGTGTTCTGGACGCTGCCGACCGCCTGGCTCTCCGGCACTGCCGCGGCCGGCGCGATCGCGCTGATCAACTCGATCGGCAACCTCGCCGGTTTCGGCGGGCCCTATCTGATCGGCTGGGTCAAGGAGGCCACCGGCAGCACGTCGACCGGCCTGCTGGTGCTGTCGCTGTTGCCGCTCGCCGCGGGCCTGCTGGTTTTCCTCGGTAGCCATGAGACCAAGACCGAGTTCGCCGGCGCGAAGTAGCTCGCCCTCAAATCACGTGCTCCCGTAGCCCGGATGGAGCGCAGCGCAATCCGGGGACCCTCCCGCCACCGGTGAGGTCCCGGATTTCGCTCCGCTTCACCCGGGGCTACGCATTTTCCGAACTCCGCACCCGCCAAATCCGATCCCGCTCACGAATTGGTTATCACTGACGAATATTGACATTTATCAGTGATAAATCGATACTCTTCATCAGTCGTCAGCCCGATGGAGATTTCAGATGTTCGTTCGTTCCGTTTTCTCGAGCTATTACAGGCTCTTAACCGGAGCGTCGCTGGCTTTCGCGGTGTTCGCGCTGACCGGCTGCAATGAAAAGGCGGCTGAAAACGCCGATCCGGGACGCCCCGTTCTGGTGGCGACCGTCCATTATGAAGCTGAAACCCCTGAGCGCAGCTTTGTCGGCACCATCAAGCCCCGTATCGAAGCCGATATGGGCTTTCGGGTCGCCGGCAAGGTGGCCAAGCGGCTGGTCGAGGTCGGACAGACAGTCGACGTCGACCAGCCCTTGGCCACCCTCGACGAGGTCGACCTGAAGCTGCAGGCCGAGCAGGCGGAGGCGGAATTCCGCGCCGCCACCGGCGTGCTGGCGCAGGCCGCCGCCGCCGAGCAGCGCGCCAAGGATCTGAAGGCCAAGGGCTGGACCACCGACGCGGCACTCGATTCCGCCAAGGCTGCCGGCGACGAGGCCCGCGCGCGGCTGAACCGTGCCGAGCGCTCGGTCGAGCTGACCAGAAATTCCCTCTCTTATGCAACGCTGGTGGCCGACACCCGGGGTGTCGTCACAGCGACCATGATCGAGCCCGGCCAGGTGGTTGCCGCGGGCCAGGCTTCGATCCGTGTCGCCCGACTTGGCGAGAAGGAAGCTGTCGTCGCGATCCCAGAGACGCTTCTTGCTCGTGCCAGGTCGGGCGTAGCCACGGTGACGCTGTGGTCGGACGCCAAGAAGAGCTATGCCGCCAGGCTGCGCGAGGTCGCGCCGCAGGCCGATCCCGCCACCCGCACCTATCTCGCAAAATTCTCGCTGCCGGACGCGGACGAGGCGGTCTCGCTCGGCATGACCGCGACGCTGACGCTGGCCGACAAGGCGAGCGAGCGCGTCGCCAAGTTGCCGCTGTCGGCGCTGTACAGCCAGGGCGGCGATCCCTCGCTCTACATCGTCGACGACAAGGGCGACATCGCGCTGCAGCCGGTCAAGGTGAAGGCGTATGAGAGCAACAACGTCGTCATCTCCGGCGGCGTCGACGATGGCGCCAAGGTGGTCGCCCTCGGTGTGCAGAAACTCGATCCGAGCCAGAAGGTGCGGGTCGTGTCGTCGCTGTCGTTCTAACCCTCGCATAGCAGCGGAAACGGTTCTGGGACTGGTCTAGAACTTGGAGAGTTCGATGAAGCGCTTCAACCTTTCAGCCTGGGCGGTCAGCCATCCGACGCTGGTCCTGTTCCTGATGATCATCCTCGCCGCCGCCGGCTTCTTCTCCTACGAGAAGCTCGGCCGCGCCGAGGATCCGTTCTTCACCGTCAAGGTGGTGAACGTCTCGGTGATGTGGCCGGGCGCGACCTCGCAGGAAATGCAGATGCAGGTCGCCGATCCCATTGAGAAGAAACTGCAGGAGCTGCCGTTCTTCGACAAGGTGCAGACCTATTCCAAGCCGGGCTTCACGGCGATGCAGGTCTCCTTCAAGGATTCGACTTCGCCGAAGGACGTGCCCTATCTCTTTTATCTGTTGCGCAAGAAGCTGGTCGACGTGCAGGGCGAGCTGCCCTCCGGCATCCTCGGTCCCGTCGTCAACGACGAATTCTCCGACGTCGATTCGATCCTCTATATGATGACCGGCGACGGCGCCAATTATGCGCAGCTCAAGAAGGTCGCGGAGGGTTTTCGTCAGCGCCTGCTGAAGGTGCCGGGCGTCACCAAGATCGATCTCTACGGCACCCAGGACGAGCGTATCTTCGTCGAGTTCTCGCATGCCAAGCTGGCGACGCTCGGCATCACGCCGCAGGCGCTGTTCGATTCGCTCGCCAAGCAGAATAACGTCACCCCGGCCGGTACCGTCGAGAGCTCATCGCAGCGCGTGCCGCTGCGCGTCACCGGCGCGCTTGACGGCGTCAAGGCGGTTGCCGAGACGCCGGTCGAGAGCAACGGCCGCGTGTTCCGGCTCGGCGATATCGCGACCGTAAGCCACGGCTATGTCGATCCGCCGAGCTTCAAGGTGCGTCAGGAAGGCAAGCCGGCGCTCGGCATCGGCGTCGTCACCGCCAAGGGCGCCAACATCCTCGAGCTCGGCAAGGAGGTCCAGAAGGCGACCGCCGAGTTCCTGAAGGCGGTGCCGCAGGGCGTCGATGTCCAGCAGATCGCCGACCAGCCCAAGGTGGTCGAGCACGCCGTCGGCGAGTTCGTGCACTCCTTCGTCGAGGCGCTCGCGATCGTGCTGTTCGTCTCCTTTGTCGCGCTCGGCTGGCGCACCGGCATCGTGGTCGCGCTGTCGGTGCCGCTGGTGCTCGGCATCGTCTTCATCGTGATGAACGCAATGTCGCTCGACCTGCACCGTATCACGCTCGGCGCGCTGATCATTGCGCTCGGCCTTTTGGTCGACGACGCCATTATCGCGGTCGAGATGATGGTGGTGAAGATGGAGCAGGGCTGGGACCGCATGAAGGCGGCGTCCTTTGCCTGGGAATCCACCGCGTTTCCGATGCTCACGGGAACGCTGGTCACGGCCGCTGGCTTCCTCCCCATCGGCTTTGCCAATTCTGCGGTCGGCGAATATGCCGGCGGCATCTTCTGGATCGTGGCGATCTCGCTGGTCGCCTCCTGGTTCGTCGCGGTGATCTTCACGCCCTATATCGGCGTCAAGCTGTTGCCCAACATCAAGGTGCACCAGAACCACGATCCGCACGCGATCTACGAGACGCGGATGTATCGCGGCCTGCGCAGCGTCGTGCAGTGGTGCGTCGATCACCGCATCAAGGTGGTGGCGGCGACCGTCGGCGTCTTCGTTGCCTCCATCGTTGCGTTCGGCCACGTCCAGCAGCAGTTCTTCCCGCTGTCGGAGCGGCCCGAGTTGTTCCTGCAGCTGCGTCTGCCCGAGGGTACCGCCTTCAACGTCACCGAGAAGGCGGTGAAGCAGGCCGAAGGGCTGCTGAAGGGCGATGACGACATCCAGACCTACACCGCCTATGTCGGCCAGGGCTCGCCGCGCTTCTGGCTCGGCCTCAACCCGCAGCTGCCGAACGAGGCGTTTGCCGAGATCGTGATCCTCGCCAAGAACGTCGAGGCGCGCGAGCGCGTCAAGGCCAAGATCGAGCAGGCCGCCGCCGACGGCGCTTTGAACCAGGCGCGGGTCCGGGTCGACCGCTTCAATTTCGGTCCGCCGGTCGGCTTCCCGGTCCAGTTCCGCGTGATCGGCCCCGATGCCAACAAGGTGCGCGACATCGCCTACCAGGTGCGCGACGTCATGCGCCAGAACAAGAACGTCAAGGACGTCCAGCTCGACTGGAACGAGCAGTCGCCCTACCTGAAGCTCGCCGTCGACCAGGATCGGGCGCGCGCGCTCGGCCTGACCCCGCAGGACGTCTCGCAGGCGCTGGCGATGCTGATCTCGGGCGCGCCGGTCACCACGATCCGCGACGGCATCGAGAAGGTCGGCGTGGTCGCCCGCGCGGTGCCGTCCGAGCGGCTCGATCTCGGCCGCGTCGGCGATCTCACCATCACCACGCGCAACGGCGTAGCCGTCCCGCTGCAGCAGATTGCCAAGATCGAATATGCGCATGAGGAGCCGATCCTGTGGCGGCGCAACCGCGACATGGCGATCACCGTACGCTCCGACGTCGTCGACGGCGTGCAGGCGCCCGACGTCACCAACCAGATCTCGCCGAAGCTGAAGGACATCCAGGCCCATCTCGAGCCGGCCTACCGGATCGAGCCGGGCGGGGCGTTCGAGGAATCCGCCAAGGGCAATGCGTCGATCTTCATCCTCTTCCCCGTGATGGTGATGGTGATGCTGACGCTGCTGATGATCCAGCTGCAGAGCTTCTCGCGCCTGTTCCTGGTGTTCCTGACCGCGCCGCTCGGCATCGTCGGCGCCTCGCTGGGGCTCAACGTCGCCAACCAGCCGTTCGGCTTCGTGGCGCTGCTCGGCCTGATCGCGCTCGCCGGCATGATCATGCGCAACGCCGTGATCCTGGTCGACCAGATCGAGAGCGACGTGGCGTCCGGCCTGACCCGGCGCGAGGCGATCGTCGAAGCCACCGTCCGGCGCGCCCGGCCGGTGGTGCTGACGGCCCTGGCCGCCATCCTCGCCATGATCCCGCTGTCGCGCTCGGCATTCTGGGGCCCGATGGCGATCACCATCATGGGCGGTTTGTTTGTTGCGACTTTCCTGACCTTGCTGTATCTGCCGGGCCTTTACGCCCTCTGGTTCCGCAAGACCCTCGAGGAAAGCGGCTCCGAGCAAACCGATACTGCGCCGCAGCATGCCGGCGATGCGCAACGCGCATTTCCACTTGCTGAGGCGGCCGAATAATTGAAGATTGAGCAGGCCAACATGACACTGATCTCGGAACATAGCGAAACCGACACCCGCGAGCGGATTCTCGTGGTGGCGGAGCGCTTGTTCCGGCAGATCGGCTATCAGAAGACGACGGTCGCCGACATCGCCAAAGAGCTGCGGATGAGCCCCGCCAACGTGTACCGCTTCTTCGATTCGAAGAAGTCGATCCACGAGGGCGTGGCCCGCGGCCTGATGGGCGAGGTCGAGATCGAGGCCCGGCGCATCGCGCGCTCGGAAGGGCCGGCGGCGCCACGCTTGCGCCAGATGATGACGACCATCAATCGCATGAACACCGAGCGCTATGTCGGCGATTCCAAGATGCACGAGATGGTCGAGATCGCGATGCAGGAGGACTGGGACGTCTGCGTCGCCCATATGGAGTGTATCGCCTCCATTATCGGCGAGGTGATCGCGCAAGGAGCCGCGTCGGGGGAGTTCGAGATCAAGGACCTGCAGCTCGCCTCGCTGTGCGCCTGCACCGCGATGATGCGGTTCTTCCATCCCCAGATGATCGCCCAATGTGCCACCAAGCCGGGCCCGACCATCGACCAGATGATCGATTTCGTGATCGCCGGCCTGTCGCCGCGCGGCCGCGCCAATTGAGCGCCAGGGCTGACATTTTCGTCAGTTGACTTCCTTGTCATTCCGGGGCGATGCGTAAGCATCGAACCCGGAATCTCGAGATTCCGGGTCTGGTCCTTACGGACCATCCCGGAATGACGAGGACGCAATCGTGACCGTCAAAGACCTGCATTTCTACGAGCCGAAGAACGGCCACGGCCTGAAGCACGACCCGTTCAACGCCATCGTCGCGCCGCGGCCGATCGGCTGGATCTCCTCGCGCGACAAGGGCGGCAACGTCAACCTCGCGCCCTACAGCTTCTTCAACGCGTTCTGCTATGTGCCGCCGATCATCGGCTTCTCCTCCACCAACTGGAAGGATAGCGTCGCCAACATCCAGGACACCGGCGAGTTCGTCTGGAATCTGGCGACGATGGATCTCGCCAGACACATGAACGCGACCGCGGCGCATGTCGCGCGCGATGTCGACGAATTCAGGCTCGCGGGGCTTACGCAGGTCGCCGGCAAGCTCGTCAACGTGCCGCGGGTCGCCGAAAGCCCGGTGTCGTTCGAATGCAAGGTGAGCCAGATCGTCCAGCTCCAGGGCGCCGACGGCAAGAAGGCCGAGGCCTGGCTGACGCTCGGCGAGGTCGTCGCCGTCCACATCGACAAGGCCTTCATCAAGGACGGCGTCTACCAGACCGGCCTCGCGCGCCCGATCGTCCGCGCCGGCCGCCGCGGCGACTACTTCGAGATCAAGCCGGAAAACATGTTCGAGATGATCCGGCCGGATTGAGTGCTGCTCTATCCTCCCTCTCCCCGTTCTTCACGGGGTCGAGACGAGCGAAGCTCGCTCTTAGAGGGTAGGGTGAGGGGCTGCTTCCACCAGTTGTGATGGTCGTGAGACCTGTACCCCTTCACCCTAAATTCAAGCTGCGCTTGAATTTCGACCTCTCCCCGCGAGCGGGGCGAGGTAAGGGACGTTGCTCCGCTGCGGATTCGTGCGCTCCGCAACGACGGCCCGCACCACAACAATGTGAAATTTCCGCGCGCGGGGATGAAAAACCGTCACTCGCAACCTCTCCGAGAGCAGTCTAACCTCCACCCGCCAGGCCGGATCAACGGCCGGCCAACAGAGTGGGAGGATGCGATGACACGCCACGAGCGGAGCGATCCGAACGAAGAACAACGCGATCCGAATGTTTCACGGCGCACGCTGGTTCAGGGACTTGCGGTTTCCGCCGCTGCCGTAGCTAGCATCGGCAACGCGCTGGCCCAGAACGCGCCCGCGCCGGTCGGGCCGCCGACGACGATCACCAGCCCGCCGCGCGACTTCAGTCCGCGCGGTGCGCCGACCACCTATTTCTGGGACCCCGACATCATCGCGGTCGATCCGTCCTTCAACGACCTTGCCCAGCCCAACACCTCGATCAAGCGCCTCTATACCGGCCTGTTGTGGGCGGAAGGCCCGGCCTGGAGTTCGCAGGGCCGCTATCTGCTGTGGAGCGACATCCCTAACAACCGGCAGATGCGCTGGTCGGAAGATGACGGCCATGTCAGCGTCTTCCGCATGCCGTCGAACTACTCGAACGGCAATTCGTTCGACTTCCAGGGCCGCCAGCTGTCCTGCGAGCATCTCACCCGCCGCGTGACGCGCTACGAGAATGACGGCACCGCGACCGTGCTCGCCGACAACTATCAGGGCAAGCGGCTGAACTCGCCGAACGACGTCGTCGCGCATCCGGACGGCAGCTACTGGTTCACCGATCCGCCCTATGGCGGCCAGCTCTATGAGGGCGAGCCTGATGCCGCGGGCGGCCCGAGCAATCCGGCCGGCAAGCTCAATCCCCGGATCGGCCAGCCGGCGGGCTTCGTCCCGGCCAAGCGCGAACTGCCGACCAATTGCTACCGCATCGATCCCTCGGGCCGCGTCGATCTCGTGGTCAGCGAGGACCAGGTGCCGGATCCGAACGGCCTCTGCTTCTCGCCCGACTACAAGAAGCTCTACGTGGTCTCGACCGGCAAGGGACCGGGCGATAGCGGACCCGGCGGCAAGGGTGACGTTTTCGTGTTCGATGTCGGCGCCGACAACAAGCTTTCCAACGGCAAGCGGTTCAGCGATTTTACGATCGACGGCGTGAAGTGCGGACCGGACGGTATCCGCTGCGACGTCAACGGCAATGTCTGGTGCTCGAGCAATGCCGGCCGCGCGGTCGGTTACAGCGGCGTGACGGTGTGGTCGCCGGAAGGCAAGCTGCTCGGCCGTATCCGGCTGCCCGAGGTCTGCGGCAACATCACCTTCGGTGGTCCCAAGCGCAACCGCCTGTTCATGGCCGCAAGCCAGTCGCTCTACGCGGTCTATACCGCAACCCAGGGAGCGGGACCCGCCTAGCTCGTCCTGCATGGGGATGGCGTCTGCGCCATCCCCGGCTACCTGATTGTCGCAGCTCAGCTTTCGGAACTGAACGCGTGGCGTGCCGTTAACAAAATGGCGCCTGGGCCGCGTCAATTTCGCTTTATCTGCGAAGCGAAGTGTTCACCGGTGAACGGCACTTTCCGATAAGATCACCCATCCGCGCCGCCGTTTCATGAGGGATCCGCCATGAGCTTCCGCCGCGACTATATGACAAAACCGATCTTCTCCTGGGCGCGTGGCGTGCTGCCGACGATGTCGGACACCGAGCGCGAGGCGCTGGAAGCCGGCGACGTCTGGTGGGACGCCGATCTTTTCACCGGCAATCCCGACTGGTCGAAATTGCTGGCGTTCGCGCCGGCCAGATTGACCGAGGAAGAGCAAGCCTTCCTGCACGGTCCGGTCGACGAGCTCTGCAGGATGCTCGACGAATGGAAGATCAACTGGGAATGGCGCGACCTACCGCCCGAAGTCTGGGCCTTCATCAAAGCCAAGAAATTCTTCGGCATGATCATCCCGAAGGAATACGGCGGCCTCGGCTTCTCGCCCTACGCGCATTCCGAAGTGGTGCGCAAGATCTCGTCGCGCTCGCTGACCGCGGCCGTCACCGTGATGGTGCCGAACTCGCTCGGGCCGGGCGAACTCTTGATGCGCTTCGGCACCAAGGAGCAGCAGGACAAATGGCTGCCGCGCCTCGCCTCCGGACAGGACATTCCATGTTTCGGCCTGACCAGCCCGGAGGCAGGCTCCGACGCCGCCTCGATGATCGACACCGGCATCATCTGCAAGGGCAATTTCGAAGGCCGTGAGGTGCTCGGCTTGAGGCTCAACTGGCACAAGCGCTACATCACGCTCGGCCCGGTCGCGACGCTGCTCGGCCTTGCCTTCAAGGCCTATGATCCCGATCACCTCGTCGGCAGCGAGGAAGAGCTCGGCATCACCGTCGCGCTGATCCCGACCCATCTGCCGGGCGTGTCGATCGGCCACCGCCACCTGCCGGCGATGCAGGTGTTCCAGAACGGCCCGAACTGGGGCAAGGACGTCTTCATCCCGCTCGACTACATCATCGGCGGCGAGGCACGGCTCGGTCAGGGCTGGAAGATGCTGATGACGGCGCTTGCCGCCGGCCGCGGCATCTCGCTGCCGTCGCTGTCGGCGGCCGGCGCTGCCTATGCCGCGCGTACCACCGGCGCCTATGCCCGCGTCCGCGAGCAGTTCGGCATCTCGATCTCGAAATTCGAAGGCATCGAGGAGCCGCTCGCCCGCATCGCCGGCACGGCCTATCTGCTCGACGCCGCGCGACGGCTGACCTGCGCCGCACTGAACGAGGGGCATCATCCCGCCGTCATCTCCGGGATCATGAAGCTGCACGCCACCGAGAGGATGCGGATCGCGATCGACGACGCCATGGACATCCATGGCGGCAAGGCCGTGATCGACGGGCCGCAGAATTATCTCGGCGGGCTCTACCGCTCGGTGCCGGTCGGCATCACGGTCGAGGGCGCCAACATCCTGACCCGCAATCTGATCGTGTTCGGGCAGGGCGCGATCCGCGCGCATCCCTATCTGTTGCTGGAGATGAACGCGCTCGGCGAGACCGACCGCGACAAGGGTCTGACCGCGTTCGACACCGCGTTCTGGAAACATATCGGCCACAGCTTCGCGACCATGTTCCGCGCCTGGGGCCGCAGCTGGAGTTTTGGGATGTTCGCACCGGCGCCGGATGCCGGCGATGCGACCGAGTTCTATCGCCAGCTGTCGCGCTACTCGTCGGCGTTCGCGCTGTGCGCCGACATGGCGCTGCTCACCCTCGGTGGCGCGCTGAAGCGCAAGGAGATGCTCTCCGCGCGCTTCGGCGACATCCTGTCCGAACTGTATTTGCTCTCCGCCGCGCTCAAGCGCTGGCAGGACGAGGGCCGGCAGAAGGAGGATCTTCCCGCGCTCGAATGGTGCATGGCATCCGGCTTCAAGACCATCGAGAACCGCTTTGCGGAAATCTTCGCCAATCTGCCGAACCGCCCGGTGGCGTGGCTGCTGAAATTCCTGATCCAGCCGTTCGGCGCGCGCGTCACCGGCCCGTCCGATCGCGTCGTGCAGCAATGCGCGCAGCTCGTGCTGTCGCCGTCGGCGGCGCGCGATCGGCTGACGCCGGACCTCGCCTTTGTCGAGGATGACGGCGGCATCGCGCGGCTGGAGAAGGCCTTCCGCCTCGTCACCGAGGCCGAGGACGCCGCCAAGCAGTTGCGCGCGGCGCGCCTGCATGACTGGAAGGAGGCGGTCAAGAAAGGCGTCATCACCGAGGCCGACGGCGAGAAGCTTGCCGCTGCCCACGAGGCCGTCGCCAAAGTCATCGAAGTCGATGATTTTGCGCCGGAGGCGCTGTCCCCGATTTACAAGAAATCCGCCGACGTGCATCAGTTCTTCCAGGAGCTTGGTGAGCAGAGGGCGGCGAGCTGATGGCGCGACCAGTCTTTATTGTCGACGGCAGCCGGACGCCGTTCCTGAAGGCGCGCTCCGGTCCCGGCCCGTTCACCCCGGTCGATCTTGCCGTGCAATGCGGCCGGCCGCTGCTGGCGCGGCAGCCTTTCGCGCCCACCGCCTTCGACCAGGTGATCCTCGGCTGCGTCAACGTGATCGCCGATGAGATGAACCCGGCACGCGTTGCGGCGCTTAGGCTCGGCATGGGCGAGCAGATGGTCGCCTTCACGGTGCAGATCAATTGCGGCTCCGGCATGCAGTCGATCGACACCGGCTACCGCTACATCCGCGAGGGCATCTCCGACCTGATCCTCGCCGGCGGTGCCGAAGCCTTGAGCCACGCGCCGCTGGTCTGGCCCAATTCCGGCGTGCGCTGGTTTGCCGGCTTCGCCGGCGCCAAGGGGCTCGGCGCCAAGATCGCCGCGGCGCTGAAGGTGAAGCCGAGCTACTTCAAGCCGATCATCGGCCTCGAGCGTGGACTGACCGACCCGATCACCGAGCTCAACATGGGGCAGACCGCCGAGAAGGTCGGCCATCTCTTCGGCATTACGCGCGCCCAGTCCGATGCATATGCTGCCGAGAGCCATCAGCGGCTGGCCAACGCGCAGAAGCAGGGCTTTCTCAAGGGCGAGGTCGAGACCGCGTTCTCCCGCGACGGCAAGTTCTTCGACCATGACGACGGCGTCCGACCGGACTCGACCGCCGAGACCCTGGCGAAGCTGAAGCCGGTGTTCGAGCGTCCGTGGGGCCAGGTCACCGCCGGCAATTCCTCGCAGATCACCGACGGCGCCTCCTGGGTGATCCTGGCGTCCGAGAAGGCGGTGGCCAAGCACGGGCTGACGCCGAAGGCCGTCATCCTCGACAGCCAATGGTCGGCGCTCGATCCCTCGATCATGGGCCTCGGTCCGGTGCTGTCGGCGAGCGCGCTGCTCAAGCGCAACGACCTCACCTTGCAGGATGTCGAGACCTGGGAGCTCAACGAGGCCTTCGCCACCCAGGTGCTCGGCTGCCTCGCGGCGTGGAACGACGAGACATTCTGCCGCGAGATTCTCGGGCTCGATGGCGCGGCCGGCGAGATCGACCGCGCGAAGTTGAACGTCGACGGTGGCGCGATCAGCCTTGGCCATCCCGTCGGCACCAGCGGCAACCGCATCGTGCTACATCTGGTCAATGCGATGAAGCGGCTCGGCACCAGGCGCGGCGTCGCCACCGAATGCATCGGTGGCGGGCAGGGCGGCGCGATGTTGATAGAGACGGTGTGATCATGGATTCACGGATCATGGACCTTCTCGCCGATCGCGTGCTCGAACTCGGACCGAAGCCTGCCGCTGACGGTCCCTACAGGAATTTCAAGCTGACGCGCGATGAGGACGGCATCGCCTGGCTGCTGTTCGACCGCGCCGGCGCCAGCGCCAACACGCTGTCCGCCGATCTACTCGAGGAGCTCGATGCTGTCGTCGCGGCGCTGGAGAACCAGCGGCCGACCGGCCTCGTGGTGCGCTCGGCCAAGCCAAGCGGCTTCATCGCCGGCGCCGATGTCAATGACTTTCGCGGCGCCAGCGATTCCAGCGCGGTGGAGACCGCGATCGGCAGCGCCCATGCGGTGATCGACCGGCTCGAGGCGCTGCGCGTGCCGTCGGTCGCCGTCATCCATGGCTTCTGCCTTGGCGGCGGCCTCGAGGTCGCGCTGGCCTGCCAGATGCGGATCGCGATCGACGACGCGCGGTTCGGCTTCCCCGAGGTGATGCTCGGCCTGCATCCCGGTCTCGGCGGCACCGTGCGCTTCACCGAGCTGGTCAACCCGATGCAGGCGATGACCTTGATGCTGACAGGCAAGACCATCGACGCGCGCCGCGCCAAGGCGCTCGGCCTGGTCGACGCCGTGACCCAGGAGCGCCATGTCCGCAACGCGGTGAAGGATGCGGTGTTCGGCCGGCTGAAGCGCGCCAGGCCGGGCGCGCTCAACTCGATTCTCAATCTTGGTCCGGTCAGGGGCTTCCTCGCCTCGCGGATGCGCAGCGAGGCCGAGAAGGCCGCGCCGCGCAAGCATTACCCGGCGCCCTATGCGCTGATCGATCTGTGGGAGAAGCACGCCGGCAACCGCGCGGCGATGCTGAATGCGGAGAAGGCCTCGTTCGCCAATCTGATGGTGACGCCGACCGCGCAGAACCTGATCCGTGTGTTCTTCCTGCGAGAGCAGATGAAGAAGCTCGCCGGCAGCGGCAACAAGGTTGCGCACGTCCATGTTATCGGCGCCGGCGCGATGGGCGGCGATATCGCGACCTGGTGCGCCAACCAGGACATGCTCGTGACCTTGGCCGACATGAAGGCCGAGCCGATCGCGGGCGCCATGAAACGAGCGTCAGAGTTGTTCGGCAAGATCATGCGCAAGCGGATCGACCAGCGCGACGCGCTCGACCGGCTGATCCCCGACATGGACGGCGAGGGCGTCCGCAATGCCGATCTGATCATCGAGGCGGTGCCGGAAAAGCTCGAGCTGAAGCAGAAGGTCTATGCCTCTCTCGAGCCGAAGATGAAGCCCGGCGCGATCCTCGCCACCAATACGTCGAGCATCCCGCTGCAGGATCTGCGCACCACGCTGGCACGGCCGGAGCGGCTGCTCGGCCTGCACTTCTTCAATCCGGTGTCGCGGCTGCAACTCGTCGAGGTCGTCAGCCATGACGGCACCGATGCGGCGATGCTCAAGGAGGCGCTCGCGTTCGTCGGCGCCATCGACCGCCTGCCGCTGCCGGTGAAGAGCTCGCCGGGCTTCCTCGTCAACCGCGCGCTGACGCCCTACATGCTGGAAGCGATGATGATGCTGGACGAGAAGACCGACCAGCGCCTGATCGACGCGGCCGCCGTCGAGTTCGGCATGCCGATGGGGCCGATCGAACTCGCCGACCAGGTCGGCCTCGATATCTGCCTCGATGTCGGCGACATGCTGCGCTCGAAGTTCGGCGACACGCTGCCGCCGACGCCTGCATGGTTGCGTGAAAAAGTCGCCAAAGGCGAGCTCGGCCGCAAGACCGGCAAGGGCTTCTACACCTGGAAGGACGGCAAGGCGGAAAAGGCGCCGCTGCCGGAGACCGGTCCCCGGGTCACCGATGAGATGATCGACCGCTTGGTGCTGCCGATCTCGAATGTCTGCGTCGCCGCCTTGCGCGAAGGCATCGTCGACAATCCCGATATGGTCGACGGCGCGATGATCTTCGGCACCGGCTATGCCCCGTTCCGCGGCGGCCCGCTCAACTATGCGCGCAGCCGAGGCGTCGACGATGTGGTGTCGGCCATGCAGGCCTTGATGCGCAAGTTCGGCGGACGATTTGCGCCGGATCCCGGCTGGGAGGCATTCAAGTGAGCGCTTCGCAAGTGACCGGCTCGCAAGTGACCGACGCCCATGCTCACGCGCCGCTGAGCGCTGACGCCGAGCCGAAAGGCGATCTCTGCATCCGCACGCTGGCGATGCCGGCCGACACCAATGCCAATGGCGACATCTTCGGCGGCTGGCTGCTCAGCCAGATGGATCTCGGTGGCGGCGTGTTCGCCTCCAAGGTGGCGAAGTCGCGCACCGTGACGGTCGCGATCGACGCGATGAACTTCCGCAAGGCGGTCAATGTCGGCGATCTCGTCTCCGTCCACGCCAATCTGGTGCGCATCGGCCGCACCTCGATCACGGTGCATCTCGAGGCCTGGGTGCTGCGCCGCCGCGAGCAGCAGTCGATCCTCGTGACCGACGGCAATTTCACCTATGTCTCGATCGACGAGCAGGGCCATCCGCAACCGATTCAGCGCGACGGCGCGACGATCGAAACCTGACATCCTCCGCGCGCCAGTGCCGCTGATTCGGTGGGAAAGGAAACGCGTCGAAACTGAGTCCGGAGCGTGGTTTGATTGCAAAAACCCGGAGTTTTTGGCGCTTCGCCGCGCAAAATAATCGAGGAACAAACAGCCAGCGACTCCGTTGTCGGGCCGAAGTCAAACCGAGGCTGACAATGTCCGACAGTTACGTGATCGAAGTGAGTTCGCAGACGGCGGGTATCGTGGTGCGCGATACGCGTGGTTATCAGTTCTTTGCTGCATCGCACCTTTTTGACCGCCTTGAAGGCCAGATCTTCCGCAATGCGCGCGAGGCCGAGCGCGCGGCGCGCCGGCTGCTCGCCGGTCAATCCATGCAGATGGCATCGTAGAACGCCTTCGCGTCATTGCGCATGGCCCGGGCGAAGCGTCCACCTTCGCCCAGGCCTTCCCTGACCCGGCACTGCACGTTGACCTCCGTGCCGAACGGTCGCACCATGGGCGACTCGCCGTTTCAAGGGGGCCGCCGTGGCCGGACTCTCCCAATCGCCAGACTGAAATCCTCAACATCGCGCGCGCGTTCGGCCGGGTCATGGTCGAAGACCTCGCCAAGCGGTTCGAGGTGTCGGCGCAGACCATCCGCAAGGACCTCAACGATCTCTGCGACCAGCGCTCGCTGACCCGCATCCATGGCGGCGCGATCATCGCCTCGGGCGTCGAGAACCTCGCTTACGAGGCGCGCCGCTTCGTCGCCGCCGAGGAAAAGAAGGCGATCGGCGCTGCCGCGGCGGCACGGATTCCGAACGGCTGCTCGCTGTTCATCAATATCGGCACCACCACGGAAGAGGTCGCGAGCGCGCTGACCTCGCATGAGGACCTGCTGGTCATCACCAACAACCTCAACGTCGCGATGCTGCTCTACCGCCATCCGCGCATCGAGGTGGTGGTGGCCGGCGGCACGGTGCGCCGCGCCGACGGCGCCGTGGTCGGCTCCACCGCGACCCAGCTGATCGGCCAGTTCAAGGTCGACTACGCCATCATCGGCGCATCCGCCATCGACGAGGAGGGCGCGCTGCTCGACTTCGACTATCGCGAGGTGCAGGTCGCGCAGGCGATCATCGCCAATGCGCGCAACGTGATGCTGGTCTCGGACTCGACCAAGCTGCGCCGCAGTGCGCCGGTGCGGATCGCCCATATGAGCCAGATCCAGACCTTCGTGACCGATTCACCGCTTCCTGCGGGCCTCGCCAATATCTGCCACAGCCGCGGTATCGAGGTGGTCGTCGCGATGGACAAGCCGCAAGTCGATCTCGACGACAACGCCGCCGACGCGGCACCCGCGGCGCTGCGCAGCGCGCAAGGCGCTTGATCTCTCAAGTTTTAGCGAACCTGTTTCGGATGCCTTTCGGCCGCTGTTGTAGCCTGCCTGAGGTGGAGCGGTTCATTGGTCAGCACGCAATTCAAGATCGTCACGGCATTGGGCATGGCGGCGATGTTCGGCGTCGTCTCGTTTGTCCTTGGCTTTAACGTCGCATCCGCGTGCGCGACGGCGCTGGCCGGCGCTGTTTCTGCGCTTGTGGTCATGCGTGCGTTCGATGGTGAGACCCAGCCGCCATCGAAGAGCGTCCGTGCCGACATCTTTCGCCTCGGCAGCGAGAGCCGCCAGGCCTGGCTTTCGGAACTGGAACAGCAGAACGGCCGTGGCAGGAAACTGCTTTACGGACTGTCGCGGATCTTCCTTTCGGGATCGCCGTGTCAGCGCATCGCGAGCGGGGGCTTCCTCGCGCAGTCGGTAATCGGCCTGGTGGCGATCGTCCTGTTCTGGCTTGGCCAGGCGATGGGCTTTGACATGCGGCTGTTCGCAATCCCGCCGTTCGGGAGCCTGTTTGCGGATGGCATCCCGATGTCGGCTGAAGCAATCGCGGGGGTGAGGTTCGAGCACCTCTTCCTGCCGCTGGTCGCGCTCTACGCCGTCACGTTTTCCCTGTTCCTGATCGCATTGCTTGGCGATCTCGCGACCATCCTGCGCGACTGGCGAGAGCAGTGGAAGTATCTCACGATGCCGCTGTTCTGCTTTGCATTCTGGGCACTCCTGGCGCACCGAAAATCATCGGGATATAGCGCCCTGCAAGTCGCGCTCGGCGGCGGACACCTCGGGGCCTATGTCGCGATCTTCGTGTTCTTTCCGCTTTTCTTTCTCGTGCTGTCGGCGTCGCTGCCAGGCAATCGGGCGATCCGATGAACAGGGCTCGCTCGATCGGGCGAATCTATCTCCGCTTCGCGCTCAAATGGTATGCGATCCTTTTCGTCGCATCGTTGGTCTTCTACGTCCTGTTCGCCAGCGGTCACACATTCGTCGCGTCGACCGGTGTGCTCTTGCTCGCCGTCTACTTTGTGCGCGACAGCCGAGCTTGCGCCAAGCGGGTAGGCGGTGAAGTTCACCGTACCTACGATCCCGAAAAGGCTCTGCCGGAATTGCGCGTCGGACGATCGCCACAGCGTCCCTGACCGTCCGCCACCGCCTTGCCTGGCGTCACGCCAAGCGTCGCTCGTCCCGTCCCTCCAAAAGCCCTGACCACGGGCACTCCGCCCAAAGAATCCCCAGCCCGAGTTCCCCATTTTCACTTTGCTTTCGTTTTTGGTTGTGATTTACTCCAATGCGAAAGTAAAACCGTCAAAGCGAAGGCGGTTGCCGGGGGAAGCGTTCTTTGGACCAGATTTACGACCTCGCCATCATTGGAGGCGGCGTTAATGGCTGCGGCATCGCACGCGATGCGGCGGGCCGGGGTAACTCTGTTTTCCTCTGTGAAATGAATGACTTGGCTAGCGGGACGTCGTCCTGGTCGACCAAGCTCGTGCATGGCGGTCTGCGCTATCTCGAATATTACGAGTTTCGTTTGGTGCGCGAGGCGCTGATCGAACGCGAAATCCTCTGGCAGATCGCGCCCCACATCATTCGGCCGCTACGTTTCGTTTTGCCGCACCATGCCGGCCTGCGTCCGGCCTGGCTGCTGCGGCTCGGCCTCTTCCTCTACGACCATATCGGCGGCCGGCATTTGCTGCCGGCGACACGCTCGGTCGATCTGACGCGCGACGTGGTCGGCAAGCCGCTGATCCCGGGCCGCTACACCAAGGGCTTTGAATATTCCGACTGCTTCGTCGACGACGCCCGGCTGGTTGCGCTGACCGCGCGCGATGCCGCCGATCGCGGCGCCGAGATCCGCACCCGTACCCGCGCGGTCGAGATCAGGCAAGTCGACGGCGTCTGGCACGTCACGGTCGAGGACAGCGTCACGGGTGCCCGCGACACGATCCAGTCACGCGTGCTGGTCAATGCCGGCGGTCCCTGGGTCGAACAGGTCCTGGCCTCGGGCGCCGGCGTCAACGCGCGCGCCAAGGTGCGGCTCGTGCAGGGCTCGCACATCGTGGTGCCGAAGCTCCACGACCACGACCGTGCCTACATCTTCCAGAATGCCGACGGCCGCATCATCTTCGTCATTCCCTATCAGAACGACTTCTCACTGATCGGTACCACCGATCGCGACTATGACGGCGATCCGGCCAAGGTGAAGGCGACGCAGGAGGAGATCGAATATCTCTGCGCGTCCGCCAGCGCGTATCTCGCCAAGCCGGTGAAGCCCGAGGACGTGGTCTGGAATTATTCCGGCGTGCGTCCGCTCTATGACGACGGCGCGAGCGAAGCCAAGGCCGCGACCCGCGATTACGTGTTCGAGCTCGATACGCCCGGCGGTGCGCCGCTACTGTCGATCTATGGCGGCAAGATCACGACCTATCGCCGCCTCTCCGAAGAGGCGCTGGAGCGGCTGTCGCCTTATCTCCGCGGCACAAAGGCGCAGGAGGGCTGGACCGGCAAGGCGCCGCTGCCCGGCGGCGACATGGATGTATCCGCGGTCGCGGCGCTGAGCGCCGAATTGATCCGCACCTATCCGTTTCTCGCGCAATCGCACGCCAATCGTCTCGCGCATGCCTATGGCACGCGCGCCAGCAAAGTCTTGGGCAATGCAACATCGACGGCCGATCTCGGCCGCTCCTTCGGCGCCACCTTGACGGAAAGCGAAGTCAGGTACCTGATGGCGAACGAATGGGCTCGGACTGCGGACGATGTCGTCTGGCGACGATCCAAGCTGGGCTTGCGGATGACGGCGGGTGAAATCGCCGCGCTCGACGAGTGGATGCTCGCCAACCGCGTGTCCGGTGAACGTCCCCTCCGCGAAGCGGGAGGACGGGCATGAGCGTCACACTGCAGAATGTCACGCGAACCGTGGATGGCATTCCGACCATCCGCGACGTGTCGCTGACGCTGGAGCGTGGCACGCTCAGCGTGCTGCTCGGGCCGACGCTGTCGGGCAAGACCTCGATCATGCGGCTGCTCGCCGGCCTCGACAAGCCGACCACCGGCCGCGTGCTGGTCGACGGCAAGGACGTCACCGGCGCCGACGTGCGGCAGCGTTCGGTCGCGATGGTCTACCAGCAGTTCATCAACTATCCCTCGCTGACGGTCTACGAGAACATCGCCTCGCCGCTGCGCGTGCAGGGCAAGCCGCGCGCCGAGATCGAGCGGCGGGTGGCGGAAGCGGCCAGCCTGTTGCGGCTCGAGCCGTTCCTGAAGCGCACGCCGCTGCAGCTCTCCGGCGGCCAGCAGCAGCGCACCGCGATCGCGCGGGCGCTGGTCAAGGGCGCCGACCTCGTGCTGCTCGACGAACCCTTGGCCAATCTCGACTACAAGCTGCGCGAGGAGCTGCGCGCCGAGCTGCCGCGCATCTTCGAGGCCTCCGGCGCGATCTTCGTCTATGCCACCACCGAACCGTCGGAAGCGCTGCTGCTCGGCGGCGACACGGTGTGCATGTGGCAAGGCCAGGCGCTGCAAACCGGCGCGACGCCGAAGGTCTACCGCCATCCCGACACGCTGCGCGTTGCCCAGGTGTTTTCCGATCCGCCGCTCAACATCATCGGCATCGAGAAGAAGGGCGCGCAGGTGATCTATGTCGGCGGCGAGCAGGCGCCCGCGGCCGGCCTCTATGCCAATCTGCCCGACGGCCGCTACCGGACCGGCTTCCGCGCGCACCAGCTCGAGGTCGGGAATGTCGCGGCCGGCCGCCACAAATTTTCCGCCGCGGTGACGGTGACCGAGATCACCGGGTCGGAGAGCTTTGTGCACGTCCATGTCCACGGCTCGAACTGGGTCGCGGTGCTGCACGGCGTGCACGAATATGAACCCGGGCAGGTGCTCGATGCCGCGCTCGATCCCGACAACATCTTCGTGTTCGACGCCGCCGACCGCCTCGTCGCATCGCCCGCGACCTCGTTTTCGGGCAACGTGCATCGCAGTGCGCGCGCTGCAAACGCGTCAGCCGGCAACGGCAAGTGAGGGAGATGCTTCATGGCCCGCATTGACCTCGTCGATCTCGCGCACTCCTACGGCGGCAACGACGCGCCGCAGGAATCCTTTGCGCTGAAGCCGGTCACCATGACCTGGCGGCAGGGCGGCGCCTATGCGCTGCTCGGGCCGTCCGGCTGCGGCAAGACCACGCTGCTCAACCTGATCTCCGGCATCGTGACGCCGTCGCGCGGAAAGATCCTGTTCGACGGCCGTGACATCACGCCGCTGTCGACGCAGAAGCGCAACATCGCGCAGGTGTTCCAGTTCCCGGTGATCTACGACACCATGACGGTCGGCCAGAACCTGGCCTTCCCGCTGAAGAATCGCGGCGTCGCGAAGGCCGAGGTCGACGCGCGCGTCAGGCAGATCGCCGATCTGCTCGACCTCACGCCCTATCTCAAACGCAAGGCGACACGGCTCACCGCCGACGCCAAGCAGAAGATCTCGCTCGGCCGCGGTCTGGTGCGCTCCGACGTCGCGGCCGTCCTGTTCGACGAACCGCTAACGGTGATCGATCCCGAGCTGAAGTGGCAGCTGCGCTCCAAGCTGAAGGCGCTGCATCGCGAGCTCGACCTCACGATGATCTACGTCACCCACGACCAGACCGAGGCGCTGACCTTCGCCGACACCGTCGTCGTGATGCACGACGGCCGCGTGGTGCAGAGCGGCACGCCGGCCGAATTGTTCGACAAGCCGGCGCATACGTTCGTCGGCTACTTCATCGGCTCGCCCGGCATGAACATCGTGCCCGCCGAAGTCAGTGGTCACGAGGCGCGGGTCGACGGCCATGTCATCGGCCTGCATCGAAACTATGGTGTGCTACCTGCGGGCAAGAAGATCGAGATCGGCGTGCGGCCGGAATTCGTCGATGTCGTGGCGCCGGCGTCAGGGCTGCTGTCGGCCACCATCGAGCGGATCGACGATCTCGGCCGCATCCAGTTCGCCCGCGTGCGGGTCGGCGATACCAAATTCGCCGCGCGCGTGCCGCCGGGCTTCTCGGTCTCCGGCGACACCGCCGGGCTGATCTTCAATCCCGCGCACGTCCACGTCTATGCCGACAGCCATTTGGTGGAGGGGGTCGCCTGATGGACAAGACGATCAACCAAAAAGCCTGGTTCCTGGTGCTGCCGGTGTTCCTGGTGGTGGCGTTCTCGGCGGTGCTGCCGCTGATGACCGTCGTGAACTATTCGATGCAGGACACCTTCGGCAACAACCAGTTCTTCTGGAACGGGGTCGGCTGGTTCAAGGAGCTGCTCGATCCATCGACCGATCTCGGCGGGCGCTTCCTGGCCTCGCTCGGCCGCAACCTGTTCTTCTCTGCGGTGATCCTCGCGATCGAGGTGCCGCTCGGCATCATCGTCGCGCTGTCGATGCCGCGCGAAGGCTGGAGCGTCGCGGCCTGCCTCGTCATCCTCGCCTTGCCGCTGCTGATTCCGTGGAACGTGGTCGGCACCATCTGGCAGATCTTCGGCCGGCCCGATATCGGCCTGCTCGGCTATGTGCTGAACCACCTCGGCCTCAACTACAATTACGTGTCCAATGAGGTCGACGCCTGGGTCACGGTCATCGTGATGGACGTCTGGCACTGGACCAGCCTCGTCGCGCTGCTCTGCTACGCCGGGCTGAAGTCGATCCCCGACGCCTATTACCAGGCGGCGCAGATCGACGGTGCCTCGCGCTGGGCGGTGTTCAAGGCGATCCAGCTGCCGAAGATGAATCGCGTGCTGCTGATCGCGGTGCTGCTGCGCTTCATGGACAGTTTCATGATCTACACCGAGCCGTTCGTGGTCACCGGCGGCGGCCCCGGCAATTCGACGACCTTCGTCTCGATCGAGCTCGTCAAGATTGCGCTCGGCCAGTTCGACCTCGGCAAGGCCGCGGCGCTGTCGCTGGTCTACAATCTGATCATCCTGATCGTGTGCTGGGTATTCTACACCGTGATGGTCAATGCCGGCTCCGAGCGTCCGGCCAAGGAAGGAGCGGCGTGATGCATTCGATCCCCGGCCGCCGCCTGATCATGGCGCTGTTTTTGATCTTCCTGCTGTTGCCGATCTACTGGCTCGTCAACATGAGCTTCAAGACCAACGCCGAGATCGTCTCGACGATGACGCTGTGGCCGCACACGCCGACGCTGCAGCACTACAAGCGCATCTTCACCGACGAGAGCTGGTATTCGGGCTACATCAATTCGCTCGAATACGTCGTGCTCAACACCATCATCTCGATCGCGGTGGCGTTGCCGGCGGCCTACGCGTTCTCGCGCTACCGCTTCCTCGGCGACAAGCATCTGTTCTTCTGGCTGCTGTCGAACCGCATGGCGCCGGCGGCGGTCTACGCGCTGCCGTTCTTCAACCTCTATTCGGCGATCGGCCTGTTCGATACGCCGTGGGCGGTCGCGCTCGCGCACTGCATCTTCAACGTGCCGCTGGCGGTGTGGATCCTCGAAGGCTTCGTCTCCGGCGTGCCGCGCGAGATCGACGAGACCGCCTTCCTCGACGGCTATTCGTTCCCGCGCTTCTTCATCAAGATCCTGGTGCCGCTGATCGCGAGCGGCATCGGCGTCGCCGCCTTCTTCTGCTTCATGTTCTCCTGGGTCGAGCTGCTGCTGGCGCGCACGCTGACCTCGGTGCAGGCCAAGCCGATCGCGGCGATCATGACGCGCACGGTCTCGGCGGCCGGCATGGACTGGGGCCTGCTCGCCGCCGCCGGCGTGCTCACCATCATTCCGGGCGCGCTGGTGATCTGGTTCGTCCGCAACTACATCGCGCGCGGCTTCGCGCTCGGCCGGGTCTAGGAGGCGATCATGGAATCCATCGCATGGATGGCCTGGACGCTGCCGACCGCGATCTTCTTCGTGCTGCTGGCCTCGACGCTCGGCGTGATGACCTTGCTCGCGGCGGTTTATCCCGAGGCCGAGCGGGTCGGCGTGCTGCGTATCCCGACCACGCGCGGCGATCGTTTGTTCATTTCGCTGGTACTGGCGGCGGTGATCCACTTGGTGTGGATCGGCCTCGTCGGCACCGATCCGATCCTCACCCTGCCGATCGGCGAGGGCGTGGAAATTTCGAGCCTGTGGCTCGCAACGCTGATTTCGCTTCTTTCAGCCGTGGCGATCTTTCGCACCGTCTGACGAAAGCGAAGAAGAGCAGATCCGGGGTCTACCCGGGCCTGGGGTTTTGTTTGTCGCTGCAACCGGAGGAATCATAATGCGACATTTGAGAACGACAAAGGATAGTCTTTTGACTATGACCAGCGCCGCCGCGCTGATCGCGGCCTCGCTCGCGGTCGCCACGCCGGCCCGCGCCGCCGACGATGCCGTGATCCAGAAGTGGATCGCGGAATTCCAGCCCTCGACGCTGTCGAAGGAAGACCAGAAGAAGGAGCTTGAGTGGTTCGCCAAGGCCGCCGAACCCTTCAAGGGCATGGAGATCAACGTCGTCTCGGAAACGATCACGACGCACGAGTATGAATCACAGACGCTGGCCAAGGCGTTCTCCGAACTGACCGGCATCAAGCTCAAGCACGACATCATCCAGGAAGGTGACGTCGTCGAGAAGCTGCAGACCCAGATGCAGTCGGGCAAGAACGTCTATGACGGCTGGATCAACGACTCCGACCTGATCGGCACCCACTTCCGTTACGGTCAGACCATCATCCTGTCGGACTACATGAAGGGTGAGGGCAAGGATGTCACCGACCCGATGCTCGACGTCGACGACTTCATCGGCAAGTCGTTCACCACGGCGCCGGACGGCAAGCTGTATCAGCTGCCCGACCAGCAGTTCGCGAACCTCTACTGGTTCCGCTACGACTGGTTCACCAACCCCGAGTACAAGGCCAAGTTCAAGGCCAAGTATGGCTACGAGCTCGGCGTGCCCGTGAACTGGTCGGCCTATGAAGACATCGCCGAGTTCTTCACCAACGACATCAAGGAGATCAACGGCGTCAAGGTCTACGGCCATATGGACTATGGCAAGAAGGATCCCTCGCTCGGCTGGCGGTTCACCGACGCCTGGCTGTCGATGGCCGGCAACGGCGACAAGGGTATCCCGAACGGCCTGCCGGTCGACGAGTGGGGTATCCGCATGGAAGGCTGCCGTCCGGTCGGCTCCTCGGTCGAGCGTGGTGGCGACACCAACGGCCCGGCCGCGGTCTACTCGATCACCAAATATCTCGACTGGCTGAAGAAGTATGCCCCGCCCCAGGCCCAGGGCATGACCTTCTCGGAAGCAGGTCCTGTGCCGGCGCAAGGCAACATCGCCCAGCAGATGTTCTGGTACACCGCCTTCACCGCCGACATGGTGAAGCCGGGCATCGCCGTGATGAACGCGGACGGTACGCCGAAGTGGCGTATGGCTCCGTCGCCGCACGGCGCTTACTGGAAGGAAGGCATGAAGCTCGGCTATCAGGACGCCGGCTCCGTGACGCTCCTGAAGTCGACCCCGCCGGATCGCCGCAAGGCAGCCTGGCTCTATCTGCAATTCATCATCTCGAAGTCGGTGTCGCTGAAGAAGAGCCATGTCGGTCTCACCTTCATCCGTGAGTCCGATATCTGGGACAAGTCGTTCACCGAGCGTGCGCCGAAGCTCGGCGGCCTGATCGAGTTCTACCGCTCGCCCGCGCGCGTGCAGTGGACCCCGACCGGCAACAACGTGCCCGATTATCCGAAGCTCGCGCAGCTGTGGTGGCAGAACATCGGCGATGCGTCGTCCGGTACCAAGACGCCGCAGCAGGCGATGGACGCGCTGGCCGCGGCCCAGGATTCGGTGATGGAGCGTCTTGAGAAGTCCGGTGTGCAGGGCGCCTGCGGACCGAAGCTGAACAAGAAGGAATCCGCCGAGTTCTGGTACAAGAAGGCCGAGAAGGACGGCACCATCGCTCCGCAGCGCAAGCTCGCGAACGAGAAGCCGAAGGGCGAGACGATCGACTACGACACGCTGATCAAGTCGTGGCCGGCCAACCCGCCGAAGCGCGCCGAAGCGAAGTAAGGCGTAACAGCCCGCGCCATCCGAAGACGACGAAAGGCCGGGAGCGATCCCGGCCTTTTTGCTGATTGCCAGGTCATTCCGGGATGGTGCGCAAGCACCAGACCTCAGGTGCGCAACTGCGCACCGGGGAATCTCGAAATTCCGGGTTCGATGCTTCGCATCGCCCCGGAATGACGATGTGGAGAGAGGAGCGCTCCCTACTCCGCCGCCTCGGTCGCCTTCAGCGTCGGATAATCCGTGTAGCCCTTGGCGCCGCCGCCGTAGAAGGTCGCCTTGTCCCACTCGTTGAGCGGCGCGCCGGTCTTGAGCCGCTCGACCAGATCGGGGTTGGAGATGAACGGCTTGCCGAACGCGATCAGGTCAGCCGCCCCGGCTTCTAGCACCTTCTCCGCCAGCGCGAAGTCGTAACCGTTGTTGGCGACATAGGCCTGCTTGAAGCGCTTGCGCAGCGAGGCGTAGTCGAACGGCGCGATATCGCGCGGGCCGCCGGTTGCGCCCTCGACGACGTGGAGATAGGTCAGCTTCAGCGCACTGAGCTGGTCGACGATGTAGTCGAACAGCGCTTGCGGATTGGAGTCGGTGATGTCGTTGGCCGGCGTCACCGGCGAGATCCGGATGCCGGTGCGATCGGCGCCGGCCTCGGTGGCGACCGCCTTGGACACGTCCAGCATCAGCTGGGCGCGGTTCTCGATTCCGCCGCCATAAGCGTCGGTGCGCTTGTTGGTGCCGTCGCGGGCGAACTGGTCGAGCAGATAGCCGTTGGCGCCATGGATCTCGACGCCGTCGAAGCCGGCCGCCAGCGCATTCGCCGTGCCGCGCTTGAAGTCCTCGATGATCCCGGGAATTTCCGACAATTCGAGCGCGCGCGGCTCGGACACGTCGGCAAACGTGCCGTTCACGAAGGTCTTGGTCTTGGCCTTGATGGCGCTCGGCGCCACCGGCGCGCCGCCGTTCGGCTGCAGTGCGACATGCGAGATGCGGCCGACATGCCAGAGCTGGATGAAGATGCGGCCACCGCGCTCATGCACCCGATCGGTGACCCTGCGCCAGCCCTCGACCTGTTCCTTCGAATAGATGCCGGGCGTGTCCTGATAGCCCTGGCCCTGCTGCGAGACCTGGCTCGCCTCGGTGATCAGAAGGCCGGCGGAGGCGCGCTGGCCGTAATAGTCCACCGCGAGCGGGCTCGGCACCATGCCGGGCGGCACCGCGCGGTTGCGCGTCAGTGGCGCCATCACCAGGCGGTTCGGCAGCGTCAGCGCGCCGAGCTTGTAGGGCTCGAGAAGTTTGGTCGATTGGCTCATGTAAATGTTCCAGAGAATGACTGATGAAGGACAATTGTGCATTGCCGCGACGAGCGCAATGCCCGAGGCATTCGCGCTCCGCAGACTAGCCGCGCACAATTCCGCCCATGTGGCCGGCATCGAGGAACAAGGTGTGCGCGTTGACGTAGGAGGATTCATTCGAAATCAGGAACAGCGCAGTATAGGCGACCTCCCAGCCGGTGCCCTGGCGGCCGAAAGGCACTGTCACGGCGCGGTCCGATCGCCTGCGGCTGGCGTCGCGCCCCATCGGCGTGTCCATGAAGCCGGGCGCGATCACATTGCAGCGAATGCCCTTGTCCTCGCCGGCCCGCGCGATCGCCCGCCCCAGCGCGATCTGCGCCGCCTTGGAGGATTCATAGGCCGGGTTGCGGCCGCCGGCGCGCTGGCTCGCCATTGAGGAGATCAGGATGATCGCGCCGCCCGGCGCCATCACCTCCAGCGCCTTCTGCGCGAACAGCATGTGGCTGCGCACATTGACGGCATAGTCGCGGTCCCAGGCTTCGGCCGTCATCTTGGGCAGCGACAGGCCGGAGGAGATGCCGACATTGAGCGCCAGCCCGTCGAGCCCGCCGAGCCGCTGCGCGCAGCGTTCGACCGCGGGCGCGATCGCCGCGACGTCGGCGACATCGACCACGTCGGTGAAGGCCTTGCCGCCTTCGCCTGTGATCTGCGCGACGGTGTCGTCGGCGGCGTCCTTGTTGACGTCGAGGCAGGCGACCGACGCGCCCTCGCGCGCGAACAGCACGCTCATGGCGCGGCCGTTGCCGATCGGCGGGGCTTCATCCACGGTTGTGCGCTGTCCCGCGCCGACCACGATGACGCGCCGCCCGGCGAGGCGGCCGTGGTTCTTCGCCAGTCCGAGCGCTTCGGCATGCAGCGAAGCGGACGGATCGATGGCTTTCGGTGCGTGGGTTGTGGTCGACATGGCGTGCTCCCTGACGTCTTGTTGTTGTCAGGGAGCAGTAGCACGGGCGAGGGCGTGAAGCGAAAATCCCGTCGCGGGGAATATGGATCGCCGAAGCGCGTCAGCTGACGCCGAGGAAATCGCGCTTGCCGATCTCGACGCCGTTGTGGCGCAGGATGTCGTGCGCGGTCACGGCGTGGAAATAGAAGTTCGGGAACGAGAACGCGCTGAGGAATTGCTGACCCTTCAGGGTCATCGTGCGATCGGGGCCGATCGGGAAGGTGACGTCCCTGGCGTCGGCGCCGTCGAACTGCTCCGGCTTGAACGACTTCACATAGTCGATGGTCTTGGCGAGCCGCTGCTTCAGTTCACCGATGCTCTTCTCGGTGTCGGGCGTCGACGGCACCTCGCTATGGGTCAACCGCGCACAGCCGCGTGCGGCGTGATCGCAGACCAGCTGCACCTGCTTGGTCAGCGGCAGCATGTCGGGATAGAGCCGCGATCCCAGCAGCACCTCGGGCGCGATCTTCTTGGCCTCGCAATGCGCCTCGGCCTTGGTCAGCTCGCCGGTGAGGCTGTTGAGGATCTGCAGGTAGGCGGGGACGACGGCGTCATGAAAGGACATGTGATGCTCCCTGTTCTGATGAAATCCGGATGTTACCGAACGGCGATGCTGCAAGTGGGGCGGCAAGGGGAAGAATACAACTGCGGGGAGCTGTAACACTTGGTCAAATATTTCCCGCGGGCGGCATTCTTGATCCCGTCATCCTGAGGAGCGCGAAGCGCGTCTCGAAGGATGCACGGCCCCAGTGTGGCCGATTCATCCTTCGAGGCTCGCTCCGCTCGCACCTCAGGATGACGGATCGCCAGAGTCTGCGTAGCCCGGATGGAGCGCAGCGCAATCCGGGGAGGCGCATCGGGGCTTGTCCCGGATTGCGCTGCGCTGCATCCGGGCTACGGAAAATGGGCGTTTGCTCTACCGCATCCCCGGTGCCGCGGCATCGGCGGCAGGCTGGGTGCGGCCGCCGCGCATCCGCGCCAGGAGCTCCGCGGTCGGCCAGGAATCCGCCGGCAGGCCGTATTTCATCTGCATCGCCTTCACCGCGCTGCGGCTTGCCTGTCCGAGCACGCCGTCGATCTTGCCGACGTCGTAGCCGGCGCGCGCGAGCAGTCCCTGCAGCTCCTTGATGTCATTGAACGGCAATTGCGCGACCGGACCGTGCGGCCGCTGCATCGGCGGTGCGCCCGCGATGCGGCCGGCGAGATAGCCGGCGGTGGTCGAATAGATCAGCGAGTTGTTCCACTCGGTGTAGGCGGCGAAATTCGCATAGGCGAGGAACGCCGGACCCATCCGGCCCATCGGCAGCAGCAGCGAGGCCGGCATCTCGTCATTCGGCAATGGCTTGCCGTCGGTCAAGCTGACGCCAAGCGATACCCATTTCGATCGCGGCAGCTTGATGGTGAGGTCGGCCTGGTCCCACGGGAAATTTGCCGCCTGCGGCACGCGCACCTCCTGCAGCCACGGCTCGCCGCGCCGCCACTTCAACCCGGTGGCGATGTAGTTGGCGGTCGAGCCGATCACGTCGGGGCCGCTTTGCAGGAGATTGCGATGGCCGTCGCCGTCATAGTCGACCGCGTAATTGAAATAATGCGTCGGCAAGAATTGCGTCTGGCCGAGCTCGCCGGCCCATGAGCCGATCATCTCGTCGGGTGTCAGGTCGCCGCGCTCGATGATCTTCAGCGCGGCGATGGTCTCGCCCTGGAACATTTCGGAGCGGCGGCAATCATAGGCCAGCGACACCAGCGATTTCAGCGTCGGCAAATTGCCCATCTGCACGCCGAAATCGCTCTCCAGTCCCCAGAACGCGGCGATCACCGCCGGCGGCACGCCATGCTCCTTCTCGGCGCGCGCGAATGCCGCGGCATAGGTCCGGATGTATTGCTGGCCCTGCTGCATGCGATAGTTCGCGGCCATGCGGCCGGCGAACTGGGTGAAGATCTGCCCGAACACGCGCTGGCCGCGGTCGCGGTTGACGATGCCCTGGTCGTAGATCAGGTAGGGCGCGGCCTCCGCGATCGTGCGCTGCGAGACGCCAGCGGCGACCGCCTTCTGCTTCAGCTCGGCGAGGAAGCGATCGAAGTTCTGCCCGTTGTGGCAGGACGCAGCCCGCGGCGAGGCGACGGCGGCCGGGCGCGGCCTGACCGGCGCGGGATTTAAGGGGCTGGGCAACGGCTGCTGCGCCGAGGCGAGGGTGGAGAGCGCCAGCGCCCCCGCGATCGCTGCGATCATGATCGGGGCGCGGAGGGGAGAGGCTGGCATCGATGTCACCGGCTGGAAAAAGGGGAATTGAAGCCCAATCTGCATACACCAGGGCGACACCGGGCAACAACGGGGGTAGCGCCGTTAGACCAATTGGGCTGAGGTAGGTTGAGCCGCCACCGCTATGATCGGCCGGTGATTCGCGGGCAGGGGTGTCGGCGGATCGATCACGCCCGGAGGGACCCATTTGGAGTTTTCTCGAGCGTCTCTTGGATTCGTCGACGTTTTCGCCGCACGGCATCTGCCCGTTGTGGGAACCGGAGCTGATCTGGCTCCGCGTGATTTCAGACGCGATCATTGCCGCTTCGTATTTCTCGATCCCGTTCGCGCTGGCGATCCTCGTCTCCAAGCGGCGCGATTTCCAGTTCGGCTGGATGGCCTGGCCGTTCGCCACGTTCATCCTCGCCTGAGGCCTCACCCATGTGTTCTCGATCTACACGCTGTGGGTGCCGATCTACGGTCTCGAGGGCCTGCTCAAGGCGCTGACCGCTGTCGCCTCGATCTTCACCGCAGTGCTGCTCTGGCCGCTGATCCCGCGGATTCTCGCGATCCCGACCGAAGAGCAGTTGCGCGAGGCCCATGTCGCGCTCGCCGAGGAGGGACGCCAGCGCCAGCGCTCGGAATTCCTGCTCGAGCGCTTTCGCGAGGCCGAGGCGAATGAGAGCAAGATCCGTCAGGCGCAGAAGATGGAAGCGGTCGGCCAGCTCACCGGCGGCATTGCGCACGACTTCAACAACATCCTCACCGTCATCACCGGCACGATCGACATCCTGGCCGAGGCAGTCACTCACAACCGCCAGCTCACGGAGATCACCGCGCTGATCCGCGACGCCGTCGAGCGCGGCGCATCGCTGACGCGGCATCTGCTCGCCTTCGCGCGCAAGCAGCCGCTGCAGCCGAGCGACGTCGACGTCAACGCGTTGATGGTCGACACCATAGAGCTGCTGCGGCCGACCATCGGCGACCATGTCGACATCGATTTTCGCGCCGCACCCGATCTGCCGCGCGCACTGGTCGATGGTAACCAGCTCGTCACCGCGATCATCAACCTTGCGCTCAACGCGCGCGACGCGATGCCGAAGGGCGGCCGGCTGACGATCGAGACCCGCACGGCCGAGCTCAAGCCATCGGACGTGAGCGGCCATGACGGGCTTGCCGCCGGCGACTATGTCGCGATCGCGCTGACCGACAACGGCCGGGGCATTGCGGAAGTCGATCTGGCCAAGGTGTTCGAGCCGTTCTTCACCACCAAGGACGTCGGCAAGGGCACCGGGCTCGGCCTCAGCATGGTGTACGGCTTCGTCAAGCAATCCAACGGCCACGTCGTGCTCGACAGTGAGATCGGTCGCGGCACCAGGGTGATGCTCTATCTGCCGCGCGCGGCAGTGGTCTCAGCGGCAGCAGTGCCCGAACAGCGGCAGCCGGACGCGCGCGGCGCGCGGGAAATCGTGCTCGTCGTCGAGGACGACAGACTGGTGCGCTCCTATGTGCTGACCCAGATCGAGAGCCTCGGCTACACCACGCAGTCGGCCAATAATGGCCGCGAAGCCCTTGCCGTGCTCGACAGCGGCGCGCCGATCGATCTGTTGTTCACCGACGTCATCATGCCGGGCGCGATGAACGGGCGCGACCTCGCCACCGAGGCGCGGAAGCGCCGCCCGGGTCTCCGCGTCCTCTTCACGTCGGGCTATACCGATGACGCCATCGACCAGGACGGCAAACTCGTGCAGGGCATCCTGTTCCTGGCAAAACCCTACAGCCGCGCCGAGCTCGCCCGCATGTTGCGCGTCGCGCTGCGCGAGGAGGGGGTGGTGATCGCGCAGGAGCCGGCGGCGTAGCGTGCTTCCGAACCGGCGGCGTAGGCACGATCTCGTAGCCCGGATGAGCGAAGCGATATCCGGGGCGGTGCCCCCGCATGTCGCTTCGCTCATGTGGGCTACGGACGGCGCCGCACATGACCAATCATTAACCCGCGCCGCGTCGCTGCGACGCACTGGTTCCCCTTGCGGCTTCCGCGGCAAAATCCCTACCTCAGCGACGTCAGTTGTGGCAGCATTCCGCTCGCCGTGAGGGAACAACGATGAATTATTTCCGCACCGCGCTCCTGCTTGCCGGCCTCACCGCCCTGTTCATGGGAGTCGGCTATCTGATCGGCGGCGGCACCGGCGCCGTGATCGCGCTGATGGTCGCGGCTGCGACAAATCTGTTCACCTACTGGAATTCCGATCGCATGGTGCTGTCGATGTACGGCGCCCATCAGGTCGATGCGGGCTCGGCGCCCGAACTCTACAATCTCGTCGCCGAGCTCGCACAGCGCGCCGCTCTCCCGATGCCGCGCGTATTCCTGATGGACGAGGCGCAGCCCAATGCGTTCGCGACCGGCCGCAACCCGGAGAACGCGGCGGTCGCCGTCACCACGGGCCTGATGCAGCAACTCAGCCGCGAGGAGCTTGCCGGCGTGATCGCGCATGAGCTTGCGCATATCAAGCATCACGACACGCTCACCATGACGATCACGGCGACGATCGCCGGCGCGATCTCGATGCTGGCGCAGTTCGGTATGTTCTTCGGCGGCAACCGCAACAACAACGGCCCCGGCATTGTCGGATCGATCGCGATGATGATCCTGGCGCCGCTCGGCGCCATGCTGGTGCAGATGGCGATCAGTCGCACCCGCGAATACGCCGCCGACAATTATGGCGCACGCATCGTCGGCCAGCCGATGTGGCTTGCCTCCGCGCTCGCGAAGATCGAGAACGCCGCGCATCAGGTGCCGAACATGGAGGCCGAGCGCAATCCGGCCACCGCGCACATGTTCATCATCAACCCGCTGTCGGGCCACGGCGTCGACAACCTGTTCGCGACCCACCCCTCGACCGCGAACCGCATCGCCGCGCTGCAGCAGCTCGCCGCCGAGCTCGGCACCCAGACCGCGCCGCGCCCGGCCGGTGGAAGCTATCCGCCGCGCAGCCCGTGGGGCGGATCCGGCCAGCGCGGCCCGTGGGGGTAGGGTGAGACCAAGCCGTAGCCGCGAAGGCGGTGTACTCCCTCGCCCCGTTCTTAGGGGAGAGGGTTGGGGTGAGGGGCTGTCTCCGCAAATACGGCGATAGCTGCATTCGCGGAAGCTCCCCCTCACCCGGAACGCATCTAGCGATGCGTTCCGACCTCTCCCCGCACGCGGGGCGAGGTGAAGTGAAGGCAGCTGCTACGCGCTCGCGGCGTCCAGCCGTTCGACCTGATCCTTGCTCAGCTCAAGTTTGGTCGCCGCGACCAGCGTTGCGACCTGCTCGGGCCTGGTGGCGCTGACAATCGGCGCGGTGACGGAGGGTTTTGCCATCAGCCAGGCGAGCGCGACCGCGGCCGGCTCGGCGCGGGTTTCCGCGGCGACCTCGTCGAGACCGGCCAGGATGCGCATGCCGCGCGGGTTCATGTATTTTGGAATGCTGCGTGCCCCGCGCGGGCTCTTGGCGAAGTCGCTCTCCGAGCGATATTTGCCGGTCAAAAATCCGGCGGCGAGCGAGAAGAATGTGATCACGCCGACGTCGTTCGCCTCGCAGACGCGTTGCAGCGCGCGTTCGTAGCTTGAGCGTTCCGCGAGGCTGTATTCGGGCTGCATGCTCTCGTAGCGCGGCAGGCCGTTCGCCTTGGCAATGTCGAGCGCGCTCTGGAGTCGCTCCGCCGAGAAGTTCGAGGCGCCGATCGCCCTGACCTTGCCGGCCTTGACCAGTTTGTCATAGGCCGCGAGCGTCTCTTCCTGCGGTGTCGTCTCATCGTCCTTGTGGGACTGGTAGAGGTCGATGAAATCGGTCTGCAGCCGCCGCAGCGAGTCCTCGACGGCGCGCGCGATGTAGTCCGGCTTCAGCCCGACATTGCCGCCGCCCATGTCCATGCCGACCTTGGTGGCGAGGATGACGCGGTTGCGGTTGCCGCGCGCCTTCATCCATTTGCCGATGATCGTCTCGGATTCGCCGCCGCTGTGGCCCGGCACCCAGCGCGAATAGACATCCGCCGTATCCAGGAATGTCAGCCCCTGATCGAGCACGGTGTCGAGCAGGCGAAACGACGACGTCTCGTCCACGGTCCAGCCGAATACATTGCAGCCGAAGCACAGGGGAGGGACAGTGAGGCCGGAGCGGCCGAGCGCGCGATGCTTCATGAGTTTTCTTTCGCTTGTTCTTGATAGCGGGCGCCGGACACTGAGGCAGATCGCCCTTGTTTGCAAGGCGTTGTGCCGCAACCGCCTGGCAGGCGCTTGGCGGACGCGGATGGATCGGGACCGCTCGTCGGTCAGGTCAGGCACGCTGCCCCTCGACGCTGCATCGACTAAGGAAGAGATTCTGTCGCAGAGCAGAAACGCGATTTTATTTGCCGCGGGTCTGATGTAGATTGCGCGGCGAGCTGCCACCGGTTGCGCCGAAATCCGGAGAATGAGCGGCAGCGCGACTGGCCATCGGCAGGCCATTTCTTCTCATTTTTCAGTACGAAATGCTCTGCCCGGGCCGCGCGCCTGGGTGAAAGTTTTTTTCATTTCAACCAAACGGAGCGATTGCCATGCATTTCTGCTTCTCTGGTGAATACACCCCGCGTTCCCTGAACAACATCATGGAAAACCCGACGACCAATCGATACGAGGCCGCGAAGAAGTTGATCGAGGCCGCCGGCGGGAAACTGATTTCGATGTACAGCACGGCGACCGATGGCCCCGGCGTGATGGTGATCTTCGACGTGCCGGATCCGAGCTTCGCGCCCGCGATCAGCGGCGTGGTGGTTGCGGCCGGCGCCATGCAGAACGTGAGGCTGGTCCGGCTCTTTACCCAGGACGAGATCAAGGTGGTGCGTCAGCACGCGACCAAGCTCAAGACCGCTTACACGCCGCCCGGTGGCTAGCAGACCGAGCGATCCAAAACGGCGCAGATTGATCTGATGGCCGGTGTCACTCTCGCGCGGCGGCGCTTGCTGGCGTCCCGCGCGGAGGCGAGGGCCGTTGCGCGCCGCTGATCCGGGGCGTCAACGGATGGGCACCAGCTCAGGCGGATGTCCTGGCTACGTGCATGCCGGCCACAGCCCCGGCCGGTTGTGCCGTCGCATGACGTCCGCCGCCTCGCTCGGCCTCCGCTTCAGCAAGACGAGCGCAGTACGCGCTAAGGCGCGATGAGATCAGGGCGTGTACTCATGAATTCTTCGCGTCCGCTTTGATCTCGGAAGCTGACGTTGAGGCCGACATCGCCGTATGTCGGCCTTGGGCCAATAAGCAACATCCAAAGAAGTTCAGTTGACTACGTGCGGGCCTCAAAGTTCATGTTGAACGGCGTCTCGGTCGCGCGACCGAACTACTTAGAGCCCGCCCCTATAACGCATGCTCGCATGTCCAGCCCTTCTTAGCGGACGACTAGCAAATGCGACAGGGGATGCGAAGTATCGCCTTGGCCGACCAGCGCCGCTTGGGGATGGAAAAATCACACCCCCCGCTTCTTCAGACCGAGCCCCTCGAACTGCGTCTTCTGCTCGTCACTCAGGTTCCAACGGAAATCGTCGACCGCGTCGTTCACGCTGATGATCGCCTCTCTCATCGCTTCCAACCGCGCCTTTGCGGCCTTAAGGCGGGCCGGCGGGGTGAGCGCGTCCTTTGGCGGGCATGGGTTTAAGGCTTCCATGGTGCCCATCGTGGTATCCTGCACCACTTCGAGCGCTGCGCGTTGCGTATCGTTCAGTTTCAGGCTGGCGACGATGTCGTCGAGGGGCCATTGCTGGGCGACGAGCTGGCGGTATTGCTTTTCGGCCTGTTGCTCGTCTTGCGGTTCACGGCTCGCCTGGCAGGCGGCGTCCTGCATCTCCTTCAGCTTCGCGGCCGCAGCGTTAGCGCGGCGGTCGCGTTCGGGCGAGTTGAGCTGGGCCTTCTGTTCATCGCTTAGGAGATCGTAGAATTTTTGAAATGGCGGCATAACGGTCGCAACTGCGCTCAGCATCGCGTTGACGCGGCTCTGCATGGCCGCGAATCGCTCCAGCGCGGTGGTTGCGGTCTGTGCTGGACAGGAAGCGCGGATGGTGTTGCCGGCGGAAATCCAGGCGCTCGCGAGCTCGTCGAAGGCTGCGCGCTGCGCCTCGTTCGCCGCGACCGCCAGGCCGATCCGCTCGAGGGGAAGGCCGGTCGTCTCGGCGGTGTCGCCGCTACAGAATTCCTGCACCGAGGGCGCTTTGCGATGCCGCCTCCCGGCGGGGCGCTCGGCCGCAAACGCTGAGAGATCGCTCGCAGCGTAAGGCGAGAAGATCGCGGCGTAGAGATCGCCGTAGCCATAGGCCCAGAAGCCGGTGCCATCATTGAGAAGCGCGTAGTCATAGAGATCGCTATAGGCAAACGGCCAGAAGAGCGGACCGACCCAGCCGTATGAACCGTCGGAGTGCTGCCACCAGCCTTGCGCAGCTCGGCCGCCCTGCCAGCCGGCCAGCGCGGCGACGGCAGTGAGCTGCGCGCGCTCACTCGGGCCGATCGACTCGGCGGCGGGGCGAAGATCTTGCGGTCTTAGAGCAGCCATGCGGACGCGGCTGTGGCGCGCCGCTATGCGTGCGTGGCGGAGACCTGCGACCGACAGCACGCCGGCCATCGCGAAGCGCGCGACACCCACGGGGCCGCCAACGCGCAGGCGGAAACCCGCCTCGGCCGCGCTCGGCAGCGCTCCCAGAACGCCAATTACAACGCCGGCCGCAGCCATTCCAAGGCGGGACTTTGACATGATCTCTCCCTCGGTCTCTCCCTTGGCGGTCCAGGCCACATCGCGTCACAAATATGACTCGCAGCGGAACCGAAAGTTCCTCCCGCCGTTTTCATTGGGTGAACCTGCGGTCAGGTGACGACGTCAACGGATTAGTCGCGTCGAGTACACGCGCTGGGTCGAATCGTCATCGCGCTTTAGTTTGGTGTGTGATTCGCGCAAACGCGTTGTCGCGAGGGAAAGCCGCTTCGCACTTTTCCGGATCATGCTTTAGCGCACGTCGTCCTCGGTCGAATCCTCCTCCGTTTTCGGCGGCCAGGCGCCGCGCCGGACCAGCGCCTCGTGCAGGAGATGTGCACGCTGTTCGTCGCACCCGATGGCTGCAAGGTGGTCGAGGGCGCGATCGGCAAGGACGGCTGGTGCAAGGCTTTTGCCGCGGTGGATTGATCGGTGGATTGATCCTTGGCTCACAACTCCCGCGCATTCGAGAACGCGAACGAGGACACGCGCCGCGTGGTCTCGTCCAGGATCAGGGTGCGCGTGATCGGCGGCTCGGCGCGCTGGCTGCAATTCTCGCGCTCGCAAAGCCGGCAGTTGACGCCAATCGGGGTGCCCTCGACCTTTTCCAGATCCATGCCGGTGGCATAGACGAGTTTTGCCGCATGACGGATCTCGCAGCCGAGCCCGATCGCAAAGCGCGGCTGTGGCCGCGGGTAGGGCGCCACCGGCCGGCGCACCATCTGCGCGATGGAGAAGTAGCGCGTGCCGTCCGGCAATTCGATCACCTGGCTGAGCAGGCGATCCGGCATGTCGAAGGTCGAATGCACGTTCCAGAGCGGGCAGGTGCCGCCGAACTTGGAGAACGGGAAGGTGCCGGAGGAGAACCGCTTCGACACGTTGCCGGCATTGTCGACGCGGAGCAGGAAGAATGGCACGCCGCGCGCGTTCGGCCGCTGCAGCGTGGTGAGGCGGTGGCAGACCTGCTCGAAGCCGGCGTTGAAGCGCTGCGCCAGCACGTGGACGTCGTAGCTCAAGGCTTCGGCTGCGGAATGAAACGCCTGATAGGGCATCATCGCGGCGGCTGCGAAGTAATTGGCGAGCGTGATGCGGTAGAGCCGGCGCGCGGTATCGTCGAGCGGACCGGCGCGGCTGACGATGGCGTCGATCGCGGCGCCGCACTCGACAAAGCCGATCTGCAGCGCAAGCTGGAAGCTGCGGCCGGAGCTGTCGACGAGTTCGGAGATCAAGAGCTGCCGGCGATGCCGATCGAAACGGCGCAGCGTCTCGCGCATCACGTCGACCGGCATCACGCGGGTCAGAATCGAATGTTTTTCGCGCAAGCGCGTGGTCAGCGCCGTGAACAGGCCTTCGGTCGGCACGTTGAGCTCGTCGCGTAAGTTCTCCGCGGCGGTCTCGAGCTCCGGAAAATAGTTGCGGTTGGCCTCGATCAGGTCACGCACCCGCTCGATCGGATTGGCGTCGAATTGCGAGCCTTCGCGGTCGGCCATCTGCGCCGCCACCAGCGTTTCGCCGCGGCGCGCCTCGGTGTAGGCGGCGTAGAGCCGCTGCAGCGCATGCGTCACGCCGGGGCAGAGTTCGGCGAGGTCCCGCAGCTCCTGCTTCGGCAGGTCGATCTGGCGGAACAGGGGATCGGAGAAGATCTCGTTGAGTTCCGCGAAGAAGCGGTCCTCGTCGGCGGTGGCGAGGTCGCGCAAGTCGAGGTCGTAGGTCTCGGCCAGCCGCAGCAGGATCTGCGCCGTCACCGGGCGCTGGTTGCGCTCGATCAGGTTGATGTAGGAGGGCGAGATGCCTAGCCCCTCGGCGATCTGGGTCTGCGACAGCCCCAATTGCTGGCGGATCCGCCGGAAGCGCGGACCCACGAATAGCTTCTTTCCGGATTCACCGGGCACGGGTTGGTCTCGCTTGCCGCAGCAAATTCTGACCGCCTCGCCCCGCGCGCGGGGAGAGGCCGGATCGCATCGCCAGATGCGATCCGGGTGAGGGGGACTCTCCGCGAGTCTCGCTGCGGAGACAGCCCCTCACCCCAACCCTCTCCCCGTAAGAACGGGGAGAGGGAGAAGAAAAACCGGCGGGCATGGCAGGCTTCCTGACCTATTTTGTGACAGAATTTACAAATCGACATTTATTACAAGTTCAGATGTTACATGACATCACCAATAAAAAACAAGGCATCTGTACGAACTTCTTGTTTTCGCGTTTATCTCCTGACACGCGGTTCGCAATGCTCTGTCAAGAATGTCGATGCGAGCAGGTTGCGGGAATTAAGGTACAGGCGGCTGGGCAAAGGCAGCCCGATTTTTTGAAGGAGACTGACGATGAGCAAGGGCAGCAATTTCTGGGTGATCGGCGGCGAGTTCGGGTCGATGAACTTCCACAAGCTCGTCGAAGGCTCGGCCCAGGTCCGCGGTCCGTTCAAGACCCGCAAGGAAGCCGAAGAGTGCTGGAAGGAAGTCTCGGAAGAGAGTCGCCACAAGGCCGGCGTGCGCTTCTCCATCGTCGAGGAGCCGTCGCGGGTTTCGGCCTGAGCGCCAGAATTTTCAGAGCTAAGAAAACGTCCAAGGACGGCGGCCCCATCCGGTTTCATCCGGGTGGGGTCGACCGCTTTTGGGACAGCGTCAGGTCTTTGATTTGGGGATAAGTGGCGGTCTAAGTGCTTGGGAACCAACGCCCTTTGCGGACATCTTGGTTGCTGATAGGTTAATGCGCAGGAAACCCGTCACCACGAGACCGTAAGGCATGTCCGATCCGCAGAACACCGGCAGCGAGGCGCGCGAGATGCGGCCGACGCTGCGAGAGGCGTTGCGACGGGCGCGGATCGAGGCGGCCGATCGCACCGGTGTCGTCGTCGAGTTGCGCGACGCCGAGGTGGCGCGGCTCGAGATCCTCAACGATGCGCTCGATCCGCTGTTCGCGCAGGTGCCGGACAAGGTCGATCTGTTCGACCGCGGCATCAGCCAAGGCGAGACGCCGCGGCTGTGGATCGACGTCGTCGCGCATGTGCTGATGGGGCGCGACAAGCGGATCTACCGCTTCGTGCAGGACACGAGGTTCGGCCGCATCGTGCTCGCCGAATCGCATGACGTGGCCGCGATCGTCGATGCCGTCACCGATTATGTCGCGCGCCGCCTGATCGAGCGCGAGCATGCGATGGTGGCAACGCCGCTTCCGGTTGCCGAGCCGCCGGCGCCGCCGCCCGTGCCGGTGACGCCGGCGAGGCGCCGCGGCGGGATCGGCATGTTCGTGTTCGGCTTCGTCATGGGCGCGCTCGCGCTGTTCGGTCTCGCGCTGTATGCGAGCTTGCAAAACTTCTAGCCGCTCGAGGGGCGGGGGCATCGTGGTCATAACACCCGCCTCGGCATTTTTCGGCGTCCTGGCGGCGGCCGCGGTGGTCGGCAGCGCCGTGCTGTTCGGCAAGTGGCAGAAATTGCGGCGCGCCGAATACATCCGCACTTTTCACTGGCCCGCGGGCCTGTTGGCGCGGCTCGAGAAGCGTCACCCAGGCTTTACCCGCAAGGACAGCGCGCTGGTCTCGCGCGGCCTGCGGCAGTTCTTCCTCGCCTATCTGATGAGCGGCAAGCGCTACGTCTCGATGCCGTCGCAGGCGGCCGACGACCTCTGGCACGAATTCATCCTCTACACCCGCGAATATGACGCGTTCTGCCGCCGCGCCTTCGGCGGCTTCCTGCATCACACCCCCGCGGTCGTCCTGGTGAAGGAGCGGCGCAGGAGCAATGAGGGGCTGCGCCGGGTCTGGTGGTACTGCTGCAAATACGAGAACATCGATCCGGTCAGGCCGACCCGGCTGCCGCTGCTGTTCGCGCTCGACGCCAAGCTGAACATCGCGAACGGCTTCATCTATCACACCGACTGCGAGGCGCTGCGCCGCAGCGGCATCGGTGGCAGCAGTCCCTATTGCGGCGGCGATTTCTCCGACTCCTCGATCGACGGATCGTCAGCCGGCTTCGGCGATGCCGGCAGCGACGGGAGCAGTGGCAGCGATGGCGGTGACGGCGGCGGCGATGGTGGCGGCGGTGACAGCGGAGGCGGCTGCGGCGGTGGGTGTGGTGGCGGCGGGGGCGGCGATTAGGCTAGTCGTGCTTGCTTCAATTCGCGAATGCCGGCGTGATCGCCGAGCCCGCGCACGGTCTGCTCGCAGCGCCAGCCATTGCCGTCACGCTCGATCGTGAACAAATTGTAGGCCGCCGCCGGATAGTGCTTGCGCGCCAGCGCCGATGCCGACGGCACGCCGATCGCCGGGATCTTCCGCTCCGGGCCGTCGAACCACATCGTCGAATGGACGTGGTCGTGGCCATGCAACACCAGCTCGACGCCGTGGCGCCTGAGCAGCGCCAGCAGCTGATGCGAATCGGTCAGCCGCTTGGCGCGGCCGTCGGAGTGCAGCGGGTGATGCACCAGGAGGACGCGGAAGGCGTCCTCCTGCGACAGCTGCGCGAGGATCGCATCAAGCGCATCGAGCTGGGGATGGCCGAGCCAGCCGGTCGCCATCAGCGGCGGCGTCGGCACCGCCGAGGAGACGCCGATCAGTGCCACCGGCCCGCGGCGGCGCACGAACGGAAAATGCGTTGCCGCGCCGTCGGCGTCGCCGCGCAGGTAGTCGCCGAAATGACTGACGAAGCGATGCCGGGTCGCGCGCACATAGGCGTCGTGGTTGCCGGGGACCACGGTGACGTCGGCAGGCGAACCTACCTCCTCCAGCCATTGCCGGGCCGGATTGAACTCGGCATCCAGTGCCAAATTGACCAGATCTCCGGTCACGGCGATGTGGTCCGGCTGCTGCGCCTGCATGTCCGACACCAGCGCATCGAGCACGTCGCGGCGGTGATATTTATGACGGTTGCGCGTCCAGTTCAGGTAGCCGAAGGCGCGCTTGCCGGCCAGATCGCGCAGCCGCGCCGCCGGCAGCGGCGGCAGATGCGGGTCCGACAGATGCGCGAGGCGGAACGCCGCCATCATGCGATTCCCTTCGGATTGTCCGCGAAAAGTGGCCGGCAGCCGGTCATGTCGTGCTATCCCGAACGTCCTGCCCTGTATTGGCAAGAGCCGCGCAGGCGCGCAAGGATCAAAGCACGGATCAAGCACCATGATGTCGAGGGTTCAGTGACGGTCCTGCTCGATTTACGCAAGCGCTACGAGCCGCAGATCAGATGGGTGTTTCATTTCTACTGGCGGCTTGTCCGCAGCATGACGCTCGGGGTCCGTGCCGTCGTGCTCGATGCCGACAACAGGGTGTTCCTGGTCAAGCACAGCTACGTCCACGGCTGGTATCTGCCCGGCGGCGGGGTCGAGGTCGGCGAAAGTTTTATCGAGTCGCTGCGGCGCGAATTGGAGGAGGAGGGGCGGATCGAGCTCAAGGGCGAGCCGGTGCTGCATGGCATCTTCCACAACAGCCACGTCTCGCCGCGCGATCATGTCGCGGTCTACGTCGTCAGGAACTACCGGCAGGACCGCCTGCCGGAGCCGAATCGCGAGATCGTGGCCTGCGGCTTCTTCGATCCGGCTGATCTGCCTGACGAGACCACCCCGGGCACGCGGCTGCGGATCGCGGAGGTGCTCGAGGGCAAGCCGCCGACGGCGACATGGCGGTGATGGACCGCGCCCGCGCCAGATGCTATCCCGCGCCCCACAATGACCGAATTGTCCCTGACCATCCTGCCCGAGACCCCGAAAGACGCCCAGGCGATCGAGCGTCTGCACGAGCGCACCTTCGGGCCCGGCCGCTTCGTGCTCAGCGCCTACCGGCTGCGCGAGCATGTCGATCATCTGCTCGATGTCTCCTTCACGGCGCGGATCGGCACGCTGCTGGTCGGCTCGGTGCGCCAGCTGCCGGTCACGATCGGCGATACGCCGGCCCTGATGCTTGGGCCGTTGACGGTCGAGCCGCCGTTCCGCAGCCGCGGCGTCGGCCGTGCGCTGCTCGAGCGTGCGATCAACGACGCCCGCGCCAAGGGCCACCGCCTGATCGTGCTGGTCGGCGACGAGGCGTACTACGCGCGGGTCGGCTTCAAGCCGGTCCCGAAGGGACGAATGACCATGCCCGGCCCGGTCGATTACAGTCGCCTGCTTGTCATGGAACTGGTCGACGGCGCGGCCGAGGGCGTGTCCGGGCCGATCCAGCCGGACTGGAGCAAGGCGATCTGACATCCGCGCGAGCGGTGCCGGAACGGTTGCGCACCATCGGAAACTGAAGCACAGTTGAGGCAAGCGCCGGGACAAGACCGGCGCATGTCATATCAACAGGGAGAGTGCGCGCCATGATCAAAGTCAGTGTGATGTATCCGAACAATCCAGGCGCACGCTTTGATCACGACTATTATCGCGACAAGCACATGCCGCTGGTGAAGGCGCGCCTCGGCGACGCGTGCAAATACTACACCGTCGACAAGGGTCTCGCCGGGGGCGCGCCGGGGCAACCTGCAACCTATGTCGGAATGTGCCACATCTTCTGTGACTCGGTTGAGGCCTTCGCGGCCGGCATGGGCAAGCACGCCCAGGAGATCTTGGGCGACATCCCGAACTACACCGATCAGCAGCCGGTGATCCAGATCAGCGAAGTCGTTGTCGGCCACTGATCGTCCAGACCGAGCAGGTTACGCAGCTCCCTTCAGAGACGCTCGTAGCCCGGATGGAGTGAAGCGAAATCCGGGATCAGTCTCACCGCGGGAGCAGTCCCCCCGGATCGCGCTGCGCTTCATCCGGGCTACGTGATCGCAAATTCCCTCTGCCGCTGGCGGCAGAGGGATACGCACGTCTCAGAACTTCAGGTTGGCGAACGCCCGTATGCCGAGGCCCGGCATCAGCACCTCGTCCTTGGTATAGGAGACGGAGTTGCGGATGTTCTGGTTGAGCAGGTTGTTGCCGACCAGACCAAGCGTCATCTCGCGCGCGCCGATCCATGACGAATTCAGCTTGGTGTTGTAGGTGATCTCCGCGTTGAGGAGATTGTAGCCCGCGGTCGGGGTCTCGCCGATGACAGCGATGTCGTTCTGCGCGAAGGCGTGCACCAGATTGATGCGGGTCAGCCAGTTGCTGTCGCGCCAGTAGAAGCCGCCGCCAAGCCGCATCGGTGGAATCCGCGGCACGTTGGTGCCGTCGGTGAAGGTGGCGCGCACCACGTCGAACTGGTTCTCGATGCCCCAGATGCCGCCGTTGAGCGGGCCGATGTCGAGCTGGCTCTGGAACTCGGCGCCGCGGAAGATGGCGTCACGCTGCGAGTAGCGCGCCTGGTTCAGTTCGAGGCCGGGGCCGAGCTGGCACGCACTCTCGTCACACGTGTTGCCCGTCAGCCGGCGGAATATGAAGCCGTCGAACCTGGTGTAGTAGCCGGTGAGTTCGAACCGCAGCGGTCCGGTCGCCCGCCGTAGTCCGATCTCGATCGATTTTGCGGTTTCGATGCCGAGATTGGGATTGCCGATGTCGAACGTGGCGGTCGCATCGTGTGGGCCGCGCGAGAAGAGCTCGGCCGGTTTCGGCGCGCGTTCGACGTATTGGGCGGTCGCGCTTGCTACCAGATCCCACGGCAGATTCTGGATCAAGCCGATGCTGCCGCTCTTGGGTGTGAAATTCGGATTTTGCGGTGTCGCTGGACCGATGCTTGCGGGGTCGGTGGCCACGTCGAACACGGGGGGAATGAAGGCCGGCGTTGTGCCGGAGAGATCGACGTGTTCGATCCGCCCGGCAATCTGCGCCTTGGTGGTGTCGGTGAACTTCAGCTCGTTGAACACGTAACCGGCGACCCTGTTGTTCTTGTTGGGGTCCCATAATCCGTTGAGCGGGCTGGTCGGATCGTCCGGGCTTGGTGCGGTCAATTCCTGGTGCCCGCCCTGCAGGCCGAATGCCGTGGTCACGGTGGCGAAGCGCGCGTTGAACGGCATCATCTGCACCTCGACGCGCGCCTCCTGCTCCTTGTTGGTGAAGGTCTGTCTCACGCCGTCGCTCAATGGATCGGTCGGATCGGCAAGGCCAATCTCGTTGTGCCGATAGTCGGTCGCGCCGACCCAGAACCGCACGGCGTCGATCGCCTCGGCATCGGGCCGGTACTCGCCCTTGACCGCGATCTTGGTCTGGTGCGCGTCGATCCGGGTCTGGTGATCGGTGCCGTCGATACCGGGGATGTGGTAGAGCGAGTCGTTCTGGGTGATCGCCGCGCCGATAAAGCCGCCCTGGAAGAAATAGGAGGCGCCGACCGACGCGCCGTCCGACTGCGTCGCGGAGTTCGGCTGGCGGCCGTTGAATGGCTGGCCGGGCACAAATAAATAGGGATAGCTCGGGATACTGTAGTCGCTGGTGGTGCGGCCGTAGACGTCGGCATGCACGGCGACATTGTTGCCGCCGGCGTCCAGCAGCATGCCGCCGTCGACGCCGCGATTGACCGAACTCACCGACGTGCGCGTCTCGACATTGAGGCAACCCGGGCCGCCGACATCGGCCAGCGGCGCCTTCACCGGCAGCCCGTAGGATTGGAACGGCGCCGCCGCGCAGGTCGGCATCGCGTCGGGGATGCGGTTGTTGGTGGCGCTCACGACGCCGCCGATCGAGGTCGAGCCGTAGCGCAGCGCGGCCGGGCCGCGCACCACCTCGATCTGATTGGTCGAGAGCGGATCGATCGGCACGAAATGATCCTCGCCGAGATCCGAGGCGCCGCCACCGCCGAGACCATTCTCGACAATGCCGACGCGGTTGACGTCGAGGCCGCGGATGATCGGCCGGCTGGATGCGCCGGGGGCGAAGCTCGATCCGGTGATGCCGGGCTTCGAGAACAGCAGATCGCCAAGCGTGGCGGCGCCTGAGCGCCGCAGTTCCTCGTTCGGGATCACGGTGACGGTGGCGAACTGGTCGGTGACGACAGGCAGCACGCCCTGCTGCGGTGCCGGTGCCGGTGGAGCGGGCGCCGGTTGCGCCGCGGCGGTGCGTTCGCGGCTGCGGCTCGGCGCAGCTCGGACAACACGGGTCGGCGTGCGCGTCGGCGCAGTCCGGTGCCGCTGGATCGGGCTCGGCGCCGTCACGGTGATGTCAGGCAGTTGCGTCGGCGTCTCCTGGGCCAGCGCGCCGCTACTCATTGCGCCCAGCAATAGCCAGCTCGCGCTCCCGATGTGGAATGCTCGTTTCTTCTGAAGTGTCATTGTCCCGATCCAAGTCCCGATCCAGGCCCGTCGAAATGACGGATCGATCCCGATTTGCCCCGCTGGAGCAGGCCGCATGTGACGGCCGTCCGCTCAGGGCGTGCAGCAATCAGTCGATGTCAGGACAGGGGAGGTGCGCGGGAGCGGAAGGCCGCCGGCGCCGATTTCAGATGGGCGAATTCGGCATTGGTGGTACGGAACAGAAGCTCGATGGCTTCCGGCAGCAACAGCACCGGCGGCGCCGTGAACAGCATGCTGCTCGCGAGCGAGATGACGGCGCAGATCGCGCAATTGTCGGCCGGATGCCGGTCGTTGTCGGGATTGGCGGGCTGTGGCGTCCCGGTCACCTGGACCGCGAGGTCCGGCGTCGCCGAGGTCCCGATATAGGCGAGATCGACCAGCGACAGCCCGGTCTGGACCGCGGGCGCCGCTTGCGCAGCCGCGATCGGATGGAAATGCCCGAACGACAGCATGAACTGGACGGCGAGCGCGAACAGCGCCAGCCGCGAGCCAGTCTTGATGTGTCGCCGGAACCACTGCATGCCTGATGACGCCCGCCCAATCGGGAGCGCATCAACATCCCAGCGCCCCGATGTTACATTATAACATCGGATGGCATGCGCGATGTCAACCGGCGTTCAGACAAACCGTATCGATGCATTGCCTGTGTGTGCTTGATGCAACGCAGACGTGAGCCCGGCCGGGCTCAGCGTCCCTCGCGCAGCCATGTTGCCGCGAATGCGCCGAGCAACAGCAGCAGGCCGACCAGGCCGGCGAACATCGGCAGCACGCCGACACCCTTGACGACGCTGGCGTCGCGCATCTTGACGCCGAGCCAGCCGTCGCCGCGGAAGATCGAGGAGGAGCGCACCGGCACGACGCGCGGCATGTCGAGGCTCGAACCGTCGACGATGCGCCGGGCGTCGCCGCCGGTTGCCTGCGCCAGCGGCTTCAGCATGTCGGTGGTCGAGGTGACCTCCGAGAATTCCTTTGGGTTGGTCGGGCCGACATTGATTAGCGCCTTCAGCGCGCCGTCGGTGGCCTGCCACAGGCCGAGTTCGTTGGCGGGCAGCGTCGCGCGCCACTCGCCGGGATCGCCGGCGGTGAGCGTCAGTTCATGCGTGGTGCCGCTCGGCGACGTCACGGTGACCGGCGACACGGTGTCGGCCATGGTCTGGCGGACCACCATGAGATCCTTGCCCTGCACCTGCATGCGCAGCGCCTCTTCATCGAGGTCGGGCTGCTTCATCAGCCAGTGCGACACCCGCCGCAACAAATCGAGATGCGGGCCGCCGCCCTCGTAGCCGCGCGCCCACAGCCAGATGTGGTCGGAGAGCAGCAGCGCGACGCGGCCTTCGCCGAAGCGCGACAGCAGCAGCAGCGGCTTGCCGTCGGCGCCGGTCATGACCGGCGGATTGATCGCGTTGCGGGTATCGACGGTGCGGAAGAACCGGCTCCAATGCGGCGGCTCGGCATTCGAGCCTTCCAGCCCGCGCGTCACCGGATGGCGCTTACCGGCATCGCTCAGATGCGCGTAGAACGGCTTCTCGGTCACGCCGACCGGTTCGGCCGGCAGCACGGAGTCCAGCGGCGTGCGCCAGATGCTGGTGGTCGAGGCGTAGTCGGGACCGGCGGACACCAGCACCGCGCCGCCGGCGCGGACATAGCGCGCGATGTTGTCGAAATAGGCGATCGGCAGCACGCCCTGGCGGGCGTAGCGGTCGAAGATGATCAGCTGGAATTCGTTGATCTTCTGCTGGAACAGCTCGCGGGTCGGAAATGCGATCAGCGACAGCTCGTTGATCGGCGTGCCGTCCTGCTTCTCCGGCGGCCGCAGAATGGTGAAGTGCACGAGATCGACGCTGGGGTCGGACTTCAAGAGGTTGCGCCAGGTGCGCTCGCCGGAATGCGGCTCGCCGGACACCAGCAGCACGCGCAGCTTGTCGCGCACGCCGTCGATCGCGACCACGGCGCGGTTGTTGACCGGCGTCAGCTCGTTCTCGAGCGGCGAGGCCTCGATCTCGACGATGTTGGGCCCGGCGTGCTTGATGTCGATGTCGACGCTCGAAGTCTGGCCGCTGGTCAGCGTGCGCTCGTTGATCACTTCGCCGTCGCGGCGGATCGTGACCTTGGCGCGCTCGCCGGTGACACCCTGGTCGTCGAGCCGGAAGGTAATGGTCTGGGTCTGGCCGACGATGCCGAAGCGCGGCGCGGCGGTGATCGCGATGCGGCGGTCGCGCTCGTCCTTGCGGCCGGTGATCAGCGCGTGCACCGGCGCCTGGAAGCCGAGCGCCTGGGCGTTGGCGGGAATGTCATGCACGCGGCCATCGGTGATCATGAAGGCGCCGGCGACGCGCTCGACCGGAACGTCCGACAGCGCCGACGTCAGCGCCCCGAACAGCTTCGTTCCGTCGGTCTCGCCATCGGCCTGACCGGCCTCGACGACGCGGACCTCGAGGCCCTTGATCTGCTTCAGGCTGTCGACCAGCGCCTGCCGCGCCTTGTCGGTCTCCTGGTTGCGCGTGCCGAAATTCTGGCTCGGGCTCTTGTCGACCACGACGGCAGCGACCGAGGACAGCGGCTCGCGGTCCTCGCGGGTGAAGGAGGGATTGGCCAGTGCCAGCAGGATCAGCGCCAGCGCCGCGACCCGCACCGCGGCGCCCCGCGCGCGCGACACCAGGAGCAGCACGGCAATGACGACGATCGCGCCGAGCGCGAGCCACAGCACGAGCGAAGGAACCAGCGGTGTGAACGCGATGCCGTAGTTCATGACGTCACTCCGTCATTCCGGGGCGATGCGAAAGCATCGAACCCGGAATCTCGAGATTCCGGGTCTGGTCCTTCGGACCATCCCGGAATGACGGTGTTGGCAGCTGAAGCACTTGCATCTCTATTGTCCCAGCCGCTCGATCAAGGCAGGCGCGTGCACCTGGTCGGCCTTGTAGTTGCCGGTCAGCGTGTACATCACGATGTTGACGCCGGCGCGGAAGGCGAATTCGCGCTGGCGCGGTTCGCCCGGCGTCAGCGGCAGCATCGGCTGGCCGTCGGGGCGGATCGCCCAGGCGCCGGCGAGGTCGTTCGACGTGATGATGATCGGCGAGACGCCGTCGCCGCCGCGCGCCGGGCGCTGCGCAGCCTCGTCGTCGTCTTCGCGCGGCAGCGCCTCGACCCAGGTCTGGCCGGAATTGAAGCGGCCGGGGAAGTCGCGCAGCAGATAGAACGTCTTGGTCAGCACGTGCTCGCGCGGCACCGGCTCGAGCTCGGGCACGTCGAGGGTCGACAGCAATTCGCGCAGCGTCTGCATGCCGGGCGTTTGCGATGAGCCGTTGTCCCCCGGCGGCGCTTCGACGGCGTCACGGGTATCGAAGATGACGGTGCCGCCCTGCTTCATGTAGGCGTCGATCTTGTTGATGGCGTCCTGCGGCGGCTTCGGCGCGCCCGGCACGATCGGCCAGTAGATCAGGGGGAAGAACGCCAGCTCGTCGCGCGCGGGATCGATGCCGACGGGATCGCCGGCTTCCAGCGCGGTGCGCTGTCCGAGGAACAGCGTCAGTCCGGACATCCCCGCCTTGACGATGGAATCGACGTCGGCATTGCCGGTCACGACGTAGGCCAGCCGCGTCTGCGACACCGCCTTGATGGCGAAGTCGTCGCTGCTGGCGTTCTGCGCGCGGCTCGGCGAGGGCACCATCGTGGTCGCAAGGATGAAGGCCAACGCGAGCACGGCCGGTGCCGCGCGCCGCCGGATCAGCGCGGCAAGGCCGCCGCCGAGCATGGCCACCACGATCGCATCGAGCAGGAACAGCGCCAGCGCCGTCGACAGCATGATGCCGCGCAAATCGCGCGGCTCGGCGTTGGTGTAGCTCGCACGCGTCGCGCGCAGGGCCGAGGTGTCGAGCGGCGCGATGCGATCGGCGGAGGCGAGCGTGTTGACCGCGATCGGGCTCTCGGCAGTGCCGTAGAAGCCGGGCGGATGGTCGGCCGTGCCGCGATCGCGATAGTCCGCCGACATCGGCTTGGCGCTCGAGGGCGGCGGGCCGAAGATGCCGAAGCCGTCGAGTGTGCGCAGCGGCGCAACCGTCTCGGCATTGGGATCGCTGGCGACGCCGGGGCCGGGCTTCGAGGTATAGCCGGACATGTCGATCAGCCGGCGCAGCATCTCGACGAAGGTGCCGGACATCGGCAGATCCGACCAGCGCATGTCGGCGCCGACATGGAACAGGCTGACCACGCCCTTGCCGCGACGCTCGCCGGTGACCAGCGGCGTGCCGTCCTCCAGCGAGGCCCAGCTCTTGGTCGAGAGCACGGCGTCGGGCTCGGCCAGCACCTGGCGGTTGACGGTGATGTCCTTCGGCACGGTGAGGCCCGAGAACGGGCCATCGGCGGCGAACGAGGCCATGTGCTGCGGCTTCTCCCAGGTCAGGCTGCCGCCGAGCGTGCGTCCGCCGCGGCGGAGCTTGACGGGAACGAGGTCGTCATCGGCCTGGGCGAGGCGCGGACCTGCGAAGCGCACCAGCACGCCGCCCTGCTCGATCCAGGCATTGAGCCGGTCGCGGATCTCCGGCGACAGCGTGCCGACGTCGGCCATCACGATCATCGGCAGCCGCTGGTCGAGGAATTGCCCGATCACCTGCTGTGGCGCGCCGCGATCGCCGAGCCTGACATCGGCGAATGGCGATAGCGCGCGCGAGAGATAGAAGGTCGACGCCAACAGTGGCTGCGCGGTGTCGTTACTCGCACCCGAGACCACGCCGATGGCGCGGCGGCGCCAGCGCCGGTCGAGCAGCTGCACGGCGCCGGCCGAATGCTCGCCGGAAATTTCGAGCCGTGCGATGTCGTTGCGCAACTCGACCGGAAGATCGAAGGCGGCTTCGGTCTCGCGATCCTGCGGTCCGAATGTGTAGCGCGCCTCGCCGATCGGCGAGCCCTTGGCGTCGACCGCGCGCACCGTTCCCGCCGCGATGCCGCTCTCGGTGCGCAGCACCTTCACCGTCATCTTGGCGGCGGCGTTCTCGGCCGCGACCAGCGCCTGCGCCGACTGCGCTCCGCCCGCATAGATCGTCAGATTGCGGCTTTCGATCACCTTGCCGAGCCCCTCGGTGAATTCGCTGCCGCGTCCGGTGTCGACGCCGTCGGACAGCCAGGCGATGTCGCAGTCGCCGGTCGATTTGAGGAAACGTCCAAGAGCGCCGAGGGTTTCAACCCGATCGACCGAGTAGGGCTTCGGCGCGAGCTGGCGCAGCGCGACGCGCGCGGCGCCGGCCGGCATCAGCGTAATGTCGCGCGCGGGCTCGGACAGCGGCACCAGCGCGACGCCGCGGCGGTCGCTGTCGGCGTTGGCGATCAGTTCGTCCGCGGCCCTGATCCGCGCGTCCCAGCTCGAGGCCGCGCTCCAGCCGTCGTCGAGCAGGATCACCAGCGGCAATTTACCGGCGGCAACGCCGGTCTGCGGATTCCAGATCGGGCCGGCAGCGGCGAAGATGACGAGCGCGGCGGCGGCGAGCCGCAGCAGCGTCAGCCACCACGGCGTGCGCGACGGCGTCTCCTCCTTGGGCGCGATGTCGAACAACAGCCGCGTCGGTGGGAATTCGATCCGGCGCGGCCGCGGCGGCATCACGCGCAACAGCCACCACAGCGCCGGCAGGCTGACCAGCCCCAGCAGCAGCAGCGGTTCGGCGAAGGAGAGGGGGAGGCCTGCGATCATGCGCTGCGTCCCGCCTTGACTATTGAGCGGCCACCGCCCTTGCTCACCATCATGCCGGCATGCAGGAACAGCAGCAGCTCGGCCGCGGAGCGGCTGGTGGTGTGGGTCGAGAACAGCCAGTCGAGCCGATTGGTCTCGCCGCGGATCTGGTCGCGATGCAGCGCGACCCGGGCGACATAATCGCTCGCCCAGCTCTCGGCGCGGCCCGCGGTGATGACGCTGCCGATCTCCGGCTCGACGAATTCGACCCGGCCGGAATAGGGGAAGGTCTCTTCGGCGGGATCGACGACCTGGATCAGGGTGCCGTGCGCGCCGGAGGAGGAAAGCCCGGCCAGCATCGCCGTGATCTCCGTGATCGGCGACCAGAAATCCGACAACACGACGACTTCGGCCAGCGACGATGGCACGAAGGACGGCGGCAGGCTCGCGCGCGTCGTCTCGTCGTGCAACATCGCTTCCGCCATCTTGTCGATCACGTTGAGGCTTGCGGTCGGGTTCAGCAGGCCGGGAATGCCGACGCGTTCTCCGCCCGCAACGAGCAACTCTGCGAGCGCGAAGGCTACGATCAGTCCGCGCTCCAGCTTGCTGTCGCGCGCCTCGCGCGAGGCAAAGGCCATTGACGGCGAGCGGTCCGGCCAGATCCACACCGTGTGCGCGGCTTCCCACTCCTGCTCGCGGACATAGAGATGGTCGTCGCGTGCCGAGCGGCGCCAGTCGACGCGCTGCGACGGCTCGCCGGAGACGAAGCGGCGGTATTGCCAGAAATTCTCGCCCGAGCCGGCGCGGCGGCGGCCGTGCAGGCCATGGATGACGTTGGCAGCGACACGGCGGGCCTCAAGCACCAGACGCGGCAGCGATGCGGCGAGCGTTCGGCTTTCGCCATCGGCACGTCGAACCGCAAGGATCTCCTCGTTCTGGTGCCTGTTGTCTGCGGCCATCAACCGATCCGGGTCTTCAGTTGCTTGATCACGTCGGGAATGGTGCGGCCCTCGGCGCGCGCCGAGAACGTCAGCGCCATGCGGTGCTTGAGCACGGGCTCGGCGAGATCGAGCACGTCGTCGATCGACGGCGCGAGTCTCCCGTCGAGCAATGCACGGGCGCGCACCGCGAGCATCAAAGCCTGGCTGGCGCGGGGACCCGGGCCCCAGGCGATCAGCTTGCCGGCCTCGCCGCCCTCGGTGCCGGGACGCGCGGCGCGGACCAGCGTCAGGATCGCCTCGACCACGGAATCACCGACCGGCAGGCGCCGTACCAGACGTTGCGCGGTGAGCAACGTCTCGGCGTCCATCGACGGCTTGGCCGCGGCCTCTTCGGCGCCGGTGGTTTCGAACAGGATGCGCCGCTCGGCGTCGCGATCGGGATAGTCGACGTCGATTTCCATCAGGAAGCGGTCGAGTTGCGCCTCGGGCAGCGGATAGGTGCCTTCCTGCTCGAGCGGGTTCTGCGTCGCGAGCACGTGGAACGGCTTTGGCAAATCATGCCGCGCGCCGGCAATGGTGATGTGCTGCTCCTGCATGGCTTGCAGCAGCGCCGACTGGGTGCGCGGGCTGGCGCGGTTGATCTCGTCGGCCATCAGCAACTGCGCGAACACCGGACCTGCGATGAAGCGAAACGAACGCTTGCCCGCCGAGCTCTCGTCGAGCACTTCGGCGCCGAGAATGTCCGACGGCATCAGGTCGGGGGTGAACTGAATGCGCTTGGCATCGAGGCCGAGCGTGACGCCGAGGGTCTCGACCAGCTTGGTCTTGGCGAGGCCGGGCACGCCGATCAACAGCGCGTGGCCGCCGGACAGGATCGTCACCAGGGTGTTTTCGATCACTTGGTCCTGGCCGAAGATGACGGTCGAGACCGCTTCCTTGGCGGCCTTGATCTGGCCCGCGACCTGCTCGGCCGAACGGACGATCACATCCTCCAGTTTCTCGACGCTGTCTGCACCAGCCATTCGATCCGCTCCTTCTTGACGATGCGCGCACGTCGGCGCGTCGTCATCATCTGTCGTCATCTCGGCCCTCATGCTAAACCTGAGCGAAGGCCATGTATTCGTTGAATTAAACTATCCCCACCTTATCGGTGTTTCAGGGTATGAACGGCATCACGATGTGGCGAGGATGACATCCCGACCACATCTCAGGATATGTGCACCAAACGTGCCAGATTGAAGGTAGGAAACCTTAAGGCAAACAATGGCGAAGCAAGGGCAGAGCGATTCCGGCAGGGAAACTACGGGCCTCGGGAGCAAGGGTCTCGAAGGGCTCACCACGGCCGCCAATCAAGCTGCGACATCGGGTCCGGCCGGACGCAAGGGTCTGCCGCCGGTTCACCTGTGGAATCCGCCATTCTGCGGCGATCTCGACATGCGAATCGCGCCTGACGGCACCTGGTTCTACATGGGAACGCCGATCGGCCGCCCCGCGCTGGTGCGGCTGTTCTCCACGATCCTGAAGCGCGAGGACGGCAAGCACTTTCTCGTGACACCGGTGGAGAAGGTCGGCATCCGCGTCGATGACGCGCCATTCCTTGCCGTGGAAATGCAGACCGGGGAAGACGCGCGCGGCCGCCTGCTCAGGTTCCGCACCAATGTCGACGATTGGGTCGATTGCGAAAAAGGCCACGGCCTCAGATTCGAGGCGGCCGAGGACGGCGGATTGACGCCCTATCTGCATGTCCGCGCCGATTTGTGGGCCAAGGTCACCCGCGCGCTCTATTACGATCTGGTTGACATGGGCGAGCAGCGGATGGTCGATGGTCAGGAGATGTTCGGCATCGAGTCCGGCGGCGAGTTCTTCGCGATGGCCGATGCCAGTCAGGTGAGGGACGCACTTTGAACGAGCCGTTGCTGAAGGTGGAGCCGGCGACGATCAGCTCGACGGAATTCTTCGCGCGGGCCCGCACGCGGCTCACTTTCGATGTGCCGCCGGGCCTGGTCGATCCGCATATCATTCCGCGCACCGGAGACTCCGGCAACGACCGCATGCTCGAGATCGTGGCGCAGGAGCAGCCGGTGCGGCCGGCCGCGGTGCTGATCCCGGTGGTCGATCACCCCGAGCCGACCGTGCTGTTGACGCAGCGCTCACCCAATCTGTCGAGCCATGCCGGCCAGATCTCGTTTCCCGGCGGCAAGATCGACGCCACCGACGCCTCGCCGCTCGATGCCGCGCTGCGCGAGGCTTGCGAGGAAGTCGGACTGAAGCGGGAATTCATCGACCCGGTCGGCTATCTCGACCTTTATGGCACCGCGTTCGGCTTCCGCATTCTGCCGACGGTCGCCAAGGTGAAGCCGGGATTCACGCTTGCGATCAACGAGGCGGAGGTGGTCGATGCGTTCGAGGTGCCGCTCGCCTTCCTGATGAATCCCGAGAATCATCAGATCCACACCAAGGAATTCCGCGGCATGGACCGATCCTATTACGCGATGCCGTTCGCCGAGCGCTACATCTGGGGCGCGACCGCCGGCATCCTGCGCGTGCTGTATGAGCGGATCTATCTGTCATGATCCGCACGGTATTGACCGAGATCGGAATCTTTCTGATCCCCTTCGCGGTCTATGCCATCTTCCTCATCGCGACGCGGTCCGGCGTGACGCTGCCGGCGTCATGGCCGCTCGACATGATCGCAAAGCTGACGCTGGTGGCGCTGGTGATGGTCATCGTGAGCTTCGTGCTGCTGGCCGAATTGACTGGCGCGCCGCCGAATTCGACCTACGTTCCTGCCCATATCGAGAACGGCAAGCTGGTGCCGGGAGTTGAGAAATGAGCGAGGTGCGCCTGTTGTCCGACGCGCCATGGCTCGCTTCCGGGCCTGCGGCGCGCGTGCTCGGCCTGCTCAATGCCGACGGCGAGGAAGCGCGGGTGATCGGCGGGGCCGTGCGCAACGCCTTGATGCAGATTCCGCTCGCCGACATCGACATCGCCACCACGGCGCTGCCGGAGGAGGTGATCCGCCGCGCCAAGCGGGCGGGCATCAAGAGCGTGCCGACCGGCATCGAGCACGGCACGGTGACCCTGGTCGTCGACAGCCAGCCCTTCGAGGTGACGACGCTGCGCGAGGATACCGAGACCTATGGCCGCAAGGCCAGGGTGGCGTTCGGTCGCGACTGGGTGCGTGACGCCGAGCGGCGCGACTTCACCATCAACGGCCTGTCGGTCGACGCTTCGGGCGTCGTGCACGATCACGTCGGCGGCCTCGCCGACATCGAGGCGAGGCGGGTGCGCTTCATCGGCGATCCCGCGCAGCGGATTGCCGAGGACTATCTGCGCATCCTGCGCTTCTTCCGTTTCCATGCCGCCTATGGCGCGGGCGAGGTCGATCGCGCCGGCTATCTCGCCTGCATCGGCGGGCGCGCCGGTTTGAGCGGCCTGTCGGCCGAGCGGATCCGCATGGAGATGCTCAAGCTCGTGGTCGCGAACGGCGCCGCAAGTGCAGTTGTCGCGATGGGTGACGGTGGTTTGCTGCAGCCGCTGTTCGGCGGCGTCGCCTATACCGGGCCATTCGCGGCGATGATCGAGATCGAGCAACTGATGAAGCTCGCGCCGAGCGCGATGCGAAGGCTCGCCGCGCTGACGGTCGCCGTGACCGAGGACGCGCGGCGTATCGCCAGCCGGCTGCGGCTCTCCAACGCCGAGGCCAAGGCGCTCGATTCGATGGGCCATCGCTGGTGGCGCCTGCCCGGCATGGACGAGGCGCATGCCAGGCGCAGGCTGTACCGGCTCGACGAGGAGCCGTATCGCGACCGGGTGCTATTGGCCTGGGCGCGAACCGGCGCGGGCCGCGATGTCGATCAGTGGCGCGAGCTCGCCACGCTGCCAGAGCGCTGGCGCGCGCCGCACTTTCCGTTGCGGGCATCGGATTTCATCGCGCGCGGCATTGCCGAGGGACCGGCGCTCGGACATGTCCTGACCCTCGCGGAGGATGCCTGGTTGGCCGCGGACTTTCCGCTGGAGCCGAAGATACTGTCCGATATCGCCGACCAGACCGCGGCCCGTTTCACCCGCGACCATCGGCTTTGAATTCTCTTTGAGTTTTCTCTGAGTTTTCTCGCCGACGTCTCGATGCCGCCGTGATCAGCGGCGGCACGGTGACGATTGGCTGAACGACGATCGGTCGAACGTCGCATGGAGGCGATGCTGCCGGCATCTGCCAGTCAGCATCGCGCCAACGGATCTCACGCCGCCTTGCGCTTCTTCTTGCGGTCGCCGTCGTCGTCTTCGTCCTCGTCGTCCTCTTCTTCCGCGTCGTCCTCGTCTTCGTCGTCTTCCTCTTCATCGTCCTCCGGATCGAGCTCGGTCGATTCGAGTGCGACAAGCGGCAAGGTTTCGCGAAACAGATCGCCGTCCGTACCCATCCACAGGCACGCGACCTTGTCCTCGTCGATTTCGACGACCGTGATCGGATGGCCGCCGGACTTCAGCATGACAACATCGCCTGGTTTCAGTTCCATGATTTTCCCTCCGCGCTGGATGACGCGGGCGGCAGGCTAGCGACCGGTGATGACAGCCAAATCACGGCCGGCGCCAGCTTCAATGGAATTGACGTGGAAAACGGCCGCGATGCGCTATTTGCGCGCGGCAGGAACCAGTTCGCTCAGCGAGCGGATGATGCGGTCGGGCTTGATGGTCGATCCCGGCGGCAGCCCGACACCGTGCACGTCCATCCAGATCGCATAGATGCCAAGCCGCTGCGGCGCCACGACTTCCCACTCGAGATTGTCGCCGATCATCCAGGTGTCCGGTGCGGTGACGCCGAGCGCTTCCATCGCGTGCAGGTAGGCGCGCTCCTCCGGCTTGCCGAAGCCGTGCTCGCCCTCGATCTGGATGTGATCGAAACGATGGCCGAGCGCGAAGCGCTCGACCTTGGCGCGCTGCATGTCGGCGGCGCCGTTGGTGACCAGCGCGAGCTTGATGCCAAGCGCCTTCAACGCATCGATCGCTTCATGCGCGCCGGGGAAGACGAACATCTCCTCCTCGCGGTAGGCAGTGAAGCGATCGGCGATGCGGTCGGCGAGATCGTCGGGCAGCGCGCGGTGACCGGCCGCCGCAAGCGCCGCGAAGCCGCCCTTCACGGTGAGCCGCCGCGCCTCGCCGAGCTTGATCCGCCAGATCGGCTCGGCGGTCGACCAGAATTGCCTCGCGTAGGCCAACAGCGCCGTCGCGACCTGATCCGGGGGCAGGGGCGCCAGCTCCGCGGCGAACTCCGTGGTGATCGTGTTCCAGGCGATCTCGGGGCGTCCATAGGCCGACAGGATGGTGTCATCCATGTCGATCAGCATCGCGCGCGGCAGGTTCATCACGGCCATTTCACCTCCGGCGGCAGCGACGACAGGATCGAATCCACATTGCCGCCGGTCTTCAGGCCGAAGATCGTGCCGCGGTCATAGAGCAGGTTGAACTCGACATAGCGTCCGCGGCGGACCAACTGCTCGTCACGATCCTCCGCGCTCCAGGCGGCCGCGAAATTGCGCCGCACCAGGTCGGGATAGATCTTCAGGAAGCTGCGCCCGACGTCCTGGGTGAAGGCGAGATCGGCTTCCCAGTCGCCGCTGTCGTGCCAGTCATAGAAGATGCCGCCGATGCCGCGGGCTTCCTTGCGGTGCGGCAGATAGAAATACTCGTCGCACCATTTCTTGTACTTGTCGTAGTCGGCAACGCCGTTCGGCCCGCTGCACGCTTCTTTCATCGCGGCATGGAAGGCGACCGTATCGGGGTCCTCCTGGGTGCGTCGGCGGTTCAGCACCGGCGTCAGGTCGGCGCCGCCGCCGAACCACGCCTTGGTGGTGACGACGAAGCGGGTGTTCATGTGCACGGCGGGCACATTCGGATTGCGCAGATGCGCGATCAGCGAAATGCCCGACGCCCAAAATCGTGGATCGTCGGCGGCACCTGGAATCTGCGCGCGGAATTCGGGGGCGAACTCGCCGTGCACGGTCGAGCAGTGCACGCCGACCTTCTCGAACAGCCGGCCCTTCATGATCGACATCACGCCGCCGCCGCCCGGCTTGCCGGTGTGGTCGGTGCGGTCCCAGGGGGTCCGCGCGAACCGGCCGGCGGCGCCGGGATAAAGCGTGGACGGGGCGTCGTCCTCGAGCTTCTCGAAGGCCGCGCAGATGTCGTTGCGCAGCGCCTCGAACCAGCCGCGCGCACGCGCCTTGCGGTCCTCGATGATGGCGGGGTCTGTTGGCAGCATGACTAACCTTGCGGGCCGAAGTATGTGCAGCTCTCGTTGCAGCTGTCGCGATGGACGCTGACGCGGGTCAGCTTGCCTGCGTGTTGCAACCGCTCCCAGATGAAGCGCGACAGATTCTCCAGCGTCGGCACGCCGATCGCCTCGATCTTGTTCAGGAACTTGTGGTCGAGCGTCTTCTGCACCTCGGCCATCGCGCGTTCGAGCAGGCCGAGATCGACTACCATCCCGGTTTTCGGATCGGGCGTGCCGCGCACGGTGACTTCGGCGCGAAAGGAGTGGCCGTGAATCTCCTCGCTGGCGGTGCCAAAGGTCGTTCCGGACAGCGCGTGCGCAGCCTCGAACCGAAACGCTTTCGTCAATTCCCACATCTCGTTCAACAATCCGATTCTGTTAGTTCATCTAATCCCGAGCGTCTTGTGCGTCTGCACGCTAAGGCGCCACTGCGGGTGCTTCAGGCAATAGGCGATCGCCCGCTCGGTATTCTCGATCACGTCGGGGCCGTCCATCGGCTGCAGCGAGAAGCGCTCGAAGGCGAGGCCTGCGAAATCCTCCGGTGTGTTCTCCACCTGCGGATAGACCAGTTTGAGCTCGTGCCCCTTGCGCACCACGAGCTCGGCTGCAGCCTTGGGACTGACGCAGATCCAGTCGAGCCCGTCGGGCGGGACGATGGTGCCGTTGGTCTCGATCGCGATCGCAAAGCCGTGGCCGTGCAGGGCATCGATCAAGGCCGCGTCGACCTGCAGCAGCGGTTCGCCCCCAGTCAGGACGACGTAGCGGTCGGCCTCGCCTCCTGTCCATTGCGCGGCAATGGTGCCGCCAAGCTCTTCCGCGGTCGCATAACGGCCGCCCAGCGTGCCGTCGGTGCCGACGAAATCGGTGTCGCAGAACTTGCAGACAGCGCCGGCGCGGTCCTGCTCGCGGCCGCTCCAGAGGTTGCAGCCGGCGAAGCGGCAGAACACGGAAGCGCGGCCCGCATGGGCGCCTTCGCCCTGCAGGGTGAGAAAGATCTCCTTGACCGCGTAGCTCACCAAAAATCCCTTAAGTTGCCGAACCGGCAATTCCCGAACCGGCGCTTCCTGAACCGGTCTGCCGCAGCGCCTCGCCGACGGCCATGGCCGCCGTGACGGCCACATTGAGCGAACGCATGGTCGGCCGGATCGGAATCACCAGCCGCGCATCTGCGGCGGCCACCACCGCATCGGTCACCCCTGCCGTCTCGCGCCCGAACAGCAGGACATCGGAGGCCGTATAGGCGAAATCAAGATAGGATTTCGCCGCCCTTGTCGTGAACAGCACCAGCCGGCATCCGGCCTCGGCCCGCCATTCCTCGAATTTCGACCATGAGTCGTGACGCTTCAACCGCACATGGTCGAGATAGTCCATACCCGCCCGCCGGAAATTCCGGTCCGAGGTGTCGAAGCCCGCCGGTTCGATGATATGGGCTGCCACGTCCAGGCAGGCGCAGAGGCGCAGAATCGTCCCTGTATTCTGGGGAATGTCGGGCTGGAACAGCGCGATCTGCATGGTGCGGGCGGCCTGTGAAATCCGGATGAAATTGTCTCAATAAAACATCGCTCGGCGCGGATTTCGTGCATTGCACGTGTGCGAGCCGATAGCGGGCTTGCGCTCGTCCGGCAAGGGTGCCAATAGAACGATTCTGGACTGCTGTTCCGCCATTTGGGGTGGGGAATAGCGGTTTTCTGCCGCCGCGGGGGCCGCGGGCGCCGGCAGCCTTTCTTGGGGCGCGTCCTGCGTCTCCAGGGCGGTTCCACCGGCTGCAGAAAAGAAAGGGCTAGGAATCGTGACGACAGCGTCTTCGGCGGACCATCCGACACGCCGTGATTTTCTCTTTGTTGCAACCGGAGCTGCCGCCGCGGTCGGCGCAGCCGCCACCGTCTGGCCGCTTGTTGCGCAGATGAACCCGGATGCCGCGACGATCGCGGCCGGCGCGCCGATCGAGGTCGATCTTACGCCGATCGCCGAGGGCCAGGACATCAAGGTCTTCTGGCGCGGCAAGCCGATCTACATCAGCCATCGCACCAAGAAGCAGATCCAGGAGGCCCAGAGCGTGGCGCTGTCGAGCCTGCCCGATCCGCAGCCCGACTCGGCCCGCGTCAAGGCCGGCCACGACCAGTGGCTGGTTGTGATCGGCATCTGCACCCATCTCGGCTGCATCCCGATCGCCCATGAAGGCAATTACGACGGCTTCTTCTGCCCCTGCCACGGCTCGCAGTACGACTCCTCCGGTCGTATCCGCCAGGGGCCGGCGCCCGCCAACCTGGCGGTGCCGCCTTACGCCTTCCTTTCCGACACCAAAATCCAGATCGGCTAAGTCCCGGCCCCTCCGGGATTTCAGCTTCCACTTGGACCCATCGCGTCGTTTTTCTTCTTCAGGATCGCATCAATGAGCGGACCATCTGATTTCCAACCGAGCAACCCCGCCTTGAAGTGGATCGAACGGCGCCTTCCGATCTTCGGCCTGATCCACTCCTCGTTCGTGGCCTATCCGACGCCGCGCAACCTGAACTACTGGTGGACCTTCGGCGCCATCCTTTCGATGATGCTGGCGCTGCAGATCCTGACCGGCGTGATCCTGGCGATGCACTACACGCCGCACGCCGACCTCGCCTTCAAGTCGGTCGAACTGATCGTCCGCGACGTCAATTACGGCTGGCTGCTGCGCAACATGCATGCGTGCGGCGCGTCGATGTTCTTCTTCGCCGTCTACATCCATATGTTCCGCGGCCTCTATTACGGGTCGTACAAGGAGCCGCGTGAGGTGCTGTGGATCCTCGGCGTCATCATCTACCTCCTGATGATGGCGACGGGCTTCATGGGCTACGTGCTGCCGTGGGGCCAGATGAGCTTCTGGGGCGCCACCGTCATCACCAATCTGTTCTCGGCCGTGCCCTATTTCGGCGAGAGCATCGTGACCCTGCTGTGGGGCGGCTATTCGGTCGGCAACCCGACGCTGAACCGCTTCTTCTCGCTGCACTATCTGCTCCCGTTCGTGATCGCCGGCGTGGTCGTGCTGCACGTCTGGGCGCTGCACGTCGCCGGTCAGAACAACCCGGCCGGCGTCGAGGCCAAGACCGAGAAGGATACCGTTGCGTTCACGCCGTATGCGACGATCAAGGACATGTTCGGCGTGTCCTGCTTCCTGATCTTCTTCGCCTGGTTCATCTTCTACATGCCGAACTATCTCGGCGACGCCGACAACTACATCCCGGCGAACCCGGGCGTGACGCCGGCGCACATCGTGCCTGAATGGTACTACCTGCCGTTCTACGCGATCCTGCGTTCGATCCCGAACAAGCTCGCCGGCGTCGTGGCGATGTTCTCGGCGATCATCATCCTGTGCTTCCTGCCCTGGCTCGACAGCGCACGGACCCGTTCGTCGAAGTATCGCCCGCTGGCCAAGCAGTTCTTCTGGATATTCGTGGTGGTCTGCATCCTGCTCGGTTACCTCGGCTCGCAGCCGCCGGAAGGCATCTATGTGATCGCCGGCCGCATCCTGACGGTCTGCTACTTCGCCTACTTCCTGATTGTGCTGCCGCTGCTCGCCCGCATCGAGACGCCGCGTCCGGTGCCGAACTCGATCGCCGACGACGTGCTGGCGAAGAGCAAGGGCAGGGCCGCGACCGCGGCCTCTGTGATGCTCGCGATGGTCGTGGCCGGCAGCCTGCTCGTCGGCGGCACCCAGAACGCCAAGGCCGAGGAGGGTGGCAACGCGCCGCCGGCCCAGAAGTGGTCGTTCTCCGGTCCTTTCGGCACCTATGACCGTGGCTCGCTGCAGCGCGGCTTGAAGGTCTACAAGGAAGTCTGTGCCGCCTGTCACGGCCTGTCCTATGTCGCGTTCCGCAACCTCGCCGATCCCGGCGGTCCCGGCTATTCGCCGGCGCAGGCGGCGGCGTTCGCGTCCGAGTACAAGATCAAGGACGGCCCGAACGACCAGGGCGAGATGTTCGAGCGTCCGGGCCGCCCGGCGGATTACTTCCCGTCGCCGTTCCCGAACGAGCAGGCCGCGCGCGCGGCCAATGGCGGCGCGGCGCCGCCCGACCTCTCCCTGATCACCAAGGCGCGGTCCTACAAGCGCGGCTTCCCGCAGTTCGCGATCGACTTCTTCACCCAGTACCAGGAGCAGGGACCCGACTACGTCGACGCCATCCTGCAGGGCTTCGAGGACAAGGCTCCGGCCGGCGTCACGATCCCGGAGGGCTCGTATTACAACAAGTACTTCCCCGGCCACGCCATCAAGATGCCGAAGCCGCTGTCCGACGGTCAGGTGACCTTCGACGACGGCTCGCCCGCGACAGTCAAGCAGTACGCGCATGACGTCACCACGTTCCTGATGTGGGCCGCCGAGCCGCACATGGAGGAGCGCAAGCGGATCGGCATGCAGGTGTTCTTCTTCTTGGTCGTCTTCGCCTTCCTGATGTACTTCACCAAGCGCAAGGTCTGGGCCAACGCCCACTGATCTCGGGTACGGCATAGCGAGTTTGAAAAAGCCCCTTCGGGGGCTTTTTTGTTTGCAATCTCTCCGTCATTCGGGGCGATGCGGTAGCATCGAACCCGGAATGACAGTGTCGTCAATTGCGTCGGCCGCCGAGTGCGGACAAGATGCCGGCCAATCAGCCGGCAAACATTGCGGAGGAACTCATGGGTACCAGCATCAGCTTCAAGCGTCCGGACGGCAAGGATGCGTCGGGCTATCTCGCCAATGCGGCGCGCGGCAACGCGCCCGGTGTCGTGGTGATCCAGGAATGGTGGGGCCTGTCGGACCAGATCAGGGGCCTGTGCGACCGCTTCGCGGTGGCCGGCTTCGATGCGCTGGCGCCCGATCTCTACAAGGGCAAGGTGGTGCCGTATCACGACACCGACGCCGCCGGCAAAGAGATGAATTCGCTCGACTTCATGGACGCCACCACGCAGACGGTGCGTGGCGCCGCGCAGTATCTCGCCAAGAACGGCGCCAAGGTCGGCCTGACCGGCTTCTGCCTCGGCGGCGCGGTGACCATCATCGGCTCGGTGCACGTGCCGGAATTGACCGCGGGCGTCGTGTTCTACGGCATCCCGCCGGAGCAGGCCGCCAAGCCCGCCGATGTCAGGATTCCGCTGCAGGCGCATTTCGCCAACAAGGACGATTGGTGCACGCCGGAGCTCGTCAGCAATTTCGAGAAGGCGATGAAGGCCGCCGGCAAATCGCTCGAGCTGTTCCGCTATGACGCCGAGCACGCCTTCGTCAACGAGCAGCGCCAGTCGGTGCACGACCGCGAGGCCGCCGAACTCGCCTGGGGCCGCGCCACGGACTTCTTCAAGAAGCACCTGGGGTAAGGCGATTGCCAAAACCACCGGCGTCGTCCCGGCGAAGGCCGGGACCCATACGCCGTGGCTTTTGCAATGGGCACGCTGGCAGTCATCTCGCCAAATAACTAGGCCCTGTGGTTATGGGTCCCTCCTCCCGTGCGCAATTGCGCACTAGGCAGGGACGACGGCGAGACTTAACTTTCCTTCACCCCGTCCCACCACGGGCAGGTCCCGGACATCAGCCTGAAATTGCCTTCCATCACCTGCACCGGTGCGCGCTTGCCCTCGGCGGCGGCGCGCATCCGCATCTCGCGCGCGACAGCGCGGTCCTCCGGCGACAGCCAGACCCGCTCGTGGCCCCACAGGCTCGGGCCGTCATGCATCTCGAACGGTGTCCAGTTCACCGGATCGATCTCGCGGCCGCCCCAGCCGCACTCGACCATGAAGGCGGACGGCGACCTGGCGTAGAACGACGTCATCAGATCGTTGGTGTGACGGCCGAGCGTGACGTTGACCCGGTCTTCCTGCTGCGCGACGTCATAGGCTTGGCCGACATCGTCGAGTGAGAACAGCTCGACCATCAGATGATGCATGCCGTTCGTGCCGGTCTCGATCAGCGCCAGCGAGTGGTGGCGAGCATTGACGTGGAAGAAATAGGCGCGGAACGGTTTTTCGATGTAGTCGCTGAGGCCGAAGCCGAGCACGTCGACATAGAAGCTCATCACCGGGGCGATGTGCTCGACGGTCAGCACGACGTGGCCGAGGCCGAGCGGCCCGGTGCGGAAGCCGGAGATCGAGCGCCCCGGCCTGAACGGCGTGTCGTCGATCTCGGCGCCATGAAACGCCTCGAGGCGGTTGCCGGCGGGATCCCGAAACGAGATCAAACCGCGCACCCGCCTGCTATCTACGAGCGCCTGCGGCTCTGATGTCACCGCGACGCCGGCGCGCTCCAGCCGTGCCGCCAGCGCGTCGAGGGCCGCACGGTCAGCCACCTCCCAGCCGAAGAACCGGGTGCCTTCGCCCTGGGCGCGGTCGATCACGATGCGCTGCTTGCGGTCGTCCATCCGGAACGCGAGCAACGAGTTGCCGCGTTCGACCGCCTGCAGCCCGACGAGGCCGGTGCCGAACTGCCGCCAGTCGTCGAGCGCGTCGGAGCCGAAGCCGGCATATCCGAGACCCAAAATCGCCATCTGCGCCTCCGCTATCTGTCTGTTTTTTGGGCGGCCGGCCGGCCGCCATTTCGGCAAATGCTACGCGGTTTCTTGCCCCTTCAAACCCCGAAAATGCCGTCCAGGGGGCGTCCCGCCTTGGGGCAGGGCTGCCGGGCCATCCCTTGACACGGCCCGCGCCGGGTGGTGAGTAACGGGCATGAGCACCGTTGCCAGCCCATCCCGTCGTTGGTGGCCCACCTTCTCATAGGTGGCCGGTGCGTTTTCTTTTTTCACAAACGTCGAAGGTCGCCATCGCAGTGCGACCGATGGTTAGTTTATTTGCCCTTCGTTTGTCCTGTGTGGCGCTCTCTCGGCAAGTCTCGTAAGAGGATCACATGAACAGGACAGTCTTCTCCCTGCCGGCTCGAAGCGAATATCTGACCAATGGCGGCCTTGCGGTCGCGCGCGTGGTCGAGCAGTTCACCGGCGGCGCCAACCGCCTCGACGATTTGATCGCGCTACTGGACCGCCGCCGCGGCGTGGTGCTGTCCTCGGGCACGACGGTACCGGGCCGCTACGAGAGCTTTGACCTCGGCTTTGCCGATCCGCCGCTGGTGCTGGAGACGTCAGGTACGAACTTCTCGTTGCAGGCGCTGAACCCGCGCGGCGAGGTCCTGATCGCCTTCCTCGGCGACGTGCTGCGCGAGCCCTGCGTCGTGATCTCAGAGCGGAGCGCAACGCGGCTCGCCGGCCACATCATCCGCGGCGCCGCGCCGGTCGAGGAAGACCAGCGCACCCGCCGCGCCAGCGTGATGTCGCTGGTGCGCGACATGGTGGCGGCGTTCACCTCCAATGCCGATCCGCTGCTCGGCCTGTTCGGCGCCTTCGCCTACGACCTCGTGTTCCAGATCGAGGACCTCGTGCAGAAGCGCGCCCGCGAGGCCGACCAGCGCGACATCGTGCTCTACGTGCCGGACCGCCTCTTGGCCTATGACCGCGCCACCGGCCGCGGCGTGGCGCTCACTTACGAGTTCGCGTGGAAGGGCAAATCCACCGCCGGCCTGTCGCAGGAGACCGCGCCGAGCCTCTACGCCAGGAACGGCCGGCAGGGCTTTGCCGATCACGCCCCGGGCGAGTACCAGGCGACCGTCGAGGTCGCGCGCGCGGCGTTTGCCCGCGGCGATCTGTTCGAGGCGGTGCCCGGGCAGCTGTTTGCCGAGCCCTGCGAGCGCTCGCCGGCGGAAGTGTTCCAGCGGCTCTGCCGCATCAACCCGTCGCCCTACGGCGCGCTGATGAATCTCGGCGCCGGCGAATTCCTGGTCTCGGCGTCGCCGGAGATGTTCGTCCGTTCCGATGGCCGCCGGGTCGAGACCTGCCCGATCTCGGGCACCATCGCGCGAGGTTCGGATTCGATCGGCGATGCCGAGCAGATCCGAAAGCTGTTGAACTCGGAGAAGGACGAGTTCGAGCTCAACATGTGCACCGACGTCGACCGCAACGACAAGGCGCGCGTCTGCGTGCCCGGCACCATCAAGGTGCTGGCGCGGCGTCAGATCGAGACCTACTCAAAGCTGTTCCACACCGTCGACCACGTCGAAGGCATGCTGCGGCCGGGCTTCGATTCGCTCGACGCCTTCCTGACCCACGCCTGGGCCGTGACCGTGACCGGCGCGCCGAAACTGTGGGCGATGCAGTTCGTCGAGGATCACGAGCGGTCGCCGCGGCGCTGGTATGCCGGCGCGATCGGCTGCGTCAATTTCGACGGCAGCATCAACACCGGGCTCACCATCCGCACCATCCGCATGAAGGACGGTCTCGCCGAGGTGCGCGTCGGCGCGACCTGCCTGTTCGATTCAGATCCCGCCGCCGAGGATCGTGAGTGCCAGGTCAAGGCGGCGGCGCTGTTCCAGGCGCTGCGCGGCGATCCGCCGAAGCCGCTGTCGGATTTCGCGCCCGACGCCACCGGCTCCGGCAAGAACGTGCTCTTGATCGATCACGACGACAGCTTCGTGCACATGCTGGCCGATTACTTCCGCCAGGTCGGTGCCAACGTCACCGTGGTCAGGCATATCCATGCCCAGGACATGCTCAAGAAGAAGGGCTGGGACCTCCTGGTGCTGTCGCCCGGGCCGGGGCGCCCGGAGGATTTCGGCATCGCGAAGACCATCGACACCGCGCTGGAGAAGCAGCTGCCGATCTTCGGCGTCTGCCTCGGCGTGCAGGCGATCGGCGAGTATTTCGGCGGCCAGCTTGGCCAGCTCGGCCAGCCCGCGCATGGCCGTCCCTCGCGCGTCCAGGTGCGTGGTGGCCGGCTGATGCAGAACCTGCCCAATGAGATCGTGATCGGCCGCTACCACTCGCTCTATGTCGAGCGCGACAGCGTGCCCGAGGTGCTGGCGGTGACCGCGACCACCGAAGACGGTGTCGCGATGGTGATCGAGCACAAGACCCTGCCGGTCGGCGGCGTGCAATTCCATCCGGAATCGCTGATGTCGCTCGGCAACGAGGTCGGCCTGCGCATTGTCGAGAATGCATTCCGGCTTAATGTGAGTAGCAAGTGAAGGCTAAGTTTAACCATCGTCATTCCGGGATGGTGCGTTAGCACCAGACCCGGAATCTCGAGATTCCAGGTTCGATGCTTCGCATCGCCCCGGAATGACCCTCAGAGCGAGACCAATGACCTTCGACCACGACATCAAGGCGACCGTTCGCACCATCCCGGACTACCCGAAGAAGGGCATCCTGTTTCGCGACATCACGACGCTGCTGGCGGATGCTCGCGCCTTCCGCCGCGCGGTCGATGAGCTGGTGCATCCCTGGGCGGGGGCGAAGGTCGACAAGGTCGCCGGCATCGAGGCCCGCGGCTTCATCCTCGGCGGCGCGGTGGCGCATCAGCTCTCCGCCGGCTTCGTGCCGATCCGCAAGAAGGGCAAGCTGCCGCACACCACGGTGCGGATTGCCTATTCGCTTGAATACGGCATCGACGAGATGGAGATGCATGCCGACGCCGTGCAGCCCGGCGAGCGCGTGATCCTGGTCGACGATCTGATCGCGACCGGCGGCACCGCGGAGGGCGCGGTGAAGCTGCTGCGCCAGATCGGCGCCAATGTGGTCGCCGCCTGCTTCATCGTCGACCTGCCTGACCTCGGCGGCGCGGCCAAGCTGCGCGCGATGGACGTTCCGGTGCGCACGCTGATGGCGTTCGAGGGGCATTGATCTCTTAGCCTCGCCCCGCGTGCGGGGAGAGGCCGGATCGCATCGAAGATGCGATCCGGGTGAGGGGACTCTCCGCGCACTCCAATCTCGGTCGAATTTGCGGAACCAGCCCCTCACCCCGACCCTCTCCCCGCAAGAGCGGGGCGAGGGAGCAGAGTCATCCCCGCTGCAGCAGCATGCTCAATTCGAGATCGCGGAACGTCGTGTAATTCCGCCGGATCCATTGATGCAGCTCGGTCGATGAATCCCTTTCCTGGCGCAGATAGCCGGTGAAGGAGAAGTTCAGCCGGTCGATATAGGTCTTCAGGAACACCGGCAGCGCGCGGAAGCGCAGCACCCGGCTGGCGGTCATGACCGGCGGCAGCTCGCCGCGCACCACGAACTCGTTGTCGATGACGATCAGCGCATTCGGCGGGATCGTGCCGAGCAGCGTCTGGTAGCCGCGCACCGAGGCGCGGTCGGTATCGGCGACGTACAGGATCACGGGTGAGACGCGGCGGCGCAGCGCCTCCTTCATCAGCCCGATCTCGTCGCACATTTTGAAGAATTCGTCGAAGGCGTGGTAGCCGAGGTCGATCACCTTGCCGATGCCGTCATTGACGATGACGCGGTCCATCAGCTGCATCTTGCCGTAGGTGTCGATCACATCTGCCGTTTCGGTGATCCGCGGCAGGTAGTCGAGCAGCGACGGCTCCTTCAGATTGATGTCGTAGCAGACCACGTCGCCGTTCTTGAGCAGCAGGAATTCGCCGAGCAGCCGCGCGATCAGCGTCTTGCCGACCTGCGGGCGGGGCGAGCAGATGATGTAAACGGGCGTCGATGACATCGCCCGCTATATCAGGCCAAATTTTCGCCTAATCCAGCCCCATCAAGGTCGAAGGTCCGACTATTTTTCGCCTTTGGCCGACTTGGCGCCGACCAGGTCGGTCAGCTTGATCCGGTCGTACTCGCTCCAGACATTGGCGAGCCAGTGCCGGACATAGCCGCGCAGCACGAAGGAGTAGTTGGCGGCGTCGTCGTTGATGCCCTTGTTGGCGACGAATTTCAGGAACGGAACCGAGGAGACCTCGACCTGCTCATAGGCCATTTCGTTGAGCTTCGGGATGGTCAGGTCCACGGCATCCTTGATGCGGTGGAAGTAGGAATTGTAGGTCGCCTGGTCCCACTGGAAGAACTGGGTGTCGTTGATGAAGTTCTTCACCAGGAAATATTTCGCGCCGCTCATGAAGTTGGCGGTTTCGGCGATCTCGTCCAGCGAAGCGATCGACGGGCCGAGGATATGGAACACGGCGAAGGTGATCTGGCCGGAACGCGCCGCGTCGAGGAAGCCGATATCGCGCAGCGAGGCCAGCGCGGGCGACAACAGGCCGGCGCGGACGTCGATCACGGTAACCGAGGGCCCCGAGTTCAGCGTGTCGAAGATCTTCATCTGGTCCGCGGTCGTCGTCATGTCGACGATCTCGGTGATGTCAGGATGGAAGCGCTTCAGCGTGCCGCGCGGCGATTCGGTGTCGAACGCCCGGGTCTGCACGTTATTGGCACTGAAATAGTCCAGGAGCGTCCGCGAGACGGTGGTCTTGCCGACCCCGCCCTTGTCGGCGCCCACCACGATCACAACCGGCTTTGCCATGGAAGTCCCTTAAAGCGCGCTCCCGATCGCGATGGCGATCGGCAAGTCCCCACACTGCTTTGGGCGCGAACATGGCAGAAACGAGGGAGAATTCAATTCCTTAAGGCGTCCACGATCGGTTTGGTGGGAATTTCCTTAATGGACTGAGTAAGCTAGGGCCATGATCCGGAAAAATGCGCAGCGGTTTTCCGAGACAATCATGGTCAAATCAAACCGCTACAGCGGTCAGCGGCGCGGGCCCCAAGGGCCCTGGAGCGGACCTTGAAGCGGACCAAACGGTCCCTGCCTCGGAGTTGTGTCCGGCAGCGGCGGCGGATTGTCCGGCTGTGCCGTCGGCGTATCGCCCCATGGGCCATGGGTCGCCGGCGGAGGCTGGTCGCCCGCCGCGGACGGCTCATCCTGCGGCTCCGTCTCGTCCGGCAGCGCCAGCGGTCCGGGATCGTGGCCGCCGGCGTATTTCACCAGGGCATCGACCCGGGACTTGACCGAGGGATGGGTGGCAAACAGGTCGGCAAACCCCTCGCGCGGATTGTCGACGCAGAGTTCCATCACCGCCGAGGTGGCGTCCGGCAGCTCGCCGCGGTTCTCGATCTTGCGCAGTGCAGAGATCATCGCGTCGGGGTTCTTGGTCAGCTCCACCGATCCGGCATCGGCGAGGAATTCGCGCGAGCGCGACAGCGCGAGCTTGACCACTTGCGACAGCAGCCAGGCCAGCACGATCAGCGCGACCGCGATGATGATCACGATGATCGCGCCGCCACCGGAGCCCTTGCTGTCGCGGTCCGAGGAGGATGACGACGATCGTGAGGATGACGACCAGCCGCCACCGCCGCCGCTCGAGTTCCACGACAGGTTCGTGAACAGGCGGAAGAACAGCTCGCCGAAGAAGCCGACCACGCCGGCGATGATCACGGCGATCACCATCAGCTGCACGTCGCCGTTCTTGATATGGGTGAGCTCGTGGCCGAGCACGGCCTCGATCTCCTTATCGTTCAGCGCCTTCAACAGGCCGGTGGTGGCGGTGATGGCGTATTGGCTCCGGTTCAGTCCGGTCGCGAACGCATTCAGCGCCGGGCTGTCTATCACCTTCAGCCTCGGCATCGGGATGCCGCGCGAGATGCAGAGATTTTCCAGGAGATTGTAGAGCCGCGGCTCTTGCTGCCGCGTCACGCTCTCGCCGCCGGTGACGGCATCGATCATCTTCTGGTGGAAGAAATAGGCGATCACGATCCAGGCCGCTGCCGCGATCGTCGCCCACGGCAAGGCCGAGACCAGGTCGCGCAAGGCCCGCGTCAGGTAATAGTCGACGGTGCGGCCGCTATCGATCATCACCTCCGCGACCAGCGCGCCGGCATAGACCAGCACGTAGATCAGCAGGAACAGGCCGGCAAGAAGCAGCATCGAACGAAACTTGTTCGATGCGATATGCGTGTAGAGACCATAGGCGGCCATGGTGCGCGTCCGCTCTCACCGTCATTCCGGGGCGCGCGGCACGCGCGAACCCCAATGCGCAATTGCGCTTTGTGGAATCTCGAGATTAGTGAGTGAGATGAGATTCCGGGTTCGATGCGTTGCATCGCCCCGGAATGACCGAAGGGGCGTCATCTCGAAGGAAGTAATCAGAACTTCACGCTGGGCGCCGCCTCGACTTCCGTGCGGCTGGCGCCGAGGTCGAAGAAATCCTTGCGGGTGAAGCCGAACATGCCGGCGAACAGCGCGGCCGGCATCTGCTGGATGCCGGTGTTGTATTCCTGGACCGCATTGTTGAAGAAGCGGCGGCTGGCGGCGATCTTGTTCTCGAGATCGGAGAGCTCGGAGGCGAGCTGCTGGAAATTGGCGTTGGCCTTGAGGTCCGGATAGGCCTCCGACAGCGCGATCAGCCGGCCGAGCGCGCCGGAGAGCTGGTTTTCCGCCGCCGAGACCTGGGCCGGACCCTGCGCCGACATCGCCGAATTGCGCGCCTTGATGACGTCGTCGAGCGTGCCGCGCTCATGCGCAGCATAGCCCTTCACGGTCTCGACCAGGTTTGGGATCAGGTCGTGACGCTGCTTGAGCTGCACGTCGATGTCGGCAAAGGCCTGTCCGACCCGCTGGCTGAGCGCCACGAGGCGGTTGTAGGCGCCGAATGCAAACAGCACGAGAAGCACGATGACGCCGATAACGATCCAGCTGGTCGACATGACGGGGCAGCTCCTGATGGACGAGACGGCGGCACCGTAGCCCAAGATCGTGGCGCAGGGCAGCCCGCCGCGGAAAGGTGGGCAAGCGTTAGTCGGTGATGGCCGCAAATTAGTTCAATATCGTCCCGGCGAAGGCCGGGACCCATACGCCGCGGCCCGCGGAAGGGGCGCAAGCGGCGACGGCTTCACTCGCAACAAACCTCGGTGGTTATGGGTCCCGGCCTTCGCCGGGACGACGTAACTAGACCGCATCGCCCCAGCGCCAGCGCCGGGCGCGGGCGTAATCGGTTTTGGCACGGCGCGGGATCCGCGCAACCGATACGCCCTCGGGCGTGCACAGTTTCGCCGCGATCTCGACCTTGCCGACGTCCGGCTGCGCCAGCACGCGCGATGGCCTGTTCTCAACGCGCGCGCGGCTCAGCGCGACATAGGCGAAGCGCTCGTCCTCGAAGGGTAGCTCCGCGCCCTTGACCTGCTTGTGCGCGCGCGAGCGTTGCAGGCGCTGCGAGAAGTGGCACCAATCGGGCGCGACCAGCGGACAGCCACCGTCATGCGGGCAGGGTGCCACGACGTGCGCGCCGGCGGCGATCAGGCGTGCGCGCAATGCGATGATCCGCGCATAGCCGGCGGGCGTACCGGGCTCGACGACCAGCAGCGTGTCGCTGGTCTTCGACCACAGCGCATCGGCCAGCGCCCCGCGCTCGGCATCGCCGAGTTCGCCGATCATGTAGCTGGCGACGACGAGGTCGGCGGGCTCGGCCTTGTCGAGCAGGGCGCGCGCCTCGCCGCGTTGATAGCTGGCGTCGTGCAGGCGAATGCTGCCGTGAAACAGCTCCTCGGCGAGCGTCCGCAACGCGCCGTTGGCATCAAGTAGGGTGAAGTCCCGCAGCGACGTGAACGCTTCCGCGGCGGCCCAGGTCGCGGTCCCCGGACCGGCACCGACATCGAGCAGGCGCGCCGGCGCGAAGTCCGGCCTGATCTCCGTCAGGGCGTTGAGGCTCGCTGCGACGGCGGCATAGGTCGCCGGCATCCGCGCCAGCGCATAGGCCAGCGCATCGGTCTCGGTCCTGATCGTCGAGGAGCCGCCGCCCTCGCGATAGGTCTGCGAGATCACCGCCGCGCGGCCGGCGGCGTCGCTGCGCGACAGGCCTTCGAGCCTGGCGTTGAGGGCTGCGCGCAGTTCGGCGGGGAGATCGGGTGAGGTCATGTGACGGACTATCCCACGTCATTGCGAGCGGAGCGAAGCAATCCATAGCGCCGCGTGCTGAGGCATGGATTGCTTCGTCGCTATCGCTCCTCGCAATGACGATGCGGAGGCGCGGGTATCAAGAAAATGACGTCGACGCGTAGGTGCTACGCCTAAGCCACGTTCTGGTCGAGGATGTCCACCGCGCCCTGCAGGTCGACCGACACCAGCTGCGACACGCCGCGCTCGGCCATGGTGACACCGAACAGCCGGTTCATCCGCGCCATCGTGATCGGATTGTGCGTGATGATGATGAAGCGTGTCTCGGTCGAGCCGGTCATCTCGTTCAGCAGGGTGCAGAACCGTTCGACGTTGTGGTCGTCGAGCGGCGCGTCGACCTCGTCCAGCACGCAGATCGGCGACGGGTTGGTCAGAAACACCGCGAAGATCAGCGCGAGCGCCGTCAGCGCCTGCTCACCGCCCGAGAGCAGCGAGAGCGTCTGCGGCTTCTTGCCGGGCGGCTTGGCGATGATCTCGAGGCCGGCCTCGAGCGGATCGTCGCTCTCGATCAGATGCAGCGCGGCTTCGCCGCCGCCGAACAGCTCGGTGAACAGCCGCTTGAAGTGGTTGTTAACGGTCTCGAACGAGGTCAGCAGGCGCTCGCGCGCCTCGCGGTTGAGGCTCTGGATGCCCTGGCGCAGCCGCTTGATCGCTTCGACCAGATCGTCGCGTTCGGTGGTCAGCGCGGTGTGCTGGGTCTCGACTTCCTTGAGCTCTTCCTCGGCACGCAAATTGACGGCGCCGAGCCGCTCGCGGTCGCGGCGCAACTTTTCGAGCTCTTCCTCGACCTGCGTGACCGGCGGCAGCTCCTGGCCGGGTTCGATCTCGGCCATGCCGACGACCGCGCTGGGCTCGACCTCGAGCATGTCGTGGATCTCGCGCTCGATGTCGGCGAGGCGGCGGCGGGTGCCTTCCATACGCTCCTCGGCGCGCGCGGTAGCTTCGCGGGATGAGGACAGCGCTTCGAGCGAGGCCTTGGCGAGGCGATCGGTTTCCGCCATCGCGGCTTCCGCGGTCGCCAGCGCGTCGGCGGCGATGCGGCGATCGCCTTCGGCGTGCTCGATCTCCGTGATCAGCGCGCTGCGCTTCTCGGCGAAAACTTCGGGCGCATTGGCGAGTTCCTCGCGCTCGGCCGACACCTCGGCGATGCGCGCCTCGACGGTCTCGACCTGCGAGGCGGCGCTGGTCTTGCGGGTCTGCCACTCATTGCGCTCGGCAACGATCGCCTGCACGCGGCGGTCGGCGAGCTCGGCCTCGCGGGCCAGCGCCTGCGCCTCGGCGCGGACTTGCGCCGCGGCCCGGCGCTGGTTGTCGATCTCGGCGCGAACCGCGGCGAGCTGGGCCTCGGTCTCGACACCCGGCGGCAGTTCGGCGAGCGCGGCAGCCGCGCTCTCATGCGCGGCTTCGGCCTCGGCGCGGTCGGCGGCGACGCGGCTGTGCGCCTCGGTCAGCGCCGATTTGCGCGCGGCGTGGCGGTTGATCTCGCGCTCGGTGGCGGCATGACGTTCGCGCGCGGCGTCGGCCTCGCGGCGGGCGGCGCGGACGGCTTCGCGCGAGGCACCCTCGGCGGCGGACGCCGAGCGCAATTCCTCTTCAGCCGTCTCCAGCGCCTGGCGCTTGGTGGAGGCATCGATGCGGGCCTGTTCCAGCTCGTGCTCGATGTCGACAAGACGGGCGCGCTCGGCAAGACGGCGGGCGGCGCCGGTCGGGGCATGCGCGTCGGCGACGAAGCCGTCCCAGCGCCAGACGTCGCCTTCGAGCGACACCAGCCGCTGGCCGGTCTTCAGCTGCGACACCAGCGCCGCGCCGCGTTCCTTGGCGACGACGCCGATCTGGGCCAGGCGGCGCGCCAGTTCCGGCGGCGCCTGGACATGGTCGGCCAGCCGCTCGACGCCATCCGGCAGCGCCGGATCTTCGCCGGCCACGCCTATATTGGTCCAGCGCATCGGCGCGGAGGAATCCACCGGCGCATCGAGGTCGTCGCCAAGCACGGCGCCGATCGCCTTTTCATAGCCCTTGGCGACGGTGATGCCGTCGATGATCGGCGGCCACAGATTCTTGGTCTCGCTCGTGACGAGCTTGGAGATGGTGCGGGCTTCCGTCTCGAGCCGCTGCACGCGCTTCTCGGCTTCGGTGAGCGGATTGCGCGAGGCTTCCAGCGTCTGCCGCGCGGCGGCGTGATGCGCCTCGCTGGTCTGCACGGCGGCCTCGGACTCGGCGAGCGTCTGCTGCGCCATCTCCATGGCAGCGGCCAGCGCGTCGATGTCGCCGAGATTGCCGGTCTCCTGCGCGAGCCTGGATTCCTCGGCCTGGACGCTGGCGATCTCCTGATCGAGCCGCGCGAGGCGATCGCGATGCGTGCGCACGCCGGCTTCGAGCTGGTTGCGCTTGGCGGTGAGATCGGCGAGCTGCGTGGTCAACTCGGAGAACTGACGCTCGGTCGCGGCCAGGATCTCCTCGGCCTCAGCGACGCGCTCGTCGACGCCAGAGCGCTTCTCGACGCGCGACTTGATCTCTTCCTTCAGCTCGGCGTCTTCCGTGTCGAGCCGCTGCAGCGCGATGTCGGCATCCGAGGTCTGCTGCTGTTCGCGCGCGATGTCCTGGGCGAACTGGGTGAGACGGCGATCGAGCTCGCCGACGCGCTCCTTGGCGCGCTGCTCCTCGCGGTCGAGCATCTCGCGCGCGTTGGTCAGGCGCTGCAAGCCGGCGGCGGCGCGCGCCTCGGCATCGCGCAGCGCCGGCAGTTCGGCAGCGCGGATCGCCTGGATGCGGGCGGATTCGGCCTGCTCGCGGGTGCGCTCGGCCATCTCGCGCACGGAGATATCATGGGTCTGCGCGGCGTCGTTGACGTCGGCATTGGCCTCGATCCAGCGCAGATGGAACAGCATGGCTTCGGACTTGCGCACCTTGGCCGCGACCTCACGGTAGCGGATCGCCTGGCGCGCCTGCTTCTTCAGGCCTTCCATCTGGCCTGTGAGCTGGCCGATCACGTCCTCGACGCGGGTGAGGTTGGTTTCGGCCGCCTTCAGCCGCAGTTCCGCCTCGTGGCGGCGGGCATGCAGGCCGGCCACGCCGGCGGCGTCTTCCAGCACGCGGCGGCGCTGCTCGGGCTTGGCCTGGATGATCTCGCCGATCTTGCCCTGGTGGACCAGCGCCGGCGACCGCGCGCCGGTGGCGGCGTCGGCGAACAGGATCTGCACATCTCTTGCACGGACATCGCGGCCGTTGATGCGGTAGACTGAGCCGGCTTCGCGCTCGATGCGGCGGGAGATTTCCAAGAGCTGGCTGTCGTTCACCGCGGCCGGCGCCGAGCGATCGGAATTGTCGATCGTCATCACGACTTCGGCGTGATTGCGTGCCGGACGGTTGCCGGAACCGGCGAAGATCACCGCGTCCATGTCGGCGGCGCGCAGCGACTTGTGCGAGGTCTCGCCCATCGCCCAGCGCAGCGCTTCGACGAGATTGGATTTGCCGCAGCCATTCGGTCCGACGACGCCGGTCAGGCCCGGCTCGATCATGAAATCGGTGGGTTCAACGAACGACTTGAAACCGTGCAGGCGGAGGCGCGTGAGCTTCATGTACACAAATCTCGTTTGGCCGGGCACGAATCTCCCTGCCGTGACAATACCATGGAAGGCAATGTCGGTGTGTGGGTGAGTTGCTGCGTGCAGCTCTCATGAGCGGCGACAATGGCGATGCGAGCGCGTCAGGGCAACCGCTTGAGCAAGCTTTTCCCAAGGGATTTGCAGGGTTTTATGGCCCTTGCATGTCCTCGATGATTCGCATCGCGCGAATCAGGTTTTCAACAACCAAATGATGCGACGGGCGCGTGCCGTGATCGCAAATCATCCACAATGATCGTGCCTCGACTCGAAAGCGAGGCACGAAGACGTCAGGTTCGCGGGCTCCCGATCAGCTCTTCAGCAGCGGATCGATGTGTTTGCTGAATTCCTCGAACGAGGTCTCGCCCTTCAGCATCTCGCCGTTGACGAAGAAGGTCGGCGTCGAGTTCACCTTCAGCACCTCGTTGGCGTATTTCTGGTCGGCCGCGATCTTGTCGAGCAGCTTCTGATCCTTCAGGCAGTCCTCGACCTGCTGCTGGGTGAGGCCGGCCTGCTTGCCGATCCGGGTCAGTGTCTCGGTGGTGTTCTTCACCACCCAGTCGTTCTGCTGGCGGAACAACAGGTCGATCACGGCAAAATACTTCGGCGCGTCGTCCTTGGCGATACAGCGCGCCAGCATCGAGCCGGCGGCGGCCTTGATGTCGAGCGGGAATTCGCGGAACACGTAGCGGACCTTGCCGGGGTCGATGTAGGTCGACTTGATCTTCGGGAACACGGTCTCGTTGAAATTGGCGCAGTGCGGGCAGGTCATCGAGGCGTATTCGACGATCGTCACCTTGGCGTCCTGCGGGCCGAGCCCCATGTCCGGCAGCGACTGCGGCTTGGCGACCTCGGCGGCGGTCTGCGCGAACGCGTCGGTGATCAGGCGCAGCGGCGACAGGCCGGCGAGGGCGGCAAGCCCGGTCAGCGAGAGAGCGGTGGTGAAGGCGCGGCGCGTGATGATCAAGGTCAGCTCCCGGATTGGCGCATTCACGCCACAATGAAGGGGTCCCGAAAAAGAAGCCTTCGCTAGCTTGAAACGGCCATTGTGGCAATGCCGCGGTCTTGCGGCGGGCCTGCCGAAAAGCGTCAATTTCGCTTGATCGAGGCACCCAAACGGGCCAGCGCCGCGCGCAGATCGTCGTCCTCGACGGCCGCAAGGTTGGCCGCCTCCCGGGCCACGGTTTTGGCGTCCGGCGGGCGCGGCCGTACCGGGCGGCTGCGGCGCGAGAGCGGCGCCTGCCGGATGGTCAGGCGGCCGACCGCATGCCAGCCGAAGAAGCGGTTCACCCGTTCCAGGATGACGTCGGAGGAGTGCTGGATCTCCAGCGCCATCGGCCCTTCGACCCGCAGCACCAGCGTCGCCGGCTCCTGCGGCTGTCCCTCCACCGGCCGCGGCCACTGCATCTTCAGCGGCTCGCAATAGGCGGCAATTCGCTCGCCCGCGATCTCGGTCCAGCGCGTCACCAATTCGCGCGCGGCAAAGCCCTGCTTGGCATAGGCGTCGGTGAAGACGTCGCTGAGCAGGATCGACAGGGGCTTGGCGCTGATCGGGCCGGGTCTGGACATGGGAGGGTTATAGCAGTGGTGGTGATGTGGCTGAAACCGTGTTCATCATTGTGGCGGCGTTTTCCGTGCCGGGCGAAGAAAGACGTGGATGCCCGGGTCAAGCCCGGGCATGACATGGCGAGATGTGGCTTAAGATGCGTTCATGAGTTCTCGCGCTGCCGCCAAAATCAAATCGACCGATCAGCAGGCCGACCGCCCGGCGCGTCTGCTCGCCTGGTATGACCGGCATCGCCGGACGCTGCCGTGGCGCGCGGTGGCGGGGGAGCGGGCCGATCCGTATCGCGTCTGGCTGTCGGAGATCATGCTGCAGCAGACCACGGTGCGGGCAGTCGGACCGTATTTCGAGAAATTCGTGTCGCGCTGGCCCGATGTGACCGCGCTTGGGCGTGCCTCGCTCGACGACGTCCTGAGGATGTGGGCCGGGCTCGGCTATTATTCGCGGGCGCGCAATTTGCACGCCTGCGCGGTCGCGGTGATGGGCGACCACGGCGGGGTGTTTCCGGACACCGAGGAGGGCCTGCGCGCGCTGCCCGGCATCGGGCCGTACACCGCGGCCGCGATCGCCGCCATCGCCTTCGACCGCCGCACCATGCCGGTGGACGGCAACATCGAGCGCGTGGTCAGTCGGCTCTACGCCATCGAGGAGGCGCTGCCGCAGGCCAAGCCGCTGATCAAGGAGATGGCGGCGACATTGCTCGGCCCGTCCCGCGCCGGCGACAGTGCTCAGGCGCTGATGGATTTGGGCGCGACGATCTGCACGCCGAAGAAGCCGGCCTGCGCATTGTGTCCGCTGAATGACGACTGCGCGGCGCGCACGCGCGGCGATCAGGAAACGTTCCCGCGCAAGGCACCGAAGAAGAGCGGTATCTTGCGCCGCGGCGCGGCCTTCGTGGTGACGCGCGGCGGCGAGCTTCTGGTGCGCTCGCGCGCGGAGAAAGGCCTGCTCGGCGGCATGACCGAGGTGCCGGGATCGCAATGGCTGGCCGAGCAGGAGGACGCGGCGGCGCTGGCGCAGGCGCCGGACCTGAAGGGCGTCACGCGCTGGCACCGCAAGGCGGGCGTTGTCACCCACGTGTTCACGCACTTCCCGCTGGAGCTCGTCGTCTACACTGCCAGCGTGCCGCCGCGGAGCCGCGCGCCGGATGGCATGCGCTGGGTGCCGGTGGCGACGCTGGACGGCGAGGCGTTTCCGAACGTGATGCGCAAGGTCATCGCGCATGGGCTCGATCTCTGACGATGCGATGAATCACATCATCGGCTCATTTTTTTGAGCATGATTTTTTCGGAAAACCGGTTCCCACTTTTCCGGATCATGCTCTGACCTGCTGACACCATGCTGGCAGCAGGGCTTCGCTATCACCTCCGGAAACCGGAGGCCGCCATGATCGTAACCGCACTCGACCGCATTCCGATGCCGCCCGTCGCAAAGCTACTGGGTTGGCACGTGGTCGACGCCCGTCCGCAGGAGGGCTGGATCAGGATCGTGTTCGACGGCAAGCCGGAGTTTTGCAATCCGGCCGGCTTTATCCAGGGCGGCATGCTCTCGGCGATGCTCGACGATACGATGGGGCCGGCGGTGTTCGTGATGACCGAGGGCCGGCTCTTCACCACGACCATCACGATGACCGTGAATTTCCTGGCGCCGGCAAAACCCGGGCCGATCACCGGCGAGGCGACGGTGACGCAACTCGGCAAGACCATCGCCTTCGTCGAGGGAAAGCTGATCGCCGCCGACGGCACACTGCTCGCCACCGCGAGCAGCAGCATCCGCCTGGTGGAGGCGGCGCGCGCGTTGCGGTGAAGCCGCGCCGGCATTGGTAAGTCCGTCATGCTGAGGTGCGAGCGGAGCGAGCCTCGAAGCATGCCGGCCACCAGCCGGGCCGTTCATCCTTCGAGACGCCGCTTCGCGGCTCCTCAAGATGACGGGTCGAGAGTTGCCTCAGCCTGCCCGCTGCACGATCGGCGGCTTGGCGTTCAGTCCCTCGACCTGGAAACCGGCGACGCGCTTGTAGTTGGCGGCGATGTCTTCCAGCTCCTGCTGCGACAGCACGTCGGTGACGACCTTGAAGCCGTCAGGCGCGCGCTCCTCGACCAGCTGCATCACCTGCTCCGGGCCGTTGCGGCGGTTCAGCATCACGAGGTCTGTGGTCGCAGGCCGCCGCTCGGCCTCATAGGCCGCGAGCGCCGCCTGCGTCGGGCCACGCGCCAACATCTCGCGCGTCAGCACGCGCGCATCCAGGATCGCCTGCGAGGCGCCGTTGGAGCCGATCGGATACATCGGATGCGCGGCATCGCCCATCAGCGTGACGCGGCCGAAGGTCCATTGCGGGATCGGATCGCGATCGACCAGCGGATATTCGTAGGCATGCGGACAGTTCCGGATCAGGCCGGGGACATCGAGCCAGTCGAAATTCCAGCTCTCGAACCACGGCAGGAACTCGTCGAGCCTGGCGGTCCGGTTGTAGTCCTCGCGGCGCCATTGATAGGTCGGCGGCATGTGCCGCTCGGCGACCCAGTTGATGTCGAACTTGCCGTCGGGGCCGGCCTCCTTCGCGATCGGGTAGCAGACGAATTTCAGGATCTCGTGGCCGGCCATGATCATGGTGCGGCCGGTCAGGAAGGCATCGCCGCGGGTGATGCCGCGCCACAGGATGCGGCCGTTCCAGATCGGCGGCCCCTCCTGCGGATAGAGCTTCTCGCGCACCGCCGAATGGATGCCGTCGGCGGCGATCAGCACCGCGCCGTCATAGCTGCCGGCGGGCTTGCCGGTGGCGCGGTCGATGAAATCGGCGCGGACGCCGTCGGCGGTCTCGGTCCAGCCGGTGAGGTGATGGCTGGTGAGAATGTTCGCAGCCCCCAGCCGTTCGGTCGCGGCATCGAGCAGCAGCTGTTGCAGCCGGCCGCGATGGATCGAGAATTGTGGCCATTTATAGCCGGCCTCGAGCCCGCGCGGCTCGCTCCAGATCGGCTTGCCGTGCTTTGAGAAATAGGCGAGCTCGCGGGTGCGCACCGCAGAAGCGTCGAGCACATCGTGCAGGCCGAGCTCGATCAGTTCGCGCACCGCATGCGGCAGCACGTTGATGCCGACGCCGAGCGGCCGCAGCTCGGGCACGCTCTCGAAGACGCGGGCCGGCACGCCGATCTGGTGCAGGCTGAGCGCCAGCGTCAGCCCGCCAATTCCGCCACCTGCAATGAGCACAGTCATAAAAAATCCCCTCAATTGGCCATGGTCATCGCACGACGGCACCGCCGCGGGCAAGGTCCGCGGCGCGCGGGGTGGACGGCCAAGGGGGCTGCCGCTAACCTCCGCGCCGTCAGAACAAGAACCAGAGCCGCGTTCGCAACGAACCGACAAGGCTCGGAGAGGACAGCAACATGCTCAAGCTCTATTTTGCCCGCGGCACCTGCGCGCTCGCGTCCCACATCGCGCTGGCCGAGGCCGGCGCGCCCTACACGACCGAGAAGATCGACTTCAAGACCAACCAGCAGAACAGCCCGGAATACCTGAAGATCAATCCGAAGGGCCGCGTGCCCACTTTGGTGACCGATCGCGGCGTGCTGACCGAGACGCCGGCGATGCTGGCCTATATCGCGCAGAGCTTTCCGCAGGCGAAGCTCGCGCCCGACGACGCCTTCGAATTCGCCAGGCTGCAGGCCTTCAACTCCTATCTGTGCTCGACGGTGCATATCTGTCACGCCCACAAGATGCGCGGTCCGCGCTGGGCGACGCAGGAGACGTCGTTCGCCGACATGAAGGCGATGGTGCCGAAGACCATGGGCGCCTGCTTCAACCTGATCGAGCGCGACATGCTGAAGGGCCCGTGGGTGATGGGCGAGAACTACACCGTCGGCGATGCCTATCTCTACACGCTGACCCTGTGGCTCGACGGCGACGGCGTCGACATCGCAACGCTGCCCAAGGTGAAGGCGCATCGCGCGGCGATGGAGGGCCGCCCGGCGGTGCAGAAGGTGCTGGCGGAGCAGAGGGCGTAAGGCCCAAAAATTCGGTGTCGTCCCGGGCAAGCGCAGCGCGACCCGGGACCCATAACCACCAACGATCGTTGTTACGCGACGCCGGGGCCGCAGCTCACTCTCACAACGCAACCCTGTGGTTATGGGTCCCGGCCTTCGCCGGGACGACGTGTGGAGAGAGCTGGGCTACACCTTCCGCGTCCCCAGCTCGCGTCCGGTCTCCAGCATCAGCTTGCGCAGCCACAGCGAGCCCGGGTCCATCTGGGCACGCGTCGGATAGAACATGTGCTGCGCGTCGATCCCTGGATCGAGCGGCGGCGTCACCGTCATCAGCGACAATTGCTTCGACAGCGCCGAGATCAGCCGGCGCGGCACAAAGGCGACGAGGTCGGTGCGCGCGGTGACGTGCAGCGCCTCGATATAACCCGGCACCACCAGCGCGATCCGCCGCTCGATGCCCTTGGCGCGCAGCCAGGTGTCGATCAGGTCCTCGTTCTGGCCGCGGATGATCACGGCGACATGGCGCGCGGCGAGGAAGGCCTCGCGCTTCTTCAGCTTCGTGCCGACGCCGTGGTCGCGCCGCACCGCGAGTGCATCGCTGTCGGTGTAGAGCCGCTGGCGGTGAAAGCCCTTGAAGGAGTCGCCGATCGAGATCACGAGATCGATGGTGCGGGCGAATTCGGGCGTGAAGATCGCAGGTCCCCGCCACGGCACCACGTCGATGGTGACGTTCGGCGCGATCAGCGTCACCTTCTCCATCAGCGGCGGCATCAGGAGCTCGACCGCGAGGTCGGGCATCATCAGGCGAAAGTGCCGGTCGCTGCGCGCGGCGTCGAAATCGTCGGAAACAAACAGCCCGCGCACCTGGTCGAGCGCATGGGCCAGCGGCGAGCGCAACGCCTGCGCCCGCGGCGTCAGCTCCATCCGCGCGCCGGTGCGCACCAAAAGCGGATCGCCGATCAGGTCGCGCAGCCGCTGCAGCGCGTGGCTGGTCGCCGGCTGCGACAGATTGAGCCGCATCGCGGCGCGGCTGACATTGGCTTCGCGCAGCAGGGCGTCGAGCGCGACCAGCAGATTGAGGTCAAGCGAATTCAAATTCATCGAGTGAATATATATCATACTACCTATCGATTGGAAGAATGCGCGCAGGCGCCGCAGGATTGCGGGCAAGGCGTTTTTCACGAGAGCCGAAGACCGCATCGCGTGAGGAAACGCCTGAAATCAGGGTCTACCAATCGCAAGGAGACGCGCCATGAGCGCAGCCGACAACAAGAAACTGGTGCAGGAGATGTTCGTGATCGCAGGCAGTCCCGATCCTGCGGTGCGCGAGAACTCGCTGTTCATGGCAACGCTTGCCGACGACGCGATCTGGACCGTGACCGGGCAATATTCCTGGTCGCGTACCTTCACCGGCAAGCAGTCGATCATCAACGATCTGCACGGCCATGTCCGCTCGAAACTGGTCGAGCGCGGCCGCACCGTCGCCCATCGCATCATCGCCGACGGCGACATCGTCGTGATCGAGGCCAAGGGCGACAACCTCACCAAGCAAGGTCAGCGCTACGACAACGACTATTGCCTGGTGTTCCGTTTCGACGGTGGTCGGATCAAGGAGGTGCGGGAATATTGCGACTCGGTCCTGACCGAGAAGGCGCTCGGCGCGTTTCCGGCGTAGCAGTCCGCCGCCAACGGGCGGCACAAACGAAGACGGCGCCCATCCGGGCGCCGTCGTCTTGCCGTTGTGTGGATTGGCTTACGCCACCTTGGACTTGAGGTGGCCGAACATGATGTCGCGGGCCGCGTCGTCCATCTCGGCCTTGAAGGTGTGCCTGTCCTTCAGCGCGATCGCGCGCGCCGCCGCCGGCCGCGCCGAGATCTCGTCGACCAGCCGCTTGACGTTCGGATATTTGGCGTAGCCTTCCTCGCCGAGGATGAACGCCGCCATCCGCGCCCAGCCCCAGAACGCCATGTCGACGATCGTGTAGCTGTCGCCGACCATGTAGCGCTGTTTCGCCAGGTGATCGTCGAGGATCTTGTAATGGCGGTGCGCCTCGTACTGGTAGCGGTTGTTGGCGTAGTCGAGATCCTTCGGCGCGAAGTGCTTGAAGTGCACGGCCTGGCCGGAATAGGGGCCGAGGCCGGTCGCGATGAACATCAGCCAGGACAGCGTCGCGGCGCGATTGGCCGGCGTATTGGCGGGCAGGAACTTGCCGTGCTCCTCGGCGAGGTAGAGCAGGATCGCGTTCGAATCGAACACCAGCACGCCGTCATCGTCGATCGCCGGCACCTTGCCGTTCGGGTTGACCTTGAGGAATTCCGGCGCGAACTGCTCGCCCTTGCGGGTATCGACCGGAATCGCCTCGAACGGCAGGCCGGACTCTTCGAGGAACAGCGCGACCTTGTTCGGGTTCGGCGCACCATTGAAATAGAATTTGATCATGAAGGGACTCCCTTGGTTCTTGTAGCCGGCGAGATCGCGACGCGGCGGGGAAGGCCGCAGACCGGCTCCTCTTGCGCAAATTTCACGCCGCGGCGCAAGCGACGAGTTTGTGAATCAGGGTCGCGTGGCGCGCTGGTCAGCCGGCCCAGAAGAAGCCCAGGATACCCGCGACGACCAGCGCGATGCCCGCGACGTCCAGCGCGGCGGCGGAGCGGGTCGCAGCACGCAAATGGGAGACCTGCGCCGCGTGTTCTGATCCCCGCGCGTAGCCATGGACGATGATCTCTTCATTGAACTCGCCATGCGCCTCGAGGGCGAGCGTCAGGCCGACGCAGACGAGCAGGATGCCGAAAATGATCAGGCCGAAGAATCCGAGCAGGCCGATCAGCAGCATCGGAAACATGCCGAGCAGGAAGACCGGCAGCAGCGGCACCAGCAGCAATGTCTCGGATTGTCTTCGCATCGGCGACCAATCGAAACGGGCAAGTGACGGGACAGCGTAGGCCCGCTTCGCCAGTGCATCAAGGCGAAGGCATTCAATACCCCGTCATTCGGCGCACCGTGACAATCGGCCGCGAACCGCGACGAACGATACTTAACGTCGCCGCATGGACATCGGCGGAGGGTCGGATACCGCCTCAAGCCGACATTTACCGTTCCCGGATTCAACAAAAGGTAGCGGCTTGTGCGTTACGCACGCGCGGCCTATGCCTGAGGATCGGGAGAACGCGCATGCTCATGGTATCATCCCTCCGTCATGCCGGCCTGGCCGGTCTCGTCGTCGCCTGCGTCGGACAGCCCGCTGTCGCGCAAGCGCCAGTCGCGCCGGCCGGATCGCCGCCTTCCCCCGCAAAGGCTGTCGAGGAGCAGCTGCTATTGCGGGTACCTGCAGGGCAGTCCCTTGATCGCTACCTCGAGCAGCTTCGCGGCGAGTTCTTCAACCTCGATGCCGACGGCGACGGCAAGCTCACGCAGCGCGACGTGGAGTTGCACGCCGCCATGGAAGCAGTCCAGGTCAGGAGCGTCGCCTGGATGAGCGTGCTGCGCTACGATCTCGATGGCGACGGCTTCGTGACCGAGGACGAGGTTCGCAGAAGCGCAGCCTACGAGTCGCGTTGGGCGCGCGCCCAGTCGGTAATCGGCAAGTCCCCACTCGGCGGCAGCGCGGAGTCGACCGAGCGTATGGTCACGACAATCATGGCGCTCGATGTCAACAGGGACGGCAAGGTCAGCCTTGCCGAAGCAGCGAAGTTCAACGAGGCAAACCAGCGGGTCGCTTCCTTGAGCGGCTATGCGGCAAAGACCCGTCTTGCATTGGTGCTCGAAACGGCGACGGCCGGCGAGCTGTCCCGTGCCGCCTACGAGGCCACGGGAGAGGCGCTGTTCCGTAAGGTCGATACCGACAGTGACGGCAAGGTCTCGCAACAGGAGCTCATGGAATTCAGGCGCACTCCCGCGCCTCCTTCGAGTGATCCGGATGTGGCGCAGAAGCGCCAGCACGAACAGGCCGAACTCGCCCGCAAGCGGCAGCGGGCGATCGACGCCGAACGTGCGGTCTGCGCGATGCCGGCCGTCTCCGAGAAGGCCCGGGTCGTGTTGCTCAGTGCGTATCAGACTGAGTCGCTGTCGAGCGTGACCATAGGCTCGCAGGATGCGGTAGTGCACGCCGGGCGGATCAATGTCGAGCCGGGTAGCGATCCGCTCTATGTGGTGATCGCAAGCTTCAGCCCGACCATCTGGCAATTCGGCGGCGCGGTAGAGCGGATCGAGCGCGTGGTCGTGACGAGTTTGAGCACCGGCGGCAAGAGGGGCGATCCGACGCAGGGGCCGCTAACCGGCGCGACAGGCGTCGCGCGCGACCGCGTCAGCTTTCTCGGCCGCGCCAACTGCCTGACCTACTTTCACGAGTTACCGTCGAGCGGCTCGCTGCAAGCCGTTGGCGCTGTCCGCGACGCGACGGGCAGGGCGCCTGATGTCGTCGCCGCCAAATATGCAGTCTCCACCTTCAACGTTCCCTCCGGCGGGATCGACACGCTCAAGGGGCAATCCGGCCAGGGCCTCGTAATCCGCAAGAGCGGAGGCACACTCAACATTGTGGGCAATCCCGGCAACGTGGTCATCGAGACAGGTCCGAGCCGTGCGCACGATGATCTGCAACGTTACTGGCCCGGCGGGGTGGTGGACATCGATCCCGCTTCCGTCGTCGCGAGTGGTCCCGTCACACCCTATGAGGTGCTCCCCGCGCAGGCCGGGCTGGTTCAGCTGCTCGCGAACGGCAGTGTCACCCAGAACGGCGCCGGCGAATTCGTTGTTCGCAAGAAGATCCGGTTCCCGTCCGGCCTCCACGGGGCCCATTCGGTCACCTTCCTGGTGGTGAAAGGCACGCCATATCCCGATGGCGATCCCGGACATTCCTGCGTGATGGTCGAGGATACCGGCGAGAAGAGCGCAGGCTGCCCGTCGCGCTGACACCGCGCGCCACGTTGGCGTGACGCATCAAGTAACTCGGCCGGCGGGCCGCTCAGCCCGCCGCCATCTCGGAGCGGATCTCGGCGCGCAGTTCGTCGATCAGCCGCAGGCCGCTCTTGGTCTCGACGTGCCAGAAGGTCCAGCCGTTGCAGGCGCCGGAGCCCTGCGCGACCGCGCCGATGCGGTGGATCGAGCCGACCTTGTCGCCGAGCATGATGGCGCCGTCGGCGCGCACCAGGGCGCCGTGGCGCTTCTTGGCGTCGACCAGCCTGGCGCCCGGCACGATCATGCCGCGTTCGATCAGTTCGGAGAACGCCACCCGCGGTGCCTCGCGCGCGGTCATGAACGGCGCCAGCGTTGCTTCCGGCAGCGGCTCGATCGCGGCGATGCGCGCCTCGGCGGCGGCGGCATAGGCCTTGTCGCGCTCGAAGCCGATATAGCTGCGGCCGAGGCGCTTGGCGACGGCGCCGGTGGTGCCGGTGCCGTTGAACGGATCGATCACGAGATCGCCGGGCTTCGAGGACGACAGCAACACGCGGGCGAGCAGCTGCTCGGGCTTCTGCGTCGGATGCACCTTCTTGCCGTCGCCGTCCTTGAGGCGCTCCTCGCCGGTGCACAGCGGGATCAGCCAGTCGGAGCGTGCCTGCACGTCCTCATTGGACGCCTTCAGCGCTTCGTAATTGAAGGTGTAGCCCTTGGCCTTCTCGTCGCGCGCGGCCCAGATCATGGTCTCGTGCGCATTGGTGAAGCGGCGGCCGCGGAAGTTCGGCATCGGATTGGACTTGCGCCACACGATGTCGTTCAGGAGCCAGAAGCCGAGGTCCTGCATGATCGCGCCGACGCGAAAGATGTTGTGATAGGAGCCGATCACCCACAGCGTTGCCGACGGCTTCATCACGCGGCGGCAGGCCAGCAGCCAGGCGCGGGTGAAATCGTCATAGGCAGCGAACGACGAGAACTTGTCCCAGTCGTCGTTGACGGCATCGACATGCGACTCATCGGGGCGCTTGAGGTCGCCCTTGAGCTGCAGATTGTAGGGAGGATCCGCGAAGACCAGGTCGACCGAGCCGGCCTGAAGCTTCGACAATTCGGCCACGCAATCGCCAATGACGATGTGGCTCGATGGGGCACTCTCAAATTTAGTGCGGGGCGCCCTTGCAGACGCCCCGCGACGCGACACTACCATGACTCAAGAACTCTGACTCAGGCGACGCTGTCGGCGACGCGGGACTAAACAACCGACTGGCGTCACATTGACCCGGCAAAGTAAAAATCGACTTAATTGGAAATCTTCATGCAAAAGATTGCAGCATCTTTTGCGCGGCATGGCGCAGTGCCGTCGGCGTTGTGCCGCAACATCAGAGCATTCGGCGAAAAAATTTGCGGATCATCAAACCGGCACGATTCGCGCGGTAGATTCGCCCTCATTCGCAGCCGTTTGCACCGCAAGGGATGCGCCTCTTCCGGACTAGGCAATTATTGCCGGGCAGGATATTGATTAACAGAATGGAAATTTTAAGTTGGAGTGTCCCGCGTTGGGTCGCCGACTGGAATGAAGGGAAACCACCATGCGCTATGATGATTTCCGCCGCAGCGACGACATCGAAGACCGTCGCGATGAAGGCGGGATGGGCGGAGGGGGCGGTGGCGGCTTCGGCATTCCGATGGGTGGTGGCGGCCTCGGCATCGGCACCATCATCGTCCTCGGCCTCCTCGGCTACGCCTTCGGCATCGACCCGCGCATCCTGATCGGCGGCGCCGAGATTCTCACCGGCGGCGGCCAGGCGCCGACCTACCAGACCGACCGGCAGTCGTCGGGCGGGCAGGCCAAGCGCGGCGCGCCGACCGACGAGATGGGCAGCATGATCGCCGGCATCCTGGGCGAGATCGACGATCGCTGGAGCGAGATCTTCAAGGCCAGCGGGCAGACCTACACCGGTCCGAAGATCGTGCTGTTCCGCAATGCCACCAATGGCGGCCGCTGCGGCATGGCGCAGTCGGCGATGGGACCGTTCTACTGTCCGCCGGACAAGACCATCTTCCTTGACACCGGCTTCTTCCGCGAGGTCGAGACGCGCTTCCGCGGCTGCTCGGGCAACGCCTGCAAGTTCACCGCGGCCTATATCATTGCGCATGAAGCCGGGCATCACATCCAGAACCTGCTCGGCATCATTCCGCGCGTGAACCGGCTGCAGCAGCAGGCCGGCAGCAAGGCCGAGGCCAACGCGCTGCAGGTCAAGGTCGAGCTGCAGGCCGATTGCCTTTCCGGCGTCTGGGTCAACCGCGAGGAGAAGAAGCGGCCGGGCTTCCTCGAGGCCGGCGACATCGACGCCGCGCTGACCACCGCGAACGCAATCGGCGACGACACGTTGCAGCGGCAGGCGACGGGCAGGGTGGTGCCTGATTCATTCACCCACGGCTCCGCGGCGCAGCGCAAGGAGTGGTTCATGAGGGGCTACCAGCAGGGCACAGTGCAGGCCTGCAACACGTTCGGCGGTAGCTTGTAGCCGTGTGCCGGTAGCGTCATCCCCGGATGAGCGCGAATGCGCTCACTCGGGATATGTTCGCCTCTTGGCGGGCCTCGAAGGATTGCGGAGCCCGCGGCCCATCCTTCGAGGCTCGCTCACCGGTGCAAGTGCACCGTAAGGCGAGCACGTCAGCGGGATGGGAAAGAGGTGTAAATGTCCTCACTCGACGAATCCAAATCATTCATTCCGCTCAACATCGCGGTGCTGACGATTTCCGACACCCGCTCGCTGGCGGATGACAAGTCGGGCACCACGCTGGCCGACCGTCTCACCGCGGCCGGCCACAAGCTTGCGGCGCGCGAGATCGTCACCGACGATGTCGAGGCGATCAGAGGCGTGATCCGGCGCTGGATCGCCGATCCTGCCGTCGATGCCGTCATCACCACCGGCGGCACCGGCTTCACCGGTCGCGACGTGACGCCGGAGGCGGTCGAGCCGCTGTTCGAGAAGCGGATGGACGGCTTTTCGATCGCCTTCCACATGCTGAGCCACGCCAAGATCGGGGCGTCGACGATCCAGAGCCGCGCCACCGCCGGCGTTGCGGGCGCGACCTTCATCTTCTGCCTGCCCGGCTCGCCCGGCGCCTGCCGCGACGGCTGGGACGGCATTTTGGCCGCGCAGCTCGACTACCGCACGCGGCCCTGCAATTTCGTCGAGATCATGCCGCGGCTGGATGAACATCTGCGCCGCCCGAAGGCGAAAGGCGCGAGCGCTTAGCCGCTGCTTTTTTGTCATCCCGACGCGCAATTGCGCATCTGAGGGCATGTGAACCACGAATCCGAATCTCAAGGGTGAGCTTCCGTAGCCCGGATGGAGCGAAGCGAAATCCGGGGCAGTCTCTTCCGCGGCAGCACCGCTCCCGGATTGCGCTTCGCTCCATCCGGGCTATGCAGTCCAGACGTCTCGGCGCTGCGGCTTCACAACTCCAGCTCCCAGGTCTCGCCGACCAGGTCGACGCCAAAACTGTGATGCTTCTCTTCCTTGACCCGCTGGAAGCCGGTGCGGGCGTAGATGCCGCGCGCGGCGACCAGGATGCTCTGGGTCCAGAGCGTCATCTTCGTGTAGCCCTTCTCGCGCGCGGCGCGGATGCATTGCTCCACCAGGGCGCGGCCGACGCCGAGCCCGCGCGCCTTTTCTTCCACCAGCAGCAGCCGCAGCTTGGCGACCCCGTCGCCGCCGTCGACCAGGAAGACCGAGCCGACCGGCTCGCCGTCGACCTCAGCGATCCAGCAATGCTCGCGGGCCGGATCGAACGATCGCAGAAACTGCGCGCAGATCTCGGCCACCAACGCCTCGTAGCTGATGTCCCAGCCATATTCCTCCGCGTAGGCTTGTCCCTGCCGCGAGACGACCCAGCCCATGTCGCCGACGCGATGGCTGCGCAGCAGGAAGCCGACCGGCTTCTCGGCCGGTGGCTCCAGCGATTGCTCGATCGTGCCCATGGCGCGCACCACCGCCGCGCGACGGTCGCCGTCCATCTGCTTCAATAGCGCCCCGACCTCGCTGCGCGAGCGGCGGTCGAGATCGGCGGCTGCGGTGCGGCCCTTGGCGGTGAGGGCCACCTCGTTGACGCGTTTGTCGGCCTTCGACGGCTTCCGCGTCACGATCTGGCGCCTTTGCAGCGCCGCCAGCGTGCGGCTGACGAAGCCGGCATCGAGGTCGAGATCGCGCACCAGGTCGGTTGCGGTGCAATTTTCGCGGTGCGCGAGCTCGTAGATGATCCGCGCTTCCTGCAGCGTGAATGTCGAGTGCAGCAGCTTCGGCTCGATGATGCCGAGCTTGCGGGTATAGAACCGGCTGAAGCCGCGGACCGCGGCGACCTGGTTCTCGAGCGTGGTGTCATAGGAATTTGATTTCATCAAATATATTATTTGACGGAATCAAATAATCCGCAAGCGCTTTGTTCCGGCCACCATGATCCGGCTCCGCAGCATGGTGCGGGAGGAACGGCCGAGCCGGCGCAGCAGGCGCGCCTCGGAGCGGCGGGCGTCGGGCCGGTAGCCGCCGATCCGCTCGTAATGCTCGCGCGCGATCAAAAGGCCCTGTTTCGGCCGAGGGCCCGGTGATCATCCGGGCAACGAATTTGAGGCCGTCGCGCAGGCCCGGGTCGGTGTAGGGTGCGCGGGCGTAGCGGAAGATGCCGGCGCGGTCCTTGCCGCTGGCCGCCACCATCTGGATGAACTGGGTGGTTTCCTCGATCCAGCCGGCATCGAGCACTGCGCCCGGATGCAGGAACATCAGCCAGGGCGACCGCGCCTGCCGCGCGCCTGCCGCAAGCGCCGCGGCGCGCGTGCCCTCGAAGCGCATGAAACGGCAGCCGGCCACGTCGGCGACGCGCTCCATCACATCGCTGTTGCTGCGGTCGACCAGCAGCACTTCGCGGATGACGCCGGCGGCCGCGCCCGGCACCAGCGCCGCCAATGTTGCGACCGCGGTGCGCTCGACGCCGTCGGTTGGAATGATCACGCTCAGCATGATTTTGAGGCTTCGATGGCTCAAACGGTGGAGAAACTCCGGCCGTGTTATCACCTTGTCATATTCAAAGCAGCCTGTTCGCCTGCAGAATTTTGTAGCAAGGTTCTGTGGAATTTCTCTGTTCGCGTTCTTGATTTGTTCTCGTGCTGTGTTAGCGTCAAAGCATGAGCCGAGCATCCTCTCATGCCCTCAAGCACCCGCCGGTAACGGCGCCCTCCGATAACCCGGCGGGTGCACCTTCCCCTTTTCCCGAGCTTGCGGTCGCGATCGAGCGCGAGCGGCGGCGCGGCCGCGGCGCGCAGTCCAACGCCAGCGGCCGCTACGAGGCAGAGGCGCGCGTTGCCTTCGACGACGGCTGGCAGAGCCTCGAGGACCTGCCGCCATTTGCGACCAGCGTGGCGCTCGACACCTCGCGCAAGGTGATCACCCGCAACGACTCGCCCGACATCGGCTTCGACCGTTCGATCAATCCCTATCGTGGCTGTGAGCATGGCTGCGTCTATTGCTTCGCGCGGCCGACCCACGCCTATCTCGGCCTGTCGCCGGGGCTGGACTTCGAATCGAAGCTGTTCGCCAAGCCGGACGCACCCGCGCTGCTCGAGAAGGAGCTGGCGGCGCCGGACTACGAGGCGCGGATGATCGCGATCGGCACCAACACCGATCCCTATCAGCCGATCGAGCGCGACCGGAAGGTCATGCGCGGCATCCTCGAGGTGCTGGAGCGCGCCGGCCATCCGGTCGGCATCGTCACCAAGTCGGCGCTGGTCACCCGCGACATCGACATCCTGGCGCGGATGGCCAAGCGCAATCTCGCCAAGGTCGCGCTCTCGGTGACGACGCTCGACCCGAAACTCGCCCGCACCATGGAGCCGCGCGCCTCGACCCCGCCGAAGCGGCTCGAGGCGATCAAGCGGCTCACGGATGCCGGCATCCCGACCACGGTGATGGTCGCACCCGTGATCCCGGCGCTGAACGACTCCGAGATCGAGCGCATCCTCGATGCCGCCGCGCATGCCGGCGCCAGGGAGGCGAGCTACGTGCTGCTGCGGCTGCCGCTCGAAGTGCGCGATCTGTTCCGCGAATGGTTGATGGCGAACTATCCCGACCGCTACCGTCACGTCTTCACGCTGATCCGCGACATGCGCGGCGGCCGCGACTACGACTCGCAATGGGGCACCAGGATGAAGGGCACCGGCCCGATGGCCTGGATGATCGGCCGCCGCTTCGAGATCGCGTGCGAGAAACTCGGCCTCAACAAGCGGCGGACCAAGCTGACCACCGATCACTTCGCCAAGCCGAAGCGTAACGGGCAGCAACTCAGTCTATTCTAGGCGAGGGCGTAGCCCGGATGGAGCGCAGCGAAATCCGGGGTCCCGTGTTAGCGGCTGAAGCTTTCCCGGATTGCGCTTCGCTCCATCCGGGCTACGAAGACGTCAAACAGTGAGTGCAAACATGAGTAACACCCCGACCGCACGCTTCACCGTCCTCACGCTGGGCGTCAGCGACATGCGCGCCAGCATCGGCTTTTATGAATCGCTCGGCTTCTCCAGGAAGATGCGCGCGACCGGCGAGGAGGTCGCCTTCTTCGAGACCGGCGGCACCGTGCTCGGCCTGTTCCCGTGGCATCTGCTCGCTGCCGATGCCGGGCTGCCGGATCAGCCACGGCCTTCAGCGTTCCGCGGCGTCGCGATCGCCTGGAACTGCAACGACGACGCCGAGGTCGATCGTGTGATGGCGTTCGCGCTGTCGAAAGGCGCCAGGCTGCTGAAACCCGCGCAGCCGACCAGCTATGGCGGCTATTGCGGTTATTTCGGCGATCCCGACGGCCACGCCTGGGAAGTGGTGCGCGCGCCGGGCTTTGAGGTTCGCGACGACCGCCGGGTGTCAATCCCCGATTAGAGCGCCGATCCCGATTAGGGTGGCGGATTGAATAACGGGGAAGGGCGCCAGGTTCCCGGTTGCGCCGCGGGCCGGGCTTGATCACGATCCCCGCATGATTCGGGACAAGTCCAATCGCACGTCAAAGACCGCGTCGAAGAAGAAGCCGGCCGAGCCGGCCAAGCCGGACAAGCGCGTCATCGTGGTGACGCGGCCGAGCTTTCGGCGCGAGCGCGCGCTGATCAAGCGCGGCGTCTGGCCGGTCGCCGGCTGCGACGAGGCCGGGCGCGGGCCGCTGGCGGGTCCGGTGGTCGCCGCCGCCGTGGTGCTGGACCCAAATCGGATACCCAAGGGCCTCGATGATTCGAAGCGGCTGACCGTCGAGCGCCGCGAGGAACTGTTCGAGGAAATCTGCGCGACAGCAGCGTTCTCGGTCGCGGTGGCGTCACGGGCGCGGATCGACCGCGACAACATCCTGCGCGCCTCGCTGTGGGCGCTGGCGCGCGCGGTGCATGCGCTGCCGGAAATGCCGAAGCACGTCTTCGTCGACGGCCGCGACAAGCTCGCCACGCCCTGCGACTGTGATGCCGTGATCGGCGGCGACGGCATCGTGGCCTCGATCGCGGCGGCCTCGATCATCGCCAAGGTGACGCGCGACCGCCTGATGTGCGCGCTGGCGCTGGATTGCCCCGGCTACGGCTTCGAGCAGCACAAGGGCTATGCCGTCCCCGAGCACCTCGAGGCGCTCGATCGGCTCGGCCCCAGCAGCCATCACCGCAGCTTCTTCGCTCCCGTCGTCGCGGCGCGGCTGAAGCATTTCCCGGTCCCGGCGGAGCCCGACCTGTTCACGGTGGACGCCGAAAGCGAAGCCGCGGCATCCGAAGCGGCGTAAAGCGCGGCGGCGCCGCACTCTCGGTGTCATCGCCCGGCTCGCCGCCTCCGCGAAAGCTTCGGCGCGCCAGGGGGCCGTGGCCTCGTCGAAGCCTTGGCGAAGACGGGACCGGGCGATCCAGTATTCCAGAGACCGTTGTGCTCAAGCCTGGCCGCCGCGGCGTACTGGATGCCCGCCTTCGCGGGGCATGACAGCGATGTTTGACTTTGCACCGTGGACACATCCAGCCCGGTTGCCTCCACCGCCGCCGCCGTTTATCAAAAACGCTCGGGATCAGATGGCGCCGCTTGATACGGGTGGCTGGGGCATTTCAGGCGTTTCATGCGGTTTACCTCCCTGGTTGTCGAACTGATCCGCGCCCGGCCGCGCCTCGTGGTCTGGATCGTGGTGCTGGCGCAGGCCGCGATCTGGCTGTTCCTGCCGGCCATCTTCTACGGCAGTCCGCCCGGCAACCTCGCCACCATCCTCGCCTTCGGCCGCGAATATCAGGTCGGCACCGACATGGGGCCGCCGCTCGCGTTCTGGCTCGCCGACATCGCCTTCCGCGCCGTCGGCAATCACGTGTTCGGCGTCTATCTCCTGGCGCAGGTCTGCGAAATCGTCACCTTCATCGCCTTCTACGTCCTGGCGCGCGCCATCGTCGGCGGCCCGCAGGGCGTGCTGGCGGTGCTGCTGTCGATGACGGTGGTGGTGTTCTCCTCGCCAAGCGTCGAGTTCGGCCCGCTGATCCTGGCGCGCCCGCTCTGGGCGCTGCTGCTGCTGCATTCCTGGCAACTGATCGGGCAGAACCGGCGCAACGCCTGGTTCGCCTGGTCGATCGATTGCGGGCTCCTGCTGCTGACGACGCCGGCGGCGATCGGCATGATTCTGCTCGTGACAGGCTTTGCGCTCGCAACCGAGCGCGGGCGGCGCATGCTCAAGTCGGTCGATCCGATCTACGCGCTGCTGGTCATCATCGTGCTGGCGCTGCCCTACCTGATCTGGCTGCTCCGCGCCGACGTGCTGGCGCTGCCGGCCTTGCCGGCATTCGCCGATCTCAGGGCGCACGCGCTGCGCTGGGGCGTGGTGCTCGGCGGGCTGATCGTGGCGACCGCCGCGATCGCGCTGCTGGCGATCCTCAATTCGCGCTGGTTCGCCCGCGATACGGAGGATGCTCCGATCATCAACCGCCCGCCGGTCAGTCAGCTGGCGCGGCAATTCGTGTATTTCTTCGCGTTCGCGCCGGCGATCGCGAGCAGCTTCGTCTCCGGGCTGTTCAATCTCGATCGCGCCTTCGGCGGCGCCGGCGTGGTGCTGCTGATGTCCGGGCTCGCCGTCGTGGTCGCGACCGGCGACCTGATCCCGCTCAGGCGGCAGCGGCTGCTGCGTTCGGTCTGGGCCCTGGCGGTCGCGGCGCCGGCCGCGCTGGCGCTGGCGGCGGCCCTGTTCCTGCCCTGGACCAGCACCACGGAGGCGTCTACCTCGTTGCCGGCAGCCGCGATGGGCCGCTTCTTCGATGACAGCTATGAGCGTCGCACCAACCAGCGCCTGCGCGCGGTGGCCGGCGATCCCGAACTTGCCAGCCTGATTGCAATGAACCGCCGTCGCCCGCATCTTTTGCTCGACGCCACGCCGCAGCGGACGCCGTGGCTGTCGGTCGCAAAATTCAACGAGACCGGCGGCGTCGTGGTGTGGCGCGCACAGGACACCGCCGGCACGCCGCCGCCCGACATCGCGCAGCGTTTCCCCGGCCTCGTGCCGGAAGTGCCGCGTTCGTTCGACCGGCTGGTCAACGGACGGCAGCCGGTGCTGCGGATCGGCTGGGCGATCGTGCGGCCGAAGGGGACGTGATTTGACGTGGAGCCGTAGCCCGGATGAAGCGGAGCGAAATCCGGTGCCGCTCGTTTACGCCACCTGATCCACCCGGATTGCGCGGAGCCTGTCATCGGGCGCGCGTCCGCGCGACCCGTTGGCTCCATCCGGGCTACGAAGCTACGCGCTCGCCACCTGCAGCACCTTCGCGATCGCGCGCAGATCCTGCCACGACAGCCGCTTGTACGACGGCGAGCGCAGCAGATAGGCCGGATGGAAGGTGGCGACGGCGCGGATCGTGCGCGTGCCGGTGTCGTAGTCGATCCATTTGCCGCGCGTCCGCATGATGCCCTCGCGGGTGCTGAGCAGCGCCTGCGTCGAGGGATTGCCGAGCGTCACCAGCACGTCGGGATTCACGAGTTCGATATGGCGCTGGATGAAGGGCAGGCACACCTGCGTCTCCTGCGGCGTCGGCGTGCGGTTGCCGGGCGGCCGCCACGGGATCACGTTGGCGATATAGGCTTTGCTGCGGTCGAGCCCGATCGCCGCGATCATGCGGTCGAGCAGCTTGCCGGAGCGGCCGACGAACGGCAGGCCCTCGATGTCCTCGTCGCGGCCCGGTGCCTCGCCGACGAACATCACGCGCGCCTGCGGGTTACCGTCGGCGAACACCAGCCTGGTCGCGGTGTGCTTGAGCGCGCAGCCGTCGAAATTCTCCATCAGCGTGCGCAGGGCTTCAAGCGTCGGCGCAGTCCGCGCAGCCTCGCGCGCGGAGGCGATCGCGGCATCCGGCGCCACGGTGATTTCGCTGCGCGGAACTGACAGCATCGGCGGCGGACGCAGCGGATTGAGCGCAACTGATGGACGCGGTGCGGCTGGGGCGGGAACTGGCTCCGGCTCCGGCTCCTCGAGCCGGTTGATCGGCGCATCGCCGAGCGCGCAATCGACTCCGGCCTCGAGGTAAAAGGCCAGCAATTGCTGCAGTGTAGGGGTGGGCTCGGGCGGCAGGGCCATCATGGGCGCAATCTAGAGCATCGACCAGAAAAGTGGAGGGCGGTTTTCGGAAAAGATTATTCTCTTGCGGTACCCGGGCCGTGCAAACCCATGGAAGCGCAATTCCATGGTTGTCCTTCCGCCAAAAATCGGAAACAACGACCCCTGAAAAGCTTAGAAGCGTTCTCAATGGGCTGAGATCAAAGATCATGAGTGCTGAAGACCTTCCTCCGCGCGAGTCTATGGAATTCGACGTCGTCATCGTCGGCGCCGGCCCGTCGGGCCTGTCGGCAGCGATCCGGCTGAAGCAGCTCAATCCGGAGCTCTCGATCGTCGTGGTGGAGAAGGGCTCCGAGGTCGGCGCGCACATCCTCTCGGGTGCGGTGATCGATCCGGCCGGGCTCGACAAGCTCGTGCCCGACTGGCGCGAGGATGCCGACTGTCCTCTGAAGACGCAGGTCAAGGACGACCGCTTCTACTGGACGACGTCGCAAGGCTGGTTCCGCCTGCCGAACTTCATCATGCCGCCGCTGATGAACAATCATCACTGCTACATCGGCTCGCTCGGCAATGTCTGCCGCTGGCTGGCACCGAAGGCGGAAGCGCTCGGCGTCGAGATCTATCCGGGCTTTGCCGCGGCCGAAGTGCTTTATGACGACAAGGGCGCGGTGCGCGGCATCGCCACCGGCGACATGGGCATCGCCAGGGACGGTAGCCACAAGGATTCCTACACCCGCGGCATGGAGCTGCTCGGCAAGTACACGCTGTTCGCCGAAGGCGCACGCGGCTCGCTGTCCAAGCAGCTGATCGCGAAGTTCAATCTCGATGCCAACTCCGAGCCGCCGAAGTTCGGCATCGGCCTCAAGGAGGTCTGGCAGATCGACCCGGCGAAGCACAAGAAGGGTCGGGTTCAGCACACGCTCGGCTGGCCGCTGAACGACAAGACCGGCGGCGGCTCGTTCCTCTATCACTACGACGACAACCGCGTCGCGGTCGGCTTCGTGGTGCATCTGAACTACAACGATCCGTATTTGTCGCCGTTCGACGAATTCCAGCGCTTCAAGACCCATCCCGATGTCCGCGAGCTGTTCGAGGGCGGCAAGCGGCTCGCCTATGGCGCGCGCGCCATCACCGAGGGCGGCTACCAGTCGGTGCCGCGGCTCTCGTTCCCGGGCGGCGCGCTGATCGGCTGCGCGGCGGGCTTCGTCAACGTGCCGCGCATCAAGGGCGTCCACAATGCGATGGGCTCCGGCATGCTCGCCGCCGAGCATGTCGCGGCCGCGCTCGGCGCCGGCCGCGCCAATGACGAGCTCGTCGAATACGAGAACGCCTGGCGCTCGTCGGCGATCGGCAAGGACCTGTTCAAAGTCCGCAATGCCAAGCCGTTGCTGTCGAAGTTCGGCAACCTGCTCGGCATGGCGCTCTCCGGCTTCGACATGTGGTGCAACACGCTCGGCTTCTCGCTGTTCGGCACCCAGTCGCACGCCAAGCCGGACCGCAAGACGCTCGATCCGTCCAAGCAGCACCAGCCGATCGCCTATCCGAAGCCGGACGGCAAGATCTCGTTCGACAAGCTGTCGTCGGTGTTCCTGTCCAACACCAACCATGAGGAGGACCAGCCGGTCCATCTCAAGGTCGCCGATCTCAATCTGCAGAAGACCTCGGAACACGACGTGTTCGCCGGTCCTTCCAACCGCTATTGCCCGGCCGGCGTTTATGAATGGGTCGAGGAATCGACGGGTCCGCGCTTTCAGATCAACGCCCAGAACTGCGTCCACTGCAAAACCTGCGACGTGAAGGACCCCAACGGCAACATCACCTGGGTTCCGCCGGAGGGCGGCGGCGGTCCGAACTACGAGGCGATGTAAGGCCAGGGTGAGCTCAAGGCGGCCGACCACATTTGCGTGAGGCGGCTGCGCGAGTTGCCGCAACCTCCGCTTGGCCTCTCCGCACGTGGAGCGGCCGGATTGCACCCCCGGTTACAACAGAAGGCGCGAAAAGGGGTGCCGTGGCGCCCTTATCTCGCGCCTTTTTGCGTCCGCGCGCGAATATGCCCGGCCCGGTCACGATACCGCCATAGTGGAAGCGTCTTGCGGGGGCTGGCTGGATCGGCGGGCCTAAAGGCCTAATCTGCCAATTGATTCGTCATGGGTTGCCTTTGGGCGATCCTTGCGGATGAGCGCCAAAAGCGGCATTGTCCCCCGCCGTGATGCCGCCGCTTGGGTTCGCATTTTGAGACTGATCGCAAGATCTTGGCCATAAAATCCATCTTGGCGTAAATCCCTGGAGCAAGGCGACCGTGATGCTGTCCACCCGATTCCACCGCCTGACGATTGCCGTTCTCGCTGCCGCGGCGCTTGCCGTGCCTGCGCAGCTTGCAGCGCAAACGCCGGACCATCCGACCGACAATACCGCGCAATTCCCGTCCAAGAACGACCTGAAGTCGCTGACCACCGCCGGCAGCTATCTCGCCGCGCGTCACGCCAGCGTCGAGCGCGATGCGACCTCGGCCGCGGCGTTCTACCGTTCGGCGCTGCGCACCGACCCGAAGAATTCCGAGCTGCTCGACCGCGCCTTCATCTCCTCGCTTGCCGACGGCGACATCGAGGAGGCGGTCAAGCTTGCCGACCGCATCCTGACCCAGGACAAGGCCAACCGCGTCGCGCGCCTGGTCGTCGGCGTGCGCGATCTCAAGCTGAAGAAATATGCCGCCGCGCAGTCCAACATCAACCAGTCGGTGCGCGGCCCGATCACCGATCTCGTCGCGACGCTGCTGTCGGCCTGGGCCGCCTATGGCGCCGGCGACAGCAAGGCCGCGGTCGCCTCGATCGACAAGCTGACCGGCCCCGAGTGGTACCCGATCTTCAAGGACCTCCATGCCGGCATGATCTACGAGCTGTCCGGCAAGGAGAAGGATGCCGGCGCCCGCTTCGAGCGCGTCTACAAGCTCGACGATTCGATGCTGCGCACGGTCGACGAATATGCGCGCTGGACCTCGCGCAACAAGGACGCGGCCGCCGCGACCGCGATGTACGAAGCCTTCGACAAGAAGCTGCCGCGTCACCCGCTGGTGCTGGAAGGCATCAAGGAGACCAAGGCCGGCAAGAAGCTGCCGCCGCTGGTCGAGTCGCCGCAGGCCGGCGCGGCCGAGGCGCTGTACGGCATCGGCGCGACGCTGACCCGCCGCGGCGGCGAGGACCTCGCGCTGGTCTATCTGCAGCTCGCGCTCTATCTGCAGCCCAACCATCCGCTGGCGCTGCTGTCGCTCGCCGATCTCTATGAATCGGTGAAGAAGCCGCAGATGGCGATCAAGGTCTACGAGCGGATGCCGGCGTCCTCGCCGCTGAAGCGCAACGCGCAGATCCAGCTCGCGACCAATCTCGATGCCGCCGACCGCAGCGACGAGGCGATCAAGATCCTCAAGGAAGTCACCTCGGATCAGCCGAAGGACATCGAGGCGATCCTGGCGCTCGGCAATATCGAGCGCGGCCGCAAGAAGTTCGCCGACTGCGCCACCACTTATTCGCAGGCGATCGACGCGCTGCCGGCCGGCGGCGACAAGAACGCCTGGGTCACCTATTACTATCGCGGCATCTGCGAGGAGCGCTCCAAGCAGTGGAACAAGGCCGAGGCCGACATGCGCAAGGCGCTCGAGCTGCAGCCCGAGCAGCCGCATGTGCTGAACTATCTCGGCTATTCCTGGATCGATCAGGGCATCAACCTCGACGAAGGCATGAAGATGATCAAGCGTGCCGTCGATCAGCGCCCTGACGACGGCTACATCGTGGACTCGCTCGGTTGGGCCTATTACCGGATCGGCAATTACGAGGAGGCGGTCAAGAACCTCGAGCGCGCGATCGATCTGAAGCCGGAAGATCCGACCATCAACGACCATCTCGGCGACGCCTACTGGCGCGTCGGCCGCACCCTGGAAGCCAAGTTCCAGTGGGCGCATGCCCGCGACCTTAAGCCCGAGCCGGAAGAGCTGCCGAAGATCCAGGCCAAGATCGACAACGGCCTGCCGGACGACACCTCCAACGCCGCCGCTGCCGAGAAGAAGAAGGACGACGACGGCAAGGGAGGCTGAGCGGCGGTCGTCGCGCTGCATCTTCATAAAATACCGTGATGCCCGGGCAAAAGCGCGAAGCGCGTCTTCGCGCAAGATGTCCGTGGCATTGACGTTTGCCCGTCATGGCCGGGCCATCCATCCCTTCGAGAAATTGGTTCTTGGTTGATAGATGCCCGGGTCATAAGGCGAGCGGAAGCGACGCCGTCCTTCAGACGGCTATGCCCGGGCATGACGAGTCAGAGCGGAATTTCCATCCAAACAAAGGGATAGGATCGTGCGGCGATTTACGCTAATCGCATCACGATGTTTGTTTTTAGGGGTTTATCGCCGTGCCGGCGCTGATTGAAGAAGGGCGTGCCAAGGTCAACCTGACGCTGAAGGTTGTCGGGCGGCGCGTCGACGGGTTTCACGACTTGGAGAGCGTCGTCGCGTTTGCCGATTGCGCCGATCGCCTGACGCTCGAGCCGGGACCGGGGCTGTCGCTTTCGATGGCGGGGCCGCTGGCCGATGCCTGCGGCGATACATCGGACAATCTGGTGCTGAAGGCCGCGCGGCTGCTCGGCGAGCGCGTCGCGGACCTCGAGGTCGGCCACTTCACGCTGGAGAAGGTGCTGCCGGTTGCGGCCGGCATCGGCGGCGGCTCGGCGGACGCCGCGGCGGCGCTGCGGCTGTTGGCGCGGCTCAATGAGCTCTCGCTCGACGATAGCCGGATCATGGAGGTCGCGCTGCAGACCGGCGCCGACGTGCCGGTGTGCGTCGCCTCGCGGGCCTGCGACATGACCGGCGTCGGCGAAGGCCTGCTGCCGCTCGACCTGCCGAAAATGCCGTGCGTGCTGGTCAATCCGCGCGTGCCGGTTGCGACCAGGGACGTCTTCAATGCGCTCGGTCTGCGCAACGGCGAGCTCCTGATCGGCGCCACCGACGTCGTGATGCAGGCGCCGTCATGGCCGGAAGCCGGCCGCGCGATCGACGATTGGATCGCGGCGCTGGAGCGCGGCACCAACGATCTCGAAGCCCCCGCGGCGCGCATCCAGCCCGTCATCAGTGACGTGCTGTCCGCGCTGCGTGAGACCCGGGGCGTTCGTCTGGTGCGCATGTCGGGCTCGGGCGCGACCTGCTTTGCCGTGTTCGGAACCGACGCCGACGCCGAGGCGGCCGGCGAACAACTCCGCGCCGGTCACCCCGGCTGGTGGGTGCATGCGGGCACGCTGAGCTAGCGCGCGCCCATTCTCTCTCCGTCATTCCGAGGCTCGCGCCAGGAGGCGCGCCCTCAGGCGCGCAATTGCGCACTGGGGAATGACGACGGAGAGGGGTGCGACAAAACAACCCGACGGGCAACTCAGCAAAACCTGTCAATCCTCGCGCGCGAAAATATTTCGCTTTATCCGAAGCGCGAAGCTCGGACAGTGTCGCGAGAACGCGGAAGTTTGACTCACTGACCGTGCCACCTACTCGGTGTCGTCCCTGCCTAGTGCGCAATTGCGAGGGCTTTGCAGAAGTCGCCCGGGATGATTCTCTTTTGGTGAAGGATTCGCCGGAGGGTCGGATGGCGGAGCGCCAGATTGGTCAATTGAGCTTTACAGATGGGCTGATGAATGACGCGGCCAGGGCCAATGCGCCATTGCAGCGAGTGTCGGAACTGGTCGACTGGAACGCGATTGAAGCGCTGCTGAGCGGCTTGCGCAGCGGGTCGATGGGGGCGCCAGCTTACCCGTCGCTGGCGCTGTTTAAGGCGCTGTTGCTGCAGCAATGGTATGGTCTGTCGGATCCGGGACTTGAGGAAGCACTGGTGGACCGCCTGTCGTTCCGGCGCTTTCTGGGCCTGTCGCTGAGTGAGCCGGTGCCGGATCATTCCACGCTGTGGCGTTTCCGCGAACAACTGGCCAAGAGCGGGCTGGCGGAGCGCGCTTTCGCCCTGATTACGGCGCAGATCGAGAAGTCCGGCTTCGTCTTGAAGCGCGGCACATTGATCGACGCTTCGCTGATCCGCTCGGCGGTAAATCCACCCGAACCACCGGATCCCGATTTGCCCCCGGATGCGGACGGGCGGCCGGCCAGCAAACTGGTCAAAAGCGCGCACGATCCTGACGCTGCCTGGACCAAGAAGGACGGCAAATATGCCTTCGGCTACAAGATGCACGTGGCGATGGACCAAGGCAGTCGCATCATCCGGCGCCTCGCCTTTACGCCAGCCAATGTCAACGACACCGTGCCCGCCGACGGGCTGATCTGCGGCGACGAGGCAACGGTCTACGCTGACAAAGCCTACGATACCATCGCGCGACGCGTGCGGTTGAAGGAGATGGATATTCGCGACGGCATCATGCGCAGACACAACCGCTGGCTTCGCTTGGGACCTTGGGCGGTGCGTCGTAATGCGGTCATCTCGCATCGACGCGCGCCGATCGAGCCGTTGTTCGCATTGCTCAAGCGCGTCTACGGTCTGGCGCGTGCCCGCTATCGGGGCCTGATGCGCAATGCCGCAGCTTTCCAGCTCGCCGCGACTGCGATCAATCTCCAGCGATGGGCCAGGACGCCACCCCAGATCGCCTAACCAAACCAGCCATCCAGCCATCATGGCTGACCCATCCAAGCCACTAACAGGCCCAAACAACCAGCGCCCGCCCCTGTCGATTGCTCGACTTTCGCAAAGCCCTCGCAATTGCGCACTAGGCAGGGACGACAGGGGCATTTGCGGCGCGCCCATCCCGCCCCAACGCCGGGCAGCCTTGCGGGGCCATTGCTTGGCAAGCCAAACCCCGTTTGCCATAACAGGACGAAACAACAACGTTGCGCGTGCGGGGCCGTTCGGAATCCGCCTGCAGCCAAAGAGCCGGGAGGATGCCATGGCCAATATCCGAGTTCTCGCCACCGATCTGGAGTTTCCCGAAGGTCCCGTCGTCATGCCCGACGGTTCGGTCGTGCTGGTCGAAATCCGCGGCCAGCGGCTGACGCGGGTCTATCCCGACGGGCGCAAGGAGATCGTCGCCAAGGTGCCGGGCGGCCCGAACGGCGCGGCGCTCGGTCCCGACGGCAAGATGTACATCTGCAACAATGGCGGCTTCTCCTGGATTCCGACCCGCAACATGATCATGCCGGGGCCGCAGCCCGAGGATTATCTCGGCGGCTCGATCCAGCGCGTCGATCTGCAATCCGGCAAGGTCGAGACCGTGGTGACTAAATGCGGCGAGCACGCGCTGCGCGGGCCGAATGACCTGGTGTTCGACAGGCAGGGTGGCCTGTGGTTCTCCGACCTCGGCAAGCGCCGCGCCCGCGACATGGATGTCGGCGCGTTCTATTATCTGAAGCCCGGCATGAACGAGATCGTCGAGGCCGTGCACGGCATCCTGCCGGCCAACGGCATCGGCCTGTCGCCGGACGAGAAGACCGTCTACATCGCGGAGACGCCGACCGCGCGGCTGTGGGCGTATGAAGTTTCCGAGCCCGGCACCGTCAAGCCGCGCGACGTGATCTATCGCGGCGAGCGCGGCAAGCCGATCGCCGGCCTCGGCGGCTACCAGATGTTCGACTCGCTCGCGGTCGAGGCATCGGGCAATGTCTGCGTCGCGACGCTGGTGTCGGGCTGCATCTCGGTGATCGCGCCCGACGGCACCGTGGTCGAGCAGGTGCCGACCGGCGACCGCGTCACCACCAACATCGCCTTCGGCGGCCCCGAGCTGAAGACCGCCTACATCACGCTGTCGGGCAAGGGCGAGCTGATCGCGATGGACTGGCCGCGGCCGGGATTGCCGCTGAATTTTCTGAATAGATGACGATTGCGGTTCGCGAAGCGCAATCGTCATTCCGGGATGGTGCGAAGCGCCAGACCCGGAATCTCGAGATTCCGGGTTCGATGCTGCGCATCGCCCCGGAATGACAAAGATGGAGAGATCTCGAATGCCCTGGCTTGAACCGGTCACCCTTCGCGGCGCGCATGCGCGGCTGGAGCCGTTGTCCCACGATCATCGCGACGGGCTGGTCGAGGCGGTGAAGGACGGCGAGCTGTCAAAGCTCTGGTACACCGCGATCCCGCAGCCGGAGAACATGGCCAAGGAGATCGACCGCCGGCTCGGCCTGCAAAAGGCCGGATCGATGCTGCCGTTCACGGTGTTCGACGCCGACGGCAAGATTTCCGGCATGACGACCTACATGAACGTCGACACGTCGAACCGTCGCGTTGAGATCGGCTCGACCTGGTACGCCAAGCGTGTGCAGCGCAGCGCGGTCAATACGCAGTGCAAACTGCTGCTGCTGACCCATGCCTTCGAGAAGCTTGATTGCATCGCGGTCGAGTTCCGCACGCATTTCTTCAATCACCAGAGCCGGCGTGGCATCGAGCGTCTGGGTGCGAAGCAGGACGGCATCCTGCGCAGCCATCAGATCGCGCCCAACGGCACGTTGCGCGACACCGTGGTTTACAGCATCATCGCCAGCGAATGGCCGACGGTGAAGGCGCATCTGACCTATCAACTCAACGAAAAGCCGCGCTGACACGATAGTCGGCGCCAGAAACGAGACGATGGAAACGTTCGATTATGTGATCATCGGCGCAGGCTCCGCCGGGAGCGTGCTGACCAACCGCTTGAGTGAAGACGCAGGCACCAAGGTGTGCGTGCTCGAGGCGGGGCCGAGCGACTGGCATCCCTACATCCATCTGCCGGCCGGCTTCATCAAGACCTTCCATATGAAGAGCGTGAACTGGGCCTATCAGCAGGAGGTGGGTCCCTACACCGGCGGGCGCAGCATCTATGCGCCGCGCGGCAAGACGCTCGGCGGCTCGTCCTCGATCAACGGCCACATTTATAATCGCGGCCAGCGCCAGGATTTCGACACCTGGGCGCAGCTCGGCAATCGCTGCTGGGGCTATCCTGACGTGCTGCCCTATTTCCGGCGCATGGAGAGGCGGATCGGCGAGGGCGACGACACCTATCGCGGCCGCGACGGCAACCTCACCGTCACCACCATGGACTGGCAGGATCCACTCTGCGAGGCCTTCATGGCAGGCGCGGTCAGCCTCGGCATTCCGCGCAATCCTGATTACAACGGCCAGATACAGGAAGGCGTGTCGTACTGCCAGCGCACCATCCTAAACGGCCGCCGGGTCAGCGCCGCGACCGCGTTCCTGCATCCGGCGCGGCGGCGGCCCAATGTCGATGTGCGCACGCATGCGCATGTCACCGGCATCATCTTCGAGGGCAAGCGCGCGGTCGGCGTGCGCTACAACCGCGGCGGCAAGCACGGCGATCCCCTGGAGATCCGCGCCACCAAGGAGGTCATCCTCTCCGGCGGCGCCTACAACTCGCCGCAGCTGTTGCAGCTCTCCGGCGTCGGCGCGCCCGAGCTGTTGCAGGCGCACGGCATCGAGGTGCGCCACGCGCTGCCGGGCGTCGGCGAAGGTTTGCAGGATCATTACGCGCCGCGCTCGGTGGCGCGGGTCAAGAACATCAGGACCATCAACGAGCTTCGCCGCGGCTTCAGCCTGTGGGGCGAGGCGATCAAATGGGCGACGACGCGGCGCGGCCTGCTGTCGCTGTCGCCTACCATGGTCTACTGCTTCTGGCATTCCGGCGAGACCACCGAGAGCTCCGATCTGCAGCTCACCTTCACGCCGGCGAGCTACAAGGAAGGCGTGCAGGGCCAACTCGAGGACGAGCCCGGCATGACGGTGGCGTCATGGCAGCAGCGGCCGGAGAGCCGCGGCTATGTCCGGATCCGCTCCGCCGATCCGTTCGCGCCGCCGATCATCCAGACCAACTACCTCGCCGAGGAGATCGACCGCCGCGTCGTCGTCGCCGGCATGAAGCTGGCGCGCCGGCTGCTCGCCTCCGAGCCGCTCAGTCCGTATTACGCCTATGAGGACTTTCCGGGCCCGAAGGTCACGAGCGACGACGAACTGCTCGCGGCCGCGACCGAGCGCGGCACCACCACCTTCCATCCCGGCTGCACCTGCCGGATGGGACCGGCGGACGCGCCGTGGGCGGTGGTCGACGACCAGCTTCGGGTCCATGGCATGGAGGGCCTGCGCGTGATCGACGCCTCGATCATGCCGCGGATGATCTCAGCCAATCTCAACGCCTCGACCTTGATGATCGCCGACAAGGCCTCCGACATGATCCGCGGCAAGGCACCCGAGGCGGCTGCGAAGCTGCCGGAGTATGCGTGACGGAATAGAGGCGTACGCGATGTTGCTTCTTGATCAGCGCGCTGTGTCTAACACCGTCATGCTGAGGAGGCCGCGAAGCGGCCGTCTCGAAGCACGACGGCCCGAGTGGGCCGTGCATCCTTCGAGACGCGCTACGCGCTCCTCAGGATGACGGGACTAATATCAGGAGCTCAGCCGTAGACGAACGCCTTGTCCTTGAGGTCGATCGCCGGGAATTCGTCCTTCTCGGCCCAGTAATCCTGGTTGTGCTGCCACTCCGGCTTGTCGCCGCGCTTCGGCAAGAGGTGCATGCCGCGCATCATGTAGCCGGGGTTGAAGTTCTCCGGATCGATCCACGGCAGCAGCGGCATGTTGTGGTCTTCGGGGCGCAGTTCCGGCGTCACCTTGTTCGCGCCGGTCGCCTTCATGTGCTGCAGCAGGCGGCAGACGAAGTCGCCGACCAGATCGACGCGCAAGGTCCAGCTGGCGCGGAAATAGCCGAACACCCAGACGAGGTTCGGCACGCCGGTGAACATCATGCCGCGATAGGTCACGGTATCGGCGAAGTCGAGCGGCTTGCCGTCGATCTCGAAGTCGATGCCGCCGTTGGCGGAGAGGTGGAAGCCGGTCGCGGTGATAATGATGTCGGCCTCGAGCTGCTTGCCGGACTTGAGCAGGATGCCCGTCTCGGTGAAGCGGTCGATCTCGTCGGTGACGACCGACGCCTTGCCGCCCTTGATGGCGTGGAACAGGTCGGCATCCGGCACGAAGGCGATGCGCTGCCGCCACGGCCGGTAGCTCGGCGTGAAATGCGTGGCGATGTCGTAGTCCTTGCCGAGGACGGCTTCGACCGCTGCCAGCAGGTCCTTCTTGGCGCCCTCGGGCTCGGCGAAGGTCCGCCTGGTGAAGGCGTCCTGCTCGAACAGGATCTTGCGGCGGGTGATCTCGTGGATCCAGTGCTCGTCGACCTGCAGCCTGCGCAGCTCCTCGGCGATCTCGATGGCGTTGCGGCCGGTGCGGAAATAGGTCGGTGAGCGCTGCAGCATGGTGACATGGCCGGCGTCCTTGGCCATCGCCGGGATCAGGGTCGCGGCGGTGGCGCCGGAGCCGATCACGACCACGCGCTTGCCCTTGTAGTCGAGGTCGTCGGGCCAGGTCTGCGGATGCACGACGGTGCCCTTGAACTTCGCCATGTCGGTCCATTCGGGCGTATAGCCCGCGTCGTGGCGATAATAGCCCTGGCACATCCAGAAGAAGTTGGTGGTGAAGCGCAGCCGCTCGCCGGTGTCGATGCGCGTCGCATCGATGGTCCAGAGATTGGTTTCGTTCGACCACTTCGCCGCGGTGATGGTGTGGCGATAGCGGATGTGACGGGCGATGTCGTTCTCCTCGATCACCTCGCCCATGTACTTCAGGATCTCGGCCGCGGTCGCGATCGGCGCGCTGGTCCACGGCTTGAAGCGATAGCCGAAGGTGTGCAGGTCGCTGTCGGAGCGGATGCCGGGATAGCGGTGGGTGGACCAGGTACCGCCAAAAGTCTTCTGCGTCTCCAGCACCACGAAGCTGGTGCTGGGGCATTGCGTGGCGAGGTGGTAGGCGGCGCCGACGCCGGAGATGCCGGCGCCTGCGATCAGGACGTCGAAATGCTCTGTGGTGACGGGCTCGGCGGCCCGGATCTGGGTCTGGACGTTCATCTTCCCTGGTCTTCTTGCTTGTTGGCTTGTTTGTTGAGCTGCAGAAGCAAGACGCCGGAGCCATTGCCCCGGCGTTTGCCGATATCGGAACTAGACTTCGCGGCGGCTGAGGAAAGCCAGCCGCTCGAACAGGTGCACGTCCTGCTCGTTCTTGAGCAGCGCGCCATGCAGCGGCGGGATCAGCTTGCGCGGATCGCGCTCCCTGAGCATCTCCGGCGTGATGTCCTCGTTGAGCAGCAGCTTGAGCCAGTCGAGCAGCTCCGAGGTCGAGGGCTTCTTCTTCAAGCCCGGCACCTCGCGGACTTCGAAGAAGATCCGCAGCGCCTCTTCCACCAGGCGCTTCTTGATGCCGGGGAAATGCACGTCGACGATCCTACCCATCGTCTCGGTGTCGGGGAACTTGATGTAGTGGAAGAAGCAGCGGCGCAGGAAGGCGTCCGGCAGTTCCTTCTCGTTGTTCGACGTGATCATCACGATCGGGCGCAGCTTCGCCTTGATGGTCTCGCCGGTCTCGTAGACGTGGAATTCCATGCGGTCGAGTTCGAGCAGCAGATCGTTGGGGAATTCGATGTCGGCCTTGTCGATCTCGTCGATCAGCAGCACCGGGCGCTTCTCGTTGGTGAAGGCCTCCCACAGCTTGCCGCGCTTGATGTAGTTCTTGATGTCGGACACGCGGGCGTCGCCGAGCTGGCTGTCGCGCAGTCGCGAGACGGCATCGTATTCGTAGAGGCCCTGCTGCGCCTTGGTGGTCGACTTGATGTGCCAGGTCAAAAGCGGCGCGTCGATCGCCTTGGCGACTTCCTCGGCCAGTACGGTCTTGCCGGTGCCGGGCTCGCCCTTCACCAGCAGCGGGCGCTCGAGCACGATGGCGGCATTGACGGCGACCTTGAGGTCATCGGTGGCGACGTAGTCCTTGGTACCCGTGAATTTCATCTATCTGTTTGCCTTGCTTCGTTCGTCGGCGGCCCGGGCCCCCACACGAAACGACCGCTCTCGCAGCGGTCGCATGTCCTCTCCGATATCTTGTCCGGTACAATTCTAATTGAAAAAGCCGGGCGGTCTAGCGCGGATTCCGCAGCGCAGCGGTACCGATGTGGGCTTCCGCATGGAATGTCATGCATCATCTTTCCGCTCTGCGGAATGATCGCCGGCGTGGCGCGACCTTGCCGCGATGGCGCGGGCGCCGCCACGGACCGACGGCGGCGGAGGTAACCCGGTGAAAGTGGATGGCTGATCTCGGGATGAAGCACGGCCGGGGGCCCTTGACGCCACCGGCCCAGCGGGCGATCTAGGTGGGTATGTTCCTGCAGTTTTTCACATCGCTGCGCGACGCCCAGGTCCCCGTGACGCTACGGGAATATCTGACCTTGATGGAAGCGCTTGACGCCGATCTCGCCGAGCAGACGGTCGAGAACTTCTACTATTTGTCGCGCGCCGCGTTGGTGAAGGACGAGCGCAATCTCGACAAGTTCGACCGCGTGTTCGGCACTGTGTTCAAGGGGCTCGAGAGCTTGCTCGACGCCATGGGCAAGGCCGAGATCCCCGAGGAGTGGCTGAAGAAGCTCGCCGAGAAATATCTCACCGAGGAAGAGAAGAAGCAGATCGAGGCCATGGGCTGGGACAAGCTCATGGAGACCCTGAAGAAGCGGCTCGAGGAACAGAAGGGCCGCCACCAGGGCGGCAGCAAGTGGATCGGCACCGCCGGCACCTCGCCGTTCGGCGCCCATGGCTATAATCCCGAGGGCGTCCGCATTGGGCAGGAGAAGAACCGCAACAACCGCGCCGTGAAGGTGTGGGACAAGCGCGAGTTCAAGGATCTCGACGGCAATGTCGAGCTCGGCATCCGCAACATCAAGGTGGCGCTGCGGCGGCTGCGCAAGTTCGCGCGCACCGGCGCGCCCGACGAGCTCGACCTCGACACCACGATCAAGGAGACCGCCAACCACGGCTATCTCGACGTGCACATGCGCCCCGAGCGGCGCAACGCGGTCAAGGTGCTGGTGTTCTTCGATATCGGCGGCTCGATGGATTCGCATATCGAGCAGGTCGAGGAACTGTTCTCGGCCGCCAAGAGCGAATTCAAGCACATGGAATATTTCTACTTCCACAACTGCCTCTATGAGGGCGTGTGGAAGCAGAACAAGCGGCGCTTCACCGATCGCACGCCGACCTGGGACGTGCTGCACAAGTACCCGCACGACTACAAGGTGGTGTTCGTCGGCGACGCCTCGATGTCGCCTTACGAGATCATGGTTCCCGGCGGCTCGGTCGAGCATGTCAATGAAGAGGCCGGCTCGGTCTGGCTCGATCGCATCATCCGCACCTATCCGCACGCGGTGTGGCTCAATCCGGTGGCGCAGAAGCACTGGGACTATTCGGAATCGACCACCATCATCCGCCGCCTGTTCTCCGAGCGCATGTATCCGATCACGATCGAAGGTCTGGAGAACGCGATGCGGGAGCTGGTGCGGTAACCAATCCCGTCATTCCGGACGGTCCGCAGGACCGATCCGGAATCTCGAGCTGACGAAATTCGATCGAGGTTCCGGCTTCGATGCTGCCGCATCGCCCCGGAATGACGATCAAGAAAAGCCAGGGAGAGCCCCATGCCCCAGAATATCCACCGCGGCATCAAGGTGATGATCGACGAGGCCAATGCCGAGATCGAGACCATCAGCGCGGCCGATGCGATCACGCTGATCGGCAAGAACGACGTCGTCATCGTCGACATCCGCGATCCCCGCGAGATCGAGCGCGACGGCAGGATCCCGGGCGCGTTCTCCTGCACCCGCGGCATGCTGGAGTTCTGGATCGATCCGAACAGCCCCTATGCCAAGCCGATCTTCCAGGAAGACAAGAAGTTCATCTTCCACTGCGCCGGCGGCCTGCGCTCGGCACTCGCCGCCAAGACCGCGAAGGACATGGGCCTGAAGCCCGTCGCGCATATGGGCGGCGGCTTTGCCGCCTGGCGCGAGGCCGGCGGGCCGGTCGAGGCGTGGGAGCCGAAGAAGAAGGGCTAGGCAGGATGTCACACGCGGGCTTGACCCGCGTGTCCATCGCTTCAAAGCAAGATGGATTGCCGGATCAAGTCCGGCAATGACGATGGAGAGACACGCAAGATGACGACGACCGACGATCCGCTCGTTTCGACCGAATGGCTGGCTGCGCATCTCGGCGATGCCAACGTCAAGGTGCTCGACGCGACCTTCAAGCTGCCCGGCGTGCTGCCATTGCCGAAGGACGATTATCTCGCCGCGCATCTGCCGGGTGCTGTGTTCTTCGATGTCGACGCGGTGTCCGACCATGCCAATCCGCTGCCGCACATGTTTCCGAGCGCCGAGCAGTTCGGCCGCGACATCGGTGCGCTCGGCATCGGCAACGCCGACACTGTGGTGATCTATGATGCCGGCGGCTGGGTTGCGGCGCCGCGCGCCTGGTGGATGTTCCTGTCCTATGGCCATCGCAACGTGCGCATTCTCAACGGCGGCCTGAAGAAGTGGCGCGCCGAGGGCAGGGCGGTCGAGAGCGGCGAGGTGAAGCCGAAGCCTGCGACCTTCAAGGCGAGCTACGATCCGAAGCGCGTGCGCAGCATCGAGCAGATGATCGCCAATGTCGAAAGCCGTGCCGAGCAGGTGATCGATGCGCGCGCCGCCGACCGCTTCGAGGGCCGCGCGCCGGAGCCACGGCCGGGCATCCGCGCCGGCCACATCCCAGGCGCCCGCAACGTGCCCTACAACCAATTGTTCGATGCCGCGACCGGCGAGATGAAGCCGCTCGATGACCTGCGCAAGTCGTTCGCGGGCGCCGGCGTGAAGCTCGATGGCCCCATCGTCACGAGCTGCGGGTCCGGCGTCTCGGCCGGCGTGCTGACGCTTGCGCTCTACCGGCTCGGCGTCACCGAGAGCGCGCTCTATGACGGCTCGTGGTCGGAATGGGGGCAGGCGAGCGGCCCGCCGATCGCAACGGGGCCGGCCTGACAGGTCATTCCTGCTTGCTAGCGCCGGGTGAGCGGCACCAGGGTCGGCTGGCCGAACGGATCGAGCTGCTGCTGCTGAACGACCTGCCGAACCGGCGGCGCGCGGACAATCCGCCGCCGCTCCTTGCGATGTGCCGGCTTGCTGACCGCGCTGCGCTCCGGCTTCTTCGCCTCAGCGGCCTTCGGCGCTACCGGCACTTCGACAACAACTTCGGGCCCACCCAGCGTTGCGATCTTGGTCGCGGCCGCGATCGCCTCGGGTGATGGCGGCGGGGCGGGCTCCGGCGCAACCATTGCTGGTGCCGGTGCAGCAGGCGCGGGCTCGCTGGTTGTGGCGGGCGGATCAGCGACGGCGGCGACCTTGGCCTCGGTGGCCGCCGGTGCGGCTTCGGCGGCAGCGGGCGTTGGCTCCGATGCCGGCGAAGGATCTGCGGTCGGAATCTGCGCCGCGCCGTCGACGGGCTGAGCTGGTGGCGCGGGGATCTCCGTGGCTTGAGCCTCCGGCTTCGGCGGAGCGGGTGGGACCCGATCATCCGCCGTCACGGCGGCGACCTTCTCCGGCTCGGCTGCAGGGGCGGCGATCTCAGCGGGAGCGGCCGGTTGTTCGGACGCGGCCGGCTCGGACGGGGCTGCCGGCGTATCGGTCGTCACCTTGTCGGCGGCGGGCGGATCGACCCGCACCATGGCAAGCACGGGCGGGGTCTCGGGCTGCTGCGCGAATTGCGGCTCGGGCGGCGGCGCCCGGCGGGCCGGAATGCTGGCGAACTCTTCATGTGCCGCGCGAAACAGCGCGGCTGCCCCTAACCCGAACACCAGAAGCGAGGTCGCCAGCACGATCGCGGCGAACAGAAAACGAAGGCCGGGGAGCATGGGCGCGGGTTCCCCCTTCTGCGGGAGGGTCTTCGATGTCGAGGGAACGCGGTGACCACACAAGAAAGCCGGCGTCGTGAGCGCGAATCAGGCCGATTCGAAGATATCGCAACGTCCCGGGACTGTTTGTTACAAAATGCGGGTGATTGATGACTTTGGCCACGTGGACAAACATTCCCGACCCGTGAGACATCTTTGCCGCAGCGTCGACGCGAAATCACAAAAGGCCCGGAATAGCCCGGGTTTCGCGGATTTGTCTTGAATGCGCCGCTATCTTCCTGCATTGGGCCGTTAACAGTCCGGTGTGGCTTGGGGACTATAACAGAGCAATGATGATCAACCGCATTCTGACGATTTGCGCTGCCGCGGCTCTCGGCGTGGCAGGAACCTCGCTTGCGCATGCGCAGCAGGGTTATCCGGCGTCCCAGGGCACCGCCTATTCGACGGCACCTCAGCCCTACCCCCAGGGCAGCATGCCGGATTTCGACGCTCTCAATGACGATGACGGACAGGATTCGGCTGCACTGCCGCCGCCCGGTCCGGTGCTGTCGCCGAACGACCCGCGCTATGGCCGTCCGGCGAATGCGCCCACCTATTCCGATCGTGGCGCGCCGACCGGCCCAGTGATGTCGCCGGACGATCCGCGCTATGGCCGCCCGATGAATGCTCCTCCGGTCTATTCCGACCGTGGCGCGCCGACTGGGCCGGTGATGTCGCCCGATGATCCCCGCTACGGCCGTCCGATGGGGCCGCCGCCGGTGATCTACGGCGATCGTCCGGGTGCGCAACAAGCCAATCGCGACAATGGCGTTCCGGCCGCCGGTGTTTCCTACGGCGACGACCGCGGCGGCATGCGTCCGCCCGAGGGCGTTACCGGAGCCGTGCCGCAGCAGCAGGCGCCGGTCGATGCCAACGGCAAGCCGGTGCAGATCGCGGCGCTGCCGCCGGACGAGCAGCCAGAAGACGCCCCGGCGCAACTGCCGCCGAATCTGCGTCGCCAGGAAGTGTCGTTCGCGACCAAGGAGCCGGCAGGCACGATCGTTGTCGATACGTCGAACACCTACCTCTATTACATCCTGGGCAACGGCCGGGCGATCCGTTACGGCGTCCGTGTCGGCCGCGACGGCTTCACCTGGACCGGCGTGCAGAAGATCACCCGCAAGGCCGAGTGGCCGGATTGGCATCCGCCGACCGAGATGATCGAGCGTCAGCCCTATCTGCCGCGCTTCATGGCCGGCGGACCCGGCAACCCGCTCGGCGCCCGCGCGATGTATCTCGGCTCGACCGTGTACCGTATTCACGGCACCAACCAGCCGTCGACCATCGGCAAGTTCGTTTCGTCGGGCTGCATCGGCATGCTGAACGAAGACGTCTCCGACCTGTTCGAGCGCGCCAAGGTCGGCACCCGCGTGGTTGTGCTGCCCGGTGGTCCGCCGCCGGGAACGGCGACGGCTTCTGCCACGCCCCCGAACCCAATGGCTCCCTCTGCGGCCCAGGCTCAGGCGGCCGCGCCGCTGCCCGGCACGCAGCCGACCACGGTGCAGCCGCTGCCCGCACCGGTGACGGTGCGCTAGGCCAACCGGCAAGTTCATCATTGAAAAAGGCGCGCGAACAGCGCGCCTTTTTTTGTTGCAACAAGCCGCGCATTTCGACGTTGCAGCTTGGGAAGCAATGCGATGCAGGACGTCTGCGAGACCTATCCGCCGCTGAATGCGCCAAAGCCTGTCGCCGATGACGTATGGATGATCGATGGTCCGATCATCCGGTTCGGTCCGCGCTGGTTCAAGATGCCGTTTCCAACGCGCGCGACGATCGTTCGTCTGCCGGGTGGGCGGCTGTTCATTCACTCGCCGACACCATTGCTGGCCGAGCTCAAGGCCGCAATCGTTGAGCTGGGCGTACCGCGCTGGATCATCGGTCCGAATCGTCTGCACTATTGGTGGATTCCGGAATGGCATGCTGCCTATCCGGATGCGCGCATCTTCCTTGCGCCCGGGATCAAGCAACAGGCGGACAATCGGCTGACCTTCGAAGGCGAGCCACTGGAACGATCATCCGGCTATCCCTGGGATGAGTGGATCGCGACGCTGCCGGTGGCAGGCAGCTATATGACGGAGGTCATGTTCTTCCATCTGCCGTCGCGGACATTGCTGCTGACGGACCTGATCGAGAATTTTGAGGCCGGACGAGTCCGCTCGCCGTTGATGCGGTTCCTGATCTGGCTCGGCGGCGTGCGCGATCCCGATGGCAGCACGCCAACCGATCTGCGCTCGACCTTCCTGCAGGACAGGGACGCGATGAAGGCCGCCGTCGCCCGCATGATCGAATGGGATCCGGAGCGGATCATCCTCGCCCACGGGCGCTGGTACGACCGGAACGGCCGCGCCGAGCTCGAACGCGCGTTCCGCTGGCTCGGCTAGTCGCGGTGAATGCTGCTGTCAGGCCAGGCGCCGCGGCGGCTCGTTGCCCTTGGTGAAAGCGTCGATGCACTCGACCATCTGCTGATAATGCGCCTGCAGGCTCTCGCGCGTCGCGTAGCCGAGATGCGGCGTGATCACGACGTTGTCGAGCTTGCGCAGCGGGTGATCCGACGGCAGCGGCTCGACCGAGAACACGTCGATGCCGGCGCCGGCGATCGTCTTGTCGCGCAGCGCCGCGAACAGGGCGTCCTCATCGACGATCGGCCCGCGCGCGGTGTTGACGAGATAGGCCGACGGCTTCATGCGGGCGAGATCGGCGGCGCCGACCAGTCCGCGCGAGCGCGGGCTCAGCACGACATGGATGGTGATGATGTCTGATGTCGCGAACAGCTCGTCCTTGCTGGCATAGCCGACGCCGGCCTCCTTGCACTTCTCCGGCGTCAGATTAGGACTCCAGGCGATGACGTTCATGCCGAACACTTTGGCCATGCCGGCGACCTTGCTGCCGAGCTTGCCGAGGCCGATGATGCCGAGCGTCTTGCCCTCGATCTCGGTACCGGCAAAGGTCTGCCAGGCCTCGCCGGCGTGCATGCGCGCATTCTCGCGGCCGATGCCGCGCGTCAGTTCCAGGATCAGGCCCATGGTCAGCGGCGCGGTGGGATCGCGGCTATATTGGGTGCCGCACAACACCACCTTGCGGTTCTTGGCGGCCTCCATGTCGATCGCCGCGTTGCGCATGCCTGACGTGATCAGGAGCTGCAGCCTGGGCAGCGCGTCGAGCAGGCTCTTCGGGAACGGGGTGCGCTCGCGCATCGCGCAGATGATCTCGAAATCCTTCAGCTTCGTCGCCGCTTCCGCCTCGCTCGCGAACGGCTTGTCGAACACGGTGACGTCGACCCGGTCCTTGACCTTCGGCCAGTCGGCCACCGAAAGCGCGATGTCAAAATAGTCGTCGAGGATTGCACAGCGGAGCCGCGTCATCGGGGAGGTCCATTCAGGGTGAGGACGACGGCGGGAGATCAACCGTCGGGATACCCGTCATGGTCGCGCGCAATCGGCAGGCGCGCAAGCGGCCGCGGTTTCAAAAAGCGGCGATTGTCACACGCGCGGCGACGGCTTCTTCGTGGCGCGGATATCGGCGAGCATCGAGCGGACCGCCGGCGACAGCGCCATCTGCTTGGCACGGCAGGCCGGACCCGGGCCGCGCATATAGTGCAGTTCCGGCCGGTAGGGATTGAAAGCCTTGGCGACGAAGGCGCGCCAAAAGGCGCGGAATTCGGCGAACAGCGTCGCCTCGCCTTTGGTCGTCGGGCGCGGAAGGGGTGCTGAAATGATGGTAGCCATGACGTGGCCTCAACTGTTTTGGCCGCGGTTCTGCCGCCAAAATCGCCGTTTTTCGACGTTGAGAACGAGTTTTGGCCTGATTTATTAAAAGATGGTTTCAATTGTCGTGATTCGGCGCACACATGACGTCGAACCCGTAATCACCCGTGGTGAAGCCGCCAAACGTGGTGAACGGACGGAAAACAGAGGTCCCGCGGTTGCGCTTTTGGGGGCCGGCCGTTACATCGGCGGCAGCAAAATTTCCACAAATCGGATCAATTCCAGGGACAGCGGATGGCTCGCCAGTTCATCTATTTCATGCAGGGTCTGACCAAGGCGTACCCGACCCGCAAGGTGCTCGATAACATCCATCTGAGCTTCTACCCGGACGCCAAGATCGGCGTGCTCGGCGTCAACGGCTCGGGCAAGTCGACCCTGCTCAAGATCATGGCCGGTCTCGATAAGGAGTATAACGGCGAGGCCTGGGTCGCCGAGGGCGCCCGCGTCGGCTATCTCGAGCAGGAGCCGCACCTCGATCCGGCACTCAACGTTCGTGAGAACGTCATGCAGGGCGTCGCCAAGCAGAAGGCGATCCTCGACCGCTACAACGAGCTTGCGGTCAACTATTCGGACGAGACCGCCGACGAGATGACCAAGCTGCAGGACGAGATCGAGGCCCAGGGCCTGTGGGATCTCGACAGCAAGGTCGACCAGGCGATGGACGCGCTGCGCTGCCCGCCCGACGATGCCGATGTCACAAAACTGTCCGGCGGTGAACGCCGCCGCGTGGCGCTGTGCCGCCTGCTGCTCGACCAGCCGGAATTGCTGCTGCTGGACGAGCCGACCAACCATCTCGACGCCGAATCGGTGTCGTGGCTGGAAGGCCATCTGCGCAACTATCCCGGCGCGATCCTGATCGTGACCCACGACCGCTACTTCCTCGACAACGTCACGGGCTGGATCCTCGAGCTCGACCGCGGCCGCGGCATCCCGTACGAGGGCAATTACTCGTCCTGGCTGGTGCAGAAGCAGAAGCGACTCGAGCAGGAAGGCCGCGAGGATGCCGCGCATCAGAAGACGCTGGCCCGCGAGCAGGAATGGGTGGCGTCCTCGCCGAAGGCGCGCCAGGCCAAGTCGAAGGCCCGCTACCAGCGCTATGAGGATCTGCTCAAGAAGGCGAGCGAGAAGCAGACCCAGACCGCGCAGATCATCATTCCGGTCGCCGAGCGGCTCGGCGCCAACGTCGTCGACTTCGAAGGTCTCAGCAAGGGATTTGGCGATCGCCTGCTGATCGACGATCTCACCTTCAAGCTGCCGCCCGGCGGCATCGTCGGCGTGATCGGTGCCAACGGCGCCGGCAAGACCACGCTGTTCAAGATGATCACCGAGCAGGAGACGCCGGACAAGGGCACCATCACGGTCGGCGAGACCGTGCATCTCGGCTATGTCGATCAGTCGCGCGACGCGCTCGAGGGCAACAAGACGGTGTGGGAGGAGATCTCCGGGGGCAACGAGCTGATCCTGCTCGGAAAGAAGGAAGTCAATTCGCGCGGCTACTGCTCGGCGTTCAACTTCAAGGGCGCTGACCAACAGAAGAAGGTCGGCGCGTTGTCAGGCGGTGAGCGCAATCGCGTGCATCTCGCCAAGATGCTGAAGTCGGGCGCCAACGTGCTGCTGCTCGACGAACCGACCAACGACCTCGACGTCGACACGCTGCGCGCGCTGGAAGAGGCGCTCGAGGATTTCGCCGGTTGCGCCGTCATCATCAGCCATGACCGCTGGTTCCTCGACCGCATCGCGACCCACATCCTGGCCTTCGAGGGCGACAGCCATGTCGAATGGTTCGAGGGCAACTTCCAGGATTACGAAAAGGACAAAATGCGCCGGCTCGGCCAGGACAGCATCATTCCGCATCGCGTGAAGTACAAGAAGCTGACGCGCTGACCAGTATGAACGGTCGAACGCGGCATCTCGCCGCGCTCGACCGTTCTTCGTTGGCAGGATCGTGACGGCATCGCGGCGCAATCTGCGGCCAGTTGTCGCTTTTCAAGCGCGCGGGATTGCGTAGATAGAGCGCTCCGCAATTTTCAATCCTGCGAGCACTCCACCATGTCCGCACTTTCTGAGGCGCGCGCCCCCGCGAAGGGCCGGTCGCTGCGTCCCGTTCCCATGCTGATCTTCGGATCGCGCTGGCTGCAATTGCCACTCTATGTCGGCCTGATCATCGCCCAGGGCGTCTATGTCGTGCTGTTCCTCAAGGAACTGTGGCACCTGTTCGCCCATGCCTTCGATTTCAGCGAGCAGCAGATCATGCTGGCCGTTCTCGGCCTGATCGACGTCGTCATGATCTCGAACCTGTTGGTGATGGTGATCGTTGGCGGCTACGAGACCTTCGTGTCGCGCCTCAATCTGCAGGGACACCCGGACGAGCCGGAATGGCTCAGCCACGTCAATGCCAGCGTGCTGAAGATCAAGCTGGCGATGGCGATCATCGGCATCTCCTCGATCCATCTGCTGCGCACCTTCATCGAGGCCGGCGCGCTGTCGTCAGGCAAGGGCAACTACACCGAGACCGGCGTGATGTGGCAGACCATCATCCACTGCGTCTTCATCCTGTCGGCGATCGGCATCGCCATCGTCGACAAGCTGTCGAACGACTCGATTGAAGGCGCCAAGCAGGCCGCGCATTGAGCGCGGCCGCCAAGGTTCACAGCAATCCGGTGTCGTGGTAAGGCTCACGACACTGATATCGCGGGCGTTGGCCTGATGCCGCGCCCATTGGACCGCTGCGTGAACAGGTTGTTGGATTTGACATTCCTCCGCGCGCTTGCCCTCGGGCTCCTGCTCGCATCCGTCGTCTCACCCGCGCGCGCCGCCGATGCCGCGTTCACGCAATTCATCGCCTCGCTGTGGCCGGAGGCCAAGGCCGCCGGCGTGTCGCGCGAAACCTTCGATCGCGAGACGCGCTCGCTCGAGCCCGACTACAAGCTGCCCGACCTGATCCTGCCAGGACGTCCCAAGACCGGCGCACCGGCGCAGGCCGAGTTCGTGCAGGTGCCGGCCGATTATATCAGGGAAGCCTCGATCGCGCGGCTCGCCGCCGAAGGGCAGCGGCTGATGCAGAAGTATCGCTCCTCGCTCGATGCGATCGAGAAGCGGTTCGGCGTCCCGGCCACCGTCGTGCTGGCGATCTGGGGCCGCGAGACCGACTACGGACGCTATTCTCTGCCCTACGACACGTTGCGCGTGGTGGCAACGCAGGCCTATGTCGGCCGTCGCAAGGATCAGTACCGTACCGAGTTCATCCTGGCGCTGAAGATCCTCGGCGAGGGCGCGGTGACGCGCAAGGAGATGCGCTCATCGTGGGCGGGAGCGACCGGCTACACCCAGTTCCTGCCGTCGGAATATTACAAGCACGGCGTCGATCTCGACGGCGACGGCCGCGTCGACATCTGGCATTCGGTGCCGGACGCGCTCGCCTCCGCCGCGCAGCAGCTGGTCAACAAGGGCTGGCAGCCCGGCGTGCGCTGGGCTTATGAGGTGCAGGCGCCGGCCAATGCCGACTGCACGATGGGCGTGCCTGAAGTGACGAAGCCGATCAGCCAGTGGCTGCGCGCCGGCTTCGTGCCGGTGCGCGGGCAGAAGCTCAGCGCCGCCGAGCAGGCGCAATCGGCGTCGCTGCTGCAGCCGGAAGGCAGCTACGGTCCGGCCTTCCTGACCACGCCGAACTACTTCGTGATCAAGGAATACAATTTCTCCGATCTCTACGTGCTGTTCGTCGGCCACCTCGCCGACCGCATGACGAGCCCGCAGCCATTCGCGACGCCATGGTCGGCGTCGAAGCAGCTGCGCTCCGCCGATGTCGAGGCGATGCAGCAGCAGCTGACGAAGATCGGTCTCTACGAGGACAAGCTCGACGGCAAGGCCGGGATGCAGACCCGCGCGGCGCTCGGCGCCTATCAGAAGCAGGCCGGGCTGAAGGTTGATTGCTGGCCGAGCGAGGCGGTGCTGCGCGCGATGAACGGGCAGCGCTGATCGGGCTGGCTCGCAAGGCCGCCTGTTGGCGTAAAAGCAAAAACCCGGCCGCGAGGCCGGGTTTTCGAATGTGATGCTGAAAACGTGTCGGTCGATCAGTCGCAAACCTGGATGCGACGGAAGCGCCAGCCGTAGCCGTCCCAGAAGCGCTCACGAACCATGCGGCACGGGGCCTCTTCGACGTAAACCGGCGCCGGTGCGACATAGACCGGCGCGGGGCGAGCGCCTGCGATCGCGCCGCCCAGCAGGGCGCCGCCGATCAGGCCGCCGGCAACGCCGGCTGCGACGGCGCCGCCGTCACCAGCCTTGGCAGCCGGAGCAACGGCCAGCGAACCGGCAATCGTGGTAACGGCGACAAGGGCAGCTAAAGTCTTCTTCATGTCTTTGGCTCTCCTGGAAGGTGGTGGCGTCGTGGTTCGGCGCCGGGTTGAGGTGACTCACACGCTGATCTCGAACTGCTGTCTTGCTAAACAGCGCAGAACAGTCAACCGAAAGTAAACGTCCGCAGGCTGATCGCGCAGAAAAGCGGTTTTTTCTGGCCATCTGCAGCAGATGTCCCGGAGAAACAGTCGGTTTTTCCGGGACATTTGGTTCGATTTAATCGAGATGAACGGCGATCAATCGCAAACGCGGACGCTGCGAACGCGCCAGGTGTAGCCGTCCCAGAACCGCTGGCGCTGCCAGAAGCAGTCGGGGCCGTAGCCGGGTTCGGCGACATAGGCCGGACCGGGCGCATAGTAGCCGTATCCGGGACCGTAATAGCGGTTCTGCGATGCGATCGCGCCACCGACAATGGCGCCACCGATCAATCCCGCAGCGACGCCGGCGGCGACACCGCGTTGTGCCTGGGCGGGGGCGGGCACCGCCACAGTCGAAGCCGCCACAGCGGCAACGGCGCAAAGCGCCAGCAATGTCTTCTTCATGGCCTCACCTTTCTCGCGGCAGCAGGGACAGCGTGCATTGGCGATCTGTCTCGCCGGAGGGTTCCATATTCAGCTTGAATGATCAATGAACGACGCTGCCGCATTCGCGACCAAATGCTTGCAGCTTTTGCAATATCTTGCAACGCACAAGCCCGATAGCGCCGCGGCGAGGCGCCTACTCATGGGGGCCGGCGGCGAAGGCAGCGGTTATTGGCCCGTCAGCCACCCGGCGGGTGTCGGATTCCTGACCTCCGATCGATTTAGACTCATTCCAATATGAATCCCGCATCAGTTTGGAATTGCTACAAAAACCGCTTTTTCCTTTTGCATCCCGCGGGAGCCGACAATATCCATATTGCCAAGCATCACCGTTGGACCCCGCCTTTCTCCGATGATTGTCTGTTCCTGTAACGTCCTCAGCGACCACGATGTCCGCAATGCCGTTAATGGCGGTGGGGCCGTGACACGAAATGCCAAGCAGGTGTACGGCTGCCTCGGCTGCAGTGCCGAATGCGGCCGCTGCGCGCGCACCATCAAGGCGATCATCGACGAGGCGCTCGGTCCCTGCGCCAAGGCCTGCTGCTCCGGCTGCCCCCACAGCGGCCATCCGCACGCCGCCAACGAGGACGCCGAGCCGGCCGAATTCGCGCTCGCGGCCTGCTGAAGCTTCTCGTTTCGACGCGCTTCCTGACGGCGAACGGGCTTCCGCTTCGCTGGAAGACGCTGCGCCAAATCCTTCGAATCCGGTTACCCACGCGCTGCTTCTGCGAAGGGTTGCTCTTGCCCGCAAACTGATTTAGAAGCATTCTAAGTTTAGCGCCGGCCTAGGTTGGCCGCGACAGGTGGAGTGGATCATGCAAGGCGACCCGAAGGTCATCGATTATCTGAACAAGGGGCTGCGCAGCGAACTGACCGCCATCAATCAGTACTGGCTGCACTACCGGATGCTCAACAATTGGGGCCTCCTGGAGATGGCCAAGGTCTGGCGCAAGGAGTCCATCGAGGAGATGGAGCACGCCGACAAATTCGTCGATCGCATCCTGTTCCTCGACGGCTTCCCGAATCTGCAGGTGCTCGATCCCCTGAAGATCGGCCAGGACGTCAAGGAGATCATCGAGTGTGACCTCGCCGCCGAGATCGGCGCGCGCACGCTCTACCAGGAGGCGGCGACCTACTGCCATGGCGTCAAGGACTATGTCAGCCGCGACCTGTTCGAGCAGCTGATGAAGGACGAGGAAGACCACATCGACTTCCTCGAGACCCAGCTCGACCTGATCAAGCGCATCGGCCTTGAGCTCTACACCCAGAAGCACGTCGGCCATCTGAAGGGCGAGGATTCCTGACCGGCTGTCTGCCGGCGCGCCGAGCGTCTGCCAAAATACGAGAGGCCGTCCTTGCGGGCGGCCTCTTTTGTTTTTGCGAACGGGATCGAGCTATTCGTCAGTAGCACCGCGTGATGTTGACCGTGCGGTCGCCGCCCCGGCCGGGCACCGTGACGCTCTCGGTGGGGCAGCTCGACACATAGGGCCGATCCGACGGCACCACGGCCGGCGGATAGCGATGCGCCCAATCCCACGGCACGTCCTGGGTGTAGGTGTAACGGACGTCGCTCGAGACTGGCGCCGGGACGTCGGCAGCGAAGGGAACGCTCGCCGCGCCATCATAATAACCGCCCGCGTCCGGCAACACGATGCCGGGGACCCGCACATGATGGCGGAAGGCTGGATGGTGCGAGGAGAACGTGCCGCGCGCTGCGGATCCGGATCTCGCATATGTCTCGGTCGGGGAAGCAAGCAGCAGCGCTGCAACGCCAAGGGACGCCATCAGCGCCCCAGTTGTTCGATACGCCATTCTTCGAAGAGCCATGGCACGCACCAACTCGCGGTTACGGAGCATTTCTGCAGACGCTAGGCCGCGCCTCACGGCGCCCGCAAACTCATCCTTAATTATTGGTTAAAAAGTAAGGTTAACAGGGAGTAACTGTTTCAAATTGACGCGACCTCGCGCGCAGGCTTCCCGCGCAGGCGGCGGGCGCCGTTCAGACCGCATCCGCCGGAACGAAGCAGCTGATGATGATGCTGCCGCGGTGGTGCACGTACCACACCACGGCCTCGCCGACCGGGTTGCCGCGATCGCGGATCACGGCGCGCTCCGGCACCATCATCCACTCGCCCTCGATCGGCATCCAATAGGCGCCGCCCCGAACGTCGTAGCTGGTGCGATGGCCGTCGGAGATGTCGCAGCACGGCACGCCATTCGGCGCGATCACGCTCTTGAACCAGGCGCGGATATCGGGCGGCACGTTGTCATATTGGCCGTTGTCGAACGCCAGTGCAGCGCCCGCCATCATGGCGAGCCACGCAAGCACCGCGACATGCGTGAGCTTTCGCATTGCCTTCCTCCGGCGAAAACTTCTACGTGACCCGCGCGTAGCGTCACGTGAATCCGGTGTTTGCGCGATTAGGCACGAACCGCGCGCGGGATGCATGCTCAAAGAATCAGCGAATCCGCGTGTCTTGCTTGATGCAGTGCGGGATGGTTGCGCTCAGGTTGGTTGCTTCGTGCGCGCCTTCTTCGCGGCTTTCACCGCGATATTGTCCCGCGCCATTTCGAGCACGCTGCGCAGCGTGATCTGATCCGCTTTCGCGAGGCGGACATTGGTGCTGCCGCTCTTGCCCCAGCCGCCCGGCACCGGCCGGAAGATCTCCGGCTCGGCCTCGACCAGCATCGCCTGCTGCTCAGGTGTCAGCTTCACCATGCCCCAATCCTGGTCGGGATAGCCGAGGGTTGCGAAGATGCGCTTGCCGACGCGGAAATCGGTTGTGCCGTGATGCGCGCCTTCAACGACCTCGGGCAGGCTCAGCGCAATGCGGCGGAAGCGATCAGCGGACATTGCCATGACCTCGATCGCTACATCGTCGGCGCCGTCTGCAACAGTCCCTGCAATTGCCTGGCATAGAACTTCGCATCGCCGGTGGTGAGATGGCCGCGTGTCTCGCTGCTTGCCGGGATCAGATCAATCCTGCCGTTCTTGATCCGCTTCACTGCAGCTTCAGTGACGCCGGTCTCCGGCGGGTTGCGTTCATCGTCGGCGGCATTGATGGCACACAGGGTGGCCTCGATCTTCTCCATTCCGGCGGAAGGATCGTAGTCGTGCGAGGCCTCCCATTGATAGATGTAGTCGTTGGCATCTGATGTGACCGGCAGCGCCAGCTGGTCGTCGACCAGCTTGTCGGCCTGCGCCGCGGTCGGCGCCAGCGTCTGGTAATTGAGCGTGCCGCCGGCACTGGCGAAGCGATAGGCGGCGACGGCGTATTTCATCATCCGCGGCTGGCTGGTGTAGTTGCCGCCATTGTAGTCGGGATCGTTGCGGATCGTGTCCAGCATCGTCCGACGCAGCATCCAGTTGCGTGCCGCCATAGCGGTCGGCTGCGAGGCCATCGGCACCAGCACGTCCATCATCCGCGGATAGCGCACGCCCCAGATCCAGGTGTGCATGCCGCCCATCGAGTTACCGATCACGAGCCGCAGATGCCTGATGCCGAGCCCTTCGGTGACCAGCCTATACTGCGCGTCGACCATGTCGTTGTAGTCGTATTTCGGAAAGCTCGTCCGCATCGCGTCCGACGGCTTCGACGATTTGCCGTGCCCGATGCCGTCAGGGATGATGATGTAGTATTTCGCCGCGTCAAGCGGCTGGCCGGGGCCGAACAACTGGCCGGCAAAGCTCGGCGTCAGCATGCTGGCGGCCGAGCCGCCGGAGCCGTGCAGCACCAGCACCGGCTGTCCGGTCGGTGCGCCGACCGTGGTGTAGTGCAGCCGCAATTCCGGCATCACCTCGCCGCTGTGAAACTTGAAGTCCTTTGCGGTCCACTCGCCGTCCTGCGGCGTGGGGTAATCTGCAGCCATGGTCGGTACCGATATCGAGACGAGAGCGGCCACAAGCGCCGCGCACCAACGGATCATCATGCTTCTTCCCACGCGCGGCGCGTTTGTCCAGCCGCTTCGGTGCAAGCCTAGCATGGAGGAAGGAGATGTCCGAGAGTACGTCGGCACGGCTGGCGAAGAAGTGTTCGGCTAACTCTGCTTCAGCACGTTCAGCGCATACCATCCCCAATAGACGCGGTGACGCTGGATCAGGCCGTCATCGATCTCCATGACCTCGACCAGATCCATCTGATCGCCGTCCGGAGACTGCCGTGGATACTCCCAGGTGAGAAGGCGGCCGTCGCTGAAGAAGCCCTGCTTGAAGCGCCGCCGTTGCGGCGGGTTGGTGCGGAACACGCGCGTGATGAACTCGCACAGCGCGTCGCGGCCGCGGACGATCCCGTCTTTGGTCTGCATCAAATGCTGGACCAGCGGGCTCTCGATCGAGGCGTCGGCTGCGTAGAGCGCGAGCGCCGCCTCGAGGTCCTTGTTGCCAAGCGCTTCATCCCAGAGCCTGTAGATGCGTTCCGCGTCGTTGCTGCCGGCTGTCATGATCGTTCCCTTGTGTTTGATCGACTGCCGCCCATTTGAACGGAACAGGCCGCCGCGACGTTTCAGGAAAATCTGAAATGAGCTGCGCGGCACGGCGCATGCGGGTAGGACGCTTCGGCGCGATCTGGAGGACAATGCGGTGGGATCATCCCAGGCCTTGCAGACAGGATTTTCGCGGATCGCCGAGGCCTTGGGCGATCCGGTCCGCGAGGCCATGGTCAGTGCGCTGGCCGACGGCAAGGCGCTGCCGGCGGGCGAGCTTGCTGCGGTCGCCGGCATTTCGCCGCAAGGCGCCAGCGCGCATTTGCAGAAGCTGGTCGACGCCCGCGTGCTGTCGGTGTGGGCACAGGGCAGGTTCAGATATTACCGGATCAGGGACGACGACGTCGCGGCGCTGATCGAGAACCTCGTCGATCTTGCGGCCAAGGCCACCGTCGGGCGGCGGCGTGCGATGCCGGCCGAGCAGCTCAGGCGATCGCGGACCTGCTACCACCACCTTGCGGGTCAGCTCGGCGTGCTGTTGTCGAATGCGCTGATCCGCCGCCGCCTCGTCGTGATCGACGGCCGCGATGGTCGCGTGACCGAGCAGGGGTTGGCCTGGTGCCGGGCCGAGGCAATCGATTTCGATTCGGCGCGGCAGCCGCATCTGCGGCTCTGCAACGACTGGACCGAGCGCGTGCCGCATCTCGCCGGTCCGTTTGCCAATGCCGTGCTGGCGCGGCTGGTCGAGATGCGCGGCGTTGCGCCGCATCGGATTCCGCGCGCATTGCGGATCACCGATCGGGGGCGGGCGTTCTTCGACCGGCTTGGCGTCCAGGTTCCGTTCTGAAGGCGACGAGGTGAACTAGCGGCCGTCCTCGACCTCGGTCTCCGGGCGGTCGTTACCTGATGCGGTTTCGGTCAACCATTTGCCGTCCGACGTCTCGTACTGGATCGCCTCGGTGCGGCCGGGGACGCGCTGCTCGTTGGCGGCGCGTCGGGCAGCGGCGAGTGCCGCGGCATGGGTAGGAAATGGTTCCGAGAACACCCCGTTGACGGTATAGGCCCAGCCGCCGTCGTGCTGGACGACCTTGTAGATCACGTGGCTCATCCGGAACCTCGCTCCACCGTGGACGATGACACTGCCAGAATAGACCACGATGTCGTATTTTGCAGCAGCCGATCGTCCTTGAGAGAGCCGCCCCGTTGCCGCGGGCGAGGGAGACCGACATGTGCCGCAATATCAAGACGCTGTTCAACTTCGAGCCGCCCGCCACCGAAGACGAGATCCACGCCTCGGCGCTGCAGTTCGTGCGCAAACTGTCCGGCTTCAACAAGCCGTCGCAGTCCAATGAGGCCGCCTTCAACCTGGCCGTGACCGAGGTCTCGAATGCCGCGCGCAGGCTCCTGATCTCGTTGCAGACCACGGCACCGGCGCGCGATCGCGAGGTGGAGGCGGAGAAGGCGAGGGAGCGTTCGCGCCTGCGATTTGGCTGAGGGCGGGGCGCACCGTGATGCAGGTCACGGTACGGCGCCACGCGTCCGGGCATCGGTGCAGTTCACCCGATCCCGGAGCAACGCCATGAAGCCTGCCCTGCTCACGTCCTGTTCGATTGCGTTTGCCGCGCTCTGGACCTGCGGCATGCTGTGGTCGAGCGGGACGATCGACCTTGCCAACGTCATCATCCTGTCGGCCTGCGGGGCGTTCGCGGGCGTTGCCTGGTACTACGCGATGCGCTGGGTCTTCCAGCTCATGCACCTCGCTCGACCCTCCGATCCTCCGGCCAATCCCGGCGCGGAGCCGTAGGCATCGGGCGCGGCACGGACAGAGCTGGCCGTGTCGCCGCGCGAGGACAGGAAGGATTACTTCTTGTCCTTCTTGCGGTGCTTCTTCTTTTTCTTGTGATCGTCGTCCTCGTCGTCATCTTCCGCGAAGTCGATGGCGTCGACGTCAAGCGCGATCGCCTCCGCTGCCGCGCGCTCGGCGGCATCGCGCTCGGCGAACTCGGCGGCTTCACGCTCCTTGGTGCGCTTGTAGTCTTCCCAGGCGTCGAAGATCATGTGCAGCCACGGCATCACCTGTTCGATCGACGGCAATTGTCCGGGCGGGCCGGCTTCACCGCGCGGGCCGGCCGGTCCCTGCGGTCCCTGTGGACCAGCTTCGCCGCGCGGACCCTGCACGCCCGCCTTGCCTTGCGCTCCCGGCTTGCCCTGGGGACCCGCCTTCCCAACCAGTCCGGGCTTGCCTTGCGGGCCCGGCTTGCCGCGCGCACCTTCCGGCCCCGGCCGCCCCGGATGTCCTTGCGGACCGGGCCGACCCGGCTCGCCCTGACGGCCCTGCGGCCCCTGCGCCCCTCGTGACCCCTGGCGGGAGATTGTCTCGTCAGCCACTGATATGCTCCGTCGCGATTTCAAGCCGCTTGTAACAGAGGTTGGATGACGGCTTCAATTCTGCCGGGCGCGGCTGATGCAAGCGATCAACAGTCATAATTCGATGCGAAGATTGTGACGGGAGGACGCGTTGCGGATTCTGAACGACAGGCGCGGGGCAGTTGCAGGCGACGCAACAGGGGCGCTGACGTTCGACATCGTGGTGACGCGGCACGATCTGCGCGATGAAGTGGCGTTTCGCAACACCGGCGTCCTCAATCTGTATGCCGAGCTGTTTCCTCCGAACGAGCGCGACGCCCCCGACGACATTGTGCGCTGGGTGCTGTCAGATGATGTCGGCGAGCGACGAGAGTTCAGCGTCGGTGATCAGCAGCTGTCATATTGCCTCGACTCGCGCTGCTTCATCCTGCGCGCGGAAGGGCGCGCGATCGGCCTCGGCTTCTTCACCTACGATCACGCAAGCGAGCTGATCTACTGCAACTATGTCGGCGTCGCGAAGGCGTGGCGCGGCGGCGGCCTGGCGGGCCGGTTCTATCGCGAGATGATCGAGATGCTCGACGCCTTGTTTCCGCGCAATATCGGCGTGGTGCTCGAGGTCGAGCCGTATGATCGCGATCGCTTGGCGGCGATCATCGGCGATCTCGAACGGACCGGCGTGAGGCGGCTCGCAGCGGATCAACAGACCGAGATTCGCAGATTGCTGCGCGTCAACTGGTACGACAAGCTTGGCTATTGCTTCTTCTGCGACGCGCGCGGCATGCAGCCGCTTGAGTGTCGCTCGCCATGCCTCGATCCATCGCTATTGCCATCCGCTTGGGTCGGCGCGGAGGAAAATTATTGGTTGGCCTGGCAGTCGCGGACCGGCGCGCCCTCGGCGGAGGGCGAGCGCGCGGGTGAGCTCTGGCAAAGAGCCGTCGCTGCGATCTATGTCGAGATCCTCGCAAAATCGCTGGTCGACGACGATCCGAAGGGGCGGCGCGACTATTGGGACTATGCGACGGCGCTGGTCGCGCAGACGCTGCAACAGGCCGGGACGACCGAGGTGCGTCTCGCTCGCTGCCTCGATGCCGACGGCAGCGAGCTATTGTCACGCTGGCGGCGGCTTTCGATCGACCTGCCGATCTAGCGTCGACGTGCCGCAAAGCGTGATGAGATCCGGTTGAATCATCATCACGCTTAGCTCGTTGTCCAAGCACGATCTTCCCGGAAAGCCGCTTCGCGCGCTCCCGGATCTTGCTCTAGGCTGCGGCGTGCTCGCTCAGCGGCACGTCGATGCCGTCGGCCGAATATTCGCGGATCTTGTTCCGCAATGTCCGAACCGACAGCCCGAGCACGCGCGCGGCGCGGGTGCGGTTGCCGTCGCAGCGCGCAAGCGTTTGCAGCACGAGCTCGCGCTCGACTTCATCGACGGTCGCGCCGATCAGCAGTGGGACGATTTCATTTGGAGCCAGCGACGGCAGCAGAGCTTCCGGCGACGGTACGGTGGACGCGTAAGACATGAACTCCTCCCGATCAACGCCCGCTTCGTCGGTGAAGCGAAGACATCGAGAACCAACTACCCCGTAGATCCACGGTGTGCCGGTTTGGTTAACAAGCCCTTAACGCGCCCCTAACTCCCTGCTCTGTAAGCAAAATACCCAGAAATCGCCACGATTGCGGTTCCATCCGTCACAATGTGCGGTAGCCGCCATCGACCATCACGATCGATCCCGAGACATAGGCCGACAGGTCCGAGGCGAGGAAGATGGCGGGGCCGACGATGTCCTCCGGCTTGCCGGCGCGGCCGAGCGGGGTGTGGTCCATGAAGACCTTGACGAGGTCGGGATTGGTGGCGCGCACCTTCTCGTTCAAAGGCGTCTCGATGAAGCCCGGCCCGATTGCATTGACGCGCACACCATCCTTGCCGAGTTCGGCGGCCAACGCCTTGGTGAAGCCGAGCACGCCGTGCTTGGAGGCGGTATAGGCCGGCGAACTCGGCGTGCGCAGATGCACGAAGGACTGGATCGAGCCGATGTTGACGATGCGCCCCTTGTTCTTGCGCAGTGGCGCGAGGAACGAATGCGTCACGTTGAACACGCCGGTGAGATTGATCGAGATGATGTCTTCCCAATCCTTGATCACGGCCTCGTCGGTGCCGAGCATGCCGTTGCGGCGCGCGATGCCGGCATTGTTGACCAGGATCGAGACCGGCCCGACCTTGTCGGCCACCTGCTTTGCCATCGCGACGCAGGCGTCGCGATTGGTCACGTCGAGCGCAAAGCTCTCCGCCTTGCCGCCGGCATTGCGGATCTCCCTGGCCGCTTCCGCCGCCGCATCGCCGTTCATGTCGAGCAGCACCACGCGCGCGCCCTCGCGGCCGTAGCCCAGTGCGATGGCGCGCCCGATGCCCGAGCCCGCACCGGTGATGACGGCGATGTGATTGTCGAGAAGGGCCATGGCGTTTCCTCGTTCTGATTTGTGAGCGTTGTCGACAACACTATTCAAAACTGCGCCAACCGAAACGCCAAGCCGCGTTTGCGCGTTGCTGTTATCCGGATTCGGATGACAGTTACGGACCGCGGACATGGACCCGCATATCAGACACTGGAAAGTTGCGATCGAGCGCTTTTGCGCGGCGCCGGATCCCGACTACCGCGAGATGGCCAAAATGGTCGCGGAGATCGCCGCGACCGACATCGACGAGACGCTGCGGCATGCGGCCGCACAGGTGCTGCCGATCCTGCGCCAGGCGGCGATGAAATCGGCCGACCGCCGCACCAAAGCGATGGCGCTGCGCCGTCTCGGCATCGTCAACGACGCACTGCACATGCTGTCGGCGCCGCGGTTCGGCCGGCGCGGCCTGGCGCCGAAGGCGCTGACGCAGGAGGAGCAGTACCGGCAATTGCTCGGCCTGCCGTTCGGCCGCCGGCTCGCAGCGACCGAAGTCCAGCAGGCTTTCAAGCGCGCCGCCAAGACGGTGCATCCCGACGGCGGCGGCAACGGCGCGGCATTCCTCGAACTCGCCGCCGCGCGCGACGCCCTGATCAAGCATCACTGACGCTGGATGGCGTCATATCTGACAGCACAAGGACGGACGCCGCGCTGTTGCCGCGTGTCCGCCCTGTGCGTGATCGAATGGCGTTCGCTCAGAACGCGCAGGTGCCGTTGTTCAGGAGGCCGGTCTTGTAGCTGAACGCGGCGTCGAAGGTCGGCAGCTCCTCGCTGACGATGGAGAAGTTCGCCGGCCACGGCGTGGTCGGGATGCTCTGGTCCCAGATCTGGCAGAAGCCGGTGTCCTGCCAGCGGATCAGATGATAGGGCGTGGCGCTGGCCGGGCTTGCCGCGGCAAGCAAGGACACGGTGGCGGCAATGGCGGCACAGGCAATCGCAAGACGACGCATGGGAAATCTCCGGTTTGAAAAATGAATGCTCCGCGGGGCAATCCTGGAGCTCAGGGGCCGATCGCCCCGGACATGCAGTGAGTATTGCAACCCCGGGAACAGGTTCAACACCGGTCGTGCGAAAGCACCCGTCAACAAATCGGCCATCGCTGTGCCAAATTGCGCCTGTTTACGCGCTTGCTACAGTCGGAGCATCGCGATTCGCAGCCGTGTCACGACGCGAGCAAATCGACGAGAGCAAATCGACGTGAGTAAATCCTGGGGAGACCGCACATGAAACCTTCATCCACCCTGCGTGCTGCGCTTGTCGCGCTGCTGGCGTTCATTGGCCTTGCGTTCTCTTCCGCGGCCCGCGCCGACAGCGGCTTCGTGACGCTCACGATCTACAAGGCCGGATGGATCATCGGTGGCTCCGGCGGCAGCGGCGTGTTGACCTTCCGCGGCCGCTCCTACCGGCTCTCCACCGGCGGCCTCGACTACGGACTGGTGTTCGGCGGCTCCAAGACCGTGCTACGCGGCCGGGTCAGCAACATCAACCGTCCGTCCGACGTTGCCGGCGTCTACGGTGCGGCCGGCGCGGGGCTTGCCGTCGGACGCGGCGCGCGTGCGATCGTGCTGACCAATCAGAAGGGCGCGGTGTTGGAGTTGACCGGCCACCAGGTCGGCCTGATGGCCAACGCCGATCTGAGCGGGCTTGCGATCACGATGCGGTAGAGCATTTCGTTCGGTTTATCCCCGTCATCCTGAGGAGCGCGTCTTCGCGCGTCTCGAAGGATGCACGGCCCGGCTGGTGGCCGATTCATCCTTCGAGGCTCGCCGAAGTGGCTCGCACCTCCAGCGACAATGGCATAGCCATTGCGCAGGGATGACGGGGGCAGCTAGTCTAAAGCGTTGAGTGCGCGAAGCCGCAAGGCCGTGCCGGCACCGGCCGGGGCGAAGCCGCGTTCACCTGAACAGATGCAGCGCGGCGTATTGCAGCAGCATGATGGTCTTGGCGTCGACGATGCGGCCGTCGCTGATCATGGCGAGCGCGTCGTCGATCGCAAGCTCGAGCACCTCGATGTCCTCGCCCTCGTCGGCGAGCCCGCCGCCGTCACCGATGCGCATCGCGGCATCGTATTCGGCGACGAAGCAATGCAGCTTCTCGGTCACGGCGCCCGGAGACGTGAAAGCCTCGAACACCTTGCGCACATGCACGAGCCGGTAGCCGATCTCTTCCTCCGCTTCGGCGCGGATGCGTGCTTCCGGCTCGGCATCGTCGAGCATGCCGGCGGCAACCTCGATCAGCAGATCGTCATAACCGTTGGCGAAAGCGGGGAAGCGTAACTGGCGCACCAGCACGACGCAGCGGGTCGTCAGATTGTAGGGCAACAGCGCCGCGCCGTTGCCGCGATCGTAGACCTCGCGCACCTGGGTCTGCCATTCGCCGTTGGCGCGCCGGTAGTCGAACGTCGCGCTCTTCAGCTCGTAGCGGCGCTTCGAAAGCAGCTCGACGTGCTTGACGCGAACGCGGTCGGCGATGCTCATGCGTCGGTCCTCAGCCCTCTCACGGCGTCGCTTCGCGCCCGTCGAGCCATTTGGCCAGCATCACCGAGGTCGACTCGTCATAGCCGAGCGATTGGTAGAACGCGCCGGCCTTGGCGTTCTCCCGCCGCACCAGCAGTTGCAGCTTCGGCACGCCGGCGGCGCGCAGCCAGTCCTCGGCCGCCGCCATGATGGTGCGGCCAAGCCCCTTGCCCTGGCGGTTGGGATCGACCGCGACGTAATAGACCCAGCCGCGATGACCGTCGTGGCCGACCATCGCGGTCGCGACGATCGCATTGGCGTCGCGGCCGACCAGCACGGCTGAATTCGGTCCGCGCCGCGCCAGCGCGATGTCGGCAGCAGGATCGTTCCATGGCCGCGTCAGGCCGCAGGCCTGCCACAGCGCGACGACATCGGCGATGTCGTTATCGGTGATCTCTGCAATGGCGAGGGAGGCAGAGGAGGAGGGCATCGTCGTCTGCGCGGTCACAGCACCTTGCCCGGGTTCATGATGCCGAGCGGATCGAGCATCGCCTTGACCTGCCGCATCAGCTCGATCGCGACCTTATCCTTGACGTCAGGCAATTCGTCGCGCTTGAGCACGCCGATGCCGTGCTCGGCCGAGATCGAGCCGCCCATCCGCAGCACGATCTCGAACACGACGGCATTCACGTCGTGCCAGCGCGCCAGGAAGTCGGCCGCATTGGCGCCGACCGGCTGGCTGACATTGTAGTGGATGTTGCCGTCGCCGAGATGGCCGAACGGCACCGGCCGCGAACCGGGGATCAGCTTCACCACGGCAGCATTGGCTTCCTCGATGAAGGCGGGCACGGCTGCCACGGGCACCGAGATGTCGTGCTTGATCGAGCCGCCTTCCGGCTTCTGCGCCGCCGACATCTCGTCGCGCAGCTTCCAGAACGCCTGGCGCTGGCTCAGATTGGCGGCGATGACAGCGTCATCGACGATGCCGTCCTCCATGCCCTGGGCCAGGATCGCCTCCAGCGTGTCGCGTGCATCGTCGCGCGACGACGACAATTCCATCAGCACGTACCAGGGGTGCTTGCTCTCAAGCGGATCGCGGATATCGATGCCGTGGCGGATCGAGAAGTCGACCGCGACGTCGGCGAGCAGCTCGAAGCTCGTCAGCGCTCCGGCCGCTTGATCGCGCGAGATCGACAGCAGCTTGAGTGCGGCCGCCGGCGAAGCCAAGCCGACATAGGCGGTCTCGACCGCACGCGGCCGCGGAAACAGCTTGAGCGTCGCCGCGGTGATGATGCCGAGCGTGCCTTCGGCGCCGATGAAGAGATTGCGCAAATCGTAGCCGGTGTTGTCCTTTTTCAGCTTCGACAGCGCGTTCAGCACCCGGCCGTCAGCCAGCACGACTTCAACCCCGAGCGCCATTTCGCGCGCCACGCCATAGGCAAGGGCTCCGGTGCCGCCGGCATTGGTCGAGAGGTTGCCGCCGATCGTGCAGCTGCCTTCTGCGCCGAGCGACAGCGGAAACAGCCGGTCGACCTCGGCTGCCTTTTGCTGCGCGATCTGCAGCACCACGCCGGCCTCGCAGGTCATGGTGTTGGATTCGACATCGATATCGCGGATCTTGTCGAGACGCCGGAGCGAGACCACGACCTCGCCATTGTGCGGCGTCTGGCCGCCGACCAGGCCGGTATTGCCGCCCTGCGGCACCAGCGCGATCCTGTGCTCGGTCGCAAGCTTGCAGATCGCAGCGACCTCGGCGGTCGAGCCCGGGCGCAGCACCAGCGGCGAGCGGCCGTGGAACAGGTCACGCTCCTCGGTGACGTAGGGCTTGATGTCGGCGGCGTCGGTCACCGCATATTTCGCGCCGACGATGGCGCGGAATTTCTCGAGCAATTCGGGCGGAAGCGGCGGCACCGCTGATTGGACGATGTTCATTTTTTCTTGGTCTTTCACTCAGTCGGGGATCTTTGCCTAGGCATGCCCTTCACGCAAACGCTTCGCGTTTGTCGCGAGGGAAAACCGGTTCCCGCTTGGCGCCAACGCGGCCGTTCCGGTCCGGGTCATGCTTGTTACCGCCCAACGGCTGCGCGGCGCAGCCGGTCATTGATGGCTTCGCCCAATCCCTCCTCGGGAATCGGCGTCACCGCGATCGCATCCGCGTTTCTCTTGTCGAGGGTGCGAAGGTAGCCGAACAGATTGGCGGCGGCTTCGGCAAGGTCGCCGCGCTCGGACAGGTTCATCTCCACAGAGGCGCATTCGCGCCGCGCGACCTTGGCCGGCCCGAACGACAGCAAGGCTTCGCCGACATGGACGTCGCTGGCATTGAGCCGGACCGGTGTCCGCGGCGCATAGTGCGAGGCGAGCATGCCGGGGGCGACCGGCTGGGCGTCGCTTTCCGCGTCTTGCGGCGGCGACTGCAAGGGGTGGCCGAGCACGCGCTCGATCTCGGCGCGCGTCAGCCCGCCCGGCCGCAGCAGCACCGGATCGGAGAAGCAGCCGATGATGGTGGATTCGACGCCGACCTCGACCGGCCCGCCGTCGACGATCAGGTCGATGCGGCCCGCGAGATCGCCGTTCACATGCTCGGCGGTGGTCGGCGAGACGTGGCCGGAGAGATTGGCCGACGGCGCTACCACGGCACCGCCGAAAGCCTTGATGATGTCGCGCGCCACCTTGTGGGCCGGGATGCGTATGGCGACCGTGTCGAGCCCGGCGGTCGCGAGTTCCGCAACCGGGCAGGACAGCGCCTTCGGCAGCACCAGGGTCAGCGGACCCGGCCAGAACGCGTCCGCCAATCGCAGGGCCTGCCCATTGAACAGGGCAATCCGGCGGGCGGCGCCCAGATCGGCGACATGGGCAATCAGGGGATTGAAGGCCGGCCGGCCCTTGGCCTCGTAAAGCCGGGCGATCGCTGAGGCGTTGCCAGCATCGGCGCCGAGGCCATAAACCGTCTCGGTCGGAAACGCCACCAGGCCGCCCTCGGCCAGGACCCCGGCGGCGGTCGCCGTGGCGGCGGCGCCTGCGGACAAAACGTGCGTTTTCAGACCTGTATCCACTGTGACTAGATTCCTCAATTGGGTGGCTCGTGGTCCCTTGCGGTCCCCGAAACCCGACGCTATAAGCCGGCCCTCAGTCGGAGTGTGGCTCAGCCCGGTAGAGCACTGCGTTCGGGACGCAGGGGTCGCAGGTTCGAATCCTGCCACTCCGACCAGATTTCCTTAGGTTTTTTCTTCTCATCGGTGGCTGTTCCCGAGTCAACCACCGATTTGACCACCGAAACATACCTCGCTTTTTGGCCAATGGCTGCCGCCGCCCCGTGCAAATGATCGGGATGGTGATGGCCATAGGTTTCCTGCAGCACCTCCGCCGACATGCCGAGGAACCCGGCCGCCTCCCAGATCGGCACGCCGCGCTGCATCAACCAGGTCGCTGCCGTGTGGCGCAACGTGTGCGGAGTGACTTTCCCGGGCAGCCTTGCCAGATCCACGGCAGATTTGAAGCCTTTCTTTACGGAAGCGACCGGCTTGCCATTGAACTCGACGAAGCAGGTGTTGATCAGCTTCCGATCTTTCCAACGACGCATGTGGGCCAATAACCGGGGTGGAAGCGGGGCCGGCGTCTGACGCTTCTTGGTGGCTCGCTTCCCGATCGGCCTCCGGTAGAAGATACCACGCTCGAGATCGACGTACGAGTGCCCAAGCTCGGGGTATGGCGATGCCGCGGCGATCGCACCCGCCCGCGTGCCGGTATAGAGGCCGATCAGGATAAATCTGGCGACGTGTCGCAGCGGTCGGCGGTCCGTCCGTACCGGCTCGCCCTTTGATCTGCCGGCGTGGACGGTCTGCTTTTCGCGATAGCGCCAACATTGCCAGACCAGAGCTGCGGCCTCGTCGCGTGTCAGCCATCGGTCGCGCGCCTCACCTTTCGGCGGGAGGGACACGCGGACAATGCCCCGGTGAAGGCCCTCCTTTGCATGATGGTTGATCGCTGCGCGGAGAGTCTCGAGGTCGCGACGCGCGCCACCTCGGTTGCCGCGGTGCTTGGCGTAAGCCGCACAGGTCCGCGCGTTGACTGCCGACAGCTTCTTGCCACCCCAAAAATCGTTGAGGCGGTCGATCCTCGCTTCAATTTCAAACTGATCACCGGGCTCGCCGATATCCGTCAAATAGATCGACAGCACATCGGCGCTATCGATATCATCGATGTCCCGCCGCCTGCGATCGGGCTGATACTTCTGCGCAATATAATCCGCTAGCGCTTGCTCTGCTTCTCGAGGCGGCTTTGTTTCAGACGGGCTCGCAAGGCAGCCTGTGGCGATATGGCGCTCGCCGTCTTTGATGATCCAGACGGCTCGGGCGACGAGCTTTCCGCCGCGATATCGTGCCTTTCGCTTAAAGAGACGGGCTCCCTTACTTTGACGCGGCACAGTTCCCTCATCTTCTCGATGTTTTCGAGCGTAGTATAGTCTCTGCCGGCAATCCTTTCTATTTCGAGTCGGCCTCGGCGTGCTTCCCGTCGCAGGCCAGAAGCAGTCATCGATCCGTCTGGAAAAGCCAACGATGCGGCAGCAGACAGTCGGATAGGCATATCACGCGAAACCAGACCTGGGGAGAGATGCGCTCTGGCCATGCTAAGACCAAGTCACCTAGATCCGAGTGGCGTGCATTTGTCGATGGTCCAAGTCCACGCGAGCCTTCCGATGGTCTGAGGCGAGCCAATTTTTCTGGTGACGTTACGACCTCAAAATTCGAGCAGTTGAAGCCGCGGCGGTGGCAAAGTTAACTAACCTTGGAGAAGTATACGGACGCTTCGTCATCGCTCCATTGAGCGAGGTTCGGGCTCTTCCTTGACGTGATCAATGCCTCGCGTCGAGTGTCATAATCTCGTCCATTCCAGGCTGCTATTAGTATAAGCGAAGGCTTCTACTGTGAAAGCGGATCGTGCTCGCTCGTGCGACAATCGGCGGCTTCCGAGTGCAAATCGGAACACTGAGACTAGTACCGCTGCACAGTGATTATGATTCTTTGGCGGAGGGCATTTTGGCGTCATCTGGGAGCGGGAAAGCACGGCCCATTTTGGCTCGGGCTATCTCGGTTGTGAACATCCATTTGATGTGAGCGCGTGCGGCGTTGCGTTGGCGCTCCCAGCTATTGATCTCGGCCCTGAGTTGGTCCTGATTGTCGATGCGTCTGTCCAGGCACTGGCTGCGCAGCACACCGATCTCGATCCACACCATGTTCAGCCAGCTGGCGTGCTTAGGGACGTAATGGAACTCCAGCCGGCGCAGGAGGCGGCGCGCTTCGGCGGGCGGGAAGGCCTGATAAAGCGCTCCAGCCGAGTGGGTGGAGAGATTGTCCAGCACGAGGCGGATGCGATCGGCCTTTGGGAAGTGAACCTCGGTGAGTTCACGCATGCAGGCTGCGAAGTCGACTGCCTTGACCTTGCGCCAGGGCCGATGCGCGTCGAGGGAGATGAATAGGTTCGCCGTGCCATTGCGCCTGTACTCATAGTCGTAGCACTCGAGCTGCCCCGGCTTGGCCGGGATCGGCTGGCGGACCTCAGCGTCTTGATCGAGCCGGTGTAGCCGGTGTCCGATGCAGTGAAAGTGCCGATGGTCGCCATGGTAATCTCCGTCTGTTTGTTGTTCGGGCCGCGCCCATCGCAGCCTCGATGGCGTTCCTTGGCCCGGGGAGCGATCGGCCCGCAGCCGCAAGGCCCGCAGCGCAGCGGAGGACGGCGAAAGCCTGCTTTTTTTCTTCCCGCGAGGAATGCCGCCGCTTGGCGGCAGGGGAAAAAAGCAGGCGTGAGCTGTTGCGGGAAGGCGATCGAGGCTCTTGCCGTCCCTCGGGCCCGATGAGCCATTCGTGGATGCGTTGGACGCGAGCCCATGACCGAGAGATATTCGCGGTCGCTGTCACGAACGGTCTTCTTCCAGGCAGCGCCGAATTCGGTCGCGCCTGCAAAAATCCGGTAGTCGGGAGCGTTGTCCTTGTCCTTTTCGGACGCCGTGAACTTGGCCTTGATGTTCAGCGTCAGCGAGGAGGCCGCCGAACGCTTGTCGGGGATGAAAAAGGCCGAGATGGCGGCAGCCGCCGAGCAACTATTGGCGGCAACCGACTGGTTGCCGTCCCTGCTGCGCGCGCCCAAGACTGAGGATCAGGCTGATGCGCCAGACCGGGCGCAAGAGCAGGATTTTTGCTCGCAAGCAGCAGAGTAAGAGGTGAGCCGGGGGCCGGTAGAACGGCCCCGGCGCGCTAACAGACCGGCCGCGCACCTCACGGTGCGCGGCCGGATTAGTTGACGCGAAGCGGGCGATTGCTCTCGTTAGCCAGCCTCCAAATGCGAGACGTGGTCCGTCGATAAATGCCTTTGAAGCGGCCTGTGAGGCCGAGCCGCGCCTCCCTTTTGGCAGCGGCGAGGCAATCGGGTTGGGGACTGATCGTTTGCAGACCTCGCTTATTCAAACCGCAATCGAGCGGGTCATCCTGGCCGGCGCCGTCGCTTCCTGAGGCGTAGATGCAATCAAGTTCGCTTGGTTTGTCCGGTGCACCGTGCCCGCGGCTGACGTGCAGACGCCAGCTTTTCTCTTGTCGATCCGCCCGTCTCCGACGCGTGCTGGGCGTGGGCAGCCAGGGCAGTCTCCGTCGGTTCGGTCAAGCTCGACGATCCGAGCTTCCCCGCTCCGATCTATGCCTCGCTGGTCAAGGTCGAGGGCGAGGAGGGGTACACCCTGATCTGGTCGCGCCGCAGCGGCGACTAACGCCGGGGATCATCGGCCCCGCCTCCTCGGAGGCGGGGCCTTTTTGCGCTTCCTGCGCCGCTTTTAAGAGTAAGGAGAAGAGCATTTTCTACCTCCAAAAGGAGGCGCGAAGTTGCGAATTCTCGGCGCAACTTAAGCCGGTTCGACGCGCCGAGTCGCGAACAAGTCGAGCTTTTGAGAGCGTCCTCTTTAGGCGGTTCGCGAGCCCAACAGCCGTTCGCGCGGTCGACTGACACCGGACAATTCGACTCGATAACCAGCACCATGGCCACGCTTCAGACCCGTAACTGAGCCGCTTGCCAAGCGATTAATTCGAGAAACTCGATAGGCAACGCATTCGTCGAAGCGTCGCTCGAGCACCGTTTCGAACGGTGGGTACTCTGCTGAAAGGCCTGGCTCTTTCGCCCGAAAGGACGATTCCCTGCTTATGGTTCTATGACCTATGGCAGCCGTCTCCCATCCGAAACCCTCGCACGCTTCCTTTTTCCCCGCCGGCAAGCCGGCTCCTCGCGGCCGCTTCGCTGCAAAAAAGGAGCGTGCTTCAGGTGTTCCGCTGCGCTTCGCCCCAAGGGTTCGGATGGGTGCCAGCCGCCATGACGGTCTCGCCATCGCAGGGCATCGGTGCCTTGCGGCAACGAAGGAGACAGACCATGACCGCGATCGGATTCGTTACCCGCACAATTTACGGCGGCTTCAGGAGCCAGCTCAAACTTCTGCCCATTTGCGCCGACATCGACATCGTGCCCAACCGGGATAAGTCCGGCGAAAACTCACCGGACTTTCGCATCTTCACCCACGGGCTCGAGGTCGGATCCGGCCGGATTTTGACCGGCGAGGGCTGCGGAGCGGACTATCTCAGCGTGTCATTTGCAGCACCTGGCCTCGGAGGCCGCGAGCTCCGCGCAAACCTTGGTCGAACGGTTGGCCTTTACGGTGAAGGCAGCTTCTTCCTGATCTGGAATCCTGTCGATTAGGTCAAAACAAAGGGCTCTCGCGCATCGCGCGAGAGCCCTTGCTTGTCTCCCGGATGCCAGGTTTTGAATATCGCCGACTGACGTTAGAGCGTCCTCAAGTGGGCGCATGTTGAGGAGCGAGTGTGGCTGAATGGCCTGTGAGATATCTCGTTCCGATCGAAAAAATGCACTCGCACGGAACGGAATTTTGCCTAGAGCGAAGGTCGTTCCATGGTTTTTTCTCTTCGTTTCGATGCAGAAAAGCGCTCAATCGCTATGGAATTTACACCAAACTATGGACAGCCGAGAGGCCAGAATTGATGGTTTGGACATGTGCCAAGCGCTCAATTTTTGGACAAAAGTTGCGGGCATATGGGCGATGCCTTCGGCCCGCGCTCTACTCGTCGCTTCGCTCCTCACCGAGCCACCCTACGGGTGTCTCGGCCCTTCGGGTAACGATCGCTATCGCAAGCCTTCGCAGGCAGTGGGGCTTCGCGAGTCAACTGCCAAGTCGCGGCGGCTCTTGCGCAATGAATCGGACACCAGATGGCAGCGCGCCCGACTGAACTCTCAGTAGAGCGCGCGCGGTTGAGCAGTTGGCGAAACGCCCCGTTTCGATCGGAGAAATGCACCTGCTCGGAGTGGAATTTTGCCTGGAATTGAAAGTCGCTCAAGGGCCATTCTCTCCATTCCGATGCGGTAGATGCTCCATTGCCACTAGAATTTGCGCGACCCCATAGGCCGCAGAGAGGCTGCAATTGATAGCTTGGACGGTCGATTTTTTTGCGTGTCGCTTGGATCGGCAGACGCAGCTGCGGCAAGATGAGGAAGAATTAGCGAGCAACAAAGAGGAGGGGGAGTCATTGCCGCCCGTAATCGGTCTGCGCCGGAATGTACGGCTGCTGACGTGGCTCGGCGGCCGAATAACCCGCACACTGCACCGCCTCAGCAACGCGGGAGGCGTGCGATGGAATGGTTCTGTGGACTGGATGTCGGCATGGACGAGAGCGCGATTTGCGTGGTCGACGACCGCGGCGCGGTGGCGCTGCAGACCACGGTCGTGACCGATCCCGACGCGATCAAAACGGCGCTCAAACCGTATCTTTCCCGGCTGCGACGGCTCGGCCACGAGGCCGGCGCGCTGTCGCCCTGGCTGCATCCGGAGCTCGTCAAACTGGGCTTGCCGGCGGTGTGTCTCGAGACCCTGCACGTCCGCGCGGCACTCAACGCGCAGCGCAACAAGACCGACAAAACCGACGCGCTCGGCATCGCCCACATCATGCGCACCGGCTGGTTCCGCAAGGCGCATATCAAGAGCGAAGCCTGCTACCGGCTGCGGCTGTTGCTGACCCACCGGCGCAATCTGAAGCGCAAGTTTCTGGACCTCGAGAACGCGGTCCGGCACTCGCTGAAGGCGTTTGGCATCCGGCTGAACCGGGTCGGGCGGGGTGGTTTTGCGCAGGCCGTGCGCGACGCCGTGGCGCACGATGCGCTGGTCAGCGAGCTGATCGACGCCATGCTGAACGCGCGCGCGGCGCTGTGGAAAGAGTACTGCCGGCTGCACAATCTGGTGGTCAAACTGGTCGCCGGCCACGCGTTGTGCCGCCGCTTCATGCAGATTCCCGGCGTCGGCCCGATCGCGGCGCTGAGCTTCATGACCGCAATTGACGATCCTTCCCGCTTCAGGCGCTCGCGCGACGTCGCTGCCTATTTTGGCCTGACCTCGCGGCGCTGGCAGTCCGGCACCTCGATCGACATGCAGGGCCGCATCAGCAAGGCCGGCGACGGCGATGTACGCCGCGCGCTGTACGAGGCGGCGAGCGCGCTTTTGACCCGCTACAAGAAGAAAGACAAGGTCAGGAGCTGGGGTCTGGCGCTCGCCAAGCGCAGCTCGCACCGCAAGGCAACCGTCGCGGTGGCGCGCAAACTCGCCGTGATCATGCACGCGATGTGGGTCGATGGCACGTTCTATTGTGGTGATCCGGATGCCGCCAAGGCGGACGTCAGCGCACGCGCCGCCGTCAAGCAACGCAGGCTGCTCGCGCCCCTCGCGTGAGGGCGCAGGGCCAGATTTGGGAGATCGATTGAGCTGATCGACGCGACGTTTTGAACACGGAGCTCCGCGACGAGCGGATGAGACCTGGTGCAGATCCACGACGACGGGACGCACGTTATCTTGCCTGTGGCCGCGCCCCAAGAGGGGCGCCTGGACCACGCGGCACTGCCTGTGATGTGGCTCCGTCCAACCGATGGAAAGATGCGCCGCGACGGCTGCCAGCTGCCCTGGAGCAGCGATTTTGGGCCGTCGACGAGCGCGGAAGAGTGCACGGCGCACCGGGACTCTCGCGCGTCGCCGACCCATCATGGCGTCGATGCAAGGACCTTGCCACAGCAAAGAGAGGAAGCGAGAATGGGTGAGATGAAGCGCACAACACGACCGATTAAGAGTGCAAGATAAAAGCACTGGCGCCGAAGTGCGGCTAAGTGGTTGTCTGCACATCCAAGAGTTGGCGACACCGGTGCAGGCGATGTCGTCAAAACGATGCTAAAGCGATGCCGGCTTTGGATAATTGTGTCAGCAATGGCTGATCGACAGGATCTGCGTGAACGTCGGCCAGGTGGAGGTTCGACAAGCAAGGAAGATCATGAGGTTCCTCACTGTGCACCCGCTGGAAGGCGAACTAAGCAGGCGAGACTGAGCGGAGCGGTTGGCTACTCGCCCACGCCGCATGGCGTCAAGCTGATTTGATGCGGGCCAAATGATCGCGTCACATCGCAATAATTGCGTGCTGCAGGCGACATCCCTGGCGTCGCGCCAAGGCTAGAAGGCCCCTTCGAGCTTCACCAGCTTCGATAGGCGAAGCGAACGCAAGATGGGCTCCTCATCCAGACGAATGATGAAGGTTCTTAAGGATCGGTACTTGTTCCAATAAGCGCTGCCTGTTGGCTTCCGATTTGCGCTCCCTATGCCTTCAGTGCCCCGACCAGGCTCTCAGGTGGACGGTGGCATGCGTGCGATGGCTTCCTTCACGAGGCTCACTGAATGCTCAAGGCGGTCGAGGAGGGATCTCAAGTCCGATCCTGAGGCCTCTTCAAGGCGAAGATTCTCTTCCGCAACTGTCTTGGCGACAAGCTCGTCGATCGATTCATTTTCTAGGGACACTCCTGCGAATACCTCGATCCGACCAGCTGCAGTTAGCACAATCGAAATTCTGGACTGAGGGAGGCGTGCTGCCTCCGCGACCGCTAAGGGTAACTTGATCGCGCAGATAACCTCACCGGATCCGATCAGTCGATAACCGACACTCCAAGACGCGGATTGAAGGGGCTGCCCCTTCGCTCAACTCTAGGAATGCTTCTACTGCATCGCTCTCTTCATTCATGACGCTGATCGCTATGGGCTCGCCTTGCATGGGAGACGATAGCAGTTTGGCCTGCCGATTGTAACTTAAAAGCGGTCGCCTTAAAGGCGTCGGACGGGCCCAAATGTCTTCGTGAAACGGACGCACAAGGGACCACTGCGGGACATTCTAGCGAGGAACATGCTCCGACTTCGAGCAGCGCGTGGCCTTAGCCAGGAGGCGCTTGCGCTTGAGAGCGGCATCAATCGAACTTACCTTAGCGGTGTGGAACGTTCGGAGCGAAATGTCTCAATTGACAACGTGGCGCGCATTGCCAAGGGCCTCAGTGTGGAGCCTTGGAAATTACTCAAGGACGAATGATGCGCGTATTCACTCGGCAAACTCATTAACAATAGGCGTTATTGCCATCATAGTTTAAGCTTCTCGTGGGGGCAGTTTTTGGTTGACAGGCCAAGACGATCTGACCGTCAAAACCTACCGAAGACTTGTCGCATTAAAGAGCAGCTTCTGAGGCGGCGGCGCGCTCTTCAGCCGGCTCGATTAACGCCCTCCCGAATGCCGATCAAAAAAGTTCCTGGGATGTAGCAGGGCACCCTAGATTATTGCGGCTCTATCCGGCTTTGCGAGCGGGGTCGGCATCGTTCTCCAGAAGCTGCATTTCCAAGCTCGGGATTTCCGGCATCGCTTTGCCCGCGATGGCCTGAAGGTCTCCGACCATGCCAACAGTCGAGTCGATGACTGCGAGGATTTGGGTTTCGCGCTTAGCCCACTGCCGACCCATAAACTTGCGCTCTTTGTCGAGGTCGTCGCGCATGTCATTGAATTTCTCGACCACGGCTTCAACACGTTGTCGGAACTTCGTCCCCGTCAGGTAATGATAGACCTGTTCCATCTTGGTCTGTTGACCTTGCTGGACAAGGCGCGAGGTGCTGACGTCGATCAATGCCTGACGGAGCGCGACCGCTACAGGCAATGCGCAGCGCGGGTGAGCCACCCAGACGCCATCAACGAGGTCGAATTGCTCAACATGTTTGGGCAGGGCGTGCGAGATAATCAAAGCGACGTCGGCACCGGAGCGGCGCTGATCGTCTCGCAGCTTGGCAAGCCACCCGTCGCTCCAGGCCTTGGTGCGCTTGGTTTCCCAAAGAATAATGCCGGCAGGTTGTCCGATCGATCCGTTCACCTGCTGAATAAGGTCGGCGCCAAGTTCACCTTTGCCGACCGGTTCAATCGAGTCAGCTGGAAACCTACCGCGCAGCAATTCCTCAAGTTCAAGCTCAAGAGCCTCGCCCTGTGACTGTTGCGAGCCCTGCTCAGCCTTGCGCTTCAGTTCCTCGATCGTACGGGTCATTGATTCAATGGTCTGGTCCTTCTCGGCGACACGCAGCCGCGCCGCTTCGTCAGCCTCCTGCCTGGCTTTGACCTGGATCGGATCAACCAGCGCCTGGACCCGTTTCTCAACCGTCAGGTCAAGCTCGCGCTTCTCGTCATCGAGCGCCCGCTGTTTGCGGATCAGTTCGGCCTGCGCCTGCTGTGCTTCTGCCAATTTGGCGCTGTTCGCTTCGAGCAATTGCCGAAGCTCGGCCGCCTCGTTGGTCCGGGCCTGAATTTCGGCGGCGGCGACCTCACGTGCCTTCTTCGCTTCCGCCGCAACGAGCTGGCCGCGTTCAGCCGCCAGCCGTTTGGCGACCTGGTCTTCAACTTCTTCGCGATCCTTCTGAAGCTTCTCACGCTCTTGCTGAAGCACCTCGGTTTTCCGCGCGACTTCGGCGTCTTTACTCGCCAACTGCTCATTAAAGCGCTGGCGGGTCTCCGCGAGAAGGGGGGCGGCGAGCGACTCCGTCAGCCGAATCTCGTGGTTGCAGTTCGGGCAGTGCAAGGTGGGTTCATGGGCGGCTTTGGCCGCCGTCGCGCTAAATGTCATGAACCCTCCCTGTTGACCGATCTAGGCCGGAATAAACGTGATCCGGCCGGCTTCGCCACGCTTCCGATGTGGCTTTACCGTTATTTCAACGTCCTGGTCGAACGCCGTAAGCATGCGCAGCAGCTTTTCCACTGAAACCAGCTTGAAATGCCCACGGAGCAACTTGGACAAGTCAGGCTGCTTCATATCCACCAGCTTGGCGGCTTCGATCTGGGTCATTTCCCGGTCCGCCACGAGCCGCTTTAATTGGACAACCAGGGCGGCCTTCAGTTGATGTTCCTCGGCATTTGGCAGGCCGAGATCAGCAAAAATGTTGCCAGAGCCCATGTCATGGGCGGGCAGCTTTTTCTTAGCGCTCATTATCGGTCTCCCTTTGTTGCCTTGTGGATAGCCTCGGCATCGCGCAAACGCTGCCTGATCAGGTCTATATGCCGTTGCGGTGTGGCGATTCCGCTGGTGGACTTCTTCTGAAACGCATGAAGGACGTACAGGACCCCTTCCAGACGCGTTGCGTAGACGGTCCTGTAGGTATCGCCAGCGAAGTTGTCGCGAATCTCTAAAACCCCGCTGAAGCCTTTCAAGGGCTTCGCGTTGCGCGGATGTTCGCCGAGTTGCGCTTCAAAAAGGGACTGGCCGATCTCGCTTCGGACGGCTGCAGGAAACGCCCGCAGGTCTTTCTTGCTCGAACCCACGAAAACTGTGGGCTTGATCGCGCGCAGAAGGTCATCCACAGGCATATAGTAATATACCTATAAAAACGTGTCAACGACTTTGGTTGCAGAAGGGGGTGCCTTGACAAGCTAAGCCGTGCGACCTCCTTTGATGCAATCAATGATTTCGAAGCCCGCTTTATACAATTGATTGTTTGGATCACGTATGGCTGACGACAAGACCTTATTCGAATGGTGCGCCGCACGCCCCAAGTGGCAACAGGAGGCTGTGCGGCTTCTCGCCTCAAAAACGAAACTTGATGAGAGCGAGCTTGGGCAATTGGAGGCGGCCATAAGGGCCGACGCAGGCCTTCCCGGCGGAAAATTAACGACCTGGCCTGCTCTGACCAAAACCCACCTCAAGGCCGGCAACAAATTCGCCCCAGTTACGGTGCTGGGATCGATCGGCCCGTTGCGCAACATCGATCGTCTCGCAGCGAAGCAGCCCCCGCTCAAATTCGCTATCGATGGGGTGACGCTGATTTACGGGCCGAATGGATCGGGCAAGAGCGGGTATTGCCGCATTGCCAAAAAAATCTGCCATTGCCTCCATGACGTTACCTTGCGGGGTAACGTGTTCGAGCCGGAATCGTCCGAACCGCGCGAGATCACGCTGTCATTTCGTGTCGATGGCGACAAGACAAAGAGTGTTGTCTGGAATGACAAAACCGACCCGCCGCCAGAGCTGGGGCGCATTTCGGTCTTCGACAGCGACGTCGCCGGCTTATATGTCGATGCCGAGCGAAACATCGAGTTTCTGCCCTTCGAGCTTGCGTTGCTGACCAACCTGGCCGACACCCTGCGCATCCTCGATGGCCGGTTCAAGACCGAGGAAGCGCAGCTGATCAAGGCGCACAAGACGCCCCTGCCGCTTGGCTATGAGAAGAAGACCAGAGTATCGACGATGCTCGCCAATCTCAAAGCAGACGAGCATCTGCCAGCTGAAGCCGCGATGCGGTCACTGGCGGCATTGACCGAGAAGGACGACGCCGAGCTGCAAGCAATTAAGCTGGAGCTGAGCCAGGATCCCGCGCGGCTGTCCAAGGTGAAGCAGGCGACCAAGGCCACGGTCGAAACACTCGTCGCGGAGGCAAACGCGATATTCGATACCATCGGCAATGCCGGCGTAACGAAGTTGAAGGAAGCGCAAGCGAAGGCCGCGACAACGCGGGACGCTGCGAAGGCAGCTGCCACGGCGCTTTCGGAGGGTTCCGCGGTGCCTCAGCTGGGCAATGAAGCGTGGCGTCAGCTGTTGAGATACGCTCGTGACTTTGCTGCTGAAGCCTATCCTGCCCTTGCTAAACCTCAACTGGTTACGGCCGACACCTGTGTGCTTTGCCATCAACCACTGAACGATGATGCACGTCTTCGGCTGGCAGCCTTTGACGAGTACGTAGAGGGCAAGGCCAGCGCCGACGCTGAGCAGGCAAAGAAGAGCTTCGCGGACATCGCCCGCGCGGTGCTCGAGGTCAAGTTCATTGACGGAACGGAGATCAAGAACCGGCTGATCAATTTCGTCGAAGGGTCGGCTCGCCGCCAAGGGCAGGCAGATCGATTGGAGCAGTTCTATACCGCTGCCCAGGAGCGTCATGACCTGCTTGCAAAGGCCATCAAGGCTATCGACTATTCGGGACTGGAGGGGCTCGCTGATCTTGATCGTTCGGTTGTCGATGAGCTGGTCGCGGAAAGCGCGATGCTCGCCAAGGAAATTGACGATCTGAAGCCGGCTGCCGGCGATGCCGCCAAACGCGCCGAGCGTCAGCAAAAGCATGATGACCTTGAGGCGAGGAAGAAGCTATCGACCGATATCGAGACGTTTGTGGCGCGGCGCAACTCGCTGGAGGTTCTGGTTAAGACCAAGGCTTGCGTTGCAGCTTGCGCGATTGGCGCCATCACGACTTACATTACCAAGTTGAGAAGGAAGGTTCTGACGGATTCCCTTCAATCGAGCCTGCAGGATGAAATCGTTGCTCTCGATCTTCAGCATTTGCCGCTCAAGCTTGCTGACCGTGGCGAGGTCGGTAAGAGCAAGGTTCAAATCGGCCTCGAAGCGCAGCAGAAGATCGGAAAGAACAGCGACATCCTGAGCGAGGGCGAAAGAAGAGCGCTTGCCCTGGCTGGATTCCTGGCAGAATTGAAGGAGGTTGGGGCAAAGCACGGCATCGTGGTCGACGATCCGGTTTCGTCGCTTGACCATGCACGTATCGAGGCAGTGGCGAAGCGCTTGGTGAAAGAGGCAACTGCGGGGCGGCAGGTCATCATTTTCACGCACAATCTATTCTTTCACTATGCCGTGGAGGAGCTCGCGCAAGAATTGAAGGTGCCTCTTAGGAAAGAATGGATTGCCAAGCACGGCGATGGGCGCTTCGGCATCATTGATGACAATCAACGCCCCTGGATTTCGATGGGTGTTACGAAACGCTTGGCGGTGATCACCGAGCTTTTGCAGAAGAAAAAGACGACCTACTCAGAAACGGATGAAACCCAGCGGTCGTTCGTCATCGACATCTATACGAAGATGCGTGAAACCTGGGAGCATTCGATCGAGGAAATTCTTTTTGCGGGCGTCGTTGGCCGATTCAGGCCGGGCGTTTCAACCATGAAGTTAAGGGCGGCGCGGATCGAGAAGGCCGACTACGAAGCCATTTACGCGGGAATGACCCGCTGCTCGAAATTCTCTGGGCATGATCAGTCCATCGAGGTGCCGGCCGATCTACCGAAGCGGGATACGATCAAGGCGGACCTCGATACTCTTTCCGCTTTCATTAGCGCGGCGGACAAACGACGGAAGGCGCTTGAAGAGGAAGGCAAAGTATTTGAGAAGGGGCCTGTGGCCGCCGCTGTGCTTGATTAGCGAGGTGCTGATCCCACGAAATGATCGGTGTTGTGGCTATTTTTTGCAGCGAGTTTGACGAGCCATTCTAGGAGCTCATTTCCGTTCATCAGCTCCAGTCGAGTTCGCAAAAATGGCTTGATAAACGGGTCGGGCTTGATTTCTAGCCTCAGTTCTTACAAGCAAACTCTAGGTCATCCAGATCGCGAAAATCGTCTTTTGGATTGTCCTTGGAGTTCACGAATTTCATGTTCACGCGAGGGGGAACGGCAAATTCGACGTCGAGAAAGGCCGTGCCCAATTTCATTGTGGTCTGAATCCGCTTAGCGGTTACTGCGCTGGAGATCAGAGCGGAAACTAGGACGCCGCTGCTCGGGGCCTTCGCAGCGATGGCGGTTACTTTTTGCGTGTCGGCATTGCCGCTAGACTTCAGTCGTAGTCGCGCCTTCGGTGGGAGACCCCAAGTGACTTTGAAGGTGGTGACCTCATAGCCCATTTGTTCTAAGAGAGGCAGAGCGTCCCCGACTTGCTGAGTGAACGAATTGAACTCCGCCATTAGCTTGCCTGATGGATCGGACAAGTCAGGAAGCGATAGGTCCGGCATTGACGGCAGAGAGACGGTTGGCATTGAGGGAATCATGTCTCGGGCCGACTTGGTAATACTGTCTAGCCTGCTGGGAGCGCTATCCTGCGCCCAGACCGGCGTAACGACGAAATTCATCAAAGCAAAGATTGTGAAAACAACTCGCATCAGAAATACCCCTAGACTCTTGATTGATAGGATATCAACCTGAGAATGCGCGCAATAGGTCGTGCGCCTAAAGTCTAGATTGCTAACACTACTTTGGCAGATTGTGTTTTCGCCGCTGTTTTTCAGGGATTTCCTTTCGGCAATATGGGCACTGCTGAGGCGGCGGCCGAAGGATGAGATCGACGATGGCGTGACGTACGGCTGGCATGGTTGGCTGAGGCGGAGGCCCGTTGATTCTTTTTTTTCCGCCCCGCGTATGCGAGGCGACGATGTTGCAGGAAGGCGTAGGCAATCATTGTCATCAAGGCGTGGCGATGAAGACCTTGCCATGACCGCCCTTCGAAGTGATCAAGTCCAAGCTCCTCCTTCAGCTGTTGATGCGCCTGCTCACAAATCCACCGTGCCTTGATGGTGGCGGCCAGCGTGCGCAGATCCGTCGCCGCCGGAAGATTGGCGAGATAGTATTTCTTCTCCCCGGAGGCACGTTGCTCACCAATGAGCCAGGCTTCGTCGCCTGGGAGATGCTGCTGACCTTTATCCCATATTCGCTGCGGAGGGCCGTCGGCGGTGCGGACACGGAGAGCAGCAAATCGAGCTTTGAGCCGACCTTTCGTCCCGCTACGCCAACTCAGGGTTTTCCATTTGGCGCTGGCCAGCATTTGTTCGGCCGCAATCGATAAGATATCGGGCACGTGGTGCTTTCGTGGTTTGCCACGGACTTTGGTGATCGGCCAAATGAGCTTCACATCGACCGGATACACTTTCTGGTGCCGAGGGATACCGACAGCCCAGGTCAGCCCGCGCTCTGTTAGCCCTTGTCGAAACGGTGCGCTGAGGCCGTATCCTGCATCCGCCAGCACACATCCAAAGCGCATGTTGGCTGCCATCGCGCGGTCAATCTCGGCCAAAGCGATCTCCGGCTTGGACCGTGGCGTTCGGTGTTCGACTGGCACGCGAGCGCGCTTCAAACGAGACATGTCGCTTGTCGAGCTGTCAGGCAGAAAGAGACGTAACGCGACCATCACTGGCACTTCGCCGCGTGCAAGCGTTAAAGACACCAGCGTTTGGCAATTTGCGGTTTTACCGAGAGCCGACGCGTATTGAGCCGCAACACCGACCGATCGCTCACCCTTCTTGGGAAGTGAGGTGTCATCGATAACCAGCATCGCATCCCTGCCGCCGACAAGTCGGTCCGCCTGGTTGAGCAGCTCCGTCTCCAGCGGCGTCGCATCCCAGACACCGTCCGCAATGAAATGGTGCAACTGGTCGTAGTTGCTCGTGGCAAGGCGTTCCGCCATCGGCTGAACGCTCTTGCGATCGCCCGGACCGATCAATCCCGCAACATACAGAGGACACATCCGCTGCCGGGTCTTATGACCCAGCCGGTCCAAGAACGGCATTAGCCAGCGTTCGAGTTCGTCTTCCCATCTCGGCATGGTCAGCCCTCCAAGAGCCGACCACCCATGAATCATTGAAAAATTGATTCGGGAATCCTATAAAACGCGGCAAAATCAACAATCTGCCAAGTAGTGCTAAGACGCATTGTCTTTAAAGCAGGCGTACTTGGAAGCAACCATGCTTGATGGGATCACAGGAGGCATTAGGAAGTGGCTGATAGCCCGCTTCGCGTCGGCCATAAGACATTCAACGCGATCAGAGGACCGCGCGATCGCCATTCGATGGCTAAGCGATTCGCGTGCTGTCATCGCGAGCGATTTGAGTCCAACAGACAAATTCAAAAAGCTGAATTCGCTTGTCAAGTCGCGGACAGCAATTACCGCGATTGCAAAAAGCGTTTCGGAAGCGGTTTCGAACTATCGCAGCTCAGACCTTCCGCTGTCGATGAAGATTGCGCTGCCCGCGACGTTAGCTGCGGTCCCGTTGGTTGGAGGGCATGCAGCCGGTATTGCAGCGTTCGGCGGCGCGTTTGGTGTGCCTGTTCTGTTGCTCGTGTTCCTTGGCACAGCGGGCATCACTTCAATCATCGAAACGATCGTGACCAACCCCGAGGCGCGCCCACACATTGCTGAGATAATCGATGCCATAGCGCAGGACGAACGCCTGCGCCGGGCTAGTGCAGACATGAGGGCTGCAATGAAAGAGCAGCCGATGGATCCCACACGCTTTGCGGTGCCGCCCGAGGAATTAGCGCTTCGGGCCTACCTGCTAAACATGGACCCGTTTCAATTCGAGCGGCACGCGATGAGCTTTTTCGACGCCGCAGGCTTCGAGTCCTGGGCGACACGGAAATCGAATGATTACGGTGTCGACGGCTTTGCCATCCACCCGGAGGGCTTGATCGTTGTGCAGTGTAAGCGCAATGCACCGGAGAATAGGGTGGGGCGCCTGACCATCCAGCAATTCAAGGGCGTGATTGAAGAGCACGGCGCTTTTCGCGGATACGTCGTCTCCACTTCCGGGTTTACCGACGAGGCGATAGAATCGGCCGGGCTTTCCGAGAAAGTCGCGTTGGTGGATATGGATGTGCTCGTGGGGTGGCATGCGAGCGCACCAACGTTTTAGGACGGAGGGGGCAAATCGTACACTGGCTGTTGCTGATTGTCGCGTTCGTGCTGTTGGTTGCGATAACGAAGAGCTTTCGGCAGCAAACCGGGGTTGATTTGCCAAGCCGGGGCGCTCTGAGGGGCATCCGTCGCCGAGCGCGAAAGGCGGGCAAGGACGAGTGGCAGGCAGTTTCCGATAACATCGCCCGTAAGCTGAAGAGGCAGCGGAAACCGCCTTCAGGCCCTTTTGGCTGATCCCAACCCTCGGGCTACGCGGTAAGTCTCTGAAAACACTGGCTCAACGGCGTGGGGGACCGTCCGTAGCGCTCCCCTGCTAGCAAACGCGCGATTTTGCGCGCTGATCTACGCTTTTGTACGATTGCGCGAGATGGTAGCTCCGAGTGCAGGCTCCCGGGAGGAAGGCCATTACGGAAGGCCGCGCGGACACGACCTTCGACGATTGTACTTCCCTACTGTCACACGCTATTTCTGGACGAAAGAAGCGGCGGGGATAGACGGAGATATGGGGCGGCGGAAGGGCGGGTCTACGGCAGGAATGGGCTTGCTGCTCGTGCTGGGCGCGATTTACGCGGTCCTCAGCGCGGCTTATCGGTTCGTCGTTGAAAATCTGACCGCGGTCGTGGCCGTCTGCACGGTCTCCGGTCTCGTGCTGCTGCTCGGCTACCTTTCCTCAAAAGCCAAAAAGCGAGACGAGATCGCGCCGAGCCGGTCGCGCGTGCAGCCCGCTCCGCCGCCGCTGGTCGGGCCACGGACAGCGGCCCCGGAGCGGATCGCGCCGGCCTATCGCAGGGGGCGGGCTGCGGCGCCGGCGAGGTGGGTGCCGCCGGGGGAGTCGGTCACGGTCCAGGGCGTCACCGTCGCGGCCGGTCGCTTCTATCTCGGTGAGGCTCTCTTCTCGGAAGGCCAGGAGATCGATGGTTATGTCATCAATCCCAAGCTTTCCGCGCAAACGTCGCGGCCGGACGTTGCCGGGGATTCGATGCCGTACTGGCCGTCCTACGCGGACGTGACGCCAGCGGCCCGTCGTGCGTTCCTTGACTGGATGTCGACCGGTCGGCGAGACGATTCCTACGGTATTGGGCACGTCTTCGTGTTCTTCTACGGGCTGGAGCACAGGCTCTTCGTCGATCGGGATGTCGCGAGTGCGCCGGATTGCATTTCCGAAGTCGAGAGGCTCCTCGCGAGGCGCGTCAACAGCGAGTCCTTCCAGGGTTACGGGAGGCGGTTCGTTGACATGGCAAGGTGCGCGGCCGGCATGCCGCTTGCTGTTCCGCAGCCGTCGGCGGAGCGGTCGCACTCTCCTGAAATAGACATTCCGGTGCGCATTCATCTTGGGCGGCGTCTTGCGCAGTCGTCGACGATCCTGTCCGAGGACGCACTGCTCTGGGTTCTCGCCTTGCCGGACGTGTATCTGCGTACCGCTGCCGTCCGCTGCTTCGACGAATTCGTGGCCCTTTGGCATCTGCGCTTCCGGAGCGCGTTCCCGGAAGGATTGGACGTATCCACATCCGGCAATATCGATCTCAGGTACGAAGCCGCCAGCGGAGCCTTCAGGGTGGCCGTGGACGGCCCCCATCAGGCCTATCCTGACGTCGCGAAGGCGACGACATCTCCCGAACCGCTGAGGCACCTCGTGCAGGAATGTACCGACGAACTCGATGGGTTCAGCCGACTTCTGGGTCGCCAGCCCGAGGCGCGCAACTCGGTGCAGGCCTCGCTTCTGTTGCCGCAGGACCTGTTGTCGGAAATCGGGTTCGACGCGTTGCGTGCGTTCGAGGGACGCCTGTCGGAGGTCATGGGCGGCCAGAGCCGGGCGAGCACGAAGATGGGCACCGTGCTGCGGGCGGCGGACTTCGACCTTCCGGAGAATGGCAAGGTATCGTCCGGGCTCGCGGACCAGCTTGGGCAGGTGCTCGATCGGCTCGATATCGCGATCGAGCCGGATCGGCGCTTCGGCGGCGCGGTCCCGCAGCCAGAGGATCAGATATTCCTGTTCAAGGCACCCGGCGGCGGGCCGGTCGACCCGGAGCGTCAGGCCTATCGGGCGATGAAGGCCCAGGTCGAGGTCGCCGTGCTCGCGGCAGCGGCGGATGGCGATTCCTCGAACGAGGAGATGTCGCGGGTTATCGCTGGGATCAGGGACGGGAAGGATCTCAGCGCGGTCGAGCGCGCACGTCTGATCTCATTCGCCGTCACGATCTTCAACAATCCGCCCAAGCTATCGAGAGTCATGAAGCGCCTGGCGGAGCGCAGCGATGCCGAACGGGAAGCCATCGCCGACGCGGCTGTCGCAGTCGTCGGCGGCGACCAGAACGTGCGGCCCGACGAGGTCAGGTTCCTCGAGAAGCTCCACAAGGCACTGGGCCTTCCGAAGGAGCGGGTCTACTCAGAGCTGCACAAAACTGTGCCGCGAGTCGACGAACCGGTATCCTTGTCCGTAGAGAGACGCGAAGCAGGAGTGCCGATCCCCAAAGAGCGACCGGTCGTCGCGCCGATTTCCGTCGACGCACCAAGTCCCGTCGTCGCGCCACCGGAGGTCGTCGCGGAGGCACCCGTAGCCGGCATCCAGATCGATGCCGCGCGCCTGGCGCGGACGCAGCGGGAGACCGACGCGGTCGCGGAGCTGCTGGCGAACATCTTCGAGGAAGACACGACGCCGGCTCCGGTCGAGACACCGGTAGTGTCCGCTGCAAACGAGGCCTCCTTCGAAGGGCTGGACGGACCGCATACTGAACTCGTCGAGCTTCTCGAGCGGAAGGGATCCATTGCGCGGGCCGAGTTCGATCAGCGGGCGCGCGCGATGAAGCTTCTGACGGACGGCGCAATCGAACGCATCAACGACTGGTCGTTCGATCGCTTCGAGGAACCGCTGCTCGAAGACGGGGACGAAATCGTCATGGTCCCGCATCTGCGGGAGCGACTGGCTGAACTGAGAGAGACGACGGCATGAGCAAAGCGCCGAAGACGATAAAGCCGAAGGAACGGGACACTATCATCCAGGCGCTGAGCGCCGGCGTGGTCCCGCGCGTCGGACTTCCGCATATCCAGGTCGGCAGAGCCGCGGAGATCGGAGCGTTGGTTCGCGACGTCGACCGCATCGCGGACGGCGGGGCCGCCGTCAGATTCGTGATCGGCGACTACGGCGCCGGCAAGACGTTCTTCGCGAACCTCATCAGGCTGATCGCACTGGAGCGGAAGTGCGTGACCATGCACGCGGACCTGGGGCCCGATCGCCGCATTCACGCCAGCGGCGGTCAAGCGAGGGCGCTCTATTCCGAAGCTGTCCGCAACATGGCGACACGCACGAAGCCGGAGGGCGGGGCGCTGGCGGCGGTTGTGGAGCGGCTCGTCACCGACGCAGTCAAGGAGGCCGGAGAACGGAAGGTCCCGGTGGAGAAGGTGATCGACGAGAAGCTGGCTCCGATCCAGGAGTTCGTCGGAGGCTACGATTTCGCGACGGTGTTGAAGGCCTACTGGCGCGGGAGCGAAGCTTCGAACGAGGAGCTCAAGCTCGCGGCCCTGCGTTGGCTGCGCGGAGAATTCTCGACCAAGACCGAGGCGAACAAATCCCTCGGCGTCAGGACCATCATCGACGACGACAGCGTGTACGATTCGCTGAAGTCCCTTGCGTGCTTGACGAAGGTCGCGGGCTACGCCGGCCTTTTGGTGATGTTCGACGAGATGGTGAACATCTACAAGCTCCAGAACGCCCAGGCGCGCAAGTCCAACTTCGAACAGATCCTCCGCATCTTGAACGACGCGCTGCAGGGTAACACTGCCAACATAGGCTTCCTCATGTGCGGCACGCCGCAGTTCCTGCTGGACACCAGGCGCGGTTTGTTCAGCTACGAAGCGCTACAGTCGCGGCTGGCAGAGAACCAGTTCGCCACCAAGGGTCTCGTTGACCTTTCGGGCCCGGTCATAAACCTCCAAAGTCTGACGCCGGAAGATCTCTTGGTCCTGCTGACCAACATCCGAACGGTGTTCGCTGCCGGAGATCCGTCCAAATATCTGGTCCCTGACGAGGTGTTGACCGCCTTCATGGCTCACTGCGATCGCCGCATCGGAGAGGCGTATTTCCGTACGCCGCGGACGACCGTGAAGGCCTTCGTGCAGATGCTTTCCGTGCTTGAGCAGAACCCGGGCACGAAGTGGCAGGATCTTCTGGGGCAGGTCGACGTACCCGCGGATCTGCAAGGCCAGCAGGAGGCGGTGCCCGAGGGCGGCGCGCAGCCCGGAGACGACGATGAACTCACCAGCTTCCGGCTCGGGACTTGAAGCCGCCTACCATCTGCTGCATCCCAAGATCCGCCGCTGGATCCGCGACCAGGGCTGGGACGAGCTGCGCGAGATCCAGGCGCGCACGATCCTCGCGGTTCTCGAGGACGACCGCGACATCCTGATCTCCGCGACGACCGCGGCCGGCAAGACCGAAGCGGCGTTCCTCCCGATCCTGACGTCGATCGCCGAGCGCAGCGCTTCGGGCTTCTCGGTCCTGTACATCAGCCCGCTCAAGGCGCTGATCAACGACCAGTTTCGGCGGCTCGAGGGATTGTGCGAGAGCATGGAAATCCCGGTGGTCAAATGGCACGGGGACGCGCCGCAGGCCGAGAAGAAGAAGGCAATGAACAAGCCTGACGGGATCGCTCTCATCACACCGGAATCGATTGAGGCGATGTTCGTCCGCCGTCCGGCCGACGCCAGGCGGCTATTGTCGGCCGCAGAGTTCATTGTCATCGACGAGCTTCATTCGTTCCTGCAGGGGCCGCGGGGATTGCACGTGGCCAGCCTGCTACGGCGGATTGACGCGATGGCAGCGCGTCCGGCCCGGCGCGTCGGCCTTTCCGCGACGATCGGCAACCTCGGCCAGGCCCGCGCGTGGCTGCGGCCGAGAGATCCGACGAACGTCGAGGAGCTCGTGGCGAAGTCGGACGCTCCGGAACTGCGCCTTCAGGTCAGGGGCTACGTCGAGCCACCGGATCTCGACGATCCGGATCACGCGGAAGGCGGTGGATCTGGTCCGGAGCAGAACGTGCCGCGGCGGATCGCGCTCGACTCAATCTCCGATCATCTGTTCGAGACGCTGCGGGGCGAGAACAACCTCGTGTTCGGCGGATCGCGGCGGACGGTGGAGTCGACCGCCGACCGCCTGCGGAGACGATCGGAGAAGGCCGAGGTACCCAACGAGTTCTACCCGCATCACGGGAGTCTTTCGAAGGTGCTCCGCGAAGAGCTCGAAGATCGCCTGAAGGAGGGGAGACTGCCGACGACGGCGGTCTGCACCTCGACGCTCGAGCTCGGAGTGGACATCGGCTCGGTCAAATCGGTCGGCCAGATCGGCGCGCCGCGCTCGCTGGCGTCGTTGAAGCAGAGGCTCGGGCGCACTGGCAGACGACGTGGAACGCCGTCGATCCTGCGCATCTACCTGCGCGAGCCGAACATCGACAACAAGTCGGGCTTCCTCGATCGCCTGCGTCTCAACACGATCAGGTCCGTCGCTGTCGTCAGGTTGCTACTCGAAGGATTCGTGGAGGAGGCGCGCGCTGCGCCCGAGATCGCCTCGACGCTCATCCACCAAATGCTGAGCGTGATCATGGAACGCGGCGGCATCGGGCCGAAGCCGCTCTACGACCTGTTGTGCGGCCCGGGGCCCTTCGCCTCGATCTCCGCGGCCGATTTCGCTTTGCTGCTTCGGCATCTCGGCAGCCAGGCCGTCCGCTTCATCGAGCAGGCGGGCGACGGAACGCTGATGCTTGGGCAGGAAGGCGAGAAGGTCGGCCAGTCCAGGAGCTTCTTCGCAGTGTTCGAATCGAACGAAGAGTGGCGGTTGATGACGGGCGGACGCACGCTCGGAACGCTGCCGATCATGCATCCCGTCCACAAGGAAGGACTCGTCGTCTTCGCGGGCCAGCGCTGGATCGTGCAAAACCTTGACGAACAGACGATGACGCTGGTGGTCGCTCCGCATCCGGGCGGCGTCGTGCCGCGTTTCGAGCCCGCGGCCGGCGAACCGGCTCACGACCGGCTGATCGCGGAGATGCGCAAGGTCTATCTCGCCGACGACGTCCCACCCTATCTCGACGCCAGAGCCCGGGATCTCCTGGCGGAAGGTCGCGACATGTTCCGCGAGCTCGATCTGGAAAGCCGATCGCTGGTCGAGGAAGAGCGCGACACGCACATCTTTCTCTGGCGGGGATCCCAGGCGACCGCCGTCTTCAGCGCGGCGCTCGCGATGGCCGGGCTTCAATCGGGTGTGCATGAACTCGGCGTCACGGTCTCCAAGATCAAGGAGAGCGAACTCCGACCGATCCTTTCCAAGCTTGCCGAAATGCGAAACATCGATCCCCACGACGTCTCGGAGTTCGTGGCGAACATCAAGGTCGGAAAATTCAGAGAACAGGTCCCGGAAAATCTGGCACGATCGCTTTGGGCCAGACAGAACGGCGACAAGGTCACCGGAATCTCCGTCATGGCCGAAAGTCTGTAGCTGCGTGCTGCCTTCGAAGGTTCGACGGCGGAGGAATGACGAGATGCATAAGACGGGCGACAAGCTCAACCTGAGCGCCGGCGATCTCGTCGGTCACCTGAACTGCCGGTACTTGACCGAGCTCGACCTCGCGGTCGCGCACGGACGGCTGGCCAAGCCCCGGGTCCGGGACCCGGTGCTGGAGACGCTCGCCGAGCGCGGCGCGCTTCACGAACGGGGTTACATCGAGCATCTCGAGAAAAGCGGGCTGAAGGCGACCACGATCGACGGCGTGGGCATCGACGCGGGCGTCGTCGCAGCAACCACCGAAGCGATGGTCCGAGGCGATCCCGTCATCGTGCAGGCGGCCCTTCAAGGAGGTAACTGGAGCGGACGTGCCGACGTCCTGTTTCGCGTCGAACGGCCAAGCAGTCTGGGCGCCTGGTCATACGAAGTGACCGACACGAAGCTCGCCCGCGAGACGAAGGGCAACACCGTTCTGCAGATCTCGCTCTATTCCGATCTCCTCGGCGAAATGCAGAGGCTCGCGCCGGAGGCGGCGTTCGTTGTCACCCCCGGGACGGACTTCGCGCCGGAGCGATTCCGAATCTCCGACTACGGCGCCTATTATCGTCACGTGAGAGGAAGTCTCGAGCGAGCCGTCTCCGACCCCGAGACCGCAAACGCCTATCCGGAGCCGATCGAGCATTGCGATATCTGTCGGTGGCGGCGCCACTGTAACGAGAAGAGAAGGGCGGACGATCACATGTCGCTCGTCGCCGGCATCAGCAAGTCCCAGATCGGAGAGCTCGAGAGGCACGGCGTCGGCACCACCGCCGCGCTGGCCGCGATGCCAATACCGATGGAGTGGAGGCCGGATCGAGGTGCTGCCGAGAGCTTCGAGAAAGTACGCGAGCAGGCGCGTATCCAGGTCGCGGGGAGGGACGCGGGGAAGACGCTGTACGAGACCCTTCCTCCGGTCGCGGGGGTCGGATTGTCGCGCCTCCCGGCGCCTTCGCCGGGCGACATCTTCTTCGACTTCGAAAGCGACCCGTTCGTGGACGATGGAGGTCTGGAGTTCCTGTTCGGCTACGCCTTCGCCGACGAAGACTGCGCGGACAGGTACGTGGGCGATTGGGCCTCCAATCGGCAGGAGGAGAGGGAGGCGTTCGAGCGCTTCGTCGATTTCGTGATCGAGCGCCTGAAGAAGCATCCGGATCTTCACATTTATCACTTCGCGCCCTACGAACCGGCCGCACTGAAACGCCTGATGGGACGTTACGCGACGCGCGAGAACGAGGTCGACGACCTGCTGCGCGCGGAGATCTTCGTCGATCTGTTCTCGGTCGTGCGTCACGCCGTCCGCGCCAGTGTCGAGAGCTATTCCATCAAGAAGCTCGAGCCGCTCTATGATTTCACGAGGTCCGTCCCGCTGGACGAAGTCGGCGCGACCATGGCGCGGACCCAGGCGCCCCTTGAGATGGCCGATGCCGCCGGAGTTCCGGAAGAGGATAGGGCGCCGCCATAAAGGGCTACAACAAGGACGACTGCGCATCCACCAAGTCGCTTCGGGACTGGTTGGAGATGGTGCGAGCGGAACTCATCGCCCGCGGTGCACAGATCGAGCGTCCGGCCCCGTCGGAGGCGGAGATCGGCGCCGAGCTCGACGATCGGCAGAAGAAGATCGCAGCGCTCGTCGTCCGCCTCACGGAGGGCGTGCCCGACGACGTCGCGGAGCGGAGCGCCGAGCAGCAGGGACAATGGCTGCTGGCGCACATGTTGGACTGGCACGGGCGCGAGAAGAAATCGGTCTGGTGGGAGTACTTCCGACTCCGCGATCTGTCGGCGGAAGACCTCCTTCACGAGTGTGACGGTCTGGCGGACCTCGAATACGTTGAACCGTGCGGCGGGACCGCGAAGACACCGGTGCATCGGTATCGGTTCGCGCTCCAGGACACCGACATACGGGCCGGCGACGAGCTCAGAAGCATCGGCGGCGAAAAGTTCGGGCACGTCGTGGCTATCTCCCTGGACGACCGTACTATCGACATCAAGAAGCGCGGCGATACAGCCAAGCTGCATCCCGAGGCGGTCTTTGCCCATAGCTATGTCGACACTCAGGTGCTCGCGGACTCGCTGATGCGGATCGGCGAGTACGTCGCGGACCACGGACTGCAAGGCGACGGCGACCATAGGGCAGCGCGGGACCTTCTGATGGCGCTCGTTCCGCGCCTCAACAAGGGGCAACTGCAGGTCGACGGCGAACCCGTGGTCGCGGCCGCAACGCGCATCGCCGTCGATCTCGACGAAAGCGTCTTTCCCGTGCAGGGCGCGGCCCGCGCCGGTAAGACATTCGCCGGTGCCCGCATGATCTTGGCGCTCGCGCGCGAGGGACGGACCATCGGGATTACGGCGAATTCGCACAAAGTAATCCGTCACCTTCTCGACGAGGTCCAAGAGGCCCATAACGCAAGCGATCCCCTCGATCCAGACGCCCGGAAAATTCTGGACGTGGCGGGGAGCGAAGGGCAGATCGCTGATCTCATCAAGCGTCTCGCCGATCCCGGTACGCCGGTCGCCGAGCAACTCAGCGCCCTCAACACCCTTGGCATCGTCAGTAACTTTTCCAAGGTACTGCCAACCCAAGCGGCCGACCTGATCAACGCGTTACGTGGGTTGATACACTCCCCCGATGCGGAGGTGCGGCGTCAGGCGCTGTCCAGTCTTTCCCTCAGAGGGGACGCGGTTGCCCAAGACTACCTGCGCACGGAGCTGCAATCGGACAAGCCGGAGGCGGAGAAGTCCATCCCTACCTATCAGGCCATCGCCATGTTGGGCGTGGACGGGAAGGCCCTCGACAAATCGCTACTCCTGAACATTGCCCGAAATCCGCCTGACGAAGCGAGCCTGGTTCAAGCCGTCCGGCACCTGCCGGCCGACAAGGATACCGCAAGCGTATTGATGGGTATCCTCCGGGACGAGTCGAAGCCAATGGCTGCGCGTGCGCTCATTCCCGACATCGTCAACAACGTCGATCCAGGCGGCTTCGCCGCGCAGGCGAAGCAGATGCTCGAGGAACACGGCGCTGCAAGCAAAATTGCGCCTTACCTCGCACTCGGCCTCGCCGGCATTCGGCCGGGTCACAACGAGCCATTGGTCGATGACACCAAGGCGGTCGTACGTTCGCTGGCGGCGGACGGCTCGGACGCGTTCCAGCAGGCCGTCAGTCAACTGAGCAACACGATCTTGCCGGACAAGTAAGGACAATGCCTTGATGCGTGCTGATCCGGTCATCCAGGCTGAGGCGCCCCGGCTTGACGGTTCGCTGCCGGAGCAAACGTTCGCCGCGCTGGTCGACCAGCTACGGTCACGCGGTCGCGAGTCCGCGCCGGATCTGGTGTCTTTGTTGGCGGTCAGCCATGCGGTTTTTAACGGCCGGTCCGCCAGCTCCGCGGCGCGGATGCGCGCCTACGCGATGGCAGCATTCCATGACACCGGTCTGCCCGATCAAGCGCTACCCTACATCGTGGAAGTCCTGGAGACCTCCTTTCATCCGAACCTGGTGGCCGCCGCAGCCCGGGCGGTTCGGGGCATGGCGGCTCCCGATGCGCGACTGGCCGATTACCTGATCCGTTCCATCTACAACATCTGGCAGAACGACCAGCCGGTGACCTTCGAGACATACGACGTGAAGTGGCCGCTCACCAGTTTCTCCACGGCACTGCTGGAGGTGTTGGACACCCTCGCTTGGTTGGGTCCTCAGGCCCGTCACGTGATTCCCGAGCTCGATACCCTGTCGTCCACCTTCAGCAAGCGGTTCAGTCCGCGGGTTCGCGCCGCGATCGTGCGCTGCATCGAAACGTTGCGGCCATCTGCTGCGGAGTCTCCCAAAGCGTGTTGCTGTGGTTCAGCGCCGCTTATCGATTCCCGCGCTGTGACAAGCGGCAAGGATCTGGATATTGCTTCCATTGAACTCGAGGACCAGGACGGTCGCAGGTTCGAGTGGCACCAGTTCTTCAAGGGCAAGCCGAGCGTTTTGGCGTTCTTTTATACGACCTGCATGAACCCGCGAAAGTGCGCTCTGACCATTTATAACCTGGTGAGCATTCACCAGCGCGTGTCAGATGCCGGCCTCGATGATCAGGTTAGGATTGCGGCGATCACATACGACCCGCAGCGGGATACGCCCGCCGTGCTGCGCCAGTACGGCGAGTCCAAAGGCGTGCGCTTTGGCGCGGACTGCAAGATGATGCGCGTGTCGAACCAGTTCGACGGCGTCATTGAGGCTTTCGAGCTGGGAGTCAATTATATCGGTAACCAAGTCAATGACCACCGCGTTGAACTCTACTTGCTCGATTGCGACGGCAAAATTACTCACACGTTCTTGCGACTCCAGGCTGATCCCGAACAGGTGATTACCGAGTTGGCTCGACTTGCGAGAGTTTCGCTGCTCAAACGGGCCTGTAGCGACGAGTGACGCCTCACATGCTAAGACACGACGGTGTCAAGCGGAGCCGGCGGCAGTTTCTGGCGATGATCATTTGCTGCCGGGGGCCACCGATATTGGCAGCGTTGTTGCGCGCGATCGGGGGGGCGCTGAGCTTATTAGCGATCGAGGGTTGCTACGCGATTTACAATTCAGCGGTAAGTCGTTGATGTGGCTCTGACGCCGGATAGGTGCGTCCCGACTTGCGCAAGGGGTAGGAACAACTTCACGGGCTTAGCCACGAACGACATGCCAAAGCTCTACATCGTCAGCATTGACGGGAAGCCGGTATACGTCGGTCAGACAAAGCGGAGCGTTGGTGAGCGTTTCCGCTATGGCATGAAGGCTGTCGGCGCCAACGGGTATCACGGCTACGCGTGGCGCCATGGAAACGATAAGGCGACCCTGAGCGTCTGGTGCCACATGGACGCCGTGGACAGGAGCGAGCTGGACATCGAGACGGTCGAAGCTGAGGTCGTCTTCCTCATCCGGTCAGCGGGGCAATGGCCCGCGTTTCAAACCGAGATCCACTTTCACCCTTCGACTGACGTTTCACCGTCAGGTCGCGGCGGACATTATGCGGCACTTCCAGCTTTAGAGGCTGGCGCGTTATCGTTCGCGGCCTCCCCGGTTGCTGGTGGGGGACTTGGCTCAAGACACTCGACCACATCAAGGCCGAGATCGCCCGCATGCGCGTGCAGATCAAGCGGCAACAAAGGGACATTCTCGACCTCCAGCGGGCCGGCATCAGTACCGCGTCAGCCGTTGCCCTGCTGGAACGCATGCAAAACAAGGTGGACGAGCTGATCGGCGAGCGAAACCGCCTGTTCGGCGAGGCGCTGATGCAGCGTCCCACTTACGCAAACGGTAAGGCCATCCACGGCACCCCTTCATCCAGGCGGAAGTAATGGACAACCTGCAGCGGTTTCCCGCGCCGTGGCGGATGGAAGAGGGCAAAGAGCGCGACCAGTGCTTCCGGGTCTACGACGGCAACGGGTTCTGGATTTGCTCGGTCGTCCATCGCGACGATTTGCATTCGCGCGATTACCAGTACGCCGACGCCCATCTCACTCGGGATGAGGCGCGGCGGATCGCTCTGGCGATATCGCGGCTGCCAGAGCTGTTGAGACTTCCGCAGTATTGACGGTCAGTCCTTGCCGCCCAGGTCGACGGTGATGCTGATCGCCGACATGAGGGGAGCTGACCGCTCGTAGAGCAATCGCCGCAGGTTCTCATCGCTTTGGTCAGTGAAAAGCTTGCCTTGCCTGCAGCGCAGAACTTCGTCCGCGATAAAGTTCTCCAGGCGCCATCCCAACTGAGACTGCGGGTCGTTATCGTCAAACTGGGATGAGGCCTTCAGGTCGGCGACCGAAGGCGCAGTTCCTGCGGGAAGTCCAGCCAAGACAGCGTGGACGGCCGGGGCCGGTTGAACTCTGTTGCCGATAATATTTTGCGCAGGAGCGAGCGCAGTCGAGTTGTGCGGGTAAGTCGCGAAAACGGGCAACTCCGGCGGATTGTAGAAGCCATAATAAACCGGGATTCCGCTGTCGGCCGTGTCGTTGTCGATTCGCTCGGGCTGAGGCTCTTCCTCTGGCTCTGAGCTTGGGCCATGGCGCAGCGCGTTGTAGCGGCAGTTCTCATCGAACGTGAAGGATCGTGGACGGGAGAGCGGGAAGGAAGGGTCGGTGCGGTCGGCAATTCGGCCGACCCCAATCACATAGTCAGACAACGATAAGCCCACGACCGGGATTTCTCGGGAATAGAGCCGCTTGGTCTGCAGCAGCGCGACCTTGCGAGAATCCAAATACCCGCTTCGCCGCAAAATGATGAAAATGGCGATGTCGGCAATTTCCCATCGTCGCCACATGCGCCGACCGCCAAGCCAGTGGCTTTCAATCTGCACCGCCGCATTCTCGGCCGCGAAGAATGTTGGCGGAGACGCGGAGAGGGAATTCACAAGGCTGAAGTCAAGTTGCTCTTCGTGCAGATTCGGATGGAAGAACGTGGAATTCGATGTCGTGTCGTTTGCCTTGGCAAACTCGGCTCGGATGAATTCGATAACGACAGGAGGAATGTCAGCAAAACCGCTCATAAGTGTCTAAATCCAAGTGACGTAATGTCGATTGACTACAACGGCAGGTCGAATCATTATCGCACCCATGGATGGCCGACCACAAGAACCCCAACCACCACCCCCGCAACGATGACAGCCTGCCTCGCATGCTGCTGGACCTGTTGCGGAAGCTGACACAGGGCATGAGCGAAGAGGGACGCGTTGCCGTCTGCGCGCTGGTGTCGCTACCCGCCGCCCAATATTTCCATGTCGATGCGCAGTTCAGCTTCTGGCTGACGTTCCTCGCGCTCGGTGGTTATCTGAGCCTGCGGCTGATCCGCATGGTGCAGTGATGGGAGACAAGCGCAGCCCCCGTGAGTATCGACGGGGGCTGTCTTGGGAAACGAAGCGGCCATTATGAAGGGCGCTCCAGGGAGCGCCTTTTATTTGCTCTTCGGCTTCCGGAACGGGTTGTTCTTCTTCCGCTGCCGGTGCGCCCGCTTCTGTTTGGATGGACTGTCCGCCTTGCTGGGATAGTTTGTCGCCTGCGTGTTCGAGTATTGCATCTTGTCTTTGCGGTAAATGTCGTAATGTTCCTGTGCCTTGAGCGCATCAGCCACCACCTCATCCGTCCACTCATCGACGGATATGGCCATCAGGTCTTCCGAGCCACCTATGTTCCCCATCTCTGTCCAGCGAGCGTCCAGAGCAATGCCGACGGCGACGTCGATGTCGCGGTTGATGTACAGGAGAACGATACAGTAAGCTTGGAGCATTGCGGCCCGCGCCTGCCGGTACTGCTCGTACCCGCCTGGCAGGCCGCCAGCTTTCTCCAAGTCATGCGGGTAGGCGAGCACGAGGAAGATATATGCCTGCCTCCGCGTCGCGCTCCCCTCAGTTGGCAGGACCGTGCGGGCGTGCCTGTACTCCTTGTGCTGCTGTGCGCGCTGCAGCAGCTCGTACAGGCTGTGACCCAGGATGCGCCGGAAGAACCGAGTTTCCAGCGCCATGTAGCGCAGACCACGTTCCGCGAGGGCGACGTCGGGAGCCGTGTCGAGGATTTCAACGCTGGTGCCGGCGATGATGTTGTCGGTGAAGAGCTTGATGAGCTTGTCCCAGATGTATGAGACTTCATCGGCCATCGTCTTCGTGAAGTATTCGTCGGAGATGAGGTATGCCCGCCACTCGCCGTCTAAGGTCATCCTCGCATGGTCTTCAAGCCCTTTAGGCCTGGGCAGCTCAAACGTCGGGATGCCTTTGTTCCGCATCGTCGAGTTGAGATATACGGCAAGCAGCTCTTCCTCGCCCTGAGCGAAGCCGAGCTTATCCGAACGGATGTAACGGGCACGCTCATTGAGGTACTGCGTGAAGTCCGTAATCGTATCCAGGTGCTCGATCAGCCGTTGGATGGAGAGGTCATCGAAGACGTGGATGAACATCCCGTCTGGGTTCACGTCTCCGATGCAAAACGGGAAGAAGTGGGGCGACTTGAAGTCGACGGCATCTCGGCCCTTGTACTGCGGCACAATGGGGAATGACCCGCTCTCGTCACCGTAGTGCTTCTTGATGGCGGCCTGAGCACCCGTGGCCACGACAACGCCATGCATGCGCCGGGTCGCCACTGGCGGCAGTTCAATGGGGAGCTTCTGCGTGCAGGCCGGGTCGGTGAAGATCTTATCAGGGAAGCGATCGATCCAGTTTGCCGCGCCGTTGATTTGCTTCACGGCCTCCTCAACGGCATTCCGGTAGAAGCGGGGCCATGCCACGTCCAAAGGCCGGTCGTCCTGCCATTTAATGGCCTTGTCGCTGAAGATGATGATGTCATCGCCGCAGACGACGAGCATATCGCACATCTCTTTGCCATCGCCCTTGCCGCCTTTCTTCTTCTCGTAGAACAAATTCGGGTATGACCAGAGATCGAGGAAGGCGTGGTCGCCAAGGTCGGCCAGCAGGCGTTCGCTGGCAGTGAAGCCGCGACCGCGAAATATCTTCTTGGCCTGTTCGGAATCGGGCTCAGACATAGTGGCTTGCCAAGGGAATCGCTGTTGTGTGCATAATCAGGGGTGAGCAATAAGAAGTCTTCTCGTGCAGGCCGTCCCCCGATTCCGGAGCAGGATGTTGCGGCGCTTCAAGAGCTCTACCTGAGCTTGCTGCGGTTGGGCAAGACAGCGGTTGAAATCAACGCCGTTGAAGGGATGGTTTGCTGGGACACCCGGTGGCGCTGGCTCGCTGACAAGGAATTTTCGGCACGTCGCCATGAGGCGCAGCGGCAGGGCGTCGAATTGCAGTTGACTGCACACGAGACGAGGCTGGCGGAAGTCTATGGCATGGGATTGGAGGACGCGGCGAATAAGCCGCTAGTAAATGTCTTGAAGGAGATGGGTGCCCACACGCGCTAGAAGGCCTCCAAGCTCAACCGTGAAACTTACGGCGAAAAGACCGAGACCACTCTCAAGGGCGACAAGGACAATCCGCTCGTCACCAAGCAGGACTTCAGCGAAGTGCCTGATGCCCTGGTATCCGCCGTTGCAAAAGCCATCAAGGAAAGCTCCGGAACGTAGACTTCGATGCCCGCTCGATTGCGGCAAACGCCGATGACTGGCTTGCTGAAGAACGGCGCCGGCTTCTTCAGTATGTACCTCACGCAAAGCAGGCGCAGTTTCACGCTCTCGGCGCCACCAACCGGGAGCGGCTGTTTCTGGCGGGCAACCGGGTGGGCAAGACGTTCTGCGGGGCCGCCGAGACGTCGATGCATCTCACCGGGCGTTATCCGAGCTGGTGGGTCGGCAAGCGCTTTAATGAGCCGATCAATGCTTGGGCAGCCTCGGTAACCGGCGAAGCAACGCGCGACATTCTGCAGAATGAATACCTGGGCAATCCGAAAAAGGGGACGATAGGCCTTATCCACGCCTCGCCCGTCGGCCGCCCGACGCTTCGCAGCGGGATAGCCGACGCGGTGGATATGGACCACACTTCGAGATTAATCAGGACGGCGTGATCCAATTCGCCCCGCCAGCGGCACTCGATCGCCAGGGGAACAACGTTGATCGATTGCGGAGGATGCATCCAACCCTACGTGAGTTATCGCAGGGACTTGTCGAAACGTCGGGGTTGGGAAATGCGCCTCACAGCTATTTGCACGAGCGCGCCAAGACATACAACGATTTGGTCAAGCGGGCATTGGAGGAGATCGACTTCTCTCTGCTTTACGTTGAAGGGGTGAGGCTGTCGAATGCCGAGAGGGCCGTCGCAAGTGACAAAGAGCTGCCTCCGCTGGATGCGCCGGTTCGCGAGACGGTGGACAGCCTGCTTCAACTTCATGGATCGTTCATTCTCGCTTCCCGAGATGGCCTGGAGGCATACGAAGCAGAGCAGCGTTATCGACGTAACCAGCAGCAGGAAGCCGACTATCGATCAGCGGCGGTCGATTTTGCCAGCGGCTTGCAAAATAAGCCCGAAGTGGTGGACCCTTCGGTTGCATCTGCCGCGTTGAATGCTGCGCAAAAGATCGGTCGGGGAGCAAATCCCGAACGGAGCGGCACGGTCGCGACCGGGCTCCTTGGCAATCTAACCGTAACTCTCACCGTGGGAGCCGGCATCGGGACCTTGTCTCTGGCTGCGTCGACGGGGTCGCCCGCTCTGATCGGGTTGGCCGCCGCAGCCACCCTAGTCGCAGCCGAAGGGTTAAAAAAAATCAAAGCCGTTCACCGCGCTCGCCGGGCTTGTTACGCAGGGCATTGATAGCGTCTCTCCAGTCGATCTGAAGCCGGCGTTGGTGAAGTTAGGCGAACGGTTCAGACCTCAATTGGACTTGTTTCGGTCAGCTGAAAATCCCTTGTCAAAGCTCGCAGCTGGCCGCACCGAGTTCAGCTGGCTTAGCAATGCGATGAGCTGGATCGAGGAGCAACTGAAACCTGGTCCAACGACGAAGCGCACTCCCTCATCGGAAATCCAATCAACTAAACCGCCGTCGCCGTCCGCAGTCGGAAATATCTATCTTGCTAAGGTCACCAGGATTGAAGCGGCCTTGGATGGTGCGTATGTCGAGTTCGGCCCCGAACGACCTGGCTTTCTGCCATTCAGCGATGTTCATCCGGACTACTATCAACTCCCCACGGAGCAGAGGAGGGAGCTCGCAGCTCATCTAAGTCACGACATGCTTTACGAGTTGGAGGCGCAGTTCGGAGATGCCATTGATGATGAAAATGAGCGAAGCGCCCATCGCAGATTCGCGCGTGTTCGCAAGGGTCTCAGCATTCAGGATGTGATTAAGCGTCGTCAGGTGATGCTGGTGCAAGTGGTGAAGAATGATACTGAAAAAAAAGGTGCGATCCTGAGCACTTTCCTTTCGATCGAGGGTAAATTCCTTGTGTTGGCGCCCAACACTGCGATTGGGCTAAGGGTGAGCACAGCAATCCAGTCACCAGAAGATCGTCTGCGATTGGAGCAACTGAACGTCGACGTTCCGACAGGAATGGGCGTTTTTGTAAGGAGTGCTGCGCGCGACGTTGTCGAGCCGGAGATCGTAGATGAGCACCAGGGGCATCAATAGACAAGCGGTACGACCGAACTTCCTCAACTCATCGTTCAAGAACGGCCCGTATTGCGGCGAGCGAACCAAATAGAGCACGCCGAGACCATCATTCATTCTGCAGCACATCATCAGCCGATGATGCATGCGTTGGGAAAGAAAGAGCTTCCTCTCAAAAGCGCGGCGCCCGACTGATGCTGCGTCGACCTCGATTAGGAAGATTGTGCGAATGTGCTTCCTTATCGATCATTTCCGTCGTCGGATCGGATCTCCAGTGACCATCATGGATATAGCGATCGACGAAGGTTCCGGATTTGCCTGACCCGTCTTGCTGAACGCGCCGGGCTTTTGAAGATCGCGTTCGCTGAGCAGATAGACCCCACAATGCTCTGCGTTGGAGGCTTCGGCGATGAACTGAAAAAGGCCGGTATGAAAATCGGGTGAGCCCTGCCGGTTGATCAGCTGCGTCAACGAGGCGGGGTTCAGATGAGACTGTTCAAGATGGATCGGCGTAAGGCCTTCCATGCTCGCAGTGGGATGATGGCTGATCTCTCAAGCGTTCGACGAAGTATGTACGTGAATTAGTTGTTCGAGGGCACGTTCCAGTACATAATCGAGTTGGCAAGCCCGCGCTCGATCAGATTTCTCGCGCCCTCTGATCTACTCATGCCACGGAGCGCTGACCAGCGTTCGATCCGCAAAACGAGGTCTTCAGAGGCTCGAAACGAGAGCATCGGGTCTTTGCCGGTAGGCGGCCGGCCCACTTTTGCCGGTCGCTTCCGATTGCTCCATTTTCGTCTCGCGGGTTTTTTCCGAGTCGCCATAGAGCAATTAGGTAATACCAGGACCCGCTACTAGTCAATTCGATTTTGTATTTTGGTATTACCCAGGGTTTGAATTTTGTAGTCGGGGATTTGAATTTTATAGTTTAGGTAATACCCATTCTATAAAAATTTGCAGATTCCGGCGTTTCTCGGGTGCGACATTTCTGCCGAGATCACCGATTTGCGACCGTGACCTGGCTCATTGAACGAGGTCGGGTAGGTTTTATATTCACACCAGCGGCGCTACCAATGCGCCATGGCTCCGTCACGATCCTGTGCGATTGTGCAACTGTACGGAGAGATGGTCATTGACCTCGCGCGTACAGGCTTGGTATTAACGCCACGTGAACACTTTCCCGCCACACTTCGATCCAGTCAGATGGGCAGCACCAACGATAAAATGAAGCGCCGGTTGAAGCCGCTCCCAAAGAGCAACGAGATGCGATCGCTCGCACTCGCGCTTGGCGCTGCTCGGGGCGACCCGGACATTTTGAAGTTGCTCGAGTCCAATCCAGACGCAGCAAAGCTGATTGGAAAGTACGCTGAACGCGCGCGCTCGTCGTTTGCGGCTGCGTATCCGGGGCAGACGCGGGAAAAGACAATCAGCAATGGCGATTGGGAACAAGCGGGCTACGCGGGCATCGCTGTATTGAACCGCGTCTTGGGACTTAAGAGCTCCTAGTACAATCGCCCCTCATTGCGGGGGCAGGGGGGATGAAGAGGAAACGCCGGTCACGCGCGAAGATTTCTCGCGCGTTCGCGACTGTTGGGAGTGAGCTGGAAAGAGTATTTCCCAAGGGGACTGATCCCGATACAGGTCGTTTGTCGTTGCCGCCGGCTCTACCAGCCGAAATGTTCGGCGCCGTGGCCCATTTGCTTGAGGCGTCAGGAGCTTACACTTACATCGTTGCTCCGTTCGCGCCGACAAGAGGTGCGACCAAGGTGAACTACGCTGGCGCAACCCAAGCACCCAGAGCGGCGCAACTGGATGCTTGGCGCAAGATCGGCAAGCGGTGGGCTTCCAATGTATTCAAGCGGCAGCCGGAGATCGACAAGCTCTGGGCGGAGCTATGGTCCCACCGCAACAAGCAGCTTGTTATTGGCCAAGCAACGCGACCCAGTCTCCCATGGTGGAAAGCTGCTCATGCGCTGCTGGTGATCGCCGACGAGGCAAGCATCAACTGTGGTTACGAGACATTCGCCGACGATGGCGCAGATCCGAATTGGGCAAACAAGCTCGCCTCGTATTTGCTGATTAATCGCACTGAAAAGCTACTGATTCCGTCAGGCCGTTTTCGGTCGGACGATCGGCATTTGAGCCGGCACGTAGCGCTCGACAGCTTGGCGGTCGATGCCTCTCGCGATGTTGTTCGCGTACTTCCAAAGGGGCGCACCACAGACGTGGGTTGCACCATGAGAACGCTGAGCCACAACCTGACTATGTTGCGTCCACATGGTCACCCGAATGTCTATTGGCATCATCAGTTATGGTCGAGCACTTCGGATCGACTGGACGATCTGGGCGTACTCCTCGTCCCGTTCCCCTACGATATGCCTGATGGCTGTTTCAAAGGAGATGTGCATAACGGTCCCGCGGACATGAAGTGGGGCAGATTTCGCGTAGAGCAAAAATGGCTCACTCCGAAAAAGAACAAGGTGGTCCGTGACGGCCATTGGAGCGATCCTAGTGCTCGTCGCTCATTCGTGGACTTCGTGAACGAACTTCTACTGCGGGCCGATGGTGATGTGCATGGCGTAGTTCTGCCCGAATATTCGCTCGACTGGGCTACGTATGACGAGCTTGTTAGGCATCTTCGTGACAAATGGCCGTCAATCGAATTCTTGATTGCTGGCGTTTCAGAGGACTGCAATAGGCGAAAGGGCAATCAGGTCGTCTTTTCTGTCATGCACGAAGAGCTGGGAAACCGGATCGCCGAGACGCACTCCAGGAGAAAGCATCATCGGTGGAGGGTCGACGACTCACAGATCCGGACCTACGGTCTTCAAGCTGATCTAAGTACGGACTGTATCTGGTGGGAATATCTCACGATTGAAGAACGGGTCCTCCATATCGATGTGTTTCGGTCTCAATCTGCATTTACCGCGGTGATCTGTGAGGACCTTGCGCGCGCGGATCCAGTCGTATCCGAAATCAGGTCTCTCGGACCGAACCTGATCTTTGCGCTTTTGATGGACGGCCCTCAAATAAAGAATCGCTGGCCCGGCCTGTACGCGACCAACTTGGCTGATGATCCTGGCTCTTCGGTTTTGACGCTGACTTCGTTCGCCCTTATCAAGCGCTCGAACGCCTCGTTAGGAAAAAACAAGCGCACGATTGCGCTATGGCGCAACAGGCCAACTAATGCTCCGTCGCGGGTCGACAAGGACTTTGTAGAACTCGATTTGGCGGATGATGCACAGGCGCTCGTCGTCAATCTGAGGAGTGCTCAAGCCGTCGACGTAACGATAGATGGTCGTCAGGATAGGAATACAACTGCGTGGCTGTACGAGAATGCGCGGCAAGTGAGCATTCCAAGCGACGAGATCACAGCCCGCGGCTGGCGCTGGATCGTTCCGTAGCATTGCCGCGATGCGTGTGCTCGGCGGAATATCGAGGAACGAAGACGCACATGCTCGCGCTCAAGCAACATATCTCCCAAGCTCAATTGAGTCAGTCACAAGCTGCCAAGCTATTCGGCGTGACGCAGCCCCGTATCTCCGATCTCACGCGGGGCAAGGTCGACGTCTTTGGCTTGGATGCCCTCGTGAATATGGCTGCAATGGCTGGTCTACGCGTTGAGATGCACCTGCGAAAGACAACGTGATCGTCTCCGAGCACCGTTTCCGAGGCTACGGGCCGCGTCGCCGGCCTTGTCCGTTCCCCAAGTGACGTGCCAGGACAAAGCCTTCCAAACCGAAAGCAGGACGAGATCGTCGGTTGGTCTCGCTTTGAGCGCCGTTTTGACCGGGCGAAGGCCTTCAGCGAAGTGCTTTGTCGATGCTTTCCGGGCTTCGTCGGGAACCTTGCTGTTGAACATGCCGATCGGATACCTGAAGGCATCTTCCAGTGAGGCCGCGGCACACACGCCGATCCTGACGTCGGAATTGAACAGCTGCTCGATGATGGCGCTCAGGCCACCTGCTCGAGTGTCGCTCCCATTTGAAGTCCACTCATTCGACAGTCATGGAAAAGTAGGCTGGGATCTTATGACTCTCACGCTCCAGTTTGGGTGGTCATTTTGAAACGCCTTGAAATACAATGAGGCGTGCCTTACCCAAACAGTTCCGTAAGGCATTGAGTTCGCGTTCTTATTTCAGTTCCCTAGGGAGCGCCAAATACGCGATATTCCACGACATTTTGCGATGTGAGTCCCGATCGGGAGTGTCAACCCGTCGATCGACTGATCTTGCAAGCGGTGGTGGGCAGCAGTCTTACCCCGGCTCGGTGACTGTTTGCCAGTTCTTCGGGGTTTCTTAGACGCCTGTCGACTGCAACGCGATTTGTCCATCTACCGGCGTCCATTCGTCGCCACACACGATTTGCTCATTCCCGCTCCATCATGTCGGCGATCGCCTTGATGCGGCTTCTGGCGTATTTCGGCAGGCCGGCGCTCAGCGAAGCGCCGCTGTTGAAGGAGCTCTTGCCCATCAGCAGTTGCGCGGGCACGAGGTTCCGCAGAATGGGTGTATTGCTGTATTCCCTTTGCTTGTTCAGCACGTCGTTCCTGACCGCAATCAGGATATAGACCGTTGCGATGGCGGCTTCCCGCTCGGTCGGATGCTGTTGCAGAACCGCGAGCAGCTTGCCGAACTGGATGACCTGGTTGACCCAAAAGATGTTCTGCTCGAGCGCGCTGGTGACTGTGGAATCGAGCCCTGTCAGGCTCGGCAGCTCGGCAAGGAGCGGCTGCGTGACCAACATGATCTCACTCTGGAACTCGATGAAATCCGGAATGGGCTTTTTGCTCTCCTCGCGCAGCTTGTTGGCAAGCTGAATGCCCGACGGAATTTTCCCTTCGAACATGTAGCGGGACTGCACGCAGATCGCCTTCGCGTCCTCGCACCAGCGGCGATTCGGCGGACGGTTGTGCGCGGCGCCCGCGTCCTTGTTGGGAACAGCATCGCCCGTCGTGATCGGCCGGTGCTTGACTGCCGGATCGATCTGCTCGAGGAACGCGACACTCGCATACCGCGACAGATCCATTGCCGCTGCCGATCTTGGAAGTCGAAACCGCGCCTCCGCCTGGTAGACCGAGAGCTTTAGCTTCGCTTGTTGGTTGAGCGTGGGCTCAACGAAGGTCGGGAAGAGCGAGAGGAAGCGCCGCTGAACCGGACGTGAGCGGGCCCAATCGTCGAAAGGAATGAGCCCGGTCGAGGAATCGGCGAGCTTGTCGTTGCGTTGGTCGGCGAAGATGACCGTGAGCGGTTTGATCTGCGTGATCGGAACGCTGGCGGCTCCGGGCACGTCCTCCAACTGGAATTCCTGCGCTTCCGCGCCCGTGCAGGCGGCCACGCAGGCGGCGATGAGGGCAGCGGCACGGTAGAGTCTCATGGCGTCAATGCTCAATTCAGCCGCCGCCAGAAATAATCGGGATCGACTCGAAGCGGCGGTCGCGGGAGGCGGTCCTCGTCATCGGGATATCCGCGCGAGGAGGGATATTCGCGCGGACCAAGACGCCAGGTCGGGAATGGAAATGGCGGCCGGTTATCGCCGTAAAGGCGGTTATCGTGGGACCACTGCTGGAATGGCCCGTCGTTTTCGTCCTGACCGCCACGATAGGCGTAGCGTTCTGCACGCGAGACAATCCGAAATCGCGAATCATTGATTCTGCCCGATGGATCCCTCTTCAAGTACTCGGTGAAAGCGCGCCCGGAGCCGGCCGATGCCGGATCGCCCGTATAAGGATCGATCGACAGAGCAACGAGCTGATGCATGGCTTCGCGCGAAGGGCCGTTCAACACCGTCCTCGGAGCGTGCAGCTCCCAGGCTGCCTGCACGATCGGCTCGAACATCGGCAGCGCTACTTTCGCTCCGGTCTGGCCGGGCCCAAGCGTGCGGCGCCCGCCGTCGCCGTTGTCGTAGCCGACCCAGATGGCGATGGTGACGTCATTTGTGAAACCGACGAACCAGGCATCTGCCGAATTATCAGTGGTACCAGTCTTGCCGCCGACATAGGGCGAGAGATGTTTTACCACGCGCGCGGTTCCGCGCGCGAGCACGCCCTGCAGCATTGACTTCAGCTGGTAAAACGATGCGCGGTCGGCGGGGCCGATCCAGGAGACCGCATGCGGATCGTGCTGGTAGACTGGGCGACCGTCCTGTTCGATCGTTTCGATCGCATGGGGCTGGGGTCGTGCGCCTTCGTTGGCGATCGCTGCATAGAACGCCGCAAGATCGATGAGCCGCACTGCTTGGGCACCGAGCACGAACGGATAGTGGCGCGTGCATTCTTTGTAGAGTTGCGCTTCCATCGCGACATCACAGACCCGGTCGAGGCCTCGCTCGGCGCTGTCGTCGAGACCGGTCGCGAGCAGTTGCACGGTGGCAAGATTCCGAGAGTTTTCCAGCGCATGCCGCAGTGTAATGGGGCCCATAGCGCCGCCGTCGTAGTTCTTCGGCGACCAGAAATCGCGCTGGCGCGCGTGAACCGTCGCCCCGATCGGCGCCAGCGTAATGGGTTCGTCCATCACCAGCGTGTTGGGCTGCAATCCCTTGCGAAGGGCGGCGAGGTAGGTCAGCGGCTTCAAGGTGGAGCCGGGCTGCCGCAGGCTCTGGACGACGCGGTTGAGCTGGCTTGCCGGATACGAAAAGCCGCCCGCCATCGCGAGAATGCGGCCGCTTTCGTTCCCGAGTACGAGCGCCGCTCCCTGCACGGTCGGTCGAATGCGCAGATCGGCAAGCGCCGCTTGCTTACCCTTGGCTTCGCGCACCTGTACGTAGACCACGTCGTACGGCTTGAGACCGCGCCGGATCGCGTTGCTCCAGGTGTTCAGCGGCAGGATGCTTCCGTCAGTCAGACCGACGTTGATCGCATGGCCGCGCTTGCCACGCGTATTCTCCAGGATGACCGCCGCTTCCCAGTGAACGTCATAGAGAGGTAGCCGCGTCGTCTTCAACGCCACGCGCCAAGCCGGTTCGGTGGCCCTCGGGTCTGCCGCAATCAGACGGACAGCATCGGAAATATTCGCTTCGGGTCCCTCAAATTTGTAACGACCGGTGTTCAGCTCGTACCGCGCGAGGCCCTCCTGCAATGTCGCTTCGACTACGCGCTGCAAGGCCGAGTTGACGGTCGAGCGCACCGTGTAGGAGGAATTGGTGAGAGTATCGAGGCCCGCGACCATCTTTGCCTCGCGGCCGATGTGATCGACGAAGTGAAAGCCGAAGTCCCGTCGCGTCGGCCGGTACTCCACGAACTGCGGCAATACTACTTGCGCCGCGGCGGCGTCGATCATGGCGTCGTCCTGCATGCGGCTCAGCACATAGGCAAGGCGCTCGCGCGCGCGCTCAGGGTGGTGGTCGGGATTGAAGTAATTCGGTCCCTTGGCGAGCCCGGCGAGCAGGGCGCCCTCGACTGCGGAGAGCGCCTTGGCTGGTTTGCCGAAATAGCTGCGCGCCGCCATCTCGATGCCCCAGGCTCCGCGACCGAGATAAATCGAGTTGAGATAGAGCTCGAGGATCTCTGCCTTGGTCAGGGCGCGCTCGATGCGCGAAGCAACGATCATTTCGCGCAGTTTTCTTTCGTAGGTGATGTCGTTGCCCACCAGCAGGTTCTTCGCGACCTGCTGCGTAATGGTCGAGCCGCCCTGCGGCCGGCCCGGCTGCGTGAAGTTGCCGATGAAGGCGCGGACCAGTCCGCGCTCGTCAATGCCGGTGTGTTGGAAGAAGCGCTTGTCCTCGGCGGCGATGAAAGCGTTGCGCACCGCTTCTGGGATATCCGCAAGCTTGACCCAGATGCGGCGATTGTTCGGCGCGTAAATCTCGGCAAGGCGCTGGCTCTTGTTGTCGAGGATGACGCTGGTGACAGGAAGCCTGAGGTCTTTAAGCTGCACGGCGTCGGGCAGATCCTTGACCGCGCTGTTGTAGAAAGCGATGACCTGACCGAGATCGACCGGAGAGCCTTCAACTTTTTCGACCTTGCAGAACTGCCTGTAGGCTACGTGGAGGTCGGCCAGATTCAGTCCTTTGAGTGCCCTGATCTCGCTGCTCAACGCTTCCTTGTCATCCATGGCAGTGGCAATCAGATCGTCCAGGTTGATGTCCTCGATGTCGAAAGCCTTGCGCATGTGGACGCAGCCGGCACTCAAAAGCTGCGCCACCTCGACGCGGTCGCGCACCGCATCGAACTCCGTCTTGACCCCATCCGGCCGGGTAGTGACCTGGCTGAAGGCAAGCGCCGTGGCGAAGATCTTGATGAGAATCGAGTCCATGACCTGCCGACGGTCGAAAAGCCGCCCCCGTAAGGTCCCGAACAATATTGAATAAGCCTGTATTGAGGAAAAAGTTCCCGAGGCGCCGCCGCCCGCTTCTCCGGGCCCTCAGCACTGCTCCGACCGGCCGCGCCGCGGAACCAACGCTGCGGCCAGCGCGTTTTAAAAAGTCCGTATTGGCAGCGCACCCATGAATGCCCCTCTTCCAGTCGTGCTTGCCGTGGCGCTCATCAGCGCCGCCATCGCCGCGATGCCTGCGGATGCTGCTTCTAGAAAAAGGAGCACCCGGGCTCTTGCCGCGGTCTCCCCTGCTGCCAGCGCCGCTCCCACGGACAGATTTTTTGCCTGCGACGTCCGGGTGCGAGACTATCTTCGCGAAGGCGGAGCGGTGGCACGGGTGACCAAGATCGAAGTGGACGATGCCCGACTGCAGTTGAACATTCATCATGAGTACGGGGAGGCGGGAAAGTCGGCTCGAAAATACCTCCGCGGTGACACTGAAGAAGAAATGCGCAAAAATCTGCGTGGAATATTGGATGAGTTCGCTGCGGCTGCGAAGGCGGCAACGGCTGGTCGCGCTTGGTATGTGATCGCTGCTCGCAAGGTCATGCCGGACACCCGCGACGGTTCGGGCGAGACCACGAGTCCGTGGACAGCCGTCGTCCTCGCGGATTTCGAAGGAAAATGCAGACCCATCACGTTCTTTCAGTCTGTCGACCGGAACAAGCTCGATGCTGAACTGAGCAAGAAATTGGATGAGTGAAGTTTTCCGCTTGAAGTGATTTGCAGTCGTAACAACGGCGCCTGGACGCCATGAGGCGCGGCGAGGTGCTCAACTGCCGTCGCCGTTGAGTTTGCGGCATTGGCGGCGAGGCGCGGCTTTCATAGGGTACGTTTGGGCAGCCGTTCTGAAGCGCTTTGAAAAGCAATAAGGCAGTTGCTGCCCAAACTTTTCTTTAACCCACTGAAATCACTCATTTCTGCCCCATCCCTAGGGAGCGCCAAATGTTCGCTATTCCACGACATTTTACGATACGGCTCCATTCGCCGGGAGCTTTCCTGCTCGACGACTGATTGATCACGCCGGCCGCCTGAGCAGTTGCCGCCTTGTGCTCATTTGCGTCCCGGTGACGCAGCTTCGAGCCCTCATCGCGCCTTGGCGGGCAATCCCCACCACGAAACAAGCGGCGGGCGTCCCTCGTTTCCGCTATGATGAAGCCATGACGATCGGGATTACCGGACCCGGCCGGAAAGGACCACGGCAAAGTGGCGTGGTCAGGCTGATCGTTGCGGCCATCGTCATCACGATTTGCCTGATCCTGCTCTCGTTCGCGAGCGACTTCCTGGTCGATTGGCTGTGGTTTTCATCGATCGGCTACCTACAGGTTTTCCTGACGGCGATCGGCGCCAAGGCAATCGTCTTTCTCTCCGTCTTCGCGGTGACCACCGTCGTCCTCTCGCTGAACGGAGTCCTGGCGGTGCTGTTTGCCATGCAGCAGCCGCTACAGAACCGAGTCGCCCCGGGGAAGGTCGCCGGTTTTACGGCGCCGCCCGATCCGTTCGTAGAGCTGCGCGACCAATTAGCCCGGCCGCGGTTTGTCGCGCTCGGTGCGGGCGTGCTCGCCGTGCTGGTTGCCGCAGGCGAAGTCGGCAATTGGAACATCTTCCTGCAGTTTCTCTACCACGTGCCCTACGGTGCGCAGGATCCGCTCTACAACAAGGACATCGGGTTCTATCTCTTTTCGCTACCCGCCTATATCGCGATCAAGAACTGGATGCTGCTGACAATTATCCTGGGCGCGCTGTTTGCCGGAGCGATCTACTGGGTGCGCGGCGACATCGAATACGATGTTCACAACCGTTCAATTTCGCCGACCGTGATCGCGCATGGCTCGGCGCTGATTGGCCTTCTGTTCGCGGTGAAAGCCTGGTCCTATGGGCTCGACCGCTATCTGCTGCTCTACGGCGACAATGGTGTCGTGGTCGGGGCGAGCTACACCGATGTCCATCTGGGGCTGCCGGCTCTGTGGTTGATGATCGGGCTTTCGATCATCGCGGCGCTCATCGCATGGGCCAATTTGCGGGCGTGCACCTACCGGCTTCTTGCCGCCGCGTTCATCCTCGTCGGCGTCGGCTCTGTCATGCTGTCGAGCCTCGTCCCTTCGCTTTTCCGGCACTTCGTCGTCAAGCCGACGGAGTTGGAGCTGGAGAAGCCCTACATCGAACGCAACATTGCGCTCACCAGGCAGGCCTACAATCTCGACCGGATCGCAACCAAGCCGTTTGCCGCTGAACAGAGGCTGACCTTCAAGACGCTGGAAGCGAACAAGGCGACCATCGACAACATCCGGCTGTGGGACTGGCTGCCGCTGTCGAATACCTACGCGCAGCTGCAGGAGATCCGTACCTATTACAAATTCCACGATCTTGACGTCGATCGCTATTGGCTCGACGGCTCCTACCAGAGCGTGATGCTCTCGGCCCGCGAACTCCGGGCCTCCCTGCTGCCGGCGAACGCCCAGACCTGGGTCAACCGCCACGTGCTGTTTACGCACGGCAACGGCGCAGTGATGAGCCCGGTCACCCGCAAGAGCACGGAAGGACTGCCGTTCTTCTATTTGCGCGATATTCCGCCCGTTGCCGACGGTGGCCCCAGGATCGACGAACCGCGCATCTATTTCGGCGAAGAGAGCGACGACTACGTCATCGTCAAGGCCAGCATCCCGGAGTTCGATTATCCGAAGGGGAAGGACAACGTCTATGCGGCCTATGACGGCAGCGGCGGTGTGCCGATCGGAGCATTGGGATGGAGAACGCTGTTCGCCTACTACTTCAACGACGCGAATCTGGTCCTCTCAAGCTATATCACGGCCGACAGCCGGATCATGATCCGGCGCAACATTACGGAACGGGTGCGCACGATCGCCCCATTCCTCAGGCTCGATCATGATCCCTATCTGGTCGTCAGCAACGGTCGGCTGTTCTGGATGCAGGATGCCTACACCACGAGCTCCTATTTCCCCTCAGCGCAGCCCGTGCCGGAGCTCGATCTCAACTACATCAGGAATTCGGTGAAAATTGTCGTCGATGCCTATAACGGGACGGTCGATTTTTACCTGATCGACCCAAGCGACCCCATTGCAGCGACCTACCAGCGCATCTTCCCGGACCTGTTCAAGCCGTTCATGGCCATGCCGGCGGATTTGCAGAAGCATATCCGCTATCCGGAGAATCTGTTCCTGATCCAGGCGCGGCTGTATCAGACCTACCACATGGAGCAGGCCGAAATATTCTACAACCGCGAGGACTTCTGGCAGTTTCCGCGACAGCCGGGCGGCGACGGCACTTCGGTGATGACCCCCTATTACATCATCATGCGGCTGCCCGGCGAGCCGCAGGCCGAGTTCTTCCTGATGCTTCCCATGGTACCGAGCCGTCGCGACAATATGATCGCGTGGCTCGCGGCGCGTTGCGACGCCCCCGACTACGGCAAGCTGATTGTCTACGAGTTCCCCAAGGACAAGCTTGTCTACGGGCCGTTTCAGATCGAGGCACGGATCAATCAGAATACCGAGATCTCGCAACAACTCACGCTGTGGAATCAGATGGGCTCGCGGGTGATACGCGGTGCGAACCTGCTGGTGATCCCGATCGAGAACTCGATCCTTTATGTCTCGCCGCTCTATTTGCGCGCCGAGCTTGGACACCTGCCGGAGCTGAAACGCGTGATCGCGGCCTACGGTGAGCACGTCGTGATGAAGGAGACGCTCGCTGACGCCCTGGCCGCGTTGTTCGCGGAGCCCGGTGCGGTGCCGGCGGTTTCAAACGCAACGGAAACGGTGTCCCCTGCGGGCGGGACGGCGAGCCCGGCGCAGCAGGCGCTCGATCACTACAATCAGGCGATGGAGCGATTGAAGGCGGGAGACTGGAAAGGTTTCGGTACCCAGTTCGATGCCCTGCGCGAGCCCCTTGAGGAAATGAACCGACGCTCCGCCGGTCACTAGAGCATGATCCGGAAAAGCGTGTAGCGGTTGTCCGAAAAGATCGTGTCAAATCAAAGGGCCAGAGCGGGATGACGGTCGAAGAAAAGTCATCGCGCTCCAATGGGCTCGGGGAATTGTGAGTGCGGACGCACGCCTCAATCGGGTATTGTTAAAGGTCGCATTGCAATTTCAATCACATAAGAGTTCGCAGTTTCGTTCCGATTGGCGCGCCATTGAGCCCTCATCCGCAAACCCGGAACTGACCCGCTTCGGCACGCAAAAGCGGCCATTTCGAGCGCATGCCTGCGGCTCCCGATTCAGATTGCGGTGCCGTTGGCCGCGATCACATTCGTGAACGATTGCGCAGGTCTTTCGGAACGGGCTCGCGCGAGAGCGTGCCTTGGTCGTTCGCCCCTCGCGAACTGATCGGCGCAGCATCAGACGCGATAGCTAGACTCCGCTGCAAATCCGCTGCTATACTTTCAGTTGCTCGACCGGCGTAAGGCACGCGCCGACATTTCGTTTGATTGCGATATCGCGAAAAGGAGCTCGACGATGGCGATCACGCTGACGGTCTTGGCGAGCCTGCTGCAACTGCACGGGCCGGGTGCGACAATCGAAAGCGATCATCAGGGTATCGACGCATTGCTGAGTGGTGTGCGCGAGCAGAGCCTTCAGGAACAGGGCGCTCAGGAACAGAGTCCTCAAGAACAGAGCGCTCAGGACGTCTTGCAGCTGGGGGTGGTTTCCGAACAGCCTCAGGCAACTCAGGTCTATTTCAGGCGCGGGGCCTTTGCCAGGGGGCCCTATGCGGGCGGCTTTCGCAGGGGCGGCGGCTACTATCCGGGCGCCGGCGCATTTCGCAGGGCCGGCGGATATTATCCCGGAGCAGGCGCGTTCCGACGAGGTGGCTTCGTCAGGGGCTACTAGAGCATGATCCGGAAAAGTGGAAACCGGTTTTCCGAAATGATCATGCTCAAACAAACAGATGAGATCATGATGCGATTCCGTGGAAACGCATCATGATCTAGCCCGATCGCAGCTTGCTGGTATCCGCATGTCGGTTGACGCTTCAAATTCCGTCGCGTTCCAGGAGCAGCCGATCACGCAGTTGCTGGTCAAGGTCGCGGCGAGGTGCAACATCGATTGCTCCTATTGCTACTGGTTTCGCGATGCGGCCGTCTACGACAAGCCCAAGCTGATGAGTGCGGAGGTGCTGCAACAGCTGTTGCTGCGCCTCGAACAGCACGTCGCCAGATACTCCCTCGTCGACTTTCCCGTGATCCTGCACGGCGGTGAGCCGCTGCTTTGGGGTGTCGATAATTTTCACCGTTTTGCGGAGGGCTGCGAGGGCATTTCATCCCGGACCGGCTGCGAGATCCCGATCGCGGTGACGACCAACGGCGTGCTGATCGATGATGAATGGCTCGACTGCTTCGAGGCCCGCAATATTTCGGTGGCGATCAGCATCGACGGGCCGGCACATATTCACGACGCTCACCGCAAGACGTTTCAGGGGACCGGCACCCATGCCGCCGTGGAACGCGCCGCCCGCATGCTGGTATCGCGCGACATCGGCGTGATCGCCCTCGCGGTTTGCAACCCGGCCTACGCGCCGCAGGAGTACGCGGATTTTTTCGCGGCGTGCGGCATCGCCAACTACGACATCATGATTCCCGACGCGACGGTGGACGAGAAGCCGTCGTCCATTGCGCCGTTCTATAACGGCCTTTTCGACCTGTGGCTGGAAGCCAATCGCACGACGCCGACATCGAATGTCCGCATCATTTCCGACATGGTCGCGGCCCTGATCGGCAACAACGCGCCGACCGAAGGTGTCGGCCACAAGCCGGTCGAGCTTTGCACGGTCATGACCGACGGCACGGTGGAGGCCCATGACGTGTTGCGGATTGCGGGTGACGGTTTCACCAACACGCGGTTCAACATCTTCGATCATGCGATCGACGACGTCAGGACCGAGCCGCGCTGGAAAGCCGCACGCGATGCGTCGGTCAATCTTTGCGAGAAATGTCGGCAGTGCAAGTTCATGAACGCCTGCGGCGGAGGCTATCTTCCGCACCGCTTCTCCACCAAGAACGGTTTCGACAATCCGTCGGTTTATTGCGACGATCTCTATTCGATGTTCGAGAACATGCAATCCGTGCTGGAACGTCATCTCTACGTCCGCAAGCAGGACGGGGAACGGATTGGCGTGCGCAACGCAGCGGCGGACGGTTAGGCAATTCGAATCAATCGGCAGTTCCGCTTTTGTAGATGACGCGGCACGCGCGGTATCTGTCCATTGCGCGCAAAGCCCGACCGTCTCAGGACCACCGTCGAAACACCAGGCTGGCGTTGACGCCGCCAAATCCAAAACCGTTCGAGATCGCGTGTTCGATCGCCATCGGCCGCGCGACGTTCGCGACGAGATCAATGCCCTGTGCAGCGGAATCGGCGTTCTCCAGATTGAGCGTCGGCGGCGCGACCTGGTCGCGCAGCGCCAGGATCGTGAAGATCGCCTCGATGCCGCCGGCGGCGCCGAGCAGATGTCCGGTCGCCGACTTGGTGGCGCTGACGGCAATTCCTCCCGCGCGCCCGAACACGCGCTTGATCGCCTCCAGCTCGGAGAGATCGCCGACCGGCGTCGATGTCGAGTGCGCGTTGAGATGCTGGACCTCGCCGGGCCGCAGCCCGGCCTGCTGCAGCGCCGCCTCCATCGCGCGCCGGGCGCCGTCGCCGTCTTCGGGGCCTGCGGTGATGTGATAGGCGTCCGCCGTCGTGCCGTAGCCGATGAGCTCGGCGATCGGCTTCGCGCCGCGCCGAAGCGCGTGTTCGAGCTCCTCGATGACGAGCACGCCTGCGCCTTCGCCCATGACGAAGCCGTCGCGGTCGCGGTCGAACGGTCGCGACGCCCGCGCCGGCGTGTCGTTGAACGACGTCGACAACGCCCGCGCCGCCGCAAAGCCGCCGAGGCTCACCGGATCGATGCAGGCCTCCGCACCGCCGCAGATCGCAATGTCGGCTTCGCCTGATCTGATCAGGCGCGCGCCGTCGCCGATCGCCTGAACGCTCGCGGCGCACGCGGTCACCGGCGCGCCGATCGGCCCCTTGTAGCCGTACCGGATGCTGATCTGCCCGGCCGCGAGATTGGCCAGGAAGGATGGAATGGTGAACGGCGACAGCCGGCGCAGGCCGCTCTTCTCCGCGGTGCGCACGGCGTCCGCGATCGCGGGAAACCCGCCGATCCCGGATGCGATCACGGTGGCGGTGCGCTGCTGCGCCTGCGCCTCGACCGGCATCCAGCCGGCCTGCGCCACCGCTTCCGACGCGGCCAGCAGCGCGAACAGGATGAACCGGTCCATCTTCTTCTGGTCCTTGCGCGGGGCCGCCAGGTCGGGATCGAACCCGCCCTCGGCATCCCCAGCCTTGTCGGCAACCTGTCCTGCGACGCGCCCCGGCAGCGCCGCCGCCCACTCCGGCAATGCCGTAAGCCCGGAATGCCCCGCCAGCAGCCTCGACCACACCAGTTCGGTGCCACAGCCCAGCGGAGCCACCGTCCCCAGGCCCGTCACAACAATTCGACGCATGGCTCTCCTGTCGCGCCCTTGGTGCGAACCGGCTTGGCCGGGATTCGAACCTGCCCGGGCGTCGGGTCGTTATATGATGCTTGTCATCTATTGTCCCGACCGGCCGGCCGTCAAGGGATTGACTTCGCTCTCAACGCTCCGTTCGTCTGACGGGGGACGTGGCCGTCTCAAGGCTGGAACAAGGGGTTGATGAGCGACTGCAGCTAGTGTGCTGAATGCGAAGTTCGTGCGATTTCGCGGCAGCCACTTTCACGAACTTCGCATTCATAAAGCACATTAGAATCATAAGTTTGCTAGTGTCCTTATCGAATCCGAAGTTCGCTCCGAAGGTGCGGCAAATGATGCGAACTTCGGATTCGGGACACTAGCCGGCAACGATCACGCCGGGACGACGATATGGTCCGGCGCAATGCCCGCCCGGTGACGCTCATACATCGCGGTGTAGGCGGCCTCGATATGCCTAGTGAAACGTTTGGTATCGAACAACGGCGCCGTCAGCCGGTTGGCCGCCAGCCTGGTTCTGAGCGCCGCGAGCCTCGAAGGATGGGTCGCAAGATCGACCGCCATGCGCTCATAAGCTTCTGGCGATTCCGCAACAAGCTCGGGCAGGCCGACCGCATGGAGCAAGCTCGCCGCGACCCGGCTGGCAAACGTGTCGCCGAGAATGGTCAGCACCGGCAGGCCGGCCCATAGCGCATCGCTGGCGGTGGTGTGGGCATTGTAGGGCGTGCTGTCGAGGAACAGGCCGGCGAGGCGGTGGCGTGCGAGATGGTCGGGTAGCGACATACGCGGCGCGAACACAAGGCGCTCCGCAGCGACGCCACGCGCGACCGCCTCCTTGCGCAAATTTGCGGCGGAGTCGGCGTTGGCTTCGAGGAGCCACAACATGCTGCCCTCGACGCGGCCGAGAATCCTCATCCACCGGTCGAACATGTCAGGCGTGATCTTGTAGTTGTTGTTGAAGCAGCAGAACACGAAGCCCGTCGGCGCCAGCCCGACGTCGCCGCGCGTGAACACGCGATCGGCAATGACGCGTTTGTCGTCGTTGGCCTGATAGCTGTCGGGCAGGGCGACCACCTTTTCGCTGTAGAATTCGCGATGGTGGTCCGGGATCACGATGCGATCGGCGATGATGTAGTCGATGAACGGGGCGCCGAGTGTTCCCGGATAGCCCAGGTAATTGACCTGGATGGGGGCGGGCCGGCGGCCAAGGACTCTGGTGCGGGATCCCCCGGTAAAGCCTTTCAGATCAACCAGGATGTCGATCTCCAATCGTCTGATCAGGTCGGCGACCTCATCGTCGTTGATGTCCCGGACCTCGACAAATCGATCGAACGACGCCTCCAGCCGTCGACGCATCTCCGAGGGGTCGCTGGGCGACCATGAGATTGCCACCGTCTCGAATTTCGACCGGTCGTGGCACTCGAACATCCCTGCCATCAAGAGCGATGTCGCGTGGTTGCAGAAATCCGACGAGAAATAGCCGATGCGAATTCGATCGTGATCGTAGCGCTCGCCCCGCCAGCGCTGGCTTGCGGACGGCGGATGATTCTTCGCGGTCCATCGCGTGGCGCATAGCAGTTGGTCGGCGGTCGATGAAGGAACGCTACAAAACAGGAATGGCGGCGTCGTCGCGTTCCGAGTCCTGATCGACTCGATAAGTCGGTCGCGCTCGGCGTCAAAGTCGGTCCAGTCGCACATGTGGGATTTGGCGTGCAGGCGATAGCCTTCGATCTCCGCCTGGTCCGGTTTGAGCGCGACGGCCTTGTCATAGGCGGCGAGTGCCTCCAGGTAGCGCGCCAGAGTGGACAGAACCTTGCCGCGGTTGGCGTAGGCAGCCGCATCGTCGCCCTTGTGCTGGATCGACTTGTCGATGCTGGCGAGCGCGGCCTCATGATGCCTGAGCCTGAACAGCGCCGAGCCGCGGTTGTTGTAGGCCTCGGCATAGTCGGGCTGCAGCGCGATCGCCTTGTCGTAACTCGCGATTGCCTCTTCGAGACGATCCAGTTCGATCAGCACGTTGCCGCGATTGTAGCACGCACCGGCGATTCCCGGGGCCCGGTCGTAGCTCGCGAGCGCATCATCGAACCTTTTGAGGTCGTTGAGCACGTTGCCGCGATCGTTGTGCGCACCGGCATCGTTGGGCTTGAGTGCAATCGCCCTGTCCAGGCTCGCCAGCGCCTCCTCGGGCCGCTGCAGCTTTCTCAGCGCGGCGCCCCTGTTGCGATGGGCATCCGCATGGTCAGGTACGAGCGCGGTCACGCGATCGAAGCTTGCGAGCGCCTCCTCGTGGCGTCCAAGGTCCGCGAGCGTGATTCCGCGATTATAGAGCGCCGGCGCAAGGTTTTGCTTGAGCGCGACCGCCCTGTCGAAGCTCGCGAGCGCTTCGTCGAAGCGACGCAACGCGCGCAGCGCATTGCCGAGGTTGCTGTGCGCGTCCGCGACGTTGCCGTTGAGCCTGATCGCGCGCCGGATCAGGTCGACGCCGCGCTCGCTACGGCCGGTCTGCGCGGAAATCAGGCCGAGCAGATGCAGCGCATCGAAGTTGTCCGGCTGCTGTCGGAGCATGTCTTCATAGATCTTTTCTGCTGCCGCCAACTGACCCCGCTGATGCAGCGCGACCGCCTGCGCGAAGGCGCGCTGCAAGTCGGTCGAACTGGATTTTTGAAATTCACCTGTTTCGGGCATCAGACGTCTTCACGCGCTCCGTGTCCGGTCCTGGCCTCACGCCGGCGGACATGTCGCATCCTGTGCCCGCGATATGGATCGCCCGTTGATTAAAGCTTGAAAACTGGCAGATCGTCCTCGATTGCGCAACGGCCTCCAGAAACAGCTCCGCGAATAGTCGGGCTGAAGCGGATGGTCCTCGGTCAGCCCGGCGGCTGCCTCGTCGGTCGCAGCCGAACCGTGGACAGTCACGACGGAAGCGGGGGCATCGTCCGGAGCATTAAGGCCGGCGTTCATGATGCGCCTGCCATTCTAGCTCGAACACGCGTCGTTGCTGAGAAGCGGCGTCGGGTTCTCGGTCGAGTTTTCTCCGCCGCGATACCATGGCTTGAAACGAAACCCGGTTCTCGCATACGACCATGGCGCGGTCAGGGATCGGGCGCTGCCTTCCGTCGTATATTCCGAAGCGACGCCAGGGTCTGGATTGTAGAGCGAGAAGACTCCGCGCCAGCTGCCGTCCGGCTGCTCCTGGGCGTAGGACAGCTCCACCTTGTTTCGCGAGACCGAAACCAGACGATCCGAAACGTGATCGAACACGAATGGCCGCTCGAACCAGATCGTCGTTTCGTCCTGCTTGATTGCGACGTTGGCCTCCTGTCTTGCCGTGCCGCCGCCGACCAGCAAGGGAATCCCCAGCGGCACCGCGACTTCAGCGGTGGCGGTGGCATTGAGACGGTGGGCGGAAAGCGTCGATGCAAAACCATCGGGCCGCGCAATGATGGTCTTCTTCGTGAACGGGCCGTGCGGGCTATCTGCCGTGGCAACCAGCGCGACGGCGTTCTGCGTGTTGTTGTAGTAGCCGTGATAGAAGATGACATACTCGCCGTTCGCGCGCCGGCAGGCATAGCTGATCGACAGCCCGGACGCTTCCTCGGGCAGTGAGGGCGTGATCACGGCGCCATGGCGCGTGAATGTCATGCCGTCGACGCTGGTCGCAAGCTTGATCTGCTTCGACGCGCGGTCGAGGTAATAGATCATGTACGGCTCGGCTGCTCCGGGCTCATACACCACCTGCGCCGGGCCGATCCCGCCGGGCTCGGAAGCGTCCGACTGAAAGGCGATTCCTTGCGGGATCCAGGCGCCGCCGTTCGTCGACGTCCAGAGCCGCAGCTGAAACCAGCCCGTCGTATAGGCTGACGCATATAGACGCCTTGTATGCGCATCCGGCGCGATCGCGGATGACCACGCCAAATGAAGAACGCCATCGGGCGGCGACAGCGTCGGCGTCAGGCTCGACACCAGGCCGTCGTCGCCGAACTCCCAGATGTGATAAATGCCGCTGCTCCCGAGGCCATTGAGAAACCAGCTTCTGGCAATTGCGCCTGCCGGGAAAAGCGTGAGGATGACGAAAACAAGCCCCCGCGCAATCATGAAATTTATCCTGGGTCGTGCCGTCTATCGAGCAAACAATTCCGCTGTGATGACACACTCGGACGCCCGTTTCGCTCGGAAATTTGTTTCTGAAAATGACGCGCGGTCTCGGATTGAGACGCGCAGGATACGTCGGCGGATTCAATTGCCGGTGGCACTCGCCGTCGATGTTGCGGCGCTGCAGAGCCGTTCTGAAATCGCGTCCACGGAAGAGATCGGCGATCGCTTTGTTCGCGGCCGCGATCAGCAAGCGGAGCCCGGACGACAAGCCGTCCGTCCCGTAAAATTACCGACGGACGCAGACGTCCCTTTCCTGCCGGTAGAGGTAGCGGTAGGCTTCTGACCTTCCAGCGTGTGTTTTCAAAGCAATTTATGCGGAGGGATTCATGCTTCGATTAGCTGCCGCTTCGCTTTTGCTGCCGTATTGGTGCTCCCGCCCCTAAGCCCATTTGCATAGGCTCAGCAAAGTCCCGGACAGCGAGCGCCGAATCCCAGAAGCTGGAGAAGTGTAAAGCGCTTGCTCGCGAGCGCGGCTTTTTAGGCGGAGGGGCGACAAAAGGCGCAATCAAGCCGCGAGATCTCATTATCGCGTGTATGCAGGGCAAAGTTACCTGGTAGCTGCTGCTGCGATGCTAATGTCTGCGAGGACGGCCGTTCCCGTTGATGAGCTCTTGCCCAAGCTCAGGAAGGGCCACGGTCCAAACAAAGCCTCCACCCAAAAGCAAGTCAGCAAGCGTAGCCCGGATGAGCGCAGCGAAATCCGGGGATGGGTTCATTCCCGCGTGCCGCTACGCTCATGCGGGGTACTTGCTGAGTCCGCGGCGACATCGAGGGAATGGCCCTGTAGCCTTGCTTGAGCTGTGGTCCCTCCGCGAAGTCGGCTCTAGCTCGCAGTCTCTTCCTCGATAGATGGCGGCCGGTATCCAACCGGTCCAAAATGGTAGCGATAAGCCACCCGTTCGACCCTAAGTCTATTCAAGCATTTGACGGCAACGGCGCCGTCCTTGATTGGTCGGCCAAAGATGGCCATGTTCGGAATTGTCTTGGACTTTTCTCTTTCGGAATATTGCGCAATCGCTCGATGAGAGATGCCAAATACCGTCTCCAGGGGGGCTCCACCTGTGCGAAGTAAGCTGAAATACGACGGGTAAATGATGCCGTCGAATCCATTCGCGTGCGCGGTCGCAGCTATATCGCGTGTAATCTCGTAGGAATGTCCACCAGCCAAGAAGAGCATGTGCACTGCCATATCGAGGCTTTCGAATTCTGTTACGTTCTCGTACGGGAGCATCGCAGTGAGATCTAAGAGCTTGAGTTCTCGCGTAAGCGCATTTGGTGCATACGCTTTATTCAACGAAGTGAGAGGACGGAAAGGCCCGTAATGGAGGGGCGCTCCAACATCTACTATGTCGACGTTGCTGCTTCGTTCCGCAGGACTATGAGCAGCGGACGCTTCTCCACCATTGGTCTTGCTAAAGGTCTCGGTTATCAGCATCAGTGTCGATGTGCACAACAGCAACGGGCACTGCGATACCAATCGCGCCATTTTCAACGCGAACGCGGACATCAATCGACAGATCAAAGGTTGAGAGGGAGGGCAGCACCTCGCCGGCGAGGCGAGTTCGCGCAACGGTCTCCTGTATCTTTGGGCGAGCATTGCAGACTTCCGTAGCAATCGATTTCGCTACCGATCGGTCTTTTTCTAGGAAGACCTTATTCTCGGCAGCTACAATAAATTCGTCAGGAGTTGCAGTAGTCTCCGACAACAACCCAATTACAAGCGAGTATACAGTGGCAAGTTGGTCTGCTCCGTTTTCCGACAGACCTGTAATCTTGCGTAAATTGCTGCTGTCTAAGCGCCGAGTGCCTCGCTGGAAGTTCGAGATCATCTCCGCGAGCACGTGACGTCGTGCCTCCTCTGGCAACGAAGCAGCCGAAGAGAAACCGGCTTGGAAAAAAAGCAGCGCCTGCTGCGGATACCGGCTTAGACGCCCCTCTAACTCCTCCACTCCCTTAGAGTTTTCAGCCATACTGATTTGCCCCCTTTACAAAATAGGCCACTACCTGTGCGAGTGTAAATACCCTGACTTAAGTTTCCATCCGCGGCTGCGCACAGCATCCGGATACGCCCTCCTCAGAAGAGTGCAGTAGGCCCCGCCTCATGTCGGATCCCAAATCCTTGCCGTGATGATGAAAGCGCCGGAATAAAACTACTCAGCCTACTCCCTTGAAATCACGACGTAAATTCGAGCGCGTCGTGAGCTGCAAAAGGCTTGGCGGACAAATGGCCTCATTTTCATCTCCTCCAGCAACCTCCGCGCTTCCCCCAACAACGCCCATATCTGCCGCCGCTCTTCGATCGCATCCCCGGTGAATAGGCCGTGCCTGCGCGCGTTCCGGTTTGCCCTTGATGCGCCGGATCCCTTTGCGCCACCGTGCATGCGGCAGCGCGTCTTGCCGTGCACTGCCGGCGCGCGGCACGCGCCGCCAGAGCGGGTTTTGGCGCCACGGTGCGGGCTGGCAAGCATCGGGCCGGTATTTTTGATTTGATCGCTCATGCCTGTGCGTCCTGCCTGGCGTCGGCGGGGGCGCGCCTTAGCCTGGCGCGCGCGGCCTTCGGCGCCTTCCGCGCCGCGGATGCCGGCTTCTGGTCCGACACGACCACATTCGCATGCTGCGTGACGTTGCCGACGATGGCGTTGCCGCCGCCCTCGACCTTCACGTTCTGCACGGTGACAAGCCCAACAGGCCGGCAATTGGAAAGAGAGGGTTACTTCCTCAGTCGGATGCAAGGAGCCCACAGGGTTGGCGCCGGCAGCTTACAGGGGCTAGCCCGGATGGACGGTCCCGTAGATTTACCATGACCCGGAATTCCAGCTGCTCGGCGCCGGAGCGGGCGCTAAGTTGATTGCGCGGGGGCGGCGCCTTGAGGTCAGGAGGCCGCAGTGGAGCGTCTGTATTTGGGCATCGCCGTCACCAGCACTTACGCGCTGGTCACCATTGCGCTGATCCTGGCCTTCGTGCACTGACCGCCGGGAATCCGGATCTTTGCTCGCGGGGTCGCTACCGGGTGCGTCGTCGTCTTCGCGGAACGCGGCAATGTCCGGCAACCGGCAACCTTATACTGCGTCAGCGGGTTTAAACGTCATGCCGAGGCCTGTAGCGATAACCCTGATGAGTTTGGCCGTTGCAACGCTCACGGCGTTCGGCATCGCCGCAGCCCTCATGATCCATTAAAGCGCGATGAGATTAGGTTGAATCGTCATCGCGCTTTAGCTCTTTGTTTGAGCATGATCTCCGCGCAAACGCTTCGCGTTTGTCGCAGGGAAAACCGCTTCGCACTTTTCCGGATCATGCTTTAGCGGGAATGGGCCAGCGGGATTTCGCGCCCGGCGGCCCATTGGTCGTTGAGGCGTGCGGCCATTTGCGAAACGCAATCACTTTATCCCTTCCAGCATCCTCCGCGCGTCTCCCAACAACGCCCGGATCTGCCGCCGCTCGGCGATCGCTTCCCGAGTGAACCGGCCGTGCTTGCGCGCATTCCGGTTCGCCCGTGGCGCGCCGGATCCCTTTGCTCCGCCGTGCATGCGGCAGCGCGTCTTGCCGTGCACCGCCGGCGCGCGGCACGAACCGCCGCAGCGGGTCCTGGCGCCGCAGCGCCGGCTCGCCAGCATCGGGCCGGGCGTTTGGATGTGGCCGCTCATGCCTGGGCGTCCCGCCCGGCATCGGCGGAATTCCGCCGTCGCCGCGAGCCCACTGCCTTCGGCGCAATCCGCGCCGCGGATGCCGGGCTGTTGCCGGACACGATCACCCTCGCATGCTGCGTGACGTTGCCGACGATCGCCTTGCCGCCATCCTCGACCTTGACGTTCTGCACGGTGATGGCGGGCTCGCCGCGGCTGCGGTGCCGGTTCAGCGCCTCGATCTGGGCGGGAAAGGTGCGGGCGAGCCGGCCCAATGCGCGCGCGGCGCTGTCGTGCTGGGCGAGGTCCTTGGCATGCGCGAGGTGATGGGCACATCGCATCGCCATCACATGAACCGACACCATCTGCGCCACCAGCATGGCCTCGACGGAATCCCGCGGGCGAATGCTTCTCACCATCGAGATCATGAAGGCGAGGTTGACCTCGCAGGGCTTGCCGCCGCTCACGCTGGCCTTGACCAATTGCCGCAGGATGCCGTCCATCGCGTCGCGATCGGCGACCCCCAGCGCGTTCGCCATCAGCCGTGCGCCGAGCTCCGGATCAGGATGGTCGATGCAGAAGCCGTGCGAGGAGAATTTGATCCGCGGGGGTGCGGCAGCCTGGGTCTGGGCGGTTGCGGCGGGCATCGTCGGCACGGTGATTTCAGGTGCAGGTGTCATGTCGATAGTCCCTGGAACGCGCGCGGCAAACGCGCAGACGATCGCTCGCTGCGGCAGCCGGCGCGATGTCAATTGTGAGGAGGGTTTTGGGCGGCAAGCGCCATCCGTCGCTCCCGCTGTTGCGGCGAGGGGGCACTTGCACGATTTCGGAATATTGGAAATGTATCCCTGATTTGCCCGACGCGTCAAGTGGCCTTGTCGGGCGTGTCAGTAGCTCGTGATCTGTCGCCTGTTTGTAGCTCGTGAAGTGTCGTGTTTTCGGTGCTCCGGAACAAGGGGGGCACGATGGGCACGGCATCCATTCACGAGGGTGTACGACGGATGCGGTTTTCAGATTTGCTGGATCGGACGGAGGCGAAGGAACTGACGCAGGAGGCAGCTTCGGAGGTTCTTGGGATCAGTGTTCGGACGTTTCAACGCTGGGCGGAGCGCTATGAGGCGGAGGGCGACGACGGGCTTGTCGACCGCCGGCTGGGGCGTCGTTCGCCACGGCGGGCGCCGGAGGAGGAGCTGGAACGGATGCTTGCGCTGTACCGGGACAAGTACGCGGACTTCACGGTGAAGCACTTCCACGAGCAGATGCAAAAGCGGCATGATTATGTGCTGGGCTATACGGTGACGAAGCTGGCGCTGCACGCGGCAGGGCTGGTGCGGAAGGCTCCGAAGCGTTCGGCGCACCGCAAGAAGCGGCCGCGGCGGCCGCTTCGGGGCATGCTGCTGCACCAGGACGGATCGCGCCACGTTTGGATCGAAGGCCTGCCCGCGAGGGACCTGATCGTCACGATGGACGATGCGACGAGCGAGATCTACTCGATGGTGCTGGTCGAGGAAGAAGGAACGGCCTCGACCTTCCAGGCCTTGCGCGAAGTGATTGGCGAGCATGGCCTGTTCTGCGCGCTCTACACCGACCGCGGCAGCCATTATTTCCTGACCCCAAAAGCTGGCGAGAAGGTCTCGAAGACGCAACAAACCCAGGTGGGACGGGCTTTGTCGCATCTTGGGATCGAGCATATCGCAGCCTATTCGCCGCAGGCGCGCGGGCGCTCCGAGCGGGTGTTCGGCACCTTGCAGGATCGGCTGCCGAAGGAGCTGCGGCTTGCCGGGATCACGACGGTTGAGGCTGCCAACGCGTGGCTGAAGGCGCATTACATCCCCGGGCACAACGCCGCGTTTGCGATCAAGCCCGAACAGGAAGGCTCGGCATTCGTGGCCGACCGGCATGAGGCCTGGCGCGAGGCGCTGTGCGTGATCGAGGAGCGAACCGTCGCCAACGACAATACCGTTGCATGGAACGGTCGGCGGCTGCAGTTGCCGGAGAGCCGGCTAAGACCTCACTTCGTCAAGGCCTTGGTGCGGCTACATGAGTATCCCGATGGCACCGTCAGCGTGTTCCTTGGACCGCATCGATTGGCGAGGTTTGCGCCTGACGGACAGCAGATCAGCCCCGACGCGCTTCAGCCTGGCGGCGTGCTCGGAGCCGTCAAGGACAAGCCCTGGCGGGCGCGCAAGCGCGCGTCCTTGACCGCTCCTGCGCGCGCCGCCGTCGAGAAAGCGCGGGTCGGGACGGAGAAACGGGCTTCAAGTCGAACAAAGAAACTCACCCACAGGGCTAAAACCGCCACAACAGCCGTGGCATGATCAATCAGGGAAAGCCGTCCCCGCCTTCCGGCTCCCCTGCAAATCAGAAACGAAGGCGACAGATCACGAGCTACAAAAACACGACATCTTCACCCGCTACGGACAGTGGCCTTGTCGGGCGCCGGCGGCCGCCCGGCGCCTTTGCATGGGGTTGTTTTCGATATTTTGGCGGCGTGGCCCGGCGGGAGTTCCGCCGCCGTCGCCCGCAGTCATGCCGGCAAGGCGCGGTGCGATCCGTGTTAGCGGGTACCGCGCGCCGATTGGATCATTATACTGGCCGGAACGTTGCGCAGGCGTGGCGCCGGCCTGCGGATGAAGGAGCATCGATGAGCGAGACCATTGGCCACCCCGATCCCGGCCTCGATTTGTCCGACGGGTTCAAGCCGCACACCTCGCATTGGGGCGTGTTCTCGGCGCGGCTCGGCAAGGCGGGTCTCGAAGTCAGGCCCTATGCCGCCGATCCCGATCCGAACGGCATCATCAACAATTTCCCCGGCGCGCTGCGCCACCAGGCGCGCATCGCGCAGCCCGCGATCCGCCGCGGCTGGCTCGAGCGTGGGCCCGGTCCGGACGATCGCCGCGGCCGCGACGAGTTCGTCTCGGTCAGCTGGGAGCAGGCGCTCGATCTGCTCGGCGGCGAGCTGACGCGGATCCGCGACACGATCGGCCCCGGTGCGGTGTTCGGCGGCTCCTACGGCTGGTCCAGCGCGGGCCGCTTCCATCACGCGCAGAGCCAGGTGCACCGCTTCCTCAACATCGCCATGGGCGGCTATGTCCGCTCGGTGAACACCTATTCCTCGGGCGCGTCCTCGGTACTGCTGCCGCAGATCCTGACCGGCTACGAGGACATCACCAAGCGCAACGTCACCTGGGAGCAGATTGCGGCCGAGACCGACATCGTGCTGGCGTTCGGCGGCATGGCGCTGAAGAACTCGATGGTGGCCGGCGGCTCGATCAGCAAGCATGTCGAGCGCGGCGCGATGGAAGCCGCGCACCGGCGCGGCTGCAAGTTCGTCCTGGTCAGCCCGCTGCGCGACGATCTTCCCGTCGAGGCCGGCGCCGAATGGCTGACGGCCACACCCGGCACCGATACCGCGCTGATGCTCGGCATCGTCCACACTTTGGTCAGCGAAGGCCTGCACGATCAGGCCTTCCTCGATCGCTACACCGAGGGCTGGCCGGTGTTTTTGCGCTATCTGACCGGCGAGAGCGACGGTCAGCCCAAGAGCGCCGAATGGGCCGCGGCGATCTGCGGCATCGACGCCGGCACCATCAAGACGCTCGCGCACCGGCTTGCCGGCCGCAGAGCGCTGATCACCGTGTCGCATTCGTTGCAGCGCGCCGAGCATGGCGAGCAGCCGGTGTGGATGGGCATGGTGCTGGCGGCGGCGCTCGGCCAGATCGGCCTGCCTGGCGGCGGCTACGCCTATTCGCTCGGCGCGATCGGCTATTACGGCCGCCGCGTCAATGCGGTGCCGGGACCGACGCTCGGGCAGGGCCGCAACGGCGTCGCCGACTTCATTCCGGTGGCGCGCATCGCCGACATGCTGCTCAATCCCGGCACCAGCTATCGCTACAATGGCGAGACGCGCACCTATCCGGATATCCGGCTGGTCTACTGGGCCGGCGGCAATCCGTTCCACCATCACCAGGACCTCAACCGCCTGCGCAAGGCGTTTGCGCGGCTCGACACGCTGGTGGTGCATGAGCTGGCCTGGACCGCCACCGCCCGCCACGCCGACATCGTGCTGCCCTCGACCATGACGCTGGAGCGCGAGGACATCGGCTATTCCAGCAACGATCCCTTGATGGTCGCGATGCACCGGATCGCCGAGCCGTTCGGCCTCGCGCGCGACGACTACGAGATCTTCGCCGATCTCGCCGAGCGGTTAGGGGCCCGCGAGCCCTTCACCGAAGGGCGCACCTCGCGGCAATGGCTGGAACATCTTTACGAGCCGACCCGCAAGGCGCTCGCCGCGCGCGGGCTTGAGGCGCCGAGCTTCGAGGAGTTCTGGGCGCGCGGCAGCCTGGTCGTGCCGCAGCATCTCGACGATGGCGGCTCGCTGCGCCGTTTTCGCGAGGACCCCCTCGCGCGCCCGCTGCCGACGCCGAGCGGCCGCATCGAGATCTTTTCGCGGAAGATCGCTAGCCACGGCGATGCGGATTGTCCGGGCCATCCGGTCTGGCTCGAGAAGACCGACACGCCGACGCCGGGCGCGCCGTGCTTCCTGGTCGCCAACCAGCCGGTGACGCGGCTGCACAGCCAGCTCGATTTCGGCGGCCATTCGCTCGACGCCAAGCATCGCGGCCGCGAGGTCGCGCGCATGAATCCGCGCGACGCCAAGCCGCGCGGCATCGCCGACGGCGACATCATCCGCATCTTCAACGCACGCGGCGCCTGCCTCGCCGCGGTGCATGTCACCGACGGCATCGCACCCGGCGTGGTTCAGCTGCCGACCGGCGCCTGGTACGATCCGATGGATCCCGAGGAGGAAGCGCCGCTCTGCGTGCACGGCAATCCGAACGTGCTGACCCGTGACATCGGCACGTCATCCTTCGCGCAGGGCTGCACCGGCCAGCTCACGAGCGTCGAGGTCGAGCGCTTCAACGGCAATCTGCCGCCGATCCGGGCGTTCGATCCGGCGTAGAGGGGGATCGCAGCCGATCACGAACAAATCATCGGTGGGTGCTGGATGGCGTTAAGCCGTTCGGCTACGGCATCACGAGATCGCCCCTGAGTTCTGGATTTGCCGAGATGCCCCTGAAAACCCTGTTTCACATCGCCGTCGCTGCGACCGTTGCGCTCGGATCGTCCAACGCCTTGGCGCAATCGGCCGCCGAGCCGGCCTACGGACCGGAGTTGCAGGGCTTCGACTATCCCTATCCGGTGGAGCATTATCGCTTCAGCTCGCAGGGGCAGGAGCTCGACATGGCCTATCTCGACGTCAAGCCGGCGACGCCGAACGGCCAGACCGCGGTGCTGCTGCACGGCAAGAATTTCTGTGCCGCCACCTGGGACGGCACCATCAAGGCGCTCAGCGGCGCCGGCTATCGCGTGATCGCGATCGACCAGATCGGCTTCTGCAAATCCAGCAAGCCGGAGCGCTATCAGTTCACCTTCCAGCAGCTCGCCGGCAACAGCCGCGCGCTGCTCGCCTCGCTCGGGATCGCGCATTCGATCATGGTCGGCCACTCGACCGGCGGCATGCTGGCGATGCGCTACGCCCTGATGTATCCGGAGGCCACCGACCACCTGGTTTTGGTCGATCCGATCGGACTGGAGGACTGGAAGGCCAAGGGCGTGCCGTGGCTCAGCCTCGACGGCTGGATGCAGCGCGAGACGCGCGTCACCGCGGACAGCATCCGCGCCTATGAGCGCGCCACCTATTACGCCGATACCTGGGATGCGTCCTACGAGACGTGGGTGCAGATGCTGGCCGGCATGTATCGCGGAGAGGGCCGCGCTGCCGTGGCGTCGAGTTCGGCGCGGCTCTACGACATGATCGCGACCCAGCCGGTGTTCTACGAATTCGAGCAGATCAAGCCGCCGACGCTGCTCTTCGTCGGCGACAAGGACACCACCGCGATCGGCAAGGACACTGCGCCGCCGGAGATTCGCAAGACGCTCGGCAATTATCCGGTGCTGGGCAAGGAGGCGGCCAAGCGGATTCCGCATGCGCAGCTGATCGAATTCCCCGACCTCGGCCATTCGCCGCAAATCCAGGCGCCGGCGCGCTTCCACGAGGCGCTGCTCGGCTGGCTGCAGCATCCGGAGACCGGCGCGACGCTGGTCAAGTAGGGACGGCGAGACAGGCGAGCGACATCATGGCGACAGCGGAACTGGTCAGCGTGTTCACAGTGGATGGGCAGGGCGGCAATCCCTGTCCGATCGTGGTGGATGCAAGCGGCATGAGCGCCTCCGAGATGCAGGATATTGCGCGCCGCCATGGTCACGAATCCGGCTTCGTGCTGCCGGCACAGAGCGACGATTTCGACGCCACGTTCCGCTTCTTCGTTCCGAATCACGAGATGGAAATGTGCGGCCACGCGACCATCGGCGCGCTCTGGCTGCTTGCGCGCCAGGGAAGGCTGCCGGGCGATACGATGCGGATATCGACGCGCAGCGGTCCGGTCACCGGCTTCATCAGCCGTGATCGTCACGGCGAGCCGCGTGTCGAGATCACCCAGCCGGCCGGGAAGACCGTTCCGCTGACCACGGGGCAACGCGATGACGTGCTGCGGGCGCTCGCGGTCGGGCCCGATGCGATCGACGCGGCGACACCCTGCAATGCCGTCACATCGCGGATCAAGACACTCGTTCCGATGCGTTCTCCCGACGCGCTGAATGCGCTCGATCCCGCGGCCGAGCAAGTCGAGGCGGTCTGCGGCCGGATCGGATCGACCGGGCTCTATCCATTCGCCGTGATCGACCGAAAAGCTCGCCTGTTCGAGGCGCGGCAATTCCCGCGCTCCTCCGGCTATCGCGAGGATGCCGCAACCGGCATTGCGGCCGCCGCGCTGGCGTTCGGGTTGCTCGACTATGGCTTGGTCGCTCCTGATGACGACGAGATTCGAATCCTGCAGGGCAGGGCGATGGGGCGGCTGTCGGAGATACGCGTCCGCATCGGCTTCGCCGGCGGCCGTCCCGTCGGCTGCCTGCTGGGCGGCAATGTTGCGCTGATGGCTGCGCCGTCAGGCTGAGTAGCCGCCAGCGCGGGGCGCCGGCTTCGCGAACAGTATCCAGGTCTAATCAGCGGCACGCTTGGCTCGCTCCTGCGCCTTGGCGTGCACCGGTGACGATTTCCGCGCACCGGGGCCGGGATGCACGTGGACCGCCTTCGCGCTCAGCGGCTCGCCGCATTCCGAGCAGACCATGACGGGATCGAACATCTTCTTGCAGGTCTTGTGTTCGTGCAGCATCGGCCGGCCGCGCGAATCGACCATGTGGACGTTGCCCCAGTGCACGATCGACATGATGATCGGATAAAGATCGAGCCCCTTCTGCGTCAGGATGTATTCGTAGCGCTTCGGCGCCTCCTGATACGGAATCTTGCGCAGCACGCCGAAGCGCACCAGCTTCTTCAGCCGGTCGGCGAGCAGATGCCGCGTGATCCCGAGCGAGGCCTGGAAGTCATCGAACCTGCGGATGCGCAGGAAACATTCGCGCAGGACCAGCAGGCTCCAGCGGTCGCCGATGACAGCCACCGTGCGGGCCACCGAGCACGGCTCCTCCTCGAGGGCATCCCATTTCATCAGCATCTCCTGCGGTCTGCGCCGACATCGCCTTTTAAATTCTAAAACAGAACTAACGCAATTTCAATAGGATGCCTCGCCTGCAGCCGTGACTTAGTCATTGGATGACAAATATCATATTGACAGTTCTAAAATAGAACTTAAGGTCCCGGCTCGATCAACGCGGCGGCTGAGGGCTGCTGGTACTCAAAGGGAAGGGCGTTCCATGGTTGCTCCGCTCAAGGTCGAATTCCATTTCGATTTTGGAAGTCCGAACGCCTATCTGGCGGAGCAGGCGCTGCCCGAAATCGAGAAGCGCACCGGCGTGAAGTTCGACTACATCCCGGTGCTGCTCGGCGGCGTCTACAAGGCGACCGGCAACATGTCGCCCGGCGAGTCGCTGCGCGGCATCAAGAACAAGCCCGAGTATAACGCGATCGAGACCGAGCGCTTCCTGCGCCGCTACAACATCACGACGTTCAAGACCAACCCGTTCTTTCCGGTCAACACGCTGATGCTGATGCGCGGCGTCGTCGCTGCCGATTTCGAAGGGCTGTTCGAGCCGTACTTTCGCGCCGCCTACCACCACATGTGGTCCGAGCCCAAGAAGATGGACGATCCGCAGGTGTTACGCGAAGCGTTCCTGTCTTCCGGCCTCGATATCGACCGCATCATCGCCCGCGCCCAGCAGGACGAGGTGAAGAAGAAGCTGATCGACAACACCAGCAACGCGGTGGCGCGCGGCTCGTTCGGCTCACCGACCTTCTTTGTCGGCGACGAGATCTTCTTCGGCAAGGACAAGCTGCGCGAGGTCGAGGACGAGATCGTCGCGCAACTGGTTGCGGGGCGGCGCAAGACCGCCTGAGCGGGAAAATTCCTCAAGACAACAAATCAGGCCCAAAGGGCTGTCACAGGGAGGTTTCAGTGCAGGCGTCGACCCAGTTTGAAGGAAGTGTGGAAGGCTTGCCGAACCGCATCCACGAGGTGATCGATCACCACGTCGGGGCGACGCCGGATCATCCGGCGCTGATCGACGACAAGACGCGGCTGACCTACCGCGAGCTCGACCGAACGGTCGGTCGCGTCGCCGAGGCGCTGCGGGCGCTCGGCATCCGCGCCGGCGACCGCATGATGATCGTGAGCGAGAATTCGATCCCGCTCGCCTGCCTGCTGCTGGCGGCGAGCCGGCTCGATGCTTGGTCCATCGTGGTCAATCCCCGGCTGTCGCCGCGTGAGCTCGACCAGATCAGGGATCACAGCGGCGCCCGCCGCGTGCTGCTGACCGCCGAGGTCTCGCAGGAGGCGGCTACGCATGCCGCGCGTTACGAGGCCGCCGTGCAGGATGTCGGTCCGCTCCGCGGCATCGCCGTCACCGGTTTGAACCTGGCAACCGTGGCGGAGCCGGTCGAGGCCGACGGCGCCAACCAGGTTGCAGTTCTCATCTACACCTCCGGCACTACGGGCACGCCGAAGGGCGTGATGCTGACCCATCGCAATCTCTTGTTCAGCGCCCGGGCGACGGCAAGCTTCCGAAAGATGGCGGCCGATGACGTGCAGTATTGCGTGCTGCCGATCTCGCATATCGTCGGCATCTCGTTGCTGACCATGACCCTGATGATCGGCGCCACCGTGCGTCTGGTGGCGAAATACGATCCGGCCGCGCTGGTCAAGGCGATGACTGAAGAGGGCATCACGATCCTGAACGGCGTGCCCGCGACCTATCAGCGTCTGCTCGAATACCGGCGCAATACCGGCCTGCCGAAGCTCGATCGCGGCCGGTTGCGGGTGATCTCGGTGGCCGGCGCGCCGCTCGACCTCGATCTCAAATCACGGGTCGAGCAGGAGCTCGGGCTGCCGCTGCTCAACGGTTACGGCATCACCGAATGCTCGCCGGGCATCTCCGGCGTCCGGCCCGACAATCCGCGGGCCGATCATGCGGTCGGCAGCGTCATGCCGGGCCTCGAGGCAAAACTGGTCGGCCGCGACCTCAAGCCGGTTGCGGCAGGGGAAGTCGGCGAGCTGCATGTTCGCGGCCCCAACGTGATGCGCGGCTATTACCGCGCGCCCGATTTGACCGCCAAGGCGATCGATCCCGACGGCTGGTTCAACACCGGGGATCTGGCCCGCTTCGAGAACGATGCGCTCTACATCGTCGGGCGGACCAAGGAGATGATCATCCGCTCCGGGTTCAACGTCTATCCGGCCGAGATCGAGGCGGTGCTGAGCACGCACGACGCCGTGGTGCAGTGCGCCGTGGTCGGCCGGCCGGTCGAGGGCAACGAAGAGGTGGTTGCCTTTGTGCAGCTGATCAAGGGTTCGATCGCCACGGTACAGGACCTGATGGCCCATATTGCCCCGCAACTCACCTCGTACAAGCGGCCGTCGGAGATTATCCTGATGGACGCGCTGCCCGCGACATCGACGGGCAAGCTGCTGAAGCACAAGCTGGCGGAGTCGCTGCGCGGCTGAGGGTGAGCCGACGCCGCAAGCCAGTTCACTCAAACAAGACCGGAGAACACCATGCAGAAGAGAAACAGGACGGTGGCCGTCATTGGTGCCGGTGATTTTATCGGCGGCGAGATCGCCAAGAAGTTCGCCTCCGAAGGCTTCACGATCTTCGCCGGCCGCCGCAACGGCGACAAGCTGGCGCCGCTGGTCAAGGAGATCGAGGCCGCCGGCGGCGAGATCCATGCCCGCTCGCTCGATGCGCGCAAGGAAGAGGAGATCACGGCCTTCCTCAACGATGCCGACAAGCATGCGCCGCTCGAGGTTTGCATCTTCAATATCGGCGCCAACGTCAATTTCCCGATCCTGGAAACCACCGAGCGCGTGTTCCGCAAGGTCTGGGAGATGGCCTGCTACTCCGGCTTCCTGGCTGGGCGCGAGGCGGCGCGGCTGATGATGCCGCGCGGCGAGGGCAACATCTTCTTCACCGGCGCCACCGCGTCGCTCCGCGGCGGCAGCGGCTATGCCGCGTTTGCCAGCGCCAAGTTCGGCCTGCGCGCCGTGGCGCAAGCGATGGCGCGCGAGCTCGGACCGAAGAATATCCATGTCGCGCATCTGATCATCGATTCCGGCGTCGATACCGAATGGGTCCGGCAGCGCCGCATCGAGGCGCTCGGTCCGAACGCGCTCGACAATCCCGATCTCTTGATGCCGCCGGCATCGGTCGCGGGCGCCTATTGGCAGCTCTATCAGCAGCCGAAGAGCGCCTGGACCTTCGAGTTGGAAATCCGGCCCTTCGGCGAGAAGTGGTAGGGAGCCGGTCAGATGGAGCTCGCGCTATCCCCTGAAGATGCGGCGTTCCGCGATGAGGTTCGCGCCTTCATCAAGGACAACTACCCGGCGGAGATGCGCGTCGCCAATCCGGAGACCGATCTCTCCAAGGAGCAGATGCTGCTGTGGCATCGCATCCTGCACGACAAGGGCTGGATCGCGCCGCTCTGGCCTAAGGAATATGGCGGGCCCGGCTGGTCGATCACCCGCCGCTTCATCTTCGAGCAGGAGACGACGCGCGCCGGCACGATGCCGCCGCTGGCGTTCAGCGTCACCATGGTCGGGCCCGTCATCTACACCTTCGGCAACGATGTGCAGAAGAAGAAATTCCTGCCGCGCATCCTTTCCGGCGAGGATTGGTGGTGCCAGGGCTATTCGGAGCCGGGCTCCGGCTCCGACCTCGCGACCGTGCGCACCAAGGCGGTGCGTGACGGCGACCACTACATCGTCAACGGCCACAAGAGCTGGACCACGCTGGCGCAGCACGCCGACTGGATCTTCTGCCTGGTGCGCACCGATCCCACGGCCAAGCCGCAGTCCGGCATCTCGTTCCTCTTGATCGACATGAAGTCGCCCGGCGTCACCGTGCGCCCGATCATCACCATCGACGGCTCGCACGAGGTCAACGACGTCTTCCTGGAGAACGTGCGCGTTCCCGCCGAGAACTTGATCGGCGAGGAAAACAAGGGCTGGACCTACGCCAAATTCCTGCTCGGCAATGAGCGCACCAGCATGGCCGGCATCGGCCGCTCGACGCGCTACATCGCGCGGCTGAAGAAGATCGTGAAGGCGGAGATCCCCGAAGACGATCCGGCGCATCTGGAATTCATCCGGGACATCGCCCGCGTCGAGCTCGACGTGCTGGCGCTGGAGGCGACCGAGCTTCGCGTCGTCGGCCAGATGGCGCGCGGCATCGACCCGGGACCGGCCGCCTCGTTGTTCAAGATCCGGGGCACCGAAATCTTCCAGAACATCACTGAGCTGACGCATCGGGCGATCGGCAATTACGGGCTTGCGATCCGCGAGCATCCGGTCAGCGCCAATCACTTCATGCCGGGCCCCGACTACGGCCACACCGCGTCGGAGAAATTCCTCAACTCGCGCAAGCTCTCGATCTACGGCGGGTCGAACGAGATCCAGCGCAACATCATCGCCAAGGCGGTGCTTGGTCTCTAGAGCATGATCCGGAAAAGTGTGAAGCGGTTTTCCGAAGAGATCATGCTCAAACAAAGAAAGCGCATTTCATCGCGCTTTAACGGCAACGAGGATCGGATGGATATCCAGTTCACGGAAGAGCAGGAATTGTTGCGGTCCAGCGTCCAGCGGCTGCTGCGCGACCAGTATGATTTCGACGCCCGCCGCAAGATCGTCGCGAGCGAGGAGGGTTTTGGCCGCAAGCAATGGGCTGAATTCGCCGAGCTCGGCCTGCTCGCCGCGCCGTTCTCGGAAGCGGTCGGAGGGCTCGGCGGCGGGCCGTTGTCGACCATGATCATCATGCAGGAGTTCGGCCGCCATCTTGTCGTGGAGCCCTTCGTCGAGACGGTCGTCGTCGCGGGTGGCTTGATCGAGCAGGCAGGTTCCGACGCGCAGAGGCAGGCGTTCATCGCCGACATCATCGCTGGCACGAAACTCTGGGCGCTGGCCTGGACCGAGAAGGGCTCGCGCTTCGATCTCGCCACCGTCACCACCACGGCGCGCCGCGAGGGCAACGATTATGTGCTCACCGGCGAGAAGACGACGGTGACCGCCGCGCCGTGGGCGGATTATCTGATCGTCTCCGCGCGCACCTCGGGCCATCGCCACGATCGTGGCGGCGTCAGCCTGTTCGTGGTCGATCGCCGGGCGGCCAATCTCGACCTGCAAAGCTTCAAGACGATCGATGGCCGCAGAGCGGCCGAGGTCAGCCTGCGCGGCGTGCGCGCGCAATTGCTGGGCAGTGAAGGCGAGGGCGTCGCCGCGTTGGAGGCCTGCCGCAACCGCGCCATCGGCGCGCTCTGCGCCGAGGCGGTCGGCGCGATCGGCGAACTGAACGCTGCGACCCTGGACTATTCCAAGACGCGAAAGCAGTTCGGCGTCACGATCGGCAGCTTCCAGGTGCTGCAGCACCGGATGGTCGATATGTTCATCGCGCTTCAGGAGGCGTTGTCGCTGATGCAGCATCTCAGCCTCAGTCTCAATGACGATGAGGCCGGCGTGTCTCGGCTCGCCTCGGGTGCCAAGTCGAAGATCGGCTATGCCGGCAAGTTCGTCGCCGATCAGGCGGTGCAGCTGCACGGCGGCATGGGCATGACTGACGAGCTCAATGTCGGCCACTACTTCAAGCGGATTTCCTCCATCAACATCCAGTTCGGCGATCCCGCCTATCACGTGCTGCGCTATGCGCAGCTCGACGCGGCCGCCTAAGCCAGAGAGGCAAGCATGTCACAGGATGCAGTCATCGTTTCCACCGCGCGCACCGGCGTCGGCAAGGCCTATCGCGGCGCGCTGAACAACACCGACGGCCCGACTTTGGCCGGCCATGTGATGGCCGAAGCGGTGAAGCGTGCCGGCATCGCGCCCGGCGAGGTCGAGGACGTGGTGATGGGCTGCGCGATGCAGCAGGGTACCATGGTGATGAACCTCGCGCGCAAGGGTGCCATCCGCGCCGGGCTGCCGGTGACGGTCGCCGGCACCACCATCGACCGGCAATGCGCCTCCGGCCTGCAGGCGATCGCGGTCGCCGCCCGCTCTGTCATGCTCGACGGCGTCGAGATCGCGATCGGCGGTGGCATCGAGTCGATCAGCCTGGTGCAGAACGAGCACATGAAGAGGTTCCATGCCGTCGACGACGAGCTGATGGCAATGAAGCCCGAGATGTACATGTCGATGCTGGAGACGGCGGAAGTCGTCGCCGAGCGCTACGGGATCGGCCGCGACAAGCAGGACGAGTACAGCCTCGAATGCCAGCGCCGCGTCGGCGCCGCGTTGCAGGGCGGCCGCTTCAACGACGAGATCGTGCCGATCACGACCAAAATGGCCGTGGTCAACAAGGACACCAGGGAAGTCAGCTACCAGCAGGTGACGCTGGCCAAGGATGAGGGGCCGCGGCCGGATACCACGGCGGACGGGCTCGCCAAGATCAAGCCGGTGTTCTCGGGTAAGACCATCAGCGCCGGCAACGCCAGCCAGCTCTCGGACGGCGCCTCGGCCTGCGTGATCATGAGCGACAAGATCGCCGCGCAGAAGGGCCTGAAGCCGCTCGGCATCTTCCGCGGCTTCGTCGCCGCCGGCGTCGAGCCGGACGAGATGGGCGTCGGCCCGGTTGCCGCGATCCCGCGGCTCCTCAAGCGGCACAACCTCAAGATCGACGACATCGATCTCTGGGAACTCAACGAGGCCTATGCGGTGCAGGTGATCTATTGCCGCGACAAGCTCGGCATCGATCCGGACAAGCTGAACGTCAATGGCGGCTCGATCGCGATCGGCCATCCCTACGGCATGACCGGGGCGCGGCTCACCGGTCACCTCTTGATCGAGGGCCGGCGGCGCAAGGCGAAATACGGCGTGGTGACCATGTGCATCGGCGGCGGCATGGGCGCGGCGGGCCTGTTCGAAATCGTCCACTGAGCGGAAACGCGGGAGAGACTTGTGAAGACAGCAATCACTGAACTGTTCGGCATCCAGCATCCGATCATCCAGGGCGGCATGCATTTTGTCGGCTTCGCCGAGATGGCGGCCGCGGTGTCCAACGCCGGCGGCCTCGGCATCATCACCGGCCTGACCCAGAAGACGCCGGAGCTGCTGGCGAAGGAGATCGCGCGCTGCCGCGACATGACCGACAAGCCGATCGGCGTGAACCTGACCTTCCTGCCGAGCTTCACCGCGCCGCCCTATCCCGAATACATCGCGGCGATCCGCGAGGGCGGCGTCAAGGCGGTGGAAACCGCGGGCCGCAGCCCGGAGCAGTACATGCCGGCGCTGAAGGCGGCCGGCATCAAGGTGATCCACAAATGCACCTCGGTGCGGCATTCGCTGAAGGCCGAGAAGATCGGCTGCGACGCGGTCAGCGTCGACGGTTTCGAGTGCGGTGGCCATCCCGGCGAGGACGACATCCCGAACATGATCCTGCTGCCGCGCGCAGCGGACGAATTGAAGATCCCGTTCGTCGCCTCGGGCGGCATGGCGGACGCGCGCAGCCTTGTCGCGGCGCTGTCGATGGGCGCTGCCGGCATGAACATGGGCACGCGCTTTATCGCGACCAAGGAGGCACCGGTTCATCCCAATGTGAAGCAGGCGCTGCTCGACGCCGACGAGCTCGACACCCGCCTCGTGATGCGCGCGCTGCGCAACACCGAGCGCGTGCTGAAGAACAAGGGCGTCGACGAGCTGCTCGAGATCGAGCGCGAGAAGGGCGCCAGGCTGAAGATCGAGGACATTCATGAGCAGGTCGCCGGGGTCTACCCGAAGGTGATGATCGACGGCGAGATGGACGCCGGCGCCTGGAGCTGCGGCATGGTGGTCGGCCTGATCAACGACATCCCGACCGTCAAGGAGCTGATCCACCGCATCATGGCCGAAGCCGAAGCGATCATCCGGCAGCGGTTGACCGGCTTCCTCGACGGCAAATTCGAAACCATGCCGGCCCGCGCGGTCGCCTGACGGGAGAGTGCCATGACCGAGCATGTCAAGGTTGAGATCGCCGCCGGCGTCATGACGCTGACCTTGCAGCGGCCCGAGAAGAAGAACGCGCTGACCGGCGCCATGTATGACGCCATGTCGAACGCGCTGAAAGAGGCCGAGGCGGATCCGTCCGTCCGCGTGGTCCTGTTCCAGGGCGACGGCGACAGCTTCACCGCGGGCAACGACCTCGCCGACTTCGCGAGCCAGGCACGCGGCGAAAGCGCGGTCGATAGCCCCGCGCATCGCTTCATCGAGACCATCAGCAAGGTCGGCAAGCCGCTGGTCGCCGCCGTGCAGGGCAATGCGGTCGGCGTCGGCACCACCATGCTGCTGCATTGCGACCTGGTCTATCTCGCCGAGAACGCGCGGCTGATCACGCCCTTCGTCAATCTCGCGCTGGTGCCAGAGGCGGCGTCGAGCTGGCTGCTTCCCTTAAGGATCGGGCATGCGCGCGCCTATGCGATGTTCGCGCTCGGCGAGCCGATGGACGCGCAGGGCGCGCTGGCATCGGGTCTCGCCAATGCCGTCGTGCCGCAGGCCGATCTGCGCAAGAGGGCGCATGACGCGGCGGTCGCGCTGACCAGGCGGCCGGCAGGGTCGCTCAGCATGACCAAGAAGCTGATGCGCGAGCAGCAGAAGATCGCGGCGCAGATCGCCGAGGAAGGCGTGCTGTTCAAGGAGCGGCTGACGACGCCCGAGGCGCGCGAGGCCTTCGCCGCCTTCGCGGAACGGCGGCAGCCTGATTTCACCAAGCTGTCGGCCTGACCGACAGCGGAACTCACGGACACATCGAGGGAGTGAAAGCATGCGCGTCACCGGCAGCCATCAATACCCGACCATGGAAACCGTGATCTACGGCAAGCCGGCAGCCGAAGCGCTGCGCGAGGAGGCCGAGCGGCTGGGCGCGAAGCGCGTCTATCTGATCGCCAGCCGGACGTTGAACACCACGACCGACGAGATCGTGAAGATCCGTCAAGCGCTCGGCGACCGCCATGCCGCGACCTTCGACGGCGTGCCGCAGCACACGACGCGGGACGTGGTGACGCAGATCGCGCGGCAGGCTAGCGAGGCCAAGGCGGACCTCGTCGTCGCGATCGGCGGCGGCTCGGTGGTCGATGCGGCAAAGATCGTGCTGATGTGCATCGAGCAAGCGATCTTCGAGCCTGATGGCCTCGACGGCTTCGAGACCACGCCGGACCGCCGCTTCGGGCCATTCCGCACGCCGAAAGTCCGCATGATCGCGATCCCCAGCACGCTGTCCGGCGGCGAATACAATTCCGGCGCGCTGGTCACCGATACCAGCCGCAAGCTGAAGCAGATCTTCAACCATCCAATGATGATGCCGCGCAGCATCATCCTCGATCCCGCGATCACGAAATATACGCCGGAGAAGCTCTGGCTCGGCTCCGGGACGCGGGCGATGGATCACGGCATCGAGGCGATCTGCTCCAGCCGCCCCAACGTGCTGGTCGATGCGGTGTGCCAGCAGGGACTGCGCTATCTGCATGACGGCCTGCTGCGCACCAAAGCTAAACCCGACGACGAGGCGGCGCGGCTGAGCTGCCAGCTCGGCTCCTGGCTGTCGGCGTTCGGATTGCAGTCGCGGGTGCCGATGGGCGCCAGCCACGCCATCGGCCATGTGCTCGGCGGCACCTGCGACGTGCCGCATTATTTCTGCACGGCGGTGATGATGCCGAGCGTGCTGCGCTACAACCGCCCGGCGACGGAGGCCGCCCAGCAATCGATCGCCGCTGCGCTCGGCGCGCCGGGGCGCGATGCCGGCGAGGCGTTTGCGGCGTTCATCGCGGAGCTCGGCCTGCCGCGGCGGCTTGCCGATGTCGGCGTCGGCGAAGATCGGTTTGAGCTGATCGGCCGGAACGCCATGCTGTCGATCTTCACGCGGGCCAACCCGCAGCCGATCCGCGAACCCGCCGACGTCGTCAAGATCCTGAAGCTCGCCGCCTGAGGCATCAGCACCGGAGCAGCCGCCATGGCCGCCTTGCGCATCTTCTCCTATCTGCCGAACCCGCGCGTCTGGAAGGCGACCATCGCGGCGCGGTTCTGCGGCGTCGATGTCGAGGTCAGGGGAGCCTCCGGCAAGGAGCTGCGGGACTGGCTGTGGGATTATGATGCTCGCCCGCTGGCGGAGCACGAGCGCGCCTCGCTGTCGTCGCTGGCGCGGACCGGGCGGGTCGGACTGACCGGCGCGCAGCTCTTCAAGACCGATGCATTCATGGCGGCACAGCCCTTCGGCAATGTGCCGGCGGCATTCGGCGCCGACGGCAAGGTCGGGATCTTCGAATCGAACAGCATCATGCGCGCGGTGGCGCGGCTCGGCGAGGCAGCATTCCCGCTCTACGGGCGCGACGCCTATGAGGCGTCGCGGATCGACAGTTTTCTCGATGTCAGCCTGGTGTTCGCGCGGGACTCGCAAATCTATCTGCTGGCGCTCTCGGGCGGCACCGTCGATGCGGCCATTCATGCGCGCGCCAAGGATGCGTTCGCGATCTATGCGTCCGGCATCGAGCAGGCGCTGTCGCCGCGGCGGGGGACGCTGGTCGGGAATGGCATCTCGATTGCCGACATCTGCTTTGCCGCCGAACTCGCGCTGTTCATGAATGAACATGCGCGGACCGAGCAGCTGAAAAAGCAAGGATTGGCGAAAATCCTGCATTCGGGCGTGCAGGATGAGTATCCGCTGATGTTCGCTCACTTTGATCGCCTGATCGCGCATGAGCACGTCGGGCTGGATCTCAAGCCTTATGTCGAGAAGCTGCTGTCGAAGGCGGCCGCCTGACCATGAAGGCCATAGGCCGCAACGCGGAGGGTTGATCGCATGACCGCACCTGTCTGTCTGATATCCGGCGTTGGGCCCGGCACCGGTTCGGCGCTCGCCAGGAGGTTTGCCGAGGGCGGCTATCGTGTCGCGCTGCTCGCCAGGAACGAGGCGCGTCTCGCCGCGCTCGAGCAGCAGCTGCCGGGCGCAAAGGCCTATCGATGCGACGTGTCCGATCCCGCGCAGGTCGAGGCGGTGGCCTCGGCCGTGGAGCGCGATCTCGGCAGCCCGGGCGTCGTGATCCACAACGCCGTCGGCGGCGCGTTCGGCACCTTCCGCGAGATCGATCCGGAGATTCTCAATCGTAACTTCCAGGTCAACACGATGGGACTGTTGTACCTGGCAAGGCGATTTGCCCCGGCGATGATCGCTGCCGGCAAGGGCGCCATCGTTGCGACCGGCAACACCTCGGCGTTGCGCGGCAAGGCCGGCTTCGCGGGGTTCGCGCCGACCAAGGCAGCGCAGCGAATTCTCGCCGAGGCGATGGCCCGCGATCTGGGGCCGCAAGGTGTTCACGTCGCCTATCTCGTGATCGATGCCGTGATCGATCTGGAGTGGACGCGGAAGCGCTGGCCGGATCGGCCGGACGACTTCTTCATCAAGCCGAAAGCGATCGCCGACGAGGTCTGGCACGTCGCCCATCAGGATCGCAGCGCGTGGTCGTTCAATTTCGAGATCAGGCCGTTCGGCGAAGCTTGGTAGCGCCGCGCGCCGGTCGCAAGAGTTGGTCAATTCATAAAAGCTCAGGAGGAATTTCATGTTGTTGAAGACGTTTGCCGTGTCCGTTGCGATGCTCGCGGCGCTTGCCGCGGCTCCAGTCCGCGCCGAAACGCCGGGGGTATCGGAATCAGAGATCAAGGTCGGGGCGACGTTCCCGTTCAGCGGCCCGGCGTCTCCGCTCAGCAACACCGGCAAGGGCCTGATCGCCTACGTCCATTCCGTCAATGACCGCGGCGGCATCAACGGCCGCAAGATCAACCTCATCACCTATGACGATGCCTACACGCCGCCCAAGGCCGTGGAGCAGACCCGCAGGCTGATCGAGAGCGACGAGGTGGCGTTCCTGTTCAGCCCGCTCGGCACGCCCGGCATCGGCGCGACCATCAAATACGTCACCGCGAAGAAGGTGCCGCATCTGTTCGTCGTCAGCGGCGCGACCAAGTTTACGAATCTCGCGGAATTTCCGCTGACCACCACGGGACTGCCGAGCTACAACACCGAAGGCAAGATCTACACCAAATACATCATGCAGACGGCGCCCGATGCGAAGATCGCGATCCTCTACCAGAACGACGATCTCGGCCGCGATTTCGTGGCCGCGTTCAAGGAGGTGCTGAAGGCCGATTTCGACAAGAAGGTGGTGACGTCTCCCTATGAGGTCACCGAGCCGACCATCGAATCCCGCGTGGTGACGCTGAAGGCGTCGGGTGCGCAGGCGTTCCTGATCGCCGGCACGCCGAAATTCGCGGCCCAGGCGATCAAGAAGGCGAACGAGATCGGCTGGTCGCCGCTGACCATCGTCAACTATGTGTCGAGCTCGGTCTCCGCGACCATCGTGCCGGCGGGCGCGGACAAGGCGGTCGGCGTTGTCGTGGCGACCATCACCAAGGATCCGAACGACAAGAAGTGGGCCGACGATCCCGGCATGAAATGGTATCGCGCCCATTTCGAGAAATATCTCCCAGGCGCCGATATCGGCGACAACAACTATCTGTTCGGCACCCAGCAGGGCCAGATCCTGGAGCAGGTGCTGAAGCAGTGCGGTGACGACCTGTCGCGCGAGAACATCGTGAAGCAGGCGCGCAACATCAGAGGGCTCGTGCTGCCGACGCTGATGCCGGGCATCGCCATCAACACAGGCCCCGACAACAGCATGGCCTATACGCAGCTTCAGCTGCAACGCTGGACCGGAAGCTCATGGGAGCAGTTCGGCGGCGTGCTGAGTGCCGACCTGAACTGAACCGGGTCGACCGAGGCTAGTGGAGCCGTCGCGCGATCGGCTTCGCCAGCGTGCCTTGCCACTCCCGCTGCGCTGGTCGGTCGCTTGACCGCAGGCTGTTCAGCAAGGCGGTGGTCTTCGGCTGGACCCGCGAGCCGTCGATCACCTCGAGCCGGCCGCAGCGGTTGAGCGTGTGCAGCTTGCGTCCGGTCCACAGCGGCCCGGGTTTGAGCAGATGGCGCACGGCCTGCCGGTAGGTCGTCGGCGACAGTTCGAGCACTTCCGCAAGTCCGAGCGCCGCGCCGTACCCGTTGCTGCAGTCCTGCACCGGCCGCCACAGCTTGCCGTTGATGGTCACGAAATTGCCGGCCGGCCGCGTCGTCGCGCGATCCATCAGGATCGGATTGCTTGCATGCGGCCGCCACGGGCCGAACAACTGCTCGGCGTAATAGATCGCCAGCGTGTCGGAATATCCGCCGGTGCCGTCGCGCCAGGCTCCGAACATGTAGTAGAGGCCGTCATGCTGCGTGATGGTCGCGTCGGCGAGTTCGAGCCCGGACAGCAGCGTGCCCTGCCGTTCCCACTGGTCGGGAAAGCGAACGCATTTGTAGATCGGGACATCGCGATGCGCGGTGCTTTCCGGGATCATCCACAGCTCGCCATTGTTCTCGATCAGGAACGGGTAGGACAGGTGCCACGGCTCTTCGAGCACCGGCAGCACCGTGCCGACCGGACCGTTGCCGTCGAATTCGATCGCGGAGATGATGCCCTTGCCGGTTCGGTGGTCGAGGTCCTCGAAGAACACGAACGTCCTGCCCTGCCACTTCACCGGGACGGGATCGGCATAGAAGTGATTGCCGGGATCGCCGAGCACGTTCCAGGCAGGTCCCGACAGGTCACCGGTCCGCCAGACATCCGTGTTCTCGGCGTAGCGCCAGCCGACATGCCAATGCGGCGCGTAGCAGCAGAGACGATAGATTTCCTTCGCGATCGAGGTCGCGACGCCGCGCAGGACAAAGGGCGCGGGATTTCGCGGTGCGCTGCCGGCCGCCGGCACAGCCAGTTGCGGCACCAGCCGCGGAGCCCCCGACAGGATCGGCGGCAGCATGGACAGGGTGCGCGCCATCACCGTTTCGAGCCCGCCGCTCAGGCCGGCGGCGATTTCCGCCGAGGGATGGCCGCGGTCCATGACCGTGCCGTCGAGCTCGTTGACGATTTCAATCACCGGCAGGTCGCCGGCGAGAATGGCGGCCAGTGCGGCGGCTTCGCCCGCCTGTCCGTTGAAGCGCGGACGGAGGTAGAGCCTGGCGGGGCAGTTCGGGTCCCGCGCGGCAGTGGTGAAGTCGATCACCACATCGGGGTTGCCCATGCGCGGTCGTTCCGCAATCGCCTTCAGCCTGTCGACATCACCCGCCTTGCCCTTGCGCAGCACGATGCGCTCGAGCTCGAACAGCATGTCGAGGCCGGCGGGCCTTGGCCCTGGCGTCGTCGTCCAGGCGATTTGAACAGGAATATCCTGATCGTTGACGCGCAGCGTCTCGCGGCGCATCCAGAGTCGCGCCTGCGCGCGATCGCAGCGAAACTCGATAATCATGTCCAGCCCAATTTCCTAGTGCGCGTCCACTCCCACGGCATTGCCGAGAATGCGGACGTATTCCTCTATCATGGCATCCAACGAATAACGCGACTTCAGGCCCACGGCACTTTGCCGCAGCTGGTCGCTCAACAAACGATCGGTCAGGACTTTCGACACGGCGGCCGAAAACTCCGCCTCGTTAGCCGCGTCAACGAACACTGCGGCAGGCTGTCCCTGGTAGGACAGCACCTCGCGCAGCACCGGCAGATCGTTGACAACGCAGGGGATGCCGGCGCTCGCGGCTTCCACCGCAGCGAGGCCGAAGGTTTCGGCCTGCGTCGGAAAGACGAAGACGTCGAGGCACGCCAGAAATTCGGCCATCTGGCGCGGTTTGATCTCGCCGACGAAGTGCAGCCGGTCCGCGACGTTCAGCTCGCTCGCCAGGGCTCGCAGCCGTTCCTCGTCCGCGCCTTGTCCGGCGAGGGCAAGATGCCAGGATTGGTCGGCGGCCAGCAGGCGAATTGCCGCATCGAGCCGCTTGTGCGGATGCAGCCTTGCCGCGCAGCCAAGCAGCGTGCGATCCGGCGGCAGCCTGAACTGCTGCCGCGCGACGTTCTTCGGCAGGCTGTGCGACTTGTCGTCGAAGCCATGCGGGACGTGCGTCATGCGCGCGCGATAGGTCGCGGGATAGCGGGCGTATTCACGCTCCATGTCCCGCGAATTCAGCGTGATGCACTGGAAGAAGCCGGTCGAGCCCATGAAGATGTCGGCGGCGCGCACCGGCATGCTCATCGACATCGCCGAGGACACCTGATTGGCGATCACCGGGGCTCGGCTGACGAGCCGCGACACGCCTCCGCCGATCACATTGCCGAAGTGCTGGAAGGTCAGCACGACATCGGGCCTGATGGTCCTGAGATGACCGGCGAGCGTCCACAGCATCCGCAGCAGCGCCAGCGGGTTTCCTGGACGGCTCGGCGCGCAATAGAAAGTATTGGGCGGCTCGTCGAAGGAATCCGATTTGCGGAAGAAGAACAGGTTGGCGACGTCATAGCCGCGCGCGGAGAGGCCCGCGCCGAGCAGCCGCGATATCTCCTGCGCGCCGGCGTTCTCGGCCTGGGTCTGTACCAGGACGATACGCAGCTTTGGCTTGCTCTCGTTCGGTCGATCGCGTGATGCGGTCGATGCCTCGCGCAATTCTGTGCTTGGCCTGTAATGAAGCACGGCTTCCTCACCCGTCGAAGGAGTGAAATCGTCTCCCTCGCTATTACGCGCGTACTTATCACGCGAAGCGCGCTCGTAGATCGAGTAGCGCGTGTTGAGGTTACTGCTCATTTAGTGCGATCAGACATTGCCAGCAATCGAGAGCCATTGTTTCACACATAGGGTACAGCCGGCTCGTTAACTAATTGGTTACGTCCGCATGAGGAGGGGGTAACCGTGGATTAACCATAGATATTTACGTTGGAGCAGTACTGTCAGTTGAATTCGAGTAACAGCCCCATGAAGTTCGGTAGCCGCGTAGGCCCGAGACGTTCCGAACCCACGGAACCCGCCGCGTCGTGGGAAGCTGCCGGCGTGCCGACCAGCCGATCCTCTGCGGAAACCACCAAGGGCGTGCTTAGCATTCCCGGCGTGGTGGCTTTTTTCCGCGAGAACGGTCAACGCATTCTGATGCTCGCCGCGGTGATCTTCGCGGTCGGCGTCATTCTGCTGATGTTGATTCCGGCGCGCTATGCCGCGACCGCGCTCGTCGTGGTCGACCCGCGCGAGCAGCGCGTGACCACCGATCAGGACGTCCTGCCGGGGATCGGTCAGGATGCCGCAGCACTGCAGAGCTATGTCGAGATCGCCAAATCCGACGGATTTCTCGGGCCGCTGATCGAGCAGCTCAAGGTCGCCGAGGACAGCGACATCTCCGGCGGCAGGACCGACCCGACGCGGCTGCTCGACCGGTTCCGCAACCGGCTCGACATCTCCCGGCGCGGATTGACCTATGTCATCGCCATCAAGTTCACGTCCAACAACCCGCAGCGTGCGGCCTATTACGCCAATGCGGTGGCTGAGGCGTTCGTCGCCAGCCAACGTGGCACGCGCAGCGTGGCGACCGACGAAGCCGCCGACTGGCTGAAGAGCCGGCTCAAGACATTGAACGACCGCCTGCGGTCTTCGGAAGATGCCGTTGCGAAGTTCAAGCTCGAGCACCGGATCGTCAACGCGGGCAAGGAATCGACGACGCAGCAATTGCGCGTTACGGATCTGACCCAGCAGGTCGCCGCCGCGCGCGCCCGCACCGAGGAGGCCAAGGTTCGCTACGAGCAGCTGCAGCGCGACCTGAAGGCCAATGTCGACGGGCCGGTCAAGCAGGACCTGCTGAGTGCGCTGCGCGCCCAGCGCTCCGCGCTCAACGACCAGATCGCACAGAAGCGCGGGGTGCTGGGCGATCGTCATCCAGACCTCGTGATGGCTCTCAGCCAGCTCAGCGATCTCAACCGACAGATCGAGATCGAGCGGAAGAAGAACATCGACACCGCGAAGTCGGAGTATGAAGCGCAGCGCGATCAGCAGAAGGCGCTCGAGGATCAGCAGAAGGCGGTCGAACAGCAAATCCTGGTCGACGGTCAGGCGCTCGTCAAGCTGCAGGAATTGCAGCGCGACGCCGATGCCAACAAGAATATCTACGAGCAATTCCTCTCGCGCTACAAGACTACCGACGAGCAGCGGCTGCTGCAGAGCTCGCAGACCAAGGTCGCATCGCCTGCGACGCCGCCGGTGCGCTCGACGCTGCCGCCGCTTCCGCTGTTGCTGGTCGCGCTCGCGATCGTCTCGCTGCTGACATCGACGGCGATCGTCGCCGTTCCCGGTCTGAATCTGAAGCAGCTCCCGATCAAGGCCATTCCGCCGCTTCGTCGGGCCGAGGCGCCCGCGCCGCCGGCGCGTGCCGCGCCGCAACCAGCGCCGCCGCCGGGATTGCCGGTGCTGGCCCGCATTCCCAACATGGTGTCGCCGGACGCCGTCAGGAGCGTCTGGCAGACCCCGATCTCGTCGACGGCCGAACCCGATCTCAGTCCGCATCTTCAGCTGCTGATCGAGAACATCGAGCAGCTTTCGGGAGAGCACGGCAAGGTGGCGCTGTTGCTGTCGGTCGAGGCCGGTGCGGGCGGCAGCACCGTTGCACGGTCGCTGAACCGATCCGCCGTCAAGAACGGCATGCTCAGCGTCCTGATCGAGGTGGAATCCAGGCGCGCCGAGGCCGCGCCGCCGCAAGGATCGGGCATCATCAAGGCCGACCTGCCGTCGGTCGTCGAGCTGCTGGGCGCCAGCAGCAAGGCGCCGCCCTATCCGCCGGACGATATTCGCGCCGATTTCGGCTTGATCATCGTCGACGCATCGTCGCTTGCCCTTCAGCCGGCCGCGGTGGCGCTGGCTGCCCATGCCGACCTCGTGATCCTCGTGGTTCGCGAAGGTGCGGCCAACTCGGCCGCGATCGGCAAGGCGCGGGCCGATCTATCCGGCTATGGTTCGGTCCCGACCGCGCTGGTCGTCAATCGCGTGGCGGTCGATGCCGCCGTTCGCGGTCGCCAGGGCGAGGCGCTCGGCCTGGCGAGCTGAAGGCGGTTCGGCTGAAGCTAGTGTCCTGAACCAAAAGTTCATGGCATTTTATGCCTTGGCGGGCAGATTGTAAGCGCAGAAGCGTTCGATTGAGCCGAGAATGTCGTCAGCTGATTTGGTCCATCGGAACGGCATTGGGTCAGCGTTGTGATGGTCGATGAAGGAGGCAATCTCGGCCCGTAGCGCCGCCACACTGCGATAGATGCCGCGCCTAATCTTACGCTCGGTGATGAGTGCAAAGAAGCGTTCGACCTGATTGAGCCAGGATGAACTGGTTGGCGTCAGGTGGACGTGCCAGCGCGGCCTCTTTGCCAGCCAGTTGCGGATCAACGGCGTCTTGTGGGTTGCGTAATTGTCCATGACGAGGTGGACGTCCAGATCGTCTGGAACCGCAGCTTCGATCTCATCGAGAAACTTGCGGAACTCTTTGGCACGATGGCGTCCATAGCATTTGCCAATGACCCGGCCGGTTGCGACGTCGAGGGCGGCAAACAGCGAGGTGACGCCATGGCGTTTGTAGTCGTGACTACGGCGCGCCGGCTGGCCAGGTCGCATGGGCAGCATGGGCTGGCTGCGATCCAGCGCCTGGATTTGCGACTTCTCATCGACACACAGTACGATGGCGCGCTCGGGCGGAGCTACGTAAAGGCCGACGATGTCGCGAACCTTGGCGACGAAGTCGGGGTCGGTTGAGAGCTTGAAGGTCTCCAACCGATGCGGCTGCAAGCCGAAAGCGCGCCATATACGCTGTACTGTTGAGACTGACAGCCCGCTGGCCCGCGCCATGCTGCGCGAACTCCAGTGGGTGGCCCCGGGAGGCTGGGTCTCAAGGGTGCGAACGATCACCGCCTCGATCCGGGCATCCTCAATCGTGCGTGGCGTCCCCGATCGCGGCTCGTCCCAAAGACCTTCAAGCCGATGCTCGGAGAACCGCCGCCGCCATTTGCCGACCGTGTCGGGATCGACAGCCAAACGGGCCGCCACGACCTTGCTCTGCTCGCCCTCAGCACAGGCCAGGACGATCCGAGCCCGCAGTGCCAACGCCTGAGCAGTGCTTCGACGCGACGCCAACGATGTCAACTCAGCACGTTCCACCTCATCAAGCTCCAGCGGAGCAAAGCGCCGACCCATCGCCAATCCTCCCCAAATCAGGAGAGTCCGCTATCATCGAGTCGATTTGGAGTCCGCCGAACTTTTGATTCAGGACACTAGCGCCTTTTCCGTTCCGATAGTATCGGAACGCGGCTCTTCGCTCGAAAAACGCTCTAGTCGTTGCTGTCCGCAACGCGGACCGCGTAGGCGTCACCTTTCGACGGCCACAGATGCGACAGCACCAGAATGGATGGGTCGACGCCGGTCCGCCGCCGGCACAGCACGTTGAGCGCGATGGTGGCGACGACCAGCGAAACCGTCGCCGAGATCGCGGCGCCGAGCACGCCGAGCCACGGGATCAGCACGACAAATCCCAGCAGCCGTAGCGCCACATTGGCCGCGACGACGGGAACATAATCACGCTCATGGCCCGTCAGCTGCAGAACAGCGGCAGAGGGTCCGCCTGCCGCCTGGAAGGCCGTTCCGATCGCGAGCACGATCAGCACCCACTGCTGCGCCGCGAAGTGCGGCCCGAACAGGCCGAGCAGATAGGGGGCGCCCACCCAGACAATGACGAGCCCGCTGAGCACGCAGAGCGCGGTCACCTCGGCCATCAGCTTCAACGTATGTTCAAGCTCGCCGTGGTTCTTGCTGAAATACAGCGAGGGCAGCCGGCGCGCGCCGAACGTGTAGAGCGCAGCCGACAGCATCGCGAAGATGTTAGCCAGCCGCGAGGCGGCGAAATAGACGCCGGCGGTGGCCGGATCCAGCATCCAGTAGACCAGGATGACGTCGAAATACTGGTTTGCCGCTTCGAGAATGGAGGCGAGCCAGAACCGGAATGCGCTTTTGTTCCAGCGCGAGGCCTCGAAGCGCGCCGTGACCGACCGCAGGTTCGGCAGCGCCCGCATGATCGATACGATCTGCACGACGAGCCCGAGCGCCATCGCGGCCGACATCGCGCTGAACAGCTCGGCGGGGGTGAGCTGCCGGTGGCCGAACAGCACCGCGATCAGGAACAGGACGACGGCGACGCGCCAGAAGAACTCCCGATTGCCTTCGCCCATCAGGATGCTGACCAGCGATCGCGCGATCTGGCTGCCGAGCATCAGCCCTGCATTGATCGCGGTGAACGCCGAGACCGACAGGATCAACAGCCACCACTCGCCGCGAATGCTTGCCACCGCGGCGATCGCGGCGATCGAAATCAGCATCCCGATCGCGGAGTTCTTCAGGCTCGACAGCAGCACACCCTTGGTGAACTCGGCCTGGCCGCGCACCTCATACTCATTGAGAAATCGAACCAGGAGCAGCTCCTGGCCGACCAGGCCCACGACCGAGGCGATCTGGGCGACGGAGAGCAGGGTTGCGAAGTTTCCAAACGCGTCCGGCGTCATCGCCCGCGCGGCGAGCGAGAACAACGCGAATGCGAGCCCGCCGCTACCAACCTTGAGCAGGATGGTCCCGGCAACGCCGCGCGTAACGTCGCGCCGTAACAGTTGGAGCACGGAGGCAATCACCAGAGACGTCTCAATATCCAGTCGGGCTGTTGACCGCAGCAATCGGTGAAGCCTGGAGTGTTAATGTTCTCTTGCTAAGATTCCGTTCCTTTCGAACGGCTGCCGGGCCCAACGCAGTTGTGAACAGGGCCAGGTCGCGTTGCTCCATTCTGGAACGGCGCCGTCTGCCCTGTCTCCAAACGGCGCAGGTTGGATTTGCCTCCAGCGTCCGGTCCAGTGGCGCGGACCTTGCCGGAACAGACTGCGCTTGCGCGTCAACGCCATTTGTCGCTGCTCGATGGCCTGGCAATTGCCTCGCCATCCCGCTGCGGAGCCTGCAAAGGTTCGGTTTCATGGCCGACCGCCGTGCAAGCCATGTGCCGAGAGACCGCTGATCGTGGTCCGGACGTTTTCATTAACCGCAATTCTGGAACTCGCCGTGTTCGATCGGCAAGGCGGCACCGCAGGCAAGGAAATTGCAGTCCTGCGGCCAACCAGAGCTTTTCCCGTTCCGATGGAATCGGAACGAGGCTCTAGATTCTTGTTTTGACGCGTTTTCTTCACGCGAACCGGTATCCACTTCGCTCGAAAACGCTCTAGCCGTCGGAGCGGACGAACATGATTGCCGAGAAAAGTGCGACCAAGCCAATCGTGGCCTGCGAGACCGAGGTCATCGAAGCGGACGTCGCAATTGTCGGAGCCGGTCTGGCAGGCTCGCTCGCAAGGGCTGTGCTCGCCCGAGCCGGATACCGCGTCGTCCTGATCGACAAGCGATCGATCCCGCCGGACGAATTCCGGGTTGAAAAAATCGCCGGACGGCAGATCGACATCCTGCGCCGCCTCGGCTTCATCGACGACGTCGAGGCCATTGCCGCGCCCTATGACCGGGTGCTCAACATCAGGAGCGGCAAGCTGGTCGATATCGGCGTCGGCCGGTCCTACGGGATTTCCTATGCCAACCTCGTCAACATGGCACGCGGCCTGACGCCCGATGCGTCGAGCTTTCTGCTCGACCAGGTGACCAATGTCAGCTGCAGCGAGGAACGTCAGCAGTTGACGTTGGCCTCCGGAAAGCGCGTCGTCTCGCGTCTGGTCGTTCTGGCGACCGGCATGGCGAACGTGCTCGGCCATAATCTCGGAATGCGCCGGCAGATGCTTGCTGCGCGCCACTCTGTCTCGTTCGGCTTCACGATTGCACGGCCGGACAACGCGCCATTCGATTTCGATGCGCTGACCTGCTATGGCGAGCAGGCGGCTGACGGCGTCGACTATCTCAGCCTGTTTCCGATGTCGGGCGGCATGCGGGCGAACCTGTTCATGTTCCGCGATCCGACCGATCCGATCATGCGTGAGCTGCGCCGCGACACCAGACGAACGCTGCTTCGCCTGATGCCGGGATTGCAGCCCTATCTCGGGGATTTCGAGGTGGTCGGCCAGGTGCAGAACTGGGTCATGGATCTGACCGTGACCGAGGGCCATCTGCAGCCCGGCGTCGTGTTGATCGGCGATGCGTTTCAGACCAATTGTCCCGCAGCCGGAACCGGCGTTGGCCGACTGCTGGTGGACGTCGAACGTCTTTGCACGGACTATGTGCCGCGCTGGCTGAAGACCGCCGGTATGGGCGCGGACAAGATTGCGCAGTTCTATTCCGATCAGGACAAGCTCGCCGCGGATCAGCACTCGCTGCACCTGGCGAGCTTCCGCCAGGCCTTGACGTTGAACACCGGTGTGCGCTGGAACTTGCGGCGGAAGCTGCACTTCCTGCGCCGCATGATCACACACCGGGTGGACCGGATTCATCCGGGATGGGTGATGCGCGTCCGCAGCGCGCTCCGCTGATCGGGCTGCCAGCGCCGGGCGGCGCTAGCGCGTGCCGGTCGAGGTGCGGACCGGCCTGAAATCGGTCACACGCTTGGCGGCCTGCTTGATCCAGGGCGCCTGCTTCAAGGCAAACAGCGCGAGCGAGCCGGCTGCGCTCCCGGCCTGCGTCACGGCCGACATCGGGGTCGGCTGACCGCCGAAGTACGTCTTGTAGGGTTCGTCACCGATGGTGAAGTCCAGCACCCGGCCGCCGCGCTCGATGCAATCCCTGGCGACGCTCTCGAATGTCAGCGCGCCGATCGATTGGCTCTTGTACCCCTCGACATCAAACGCCGTCATGACGACAAGGAGGCTGTCACGGTGAACCAGCCCAAGGGCCGCCGCGATGACTTTGCCGTCCATCTTCATGGCGTAGAGCCGGGTAAACGAGCCCATGCCGCGAAGCGCCACGCTCGAGTAGAAATCGAAATACTCCGGTCGCTGCAATAGGTCGCCATCACCCTGTTCGTGAAACCGCGGACCGCGAAACTTTCTCATCGTCTCCATGGCTTCGCCGACGGAAGCGCTATCGTCGCAGCATGAGAAGGTGAGTGTGCCTTTCTTGTGGATCTGGCGCCATTTCTTTGCCAGCTCCTTCTGGTACGACTTTCCCATTGCATTGATCTGCCATTGCTCGAACGGCGCGACCAGGACCGTCGCGTAAGCATTGGTATCCATCAGGCTGCGATGGGGCGCTCCCAGCAGATTCTCGATCGGCATCCTCGCATCGAGCAGCTTGGGTATGCGCAGCAGGTCGAACGGCCGCAGCAACTGTCGAAGCCTTTCGCAAGCACGCTGGTCTTGCAGCAGGTCGGTGAAGGTCGCGATGCTGCACACCGGCGACAAATAGTCGGACACGCGGAGATCGGCGAATTCGATGGTGCGCATCGGGCCGCGCCGCACGCACAGCATCGGCAGCACGGCCGCAAGCGACCTGTTCGCACGATGGCGGACGGCGACGACCAGCGGTTTGGCCGACGCAGCGGGAGCGAGCTTGCGATAAAGGCTGTCCAGCCATATCGGATGCTGGAAGGCGGTCGCGTCCGAGCCTTCAAATAATTTGACGTACTCTTCAGACAGGAAGTCGAATGCGTCGTCGATGCTGACATCGAACGCGTCATCATTCTTGTTCATGTGAGACCAAACAAAACGACAGTTTCAAAGCGCCGATTGTATCCGGCACGCCGCCCTTATAGCAAAGGTCGATCGGCTCGGGCAGCGGCAGAATACGATTTGTATTAATGTAATGCCTCGACCTTTGCACATTGTTGCTGGGGCGGGCCATTGCCGTCATCGCATCGACTGCGATCGGCTGTCATCTCAACGTGGCCGGGTCCGAGGGATCAGCATCATTAACAATCCTTTAAGGATGCGTTCAATCGCGCCGTGGTGAGATATCGCACCCGGTCTGGACCGGATATTGCAGTTAAGGGCTCGCAAGTCCTGGAGTCCCGCCGAAATGCTGAGTCACAACCAAAAAACCCGCGCTTCCTACGCAATTTCGTTCCCGCAGGCCGACCGCAAGCCGGCTCGGCGTCTCAATTCGGACATGGCTGCTCCGCCTGTCCGGATTTGCGACATATCGCGGGCCGAGCGGATGTCCCCGGCGCCGGCACAGATCGGATCATTGCCACACGGCGCGCCGGAGCGGCGTATCAATCCTGTCGGCAGGGCTGCGACTGCCGGTGTTCCCCGGGCAACCATCGGTGGACTGCGGCTCGCCGTGCTCGATCGCGAGCAGACCGCCGAGTTCATGGTCGAGGCTGTGCATCCGAACCGGCGTGCCAATCGTCCGCTGTATCTGACCTCCGCCAATGGCGAGGTGCTGTCGCGCTGCTCGACCGAGCCGATGACGGACCGGCTGTTCCGTACCGCCGACCTGATCAACGCCGACGGGCAACCGCTGGTCATGGTGTCCAAGCTTCGGTCGCCGAATCCGCTTCCCGAGCGCGTCGCGACCACGGACCTGTTTCACGACGTCGCGCGCAAGGCGGAAGAGCTCGGGCTGACCTTCTATCTGTTCGGCGCCAACGAAGCCGAGAACAAGGCTGCCATCGCCAATGTCCGCCGGGCCTATCCGGCACTCAAGATCGTCGGCCGTTCGCACGGCTATCTGCGCGGTGACGCGCTGCGGGCCAAGGTCGACGAGATCAACGCTCTGGCGCCGGATTTTCTCTGGGTCGCGCTCGGCGTGCCCTATGAGCAGGCTTTCGTCGACGAGTTCATGCCTCGGCTCGGCAATGTCGGCGTCATCAAGACCTCGGGCGGGCTGTTCAACTTCCTGTCCGGCTCGCGGCCGCGTGCGCCCAGATGGATGCAGATCGTCGGCCTCGAATGGGCCTGGCGCCTGTGGCTCGAGCCGCGGCGGCTGTTCTGGCGCTACCTGACGACCAATCCGCACGCGCTCTATCTGCTGTTCAACCGGACCCGATCCTCCTCAACGAAAGACTGACGCCTCTCACGAGTGCAATGTGCTGCTCCGATCCACCGGAGCAGCAAGCTCATTCCATGAGCGGGGTACAACCGAATGGACGGACGTGCGATCGACAGTTCGATCTGGCAGGCACCCGGCGTCGGGGCGGAGAATTTCGCCAGGACCGTCGTCGGTTGGTCGATCACCATCAATGTGATCATGTCGATGGGGACCTTTCACGCGGCGCTGCTTCCGACTGAATTGACCCTGGTACAGCAAGCCGTCGCCCTGTTGATGTGGGGCGTCCTGATTTACGCAAGCCTGTTCATCCGTCCCTGCCTGCGGCTGGCCCTCAATCTCGACACGCTCGTGATCGTCGCGTTCTATGCGTTCGCCACTGTTTCCGTGCTGTGGACCAACCTCGGCGTGGCGGCCCTGATGAAGGCCGCGGCGCTCGCAATCACGACGCTTGGCGCGTTCTGCATGATCACTCGCGTCGATATCGACGACATCGTGACATCGGCCACCCGCGGCCTGTTGGTGCTGATCGCGGCCTCTGCGCTCTGTGCTGTGATCCTGCCGGACATCGGGATCGATCAGACCTGGATGCACAAGGGGCAGTGGCAGGGTGTCTTCGAGTCGAAGCAAACCCTCGGCTTCGCCGGCGCCTATCTCATGTTCTTCGCCTGCTATCGAAAGATAGCGGGACAAGGATGGCTGCCGTTCCTCGTGACGTTCGTGCTGGCCTCGACCTGCGTCATGCTTTCGGAGTCGCGCGGCGCCGGCGCCCTGTCGTTGGTTGCCTGCGCGCTGCTGCTCACCTCCCTGTGGTCGGTCCGGTGCATGCAGGTCTACGCGATCCTGCCATGTGTCATGTGCGTCGCGGCAGCGCTATTGATCCTGTATTTCTACACGACCGGATACGATTCGATTCATGCCTTCGACACGACGATCGACTTCACCGAGCGAACCTTCATCTGGCAGTACGCCATCAGCCATTTCGATGACGCGCCGCTGTTCGGATTCGGCATCAACGGTTTCTGGACCAATCCGGCGATCTACGACTATTTCAACCAGAACCACGGCTGGGTGCTCGACAATTATCACAACGGCTATATCGCCATTCTCGTCGAGACCGGATTCCTGGGCTATTTCCTGTTCACGGCGAGCGTCTTCCTGTTTTCCTACAAGGTGCTCTGCCTGATCGTAGGGCGGGCGATCGACCGTCTGCACTGCGCGTTGATCATCGGGTTCGTCTTCCTCAACTGTCAGACCAATTTCACCGAGACGGTCTTCCTTCGCTCGACGATGTTCACGTCGGTGCTGCTGATCGCCTTCTTCCTCGCCATTTGCCGGCCGGTGCCGTCATCGCGCGTAGAGCCGCGCGAGTTGGAGCAGCCATGACCGCGTTCCGATTGCTTCTGCAAAGAGCCTTCGTCATGCTGGCGGCGGCGGCACTTGCTCTCCCGCTGATCGCGCCGGCGAACGCTGCGGGGCAGGGGGCATCGCCGGACGCCGCGCCATTGGGGCGCGGCATCAATATTCTCGGCTATGACGGCATCTGGGAAGGCTACCGGAACGCGCCGTTCCGGCTGGAAAACCTCGCCGCGATTCGCAGGGCCGGATTTTCCCATGTCCGGATCAACTTCTTCGGCTTCAGGCATATGGAGTCCGGCAACATCCTCGATGATGCCGTCCTGCGGCGCCTCGATGCCGTGATCGAGCAGGTGCTGGAGAATAGGCTCGTTCCGATCCTCGATGAGCACGACACCGATCTCTGCCAACGCGACGTGGCCGAATGCGGCGTGAAGCTCAAGGCATTCTGGCGCCAGATCGCATCGCGCTATGCGGGGAAATACCCGGCGCTGGTGTTCGAGATCCTGAACGAGCCCGGCGGCAACATGACCTCGGCCGAATGGAATGCGCTGCTCGGCGATTGTCTTGCCATCATCCGGGATACCAACCCGAAGCGCAATGTCGTGGTCGCGATCCTGAACACCGAGGAGCTGCCGATCGATCAGCTGGTGCTGCCGGCCGGCGACCGAAACCTCATCGTCACATTCCACTATTACCTGCCGCTGCAATTCACCCATCAGGGCGCGCCGTGGTCGCCGACCTTCTCGAAGATCGGTCCGTTGCGCTGGGGCTCTGCGGAAGACGAAGCCAGGGCCTCGGCCGATTTCGACAAGATCCGCTCCTGGTCCGAGAAGGAACAGCGCCCGATCTATCTTGGCGAGTTCGGTGTCTATGAACGTGCGCCCGCGGAGAGCCGCGCGACGTATCTGTCGTTCATGGCGCGACGCGCGGAACGCAATGGCTGGGCGTGGGCGTACTGGCAGTTCGACCACGATTTTGCGGCATTCGACGGCGCCCGGCAACGCTGGAAGGCGGACATCCTCCGCGCGATCATCCCTCCGGTCCGCTAAGCCGTTCGATTGGACGCAGCGTCCGATTCAGGATTGGCCGGCGGCCTTGACGACGCGATTGTCCCGCGCAACGAGCACGCCACCCTTGTAGACTGAACGCCCGGACGGCCGCGCCACCACGGCCTCCTGGATATGCACGGCGTTCAAGGTCACGAAATCGGCCTTGGCCCCCACATGCAGGCCGTAGTCCTCGAGCCTGAGCGCCTTGGCGCCGGCCGCGGTGATCATGTCGAACGCGATCGCGAGCTCCTCATCGGTGTAGAAGCCCGAGCGGTATCCGATCATCATGGCACGGCCCAGCATGTCGCCGTCGCCATAGGGCCACCAGGAGTCGCGGATGTTGTCGTTGCCGCTGAACACGGTGACGCCGGCCTTTCTCAACACGGCGACGGGCGGGAACGGCCGGCTGCCCGGCGCATTCGTCATGATCGCCACGCCCGAGCGCGCCAGACTGTCGGCGGTCTTCTTCAGCGCATCGGCGGGAATGTCGCCGAGCCCGTAAGCGTGGCTGACGGTGACGCGGCCCGCCATGCCGAGCGCGCGGGTTCGCGCCGCGATCTGCTCGACCTCGAAGGCACCGAGCATGCCGCCGTCATGAAGATGGATATCGACATCGACGCCGTGCTTTTGCGCAACGCCGAACACGACATCGAGATGGCCCTCGACATCCCGGTCGAAGCTTGCGGGATCGAGCCCGCCGACCGCATTGGCCCCGAGCTTGACGGCCTCGTCGAGCAGTTGCGGCGTGCCGGGGCTGGTGAGGATCCCGTTCTGCGGGAACGCCACGAGCTGGATATCGATCAAATCCCTGTATTTCTCGCGAACCCCGAGGATGGTCTCCAGCGACTTCAGTCCCACCGAACCGTCGACCATGACGTGGCTGCGCATCTGCGTCGTGCCATGGCCGATGCAGAGGTCGAGCTGGTTCCGTGCGCGCACGTCCATCGGCGCGGCGGCGGCAAGGTTCTCGGCCTGAAACGCCACCCGCTCATGGACGTCGAATCCGTCGGTGCAGGGGCGGTGCGGCCGCCAGGTATCGCCGTAAAAACTGGTGTCGAGATGGATGTGGCCTTCGACAAAGCCGGGCACGACCAGCGCATTGCCGAGATCGACGATCTCGACCCCGCTCGGGCGTTCGCCTTTCGCCTCGATCGCAACGATGCGGCCGGCACGGACCAGCATATCGCGGCTGGCGCCGTCACCGAACCTGGCATTGATGAAGAGTTTGTCGGCTGGCATCGGATCTGTTCCTCTTGTCGCTTGCGTCGTATGCAGATCGCGCGGCTCTCCATGCCTTGCCTAACATGGTCGGAGGAATAATACTCCGCTCGCACAAGCAGACAAGGAACCGAGAGCGTTGCCGGAGATTGCAAGCAGGGAAGAGTTCGATGTCAAGCGCGCAGCCCTTGCCGCGACCATCGGCAACATGCTGGAGTTCTACGACTTCATCACCTACAGCTTCTTTGCGACCGAGATCGGCCGCACCTTCTTTCCCGCGCACAGCGAATACGGCAGCCTCATGCTGTCGCTTGCGACCTTCGGTGCCGGTTTCCTGACGCGGCCGATCGGCGGCATCGTGCTCGGCATCTTCTCCGACCGGGTCGGACGGCGGCCGGCGATGCTGCTGAGTTTCGCGCTGATGGGCGGCGCGATCCTGACCATCGCGCTGACGCCGTCCTATGCCGCGATCGGCATTGTGGCGCCGATCATCGTGATCCTGGCGCGGATGGTGCAAGGATTTGCGCTGGGCGGCGAGGTCGGGCCGACCACGGCCTATCTGATCGAGATCGCTGCACCGAGGAACCGCGGCCTCGTGGTCGCCTGGCAGCCTGCCAGCCAGGAGATCGCGGCGACGGTGGGCGCGCTTGTCGGTGTCGTCCTGAGCAGCGCGATGGCGCCCGACATGCTGCAGGCCTATGGATGGCGCATCGCGTTCCTGCTCGGCGCCGTCTGCCTGCCGTTCGGCATCTGGATGCGCCGCACGCTGCCGGAAACCGTCTCGCACGGCGAGCACGTCGCCGGGCAGATCGAACGCTCGAGCCATGTGGCGCTGGCGCGGCGGCATCTTCGCGTCATCGTGCTGGCGGTGATGATCCTGGCCAGCGGCACGATCTCGACCTATGTGACGCAATACATGACGACCTACGCCAAGAATACGCTGCATGTGTCGCCGTCGCTGGCGTTCACGGTATCGCTGGTCAGCAACGGACTGCAGATCATCGGCGCGGTGCTGGGCGGCTGGCTTGCCGACCGGCTCGGACGCAAGCCGATCATGATCTGGCCGCAGCTGGTCGTGCTGGTGCTGACCTATCCGGCCTTCCTGTGGATCGTCCAGGACCCCGGCGCGTGGTCGCTGCTGTTCGGCTTCGGCATCCTGTCGTTCATCGGATCGCTGCCGTTCACCGCGTTCTATGCCGCCTTCACCGAAGCGCTGCCGCAGAGCATTCGCGGCGGCGTATTCGCCACGATCTACGCGGTCGCCATCGCGACGTTCGGCGGCACCGCGCAACTCGTGGTCACGTGGCTGCTGCACGTGTCAGGCGATCCGCTGGCGCCGTCCTGGTATCTTCTGCTTGCGGCGGCGGTCGGCATCGTGGCCATGAGCCTGATGCCCGAGACCGCCCCGGTGAAGGTCGGCGAGAAATAACGCCGGCAGACGCGCTCAATCCATGTCGCGAAAGGCGTGGCCGTTGGCCTCGATTTCCTTCACGAGCTGCGGCGGCAGATTGGCCTGCGCCGAGGTGCCGTCGAACACCCAGTCCTTGGCGTCGGCAAGGTCGGGAAGGCCGGCGCCCTTGCGGACGTAGAGACCGACCGATGCCTTCTTCGGATTGATGTAGAGATCGTAGTCCATTGCGCGCCTCCTCTCCGTTTCACGTTTGGCGGAAGCTCCGGCAACGGCCGGAGACTTCCCGGATAGGTCAACGCCGGCAAGACTAGGCGGGTTTCTTCGCCTCCGGCGCAAGCACCACCGACGCTTCGCTCGTCAGCATCAGGAAGGTGATGGTCTCCTGGAAATACAGCTGAACCGATTTCGCCGAGTGGCTGAGATAGCCGATCGAAAGGTCCTGGCCGATCGAGAGCTGGAAATCGCCGCCGCGGGTGGTCAGCAGGACGCCACCCTCGATCGCGGGCGCCCAGATGATCTTGCCGTCAATCAGGCGCTGGATGTGCTGCAGCACCGGATAGCCGTCGTCGGTCGCCCCGCCGATCGCGGTATAGGGCTCGGTGCCGAGCAGCAGCGTATAGGGACCGTTGACGCCGGCAAGCCGCAACTGGCTGACCGCCTGCGCGACCACGGCGGGATAGTTCTTGACGCTCGACGGCAACGTCAGCACCGGGTTGCTGGTGCCTTGACGGATGCCCTGAATGCCGGCGGCTGCATAGCCGTCGAACACCGCGCGATCCTCGGCGAAGGCGATCTTGCGCGCGGCATCCTTGAGCGGATCCCAGTCGGAATCATTCGCGCCGCGCTCGACATCGTCGATCGCCTGGCGCGAGAGCTCGAACGGCACACGCAGTTCGACCAGCGCCTGGACGTCGCGCTGCGTCGCCTCGACCCCGTCGCCCGGCGCCGCAATCTTCTTGAGATGACCGGTGCCGACCGCGGAGAAATCCGTTCCCTTCGGACCGTCGACGTCGACGACACGGCGCGCCGCCAGATGGCGCTTCAACGTGCGCGAGGCCTCCTCTTCGATCTGGGCCCATGCCGCGTCCGAGATGGGAGCGAGTCCCCGATGAAGATTATTCATGTCCAGCCTCTCCTTTCAGTGAGCCGATCCCGAGCGAGCCGTCGGACGGCGGTATTCCCGGTGCAGGTGTGTCGCCAGCCCCGGCGTCATCCAGCGACGGCTCGGCGGGCGAGGGTGCCGGCGCCTCGCTCGCGACATCCTCCAGGAAGGTCGCCGACGGGACGAAGAACAGCATGCCGGTGACGGCACGGCTGAAGTCGAGCAGGCGGTCGTAGTTGCCCGGCGGCTTGCCGACGAACATGTTCTCGAGCATCTGCTCGATCCGCTGCGGCGACTTGGCATAGCCGATGAAATAGGTTCCGAACTCGCCCTTGCTGATATTGCCGAACGGCATGTTGTCGCGGACGATATCGAGCTCCTCGCCATTCTCGACGATCGTGGTCAGGGCGTTGTGCGCGTAGCTCGGCTTCACCGCATCGTCGAGCTCGATGTCGGACAGCTTGGTTCGGCCGATGATCTTTTCCTGCATCTCGACCGGCAGCTCGTTCCACTTCTTCAGGTCGTGCAGGTATTTTTGCACGATCACATAGCTGCCGCCGGCGAACGCCGTGTCCTCGTCGCCGATGATGGTGGCGTCAGTGGCCGCCTGGTCCTCCGGATTCTCCGTGCCGTCGACGAAGCCGAGCAGGTCGCGTTCGTCGAAATATTTGAAGCCGTGCACCTCGTCGGAGGTCGCAACCGCATCGCCGAGCCGCGTCATGATCTGGGTCGCCAGCTCGAAGCACAGATCCATCGGCACGGCGCGGATGTGAAACAGCAGGTCGCCCGGCGTTGCGACGGCGTGGTGGACGCCGTCGATCTCGCGGAACGGATGCAGGCCTTTCGGCTTCGGCGCGCCGAACAGCCGGTCCCATGCGTCGGAGCCGATGCCCATGACGCATGACAGCCGGCCCTCGAGATCGCGGAAGCCCACCGCACGCAGGAGCGCGCCCAGATCGGCGCACAGCGACCGCACCACCGCGTCATATTCCGGATTGGGCTTGATCGTGACCGCAAGGAAGATGGCCGCGCGCGTCAGCTTCGCAGCGACCGGTTGCGGAACGGCTGATGGCACGCATGTCTCCTTGACTAAACGGCACTTCCACGAGGACAAAAGGCAGGCGCTGGACGCCGGATCGGCGTCCAGACAGGGTCAGAGGAGCATGCCGGTGGAACCTTTACAAGGGCTCGAATGGCTCACGCTCTTGCAGAGGTGCCTGCCTCAATCGACGGGCTTCCCGGACTTCTCTTCCTCGAGGGTCACCGCGATCGCGGCGTTGGCCGAGAGCCGAACCTTGGAGCCTTCGACACCCGCCACGAAGCCGAGCTCGATGAAGTGATGATGGCCCTTGTGGAAGCCGTCGCTCTCGCTCTTCTTGAGCTTGATGCGGTTGCCCTCGACGTGATCGACGGTGCCGACATGCACGCCATCGGCGCCGATGACCTCCATGTTGTCCTTGATCTTGTGCTGCGTCATGGCGCTCTCCTGGTTGCAGGTCAGCTTGTATATTCGGCTTGCATATGATGCCGGCAGACGACGCGGCGATGACAGCGCGTCGTTGGCGATCCGGCCTGTCTCACACCGGTTCGAATTCGTCCGCCGCCGCGTTCTCCGGCTTCTTGCCGTTGAAGGTGAGGCCGGCCTTGGTGGCCGAGAGTTTTACCTCTGAGCCGTCGCGCACATCGCCGGAAAGGATCATCTCCGCCAGCGGATCCTGCACGCTGCGCTGGATCACCCGCTTCAGCGGGCGGGCGCCGTAAGCCGGATCCCAACCCTTCTCGGCGAGCCAGTCCCGCGCCTTCGGGTCGAGCTCCAGCTCGATCTTGCGATCCTCGAGCAGCTTGCGCAGCCGCGAGAACTGGATCTCGACGATGCGGCCCATGTCGCTCTTCTGCAGCCGGTGAAACAGGATGATCTCGTCGATCCGGTTGAGGAATTCGGGACGGAAGTGCGCCCGTACCATGTTCATCACCTGCTCGCGCACCGCGCTCGTGCTCTGACCTTCCGGCTGGTTGACCAGATATTCGGCGCCGATGTTCGAGGTCATGATGATCAGCGTGTTGCGGAAATCGACGGTGCGGCCCTGGCCGTCGGTCAGGCGGCCGTCGTCGAGCACCTGCAGCAGTACGTTGAAGACGTCGGGATGCGCCTTCTCGATCTCGTCGAACAGCACCACCTGATAAGGCCGCCGCCGCACCGCTTCGGTCAGGGCACCGCCCTCATCATAGCCGACATAGCCGGGCGGCGCGCCGATCAGCCGCGAGACCGAATGCTTTTCCATGTATTCGGACATGTCGAGGCGGATCATCGCGGTCTCGTCATCGAACAGATATTCGGCAAGCGCTTTCGCAAGCTCGGTCTTGCCGACGCCGGTGGGACCTAAGAACATGAACGAGCCGATCGGCCGGTTGGGGTCCTGCAGGCCGGCGCGGGCGCGGCGCACCGCGGTCGACACCGCGCGGACCGCCTCGGCCTGGCCGACGACGCGCTTGCCGAGCATCTCCTCCATGCGCAGCAGCTTGTCCTTCTCCCCCTCCAGCATCTTGTCGACTGGCACGCCGGTCCAGCGCGACACCACCTGCGCGATATTGTCGGCGGTCACGGTCTCGCTGGTGGACGAGGTCTCGCCGGCCTCGACCGCCGCGAGCTTCTTCTCGAGTTCGGGAATCCGGCCATAGGCCAGCTCGCCCGCCTTCTGGAATTCTCCCTTGCGCTGCGCATTGGCGAGCTCGGTACGCAACTGTTCGAGTTCGCCCTTCATCTTCTGCGCATCGGAAAGCTTGCTCTTTTCCGACCGCCATTTCGACGTCATGTCCGCCGATTTCTTTTCCAGGTCGGTGAGATCCTTCTCGAGCGTCTGCAGGCGGCTCCTGGAGCCGAGATCGGTCTCCTTCTTCAGCGCTTCCTGCTCGATCTTGAGCCGGATGATCTCGCGGTCGAGCGAATCGAGTTCTTCAGGCTTGGAATCGACCTGCATCTTCAGTCGCGCCGCGGCCTCGTCCATCAGGTCGATGGCCTTGTCGGGCAGGAAGCGGTCGGTGATGTAGCGGTTCGACAGCGTGGCAGCGGCGACCAGCGCCGAATCCGCGATGCGCACGCCGTGATGTTGCTCGTATTTGTCCTTCAAGCCGCGCAGGATCGAGATGGTGTCCTCGACCGTCGGCTCGGAGACGAACACCGGCTGGAAGCGCCGCGCCAGCGCTGCATCCTTCTCGACATGCTTGCGGTATTCGTCGAGCGTGGTGGCGCCGATGCAATGCAGCTCGCCGCGGGCGAGCGCGGGCTTCAGGAGGTTTGATGCGTCCATCGCACCGTCGCCCTTGCCGGCGCCGATCAGCGTGTGCATCTCGTCGATGAACAGGATGATGCCGCCCTCGGCCGAGGTCACTTCCTGCAGCACTGCCTTGAGCCGTTCCTCGAACTCGCCGCGATACTTTGCGCCGGCGATCAGCGCGCCGAGATCGAGCGCGAGCAGCGCCTTGTCCTGCAGGCTTTCCGGCACGTCGCCGTTGACGATGCGCAGCGCGAGGCCCTCGACGATCGCGGTCTTGCCGACACCGGGCTCGCCGATCAGCACGGGATTGTTCTTGGTCCGCCGCGACAGCACCTGGATGGTGCGGCGGATCTCCTCGTCGCGGCCGATCACCGGATCGAGCTTGCCATCGCGCGCGGCCTGGGTAAGGTCGCGGGCATATTTCTTCAGCGCGTCATAGGCGTTCTCGGCCGATGCGCTGTCGGCGGTGCGGCCCTTGCGCAGCGCGTTGATCGCCGCATTCAGGTTCTGCGGATTGACGCCGCCCTTGGCGAGCAGCTTGCCGGCCTCGCTGTCCTTGTCGGCTGCGAGCGCCTGCAGCAGGCGCTCGACAGAGACGAAACTGTCGCCGGCCTTGTCAGCGGCCTGTTCCGCCGCGGCGAAGGCGCGCGCGGTCTCGGGCGCCAGATAGATTTGTCCGGAGCCGGCGCCGCTCACCTTCGGCACTTTCGCCAGCGCGTCCTCGGTCGCCTTGAGGATCGCGCGCGAATTGCCGCCGGCGCGGTCGATCAGGCCGGCCGCGAGGCCCTCATTGTCGTCGAGCAGCACCTTCAGGATGTGCAGCGTCGAGAACTGCTGATGCCCCTCGCGCATCGCGAGCGATTGCGCCGACTGAATGAAGCCGCGAACGCGATCGGTATATTTTTCTATGTTCATCGTGGCACCTCAAGCAACGCAAGCTCGTCGAGATCCATTATGCCACGCAGTTCCGTCGGCGACAGATGGCGGAACGATGACATCCATCATGCAACAGCCCCGTGCAATTGCGCCGGCGGAAAACCGCGGGCCCAAGGCTGCCGCGTCTCGCATCGTGTGGTCCTTTCAGGGGAGTGTCAATCGCGCAGCGCGCTCGCTGGGATGCTGCGGTTAAGCCGTTGCGAGCGCTGATGTTCGTCGCTGGCACTCATCGGGAGGCACTGCTACGGCCGCGCCGGCAAGCCGGGTGCACGCATCGCGCTGACTACGGTTCGATGGATCGCCGGGCTCGCGAAGCGAGTGTTGGATGAGCATGGACCGCTGTGATCGTACAAAGGCCCAGGTCATGATCGGGACACGTTATCGGAATCGATCGCGTCGCGTTTCGCGTCGCTCGCTCGCTGATACAGAGAAGCAACGCGCGATGTTCCACTGAATCGCGCAACGTTGCATCACGGCGCACTCTGAACCGACCGTGAATAGCCGGATGAGCGCGTTTCCGTTTGCGTCGATGCGTTTCAGGCTGGTGTAAGGTCAAGGCGCTAGCGATGAAGTGTGTCGGTGCATTGCCGACACACGGAACTTTTGTTCCGTCTCACGTTGAACGTGCTCATCGAAGAGGCTCCCAATGACAACTCGTCTCCTTTCGACCGTGTCGTGTGCAGCGATTGCCACGGCGCTGTTCTATGCGACGGCAATGCCCGCAATCGCGCAGGATGCGGCATGCGCGCCGGTCTCTGCCGTCGAGACCGCGCCGCCGCCGTTGCCGACCTACGATCAGCCGCCGGTGCCTGGGCCCGGCTACATGTGGTCGCCGGGCAATTGGTCGTGGGACGAGGATCGCGGCGATTACTACTGGGTGCCGGGCACGTGGGTGCAGCCGCCGCGGGTCGGGCTGCTGTGGACACCTGGTTATTGGGGCGCGTTCGGCGGCGGCTTCATCTTCCATCAGGGCTACTGGGGTGATCGCGTCGGCTTCTACGGTGGCATCAATTACGGTTTCGGCTACGGCGGGTCGGGCTATGAAGGCGGCCGCTGGGATCACGGCAACTTCTTCTACAATCGGACCGTGAACAATCTGCAGGGTGCGCGGATCACCAACGTCTACGAGAAGAACGTCACGATCAATCAGACCACCGTCAACAACGTCAGCTACAATGGCGGCCGCGGCGGCATCGAGGTGCGGCCGACGCCGGCCGAGCGCGCGGTCGCCAAGGAGCAGCACTTCGCGGCGACGCCGTTGCAACGCAAGCAGGTCGAGACCGCAAGCCAGGATCCGAGCCTGTTCAAGCGGACCAACAATGGCGTGCCCGCAGTCGCCGCAACGGCGCGTCCCGGCGAATTGAAGGGACCGGGCGTAGTTCGCGCGCGGCCGGCCGGCGAGGCGGTGCCGGCCAACGCCGCACGGCCGGCGGCCGGGGAGCCGGGGCACCCGGGAGCTGCACCTGCACCCGCGCCCGCAACAGCACCGGCTGCTTCCCATGCGCTCCCGGTCCCGGGAAAGGAGCTTCCGGCGGCGCATCCGCCCGCCGAGGCGAACAAGCCCGCGGCCGAGGAGAAGCGCGCAGCACCTGCTCCCGAGACCAAGGCCGAGCCGCACCCTGCTGCGCCGGCACCTGCCGGATCCCACGCGCTTCCGGTTCCCGAGAAGGGCGTTGCGGCGCATCCGCCCGCCGAAGCGAACAGGCCCGCGGTCGAAGAGAAGCGCGCGGCGCCTGCCGCCGAGCCGAAGCTTGAGCCGCATCCTGCAGAAGCGGCGCGGCCTGCCGTGCAGGAGAAGCGGCCCGAAGAGGTGCGCAAGGAAGAGCCGCGTCCCGAGCCTGCCGCGAAGCCCGTCGCGCGGCCCGAGCCAGCGAGGCCCGAAGCGCGACCGGAGCCAGCAGCGAAGCCGCAAGCGCACCCGGAGACGATGGCGCGCCCTGAGCCGCATCCGCAGCCGCAGGCCGCCCATCCCCAGCCGGCGGCACGGCCGGAGCCGCACGCCGCTCCGCATGCTGCGCCTGCGGCAGGTCATCCCGCAGAGGAGAAGCGGCAGGAGCAACACTAAGGCACGTCCGCGCTCCGCTGGCTCGTTCCGGCGGAGCGCGGTATTGTTCCGCCTGTGCAAGCGATCATCAGTGGAGGTTGGTCATGGCACAGAGTCATGGCGGCGATGGACAGCTCGACGATGGCAAGCCGCGCTTGAGCGAGGACGACATGCAGCGTGCCCTGCTCGGTCCGAGGGGCGTGCCAGGCAAGGCGGATACCGCCAAGATGACGCCGCAACAGCAAAAGAACATGCCGAACTATCTGGACCCCGGACATACATCTTAACTTGTCATGTGACGTGAGCGCATGCTGCGTCGGCCGCTTCCGGGCGGCGCGCCTGCGCACTTGCAAATCGCCTGCTTTTGCGCCCTCATGATTGCAGGTGCACTCACGGTGTTGCGGAGCAGGTTGTGAGAAATCCGTACGAGGTTCTTGGCGTTGCCCCGACGGCGTCTGCGGCCGATATCCAGAAGGCTTATCGAAAGCTGGCGAAGAAGCTGCATCCGGATCTCAATCCGGGCGACAAGGCGGCCGAAGACAAATTCAAGGAAGTCGCTGCTGCGAACGATCTGCTCTCGGATGCCGAGAAGCGCAAGCGCTTCGACGCCGGCGAGATCGATGCTGATGGCGCCGAGCGGCCGCAGCATCGCTACTACCGGGATTTCGCCACCGCGGATGCGGGGCATCCCTATGCCGACAGCTCCGGCTATGCCGACTACATGGACCAGGACGACGCCTTCGCCGAATTGCTCCGGCGCAGCGAGCAGGCGCGCGCCAACCGGCGTGGCCGCGATTTGCATTACGCTCTCGCGATCGACTTCGCGGAATCGATCACCGGTGCGAGCAAGCGGCTGACGCTTCCCGACGGCGGTACGCTGGACGTGACGATCCCGCCGGGGCTCGTCGATGGCCAGATCATTCGGCTGCGCGGCAAGGGCATGCCCGGCAGCGGCAAGGGCGGTCCCGGCGATGCGCTGATCGAGGTGGAAGTTCGCCCCGATCCGCGCTTCACCCGCGAAGGTGACGACATTACGCTGGAACTGCCGATTTCGCTGTCCGAGGCGGTGCTCGGCGGAAAAGTCCGCGTTCCGACGCCGACCGGTGCCGTGACCATGACGGTTCCGAAGGGATCGAACACCGGCACGACCATGCGGTTGCGCGGCAAGGGCGCGCCCCGCGTCGGCGGAGGCCATGGCGACGAACTCGTCAAGCTCAAGGTGGTCCTGCCCAAGGGACCCGATCCCGAGCTCGAGGCGTTTGTGTCGAACTGGGATCGAAAGGCATTCGATCCGCGCGAGGATGGTGCATCATGAACAAGCAGCAGTTCCTCATCGATGCGGGTCTGGAGGTGCAGACCCTGGAGTTCTGGATCGAGCAGCAATGGCTGGTGCCGGACGAGACCGCCAGCGAGATCAGCTTCTCCGACACCGACGTGGCGCGCGCGCATCTGATCCGCGACCTGAAGGGCGACTTCGGCGTCAACGACGAGGGCATCGACGTCATCCTTCATCTGGTCGATCAGCTGCACGGCCTGCGCCGTGCGTTCGAGCAATTGCACAAGGACATCGCGTCGCCACCGCGCTAGGCGCCTCACTTGCGACGAACCTCAGCCTTGGGACTCAGCCTTGGGATCAGCCTGGGAGACGATCATGACGGACAAGCCGACGCCGCTGGCGCATGGCGAGATCGACGTTCTTATCCTGCAGGCGTTGGTGCGCAAGCTGATCGCGAAAGGCGTGCTGACGCCGGACGACGTCCGCTCGATGCTGTTCGAGGCCGCCAAGAATCTTGACCTGGTCGGCAGCGAGCTGACGACGGAAGCCGCCAACATCATCGTGCAGGAAGATCTGGCGCCGGCATTCCTTGGCGGCTAGGGCATGATCCGGAAAAGTGGAAGCCGGTTTTCCCTAGCGACAAACGCAAAGCGTTTGCGTGGAGATCACGCTCAAACAAAGAGCTCAAATAAAAAAGGCTTCAGGTCTGGCCGCCGCGGGTGGAGACCAGCCGGATCCGGGTGACTTGGCCGGCATTGCCGGCGAGATAGGCTTGTGCGTCACGCACCAGCCGCTCCACGGCGGCCGCGTCATAGCTCGGATGACGGGTGTTCAGATGCAGGTCGGTCTCGATCTGCATGACGTTTGTCGTGTCCGCGGCGCCGATCTCGACCGAGAACGACACCAGCGATACGTGCGGGCTCTTGAAGGCCATCGCTCGATCTCCCTCATCGCGTGACGCGCGGCGCGCATCTGTACGGTGGGTGCAGTCTATCTCAAGCTGCCGAATCCTGCTCGGCCGTTCGCATACCAGCCGGACGCGCCCTGTCGAGCTCCTCGATCATGCCGCGGGCGATCTCGCGCTCGCCCATGATCACGATGTCGGCGCCAAGTGCCTTGAGATGATCGACCTCGGCGTCGGAATGCGCACGGGCGATGATCTGGATATCGGCATTCGCGGCGCGAGCCTGCTCGACGATCTGGCCGGCCTCGAAGGCTTCGGGAATGGCGATGACCAGCGATCGCGCGCCGGCCGGATTGGTCGCGCGCAGCACGCTGGCGCGCGCGGCGTTGCCCATCAGGGCTTCGATGCCGCACTCCTTGAGCTTGGCGACCATGTCGTCGGACGCCTCGACCGCGAGGAACGGCGCGCTGCGTTGATGCAGCGCATCGCCGACGATGCTGCCGACCCGGCCGTAGCCGACCAGGATGGTGTGATCCTGCAATTCGGTGACCGGGATTGGTTCAGAAGCCGCGGCGGTTGGCGAGGAGGTCTGCTGCTTCTCGAGCCGCGACGTCAGCCAGTCGACCACCGCGAACACCAGCGGGTTGAGCATGATCGAGAAGATCGCGCCCGCCAGGATCAGGTCGCGGCCGGCCTTTGGCAGCAGATTGAGCGCAACGCCGAGTTCGGCCAGGATGAAGGAGAATTCGCCGATCTGGGCGAGGCTCGCCGAGATCATCAAGGCGGTTGCCATCGGATGACAGAACAGCACGACGATCAGAAGGGCGGCGATCGACTTGCCGACCACGATGACGAACAGCGTCGCGACGAATGGCCAGGGCTCGCGGACCACGCTCATCGGGTCGAACAGCATGCCGACGGAGACGAAGAACAGCACCGCGAACGCATCGCGCAGCGGCAAGGTCTCCTGGGCCGCGCGCTGGCTGAGCGGCGATTCCCGCAGCATCATTCCGGCGAAGAAGGCGCCGAGCGCCAGCGAGACGCCGAACAGCTTGGTCGCGCCGAACGCGATGCAGAGCGCGATCGCGAGCACGGTCAGCCGGAACAGCTCGCGCGAGCCGGTATGCGCGATGTAGTGCAGGACCCACGGGATCAGCCGGCGTCCGACCACCAGCATCAGCGCGATAAACACGGCGATCTTGATCAGCGTCAGCACCAGCACGCCGGTGAGCCCGAGACCGAAACGGGCGGCGAGGGGGTCGGAGGTGAGCGCCGCGCCATCGCCGCCCTGCAAGCTCGCCACCGCCGGGAACAGCACCAGCGCCAGCACCATGGCGAGGTCTTCGACGATCAGCCAGCCGACCGCGATCTTGCCGCGTTCGGTGTCCATCAGGCGGCGCTCCTGCAGCGCGCGCAACAGCACGACGGTACTTGCGACCGACAGCGCGAGGCCGAACACCAGACCCGCGCCGACGGTCCAGCCCATCAATAGCGCGAGGCCGAGGCCCATCAATGTGGCGACCGCAATCTGCGCAATCGCGCCGGGCACCGCGATCGCCCGCACCGACAACAGATCGTTTAGCGAGAAATGCAGGCCGACGCCGAACATCAGGAGAATGATACCGAGCTCCGCCAGCTCGGTTGCCAGCGCCTGATCGGCAACGAAGCCGGGCGTGAAGGGACCGACGGCCACGCCCGCGAGCAGATAACCGACCAGTGGCGGAACCCGAAAGCGCTGGGCGATGGTTCCGAAGACAAAAGCGAGGCCGAGGCCCGCGACGACGGTCGCGATCAGAGGTGTGTCATGCGGCATTTCGCCTTGTCGCACAGCATCCCTGGCGGTGCACCGCGACCATTTGAGGCGCGGCATTCCGCGCGGAAACTGTGATCTATTGCTCATGGCGTGAGCATATGATCTCATGCCGGGATGGATCCGCGGCTTCCCGAGACCGATCTCGTCATCTTCGACTGCGACGGCGTGCTCGTCGACAGCGAGGAATTGAGCTGCCGCTGCCTTGCCGAGGCGATGGTTCAGGCCGGCATCGGGATGAGCACCGAGCGGGCGCTCGAGCTCTTCCTCGGCCGCAGCACCGCGGCCCTGGTCGACTACTGCCGGGGCGTGGGAAAGCCGCTGCCCGAGACGTTTCTGCCTGACCTCGCGCTGCAGGTCCGTGAGACCTTCCGCTCCCGGCTGAAGCCGATCGCCGGCATCGCGGCGGTGCTCAAGGAATTGCGGCTGCCATATTGTGTCGCCTCATCGAGCGATCTCGAGCGGGTGAAGTTCTCGCTGGAGCTGACCGGCCTCGCCGCCAGCTTCGGGCCGCGGCTCTACACCGCGCAGATGGTCAGGCAGGGCAAGCCGGCCCCTGATCTGTTCCTGCATGCGGCAAGCGCCATGGGCGCCGCGCCGCGCCGCACGCTCGTGATCGAAGACAGCGTCAGCGGCGTGATGGCCGCGAAGGCGGCGGGCATGAAAGTGTGGGGATTTGTCGGCGGCGCCCACTATCGGTTGGCGGATGGCAGTGCTCTGCTGCGGCAAGCGGGGGCGGATCGAATCTTCGCCGCGATGACGGATTTCTGGATGGAAGGCTGACGCAAGACGATGGCTGCGCCCGACAACGAAAAGTCTCGCCTCGACGATGCGGCGCGCGCCGGCTGGCTGTATTTCATCGCGGGCCACACCCAGGATGAGATTGCGAAAATGCTGCAGGTGTCGCGCGCCTCGGCGCAGCGCCTGGTGTCGCTGTGCCTGGCGGAGCGGCTGATCACGTTTCGCCTCGAACATCCCATCGCGGCCTGCATGGAGCTGGCCTCCCGGCTGAAGGCGCGGTTCGATCTGGTGCATTGCGACGTCGTGCCGACCGATCCGGCGGCGCCGCTGTCCAATGCAGGGATCGCCGAGCGCAGCGCCAATCTGCTGGAGACGACGCTGCGCTCGGAGACGCCCGTGATCGTGGCGCTCGGCACCGGCCGCGCGGTGCGCGCCGCGGTCGAGCGGGTCTCGCCGATCGAGCGGCCCGATCACCAGATCGTCTCGCTGGTCGGCAACATCTCCGCCGACGGCTCGGCGAGCTTCTACGACACAGTGGGACGGCTCGCCGACCGCACCGGCGCGCGCCATTACCCGATGCCGCTGCCGTTCCTGATGTCGAGCGAGGACGAGCGCGACCGCATGGTGCGCATCGACCCGATCGCGCGGGTGAGGGCGGTCGCCGCCAAGGCCGATCTGCGGCTGATCGGCATCGGCCAGATGGACCAGAAGGCCCAGGTCCATGTCGACGGCTTCGTCACCCGCGAGGAGCTGCTGGAGATGATGCGGCTCGGCGCGGTCGGCGAGGTGACGGGCTGGGCCTATGACGCCAAGGGCCGCCTGATCAAGGGCGGCACCAACAAGCGCCTGACCAGCATTCCGCCGCAGATCCCAGCGGAAGCGACCACGATCGCCGCGGCGGTCGGCGGCGCCAAGGTGCCCTCGATCAAGGCCGCATTGGGGGGCCGGGTGATCAACGGCCTCATCACCGATGAGGCCACCGCGCGCGCGGTGCTGGATCGTTAGGCGCCACGAGTCGTACTTCACCTCGCCCCGCTTGCGGCAGGGGTGTCCGGGGAATGATTCACTGTGTCGCGGTGCATGCTCGGCAGGACCGAGGCAAATCGGTCTTTTCTGGTTGTCGAGACACAGAGGGCCGAGCATGCGATATCGCGGTAGCATTTTTGGAAGGCTGCTTGAACCGATCAATCGACGGCAGTTTCAGACGGTTGTGGATCGTCTGGACGGGGATGCCTACGACAAGTCGTTCAGGAGCTGGGATCATCTGGTGGCGCTGATCTATGCCCAGCTTAGCGGCAACAGCAGTCTGCGCGGGGTGGTGACTGGCTTCAACGCCAATTCGCAGCATCACTATCACTTGGGAACCGGCAAGCTGTCGCGCTCGACGTTGTCCGATGCCAATGCCCGCCGTCCGATCGGCATTTTCGCGCAAACCTTTGCGGCGCTGTCGGAGACGCACCATCTCCATGCCTTCACTCCGCAGCTGGCGACGCGCCATCGGTGATCGACGCCAGTCCGATCCCGCTCGGCAAGGTCTGCAGTTGGGCGACGTGGAACGGCCGCATCCGCGGCATGAAGCTGCATGTCGTCTACGACCCAAGGAGCGATGTCCCGACCTGCGTCGAGATGACGGCCGCGAACGTCAATGACATCGAGATCGGCCGACAGACCCCAATCCAGCCCGCCACCACCTATGTGTTTGACAAGGGCTATTGCCGTTTCGACTGGTGGCAGAAGATCAATGATAGCAAGGCTTTCTTCGTTACCCGGGCGAAGACGAGCATCCGTCTTCGCTCGCTCAGGCATCGCGCCATCCGCAAGCGTAACGGGGATGGCTTCGAAATCCTTGCCGATGACGAGGTGAAGCTCACCAGCAAGGGCGATTCGCGCCTTCCAATCCCGCTCCGCCGCATCAAGATCAGACGCGAGAAAGGCGGCAAGATCACACTCCTGACCAACGACCTTGCCCGTAGCGCCGTCGAGATCGCCGCCCTCTACAAGAGCCGATGGCAAATCGAGCTGCTGTTCCGCTGGATCAAGCAGCATCTCGATATTCGCAAGTTCCTCGGCGCCAACGACAACGCGATCCGCCTTCAGGTGCTCGCTGCGATGATTGCCTACCTGCTGCTGCGCATCGCCGCTCACACCAACTGCATCAAAATGCTCCCGCTCAGGTTCGCCGAACTCGTCGGCCAGCTCCTGCTCACGCGTCGATCCCTCGCTGCCATCGACAAACCTCCGCCCATCAACCCCAGCCGTCGGAAATCAACCATCTCACCTGACCAGATGGAGCTCCGCTATGCCTGAATTTCCCCGGACACCCCTGCGCTTGCGGGGAGAGGTCGGATCGCATCGGAGATGCGATCCGGGTGAGGGGGAGTCTCCGCGCATTCGTCCGCTTCGTATGCGCGGAAAGAGCCCCTCACCCCGACCCTCTCCCCGTAAGAACGGGGCGAGGGAGCGCAGTCCCGCTGTGGCCGCAAATCAAGTTGCCTTCTGGGTCTCAGCGCCCTTCTTCATCTCCGCAGACACCTCCATTCCAGCGTGCAGTGGAACCCGCGAACGCGCGGGACGGCGCTCCCGCGCGCTTGACAAAGTTTGGCGACAGAGTGAACATACGCTCAACACGTGGGCATATGCTCAACGTGACATAAGGGAGGTCACCTTGAAAAACGTCCTTTGCGCCGTTGCGGGCGCGGCTGCTGTTTTGATCTCTGCCCCCTCGATCGCCCAGACCACGCTGACGGTGGCGACCGTCAACAATGGCGACATGATCCGCATGCAGGGGCTCACCAGCGAATTCACCGCGAAGAATCCCGACATCACCGTCAAATGGGTGACGCTCGAGGAGAACGTGCTGCGCCAGCGCGTGACCACCGACATCGCCACCAAGGGCGGCCAGTTCGACGTGCTCACCATCGGCACCTATGAGGTGCCGATCTGGGCCAAGAAGAACTGGCTGGTGCCGCTCGACAAGCTCGGCGCCGACTACGACGTCGGTGACCTCTTGCCCAAGATCAAGGATGCGGTCTCGGTCGACGGCAAGCTCTACGCCGCGCCGTTCTACGGCGAGAGCTCGATGGTGATGTATCGCACCGACCTGTTCGACAAGGCCGGCCTGAAGATGCCGGAGAGCCCGACCTGGGACTTCGTGGTCGACGCCGCCAAGAAGCTGACCGACAAGTCCGCCGGCGTCTACGGCATCTGCCTGCGCGGCAAAGCCGGCTGGGGCGAGAACATGGCGTTCCTGACCGCGATGGCCAATTCCTACGGCGCGCGCTGGTTCGACGAGAAGTGGGAGCCGCAATTCACCTCGCCGGAATGGAAGAAGACGCTGACGACCTATGTCGACCTGATGAAGCAGGCCGGCCCTCCCGGCGCCTCTTCCAACGGCTTCAACGAGAACCTCGCGCTGTTCAACGCCGGCAAATGCGCGATGTGGATCGATGCCACCGTGGCGGCGTCGTTCGTCAGCAATCCGAAGGAATCCACGGTCGCCGACAAGGTCGGCTTTGCGCTGGCGCCGAACACCGGGCTCGGCAAGAACGCCAACTGGCTGTGGGCATGGAGTCTCGCGGTTCCTGCCGGTTCGAAGAAGGTCGAGGCGGCCGAGAAGTTCATCGCCTGGGCGACCAGCAAGGATTACACCAAGCTCGTCGCCGCGAAGGAAGGCTGGGCCAACGTGCCGCCGGGCACGCGCACCTCGCTGTACAAGAACCCCGACTATCTGAAGGTCGCCCCCTTCGCCAAGCTGACCTTGGCCTCGATCGATGCCGCCGATCCGAACAAGCCGACGGTGAAGCCGGTGCCTTACGTCGGCGTGCAGTACGCGGCGATCCCTGAATTCCAGGGTATCGGCACCCAGGTGGGCCAGCAGTTCTCGGCGGCGCTCTCAGGTTCGACCACCGTCGATGCGGCGCTCACCGCTGCGCAGTCCGTGACCGAGCGCGAAATGAAGCGCGCGGGCTACATCAAGTAGAGCACGCCTGAAACAAAGCCGGGGCGCGACAGCCGCCTTGGCCGCCCGACCAGCTTAGACCTCCCGAGCTGGGCCACTTGCGACCATCCTGTCCCGCAGCGGGATGGTCGCTCCTTTCCTTGAGAAGGAGGCGGGGATGGCGACCCAGCAGACCCAACTGCTTGCACGCACGCTGCTCACGCCCGCGGTGGCGCTGCTGTTCATCTGGATGATCGTGCCGCTGGCGCTCACGATCTATTTCGCGACCCTGCATTACAATCTGCTCGATCCCGGCTCTGAATCATTCGTTGGGCTGGAGAATTTCCGCTACTTCCTGACCGATCCGGCCTTCCTCGCCTCGTTGCAGAACACGTTGGTGCTGGTCGGCTCGGTGCTCGCGATCACGATCATCCTCGGCGTGCCGCTGGCGCTGCTGCTCGACCAGCAGGTGGTCGGGCTATCGATCGTCCGGCTGATGGTGATAGCGCCGTTCTTCGTGATGCCGACGGTGAGCGCGCTGGTCTGGAAGAACCTGTTGATGCATCCGGTGTCGGGCCTGTTCGCCTGGATCGCGCATCTGTTCGGGCTGCCGGCGATCGACTGGTTCAACGACGCGCCGTTGTTCTCGGTGATCCTGATCATCTCCTGGCAATGGCTGCCGTTCGCGACCCTGATCCTGCTGACCGCGCTGCAATCGCTCGACGAGGAGCAGAAGGAGGCCGCCGAGATGGACGGCGCGAGCGCGATCTCGACCTTCATCTACATCACGCTGCCGCATCTGGCGCGCCCGATCACCGTGGTGATCCTGATCGAGACCATCTTCCTGCTCACGGTGTTCGCGGAGATCTTCGTCACCACCGGCGGCGGCCCCGGCCTGCAGACCACCAACATCGCCTTCCTGATCTATTCGCAGGCGCTGATCCAGTACGACGTCGGCAGCGCCTCGGCGGGCGGCCTGGTCGCGGTGGTGCTCGCCAACATCGTCGCCTTCTTCCTCGTTCGTATCGTCGGCCGGAATCTGGAGGCGTAACGTCATGGCGCGGATGGTCACGACACGGCGCAAGGTCATTTCGACGGTGGCGGCCTGGCTGGTCGGCTTCCTGATCTTCTTCCCGATCCTCTGGATGGTGCTGGCGAGCTTCAAGACCGAGCTCGAGGCGTTCGCGATCCCGCCCTCGTTCCTGTTCTTCCACTGGACCACCGAGAACTACGCCGCGGTGCAGGAGCGCAGCGACTATTTCCACCATGCGCTCAATTCGATCATCATCGCCGGCGGCTCTACGCTGATCGCGATGCTGATCGCGATCCCGGCGGCGTGGTCGATGGCGTTCTCGCCGACCAAGCGGACCAAGGACGTGCTGCTCTGGATGCTCTCGACCAAGATGATGCCGCCGGTCGGCGTGCTGGTGCCGATCTATCTGATCTACCGCACCTTCGGCCTGCTCGACACTCGCTCCGGCCTGATCTTCATCCTGTGCCTCGGCAATCTGCCGATCGTGATCTGGATGCTGTTCACCTATTTCAAGGAGATCCCCAAGGACATCCTCGAGGCGGCGCGGATGGACGGCGCCACGATCGGCCGCGAGCTGATCTATGTGCTGACGCCGATGGCGGTGCCGGGGCTGGCCTCGACGTTGCTGCTCAATCTGATCCTGGCGTGGAACGAGGCGTTCTGGACCCTCAATCTGTCGACACTCGAGGCCGCGCCGCTCACCGTCTTCATCGCGTCCTATTCCAGCCCGGAAGGATTGTTCTGGGCGAAATTGTCGGCGGCGTCGACGCTCGCGATCGCGCCCATTCTCGTGCTCGGCTGGTTCAGTCAGCGGCAGCTCGTCCGCGGCCTGACCTTCGGCGCGGTCAAGTAGCAGAAAGGCGTTTTGCCATGGGTCAGATTACGCTGCAGGGTGTGCAAAAATCGTTCGGGCCGGTCCACATCATCAAGGGCGCCGACCTCGACATCGCCGACGGCTCCTTCGTCGTCTTCGTCGGCCCGTCCGGCTGCGGCAAGACCACGCTGCTGCGGCTGATCGCGGGGCTCGAGGATGTCACCGGCGGCGCTATCCTGATCGATGGACGCAATGTGGTCGACGTGCCGCCGGCCAAGCGGGGGCTGTCGATGGTGTTCCAGTCCTACGCGCTCTATCCGCATATGAGCGTGCGCGGCAACATCGCGTTCGGCCTGAAGATGGCCGGCATCGCCAAGGACGAGATCAACCGCAAGGTCGAGGCCGCCGCGGCGACGCTCAATCTGACGCCCTATCTCGACCGCAAGCCGCGCGAGCTCTCCGGCGGCCAGCGCCAGCGCGTCGCGATCGGGCGCGCCATCGTGCGCGAGCCGAAGGCGTTCCTGTTCGACGAGCCGCTGTCCAATCTCGACGCCGCGCTGCGCGTGCAGATGCGGCTCGAGGTGACGCGGTTGCAGAAGCAGCTCGGCACCACGGCGATCTACGTCACCCACGACCAGGTCGAGGCCATGACCATGGCCGACAAGATCGTGGTGCTGAACGGCGGCAAGATCGAGCAATACGGCTCGCCGCTCGAGCTCTATGAGAAGCCGGCCAACCTGTTCGTCGCCGGCTTCATCGGCTCGCCGAAGATGAATTTCGTCACCGGTGAGATCGCCAAGCAGCAGGGCGCCGCGACCATCGGAGTGCGGCCCGAGCATTTGAGGGTCGAGCGCGACGGGCAGGGCGGCTGGCACGGCACCGTCTCGGTCGCCGAGCATCTCGGCAGCGACACCTTCCTCTATGTCGACGCCGGACCGCTGGGAATGCTGACCGCGCGCTATGTCGGCGAGCTTGATCTGCATCCCGGCGACCGGGTGTCGCTGATCCCGGATCCGGCGCGCATCCACCGTTTCGACGACAGCGGAAAATCGATTCACGCGTAGAGCATGATCCGGACCCGGAGGGCCGCGTTAGCGCAAAGCGTGAAGCGGTTTTCCGAACGGATCATGCTCAAAAAGAAGCTAAGGAAGAAGAAAATGTACCTCGAAAAATTCAGGCTCGGCGGCAAGACCGCCATCATCACCGGCGCGGGTCAGGGCATCGGGCTCGCTTGCGCCGAGGCGCTCGCCGAAGCCGGCGCCAAGGTCATCATCGGCGATCGCGACGCCAAGGTTGCCAATGACGCGCAGGCGGCGCTGAAGGCCAAGGGCTTTGACGCCGACATCGCGCTGATGGACGTGACGGATTCCGGTCGCGTCGCCGCGGTCGCCGACGAACTGGTCGGCAAGTACGGTAAGGTCGACATTCTCGTCAACAATGCCGGCATCGCCCGCAGCGAGACGCCGGCGGAAACCGTGACCGACGAGCACTGGCTCAACGTCATCGACGTCAACCTGAACGGCACTTTCTGGTGCTGTCGCGCCTTCGGCAATCACATGCTGAAGGCGAAATCCGGCACCATCGTCAATGTCGGCTCGATGTCCGGCTTCATCGTCAACAAGCCGCAGGAACAGTGCTTCTACAACGCCTCCAAGGCCGCGGTGCATCACCTGACGAAATCGCTCGCCGCCGAATGGGGCGCGCGCGGGGTTCGCGTCAACGCCGTGGCGCCGACCTATATCGAGACGCCGCTGAACGCCTTCGTGAAGAACAGCCCCAGAATGTACGACGCCTGGATCGGTGGAACCCCGATGGCGCGGATGGGGCAGGTTGACGAGATCGCCTCCGTGGTGCTGTTCCTGGCGTCCGAGGCGGCCAGCCTTATGACCGGAAGCATCGTTCTGGTCGATGGCGGCTACACTTGCTGGTAGGCTTGCGCCCGGGGAGCGTGCTCAACGGAAGATAGAGCGGTCATGCGGCAAGCCTATATCGGGGTGGACGTCGGCAGCACCAGCGCCCGGGCGGGCGTGTTCGACGAGTCGGGGAAGCTGCTCGGGTCGGCCCGGCATCCGATCCGGGTCTGGCACGAGCCCGGCGATATCGTGGAGCAATCGTCCGATGACATCTGGGCGGCCTGCGTCGCCTCCGTGCGCGGTGCGATGCGGGAGGCTGCGGTTGCCGCCGAACACGTCAAAGGCATCGGCTTCGACGCGACCTGTTCGCTGGTCGTGCTCGACAGGGCGGGCCGGCCGCTCACCGTCAGCCCGTCGGGCGATCCCGCGCGCAATGTCGTGGTCTGGATGGATCACCGCGCGATGGATGAAACCGAATTCGTCAACGCGACCGGCGACAAGGTGCTGCGCTATGTCGGCGGCGCCATCTCGCCGGAGATGGAGATCCCGAAGATCCTCTGGCTGAAGCGGCATCTGCCCGCGACCTTCGAGGCCGCCGGGCATTTCTTCGATCTTGCCGACTATCTCTCATTCCGCGCGTCCGGCTCGCTGGCGCGCTCGACCTGCACGGTCACCTGCAAATGGACCTATGTCGCCGGCGAGGGCGGCTGGAGCGAATCCTTTTTCAAGCGGGTCGGGCTCGAGGCGCTCGCGGCCGACCGTTTTGGGCGGATCGGCAGCGAGATCGTGCCGCCCGGCTCGCCGCTCGGTCGCGGGCTGTCCGAGGATGCCGCGCGCGATCTCGGCCTGCTGCCGGGAACCGCGGTCGGTGCCTCCCTGATCGATGCCCATGCCGGCGGCGTCGGCGCGATCGGCGGCCGCGATGGCTCCGGCGCCGAGGTCGATGTTTGCCAACGGCTCGCCTACATCATGGGAACGTCGGCCTGCATCATGGCGACGACGGTCGATCCCTGCTTCGTGCCCGGCGTCTGGGGTCCGTATTTCGAAGGCATGGTGCCGGGCTTCTGGCTGAACGAGGGCGGCCAATCCGCGGCCGGCGCTGCGATCGATCACCTGCTCAAGTCGCATCCGGCGCATGCCGAGGTTGCGCTCGAGGCGAAGACCGACGGCGTCGACGTCATCGAATATCTCGAGAGGCGCATCCTGGCGCGCAGCGGCAATGCCGGTGCTGCGGCGTTGCTCGCGCGCAACGTTCACGTTCTGCCGGAGTTCCTCGGCAACCGTTCGCCCTATGCCGATCCCGGCTCGCGCGCGGTGATCGCAGGGCTCGATCTCGACACCGACGCGTCGGCGCTGGAGCGGCTGTTCATCGCCGGTCTGTGCGGGCTGGCCTATGGCCTTGCCGACGTCATCGACACGTTGCAGGCGCATGCCGTCAACGGCAAGACCATCGTGATCGGCGGCGGCGCGAGTCGCAGCCCCCTGGTGCGCCAGATCATGGCCGACACGACAGGCTACACGGTGGCACTGCCGCAGACCCAAGAACCCGTCTTGCTCGGCGCCGCGATGCTGGGCGCGGTCGCCAGCGGCGCGCACAACTCGATCAATGCGGCGATGGCCGGCATGTCGGCGCTTGGGCGGTTGAGCGAGCGGACCAGGCCGGAGCTCGCCGAGTTCCACCGCAAGAAGCGCGGCGTGCACAAGATGCTGCGAGAGCTTGACCGCGACAGCCGCGAGGCGATGAGGCGGGCGCCCGGCGAAGCGCCGACGTAAGGTTTGCCCCATGCTGCTGAGTTGCGGAGATGCGCTGATCGATTTCCTGCCGTCGAAGACGGCGGATGGACGTGAGGCCTTGACGCCCGCCGTCGGCGGCTCCTGCCTCAACATCGCGATCGGCAGCGCCCGGCTCGATGTTCCCACCGGCTTTGTCGGCGGCATCTCGACCGACACCTTCGGCAGGATGATCGCCGATCATGCCGCGGCGTCCGGCGTCGATCTTCGTCGCGCCACGCGGAGCAATCGCCAGGCCACGCTGGCCTTTGCGCGCGTCACCGGCACCGAGACGCAATACGCCTTCTACGACGCCGACACCGCGTCGCGGAACTGGACCTATCGGCGCGATGCGGTCGCGCTTGACGGCGTCACCTGCGTGCATACCGGCTCGACCACGCTGGTCCATGACAAGGGTGCGGCGGAGACGCTGGCCTTGATCGAGGATGCGCGGCCGAACGTGACGATCTCGCTCGATCCGAACTGCCGACCGAACCTCGTCAAGGACAAGGACGCCTATCGCGCGCGCATGCTGGCGTTCTGCGGCAAGGCCGACATCGTAAAGATGTCCGACGTCGACTTCGCCTATCTGTTCGGTGACGAGGCCCATGCTGCGCGGGCCGAGACGCTGCTGTCGGGCGGCGCATCGCTCGTCGTCATTACGCGCGGCAATGATGGCGCTTGCGCCTGGCATCGCAAGGCAGGACCGATCGCGGCCGAAGCGCCGGTGGTCAACGTCGTCGATACGATCGGCGCCGGCGACAGCTTTCAGGCGGCGCTGCTCGCCGCGTTGCATCGGTTGGACCGGATCGCGCAGCCGCAGTTGCGCGACGTCTCCGCAGCCGAGCTGACCCGTGCGTTGTCCTTTGCCTGCAAATGCGCCGCTTTCACCTGCACGCGGCCCGGCGCCGATCCGCCGCGCAGCCGGGAGTTGCCGGCCGACTATTGGTAAGCCATGCAGGGCCTCAGCCGGCGCGGCGTCCCGCGCGATGCCGTCGCTTGACGCTTAGTCTCATTTTGCGTGCTGCGCCTGCGAAGGCAAATCTGCCCGGCGATGCGTGAAGGCGTCCGAAGCACCCGATATCGCTCGGATTTGATGGCCAACCCGCGATCGCTGCATTTCGATCGTGCGAAGTCATGCTGCTTCGGCTTCGCATTGAGCGCATCGGTTGTCTTTGTGAAAGACCGCGCTAACATGGAACCCATCCATCGATACCTGTCGTCGTCTTTTTTGATCGTCTATTGCAGCGCAACCAGGCCATGCAACGGGTTGCGGGCTCGCCAGGGCGACCGGGCCTCGAAGGGAAGTAGCAGACACGCATCCCTAATATTGCAACCAAGAAATAACGGGGGAAGATATGTATGTGAGAGGGATTGCGGCATTCGCCGCCGCGCTCGGCGTTGGCCTGTTGTCGGGCGCCGCCATCGCGCAGGAAGTCAAGCAGGAGAAGCAGTCGGTCCTCGGCAACGCCAATGTTTCTCCGGTGACCCAGGAGCAGCTCAACGCCGCCGACAAGAACAGCAGGGATTTCCTGCTCACCAACGGCAACTATGCCCAGACGCGATTCTATCCGGGCAAGCAGATCAGCCGGGACAATGTGAAGGACCTGCACGTCGCATGGATCTTCCAGACCGACGTCAAGGAATCGCTTGAGACATCTCCGATCGTCGTCGATGGCGTGATGTTTGTCACGACGTCGTTCAGCCATGTCTATGCGCTCGACGCCAAGACCGGTCAGCAGCTCTGGCACTACGCCCACAAGATGGGCCCGATCACGGTTTATTGCTGCGGTCCCAACAATCGCGGCGTCCAGGTGCTCGGCGACCGGGTCTATCTGGCGACGCTTGATTCCAAGCTGATGGCGCTGAATGCCAAGACCGGCGAGGTGGTCTGGACCACCAACATCGCCGATCCCGAGCTCGGCTACAGCGAGACGATGGCGCCGACCGTGGTTAAGGACAAGGTGCTGATCGGAACCAATGGCGGCGAATACGGCATCCGCGGCTTCGTGCGCGCCTATGACGCCAAGACCGGCAAGCAGCTCTGGAATTTCCACACCATTCCGGAGAACTCCGTCGGTGTCTGGGCGACCAAGGATGCCACCGGCCGTGACATGCATCGCAATATCCAGGCCGAGAAGGACATGCTCGCCAAGATCGGCGATCCCTATGCCAAGCTCGGTGGCGGCGTGTGGCAGAACCCGTCGGTCGATCTCGCGACCAACCGGATCTACTTCGTCGTCGGCAACCCGTCGCCCGACCTCGACGGGTCGAACCGGCCCGGCGACAACCTCTACACCAATTCGCTGGTCTCGCTCGATCTCGACACCGGCAAGTATGTCTGCCACTTCCAGTACATCGCCCATGACGTCTGGGACCTCGACGCGGTCAGCCCGACGGTGCTGGTCAACGTCAAGGACAAGAGCGGCAAGACGATTCCCGGCGTCATCCATGCCGGCAAGACCGGGCACATCTATGTGCACGATCGCAAGGACTGCAGCCTGATCCGCTTCTCCGAGGCGATGGTGCCGCAGGAGAATATGTGGGTGCTGCCGACCAAGGAAGGCGCGCGCATGCTGCCCGGCGCCAATGGTGGCGTCGAATGGTCGCCGATCGCGACCGATCCGGGACAGGAGCTGGCCTACGCCATCAACCTGCATCAGCCCATGCACTACCGTGTCGAGAGCTCGCCTTATCCGAACGGCAAGCTGTGGCTGGGTGGAGCCTTCACGGCAATCCCCGGTGAACAGCAGTCAGGCAACATCACCGCGGTAAACTACAACACCGGCAAGATCAAATGGCAGGTCAAGACACCCGAACCCATGATCGGCGGCATTCTGGCTACCGCCGGCGGTCTGGTGTTCACCGGTGAAGGCAATGGCAAGTTCGCGGCCTATAATTCCTCCACGGGCAAGGAGCTGTGGAGCTTCCGCGCCGGTGCCGGCGTCAATGCGCCGCCGTCGAGCTACATGGTTGGCGGCAAGCAATATGTCGTGGTCGGCGCAGGCGGTAACACCCAGGTCGACTTCAAGCGTGGCAACAACATCATCGCCTTCACGCTCGACTGAGCCAAGGCGCGATGTATCATCACGCGTGCAAACATTGACGGCGAGGCGGGACCCGTTCGGTCCCGCTTCGGCTTTGTTCGGATGAGCTAATGTTCGGTAAATGGATGATTTGCTGCGCCGCGCTGTTGCTGGTTGCGTCACAGGCGCGCGCGGAGACGATCGAAGAGAAGGCGCAGGTCTGCACCGGTTGCCACGGCGAAGACGGCAAGCCCGTCGACAAGACCATTCCGACGATCTGGGGCCAGCAGGCCGGCTATCTCTATATCCAGCTCCGCGATTTCAAGCGCGGCGATCGCAAGAGCGATATCATGCAGCCGATCGCGACGCAGTTCGAGCGCGACGACATGCTGGCGATCGCGGAATATTTTTCGCAGAAGCCGTGGCCTGACCTCGGCCAGCCGCGTGCGTCCAAGGACGTCGCGGCGAAGGCGCTCAGTGCCAGCGCTTCGGTCGGCTGTCCGGCCTGCCATCTCGATCGCTTCCAGGGCGACGGCACCGTGCCGCGGCTTGCCGGGATGGGGCGCGACTACCTCGCCAAGACCATCGCCGATTTCCGCACCCGCGCGCGCGGCAACAATCCCGGCATGTCCGACCTGATGCTGGCAACGTCGCCCGACGACCTTGCCGCACTGGTGGACTATCTGGCGGGGCTATAGCTGCGGACACTCGTCATGCCCGGGCTTGTCCCGGGCATCCACGTCTTGATATCCAGGCAAAAGAAGACGTGGATGGCCGGGACAAGTGTTTAGTCCGGAGACATGGCTGACACCTGTTCGGACACATCACTGACAGGTTGGCCATTGGTCAAGTCGATCGATGCGACCTGCCAGCTGGCGAAGAAGATTCCGTAGTGACCGTCGCGATCCAGCGGCCGGATGGCAAGCTGTTCGCGCGCGAAGGCCTGTGGAACCTTCCAGAAGCGTCCCTTGAAGGAGATGTAGGGTCTCGTCGATGAGACCCTGCGCACGATCTCGCCGCTGTCGTATTCGACGTTCGGGACGCGGGCCGGCATGGCACGGATACTCGGTCGGAAGCGATCGGCGGGAACGTGCATATCGAGGCCCTGGTGGGGACGCTGCAGATTGTAGACCGGCCGCCAGGCATCGAAGGCACGCTGGACTTCCGGGAGGGTGCGGAAGCGGCGCATTGCAAAGACCTCGGCCTTCAGGGTGCGATGGAAGCGTTCGTTCTTGCCGCGGGCCTGCGGGTGGCAAGGCCTGGCATGCACGACCCTGACGCCCAGCTTGAGCAGCCACACCTTCAGTCCGGTCCAGCGAATGCCGGACGTATCGCCCCAGGGTGAGCCGTTGTCGGTGTAGAACGCCTCCGGCAGGCCGTAGCAGCGGAACGTCGTCGTCAGGTGGTCCTGCACGGTGAGACGCTGCTCGTCGGCGCAGGCCTTCAGGCACAGCACATAGCGCGAGTGATCGTCGACGACCGTCAGCGGATGACACCGCGTCCCGTTGGCGAGCGGCAGGTGGCCCTTGAAGTCCATCTGCCACAGCAGATTGGGAGCCTCCTTCTCGAAGCGATGCCCTGGATTTGGCGGTGCATTCTCGCTCGGTTTGACCCGCCCGTTCCGGCACAGGATCCGGTGCACCGTCGACGGCACAGGCACCGTCTGCCCGCTCCGCTTCAGGCAGTGGGCGATCTTGCGTGCTCCCCAAGCCGGATGCTTGTCGCGCACAGCCAGGACCCCTGCCTCGACCGCGGCCTCGCTGCGCTTGGGCATCGCATGCGGGCACCGGGAACGGTCGGCCAGCTCCCGATCGCCGGCCTGCCAGCGCCGCAGCCACTTGTAGCCGACGTCAGGGCTGATGTTGAACCGACGGCAGAGCTCGCGCCGGTTGGCCCCCTCTTGCAAAGCAAGCCGCACAAACTCATGGCGCTGATCCATCACTGACACCTCACTCCAAGGCATGGACGGCCTCCCGAATCGGACCAATCCAGCCAATGTTGATGTGTCAGCTATGTCTCCGAACACCCGTCAGTGATCTGTCCGGGCTAAACAAGAAGCCCGGCCATGACGTCCGAGCAAGTCGCCTCAGCGCGGCGTCAGCTCTTCGCGCAGCGCCGACAGGATGGTGAGATCGGCGGCGTGCTTGCCGGCCTTGTCGGCCAGCGCAGGGTCGGCGCCGTGCGCCAGCAGTGTCCTGGCAATCGCCGGATGGTTGCCTTCGGCGGCGATCATCAGCGCGGTGCGGCCGCGCGCATCGCGGTCGTCGACCTTGGCGCCGGCGTCCAGCAGATATGAGACGACCTCCAGCGCTTGCGCCTCCGGCACAGTCTCGTCAGGCCCGGCCGCCCACATCAGGAGCGTCAGATCGTTGGCGTAGCGCGCGTTGATGTCGATCTCGCGCGCGAGCAGTTGCTTGACGATGCCGAGCTGGCCGCCGGCCGCGGCGTAGACGACCGGCGGCTTGCCGGTGTCGTCGGCCTTGCGGCCGTCGGCGCCGTGCGCCAGCAGCATGCGCACCACCATGTCCCTGCCGGCATAGGCCGCGGCCGCGACCGGGGAGGCGCTGCTGCGTCCGGTGAGATTGACGTCGGCGCCGCGGTCGATCAGGCGCTGCACGATCGCCACATGGCCGCGCTCGGCAGCAAAGTACAGCGCGGTCGATCCCGCGAGGTTGCGTGCATCGACCGGCGCGCCGCGCGCCAGCAGCAGGTCGACCATGGCAAGATGGCCGGAGCGGGCGGCATGGCTCAGCGGCCTTGCGCCCATCCGGTCCCGCGCATCGACCGAGGCGCCGTGATCGAGCAGCTCGGTGGCAAGGTTGATGCAATCGGCATTGGCGGCCGCAAACAGCGACAGCGAGATCTCGATCGCGCTGAGCTGGGCCTTGTCGGTTTCGTATTTGCGGATCAGCTCGCGGCACCGCGCCGGATCGGGCGCCGCGAGGCTGCCGTGCACGCTGCCGGCAACGATCAGCGCGGCGAGGGCGATGCGGCGATACAAGGCGTGGTCCTCCGTCATGCTGACAGCAGCGCCATTCGGTTCGAGCGTCGCATGATCCTCCGTCGCTGCCAAGCCGCGCGGCCGGGAAAGCCCCGCCTACTCGGCAGGCCATGCGCCGTCGCGGCTCCGTGGCATTTCGCCATGCGTCCGAGCCGATGGACTTGCCGCCTGCCGCGCGGCACGATGCGGGCGTCGACCCTATCTGACGCGAGTCCTTGCCTAAATGAGCGACGATCTGTGTCTGCTGTCTGCCGTTGAGCTTCGTGGGCGCATCGCCCGCAAGGAGGTTTCGCCTGTCGAGGTTACGCGCGCGGTGCTCGCCCGTGCCGAGCGGCTGCAACCCGAATTGAACTGCTTCATCACGCTGTGCGGCGATGCGGCGATGGCGCAGGCGAAAGCCGCCGAGCGGCAAATCACGGCTGGTGAGCCGACCGGTCTGCTCCACGGCATCCCTTTCACCGTGAAGGACATCGTCAACACCAAAGGTGTCCGGACCACCTTCGGCGCGGTACCGTACCGCGACAACGTGCCCGACAATGACGCCGTCGCGGTGGCCCGCCTCCATGCCCAGGGCGGCATATTGATCGGGAAGACCACGACGCCGGAGTTCGGCAGCAAGTGCCTGACCGATTCGCCGCTGTTCGGGCGGACGCGCAATGCATGGAGTGCCGAGCGGTCCAGTGGCGGCTCCAGCGGCGGCGCGGCGGTGGCCGTCGCGAGCGGCATCGCGCCGCTGGCGGTTGCGACCGATGGCGGCGGCTCCACCCGGATTCCCGCCGCCTGCAACGGCGTGGTCGGAATCAAGCAGACCAACGGGGTGATCCCGCATAGCCAGGTGCAGGACGCTTTCGGCAACCAGACCTATGTCACGCCGACCACGCGCACCGTTGCCGATACGGCGCTGATGATGCAGGCGATGGCGGGAGAGGATCCGTCGGATCCCTGGTCGATCGGGGTGCCGGTGCCTGACTATCTCGGGCTTGCCGCGCCGCGCGGCGACCTCAAGGGCCGGCGGGTGCTGTTCTGCCTGTCGCCGCCGGGGCGTCCGGTCACATCCGATGTGGCCGCGGCGTTCAAGGCAAGCCTCGACCGTCTGGCGAGCCTCGGCGCCGCGCTCGAAGAGTTTTCCGGCGACGGCTTTGACATCGAGCCGATCTGGCGTGCGATCAATCACACAGTCTGGCGCACCCGCTTCGAGAAGCTCGCGGCCGATCATCAAAATGATCTCAGTGCAACCTTCCTGAAGCAGCTCGCGCTGGTGGCGCAGGTCAGCGGTGTCGACTACCAGCGGGCGATGTTCGAGCGCACCGCGCTGTTCCGCCGGGTGCAGTCGTTGTTCGCGCGCGGCGATCTCCTGGCGATGCCGACCTTGACCCGGTCGGCTCTGCCGATCGACCAGGACCTGTTCGGCACGATCGAGATCGACGGCCGGAGTTTCGACAGCGTGCGGCCGCACTGGTTTCCCTGGACCATGCTGTTCAACATGACAGGTCATCCCGCCGTCAGCATCCCCGCAGGTTTCGGCCGCGACGGCCTGCCGATCGGACTGCACCTGGTCGGCCGCTTCCGGGCCGATGCCGAACTGTTGCGCGTTGCAGCGTTGTTCGAGGCGGCGAGCGACTTGCTTGGTCGCTGGCCGACCTGACGTTGTCGGCGACGCCGGCCGCGGCGTCGCTGGTTCAGCCGCTTTGCCCGGTGCTCGCATTGGCGACGGCGCGCGCGACATTGGCGATCACCTCGTTGCACTTCTCCATGGGGGCACTTGCCCCGGTCAGGTAAACCGTCACCACGATCGGCTTGCGGCCGGGCGGCCAGAACACGCCGATGTCGTTGTAGGTGCCACGCTCGCCGGTGCCGGTCTTGTCGCCAACCCGCCAGTCGCGGGGCACGCCGGCACGCAGCCTTGCGTCGCCGGTTTTGTTGGCAACCATCCAGTCGATCAGTTTCTGGCGCGAGGCAGCGGACAGGACATCGCCGAGCAGCACGCGCTGCAAATCCTTCAGCATCGCGACAGGACTCGTGGTGTCGCGTGGGTCGCCGGGCACGGCTTCGTTCAGCTCCACCTCCCAGCGGTCGAGCCGGCTGACATTGTCGCCGATGGTGCGGAAGAAGCTGGTAAAGCCGGCGGGCCCGCCGATCTCCCGCAGCAGCAGGTTGGCGGCGGTGTTGTCGCTGAGCGTGATGGCGGCCGCGCAGAGTTCGGACAGAGTCATGGCCGATCCGACGTGCGCCTTGGTGACCGGCGCGTAGGCCAAGATATCCTTGGCCTCGATTTGCACGCGCTGATCGAGGCTGGATTCGCCGCGGTCGACCCGGTGCAGCACCGCGGCCGAGGCCAACGCCTTGAAGGTGCTGCACATCGGGAACCGCTCGTCGCCGCGCCGGCTTGCGCGCAATCCCGTCTCCATGTCGAGCGCGGCGACGCCGAGCCGGCCGCTGGTTGCCAGCTCGATGCGCGCAAACTCCTGCTGCAGCCGCTGCGCCGGCTCGCCTGGTCCTGCCGCTGCGCCTTGCCGCGGCAAAGTGCAGGACGCCGCAAGGCCCAGCGCGCACAATCCAAATGTCCGTCTCGTCAGCATGTCGAATCTCCCGTTGGCGGCGCGAACCTGCCGGGCGGCGTGACGGCGCACAAACAATCATTTATACAGCGAGACATGAGGAAAACTTGGTCATGACGCCGTGCGCCGGCATCTCCCGCTGAACGCGCTGCGCGCCTTCGAGGCCTCCGCGCGGCTGCTCAGCTTCACCCGCGCCGGGCTGGAGCTGCGCGTGACGCAGACTGCGATCAGCCATCAGGTCAAGCAGCTCGAGGATCTCCTAGGCACGAGCCTGTTCCGCCGGCTGCCGCGCGGGCTGGTGCTCACCGACGAGGGGCTGGCGCTGCTGCCGGTGCTGTCAGACGCGCTCGACCGGATCGGCGCCGCGATCGACCGCATCGAGGCCAAGGGCACGCGCGAGGTCGTGACCGTCGGCTGCGTCACGACGTTCGCGACCGGATGGCTCTTGCAAAGGGTCGACCGCTTCAAGCGCGCGCATCCCTATATCGATTTGCGTCTGCTCACCAACAACAACCGCGTCGACATCGCAGGCGACGGGCTCGATCTCGCGCTGCGCTTCGGCGACGGCTCGTGGCACGGCACCGAGGCGATCCATCTGTTGTCCGCACCGCTCTCGCCGGTGTGCTGCCCCGACGCGGCGGACCGGCTGCGCAAGCCGTCCGATCTCGCGCAGGAATTCCTGCTGCGGTCCTACCGCGCCGAGGAATGGCCGCTATGGTTTGCGGTCGCCGGCGCGCCGTGTCCGAAAATCCAGGGGCCGATCTTCGACAGTTCGGTCGCGATGGCCGAGGCCGCCGCGCGCGGCGTCGGCGTCGGGCTGGTGCCGATCGCGATGTTCGAAAATGAGCTGGTCTCCGGCCGGCTGCTGCGGCCGTTCGCGGCCGAGGTCCCGGCGGGATCCTATTGGCTGACCTGGCTGAAGTCGCGCGAGGTGACGCCGGGCATGCGCGCGTTTCGCGACTGGCTGCTCGAGACGCTGCGGACGGAGGTGAATGAGGTGGAGGACGCCGTCGCGCCTGCACCGCGGCGGAAGATCAAGACAAAGGCCGGACCGAAGCCGCGGACCAAGACCAAGCGGCGTTAACGTCTGACGACGTGATTCAACTATCGTCGCCATTATTTCGGAATTATCGAATGATGCCGCTGATTTGCCCGACATGTCAAGTGCCGTGTCGAACGCCCGCAGCCGCCGGCTACTTTGCATGGGGTTGTTTTCGATATTTTTGGCGGTGCGCTCCCGCCGGCTGGCTATCGCATCTGGCGCGCGACCTACGCCAGATGGCACGCCACGGAATGCCCGTTCCTGCCTTCCAGCAACTCCGGCGCGCTCTGCCGGCAGCGCTCCTCGGCGATTGGACATCTCGTGTGGAAGTGGCAGCCCTTGGGCGGATTCATCGGGCTCGGCACGTCGCCCTTCAGGCGGATGCGGTCGCGCTTCGCCTTGGGATCCGGCACCGGCACCGCCGAGAGCAGCGCCTTGGTGTAGGGATGCTGGGGGTTGCGGTAGAGATCGCTGGCCTTGGCGAGCTCGACGATGCGGCCGAGATACATCACCGCGACGCGGTCGGAGATGTGCTCCACGACCGAGAGATCGTGGGCGACGAACAGATAGGTCAGGTTCAGCTCGGCCTGCAGATCCTCGAGCAGGTTGATGACCTGGGCCTGGATCGAGACGTCGAGCGCGGAGACCGGCTCGTCGCACACGATCAGCTTCGGCTCCAGCGTCAGCGCGCGGGCGATCGCGATGCGCTGGCGCTGGCCGCCGGAGAATTCGTGCGGGTAGCGGCGCATGTGCTCGGCCTTCAGCCCGACCTTGACCAGGAGGCTCGCGACGCGGTCCTCGCGCTCGCTGGCCGAGCTCACGAGGTTATGGATGATGAAGGGCTCGCCGAGGATCGCGCCGACCGTCATGCGCGGATTGAGCGAGGCGAACGGGTCCTGGAACACGAGCTGCATGTTCCGCCGCATGGCGCGCAGGTCGCCGCCGCCGAGGCCGGTGACGCTCCGGCCGTCGAACACGACCTCGCCCGAGGTCGGCTCGATCAGCCGCAGCACGCAGCGGCCGGTGGTCGACTTGCCGCAGCCGGATTCACCGACCAGCCCCAGTGTCTCGCCGCGGTTGACCGAGAACGACACGCCGTCGACCGCATAGACCTGACCGACCTCGCGCGAGAGCAGGCCGCCCAGCACCGGAAAATGCTTCTTCAGATTGGAAACGCGCAGCAGCGGCTCGGTCATGACGCGTCTCCGAGGTGGCAGGCCATGCGGTGGCCGGGCGCGATCTCGCGCAGCCGCGGCTCCTTTTCGGTGCAGATGCTCATGGCGTATTTGCAGCGGGCGGCAAAGCGGCAGCCGGGCAGCGGATTGATCAGGATCGGCACCGAGCCGCCGATCGCCTCCAGCCGCGTCTTGTGCGCGGCGTCGAGATCGATGCGCGGGATCGAGCGGATCAGGCCCTGGGTGTAGGGATGGCCGGGATTGCCGAACAGTTCGTCGACCGGCGCCTCCTCCACCACCTTGCCGGCGTACATCACGACGACGCGCTGCGCGGTCTCGGCGACCACGCCCATCGCGTGCGTGATCAGCATCACCGCCATGCCGAAGCGTTCCTTCATGTCCTGCAACAGGTCGAGGATCTGCGCCTGGATGGTGACGTCGAGCGCGGTGGTCGGCTCGTCCGCGATCACGAGCTTGGGCCGGCACGCCAGCGCCATCGCGATCATCACGCGCTGGCGCATGCCGCCGGAGAACTGGTGCGGATAATGATGCACGCGGCCCCCGGCGTTGGGGATCTGCACCAGCTTCAGCATCTCGATGGTGCGCTCGAGCGCCTGCTTCTTGGTCACCGCCTCGTGGCGGCGCAGGCTCTCGGCGATCTGCTCGCCGATGGTCAGCACCGGATTGAGCGAGGTCATCGGCTCCTGGAAGATGAAGCCGATCTCCTTGGCCCTGATGTCGTCGAGCTGGTGGCTGGTCAGCGGCACCAGGTCGCGGCCCTCGAAGATGATCTCGCCTTCGACGATCTTGCCCGGCGGCATGGCGATCAGCTTCAGGATCGACATCGCGGTGACGGTCTTGCCGCAGCCGGATTCGCCGACCACGCACAGCGTCTCGCCGCGGTTGATGCTGATGTCGATGCCGTCGACCGCCTGGAGGATGCCGTCGTCGGTGGTGAAATGGGTTTTCAGGCCCTTGATGTCGAGCAGCGCCATCAGATCACCTTGCGCGCGTCGAGCGCGTCGCGCAGCCCGTCGCCGATGAAGTTGATGGCGACCACCGCGATGAAGATCGCGCCACCCGGGAACAGCGCCCAATGCGGGCCGATGTCGAGAAAATCCTTGGCGTCATAGAGGATGCGGCCCCAGGTCGGCGTATCCGGCGGGAAGCCGAGGCCGAGGAACGAGAGCGTCGATTCCGCGATGATGGCGGCGGCGACGTCGATCGTGCCGGCGATGATCACGGGGCCCAGCGCGTTGGGCAGGATGTGGCGCACCACCTGGCGCACCGGGCTCGCGCCGAGCGCGCGCGCCGCCTCGACGAATTCCTTCTCGCGCAGCGACAGGAACTGGGCGCGCACCAGGCGCGCGACCGGCATCCAGCGCAGGCCGCCGATCACCAGTACGATCAGGATGAAGATGCCGCCCTCGGGGCCGAACATCGCCTTCAGCCCGTCGCGGAACAGGTAGATCAGCATCAACAGCAACGGCAGCTGCGGCAACGACAGGAACAGATCGGTCAGCCACATCAGCGCATAGCCGAGCGCGCCGCGCGACATGCCGGCGAGGGCGCCGATCAGCGTGCCGACGAACACCGAGACCAGCATCGCGGCGAGGCCGACCGCGAGCGAGATGCGCCCGCCATAGATCATGCGGGCGAGCAGGTCCTGGCCGAGATCGTCGGTGCCGAACGGGTGCGCCAGCGAGGGGCCCTGCAGGCCGGCCACGACGTCCATGTCGCTGATCGAGACGCGCCAGACGAACGGACCGATCACGACGGCTGCGATCAGCAGCAGCAGCAGCACGGCGCTGACCACGGCCGGACGGTGCCGGCGGTAGCGCCGCCAGGTTTCGCGCCAGGGCGAATAGCCGCGCCGCTCAGCGGAAGGAGATGCGAGGGTCAAGCCAGCCATAGAGGACATCTGCGATCAGGTTGAACAGCACCACGAGACACGCGAAGACGAAGGTCACGGCCATCACGACCGGCGTGTCATTGGCGAGGATGGAGGAAATCAGGAGCGAGCCGATGCCGGGAATCCGGAAGATCTGCTCGGTGACGATGGCGCCGCCGAACACGGCGGGCATTTGCAGCGCAATCAGCGTGACGACCGGGATCATCGCGTTGCGCATCACGTGTTTGACGATCACCTTGGCTTGCCCGAGCCCCTTGGCGCGGGCGGTGGTGACATAGTCGAGCCGGATCACGTCGAGCATTGCCGAGCGCACGAAGCGGGTCATCGACGCCGCCTGGAACAGGCCGAGCACCATCACCGGCATGATCGCCTGCCGGACCATCTCCAGCAGCCAGGGAATGCCGCTGCCCGGCACGTCGGTGTAGACGAAGGGCAGCCAGTCCAGCTTCACCGAGAATACCAGGATGAACAGGATGCCGGTGAAGAAGGTCGGCAGCGAGAAGCCGATGAAGGCGAAGGTGTTGGCGAGCTGGTCGAAGATCGAATAGGGCCGGGTGGCGGCATAGACGCCGACCGGGATCGCGATCAACAGCGCCAGCAGCTGCGCCGAGCCGATCACGTAGAGCGTGGTCGGCAGCCGCTGCAGGATCAGCGTGTCGACATTGATCCGGCTGACAAAGGAGAAGCCCCAGTCGCCCTGCGCCATCGCCGCGAGCCAGTGCAGGTAGCGAAGATAGATCGGGTCGTCGAGGCCGAACTTGGCGCGCAGCGCGGCCTGCACCTCGGGCGGCACGTTCGGATTGGTCGCGAGCTCGCTGAACGGATCGCCCGGCGCGAGCGCCAGCACGACGAACAGCACGAGCGAGATCCCGAGCAGGCTCGGGATCGCGATCATCAGGCGACGCAGGATATATTGACTCATCGAGAGATCATCTAACTAACGCTCGCACCTTGAGCACGTTGATCTTGCTTCCAGTCGAAAGGCGAGCTTCACCTCGCCCCGCGTGCGGGGAGAGGTCGGAATTCAAGCACGGCTTGAATTCGGGTGAGGGGGAGTCTCCACGAACTCATCTTTCACGGTGTTTGCTGCGAAAGCCCCTCACCCCAACCCTCCAAGAGCGAGCTCCGCTCGTCTCATCCCCGTAAGAACGGGGAGAGGGAGAAGATGCACCTACTCAAACTCCGAACCTGTCCCCGTGTCTCAGGTTTCACGATACCAGTCTTGCAGATTGTCGGTCTGGTTGGCCCAGCCGGAGAGCGCGGGCCGCACCGTGTTGGAGCAGGCTTCCACCGCGAGGCGGTGCATCACCGGGATCACCACCGTGTCCTGCCACATCAGATCGTTGCACTTGATGTAGAGCTCGGCCCGCTTGATCGGATCGGTCTCGGTATCGGCCGCCTCGATCGCGGCGTCGAAATCCTTGTTGACCCAGCGCGGGAAGTTCTGCCCTTGCCACTTGTTCTCCTTGGTCGCGACATTGCGCGACAGATAGCGGCGCATGTGCAGGCCCGGGTCGGGTTGTGTCATCGGGATCTGGAACATCTCGATGTCGGCGTAGAACTTGGAATAGGTGTCGGGGTTGGCGACGTCGGAGGAGAAGAACACCGAGGCCACCACCGACTTCAGCTCGACGTCGATGCCGGCCTTCTGGCAGGCCTGCTTGACGATCGCCTGGGTCTTCTGCCGCGGGCCGTTGATCGAGGTCTGGTACAGCAGCTTCAGCTTCTTGCCGTCCTTCTCGCGGATGCCGTCGGAGCCGACCTTCCAGCCGGCCTGTTCGAGCAGCGCGCTCGCCTTCTCGACCGAGAACTCCCATCTGGTGTTCTTGGAAACGAACTCCTCGGGGCCGTTGAGATAATTGGCGGTGGCGCGGCCGGCGCGGCCGTAGATCGCCTTCTTGACGGAGTCGCGGTCGACCAGCAGAGCCAGCGCCTTGCGCACCGCCGGATCCGACAGGATCGGATGCTTGGTCTTGATCGACGAGCGTTCGCCGTCGACCTCGGTGTTCGGGTCGGTGAAGTTGATGGCGATGAATTCGATGTCGCCGCCGACGGCATAGAGCGTCTTGCCCTTGCCGCCCTTTTCCAGCCGCAGCAGCACCTCGTCCTCGACCTGGATGTTCCAGGCGAAGTCATATTCGCCGGTCTGGATCACCGCGCGCGCCGCCGACACCGCATCGCCGCCGCCCTTCATCTCGATCGTGTCGAAATAGGGCCGGTTCGGCATGTGGTAATCGGGATTAATCTCGCCGCGCACCAGATCGCCCGGCTTGAACTCGACGAACTTGTAGGGGCTGGTGCCGACCGGCTTCAGATTGTTCGGCGCCTCGCGCGACTTGCTGCCCTTGTACTCGGCGAACAAATGCTTTGGGATGATGCAGCCATAGGCGCCGACGAACGCATTGGCCCAGAACGGCGTCGGATCCTTGAACTTGATGCGGACCGTGAGGTCGTCGACCTTCTCCACGGTCATGCCGGAATAGGTCCCGCTCGAGACGGCTGCGGTCGCGGGGTCGGTGGCATATTCCCAGTTGAACACGACGTCGTCGGCGGTGAAGGGTTTGCCGTCATGCCATTTGACGCCGGGCTTGAGTTTCCAGACCACCGACTTGGCGTCTTTGGAAAGCCCGCCGTTCTGGATCGAGGGGATTTCGGCGGCGAGGATCGGGTTGAGATGGCCGTCGACGTCCCAGCTTGCCAGCGGTTCGTAGAACAGTCGCGAGCCGTCCTGGTCCTTGGTGCCGGTGGCGAAGTGCGGATTGAGCAGGGTGGGGCCCTGCCACCACAACAGCTTCAGCGGACCGCCGCCGCCGCGCTTGGTCGGCTTGTAGGGATTCGGGCTCTGCGCCATCGCGACGCCGCCGATCGCAAGGATCTGGTTGGCCATCGGCGCGGTGAGGCCGACGGCAATCATTCGCTTGACGAAGGCGCGGCGATCCATCCGCCCGTCCTTCACGTCGTCGATCATGCCACGCAGATTCCTGTCGAACATTGTCCCCTCGGTCCGGCTCAATTGGTTATTGCGGCGGGCCGTGGAACCGGCCGCCGTGTTGGCGGCAGGATGGCACACCGAATGACCGCGAAGGTCAACGCCTCCCGCCCTTCAGCGCCTAGGTCTTTTGGCTATCGCTTGTGCAGAACCTCCCCTTGCCGCACACCGGTTCAGCAGATCGGCGCCAAAAGCGCGCCCTTGCGCGCCTCGCAGTGCGGAAAATTTGTTCGTTATCCTTTGTTCCGAGATGCTTTTTTGCCACGCAGGCCGGAGTTCGCGTCTGAAGCGATCCCTCCGCAAACTCGTCATGCCCGGCCTTGTGCCGGGCATCCACGTCTCCGTTTCCGCGTGAGAATGTCGTGGTTGGCCGGGACAAGCCCGGCCATGACGATGGGGATATGCGATTGCTTGATCCCGGAGAGCAGGTCCGGCCCGCACACGCGGTTCTCAGGCGATCGACATGTCCAACGGCGGTGCAACATTCGCCGGCAGCGGACTGACATAAGGCGTTCTTGTGGTCCGCTTCTTGAGGTCGGCCTTGGCGGCCGCGATCAGCTCCGGCTCCATCAGCGCCTTGACGCCGAGGCCTGCCATCGCCTTGGCGGCCTGCACCATCGCCTTGTGCGCGGCCGGCGTCTTGCCCTGCGCCACAACCTGCCAGGTGTGGAACGGCGTGCCGATTGCAACCGTCGGTGCATGGACCTGCACGGTCGGCACCACCCAGCTGACGTCGCCGACGTCGGTCGAGCCGATCAGCGGATTGCGCGTGGCGTCGATCGGCACCAGGAAATCGGCGAGCGGCCGGTCGGTCGGCTCCATGCCGATCGCATAATAGACCGAAGCGATGTCCTTGTCGGTCAGGGTCGCGCGGATCTTGCCGGCGAAATCCTTGTCGGCATCGTCGAAATGCGGGGGGCCGAGCTCTTCCATGATCCGGTGCAGCGTCTGTTCCAGCGGCGTGTTGGGCAGGATGTTGGAGACCGCGGAGATGATCTTCATCTCCACCTTGGTCTCGGTCATCAGCGCCGCGCCCTGTGCGATCTTGTGCACGCGCTCGACCAGCTCGTTCATGCCGGGCAGGTCGCGGGCGCGGATCGAATAGCGCACCCGGGCATGGGCCTGCACCACGTTGGGCGCGATGCCGCCGGTGTCGAGCAGTGCGTAGTGCACCCGGGCGTCGCTCGGCATGTGCTCGCGCATGTAGTTGACGCCGACATTCATCAATTCCACCGCATCGAGCGCGCTGCGGCCGAGATGCGGCGAGGCTGCCGCATGCGAGGTGCGCCCGATGAACGTGAAATCGGCGCGGGTATTGGCGAGCGACGGCGTCACCGCCACCTCCCAAAAACTGTGCGGATGCCAGGTGATGGCGATGTCGGCGTCCTCGAACGCGCCACAGCGCACCATGAAGGCCTTTGCCGCGCCGCCTTCCTCGGCAGGACATCCGTAATAGCGCACGCGCCCCGGCACCTTGTTGGCGGCCAGCCAGTCCTTCACCGCGGTCGCGGCGAGCAGCGCGGAGGAGCCGAGCAGATTATGTCCGCAGCCATGGCCGTGGCCGCCGCTTTCGACCGGGCGATGCTCGGCGATTCCGGCCTCCTGGCTGAGCCCGGGCAGGGCGTCATATTCGCCGAGGAAGGCGATCACCGGGCCGCCTTCGCCCCATTCGCCCATCACCGCGGTCGGGATCTCGGCGACGTTCTCGGTGATGCGAAAACCCTGATGGCGCAGTTCGGCCAGATGTTCGGCGGATGAGCGCGCCTCGGTGTAACAGACCTCGGGCATCGCCCAGACCCGGTCGCTCAATTCGATGAAACGCGGCTTGATCGCGTCGACGCCGCGCCAAACATCACTACGGTTGTCCATTTGCTCCGATCCCTTAACGCTAGAGCATGATCCGGAAAAGTGTGAAGCGGTTTTCCGAAAAGATCATGCTCAGACAATGAGCCGAAGCGCGATGATCTCATCGCGCTTTGGGCAATCTGAAGCGCGAAACGCTAGCAGCTTGTCGCGACGCCGCCTAGCGCGCGCCGGCAGACCTGCATTTCCGAATGTCACGTCTTGGTGTGCAGAAATGTTTCTGCGTCAGGCGACGCTGAGCCGCTCAAGGCCTTTCCAGTCGAAGGCGATGCCGTGCCCCGGGCGATGATCGGGCGCGATCGCCATGCCCTGCTCCAGAACCAGCGGGTGCTCGATATAGCGGTCGAGGCCGAAGCCGTGCGCCTCGAGATACGACCGGTTCGGGCACGCAGCCAGCAGATGCACGGTGATGTCATGCGCGCCATGGCTGGTGACGGGAATATTGAAGGCCTCGGCGAGCCGGGCGACCTTCATGAAGCTGGTCACACCGCCGCAATTGGTGACGTCGGGCTCGGCATAGGACAGCGCGCCGCCGGCGATATACGGCTTGAACTCCCACAGGCTGCGCAGGTTCTCGCCGGCCGCGATCGGCACGCCGCCGGCCTGCACGATGCGGGCGTGTCCCGCGACGTCGTCCGGAATCGTCGGCTCCTCGAGCCAGGTCAGGTCGAACGGTTGCAGGGCGCGCGCGGCGCGGATCGCTTCCTCGACGGTCCATTTCATGTTGGCATCGGCCATCAGCGGAAACTCGTCGCCGAGATGGCCGCGCATCGCCTTCACGCGCGCCACGTCGGATGCAAGGCTCGGCCGGCCGACCTTCATCTTGATGGCGCGAAAGCCCTTGGCAAGATTGTCGTCGGTCTGCTTGAGCAGGCCATCGAGCGGCAGATCGAGATCGATGCCGCCGGCATAGCAGGGCACCCGGCGGTCGAAGCCGCCGAGCAGCCGCCACAGCGGCAGCGATGCCCGCCGCGCCTTGAGGTCCCACAACGCGATGTCGAGCGCGGACAGCGCCAGCACCGCCGGGCCGCCGCGGCCGCCATAATGCAGCGCCCACCACACCTTGTGCCAAAGCTGCTCGGTGTCGTCGGCCTCCATCCCGCGCGCGATCTCGGTGATTTCGCGGCCCAGGATATCGGCGATGGCGCCGCCATTGCGGCCGACCGTGTAGGTGTAGCCGGTGCCTTCGGCGCCGTCGGCATCGCGGGCGCGGATCGTGACGAGCTCGAACGCCTTGATCTCGCCATGCGTGCTGTCGCTCAGCACCACCGGAAGCGGGATCTTGTAGAATCCGATGCTGAGGTCCTTGAGGATGGCCACGCCGGAACTCCTTGTCATGGGACGAATGCAATGCGTGAGACACGATCTCAAAAGCCCCGGCTGCCTGCAACCTTGCGCCTGCGAATGTCTGCCTTGAGCGATCAGTCTGCCTTCCTCTATGATGTGGCTCGCGAGGACGTGGTCCGACCATGGATGATGCAATTCCGTCTCTATTACCGAGAAATTCGGGCCACCAGTTCGTGATCTATGCCGATGCCTGCTCGGGCGTTCCGGGCGCGCTGCATGAGCGCACCTTCGCGTCGGTGAACGACGTGGTGCGCCGGCTGCATCCTGCGCCCGAATTCATTCTGTTCCCCGGCGACGAGATCATCGGCCTCACCGCCGATGCCGACGCGCTGCGTGCGCAATGGCGGCATTGGTTCGAGGTCGAGATGTCCTGGTTCGACCGGCGCGCGGTGCCGTTGTGGCACACGACCGGCAACCACACCACCTATGACGAGATGAGCGAGGCGGTGTTCCGCGAGGTGCTGCAGCTGCCGCGCAACGGCCCGCCCGGTCAGGAGGGGCTGTCCTACTGGGTTCGCCGCGACGATCTCCTGATAGTGTTCGTGCACACGCTGTGGAGCCGCCTCGGCGGCGAGGGGCATGTCGAGACCGACTGGCTGCAAGCCGTCCTCGCACAGCACAAGGACGCCAGGCACAAGCTGGTGCTGGGCCATCATCCCGTGTACGCCATCAACGGCTACAGCGGTAGCTATCAGCGCGAGATCGGCCACGAATACCGCGAGCGCTTCTGGGATATCCTCGTCCGCGCCGATGTCGCCGCCTATCTGTGCAGCCATATCCTTGCATTCGACGTCCAGGTTCATCGTGGTGTGCTGCAGGTCTGCACGGCGGGCGCCGGCACCGCGCACCGGATGCCCGAAGGCGTCGAGTATCTGCATTGCGTGCAGGCCGCGCTCGATCAGGATGGGTTCCGCTATCAGGTGCTCGATACCGAAGGTGTGGTGCGCGAGCAGCTCGCATGGCCGCTGCCATCGCTGGACCAGGCCGCGTGGTCGCCGCTGCCGCGCGGGACCAGCCCTGCACCGCTGTCGGGGACATTGGCGCCCGCGACGGTCATCGCGCTGAAACTGTCGGGCCGCACCGCCGCGGGAACCGCCGCGCCACAAACGCTGCTCTGCACGCCCGCGCCCGGCGTGATCGCACCGCTCTGGCTTGGCTTGCGCGGGCCGAACCAGACGCTCACCTTGATCCTTGGACGTGAGCGTGGACGCAGTCCCTATTACTGGATCGGTCCCGATCTCGGTGCCAACAGCGATTTCGACCTCGACATCGCCTTCTATCCGGACATGGGACCGGGCGGCGTGCTGTGGCGACGCAGCGGTGACACGCGCTGGACGTCGTGCGCGGCGATATCGGCAACGGGGCTGGAGCGGTTCGCATGGCCGGCGGTCTGGAACGTCGGGTGCGGCGAGGGTGGGCCGGATGACAGGCGCTATGCCGGACCACGGTTCGAGATCGCTATTTCCGTCATCGCATCGTAGTTAATCGCGCCCGGGCCGACGCGCTCGACGTCGGCGCTGCGGCTGAGCGGGCTTCGACGCCCGCATTGCGGTCGCATTGGCTCCAATGAATGGCCATGGAAAAATCAGATGCCAGCCAAACTTCGCGCGTAGGTTTTATCGCTTGCTGACCTCGAAAAGGAATCGACCATGCGCAATCTCACAGCATTCGTCACTGTTGCCGCGCTCGTCCTCGGAACGCCCGCCTTGGTGCAAGCGCAAGGCACGCAACCCAATGCGCCGCCGCAGTCATCTGATCAGTCCACTGTCATCCGGAGCATACAGGTCGTCGACATCAAGGACCTCAAGCCCGAAATGCGATCGAAGATCGAGGATGCGATGGCAAAGACCAAGGAGGACGACATCCAGTCGCTTCGGAAGTCGATTGACGCGACACCGCAGGCGGTCTCCGCGCTCAAGGCCAAGGGCCTGACTTCGTCGCAGGTCGTCGCTATCAACATTGCCGATGGCGTGCTGACGATGTTCGCCAAAACAGCCTGACCAGGGTCAGCGAATGTCGGTATCGGTGGTTGGACCTCCCCGCGGCCACCGATGCCAACAACTCCCGCAGCCGGCGCTGCGGGAGTTTTCATTTCTGATAGGCGCGGCCCGTCCAATGGACCCTCACCGGGGAGAGCGATCAGTCAGGCTCGTTGGGCCTGGTACGTTCCGCGCGTTTCAATTCGCGATCGATCAGCGTGCAGACGCGCCGCCGCGCCAGCAGGTCGAGCCGCGCGCGCGTGGTGCCTTGCTTGGTCTTGCCGTTGATGTCGAACGACCAGGCCCAGAGGTCGGGTTCGATGTTGGTGAGTGTGTATTGAATGTCCCGATGACGACCGATCAGCTTCTTCATGCCGTTTCTTCTTGTTGGCTGAAGATTGCATAGCCAGATCGTGAAGGCGTCTGTATCCGGTCGAATACTGAGTCGGGTGTCCGCAGGGCGGAATTTTCCAAATCACTGATTTGGGGTCGCTGTGCAGTGGCTGCGTGCAACTGACGAGTGCGCACGAAGATTCGCAGTCGTCCTGGCGAAGGCCAGGACCCATTACCCCAAGTGCGCAATGTTGCGCGACGCTAGGGCCACGATCTCGTTCACTGTCAAATGCGGTAGTTGTGGTCCTGGCTTTCGCCAGGACGACAATGACGAGTCCTGCCTGCAACATCCGCCGCAGCGTACGGGTCCCTGCTTTCGCAGGAACGACGGGTGGAGAAATCTCAGCTCAGCGTCACTACAACAGTCATCCCACCCCTCACAAATTTATCACCCCGCGCCGCGCGGCATGGGCGACGGCGTCGGTGCGGCCGGTGGCGTCGAGCTTGTCGAGCAGCGAGCCGACATGAAACTTGGCGGTGTGGACGGAAATCCCGAGCCGCTGTGCGATCATCTTGTTGGACGCGCCTTCCGCCAGCAGCGCCAGCACGTCGAGCTCGCGCGGCGTCAGCTCGAAGTCGCCGCCCGCGGCCTCGCGGTTGCGTGCGACGACCGCAGCCGTGGCCTGTTCGCCCGGCGCGGCGAGCCGCAGGCCGGCGACGCTGCCGAGCAGGGTCGCCAGCCGGTCGGCGAGGACGGCGTCGTCGACCTCGAGCGCGATGACGATGTCGTTGGCCGGCTCACCGCTCACGTCTCGGGCCTCTCGCCGACTGTCACCTTGAAGTTCAGCGGCTCGCCGCCGCGATGCACGGTGAGCTCGACCACCGTGCCGACGCTCTGCGGTCCGAGGCCGCGCGACAGCGCGCGCACGCCGGACAGCTTCTCGCCATTCACGGCAATGATCACGTCGCCTTGCCGGATGCCGGCGGCGGCCGAGGGGCCGGCCTTGTCGACGTTCATCACCATCGCGCCGAGGCCGTCGTCGAGACGGACCGGCTGCAATCCGACGCCAAGATATCCGCGCGCGATGCGGCCGCTCTTCTCGAGCTGGCCTGCGACCCGCTCGATGGTCGTAGCCGGGATCGTCAGCACGCGGCGCGGGCCGAGCACGGCCATGCCGAACGGCTCGCCCGCGGCGTTCAGCGCCAGGCCGCCCTGCTGGCTGTGCCGCAGCCGGACGTCGAGCTCGATCCGTGCATCGATTTCGCCGCCGCGCAGGCTGCGCCAGGCCGGGCCGGACAGTGCGACGATGCCGAGCCGCGCGGTCGGCGCGCCGCGGTCGGCGGCGACGATCACCGCGAGCGATCCCAGCGCGGGGTTCTCGGTCGAGAGCTTGACGGGGGCGACATCGCCTTCGACGTGCAGCAGCGCGACGTCGGTGGTGTGGTCGCGTCCGACGACGGTCGCTGGCCTGCGGCTGCCGTCGGCGAACTGGATTTCGATCTCGCCCTCGTCAGCCAGCGCTTCGTCGGCGGTGACGATCAAGCCCGCCTTCCAGACAAAGCCGGAGGCGCGCGCGCGATGCGAATGCACGGAGACGATGGCGGGCCCAGCGCGCGCAATGGTCTCCGCGAGGGCTGATGACAGCGATGACAGGATATTCGGTTCGGTCATGGGAAACTCCGTTGGCTTCCCTCAATCTGGGATGTCGCGGCTGACGGCGATACTGGCCGGATGGGCAGGGCGTGGCCGGGCCGCCCGGAACTGCCGCTCAGCTCAGCCGCTGCAGGGTCGCCTTCGGGCTCTCGCCGAACTTGGCGCGGTAGGCGCTCGCCATCCGGCTCAGATGGGTAAAGCCGAGGTCGAATGCAATATCGACGATGCGCTCGCCCGGCCGCGCCGTCTTGAGGCGGGCGTTCAGATGGGCGAGGCGGATGTCGAGCAGCATCTCGGACACGGTGGTGCCGAAGTGACGGCGGAAGCCGAGTTGCAGCGCGCGGATGCCGGTGCCCGCGATCTCCGCGAGCTCGGCGAGGTCCAGCGGCTCGGTTGCCCGGCTCTCGAGATAGGCGCGCACGCGTTTCAAGGCGGCCGGCTGGGCCTCGGTGCGGCCGTTGAAGACATCGATCGCCGAACTCAGGCTGTGCCGCTGCCCGTTGAGCAGGACATTGAGAAACGATTCGCGCCAATCGGCCGCCGCGACCGCCGACAAAGTCTTGCGCGGCCCGAGCTGCTCGGCGGCCGTGACAAGCTGCTCGATCCTGGCCGAGAGCGTCTGCCCGAGTGGCCCGCTCAGCGCGACGGCCGGATCGAACTCGACCGGCCTCACCGCCACGCCGCCAAGCGCCGCGGCGCGATGCTCGACCAGCTTGCGGTCGAGCAGCAAGATCAGCTGGGCGCAGTCGCCGCGCCAGGTCATCTCGGTCGGAATGGTCGGCGACAGCAGCGAGGCCGTGTGCTGTGGTCCGGTGGTCAGTTCGCGCGCGGCGGTGCGGATCGCGGCCGAGCCGGACAGCGGCATCTGCAACAGGAAGAAGCGGTCGAGGCAGCCGGGATTGATCGCGACCGACCCGCCATAAGCGACGTAGTTGACGGAGAAGCCGTCGAAGTCGGCACAATTGTGATGCGCGGAGAAATCGCTCGCGGAATGATCGACCGGCGTCAGATCGTGCGGACAGAAGATGCGGCCGATCGCTTCCGCCGCGTCATCGACGCGCGCCGTCGCGACGCGTGCGAAATCCTTGAGCCTTGCGCTTGCCGGATTTGCGCTTGCCGAAACCTCGTTGCCAACAGCAGTCACGACGGCCGTCCGGAGTTGTTTGAGGTCTAAAACATCAGGCAGCCTAGAGCATCCCGCGGTAAAGGGGAACGCCGTTTCGTCGTGCAATCTGCCCGATCGGCGGTCAGGACGATGCGACGGCATTGGGCAGCAGCCGGCCGGCGCAACGCTCCCGCATTGCAGCATGAACGTGCCGGGTGCGGATTCGTTTATCGGCTAGACAGCCTCACCGGCCGGCGACAGGCTCCGTGCCGGCACTGCGCATCAAAACTGGAGAGGCTGACATGGGCACGCTCGAAAAAGGAATTACCCGAACCGGCACCGGCTACGGCGGCAAGACCTGGAATATCCTGGGCCAGGTCTACTATCCGAAGGCGGTCACCGACTCGACCTTCGCGTTCGAAACCAACAGCGATCCCGGCCAGTTCGTGCCGGTGCACATCCACCCGACCCAGGACGAGTTCATCCTGGTGCAGGAAGGCGTGCTCGACCTCAAGCTCGACGGCGTCTGGGTGCAGGCCAAGGCCGGCGACCTCGTGCGCATGCCGCGCGGCATCCCGCACGGCTATTTCAACAAGTCGGACAAGCCGGCGCGGGCGCTGTTCTGGGTGTCGCCGATGCAGAAGCTCGAGGCGCTGTTCGAGAAGCTGCACAATCTGCAGGACCCCGCCGAGGTGGTGCGTATCTCCGCCGAGCACGAGGTGGACTTCCTGCCGCCGGAAGCCAACGACTAGCCCGGCGGTCAAACAGACAATACGCACACGAGGCGGCAATCGCCGGAGCTGGACTCCGGCGATGACGGGGACGCGTGCGCTTAACGAAATTGGACCTGTTCATTCAATTCGGAGCGGTTTCATGGTCAAGCAGAAGCATGTGTGCGTCATCGGCGCCGGCATTTCCGGCCTTGCTGCCGGCAAGGCCTTTGCCGGTCGCGGCCACAAGGTGACCATCATCGAGCGCAGCGGCGATCTCGGCGGCGTTTGGGAGCCGGCGCGCTCCTATCCCGACGTGCAGACCCAGAGCCCGAAGGAGCTCTATCGCTACACCGACAAGGCAATGCCGGAGTCCTATCCGGAATGGCCGAAGGGTCCGCAGGTCCATGCCTACTTGCGCGACTATGCCCGCAGCCACGGGCTCGACGGCGCGATGCGGTTCGACACCAAGGTCGAAGGCATGACGCGCCGCACTGACGGCAGGCCGGGCTGGACGCTGGCGCTGCGCTCGACCGACGGCGCCACCGGCCACGAGGATTTCGACTTCGTCGCGGTCTGCACCGGGCAATTCAACGAGCCGCAGGCCTTGCCGCTGGCGGGCGAGGACGGCTTCAAGGCGCAGGGCGGGCAGATTCTGCATTCATCGCAATACGGCGATCCAACGCTTGCCAAGGGCCGCAAGGTGGTGGTGCTCGGCGGCTCCAAATCGGCGACCGACATCGCGGTGAATGCGGTCAATTCCGGCGCCAGCGAAGTCACCATCGTGTTTCGCGAGCCGGTCTGGCGGATTCCCTATTTCGTCGGCGGCCTCGTCAACTTCAAGCGCATCCTCTACATCCGCGCGCAGGAGCAGATGTTTGCGAGCTGGGGCATCGGGCCGATGGCACGCCTCGCGCATGTGGTGGCAAAGCCGTTCGTGTGGGCGAACTGGCGCGGGCTCGAGAGCATGCTGAAGATGCAGCTCAAGCTGAAGCAATGCGGCATGGTGCCGAAGGAGCGGATCGAGGACGGCGTCAACTGCTCGGTGCCGATCGCAACCCCCGGCTTCTATCCGATGGTGGCCGACGGCCGGATCAAGGCGGTGCGCGGCACCTTTGACCATTACGACGGCAAGACCATCGTGATGAGCGGCGGCCAGCGCGTCGCGGCCGACCTCGCGGTGCTCGCGATCGGCTACAAGCTCGGCGTGCCGTTCCTGCCCGAGGAGTATCAGAACAAGCTGGTCGAGCCCGACGGGCAGTACCGGCTGTACCGGCTGATCGCCAATCCCGATCTGCCCGACATGGGCTTTGTCGGCTTCAATTCGAGCTTCTGCACCGTGCTGTGCGCCGATCTCGCCGCGAACTGGCTGGTGCGCTACGCCGACGGCCAGCTGGCGCGGCAGCCGAGCGCGGCCGAGATGCACGACAACATCGCGATGATGCTGAACTTCAAGCGCGTCGAGCGTCCGGCAGCGGGCGTCTATGGCGGGCTGTGCGTCGCGCCGTACCACTTCAAGCATTTCGACGAACTGTTGGCGGACATCGGCACCAAGGCGTCGCGCCGCAACCCGCTCGTCGAAAAGTTCACGCCGCCGGACGCCGACGCCTATGCCCGCTTCCTCGCGACTGCGCCAGCATACAGAGCGGTGGCGTAGAGCATCACGGGATTGGGGCGAGCAGCAAGGGCGCTGCGCTCCCTCTCCCCGTTCTTACGGGGAGAGGGTTGGGGTGAGGGGCCGTCCCCGCATCTGCGGTGATAGCTGCGTTTGTGGAGACTCCCCCTCACCCGGAACGCATCTAATGATGCGTTCCGACCTCTCCCCCGCACGCGGGGCGAGGTGAAACGGAGGCCGCTAATCGCGGCCGGCGTCGAGGAAGGCCTGCGCCAGCCGCTCGGGATTGGAGAAGCAGAGCTCGTGGCTGCCCGGCACCTGGACCAGGCGGAACAGTCCGAGCTTCTCCGACAACCGTGGATGCCAGGGCAGGCTGTGCGGCATCGCGGTGTCCTCCGTGCAGTTCACGTAGGACTTTGCGATCGGCATCTCGGCCGGATTGGTGCGCAGCGCGATCTTGTCCTGGAAGGTCTTCAGCGGGTGCGGGTTGAGCTTGTCATAGGCGCGCTGCGCCGTCTCGAGATCGGCGTCGTTGATGAAGGCCTCGCGCCAGATCGGGAACGGCAGCACCACCGAGCCGTCGCCCCGCTCGGCATGAATGGCGTCGAACAGGCCGCGATAGTGCGGCGGCACCATGTCGTTGAGGCATTCGCCATTGTTCGGGACAAAGGCGTTCCAGTAGACGAGGCGGCGGATGCGGTTCGCGGCGGCGTCGGCGACGCCGGTGATGACCATGCCGCCATAGCTGTGGCCGACCAGGACGATGTCCTTGAGGTCATGCTCGGCGAGATAATCCACGATCGACTGGATCGCCTCGGCGAGGCCGGAGTCCTTCCGGTCGCCGGGGCGGTTACCCCTGATGGTCGGGGTGTGGACGACATGGCCGGCCTTGCGGATGGCGGCCGCAACCGGCTCAAACTCGGCGCCGGTATGCCAGGCGCCATGGACGAGAACATAGGTCGACATGTTGTACCTCCCTGTCTGGATTGCCGCGTCCGGACGACCCCGGGATACGCGCAGGTTTCATCCGCTTCCTGATGGATATTGACCTGGACCCGCGGAACGCGCTTGGCTGTGAGCGAACCGGACTGGGCTCGGAGTGAACTGATGCAGCAAATCGCCGCCGCGGATCGCTCGCGCAGGCTGAGCTGGAATACCGCGGACACCAGGCCCGGCGAGCAGTTCGCGTATTACCGCGAGGCGATCTGCCAGGCCTTCATGAACCTGACGCCGGAGCCGCCGGCGACGCCGGGCTTCCTCGCCCGCGTCGAGACCGTTGGGCTCGGTTATGGCGCGGTCAACCGGGTCAGCTTCCCGGAGCATGTCGTGCGGCGCTCCGCTGCCGACATCGCCGCGTCCAGCCGGCGCTGCTACTACCTCAATCTGAAGCTTGCCGGCCGCTGCCGCATCCAGCAGGCGGGACGCGAGATCAGCCTGTCGCCGGGGCAGGTCGGAATCTTCGACAGCGGCCAGCGCTTCGCGCTGCTGCACGACCGCGGCCCGGCGCTGCAGGTCGCCTCGTTCTGGGTGCCGGCCGAGGCGCTGGATGAACGGCTGCCGACGGCGCCCGAGGTCGCGCCGGCGCGGGTCTCGGATGATCCCTTCGTCGGCCATCTCATCACCGAGACGGCGCAGGTTCTGAACACATCCGCCCTCTGTGCTTCGGATGCGGACAACGCGCGGCTGTTCGGCGTGCTGCTCGATCTGGTCGCGCTCAGCCTGTCGCGCAGCGGCCGCGCCGGCGTCGCCGAGAGTGCCGGCCTTGCCGATGCGACGTGGCTTGCGCTGCGCCGCGCCGTGGACGGCAGGCTGCGCGAGCCCGGGCTCGGCGTTGCCGCCATTGCGGCTGCGATCGGCATCAGCGAGCGCTATGTCCACAAACTGTTCGAGCGCGCCGGCACGACATTCGCCAGCCATGTGATGGACCGCCGCCTCGACGGCGCCGCGCGCGATCTGAGAGACCCCGCGATCGCCGGGCGCGCGATCGGCGACATCGCGTTCGACTGGGGCTTCTCCGACCTGTCGCATTTCACGCGGCGCTTCAGGCACCGCTTCGGCTGCACGCCGCGCGACTGGCGCCGCGGCTGACCAACGCTTCGGAAATCGCCATGGCGCAGCCGTTCACCTACCAGGTCAGCCCGATGCGGGTCGTGTTCGGGGTCGGCACGGTCGCACAGCTGGCGGCCGAGCTCGACCGGCTCGGCATCAATCGCGCGCTGGTGCTGGTGAGCCGGCGGCAGCAGGCCGAACTCGGCGATCTCGCCGACCTGACCGGCGGCCGTGTGGCCGGATCGTTCGACGGTGCAGTGGTGCATACGCCGGTCGCGGTGACAGAACGTGCGATGGAGATCGTCCGCGAGCTCAAGCCCGACGGCGTGGTTGCGATCGGCGCCGGCGCCGCGACCGGCCTCAGTAAGGCGATTGCGCTGCGCACCGACCTGCCGCAACTGATCGTGCCGACCAGCTATGCCGGCTCCGAGATGACGCCGGTACTCGGCGAGACCGTCGACGGCGTCAAGACCACGCAATCATCGCCGAAGATCCTGCCCGAGGCCGTGATCTACGACGTCAACCTGACCGTCTCGATGCCGGCCAAATTCTCGGCGATCTCCGGCCTCAACGCGATCGCGCATGCGGCCGAGGCGCTGTACGCGCGGGACGGCAACCCGATCACCTCGCTGATGGCGGAAGAGGCGATTGCGAAGCTTGCCTCGTCTCTGCCGGATGTGATTGCGCAGCCGCGCGATCTCGAGGCGCGCGCGGACGCGCTCTATGGTGCGTGGCTGTGCGCGGTCTGTCTCGGCACCGTGGGCATGGCGCTGCATCACAAGCTCTGCCACACCGTCGGTGCGTTGTTCGACCTGCCGCATGCCGAGACCCATGCGGTGCTGCTGCCGCATACCATCGCTTACAACACGCCCGCCGCGCGCGATCCAGTCAGCCGCGCGGCGAGGGCGCTTGGGGCGGCCAGCGCCGCCGATGGCCTGTTCGATCTGTCGGCAAGGCTCGGCGCGCCGCGCTCGCTCGCCGAGATCGGCATGCCCGAGGACGGCATCGCAAGGGCAGCCGCGCTCGCCACCAAGAACCCTTACTGGAATCCGAGGCCGATCGAGGAGAGCGGCATCCGCGACCTGCTGAAGCGAGCGTGGTCCGGGTCGCGGCCGCAAGCCGGATAGATCACACCCCGATCGCGTTGCGCGCGATCACGTCGCGGTAGAACGCCGCGCTCAATTTCGGCACCCGGGCCTGGGTCTCGAAATCCACCCGGTAGAGGCCGAAGCGCTTCTCATAGCCGAAGATCCATTCGAAATTGTCCATCAGGCTCCACAGGAAATAGCCGTGGACCGGGACCCCGTCGGCGGTCGCGCGCTGCAATTGGGCGAGATAGTTGCGCAGGAACATGATGCGGTCGAGATCGTAGATCTGCCCGTCCGGATGCACCTTGTCCTCACCGGACGTGCCGTTCTCGCTGATATAGATGCTCTTGATGTTCCACAGCTTGGCGGCGATCCGCGGCGCCCAATAGATCGTCTCCGGCGCGATCCGCAGCCATTCCGAGCTCATGTGCGGGAAGGAAGCCGGCATCGGCAGCGGCTTCCAGCCGGGGGCATGGTCGGTGGCAAGGATGTAGCATTGCGGCGCGTAGATGTTCAGCCCGACGAAATCATTGGGCTGCGAGATGATCTTCAGCTCATCCGCGGTGAATTTGGGCGCGTCCGCGCCGGCATATTGCAGGAAGCCTTCGGTGTACCTGCCTTCGAGGACGACTCCGAGAAAACCTGCGTTGAGCTCGCGGGTCGCGGTTTCGGTGGCGCGGATGTTCTCCGGCGTGTTGAAGGCGGGCACGCAGGCGGTGATGTTCTCGGCCGGCCCGACTCGCGTGCCGGCACGGCCTTTGGCGCGAATCGCCTGCACCGCAAGGCCATGCGCCAGCGCCACATGATGGCGCGCCTGGTTCACCTCGCCCGCCGGCAGCTTCAGCCCCGGGGCGTCGACGCCGAGCGCATAACCGAAGGGGAGGAAACGTCCGACCTCGTTGAGGGTGAAGACGTTCTTCACGCGGTCGGTCAGTCGCTGCGCCACATAGCCGGCATAGTCGCCGAACGCCTTCGAGGTGTCGCGCGAGCGCCAGCCGCCGACGCGGTCCTGCAACGCCTGCGGCAGGTCCCAGTGATAGAGCGTGGCGTAGGGCTCGATGCCGTTCGCAAGCAGCTCGTCGACCAGACGGTTGTAGAAGTCGAGGCCCTTCGGGTTCGGCGTGCCGGTGCCGTCGGGAAATACCCGAGGCCAGGCGATCGAAAACCGATACGCCTTGGCGCCGAGATCCTTGATGAGGCGAACGTCCTCCTTGTAGCGGTGATAGTGGTCGTTGGCGCGGTCGCCGGTCGAGCCGTCCTCGATCTTGCCCGATGTGTGGGTGAAAGTGTCCCAGATCGATGGGCCGCGGCCGTCCTCATTGACCGCGCCCTCGACCTGGTAGGACGAGGTTGCGGTGCCCCAGACGAAGCCCGTGGGAAAGTTCGTGCCGTCCGGCCGCGACGCACGGCTTGCAGCCTCGGCAGGGCCGGTCAAACCGAGCGCCGAGAGGCCTGCAAGGCCGGCAAACTGCCGGCGCGAGAACTTTCCGAACATTGTTGTCTCCCGTCGCGGACGTTGCCGCTGGAATGCGGGCCGTAGGTTAACCTTCCATCCCGCCGTTGAGCAACAAGGGTCGGCGGGCCCAAGCGCCGTGGCGAGCGGCGCACCAATCAGTGCGAACCATTGTGATGTCAATGTCGCGGAGTTGTCAGTTTTGTGGCGACATTTTCTCTACTAGATTGCCTGCTACGTCCTTCCGCAATGACATCCGAATATCCCCGAGATTCCCGTGAGCTTCGCGCGATGAACAAGCCTGCAACCCATGTCCGAAGGGCGCTGCTGCGTCGTCTTGCCACTGCGATCGGCTTGGCTTTGGCGATGGCCGCAAGCGCGCAGGCCGAGCAAACATTTTCGTTCGACCGCACGCCCGGAAAGCTACCGAAGACGGTCGTCCCGTTGCATTACGCGATCGAGCTGACACCTGATATCACGGGCCTCGCTCTGCCAGGCGTCGAAACCGTCGACATCGAGGTGCGCGAGGCGACCGCGCAGCTGACGCTGAACGCGGTCAACACGACATTCGCAGAGGTTACGATCGATGACGGCGCCCAGCGCGCGGAGGTCGCGACCGACGCCACCGCGCAGACCGCAACGCTGACCTTCGCCAGGCCGCTTGCGGCCGGCCGCCACAAGCTGCGCATCGCCTTCACGGCGCAGATCAACAAATTCGGCACCGGCCTGTTCTCGGTCGACTACCCGACCAGGACCGGGGTCAAGCGGATGATCTCCAGCAAGCTGGAGCCGGCCGATGCAAGGCGGATCTTCCCGTGCTGGGACGAGCCGTCGTTCAAGGCGAGCTTCGCGCTGACCGTCGTCATTCCGCGCAATCTGCTCGCGGTCGGCAACATGCCCGTGGCCGGCGAAGAGCCGGTCGCCGGCGATCTCAAGAAGGTTGCGTTCGCGCCGACGCCGAAGATGTCGAGCTATCTGTTCGTGCTCACGGTCGGCGAGCTCGAGCACGTCACAGCGGATGCCGGCGGCGTCACGGTCGGCGTGGTGACGACGGAGGGCAAGGGCGGCCAGGGCCGGTTCGCGCTCGACAGCGCGGTGAAGCTGCTCGCCTATTACAACGACTATTTCGGCGTCAAATATCCGTTGCCGAAGCTCGACCTGATCGCCGTTCCCGGCGGGTTCGGCGGCGCGATGGAGAATTGGGGCGGCATCACCTTCTTCGAGAGCCGGCTGCTGTTCGATCCCGCGACGTCCGCCGAGACCGCGCGGCGTGGCATCTTCGCCATCATCGCGCACGAGATGGCGCATATGTGGTTCGGCGATCTCGTCACCATGGCGTGGTGGGACAATCTCTGGCTCAACGAGGGCTTTGCCAGCTGGATGGCAACCAAGGCCTCGGAGCAGTTCTATCCGCAATGGCAGGGCTGGCTGAACGGCTACGGCGCGAAGCAGTTCGCCATGGCGCTCGATGCGCGGCGCACCTCGCATCCCGTGCAGCAGCCGATTGCCGATCACAGCGAAGCGGTCACGGCATTCGACGCCATCACCTACAACAAGGGGCAGGCGCTGATCCGCATGCTCGAGACCTATCTCGGCGAACCGGCGTTCCGCGACGGCATCCGCAAATACATGGCCGCGCATGCCTACAGCAACGCGACGACCGCTGATCTCTGGCAGGCGCTCGAGAGTAGCGCCGGCAAGACCATCACCGGTATCGCCGCCTCCTTCTCCGAGCAGGACGGCGTGCCGCTGGTCGTCGCCGAGGCGGCCTGCGACGGCATGGCGCAACGTCTGACCTTGCGGCAGGATCGCTTCGTGATCGCGCCGGCCAACAATCCGCCGCTGCCGGCCCGCAACTGGCAGATCCCCGTTGCGGTCGGACCGGCGCATGGCAAGCCGTTCGACGAGATATTGTTGAAGGGGAGCACCGATATCCCGGCCGGCGCCTGCGGCGATGCGATCAAGGTCAACCTCGGCGACGTCGGTTACTACAGGGTCGAGTATGGCCCGAAGAACCGTGCGGCGTTGCTGAACGCATTCCCGCAAATGCAGGTCGCCGACCGTCTCAATGTCGTTACCGACAGCTGGGCGCTGGTGCAGGCGGGCCGCGCGGAGGCGCCGTTCTATCTCGCGCTGCTTGATGCGCTCGATGCCGGTGACCATCGCGCGGTGTGGGACCAGGTGATCTCGACATTTGCCGCGCTGAACCGCCTGTCGCGCGACCGCACCGAGCGGCCGGTGATCCAGGCCTATGCCCGCGCCAAGCTGCGCCCGGTGTTCGATCGGATCGGATGGGACGGCGCCGGTTCAGGCGACGATGACACTGCATTGCTGCGTGCAAGCCTGATCTCGACGCTTGGCGACCTCGGGGATGCGGCTATTGTGGCGGAAGCGAAGCGGCGCTTTGCGGCATTCGTCGATGATCCCAATTCGCTTCCGACCGCATTGCGCGATGCCGTCACGCATGTTGTCGGTGTGACCGCCGATCGGGCGACCTACGAACAGCTGCTGGCGCTGGCGCGCAACAGCACGGCGACCAATGAACGGCTGCGCTATTATCTCGCGGCGGCAAGCGCCCGCGATGCCGAATTGGCGCGGGCGACGCTGGCGTTGACGCTGACCGACGAATTGCCCGACACGATCGTGACGGGGATGATCAACGCGGTTGCGTCCTCAGGCGAGCAGCCGCAGCTCGCCTGGGACTTCGTCCGGACCAATTTCGATACGTTGCTGGCAAGGCAGGGGCCGAACTTCCGCGACCAGTTCGTGCCGAACTTCATGGCCAATTTTACCGATGAGGCGCACGCGGCGGAACTGGCCGCGTTTGCTCCGTCGCAATCAACCACCGGCGGACGGGTGATGGTGGCGCGATCGGTGCAGGCGATCGCAATCTCGGCCGATCTTGCCGCGCGCGTGTTGCCCGCCGCCGACGCCTGGATCAGGGCGCACAAGCCGTGAGCTCGCGAAGCAGTTTCCGGCGGCGCGCGATGCGGCTATGCTTCGGGCGCGGCATGCAATCAACGATGCGAGGCTGAGATGGTCAAAGGTTCCGATTTGCTGGTCGCTGCCCTCGAGAATGAGGGCGTGGAGCGGGTGTTCGGCGTCCCCGGCGAGGAGAATCTCGACGTCGTCGAGAGCCTGCGCAAATCCTCGATCAAGCTGATCGTCACGCGCCACGAGCAGGCGGCGGCGTTCATGGCGGCGACCTATGGCCGGCTGACCGGAAGGCCCGGCGTCTGCATGACGACGCTTGGCCCCGGCGCGCTCAACCTCACCACGGGTGCGGCCTACGCGCTGCTCGGCGCGATGCCGATGGTGATGCTGACCGGCCAGAAGGGCATTTTGAGCAGCCGGCAGGCCAAGTTCCAGATCGTCGACATCGTCAACACGTTCCGTCCGCTGACCAAGCTGTCGCTGCAGATCGTCAGCGGCGCGACCATTCCGACCCTGGTCCGCGACGCCTTCCGAATTGCGACGCAGGAACGGCCGGGGCCGGTGCTGCTCGAACTGCCGGAGGATATCGCAGGCGAGGAGATTGCGCCGGTCGAAATGATACCGCCGCATCCGATCGAAATTCCGATCGCGCACGCGGCTGCGCTCGACCGCGCCGCCGACATGATCCTGAAGGCGCAGCGCCCGCTGATCATGCTTGGTGCTGCGGCATCGCGTCCGCGTTCGACTGCCGGGATCGGTGACTTCGTGCGGCGCACGAAAATCCCGTTCATTACCACGCAGATGGGCAAGGGCACGGTATCGGGCGGCACCAATCAGTATATGGGGACCGCCGCGCTGAGCGAGCGCGACTATGTGCACGAGGCGATCGACCGCGCCGACCTCATCATCGCGATCGGTCACGACACGGTCGAGAAGCCGCCTTTCATCATGGGCCCGAAGGGGCCGCAGGTGATCCATGTCAGCTACATGCCGGCAACGGTCGAGCAGGTCTATTTCCCGCAATGCGAGGTGATCGGCGATGTCGGGCCGAGCCTCGAATTGCTGGCCGATCGGGTCGAGGGGAAGCTGCCGCATGCCAGCGCGCTGCTCAGCCTGCGCCAGAGCATTCTGGCCAAGATCACCGATCGCGCCACCGAGGGCCGCTGGCCGCCGACACCGCAGCGCATCGTGCACGATGTGCGGCAGGTCATTCCGGAGGACGGCATCGTCGCGCTCGACAACGGCATGTACAAGATCTGGTTCGCACGCAATTACCGCACGCTGCTCGCGAACTCGCTGCTGCTCGACAACGCGCTCGCGACCATGGGCGCCGGCCTGCCGTCGGCGATGATGGCGGCGATGCTGTATCCGAACAACCGCGTGCTCGCGGTCTGTGGCGATGGCGGCTTCATGATGAACTCGCAGGAGCTCGAGACCGCGGTCCGCCTCAAGCTCAATCTGGTGATCCTGATCCTGGAGGATTCCGCCTACGGCATGATCCGCTGGAAGCAGGCGGTCGACAATTTCCCGGATTTCGGCCTGACCTTCGGCAATCCGGATTTCGTCAAATACGCCGAAAGCTACGGCGCCAAGGGTTCGCGGATCGCGAGCACGGATGCGATCGTTCCGACCCTGGAACGGGCGTTTTCCGGCGGAGGCGTGCATCTTGTCGTGGTGCCGATCGACTATACCGAGAACAAGCGGGTGCTGGTCGACGAATTGCGCGAGAAGGTGCAGCAGATCGATGTGTCGTAGAGCATGATCCGGACCCGAAGGGCCGCGTTAGCGCAAAGTGCGAAGCGGTTTTCCCTCGCGACAAACGCAAAGCGTTTGCGCGGAGATCATGCTCAAACAAGAAGCTGAAGCATTGCTGCGGTGGCCAAGGAACGAAAAGCCCTCGGCTTGATTGAACGTAAGCCGCCATGGTAGCACGCCACTGCATCACCATTGCGCAGATGGTCGGCGATACCAGATCTGAGAGGTCACGTGACTGCACCAAATCCTGCCGCCGGCAAACCCATCGATCCCGCCCAGCTCGCCAATGTGCCGCGGCTGGTCACGGCCTATTTTGCCGGCAAGCCCGACGCTGGCGATCCCGCTCAGCGGGTTGCGTTCGGCACCTCGGGCCATCGCGGCTCGTCGCTGAAGAATTCCTTCAACGAGGACCATATCCTCGCCACCACGCAGGCGATCTGCGATTACCGGCGCGAGAAGGGTCTCACCGGGCCGCTGTTCATCGGCATCGACACCCATGCGCTGGCTGAGCCGGCGCTGGCCAGCGCGGTCGAGGTGTTCGCGGCGAACGGCGTCGAGATCATGATCGACGCGCAGGGCGGCTACACCCCGACGCCGGTGATCTCGCATGCGATTCTGAGCTACAACAAGGGCCGCAGCACGGGCCTCGCCGACGGCGTCGTCATCACGCCGTCACACAACCCGCCGGAGGACGGCGGCTACAAATACAATCCACCGCATGGTGGTCCGGCCGACACCGACGTCACCGCCGTAGTCGAGAAGAACGCCAACCGTTATATCGAGGCCGGCCTCAAGGGCGTCGCGCGGCTGTCCTATGATCGCGCGCGCAAGGCCGCGACCACGCATCTGCACGACTACATCACGCCCTATGTCGCCGATCTCGGCAACACCGTCGATCTCGCGCTGATCAAGTCTGCCGGCGTCAAGATCGGCATCGACCCGCTCGGCGGCGCGGCGGTGCACTACTGGCAGCCGATCATCGCGCGCTACGGCATCAACGCGTCAGTCGTCAACGAGGCGGTCGATCCGACCTTCCGCTTCATGACCGCGGACTGGGACGGCAAGATCCGGATGGACTGCTCGTCGCCTTATGCGATGGCGAGCCTGATCGGGATGCGCGACCGTTTCGACGTCGCCTTCGCCAACGACACCGACGCCGACCGCCACGGCATCGTGACCCGCTCGAACGGGCTGATGAACCCGAACCACTTCCTTGCCACCGCGATCGCCTATCTGTTCGCGCACCGGCCGCAATGGAGCAAGGACGCCGCGATCGGCAAGACCATCGTGTCGAGCTCGATCATCGATCGCGTCGCGAAGAAGCTGGGCCGCAAGCTGGTCGAGACGCCGGTCGGCTTCAAATGGTTCGTCGACGGGCTGGGCAGCGGCGGCTTCGGCTTTGCCGGCGAGGAGAGCGCGGGCGCATCGTTCCTGAAGCGCGACGGCTCGGTGTGGACCACCGACAAGGACGGCATCATCCTCGGCCTCCTGGCGGCCGAGATCATCGCCAAGACCGGCCGCGATCCGAGCGAATTGTTCGGCGAACTGACCGCCGAACTCGGCGTTCCCTATTACGAGCGCATCGATGTGGCGGCGACGCCGAAGCAGAAGAACGCGCTGAAGGCGCTCGGGCCCGATCAGCTCAACATGACGCAGCTCGCCGGCGATGCCGTGCGCGCGGTCAGGACCAAGGCGCCGGGCAACGACCAGCCGTTTGGCGGCATCAAGGTCGAGAGCGAGGCGGGCTGGTTCGCCGCGCGTCCCTCCGGCACCGAGGATGTCTACAAGATCTACGCCGAAAGCTTCCGCGGGCCGGATCATCTGAAGCAGATCCAGGGCGACGCGCAGGCCGCGATCGCCAAGGTGTTCTGAAAGGCGCGGGCCGGGCGGACCTCATGCGAATATTGTTGACCGGCTCCTCCGGCTGGCTCGGCCGTTTCCTCGCGCCGCGGCTTCGACAGGCCGGCCATGATGTGGTCGGCCTCGACGTCGTCCCGGGCGAGGCGACCGATGTCACAGGCTCGGTAGCCGAGCGATCGGTGGTCGAGCGCGTGTTCGCGGATTACGGCATCGAGGCCGTGATCCATGGCGGCGCGTTGCACAAGCCCGATATCGAGCGGTTCGCGCCGCAGGCCTTTGTCGACGTCAATGTGTCAGGCACGCTCAATTTGCTGCAGGCAGCCGTGGCTGCCGGCCACGCCCGTTTCGTCTTCACCTCGACGACGTCGCTGATGATCTCGCAGGCGATCCGCGACGAGGAGGGCCATGCTGCGGTGTGGCTCGACGAGACGACAGGGCCGCTCGAGCCGCGCAACATTTACGGAGTGACAAAACTCGCCGCTGAAGGGCTGTGCCGTCTGTACAGCCGCGAGCACGGGCTGAACTGTGCGGTGCTGCGCACTAGCCGCTTCTTCCCCGAGGATGACGATACCATCCGCGACATCCATGGCGAGAACCTGAAGGCGACCGAGCTGCTGTACCGCCGCCTCACCGTCGAGGACGCCGCCGATGCCCATGTCGTGGCGCTCGAGAAGATCCGCGGCTTCGAGGTCTTCGTGATCAGCGCGCCGACGCCGTTTGCGCGCAGCGATGTCGCCGACCTGAAGACCGACGCGGCCGGGGTGATCGCGCGCACGTTCCCCGATGCGCCGGCGCTGTTCGCGCGGCGTGGCTGGCGCCTGCCGAAATCGATCGGCCGGATCTACGACGCGAGCAAGGCCGAACGGCTGCTCGGTTTCCGCGCCGGCACGGATTTCGCAGCGGTGCTCGGCGCCATGCGCAGCGGCGCGCCGCTTCCCTTTGCGCACGATCCCGATTATGTCTCGCCGTCAACGAGGCTCGCAAATGGCTGATTTCCACGGCGTCTTTCCGTACCTGGTGTCCCCGGTCGACCCTGCCGGCCATGTCCGCACCGAGGTGCTGGGCCCGGCTCTGCGACGATCTGGTCAAGGCCGGCGTCCACGGCCTGACGCCGCTCGGTTCGACCGGCGAGTTCGCCTATCTCAACAATGCGCAGCGCATGCAGGTGGTGGCGACCACGATCGAGGCCGCGCAGGGCCGCGTGCAGGTGGTCGCCGGCGTCGCCTCGACCTCGACGGCGGATGCGGTGGCGCAGGCCAAGGCCTACCAGAAGCGCGGCGCGACCGGCATTCTCGCGATCATGGAGGCGTATTTTCCGGTCGGCGACGCGCAGGTGGAAGCCTATTTCCGTGCCATCGCCGATGCCGTCGACATTCCGGTCGTGATCTACACCAATCCGAATTTCCAGCGCTCCGACCTCACGCTCGACGTCATCGCGCGGCTCGCCGGGCATCCGCGCATCGGCTACATCAAGGACGCCTCGACCAACACCGGGCGGCTGCTGTCGATCATGAACCGTTGCGGCGACAGCCTGAAAGTGTTCTCGGCCTCCGCCCATATTCCGGCCGCGGTGATGCTGATCGGCGGCCACGGCTGGATGGCGGGCCCGGCCTGCATCATCCCGCGGCAGAGTGTCGAGCTCTACAATCTGTGCCGCCGCACCCGCTGGGATGAGGCGATGGCCCTGCAGCGCAAGCTGTGGCGCATCAACGAGGCGTTTGCCCGCTTCAACCTCGCCGCCTGCATCAAGGCCGGGCTCGCGAGCCAGGGCTACGACGTCGGCGATCCCGTGCCGCCGCAGGCGCCGCTCACGGCCGAGCAGCGCAAGGTGGTCGAGGCGGCGTTGCGCGATCTGGGCTGAGGCCGTCGGGGGGCTGCGCGGCAAAATGCCGGGCAATCCGCCTTGGCCATGCCGGAAACCTCCGCTTGGTCAGCGCGTTTGTTGCGTGGAGCACACCAATGAATCGGCGTACCGTCCTTGTCCTGGCCGTGATCGCGGCCATTCTGCTGATCTTCGCGGCCGGCAGCATCCGTCAGGCGCCGTGGAGCGGCCCGGCTGCCCGCGCGGTCACCGAGCGCGGCGCGCTGTCGGATGCCGAAAAGGCCAATGTCGAGATCTTCGAGAAGGTCTCGCCGTCGGTCGTGCAGGTGGTGACGCAAACCGCCGCCAATCCGCTGAGCGAGGATCAGGAAAGCGGCGCGGCGTCGGGCACCGGCATTGTCTGGGACAATGACGGCCACGTCGTTACCAACAACCACGTGGTGCAGAACGCAAGCCAGGTCGCCATCCGCTTTGCCTCCGGCGAAGCGGTACGCGCCGAAATCGTCGGCACGGCGCCGAACTACGATCTGGCCGTGCTGCGCATCCGCAGCGCGCGCAAGCTGCCGCCGTCACTGGCGCTCGGCAGCTCGGCCGATCTCAAGGTCGGCCAGTTCGCCTACGCGATCGGCAATCCGTTCGGGCTCGATCAATCGATGTCCAGCGGCATCATCAGCGCGCTCAAGCGCCGGCTGCCGACCTCGAGCGGCCGCGAGATCTCCAACGTGATCCAGACCGACACCGCGATCAATCCGGGCAATTCGGGCGGCCCGTTGCTCGATTCTGCCGGCCGGCTGATCGGCGTGACCACGGCGATCCTGTCGCCGTCGGGCTCGAATGCCGGCATCGGCTTCGCGATCCCGGTCGACATCGTCAATCGCGTGGTGCCCGAGCTGATCCGCAACGGCCGCGTGCCGACGCCGGGGATCGGCATCGTGACCGCGAATGAGGCGGTCGCCACGCGTATCGGTGCCGAAGGATTGATCGTGGTGCGCACGACACCGGGATCGCCGGCCGAGCGCGCCGGGATACGCGGGGTCGACATGTCGACCGGTGAACTCGGCGACGTGATCACCGCGGTCGACGGCAAGCCGGTCCACCGGCTCTCCGATCTGGCCGACCAGCTCGAGCAGATCGGGGTCGGCAAGAAGGTGCGGCTCAGCGTGAACCGCGACGGCTCGGCGCGCGATGTCGAGGTCGCCATCGTCGATATCGGCCGGGCGCAATAATGTCGTCACTGGCCTGACGCGTGCCACCGGATTGTGCTTCCGCGCGCCGCGCGACGAGACGCCTGTCCTCCGGCCGGCGCGTGGTTGTCAGGCCGCCAAAATCCGCTAAAACCCCCGCCAAATTCTCTGGAAATTCTTGGAAGCTCGAAGGACCCTCTGATGAACATTCTTCCCGGCAATATGCGTTTTGGTGCGGGCCAGCCAGTCAAGCGTCTGGAAGACCAGCGGCTGGTCACCGGGAAGGGGCATTTCATCGACGACAAGCCGCAGGACGGTGCGCTCTGGCTGCACGTGCTGCGCTCGCCGCACGCCCACGCCAACATTAAGTCGATCGACGCCAGGGCGGCGCTGGAGATGCCGGGCGTCAAGGCCGTCTATACCGGCGCCGACCTCGTCAAGGACGATATCGGCACGCTGCCGACGCTTGCGATCTTCAAGCGGCCCGACGGCTCGCCGATGACCGTGCCGCCACGGCGCCTGCTGGCGCATGATGTGGTGCGTTACGCGGGCGAGGGCGTCGCGGCCGTGGTCGCGACCTCGCGGGTGCTGGCGTAGACCGCGGCCGAGGCGATCGAGATCGATTACGAGGTGCTGCCCTCGGTGGTCGATCCGGTCGAGGCGATCAAGCCCGGTGCGCCGGCGGTCTGGCCGGAGGCGCCCGACAACATCGTGGCCGCGATGAGCTATGGCGACGCCGCCAAGGTGGAGGAAGCCTTCGCCAATGCCGCGCACAAGGTGTCGCTCGACCTGGTCAGCCAGCGCCTGGTGCCGTCGGCGATGGAGCCGCGCTCGACCATTGCCGAGATCGAGAAGAAGACCGGCCGGCTGATTCTGCACGTGCAGTCGCAGACTCCGGGTTCGACCCGCGACCTCTTGGCGGAATCGATCCTGAAGCGGCCGAAGGACAGCGTGCGCGTGCTGGTCGGCGACATCGGCGGCGGCTTCGGCCAGAAGACCAGCCTGTATCCGGAAGACGGCATCGTCGCCTATGCCGCGACCAAGCTGAACGAGAAGATCCGCTGGCGCGGCGACCGCACCGACGAGTTCGTCGGCGGCACCCATGGCCGCGACCTGACCTCGACCGGCGAGTTCGCGCTCGACGCCAAGGGCCGCGTGCTGGCCTACCGGGTGCGCTCGATCGGCGGCACCGGGGCCTATTCGTCGGGCACCGCCAACATCATTCCGCTGGTGCTCGGCCCGTTCGTGCAGACCGGCGTCTACGACCTGCCGCTGGTGCATTTCGAGGTGAAGTCGGTGATGACCCACACCGCGCCGGTCGGCGCCTATCGCGGCGCCGGCAGGCCCGAGGCGGTGTTCATCGTCGAGCGGCTGTTCGACGCCGCCGCGCGCCAGATCGGCATGGACCCGCGCACCATCCGCAAGGTCAACTACATCAAGCCGGTGCAGCTGCCCTACACCAATGCGGTCGGGCAGGTGTACGACTCCGGCGCCTTCGCGCACATGCTGGAGCGCGCGTCCGATTTGGCCGACTGGAACGGCTTTGCCGCGCGCAAGAAGGCGGCGAAGAAGAAGGGCCTGCTCTACGGCCGCGGTCTCACCAGCTACATCGAGTGGACCGGCGGCCGCGCCCACACCGAGAACGTCTCGCTGCACGCGACCGCCGAGGGCCGCGTCATCCTGCATTCCGGCACGATGGCGATGGGGCAGGGCCTCGCCACCACCTACACCCAGATGATCGCTGATACGCTCGGCATCGCCATGGACAAGATCGATGTGATTCAGGGCGACACGGATCTCGCCACCGGCTTCGGCAGCGTCGGCTCGCGTTCGCTGTTCGTCGGCGGCACCGCGGTTGCGGTCTCCAGCAACGACATGATCAACAAGGCGCGCGACAAGGCCTCCAATTTGCTGGAAGCCTCCGTCGAGGACATCGAGTATCGCGACGGCTTCCTCACCGTGGTCGGCACCGACAGGCGCATCAGCCTGTTCGAGATCGCGGCCAAGGAGAACGGCGCAAAGCTCTCGGTCGAGAGCGAAGGCAATGTCGACGGGCCGAGCTGGCCGAACGGCACCCATATCTGCGAGGTCGAGATCGATCCGGAGACCGGCGTCACACGGGTGGTGCGCTACACCACGGTCGACGACGTCGGCGTCGCGGTCAATCCGATGCTGGTGACGGGGCAGGTGCACGGCGGCGTTGTCCAGGGCATCGGCCAGGCGCTGTATGAAGGCGTGGCCTATAGCGAGGAAGGCCAGCTGCTGACCGCGAGCTATCAGGACTATTGCATCCCGCGCGCGGACGACATTCCGCCGATCACGGTGACGCTCGATGGCTCCGCGCCGTGCAAGACCAATCCGCTGGGTGCCAAGGGCTGCGGCGAGTCCGGCGCGATCGGCGGGCCGCCCTGCATCACCAACGGCGTGATGGATGCGCTGAGCGAGGTCGGGATCACCCAGCTGAACACGCCGCTGACGCCGTCGAAGATCTGGCAGGCGATCCGCGACGCCAAGGTGGGGGCGGCATAGGCCGCGCTTTCTCCTCCACCGTCATTCCGGGGCGCGCGTTAGCGCGAACCCGGAATCTCGCGCCACAACATCGAGGTTCCCCGGTGCGCAATTGCGCACCTGAGGTTCATCGCTTTGCGATGCCCCGGAACGACGGTGCCCTACAGTCCCAGCACCATCTTCGCGATGATGTCGCGCTGGATCTCGGACGATCCGCCGAAGATCGTATAGGCGCGGCCGTTGAGATATTCCGGCACCACCGGCAGCAGTTCTTCGGGGATCGCCGGCTCGTGGTTGAGCCGGTAGAACGGCCGCGCCGGCTCGACGGCAAGCCCGTCCTGGCCGATCACGTCGACGCCGAGCCGCGTCACTGCCTGGCGGATCTCGCTGACGCGGAGCTTGATCAGCGACGACACCGCGCCGGGATTCTGCCCGGTCTGCAGCGCCGACAGCACCCTGAGCTCGGTCATCTCGAGCGCATCGATATCGACCTCGACCTCCGACATCCGGACCGCGATATCGGGATCCTCGATGGCGCGGCCGGTAACCTCGGAGCCAGCGAGATCGGTGATCGTCTTCAGCGCCTCGCGCAGCTTGGCCGACGCGATGCCGGAGCCGCGCTCGAATTCGAGCAGATATTTGCCGTAGGTCCAGCCCTTGCCTTCCTCGCCGACGCGATTGGCGACGGGAACGCGGACGTCGTCGAAGAACACCTGGTTGACCTCGTGGTCGCCGCCGATGGTCAGGATCGGGCGCGTGGTGATACCCGGCGTCTTCATGTCGATCAGGATGAAGCTGATGCCGTCCTGCTGCCGCTCGCCGTCGCTGGTGCGCACCAGCGCGAACATGCGGTTGGCGTGGTGGGCGTGCGTGGTCCAGATCTTGGTGCCGTTGATGATGTAGTCGTCGCCGTCGCGCACCGCGCGCGTTTTCAGCGAGGCGAGGTCAGAGCCCGAGCCCGGCTCGGAATAGCCCTGGCACCAGTAATCCTCGCCGGAGAGAATCCGCGGGAGGTAAAAGTTCTGCTGCTCGGGCGAGCCGAAGCCGATGATGACGGGGCCGACCATCTTCACGCCCATCACGTTGACATTGGGCACGCCGGCGCGTGCGCACTCGGCCTCGAAGATCCAGCGCTGTGCCGGCGTCCAGTCCGGTCCGCCATGGTCCACCGGCCAGCCCGGCGCACCCCAGCCCTTCTTGTGCAGCGCGCGCTGCCACGCCATGCCGATGTCGGGGTCCGAGAACACCGACGGCGTCAGCGCGGTGGCGCGCTTCATCTCCGGCGTCAGGCTCCCGGCAATGAAATCGCGGACTTCCTGCTCGAACGCGCGTTCCTCGGCGCTGAAGGTGAGATCCATGGTGCGCTCTCCGTTAGGCGTGGGCGCGGCCGCTGAGCGCGGCGTGGCGGCGATAATGATGGGCGCTGTTGCCGAACAGCGTGTCGAAGGCGAGCAGCCGCTTGAAATAGGCGCCGATGTCGAGCTCCTCGGTGACACCCATCGCGCCGTGCAGCTGCACCGCCTGTTCGGCGACGAAGCGCGCGCATTTGCCGATCTTCGCCTTGGCGCCGGACGCCGCACGGCTGCGGGCCACAGGCTCGGCATTGGCCATCAGCGCGGCGCGCAACGCCATCGAGCGCGCCTCGTCGACCTGCATCGCTACGTCGGCGAGGCGATGGCGGATCACCTGGTTGGCCGATAGCGGCCGGCCGAACTGCTTGCGGATCTTTGTATATTCGAGCGTGGTGTCGAGCAGCGTCTGCATGATGCCGACCGCCTCGGCGCCGAGCGCGGCCATCGCACGGTCGACCACGATTTCGATCGCCGGCAGCGCGTCACTGCCGTCGCCGAGCAGCGCATCGGCGGGCAACTGCACGTCCTTCAGATCAAGATTACAGCCGCGCCCGCCGCCGACCCGCGCGTAGTCGCGCAGCGTGAGACCAGGCGTTCCCGCCGACAGCAAAAACAAGGCAAGCTTGCCGGATGCACCATTGGCGTTGGCGATACGGGCCGAGACGATGACCTGGTCGGCTGCCGCGCCATCGAGCACGGCGATCTTGCTGCCGTTCAGGCGCCAACCGTCGGCCGTCTTGCCGGCCGTCGTGTCGACATGAGCGAGATCGAAGCGCGCGGCGCGCTCGGAATGCGCGAAAGCGAGCGTGAGCGCGCCCTCGCCGATTTTGGGCAGGATCGCCTGCTTCTGCGCCTCGGTGCCGCACTCGGCGACCAGCGCGGCGCCGATCACGACCGTGGAGAGGAACGGCTCGGACACCAGTCCGCGGCCGAACGCTTCCATCAGCAGTCCGATCTCGATCGCGCCGCCGCCGAGCCCGCCATGGGCTTCACTGATCGGCAGCGCCAGCCAGCCGAGCTCGGCGAACTGTTTCCAGATCGCGGGCGAATAGCCCAGCGGATCGTTCGCCGCTTTCCTGCGATGCTCGGGGCTAAAGGTTTCCGCCACGAAGCGGTCGGCACTTTCGCGCAGCAGGCGCTGCTCGTCGCTGAGGGTGAGGTCCATCTGGCTGACTACACGTTGGCGGTTTTCTTGACGGAGGGATGCAGACCCGCGGGGTCCACCACCATGCCGAATTCCTGAAGGTTGTGGGCGTGGCAGAGCTGATGCAGCGCGAAGGCCTGATCGATCGCGGCTGGCTGTCCCATGATGTCGATGGAGCGGTTCACCGCCTCCTTGGAAAGCTTCAGCGCAAAGGCGGGCTTTGCGGCGATCCGCCGCGCCAGCGCCAGCGTGAAGGACGAGAGATCGCCGCGCGGCACCACGTGATTGACCATGCCGAGGCGATGCGCCTCGTCGGCACTCCAGACATCGGCGGTGAACAGCATCTCCTTGGCCTTGCGCGCGCCGAGCTCCCAGGGATGCACGAACCACTCGACGCCGCATACGCCCATCGTCACCACGGGGTCGCAGAACTCGGCATCGTTGCTGGCAACAATCAGGTCGCAGGCCCAGGCCAGCATCAGTCCGCCGGCAATGCACTTGCCGTGTACCTCGGCGATGGTCGGCTTTGCCAGATTGCGCCAGCGCCTTGTGATTTGCAGGTAGATCTCCTGCTCGCGCGCGAAGCGGCCATGGGCGTTGGGCTCGGCGAAGCCGCCCCAATTTCCGACTGGCGGGAAATCGACACCGGCCTGGTTCTTGGCCCCTGGCCTGAGATCGTGACCGGCCGAGAAATGCGGGCCGTTGCCGGCGAGGATGATGACCTTGACCGCGTCGTCCTGCACCGCCCGGTCGAAGGCAGCGTTGAGGTCGTAGGTCATCTGCAGGTTCTGGGCGTTGCGGGCCTCGGGGCGGTTCATCACGATCCGCGCGATCGCGGGCTCGGGCCGTTCGACAACAATCGTCTCGAATTGTTCAGACGCCAATGGATCCCTCCCGCGATCGATTTTTTCGCCATGATGAACGGCGCGGGCAGGGATAGGCAAGCGTCATCATCCGCAAAAGAGGCCGCGAAATCCGCCGCACGGGATTATCCGGCGAAAATCTGTTACGCTGACGCAGAATCCACCCGGGGAGGACCATCTTCATGCGCAAGCTTTGGACCGTGCTCGCAGCGCTGGCGACATTGAGCCTGACCAACTGCGGCTACAACGCGATCCAGACCAGTGACGAGCAGGTGAAGTCGAGCTGGTCGGAGGTGGTGAACCAGTACCAGCGGCGCGCCGATCTCGTGCCCAACCTGGTCAACTCCGTGAAGGGCTTTGCGCAGCAGGAGAAGGACGTGCTGCTCGGCGTCACCAACGCGCGCGCCAAGGTCGGCAGCATCCAGGCAACGCCGGAGGTGCTCAACGACCCGGCCGCATTCCAGAAGTTCACGCAGGCCCAGGGTGAACTGACCAGCGCGCTGTCGCGGCTGCTGGTCGTCACTGAAAATTATCCGCAGCTGAAATCGGACGCGCTGTTCCGCGACCTGATGGCGCAGCTCGAGGGCACCGAGAACCGCATCACCGTGGCGCGCAATCGCTACATCAAGGCGGTACAGGACTACAACGTCGGCATCCGCACCTTCCCGAACAATCTGACCGCGATGGCGTTCGGCTACAAGGAGAAGCCCAACTTCACGGTCGACAATGAAAAGGAAATATCGACCGCGCCGAAGGTCGATTTCAATAATCCGTCACCGGCCCCCGCGCCGTCGAAATAGCGCCGGGTGCGCGCATCGCGATGACCGCCGCACGCGTCATCCTGCTCGCCTTCCTGCTGGGCTTCGTGTGCCCGGCATGGGCCGAGGTCGCGGTGCCTCCGCTCACCGGCCGCGTCGTCGACCAGACCGGGACGCTGTCGGCGAGCGCTGTCGCCTCGCTCACCGACCGGCTGAAGGATCTGGAAGCCCGCAAGGGCAGCCAGATCGCGGTCTTGATCGTGCCGACCACGGGCGAGGAAACCATCGAGCAGTTCTCGATCCGCGTGGCCGAGGCCTGGAAGATCGGGCGCAAGAAGGTCGACGACGGTGCGCTCCTAGTCGTCGCCAAGAACGACCGGCACTTGCGCATCGAGGTCGGCTATGGCCTCGAAGGCGTGCTGAGCGATGCCGTCACCCATCGCATCATCGACGAAGACATCACGCCGAAATTTAAGGCCGGCGATTTCGCCGGCGGCATCTCGGCCGGCGTCGACCGGATGATCCGCCTGATCAATGGCGAGCAATTGCCGGCGCCGGAGCCCGAGCATTGGCAAGGGCCGAACCTGGTCGACTTCGCCAATCCGGTGACAATCTTTATCGTCATCATCGTGGCCGGCGTGTTGCGCGGGATACTGGGGCGGTTGTTGGGCTCGGTCGCGACCGGCGGTGTCGTCGGCGTCTTCACCTGGATGGTAGCCGGCTCGCTCGCCACGGCGCTGGTGGTCGGTCTGTTCGCCGCCGTCGCGGCGCTGATCTTCGGCGGATTGAACTTCGGCGGTCCGACGGCAGGCTCGGGACCGTACCGGCGCGGCGGCGGCTGGTCCGGCGGCGGGGGCTGGAGCAGCGGCTCGAGCTCGAGCGATAGCGGCGGCTTCAGTGGCGGAGGCGGCAGCTTCGGCGGCGGCGGCGCCTCGGGGAGCTGGTAGGCATGGGCATCAAGCGCATCGGCAAGCATCTGCTCGAGCACCGCTGGCGGGTGCGGCGTGATTTTCCGCCGCACGTGCTCGACGCCATCGAGCGAGCGATCAAGGCCGGCGAGGCCACTCATTCCGGCCAGATCCGTTTCGTCGTCGAGGGCGCGCTCGACGGTGTGCCGCTGTTCCGCAATCAGCCGGCGCGGGAGCGCGCGCTCGACGTGTTCTCGCATTTGCGGATCTGGGACACCGATCACAACAATGGCGTCCTGATCTATCTGTTGCTCGCCGACCGCGACGTCGAGATCGTCGCCGACCGCGGCATCGACGCGAAGGTCGGCCATGCCGGCTGGGAGGCGATCTGCCGCACGATGGAAACGGACTTTCGGGCAGGCCAGTTCGAGCAGGGCGTGATCAAGGGGATCGAGGCGGTGTCGTGCGAGCTGGCAAAGCATTTCCCGGCTCCCGCCGGCCCGAATGAGCTGCCGGACAAGCCGGTGGTGATTTGAGTTCGTCATTCCGGGGCGATGCGAGAGCATCGACCCTCAGATGCGCAATCGCGCATCGGGGAATCCAGAGGTAATGGCTTGAGATTCCGGGTTCGCGCTACGCGCGCCCCGGAATGACGGTAGAGAGAGCGTCTACGCCTTCACCGATGGCCGCGCGCCGACGCGGTTGAACCAGGCGACGATGTTGGCGTTCGACTGGTCCAGCGGCTGGCCGACCTGGTTGCCGAAATCGAGCCAGCAATAGAGCAGCATGTCGGCGAGCGTGAAGCGCTTGCCGCAGATGTAGTCGCGGCCGTCGGCCATCTGGTCGTCAAGCCATTTGATGCGGTTGGCGGCGATCATCTTCAGGCCGGGCGAGGCTTCGGGCGCAACGGGAATGCGCTTTTCGAAGAATTTCAGCGCTTCGCCGAAGCGGTAACCGTTGGCGAGCGGCTCGGCGATGTTGAGATCGACGCGGCGTGTCCACATCCGGCATTCCGCGCGCTCTTCCGGCGTGGTGCCGATCATCGCCGGCGAGGGGTGCTTCTCCTCGAGATATTCGCAGATCGCCGTGATCTCGGAGAGGTAGTTGCCACAGTCGAGCTCGAGTGCCGGCATCTGGCCGTGCGGATTGCGCTTCAGGTGTTCCGTCTCGCGGTTCTCGCCCTTGCGCAGGTCGACGGTCTGTTTGGGTATCTCGATGCCCTTCTCCACCATGAACATGCGCACGATGCGCGGATTGGGTCCGATCGAGTCGTAAAGCTTCATGATCCTCGCTCCCTGTTTCTTCAACGTTGTTGTTGCCGCTGTTGAACAGGCCGGGCGCGGATTTGTCAAATGTGAAGGCGCTCGGTCGCCCGAACGTCATTGCGACCCGTTGGCTCGCAACGACGGGGAGGAACTGAGCTCAATCGTCGAGCTTGTTGAGGTCGCGCACCGACTGCATGATCGGCTCGAAATTCGAGCGCGCATCGAGTGCATCGAACAGTTGCGCGGTGTCCTCGAGCAGGCCGTGCGAGCGCTGCAGCGCGATCCGGACATCGTCCTGCGGCGTGTCGGACAGCCGGCCATGTCCTGACAGCAGGATCTTCGAGTTGAGGCCCTTCAGCCGCTCCAGCGACTGGATATAGTCGGCGATCGAGCCGGAGCCGAACACGCCGCCCATCACGCCGCCGGGCATCAGCGTGTCGGCGGCGAACAGCAGGCCCTTGTCTTGGTCGAACAGCGTGATGCAGGCCGAGGTGTGGCCGGGCGTGTACATCACGTTGAGGCGGAAATTGCCGAGGTCGATCAGGTTGCCTTCCTCGAGCCAGATGTCGATATCGATCGGCACGTTCGGCTCGTTGAACATCTTGCGCAGCATCGAGAAATCGTCGCGCAGCATGATCTTGTTGGCGGCGAGCCGGTGCGCGGCGATGTAGGCGCTGCCGTGGAAATGGTACGCCGCGCCGATGTGGTCGAGATGCTCATGGCTCAGCACCACCATGTCGATCATCTCGGGCGTCACCCCGAGATGGTTGAGACAGGCGACGAGCGACGGATAATTGCTCGACAGTCCGACGTCGATCATGATGGTCCGCTTGCTGCCGCGCACCAGATAGGCGTTCGCCGCACGGTTCTTGAAGCGGATCTGATAGACGTCGTCGGCGGCCTGGATCAGCGTTGCGACCTCGGCGTCGAACAGCGTCTTGAACGGGCTTGGCTTGCGGTCGCTCATGGGGTTGCCGCCGTCCGGTAAGTGACCGCGTTGGATGCGCGCAGGCGCTTCGAGAGCGCATCCATCACCATCAGCGCGAACGCCGGCTGCTGGCTGACCAGATAGACGAAGCGGGCGTGGTTGATCCGCATCACCCGCGTTGCGGGCGCGGAGGCGATGGCGGTCGCCGAGCGCGCCGAGCCGTCGATCACGGCCATCTCGCCGAAGAACTCGCCCTTGCCGAGGCTGACGATAACAGTCTTGTTTCCGCGATCGATCTTGGCGATGTCGACCTTGCCGTCGAGCACGACAAACAGCTCGCGGCCGGTCGAGCCTTCCTCAAAGATGACGTCATCGACACCAAATTCCTTGATGCATTTCTCGATCGTCATGGTGCTCTCCTGCCTTCTGGCTGGAAGATGACGGTATGTTAATCGGGAAAGCGCCGCGCGCAAACGGAAGCGGCGCAGATTGCCGCAGGGCAGCATCGCCCAAATCCGGCCCGGAAAACTCCCTAAAATTTAGGTAATGGCGGAGCGGGGTAACCATTTCGCAAGCAATAAAAGTTACCGAATTGTCAACCTAGTCTGGAGACTTTGAACGTGAGTGAGCAGCAGAGCGAGCCGGTCAGCGGTCAAACCGGCGCCGAAATGGCGGCGAAAAGCGAGCCCGTGATGGCCGCGACCGGTGTCGAAGCTCCCCGGCTTGCGCCCGAGCAGGAAGAGACGTCGCCAAAGGCGGACGCGCCCCGGATGGACGCTCCCAAGGTTGAACCCTCGAAGGTTGAACCGCCCAAGATCGAGCCCAAGATCGAGTCCATGATCGAGCCGAAGGTCGAGGCCAAGGTCGAGCCGACCAATATGGACGTGCCCAGGGTCGCGACCGGCAAGCGGGAAGAGCCGCATTTTCCGGGCAAGCTGATGATCATGGCGCCGGGTGACCGCACCTGGGACCATGAGGCGACGGCATCCAGGCCAGGCGCCGAACAGGCGGCCAAGGCGGCAGGCAAGCCGGCCGGCACGCGCCGGATCGGGGCGATGGCCGCGGTGATCGCTCTGGCGACCGTGGCCGGCGCCATCGGCGGTGCGCTCGCGACCGCGGGGCTCGGCCACCTTGCCGCCCCCGCCGCTGCTTCCGTCAGGGATGTGGCTGCCAAGGACGCCGCCGCCAACAAGGAAGCGGCCGATGCCGCGCTCGCCCGGATCGAATCCGAGGTCGCCGCGCTGAAGGCCAGCGTCGAGCAGACCGCCAAGGCCGGCCAGGCCCAGTTCAGTAAGGCCAGCGACCGGATCGAGAAGGTCGAGAAGGCCCAGGCCGAGCCGATGGCCAAGCTCAACAAGCTCAGCGAGGCGGTCGACAAGCTCCGCGCCGCGCCGCAGACCACCGTCGCCGCGGCGACGCCCGCCCGCGAGGTCACGGGCTCGATCACCCCGGCGACTGCCGCGGCGGCGCCGGCCGCCCCCAGGCCAGAGGTCGGCCGCCTGCCGGTGGTCGACGGCTGGTCGCTGCGCGACGTCGGCAATGGCGGCGCGCTGATCGAGGGCCGCGGCGGCATCTACGAGGTTTACGCCGGCGACCCCGTCCCGGGCCTCGGCCGTGTCGACGCCATCCGCAAGCAGGATGGCCGTTGGGTGGTCGTCACCAGCAAGGGCCTGATCGTTTCGCGCTAGTGTCCTGAATCAAAAGTTCGGCGGACTCCAAATCGACTCGATGATAGCGGACTCTCCTGATTTGGGGAGGATTGGCGATGGGTCGGCGCTTTGCTCCGCTGGAGCTTGATGAGGTGGAACGTGCTGAGTTGACATCGTTGGCGTCGCGTCGAAGCACTGCTCAGGCGTTGGCACTGCGGGCTCGGATCGTCCTGGCCTGTGCTGAGGGCGAGCAGAGCAAGGTCGTGGCGGCCCGTTTGGCTGTCGATCCCGACACGGTCGGCAAATGGCGGCGGCGGTTCTCCGAGCATCGGCTTGAAGGTCTTTGGGACGAGCCGCGATCGGGGACGCCACGCACGATTGAGGATGCCCGGATCGAGGCGGTGATCGTTCGCACCCTTGAGACCCAGCCTCCCGGGGCCACCCACTGGAGTTCGCGCAGCATGGCGCGGGCCAGCGGGCTGTCAGTCTCAACAGTACAGCGTATATGGCGCGCTTTCGGCTTGCAGCCGCATCGGTTGGAGACCTTCAAGCTCTCAACCGACCCCGACTTCGTCGCCAAGGTTCGCGACATCGTCGGCCTTTACGTAGCTCCGCCCGAGCGCGCCATCGTACTGTGTGTCGATGAGAAGTCGCAAATCCAGGCGCTGGATCGCAGCCAGCCCATGCTGCCCATGCGACCTGGCCAGCCGGCGCGCCGTAGTCACGACTACAAACGCCATGGCGTCACCTCGCTGTTTGCCGCCCTCGACGTCGCAACCGGCCGGGTCATTGGCAAATGCTATGGACGCCATCGTGCCAAAGAGTTCCGCAAGTTTCTCGATGAGATCGAAGCTGCGGTTCCAGACGATCTGGACGTCCACCTCGTCATGGACAATTACGCAACCCACAAGACGCCGTTGATCCGCAACTGGCTGGCAAAGAGGCCGCGCTGGCACGTCCACCTGACGCCAACCAGTTCATCCTGGCTCAATCAGGTCGAACGCTTCTTTGCACTCATCACCGAGCGTAAGATTAGGCGCGGCATCTATCGCAGTGTGGCGGCGCTACGGGCCGAGATTGCCTCCTTCATCGACCATCACAACGCTGACCCAATGCCGTTCCGATGGACCAAATCAGCTGACGACATTCTCGGCTCAATCGAACGCTTCTGCGCTTACAATCTGCCCGCCAAGGCATAAAATGCCATGAACTTTTGGTTCAGGACACTAGAGCATTTTCGGTTCTGACTGAATCAGAACCGAAGCTCCAGCTCGTCGTTTGGACGCGTTTTCTTCACGCGAACCGGGGTCCACTTCGCTCGAAAACGCTATGATCTCCGCAACACGACAACACCAAGGCGCTTCACCACGATGTGAAGCGCCTTTTTTCTTGAATAGGGTTTGCCGCGCGGTGTTAGTGGGGGCATGAGCCGCGCGCTGAAATGCCTTCTGGTGATGTCCGTTCTGCTCTGCGGCGCCGCGCCTGGACGTGCCGCCGAGGATCGCGCGCTCGAGCGCGGCGCGGCGGTTATCGATCCCGCCACCCTGCGCGAGCTCGACCACGGCCGCTTCAGCCTCGGCCGGATGCTCGCCCCAGAGCGTTCCGCCGACACGCCGCTGTCCAACCGCGGTCTGTTCGGGCTCGCCGCGATGGTTCCGGTGCGCGAGGCGCTGGATCGCGAGTTCGATCGCTACGTCGCAAAGCATAAGGCAAGCCTGCCGAATGAGAGCATTGGCGTCGGCGACGGCTTTGCGTTTCAGCTGTTCGATCGCGCGCTGCTTGAATCCCCCGACGTCCGCTTCGTGCTGTCAGGCATCGTCAACCGCATGGACCGCGCCTATGTGGCGCCGAAAGATTGCGGCGAGATCCGGCTGATCTACCGGCTGACCCGTACCGATGTGCCGCCGATCGGCGAGAACGCGGTGTCGCAACGGCTGCCGATGACGCTGAACCTCGTGCTGAAGGCGAAGGGCGACGGCAACGACGCATCGCTCGGCTGCCGCGAAATCGCGCGGCGCTGGCTCGCGACCGGCAGCGCGCCGCCGGCGATAGAGAAGTTGCTCGGCAAGGATGGTCCGCTCGCCCTGATCGATGCGCGCAATATCGATCGTATCGAGACCAATCTGCAGATCGCGCACGCGCCGAAATCCGCGGTGCGCGATTTCCGCACTGACTATCTGCTCAAAGTGTTCGATTATGACGGCGCGGCAAAGCGCTTTGCCGAAGCGCCGCTGGAGAACCAGATCGATCGCGACCGCATTTTGGCGGACGGGGCACTGAGGCGCGACTTCAAGGCGTGGCTGCTTGACCCCAAGCATTTTGCCGAGCTCGATCGCGGCACCTTGCTGATCCCCGATCGCTTCCTCGCGACCGTAGCGGTCGCGCCGACGCCGACCGGTTTCGATGTCAGCGAGCTGGAGCCCGAATTCGGCATGGTGCAGGGCGAGGGCACGGCCGGCAATGCGGTGTTCTCGGATGATGACGTCGTCGGCGCCCTGCAGAAGGCTGCGGCCGACGGAACGAAGCTGCAGAACATCCAGTCGCTGGCCGGCTTCGAGCGGCGCCTCAACGATGTCACCTGCGCGGGCTGCCACCAGACCCGCGGCATCGGCGGCTTCCATTTCCCCGGCGTCGACTGGATGGCGGCAAAGCCGTCGAACTCCACCGTGGTGCCGGCCTCGCCGCATTTCTTCGGCGACCAGCCTCGCCGCCGCGATATCCTCGCAAGCTTCCGCGACGGCAAGGCGCCGGACTTTTCGCGCGGCTTCTCCAACCGGCCGCAGCAGCGCGGCAGCGCGGAACTTGCCGGCACCGAATATAGCGACGGCTGGGGCGCGCATTGCTATCTGCCGGGCGCGAGGCCCGCCGAGACCGACCGCAGCTTCCGCGGCTGGACCTGCGCCGACGGCCTTGCCTGCCAGGTGGCCGGGAAGGCCTCGCGCATCGGCATGTGCTTCGTGAAGGGCCGGTGATTTCCGCCGGAACCGGAGCGGCTGCGCGTCATTATTCGATGCTACATTCCACGTCGCGACCATGCCCCGAACAGCCAGCCTTGAGCGGAGACCGGCCGATGAGTGCTCCCGAGGACGACAAGCAGCGCGACCGCGAGATTGCGGCCAACGAGGCCGAGCGTCAGGCGGTCAGCGCCGTCCGCGTCAGCAGCTGGGCGATCGGGCTCGCGGTCATCCTCGGCATCATCGTTGTGGTCCTGGTCTGGGCCTGGATGAAAAAGATAGCTTCCTAGGCGTTGGATGCCTGCGATGGAATGCTCGCTGACCTCGTAGCCCGGATGGAGCGAAGCGAAATCCGGGATTGCGTGATCCGATTGCGAGACTTGTCCCGGATTTCGCTTCGCTCCATCCGGGCCACTCACGAAGGTGGTTAGTTCGCTACGCCACCGCGCCCGACGCGCGCAGCTTCTGGATCGTGGCCTCGTCGTAGCCGGCCTGGCGCAGGATCTCGTCGGAATGCTCGCCGACCTCGGGCGGTTTGCGCGGCTGCACCTTCCTCGCGCCGTCGATGAAGATCGGGCTGTTGACGGTCAGCATGGTGTCGTTCTCGAAGCGCACCAGCACCTCGTTCTCGATCATCTGCTTGTCGTTCGGGATGTCGTCGAGGATGCCGACGACGCCGAACACGAGACCGTTGCCGTCGAGGATCTTGCGCCATTCGGCGAGGTCCTTGCCGGCGAACACCTCGTCGAAGATCTTGATCAACTCGACCGAGCGCGCGTGGCGGTCCGCCTTGGTGGCGAAGCGGGCATCGGCGACGAGGTCCTCGCGGCCCATGCAGCGCGCCAGCGTCGGCCATTGCCGGTCTTCGTTGAGCAGCGACAGGATCAGCCAGCGGCCGTCCTTGCACTTATAGTGGTTGGTGACCGCGTTCAGCGCCTCTTCGCGCGGCTTGCGCTTCTTGAACTTGGCGCCGGCGAGCTTGGCCTGCGCCAGCACGCCATTGGCCCAGACGCCGTTGGCCATCAGATTGGTCGAGACGTGCGAGCCCTTGCCGGTCTTCTCGCGCTGGAACAGCGCGGTGACGATCGCGCCGTAGAACGCCATCGCGCAGGGGTGATCGCCCATGCCGGCGACGGAACGGGCCGGCGTGGTCTCCTCGTCGGCGCGCACCAGATCCATCAGGCCGGAGCGGGCCCAATAGGCGTTGGAGTCGAAGCCGGGCTTGTTGGCCTCTTCGCCCTTCTCGCCATAGCCGGTGAAGGACGCGTAGATCAGCCGGTCGTTGAGATGGGCAAGATGGTCGTAGGTGATGCCGAGCTTTGCGCGCACCTGCGGCGGCATGTTGGTGATGAACACGTCGGCCTCGGCGACGAGCTTGTACAGCACCTGCTGCGCGTCAGGCTTGGTGAGGTCGAGCGCGAGGCTCTTCTTGTTGCGGGCCTCCAGCATCCACGCGAAATTGTGCTCGCTCGATGGATAGCCGGGCAGATTGGGCAGATTGCGATAGGGATCGCCGGCGCCGGGCGGCTCGATCTTGATGACGTCGGCGCCGAAGTCGGACAGCACGGTGGCGGCCGCGGGTGCCGCGATGAAGCTCGCGCAGTCCAGGACCTTGAGCCCGTCAAAAATGCCTTTTTCCATCGTGCCGTCGCTCCCGTGGCGCTTGTTGGTGTTTTTCCGGTAGCTGGAATTATCGCAAGCAATGATCCCGATCGGACCGCCATTTGACCCATCTGGGGGGCACGATGCAACCAAGTCATTCCGGACCTGGCGCCCATGCACCATGCCGGAATGACATGTCGGTGATGAGTATTACTCCACCCCCGCCATCAGCGCCGCATTGCCGCCCGCGGCGGCGGTGTTGATGGTGATCGTCTGCTCGGTGGCGAAGCGCGCGAGGTAATGCGGGCCGCCGGCCTTGGGGCCGGTGCCGGACAGGCCGCTGCCGCCGAACGGCTGCACGCCGACCACCGCGCCGATCATGTTGCGGTTGACATAGATATTGCCGACCTGGAGGCGGTCGATCACGTGCTCGATCGTGTCGTCGATGCGGGAATGGATGCCGAGCGTCAGCCCGAACCCGGTCGCCTCGATCGCACTCAGCACCTCGCCGAGCTTGTCGGCGCGGTAGCGCACCACATGCAGGATCGGGCCGAACACCTCTTCCTTCAATTGCCCGGCCGCCGACAGTTCGAAGATGTGCGGCGCGACGAAATTGCCTGATGGCGCCTCGCCGGCGAGATGCACGCGCGCCTCCTGCTTCATTTGCGCGATATGCGCATCGAGCCGCTGCTTGGCGTCGGCATCGATCACCGGTCCGATATGCGTCGACGGTTCGGAGGGATCGCCGATCTTCAATTCGCGCGCGGCGCCCGCGATCATCTCGATCATGCGGTCGGCGACGTCGTCCTGCACGAACAACAGCCGCAGCGCCGAGCAGCGCTGGCCGGCGGAGCGGAACGCCGAGGTCACGACGTCATCGGCGACCTGCTCCGGGAGCGCGGTGGCGTCGACGATCATGGCATTGATGCCGCCGGTTTCCGCGATCAGCGGCACGATCGGGCCGTCCTTGGCGGCGAGCGTGCGGTTGATCGACCGCGCGACCTCCGTCGAGCCGGTGAAGACGACCCCGGCGATGGTGGGATGCGCCACCAGCGCGGCGCCGACCGCGCCGTCGCCCTGGATCAGATGCAGCGCCGATGGCGGCACGCCGGCCTGATGCAGCATGGCAACGGCTTCGGCTGCGATGCGCGGCGTCTGCTCGGCCGGCTTTGCGATCACCGCATTGCCCGCCATCAATGCCGCCGTCACCTGGCCGAGGAAGATCGCGAGCGGGAAATTCCACGGCGAGATCGCGACGAACGCGCCGCGGCCGTGCAGCTCCAGCACATTGCTTTCGCCGGTCGGGCCCGGCATCGTCTCGCCTTCGCCGAACAGCTTTTGCCCCAGCGCGGCATAGTAGCGGCAGAAGTCGATCGCCTCGCGCACTTCCGATAGCGCGTCGTCGAGCGTCTTGCCGCCCTCGCTTTGCAGCAGAGCGAGGAAATGGGCGCGGCGCTGCTCGAGCAGCTCCGCGGCCTTGTCCAGGATCGCCGCACGTTTTGTGGCCGGCGTAGCGTTCCAGGCCTTGAAGCCGCGGCGCGCCGCGGCAACGGCGGCATTCGCCTGCTCGGTGGTTGATGGCGTGACGGAAGGCGAAGCCTTCCGTTCGGCCGCGATCGCTGACGTCAGCGCGCCGAGCGCCTTGCGTTCGCCGAATTCGATGCCGTGCGAGTTCTCGCGCTGCGGCCAATAAAGCTCGGCCGGCAACAGAATCGCGGAGTGCGACGCCTTGTCGTCGGTGCCGACGATCTCGGCCGGGCGGCGCAGCAGGTCCACGATGGACACGCGATTGTCGGCGGCCAGCGCCACGAAGGACGAGTTGGCGCCGTTCTCGAGCAGCCGCCGCACCAGATAGGCGAGCAGGTCGCGGTGGCTGCCGACCGGCGCATAGGTGCGGTGGGCGATCTCGGGCCTGTCCTCGCCGAGCTGGGCGTAGAGCGCTTCGCCCATGCCGTGCAGCCGCTGGAATTCGAAGCTTGAGGGATCGTCGGCGAGTTCGAGGATGGTCGCGACCGTCAGCGCGTTGTGGGTGGCGAATTGCGGAAACAACCGCGGCCGCAGCGCTAGCAGCTTTCGCGCGCAGGCGACGTAGTTCAGGTCGGTCATCGCCTTGCGGGAGAACACCGGATAGCCGTCGAGCCCGCGCTCCTGCGCGCGCTTGATCTCGGTGTCCCAATAGGCGCCCTTGACCAGGCGCACCATCATCCTGCGATCCAGCGCACGCGTCAGCGCATCGACATAGTCGATGACGTCGGCGGCGCGCTTCTGATAGGCCTGGATTGCGAGGCCAAAGCCGCTCCAGCCGGCGAGCAAGGGGTCGGCGAATGCGGCGGCGATGACGTCGAGCGACAGCTCCAGCCGGTCGGCCTCCTCGGCATCGACGGTGAAGTTGAGGTCGAATGCCTTGGCGCGGCGCGCGAGATCGATCAGCTGCGGCACCAGCTCGGTCATCACCCGCGCGTGGCTCACGGCCTCGAAGCGCGGATGCAGCGCGGAGAGTTTCACCGAGATGCCGGGCCGGTCGGGCAGGGGCTGGTCGCCGGCCGCCTTGCCGATCGCCTCGATCGCGCGGGCGTAGGATTCGAAATAGCGATGGGCATCGTCGGCGGTGCGCGCACCCTCGCCGAGCATGTCGAACGAATAGCGCGAGCCGCGCGCCGTGTGCGATTGCGCGCGCGACAGCGCCGCCTCGATGGTCTCGCCGAGCACGAAATGGCTACCCATCAGCCGCATCGCCTGCCGTGTCGCGGCGCGCACCGCCGGCGCACCGAGTCGCTTCGTCAGCCGCCCGATCGTGCCCTGCGGCGTCTCGCCGGGCTGGATCACGCGGGCCGACATGCCGAGCGCCCAGGCCGAGGCGTTGACCAGGAACGCGCTCGATCTGGTCTCGTGGTTGACGAAGTCACCTTGGCCGAGCTTGTCCTCGATGAACTGGTCGGCGGTGCGCGCGTCCGGTACCCGCAGCAGCGCCTCCGCCAGCACCATCAGCGCCAGCCCTTCCTTGGTCGACAGCGCGAACTCCCGCAGCATGTCCTCGACCCCGCCGAGCGGATCGTCATTGGCCCGAATTGCCTCGATCAGGCGGGTTGCCGCGCGGTCGATCCGTGTCTCCGCCTCAGCGCCAATCCTCGCGTCCTGGCGCAGGCGGGCGGCGATGGCGGCGTCGTCGGGCGCGTAGGGCGCACTGAACGGGGGCGGGAGCGGCGACGGGTCTGGCATGGCGGTTCCTTGAGATTGTGTGGGAACACGTACGCGCTAGTGAACCGTAGTTCGATAGACAAGTTAGCAGATTTGCCTTAGAAAATCAGGATCAGTTCGAGAATTACCGTAGATATGACAGAAATCGACAAGACTGACCGCAAAATCCTCTCGATCCTGCAAGGGGATGGCCGGATTGCCAATGTGGAGTTGGCGGAAAGGATCGGCCTGTCGCCGACCTCGGTCGGCGAACGGCTGAAGCGGCTGCAGCGCGACGGCTTCGTCGAGGGCTATGGCGCGCGGCTCAATCCGCACCGGCTCGGGCTTGGCCTGCTGGTATTTGTCGAAGTGCTGCTCGACAAGACCACGCCCGATGTATTCGAGAAGTTCGCCAGGGCGGTCCAGACCGCGCCGGAAGTGCTCGAGTGTCACATGGTGGCCGGCGGCTTCGACTATCTGGTCAAGGCGCGGGTCGCCAACATGACCGCTTATCGCAGGTTTCTCGGCGAGACCCTGCTGGCGCTGCCGGGCGTGCGCGAGACGCGAACCTACGCGGTGATGGAGGAAGTCAAGCGCGACGCGCCGCTGCCGGTCGGCTGACATGCACGGGCCTGATCCACAGCCATGCTCCGGATGTCTTGGCATTGCGATACACCCGCGATAATCCTTTGGTCGAGTTGGGGCGGTGGTTCATGAAAGACGCTGATCAGCCGATACGAATGAAGCGGGCCGAATTTGCCGGCGCGCTTGCTGTGCTCATGCTGTCGTTGCCGTCGGCCATGCCGGCCCGCGCGGCCGAGCTCAGCTCCGGCATCATGCAGCTCTACACCTCGGTCTCGATCTATCCGCCGTCGGCGACGGGGATGACCGTCTGTTACGGCTTCGTCTGCCGGCGTCGCGAGATGCTCGACTTCAGCGCAGCCGACCGGGCGGCCCTGGCCAAGATCATGGCCACGGGCCGCGCCAATGCCGCCGCCGAACGCGCGGCCGTGCAAAAGGCCGTGATCTGGTTCGACCGGCGCATGGGGCCGATCCTCGGCACCGACAAGCGCGTGGCGAAAGCGGATTTCCGCGCCAACGACGACAAACACAATTATGATTGCTGGGACACGACGCGGAACACGACCAGCCTGATGCTGGTGATGCAGGCGTGGAACCTGTTCAGGTTTCATGACGTTGGGGATCCCCACTACCGCGGATTTTCGTTGGTGCAAACGCCGCACAACACCGCCGTTCTCGTCGAGCGCGCGACCAAGGTGGAATGGGCGGTCGATCTCTGGCCCCGCGGCTATCTGCAACCGCCTGATGTCATGACCGTCGCCAAATGGGTGACGGAAGATTGAACGGCTGAGCGTCGCAGCTGCGCGTTCCGCGCTGTTCCATCCTCATTGATCGCAGGGATAGCGTTCCGCGTGACGCTGGGAACCGAATGCCAGGATTCGAACAATAGCTTCGCACGATATGGTTCCAAGAAATACGTTCAGTGCCGATCACCATAAGAACCAAGTGACGCGTTAACACCGGCAGCATTCGGTCAACCCGAGGCTACCATATGCGTTCACGTTCGATCTGCATTGATGCCGCCTCCCGCGGCGTTCGTTTCCCACAGCTGCTGGCGCTTGCGCTGCTACTTTGGCCCGTGCTCGCCGGTCCGGCCCGCGCGGGCGATGTCGAGGATTGCAGCGGGCCGCCGACGGACAAGGCCGAGGCGGCGTGCTCGGGCATCATCAACGATACCGCACGCTCCACGGAGGACCGCACCAAGGCCTTCACCGGCCACTCGCGATTTGGCATCGCGCGCGGCAAGATCGATCAGGCCCTCAGCGATGCCGATGCAGCGGTGCAGCTGAATGGACAATTCGTGCCGGCGCTGATCGCGCGCGGCTATGTCCAGCAACGCAAGGGCAGCTTGGATCAGGCCCGCGCCGATTTCGATCGCGCGATCGAGCTCGAGCCGAAGAACCCGTTCGGCTTCCTGGCGCGCGGCAATCTGCGCGCCGACCAGCACGCCTGGAGCGATGCGATCTCGGATTACGACCAGGCGATCACGTTGCGGCAGGATCTTCCCGCTGCCCGTGTCGGGCGCGCGCGGGCCTATGTCGAAACCGGACAGCCCGATGCGGCGGTGGCCGACGCCAACACCGCGATTGCCGTCAACGCCGGCACGCCGAATGCATTCTACTGGCGGGGTCAGGCCCATCGCCGCAAGGGCGACATGGATAAAGCGATCGAGGATTTCTCGCGTGCGATCGCGCAGGCGCCGCAGGCCGAGCGCAACGCCTATTTCGCCCGTGCCCAGCTCTACAGCGCCAAGGGTGACTATGCCCGCGCGATTGTCGACTTCGACCGACTGTTGACGGTTCTTCCCGACAACAAGGAGATCCAGCAGCAGCGCCAGCAGGCGGCCACGATGCAGGCCGAACTCGCCAAGGCAGCAGGCGGCACCGCGCCGCCGCAGCTGGCCGCACCGGCTCCAGGCGCGTCGCCGGCGCGGCCAGCCGCGCCGGCGGCGGGTAACCAGCAGGTCGAGCAGGCCAAGCAGCTCGTCGCACAGGGCAACTACGCAGGCGCCGTTGCCAATCTCACCCAGGTGCTGGGCGGCGATCCCCGCAACGAGGCTGCGCTGCGCCTGCGTGCACTGGCCTATTCAAAGCTCGGCCGGTCGGCGGACGCGCGCAACGATCTCAATGCCCTGCTCAAGGTCAAGCCGGACGATCCGCAGCTGCTGGCGGCCCGCGCGCTCAATGCCGCCGGGACGCGGCAGTTCGATCAAGCGATGGCCGACGCCGGCCGTGCCATCACGCTCGATCAGAACAATTCGTTGGCCTATCTGGCGCGTGGCCTCGTCAAGGCCGGCACCGGCAAGGTGCAGGACGCGCTCGCCGACTACGATCATTCGATCTCGCTCAATCCCAAGGAGACGCTCGCTTTCACCGAGCGTGGGCTCGCCCATATCGGCCTCAATCAGCTCGACAAGGCGCTGCTGGATTTCGATCAGGCCCTGGCGCTGGTGCCGACCAATCTGATCGCCAAATCGTGGCGCGGCCTCGCGTTGATGCTCAAGGGCCGCGCAGATGAGGGACTGGTCGATATCGACGCTGTGCTGGAGCGAAGCCCGAACAATCCGACGGCACAGCTCGGCCGCGGGCTCGCGATGCTGACTTCCTCCCAGTACGACCGCGCCATCGCCGCCTTCGACCAGATCATCACGCGGGCGCCCAACGATGCTTTCCCGCATGTGCTGCGTGCCCGGGCCTATCTCGGGCTGAAGAAGCCGGATAACTCGATGAAGGATCTCAACTTCATCCTCTCTGCGCGGCCCGATTATCAGCCGGCGCTGACATTGCGCGGCATCACTTGGTCAGCGTTGCGCAACTACGACAAGGCGGTCGAGGATCTCGACCGGGCGATTGCGCAGAAGGAGACGGTTGAGGGCCTGTTCGCCCGCGCCAAGGCGCATGAGGCGCTCAACCATGTCGACAAGGCGACCGAGGACTTCCGCAAGGCCACGCAGCTCACCCCGTCAAGCGTGTTCGACGTGCTGGCGCAGGCCGAGTCGAAGCGCAAGGTTCAGCAGCTGTCGAAGCGGGTGCCGTGTGGCAACGGCCAGAGCGGCACGTGCCTGTGATGCTGCAATGCGCAGCCGCGCGCTTCCCGGCGCAAAAGGCAATCGTCGGCGCGCGAGCGGTGGCCGCCGAAATAGTTCAACGCCATATAGTTCAACGCCATGGCGCGCGGGCGTCGTGCCCGCCCCGCCGAACGTCACGTTGTCTGGTGTGTGGATCGGCCCCCACTCCCGGATGGCGTCCGAGAGTGCGCCGCCGGATCTGGCGCTGTGACGCTAGACCTTGAGGTTTTCGGCTGACGTCTTGCCGCGATTTGCAATCTCTTCGTATTCAACCGACTGACCTTCGTTGAGGGTCTGAAGGCCAGCCTTCTGAACTGCTGAAATATGAACGAAAATGTCCTTGCCGCCCGATGCGGGCTGGATGAATCCATAACCCTTGGTCGGGTTGAACCACTTCACTGTACCTTTGGGCATTCCAGTCGTCTCCGCGGAATCAATCGAAAACAGACCAGTCGGTCCCCGCAAAAACCGGCTTGTCCGCAACGACAGGATAGCAGTTTGAAAAAAGCTGGGTAGATCAAACGACGGTGTGTTTTTGACCGGAAACAACCCGCTTTGCAGGGGTTTTACGCCGGATTGCCCGTTTCGTGGTCAATTGATGCGCTGCAAAAACGGATCGGTTCCGGTGTACCGAACTGGATCGATCGTCCCGCGCGCTGCCTTTTCGGCCGGCGCGCGGGGATCGACCGGCGGCGTCTCAATAGGTCGCGGAGAGGTATTCGACGATCTTGCCGACGTCGGCTTCGTCGATCGGCGCACCGTAGACCTTGATCATCTTGGTCACCTCGGCCTGCCAAAAATCCTTCTTGAACTTCTCGCCCTGCGGCTGGGTCTTGATGTAGTCGGCCGAGTGGCAGGCGGTGCAGTTGTTTTGCACGACCTCGAGGTTGGGACCCGGCTTGAAGGCCGCGGTCTCCTCGGGGACCGTGTAGTTCACGGGCGCGGCGATGGCGGCGCCGATCGACAGCGCAGCGATCGCGGCGAGGGATGGAAGCAGCTTGCTGGTCATGATGCTTCTCCTCACGCTGCGGTGACGCGCACGGTTTCGACGACGTTGCGCAGATAGCCGGCCGGATTCCACAACGGATCCATCGGCTGGGTGTCGCCGGCATTGTTGGTGGCGCGCACCTTCAGCTCTGCGGGACCGGCCGCGAGCTTCACCGGCAACTTCCATTCGCGGAAGGCGTATTTGCCGAGGTCCTTGCCGAGCTTGGCCGGTGTCCAGCTGTTGCCGCCGTCGGTCGAGACCATCACCTCCTTGATGCCTTTACCGCCGTCGAAGGCGATGCCGCGCAACATGGTGCGGCCGGCCTTCAGCTTGGCGCCGTCGGCAACGCTGGTGATGAACGAGCGCACCGTGAAGCGATTGATCGGGATCGTCGCCTTCGGTGCGGTGCCGGGCTCGACCGCATTGTTCGGCGTATCCGGTATCCGGTAGGCGGACTTCATCCAGAAGCCCTCGAACACGTTGTCGATCACGGTGATCTCGTTGAGGTGCTTCACCCAATAGGTGCCGTAATAGCCGGGCACCACGAGGCGGAGCGGGAAGCCGTTGAGGAACGGCAGGTCCTCGCCGTTCATGCCCCAGGCCAGCATCACCTCGCCGTCGCGTGCGTGGTCGATGTCGAGCGCCTTGACGAAATCCGGCGTCTTGTCGCTGACCGGACCGTCCATGCCATTGAAGGTGACCTGCTTGGCTCCGGCCTGCACGCCGGCCATGTCGAGCACGGTCTTCAGCGGCACGCCGTGCCAGCGCGCGCAGCCCATCGCGCCGTTGCCGAGCTGGCCGCCGGCGACGCGCGGACTGAAGAAGCCGCGGCTGTTGCCGGAGCACTGGTTGACGGCAACGATATCGGTCGCCTTCAGCTTCCTGATGTCCTTCAGCGACAGCTTCAGCGGCTTGTCGACCTTGCCCTTGATCTCCAGCGTGAACTTGTCCGGATCGAGATTGTAGGGGAGGTCGGCGAGGTGATAGCGGACAAAGAACGCATTGTTCGGCGTGATCGGGCCGTCGTTGAAGATCGCAAACGGCGTTTCCAGCTGCGGCGGGCGGGCGGTCAGGCCGATCATCGTGCGCTTTTGCGGGTAGCGCACCAGCGGGCGCTCGCCATTGCCAAAGGGCAGCGTCACGGTGTCGAGGGCGAATGCACCCCTTGATCCCAGCCCCGTCACCAAAGCGGCCAATCCGGCGCGCTTCATCAAGTCTCGTCGATCGAGCATTCCGCTTCCTCCGAAGCTGTTCTGTCGTGAGCCGGTCATCACCAGGCCCAGATTGCCTTGCGCGCCTTCGCATCATGGAATGCGCGCGGTCCAAATGTGGCACCTGACAACCGCGAGTCAATTGAGCTTTCGCAGCGTTGCGTCGCAACAACGAAAAGCCCCGGTCGCGTGGACGACCGGGGCGTTTCCATCCAAGTAGAAGGTTCGATCAGTAGCAGACGTTCACGGTGCGATAGCGATAGCCGTAGGGCGTCAGCACCAGGCGGGTGGCGTAGCAGCCGGAGTCGACGAAGCCGACGGCAATGCCCGGGCCACCCCAGAAGTGATGGTGATGCGGATGCCAGAAGAACGGCTTGGCGGAAGCTGCGGTCGGCGCCAGCGCGGCGACACCGAGGGTTGCGGCAGTGGCGAGAGCGAGCGTGACTTTGCGAAACATGGTCTTCTCCTTCGGGTGCGCGTTGAGCTCTGTCGCGGCGCGGTTGCAGTGTTACCCATCGCCAGTCAGTCGCATCCGGCACCGGGCACGTTCGAGCATCTCTGCTGAACGCACCGTCGGATGTGCGGCAGGTCACATTGGGTTGGAGCGGAGATGAACCAGGTCAGGCCGCGACGGCACGCCGGTCGTCGACCAGCGTCGATAAGAGCTGCGTCTTTTCGACCGTGCGCACGGTCATCGGCTCGTTGCGGCCGCGGATCGCGACCTCCTGCGCCGGCAGGGCATCGTCGGCCAGCCCGGCGGTGACGCGCACCTCGTCCGAGATGATCGCCTCGCAGGCCAGCGCCTTGGTCATGTCCTGCAGCCGTGCCGCGACGTTGACGGCATCGCCGAGCGCCGTGAACACCATGTGGTCGCGATAGCCGATATCGCCGACGATCACCTCGCCGCCATGGATGCCGATGCCGAAGCGGATCGGCTCGCGCAGATCGTGGCTCAGGAACTGGTTCAGCTCGTCGATATGGGTTGCGATCAGCGCCGCCGCGCGCAACGCCTGGCGGCAGGCCACCTGCCGGTCGGTGGCAAGCCCGAACAGCGCCAGCATGCCGTCGCCGATGAACTGGTTGGGCCGCCCGCCGGCTTCCAGCACCGCCTGCGACACCGCGCCGAGGAAGCGGTTGACGATGAACACGGTGTCGAACGGCAGCCGCTTCTCGGCAAGCTGCGTCGAGCCGCGCATGTCGACGAACATGCTGACCAGATAGCGCTCCTGGCCGACCCGTGCCGGATTGGCGGCGTGCGCGTTGGCCGATGTCGTGCTCGGCAGGAACAGCTGGAAGAAATTCAGGTCGGCGGTCGGCCGCAACTGGCAGGCCAGCCGGATCGACGGATCGTCATTGCCGACCCGGTGCAGCACGAAGGCTTCGCGCGGCGAGGGCTCGGGCAATCCGGCGTGGTCGCCGATGATACGGATGCGGCAGGTCGAGCAGCGTGCGCGGCCGCCGCAGACGCTCGCATGCGGCACGTTGTAGCGCAGGCTTGCTTCCAGCACGCTCAATCCCTTCGGTACCCGCAGCGTGCGGCCGTTGCCGTAGGACAGCGCGATCATGCCGCCGCGGCGCTCCAGCAGGGCCCGCGCGCCGCGCGCCAGCAGCACGAGGCCGAGCAGGCCGAGATAGCCGATGGTCAGGCCGTCGGTGATCTTCTCGAGCGTGGTCCCCTGCGCCGCTGTGCCGAGCTTCTGCACCGACAGCTCCTCGCGCCGCCAGTCGGGATCTTGATAATCCGCGACCGTGGCGCGGCCGCCCTGGTAGACGCCGAGCATCGCCAGGGTCGGGATCAGCACGGCTCCGGCGAGCAGGAACGGCGCGGCGCGCTTGAAGAACGGACGCAGCCGCAGCCAGAAATACAGGCCGATGCAGCCATGCACCCAGGCGATCACCAGCACCGCCAGCATCTGCCACAGCCGGTTCGGCGAGGCGATGAAGAAGGTGTACAGCTCCTGGGGGTAGAGCTTCTCGTGCCCGTACAGGGTCTGGCCGAGCCGTACGCCGACGACGTGGGCGACGATCAGCATCGGGATGCTGAGGCCGAGCGTGAGTTGCAGCGGCTCGATCGCCTTCCAGTGGAACTCGCGGCGCTGATAGAGTGCCCAGATGCCGAGCCCGGTATGCACCAGGCAGGCGCTGTAGAACACGATCGCGACCGGCAGGAACTGCCAGAACTCGGTGTGGTAGTAGACCCCGATCGCCAGCGCCTGCGTCGAGATATTGCCGAGCGCGTGGTTGAGGAAATGGCTGGTCAGGTAGGCGAACATGATCGCCCCCGTGACGATGCGGACCTGCCGCAGGCCGATACCGCGGGCCATGTCCTGCAAGTGCTCGCGCGAGGGGGAGGCCATGTGATTCATGATCGGCAAGTCTAGTGGTTAATTCCCGCGCTGAACACCACCGCGGGTCCGGACCAGCCGTGAGAGCGGGCCGCGCGGCACGTTGACACTCCGTTAAGAGTCGAACAAAAAGCGCGCCGTGACGATAGCCCAAGCCGAACCTGGAGCCGATAACAACAGCGTTAAGCCGGCCCGTTCGCGCGCGCCGGACTGGCGGGGCGTCATCGCCGTGATCGTTGCCATGACCGCGATGCGGTTGGTCTACGCCCATGCGCTCGATCTGCGCACCGACGAGGCCTATTACTGGACCTGGTCGAAGGAAAACGTGCTGTCGTTCCTCGACCATCCCCCGATGGTCGCCTGGTTCATCCGCTTCGGCACCGCGATCCTCGGCGACACCAATCTCGGCGTCCGCCTCGGCGGCATCGTCGCGATGCTGGCCACCCAGCTCCTGCTCGCCGACATCGTCCGCCGCGTGACGGCCAACAACGTCCGCGCCGTGATGCTGGCGTTGCTGCTGCCGGAGGCGGCGCTGTATTACGGCCTCTTGATGGCAAAGGTCGCGCCGGATACGGCGCTGATCCCGTTTTCGGTGGCGATGCTGTGGTCGCTGGTGCGGCTTGCGCAAAGCGGTGACGGGCGCTGGTGGCTCGCCGCGGGGTTGTTTGCCGGGCTGGCGCTGCTGTCGAAATTCACCGCGATCATGTTCGCGCCGGCGGTGCTCGCCTTTGCGCTGGTGCCGGATTGGCGCTGGCGCTGGCTGCGCAGCCCGTATCCGTATCTTGCCGCGCTGATCGCGATCGTTGTGTTCTCGCCGGTGCTGATCTGGAATGCCGAGCACGACTGGGCCTCGTTCCGCTTCCAGGCGGTGCGCGCCACCGCCGAGCGCGCCTTCACGCTGCGCACCGTCGGCGAATTCGTCGGCATGCAGTTCGGCCTGGTCGGCTTCGTGCTGCTGCCGGTGACGCTGTTCGGCACCGCGCTGACGGCATGGCGCGGCTATCGCAAGCGCGAGCCGGTTGCGATCCTGCTGGCGACCGCGGTCTTGGTGCCGTTCATCTACTTCCTCTGGAAGTCCTTGACGCTGCGGGTCGGCGACACCTGGCCGATGTTTTTGTGGCCAGCCGGATTTGCGGCGGTCGCGATCAACGTCACGCGGATGCCGTTCGAGGGCTGGTCGGTCGGGCTCGTCAAATCGACGGTGTATTGGGCGCGGACCGCGATCACATCAGGCATCGTGTTCGTCGTCTGCGTCTTCCTCTACTACATGTTCGCGCCGTGGAATCTGATCGGCCGCACCGATCCGATCGGCACCGAGGCGGGCTACGATGTGGTGGCTGCGCGCACGCTGGCGCAGGTTGAGGCGACCGGCGCGACCTGGGTCGCGACAACGGATTATCGCACCTATGCGATGCTGCGCTGGTTGCTGCGCGGGAAGGTGACGGTCATCGAAATCAACGAGCGCGGCCGCTTCCAGGGCTTTGCCGATCCCGGCATGAGCAAGATCCGCGATCACGCCGGCATTTATGTCGGGCGCGAGCCCGAGAACAATCTGCCGCTGTGGAGCGAGACATCAGCGGTGCGCCAGCCGCTGGAGCGCGTGACGCGCAGCTGGCGCGGCATGGTGATGGACACCTATGCGCTGGAGAAGATCAGCGGCTGGACCCCCGATCTGTCGCCGCCGCCGGACACCACCTTCTTCCGCTGGCGCGTGCTGGCCTCCTCCTTCTCCCCGCTTGCGGGGACGAGACGATCAGAGCTCGCTCTGCGAAGGTCGGGATGAGGGGGAGTCTCCACGGGGACGGCGAGAATTGGTCTCGCGGAGACTCCCCCTCACCCGGAATTTGCGCTTCGCGAAAATTCCGGCCTCTCCCCGCAAGCGGGGCGAGGCAAGCACCTCATTCCTCTTCCTCGCGCTTGCGGATCAGGTCTTTCGCGAGATCCGTCAGCGCCGGGCGCGGCAGGGCGTTGAAGGGAAGCGGGCGGGTGACGTCGATCGCGGCGAGGCCGAGCCGGGCGGTCAACAGGCCGTTGAGCATGCCTTCGCCGAGGCGTTGTGACAGTTTTGCCGCGATGCCGTGACCGAGCATCTGCTGGATCAGGCTGTCGCTGGCCGCCATGCCGCCGGTGATCGCGAGATGCGCGATGACGTGGCGCAGCAGGCGGATCATGCCGAGCGCGCCGGGCCGGCCGCCATAGAGCCGCGCCAGCTGCCGGATCATCCGCAAGCTCGCCACGAACACGAACAGCACGTCGAACAGCGCGCGCGGGCTGACCGCGGTGACGACCGAGACGCGCTGCGCGGCTGAAGACACCAGCCGCCGCGCTTCCTCGTCGAGCGGCGTCATCAATTCGCGCTCGGCGAGGCGGATCATGTCGGCGCCATCGATGATGTCGTCGGTGTGGCTCTGCAGCGCGCTGCGGGCGCGGGCGAGCTGCGGGGTCTGGTGCGCGAGCTTGAGCAGGTCGGCAACGATCGCGCGGCTCGCGGCCCGGTCGTCGCTGATCAGTACCTTGGCGGCGCGCAGATGCAGCTTCTCGATCGTCGCAAGCCGCGCCAGACCGACCAGCTCGCGCGTGGTCACGACGGCGAGCGCAACCGCGGCGATGACGGCGAGTCCCAGCCCGAGGACGCCGAGGCTTTCATTGCGTGCGAACAGGTCCTCGACGAGGTTGAGGACGCCAAGCCCGGTGCCGAGCACCACGAGGCCCGCGACCGCGCTCCAGAACAGCGTGCCCCAGCGGAAACCGCGGCGCGCCGGCACCAGCGGCGTATCGACCGGGACCGGGAGCTGCGCGGGCTCGGCCTCGGGTACGATCTGGATCGTGCCGCGGGCGAGGCGGCCGCCGTCGTCCGGATCCATCACGACCACGCCGGGATCGTCGAGCTTGAACGTCGCCGGCCGCCGCGGGGGCGTCTTCTCGTTCATTGCAGTTTGTCTCCGATCAGGAACTGGAGAGCGCGGTCAAGGCGGATGTGAGGCAGCGCCGGCTCTGCATCGCCGTTTCGTTCCAGCTTTGGCGGACGGAAGCGCAGGAAGCGGTAGTCCGCGGCCTCCGTGTCCGAGCTTGAGAGACCGCGGAAACCGCCGTTGAACAGGTCCTCCGGATTGTCGGGCAGGTCGCCGGGAAAGGTCGCAACCTCGGTCTCGCCGTCGAGCCGCTCGCCATTGGCGACCTCGCCCGGCGCCGGCATGCCGAGGATCGACGGCAGCCGGTCGCGCCCGCGCTGGACCTGCGCCTCGCGCGTGGCGCGCACCGCGGCGAGCGCGACGACGTCGATATCGGCGCCGGCATATTCGGCGCGCTCGGCGGCCTTGGCCACGATCCGCCGCAGCACGGCCTCCAGCCGGTCGTGGCTCTGGTGGTGCAGATGGTCAGCCTTGGTTGCCGCGAACAGGATGCGGTCGATGCGCGGCCGGAACAGCGCGCTCAGGATGGTGCTGCGGCCGATCCGGAAGCAGTCGAGAATGCCGGCGAGTGCGGCCTCGAGATCGTGCAGCGCCTCGGGGCCGGCATTGAATGCGGCGAGCGCATCGGCCAGCACGATCTGGCGGTCGAGCCGCGCGAAATGGTCGCGGAAGAACGGCCGCACCACGACGTCCTTGTAGGCCTCGAAGCGCCGCCGCATCATCGCCCACTGCGAGCCGTCGGGCGCGCTGCCGCCTGCGGGCACGTCGAGCGGTGCAAAGGTCAGTGCCGGCGTGTCGGCGAGATTGCCGGGCATCAGGAAGCGGCCGGGCGGCAACAGGCTCATCGCGAAGCGCTCGTCGCGGCAGGCGCGCAGATAGTCGGTGAACAGGCGTGCTTCGGTGAGCGCGGCCTGCTCGTCCTCTCTGGCCTCGGGCTTCAGCGTCGCGAGATGGGCGTGCCAGGGCGCCGCGAGTTTTGCGCGCAGCGGCTCGCGCGACAGCGCAAGGCTTTCCGCCGACCATTGCTCGTAGCTCTTGTTGAGCAGCGGCAGGTCGAGCAGCCACTCGCCGGGATAGTCGACGATATCGAGGGTCAGCGTGCGGTCCGCGCCATTTTGCCGCTGATACTCGATCACGAGACGGAGCTCGGAGATGTCGGTGGTCGAGTTCGGCCAGCGCCGCTCCTCGACCAATGTCCGGACATGGTTCTCATAGGCGAAGCGCGGCACCGCATCGTCGGGCTGCGGGGCGAGATAGGCGCGCGCGATCCGCCCCGAGGCATAGGCCTCGAACACCGGGAAGCGGCCGCCGCGGGTCAGGCCGTGCACCAGCGCGGTGATGAACACGGTCTTGCCGGCGCGCGACAGGCCGGTGACGCCGAGCCGCACCGTCGGGTTGAAGAACCCCTCGCCGTAGTCGAGCAGCGCCCGCGCCGAGAGACGGGCTTCCTCGACGATATCAGTGAAGCTGGGGGGCATGGAGGGTTAACGAAAACCCGGCAGGAGGGACCAAAAGGGGCGGGCGATCACCCGCAAGGTGGCGATTATCGGGCCAAAATCAAGCTTCACATTTCCGGCGCCTTTGCAGGCGAGGGGTTGTCGGGGGGCAGGGGAATTGAACGCGTCAGACCACCCGCGCTCCCCATCGTCCATCGGCCCACGGGAAAGCCTGCATGACGGTCTTCCGCCTGAAGCAACTTGCCTCGACCTCGATCCACGCGGCCGGCGCCGCGCTGTGGAACTACGACCGTGCCGAGCTGATCGCCGACGGCGTCGTCCATCTCGTCGGCGTCGCTTTCGGGCTGGTTGCCGCCACCGCGCTGATCGTGCTGACCGCAGTCTATGCCGGCCCGTTCGACATCGCCGTGGTGTCGGTCTATGTCGCCGGCCTGCTTGCAATGCTGGTGCTGTCGGCGACCTATAATCTCTGGCCGGTGTCGCGCGCCAAATGGGTGCTGCGGCGCTTCGACCATTCCGCGATCTATCTGCTGATCGCCGCGACTTACACGCCGTTCATCGTGGAACTGAAGGACAGCACCTTCGCGATCGCGCTGCTGGTCGGGGTCTGGTGCGTGGCGATCGTCGGGATCTGGCTCAAGCTGCGCTATCCCGGCCGCTTCGACCGGCTCTCGGTCGGACTCTACCTTGCGATGGGCTGGAGCGGCATCATGCTCTACGACCGCGTCGTGAAGGCGCTGCCGGCGATGGCGCTCGGCTTCGTGCTGGCCGGCGGTATTCTCTACAGCCTGGGCGTGATCTTCCACTCCTGGCGGCGGCTACGCTTCCAGAACGCGATCTGGCACTGCTTCGTGCTGCTCGGGGCTGCCTGCCACTACACGGCGGTGTTTGACGTCGTGCTGGCGAGCTGAAGTTCTCGCCATCTGCGGCGAATGGGCTATCATGTTTCGTGATAGGCGCATTCAGCCCTCACACCGTCACCCTGAGGAGCCGCGCAGCGGCGTCTCGAAGGGTCGACGGCCACCAGCCGGGCCGTTCATCCTTCGAGACGCGCTCCTCAGGATGACGGAAGGCGCAGGGCAGCATGGGCAAGGCAACAACGTACGAGCAAAGATATCGGGAGGATGGCCATGCAGGTGGCAGGTAAGGTTGTGGTGGTCACCGGCGGTGGCAATGGCATCGGCCAGGCGCTGTGCGAGGCGTTCCATGCCGCAGGCGCGTCGAAGGTCGTGGTCGTCGACCTCGATCATGGCGCGGCCGAGAAGGTCGCGGCCACGGTCGGTGGTGCCGCCTTCAAATGCGACGTCGGGCAGGAGAAGAACATCCTGCATGTGATCGACGAGACCGAGCGTATGTTCGGCCCGATCGCGCTGTTCTGCTCCAATGCCGGCATCGGCGGCGGCTTCGATCCGCTGTCGGTGAACGCCGGCGGCACCTCGGACGAGCCGTGGTCGCGGAGCTGGGCGATCCATGTGATGGCGCATGTCTATGCCGCGCGGCATCTGGTGCCGCGCATGAAGACGCGCGGCGGCGGCTATTTCCTCAACACGATCTCGGCCGCGGGCCTCTTGTCGCAGGTCGGCAGTCCGGCCTACTCGACCACCAAGCACGCCGCGGTCGGCTTTGCGGAAAACCTCGCGATCTCGCACCGCGCCGACAACATCAAGGTCTCGATCCTCTGTCCGCAGGGCGTCGACACCAGCATGCTGCGCTCGATTCCGAAGGGCCCGCAATCCGGCGACGGCGATCTTTCCGCCGAGCAGGTCGCGCAGGATGCACTCAAGGGCATCGAGCAGGAGACCTTCCTGATCCTGCCGCACCCGCAGGTGCTCGGCTACATGCGCAAGAAGACCGAGAATTACGATCGCTGGATCGGCGGCATGGCCAAGATCCAGGCCAAGATGCGGGAAGCGCACGGTAAGTGAGGCCTGTAGCCCGGATGGAGCGAAACGTAATCCGGGTCGAACGTGCTCGCGTGAATCCCGGATTTCGCTGCGCTTCATCCGGGCTACGATATCGGCCGCGCAACTGAGGCGGCCTCACTCCTTTGCTATCTGCGCGATCCTGTCGCGCAGATAGGCATCCATCAAATCGGGCGCCGAGGCGCCGAACATCCTGATGCGGCCGGTGTGCAATAGCAGCAGGAGGCCGGTCGCATGCGCGAAGCAGTCCACCATCACCGTGTTCGCCTTCGACCTGGAGGCGCCGAGCGCCTCTGCGGCTTCGGCGATCGGATGCAGCGCCGCCTCCAGCGCGGCGTTCAGCGCGTGATCGCGGTCATGGCCGAGCCCGGCCGGCTTCATGCCGCCGCGGAACAAGTAGAAGCCGAGATCGAGGTCGCGCGGGTTCTCCGCGTAATAGCGGAAGAAGCCCATGCCTGCGGCGTGCAGCTTCTGCTTGGCGCCGCGCGTTGTCGCGACCGCCGCACTGACGGCTTCGCCGAGCGAGGCCAGCGATTGCCGCAGCACCTCGGCGTAGATCGCCTCCTTGGAATCGAAATGGAAATACAGCGCCGCCGGCGTGTAGCCGGCCCGCGTCGCGATCGCCCGCAGGCTCGCGCCCTCGAGGCCTTCCTCCGCGAATACGCTGCGCGCCGCGTCGAGGATCAGCTCCCGCTTGTGGCGGCTGACCGCTTCCTTCCTGCTCTCGCGCATCTGCATGGCCCGGCAAATCCGTTCTTGACTCAATTCTAACAGCGTTAGATAATTTAACAGTGTTATAATAAATGAGCAAGGGAGAAGCGTCATGCTGATGACGGCTGCGGACTACCGGGAATCCCTGCGCCGCTACAAGCCGCGTGTGTTCGTCAACGGCGCGGCCGTTGCGAGCGTGGCGGACGAGCCGTTGCTGGCGCCCGGCGTGGCAGGCGTCGGCGTGACCTATGATTTCGCGCTGCAGCCCGAGCATGTGCCGATCATGACGGCGCGGCAGGGTACCTCGGGCAAGACCGTCAACCGCATGCTCCACATCAATCGGAGCTCGCAGGACCTGCTCGACAAGCTCGAGGCGGTGCGGCTGGTGTGCAGGACGTCGGGCTGCGCGCAGCGCTACCTGACCCATGATGCGCTGAACGGTCTCTTTCAGGCGACCAGGCTGACCGACGATCGCCACGGCACCGATTACAGCCAGCGCTTCCTCAACTATCTGCACGAGGTGCAGGACCAGGATCTGACGCTCGGGATCGCCATGACCGATGCGAAGGGCGACCGCTCGAAGCGTCCCGGCCTGCAGGCCAATGCGGACGTCTACGTCCACATCAAGGAACGTCGGCCCGACGGCATCGTGATCCGCGGCACCAAGGCGATCGTGACCGGCGCGCCTTACATGCACGAATTCCTTGTCATGCCGTGCCGCACCCATGTGCCAGCCGACAAGGATTTTGCGGTCTGTTGCGCCGTGCCGGTCGATGCGCCCGGCGTCACGATCGTCGCGCGTCCGGCTGGCCGGCCCGGCGATGCCGCGGCGAAATTTTCCGCGAAATACGGCCAGTCGGTCGGCGTCGTGATGTTCGACGACGTGTTCGTGCCGCATGATCGGGTGTTCCTCGCCGGCGAGACCGAGGAGGGCGGCTTCCTGACGACGTCCTACGCCACGCATCACCGGCATTCCTGCATCGGCGCCCGTGCCGGCTTCGGCGATCTCTTGATCGGCGCCGGCGCGCTGATGATCGAGGCGAACGGGCTCGATGCCGAGAAGCATGCGCATATCCGCGAGGCGATGGTGGAGCTGATCACCATCACCGAAAGCTTCTACGCCTGCGGCGTCGCCTCCTCGGTCTACTGCACGAAGGATCCGGCGGGCTCGGTTATGCCGGATGCGGTGTTCTCCAACATCGGCAAGCTGCTGCTGGCGACCAAGATCTACGACATGCACCGCGTCGCGCATTACGTCTCCGGCGGGCTGATCGTCGCGCTGCCGGGGCCCGACGAGGATCACAATCCGGAAACGCGCGCCTCGCTTGCCGCTGTCATGAGTGGACGTCCCGATATCCCGGCCGATCAGCGTGCCGAGGTGGCGCGGCTGATCGAGGACCTCACCGTCTCGCACGAAGCCGGCTGGTATTCAGTGATCTCGTTGCACGGCGGCGGCTCGCCGGAGGCGATGAAGCGCGAGATCTGGCGCAACTATCCGGTGATGGAGAAGGCCGAGCTGGTCGAGAATCTGCTCGGCCGCGACCTCGTCGACCAGGGGCAACGGGTGTCGAAGCAGCCCGGACGCTGCTGCGCAACCGGCTGCGAGGCGCCGACGCCGTCAGCGGCGCCCATGCTCGGCGATCCAATGCCCTCGTAATAAGGTTGCGAATATATGTCCAGCCGTCATTGCGAGGAGCGGCAGCGACGAAGCAATCCATATCTCCACTTGCCGAAAGATGGATTGCTTCGCTTCGCTCGCAATGACGTGGCGAGATTGCCGCTCAGCTCTTCTGCGCGTAGAGCAGCGGCACCTGGGAATCGACCATCACCTCGATCAGGCTGGTGCCTTGGTGCGACAGGGCGCGCTGGTAGGCGCTCGGAAGCTCGGCTGATTTCGTCACCCGCACGGCGTCGCAGCCCAGGCCTTCGGCGAGCTTGACGAAATCGATGCCGGGCAGATCGAGGCCCGGCACGTTGCGCACCTGCATCACCTGGCTGAACGAGCGCATCGCGCCGTAGCCGGAATTGTTCAGCACCACGACCGTCAGCGGCAGCTTTCGCTGCGCTGATGTCCACAGCGCCTGGATCGAATACATCGCCGAGCCGTCGCCGATCAGGCAGACCGTGCGTCCCTGGCGTCGACCGAGCGCCATGCCGACCGCGGCCGGCAGGCTGTAGCCGAGGCCGCCGCTCGCCATGGTGTAGAAGCTGTCCTGGCCGTGCATCGGCATCGCCTTCTGCATCAGCGGGCGGTGCGACGGTATTTCCTCGACCAGCGCATCATGCGGCCCCATCGCGGCCGAGAGCGCGTGCAGCGCGTATCCGGCAGGGATCGGGTCGCCGGCGGCCGGAGCCGGCGGCAGGACACGGCCAGCCGGCGCGGTGCGTTTCGTCTCAAGCAGCATCTCGAGCAGCGCCGTCAGCGCGGGCTTCATGGTCGCGACGATGCTGTGGCCGGTCGGCGTCATCGCGGCGGCGTCCGGATCGTCGGTGATCTGGAAGATCGTGGTCGAACCGTCGAAGATCGCGGCATGGCCCTCGACATGGAAGGTGAAGACCGGCGCGCCGACCACGACGACGAGATCGTGATCGCGCAGCGCATCGGAGAGCTGGCCCGGCGCGGCATGCAGGAAGCCGGCAAACTGCGGATGCCGTTCGGGGAACGAGCAGCGCGCCGAGAACGGGCTGGCCCAGACCGCGGCCTTCGACTTCTCGGCGACGTCAACCATGAGATCGACCGCCTCGGCCCGATCGACGGCCGGGCCGACGACGAGGGCAGGGCGCTTGGCCTCGCCGAGCGCGGCCACCAGCGCCTGCATCGCGGATGGATCAGGACCGATTTCGCGACTGACCTGGCGCGCGTCGAGCGGCTGTGTCGCATGCGCCCAGTCGTCGATCGGCACCGAGACGAAAGTCGGCCCGCAGGGCGGCTGCATCGCGACATAATAGGCGCGCGCGATCGCGGCGGGCACGTCTTCGGCGCGCGCCGGCTCGACCGCGAATTTCACGTAAGGCCGCGGGAATTCGGAGGCCCGCTCGGCATAGAGGAAGGCCTGCAGCGGCATGATCGAGCGCGCCTGCTGGCCCGCGGTGATCACCAGCGGGGTCTGGTTGCGATAGGCGTTGTAGATGTTGCCGAGCGCGTTGCCGACGCCGGCCGCCGAATGCAGATTGACGAAACCGGCATTGCGCGTCGCCAGCGCATAGCCGTCGGCCATGCCGACGACGGAAGCCTCCTGCAGGCCGAGCACGTAGTCGATGTCGTCGGGCCAGTCGCTCAGGAACGGCAGCTCGGTCGAGCCGGGATTGCCGAACACCTTCTTGATGCCCCATGCGCGCAGCAGGCCGAAGGTGGCGTCCTTGACGGTGACGGTCTTGCCTTTGCTGGCGGCGGGTTTGCGCGAGGACATCGGGCGGCTCCCATTTCTGTCTTGTTACGTTCCGTCATTGCGGGCGGCAAAAGCGGAAAGGCAATCCACCTGTCGATGGATTGCCTGACGATGTCAAGCCGCTGGGCCCATAGTTGCCGCGGCAACGGCTGCAATTGCGGCTAGTTGGCCTTCTGCAGCGCGGTGGTCTGCTTGGCGAGCTGCTTGTCGAAATCCTGCTCAAGCCCGGCCACATAGGTGGCATTTTCGCCCGGCTTGACGAACGGGTTCGGCGCGCCGTCCTTCATCTGCGCCCGCTTGGCCTGCATGGCGTAGACCTCCGGATGCGGTCCGAGCAGCACGTCGACCTTCATCGCCTTGACCTTGGTGAAGGTCGAGCGGTAGTCGTCGACGATGCCGGGATAGGTCGGACGGCCGACCAGCCGGTTCAGTGCCACCGTTCCGCTACAGAAGAACAGCACGTTGCGCGCCTGGCTGCTGTCCTTGACCGTGATCTCCCAGCTGGTGCAGCCGGGCGAATGGCCGGGGGTGGTGTGCGCGGTCAGCGTGACATCGCCGAGCGTCACCTTGTCGCCTTCCTTGACGGTGCGGTCGACCTTCACCGGCGTAAAGGCGAGATCGGCGTTGTTCTCGTCGCCCGGATAATAGCCGCCCTCGAGCAGGGGCTTGTCGCGCTCGCCGGCGATCAGTTGCGCGCCGGTCTCCTTCTTGATCTCGGCAAAGCCGCCGGTGTGGTCGAGATGGGCGTGGGTGTTGAGGATGATCTTGATGTCGCGCTCCTTGAAGCCGAGCTTGGCGATGTTGTCCTTGATCATGCCGGTCGACTGCTGCATCGCCGTGTCCATCAGGATCAGCCCTTGCGACGTCTTGATGACGTAGACCGCGATCCCGTCAGTGCCCACATAGTAGATATTGTCGATGAGCTGGAACGGCTCGAACGGCGCGGTCCATTTCTTCATGACAACAGCCATGAAGTCCTTGAGCGTCTGTGCCTGCGCACCGGTTGCGATCAGCGCGAGCGCGCACAGCGCGGCTGCGATCGTCCTCATGGTTGCCTCCCTCTTTGTTGTTGTTCGTGCACGGGCGGCACTATGCGTGCTGGCGACGCCGGCCGCAAGCTGCGGACGGCAAGCCGCAGGGCTGACGGCCGTCCGTCCGGCGCATTCCTGTTCTGCGTTCAGCTCGCGTATTGCGCGATGCCGTGACCGAACGACCAGTTCTCCTTGGCGACCTCGACGAGGTTGATGACAACATCGTCCGGCCGTCCCTGCAGCTGGCTCTGATAGTCGTCCACGATCCGCTTGTAGAACGCCTTCTTCGTCTCGACGGTACGCCCGGCATTCATGGTGATCTGGATGAAGATGAGATCGTCGCTGTAGGTATTGCCGAGATAGTTGTCGGCGTAGTTCAGGTCGCCACGGTCGTGCTCGGTGATGACCTGAAACTTGTCATTCTCGGGCACGTTGATCACCTCGCGCATCGCCTTGTAGACGATCTCGCCAAGGGTCTTGCGATATTCCGCGGGCTTGCCGCGCTTCAGGTCGATACGGACGAATGGCATGGTGGGTCTCCTGTGTGATGCGAGGCTCGGCCCCGCGTGATCGGGATGTACGACGGTGCGAATGGGCATCGTCCGCTTGCGCCGGCGAGGTCGGTGCGTTCAGCGGGCCGCCTTGAAGGCCTCCCAGCGCGCATCGCGCTCTCTCTGATATTTGGGCGTTCGCTCCGCAACCATGTCCGCCCAATGCAGCGGCTTGCCGCAGGACTGGCAGGCCGGACCGAGCCCGGCCGGCTTGCCGCAGACGAGGTGCGTATAGTTCATCGAAAGACCGTCCCTGGGTGATTTGCACCAGGTCTCGCCCCAGGCGCGCAGCGCGAACATGACGGGGAAGAACGCCGCGCCCTTCTCCGTCAGATGATATTCGTGGCGCAACGGACGCTCGTTGTAGACGCGCCGCGTCACCAGTCCGTCCGCCTCCAGCTTCTTCAGCCGCGCGGTGAGCATCTGCGGGGTCGCGCCGGTATAGGCCTGAATCTCCTCGAAGCGATGGTTGCGCGCGAACAGCTCGCGCAGCACCAGCACCGTCCAGCGGTCGCCCACCACGGTCTCCGCGCGCGCCACCGGACACAGCGTTTGGTCAGCAGGATTGCCCTTTGGCCTTGCCATCACGTTTTCTTCATCCAGCATTGTTGCTATGATTTTCATAGCAATATGGGCTATCGTCAAGGCGGGTGCAACGGGCGTTTCCGCCCGGTCCCTCACATTTCAAGGAGCACGCCATGAGTACCGAAGGCAGAAAACCGGGTATCGACATGAAGCTCGAGGTCGTGGCGATTCCGGTGTCCGATGTCGACCGGGCCAAGCGCTTTTATGAAAATCTCGGCTGGCGGCTCGACGCCGATTTCGTTAGGGCGGACCGGTCCCGGGCGCTGCAACTGACGCCGCCGGGCTCGCCGACCTCCATCCATCTCGACAAGGGATCCGCGCTGCCGCGCTTCCTGATCGTGAACGACATCGAGGCGGCGCGTGCCGAGCTGATCGCGCGTGGCGTCGACGTCAGCGAGGTGTTCCATCGCGGGGCGGAGGGCCGCATTAAGGGACCCGATCCGGAGCGGCCGAGCTACGGTTCGCTCGCCACCTTCAACGATCCCGACGGCAATGTCTGGCTGCTCCAGCAGGTGACACAGCGTCTGCCCGGACGCGTCGACGGAAACAGTACGACGTTCACCTCATCGACCGATCTGGCCGCCGCGCTGCGGCGCGCATCGGCCGCCCATGGCGAGCACGAGAAGCGAACCGGCGGGCACGATGCGAACTGGCCGGACTGGTACGCCGATTACATCGTGCGCGAACAGGCCGGGAGCCCGCTGCCGGAGTGACGGATCAAACAGGAGTATCCGTCATGGCGGCGCGAACGATCGCGCAGTTTCGCGAACAGGCCACCGCGCTCGGCGTCAAGGCTGCCGGGGTGTACGCCGGCCGAGTAGGCGGCGTCACGCCTTGAGGCAGGCGCCGCGCTCGGACAAGACCTTCTCGGCCTTCGGCGTCAGCTCGTAGAGGTCGCCGTCCTTGGCGACGTATCCCTCCCTGATGAGCCGGTCGACTTCGCCTTGCACGTCGTCGGCGAAGGCAATGGATTGGGCGATGTCGCAGAGAACCGCGACCTGTTCGTCTCTAAGCATGGCGTCCTCCGTCAGGGCGGGGAACGCGCAAGCCGGGTTTCGGTTCCAAGGGGCCGGATGATACACCCGGCTTTCACCCGGTGAGCTGTGGCTCCGGGTGTTGCATCTTACCCATGCCGCGCATCGAGTACCGGCGCGTAGCCACCGCCGTCCCGACGAACATGAGCACAGCGCGGGCCGCGGAAGTGGGCGGGTATGACGAGGCGGCCGCTGTCCGCGGCCTCTGCCAGGATCTTCGTCCTCGTCTCGCGCGCGAGCTGCGGGTCGGCACAGGATGATGTCGACAGATCGGGCTGGAAGATCTGCACCGGATTGTGCACGGCATCGCCGCAAAAGATCGCGCGATGTTGTGCGTAGTCTACCATCAGCTCCATCTGGCCGCTGGTGTGGCCCGGCAGCGGGACCAGCCGCAGGCCCGGTCCCAACTGATGGCCATCGTCGACCAGATCGACACGGCCTGCCTCGACGATCGGGATGACGCTCTGCTCCAGGGCGCGGGCGTGGATCGGCGGGGCACGCCCGGCATCATGCTGCGTCATCCAGTCGGCAAGCTCGCGGCGGCCGAACAGATACCGCGCGTTGGGAAAGGTCGGCTGCCAGCGGCCGTTGTTCTGGCGTGTATTCCAGCCGACGTGATCGACATGCAGATGGGTGCAGAATACGACGTCGATGCCGGCCGCGTCGACGCCGCACGCGCGCAACCGGTCGAGGAAGCCGCTGCCGCGGCGCCGATGCCAGGCCGGAATGTCGGGGATGTCCTTGTGCTCGCCGATGCAAGCGTCGATCAGCAGCGTTCGGCCGCCGGTTCGCACCACAAAACTCTGGATCGCGTGTTTCGCGACGCCCCGGGCGAGGTCGATGAACACCGGCTCCAGCGTGGCGCGATGCGCTTCGATCAAGCCGCGATCGTATCCGGGCAGGAATTCGGCGAGCGGAAGGCCGAAATCGTCGTCGTCGACGATGACGTCGACGGTCGCGTCGCCGATCGCAAATCGCATGACCGCTCCTTCCCGGAGAACCGTGCATCCCAACGCGCGGTCACTATGCAGGGTGGCGCCGTCGATCGCAAGTTGGTGAACGGCTATCAGACCATGCCGCGCAGCAGGCCGAGCAGGCGGCCGCACTCATCGTCGGTACCGACCGTGATGCGCAAAAAGTCCTCGATCCGCGGCTTCTGGAAATGCCGCACCAGCACGCCGCGCTCGCGCAACCTCGCGGCGAGATCGGCGCCGCGATGGCTGGGATGGCGGGCGAACACGAAATTCGCCTGCGACGGCAGCAGCTCGAACCCCAGCTCAATGAGGCTGCGGACCAGCGCCTCTCTGCTCCTGATGATGCGTTGCCGCGTCTCCTCGAACCACGCCTCGTCCTCGATGGCGGCGACCGCGCCCGCGATCGCGAAGCAGTCCAGCGGATAGGAGTTGAAGCTGTCCTTGACCCGCTCCAGCGCCTCGATCAGCGGGCGCTGGCCGATGGCGAAGCCGACGCGCAAGCCGGCCAGCGCGCGCGATTTGGAGAGCGTCTGGATCACGAGCAGATTGTCGTGGCGCGCGACCAGCGGCACGGCGCTCTCGGCGCCGAAGTCGACATAGGCCTCGTCGACCACCACCAGCCGGTCGGGATGCTCGGCGAGCAGCGCCTCGATCGCGGCGCGCGGCAGCGCGGTGCCGGTCGGTGCGTTCGGATTGCACAGCAGGATGGCGCTGCCGGGCCGCCGGTAGTCGGCAAGGTTCACCCGCATCGCGGCGTCGAGCGGCACTTGCGCGTAGCTGACGCCGTAGAGGCGGCAATAGACCGGGTAGAAGCTGTAGGTGATGTCGGGAAACAGCAGCGGCGCATCGTGCTTCAGCAGCGCCGGGAACGCGTGGGCCAGCACCTCGTCCGAGCCGTTGCCGACGAACACCTCGTCCGCCGCGACGCCGTAGCGCCTCGCGATCGCCTCACGCAGCGCGGTTGCGCGCGGGTCCGGGTAGAGCCGCAGGCGATCCGTGGTCGCTGTGATCGCCGCCACCGCGCGTGGCGACGGCGGGTAGGGATTTTCGTTGGTATTGAGCTTGATAAGGCCGTCGATCTTCGGCTGCTCGCCGGGCACGTATGGCGACAGATTGTGGACGACCGAACTCCAGAAGCGACTCATGATCTGCGATCCAGGGATGAACGCGATCACAATAAGGAATACGAGGCGCTGATGAAAGCGCCTCTTTATTCCCTCGCATCATGACACGCGTCGTGCTCGCGCGTTACCAGGTCGCCGTGCCCTTCATGGTCGGCTGGCCCTCGGCATTCGCGGTCCACAGCTCCATGCCGCCGTCCTTGTCGCTGGCATTGATCGAGAACTCGCTGCCCTCGAACAGCGGCTGCACGCCGCGATAGGCGAGCTTCTTCGGCGGCTTGCCGCCGCGCAGCTTGGCGGCGAACTCGACGATGAAGGAAGCCTGCAGCGGGCCGTGGAAGATCAGGCCCGGATAGCCCTCGACCTTGGTGACGTAGTCGCGGTCGTAATGAATGCGATGGCCGTTGAAAGTCAGCGCCGAGTAGCGGAACAAGAGCACCGGGTCGGAGACGTGGCTTTCGCGATGCTGCGCGACCGGGGGAGGCGGCGGCGCCTTGGCGGGCGCTGCGCCTTGCGTGCTCGTCATCTCGCGATAGACGATGTCCTGCCGCTCGCGCACCGCAAGCCCGCGCGAGGTCGTCACCTCGTGATTGACCGAGACGAAGCACAGCGTGCCGGTCGAGCCCGATTTGACCGTGACGTCGACGATCTTCGAGGTGCGTTTGGCCTCATCGCCGATGCGCAAGCTGTCGAAGAATTCGAGCTCGCCGCCGGCCCACATCCGGCGCGGCAGCGGCACCGGCGGCAGGAAGCCGCCGCGGGTCGGGTGGCCGTCGGGGCCGAGCTGCGACATCGGAAACACCGGCTGCGCCAGGCACCAATGCGTGGTCCACGGCGCGGCGTCACCGGCCTTCGGCTCGCCGATCTCCTGGAACAGCGTCGCGCGCAGCCCCATCACGAGATATTTGGTGACGACGTCGGAGGCCTCCGTGGTCTTGCCAATCCACTGGCGGAGATGATCGAGGTCGAGTTTGTCGCTCATGATGGTGTTGCCCGGGCAGGAGGGATTTCAGGAACGTCTGGTGCGCTCGCCGATCGCGGGCACCTTGCCGTAGTGCCTGTCCTCGCCGACCACGATCGCGGCCGGCGCCGGATAGCTGACCTTGCCGTTCGGCGTGTCGACCTCGACGCGGCGCAGATGCGGATGTTTCGCGAGGTCGTCCATGCTGTTGACCTCGGCAAAGGCAATGTCGGCCTCGGCAAGCTTCGCCAGCAACTCCTCGCGCGTCAGCTTGCCGAAGCTGTCGCTGACGATCTGGTCGGTAACGGCGCGGTTGCGCACGCGCTCGACCATATTGGCAAAGCGCGGATCGTCAGGCAGGCCGGGCTGGCCCAGCACCTTGGCGCAGAGCGTCTTCCACTCGCGCTCGCTCTGGATCGAGATCAGGATCTCCTTGCCGTCCTTCGAGCGGAACACGCCATAGGGCGCGATCGAGGGATGGGCGAGGCCGATCCGCTTCGGCGACTTGCCGTCCTCGGCATTGAGCAGCGGCACGGTGAGCCAGTCGGCCATCACGTCGAACATCGAGATCCGGATGTCGGCGCCGTCTCCGGTGCGACCGCGACCGATCAGCGCCTCGAGGATCGCGGCATGCGCAGTGGCGCCGGTCGCGACGTCGACGATCGACATGCCGACGCGCGAGGCGCCCTCGGGGCCGCCGGTGATCGAGGCAAGGCCGCTCTCGGCCTGGATCAGGAGGTCATAGGCCTTGCGGTCGGCGTACGGCCCGGTGTCGCCATAGCCCGTGATCGTGCACATGATCAGCTTCGGATAATCCTTGCGCAGCCGCTCGCGCGAGAAGCCGAGCTTGTCCATCGAGCCCGGTTTGAGGTTCTGCAGCAGCACGTCGGCACCGGCGATCAGCTCTTCCAGCTGCGCGCGGCCTTCCTTGGTGGCGAGGTCGACCACGGCGGAATCCTTGCCGCGGTTCAGCCAGACGAAATAGCTGCTCTGGCCCTTCGCCGCGGCGTCGTAGCCGCGGGCGAAATCGCCCTCGGGCCGCTCGATCTTGATGACATGGGCGCCGGCGTCGGCGAGGCGTGACGAGCAGAACGGCGCGGCAACCGCCTGTTCGACGGCGATGACGGTCAATCCCTCAAGCGGCAGCATGATCAAGCAACTCAGTAGGAGCGGGGCATGCCGAGCACATGCTCGGCGACGTAGGACAGGATCAGGTTGGTCGAGATCGGCGCCACCTGATAGAGCCGGGTCTCGCGGAACTTGCGCTCGACATCGTATTCCTCGGCGAAGCCGAAGCCGCCATGGGTCTGCACGCAGGCATTGGCCGCTTCCCAGGACGCATCCGCCGCCAGCATCTTGGCCATGTTGGCCTCGGCCCCGCAGTCGAGACCGGCTTCATATTTGCGGGTGGCTTCCTTCACCATCAATTCGGCCGCGCGCATCGAAGCGTAGGCCTTGGCGACCGGGAACTGGATTCCCTGGTTCTGGCCGATCGGCCGCCCGAACACGCTGCGCTCCTTGGCGTAGTTGGTGGCCTTGGCGATGAACCACTTGGCGTCACCGACGCATTCGGCCGCGATCAGGATGCGCTCGGCATTCATGCCGGACAGGATGTAGCGGAAACCCTTGCCTTCCTCGCCGATCAGATTCTCCGCCGGCACCTTCATGTCGGTGAAGAACACTTCGGTCGTGGCGTGGTTCATCATGGTGCGGATCGGGCGGATCTCCAGCCCCTTGCCCTTCACCTCGCGCATGTCGACGATGAATACCGAGAGACCGTCGGTGCGCTTCTTCGACTGCTCCTTCGGCGTGGTGCGCGCCAGCAGGACCATCAGGTCGGAATATTCGGCGCGGCTGGTCCAGATCTTCTGGCCGTTGACGACGTAATGGTCGCCCTCGCGGCGCGCGAAGGTTTTTAGCGACGACGTGTCGGTGCCGCTGGTCGGCTCGGTGACGCCGAACGCCTGCAGCCGCAATTCGCCGGTCGCGACCTTCGGCAGATACTTCGCCTTTTGCGCGTCGTTGCCGTGCCGCAGCACGGTGCCCATCGTGTACATCTGGGCGTGGCAACCGCCGCCATTGCAGCCGGCGCGCTGGATCTCTTCCAGGATCGCCGCCGCCGCCGACAGCTTCAGGCCGGCGCCGCCATATTCCTCGGGGATCAGCACCGAGAGATAGCCGGCCTCCGTCAGCGCATCGACGAATTCCTTCGGATAGGCCATCTGGCGATCGAGCTTGCGCCAGTATTCGCCTGGAAACTGCGCGCAGAGCTTTGCCACGGCGTCGCGGATGTCGGAATGGTCGTCGGTGTGTTGTTCGTGTGCGGTCATTGTTTCGTCTTGCCGAGAGGTTGCGCCAGAGCGTTTTCGAGCGAAGTGGAAATCGGTTCGCGTGAAGAAAACGCCCGCTGTTGTGGGGCCCCGGTAAACTCCCTATGCTGTTTTGTTATAGCGTATGAACCTGCCTTCCAGGATTGGCAAGTATGGATTTCCGCCAGCTTAGGACCTTTGCGTGCGTCGCGGAACTCGGGAGCCTGAGCAAGGCATCCGATACCCTGCGGGTCGCGCAGCCGGCGCTGAGCCGGCAGATCAAGCTGCTGGAACACGAGCTGCGCACCGAATTGTTCACGCGCAACGGCCGCGGCATGGTGCTGACCGATGCCGGCCGGCTGCTGCTGGCGCGCACCAGCGGTATCGTGCGGCAGATCGACCAGATCCGCGACGACATCCAGTCCGCCGGCGGCGCGCCGTCCGGGCGCGTCGTGCTCGGGCTGGTGCCGACGGTGAGCTGCGTGCTGTCGGCGCGGCTGGCGCGGCGCACGGTGGAGCGCTATCCCGGCATCTCGCTCTGCATCGTCGAGAGCTACAGCGGCCATCTGATCGAGTGGCTGCATCGCGGCGAGATGGACCTTGCCGTGATCTATGGCCCGTCGGTCGATCTGCATCTGGCGGTGCAGAGCCTCGGCCGCGACAGCATCGTCGCGGTCGGCCCGCGCGGCAGCGGGCTGAAGCCGAAGAAGCAAGTCGACTTCGGCTGGCTGATGCGCCAGCGCCTGGTGCTGCCGAGTCACTCGCACGGCCTCCGTGCGCTGCTCGAACATGCCGCGGCGAAGAAGAAGATCGATCTCGACGTCAAGCTCGAGGCGGATTCGTTTCGCGTACTGACCAGCCTGGTCGAGGAGGGGCTCGGATATACCTTGCTGCCGCCGTCCTCGGTCCGCGCCGAGGTGGCGGAGGGCCGGCTCGAGACCGCCGCCATCGCGCGGCCGGCGCCGCGACGCGAGCTGACCCTGGCCTCGCCGGTCGAGCATCCCGGCTCCAACGCGATGACGCTGATCGCGAAGCTGTTGCGCGACGAGGTCGCCGCACTGCGCGCCGAGGGGCTCTGGGATATCCAGCTCGCCTGAGTTCCGTCATTGCGAGGAGCGATAGCGACGAAGCAATCCATCCGTCCGCGAATGCTGCGCGATGGATTGCTTCGCTTCGCTCGCAATGACGGGGTCGCACGCATTCTGCTCTCAGCTCACCTTGAAGCCGAGATGGCCGCGGAAGCGGTTCTTCAAATAGGTGCCGTCGCGCGGCGGCAGCGCGCGCTCGACCTCGCCGGCGGCGATGCGAATGCGCGCCAGCCGCGGACCGCCGCCGAGATCGCGCAGGCTGGTGCGGAAATTCTCGATGCCGGCCATGTCGGCGATCTCACAGACATTGCCGATGCCTGCGCCGCTCGCAATCACTTCGAGCCTGGCGCCGAGGCCGGAGTGACTCGGCTGCATGCCGGTCTCGCCGAAATGGCCGTTGTCGAGCACCGCGATCGAGAGATTGCCGGGCTGCTTGGTCGCGATCGTCAGCAGGCTGCCGATCCCCATCAGCTGCTCGCCGTCGCCGGTGATCACGAGCACGGGGCGCTTCGGTTGCGCCAGCGCGAGGCCGAGCCCGACCATCGCCGCGCCGCCCATCGCGCCCCACAGATAGAAATTGCCGGGATGCTCGCAGGCGTCGAACACGTCGTAGGAGGAGGAGCCGAGCCCGGAGATCACGAGCAGCTCGCCGCGGTCGGCGAGCAGCGCCTTCACGGCGGCGCGGCGATCGAGAGTACCTGTTGATGCCGACATCAGTGCGTCTCCCTGGTCCACTTCTTGCGGCCGATCATCCGCTGCGAGATCAGCACCGCGACCTGCTGGTCGCCGTCATAGGCGAGCGAGGCGGCGGCCGAGATCACCTCCTCGGCATCGTCAGGGTTCTCCAGCCGCAGCACGGTGGTGCCCATGATCTCGAACGCCTGCGGCGTCGCCCGGCCCATCGGGATCTGCCAGGGATTGAACTCGGCCCATTCGCCGCGCATCGTCACCAAGGTGAGCAGCGGGAAACGGCAGCTCGCCATCAGCGACAGCATGTTGACGCAATTGCCGACGCCGCTCGATTGCATCAACAGCACCGCGCGATCGCCGCCGAGCCAGGCGCCGGCCGAAAGCGCCACGCCCTCTTCCTCTGTCGTCAGCACCGTGGTCTTGATGTCGGCATCGGCGTGCGACAGCTTGATCAGCTTGGAATGTCCCGCATCGGGAACGTAGGACACCTGTGCCACGCCAAAGCTCTTCAGCGTGCGGTAGATCGCAACCGGCCAGTTCCGGCTGGTCGCGCTGTCCTGGTGAACGGCAATCTGGTCCATCATGGCCTCGGCGGTAGCGTTTTCGAACGAACCGGGTACCGGTTCGCGAAGAAAAACGCGTCAATACAAGGGACGCGCATTGGCGCGTCCTCACACCGCTGGCTTTAAGCCAGGTCAGGGGTTTATTCTCTTCGCATCTGGCTCGCCCAGCTATGCCGGAATTTTATAGGGCCAGGGTTTCGCAGGGCCGACGCAAGCGAAATGGCGGCCGGAGCTGGCTGCGTCCTTTGGTCGGGTCGAACGACAGCCCCATTACGGGCTAAAACGACGCTCTATGCTAGAAGATGCCGGTTGGCGGCAGCGCCGGGCTTCATTTTCAAGGCTTCATTTCGCATATCGATATATCCGTCGCATTTTCAGGGATCAGGGCATGATTGTCCGAGATCGGTTTCGCGGCCTCTTCCCAAAGTATTTTCTCGCACTGTTCCTGGCCGTCGCGCTTCCGCTCGTGATCAACGGGTCGATCGAAGCCTGGTTCGGTTACCGCGATCAGCGCGCAAGGCTGGACCAGTTGCTCGGTGTTCAGGCGGCTTCCGCGGCCGCTGAAATTCATAACTTCATCTCCGACATTGCAAGCCAGCTCGGCTGGCTGGTCCAGCTTCCCTGGACCGACGAGGTCGATGAGGGACGCCGAACCGATGCGTTGCGTCTGTTTCGTCAAGCGCCGGCCGTCGTCAGCCTGACACTCATCGACAACAATGGGTTGGAGCGTCTCTACGTCTCACGGGTCGGCCTCAATCGAATTGAAAGTCGTATCGACCGATCGGCTGAACCTGCGCTGGTCGGCGCCCACGCGCGCCAGGTTTGGTTCAGCGATGTCAGCTACAACAGAGGCTCGGAGCCGTATTTGACCATTGCGCTCGTGGGTAACCGATCCGCGGTCGGCGCAGTCATCGCCGAAGTCAATCTCAAGCTGATCTGGGATGTCGTATCGGCGATCAAGGTGGGAGAGACCGGCCTCGCTTTCGTGCTGGACCGGCCGGGCCGTCTCATTGCCCATCCCGACATCAGCCTCGTCCTCCGCGGGCTGGAAGAAACAACCTCCCAGCCGTTTCGCACCATACGCGACGCGATCGGCCCGGGAGCGGGCTTTGCAACGGGCCGCGACGGACAGGGACGTCCGGTTGCTGCCAGCGCGGCTCCTGTAACAGGTCCCGATTGGACCGTCGTGGTGGCGCAGCCGCTCTCCGAGGCTTACGCCCCGATCTATGCCGCGTTGCGACGGACCACAGTGCTTCTCGCAGGCAGCACCGTATTTGCAGGGTTGCTCGCCTATGCATTCGCGCACCGGATGACCGAGCCGATCAGGCTGCTCGAGGAGGGGACGGAGCGGATCGGCGCCGGATCGTTCGAGCACCGCATTTCGATCCAGACCGGGGACGAATTTCAGCGTCTGGCAAGCAGCTTCAACAGGATGGCGGGCGAGCTCGCGCTGGCGCAGCAGCACCAGGAGCGGATCGCGAAGCTCAAGCGGTTTCTCGCGCCTCAAGTCGCCGATCTCGTCGATCGTGCCGGCGATGACAGCGTGCTTGATGGCCGCCGCACCGATGTCGTCGTTGTGTTCTGTGACTTGCGCGGATTCACCGCGTTTTCCGCAGGCGTCGCTCCCGAGGAAGTCATGAGCGTGCTGTCCGAATATTATGAGGTTCTGGGCAGGGTCATTGCGCGCTTCGAAGCAACCCTCATCAGCTTCTCGGGAGACGGGTTGATGGTGCTGGTGAACGCACCCGTGCCGGTCGAGGAGCCGGCGCTGAGAGCTGTCGACCTTGCGACCGAAATGCAGAAGCGCGTGCAAGGCTTGATCGGCGGCTGGCGGTCGCGGGGCTACCAGGTTGGCTTTGGAATAGGGCTTGCCAGTGGATCGGCGACGGTTGGGCGGATCGGCTACGAAGACCGGCTCGATTACACGGCCATCGGCAGTGTCGTGAATCTCGCCGCCCGCCTGTGCGCATCTGCCGCAGATCGGGAAATCCTGATGGACGCAGGGACCGCCGCAAGCGTCAGAGGCAAGCGCTCCCTCGAGGATATCGGGAGTCGGCAAATCAAGGGCTTCGATGACGCCATTCCGGTGTTCGGAATATCTTTTTGATGTGCGTTGGCAGATGCCGACCGGAGCGGTTCGGTGCAGTCCATTGGCGACTGGCTTCGGATCGTGGGATATACTTCCGCCGACGGCGAACGCCAGCGGGTCGATAGAGCATGAGTTGCGCTCACTCTCGTGCAGCCACATCCCACGGACGCGGCAGCCGGCGTGAGGTCCTGTTGTTGATGGCCACCGCCGCGGCCTGGACCACATCCTCGCGGGCGCAGAAGCCGTCGATGCCTGTGATCGGCTATCTTTGTCCGGAATCGCCGGAGTTGTTTGGCAGCCGGCTGAAGGCTTTCCACCAGGGACTTCGTGAAGCCGGCTTTGTCGAGGGCCGCGACGTTGCGATCGAATATCGATGGGCCAATGGGCAATATGCCCGGTTACCTGCACTGGCCGGCGAATTGATCGCGCGCGACGTCGATGTGGTGGTTGCGCCCGGCGGCGCGCCCGTCGCGCTCGCCGCCAAGGCTGCCGGCGTCACCAAGACAATCGTCTTCGAGATGGGCGGCGACCCCGTTCAGCTGGGTGTGGTGGACAGCCTGTCGCGGCCGGGAGGCAACATCACGGGAATCTCGAGCCTGAGCGTCGACGTGTCGCCGAAGCGGCTCGAGTTGATGCACGAACTTCTGCCGGCGGCGAAAACGTTGGGGGTCGTGACCAACCCGACAAGTCCAACCGCCAGCTCGCAACTGCAGAGGCTTCAGGCCGCTGCCGAAACTTTAGGGGTCCATCTGCAGATATCGAGGGCAAGCAAGGAGGAGGAGTTCGAAGCCGTATTCGCTTCCGTAGAGAGAGATTCGACAAACGCGCTTGTTTTCACCTCCGATCCCTATTTTGCATTTCGCAGCCGGCGATTGGCCGATCTCGCACTGAAGTATCGTGTTCCCGCAATCACGCAGACCCGGGATTTCCCGACAGCCGGAGGCTTGATGAGCTATGGCGGAGATTTCGTGCAGTCGCATCGACGCGCGGGCGTCTACGCCGGCCGGGTTCTGAAGGGTGAGAAGCCTGCCGATCTTCCGGTTCAGCTGGTCACCAAGGTCGAGTTCGTCATCAACCTGAAGACCGCCAAACTGCTTGGCCACGAGTTCTCTGCTTCAGTCGTCAGCGGCGCAGACGAAGTGATCGAGTGACTCGTTCATGAACCTGGTAGTCCGGCCGGCACGGGCTGAACGGTCCGGCCGGACCGTGACATCGCGTGCGCTCACGTGCTCAACTGCCGGGCTGTAGAAACGCGCCGTATTGCTTGCTCGTGGCGACCGCGGCGGCCGCCTGTCCGATGACACGCATTGCCGCCATCATCGGCCACGGCCCAAGGCTCACCCTGCGAACACCGGCGCGGGCGAGCTCCCCGATTTCGGGCACACCTTGCGTTACCATGATGTTGACCGGCAGCGGCGTGAGCTGAACGAGCCTCGCGATCAGTGCAAGGTCGGTGAGCCCCGGCACAAAAATTCCGTCGGCGCCCGCATCGGCATAAGCTTCCGCGCGCCTTGCCGCCTCATCCAGACATTGCTCCGGCGAGCCGAACTTCAGCAGAAACGGATCGGTTCGCGCATTGATGAAGAGGTGAACGCCGAGTTTTTGCGCGGCGTCCCGCACCGCCCTGATCTTCGCGGCATGCTGGTCCGGAGCGACGAGCTGCCGCTTTCCGCCAACAAGCCCGTCCTCGATGTTGATGCCGATCGCGCCGGCCTTCAGGATCCTTGCCGCCGAATGCGCGGCGGCATCCGGCGTGTCGCCATATCCCGCCTCCAGATCGATCGACACCGGAACCGGCACCGACGCGGTCATCCGCGAGACCAAGCCTTCCACGATGTCGAGCGGGGCATTTTCGCCGTCGGCGTAGCCGAGTGCGGATGCGACCGCGCCGCTGCTGGTCGCCACTGCCGGTGAGGCCTTCGCGATCGCCTTGGCGGTGGCGACGTCCCAGGCGTTGAACAGGACAAGCGGATCGCCCTGCTTGTGAAGTCGGTGAAACGCTTCGGCGTAGTGCTGCTGTGTCGTGGCGTCCATTGCGCGCACTCCTTCTCAGGGAAATTGAAAGATCTCGACTGACGCGGCCGCTGCTCGCGCGCGGGCGTTTAGTTGTCGGCGTGGGTGGTGAACCAGTCCATGATCAGACCTGTGACCTCGGCCTCGCGCTCGAGATGCGGGAAGTGTCCGACATCGGGCAGGACGATGCGCCGATGTGGTCCCTTGAAGAGCGGCTCTTCCTTGATCGAATACCGCGCCGTCGGATCGTTGCCGCCATAGATTGTCAGCGTCGGTGTATGCATGTCGTTGATCGGCAGCCGGCCCGCAACTCCCGCATCGACCAGGCCATTGTAGTATTTCAGCGCCGCCTTCATGGTGCCGGGAGAGCTGAGCGTCTCCTTGACCGAGCGGAGATGCTCGTCGTTCTGCAGGGTCGGCGACCACAGCTTCCAAAGGTAGTCGACGAAGGGAAGTCCCTCGATGTTGACCGCCGAGTGAGCGCCAGGCACCGTGAAGAAATAGACATGGAAAACCGATCGAACGGCATCGGGATCGCTCCGGAGGCTTGGGATTGTGATCGGGTGCGCGGTGTTCATGACCACCGCGGCCTTGATCGCCGACGGCGCCGTGCCCAGTGCCTGGAAGGTTGACGTACCGCCCCAATCCATGCCGACGACGTAGGCCCGTCCGTCGTCGCTCAGCGCCGCGATCAACGCTTCGAGATCCTGGCCCAGCGCGATCGGATCGAAGATGCCGTCGGCCGGAATCTCGGTCGGCGCATAGCCGCGCAGGAACGGCGCGACCGCGCGATAGCCGGCATCCGCGAACACCTGCAGCTGCTTTCGGTACGACCAGGCGTTGTCGGGAAAGCCATGCATGAACATGACGAGCGGTCCGCTGCCTTGTTCGAGATAGGCAAATCGCACGCCGTTGGCCTGCACGTATTTCAGGGCGGGTTCGCTGCCGGCGGCGTCACGCGTTGCCAGTGCGGTGCTTCGGGTCGTCATCGCTGCTCTCCATTTGTGTCGTCGTTGCGCTCCCGGAATATGTGCGTAGCGCACATATATGGTCAAGTTGTTTTTTGTGCGCAGTGCACATATTATTCCCGGCATGGAACACGGAATCGCTAATCTGCTGGGCGCGCTGTCGCTCGCTGTCATGGATCGTATCGAGCAAGGCGCGCGCGAGGTCGTCGGTCGCGGCGGCGAAACGCCCGCGGCGCTCATCGTCATCGGCTATGGTCAGGGCATGACCAACGACAAGCTGAGGCGGATCCTTGGCCTGTCGCACTCCGGAACGGTCCGCCTGGTCGATCGGCTGGTTTCGGATCGGCTTGTCGAACGCCGGGCGGGCAAGGACGGCCGCGAAGTCGCCTTGCACCTGACGGCATCGGGCGCTGCGTCCCGGAATGAACTGCTGGCGTCGCGGATTTCAGCCGTGACGTCGCTGCTGGACGTGCTGTCATCGGCTGAGAGGAAGCAGCTTGCAACGCTGATCCGCGAGCTGCTGGCAAGGCAGGACACATCCGAGATGGATCGCTTCACGATCTGCCGGATGTGCGACGACCGGGTCTGCACCAATTGCCCGTTGCCGACCAGCAAGGGCCAGCACGCGCGCTAGAGAGGTTACTCTGAATCGAGCGGCCAACTCCGCTCACCTCGCCCCGCGTGCGGGGAGAGGTCGGAACGCATCGCTAGATGCGTTCCGGGTGAGGGGGAGTTTCCGCAAACACAGCTATCACCGCTTATGCGGAGAGTGCCCCTCACCCCAACCCTCTCCCCGTAAGAACGGGGAGAGGGAGCGCGGTGCCATCGCGGCCGCTATTTGACCTCATCTCCTCACGCTCCAGCAGCTTGCCGTCAGCGCGCGCTCTTGCCCGCCATGAACACGTACATGTCCCAGAACGTCTCGGGATGATCGACCTCGAAGCGGTGCCACTGATCGAGATTGGTCTCGTCGGCCGCGCCGGGAAACTTCTTGCGGAATCGGTCGAGCACCGCCGGGTCGTCAAACGGCTCGAATCCTCCAAACGTCAGGCCGTGTTCACTGAGGAATGCCGCGATCTCCGGAATCGTCAGGCGGTGTTCCATGACGTTGAACAGCAGATCGCGGCAGCCGCTCATGCTGTAGAAATCCTTGGCGCCGATCAGCGGTTTCCATTTGTCAGCTTCGCGGAAGATGTCCTGCCGGCAGCGTCTGATGTCGTCGGCGGTGGCGCGATAATTGCGCGCCGCGATGCGATCGCGGGCCTCGACGATGACGCGGCGCGCCAGATCGCTGTAGAGCCCGATGCGCATCGTGCCGCCCGGCCGCAGCAGCGAGACCAGCACGCGCCAGCCGGCCAAGGGGTCGGCAAGATGATGCAGCACGCCGACCGAACTCGATGCTGTCGAAGCTGCGATCGATCGAGGCCAATTCCAGGATGTCCGCCTGCGCATACTCGATGTTGCGCAAGCCGAGCTCCCGCGTCTTGCGGCGCGCATAGGCGAGGCTGGTCATGCTGATGTCGACGGCAAGCAGGCGGGCGTTGGGATAGACCTGCGCGATCTGGATCGCGTGCGAGCCGGTGCCGCAACCCGCGATCAGGATATCCCGTTCGGCTCGCTGGTCCGCGGTTGCGACGGTCCTTCCCCGCGCCCGATCGGCGGCGAAGGCCGTCAACGGGTTGACGGTCCAGCGCGGATAGGGATTTTCCTCGTATTGGCGCATCACCTCGACGGACATGTCGTTCCTGATCGGAGTGAGCGCTGCAATAGCGCTGCGCTCTTCGATCTCCTCGCGCGGCTCGCGAAGCTGCACCCGCAACAGGCCGGCGACGGCCGCGGGCCAATCCCGGCGCAGCAGCGCGTCCGCCGTCGGCAAGGCATGAAGCGGGAAGTAAGTAGCGACAACGGCGAGCGTGAGCGGCGTGATCGCAGCGCCCGATGCCAGGTCCTGCAGCAACCGGTCGCGCAGCGCGCCCGCGCCTTCGCTTTCCGCCGCGCTCTGCGCATAGACATATTCGTTGATGAAGCACTGCCGCGCGAGCGCGCAGGCAAAGGCTACGATATCGTCGTCGACGTCATCCTGATCCGGCTTGCTCGCGAGCCGCAACAGCTCGGCCCGCGCATATCCGAACAGCACCTCAAGCTGCATGCTCGCCAGCGTCGTCGTTTCCATCGCGCAGCGCAGGAACAGGTCGTTCGCGAGCGGGGCGACGCCTTCGCTGCCGAACAATTCGACGCTCGTGACCGGTAGCGGCCACTTGCTTGCAATCCGCCCGACATAGCTGGTGACGGTCGGGCTCTGCAGGATGAAGCCGACCGCCTTCGCGTCCATGCCGAGCGCCAGCGCCTTGCTGAAATGCGCGGCCGCCTTGCTGCGATTGCCCAGCGCCTGGTAGGAATTGCCCGCGTTGTAATGGCAGGGGGCATTGACGTCGTCGTCAGCAATCGCTTTCGTGAACATCTTCGCGGCAGCCCGGTGATCGCCGGCAGCCTGCGCCATCAGGCCGAGAAGATTCAGGCTCTGCACATGGCCAGGCTCGCGCGCGAGAATCTGCCGGCAGATCTCCTGCGCTTCGTTGAAGCGGCGCATCCCGTAGAAGCGGCTGGCCTCAGCGGCGAGGCCGCCAATGCTGACACCCGTGGAGCCGAAGGCAGGTGCGTTCTTGCTGGACGCGTCCCGTTGCTTCCCGGCGGCACGCCGCTCTTTTCGGTTCATGTTCCGTCAACTGGCCCAAGCTGCAAGACGCGGTGCATCAACCACCACGCCCGGGAAGACATAGGGCCGATCGTCTTTGTGGCCAAGGACAATCTGGCTTCAGCCCGGGATCCGCACCGGCAGGTTCTCGATGCCGCGGACGAAGCTGGAATAGACCCGCTTCGGCTCGCCGACCACCTCGATGCGGTCGAAGCGCTTCAGCATCTCTTCCCAGACGATCCGAAGCTGCAACTCGGCGAGCCGCATGCCGACGCAGCGGTGGATGCCGAAGCCGAACGACAGGTGGATGCGCGGCCGCGGGCGGTCGATGATGAACTCGTTCGGACGATCGATCACCTCGTCGTCGCGGTTGCCGGAGACGTACCACATCACGACGCGGTCGCCCTTCCTGATCGTCTTGCCGCCGATCTCGGTGTCCTGAAGCGCGGTGCGCCGCATATGCGCCAGCGGCGTCTGCCAGCGGATCACCTCCGGCACCATGGTGTCGATCAGTGCGGGATTCTCCTTCAGCTTCCTGAACTGGTCGGGATGCTCGTGCAGCGCCAGCACCGAGCCGCTCATGGTGTTGCGCGTGGTGTCGTTGCCGCCGACGATGAGCAGGATGATGTTGCCCATCAGATTGTCGGGGTCCATGTGCCGCGTGGCGTCGCTATGCGCCATCATCGACAAAAGGTCGTTGCGCGGCGGGGCGTTGACGCGCTCGTTCCAGAGCTTCGAGAAATAGGCGTAGCACTCGTCCATCTCCTGCCGCCGCTCCTCCGGCGAGTTGACGACGCCGCTCTTCGGCAGCGCGGTGGAGACGTCGGACCAGCGCGTCAGCTTGCGCCGCTCCTCCCAGGGGAAGTCGAACAGCGTCGCCAGCATCTGGGTGGTCAATTCGATCGAGACGCGCTCGACGAAGTTGAAGGTCTCGTTGCGCGGCAGATTGTCGAGCACGCTGGCCGAGCGCTGCCGGATCAGCTTTGCCAGCTCGTCGAGATGCGTGGGCGTGAACATCGGCGACACGGTCTTGCGCTGATGGGCGTGCCTCGGCTGGTCCATCGCAATGAAGCTCGGATAGTCGTAGCCGGGCGGCACGTCGCGGATCGAGATGCCGCCGAGCGTGGAGTCCGAGGAGAAGTTGCCGTGGCTGGTGTCGACATGCATGATGTCGTTGTACTTCACCACCGACCAGTACGGCTCGATCGGCGCATTGGTGCAGTAGTGCACCGGCTCTTCCTGGCGCAGCCGCTCGAACCACGGCCACAGCGTGTCGTTCTGGAACAGCTTTGGCGCGCCGGGATGAAAGTCCTTGAGCGGTGTCGAATACGCTTCCTCGCGGGCCTGGCGCAGCAGCTCGGCCCGGTCGGCACGGATGGCGGTCTGGACGTTCATGTTCCTTAATCCCGGTTGGCTCGCGACGCGTCAGGCGGCGATGCGCACTGGCAGCGTCTCGTAGCCCTTGATGAAGCTGGAATACACCCGCTGCGGCTCCTCCACCACCTCGATGGTGTCGAAGCGCTTGAGGATCTCCTCCCAGATGATCTTGAGCTGCAACTCGGCAAGCCGCAGGCCGACGCAGCGGTGGATGCCGAAGCCGAACGAGATATGGGTGCGCGGCCGGGCGCGGTCGATCAGGAACTCGTAGGGCTTCTCGATCGCTTCCTCGTCGCGGTTGCCCGAGACGTACCACATCACCACCTTGTCGCCCTCCTTGATCTGGCGTCCGCGGAACTCGTAGTCGGCGAGCGCGGTGCGCCGCATATGGGCGAGCGGCGTCTGCCAGCGGATCACCTCGGGCACGAAGCTGTCGATCAGCGCCGGGTTCTCCCGCAGCTTGCGGTACTGCTCCGGATGCTTGCTCAGCGCATAGATGCTGCCGGACAGCGTGTTGCGCGTGGTGTCGTTGCCGCCGACGATCAGCAGGATCAGATTGCCGAGGAAGTTCTTCGGGTCCATGTTCCGCGTGGCGTCGCTGTGCGCCATCATCGAGAGCAGATCGCTCTTCGGCGGCTGGCTCGCGCGCTCCTTCCACAGCCTTGCGAAATAGCTCGCGCATTCCATCAGTTCGGCCTGCCGCTCGTCTTCGGTGGCGACGAGGCCGCCGGCGCCGGGCAGGGTGGTCGCGACGTCGGACCAGCGCGTCAGCTTGCGGCGGTCTTCCCAGGGGAAGTCGAACAGCACCGCGAGCATCTGGGTCGTGAGCTCGATCGAGACCTTGTCGACCCAGTCGAACACCTCGCCGCGCGGCAGATTGTCGAGGCACTCGGTCGAGCGCTTGCGGATGTTGGTGGCGAGCTCGTCGAGGTGCGTCGGCGTGAACATCGGCGCCACGGTCTTGCGCTGCGCGGAATGGCGCGGCTGGTCCATCGCGATGAAGCTTTCGCGGCGCAGATCCGGCGGTACGTCGCGGATGGTGATGCCGCCGAGCGAGGCGGCCGAGGAGAACACCGAGTGGTTGGTCTCGATGTCCATGATGTCGTTGTAGCGGGTGATCGACCAGTACGGACCGAACATCGAGTCCTTGCAGTAGTGCACCGGGTCCTCGCGGCGCAGCCGGTCGAAATACGGCCAGAAGGTATCGGTCTTGAACAACTCGGGATTGCCGGGATCGTAGTCCGAAAGCGCAAGCGAGTTGGCGCGTTCGCGTGCGGCGTCCAGATTCGTGTTGTCGACGAGATCGATGGTCCCGTGCATGAGCGGCTCCTCAACCGTTTGAGCTGCCGGGGCATGGCCGGCGCGGCATGTTTTACCGAATTACATTCTCATTCCGCGGTTTGCGCAAGGGCTCTCGACGCGCATTTGGCCGCATTGATGTCAGGCCAAAGCGGCCGAATCCGGGCTTTTCCGGTGGGGAAGGGGCCGCGGCCGCGACCACGCCCGTTTGAAACGGCGTTTGATTGGGTCGGGGGGCGGCGTGCGAACGGTGCGGGTGCCGTTTATTGACTGCCGGTTTTCTCGCCGGCGGGCTTTTCGCAGGGGTAGGTGTCCTGCATCCCCCACAGCAGCAGGAGAGCGATCACCATCTCACCTTTCGCCGAGCGCTTGTCGGCGGACTTGAGCATGATCTCTTCGGTCTGCTCGCTGCTCAGTGCGAGGTCGTCGGGCATGCAGAACAACAATTGGCCGCCATGCCGTTTCAGCCAGGCATTGGACGCCATCAGGCCGCCCCTGACGCCGTCGAGGTACATGTGATTGAAGATGCGGAAATTCTCACTCTTTGGATTGCGATAGGAATCCAGCCGCACGTCGACGGCAGCGGCCGGAGCTGCCGTGAGCGCCAGGAGGCATGCCGACAGGATCCATCTGGTCATCGCTGCGGTTTCCTCGCTTTGCGGCGGCGTCTTCGCCTCCATCGCCTGATCGTTAAGTATGTCATTGCCGCCCGGGGGTTCGACGCCGGCGGTCGATCGAGGACTGCGCGCTTTCCGGCATTGCCGTTAAGGCATGGCCAACCGCATCCCGCCAAAAATCGGCCGGCGATCTCGACCTTGTGTGAAACCTGGATCACACTCGCGACGACAAATCTGTGCTTTTGATACCCAGAGATTGTCCCGCCAGGAGCCATCCCGTGAACGACATGAGCTGGACCCCGCTGGGTCCGCCGCAGCCGCCTCCGCAACCGGCCCCGCCGCCGATGCCGGTGGCGTTTTCAGGGAACCGGAAGGAATTCTTCCGCCTGGTTGCGCGCGGCGCCGGGCTCGAACTGGTCACGGTCGGCTTCTACCGGTTCTGGCTCACCACCGACATCCGCCGTCATCTGTGGTCGAACAGCCAGATCGATGGCGACGCGCCGGAATATACCGGCCGCGGCAAGGAGCTCCTGATCGGCTTCCTGGTCGCGCTCGCGATCCTGGTGCCGATCTATCTCGGCTATTTCCTGATCGGCATCGAGGCGGAGCATCTCAAGGCGTTCGCCTCGCTGCCGCTGGTCGCCTTCTTCTATTTGTTCGGCCAGTTCGCGATCTATCGCGCGCGGCGTTACCGCCTGACCCGCACGGTGTGGCGCGGCGTCCGCTTCTGGATGAGCGGCTCGGGCTGGGTCTATGCGCTCAAGGCTTCGCTCTGGGGCGTGCTGGTCGTGATCACGCTCGGCCTCGCGCTGCCGTGGCGCGAGGCGGCGCTCGAACGCTACAAGATGCGGCACTCCTATTACGGCGACCTTCAAGGCTCGTTCGACGGCCGCGGCTGGGAGTTCTTCAAGCGGGGCTGGTGGCTCTGGGTCCTGATGCCGTTCGCGCTCTACAGCACGATCTTCGCCCCGTTCGCCTATGCCGCGTTCAAGGCGGTCGAGTGGCGCTGGTGGCTGTCGGGAATCCGTTTCGGCGAAGTGAGGCTGGAGTCCACGCTCCGCCGCGGCGCGCTGATCGGCCTGTACTGGAAGGTGATCGGCTGGGTCATGCTGCTCGGCGTGGTGTTCGTGGCCTATCTCGCGCTCTGCACCTTGCTGGTCGCCAGCATGGACGGCTCCTCGATCGCGGACTTCTTCAGGACCGAGGCGTTCGCCAAGAGCATTCCGCTGATCGTGCTGCTCGGCATCGGCTACCTCGCCTTTGCGCTGGCGCTGAACGTGGTGTTGCGCGTTTATCTGATGCGCGATCTCTGGGTCCGGGTGCTGTCCTCGACCATCGTGCACAACATCGGCGCGGCCGCCAACGTCACCGCGCGCGGCGAGCTCGCCAACGCGCTCGGCGAAGGCTTTGCCGACGGCCTCGACGTCGGGGGCTTCTAGCTCCATGGAATCCGATTCCGGTCAGACCAATTCCGCGGCGCCGGCTCCCGGCGGCGTCTTCTTCGACGGCCTGTCGAACCGGCGGCGCATCGTCGCACTCAGACTGTCCGACGCACTGGAGATCCGCGAAGACGGCGCACTGCTCGCGCGCTGGGTGTTTCACGACATCCGCCGCGCCGACAGCCCGTCCGGCCTGTTGCGGCTGAGCTGCCTGACCGCACCGCCTTTGGCGCGGCTCGACATCCGCGACGCCGGGCTGATCGCCGCGCTGGTCGCGCGCTGCGATACGCTCGAGGAAGGGCTGCCGAACCGCAGGGGCGTCGCCGCGATCGTCGGCTGGTCGCTCGCGGCCGCGGTGTCGATCGTGCTGGTGGTGCTGTTCGGCGTGCCGCTGGCCGCCGAGCGGCTGACGCCGCTGGTGCCCGACTCGTTCGAGCGTCGCATCGGCGATGTCGCGGAGGCGCAGGTCAAGGTGCTGTTCGACGGCAAGCCCTGCAGCAACCCGGCCGGCCAGGCGGCCTTCGCGAAGCTGGTCGGCAAGTTGCGGCAGTCCGCGGGCTTCGACACATCGGTGCAGTCGGGCGTGCTGGCGACATCGGTGCCGAACGCCTTCGCGCTGCCCGGCGGCAAGGTCTATCTGTTCGACGGGCTGCTGGAGAAAGCCGAGAACCCCGACGAGATCGCCGGCGTCCTGGCGCATGAGCTCGGTCATCTCCGGCACCGCGACAGCATGCGCGAATTGATCCACAACGGCGGCACCTCGTTCCTGATCGGGCTGTTGTTCGGCGATGTCACCGGCTCCGGCGCGCTGATCTTCGCCTCGCGCTCGCTGGTGACGTCGTCCTATTCGCGCGACGCCGAGACCAACGCGGACAGCTTCGCGATCGAGACCATGCACAAGCTCGGCCGTCCGGCCAAGCCGATGGGCGAGCTGATGTTCCGCGTCACCGGCAAGGAGGGCGGCAAGGGGCTCTCGCTCGTCTCCAGCCATCCCTTGACCGAGGACCGCCTCGCGCGCATGGACAAGGCCGATGCCGCCAGCCGCCCCGATGGTCCGCCGCTGCTGTCATCGGCCGAATGGCAGGCGCTGAAGGGCATCTGCAGCGGCGCCGGCAAGGTGTGACGGCGCAGCCGCCGACGGTCGCTCTCTACTTCACCAGCCGGAACTTGCCGCCCTCGACCTTGATCAAGAACGCCGAACGCTCGTCATAGCCGTTGTGATCGGTCGGGCTCATGGTCGAGAGGCCGTTGTTCAGGTAGACGTCCTTGCCGCGCTCGAGCTCGTCGCGCAGCGCGGCGCGGAATTCCGCCGTGCCGGGCTTTGCGGTCTTCAGCGCATTCGCCGCCGCCCGCTTGAACAGCGTGACGGCGTCCCACAGATGCGCGCCGAAGATGTTCGGCTTCTGCCCGTTGGCCTTCTCGTAGGACGACACGAACTCGTCACGCACCTGGCGGAACGGATCGTTCGCCGGCAGATCGTCGGCGATGGTGAAGGCTTCGCCGGTGAAGATCGCGCCCTCGACATTGGCGCCGCCGAGCTTGATGAACTCCTCCGAGGCCACGCCATGGGTCTGGAAGATCTTGCCGGCATAGCCGCGGCTGCGCAGCGCCTCCTGCGGCAGTACGGCGGGCGTGCCGGCGGAGGCGATGAACACCGCTTCCGGATTGGTCGCGATCACCTTGAGCGCCTGGCCCATCGCGCTGGTGTCGGCCCGCGCATAGACCTCATGCGTCGTCACGGTGAGGCCGAGCTGCGGGGCGAGCCGCGACACCTCCTTGTAATAGCCTTCGCCATAGCCGTCGGAGACGCCGATATAGCCGAGCGTCTTGATGCCGGACTTGGCGATGTATTTCAGGATCGCCGCCGCCATCAGGTCGTCATTGGGCACCACCTTGAACGCCCAGCGGCGGCGGTCGTCCATCGGCTGCACGATCGCGGTCGCCGCCGCGAGCGAGATGATCGGCGTCTTGCTCTCCACGGCGACGTCGAGCATCGGCATAGTCACCGGGGTGAGCGAGGAGCCGATCAGGATATCGACGCCGTCCTGGATCACGAGGCGCCGGGCATTCTGCGTGCCCTTGGTCGGGTCGGACTCGTCGTCGAGCGTGATATAGGTCACCTTCTCGCCGCCGATCTCCTTCGGCAGCGCGGCGATGGTGCGCATCTGCGGCTGGCCGAGCGCCGAGCCCGGTCCGGATCCGGACACCACGACGCCGACCTTGATGTCGGCACGCGCGCCCGGCGCGATCAGGATCGCGCTCGCAAATGTCAACAGTCCGGCCATGGCCAGCTTCATTGCAATTCCTCCCAGCAGGTTCTTTTTATCTGCGGCCGATGATAGCCGACCGCCGTCCGGTCGCGCATCATATTGATTTCGCCCGATCCGTCTGTCCCCCTGATTGGGGACATTGGGCGGCGCGGGCAGGGTCTGCGCCTGCTCGAGTTCTGCCCTGATCGGTCGGGGTGCCGAAACGGGGAACGGGGATGGCGAGGCCGACATCGTCCGGAGCTCTTGAGCGGGATCCGCCCGTCCTCAACCTCGCGTTTACCAATCCCTTAAAGGCCGTGAGAACCAGTTTCCCTAATCGGGCGGCAACGACCTGCTGTTATTGAAGGACAGGAAAAGGGAGTACGAACCATGTTCAGCATTGTTCGGATCCTCGTCTTGATCGCATGTGCACATGCGGGATCCGTGGTTGCGGAAGTGCAGTGGGACGGCGCGCAGTCATCGCCAGCGGTCCACGTCCATGATTGAGCCTCATCCGATTGCGTCCGAGCACGCGCGCGCCATCTGCGAAGAGATTGGCGAACGGCTGCGCTATGCCCTGCGCGGCGATTACGCCGATCTGCCGCCAAGGCTGCGCGAGCTGGTCAACGAGCTCGCTCTGCAGGATTGTGAAGCGCCGTCGCTGGTGCCCACGATGGCGGCGATGACGAGACCGTTGGTCGTCGCGGCCTAGGTCATCGCCTCACGACGATCTGCCGATCCGCCGGCGTGCCCTTCAAGAGCTACAATCAGTGCACGGAAATCGGACTGAATAACGGTTGGGGAAGCGGTGAAGTCGCCGCGTACTGCAGCACCCTTGCGTTGAAGTAGGGAACAGAAGCCCGCTTACACGTTCTTCGCGACCTTCCGCGTCCGCGTTGGCCCGGCGCCGGCGATCGCCGGCTTGATATTCCATACCGCGCGCACGCTTGCGAAGGCATGGGCGATCACCGGCTCCTGGCGGCGGGCGGCGAGGCTGGCGAAGGAGAGATCGCAGGTCAGCTTCACCTTGTCGACGACCACGAACTGATGCGGCCGCGCCATCCGCGGCGCCAACACGTTTTCGCGTGCGAGGCTGAGGCAGAGGCCGGACTCGACGAAGTCGATCATCGCCTCTTCCTGGTCGGTGTAGCCGATCCGCTTCGGCAATGCGCCGAGCGGGCGGAAGATGTCGTCGAGCAGCCGCCGGTGGCCGGAGTGCGGCGGTGTCGCGAGCCAGGGCAGCTCGGCGAGCTCGGCCCAGCCCTTGCCCATCACCCGGTCGCGCCAGGCGATCGGTGCGATCACCCGGTAATCGTAGCAAAGCAGCGGGGCGAGCTGGTAGCGGCCGTCGACGATGGTCCGTTCGGTGAAGCTGTGATGGACGAGCTGGTCCTGTGGCGTGGCGTCGACATAGTAGCCGACGTCGAGTTCGCCGCGGCCGATCTGCGCCAGCACGTCGTCGCTCACGCCATGGCGCAGGAAGACTTCGGTGCGCTGAGAGGACATCGCAAGGCTGCGCACGAACGGTCCGAGCCGGGTGAATTCGGGGTCGAGGATGGTGCCGACGCGCAGCGTGCCGCGCTGTGCCTCGTTCAGCGAGTCCGCCATCGCCTTGAAATCGGAGGCGGCCGCGACCGCCCGGTGCGCCAGCGGCAGCAGCGCGGCGCCGGCCTCGGTCAGGGTGAATCCGGCAGGTGTGCGGTTGAACAGCTGCAGCCCGGTGCTTTCCTCGAGTGCCTTCAGCTGCAGGCTGACCGCGGGCTGGGTCAGTTTCAGCATCGCCGCTGCGCGCGATACCGTGCCCTCACGGGCAACCGTGATGAAGCAACGCAAGGCCTGGGTACGGGGAAGCTCGATCATCGCACGTGCTTATAGCACACTTTTTTTGCGCGCATCCGACCTGCGTCGTGCATTGTCATACGATTATAATACAACCAATGCGAGAAGTCAGGACGGCCGCCACGCGATCGTGCCTTCGGTGCGCGCGCGGACCTCGGGCGAAGCAAGGCAGGTCGCGACCGCTTCATAGCCCGCCGCGCCAGGGACGGGCGTAACGCAGATCGGCCGGCTGTGATTGGCGGGGCACAGGATGATCGCTTCATCGTCGCCGACCGCGTCGAGATCCAGGATCGCGTTGGAGCGAGTGAGGAAGAACAGCGGCCGGGCCTCGGGTCCGCGGCGGCGCAGATGCGCGATGACGGCTTCCTGGCTCGCCGCATCGAGCCCTTGCTCGAGCATGTCGATCACGAGGATCGCGTCGTCGCCGGCCTCGAGCGCCGCGAGCAGGGCGGTCAGCGCCGGCGAGTCCACGGCGCCGTCGGCCAGCAGGGTGGCAAGGCTCGCCGCGACCCTGGCGTCGTGCGCCGGATCGGCATCGAGGCGCGCCCGCACGGCCGCGCCGCCGTCGGCCGCGCGGTCCAGCCCGACGAAGCTGGCGCCGGGCACGGCTTCGGCGAGCCGTTGCGCAAGGCGCGTCTTGCCGCTGCCGAGCGGGCCGACGATGTAGTTCAGCCGTTTGATGTCGCGCAGCTCGAAGCGCTCGCCGCCCCACGGCCACGGCAGATCGAACGCGACGCCGATCGCCGGCCGCGTCCGGACCGCACCGATGATGTCACCGGTCGCGGGCATCCTGCCGCCGCCAAGGTCGGCGCGCAGGCGGCGCAGTTTGGCGATGCTGTCGCCGCATTGGCGGATGCGCGCTTCGAGCATGGCCTCGTGCGCGGCCAGCACGCGGCCAAGGATGACGGCGTCGCCGTTCAGGATGCGCGCGACTTCACCGATGCTGAGGCCGAGCGCGCGCAGCTCGACGATCTCGGCGCCGCGCGCCATCTCGGCCGGACCATAGGCGCGCCATCCCGCCGGCGTGCGGCCGGGCGCGATCAGGCCGCGCTCCTCGTACAGGCGCAACGCTTTCGCGGAGATGCCGAGCTGTCTTGCAGCTTCGGACGGGCTGAGGAAACGGGCGGCAGCAGCATTCATCGAATCACCTCGCGTCGTCTGACCGCGCCTCTATGGAGGCGGCCGCAGGGGCAAGGTCAAGCGGGGAGGTGGGACCCGTCCACGGGCGGCTCCCTCACTCGCGCAACACACTCGATGTCGTCCCTGCCTAGTGCGCAATTGCGCACGGGAGCAGGGACCCATAACCACAAATGTTGATTGTTATGCACCGCTGGAACGACGAGTCCCGTCAACAACATCTGCCGCGGAGTATGGGTCCCGGCCTGCGCCTGGACGACGGCGGTATGTGTCGCGAGCGCCTGCGCTCATCGCCCACCCTCACTCCAGATGGTTCACCTTCGCCACCCAGGCGCGGACGTCGGCGAGGACGGCGGGCAGCACGGCCTTGACCTCCTGCACGGTCATGCCGGGCTTGATGCGGGGGTCGTAGAGCAGGTTGAGCAGATATTGGTCGTAGAGGTCGAAATAGCCCATCGAGACGTTGTCGTTGAACATGGTCCACGGCACGGTGGCGGTGTCGTTGATCGGGCCGAGCGACTGCAACAGCTCCTCATAGGCGCAGTCGAGGAAGACGAAATCGCCGTTGTCGACGGTGAGGATCACGTCGGAATGCTCGATCTCGTAGTTCTCGTTCTTGCGGAAGCCGGACAGGCATTGCGGGTCGAGCGAGGAGCGGATCTCCCTGGCGCGCTCCTGGCCGTAGAAGGTCGCGATCGTGCGGTACAGCTCGCGGTCGCGCACCAGCTTGACCACGACATTGGCCGCTTCGTTGTTCTCGGTCATCGCGATGTCGAGATGCTGCACCTTGCTGCGGATGTCGGCGACGACCCTGGCGAGCTGGGCCTTGCGGTCGGCGCGGCTGCCGTCGGCGAACACGCGCACCGGACTGTCATACTTGCGGATGCGGTCGACCCGCCCGGCGAGATGATATTCGGCACCGAACGCGGTTTTCAGAAAGCCCTCGACGATCTCGGCGTCGGTGAAGACCTTCTTCTCGTTGCGCTGGCGCGCGGCGATCGCCGGTACCTCGGTGGCGGCCGCGGGCAGCGCGGCATCAGCGAGGCAAGCGGCGAGCGTTGCGGCGAGAAGGACGAGGATGGAAGGACGGTGCTGGGGCATTGTGACAACGCTGCCGCAAGGCTTGCGGCAGCGCAAGGAGGGATCAAGGCGGCGGGATCAGCGATCTTGCCGAATGGCGGCGCCTGGTTCCGTTGAAATCGACGCGATCAGTTGTTCTTCACCACCACGGTGGTGCCGACCGAGACCCGACCATAGAGATCGGTGACGTCGTCGTTGGTCATGCGGAAGCAGCCCGACGAGACGGCCTGGCCGATCGTCTCCGGCTCGTTCGAGCCGTGGATGCGGTAGAGCGTCGAGCCGAGATACATCGCGCGCGCGCCGAGCGGGTTCTCGATGCCGCCGTTCATGTGGCGCGGCAGATCGGGGCGGCGGCGCAGCATCTGCGACGGCGGCGTCCACGACGGCCATTCCTTCTTTGCGGAGATGCGGTGGACACCGCTCCAGCGGAAGCCGTCGCGGCCGACGCCGATGCCGTAGCGCAGCGCCTGCCCGTTCGCCAGCACCAGATAGAGCCGGCGCTCGGCGGTGTTCACCACGACGGTGCCGGGGGCGTAGTTGGTCGGGTAGTTGACGGTGGTGCGCGGGATCGGGCTTGCGCCGCCGCCGCCGAAGAAGCTCGGGGCTTCGGACTGATAGCCGCGGGAGTCGAAGAACTGGGCGTTGGCCTGGCCGGCACCTGCCAGGATCGTGAGCGCGGCAAACATCAAGGCAATCGGGCGCATGGTCGTCGTCCTCGCGAACAATCAAATATGCAGTCAGAGAGGCCACAATTACCGGCGTTTCGCAAGCGACGAAGCCGTGACCTCAGGCATTTTCGAACAACACGGTTTAAAAAGGCAACAGATCGGAAGCGATACCTGCATTGTCCGGCCAAGCCTTTGACGAAGCGGCTGAAGAATGGTTGATCTGGAGCGTTTTCAAGCGAAGTGGGTACCGGTTCGCGTCAAGAAAACGCGACCAAACAAAAGCTGGAGCGTTTTCAAGCGAAGTGGCCACCGGTTCGCGTGAAGAAAATGCGACCAAACAAAAGGATACGAGCATGATCCGATTCGATCGGATCGGATCATGCTCTGAGCGACCTCAAGAACATCTCGAAACGGGAGCGAGAGCATGAATGGTGCGGAAAGTCTGGTGCGGACATTGGTCGCAGGCGGCGTGGATGTCTGCTTTACCAATCCCGGCACCTCGGAGATGCATTTCGTCGCGGCGCTGGACAAGGTCCCGGGCATGCGCTGCGTGCTCGGTCTGTTCGAAGGCGTGGTGACCGGTGCGGCCGACGGTTATTTCCGCATGAAGGGAACGCCGGCCTCGACGCTGCTGCATCTCGGGCCCGGCCTCGCCAACGGCCTTGCCAATCTGCACAACGCCAAGAAGGCGCATTCCGGCATCGTCAACATCGTCGGTCAGCATGCCACCTACCACATCGGCTACAATGCGCCGCTGACGTCAGACATCGAGGGCCTGGCGCGGCCGATGTCGTCCTGGGTGCGCACCTCGCCGGATGCCAAGTCGGTTGCGGCCGACGGCGCGGCCGCGATCGCCGCCGCCAGGAGCGCGCCGCCGCAGATCGCAACCCTGATCCTGCCGGCCGACACCGCCTGGAACGAAGCCGACGGCATCGCCGAGGTGCCCGTGGACACGCAGCGCCCGAGCTATTCGCCGCAGGCGGTCGATACCGCGGCGAAGATCCTGCACGGTGATGCCGCGCATACGCTGCTGCTCGTCACCGGCAGCGCGCTGACCGAGCACGGGCTGGCGCTCGCCGAGCGCATCGCCGGCAAGACCGGCTGCACGGTGATGGGCCAGACCTATCACCCGCGCATGGCGCGCGGCCGCGGCCGCTTCTCGATCAACCGCATTCCCTATGTGATCGAGCAGGCGTTGCCGATCCTGAAAAATTTCCGTCACATCGTGTTGGTCGAGGCCAACGATCCCGTGGCGTTCTTCGCCTATCCGAACAAGCCGAGCATGCTGAAGGCGGAAGGCTGCGAGGTGCATCGCATGACCGCCTGGGGCGAGAATTCGGTTGCGGCGCTCGAGGCGCTCGCGGGTGCGCTGCATGCGACCGCGCAGGACGTGAAGCCTCAGCAATTGCAGGAACTGGTCAAGCCGACCGGTGCGCTCGACCACGCCACGATCGCGCAGGCGATCGCGTGCGCGATCCCCGAGAACGCCATCATGGTCGACGAATCCGTCACCACGGGCCGCGGCTTCTTCCCGCCGACGGCAGCGGCCGCGCCGCATGACTGGCTGCAGAACATGGGCGGCTCGATCGGCTTCTCGACGCCGGTGGCAACCGGCGCCGCGGTCGCCTGTCCGGACCGCAAGGTGATCTGCATGGTCGGTGACGGCAGCGCGATGTACACGATCCAGTCGCTGTGGACCCAGGCGCGCGAAGGGCTCAACGTTGTGACCATCGTGTTCGCCAACCGCATCTATCAGATCCTGCGCGGCGAGTTCGACGGCGTCGGCGCCGGCGAGCCGGGCAAGCGGGCGCAGGACATGCTGAAGATCGATCGGCCGACGCTCGACTTCGTCGCACTCGCCAGGGGCATGGGGGTACCGGGCAGGGCGGTGACGACCGCCGACGAGTTCAACAAGGCGCTCGCGGAAGTCGTCGCGGAGCCGGGACCGCGGCTGATCGAAGTGCAGATGTAGAGGCGTAGCTGAAAGGCCGCGGCGGCGGCCCAGTCCAGTCGGAGGCGTCGATGCAGACCGAGCTGAACAAGGTGATCGCCGCCGTGGAGGAATTCTATGCGCAGGAGATGTTCCTGCTGGAGCGCGATCTTGGCGAGCGAACGCTCACTCACCGGCTGGCGGTCTATGTCGAGCGGCAATTTTCCGGCTGGCAGGTCGATTGCAACTACGACCGGCTCGGCGAGCGCACGCTGCGGCTGCCGCGCGGCTCGGGGAGCTCGACCGACGACCATCTCGGCAAGTCGATCTATCCCGATATCGTCGTGCATCAGCGCGACATCCCGAACAATCTCCTGGCCATCGAACTGCGCAAGGACAGCAATCACCAGCCGATCGAGCACGATCAGCGCAAGCTGCAGGCGCTGACCGATCCGAATGTCTGGTTTGCCTATGCGATGGGCGTGCTGGTGATCGTCGGACAAAGCGGGGTGAGCTTTACCGAGGTCTATGCCGGCGGAGCCATCGATAGCGCGACTTCGCTCTGGTTTGCCGAGCGGCTACGCGAGAGCGGGCTCGCGAACAGGCGCGACGATGGCGCTCCGCATTAAGTCTATTGGTGAATCTTTCCTCGCGTTTGCAGTGATAGCCCGTTTGGATCATGCGTCGCCCCTGCACGCGCGGCACAACAGAAGGTGCGGGAGGTGGAGCAATTCCTGGAGCTGGTGGTCAATTTTCAGAACGATCCGATGGCGGTGCGGATTATCAGCTCCGCAACTCTTTCGCTCCCCCTCCCGCACCTGAATTCGCTGGTCCAACGCTCGCTGGTCCAGCCTGCACTGATCCAACTTCCACTGCCCCAACTTTCCACTGCCCGAGGTGGTCGGCGCACTCGATTGCGACGCGACGGGCCGAGGCAACATCCGCACCGAGACAGTAAAAAGGCCGCCTTCGGGCGGCCTTTTCCGTGCTCGACAAGTCCGTGCTCGACAAGTCCGTGCTCGACAAGTCCGTGCTCGGCAAGTCCGTGGTCGCCAGTTGGATCACCGAGCGCGATTGTTTCTGTTTATTGCTTGGCGGCATCGCTGCCGGTCCCGGCAGCGCCGGTCGCGGCGGCACCGGTCTTGGCGCTCGATTTCTTGGCGGTCTTCTTCGCCTTCTTCTTCGGCGCCTTGGCCGCCTCGCCCTTGGTCGCGGTGTCGCCGCTTTGCGCGGCGGGCGCCGGGCTGCCGCCCGCCTTGTCCTGCGCGAGCGCGGTGGACGAGACGAAGGCAAGGGCGGTGGCGGCGAGGATCAGTGTTCGCATCGGATGTTCTCCCAAGTTGGTTTCCGGCGAGCCTCAACGGGACAGAATGTCGCAGGGTTCCGCGGCGCCGATCAGCAGTCCGTGAGCTCTGCGTGAACGGCATGGCCGCCGCGGAACCGGGAACCGGGCGCCGCGTTATCTGGCCGGGCAGGAGTTCCGAGGAGAGACGCCATGCGCTGGCGGTCAATGACGGAAACCACCAATACGGTGCTCGACACCGCCCCCGAGGACACCTTCTACGCGGCGGGCTGGACCATCAGCGGCGTGGCAACGCTGGCCACCATCGTCGCGATCTGGATGTTCGGGATCTGAGAGCGAACGATCCACGACAAGGCAACCGGTGCGCTATCGCCGGCGGCCGGGTCGCGGCTTGGGTCGTCCGCTACTTCCGCAGAATTGCCAGCGCTTCCCGATAGAGCTGCGAGAAACAGACCAAGAGCGCACTCGACAGCAGGAACATCGCCAGGCTGTCATAGTCGCCGGCCGTCGGCCAGCCGAACTCGAAATAGGGCGGCATGAACGCCCACCAGACGATCGGTACCGTGATGATGGTCGCAAACGCGCCGGCGGGCGCGCCGCCCATCAGGCCGGCGATCAGGATCGCCGGCACGAAGCCCGCGAAATAGAATTGCATGCCGAAGCTCGAGAACATCTCCTGGGTCGCGGTGGCCAGCACCACCGCAAGCAGGGCGACGACGAATGTCGACAACGACCAAGGCCGCAGCTTCAAAATGTAGTCGTTGCCCTTGCGCATCCAGACTCCGGCCCCCGCGAGTTCCGGGAAGGTAGCCGAGGAGGCCTGCAAACAAAACCCCGTACGATTCCGAGGGGCAGGGTTGTGCTCGATACAGTGAAAAGGAACCGGCCCGGTCAAGCCGCCGCCGCATTGTCGCGCATATTGCATTGCGGCACGGTGATTGGGGGCAACACGATGCTCGAGCTTCTGATTGTCGCTCTCGTCGCCGGGATCGGTTTCATCTCGGGGTACGGCGCACGCGAGCTGATCTCGCGCCGGCGGCGGCGATCCGCCCCGCGCGCTCACATTCGTGCGCCGCAGGTTCGCGCCGCGAATGACGACAGCTCCGCCTCCGGCTGGTATCGGCGGACCGGCACGCAGGACGCCGTTCATGCCATCCCGCCACCCGACGAACTCGACGGCGCGGTTCGCGACCTGCTCGGCGAGCTCAGCCGGCGCACCGCCAACCCGCCACCCGCCCCGCACCGCCGCCGGCAGTGAGCCGGAATGCCGGGCCGCATCGCCGAGATCGGCGCCGCTGGCCTGCCGGTGTTTTGCGCGACGAGTTAATTCAAAATTCGGAAATGGCGTAACCCGTTGATCCGGCTCGCCTCGGCTACTTTGCATGGGGTTGTTTTCGACATTTTTGTGAGGCGGTCCCGGAGGACAGCAGAATGTCGACAATCGTTCGCACCTGGCAGAGTTCAGGAGGCAGGATGGTGGACGCACAAGGGATCGAACCTTGGACCTCTCCCGTGTGAAGGGAACGCTCTCCCGCTGAGCTATGCGTCCGGGATGTGACGTGCCAAAGGCCGCTGGTCGGCGGCCGGTCGAGTGCGGCGCTTCGTCAGAGCGTGCGATTTACGAAGTGCCGGGTAGGGGTGTCAAGCCAAACCCTGCGGGAATTAAGCCCCTTGCTGGCGGGCGCGGGAGGCGTGTGACTGCAGCGCCCGGATGCGCTCGGCGAGCGTGCCGCCGCCCTCGGGCATCCCGCTGCCCGGTGAGGCGCCGTTGGCGGGCTTGGCCGCCGCCTTGGCCGGCACGGTCGGCTCCGCCGCCAGCATGGCCTCGATCGCCGAATTCGGGCCCTCGAGCTGGATCGCGAGCTTGGCCACCTCGGCGGCGATGTCGTTGATGCGCTCGCGCAGCAGCGCATTCTCCATCCGCTCGGTCGCCCAGGAGCTCTCGGCCTGCTGCTGGATCGCGTTGATGTCGCGCTGGAGCTTGCCGCGCTCGTCGCTGACGGTGCGCAGCTGCTCCTCGACTTGAGTCTTCTCCTGCCGCAGCTTGTCGAGCGCAGAGGATTTGCCGCCGCCCACTGCTGCGATCTCTTCGCGCAGCTCCTGCACCGTCCGCTCGGCGGCGGCGTTGGCCTGCTTCAACTGGCCGTTCTCGAATTCGCGCTCGGCAAGCAGCTTGCCCTGGGTCGCAAGCCGCGTTTCGAGGTCGTTGACCCGGTTGCCGAGCATCTCGGCTTCCTTGACCTGGGCGACGAGCTGGCGGTCGAGATCGGTGACGCGTTGGCTCAGATTCTCGACCCGGCCGCGTGCGTCGGTGAGATCGCGCGTCGCGGTTTCCGACTGGTTGCGCTCCTGGGCGAGGCGGGCTTCGGTTGCCGCGAATTCCCTGGCGGCATCGCCGACCCGGTTCTTCAGCTCCTCGACCTGGGTCCGCACCGCGACCAGTTCGACCTGGCGGCTGTCGGCGGTCATCGCGCGGTCGTTGAGCTCGGCGTTGATCTTGCCGAGCTCGCCCTGCTTGTCGGTCAGCGCCTGCTCGGCGTTGCGCAACAGCTCGGTCTTGGCCGAGAACTCTTCCTCGGTGGCGCGAAGCTGATCCTTCATCGCCTTTTCGCGCGCTTCCAGCGCGAAGATCGCGGCGTTCTTCTCGCCGAGCTCGATCTTCATGCGGTTGATCGCATCGGTCTTCTTGCCGAGCTCGGCGAGCTGGCTCGTGGTCTTGCTCTTGAGCTGGTCGACGCTCATCTCGAGCCGGCGAGCCGACATGGCGAATTCGGCGCGGAGCTGGTCCTTGTCGGCCTGGATCTCGGCCATCGACAGCGGGGTGGCCGCCTCCATGCGGCGCGTGGTCAGCCGTACCGCCCGGTTGTGCACCAGCGGAACGATCATCAGGCCGCACAGCATCGAGATCAGGAAACCGATCGCCGCGTACATGATCGGCTCGATCATGAAGGGTCACTCCAAGAAAAGAAGGAATTTGTTAATCACAATGCCACGGCGGGCCAGCCAAAGGCCAGCCCGATTGCCGCGTTAACCTGAATTGCTAACCGTGCCGGAGCGCCGGCCTCATCACCCGATCAGGGCTGCGACCTCGCGCTTCGTTCCGATTGAATCGGATCGAGGCTCCAGATTCTGTCCTGACGCGTCTTCTTGATGCGAACCGGCGTCCGCTCGGCTGGAAACGCTCTAGAACGGGTTCCAGGTCGCGCGCGGGGTGAATTTGAGATAGCCGACGCTGGCGCCGAGCCGCAAGCCGATGCCCGAGCGAATCGGGACTAGCACGATGTTGTTGGCGGTCAGCGCCGTCATGCCGAAGCCGCCGACGATATAGGCCGAGCCGTCGATGCCGACGAAGCGCTGATAGATCGCCTGGGTCGAGGGCAGATTGTAGACCAGCGTCATGGTCCTCGCGCCGTCGCCGCCCCAGTCGAAGCCGACCGAGGGACCCTGCCAGTAGACCCTGAGGTCGCCGGCGTTCTTGGTGTAGAGCGTGCCTTCGCCATAGCGCAGCCCGGCCACGAAGGCGCCGGAGCCTTCCTCGCCGAGCACATAACCATTGGGCAGGCCCCACTGGCTGACCGCGCGCTCGATGACCGAGGCGAGTCCGCGCGAGACATTGCCGAAGAACTTGTGTCCGGCATTGACCAATTCGTCGGGCCCGTAAGTATACGGGGTCGGTTCACGCTGCGGCGGCGGATATTGCGGTGGCGGGCCCTGCTGCGCGGACGCCCCTGCGCTCCAGCACATCAGCGCGGCAAACGCGACCGCGGCAAGGCGTGATGCGAAAGTCATTAAGAACCCCTGCTATCGAAATCCGGGCGCTGCCCTTTAACCTGATGCCAACAGGCACGGCTCTAGGTTGCGCCCGGTGTCCCCTCGACTCGGATGTTATCGGTATCAACTATGACGGCACAACGGCAGGAAAGATATGGATCGTGCCGGGGGATGGCGTTTTTCGGCCTGTTGGCGGGCATTTTGGCGGCCATCTGGCCCTCCTTGCCTGTTCAGGCCACCACAACCGAGCGCGTGGTGACGAACCGCTACTCCGGATTGGCAATCGAGGGATTCGATCCCGTCGCTTATTTCACCGATGCCGCCGCGGCCCAGGGGCGGCCGGAATTCGAGGCCGCAGAGAACGGCGTGGTCTGGCGTTTCCGCAACGAGGGCAACCGCGCTTCGTTCGTGGCGCATCCTGAAATCTATGGCCCGCAATTCGGCGGTTACGATCCGACTGATCTGGTGCGGGGCGTCACCTGCGCGGGCAATCCGCGATTCTGGGCCATCGTCGGGAACAGGCTTTACCTGTTCAACCGGGAACGCAGCCGTGACGCGTTCGCCGCCGATCCCGCGCGCTTTTTGAAGGAAGCCGCGGCGCGTTGGCCGGAGCTGGAAGACAATCTCGCGCAGTGATTACGGCGCCGCGGCCGGATCGCCCCAGGCAATGAACTCCGGCACCAGGAAGTCTTCGCGGCCGAGCCCGAAATGCAACGGGCTGCCGTTCGAATCGGTGACCTTGCCGCCGGCCGCAACGACGACTGCGTGCCCGGCCGCCACATCCCATTCCGATGTCGGCGACAGGCGGGGATAGATATCGACCTCGCCCTCGGCGACGCGGCCGAATTTGACGGCCGAGCCCAGCACGGCGCGGACCGCGCCGCCGCGCGCGTCGATGAAGGCTTCGGTGCGCGCATCGCCATGCGAGCGGCTCACTGCCACCGTCCATGGCGCGCCGCGCGGCGGGCAGGGACGGCTCTTGATCGGCACCCCCTGCGAAACCGCGCTGCCCTGCAGCGTCAACCGCTCCGCGCCCTTGCCGACGATGCCGCGCCAGATCAGCCCGAGTGCCGGTGCGCCGACGATGCCGAGCAGCGGCACGCCTTGCGTGACCAGCGCCACATTGACGGTGAATTCATTGCGGCCGGCGACGAACTCCTTGGTGCCGTCGAGCGGATCGATCAGGAAGAAACTGTCCTTGTAAGGCGGCGTCGCCAGATGGACGCGCTCCTCCGACAGCAGCGACACCTGCGGCGCGAGCCGCGTCAGGCCTTCGACGATGATGTGGTCGGCGGCGAGATCGGCCTCGGTGACCGGCGAACCGTCGCTCTTGCCGGTCACATTCATCGCGGAACGATTGACGGCAAGAATTGCCTCGCCGGCGCGGATCACAAGTTCGGTCAGTGATTCGAGCAGCGTGGCGGCGGCCTCGCAGCCGATCAGGGACGGCTGTGCCTTAATCATGAGGGGGTCTCATATCCTGTTTGTGTTCCCTGAGATCATGATGCGATGACGGAGCATCGCATCATGATCTCATCTCCTTGTTTGAGCATGATCTTTTCGGAAAACCGGTTTCCACTTTTCCGGATCATGCTTTATCAGTCCTGCCGCAAGCTGGCAGCATCCGTCTGCGCGGTGTATCAAGCCCACAGGCATGCGTGATTCGCACTCCTCGGTCGGCGTGCGGCTTTCCAGGAAACAATTGATGTCTGGCACTTCGTCTCCCGGTCCCGCTCCCGACGCGCTCGAACTCGCGGCGCTCTTGTGCTCGCGGGTCTGTCACGATCTCATCAGTCCGGTCGGCGCGATCGTCAATGGGCTTGAGGTCCTTGACGACAATCCCAAGCCCGAAGACCGCGACTTCGCGCTCGATTTGATTCGCAAGAGCGCCAAGACCGCTTCGGCGCGGCTGCAGTTCTGCCGGTTGGCGTTCGGCGCGGCCGGTTCCTCCGGCGCGCAGATCGACCTCGGCGATGCCCAGAACATGGCGAAGGGGCATATCGAGGACGGCAAGGTGACGCTGACCTGGAATCTGCCGCGGCTGCTGTTGCCCAAGAACCGGGTCAAGCTGCTCTTGAACATGCTGGTCATTGCGCAGCAGACGATCCCGCGTGGCGGCACGCTCACCATCGACCCGGTCGGCGAAGGCGAGGCGATGAGCTTCCGCATCACGGCCGCGGGCCTCAATGCGCGCGTGCCGCAGAACATCGTCGATCTCCTGAATGCAACCTCGCCGAACACGGTCGATGCGCATGCGGTGCAACCGCACTACACCCGCCTGCTGGCGGAAGCCTGCGGGCTGAAGGTGACGCTCGCGCTCGACGGCGACAAGGTCATCATTGCCGCGTCCTGACCGCGGCCGCGCCGATATCATTAATCAAAGGTTACGACCGGCCGCGCGATTCGATCGCGCGGCCTTATCTCTTTGTTGATCCCGTTCCTTTCCATTTGCTCAACCAAACTTAAACGCTTTGCGGAGAAGCTGACCTGAGTTCCGTCAGGCGCGTCGATGTTGCGCGCCGCTGCGTTTTCGGCGTTTTTCGAAGGTTGGTTTCATGGACGATCTGTTGCGCGAGTTCCTGACGGAGAGCAGCGAGAGCCTGGATACGGTCGACAACCAGCTGGTGCAGTTCGAGCAGGATCCGAACAACGCGAAGATCCTGGATAACATCTTCCGGCTGGTGCACACCATCAAGGGCACCTGCGGCTTCCTCGGGCTGCCGCGGCTCGAGGCGCTGGCGCATGCCGGCGAGACCTTGATGGGCAAATTCCGCGACGGCATGCCGGTGAAGGCGGAAGCCGTGACGCTGATCCTGTCCTCGATCGACCGCATCAAGGAGATCCTCGGCGGGCTCGAGGCGACCGAGGCCGAGCCTGAAGGCAATGACCGCGATCTGATCGATCAGCTGGAGGCGATGGTCGAGCACGGCATGGCGGCGATGTCCGATTCGACGCAGTCGATATCGTCAGGCTCGACGCAGTCGATGCCGGTTGCTGCTGAAGAAGACGTGCCGGTCGTCGAAGCTCCGTCGGTGCAGGCGGCGATGACCGAAGGCACGCTGGTGGTGCAGACGCTGGAGCGTCCGCTGCGTCCGGGCGAGGTCTCGCTCGACGAGCTCGAGCGCGCCTTCCGCGAGACCGAGACCGAAGTCGCCGCGCCGGCGCCGGCCGCGAAGCCTGCCGCTGCGGCTCCCGCCGCCGAGCCGGCTGAGGCTGCGAAGAAGCCGGCCCGCAAGGCCGCCGGTGAGGATGTCCAGGAAGGCGACAAGATCGCCAACCAGTCGATCCGGGTCAATGTCGACACCCTCGAACACCTCATGACCATGGTCTCCGAGCTGGTGCTGACCCGCAACCAGCTGCTGGAGATCTCCCGCCGCAACGAGGACACCGAGTTCAAGGTGCCGCTGCAGCGGCTCTCCAACGTCACCGCCGAGCTGCAGGAAGGCGTCATGAAGACGCGCATGCAGCCGATCGGCAATGCCTGGCAGAAGCTGCCGCGCATCGTCCGCGACCTCTCCGGCGAACTCGGCAAGCAGATCGAGCTCGAGATGCATGGCGCCGACACCGAGCTCGACCGCCAGGTGCTCGACCTGATCAAGGATCCGCTGACGCACATGGTGCGCAACTCCGCCGATCATGGGCTCGAGACCACCGCCGAGCGCCTCGCGGCCGGCAAGGGAGAACAGGGCACCATTCGCCTCTCCGCCTACCACGAAGGCGGCCACATCATCATCTGCATCGCCGACAATGGCCGCGGGCTCAACACCGAGCGGATCAAGGCCAAGGCGCTCCAGAACGGTCTCGTCACCGAGGCTGAACTGGAGAAGATGACCGAGGCCCAGATCCACAAGTTCATCTTCGCGCCGGGCTTCTCGACCGCCACCCAAGTGACCTCGGTGTCCGGCCGCGGCGTCGGCATGGACGTGGTGCGCACCAATATCGACCAGATCGGCGGCACCATCGACATCAAGAGCGTGGCCGGCGAGGGCGCCTCGGTCACCATCAAGATCCCGCTGACCTTGGCGATCGTCTCCGCTTTGATCGTGGAAGCCGGCGGCGACCGTTTTGCGATTCCCCAATTGTCTGTCGTCGAGCTGGTGCGGGCCCGCGCCAACTCCGAGCACCGCATCGAGCGGATCAAGGACACCGCGGTCTTGCGCCTGCGCAACAAGCTGCTGCCGCTGATCCACCTCAAGAAGCTCTTGAAGATCGACGACGGCGCGACGACTACGGATGCCGAGAATGGTTTCATCGTGGTCACTCAGGTGGGCAGCCAGACCTTCGGCATCGTGGTCGACGGCGTGTTCCACACCGAGGAGATCGTGGTCAAGCCGATGTCGACCAAGCTGCGGCACATCGACATGTTCTCCGGCAACACCATCTTGGGCGATGGCGCCGTGATCATGATCATCGACCCCAACGGGATCGCAAAAGCCCTCGGCGCGTCCGGCTCCTCGGCCCATGACCTCGCCGACGACAATGCGAACGCCCACGCCGCAAGCGGCGAGCAGCTGACCTCGCTGTTGGTGTTCCGCGCCGGCTCCTCGCAGCCCAAGGCGGTGCCGCTCGGCCTCGTCACCCGGCTGGAGGAGATCGCAACCGACAAGATCGAGCTCTCGAACGGCCGCTACATGGTGCAGTACCGCGAGCAGCTGATGCCGCTGGTGCAGATGGCCGGGGTCGAGGTGCAGTCGCAGGGCTCGCAGCCGATCCTGGTGTTCGCCGACGACGGCCGCTCGATGGGGCTCGTGGTCGACGAGATCATCGACATCGTCGAGGAGCGGCTCAACATCGAGGTCGCGGGTTCGCAGGACGGCATTTTGGGTTCGGCCGTGATCAAGGGTCAGGCCACCGAGGTGATCGACGTCGGCCACTTCCTGCCGATGGCGTTCGCCGACTGGTTCTCGCGCAAGGAGATGCGCCCGTCGGCCTCGGCGCAGTCGGTGCTGCTGGTCGATGACTCAGCGTTCTTCCGCAACATGCTGGCGCCGGTGCTCAAAGCCGCCGGCTACAAGGTCAGGACCGCGGGCGGCGCGCAGGAAGGGCTCGCGGCGCTGCGTTCGGGACAGAGCTTCGACGTCGTGCTGACCGACATCGAGATGCCCGAGATGAACGGCTTTGAGTTCGCCGAGAACATCCGAAGCGACCACAATCTGATCGGGCTGCCGATCATCGCGCTGTCGGCGATGGTGTCGCCGGCGGCGATCGAGCGCGGCCGGCAGGCCGGCTTCCACGACTATGTCGCCAAGTTTGATCGTCCCGGGCTGATCGCGGCGCTGAAGGAGCAGACCGCCGAACTGCGCCGCGCCGCGTGACCGGATGCAAGGAAACGAATTGATGACCAGCAAGAGCGAGACCAGTGAAGGCGCCATGGCCGAATACGTCACCGCCGTGATCGGCGGGCAGCTGTTCGGCCTGCCGATCTCGCGGGTGCAGGACGTGTTCATGCCGGAGCGGCTGACGCGGGTGCCGCTGGCCTCCAGCGAGATCGCCGGCGTGCTCAATCTGCGCGGCCGCATCGTCACCGTGGTCGACATGCGCGCCCGGCTCGGGCTGCCGAAGGCCGACGACGGTAAGCCTCCGATGGCGGTCGGCGTCGACCAGCGCGGCGAATCCTATGGCCTGCTGATCGACCAGATCGGCGAGGTGCTGCGGCTCTCCGAAAACAGCCGCGAGGACAACCCGGTCAACCTCGATCCCCGCATGGCCAAGCTCGCCGGCGGCGTCCACCGCCTCGACGGCCAGCTCATGGTCGTCCTCGATGTCGATCGCGTGCTCGAACTGGTGCCCGACGCCAAAGCGGCGTGAACAGGGCCGCCCGAACTGAAGAACTGAAACATCCCACCGGGGATGAGGAAGTAGAGGTCGCAGATGAGAACCTGTCTTGTTGTCGATGACTCAAGCGTCATTCGCAAGGTCGCCCGCCGCATTCTGGAAGGGCTCGATTTCCAGATCGTCGAGGCCGAGGACGGCGCCAAGGCGCTCGAGGCCTGCAAGCGCGCGATGCCGGAAGCGGTGCTGCTCGACTGGAACATGCCGGTCATGGACGGCTACGAGTTTCTCGGCAATCTCCGCCGCATGCCCGGCGGCGATCAGCCCAAGGTCGTGTTCTGCACCACCGAGAATGACGTCGCGCATATCGCACGCGCGCTGCATGCCGGTGCCAACGAATACATCATGAAGCCGTTCGACCGGGACATCGTCACCGCGAAGTTCCAGGAAGTCGGACTCATTTAGAGCATGATCCGGAAAAGTGGGAACCGGTTTTCCGAGAAGATCATGCTGACTTAGATTCTTCGTTCGATCCGGCGGCAGAAGCCTTCGGCTCAACGGTTGTTGTGCGTCGTGTTGCGTCGCTGGTGAAGTCATGAGTGTTGCGTTGACAAGTACTGCGGTCCCGACATCGACCCGTTCCGACAAGGTGCGGGTGATGGTGGTCGACGATTCCGTGGTGATCCGCGGGATGATCTCGCGCTGGATCGGCGCCGAGCCCGACATGGAAGTCGTCGCCTCGCTGCGCACCGGCCTCGACGCCGTCAACCAGCTCGAACGCATCAACCCCGATGTCGCGGTGCTCGATATCGAGATGCCCGACCTCGACGGCATCTCGGCGCTGCCGCAGCTGCTGGCGAAGAAGCGCGATCTCGTCGTCATCATGGCCTCCACGCTGACCCGTCGCAACGCGGAGATCAGCCTGAAGGCTCTCTCGCTCGGTGCGTCCGACTACATTCCGAAACCGGAAAGCACGCGCGAGGCCACCGCCGCGGAAACCTTCCGCCACGACCTGATCCAGAAGATCCGTCATCTCGGTGCCAAGGCGCGGCGCAACCCGGTGCACTCGACGGCAAGCCCGCCGCTTGCGCCCGGTCATGACAGGCCGCGTCCGCTGGCGCCCGCTGCTGCGCACACAGCGCCGGCCCAGGCCACGCGCCGTTCGTTCGGCCTGCTGCCGCCCAAGGTGCTGCTGATCGGCTCGTCGACCGGCGGCCCGCAGGCGCTGATGACGCTGGTCGCCGAGATCGGCCCGGTGATCGATCGCTTCCCGGTGCTGATCACCCAGCACATGCCGCCGACCTTCACGACCATTCTCGCCGAGCATCTGGCGCGCACCAGCAAGCGGCCGGCGCATGAGGGGATCGACGGCGAGAGCATCAAGCCGGGCCAGATCTATCTGGCGCCCGGCGGGCGCCACATGCGCGTCGCCCGCCACGGCGTCGATGCCACGATCGCGCTCGATGACGGGCCGCCGGTCAATTTCTGCAAGCCCGCGGTGGATCCGATGTTCACCTCCGCGATCGATGTCTGGCAGGGCAGCATCATGTCGGTGATCCTGACCGGCATGGGCTCCGACGGCATGCGCGGCGGCAAGGACATCGTCGCCGCCGGCGGCAGCGTGATCGCGCAGGACGAAGCAACCAGCGTGGTGTGGGGCATGCCCGGTGCCGCGGTCAATGCCGGCATCTGCGCCGCGGTGCTGCCGCTCAATCAGATCGCACCGAAGCTTGTTCGGGTATTTGCGGGAGACCGTTCGTGACGCCGCTGGACTACGAGTATCTGCGTAAGCTGCTGAAGGAGCGTTCCGGCCTCGATCTCTCCGCCGACAAGCAGTATCTGGTCGAGAGCCGCCTGCTGCCCTTGGCGCGCCGGTCGAACCTCGCCGGGATTCCCGAGCTGGTGCAGCGGATGAAGGGCGGCGCGGAGCTGCTGACATCGGAGGTGGTCGAAGCGATGACCACCAACGAGACCTTCTTCTTTCGCGACAAGATCCCGTTCGACCATCTGAAGGAAGCGGTGCTGCCCGCGCTCGCGCAGGCGCGCGCGGCGCGCCGCAGCTTGCGCATTTGGTGCGCGGCGTCGTCGACCGGGCAGGAGCCGTATTCGATCGCGATGCTGCTGAAGGAGATGACTGCGCTGTTTGCCGGCTGGCGGATCGAGATCATCGCCACCGACCTGTCGCAGGCGGTGCTCGAAAAGGCGAAGGCCGGCCTGTTCAGCCAGTTCGAGGTGCAGCGCGGCCTGCCGATCCAGCTGCTGGTCAAGTATTTCGTGCAGAAGGGCGAGCTCTGGCAGCTCAACGCCGATATCCGCGGCATGGTGCAGCACCGCCAGCTCAATCTGTTGCAGGACCTGTCGCATCTCGGCACCTTCGACGTGATCTTCTGCCGCAATGTGCTGATCTATTTCGATCAGCAGACCAAGGCCGGTATCTTCGGCAAGGTGTCCCGGATGCTCGAGCCCGACGGCGTGCTGGCGCTTGGCGCGGCGGAATCCGTGGTCGGCATCACCAACCTGTTCAGGCCATATCCCGACCGGCGCGGGCTCTATCAGCCAAACACTGCGCCAGTCGCGCGCGCCGGCGCCGCGCTGCATGTGCTGAAGGCGGTTGCGTCCGCTGCGCGGTGAGACGAGACATCTCGCTTTAACCCCGTCACCCTGAGGAGCCGCGAAGCGGCGTCTCGAAGGGTCGACGGCCACCAGCGGGGCCGTGCATCCTTCGAGGCTCGCAAGCGCTCGCACCTCAGGATGACGGCGACAGAGCCGCGTTCTTTCAACGTTCATGAACTACAAAATCGCGTGCGGCAGGAAGCGCGAGGTGTTGCCGGTGATTGGATTCTCGTCTTCCCGAATCGAGAGTCCGCAGGGCGTGCCGTCCACCAGCCAGCTGCCGAGCACCGGATACTGCCCGGAAAAATTCGGCAGCGGCGCCAGCGCCTGGCGGATGAAGCCTTCGGCGCCGTAGGGGCCTTGCTCGGCGACCAGCGTGACGCCGGCGCTGACCAGCTCGACATTGGCGCCCTCGCGCGAATAGATCGGCTTGCGCACGAACGACGTGCCGAGCTGGGCGGCCTGCGGGTCGTCCTCGAAATAGGCCGGTAGCAGATTGGGGTGGTTCGGGAACATCTCCCAGAGCAGCGGCAGGATGCCCTTGTTGGAGAGGATCGCCTTCCATGGCGGCTCGATCCATTGCGTCGGCGCGGTCGAGAGGTTCTTGCCGAACGCGTCGTGGAACATCCACTCCCACGGATAGAGCTTGAACGCGAGCGCGATCGGGCGTTCGTCGAGGTCGACGAACTGACCGTCGTCGCGCAGTCCGATCTCCTCGATGTCGAGCAGCGTGGTCTTCAGCCCGGCCTGCGCCGCGGTGTCCTCGAGATAGGCGAGCGTGCCGGCGTCCTCGGGATTTCCGGTCAGTCCGGTGAGATGCAGCGGGTGGGTCGCGCCGATCCTTTTCCAGGCCTCGATCAGCCGGTCGTGGATCGAGTTGAACTGGTCGGCGCGCTTCGGGATGATGTTGCGCGCAATCGCCTGTTCGAGCCAGGTCCATTGAAATACCGCGGCCTCGAAGATCGAGGTCGGCGTGTCGGCATTGTATTCGAGCAGCTTGGCCGGGCCGCGGCCGTCGAAGGTGAGATCGAGCCGGCCGTACAGGCTCGGATTCCTGCGGCGCCAGCTTGCAGCGATCAGATCCCAGAACGCCTCCGGTATTTTCAGCCGGCGCAGATAGCGCTCATCCCTGACCGTGCGTCCGGCGAGCTCGAGACACATCGCGTCGATCTCGCCGGTCGGCGCCTCGATCGAGCGCTCGATCTCGTCCAGCGTGAAGGCGTAATAGGCGCGCTCGTCCCAATACCGTTCGCCGTCGATGGTGTGGAAGGTGAAGCCGGCGTTCTCGGCAGTCGTCCGCCAATCGTCGCGTTCGGGACATGCGATGCGTTGCATGAGGGGAAACCGCGCTCGCTCGTCAGCCTGGTGTCAGCTTCCGCCATGCGACGGATCGTCGTCGCCGTAGCGGGCGATGGTGCGCGGCGCGCCGCCGAAGCCGCCGGAGGGTGACCGTTCCGCCGACTTTCCCTTCGTTCCGTGTCCTGCATGGTGGTGGCTGCGGGCATGGCTTGGCGTCAGGCCGATCGACGCCGCGCCGATCGCGATACTTCCCATCAATTTCAGCCATACGCGGCGCGAGCGTTTCATGGACGCAATCCCTGCCTTGCCGTCTGCGGAGCCATGCCGAGTTTCCATCAGCTGCGTTCGCCGGGCAAGCGAAAGCGCGATGACACGGCGATGACACGGCAACATGCATCAGCCGCCGCTGAAGCCGAACGCATGCGCGAACGAACCGAAGCCGCCGCGGCTCACCGACGAGCTTGGCGACGAGCTCGAGGAAGAGGAGGAGCCGCTCGACGACGAGCTGCCGCTGTAGAAGCTGCTGCGCGAGCCGCTGCTGCCGCCCGATCCGGACGATGAGCTGCGCGACGTGCAGTCAGCGCCGGGTTGTGGCGGGACCGGCGTGGCGACGCCCGGTGCGGTGACGCCCGGCGGCGTCGGCGGCACCGGCTGGCAATTCGGCCGCGGCATCAGCGCGTAGGCGCTGCCGCCGACCGCGAGCGTTCCCATCAAGAGCAGCGCGACGTGGTTGGAGCGCTTGGATGGCGCATCCGGCCGCGGCGGCGTCGGCACCGCCGGCACGACCGGTCGCCGTTTGCCGAAGTCCGGGTTCGGTTTGCGCGCCATGGTTTGGCTCAACGGCTCAGTAGATCATGCAGGCCGCGTTCAGCGCGCCTGCGGCCAGCGAGGACAGCCCGAGCCAGATCGCCGGCGCCATTTCGCCGGAGGCGATCCGCGCCGACAGGTTCGGCACCGGGATCTTCACGATGTAATAGACGATGATCTGCACGATCAGCGCGATGATGCTCCAGATCAGGCAGTCCACCACATTGGCGGAATGGGCGATCGCGCTGACCACCGGCAGCACGAAGCCGAGCAGGCTTAAGCCCAGCGCAATCGCCGCCGCCGGATCGTTGTCGCGGATCAGCTGGAATTCGTCATGCGGGGTGACGCGCGTGTAGACGAAGAGGTAGGCGACCACGGCGATCAGCGCCGTGCAGAAATAGACCAGGAACGCCGGCAGGCCGGCGAGGGATTGCAGGATCATGTCGGGGCGGTCCGGGAGTTCGTCGGGATTCGCGCGAGGCAGGATTGCACGTTCCCTTGGTCGGCGCATGCCGAGAGCCGGTTCAATCCAAACAAAAACCCCGCCATTTGCGGCGGGGTTCAGGTCGAAAGGAGCGAACCTTGCGGTTCTCTGCGGGCCCAGAAGGTCAGGCGGGAATACGCTCGTCGGCCTCGTGCGGCTCGCGCAGCACGTAGCCGCGGCCCCACACGGTCTCGATGAAGTTGCGGCCTTCGGAGGCGTTGGCGAGCTTCTTGCGGAGCTTGCAGATGAAGACGTCGATGATCTTCAGCTCCGGCTCGTCCATGCCGCCGTAGAGATGGTTGAGGAACATTTCCTTGGTGAGGGTGGTGCCCTTGCGGAGCGAGAGCAGCTCCAGCATCTGGTATTCCTTGCCGGTCAGATGCACGCGCTGGCCGCCGACCTCGACCGTCTTGGTGTCGAGATTGACCACGAGATCGCCGGTCTGGATGACCGATTGGGCGTGCCCCTTGGAGCGGCGCACGATCGCGTGGATGCGGGCAACCAGCTCGTCCTTGTGGAAGGGCTTGGTCATGTAGTCGTCGGCGCCGACGCCGAGACCCTTGACCTTGTCCTCGATGCCGGCGAGGCCGGAGAGGATCAGAATGGGAGTCTTGATCTTCGAAACCCGGAGCTGCTTGAGCACGTCGTAGCCGGACATGTCGGGCAGGTTGAGGTCGAGCAGGATGATGTCGTAGTCGTAAAGCTTGCCGAGATCGACACCTTCTTCGCCGAGGTCCGTCGTGTAGACGTTGAAACTCTCGGATTTGAGCATCAATTCGATCGACTGCGCGACGGCGCTATCATCTTCAATCAGCAAAACGCGCATGCCAGTCCCCTATAGTCGCCGCTCCGGGCGTCAGGTCGGCCGCACTTGCGGCACTCACAAAACGCCTTTGAACAACTGATTCGGATCCTGACGAGATATGGTTAACAAAAACTGATTCCTCGACGCAAGCTCTAACCGTGCAATTTTTGTCGAATCGCCCTAAGATATTGCGTAGAAGAAGCTTTTCCTAACCGCGCTCGTTCAGTTTCCACATTAAGAGCCGGGCCTAACCGACTCTCGCGACTCGCCCTTCTTCTGATGGGCAAGCGACCTCAGTCACCAAAGACAGTGACGCAATGATTAATGATGCGGGTAAACACGAAGTTAAGCGGCCGGAGCAAAAAAGCGGAAACTTAAGGTTTTCGCAATGAAGGCGCTCGCGGAGCAGATCGGCGACATCGACGGCGTCAATATTTATGGCCGCGTGGTCGGCGTCCGCGGGCTGATGGTCGAGATCGCGGGCCCCATTCACGCGATGTCGGTCGGCGCCCGCATCGTGATCGACGTCGGCGCGGGCCGCTTCATTCCCGCCGAGGTGATCGGCTTCTCCGGCGAGAACGCGGTGGTGATGCCGTTCGGCGGATTAGATGGCGTGAGGCGCGGTTGCCGCGCGGTGATCGCCAATGCGGCGAGCCAGGTGCGGCCGTCGCCGGCCTGGCTTGGCCGCGTCGTCAACGCGATGGGCGAGCCGATCGACGGCAAGGGCCCGCTGGTGCAGGGCGCCTCGCCGATGTCCTACCGCAACTCGCCGCCGCCGGCGCATTCGCGCAAGCGGGTCGGTCCGCCGCTCGATCTCGGCGTGCGCGGTCTCAATACTTTCCTGACCTGCTGCCGCGGCCAGCGGCTCGGCATCTTCGCCGGCTCCGGCGTCGGCAAGTCGGTGCTGCTGTCGATGCTGGCGCGCAATGTCGATGCCGCGATCTCGGTGATCGGGCTGATCGGCGAACGCGGCCGCGAGGTGCAGGAATTCCTCCAGGAGGATCTCGGCGAGGAGGGGCTGGCGCGCTCGGTCGTGGTGGTCGCGACCTCGGACGAGCCGGCGCTGATGCGGCGCCAGGCAGCGTATCTGACGCTCGCCATCGCGGAATATTTCCGCGACGAGGACCAGGATGTGCTGTGCCTGATGGACTCGGTGACGCGCTTTGCGATGGCGCAGCGCGAGATCGGCCTCTCGGCGGGCGAGCCGCCGACCGCCAAGGGCTACACGCCGACCGTGTTCACCGAATTGCCGAAGCTGCTCGAGCGGGCAGGGCCGGGCACCGGCGACGGCACCATCACCGCGATTTTCACGGTGCTGGTCGACGGCGACGATCACAATGAGCCGATCGCGGATGCGGTGCGCGGCATCCTCGACGGCCATATCGTGATGCAGCGGGCGATCGCCGAGCGCGGCCGCTATCCCGCGGTCAACATCCTCAAGTCGGTGTCGCGCACCATGCCGCGGTCGGCCGACCCCGACTTCCTGCCCTACATCAACAAGGCGCGGCAGGTGATGGCGACCTATGCCGACATGGAGGAATTGATCCGGCTCGGGGCCTACCGGCCGGGTTCCAGCGCGGAGGTCGACGAGGCGATCCGGCTGCATGAGCCACTCGAGGCCTACCTGCGCCAGGCCAAGGACGAGTCCACCAGCCTTCCCGACGGCTACCGGCAACTGGCTCAAATCCTGTCGGGTTTGGAAACGGAACGCTAACTTTGTCGGGCCATCATCACCGGCACACCATAGCTATGCCGGCGGGGCCCAGCGGGGAGCCGGCTCTGTCCCGCGTTCAGATTTGGGACTTCTGGGGAGTATGAGTCGATGAAGTCACGTGAAACGCTGATTCGCCTGAAGAAATTTCAGGTCGACGAGAAGCGCCGTCGGGTTACCCAGATCGAAGGCATGATCGCCGACTTCCAGCGCATGTCGGTCGAGCTCGAGCGCGAGATCCAGACCGAGCAGGAGCGCGCCGGGATCAACGACCCCACGCACTTCGCCTATCCGACCTATGCCAAGGCCGCGATCCAGCGCCGCGAGAACCTGACCCGTTCGGCCGACGAACTGCGCGCCCAGCTCGACGACGCCAAGGCGCTGCTGTCGGAGGCATTCGAGGAATTGAAGAAGGTCGAGTTGCTCGACGAGCGCGACCAGGCGCGCGAACGCGCGGAGGAGAGCGCTCGCGAACAAGCCGACATGGATTCGATCGGCCTGATGCGGGCCCGTCTCGGCGTCATCGCCTGAACCCTCGCTCCCTCCGCTGACCAGATTGAGAGCCCGGGCCGATCGCCCGGGCTTTTTGCTGGGCGCTGTCCACAAGCCGCCGACTTGCCGGCCACTTGTTAGCCCCTTGGCGGATCGTGGTGTCCCAAAATATGCTACCACCGGTCAGGACGGATGATCGGCAGCACGGTGGCAATGAGGCGATGGGGGATCGGGGCTTGGAGGGCGCAAGATGCTGACGCCGGCTGAGCTGGTCTGGCTGATCGCCGCCGTCGCCAAGGGGGATGAGGCCGCCTTCGAGCGGCTGTACGCCGCGACCCGCTCGAAACTCTTCGGCGTCGTGCTCCGTATCTTGCGGCGACAGGACCTCGCCGAGGAGGTCATTCAGGAGGCTTACGTCAAGATCTGGAACAGCGCCGGGCAGTTCAACCCAGCCCTGTCATCCCCGATCACGTGGATGACGTCGATCGCGCGCAACCGCGCCATTGACGTGGTGCGCAAGCGCGGCGAGGCCTCGCTGGAGGAAGAGCCGGCGGCGATGGAGGTCGCAGCCGACCAGCCCGATCCACTGGCGCGACGGGAGATGACGGAAGAGTTGAAGCGATTGCTGGAGTGCGTCGGTCGTTTGGAGCCGGATCGTCAGAAGCTCGTGCTGCTCGCCTATTACAACGGCTGGAGCCGCGAGCAACTCGCCGCAAAGTTCGAGACGCCGGTGAACACGGTGAAGACTTGGCTGCGCCGCAGCCTGATGGATATCCGGGAGTGTCTTGGACTCTGATTGATGGCCTATAGCGAAGACCATATCGCGCTCGCCGCGGAATATGCGCTCGGTACGCTCGATGCCGAGGAGCGCGCGCAGGTCGAGACCATGATGGTCGTCGACAGCGAGTTCGCAGCCCTGGTGCAGGCCTGGCAGTTCAGGCTCGGGCCGCTGAATCAGATGGTCGGCCTGGTCGAGCCGCGTCCGGCGGTTTGGGACAACATCAAGGCGGCGATCGGCCACACGAGCGCGCCGCAGGCGCCGCTGGTGCTGCCGGAGACGCCGGCCACGACGGTGACGCCGCCGCCTTCGCCAATCACGGACGATCCCGAATTCGGCTCGGCGTTCGATCCGGAGCCTGCGCAGTCGCCCGAGCCCCGGAGGCTGCCCGAGGCCCGACCGCCGCGGGTCATCTTCGACGAGCGCAACGTGACCGCGCTGACGGGCCGCGTCAAACGCTGGCGCGGCATCGCGTCGGCCGCGACCGCGATCGCGGCCGCGCTGCTGGTGACGCTCGGCCTGCAGATCTACAAGCCCGACGCTCTGCCGAATGCGATCCGGCCGAAGCCGCGCATCCAGACCGTCGAAGTGAAGACGCCGGCGCCAGCGTTGACGCCGTCGGCGCAATATGTCGCGCTGCTGCAGGGGCCGAATGGCGGGCCGGCCTTCATCATGACCATCGACGGCGCCACCAAGAACTTCACCGTCCGCAAGGTCGGCGCCCCGTCGGAGCCCGGCAAAAGTTTCGAGCTCTGGCTGATCTCCGACAAGCTGCCGCAGCCGCGCTCGCTCGGCGTGATCGGCGCCGATGATTTCACCGCGCGGCCGGTGCTGTCGGGCTACGATTCTGACGTGATCAACGGCGCCACCTATGCGGTGACCGTCGAGCAGGCCGGCGGCTCGCCGAACGGCCAGCCGACCTCGGCGCCGATCTTCACCGGGAAGCTGATCGAGACCGTACCGGGCGCGTCGGGTTCGCCGCCGCGATAGGCCAGCCGCCCATCGTCAGAGGTTGCCGATGGTGGCCGCCCGTCCCATTGCGAGCGCAGCGAAGCAATGCACCCTTCCGCACGAGCGGTGACAGTGGATTGCTTCGCTGCGCTCGCAATGACGTGGATAAGATGTCGCGTCGGCCACCCGCAAAAAAAGAAAACGCCCGTGGGGAGCGGGCGTTTTCGATAGTCAACTTGGGGGTAGTTGGGGGTCTTAAATATCCACGCAGCGACTTTGGGGGGCTGTAAAGAACACTACGTGAATTCGTGAAACTCTCCTGTTAGCGGACCAGTGTTAGCGGACCAGCGAGTTGCTGGTGCTGGTGATCGCGACGGGCTTGCCGGCCTTCATGACCCGCGCCGTCTGCGTGTATCCCTCATCCGACGAATTATGTGCCGCGATGCCGAAGCCCGCGACCAGGATACCGGCGAACAACGCCACAACCACAATCTTCAGGTGCGTCATACGATCGGCGCTGTAGATCGAGTGGTTCATGGAAGTCTCCTGCCGCCTTCCTGCTCTCAGTAAATCTGTCGGTTCGGTCTGTTGTCCGGTTCAACGTCTCGTGCCCCGCTAACGTAGGATTTGCCGATTCCGTTCCCTAGAGGCCATCACAAGGCCGTGATGAGACGTGATCGGGCGCGATCAGAAATGACCCTTTGGTAATCCGAGACGCATTAAAGCTATTTAATATCAGTGTCTTGGGATTATGCTGGGATGCTGCATCCCAGATAGGGCCGTTCCGGCCTGTTCTGCATAAATCAGTTGCCTGTGGCGAGAAAGCACAGACGAAAACGCAAGTGATTTGCGGCCCCTAGCTCGTTTTCGCGCGAAGTGGACGCCCGGCTCGCGTGCAGAAAACGCTTCCGAACAAGTGACTCTAAACGCTGCCGACCGTCTTCAGCCGGGCCCTGGGATGGATCTCGGCTTGCGACAGGACGGTGGTCTGCGAGCGGAACCGTTCCACCAGTGAGCGAACGAACGGCCGGATCGCGGCCGACGTCACCAGGACCGGCGCCTCGCCCTCGCGCGCCGCCTGCTCGAAGGCGTTGCGCACGGCGGTCATGAACTCCGACAGTTTCGAGGGCTGCATCGCCAGGCTGCGGTCGTCGCCGGTGCCTACGATCGATTCCGCAAACGCCTGCTCCCAGCGCGCCGACAACGCGATCAGCGGCAAATAGCCGTTCGGCGAGGTGTTTTGCGCGCAGATCTGGCGGGCCAGCCGGGCACGGACGTGCTCGACCATGGTGGCCGGATTGCGCGAGAACGCCAGCGCGTCGGCGATGCCTTCGAGGATGGTCGAGAGATCGCGGATCGAGATGCGCTCGGCGAGCAGCAATTGCAGCACGCGCTGGATGCCCGACACCGTGACCTGGCCCGGCACGATGTCCTTGATCAGCTCGCCTTGCTCCTTCGGCAGGTCCTTCAAGAGCTTCTGCACCTCGCCGTAGGACAACAGGTCCGCCATGTTGGTCTTGAGCAGCTCGGTCAGATGCGTCGACAGCACGGTCGCGGCGTCGACCACGGTGTAGCCCTTCAGCGCGGCCTCTTCCTTCAGGCCGGCGTCGACCCAGGTCGCCGGCAGGCCGAAGGTAGGCTCGATGGTGTGGATGCCGGGCAGTTGCACCTGGTTGCCGGCGGGGTCCATGACCATGAACTGGCTCGGCCAGATCTTGCCGGTGCCGGCGTCGACTTCCTTGATCTTGATGACGTAGCTGTTGGCTTCGAGCTGGACGTTGTCGAGGATGCGCACCGCCGGCATCACGAAACCCATCTCTATGGCCAGCGAGCGGCGCAGCGCCTTGATCTGCTCGGTCAGGCGGTCGGTGCCGTCGGGGCCGTTGACCAGCGGCAGCAGCGCGTAGCCGAGCTCGATCTTGAGGTCGTCGATCTTCAGCGCGGCGGCGATCGGCTCCTCCGCGGCCGCAGCGGCGGCGGCCGCGGCTGCAGCAGGGGCGGCGGCTGCTGCCGTTTCGGCCGCCTTCGCAGCCCGCTTCTGCTTGCGAGCGTTCCAGGCCAGCACCGCGGCGCCGGAGCCCAGCGCCAGGAACGGCAGCGTCGGAATGCCCGGCAGCAGCGCCAGCACCAGCATCACGCCGGCCGACATGCCGAGCGCCTGCGGATAGCCGGAGAGCTGGCGCATCAGCGCCTTGTCGGCGGCGCCGGTGATGCCGGCCTTGGAGACCAGGAGGCCGGCGGCGGTCGAGACGATCAGCGCGGGCACCTGGGTGACGAGGCCGTCGCCGACCGTCAGCACGGTGTAGGTGCGGGCGGCTTCGCTGAAGGAGAGGCCCTGCTGGGCGACGCCGATGATAATGCCGCCGACGATGTTGATGCCGACGATCAAAAGACCGGCGATGGCATCGCCGCGGACGAATTTCGAGGCACCGTCCATGGCGCCGAAGAAGCCGCTCTCGTCTTCCAGCGCCTTGCGGCGCTCCTTGGCGGCCTTCTCGTCGATCAGGCCGGCGGAGAGATCGGCGTCGATCGCCATCTGCTTGCCGGGCATCGAATCCAGCTGGAAGCGTGCCGCGACTTCGGCGATGCGGCCCGAACCCTTGGTGATGACCACGAAGTTCACGATCACCAGGATCGCGAACACGATGATGCCGATCACGAAGTTGCCGCCCATCACGAAGTTGCCGAACGCCTCGATGACGTGGCCGGCGGCCGCCGTGCCCTCATGGCCGTGGCTCAGGATCAGCCGGGTCGAGGCCATGTTCAGCGACAGCCGCAGCATGGTCGAGATCAGCAGGATGGTCGGAAACGACGAGAATTCCAGCGGCGCCTGGATGAACAGCGAGGTCATCAGGATCAGGATCGAGACCGTGATCGAGACCGCCAGGAAAAGGTCGAGCACGATCGAGGGCAGCGGCAGGATCAGCACCACCAGGATGGTGAGGACGCCGATCGCCAGCGCGATATCGCCGCGCTTCAGGATGTCGCCGATCTCGCCGAGGCTCGGCAATCCGCTCTTGCCTGCCGTGCCCTGACCCGCCGTGACGTCGACCATGGTAGCCGCTCTCCCCCGCGACTGGCGGCTGCGGCCGCCAAGCGTCTGCGCGACGGCCGCAGGGCCGCCGTTCCGAAAGTGAGGCACCGCGCTGGCGTTCACGGGGATCTCCGCCCGTTAGACGCGTTCGACGACACTCGACTTCACTCGGCAATTCTTGCCGGGTGTATGGTTAGCAAAGGGTTAATAAGGGCTTTCGCGCGACCGCACGGGTCGTCGCAGGCGCCGGCAGGGGGATTCGCGGCCGGAAGCAGGGGTGAGAGGGCCTCGTGGTCAAGATGCGCCGCCCTCACCATGAGGGTCCAGACCAGGATTTTGCCCCGCAACAACGCGTCATCCTGATGAGGAGCCCGCCAAAGGCGGGCGTCTCGAAGGATGGCCACGGATGAGGCCGCAGGCCTTGCGGCCTCTATCTGAGCGCACCGAGCACGACGCCCGATGCGGCGATGATGCCGAGCGTGATGACGCTGGCGCGCCACAAGAACTGCTGCCGGGCGGCGCGCCGGTCATGAAAGGCCAGCCAGTCGTGGACAAAGCCCGCGGGGATGTCGAACACCACCGCCGACTTGTTGCGACGGTGCGTTTCATGCTCGCAGTACATCGTCCGGACTGTCGGCACGCCCAGCCGCTCGAGCTCGCAGTGCCACTCCCAGGCATGCTTGCCGTTGGTCCAGCGATTTTCAAAGGGGATCACGTGTGATTCCATGACGAGCCTCCTGGCCCACCCTTGAACCTCACGCGACAAGTCTAGCCGATTTCATGGGCTGGCGCGAGATTGACGCCGCACCGGGGCTCGTGCCCGTGCGGCGCGATGGCGGTAACTCGTCCGGGCGCCATGGAGCGTCCCCGGCGGCCCTGCGCCGGGTCCGCCCGGCGGTGCAGGGGCCCGCTTTAGGCGGGCTCAGTCCAACTGCGCCAATGCGTCGGTTGAACATGGACGTGGTCATTTGAACCAACGACCCAGTCGGCGCCGTCCTTGTGGCAGGGGACCACGAGCGCATGGACCATTCCATCATAGTCCAGGACACAGACTTCGAGATCCCGGTCTGCTGGCGCAGTTGAAACGGGTAGCCATTCTGCGGGCAAGGTATGCATGATGTACCCTCCGATGAAATGCATGCGGTTCTCTCGGCGCGACGGCCGGGGCGTGGGGCATCTGGCTTGACGCCAGCACGCGAGCGTCTGTCGCTCGTCAGTTCCGTCACAAGCAGCGCTGCCGGCCTGCGACGCACAATCCACCGTCCGAACGATCTTGGCACGGATGACGAATGGCAAGTGTGAACCAGCTCGCACTGCTTTCAATCTTCTTCGACAGGATGATCGCCGTCGCGCGATCGATATTCCTACACGTCCGGACACTTTCTCAAGTCGTATGCACGAGCACGATCAGTCCCGCCACAATCAACGCGGCGCCGGCGGCATAGCTGAGGCGGTGGCCGACCGGGAGCAGCTTCTCGCAGGCGACGTAGACCGTGATGCCGACGATCCAGAGCAGGTTCATCACGCCGCCGACGAACAGCAATGCCATCAGGAACCAGCAGCAGCCGAGGCAGTAAAGGCCGTGCCGCAGCCCCATGCGCAGCGCACCGGCCGTGCCCGGTCGCCAGTGCCGGCTCAGGAACAGCACCGGGCTCTGGCAGTAGCGCAGGCAGGCTCGCTTGAGCGGCGTGAACTGGTAGAGCCCGGCCAGCAGCAGGACGCCGCTGGCGAGCGTCGCGCTGGTAGCAGCCATCGCCATCGACAAGAGTCCGGCGAGGTCGAGTTGCCATTGCGCCAGCGTCGCGGCGAGGCTGAAGCCGGCCCAGATCACGAGATAGCCGCACAGGAAGATCCAGGCCTCAGCGAGGGGAGAGGGCGTTGCCGATTGCTTGCGCTTCAGGGCGGCGAACAGCAACACCATCGGCGCGGCGCTCGAGATCATCATGGCGACCATCATCGTCAACCACATGACGAACACCAGCACGGCATAGGAAGGCGTCCATGGCGTCGGATCCATCGGCATATCAGCCATGCTCATGTCGATGCCGGCGCCGGCCAGGAGATAGGCCCAGGCCAGCGCCATCACCGCGGCGATGCCGCCTGCAAAGATCAGGCGGTCATGCCGCAGGACGTTTTCGAGCGCCGATGTCTCGCTCATGGTGGGATCCCAGCAGCCGAACGGCCGAACCGCGCCCGGCTGTGTCAGGCCGCGACGCCGTCCGGCGTCTGCACGACGTTGGCGAGCGAGCTGTGCGAGCCCTTGGTCTCGTACTTGATCGCCCCGGTCGAGCGGATGTTGGAGGAGGCCACCTCGGCCCCCCTATGCTCGAACCCCTCCGGCATCACGACCTGGATGCGATGCGGCGTGCCGGTGACAGGATTCTTGATCGGCTCGACCTCGGTCTCCAGCACGCCCTTGGCGACGAGCTTGGCGACGCGCCCGTTCTTGTCGAAGGAGAACTCGATCGGCACGAACACCGGATCATGGATCTTGGTCACGATCAGGCTGAAGATCTGGAACAGCGTGCCTTCGGCCGAATTCTTGCCGGACAGGATGTTGAACAGCGCTTCGCGCTGTTCCGCCGTGGCGCGCTCGTCGATGATCGGCTGCATCTGCCCGTTGCCCTCGTGAAGCGCGCCGGGAAAGTCGACGGTTGCCGCGAACACCAGGCCGTCGAGCTTGGTGCTGCCGAAATGCCCCTTGGTGATCCGCATGCCGACCATGCCTTTGCAGGAACCATGCGTCGGCAGCGCATTGAAATCGCAGGGGCAGCCAAATGCACAATTGCAGTTCTTGATCCATTCGCCTTCGAGACGCCAGTCAGAAGCCATGGCAAACCTCCATATGACTGTCGGTGATCAATGCAGGCGCTTCAGAATGCCTTCCGCTTCAAAAAAAACCGGATCAGTTCAAGTAGGCCGGGATCATAGCAGCAACCGGTCCGGCGGTACAGGAAGCGCTGACGCCCGATCGTCCAAACATCGCCGCGGCGGCGCACGGAGGCGCCGATCGGGGAGGGAGGACGGACCGGGATTGAACGTCCCAGCCTCGACGTCAGACGAAATACCGAGCAAGTCGCTTCGTGTCGGGGGATTCCATGACAAGCCAAGGAGACCGTGCGGCGGCAACGACCGGCAAACCCTGGATTGGTGGTTTCGGGGCTGTCGCGGCTGTCACCCTTTCCGTCGCGACGGGTGCTGCCGCAAAGCCTCCGGGCCAGGACGCCGCCATGATGCGCATGCTGGCGTGCGACGGCGAAGGCGTCAGGATGGAGGTCTATCTACCGCTATCGGTTGCATTGGCAGGCCAAGGCCTGCGCGCCGGCCAGACGGTGATCGGCTACTACGCGCTCGACCTGACCGAGGCCAACAAGGGCAAGCCGCTTGAGCCGGTTCGCGTCACGATGAGCGCGGACAAGAAGACGGTGACCGTCGACCAGTACACAAGGGGACTGCCGCCGACACAGATTCCGGTGGGCGGGGGCACGGTCGATTTCGATCAGCGGTTTGCGAAACGCGCCAAATGCGGCCCGTTCCAGTCGCAGGACCCGAACTTCGGGAATTGATGCGACGCTAGCCGCGCGCGAATCCGCCGCGGAGCGTGCCGTTTCAAGGGGCGGCGTCCCCTTGCTGGCGCATGCCTAATCTCTCGGCAATGTGGCTTGACCCGGAGGCAAATGCCGACGAAGTTCCGCCTGCCGTGGTAATTTCTTCTGAATTTTCCCCTGAAGTCGCTACGTTCATTCCCGACTCGCGCCGGGCATGGCTGCGGCTTGTCGTGGCCGTGGTGATCGGCTCGCTCGGCAGCGTCGGCATGTGGTCGGTCGTGGTGGCGCTGCCCGTGGTGCAGACGGACTTCGGCGCGACCCGCGGAACGGCCTCGCTCGCCTTCACCATGGTGATGCTCGGCTTCGGCCTTGGCCAGGTCGTGACCGGCAAGATCAGCGACCGCTACGGCATCGTCGCGGCGATCGGCGCCGGGATCGGCATCCTCGGCCTCGGCTATGTCGGCGCCGGCTACGCGCCGTCGATCTGGGCCTTCATCCTGCTGCATTTTGCCATCGGCCTGTCGTCGGCGGCGACCTTCGGCCCGTTGATGGCGGAGGCGTCGCACTGGTTCGAGCGCTACCGCGGCCTCGCGGTCGCGATCGCCGCGAGCGGCAATTACGTCGGCGGTACGGTGTGGCCGCCGCTGGTCAATTTCGGCATGCAGAGTGTCGGCTGGCGCACCACCCATATTGCAATCGGCATCTTCACCGCGATCGCGATGTTGCTGGCACTCATGGTGCTGCGCGTGTTGATGGGCGCGGCGACCAGGCGCAGCCATGGCAACGCGGCACCACCCCGGGTCGACCTCAAGCTTTCCACCAACGCGCTGACCGCGATACTGTCGCTCGCGTCGATTTCCTGCTGCGTGGCGATGTCGATGCCGCAGGTCCATATCGTCGCCTATTGCGGCGATCTCGGCTACGGCGTGGCGCGCGGCGCCGAGATGCTGTCGCTGATGCTCGGCTTCGGCATCATCAGCCGGATCGGCTCCGGCTTCCTCGCCGACCGGATCGGCGGCATCCGCACCCTGCTGATCGGCTCGATCGCGCAAGGCGCGGCGCTGTTGTTCTATCTGTTCTTCGACAGCCTGACCTCGCTCTACATCATCTCGGCGATGTTCGGCCTGTTCCAGGGCGGCATCGTGCCGAGCTACGCGATCATCGTGCGCGAGGCGATGCCGGCGTCGGAGGCCGCGACGCGGATCGGCATCGTGATCTTCGCCTCGGTGTTCGGCATGTCCTTTGGCGGCTGGATTTCGGGCGTGATCTTCGACGCCACCGGCTCCTATGCCGCCGCCTTCGCCAACGGCCTCGCCTGGAACCTGCTCAATGTCAGCATCATCCTGCTGCTCATGATGCGCTCGCGGCAGCGGGTGGCGCTGGCGTAATTCTCGATCACACCGCCTGGCCGGCCTTGAGTAATGAGCAGCCGGTGATCTTCAGGCTGCCGTCGGCCTGCCGCTCCAGCGTGTAGAGCGCCTCCCACGCTTCGCCATTGGCGTCGACGATATGGACGCGCTGTGCGATCCGGTCGCCGTCGCTGCGCGCCTCGCCGAACTCGAAGCTCCTGTGCCGATAGACCGGCGCGTATTGGTTCTGCACCATCGACATGAAGATGTCGGCTTGCGGAAAGATCTGCCGGATCGCCGGCGCGGCATGCGAATAGGCCGCCGCGGCGTCGTCGCGGCCGAACGCCTGCTCCTGCGCGCGGATCACGGCCTGCGCGGCGCCGACGTCGTCGGCCGCTGCGGGAGCGAGCGAGCCGAGCAGAATAGCGACGAACATCAGGATGATGCGCATGCGGTGGCACCGTCGACAGTCGACCTTCCAGCCGCCGCAAGGCTACTCCCGCACGACCACGGCGGCAACGGAGCAGGCGCATTCGGCGGCTGGCTCCGAACGGCCACGCAGCGCGATGTCAGTTGACGCGCCGATGGTGCCGCAGCGCCTCGGCAGTCGGGCATCCGGCGTGCCGCGCATGACGCGTTGCGAATGGCTGCTCGATGGTGACGATCTGGCAACCGTATTGCGCCGAAACCTCGGCGATGACGTTCGACACCGCATCGTCGATCCGCGAGCCGGGCAGATGCGCGACGATCAGATCGCCGATGCTGAGCCGCTTGCGGACGCGCAGGTCGTTGTCGATGCGGTAACTGAACAGGGCATGGATCACGCCGCGGCGATCGCGAATCGCGATCAGCCCGGTCTCGGGCGAGCTGCCGCGGCAGCGCCGGCGCACGAACCGCAGCCATTGATCCGTGGTAATACTGGCATCATGCATGAACACCAGCGGATAGGCCACGATCGCATGCTGATGGTCGATCGGAAGTGCCTGGAATTGCTCGTTCATCGCCGGATTCCCCGATGATGGCGAAACTGCTGGGGAAAGCGCGGCGCAGCATTGATCTGCATCAATGCCGCCGGCGGTTGATCCAGATCAAATCGGGGTTGATAGTGTCAAGCACCCAACCAAGCGGACACCCGAAGCCATGAGCATTGCCGAGCCACTGCAGGATTCGTGTGCAGGCGCGACGCGTTCCGACTGCAGGCACGGCCGCGCCACGAATGGCTGCGAGGACTGCAAGGTCAGGCTGTTCAGCGTCTGCGCTGCGCTGGAGCCGTCCGAGCTCGAGGAGCTCGACCGGATCAGCCAGGCAAAGCAGGTTCCGGCGCGAACGACGCTGTTCGAGCAGAGTGCGCTGGCGGGCAGCGTGTTCAATGTCACCGACGGGGTCGTGCGGCTCTACAAATCATTGCCCGACGGCCGCCGCCAGATCGTGGGTTTCGCGCTGCCGGGCGACTTCCTCGGACTTGCGCTGCAGGACCGCTACGGCGTCACCGCGGAGGCGGTCAACGACGTCGCGGTTTGCCGTTTCGTGCGATCGGCGTTCCTCGCCTATGTCGACGGCAAGCCGCATCTGCTGCGCCGCCTACATGAGTTCGCGGGGCACGAGTTGAGCCTGGCGCAGGACCAGATGTTGCTGCTCGGACGGCGCAGTGCCGAGGAAAAGATCGCTGCATTCTTGCTCCACATGCAGACGCGATACGCCCGGATCGGAAGCGTGTCTGTCACCGTGCCGCTGCCGATGAGCCGGCAGGACATCGCCGACTATCTCGGTCTCACCATCGAGACGGTGAGCCGCACGCTGACCCGCCTTGCGCGCGAGAAGGTGGTGTTGATCGTGCCCGATGGCGTGCGGCTGCTCGACCTCGAACGGCTCAAGCTGAGCGGCGCGAGCTGACGCTGCGGCGTCGGCTTTTGATCCAGCACAAGGCGATGCGCGCGCAGGCGCGCTAGGTCTCTCCATCACATGCAGGAGACGACCCATGCCTCTCGACACCATCCTCGTCATGATCGCGGTCACCGCGATGTTCGCCACCATTGCCGCCGTTATTGCTTGGGGCGACCGGCAGACGCGCGATCTGTGATACTGTCGCGTGATCAGAGCCATTCCGGTCCGATTGAATCGGAACGGGTCTCTGGATTGTTGTCTTGACGCGTTTTCGTCACGCGAACCGGTATCCACTTCGCCTGAAGACGCTCTATCTGATCGAGCCCTTGAAATTGTCGATGTCCGGCGAGGGGCGGGCGGGAAACAGCCGCGCGGTCGAGGAATTGTCGAGCCGGCGCTTGCATTTCGCTTCGTCGGCGTCCTTGTTCTCGGTGGTGCCGTCCTTGTTCGAGTAGCGCTTCTTCGCGAACAGATCGTCCTGCCGGTTGACGATCAGCATGGCATGGTCGCGCTCGAGCGTGTCCGCGTTCTTGCGCTGCTCGTCGGAGCGGAACGTGCCGCCGACGATCTTGCCCGTCATCTCGTAGTCGCAGCCGGCCTTCCAGTCGCCCTGGTCCCACTTCCATCCCGTCGCCTTCACGGCGCCGCTGCTCTCGGTGGTGATCTTGATGACGGCGTTATGGGCGAGCCAGATGCCGGCAAGCCCGCTGCGCTTGTCGTCAAAGCCTTCGAGCAGCGCCAGGCGTTCGCGCTGCAATCCGTCGACGTGGTCGCGGGCATCGACGGTGAAGTGAACCTGGGAGCTCTGCTTGTTCCAGGCCGGGTGCAGGAATTCGGGATATTGCTGCGTCTGGCTCTTCACCCAGCTGCGCTGGTCGTCGATCAGCGCGCGCCGCGTCGCCTCGTCGAGGTGCGGCTGCAATGCCTTCCAGGCGCGGTTCAGCCGCCGGTCGTTGTCGGCCAGATCAGGGTCGGCGCAGATTTCCTCGTCGGTCGCCGTCTCCGGCCTGGTGCAGTCGAAGGTCGGGACGACGAAGGCGGTGTCCGCCCGGTCGGATGCCGTATCCTTGCCGGCGGCAAAATAGCTGCCGGTGACCTGCCACATCGACGAGCAGTCGGCGACGCCGTTCCATTCCTCGTCATCGATGCTGCCGACGATCCGCAAGGTCTCGCCCTGGCGGCGGAGTTTGACTGACGGCGGCCTGGCGGGAGCGGCCGCAGCGTCGGCTTTCGGCTTGTCGGCCGCTGTGTCCGTATTGATCACCACGGTGCCGGCGAGCCAGCCATTCCCCGAAGGCTTCAGGTCGACGGTGAGCTTGCAGCTTCGCTTGCGGTCGCCGCCATAGTCGCCGCGCAGATCGGCGGCGAGGCGATAGGTGCCGCCGTCGGCCGGCGTCAGCGTGATGTTGCCGAAAGCATTGACCCAGTTGCCGGCGATGCCGGGACGGCCGGATGCCATTCCCTCAAGCGCGGCGGCGCGGCGCCGCAGGGCTTGCGCAAAGCTCTCCTTCAATTCGTCCGCGTCGCTATCGGCCAGCACCTCGGCGGCGTCGATGATCATCTCGTTGAACCAGGCCTGGTCGCGCTTCAAGAGCGGCTTGACGTTCGCCGGCATCCTGCCGAGCGCCGCGTCGAACACCCTGTCGATCTGCGTCACCAGCCTGTCGGTGCCGGCCTTCCTGCAGTCCGCGGTCTTGATCGTGCTGTCGCCGCTATCGCCGCACAGCCTGATCGCGGTCGGCGCGCTGCTCGATGCCCGCAGATCGTCGTCCATCGCAACGGACGGGCCGGACGCAAGGACCGCGATGGCCGCGGCGGCGGCCGCAAGCCGTGGAGAGCAAGGCATCGACGTCACCCGCACGGCCGCGCCATGCGGCCCCTGCGGCTTGGGTCGCCCGCCGCGCGCGCCGGGTTCAAAACGTCGGCGGCGTACAGGCCGAGATCACCTCGCACGGCTTGGCGCCGATGCAGCGGAAGCGGTGCGGGCGGCGGCTTTCGAAGTAATAGGCGTCGCCGGCGTTGAGCACCCGCCGCTCGTCGTCGACCGTGACCTCGAGCCGGCCCGAGACCACGATGCCGCCTTCCTCGCCCTCATGCACCAGCGGCACCCGGCCGGTGTCGCTGCCGGGCTCGTAGCGCTCCTTCAGGATCTGCAACGCCCGGCCGAACAGACTGTCGCCGATTTGCAGGTAGGAGATCGGCTTCTTGCCGATCTCGGTCAGTTCGTCGGCGCGATAGAACGCCTTGCGCGGCCGCTCCGGCTCGATCGCGAAGAATTCGGCGAGCCCCATCGGGATCCCGTCGAGGATGCGCTTGAGGGCGCCGACCGACGGGTTCATCTGGTTGGATTCGATCAGCGAAATCGTCGAATTGGTCACGCCGGAGCGCTTGGCGAGCTCGCGCTGCGACAGCTTGTGCCGCGCGCGGATGAATCGAAGCCGACCGCCGATGTCGACGCTCATGGCAGTCCCCTTGGCAAATTCCTGTTGCAGATGTTGCGGATCGAACAAATCTTGGCAGACCGCCTCAACAAGATCAATGGCTTGCGCTGCGGCAGAAAAGGACTTGTTGAGTGCCTGGAAGAGTGGTCCGACTAGCATCAGTCAGCAATGGAGCGCCGCCGTGACCGTTCATCAGATTCCGAACACCATCAAGACCGACTCGTTCTGGATGCCGTTCACGGCCAACCGGCAGTTCAAGAAGGCACCGCGGCTGTTCTCGTCCGCCAAGGGCATGTACTACACCTCGGTCGACGGCCGGCAGGTGATCGACGGCTCAGCCGGCCTGTGGTGCGTCAACGCCGGCCACGGCCGCCCGCAGATCGCGGCCGCGGTCGAGCGGCAGCTCTCGACGCTGGACTTCGCGCCCTCGTTCAACATGGGCCACCCGCTGGCGTTCGATTTTGCCGAGCGGCTTGCCGAGATCGCTCCGAAGGGGCTGGATCGCGTCTTCTTCACCAATTCGGGCTCTGAATCGGTCGATACCGCGCTGAAGATCGCGCTCGCCTATCACCGCGCCGCCGGCCAGCCGAGCCGCACCCGTTTGATCGGCCGCGAGCGCGGCTATCACGGCGTCGGCTTCGGCGGCATGTCGGTCGGCGGCATGGTCGCCAACCGCCGCCAGTTCGCGACCCATCTGCCCGGCGTCGACCACATCCGTCATACCCACGATCTCGCCCGCAACGCCTTCGCCAAGGACCAGCCGGAGCACGGCGCCGAGCTCGCCGACGACGTCGAGCGGATGGTGGCGCTGCATGGCGCCGACACCATCGCGGCGGTGATCGTCGAGCCGGTGCCGGGCTCGACCGCAGTGCTGCCGGCGCCGAAGGGCTATCTGCAGCGCCTGCGCGAGCTCTGCACCAAGCACGGCATCCTCCTGATCTTCGACGAGGTCATCACCGGCTTCGGCCGCCTCGGCACCCCGTTCGCCGCCAACTTCTACGGCGTGACGCCCGACATGATGACGACCGCGAAGGGCATCACCAACGGCACCGTGCCGTGCGGCGCGGTGTTCACCAGCCGCCAGATCCACGACGGGCTGATGGTTGGTCCGGACAACGCCATGGAGCTGTTCCACGGCTACACCTATTCGGCGCATCCGGTGGCCTGCGCGGCGGGTCTTGCCACGCTCGACATCTACAAGGACGAAGCTCTGCTGACCCGCGGCGCCTCGCTCGCCGACTACTGGCGCGATGCCCTGCATTCGCTGAAGGGCCTGCCGAACGTGGTCGACATCCGCAACCAGGGCCTGATGGGTGCGGTCGAAGTCGCGCCGCGCGATGGTGTCGTCGGCGCGCGCGGCTACGACATCATGGTCGATTGCTTCAACCGCGGCCTCTACTTCCGCATGAGCGGCGACTCGCTGGCGTTGTCGCCGCCTTTGATCGTCGAGAAGTCGCACATCGACGACATCGTCTCGATCCTCGGCGACTCCATCAAGCGCGTGGCCTGATAATTGCTAGCTAGATATTAGCTAGCTCTACAAATTGCTGTCGCCGTTGCGAAGCAGAGTGGTTTCGCAGCGGCGATTGCGTTTTCGCTGCAGGATGTGAGGAAAAGTGAAGGTCCTTGTTCTCGGCAGTGGCGTGATCGGCGTCACCTCTGCCTATTACCTTGCGCGCGCAGGCCACGAGGTCACGGTGATCGACCGTCAGCCGAAGCCCGCGCTGGAAACCTCCTTTGCCAATGCCGGCGAGGTGTCGCCGGGCTACTCGTCGCCCTGGGCCGGCCCCGGCGTGCCGGTCAAGGCGGTGAAGTGGCTGTTGATGAAGCACGGCCCGCTGGTGATCCGCCCCAAGCTCGATCCCGTGATGTGGCTCTGGCTCTTGAAGATGCTGCGCAACTGCACCACGTCGCGCTACGCGGTGAACAAGAGCCGGATGATCCCGATCGCGGAATACAGCCGCGACTGCCTGCAGGCGCTGCGCAGCGAGATCGGCATCCGCTATGACGAGCGTGCGCGCGGCACGCTGCAGCTGTTTCGCGAGCAGGCCCAGCTCGATCACACCGGCGACGACATCGCGGTGCTGAAGCAATACGGCGTGCCGTTCGAGGTGCTGGGCCGCGAGGGCTGCATCGCCGCCGAGCCCGCGCTGGCCGGCGTGAAGGAAAAGTTCGCCGGCGGGCTGCGGCTGCCGCATGACGAGACCGGCGACTGCCACATGTTCACGCAGGCCCTGGCGCTGGAAGCCGAGAAGCTCGGCGTGCGCTTCAACTTCAATGTCGGCATCGACGGACTGAATGCGGACACGACCCGGATCACCGGCGTCGCGACCAGCGCCGGAATGATGACGGCGGATGCCTATGTGCTGGCGCTCGGCAGCTATTCGCCGATCCTGCTGCGGCCGCTCGGCATCTCGCTGCCGGTCTATCCGGTCAAGGGCTATTCGATCACCGTTCCGATCAAGGACGCGTCCGGCGCGCCTGAATCGACCGTGATGGACGAGAGCTACAAGGTCGCGATCACCCGGCTCGGCGATCGCATTCGGGTCGGCGGCACCGCCGAGATCTCGGGCTATTCGACCAAGCTTTACGCCGCGCGGCGCGCGACGCTGGATCATTCGCTGACCGACCTGTTTCCGCGCGGCGGCGACCTTGCCAGGGCCACCTTCTGGTGCGGGCTGCGCCCGATGACGCCGGACGGCCCGCCGGTGATCGGCGCCACGCGCTTTGCCAATCTGCACCTCAACACCGGTCATGGCACGCTCGGCTGGACCATGGCCTGCGGCTCGGGCCGGGTGCTGGCGGACATGCTCTCGGGGAAGAAGCCCGAGATCGACACCAAGGAGCTGTCGATCAAGCGCTACGATGTCAGGTTCGGGTAGGCCGCATCGCCGTACGCGAGCTGCTGGCGCAAGATGAGTTTATTTTGAATCGTGCAACGGGCTCCGCTTCACCTCGCCCCGCGCGCGGGGAGAGGTCGGAACGCATCGTTAGATGCGTTCCGGGTGAGGGGGAATCTCCGCAAACGCGGCGGTCGCCGAATACGCTGAGACGGCCCCTCACCCCAACCCTCTCCCCGTAAGAACGGGGAGAGGGAGCGCAGCACCGTCGCGGCTGCGATTTTGCCCCAATCTCGTCACGCACTATTCGGCGGCGTTCTTCACGGGCGGTTCGGCATCGTCGTCTTTCTTCGTTGCCGTCCAGCTCGACAGCGCATTCGAGAATCGGTCGAGATAGAGATACACGACCGGCGTTGTGAACAGCGTGAGCGCCTGGCTCACGATCAGGCCGCCGACCATCGCATAGCCGAGCGGCTGACGGATTTCCGATCCCGTTCCGGTGCCGAGCATCAGCGGGACGCCGCCGAGCAAGGCTGCCATCGTCGTCATCATGATCGGGCGGAAACGCAGGATGGCTGCTTTCCGGATCGATTCACGCGGCGACAGATGCTCCTCGCGTTCGGCGGCGATCGCGAAATCGACCATCATGATGCCGTTCTTCTTCACGATCCCGATCAAGAGGATGATGCCGATCAGCGCGATCAGGCTGAAATCGAATCCGAACGCCATCAGGATCGCCAGCGCGCCGACCCCGGCCGATGGCAGCGTGGACAGGATCGTGAGCGGATGGATGTAGCTTTCATAGAGCACGCCGAGGATCAGGTAGACCACGACCAGCGCGGCCAGGATCAGCAGCGGCACCGAGCTCAGTGATTGCTGGAAGGCCTGCGCGGTGCCCTGGAAACTCGAGCTGAGCGTGGCTGGAGCACCGAGATCGGCGACGGCGTTCTGGATCGCATCGGTGGCCTGGCCGAGCGCCACCCCTTGCGCGAGGTTGAAGCTGATCGTGGTCGCAGGAAACTGTCCCTGGTGCGCGATCGCCAGCGGGCGCACCGGAATCGTGGTCCACTTGCAGAACACGGAGAGCGGCACCTCGTCCCCCGTGGTCGGCGACTTGATGTAGAGCCTGTTGAGCGTGTCGAGCTTGCCCTGCAATTCCGGGAGGATCTCCAGGATGACGTGATAGCTGTTGAGTTGGGTGAAGTATTGGGTCACCTGGCGCTGGCCGAACGCGTCGTACAGCGTGTCGTCGATCAATTGCGGCTGGATGCCGAAGCGCGACGCGGTGTCGCGATCGATGGTCAGCGTCAGCGTCGTTCCCTCGGTCTGCTGGTCGGTGGCGACGTCGCGCAGTTCCGGCAGCGTCTTCATCCTGGCCAGAATCTTCGGCGCCCATTCGTTCAGCTCGTCGAGCTTTGCATCCTGCAGCGTGTATTCGAACTGCGTCCGCGTGGCGCGGCCGCCCAGCCGGACGTCCTGGGACGCCTGCATGTAGAGACGTGCTCCCTCGACCGCCTCGAGCTTCGGCCGCAGCCGCGCGATGATCTGCTGCGCATTCGCGTCGCGCTCCTCGCGCGGCTTCAGCGTGATGTACATGCGACCCGAATTCAGCGCGGTACCGCCGCCGCCGATGAACTCGGCCATGCTCTCCACCGCGGGATCGGCCCGAACGATCCTGCTGAGTTCTTCCTGGTGCCGCTCCATGTCGGCGAAAGAGATATCCTGGGCCATCTCCGACACCGCGTTCAGGAAGCCATTGTCCTGTTGCGGAAAGAATCCCTTCGGAATGATCACGAACAGATAGAGCGACAGTGCGACCGTGGCGAAGAAGATGCAGAGCGTGGTCCGGCTCCAGCTCAGCGCTCGATCAAGCCCTCGCTCATAGGCATGCAGCATCCTGTCGAATGCCGCCTCGCTCCATTGGTAGAGCCGGCCGTGCCTGGTTTCTCCATGCGCGCGCAGGAAGCGCGATGCCATCATCGGCGTCAGCGTCAGCGACACCACCAGGGAGACGAAGATCGCCATCGCCAGGGTCACCGCGAATTCGCGGAACAGTCGGCCGATCACGCCACCCATCAGCAGCAGCGGGATCAGCACCGCGATCAACGAGATACTGATGGACAGGATGGTAAACCCGATCTCGCCGGCGCCCTGCAATGCCGCGGCGAGCGGCCGCGCGCGCCCTGCTCGACGTATCGCGTGATGTTTTCCAGCATCACGATGGCATCGTCGACCACGAAGCCGACGGCGATCGTCAGTGCCATCAGCGAAAGGTTGTCGAGCGTGTAGCCGAACACCCACATCAGCGCGCAGGCGCCGAGCAGCGCGAGCGGCACGGTCACGGCGGGAATCACCGTCGCCCAGAAGCTGCGCAGGAACAGGAAGATCACCATGACGACCAGAACGATGGTGATGAGCAGCGTGATCTGCACGTCCTCGACCGCGGCGCGGATCGTCAATGTCCGGTCGCTGATGATCTTGATCTTGATGGCGGGCGGAATCGCGGCGACGAGCCTTGGAAGCTGCTCCTTGATCCTGTCGACCGTTCCGATGACGTTGGCGCCGGGTTGCTTGAAGATGACGAGGAACACGCCGCGTTTGCCGTCCGCCCAGGCGACCCGCTTCATGTCCTCCGACCCGGCGACGGCCTGGCCGATGTCGCGAATCCGCAACGGGCCGCCGTTGCGGTAGGCGATGATCACGTCATTCCAGTCCTTGGCATCCAGCAACTGATCGTTGGCGTAGATCGTGTAGGCACGGCTCGTGCCGTCGATGTTGCCCTTCGGACTGTCGACCGTCGTGATCGCGATCTGGCCGCGGATATCTTCCAGCGAGAGCCCCTTGGCGACCAGCTTGGCGGGATCGATCTGCACGCGGATCGAAGGCTTCTGCTGCCCGCCGATGAACACCTGGGCGACGCCCGAGATCTGACTGATCTGCTGCCCGAGCTGGGCGTCGACCGCGTCGCTCACGGTGATGAGGGGCAGGGTGTCCGAGGTCGCCGACAGCAGCAGGATCGGCGAGTCCGCCGGGTTGACCTTGCGATAGGTCGGCGGCGTCGGCAGGTTCTTGGGCAACTGGCCACCTGCGGCATTGATCGCCGCCTGGATGTCATTGGCGGCGCCGTCGATGCTGCGGTTCAGATCGAACTGAATGGTGACTGCGGTCGACCCGAGCGAACTCGTCGAGGTCATCTGGGCAATGCCCGGAATCTGCGCGAATTGCCGCTCCAGCGGCTGCGCAACCGAGGAGGCCATGGTTTCCGGGCTGGCGCCGGGCAGGCTTGCGGAGATCTGGATGGTCGGAAAGTCGACTTGCGGCAGCGGCGCGACCGGCAACAGGGGATAGGCGACCATTCCGACGAACAGAATGCCGGCCATCAGCAGCGAGGTGCCGATCGGGTAGCGGATAAACCGAGATGAGATGCTCTCGTTCATTTCTGCGATCCAAATGAACGGCAGGCGCATCTTTTCCCGAAGGTCGGGAGTCGTCCTCGAAAGCTCGAGCGCGAACGCGCGTTTTCCTCGCCATGGCCAATCGGCAGATCGCGGAGCTGCCTCCGCGTCTACCTGTTTTTTGCCAGCATAATCATTCCGGGGCATGCCGCGCGAATGGAAACGTCGGATCGCACATTCGACGTTCGTTCAATGGCCGGAATTCGCGTGCCGTTATCGCCGTTTGGGAAGCGTCAAAAATGTCGCTGGCGCAGAATATATCGTGGGACGACATATTATTGCGCGCGCGGTTGGCTCGACGCCACGAGGGGGCGTCATGATTGTTCAGGCGCCGCTTGTCCGGTGCAACTTGCTCGTGCAGTGGTCCTAGGCGATGTCGAACTCGTCCTGCATCCTGGTCACGATGTCGCGAAGTTCTTTTTCCTTCGCCTCGTCCAGCGCCGTCTCGCGGGTGCCGCCGAGATCCCAGCTCGGCGTATAGCCCTTAAGCCGGATCAGCTTCAGGCCAGTGACACCGGATCGTCTTTCCAGCTCGGCCGTGATCTCGTGCTGCATTTGAAGCGTCTTCATCGCGCATCTCCGGGAACGCTATCCCGCTCAACAGGACAGCCAGCATCATGTTCCTCGCGAGCCCGCGCCGGATGTGTGTCCCGCCGTGCGGGAACGTGCGCCGTGCGGTCCACGTTGCTTCCGGCCGAACCAGGAAAGGATATCACATGAAGAAACTGGCAACGATCGGATTGGCTGCGGCCATGATACTGTCGACATCGCTCGCCTTCGCGCAGGGTGGCGGCGGTGGTGGGGGCGGCGCCGGTGGCGGATCGGCCGGAGGCGCGAGTGCAGGCGCGGGGCCTGGAAGCTCCGGCGCAGGAACCGGCACCGGCGGCACCACCGGGATGGGAACAGGCTCGGGAATGAGCAATCCGCCCGGCAGCACGACCGGGAACATGAACAACCCAGGCACCTCGACGCCGAACTACTGGACCGACCCAAACAACAATTCGGCGACCGGGACTGGGACATCGAACCTGCCCGGCAACAACAGCGGAACGCGGACCAATCCGCGATGATCCGAAAGCCCCGCCTCAGCGCGGGGTCTTTCATTACGGGCGCGATGGGCCAATGAAAGAGCCCGGCACGATGGCCGGGCTGGATCGCGAATATGAACAGATATGTATGTACCAGGCTTGGCAATGCGACGATCTAACCGAATGCCAACCCGATCGTCTGTGCACTTTAGCACACTTGCGCGGCCACCGTGCTCAGCGACCGCCGTCATCGCATCCGGGCGCAGGCCTATGCGGCTCGTATGCCGTAGAGCCCGCAGCGCTCTCGAATTCATATCCCGCCCTGAAGATATTGAGCCCGACGCAGACGCTCTCGCGTGCAGGCCAGACTGTTGAGGTTCGGCCGCGAGCGCGGCAGCGAACCGAAAGGTGATGTCATGTCTTCGCTTCAGATTGCTATCGGCGACCGGATCATCGAGCCGATGATCGCGCTTGCCGGCTGCACGACGCAACAGCGCATCGTCGTGGCCGGCACGAGGAGCATGGAATTGATGTTCGAGCTACAGCGGCGCGGCTACGCGCGCGCGGCGGCGTCGGGCAATTGCGGCCGCCCCGCCGGTCAGTACGACGTTGCGCTGGTCGATTGGCGGCGGCGCACGCTTCTCTCGCTCGAGCCGGCGCTGGACTGGTTGACGAATGTCCTTAGCGCCCGTGCGGTGCTGGTGGTGTGGGTCGATGCCCAGAAGTCCTCGGCCAACCAAAGCCTGCGGGCGTCGCTGGAGCGGCGCGGCTTCGTCGTCGAACAGGGCATCGTGCATCAGTACGGCTGCGCGCTGTCGGCACGGAGGTCGCAAGCCCATCCGCTGCAGCTGGCGGCCTGACGCGCTGAACGCGGCTATCGCGAAGGGAAATCGCCATGTCCAAGGTGCGACGCGCCGTGATCCGCGAATGGATGTTGCTGGCGCGCGAGAAACGGCAATCCAGCGAGCAGGCGGCCGCCTTTGCAACGGCGGCGCTGCAGCGGCACGACCTGCCGCGCAGCAGCCGGCGAACACCGCATGAAATCATCATGCGGTGGCTGCGGCCACGCACCGGACGTCCTTGAGCGGTGGCCGCCGCCATCGTGGGGCGGGCGGCAATCAACAGCAGAGCGATCGATGCGTGCCCATGAGTTTGAGCTGCCCCCGCATGCGCCTCGCGGCGCGGAGGATATTGTTGCCGAAATCGCGAGGTCAACGTCCGACGCTGCGGCCCGCAGCGCCGCGGCGCTCGCGCTGGTGTATTGCGACATCATCGCGGGCGAGGGACCCACGGTGGCCGGCCGGGCGCATTTCTCGCGAACGATCGACGCCGCCGACGCCGCGCTATGTGCGCGCATCCTCTGTGCCGCCGGTCGCGCCGGACATTCGGTCAGTCGCGCCGAAGCCGACGCGCTGTTCGCGATCGATGCGGTCGGGAGCGAACGGGTCGATGACGGACGTTTCGACGACCTGCTTGCCAAGGCGGTGCTGCATCATCTGATGGGCGCCGCCGGCACAACCATTCCCGGCCGCGAGCAGGCGCTGGCCCGCGACAATCCGCTGGATGACTGGGGGGCGGCGATCGTGCTGGCTGCGGAACCGCGATCCTGGCTCGCCGGTCATCTTGACTGGATGAAGCCGTCATCCCCCGCCGCGCGCACCATCGATGCGGTGCTTCATGTCAATCCGGCAGGACCCCGGCTGCCGCTCGGCATCCTCTTCAACATGGAGGCCTGAACAAGCATAGCCCGTTGAGCCAACGGGTCGCGCGATGGCCCGCCGATGACAGGCTCCGCGACATCCGGGGCGGTCGGTCCCGCATGTCGCTGCTCTCATGCGGGCTACGATGGGTAAGGTCAGCGCGACGGCTTTGGGTTGGCTTTCTTCGCAGGCTTTGCCGTTGTGCCGACCGGCTGCACCCGCAAGCCGTCCACGAACACATCCAACAGCCTGAGCGCGGTGGTCTGCCAGCCGGGCTGGTCGTGCATGTAGCACATGCCGATCAGCGCCCGCAGCACGTCCTCGGCGCTGATGTCGCCGCGGATCGCGCCGGCCGCGACCGCGCGCGCGAGCAGGGTGCCGATCGCCCTGGTCAGGCGGTCGAACGAATAGGCGTGCAATTCGGTCGAGCCGTGCGCGACCAGCGCCAGTGCCGCGACCATGCCCTTCTTGGTGGCGACGAATTCCACATTGGCGCGCAGCCAGCGGCGCAGCGCCTCGACCGGCTCGGGGGCGCATTGCAGCTGCTCGGCCAGATCGCCGAGCTGCTCGACCTCGCGGCGATAGACCGCCTCGTAGAGCGCCTCGCGGGTCGGAAAGTGGCGATAGAGCGTGCCGATGCCGACGCCGGCATGGCGCGCCACCGCCTCGAGACTCGCCTCGCTGCCGCCGGCCGAGAACACGGCCTTGGCCGCTTCCAGCACGCGCTCGCGGTTGCGCACGGCGTCGGCGCGGGGCTTGCGTGCAATTTCTGGTGATCGACCGGCCATCGCTTTTTCTTTTCACCCTCCCTTGTAAACGGAGGATGCCTCCGTATATGGCGACCAGCACCGGACCTGACAAGGCGCGCCGATCCTGCATCGGCGGCCACGGGCTTCCGTTGCCTCGATTCAAACCGACCATACACGGATCGGAGCCCTGCATGAATCTCCCACTCAGCCTCACTATCAACGGTGTCCGCCGGGAAATTGCCCTCGACGACCCCCGCGTAACCCTGCTCGACCTGTTGCGCGAGCGGCTCGACCTCACCGGTACCAAGAAGGGATGCGACCGCGGCCAGTGCGGCGCGTGCACCGTCCTGATCGACGGCCGCCGCATCAATTCCTGCCTCGCGCTTGCCGTCAGCCATGACGGCGCCGAGATCACAACCATCGAAGGCGTCGCGCGCGGCGACCAGCTGCATCCGGTGCAGGCCGCCTTCATCGCCCATGACGGCTTCCAGTGCGGCTTCTGCACGCCGGGCCAGATCATGAGCGGCATCGGCCTGATCCAGGAAGGCCAGGCCGGCGATGATCCGGAGCGCGTGCGGGAATGCATGAGCGGCAATCTGTGCCGCTGCGGGGCCTATCAAGGAATCACCGAGGCCGTGCTCGAGGCGCAGGCCGACATTAACGCGACCAAGCAGAGGCGCTCCGCATGATGAACTTCGATTATGTCAGGCCGGCCAGCGTCGCGGACGCGGTCGCGGCGGCATCCGAGAAGGGCGCGAGCTATCTCGCCTCCGGCACCAATCTGCTCGACCTGATGAAGGGTGGCGTCAGCCGGCCGAGCCTCCTCGTCGACGTCACGCGTCTGCCGGGGCTCGACCGCATCGAGCATCTGGCCGACGGCGGCTTGCGGATCGGCGCGCTGGTGCGCAATGCCGATCTCGCGCATGACGCTGAGTTCGCGCGCAGCTATCCGGCGGTCGCCGAGGCGTTGCTGTCGGGCGCGTCCGCCCAGCTGCGCAATGCCGCGACCGTCGGCGGCAATCTGATGCAGCGGACGCGCTGTGCCTATTTCTACGACGCCGGCAGCGCCTGCAACCGGCGCTGGCCGGGCGCCGGCTGCGACGCGCTGAAGGGCGAGAACCGCCTGCACGCGGTGCTCGGCTGGAGCGAGGGCTGCATCGCCACCCATCCGTCGGATTTCTGCGTGCCGCTGGTCGCGTTCGACGCCGTCGTCGAGATCGAGGGCAAGACCGGCCGGCGCGAGCTGCCGCTGGAGGCGCTGCACCGTCTGCCGGGCGAGACGCCGGAGCGCGAGACCGCGCTGGAGCGCGGCGACCTGATCGTCGCGCTGCGGCTGCCGGCCGAAGCGCAAGGCTTCTCCGGGCATGCGCGCTACATCAAGGTGCGCGAGCGCACGTCCTATGCGTTCGCCGTGGTCTCGGCCGCGGCCGGCTTGCGCATCGAGGATGGAAAAATCTGCGAGGCGCGGCTGGCGCTCGGCGGCGTCGCGGCAAAGCCGTGGCGGGCGCGCGAGGCCGAGCAGGTGCTCGTGGGCGCCGCACCGGACGCGGCGACCTACCGCGAGGCGGCGCGCGCCGCGCTCGCCGATGCAAGGCCGTCTGGCGACAACGCCTTCAAGATCGAGCTCGCGCAGCGCATCGTCGTGCGCGCGCTCACCCTTGCTGCCGCAGGCACGCCGGACCGGATTCCCGCGCTGCCGGGCTCTCCCTTCTCATCCGTTGCAGGAGCGTAACGCATGACGGCTGAACTCAATCTGACCCGCGACCCCGCCCATCTCAGGCACGGCTCGAATATCGGCCAGCCGCTGACCCGCACCGACGGCCCGCTGAAGGTGACCGGCAAGGCCCGCTATGCCGCCGACAATCATCCGCCCGGCATGGTCTATGCCGTGATCGCGACCAGCTGCATCGCGCGCGGCCGCGTCACCGCGCTCGACGTCGCTGCCGCCAAGCGCCACCCCGGCGTCATCGACGTGATGACGCCGGCGCACAAGCCGGAGCTCGCGGAGGACCCGGATGCCAAGGGCAATCCGTTCGCCTTCCGCATGGAGCTCTTGCAGAGCGACGAGGTGCGCTACGCCAACCAGGCGATCGCGGTCGTGATCGCCGAGACGCTGGAGGCCGCCACCGAAGGCGCCGCGCTGCTGTCGCCGCGCTATCAGGTCGAGATCGCGCGTGTCGGTCTCGACGCCGGCGAAGCCTACACGCCGCCGGTGGTCGGCATCGGTAATCCCGCCGAAGTCCGGCACGGCGATATCGATGCCGGCCTTGCCGCTGCGTCGAAGCGGATCGACGCAACTTACGAGACGCCCGCGCAGTACCACAACGCGATGGAGCCGCACGCGATCGTCGCGGTGTGGGACGGCGATCGCCTGTTCCTCGACACGCCGAGCCAAGGCATGGCGATGGCGCAGATGCGGATCGGCGGCCTGTTCGGCATTCCGCCCGGCAACATCCACATCAACAGCCCGTTCCTCGGCGGCGGCTTCGGCTCCAAGGGCCTGGTCTCCGGGCCGCAGGTGCTCGGCGTCATGGCGGCGAAACTGGTCGGACGTCCGGTCAAGCTGGTGCTGCGGCGGAGCCAGATGTACGGCCCGGTCGGCCATCGTCCGCAGACCCGCCAGCGCATCCGGATCGGCACTGGTGACAACGGCCTGCTGACCGCACTTGATCACGAGGCGCGCGTCACGACGTCGAGCTTCGACGATTTCTACGAGCCTGCGGCGGACGCCTCGCACACGCTCTATGCCAGCCCGGCGATCCGCACCGCGCATGAGGCGGTGCGCGTCGACACCGGCACGCCGCTGTTCATGCGCGCGCCGGGCGAGGCCACCGGATCGATCGCGCTGGAAAGCGCGGTCGACGAGGCGGCGTTCGCCTGCGGCATCGATCCCCTGGAATTCCGGCTGAAGAACTATGCCGAGGTCGAGCCGACCACCGGCAAGCCGTTTTCCTCCAAAGCGCTGCGGCAGTGCTACGCCAAGGCCGCCGAACGTTTCGGCTGGGCGGGGCGTCCGCTGCAGCCAAGGCAGATGCGTGACGAGAACGGCTTTCTGGTCGGATGGGGCATGGGCACCGCGACATTCCCGGCGCTGATGTTCCAGGGCAATGCCCGGGCCGTGATCCGCGCCGACGGACGTGGCGTGATGGAGAGCGGCGCGCATGACATGGGGCAGGGCGCCTGGACCGCGCTCACGCAAATCTCGGCCGATGCGCTGGCGCTTGATCTCGAGCAGATCTCGTTCCTGTCGGGCACGTCGGACCTGCCGGATGCCGGCATCGCCGGCGGCTCCGCGCACACCGCAACGGTCGGTGCCGCGATCCACAATGCCGGTGCGGCGGTGATCGTAAAACTCGCCGAGCTTGCGACCTCCGATGAGCGCTCGCCGCTGTTCGGCGCCGGCAATGCCGGCGTGGTGGCGCGGGCCGGGCGGCTCCATCGCCGCGACGATGATGCGCGCAGCGAAAGCTACGCCGAGATCCTGGCGCGCGCCGGCGTTGCCGAGGTCGAGGCCTCCGGCACGGGTGCGGCCGATCCGGCGGCGCAATCGCAATATGCGATGCACGCGCATGGCGCTGTCTTTGCCGAGGTGAAGGTTGATCCGGAGCTCGGCCAGATCCGCGCCACGCGGCTGGTCGGCGCGTTCGCCGCAGGGCGCATCATCAATCCGTTGATGGTGCAGAGCCAGCTGCGCGGCGGCATGATCTGGGGCCTTTCCTTCGCGCTGCACGAGGAGGCGGTGATGGACAAGCGGTCCGGCCGCATCCTGAATGCCAACCTTGCCGAGTATCATGTGCCCGTGAATGCCGACGTGCCGCCGATGGAGGTGATCACGGTCGACGAGCACGATCCCCATGTGAACCCGCTCGGCATCAAGGGCGTCGGCGAGATCGGCATCACCGGCAGCGCCGGCGCCGTTGCCAACGCCGTCTTCCACGCCACCGGCATCCGCGTGCGGAATTTCCCGATCAAGATCGAGGAAGTGGTGACGGGGTTGAGGTGATGCGGCTCGACGTGAGGGCTCCGTAATAACAGGTGTCGTCCCGGCGAAAGCCGGGACCCATAACCACGAATGTGAGTTATGGCAGGACGCTGGGGCCGCTTCCCCTTCGACAATCAAGATTGGTGGTAATGGGTCCCGGCCTTCGCCGGGACGACGCTGGATGGTTTTCGCCGGGACGACGGCGGAGGGAGATGGGCCGTCACCCCGCCGCCGTCACGCAATTCACCCACAGCACCACGGCCTTCGCATCGCGCGCGGGATTGGAGAACCGGTGCGGCCTCCGGCTCGCGAATCTGAAGCTGTCGCCTTGCTTCAGAGTCCAGGTCTCCGTGTCCACCGTCAGCGTCATCTCGCCCTGGAGCACGAGGCCGGCCTCTTCGCCGTCATGGGTATAGAACTCGTCGCCGGTGTTGCCGCCGGGCTCGAGATGCACCAGGAACAGGTTGAGCCGGCTCTCGCTGCCGGCCGGGCTCAGCAGCTGCTTTGAAATTCCCGTGCGCCACAGCTTCAGCTCGGCGCGCTGCACCTCGCGGGTCACGATGCCGCCGGCGCCGTCATCCCTGGGCGTCGCGCCGAACAGCGCGGCGATGCCGACGCCGAGTACGTCGGCCAATGTCGCCAGCACGCGCAGCGAGGGCGACGACAGGCCGCGCTCGATCTGGCTGATGAAGCCGATCGACAAATCGGTGCGCGCGGCGACCACCTCCAGCGACATTTCCTTGCTGCGGCGCAGGTCGCGGATGCGGCGTCCGACCGCGAGATCCATCGCCGGCTCCGCCGGCTTGCCGGCCGGTTTCTTCACCGGTTTCCTGGCCGGTTTCTTGGCCGCGCGGCGTGCCGTTGCGGGCTTCGCTGCCGCGCCTTTACGCATTCTCTTGCCGCCGCTCACGTCAGTCCGCTTCCTTCATGTGCATGAAAACCGCTTGCATTGGCCGCGGTTTCGTGACCACAATTTCATATTGGTGAAAATAGGCCGGAACGGCGTCGACCGCAACCAAAAGCCCGAAACGCGCGGGCGATGCGGCGCCAAGGCCAGCTTCGGGAGGTGTTGCGATGTCGTTTCAGCGTCTCGTCCAGGCCGCGGTGGCGGCGCTTGCCCTTGCCTTGAGCGCGCCGTCAGGGGCGCAGCAGGTGCTGAAGGTCGGCTCGACCCCGACCGGCATTCCCTTCACCTTCCTCGACACCAAGACCAATTCGATCCAGGGTATCATGGTCGATCTCGCCACCGAGATCGGCAAGGATGCCGGCTTTACCGTGCAGATCGAGCCGATGCAGTTCTCGGCGCTGATCCCTTCGCTGACCGCGAACAAGATCGACATCATTGCCGCCGCGATGTTCGCCACCGCCGCGCGCAAGGAGGTGATCGACTTCTCCGAGCCGGTCTACACCTATGGTGAAGGTTTGGTGGTGCCGAAGGCCGACACCAAGGCCTATGCCTCGCAGGAGGATCTGAAGGGCACCGTGGTCGGCGCCCAGGTCGGCACGGCGTTCGTCGATGCGCTGAAGAAAACCGGGCTGTTCAGCGAGGTCAAGGTCTACGATACCATTCCCGACATCCTGCGCGACGTGAATGCCGGCCGCCTCAAGGCCGGCTTCGCCGACTATCCGATCCTCGCCTACAATCTGCAGCAGGGCAATTTCGCCGACGTGCGGCTGGTCGACGGCTACAAGCCAGTCACCGTCGGCACGGTCGCGATCGGCGTCCGCAAGAGCGACACGGAGCTGCTCGCGAAGATCAACGCCTCGCTGGCCAAGCTGAAGGCCAACGGCACGATCGCAAAGATCCTGGAAAAGTGGGGCCAGAAGGCCGGCGGGTCGTGAAAGCCATTGCGTCGAGGGGCCTTTAGGTGACCCGTCATCCTGAGGAGCGGCGTCTTCGCCGCGTCTCGAAGGATGCACGGCCCGGCTGGTGGCCGTCGACCCTTCGAGACGCGCTACGCGCTCCTCAGGGTGACGGGAACAATATTCGAGCGTGTGTCGGGACGGGATAAATTTAGCCGATGCAAAAATTCTTCCATGACGCCGTCGAGTTCGTGCCGATCCTGCTGCAGGGTGTCTGGCTGACCATCGTCGTCACCGTCGGCTCACTGTTGCTGTCGACGGTGCTTGGGCTGGTGTGGGCCTTGATGCGGGTGTCCGGGATCGGCTTCCTGGTCGGCCTCAGCGCCTCGTTGATCAACGTGATCCGCGGCATCCCGATCATCGTGCTGCTGTTCTACATCTATTTCGTGATGCCCGATTTCGGCATCGCGCTGTCGGCGCTGCAGGCCGCGATCATCGGGCTCGGCATCGCCTATTCGGCCTATCAGGCGGAAAATTTCCGCGCCGGCATCGAGGCGATCGACAAGGGGCAGATCGAGGCGGCGCAGACCATCGGGATGGGCTGGTGGCTCACCATGCGCCGCGTGGTGCTGCCGCAGGCGGTCAGGATCATCCTGCCGCCCTACGGCAACATCATGATCATGATGCTGAAGGATTCCTCGCAGGCGTCCACCATCACGGTCGCCGAACTGGCGCTGCAGGGCAAGCTGATCGCATCCTCGACCTTCAAGAACACCAGCGTGTTCACGCTGGTGGCGCTGATGTACCTCACCATGAGCATCCCGCTCATCCTGCTGGTTCGGCACTTCGAGAACAAGGCGAACCGCAAATGATCGAGCTCCGCGACGTCCACAAGAGTTTCGGCAAGGTCGAGGTGCTGAAGGGCATCACCGCCTCCGTCGCCAGGAGCGAGGTGGTCTGCATCATCGGCCCGTCCGGCTCTGGCAAGTCGACCATCCTGCGCTGCATCAACGGGCTCGAGAGCTACGATCGCGGCGAGATCAGCGTCGAGGGTGCGCGCGTCGACAGCAATGACCGCTCGATCGTGGCGATCCGCACCCAGGTCTCGATGGTGTTCCAGCGCTTCAACCTGTTCCCGCATCGCACCGCGCTCGAGAACGTCATCGAGGGGCCGCTTTATGTGAAGAAGGAGCCGCGCGAGCAGGCGATCGCCCGCGGCCGCGCGCTGCTCGCGCAGGTCGGGCTCGCCGACAAGGCGGAGGTGCATCCGCCAAAACTCTCCGGCGGCCAGCAGCAGCGCGTCGCGATCGCGCGGGCGCTGGCGATGCAGCCGAAGGCGATCCTGTTCGACGAGCCGACCTCCGCGCTCGATCCGGAGCTGGTCGGCGAGGTGCTGTCGGTGATGCGCAAGCTCGCCGACGACGGCATGACCATGGTCGTCGTCACCCACGAAGTGGGCTTTGCCCGCGACGTCGCCGACCGCGTGCTGTTCATCGACGGCGGTGTCATCGTCGAGCAGGGCGCCGCCAAATCCGTCCTCAATCAACCCCAGCACCCGCGCACCCAGGATTTCCTCCGCCGCGTGCTGCATCCGCTGTGATCAGGTCACCTGCAATGAACGCGCCTATTCGCCTGAAGCTGCCACCGAGCCTCTATGCCGACACCGCGGTGCAGGCGACGCCGACGCCTCAGCTCACAGCGGACAAGAGCGTACCGGTCGCGATCATCGGCGGCGGCTTCACCGGCCTGTCGACCGCGCTGCACCTCGCCGAGCAGGGCGTGCTGGCGACCGTGCTCGAAGCGCAGGAGCCGGGCTGGGGCGCCTCGGGCAACAATGGCGGGCAGACCAATCCGGGACTGAAACACGACCCGGATCAGATCGAGCAGGATTTCGGCGCCGATCTCGGCCGCCGCATGATCGAATTCTCCTACGGCACCACCAACTTCACGCATGACTTGATCCGCCGCTACCAGATTCCCTGCGAGGCCAGGCAGAACGGCACGCTGCGCGCCGCCTACAACGAAGCCAGCGCAGCGGCGATCGAGACCACGGCAAAGCAATGCATCCGGCGCGGCATGCCGGTAAAGCTGCTCGACGCCGCCGAGATGCGCCAGATGACCGGCAGCGACCGTTACCTCTGCGCCATGCTGGATGCGCGCGGCGGCGACCTGCATCCGCTGAGCTATGCCCGCGGGCTTGCGCGCGCCGCGATCGGGGCCGGCGTCGCCGTCCATGGCGAGACCCCGGCGCTGCGGCTGCGCCGCGACGGCGGCCGCTGGCGGATCGAGACGCCGCGCGCGGTCGTGCTCGCCGACAAGGTGCTGCTCGCGACCAACGGCTTTACCGACGATCTCTGGCCGGCGCTTCGCCGCAGCATCGTGCCGGTGTTCTCGTCGATCGCGGCGACCGCGCCGCTGTCCGAGGCGATCGCCCGCGCGATCATGCCGACCCGGCCGGTGCTCTACGAAAGCGGCCACATCACGGTCTATTACCGCATCGACCAGCACAACCGGCTCTTGATGGGCGGCCGCGGCCCGATGCGCTGGATCAGCAAGCCGGCCGACGTCGCCTATCTGATCCGCTACGCCGAGCGGCTATGGCCGCAGCTCAAGGGCGTCAGCTGGACCCACGGCTGGAACAGCCGTCTTGCCATCACCGCCGATCACTACCCGCATGTCCATGAGCCCGCGGAGAATTTGCTGATCTCGCTCGGCTGCAACGGCCGCGGCGTCGCGCTCTCGACCGCGATGGGCGCACAGCTGGCGCGCCGGCTGATCGGCGGCCCCAAGGCCGAGATCGACATGCCCGTGACCGGTATCAAACCGATCCCGATGCACGCCTTCTGGCGGGTCGGCGTCACCACGGCCGTGCTGACCGGCCGGGTGCGGGACTACCTCGGTGTGTGAGGCATTTAACACAATTACAGAATGTGCTGGGCTAATCTCGCGCGTCGGATATATTCGCAGTCTTTACTGGAAGGCTGTTCATGCAGTGCGAGCGATGCGGCCGCGCAAACCGGGCTGGCAACGATTATTGTGAAGATTGCGGTGCGCCATTAGGCCTCAAATGTGACTCCTGTCAGCATGTGAATGGGCCCTCCAGCCGCTTCTGCGGCCGCTGCGGGACCGCGCTCGCCGCGGGCAGCGTCCGTCCCGACGCGCCATCGCAGCGGCTGCTCCGTTCGCTCAGCACCAAGGGCGGCGAACGCAAGAACCTCACTCTGCTGTTTGCCGATATCCGCAACTCGACCAATCTGATCGACAGCCTCGGCGATCCCGAACTCGGGATGCGGCGCCTCGAGCCGGTGCTCGACCTGATGAAGGAAGCCGTCCACCGCTACGACGGCATCGTCAACAAGATCCAGGGCGACGGCGTCATGGCGCTGTTCGGCGCGCCGCCGCGCCCGCATGAAGATCATGCGGTCCGCGGCTGTCTCGCCGCGCTCGCCATGCAGGATTCGGTGGCCAGGCTCGCCGATCCCGGCATGCAGATCCGGGTCGGGCTGCACACCGGCGAAGTCGTCGTTCAAACGGTGGAAAACACAATCTATCAGACCTACGACGCCGCCGGCGCCAACGTCCATATCGCCAACCGGATGGAGCAGATGGCGGATGAGGGCGCCATCCTCATCACGCGGGACACCTATCTCGGCGCCAGGCAATTCGTCGAGGTCACGCCGCTCGGCATGCAGACCATTCGCGGCATCTCCTCGCCGGTGGAGGTCTTCAGGCTGACCGGGCTGCTCAGCGCGCCCGCCAGCGACGTTTTCCGCAGCGGCCGCCGCCTGACCTCGATGGTCAACCGGACCGAGCAGATGGCGGCGTTGGAGCATGAGCTGTCGCGTGCAGTTGGCGGCGACGGCCGGGTCGTCGGCATGGTCGGCGACGCCGGCATCGGCAAGAGCCGGCTCTGCTTCGAGTTCGCCGAAAACTGCCGCCGCAAGGGCATTCGCGTCTATGAGGCCCGCGTGCTGGCGCATGGCCGCGCAACACCGTTCCAGCCCGTGCTCGAGCTGTTGCGCGACATCTTCGGCATCCGCGCCAAGGAGCCGATCGAGACATCCCGGCGCCGCGTCATCGACCGTTTTGCCGAGATGGCCGCGTCGGAGCAGGAATTGCTGGTGCTGCTCGAATTCCTCGGCCTTGCCGATCCGGAGCATCCGGCCCCGAAGCTCGATCCGCGTGCGCTGCGGCTGCAACTGCTCGATCTCGTTCGAACGCTGGTGCATGCGCGCCCCGGCGACACGCCGGCGGTCGTCATGATCGAGGACCTGCACTGGATCGACGCCGCGAGCGAGGAGTTCGTCGAGACGCTGGTCGATGCCATCGTCGGCACCGCGACGTTGCTGGTGGTCAATTTCAGGCCGGGCTTCACGGCACCTTTCATGCAGCGTTCGCACTACCGTCAGATCGCAATACCGCCGCTGCCGTGGTCCGATTCGAACGAGCTGCTGCGCGAGCATTTCGGCAGGCATCCCTCGCTGGCCTCGCTGAGCAGCAACGTCATCGAACGCGCGCAGGGCAATCCGTTCTTCATCGAGGAGCTTGCCAACACCGTCGTGGAGCGCGGCAATGTCGAGGGCGAACGCGGCAACTACCGGCTCAAGCATGGCGTCGATGCGGTGCCGCTGCCCGCGACGGTGCAGGCCGTCGTGGCCGCCCGCATCGATCACCTCGAGGATATCGCCAAGCAGGTGCTCGAGACGGCGGCGGTGATCGGCCGGCTGGTCGCGATGTCGGTGCTGCGTCCGGTCGCGGCGTTGCCGAACGACGATTTGCAGAACGCCATCGCGCAGCTGCGCCAGGCCGAGCTGCTGTACGACCTGCCGCCCTACGACAAGGGACTGCTGGCGTTTCGCCATCCATTGATCCAGGAGGTCGCCTACGCAACGCAGTTGCGGTCGCGGCTGACCACGCTGCATGCGACCGTCGCCAAGGCGATCGAGGGCTTCGACTGGGGCAAGCTCGACGAGTTTGCCGGGCTGCTCGCCTATCACTACGAGGCCGCGGGCCAGCCGCTGGAGGCGGTCACCCATTTGCAGCGTGCGGCGCGCTGGATCGGCAAGACCAACTCCGCCGAGGCAATGAAGAGCTGGAAAAAGGTTCGCGCCCTGCTGCAGGACCAGCCCCCGTCCGAATATGTCGACCGGCTGCGGGCGATGTCGAGCGGCCAGATCCTCAACTTCGGCTGGCGTGAGGGCATGTCCGCCGAAGAGGTCAAGCCCTACGCCGAAGAGGCGATCAAATACGCACGCGCGGCGGACCCGGTGCACGAGCCGATCCTGCTCGGCGCCTACGGCAGGATCCTGGCCGCTACCGCGGCCGCCGACGACTATGTCAATCTCGTGCAGGACGCCTTGAAGCTCACTTCCGGCACCGGGGACGTCGGACGGTTTGCGACGGTCAATGCGATGCTGAGCCAGGCGTTCTTCCTGTCGGGCCGTCTTGCCGAGGCGCTCGACGCCGGGCAGGTGGCGGTTGCCGCGATTGCCGAGCAGGGCGGTTTTCACAACAACGTCACACTCGGCCTCAACCCGAACCAGATTCTCGGCTTCGACGTCGAGCACTGGATCAGGTGTCTCGGCACCAGAATTCTGGTGCGGCTCGGCCGGTTCGACGAAGCCGAACGGCGGATCGCCGAGGTGCTGCGGGCCGAGCCGGAGCGCTTCGCCGCCGTCGTGCAGTTCATTCCGCATTTTGCGATGGTGGAGATGGGCTGGAGCCGCGGCCGGCCGGAACTGGCCAAGCCGCATGCGGCGAGGATCGCCGAACTGGCCGAGCAGTCCGGCACGCCCTATCTGCGGGTCGCGGCGCTCGCCAGCGCCGGCCTCGCCAGCGGCGCCGCGGGCGATTTCAAGGTTGCCGCCGCCCAGCTTCAGGAAGCGATCGACTTTGCGCGCTCTGCGCGAGCCGGCCTCGAATTCGAGGCGCGCATGCTGGCGGATCTGGCCGAGGCGCTCTATCGCGCCGCCGACCACCATGCGGCCCTGCAAGCGGTGGACGAGGCGCTGATGGTCGCGCGGCGAAGGACCGATCGCGTCGCCGAACTGCACGCGACCGTGCTGCGCGGCCTGATCATCTGCGCCTTGGGCAGCACGTCACATGAGGAGCTTGACGAGATTGTCGGCGGCGCTCAGAATCTGCTCGATGTCTCGGGGGCAGTCTATTTCACGCCACAACTCGATCAGCTTCGATTGCATCTTGAGCGACGCTAGACGCGACGATTTTTCATTTCTGGAAACAAGGTACTGAGGGGGTTTTAATGGGACGGATGATTCAAGACGATACGACGCGCGATGTCCTTGATCTGCTGAACAAGCGGTTTGGTCCCGGCGGGATCATGGAGATGGTGGAGCTGCAAAAGGAGTTCGACATCTTCTCTCCCAATCATCCCCTCGAACAGTCGTTCCGGCTGATCGGGATCGAGCCGGCCGACCGGGTCGAGCGGAAGCGCTGGTATACTTTCCTCGGCACGCTGAAGGACTATCCTTCCGATCAGCCCAATGTGAGCGGATACAAGCGGGTGGTCCAGGCGTTCCGGCAGGCGCTCACGCAGGGTCCGTATCTGCCGGTGCTCGTTAGCGTTCACGCCATGAAGGAAAATCCGAAGGTGACGTTTGCAGCCGATGGCCATACGCCGCTGATCTATTCGACCCAGTCGTATCGGATTCTGTCGATCCCGACCAAGCCAAGCCAGGTCGCCCGCAAGGAGCTTGCTGCGATGGCGAAGCAGCGGCGGGCCAAAGCCAAGAAATGAGCAAGACGTGAGCATCGCAGCGGAGACCGCAGGTGTCGGCGCCGAAGGCGACCGGGCGCGGTTCTCCGACCTCTATGCCGATGTCGAATCCTACTACAGCGCGCGGGTCGCCAAATACGGCGCCACCCCGCGCGGAGTGGACTGGTCCTGCCGGGCCACCCAGGACCTTCGCTTCGTCCAGTTGCTGAAGCTCTGCGACTTCTCCGCACCGTTCAGCCTGAACGACATCGGCTGCGGATACGGCGCGCTGTGCGCCTATCTCGCAAGGCGCCATCCGCAAGCGGAGATCGACTATCTCGGGATCGATCTGTCGCTCGCCATGATCAGCCGCGCGCGCCGCCGTTTCTCGGCGCCGGGGCGCCGCTTCAAGGTCGGCAAGGGCAGCCTGCGTCGCGCGACCTATTCGGTCGCGAGCGGCATCATGAATGTCGATGTCGGCGGCTGCCGCCGATCCTGGGAGGCATTTGTCGCCGGGATGCTGGCCGACCTGCGCCGCGCCAGCCTGCGCGGCTTCAGCGTCAACTTCGTCACCGGCGGGACGGACGGCACGGCGGCCGCCGATGCGTCGCCGGTGCAGCTCTATTGCACCAGCCCCGAGCCGTGGATCGATTATTGCGAACGCGAGCTTGGCTGCACCGTCGAGACGATCGACGGCTACGGACTGAACGAAGTCACCCTGCTGGCGCGATGTAGGGATCGCTGATCGGGCTGCGGACTATCGCTTGTCCAGAATCCGCAACTCGGCGGTGGCGCTGGCGACCGTCACATCGCTGGCGTCGATCAGATCGGCTTCGACGATCATGTCGCGGTCGGTCTGCGAGATGACCTTCGCCTTGGCCGTGATCGGGCCGACGCGCGCCGGTTTGAGAAACCGCGTGGTGAGGGTCCTGGTCACGACGGTCCGCGTTGCGGGCAGCGCGGCGAGCGCGCCGAGGCCGGTAGCTGAATCCAGCATCGCGGCAAGGAAACCGCCCTGGATCGTTCCATGGCGGTTGGTGAACAAGGGTTGCGCCTCGAAACGGACTGTGGCGATTTCACCGTCGAAGCCCAGCCACTCGCGTCCAAGAAGTCGCGCGCCGGGCGGCACGTCTGCGCTTGCTTCACTCAAGCCGGTCACCGCAATTGTTGTCGGTCCAAATGTATCAGCCCGTTCGGGTCATGCAATAAACTCAGTGTCGTCCCTGCCTAGTGCGCAATTGCGCACGGGAGCAGGGACGACGACCTCAATGAGCCGCGACTTGCCGTCACCCCTCCGCGACCGCGTCGCCCCAGGGCTGGAACGGCTCGGTGACGCCGCTGTTGGTGGCGCCGTCGCGCAGCACGACGCTCGGGCAGGCGAACTTCATCGGCAGGGTCTGGATGCGGGCCTCCTCGAAGTCGAAGCGGCCGCGCAGCGCCTCGCGCACGCTGGCGGGCAGGCGCTTGTCGCCGATCACCACGGCGCCTTCGCTGGCGTCGATGCGGGGCTGGTGGATCGCGGCGTCGAGATCCATGCCGAAATCCATCACGAAGGAGAGCAGTTGCGACACGGCCGGCAGGATGCGGCGGCCGCCCGATGCGCCCGCGGCGAGCGTGCGGCCGTCGGCGGCCTGCGCCACGACTGGCGTGTAGTTGGTCAGGCAGCGCTTGCCGGGAGCGAGCGAGTTCGGATTGCCTTGCGTCGGGTCGAACCACATGATGCCGTTGTTCATGGTCAGCCCGGTGTTCGGCGTCACGAATTTGGAGCCGAAGGTCGACAGCAGCGTCTGCGTCACCGCGGCCATGTTGCCGTCGCGGTCGACCGCGGAGAAATGCGTGGTGCAGCTTGGCGCGATTGCTTCGGCGCCGAGCGCGCGGCGGCCGTCGACGTCGCCCATGTCCTTCAGCCGCTCGCGATAGGCGGCTTGCAGCGCCTCGGCATAGGCTGCGTAGGCCGCCGCATCCGGACCGCCCTGCGCGGGCGCCAGCGCCTTTTGCAAAAGGCCGAGCGTGCGCGCCATCGTGGGACCCGCGGTCAGCTCCGGCGTCGCATAGACCGTGCCGCCGCGATAGGGAATTTTCAACGGCTCGCGCAGATGGGCACGGAAGGCGGCGAGGTCGCGTACCGACAGCGCGCCGCCGGCGGCCCGGATGTCGTCGGCGATGCTGCGCGCCAGATCGCCCTCGTAGAAATCGCGCGGGCCGGCCGCGGCGAGCTGCGCCATCGTGGATTTCAGCCTGTCCTGCGGCATGCGGACCACCGACCTGATGCCCCATTGCGCATTCGGCGGCAGGCCATCTTGCAGATACGCCGCCGCGCTGGCGGGATAGCGCCGCAGATCGGCCGCGGAGCTTGCGATCATCGCGGTGGCCCACCAATCGACCAAAAGGCCCTCGCCGGCGAGCTTGACGCTCGGCGCCAGCAGATCCTTCCACGCCATTTTGGCGTGGCGGCGATGCGCTTCCTCCATGCCGGCAACGACTCCGGGCACAGCGATTGAGCCGGGGCCGTGCAAATTGCGGTCGTCCTTGACCCGCGCCCAGGGGAACAGGTCGGAGGCCGCGCCGCCGGTCAGCGGATAATCCTCGATGCGCAGGCCGTCGGGCGCGCGCATGCCGTAGTCGATCACCTCGACGCGGTTCTCCTTGGCGCGATAGAGCACCATCGCGCCGCCGCCGCCGGCGCCGCTCATCCAGGGCTCCACGACGCCAAGCGCGAAGGTGGTTGCGATCACGGCGTCGACACAATCGCCACCATCAGCCAATACCTCCGCGCCGACCTCGGCCGCCCGGCGCGACTGTGCGGCGACGATGCCGCCCTTGGCGCTGACGGCCGGCTTGCGGATCACTTGCGAGTTGGAGAACTGGTCGGACATGGCGTTGCTTTCGCTGTTCTTGTTGCGGGTGGGACACGTTGGCGTAGCATGCCAAGCATGGCACTGTCAGTGCAAGAACAAGAACCAATTTCAGGGAGCGGAAAATGACTGGTGTGAAGCGTGAACGGGACGGCAAGGTCGGCATCCTGACGCTCAACGATCCCGCGAGCCTGAACGCCATGACGCCGGAACTGCTCGGCGATCTCGCGCGCGCCGTCGGCGAGATGAGCCTCGACCCGGACATCCGCGCGCTGGTCCTGACCGGGGAGGGACGCGGCTTCTGCTCCGGGCAGAACCTCAAGGCGTTCCAGTCGCTCGGCGACAATATCTACACCGGCGTGATGAGGCATTATTGGCCGGCGATGCAGGCGTTGCGCGAATGCCGCGTGCCTGTCGTGGTCGCGGTCAACGGCGTCGCGGCCGGCGGCGGCTTCAGCCTCGCGATGTCCGGCGACATCATCCTGGCGGCGCGCTCGGCGAGCTTCATCCAGGTGTTCAGCCGGATCGGCCTGGTGCCCGATCTCGGCTCGACCTGGCTGTTGCCGCGCCTGATCGGCCGCCAGCGCGCGCTCGACCTGATGCTGCTGAACGAGCCGCTGCCGGCCGAGCGGGCCAAGGAGTGGGGGTTGGTGCGCGACGTGGTCGACGATGCAAAACTGCTCGACGAGGCAAAGGCGCTCGCCGGCCGTCTCGCCGACGGACCGACGCGCGCGCTGGTCGCGACCCGGCAACTGCTCGAGGAGAGCGAGCACGCCAGCTACGCCGATCAGTTCCGCCGCGAGATCGAGCTGCAGCAGGTGATCCGCGAGAGCGCCGACGCGAAGGAAGGCCGCCAGGCCTTCGTCGAGAAGCGCAAGGCCCAGTTCACGGGACGCTAGAGCGGGATGAGCTTACCTAAATCGAGCGGCGGGCTCCGCTTCACCTCGCCCCGCGTGCGCAGGGGTGTCCGGGGAATGATTCACTGTGTCGCGGTGCATGCTCGGCAGGACCGAGGCAAATCGGTCTTTTCTGGTTGTCGAGACACAGAGGGCCGAGCATGCGATATCGCGGTAGCATTTTTGGAAGGCTGCTTGAACCGATCAATCGACGGCAGTTTCAGACGGTTGTGGATCGTCTGGACGGGGATGCCTACGACAAGTCGTTCAGGAGCTGGGATCATCTGGTGGCGCTGATCTATGCCCAGCTTAGCGGCAACAGCAGTCTGCGCGGGGTGGTGACTGGCTTCAACGCCAATTCGCAGCATCACTATCACTTGGGAACCGGCAAGCTGTCGCGCTCGACGTTGTCCGATGCCAATGCCCGCCGTCCGATCGGCATTTTCGCGCAAACCTTTGCGGCGCTGTCGGCGATGGCGCGTCGCCAGCTGCGGAGTGAAGGCATGGAGATGGTGCGTCTGATCGACGCCAGTCCGATCCCGCTCGGCAAGGTCTGCAGTTGGGCGACGTGGAACGGCCGCATCCGCGGCATGAAGCTGCATGTCGTCTACGACCCAAGGAGCGATGTCCCGACCTGCGTCGAGATGACGGCCGCGAACGTCAATGACATCGAGATCGGCCGACAGACCCCAATCCAGCCCGCCACCACCTATGTGTTTGACAAGGGCTATTGCCGTTTCGACTGGTGGCAGAAGATCAATGATAGCAAGGCTTTCTTCGTTACCCGGGCGAAGACGAGCATCCGTCTTCGCTCGCTCAGGCATCGCGCCATCCGCAAGCGTAACGGGGATGGCTTCGAAATCCTTGCCGATGACGAGGTGAAGCTCACCAGCAAGGGCGATTCGCGCCTTCCAATCCCGCTCCGCCGCATCAAGATCAGACGCGAGAAAGGCGGCAAGATCACACTCCTGACCAACGACCTTGTCCGTAGCGCCGTCGAGATCGCCGCCCTCTACAAGAGCCGATGGCAAATCGAGCTGCTGTTCCGCTGGATCAAGCAGCATCTCGATATTCGCAAGTTCCTCGGCGCCAACGACAACGCGATCCGCCTTCAGGTGCTCGCTGCGATGATTGCCTACCTGCTGCTGCGCATCGCCGCTCACACCAACTGCATCAAAATGCTCCCGCTCAGGTTCGCCGAACTCGTCGGCCAGCTCCTGCTCACGCGTCGATCCCTCGCTGCCATCGACAAACCTCCGCCCATCAACCCCAGCCGTCGGAAATCAACCATCTCACCTGACCAGATGGAGCTCCGCTATGCCTGAATTTCCCCGGACACCCCTGCCGCGTGCGGGGAGAGGTCGGAACGCATCGTTCGATGCGTTCCGGGTGAGGGGGAGTCTCCGCGAATACAGCTATCACCAGACATATGCGGAGGCAGCCCCTCACCCCAACCCTCTCCCCGTAAGAACGGGGCGAGGGAGCGCAGCGCCGTCGCTGTTCGGCGCAATCTCAGGATGCTCCAGGCCTTGATCGTGCGCGTGCTAGCCGATCGCAATCGCGATCTTGCCGAAATGCGCGCCGCTCGCCATGTGGGCGAACGCCGCCTTGACCTGGTCGAACGCGAACACCTTGTCGATCACGGGCTTGACGCCGTGCAGGCTGATGCCGTCGCACAGCGCCTGCAGGTCCTCGATCGAGCCGACGGTGACGCCTTGCAGCCGCTGCTGCTGCATCACCATCAGCGGCAGCCGCGTGTCGGACGCGGCGGGACCTGCGAGCACGCCGATGAAGGCGATGGTGCCGCCGATCCTGGTGGCGCGGATCGACTCGTTCAGCGTGCCGACGCCGCCGACCTCGACGACGAGATCGACACCGCGCCCGGTCAGCTCGCGCGCCTTCTTGCCCCAATCGGGCGTGGACCTGTAGTTGAGCGTGACATCGGCGCCGAGCTGCTTCAGCCGCGCGATCTTGGCGTCGCTGGAGGATGTCGCGATGACGCGGGCGCCGCACATCTTGGCGAATTGCAGCGCGAACAGCGAGACGCCGCCGGTGCCCTGGGTCAGCACCGTCTGCCCCGGCTTGATGTCGCCGAGCTTGACCACCGCGCTCCACGCCGTCAGGCCGGCGCATGGCAGTGCCGCGGCCTCGATGTCGTTCAGATGATCCGGCGTGCGCACCAGCGCATGCGCGGGGAAGACCCGGTACTCGGTCAGCACACCGTCGACGCTGCCGCCGAGCGCCGCGCGCATCCGCGCCTCGCTCGGCTCGCCCCCGAGCCAGCTTTCGAAGAAGCTGCCGATCACGCGATCGCCGGGTGCGAAGCTCCTGACGCCGGCGCCGACCGCCTCGACCACGCCGGCGCCGTCGGAGACCGGCACCAGCGGAAATTTCTGGCGCGAGCCGTAACCGCCCTTGACCGTGAGCAGGTCGCGATAATTCAGCGTCGCCGCCTTCAGCCGCACCAGGACCTCGCCCGGGCCGGCTTGCGGAACCGGCTTGTCGACCAGCGCCAGCGCGTCGACGCCGCCGGGGCCTTGCAACTCATAGCATTTCACGGAACGTCTCCTGCTCGGTGCTCTTGTGTTGGGCAGCGCTTGCGGCGCCGCCACGCATGCGCCGAGCATATGTCAGGCCTGCCGCGCGTGGCCAGAGCGCGAAGTGACGCCGCTGGAATGGCGCCCATGTCTGAACGCGTTGGCGCAGCCCGAAAATACAGCCAATCTGCGCCGTCAATGAAGCGACCGAGCGGAGGTGACCATGGCTGCCTTGCTTGAGACGAAGCGCGATCTGATCGCAACGCTCGCACGCGGCGCGGTCCGCGTGCTGCTTGCCGCTGCATGGATCGCTTGCGGTGGTGCGATGGCCGCAGCAGACGACAGCCTCTACCGCGCGCAAACCGTCGTCACCGGCCAGGGCGAGCCGAACCGCATCGTAGGCTTCGGGGCGTGTCTGGAGGACGTCCTGATCAAGGTTTCCGGTCAGCCAATGCTGGCAGGCGACCACCGGCTTGCCGCGTACAAATCGAAGGCCAAGGCGTTCGTCAGCAGTTTCGACTATCACGATCAATATGCCGGCAAGCCGCATCATGACGAGCAGGGCACCCGCGACCGGCCCTACGACCTGACGGTGAATTTCGACGAGAAGAAGATCGACGGCATTCTCGCCAGGATCGGTCTCAAGCCGTGGCGGTCACAGCGGCCGGTGCTCGGCGTCTTCGCCGAGATGCAGCACGGTCCAAAGGATTACATTGTCACATCCGACGGGACGCAGTCCGACCTGCAACGCGATGCGCTTGCGGCTGCGGCCGGCAAGCGCGGCATGCGCTTCGTGCTGCCTGATACAACCGCGTTGACGAGCGCCAACATCTCCGCCGCCGAACTGCTGAAGACGCCGCCGGCGAAGCTGAGTTCGATCGTCGCGCCGCAAGGCGGCGAGGCCACCCTGCTCGGTCGGCTGGTCTGGGACGACAAGGATCTCGGCTGGGCCACGCAATGGCGGATGGCCTGGCACGGCAAGGATTACAAATGGCAGTTCCGCGGCGTCACCTTCGATGAAGCCTTCCGCCGCGGCATCGGCGGCGCCGCGCAGGTGCTGTCGGGCAATGGCGATCCGGGGCGACCAAAATAAGCTTGCGCGCGCAGCGGCTGGATCGCGCTAGCCGGCGTAGCCGAGCGTTTGCGACGGATATTCCCCGAACATCGTGCGGTAATATTGCGAGAAGCGCCCGAGCTCGATGAAGCCCTGTTCGATCGCAACCTTGGAGACGGTTGTCTGGTCGGGCGTGCTTTCGCGCAGGATCGAACGGATCGCGCAGAGCCGCTTGTAGCGCAGGAACGTTACCGGGCCGACCCCGAACACCTCGTGGAAGGCGCGGTGCAGGCTGCGTCGCGACAGCCGAAGCTCGCTGCAGATTTCCGAGACATGGACCGGGCGAGTGCCCGCGGCGTGCAGATAGTCCTCGACGTGGCGCACCAGGCGCATCGCCGACGGTAGATAGCTCGTCCCGTCGGGAGGCAACGATGTCACAACCGTCGCGGTCACGCAGTCGACGATCGCGCGCTTCCAGAAGCCGGCCGACGCGTCCGTCAAGGCGTCCGGATAGCGCGCGAGGTGCGCGACGATCCGCGGCAGTTTGTCCGCCGCGCCCATGCCGATCGTGGGATCGGCGCGAAAGTGGTTCTTCGCCTGCCAGGTCTCGGCGTCGGCGAGCCGCGGCTCGCCGCCGAATATGTCGGGCAGATCGGCGAGGTCGAAGCGGATGGCCGCGTAGGACGAAGCGCTGTGAAAGACCCCGTCATGCTCGACCGACGGCGGAATCACCAGCACATCGGCCGGCTGCATGTCGAACGCCCAATGCGTGACGCGGTCGGTCGCGTTGAGCAGCATTCCGATGATCAGCTTGGGATCGGTCGAGACGCGCTGGGTGCGGACGCCGACATTGAACGCGCCGATGCTGAGCGAAAAATCACCGATCCCGACGTGAGACAATGTGCCGCGCAGCTTGCCGCGCTCAAGCTGCATGACATCGACATGCGAGCCTTTGACGGCATCGTGGAGACCCTCGAAGCCGTCAAGCTCGCCGGTGCTGACCGTCAGGTGTTGGCCCATATCCACGTTCACAACTGCAGCGCGATTAATCTACTAAAACCAAATGCTTGAAGTCGGTACAAAAAATGTGCCCCGCGACAATGTGCTTAGATTGGTTCGATTCGCATGGCGAGATCGTGATGCGGATTTGCAAACGCGCGGATTTTCGCTTGTTTTTCCGAGAAAGCAATAAGGCCGACCGGATCGGATTGATCGAATTGGAGCATCTTTCGTTAAGCCTGCACGCCTCGGGGTTGAGATTGGCACAAAGTGCACATCCCTTGTATAGTGCGTTCCGCTATCGTTTGAACTGACAGCAGAATTCGCTCGTGACAACGTCCAGTGGAACGAGTCACGATGGAGAATCCTGTGCACGCAAATGTGCACATGGATTGGCAACGGAGGAGAAAAGGGAAGAAGGCCTGACGGATCAACGCTGCCGAAAAGTGCAGCACAGAAGAATGGAAGGGCGCGACAATGCACTCAGGCACGACGCAATCATGCACGACGTTCGGTCACCGAGATCATAAGGCTCCGATCTTCAACAGGATTTTCCGTCTGGCGCTCGTTGGAGCAGCCGCGATTGTCGCGCAAGCAGGCCCGGCGTCGGCGGTCAGCATCGGCTCTTCCGCTTCACTGCCGATCATCACACAGCAGGAAGGCAGCGGTAACGTTGTGCAGGTGCGCGCTGTCGCGCGCCGGGGCGGCGTTGCCGTCGGACCGCGCGGCGGTGCGGTAGCTTACCGGAGCCGGACGGTGGTGGGGCCGGGCGTTCGCCCCGGCTGGCACGGCGGCGGCACGCGCTGGGTCGGACCGCGGCCGGGAGGTTGGGCGCGGCCCGGCTGGTACGGCTGGCCGGTCGGGGGCGCGGTCGCGGCTGGTGCAGCGATCGGTTTCGTCAGCGCGGCGAGCGCAGCGGCCTGGGCGGGACCGCCGCCGGCAGCGGGCATGTGCTGGTACTACACCGACCCGTCTCGAACACAGGGCTTCTGGGACTACTGCTCGCGGTAATGCCCAAAGAGGTGCATCGCCATGTCCCGGGTAGAGATCGCCTCCGCTGAGCGAGCGCGTGACGACCGCGTCCAGACCGACGACATGGTCTGGATTCCCGGCGGCACGTTCCGCATGGGCTCCGACCATCACTATCCCGAGGAGGCGCCGGCGCATCGGGCGTCGGTCGACGGCTTCTGGATCGACCGCACGCCGGTGACCAACGCTCAATTCCGCGAATTCGTGCGGGAGACCGGGCACATCACGGTCGCCGAGCGACCGCCCGATCCTGCGCAATATCCGGGGGCGCTGCCGCATATGCTCTACGCCGGCTCGCTGGTGTTTCAGCCGCCGCGCCGCGTCACCACCCTGCGCGACTGGAGCCAATGGTGGACCTTGATGAAGGGCGCGAACTGGCGCCGCCCCTACGGCCCGCGCAGCAACATCAACGTGCTCGGCAGCCATCCGGTGGTCCACGTCGCCTATGCGGATGCGCTCGCCTACGCCAAATGGGCCGGCAAGGAACTTCCGACCGAAGCGGAGTGGGAGTTCGCGGCGCGCGGCGGGCTCGAGGCCGAGGAGTTCGCCTGGGGCAACGCCTTGACGCCCGGCGGCAAGCACATGGCCAACACATGGCAGGGCAATTTCCCGATTCAGAACCTCTGCGAGGACGGCTTCGACCGGACCTCGCCGGTGACCGCGTTTCCGCCCAATGGCTACGGCGTCCACGACATGATCGGCAATGTCTGGGAGTGGACCGCCGACTGGTGGTCCGCCCGTCATGAGGCCGACGCCGCGAAGCCCTGCTGCATCCCGCAGAATCCGCGCGGCGGTCGCGAGGAGGCGAGCTACGACCCCGCCCAGCCCGCCATCAAGATCCCGCGCAAGGTCCTCAAGGGCGGCTCGCATCTGTGCGCCCCGAATTACTGCCGCCGGTATCGCCCTGCCGCCCGCCATGCCGAACCGGTCGACACCTCGACCAGCCATGTCGGATTTCGCTGCGTGGTGCGCCGACCCGATTCTCAATCGTCACAAAAACCGTTCGACAAGCAAGGAGCGTCAGAATGAGCGATGAGAGCAATATCGTGGCCAGGCAGTCCGGTAGTCGCGGAGGGCTGCTTCGTGGCTTGTTCGCGGCGGCGTTGGTCGCGACAAGCCTGGCGCCATTTGCCGGGTCTCCCGCGTCAGCGCAGCAGCCGAACGCGGCCAAGCCGAACATTCTCGTGATCTTCGGCGACGATGTCGGCCAGTCCAACATCAGCGCCTATACGCGCGGTGTGGTGGGCTACAAGACGCCGAACATCGACCGCATCGCCAATGAAGGCATGATCTTCACGGACTACTATGCCGAGAACAGCTGCACGGCGGGACGCTCGACCTTCATCACCGGGCAGGCCTGTCTGCGTACCGGGCTCTGCAAGGTCGGCATACCCGGCGCACCGGTTGGACTCCAGAAGGGCGACATGACGATAGCCCAAGCGCTCAAGCCGCTTGGCTATTCTACCGGACAGTTCGGCAAGAACCATCTCGGCGACCGGGACGAGTATCTTCCGACGGCGCACGGCTTCGACGAATTCTTCGGAAATCTTTATCACCTCAATGCCGAGGAAGAGCCGGAGCGCCCCTATTTCCCGAAGGACGATCCGGCCTTCGTCAAAGCCTATTCGCCGCGCGGCGTAATCAAGTCGTCCGCCGACGGCAAGATCGAAGACACCGGGCCGCTCACGCGCAAGCGTATGGAAACTGTCGACGACGAGACGACGGGCGCCGCGATCGATTTCATGCAGCGGCAGGCGCGGGCCAACAAACCCTTCTTCACCTGGATGAACTTCACTCGCATGCACATCTTCACGCATGTTCGGCCGGAATATCGCGGCAAGAGCGGCATGCCCGGCAACGAATATGCCGACGGTATGTGGGAGATGGACCAGAATGTAGGCAAGCTGCTGAAGATGCTCGACGATCTTAAGATCGCCGACAACACGATTGTCATCTTCACGACCGATAACGGTCCGAACGCCTTCACCTGGCCGGATGCGGCGACCACGCCGTTCCGTTCGGAGAAGGACACCAACTGGGAAGGCGCGTTCCGCGTTCCGGCGATGATTCGTTGGCCGGGCCGCGTGAAGGCCGGCGAGACAGCCAACGGCATCGTTTCGGGTCTCGACTGGTTCCCGACCCTGCTTGCCGCGGCCGGCGATACATCCGTCAAGGAACGCCTCTTGAATGGCTGGCAGCCCCAGGGCAACCCGACCACCTTCCGAGATCACCTCGATGGGTTCAATCAACTCGACTACATCACGGGCAAGACGGACAAGAGTGCACGCAGCGAGTTCTTCTACTTCAATGACGACGGCGATCTCGTTGCCACGCGTTTTGACAACTGGAAATTCGTCTACGAGAAGCAGGAGCAGCCCGGACAAATGGATGTCTGGGCCAATCCCTTCAAGCCGCTGCGCGTTCCGAAGATGTTCAACCTGCGCATGGACCCATACGAGCATGCTGAGATCTCGGGCAGCGGTTACGACCAGTGGCGTGTGGAAAATGCCTATCTCGTTGCTCAAGGGGTTATGAGGTCGGCGGCCTTCCTTCAGACGTTTGCCGACTATCCGCCGAGTCAACGTCCGGCGAGCTTCAGCATCGATCAGGTTCGCAGGCAGGTCGACAAGAAGGTTGACGAGTCGTTCAAGAAGCGCGGTCTCGAATAGTCGCGAGGCCCTGCGAGACAGGCCAGTGGTATCGGCCTGTCTCGCACTGTATCCAAGGGGACAAGCGGATGGATGCTCGATCGAGCATAGGGTCTGCATCGACCGCGACCCGAGCACACCGAAAGAATCTGGATGCCGGTGCGAGCCGGAGGCTTGTCGCAGCGGCGCTGGCATTCGTCTCGGGTGCCGCCGGCCTGATCTACCAGGTGATCTGGATCAAGCAGCTCTCGCTCGTCGTCGGCGCTGATGTCTACGCCATCACGACCGCCGTGAGTGCCTTCTTTACCGGCCTGGCGTTGGGCGGCCTGATCTTTGGTGGAAGGGCCGATCGTGCCGGCCAGCCGGCGAAACTCTACATCGCGATCGAGATCGGCATCGGCATAACCGGCGTCGCCACCACATTGATCCTGGCGAATATTGCGCCGGTCTTCGTGGCGATCGAGAGCGCGAGCGGCTTGCTCGCATGGGCCATGGTGTTCGTTCTGGTCGGCATCGCCCCGCTTCTGATGGGTGGGACGCTACCGGTCCTTGTGCGTGCGGTGCTGCGGAATTCCGGCGATGCCGGCCGCGTCGGTGGCCGGCTGTACGCCGCCAACACGGCCGGCGCGATTCTTGGCGCTGTGCTGCCGATGTTTGTCCTCATTCCGCTGTTCGGGGTGCAGGGGACCTCGATCGCGGCGGCGACACTCAATGTCCTCGCGGCGGCGGGGGCAACGGTGCTCGGCCGGATTCCCCTGGCGTCGGCGAGGATCAAGCCTGCCGGCCGCGCGGCGGCGCATCAACCGCGCCGGGTCGGATTGGCCGTTGCCCTCTATGCCGCCGCCGGCGCAATTGCCCTCGGCTATGAGGTCGTCTGGTCCCAGTCCATCGTTCAGTTCATGAGTACGCGCAGTTTCGCGTTTTCCGTGGTGCTTGCCACGTACCTCGCGGGACTTGCGGCGGGCGCCGCGATCGTTGCGCGGGTCATCGACCGGATCCGCGATCCCTGGAGCGTCTTTGGCCTTCTGATCGCCGCCGCCGGCTTCCTGGCCTTGATCGAGATCGCGGCACTTGGCCATTGGCTCGTGGTCGCGCAGACAGCGACCGAGGCGTTCGTGCTCCGCCTTACCGAAAACCAGTTCGCCGGCATGTGCGCCCGCTTCGCGGTGGCAGCGTTCTGCATCGTATTCCTGCCGACCTTGCTGCTCGGGGCGGCCTTTCCGGTGGCGCTGCGTCTGGTGGTGCGGGATGCGCATATCGGGCAGGACGTTGGTGCCGTCGTGGCGGTCAATACGCTGGGCGGTGTGGGGGGCGCGCTTCTCACCGGCTTCGTGCTTCTGCCCTGGCTCGGACTTGTCCACACACTTGCATTGCTCGCAATCGGCGCCGGCCTTCTGGGCGTCTTGGCTTGCTGGGGCGGTCGCTCGAGCCGCACCGGTCTTGGCCTGGCAGTCGCGGTCGGCGCAGCCTGCATCGTCGCTGCGGTCGCCACGCCGTCCGACCGATTTGCCCAATTGTTGCCGGCAGCGCGGTCGGGAAAAATCATGTTCTATGAGGAGAGCCCGGGTGGGACGGTCGCGGTGGTCAACACCGGCCGCTTCCGCCGGCTCTATATCCAGGGCGTATCCAATTCTGGTGACGCGATGCCGTCGCTGCGCTACATGCGGCTGCAAGCGCTCCTGCCTCTCATCATTCACAATGGCGAGCCGAAATCAGCCCTGGTGATCGGCTACGGCACGGGCATCACGGCCGGGGCTCTCTCGCAATTCCCTGCTCTCGACAGGAGGGTGGTGGGTGAGCTGCTCCCGGCGGTCCTTCGTGCGGCTCCGATATTCGACGGCACCTTCAACGCCGCGACCGACCCGGGATTGGAGAAGCGCCTGGGCGATGGCCGTCGTCTCCTGCAGCGCGAGAGCCAGACCTACGACCTGATCACGCTGGAGCCGCCGCCGCCATCGGCGGTGGGCGTCGTCAATCTCTATTCTCGCGATTTTTATCGCCTGGCATCGTCGCGACTGAACGACGACGGGATCGTCGCGCAGTGGTTGCCGCTGCCGACGCAGAACGATGAGGACACGCGCGCACTGGTTCGCAGCTTCATCGATGTGTTTCCGTACGCGTCTCTGTGGACATCGGAGCTGCATGAGATGTTGCTTGTCGGGTCGCGTCGTCCGATTCAGTTGGATGCGGAGCGCATCAGCGCGAGATTCAACCAGCCCGAGACGTCTGCGGCGCTTTCCGCGGTCGGCGTCAACTCGGTCGCGGCGCTGATCGCAACCTGGATTACCGACCGCGACGGGCTCGAGCGCTACGCGGCGGACGCGCCGGCAGTGACGGACGACAGGCCGCGGATCGAATACGCGACGTGGGTTCGTCCGGACGAGTTCAGCCGGACGATTTCGCACATCTGGCAGTACCGTAGCGAGCCGCCGCTCAAGGGAGCGGGCGAGCAATTCACCACTTCGCTGCTGGGCGAAAGGCGAGATCTTGATGCGTTCTATCGTGCCGGCCTCAGCGCCTATGCGGGCAACCGGCAGGCCTACGCGCGCGAGATGGCGAGCCTCAGCCAAGCGGCGAGACGAAACCCCTATTACAGGTGGTTTACGGGGTCCAAGGAGCCGTAGTGCAATGTCAGATCATGCCGCAACACAGTTAGCGGCCGCCCCGGCGCGGCAAACTGCCAAGGACTCCGCGGCCCGCGACGCCGTGCTCGATCTCAAGGCGCGCATCGGCAAGTCGGTGCTCGGGCAGGATCATCTGGTCGAGAGCATGCTGATCGGCTTGCTGGCCAACGGCAACCTTCTGATCGAAAGCCTGCCGGGACTAGCCAAGACACGCGCGGTGAAGACGCTGGCGAAGAATCTTGCCGCGGACCTGTCGCGCGTGCAGTTCACGCCGGACCTGCTGCCGTCGGACGTGACCGGCGCGGAAATCTACCTGCAGACCGAGAAGGGCGGCCAGTTTCAGTTCCAGAAGGGGCCGATCTTCGCCAACCTCGTGCTGGCGGACGAGATCAACCGCGCGCCGGCCAAGGTGCAGTCGGCGCTGCTGGAAGCGATGGAGGAACGTCAGGTCACCGTTGCCGGCAAGACCTACAAGATGCCTGACCTGTTCATGGTGCTCGCGACCGAGAATCCGATCGAGCAGGAGGGCACCTATCCGCTTCCCGAGGCCCAGCTCGACCGTTTCCTCATGCATGTCGTGATCACCTATCCCGACGAGGCGACGGAAGGCGAGATCATCAAGCTCAACCGCGCCGAGAATGCGCGGAAGCCGGAAGCCGGAGCTGCCGAGCCGCCGCCGGTGCCGCAGCAGGCGATCCTCGATGCGCGCGGCGAGCTCGATGGCATTTTCGTCTCCGACCTCGCACAGAAATATATCGTCGACCTGATCCATGCGACGCGGTTTCCCGGCCGCTACGGCGAACCCCTGAGCAAATGGATCCAGATCGGCGCCAGCCCGCGCGGCAGCCTTGCCATCGACCGCTGCGCGCGGGCGCGGGCATGGCTCGACGGGCAGGACTTCGTCACGCCCGACCACATCCGCGCCGTCATCCATGACTGCCTGCGGCACCGGCTGATCCTGAGCTACGAGGCCGTATCGCAGGGCATCAGCCCCGACCAGGTGATCGACAAGATCACCGAGCTTGTCGCTGCAGCGTGAGGGTCGTGATGACGGAGACATCAGCCAGAACGCCCGGTGTCTACGTCAGTCTCGACGATCTGATCGCGCTCGAATTCCGGGATCGCAGGGTTTCGTTCCTGCCGCGCCAGCCGGTGCATAGTCTGCTGTCGGGCCGGTTCGCCTCGCGCATGCGCGGCCGCGGGCTGAACTTCGAGGAGATCAGGGACTATCGCCCGGGTGACGATGTCCGCGAGATCGACTGGAAGGTCACGGCGCGGCTGCAGAAGCCGCATGTGCGCGTCTTCAACGAGGAGCGCGACCGTCAGGCCCTGCTCGTGGTCGATCAGCGGCTGTCGATGTTCTTCGGCAGCCGGCGCGCCATGAAGTCGGTCACCGCGGCCGAGACCGCCGCGATCGGTGCCTGGCGTGTGCTCGGCGTCGGCGACCGGGTCGGCGCGATCGTCTTCAATGACAGCGATGTCGTCGAGCTGGCGGCGCGGCGCAGTCGCGCGACGGTGTTGCAGATATTGTCCACCATCGTCGCGCAGAACCAGGCGCTCGGCGTCGGCCGCGGCATCGTTCCGGCGTCAGGCATGCTCAACCGGGCGCTCGAACATGCCGAGCGGCGGACGATGCATGACGCAACCGTGATCCTGATCAGCGATTTCGATGGCGCCGATAGCGCGACGCGCCGGATGATCGGGGCGATCGCCCGGCATAACAACGTGGTCGCGGTGCTGGTCCACGATCCCTTGCAAAGCGATTTGCCGGCCTCGAGCCGGATGACCGTCACCGATGGCGAGCTGCAGATTCAGCTCGAAGTCGGCCGCGAGAGCGTCCGCAAGAGTATCGCGCAGGCGTCGCAGGAGCGGCTGCGCGGCGTATTCGCGTGGACGCGCGAGCTTGGCATTCCGGTGCTGCCGCTGAGCACAGCCGAGGAAACGGCGCCGCAAATCCGGCGTCTCCTGGGCGGGCTGCCGGCCCGGCACGGACGCGGTGGCGGTCACGCCCGAGCGGAGGCGGCTCTTGGCTGATCCCCAACCCGTCATTGTGGATCCCGTCGCGGGCCTGATCGACATCCCGCTGCCACCGTCGGTGAGCCTGCTTCCGGCGACATGGGCGTCGCGGATCGTGATCGTGCTGGCTGCCGCAGGGGTCGCCGTCGCGGCGTGGCGCCTGCTGCGACATTTCCGCGCCAACCGCTATCGGCGCGCGGCGCTCGCGGAGCTTGACCGGCTGCTGCAGACACAAGGCGGCGTCCCGGAGGGAATGGCCGCGAGCCTCGCGCTGCTGGTGCGGCAGACCGCGCTCGATGCCTTTCCGCGCGAAACCATCGCGCCACTTGCCGGCGCGGGTTGGCTTGCGTTCCTCGACCGCAGCTATGGCGGGGACGAATTCTCGCAAGGCGCGGGACGGCTGCTCGCGACCGCGCCTTACGGGCGGACGACGGCGGATGCCGGCGATCTAACGGCGCTGCAGGATCTGGTGCGGCGCTGGATCAGGGGGCACCATGTTTGAGTTCACATGGCCCTGGATGCTCGCGCTCCTGCCGCTGCCGATCCTCGTGTGGTGGCTGTTGCCGCCGTATCGCGCGCGGCAGGCCTCGGTGATGGTGCCGTTCTTCGACCGCCTTGCGGCGGCAACCGGGCAGACCCCGCAGCGCGGCGCCGTCGTGCTGCAGCGGCGGCGCATCCAGATGGTGACGGCCGCATTGATCTGGGCGCTCGTCGTCGCGGCGCTGGCGCGGCCGCAATGGGTCGGTGATCCCGTCACACGCGAGGTTTCGGCGCGCGATCTCATGCTCGCGATCGATATCTCCGGCTCGATGGACCAGCGCGATTTCCGCGGCAGCGACGGCGCGGTGCTGACGCGGCTCGACGGCGTCAAGCGTGTGGTCGCGGATTTCATCGCGCGGCGGCACGGCGACCGCGTCGCGCTGGTGCTGTTCGGCACCAGGGCCTATGTGCAGGTGCCGTTCACGCAGGATCTGCAGACCGCGACCGCGCTGCTGGCGCAGACCGAGGTCGGCATGGCCGGACAGCAGACCGCGATCGGCGACACCATTGGGCTTGCGATCAAGACCTTCGAGGCAAGCAAGGCGCGACAAAAGCTTCTCGTCCTGCTCACCGATGGCAACGATACGGCGAGCCGCGTCCCTCCGGAGCATGCCGCCGACATCGCGCACCAGAACGGCCTCGTGATCGACACGATCGGCGTCGGCGATCCGGCCGCGACGGGCGAGAACCGCGTCGATCTCGGCGTCCTGCGGTCGGTCGCCGCCACGACGGGCGGCCATTTCTACCGTGCCGAGGACGGTGCGCAGTTGCAGGCGATCTACGCGGACATCGACCGTCTCGCGCCGGCCAAGCTCGATACGCTGTCATGGCGGCCGAAGCAGCCGCTGTTCCAGTGGCCGCTCGGCGCCGCCGTGGTGCTGTCGCTGCTGCTGTGGCTCGGCCTTTCGCTGGAAAGCGGGCTGGGACGAAGGGGAGCGCCCGGCCATGCATGACGCGGCCGCGATTCCCTTCCATCTGCTGCGGCCGCTGTGGCTGCTCGCGCTGATTCCCGTTGCTGCCGTCTTCGCATGGGTGCGGTGGCGGCAGAGCCCGCAGGCGCAATGGGGCGGGGTGATCGCGCCGCATCTGCTCAACCATCTCATCGTGCAACCGGGCGCGGGACGCGGCGTCAGCCCGCTTTATCTGGTCGCCGCCGCGCTGTCGCTCGGCGTCGTCGCGTTGTCGGGCCCGACCTGGCGGCGCGAGCTGCCGCCCTTCGTCGAGGACAAGGCGCCGCTGATGATCGCGCTGTCGCTCGATGCAACGATGGGACAGAGCGACGTCGCGCCGACGCGGCTCGAACGCGCCAAGCAGAAGATCAGGGATCTGCTTGCGGCGCGCGCCGGCGCGCGCACCGGACTGATCGCCTATGCGGGCACCGCGCATCTGGTGATGCCGCTGACCGACGATCGCGCCGTCATCGAACCCTTCCTCGCCGCGCTTGCCCCAGGCCTGATGCCCTCGCCCGGGAAGAACGCCGTCGCGGCGGTGGCGCTCGCAGCGGAGGCGCTCGCGACCGAAACGGTGCCCGGCACGATCCTGCTTGTCGCCGACGACGGCGGTGACGAAGAGGGAGCGGTTCGTCAGTCCGCCGGACGGAACGGCCTGGTCAAGCTGAGCGTCACGCCGAACAAGGGCGAAAGGTTCGCGCTCGGATCGGACGTCGTCGAGGTCAGCATCGACGGCGCCGACATCGCGGCGCTCGAGCGCCGGATCGAAACCCGCTATCAGGCCGCGCAGGGTGACGCGTTCGGTACGCAATGGCGCGATGAGGGCTTTTGGCTGCTGCTGCCGATTGCACTGCTCAGCCTGCTCTGGTTCCGGCGCGGCACCACGGTGGCCTGGGTTGTCGCCTTCGTCTGTCTGTCGCACGTGTCGTCCGCGAGGGCGGAGGAGCCGCGCCGTTTTGCCGACCTGTGGCTGACACCCGATCAGCAAGGACGCATCGCCTTCGATCGCGGCGACTACGCCACCGCGGCCAAGCGCTTCTCCGATCCGATGTGGCGCGGCATCGCCGCCTATCGTGCGTTCGACTTCCTGACGGCCGCGCAGGAATTTTCGCATGTCGATACGCTCGAGGGACGCTTCGCGCTGGGCAACGCCCAGGCGCAGAACCACGCCTATGAGAAGGCGATCGCCGCCTATGATGAGGTTCTGAAGATCGCGCCCGGCCATGTCGCCGCGAAGACCAACCGTGCCATCGTGGTAGCGGCGCTGAAGGCGAAAGAGGAGAAGCGGAAGAAGCAGGAGCAGGACGACAGCGCGCCGCCGGACGAGAAGGCCGACGAGATGCGGGTCGACCCGACCCAGAAGGGCGGCAAGCGGATCGAGGTGAAGCCGACGGATCTCACCACGGCCGGCGCCGCCGAAGCCTGGATGCGCCAGGTCCAGACCACGCCGGCTGACTTCCTCAAGCTGAAATTCGCGATCCAGGACGCGGCGCGGCCGGCGGGGGCGAAGCCATGAGGCTCCCGCGCGCCGCCGTAGCCCTGATGCTCGGACTGCTCATACCCTGCGCGGCGCTCGCCCAGCAAGCCGCGCCGGAGCCGATCCTGCGGGTGACGATCGATCCGTCACGCGTCGTGGTGGGGCAGGCGGCCACGCTGCGGATCGACGTGCTGGCGCCGAATTACATGACGGCGCCGCCCGAGCTGCCCGACTTCCAGGTCCGCAATGCCGTGACCCGTCAGTTGCGGAGCATCAACGAGAACGAGCAGCGGGACGGCGTCACCTATGCCGGCGTCCGGTTCGAATTCGCCATCCATCCACAGGAGCCGGGCAGCTACGCGATCGCCGGCCAGGCGATCACCATCAAATACGCCGCCGAGCCGCCGGCGACGCGCGAGGCCACGCTCGCGCTGCCGCCGATCGCATTTGAGGCCTTCATCCCGGACGCGGCCTCCGCCCTGCAGCCGTTCCTGGCCGCACGCAATCTGTCGATCGAGCAGACCGTCAACCGCTCGTCGGATCAGCTCAAGACCGGGGATGCCGTGACGCGGACCGTCACCATCAAGGCCGAGGGCATTCCGGCGATGCTGCTGCCGCCGGTGAAGTTCGGCGCGTTCGACGGGCTCAAGCTCTACCCTGCGCAGCCGTCGCTCCAGGACAAGACCGATGGGCGCACCGATGTGCTGTCCTCGGCGCGCACCGACAGCGGCGTCTACATGCTCGAGAAGGCCGGCGACTATGTGCTGCCGCCGATCGACCTGCGCTGGTGGAACACCAGCGCGCAAAGCATCGATGTGGCGCATCTCGACCCGGTGACGCTGCACGTGGAGGCGAACCCCGCGGCCGGCGGTGCGTCCTCCGTCGGCACCTCCGGCCCGCGCCGGTCATGGGGCGCGCTGCGCGATGTCGTCGCCGACCACTGGCTGTCGATCGCGCTCGTGCTCCTGGCGCTTGCCGGGCTCGGCTGGCTGATGCCGCGGATGGTGCGGGCGATCGCGGCGCGTCTTCGCCGGCGTCGCGAGGCCTATCTCCGCTCGGAAGCGTTCGCCTTCAGCGAACTGCGGCGCGCCGCGCGCCGTGGCGATGCCAAGGCGGTCTACTTCGCGCTGCTCGACTGGCTGCAGCGGTTCGAGCCGGTCGCGCCGCAGCATACGGTCGAGGCGTTCAGGGCCGTCGCCCATGATGCCGCGCTCGATGACGAGATCGGCGCGGTCGAGCGCGAGCTGTTCGCGCCGTCTGCCGGCGCAGCGCGCTGGTCACCGCACCGGCTGCTACGCCACATCGGCGGTGCCCGGCGCAGCATACGACACGAGACGGCGCGCGCCGCAAGGCACAGGGCGCCGGGACAACTCAATCCGGTTGACGATCGTGTGCTGTCGCTCAACCGGCAGAGGAGGCCTGCGAGATGAGCCGCGATGTTGGTGCCTTTGCCGTCTCGAAGAGATTGCTGCTGATCGCGTTGATCGCCCTGCCGCTCAGCGCGCTGGCGCCGGCGCGCGCGCTGAGCCAGGTCGATCCCTTACCGTCCTGGAAAGACGGCGCGGCGAAATCGGCGATCGTCGATTTCGTCGCGCGCGTCACGACACAGGGCGGGCGAGACTTCGTGCCGCCGGCCGAGCGGATCGCGACGTTCGACAATGACGGCACGCTGTGGACCGAGCAGCCGTTCTACTTCCAGCTCGCCTTCGCGTTCGACCGCGTCAAGGCGATGGCGCCGGAGCATCCGGACTGGAAGACGCGGCAACCCTTCAAGGCGCTTATCGAGAAGGACACCAAGGCGCTGGCCGCGAGCGGCGAGAAGGGCCTCTTGCAGATCGTGATGGCGACGCATGCCGGCATGACCACCGATGCGTTCGCAAATCTGGTGCGCGTCTGGCTCGCGACCGCCAGGCATCCGCGCTTCAACCGGCCGTATGACAGCCTGGTCTACCAGCCGATGCTGGAGCTACTCGCCTATCTCAGGGTCAACGGCTTCAAGACCTTTGTCGTCTCCGGCGGCGGGGTCGAATTCATGCGGCCATGGATGGAGAAGGTGTACGGCATCCCGCCGGAGCAGGTGGTCGGCTCGTCCGGCGTGGTGAAATTCCAGATCGGCGCCGACGGCAAGCCCGTCCTGATGAAAGAAGCCAAGGTCGAGTTCATCGATGACGGCCCGGGCAAGCCGGTCGGCATCAACCGGTTCATCGGCCGCCGTCCGATCTTCGCGTTCGGCAACTCCGATGGCGATCTGCAGATGCTGCAATGGACCATGGCGGGATCGGGCACGCGCTTCGCCGGCATCGTGCATCATACCGACGAGGTTCGCGAATACGCCTACGACCGGCAATCGAACGTCGGCAAGCTCGACAAGGCGCTCGACGCAGCTGCCGCGGGCGGCTGGACCGTGGTCGACATGAAGCAGGACTGGAAGGAGATCTTTCCGCCTCTAACCGGCGCCGCGACGGAGGCGAAGCCATGAGCGGCTACGACATCTTCGCCTGGATCGTGCTCGTCATCCTGGTCGCGAGCGCGATCGGCGTGTTCTGCATCGCCGGCTGGCTGCCCGGGCACATCGCGAAATCGCGCAACCACCCCTATGCGCAGGCCGTGATGGTCGCCGGCTGGATCACCCTGATCTGCGGCTTTGCGCTGTGGCCGCTCGCGTTCATCTGGGCCTATGTCGATGTGCCGGCGCCCCGCCGGACGGGAGATGCGTGATGGGTGTCGCGATCTTCAACGTCTATCTGGCGTTGCTGTTCCTCTTGGTGCATTTCAAGATCGTGCGCTTCAACCTGTTCTGGAAGGCGTCTCCCTTCATCGTGCTGGTGCTGCTCATGTTCGGCCTGCTGGTGCCGATGGGCTGGGGCGCGCCGCAGGGCTCGGCGCTGGTCGTGCGCAACGCGGTGTCGATCGTGCCCGACGTCGCCGGCGAGGTGACCGAGGTGCCCGTCGTCGCCAACGCGCCGCTGAAGGCCGGCGATGTTCTCTTCAAGATCGATCCGACGCCCTATGACGCGCAGGTCAAGGCGATCACGGCGCAGCTCAAGCTTTCGAAGACGCGGCTTGCGCAGATGACGACGCTTTACGAACGCGATGCGGGCCGCGGCTTCGACGTCGAGCAGCGGCAGTCCGAGGTCGACCAGCTCAGCGGCCAGCTCGAGGCCGCGCAGTGGAACAGCGACAAGACGGTGGTGCGGGCGCCGGCCGACGGCTACGTCACCAACCTCGCGCTGCGCAAGGGCGCGCGGGTGGCGAACCTGCCGCTGTCGCCGGTGATGGCGTTCATCGATACCTCGAACACCATCATCGGTGTCGAGATCAACCAGATCGACGCGCGCTACGTTTTGCCCGGGCAGGAGGTCGAGGTGACCTTCAAGTTCGCGCCCGGGCAGATCTACTCAGGGAAGGTCGAAAGCGTGCTGCAGGCGGTCGCGACCGGCCAGGTCACGACCTCGGGCACGGCCGTTGCGCCGAAGGCGATCGAGGCGGTGCCCTTCGTCGTGCGGGTCAGGCTCGACGATGCCGCGTTCGCCAACCGCCTGCCGGCCGGCTCGACCGGAACGGCGGCGATCTACACCGACCATCTGAAGCCGACCCACGTCGTGCGCCGCGTGATCCTGCGGCAGCTCGCGATCGTCAATTATGTGAATCCGTTTTGAGTGATGGAGATTGTCATGAAGCCATTGATCGCCGGAGGACTTGCGCTGATGATGGCGACCGCATCAACGTATGCCCAAACGCTGTCCAGCGACGATCTCAACCGCCGCATGATCGAGCGCCGCGCTGTCGAGGCCGTGATCTGGGGCATTCCCGCGGTCAATACCGATCTGATGCGGCAGGAGATGCTGACCAGGACGCCGGGCAAGGTGGGGCAGGTGATCTATTGGGGGCGTCCGCTTGATTGGCATAACCAGACGCTGACGCCGAATCCGGACGCGCTGTACTTCATGACGTTCTTCGACACGAGGAATGGTCCGATCGTGCTCGATCTTCCGCCTGGCGATGCGAACGGATCGTTCAACGGTAATATCGTCACGGTTTGGCAGATGCCGCTCGAGGATGCCGGCCTGCTCGGCGTCGACAAGGGTGCCGGCGGCAAGTTCCTGATTCTGCCGCCGGGCTACAACGGTCCGAAGCCCGACGGCTACATCGCGCTGCAGTCCGACACGTTCGGCGGCTACATGCTTTTGCGCTCCAACCTCAAGAGCCACGGCGACGCCGACGTCCAGGCCGCGATCGCCTACGGCCGGCGCATGAAGGTCTATCCCCTGGCGCAGGCGGCCCGCCCGCCGGCGACGGTGTTCAGCGACGTGAAGGACATCGATTTCGATTCCACCATTCGCTACGACGCGGCTTTCTTCGAGCATCTGAATCGCATCATACAAGACGAGCCGTGGATCGACCGGGATCGGGTGATGATCGATAGCCTGAAGTCGATCGGCATCGAGAAGGGAAAGCCGTTCGCGCCGTCCGAGGCGATGAAGACGGTGCTTGCTTCGGCGGCGAAGGAGGCGGGCGCCTGGCTGGCGGCGAAATACGACGCCGGCCTGCCGCCGTTCTTCTCCGAGACCAGCCGCTGGACACTTCCGGCGCCGCCGGACGTCGTCAAGGCCTACGCCGATGGGTTCGCAGATCCGAACGCATACCCGACCGATAGTCGCGCGCTCGGTTACAGCTACGCCTATATCGGCATCAAGCGCCTGGGCGCCGGTCAGTTCTATGCGATCTCGATCCGCGACAAGGCGGGCGATGCCTTCGACGGCAGCAAGACATACCGCCTCAACGTCCCGGCCAATGTTCCGGTCGAACAATACTGGTCGGTGACCGCCTACGATCGCGAGACCCATGCCCTGATCAAGAACGTCGCTCGGGCCAGCCGGTCCTCGCAAATCCCCGACCTGAAGAAGAACCCAGATGGCTCAGTCGACATCTATGTCGGGCCGGCGGCTCCGGCCGGGCAGGAGACGAACTGGCTGCCGACCGACCCCGCGCGCAAGTTCGAGCTGATGGCGCGCTTCTACGCGCCAAAGAAGGAGTTTTTCGACAAGGTGTGGAAGCTACCCGACGTGGAAAAGATCAATGCCACGGTTGGAAATGGAGTGAAGCAGTGAAATTCAGATATCTGTTGGCCGGTGTCCTTTGCCTCGCGGGCCAGAGCACATCGCTCGCGCAATCGCCAGTGCCTGTCACGGTGGACAATTTTGCCCGTGCCGAGTCCGATCTCTATTTCGGCAACAACGTCAAGGATTCGGGCGGGACCGGCAAGCTCTTCCATCGCCGCGAGCCGATGTCGATCGACAAGCAGGCGGTGATCCGGGCGAATCGAGATACGCTTTACTCGTCGGGTGTGTTCGACCTCGATGCCGGCCCGGTGACCATTACGCTGCCGGATGCAGGTAAACGCTTCCGCTCGCTGATGACGATCAACGAGGATCACTATGTGGTCGGCAAGATCGAATATCGCGCGGGTAGCTTCACCTACAACAAGGCGAAGGCCGGAACGCGTTACATGCTGCTCGCTTTGCGCACGCTGGTCGATCCCAACGATCCAAAGGACGTGGCCCAGGTTCATGCGCTGCAGGACGCGGTCAAGGTCAGCCAGAAGGCACAAGGCAAGTTCGAGGTGCCGAACTGGGACCAGACCAGCCAGAAGAGCATCCGCGAAGCGCTTTTGGTGTTGAATGACCATACCGGCGGCTTCGCCCGCGCGTTCGGAGCCAAGGGGCAGGTCGACCCGGTGAGGCACTTGATCGGCACCGCCGCCGGCTGGGGCGGCAATCCCGACAAGGACGCCACCTATCTGAGCGTCACGCCCGCCAAAAACGACGGCACGACGGTCTACAAGCTGACCGTCCGCGACGTTCCCGTCGACGCGTTCTGGTCGATCAGCGTTTACAATGCCAAGGGATATTTCGAGAAGAATCCCTATGACGCCTACACGCTGAACAACATCACGGCAAAGAAGTCCGCTGATGGCTCGATCGCGGTCCAGTTCGGCGGCTGCGACGGCAAGCTCCCGAATTGCCTACCGACCATGAAGGGCTGGAACTATACGGTCCGGCTCTACCGGCCGCGTGCGGAAATCCTGAACCGCAAATGGAAGTTCCCGGAGGCGCAGGCGGTCAACTGAAGCGCGAGCGAATCCGCTATGATGGCCTGAGCGAAGTGGGGAGATCAGGATGAGGATGGTCAGAAATCACAGGTGCGCCGCACTGGGCATAGCTGGCGCACTCGCACTGTCGGCAGCGCCGCGCACGGCGTCGGCCGACGCCGGCGGATTGAGCTTCTGGCTGCCCGGCGCGTTCGCGAGCCTGACCGCGGCGCCGGCGATGCCCGGCTGGGCCTATGAGACGATCTACATTCACCTCGACACAAGCGCCAACGCGGGCAAGAATTTCGTCATCGGCAACCGTGTGCCCGGATCGGTCGTCGCTGGTCTCAACGCGCATGCCGACGTTCTCGTGGAAGGATTTACCTACACCTGGGCTCAGTCGGTGCTTGGGGGCCAGGCCGCCGTAACCTTCCTTGCCGCGCCGGGAAATGTCGGCGTCGGCGTCGACGCGACGTTGACGGGGCCGCGGGGCAATACGGTCTCGGGCGTCGCAACCGACAACCGCAACACGGTCTCCGATGTCTTCTACCAGGGCACGCTGAAATGGAATCAGGGTGTCAACAACGAGATGGTCTACATCTTCGGCAACATCCCGAGCGGGACCTATGACAGCAGCCGCCTCGCCAATCTCAGCTTCGGATTCACTGCGATCGATGTCGGCGGCGCCTACACCTATCTCAATCCGGAAACCGGCCAGGAGTTCTCGGTGCTGGCGGGCGTCACCTACAACGGAATGAACAAGGATCTGCAGTACCAGAACGGCATCGACTTCCACGTCGACTGGGGACTTTCGAAGTTCGTCGCCAAGAATGTGCATGTCGGTGTCGCCGGCTACTATTTCCAGCAGCTCACCGGAGACAGCGGTGCCGGCGCGAAGCTCGGTGATTTCAAGGGACGCGTCGCCGGCATCGGCCCGCAGGTCGGATTCATCTTTCCGGTGGCCGACGGCTATCAGGGCTATCTGAACCTTCGTGGCTACAAGGATTTTGCCGCCGAGAATCGGCCCGAAGGGTGGACGGCCTGGGTGACGTTCCAGCTCTCGCCGGCCGCGCCGGCTACGACACCGACGAAGCCGATCGTGCGCAAATATTAGCGGAGGCGAACGACGAGCTCGATGAGTGATGCGCGCGAGACCGGCCGGGGGCCGGTTCGTATCGGCTTCCGTACATCGATCATCACGGTGGTCATTGCCGCGGTGCTGGTGGTCGGACTGACGCTGGTCTATCTCAGTTTCAGGCGGGTCTCGTCGATCACGCAGATGGCTGCGAGCACCTTCATCGACAAGGTGGGGCAAATCGGCGCCGATCGCATCGACGCGCAGTTCAAGAATGTGCGCGACAGCCTCGAGATCCTGGCGGGAATTCCGGCCATCCAGGAGGCCGACGTCGCCGATAATGTCAGGCTCTACGCGCTGCTCGCCTCGATGTTGCGCAACAATCCGCAGATCTTCAACCTCTATGTCGGCTATGAAGACGGCTCCTTCCTTGAGATGGACGTCATCGATCGCGCCAAGCCGCAATTCCGCACGGCGCTGAATGTCGCCGCCGACGCCGTCTACCGCGTCGTCGTCATTGCCCGCTCCGGGGCGGCCGCCGCGGCACCGGTGACGCTGTTCCTGTCGGAAAACCTGACCCAGGTCGCGAAGGTGACGGGGCCGCACAGCTACGACCCGCGGCAGCGTCCCTGGTATGTCGATGCCTTAAAGGATCGCAAGACGCTGCTCACCGGGCCTTATGTGTTCTACGCGACCGGGGAGCCCGGCTACACGCTGCGCACGCCGCTCAGGGAGGGCCGCCGCGGGGTGGTGGCCGCCGACCTGCTGCTCAATCGCCTCGAGGAGATGCTGAGCCGGCAAAAGCTCGGAAAATCCGGGCTGGCCTTCCTGTTCAACGACGCCGACCGTATCGTCGGGCATCCCGAGATGCGCGAGCTGATGACGGAACGCAGCGACGCATTGCCCCGGATCGACGTCCTCAAGCTTCCCGGCCTGTCCGCGGCGATCCAGGCCTGGCGCAGCGACGGGCTCGCCCAGCAGTTCTTCACCGACGCTGACGGACGGACCCTCGTCGCGGCCTTTCACCGCATCGAGACGGCCGGTGCGGCTAACATCCACCTCGCGGTGGTCGCCCCGCTCGACGAGTTCTTCGCCAAGATCATCTCGGAGCGGCGCGCGCTGTTCGCCGTCGCGCTCGGCTTTGTGATCGCGATGTTGCCGTTCGCGTTCTGGCTCGGCTCGCTGCTCGCCCGATCGCTGCGCGAGCTGGCGCGGCAGACCGACGAGATCCAGCGCTTTCAGCTCGCCGACCGGCCGCGGATGCAATCGGCCATCGACGAGATCGATGAACTGGGCCGCTCGGTGTTTACGATGCGCACCGTCGTACGCAACTTCTCAAGCTTCATTCCGCAGCCGATCGTCCGTCAGCTGATGCAGTCCGGAGCCTCGCTGCAGCTCGGCGGCATCAGGCGCGAGGTCACGGTTCTCTTCACCGACGTCGCCGACTTCACCGCGAAGACCGAGAAGGCGGACCCCTCCCAGGTCATGATCTTCACCTCGCGTTATTTCGCCGCGATGTCGGAGGCGATCATGAAACACCATGGCACCATCGACAAGTTCATCGGCGATGCCGTGATGGCGCTGTGGAACGCGCCGGACGAGGATCCCGACCACGTCGTTCATGCCTGCGAGGCCGTGCTGGACTGCGTTCAGCGCAATGCCGAACTCAACCGGGCCTTCCGCAGCGAAGGCTGGCCGGCCTATGGCACGCGGTTCGGCCTGCATCTCGGCGATGCCGTGGTCGGCAATGTCGGCTCCGCGGCCCGCATGAGCTACACCGCGCTCGGCGCCACCATCAATCTGGCCTCGCGTCTCGAAGGCCTCAACAAGAACTACGGCACGCAGGTCCTGGTGAGTGCAGCCGTGAAGGCGCGTGCCGAACACAGATTCGCGTTCCGCAGCGTCGACCAGATCCGGCCGAAGGGCTTTGCCGACGCGATCACGGTCTACGAGCTGTGCGGCGAGCGCGGCGATTCGGAGCTGACGTTCTGCGCGCGCTGGGAAGCCGTCTACAGTTCGATCCGGTACGCGGAGCCCGCCGCGGCGACGCTGCGCATTGCCGATTTCCTGGTCGAGTACCCCTGGGATTGCGTCGCGCAATACCATGCTGAACGGCTGCGCAACGCGGTTCAGCAACCGTTGCTTGATCTACCGGTGCCCTGAGATGCAGGGTGAGGAATTTTGATCCGACCCTCGATCGTCCAGGGCCGCTTCGGTCGTCGATCGGGTCGCGCGATCGCCGATGCGATCGTTTCGGCCGCCCCCGCAACAGGGGCGCGTAACGCCGGTGGCTAGGCGGCCATCAGTTGCTGAAGCGCAACAGCCTGCTCACGGGTCTGGAATGCGATGGCGGTGTGGGTAAAGCCCGACGAGGCCTGGGTCTGCGCGATATGATTGAGGACCTCGTTGCCCTTGACCACGTGAAGATCCATTCCCTGGCCGGCCGGGAAAATCCCCAGAACGACGTCGTAGGCCTCGATGATGGCCTTCAAGGCGCCACCCTTGTCTTCCGACGCGTCGATAAAGATACGAACATCCGCGGCGATACTACGAAGTTCGTCAAAGTCGATCACTGGAAGTCTCCCATACGCAACTCACTGATCGATCCTAGCTACAACTTGCTTACTGAAACATAAATTACGCGGGTTCCTCACCGGACAAGTGTCGCTAGGCGCCGGTCGGCGGCCTCCGCTTCGCAATGCGTTTGACCGGCGCATGGGCCGGCACGGCGTTCGAGGTCTGGTCGGCCATGTGGGGAATGCGGTGCTCGATATGCGCCACGACCCGGAAGAAACTCTCCAGCGCCTTGGCGTCGAGACCGGCCGTGAGGTTGCTGTGCCGGCGCAGGATTTCATCCAGACTGCGGTCGAGCAGCGCCACGCCCTGCGATGTCAGCCGGATCTCGGTCCGGTTCCGGGCGCTGCCTCGCACCGGCGTCAGCTCGATCAGGCCCTTTTTCTTCAGCGAGGCCGTCTCGCGGCTGACGACGGCCTTGTCCAGTTGCGCATTGGTCCAGATGTCGTAGGCGCTTGCCGGCTCATGCTCCCTGAGAAAAGACAGCACCCGCCATTCCGCGAGCGATACGCCGTAGGCTTGCGGGAAGAAGGCATTGGCATTGGCGCGCAACTTCGCGACCAGGCTGGACAGCACCGTGGGCACGTAACGTTCGAAATCGATCACCAGCTCCGAGCCCGTGTTCCCTTGCGCGGCGCGGCGCGGGTCAGGGGCTCTGTTGCGGTTTGCGCCAGTCCGGCTCTTCATTCTTTCACGAGTTGAGTGCGCGCGATCAGGACCAACGCCGCCGCGACCAGGAGAACGCCTGTTACCACGAGGAATCCGGTGGTGAAACTGCCCGAGGCGTCCTTGGCGCGTCCGATCACGATCGGGATGGTGGCGCCTCCGATGCTGCCGATGGTGCTGACCAGGCCGATCGCGCCCGGCGCGCTCTGCCGCGACATGTAGGACTGGGGAATAGTCCAGAACACGGCCTGCGTACCATAGACACCGACATTGGCAACCATGAATCCGATGATGATCCAAACCGGCGATGTTGAAAAGGCCGCCATCGCGAAGCCGGCCGCTGCGATCACGAAGGTCATGGCCGCATAATAGAAGCGCTCACCGACATGGTCGGAGTGCCGCGACAACGCGATCATGCCGATCAGGCCGGCGACGGGCGGGATCGCGGTCACGAAACCGACCTGTGAATTCGGCAGCCCGAACGACTTGATGATTTGCGGCAGCCAGGGAAACAGCGATGCCAGGCCGCAGAACAGGCCGAAATTGCACAGGCCGAACAGCAGCACCATCGGCTTGGTGATGGTCCTGAGCACGCCTTCGGCATGCACCACCCCGGTCGCCTTGGCGTCGCGCTCCAGCGCGCTGGTCAGCCAGTTGCGCTGCGCCGTCGACAGCCAGCTCGCCTGCTGCGGGCGGTCGGTCAGATAGAAAATGCCGACGATCCCGAGAATGACGGGCGGCAGGCCTTCGAGGATGAACAGCCATTTCCAGCCCGAGATGCCGAACACCCCGTTCAGCTCGAGGATCGCGCCGGAGATCAGCGAGGCGAAGATATAGGAGATCGGCACCGCATAGTTGAACATCGCGTTGTAGCGGGCGCGGTAGCTGAACGGAAACCAGAGGCTCAGCAGCAGCATCACGCCGGGAAACAGGCCGGACTCGGCAAATCCGAGGAAGCCGCGGAATGCATAGAGGCTGAGCGGGCCCTGCGTGAATGCCATCAGCATCGTGGCGATGCCCCACAGGATCGCGATCCGCGTCAGCGTGATGCGCGCGCCGTATTTGCTGAGGATAAGATTGCTCGGGATCTCGAAGATGGAATAGGTGAAGTACATGATGCCGACCGCGATGCCGAACTTCTCGGCATTGAGCCCGAGCTCCTTGTTCATCTGCAGTGCGGCAAAGGAGATGTTTCCGCGGTCGAGAATGGCGAGGAAATACATCGCCATGACGAACCACATCAGGCGTAGCGCGACCTTGCGGATTGTGGTGCGTTCGATCTGCGGATCGGCGGTCGTTATTGCCGCCTTGTCCATCACGACTTCGGTCATCCCTGTTTCCCCCGGTTCTCGATTTTTGATGGTTCTCTTATGCGGGCAGGCAGACTTCGAGCCTGTCGCCTGTCACACGTACCGGATACGTCCGGATGTCGATCTCGACGGGGCTGGTCAACGCCTCGCCGGTCCGGATATCGAAGCGGCCCATATGCAGCGGGCATTCGATCTCGCAGCCGTCCAGAATGCCGTCGGACAGCAGCGCCTCCGCATGCGTGCAGATGTTGTTCGTGGCGTAGTACTCATTGCCGACGCGATAGAGCGCGATGTGGTGGCGGCCGATTTCGATGCCGTACGGCTCGCCTTCGTTCAGCGCGCTGAGTGCGGCCGCTTCGTGCCAGGTTCCCTGATCGTCCGTCATGTGCCCTCTCAAATGCTGTAGAAATCGAGCACGGTCGGGACGCGGTCGTTGACCAGCGTGATGACCTTGCGCGCGATCTTCCAGGTCTCGCCGTCACGCCGCAGCGTGTGCTCGTAGCGCCCGTGCCGCAGATGTTCCTTGGCCATGCGCGGGTCGTAGACGTGGACCGAGAACACCGAATGGCAGGTGATCTGATCGGCGCCGGCTTCCGACGCTTCCAGGTTCGAGATCTGGTGCACGGTGCGCGGCAGCGGCAGCGCGGTGATCGATTTGCGCGACTCGATGCGCGCGATCCGCTCTTCCAGTCCGCGCCGCGCATCGTGGTAGAGCAACGAGACCTGCGTGTCGGGATCATTGGTGGTGGTGTACTCGTCGAGCCATGCCGGCACCCAATAGACGGCATCCTCGCTGTACATCGCGACCCAGTCGGACCATTCGCCGGCGTCGAGCAGGCGGGCCTCGCGAAAGATGACCGCGGCTGCGACCGCGTGGGTATCGGTTTCCCTGATTGCGTCGGCCACCATCACGCGGTCTCCCCGGCGGCGTGCTGCAACAGCCTGCGCCACTCGCGATACCCGGGATGGAAATTCGTCTCGCCGCCGAAGCTGGCGGGGCCGAACGACCATTCGGAAGGGGTGATGCCGAGCTCGTGCGTGTGCGCGCTCTCGCCGTGGCCGACCTCCGCGACGCCGCGCAGATAACCTTGCGTCGGCGCGGCGGTCGTCGCGTTGTAGCCGGTCTGGCAGAACTCATACATGACGTTGTCGTCCGAGCTTGCCAGCCCGGAGGCATTGAAGAAATCTTCGTAGTTGCGGATACGAAGCGTGCGCGCCGCGGCGCTTTCGCCGACCGGAGCAAGGCAATGCGACACCATCTCGGTCTTGTCGGGCGCCAGCGGCCGCCAGGTTCGCACCTGCGCCGACAGGATGTCGATGACCTGCAGGTTCGGAAAAATCGTGAGGTTGCGCTGGCGCAGCATCCATTTGGCGCGGGTGCTGCCGACGCGCTGCCGCACCGCATCGAGACGCGCCGGATCCATGCCGAGCGGCCGGCCATAGAGCTGCGTGCGCTTGATCGACCAGTTGACGGCGTGACCGTAATCGAAGCTGAAGCTGCCTTGCCCTTCCTGCTCGCCTTCCGGCTCCGCAGTGAATCCGGCATCCGGTCCGGCGCTTGCATTGCGCTTCTTCAGGATATCGACGTAGGAGCTGTGCGTGGTCGCGAAGTGATAGTAGTCGAGACCGTTCTCAAACTGCAGCTTCCAGTTTCCATCGAACGTGTAGGTGCTGGCGCCCGGCACGAATTCGACCTCACCGCTGTCGCTCTGATCGATGATGAGGTCGAGGAACGCGCGGGTGTCGCCGAGAAATTCCTCCAGCGCCGGAACGTCGGCCGAGAGGCTCGCGAACAGGAATCCGCGATACGAGCCCAGCCGCGCGACCGGAAGAAGGTCGTGATTGCTGCTCGAGAACGACGGCGGATACTGCCCGCTCGCTTCCTCCGTCACGGAGATGTTGCGCCCGCCCGAGTCGTAGGCCCAGCCGTGATAGCGGCAGACGTGAAACTTCTGCCGGCCCTGCTTGAACGGACAGACGATCGTTCCGCGATGCCGGCAGGTGTTGAGGAACGCGCCGACTTTGCCCTCAGTGCTCCGCATCACCAGAATGGGATGTCGGCCGATATGGGTGGTGACGAAATCGTTGGGCCGGGCGATCTGGGATTCCAGGCCGATGAAATTCCACGTGGCCTCGAAGATATATCGCAGTTCGGCGTCGAACACGTCCGGATCGGTGAATATCCGGCGATCGACTTCAAAGATGCGTTCGCCGGGGCGGTCGTCGATGAGCCGGGAAATCTCGCTCAGCCTTGCCGCATGGGTCTGCGAAGCAGCGTTCATAACGTCCTCCCTTCGACTAACCGCCGGCCACGAAAAGTCGCCCGCAGAGCCGCTCACGGCTCGCGTCTTTTCACGGCGGGAACAGCCGGCTTGATCGCCAATCTTGGAATGACTCTATAGTTGTCATGACAACTATGGTCAAGACGGATTGGCGGGCTGGGAAGTCGGAGCCGGACGCGGTGGACGGGCCGACCGTCTGGAACGGGCGGCCGGATGCAGCGAATGAGGCCCGCGCGTACAGCGCGGAATCAGCCGATCGTTTGGAGTGGCGTACTCAGGTCTTGCGCGCCGGTGCAGTCAGGATAATTCCCTCATCGATCAGGGCGCGACAGATCTTCTTCAAGGCGGCAATCGCTTCACGCGTGGCCCGGCTCACGGGCCGTCCGCGCGGCAGCGCCAGCACGCGCTCGGCGCGCATCCACGGCAACAGCGCCGCCGACAGCACGCCGGCAGCCACCTCCTGGTGAATGCCGGAGAATGGTAGCAGCGCGTAGCCGAGGCCCGATGCCACCATGCGTTTCATCGGTGTGCTGTTGTCGACCCGCACCGCGCAGAGCATGGTTGACGGGAATGGGTTGCGGCTGAGCGGGGCCACCGCGGATGGCAGGGCGTCGAATTCCTTGCGGGTCAGCCGGCCGCGCTTCAGCAGCGGGTCGCGCGACGGTCCGATCAGGAACACCTGTTCGACGACCAGCGTCTCATAGTCGAGATGGTCGTTGGGGGATGGCGTCGTCACGATCGCCAGATCGAGTTCACCGCGCAGCAGGCGGTCGGACGCGTTCTCAGTCAGGCCCTCGCTCAGTTCGAGCCTCACGCGTGGAAACTGCCTTACGAAGGTCTGGGCCAGCGGCGGGTAGAGGATATCGCCGAGGCTCGGCGGCGCGCCGATCCGCACCGTACCGCTCGGCTCGCGGTTTTCCGTGCGCACCTCGGCCTTGATGTCGTCGATTGTGCCGAGCAGCCAGCGCCCGCGCGCGAGCAGCACCTTGCCGGATTCCGTGACCGAGACACCGCGCGCGCCGCGTTCGAGCAAGGCGCCGCCCAATTCGTCCTCGAGTTCCTTGACGTGGCGGCTGAGTGCCGACTGGGCGACGTTCAGCGTGCTCGCGGCGGCGGCAAAGCCGCCACGCTCGGCGACGGCGACGAAATAGCGGATCTGCCGCAGGTCCATGACGGGCCTCCATCTCAAATCGAGATGGTTACCATATCAAACATATTCTTGTGAGATACCAAAAAAGGCGCAGTCTCCTCGCAACGATCAAACGGAGGAGAGACGAGGATGGGCATCGCCACCGATGAGGCACGCCAGACGTCCGTATTTATTGCCGGCGGCGGGCCGGTCGGCCTTGCGATGTCGCTGCTGCTCGATCGCTTCGGCATCGACTGCGTGGTGGTCGAGAAGAGCCCGACGACGACGGATCATCCCAAGTCGCGCGGCTGCTGGGTCCGCACCATGGAGATCTTCCGGCAGTGGGGGATCGAGCAGGCGATCCGCGACCGCGGCCTGCAGGACAATTCCGACATGTTCGTGTTCCTCGACAGCATCGCGGGCCACGAGTTCGGCCGCACCCGTCCCGAACCGAATGTCGGGCATACCCCCGCCTGGAAGAGCCTGGTCGCCCAGGACGCCGTCGAGGAGGAAATTCTGCGGGTGGTCGAAAAGTCCAAACACGCCACGGTCCTGTTCAACACGGCCTGTGAATCGTTCGAGGAGACCAACAGCGGGGTCAACGTCGCGACACGTTGCGAAAAGACCGGCGAAGTGACGCAGTGGACGGCGACATATTTGATCGCAGCCGATGGCGCCGGGAGCCAGACGCGGCGCAGCGCCGGGATCGAGATGGTCGGGCCCTCGACGCTGGCGGTGATGTCGAACGAGTATTGGCGTGCCGATCTGTCGCGGCTGTCGATCGCGCGCGAGGCCGCCGGTTTCATCATCGTCCCGGACAAGCCCGACCTGCCGCGCGCCGGCATCCTGAACACCAATGGTCGGGATCGCTGGCTGACCGTGACGCAAATCGGCCTGAGCAAGGACGATCGCGAACGGCCTTGGACCGACCAGGAGTTCATCGAGATCGCGCGCGGCCATGTCGGCATTCCCGATCTCGATGTCACGCTTTTGAACCGCTCGATCTGGCGGGTCAGCATGCAGGTGGCCGAGACCTTTCGAAAGGGCCGGGTGTTTCTGGTCGGCGACTGCGCGCATCGCTTTCCGCCCACCGGCGGCTTCGGCCTGAACTCCGGCGTTCAGGACGCGCATAACCTCGCCTGGAAGCTGGCCTTCGTGCTGAAGGGCCTTGCGGACGAAAAGCTGCTCGACAGCTATTCCAGCGAGCGACGTCCGATCGCGCAATCCAATGCCAATTTCAGCTACGGCAACAGATTGCGATTTGGGCTGACCGACGATGCCGTGCGATCGCGCAATCCGGACCGGATCAGGTTCTGGATCAACGACATGGACAATCATTTGCATAGCATCGGGCAGAACCTCGGCCACAATTACGAGGAGGGCGCGGTGATCCCCGATGGCACCGTCGCGAAGGCGTTGAACTCCCGCTACTACACGCCGACGGATCGTCCCGGCGCGCGATTTCCGCACATTTGGCTCGAGCCTTCGCGCAAGAAATCGACGCTCGACTGGTTCGACAAAGAGTTCACCATCGTCACGGGGCCGCTCGGCAGCGAGTGGCTGGAGGCGGGGAAGCAGGTGTCGGAGAAGACAGCCTTGCCGCTGTCGCTGAAGCAGTTGCCGTCGGCCGATCCGGCGGACGGATTCCAACTGGGCATGCGCGGCGCTGTGCTGGTGCGCCCCGATGGACATGTGGCCTGGCGAATGCCGTGGCTGCCGTCGGATCCGGCGAAGGAATTGGCCGGCGCGCTTTCAACGCTGCTGCATTAGCGGGGACCCCGATGCAATCGTTCGAGTCCAACGGCGTCGTCACGGCGTTTGAGAAAACCGGGCGCGGCGAGCCGATCGTGCTGCTGCATGGCGGCGAGGCCGATCATGCGATGTTCGACGGCCTTGCGCCTGTCCTTGCGGCGAACTTCACGGTGATCGCCTATGATCAGCGCGACTCCGGTGCCACCCGAAACCCTCCGTCGTCCTATTCGCTGGCCGATTTGGCCGACGACGCCGCGGCCTTGGTCGGAGGGCTCGGTTACGATCGTGCCCATGTCTTCGGAACCTCGCTGGGTGGGCAGATCGCGCAGGTGCTGGCGGCCCGTCATCCCGATCGCATCGACCGCCTGATCCTGAGCAGCACCTGGAAGGTCAACAGAAGTCCACTCGACGTCAATGCGGATGTGTTCCGCAAGCTCGCTTCCTGGCGCGCGGATACCATCGCCAATGCGTCGAAGATTTCCGAATTCTTCTTTCCGCCGGCATACCTGCGCACGCGGCCTGAGCTGATCGAGATCTTCCGTGGCTCGAGCCGCGACGAGGGACAGAAGGCGCGCCGCGGCGCCTTGCTTGCGCAGCCTGTCGCCGCCGATCTGACCGGCTTCGATCGCCCGACGCTCTTGCTGGCGGGCAGTGATGACCGGCTGATCCCGAATGTCGAAACATTTGCGCTCGCCCGCGATCTTGCGCGCGTCGAGACGAGGACCATCGCAGGCGTCGGCCATGTCGCGTCGATCCAGGCCCCCGAGCGGGTGGCGGAGGCGGTGACGGCATTTCTGAATTCAAACAAGAAGGCGGCTTGACAACAACAGGGGGAGACCATGGCGGAGCAAACGAGTGCGGTGCCGTTCGACGAAGCGCCGGTAACGACGCGCTATTGGCTATCGATCATCATCTTCGCCGTCACCGGCGTGGTCGATTTCTTCGATTTCTTTGTGGTCGGATTTCTGGTCTCGGTGCTGGCGCCGAAATGGCACCTGACGTTCGGGCAGACCTCGATCATGCTGATGAGCGCCGGCATCGGGGCGATGCTGGGCGCCTTCGTCGCGGGCATCCTCGCGGATCGCTTCGGACGCAAGCCGCTGGCGATATCAGGCGTTATGATTTGCGGCCTGACCTCGGGCGCGATCGCGTTCATTCCGGAAGACGGCTGGGTTGCGTTTGCGATCCTGCGCTTCTTCGTCGGCTTCGGCCTTGCCGCTGGAGCTGCGGCGGCGGTTCCTGCTATCGTCGAATTCGCACCGACCCGCCATCGCACGCTGGTCACGAGTCTCGTGGTCGTCCCGGTCGCCTTTGGCGTGCTGTCGGCGTCGGTGACGGCGAGCTTCCTGCTGCCGCTGGTCGGCTGGCGCGGATTGGCGGCGGTCGGCTTCTTGCCGATCCTCCTCGGAATTCTGACCATGATCGTCATGCCGGAATCGCCGCGCTGGTTGATCAGCAAGGGCCGCGTGCGCGAGGCGCAGGCGAGCATCCGGAAACTCTACCGGGTCGGTGCCGAGTCCTTCGTGCTGCCTACGCTGCCGCCGGCGAGCCCGGCGACATTTGCCGATCTCTTTGCCGAGCAGCGGCGCTTCTGGCTGACAGTCCTGATCTGGTTCGGCGCCAGCACGGCAAATTACGGCGTGTTCCTGTGGGGGCCGACGATCGCGGCGCTGCTGCTCGGCGTCGCGCCCCAGGATGCGGCAAAGATGTTCATCTATGTCAGCCTCGCCGGCGTGCTCGGCCGGACCGGCTTCGCCTTCCTCGCCCATCGGATCGGCCGCAAGCCCTGTGGCCAGTTGATGGGCTATGGCACCGCGGTGTCGCTGGCTCTCGCCGCCTATTTTCACAACGACTTTGCCGGCTCGGTGCCGCTGTTCCTGGTCTTCCTGATCGTCGGCGCCGTGTTCTTCGATGGCGGATTTTCGAACATCGGACCCTATCCGGCGGAAATCTTCCCGGTTCAGCTCTCGGGACGCGCAGTCGGCCTTGCCCAGCTCTCGAATGGGATCGGCAAGATCGTAGGTCCCCTGTGTCTCGCATTGATCGCCGGTGCTGACAATCTCGTGCATCCAAGTGCGACCGCTGCGGCGGTGTTGCCGGCGTTCTGCTTTCTTGCCGGCGCGGGCCTCCTGATCGGCCTTGCCTTTACGTTCCTCGGCGTCGAGCCGCACGGGCGCCCGGTGGTTCTGTTTGGCGAGAACGCGGGCGCGAGCGCCGCACCGAAATCGCTGGCCGCAAAACCGGCAGCGGGACAGTGAAAGACGAAAGGTCATACCATGGACAACGCTTTCGACACGATCGCAGCGGCGGCGCCGTTCGATACTGCAAAGCTCGATCGGCTGATGGATGAAGCGGGGCTCGATGTCCTGATCGTCACCTCGCGTCACAATGTGCAGTATCTGCTCGGTGGATATCGTTTCTTCTTCTTCGACGTCATGGAGGCGATTGGCACGAGCCGCTATCTGCCGGTGTTCGTCTATCAGAAAGCACACCCGGAAAATTCCGCCTACATCGGCAACCGCATGGAAAAGTTCGAGCACGCGCTCGGACGGATATGGACGCCGGTTGTCAAGGCGGAGGCGTGGGGAACGATCGATGCGATCGGCCTCGCGATTGATCATGTGAAGAAGCTCGCGGGCTCGGCCAGGCGCGTCGGCATCGAGGCTGGCTTCCTGCCGGCCGACGCCAGGGATCATCTGTATGCCGGCCTTGGCGACGTCGAATTCCGCGAGGCCCATTTCTCGCTGGAACGTCTGCGTGCCGTAAAGTCTCCCGCCGAACTGGACCTCATCAGAGAGGCTTCCGAACGGGTCGTTGATGCGATGATGGCCACCTTCAGTGGCTGCGCGCCGGGCATGACCAAGAACGACGTCGTCGCCCGTCTGCGCCGCGAGGAGCAGGAGCGCGATCTGGTCTTCGAATATTGCCTGATTGCCGCGGGCAAGAGCCATAACCGCGCGCCTTCCAGCCAGCGTCTCGTGCAAGGCGACGTGATCTCGATCGATTCCGGCGGAAACTACCGGGGCTACATCGGTGACCTCAGCCGCATGGGCATCCTGGGTGAACCCGACAGCGAGCTGCGCGAGTTGCTACAGGAAATCGAGAACGTCCAGCAGTTGGCCCGGCGCGCGATCCGGCCGGGCGCCATGGGTGGCGACATCATCGCGGCGGGCGAGGCGGCCGTCAAAGCCTCGCCGCATCGCGCCGTGCTCGACTTCACCGCACACGGCATTGGGCTCGTCAGTCACGAAGCGCCGCGCCTGACCGCGAACGGCCCGGTTCCTTACGCGCCGTACGACGCCGACCGGCCGCTCGAACGCGGAATGGTGATCTCGATCGAGACCGCACTGCTGCATCCAACGCGTGGCTACATCAAGCTCGAGGACACCCTGATCGTCTCCGAATCGGACTGGGAAGCGCCCGGTGACCATGGCAGGGAATGGAATTCATCGCGTCTCATGGCGTGAAGCGGTCAACGCCACGGCGGCATTTTTGGCTGGGGCACCGATTCAGCTGCGGGGGTCAAGTTCGGAATATTAGAAATATATCCCTGAGTTGCCCGACGTGTCAAGTTTGTCCGGTCGACGCCGGCCGCCGCCGGCTCCTTTGCATGGGGTTGTTTTCGATATTTTGGCAACGCCCGCCTGCGACGGCCCAGATGACTTCATATGCGTTCTGCCAGGCGATTGATCCGGCGGTCTTGGCTTCACGCGAGCCTTCGGCCATGCGATGCTTCGATCTGGATGTAGCGGCGGCTCCGTGTCGTCTGCTCGCCAGGTCGGCGCCGACGATGGGCAGGTGCAACCGATATGGATTGCCTCCCCATCGACAGAAGCGACCTGATGACCGCTGCCGCCAACGCGCTCCGCGACTACGCCCAAAGCATCCTGACCGCCCGGGTCTACGACGTGGCGGTCGAGACGCCGCTCGACCCGATGCCGCGGCTCTCCGAACGATTGTCGCGCACGGTGTTGCTGAAGCGGGAAGACTTCCAGCCGATCTTCTCGTTCAAGCTTCGCGGTGCCTACAACAAGATCGTCAGGCTGCCGGACGCGCAGCGCAGGCTGGGCGTGATCTGCGCGTCGGCGGGCAATCATGCCCAGGGCGTCGCGCTGTCGGCGCGCAAGCTCGGCATTCCGGCGACGATCGTGATGCCGAGGACGACGCCCGCTATCAAGGTCGAGGCCGTCCGGCGTTTGGGCGGTGATGTTGTCCTGCATGGCGATACGTTCGACGACGCGCAAACCAAGGCCAGGGAGATCGAGGCTGCGCGTGGCTTGACCTTTGTGCATCCGTTCGACGATCCCGATGTGATCGCCGGCCAGGGCACGGTCGGGATGGAGATCCTGCGCCAGCATCCCGATCCGATCGAGGCGATCTTCGTGCCGATCGGCGGCGGCGGGCTGGCGGCCGGCGTGGCCGCTTTCGTGAAATTCCTCAGCCCGTCGATCAAGGTCGTCGGCGTCGAGCCGGCGGACGCCGCGTCGATGGCGGCCGCGCTCGCCAAGGGCAACGTCGTCGCGCTGGATCAGGTCGGACTGTTCGCCGACGGCGTCGCGGTCCGCAAGGTGGGAACCGAGACCTTCCGGCTCTGCCGCGACCTGCTCGACGAGGTCGTCACGGTGGACACCGATGCCATGTGTGCCGCCATCAAGGACATCTTCGACGACGTGCGATCGGTTGCCGAACCGTCCGGTGCATTGGCGCTCGCCGGCCTCAAGGCCTACGCCGAGCGCGGCGCGCTCAGCGACGGAAGCCTGATTGCCGTCAACAGCGGGGCCAATCTGAATTTCGACCGGCTGCGCACCATTGCCGACCGCGCCGAGGTCGGCGAACATCGCGAGGCGCTGCTTGCCGTGACCGTGCCGGAGAAGCCGGGCAGCTATCGGCACTTCATCCGCATCCTCGGCTCGCGCGCGATCACGGAGTTCAACTACCGCTTTGCCGAGACCACCGCGCCGGCGCAACTGTTCGTCGGCATCGCGCTGAGCCGCGGCGAGGTCGAGAAGCGGGAAGTCATGGAGCTGCTTCGGCGCGAAGGCTATCCGATCCTCGATCTGAGCGAGAACGAGATGGCCAAGGACCATGTGCGCTACATGGTGGGCGGTCGCGCTCCGCTGCTCAAGGACGAGGTCATCTACCGCTTCGAATTTCCGGAGCGTCCCGGCGCGTTGCTGAAATTCCTCGAGAGCCTGGCGCCCGACTGGAATATTTCGCTGTTCCACTATCGCAATCACGGCGCCGACTACGGACGCATCCTGGCGGGGATCGAGGTCAAGCCTCACGAGCGCGCCCGGTTCGTTCAGGCGCTGGATGCGCTCGGCTATCCCTACTGGAACGAGAGCGAAAATCCGGCCTATCGCCTGTTTCTCTCCGCCGAGAAGGGATGAAGTGCCTAGCGCTTCCCTCGACCAACGGTCAGCGATCGGCCGTCAGTTGCTGGCGATAGCGCTCGGCGTCCCAATTCAGCAGCGCATGCTCGTTCTCTGCGGTCAGATAATTGACCCGTGCGGTCAGGGGCAGGCGGCAGGTGACCAATGCGAGACAGCTCAGCATGGCTTCCGCGCCGTCGCTCGCATCCTCGCGGATAAGGCTGCCGAGGTCGGGGACGAGGAGGGCAACCGGCGGCGGCAGTCCGTTCGCGGTGGTCTGCGCGATCATGGCGCTCAGCTTCTCGCGATGGTCCAGGACCGGCAGGCCCGGGCCAAGGAAGACGACGTGATCAGGATACAACGAGCCGCTGGTCGCGATCGCGCGGCTGTAGCGGTCGGTGGCAATGTCGTGGCCGCGAGGATCACGCGGCAGGCGATAGTTGGTGCCGGCGCAGATCGTGCGGAGCGCGTCATGATCTGCCGCCGGTGCGCTGCGCTGCTCGAGGGCGAGACGTTGCTCGACCTCGGCGACCAAAGCTTCGGCGGCGTCGCAGCTGGCCGCACCGACCACCAGGCCGTGATTGCCGAGGATCAGGACGTCGACAGCATCATCGGCGATCGCGTCGCTGACGGCGCGCGCGAGCGGCAATCCCGGGTGATGATAGTCGAGGTAACGCCACGCCAGTCCGTCCAGGCGCCGGGCAAATTCGTCGCGGGCGTCGGTGCGCACCGCCCATGCGATGGTGTTGACGGAATGGACGTGCAGCACGATCCGCTGCGGCATCAGCGCATGCAGCGAGGTCTCGATCGAGGCGCGCAGCGTCGTCCCGGCGTTCGGCGCCAGCGGCACGCGTTCGTCGCCATGCATCAGCGCCGCGCGCGCGGCCGACAACGCGACCGGCACGAAAATCTCCTTGTCCTCGGCATCGGCGAGCCAGGTCCCCGACGCCTTCACCCACAGCACGTCGCCATCCTTGACCGACGAATTGCCGCCGGCGCCTTGCACCAGCAGGATATTCCTGCCGACCCGTGCCGACATGCGGCGCAGTTCATCCAGCATTTGAGGCGGTCGCATCGGGGCTGTTCTCACCAGGTCAGATGGTCCATCGTCCAGTGCGGCATCCGCGCCGCGGTGCCGGCCACGGTCTTGATCGCCCGCGGCAGATCGCTCGCCTGCGCAAGCGTCGCGCGGTGGGCGCCGGAGCCGATCAGCAGGGTCAACATGCCGGCGATGCGTCCACCGGCGATATCGTGATCGAGGGAGTCGCCGATGACGAGGATCCGTTCCGGCGGCGGATGCCCCAATTGATCGAGCGCGGCGGCAAACATCGGCGGATGCGGTTTGCCGACGAACAGCACGGTGCCGCCGAGCGAATGATAGAATGCGGCGAGCGCGCCCGGCGCGGGGATCAGCCCCGCGACCCCGAACATCACGAGATCGGGATTGGCGCACAGCATCGGCAGTTGGCGTGCGGCAGCGGTTGCCAGCGGCTCACGCCATCGCTCGGGCTCGGCCGCGTCATCGTCGAGACCGCCGAGCAGGATGAAATCGGCCTCGCGCATGTTGGAGACCACCACTAGGTCGGTGCCGTCGACGATCGAGCGGTCACCGTCGCGCGAGATCAGGAAGCAGGCGCGTCCGAGCTCGGCAAAGGGAGCCTGCTCGCGCGCATGCAGGCCGCGCCAGGTGACCTCGCCCGAGGACAGCACGCCGTCATAGGCGTCGGGCGGCAGGCCGAGCGTCGCGAGCCGCCGCTGGTTGCTGCCGGCGCGCTTGCCGGAATTCGACAGGATCAGGATCCGCTTGCCGGCTTCGCGCAGCCGCGTCACGCACTCCAGCGCCGCGGGGAACACCGCCAGCCCCTCATGCAGCGTGCCCCACTGGTCGAGCAGCACATGATCGAAGCGGTCGGCAATGGCGTGAAGGCCGGCGATCGCGGTCGCATCGGCCTTCATGGCGGGCCTCCGTTCAGCGCGAGCAGCGCGGCGCCGTAGCTTGCTTCGGTCTGCTCGGCGACCGAGACGGGAACGCCGAGAACGCGATGCCGGATGCTGGTCCATGCGTCGTTCTTCGCGCCGCCGCCGATGCCGATGACGCGGCGCAGGCGCGGCGCACCGAGCCGCGCCAGCTGACGGTAGGCGAGGGCTTCCACCGAGGCGATGCCCTCGAGCAGCCCCTGGAAGAAGCGGCAATCCTCCGCCGGACGCGGCGTGACCCGCGCGGCGAGCGCCGGATCGGCGATCGGAAAGCGTTCGCCGGGCTTTGGCAGCGGATAGTAGTCGAGCCCGGTCGGCTGGTGCGGCGTCAGCTGCGGTGTCAGCAGCTCCATCTCGGCGGCGGTGAAATGCACCAGCAGCGCGGCGCCGCCGGAGTTCGAGGCGCCGCCGGCAAGCCAGCGTTCGCCGAGCCGGTGCGAATAGACGCCCTGATCGGCCGCGAAGATCGGCTGGGTCGTAAGCTGCTTCACCACCAGCGTGGTGCCGAGCGAGGTGACGGCATCGCCAGGCTGGTCGGCGCGCGTTGCGATGAAGGCCGCAACGCCATCGGTGGTGCCGGCGGCGACCTGCGCCGTGGGCGGCAGTCCCAGCGACCGCGCGATCTGCGGATCGATCTCGGCGAATGGCGTGCCCGGCACCAGCACTTCGGGCAGCAGATCGTCTCGCACGCCGAGCTGGTCGAGCCAGGACGGCCAGGCGCGCGCGACCGGGTCGTAGCCGAGCTTCAGCGTGTTGTTCTCGTCGCTGATGCCGTGATGGCTCGCGAGCCGGCCGGCGATCCAGTCCGCCTGGTGAACGGCGTGGCGCGCATCGCCGATATAGTCATGGCTCAGCAGGTAGAGCAGCTTGGCGAGCGCGCTGCTCGCGCCATGCGCGCCGCTCTCGCGCGGAGCGACCGCCGCGACGCGCGTCGCCTCACGCGTGGCGCGTGCATCATTGTACATCAGCCCGGGCGAGCAGGGGCGGCCGGCGGCGTCGACCAGCAGCAGCGTGCCCGATGTGCCGTCGACGACGATGCGCGTGACGTCGCCGAGAGCGACGCTCCCGCCGAGCTTGCGGATGGCCGCCGTCGCGGCCTGCCACCACAGCTCCGGTGTCTGGTCGATGGCGTTGCCGTCGACGCGCGGTGCGGGCAGCGCGACGGACGCGAAGCCGCGGATGCCGGCCTGCGGGTCGATGGCACAGGCGCGCACGCCGCCGGTTCCGACATCAATGCCGAGATACAAACCTCCCATGCGACCTCAACGCTCTTTGGTGCGCGCGCGTCGACATTGGTTGCGCTGCAGCACGTTTGGGGGATTGACGCCCCGTTCGGCCTCTGCAATTTTTTGCAGGACGTGAAGAAATTTGCAAGCGGACTTTTCCTGATATGGCACCCCCGCCCGACAGGCTGCCGGTGATCGACGGCGAGGCGTCGCTCGCGACGCGCGCAGCGTGGCTGTATTTCGCGGCGGGGCTCACCCAGTCGGAGGTCGCCGACCGCCTCAACATCCAGAGCACCAAGGCGCATCGCCTGATCGCACGCGCCAGCCGCGAGGGCATGATCCGCGTGTTCGTCGAGGGGCCGGTCGCCGAATGCGTCGCGCTCGAGAACGATCTCGCGCAGCGCTTCGGCCTCTCGTTCTGCCGCGTCGCGCCTGATCTCGGCGAGGGCGATCTGCCGCTGAAGGCGCTGGCGCTGGAAGGCGCGAGTTTCCTGCGCCAGACACTCGAGCGCGGCCAGGACAAGGTGATCGGCTTCGGCCATGGCCGCACGCTCGCGGCGGTCGTGGAGCAGATGCCGCAGACGCCGGCGCGCGACGCGCAGTTCGTGTCGCTGCTCGGCGGACTGACGCGGAAATTTGCCGCCAATCCGTTCGACGTGATTCACAAGCTCGCCGAGCGCACCGGCGCGGAAGCCTATCTGCTGCCGGTGCCGGTGTTCGCCAATTCGGTCGCCGACCGCGCCGTGCTGATGCAGCAATTCGGCATCGCCGACGTTTTCGCGCTGGCGCGCAAGGCCTCGCTGCTGTTCGTCGGCATCGGCCAGGTCAGCCGTGACGGCTTCCTGGTGTCGAGCGGCATGATCAAGCCCGACGAGGTCGTCGAACTGAAGCGTGTCGGCGCCTGCGCCGACCTGCTCGGGCATTTCTTCAGCGCCGACGGAACGGTGCTGGACACCGATCTGTCGGCCCGCGCTACCTCCATGAGCATGCCCGACCTCAGGAAGCACCGGATCGTCGCCATCGCCGGCGGGCCGGCCAAGGTGACCGCGCTGCGCGGCGTGCTGCGCAGCGGCGTTCTGCACGGCCTCATCATCGACGAAGCGACCGCAAAGGCGCTCGCCACCGACAAGCCGGAGACCACATCCGGCAAGACAAGAAGCAAGACCCGGAAGGACACATAAAACAAGCGTCAACAAGGAGAGGAAATACATGTTCGATCGCGAGAAGAATCTGTTCGACTCCTACGCTGCCAAACGCATCAGCCGCCGCGATCTCCTCGACGGCGCCGCCAAGCTCGGCATCGCGGGCATCGCCGCCAACGCCGCCTTCGCCTCCTCGATGTCGAAGGCGATGGCCGCCGACTTCAACTGGAAGGCCCAGAGCGGCAAGAGCGTCAAGCTGCTGCTCAACAAGCACCCCTATGTCGACGCGATGATCGGCGACATCGAGGCGTTCAAGTCGCTCACCGGCATGAACGTCACCTACGACATCTTCCCGGAGGACGTCTATTTCGACAAGGTGACGGCGGCGCTGTCGTCGAAGTCGGATCAGTACGATGCCTTCATGACCGGCGCCTACATGACCTGGACCTATGGTCCGGCAGGCTGGATCGAGGACCTCAACACCTACATCAAGGATCCCGCCAAGACCAATCCGGCCTTTGCCTGGGACGACGTGCTGCCGGGCCTGCGCGCCTCGACCGCGTGGGACGGCGTCGCCGGCTCCGAGCTTGGCTCGGGCAAGGCCAAGCAGTGGTGCATCCCCTGGGGCTATGAGCTCAACAACATCACCTACAACCGCAACGTCTTCGACAAGGTCGGCGTCAAACCGCCGAAGAACCTCGACGAGATGCTGGAGGTCGCGGCCAAGATCACCAAGGACGCCGGCGGTCCCTACGGCGTCGGCGTGCGCGGCTCGCGCTCCTGGGCGACCATCCATCCCGGCTTCCTGTCGGCCTATTCGAACTTCGGCCAGAAGGATTTCGTGATGGAGGGCGGCAAGCTGAAGGCCGCGATGAACACCAAGGCCTCGAAGGATTTCCACGACAAATGGGTCAAGATGATCCAGACCTCGGGCCCGAAGAACTGGTCAACCTACACCTGGTATCAGGTCGGCACCGATCTCGGCGCCGGCGCCTCGGGCATGATCTTCGACGCCGACATCCTCGGCTATTTCATGAACGGCGGCGACAACAAGGAGAAGGGGCATCTCGGCTACGCGCCGTTCGCGGCCAATCCGGCCGCCAAGGCGCCGACCCCGAACGTCTGGATCTGGTCGCTCGCGATGTCGAGCTTCTCCAAGCAGAAGGAGGCAGCCTGGCTGTTCATGCAGTGGGCGGCATCCGTCGAGCACGACCTGTTCGGGGCGCGCAAGATGGACTTCGTCAATCCGGTTCGCGCGTCGGTGTGGAAGGACAGCGAATTCCGCGACCGCATCGCGAAATCCTATCCCGGCTATCTCGAGCAGCACGACATGTCGTCGCCCGGCGCCAAGATCTACTTCACGGCGCAGCCGCTGTTCTTCGACCTGACGACGGAATGGGCCGCCTCGCTGCAGAAGATGGTGGCCAAGGAGGTCAGCGTCGACGAGGGGCTCGACAAGCTCGCCGACAGCATCAACCGCCAGCTCAAGCAGGCCGGTCTCGGCTGACGGATCAACTGTGCGGTGCCTGATCCCCCGCACCGCACCCATCCGCCGGCTCGGACCCTTGTCCCATCCGAGCCGGCGGCGTTTGCCAGCCGAACGCGATCTCTTATCATCATGAGCATGGTCCAACTCCTCCAGACGAACGCGCAGGCGGCGCCGGCCAAACCAAGGCCGCGCGTGCGCCTCTTGCCCTATCTGCTTAGCCTGCCGGCGCTGCTCGTCTGCGTGGCGATCCTGGTTCCGTTCGTGACCGCGGCGGTCTACTCGCTGCAGCGCTACCGGCTGAACCTGCCTCATCTGCGCGGCTTCATCGGCGCCGGAAACTACATCGACTTCCTGTCCGACCCGGCGTTCTGGAATACTTTCCGCGTCTCGATCACCTATACTGTGGTCACGGTCGTGCTCGAGCTGCTGCTCGGTCTTGGCATCGCGCTGCTGCTGCGCCGGCCGACCCGCTTCCACAACGCAGTGTCGATCATGCTGCTGCTGCCGCTGATGACGGCGCCGGCGATCGCCGCGCTGATGTGGAAGCTGATGACCAATCCGAGCTTCGGCATCCTGTCCTATCTGGTCGGCCTGTTCGGCGTCACCGATTTCAAATGGGCCTCCGATCCATCGAGTGCGCTGTTCACGGTCGTGCTGGTCGATGTCTGGGTCTACACGCCGTTCATCATGATCCTGCTGCTGGCGGGGCTGCGCTCGCTGCCGCGGCAGCCGTTCGAAGCCGCGGCACTCGACGGCGTGCCGGCGAGCTTCGTGTTCTTCCGCATCACGCTGCCGATGCTGGCGCCCTACATCATCACGGCGTCGCTGTTCCGGCTGCTCGATTCGATCCAGCAGTTCGACATCATCTATGCGATGACGCAGGGCGGGCCGGGTGACCGGCTGATGGTATTCCAGGTGCAGGCCTATCTGGAATTCTTCCAGTACACCAATGTCGGCAGATCGGCGGCGCTGTTGATGATCCTCTGGCTCATCACCAACATCCTGTCGAACATCTTCATCAAGAACTGGCTGCGGCTGCGCGCGCGTGCGCACGGCCACGCGTGACGGGGAGGGGCGCGATGGAACATTCCAGCCTTGCTGGTCGCATCTTCCGCGGTGTGGCGCTCACGCTGATCCTGATTTTCTTCATGTTTCCGATCGTCTGGATCTTCCTGATGTCGTTCCAGACCAACGAGCAGATCCTGCGGATCCCGCCGCGGATCCTGTTTGAGCCGACGCTTGCGAATTACGAGGCGTTGATCTCCGGCCAGCTGCGCACCGCGGCGGGCAATCTGCAGATCTCCTTCATGCGCAACCTCTTCAACAGCGTCGTGCTGTCGAGCGCGGCGGTGCTGCTGGCGCTGCTGCTCGGCGTCCCGGCGGCCTATGCCTTTGCGCGCTTCAAATTCCGCCTCGGCGAGAGCATCGCCTTCACGCTGCTGTCGTTCCGCTTTGCGCCGCCGCTGCTCGTGCTGCTGCCGCTGTCGCTGTACTATCAGGAGCTCGGACTGAACGACACCTACTTCGGGATCGTCTGGGTCTATCAGTTGATCGCGCTGCCGCTGATCCTGTGGATCGTGCGCGGCTATTTCGAGGATATCAGCCCTGATATCGAGCATGCCTACCGACTGGCCGGGCATTCCTGGCGCGAGGCCTTCACGAGAATCGCGGTGCCGCTGGCAGGACCAGGGATCGCCGCGGCGGGACTGCTGTCGTTCATCTTCTGCTGGAACAATTTCGTCTTCGCGCTGATCCTGGCCTCCGCGGACAAGCAGCCGGTGACGGTCGGCGCGCTCGCCTTCGTCACCGCGTCCGGTATCCAGTACGGCCAGATCGCGGCGGCGATCGTGCTGTCGGTGACGCCGACCCTGTTGCTTGCGCTCTATGCCCAGCGCTATCTGGTCGAGGGTCTCTCGCTCGGCGCGGTGAAAGGCTGATCCGATGGCGCGTCTCGAGATCAATTCGGTGAGCAAGGCATTCGGTGCGGCACGGCCCGCCGACGGATTGTCGCTGGCGGTCGAGCCAGGCGAGATCGTGGCGGTGTTCGGACCGTCCGGCAGCGGCAAGACCGTGCTGCTGCGCATGATCGCGGGCATGTTCGAGCCCGACGACGGCGACATCCTGGTCGGCGGCCGCTCGGTGGTCGGTGCTCCGCCCGAGCGGCGCGGGATCGGCATGGCATTCCAGAACTTTGCCTTGTTCCCGCACATGACCGCCCGCGACAATATCGCAAGCGGCCTGCGCGCCAAGGGCGGCGGCGGCGATGTCGCCGGCCGCGTTGCCGCGATCAGCAGGCTGCTCAAGATCGAGCACGTGCTCGGTCACGCGCCGCGCGAATTGTCGAACGGACAGAAGCAGCGCACGGCGCTGGCGCGGGCGCTGATCGGCAATCCGGATGTTCTGCTGCTGGATGATCCGCTGCGCAATGTCGACGCCAAGCTGCGCTACGAGATGCGGCTCGAGCTGCCGAACCTGCTGCGCCGCGGCACTGCCGCCGTGCTCTACGTCACCCAGGACTATCGCGAGGCGATGGCGATCGCCGACCGCATCGCGGTCTTGATCGACGGCCGGCTCGCGCAGGTCGCAACGCCGACCGATATCTATGCCCAACCCGCATCGGTCGCGGTCGCGCGCCTGTTCGGCGATCCGACCATCAACCTCGCGGAGGTCTTGCCAGTAGCGGAGCACGGCATGTTGTCGGCTGACGTCGCCGGCGCCAGGATGCGGCTCGGCGCGGCCGATGGCGCAGCACCCGCCGGTGCATGTTGGCTAGGCGTCCGGCCCGAGGATCTCGCGGTCTCGTCCGCATCCACCGACGACGCCGTCCCGGCGCGCATTCTCGCGATCACGCCGATGCACGAGAAGGCGGTGCTGCTGCTCCGGCTTGCCGACGGAACGGAATGGCTGGCGGCGCTGCCGCCGGATGCACCGCAAGGCGCGGCTGACGATGCCGTTTTCGTTCGCTTCGCGCTTGACGCCGCGATGCTGTTCGATCGCGCGACCGGGCTGCGGATCGGGGCGTCGCACCGGCTCAAGGCGGCATAGGAGCGGATGGTCATGGACATGCTCGAGCTTCGAGGCATCGACAAGGTCTATCGCAGCCGCGGCAAGGAGCCGGTGCATGCGGTGCGCGCGCTCGACATGGCGGTCGAGAAGGGCGAAATCGTCGCGCTGCTGGGATCGTCCGGCTGCGGCAAGACCTCGACGTTGCGTATGATCGCAGGGTTCGAGGACGTCTCTGCCGGGTCGATCGCGCTCGGCGGGCGGCGGATCCACGAGCTGCCGCCGGCGCGGCGCAAGGTCGCGATGGCGTTCGAGGGCTACTCGCTCTATCCGCCGCTCACGGTCCGCGAGAACATCGCCTTCGCGCTGAAATCCGCCCAGTTGCCGCGAACCGAGGTGGCGCGTCGCGTCGACGAGATCGCCCGCCTGGTCGAGATCGAGGACATTCTCGACAGCTATCCGCGCGCGATCTCAGGCGGCCAGCAGCAGCGCGTGTCGCTGGCGCGGGCGCTGGTGCGCGACGCCGATCTCTATCTGCTCGATGAGCCGATGGGGCAGCTCGAACCGCAGCTGCGCGCGGTGCTGCGCGGCCGGATCAAGAGCCTGCTTGCCGAGCGCGGCATGACCGCGATCTTCGTCACCCACGACCAGACCGAAGCGAGCGCGCTGGCCGACCGCATCGCTGTCATGGAAGGCGGCGTGCTGCAGCAGTTCGCCAGCGAGAAGGAGCTGAAGGGCCGGCCCGCCAATCTGTTCGTTGCAAGCTTCATCGGCGAGCCGCCGATGAACCTGCTCGAGGCGGAGGTGACGCGGTCGGATGGCGGCTTCCGCCTGTCGGTCGGAACCGACATGCGTTTCGATATCGCCGGCGCCGGACTCGACGTTGAGGCGGCGAAGACGCTCGCGGCCACGCCGCAGGTGCGGATCGGCATTCGTCCGCAGAAGATCGTGGTCGGGACCGGTGACGTCAGGGTCAAGGTCGTCTCCAATCAGTGGCTCGGCGATCAATCGCATGTCGCCGGCGATTGCGGCGGCCGCATGCTGATCGCGGTGACGCCGGGCCTCGTCGCCGCGCGGCCGGGAGAGATCATCTCGTTCACGCTGGAGTCGCGTCACCTGCACATCTTCGGCGGGGACGGGACCTGCATTCGTCATGCGGAGGGAGCGTGACGATGACCGCTTCCGCCAGCCGCGACGTGATCATCGGCATTGACGCCGGCACCTCCCTGATCAAGGCGGTGGCGTTCACGTTGAATGGCGAGCAACTAGCCGATGTCTCGCGGCCGAACGCCTACGTTAGCCCGGCCAGCGGCCATGTCGAGCAGGACATGGCGCGGACCTGGAGCGATACGGTCGCGGTCATTCGTGCGCTGGCGAAGTCCGTGCCTGACCTGTCGGCGCGGATCGCGGCCGTCGCGGTGACCGGGCAGGGCGACGGCACCTGGCTGATCGATGACGACGGCCGGCCGGTCGCGCCGGCGCTGCTGTGGCTCGACTCGCGCGCCGGGCGGCTGGTCGAGGCGATTCGCGGCAGCGAGCACAACGCGATCCTTTACCGTCGAACCGGCTCCGGGCTCAATGCCTGCCAGCAAGGGCCGCAACTGGCCTGGCTGCAGGCCCACATGCCCGACACGATCGCCAGCGCGACCACGGCCTTCCACTGCAAGGACTGGCTTTATTTCCTGCTCACCGGTGAACGCGCAACCGATCCGTCGGAAGCCACGTTCTCCTGCGGCGATTTCCGCAAGCGAGCATTCGACGCAGAGACCGCGCGGTTGATCGGTATCGCCGACCTGACGCGCCTGTTCCCGCCGGTCGTTGACGGCGCGGTCATGACGCATCCGCTGACCGCGGCCGCCGCCATCGAGATCGGCCTGCCGGAAGGTGTGCCGGTCTGCCTCGGCTATGTGGACGTGATCTGCAATGCGCTCGGCGCCGGGCTCTACGATCCGTCACCCGATGTCGGCTGCACCATCATCGGCTCGACCGGCATGCATATGCGGCTGGTACCGAGCGCCGACGCGGTGACACTGAATCGGGAGGCAACCGGCTACACCATGCCGTTCCCCGTGCCCGGTCATTATGCCCAAATGCAGTCCAACATGGCGGCGACGCTGAACATTGACTGGATGCTCGATCTCGCCTGCGACATGCTGGCGGCGGAAGGCGTGACGCGCACACGCGCCGAGCTGATCCGCCGGCTCGACGATCAGGTGCTCCGGGCCAGGCCCGGCGAGGTGCTGTTCCACCCGTTCATTTCCGATGCCGGCGAGCGCGGTCCGTTCGTCGCGCATGAGGCCAGCGCGCAATTCTTCGGCCTGCGCTCGCGCCACCGCTATGGCGACTTGATGCGCGGCGTGATGGAGGGCCTGGCCTTCGCCGCACGGGATTGTTACGCGGCGATGGGGTCGCTGCCGCGCGACGTCAGGATCACGGGCGGCGCGGCGAAGAGCCGTGCGCTTGCCGCCATCCTGGGGGCCGCACTGGATTGCGACGTCCGCATCTGCAGCCGCGCCGAGGCCGGCGCCGCAGGCGCTGCGATGATCGCGGCGGTCGCGATCGATGCCTATCCCGACATGCGCGCCTGTGCCGAGCAGTGGGTCGCGCCGCATCTAAGTGCGCCGCAATCGCCGGACGCTGCGCTGGCGAAGCGCTATGCCAGCATCTTCCCGACCTATCTCGAGGCAAGGCTGGCGTCGCGGCCGGTCTGGAAGCAACTCGCCGCGCTGCGCGCCGGAGGCGATCATGTCTAAGTCCATCGCCATCGTCGGCGACCGCTTCATGCTGCCCTCGGTGTTCGCCGAGCACATCCGATCGGCCTGCGGCGATGGGGTCGATATCCGCACCTTGGAGCAGCCCTGGCCGGACGAGCCGATGGAGCACGGTTACGCCGGCTCGAAGCTCGACGGTCTGAAGGAATTCATGGGGCAGCCCGACGAGATCATCGGCTTCATCAGCGATGCCGAACTGCTCGTCACCCATCTGGCGCCGATCTCGCGGTCGATGCTGGAGCGGCTGCCGAAGCTGAAGTTCATCGCGGTGTCGCGCGGCGGCCCGGTCAACATCGACATGCAGGCGGCGCGCGACCACAACGTGCTGGTGGTCAATACGCCCGGCCGCAATGCGGGTGCGGTCGCGGAGTTCACCATCGGCGCGATCCTCGCCGAGACGCGCCTGATCCGCAGCGGTCACGAGGCGCTGCGTGGCGGGGAATGGCGCGGCGATCTCTATCGCGCCGACCGTACCGGGCGCGAGCTCGGCGAGATGACGGTCGGCATCGTCGGCTACGGCGCGATCGGCAGCCGGGTGGTCAAGCTGCTGAAGGCCTTCGGCTGCAAGATCCTGGTCGCCGACCCCTATGTCCAGCTCAGCGCGCAGGACCGCAATGACGGCGTCGAGCACGTCGCGCTCGGCGAATTGCTCGGCCGCGCCGAAGTCGTCACGCTGCACGCCCGGGTGACGCCGGAGACCACCCGTTTCATCGGGCGCGAGGCGCTGGCGCGGATCAAGCCGGGCGCGTTCCTGATCAACACCGCGCGCGGTCCGCTGGTCGACTACGACGCGCTGCATGATGCGCTGGCATCGGGGCATCTCGGCGGCGCCATGCTCGACACCTTCGCGGTCGAGCCGGTTCCGGCGGACTGGCCGCTCTTGCGACTTCCCAACGTCACGCTGACGCCGCACATCGCGGGCGCCTCCGTGCGTACCGTCACCGTGGCCGCCGTGCAGGCGGCCGAAGAGGTTCGCCGCTTCCTGGCCGGCGAGCCGCCACGCAATCCGTGCTGAAGAGAAAGGCAGTTCGTATGACCCGTGAGGAACGACAGTTGCGCGAGGCGATCATCGCCAAGTGCCGGTGGATGAATGCGTCGGGTCTCAACCAGGGGACATCGGGCAACATCTCCGCCCGCTACAAGGACCGGATGCTGATCACGCCGTCGGCGACGCCCTATGATTCGATGAAGCCGGAGATGATCGCCTCGATGCCGCTCGAGGGCGACTATGGCGCGTGGGAGGGGCCGCTGCAGCCGTCCACCGAATGGCGCTTCCATCTCGACATCACGCGCGCCCGGCCCGATGTCGGCGCCATCGTCCATACCCACTCGACCTACGCGACCGTGCTCGCGATCGCCCGCAAGCCGATCCCGGCCTGCCATTACATGATGGCGGCGTTCGGCGGCACCGAGATTCGCTGCGCCGGCTATGCGCGCTACGGCACCAAGGAATTGTCCGATCATGCGATCGCCGCGCTCGAAGGCCGCAATGGTTGCCTGCTCGCCAATCACGGCATGATCGCGCTCGGCGCCAATCTCGACAAGGCGATGTGGCTCGCGGTCGAGCTCGAGACCATCGCGCGTCAGTACTACCTCTCGCTGGCGCTCGATTCGCGCGTCATCCTGACCGACGAGGAGATTGCCGACACCGCGAAGGGATTCTCCACTTACGGTCTGCAGGCGCCGAAGCCGAACAAGGCGCGCGCAACGGCAAAGGCAGCGCCGCGCCGCGCCGAGAAACGGCGCAGCAGCAAGCGATGACGGGCACTGCGCCGGTCTCAGGTACGGATCACGGGCTGGTCGATATCGCGATCATCGGTGGCGGCATCAACGGTGCCGGCATCGCCCGCGACGCCGCCGGCCGCGGCCTGAAGGTGCTGCTGTGCGAGAAGGATGATTTCGCCGAGGGCACTTCGTCGCGCTCGGGCAAGCTGATCCATGGCGGGCTGCGCTATCTCGAATATTACGAGTTCCGCCTGGTGCGCGAGGCGCTGATCGAGCGCGAGGTGCTCCTCGCGTCGGCGCCACACATCATCTGGCCGATGCGCTTCGTGCTGCCGCATTCGCCGGAGCAGCGGCCGGCGTGGCTGGTCCGCACCGGGCTGTTGCTCTACGACCATCTCGGTGGTCGCAAGCAGCTGCCGGCGAGCCGCAGCCTGGATCTGTCCCGCGCTCCGGAGGGCGCGCCGCTGCGTCAGGAGTTCCGGCGAGGCTTCGAATATTCGGACTGCTGGGTCGATGACAGCAGGCTGGTGATCCTCAATCTGATCGATGCCGCGCAGAACGGCGCCTGCATCCTGCCGCGCACGCGGGCGGTGCGCGCGCGCCGCGACGGCGAGACCTGGCTGCTCGACATGCGCGGCGACGACGGCACAACGCAGGTCGTGCGGTCGCGCGCGCTGGTCAACGCCGCCGGGCCGTGGGTTCAGGATGTCATCCAGGGCGTGGCGGGCCTGAACTCGGCCCAGAGCGTCCGGCTGGTCAAGGGCAGCCATATCGTGGTGCCGAAATTCTGGAGCGGGCCGCAGGCCTATCTGCTGCAGAACAGCGATCGCCGGGTGATCTTCGTCAACCCCTATGAGGGCGATCTCGCATTGATCGGCACCACAGACATTCCCTATCACGGCCGCGCCGAGGACGTCGCGATCGGCGAGGACGAGACCGATTACCTGTTGCAGGTCTTGCGCCGCTATTTCCGAACGCCGCCGCAGGCCGGCGAGATCGTGCATGCGTTCTCCGGGGTCCGGCCGCTCTACGACGACAACGCCGACAATCCGTCGGCCGTGACGCGCGACTATGTGTTCGAGGTTCATGGCGCGCAGGGCGTGCCGCCGCTGCTGTCGATCTTCGGCGGCAAGATCACGACCTACCGCCGGCTGGCGGAGCAGGCGCTGCAGCGCCTCGCGCCGTGGTTTCCGAAGCTGTCGTCGGCCTGGACCGCGGATCGGCCGCTGCCGGGCGGCGACATCGGCGGCAGTTTCGATGAATTCGCGAATCGGCTGGCACGCGACTATCCCGATTTGCCGCGAACGCTCATTCATCACTATGCCCGTCTTTATGGGACGCGCGCGCGCCAGCTGCTGGGTCCGGTCCGCAGCGCCGCAGACCTGGGCCGTCATTTCGGCGGCGAGTTCTATGAATGCGAAGCGGTGTATCTCCGCGAGAATGAGTGGGCAAGGCAGCCTGCCGACTTCCTGGACCGGCGCACCAAGCACGGCTTGCACTTGACGCCCGCGCAGCGGGTCGCGTTCGAGAGCTACCTCTAGGACGCGATTTGCGTCCAGGTGCGTCACGCAATCGTTTTCAAATACAGGCTCGGATCGAAATATTTGCTTGCCGGGGTAAAGTCCTTGATGCCGGCATTGGCCATGAAGAAGTCGGTCGATTGCTGCAGCCAGTTGGTGACCGTGCCGTCGGAATACATCCGCTTCCAGTCCCGCGACGAGAACATCTTCTGCGCCTTGAACGATTCGTCGATGTCGGCCATCGGCGTCTGGCTGTAATGGCCCTTCTGCAGCTTTTCCATCGCTTCGGTGCTGTTCGCGATGATGTAGTCATTGGCATCGGCCCAGCCACGGATCAGCTTCGCCAGCGTTTCCTTGTTGGGCTCGTAATAGTCGTTGGCCGCGGCCCAGCCGCCGATGATCGCGGCCTTTGGATAATAGGCTGAGGCGTCGGCGAGCTTGACCGCGCCCGGCACCTTGTCGCGAACCGTCACGTTGAAAGGCACCCAGAGCGCGACGGCAGGCACCGCGCCTGAAATGAAGGCGGTTACGGCGGCCGGCATGGTCTGGTTGACGAGTTCGACCTGTTTGGGATCGACCTTGTTCGCGCGCAGCGCGGTGTCCAGGAACACATGCGCGGTGGTGCCGGTCGCAGTTGCGATCCGCTTGCCCTTCAGGTCCTCGAATGACTTGATGCCCTGATCGCCGCGCACCCAGAGCTGTGCGGTCGCGACCTCGATGTCGTTGATGAGGAAGACCTTGCCCTGGCCGCGGGCGGGGAAGTTCGAGAGCACGGCGCCCGTCGCCAGCACGTCGAGGCTGCCGCCGATCAGCGCCTGGAAGATTTCGAGGCCGGTATTGAACTGCCGCAGCTCGAGATCCAGTCCCTGCTTTTCGAAGGAACCGCGGTCCATGCCGGTCCAGATCTGGCCGTCGACGGCAACGGTGTGCAGATAGCCGACACGAACTTTTGTTTTTGCCTGAGCAATCGCAGGGGCTGCGGCGGTGAAGGACCCCAGGGCAAGCCCGGCCGTCGTGGTCAGAAATTGTCGCCGATCCATAGGTCGTCCTCCGCTGTGTTGTTATTCCGAGAATGAGACCGGACGCATCTGCGCCTGCTGGGCGCGATACTCGTCCATTACGAGATGCTTGATATAGCTTCGCAGCTCGCCGAATTCGGGCCGTTCCTGGATCGATTCATCGCGCGGATAGGCGAACGGCACGTCGATGATCTGCCTGATCCGCGCCGGCCGCGCGGTCACCACCACGATACGGGACGCGAGATAGATCGCCTCCTCCACGGAGTGGGTGATCAGCATGACCGTCTTGCCTTCGGTCTGGAGCACCTTGAGCAGCAGGTTCTGCATGTTGGAACGGGTCTGGGCGTCGAGCGCACCGAACGGCTCGTCCATCAGCAGGAACTGCGGCTTGACGGCATAAGCCCGCGCGATCGCGAGCCGCTGCCGCATGCCGCCGGACAAATGCTTCGGATAGGAGTTGGCGAAGTCGGACAGCCCCATCAGGCCGAGATAGTGATCGCAGATCGAATCGCGCTCGTCGGCCGCGACGTGATTGGCTCGCAGCGTCAGGCCGAAAGCGATGTTCTGTTTCACCGTCAGCCACGGGAAGACGCCATATTCCTGGAAGATGACGCCGCGCTCGGGACCAGGACCCGTGACGGGCCGCCCGTCGAACAGCACGCTTCCGGTTGTCGGCTTCTGGAAGCCCGCGAGCATGCTCATCATCGTGGTTTTGCCGCAGCCTGAAGGGCCGATCACCGCGATGAAATCGCCATCGTTGATATCGTAGCTGACATCCTCGACGACGTTGAGGCGTCCCTTCGGGGTCTCGAAGGCAAGCGAAACCTTGTCGAACTGTGCACGCGTGGTCATGCGATGGCCCGATCCTGCCAGACCAGCAACCGGGCCGTGATCTTGCGCAGGATCATGTCCATGATCAGCGCGATCAGGCCGATGCAGATGATGCCGACATAGATGACGTCGAGCAGGAAGTAGGTCGATGCATTCTGGATCATGGCGCCAAGCCCACGCTGGGCCGCGATCAGTTCGGATGCCACCAGCGTCGCCCAGGCGACCCCAAGCGCGACCCGCAGCGCGGTGAGGATGTGCGGAACGGTGAGGGGAATGATCACCTTGCGGAAGATTTCCGCCTGATTGGCGCCAAGCGTCTGCGCCACGCGGATATAGAGCGGCGTGATCTGCGAGACTCCCTCATACATGACGATCACGCCGGAGAAGAACGAGGCGTAGAACAGGATGACGAGCTTTGCGAGTTCGTCGACGCCGAAATAGACGATGACAAGCGGGATCAGCGCGATCGGCGGCAGCGCGCGGAAGAAATTGATCATGGGGTCGGCGAAAGTGCGGGCCGGGCGATACCATCCGAGCAGAAAGCCGACCGGCACCGCGACCAGAATTCCAAGCGAGACGCCGAAAAAGACGCGCCTGGTCGAGGCGAAGATGTCGATCAGGAGGCCTTCCTTGGTGAGAAGCTCGACGAATTTCGCGGCGACCTGGTGCGGGGCGGGGATCAGCGATGCGTTGACGAAGCCGCTCCAGCGCACGGCATACCAGAGCAGGATCGCACCGACCCACGGTATCAACCCGAGACCAAAGCGTCTCACGCCAGCTCCGTCCATTCGACGCGTCCACCCAGATTGCAGTTGATGTTTGCCCAAGTCATATTATAAATAGGATGACCATACAAGCGCCGCTTTGGTCGCAGGCGCCGCAGGCTTTTCCGCGCATGACATCGCCGCCTTTCAACATCCGGAGCGTCCAGGCCTTTGGCTTTCGCTATCCTCTGACGACACCGGTCATCACCTCGTTCGGGCGGATGGGGGACCGGCCTGCCGTGTTCGTTCGGGTCGAGGACACGGACGGTTACGTGGGCTGGGGCGAGGTCTGGTGCAACTTTCCCGCGCCGGGCGCCGAGCATCGTGTTCGGCTGGTCAATGAGGTCCTGGCACCGGCGCTTGTCGGATTCAGGGCAAGCGAACCTGGTGCCGCATTCGAGCGGCTGACGCAGGGAACTTCGGTGCTCGCGTTGCAATCCGGCGAAGCGGGCCCATTCGCGCAGTCGATCGCCGGCATCGATCTCGCCGTCTGGGATCTCCATGCGCGCCGCCGGAACGTAGCGTTGTGGAAACTGCTCGGCGGATCGCGGAGCCGGATCAAGGTCTATGCCAGCGGCATCAATCCGGTCGGATCGGAGCGGGCGGCGGAAGCAGCGCTCGGCCGCGGCTATCGCGCGTTGAAGCTGAAGATCGGCTTCGATCCGGCAGGCGACCGGGCCAATCTCGCCGCGCTGCGCCGCCTCGTCGGCGATGGCATGCTTGCGGCCGATGTCAACCAGGGCTGGACCATCGCGCAGGCGATCGAGCGTGCGCCGCAGCTCGAGCCGTTCGGCCTTGCCTGGCTCGAGGAGCCGATCCGCGCGGACCGTCCGCGGCAGGAATGGAAGCAGCTGCACGAGACGATCCGTTTTCGGCTCGCGGCCGGTGAGAACATCGCGAGCCACGCTGGCTTTGCCGAGGTGCTGAGCGAGCCGGTTCTCGGTGTCGTCCAGCCCGACATCGCCAAGTGGGGCGGGCTTTCGGCTTGCGCCGGCATCGCCCGCGACATCCTGACGTCAGGCAAGATGTTCTGTCCGCACTATCTCGGCGCCGGCATCGGCCTGTTGGCGTCGGCGCATCTTCTGGCGGGCGTCGGCGGCGAGGGACTGCTGGAGGTGGACAGCAATGAGAACCCGCTGCGGGATCAATTCTGCGGCCCCGTGCTTCACGTCAGCGATGGAATGATCGAGCTCGGCGACGAGGCGGGTCTCGGCATTGCGCCCGATCTTGCCTCGATCGAACAATACCGGACCGCCTGATGTCGGGGCTTGGCTACGACTACATCATCGTCGGTGCGGGGTCGGCCGGCTGTGTGGTCGCAAACAGATTGTCGGCCGATCCTGCCTGCCGCGTGCTGCTGCTGGAAGCCGGCGGATCGGACCGGAATTTCTGGCTCAAGCTGCCGGTCGGGTATTACCGGACCATCTACGACGAGCGCTTCTCGCGCCTGTTCAAGACCGAGCCGTCGGAAGGAAGCGGCGGCCGCGCCATCGTCTGGCCACGCGGCCGCGTGCTTGGCGGATCGTCGTCGATCAACGGCCTGATCTTCATCCGCGGCCAGCACGAGGATTTTGACGACTGGGAACGTCTCGGCGCCGACGGCTGGAGCTATCGCGACGTTCTGCCCTATTTCCGGCGCTACGAACGCTACCGCGGCGGCGAGAGCCAGTTTCACGGCGGCCTCGGTGAGTTCGAGGTCTCCGACCTCCGGAACGACAACCCGGCGTCGAGGGCCTGGGTAGAGGCGGGCGTGCAGTTCGGCCTGCCGCGCAATCCCGACTTCAACGGCGCGACGACGCTTGGCGTCGGTGCCTATCAGCTTGGCATCGGGCGGCATTGGCGGACCAGCTCGGCATCCGCCTTTCTTCGACCGATTGCCGACCGGCGCAACCTGACCATCATCACGCATGCGCAGGTGAGCAAAGTCACTTTCAACGACCGCGTCGCGACCGGCGTCGAGTGGATCAGCAAAGGGCAGGTTCATCGCGCGACAGCCAATCGCGAGGTCATCCTGTCGGGCGGCGCGCTGCAATCGCCGCAAATCCTCCAGCTTTCCGGGATTGGTCCGGCCGACCTGCTTCGCAAGCACGGTATTGCCGTCGTCACCGATTCGCCCGAAGTCGGCTCCAATCTGCAGGACCACTATCAGGCACGGCTGATCGTGCGCCTGAAGGAGCGGATCTCGCTCAATGACCAGGTCCGCCATCCTGTCGAACTCGCGAAGATGGGGTTGCAATGGATGCTGGCCGGACGGGGACCGTTGACGGTGGGGGCGGGACAGGTGGGCGGAGCGGCCTGTACCGAATATGCGGTCGGTGGCCGTCCCGACGTGCAGTTCAACGTGATGCCGCTCTCCGTCGACAAGCCCGGCGAACCCCTCCACAGCTATTCCGGCTTCACGGCCTCGGTCTGGCAATGCCACGGCCGGTCGCGCGGACAGCTCGCGATCCGCTCGGCCGATCCGTTCGAGCAGCCGCTGATCGCGCCCAATTATTTCGCCGAGGAGATCGACCGCAAGACCATTGTTGCCGGCCTGAAGATCTTGCGCGAGATCTATCAGCAAAAGGCGTTCCGCCCGCTCTGGGACGTCGAAATGGTGCCGGGCCAGGCCGCAAGTAACGATGCCGGGCTGTGGGAGTTTGCGCGCAACACCGGCGGCACGGTGTTTCACTGCGTGGGCACCTGCCGCATGGGCAGCGACGAGCGGGCAGTACTCGATCCGCAGCTGCGGGTGCGCGGCGTCGAGCGGCTGCGCGTCATCGACGCCTCGGTGATGCCGCAGATCACCTCGGCCAATACCAATGCGGCGAGCCTGATGATCGGGGAACGCGGTGCAGCCCTTGTCATGCCGTGATTGGGCCGCTTGATTTCCGGAGGGCGAGATGGAATTGAGTTCCGACAGTCACGTCCCCAAATACGCGCAGATTGCCGATATCTTTCGCCAGCGGATTGCGCGCGGCGTCTGGAGTCAAGGTTTTCGCCTGCCGGCCAACGAGGATCTGGCGGCCGAGTTCGGCGTCTCGCGCGTCACCATCAGGCAGGCCGTCGAACTGCTCGCCCGCGACGGTGTCATCGAGGCGCAGCAGGGCCGCGGCACCTTCGTCACCGGGACTGTGCGACAGGACCGCTGGCTCAAGGTCGAGACCACACTGTCCGATCTCGCGGACATGTACCGCGACACCTCGCCGGAGATCATCAACATCTCGGAAAGCCGGAGCGATGCGCCGTTGCTTCCCGAAGACGGCAAGCCGGCCGAGAAATATGTCTTCATGCGCCGTCTGCACTCGCGCCAGAAGCAGCCTTATTGCGTCATTTCCATCTATCTCGATGAGAAGATCTTTCGCAGGTCTCCCAAGCGCTTTCGCAACGAGACGGTGATCCCGATCCTCAACGATCTCAGGGATCCGGCGATCGCCAGCGCCCGCCAGACATTGACCATCGGAACCGCGGACATCGAGGCGGCGCGGCTGCTGCGCGTGCCTTTGAATTCGCCGGTCGCCGAAGTCCGCCGTGTCTTCACGGCGAGCGATCGCACCGTGATCTATCTCGGTGAAGTCACCTATCGCGGCGACTTTGTGCGGATCGATATGGATCTAAGGCCATAGCGCGCAAGCATCACCGCGAAAACAGCTCCTGGTTCCGGCGTTCGAGCTCTTCCCCATAGGTGCGCAGCACATGGGATTCGCTTAAGGTGCCAATCGTGACGCGATGGTCGGCACGGTCGATGACCGCGAGGACGTCGGCTTCGCTCCGTTCAAAGGCCTTCAGGATCTCGCGAACCGACGTGGTCGGAAGCAGGTATTCATCCTGCTGCTGGGCCAGCGACCCGAGCGGATCGTCGTCCCGATTGGTGACGGAATGCAGCGTCGCCGCCGCGACGATGCCGGCATAGCTGCCGTTCGGATCGCGCAGCACGACCTGTCGGACCTGCGCCGGCGAGAACAGCTTCTGCGCCTCGCCGATCGGCATGGTCGTCAGCGCATTCTCGAAGTCGGCGCGCATCAGGGACGCTGCGCTCATCTGACGGACCCAGCCGATGTCCTGCGGACCGCGGATCACCTCGCCGCGCAGGTGGAAGCGCCATGTCGCAAAGCTGTAGCCGAACAACTCGCGGACGATCAGCGCGCAGACCGATGATGCGACCACGGCCCCGACGGTCACGGAGAAATCGCCGGTGATCTCGAGCGCGAGACAAACCATGCTGAACGGTGCGCCGAGCACACCGGTTCCGAGTGCGGCGAGAGCCGCGATGGCGGCGGTCCCGGGCTGAAGCGCGAGCGTGGGGAAGGGGCCGGTCAGCACGACGCTGTAGAGCTGCCCGATCAGCGCGCCGAGCAGCAGCGAGGCGAAGAACAGGCCGCCGCGAAAGCCGGAGCCGAGCGAGACGGCCGATGCCAGGATCTTGAGCACGATGGTCGTCGTGAGCAGGAGCCAGCTCGGATTGCTGACCAGCAGGATCTGCATTGCGCCATGTCCTGCGCCGAGCACGGTCGGCGTCAGCAGGGCGAGGCCGCCGAGCAGCAGGCCGCCGAGGATCGGGCGCACGAAGCCGCTGAAGAGCGTGACGCGCTGAAAGCAACGTTCGGAGAATGCGACCGCGAGCATGACGAGGATGCTGACGAATGCGCAAATGATGCCGATCAGCACGGTCTGTCCGATCATCTCGACGGACACGGGCGATGGGAAGCCGGGCACCATCAGAAAGGACTGGTGCGTCAACCCCCGCGCCACCAGCCAGGCCGTGACGGCGCTGGCGATGACGGGCACCAGAGCGGCCGAGGTGTAGGCTCCCAGCACGACCTCGAAGGCATAGAAGGCGCCGGCCAGCGGAGCCGAAAACGCTGCGCTGATCGCCCCCGCCGCGCCGCAGGCCACCAACAGCCGCATGTCGTTGCGGCGGGCGGCGAGGCGCTGGCCGACATGGGAGCCAAACATCGAGCAGATCTGCGTGTATCCCGCTTCGAGTCCGACCGATCCACCGAATCCGTTGGACAGCAGAGTCTGGATCGAGATCAGCAGGCTGCCGCGGAAGGACACCCGGCCGCCATAGAGTGCGTTGGCTTCGATGGCGTCGGCGAGCTGCTGTCCCTTGACGCGCCGCGCGAAGTACAGCCCGATCAGCGCCAGGACCAGGCCGCCAACTGCCGGGATCAGCAGCGTGCGCTGCCAGGAAATCACGCCGGTGGCGCTCAGATGTGCGTCGAGGGGAATGTCGAACAGCAGCGCGTGCGAAGCCTGGCTGAGGCCCGAGATCGCGGCAACGAGGACGCCGCTCAGCAACCCGACGACAATGCCGACCAGCACGAGGCCGGTCTCGCGATTGCGCACGAAATTGCGCAAGAACAGCGGCAACAGACGGGTGCCGGGAGCAGGGGCCGGCTTCGCGGCATTTGTCGCCAGCGTCATCCTATGCCGGATCCCGCAGCTGCCCGGTGCGCACGACACGGAAGCCGGTCGTGCCCGACGAGCCGACCGGCGCGTTCGGGTTTCGCGCTGCGAAGCGGTGGCGGCTGCCGTGGGACTCGAGGCAGGATTCACCGCGCGTCGAGCGGTTCGGTGCAGGCTCGCGATTCAAGGGGACTCCCGACGGTGCGAGGCGGTCCTCGTACCATTCCCAAACATTTCCGGCGACATTATGCAGGCCGTATCCGTTGGTTTCCTGGCTCATCCGGCAAGAAACCCGCCATCCACCGCGACGACGGTGCCGGTCGCATATTGTGATGCCGGCATGCAGAGGAATGCGACGGCTCCCGCAATGTCCTCCGGCTGACCCCAGCGCTTGAACGCGGTGCGGTCGGCGATGCGCTGATAGTGCGCGCGATCGGTGCGGCCGGCCGCATTGATCGCCGTTTCGATATAGCCGGGCGCAACCGCATTGACCCGGATGCCTTGCTCGGCCCATGCCAAGGCGAGCGCCTTGGTCAGCATCACGACACCGCCCTTGCTGGCGCAATAAGCCGGGATTCGCGGCAGCGCCAATGTCGCATTCATCGAGGCAAGATTGACGATCGCGCCCTTGCTCTCGGCGAGAAGCGGGCGGAACGCCATGCAGGTTCGAAAAGTGCCCGTGAGATTGACGTCGAGCACCTTCATGAAGGTCTCGATCTCGTATTCCTTGTCGCGGGCGAGGATTCCCGCGCAGTTGACCAGCGCATCGACGCGCTTTTGTTGTTGGGCAAAGGACGCAACAGCGGCGTCGTTCGTGACGTCGAGCGTCGCCAGTGCGAGTCCGGGGCGCGATTTCAGCAGGGTGCGCGCCAGATCGGTCTCGTTGGCCGCCGTTGCGGTCACCGTCGCGCCGAGATCGCAAAACTGATTGCTGATCGCGGCGCCAATGTCGCCGGCGCCGCCGATCACCACGGCATGGAAGCCGGACGCAAGAGAGAAATTTGAGCGCATTGCAGGGGTCTCGCTTCAGGATTTGAGAGGGGGAGCCGTCGATTCACGGACCACCAGGGAGAAGTCGATCTCGCGATGCATGATGGTCTGCTCGCCGGCGAGGCTGCGCACCAGATATTCCCCGGCGCGCTGCCAGGTTTCTCCGGTCGGTACGTGGATCGTGGTCAGGCTCGGCCGCAAATGGCGGCTCCAGTCGAGATCGTCGAAGCCGACCACCGACAGGTCGCGCGGCACCGAAAATCCATCGCGCTCCGCCTCGAGCAAGACGCCGTAGGCGATGACATCGTTGCCGCAGACGACGGCGGTCGGACGATCCTTCAGGTTGAGGAGATAGCGAGCCGCTTCTCGCGCGTCATCCAGCGTGTAGGGCACCTCGACATGCCATTGCGGCGGAAGCTCCAGGCCGTTCTCGGTGAGCGCGCGGCGAAAGCCGGCGACGCGAGCGCTGGCGCGGTCGTTGTTGCGCTGGAGCGCCGAGACGATCCCGATGCGGCGGTGGCCAAGCTCGATGACATGCGCAGCGGCGCGATGGGCGGCCGCTTCGTTGTTGGTTCCGACGCACGGGTGGGGTCGATCAGGCTGGTAGATGCCGACATTGATGAAGGGAACCGCGTTGTCCGCAAGCAACTTGCGCAGTCCCTCGTGATGGCAATCACCGCGCAGCACAAGTCCATCGACGCCGCGGCTGATCAAATTGCGCGCTTGCTGCAATTCGACGTCGAGATCGTAGCCGCTCGTGGTGAGAAACAGCATGTATCCGACCGAGGAGAGATACTGCTGTAGCGAGGCGATGCCGCGCGCGAACATCGTGTTGTCGATTGTCGGAACGATCGCGCCAAGAGTGCGCGAGCGCCGTGACGACAGGATGCGCGCCGGCGCATGCGGGATGTAGCCGAGCGCGTCGATGGCCTGTTCGATGCGCACCCGCAGGGAAGGGCTTACCGCATCGGGATTGTTGAGCGCGCGCGACACCGAGGCCGTTGAGACGCCGGCACGGGCTGCGACGGCGCGGATGCCCTGTTTCACGGATTTGGCGTTGGTCAATCGCATCAATGTAACGTTACATTCGATGGGGCAAACCGCGTGGCAGCGGTAATCTCGTAAATTTGCCGCAGAATATCCGGTTTGTCCATTGCTTGACACAACCGATGTGAGGTCTAAATTGTAACCGTTTTCAAGCCGCGTTCAAAATGGCCCGCCAGCTTAAGGCGGCCAGCCGGGAGGAGAGTTCGATGAAGGTCAGGATGCTCGCGACGCACGTCGCGTTGCCCGTTCTCGCGATTGTCGCCGTCAGCGCGCAGGCTCATGCGGCCGATTTCGACTGGATGAAATTCAAGGGCAGGACCGTCACCTTTCTCGCCAATAACAATCCCGTCGCGCAGGCGCTGCTGACCTACAAGGCCGATTTCGAGAAGCTGACCGGCATGACCCTGAAGGTCGACGGCTATCAGGAACAACAGATGCGCCAGCGCCTGGTCACCGTCATGAATGCGAACAGCGACGAGGTCGACGTGTTCATGACGCTGCCTTCGCGCGAGGGCGAGCAGTTCGCCGCGGCCGGCTGGTACGGCGATCTCACTGCGATGGCCAAGAACGAGGTGGCCAAGGAATACGACCCGGCCGGCTTGAGCCAGGCCCTGCTCAAGGCTGCGACCTTCGGGGGCAAGCTGACCAGCATGCCGATGAACATCGAAGGTCCGATCTTCTATTACCGCACCGACATCTTCAAGAAGTGCGGCATCGAGGCGCCAAAGACCATCAAGGATGTCGAGGCGGCGGCCGAGAAGATCAAAACCTGCGACAGCGCTGTCACGCCCTTTGTCTCGCGTGGCCTCAAGCCCGCGGTCGCCTACACCTTCAGCAACATGCTGCACAACATCGGAGGCAGCTACATCGCAGGCGGCAAGTCGAACCTCTGCTCGGCCAAGGGCAAGGAAGCACTCGACACCTATAGCCGGCTGCTGCGCGACTTCGGTCCGCCGGGTGTGGTCAACTACAGCTTCCAGCAGATTTCGGCGCTCTACCGCAGCGGCCGCGCCGCGATGGCATTCGAATCCTCGAACGAGTTGCGCACGGTGATGGAGGGCGGCGCGCGCCTGAAGGACACCGGCCTGTTGCCGTTCCCGGCAGGCGAGGCCGGCCAGGTGCCGACCACGATCGGCTGGGGCATGGCGGTGTCTTCGCACAGCAAGCAGCCGGACGCGGCCTGGTACTTCGTGCAGTGGGCAACCAGCCCCGAGGTGCAGAAGAAAATGGCGCTCCAGGGCATTGCCCCGCCGCGGCCGTCGGTTGCCAAGGATCCTGAGTACCGTAAATGGATCGACGAAGAACCCGTCCGCAAGGAATGGCAGGCTGCGCTCGACGTGCTGGCCACGAAGGGCTCCTCCGAGGTCGGCTATCCCATCATCGCCAACCCGGAATCACGCGAATTCATCGGCCAGGCCGTGCAGGACCTGATCTTGAAGCAGAAGCCCATCGACCAGGCCTGTGCTGATGCCGACAAGGCGCTCGATGCGCTGATCGCCCAGAAGTAACCGCCTGATGCTGGCAGGCTTATGCCTGCCGGCGCCTCACTCTCAAGGAAACGGACGCATGTCGGACGCGGCTGCGACACTCACGCAGGACCGGCAGAAGCTGGAAATGGCGACGCTCTCGGCGCCGGCCGTGATCTTCACGGTCGCGATGATCGCGTTTCCGGTCGTCTATACGATCTGGCTCGGCTTCCAGACATTCTCCTCGACCGGCAAGCAATCCTTTGCGGGCCTCGCCAATTACTCAAAGCTGATCTTCGACTACGAGTTTTGGCACGGGCTCTGGATCACCATAGCGCTCTATGTGCTGTCGTTGGTGCTCCAACTCGTCTTTGGCGTGTGGCTGGCTCTGGTGTTGTTTCACGCCAGGCGCTTGCCGGGAATCGTGCGCTCGCTGTTCATCTCCCCGTTCATGATGCCGCCAGTGGTGGCGGGCATGATGTGGCTGGTGATCCTCGATCCTTCGCTGGGCGCGGCCAATTACATCCTCCAGTCGTTCGGCCTGCCGCCGTCGGACTGGCTGGCGTCGCCGACCTGGGTTATCCCTACCGTCGCTCTGATCGACAGCTGGCAGTGGACGCCTTACGTCGCCTTGATCGTGTTGGGCGGCCTGCAATCCCTGCCGCCGAGCGTCTACGAGGCCGCGCAGATCGACGGGGCATCGCCGTTCAAGACCTTCCAGCGCATCACTTTGCCGCTGCTCTTGCCGACCATCGTCACCGCGGCCATCCTGCGCAGCGTCGATCTCCTGCGTTTCTTCGACATCATCTACATCACGACCCAGGGCGGCCCCGGCAACGCCTCGAACACGCTCAACATCTACGGCTTCCGGGTCGGCTTCGAATTCTTCAACATCGGTTACGCCAGCGCCCTGATGCTGACGCTGACGGCGATCGTGTTCGGCGCCGTGCTCGCCTTCAACCGCCTGCGCGGCGCTGTGGCGTGGTGATGTCATGACGGATGCCGCCAACACCGACCGCTGGATCCGCTGGCTCAACACCGTGCAGCTCGTGCTGGCCGGCGTGCTCATCATGGCGCCGACGGTCTGGATGGTGTTGTCCTCGTTCAAGCCGTCGTTCGAGGTCACCGCCTATCCGCCGACGCTGATCTTCACGCCGACGCTTGACAATTATGTCGAGCTGACCAAGACCACGCCGTTCCTCAGCTATGCGCTCAACAGCCTCATCGTCACCGTCGGCTCGACGGCGCTCGGCTTACTGTTCGGCATCCCCGCCGCTTTCGCCGTCTCCTGGACACGGATCTCATGGCCGGCGATCCTGACGCTCGCAGCGCGCATGGCGCCGGGCACGCTGTTCCTGCTGCCGTGGTACGTCATGTTCCGGCAGGTCGGGATGATCGGCTCCTACACCGCGCTGATCCTGAGCCACGCGGTCATCACGCTGCCGATCGTGATCTGGGTGTTGCTGCCATCCTTCGACGGCATCCCGCGCAGCGTCTTCGAGGCGGCGCAGGTCGACGGATGCAGCGTCACGCGCATCCTCTGGCGCATCGCGCTGCCGCTGGTGGCGTCCGGCGTCGCCGTCTCGGCGATCCTCGCCTTCGTCTTCTCATGGAACTACTTCCTGTTTGCGCTGGTGCTCTCCAACGGCGACACCAAGACGCTGATCGCGGCGGCCTTCAACTTCATCGGCGAAGGCTCGACGCAATGGGGCGCTCTCATGGCCGCGGCGACGCTGATCGCACTGCCGCCGCTGGTGCTGGCTGCCCTGGTTCAGCGCTGGCTGGTGTCCGGACTGACGCTCGGTGCGGTGAAAGGCTAGGCATCTGATGAACGTGTCACCCCGTCCGAATTCGATCATGCAGGCCGCGGTCTTCCACGGCGGCGACCGCATCACCATCGAGCGCGTGGCAATGCCTGACGTCGGCACAGGTGAAGTGCTCGTGCGCGTTTCGCGCACCGCGCTGTGCGGTTCTGACTTCAAGCTCTGGCACAAGGGCGCAGAGTTCACCGCCGGCCATGAGATTTTCGGCGTGGTTGAGCAGCCCGGTCACCGGCTACATGGTCGCCGCTGTGCCGTCTATATTCCACTCCACTGCGACCATTGCGCGGCCTGCAAGCGCGGCGATACCCAGATGTGCCTGGAGGTCTCCAGCCTGATCGGCTGGAACCGGCCGGGCGGCTACGCCGAATACGTGCCGGTGCCGGAAAATTGCCTGCTGCCGGTGCCCGATGACATCGAGGACAGCCTTGCGCCGCTCTTGCTCGACACCATCGGCACGTCGGGCCACGCCGTGCGTTTCGTCAGCCGCGTGGTGCCGCCCGGTGAGGCCGGACCTGTTCTTGTCATGGGCGCCGGGCCGGTCGGCCTCGGCGTCGTGCTGGCGCTCCGTGCGCTCGGCTACAACGACATCTACGTTGCCGACCCCAATGCGACGCGGTTGAAGATCGCGCAATCCTTCGGCGCGAAGGCGCATCCCGTGGGCGACACCTCGAAGCGCTTTGCTCTCATCATGGAATGCTCCGGCGCGCATGCGGCGCGCAACCTCGGCATCGAGCTTGTCCTGCCGCGCGGCGCGCTGGTGCTGGTCGGCGAGAACGCCGCGCCCTGGACCATCGAGGAGGGCAAGGTGTTCCGCCGCAAGGACTTCTACATGATCCGGACCTTCTACTTTCCGGTCTCGGATTTCGAGCCGAACATCGAGCTGCTGCGCAAGTTCAAGGACGAATACCGCGTCCTCGTCGACGGCGAGTTCGGCCTGTCGGCGCTGCCTGAGAATTTCGCCCGCTTTGCCAGGGGCGAACTGATCAAGCCGGTACTGGCGCTGGGTTAGGCGATCATGGCCTCGATCTCGATCCGCAACCTCGTCAAGCGCTACGGCAGTTTCACCGTGATCCCCGATCTCAATCTGGAGATCGCGGACCATGAATTCGTCGTCTTCGTCGGGCCGTCCGGCTGTGGCAAGTCGACCCTGCTGCGAATCATTGCGGGTCTCGAGCCGATCACGTCGGGTGACCTCTACATCGGCGACAAGCGCGTCAACGGCGTGCAAGCTGCACAGCGCGATATTGCGATGGTGTTCCAGGACTACGCGCTCTATCCGCACATGCGCGTCTACGACAATATGTCGTTCGCATTGGAGCTGCGGGGAACGCCAAAGGCGGAGATCGATGCGCGCGTGAAGCGTGCCGCCGCACTCCTGCACATCGAGCCCTATCTCGATCGCAAGCCGAAGCAGCTCTCCGGCGGACAGCGCCAGCGCGTCGCCATGGGCCGTGCGATTGTGCGCAATCCCAAGGCGTTCCTGTTCGACGAGCCGTTGTCCAACCTCGACGCAAAACTGCGCGGACAGGTGCGGGCCGAGATCAAGGCGCTATCGCAGGAGCTCAAGACCACCATGGTTTTCGTGACCCATGACCAGATCGAGGCCATGACGATGGCTGACCGGATCGTGGTGCTCCAGAACGGGACGATCCAGCAATACGACACGCCGGAGACGGTCTACGAGCGGCCGGCCAACCAGTTCGTCGCCGGCTTCATCGGCTCGCCGGCCATGAACTTCTTCCCGGTCGAATGGCGTGAGGAGCGCGCGATCCTCTCGCAAGGCGCAACGGCGGTGCCGCTGGACGGCGAGGCCGCAAGCCGCCTGCGGCAGGCCGGAAACGCCGTGCTCGGCATTCGTCCTGAACATTTTGCCGTCGCGACCGATGCGGCCGACGGCATCGCCATCAAAGTCAAGCTGGTCGAGCCGCTCGGCTCGGATACGCTGATCCATTTCGATCTCGCGGGCGTCTCCGCGATCGCAAGGGTCGATCCGTCGTTGCGACCAAAGCTCGGCGACCGCCTCAGCTTGCGGCCGCAGCCGGGCAAGACGCATTTGTTCGATGCAGCGAACGGGCAGGTTTTGCGGTGAGCGCATCGGCGAACATAGCAGCTCTTTCGGCGCTCGCGGATGTGGCGTCGGGAGCCAGGGGCGTCCAGGTGATCTGCCTTGGGCTATCCGCGCTCGATCAGGTCTGGCGCGTCGATCGGCTCTTTGCGGGCAACAGCGAGAAGATAAAGGCCATCGACTACGGTACCCTTGGCGGCGGAATGGCCGCCAATGCCGCGGTCGCGGTCGCGCGGCTCGGTGCCTCCGTCGCGTTCTGGGGGCGGGCAGGGGACGATGCCGCCGGGCACGAGATGCGGTCGGCTTTTGCGGCCGAAGGTGTCGACGTCGAGAATTTCCGGCTGTTTCCCGATGGCTGCTCATCGGTCTCGGGGATCATTGTCGACAGTTCGGGCGAGCGGCAGATCGTGAACTTCCGTGGTCTGTTTCCGGAAGCGGCCGATTGGCTTCCGCTTGAAGCCGTCGCTCGCGCATCCTCGGTGCTGGCCGATCCGCGCTGGGTGGAGGGCGCCGCGACGCTGTTTCGCGAGGCGCGTGCGCGCGGCATTCCGACGGTGCTCGACGGCGACATGGCTGATGCCGAGGTATTCGAGCGACTGCTGCCCCTGACCGACCACGCGATCTTTTCCGAGCCCGCGCTCGCTTCTTTCGCCGGATCTGCCAAAGACGAATCGCTCGCAGCACTGGCGCGCTTCGGCTGCCGCGTCATCGCCACTACGCGCGGCGAGGGTGGCGTCAGTTGGTACGAGAATGGCCAGCTGCACCGGCGCGCCGCCTATGCCGTCGATGTCGTCGATACCACCGGTGCTGGCGATGTCTTCCACGGCGCTTATGCCCTTGCGATCGGCGTCGGCCTCGATGTGGGCCACGCCATGGCGTTTTCCGCAGCCACGGCCGCGATGAAATGTCGCCACGCCGGTGGCCGCAACGGAATCCCCACCATCAACGACTGTCTTGCATTCATGAGGACGAAGCCATGAGAACGATTGGAAAGAACCGCGGGCTGGGACGGCTTGCTGACGCGGAAGGCCACTTTCGCATGGTGGCGTTGGATCAGCGGCCGCCGCTGTTCGATGCCATTGCGAAGGCGAAGGGAATCACGCGGGATCAGGTCGAATATTCCGACGTCACGGCGGCCAAGCGGCTCCTCGTGGAGAACCTCGCACCGCATTGCAGCTCGATGTTGTTCGACCCGAATTTTGCCGTGCCCGCAGCGATCGATCTGTTGCCGCCGCGCTGCGGCCTGATCATGACGCTGGAGGAGCATCGCGTCGAGGAGACCGCGGGCGGTCGCAAGTCGCGCGCGATCGCCAACTGGAGTGTGGAGAAAATTCGCGCCATGGGCGGCGACGCCGTCAAGGTGCTGGCCTGGTATCGGCCGGATGCGGACGCCGCGGTCAACGAGCATCAGAAGCGCTTCGTGCGCGAGATTGGCGAGGAGTGCGCCCGCCACGACGTTCCCTATGTTCTTGAACTGCTGGTCTATCCGTTCCTTGGCAGCGCCAATCACACCGCCGATTACGTGGAATCGCCCGGCAAGCTGCCGGGCCTCGTCATCGATAGCGTGCGCGAGTTTGCCAGGCCCGAATACGGCGTCGATCTCCTGAAGCTTGAGAGCCCTCTCGCGGCCAACAGTCTGCCGGCCCGTGACGGCAGCGCGGAAGCCAAGGCCGCGCAGAAGGAATTCGATGCGATCGGCGATATCTGCCGCGAGCGGAGCATTCCCTGGGTCTTGCTGTCGGGCGGCGCCGCGCCGGAAAAATTCGAGCGCGTCCTCGACTTCGCCTATGCCGCGGGCGCGGGCGGTTTCCTGGCCGGCCGCACCATCTGGCTCGATGCCGTCCTGAAGAATTTCCCGGACCTTGCGGCGGTTTCGGCGAGCCTGCGCAAGGACGGCCTCGGCGTGCTTGAGCGGCTCAACAAGCTGACGACGGCCAAGGGCACGCCGTGGAAGGCGCGCTTTCCTGTATTCACTGACATCAAGCAGGAGGGCGACTTCGCCCGCGCCTATTGAAATGGTAACGGCGCAACGTGTCTTGGTGGGTCCGGCAGGACTCGAACCTGCAACCAGACCGTCATGAGCGGCCGGAAAAGGGATGCGGACGCTAGCACTACTTTGGCAGATTGTGTTTTCGCCGCTGTTTTTCACGGATCTGCTTTCGGCAATATGGGCACTGCTGAGACGGCGGCCGAAGGATGAGATCGACGATGGCGTGACGTACGGCTGGCATGGTTGGCTGAGGCGGAGGCCCGTTGATTCTTTTTTTTCCGCCCCGCGTATGCGAGGCGACGATGTTGCAGGAAGGCGTAGGCAATCATTGTCATCAAGGCGTGGCGATGAAGACCTTGCCATGATCGCCCTTCGAAGTGATCAAGTCCAAGTTCCTCCTTCAACTGCTGATGCGCCTGCTCACAAATCCACCGTGCCTTGATGGTGGCGGCCAGCGTGCGCAGATCCGTCGCCGCCGGAAGGTTGGCCAGATAGTATTTCTTCTCCCCGGACGCACGTTGCTCGCCAATGAGCCAGGCTTCGTCGCCTGGGAGATGCTGCTGACCTTTATCCCATATCCGCTGCGGAGGGCCGTCGGCGGTCCGGACACGGAGAGCAGCAAATTGGGCTTTAAGCCGACCTTTCGTCCCGCTACGCCAACTCACGGTTTTCCATTTGGCGCTGGCGAGCATTTGTTCTGCGGCAATCGATAAGATATCGGGCACGTGGTGCTTTCGTGGTTTTCCGCGGACTTTGGTAATCGGCCAAATGAGCTTCACATCGACCGGATACACTTTCTGGTGCCGAGGGATGCCGACAGCCCAGGTCAGCCCGCGCTCTGTTAGCCCTTGTCGAAACGGTGCGCTGAGGCCGTATCCTGCATCCGCCAGCACACATCCAAAGCGCACGTTGGCTGCCATCGCGCGGTCAATCTCGGCTAGAGCAATCTCGGGCTTGGACCGTGCCGTTCGATGTTCGACTGGCACGCGAGCGCGCTTCAAACGAGATATGTCGCTTGTCCAACTGTCAGGCAGAAAGAGACGTAACGCGACCATCACGGGCACTTCGCCGCGAGCAAGCGTCAAAGACACCAGCGTTTGGCAATTTGCCGTTTTACCGAGAGCCGACGCGTATTGAGCCGCAACACCGACCGAGCGCTCACCCTTCTTGGGAAGTGAGGTGTCATCAATAACCAGCACCGCATCCCTGCCGCCGACAAGTCGGTCCGCCTGGTTGAGCAGCTCTGTCTCCAGCGGCGTCGCGTCCCAGACACCGTCCGCAATGAAATGGTGCAACTGGTCGTAGTTGCTCGTGGCAAGACGTTCCGCCATCGGCTGAACGCTCTTGCGATCGCCCGGACCGATCAATCCCGCAACATACAGAGGACACATCCGCTGCCGGGTCTTATGACCCAGCCGGTCCAAGAACGGCATCAGCCAGCGTTCGAGTTCGTCTTCCCATCCGGGCATGGTCAGCCCTCCCAGAGCCGACCACCCATGAATCATTGAAAAATTGATTCGGGAATCCTATAAAACGCGGCAAAATCAACAATCTGCCAAAGTAGTGCTAGCTTGAGTACTCAGTTCGCTTGCCGAAGGAATCCGTGTATCAGATGATCCGCCGAGATGCGTCCCGGTCCCCAAGCCATGATCCCGAGCGCCATCGCCGCCCAAGTGAGGTGGATCGGCCAGCCGTCGGGCACGGTGAGTTCGACAATCATGGTCATGAACAACAGCCCGAGTGCGGCAAAGCGGGTGCCAAGGCCGAGCACCAGCAGCACCGGAAAGGTAATCTCGCCGCATCCGGACAGGAATGCCATCACCGCAGGTAGCGGATAGTGATAGGGCCCGCCTGGCAGGTGCAGCATGAACTCGTCGGTGAACAGCGTCACCGCGGTGTCGCTAAGCTTGAGGAATCCGGTCCATTTCAGGATGCCGGATTTCCAGAACGGCACCGCCAGCGCCACGCGCATCACGAATTGAACCAGCGACGGCGGGGCCACTGTCTGGATCAGGTGCTCGGCCTTGTCAGCGAGGTGGCTCAGCCGGTAGCGTTCACTGGCGCCAAAATGCTGATCGATGACCATCATGCTTCTCCGAAACTGATTGATGTGAAAGCGCCCGCCTCGATCATGCCCGCGATGTTCGCCGCAATGTCGAAGCCGGGCGAGGACTGAAGTGCCGACGCTGCGGCGTCGCCAAGCGGCCGTCCCGACATCAGGTTTGTCAGAAACACCGCGCCGCCCTCGGGCAGATGGCGCACGGCGACGTCCATCTCGGGCCGGGTGATCAGAGCATCTTCCGGCGTTCCCGCGTCGATCGGACCCGGCATCTCTCCGCCGCGATTGGTGGCGAAGATCGTCACTGCCGCGAAAGGGGAGCGGACGAGTCCTGCTGCAGGATGTGCGGTGAACACCACATCCGCCAGCCGCTCCAGCGGAACCAGAGCGAGCACATCCCGTGACAATGGCGCGGCATCGGCGGCATGATAGGCGTCGAGCCAGGCCCGCTCGATCCGCGCGACATCCGCTAGCCAGGGCATGGCACAGGCATATTCGTAGGTTTCGATGAACGCGGGAAAGTCGCGGCCATAGTCGAGCAAGAGCGGCGATGTTGGCGGCGAGGCCCGGACATGGAAACGCGCCATGGCACGGAAGAACTCGACGCCTGTGATGCGCTGGACCGCAGGGTAGACCGCGGCAAGCGCATCGATCAGGCTGACCGTGACGTTGTTGCGATAGACATTGTAGCGCCGGACCGCCGCCTTTCCGTTCGGCCCGGTGACGAGCGAGGGTGTCTCGCGCCCGGGGTCGATCAGCGCAGCCGCGAAGCGCGCCGCGTAGGACGACTCCTCCTCAAGCGGCAGCATAGTGCATCTCCCGCTGGTGGTGGTCGAGGATTGCTTGCGCCGCGGCCGCTTCGGCCTTCAGCACGGGCCAGTCCGGAATTTTGCTGTCCCATTCGACCAGCGTCGGGACGGGACCACAGCGCGAGACGACGATCTCGAACAGCTTCCACACCGCGTCCGTGACCGGTCCGTCATGGCTATCGATCAGGAGCAGGTCGCCTTCATCGTCGAGCTGCTCGGCATGACCGGCGAGATGGATTTCGCCGACGCGTGGCAACGGAAAGTCGGAGAGATAGTCGAGCGCGGAGAAGCCGTGATTGTTTGCCGAGACAAACACATTGTTGATGTCGAGCAGCAGTCCGCATCCGGTGCGCTCCGCGACGCGGCGGATGAACTCGGTCTCGCTCATCGTCGATTCGGTGAATGCGAGATAGGTCGACGGATTTTCCAGCAGCAGCGGCCGCCAGATGGCGTCTTGCACTTGATCGATATGATCGCAGACCCGTGCGAGCGTCGCTTCGGTATAGGGCAGTGGCAACAGGTCGTTGAAGCAGGTGGTGTCGTGGGTCGACCAGGCGAGATGTTCCGATACTAGCGCGGGCTCGTAGCGCTCGACGAGATCGCGGAAGCGCTTCAGATGCGCCTTGTCGAGCGGCCGTTCGCCGCCGATCGACATGCACACACCATGCAATGATACCGGATGATCGCGGCGCACGGCTTCCAGCGCGCGATGCGGCGGCCCGCCCGCGCCCATGTAATTCTCTGCGTGCACCTCGAAGAAGCCACGCTGCCGTCCCGCACCAAGGATCGCAGCAAGGTGCCCGGGCTTGAAGCTGGTGCCGGCCAGGCCATGTATGGCAAGCGCGGGAAAGCGGGGAGGCTCGGCCGCGAGCAACCGGGACGAGATCGCAGCGTTCATGTCGTCTCTCCGCTTTCTCTATGATCGTGAACGTCTGCCGTGCGGTGCGACTAGACCGGCTTGAGCGATCCGGTCTTCCCGTTCGGAAGCTGGATGCTGGTGCAGGTGCCGCCCTGCACGAACTTCCACGCATTGCCCTGAAAGTCGACCGTCGAGGTGCCTTGGCAAGTCGTGCCGGGGCCGGCCGCACAATCGTTCTGGCCCTTCAGCGCGACGCCGAAGCACTTCTCCTTGTGGGCCGCGGTCGCTGCATCCGCCTCGGCCTTGGTGAGGGGAGCGGCGGTGGCAAGGGTTGCAAGCGCGGTCGAAACGGCGCCGGCAAGGACAAGCGAGCTGATGACATTCTTCATAGATCTCTCCACATCGTTATTTTGCGTCGCCTCCTGAGGCGTCGGGGGCGCATCGAAAGGTTCGTTCCGTTCGCTGCCACCGTTACGGTGTTGGCAGCTCACGAATCCGTGACTTCGCTGCAGGTGTCACGCAAATGGCTCTTGTGCCGTCTGCGTGCCGATCAAATACGCTGACATCGACCGGAGCCTCCAATGCCTTGTCGCTATGGAAACCGGGCGGGTCGAGCATTGGCGATGGCGACGCTCCGCCTGTCATAATTCCGAGACGTAACAATCTGCCGGACGCAAGCGTATCGCCATCAAGCCCTCCGACCGCCGGCGAAGGCCAACATGAACGCCTTTGAACGCTCAAGCGCCCTCGAACGACCGCGGTCACCGTCTTCGGCGAGGATGCTGACGATCAGCATTCGTCTTGCCGTCTCGGCGCTGGTCCTTACGGCGATCCTGCTCACCGCAGCAGCCTCGAGCCTGCTCTGGTGGCGCACGGCGGAATCGATCAGCCGGCAGCTCGCCTCGATGATCAACGAACAGATCGTTGCTGCCGTTCGCAAAGAGGTGTCCGCGATCGTCAATGAAGCGCGCGCCGCCCACACCGCCGTGCGCACGCTGTTCCTGCAGAACGTGCTCGATACCCGCGAGGCCGACAAGCGCGAGTTCGTATTCCTATCACAATTGCAGTCGCAAGCGACGATCTCCTGGGTCGCCTTCGGGTGGCCCGACGGTTCCTTCTTCGCCGCGCATAAGCTCGGTGACGGCCATCTCGAGATGATGGAGATCTCGAAGATCGACCATGTCGGCCAGCGCCGCATCGACGAATATCAAGTTATCCCCGGCGACATCGAATTTGAATCCCGCCGTTTCGAACCCACAGACTTTAGCGTCACAATGCAGGACTGGTTCAAGATCGGCATGGAGGCCAAGGGCCCGCAGTGGTTCGGGGTCGTCGACCATCCGATCGGCCCGCGCCCATCGATCGCCTTCGCGGGGCCGATCGATGTCTATCAGGAACGTCAGGGCGTTCTTGCGATCATCATCGAGTACACCAGGCTCTCCCGTTTCCTCGCCCAGCTCGAGGTCGGCCGCACCGGAACGGCTTTCATCCTTGGTGCCGGCGACGAATTGATCGCGGCTCCCGACAAGAACGCCGACGAACTGCATCCCGCGCACAGCCGGATCGATCTGTTGCCGTTGGCGCGCATGGCTCTGACGCTGGCCGGCGAGGACGGTCGCAAGGAAGCCTGGCGGCGGCGGCTTACCCTCGATGGCGCAGCCTATGAGGTTGGGCTGACGCCCCTACCATTTACCGGCTGGTGCCTGGCGACCGTGATCCCTGAGGCTGAGTTTCTTGGCCCGGTCGAAACCACATTGCGACGGCTCATCATCGGTCTTGCCATCGGTGCGCTGCTCGGCGCTCTGTTCTCTGCGATGCTGGCGCGGTCGGTGATCGCCGCACCGCTTGCGCGCGTGGTCGGCGAAATCCGACATGTGGAAAGTTTTGCGCTGGACCGGGTGCGCCGCCATCCATCGCGGCTCGCCGAGATTTCGAGCCTTTCGGGCGCGATCGCCGAGATGGCGCAGGGCTTGTCTGCTTTCCGCAAATTCATCCCGGCCGATCTGGTCCGGTCGCTCCTTCGCCAGGGCATCGAGGCGAAACCTGGCGGCTCGATCCAGGAGCTGACGGTAATGTTTATCGATGTGGCCGGCTTCACCGGGCTTTCCGAGCGCATGGAGGATCGCGTTGTGCCGCTGTTGTCGCGATATCTCGACGTCGCCTCCGAAGTCATCGTCGCCCACGGCGGCACCATCGACAAATTCATTGGCGACGCTGTGATGGCATTCTGGGGCGCGCCGACAGCGCAGGCCGAACATGCCCTTCTCTGTTGCCGTGCAGCACTCGTCTGCCGCCAGGGCATTGAGGCCGCGGGCGTCAGGGACGACCAGGGCCATCCCCTGCAAATCCGGATCGGCATCAATTCCGGCCGCATGCTGGTTGGCAATGTCGGCTCCGAATTGCGGCTGAACTACACCGTGATTGGCGATGCCGTGAACGTGGCGAGCCGCCTCGAAGGCGCCAACAAGCACTATGAGACGCAAATTCTGATCGGCGCCGAGACCAAGCGCCTCGTTGAGGGGGCCATGATCACACGCGAGATCGATCGCATAGCCGTCTACGGCAAGACAGAAGGCCTCGCCGTGCATGAACTGATCGGTTCGGCTACAGGCGACGCTTACCCGGCCTGGATCATCGATTACGAACAGGGACTCCTTCAGTATCGCAAGCGCGACTTCGCCAGCGCCATATGCTGCTTCGAGGCTGTGTTGCGCCAGCGTCCTCACGACAGGCCGACTGAACTGATGCTCGACCGCTGCAAGCTCCTCGAGCAGTCGGGTGTTGACGACACGTGGTCACCTGTCGTGACACTTCAATCGAAATAGCCGACCCACCGGCACCAGACAGACGACTGGATGCCGGCTATGCTCGAAAGCGGCAGCATTCGATATCGAAGAAGGACGTCGTTGCCGGCCCGCTGGTCAATCCTGAGTTCTGGCGGGAAATGAGCCTGACCACGGTCGAGGGGAGGCCCTATCCGTGGGCTGTCGGTTCGCTCGTCCACGAGGCGATGAGATCGGCGTGGCTAGGTGACGTCTCTCTTGCCGTCAAGGACCTCCTCGCTGCGGAAGCTGGATCGGACGAGTAATTCTCCCCATCATGCAATCCTGTTCCTGGATCGCACCTTATTCCGCCGCCACCGGCATCAATTCCATCTGCTCATGCAGGATCACGCCCGACAGCGGATCAAACTCGCCAACCCACGGCGCGTGTTCAAGGGCTGCTCTCGTGTGCGAGTAACCAGCGTCCCACCGCTGCATGATGCCGCGCGGACTGAAATCGATGTCCTTGGTGTGGGTTTCGCGATCAAGCTGCGGCGCAAGCAGACGCACGACGTGCATGCGTGTCTGACAGCCGTAACCGACCAGTTCGCGCACCTCTGGGGTGTTGCGTTCGCTGTCGGGCAGCCGTTTGGCCAATTGGTTGATGATGTGACGCAACCGATGCGCCTGCTGCTGGCGTGCGATGTGGCTCATGATGCGGCTGGAGTATTGGACATCCTTGTGTCGATTCAGCACCTCCGCCATCGTGGTCGGCTCCAGGCCTGCAGGATTCCACAGATGGACAGCGAAGATCAGCGAGTTCTTGCGGGGATTGTCATCGAACACGACTTCAGTCGGCGTGTTGGACAGAATACCGCCGTCCCAATAGAGCTCGCCGTCGATGCGGACGGCGGGAAAGGCCGGCGGCAATGCGCCGGAGGCCATAATATGCCTGATGATGAGCTCCCCGTCGCGGCTATCGAAATAGTGCATCTGGCTGGTCCGCACGTGGGCGGCCCCGACCGTCAGGCGCGGCGAACAGCTATTGAGTAGCTTGACGTCGACGAGTTCGCACAGGGTCTGCTCCAGTGGCGCGGTCGAGTAATAGCCGGCCCGTTCGGCACCCAGCGGGTAGCTGTCACCCGCATGAGCAAGGGCATTTGGACGAAAAAAGCCGGGAATTCCGTGGGTGATGGTCGCCCAGTAGGATAGCCGGTCATTGAAGTCGGGAAAGGCCGTCCGGATGTTCCAGACCGGATTTTGCTCCATCCGTTTCCAGAACTCTTTCAGGCGTGACAGCCGGTTCTCGACCGGATTGCCGGCGATGAGGCTGGCATTGATGGCGCCGATCGATGTGCCGATGATCCAGTTCGGCTCTATGCCTGCTTCGTGCAAGGCTTGATAGACACCTGCCTGGTACGAGCCCAAGGCGCCGCCGCCTTGCAACACCAGAACGACCTGGCCGGGGAGATCCTTGGCCAGCGATTTGATATCTCGCGACGAAGTTCTGTCCTGCATGTTGTGCTCCCATTCCGGCCTGGTCTAATATTCGCAAGCGCGCCCGGCTCTGTTACGAGCGTCGTCTCAATGTGCTGTCCAACCGCCATCGACCGGCAAAGCAATTCCGGTAATCGACGCGGCTGCTTCGCTCGCCAGGAAAACCGCCAGCGCACCGATCTCCTCGACTGTCGCAAAGCGCTTATTCGGTTGCTGGGCTAGCAGCACGTCGCGGATCACCTGATCCCGAGAGATTCCATGCGCCTTGGCTTGTCCATCGATCTGGGCTTCGACCAGCGGGGTATAGACATAGCCAGGGCAGATGGCGTTGCACGTAATACCTTCCTCGGCGATTTCGAGCGCCGCTACCTTTGTCAAGCCGACAATGCCGTGTTTGGCGGCGACATAGGCCCCCTTGAACGGCGAGGCGACCAGCCCATGCGCAGATGCCACATTGATGATGCGGCCGAATCCTTGTTTGCGCATCGCCGGCAGTGCCAGCCGCGTGGTGTGGAACGCGGACGATAGATTGATCGCAAGGATCTGATCCCATTTTTCGACCGGAAACTGGTCGAGCGGTGCGACGTGCTGAACACCGGCATTGTTGATGAGAATGTCGAGCCGACCAAAGTCGGCCAGCGTCACCGCGACCATCTCGGCGATCGCATCTGGCGACGTCATATCGGCCGCTGAATAGCCGACCTTGACGCCATGATCGGCTTCTATCGCATCCTTCGTCCTGGCGATCTCGGCCGCGGCTCCGAAGCCATTCAGCATCACATTTGCGCCAGCCGCGGCAAGCGCGCGGGCGATGCCAAGCCCGATCCCGCTGGTTGAGCCGGTCACCACGGCGGCCCTGCCATCGAGCAATTTTGCGTCAACGTCGGCATGCGATTTGATCTGGACATTCATCTTCTGAATCCCGCTTGCGTCGGTGGTATCCGACGATCGCCCAGAATCTGCATCGCAAAACGGATTCGCGGAAATACCCTTTGACTTCCAAAACCATAGGTGCGCGCTATGGCCGCCTTGGCCCTCAATCGGCTAGACTGTGAGCCGGATCAGGGGAGTTCGGCCATGGAAATGCATCAGGTTCGGTACTTCCTCGCGGTCGCGCGGACGCTCAACTTCACGCGTGCTGCGGATGAGTGCAATGTCACCCAGCCATCGCTGACGCGGGCAATCAAGCAGCTCGAGGCTGAGCTTGGCGGCGACCTGTTTCGCCGCGAACGTCCGGCCGGAATGACCGAGCTTGGTCAGCGCATGCACCCCTTGCTGAAGCAATGCTACGAGGCCGCCGCCGGCGCTCGCTCGCTCGCCTCGTCATTCAAGAGCGGCGAGATCGGCGCGCTGAGAATCGCGCTCACCCACTCGATCGATCTGTGTCTGCTGATTCCCTTCCTCGATCAGATCAAGCGCCAGTTCAATCGGCTGGAATTCCGTTTTCTCCGTGGCAATGGCCGCGAAGTCGGAGACATGCTGAAGAAAGGCGAGGCGGAGCTAGGAATTGCAGCTGAGCTCGACCCGAATTGGGAGCGGCTCGACACTTGGCCGCTATTTACGGAGGACTTTCAGCTCGTCGTCAACGCTGACCACCGGCTTGCCGATCAGGACAGCATCGACCTCGATGATCTGCGTTCCGAACAGCTTTTGTCGCGTGGATACTGCGAGTATGGCCCGCGCTTGAACACCGTCTTGCGAGAGCACGGCATAGACGTCGATCATTGCCACGAAATCTCGAGCGAGCGCGATCTCATTGAGTTGCTTGAGGCCGGTATCGGCATCGCCGTGGTTCCTGACACCTCGCGGATACCGCAGACGCTCAAACGTACCTCGGTCGAGGGACTCGATGCCCGACGCACGGTCAATCTCTACGGCGTCGCCGGTCGCGAGCGAACTGCGGTCGCATCTGCCGTCATGCGCATGCTGCGTGGCACGGATTGGCGGCAGTTTTTGGAGAAGAGCCGAGCCGCGTGAGAGTACCAATGCACGCGGGTCGCCCGGAAGCGCCTACCTCGCGTCCTTCAGAGCTCCGAGTAGATCCTCGATCGCCATGCGGCGCCGGAAGTCGGGATCAACAAAACGCGTTTTGACGATGCCATCGCATCCGATCACAAAGGCCGCAGGAATCGGCAACACCCAACCGTCGTTGCCGTGAAAGCTCGGCATGTCGAGATAAGAGAGAAGCCGCTCAATCTCTGCACCAAGCCAGATCGCCAGGTTGAGGGACAGCGCATAGCCATTGTCGAGATCGGTCAGCACTGGAAACGGTGCTCCGGCTTCGGACTTGAATTCTGCCGCATATTCCTGTGTCTCGGGCATGACGGCGACGACGTCCGCCCCCAGAGCCTTGATGCGGTCATAGGCCTTGATCACGGCCCTGACATTGAGTCGGCAATACGGGCACCAATGGCCGCGGAAAAACATCACCGCCACCGGGCCTCGCTCGAGCAGAGAGGGCAAGGCGATTAGGCGACCGCTTTCGTCGGGTAGCACGAAAGGTGGCATCGGCTCGCCAGGACGCGGCGCGTTTTCGCCGCCGCCATTTTCGTTGACCCTGATAACGAGGCGATCGACTGCGTCGCCATAGGCCGGAAAGATTTCCCGGCCTGCTGCCGCATAGGCTTGGAGCTGCTCGTTGAGAGTGCCTTCCATCTCCCGGCAGCGCTGAAAGGCGACCTTGAGCCGCTCGGCGTCGGCTGGGGAAAGCGATGTCATCCCTTGCTCCCGTATGTTTGACCTTCAGATGGCAATTCCTGCGCGGACCGCCCACCAGAGGCGCCTTTGTCTCCGCCAGGAGCATTGCACAAAGCACGATAGCATTGGGCTATCGATATCAGAGCGGGCCCGCATTTCGTGTTGGACGCCTGAGCGGGGATGGCCGTCCCCCGAGGGGTTTTCTATGTCCCGCTATAACGTACTGTGAATTGGCAAATTCGCTACCGTTCCTTTCCTGATGTCCATCGTGGGCCATGCCGGTCATGAACTTGGAGATATGTTCGGCCTTGCAATGAAACTCGGCACCCGCGGGAGCGAGCTTCGTGACCACATCTCCGCCTGTCCGACCTTCGCGTCCGACATCAAGCACATGCTCGGCCGCGCTTGAGTCGCATAGCCCGCCGCTATCGACTCAACAGCCAACCGGCATTTCCCGAAGCAAGGGCCTTGCGCGATGCTCCTGACACGCCGGCCAGCCTTTCGGGGCCGCGACATCAAGGAGACAACAACATGTTCAATGACATCGCAACCTCGCGCAAGATCCGGCGAGCTCTCGGCGTCGCGAGCGCCATTGCCATTTCGCTCGCGACAGCATCCGCGGCTTTCGCCGGCGAATGTCCCGCCGACAAGATGAAGGCCAATGCCCGCTCGATGGTGGACTACAAGCCGGTTGGTGTTACCGACGTGACGCTTGGATCCATCGATCTCGGCAAGCAACCCGCGCATATCGAGGGACGCGAACTGCGCTTCCGCAAGCTGACCATCGAGCCCGGTGGCATCGTGCCCTGGCACAGCCATGACGATCGGCCGGCGCTGATCTTTGTCCAGCAGGGCGAGGTCGTCGAATACGCCAGCAACTGCGTCGACCCAATTGCGCACAAGGCTGGCGACCTGCGACCGGAGGTCTACGGCACCTCGCACTGGTGGAAGAACCTCGGCAAAGAGACCGTCATTCTCTACGTGGGTGATGTCCGCAAAGATCCGACTGACCACAACATGTAACGAGTGCTCCAGCCCCACGCCTCGTTACCGGATGTGACGACCCGGGAGCCACGTGTTGGCCCCGCACGCCCGGGCGTTACATCTCCCTTCGATCACAGGAGCTGCGGCGATGACTGATATGCCGATGGAAGTCTCAGCGAAACCAATGCAAGAGCACGGTCATTCGCCGGACGTGGCGCTGCGATCTCTGGTGATCGGCCTCACCGCATTCCTGACCGTCGTCGACCTGTTCGCAACTCAAGCAATTCTACCAACTCTGACGCGGCACTACGGCGTCACGCCCGGTGCGATGGGCTTCGCTGTCAATGCCAGCACGATCGGCATGGCAGTCGCAGGACTGGTGGTCGGATCCTTCAGCCCGCACATCGATCGCAGGACCGGCATTCTGGCAAGCCTGCTTCTGCTCGCGATTCCGACGAGCTTGCTTGCCGTCGCACCGAACCTTGCCGTCTTCACCATTCTTCGCATCATGCAGGGCCTCTGCATGGCGTCAGCCTTTACGTTAACCCTTGCCTATCTGGGCGAACAGTGCAGCGCAATGGATGCTGGCGGCGCCTTCGCCGCCTATATCACCGGGAACGTCGCAAGCAATCTGATCGGGCGTCTCCTCTCGGCGTCCGTGTCCGACAATCTGGGCCTGGCGACGAATTTCTATTTCTTTGCCGTGCTCAATCTCGCAGGCGCGCTGCTGGTCTACTCCACAATCAAGCGCGTCCAGCCCATGCACTCCATCGGCCCAGCACAATCGCCACTTTCGGCAATGATAGAGCATTGGCACGATCCGGCCCTACGCGCGGCCTTCGGCCTTGGCTTCTGCATCCTGTTCGCGTTCATCGGCACCTTTACCTACGTCAACTTCATCCTGGTCCGTGCCCCACTGTCGCTCGGTATGATGGGGGTGGGTTTTGTCTATTTCGTATTTCTCCCCTCCGTCGTCACGACGCTGCTGGCTGGCAAAGCGGTGGCACTGTTCGGCATGCGCCTATCACTTTGGGGCGGTCTCGCAATCGCCGCTCTAGGCCTGCCACTGATGCTCTCATCGCACCTTGCGGACGTGCTCGCGGGGATGGTGCTGATGGGGATCGGCACGTTCTTTGCGCAAGCCTGCGCCACAGGCTTCGTCGGGCAAGCGGCGCGAACAAACCGCGGGGTTGCCAGCGGCACCTACCTTGCCTGCTATTTCTTCGGCGGCCTGGTCGGCAGCGCGGTGCTTGGTCAATTGTTCGATCACTTCGGATGGGTCGCCTGTGTCGCAGGCGTGGGCGTGGTGTTGGCAATGGGGTGCATTTTGACCGCAAGCCTCAGGATCCCGGTGTCCGGTCGATAACACGAATGGTGGGCCCGGCAGTTCGCGGCAATGGCAGATTTCGGCCGACACGGAGGCTGCTCGCGCGCTCAATCGCTTTGTTGAACGTTCAGTAAAGTCACATACTAAACATTCTGGCTGGGGCTGACCTTCTGGCTTTCCTGTTATCGGGACGGGCCGAATTGCGTCCGCTGGACAAGGCCGGCAGTCGTTGTTCGCCGCATTCGCTGCAATTCTCGGACAATTTGTTGCATTGCGAACATCGACGCGTGCGCGTGCGAGCGTCGGGAATATTTTCGCCAAGGTCGCGAGAACCGACTGTCCGTAGCGGGTGAAGATGTCGTGTTTTTGTAGCTCGTGATCTGTCGCCTTCGTTTCTGATTTGCAGGGGAGCCGGAAGGCGGGGACGGCTTTCCCTGATTGATCATGCCACGGCTGTTGTGGCGGTTTTAGCCCTGTGGGTGAGTTTCTTTGTTCGACTTGAAGCCCGTTTCTCCGTCCCGACCCGCGCTTTCTCGACGGCGGCGCGCGCAGGAGCGGTCAAGGACGCGCGCTTGCGCGCCCGCCAGGGCTTGTCCTTGACGGCTCCGAGCACGCCGCCAGGCTGAAGCGCGTCGGGGCTGATCTGCTGTCCGTCAGGCGCAAACCTCGCCAATCGATGCGGTCCAAGGAACACGCTGACGGTGCCATCGGGATACTCATGTAGCCGCACCAAGGCCTTGACGAAGTGAGGTCTTAGCCGGCTCTCCGGCAACTGCAGCCGCCCGACCGTTCCATGCAACGGTATTGTCGTTGGCGACGGTTCGCTCCTCGATCACGCACAGCGCCTCGCGCCAGGCCTCATGCCGGTCGGCTACGAATGCCGAGCCTTCCTGTTCGGGCTTGATCGCAAACGCGGCGTTGTGCCCGGGGATGTAATGCGCCTTCAGCCACGCGTTGGCAGCTTCGAGCGTCGTGATCCCGGCAAGCCGCAGCTCCTTCGGCAGCCGATCCTGCAAGGTGCCGAATACCCGCTCGGAGCGCCCGCGCGCCTGCGGCGAATAGGCTGCGATATGCTCGATCCCAAGATGCGACAAAGCCCGTCCCACCTGGGTTTGTTGCGTCTTCGAGATCTTCTCGCCAGCTTTTGGGGTCAGGAAATAATGGCTGCCGCGGTCGGTGTAGAGCGCGCAGAACAGGCCATGCTCGCCAATCACTTCGCGCAAGGCCTGGAAGGTCGAGGCCGTTCCTTCTTCCTCGACCAGCACCATCGAGTAGATCTCGCTCGTCGCATCGTCCATCGTGACGATCAGGTCCCTCGCGGGCAGGCCTTCGATCCAAACGTGGCGCGATCCGTCCTGGTGCAGCAGCATGCCCCGAAGCGGCCGCCGCGGCCGCTTCTTGCGGTGCGCCGAACGCTTCGGAGCCTTCCGCACCAGCCCTGCCGCGTGCAGCGCCAGCTTCGTCACCGTATAGCCCAGCACATAGTCGTGCCGCTTTTGCATCTGCTCGTGGAAGTGCTTCACCGTGAAGTCCGCGTACTTGTCCCGGTACAGCGCAAGCATCCGTTCCAGCTCCTCCTCCGGCGCCCGCCGTGGCGAACGACGCCCCAGCCGGCGGTCGACAAGCCCGTCGTCGCCCTCCGCCTCATAGCGCTCCGCCCAGCGTTGAAACGTCCGAACACTGATCCCAAGAACCTCCGAAGCTGCCTCCTGCGTCAGTTCCTTCGCCTCCGTCCGATCCAGCAAATCTGAAAACCGCATCCTTCGTACACCCTCGTGAATGGATGCCGTGCCCATCGTGCCCCCCTTGTTCCGGAGCACCGAAAACACGACACTTCACGAGCTACAAACAGGCGACAGATCACGAGCTACTGACAGGTCGCGAGAACCGACTTGACGGGCCAAAAAATTTAGTACTACGTTTAGTAATACAAAAAACTAAACATCGCGCATCGAGCGCCGATGTGCAGGAGGAGCCCAAGCCATGCCGGAGCCGTCTCCGGCAGCGGTCCGTCTCGTCCTTCACTCATCGCTCCTCAAACTCGGTTTCAGGGTCTTGGCGTCGCTCCGGCAGGGCGCGCTGAGCGGGTTGGACGCTTCAACGAGAGAGGAAACGGATATGCGGACATTCAATTGGCTGAGAAGCTCAGCGGCCACCACGGTTCTCGGGGCGGCGCTGCTGGGGATATTTGGCGGGGGCGAAGCTGCGGCCCAGGGTAAGCAGCTCACGCTGTGCTGGGCGGCATGGGATCCGGCCAACGCGCTGGTCGAACTCGGCAAGGATTTCACCAAGCAATCCGGCATCGAGATGAAGTACGAGTTTGTCCCCTGGACGAGCTACGCGGATCGCTTCCTCAACGAGCTCAACTCCCACGGCAAGCTCTGCGACCTGATCATCGGCGACAGCCAGTGGATCGGCGGCGCCGCCGAGAACAAGTGGTACGTCAAGCTCAACGATTTCTTCGACAAAGAGCACATCTCGATGGACGACTTCGTCCCGGCGACCGTTGTCGGCTATTCGCAGTGGCCAAAGAACTCGGCGAACTACTGGGCGCTGCCGGCGATGGCCGACGCCGTGGGTTGGACCTACCGCAAGGACTGGTTCTCGCGGCCCGACATTCAGTCGGCTTTCAAGGCCAAGTACGGTCGTGATCTGGCGCCGCCGAAAACCTATGACGAGTTGAAGCAGATCGCGGAGTTCTTCCAGGGCCGCGAGATCGACGGCAAGAAGGTCTACGGCGCCTACATCTTCACCGAGCGCGGCTCCGAAGGCATCACGATGGGCGTGACCAACGTGCTCTACAATTACGGCTTCAGCTACGACAATCCGAAGAAGCCGTACCAGATGCAGGGCATCGTCAATTCCGCCGAGGCGGCCAAGGGGCTCGAGTTCTACAAGGAACTCTACAAGTGCTGCACCGCGCCGGGCATGACCAATGCCTACATGCAGGAAGGGCTCGATGCCTTCAAGTCGGGCCAGGTGGCGATGCAGATGAACTGGTTCGCCTTCTTCCCCGGCCTCTACAAGGATCCGAATGTGGGCGGCGACAAGATCGGCTTCTTCGTCAATCCGGCTGGCCCGAACGGGCACTTCACCCAGCTCGGCGGACAGGGCATCTCGGTGGTTGCGACCTCCGACCGCAAGGACGACGCGCTCGCCTATATCAAGTGGTTCGCGCAGCCCGCCGTGCAGCAGAAATGGTGGCAGATCGGCGGCTACTCGGCGCTCAAGGCGGTGGTCGACGCGCCGGACTTCCCGAAGAGCGCGGCGTTCGCGCCGCAATTCCTGGAGTCGATGGGCATCGTCAAGGACTTCTGGGCCGAGCCGTCCTACGCCCAGCTGCTGCTTGATATGCAGAAGCGGGTGCATGACTACGTCGTCGCCGACAAGGGCACGGCGCAGCAGGCGCTCGATCTCCTGGTCAAGGACTGGACCAAGGTGTTCAAGGAACAGGGCAAGCAAGTCGCCTCGCAATAGCCCGAACGCCGCGTCCCACCTGAACTGGCTTCCCCGAGGTCAGCCTCGGGGAAGCCGAACCAGCCAGCCGATGGACAAGATGACGACGATCCTGCAACCCGACCATGCTACGATCCCGGGCGTGAGCGAGCCAGCCAAATCCCGCGCCGCGCGCCGCGGCCATGGTCTGTCCGACCGGACCATCGCGTGGCTGTTCGTCGCGCCGACGATTGCGCTGCTGCTCGCGATCAACATCTTTCCGCTGGTCTGGATGATCCGGCTGTCCTTCACCAGCCTCAACCTCAGCATGTCCTATCTGCCGCTGCGGTTTGTCGGGCTCGACAATTTCAGCGACATACTCAACGACGAGGACGTCTGGTTCCGGCTCCAGACCACCGCGCAATTCGTGATCTGCTCGGTCGCCTTGCAGGTCGTGGTCGGCTTTGGGCTCGCGCTTCTGATCAACCGTCAGTTCCGCGGCCATAGTTTCTGGACCACGATCATCCTGCTGCCGATGATGCTGTCGCCGGCGGTCGTCGGCAATTTCTGGACGCTGCTGCTGCAGCCGCAGATCGGCCCGTTCAACTATCTGATCAGCTTGTTCACCGGTGTGTCGCCGAGCTCTTTCAGCATGACAGGGCAGGTCGCGCTCGCGCCATGGACCATCGTGCTCGTCGACACCTGGATGTGGGCGCCCTACGTGATGCTGATCTGCCTCGCCGGGCTGCGCTCGATCCCGGATTACATCTACGAGGCGGCTGAGGTCGATCGTGCCTCGGCCTGGCGGCAGTTCTGGTCGATCACGCTGCCGATGACGGTGCCGTTCCTGATGCTGGCGGTGCTGTTTCGCGCGATCGAGAACTTCAAGATGTTCGACATGGTCAACCTGCTGACGTCCGGAGGACCAGGGTCGACCACCGAGCTCGTATCGATCACGCTGAAGCGTGCGGCATTCGAGAAGTGGCGCACCGGCTATTCGTCCGCGCTCGCCATCATCCTGTTCGTGACCGTGTTCGGGGCCGCCAACATCTACGTCAAAGCGCTCAACAAGGTGAAGCAACGATGACCGCTGCCGTAGCCAAATCGGTCCTGGCCAGATCCAGCGCACACTCGATCGTCGAGGCCTCGCCGCGCACCAAGGCATTCGCTGGTGCTCTCGTCATCCTCTATGCGTTGATCACGATCCTGCCGTTAGTCTGGATCGTCGCCACCGCCTTCAAGTCGCAAAGCGATGCCATCGCCTATCCGCCCAAGGTGATCTTCGAGCCGACGCTCGAAGGTTATGTCAACCTGTTCACGGTGCGCACCCGCCAGACACCTGATTTCATCGCCAAGTTGCCGCCGCCGGAGACCTGGTATGACAAGCTCGTCCGCAAGCATGACATGGTCATTGCCGGACCGTCCAAAGTCGTCCCGCGCTTCGTCAACTCGCTCATCATCGGGTTCGGTTCGACCTTCCTCGCCGTCTTCCTCGGTACGCTCGCGGCCTACGCCTTCTCGCGCTTCCGCATTCCGTTGGCGGACGATCTCCTGTTCTTCATTCTCTCGACGCGGATGATGCCGCCGGTTGCGGTCGCGATCCCGATCTATCTGATGTACCGGCAGCTCAACCTGACCGACACCAGGCTCGGAATGATCCTGCTCTATACCGCCGTGAACGTCTCGCTCGCGGTCTGGCTGCTCAAGGGGTTCATCGACGAGATCCCACGCGAGTACGAGGAGGCGGCCCTCGTCGATGGCTACACGCGACTGCAGGCGCTGCGCAAGGTGGTGCTGCCGCAGGCCGTCACCGGAATTGCGGCGACCGCGATCTTCTGCCTGATCTTCTCCTGGAACGAATACGCCTTCGCGGTTCTGCTGACCAGCGGTGAGGCGCAGACCATGCCGCCCTTCATCCCTTTCATCATCGGTGAGGGCGGGCAGGACTGGCCGGCGGTTGCCGCCGCGACCACGCTGTTCGTCGTCCCGATCGTCATGTTCACCGTGCTGCTCCGCAAGCATCTGTTGCGCGGCATCACCTTCGGAGCGGTGCGCAAATGAGCGGTTCAGCTGTTGTTAAGGAGGCCAAGGGAACCAAGGGGACATTGCACCGCTTCTTCAGCCGCGGGCGCTGGGAGGCCGTTGCGATGACCCTGATCGGGGGCGGCATCTTCATGCTGGTGCAGCCCTTCTCGATCGATCTCTACAGCTATTCATTCGTGACGATTCTGGCCGGCACGGTAGGCTTCGTCGTCGTCAGCCACTTTCCGGAATAGGGCCATGGCTCAGATCCGCATCGAAAATCTTCGCAAGTCGTTCGATCAGTTCACCGCGGTGGAAGGGTCGACCTTCACCATCGACGACGGCACTTTCTTCGCGTTGCTCGGCCCTTCCGGCTGCGGCAAGACCACCACCTTACGCATGATTGCCGGCCTCGAGCTGCCGACCGAGGGCAAGATCCTGCTCGACGGGGAGGACGTCACGTTCCACCGCGCCGCCGCCCGCGATATCGCGTTCGTGTTCCAGCTGTTCGCGCTCTATCCGCACATGAATGTCGGGCAGAACATAGGCTTCCCGCTGAAGTGCCAGGGCATGGCGCGGCACGAGATTCGCGAGCGGGTGCAGGAGACCGCGCGGATGCTGCGGATCGAGCATCTGCTGTCGAGCAAGACATCGAAGCTCTCGGGCGGCGACCGCCAGCGTGTCGCGCTCGGGCGAGCCATGGTGCGGCGCCCGAAGGCCTTCCTGATGGACGAGCCGCTGGGCGCACTCGACGCAGAGTTTCGTCATCTGATGTGCGGCGAGCTGCGCGATTTGCACGATCGCATCAAGGCGACCACGGTCTATGTCACCCACGACCAGCTCGAAGCGATGTCGATGGCCGACCAGATTGCGATCATGAACAAGGGGCGCGTGGAACAGATCGGCACGCCGCAGGAGGTCTACGACCGGCCCGCCAGCATGTTCGTCGCGGACTTCATCGGCTCGCCGCCGATGAACTTCCTGCGCTTCGAGGGCGGGCTGCGATCTGGTGACCGGGCGATCAATTTTCACGACACCAGGCTCGTGGTGCCCGAGATTCGCGAGGACCGCGCCAGCGCTGCGCTGGCCCTCGGGATTCGCCCGGAACATATTCGCTTCACCGACGCCGGATCCGTTCGCGGCGAGGTGTTCGGCGCGGAATATCTCGGCACGACGCAGATCGTCACAATCGACACCGCCTATGGACGGGTCGCGGCGCGGCTGCCGTCGAGCGCCTCGGTGCGGATCGGAGAGACCGTCGGCCTCGAATTCAACTCCGGTCGGCTCTCACTGTTCGATGCCGGTAGCGGCCTTGCAATCAGGACCGCCGGCGAGGAGGAGGGGCGCCATGGTTGACGTCAGCTTGCGCAACATCAGCAAGCGCTTCGGCGCGGTGGAGGCGGTGCGCGACCTCTCGTTGACGGTGAACGACGGTGAGTTCCTCGTTCTGCTCGGGCCGAGCGGTGCCGGCAAGACCACGACGCTGCGGCTGATCACCGGGCTCGAGAGCCCCGACGCCGGCTCGGTCATGATCGGCGGGCGCGACGTGACGCATGATCCGCCGGGTTCACGGGACATCGCATTCGTGTTCCAGCAATATTCGCTGTATCCGCATCTGTCGGTCTATGACAACCTCGCATTCCCGCTGCGCTCGCCGGCACGGCGCGTGCCGGAGCCGCTGATCCGCAAGCGTGTCGAGCAGACCGCGGAGCTCCTGCACATCGCCAGCAAGCTGAATAATCGTGCCACCCGCCTGTCGGGAGGTGAGATGCAGCGGGTCGCGATCGGCCGTGCGCTGGTGCGCGATCCCTCGATCTATCTGATGGACGAGCCGCTGTCGTCGCTGGATGCAAAGCTTCGCGCCGAGCTTCGCCTCGAGCTGAAACGGATCCAGCTCGAGCTCGGCGCGACCATCCTTTATGTGACCCACGACCAGGTCGAAGCCATGACGATGGCGTCAAGGATCGGTGTGATCAAGGACGGCCGGCTGCTTCAGCTCGGCACGCCGAGGGAGGTCTACGAAAATCCATCCAGCAGCTACGTCGCGTCGCGGCTCGGGACGCCCCAGATCAATTTCCTTCCCGCACGGCTGTTGTCCGATGTGGCGATACCGCCGGAAACGGAGACGGTCGGCATCCGCACCGAGCACCTCCAGATCGCCGCGCGCAACGGCGGGCAGATGGTCGGTCGGGTGCATCGCGTCGAGCATCTCGGCGAGCAGAATCACGTTCACCTCGACTATAAGGGCGAAACGCTGGTGACGCTGGCGGATCCGCATCAGCCGCTGCGGGCCGGCCAGGAGGTTGAATTGCAACTGGTGCGTCCGCTGTGTTTCGACCGCGCGGGGCAACGCATCGGCGCGATGGTCCAATAGAGGAGCGAGAGGTTCAGATAGATGTCTGTGCAACCGGAGACATTCAGGTCGCTGCTCAAGGCGGCCGCCGAGCAGGTCATCGCCAGCGCGCCGGAGCTCACGAGCCTGGACCAGGCGATCGGCGACGGCGACCACGGGACCAACATGAAGCGCGGCTTCGAAGCCGTGCTCGGCAAGCTCGATGCCATCTCGGCGCAGCCGCTCAACGAGGCATTCAAGGCGATCGGCAAGACCCTGGTCATGACGGTCGGCGGCGCCTCCGGCCCGCTTTATGGCAGTTTCTTTCTCGCCGCGGGCGAGGCGCTGTCGCAAGACAAACACTTGCCTGACGATCTCGCCGACGTGTTCGGTAGCGGCGTGGACGCGGTGAGCGCGCGGGGCCGCTCGCAGGCCGGCGAGAAGACGATGCTCGATGTGCTCGTTCCGGTGCTGGAGACACTGAAAGCGGGCGCCGGCCAGCCCGATCTGATCGAGCGGGTGCGCATCACCGCGGCTGAAGCGGTTGAGCGCACAGTGCCGATGCAAGCCACCAAGGGCCGGGCGTCGTTCCTCGGTGCGCGCAGCGTCGGTCATGTCGATCCGGGGGCACGATCGAGCTGCGTTCTGCTGCACGCTGTGTGCGCTGGCCTGGAGGCGCGGCAATGACCGATACCGTAGGGATCGTGATCGTCTCGCATTCCCGGGATATCGCCAAGGGAACCGCGGACATGGTGCGGCAGATGGTCGGCAGCGAGGTCAAGGTCGCCTTCTGCGGCGGCAATCCCGATGGTGGTCTCGGCACCAGCGTGCCGCTGATCATCGACGCCATCAACGATGCCTGGTCGTCGAAAGGCGTTGCTGTGCTTGTCGACCTCGGCGGCGCCGAGACGAACAGCGAAATGGCGGTCGAAATGCTGGAGCCGGCGAGGCGTGATCTCGTTGTCGTCTGCAACGCGCCGATCGTCGAGGGCGCCGTCATGGCGGCGACGGAAGCTGCGGGCGGCAGCTCGCTGGCCCAGGTCAGAGCCGTGGCCGAGGAACTCTCTGCCGACTGAGCCGGCGGGGAAGCGATGATGGATGATGAGCATGCTTGATAAAGCGGACGAACAGATCTTCACCGGCAATGTGCGGTTGGTGCACGCAGTTGGCATGCACGCGCGCCCCGCGGTCAAGCTGACCAAGCTCGCCAAGAAATTCCAGGCTCAGATCTCGGTGCGGGTCGCGGGCGCGCCTGAATGGATCAATGCCAAGAGCGTGGCCAAGATCATGGCAATGCGCGCGGCACACGGCAGCACGATCGAGATCAAGGCCTCCGGCAGCGATGCGGAGGCCGCGGTCGCGGCGTTGGTCGGTCTGATAGCAAGCGATTTTCCGGATGGAGCACCATAGCATGCAGGGCGGCGCTGCAGGGCTGGCCTACCGCGGCAGGACCGCCTCGATCGGCTTTGCCCATGGCCCGTTCGTCCGTGTCGATGCGGGCGCGGCCGGCGAGCGTGTGGCCGGCACACTGGTCGAGGAGGCGCTGGCGTTGCGCAATGCGATCGACGTCGCGAGTGGCCAGATCGCGGATCTTGCCGCCAGCGCCGGCGGCGAAGCTGCCCAGATTCTCGAATTCCAGGTTGCGCTGCTGGAGGACGAGGATTTGATCGAGGCGATCTTCGCGTCGATCGGCGAGGGACGTCCGGCCGATATCGCATGGCGTTCGACGCTCGACGCGCACATCGCCGACTACAATTCCGCACCGGACGACTATCTGAAAGCGCGTTCCTCCGATCTTGCGGATTTGCGCGACCGCGTGGTCCACATTCTGCGTGGCGATCAGGGGCAGCCGCTGAAGGTCCCGAGCGGGGGCGTGGTCTGCGCCGACGATCTGCCGCCATCGCGATTCCTCGAGATCGACTGGTCCGGCGGCGGCGGCCTGGCGCTGTTGCGCGGCAGCCCGACCAGCCATGTCGCGATGCTGGCGCGGGCGCGCGGCATCCCGATGGTGGTGCAGCTCGGTTCAATTCCAGACATCGGCACCATGGCGTTGCTCGACGGCGAAGGCGCGACGCTGGAACTCGATCCCAATGCCGAACAGGTCCGTACTTTCGAGAAGCGGCGCGACAGCCATCTCAAGAGCAGGGCATCCGCGCGCGCAATCCTGCGGCGGCCGACAGCCTCCTGGCGCGGCGAGCGGATCAAGCTCTTCATCAATATCCAGCGCGTCGAGGATCTCGAGCATGCCGACGCGCAATATGCCGACGGCATCGGCCTGATGCGCACCGAGTTCCTGCTGACGGAGCGCGGTAGTCTGCCCGATGAAGAGACACAGTTTCAGGCTTATGATGCGGGTGTTGCGTTGGGCAGACCGGCGACCGGTCACCATTCGCACGTTCGACGCGGGCGGCGACAAGCCGGTGCCGGGCTTCACGGTGGACGGCGAAGCCAATCCGTTCCTCGGGGTGCGCGGCCTGCGCCTGTGCCTCGCCCGGCCCGAGATCTTTGCGGTTCAGCTCCGCGCGCTGGCGCGGGCCGCGGTGCGCGGCAATCTCAAGGTCATGTTCCCGATGGTCACATCGGCGGACGAGCTCGAGGCGGGACGGAAGCTGTTCGCCGATGTCGTGCAGCGCTTGCAGGCGGACGGCATTGCCGCGATGCTTCCCGAGCTGGGAATCATGGTCGAAGTCCCGGCGGCGGCCCTTGCGGTATCTAGCTTCAAGGCCGCCTTCTTCTCGATCGGCTCGAACGATCTCGCGCAATATGTCCTGGCTTGCGATCGTTCCAACGGAGCTCTCGCCCCATTGGTGGACCCTCTGCATCCCGCAGTGCTCGAACTGATCGCGCGGACCGCGGAGCACGGCCGCCGCGCCGGCATCAGCGTCAGCCTGTGCGGCGACATGGCCGGTGATCCGCGCTGCCTGCCGGCCCTGCTGAATTGTGGCCTGCGCGAACTCTCCGTCAATGCATCGGCGCTGGCGCAGATCAAGCACACCATCGATCGGCTGAGCAGCGGAGGCGGCCTTGGCTGACACGGCGGCCGATGACGCGCCCGAAGCCGGCGCGGTCGCAGTCTACAAGCGCATCTTCAAGGAAGTCCTTGAGAGCCGCCCGTCCGGCATGCGGCTGCGGCTGGCCCATGCCATGGGAAAGAACCGCAGCTTCGTCAGCCAGATCAGCAACCCGGCCTATCCGGTGCCGATCCCGGTGCAGCATCTCAACACGATCTTCGATGTCTGCCACTTCCCGCCACAGGCGAAGACAGCCTTCCTTCGCGCCTATGCGCGCGCACATCCGCGCCGCGTCGGCCGGTTGAACGAAGGCTCGCACGAGCGGACGCTGACGCTGCATCTGCCAGACTTCGGCAGCGCCAAGCGCAACGCCGAGCTCGACACGCTGCTCCAGGAGTTCACGCGGCGACTGATTGCCATCATGCGGGAAAAATAGGCGAGAAACGCCAAACGGACGAAGCGGGGAGAACACAATGAAGAAGTTCATCAATGCGGTCGACAACGTGCTCGCAGAGAGCCTCGACGGCTTTGCCGCCGCGCATGCCGACCTCGTCATGCTCGGCCCTGAGCGGAAATTCGTCCGCCGCCGCGAGCTGAACTCGAAGAAAGTCGCGCTGGTCTCGGGCGGCGGCAGCGGGCACGAGCCGCTGCATGCCGGCTTCGTTGGCTACGGCATGCTGGATGCCGCCTGTCCCGGCCAGGTGTTCACTTCGCCGACGCCGGACCAGATCGTCGAGGCCGCACAGGCGGTCGCGGGCGATGCCGGCGTTCTCTTCATCGTCAAGAACTATGCCGGCGACCGCATGAACTTCGAGATGGCAGCCGAGATCGCCGAGGGTCGTATCGCCACCATCGTGACCGATGACGATGTGGCGGTCGAGAAGTCGACCTACAGCGCCGGGCGGCGCGGCGTCGCCGGCACCCTGATCGTCGAGAAGATCGTCGGCGCCGCGGCCGAGAAGGGCGCCGATCTCAAGACCTGCGTGGCGCTCGGCGAGCGCATCAACGCACAGACGCGCTCGATGGGCGTTGCGCTGACCAGCTGCACCGTCCCGGCTGCGGGCACGCCGACCTTTGCACTTGCCGAAGACGAGATGGAGATGGGGGTCGGCATTCACGGCGAGCCGGGCCGCCGCCGCGTCAAGCTTGCGGAGGCCGATGCGATCGCATCGGAAATGACGGCAGCGATCGCCGGCGATCTCGCGGCGCCCGCGGGCTCCGAGGCGCTGCTGCTCGTCAACGGCTTCGGCGGCACGCCGACGATCGAGCTCTATCTGATGTACAACACGGCGCGCCGGATGCTCGAGGAGCGGGGCCTGCGCATCGCCCGTTCGCTGGTCGGCAGCTACGTCACATCGCTGGACATGGCGGGCTGCTCGCTCACCGTAAGCCTGCTCGACAGCGAGACCACCGCGCTCTGGGATCATCCCGTGCGCACGGCCGCATTGAAATGGTGACCGCCGTGGTGGGCGGCCGCTGATTTTCAGATTGCGCCCTGACTGACGATGGGCCGGGGTCTCAGGCATGCACCGGAAGTCTGCCGGTTCACCTTCCCTGAAACTTGCCGTGTCCTTCGGGCGCGGCATCTTTTTTGCGTGGAGTAGACAGGATCTCCGGCGATCGTGAGTGCCAAGCCATTGATTTATTGCTGGGCCCGGCAGGACTCGAACCTGCAATCATGAACGGGCATAGCGGTTCGGTTGTGAATTCGCCCTTGGATGCTTGCTCCACAACTCGCCTGATGCGGAGCATTTGGACTGTTCGGACGGCGTTAAGAGGCAGCAGAACCGAGTGAAGGATGAGGATTGGATACAAGCCGTCGAAGAACGCGTATGCGATGAACGCGACATTGCTCAAGATGGCCGTGATCCGGAGCTGGAGCATCGTCTTCATGCAAAACGTGGCGAAGACGAGAAGAGATGCGAGATAGCCGGCGGCTTCAACCCAGGACTTCGAGCCGCAGAGCAAAACATCTGAGCAGCGCATTTCCGCGTCCTTCTATGAACTTGCCCCTGAAGAGCGCGACGAGCCCTGTACATGTGGCTCAACGGGTTTGGATACCGAAGCAAGCGCAAAAATCAGATGCTGATCGGCTAGAAGAATCCGGCACTGAGATCCAGCCCATAAGTCACCGACAGCAGCCACACCAAGAGGGCGGCTCCACAGAGCAACGCGGTCTGCTTGAGGACGTTTGCCTGCAATGACGATGTGGGGAATACCCGGACAAAAGCGTTTGCAATCGCAGCAATTGCAGCGGCCCGCATGATGATCTCCAGGAGTTGGCAAATGGTGCGCCAACAGCGCCTCGATCAGGGAATGTTGATCGCCGGCAGCGGGCCAGTGGGTCGGATCAACGCTTTAGCAGGTTGCTCCTGCGTGAAGGCCGCGAGCGCAATCAAAACGGCGCATAATAGGGCGATGAAAAAGCCGAGACGCCACCGCCGCTCCGTCCGGTCGTCGTCGGGCGTGTCAAGCCGGCGCGCGCCCGTTGCTGTGCGCATCGTTAATCTCCGAATATCGTGACGGTGAGAAGGCCAGTCTTCCCAACACCCGCACTGAATATCTCGCCAGTTGATGCGTCTGGGAACTACCTAGAAAGGTGGTCCGGTGTCTCCTATGCTTGCTCGAAGGTCGGTGACCTGCGCACTCGGTTCGGGGGGGACATGTATCTATCGACGGATTCCACCAATCCGCAGAATCAAGATGTCTATGCACTCTGGGATCGGCTGGCCGAGTTCTCCGTCGGCGACGGCGACGCCGCACTGATACATCTGCTAGCCGCACTGCGTACCATGTTGTCGGCACGCAATGTGCTATGGGGTGTGGTCGTGCGATTGCCTTCGCCGAAGCGGGCCGATCCCTTGCTCGGTTGGCGTCCGCGCCTCGTCCGGGTGCTGGACCCGATACCGGCGGTGGCAGCATCCGTGCAGAAGCAGTTCGATACGCTCTGGTCCCGCGACGTCGACCTGTCTCAGATCCTTTCCATGTCGGGAGATGAGCCGTTCCGGGTCCGCCTGCTGTTCGAAGCGCTGCCGCCGGAATGGTTCGAGGGCGAGCACTATCGGCGGCACTATCTGGACGTCGGATTCGCCGACAGCATCTCCGTGCGCATTGCGCTCAACGACGACGTGAGGATTCGCCTGTTCGTATTTCGCGATGCGGAGGCCCCTCGCTTCTCGGCACAGGACGGCCAGCGTCTGGGCTTCGTGATGCGCGGGTTGAGATGGTTTCACCGTCAGCAACTGCTCAGCCACGGCCTGCTCATCGCCAATGCACCCCTGACACCTGCTGAACGCAGGGTGTTGCTCGCACTGCTCGACGGGCACACGGAAAAGCAGATCGCGCAGAGGCTTGACCAAAGTCCGAACACCACGCATTTCCACGTCAAGTCGATCTACGCCAAGTTCGGCGTGCGTAATCGCTCGGCGCTCACCGCGCTGTGGCTCGGCAAGCTGCGATAACGAACTTACAGTTGATTTGCTGGTGGGCCCGGCAGGACTCGAACCTGCAACCAGACCGTTATGAGCGGCCGGCTCTAACCATTGAGCTACAGGCCCCGCCGCCTTGCGGGCCGCGGGGCGCGGCCGGCAACGGTGCGGGCTCCGTTTACAGGCTGACTGCGGTTTCGGCAATGCCGCCCGCACCCCTGTGCCGACGCCGCCGGGCCAGCCACGTCTTGCGGCCGGCATCGCTGGAACAGCGGCCGGCAGCCATCCTGCCTGGCCCTCCGTTTCCCTGGCGACCGGCGCCTCAATCCACCGAGACGCCGGCAAACTCGACGACTTTGCGCCATTTCTCGGTCTCGTCGGCCACCAGCTTGCCGAATTCGGCCGGGGCCATCGGCTTCGGGATGCCGCCGACCTCGGCGAGGCGCGCCACGAGCTTGGGGTCCTTCAGCGCTTCGCCGACCGCCTTGTTGAGCGCATCGACGATCTCGGGCGGGGTGCCCTTCGGCGCCGAGATGCCGTAGAAGCCGACCGCCTCGAATCCCGGCACGGTCTCGGCGATCGCCGGCACGTCGGGCACGCTCGCCCAGCGTTTCGGCGAGGTGACGCCGAGCGCGCGGACGTTGCCGCCGCGGGCCTGCTCCAGCGCCGACGGCAGATTGTCGAAGATCAGCTGCACCTTGTTGGAGATGATGTCGGGGAAGGCGATCGCGGATCCCCGATACGGCACATGCAGCATGTCGCACTTGGTCATCGCCTTGAACAACTCGGCCGACATGTGCACCGAGGTGCCGTTGCCCGAAGAGGCATAGGAGATCTTGCCCGGATTGGCCTTGCAGTAGTCGATGAACTCCTGGACGGTCTTCACCGGCATCGCGTTCGAGACCACCAGCATGTTGGTGAGCTGCATGATGCTCGCGACCGGGGTGGTATCGCGCAGGAAGTCGAACGGCAGCTTCTTGTAGAGCGAGGTCGAGATCGCATTGTTGGGCGCGACGAACAACAGCGTATAGCCGTCAGCCGGCGAGTTGATAGCGGCCGCGGCGGCGATGTTGCCGCCCGATCCGGTGCGATTCTCGACGATGAATTGCTGGCCGAAATGATCCGACAGCCACTGGCTCATGATGCGGGCGACGATGTCGACCGGACCGCCGGCGGCAAACCCGATCACCCAGCGCACCGGGCGGTTCGGATAGTCGGATGCGGATGAGGGGGCAATCGAGGCGAGGCAGCAAATCAAACCAAGCAAGGCGACACGCGCGAACTGGATCATCGTCTCTCCCGTCATTTTCTTGTGACTGTTGCCGGCATGGTTTCACAAAACGCTGGCTTTGCCTACGACGTCGCCCGTGCGACGATAGTCGGGTTCGTGTGGAATGCTTGAGGCTCGGGATGAAATTCGCTGTTATGATGTGCGCCGGCGCGCTGCTGCTCGCGGACGGGGCGGCGGCGCAAGAGGGGAGCAAGACCATTTCCAAGACCACGATCAGTTTCGCCACGGCGACGCCGGGTGGCGGCTTTCCGCTCTATGGCAATGCCTTCGCCGAGGTGATGAATGCGGCCGACCCGACGCTGTCGATCGAGCCGCGCAACACCAAGGGCTCCAATGAGAACATCCCGCTGCTCGAGGCCGGCAACGTCGATATCGCGACCGTGGCGGGCGAGCCGTCCTATGAAGCCTTCATGGGCATCGGCCGGCCGAAGGCCACGAAGCTGAAGATCCTCACCGCGATGTATTCGAGCCCGGGCATGTTCGTGGTGCGGGCCGACAGTCCCTACAAGACGATCCAGGACCTGGTCGGCCAGCCCGTCGCGTTCGGCGCCAAGGGCTCCGGCCTGCCGATCCTGTCGCGCTACATCCTCGACGGCATCGGGCTGAAGCAGGACGAGGACTTCAAGTCGATCTATCTCGATCGCGCCGGCGACGGGCCTGCGATGGTCGAGGACGGCCGCGCCGCCGCATTGTGGGGCGCCGGCATCGGCTGGCCCGGCTTCACCAAGATGGCCGAGAGCGCCACCGGCGCCCGCTTCATCGCGCCGACCACGGACGAGATCGCCCGCATCCGCGCCAAGCACACTTTCCTCAAGCCGCTGACCATCCCAGCCGGCAGCTATCCGAAGCAGACCGCGGCAATCTCTTCGGTCGGCTCCTGGAGCTACATCCTGGTGCGCGAGACCTTGCCCGACGATGTCGCCTATCGGCTGGCCAAGACGCTGCACGGCATCGAGGCGACCTTCTGCAACAAGCTCGCCCAGGCGTGCGAGACCACGGCGGCGAACACCGTCGCCGCCGCGCCTGATATCAACCTGATCCACCCCGGCGTGCTCAGATATTTCCGCGAGATCGGGGCGGCGAAATGACTTCTGCATGGACGCGCTATCGCGTCTATGCAGAGGTCATTCCGGGGCGCGCGAAGCGCGAACCCGGAATCTCGAGATTCCGGGTTCGATGCTGACGCATCGCCCCGGAACGACGACCTTCGGTCGTCATTTCTTCGCCATCGCGCAGGCCGGATCCGGCGGGCCGAACGCGTCCTCGCCGGAGATCTTGGCCAGGATCTTGTAATAGTCCCACGGATATTTCGACTCGGCCGGGGTCTTGACCTGCACGAGCCAGAGGTCGTGCACCATCAGATTGTCCTCGCGCAGCTTGCCGTTGCGGGCGAAGAAGTCCTCGACCGGCTTCTCGCGCATCTTGGCCGCGACCTTGAGCGGATCGTCGGTGCCGGCATCCTTGATCGCGTTCAGATAGGCGGTCACGGAGGAGTAGACGCCGGCCTGCCACATCGTCGGCATCCGGTTCATCTTGGCGAAATAGCGCTTCGACCACTCGCGGGTCTTGTCGTCCATGTCCCAGTAGAACGAGGTGGTCAGCAGCAGGCCCTGCGCGGCCGACAGCCCGATCGAGTGGATGTCGGTGATCAGCGCCAGCAGCGCGGCCATCTGCTGCCCGCCGGCGAAGACGCCGAACTCGGCGGCGGTCTTGATCTCGTTGGTGTTGTTGGGCGGTCCGCCGGCAATGCCGATGATCTTGGCCTTCGAGGCCTGCGCCTGCAGGATGAAGGACGACAGATCAGGCGTCGCAAACGGCGGCCGCACCGCGCCGAGCACCTTGCCGCCGTTCTTGGTCACGATCGCGGAGGCGTCCTTCTCCAGCGAGTGACCGAACGCATAATCGTCGGTGATGAAGAACCAGCTGTCGCCGCCGCGCTTCACCACCTCCTGCGCGGTGCCGACCGCGAGCGCCCTGGTGTCGAATACCCACTGTATCGCGTAGGGCGAGCAGAACTTGCCGTGGAAATCGGTCGCGCCGGTCGAATGCGTGATGAAAAGCTTCTTTTTCTCGTTGGCCATGTTCTGCACCGCGAGCCCGACCGCCGAGACCGGCACGTCGACGATGAGGTCGACCTGATCGACGTCATACCAGCGTCGCGCGATGGTCGCGCCGATATCCGGCTTGAGCTGGTGATCGCCGACGATCACCGAGATTGGCTTGCCGAGCACCTTGCCGCCGAAATCGTCGACGGCCATCTGCGCGGCGGTGACCGAGCCTTGGCCGGTCGGCGTCGAGGCGGGGCCGTTCATGTCGGTCAGCACGCCGATCTTGACGATGTCGTCGGATACCTGCGCCGATACGCTCGGGGAGGCCAGCAGCGCGGCTGCGAGCGTCCCGAACATGGCTAGTCTGGTGGCCTTCATTCTGTCTCCCTCCTGAATTGGCGCATTGGCCATTATTGGTTGTGCCGGGCCTTCGGGGACCCGGTCATATTGGTTTCTTTTGCAACTATATTGGGGACCGCGTCAACGCGCCATCGGTCTAATGACGCAGCCCCGGTGCGGCGAGAGACAGTTTCTTTCGGGGCCGATTCAGTCCATAGCGGGCCATGGTCACCGCCCCGCGCCTTCCGCCTTCGCTCACCCCGCTCGTTGCGGCACTGGCTGCCGTGCTGCGCGACGTCGGACCGGTCCAGCCGATCGCGTTGCCACCGGCCGACGCCTTGCGCTGCATTGCGGCCGAGATGCCGGCCTTGCGCGCCTATCCGCCGCGCGATGTCGCGGTCAGCGACGGGTGGGCGATGCGCGCCAATGACCTGGTCGGCGCGTCGTCCTATGCGCCGTTGCCGCTGGCCGAACCTCCGGTCTGGGTGGCGGCAGGCGCTGCGATGCCTGATGGCACCGACTGCGTGGTCGATGCCGATGCCGTCGATACCTCCGGTCCGCTTGCGCAGGTGCTCGCCGAAGCAATCCCGGGGCAGGGCGTCAGGCGTGCCGGCAGCGACATCGCCGTTGGGCGCACCGTGATCGCAGCAGGGGAGCCGCTGCTGCCGCGCGGCCTGCTGCTCGCGCGCGCGGCCGGACTGCAGATGTTGCGCGTGCGACGGCCGCGGCTTCGCATCGTCAACGTCGCCAATGGTGAGCTGACCGCACAACTGATCGCTGACACCGCGCGCCTCGCGGGCGCTGAGGTCGTCGGCATCGAGGCGGCACCCGATGTGGCGGCGATTGCAAACGCACTCGAACCAGACGGCTGCGATCTGATGGTCACGATCGGCGGCACCGGCGTTGGTCACACCGATGCCGCGGTGAATGCGCTGGCAACGCGTGGCGCACTGATCGCGCACGGCATTGCCCTGCAACCGGGGCGCACCGCAGCGGTCGGCCGTATCCACACAACGCCGGTCGTCGCCTTGCCGGGCGCGCCGGATCAGGCTTTCGCGGCCTGGTGGGCGATTGCGCTTCCCCTGCTCGACCGCCTGTCGGGCCGGCGCGCGCGCAAAACACTGGCGCTGCCGCTGGAACGCAAGATCGCCTCCGGCGTCGGCGTTGCCGAGGTCGTGCTGCTGATACGCGAGCAAGGTTCCTGGGCGGCGCTTGCGACCGGCGACCTGTCACTCGATGCCATCGTGCGCGCCGAAGCCCTGCTGATCGTGCCCGGCGCTGCCGAGGGCTTCGCTGCGGGCGCGGTTGTCGATGCCTATATGTTGCGGGAGTGAGTTCCCGAGATGAACAACACGTTCACGCCGAAACCCAACCCGTCCGTCGAGCAGGACCAGTTCCTGACCATCCTGTCGCGCGAGGAGGCGCTCGCGCGCTTCGAGGCGGCGCTGTTCCCGCGCCAATTGCCGTCCGAGAAACGGCTGCTCGCCGATGCGCTCGGCCGTGCGCTGGCGGAGGACGTGGTGGCGCCGATCGATGTGCCGCCATTCGATCGCTCCAATGTCGACGGCTTTGCGGTGCGCTCGGCCGATCTGGCGCGCGCCGGCGAGGCCGCGCCGGTGCAGCTCGCGCTGAACGACGAGACGATTTCGTGCGGGACCGCGCCCACCATGCCGGTGCTCCCGGGTACTGCAACCGCGATTGCGACCGGCGGTCCGGTACCGCGCGGCGCTGATGCCATCGTGATGGTCGAGCACACCCAGCCTGCCGGCCACGGCACCATCGAGGTCCGGCGTGCGGCGTCGCCCGGCCAGTTCGTGTCCTATGCCGGCTCCGACATCGCGCGCGGCGAGGCCCTGCTGCGCGCGGGAACGATGATCGGGTCGCGCGAGATCGGCATGCTCGCGGCCTGCGGCATCGCCGAGGTTGCGCTGACGCGCCGTCCGCGCGTCGCGATCCTCTCGACCGGCGACGAACTGGTGCAGCCGGGTGAGAAGCTGCGGCCGGCCGCGATCTACGATACCAATGGTGCGATCGTCACCGCGGCGATTGCCGAGAACGGCGGTGACGCGGCGTTCCTTGGCGCGATCGCCGACAACGAGGCGATGCTCGAGGCCGCGATGCGCAAGGCGCTGGCGGACAGCGACATGCTGGTGCTGTCAGGCGGCACCTCCAAGGGCGCGGGTGACGTCTCGCACCGGATCATCGCTCGCCTCGGCAAGCCCGGCATCATCGCGCATGGCGTGGCGCTGAAGCCAGGCAAGCCGCTGTGCCTTGCGGTGTGCGACGGCAAGCCGGTGGTCATCCTGCCGGGCTTTCCGACCTCGGCGATGTTCACCTTCCACGACATGATCGTGCCGGTGCTGCGCCGGATGGCCGGGCTGCCGCCGCGATCGGATGCCAAGGTGGCGGCGAAGGTGCCGGTGCGCATCGCCTCCGAGCTCGGGCGTACCGAGTTCGTGATGGTGTCGCTGGTCGAGGGCGCCGACGGCCTGATCGCCTATCCCGGCGGCAAGGGCTCGGGCGCGATCACCTCGTTCGCGCAGGCCGACGGCTTCCTGAAGATCGAGGCGCTGGCCGACCAGTTGCCGGCCGGCAGCGAGGCCGAGGTGACGCTGTTCACGCCGCATGTGCGGGTGCCCGATCTCGTCATCGTCGGCAGCCATTGCACCGGGCTCGATCTCGTCACGGCGCCGCTGGTGCATGCCGGGCTTGTAGTGCGTTCGATCGCGGTCGGCAGCCTCGGCGGGCTCGCTGCCGCCAAGCGCGGCGAATGCGATCTCGCCCCGATCCATCTGTTCGACGACAAGACCGAGACCTACAACACGCCGTACCTGGCCGACGGGCTCGAACTGGTGCCGGGCTGGCGGCGCATGCAGGGCATCGTGTTTCGCAAGGACGACACGCGCTTTGCCGGCTTGAGCGCAGAGCAGGCGGTGCGCGCCGCGCTCGCCGATCCCGCCTGCCTCATGGTCAACCGCAACCAGGGCGCCGGCACCCGCATCCTGATCGATCGCTTGCTGGTGGGCCGCCGGCCCGACGGTTACTGGAATCAGCCCCGCTCGCACAATGCGGTTGCGGCCGCGGTGGCGCAGCGCCGCGCCGACTGGGGCATGACCATCGCGCCGGTCGCCGATGCGTCGGGACTCGGCTTCATACCGCTCGCCGAAGAGCATTATGACTTCGCATTGGTGACGGCGCGCAAGCAGCGGCCCGCGGTGCAGGCCTTTCTCGACGCACTGGCGTCGGATGAAGGGCGGGCTGCATTGACGAAGGCGGGGTTCAGGCCGGCGTAGCCGGTGTGCCGCTCTGCCGCACCATCACAGCTGTCGTCCCTGCGAAAGCAGGAACCCATACGCCGCGGCGGGTTTTGAGAAACGGGACTGGTCGTTCCAGCATCGCGTAACAATTTGCATTTGTGGTTATGGGTCCCTGCTTTCGCAGGGACGACAGTGAGTTTTGTTGCGCTAGCTGTGAGTCAAAACATCCGCATTCTCGCGACATTCGGGGACTTCCTGATGCGGTGTGCCGAAGGTACCCTGATCACTCGCTCAGCTTGCGGTCCAGGAAGTCGACGTAGGAATTGTCCGGGTCCAGTTTGACGGCCAGGCGAAGCGCTGCCCGGGCGGCGGACCTGTCGCCGTCGGCCGTGGCCTTGTGCTCGTCCAGGATCGCATTGGCCACCGTGCGCGCGGTGTCGAGACGGGCCTCGTCGATGGAACGGTCGGCAAGATAGGCTTCCACCGGCTCGCGGAGGCGCTTCAGTTCGTCCACGCTGACCGAACCCAGCGGATACCAGTTGTAATATTCGAGACGCGGCCGATCATCCGTGAGGCTCGGCACATCCCCGACAAAGGCCGCGAGTTTTTGATCGGCGGCGATGAATGTCGCCAGGAAATCCTCGGGCGAGCCGAGGCCGTTCGCCGTCAGGTCTTCAGCCACCGCGGGCTTCGACATGCGCATGGCGAGCTCGCGCGGATCGATGTTCAACGGTTCATCGGAGGCGATCGCCACGCCTTCCATTCTGGACGGCAGCCAAAGCGAGACATGCTTGAACTGGCCCATCATGGCCTTGAGTATCATCTTCGGAAGAATGCCGCGGTTGAAATCCAGCGGCACCCATTGCGCGAGAACGCCGCCGGGACGCATCTTCTGCTTTGCCAGCGCATAGAATTCCTCCGTGTAGAGGTTGATGACGCCGGCATCATGGGGCGGTGGCGGCTCGAGCGTGATGACGTCAAATGTCTCGTTGGTCCCCAGCAGGAAGTGGCGCCCGTCCGCGACGATCTGATGGACCTTGGGATTTTGATAGAATTGCTTGTTGATCGGCACGAAATGGGGCGCGAATTCGAACACCGTCGATGCCAGATCGACCGCGTCGATGGATTGCAATTCCTCATGGGTGCTCACCGCTCCCACCGTGGTTCCGGTCCCGATGCAAATGACGACAGCCGTTTCAACCGGGCCCCGGTGCAGCAGAATGGGATAGTGCCCCATCGCGGCCATGTAGCGTCTGCCCTCGGGACGGTTGTTGGCATAGCTCTTCGAATTCACCACCAACTGCTGATAGGTGCCCGCCGCCTTCTCGCGATACTCGACCACCGCAAACGTCGCTTGCCGGGTTTCCCGCAACTCGAGCACATTGGCGCCTTCGATCGCGGTCAGGACCCGCTCCAGATAGTGCGGAGTGAAGAGCAGCAGTGCTACGGCGATGACGCTCGCGGCGATCGTCCCCTGCCGCCACAGGCTCCTTTCTCTCACAAGATCCGGCTGCGACACGGTGGTCGCGACGAACAGCAGGACGTTCACGACAATCAGCGCGGTGAGCGCGCCCTGGCTGCCCAGACAGGGGATCAGCAGAAACCCCGCCGCCAGCGAGCCCACGACGCCGCCAATCGTGTTCAGGGCGTAGAGCGTGCCGATCCTGCGGCCGAGCGCGCTCATCTGCATCACGGTCAGCTCGCTGGCCAGGGGAAAGCTGATGCCGATCAGCGTCGTCGGCAGCAACAGGGCGACAGCGCAGACCAGGAAGAATGAAACGTCGCCTCCCAACAGCTCCTGCACCGGGACTGGAAGCAGGCCCGATACGATGGGAGACAGCGCTACTCCCATGGTCCGCGCCTTGCCGAGCATTCCGACGGTCAGCGTGGCTGCAACCGCGATCAGCAGCTGCGTCACGGCGAAGTATCGCAGCAATTGATCCTTGCGGGGGGCGAGCAGCCTGGCGCAGATCAGGGCGCCGATCACGAGCCCCAGCAGGTAAACGCCGAGCATGCCCGAGAACGCGTAGACGCTCGAGGTGCTGACATTGGTCAGGAATCGAAACCAGACCACCTCATAGGCGATCGATACAAAACCGGAGCACGCGAAAATCCAGATCAGGACCGACGTCCTGCCACTCGCGGTCGCGGCGGTTTGCACCGGCGCCTGTGCCGCGACCGGCAAGAGCGGGCTTGCGCCGCGCGCAACGAACAGGGCCACAACGCCGACGCAGACATACAGCGCTGCCGCAACCAGGCTCGATCCCGCGATGCCCCAAAGGCCCATCAGCACAAAGCCGACCGCCAGGGTGCCGATGGCGGCGCCCAGGGTGTTGAACCCGTAGAGCAGACCGATCCGATTGGCGAGGTCGGTTTGTGTGCGGGTCAGGAATTTCACCAGGAAGGGCAGGGTCGCGCCCATCAACATCGTCGGCAGCGACAGAATGGCGAGCGACACGGCGACCATGAGAGGCAGCCGGAAGGGAGACTCCAGGTCGAGCATCGGTGACAGCCAGCCCACCCATGTCGGCCAATGCGACAGGAATGCGGTGACCGCGAGAGAAACGAGGGCGAGGGCAAGTTCGAGCAACCCGTAGATTTTCAGGGGGCGGCTGACGGTGTCGGCGATCCGGCCTCCCAGGGCGCTGCCCAGCGAGAGACCGAAAAAGAAGCTTGCCACCGTGACGCTGACGGAGACGGTCGCGCTTCCCAGCACGAATTGCAGTTGCTTGAACCAGAGAACCTGCAGGATCAGCGATGCCGCGCCCGATGCCAGAAAGATCGCCGTGACCAGAACCCGGTTTTTCAGGCTCACGGCGTCTCGAACGTCACCACGATTGCGCACTGGACCGCTCTCCCGTTGAACGGAGAACAGGTAAGGCGAATGCTCTTAATATTGCCTTATGGCGGAGCAGCGCTGCGCGGCAGCCGAATCCCGTTGAAATTGCTCGTAAAATTGCCGTTTGGCGGATGCTTGCAGGGGGCCGAACGATCGCGCTGTGAGAGGGCCTTTTGCGTTGCGGATCCAGCTCAATGCCGCATCGCCGTCTCCACGAACTCCAGCACGGAGCGCGGGACCTCTTCGTATTCGACGAAACGGCGCCGAAGCTCGTCGGCAATGTCGGTCGTGACGTCGCGCGACCATCCTTCGTTGGTATTGAAGGCCACGATGCGGACCGGGCGGCTGTACTGGTCATCCAGCAGACGCCGGATCAGCGTTTTCCGGTCAGTGCCTTCTTCGTCGGTTTCGCTCCAGGCACGGCCCAGTCGGCCAAAATCGTTCAGCACCAGATAGGTGTCGTGATCGATTGAATGCGGCACAATCGAAGGCGAGCGAGGCATACATAGTCCTCCATGCTGCACATTATCGTGTTCCGATCGCCCCGCGTATCGGAAATTTCGAGGTAAATCCGCTGGATAGCGGGATCGCGCGTGACGTGAGCGGGGGCTGCAACATGCATTGGAGCAAACCGTCCCGTCGCTGGTTATCTCTTGTCACCGACATGGGCCCTGTTGTGGATGTCGGTGGTTGAGCGACCGATGGGGCTCCCACCCGCTCGAGGAGCGGAGCGATGTTAAGAAGGCTTCGTTTTAGGAACACAACGCTGGAAGAAGTGCTGGCAGTCGATACGCAGCGGCCGCGGAAGAGGCTGCGGATGCGTGACCAGCCCCCGAGAGAGAGCCGATCGGCAAGGCTTGCCAAGCCGGGGCGGCCGGTCAGTCAACGAACCGACTGACCCTGCGGGATAGCGAGCCGAGCCCGACTTGCGCGGCGGCCCGTGAACGGGTTCGCCGATTGCGGCGACCAATCGATCATGGCATTCGACACTGTCAATTTTCGCAAGATTGCCGCGCTCGTCGCGGCGGCCGGCACCTTGTTCTGGCTCTACACCTTCTACGCCATCGCCCATGTGCCGCCTGGCGACGGTACCGGCTTCCAGTGGCTGGCGGTCTTTCCGCTCGGCCTAGTGTTCGGCCTGTTCTTCCTGCCGGCCTGGCTGCTCGTCGCCATCGGCCGATTGCCGAGATTCACCGCGGCGCTTGGGGTCTGTGGCCTGATCGCGTTCGCGGTGCTGTGGGCGCAGCTGCTGCAGGAGTTTCCGAGGGCGGTCCTCTAGCGCGCCAGCCCATCCTCATCTGCCGGCGAGCCTGGCATGACATTGCTCCAAGGCTGATATATGCAGCGTTGGGCGCAAGTCGCGGTTTTCCGCCGTCACGGCTGGTCCCGGCCATCCATGTCGGGCGGAACCGCGGGCGTGGATACCCAAACGATTGGCATGTCTTCGGAGACGCGTATGAAAGTGATTGGCCTCGCGGGCTGGAGCGGTGCCGGCAAGACCACCTTGCTGTCGCGGGTGATCCCCTGCCTGCTGGGCCGCGGCCTGCGCGTCTCCGTGATCAAGCACGCCCACCATGAATTCGATGTCGACGTGCCCGGCAAGGACTCCTGGGTGCACCGGCAGTCCGGTGCGACCGAGGTGCTGGTGTCCTCGACGCGGCGTTGGGCGCTGATGCACGAGCTGCGCAGCGCCGTTGAGCCGCGGCTGCCGGAGCTGCTCGCCAAGATGGCGCAGGTCGATCTGGTCGTGGTCGAAGGCTTCAAGCGCGAGCCGATCAACAAGATCGAGGTGTACCGCGCCGCCAACGGCAAGCCGCTGCTGTTTCCCGACGACCCGCGCGTGGTCGGGATCGCCAGCGACGTCGCCGTTGCAACCACGCTGCCGGTCGCGCATCTCGACGACATCGAGGACGTTGCCGAATTGATGCTGCGCGCCGCGATCCCCGTCGACGACGTGCTCGCGTCGGCTCCGGCCGAAGGCTGACGTGGACGAGGAGGCGGCGTTGACGATGCCGCGCGGCTTCGCCATGGTCGAACCATGACAACGACGAAGCTCGATCTCACCGGCCTGAAATGCCCGCTGCCGGCGCTGAAGACGCGCAAGGCCCTCCGGAGCGTGACGGCGGGAGATTTCCTCGAGGTGCACTGCACCGATCCGCTTTCGGTGATCGATATCCCGGCCCTGATCCAGGAGACCGGCGACAAGGTCGAGATCACCGAACGAAGCGACGCCCGGATCGTTTTTTTGATCGAGAAGATCAATGGAGCGATAGGCAATTCGAATGCTGCGTTGCCGCGTACGCGCTAGATGCAGCTTGATATCTACCTTTTGCCTATCGACACCTATTTTCCATTCTGCGCGAATTGATAATGTCCGCCGGGTTGTGGTGATGGCGTTGTGCTCGAGTGTGGGCGCATCGACGGACAACGACTGGGCCCGTGCCCAGATCACGGGCTGCACGGCCGGGCATATCCGGTCGTATTGGGGGTTAGCATTTCCGGAATGTGCGTGGTTGGTCCCGACGCATTGAGGAAATGTGCGGAGCTGCCGGCTGACGCTGGCCGCAATGGGCTGAGACGGGATCGAAGATGCAGATGCGCCTGTCGTAATGGCGGCTGCAGGGGAGGTGTCAATGACCACAGTGAGCAGCGCCGGACGCGTATCCGCGACAGGCGCAGGTTTCCTCGACAAGGAACATACAATCGCGACCGCCGGCTTCAACCGCTGGCTGGTGCCGCCGGCCGCGCTCTGCATCCATCTGTGCATCGGCATGGCTTACGGCTTCTCGGTGTTCTGGCTGCCGCTGTCGCGCGCGATCGGCCTGACCGCGCCGAAGGCGTGCCCCGACATCTCGCTGGTGCAGGAGCTGTTCACCACCACCTGCGACTGGAAGGTCGCGAGCCTCGGGTGGATGTACACGCTGTTCTTCGTGCTACTCGGCGTCTCCGCCGCGATCTGGGGCGGCTGGCTCGAGAAGGTCGGTCCGCGCAAGGCCGGCTTCGTCGCGGCGCTGTGCTGGGCCGGCGGTCTCGTGATCGGCGCGCTCGGCGTCTACACGCACCAGCTCTGGTTGATGTGGCTCGGCTCCGGCGTGATCGGCGGCGTCGGCCTCGGCCTCGGCTACATCTCGCCGGTGTCGACGCTGGTGAAATGGTTCCCCGACCGGCGCGGCATGGCGACCGGCATGGCGATCATGGGCTTCGGCGGCGGCGCGATGATCGGCGCCCCGCTCGCCGACAGGCTGATGAACTACTTCAAGACCCCGACCTCGGTCGGCGTCTGGGAGACCTTCCTCGCCATGGGCGCGATCTACTTCGTGTTCATGATGATCGGCGCGTTCCGCTATCGCATCCCGCCGGCCGGCTGGCAGCCCGAAGGCTGGACGCCGCCGACGAAGGCCAACGCGATGATCTCGAGCAAGCACGTCCATCTCGACAACGCGCACAAGACGCCGCAATTCTGGCTGATCTGGTGGGTGCTCTGCCTGAACGTGTCGGCGGGCATCGGCGTGATCGGCATGGCCTCGCCGATGCTGCAGGAGATCTTCGCGGGCAAGCTGATCGGCCTGCCCAATGTCGGCTTCAACCAGCTCGATGCCGGACAGAAGGCGCAGATCGCGGCGATCGCGGCCGGCTTTGCCGGATTGCTGTCGCTGTTCAACATCGGCGGCCGCTTCTTCTGGGCGTCGCTGTCGGACAAGATCGGCCGCAAGAACACCTACTACACGTTCTTCATCCTCGGCATCGCGCTCTACGCGCTGGCGCCGACCTTCGCCGCGATGGGATCGAAGCTGTTGTTCGTGCTCGGCTTCGGCATCATCCTGTCGATGTATGGCGGCGGCTTCGCCACCGTGCCGGCCTATCTCGCCGACATGTTCGGCACCCAGTTCGTCGGCGCCATCCACGGCCGTCTGCTGACGGCATGGTCGACCGCCGGCATCATCGGTCCTGTCGTGGTGAACTACATCCGCGAGTTCCAGCTTGCCGCCGGCGTGCCGCGGGACCAGCTCTACAACACCACGATGTACATCCTGTGCGCCATGCTGATCGCGGGCCTGATCTGCAACTACCTGATCAAGCCGGTCGATTCGAAATGGCATATGAGCGACGCCGAGGTCGCCAAGCTGCAGGATGCGAGCGCCAGCGCCGCGGCGGCCGGACCGCACGGTTCCTACGGGATCGGGTTTGGCGGGCTCGACGCCAAGGCGGCGCTGTTCTGGCTGTTCGTCGGCATTCCGCTGGCGTGGGGCGTCTACATGACGCTGCTCAGCGCGGTCAAAATCCTCTGATCGCAATTCAGGCCGCGCGCGGGACATCTGGTATCCCGCGGGCGGCCTGAAGCGTTTTCGAGCGAAGTGGATGCCGGCTCGCGTGAAGAAGACGCGTCAAACAAGAAGCTCTACGCCGTTCAATTCAACAGATAATCAAGGGACATTTCAGTCATGTTTCGTACCGCAAGCTGTCTTGTGGCCGCCCTGCTTCTCGCCGGCTCGCTGCACACCGCGTCAGCCCAGACCACCGAGGCCAAGCCGTCGAAGGTCAAGCTCACCATGCAGAAGCTGAAGGACATGAAGGCGAAGTGGAAGGCCAACAAGCCAAAGCTGAAGGTCTGCCGCGCCGAGGTGAAGTCGAAGGGCCTGACCGGCGACGACCGCTGGTTCTACATCGAAGAATGCATGGGCAAGAGCTGAGCGGCACCGCTCCGCTATCTGCAACGCAAGAGGGCGTGACGGCGATCGCTGTCACGCCCTCTTGTTGCGTTTGAGACGCGATCACTCCGCGGCGGCGGGCGTCGTCTTGGCGGCCTCCAGCGCTGCTGCGATCGCCTCGTCGACCCGTTCGAGCCAGATGAACTCCAGCTTGGCGCGGGCGCCGGCGGGGATGTCGTCGAAGTCGCGCTTGTTGCGCGCCGGCAGCATCACCCGGGTCAGGCCGGCGGCCGCGGCCGCGACCACCTTCTCCTTGATGCCGCCGACCGGCAGCACCAGGCCGCGCAGCGAGATCTCGCCGGTCATCGCGGTGTCGCTGCGCACCGTGCGGTCGGTCAACAGCGAGGTGAGGGCGGTGAACATCGCAACGCCCGCGCTCGGGCCGTCCTTCGGCGTCGCGCCGGCGGGAACGTGGACGTGGATGTCGCTCTTCTCGAACACGCCGGGATCGATGCCGAGCTGGGAGGCCCGGCTCTTCACCAGGGTCAGCGCGGCCTGCACGCTCTCGCGCATCACCTCGCCGAGCTGGCCGGTGAGGATCAACGCGCCGCGGCCCGGCGTGCGCGACGCCTCGATGAACAGGATGTCGCCGCCGACCGGGGTCCAGGCCAGCCCGGTGGCAACGCCCGGGATGCTGGTGCGCATCGCGATCTCGTTCTCGAACCTCGGCTGGCCGAGCAGCGAGACGATGTCCTTCGGCGCGATGGTGACGTGGCTGGTGCTGCCCTCGGCGATCTGCACCGCGACGTTGCGCAGCACCTTGCCGATCTCGCGCTCCAGGTTGCGCACGCCGGCCTCGCGGGTGTAGCTGCGGATGATCAGCCGCAGCGCATCCGGATCGATCTCGACCTGCTCGGCCTTGATGCCGTTGGCCTCGAGCTGGCGGCGGACCAGATAGCGCTTGGCGATCTCGAGCTTCTCGTCCTCGGTGTAGCCGGCGAGACTGATCAGCTCCATGCGGTCGAGCAGCGGGCCGGGGACGCCGTCGAGCATGTTGGCGGTGGCGATGAAGACGACGCGCGAGAGGTCGAACGGCACGCCGAGATAATTGTCGCGGAAGGTGCTGTTCTGCTCGGGGTCGAGCACTTCCAGCATCGCGGCCGACGGATCGCCCTGGATGCCGCGGCCCATCTTGTCGATCTCATCCAGCATCATCACGCAATTGCGCGCGCCGGCCTTCTTGATCGCCTGAATGATGTTGCCGGGCAGCGCCCCGATATAGGTGCGGCGATGGCCGCGGATCTCGGCCTCGTCATGCACGCCGCCGAGCGAGACGCGGACGAATGGCCGCGCCATCGCGCGCGCGATCGATTGGCCGAGCGAGGTCTTGCCGACACCGGGCGGCCCGAGGAAGCACAGGATCGGGGCCTTGCCGCCGGGCGCGAGCTTGCGCACCGCGAGATATTCGATGATGCGGCTCTTGATCTTCTCGAGGCCATAATGGTCCTGGTCGAGGATCTTGCGCGCCTCCGCGATGTCGATCGGCTTCTCCTCCGGAATGCTCCAGGGCAGGTCGATCAGCCAGTCGAGATAGCTGCGCACCATGCCGGATTCGGCCGCGGCCTCCGGCATCCGCTCGTAGCGGCGCAATTCCTTCTGCGCCTGGCTTTCGGCCTCCGGCGGCATCTTGGCCTCCACGATCGCCTTGGTCAGCTCGGTGACTTCCGCAGCCTTGCCGTCGCCTTCGCCGAGCTGGCGCTGGATCGTCGCCATCTGCTCGCGCAGGATCGCCTCGCGCTGCCGCTCGTCGAACACGGCCTTGGTCTTCTGCCCGATCTCCTGGCTCAGCCGCAGCACCTCGATGCGCTCGGCGAGGTGACGCGACACCTTGTCCATCCGCGCCACGAGATCGATGGTTTCCAGGATGTCCTGCTTCTCCGACGGCTTGATGTCCATGTAGGACGTCGCAAGGTCGGCAAGGGTTGCCGGCGAGGTGGTGCCCTGCAGCGCGGCGATCAGCTCCTGCGGCACCTGCGGCAGCAATTGCGCGGCCTCCAGCGCCTGGCGCTGCAGATTGAGGAAGCGCGCCTCGATCTCGGGCGAGGTGGTGGTCGGCTCCGGGATTTGCAGCACGCGGGCCGCGAGGAACGGCGTGCCCGGCAGATAGTCGAGCACGCGCATGCGCTGCACGCCCTGGCAGACCAGATGGTGGGTGTCGTCGGCGCCGGTGATGTAGCGCACGATGTTGGCTGTGGTGCCGACGCGGTAAAGCCCGTCGGGGCCGGGATCGTTGGTCTCGGGATCGCGCTGCAGCAGGATGCCGATCGGCCGCTGCTCGCGTACCGCCTGCTGGGCCGCGGCAATCGACGTCGCGCGGGCGATCGTGATCGGAATGATGACATCCGGAAACAGCACGGTGTTGCGCACCGGGACGATGATCAGCGCGTCGCTCGGGATCGGCGTCGAAGTCGATGCTGGGCTTGAAACGTCTGAGGCAGCCATGTCGAAATCCTTTAGCTCGACTTTCCGAGCCGCAGGCCGACGCAACCATGCGCGGCAAAGCGGCTGATGGTGTAGCGGCCGGTCGGCAGCGCGATGCGGCGCTCGAACCGGCCCTGCGGCAGTTCGAGGCGCAGGATGCGGGCGTTGCGGAGTTCAGGGGGCAGGGTGCGGCGGCCGGAGATCACCAGCGTGCCGCCGTCGAGCGCGGCCTCGACCTCGTCGGGATCGACCCCCGGCAACGCGACCAGGATCAGGATTTCATCCTCGGTCTCGATCACGTCGGTCGGCGGTTCCCAGCTCGGCTCGGTGCTTCCCGCGCGCGGGTGCAAATTGAGGAAGCTCTGGTGCAACCGTTCGGCGCGGGCGAGCGCCTCGATCGCATCCGACAGCATCCAGTTGATCTGATCCTTGGGCCGCATGGGCACTCTCCACGTCGCATTGGGAGGCGAGGTTAGCGGTCTTGCCGCCGACCGTAAACCGGCCCCTCGCGCGGCTGATCGAGGGTAAAATTGTCCGAAATCTCGCGATTTGCGGCATGACCGCGATGCACGGACCGCAGCCGGACGCTTATGCTGCGGCTATGTGACAGGGCCGCGGCTGCTCTCGAATTCCTACGGCCTTCCACGCATCTTTTGCCGTGATGCGGCGCGCTCGCGCGCGCCGCCAAACGGGAAGGTGGCACATGACCTTGCTCCATTACCACGATGCCCGGCCGCACGGTTCGGCCGGCGCCATGCCCTTGATGCTGCGGCGAACCGTCAGGCGGATCGGCCTCGTCTTCAGGACTGTTCACCGCGCGATCGCCGCCGCCAAGATTCATCGGCTCCGCAATGAGCTGCTGCTGCATCGCGGCCACGAGGATTGGGCGCGGACCAACCTCAACGTCGGCATGCTCGGCGGCGACGCCGAGAGATATCCACGGGCGCCGGTCGTGCTCGGCGAGAAATGGGACTACTGAGATGCGCACAGTTTCGTTCATCGCTGCCCTGCCGCGCCGCGCCGCAGAAGGGCTGCTCGCATTCCTCGCCTGGATCGGCGAGGAGCCGATCAGCGGCTACCGGCCCGAGGCGCATTACATGCGCGGTCCAGGACCTGCGTGGCGGGCCAAGCATCGCGGGCGTTAAGCCCCGAACCCATCCGCGTCATTGCGAGGAGCATGGCGACGAAGCAATCCATATCTCCGCATGTGGCGCGATGGATTGCTTCGCGGAGCCTGTCATCGGGCGCGCGTTCGCGCGACCCGTTGGCTCGCAGTGACGTGCAGAGGCCGCGGCGCCTACGAGACCCACGATCCCGAGCGCGCCGACCTTGAGCGACCGTCGTTTCTGCTCCCAAACCAGTTCACGTCGCTTCACGTCGCGGCGCCAGATGATCGAGCAGGTTCATCGGCAGCGGGAACACCACGGTCGAGGAGCGCTCGCCGGCAATGTCGTGCAGCGCCGCGAAGTAGCGCAGCTGCATCGCTTGCGGCTCCTGGGCGAGGATCCGGCCGGCCTCGACCAGCTTCTCGGCGGCCTGCTGCTCGCCCATCGCGTTGATCACCTTGGCGCGCCGCAGCCGCTCCGCCTCGGCCTGCTTGGCGATCGCCCGCACCATCGTCTCATTGAGATCGATATCCTTGATCTCGACCCCGGTGACCTTGATGCCCCAGACGTCGGTCTGCCTGTCGAGGGTCTCCTGGATATCGGCGTTCAGCTTGTCGCGCTCCGCCAGCATCTCGTCGAGCTCGTGCTTGCCGAGCACCGAGCGCAGCGTGGTCTGCGCAAGCTGGCTGGTCGCAGCCATGTAGTCGCTGACCTTGATGATGGCGCGCTCGGGATCGACGATGCGGAAGTAGAGCACGGCGTTGACCTTGACCGAGACGTTGTCGCGCGAAATCACGTCCTGCGGCGGCACCACCTGCACCACCACCCTGAGATCGACCTTCACCAGCTGCTGCACCACCGGAATCAGGATGATGAGCCCCGGGCCCTTCACCCCGGTGAAACGGCCGAGCGTGAAGATGACGCCGCGCTCGTATTCGCGCAGCACGCGCACGGCCTGGGTCAGGAATACGATGATCAGCAGCGCGATCGCCGCATAGGTGAAATAATCAAGCATCATGCCTTACCTCCTTCGCCGGGAGAGGCCGGCGTGCGCCGTACCACCAGCGTCAAATCGATGATGTTGGCGACCTCGACCGTGTCTCCCGCCGTGAATGTCTCGGTGCTGCGCGCTTGCCAGCGTTCGCCGTTGGTGAAGACGTGACCCGTGGTCTCGGACCAGTCGAGCACCTCGGCCGATAGCCCGCGCATGGCTTGCGCACCGATCCGCACCGGGCCCTTGCGCGCGCGGCGGAGCGCGCCGAGCACGACGAGAATGAGCCCGGTGAACATCGCGGCGACGATGCCGATGACCGGCCATGACAGCCGGTATCCGGGCGCCTCGATCCGAAACAGCATGGCTGCTCCAAGCACGAAGGCGACGATTCCTCCGAGGCCGATCACGACGGTCGGGTTGAAGGCTTCGATTGCGAGCAGCGCGATCCCGACCAGCATCAGGGCGAAGCCCGCGTAGTTGATCGGCAGCATGTTGAGTGCGTACAGACCGAGCAGCAGGCAGATCGTCCCGACAACCCCGGGCGCCACGGCACCGGGCGACATGAACTCGAAGATCAGGCCGTAGATGCCGACCATCAGGAGAATGAATGCGATGTTGGGGTCGGTGATGACCGCAAGCGCGCGCGCGATCCAGGTGGGATCGATGGCCTCGATCGCGGTGTCCCTTGTCGCCAGGCGTTGCGTCTTGCCGCCGGGAAGCTCAATGGTCCGGCCATCGACCTGCCTGAGCAGGTCGGCCGGGTCGCGCGCGGTGAGATCAATGACGTTGGCCTGCAGCGCGGCGTTGGCGGAGAGGGTGGCGGCATCGCGGACCGCCTTCTCGGCCCAGTCGGCATTGCGGCCACGCAATTCGGCGAGGCTGCGGATGAAGGCAACGGCATCATTCGTCACCTTCGCCGTCATGGCATCCTTGGTTTCGGACGGATGGCCGCCGTCCTTCTGGTCCTTGCCGCCCTTGTCCGGAGTGCTGCCCGGCAGCCCCGGTATCGGGCCGCCGATCTGCACCGGCGTCGCGGCGCCGATATTGGTGCCGGGCGCCATGGCCGCGAGATGGGTCGCATAGAGGATATAGGTCCCGGCGCTCGCGGCATGGGCGCCGGATGGCGCAACGTAGCCGACCACGGGAACGGGCGAGGCCAGCACGTCGGCGATGATCTCACGCATGCTGGTGCTGAGGCCGCCCGGCGTATTCAAACGCAGGATAACAACCTCGGCGTGGCGCTCGGCGGCCTTGGCCAGGCCGTCCTTGACGTAGCTGGCCGCTGCCGGCCCGATTGCCCCGTCGATTGAAATGGTCAGGGCAAGATGGCTGTTGTCCGCGGCCGGACCGGGACGGATGGAGATAACCAGAGCGACCAGGACGGTCGCAACAACGAGGGCCGCCTTGAAGGTGGTGTGCACGGCAAGCACTCCCTTGCCGTGGATATGGGGCGCCGTTTCGGAACCTCAAGTTGGCGCCGTGTCACGGGCACCGTGTGCTGATCGCATTGTGCATTGCGATGGGTCATGTCGGGTCGGCAAATCTCAATGCGCGGCTGCGAGGTACTCGTCGGCAAGCTCAGCCATCGCCTGCAAGACCTCGGCCTTTGCCGACCCGTTCAATTGCACGATCGGCAGCCGCGTCGTCGGCGGCATGAATCCCAGAAGCGCCAGCGCGAACTTCAATGCGGCGGGATGCTCGCGCTCCAGCAAGGTCGCAAGCGGCACCAGCCGCTGGTGCAACTCCCGCGCCTGATACAACCGTCCCTCGCGGAAATGCCTGTGAACGGCCACGTACAGATCGGGCGCGACGTTCGTCACGACCGAGATGCAGCCATCGCCACCGGCGGCGAGCCAGGCCAGCGAGGAGGCGTCGTCGCCGGTCAGCATCCGGAATGCCGCCGGCAGGCGTGAGCGCAGGCGCGCCAGCCGGGCAACGTCACCGCTGCCGTCGCGCAAACCCACGAAGCGTGGCGATGCGGCGAGCTCGAGCAGGGTCTCGTCGGCAAGGCCCTTCACCGTGCGCGACGGAATGTCGTGCAGGATGACAGGCAGCGTGGTGGCCGCGGCGACCGCGTGGAAATGCGCCGCAGTGCCCCGTGGCATCGGCTTGTTGTAATAGGGTACGACCGACATGACGGCATCGGCGCCGCCCGCTTCCGCGGCCCGGGTGAATGTGACGGCGCGATCGGTCGCGTTCGATCCGGCGCCGGCGATGATGCGAACCCGCTTGCGCGCGACGCCGGCCGCGATCCGGACCAGCTGCGCACGTTCCGCGGGCTCCAGCGTCGCGCTTTCACCTGCGGTCTCGCCGACCACCAGCGCGGTGGCGCCGGCCGCGATCTGGCGCTCGCACAGCCGGCCGAACGCCTCCGCGTCGATCTCGCTCCGATGGTTGAAGGGGGTCGGAAGATCGGGGATGAAGCCCGACAGCCATCCGGCCGTGTCGGCTTTCGCAGCCGTTTGCCAGGTCATGGGTGGCTCACGCCACGCGGATTGCGGGGAAGCTCGCGGTCTCGCCGCGCATATCGAGCTCGATCTCACGCGACAGCTCGACGATCATTTCAGGATGCTGGCCGTTCTCGAACAGCGCGTATTTGACGGCCTGGGCGCGGTTGACGAACAGGCCGCCATAGAGGCCGTTCTGTTGCTGGGCGACCCACTGGCCGTGATGGTTGCGGCCGATGAAGACGACGGTGGACGCGGCGCTACACGAGGGAGGTTCGACGAGTTTCACGGTGGTGGTCCTTCTTTTTGTTTCTGACGCGTTTTCCTCACGCGAACCGCGTATCCGTCTCGCTCGAAAACGCTTCAGTCACGGTCACGCGATCAATGTCTGATTTGCGGGATATGAAATCGAGCGCGTGCGAGCAGCGACTTCATAGGAGCGGCATAGGATTTGTGAGGATGGTCTAGAGGCGCTGGACGATGCCGGTGCCGAGCGCGCACAGCGCGACATAGGCGGTCATCTCGTCCCAGTGATTGAGGTTTGCGGCAAACGGCATTTCGCGCTTGGCGATCCCGGCGAAGGCGCAGATCACGGCCGACATCCACAACAGCGTGACGAGGCCCTTGCCGAAGCCGGCGCCGGCGAACACGGCAAAGCCGATCATGATGGCAAGCCGGAAGCCGAAGCGGACCATGACCTGGACCGACTGCAGCTGCCGCGGCAGTTGTTTGGTGTCCACGGCCGCGCCGCCGTCAGCCGATATTGTCGACGAACAGCGGCTCGTACAGCGCGCGCGTGTCGCGACGGACGGTCGGCACGCTGGTTCGGCTATCGGGCGTCGAGATGCGCTGCGCCTCCACGAAGGCGCTGAGGATCGCGAGTGCAAGATCGGTGTGGTGGGTCTCGATCGACTGGTCGAGCCAGTCCGGCAGCTCGCGTTCGCGCGACAACGCACAGTGCCACTCGCCCTCGTCATAGACCAGGCGGCGGATCTGCCATTGCGGCAGTTCCAGATCGAGCAGCGCGATCGCGGCGTCGGTCCAGGCGCCCGACTGGATCAGCCGCTCGACCCGGCGGGTCTTGCCGCTCTCTCCGACCGAGGGAAAGCGCCGGCAGGTCTGGCTGATGATGTCGGCCATGAATTCGGCTGTCACCGCATAGGCGTCGCGCAGCCGTTCGCCGAGATCGATGGAGGTGTTCTGGGAAAGCACTGACATGGCGTCATCTCGTCTTGCGCGGCCCAGGGTATTGGCCGCAAGCCAAAAATGGCCGGACCGCCATTTGAAAACGAGATGAGGCGGGGGACGGAGATATAGGGATTCCATAAAGACCAAGCTGTCGTCCTGGCGAAAGCCAGGACCTGAGTTCACAAACGAAGTGCAACACTTCCTTGAGGAGGTGTTGCCATGGGGCGGACTTACAAGCAGCTCTCTCTGGACGACCGATGCGAGATTGCCTGCCTATCGGCCAATGGCAGCTCGGTCCGGCAAATCGCGGCAGCTCTGGATCGCTCGCCATCAACGATCTCTCGGGAACTGAGGCGCAATCGGGGGAGCCAGGTCGGCTACAAGCCGAGCTATGCCCAGCACCAGATGCGAGCGCGGCGCTGGACGGGCGGACGCCTCGAACGGGAGCCCGGCCTGCGCCGGGACGACGGCTGCGCAGCTCGTGGCACTTATAGGATTCCTATAACGTCCTTATTCGCCACCTCTCGAAAACCTATGCCCCGGATGGCACCTCACGGCCATCCGGCGCGGAGCCCTTATACGGTCGTCCCGCGCCTCTCGGATGCATAGGAGTCTCACATGATGGACATTCTCATGGCGGCGCTTGCGATCGGCTTCTTCGCGGCCGGCATCGGCTACGCCTACGCCTGCGAACGGCTGTAACGGAGGCGACGATGATCTTCGATTACTCGCTCGCCGGCCTCGTCTCGCTCGGCCTGCTGTTCTACCTCACTTACGCATTGCTGCGGCCCGAACGCTTCTAGGCGGCCCGCGATGTCAGCGCTTTGCACAATTCTGTTAGCCGACGCGATGTTGACCGGGCTGTTGCTCGGCTTGTTCGCGTCGATGCTGCGCTTCGCTCCTATTCGAAAGGTTTGACGCAATGACCGTCATCGGCTGGATTCAAATTATTCTGTTCTGCGCGATCGTTGCCGCGCTGGTCAAACCGCTCGGCTGGTACATGACCCGCGTGTTCAACGGCGAGCGCACCTTCCTGTCGCCCGTGCTGCGCCCGGTCGAGCGCGGCATCTACTGGGTCGGCGGCGTCGACGAGCGGCGCGAGCAGCACTGGCTGACCTATACGGTCGCCATGCTGCTGTTCCATGTCGGCGGCTTCGCCATCATCTACGGCCTGATGCGGCTACAGGCGGTGCTGCCGTTCAACCCGGCCGGACAGTCGGCGGTCGCTGAGGACCTCTCCTTCAACACCGCGATCTCCTTCATCACCAACACCAACTGGCAGAACTACGGCGGCGAGAGCACGCTGTCCTATCTGGTCCAGATGGTCGGCCTGACCCATCAGAATTTCCTGTCGGCGGCGACCGGCATCGCGCTGGCGATGGCGCTGATCCGCGGTTTCACCCGCTCGTCGATGCGCACCGTCGGCAATTTCTGGGTCGATGTCACGCGCTGCACGCTTTACGTGCTGCTGCCGATCTGCGTCGTCTACGCGCTGTTCCTGGTCTGGCAGGGCATGCCGCAGACGCTTCATCCCTATGTCGACGCCACCACGCTGGAGGGCGGCAAGCAGACCATCGCGCTCGGACCGGTGGCCTCGCAGGTTGCGATCAAGATGCTCGGCACCAACGGCGGCGGCTTCTTCAACGCCAACGCCGCGCATCCGTTCGAGAATCCGACTGCGCTGTCGAACCTCGTGCAGATGGTCTCGATCTTCGCACTCGGCGCCGCCATGACCAACGTGTTCGGCCGCATGGTCGGCAACGAGCGCCAGGGCTGGGCGATCTTCGCCGTGATGGGTATCCTGTTCGTCGCCGGCGTCACCGTCACCTACTGGGCGGAAGCCAACGGCACCTCGGCGCTGCACGCGCTCGGTCTCACCGGCGGCAACATGGAGGGCAAGGAGGTCCGCTTCGGCATCGTCGCGTCCTCGCTGTTCGCCGTCGTCACGACTGCCGCCTCCTGCGGCGCGGTCAATGCCATGCATGACAGCTTCACGGCGCTCGGCGGCATGATCCCGCTGATCAACATGCAGCTCGGCGAGGTCATCATCGGCGGCGTCGGCGCCGGCTTCTACGGCATGTTGCTGTTCGTCGTGCTGGCGATCTTCGTCGCCGGCCTGATGGTCGGCCGCACTCCGGAATATGTCGGCAAGAAGATCGAGGCGCGCGAGGTCAAGATGGCGATGCTCGCGATCCTGGTGCTGCCGCTGATGTATCTCGGCTGGACCGCGGTCGGCGTGGTACTGCCGTCGGCGGTGGCCTCGATGGCGAACTCCGGCCCGCACGGCTTCACCGAGGTGCTGTACGCGTTCACCTCGGCGACCGGCAACAACGGCTCGGCCTTCGCGGGCCTCACCGGCAACACCCTGTTCTACAATCTGACGCTCGCCTCCGCGATGTTCGTCGGCCGCTTCTTCATGATCGTGCCGGCGATGGCCATTGCAGGTTCGCTGGTCGAGAAGAAGTCGATCCCGGCCTCGGCGGGCACCTTCCCGACCACCGGCGGGTTGTTCGTCGGCCTCGTCATCGGCGTGATCCTGATCATCGGCGGTCTCACCTTCTTCCCGGCGCTGGCGCTCGGGCCGATCGTCGAGCACCTCGCCATGAACGCCAACACCCTGTTCTGATCGAATTGTCCGGAGTGACAACCATGGAAACCACAAGACTGCAAAAGCAGGTGACGGCGTCGACCATGTTCGACCCGAAGATCCTGGTGCCGGCGATCCGCTCGGCCTTCGTCAAGCTCGACCCCCGGCTGATGGCGAAGAACCCCGTGATGTTCGTGGTCGAGGTCGTGGCCGCGTTGACCACGGTGATCTTCGTCCGCGACCTCGTCACCGGCAGCGCCAATCTAGGCTTCACCTTCCAGATCATCCTCTGGCTCTGGTTCACGGTGCTGTTCGCCAACTTCGCCGAGGCCGTCGCCGAAGGCCGCGGCAAGGCGCAGGCGGAATCGCTGAAGAAGACCCGCACCGAGAGCCAGGCCAAGCTGCTCACCGGCACCGACCGGACCTATCGCATGGTTCCCGGCACCTCGCTGAAGGTCGGCGACGTCGTGCTGGTCGAGGCCGGCGACAACATCCCGTCCGACGGCGAGGTGATCGAAGGCGTGGCCTCGGTCAATGAAGCCGCGATCACGGGTGAATCCGCGCCCGTGATCCGCGAGTCCGGCGGCGACCGTTCCGCGGTCACCGGCGGCACCCAGGTGCTGTCGGACTGGATCCGTGTCCGCATCACCGCAGCCCAGGGCTCGACCTTCATCGACCGCATGATCAAGCTGGTGGAGGGCGCCGAGCGGCAGAAGACGCCGAACGAGATCGCGCTCAACATCCTGCTGGCCGGCCTCACCATCATCTTCGTGTTCGCGACGGTGACGATCCCGAGCTATGCGGCCTATGCCGGCGGCTCGATCTCGGTCGTGGTGCTGGTGGCGCTGTTCGTGACGCTGATCCCGACCACGATCGGCGCGCTTCTGTCGGCGATCGGCATCGCCGGCATGGACCGCCTGGTGCGCTTCAACGTGCTGGCGATGTCCGGCCGCGCGGTGGAGGCTGCCGGCGACGTCGATACGCTGCTGCTGGACAAGACCGGCACCATCACGCTCGGCAACCGCCAGGCGACCGCATTCCGTCCGATCCGCGGCGTCGCCGAGCAGGACCTCGCCGACGCGGCGCAGCTTGCCTCGCTGGCCGACGAAACGCCGGAAGGCCGCTCGATCGTGGTGCTCGCCAAGGAGAAATACGGCATCCGCGGCCGTGACATGCATGAGCTTGCCGCGACCTTCGTGCCGTTCACCGCGCAGACCCGCATGAGCGGCATCGATGCAGGCACGTCGTCGGTCCGCAAGGGCGCGGTGGACGCGATCCTGGCCTATGTCGACGGCGGCTCGCCCCGCACCGTCGCCTCGGGCAACACCGTCCGCGCGGTCGCGGCGACGATGAGCGCCGAAGCGCGCGAGATCCAATCGATCGCCGACGAGATCGCCAAGGCCGGCGGCACGCCGCTGGCCGTCGCCAAGGACGGCAAGCTGCTCGGCGTCGTGCATCTCAAGGACATCGTCAAGGGCGGCATCCGCGAGCGCTTTGCCGAATTGCGCCGCATGGGCATCCGCACCGTGATGATCACCGGCGACAATCCGATGACCGCCGCGGCGATCGCGGCCGAGGCCGGTGTCGACGACTTCCTGGCGCAGGCAACCCCCGAGGACAAGCTCAAGCTGATCCGCGACGAGCAGTCCAAGGGCAAACTGGTCGCGATGTGCGGCGACGGCACCAACGATGCGCCGGCGCTCGCTCAGGCCGATGTCGGCGTCGCCATGAACACCGGCACGCAGGCCGCCCGCGAGGCCGGCAACATGGTCGACCTCGATTCCAACCCGACCAAGCTGATCGAGGTGGTCGAGATCGGCAAGCAGCTGCTGATGACCCGCGGCGCGCTGACCACGTTCTCGATCGCCAACGACGTCGCGAAGTATTTTGCGATCATCCCGGCGATGTTCCTCGCGTTCTATCCGCAGCTTCAGGTGCTGAACGTGATGCACCTGGCGAGCCCGCAGAGCGCGATCCTGTCGGCGATCATCTTCAACGCGCTGATCATCATCGCGCTGATTCCCTTAGCGCTGAAGGGCGTCAAGTATCGCGCGGTCGGTGCCGGCGCGCTGCTCGGCCGCAACCTGATGATCTATGGCTTGGGGGGCATCATCATCCCGTTCATCGGCATCAAGGCGATCGACCTCGTCGTCGCCGCCTTGGGCCTGGCTTAACCACAACGTCATTGCGAGGAGCGAAGCGACGAAGCAACCCATCCATCCGTTATGCCGATCCATGGATTGCTTCGCTTCGCTCGCAATGACGAAGGAGATTTAGGAGACCTGTCATGTTGAAAGAAATCCGCCCCGCCATCCTCGTGCTGGTCCTGCTGACCGCGATCACGGGCCTTGCCTATCCTCTCGCCATCACCGGCATCGCCGGCGTCATCTTCCCGCGGCAGGCGCAAGGCAGCCTGATCGAGCAGGATGGCAAGGTGATCGGCTCCGCCCTGATCGGGCAGGAGTTCAAGGAGGACAAATATTTCCATGGCCGGCCGTCGGCGACGGTCGCGCCCGATCCGAACGATTCCACGAAGACCGTGCCGTCGCCCTACAACGCGGCCAATTCCGGCGGCTCCAACCTCGGCCCGACCAGCAAAGCGCTGAACGACCGGGTCAAGGAGGATGTCGAGAAGCTGAAGGCGGAGAACCCGTCCGCCAGCGTGCCGGTCGATCTTGTGACCACGTCGGGCAGCGGGCTCGATCCGGACATCTCGCCGGACGCCGCGCTGTTCCAGGTGCCGCGGGTCGCCAAGGCGCGCAGCATGTCCGAGGACGCGGTGCGCGAGCTGGTGACGCAGAACACGCAGGGCCGCTTCGCCGGCGTGATCGGCGAGCCCCGTGTTAACGTTCTTGCGCTCAACCTGGCGCTCGACGCGGCAAAGCCGAAATAGGGGAGTAGGCTGCCCCTCGCAGGATGACTATATTGCGGTATGGCCAATCAGCGCGACCCTGATAAACGACCCTCGCCGGATGCGCTGCTGGAGGCGGCGCGTCGGGAGACCGATCGATCGGGGCGGCTGAAGATATTCATCGGCGCCGCCCCCGGCGTCGGCAAGACCTACGAGATGCTCTCGAGCGCTCACGCCCGCCTCAAGGCGGGCGTCGACGTCGTGGTCGGCGTCGTCGAAACCCACGGCCGGGTCGAGACCGAGACGCTGCTCAGGGGTCTCGAGGTGCTGCCGCGGAAGCGGCTGACCTATCGCGACCAGACGCTCGAAGAGATGGACCTCGATGCATTGATCGCGCGGCGGCCGCAGCTCGCGCTGGTCGACGAACTCGCCCATACCAACGCGCCGGGCAGCCGGCATCCCAAGCGCTATCTCGACGTCGAGGAGCTGCTGTCGCACGGCATCGACGTCTATACCGCGATCAACATCCAGCACATCGAGAGCCTCAACGACGTCGTCGCGCAGATCACCCATGTGCGGGTGCGCGAGACGGTGCCGGACTCGGTGGTCGATCGTGCCGATGCGATCGAGCTGATCGACCTGACGCCCGACGATCTGATCCAGCGGCTGAAGGAGGGCAAGGTCTACGTGCCCAAGCAGGCCGAGCGGGCGCTGGAACACTACTTCTCGCCCGGCAATCTGACCGCGCTGCGCGAGCTGGCGCTGCGCCGCACCGCCGAGCGGGTCGACGAGCAGCTGCTCAATCACATGCAGGCCAATGCGATTGCCGGCCCCTGGGCCGCCGGCGAGCGCATCCTCGTGTGCCTGAGCGAGGATCCGCGCGCAGCCGGCCTCGTGCGCTACACCAAGCGTCTCGCCGACCGGCTGCATGCGCAATGGACCGCGGTCAGCATCGAGACGCGGCGCAGCCTGCAACTTTCCGACGAGCAGCGCGATCGGCTGGCCGACACCATGCGGCTCGCGGAATCGCTCGGCGGCGAGGCGCTGACGCTGCCAGGCGTCGGCCGCCGCATCGCCGACGACATCATCAATTTCGCCCAGGCCAACAACGTCACCCAGATCATCATCGGCAAGTCGACGCGCTCGCGCTGGTTCGAGCTGACGCATGGATCCGTGGTGCACGATCTGGTGCGCCGCGCCGGCAATATCAGCGTCAACGTGATCGCCGGCGACGAGCTGCCGGTCGGCAAGGCGGCGGTGCAGACCGCGCAGCGGCAGGAGCCGTTCAATCCGCGGCCCTATCTGATGGCGCTGCTGCTGGCGGCGCTCGGGCTCGGCGCGGCCAAGCTGATCCAGCCGTTCTTCGGCATCGAGAATGTCGACCTGGTCTTCCTCACCGCCGTGGTCGGCGCCGCGGCGCGCTACGGCCTCGGGCCGTCGTTGCTGGCGAGCGTCGCGGCCTCGCTGTGCTACAATTTCTTCTTCCTGCCGCCGGTCTATACCTTCACCATCACTGACCCGACCAATGTCGCGGCGTTCTTCTTCTTCATGCTGATCGCGCTGCTGGTCTCCAACGTCGCGGCGCGGGTGCGCACCCAGGCTGACACCGCGATCAGCCGCGTCCGCACCACCGAATCGCTCTACGCCTTCAGCCGCAAGCTTGCCGGCACCGCGACACTGGACGACGTGCTGTGGGCGACCGCCTACCAGATCGCGCTGATGCTCAAGGTGCGCGTGGTGCTGCTGCTGCCGGAGGACGGCATGCTGACCGTCAAGAGCGGCTATCCGCCGGAGGATCAGCTCGATCAGGCCGATCTCGCCGCCGCCAACTGGGCCTGGGGCAATGACCGCCCGGCCGGCCGCGGCTCCGACACGCTGCCGGGCGGAAAGCGGCTGTTCCTGCCGATGCGCACCGGCCGCGGCCCGATCGGGGTGATCGGCATCGACGACGACCGCACCGGGCCCTTGCTGACGCCGGACCAGCGCCGGCTGCTCGATGCGCTGGTCGATCAGGGCGCGCTGGCGATCGAGCGCGTGCTGCTGGTCGAGGACATGGATCGCGTCAAGCGCACGGTGGAATCCGACCGGCTGCGCGGCGCGCTCCTGACCTCGATCTCGCACGATCTCAAGACGCCGCTGGCCTCGGTGCTCGGCTCGGCCTCGGCGCTGCGCGACCTCGGCGCCAACCTGAGCGATGCGCAGAAGCACGATCTGCTCGCCACCGTGATCGACGAGTCCGAGCGGCTGAATCGGTTCATTGCCAATCTGCTCGACATGACCAAGCTGGAATCCGGCGCGATCGTGCCGAACACGGCGCGCCATGATGTCGGCGAGATCGTCGGCAGCGCGCTGCGGCGGGCGAGCAAGATCCTGGTGCATCACCGGGTGTCGCTGGAGCTCGCGGCTGATCTGCCGATGCTGGAGCTCGACGCCGTGCTGTTCGAGCAGGTGCTGTTCAACCTGCTCGACAACGCTGCCAAATACGCCCCGTCGGACACCACGATCTCGATCCGCGGCGCCCGCGACCGCGACACGATCGCACTGCAGATCCTCGACGAAGGCAACGGGATTCCCGCGGCCGAGCTCGAAAGCGTGTTCGACAAATTCTATCGCGCCGAGAAGGGCGACCATGTCCGCCCCGGCACCGGCCTCGGGCTTGCGATCTCGCGCGGCTTCGTCGAGGCGATGCGCGGCACGATCGCGGCGGCCAACCGCGCCGACCGCAGCGGCGCCGTTATTACGATCCGCCTGCCGATCCCCGCCGACACCAACGCGCTGGACACTGCTGCATGAACGCCACGCCGATCAAGGTCCTGGTCATCGACGACGAGCCGCCGATCCGCAAGCTGCTGCGGATGGGGCTGAGCACGCAGGGCTACGACATTCTCGAGGCATCCAACGGCAAGCTGGCGCTGGAGATGCTGGCCGAGGGGCCGGCGCTGATCATCCTCGACCTCGGATTGCCCGACATCCAGGGCCACGATCTCTTGCGCATGATCCGTGGCCGCAACGAGAGCGTGCCGATCGTGGTGCTGTCGAGCCGCGGCGACGAGGCCGGCAAGGTGCAGGCGCTCGACCTCGGCGCCGACGACTATCTGACCAAGCCGTTCGGCATGGACGAATTGCTGGCGCGGCTGCGCGCGGCGCTGCGGCACCAGTTGCAGGTGCAGGGTGAGCGGCCGGTGTTTCGCTCCGGCGATCTTTCAGTCGATCTGGTGCGCCGGATCGTCAAGGTCGGCGACAGGGAGATCAAGCTGTCGCCGAAGGAATACGACCTGTTGCGCGTGCTGGTGCAGCATGCCGGCAAGGTGCTGACCCACCGCTTCCTCTTGAAGGAATTGTGGGACGAGCTGACCGACGCGCAATATCTGCGCGTCTATGTGCGCCAGCTACGCCAGAAGATCGAGGCCGACCCGGAGCGTCCGCAATTCGTGCTGACCGAGACCGGCATCGGCTATCGGCTGCGCGCGGCGGACTAACATGTAGCCCGGATGAGCGAAGCGATATCCGGGGCACCTCCCGCATGTCGCTGCGCTCATGCGGGCTACGTTGGTGCCGTCGCCCGACGACACCAAACGGAACTTTCGCTGCCATCGAGGCTTGTTTTCCGTTAGCGGGAGACAAGCCATGGCAAGGAAATATTCGCGGAAGGCATCGGGCGATGTCGAGCGTGCGATGAAGAAACGCAAGGCCGGCACGCTGCGCAGCGGCCGTTCCAAGAAGAAGGTGAAGAGCCGCAAGCAGGCGATCGCGATCGGCTTGTCCGAGGCGCGCGCCAAGGGCAGGAAAGTGCCGAAGAAGTCGTCGAAGAAGACGGCGAAGAAGCGGAAGACGACCAAGAAGCGGAAGAGCTCGAAGAAGAAGTAGGGCAAGCTGCCTGCTTTCGTCATGGCCGGGCTTGACCCGGCCATCCACGTCGTTCTGACCAAGTCGATGGATGCCCGGGTCAAGCCCGGGCATGACGAGTGGAATTTGCCTCACCCCGCCTGGCGTCGCCGCGCGCTTGAGCGGTGCGCCTTCTTGGCGGCGCGGCGATGCGCGGTCGGGCGGCGCGCGGTGGAGCGCGAGCGCCTTGCGCCGCTCTTGCCGCCCTTGAGGCTCTGCTGCAGCGCGTCCATCAGGCTCACGACGTTGCTTGGCTTCTCCGCGCGCTCGGCGGCCTTGATCGGCTTGCCGGCTGCCTTGCGGCGGACCAGGGCCTTCAGCGCGGTCTCATACTCGTCCTTGAATTTCGACGGATCGAAATGCGCGGCCTTGCTGTCGAGGATATGGCCGGCGAGCTCGATCATGTCCTTCGTGACCTTCGGGCTCTTGATGTCGTCGAAATAATCGTCGGCATCGCGCAGCTCGTAGGGGTAGCGCAAGGTGGTGCCGAGCATGCCCTTGTCGAGCGGCTCGATCGCTATCACATGCTCGCGGTTGGTCAGCACGATCCGCGCCAGCGCGACGCGGTCCTGATCCTTCATGGCGTCGCGGATCACCGCGAACGCGTCGACGCCGGCCTTGCCGTCGGGCCTGATGTAGTAGGGGTGGTCGAGATAGCGCTTGTCGATCTCGCCCTCGGGCACGAAGCTGTCGATGTCGATGGTATGGTTGCTCTCGATCTGCACCGCTTCGAGCTCGTCCTTCTCGATCTCGACATATTTGCCCTTGCTGACCTCGTAGCCGCGGCCCTTCTGATCGCCCTCGACAACGTCGCCGGTCTCGGTATCGACCATCTGCTGCTTCAGCCGGTTGCCGGTCTCCCGGTTGATCATGTGGAAGCGGGTCTTCTCGACCGCGGTCGAAGCCGGGTAGAGCGCCACCGGGCATGACACCAGCGAGAGCTTGAGCGTGCCTTTCCAGTGGGCGCGGGGAGCGGCCATGATCGCCTCCAAACAGCTTGAGTTTGGAACTTGAACGGATACCGTGGGTTTTGGTTCCTGATGGCCGCACGGAGGCGGCGGCCGTCGTTTGCGCCGAGGGTTTGCCGAGGTTTGTTGTGTCGCTGAGAAACCTGTCCACCTATCGCAAGAAGCGCGACTTCGAGAAGACCAACGAGCCGTCGGGCGACGTCAAGGTCGCACCCAGCAAGCAGCGGCGCTTCGTCATCCAGAAGCACGACGCGACGCGGTTGCATTACGATCTGCGGCTCGAATTCGACGGCGTCTTCAAGTCCTGGGCGGTGACGCGCGGGCCCTCTCTCGATCCGCATGACAAGCGGCTGGCGGTGGAGGTCGAGGATCATCCGCTCGACTATGGCGATTTCGAAGGCACCATTCCCGAAGGCCAGTACGGCGGCGGCACCGTGCAGCTGTGGGATCGCGGCACCTGGGAATCGGACGATCCCGAGCGCGGCTTCAAGAAGGGCGACCTGAAGTTCACGCTTGAGGGCGACAAGCTGCACGGCAGCTGGGTGCTGGTGCGGATGAAGGGCGACCGCTTTGGCGGCAAGCGCACCAACTGGCTCCTGATCAAGCACCGCGACGAATATGCCGTTGACGGCAACGGCGAGGAGATCCTCGACGAGGACCGTTCGGTCGCCTCCGGACGCTCGATGGCGCAGATCGCGGCCGGCAAGGGCCGGGCGCCGAAGCCGTTCATGCTGGCCAAGGGCAACGGCAAGGCCAAAGCGGACGCGGTCTGGCAGTCCAACCATGGCATGGCTGCGGACGCGCGCGCCAGGACCAAGGCGCCGGCGCCCAAGGAGCGGCTGAAAGTGGCGCGGCAGGCGAAACCGAAGCAGGTATCGGAGATGCCCGATTTCGTCGCGCCGCAGCTCTGCGCCGCGGTGGAGTCTCCACCCAACGGAACGGGCTGGTGCCACGAGATCAAGTTCGACGGCTACCGCGTACAGTTGCGTGTCGAAGACGGCGAGGCCGTGCTGAAGACGCGCAAGGGGCTCGACTGGACCGCCAAGTTCGGCGCGATCGTAAAGGAGGCGGAGAAGCTGCCCGACGCGCTGATCGATGGCGAGATCGTCGCGCTCGACAAGAACGGCACGCCGCATTTTTCGACGCTGCAGGCCGCGCTCTCCGACGGCAAGACGGATCGGCTGATCTTCTACGCGTTCGACCTGCTGTTCGCCGGCACTGAGGACCTGCGCCCGCTGCCGCTCGCCGAGCGCAAGACGCGGCTGAAGCAATTGCTCGCGGCGCGCAAGGGCAAGAACCACCTGATCCGCTATGTCGAACATTTCGAGCAGCGCGGCGAGGCGGTGCTGGAATCCGCGCGCAAGCTCGGCCTCGAAGGCATCGTCTCCAAACGGCTCGACGGCGCCTACCTTTCCAGTCGCTCCGACGACTGGACCAAGGCAAAAATCCGCGCCGGCCATGAGGTGGTGCTCGGCGGCTGGAAGACCACCAATGGCAAATTTCGCTCGCTGATGGCGGGCGTCTATCGCGGCGATCATCTGGCGTTTGTCGGCATCGTCGGCACCGGCTTCGGCCAGGACACGGTCCGCCGCATCATGCCGGCACTGAAGGCGGCGGAGGCGGACAAGAACCCGTTCGGCGGCAAGGACGCGCCGAAGAAGACCCGCGACGTGCACTGGCTCAAGCCGGAGCTGGTCGCCGAGATCGAGTTTGCCGGCTGGACCGACGCCGGCAATATCCGCCAGGCCGCCTTCAAGGGCCTGCGCCAGGACAAGCCGGCGCACGAGGTCGAGGCCGAGCGGCCGGTTGTAACCAAAGTGGTGAAGCCGATGGCCAAGGGCGTGGCGAAGAAGGGCACCGGGAAGGCGTCCAGCGAGGTGATGGGTGTCGTCATCTCGCACCCGGACAAGGCGCTGTGGCCCGATGCGGGCGATGGCGAGCCGGTGACCAAGCTCGACCTCGCGAACTATTTCGAGGCGGTCGGCGAATGGATGATCTCCTATCTCAAGGGCCGGCCGTGCTCGATCGTGCGTGCGCCCGACGGCATCAAGGGCGAGACCTTCTTCCAGCGTCATGCGATGGCCGGCACATCAAAACTGCTCAAGCTTGCGAAGGTCTCGGGCGACCGTAAACCCTATTTGCAGATCGACCGGATCGAGGGCCTGGCAGCAGTCGCGCAGCTCGGCGGTCTCGAGCTGCATCCCTGGAATTGCGCGCCCGATGCCTATGACACGCCGGGCCGGCTGGTGTTCGATCTCGATCCCGCGCCCGATGTTGCATTCACCGACGTGATCGACGCCGCCAAGGACATGCGGCAACGGCTGACCGCGGTCGGCCTCGAAAGCTTCTGCAAGACCACCGGCGGCAAAGGTCTGCACGTCGTCACACCGCTGCTCGCAGGCAGCAGGGACAAGGTGACGTGGAAGGAGGCCAAGGCGTTCGCGCAGGCGGTCTGCCAGTGGATGGCGCAGGACGATCCCGAGCGCTATCTGATCAACATGTCCAAGGCCAAGCGCACGGGAAAGATCTTCCTCGACTATTTGCGCAACGACAGGATGTCGACGGCGGTCGCGGTGTTGTCGCCGCGGGCGCGGCCGGGGGCGACGGTGTCGATGCCGCTGACCTGGCCGCAACTGCGCGGTGATCTCGATCCGAAGAAATTCACGCTGCGCACCGTGCCGGCTTTGCTCGCGAAGACGAAGGCTTGGGATGGCTACGAGGACGCGGCCTCGTCGATCAAGTCGGCGATGAAGAAGCTCGCGGCCAAGTAAGCGCCGTCCAACGAAGCACCACCCGCTTTCGCGGGTGATGCTGGTCGTCGATATCGGCAGGACGCAACGCTACCAAGGGCTACAGTCGTCCCATCAGGAGCAGGATCAGCAGAATCACGACGACCAGGCCGAGCCCGCCGCCGCCGTAATAGCCGGTACCGTAAAACGGTCCGCCGCCGATGCCGCTGAAGCCGCCAAGCAGCGCAATGACCAGGATGATGAGAATGATCGTTCCAATTGACATCTAGCGTCTCCTCAGCCCCGCGGGCCCGTCTCGTTTCTGCCCTTCGGGAAGGAAAACAACCCGTAACTGTGAAGGTTCCGGAGTTGGCGCTGCGATAAACCTGTGTGGTTCTTCCGTTTGCCTTGGAACAGAACTACATCAACCAAATCCATGGAGGAGTGCATCGCAATGTCGGCGCCGCTGATCGTTTCGATACCCCATAGCCTCGGCCGCGACGAGGCGATGCGCCGCTTGAAAACGGGCCTGTCGCGCGCGACGGCGAACCTGCCGGTCATGAGCGTCGACGAGGAGCGCTGGGACGACAACCGGATGAGCTTTCGCGTCCGGGCGCTGGGGCAGGTCGCAGCCGGGCATGTCGATGTCGAGGAGTCCCATGTGCGGGTCGAGGTGACGCTGCCGTGGCTGCTGCAACGGTTCGCCGAGGTCGCGCAGGCGGCGATCCGCAAGCGCGGGCAATTGCTGCTGACCAAGCGCTGACGCAGGACGTCAGGCGTGCGAGCGGGCCGGCCTTGCGGTGCGTTTCGTCCCCGCGACCTTTGTCTTGAGCACGGCAACCGGCAGATTGCCGAACAGTTCCGGGAGCTGAATCCGGGTTGCGCCATCCCTGAGCGCATATCCCGTCACGTCGATTTCACCTTCAAAAGCCTCGGGGCGCGGCCAGCTGCGGCCGCCCTGCGTGAACGGGGCGAATGACCTTGCCACCGCAACGATGGCCGCCTCGCGGCCATGGCGCCGCGCGAAGGCAATGACGTGATCGCGGTGCGGGCCGCTGACCGCGAGCGGCATGTAGTCGCCGCTGGTGAACACATCGGCCAGCTCGTTGCGGAGCCGTAGCAGATGCCGCGTCCATGCGAATTTGAGACGGCCGTCGCGCCAGTTTTGCGCCAGCGCATCCCAATCCGGCATCTCCAGCGCGGCGAGCATTCCTGCCCGTTCGGTAAAGTCGACCGGGCGGCGGTTGTCCGGATCGACCAGCGAAAGATCCCAGCTTTCGGTACCCTGGTAGAAATCCGGCACGCCCGGCATGGTTGCCTTCAGCGTGATCTGGCCGAGCGAATTCAGCGCGCCGATCAACGCGGTCCGTTGCGCCAGCGTCCCCAGCGCATCGAGGAATTCCGGCGAGGTCTTGCAATCGAGGATCCGCTCGATGAAGGCTTTCACGCCGGCCTCGTAAGGCTGGTGCGGATTGAGCCAGCTGGTTTCCTGCTTGCCCTCGCGCGCTGCCTTTAGCGCGTAGGCCTGGATGCGGGCGGCGAGCGACGTATCATCGGGATCCCAGGCGCCGAGCAGGGCCTGATACAGCATGTATTCGAACGTCGCCGATGGCGCGCGCATCTCGCCGTCGAGCACGAGATGCGGCGCATTCAGCACTTTCCAGCGCGCCACCGCGCTGGTCCACTCGCCAGGGATTTCCGCAAGCGCCATGATGCGGGTGCGGGCGTCCTCGCCGCGCTTGGTGTCGTGGGTCGCGGTCGCCGTCATGCCGTGCGGCCATTCGCGGGCGCGGGCCTGCATCATGGCGTGAAAGGCCTCCGCTGCGATCGCACCCGCCGCCGGATCGCCGCCAACCTCGTTGAGCGCCAGCAGCCGGTGATAGCGATAGAAGGCGGTATCCTCCAGCGACTTCGCCATCATCGGCCCGGTGAATTGCTGCACCTTCAGCGCGAAGCGTCGCACCCGCGGCGCGCCATGCGGCGGCCGGCCGGGCTGCAAAAGGTCCATGGTCAAGGCATCGCGCAGGAAATCGAAGATACCCTCGTCGGCGGCGAACCAGTCGGCGCGAGCGCGCTCGATGGTCTCGCTGATCAGCGTGCGGTCATGCGCGGCGGGGCCGGAGGCGGTCAGATAGGTCCGATAGACCGGAAAGTGCAGCACATAGAGCTCGAGCGCCTGCCGCAGACTGTCGCCGGAGAAGTCGCGGGTCGAGTAGTGTCCGCTGGCAATGCGCGCAAGCAGCCGCGCCAGCACGGTGAATTCGCTGGTGAGTAGCGTCTCCAGCACGCGTTGCTTGGCCTCGCGCAACACTGGCGTCAGGTTCGGCGACTGGTTGCTGATCTGGCGCCAGATCTCGTTCAGTGGATCGAGGCCGCGACCGTCGACCAGTGCCTGGCTGATCGTGTTCATCCATTCATAGCCGGTGGTGCCGTGAACGCCGCTGAATCTCGGCAGCTTCTCGTGCTCGCCGAGGATCTTCTCGATCACCATGTAGAACGGCCCGGCCTTCGCGCCCTGCGCGGAGCGGATCAGGCGGCGCAGCCGCTGGAAGTATTGCGCGGGATCGCGCAGGCCGTCGATATGGTCGAGCCGCAGGCCCTGCAGCCGGTCTTCGGCGATCAGCCGCTTCACGAGGCTGTGGCTCGCCTCGAAGGTCGCGGCGTCCTCGACCCTGAGGCCGGCCAGCGTGTTGACGTCGAAGAAGCGGCGATAGTTGATGTCGCTGGACGCCAGCCGCCAGTGGCCGAGCTTGTAGTGCTGGCGTTCCAGCAAATGATGCAGGGCCAGCGTCTGGGTCGGGCGGTCCTCGCCGGCGCGATAGGCATCGAGGCCGCGTGCGATGATGTCGGCGCCGCCCTCGATCGCCTTGATCGCCGCCTTCAGCGCCGGCGCTTCGACGCGGTTGGGGCGACGCAGCGCCCGGTATTGCGCGGCGAGCTCGAGCATCGCGCGTCCGGTCGGGCTGTCTTCGGCCGCGGCCTCGCGGACGATGGTGCGCAGCACCTCGCCATAGCGCTCCGGCGCGATCGGCAGGCGGTGCTCGAAATACCAGGCCGAGAAGCTGCCCTCGTTCGCGTCATAGCGCAGCTCGATGTCGCCGCGCTCCAGCGCCTGGCCATAGGACGAACCGAGGATCGGCAGCAGCACGCCGCCGCGCGCGCGATAGGGCAACTGGTCCCAGTCGATGTCGAAGGAGACCGCGTGCGGCGACACCGGTCCCCATTCCAGCACATCGAGCCACCACGGATTGTCGGCGAAGTGAACGCCGACATGGTTCGGCACGAAATCCAGGATCAGGCCGAGATCATGGCGCTTCAATGCGTCGCTCAGCCGCGCAAAGCCCTCTTCGCCCCCGAGCTCCGGGTTGAATTTGGTGTGGTCGACGACGTCATAGCCGTGGGTCGAGCCCTTGCGCGCCTTCATGAAGGGCGACGCATAGACATGGCTGATGCCGAGCGCCTTCAGATACGGCGCCACGCCGGTGGCGGCATCGAAGTCGAAATCGGCAGTGAGTTGCAGACGGTAGGTTGCGATCGGGATCGCCGGAGGCATTGTGCTATCCGATGTGCCAGCGCACCGCCCAGCCGGGGAGGTCGCTCGACAACGCGCCGCCCCAGATCGCAGTTCCCTTCGGCTCCGGTCCATCGGGGATGTCGCGAGCGGACAAATTGGCTGTCAGCCGCAGCGTGCTGCCGTCGCCCATCTGCCAATGCGCCGTCAACAGGTCGCCAGCCACGATGGCATCGCCGAAACGGCACCCTTTGAGCCGGGGCATGATCTCCTGCCGGCGAACGGCGAGCAGGTCGCGCACCAGCGCAAGCCGCGCGCGCGCCGGATCATGGCCGAGCGCCGCCCAGTCGAGCACGGCCGACCGCACCGTTTCGTCGGCAAGCGGGTCGGGAATGTCGTTGCCATATTTGGCATAGGCCCAGGCGAACTCCTTGCGCCGTCCGGCGCGGACGGCATTGGCGAGGTCGCCCTTGAAATCGCAGAAGAACGGGAAGGGCGTCGTCGCGCCCCATTCCTCGCCCATGAACAGCATCGGCGTGGTCGGCGCGATCAGCGTCACCGCCAGCGCCGCCGCGACCGCCGCCGGCCGGGCAATGCTGACGAGACGATCGCCGAGCGGCCGGTTGCCGATCTGGTCGTGGTTCTGCAGGAAGTTGATGAAGCAGGTCGGCGACAGCATGCCGCTCGGCTCGCCGCGGGCCTTGCCGCCCCAGAACTCCGAGACTTCGCCCTGGTAGATGTAGCCGGACGACAGCGCGCGTGCGAGGTCCTGCTTCGGCGCCCGGTAGTCGCCATAATAGCCCTGCGTCTCGCCGGTCAGCAGCACGTGCCAGGCGTGATGATAGTCGTCGTTCCATTGGCCGCGGAATTTGCCGTGCGGCGGATCCTCGGCGGCATCGAGCAGGCTTGCAATGTTGTCGCCGTTTTCGAGCACGAGGTTGATATAACGGCCGGTCTCGGTGGCGAGCTTGCCGGCGGCATTGCTGAAGTCATGGAGCACCGAGACTTCGCCGGCTTCGACGATGGTGTTGACCGCATCGAACCGCAGCCCGTCGAAGCGATAGTCGCGCAGCCAGCTCACGACGCTGCCGATCGCAAACGCGCGCACCTCGGGCACACGATAATCGATCGCGCTGCCCCACGGGGTGTGCGCGTCACTGAAGAAGGACGGCGCATAGCGGCCGAGATAATTCCCCTCGGGGCCGAAATGGTTATAGACCACGTCGAGCATCACCATCAGCCCGCGCAGATGCGCCTCGTCGATCAGGGTCTTGAGGTCCTCGGGCCGGCCGTAGGCGCTGTCGGGCGCGTACCACAGCACGCCGTCATAGCCCCAGTTGCGCTTCCCGGCGAAATCCGCCAGCGGCATCAGCTCGAGCGCGGTGATGCCGGTCGCCACCAGATGATCGAGCTTGTCGATCATGGCGCGATAGGTGCCCTCGCGGGTGAAGGTGCCGACATGGGCCTCGAGGGCGACGGCCTCATGCCAGGGACGGCCGCGCCAGTCCGTCGCGCGCCACTTGAAGGCGGCGTGGTCGATCACCTCGCTCGGGCCGAACACGTCGTCCGGCTGGAATGCGGAGGCGGGATCCGGCACATCGACTTCGTCATCGATGCGGAATTTGTAACGCGTGCCGGCGCGCGCGCCCGGGATCTCGGCGACGTACCAGCCGGCTGCATCGCGCGTGAGCGGATGCGGTTTGTCGATCAGGAGGTCGACGCGCTTGGCCGCTGGCGCCCAGAGCCGGAAGCGCGTGCCGTCAGATGTCAGCTCGGCGCCGAAATGTTGTCTGTTCATGTGGAGCCTGCAAATGCCAGCACCGAGCGCGGGGGTGCCTTGGTATCGGCGCCGGATGCGAATTGCTCAGCCGTTTGCTCGGCCTTGGTCGTGTTCAAGACCTGCCGCCAGCTCTTGTATTCCGCCATCCTCGGCATCCTGAACACGATCTCCTGCGGTGCGGCATTGAGCACGATAAAGATCGGCGCCTGTCCTGGTTCCATCGGCCCCAGCACATAGGCGAGGAATCGGCTCTCCGGGAATTTCCAGTCGGATTCCTTCATCTCCTCCGCTGCCGGCGTCAGCCAGAGCACGCCGTAGCTGCCGTCGGTGCGGCGGCCGTCGAGCCAGCGCTGGCAGCGGATCTGGCCGAAGCGCTGGCGCAGCGCAGTGAGGTGGCCGATGAAATCGATGGCGTCGTCGTCCGTACCGAGGTTCTCCCAGCCGATCCAGCCGGTCTCGTTGTCCTGGCAATAGGCGTTGTTGTTGCCACCTTGCGTGTTCGCGACCTCGTCGCCGGCGAGAATCAAAGGCGTGCCCTGTGCCAGCAGCAGGCAGGCCAGCGCATTCTTCCGCAGCTGCCGGCGCAGTGCGATGATGGCGGGATCGTCGGTCGGGCCCTCATGGCCGCAATTGTTGCTGTGATTGTCGTTGGAGCCGTCGCGATTGTCCTCGCCATTGGCCTCGTTGTGCTTCTCGTTGTAGCTGAAGAGATCGGCGAGCGTGAAACCGTCATGCACCGTGATGTGATTGACGCTGGCGCGGGTCGCGCGGTTGTCGTGGTGAAACAAATCCGAGGATGCGGTCATGCGGCCCGAGATGTCGCCGATCAGGCTGCCTTCGCCGCTCCAGTAGCGCCGCATCGCGCTGCGATAGCGATCATTCCATTCCGACCATTGCGATGGAAACGCGCCGACCTGGTAGCCGCCGAGACCGAGGTCCCAGGGCTCAGCGACCATCTTGGCGGTCGCCAGCACCGGGTCCTGGCGGATCGCGGTGAGGAAGGGGTGGTTGCGATCGAACCCGTTCGGCCCGCGCGCCAGGGTGGTGGCGAGATCGAAGCGGAAGCCGTCGACATGGCAGACCTCGACCCAGTAGCGCAGCGAATCCATCACCATCTGCAGCACGCGCGGATGGGTGAGGTTGACCGAGCTGCCGCAGCCGGTGAAGTCGTCGTAGAAGCGCGGGTTCTCGCGGTTCAGCCAGTAATAGGAGGCATTGTCGATGCCGCGGAAGCACAGCGTCGGGCCCATATGGTTGCCCTCGGCGGTGTGGTTATAGACGACGTCGAGCAACACCTCGATGCCGGCATCGTGCAGCCGCGCCACCGTGGTGCGGAAGGAATCGAGCGCATTGTCCTGGGCGTAGCGCGCCTCCGGCGCGAAGAAGGCGATGGTGTTGTAGCCCCAGTAGTTCGCCAGCTTCTTCTCGACCAGGATACGGTCGTCGATCAGGCCGTGGATCGGCAACAGCTCGATGGTGGTGACGCCGAGCCGCTTGAGGTGGGCGATCATCGCCGGTGACGACAGGCCGCCATAGGTGCCGCGCAGGTTCGGCGGCACGTCCTCGCGCTTCTGCGTCAGGCCCTTGACGTGGGCCTCGTAGATGATGGTGTCTTCCCAGGGGATATGCGGCCGGATCTCGCGGCGGCCCCAGTTGAAGGTCTCGTCGACCACGACCGCCTTCGGCATGCCGCGGGCATTGTCGCGCCGGTCGAACGAAAGGTCCTCGCGCGCGCTGCCGGTGCGGTAGGCGAAATGCGCATCGCTCCATACCAGCCGGCCGGCGAGCCGCTTGGCGTAGGGGTCGAGCAGCAGCTTGTTGGCGTTGAAGCGATGGCCGCGCTCCGGCGCGTAGGGCCCGTAGACGCGATAGCCGTAGAGCTGGCCCGGCGAGACGTCGTTGAGATAGCAGTGCCAGACGTCTTCGGTGCGCTCCGGCATCTCGATCCGCTCGAGCTCGCGGCGACCCTGGCCGTCGAACAGGCACAGCTCCACCTTCTCCGCGTTCGCCGAGAACAGCGCAAAATTGGTGCCTCTGCCGTCCCAGCTTGCACCGAGCCGTGCGGACGTACCCCCGGTCAGTCGCATCAATCAGCTTTCCGGTACGAGGAAGATCGCAGCCAGCGGCGGAATGGTCAGGCTCAGCTCGGGCGTGGCGTCCTCCGATGCGCGCACCTCGCCGACATTGCCGACATTGGTGCCGCCGTAATGCGCGGAATCCGAGTTGAACACCTCGTGCCACTTGCCCGCGAACGGCACCGGGACGCGATAGTTGCGGTAGACGTTGGGTGAGAAGTTCGCGATCACGAGGCAGCGTGCGCGCTCAGCATTGCCCTTGCGGATCCAGGCAAACACGTTGTTGTTGGCATCGTCGGTGATGACCCATTCGAAGCCGGCCTGGTCGCAGTCGAGCTCGTGCAGCGCCGGCAGCGCGCGATAGAGCCGGTTGAGGTCGCGGACCAGGTTCTGGATGCCGCTGTGCCTCGGCTGTTGCAGCAGATGCCAATCGATCGAGTAGTCGTGATTCCACTCGCGTTCCTGGCCGAACTCGCAGCCCATGAACATCAGCTTCTTGCCGGGGTGGCCGAACATGAAGCTGTAATAGGCGCGCAGATTGGCAAAGCGCTGCCAGTCGTCGCCGGGCATGCGGCCGAGGATCGAGCGCTTGCCGTGCACCACCTCGTCGTGGGACAGCGGCAGGATGAAATTCTCCGAGAAGGCGTAGTGCAGGCCGAACAGGATGTCGCCGTGATGGTATTTGCGGTGGATGGGATCCTTGCCGATATATTTCAGCGTGTCGTGCATCCAGCCCATGTTCCACTTGTAGCCGAAGCCGAGCCCGCCATACTCGACGGGACGCGACACCTGCGGCCATGCGGTGGATTCTTCCGCCGCCGTCGTCGCCTGCGGAAAATGCGCGAACAATTCGGTGTTGAAGCGGCGCAGGAAGTCGATCGCCTCGATGTTCTCCCGGCCGCCATATTTGTTCGGAATCCAGCCACCGGCGGGACGGCTGTAGTCGAGATAGAGCATGGAGGCGACGGCATCGACGCGCAGCCCGTCGATGCCGTAGCGATCGAGCCAGAACAGTGCGTTCGACACCAGGAAGTTGGTGATCTCGGTGCGCCCGTAATTGTAGATCAGCGTGCCCCAATCGAGGTGACGGCCCTGCAGCGGATTGGCGTGCTCGTAGAGCGCGGTGCCGTCGAAATTGCCGAGCCCGTGCGGATCATCGGGGAAATGCCCGGGCACCCAGTCGAGCAGCACGGCGAGCCCTGCGCCGTGGCAGGCGTCGATCAGCGCGGCGAAATCGTCCGGCGAGCCGAAGCGGCTGGTCGGTGCGAACATGCCCGTCGGCTGGTAGCCCCAGGAGCCGTCGAACGGATGCTCTGATATCGGCAGGAATTCGACATGGGTAAAGCCCATGTCGCTGGCATAGGCCGGCAGCTGCTCCGCCATCTCGCGATAGGTCAGCCACTCGTTGCGCCCCTTGCGCCGCCACGATCCGAGATGGACCTCGTAGATCGACATCGGCGAGCTCAGCGCGTTGACGCGATCCGGCGCCGGGCGCGGATGCGGGATCTTGCGCTCGTCGATCACGATCGAGGCGGTCTTCGGGCGCACCTCGGCGGCGAACGCCAGGGGATCGGACTTCAGCGGCAGATGCTGGCCGTTGCGCCCGATGATCTCGAACTTGTAGTGGTCGCCGACCCTTGCACGCGGGATGAACAGTTCCCAGTAGCCCGAGCCGCGCACGCGCATCGGATGCCGCCGTCCGTCCCAGAAATTGAAGTCGCCGACCACGCTGACCCGGCGCGCATTCGGCGCCAGCACCACGAAGCCGATGCCGTCGACGCCGTCGAGCGTCATCGGATGCGCGCCGAGCGTGTCGTAGACGCGCTGATGCGTGCCTTCGCCGAGCAGATAGAGATCGAAATCGCTCAGGATCGGCGGAAAGCGGTAGGCATCCTCCAGCTCGACGACGTTGTCGCCGAAACGGGCGCGGAGCTGGTAGCGCGTCGAGCCGTTCGGCAGGGGGCCTGCGAACAGGCCGGCGTCATGGATCCGCGCCAGCTGTGCGGTCTCGCCATGCTCGCCGATCGCCTCGACATTGCTGGCATCGGGCAGGAAGGCGCGCACGACGTTGCGGTCCCCCTCGGGGTGAAGCCCGAGATAGTGGAAGGGGTCGGAGTGGCGGCCCTCGATGATGGCATAGGCCTCGGCGGGCAGTTTGCTCATGCAACCTCATGCGGCTGTTGCGCCAGGATCCTCAGCAGGCCGGTGAGCGGCACCCGCAGCCAATCCGGCCGGTTGGCCAGCTCATACTCGATCTCATAGAAGGCTTTCTCAAGCAGGAAAAAATTGAGCAGGCGGTCGGCCGTCTTGGCGTCGGCGGGCCACAGCCGCTGGCCGGCCACCGTCTCGCGATAGGCCGCCAGCAGGGTATCCGCGGCCTGGTCGCGCCATTCGGCCAAGGCGAGGCTCAGCCGGCCGCTCTCGTCGGGGGAGACCTTGAGCGTGCGTTCCAGCGCGGCGGTCGCCGCATAGTCGATCGAACGGATCAGGCCGGCGACGTCGCGCGCCGGCGGTGCCTTGCGCCGCCGCTCGGCGATGGTGCGGCCCGGTCCGCCGTCGAAATCGATGATGAAGACGTCGTCCTTGACCACCAGCAACTGACCGAGATGCAGGTCGCCGTGATGGCGGATGTTGAACCCGTCGGTTTCTCGCGGCAGCAGTGCCTTGAGCCGCTCCGGCAGCGTGTCGTGCTGGGCCTGCAACTGATCGGCCAGCAGCCGGTCGGCCTCCTTCAGGGAGCCGCGCCGCTGCTTCAGCGTATCGAACACGCGCTCGGCCCGCGCCATGATCTCGTCGGCCCAGCGCTGCAGGTCGTCGGGCTTGGTCGGCTCGGGCGCGAAGTCCGGCAGGTCGCGGTTGCTGGCGAGCGCCAGATGCAGCTCGGCGAGTCGCTTTCCGCTATGCGACATGTGGCGCAGATAGGTGGCCTGGTCGCCGTTCTCCACGGGGTGCTCGCTCACTGTCAGCAGGCGCTGCCGTTCGACCAGGCGGTCGAGGTGTGCGCCTGCGATGGTCCAGAGGTCGCCCTGGTTGACGACCATCGCATGCAGGACGGCGATGGCGCTGCGCTTGTCGCCTTCGATCAGCTCGGCGGTGCCGAGCAAGGCAGGGGTGTTCGGAAAGTTGACCACCTCGGTGAGGAAGCGGCCCATCTCGATCTCCGGATTGATGCCGACCTCGAGCTTGCGGTAGATCTTGGTGACATATTCGTTGTCGACCAGCGCGGTCGAATGCGGCTGATCGTTCTCGAAGACCCGGATGCGCTCCGGCTGCCGCACCGGCCGGTCGGAGAAGCGGCTGGTCGGCCGGAATTCGAGCTTGAGGCCTTGCTCGCCTTCGTCGACCATGAGGTTTTCCCGCAGGTTGCGCAGGAACAGGCCGGTGAAGATCTGGTCGGTGGCGACATCGAGCAAGGTGCCCTCGCGCGCGCCCTGGCGTATCGCGGCGAATGCGCGCGGATTGTAGCGCTCGCGGTCGAAGCGCACCCACTCGATCTGCATCGGCAGCACGTAGCGGCTGGTGGTGCCGCGCTGCGTGGTCTCGAAGAAGGCGAGCCACGGCCGGTTGTCGCCGATGTCGCAGAACGGGATCGCGGAGACCAGCATCGGCTGGATCGCGCTCGCGGATCGTTCCGGATACCAGCGCGTGCGGGCGAGATGGCCGGGCAGCACGTCGTGCTCGAACACGCCGCGGGTGCGCGCCAGTGACATCCAGGTCGAATTCAGCGGCACCACCAGCGTCTCGAATTCCGGCACCGCGCGCGGCGTCACCGGCTCGGACTTGTCGCGCTCCTGCAGCTGGAACCAGTAGAAGCCGTATGGCGCGAGCGTGATCATGTAGGGCAGCTCGCCGATCGCCGGGAAGCGCGTGCGCCCGAGCATCTCGAGCGGAATGCGGTCCTTGAAGGCGGAGAGGTCGAGCTCGGTGGCCTGCGCCGACCGCGACAGATTGGCGACGCACAGGATCGCCTCACCCTGGTACTGGCGCACATAGGCCAGCACCGAGCGGTTCTCCGGGCGGATGAAGGTCATGGTGCCGCGCCCGAAGGCAAGCGTCGACTTGCGTACCGCGATCAGCCGCTTGGTCGCCGACAGCAGCGACGACAGGCTGCGTGACTGCGCCTCGACATTGACGGATTCATAGCCGTAGACCGGGTCCATGATCATCGGCGCGTAGAGCCGCGCCGGGTCGGCGCGCGAGAAGCCGCCGTTGCGGTCCGGCGACCACTGCATTGGCGTCCGCACGCCGTTGCGGTCGCCGAGATAGATATTGTCGCCCATGCCGATCTCGTCGCCGTAATAGATGATCGGCGTGCCCGGGAACGACAGCAGCAGCGAGTTCATCAGCTCGATCTTGCGCCGGTCGTTGTCCATCAGCGGCGCAAGGCGGCGGCGGATGCCGACATTGATGCGGGCGCGCGGATCGTTGGCGTAAGTCGACCACAGATAGTCGCGCTCGACGTCGGTGACCATTTCCAGCGTCAGCTCGTCGTGATTGCGCAGGAACAGCGCCCACTGGGCAGCGGCCGGAATGTCGGGCGTCTGCCGCAGGATGTCGGTGATCGGAAAGCGGTCTTCCTGGGCGATCGCCATGTAGATGCGCGGCATCAGCGGGAAGTGATAGGCCATGTGGCATTCGTCGCCATGGCCGAAATATTCCTGCACGTCCTCCGGCCATTGATTGGCTTCGGCCAGCAGGATCTTGCCCTTGGCATAGGCGTCGAGCTCCTGGCGCAGCCGCTTGATGATGGCATGCGTCTCCGGCAGGTTCTCGTTGTTGGTGCCGTCGCGCTCGCACAGATAGGGAATGGCGTCGAGCCGGAAGCCGTCGACGCCGGTGTCGAGCCAGCGCTTCATCACCTGCACGATGGCGCGCACCACGCGCGGATTGTCGAAATTCAGGTCCGGCTGGTGCGAGAAGAAGCGGTGCCAGTAGAACTGACCGGCCTCCGGATCCCAGGTCCAGTTCGACTTCTCCGTATCGGTAAAGATGATCCTTGTATCGAGGTATTTCTGGTCGGTGTCGCTCCAGACGTACCAGCTGCGCGCGCTCGAATTCGGCGGGCTGCGGCGCGCGCGCTTGAACCACGCATGCTGGTCCGAGGTGTGGTTGACGACCAGCTCGGTGATGACGCGCAGGCCGCGCTTCTTGGCCTCCTGGATGAAGCGCTTGAAGTCCTTCATCGTCCCGAAATCGGGATTGATGTCGCCATAGTCGCCGATGTCGTAACCGTCGTCGCGGCCGGGCGAGGGATAGAACGGCAACAGCCACAGCGCGGTGACGCCGAGCTCCTGCAGATAGCCGAGTTTCTCCGTCAGCCCCGCGAAGTCGCCGATGCCGTCATTGTTGCTGTCGGCAAATGCCTTGACATGCAGCTGGTAAATGATCGCGTCCTTGTACCACAGCTGGTCCGCAGTCTCGGTTGCGACCTTCTCCTGGGTATTGACGGAGGAGAATACGTTCATGACGGCTCCTTCAGGCGACACAGCGCAGCAGCAACGCGGGATCGCGCGCAGGATCTATACGTAGACGGATGCCTCCCCATTCGAGCGCGTGGCGCTCGCCGGTGACAAGGTCTTCCACTGCCGAGACGGGCCGGCGGGCATCGCCACGGCCGACCATGACGTCGCCGAGCGGCAGCCAGACCTCACGCAGCTCGGCTGACAATGCAATCGCGGCCGCGATCACATTGCTCTGATCGACCGCCTCCTTGATGAAACCGATCACACCGCCGTCATCGACACTGATAAAGCGCAAATTGGCGAATTGTTGCAGGGCCGGATTGCCGCGTCTGATCCGGTTGAGAGCTGCGATATAGGGCTTGATGTTCCCCGGCTGCTCCCAGTTGCAAACCTTGATCTCGTACTTCTCGGAGTTGAGATATTCCTCGCGGCCGGGGACCGGCGTGTGCTCGAGCAATTCGAAGCCGCTGTAGATGCCATAGCTGCTTGAAAGCGTCGCGGCCAGCGCGAGACGCGACTTGAACATCCAGGATTCGCCGCTTTGCAGGTGGAAGGGCAGGACGTCCGGTGTGTTGACGAAGAAATTCGGCCGAAAGAAGTCACGCTCGGGATAGGAGGTCAACTCGCCGAGATATTGTTCGAGCTCAAAGCGCTGCGTCCGCCAGGTGAAATAGCTGTAGGACTGCGTGAAGCCGAGCTTGGCGAGGCCCTTCATCAGTTTCGGGCGCGCGAAGGCTTCCGCGAGGAACAGCACGTCCGCGTCGCGGTCCCGCACCTCGCGGATCAGCCACTCCCAGAACGCCAGCGGCTTGGTGTGCGGATTGTCGACCCGGAAGATCCTGACGCCCTGTTCGACCCAGAACAGCACGACGTCGCGCAGCGCGCGCCACAGGGCGCCGGCGTCTTCGGACCCGAAATCCGGATTGACGACATCCTCCCAGCGCTGCGGTGGATGCTCGGCCGTGCGCATCGATCCGTCCGGGCGCCGCTTGAACCACTCTGGATGCTCGGTCAGCCAGGGATGATCGGGGGAGCACTGCACGGCGAAATCGAGCGCGACCTCGAGGCCATGCGCCTGGCATGCCGCCACGAAGGCGCTGAAGTCGTCGAGCGTGCCGAGTTCCGGATGCACGGCGTCGTGGCCGCCCTCGGCTGCGCCGATCGCATAAGGGCTGCCGGGATCGCCCGCCTGCGCGATCGCGGCATTGTTGCGGCCCTTGCGGTGCTGCCGGCCGATCGGATGGATCGGCGCGAGCAGGACGACGTCAAAGCCCATCGCGGCGATGTCGGGAAGCCGCGCGATGCAGTCGTTGAAGGTTGCATGCATGCCCGGTGTCTTGCCCTGGCTGCGCGGAAACATCTGGTACCATGCGCCGCTGCGCGCCCGCGGGCGATCCGCGGTCAGCGGGTAGAGCTGCGATCGCATCAGGTCGCGGCGAAACTGGCTGCCGGCCATCGCCTCCCGCAATTCGGGCGCGAGCAGCGCACCTGGTTCGCCGGTCTGCAGAAAGATTTCGCACTGCCTGATGATGACGGCCGCCGCCGCCGGGCTGCCGGCCTGCGCCTGGGTCAGCATGCCCGCGCCTTCGAGCGCGTCCAGCGTGTGATCGCTGCCGTCGCGCGGCGTCTGCTCGAAGCGATGCCGCCAGCTGGCGAATTCATCGGTCCAGGCCTCGATCGCGAAGGCGTAGCGGCCGGGCCGGTCGGGCACGAAAGCGCCGCCCCAGCGGTCATCGCTGTGCGCCGTCATCGGCGCGACCTGCCATTCGCTGTCGCCCTCGCGCCGCCACACCAATGCCGCCGATATCACGTCATGTCCGGCACGGTAGATGTCGGCCCACACTTCGACAGGTTCGCCCACAATGCGCTTGACCGGAAAGCGGCCGCCATCAACCGACGGATAGACATCGGTGATATGAAAAGTGCCATGGGCACTCTCGACAGGCCGGAGGGTTTTGTTCACGGTGATGCCGCCATTAAAAATGCAAATGACGTCCCGGCGCCGGGAAGGAGGCGCGCCAGACCCATATAGAAAGCCGCTCGCCGGGCAATGGTTCCCGGTGGGAACGCCGGATAGGGTAGAGCGTTGAACATCAACTATCCCTTTCCCGTATCTGTACAATTTAGCAACGATCCACCAACCGTTGCGAGCAGGCAGCGTGCCGAATGGACCTTTACGCCAAAGCCCAGACCCTGGGAATCCAGACCGAGTATATCGATGGCAGCGGTCACCGCCGTGTGACAACCCCCGAGGCGCTCACGGCGATCCTCGACGCGCTGCCGCCGCAGGCGCCCCGTCGGATCATCGCCGATCCCGTGGTGGTCAGAGGCGGCCAGGCTGCGCAAACACAGTTCTCGGAGGCTGCCCGGCTTCCGGTGCAATGGAAGCTTGCGAATGGCACCGGGGTGCTCGCGCAGGGCGAGGCGCGTGAGCGCAGTGTGACGTGGCCGTCCGGTCTGCCCGAAGGCGTGCATCGGCTGCAACTGTCGGACGCATCGGGCGCCAGCGAGGAGCTGCCACTGCTGGTGGCGCCGCACGGCGCCTTCGGCGGCGAGTTCGACCGCTGCTGGGTGATCGCGGTGCAACTCTACGGCGTGCGGTCAGCGCGCAACTGGGGCATCGGTGACTTCACCGACCTGCAGCACCTGCTCGAATTCGCCCACCGGCTCGGCGCCGACGGCGTCGGGCTCAATCCGCTGCATGCGCTGTTCGACGATCGGCCCGGCGATTGCAGCCCGTACTCGCCGAACAGCCGGCTGTTCCTCAATGGGCTTTACATCGACGTCGAGCAGATTCCCGAATTCCGCGTCGATGCCGAGACCAAGGCCGCGCTGGCACCGCTCCGCAGCCATGACATGGTCGACTATGTCGGCGTCGCGGCGCAGAAATGGCCCGCGCTGCGCGCGGCGTTCGCGGCCTTCAAGGCCAACCCGGGCCTCGGCCGCTGGCAGGATTTCGAGGCCTATCGCAACGAGCAGGGCACGCTGCTGTCGCGCTTCGCCTGCTTCGAGGTGATGCGGCACAAATTCAACACGCCGTGGTGGGAATGGCCGGACGAATGGCGGCAGCCGAGCGACGCAGCTTGTGCAAAATTGCGCCGCTCGCGCGACTCTGCCGCCGAGGTCGAGTTCGTCGAATTCGTGCAATGGACCGCGGACCGTCAACTCGGCGCCTGCCAGGCGCTGGCGCACAAGCGCGGCATGCGGGTCGGGCTTTATCTCGACGTCGCCGTCGGCGTGCAGTCGGACGGGTTCGACGCCTGGAATGAGCAGATCGCGATCTCGCGCCATCTCGGCGTCGGCGCGCCGCCTGACCCGCTCAACACGGCGGGCCAGGACTGGGGGCTTGCCGGCTTCAATGCTGCGGGTCTTGAACAGCGCTCGTTCGAGCCGTTCAGGCAGATGCTGCGCGCCTCGATGCACCACGCCGGCGCGATCAGGCTCGACCACGCGTTCGGGCTGAAGCGGCTCTATCTGGTGCCGCGCGGCTTCGGCCCGGCCAATGGCGCCTATGTGCTGATGCCGTTCGAGGCGCTGCTGGCGGCGACCGCGCAGGAGAGCGTGGCGAGCCGCTGCGTCGTGATCGGCGAGGACCTCGGCACCGTACCTCCCGGGTTCCGCGAGCAGATGAACGGCTGGGGCATCTGGTCCTATCTTGTGATGATGTTCGAGACCGACGACCGGGGCGTCTTCCGCAACGCCGACTACTATTTGCCGGATGCGCTGGTGACCTTCAACACCCACGACCTCTCGACCTATGCGGGCTGGCGCTCGTTCAGCGACCTCAAGACCAAGCGTGCGCTCGGGATCGATCCCGGCGAGACCGACGAGGGGCGCTGGCACGCGCTCGGCCAGCTCGACGACGTGCTGCGCCGGCACGACATCCACGCGAACGATTTCTATTCGGTGGCGAGCTTCCTGGCACGGACGCGGTCGCGGATGATGGCGGTGTCGATGGAGGACCTGCTCGGCATTGTCGAGCAACCGAACATCCCCGGCACCGTCTACGAGCATCCGAACTGGAAGCGGCGGCTCCCGGTCTCGATCGAGCATCTCGCGTCGGCGATCGACGTCGACGCCCTCAAGCGCGCGACCCGCGAGCGCTCGCACACCGGGTAGCGCGGAGCGTAGCGCGTGGCCTCTCGTATCGAAGACTATGGACTGATCGGAGATTGCGAGACCGCCGCGCTGGTTGGCCGCGACGGCTCGATCGACTGGCTGTGTTGGCCGGCGTTCGATTCCGACCCCTGCTTCGCGGCGCTGCTTGGCACGTCGAGGAACGGTCGCTGGCTGCTGGCGCCCACAGGCGAGATCAAGCAGACCTCGCGGCGCTACTGGGACGATACGCTGATCCTGGAGACCCGGTTCGAGGTGGAAGGCGGCGCGGTCGCGCTGATCGACTTCATGCCGCCGCGCGGCAACGCCTCCGATGTGGTCCGCCTCGTTCGCGGCGTCAGCGGCCGCGTCAAGATGCGCATGGAGCTGGTGATCCGCTTCGGCTTCGGCGTCGATGTCCCCTGGGTTCGGAAGAATCCGGATGGTGACGGGCTTCTGGCGATCAGCGGGCAGGACATGACCGTGCTGCGCACGCCGGTCGAAACCCGCGGCAAGGATCTGACCACGATCGCCGATTTCGAGGTCGGCGAAGGCGATACCGTGCCGTTCGTCCTGACCTATGGACCGTCCTATCACCCGGTGCCGGACGCGATCGACCCTGAGGCTGCGCTGAAGGACACCGAGGAATATTGGCGGGAATGGTGCAGCCGCTCGACCTATGACGGCAGCTATCAACGCGCCCTCGTGATGCGCTCGCTGATCACGCTGAAGGCGCTGACCTTCAGGCCGACCGGCGGCATCGTCGCGGCACCCACCACGTCGTTGCCGGAAAAGCTCGGTGGCGCGCGCAATTGGGACTACCGGTTCTGCTGGCTGCGCGACGCCACCTTTACGCTGCTGGCCCTGATGAACTCGGGCTACACCGAGGAAGCGGCAGCCTGGCACAACTGGCTGCTGCGGGCCGCAGCCGGCGCGCCGGCCAACATGCAGATCATGTACGGCATCCTGGGCCAGCGACGCCTCCTGGAATGGGAGGCAGGGTGGCTGTCCGGCTATGAAGGGGCGCAGCCGGTACGCGCCGGCAACGCCGCGCATGCGCAACTTCAGCTCGACGTCTATGGCGAGCTGATCGACGCCTTCCATCAGTCCCGCATGGCCAAGCTGAAGCTCGACGAAGAGAACTGGTCGCTCGAATGCACCGTCGTCACCCATCTCGCCGATGTCTGGGATCAGCCGGATCACGGCATATGGGAACGCCGTGGCACCCCCAGACACTACGTGTTCTCCAAGGTGATGTGCTGGGTCGCCTTCGACCGCGCCATCAAGAGCGCGGAGCGGTTCGGCTTCAAGGGGCCGCTGGTCAAATGGCGGGTGCTGCGCGAGGCCATTCATCGCGACGTCTGCCAACGCGGCTTCGATCCCGGCCTCAACAGTTTCGTCGAGAGCTATGGCTCAAAGTTGCTCGACGCCAGCCTGCTGCTGCTGCCGTCGGTCGGCTTCCTGCCGTCGGGCGATCCGCGCATCTGCGGCACGATCGACGCGGTCGAACGGCACATGATGCGCGACGGCTTCGTGCTGCGGCACGATCCGCGCGAGGTGTCCGATGAGGTCCAGCCGATCGAGGGCGCGTTCCTGGCCTGCAGCCTGTGGCTTGCCGACGCCCATGTGCTGGCGGGAGATGTCGACAAGGCGCAGACCATGTTCGACCGCGTGGTGGCGGTCGCCAACGATCTCGGACTGTTGGCCGAGGAGTTCGATTCCGGCGCCGGCCGGCAGACCGGCAATTTCCCGCAGGCGCTGACCCATATCGCGTTGATCAACACCGCGCACAATCTCAGCGCCGCCAGAGCCGACGCCGAGAAGCCCGCGGTGCAGCGGTCGACTTAAACCACCGCGGCGATGCCGCCCTCCGTCTTCCGCTTGCGGGACCGCCGCAGGTCCGCGCTGCCAAAATATCGAAAACAACCCCATGCAAAGGAGCCGGCAGCTGCCGGCATTCGGCCAGGCAACTTGACACGTCGGGCAAATCAAGAATATATTTCCAATATTCCGAAATCGTGCGAGTGTGATCGGCCGCCTCAAGGAACCGCGGATTGGTCGGGTGACAGATCTCGCCGTGACAAAGGGCCGCGTGATCAGCGTGACGCGATCACATGATCGATTTGACTCGATTGCGATGTAGCGGACTGTAACGGCGATCACGCTGCGGCCCGCGCTCGATCACGCGTGGGGCGATCGTTCGCACGCCTCAGCGAAGCTGCAACACCGTGTCCATCGCGCGTGCGAAACCGTCCTGCTCGTTGGATTCGGTGACATGGGTGGCGCGCGCCTTCACGTCATCGCTGGCATTGCCCATCGCGAAGGAGACGCCGCTTCGCGCGAACATCGGCAGATCGTTCTGCATGTCGCCGATCGTGGCGACGTTCTCCAGCGGCACGCCAAGGCGCTTCGCGATGCCCTCGACGAAGGTGCCCTTGTCGTGGCCCGGCGGGGTGACGTCGAGATAGTAGGTCTGCGAGCGGACCGCGGTGGCATCACGGCCGACCATCTGCTGCATCTCCGCCTCGCAGCGTTGCAGCAGGGCCGCATCCGAACTCGCGCCGACGATCTTGCAGGCCTGATCGAGATAGGGCGTGAAATCGCCGACGATGGTCGGATCATGCTTGATCGTGTGCTGCTCGTGGGCGGTGTACTCGCCGTCAGGATTCCGCGTCAGCCAGCGGTCGTTGGTGAACAGCCAGATGTCGACGTCGCGTTCGCGCAGCATGTCGATGCAGCGTTTTGCGACCGCGGCCGGGATCAAATGCTGCTCGAGGGGCTTGAGCTGCGGATCGACGATCGAAGAGCCGTTGAATGCGCCGATCGGCTGTGTGATCGCAAGCGGCGCAACCAGAAAGCCCATCCCGATCGTCGGCCGGCTGGAGACGATGGTGAAGCCGATGCCGGCCTCGTGCAGCCTGCGCACTGCCGCCCTGGCGCCGTCGGTCAAGGTCTTGTCCTTGGTGAGCAGCGTGCCGTCGACATCGGATACGACAAGGGCGATGCGGGTCATGTGCGGTCCAGCTTCAGTTGAGTGACGATGTCTTCGACGATGGTTTCGACCGGACGGTCGATCGCAACCGTGATCGGGCGTTCCTCCGGGGTCGGCGGCTCCAGCGTCTTGAACTGGCTGGCGAGCAGCCCCGGCGGCATGAAATGGCCCTTGCGCGCGCCGAGCCGCGTGGCGATCAGCTCCTGCGAGCCGTCGAGGAAGACGATGCGGATATCGTCGCGGCCATGCACCAGGATGTCGCGATAGGCGCGCTTCAGCGCGGAGCAGGCGATGACGGCGCGTTCGCGGACGCCGCAGGTGCGGTCGATCTCGTCGGCGATCGCGCGCAGCCAGGGCCAGCGATCCTCGTCGGTGAGCGGCTGGCCGGAATGCATTTTGGCGACATTGCTTGGCGGATGAAAACTGTCGCCGTCCTCGAAGCGCCAGCCGATCCTGATCGCCAGGCGGTCGGCGATGGTGCTCTTGCCCGAACCCGACACGCCCATCACGACCAATGCGCAGGGGTTTTGTCCGTCACCCACGAAAGTCCTCCGGCAGCGCGGCCTGATCGATCAGCCAGACGGTCTCGCCCAGCGATCGCGCGCGGTTTGCCGGCAGGTTCTCGCCTGCGAAGAGGCGCGTCAAGATCGCGCGCTTGTTCTCGCCCGCCACCTCGAACAGCATCTCGCGGCAGGAGGCGAGGGCGGGCAGGGTCAGCGACACGCGCGGTACGAACGGCTCGACATTGGCCTTCGGCACGCCGACCACCCAGCGCTGCGTTTCCTCGACCGCGGGATAACCCGGAAACAGCGACGCGGTATGGCCGTCGGGGCCGATGCCCATCAGCACCAGGTCGAACAGCGGTCGCTTCGGATCGAGCTGTTCGGCGCCGTAGAATGCCATCAGCTCGTTCTCGTATAGCGCCGCGCTGGCGTCGGGATCCCTGAGATCGGCGGTGTCGGTCGCGATCGGATGGACATTCGCGGCCGGTGCACAGCGGTCGAGGAAGGCCTGGCGCGCCATGCTCATGTTGTGCAGCTTGTCCTTGCGCGGCACCAGGCGCTCGTCGCCGATGAACCAGTCGACGCGGTCCCACGGAATCCTCGCGCGATAGTCTGGCGTCGCCAGCAGCTGGTAGAGCGCCTTGGGGCTGGAGCCGCCGGTGAGGCAGACGGCGATCCGGCCGCTGTTCTGGTCGATCCTGGCGATCACCCGCTCGGCGGCCGCCTGCGCCAGTGCCGCCGGATCGGCGACCGTGATGATCTGGCGCTTGCCGGTCGCGGTCATGTCAGCCCAGCTTCCGCCAGCTGCGGCCGTCGCGCGTCAGCAGCGCATTGGCGGCCTCCGGGCCTTCGCTGCCGGCCTTGTAGGGTTGCAGGCCACGGCCGCCGGCGCTCTTCCAGGCGTCGATGAAGGGCTGCACCGCCTGCCATCCGGCCTCGACGCTGTCGGCGCGCTGGAACAGCAGATTGTCGCCGATCATGCAGTCATAGATGAGTGTCTCGTAGCCGGTCGACGGCTCGGCCTTGAAGTAGTCCTTGTAGCGGAACTTCATCTCGACGCCGTCGATGTTGATGGTCGGGCCGGGTACCTTGGTGTTGAACTGCAGCTCGATGCCCTCGGTCGGCTCAGTGGAGATGACGAGGTAGTTCTGCGACAGGCGATCGACCGACGTGTCGCGGAACATAGCGAACGGCGCCTGCTTGAACTTGATCGCGATCTCGGTGCGCTTGGTGGTCAGCGCCTTGCCGGTGCGCAGGTAGAACGGCACGCCGGCCCAGCGCCAATTGTCGATGGTCAGCTTCAGCGCGGCATAGGTCTCGGTCGAGCTGTCGGGCCTGACGTCGGGCGTCTTGAGAAAGTCCTCGATCTCGGTGTCGCCGATCCGGCCGGCGCGATACTGGCCGCGCACCGAATTGTGCAGCGCCTCCTGTTCGCTCTGGGTCTGGATCGCGCTCAGCACCTCGGCCTTTTCGGAGCGCACCGCGTGGGCGTCGAACCGCGCCGGCGGCTCCATCGTCACCAGCGACAGCAGCTGGAACAGATGGTTCGGCACCATGTCGCGCAGCGCGCCGGTGGCGTCGTAGAAGCTGCCGCGATGACCGACGCCGAGCTTCTCGTCGACGGTGATCTGGATATGGTCGATGTGGTTGCGATTCCAGATCGGCTCGAACATGCCGTTGGCGAAGCGCAGCACCAGGATGTTCTGGACGGTTTCCTTGCCGAGATAGTGATCGATCCGGTAGATCTGGTGCTCGTCCATCAGCTTCAGCAGCGCGGCATTCAACGCCCTGGCCGACACCAGATCGGTGCCGAACGGCTTTTCGATGATCAGCCGCCGCCAGGCGCCGTTCTCTTCCAGCATGCCGGTGCGCCCGAGCTGCTCACTGATCGGCAGGAAGGCGCTCGGCGGGGTCGCGAGATAGAACAGCCGGTTGCCACCGGTGCCGCGCGCCGTCTCGAGCTTGTCGAGCCGTTCGTTCATGGCATCGAAGGAAGCCGGATCGCGCGGATCGGCCTCGATCGAGGTGACGCATTCGAACAGCCGCTTTGCGATCGCCTCGTCCACCGGGCGGGTGGCGAACTTGCGCAGCCCCTGCATCAGGCTGTCGGTCAGCTGCTCGCTCGACATGCCCTTGCGGACAATGCCGACGACGCAGAATTTGTCCGGCAGCAGATTGCCGGCGGCGAGATTGTAGAGCGCCGGGATGACCAGCCGGTGCGTCAGATCACCGGTGGCGCCGAAGATGATGAAGGAGCAAGGATCGGGTTTCTTCTGCACGTGACCTTCCGCGGTTCTCTTCAAGCTTTTTATGCCTTTTTCGGCGGCTCCTTGTGGCCGCCGAAACCTGCGCGCATCGCCGAGAGGATCTTCTCCGCGAAGGTGTGATCCTTGCGCGAGCGGAAGCGCGTGTAGAGCGCGGCCGTCAGCACCTCGGCCGGCACGGCCTCGTCGACCGCGGCGTTGACGGTCCAGCGGCCTTCGCCGGAATCCTCGACAAAGCCGGAATAATCGTCGAGCGTGTGGTTCTGCGCCAGCGCCGATGCCGTGAGGTCGAGCAGCCAGGACGGGATCACGCTGCCGCGCCGCCAGACTTCGGCGATGTCGGCGATGTCGAGGTCGAAGCGATGCTCGGCCGGCAGCGCCTCGATATTGGCGTTCTTCAGGATGTCGAAGCCTTCGGCATAGGCCTGCATCAGGCCGTATTCGATACCGTTGTGGATCATCTTGACGAAATGCCCGGCGCCGATCGGGCCGGCGTGAATGTAGCCCTGTTCGATGCGCGGATCGCGGCCCTCGCGGCCGGAGGTGCGGGGAATGTCGCCGATCCCGGGCGCCAGCGTCTTGAAGATCGGGTCGAGCCGGTCGACCACTTTCTTGTCGCCGCCGATCATCATGCAGTAGCCGCGCTCGATGCCCCAGATGCCGCCGCTGGTGCCGACATCGACGTAATGCAGCCCGCGCTCCCTGAGCGCCTTGCCGCGGCGGACGTCATCCTGCCAGAAGGTGTTGCCGCCATCGATGATGACGTCGCCTGGCTGCATCAGCTTCGACAGCGCCTCGATGGTGGCTTCGGTGATCTTGCCGGCCGGCAGCATCACCCAGGCGGTGCGCGGCGCCTCCAGCTTGAGGACGAAATCCTCCAGCGACGAGGACCCGGTCGCATTGTCGGCGACGAGCGCCGCGACGGCCTTCGGATCCTTGTCGTAGACCACGGTGGTGTGGCCCTGGGTCATCAGGCGCCGGACGATATTGCCGCCCATCCGCCCGAGGCCGATCATGCCGAGTTGCATCCCTCGCCTCCGTCAGTTCAGTGCAGCCGAGATCGCGGCATCGAGCGCCGCGAGCCCGGAGCTGAGATCGCCCTTGAGATGCACGCGCAGCGCGCGCCGGCCGCGCTCGGTGAGCACGTCGAAATCGCCGCGCGCCTGTGCCGCCTTGATCACGCCGAAGCTCGCCTTCTGGCCGGGCACCGGCAGGTCCGCCGTATCGTCGGTCGTGACCTGCAGGAACACGCCGCTGTCGGGGCCGCCTTTGTAGGCCTGCCCGGTCGAATGCAGGAAGCGCGGACCGAACTCGGCGCAGGTCGCAAGGTGTCTTGCGTCGCGTACCTTCAGCCGCATCGCCTGCATGGCGTCGATGGTGTCGCCATCGCGCTCGATATAGGCGAGCAGGGCGACATAGTCGCCGCGGCCGGAGCGCGAGAGGTGCGCCTTGATCCAGGAGTCGAGATCGCCGTTCGCACCGGCCTTGCGCAGCTCCTCGGCGTTCTGCGCGTCGGTGTAGAGATCGACCCCGTCCGCCGACACCACCGGCTGTTCGGCCGGCAGCGACCCGGTCTTCTCGAACGCTGCCGTCAGTTCGCGGGTCTTGATCTTGGCGGCTTCGACGTCGGGCTGGTTGAACGGGTTGATGCCGAGGATCGACCCGGCGACCGCGGTCGCGATCTCGAAGCGGAAGAACTCCTGACCGATATGGTCGATCGACTTCATCACGATCCGAACCACGGGATGGCCGGCGGCCTCGAGCGCCGCGAGCTTGGCCTCATGCGCTGCATCGTTCTCGCCATCGGTGCGCAGATCGATGAAGAACCGGTCGTTGCCGTAGACCGCGGCGTCGCCAATCGTCTCGCCCTCGATCGGGATCAGGCCCTTGCCGTCCTTGCCGGTCGATTCCGCGATCAGCTGCTCGGCCCAGGCGCCGAAATCGGCAATGTCCGGCGAGGCGAAGATCGTCACCTTGTCGCGGCCTTCGAGCCCGGCGATGCCCATCGCGAGCCCGAGCTGCACGCCCGGGTTCTCCTGCGGCGGCACGTCGGCACCGCAGGAGCGCACCATCGCGAGCGTATGGCCGAGCAGGCTGCGGACGTCGATGCCGGCAGCGGCCGCCGGCACCAGACCGAACGGCGACAGCACGGAATAGCGGCCGCCGATCGCGGGGTCGCCGTAGAAGATGCGGGCAAAGCCCTGCTTGATCGCGACCTTCTGCAGCGATGAGCCCGGATCGGTCACCGCGATGAAGCGGTGGCCGGCCTTGTCCTTGCCGATCGCCTTCGCCACCCGATCGAAGAAATAGTCCTTCATCACGTTCGGCTCGGTGGTGCCGCCGGATTTGGAGGAGACGATGAACAGCGTCCTTGCGATGTCGACATACTCCTCCATCGCGCGCACCTGCGCCGGATCGGTGGAATCGAGCACGTGCAGCCGCGGGAAACCGGACCGGTGCGGGAAGGTCTGGGCCAGGACCTCCGGCCCAAGGCTCGACCCGCCCATGCCGAGCACGACGGCATCGGTGAAGTTCTGCCCCTTCACGCGCCGGGCGAAGTCCTCGTAGTCGGCGACATCAGCGGTGGCCGCGCTGGTGAGCCAGCCCAGCCATTTGTCCTCGTCGTCGCCGGTCCAGACCGATTTGTCCTTGTGCCAGAGCCTTCGGATCCGGGCGGAGGCGCGCCATTCCTCGGTGCTCTTCTCGACCGCCTTCTCGATGGTGGCGCCGAGCGCGAGCTTCTGGCGGTCGATGCCGCCGCCGAGCGAGGTGGCGCGCTTGTGGGCGACCGCGCCGTAGAGCTTGTCGGCCGCGTCGGCGAACAGCTTGACGCCGTCCCTGACCAGCTCCTCGGTAATCGCATCGAGCGAGATGCCGGACTTCTCCAGCTCTTCCAGCACGTGGCGGGCGTCCTCGACATTCTCCTCGAGGCTGTCGCGGACCTTGCCGTGGTCGCGGAAGGCATCGAGCGTTGCCGGCGGCACGGTGTTGACGGTGTCGGGGCCGATCAGCTCCTCGACATAGAGCACGTCGCTATAGTCCTTGTTCTTGGTGCCGGTCGAAGCCCACAACAGCCGCTGCGGCTTGGCGCCCTTGGCCGTCAGCTTGTCCCAGCGGTTGCCAGCGAACAGGTGCTTGTAGTCCTGATAGGCGAGCTTGGCATTGGCGATGGCGACCTTGCCCTTCAAGGCCGCGAGCCGCTCCTTTTCGTGCGGATCGTTGGCCTTGGCGATCTTCTCGTCGAGCTGCTTGTCGACGGCGGTGTCGATGCGGCTGACGAAGAAGCTCGCGACGCTCGCGACATGGGAGGGATCGCCGCCCTTGCCGACGTATTTCTCCAGGCCCTTGAGATAGGCCTCGGCGACCTGGCGATAGACCTTCTGCGAGAACAGCAGCGTGATGTTGATGCTGATGCCTTCGCCGATCAGGTACTCGATCGCCGGCAGGCCCTCGGGCGTCGCCGGCACCTTGACCATCAGGTTCTTGCGGTGGACGTCCTTCCAGAGCCGTTCGGCTTCCGCGATCGTGCCCTTGGTGTCCATCGCGAGATAGGGCGACACCTCGAGGCTGACGAAGCCGTCGCCGCCGTGGCTCTGGTCGTAGACCGGGCGCAGCACGTCGGCGGCGTGCTGGATGTCCTCGACCGCGAGGTGCTCGAACAGGTCGGCGACCGAGCGGTCGCCGCTCTTGAGGGCCTTGCCGATCGCCCCGTCATATTCATCCGAGCTGCCGATCGCCTTCTCGAAGATCGAGGGGTTGGACGTCACGCCTTTGACGCCGTCGGTCTCGATCAGCCGCTTCAGGTCGCCATCGGCGACGAAGCCGCGCGCGAGGAAGTCCAGCCAGACGGCCTGACGGTGATTTTCGAGTGCTTTGACGGGGTTCATGGGTGCCTGTTCTCGTTCGATCGAGGGTCGATTTTTGGGTTCCCGGGCAGCTTTCGGGGGCGGAGGGGGATTGTCAACATGGCGGGAGCCCCGGGCGGAATATCAGCATTTCCAAGGGATAACGCCATTCACAACAGTTCGATCCGCTCGGACGCAGGTGCGAGCAGACCCCCATCTCAGCACATTTTTATGACGCGTTGCGGCGCAGGACCGCGCGTCAGGGGCGCAGGTAGAGGTAACCTTGGGATTGCAGCTCGGCGAGGCGGACCACCCCGCCGCGCTCGGCGGCAACGAAGCCGGGGAGCAAGTCGGCGAGGCCGATGTTCTGCGATTTCATGGTGTTGCCGCAGGCGGCGAACTCGATCCCATCCTTGGTGAACCGCGCGACATGTTTTGACAGCTCGGGATTGGCGGCTGCTGAATGAAACGCCTTCAGCGCCCGGCCGTGCACCACCAGCGCAATCGTCACATTGCCGGGGCCGCCGACGCCGTCGAGATGGTTCTGGATGTTGCCGATCACGAAATTGACCTTGTCGAGGTCATCGAGGTGATAGACCACCTTCAGCTTTTGCGGCGGTGCTTCGGTGGCGGCGCCGGCCTGGGACGCTGCCAAGACGGCGCCGATCGCTGAAAGCGTGCCCCAGAGGATGCTGCGTCGGCGCATGGCGTCTCTCGCGCAATTATTGTTGATCCAGTGTTGTCCCTTTGGGCAAACCTATCATTTGTGGCGGAGCGCAGCGAGTTCCTTGCGGTCGGTCACAAGTTCGGCGCATTCGCCCAAGTCCGCGCGATCGACGCGAAAGATCTTGTCGTCGGCGCCGGCGAACAGCGCTTCGCCCGCATCGTCGTCGGGCTTGTTGCGATTCCACACCATGATGCGGCCAAGGCGCGCAATCACGGATTTATTGTCCTTGGACAACGCCACGGTGATACCGCCGCCCTCGCAATCCACGCCGCATTCGAAGCGTATTTCGTGGCCGGATTCGGCCGCGATGGCATGATTGCAGTAGCCGCTGGAGTCGAAATTGCCAGGGCGGTGGCGGTACGCGACGCCGAGCCGGAATGAATAGTTGGTGGCCTTGTCCTCCGGAGCGTCTTCCGCTGACACCAGCAGCTTCATCGCGCTGACCTTCTGCTTCGGATGCTGCGCCAGATGATTTGCATCGTAGCGCCGCACGAAGCAGGCATAGGCTTTCGCGCCGGGCGGGCCCGCGAACATCCTGTTGTCGAAGGCGGCCGCCGCGGCCTTGTCGACGCCTTCCTGCGCCTGAACGGCTAACGGCGCGCCGGTCCAGGCGGCGGCTGCGAGTGCGACAACAAGGAGCGCCTGCTTCATGACCGGCTCGGGAATAGCCAGCGCCTCCAAGGTGTCATCTTTAAAGCGCGGCAATGGTGCCGCGCGGAACTGCGCGGGCTCGTTGCCTTAGTCGCGGCGACAAGGAGGCACGTTCAACCGCGGCTGAACGTTTGTTCATGAGAGTCTATGGCGCGTGCATCTTGACGCCACGGCTGAACGGTCACACTTTTTCAGGGAAGCCCAACGTCCATCGCCGGACGGGAAGTTGCCCGCTCGGATGTCCGCTTCGGAGGCCTGGGCCCCGGTAAACCACGGATGTGGCGAGGGGGTTACAGCCACCAAAAACAAGGGGATATTGATGAACCATTAAGCTTCCTGCCTGTTGATAAGGCAGAGGCTGCACGCGCCGTGCATTGCCGAACTGAGTCGGTCGAGTGTCCAATGGACTCAGCGTGCCGACGCTGATTCGATCCTAGGACGCTCTTGTTACGACTCGTGTCAGTCGTGCGGCGATACATATCGTGGAGAGAGGGATCATGTACAACGATTCTTTGTTCAACGCCTTCGCAAGGTCGTTTGAAGCGCGAAGCCAGACCGACATGTCGATGGCCGAGTATTTGGAGTCGTGTCGAAGTGATCCGATGCGATATGCAAATGCGGCCGAGCGGTTATTGGCGGCAATCGGTGAGCCCCAGATGATCGACACGGCCAAGGACCCACGCCTTGGCCGTATCTTTTTGAACCGTACGATCAGGTCGTATCCGGCCTTCGCCGGGTTCTACGGCATGGAGGACACGATCGAACGCCTCGTCGGCTTCTTCCGTCACGCCGCGCAGGGCCTCGAAGAGCGCAAGCAGATCCTCTATCTGCTCGGGCCGGTCGGCGGCGGCAAGTCATCGCTCGCCGAACGCATCAAGGCGCTGATGGAGATTCATCCGATCTACGTGCTGAAGGCGGGCGACGAGCTGTCGCCGGTGTTCGAGAGCCCGCTTGGGCTGTTTGATCCCGAGACGCTTGGCCCGATGATCGAGGAGAAGTACGGCATTCCGCGCCGCCGGCTGAGCGGGCTGATGTCGCCCTGGGCCTACAAGCGGCTCGAAGCCTTCGGTGGCGACATCTCGCAATTCCGCGTCGCGCGCATCCAGCCTTCAAGGCTGCGCCAGATCGCGGTTGCCAAGACCGAGCCCGGTGACGAGAACAACCAGGACATCTCCTCGCTGGTCGGCAAGGTCGACATCCGCAAGCTCGAGACCTACGCCCAGAACGATCCCGACGCCTACAGCTATTCCGGCGGCCTCAACCGCGCCAACCAGGGCGTGCTCGAGTTCGTCGAAATGTTCAAGGCACCGATCAAGATGCTGCACCCGCTGCTGACCGCGACGCAGGAGGGTAACTACATCGGCACCGAGAATATCGGCGCGATTCCGTTCACCGGCATCATCCTCGCGCACTCGAACGAAGCCGAGTGGCAGAGCTTCAAGACCAACAAGAACAACGAGGCCTTCATCGACCGCATCTGCGTCATCAAGGTCCCGTACGTCCTGCGGGTCACCGAGGAGCAGAAGATCTACGAGAAGCTGATCCAGGGCTCCGAGCTTGCCGCAGCACCTTGCGCTCCGGCGACGCTGGAGACGATGGCGCGCTTCTCGGTGATGTCGCGGCTGCGCAAGCACGAGAACTCGACGCTGTTTGGCAAGATGCGGGTCTATGACGGCGAGAGCCTCAAGGAATCCGATCCGAAGGCGCGCAGCGTTCAGGAGTACAAGGACGCGGCCGGCGTCGACGAGGGCATGGACGGCGTCTCCACCCGCTTTGCTTTCAAGGTGCTCGCCTCGACCTTCAACCATGACACCACCGAAGTCGGCGCCGATGCGGTGCACCTGATGTATGTGCTGGAGCAGGCGATCCGCCGCGAGCAGCTGCCTGACGAGACCGAGAAGCGCTATCTCGAATTCATCAAGGCCGACCTCGCGCCGCGCTATGCCGAGTTCATCGGCAACGAGATCCAGAAGGCCTATCTGGAATCCTACGCCGACTACGGCCAGAACCTGTTCGACCGCTATGTCGACTACGCCGACGCCTGGATCGAGGATCAGGACTTCAAGGATCCCGACACCGGTCAGCTGATGAACCGCGAGCTCCTGAACCAGGAGCTGACCAAGATCGAGAAGCCGGCCGGCATCGCCAACCCGAAGGACTTCCGCAACGAGGTCGTCAAGTTCTCGCTGCGCTCGCGGGCCCATAACGGCGGCAAGAACCCGAGCTGGACCTCCTACGAAAAGGTTCGCGACGTGATCGAGAAGCGGATATTCTCGCAGGTCGAGGATCTGCTTCCGGTCATCTCGTTCGGCTCCAAGAAGGACGGCGAGACCGAGAAGAAGCACGGCGAGTTCGTCGAGCGGATGGTGGAGCGCGGCTATACCGAGCGCCAGGTCCGCCGGCTCGTCGAGTGGTACATGCGGGTGAAGCAGGCCGGCTAATGCGCGATCCGGAAAGCCGGCACCGGCTTTCCGTTTCGTCTCGTCCCGTCCAATAAAATGCGATGCGACTGTCATGATCGCATCCGGTGAGGCAGATGCAACGTGGTCATGCATATCGTCGATCGGCGGTTGAATCCGGGTAGCAAGAGCCTGGAGAACCGCCAGCGCTTCCTGCGGCGCGCCAAGGCGCTGGTGCAGGGGGCCGTCAAGAAGTCGTCACAGGACCGGGACATCAAGGATGTTCTGGAAGGCGGCGAAGTGACAATCCCGCTGGACGGCATGGACGAGCCGCGGTTCCGGCGCGAGGGCGGCACGCGTGACATGGTGCTGCCCGGCAACAAGAAGTTCGTCGAGGGCGACTGGCTGCAGCGCCCGAACCAAAGCGGCGCCAAGGGCTCCGGCGCAGGCGAGGGCGACAGCGAGGACGCCTTCCGCTTCGTGCTCAGCCGCGACGAATTCGTCGATCTCTTCCTCGACGACCTCGAACTGCCCGATCTTGCCAAGCGCAAGCTCGCGGAAACCGAAAGCGAAGGCATTCAGCGCGCCGGCTATGCGACCTCCGGCTCGCCCGCCAACATCTCGATCAGCCGCACGGTGAGCCGGGCGCTGGCGCGACGCGTGGCACTGCGCCGGCCGCGCAAGGACGACATCGAGGCGCTCGAGGCGGAGCTTGCCGAATGCGATGACGATGCGCGGCGCCGCGAGCTGCTGGCGCTGCTCGAAGCGCTGAAGGCCAAGGCCAAGCGGATCCCGTTCATCGATCCGATCGACATCCGCTATCGCCGCTTCGAGACGGTGCCGAAGCCGGTGGCGCAGGCCGTGATGTTCTGCCTGATGGACGTATCGGGCTCGATGTCCGAGCACATGAAGGATCTGGCGAAGCGGTTCTATATGCTGCTCTACGTGTTCCTGAAGCGGCGCTACAAGCACGTCGAGATCGTGTTCATCCGCCATACCGACCGCGCCGAGGAGGTCGACGAGGACACCTTCTTCCACGGACCGGCTTCCGGCGGCACGCTAGTGTCGAGCGCCTTGGTCGCGATGAACGACATCGTCCGCACCCGCTTCCGTCCGGCCGACTGGAACATCTACGCCGCCCAGGCCTCGGACGGCGACAACATGACCTCGGACAGCGCGCTGACCGGTCACCTCCTGACCGACAAGATCCTGCCGGTCTGCCAGTTCTTCGCCTATCTCGAGGTCGGCGAAGCCGCCAACTACACCTTCGACATGCCGGACTCCTCGCTCTGGACGCTCTATGAGCGTCTGCGCAACGAGGGCGCGCCGCTGTCGATGCGCAAGGTGAGCGAGCGCGGCGAGATCTTCCCGGTGTTCCAGGACCTGTTCAAGCGCCGCAGCAAGCAGGAAAGGGTGTAGCGTGATGGGTTCTTCCGGGGAACGGCTGTTCGAGGGCGCCGATTGGGATTTCCAGACCTTGCAGCGGGTCCACGACGCCTGCGAGAAAATCGCGCGCACCGAGCTCGGGCTCGACGTCTATCCCAACCAGATCGAGGTGATCACCGCCGAGCAGATGCTCGACGCCTATTCCTCGGTCGGCATGCCGCTGTTCTACAAGCACTGGTCATTCGGCAAGCAATTCGCGTTCCAGGAAGCGTCCTATCGCAAGGGCCTGATGGGCCTCGCCTATGAGATCGTGATCAATTCCTCGCCGTGCATCTCCTATCTGATGGAGGAGAACACGGCGACGATGCAGACGCTGGTGATCGCGCACGCGGCGTTCGGGCACAATCACTTCTTCAAGAACAACTATCTGTTCAAGCAGTGGACCGATGCCGACGGCATTCTCGACTATCTGGAATTCGCCAAGGGCTACATCGCGGTCTGCGAGGACCGCCACGGCCGCGAGACGGTGGAGCGGACGCTCGATGCCGCGCATGCGCTGATGTCGCATGGCGTCGACCGCTATCCCGGAAAGAAGACGCTCGATTTGCGTGCCGAGGAGAAGCGTGCCGGCGAGCGCCGGCAGCACGAGGAAAGCGTGTTCAACGATTTGTGGCGGACGGTGCCGAACACCAAGGCCAAGAGCAAGGCTACGCTCACGGCCGAGCGCCGCCGCGCGCTGCTCGGCTTGCCGCAGGAGAACATCCTCTATTTCCTCGAGAAGACCGCGCCGCGCCTTGCACCCTGGCAGCGCGAGCTGATCCGCATCGTCCGCCACATCGCGCAGTATTTCTACCCGCAGGGCCAGACCAAGGTGATGAACGAGGGCACCGCGACCTACGTCCATTACCGCATCATGAGCCGGCTGCATCAGCAGGGCCGGCTCACCGACGGCAATTTCCTCGAATTCCTGCAGTCGCACACCAATGTGGTGTTCCAGCCCGAATTCGACGACCGCCGCTATTCCGGCTTCAATCCCTACGCGCTCGGCTTCGCCATGATGCAGGACATCGAGCGGATCGTGAAAAATCCGGAGGACGAGGACCGCGAGTGGTTCCCCGATATCGCCGGCAAGGGCGACGTCGAGGGCGTGCTGCGCGAGATCTGGAGCAACTACCGCGACGAGAGCTTCATCAACCAGTTCCTCAGCCCGGCGCTGATCCGGCGCTTCCGCATGTTCCATTTGCACGACGACCCCGCGGAAAGCCAGGGGATCAAGGTCGACGCGATCCACGACGAGCGCGGCTACCGCCGGGTCCGCCGCGAACTGGCACGGCAATACGACGTCGGCTTCGTCGACGCCAATATCGAGGTCGTGGATGTCGATCTCGACGGCGATCGCCGCCTGATGCTGCGCCACACCACCGTGAAGGGCGCGCAACTCAACGAGACCGACGCGCGGCGCGTGCTGCAACACCTCGCCGATCTGTGGTCCTACGACGTCGCGCTGACCGAAATCGACGGCACCGACAAGGTGCTGAAGGAATACGTCGTCAGCCCGCGCGCGGCTGCGGTCGCGGCCTGAGGATCACGCTCTCGCTGACATGAGCGCGGCGCACACCGCCGCGCGGAATGCGAGTCTTGCTCGGTGAACCTTCATGTCTATCGAAGGCTCACATCATGAACATGCCGGCAACATTCCGACTTGAAAGCGCATGGCGTTCTATGCGCGAACGCGATTGCCGGCATGCGGAAATCTCGCGAGACGTTCTTGGTGATTGCCTGCGCGGACGCGATGGATAATGTGCGCCGCGTCAAGAAAACCAAGAAAAGGATATGCTCTTGTCAACTCGCTCCCGCCTGGCGGGCTTTCTCGCCTTCACCGCGCTCACGGCCTCGTTGACCTCGCCGTCCGTGGCAGCCGATACCGCGATCAAAATAGGAAACACCGCGCCCTATAGCGGCCCGGCGTCGGCCTACGGCACGATCGCGCGTGCCGAAGCCGCGTATTTCCAGATGCTCAACGATCAAGGCGGCATCAACGGCCGCAAGATCGACTTCGAGAGCCTCGACGACGCCTATTCGCCGTCGAAGACCGTCGAGCAGACCCGCAAGCTCGTCGAGCAGGACGAGGTGCTCGCGATCTTCAGCGCGGTCGGCACCGCGCCGAACATCTCGGTGCAGAAGTACCTCAACATCAAGCGCGTGCCGCAGCTGTTCGTGTCCTCCGGCGCGACGCGCTGGAACGATCCAAAGCAGTTCCCGTGGACGGTCGGTTTCAATCCGACCTACGAGCTCGAAGGCCGGCTCTACGCAAAATACATCCTGAAGACCAAGCCGGATGCGAAGATCGCCGTCATCACGCCGAACGAGGACGCCGGCAAGGACTATCTGAGGGGTTTCAAGGACGGGCTCGGCGAGCATGTCGGCCAGATCGTCGCCGAGACCACGTATCTCACGACCGATCCCACCATCGATTCCCAGATGGTGACGATGCGCGAGTCCGGCGCGGACGTCTTCTTCGCGGAGGCGACGCCGAAATTCGCGGCCCAGGCGCTGCGCAAGGCGGCGAGCATGGGCTGGAAGCCGCTGACCATCCTGCCGACCGTCTCGAACTCGGTCTCCGCGGTGCTTGAACCGGCCGGTCTCGAGAACGTCATCGGCGTCGTGACCGGGCTCTATCTGAAGGATCCGACCGATCCGCGCTGGGCCGACGATCCCGCGCAGAAGGAGTTTGCGGACTGGATGAAGAAGTACCAGCCGAATGCGAGCCCGGGCGACCTCTTCAACGTGCAGGGCTACACGGTGGCGCAGGTCATGACGGCGGTGCTGAAGAACTGCAACGGCGACTACAGCCGTGCCAACATCATCAAGCAGGCGACCAATCTGAAGGCGCTCGAGCTGCCGATGCTGTTGCCCGGCATCAAGGTGCAGACCGAGCCCGACAATGTGACGCCGATCCGGCAAATCCAGATGGCGCGGTTCGACGGCAAGTCCTGGGCGCTGTTCGGCGACGTCTTGAGCGACAAGTAGCCGTCACCAACTCCGCTGTCGTCCCTGCCTAGTGCACAATTGCACACGGGAGGACGACACGGAGTGTGCTGCCGCTGCTCAGCGCAGGCTGGCGTTGATCTTGTCCAGCACGGCTGAACCCGGGCACAGCGCTTGTTCGTCGAGCGTGTTGAGCGGCGTCTCGACGGTGTCGAGATGGGTGTGCAGATCCTCGGCATCCGGATCGACATAGAGCAGGCCAGTGACGATCTGGCCCTTGGCCGCGTGCTTCTGCAGGAAGGTCATCGCGCCCAGACGATCATGCGGATCGTAATCGGCGTCGAGCTTGCGCAGCGCGAGCCGCGAGCCGTCATGCTGCTCGACCACCTGCACGGTGCCCGGCGCATAGTCGACGCTGATCGGATCGCGGCCGACCAGCACGTCGAGGCGGTTCACCGCGTCATTGTGCTCGCGGACATAGTCAAAGCTCTTGGTCGAGCCGGCGTGGTTGTTGAAGGCGATGCAGGGGCTGATCACGTCGATGAAGGACGCCCCCTTGTGGCGGATCGCAGCGGCAATCAAGGGAACCAATTGGGTCTTGTCGCCGGAGAAGCTGCGCGCCACGAAGGTGGCGCCGAGTTGCAGCGCGATCGCGACCAGGTCGATCGCATTGTCGGTATTGGTGACGCCCTTTTTCGATTTCGAGCCGCGGTCGGCGGTGGCCGAGAACTGGCCCTTGGTCAGACCGTACACGCCGTTGTTCTCGACGATGTAGGTCATGTTGACGGCGCGCCGGATCGAATGCGCGAACTGGCCGAAGCCGATCGAGGCGGAATCGCCGTCGCCGGAGACGCCGAGATAGATCAGGTCGCGGTTGGCCAGGTTGGCGCCGGTCAGCACCGACGGCATGCGGCCGTGCACCGAGTTGAAGCCGTGCGAATTGCCGAGGAAATAGTCCGGCGTCTTCGACGAGCAGCCGATGCCGGAAATCTTCGCCACCCGGTGCGGCTCGATCGAGAGCTCGTAGCAGGCCTCGATGATCGAGGCGGTGATCGAATCGTGGCCGCAGCCGGCGCACAGCGTCGAGATCTTCCCCTCGTAGTCGCGGTGGGTATAGCCCAGCTCGTTCTTCTTCAGGCCGGGATGATGAAACTTCGGCTTTGCAATGTAGGTCATGTCACGGCCTTGCGGAGAGGGGTCACCTTGAGATGATCCTGGTGGTCGCCGATCGCGCCCGCGATGAAGCGCGCGGTGATCGGCGTGCCGTCATAGTGCAGGATCGGCACCAGCCTGACGGGGTCGATGCCGTTCTCGTTGACGATCAGCTGGCGAAGCTGCGCGTCGCGGTTCTGCTCGACCACGTAGACGAAGTCGTGGTCGGCGATGAAGCTCGCGACGCTGGAGTGGAACGGGAAGGCGCGGATGCGCATGCGGTCGAGCTGGTGGCCGCGCGCCTCCAGGATCCCGATCGCCTCGTCCATCGCGGGCGAGGTCGAGCCGAAATAGATCACGCCGTATTTGGTGGGCTTTGCCGCATTGGCCTGCAGCGGCCGCGGCACCATGTCCTGCGCGGTCTCGAACTTGCGCACCAGGCGTTGCATGTTGTCGGCGTAGACCGCGCCTTCCTCGGAATAGCGCGCGTAGCGGTCGCGCGAGGTGCCGCGGGTGAAGTAGGAACCCTTGGTCGGATGCGTGCCGGGATAGGTGCGATAGGGGATGCCGTCGCCGTCGACGTCGAGATAGCGGCCGAAGTCGCGGCCTTCCTCGAGCATCTCCGCCGTCATCACCTTGCCGCGGTCGTATTGCTTGGCGTCGTCCCACTTCAGCGGGCGGCACAGCCGGTGGTTCATGCCGATGTCGAGATCGAGCATCAGGAAGATCGTGGTCTGCAGCCGCTCGGCGAGGTCGAAGGCGGCCGCGGCGAACTCGAACGCCTCCGCCGGATCTTCCGGGAACAGCAGCACATGCTTGGTATCGCCGTGCGAGGCATAGGCGCAGGCGATCACGTCGCATTGCTGGGTGCGGGTCGGCATGCCCGTCGAGGGGCCGGCGCGCTGGATGTTCATGATCACGGCCGGGATCTCGGCGAAATAGGACAGGCCGATGAACTCAGTCATCAGCGAGATGCCCGGACCCGACGTCGCGGTGAAGGCCCGTGCGCCGTTCCAGGAGGCGCCGATCACGATGCCGATCGAGGCGAGCTCGTCCTCGCCCTGCACGATCGCGTATTTCGCCTTGCCGGTCTCGGGATCGTGGCGGTACTTCTTGCAGTGGCTGGTGAAGGCTTCCGCCACCGACGATGACGGCGTGATCGGATACCACGCGCACACGGTGGCGCCGCCATAGACGGCGCCGAGCGCGGCCGCGCTGTTGCCTTCGACGAAGATGCGGTCGCCGACCTTGTCGGACTTCTTCACCCGCAGCCCGACCGGGCATTTCAGGTTTTGCAGCGCCCAGTCGCGGCCGAGATGCAGCGCATGGACGTTGGAGGACAGCAGCTTCTCCTTGCCCTTGTACTGCTCGCCGATGAGCTGCTCGACCAGCTTGGGATCGAGGTCGAGCAGGGCACAGAGCGCGCCGAGATAGATGATGTTCTTGAACAGCTGGCGCTGCCTGGGATCGGTGTAGGTCGAGTTGGTGATCGCGGTCAGCGGCACGCCGATGACGGTGATGTCCTCGCGGAATTTCGACGACGGCATCGGCTTGGTCGAATCGTAGAACAGATAGCCGCCGGGCTCGATCGAGGCGACGTCCTTGTCCCAGGTCTGCGGGTTCATCGCCACCATCAGGTCGACGCCGCCGCGGGCGCCGAGATGGCCGTCCTCGGTGACGCGCACCTCATACCAGGTCGGCAGGCCCTGGATGTTGGACGGGAAGATGTTGCGTGGCGAGACCGGTACGCCGTGGCGCAGGATCGAGCGCGCGAACAGCTCGTTGGCGGAAGCCGAGCCCGAACCGTTGACGTTGGCGAAGCGGACGACGAAGTCGTTTACGCTGCTGATCGGGCTTTGGACTGACATGTTGATCCCGCTTGAACCATATCGATGAGGTACTTCTGCATGTCCCAGGCGCCGGTCGGGCAGCGCTCGGCACACAGCCCGCAATGCAGGCAGACGTCTTCGTCCTTCACCATGACGCGGCCGGTCTTGAGGTCGCCGGAAACGTACAGCGCCTGGTCGTGATGCGGCGAGGGCGCTTTCAGCCGCTGCCGCACCTCATCCTCTTCGCCGTTCGGGGTGAAGGTGATGCAGTCCATCGGACAGATGTCGACGCAGGCGTCGCACTCGATGCAGAGCGGCGCGGAAAACACCGTCTGCACGTCGCAATTCAGGCAGCGCTGCGCCTCGCCGAGCGCGAGCTTGAGGTCGTAACCGAGCTCGACCTCGGCGCGGATGTCCTTCAGCGCGACCACCTTGTCGCGATGCGGCACCTTGAAGCGCTTGTCGGCGGAGATGTCGTTGTCGTAGCTCCACTCGTGGATGCCCATCTTCTGCGAGGAGACGTGCACCTCGGGCAGCGGGCGCTCGTTGATGTCCTCGCCGGACAGCATGCGGTGGATGGAGAGCGCGGCGTCGTGGCCATGCGCCACCGCCCAGATGATGTTCTTCGGCCCGAACGCCGCATCGCCGCCGAAGAACACCTTCGGATTGGTCGAGACGAACGTCTTGGGATCGACCTTCGGCATGTGCCACTTGTCGAATTCGATGCCGCAATCGGCTTCGATCCAGGGGAACGCGTTCTCCTGGCCGACCGCAACGAGCACATCGTCGCAGGGCACGGTCTCGTCAGGCTCGCCCGAGGGCACCAGACTGCGGCGGCCCGTGGCGTTGTACTCCGCCTTCACCTTCTGGAAGGTAACGCCGATCAGCTTGCCGGCCACATGCTTGAACGCCACCGGCACCATGTAGTTCAGGATCGGGATGTCCTCGTGAAGCGCGTCTTCCTTCTCCCACGGCGAAGCCTTCATTTCCTCGAAGCCGGAGCGGACAATCACCTTGACGCTTTCGCCGCCGAGGCGGCGCGCGGTGCGGCAGCAATCCATCGCCGTGTTGCCGCCGCCGAGCACGATGACGCGGCGGCCGATCTTGTCGACGTGGCCGAACGACACGTTGGCCAGCCACTCGATGCCGATATGGATGTTGGCGGCGCCCTCCTTGCGGCCGGGGATGTCGAGCTCGCGGCCGCGCGGTGCGCCAGAGCCGACAAAGATCGCGTCATAGTTCTCGGCGAGCAGCTGCTTCAGGCTGTCGACGCGCTGACCACCCTTGAACTCGACACCGAGGTTCAGGATGTAGTCGGTCTCCTCGTCGATCACGCTGTCGGGCAGGCGGAATTTCGGAATCTGGCTGCGCATCATGCCGCCGGCCTTGGGATCGCCGTCGAACACGGTGCAGTGATAGCCGAGCGGCGCGAGATCGCGCGCCACGGTGAGCGAGGCAGGGCCGCCGCCGACCAGCGCGATGCGCTTGCCGTTCTTCGGCCCGGGCTTCGGCAGCCGGTGCTTGATGTCGTCCTTGAAGTCCGCGGCGACGCGCTTCAGGCGGCAGATCGCGACCGGGTTGTCCTCGACCCGGCCGCGGCGGCATGCCGGCTCGCATGGACGGTCGCAGGTGCGCCCGAGAATGCCGGGGAACACGTTGGACTTCCAATTGATCATGTAGGCGTCGCTGTAACGCCCCTCAGCAATCAACCGGATGTACTCGGGAACAGGGGTGTGTGCGGGACAGGCCCATTGGCAATCGACTACTTTGTGGAAGTAATCAGGCGCCGAGATATCAGTCGGTTTCATTCCTACCTTTGACCCGCGCGAAAATGCCAGACCCGCGCGGCCTTATCGTTGACGACGAACGCTCACGTGGCGTTGTTCTGGTTTTTGAATTGGATCATAGGCTTATCTTATTAGAGCCGTTCCAGAGAAGGCAAAGGCTAAATTGTCCGATCATCAGCTTTCGCGCGGCTGATGCGCGTGTAGCGTTAATCTCGATTGCGTTATGTGGCGGTGCAGCATGATCTGCATCGCCACGCTTGCTTGAGAAAATGTTTTTCGCGACAGCGCTTCGCACGCTTCCGGATCAGGCTTACTCGCGCGGAAGGTCGCTCTTCGCGATATCCCACAACAGCTTGTAGACTCCGCTGGTGACCACGAGCGGCTTCAAGGCTGCATTGCCGGTGATGCCTGCGGCCGCTGCGGGGACCGCGCCGACGTCGGTGGCGTCGATCAGCACGAACCAGTCGCCGGCGCCGGGATCGGGTTTCGCCGCATCCGGCGTGAGCGGTTTCGACAGGTCAGGGTCGTTCTCCAGGAGGTGCATCGAGATGATGCCGTCGCGCGAAGCTGGATCGAGTTGCTCCCGCAATGCAACGCGAAGTTTGTCCGCGCCTTCGGCAGGCGGGCGCAGGCGGATGATGCCGAGGGCTGCGCCCCTGCCGACGCCGCGGCTGATCGTGATGCGGGCAACGCCCCGGATCATGTTCTGAAAGCGCGCGATATTGGCCTTCGACCAGTCGGTCTGGTTGGCGAGCGCCTTGCGATAGGCCGGGCTCTCGAGCACATCGAAGGTCGCGGTCGAGTAGAGGCTGAGATATTTCGGCTTGCCATCATGGGCGACGTAGCGGCGGGCTTCCAGGAAGCCGTCGATGGCGACCCGTTCCTCGAGATGTTCGCGGTCGTACCAGCGATTGAATTCAGCTTCGTGCAAGCTGTCGATATCCATCGAAGTCAGCAGCATGCCTTGTCCGGCGATTGGCATCGAGTGCTCCTTTTTTGCCTGTTTTATCCACGCAATATCGCCTGATCGCGCAAACCAGGGAAGCCGGTTCCCGTCACCACAGACCAAGGATTGCCACAATTGCTGCAATGCTGTTCAGCACCGGTTCACAGAGGTAGCATTTCATTCGTTACGCCAACTCTCGAGAAGAAAAGGGACGACCACCATGGCACGCATTCTGTGGGCATTGATCGTCGGTCTGGTGTCGCTCGCCTCGCTTCCCGTGCATGCGCAGGATCAGGAAAAGCGTCTCGCACTTGTCGTCGGCAACGGCGCCTATGAGGCCGGCGCGTTGCAAACCGCCGCGAACGACGCCGGCCTGATCGCGCAGACCTTGCAGGCCGCCGGCTTCGACGTGATCGGCGCACGCGATCTCGATGGCGAGACGCTGCGCAAATCGTTCCGCGATTTCATGCAGAAGGTGCAGGAGGCGGGGCCCAATGCCGTGGCCTTCGTGTATCTCGCCGGCTACGGCGTGCAGCTCACCGGCGAGAACTATTTCGTGCCGGTCGACGCCAAGATTGCCCGCGACACCGACGTGCCGGTCGAGGCGATCCGCATCTCCGACTACAGCCATCAGCTCTCGGCGCTGCCGATCAAGGCCGGCGTGATCGTGCTCGATGCGGCGCGCAGCAATCCCTTCGCCAAGGAGGGCCAGCCGCTGGCCGGTGGTCTTGCGCTGGTCGATCCCGATCCGAAGATGCTGATCGGCTTCAACTCGGCGCCCGGCACCGTCGCCCCTGACGGTGCGCCGCCGTACGGGCCTTATGCGCAAGCGTTGGCGGAAATGATCCGCACCGGCGGCCTGACCTTGCCCGAGGTGTTCGACCGCGTTCGCCTGCGCGTCAACGAGATGACCAAGGGCGCCGAGATCCCGTGGGATGCGCACAAGGTCGACGCGCCCTTCATGTTCTTCGAGCGCAAGCCGGACGCGCCGCCGCAGCAGGTCGATGCCGGGCTGCGTACCAAGCCGATCCGCGATTTCTCGGCGCAGGATGCCTACGCCGCGGCGCTGGAGCGCGACACGCTGCAGGGCTACGAGGATTACCTGCAGGCCTATCCGAACGATCCGCTGGCCAAGCGCGTGCGCGCGATCGTGGCGGCGCGGCGCGAGGCGATCACCTGGCGGCGCACCTACAACGCCGACTCGACTGATGCGTATTGGTCGTATCTGCGGCGCTATCCGCGCGGGCCGCATGCCTACGACTGCCGGCGCCGGCTCGCCTATCTGTCGGCCGCGCTGGAGCCGCCGGCGCAGTTCACGGTGCTCGACTACGACGTGCCGCCGCCGCCGCCCGACGAGATCGACTATGTCGACCGCCCGGTGCTGTATTACAGCGATCCGGTGTTCGCCTTCGCGCCGCCACCGCCGCCGCCGGTGTTCTTCCTGCCGCCGCCGCCGCCGGACTTCGTCGTGCTGCCGCCACCGCCGCCGCCGATCGGCCTGTACGTGCTGCCGACGCCGATGTTCGTGGCGATGCCGGCCTATGTCGCCGCACCGGCCTATGTCGTGCCGCCGCAGAACAACATCGTGTTCAACAACATCCACAACACCACGGTCATCAACACGGTCATCAACAATCCCAACCCGACGCCGGCGCAGCTCCATGCGGCCGGGGTGACGGCGGCGATGGGCGGCGCGCCGGTGACGGCGGCACCGCGACTGCCGGCCGCGGCGATGCAGCGCGCCAATCTGCCGGGCGCTCCGCAAGGCGCGACGCCCGCGCAGGGCGCGGCGATGGGAGCTCCGCGCGCCGCACCGAACGCTGCCGCGGCGCCGAACGCTGCTGCCACTCCGAATGCTGCCGCCGCTCCGAATGCGATGGGCGCGCCGGGCACGCCGGGTGCGCATACACTGCCGGGCGCGAAAAATGGACCGCCGCTGCCGCAGTCGGCGACCGCACCGGCCAATGCCATGCAGCATGGCGCTGTGCCGCCGGGAGCCGCACAACCCGGCGCCGCGCAACCTGGCGCAAAGCCGAATGCGGTGGTGCCGGGCAAGCCGGCGACTGCCATGGCGCCTGCCAATGCGCAGCCTGCTCCTCCGGCCAAGCCCGGTGTCGCGCCGGCGACCAGCGCGCCCGCCTCACCCGCGGCCGCCGGCAAGCCAGGTGCGCAACCGCTCCCGCATGCGGCGACCGCGCCGACCGCAAACGTGAAGCCCTCGGCGGCACCGTCACCGGCGAACCGCGCGATGTCGACACGGCCGACCCCGGCCGCGCGCCCGGCACCCGCGCGCGCGGCGGTGTCGCCGGCGCCGGTCTCCCGGCCCGCGCCGGCGCATGCGGCAGCTCCGCCGGTCCATGCCGCAGCTCCGCCCGTGCGGGCTGCGGCTCCGCCGGCGCGGCCGGTTGCCCCGCCACCTCGTGCTGCGGCTTTGCCGCCGCGTCCGGCTCCGGCACCGGCTCCGCGCGCCGCGCCGCCACCACGGCCGGCGATGCAGGTGCAACACGCAGCGCCGTCACCGCGGATGGCGGCGCCACCAAGGCCCGCGGCCGCGCCACGGGCAGCGCCGGCATGTCCTCCCGGCAAGTGCAAACATTGAGGGAAGCAGGGAGTCGGTCGAGTTCTTCACCGGCTCCTGATGTCGAGGGTGTTCCGGCGGCGGTCTAGCGCTTGGCCGCAAGGTCGGCGATCGCCTTCATCACGGCGTTGCGGATGCCGGGATCGTAGAGGATGTGGCCGGCGCCATCGATGATGCGGACCTCGCTGCCCGGCCAGCGCGCGGCGAGCGCGTGCGATGTTGCGGGCGGGCACAACAGATCGTAACGGCCCTGCACCAGGATGCCGGGAATGCCGGCGAGCCTGCCGGCCTCACTCATCAATTGATGCGGCCGCATGAAGCAATTGTTGGCGAAGTAGTGCGCCTCCATGAACGGCGTCGAGGGCAGGGCGCCCGAGGCCTTGAGGTCGAGCCGCGTCTGCTTCGGTGTGTGCTCCGACAACGCGCGTTCGGTGTCGTGCCAGGCGCGCGCGGCCGGCGCATGCAAGGCGGCGTCGGGATCGAGGATGCGGCGATAATAGGCCGCAAGCGGTGCTGCGCGCTCGCTCTCGGGCAGGAAGTTGAGGAAGTCCTCATGGAGGGCGGGATAGAAGCGCGGCAAGGCGCGCAGGAAAACGTCGTCCAGCTCCTCGGCTGTGCCGAGAAACGTCGCGCGGAGCACCAGCCCGCTGACCCGCTCAGGGTGGGCCTGCGCATAAGCCAGCGCCAGCGTCGCGCCCCAGGAGCCGCCGACCACCATCCAACGCGCGAAGCCGAAGCGCTCGCGGATCTTCTCCATATCCGCGATCAGGTGCTGCGTCGTGTTGTTGTCGCGGCTGCCCTTCGGCCGGCTGCGGCCGCAGCCGCGCTGGTCGAACAGCACGGCGTGAAAGCGCTCGGGATCGAACAGCCGGCGATGATCGGGCTGACAGCCGCTGCCGGGGCCGCCATGCAGATAGACCGCGGGAATGCCGCCCTCGCGCCCGACGCTCTCGACATGGAGATCGTGGCCATCGCCGACGTCGAGCCATTCCGACGTCAGCGGCGCAAAGGGATCGGCACGCCTCGCGGCCTTGCCGACGTCGGCGTCAGGCGCCATTGCGCTTGTCCTGGGATTCGTTCCGGGGGTGGTCCGTCTCCAACGTGCCGCCGGCGAAGTTGCGATACAGGAAACGGTTCTGCGTGCCGGCGGATTCCCGCTCGGCCTGCTTGAAGATCTCCTCGTGTCGCGGCGACAGCGCGCAGGCCGGGTCGGTGTTGCCGGCATCGCCGGTCAGCGCAAAGGCCTGGCAGCGGCAGCCGCCGTAATCGATCTCGCGGAATTCGCAACTCTTGCACGGCTCCGGCATCCAGCCGGTGCCGCGATAGCGGTTGAAGGCCTCCGAGTTCTGCCAGATCCAAGCGATCGAATGATTCGAGCGCACCGATTCGAATTCGAGCCCGGTGATGCTTTCGGCGGCGTGGCACGGCAGCACCTTGCCGGCCGGCGAGATGTTGAAGAACTGGCGGCCCCAGCCGCCCATGCATTTCTTCGGCCGCAGCGCGTAGTAATCCGGCACCACATAGTCGATCGCAAGCGTGCCCTTCAGGCGCATTTGGGCTTCCTCGACGATGCGGCTGGTCTCCTCGATCTGCTCGATCGTCGGCATCAGCGCGGCACGGTTCTTCAGCGCCCAGCCGTAATACTGCACGTTGGCGACCTCGAGCCGGTCGGCGTCGAGGTCGACCGCCATCTGGATGATGTCGGTCAGCTGATGCAGGTTCTGCCGGTGCATCACCGCATTCACCGTGAGCGGCAATTCGAGCTCGCGCGTCCATTTCGCGACCTCGAGCTTCTTCTTGTGCGCGTCCTTCAGCCCTGCCACGCGGTCGGCGACGTTGGGCTCGTTGCCCTGAAAACTGATCTGCACATGGCTGAGGCCGGCGTCGGCCAGCGCCGAAAGCTTGTCCCTGGTCAGCAGCACGGCCGAGGTGATCAGGTTGGAATAGAGCCCGACATCGGTCGCGTGCTGCACCAGCTCGACGATGTCCTTGCGCGCGGTCGGCTCGCCGCCGGAGAAATGGATCTGCAGCACGCCGAGCTCGGCAAGCTCGCTCAGCACCTTCTTCCATTCGTCCGTGGTGAGCTCGGTCGAGCCGCGGTCGAGCTCGACCGGGTTCGAGCAGTAGGGGCATTGCAGCGGGCAGCGGTGGGTGATCTCGAGCAGCACCGCGAGCGGGATGCCGTAGGTCTCGGCCGCCGAGCGGCGGCTCTCCAGCACGGCGAGCCCATCGCTTGGGGCTGCGCTCGGGCCCGGCGCTGTCGTCTTGTTGTCGGCGAGCGTGTCACTCATGCTGTGCTCTCGCGCGCTTCGGTGAGAAAACCCTTGTCGGCCAGATCCTGCAGCATCGCGACCACGTCGGTCGCGATCGCCTCGCGTGGAGCGGCGTATTTTTCCGCGAGCTGGTCCACCATCTCGGCGACGCTGTGCATGCCGTCACACAGCTGCAGCACCTCGACCGCGATGTCGTCCGGCGCCAGCACGCGCTCCGGCGCCAGGATCACCCAGACCTGCCGCGTCTCGTCGAATTTCAGCTTGGTATGGCGCGGCAGTTTCGGCCGGCTGGTCTCGCTGACGCTGATGTTGCGGCTGGCCATGATGTTGTCTCTAACCTGTCTTCGGCACGAAGGCGCCGGGCGGAATCTGGCCGTCGACATACGCATGATACAGCGCGTCGAGCTGCACCCACAGCACGTTGGTCTTGAAGATCAGCGCGTTGCAGACCGCTTCGCGCTCCGCCGGCGTCTTGGCGTGCTGCTTGACATAGTCGAGCGCGAAACCGGCGTCGCGCGGCGCCTGGGTCAGGCGGCGGCTGAAATAGCTCATGATGTCGGGGTTGACGAAGTCGTAGTGCTTCAGCATCCCCGAGATGCGCTCCTCGTGCAGGTTCGGCGCGAACAATTCGGTGAGCGAGGAGGCGATCGCTTCCAGCGGCGTGCGATCGCGGCAGAAATGCACATAGGCTTCGACGGCAAAGCGCGTCGCCGGCAGAATGCCTTCGGTGGACTCCACATAGGCCGTGTCGAGGCCGAGGCCCTCGGTCAGCTTCAGCCAGCGCTCGATGCCGCCCTCATTGCCGAGATCTCCGTCATGATCCTCGATGCGGTGGCGCCATTCGATCCTTGTATTGCGGTCGCGGAAGCGCGAGATCACCATCGCGTCCTTCAGCGGGATCGTGCTCTGGTAGTAATAGCGGTTCAGCGCCCAGGCCTGGACCTGGCCCTTGTTGAGCTTGCCGCCGTGCAGCAGGCGGTGGAACGGGTGCAGGCTGTGATAGCGCGTGGCACCGATCGTGCGCAGCGTCGCCTCCATCTCCTCGGCAGTGTCGAGCGTGATGCCCTTGCCGATCGAGAGCGCGGTCATTCCTGAGGTCAGCACGACATTCACAGCACGATCTCCGTTCCGTCGGAGGGAATCTGCCAGCCCGCCTGTTCGGCCGCCTTGCGTTCGGCCGAGGTCCCAAGCAGCGCCGGGTTGGAGTTGTTGATATGCAAAAACACTTTTCGTCCGATGTCGAGCCCGGCGAGGCTTTCGATCGCACCCTGATCGCCCGACATCGCGATATGGCCCATGCCCTGGCCGGTCTTGTTGCCAAGGCCCGCCGCGATCAGTTCGTCGTCGCGCCACACCGTGCCGTCGAAAAACACCAGCGGGGCGCCCTTGAGCCGCGATTTCAGGTCGTCAGTCACCCGTGCGCAGGCGGCCAGGAAATAGAAATATTTGCCGCTGCGCCGGTCCGCAATACGCAGGCCGAGCGTATCGCCGACGCCGTCGGCGCCCGCCGGATGCGCCTTGCCCTCAAGATACCACGCGCCCTTGCCGGGAACCTCAAACGGCAGCACCTCGAGCCCGGACGGCGATCCGTCGGGCAGGGCCGGTTCGAAGGCCTGGTCGACCGCGATCGGCCGGCGCTCGACGTTCTTGTCGCTGAGCACGTTGAAGATGCTGTTCGAACGCAGGATCGCAAGCACCCGCTCATGCGCGTAGATCGTGAACGGCGAACCCTCGCGCATCGACAATAGCCCGGCGACCGCGTCGATCTCGCCATTGGTGAGGATGACGCCCGCGATCGGGCTATGGCGCAGTGCGCCGTGCTTCGGATGCAGCTGTGGCGTGGCAATCAACTGCTGGCGCAGATCCGGGGATGCATTGACCAGGAACCAGTGCACGCCATCGCCGCTGACGGCGATCGAGGCTTGCGTGCTCTGCAGCTCGGGATGGTCGCTTCGCGCCGTCCTGCAGACGGCACAGCCGCAGTTCCACTGCGGAACGCCGCCACCCGCCGCGGCACCCAGGACGACGACACGAAGCATGATCCGTCCCCTGGAGAAGCTTGGCCCTGGAGAAGTTTGTTGGACCCAGAAACGTTACGAGGTGGACCCCGGATTTGAAACACACTCCCTTGCTCGGGAGCGCGTTACGCCCGGATGTCCACCTGCGCTAAAACGCTAAACGTGTAGAGGGCGCTGCCGCTTACTTGCGGGTTGCGCACATATACATGTTGATTTCCATGCCGACCGACACTTCGACGATCTTCGGTGCTTTCCAGGCCATTTGGCTCTCCTTGTTGCAACCGGACGAACTTTCCGCCCTGCAGAGTAAACTACTGTGGTTGGAAAAGTTCGCCAGTTAAATTTTCTGTAAGGTGCCGCCTCGAAGGGCATGCTGCACTGCGGCAAGCAAATCTTACCCACTCACAAATTTGTGCGCGCGTTTCCCGTCAAAAGCCCGTGGCATCAGACCTTTTTCCTGTTGTTCGCCACACGGTGAATGGTGATGTTGGAATAAGTAAACAGCAGCCCGCGGTCCTCCGAAGGTCCCGGTGGCGATGCATGCTTCCCCGTGACGGGAGGCGACTAACCGAGCCGAGTTCAGCCGATGCCACGCTATTTCTTCAACACCCGTATCGGTGACGAGCTGATCTCCGATCCCGACGGCGAAATCCTGCGGGACCCCGATCGTGCGTGGGAAATGGCGCGGGCGATGATTCGCGAACTGCTCAAGACCGAGGGCGCCGATGGCGCGCTGCTCAGCGCCGTGATCGAGGTGACCGACGACGAGGGCGAGGTCGTGCTGGAGTTTCCATTCACCGAGGCGATTCTCGATCGCCCGGACCATTCGATGACAAGGCACTGACGCGCGCTGGCCCGCCGCGCGGCCACAACCATGCGTTGGCCGATGCCAGCATGTTTCCGATTGCAATTGTCCGGACAAATTCGCAAGACTATGAACGGAAAGCCGAACCGCGCCGCGTGACGTCAATGGCGCAATCAACAACGGCTTCCACCCAGGGGAGATCTTCATGAAAAAACACTCGTTCGCACCGCGCAGCTTGCTGCTCGCGGGGGCCATGCTCGGGGCGTTCACGCTCTCTGCTGCGGCGCAACAGCCGGCCGCGCCGGCGGCAGGTGCCGCCCCCGCCGCCCAGCCGCTGCCGCCTGGCTCGCCCTTGATCGGGCGTCCGGACAATGAAGCCGCCGCCAAGCTCGCGCCGGTGGCGCCGCCGCCGCTGCCGTCCGCGCCCGACAAGCTGCCGCTCGCCAAGCTCAAGGCGCCGGCCGGCTTCAATGTCGAGGTCTATGCGGCCGGCATGGCCAATGCGCGCTCGCTGGCGCTCGGCGACAAGGGCACGGTGTTCGTCGGCAGCCGCCTCGTCGACAAGGTCTATGCGATCGTCAACAAGGACGGCAAGCGCTCGGTCAAGGTGATCGCCTCCGGCCTCTATCGTCCGAACGGCGTCGCCTTCAAGGACGGCACGCTCTACATCGCCGAACTCTCGAAGGTCTCCAAGATCGACAAGATCGAGGACAATCTGGATAACCCGCCGAAGCCCACCGTCATCTACGACAAGCTGCCGAAGGACGAGGCGCATGGCTGGAAGTTCATCGCCGTCGGTCCCGACAACAAGCTTTATGTTCCGGTCGGACAGCCCGGCAACAACGTGCTGCATGATGCCGACCACGGCCAGATCCGCCGCATGAATCTCGATGGCTCCGGCGCCGAGGTCTACGCGCTCGGCGTGCGCAACACGGTCGGCTTCGACTGGAATCCCGAGAACAAGCAGATGTACTTCACCGACAACGGCCGCGATTGGCTGTCGGAGACGGTGCCGGAAGACGAGCTCAACCGCATCACCAAGGCGGGCGAGGATTTCGGCGCGCCGTACTGCTACCAGGGCAACATCATCGACCAGGAGCTCGGCTGGGGCAAGACCTGCAAGGACTACACCGCGCCGGTCGGCCTGATGGGCCCGCATACCGCGTCGCTCGGCATGCGCTTCTACACCGGCAGCATGTTCCCGAAGACCTACAAGAACGTGATCTTCGTCGCGCGTCACGGCTCCTGGAACAAGTCGCAGAAGCAGGGTGGTGACGTGGTCGCCGTCAGGCTGAACAAGGACGGCACCGTGAAGTCGATGGAGCCGTTCCTGACCGGCTTCCTCGAAGACAACAAGTATGTCGGCCGCCCGGTCGACGTGATGCTGCTGAAGGACGGCTCGCTGCTGGTCTCCGACGACTGGAACGGCGCGGTCTATCGCGTCAGCTACGGCAAGCCGAAGGTCGCCAATCAGTAACAACCACCAACGTCATTCCGGGCTGGTGCGACAGCACCAGACCCGGAATCTCGAGATTCCGGGTTCGCCCTTCGGGCGCCCCGGAATGACACTGAAAGTCAGGAGCAGCCGATGCGTAAGTTCATGATCCCTGTGCTCCTGTTTGCATCCGCTCTTTCCGCAAATGCCGAGACCATCCAGGAGCGCGCCGCGGCGTGCTTTGCCTGCCATGGCGAGCATGGCACGTCGGAGACCGAGAACACGCCGTCGCTTGGCGGCCAGACGGCGCCCTATGCGCTGATCCAGCTCTTCATGTTCCGCGAGAAGCTGCGGGTGTTCGACCCGATGAACGAGATGGCGAAGCCGCTGACCGACGACGATTTGCGCAGCTTCTCGGATTTCATCGCGACCCTGCCGAAGCCCACGCCGCCCGCTGACGCCGGCGATCCGGCGCGGATGGCGCGGGGCCAGGCGCTGGCGCAGCAGAACCGCTGCAACAGCTGCCACAACACCGATTTCTCCGGCAAGGAGAATGTCCCGCGCATCGCCAACCAGCGCGAGGACTACCTCGCCAAGACGCTGGCCGAATACAAGGACAACAGCCGCCATGGCTATGACGCCACCATGGCCGACGTGATGCAAACGGTCACCAAGGAGCAGATCGGCGACCTTGCCTATTACATCGCGCATGTCCGCTGAAACATCAGGCGGCGGACCGCTGGCCATGTTCTCCGCGCGGCGCTAAAACGCAGCGTCACACGGAGTTGCACATGCAGGATATTTGGCGTCTGTCGGCGGCCGAGCTCGCCAGCCTCATCAGATCGAAGAAGGTGTCGGCGAAGGAGGCAGCGGAGGCCGGGCTCGCCCGGCTCGACGCGGTCAACCCGAAGCTCAACGCGGTGGTCGATCACCGGCCGGACGACGTGCTGGCGCAGGCGGCCAAGATCGATGCGGCCATCGCGCGCGGCGAGGCGGTCGGGCCGCTCGCCGGCGTACCCGTTACCATCAAGGTCAATGTCGACCAGGAGGGCTACGCCACCACCAACGGGCTGAAGGCGCAGCGCGATGTCATCGCCAAGGTCGACAACCCGGTGGTCGCCAATCTGCGCAAGGCCGGCGCGGTGCTGCTCGGCCGCACCAATTGTCCGGCGGTCTCCTACCGCTGGTTCACCACAAACCTCATTCACGGCGACACCAAGAACCCGCGCGATCCCGGCATCACCCCGGGCGGCTCGTCCGGCGGCGCGGGCTCCGCGGTCGCGGCCGGCATCGGCCACATCGCGCACGGCACCGATATCGCCGGCTCGGTGCGCTATCCGGCCTATGCCTGCGGCGTGCACGGCCTGCGGCCAAGCATGGGCCGCATCCCGGCCTTCAATTCGGCTTTGCCGGAGCGGCCGATCGGCCCGCAGATCAGCGCGGTGTCGGGCCCGCTGGCGCGCACCGTCAACGATCTGCGCATTTCGCTCGCGGCGATGTCGGCGCCGGACTATCGCGATCCCTGGTATGCGCCGGTGCCGCTTGAGGGTCCGCCGCGCGAGAAGCGCGTTGCGATGTGCCTCAATCCGGATGGTCTCGATCCGGTGCCGGAAGTGATCGCCGCGGTGGCCGACGCCGGCAAGCGCTTGCAGAAGGCCGGCTGGATCGTCGAGGAAGTTGCAAACACGCCGTCCTTGCGCGAGGCGGCCGAAATCCAGACCCGGCTCTGGCTCGGCGACGGCTATGAGGCCCAGCTCGCCTTCGCCGAGCGCGAGGGCGATCCCGGCGCACTGGCCTGCCTGCGCGGCGTCCGCGCCCGGGTGCATCCGTTCGACCTGTCGCAGGCACTGACCCGCCGCGCGACCCTGACGCGCGAATGGTTCGCCTTCTTCGAGAAATATCCGGTGCTGCTGATGCCGGTGTCCGGCGAGCTACCGTTCCCCGACCATCTCGACCGCAAGGACGAGGCGTCGTTCGCGCGGGTGTGGCACGCGCAGCTGCCGCAGATCGCGATCCCGTTCATGGGGCTTCCCGGGCTCGTCGTCTCCACCGGTCTCGTCGGACGGATTCCGGTCGGCGTGCAACTGGTGGCCGGACGCTACCGCGAGGATCTCTGCCTTGCCGCTGGTGAAGCGCTCGAGGCCGGTGGCACGCCGTCGTCTCCGATCGATCCGGTCAGTTGAGATGGCGACCGTTTACGATTTCACCGCCAAGTCGCTCGCCGGCGACGACGTGCCGCTGCAGCGGTTCGAGGGCCAGGTGCTGCTGATCGTGAACACGGCGAGCGCCTGCGGGTTCACGCCGCAATACAAGGGCCTGCAGGAGCTGCACGCCGGCCTCTCGGCGCGCGGCTTTGCCGTGCTCGGCTTCCCCTGCAACCAGTTCGGCGCGCAGGAGCCGGGCGATGCGAAGCAGATCGCCGCGTTCTGCGAGACCAACTACGCCGTGACGTTTCCGATGTTCGCCAAGATCGACGTCAATGGCTCAGGTGCGCATCCATTGTACGAACACCTGAAACGTGAGAAGTCGGGCCTGCTCGGGCCCGCGATCAAATGGAACTTCACCAAGTTCCTGGTCGATCGCGCCGGCAAGGTCGTGGCGCGGCATGCGCCGACCGCCCGGCCCGAAGGATTGAGGAAGGATATCGAGGCGCTGCTATGAGCGACGACAACGACACCAACGACCAATTCCCCGACCGCCTCTCGGTCGATCCGAACAGCCCGTACTACAATGCGGATATTCTCGCCCGCGATGTCGGCATCCGATTCAAGGGTGTCGAGAAGACCAATGTCGAGGAGTACTGCATCAGCGAAGGCTGGGTCCGCGTCACCGCGGGTAACGCCAAGGACCGTTACGGCAATCCGCTGACCATCAAGGTGCACGGGCCGGTCGAGCCGTATTTCCGGGACAAGACGTAGCAACCGTCATTCCGGGATGGTCCGAAGGACCAGACCCGGAATCTCGAGATTCCGGGTTCGATGCTTCGCATCGCCCCGGAATGACGTGCCTAACAAATTGCGAAAGCAGCGCCATGTCCGTCCGCATCGTCGACGTCCGCGAAATCACAAAACCGATCTCCTCGCCGATCCGCAACGCCTATATCGACTTCACGAAGATGACCTCGAGCCTGGTGGCCGTGGTCACCGACGTGGTGCGCGACGGCAAGCGGGTGGTCGGTTACGGCTTCAATTCCAACGGCCGTTACGGGCAGGGCGGTCTGATCCGCGAGCGCTTTGCGCCGCGCCTCAAGGAAGCCGATCCGAAATCGCTGCTCGATGCCGATGGCGGCAATCTCGATCCGGACAAGGTCTGGTCGACGCTGATGTCGAACGAGAAGCCGGGCGGCCATGGCGAGCGCTCGGTCGCGGTCGGCACCATCGACATGGCGGTGTGGGACGCGGTGGCGAAGATCGCGGGCAAGCCGCTGTTCCGGCTGCTCGCCGAGCGCCACGGGCTATCAGCCAATCCGCGCGTCTTCGTCTACGCAGCCGGCGGCTACTACTATCCTGGCAAGGACCTCGGCGCGCTGCGCAAGGAGATGCGTGGCTATCTCGACCGCGGCTACAACGTCGTGAAGATGAAGATCGGCGGCGCGTCGCTTGGCGAGGACCGCGAGCGCATCGAGGCGGTGCTGAAGGAGATTGGCAGCGCGGCGCAGCTTGCGGTCGACGCCAACGGCCGCTTCGATCTGGAAACCGCGATCGCCTACGCCAAGATGTTGCGTGAGTATCCGCTGTTCTGGTACGAGGAGGCCGGCGACCCGCTCGACTACGCGCTGCAAGCCGCGCTGGCCGAGTTCTATCCCGGCTCGATGGCGACCGGCGAGAACCTGTTCAGCCACCAGGATGCGCGGAACCTGATCCGCTACGGCGGCATGCGGCCGGACCGCGACTGGCTGCAATTCGATTGCGCGCTGTCCTACGGGCTCTGCGAGTATCAGCGCACGCTCGAGGTGCTGAAGACCCACGGCTGGTCGCCGAGCCGCTGCATTCCGCATGGCGGCCACCAGATGTCGCTCAACATCGCGGCCGGCCTCGGCCTCGGCGGCAATGAGAGCTACCCCGACCTGTTCCAGCCCTATGGCGGGTTCCCGGATGGCGTGCGCGTCGAGGGTGGCCACATCGTGATGCCCGACCTTCCGGGCATCGGCTTCGAGGGCAAATCCGATCTCTACAAGGAGATGAAGGCGCTGGCGGACTAAGTCCGGCCCGCGAGTGCCGATCCGCTGGGCGCGGGGTGGGCATGAGCTTGCTCGCAAAATAATGTGAGCAATGCTCAAGAAATTATTGAACGTTGCTCATTTCCGGATATACTCATGAGAACAGGGCGTCTTTGTCCCGGATGATCGGGAGCAGGCGCAAAAACCGGCCGTGAGGATAGCCGTATGCCATATTCAGCCAAGGATCTCCGGGACGCCGCCAATGCCGGAGTGATCAGCCCCGCCGATCTGGAACGGTTGCTCGCTTTCCTGGCGAGCAGCGCCGGGCAGGGGCCGGCGGGCGATGCAAGTCCCGCCGCCAAATTCGATGCCGCGCATGTGCTCTGGTACGCCGGCGCGCTCATCGTGATCGGTGCCATGGGCCTGTTCTCGACCCTGGCCTTCACCCAGATGGGCGGCCGCGCGCTCACGGCATGCGCGATCGCCTATGCGGTCGGGTTCAGCGTGGCGGGTCACCACCTCTGGCACGACAAGAATCTGCGGGTTCCCGGCGGCCTGCTGATCGCGATCGCGGTCTCGATGGCGCCGCTCGCGGTCTACGGCATCCAGGACGAGCTTGGCTGGTGGGGCAAGTTCGGCAAGCCGGGAACCGTGCAGGACTTCTACGTCTGGGTGAAGGGCAGCTGGATCTTCATGGAGATCGCGACCGTCGCCGCCGGCGTCGTGGCGCTGCGCTACTACCGCTTCGCCTTCATCGTCGCGATCATCTCGGTCGCGCTGTGGTTCATGTCGATGGACCTGGCGCCGTGGTTGAGCGGCGTGGCTCACGCCGATTTCGAGATGCGCCGCAGGGTGTCGATCTGGTTCGGGCTTGCCGTGCTCGCGGTCGCGTGGATCGTGGACTATCGCAGCCGCAACGGCGACTTTGCGTTCTGGCTGCATCTGTTCGGCCTGATGGCGTTCTGGGGCGGAATTAGCGCGTCCGAAGGCTCAACCGAATTGAGCAAGGCGGTGTACTGCCTGCTCAATGTCGGCCTGATCGTGATCGCCGTGATTTTGATGCGGCGCGCCTATGCGGTGTTCGGCGCGTTCGGAATCTGCCTCTATCTCGGCCATCTCGCCGACGTCGTCTTCAAGGACTCGCTGTGGTTTCCGTTCTCGCTGTCGCTGATCGGCATTGCCGTGATCGCCGCAGGCCTGCTCTACCATCGCAACGAGCGTGCGATCACCGGCTGGATCGATGCGCATCTGCCGGCGGGGTTGCGGCCGCGGTCCGCAACCGCGTGACCGCGACGTCCTGATCGTTTTAGAACCGCTACAATCTGGAATCGCTACAAGAAGTGCGGCGCGCAAGCGCCGCTCTTCGTTTCCAGGCGCAAATCCGGAAGCCAACAGAAACCATTCGCATCCTTGACTTTTCCAACCCTGCGCTCGCCGCGAGGTGTATCCGCGTCCATTCGTCGCGATTTTATTCCGTCGTCACGCAAAAATTTTCTCGCGCCCGTCGTCTGGACGCACAGCGCCTCACCTCTCTAGAGGACGGCGCATCGCCTTCAGCGAAGGCGAGAGTTGCTTGGGGACGACGTCATGACATCAAGAACACAAGCCCATCGTCGCACTGTCTTGCTTGCGCTGCTCACGGCGAGCTATCTCGCGCTGAGCGTTCCGCTCGCAACATCTGCCGCACAGGCGCAATCGGCGCCGTCGCAGGCCGGCGCCTCGTCGCTGCCGCCGGTGACCGTCACCCCGCCGGCCACGCAACGCCGCCGCAGCGCGCCGTCGACATCGCGTAACACCGCCGCAGCACGAGGCCGCCGCACCCAGACGGCACGGCGGATCGCGCCCGCGGCGGCGGCAAAACCGTTCGCGGAATCGCAGGACGCCCGCACCGGCACATCGGGCTATTTCACCAACAGCACGTCGGTTGCGACCAGGACCAACACCGCCATCGTCAACATCCCGCAATCGCTCAACGTGATCACGCGGGAGCAGATCCGTGACCAGAACTATCAGGGCCTCACCGACGTCACCCGCTATGTCCCCGGCGTTGCCGTGCACCAGGGCGAGGGCAATCGCGACGAGCTCGTGATCCGCGGCGTCGATTCCAGCGCCAACTTCTTCGTCAACGGCTTTCGTGACGACGTGCAGTATTTCCGCGACATGTACAACGCCCAGAGCATCGAGGTGCTGAAGGGGCCGAGCGCACTAACCTTCGGCCGCGGCGCCGGCGGCGGCCTGCTCAACCGCACCCTCAAGGAGGCCGACGGCAACCGCGTCTACGAGGCGACGGCGCAGACCGGCTCGTGGGGCGATCGCCGCGTCAGCCTCGATGCCGGACAGGCGATCAACGACAACGTCGCAGCAAGGCTCAACGTGTTCTACGAGGGTGCCGACGCCTTCCGCGATTTCAATCATCTGGAGCGCTACGGCATCAATCCGACGGTGACGCTGAAGCCCGACGACAACACCAAAATCAAACTGAGCTACGAGTACTTTCACGACGAGCGCACCGCCGATCGCGGCAATCCCTCGCAGGGTCTGCCGGGCGGCGCGACCCGCTTCAACCCGACCACGCCGTTCGCGCCGAACGGCGACTTCTCGACCTTCTTCGGCAGCCCAAGCCTGAACACTGCGCAGGCGACGGTGCAGACCGGCATGGCCATCATCGAGCACGATTTCGAGAACGGGCTGACGGTGCGCAACGGCACCATCGCCGCCGACTACCAGAAATTCTATCAGAACGTCTATCCGACCGGCGGCCCGCTCGCCGGCGCGGTCAATCCCGCCGACACCGCGGTCAACCTCGGCGCCTATCAGCACACGACGAACCGCGACAATGTCTTCAACCAGACCGATTTCACCTACAAGACCTGGACCGGGCCGCTGTTCCACACGGTCGGCTTCGGCACCGAGTTCGGCCGGCAGACCGGCGTCGATATCCGTAACACCGGCGTGTTCCCGAACGGAACCAACACCATCGTGCAGAACCCGTTCGCGCCGACCTATTTCGGCCCGGTGACGTTTCTTCACCACCTCACCGGCACCAATAGCGACGGCGTCACCACGCCCGATTCGAACAGCCGCTACGCGCTGAACATCCAGTCCGGCTATCTCAGGGACACCATCGAGATTTCGCGCGCCGTGCAGATCATCGCCGGCGCGCGGTTCGATCGCTACGACATGTCGGCCACCGACATGAACACCAACATCAATCGCAATCGCGTCGACAATCTGGTGTCGCCGCAGGGCGCCCTGATCATCAAGCCGATCGATTCGATGTCGGTCTATACCGCCTACAGCGTCTCGTTCCTGCCGGCCTCGGGCGACCAGTTCAGCGCGCTGAACGACGGCACCCTGATCCTGCAGCCGCAGCGCTTCGAGAATGTCGAGCTCGGCATGAAGTGGAACATCAATCCGAAGCTGCTGTTCTCGACCGCGGTCTACAATCTGAACCGCACCAACCAGCCGATCGCCGACGGCAACAATCCCGGCTTCTTCTTTCCCTCCGGCAGCACGCTCACGCGAGGCGTCGAGGCGAGCCTGACCGGCTATGTCACCGAGCAGTGGCAGTCGTCGCTGGCCTATGCCTACACCGACGCGAAGATCACCGGCGCGACCTCGGCGACCGTCGTACCCGGCAACCGCGTCCAGCTGGTGCCGTACAATCAGTTTGCCTGGTGGAACAAGTATCAGTTCACGCCGATGTGGGCGGCCGCGCTCGGCGTGATCTATTTCGGCGATTCCTTCGCCTCGTCCGACGACACGGTGCGGCTGCCGGGCTTCGTGCGCTTCGATGCGGCGATCTATGCCAAGATCGACGAGACCTGGAGCGCCCAGCTCAACGTCGAGAACATTTTTGACAAGGGCTATTGGGCGTCGGCCGACGGCAACAACAATATCTCGCCGGGACAGGGGCGGACGGTGCGGCTGATGGCGCGGGCGAGGTTCTAGGCGGCGGCCATGATGAATGCTGGGACGTCATTGCTGTCGCCCCGTCATCCTGAGGAGCCGCAAAGCGGCGTCTCGAAGGATCGACGGCCACCGGCCGGGCCGTGCATCCTTCGAGGCTCGCTCCGCTCGCACCTCCAGCGACAATGGCGAAGCCATTGCGCGGGGATGACGGTGTTGGAATGCGAGCGCTCCCAGTCGTCGTTGCAATGACGTGGATAGAGCGGCGTCCTACCCCAACCGCATGTCCAGCAGCCGCCGGCCTTCGCCCTTCAACAGCTTCTTCACCGCGCTCGAGGCGATCACCTCGCCATTGTTGGCGTAGGCTTCGTGGTTCTTCTCGATGTCGTCGAGGCGGTAGAGGTAGTTGACCATGATGCCGGCGGATTCGCGCAGGCCCTTGGGTGAGAGGTCGCCGAGCCAGTTGATCCGCTCCAAGCGTGCGCCGTTGCCGAGATGGAAGCGCGCGACCGAATCGATCAGTCGTCCCTTCGGCGTGCGCGCCTTCAGGAAATAGTAGGCGGCAAGCGGCTCCAGCACGGCGCGCAGCTGGGTGGCGAGCTCGGCGTTCTCGAACCAGTCGGGCTTGCCGAGGCTTTCCAGCAGCTGGCGGTCCTCCTCTGTGAGCGGCACGTCGTCGGCCTGCTTGACCCACTGCATGAAGCCCGGCACCGGCGACAGAGTCACGAAGTTGTCGAGCTTCGGCAATTCGCGGCGCAGCTCCTCGACCACCTGCTTGATCAGGAAGCTGCCGAAGGAGATGCCGCCAAGGCCGCGCTGGGTGTTGGAGATTGAATAGAACACTGCGGTGCGGGCGCGCTCGACCGGCACCGGCTCGCGCTCTTCGGCCAGCAGCGGCGCGATTGCGCCCGAGATGGCTTCCGTGAGCGCGACCTCGACGAAGATCAGCGGCTCGTCGGCCAGCGCCGGATGGAAGAAGGCGTAACAGCGGCGATCGATCGGATCGATGCGGCGGCGCAGATCGTCCCAATCGCGGATCTCGTGCACCGCCTCATAACGGATGATCTTCTCCAGAATATTGGCCGGAGACGACCAGTCTATCCTGCGCAGCACGAGGAATCCCCTGTTGAACCAGGACGAGAGCAGATGCACCACGTCGCGATCGAGCGCGGCAAGGTCCTTGTTGCCCTTCATCAATGAAAGCAGATCCGAGCGGATCGACACCAGCTCGCCAGTGCCGCCCGGCGCGCGATTGAGCCGGCGGATCAATTCCTGGCGGCGCGGCTCGGAGGCGAAATGCAGGTCGCTGGCGTCGTCGCCATTGGCTTTGGCGCGCCAGCTTTCGATCGCCTGCGCCAGCTTGGCGTGATCGGGGCCGAAATCGCGGGCCAGCGTCTGGAAGAACGACAGCCGTCCGGCGGCATCGAGGTGGTGGTAGCGGTCGAGTACTTCGCGCGCCATCGCGGTGCCGGAGGCTTCGCCGCGGCCGGACAGCAGTGCTTCGCACAATTCCAGCAGTTCGGACGCATCCTGCTTGTCGTTGGCCGGGCTGGCGCGGCCGAGCAGGACGCGGCCGCGTTCGGAAATCGTCGAGAGCAGATCGGAGAAGAAGGCATTGGCCATGAGCAGGTCGTATCCAGCAGGTCGTATCCAATGAAGCCGGACCTTACACGGGATTTAAGGTCGGGAGCACAGCAATCAAGCGCATGGATCGTACGGAAATATGTCGCAGCGCGACAGCGGTATAATTCGTCGTCGCTGCGCCCGGTGACAAACCCGGTTCACGTTTTCTCGCACGTTTTCTCCGCGAACGCGGTCGGTGTCTTGCCGGTAACCTGGCGGAACGCGTGGGAAAATGCCGGTACGCTGGCATAGCCGAGGTCGGAGGCGACCTGCTTGACCGAAACATTCGCGCTGCTCGACAGGCGCTCGATCGCGGCCGCGATGCGGGCGCGCTGGCACCAGCTCTTGAACGAGAGCTGCGTTTCCGCCGAGAACAGCCGCGACAGCGTCCGCGCCGAGGTGCCGACGGTGCGCGCCAGCGCATCGATGTCGTGGTCCTGCGTCGGATCGGCCAGCACGAGGTCGGCGGCGCGGCGGCAGCGCGGCTCCTGCGGCAACGGGATGAAGGTCGCGGAGTCCTCGGCCTGGTGCAGCTCCAGCATCACGAGGCGGATCAACAGATCGGTGCGCTCGCGTCCGCATGAGGCGTCGAACAGCGCGAGGATCGCCTGGTGCACCAGCGGCGACACCCGCACCACGAATTCGTGGTCGAGGCTGTCACTGCGCTTTTCGCGCGCGAGCCAGGCCTGGTCGAAATACAGCGTGCGCATCTCGATGTCGGCAAGCACGTCGATCGCGTGCGGGAGCAGGGCAGGGACCCACACCGCGCGGTCCGGCGGCACCAGCCAGCGCCCCTTCGGCGTCGTCACCTGCATGGTGCCGCTGGCGGCATAGACCAGCTGTGCCTCGCGGTGCATGTGCGGGTCGAGCCGGACGCCCTTGCGGTAGGTGCGCGCCACCAGATGCACGCCGTCCCCGGTGACGCGCCGGTCCTGGTGGAGGGCTCTTATTGGCGGCTCAGCGATAGTCATTGGCGACATCCCGTCAGGACAAGCACCTATAACCTATTTTCGAGCAATTGAAGAATCGCGTGAGAGACGTGCCGATGAACAGTCCTAGCAACAGTCCAAGCCGGGTGATCACCTTCGTCAACGCCGCCCATTTCATCGATCACTACGCGATGCTGATCTTCGCCGCCGCCGTCATTATCATGGGCCCGGCGCTCGGCATGGCCTATTCGGAACTGCTGCCCTATGCGACCCCGGGCTTCATCGCCTTCGGCGCCGGCTCGCTGATCACCGGCTGGCTCGGCGACCGCTGGAGCCGCCGCCACATGATGGTGATCTTCTTTGTCGGCATCGGCCTGTCGATGATCTCGGTCGGCTTCGTGCAGACGCCGCTGCAGCTCGGCGCCGCGCTGCTGGCGATCGGCGTCTTCGCCTCGATCTATCATCCGGTCGGCACCGCGATGATCGTGTCCTATGCCGAGAAGCTCGGCGCCCAGATGGGGATCAACGGCGTCTGGGGCAATCTCGGCGTTGCCTCGTCGGCGCTGGTCACCGGCGTGATCGGCCAGTATCTCGGCTGGCGCTGGGCCTTCATCGTGCCCGGCACGGTCACCGTGCTGATCGGCATCGCCTTTGCGATGACGGTGGTGCATGAGGACCGCAAGGGCTCCAGGCAGGCCGCAGCGCAGGTGCGGGTCGCCAAGGAGGACATGTGGCGGGTGGTGCTGTCGCTGCTGATCGTGGTGATCGCGATCTCCACCACCTTCAACGCGGTGACGGTGGCGCTGCCGAAGCTGTTCGCCGAACGGCTCGCCGACCTGACCAAGAGCCCGGCGCTGCTCGGCGTGATCGCGGCCGGGGTCTATGTGTTCGGCGCGATGACGCAGTACACCATCGGCAAGCTGCTCGACAGATATTCGCTGAAGACGGTGGCGCTGCCGCTGTCGTTCCTGCTGGCGCCGTTCCTTTATCTGGCGGCGAGCCTAAACAACCTGCCGCTGATCGTGGTCTCGATCGGCATCGTGATGGGCGCGTTCGGGCAGGTCACGGTGAACGATGCCATGGTCGGCAAGTACACCACCGAGGAATGGCGCTCGCGCGCCTATGCGGTGCGCTATTTCGTCGGCTTCACCGCGGCCGGCGCGTCCGTCGGCCTGGTGGCATGGCTGTACGACCAGGGTGGCTTCTCGATGATGCTGCGCGCGTTCGCGGCGCTCTGCCTGCTGGCGATCGCCGCCGCGATCATCCTGCCGCGCGAGATCCGCACCCCGGCCGCGCAGGCGGGCTGACGCAGGCGTTTTGCCGCCCGTTTGCCGTTGCGACGAGGCGTGCCCGCCCGACCGGCGGGCCTCGGCCGACGGCGGACAACCGTGACATGGTCACGCTTCGCGAACTTTGTCCCGACCCGCAGGTGTGGTAGGTTGAAACGGGCCTCGGGGACGAAGGCGCCGGTTGCGCCTTGAACACGTCTTTGCGGAGCAGCCGGAGCGCTATGGGAGAAATTCGCGACTTCAAGTCAGGCCGGTCACAGGCCGACAATACCCAGCCTCCCGGCGATTCAATGCCGCGGCGCCTCGCGGCGATCGTAGCGGGCGATATCGCCGGCTACAGCCGGTTGATGCAGCTCGATGAGGAAGGCACGCATACGCGCGTCAAGCGGACCCTGCGCGATCTGATCGAGCCCACCATTGCCGAGCACCACGGCAAGCTGGTCAAGACCACCGGCGACGGCTTTATCGCGATGTTCGACAGTCCGGTCGAGGCCGTCCGCTGCAGCATCGTCATCCAGCAGAACATGATCGGCCGCAACGCGGCGATCGCGAGAGATCACTGGATCGAGTACCGGATCGGCGTCAACCTCGGCGACGTCATCATCGAGCCCGACGATATCTATGGCGACGGCGTCAACGTGGCCTCGCGCCTGGAAGGGATCGCAGCGCCGGGTGATGTCTTTATTTCCGGCGGCATCTACGAGCAGATCAAGCACAAGATGGTCTGCGGATACGAATCGCTCGGCGACCGCAAGGTCAAGAACATCACCGATCCGGTCCGGGTTTATCGTGTGCTGCCGGACGCCGCTGCGTACCAACGGACGCGCAGGCGCCGCGAGTCCGTCCTGCTCACGCTGCTCGGACTGGCGGTCGCGATCATCGCCGGAGGCGTGCTGTGGTATCTGCTGGCGCAACCGCGCGGCAAGCCGGCCGATGTGGCACAGGCGCCTCCGGCACCGGCGGCATCGCCTGCCGTCCAGCCGCCGGCACCAAGCCCGGCTCCGACCCAAACCGCAAGTCCGACCCCGGCGGCACCGACACAGCAAGCGTCGCCTCAACCCGCGCCCTCGGCGAGCCCTACCCCGGAGCTGCCGGAGCCCGAACTGGTCTCACTTCAAGCCGGCAGCTTCTCGATGGGAAGCAATGACGATCCGTCGGAGCGGCCGATCCGCCGGGTGACGGTCAAGCCCTTTGCCATGGGCAAGTATCCGGTCACGGTCCGCGAATGGAACGCCTGCGCAACGGCCAAGGCCTGTGGCTTCACGGCCAGCGGCAAGGACGACGTTCCGGTCACCAATGTGAGCTGGAGCGACGCGAAGCAATATGTGACCTGGCTCGCCGAGCGCACCAAGAAGCCCTACCGGCTTCCGAGCGAAGCCGAGTGGGAATACGCGGCGCGCGGCGGAACGCAATCGAAGTACTGGTGGGGCGACCAGGTGCAATCGGGCCACGCCGGATGCAAGGATTGCGGCGGCGACAGTTCGGCCGAGCAGCCGGTCAAGGTCGGCAGCTACAAGCCGAATCCGTTCGGCCTCTACGACATGGGCGGCGGGGTCGATCAATGGGTCGAGGATTGCTGGCACAGGAATTACCAGGGCGCGCCGACCGACGGTGCGGTCTGGTCCGGCGGCGACTGCGCCTCCCATGTCATCCGCTCCGGCTCGTGGAAGAATGACGCACGCTATGTGCGTCCGGCCAATCGCGATAATTACGACACCAATGTCCGTTATCCGACCCACGGTCTCCGGGTTGCGCTGTCTCCCTGAGCGATCATCCCTGATCGCCAGGCTTCATGGAGGGGCTATGAAAAGTTTGGGCTTGATCATGCTCGCTGCGGCACTGACGCTGTTCGCGGCCCCGGCCGACGCGCAGAACAAGCCGGCCGGCAAGGACACCAAGCTGTATTTCATCTGGCCACGCGACGGCGCTAAGCTGAAAAGCCCGTTCTGGTGCCGCTTTGGGCTGCGCAACATGGGCGTCACCCATGCCGGCGACGACTACCCGAACAGCGGCCATCACCACCTTCTGATCGACGTGAATGAGCCGTTGAATGCGAATGAGCCGATTCCGTCGGACAAGTCTCATCTGCACTTCGGTGCGGGCCAGACCGAGACGCAGCTCGATCTGGCTCCCGGCAAGCACACCCTGCAGTTGGTGCTGGGCGACGCCAAGCACTATCCATTCAGCCCGCCGGTCGTCTCCGAAAAAATCACCATCCGCGTGAGATAGGCCGATACGGATAGCTCCCTTGCGAGAACCGGCGCTTGCACAAGGCCGCGCCGTGCGGTTTGTTGCGCGCCTGCCGGACAGCAAGATTCGGTGTGGAGGACGTCCGATGTCGTCTCGACTGCTGCGTCTGGCTGGCTTCGTTCTGGGAGTGATTGTCATGGCCACATCAGCGGATGCCGACGCCTTGAAGGATCAGATCGCGCCGACCGGAAAGCTCCGGGTCGCGATCGCGATCAGCCCGGCCGGCGGCGCGTTCTGGTCGACCAAGACCGAGAACGGCTATGCGGGCGTTCCCGTCGACCTCGGCCGCGAGATGGCGGCGCAACTCGGCGTCCCCGTCGAATATGTCGTGCACCAGAATTCCGGCCAGATCACCGACGCGGCGGCTAAGAACACCTGGGACATCACCTTCCTGCCCAAGGATCCCGAGCGCGAGACCAAGATGACGTTCGGGCCGATCTACGAGGTTGCCGACGCCACCTATATCGTCAAACCCGGCTCGACGATCACGAATTTCGCCACGCTCGACCAGGACGGCGTCAAGGTCGCCGCCGTCAATGCCACCACCACGATGCGCGGCGCGATCGCCCATCTCAAGCACGCCAAGGTCACGGGCTATCAGACCTATGACGAGATCTTCAATCTGCTGAAGAGCGGCGAGATCGACGCCTTCGCATTGTCGCGCGATCAGCTCAATGCGATGGCGAAGAAGATCCCGGGCACGCGCGTGCTGGACGAGACCTTCAAGCAGACCGTCACCGCGGTCGCGGTACCGCTCAACCATCCGCTCGCCGCGGCCTTCGCCACCAGGTTCATGACGGAGGCGATCGCCAACGGCACGCTCCGCAAGGCCTACGACAACAACGGGCTGAAGGGCGCGCCGGTCCGCACCGAGGTGAAGTGACGTAGCGGTGCGTATCGACCCTTTCCCCGTCACCCCAGCGACAAAGGCGAAGCCTTTGCGCGGGGATGACGGTGATGGAGGGGCGCGCATCCTCTGGGCGACATCTGGGCATGCTGCATAATTCCGCGCCATCGCGCCATGCGGTTCCTGCGCCACCAGCCTAACTCATTGTATTAACGGGGATTTAAAGCCAAGCGCCAGCGTCGCCGCTTGGCACATCCATTGCTTTTGATTGCACCAGTCAATGACGACTGCCGTTCTCCGGATTGCCGAGGCCAGTGCTGGCCGAGGCGAGGGGATCAAGGTGCCCGGCCCGGGCGTCTCGAGCAATCGTTGCAGCCCCATCTCCCCGGACGGACGAGCATTTCAACCAACCCGCGTCGCTTCCGGCAGGCAACCGGCGCGGCCGAATTGCGCAAGGGGATTTTACGAATGGCCTATCTCGCTCCGTCCGAATTCGTCACCAAGATGGTGGATGCCGGCGAATCCAAGATCTTCATGTCGACCCGCGACACCGTGATCCGCGCCTATATGGCCGGCGCGATCCTCGCGCTGGCAGCCTGGTTTGCCGTGACGATCAACGTCAATACGGGTCAGCCGCTTGTCGGAGCATTGCTGTTTCCGGTCGGCTTCGTCATGCTCTATCTGCTGGGCTTCGATCTATTGACCGGCGTGTTCGTGCTCTCGCCGCTGGCGCTGCTCGACAAGCGCCCCGGCGTTACGCTCGGCGGCGTGCTGCGCAACTGGGCTCTCGTGTTCATCGGCAATTTCGGAGGCGCGCTCACGCTGGCGTTCATGATGGCCTTTGTCACGACATTCGGCTTCACGCAGGAGCCCGACAAGGTCGGCATGACCATCGGCAACATCGGCGAGGGCCGGACGCTGGGCTACGCGGCGCATGGCGCGGCCGGCATGGCCACGCTGTTCATCCGCGGCATGCTCTGCAACTGGATGGTTTCGACCGGCGTCGTCGGGGCGATGATCTCCACCACGGTGCCCGGCAAGGTGATCGCGATGTGGATGCCGATCCTGGTGTTCTTCTACATGGTGTTCGAGCATTCGGTGGTGAACATGTTCCTGTTCCCGTCGGGACTGATGCTGCATGCGAAGTTCTCGATCATGGACTACCTGATCTGGAACGAGATCCCGACCGTGCTGGGCAACCTCGCCGGCGGCCTCGCCTTCACCGGGCTCACGCTCTACACCACGCATGTGAAGACGGCGCCGAAGCGCCAGCGCCTCGCGGCTTGATCCTCGACGACTTATGGGGCTCTCCTGTCGCGGAGGGCCCCATTGACTTTGGGACGGTCGATGCCGCGCGCGCTGACAATATCGGTCGGGCAATTCTCTGATCAGGGCCGCAAGGACGCCAATCAGGACTTCCACGGCGCCTTGATCCCCGAGGAGCCGCTGCTTGGCCTGAAGGGCATCGCGGTGGTGCTTGCCGACGGCATCTCCTCGAGCAGCGTCGGCCGCATCGCCGCCGAGTCCGCGGTCAAGAGCTTCCTGACCGACTACTACTGCACCTCGGAATCCTGGTCGGTGAAGACCTCGGTGCAGCGGGTGCTGGAGGCGACCAATTCCTGGCTGCACGCGCAGACCAGGCGCAGCCAGAATCCCTACGACAAGGACAAGGGTTACGTCTGCACGCTGAGCGCCCTGGTCGTCCGGTCGACCACCGCGCACCTGTTCCACGTCGGCGACTCCAGGATCTACCGCGTCGCCGGCAACAGCCTCGAGCAACTGACCAACGACCACCGCGTCGTGATCTCCTCGCAGCAGAGCTATCTCGGCCGCGCGCTCGGCGTGAACCCGCAGCTCGAGATCGACTACCAGGCTTTCCCGCTGGAGCGCGGCGACATCTTCCTGCTGGTGACCGACGGGATCTACGAGCATGTCCCAGCGCGGCAGCTGGCGAAGACGATCAAGGACGGCGCCGCCGATCTCGATGTTGCCGCGAAATCGATCGTCGAGCAGGCCTATGAGAACGGCAGCCCGGACAATCTCACCGTGCAGATCGTCCGGATCGACGAATTGCCCGACGGCGATGCCGGCGAGGTGTTCGGCCAGCCGACCGAACTGCCGCTGCCGCCGCTGCTCGACGCACGGATGCTGTTCGACGGCTATCGCATCGTGCGCGAGCTCCACGCATCGCACCGCAGCCACATCTATCTCGCGGTCGATGAGGACAGCGCCACCACGGTCACGATCAAGATCCCCTCGATCGACCTGCGCGACGATCCCTCCTATCTGAAGCGCTTTGTGATGGAGGAGTGGGTCGCTCGGCGGATCGACAGCCCGCATGTGCTGAAGCCGTTTCTGCCGCAGCGCAAGCGCAACTTCCTCTACGTCACGATGGAATATATCGACGGTCAGACCCTGACGCAGTGGATCACGGACAATCCCGCACCGGCGCTGGAGACGGTGCGCGACATCACCGAGCAAATTGCAAAAGGGCTGCGCGCCTTCCACCGCAAGGAGATGCTGCATCAGGACGTCAGGCCCGACAACATCATGATCGACAGGACCGGCACGGTGAAGATCATCGATTTCGGCTCGACGCGGATCGCTGGTGTCGCCGAGGCAGTGCCGGCGGGCGTCGAGGACATCCTGGGCACCCAGCAATACACCGCGCCGGAATATTTCCTCGGCGAGGGCGGCACCGCGCGCTCCGACCTGTTCTCGCTCGGCGTCGTCACTTACCAGATGCTGACGGGACGCTTGCCCTACGGCGCGCAGATCGCGCGGGCACGGACGCGATCCGACTTCAACCGGCTGGTCTACCGACCGGCCGCGCATGGCGGCCGTGATGTCCCGACCTGGGTCGACGGCGCGCTGGAGCGCGCCGTGCATGCCAATCCGCTCAAGCGCTACGAGAGCTTTTCGGAATTCTTGTTCGACCTGCGCAATCCCAACGCAAAATATCTGACGACGTCATCGACCCCGCTGATCGAGCGCAACCCGGTGCTGTTCTGGAAGTCGACCACCCTCCTGCTGGCGCTGGTCGTGGTGCTGCTGCTCGCCTACGGCGCGCATCATTGGCGGTAGTGTATCTAGTCGCCATCTAGTCCCGTCACCCTGAGGAGCCCGCACTTGCGGGCGTCTCGAAGGGTCGACGGCCACCAGCCGGGCCGTGCATCCTTCGAGACGCCCGCAAGTGCAGGCTCCTCAGAGCCTGACTGAAAAATGGGTGAGTGATCTCAGTGGGGTGTGATTCCATCGGATTTGCAAAGATTCGAGGGAGAGCACGATGCCCTGGACCAAGATCACTCGGGAGCAATATCGGCGGGACGATCTGCGTTATGCAAGCGATATGACCGATGCGGAGTGGGCGCTGATCAGACGCCTGTTGCCGCGAGCGAACCGGCGCGGCCGGCCGCGTAAGACGGAGCTGCGTCGTGTGATCGAAGCGATCCTCTATATCGTTTCGACCGGCTGCCAGTGGCGGGCGTTGCCGCAGGAGTTCCCGCCCTATTCGACGGTGCAGGGCTATTTTTATAGATGGCGGGATACAGGCCGGTGGCAGAGGATTGTCAGCGTGCTTGTCCGACGGGCGCGAAAAAAGCTTGGACGGACACCGAAGCCGACGGCAGCCGTGATCGACAGTCAAAGTGCGCCGACCACGCAAGCTGGCGGACCGCGCGGCTACGATGCAGGCAAGCGCATCTACGGCCGCAAGCGGCATATCGTGACGGATACCAATGGCCTCCTCCTCGGGGTTCATGTTCATCCGGCCAACGTTCAGGACTGCCATGGCGCCGTACCGCTGCTGAAGAACGTGCGGATGAACTTCCCCCGGCTGCGCCACGTCTTTGCCGACCGGGTCTACCGCGGAAATCAACTCCTCGACGCGCTCTCAGACTGCGGTCCATGGACTGTCGAGATCGTCGAGCGGCCTCAAGGCGTCAAAGGCTTCCAGCTTCTGCCGAGGCGGTGGGTGGTTGAACGCACATTCGCTTGGTTCGGCAGATGCCGCCGCCTCGCCAAGGACTTCGAGGCGACGGTGGCAACCGAAGCTGCCTGGCTGCTGATTGCACACATCAGGCTCCTGACCCGCAGACTCGCGGCTGCAGCTAAGGTTGGGTGATTTATGAGTCAGACTCTCAGGATGACGGGGAGGGAGTAGAACGGGGAGAGAGTCGGACGCCGCTAATGCGTCCCACCCGCCGCAATCGGATCGAGGCCGCTCTTCACCAGCGCGTCGTGCGCATCCGGCGAGGCGAGGAAGCTGATCAGCGCCTTGCCGGCCTCACGCTCCTTTGCAACCGTCGCGATCCCGGCAGAAAACACCGTGATCTTCTGCAACGGCTCCGGCAGTGGGCCGACGATCTCGATGCCGGCGACCGGCTTCAGCTCGGAGATCTGCTGCAGGCCGATCTCGGCCTCGCCCTTGGCGACGATCTCGCCGACCGGGGTCGCCGGGATCATCCGCGCCTTGTCCTTCATCTGATCGGCGATGCCGAGCTTTGCGAACATCTCGGTCGAGACATAGACGCCGCTGGCGCTGTCGGAATAGGCGACAGACTTCGCCGCCAGCAGCGCCTGCTTGACGGTGTCGGCCGAGCCGATGTCCGGTTTTGGCGCGCCGGCCTTCACCGCGATGCCGATCGGCGACTTCACGAGGTCGACGCGGCTGTCGGCCAGCACTTTGCCCTGCTTGATGAGATCGCCGAGCGCATAGCCGACCATGATCAGCACGTCGGCCGGCTCGCCGCGCTCCAGCCGCACCGGAATGGCGTTCGTCGTGGTACCCATCGACGGCCCGAAGGCGGTCACCACCTTGTGCCCGGTCTTGCGTTCGAACTCCGGCACCAGCGCCTTGTAGGCCGCCGTCAGCCCGCCCGAGATCATGACATGGACTTCGGCGGCAGTTACGGCTGAGGTGAAGGCGAGGGCGCCGATCACGGCAAGCGTGAGGGCACGGAAGGCAGTGGGCGCGCGCATGGAGTTTCTCCCTGGACGATTCTTCGGAAGCGGGTCGTCGTGGCCGGGGAGACTACTGCGCGAGGGCAGGCATGGCTAGCGCCACACCGTCATTGCGAGGAGCGCAACGATACAGATGGAGCATTGTCGGGAGGCGAGATTTCGTAGCCCGGATGAAGCGGAGCGAAATCCGGGGGCGGCTTCTCCGCGGAAACACCTTCCCGGATTGCGCTTCGCTTCATCCGGGCTACGGGGAATCTGTCACGAATTCACATGCACGAAGTCGCGCAGCAGCGGGTAGATCTCGTTGTTCCAGCGCTTGCCGGAAAACACGCCGTAATGGCCGACGCCGGCCTGCATGTGATGCACCTTGCGATAGGTGCGGACTCCGGTGCAGAGGTCTTGCGCGGCGAGCGTCTGGCCGATCGAGCAGATGTCGTCCTTCTCGCCTTCCACCGTCATCAACCCCATGCGCCGGATCGCCGCCGGAGTCACCGGGCGGCCGCGATGCATCAGCATGCCCTGCGGCAACAGATGCTCCTGGAACACGTCGCGCACCGTCTCGATGTAAAACTCCGCCGGCAGATCCATGACCGCGAAATACTCGTCGTAGAAGGTCTTGATCACAGCGGCCTTGGCGGTCTCGCCCTTGGCGAGATGATCGGCGAGATCGATGTGCTGCTTGATGTGCCGCTCCAGGTTCATCGACACGAACGCCGTGAGCTGCACGAAGCCGGGATAGACCTGACGCAACGCGCCCTTGCACTGCATCGGCACGTAATTGATCAGATTGTCCTCGAACCATTTGATCGGCTTGCTCTTGGCGAATTCGTTCACCTTGGTCGGCTGGATCCTTGTGTCGATCGGCCCGGCCATCAGGGTGAGCGAGGCCGGCCGCGCCGGGTGATTGTCCTCCGACATGATCGTGGCGGCCGCCAGCGCCGACACCGAAGGCTGGCAGATCGCCACCATATGCGCGCGCGGGCCGAGCTGGCCGAGGAAGTCGATCAGATGGTCGGTGTAATCCTCGAGCCCGAAGCGGCCCTTGCTGCGTGGGATGTCGCGCGGGTTGTGCCAGTCGGTGATGTAGACGTCGTGGTCCTGCAGCAGCGTCTTCACGGTACCGCGCAGCAGGGTGGCAAAATGCCCGGACATCGGCGCCACCAAGAGCAGCCGCGGTTGCTCCGGTCCGTCCACCTTCCTGAAATGCAGCAGCGAGCCGAACGGCGTGGCATAGGCGACCTCCTCGGTCACCTCTAACTCCCTGTTGCCGACCGTCACGCTGCCGATGCCATAAGGGGGCCGCGCGTAGGTCAGGCTGGAGCGCGAGATCAGCTCGAGCGCGGCCGCGAGCCGGCCATACATCCGGTCAGCGGCGCCCTGCGGCACCAGATTGAGGTATTTCAGCGCCGCTGCAGCCCCGGTCCGCCATGGCGCCGTGAGGTCCATGTGGTTCTGATAGGCTTGGTACATCATTGACATCATACGCATCCACCCGTGGCCTGGCTTGCCATGCAATATCGACGCCAGAGGCGGGCCGGCCGCCCGGCAAATTGGCACGTGGCTTGCTGCAAAAGCTGATGGCTCCGGGTGCGCGGCGGCTGAACCGGCGCGCGATATCCGGGAGCTGAGGACGCGTTCAGGCGTGAGGGACCGATATGGCGAAAGCGACACTCACCATCAGCAGCAAGAATTACTCCTCCTGGTCGCTGCGCGGCTGGCTGCTGGCGAAATTCGCCGGGCTCGACTTCGAGGAGGTGGTCACCGCGCCCGACGACCCGTCGGCCCGCGCCGAGCTGCTGCTGCTGTCGTCCTCGATCCTGGTGCCCTGCCTGCGCCACGACGGTGCGACGGTGTGGGATACGCTGGCGATCGGCGAGTATCTCAACGAGATCATGCCGCATGCCGGGCTGTTGCCGGAAGACCGGATTCAGCGCGCGCATTGCCGCTCGATCTCGGGCGAAATCCATTCCGGCTTCACCACGCTGCGCTCTTCGCTGCCGGTCAATCTCAAGGGCCATTTCCCCGGCTTCAAGATCTGGTCGCGAGCGCAGGCCGACATCGATCGCGTCTGCACCATCTGGCGCGATTGCCTAGGCGCGTCGGGCGGGCCGTTCCTGTTCGGCGAGCGCCGCACCATGGCGGACGCGATGTATGCGCCGGTCGTGACCCGCTTCATGACCTATGACGTCAAGCTCGAGCCTGCACTTGCGGTGTATGCCAGCACCATCATGACGATGCCCGAGATGCAGGAATGGATCGAGGCCGCAAAGGCGGAGCCGGCCGACGTCGAGGAGCTCGAGGTCGAATATTAGGCAGCGCCCGTGCCGGCCTGCCTGCATCGGCGGCTCAAGCACGAGGCAAGCCTTGCTCAATGGACGTGCCACCGGCGTCGGGTACCTGCCATGCGCGACGGACGCGCGCGACAGCCACTGAGGCGCAAATTCGCGCCTCGCTCCAAATGCTTCCGCGGCGATATCAGCGCATGGCGAGACGGTTCGCCGCAGCCCAATCCGGCTGGCAAGGATTTCGCATGGCATGACCGAGCTGTGACCGCGACGATGCGACGCTGCCGAAAATTTGGACGCCGAGCCGCGCCGCGATCTCGCGAACACGAGAACCGTGGAGGCTTGAAATGAACCAGCACGCCGTCGTCAGCAAATTCTCCCACGTCAAACCCGGTGACACCGAGTTCAAGGGCGGAGGTCTGCGCGACTTCTTCCTGTATCGCGATCTCGGCATCGCCGATGCCACCAGCGGGCAGGTGATCTGCCACCTGGTCAAGGCCAATCCCGACATGCCGCCGGAGCAGGGCACCGGCTGGCACAAGCATCTGTGCGATTTTCAGATCGTCATCATGACCAAGGGCTGGGCGCGCTTCATGTACGAGGACAAGGAGACGCTTGTCGAGGCCGGCGACGTCATCCATCAGCGTCCCGGCATCACCCACTACCTGTTCGATTACTCGAAGGACATGGAATACCTCGAGATCGTCAGCCCGGCCGATTTCAAGACCGTGGACGTGCCGCCGGCGACCGAAGCGGTGCCGCCGATCACGCCGTGGAAATGATCGCCAGGCAGGACAGAGAGGAGGGATCGCAATGTCGTCTGCGGAGGAGTTAACTTTTGTTATCGGCCGCTGGCTGCGGCCGATCGTCATGCTTCTGTATGTGGTGCGCAGCCTGGGGCTGATGACCACATCTAGCCGTGAACAACGCAGTACGCTGCTCGATCAGTGATTCGGACGCGGTTCGTTCCACCCGCGTTCCAAATCTTAAGGCACGGTGTGCGCGCGTCGCGTTTTGAAACAGCGCGCGCCGATGCCGGCCTCAGGCCATGCCCGCCTGCTTCTCGCGCGGCTTCCGCCAGGCGATGACATTGGCTTCCAGCGCGCCGCCGGTGGTGTCATTGCGCCACTGGCCGTTGACGAAGCGGCAGGCGAACGGCAGCTGATACGTTCCGCTATGATCCTCACAAAGTACTTCCACGCGCTGTTCCGGCGCAGGTTCGCCATTGCCGTCGAATTGCGCCAACCGTTTTTCGCGCGTTGCCATGCGATCTGTCTCCACTGCCCAAGGTCGAGCCAAAAGGGATCGAACCAAACAAGTTCCGAAGGCCCCCGTCCCCACGAGTAGTCCCGTAATGGGTGAAGCACACCGCTTGAATGCGGTTTCAGTGTGGTATGTCTGCCTCGCTTTCAGCGTCGCGAGCACAAAACTGTGAATGACGCATTTGCCTGGAGACGCCGATGACCGCTCGTTTTGTTCTCGCCTTGCTGGCACCGCTCGCACTCGGCGTCGCCGGAACCGCGCATGCGCAGGACGTTCCCGGCATCGAGATCTGCACCGTCGAGAAAACCATGGAGCGGCGCACCAGCTGTCTGCAGAGCAATGTCGACTTCCTGCAGAAGACGATCAACAAGCTCACGTCGGATCATCAGCAGAAGCTCGACGCCGCCAACCGACAGATCGCGAGCTTGCAGAGTTCGGTCGCGAGCTTGCAGAAGCTCGTCACCGATCTGCAAACAGCGCAGGTCAAGCTGACCGAGGATCTGAAGAAGAAAGCCGACGCGCCGCCGGCGAAGGATGCCGCGCCGGCTGCGAAGGACGGGACGAAGTAGGAAATCGTCATTGCGAGCGAAGCGAGGCAATCCATCCCACCGCGCGTGCGGAACGATGGATTGATTCGTCGCTTCGCTCCTCGCAATGACAGGGTCTCAGCTACGCCACCCGATACTGCTCCATCACGTCGCGATCCGGCTCGTAGCCGAGGCCGGGTCCCTGCGGCACGGCGACATGGCCGTTGGCGTCGACGTCGATGCGGTCGCCCCACAGGCAGGCGGGACGCTTCATGAAGAACACCTCGATCAGCCCGGCGTCGCGGATCGCCATCAGATGCAGCGTGGCGAGGAAGCCCGGCCCGAAATAGGGCGAGTGCGGAATCACCTGGACGCCGAACTCGTCGGCGAGGACGGCCACCCTCAGAAATTCGGTGATGCCGCCGACCTTGATCACGGAGGGCTGCGCGTGACTGACCGCGCCCGCGGTCATCATCTGGCGGAATTGATGCACGGTGCAGGCGTTCTCGCCGGCCGCGATATCGAGCCGGCCTTCTCTGCGCACCTCGGCGAGCGTCGCAAAATCCTCCGGCGGCCAGACCGGCTCCTCCAGGAACAGCGGCGCGGCCTGCTTGCAGTCGCGCGCGAACTGGATCGCCGCGGGTCCGTCCAGCGGGCAGTTCATGTCGACCATCAGTGGCACGTCGGGGCCGATCGCCTCGCGCGCGGCGGTGACCGCAGGCACGGTGGTCTCGTGCAGCTTGATCGCCGAATAGCCCAGCTTGATCGCCTTCTTGCATTCGGCGGCGATATGCGCCGGATTGCCGATCCGCATCAGGCTCGCATAGGCCGGGATCGTGCTGCGCTTCGCGCCGCCGATCAGTTGATGCAGCGGCACGCCCTTCACCTTGCCGGCGAGATCCCATAGCGCGATGTCGAGCGCCGAGATCGCAAACATCGTGATGCCGTAGCGGCCGAACAGATGCAGGTTGCGCTGGATCTGCTCCATCGCGGCGGGGATGCTGGCGGCGTCGGGCACCTCGAGGCCGCGCGCCTGCGGTGCGATCATCTCGGCCACCGCCGTGCAACTCGTCTTCGGGCAGACATAGGCGAACGCATCGCCCCAGCCGGTGAGGCCGGCATCGGTCGAAACCTCGACCAGCACCATGTCGAGCGCCGAGATCGCGGAAGCTCCCTGGCGGAAGCTCGCGGGCCCGGCGTCGTAGGGAATGCGGATATGGTAGGCGCGGACGTCGGTGATTTTCATTGTTGTTGTCCTTCCGATCGCAGGATGTGCCTGGAATTCGTGGTGGCCGGACACTTGAGCTTGAAGAACGGCGGCGCTTCGGCTGGTCTGGGTTCCGGTCATCGCAAATCTTGCTCGTAACGAGTCTTGCTTGCGACAAGTCTTGCTCGTGAATCATGTCGAAGACGTGGATGCCCGGCGCACGGCCGGGCATCACGAACCGCAAAGTTGTGGAGGAAAGCCCTCAACTGCTCTTCTCGCCGCTCATGATGGGGCCGAACCGCTCCCAGCTCTCGCCCTTGAAGCGCATCATCTGCAACTGCTCGATCGGCGCATAGTCGTCCGGCCCGGTCTTGATCTTGGTGCCGGGCAGATAGATGCCGATCTCGAGGTTGAGGCTAGCCGCCTGCTTCATCAGGTTCTCGCGGGTGAGATTGTCGCCGCATTGCCGCAGCACCTGCTCGAGCCCCTTGGCGACACCATAGCCGAATACGGTGGCGGCGTCGTCGAGGTCGCCTTCGGGATACCACTTGGTCATGAAGGCGCGCCACTCGGTCATCGCCGGATCGTTCTTCCACTCGGCATCCTTGGGGTCCTTGAGATACGCCGTGGACAGCACGCCCTGGCTCGCTTCATAGCCGGCCGGCTTCATCACGCCACCGATCGAGCCGGAGACGTTGGTCAGGAACTGTACCGGATGCCAGTCGAGCTCGGCGGCTTTCTTGATCGCCTGCGCCGCGAATTTCGGCGTTGCAATGTTGACGAAGATGTCGGGGTTGGCGCCCTTGATCTGCACGATCTGCGAATCCACCGTCGGTGACGAAGTCTCGTAGGAGGATTCGACGACGATCAGCTTCTTGGCCTGGTCGCCGAGCCCGTCATGCAGGCCGATCAGATAGTCCTTGCCGAAATCGTCGTTCTGATAGAGCACGCCGATGGTCTTGCCCGGATAGTTCTGCAGAATGTACTTGGCATAGATGCGCGCTTCGACCTGGTAGCTCGGCTGCCAGCCCATGGTCCACGGGAAGTTCTTCGGATCATTCCACTTGGCCGCGCCGGTGGAGACGAACAGCTGCGGCACCTTCTTGGCGTTCATGTATTTCTGGATCGCGGTATTGCCCGGCGTGCCCAGCGGATTGAAGATCAGGAGCACCTCGTCGCTTTCGACCAGCTTGCGGGCCTGCTCGACCATCTTCGGCGGCGAGTAGGCGTCATCGTAGGAGATGAAGTTGACCTTGCGGCCGTTGATGCCGCCTTCGCTGTTGAGCTTGTTGAAATAGGCGGCTTCGGTCTTGCCGATCGTGGCGTAGGCCGACGCCGGACCGGAATAGGGCATGATGTTGCCGACCTTGATCTCGGTGTCGGTTGCGCCCGGATCGTATTTCTTCTGCGCGTTGGCGGCGCTGGCGACGGCGATGGTCAAAAGCCCCGCAAGCGCCGCTGATTTGACGCAGTTGGCATAGCTCAAGCGTTGGTGGTGCATCATTGTCCTCCCTGACATGCTGGCCGCGGCTCTTGCAGTCTTGATTATCGGGCAGCTTGATGAGCCGTCGGATCGATGCGTTGGCGAGTATGCACGATTGCAACATTGTTGCCAGCGACGGCTTTGCGGGTAAATTTCCGTGGAGCGGAACCGCGGTTTCGCCGTCGGGCAGCAAGGACTGTCAAATGCCGCGCGCGGCAGCCGTGCATGATGCCCGAGCTTTGCAGGAAAGCCGTCATCCATGAATCCAGCCCAGAAGGCGCTCTGGTATATCGAAAGCCATCTCGGCGCGCCGCTGACGCTCGACGAGATTGCCGCCGTAGCCGGCGTCTCGCGCTTCCATCTGGTACGGGCGTTCGCGGAGGCGACCGGGTTCTCGGTGATGCGTTATGTGCGGGCCCGGCGGCTCAGCGAAGCCGCGCGCCAACTCGCGGCCGGTGCGCCCGATATTCTCAGCCTCGCGCTGGATGCGGATTACGGCTCCCACGAAGCATTCACCCGCGCGTTTCGCGACCATTTCGGCGTCACGCCCGAGACGGTGCGCGCGACAACGTGTCTGACGACACTCAATCTCCAGGAGCCGATCACCATGATCTCGACAGCTCTCGACCACATCGATCCGCCGCGCATCGCCACCGGGAAGGCGTTCCTCGTCGCCGGCATCGGCGAGCGTTACAACCACGGCAATGGCAGCGATGCCGGCATTCCGAACCAGTGGCAGAGTTTCCACCAGCAATGTGTGCATATTCCCCGTCAGATCGGCAATGTCGCCTATGGCGTCTGCTGCAATGGCGATGATGCCGGCAATTTCGATTACATCGCCGGCGTCGAGGTCGCCGATTTCTCCGACCTGCCGCGCGAGTTCGCGCGCGTCCGGATTCCCGAGCAGAAATACGTCGTGTTCACCCACGCCGACCACATCTCGACCATCCGCCGCACCGTCAACACGATCTGGAATCGCTGGCTGCCGCAATCCGGCATGAAGGTCGCGGACGCGCCGAACTTCGAGCGCTACGACGAGAAGTTCGATGCGAGTACCGGCAATGGCGGGCTGGAGATCTGGGTGCCGGTGAAGGAGTAGCGGGCGCCGGTGCAGCAAACCCTGGTGTCGCCCCCGCGAAAGCAGGGACCCATGACCACCGATGCTTGTTATTTGCGTGACGCTAGAATGACGAGACCCACCTACAACTCTCGCCGCGGAGTATGGGTCCCTGCTTTCGCACTAGGGCATTTACACATCTCTTCGAGGCTAGAAAACCGACTCATCATCAAGGGGTTAGCTACTAGGCGAGAGCCGAAATCGGCGGGCGCAACCCTAGTGCAGATGAGTAAGTTCTCTGCGGTTTTCGGCCAACTCTTTGAGAAGACTCCGGAAAGACTGCGGAGGATATGTATATACGCTAGTGCTTTCGCAGGGACGACACCGTCGATCGTGCCGACGTTGTTGGGTGAGCCATACACCTGAGTTGCCCGGGCCAACAAACTCGATGTCGTCCTGGCGAATGCCAGGACCCATTACCCCAAATGGCAATTGTTGCGCGACGCCGGGGCCGCGATCTCTTTCACCATCAAATTCGGTGGCCATGGGTCTTGGCTTGCGCCAGGACGACAAATATTTTGCGACGGGCGGTGCAACAAACTGGGTGTCGTCCCTGCGAAAGCAGGGACCCATAACCGCCGATGCTGCTTATTGTGCGATGTTGGAACGACGAGTCCCCGTCACAACTTCGGCCGCAGAGCATGGATCCCTACTTCGCAGGGACGACACCGTCTTGTTGTTCGCGAGTGCCTAGATCAATGAGAGCGCGCCAGGCAGAACGCGACGACCTCTTCCAGCGCGGTCTTCATCGGCGAGGGTGGGAACAGCGCCAGCGCGTCGACCGCCATCGCGCCGTAGTGCTGGGCGCGGCTGATGGTGTCTTCCAGGGCGCGGTGCTTGGTCATCAGCCCGATCGCGTGATCGAGGTCGGCCGACCCGATCTCGCCGCGCTCCAGCGCGCGGATCCAGAACTTGCGTTCGGTATCATTGCCGCGGCGGAAGGCGAGCACCACCGGGAGCGTGATCTTGCCCTCGCGGAAATCGTCGCCGACATTCTTGCCGAGTTTTGCGGATTTGCCGCCATAGTCGAGCACGTCGTCGACGAGCTGGAAGGCGATGCCGAGATTCATGCCGACCGAGCGGCACGCGGTCTGCTCGGCCTTCGGACGGTTGGCGATCACGGGGCCGACCTCGCAGGCGGCGGCGAACAGCTCCGCGGTCTTGCCGCGGATCACCGCGAGATATTCGTCCTCGGTGGTCGCGGTGTTCTTGGCGGCGGCAAGCTGCATCACCTCGCCCTCGGCGATGGTGGCGGCGGCGGCGGAGAGGATGTCGAGTGCGCGGAGCGAGCCGACCTCGACCATCATCCGGAACGCCTGGCCGAGCAGGAAGTCGCCGACCAGCACGCTGGCCTCGTTGCCCCACAGCATCCGCGCGGACAATTTGCCGCGGCGCAGCTCGCTCTCGTCGACCACGTCGTCATGCAGCAGGGTCGCGGTGTGCATGAACTCAACCGCGGCGGCGAGCTTGATATGGCCGTCGCCGGAATAGTCCGCGAGCTGGGCCATTGCCAGCGTCAGCATCGGGCGCAACCGCTTGCCCCCGGAGGAGATCAGGTGATTGGCGACCTCGGGGATCATGGTGACCTCGGAGCCGGTCCGCGAAAGGATCGTCGCGTTGACGCGCTCCATGTCGGCGGCGAGAAGTCCCACCAGCCCGTCGATCGAAGCATTGGACGGGCTTTCGAAGGGTACAATAACCGCCACGCTGGTCTCCAATTTTGCCGAATACGCACTATGCTCAGCTATAACAATAGAAACTGAGCGGTGCAGCGGCAAGGCCATCAAGTTATTGACATGTGGCGCAAGTGCCGCACTGCCGGGGCGACAGGAGAGCGTATTTTGCGGGAATTGGTACGGACCAATGACATGGTGCTGGTCTCCGCCATCGGCGCGCTGCTCGACAGCGCTAACATCCATCATCTGGTGCTGGACCAGAACATGAGCATCATCGAGGGCTCGCTCGGCGTGCTGCCGCGGCGGATCCTGGTGCATGAGGACGACAACCACGAGGCCCGCCAGCTCCTGACCGATGCCGGCCTCGGCCACGAATTGCGGGCCGATGACTAGAGCGTTTTCGAGCGAAATGGGCCCCGGTTCGCGTGAAGAAAACGCGTCAAAAAGCGAGTCTCCGGCCGCCGGGATCACCGAAGACGGATTTCTCGGTGGCCAATTGCGCCTGCGGCAACCCCGCAGCGGCCACCGCGCCGGCCATGACGCGATCCTGCTCGCCGCGGCGACGCCGGCTCGATCAGGCGACCGCGTCGTCGATCTCGGCTCCGGCGTCGGCGCGGCCGGGCTGGCGGTGGCGCGGCGGGTGAGGGGGATCGATCTCGTCCTGGTCGAAATCGACCCGGCCCTGGCCGAGCTTGCGCGGAATAATGCCGCCACCAACGCGATCATGGCGAAGGTGATCGTGCTTGATGTCGAAGCCGGCGCCGCAGCCTTCGATGATGCCGGCCTCGGGCCGGATAGCGCCGACGTCGTGCTGATGAACCCGCCGTTCAACGATCCGTCGCGGCACCGCGCCTCGCCGGACGGTGTGCGCGAGCGCGCCCATGTCGCGAGCGCGACCACGCTGGCCGGCTGGGTTCACGCGGCGCGGCGGATTCTCAAGTCGAACGGGCAGCTTGCGCTGATCTGGCGGGCCGACGGCATTGCCGAGGTGCTGGCTGCGCTGGACCGTGGTTTTGGCAGTGTCGAGATCCTGCCCGTTCACGGCGACGGGGCGTCGCCGGCGATCCGAATCCTGGTGCGGGCGACCAAGGGCGGCCGGGCGCCGACGCGGCTGCATGCCGCACTGCTGCTCAATGAAGAGTCAGGCGTGCCCAATAAATGGGTGCAGGAGATTCTGGCCGGGAAGGGGGATTTGCCGCTGGCGCGGCGCTAAAAAGATCATGCTCGAACAAGAAGCCAAGGCGCGATGGCATTGCGCTTTAGCGGGCAGGCATGCTGCCCACGTCGTCAGAGGCACTAAATCACTGCGAAGCCGTTTCCGACTGGCGGTCCGGCGTGGACGTGAAGTGGATCGCCGCCAGGAGTGTACCGATCAGCAAAATCAGCAGATAGATTTTCATGAGTCCCTCTCCGCCCGCGCATTGCAGCCCCAATGACAAAATGCAAAACGCGTTCCACGGATTCCAATGACAGTGGCGTGATAAAAAGTGGTTAATTCGAGGTAACGGCATGAGTGAACAAATAAGTGATCACGCTGGACGTTCGGGACTGCTCGAACGCGTGCAGGCAGTGTTGCCGGCGCGCTTCAGGCGCGGCGCGGCCGTCGTGCCGGTGGTGCGGCTGGCAGGCGTGATCGGCGCGGTGACGCCGTTGCGGCCCGGCATGACACTCTCCGGCGTCGCCAAGATGCTGGAGCGCGCCTTTGGCACGCGGAATGCCAAGGCGGTAGCGCTGGTGATCAATTCGCCGGGCGGCTCGCCGGTGCAGTCGCGGCAGATCTATCTGCGCATCCGGCAACTCGCCGCCGAGAAGAAGCTGCCGGTGCTGGTGTTCGTCGAGGACGTCGCGGCGTCCGGCGGCTACATGATCGCCTGCGCGGGCGACGAGATCTATTGCGACCCGTCCTCGATCCTGGGCTCGATCGGCGTGGTCGGCGGCAGCTTTGGCCTGGAGGGGCTGATCAAGAAGATCGGGGTCGAGCGCCGGCTGTATACGGCGGGGAGCCACAAGGCGATGCTCGATCCGTTCCTTCCCGAGAACCCGGACGACGTTGCCCGGCTGAAGGCGATCCAGCGCGAGATCCATGCGATCTTCATCGCGCTGGTGAAGCAGAGCCGCGGCAGCCGCCTCAAGGGCGCCGACGACATGCTGTTTACCGGTGAATACTGGGCCGGCGATACCGCGATCGGTCTCGGGCTCGCCGACGGCATCGGCGACATCCGCTCCACGCTACGGGCCCGCTATGGCGACAAGGTGCTGACCCCGGTGATTGCGCCGGCCAGCGGCTTGCTGTCCGGCCTGCTCGGCCGGCGGGCGCCGGGGGCAGGGTCGCTGGCGGCGCTGGACGGGCTGGCCGCGCTGCCGGACGAGGTGATCTCGGCGCTGGAAACCCGGGCGATTTGGGCCAGATTCGGGCTGTGAACACAGGGATGTGAGCGCGCCATTTAGCCCCAAAACCGCGATTGCGGCGCAGGCCGCCTTGCGCGAGAATGCCTGTCGTTGGGGGCCTGACAGACGTGAACGACAAGGATCGACCGATGCCGCCGCTGATTGCATTCGCAGGCGTCTTGGGAAGCCTGGCCGTGGTCCGCTGGGCGTACAAGACGGCCGTCCGGATCAACCAGGAACTCGAAGAGGCGCGATTGTCCCGCGTGGCCGAGGCCACCCGCGCGGGCGAAATCAAGACCCTGCGCCGCGACCCCGTGACCGGGGCCTATCGCCCGGGCTAGGGCTTGGATCTCCCTCGCCCCGCTCTTGCGGGGAGAGGGGCTGTTTCCGCAGATTCGAAAGACCTAAGTTCGCGGAGAGTCCCCCTCACCCGAAATGCGCGCTGCGCGCGAATTTCGACCTCTCCCCGCAAGCGGGGCGAGGTGCAGAAACATCCTCCATCGCCTTGATTCCATTGGCTGCCGCCGATACGGTCCCGCGCGCCTCACACCCCCTCGCGAGATCGATTCCAACGATGGATGCCCTGCCTGACCACATGCGCCCGGAACGTTCGTTCCAGGGCTTCATCCTGGCCCTCCAGCGGTTCTGGGCGGAGCAGGGGTGCGTCATCCTGCAGCCCTACGACATGGAAATGGGCGCCGGCACCTTCCATCCCGCGACCACGCTGCGCGCGCTGGGGCCCAAGCCCTGGAACGCGGCCTATGTGCAGCCCTCGCGGCGGCCCAAGGACGGTCGCTACGGCGAAAACCCCAACCGCCTCCAGCACTACTACCAGTTCCAGGGTGATCATGAAGCCGTCGCCGCCGAACCTTCAGGACCTGTACCTGAAGTCGCTGGCCGCGATCGGGATCGACGCCGCCGTCCATGACATCCGCTTCGTCGAGGACGACTGGGAAAGCCCGACGCTCGGCGCCTGGGGCCTCGGCTGGGAATGCTGGTGCGACGGCATGGAAGTGTCGCAGTTCACCTACTTCCAGCAGGTCGCCGGCGTCGAATGCGCGCCGGTCGCGGGCGAGCTTACTTACGGACTCGAGCGGCTCGCGATGTATGTGCAGGGCGTCGACCGCGTCTACGACCTCAACTTCAACGGCCGCGAGGGCGCCGAGAAGGTCACCTATGGCGATGTTTTCCTGCAGGCCGAGCAGGAATATTCGCGACACAATTTCGAGCACGCCGACACCGCGATGCTGTTCGAGCAGTTCAGGATGGCCGAGGACGCCTGCCGCAAATATCTCGCCGCCGGCTGGCGTGAGGGTGGGAATCAAAAGGAACATCTGATGGCCTTGCCGGCCTACGACCAGTGCATCAAGGCGAGCCACGTGTTCAACCTGCTCGACGCCCGCGGCGTTATCTCGGTGACGGAGCGGCAGAGCTACATCGCCCGCGTGCGCGACCTGGCGAAGGCCTGCGGCGAGGCATGGATCCACACTGAAACGGGCAGGGCGGTCTGATGCCCGATCTTCTCCTCGAACTGTTCTCCGAAGAAATTCCCGCGCGCATGCAGGCGAAAGCGGCCGACGATCTGCGCCGCATGGTGACCGACAAGCTGGTCGCTGAAGGCCTGGTGTACGAGGGCGCCAAGGCGTTCGCAACCCCGCGCCGTCTTGCGCTCACCGTGCACGGCATCCCCGCGCGCCAGCCCGACCTGAAGACCGAACGTCGCGGCCCGAAGATCGGCGCCCCCGATGCGGCGGTGCAGGGCTTTCTGAAAGCGACCGGTCTCACGTCGCTGGAAGAGGCAAAGATCCAGAAAGACGCGAAGGGCGACTTCTACATCGCGCTGATCGAAAAGCCCGGCCGCGCTGCGATCGACGTGATCGCGGAGATGCTGCCGGTGATCATCCGGACCTTCCCCTGGCCGAAATCGATGCGCTGGGGCGCGCGCTCGGCGAAATCAGGCTCGCTCACCTGGGTGCGCCCGCTGCACGCCATCACCGCGACCTTCGGTCTGGAGACCGAGGAGCCCGACATCGTCAAGTTCTCCGTCGACGGCATCGAGGCCGGGCAGAGCACCTATGGCCATCGCTTCATGGCGCCGGGTGCGATCTCCGTGCGCCGCTTCGAGGATTACGAGGCCAAGCTGAAGGCCGCGAAGGTGATCCTCGATCCGCAGGCGCGCAAGGACATCATCCTCGAGGACGCCAAGGAACTGGCGTTCGCGCAGGGCCTCGAACTGGTCGAGGACCAGGTGCTGGTCGATGAGGTCTCGGGCCTCGTCGAATGGCCGGTGGTGATGATGGGATCGTTCGAGAAGGAATTCCTGTCGATCCCGGATGAAGTGATCCGCGCCACCATCCGCAACAACCAGAAGTGCTTCGTGGTCAGGGATCCCAAGACGGGCAAGCTGACCAACAAGTTCGTGCTGACCGCCAATATCGAGGCGCCCGACGGCGGCAAGACCATCGTCGCCGGCAATGAGCGCGTGATCCGTCCGCGGCTGTCCGACGCAAAATTCTTCTACGAGACCGATCTGAAGACCAAGCTGGAAGACCGGCTGCCGAAGTTCGAGCAGATCGTGTTCCACGAGAAGCTCGGCACCCAGGCGGAGCGCATCAAGCGGATCGAGCGGCTCGCCGCCGAGATCGCGCCGCTGGTCGGCGCCGACGTCGCGAAGACCAGGCGCGCCGCGCGCCTCGCGAAAGCCGATTTGCTGACCGAAGTGGTCGGCGAATTCCCGGAGTTGCAGGGCCTGATGGGCAAGTACTACGCGCTGGCGCAGGGCGAGGATGCGTCCGTCGCCGCCGCGAGCGAGGACCACTGGAAGCCGCAGGGGCCGACCGATCGCGTGCCGACCGATCCGGTCAGCGTCGCGGTCGCGCTGGCGGACAAGCTGGACACGCTCGCCGGATTCTGGGCGATCGATGAGAAGCCGACGGGTTCGAAGGACCCGTTCGCGCTGCGCCGGGCAGCGCTCGGCGCGATCAGGCTGATCGTCGAGAATACGCTGCGCCTGCCGATCCTGAAGACGGCCAAATCCGCGTTGCTCGGATTGTCGCTCAAGGCCGATGCCGAAACGCTGCCGAACGATCTGCTAGCCTTCTTTGCCGACCGCCTGAAGGTCCAGCTGCGCGATCAGGGTGCGCGCCACGATCTCGTCGATGCCGTGTTCTCGCTTGGTGGCCAGGACGATCTGCTGCTCGTCGTCCGGCGCGTCGAGGCGCTCGGCAAATTCCTCGACAGCGACGACGGCAAAAACCTGCTCGCTGGCACGAAACGCGCCAGCAACATTCTCGCGATCGAGGAGAAGAGGGACAAGCGGACCTTCGACGGCGCGCCTGACGCCGCGCTCTACAAGCTCGACGAAGAGAAGACGCTGGCCAAGGCGATCGACCAGGTGAAGGCCGAAGCGTCCGCCGCCGTCGCCAAGGAAGACTTCGCCGCCGCGATGAGCGCGATGGCCAAGCTGCGTCCGGCGGTCGATGCGTTCTTCGACAAGGTCAAGGTCAACGACGACGATCCGAAGGTGCGCGAAAACCGTCTGAAGCTGCTCAACGAGATCCGGGCCGCGACGCGCGCGGTAGCGGATTTCTCCCGGATCGAGGGCTGATCGATGGACCGCGCAACGCTCGCCGCTTACGACAAGGATGCGGCGGCGTTTGCGCAGGACTGGCACGACCAGCCGGCGCCGGTCGATCTGCAAGAAATCGTCGCGCGCTTCTTCATCAAGGGCGGCGCAACCGCCGATATCGGCTGCGGCAGCGGCCGCGAGGTGGCCTGGCTCAATGCCCACGGCTTTCCGGCCAAAGGCTATGACGCCTCCGAGGGTCTGCTCGCGGAGGCCCCGCGCCCGCTATCCGGCGCTGCGCTTTGCCCGCGCCGAACTGCCCGATCTGTCGGGCATCGCGGCCGGCAGCTTCGACAATGTGCTGTGCGAGACCGTGATCATGCATCTCGACCACGCGCTGATCGCGCCGTCGGTGCGCCGCATGTTCGATATCGTGAAGCCCGGCGGCATCTTCTATCTGAGCTGGCGCGTCACCGCGGGTGATGATGCGCGCGATGCGCATGGCCGGCTTTACGCGGCGTTCGATACCGCGCTGGTGCGGACCGAACTTGCAGCGGCCGAATTGCTGCTCGACGCTGAGGTCGTCAGTGCCTCGTCCGGCAAGGTCATTCACCGGCTGGTCGCCAGCAAGGGCAGGCGATGATGGCGCGGGTCGCGACATGCGCCTGCGGACGGCTCCGCGTCACCTGTCAGGGCGAGCCCACCACAGTAGCGCTGTGTCATTGCCTGGAGTGTCAGAAGCGAACCGGCAGCACCTATGGCGTCGCGGCGTTCTTTCCGCGCGCTGACGTCGAGCCGCAGGGCGAGGCGCGCGAATACAGCCGCATCGGCGGCAGTGGATCTGCCGTGGTGTTTCATTTCTGCCCGAATTGCGGATCGTCGGTCTATTGGGAGCCCGGTCGCGCGCCGGACCTGATCGGCGTTGCGGTCGGCGCCTTCGCGGACCCCGATTTTCCCGCACCGTCGCAATCGGTCTTCACGCAGCGCCGCCACGCCTGGGTCGTCGACAAATAGACCACCGCCGCAGCGATCTGCGTCGCGCTGGAAATATTTCGACACAATTTGCAATTTGTTAACCATGCCCTGCGAAGGTCCTGACGAAGCAACGATTTCTTAAGACATCGCCCCTCGCGCCAATGCAGGGACCGCCCGATGACCTCGATCGGCACCACGCCCAATCCCTACGCCCAATATGGTTCGGCCTATGCGCGGGCAGCAGCGACGCCCTCGCTGGCGGCGACCTTGTCGGGCGACGGCACCGCCGGCGATCTGTCGGCGTCCTCGACATCCAACGCCGCAACCAACCTCACGCTGTCGGACGCCGCCCGCGCGCAGCTCGCCAAGGCGCCGCTGCCGGATTTCGCAAGCGTCACCAGCGATGCACGTATCACGCTCGACCGGCTCTACACGGTCGCCGGCGTCAAGGCACCGATCGTCGACGGCAAGACCACCATCGATCTCTCGACGCTGGACCGTCGCTCGCTGTTTGCGATCTCAACCAACAATGGCGGCAAGTTCACCCCGGACGAGCAGGTGGTTGCGGCCACCGAGCTGAAGCAGCGCTTCGACAAGGCGATGGAGCCGTCGCTGGCGACCACGCGCCTGACCGGCGACTACAGCATCAGCTACAAGGCCGCGCTCGATTATCTCGATGGTGCGAGCGATGAGGAGAAGGCCACCGCAACCTGGGCCAGCCAGCGCGCCGCGGTGCTGAAGGGCTATCAGGCGACGCAGCAGGATCCGAGCACGGCGCCATCGGGAATTTCCGGCGATCCGATCGCGGCCGCGCTGGCGGGGACGGCGCCTCCCACAAAGAGCACGACGCGCGACTTCAGCAGCATCGCCAGCGACGTGCGCGCCTTCCTCGATCGGCAGAAGAGCGAGGCGGCGAAGAGCGGCAAGGAGCTGGTCTACGATTCCCGCCGCAAGACCGGACAGCTCGCCGACCTGTCCTCGCTTGACAACCGCTCGCTCTCGGCGATCTCGCTGAACCAGGACAAGAAGTTCTCCACCGAGGAGATCTTCGCGGCCAAGCAGGAACTCAATACGCGGACACGTCTCGCCGTGCTCGACGCGCTGAAGCAGAGCCAGACCGCCGGCGATCCGCGCCAGTTCAGCCTCGGCATCCTCAAGCAATATTCCTCGATGAGCGCGGAGGAGCGCCAGGCGGCCAACTGGACGCAGGATTTCCAGGACGCCGCGATCAAGAGCTACAAGTCGACCTCGACGTTGCTCTCGATCCTCAAGTCGTAACCCGGCACGGCATCAGAACGGAAGAGCCCCGCCCGGAGGGGAAACCGGGCGGGGCTTTCTGGTCCGGTCGATCCTCGCGCACATCCGCTTGCGCGGCGCCCGGACTGTCGTTCAGGCGATCGTGCTGACGTTGATCTAGTCGACCACCTGAACGATCCGTCGCGAACGCGGCTCGACCAGAACGGTCTCACCGTTCACGACGGTGTAACGATAGGGCGTCGCGCCGAACCGTTGCGGCACGTCGTAAGTGGTCACGCCGGCGTCCGGTAGCACTGTGCCGACCACGATGCGATCCGGAACCGTGTAGTTCGGCACGCGCTCGCGCACGATGTACTCGCGGAAGGCCGGACGCTGCTCGACAGTAATGCCCTCGTCATCATCGACTGCAACCGGCGGGCCACCGCGGACGACGCCAACGGTCTGGGCCTGTGCGGCAACAGCCGGCACCGTGATCGCGGCAGCAACCGCTGCAACGGCAAGTAATCTGTTTCGCATGGCTCGCTCCATTCTTTTTCGGTGCGCGCCAGCCATCGCCGATGCGCACGGCGAGCCAATGCATCGGCTGCGGTGATGTTCCGGAAAACCGCCGCCATATACGCGGCAATTTGGAGCAATTTTCGTGAGTTGCGGGAACTCGTCGGCGGGACCTGCGTCTTGATGTGGGAACTTCCCTCAGCGGATAAACTGCCGCTCGATTCGCTCCTCCAAGCAACCCCCGGAGAAAACTTCAATGACCATCACCGCTGGGCATCTACCTGCTATCGTGGCTCTGATCGCGGGCGTCCTGATCCTGATCATGCCGCGGCTCCTCAATTACATCGTCGCGATCTATCTGATCTTCGTCGGGCTCGTGGGGATGGGTCTGCTGCGCTGGTTGCACCTCTAGCGGGAAAGAGGGGTTTCGCGGCTTGCGCGGAACCCCTCAAAATGGTGTAAGGCGCGCATCTTCGACCCCTCCTTCCGGATTGTTGTCTGACATGGCCAAAGCCGTCGCGAAGTCCAAGAAAACTGCTGCGAAAACTGCCGAGAAAACAGCAGCGAAATCAAAGCCCTCCGCCGCAGCCCGCAAGGCCGCTCCGGCGCGCAAAGCACTGAAGAAGAGCGCCCCGAAGGCGGCGCCGAAAGCCGCCCCCAAATCGGCTGCAAAGCCCGCCGCAAAGCCCGCTGGCAAGGCGCCGGCGAAGGCCATTGCGAAGAAGGCGGCCCCGGCTGCGATCAAGGCCGGCAAGTGGGTCTATACGTTCGGCGACGGCAAGGCCGAGGGCCAGGCGACCTTGCGCAATCTGCTCGGCGGCAAGGGCGCCAACCTCGCGGAAATGGCCAATCTCGGCCTGCCGGTGCCTCCCGGCTTCACCATTCCGACCTCGGTCTGCACCTATTTCTACGAGCACGACAAGACGTATCCGAAGGAATTGAAAGCACAGGTTGAGAAGGCGCTCGACTATGTCGGCAAGCTGACCGGCAAGACTTTCGGCGACGCCAAGAACCCGCTGCTGGTCTCGGTCCGCTCGGGGGCGCGCGCCTCGATGCCGGGCATGATGGACACCGTGCTCAATCTCGGCCTCAACGACCGCACCGTCGAGGCGCTGGCCGAACTCTCCGGCGACCGCCGCTTCGCCTATGACAGCTATCGCCGCTTCATCACGATGTATTCGGACGTGGTGCTCGGCTTCGAGCATCATCACTTCGAGGACATCCTCGACACCTTCAAGGACGGCCAGGGCTATTCGCTCGATACCGACCTGACCGGCGACGACTGGGTCGAACTGGTCGGCAAGTACAAGGAAGCGGTTGCCAAGGAGACCGGTCACGACTTCCCGCAGGATCCGCACGATCAGCTGTGGGGCGCGATCGGCGCGGTGTTCTCATCCTGGATGAACGCCCGCGCGGTGACTTATCGCAAGCTGCACGACATTCCGGAATCCTGGGGCACCGCCGTCAATGTGCAGGCGATGGTGTTCGGCAACATGGGCGAGACCTCGGCCACCGGCGTCGCGTTCACCCGCAATCCCTCGACCGGCGAGAGCAAGCTTTACGGCGAGTTCCTCATCAACGCGCAGGGCGAGGACGTTGTCGCCGGTATCCGCACGCCGCAGGACATCACCGAGGAGGCGCGCCAGGAATCCGGCTCCGACAAGCTGTCGATGGAAGCCGCGATGCCGGTCGCGTTCAAGGAGCTGACGCGGATCTACACGCTGCTCGAGAAGCACTACCGCGACATGCAGGACATGGAGTTCACGGTCGAGCAGGGCAAGCTGTGGATGCTGCAGACCCGCGGCGGCAAGCGCACCGCGAAGGCGGCGCTGCGCATCGCGGTCGAACTCGCCAATGAAGGCCTGATCTCGCGCAAGGACGCGGTGACGCGGATCGATCCGGCCTCGCTCGACCAGCTGCTGCACCCGACCATCGATCCGGCCGCCAAGCGCGACGTGATCGCGACCGGCCTGCCGGCGTCGCCTGGTGCTGCCTCGGGCGAGATCGTGTTCTCGTCGGACGAAGCGGCCAAGCTGCAGGCCGACGGGCGCAAGGTCATCCTGGTCCGCATCGAGACCAGCCCGGAAGACATCCACGGCATGCACGCCGCGGAAGGCATCCTCACCACCCGCGGCGGCATGACCTCGCACGCGGCGGTGGTCGCGCGCGGCATGGGCAAGCCCTGCGTCTCCGGCTGCGGCACCATCCGCGTCGATTACGGCCGCGGCACCATGAGCGTGGGCTCGCGCACCTTCAAGACCGGCGACGTCATCACCATCGATGGCTCGGTCGGCCAGGTGCTGGCCGGCCGCATGCCGATGATCGAGCCGGAGCTGTCCGGCGAGTTCGGCACGCTGATGGGCTGGGCCGACGAGGTCCGCAAGCTCGGCGTTCGCGTCAACGGCGATACGCCAGACGACGCGCGCACCGCGGTGAAGTTCGGCGCCGAAGGCATCGGCCTCTGCCGCACCGAGCACATGTTCTTCGAGGAGACCCGCATCCGCACCGTGCGCGAGATGATCCTCTCCGAGGACGAGCAGTCGCGCCGCGCCGCGCTGTCGAAGCTGCTGCCGATGCAGCGCGCCGACTTCGTCGAGCTGTTCGAGATCATGCAGGGCCTGCCCGTCACGATCCGCTTGCTCGATCCGCCGCTGCACGAGTTCCTGCCGCACACCCAGGCCGAGATCGAGGAAGTGGCGCGTGCCATGAACACCGATCCGCGCAAGCTCGCCGACCGCGCCCGCGAACTCTCCGAGTTCAACCCGATGCTCGGTTTCCGCGGCTGCCGTCTTGCGATCGCCTACCCGGAGATCGCCGAGATGCAGGCGCGTGCGATCTTCGAGGCTGCCGTCGAAGCCGGCAAGCGCACCGGCAAGCCGGTCGGTCTCGAGGTGATGGTGCCGCTGATCGCGACCAAGGCCGAGTTCGATCTGGTCAAGGCGCGGATCGATGCGACAGCCAACGCGGTGATGAAGGAAACCGGCGTCAAGCTGAGCTACCAGGTCGGCACCATGATCGAGCTGCCGCGCGCCTGCCTGATGGCGGGCGAGGTGGCCGAGACCGCGGAGTTCTTCTCCTTCGGCACCAACGACCTGACGCAGACCACCTACGGCATCAGCCGCGACGACGCCGCGAGCTTCCTCGGCACCTATGTCGCCAAGGGCATCCTCGAGATCGATCCGTTCATCTCGGTCGATCGCGACGGCGTCGGCGAGCTCGTCAGGATCGGCGTCACCCGCGGCCGCAAGACGCGTCCGAACCTCAAGGTCGGCATCTGCGGCGAGCACGGCGGCGATCCCGCGTCGGTCGCGTTCTGCCACGAGGTCGGGCTCGATTACGTCTCGTGCTCGCCCTATCGCGTGCCGATCGCGCGTCTCGCCGCGGCGCAGGCCGCGCTCGGCAAGGAGATCGCCAGCCAGGCGTGAGCGATCTTACAGTTCAGAGAGTGCGATGGCCGGGACCAAGTCCCGGCCATTTTTGTTTGTTGAGGCAGCCTGAAAATATAGCGTCATTGCGAGCCAACGGGTCGCGCGAACGCGCGCCCGATGACAGGCTCCGCGAAGCAATCCATGTTTCCACTTGCCGAGCCATGGATTGCTTCGTCGCTGTCGCTCCTCGCAATGACGGCGGGTGGCTACCGTGCCTGCAACACTTTGTTCACCATCTCCGTTGACCTGTTGTTTACGACTTTCATGCGCCGCGCGTTTACCAAGGCGCGCAATGCAACGCGCGAAACATGCGCGATTGCTTGAGTGTAGCGCGCGAGCAACGCCGATTAACTCCGCGGCAACCTAAACGGTTTAGCAACGAGAAAGGTCGAATTGCGCGGATGTACCGCGTTCGATTGCACTCAGTAAGCGTTGCGTGAGCGTACGATGTTTGTGTCGCGTAACCAGCCGAAGGGCGCACGTCTTGCGCTCTTCGGTCTCGGTCTTGGCATCTTCGCACTGATGCCGACCGAGATCGGATATCAGGATATTGCCTCGCTCCTGGCCCGGCAGCCCGGCGTCGCCGAGCGCTGGCAGAAGCGCGTCTTCGCCTCCGCCGTCGCGGGACGTTGGCTCAATCCAGGTCGCGACCTACAGCTTCGGCCGTCCGATCGGCACGTCCGCGCCGCAAGCGCCGCAAATCCTGCTCGCAAGACTGGACAGTTCGAACCTCGACATCACCGGAACGGTGACGCGCAATCCGATCACAGCCCCGCCGCCGCGCTACCAGGCATCCGATTTTCCCAAGGTCGATCGCACCATGAAGGGCGATCGCCTCGTCGTCCGGCGGCCCGATCAGGTCGAACCGGCGGAGCCTGCAAATACGGCGCCGGCGAACGAGGATCCGGCGACATCGAATTCGTCGGTCAAGGGCATGAAGACCGCGACCGCACCGGCCGACAGCGCGCCGCTCGATCCTGAATTGCAGGAGGCGCTGCGCGCGCCGCCCTTGCCGCAATATGCCAAGCCGTCGCCGCAGCAGAACGACGTGTCGCTCTCGCTCGAGGCCAGCCCGCTCGACGATCTGAAGCCCGCGCCCGCAAAGCCCGCTGCTGCGCCCGCCGATGCGGCGCGCGAGCGCGACCCGTTCGCATTCCAGACCGCCAGCCTGTTCTTCGGCTCGTCGCTCGGCACGCCGGAGAACCTCGAGCGCTGGCAGCCCGGCGAGGCGCCGGTTGTCGTACCGCCGGCAGCAACGCCCGATCCCGACATGAAGGTGATGGCGTCACTGCCGGTCGATGCCGACGGTCCGGTCAAGGCCGGCGAGATGGGCGAGAGCATCGCGCCGAAGGGCGAGGTCAATGCGGACGACCAGCACACCAAGACGCCGGCGGAGCGGCTCGGCCTGTTCGACGAGAAGTCGCGCGCCAAGTCGGAGAAGTGCCTCGCCGAGGCGGTCTATTTCGAAGCCCGCGGTGAAGCGGTGCGTGGCCAGATCGCGGTCGCCCAGGTGGTGCTGAATCGCGCCTTCTCCGGCAAATATCCGGAGACGGTGTGCGGCGTGGTCTACCAGAACAAGAATCGCCATTACGCCTGTCAGTTCACCTTCGCCTGCGACAACGTCGCTGACGTCGTCCGCGAGCCCGACATGTGGGACCGCGCCAGGAAGATCGCGAGGGCGATGCTCGACGGCGAATTGTGGCTGCCGGAAGTCGACCGCTCGACCCACTACCACGCCTATTGGGTGCGACCGTCTTGGGTCAGCGAGATGAAGAAGATGTACAAGTTCGGCGTCCACACCTTCTATCGCCCGCGCGCCTGGGGCGACGGCAGCGACGCGCCGAGCTGGGGCAACCCGGCCGAGACCGCCAAGATCTCGGCGCAGCTCGCCGAGGCCGCCCAGAGCTCGGCCGAGCAGGCCAGCGCCCGGCGATAGGGCCTTCTGCCTCCCGTTCCGCGGCCGGCGTGCCCCGGAATGACGGTCATCATCCTCTCCGATTCTGCAGAGCAGCCCTGCAGGCGAATATTTTTCTCCGGCCCCTCTTGGGGTTTTCATGCACCTGCATTAACTCCCCGTAACGTTCGGCGGGGCGGCTCCCCGCGCAGCAGTTGCGGGGGAAGACAAGATGGCCGTTACCACCGGGGATCTTCGACCGACGTCGGGCACGTGGCGCACGCCGCTTGTCATCATCGTCTGTGGCTGCGCGATTGCGCTGCTGAGCTTCGGGCCGCGCTCCAGCCTCGGCTTCTTCGTGCAGCCGATGAGCCATGAATTCACCTGGGGCCGCGACGTGTTCGGCCTCGCGCTGGCGCTGCAGAACCTGTTGTGGGGGCTCGGCCAGCCGATCGCCGGCGCGATTGCCGACCGCTTCGGGCTGCTGCGTGTGATGGTCGTCGGCGCACTGCTTTACGCCGCGGGCCTGCTCCTGATGCGTTACTCGGCGACGCCGCTCTCGCTCAACCTTGGCGCCGGCGTCTTGATCGGCTTCGGCCTGTCGGGCTCATCGTTCAACCTGGTGCTGTCGGCGTTCAGCAAGCTGCTGCCGCCCGCGCAGCGCGGCATCGCGCTCGGCGCCGGCACCGCCGCGGGCTCGTTCGGCCAATTCCTGTTCGCGCCGTTCGGCGTCGCGATGATCGACAATTTCGGCTGGCAGACCGCGCTCCTCGTATTCGGCGCACTGATGCTGCTGATCCTGCCGTTGTCGCTGGCGCTCTCGACGCCGCCGGCGGAGACGAATGACGCCGCGCCGGCCGATCAGCAGTCGTTCAAGACCGCGCTGGCGGAGGCATTCGGCCATCGCTCCTATGTGCTGCTGGTGCTCGGCTTCTTCACCTGCGGCTTCCAGCTCGCCTTCATCACAGTGCATCTGCCGGCCTATCTCGCCGACCGCGGCATTCCGGCATCGACCGGCGGCTGGGTGATCGCGGCGATCGGCCTGTTCAACATCGTGGGCTCGCTCAGCGTCGGCTGGCTGCAGAACGTCTTCCCGAAGCGCTACATCCTGTCGGTGATCTACTTCACCCGCGCGCTGTCGATCGTCGCCTTCATCTCGTTCCCGATCACGACCTTCTCGGCGATCGCGTTCGGCGCGATCTCCGGCCTGACCTGGCTCTCCACGGTGCCGCCGACTTCGGCGCTGGTGGCGCTGATGTTCGGCACGCGCTGGTTTGCGACGCTGTACGGCTTCGCCTTCGTCAGCCATCAGGTCGGCGGCTTCCTCGGAGTCTGGCTCGGCGGCATCGTGTTCGAGCAGTACGGTTCCTACACCCCGATCTGGTGGCTGTCGGTGCTGTTTGGCGTGCTGTCCGCGCTGATCAACCTGCCGATCGTCGAAAAGTCCGTCGTCCGCCCGGTTGCGCAGCCTGCCTGATGGGGTAAACCATTTCCCCGAAACCAAGATTACGGGGAGTGCACATCGTGGCAACGTTCAAGGCAATCAGGATCGACAAGGCGGACAAGGGTACCACCGCCGCACTCACCCAATTCGACGAAGCCGAGCTGATGGACGGCGACGTCACCGTCCGCGTCGAGTGGTCGACACTGAACTACAAGGACGGCCTCGCACTGACTGGCAAGGCACCGGTGGTGCGCCGGTTCCCGATGATCGCCGGCATCGATTTCGCCGGCACGGTCGAGCAATCCAGCCATCCGGACTGGAAGGCGGGCGACAAGGTCGTCTGCAACGGCTGGGGCATGGGCGAGACCCATCTCGGCGCCTACGCTGAAAAGGCCCGCGTCAAGGGCGACTGGCTGGTGCGGCTGCCCGACGGCATCTCGGCCCGCGATGCGATGGCGGTCGGTACCGCCGGCTATACCGCGATGCTCTCGGTGCTGGCGCAGGAGAAGCATGGTCTCACCCCGAAGAGCGGCCCCGTGGTGGTCACGGGTGCCGCCGGCGGCGTCGGCTCGGTGGCGATCGCCGTGCTGTCGAAGCTCGGTTACCACGTCATCGCGTCGACCGGGCGGATGTCGGAGACCGACTATCTCAAGGGTCTCGGCGCCACCGAGGTGATCGACCGCGCCGAACTGTCAGGTGCGCCGAAGGCGCTGGCGAAGGAGCGCTGGGCCGGCGGCGTCGACAGCGTCGGGTCGACCACGCTCGCCAACCTGCTGTCGATGACGAAGTATGGCGGAGCCATCGCGGCCTGCGGTCTGGCGGCCGGTATGGATCTGCCGTCTTCGGTCGCGCCCTTCATTTTGCGGGGCGTGTGCCTTCTCGGCATCGATTCGGTGATGTGTCCGATCGAACTGCGGAGGACCGCCTGGCGCCGCCTTGCCAGCGATCTGGATAAGGCAAAACTGGCTGATATCACTCACGAAATCGCCCTGGACGAAGTCATGGGCTTTGGCGCGAAAATCCTCGGTGGCCAGGTCCGGGGCCGCATCGTGGTAAAAATAGTCTGAGGACGTTCAGACTTTACCAACCAAGCTGCTCCAATGTTGCCACTGTTGGTATGGTAAGCAGCGGGTAAAGAGACTTGCGGCATGATCCCGGGGGGCCGGGTTTCCTCGCGCAGACGTCGAAAAGCGTTGGTGCGGGGGTCATGCGCAACAAGGAGCGAGTGCCCGCGCTCGTCAGTGGAGTAGCTCATGCTTGCGCGTTTGGTGTTGGGGGCCGTCACGGCCGGAGCAATGGTCGTGCCGGCATTCGCGGGCATGATGAACGCCGATGAGGCCCGCAGATTCGTCGCCGGCAAGGTGTTCGCGTTCACCTGTTTCGATGGCACCCGCGGTGCCGGCCGCATCCTCGACGATCTGGGCGCGGCAGGCTCGGTCCAGTTCTCCGGCTCGGGGCCGATCCGTCACCTGCGCCTGCCCGGCAACACGCTGCAGATCCGCGGTCAGAGCGTTTGCGCGTCGCTGAAGGGCATTCCGTTCGAACCGTGCTTTAATCTCGACAAGCAGGACGACCGCTCGTTCCGCGGCTCGGTTTCCGGCATGGGCTTTGCCTATTGCGATTTCCATCATCAGGGCGGCCAGCAGATGCTGATGGCGCGCGCGGCGGCGCGTCCGCGCTCGCTGCATCCACGCACCCGATCCGCGGATGCCTCGCAGACCGAAGTGTCGCGCGTTGAGACGCCGCAGGTCGGAAGCGCGAAGCTCGAGCCGGTCAAGGCCGAGCCCGCCAAGGTCGAGAGCGCGCCGGAATTGCGCCGCTCCACCGACTAACCTTTCATCTGCGCGCTAGCGGGAATAGCGCCGCCAAGCCGTAGTCATACGGATGGCGGTCGCCACGCCTTGCTCGCTACTCAATACCTGGCGTTCGCCGTGAGGCGGGACATTGGGGACTCTGATTTTGAGTAGTCATATGGCGCAATATTTTTTTCGAATTAGTGATGGCGATTACGCTGGTGCATCCGACCACGCGACGGAGTTTGAAAGCCGCGACGTGGCCTGGGCCGAGATGACCAAGGTCTGCGGAAATTTCCTCGGCAGCATTTCGCGCAATCTGAAGCAGAACAGCGAATGGCACATGGAGCTGCTCGACGAGGGCAGAAAACCCGTGTTCAGGATTCGACTGGTCGCCGAGTCCGTCGACTGAAGCTGCCTTTCAGGACGGCAAGTCCTAACCCTCAGCTTGCGCGAGCGGCGGAGCGGTTCGCCTGCGAAACAGGATCCGCTGATACAGCCAGCCGATCGCGACCAGCACGATGCCAAGGCACATGAACGACAGCGCCCGGTAGACACCCGTGAGCGTCGACATGTCGATCAGGAACGCCTTCAGGATCGTCAGCCCGATCACCGCAGCCGACGCGAGCCGCGCCCGCTGCGAGTCGACGACGATGCCGATGCCGAGCAGCGCGACGCCGAACATCAGCCAGGCGATCGAATAGGTGTATTGCTCCGCGCCCGTGGTCTCGCCGCGCGTCAGCACCGGTCCATGGTAAAGCCTGCGGATCTCGAACGTGACGTAAGCGAGCGCGAGGACCAGCGCGCCGGCGGCGATCGTGTTGGCATAGCCGGCAGGACGATGGCCCGCCACCGCATAGGACAGCAGCAGCGCCAGCACCGCCGGCAGCGCGTAACCGAGCAGCAGCAGGTTGATGAAGCTGCCGCCGACGCTTTGCGGCCACAATATCGGGTTCTCCAGCGCCAGCAGCCCGAACAGGCTGGCAAGCCCGGCGAACGCGGTCAGCAGGATCGCGCCGATATTGTGCACGATGCTGCCGCTGCGCAGGCGTAGCCGCTCCAGTCCGATCGCCATCGCAAGCGTCGCGCCGACCTGCAGCGCGACCTCGGTCAGCCCGGCGCTGGCATAATAGACATCGCCGCTGTTGACCGCGTGGCGGATCTCCATGAAGGCAAGCAGCACCGTGAACAGGATCGCGGCGGATTCGACGATGCGCAGCGGGACGTCGTCGCCGCTGCGGCGCAGGAAATGGCTTGCCGCCCAGAATGACAGCGCCGGCACGCCATAGCCCCACAGCAGCCAGTTGAAGATCGGCGTGGTGCCGACGGCGTCGCCCGCGATCCGCGGCTCATAGCCGATGCGCAGCACGACGATGCCGGCCAGGATCGCGGCAAGCCAGCGCAGGAACGGAATCGGCCGCTGCACCGACAGCCACGCCGTGCCCATCGACACCAGCGCGAGCGCGATGGTGAGCCAGCCCTTGTCGAGCGCGAAGGTCAGCGCCAGCGCCAGCGAGGCGAGGGCGCCGGTGGCGGACAACGCAATCGAAGGCGACAGCTCCCGCCGCTCGTCGCGCCGGGTCAGCACCTCGGTCGCGGCTGCGTAGGCCGCCGCCAGCAGCACGGCGAGGACCGCGAACGGGATCGAGCGGTCGAGATGCGCGATGCGTGCATAGAGCGCGACCAGCAGCGCGACCGGCGTGAACACCGCCGCCGCGGCCCAGGTCACCGTGACCTTCGTGGTGGTAAAACGGAATTGCGCGAGGAAGCCGGCGATGCCGAAGGCGGCCGCGAACAGCGCGGCGGTGACGAGATGCAGCGAGACCGAGCCGTCGGTCGCGGACGGGCCGATGCCGGGAATCGCACCGCCAGGCAGCACCAGCATGTCGACGTTGCGGCGGACGGCCCATTCGCCGAACACAATGAACACGAAGATCGACGCGGCGCCGATCGCACGGGTAGCAGCAGGCGCGCGCCAGGCGACAAAAAGGCTGCCCGCCGTCAGCAAGGCAAAGCCGATCATCGCGACGTCGGCGTGCGCGCTGTTGAGCACAATCAGCATCGCGCCGAGCAGATAGGCGGCGAGCGAGCTAGTGTCCTGAATCAAAAGTTCGGCGGACTCCAAATCGACTCGATGATAGCGGACTCTCCTGATTTGGGGAGGATTGGCGATGGGTCGGCGCTTTGCTCCGCTGGAGCTTGATGAGGTGGAACGTGCTGAGTTGACATCGTTGGCGTCGCGTCGAAGCACTGCTCAGGCGTTGGCGCTGCGGGCTCGGATCGTCCTGGCCTGTGCTGAGGGCGAGCAGAGCAAGGTCGTGGCGGCCCGTTTGGCTGTCGATCCCGACACGGTCGGCAAATGGCGGCGGCGGTTCTCCGAGCATCGGCTTGAAGGTCTTTGGGACGAGCCGCGATCGGGGACGCCACGCACGATTGAGGATGCCCGGATCGAGGCGGTGATCGTTCGCACCCTTGAGACCCAGCCTCCCGGGGCCACCCACTGGAGTTCGCGCAGCATGGCGCGGGCCAGCGGGCTGTCAGTCTCAACAGTACAGCGTATATGGCGCGCTTTCGGCTTGCAGCCGCATCGGTTGGAGACCTTCAAGCTCTCAACCGACCCCGACTTTGTCGCCAAGGTTCGCGACATCGTCGGCCTTTACGTAGCTCCGCCCGAGCGCGCCATCGTACTGTGTGTCGATGAGAAGTCGCAAATCCAGGCGCTGGATCGCAGCCAGCCCATGCTGCCCATGCGACCTGGCCAGCCGGCGCGCCGTAGTCACGACTACAAACGCCATGGCGTCACCTCGCTGTTTGCCGCCCTCGACGTCGCAACCGGCCGGGTCATTGGCAAATGCTATGGACGCCATCGTGCCAAAGAGTTCCGCAAGTTTCTCGATGAGATCGAAGCTGCGGTTCCAGACGATCTGGACGTCCACCTCGTCATGGACAATTACGCAACCCACAAGACGCCGTTGATCCGCAACTGGCTGGCAAAGAGGCCGCGCTGGCACGTCCACCTGACGCCAACCAGTTCATCCTGGCTCAATCAGGTCGAACGCTTCTTTGCACTCATCACCGAGCGTAAGATTAGGCGCGGCATCTATCGCAGTGTGGCGGCGCTACGGGCCGAGATTGCCTCCTTCATCGACCATCACAACGCTGACCCAATGCCGTTCCGATGGACCAAATCAGCTGACGACATTCTCGGCTCAATCGAACGCTTCTGCGCTTACAATCTGCCCGCCAAGGCATAAAATGCCATGAACTTTTGGTTCAGGACACTAGATGAAATCGGCTCGATCTCCTCGCCGTCGCCGTCGGGACCGAACATGAAGCCGCAGACCACGAGCAGCGCCGCCAGCACGAAGCCCGCGATGACATGGAAGACGTGCGGCGCGATCATCTCGGGCCCGCATTGCAGGCAAGGGAAAGTCCACAGCAGCGCGAAGGCGATCGTCGTGACCGCGAGCCAGCGCCACAGCCGGATCCGGGCGAGGCCGAACGCCGCCGCCGTGACGATGGCGAGGTAGACATAGAGCGACCAGAAGTCGGGCTTGTCTGACGACACCAGGAGCGGCGTGACGAAGGCGCCGACGATGCCGAGCCCGGCCAGCGCGGGTCCGTGCAGCAGCGCGGCCGCCAGCGTGCCGAGCGCGACCATGCCGAGCAGGATGAAGGCGGTTGCCGGGGCGAGGAAGTCATACAGCGCGTAGGCGGCGTAGACGGTGGCGAATGCCACCGCGGTGCCGGCGGCGGTGAGGATCGCCGGGATGTTGGCGATCGGCAGCGCCGCGATGTTGGAGATGCTTTCCTGGCGCCTGGTCCATTCACCGGCGCCGAGCAGCGCCAGCGCAAACAATCCGCCGAGCATCGTGCGAACGCCGGGGCCGAGCAAACCGGCCTCGATCGAATAGCGCACCATGAAGAAGCCGCCGAGAGCGAGCGTCAGGCCGCCGATCCACACCACCCAGCGCGTGCCGAGCGTCTCCTCGAAGCCGGGCGCCGGCTGCGGCGGAGCTGGCGGCTCCGGCAGGGGCGGCGGTGCGGCGCCTGCAGCGTCCGCGGCTGGCTCGCTCTGCGCGGCCGGTTCGCCGGGAGCCGCCTCCGGGAGCGGTGGCGGCGCGACGGAAGGCGCCGTCGGCGGCGTCTGCTCGAACTCCTGCAGCGGAGTCAGCGGCGGCGGCATGGCCGTCCGCGCGGCGGCGCCGCCCGCGGCCTCGATCGCATCCAGGCGGCGCTGCAGCAGGTCGATCCGGCCCAGCGCCTTGCGCGCGAAAATGATCGCGACGATGGCGAGGACGAGCGTCAGGAAGTCGAACGGCGAATCGAACATTGGGCCTCCGGCAGGACGCGCCGGACTTGGCCAGCCGGCGGCCCGTCGCAACCTAGTAGTGCAGTGAGGAGGACCGGAAGTTCAAGCGATCGGGCGTGACCGGCCGCGCTTAGTCCAGATCGATGCGGAAGGGCCGGCCTTCGACGCTCATGCTGCCGGGACCCATCGCGTCGAGTGCACGCAGCATCCGGCCCTCGCGTCCCAGCGCCTTGTCGGCGAGGCTGACGATCAGCCGGTTGGGAGCCGCGATCGGCGAGGCCTCGCGGATCATCCGGGCGATGGACATTTCGTCGCGGTGCGGGTTGAGGGCGCAGACCGTCGCGAATGCGCTCGCGGTCGAGCGGCTGATGCCGGCGTAGCAATGCACCACCATCGGTGCTTGGCGATCCCAGCCGCGCACGAAGCTCAGCACCTTCTCGATATGCGACTCGTTGGGCGCAACGAAGCCGTCCATCTGTTCGATGATGTCGTCCATCGACACTTTCAGGTGGTTGGCCGGCAGCACGGAAGGCGGCCGCTGCACCTGGTCGACATTGGCCATCACGGTCAGCACATGGCTGGCGCCGGTGGCGCGAACCGTGTCGGAGAGTGCGGCAAGCGAGCAGACGTGAAGCATGATGATCCTTCTATCGGGGGTGCCGGACTATAACGGCTGCACCCGAACGGGCAAAGGCGGGGGTGCCATGCCGATTCGTCGTTTTGCGGCGCAACCAACGGCACGTTTTGCGGTGCCGCCCTACGAGGCGTGCAACGCCTTGAATCGCTCGAGAAACTGCTTTTCGGCCCGCGCTGCGGTCCATGGCGTCAGATAGTCGCGCTCGGTTGCTTCGGGCAGTTCCGGATCGCGGCCGAACAGCCGCTTGGCCTCGGCTTGCGAAAATCCCGCCAGATGCGTCGCCTCGAGATAGGCGGCGCCGCGATCGGCGGCCTTGATCTGCTGGGTGATCTCGTCCGCCAGCACGGCGGGCAGGCCGAAGCGGATATGGATCGCGCCGAGCAGCCGTTTCTCCACCGCTTTGTATTCGCCTGACAGCACCGCCTTGAACGGCGAGATCATGTCGCCGATGACATATTCCGGTGCGTCGTGCAGCAGTGCCGCGAGACGATGGCGGATGTCGACGCGCGGCATCTGCTGGCGCATCACGGCTTCGACCAGCAGCGTGTGCTGGGCCACCGAGAAGATGTGCGCCCCGCTGGTCTGGCCGTTCCAGCGCGCAACCCGCGCCAGTCCATGCGCGATGTCGACGATTTCGATATCGAGCGGCGACGGGTCGAGCAGGTCCAGCCGGCGTCCCGACAACATCCGCTGCCAGGCGCGGGTTGTCTCCGTCGATTTGCGCGCCGTCATTTCTTCTTGAGTCGCGGTGTGCGGAGCTTGCCGCTGCAGCTCTCGTGGCAGAAGCAGGTCACGAGGTGATCGTTGACCATGCCGGTCGCCTGCATGAAGGCGTAGACGATGGTGGGACCGACGAACTTGAAGCCGCGCGCGCCGAGCTCCTTGGAGACCTTGATCGAGACCGGCGTCGAGGCCGGCACGCTCGCGGTGGTCTTGAATTGATTGACCTTCGGCTTGCCGTCGACGAAGTCCCACATGAAATTCGAGAAGCCGGGGCCTTTCTCCATGATCTCCAGATAGCCCTTCGCACTCGCGACCGCGCCTTCGATCTTGGCGCGGTTACGGACGATGCCGGCGTCGTTCATCAGCGCGTGCACCTTCTTGGCGTTGTAGCGCGCGATCTTCTCGGGCTGGAAATCGTCGAAGGCTTTGCGGAAGTTCTCGCGCTTGCGCAGGATCGTGATCCAGGACAGACCGGCCTGGAAGCCGTCGAGGATCAGCTTTTCATAGAGCGCGCGGTCGTCATATTCCGGCACGCCCCATTCATTGTCGTGATAGGCGACGTAGAACGCATCCTCGCCCGGCCAAGGGCAGCGTGTCTTGCCGTCGGGGTGCAGTTGCGCGGTACGGCTCATGCGACGGTCTGCTTGGGTGTGATGCGGACGGCGTCAGGTTCGGCGAGGTGAATCGACAGCCCGCCCGCGGTCAGCGGCAGGCCGGCGTCGAGCGCATCGGCGACGCGGTCGATGCGGACCAGCGCGAGACCTTTCTCGCCGGCGGTTGAGCCGATGGTGCCGACCTGCTTGTCGCCAGCCAGGATGGTAGCGCCGGCTTCGGGCGCGGGGCCGTCGAGGACGATCTTCACCGTGCGGGTGCGCGCCGTGCCGCGGTGCTGCATGCGCGACACCACCTCCTGGCCGACATAACAGCCCTTGTCGAAATCGACGCCGTTGAGGCGATCCATATTGGTCTCGTGCGGGAAGGCGTCGCCATACATGAAGTCGAGCCCGCCGCGCGGCACGCCGGTGGTGATCCGATGCGCCTCGTAGGCGCTGGAGTCGACGAGATCGGCACCGATCAGCTCAGCGAGCTTCTGCTTCAAATCTTCCGGGATCAGGATGCGCCAGCCGAGCGCTGGGTTGCGCGGATCGGCGAACGCGAGATCCGGCGTCGCCGCCGGCTCGCCATCCCAAGCTGCCAGCACACCGAGGCTGTCGGACAGGTTCTCGACCACGACCTTGGCGCGCAGCTTGTAGAAGCCGAGCTTGTCGGCAAGGCCCTTGGCGAGCGCGCGCGGCGCGTCGATCAGGAAGCCGCCGCCATGACCTGAGGGTATCTCGGTGATCAGGAAATCGACGATGATCTTGCCTTGCGGCGTCAGCAGCGCGCCAAACCGGGCCTGTCCCGCGCGCAACTCGGCGATGTCGGCGGTGATGAGGCCGTTGAGGAAGTTGCGGGCGTCCTCGCCAGAGACCTTGACCACGCCCCGATCTGGAAGAAACGCTGCTTTCATTCGCAAATTGGCTCTTTTCCAAGTTCCTTGGGAAACGCGCAGGCCGCGATATCCCCTGCCAAGCTAAGGCGCTAGAGTGTGCCGAACAAGGCCCGCGCGACAGCCGAAAGCGGGCGTCGAGGACCGATGAATCAGCATTTTGACACCATTCTAAAATCCGGCACCGTGGTCAATCACGACGGCGAGGGCGTGCGCGATATCGGTATCGCGGGCGGCCGCATCGCCGCGATCGGCTCACTCAGTCAGGCCTCGGCCGGCGAGGTGATCGACTGCAAGGGCCTGCACATCCTGCCCGGCGTGATGGACACCCAGGTGCATTTCCGCGAGCCCGGGTTGACCCAGAAGGAAGACCTCGAGACCGGCTCGCGCAGCGCGGTGATGGGCGGGGTCACCGCCGTGTTCGAGATGCCGAACACCAATCCGCTGACGGTCACCGAAGCGGCCTTCACCGACAAGATCAAGCGCGGCCGCCATCGCATGCATTGCGATTTCGCGTTCTTCATCGGCGGCACCCGCGAGAACGTGCAGGATCTGCCGGAGCTCGAGCGCGCCCCGGGCTGCGCCGGCGTCAAGGTGTTCATCGGCTCCTCCACAGGCGCGCTGCTGGTCGAGGACGACGAGAGCCTGCGGCGGATCTTCCAGGTGATCCGGCGCCGCGCTGCGTTCCACGCCGAGGACGAATACCGTCTCAACGAGCGCAAGCCGCTGCGGATCGAGGGCGATGCTCGCTCGCATCCGGTGTGGCGCGACGAGACCGCGGCGCTGATGGCGACCGAGCGCCTGGTCAATCTCGCGCGCGAGACCGGCAAGCGCATCCACGTGCTGCACATCTCGACCAAGGAAGAGATTCTATACCTGCGTGACCACAAGGATGTCGCCTCCTGCGAGGCGACGCCGCACCACCTCACCATGGCCGCGCCGGAGTGCTACGAGCGGCTCGGCACACTGGCCCAGATGAACCCGCCGGTGCGCTCGGCCGATCACCGCGCCGGCATCTGGTACGGCATCGAGCAGGGCATCATCGACGTGCTCGGCTCGGATCACGCGCCGCATACGCTGGAGGAGAAGGCCAAGACCTATCCGGCCTCGCCGTCGGGCATGACCGGTGTGCAGACGCTGGTGCCGCTGATGCTCGATCACGTCAATGCCGGGCGGCTGTCGCTGGCTCGCTTCGTCGATCTCACCAGCGCGGGGCCTGCGCGCCTGTTCAACATCGCCCGCAAGGGCCGCATCGCGGCCGGTTACGATGCCGACTTCACAATCGTCGACCTGAAGCGCAGCGAGACCATCACCAACAAATGGATCGCCTCGCGCGCCGCCTGGACGCCTTATGACGGCGTGCGGGTGCAGGGCTGGCCGGTCGGCACCTTCGTGCGCGGCCGGCGGGTGATGTGGCAGGGCGAAGTCACGACGCCATCGACCGGCGAGCCGGTTCGGTTCCTCGAGACGCTGAAGCAGTAGGTTCGCGTTTGACGCGTTTTCTTGACGCGAACTGGCGACCCACTTCGCTCGAAAACGCTATCGTTTTACTGCTTGGCCAATGCCAGCGAGAACTCGCCGTTGCGCACGCGCGCGGCGAGGCCCTCGGCAAATTTCGCCACCGCGTCCTCGCCATAGGTGCCGACGAGCTCGGCGAGCGCCGCAAACAGGCTCGCCTGCGCGAGGCAGTCGCCATCGACGCCGTCGTGACGCGCTTCAGCCCAAGCCTCGTTCAGGTAGCCCAGCGCGGCCTGCTTCTGCTCGTGGTCGGGTCGCGGGTCTTGGTGATGGGGGAAGGACGCTGGATGGCGCATGAAACTCTGCAAATTGACTGCGCGCGGTCCGAGGAGCGAACCACTGCGACGTGCGAGATGTATCACGCATGCAGGTACCGCCTAGCCCACATCTTTCGAAAAGGTTAACGGCGGCCCCGGCATTTAAAGGGGAATTCCGGATATCCGGGCCGCGATCAGCCGAATGAGCTGTGGATATGGTCCAGCACCGCGCGCGGCGTGGCGCACAGATGGCTGGCGCCGGCCTCGGTCAGCTCCTCGGGCGTGCCGTAGCCATAGGTGACGCCGACCGCCCGGATGCCGTTTCGATTCGCCCCGATCACGTCGTGGCTGCGATCGCCGATCATCAGGGATTTGGCCGGATCGGCCCCGGTCTGCGCCAGCGCATAGGTGAGCAGGTCGACCTTGTTGACCCGGGTTCCGTCGAACTCCGAGCCGAACACGTGGTCGAAATAGCCGCCGAGGCCGAAATGCGCGATGATCCGCGTCGCGAACACATGCGGCTTCGAGGTCGCGACGAACATCCGGCCCGGTGCCCGGCGCAGCTCGGCCAGAACCTCCGCGATGTCGGGATAGACCGCGTTCTCGAACAGCCCGACATCGCCGAATCTTTCGCGGTAGAGCGCGACCGCGCGGTCGGCGAGCTCCTCGCCGCCGAGCAGCATCGCAAAGCTCGCCCTGAGCGGCGGCCCGATGCACCAGGTCAGTTCATCCTGCGAGGGAACCGGCCGGCCGAGCTTTTCCAGCGCGTACTGGATCGAGCCGGTGATGCCGGGCTTCGGGTCGGTCAGGGTGCCGTCGAGGTCGAAGAAGATCGCCCGTTCAGTTGGCATAGCGGGCCGTCAGGTCGCGCGAGATTTTCGAGCCCTCCTCGATGTAGCGGCGGATCGCCACGGTGGCCGCGGGCGTGCAGGTCCGGTAGGTCTGCTGGAAGCCGTTATAGCCGCGGTTGAAGCCTGCGATCATGCGGGCGCGGCGGTCGCCGGAGGGGGTCTCGGCATCGATCAGCGCCTGCATTTCGTTGCGCCATTTGGCGCCCTCGTTGGAGCCGCAGATGCCGCGCAGATAGTGCAGGGCGCCGAGGATCTCGGCCAGCCGCTGCAAATCGCCGTCGAACGGCGCAGCCGCGTCCTGCGCCCGGGCGGGCGTCGCAAGGCATGCCGACAACAGGATCACAAAAGCGAGAAAGGCTTTGATCATCGGGGTTCCGGAATGGCCGTGGTATGCCCCCTCAATGCGCCCGAGGCAAGGCGGCCGAGCCCCCCAAAGCCGCTAAAACGGGCCTCAAACCAGCCGCCGGGCGGCCGCAATCACCTCATGCAGGCCGCCGGTGACCTTGAGGTCGCCGATCTCCTCCGGCGCCAGCCATTTGAAATCGTCGTGCTCGTCGTTCAGGTGAGGCTCGCGGGACGCCCAGCGCGCCGCGAAGGTCATGATCAGATAGTGTCCGGTGCCGGGGCGGGTCGGCAGCACCTCGCGCCAGCCGGCGAGGCCGACGATCTCGACCTTGAGGCCGGTCTCCTCGTCGATCTCCCGGTGCAGGGCGGTATGCAGCGATTCGCCGAACTCGACCCGGCCGCCGGGCAGCGAATAGAAGCCCTTGCCGGGCGAGCGGGCGCGGCGCACCAGCAGCACCTTGTCGTCGCGGAAAATCACGCCTGACACGGCGAGCTGCGGGCGGATCGGAGGTTCGGGAGAGGTCAAGGTGATTGGCAGCCGGTTGTGAAGACCATCATGCCCGATATCTCAGGCGCCCGCCATGATGCTGTCGACATCGGCCTCTGCGGCGCCGTTGATGATGCCGGCGGTCTGCATCACCAGCGGCTTGACCCAGACGATCGCCTGCTCGGCGAGCGCGACCCGGCTCTTGTCCTGCTGCAATTGCCGCATCGCCGCCCCGACCTCGGTCAGGATCTTCGTCATGCTGTCGGTGAGCTGGTCGAATTCGGCCCGGATTGCGGCGTCCGCGGTCTCATAGGCCTCGATCGCGAGATCGCGTGCCCGGAAATTCGACGCGGTGAAATGCTCGGCATAGGACAGCGGCTGCCATTCGAGGAAATCGCTGGCGCATTCCGGCAGGTCTGGGACCATCTCCAGCAGCATGATGGCTTCGTTGAAGTGATTGAGGTAGTCGGTGGCAAGCCCGGTGCGGGGATTGATGTTGGCGGCGCGCAACAGCGCCGCCCGCGCCTCATCGGGGTACGTCGGTCGCGGGGAAGAGTCCGCTATGGCGGCCGTTGAGGTCATTGATCGCAGTCTTTAACGGTCCAAGTTAAGGCAGAATAAACGGATACCACTCTGGACGGCAAATGTGCGGACGCTTTGTCATAACCTCGCCGCCGGCGGCCTTGCGCGAGATGTTCGGCTATATCGAGCAGCCGAATTTTCCGCCACGGTATAATGTTGCGCCGACCCAGCCGATCCCGGTGGTGCTGCTGCAGAATGGCGGCCGGCATTTTCAATTGATGCGCTGGGGCCTGATCCCGTCGTGGGTCAAGGACCCCAGGACCTTCTCGCTCCTGATCAACGCGCGCTCCGAGACGGTGCGCGAGAAGCCGGCCTTCAAGAACGCGATCAAGCGGCGCCGGGCGCTGATCCCCGCCGACGGCTATTACGAATGGCAGGATGCCGGCGGCCGCAAGCGGCCGTTCTTCATCCATCGCCGCGACGGCCATCCGCTCGCCTTCGCCGCGCTTGCCGAGACCTGGATGGGGCCGAACGGCGAGGAGCAGGATACGGTCGCGATCGTCACTGCGCCGGCCAGTCCCGACCTCGCGCAATTGCATCACCGCGTGCCGGTCACGATCAGGCCCGAGCAATTCGCGCGCTGGCTCGACTGCCTGCCGAACGATGTCGACGACGTGATGCCGATGCTGAAGGGCCCCGAGGTCGGCGAGTTCGCCTGGCACCAGGTCACGATGCGCGTCAACGCGGTCGCCAATGACGATGCGCAATTTCTGCTGCCGATGACGGCGGAAGAAATCGCCGCGGAGGACGCGCCGCAGCCGAAGAAGGCCGCGCCGAGAAAGGCGCCTGTGCGGGAGGATGACGGGCAGGGGTCGTTGTTCTGAGGGCTCACTGAACCGGCGTGATGCAGCGCGGATTTGCGTCAGCTCTCTCCACATCGTCGTCCTGGCGAAAGCCAGGACCCATAACCACCGAATTTGCTTGTGAACGGGAACGCGGCCCCAGCGTCGCGCGACAATTGAGATTTGGGGTAATGGGTCCTGGCCTTCGCCAGGACGACGATGAAGATGGACCTCGATTCAACCGGTGCGCAATTGTGCACCTGAGGGCTCGCGCCAAGTGGCACGCTCCGGCATGACAGAGCCAGAGATCACCCCTTCACGTGTGCCACGCCCTCGATCTCGATCAGCATCTTCGGATTGGGCAGCGCCACCACCACGCAGGTGGTGCGTGCGGGGTAGGGGGCGGGGCCGAACGCGCCGGCATACAGCGCGTTCATCGTCGCGACGTCGCTGGAGCGCGTCAGCAGCACGTTGACCTTGACGAGATCGCGCATCGTCGCGCCCGCCTCGCTCAGCACGCGCTTGATATTGGTCACGACATTGGCGAACTGCGCCTCGAAGCCGTCGGGCAGCTCGCGATTGGCGTCAAAGCCGGGAATGCCGGAGATGAACAACAAATCGCCGACGCGGGCGCCGAACGAGAGTGGCGGCGCCTGGACGCCGGGCGGAGGGGGGAAGTGCTTGATTGTTGTCTTTTCAGTCATTGGGTCACCCGTCTGCGCGAGATGGAAGGGGAGAAGTTTCGATGGCGCGCGGCGCCGCGGCACGCCGGCGCCAAAGATTCCTGCCGAAGAGATTCTGGCCGATCATGCCGGCGAGCATCGCGACGACGAAGACCACGATCGGCAGCGAGAGGCCGGCGAGATTGACCAGTGCCGGCCCGGGGCAGATGCCGACGAGGCCCCAGCCGATGCCGAACAGCACCGCGCCGGCAACCAGCGGCGCATCGATGTCACGGCGGTCGGGCCAGAGGAAGCGCGCCGAGAAGGCGGGCGCGACGCGCCGCCGCGCGATCGCAAAGCCGGTTGCTGCGACCGCAACTGCGCCCGCCATCACGAAGGCGAGCGTCGCGTCCCACGCGCCGAACAGATCGAGGAAGCCGAGCACCTTCTGCGGATCGGTCATGCCGGAGATCAGAAGCCCTGCGCCGAAGATCAGGCCGCAGACAAAGCTTGCGAGAGGTGCCATCGCTAGCCTCCGATCCCGTGCCTGACGATTGCGACCGTCGCGATCGCCGTCAGCATGAAGATGCATGTTGCCACGATCGAACGGCCGGACAGCCGCGCGAAGCCGCAGACGCCGTGGCCCGAGGTGCAGCCATTGCCCATCCTTGTGCCGAATCCGACCAGCAGTCCCGCGATCGCGACCACCACAAGGCTCTCATTCATCGCCGGCCGCGGCAGCGGCGCGCCGAACAGCGCCGCAATCAGGGGCGCTCCGATCAGTCCCGCGATGAACGCGATGCGCCAGGAACGATCGGCGCTGCGGTCGGCGCTGCGGTCGGCGGTATCGGCCTGCAGCGCGCCGCCGACGATGCCGGTGACCCCGGCGATTCGCCCGATCAACAGCATCAAGAGCGCGGCGGCAAGCCCGATCAGCGCGCCGCCGGCAAGGCCGGAAAGTGGGGTGAAATCGTGCATCGATGCAGATCCTGTTGCGCAAACTCCTCAGCGATCCGGCAAAGCGGTGGGCGCGCATGCGCCAGTGGTCGCGCGGCTGCAGAGGCGATGATAGACTCCGCACCATCAGGAACAAGCGCAATCCCGCATGTTTCGCGGCATTTCAGCGATGCCGCCGGTCGGCTGGATTGCCGCGATTCGCTCTCACTTCGTCCGGAGAATCCCCCATGAAATTGCCATCCGTCGCCCGCGCCGCGCTGCTCGCGCTGGCGATGCTCACCGGAACGTCCGCCGCCCTGGCTGACGAGGGCGCGGTGACGCTCGTGATCTTCAAGGGCGGCTGGGTGTTCGGCGGCTCCGCCGGCAAGGGCGTCATGACCTTCCACGGCCAGACCTATGGGCTCACGGCCGGCGGGCTGGACTATGGGCTCGTGTTCGGCGGCTCGCAGACCACGCTGCAGGGGCGGGTGCGCAATATCCGCCGTCCGCAGGATATCAACGGCGTCTATGCCGCGGCGGGCATGGGCGTTGCGCTCGGCGCCGGCGTGCGCGGCATCCTCTTGACCAACCAGAACGGCGCGGTGCTCGAATTGAGCGGCAAGCAGGTCGGCCTGATGGCCAATGTCGATCTCAGCGGGCTTGCGATCACGTTGAAGGAATAAGCGTTCGGTCTCGTAGCGATCTCGTAGGATGGGTAGAGCCAAGCGAAACCCATCGACTTCGGTGCGCCGGGAGAGATGATGGGTTTCGCGGAGTTTATCATCGGGCCGCGCTTTGCGCGGACCCGTTGGCTCTACCGATCCTACGATCCTACGATTCCGTGATCCACTCGGCGAGTTCGCGCCACGGCTGTAAGGTCCAATGACCCGAGGCCGCGCCGGATGGCGACGGCAGCACGAACACTTCGGGAAAGCCATTCACCGATGGCTGCCGACCGAGCACGAGCGCGTTGGTCGGCCTGTTGTAGAACAGGCTCGCCGCCTTCCTGCTGGTGAAGGCGACGGTGTTCGGCCGATAGGTCTCGATCTTCGTCCGGAAGCCCGCCACGTCGAACGACTGCCTGTTGATTTCGTGATCCATCCCGGCGCCGGTCTTGGAGAGATCGGTGAAGCCGATGCCGAGCGCGAGCAGCGCCGCGAACTCGTCCGGCCGATAGCGCCGCGGCGTGATGCCGGCCTCATGCAGCGCACGCCAGAACCGGTTGCCGGGATGCGCGTAATAATGCCCGACGGCGGCTGACCGCGTGCTGGCCGCGGTGCCGACGAACACCAGGCGCAGATTGGCGCGGAGCTGGTCGGGGAGGCGGTGGGAATTGTTCGCGGGCATTCAAAAAAACAGGATGGAGCGTTAGTGGGAGGTGTAGCCCGCATGAGCGTAGCGATATGCGGGACGGAAACAAACCGGATGTCGCTTCGCTCATCCGGGCTACAGGCCATCGCCCTTGCATTGGACGATTGCATCACGCCGCCCGCAAAACCTTCATCGCAAATTGGCGCGAAGTTCGCGGACGCCTCTCCCCAAGCGCTCGCGCAGCAGCGTTCGCAGCGTGGCTCCGTCTTCATAGCCAACTTCGGCGGCGATCGCTTCGATGTCGAGGCCGCTGCCATGCAGCAGCGATTGCGCGCGCTCGACGCGAAGATCCTGGAAGTAGGACAGTGGTGATTTGCCGAGCACCGCTTCGCAGCGGCGCTGCAACGTGCGCGGGCTGGTCGCGAGCGCATCGGCCGCGTCCTGCAGCGAGAAGCCCTGTCTGAGATGCTCGCGGGCCCAGCGCTCGAAGCGCTGGATCAGCGGATCGGCCTGCGCCAGATGGTTCGGGATGATGAAGAGCGATTGCGACGAGCGCAGGTCCGCCAGCAGATAGCGCGAGACGACGGACGCCAATTCGGGGCTCACCTGCCGGATCAGCCAGAGCGCGAGATCGAGATGGCCCATCGCGGCACCTGCGGTGACGCCGATGCCGGAAGGAACGAGCATGCGCGCTTCATCGAGCCGGACATGCGGGTAACGCTGCCGGAAGAGCGGCGCGAGCCACCATGTCGTCGTCGCGTCCTGATGATCGAGCAGCCCGGTCTCCGCCACGATGAATGAACCGATGCAGGAGGCGGCGATCCGTGCGCCGCGTTCGTGCCACTGCACGAGTTGCTTCGTGGCTTGCTTCACGTCGCGCCGTTCGAGCGCGGGCACCAATTGCTCCGGCAGTCCCGTGTTGAGTGCGGGGACGACCACCCAATCCGGTTTGACGTCCGCCGTGACGGCCTTGACCGGAATCCCGAGGCCTTGGCCAGACCGCACCTTCTTGCGCATGCCATAGACCGAAACGTCAAAGCGAACCGTGCCGCCCATCTGCTGCCTGGAAAACTTGTCGGCGAGGGACAGGGCGTCGAGCATGGCCGTAAGCCCGGTGTCCCAAAGTCCCTCGAGCGCGAGGATCGCGATATTCATTGGCGTAAATGCCTTCAAAGTTGTCGCTTGCGACAATCGTCGTCCGGCCGCTGCCGAGCTAAGCCTCTTTCCGCGAACGCTCTGGACGACGCCGCACGTGACCGGAGAAGCCGGCCTAAATTACTGACAGAACGCGATTTCCGTCAATGATCGGCTTCCATCTGGCTTGGCGTAAACGGCATCAAAATTGTCGTTTCCGCCTGGCTCGGCGCGGATTGCGGCGTCGGTTCGTTCGCACCAACCCTCGACCAAACAGGAGAACAGTCATGAAAGTCTTCGCGATCGGATCGGCCACCAAGCCCATCACCGACGAGCAGCGGAAGGAGATCATGCCGAAGGAAGTCCCCGACACGCTGCGGCTCTACCTCGACGGCAAGATCGAGCAATTCTGGTTTCGCGACGACAAGCCCGGCGTGGTGTTTCTGATGAACGTCGACTCGGTCGATCAGGCCAAGTCGACCATCAACGCGCTGCCGCTCGCGGCCGGCGGCATTCTCGCCTTCGAGATGATTCCGGTCGGCCCGCTCAAGCCGCTTGGCCTGCTGCTTCAGGGCAGGTGAGCGGCGCGGGTATCAGCGGCGTCGGCACTGCGCTCCCTCTCCCGCTCGCGGGAGAGGGCTGGCGTGAGGGTTCGCTCCGCGAGCGATATCGTGGAGAGAGCCCCACGCAACTAGCGTACCGGCTCCTTGATCTCTTCTTCCGTCGTGACCGCTTGCGACGGCCCTGTTGCGCGCACCATCAGGAACGTCCCCGAGAACCTTGTGCCGCGAATGCTCCAGCGGCCGTCGATTTCGGTCGCATCGGCATTGACCGCACCTTCATAGTGGACGGTGTTGTAGCCGTAGCCCGGCGGCTCGTAGCGTTTGACGAACGTAACAGCGCTGCCGGAGCGCTGGCCCGCAAGCGAGGCATTGTGCGTGCTGATCGGACAGCCCGGCATCACGCAGGGTTCGGTCACGCTGCCGCCGAGCGCGCCGCCGGCGTCGATCAGCGTCGCCAGGAACGTGACCATGCCGCTCGGCTGAACATAGCTGCCGTCCCAGACGCCGGTGAGATTGTCGGTCATGTCGCTTGCCCGGATTGCGCTCGGTGAAATTGCAGTGATCGATGTGGTGCATGCAGCGCCTCAACGCAAGTCGTGCCCGATCGCGCGGTTGCTTGCAGGTGCAAAAGGGTCTGTAATCCGCTCAAACAGATCAAGAAGAATTCGGGAGCGGACATGACAGGAGAGGCGAAAACCCACTTTGAGGTGATCGTGGTCGGCGCCGGCGTCGCGGGCATCTACCAGATCAAGCGGCTGGCCGATCTCAGCATCGACGCCACCGTGCTCGAAGCCGCGCCCGATCTCGGCGGCACCTGGTACTGGAACCGCTATCCGGGCTGCCGCTTCGATTCCGAGAGCTACACCTATGGCTTCTCATTCTCGCGCGAGCTGCTCGACGAGTGGCACTGGAAGGAGCGCTTCTCCGGCCAGCCCGAGAATCTGCGTTACCTCAACTACGTCGCCGACAAGTTCGACCTGCGCAAGTACATGCAGTTCAATTGCAAGGTCGATATCATGCAGTTCGACGAGACGCGCGACCTCTGGCAATTGAGGATCAGTGACGGCCGCGAACTGACCTGCCGCTTCGTGGTGCTCGCGATCGGGCTGTTGTCGGCGCCGACCATGCCGCGCGTGCCTGGCATCGATGACTTCAAGGGCCGCTCGTTCCACACCTATTACTGGCCGCACGAGCCCGTCGATCTCGCCGGCAAGAAGGTCGCGGTGATCGGCACCGGCGCGACCGGCATCCAGCTGATCGGCGAGATCGCCGACAAGGTCGGCGAGCTCACGGTGTTCCAGCGCCGGCCGAACTGGAGCGCGCCGCTCAACAACTCTGCGATCTCCGTTGACGAGATGGCCGAGATCCGCGGCCGCTATGACGAGATTTTTGCTGCCTGCGCGTTGACGCCGGGCAGTTTTGTCCATGGCCCCGACAAGCGCGGCTTCTACGAGGTGAGCCGCGAGGAGCGGCTCAAGCTGTGGGACAAGCTCTACGACGAGCCCGGCTTCGGCATCTGGCTCGCGAACTTCCGCGAGATCTTCATGGACGAAGCCGCCAATGCGGAGCTCTCGGAATATATCGCGGGCCGCATCCGCCAGCGCGTGAACGATCCTGATGTCGCCGAGAAGCTGATCCCGCGGGATCACGGCTTCGGCGTGCAGCGCCTGCCGCTGGAGACCCGATATTTCGAGGCGTACAATCGCGACAATGTGCAGCTCGTCGATCTCTCCGAAACGCCGCTGGTGCGCGTCACCGAAAAAGGCCTCCGCACCGCGGCGCGCGACTACGATTTCGACATCATCGTCTACGCCACCGGCTTCGACGCCATCACCGGCGCCTACGACCTGATCGATATCAGGGGCATCGGCGGCGAGAGCCTTGCCGACAAGTGGAAGCACGCGCCGTCGACCTTCCTCGGCATGCTCGTGCACGGCTTCCCGAACCTGTTGATGCCGACCGGCCCGCAAAGCGCCTCCGCGTCGACCAACTTCCCGCGCGGCATCGAGAACGGCGTCAACTGGTGCACCAACCTGCTGCAATACATGTGGGACCGCGGCCTGACCCGCGCCGACGCGACCCTGGAAGCGCAGCAGCGCTGGACCGCGCATGTCGTCAAGATGTACGAGATCATGCTGATGCGCAAAGCCAAGTCGTGGTTCACCGGCTACAACTCCAACGTCGCCGGCCACGAGGAGGGGACGGTCCGCTACTTCGTCTACAACGGCGGCACGCCGAAGTTTTTGGGGATCATCAACGGGGTTGCGGAGAAAGGGTATCAGGAGATTGCGTTTGGTGCGGGGGCGCGGGGCGGTGTGCAAGCAGCTGTCGGGGCGACGGCGTAGGATTCAGGAATAGTCCGGTAGCCCGCATGAGCGTAGCGATATGCGGGACAGGTAAACCCCGGATATCGCTTCGCTCATCCGGGCTACTTGCTCAAGCCGTCGCCGCCGAATGTCACATCGAGCAGCGAACATACGGCGTCTCGATGGGCACCGGTGCCTTGGAGCTGAGTATGATCTTGTTCTCTCCGGAGAGTGTTATGTCGAATGACACGTCCGAAACCGCGACGCCGTCCGAGCACGCCGCAATCACGCGAACATTCTGCCCGTCATCATGCAGCGATTTGACGGTGCATTTTTGAAACGTGCCGGTGATTTGCTTGCCCTGGACGATCAAGCCTCCCGCGTTGAGATCGGCATCTTTCTTGAACGCGAGCTTGTTGTTCTCCTTGGTGAAGACCTGGTTGCAGGCCGAGGCGTCGATCGTCCAGGCTCCGCTCAAATCCGCAGCCTGTGTCGAGGCCGCTTGCGCAACGAGAAGCACGAATAGCACGGCGTTGAAGGTTCTCATGAAACTCTCCAATCAAATTGTCATTGGGCTACTGGACTCTCTGCGAAACGAACGTGGAATGGCGCTCAATCGTCTATTTGAGAAGAGCCATGATAACATGTCCGGCGCGGCTTTCATCGCTTTTTGAGCATCGTAGCATACGATGAGATGAAGGGTTTTCGTTGATCCAGGTCAATGGTTCTCCGGGGCTCTTGGGCCGGTCGCTGTCGTGATCGGGCCATCTGGACACGCGCGATGGATTGAGTGAGTGCTCCAGAAGCAAAAGGCCGGGCTTTCACCCGGCCTTTCGTTTTCGATGGATGCCCAGGTTTTGCCTGGGCATGACGAGCGCGAGGGTTAAAAGACCCTGTTGCTCTCCTTTACCTTGTCCGCGTCGAGATACACGTTCTCACCCATCTCCTTGAACTTGGCGCTCATCTGCGCCATGCCCTGCTCCTTGTCGTTGAGCGTCGCGGCGTAGTCGCGGACGTCCTGGGTGATCTTCATCGAGCAGAATTTCGGGCCGCACATCGAGCAGAAATGCGCGACCTTGTGGGCTTCCTTCGGCAGGGTCTCGTCGTGGAAGTTCTTCGCGGTGTCGGGATCGAGGCCGAGGTTGAACTGGTCCTCCCAGCGGAAATCGAACCGGGCACGGCTGAGCGCATCGTCGCGCAGCTGCGCGGCGGGGTGGCCCTTGGCCAGATCAGAGGCGTGGGCCGCGATCTTGTAGGTGATGACGCCGGTCTTGACGTCGTTGCGGTCGGGCAGGCCGAGATGCTCCTTCGGCGTGACGTAGCATAGCATCGCGCAGCCGAACCAGCCGATCATCGCCGCGCCAATGCCCGAGGTGATGTGGTCGTAGCCCGGCGCGATGTCGGTCGTCAGCGGCCCGAGGGTGTAGAACGGCGCCTCGCCGCATTCCTTGAGCTGCTTGTCCATGTTGATCTTGATCTTGTGCATCGGCACGTGGCCGGGGCCCTCGATCATGACCTGGCAGCCCTTGTCCCACGCGATCTTCGTCAACTCGCCGAGCGTCTCGAGCTCCGCGAACTGCGCGCGGTCGTTGGCGTCGGCGATCGAACCCGGGCGCAGACCGTCGCCGAGCGAGAACGAGACGTCATACTTGCGCATCAGATCGCAGATCTCGTCGAAATGCGTGTACAGAAAACTCTCCTTGTGATGCGCGAGGCACCACTTCGCCATGATCGAGCCGCCGCGCGACACGATGCCGGTGACGCGGTTGGCGGTGAGGTGGATGTAAGGGAGGCGCACGCCGGCGTGGATCGTGAAATAGTCGACGCCCTGTTCGCACTGCTCGATCAGTGTGTCCTTGTAGAGCTCCCAGGTCAGCTTGACGGGATCGCCGTCGCACTTCTCCAGCGCCTGGTAGATCGGCACGGTGCCGATCGGCACCGGCGAGTTGCGCAGGATCCATTCGCGGGTGGTGTGGATGTTGCGCCCCGTCGAGAGGTCCATCACGGTGTCGGCGCCCCAGCGGATCGCCCACACCATCTTGTCGACCTCTTCTTCCACTGATGAGGTCACCGCCGAATTGCCGATATTGGCGTTGATCTTGGTCAGGAAGTTGCGGCCGATGATCATCGGCTCGAGCTCGGCATGGTTGATGTTGGAGGGAATGATGGCGCGACCGCGTGCGATCTCGTCGCGGACGAATTCCGACGTGATGAAGGCGGGTACCGCAGCGCCGAAGCTCTCGCCGTCGGCGAGCGCGGCCTCGGCGCGCTCGAGCTGTCGCTTGCGGCCGAGATTCTCGCGCTCGGCGACGTAGATCATCTCCTTGGTGATGATGCCGGCGCGGGCGAACTCGAGCTGCGTGATCTTGTGGCCGTCGAGGCCGCGCAGCGGCCTGTGGTGCGCGGTGAACGCCTTGGCGGCGTGCGAGGCGCCGACATTGCCGTTGTCCTCCGGCTTGATGGTGCGGCCCTCATATTCCTCGACGCCGCCGCGCTCCTTGACCCAGGCGAGGCGATTGCGCGGCAGGCCGGCGTTGACGTCGATCGTCACGTTCGGGTCGGTGTAAGGGCCCGAGGTGTCGTAGACCGGCAGATTCGGCTCGCCGGCGCCCTCCGACAGCATGATCTCGCGCAGCGGCACGCGCAGATCGGACGCGGCCTCCGGCGTCGCAAAGATCTTGCGTGAGGCGGGCAGCGCGCCGGTGGTGACGGCGGGACGGGTGGTGTCGGGATTGGAGCGGATGTTCATGAGGGATCCTCCTTAATCTTGTCGTCATTCCGGACGGTCCGTTAGGACCGATCCGGAATCTCGAGGTGGTGGCGCGAGATTCCGGGTTCACGCTTCGCGTGCCCCGGAATGACGCTGGTGAGAGTTACGTGCATCACGCGGCCTCCGCGCTGAGGCCGAGCCATTGTCTGACCCGCGCGTCTGGGTCGGGGTTCTGGGTGACGTCACTGACGACGGCGATCGAATCGGCGCCGGCGGCGAAGATCTCGGCCGCATGCTCGAACTTGATGCCGCCGATCGCGACAAGGGGGATCCCGCCGATCCGCTTCTTCCACTCGGTGATCTTCGGAATGCCCTGCGGCTCGAACCGCATCGATTTGAGCGTGGTGAAGAAGATCGGGCCGAGCGCGACATAGTCGGGCTTGGCGGCGAGCGCGGTGGCGAGCTCGGCGTCGTCATGGGTGGAGATGCCGAGCGTCAAGTTCGCTTTGCGGATCTCGCCGAGGTCGGCCTCGGCGAGGTCTTCCTGCCCGAGATGCAAATGCTCGGCGCCGGCGACGATCGCCGCGCGCCAATAGTCGTTGACCACGAGCTTGGTCGGCGTGCCCTTGGTCACTGCGAGCGCATCGCTGACGATCTGCAGCGCCCCGGCATCGTCGAGCTCCTTGGCGCGCAGCTGGATGGTGCCGACGCCGAGTTTTGTCAGTCGCTCGACCCATTTGATGCTGTCGACGACGGGATAGAAGGGATCAGGATACGGCATGCCAGAACGGGGTCCCAACGACAGGGGTGGACGGGGAGGCGAAGTCGCGGGCTTCCATCAGCCCGGCTTCGTAAGCGGTGCGGCCGGCCTCGACGCCGAGGCGGAAGGCATTGGCCATCGCAACGGGATCGGCGGCTTTGGCCACGGCGGTGTTGAGCAGAACGGCGTCATAGCCGAGCTCGAGCGCCTCGGCGGCATGCGACGGCGCGCCGAGCCCGGCGTCGATCACCAGCGTGATGTCGGGCAGGCGGTCGCGCAACAGCTTCAGCGCGTCGCGGTTGGTGATGCCCTTGGCGCTGCCGATCGGTGCTGCCCACGGCATCACCACCTTGCAGCCGGCGTCGACCAGCCGCGAGGCGACCGAGAAATCCTCGGTGCAATATGGGAAGACTTCAAAACCGTCCTTGATCAGGATGCCGGCCGCCTCGACCAGGCCGACCACGTCGGGCTGCAGCGTGTCGTTGTCGGCGATCACCTCGAGCTTGATCCACGGCGTGCCGAACAATTCGCGCGCGAGCTTGGCGGTGGTCACCGCTTCCCTCACGCTGCGGCAGCCCGCGGTGTTCGGCAGCACGGTGACGCCGAGCTCGCGGATCAGCGACCAGAACGCATCGCCCGTCTTGCCGCCCGCCGCTTCGCGCCGCAGCGACACCGTAACGATGCTGGCGCCGGAGGCGCGGATCGCGTTCTGCATGATCGCAGGCGAGGGATACAGCGCCGTGCCGATCAGCAGGCGTGACGGGAAGGATTTGCCGTAGAAGGTGACCATGTGTCTCCTCAAACTATGCCGTCGTCCCGGCGAAAGCCGGGACCCATAACCACGACCGGAAATTGTCGGATGGGACGTCTCCCCGCGTGCTTCACTGAAGGGCCGCTGAGTATGGGTCCCGGCTTTCGCCGGGACGACGTGGGGAGGGAGCTTGCGAATAAGCTCACATCACCCTCCCTGCCGCGGCGTGATGATCTCGATCTCGTCGCCGGCTTTCAGCGCGGTGTCGGCCCAGCGGCTCTTCGGCACCACGTCGTAGTTCAGCGCGATCGCGAAATGCGTGCCCTCGTAGTCGAGCTCGGCCAGCAGCGCATCGACGCTGGAGGCCGCGATCTCCCGCTGCTCGCCGTTGACGATCACGCGCATTGCATCACCTCATTGTCGATTTCGCCGCGCGCGAGGTAGGCGAGCGTCAGCTCGGCCAGCGCCGGCGCCAGCAGAAAGCCATGACGGTAGAGTCCGTTCACCGTGATGCGTTCCTGCTCGATCCTGATTTTCGGGAGATTGTCGGGAAATGCAGGGCGCAGGCCGGCGCCGAATTCGACGATGCGCGCCTCGGCGAATGCCGGATGCACGACATAGGCGGCCCCTAACAGCTCCAGCGCCGAGCGCACGCTGACGCCGTTGTCCTCGGCCTCGATCGAGGTCGCGCCCAGCATGAAGCGGCCGTCGCCGCGCGGGATCACGTAAAGCGGCCAGCGCGGATGGATCAGCCGCACCGGGCGCGCCAGCTCGATCTCGGAGGTCTCGATGATGATCATCTCGCCCTTGACGCCGCGCAAGCTCGCCTCGCGGTCGCGCGCGGCAAGGCCGCGGCAGTCGATCACGACGCCGTCGAGATCGGTTGCCTCGGCGTCGCTGCCGAACTTGATGGCGCCGCCGGCCTTGGCGATCGCGGCATGCAGCCGCGGCAGCACGCGGCGCGGCTCGACATGGCCCTCGTCGGGATAGAACAGGGCGTCACGGAAACGGCCCTCGAGCGACGGCTCGAGCGCGCGAACGCCCTCGGCGTCGATCCGGCGATGGCCGGTGGTGAGGCGGGCAAAGCGCTCGAAATCGGCGCGGTCGCGCGGATGCGCCACCACCAGCGAGCCGTTGAACGGGGTTTCCGGAACATGCTGCCGCCACAGCTCGAGCGAGCGGATGCCGAGCCGGGAGATCACCGGCTCGGAGGCCTCCGCCTCGCACCAGGGCGCCAGCATCCCGCCGGCCCAGTGGCTTGTGGATTCCGTCATCGCGGCGTCACTGCGCTCATGCAGGGTGACGGCACGTCCGGCCTCTGCGAGCAAGAGCGCATGCCAGGCGCCAGCTATGCCTGCGCCGATGATGGAAACGGGGGAATCCCCCCGCGGTCTTGACGTCTGATACATCCCTGTCCCTTCGCCGGCATGACCCGGATCAGGTTCAAAGGGTCACCGCGGTCCCGGACTATTCGCCTACTGGCTAGTCCAAGCTTGCGGTATCTCAGCTCCTCCTTCGGAGCACCCCTCGGAACGCCCCTAATGTAGGCGGATGGGCTCGTGTGTCAACTTGTATGCCAGACACGTTTGACAGGCGGTGTCGAGGATGGCCGGCACGCGTCGTGGGGCTGCGCGGACGCGATCGGTGCTATTTTTCGGCCTGTTCCGGCTTCGGCTCGGCGGTATCGGCCGTCATTTGCTCCGACTTGGCGAATTCCTTCGGCGGTGCACCCGCGCCGCCATGCTTCGCTTCCTTCAGGTGATCCCCGCGCTGGCGCTTTGCGACGTAGTAATACCCGCCCGCGAAATAACGCACGGCTCGATCGTGATTGCCATCGGCGGCGCGATAGGCGCCGGCGAGGTACTTGATGCCGTATTTGAGGTTGGTCTGGGGATCGCGCAGACCCTCGGCGGTACCGGTGTAGCCGAGGCCGCGTGCAGTGCCGAGCTTGATTTGCATCAGCCCGATCGCGCCGCCGCGTCCGATCAGCTGCGGATGGTACTTGCTCTCGCGCACGATGACGCGATGCACCAGCTCTTCCGGTACGAGGTTGGCCTGGGCCTCGGCCGCCACCATCGCCTCATATTGCGCGCGCGATTGCGCCTGCGCGCTCGCGCAGGACGCCAGCACCGCGATTGCGGCAAGGCAGCCAAGGGCTTGTACGGTCTTCATCTCAATCGCTCGGGCTTTCAGATGCGCGTCGGTTCTGCGGTCTCATTGGTACGGCGAGCGGGCAGGAATGTGGCAAAACCTTCGCATCAGCGAACGTTAATGCATCCGTGATTGTCCGGTCATGGGGTGAAGGGACGACGCGATTGCAAGACGGATGCTTCAAATTGTTTGCTTCAATCGTCTCAGCCAAAAATTGTCTTGGCCTGCAATTTCCTTCTAATTTTTCTGACTAATTTTGCCGCACGCTCCACAGCAGTTTGTCGTGCAAACGAATCAATGAAGGTCTAGACTTCATCCACGACAGAGTGCGCGATCGTTCAGTCAGCAGCTCTGTCCAAGCACGCAAGAAACAACATTCGGGAGATGCGCCATGGTCCGTCAGGACACCGGCTATATGCCTCGCGAAAATCCCTGCGCGCAATGCGGCAAGCCGATCGCCCGCCCTGATTGGGTGGAGCACAGCGAAGGCCGCTCCTCGTTCCTGTGGAATTGCCGCGCCTGCAATTACCGCTTCGAGGCCGTCGCGATCTACGAGGAAGCGGAGCTCATTACGCCGCTCGCCGCCTGACGTCTCCTCATCGCATCAGCTTCGCCTGATCAGGCCGCGGATTTCTGCCGCTGCAATTGCTGTTGCCGCGCCGGCAATTCGATCCGGACCACGAGTCCGTGCGGCTTGCGATCGTGCAGCGACAGCGTGCCGGCATGCGCGAGCACGATGGCGTTGGCGATCGACAGACCAAGGCCGAAGCCTTCGGCCTCATCCATGTTGCGCGCCTGGTCGCCGCGCACGAACGGCTCCAGCACGCTCGCCTTGTGCGCATCCGAGATGCCGGGCCCGTCATCCTCGATATCGACGACGAGGCGGTCGGGCTTGACGTCGAGGCGGACGGCAACTTCGCCGCCGAACCGCACGGCATTCTCCACCAGATTGGTGATGCAGCGATGCAGGTCGGCCGGCCGCGCGGTCGCCATCGCGTGCTGCGGGCCCGTGTAACTGACCTTGTGTCCCATGTCGGCGAACTGATCGGTGACGAGGTGCAGCGTGCTCGCGATGTCGACCAGCGTCATCTCCTCGAGCTTGCGGTCGTTGCGCAGGAACGACAGCACCGATTCCAGCATCGAGCGCATCTGGTCGAGGTCGCGCAGCATGCGGTGGCGGTGGGTCTCGTCCTCGATGAATTCGGCGCGCAGCCGCATCCGCGTGATCGGCGTGCGCAGGTCATGGCTGATCGCGGCCAGCATCTTGGTGCGATCGTCGATCAATGCGGTGATGCGCTCGCGCATCCGGTTCAGCGCCCGGGCCAGCGAACGAATCTCCTCCGGACCGCGCTCGGGCAGCGGCGCGGCGGCGCCGTTCAGGCTGAAGGTCTCGGCGGCCTTGACGAAGGACGACAGCGGCGCGGTCAGCGCCCATGCCGCCCACAGGCCGAGCAGGGTGACGCTGATGACGGCGAACAGCACCGTCATCATCCACGGTCCACCCCAGAACGGCCGCATGTGCTGATCCGGCGTCAGGTTGGCGGCGAACATGGCGCCGTCGGGCAGGCGGATCGCGACGCGGCGAATTTCGCCGTCATGCGGCGTGCCGCCAGCCTCGCGCGGCAGCAGGAAGATGCGATAGCCGGCGCCGAGCCGGCGCAGCGCGTGCAGGCTCGGCGTGTCGGTTTCGGTGAGCGCGCCGGCATCGGCCGGCAGGTCGCCGATCGCAAGTTGCGGGAAGGCACGGGCGACGTCGGCCACGAGCCGCGGCCGCTCCGACGCCGGGGCATGCCCGAGCAGCTGCGCGGCGGCGGCGAGCTGGGTGTGCCAGCGGTCCGAAGGCTCCACCCGATCAGGGCGATGGATCAGGAAGGTGGCGGTGATGATCAAATGCAGCGCGACGATCGAAACGACGACCAGCGCCGCCATCTGGGCGCCGATCCCCCGCAGACTCAGCACGCGCAGCAGCTTCATGGTCAATTGTTCGTGGCGGCAACCGCCTCCACCCTCGGCGTGAACACATAGCCGCCGGAACGCACCGTCTTGATCATGGTGGCTTCCTGCGGATCGGGCTCGATCTTGCGGCGGATGCGGCTGACCAGCACGTCGATCGAACGTTCGAACGAGCCGGCGCTGCGGCCCTGGGTCAGGTCGAGCAGGCTGTCGCGCGACAGCACGCGGCCGGGCCGCTCGCAGAAGGTGCGCAGCAGGTCGAACTCGGCGCTGGTCATGGCGACGCGTGCGCCTTCGGGGTTGCGCAGCTCACGCAGGCGGATGTCGATACGCCAGCCGAGGAAGGTCAGCGTGGTCGCGCCCTCGATCGCGCTGGCGTTGCGCGCGGCGGCCTGCCGGCGCAGCACTGCGTTGATCCGCGCCAGCAGCTCGCGCGGGTTGAACGGCTTTGCCAGGTAATCGTCGGCGCCCATCTCGAGGCCGAGGATGCGGTCGACGTCCTCGCCGCGCGCGGTCAGCATGATGATCGGCGTCTGCGATTCCGCCCGCACCTTGCGGCACAGGCTGAGGCCGTCCTCGCCGGGCAGCATGACGTCGAGCACCAAGAGATCCACGCGGTGGTCGGTCATCGCCTTGGCCATCTCGCGGCCGTCGGAGGCGGTCGTGACATGACAAGAATTGGTACGGAGATATTTTGCGATAAGGGACCGCGTCTCGCGGTCGTCCTCGACGACAAGGATATTGGGCGCAGCCTGGGTCATACCGATCTTTTGTCCGTGATTCGGGGAAAGCGGCTCAGGAATTTTGTTTCAGTATGTGTCTGAAATCTTGCCCGGCTATTCGGGTTAACAGGTCGGCCGCAGGGAGAAAAGTTATCGTTCTGTCATCAATCCTATGCCCTGAAATGCGGGCAGAACCCTCTCGGGACAGCGCATCGGCCCCTGGTCGTCGTTATGGCGGCCGGAGAAAGGGAAGGGCGGCTGTCATATCCGGGGGCGGAACCCGTTACCCCGGCGACGCGTTATTTCCCTTTCGGGTCAAGGAGGGTGAGATGGCTGTCGAGGTCGAGACCAGGCCGCATCAGCTCATTGCAAGCGACCGGGTCGAGGGGACGGCGGTGCGCCGGGCCAATGGCGACATGATCGGCCATATCGAGCGGCTGATGATCGACAAGATCTCCGGCAAGGTATCGTACGCGGTGTTGAGCTTCGGTGGCTTCCTGGGCATTGGAACCAATTTGATCCCGCTGCCCTGGGGCCGGCTGCACTACAACCCGAAGTTCGAGGCCTATGAGCTCGACATCGAGGACGAGGAGCTGAAGCGCGCGCCGTCGTTCCGTGCCGACAAGGATTTCGATTGGGGCGATCGCTCGCAGGAAGTCGAGCTGCATCGCTTCTACGGCGTGCCGCCCTATTGGGGCGGCTTCTGATCGCGCGGCAACATGTGCGCATGACGACGCTCGCCGATCGATGATGCGGTCGCCGGGACGAGCGCGCGGCTTGTGCAGCGCGGTTCGCCGGGACGACTTAGTGAGCCAAACATCGTCACATCATGGACTGCGCGTCCGGCGCAGTCGTGAGGCTCAACCGCAAGCTTGGTTGAGAGATCACGATACCTTTCGTCAAGCGGCGCAGCGTTTCCGTGCGCTGAAAGGTCCTCACCCTGTTCCTCGGCATTTAAGCGGCTTTTGAGCGCAGGTCCGTTAGGAACGGTTGCGAAGATGACGGGTTTTCCCAGCATCGATTTTGCGAGAGGAGAGCCATCAATGTTGGTCAAATCCATCATCGCCGGCCTCGCCGGCACCGCGCTGCTTGCAACCGTCGCCGTTGCGCAGACGCCAACCGATAAGGGCGACAAGATGTCTCCTGCGGCGTCGACGTCAGCCACGTCAGCCACGTCGCCGGATTCGTTCAAGGGCAACTGGCGCGCGTCGAAGGTCGTCGGCCTCAGCGTGTACAACGATGCCAATGAAAGCGTCGGCTCGATCAATGATCTGCTGATGGAGAAGGGCGGCGCCATGAAGGCGGTCGTGATCGGCGTCGGCGGCTTCCTTGGCGTCGGCGAGCACCTGGTCGCGGTCCCGATCGACAAGGTGAAGTTCGTGAACGAGCCGATCGCCTATACCGGCGCCTCGAACACCGGCAGCACAAGCAAGTCGACGACCACCACCACGGGCGCGGCGCCTGCGGCGGCGACGTCGAAGCCGAATCCCTGGTATCCGGATCATGCCGTGTTCAATGCGAGCAAGGATGAGCTGAAGGCGATGCCGGAATTCAAGTATTCGATCGACTAACGCATCGCGTCACCTGCAAGAGAAGAGCGCGTCCGGTTGCTGCCGGGCGCGCTTTTTTTCTGGCCGGATGGATAAAATTTGGGAAGAGTGTAGGGAGTAGGTCAGGCGATCCAATTCGGACAGCGCGTTGCAATCATCATCAACCCTTACGTGATCATTCGTCAAATGGCTGAAGAACCTGATGAATGACAAGGAGCGCGATGGCGGCGATCCCGCGGTAGCCCGGATTCGCGGCCGCTACCCGCAATACACGCGGCGCCGGTTGGCAGGCTTTGCGGAGCGGCTGCAACAGAAGGTTCATGCCGGCCGCGTGCCGGTCACCTCGCTCGCGCTTGCCGGTCCCACCGAGCGGATCAGCCTCGAGGACGCGCTCAAGCTCGATTATCGGCCGGTCCCATTGGGCGAGACGCTGGGACCGCTATGGGCGACTTATTGGGTGCAGGTCGTGGCCGAGGTGCCGCAGGCCTGGGCCGGCTCGCGCGTGGATCTGTATTGGGACAGCCGCTCGGAAGCGCTGCTTTGGCTCAACGGACGTTCCTCGCAGGGTCTCAATCCCGGCCGCCACATAGCGCCGCTCGTTCAGTCGGCGAGCGGCGGGGAGACGATCAGCATCCATGTGGAGGTGGCCTGCAACGGCCTGTTCGGTGCGTTCTGGAGCGATCCGCAGGCCTACGCGCTGGTCGCCTGCGAGCTGCGCCGCTTCGATCCCGAAGCTACGGCATTCTATTTCGACTACGAGGTGCTGCGCCAGCTCGAGGCTGACCGCGACCCCACGACAAAGTCGAGGTCATACGGAGCTGTCGGAGAGACGGCGCAGCCGGCGCTGGATCGGACCTGGGCGGGGCGCCTGCTGCACGATCTCAACCGCATCTGCAACATCACCGATCCCGACGATCGCGCGACCTGGCCGGCGGCGCGGGCGATCCTCGATGGCCTGCTCGCGGCACGAAATGGCAGCATCACCCACGAGATGTCGGCGATCGGCCACGCCCATCTCGACACGGCATGGCTGTGGCCGCTGGCGGAAACCCGGCGCAAGGCGCAACGCAGCTTTTCCACGGCGGTGGCGCTGATGGAGCGCTATCCCCATTTCAAGTTCGCCTGCTCGCAGGCCTATCAGTATGCCGTCATCGAGCAGAATGACCCTGACCTGTTCGCCCGAATTCGCGCCAAGGCCGCCGCCGGCCAATGGATTCCGGTCGGCGGCAGCTGGATCGAGCCGGACTGCAATCTGCCGTGGGGCGAGTCGATCTGCCGTCAGTTCCTCTACGGTCAGCGCTATTTCGAGCGAACGTTCGGCGCGCGCTCCAGCGTGTTCTGGAATCCCGACGTGTTCGGCTACGACGCCCAGCTGCCGCAGCTGATGCAGTCGGCGGGGATGTCGCGCTTCCTGACCCAGAAGCTGTCGTGGAACAAGTTCACCTCACCGCCGCATCACAGCTTCCATTGGCGCGGACTGGACGGCAGCACGGTGCTGGCGCATTTCCCACCCGGCGGACACCTACAACGGATCGGCGCAGGTCGCGGAGCTCCGCTATCACGCCGCCAATTACAAGGACGCCGACCGTTCGTCCGACGCACTCTATCTGTTCGGCTATGGCGACGGCGGCGGCGGTGCCGACGAGACGATGCTGGAGACGTTGCAGCGCGCAAGGGACTTGCAGGGGCTGCCGCGAATCCAGATTCGCTCCGTCGACGAGTTCTTCGACCGCCTGGCGATATCAGCGCCGGATCTGGCGACGATCGAGGGCGAGCTCTATCTCGAATATCATCGCGGCACCTACACCACGCAGGCCGAGACCAAGCGCCTCAACCGCGCTTGCGAGGCCGGCCTTCAGGCACTCGAATTCGTGACCACTGTCGCGGCTGCCTGCCGGCAACCGGCACCGTCAGCACAGGAGATCGAAGCGCTGTGGCGCACGCTGCTGGTCAACCAGTTTCACGACATCATTCCCGGCAGCAGCATCCGCGAGGTCTATGAACGTGCGGAGGTCGAACTCGCTGGCGTGGCGGAGGAGGCCGGGCGTCGCACGCAAGCCGTGCTGGCGACGCTGTGCGATCCCGAAGACGGCAATTGGACACCCGTCAACACGCTGGGCTGCGCGCGTGCCGAGGTCGCGTCCGACCCCGACGGCGAGCTTCGTCACATCGTCGCCGCGCCGTTTGCGGCGGGTGAAACGACGACGACCGACGATCGCGTTGTGGTCGCCGCCGATCTGGACGGCTTCGTGCTGTCGAACGCGCGGCTCGAAGCGCGCATTGATCGCAGCGGGCTCGTTTGGTCGCTGCTGCATGTTGCGACCGGCCGCGAGACCTTCGCATCACCGGCAGCCCGGCTGCTGCTGCTCGATGACCGGCCGCTCGATTTCGAGGCATGGGATATCGATCCGTTCGCGCTGGAGACCGCGCGCGAGGTGACAGAGGAGGTGAGCTGCGCCGTGCTGTCGGATGGCGGACTGCGCGGCGAGGTCCGTTTCGAGCGCGGGCTCGGACGCGCAAGCCGGCTCACGCAGGTGATCCGCCTCGATGCCGGCGCCGATCATCTCGAATTCGAAACCACGGTCGATTGGCAGGAGCGCAAGACGGCGCTGAAGGTCATGTTCCCCGTCGCCTGCCGTGCATCGAACGCAACCTATGAAACCATGTTCGGCGCAACCGAGCGGCCGACGCATGCCAACACGGATGCCGACGCGGCCAAGTACGAGGTGCCCGGGCATCGCTGGGCCGATCTCGCCGAGCCGGATTTCGGCGTGTCGCTGTTCAGCGACCGCCGTCACGGCTATTCGGCGTTCGGCAATCAGCTCGCGTTGACGCTGCTGCGCGGCTCCGAATTGCCTGATCCGCAGGCCGATATCGGGCGGCACCGGATGCGCTATGCGATCTATCCCCACCACGGCGACTGGCGCAGCGCGGACACGGTCGGGCGCGCCTTGCGGTTCGAGCGTCCGGTGCTGTGGACGAAGGGAAAACCGCACGCGCCGTTGCGACACTCGCTCCTGACCGCGTCCCCGGCCAACGTGATCGTCGATACGATCAAGCCCGCCGAGGATGGAGACGGCTGGGTGGTGCGGCTGTACGAGAGCGCAGGCATCCGCACCGCCGTGACTCTCGATTTCGGCGTCGACATCGCGTCGGTGTGGATGAGCAACACCCTGGAAGACCGCATCGAGACCCTGCCGACCGAGGATCGGGGATGCCGCCTGGCGCTGCGTCCATTCCAGATCGCAACGCTGCGGGTCTGCCAGGCGTAGTGATTGCAGTGACTTTCGCCCCGGCTTGCGCGGAGAGACCGGATCGCATCGCCAGATGCGATCCGGTGTGGCGTAGCCGTCAGTTCGACTTCACCAGCGGACAGCCGCCCTTGTCGAGCGGGCGGAACGCCTCGTCGCCGGGCACGGTGGCGATCAGCTTGTAGAGGTCCCACTCGCCCTTGGATTCCTCGGGCTTCTTGACTTCGAACAGATACATGTCGTGCACCATGCGGCCGTCGATCCGGATATGGCCGTTCTTGGCGAAGAAGTCGTTGACCGGCGTGGCGCGCATCTGGGCCATCACCTTCGGCGCCTCGTCGGTGCCGATGGCCTCGATCGCCTTCAGGTAATGCATGGTCGCCGAATAGAGGCCGGCCTGGATCATGGTCGGCATGTGGCCGACCTTCTCGTTGAAGCGCTTCGAGAAGGCGCGGGTCTCGTCGTTCATGTCCCAGTAGAAGGCGTCGGTGACGATCAGGCCCTGGGTCGCCTTGATGCCGAGCGAATGCGTGTCGGTGATCTCCTGCAGCAGCGCGATCATCTTCTGGCCGCCTTGGGTCAGGCCGAACTCGGAAGCCTGCTTCAGCGCGTTGGTGGTGTCGCCGCCGGCGTTCGCCAGTGCCACGACCTTGGCCTTGGAGGCCTGCGCCTGCAGCAGGAAGGACGAGAAGTCCGACGAGTTGAGCGGATGACGCACGTCGCCCAGCACCTTGCCGCCACTCTCCTTGACGACATTGGCGGCATCGCGTTCCAGCGCCATGCCGAAGGCGTAGTCGGCGGTGACGAAGAACCAGGTGTCCTCGCCGCGCTTGACCATCGCCTTGCCGGCGACGTTCGATAGCGCATAGGTGTCGTAGGTCCAGTGCACCGTGTTGGGCGAGCAGGCGGTGCCGGTGATATCGGAGGAGCCGCCGCCGGAATTGATGTGGATCTTGTTCTTCTCGCGCGTCAGCGCCGAGATCGGCAATGCGACCGACGAGGTCGGCACGTCGAGGATCGCGTCGACCTTGTCGTTGTCGTACCAGTTGCGTGCGATGTTGACGCCGACGTCGGGCTTGTTCTGGTGATCGGCTGCGATCACCTGCACCGGCTTGCCTTTCACCTTGCCGCCGTAATCGGCGACCGCCATCTCGACGGCGGCGACCGAGCCCTTGCCGGTGGCGTCCGCATAGAGGCTCGACATGTCGGTGAGCACGCCGATCTTGACGACATCGTCGGAGATCTGGGCGTTCGCCGCGGTCCCTGAGGCCGCGAGCGCGAGGCCGGCCGCCGCTGCGGCCAAGAGTGTTTTCATCGTGTTTTTCTCCCTGACTTTTTCGTTGAGGGTTGCTTCCACCGGGGCGTTCTAGCCGCTGCGACAAGCTGTCGCAAAGACGACTTTTTGAGCATGCGCGCGGCAAGTGTTCCCCCTCTCCCCGCTCTTCGCGGGGAGAGGGTTGGGATGAGGGGCCTTATCCACGGGTGGCGATTGTCGTGAGACCTGTACCCCCTCACCCGGATTGCTTCGCAATCCGACCTCTCCCCGCAAGCGGGGCGAGGTAAGAGAGCAATCCGCTCGGGCAGTGTCCTACAGCGCCGGTAACGCGGTGACGGCGGCCTTGATGCTGCCGTCGGTTTCCACGATCACCCGCAACGTCTTGGAATCGAAGTCGATCCCGGCCAGCCGGATGCTGTTGACCTCGGCGTCGACGCGGATGCCCTCCTCGTTCTTCTGCAGGTCGGCGATGGCGGCGGCGACCTTGCGCTGCGCGTTGGTCGCGAATGGCTTCAGGTCGACCACCAGCCGATCGTTGAGGGTCTGCTGCATGTGCGGGATCGCCGCGCGTGCGGCGGCGCCGAGCAGGCCGAACGCGGCCTCGGATTCCACCGCCAGCTCGACGTCGGTCAGCCGCAGCGTCTGCGACGGCTGGTCGAGCCGCGGCCGGCCCCAGATGTGCACGGTTGCCTCGGCGCCCAGCCCGAACCAGCTGGCCTTTTCCTTGGCGTGCACCAGGAGCGAGATCAGAAGCCGGTCGCCGGAGGCGGCGATGCTCGCGCTTTTGACGGTTACGTCGACCGGACCGGAGCCGTCCTCGGGGAAGGTCTTGCCCTTGAGCTGTGCCTCGACCAGCTGGCTCAGCGTGGTGAAGGACAGGTCGACCGGCAGGCCGATCGCGACCTGGCTCGGCATCGGCGGCACGATCGAGAGTTTTTCGGGGAACGGGCAGTTCGGGGTGGTCTGCGCCTCCGTGATCCGCGTTTCGGCCTCGATCCCCATCGTCAGGATCAGCGAGGACGCATCGACCTTCGGCTGCGCGGCGATCGCGCGGGTCGGTCGCAGTTCGAGCCACATCGGCGGCATCGAGGTGGTGCCGCCGGTACCTTGCAGCGGGATCGAGCGGCAGGCCTTGGCCCATTGCGTGCGGGCGTTGTTCTGGAACACCGGGTCGTTGTGCAATCGGGCCTCGACCACGGAAATCTGGTCGGCGACCGCCTTGTCGATGACAGGCTTGACCTGGGCCGGCACGCTGATGCGGACGCCGGCCGTCGACAGGCTGGTGTCGCCGAGATTGACCTGTGCCTGCAGGTTCGGCTCGATCCGCCAGGATGCACCGAGCTTCGGGCGCGCGGTGAGGGTGACGTTGCCCTTGATCTCGGCGTTGGCGTTGATGTTCTTGATGTTCACGGCGCCGATCTGCTTGGCGACATTGCCGCCGAGCAGGCTGCCGAGCGCGTCGTTGACCGCGCCGGTTGCCTTGGCGGACAACGCGCCGGTGACCTTGAGCGTGCCGTTGATCGGGGTGGTCAGCGTCAGCACGTCCTGCGCGCCGGTGGCGGCGATCGGCCCGCGCGATGCGGTCCAGCCGATGTCGGCATTTTGCAGGATTTGCTGGACCGGGTTGTCGGCCTTGCCGCCGAACGTCTTCGGCGCGCCGCGTTCGGCGGCGTCGCGGATCGCCGACAGCGCGACCGAGACCTGCGCCACGATCGTCGAAGAACGCGGCGCCTGCGGCAGCGGCGGCAGCTCTGCGAGCTTCGGCTGCTGCACGGTGACGCTCGGCGCGAGCCAGTCCATTGCCTTGAGGCTGATCACGAACGAGACCAGCACCACCGCGATCCCGAGCGCTATCGTCCTTGGATGCATCGGTAGACGCATCATTCCCCCGGATGAAAATCAACTTGACGGCTTGTACAGGCCCCCCGACGAGGGCGCCAGTGTGGCGGGATCAAGCTGCTTCAGGGGCGGAAGGCGTTAAGGTTGATGAACGCGACAACGGCCCCGGCACGAGAATGCCGGAGCCGTGGTCGAGGACGCCTTTATTAAGGACGCCTTGGAGGGGAGGGGCTTAGCGGACGGCCGAGCCGAGATCGGCGCGGCGGTCGGTCATCGGCAGCACGATCACCTTGGTGCCGACGCTGACCCGCGAATAGAGGTCGGAGACATCTGCGTTGGTCAGGCGCAGGCAACCGGAGGACACGCGGGTGCCGATCGTCTCCGGCGCGTTGGTGCCGTGGATGCGGTAGATGGTGCCGCCGAGATACATGGCGCGGGCGCCGAGCGGATTGCCGGGGCCGCCGGCCATGTGGCGCGGCAGATAGGGCTGGCGGGCGATCATTTCCGGCGGGGGCGTCCAATCCGGCCACTCTGCCTTCTTGGTGATGGTCTGGGTGCCCGACCAGGTGAAGCCGTCGCGGCCGATGCCGATGCCGTAGCGCATGGCCTGGCCGTTGCCGAGCACGAGATAGAGATAGGTGTGCGGGGTGTCGATGATGATGGTGCCGGGCGCCTCGCGCGTCGGATAGGCGACGACCTGGCGGCGCAGGCGGGCGGGCAACTCAACCGAACGGTCTTCCTCCTGCGCCTGCGGCATCGACTGCACCGGCGGCTGCACGGCCTCGGTCGGCGGCGTCAGGATGAAGGGGAACATCGGCAGCGGAGCGGCCGCGGCGGAATTCGAAAAAGCGACGGTGCCAATCGCCAGCGCACCGAAGGCGGCGGCAGCGAGACGTGAGTTCAGCTTGATGGAATTGAACATTGTCGACCCCTGTTGTTTGCGCCCTGCGCGCCAGTTCCGGCGCGTCGTTGGGTCAAAGCAGTACAGGTGAGGCGTTTCAGGACGTTTGCACGAAATCGCCAAAATGGTTTCGTGCCGTTAGGGAATTGTTTCGTGCGTGTTTCGTCGCACGGTTAAGGCCGGGTTGCCGGGAAGGGGTTGTCCCGCCGCAAGACAGTCTTCCTGGCACGGCGCTTGCTGTCCCAGCGCATTGGTTTCGGAATGGAGTGGAAATGATGCTGGGGCACACGATCGGCAGCATGCTGGATCGGCAGAAGGGCTTCGGCCCCGGGTTCGATTTTCTCCGTATCGCACTGGCGATTTCCGTCGTCGCCGCCCACGCGCCCTATGTCGCGGGCGGCAGTGGCGACGGCGAGCAGGCGTGGATCGCCTGGTTTCCGCACTACGCCATTCTCGTGATGTTCTTTGCGCTGAGCGGGTTTCTGATCGCGGCCAGCGGGCTGCGGCTCTCGCTGAGGGAGTTTCTCACCAATCGCGGCATGCGGATCATTCCGGCGCTTGCGGTCGAGATCGTGCTGTCGGCGCTGATCCTCGGACCGATCTTCACCGCGCTGCCGCTGTCGGACTATTTCACCAATTTCGGCACCTACAAATACTTCACCAACATCATCGGCCTCGTGAACTACGTCCTGCCCGGCGTGTTCAGCGGCAATCCCGCGCCGGAGGTCAACAGCTCGCTGTGGACGGTGCCGTTCGAATATGGCTGCTACGCGCTGATGACGGTGTTCATCCTGTTCGGCCTGTTGCGCAAGCCGCCGCTCATCGTGCTCGGTGCGCTCGTGCTGGTCGGCATCGGCCTTGCGCTCGTACTCACCGGGCATGGCGCGCAACCCTCGCAACTGCCCGCCGGGGTCGCCGGTACGCTGCATGACAGGATCTTCAGCACGGCGCCGTTCCTCGGACGCGGCGCGAAGCTGCCGGTCGCGTTCATGCTCGGCATCGCGATCTATCTCTATCGTGACCGCATTCCCTACAACGGAAGGCTTCTCGCCGCGTGCTGCGCGCTCTGCGCGGGCGCCGCGCTGCTCGGTCCGGCGGACTGGATGAGCCAGCCGGTGCTCAATCTGCTGATCGCCCCGGCGCTGGTCTATATCACCGCCTATCTCGGCGTTTCGAAGCTGCCGAGGCTGCCGCTGATTTCGCGCGGCGACTATTCCTACGGCATCTATCTCTACGGCTTTCCGGTGCAGCAGGTTGTGCGGGTATGGCTGCCGCACGCGCCCGTGATCGTTCAGTTCGCGATTGCGCTGCTGCTGATCACGCTGTTCGCCGCGTTCTCCTGGCACTGGATCGAGAAGCCGATCCTGAAACTGCGCAGCCGCTTCTCCTTCGTGGCGCGCGAGCGCCTTGCGCCGGACGACGCGTCCGCGCCGCGCCAGGACATTGCGCCTCTTGCCGTTGCCGCGAACGTCGTCCGCAGCAGACACTCCTCCTGACGAGGAGCCAGCACCTTCGCCGTTCAGGAGCTGAGATATCCGGCCGATCCGTCCCACAGCAGCTTGGCCGCGGTGATGACCAGAATGGCGTAGCAGGCGCGGTACAGCGCGCGCTGGTCGAGACGTTCGTGCAGCCGCCATCCGGCCCAGACGCCAACCGGCACCGCCGGCACGCAAAGCGCCATCAGCATCCACAGGCTGCGCGACGGCGTGGCCAGCACGAGCCACGGGCCGGCCTTCAAGAGGTTTGCCGACCGTAAAGAACAGGCTGGTGGTGCCGGCGTAGAGCGCCTTCGGCATGCCGAGCGGCAGCAGATAGATCGCAAGCGGCGGCCCGCCCGAATGGGCCACCATCGTGGTGACGCCGGAGGACAGGCCGGCGAACGTCGCCTTGAACGTCGAGCGCGGACGCGGCTTGATCTCGCCGCCGCCGAGAAACCACAGCGCGGCGAACACCAGCGTCACCACGCCCATCACGATCTCGACGGCATGCCGGTCGAGATCGCGCAGCACGAAATAGCCGAGGCCGATGCCGATGACGAGCGCCGGCAGCAGCATCGCGAGGTCGATGCGCGACCACGTGCTCGGGCGCCAGAACCGCAGCGCGGTGACGTCCATGACGACGAACAATGGTGCCAGCAGCGCGCCCGCCGCGATCGGGTCCATCGCCAGCGACAGCAGCGGGATGCCGACGATGGCAAAACCGCCGCCGAACGCGCCCTTCATGAAGGCGATCAGGAAGACGCCGGCGAAGGCAACCGCGAGCACGAAAGGCCCGGGCAGGTCAGCGACGATGGACGTGATCATGGTGTCGTGCGAAGCGTTGTGGTCAGTACTCAACATGGCCACGCGCGCCTGCATGCGCAATCCAAACATTGCTCTCGGTGCACATTGCTCTCGGTGCAATTCGGCGTGCACGCGGCCTAGCCGGCGCGCATCCGCGGCAGGCCCGGCTTGTCGCCGTTGATCACGGCGCGGCGGTCGGAGACGGCGTGATGGAATTGCTCGAGCGTCAGCCCGATCACCGAGAGATCGCCTTCCTCGATCGCGCCGTCGTCGTAGCAGTCGAGCGCCTCGCGCAACAGGGCATCCGCTTCGCCCTGCATGGCGGCGAGCTGTTCCGGCGTCTCGGCGCCGCGCACCTGCGAGATCAGGGTCAGCAGATTGTCGCGATGGGTGATGTAGTGCTCGCGCTCGTCGCGCTTCACGTAGTGGCGCAGCCAGGCGCCGGCCGAGCCGAGGCCGGAGAGCAGCAGGATGCCGCCCCAGATGTAGTCGGAGTATTTTTCGAGGAAGGTGCGCTCGGTGCCGTCGATATAGGCGGCCGCGCCCTGATGCGCCGGCAGCGCGGCGTCCTTGTCGGTGTCGGGCTTCTCGATCTTTGCCGCCGCCGGCAGATCGCGCGCGACCTGGAGGCGCAGCGTGAACAGCTGCCGGTCGAGCGCGCCGACGGTCGCCTCGCTCAGCGCATGCTGCGCGATGATGAGGTGATTGACGCTGACGGTCTCAACCTTGTCCTCGGGCCGCGCCGGCGACGAGGAGAAGATGCTGCCGGCGATCTCCTCGGACTCATAGCGCGGATGCTTCTGCGCGATTGCCTCCGAGACATCGACCGGGAGGAAGACCGGCTCGCCGCGCGCGGCCGCCGTCGCTGTAATCGCTTCCGCCGTCACCTTGCTGTCGAGCGGGCCGACGGTCATGTAGGCATCGAGCGAGGGATCGCGCGCGAGGTCGGCGATCTTGTTGACGGCGAACTGGCTGACCGCGACCTTGTCGGGGTTGACGCCGGATTCGGTCAGGATCACGCGCAGCAGCGTGACATTGGCCTGGGTGCTGCCGACCACGCCGACCTTGTGGCCGGCGAGATCGTCGATGCTCTTGATCTTCGCGGACCGCCGCTTGCCTTTGGCGCCCGAGGGCGCCCACAGCACGACGACATTCTTGCGCAGGATCGCAACCGACTCGGCGCTCGCGGGCAGATCGAGGTCGCCGCGCACCACCGCGAGGTCGACCTTGTTCGCCGTGAACAGCGCGATGCTCTCGGCGGAGCCCTGCGTCGTGACCGGCTTCAGCCGCACCGAGCTGCCGTCGTGCGTAAAGACCTGGGCGAAACCCTGGATCAGCTTGACGTCCTCGCTGCCGGTCGGGCCGACCGCGATCGCGAGCGTCACCGGACGCAGCGCGTAATACAGCGCGCCGGCGGCGAGGCCGAACACAAGCATGCCGGCCGCAAGGATCAGCAGCGACGAGTTTCGTCGCCTGAGCCTGCGGCGCTTGGTGCCGGGATTTTCACTCTGCTCTGACATCTGGCTGTCACGTTACACGAAAAACCGGCCGTTTGCCGTGAAAAACAACCTAACATTTCGATGACGTCATACGTTTGAAACATCCATGTCAGAACGTCGTGCGAGCAGAATCAAGATTAACGATTTGGATCTCCTGCAATGCGCATACTCGTTGCGACCGATGCCTGGCATCCGCAAGTCAACGGCGTGGTCCGGACGCTGACGTCGCTTGCGCGCAGCGCAGCCGGGCTCGGCGCCGAGATCGAATTCCTCACTCCCGACGGTTTCCGCTCGGTTGGCGTGCCGACCTATCCTGGCCTGCGCGTGGCGCTGCCGAACCGCCGCGAGATCGCGCGCCGGATCGAGGAGGCCGCGCCCGAGGCGATCCACATCGCGACCGAAGGGCCGATCGGCTGGGCGGTGCGCGGCTATTGCCAGCGCAACAAGCTCGCCTTCACCACATCCTATACAACGCGCTTCCCGGAATATGTTTCGGTTCGCACCGGAATTCCCGACAGCGTCGGCTACGCGGTGCTGCGCCACTTCCACGCCGCCGGGTCGATGACGATGGTCGCGACCGACTCGCTGCGCAGCGAGCTCGCCGAGCGCGGCTTCCGCAGGCTCGGCTTCTGGACCCGCGGCGTCGACACCAGGATCTTCAATCCGGACCAGCCGGCGGTGCTCGATCTGCCGCGGCCGATCTTCATGACCATGGGCCGCGTCGCGGTGGAGAAGAACCTCGACGCCTTCCTGTCGCTGGACCTGCCGGGCTCCAAGGTCGTGGTCGGCGACGGCCCGCAAAGGGCGGCATTGGAACAGAAATATCCCGACGCGATTTTCCTCGGCGAGAAGAAGGGGCAGGATTTGACCTCGCACCTCGCCGCCGCCGACGTCTTCGTGTTCCCGAGCCTGACCGACACCTTCGGCGTCGTACAGCTCGAGGCGCTGGCCTGCGGCACGCCGGTCGCGGCATTCCCGGTCACCGGCCCGAAGGACGTCATCGCCAACCATCCGATCGGCGCGATCGACAACGACCTGCGCAGCGCCTGCCTGCGCGCGCTGACGATGTCGCGCGCGGACTGCCGCAATTTTGCGTTGGAGCGTTCCTGGGAAAACAGTGCGCGTCAGTTCATCGGCAATCTGGCCACGCTGCAGCCGAGCCGCGCGCTGCGGCCCGCCCGCCGCGTTGCCGGCCGCAGCGCGGTTCCGAATTAACAGCTCAATCGAACGAGAGGCGAGAGACGATCTATGGCTGAAATCATCAAGCTGGGTGCCGACCGTTCCATGGACTTCGACCGCGAGACGGTCGAGCAGGCCTATGACCGCTGGGCGCCGATCTACGACCTCGTGTTTGGCGGTGTGTTCAGCAAGGGCCGGCAGGCCGCGATCCAGGCCACCAACAAGATCGGCGGCCGGGTGCTCGAGGTCGGCGTCGGCACCGGCATCTCGCTGCCGCTCTACAGCCAGAACGTCCGCATCTTCGGCACCGACATCTCGGAAGCGATGCTGGAGAAGGCTAAGAAGCGGGTCGCGGAGCGGGGCCTGAAGAATGTCGAGGGCCTCGCGGTGATGGACGCCGAGAAGCTGGAATTCCCCGACAATTCGTTCGACGTGGTGATGGCGCAGTATGTGCTGTCGGCGGTGCCGAACCCGGAAGCCGCGCTCGACGAGTTCGCCCGCGTGGTGCGTCCGGGCGGTGAACTGATCATCCTGACCCGCGTCAGCGCCGATGCCGGCGTGCGCCGCTTCATCGAGCAGAAGCTGCAGCCGGTGGTGCGCCCGCTCGGGTTCCGGACCGCCGAATTCGCCTGGTCGCGCTACACCAAATGGCTCGCGGGCGCGCGCGGCATGGAGCTCGCGGAGCGGCGCCTGATTCCGCCGCTCGGCCACTTCTCGCTGGTCCGCTTCCGCAAGGCGGATGTCGCCAAAGCCGCCTGAGGCGGCCCGGCCAGGCGGCCCAGCCCGCCGCTCCTCCCGGGTGAGGTAGCGCACAGCGCACCCCAGGCCGGGAGGCTACGATCTCCTTCGCCTGATCTCCGCAGATCTTCTCGGGATGAGGCGAGACCCTGCTCCGGTTGCGTCAAGGCGTCGCTCCGCATTGTCATATGTCATTATGATGATGTCACACGCGATACATCGAATCCCTGTAAATCCTGTTCCGAAAGATGTTGGGGGAACCAATGATCAAGAATTTCCTGCAAGAGCTGCGTACCCAGCGTTGGGATGACCATCGCTTCTACCATCACAGCCGGATCAACCAGAGCCTGCACTTCGTCAGCGCGCTGAGCTTCCTGTTCGCCTATGTGATGCTGTTCTTCGATCCGGTCGTGTCGGCGCTGGTCGGCTGGCTGGTCTCGATGACCTCGCGCCAGGCCGGTCACTTCTTCTTCGAGCCGAAGGGCTACGACCACGTCAACCAGGCGACCCATGAGCACAAGGAAGACATCAAGGTCGGCTACAATCTGCAGCGCAAGGTCGTGCTGATGGCGATCTGGGCGCTGTCGCCGATGGTGCTGTACTTCGATCCGACGCTGTTCGGCCTGTTCAAGCCCTGGGTCACGATGGGCGACTTCACCCGCCAGGTGGCCAAGATCTGGCTCGTGGTTGGCATCGGTGGCCTCTTGTTCCGCACGATCCATTTGTTCTTCATCCGCGACGTCGAGACCGGCCTCGTCTGGATGACCAAGATCGTCACCGACCCGTTCAACGATCTGAAGCTCTATCACAAGGCGCCGCTGTTCCTGATGAAGGGCGAACTGATCGATCCGGGTCTCGAGAAGCACGTCAAGCACGCCTGATCGGTTGCCCTCAGCGTCTTCAAGCTGCGTCATGCCCGGGCTTGTCCCGGGCATCTACGTCTTAGGATTACGGCGGATCATCACTTGAGCGCCTTCGACCGCGCGTACACGTCACCTCGCCCCGCTTGCGGGGAGAGGTCGGATCGCGCCAGCGATCCGGGTGAGGGGGGCTCACCACGAGTCCGTCCATTTCCGATTTTATGGATGCAGCCCCTCACCCCAGCCCTCTCCCCGCAAGAGCGGGGCGAGGGAGTAGGAGGGCCGCGCGTTGCCTCAGCGCCTGAACTTCACGGTGACGACCCAAACGCCGTCATTCCGGGGCGATCGCGCCAGCGAGCGAACCCGGAATCTCGAGATTCCGGGTTCGATGCTGTGCATCGCCCCGGAATGACGGTGTGCTCAGCGGCCGAACCTCACGGCGACCATCTCCTTCAGGATCTGCCGCTTGATGTTCTTGTTGGTAAGGCCGGCCTTGTGCCACCACCAGCCGTCGCGCTTCATCTTCTCGGCTGCCGCAACGAAGCGGTCGCTGACCTCGGCGAAGTCGGCGTCGGTGTAGTTCAGGGTGAAGATCAGGCGGCCGGTGCCGACCCAGCTCAGCGCCAGTCCCTCGGCCCGCAGATAGTATTGCAGCATCCAGTTGTAGCGGGACGGCTCGGTGTAATAGACGGTCCAGATCGACGAGATGTTGCCGACCCGAACTGGAAGGCCTTGCGCGGCGAGGCGGTCGTTGAGCGCCTTGGCACGGCCGTTCCAGGTCTCGTCCAGCCCGTTGTAGATCGAGCGGAAGTTCGGGCTGGCGAGCCGGCTCAGGAACTCGTCCATCGCCGTCATCACATAGGGATGCGAGTTGAAGGTGCCGCGGGCGAAGCAGATGTCGGCCGGGCGGTCGTCGCGGAAGCGCCGCATCAAATCCTTGCGGCCGCACACCACGCCGACCGGAAGCCCGCCGGCCAGGCTCTTGCCGTAGGTCGCCATGTCGGCCTTGACGCCGAAATATTCCTGGGCGCCGCCGGCGGCGAGGCGGAAGCCGACGAACACCTCGTCGAAGATCAGGACGATGCCGCGTTCGGTGCACACCTCGCGCAGCTTCTTCAGCCATTCGGTGTAGGCGGCGCGGTCGTATTTGGAGGAGCGCGAGGAGTCGACCAGCGCGGAATCGCCGGGCGCGTTGGAATTGGGATGCAGCGCCTGCAGCGGGTTGACCAGCACACAGGCGATGTCGTTGCGCGTCCGCAGCACGTGCAGCGTCTTCTCCGACATGTCGGCGAGCGTGAAGGTCTCGTGCGGCGACACCGGGTTGCCGACGCCGGGCTGCACGTCGCCCCACCAGCCGTGATAGGCGCCGGCGAAGCGCACGAGGCGCTTCCGCTTGGTGTGGTAGCGCGCGAGCCGCACCGCCTGCATCACCGCCTCGGTGCCGGACATGTGGAACGAGACCTCGTCGAGGCCGGACAGCTCGCACAGCCGTTTGACGTTGTCGGCAATGATCGGGTGGTAGGGGCCGAGCACGGGGCCGAGCGCGTGGGCGCGCTTCTCACCCTCGGCGATGCACTCCTTGTAGAAGTCGTTGCCGAAGATGTTGACGCCGTAGGAGCCGGTCAGGTCGTAGAACACATTGCCGTCGACGTCGGTGACGGTGACGCCGCTGGAGGCCTCGACGAAGGCCGAGGTGCCGAGATGTTCGCGCACCAGGCGGCTGTACTGGAACGGCACGCGGTAGGTTTCGGTGAACTGCAGGTCGGAGATGCGCTCCGTGACCTCGGCGGTCAGCGCGCGGCCCTTGGGGTAGCGATCCCCGTAGAGGCCGGCGAGGCGGAAGAAGCCGTCCTGGCGCTGCATCGCGACGTCCTTCGGCGCGCCGTCGGAGCGGAAGAAGTCGTCGATGTCGAATTCGTAGTGCGGGACCATCCGCGCGACCATCTTGGACATCTTGGAATGTCCGGTCAGCGAGCGGTGCTTGGCACGCGAGAGCGCGATGCGGGCCTGAATTTTGGGGAAAGCTGCGGCGGCGCCGGCAAGCGCGGCGGCGGACAGCGAGAGAATCGGAAGGGATGTTTCCATGACAGAAGCGCTAGCCTCAGCACCTAACAGATTCATGACAGTCAAGGGCCTGATCTCGGCATTCACCCAGCAGGAAGACCTCAATTTCCTGCTCACCAACCGGATTCCGCGGGCGGCGCTGACCCGTTTCATGGGCTGGTTCTCCAAGGTCGAGAACCCCCTGGTGCGCGACGCCTCGATCGCCTGCTGGAAGCTGTTCTCCGACCTCGATCTGTCGGAGGCCAAGAAGACCGAGTTCAGGAGCCTGCACGATTGCTTCACCCGCGAGCTCAAGCCCGGCCTGCGTCCGGCAGCGGCCGATCCCGCCATCATCGCGAGCCCGTCGGACGCGATCATTGGCGCGCATGGGCGGATCGAGGACGGGCAATTGTTCCAGGTCAAGGGCGCGCCCTATTCGCTGCTCGATCTGGTCGGCGATCCGGCGCTGGTGGAGCAGCACCGGAACGGCCGCTTCGTCACACTGCGGCTGACCTCGAGCATGTATCACCGCTTCCACGCGCCCTATGATCTTGCCATCGACAAGGTGGCGTTCATTCATGGCGACGTCTGGAACGTCAATCCGATCGCGCTGAAGCGGATCGAGCGGCTGTTCTGCAAGAACGAGCGCGCGGTGCTGCGCGCCAAGCTTCCAACCGGCGAGGCACTGACGCTGGTTCCGGTCGCGGCGATCCTTGTCGCGAGCCTCCGCCTGCATTTCCTCGACATTACGCTGAACGCGCAGTCGCGGGGTCCGGTGGATTTTTCCTGTAACGCGCATGTGAAGAAGGGCGATGAACTCGGCTGGTTCGAACACGGCTCGACGATCATCGTGCTGGCGCCCGGCAATTTCGAATTCCCTGACAACGTCGCGGAGGGAACGCGGATCAAATGCGGCGAGCCGCTGCTGCGGAAGCCTTTATAGCCTTGTTTCCATCGCGCTCATCGTTTGAGCATGAAAACTGGCTTCCACTTTTCGCGATCATGCATAGAATGGTCGGGATCGTCGTGCGACGATCCTAAATCGCAAACCTGATGGACACGAGATGGCGCGGACGCCTGTTCTGGCGGCGGGAGGCATTGTGCTGCGGCGGGACGCACCGCAGCGCTTCGCCGTAGTGCGGCTGCGCAAGCGCAATGAATGGGTGTTGCCGAAAGGCAAGCTCGACGACGGCGAGACGCCGCGCGCCGCTGCCGAACGCGAGGTGCTCGAGGAAACCGGCCACGACGTCGACGTGCACGAATTCCTCGGCACGCTGGTCTATGATTCAGGCGGCCGATCCAAGGTGGTGCATTACTGGCGCATGGATGCCGGCGGCAAGCCGGTGCGGGCGCTGATGAGCGACATCCGCGAGGTGGACTGGCTGCCGCTCGATGAGGCACTCGAGCGTCTGTCACGCGGCTATGAGCGCGCGTTCCTGGAAAATGTCGGACCGATCGCGTTGCAGGCCGCGGCGATCGCCGAGCGCGAGCGGCGCGCGCGGGCGAGAGCCGTGGCCGCAGAGCGCCGTCGGATTCGCGAAGTCGCTGTGCCACAGGTCATCGACGAGCAGGAGGTCGCCGACGCGCCTGATGTTGCCGATGCGGCTACGCCGGCGGAGACGCCGGCCATCGATCAGCCGCCGCTGGTGCAAAGCGAGCCCGATCCGCCGGCCATGGCGCCGCAAGACGTTCCGGTGGCCGCACCCGATGCAACTGCCGAGACCGAGCGGGGCGCCGAGACGGTCATCCCTGAACAAGCGCCGCCATTCGTGCACGAGGTCGTGCCGGCCGGCGCGGCACCTCAGCCCACGCCGCGCAAGAATCTGATCGAACGCGTGCGCGACTGGCTGCGCCGCGCGGCGTGATCACCCGCACATCTGACGTCGCGCCGTTGGCTGCCAGGCGTCAATGTCACGCTGCAAGGCAAGACACTCGGCAAGACGCTTGGGCGAGCCCAGGTCACGGGCCAGAAGCTGTGCCGCATGAACTTCGGCCATGGCGCCGCGAACATCTCCATGCTCCAGCTGGAGGCTGGAGATCTGAAGCCGCAGCCGCACGATCTGGACCCGCCCTTCGATGCTGGACCACAGCTGGCGGGCGAGATGGAGATGCCGCATGGCTGTTTCATGGTCCTGCCGGGAAAGCGCGAGGATCGCCTGTGCTTCGTTGGTGAGTGCGCGGATCGAGGGCATCGGCCAGCGATCCGGACTTCCCGACAGTTCGCAGATCAATGCCTTCGCTCGAACGGTCCGATGCGTGTGCGCGGCAACCAGCGCCAGATGCGCGAGCAGGATTCCGCGTCGCTGCAGCGTCCACCAGGTCTTGCCGATCAGGCTCCGCTCGAGGCTTGCATAGGCGGCCTCCGCTTCCCCTCTTGCGAGCAGCAGCATGGCGCGGCCCGGCTCCGGACACCAGCCCAGCGTGTAAGCCCTGTCATAGGCTTCGAGCGCTGCGTCGTCATTGCCGATCGCCGCCTGAATATCGCCCAGCACCCGGTTGGCATCGCCAAGCGACCAGGGCGCATCGCTGGTGAGGCGCGCGAGCGCGTCCTGAATGCGCGCCAGCGCTTCGTCGAGCGAGCCTCGGATGCCGAGCACCTCGGAGCGGTGCAGCTGGCACGAGCCCGTCAATTCCATGCCGCTGCCCGAGCAGAAGTTCTGGTAGCTCCGCGTCCACTGGTCGGCGCGTGCCCAATCTCCGAACATCCGGGCCGCCCAGAGGATGTTGCAATAGAGGTTGCCGCCCATGATCGGGTCCAGATTGTTGCTGGACAGGGCAACTGCGGCGGCATGGTCCTGATCGGACAGTCCTCCGTGTGTGTCGCCGAGGCACAGCCGATAGAAGCCGCGATAGGCCAGGCTCAGCGCTTCGATATTGATCGCATCCTTGTATCGGACGGCGGTGTAGGCAGCATCGGCCAACGCGAGTGCCTGTTCCGGTTCGCCATCGAAAGCAGCCAGTTTCGACTTCATCCATAACACCAGGGCCGTCGTCGGAGGATCGTCGAGCGTTGAAGCCCAATCTTCCGCCCGCGCGAGCCAGCCCTTTCCGATCGCGGCCTGGCCGCTTTCGAAATGCAAGGCCGAGAGTGCTATCGCGTCGACCGTGGCGCCTGCGGCGTCACCGGCCTGGCTGCGTGCGCCGACCGCGCGAACCAGAATCGGAATCGCTGCCGTGGCCCTGCCGAGGCACTGCAGGGCGAGCGCCCAATCGTGCAGATCTTCAGCGTTGAGCTGGCCGCTTTCATCCGCGCTCGCGAACAGGGTCGCTGCCTGCAACCACAATTGTCCGGCCGCTGCGCGTCGGGCGAGACCGATTGCACCGACGGTGCCATCGACTTGCTTAGGGTCGATCCGTTCCGGCTGCCGGATCTCGGACTCGAGGAAGAAGCGATAGCCTTTGCCCGGCAGATTTCGGATCGCGCCGTCCATGCCGCCGTTGCGCAGCGCGGCGCGCAACGCACTCACCGCCCGCTGCAGCGAGTTGTCTGTGACCGTCACATCCGGCCAGACGGCTTCGAGGAGTTCTTCCTTGGGGATGACCCGGTCGCGGTGTCGAACCAGATAAATCAGCAGATCGAACACACGCGGCTGCAATGGGACCTCTTGGCGCGCGCACAGCAACACGCGTCCAGCTTCATCAAGCTCGAACAGTCCAAATGAGAATGCCATGTGTATGAGTGCGGGCTCGGCGGAAAAGGTTCAGGCAAGGATCAGACAAAGATCAGGCAATGATCAGTCCGCGGTAAGGACAGTCGGCATCGACAGCGCCTATAGCTGATCATGGCTCGCCATGAGCGCCTGCCGTTCAATAATTGCAACCGAGGAGATTTCGATGGAACTCTATGTCATTCGCCGTCCGAGCGCCTGGGCGAACATGAGCGAGCTGGAACTCGCCGGCGCAACGTCCGCAAGGGTCGGCGACGAGCAGATGCCGGACCGTGTCCGCTGGATCCGCAGCTACGTGGTGCACGAGGCGGATGGTCGCATCGGCACATTCTGCATATACGAGGCGCGTGACGGTGACTCGATCCGGGAGCATGCGCGCTGCGTCGGCATGCCGGGCGAGGAATTCTACAAGGTCGCGGCAACCGTGGTGGTGCGTGGTGATCCGGTCCAACCGCCCATTGCAGCCGAATGACGCCTGCGCGGCGTCGCATGGCGTATCCCGACCAAACCTGATCCGGAGCGCCATCACACTTCGATCAAGGAAACAATTATGTCGATTTCATTCATGGAATCCATTTCAAGTCCGGTACGAAGGCATTTTTCCTTCCTGCTTTTGCGGATCCGCCGGATCGTCAATCAATCGGTCGCAGGCATGCTCGCCCATCGCGAGCGGCAGGCCAGTCGCCTGATGCCGCGCGAGGCCGGCGGCCAGTCGAAGGGTGCCGGGAACCGCTGCTCACGGCCGATCGGGCGAAGCGCGCTGCTCGGGCTGGTGATCGCGGGTTTGTCCTCGCCCGTGTTCACCCGAGCGGAGGAACCTGTCGTTCCGGAGCATCGTGCAGCTCCGGCGCAGCAGGCCGCCTCGACGCAGCGTAGCAGCCACGGCTGCAGGCATCGCTCGGACTGGAGCATAGTTGCCGCATCGACCATCCCGGTCCTGCTCGACCGCCGCACATAGCGCGCAGCACATTTGAAGTCATTGCACTGCTCGACGCCGTTTTTTGGCGCAACCCGCGGACTTTCGGCGAAGCCGGCGGCCTCGCCGCGAGCCGCACCACATTTTCAAAGGAGATGCACATGAACGTTCAGACCGAAATGCCGGCCATCGATCTCGCCGCCGTCAAGGCGCGCCAGCAAGCCACCTGGAGTTCGGGCGACTACGCGATCGTCGGCACCACGCTCCAGATCGTCGGCGAGATGCTCTGCGAGGCAGTCGACCTGCGCAGCAATCAAATGGTGCTCGACGTCGCCGCCGGCAACGGCAATGCGACGCTGGCCGCGGCACGGCGCTTTGCCGACGTGGTCTCGACCGACTACGTCGCGGCGTTGCTCGAGCGCGGCCGCGAGCGGGCGGCGGCGGAGCATCTGCCCGTCACGTTCCAGGAGGCGGACGCGGAGAAGTTGCCGTTTGCCGATGCCAGCTTCGATGTCGTGCTGTCGACCTTCGGGGTCATGTTCACCGCGGACCAGCAGCAGGCGGCGAATGAACTGCGCCGCGTCTGCCGCATCGGCGGCAAGATCGGCCTCGCAAGCTGGACGCCGGAAGGCTTCATCGGCCAGCTGTTCAAGACCATCGGGAAGTATGTGCCGCCGGCGCCGGGCGTGAAGTCTCCCGCGCTGTGGGGCACCGAGGCGCATCTCGGCGCCTTGTTCGGCCCGCAGGCGACGCTCGATGCCAGGCGCAGGCACTTCAATTTTCGTTACAGGTCGCGCGAGCATTTCCTCGAGATCTTCCGCACCTATTACGGGCCCGTGCTGAAGGCGTTCGGGGCGATCGATCCGGTCAAGCAGCAATTGCTCGCCGCCGACATGTTCAGCCTGATGGACCAGTTCAATATCGCCAGGGACGGCACGCTGGTGATCCCGAGCGAATATCTGGAGGCCGTGATCACCAGGCGCGGCTGACCTGCCGCTCGGCATTGGTCGATCTGTGCATGGCGCCGGCGTAACTCGCCGGCGCCATTCGCTCGTTGATCGACATTGCTGTGATCTCAGTTACTGGCGCTTGTCCCTGGGTGGAGGCTTCGCGCCGCGCGGCGGAGGCGGCGCGCGCCGTTGCTGGAAGCCCGAACGCGCCTGCACCGCGGGCCGTTGCATGCCCGGACGTACGCCCGGTGCGGCTTGCTGGATACCGGGTCGGATCTGGCCGGGCGCCTGCGGCACGGGCTGCGCGGTGCCTTGTCGCGGCGCGCCCGGTTGACCCGGCTGGGCCGCTGGTGGTCCTGGCTGGCGCACGCCGCCCGGCGCCTGGGTGCGGCCGGGCTGCAGACCGCCTTGACGTGCCGGCGATTGTTGTCCGCCGGGTTGCGTCGCGCCGCCTTGGCGCGCGGGCTCTTGCGTGGGGGCTTGGCGCGTTGGCTGTTGTCCCGCCGGCTGTTGTCCGGCTGGCGTCTGGACGCCGGGCGCGTGCGGCAGCGTCGCGCCGCCGGGTTGGCCGGGCAGCGCATGCTGTGCGCCGCCTTGCTGCTGCGTGCCGGGCCGCTGCTGCGAACCTTGCCGGCCAGGCGTGCCCGGTTGCTGGCCGGGACGGTTCGGCTGACCGGGCTGCTGCATCTGGCCCGGACGGTTTTGCTGACCCGGCTGCTGCGGCGTGTTGCGGTTCTGGCCCGGCAGGCCGTTCTGCCGCTGCGGGTTCGGCTGCACGGGCTGGCCGCGGTTCGGATAGGGCGCGGCCGGATTGGCCCTGCGGAAATCGGGATTGGCGCGGCGGAAGTCGCGCTGCTCGGTCACGACCTGGCGGCCCAGCGTCTGCGCGCTATGGACCTGGCGCACAAAGCCCTGGTCGCGCGTGATCTGTTGCGGCGAGATTGTCAGCGGCACCGCGGCGAAGCGGGCGCCGCCGGTGCCCGGACGAATCGCAAAGCCACTCGCGCCGCGCGTCAGCACGCCGAGCGAAGCGCCACTGCGGTCGTTGACCTCGATGCGGCCGACATGTCCGTCGGCGTCGGGATAGAGCTTGATGCCGACATTCCTGCTGGTCGCGGTGGCGCCTTCGGGCACCTCGACGAGGCCGGTGGTGCCGCGGATGCCGAGCGTCGCGGTCGGGGTCGAGATCTTCATGTCGCCGGTCTTGGCGACCGCGGCGGCAACGAAGGCCGCCGTTCCCTTGGTGACGTTGAACAGCGCACTGTTCTGCTGGCCGCCGTCCTCATAGACATAATTGTCGATCGTGATCCTGGCATTGGCGCGCAGGTTGAAGGTGGTGCCGTCGTTGAAGGTGATGCCGAGCGAGGAGGTCGCTGATGTCGCGACCTCGTCATTGGCAAAGATGTCGTCGCGGATCTGCAGCGGCGTCGCGGTGTTGTTGCGCGTGACGGTCGCGGTTCCTGTCAGTGTTGCCACGTTGCCGATCGGCTCGGGCGCCGCGGGCTGCGCGCTCGCGGCCGGCGCCGGCGTTGCAGGCGCGGGTGTTGCAGGAGCGGGCGTAGCCGGCGTCGCACTCGGCGCCGGGGCGGGCGCCTGTGCAGGCTGCGCCTGTGCGAGCCGCGTCAAGTCCGGCGCGGCATTGGCCGTTGGTTGCCAACCGATCGTGACGCCGGCGCCAAGCAGAAGCGCAAAGAGAAAGCTGCGGCGCATCGCCATCGATTCCCGGGGGAGGCAGTGGGGACGGCAATTGAGCCGCGTCAGGCTGAATGCCGGATGAACGGTCGTGCCTTGTTGTCATGGCGGACCGAAACGATCAAGCACCGCGCTCCGTTGCCGGAAGCGCGGTGCTTGGTCGCTGTTGGGGTTTTGCTTAGCCGCGCTTGTGAGGAGTGATATTGAGCGGTTTCGCCGGCTTGGCCGCGGGCGCATAACTCGCGGGTTGCGCAGCCGCCGGCGGCACGTAATGGAACACCGCCTTGCAGCCGTCGCTGAGCAGCGCGCGCTGACGGATCATGCAGGCGGTGACGCGATCGACGTCGGGAATTTCCGAGCTGCACAGCCGCATGGCGTCGCTGGTGCACATCTGCTGCTGCTCGTCGGTGTAGGCATAGGACGCCGAGGTCAGCAGACCGAGCGTGAACGCGGTTGCCGCCAGCAGTTTGCCGTGACGAAGCGCGGAAGCGGTGAAAGCCATCATGTCCCCCTTGTGATCGCGCCGAAGCAGCGCGTTATCGAACCGATCACTAGGCAGGCTTGGTTTCAGCAATTCTTCGTCGTCATGGCAAAATGGTTTCGTCGCGCGGGCCGTTTGTTTCGTCAACAACACCCCGATCGGGGGTTACGGCGCCGCGGGCGCCGGTGCTCCTTCGAGCGCGAGCACAGCCTCGCGCTGCGTCTCCGGCATGGCGCGGATACGGCGCCTCGCGGTGAGGCGGAGCGCGGCAAAGCCGCCGAGGAATACCACGATCTTGCTCACGATGCCGAAGATCGGCATCACGACGGCCCATGTCGTGATCTCGCAGGTCAGCGCGACGACGGCGTTCACCGCGGCGGAGATGAACATCAGGGCGGCCCAGGCATAGCCGACCTTGACGGCGACATCGGGCACGACCTTCTGTGCGATCTCGGGCAGGTAGCGGTTGAGCCAGCCGGGCTTCAGCATCACGACGCCGACGATGGCGTAGATCACGCTCGGCTTGAACAGCACGAAGCGCGGGTCGTGGGTCAGCAGCGTGGCGGAGCCGGCGGCGACAACCAGGAACAGGCTGAGCCATTCCATGGTGTCGATCCGTTTGCCGCGCACCATCTGGACGCCGATCTGCACGACGCCGAATGCGATGCCGAGGCCGACCGCAAGCGCGGTGTTGTGCGTCAGCAGGAACAGAACCAGAAACACAAGCGTCGAGGCGAGATCGAGGGCCAGCAGCCTGGCCGCGGTGAGAAAATGCTTCATTGGTTGCCGGTCGCCTGCAGGTTCAATTCATTTTCGACAATGCGGCTCTTATAGCGGGTCCGGCGACGCACATGAAGCGACCGCCGGGCAGATACAAGCCATTACCTGAAGGGCGACTCGCAAAACTCGCCCGCCGTTGCACGGCGCAGCCCTGCTCCCGCATCGCATTCGGGCCCTTCGTTGCGATCGTCGAGTCGTAGTTGTGGCGGAGTGAATGCAAAACAGCAAAGCGCCGGCGGGGGCGGCCGCCGGGCGCTGAACTCATGCCTGTCGAATGTCCTAGAACACGCCGAGAATAATGGCGCCGACGAAGGCTAACGCGATGTACGCGGCCACAATGCTCAGCTTGCTCAGCAGAGGACTCGCGAAATCCATTGGGGAAACTCCCTCGGTTCACACAACGCTGCCCGCATTAACGTCAAAGCTAGCAAGGGGTTCCAGGCCGAAAAAGGCAGTCTTGTTGTCAGGCTCGCAATTCGCGGCGATGCCGCATTGCGATGCGCGGCTCAAATGGCCGCCAAATCAAGGCGTTGACGCGCCGCAAATATATTCAGCGGCGGCGCCGGTTCCAGGCGCCGATAGCAGTACCCGCTTGGATGTCCGTCGGTTGCTCTCGCCCCTGTGTCGTTGCGCCGCAAGGCAGCATCGTCATTTGTTGTGCGCCTGTCACAAACCATACCCAGATTGCCGCCCGCAATGACCGGGGCTCTACCCCGGTAATAAGTACTTGGGGGCGTTACGTGAAATCTGAGTTTCTGAGCCGCGCAAGCCGGCTTGCGCTGGCTATTTCTGCGACTTCGTTGGGGTTCTCCTGTCCGGCACTGGCCGCAAGCTTCAGCACTCCTCCGAACAGCACGACGGCGCAGACCGTCTCCAACAATGACGCCGGCTCGGTCGGCGCCGGCAGCAGCCTGTCGGTGACGGGCACCGCGATCACCTGGATCACCGGCCTGTCGTCGCCCGGCGTCGTCATCACCAACAACGGCACCATCTCGGCGACCTCACGCGGCATCGACACCTCGAGCAGCGCCATCAGCGGCAATCTCACGCTGATCAACAATGCCGGCGCGCTCTTCACCGCGTCCAACGATGCATTCCGGATCAATGGCGGCCTGAGCAGCGGGTCGGTCACCGTCGACAATGCCGGCACCATCCAGTCGACGGGCAACGGCCGCGTCTTCGACTTCGTCAACGCGACGTCGAACACCACCGTGTTCTCGATCACCAACCAGAGCGGCGGCACCATCAGGTCATCAGGCAGCGACGTAATGCGGATCGGCGGCGGAACCACCACGATCACCAATTCCGGCATGATCGACGCGACCAATACGGCCGGGTCTCGCGCGATCCGCGCCACCACCAATCTCAACAACGTGATCTCGCTGTCGGTCGTCAACAATGCGGGCGCGACGATCCAGTCGGCGGACGACGCCATCCAGATCAACGGCGCATCGGGCAGCAACAGCACGACCGCGGCCAGGTTCTCGGTCGACAATGCCGGCACCATCAAATCGGCGACCGGGCAGGCGATCGACTTCGACAATCTCACCTCGACCGCCGCGAGCGTTCACATCACCAACCGCGCGACCGGCCTGATCACCGCGGCCAATGCGGATGCGATCCGTCCCGGCGAAAACTTCACCATCGACAATTACGGCCAGATCATCGCCAATGGCACGATCGATCCCGCAACCGGCCGGCCCAGCGCCGATGCGATCGATCTTCAGGGCGGCCACAACGGCACCGTCAACAACTATGCCGGCGGCCTGATCTCGGGTGCCAAGAACGGTACCGCGGGCGACGCCGGCACCATCACGGTCAACAATTTTGCCGGCGCAACCATCATCGGCCGCAACGGTGCGGGCGTCGGCGGCGGTAACGCCATCGTCACCAATTACGGCACCATCACCGGGGCGATCGACGGCGTGTCCACGCGCAGCGATGGCGACGGCATCGATATCGACAATGTCCTGACGCTGACCAATTACGGCATCGTCCAGGGCACCGGCGCGACCGGCGCCGATGACGGCGGCCGCTTCAACAACAGCGAAGGCCTTGCGATCGGCGGCGGCACCATCCGCAACTACGGCACCATCAGCGGCGCCGCGGCGGGCATCGTCGTCAACAACGATTCAAATCCGGACAATTCGCGCAGCGGATCGGCGGCGCTCGACCTGATCAACTATGCCGGCGCCACCATCGTCGGCAACAACAGCTATGCGATCCGCTCCGAGAACAAGACCGGCAATGCCGCCGTCGACAACGACAGGATCGTCAACTACGGCACCATCATCGGCAACGGCACGATTCCCGATCCCAATGGCGTTACGCTGCTGCAGAACGGCACGCCCGATACCGGCTCGATCGGTACGCTGAACGGCGTGACCTATACCGGTACCGGCTCGACCCGCTTCATCCGCGGCGACGGCGCAGCGATCCAGACCGGCGAGGGCGCCGACGTGCTGTCGAACTACGGCACCATCATCGGCAATGCCGGCCGCGCGATCAGCATGGAAGGCGGCGACGACACGCTCAATCTCTATGGCGGCTCGACCATCAGCGGCCGGATCGATGGCGGCGTCGGCACCGACACGCTCAACCTGTTCGGGCCAGGCTCGGGCACGCTCTCGAACGTGATCAATTTCGAGGTGCTCAACGTGCAGGGCGGCGTCTGGACCGTGACCGACGCGCAGAGCTACCAGGCCGGCGCCACCATCGGCGCCGGTGCGACGCTGCTGGTCAATGGCTCGCTTGGCAATGCCGTGACCGTCAATGCCGGCGGCACGCTCGGCGGCAATGGCAGCGTCGGCAATGTCCTGGTCAATGGCGGCACGCTGTCGCCGGGCAATTCGATCGGCACGCTCACGGTGCAGGGCAGCCTGACCTTCACCGCCGCATCGACCTATCTGGTCGAAGTGTCGGCCGCGGCGTCCGATCGCACCAACGTGACAGGTGCGGCAACGCTCGGCGGCGCCACGGTCAACGCGTCCTTCACCGGCACCACGTTCCAGAAGCAGTACACCATCCTCAACGCGGCCGGCGGTGTCAGCGGCAGCTTTGCCGGGCCGGTCAACAGCAATTTGCCATCGAACTTCATCTCCAGCCTGAGCTATGACGCCAACAGCGTCTATCTCAATCTGGCGCTGAATTTTGCCGCAACCGCCAGGCTCAGCGGCAATCAGGCCGCGGTCGGCCATGCGATCAGCAACGCCTTCAACAGCACGGGCAGCATTTCCGCCGCGTTCGGCGCGCTGACGCCGGCCGGGCTGACGCAGGCGTCGGGCGAACTCGGCACCGGCTCGCAGCAGACCACTTTCGATGCCATGAACATGTTCCTCGGCGTCATGACGGATCCCTTCACCGAAGGGCGCGGTGGCATGCGCGCAAGGGGCGGCGCGTCGCAATTCGCTGATGACACCATGAACTACGCGTCGACTGGCATGTCGCGAGCGAATGGCGCGCGCGACGCCTATGCCGCGATCTATCGCAAGGCACCGCCGCTGCAACAGACGTTCGAGCAGCGCTGGAGCGTCTGGGCGGCGGGCTTCGGCGGCGGGCAGAGCACCGATGGCGGCACCGCCATCGGATCGAATTCGACGACGAGCCGCATTTTCGGTGTCGCTGTCGGCGCCGATTACCGGATCTCGCCCGACACGATTGCCGGCTTTGCGCTCGCCGGCGGCGGCACCAATTTCACCGTGGCCAATGCACTCGGCGGTGGACGCTCCGATCTGTTCCAGGCCGGCGCCTTCATCCGTCATGGATTCGGGCCGGCCTATCTGCTGGGCGCGCTGGCCTATGGCTGGCAGGACGTCACCACTGATCGCACGGTGACGATCGCCGGCATCGACCGGCTGCGCGCGCAGTTCAACGCCAATGCGCTGTCGGGCCGGATCGAAGGCGGCTATCGCTTCATCACGCCGTGGTCGCTGGCGCTGACGCCCTATGCCGCCGGACAGTTCACGACCTACGATCTGCCTGCTTATGCCGAGCAGGTGCTCTCGGGATCGAGCGCGTTCGCGGTGGCCTATGGCGCCAAGACCGTCACCGCCACGCGCAGCGAACTCGGCCTCCGCAGCGATCGCTCGATCGCGTTGCAGGATGGCATTCTCAGCCTGCGCGGCCGCCTTGCCTGGGCGCACGACTACAACACCGATCGCAGCGTTGCCGCGACATTCCAGACGCTGCCGGGCGCGTCCTTCGTGGTCAACGGTGCGGCGCCGGCGAGCGATGCGGTGCTCACCACCGCGAGCGCGGCGATGAACTGGACCAGCGGCTGGTCGGCGGCGCTTACCTTCGAAGGCGAGTTCTCCGACGTCACGTCGTCCTATGGCGGCAAGGGTGTCGTTCGCTACACGTGGTGATGACATCATCTCGGCAGGGCGCGTGTTGCCCTGCCGGGTTCCGCTGCATGGTTAAGGACAGCTGAAAACAACGCATCGAAATGCGTTGAAGAGTCTTTAATCAAATTCGCAGAACCTCCGCGCCATGACGCGTGGAGTTCGTTTGTATCTCGTCGGCTCCCTTGTCCTTGTGTCGCTTGCTGGTTGCGGTCGCGGTCTGTTTCAGACCGCCGAGCGCGAACCGTGGCGGGCCGAGGCCGAGGCCGCATGCCTGAAGTCGGGCGCGGTCAAGGAGAGCGCCGACCTCGTCCGCATCGATCCGATCTCCGGTCCCGGCGTCTGCGGCGCCGAGTTCCCGCTCAAGGTCGCCGCGCTCGGTGAAGCCAGTTCGGCTTACGGATTTGCCGACGACAGCCTGCGCCCGCCGGCATCAGTCGGCAACCAGCCGCGCTGGCCGATCAACCGCCAGCTGCCTCCGCCGCCCGCGCAGGCGCCGTATTCCAATCAGGCCGTCGGCCAGCCGAGCTATGGCAACGAGCCGGGCTATGGCAGCCGTCAGAATGGGCCGGTCTCGCTGTCGGCGCCCGGCGTTCCGCCGCAGCAGGACGAGATCGATTTGCCGCCGGAAGGCTCGCCCGACGCCAGGGGCGAGCGACCTTATTATCCCGGCCTGCCATCCAATCCGCAGCGCGACAGCGCGGCCGCGCCCTATTCACCGGCACCGTATTCCCAGCAGCCGCCCGGCGCGCCACCGCCGCCGCGGCTCGGTCCCTCGAGCGGCAATCCGGTGGTGACGGTCGGCCCGGTCGCAGTGAAGCCGGCGGCAACGCTGGCGTGCCCGATCGTCTCGGTGCTCGAGCGCTGGCTCGCCGATTCCGTACAGCCGGCGGCGCAGCGCTGGTTCGGCGCGCGCGTCGTCGAGATCAAGCAGATTTCGGCCTATTCCTGCCGCGGCATGAACGGCAATTCGCACGCGCATATTTCCGAGCACGCCTTCGGCAATGCGCTCGACATCGCAGCCTTCACGCTGGCTGACGGTCGCCGCATCACCGTGAAGGATGGCTGGAGGGGCCTGCCGGAGGAGCAGGGCTTTCTGCGCGATGTCCAGGCCGCCGCCTGCCAGCAATTCACCACGGTGCTGGCGCCGGGGTCCAACGTCTATCACTACGACCACATCCATGTGGATCTGATGCGCCGGGCCAGCCGGCGTCTGATCTGCCAGCCCGCCGCCGTCTCGGGCGAGGAGGTCGCGGCGCGTGCCGGCGGCCGTAACCCCTATGCAACGCGCGAACCTTATGTCACAGGATCGCTCGGCGGCAGAAAGCCGGCCCCGCGGGGTAAGGCGGGGGTCAACGAAGAAGACGAATTCGCCGACGAATAGGGACGCGTCTGATACCCGTATTTTTACTGGGTGACACCGTGCAAACGGTAGCCACTTTTATGCTGCATATGCTTCGGAGCCGGGCGCACCCGGCTGATTTCTGGGGGATAGCTTTGCAAGACGCGCCGATCATTCTCGTCATCGAAGACGATCGTGATCTTCAGATGATGGTAGAGGACGCCCTGAGGGACGGCGGCTATGAGCCGGCGATCGCGGGCTCGGGCGAGGAAGCGTTGACGCTGCTGAAGGCGTTCCGCACCAAATACTCAGCACTGGTCACCGACATCCGCCTGCTCGGCCGGCTCGACGGCTGGCGCGTGGCGCGCGGCGCCCGCGAGATCGACCCGTCATTCCCGGTGCTCTACATCACCGGCGGCGGCGGCGACGAGTGGCCGACCCGGGGCGTGCCGGACAGCGTGCTGCTGAACAAGCCGTTCTCGCCCGACGAACTGGTCGCGGCCGTGGCCAAGCTGCTCAAGAACGGCGCGCCGGCCTGAGCGACTGATCGTTCCTGCGATTTGACGATGCGCACGTTGTGCGGGCAAAACGTGCCGGCATGAATGATTTCGCACAGTCGATCACGGCGGCGGCATCGCTGATAGCCGGTCGCGATCCGGTCCTGCTTGGGATCGTCGCATTGTCGTTGCGCGTCAGCCTGCTGGCGAGCCTGCTCGCGCTTCTGATCGGCGCGCCGATCGGCGGCTGGCTTGCGATATCGAGGTTTCGCGGACGGCAGGTGGTGATCGTGCTCGCCAATGCCTGTCTCGGCCTGCCGCCGGTCGTGGTCGGCCTCGGGCTTTATCTGCTGCTGTCGCGATCCGGACCGCTGGGCTTCGCCGGGCTGCTGTTCACGCCGACGGCGATGGTGGTGGCGCAGGTCATCCTGGCGACGCCGATCGTGGTTGCGCTGGTGCATCGTCCGGTCGCGCTGCTGTGGGCGGAATATGCCGATTTGATCCGCACCGACGGCCTGTCCCGCCTGCGCAGCCTTGCGCTGGTGTTCTCGCTCGGCCGCGCCTCGCTGCTCACCGCGTTCCTCGCCGCCTTCGGCCGCGCCATCGCGGAGGTCGGCGCCATCATCATCGTGGGCGGCAATATCAGCGGCTATACGCGAACGATGACGACCGCGATTGCGCTCGAGACCAGCAAGGGCGAGCTGGCGCTCGGCCTCGGGCTCGGCGTCATCCTGCTTGCGCTGAGCGTCAGCGTCAGCACGATCGCGTTTCTGCTAGTGCGCGGCGTTGGGGAAAAATAGCTGCTCGCCGCCGACCTTGTAGCCGGCAATGGCCGACTGCCCGGCCTGCGAGACCAGCCAGTCGATGAAGGCCTCGCCGTCCGCGGCCTTCACCGTCGGGTGCTTGGCCGGATTGACCAGCATCACGCCGTACTGGTTGAACAGCCGCCGGTCGCCTTCGGTCAGCACGGCGAGCTCGCCGCGGTTCTTGAACGACAGCCAGGTGCCGCGGTCGGACAGCACATAGGCATTCGACGCGGATGCCATGTTGAGCGCCGGACCCATGCCCTGGCCGATCTCGCGATACCACTGGCCCTTCGCTGAGCCGAGATCGACGCCGGCCGCTTTCCAGAGCCGCAGCTCGGCCTCGTGCGTGCCGGAGTGGTCGCCGCGCGAGATGAAGGCCGAACTCGTCGCAGCGATCTTGCGCAGGGCATCCGCGACATCCTTTTCGCCGGCGATATGCGCCGGATCGGCCTTCGGGCCGACGATGACGAAATCGTTGTACATCACGTCATATCGCCTGGTCGCAAAGCCCTCGGCCAGGAATTTCTCTTCGGCCACGCGATCATGCACGAACACCACATCGGCATCGCCGCGCCGTCCGATGTCGAGCGCCTGTCCGGTGCCGACCGCGACCACCTTCACGGCAATGCCCGAGGTCTCCCAGAACCGCGGCAGCAGATAGCCGAACAGGCCGGACTGTTCGGTCGATGTCGTCGAGGCGACGGTGATGGACCGGGTCTGCGCGAGTGCGGGACCGGCGAACAGCAGCGCGGCGGCGATGACAAGGTGTCGAAGGAGGGATGTCATGTGAATACTGCGTACCGGAGAACGATGTCGGTCACCATGCCGCATTTCGTCCGGTGACGCAAAGCAGGAGCGATGTCGCGCGCTGCGATCGGCGGTGATAGGGTCGCCTCGAACGAAGCAATAAGAAGGGATATCAGGTCATGGCTTTGGAGAAGGTCGCGCTCGTTACCGCAGGCGGCAGCGGCATGGGAGCGGCGGCGGCGCGGCGCCTCGCGGCCGATGGTTTCCGCGTTGCGATCCTGTCGTCGTCGGGCAAGGGCGAGGCGCTGGCAAAGGAGCTCGGCGGCCTCGGCTTCACCGGCTCGAACCGTTCCAACGATGATCTGAAACGCGCCGTCGACGGCGTGGTGGAGCGTTGGGGCCGCATCGATGCGCTGGTCAACAGCGCCGGCCACGGCCCGCGCGCGGGTGTGCTCGAACTGACCGACGAGCAGTGGCACACCGGTCTCGACGTCTACCTGATGAACGTGATCCGCCCGACGCGTCTCGTCGCGCCTCGCATGCAGGCGCAGAAGTCGGGCGCGATCGTCAACATCTCCACCGCCTGGGCGTTCGAGCCGAGCGCGATGTTTCCGACCTCGGCGGTGTTCCGCGCCGGGCTCGCCGCGTTCACCAAACTGTTCACCGACAGTTACGCCGCCAGCAATGTGCGCATGAACAACGTGCTGCCGGGCTGGATCGACAGCCTCCCGGCAACCGACGAGCGCCGCGACAGCGTGCCGATGAAGCGCTACGGCAAGGCGGAGGAGATCGCCGCAACCATCAGCTTCCTCGTCTCCGACGGCGCGGGCTACATCACCGGCCAGAGCATCCGCGTCGACGGCGGCCTGATGCGGTCGATTTGAGGCAACTGCTAACCCGTCATCCTCAGGGTCTGACTCATAGTCAGACTCTGAGGAGCAAGTGAGCTCGAGCTTCACAAGCGGCTCCAAATGTTCGCCGTCGTCCCGGCGAAAGCCGGGACCCATAACCACCGACGGTTATCGTTGCGGATCGGTGAAATGACGAGTCCCGTCCACAACATCCGCCGCGGAGTATGGGTCCCGGCTTTCGCCGGGACGACATCAAAGTGTGCGGCGCCGTTCGTACCCGTTGCGTCGCCACAACTTACGTCACCAGTTGCGTCTACGCGCTGCGCGGCGCGCTCCAGGCCGCGGGCGTCACAATTGCGGCGACCTCTGATTGCGTTTGTCGTGATGACAAACTGAAGGCGCAGGGCTAGCCTTCCGTCAAATCAAAACATACCGGAGGAATGGCATGCCAGACGCAGCAGTTGCAGCACGCGCTTCAGACTCCACGCAGAGCGGAACCACGCAGCAGGTCGACGTTGCGGTGGTCGGCGCCGGCTTCGCCGGACTTTACCTGCTGCATCGGTTGCGCAAGGCGGGCTTCTCGGCGATCGCGCTCGAAGAGGGCGCCGACGTCGGCGGCACCTGGTACTGGAATCGTTATCCCGGCGCGCGCTGCGACATCCAGACCATCGACTACAGTTACACTTTCGATCCCGAGCTCGATCAGGCCTGGACCTGGTCGGAGAAATACGCGACCCAGCCGGAAATCCTGCGCTATCTCGGTTTCGTCGCCGACCGTTACGATCTGCGTCGCGACATCAGGTTCGGCACCAAGGTTACGCAGGCGACCTGGAATGATGCGACCTCGCGCTGGCAGATCTCGACCAACAACGGCGCCAACGTCTCGTGCCGCTACTACATCATGGCGACCGGCTGCCTGTCGTCGCCAAAGCCGCCGGAGATCGACGGCGTCAAGGACTTCAAGGGCGAGATCTATTTCACCGGCCGCTGGCCGCATCAGGGCGTCGATCTCAAGGGCAAGCGCGTTGCCGTGATCGGCACCGGATCGTCGGGCATTCAGTCGATTCCTTTGATCGCCGAGCAGGCCGCGCAGCTCACCGTGTTCCAGCGCACCCCGAACTTCGCGCTGCCCGCGGGCAACGGCCCAGCGCCCGAGGATCGCAAAACCTATTTCGAGAGCGACCGTGCTGCCTATCGCGACCAGGCGCGCTGGTCGATGGCCGGCGTGCCCTATCCGCAGCAGACCGTGGTGAGCTGGCAATTGAGCGACGCCGAGCGCCGCGAGCGGTTCGAGAAGGCGTGGGCGGCGGGCGACCTCGTCCACATCCTGACCCAGCTCTGGGCCGACCAGGCGGTCGATGTCGACGGCAACAGGTTGGTCGCCGACCTGATCCGCGAGAAGATCGGCGCCGTGGTCAAGGATCCGGAGACGGCGGCGGCGCTGGCCCCGCACGATCATCCGTTCGGCGCCAAGCGTCCCTGCCTCGATACCAATTACTACGCGACCTACAACCGTCCCAACGTGACGCTGGTGAATCTGCGGCAGGAGCCGATCAAGGGGATCACCACCAGCGGCATCTTCACCAACGGACGCAAGTTCGACGTCGACGTCATCGTGTTCGCCACCGGCTTCGACGCGATGACCGGGGCGATCATGGCGGTGCATCCGATCTCCGGCCGCGGCGGCAAGTCGCTGTCGGATGTCTGGGCGCACGGACCGCAGACCTATCTCGGCGTCACCGTCGCGGGCTTCCCCAATCTGTTCATGATCACCGGCCCCGGCAGCCCGTCGGTGCTGTCGAACATGGCTGTCTCGATCGAGCAGCATGTCGATTGGGTGGTGGAACGGATCGCCGCGCTGCGCGACGCCGGCTTCACCACGATGGAAGCGACCGAGACCGCGCAGGCCGGCTGGGAACGGCACATGGCCGATTGCGCGACGCTGACGCTGCACCGGCTCGCCAACACCTGGTACACGGGCGCCAACGTGCCCGGCAAGCCGCAGGGCGTGATGCCTTATACAGGCGGCGTCGGTCCGTATCGCAGCATCTGCAACGAGGTGGTCGGCCGCGGCATGCTCGGCTTCAGGCTCACGGGCCCCGGCGTTGCCGAGCAGTGCAATGACGGCGAGATCGTGCGCCTGCAGCCGGACGTGCGGCTGGTGCTGAATCTACTTGGCGAGATGAACCTGCCGCCGCTCGAGACGATGGGGGCGCAGGGCGCGCGCGACTTCCTCACCGAATTCAACAAGGGGCGTCCCTTTGGCCGCCCGGTCGGCGAGGTAGGCGGCGGCATGCTGCAGGGCGCGGACGGTCCGTTGCCGTACAAGCTCTACCGGCCGACGACGTCTGGGCCGCATCCGATCGTGGTGTATTTCCACGGCGGCGGCTGGGTGCTCGGCGACGAGATGTCGGATGATCCGTTCTGCCGCGACCTGTGCCGGCGCACCGGCATGATCGTCGTCAGCGTCGGCTATCGCCATGCGCCCGAGCATCGCTTCCCGGCCGCGGCCGAGGACGGTTTTGCGGCGACGCGCTGGATCGCGGCCCATAGCGCCGAGCTCGGCGGCAGGGCAGGGCCGCTGCTGGTCGCGGGCTGGAGCGCCGGCGGCAACCTTGCGGCCGTCACCTGCCAGCTCGCGCGCGATCGCGGCGGGCCCGAGATCGCGGGCCAGCTCCTGATCTGTCCGGTCACCGATTCCACATTCGACCGGCCGTCCTATGTCGACAACGCGACCGGCTATTTCCTGACCCGCGGGCTGATGTACTGGTTCTGGGACCTGTACTGCTCGCCGGCCGACCGCACCGACCCGCGCGTCGCGCCGCTGCGCGGCAAGCTCGAAGGCCTGCCGCCGACGTTCATCGCGACCAGCGAGTTCGATCCGTTGCGCGACGAGGGCATCGCCTATGGCGACGCGCTCGCCAAGGCCGGCGTCAAGGTCGAGCAGCTCAAGGCGCAGGGCCACTTCCACTCGTCGTTCGTGATGGTCGACGTCATCATCACCGGCGTTGCCGGCCGCGTGAAGATGGCGAAGGCGCTGCGGCGCTTCGCCGGCCTGCCCGAGGAGGTCGAGCAGGACAACGTCGCTACGCCGGAGGTCAACGCGGCGGCGAACTAGCTCGGGTTTGAATTGCAGCCGCGCTCCCTCTCCCGCTTGCGGGCACTTGCGGGGGAGGCGCGTTGCGAAAATATCGAAAACAACCCCATGCAAAGGAGCCGGCGGTGGCAGGCGTTCGACCTAGCGGCGTTCGACCTAGCCACTTGACACGTCGGGCAACTCACGGATATATTTCTAATATTCCGAAATCTCTCGCTCTAACCGAGCTCGAACGTCGTGACGCCGAACACGCGATCGATCCGGAGTGGCGGGATCGCGCCGGTATACATCCGCGCGGTCTCGAACACCGGCGACAGCCCGAGGCCTTGCGCCAGCGCGACGGCGTCGCGGTTGACCGCGGGGACATCGAGGAAGACCTCGCCGCTGCCCGCACTCGCGAGCAATGCCGCGACAACGGCCTCGGCGCCGGCACGGTCATCGGCAACCAGCGGACCGATCTTGCGGCCGGTCCGGCACGGGCGGATCACGCCCCAGCCGGCCAGCCTGCCGTCGCGCATCAGCGCGCGCCCGACATGTCCTGACGTGTTGATCCAGGCGCGCAGGAATGCCGGCCGCGGTGCGGGAAACACAGTGGCGTCATCGGCCTCGATCAGCGCCATCGGCAGATCGGTCAGCGCGACGGTGCCGTCGCTCGGCGCGGATGGTGCGGCGACAGTGCCGCCGCAGCGCACATTGGCGTAAGCGAGCGCGAAGCCGGACTTCTGGTAGTTCGCCTGCTGCGCCACCACGCCATCGAGCCCGATCACGCGCGGGCGCGCATGCGCGATGGCCGCATTCCAGATCTTCAGGCCATGGCCGCGGCCGCGCAGATCCGGACGCACGATGTAGAAGCCGAGGAAGGCAAATTGCGCGCCGTAATTGACGCAGGAGATCACCGCGGCCGGCTCGCCATCGAGCTGGCCGATGAAGAAGCCCTGCGGGTCCTCGGCGGCAAAGCAGGGCGCATCTGCGAGACCAGGATTCCATCCCTCCGCCGCGGCCCAGTCCACCGCGAGCGCGATCTCGTCCGGCTGCATCTGTCGGATGGTGAGGTCGTTCATGGTCGATCGCCTCGTCGTGCTGGAGTTATTGATCGTGCACATCGACGGCTGGAGAACAATACCCCCCGTGACGATCTAAAGAACGTACGTCCGTCATGTTGATGAGGCTGCCAACGAGTCCGCACAAAGCGCGGCCCGATGATAAACTCCGCGGCCGTCTCAAGCACGACGGCCACCAGCCGGGCCGCGCATGCTTCGAGGCTCGCTACGCGAGCACCTCAGCATGACGGGACGAAGAGCGCGCTGGTCCGCGATAAGACGTCGATCTCACCCGGCCTTCGGCCGGTACGCCGCGAAGAACACGCGCGTCGCGCTGTCTACGACGGTTGCGATCCGCTCCGGCGAGGGCGACGGCTTGGCCTGGAAGATGAACGCCTGGAACAGCGTCGCCTGGCACATCTGCATGAATTGCCAGGCCGCGAGCTGGTAGTCGTCGATCACGAGCTCGCCGAGCGCGGCGCGCGCCTCGAGATAGGCGGCGAAGCGGTCGACGGTGTGGGCGATGACGTGGGTGTAGAACCGGCTGCCGAGCTCGGGCATCCGCTCGGCGATCGCCATCACGGTGCGGATCGCCGAGCCGCCGCCGGGCCGGCACAACACCGCGACATAGGCGCGGCCGAATTCGGGGAGGGTGGTGTCGACGTCGCGCGCCGGATCGAAATTGAAGGCGACCTTGCCCTGCTCGAGCTTTTCCTCCTCGACGATCGCCGCGAACAGCCCGGCCTTGTCGGGGAAATAGACGTAGAGCGTGCCCTTGGAGACGCCGGCAGCGCGCGCGATCTCGCCCATGCTCGCGCCGTCAAAGCCGAGCTCCAGGAATACCTTGCGGGCGCCGTCCAGGATCTGGCGGCGTTTCGACGATTCCTCCTCGCCGACGGACTGGAGGGAGGTTCGGGGCGCTGCAACCATTGATTTAGCTTCTCGGGAAAGAACTCAACCCAAAGTAGGAAAGGGAAGAATCGAAGCTTTATAATCTAGCGGGCGGGAATGTATATTGACCGAACCGTTCGGTCAATGGTATCTTGGGAGTGACGATGCGCCGCACGGCCCTTATTCCGCCATCGCGCGCGTCAAGATTTTTGTGGGGAGCCTCGGCCATGGCCGCAGCACGGGATCAGGCTGCACGCATTGTTCGTTCCGAGCCTGAGATGGCCGAGGACGCGATCGCGCGCGATGCATCCGCCGATCTCGGCGAGCAGGGCCGTGCTGACGAAGCTAAGCGTCCCGCGGAGGCGCCGCCCGCGTCTGCGCCCGAACAGCCGGCGGCTTCGTCCACTGCGGCGCCGGCGCCGAAATCCGGCAAGCGCAAATTCGTGATGATGGGCGTGGTCGGCCTGCTCGCGCTCGCTGCCGCGAGCTATGCCGCCTATTACCTGATGGTCGGGCGCTTCTACGTCTCGACCGACGATGCCTATGTCCGCGCCAACAACTCCATGCTCGGCGCGCGCGTCGCGGGCCATATCGCGGCGATCCTGCCCGGCGACAACGCGCTGGTGCGCGCAGGCGACGTAATCTTCCGGATCGATGATGGCGACTACCGTATCGCGGCCGACGCCGCGCGCACCAGGATCGCGACCCAGCAGGCGACGATCGAGCGCATCGGCCGCCAGGTTGCGGCGGCGGCGAGTTCGGTCGAGCAGGCGCAGGCCCAGCTCGTGTCCGCGCAGGCCGGCCTGAAGCGCGCCGATCTCGATTTCGATCGTCAGCAGGCGCTCAGCACCAAGGGTTTTGCCTCGCGTGCCACCTTTGAAGTCTCGGAGGCCGGCCGCGATCAGGGCGCGGCCAGCGTGCGATCCGCGCAGGCGGCCTATGATGCCGCCAAGGACAATGTCGAGGTGACCAAGGCGCAGCAGGCCGAGGCCCGCGCCCAGCTCGCCGAATTGCAGACCCAGCTCGCCAAGGCCGAGCGCGATCTCGAATTCACCAACGTCCGCGCGCCGGTCGACGGCACCTTCTCCAACCGCCTGGTCAACACCGGCGACTACATCAATGTCGGTCAGCGGCTCGGCAATGTGGTGCCGCTCGACGGCGTCTACATCGACGCCAACTATAAAGAGACCCAGCTCAAGCGCATCCGCACCGGGCAGCGCGTGACGATCAAGGTCGACGCCTACGGCTTCCGCAAGTTCACCGGCCTCGTCGACAGCATTTCGCCGGCGGCAGGCTCGGTGTTCACCTTGCTGCCGCCCGACAACGCCACCGGTAACTTCACCAAGATCGTGCAGCGCCTGCCGGTCCGCATCCGCGTGCCTGCCAGCGTCGCCAGGCAGGGCCTCTTGCGCGCCGGCATGTCGGTCTACACCACCGTCGACACCCGCGAGGGCGCGGCCGATGCCGACGCCGAAACCGATCTCGACGCGCCGATGATGATCCATCCGCAGTGATGTCTTGAAGCTTCGGACAGAGTCCGAGGCTCGGAGCCGATGAGCCCATGGCTGATACGACCACTGCTTCACCCTCGATGATGACCGGCGCCTCGGAGTCCGAGCGCATCCAGCCGAAGCGGCTGGTTGCCTTCATCATCATGGTGTTCGGCATGTTCATGTCGATCCTGGACATCCAGATCGTCTCGGCCTCGCTGTCCGAGATCCAGGCCGGCCTGTCGGCATCCTCGACCGAAGTGTCGTGGGTGCAGACCGCCTATCTGATCGCCGAAGTGATCGCGATTCCGTTGTCCGGATTCCTGTCGCGTGCGCTTGGCACGCGGCTGTTGTTCGCGATCTCCGCGTTCGGCTTCACCGCCTCGAGCCTGCTGTGCGGCTTCGCCTCCTCGATCGAGCAGATGATCCTGTGGCGCGCGCTGCAGGGTTTTCTCGGCGCCGGCATGATCCCGACGGTGTTCGCCTCGGCCTACACGATCTTCCCGCGCACCAAATTCCACATCGTGGCGCCGATCATCGGCCTCGTCGCGACGCTGGCGCCGACCGTTGGACCGACCGTCGGCGGTTACATCACCGACCTGATGTCGTGGCACTGGCTGTTCTTCATCAACATCGTGCCCGGCGTCATCATCACGGCAGGCGTGCTGGCGCTGGTCGATTTCGACCAGCCGAACTTCGCGCTGCTCGAGCGCTTCGACTGGTGGGGCCTGATCTTCATGGCCGGTTTCCTCGGCTCGCTCGAATATGTGCTGGAGGAGGGTCCGCAATATGAGTGGCTGCAGGACACCTCGGTCGCGGTCTGCGCCGCGATCGGCTTCGTCTCGGCGGTCGCGTTCTTCTGGCGCGTCTTGACCGCGGAGGAGCCGATCGTCGATCTCTACGCCTTCAGTAACCGCAACTTCGCGGTCGGCTGCGTGCTGCAGTTCTGCATCGGCATCGGGCTCTATGGCCTGACTTACGTCTATCCGCGCTATCTCGCGGAGGTCCGCGGCTACAGCGCGCTGATGATCGGAGAGACCATGTTCGTCTCCGGCGTCACCATGTTCTTGATGGCGCCGGTGGTCGGGCGGCTGATGCAGAAGGTCGATCTGCGCTACATCATCGCCTTCGGCCTCGTGACCTTCGCGCTCGGCTCCTGGCAGATGACCTGGATCACCCGCGACTATGATTTCTACGAGCTGCTGCTGCCGCAGATCCTGCGCGGCATCGGCATGATGTGCGCGATGGTGCCGACCAACAACATCGCGCTCGCGACATTGCCGCAGGATCGCGTCAAGAACGCCTCCGGCCTGTTCAACCTGATGCGCAACCTCGGCGGCGCGGTGGGTCTCGCCGTCATCAACGAGGTGCTCAACGACCGCACCGATCTGCACATCTCGCGGCTGCATGACCGCGTGACCTGGGGCAACACCACCGCGGTCGAGACCCTCAACATGTTCACCCAGCGCATGCAGGGCATGGGCGATTCCGCCATCATGGCGATGAAGCAGCTCTCGCAGATCGTGCACCGCCAGGCAGCGGTGATGGGCTATGGCGATGCCTTCTTCATGCTGTCGCTGTTCTATGTCGCGCTCAGCCTTCTGGTGCTGTTCGTCAACAAGCCACCGTCGATGACCGCGAGCGGCGGCGACGCGCATTAGGTGTCATCGGTTTTCGTAGCCCGCATGAGCGAAGCGACATGCGGGACCGATCTCAGCAGTTCATCACTAAGCGTGACGCGGCGCCGAATATCGCTTCGCTCATCCGGGCTACGAAGCTTCCAGATCTCAGGCGCTGATCTGTATTGACGCAAGCGTCTGCTAGTCTGCAGTATTCTAACATCGTAGCCCGCATGAGCGAAGCGACATGCGGGACCGATCTCAGCAGTTCATCACTGAGCGTGACGCGGCCCCGGATATCGCTTCGCTCATCCGGGCTACGAAGCTTCGAGATCCCAACCGCTGATCTGTATTGACGCAAGCATCTGCTGATCTGCAATATTCTAACATCGTAGCCCGCATGAGCGAAGCGACATGCGGGAGCGATCTCAGCAGTTCATCACTGAGCGTGACGCGGCGCCGAATATCGCTTCGCTCATCCGGGCTACGAAGCTTCGAGATCCCAGGCGCTGATCTGTATTGACGCAAGCGTCTGCTAATCTGCAATATTCTGGCATCGTAGCCCGCATGAGCGAAGCGATATGCGGGAATGCTGCGGGAGCTGGGGCATGGTCAGATACCGACGCAACTTCATCCCGGGCGGTACCTTCTTCTTTACGGTCACACTCGATGACCGGCGATCCAGCCTACTCGTGGATCATATCACGGCGTTGCGGGATGCGTTCGGTACCGCCCGTCGCGAACGTCCGTTCTCCGTCGACGCAGTGGTGGTGCTCCCCGATCACCTCCACGCGATCCTTACACTGCCGCAAGGCGATTCCGATTTTGCAGGTCGTTGGCGTCGGATCAAAGGACACTTCAGCAGCCGGTTGCTTGCTGCCTCGATAGACCTGAAGCGTCGATCGAATGGTGATCTGGCGCTTTGGCAGCGGCGGTTTTGGGAGCACACAATCCGCGATGAAGATGACTGCGCGCGGCACGTTGATTACATCCATTTCAACCCAGTCAAGCATGCCTTGGTCCAGCGTGTGTGTGACTGGCCACATTCCTCGTTTCATCGCTATGTGAGGGAGGGTGCGTTGCCATTCGACTGGGCGGGCGATGCGGGAGAAGGCGGAAGTTTTGGCGAACGTCCTGAGTGAGGAGAGTTGGTGGATCGTCATTCGTAGCCCGCATGAGCGAAGCGATATGCGGGACCGATCTCAGCAGTTCATTACTGAACGTGACGCGGCCCCGGATATCGCTTCGCTCATCCGGGCTACGGACTGCCAGCCGATTGGGTGGGTGACGCGGGAGAAGGCGGAAGTTTTGGCGAACGTCCTGAGTGAGGAGAGTTGGTGGATCGTTACTTGTAGCCCGCATGAGCGAAGCGACATGCGGGGAGCGCGCTGACCAGATTCGATGATCGCAACCGGGGCGCCCGGATATCGCTTCGCTCATCCGGGCTACGAACGTGTGCCGTTGTCGCCGGGCTGAGTGCATCGCATCGGCGCGCGGGCTGCGCCCGGTCGCGTGAATAGCTGGTGTCGCCGACACATTGACGCACTCACGCCGATGTTACCTTGCCAATCGCGCGTGATGCATTTATAAGCAGCGCTTCCTTACTCGAACCGGGGAGATGCGCATGAAGCCGTTTATTTCGCAGATCGCGCGCCCGCGTTCGACGGTGCTGGACGCCTTTACGCGTTAGCTCCCTGCGCTGATCGAGCCTGATCCCCGATCAGCAAAACGTCCCAACAATTTATCGACAATTTCCAGCGGCGCTCGCGGTCGGATTCCGCCCGCACGTCGCCTCAGATGGAGCCGGCGCGCGCTGCAAAAGCGTGGCCGGAATGTGCCATGACCTCTCTGACGACCAAGCGGCCGGCCGCAATCCGGATCGTGCTCCCCTTTGTCTTCCGCCATTGGCTGGAACAGCCGCTGCGTGCCTCCGCGGTGACGGCGGGATTCCTCGGCGCAACCGCGGCCGACCTGTTCATGCCGGTGTTTTCCGGCCATCTGGTCGACGCGCTGACCGCGGGCGCGACCGATGCGGCCGCGCGCCATGCGGCGATGCTGGCGTTCGGCGCCATCGTCGGCCTCGGCGCGCTGTCGCTGGTGCTGCGGTTGGTCGGCATCCAGACCATCGTGCCGTTCACGCTGAAGACGATGTCCGATGTCGGGCAGCAGGCCTTCATGCGGGTGCAGCGCTTCTCGACCGACTGGCACGCCAATTCGTTCGCCGGCTCCACCGTGCGCAAGATCACGCGCGGCATGTGGGCGCTCGATTTGCTGAACGACACCATCCTGATGGCGCTGCTGCCGTCGGTCGTGGTGCTGGTCGGCTCGATGATCCTGCTCGGCGTGCATTGGCCGCAGCTCGGCGCGGTGATCGCGGTCGGCTCGGTGATCTATGTCGCGATGACCATGATGTTCCAGGTGCGCTACGTGGCGCCTGCCGCGCGCGTTTCCAATGCGTGGGACACCAAGGTCGGCGGCACGCTGGCCGACGCCTTGACCTGCAACGCGGTGGTGAAGTCGTTCGGCGCGGAGACGCGCGAGGACATGCGGCTCGACGGCGTCATCAGCCGCTGGCGCCGGCGGGTGCGGCGGACCTGGTTCCGCTACAACCACACCTCGACGGCGCAGCTCGTGGTGCTGCTGTGCTTCCGCGCCTCGGTGATCGGCGGTGCGATCCTGCTGTGGGCGCAAGGCCGCGCCACGCCGGGCGACGTCACCTATGTGCTGACCAGCTACTACATCATCCACGCCTATCTGCGCGATGTCGGCATGCACATCAACAACCTGCAGCGTTCGGTGAACGACATGGAGGAACTGGTGCAGATCCATGGCGAGCCGCTCGGCATTGTCGATGCGGATGATGCTGGGACGATCGACATCCAGGGCGGCCGCATCGTGTTCGACGACGTCACGTTTCACTATGGCGGCCATCGCCGGCCGCTCTATGACGGGTTGTCGGTCGACATCGACGCCGGCGAGCGGGTCGGCCTGGTCGGCCGCTCCGGCTCCGGCAAGACGACCTTCGTCAAGCTGGTGCAGCGGCTCTATGACGTCTCCGCTGGCCGGATCCTGATCGACGGTCAGGACATCGCCAAGGCGACGCAGCAATCGCTGCGCAGCCAGATCGCGATCGTGCAGCAGGAGCCGATCCTGTTCCACCGCACGCTGGCGGAGAACATCGCCTATGGCCGGCCGGGCGCCGGCATGGAGGCGATCGAGCAGGCGGCGCGGCTTGCCAATGCGCACGACTTCATCATGCGGCTGCCGAAGGGTTACGGCACGCTGGTGGGCGAGCGCGGCGTCAAGCTGTCGGGCGGCGAGCGGCAGCGCGTGGCGCTGGCACGCGCCTTCCTGGCCGATGCGCCGATCCTGATCCTGGACGAGGCGACCTCGAGCCTTGATTCGGAATCCGAGGCGCTGATCCAGCAGGCGATGGAACGGCTGATGAAGGGCCGCACCTCGATCGTGATCGCGCACCGGCTGTCGACCGTGCGCAGCATGGATCGCATCCTGGTGTTCGACCGCGGCGAGATCGTCGAGCAGGGCACCCATGAGGTGCTGGCCGCGCGTCAAGGCGGCATCTATCGCGGCCTGTTCGAGCGTCAGGCGACCGAGTTCGGTCAGGCCGCGGCGGAGTGAGATGGCGCATGGCTGGAGCGTCGGTTCTGATTGGATCAGAACCGACGCTCACGCAGCGCCCGCTATTTCGGCGCCAGTCCGTTCCACACCAGCGCGACGCCGGACAGGAACAGCAGCAGCAGCACGACGTCGGAGAAATTGCGGTCGCTGAGCGCGTGATAGAGCCGCGCGCCGAGCCAGGCGCCGAGCAGCGTCCCCGGAAACGCGCACGCCACCAGCCAGATGAGCTCGGGCTTCACCAGGCCGCTTGCGATCTGCACACAAAGCGCGGCCGCCAGGATCGTGAAGTTGAAGATCTGGAACACGCCGCGGCGCTGCTGCTTGCCCCAGCCGCGCACGCTGGCCCACAGGATCGGCAGCGGGCCGGACAGTCCGGCGAGGCCGCCGAGGATTCCGCCGGCAAAGCCGATTGCGCCGTCGGCCCATTTGCCGCCGAAGGCGATCGACATCGGCTTGCGCTGCAGGAACAACGCGGTCGGAAACACCAGCAGGAAGACGCCGATCGTCAGCTTGAAGACCTCGGGGTCGGCCCGCGCGATCAGCAGGATGCCGATCGGCACGCCGGCGAGGCCTGCGATGACGAACGGCCAGACCAGACGGAAATCGATGCTCTTCCAGATCGACGGCAAGGTCGAGAGCTGCGCGATGACCGAGCAGACCAGCACCAGCGGCACCGCGAGCGTCGGCGGCAGCACATAGAGCCAGATGCCGAGCGCCATCAGCGCGGTGCCGAAGCCGGCAAGGCCGGAGACGAAACCGCCGGCAAGCGCGCCGAAGAACAGGATCGCATAGCTTGCCGGGGTCATCGAGGCCTTTCAATCGTCATTCCGGGGCGATGCGCAGCATCGAACCCGGAATCTCGAGATTCCGGGTCTGGTCCTGCGGACCATCCCGGAATGACAAAGGGAGGGGAGCGACTGCACGTTTACACAACGTGCATCGTGGGTACACTTCAAAATCGCCGCTCATCAACGATAATCGGAATGGAAGCATCCCCAATGACTGCGAGCATGCCTGCGAACTCACAAAAAACCTTTCTGGTCTGTCACGGCGCCTGGTCGGCAGGCTGGGCATGGAAGAAGATGCATCCCCTGATGCAGGCCGCCGGGCATCGGCTGGTCACGCCGAGCTACACCGGGCTTGGCGAGCGCGCGCACCTTGCGCATCAAGGACTCGACCTCGAGGCGCATATCCAGGATGTGCTCAGCGTCATCAGTTACGAGGACCTGCACGACATCGTGCTGATCGGGCACTCCTATGGCGGCATGGTCGCGACCGGCGTCGCCGACCGGGTGCGCGAGCGCATCGCGCAGATGATCTATATCGACGCCTTCGTGCCGCGCGACGGCCAGTCGCTGTTCGATCTCAACGAATCGGCGATCGAGACCATGCGTGAGTTCGCGAGCGACGGCGACGGCTGGCGTATTCCGCCGATGCCGGTGCCGCCGGACACGTCGCCCGCTGACGTCGCATGGCTGAGCGCGCGGCGCGTCGACATGCCGATCAAATGCTTCGAGCAGAAATTGCGGTTGAAGCACGGCGAGACCAGCCTGCCGCGCAGCTACATCTACGCCACCCGCGCCACGCAGGCCGACACGTTCGGCCAGTTCGCCCGGCGCATCAGGAACGAAGCCGGCTGGCGCTATTTCGAGATCGACGCCAGCCACTCGCCGAACGTCACCGCGCCGGAGGTGCTGATGGCGATGCTCATGGAAATTGCCGCCTAGTCGGGGCGATGCCAAAGATCGCACCCGGCATCCCGAGCTTCGCGGCGCATTGCTCTCGAAAACGCCGCGGCGCCGTGGACAGAAGGTGCGGGCTCTTCGCCATGTGGCGCGGCCCGCACGCATGCCCTGCGATCAGTCGGCGCTGGCCTTTTCCTGCATCGCCGCCTGCAGTTTCTTGATGTCCGCGGGCGTGAGTTGCGGCCGGTCGACCTTGATGGTGAGTTTGTTGAGCTTGGCCGTCAACGGGAATGGAGGCTTGTAGTCTGCATCGTTCACGCCCGTGAGCGTGTCGGAGCCGATGTCGAAGCTCTCGTCCCACTGGAGGATCATCGGCAGCGTCTTCTCCATCTTCTGGCTGGCAACCGCCTTGCCGTCGACCTTCAGCGTGCCGGTGCCGGGCTGAGCGAGGCCGCTGAAATCGTTGTACGCGAGCGTGCCGGCACCAATGCCGTCGTATTTGAAATCGAACTCAACCGTGTGTTGGCCCGGCGACAGCGCATCAGGGCCCTCCCACCTGATGCGTTCGAGATCGACCATGTTCCAGAGGAAGACCGGTTTGCCCTGCAGCAGGTAGAAGCCATAGCCGGCGAAGCGGCCACCCGAAGTCAAGATCATGCCTTCGGCACCGCCCTGCGGCACATCAATGTCCGCGGTGATCGTGTACGAGGTATTGAGCAGCGCCGGCGAATCCCCCTGCGGCAATCCCGTCATCGGCCGCGTGTACACGAATTCCTTGCGGCCGGCGGTGATGTTCGGGCGCGGCGCCACGATGCGGGCCGCGACTGAAGCATCGAGCGGGAAAACTTGATACTTCCTGGCTTCGGAAACGAACTTCTGCCGCATCGCCTTGACCTTCTGAGGGTTCTGCGCCGCGATGTCGTCGGTCTGGCTGAAGTCGTTGTTCAGGTTGTAGAGCTGGAAGACCTGATTGTTGAGCGGGTCCGGGTTCGCCGGGCCGAACGTCTGCCACGGCGCGCGGTTGACTTTGGTGATGAGCATCCAGCCCTCGTCATAGAGAGCCCATTGGCCGAACATCTCGAAGTACTGGGTCTTGTGACGCGACGCGGTCTTCGCGTTCGCCGCGTCGAAGGTGTAGGCGAAGCTCGTGCCTTCGATCGGCGCCTGCTTGATGCCGTCGACGACTTCGGGCGCGCGGATGCCCGCCGCTTCGAGGATCGTGGGGACGACGTCGATCACATGCACGAACTGCTCGCGCAAGGCTCCCTTGTCCTTGATGCGTGCCGGCCACGACACCACCATGTTCTGGTTGATGCCGCCGAGCCTGGAAGCGTTCTGCTTGAACCAGTCGAACGGGGTATCAAATGCCCATGACCAGCCGGCCGACATGTGGTTGTAGGTCTGTTCGGTGCCCCAGACGTCGTAGAACTTCATCTGCACGTCTGCCGGCAACTCGTTCAGGCCGTTGAAGAACGCAACCTCGTTTGGCGTGCCGAGCGGTCCACCTTCGGCGCTGGTGCCGTTGTCGCCGTTGATGTAGATGACAAGCGTGTTGTCGAGCCGGCCGAGCTCCTGGAATTGCTGGATCACGCGGCCAATCTCGTGGTCGCTGTAGGCGGCGTAGGCGGCAAAGACCTCGACCTGGCGGATGAAGAGCTTTTTCTCCACGGGGCTCAACTGGTCCCACGGCTTCAGCATTTCCTTGGGCCATGGTGCGAGCCTGGTGTTCCCGGGAACGACGCCGAGACGCTTCTGGTTCTCGAGGATGCGCTCGCGCAGCTTCTCGTAGCCATCGTCGAACAGATGCGTCGCGCTGATTTTGTCGACCCACTCCTTGGTGGGGTGATGCGGCGCGTGGGTGGCGCCGGGCGCGTATTTGATGAAGAGCGGCTTCGACGGGTCGGTCTGGTGCATCCGCGTCATCCAATCGATGGCGTCGTCGGCCATCGCGGTGACCAGGTTCCAGGTGCCGGGCGGCTTGCCCTGGAACGGATAAATCTGCGTCGTGTTGCGGAAGAGGTTGGGCTCCCACTGGTTGGCGTCGCCGCCGACGAAGCCATAGAAATACTCGAAGCCCATACCGACCGGCCATTGGTCGAACGGCCCGACCTGGCTCGCGGCAAAGGCTGGCGTGTTGTGCTCCTTGCCGAACCACGAAGTGCCGTAGCCGTTGTCGAGCAGGATCCGACCGATTGTGGCTTTATCCTTGCCGATAATGCTGTTGTAGCCCGGGAAGCCGGTCGACTGCTCGGAGACCACGCCGAAGCCAGCCGAATGGTGATTGCGCCCGGTGATCAGCGCGGCGCGGGTCGGTGAGCAAAGCGCGGTGGAGAAGACGCGGTTGTAGCGCAGGCCGTCATTGGCGATGCGGTCCATCGCCGGCGTCGGGATGACGCCGCCAAAGGTGCTCGGCACGCCGAAGCCGGCGTCGTCCGTGATGATCAGGAGCACGTTCGGTGCGTCCTTGGGCGGGACGATACGCGACGGCCACCACGGCTTCGACTGCAGGGCGCCGTCCTTGATAATGCCGCCGAACTTGGGATCGGGTGGCGGAAGCTGCCTTCCGTCGATTGCTGTCGTGGCGCTGGGCGAGCCCGGTGCACCGGTGCCTTGCTGGGCTAGCGCCGACGTGGAGATGAGCAATCCAAGCGTAAGAGCTGACACAGCTTTGGGGCAATGCATGGCGACGCTCCCGATTCAAAAAAATATGGGCAGCGTCACCTGTGATGGCGGTCGCAACATTGATGTACATCAAGCCGGAAAGCGCGGGCGAGGATTGGAGCGATCCCGACCAGGTCAGCGGCATTGACCAATGCCGCTGACACGCCCGCGCTGTCCACTTCGGCATACGGCAGGCCGCGCGCAACCGCGACGGCTGACGTATGCCGCGGGATGCCGATGCCGCGCCGGAATCAATCAGCCGCTTGTTTGCCCGGGATCATGCACCGCGCGCGTCGCGGACGGCTTGAGCGACCTTCGTCGCCTGCGATACGCGTCCGATCTTTGCGCCTGCAATGATCTTTCGTCGGCGTTCGCTTGGCTTCGACGCCATGCCTTCGCCCGCGGGGGCTCCAGCCGGGGGACGCGTCGTGAAGTTCGCGGCCCGGTACAGCGCGAGGGCCTTTCGCGCAGCTTCGACATGTGCGGTCCGGGCTGCCAAATTGTGCTGACGCCTCAGCTCCGTGTTGACCCGTTTCAGCGCTGCCGCGAAGACCTGTTTTCGCTCTGAAGCATGCTTGGCGGTTCCTGGAAAGCTCGTGCCGCGAGCCTCGGCCTTTCCGCGGCTCTCTCGCTGCTTCTGTCGGCCGACCGTTCGCTCCTTGTCGCGCATCTTGCGCAAGCGGGGTCGCATGGCCTCGAGCTCGCTCACCTCGACGCCGTAGATGGCGGGATGATGCGTCAGGCGGATTGCTTCATATTCTTCATGGCTGAGGATGCTGCGTTCGAACTTGCAGGCGACCGACATTCCTATTCCTCCTCTGATCTTCTTGAATCTCGGGGCAGAAGGACACGTCCAGCTGTAGCGGATCATAGCTGCAATGCCGCCGGATGGCCAATCTGCCACTATCCAAACTCGGCCAGCGCTTCGATCGCAGTGATCGATTGTCTTGCTGTGGCGTCAAAGCACAGTGGCTCCTACTTTGGGCTCCTACTGTTCTGCTTCGTCGTCCTTGAGACGAATCCCCTCAGTCCGCAGAGCCGCAAACAGAGCCGCGATATCTTCGGGCTCCATATTGTTGGGGCACATCCCGTTCAGTTGCTCGGTCGTGATCGTGCCGGTACTCCTGGCGATGTCTCTTGCCTTCGCCATGATCTTCTGAAGGTCCATCTGCGATCCTCCGCGAGGGGCACACTCTACGCCCGCGACCCCATGCATGTCGCCTTTTAAGAAACGTGGGCCTGTGGCGGCACTGAAGCGATCGGTTCGCTTCGCTTCGAGTTGAGATAATATCGTTCGAAGTTCGCCGTCGGAATTGCGCAGCGACCGCAACTTTGTCTCGCATGTTCGGCTAAACTGCGACATAATCAGTATCTCGCGTGCTGGTGAGCATGGATTCATGAACCGCAGCCCCGTGCTCGTAGACCTGGCGCTTCAAGGCGGGGGATCGCACGGTGCGTTCACGTGGGGTGTCCTGGATCGGCTTCTCGAAGAACCATGGTTTCAGATTGCGGGCATATCCGGGACATCGGCCGGAGCGATGAATGCAGCCGTGCTGGCGGATGGTTGGACCGCGGGCGGCGCTGCCGGCGCGCGCGAAGCGCTTGAAAAATATTGGCGAAGCGTCTCGCGCGCCGCCGCATTCAGTCCGTTGCAACGCTCGCCGCTCGACCGCCTGATGGGACGCTGGTCGCTTGACAGCTCCCCGGCCTATCTCTTCACCGATTTGATGTCGCGGATGCTTTCACCCTATGACCTCAATCCGCTTGGCTTCAATCCGCTACGCGACATATTGAACGACAGTATCGATTTCGAGCGTCTTGCACGCGCGCCGATCAAGCTCTTCATCACCGCCACGCGCGTGCGTACGGGCCGCGGACGGATTTTTCGCAACGCGGAGATTACCGCGGATGTCCTGCTTGCGTCGGCTTGCCTGCCAACGATGTTTCGCGCGATCGAGATCGATGGCGAGCCCTATTGGGACGGCGGCTACGCGGGTAATCCCACGATTACGCCGCTCGTTCGCGAGACCGACGCGCGCGACACCGTCGTCGTCCAGATCAACCCGACCGAGCGTCCGGAGCAGCCGCGCACGGCCGCTGACATTCTCAACCGGCTTAACGAGATCTCGTTCAACTCGCCGCTGGCAAAGGAGCTGCGGATGATCGCGTTGCTTCGCCAGGTCGCCGACCCCGGTACTGGGGAAGGCGCCCGCTGGGCGCAGATGAAGACGCACCGGATCAAGAGCGACATGCTCGCGACGTTCGGTTCGTCATCCAAGCTTAATGCCGAATGGGCGTTCGTGGCCAAGCTGCACGAGGAAGGGCGGCGAGCCGCCGGCGAATTCCTCGAGGCGCATGGCGCCGATCTCGGTGAGCGTTCGACCGCAGATCTCGATATTCTGCTGGCGGAGTGCTGAGACGATGGGTCTTCTCGGCATTCTCGTCGGGCTTGGACTGCTGGTCTGTCTTGCTTTCCGCGGTTGGAGCGTGCTGCTGCTCGCACCGCTCTGTGCGCTGGTGGCCGCAGCTTTCGGTGGCGAGCCGCTGCTTGCCAACTGGACGCAGACCTTCATGGGTAGTGCGTCGGAGTTTCTCGCGCAGTTCTTCCCTATTTTTCTGCTTGGCGCCGTGTTCGGAAAGCTCATGGATGACAGCGGCGCGGTCGCTGCGGTCGCGGGCTTCATCTCCCGGTGCCTGGGCGAACGCCGGATCATCCTCGCGGTCGTGCTCGCAGGCGCACTGGTTACCTACGGCGGCGTCAGCCTGTTCGTCGCCTTCTTTGTCATCGTTCCGATGGCGCAGTCGCTGTTTCGCACGGCGGGGATTCCACGTCGTCTGGTACCGGCGGCGGTCATTCTCGGGACTTCGACCTTCACCATGTCGGCGCTGCCGGGCACGCCGTCGATACAGAATGCGATACCGATGCCTTTCTTCGGCACGACCCCCTTTGCCGCACCGGGCCTCGGCGTTGTCGCCTCGATCATCATGCTGGGCGTCGGGCTGTGGTGGCTTCTTCGCGCGGAGAAGGCAGCGCATCGCGCAAAAGAGGGATATGGCGACGAGCCGCCGGTGCCGGCGGATGCAGCCGACGATGAGCTGTTGCGCGAGCGGGCTACGACGGCGCGGGAATTCGACCCGGCGGAGCTCCGCCACGGATATCACAGCGATGCCGCCGTCCCGATTTTCAACGCCTTGCTTCCCCTGATCGTCGTCGTCGCCGTCAATCTGGTGATGTCGCTGGTTGTGCTGCCTCGGCTTGATTTCTCGTTCCTGGCCGAACAGCGGTGGGGAAATACATCGCTGGCTGCCGTGGCCGGCGTCTGGTCGGTGGTCGTGGCGTTGGCGGGAGCGATCGTGACGGTCATCCTCTGCAACTGGACGCGGCTGCCCGCATTGCGACGAACCATGGATGCCGGTGCCAACGCGTCGGTCCTGCCGGCGCTGAGCGTCGCAAGCCTTGTCGGATTCGGCGCCGTTATCGCCTCGCTTCCCGCTTTCGGCGTGGTGCGGGACTGGGTGTTGCGAATTGAAGGCGGTCCATTGGTGTCGCTCGCGGTCGCGACGAACATCCTTGCCGCGCTGACGGGGTCGGCTTCCGGCGGCTTGACGATCGCGCTCGATGCGCTGGGACGGACCTATATGGATCTTGCCGCGGAGGCGGGTATTGACCCCGGCCTGTTGCATCGCGTCGCGGTGATCGGTTCGGGAACGCTGGACATTCTACCTCACAACGGCGCTGTCGTTAGCCTGCTTGCGATCTGTGGGCTCAAGCATCGCGATAGCTATCTCGACATTGTCATGGTCGGCATTGTGAGTTCTGTCATTGCTCTCGCAGCGGTGATTGCGATCGGCACCGCATTCGGGTCGTTCTGACGCAAGACGATGGGTTGGCTCTACTTCCCGCCGGCGCGCGTAGCTGGAACGATGCTGATCTGAAAATGGCGAGGGGCCCGGCGTGTCGCGCCGAGCCCCTCATACTCCAAGATATCAGCCGGCCTGTAAGCCGGGTTCTGTAGGGCACCATTCTTGCGAATGATGCGCGACGGCCATTCCTCTGGGACAAGGTTCGCACCTTGCCTCGGGCAACCTACCCGGACAGCGGGCCTGACATCGCCCTGCGGTGTTATCGCGCGTGCGCGAACTAACCGCGTTGCCGTCCCTATTCGGTTTTGCTCCCGGTGTGGTTTGCCATGCCGTCTCCGTTGCCGGAAACGCGGTGCGCTCTTACCGCACCTTTTCACCCTTACTTCCTCCGAAGAGGGAGCGGTTCGTTCTCTGTGGCACTTTCCCTGGGGTCGCCCCCGCCGGATGTTATCCGGCACCGCATGTCGATGGAGCCCGGACTTTCCTCCCCCGCGGCCTTTCGGCGCTTGCGGGAGCGGCCGTCCGGCCGACTGACGGGTTACGCATGCGGGCTTTGGCCGCCCGCGTCAAGCGATTGCGATGGTTAACCTTGGCCTGGCGCGCGGCTGGCTCTCGATTTTGACATTCGCAGAGGAGAGGCCTTTGATATCGATTTGATCGATCCAAAGGTCGAGGCGCCATGGATACCGAACTGGCCCGGACGTTCCTGACGGTGGTGAGCGCCGGCAACTTCATCACCGCGGCGGAGCGGCTGCATGTCAGCCAGTCGACCGTTAGCACCCGCATCCACACGCTCGAGCAGCAGCTCGGCTGCGTGCTGTTCGTGCGCAACAAGGCCGGCACCACGTTGACGCCGGCCGGCCGCCAGTTTCAGCGCCACGCCTCGGTGCTGGTCCGCACCGTCGAGCAGGCGCGCCATGATGTCGGAATCCCCAAGGGATTTTCCGCGACGCTGGTGGTCGGCGGCCGCATCGGACTTTGGGAAGAGTATCTGCTGCGCTGGCTGCCGCTGATGACGCGGGCGCATCCCGACATCTCGATCCGCGCCGAGAGCGCGCTCGAGCCCGAGCTGATGCAGGGGCTGGTCGAGGGACGCATCGACATCGGCGTGATGTACACGCCGCAGAGCCGCCCCGGCCTCAAGGTCGAGCAGCTGTTCGAGGAGCAGCTCATCCTGGTGTCGACCGATCCGAAAAGCGCACCGGAGCCGGGACCGGGCTATGTCTATGTCGATTGGGGCCCCGAATTCTACGCGCGTCACGCCACGCTGTTTCCGAATTTCGCCGGCCCCGCGCTGACGGTGAATATCGGCTGGCTCGGATTGCAGCATCTTTTGGAGAATGGCGGCTCTGGCTTCTTCGCGCGTCGTATCGTGGAGCCGCTCCTGAAGGCGCGGCGGCTGCACGCCGTCGCCGGCGCACCTGGCTTTGCGATGCCCGCCTATGTCGCCTATCCGGCTGACAGCCAGGACGATCATCTGGCGCGCGCGGTCGAGACCATGCATCGGCTTGCCGCGTCGCAGGTTAATGCGAGCGCGGACCTGCCGCGGGCCAGGCCTGCCGCGCGGCGGCGGCGCTGACCGCGATTTCTATCGGCATCTCCGATCGATTCCATCGGCTTTCTTCGCTTGTCAGCGCGAACGTCCGCGTTCACAGCAGGATCGGGATCAGCAGGAGTTCAAACGATGGATATTGCGGCAGAAGTGGGAGACGCGTTGCTCAAGGGAGCCTCCGACGCGATCGTCGCGACCGATGTCGAAGGCCGTATCACCTTGTGGAATCCCGGCGCGGTCAGGATGTTCGGCTTCAGCGCCGAGGAGGCGATCGGACAATCGCTCGATTTGATCATTCCGGAGAATCTGCGCGCGCGTCACTGGGCCGGCTTCCGGCACACGATGGCGACCGGGACGAGCCGCTACGGTCAGGGCGATCTGCTGTCGGTGCCGGCGCTGACCAGGCACGGGACGCGCATCTCCGTCGAATTCACCATCGAGATGCTGCACGATGCGGCGCACAAGGTCGCCGGCACCGTCGCGGTGATGCGCGACGTGACCAAGCGTTTCGAGGAGCTCAAGGAGTTGCGGCGCCGCGCCGCGCAGCAGGCCGCGACATCGTCGTAAAGGCTGGGAAGCCATGCCGTCATTGCGAGGAGCTCGCGACAAAATTGCGAAGCAATTTTGCGCTGAAGCGACGAAGCAATCCATCGCTCCGCACATGCGACAGATGGATAGCTTCGCTTCGCTCGCAGTGACGCGGATAAGGCTACAAGCAAATGCCAGGTTCTCGGTCATCCCCTCCGGAGCCGATCACGGCCGCTGGAGCTACTTTCCCGATCGCAGGCGGGTCTCCGCCAGCGCGGTCACAAGGCCGATGACCAGCATCGAGGCCACGATGTCGGCTTCCGCACCGAAACCAAATGCGATCACCGTCGCTGCGGCGACCGCCGCAAGGATCGCGATGGTCAGCCCTTCGTCGGCGATCAGCTGACGCAACGCCTTCAGGCGCGTGATGCCCCGTTGCATTGCCTGCTCACACGCCGAGCGGATTGCCGCCCGCGGCGATGTTCGAGGCGACCTGACTGGCGTGGTGGCGCGGTTTCGCCACGATCCGGCTGCGCAGGATTCGGTACAGCATCGACAGCAGGAGCCGGGAAAGGCGTGTGGCTGTCTGCGGCAGTGGTGTCATGGCGAAGTCCTCCGGGCATGCGAAGGCTACGCGCTGCCATGAATTTAACAAACGAATAATATTGGCGATTACTATCGGATTATCCGATATAAGCTGGCTCTGCGGCCCGCCGGGCCGGTGAGACATTCACGGCGGGCGGCCAAAATAATTTATCCTGACGATGTCGTCCTGCGTGTCGCCCGTTCGACTGGGTGTCGGCGATCCAGCCGATCAAGAGGAGTTCTCAAGATGCAATATCTGTTGCTGATCTACCGGAGCGACGCGGAATATGGCCGCATGAATGCCGACGACCGCAAGGCCCTGTCGGCGGAATATGGCGTCTACACCCAGTCCATCATCCAGAGCGGACACTTCAAGGCGGGTGACGGGCTGCAGCCGGTGTCGACCGCGACCACCGTTCGGGTGCGCGACGGCAAGACGCTGACAACCGACGGGCCGTTTGCGGAAACCCGCGAACAACTCGGCGGCTATTATCTGGTCGATGCCAAGGATCTCGACACGGCGCTCGGCCTCGCGGCGCGGATTCCCGGCGCCAAGACCGGCTCGATCGAAGTCAGGCCGGTGATGATCTACGACAAGTGATGGTTTCGTCGTTCCGGGGCGCGCGAAGCGCGAACCCGGAACCTCGAGATTCCGGGTTCGATGCTTCGCATCGCCCCGGAATGACGGTGAGACCATGACCCCCAGCCAGATCGAAAAAGTGTTTCGCGACGAGGCGGGCCGGGCGCTCGCAACGCTGATCCGTCTCGTCGGCGATTTCGACCTGGCCGAAGATGCGCTTCAGGATGCTTTTGCCGTGGCGCTGCAGCGCTGGCCGATCGGCGAATTCCCCTCCAATCCGCGTGCCTGGCTGGTCAATGTCGGCCGCAACAAGGCGATCGACCGCGTTCGCCGCGCGGCGACGTTTCGCGGCAAGCAGCAGGAACTGACGCATCAGATCCTGCTCGATGCAGAGTCCTCGCCCGAGCCGGCCGATGCAACGCTCGACGACGACATGCTGCGGCTGATCTTCACCTGCTGCCATCCGTCGTTTGCGGCGGAGGTCCAGGTCGCGCTGACCTTGCGCACGGTGTGCGGGCTGACGACGGTCGAGGTCGCGCGCGCCTTCCTGGTGAGCGAGGACGCCATGGCGCAGCGCCTCTCGCGCGCCAAGCAAAAGATAAAACTCGCCGGCATTCCCTATGAGGTGCCGGAGCGTGAGGCGCTGGAGCCGCGCCTCACCGGCGTGCTCGCGGTGATCTACCTCGTCTTCACCGAAGGTTATGCGGCGACCGCCGGCGAGGATCTGATGCGGCCCGATCTTGCCCGCGAGGCGATCCGGCTGGCGCGGCTGATCGATGCGCTGATACCGGCGCGCGGCGAGATCAAGGGGCTGTTGGCGCTGATGCTGCTGCATGATGCGCGCCGCGCCGGCCGCCAGACCGCCGGCGGCGATATCGTGCTGCTCGAGGAGCAGGACCGTTCGCTGTGGGATTTCCAGCAGATCGCCGAAGGCCTCGAACTGGTCGAGGAGGCGCTGCGGATGCCGGGCCGGCCGCAGTCCTACGCCGTGCAGGCGGCGATCGCCGCGCTGCACGCGCGGGCGCCGAGTTACAAGGACACCGACTGGCCGCAGATCGCCGGTCTTTACGAGGTGCTGCTGCGCATCAGCCCGTCGCCGGTGATCGAGCTCAATCACGCCGCCGCGGTGTCGATGGTCGATGGTCCGGCGCGCGCGCTCGACCTGATCGACGCGCTGGACGCGCGCGGCACTTTGAAGGGATATGACCAGCTGCCCGCGGTGCGCGCCGACCTGCTGCGCCGCCTCGGCCGCAAGGATGAAGCGCGGCAGGCCTATCTCGCCGCAACGGCAGCCACGCAACTCGAACCGCTGCGCCGGCTCTATGCGCGGCGCATCGCCGAGATGGGGTGACGCACCCCATCTCTTGCGTGGCCAGTGACGGCGCGCCATTTATCCACGATGGTCAGCGCGCCGTGAGGCGTTGAGCGTGCTCAGTACCCTGTCTTTGCCTTGGCGCCGGTGCTCGATTGCCCGGTCGTCGTCCCCTTCGACATGCCGGTCGTGGTGCCGGGTGCCATCTTCTTCTGCGCGTGATGGACCTTCTGGGTCTTGTGATGGGTCGACGACATGGTCTTGCTTTGGGTCGACATAGCGCCAGCGGCTGCCGGAGCGACAATGAGGCCGACGGCGGCGGCTCCTGCGATCAGTGCTTTGAACATGGACGAATCTCCACTCGGACCGCCCCACCTACAAAGACCGCTCATGCCGAAAAGTTCCAACGTGCACGCACACTTGGCCGGTAAATGCACCGCTCCTCGCGACGACGGACGGAGGCGAGCCTAGCTCGACGCGACCACCGTCGCCGCATCCGGCGGCAGGCTCTCGAGCAGCGCGTGCAGTGTGGCCATGGTGGAACGGTCGGCGATCCCGTCGATGCGCTCCGGGCGGAAGTGGCGCTGGAAGGCGGTGACGACCTCCATGGTCGGGCCGTCGAACTTGCCGTTGTTCGGGATGTTGTAGCCGTAGCGCCGGAACGCGGCCTGCATGTTGGAGACGCTGTCGCTGATCGCACCGAGCTGCAGCGCGTCGCCGCGCACGATCGGCGCCGGCTGCACCCAGTGCCCGACGCCGGAATTGGCCAGCGAGTGCCACGGGAATTTCTCGCCGGGATCCTTCTTGCGCGCCGGCGCCACGTCGGAATGGCCGAGCACGCGATGCGGAACCACCTTGCGGCGAAGCATGATGCCGCGGCACAGCGCTATGACAGCCGCGATCTGGCGCAGCGGAAAATCCGGATAGCCCCAATCGTGACCGCGATTGACGATCTCGACGCCGATCGAGCAGGAGTTGATGTCGTCATCGCCGGCCCACGCGGACACGCCGGCGTGCCAGGCGCGCTTGCTCTCCGGCACGCACTGCACGATGCGGCCGTCCTCGAGCACGATGTAGTGCGCCGAGACCTCGGTGCCGGCCGTGCAGAGCTGGGTGATCGCACCCTCGACGTCGGGCATGCCGGTGTAGTGCAGCACGATCATGTCGGGTTGCCGGCCATTGGCGCGATCGCCGAAGTTCGCCGACGGGATCACGTCGGAGGCGATCGAGGAATCCGGCGTGAACGTCTTCGCGTCCGCCACCCCCTTTGGAACAGGGAGGGCGCGCTGACGCTTCGAATCAGCGTTGCCGGACGAAGACGAACTTGAAGCCATACGAATCACTCAAACCCGAACCAGGAGAAAGCATTTTGACACATGGATAAACAAATAGGCGTTTACTATTCCTTTACCGTGCGGGCCGCGCAATCGACCCCTGCCGGTTCCACGATCCGCATGATGCGCTGCGCCATTGTGCCCGGAGTGGGTCGCGAGGGTATCACTCGAATGCGGATCAAAGCCGCGCGATTCCGCTAACCGATCATCAACGTTTTCTTAACGTTAAGTGCCGTTACTGAGAGGTGAAGTGCCGAACCGGTTTCGGGGGACGGCCAAAGGACGCTGAGCCCCGCTGTTTGCGCGAAATCCCATGGAAACCCTCCCAATTCCGGTCGGATATCAGGATTTGCGGCCGAGAACGGGAGTTGGCGCTGGCGTCACGCAGCGGCTTTTTCACGCGTTTTCGAGCGAAGTGGATACCGGTTCGCGTGAAGAAAACGCGTCAAGACAGGAATCCAGAGCCCCGTTCCGATCCAATCGGAACGAAGAAGGCTCTGGGCGCGAGGATTCGAGGCGCAATGAGTCGGCGCGCACCCAGCTTGCATGCCAGTTACGCGGCTCCGCCCGGGAGTGGCGCATGAGCGAGCGTGCGCCGCGTCACATTTCGGTGCTGGGCCGCGAGGCGGTCGCGTATCTCGCGCCGCGCGCCGGCGGCGTCTATGTCGACGCCACCTTTGGTGCCGGCGGCTACAGCCGGGCGATCCTCGATGTCGCCGATACCCGCGTGATCGGCATCGACCGCGACCGCACCGCGATAACCGGCGGCTTCGATCTGGTCGACGGCGCGGGCGGTCGGCTGACGCTGGTCGAGGACCGCTTCTCCAACCTCGCCGAGGTCTGCGCGTCGCACGGGGTGGATAAGGTCGACGGCGTCGTGATGGATGTCGGCGTCTCCTCGATGCAGCTCGACCAGGCCGAACGCGGCTTCTCATTCCGGCTCGGCGGTCCGCTCGACATGCGGATGGCCCAGAGCGGCCCGACCGCGGCCGACGTGGTCGCGACCGCTTCCGAGAAACAACTCGCCGACATCATCTATATCTTCGGCGAGGAGCGGCATTCGCGCGGCGTCGCCCGCGCCATCGTCGCCGCGCGCAAGGACGCGCCGATCACGACGACCGACGCGCTTGCCGATATCGTCGCGAAGGTCGTGCGCGCCAAGCCGAACGAGATCCATCCGGCGACGCGGACCTTTCAGGCGCTGCGCATCTTCGTCAATGAGGAGCTCGATGAGCTCTATCGGGCGCTCGCAGCGGCCGAGCGCGTGCTGAAGCCGGGCGGCCGGCTCGTCGTGGTTTCGTTCCATTCGCTGGAAGACCGCATCGTCAAGAATTTCCTCAGCCTGCGCGGCAAGGTCTCCGCCGGCTCGCGGCATTTGCCCGAAATGGCGCAAGCGGCGCCGAGCTTTCAGATCCTGACCAAGCGGCCGGTGACGCCCGATGAGGCCGAGCTTGCCGCCAATCCGCGCGCGCGATCGGCCAAGCTGCGTGCCGCCGAGCGCACCGCGGCGCCGATGCACGCCGACGACGACCTGCCGTCATGGCCGCGGCTGTCCGACCTGAAGCGGGGAGGGTGACGATGCGCCTTCTCCATCTCCTCGTCATCGGCATGCTGATCTTCGCGGCGTCCTATGTCTACCGCATCAAGATGGAATCGACCGCGCGCGTCGAACGCGTGCTGCAGCTCAACGCCGAGATCCGCGAGCAGCGCAATGCGATCGCCGCGTTGCGCGCCGAATGGGCCAAGCTCGATGCGCCGCTCCGGCTGCAGGGCCTCGCCGAGCGCCATCTGCCGCTGAAGCCGGTCAACGCCAACCAGTACGATTCCCTGAAGAACCTGCCGGAGCGGCCGCCGAGCTTCACGCGGCCCGGTTCGCGCGATCCGATCGGCGCGATGATCGACACCATCGAGGCCGCCGCGGCGCCCGACAGCACCACCGGATCGATCGACAAGGCGGCGACCGACCAGCCGGCCGCCGACCAGCCTGCGCCCGAAGACTCCGGGCAGGGCGGGGGAGACCAGCAATGACGGGACCAGCCATGACCGATCCGGCACCCGCCAACACACCGGCCGTGAAACCCGCCGAGCCCTGGAACCAGCGGCTGATCCGCACGCTGCTGTATGGCAGCAATGTCGACCGCGCCGCCAAGGCGCGCGCGCGCGTTGGTCTTGCCATCCTCGCTTTCGCCGCGGTCTATTGCGTGCTGGCCGGACGTCTCGTGCTATTCGCCGTCGGCGCCGACAGCCACGGCGCGCGCCGCACCGCCTCGCAAGACGCCATCGCGACCGCGCGGCCCGACATCACCGACCGCAACGGCGAAATCCTCGCCACCGACGTCAAGGCGCCGAGCCTGTTCGCCGAGCCGCGCCGCCTGATCGACAAGGACGAGGCGATCGAGCTCTTGACCGGAGCCTTGCCCGATCTCGACACCAGCGAGGTGCGCGATCGCCTGTCGTCGCGCAAGGGCTTCGTCTGGCTGAAGCGCGAGATCACGCCGAAGCAGCAGAGCGACATCCATCGCCTCGGCCTTCCCGGCGTCGGCTTCCTGCGGGAGAACAAGCGCGTCTATCCGACCGGCAACGAGGTCGCCCACCTGATCGGCCTGGTCAACATCGACAACCAGGGCATCGCCGGCATGGAGAAGTGGCTGGACAGCAACGGGCTGGCCGATCTGCATCGCGCGGGCTTCGCCACCGACCGGCTGCAGAAGCCGGTGGAACTGTCGGTCGACCTGCGCGTCGAGCACGCGCTGCGCGACGAGCTGCTCAAGGCGAAAGAGAAGTTCAAGGCCAAGGCCGCCTCCGGCCTCGTCTCTAACGTCCGCACCGGCGAGATCGTGGCGATGGTGTCGCTGCCGGATTTCGATCCGAACAATCCGAAGGAGGCGCACGATCCCGATCGCATCAACCGCCTGACCACCGGCGTCTACGAGATGGGCTCGACCTTCAAGGCGTTCACGCTGGCGATGGCGCTGGATAGCGGCCGGTTCGACCTCAACTCGATGTGGGATGCGCGTGGCCCGCTGCACTACGGCAAGTTCGCGATCCATGACGATCACAACATGGGCCGCATGATCAACATGAAGGAGGTGTTCTACTATTCCTCCAACATCGGCGCCGGGCGCATTGCGCTGGCGATGGGCGTCGACGCGCACAAGGCGTTCCTGCGCAAGATGGGCCAGCTCGAGCGGCTGCGCACCGAATTGCCGGAGAGCGCCTCGCCGATCGTGCCGAAGAAGTGGGGCGAACTGAACACCGTCACCATCTCGTTCGGTCACGGCATCGCGGTGGCGCCGCTGCAGGCGGTGATGGGTATCGACGCGCTGGTCAACGGCGGCTACCTGATCCCGCCGACCTTCCTGAAGCGCACCGAGCAGGAGGCGATGGCGCTCGCCAAGCGCGTCATCAAGCCCGAGACCTCGGACAAGATGCGCTATCTGATGCGGCTCAATGCCGAGATCGGCACCGCGAAGAAGGCCGACGTCAAGGGCTACTATATCGGCGGCAAGACCGGCACCGCGGAGAAGGTGATCAACGGCCGCTACGCCAAGAAGCGCGTGCTCAACGCCTTCACCGCGATCCTGCCCGCCGACAATCCGAAATACCAGCTCCTGATCATGCTCGACGAGCCGCAGCCCCTGAAGGAGACCTACGGTTTCATCACCTCGGGCTGGAATGCGGTGCCGACCGGCGGCAATGTGATCGCCCGAATTGCGCCGCTTTTGGGCGTTGAACCGCGATTCGACCTGCCGCCGTCCGACCGCCTTATTCTTGCGGCATCCAGAACAACCCAGTAAGGCGTATACTCACGCGGCGCCAGAACGGCGCCGGCCAGACTGGAAGATCATGAGACTTCGCGACCTCTTCAGCGATGATGCCACGATCGATCCGAGTGCCTCCTCGCTCATTGTCGGAGGGCTCGCGGTCGACAGCCGCGCGGTGAAGCCGGGCGACCTGTTCTTCGCGCTGGCCGGCAGCAGGACCGACGGCGCGCGCTTCGTCGATGCGGCGATTGCCGCCGGCGCGGTCGCGGTCGCCAGCGACCATCTGCCGCAAGGTCACGCGCGCGCCCCCTTCGTCATCACGCCGAATCCGCGCCGTGCGCTGGCGCTCGCCGCGGCCAAATTCTTTTCGCGCCAGCCGGCGACGATCGCGGCGGTGACCGGCACCAGCGGCAAGACCTCGGTCGCAGCATTTACACGCCAGATCTGGCAGCGGCTCGGTCATTCCTCCGCCAGCATCGGCACCATCGGCCTCGTCTCGGACAAACGCACCGTCTACGGCTCGCTGACCACGCCGGATCCGATCGCGCTGCATCGCCAGCTCGACGAGATCGCGAGCGACGGCGTCACCCATCTGGCGTTCGAGGCGTCCTCGCACGGCCTCGACCAGTATCGTCTCGACGGCGTGCGCATCGCCGCCGGCGGCTTCACCAATCTGTCGCGCGACCACATGGATTATCATCCCGATGTCGCGCATTACCTCAATGCAAAGCTCCGGTTGTTCCGCGATCTGGTCGCACCAGACGGCGCCGCGGTGATCTCGGCCGATCATGACTGTTCGGGCGAGGTGATCGATGCGGCGCGCTCGCGCGGCCTGCGCATCATCGCGGTCGGGCGCAACGCCGATGCAGGCGATGGCATCAAGCTCCTCGATGCCGCCATCGAAGGCTTTGCCCAGCGGCTCCTGATCGAGCACCGCGGGCGCAAGCACGCGATCCGGCTGCCGCTGGTTGGCGAATTCCAGATCGAGAACGCGCTGGTCGCGGCCGGGCTTGCGATCGGCACCGGCAGCGCCGCCGATGACGTGTTCGGCTGCCTCGAACATCTCGAAGGCGCCAAGGGCCGGCTGGAATTCGTCGGCGAGCACAATGGCGCGCCGATCTTCGTCGACTACGCCCACAAGCCCGACGCACTTGCCAAGGCGCTGCAGGCGCTGCGGCCCTATGCCAGGCGCAAGCTGGTCGTGATCTTCGGCGCGGGCGGCGACCGCGACGCCGGCAAGCGTCCGATCATGGGCGCGATCGCGGCAGAGAATGCCGATCAGGTCATCGTCACCGACGACAATCCGCGCAGCGAGAAGCCGGAGGCGATCCGCGCCGCGATCATGGCGACGGCGAAGGGCGCGCGCGAGATCGGCGACCGCGCCGCGGCGATCCGCGCCGGCATTGCCGGCCTCGCGCCGGGCGATGCGCTGGTCGTCGCCGGCAAGGGCCACGAGGTCGGGCAGATCGTCGGCAACACGACGCTGCCATTCAGCGATCATGAAGCGGTCGCCAGTGCACTGGCTGCGGAGGGCGCATGAGCACGATGTTGTGGACCTCGGATGCGATGGCGATGGCGATGCGCGCCGCCACGCAAGGCGCGCTGCCGGACGGCGTCACCGGTCTCTCGATCGACAGCCGCACCATTGCAAAGGGCGAGGCGTATTTCGCGATCAAGGGCGATGTCCATGACGGCCATGCCTTCGTCGAGGCGGCGCTGAAGGCCGGTGCCGGGCTCGCGGTGGTCGAGACCGCGCAACGGGCAAAGTTTCCCGCTGATGCGCCGCTGCTGGTGGTCGACGACGTGCTCGCCGGTCTTGTCGAGCTCGCGCATGCCTCGCGCGCGCGGCTCAACGCGCAGATCGTCGCGGTGACCGGCTCGGTCGGCAAGACCTCGACCAAAGAGGCGCTGCGCCGCGTGCTGTCGGCGCAGGGCGAGACCCATGCGTCGGTGGCGTCGTTCAACAATCACTGGGGCGTGCCGCTGTCGCTGGCGCGCTGCCCGGCCAGCACGCGCTTTGCGGTGTTCGAGATCGGCATGAACCATGCCGGCGAGATCACGCCGCTGGTGAAGATGGTGCGCCCGCACGTCGCAATCATCACCACGATCGAGCCGGTGCATCTGGAATTCTTCGCCGGCATCGAGGCGATCGCCGACGCCAAGGCGGAGATCTTCGCAGGGCTCGAGCCCGATGGCGCCGTCGTGCTCAACCGCGACAACGGGCAATTCGCGCGGCTGCAGAAGCAGGCAAAGCAGGCCGGAGTCTCGCGCATCGTCTCGTTCGGCACCGACAAGCGCGCCGAGGCGCGGCTGCTCGACTTGTCGCTGCACGCGACGTGCTCGGCGGTGCATGCGGATATTCTGGATCATGACATCACCTACAAGATCGGCATGCCCGGCCGGCACATGGCGATGAACTCACTCGCGGTGCTCGCCGGCGCTTCGCTGCTCGGCGCCGATATCGCGCGCGCGGCGCTGTCGCTGTCGCAGCTCGAGGCGCCGACCGGCCGCGGCTTCCGTCGCACCCTCGAGGTCGGCCATGGCGAGGCGATGCTGATCGACGAGAGCTACAACGCCAACCCGGCCTCGATGGGCGCCGCGCTCAACGTGCTCGGTCAGGCCCAGACCGGGCCGCATGGCCGCCGCATCGCGGTGCTCGGCGACATGCTCGAGCTCGGGCCGACCGGGCCCGAACTGCACCGCGGCCTCAACGAGGCCGTGACCGCCAACCGCATCGACCTCGTATATTGTTGTGGTCCGCTGATGCGGAATCTGTGGGATGCCCTTTCCACCGGCAAGCGGGGAGGCTATGCCGAGAGTTCGGCGGCGCTCGAAGCGCAGGCGGTCGCCGCGGTCCGTGCCGGTGACGTGATCATGGTGAAGGGCTCGCTGGGATCGAAGATGAAGCTGATTGTCAGCGCGCTGGAAAAACGCTTCCCCGACAGGGCCGCGCACGAAGAAGCGGTATAGGACCCTCGAATGTTCTACTGGTTGATCGAACTGTCCAACACCGTTCCGGGGTTTGGGGCGTTCCGCAGCGCTTTGAACGTGTTCCGCTACATCACTTTCCGCACCGGCGGCGCGATGGTGACCGGCGCATTGTTCGTGTTTCTGTTCGGGCCCTGGATCATCGATCACCTGCGGCTGCGGCAGGGCAAGGGCCAGCCGATCCGCACCGATGGCCCGCAGTCGCATTTGATCTCCAAGAAGGGCACGCCCACCATGGGCGGGCTGATGATCCTGTCCGGGCTCGTGGTGTCGACGCTGCTCTGGGCCAATCCGCTCAATCCCTATGTCTGGATCGTGCTGGCGGTGACGCTCGGCTTCGGCTTCGTCGGCTTCTATGACGATTATTTGAAGGTCACAAAGCAGTCGCACAGCGGCTTCGCCGGCAAGCTGCGGCTGCTGATCGAAGCCGCGATCGGGCTCGCCGCCTGCTACGCGCTGGTTCGGCTCGGGCGCGACGTGTCGTCGACCTCGCTCGTGATTCCGTTCTTCAAGGACCTCGTGATCAATTTCGGTTGGTTCTTCGTGATCTTCGGCGCCTTCGTGATGGTCGGCGCCGGCAATGCGGTGAACCTGACCGACGGCCTCGACGGTCTTGCGATCGTGCCCGTGATGATTGCCGCCGCAAGCTTCGGCATGATCTCGTACCTGACCGGCAACGCGGTGTTCTCGGATTACCTGCAGATCAATTACGTCGCCGGCACCGGCGAACTGGCGGTGCTGTGCGGCGCGGTGCTTGGCGCGGGCCTCGGCTTCCTCTGGTTCAACGCGCCGCCGGCCTCGATCTTCATGGGCGACACCGGTTCGCTGGCGCTCGGCGGCATGCTTGGCGCGACGGCGGTTGCGGTGAAGCACGAGATCGTGCTCGCCGTGATCGGCGGCCTGTTCGTGCTGGAGGCGGTCTCGGTCATCGTCCAGGTCACCTCGTTCAAGCTCACCGGCAAGCGCGTGTTCCGGATGGCGCCGCTGCACCATCATTTCGAGCAGAAGGGCTGGACCGAGCCGCAGATCGTGATCCGGTTCTGGATCATCTCGGTGATGCTGGCGCTCGCCGGCCTGTCGACGCTGAAGCTGCGCTGATGGTTTCGCATCCCATTGACTGTCATTCCGGGGCTCGCGCAGCGAGAACCCGGAATCTCGAGATTCCGGATAACCGCTGCGCGGTTTCCGGAATGACAGGGAGATAGACATGATCCCGGTCACCTCCTTCTCCGGCAAGACGGTCGCGGTGTTCGGGCTCGGCGGCTCCGGGCTCGCGAGCTGCCAGGCGCTGAAGGCCGGTGGCGCCGAGGTGATCGCCGCCGACGACAATGCCGACAACGTCGCCAGGGCGGCGCAGGCCGGCTTCACCACCGCCGATCTGCGCACCGTGTCGTGGGCGAATTTCGCCGCATTGATCCTGACCCCGGGCGCGCCGCTGACCCATCCGGCGCCGCACTGGAGCGTGCTGAAGGCGCGCGAGGCGGGCTGCGAGGTGATCGGCGACGTCGAACTGTTCTGCCGCGAGCGGCGCCGCCACGCGCCGAACGCGCCGTTCGTCGCCATCACCGGCACCAACGGCAAATCGACCACCACCGCGCTGATCGCGCATCTGATGAAGGTCGCCGGCTACGACACCCAGATGGGCGGCAATATCGGCACCGCGATCCTGTCGCTGGAGCCGCCGCGCATGGGTCGTGTCCATGTGATCGAGATGTCGTCCTACCAGATCGACCTCGCACCGTCGCTCGATCCGTCGGTCGGTATTCTGATCAACATCAGCGAGGATCACATCGACCGCCACGGCACGCTCGAGCATTACGCCGCGGTGAAGGAGCGGCTGGTCGCCGGCGTACAGGCCGGCGGCACCGCGATAACAGGCGTCGACGACATCTGGTGCCGCAACATCGCCGACCGGCTCGATCGCGCCGGCAAGCGCGTGGTGCGCATCTCGGTGAAGAACCCGCTGCCCGACGGTCTCTATGTCGAGCACGAGACGATCGTGCGTGCCTCGGGCGCGGCGCGCAGCGAGATCGCGCGGCTGGGCGGCATCGGCTCGCTGCGCGGCCTGCACAATGCGCAGAACGCCGCCTGCGCCTCGGCCTGCGCGGTGGCGATGGGGATCGCGACCGACGTGTTGCAGAACGGCCTGCGCAGCTTCCCGGGTCTCGCGCATCGCATGGAGCAGGTCGGCCGCCGCGGCAACGTGCTGTTCGTCAACGACTCCAAGGGCACCAATGCGGATGCGGCCGCGCATGCGCTGTCGTCGTTTGCCGACATCTACTGGATCGCCGGCGGCAAGCCGAAGGCCGGCGGCATCACCAGCCTGACCGAATATTTCCCGCGCATCCGCAAGGCCTATCTGATCGGCGAGGCGGCGGCCGACTTCTCCGGCACGCTGGGCGAGCGCGTCCCGCACGACATGTCCGGCACGCTCGACGTCGCGATCGCCAGCGCCGCGCGCGATGCCGAGGCATCGGGGCTCGCGGAAGCCGTCGTGCTGCTGTCGCCGGCCTGCGCCTCGTTCGACCAGTACCGCAATTTCGAAATCCGCGGTGCCGCCTTCCGCGACATCGTGCAGGCGCTGCCCGGCGTCAAGCCGGTGGTGTGACGATCACGTAGGGCGGATTGGCACAGCGTAATCCGCCGTTCGGTGCCGGGCGATGACACCGAGATGAAGTACGCAGTGACGGTGCGTCGTATCGCGCGAGAACCATCCTCATCGTCGTCCTGGCGAAAGCCAGGACCCATTACCCCAAATCTCAATCGTTGCGCGACGCTGGGGCCGCGGTAGCGTCCATTATCAAGTCGGTGGTTGATGGTGTGGACGGCCCCCTACGGCATCAGTGTGCCAGAATGAGGTTGTCTAGATCTCATACATGGGAGCCGTCCGTGAACCAGATTATCCGCATTGGGATTGATACGTCGAAGTATATTTTTGTGCTGCATGGGGTTGATGCGGCGGAGCAGGTGGTGCTGCGCAAGAAGCTGTCGCGCAAACAAGTGCTGGAGTTCTTCGCCAAATTGCCGCCGACTGTGATCGGGATGGAGGCCTGCGGGGCTTCGCAACATTGGGCGCGTCAGCTTTCCAAGCTCGGTCACGAGGTGAAGCTGATGGCACCGCAATTGGTCAAACCCTACGTGATGCGGAACAAGAATGACGGGCGGGATGCAGAAGGCCTGTGTGAAGCGATGAGCCGGCCGAGCATGCGCTTCGTGCCGGTGAAGACGGCCGAGCAGCAGGCCGCGCTGATGCTGATGGGTGTCCGCGACGGATTGATCGTCCGGCGCACCCAGCTGACCAATACGATACGCGGCCACGCGGCGGAGTATGGCCTGATCGCCCCCAAGGGACTGGACGCGATCGAACCCCTGCTGGTGCGGATTGCGCAGGACGAGACGCTTCCGGTTCTGGCGCGCGAGCTGTTTGTGGTGCTGGGCCGGGAGCGCGTCAGGCTCGAGGGTGAGTTGGAGGCGGTTGAGGCCAAGCTGATGGCCTGGCACCGCGCCGATGCCACGGGCCGGCGCTTGGCTCAGATCCCCTCGGTCGGTCCGATCGTTGCAACCGCGCTGGTGATGAAGACACCTGATCCGCGCACGTTCCGTTCTGGTCGTCATTTTGCGGCCTGGCTGGGATTGACACCCAAGGACCACTCCACCGCTGGCAAGACCAGGCTTGGCAAGATCACGCGGGCTGGCGATGAGAACTTGCGCCGTCTGCTGGTGGTCGGGGCCACAGCGGTGATCCAGCAGGCCAGGCGGGGACGCGGTCATCACTCGCGCTGGCTGCTGGCCCTGATCAAGCGCAAGCCGCCGAAGCTTGCGGCCGTGGCGCTCGCCAACAAAGTGGCCCGTATCGCCTGGAAGCTGATGGCAACGGGCGAGAGTTACGAGGCGGCACGGATGAATCCCATGACAGCCGCCGCCTAATCGATTAGCCGGCGGGCTCGCTCGCCGGCCGACCGGAGCTGCAAGAGCAGATGGAGCGATCGATCGAGCAACGATGCGAGACAGTCCGCAGGACCCATCGGCCGCCAACAGGCCGCGTGGTTGTTTGGAACTCGCATCGCGCAAACCATCTTGGCCAGCGATCCATTCGATCGCACCCAACAGGCCGGACATATGGATGCAAGCGATCCGATCTCACCAAACAGCTCTTGTGCCACGGGGGCCGTCCACATATGGGTCCTGGCTTTCGCCAGGACGACGTCGGGATGGGGGCTCATTCACCTCCCTCAAAAGTTACCCATCCCGTTAACCCCTTGGAAACCATCCTGCGCCACGAATGGACGTTATCTCTGCCATCTGGGGACGCCCATGCTCGCCCGTGACCAACGCACCCCGTTCTCGGACTGGTGGTGGACCGTCGACAAGCTGCTGCTTGTCGCGATCGCCGCGTTGATGCTGGCCGGCGTCATCCTGTCGCTGGCGGCGAGCCCGCCGGTGGCGACCCGGATCGGGCTCGATCCGTTCCACTTCTTCAACCGCCACGTCATGTTCCTGGTGCCGTCGCTGATGGTGCTGATCGGGGTGTCGTTCATGACGCCGCGGCAGATCCGGCGCACCGCGCTGATAGTGTTCGCGGTCTCGATAGCGCTGATCGTGCTGACGCTGCTGCTCGGCCCCGAGGTCAAGGGCTCGCGGCGCTGGATCACGCTGCTCGGTGTCAACATCCAGGCCTCCGAAGCTGCAAAACCCTCTTTCGTCATCGTCGCTGCCTGGCTATTTGCGGAATCGACCAAGCGGCCGGAGATGCCGGCGACCTCGATGGCGCTGGTGCTGTTGCTGACGCTGGTCACGCTGCTGGTGATGGAGCCCGACTTCGGTCAGACCATGCTGATCCTCACGGTGTGGGGCGCGCTGTTCTTCATCGCGGGCATGCGGATGATCTGGGTGTTCGGGCTCGCCGGCGCGGCGGGCGCGGGCCTGTTCGGCGCCTATCTGCTGGTGCCGCACGTCGCCGGCCGCATCAAGCGCTTCATGAATCCGGCCTCCGGCGACACCTTCCAGGTCGACACCGCGATGGAGGCGTTCTGGAACGGCGGCTGGTTCGGCCTGGGGCCGGGCGAGGGCATCGCCAAGCGCAGCCTGCCGGACAGCCACACCGACTTCGTGTTCGCGGTCGCGGCGGAGGAGTTCGGCATCATCCTCTGCCTGATGCTGGTCGCGCTGTTCGGTTTCATCGTGATCCGGACGCTAACCCGTGCCTATGCCACCGAGGACATGTTCTCGCGCTTCGCGGCGTCGGGGCTTGCGATCCTGTTCGGCGTGCAGGCGACCATCAACATGGCGGTCAATCTGCAACTGATCCCGGCCAAGGGCATGACGCTGCCGTTCATCTCCTATGGCGGCTCCTCGTTCGTGTCGCTTGCCTATGGCGTCGGCATGATGCTGGCGCTGACGCGGCAGCGGCCGCGCACCGAGATCGAATCGATGGAAGGCGCCAGCGCTCAGCGCGCCTACGCGTAGGTGAACCCTTGTTGTCATTGCGAGGAGCGAAGCGACGACTTGTCCGCCGAAGCCTCGGCGAAGGCGGAAGCAATCCATCCCGCCGTTCTGCGGGGCGATGGATTGCTTCGCTTCGCTCGCAATGACGATGTAAAAGGCGGCTATGGACAACGCGCCCCTGATTCTGCTGGCGGCCGGTGGCACCGGCGGCCATCTGTTCCCGGCCGAAGCGCTCGCCGTGGAATTGATCAGGCGTGGCCTGCGCGTCCGGCTCGCCACCGACGGCCGCGCGCTGCGCTATTCCGGCCTGTTCGGCAGGGAGAGCATCGACCTCGTGCCGAGCGCAACCGTGCGCAGCCGCAACCCGATCTCGGTGGCGCGCACCGCGCTGATGCTCGGCTACGGCACGCTGGTCGCCGCCAAGCTGGTGCGCCGGCTGAAGCCCGCGGCCGTGGTCGGCTTCGGCGGCTACCCGACCTTGCCGCCGCTGATGGCGGCGCGGCTGCTCGGCGTTCCCGGCATCATCCATGACGCCAATGCGGTGCTCGGCCGCGCCAATCGTTTCCTCTCTGCCCGCGTCAGCGCGATCGCGACCTCGCTGCCCGGCGTGCTCGATCGCGATCCCGCGCTGGCCGGCAAGGCCACCACGGTCGGCACGCCGATGCGGCCGGCGATCCTTGCGGCTGCGGCAGTGAAGTACACGCCGCCCGAGGCGAACGGTCCGCTGCGCCTGCTCGTCGTCGGCGGCAGCCAGGGCGCGCGGGTGATGAGCGATATCGTGCCGCCCGCGATCGAGCAGCTCGCGCCCGCGCTGTGGAGCCGTCTGATCGTCACCCAGCAGGTGCGCGAAGAGGACATGGATCGGGTGCGCGCGGTCTACGACCGGCTCGAGATTAACGCCGAGCTCGCGCCGTTCTTCGCCGACCTGCCGGCGCGCCTCGCCTCGAGCCAGCTCGTGATCTCGCGCTCGGGCGCCGGCACGGTCGCCGAGCTCGCCGCGATCGGCCGGCCCTCAATCCTGGTGCCGCTGCCGGGCGCGATCGATCAGGACCAGTTTGCCAATGCCGGCGTGCTGTCGCAGGCGAGCGGCGCGCTGCGCATCGCGCAGGGCGACTTCACGCCCGAGCGGTTGGCCGCCGAGATTTCGGCCTTCGCCACCGAGCCCGTGAAACTGACCACGATGGCGGCGTCGGCGCGCGGCGTCGGCCGGCTCGATGCCGCCGAGCGGCTGGCCGATCTGGTTGCGAAAGTGGCCGGAATTTAGGCCGCTTTCGAGGAATTTCGGCCGTGGGACGCCATGGCCGGGCTTGTCCCGGCCATATCAGTCTTTCATAAGTCGGAGAATTGCCGGGGTGAGTCCGGAGACGATGAAGGTGTTAGCATCATGAGACTGCCGCGCGAGATCGGACCCATTCACTTCGTCGGGATCGGCGGCATCGGCATGAGCGGCATCGCCGAGGTACTGATCAATCTCGGCTACACCGTGCAGGGTTCCGATGCTTCGGACAATTACAACCTCGACCGCTTGCGCAAGAAGGGCGCCAAGGTCTCGGTCGGCCACGCCGCCGAGAATGTCGACGGCGCCGATGTCGTCGTGGTCTCGACTGCGATCAAGCGCGACAATCCCGAACTGATGGCGGCCCGCGCGCGACGCATTCCGGTGGTGCGGCGCGCCGAGATGCTGGCGGAACTGATGCGGCTGAAGAGCTGCGTCGCGATCGCCGGCACCCATGGCAAGACCACCACGACCACGATGGTGGCGACCCTGCTCGATGCCGGTGGGCTCGATCCGACCGTGATCAATGGCGGCATCATCAACGCCTATGGCTCCAACGCACGGCTCGGGGCCGGCGACTGGATGGTGGTCGAGGCCGACGAGAGCGACGGCACCTTCCTGAAGCTGCCGTCCGATGTCGTCATCGTCACCAATATCGACCCCGAGCATCTCGACCACTTCAAGACCTTCGAGGCGATCCAGGACGCGTTCCGCAATTTCGTCGAGAACGTCCCGTTCTACGGCTTTGCCGTGATGTGCACCGATCACCCCGTGGTGCAAACTCTCGTCGGCAAGATCGAAGACCGCCGCATCATCACCTACGGCCAGAACCCGCAGGCTGATGCGCAGCTCAAGGAGCTGACGCCGATGGGTGGCGGCTCAAAATTCTCGGTCGCGATCCGCGATCGCAAGTCCGGCGCGGTCCATGAGATCGCCGATATCATGCTGCCGATGCCGGGGCGCCACAACGCATCGAATGCGACGGCCGCGATCGCGGTCGCGCACGAGCTCGGCGTGTCCGACGACGTCATCCGCCAGGCCATGGCCGGCTTCGGCGGCGTCAAGCGGCGCTTCACCAAGACCGGCGAGACCAACGGCATCACCGTGATCGACGATTACGGTCATCATCCGGTCGAGATCGCAGCCGTGCTGAAGGCGGCGCGGGAATCCGTCAACGGCAAGATCGTCGCCGTGGTGCAGCCGCATCGCTACACCCGCCTGCAATCGCTGTTCGAGGAATTCTGCACCTGCTTCAACGATGCCGATGCGGTCGTGGTCGCCGAGGTCTATCCGGCCGGCGAGGCGCCGATCGCTGGCGTCGACCGCGACCATTTCACCGCCGGCCTGCGCGCCCACGGCCATCGCAATGTGGTGCCGCTGCCGAACGCGGGCGAGCTCGCGAAGATCGTGCACGGCCTCGCCAAGCCCGGTGACCTCGTCGTCTGCCTCGGTGCCGGCAACATCACGCAATGGGCCTACGCGCTGCCCGGCGAATTGAAGGCGTTGGGGTGATCGTGACCTTCCGCGACATCACGCCCGACCTGAAAGCCGCGATGCCGGAGCTGCGCGGGCGGCTGCTGGCGAACCAGTCGCTGGCGGAGCTGACCTGGTTTCGCGTCGGCGGCCCGGCGCAGGTGCTGTTCACACCGGCAGATGAAGATGACCTCGCCTATTTCCTGAAACGCCTGCCGCAGGAATTGCCGGTCTATGTCGTCGGCGTCGGCTCCAATCTGATCGTGCGCGATGGCGGCATGCCCGGCGTCGTCATCCGGCTCGCGCCGCGCGCGTTCGGCGAGACCAGCGCGGCCGGCGATGTCGTCATCGCCGGCGCTGCGGCGCTCGACAAGCGCGTCGCCGAGGCGGCTGCGGCGGCTGACATCGGCGGCATGGAATTCTTCTTCGGCATTCCCGGCACGGTCGGCGGCGCGCTGCGCATGAATGCCGGCGCCAATGGCGGCGAGACCAAGGACGTGCTGATCGAGGCCACCGGCATCGGCCGCGACGGCGTGAAGCATACGTTCGGCAATGCCGACATGAAGTTCGTCTATCGCAACAGCGGCGTCGATCCGTCCATCGTCTTCACCTCGGCGCGCTTCCGCGGCACGATCACCGATGCTGTGGCGATCCGCGCCCGCATGAACGAGGTGCAGGGCCATCGCGAGACCGCGCAGCCGATCCGCGAGAAGACCGGCGGCTCAACCTTCAAGAATCCGCCCGGCAACAGCGCCTGGAAGCTGATCGATGCCGCCGGCTGTCGCGGCCTCAAGGTCGGCGGCGCACAGGTGTCGGAGATGCACTGCAATTTCCTGATCAACACCGGCAATGCCACCGGGCACGACATCGAGACGCTCGGCGAGACGGTGCGCGAACGGGTCAAGCAAAGCAGTGGAATTGAGCTACACTGGGAAATCAAGCGGATCGGAAATTCATCGTAGTCGTCATTCCGGGGCGATGCGCAGCATCGAACCCGGAATCTCGAGAGTCCGGTCTGGTGCTTCGGACCATCCCGGAATGACGGAAGCAGCGAAGACAGGCAAAGAAGATGCAGGTGACCATTCTGTTCGGCGGCACCAACAAGGAGCGGCTGGTCTCGGTGGCGAGCACGCAGGCGCTGCACCGCGCGCTGCCCGACGCGGACCTCTGGTTCTGGGACGTCGACGACACCGTGCACGCGGTGACGTCGGAAAAACTGCTCGGCCACACGCGTCCGTTCGAGGTCGACTTCAAACCCGACGGTCGCGGCATCGCACTCGACCAGGCGCTCGACAAGGCGGGCGCCGAGCAGCGCGTGCTGGTGTTCGGCCTGCACGGCGGCCGCGCCGAGAATGGCGAATTGCAGGCGATGTGCGAGATGCGCAACGTCGCGTTCACCGGCTCCGGCTCGGCGTCGTCGCATCTGGCGTTCGACAAGCCGTCGGCAAAGCGTTTCGCCGCGATCGCAGGCCTCAACGCGCCGCAGGGCATCAATGTCGAACAGATCGATGACGCCTTTGCGAAACACGGCAAGCTGATTGCAAAACCCGCCAAGGACGGATCGAGCTACGGGCTGATCTTCGTCAACGCGAAGCAGGATCTCGTCGCGGTCCGCAATGCCGCGAAGCATGAAGAGTATCTGATCGAGCCGTTCGTGTCGGGCGTGGAGGCGACCTGCGGCGTGCTCGAGCAGTCCGACGGCTCCGTGTTCGCGCTGCCGCCGATCGAGATCGTGCCGGGGGAGGGAACCTTCGACTACACAGCCAAATACCTGCTGAAGTCGACCCAGGAGATCTGTCCCGGCCGCTTCGCGCCCGAGGTCAGCGCCGCGATCATGGACCATGCGCTGCGGGCGCACCGCGCGCTGTCCTGCACCGGCTACTCGCGCAGCGATTTCATCGTCTCGGCCAATGGCCCGGTCTATCTCGAGACCAACACTCTGCCGGGGCTCACCGCGGCATCACTGTACCCTAAGGCCTTGAAAGCACAGGGTATCGCCTTTGCCGACTTCCTCACCGACCAGATCGAGCTGGCCCGCCGCCGCGTCCGAAGTTAATGCCCGGCCGGGGGGAACCCGCCCTGGTCGGCCGGATGGAACCCGGGCGCTGTTGCTAAAATGCTAACGAGTTCGCGGCAAAGTACTCACGGCGTTGGTCAAAACACGCTCCAGGCCGAAGTCATTTACCCTTTGTTTACCAGGAAGCCCGAAGGTTAACGCTGGCGGCGCATGTAGCGCTTGGCTGCCGGGGCGTGAGCTGTCGCGGATTACCGCTTCGAGGATCGCAACCAGGGAACAGGGGGCCACTCTAATCCCACCGGTCTAGCCGAGACGTGATTTGTGCCGGGACCCGCGGGGTTTGCGGGCGCAACATGTGACGAGCTCGTGCAATGGATGGTGCAGGACGCCTCACCCGATCGCTGCGATCGCTGGGGCCTCAAGCTGACCTGAGAGCAGCCGCTATTGGAGCGGCGGTGCTGCTGCGCGAGTATGTCGGTGCCCATCTCGCGCGCCGCAGGCGGCGTCCCGCCAAGCGGCCGCAAGTCATCATCGATCGCGAGCCGCCGAACCGCTACATCCTGATGGTCGAACGTTATCTGCCGCGCCGCATCGGGCTGGTCGCGACGCTCGCGATCCTGTTCGGCAGCCTGGGCCTCGGCATCGTCAAGGGCGGCCATGTCGAGGAATTCACCACCGCGCTCAGCGATGCCCGCAACGCGCTTGCCAATACCGCCGGCTTCCGCATCACCACCGTCGGCATCAACGGCCGCAAGCAGCTAAGCCAGGACGAGGTGCTCGCGATCGGCGGCGTCAACGGCCGCTCCTCGCTGCTGTTCCTCGACGCCGACACCGTGCGCGCCAAGCTGAAGGCCAATCCCTGGATCGCGGATGCCACGATCCTGAAGCTCTATCCGGGCCGGCTGCAGATCGACATCGTCGAGCGCACCGCCTTCGCGCTGTGGCAGCAGAACGGCCGCCTGTCGGTGATCGCTTCCGACGGCGCGGTGCTCGAGCCCTACGTCTCGCGCCGCTTCCTCAATCTGCCGCTCGTGGTCGGCAAGGGCGCCGACGTCAGGGCCCACGACTTCCTGGCGCTGCTCGACCGTTATCCGCAGGTCCGTTCGGTGACCAAGGCGGCGATCTTCGTCGGCGAGCGGCGCTGGAACCTGCGCCTCAAGGACGGTCTCGACGTCCGCCTGCCAGAGAACGACGTCGGCAACGCGCTCGCTGCGCTCTCCAGGCTCGACAAGGACGAGAAGCTGTTCTCGCGCGACATTGTCGCCGTCGACATGCGGCTGCCCGATCGGCTTATCGTGCAATTGTCGGAGGACGCCGGCAAGGCGCGCGACGAACTGTTCAAGGACAAGAAGTCCAAGAAGAAGGCCGGTGACTCCGCATGACCGGCCTCGATCGCAACCTGACCCCGAAGACCCGCCCGATGCAGAAGCGCACCGCGATGGTGGCTTCGCTCGATGTCGGCTCCAGCAAGATCGCCTGCATGATCGCGCGGCTGAGGCCATCGCCGCCGAACGAGGCGCTGCGCGGACGCACCCATGCGGTCGAATTGATCGGCTACAGCCAGATCCAGTCGCGCGGCGTCAAGGCCGGCTCCGTGGTCGATCTCGCCGAATGCGAGAAGGCGGTGCGCCACGCGGTGGCGTTGGCCGAGCGCATGGCCAAGGTCCGTGTCGAATCCGTCCTGCTGTCGGTCTCCGGCGGCCGGCAGCACGGCCAGCTGGTCGAGGCCGCGGCCGATATCCGCGGCGGCTCGGTGACCTCGGACGATATCAGCCGCGTCACGTCCGCCGGCATGCGCCACGCCGCCGGCGCGGGCCGCACCGTGCTGCACGCGCTGCCGGTCGGCTACGCACTCGACGGCGTCAAGGGCATCCGCGATCCCCGAGGCATGGTGGCGCGCCAGTTCGGCGTCGACATGAACGTGGTGACGTCGGACGCGACGGTTGCCAAGAACCTGATGTTGGTGGTCGAGCGCTGCCATCTCAACGTCGAAGCCATGGCGTCGAGCCCCTATGTCGCGGGCCTCTCGGTGCTGACCGATGACGAGGCCGATCTCGGCGCTGCCGTCGTCGAGATGGGCGCGGGATCGACCACGATCGCGACATACTCCGGCGGACGTCTCGTGCACGCATCCGGATTTGCGCTGGGCGGACAACACATCACGATGGACCTTGCGCGCGGCATCGGCGCGTGCATTGCGGATGCCGAGCGAATCAAGACTTTATACGGCACGGTGCTGACCGGCGGTTCGGACTCGCGCGAGCTGATGTCCGTTCCCACTGCAGGCGATGATCGGGAGACACCGCAAATCGTGTCCCGCGCCACGATTGCGAACATTGTCCGGCATCGCGCCGAGGAGATTTTCGAAATGGTCCGTGACCGGCTCGCGGATTCCCCCTTTGCGGCAGAGCCGAGGGCGCGCGTCGTGTTGAGCGGCGGCGCCTCGCAGCTCACCGGCACCGTCGAGCTTGCCACCCGCATCCTGAACCGTCAGGTCCGCATCGGCCGTCCGCTCGGCTTCGGCCGGCTGCCGAACGAGGCGAAGGGCGCTTCGTTCTCGGTGCCGACGGGCCTCCTGGTCTATCCGCAATACGCACATCTTGAACATGTCGAACCGCGGCGCACGCGGCAGCTCAGGACAGGGACAGACGGTTACTTCGGAAAGGTCGGACGATGGCTTCGCGAGGGCTTCTGATGACCGCACCCCGGCTCACTGCATTTTCACCAGCTCCGGCGGCCAGCGGCCGGGACGAACCAACGCGCGCATAATCGAGAGAGGCAACCATGGCACTCAATCTGACACCCCCTGACATCAGCGAGCTGAAACCGCGGATCACCGTCTTCGGCGTCGGTGGCGCGGGTGGTAATGCCGTCAACAACATGATCACCGCCGGGTTGCAGGGCGTCGACTTCGTCGTCGCCAACACCGACGCGCAGGCGCTGACCATGTCGAAGGCGCAGCGCATCGTGCAGATGGGCACCCAGGTCACCCAGGGCCTCGGCGCCGGTTCGCAGCCCGACGTCGGCGCTGCGGCCGCGCAGGAGGTCATGGACGAGCTGCGCGATCACCTCACCGGCGCCAACATGGTGTTCGTCACCGCCGGCATGGGCGGCGGCACCGGCACCGGTGCTGCACCCGTGATCGCCAAGGCCGCTCGCGAGATGGGAATCCTCACCGTCGGCGTGGTGACGAAGCCGTTCCACTTCGAAGGTCAGCGCCGCATGCGCACCGCCGAGCACGGCATCGCCGAGCTGCACAAGGTGGTCGACACGCTGCTGATCATTCCGAACCAGAACCTGTTCCGGGTCGCCAACGAGAAGACCACCTTCGCCGACGCCTTCGCGATGGCCGACCAGGTGCTGTACTCGGGCGTCGCCTGCATCACCGACCTGATGGTCAAGGAAGGTCTGATCAACCTCGACTTCGCCGACGTCCGCGCCGTGATGCGTGAAATGGGCAAGGCGATGATGGGCACCGGCGAAGCCACCGGCGAGAAGCGCGCGCTGACCGCCGCGGAAGCGGCGATCGCCAACCCGCTGATCGACGACAGCTCGATGAAGGGCGCCCGCGGCCTCTTGATCTCGATCACGGGCGGCAAGGACCTGACCCTGTTCGAGGTCGACGAAGCCGCCACCCGCATCCGCGAGGAGGTCGACGCCGACGCCAACATCATCGTCGGCGCCACCTTCGACGAATCGCTCGACGGCGTCATTCGCGTCTCGGTGGTCGCAACCGGTATCGAGCAGGCGGCGATCGCCTCCCGCGCCCAGGCTCCCGCCGCGCAGCAGTCGGGCGGTTCGCCGGAGAGCCGGCTGGCCGATCTGACCGCCCGCCTGCGTGCCGACAATCAGCGCATGGCCGAACGTGCCCAGAAGCTGGAACCGCCGACCGGCGTGACGGTCGCCCCGATTGCAGCTCCCGCCGCTCCGCAGCAGCGTCCGGCCGTCGAGCGCGCCGCGCTTGCGGCGATCGCCGCCGCGGTTGCTCCCGACAGCGCGCCGGCTGCCCAGGCGCCGATGCAGCCGGCCTCCTACGGTGACGTCACCGTGCGGCCGATTGCCCAGAAGCCCTCGCTGTTCCCGGACCACGAGGCCGCCCGGGCCGAGCAGCATGAGCCGATGCCGCCCGAGACCTTCATCCCGCAGGCGGCGGAACGGTCGCCGGTCCGTGCTCCGCGGATGCCGAAGTTCGAGGATCTGCCGATGCCGGCGCAGGCCGAAATCCGCCAGGCCAGCGGTGACGGCGAACCGGAACACCCGCAGAAGACCCGCCTGTCGCTGCTGCAGCGGTTGGCCAATGTCGGCCTCGGCCGCCGCGACGAGGAGACCGAGCCGCCGATCGCGGCCCGTTCTTCCGGTCCGGCCATGCCGACGATGCCGCCACTGCCCGAGCGCAAGCCGGCCCGAAGCGTCGCCCAGCAGATTTCGGCGAACGAATCGCCGGTATCCGAATATGCAAAGCGCCCTGCGCCGCAGGGTCTGGACGCTCATGGCCGCCAGGCACCTGTTGCCCCAGCGCCACAGGGCGACGACCATCTTGATATCCCGGCCTTCCTGCGCCGGCAGGCAAACTGAAGTTTGTTACAATCTTGGCCACGAAGAAGGCCTCGGCGGGGAACCGCCGGGGCCTTTTCCTTGTCGCGGGCAGGCGATCGCGCCGGATGAACAAGCAACTGATTTTAAATGATTAATTATTCTTTCGGTGGTCAGATGGCGCGTCGCCGAGGACCGCTTTCGCTGCCGTAGTTTGGTTTACCTTGGGCGTGAATGCGGCGGAGATGGGGTAACAATCGGTAAAGAAGCGTGAGTTGGCGCGGTTTAGGGCCGTGACTATGGTCTGCCGTGACTTGGGGAGCTCAAGCGAGTCGGCCTTGGGGAAATTTGGCCACTTGAATTGAGTGAAGTCGGGTAGTGGGCATTATCGAATGAAGTTCAGCCGTCAAACAACGCTTCGGTCGCAAGCCACCGTGACTGGCGTAGGCGTTCATTCCGGTCTTCCTGTCAGTCTCACCATGGGACCTGCACCTGTTGATGCGGGTTTTATTTTTGTCCGCACCGGTCTCGACGGTTCCGACCGCGAAGTCGTGGCCACCGCCGATGCGGTGATCGCGACCGAGTTCGCGACGGTGCTGGGTGACCGCGAAGGGCCGCTGGTTTCGACCGCCGAGCACGTGCTCGCGGCGCTGCGCGGCATGGGCGTCGACAACGCCACCATCGAAGTCGACGGCGCCGAAGTTCCGATCATGGACGGGAGCGCTGCAGCGTTCGTCGCGGCGATCGATCAGGCCGGGATTGTGACCCAGCCCGGTGTCCGCCGCTTCATCCAGGTTTTGAAGCCGGTGCAGGTCAAGATCGGCGAATCGGTTGGCGAGTTGCGTCCGTTCGCCGGCGGGTTCCGCACCGAAGTCGAGATCGATTTCACCAACCAGGTGATTGGCCGCCAGACCTTCACCTTCGATCTGTCGCCGGAAGGTTTCCGCCGCGAGGTTGCCCGTGCCCGCACGTTCGGCTGCATGAGCGACGTGGCGCGGCTGTGGGGTGCAGGCTTCGCGCTCGGCGCGTCCTTCGACAACACCGTGGTGTTCGACGAGGCCCGTCTGCTCAACGCCGAGGGCCTGCGCTACGCCGACGAATGCGCCCGCCACAAGGTGCTCGACGTGATCGGCGATCTGGCGCTGGCCGGCCTGCCGCTGCTCGGCAGCTACCGTTCGGTACGGGGCGGCCACAAGCTCAACAACGCGGTGCTGAAGGCGCTGCTCGCCGACCGCAGCGCCTGGCGGGTGGTCGAATCGGAGACGGCTCGGCGGCCGGCCCGTGGCCATGTCGAAGCCGGTGCAGGCACCGTGGGCGGCCTCGTCGCCCCGGCCTATGGCCCGGACGTGTCCTGATCGCCCAAGTCCTGATCGCCTAGCCGGTCGGGCCCAATTTCCGTAATAACCACAGCAGGCTGTGAGCTTCGCCGGGTCGCCTTATTCCCGGCGGAATGGCTCCGTATTCGGTTGGTCCACGGTCATTTTTCGGCTAAGCAGGCCTGCGGTTGCGAGTAACGGCAGTCAAGGCACTGGAAATATTGCATCCATGACCGCGGTTCATGGGTGGAGTGGGGTCGCCGTTAACCGCATCAAAGGCGTCAGGTTTTACAATTCATGTCGGCAATGCGTATGGCGCTCGAATCACGCAATTCTTCTGACGTCTCCGGCCTGACCAAGGCCGCGCGCACGCTGCGTTTTGCGGCGGGCCTGATTGTGCTGGCCATGCCGCTCAGCGGCTGCGGCACCGGCGCGCTGTGGGACAAGTTCATGGCCAAGGACGACACCTTCGTCGATGAGCCCGCGGACAAGCTCTACAATGAGGGCTTGTACATGATGAACGAGAAGAAGGACCTGAAGGCCGCGTCGAAGAAGTTCGAGGAAGTCGACCGTCAGCATCCCTATTCCGACTGGGCGCGCAAGTCGCTCTTGATGTCGGCCTATTCGTTCTACCAGGCAGGCGACTACGACAGCTGCATCGGCTCTGCCACCCGCTACGTCACGCTGCATCCCGGCAGCCCGGACGCGTCCTACGCCCAGTACCTGATCGCGGCCTCGCATTTCGACCAGATCCCGGACATCTCGCGCGACCAGAGCCGCACCGAGAAGGCGATCGCGGCGCTCGAAGAGGTGGTCCGCAAATATCCGACCTCGGAATACGCCACCCAGGCCAAGTCCAAGATCCAGGCTGCGCGAGACCAGCTCGCCGGCAAGGAAATGGCGGTCGGGCGCTATTACATGGGCAAGCGCGACTTCACCGCCGCGATCAACCGCTTCAAGACCGTGGTCACGCAGTACCAAACCACGCGCCACGTCGAGGAGGCGCTGTACCGCCTCACCGAGGCCTACATGGCGATCGGCATCGCCGGCGAGGCGCAGACCGCGGCCGCGGTGCTAGGCCACAATTTTCCAGACAGCCGCTGGTACAAGGACGCATATAATCTAGTAAAGTCCGGCGGTCTCGAGCCGAGCGAGAATCAGGGATCCTGGATCAGCAGGACCTTCAAGAAGATAGGTCTCGGCTAGGAATTGTCCTCGCATGCTGGCGCGTCTGTCGATCCGTGACATCGTCCTGATCGAACGGCTCGATATCGAATTTTCCCGTGGCCTCGCGGTGCTGACCGGCGAAACCGGCGCAGGCAAATCCATCCTGCTCGATGCCTTTGCGCTGGCGCTCGGCGGCCGCGGCGATGCCGGACTGGTGCGCCACGGCGCCGAACAGGGGCAGGTCACCGCCATGTTCGACGTCCCGAAGGGGCATCCGGCGGCCGGCATCCTGGCCGAGAACGGCCTCGACGACACCGGTGAGATGATCCTGCGCCGCGTGCAGCTCGCCGACGGCCGCACCCGCGCCTTCATCAACGATCAGGCGATCAGCGTGCAGACCCTGAAGGCGGTCGGTGCCGCGCTGGTCGAGATCCACGGCCAGCATGACGAGCGCGCGCTGGTCGACGCCTCCACCCACCGCCAGCTGCTCGACGCCTTCGCCGGACACGAGAAGGAGGTCGCGGCGCTGGAAGCGTTGTGGGATATCAGGCGGACCGCCAATGCCGATCTCGACGAGCATCGCGCCGGCATGGAGCGCGCCGCGCGCGAGGCGGACTATCTGCGCCATGCCTCGCAGGAATTGAAGACGCTGGCGCCGAAGGAAGGTGAGGAGACCGAGCTCGCGGGTCGCCGCACCACCATGATGCAGGGCGAGAAGATCGCAACCGATCTGCGCGAGGCGCAGGAGGCGATCGGCGGCTCGCATTCGCCGGTGGCGTCGCTGTCGGCCGCGGTACGGCGGCTGGAGCGGCGCGCCGCCAATGCGCCTTCGCTGATCGAGCCCGCGGTCAAGGCGATCGACATTGCGATCAACGCGCTGGAAGAGGCCGACCAGCACCTCAACGCTGCGCTGGCGGCGACCGATTTCGATCCGGCCGAGCTGGAGCGCATCGAGGAGCGGCTGTTCGCGCTGCGCGCCGCCTCGCGTAAATATTCGACGCCGGTCGATCTGCTGGCTGCGCTGGCGGCGCAATATGCCGGCGACGTCGCGCTGATCGATGCCGGCGCCGACCAGCTGAAGAAGCTGGAAGCGGCCGCCGGTGAAGCCGACAAGCGCTATGCGGCGGCTGCCGCCAAACTGTCGGCGGCGCGCACCAAGGCCGCCGAGAAGCTCAACAAGGCCGTCAACGCCGAGCTTGCGCCGCTCAAGCTCGAGCGCGCGAAGTTCATGACCCAGGTCGAGAGCAACGCGGCCGCGCCGGGGCCGCAGGGCATCGACCGTGTCGAGTTCTGGGTGCAGACCAATCCGGGCACCAAGCCGGGGCCGATGATGAAGGTCGCCTCCGGCGGCGAACTGTCGCGCTTCCTGCTGGCACTGAAGGTCGTGCTGGCCGATCGCGGCTCGGCGCCGACCTTGGTGTTCGACGAAATCGACACCGGCGTCGGCGGCGCGGTGGCCGATGCGATCGGCTCGCGGCTGGCGCGCCTTGCCGGCAAGGTGCAGGTGATGGCGGTGACACACGCGCCGCAGGTCGCCGCCCGCGCCAGCCAGCATCTCCTGATCTCCAAGGACGCGCTCGACAAGGGCAAGCGGGTCGCCACCCGCGTCAACGCGCTCGCCGCCGACCACCGCCGCGAGGAGATCGCGCGCATGCTGGCCGGCGCCGAGATCACCGCGGAGGCGAGGGCGGCCGCGGAACGGCTGCTCCGGGCGGCGACAGCGTAATCTCTCCCCTCGTCATTCCGGGGCGATGCGAAGCATCGAACCCGGAATCTCGAGATTCCGGGTTCATCGCTGCGCGATGCCCCGGAATGACCACCTCAGGTACAGATCGACTCGTACAAGTCATTCCACTGCGGATTGCTCGCTTCGATCAATTGCGTCTTCCAGGCTCGCTTCCACTTCTTGAGCTCCTTCTCGCGTGATATCGCGGAGATCGGGTCGTCGTAGATTTCGAACCAAACCAGCTGCGTGATGTTGTATTTGGACGTGAAGCCTGGGACGGCCTTCATTCGATGTTCGTAGACCCGCCGCACGAGATCGTTGGTGATCCCAACATAGATTGCTCCGTCTCGTCGACTTGCTAGAATGTACACGTAGTACGACATGAGCCCCATTTCCCACACAGTCATTCCGGGGCGATGCGAAGCATCGAACCCGGAATCTCGAGATTCCGGGTTCGGTCCTGACGGACCGCCCCGGAATGACGAAAAACTATAGCGCGCCCGTCGCATGGCTAAAGCAGCAAAAAAGAAAGAACTCTCCGACGTCGACAAGCTCACCAAGGCCCAGGCCAAGGTCGAGTTGATGCGCCTTGCGCTCGAGCTCGAAGGTCACGACAAGCGCTACTATCAGGACGATGCGCCGAGCGTCACCGACGCCGAATACGACGCGCTGCGGCAGCGCTACAATGCGATCGAGAAGCGCTTTCCTGAATTCGTCACCGCGGAATCGCCGTCGCAGAAGGTCGGCGCCGCGCCGTCGGGGCGCTTCCGGAAGGTTCGCCATTCGCTGCCGATGCTGTCGCTCGACAACGCGTTCGCGGAAGCCGACGTGGTCGATTTCGTCGGGCGCATCACGCGCTTCCTCAAGCTGCCGGATGACAAGATCGATTTCTCGGCCGAGCCGAAGATCGACGGGCTCTCGATGTCGCTGCGCTACGAGGGCGGCGAACTCGTCACCGCGGCAACCCGCGGCGACGGCGCCGAGGGCGAGGACGTTACCGCCAACATCCGCACGCTCGAGGACGTGCCGCAGAAGCTGAAGGGCCGCGACGTGCCTGACATCTGCGAGGTGCGCGGCGAGGTCTACATGACCAAGAAGGCGTTCCTCGCGCTCAACGAGCGGCAGAAGGCGGCCGGCGACACCATCTTCGCCAATCCGCGCAATTCGGCGGCCGGCTCGCTGCGGCAGAAGGATCCGACCATCACCGCCTCGCGGCCGCTCGGCTTCTTCGCCTATGCCTGGGGCGAGATGAGCGCCATGCCCGCGGATACCCAGACCGGCATGATCCACTGGTTCGAGCGGTGCGGTTTCAAGACCAATCCATTGACCAAGCTGTGCCACTCGGTCGAGGAGCTGATCGCGTTCCATCGCAAGATCGAGGAGCAGCGCGCCGAGCTCGACTACGACATCGACGGCGTCGTCTACAAGGTCGATCGCATCGACTGGCAGGAGCGGCTCGGCTTCGTGTCGCGCACGCCGCGCTGGGCGATCGCGCACAAATTCCCGGCCGAGCGCGCCATGACGGTGCTACGCGACATCGAGATCCAGGTCGGGCGCACCGGCTCATTCACGCCGGTCGGCAAGCTCGAGCCGGTCGGTGTCGGCGGCGTGATCGTGCAGAACGTCACGCTGCACAACGAGGACTACATCAAGGGCATCGGCAACAAGGGCGAGGTGCTGCGCGAGGGGCGCGACATCAGGATCGGCGACACCGTGGTGATCCAGCGCGCCGGCGACGTGATCCCGCAGGTCGTCGACGTCGTGATCGACAAGCGGCCGAAGAGCGCGAAGGAGTTCCACTTCCCGAAGAAGTGCCCGTGCCCGCTGCACACCGACGTGGTGCGCGAGGAGACCGCGGCCGGCGAGGAGGGCTCGCGCGCCCGCTGCACCGGCGAGTTCGCCTGTCCGTTCCAGAAGGTCGAACACCTCATTCTGTTCGTGTCGCGCCGCGCCTTCGACATCGACGGTCTCGGCGTGAAGCAGTTGCAATATTTCTTCGACGAGGGATGGGTCAAGGAGCCGGCTGATATCTTCACGCTGCAAAAGCGCAACGCGAAGCTGAAGCTGGAGGACATCGAAGGCTACGGTGAGACCTCGGTGCGCAATCTGTTCGCCGCGATCGACAGCCGCCGCAGGATTGGCCTGGAGCGCTTCATCTACGCACTCGGCATGCGCCATGTCGGCGAGACCACCGCGCTGGCACTGGCGCGCGGCTATGGTTCCTGGGACGCGTTCCACGAGGCCTGCCTCAAGGTCGCCAAGGGCGACGAGGAAGCGATGGCGGAGATGGATGCGCTCGACCAGATCGGCGACACCGTGATCAGGAGCATCGCCGACTATTTCGGCGAGAGCCACAATCGCGGCATCGTCGAGCGGCTGACCGGCGAGCTCGACGAGATCATCGACGCCGAGAAGCCGAAGAGCAATTCGGCGGTGGCCGGCAAGACCGTGGTGTTCACCGGATCGCTCGAAAAGATGACACGTGACGAGGCCAAGGCGAGGGCCGAGCGGCTGGGCGCCAAGGCGGCCGGCTCGGTGTCGAAGAAGACCGACTATGTCGTCGCGGGGCCGGGCGCCGGCTCGAAGCTTGCCGAAGCGCAGAAGCACGGCGTCCAGGTGCTCACCGAGGACGAGTGGCTGAAGCTGATCGGGGAGTAGGGTTGTCCGTCATTCCGGGGCGCCTCGAAGAGGCGAACCCCAGGTGCGCGATTGCGCACCGGGGAATCTCGAGATTCCGGGTTCGATGCTGCGCATCGCCCCGGAATGACGAACTGCTCACATCATCCCCTGCTCATCCTCCTCGGTCTGCGCGATCAGCTCTTCGCTCACCACCACCTTCCGCCGCGGCACGACGAAGATCATGGTGCAGGCGCAGGCGATCGAGATCGCGAAGATCGCCGCGGTCAGCGGCAGCGTCGTGGTGGAGTGGCCGCCGAGATAGGCGCCGAATTGCGAGATCAGCGAGCCGATGCCCTGCTGCAGGAACCCCATGGCGCCCGAGGCGGTGCCGGCGGCTTCGGGCCGGATGCTGATGGCGCCGGCGGCGGAATTGGCCATCACGAAGGCGTTGGCGATCATCACGATCATCTGGGTGCCGAACAGCCAGAGCGGGGCCTGGTTTACTCCGGTAAAACTCCAGACCAGGTTCAGCAGGCTGCTGCCGACCTGCAGCGCGAGGCCGAACCAGATCAGTTTCTCCAGCGAGTGCCGCGGCGCGAAGCGCACGCACAAGAGATTGCCGACGAAGTAGCCGAACCCCGTCATCGCGAACCACGCGCCATACTCGGCGCTGGTCCGGCCCATCTGGGTCACCACGATGTAAGGGCCGCCGCCGGCGAAGGCGAAGATGATCTGCGACGCCAATACCTGGCACAATAGATAGCCGACGAAGGCGCGGCTCGTCATCAGCTTGCCGAGGTCGCCGCGAAAGCTGCTGCTCTCGGCGCGGTCGCGGCGGGTTTCCGGCAGCGCCAACGCGATGAAGATCGTGGTGATCAGCGACGCCGCGGTGATGAGATAGAGGATCGCGCGCCAGCCGAATGCGGTCTCCAGCAGGCCGCCGGTCAGCGGGCTCACCATCTGCGCGATCATCAATGCGGCGACGACGAGGCTGATCATGGCGCCGACCCGCTCGCGCGGATAGAGATCGCGGATGATGGCACGGCTGATCACCATGCCGCTGGCGCCGCCGAGCGCCTGGAAGAAGCGCGCCGCGATCAGTTGCGGCAGGGTCTCGGCGAACACCGAGCCGACGCCGGCCACGACCATCAGGCCGAGGCCCGCGAGCAGCACCGGCCGACGGCCGAACCTGTCGGACAGCGGCCCCATGATCAGCTGTGAAAGCGCGATGCCGACCATGTAGAGCGACACGGTCATCTGCGCGATAGAGATGTCGCGGCCGAAGGTGGTCGCCAGCACCGGCAGCGCCGGCACCAGCATGTAGAGCGAGATCGGCGCCACGCCCGTCATCACGACGAGCATCAGCAGCATGACCTTCGATGTCGCGATGTTGTCTTTGGCCGCGCCGGGCGGCTTGCCCATCACGCCGTGCATTCAGGTCCGATCCAGCATTGTGGAAAGACTGTAGCGTGCCCGTCCGCGCGGAATACGGGTGTTTCGGCATACGCCCATGCGATTTCAGGAGACGCGGTGACGATGTTTCGTCTCGCGCAATAAACGCTCTGTCGTCAGCTGCGAATTCCGCTGTCGTCCTCGGCGAAAGCGGGGACCCAGTACTCCAGAGGCAGGCGTATTTGAATTGATAGGCCGCGGCGTACTGGATCCCCCGCTTTCGCGAGGGATGACACAGAGCGTTGGGGGGGGACGACGTCGAGCGTGCGGATGCCTGGGCGCGCCGCTACTTCAGCGCCGCCGTTGCCTCGTCCAGCCACAGCTTGGTGGCGTTGTCGTCGAGATGCGGCCGCACCACATGCGCGACGCGGGCGTGGTAGTCGTTGAGCCAGCTTAACTCGTCCGGGCTCAGCATGCTGACCTCGATCAGGCGGCGATCGATCGGCGCCAGCGTCAGCGTCTCGAATGCATTGATCGGCCTCTCGGCGCCGGCAATGTCGGTGCCGATCACGAGCTCGAGGTTCTCGATCCTTATGCCGTAGGCGTCGGTCTTGTAGTAGCCGGGCTCGTTCGACAGGATCATGCCGCGCTTCAGCGGCGTGGTGCCGAGCTTGGAAATCCGCGCCGGCCCTTCATGGACGCTGAGATAGCTGCCGACGCCGTGGCCGGTGCCGTGCTCGAAATCAATCCCGGCCTGCCAGAGATATTGCCGCGCCAGCGTGTCGAGCTGCGCGCCGGTGGTGCCGTCGGGGAAGATCGCGCGGGCGATCGCGATATGGCCGCGCAGCACGCGGGTGAAGCGGTCGCGCATCTCGTCGGTCGGCTTGCCGATCGCGATGGTGCGGGTGACGTCGGTGGTGCCGTCCTCATATTGCGCGCCGGAATCGATCAGCAGGAGATCGCCGGGCTCGATGCGGCGGTTGCTCTTGCGCGTCACACGGTAGTGCACGATGGCGCCGTTCGGCCCGGTGCCGGCGATGGTCGGGAAGGAGACGTCCTTCAGCGCGCCGGTCTGGCGGCGGAACGTCTCCAGCGCCTCGACGGTGTCGATCTCGGTGAGGCTGCCGGAGGGCGCCTCGCGATCGATCCAGGCGAGGAAACGCACCAGCGCCACCGCGTCGCGCTGATGCGCCGTGCGCGTGCCCTCGATCTCGGTGACGTTCTTGACCGCCTTCAAGAGGCTGACCGGATCGCTGCCGCGCACCGGCTTGCCGCCGGCACCCGCGATCAGGCGGCTCAGGGCGTCGGCTGCGGTCGCGTTGTCGAGCGCGATCGAGGCGCCGCGCTTGGCGAGCTCGGTGAGTTTTGCCGCCAGCGCCGCGGGCTGCTCGACATCGGCCGATTGCTCGAGATGGTCGCGTGTCGAGTTGGACAGCTTGCGCTGATCGATGAACACCAGCGGCCGGCCTTCCTTCGGTACCAGCGCATAGGACAGCGGCAGCGGCGTATGCGAGACGTCGGCGCCGCGGATGTTGAAGGTCCAGGCCACCGCGTGGCTGTCGGACAGCACCAGCGCGTCGACGCCGAGCTTGTTGATCTCGAGGCGGATGCGCTTGAGCTTCTCGGCTTCGATCTCCCCGGAAAACTGCGCGCCGTGGATCGTAACCGGACCGAGCGGCGGTGCCGGCCGCTCGTGCCAGATCGCATCGAGCGGATTGCCGTCGACGGCGACCAGTTCCGCGCCGGCCTTGGCGCAGGCCGCGGCCAGCCGTTCGGCTGCCGCAGAAGTGTGCAGCCAGGGGTCAAATCCTAGGCGGTCGCCGGCCGCCAGATGCCGGGTCAGCCAGTGCTCCGGCGGCGGCTCGACCAGCGGCTCGACCTGCCAGGCCTTGCGGTCAACCTGCTTGCCGGCCTGCAGCGTGTAGCGGCCGTCGACGAACAGGGCGGCCTCCTTGCTCAGCACGATCGCGAGCCCGGCCGATCCGGTGAAGCCCGTCAGCCAGGCGAGCCGCTCCTCGGAGGCCGCGACATATTCATTCTGCTGCTGATCGGCGCGCGGAACCACGAATCCGGTCAGCTTGCGCCGCGCCAGCTCCTCGCGCAGCGCGCTCAAGCGGGCAGCCAGCGCCACGCCGCCTTCGGGCTCTTCGAACGTCTGGAAATGGGCTTCGAACATCGCCGTCGCACTCTCTTCGGATGGAGCATGACCTTCGCGCGAGCGCGGTCAAGCATGACCATATTTTTGGCATAACTTATGCTTGAATATGGCATAGTGGAATTGGCCGGACGATGTCCACTGCACGTCAACGGTCAAGCGTACGGGGAGTGTCCAGGAGTGTCTCAACTCAACGGTGAGGAGATGCACGATGCCTGCATTCACGTTTGAGAAGATCTCGCCGCCGGTCCGCCGCGGCCCGATCGCGCCGGTCGAACAGAAGCAGCGCGGCGTCATCGTCCAGATGCTGGACCGCCTTGTCGAGGCGCGCGCCAAGCGTGCGGCCGGTCAGGACAAGGTCGAGACCAACCGTAGCGATTCGCCAGCGCCCAAATAAACAACCCGCGGATCGCGGCTACCGTTCCAGATCGGATGCCTTCGCCACGGTCACATTGACGACCTTGCCGTCCTCGAGCTCGCGCACGATCCGCTCATCGGGGCCGACGATGCCGAGATCGAATTCGCGCTCGGGCGTCACGAGCGTCATGCGCTGGCCGGCGATCACGACGACGGTCATGTCGAGCGTCTCGCCGGAGATCGCCCATTCCCTGAGCTCGTTGCAAAACGGCTCTTTGCGCCAGGCGTCGGGGAAGCCCGGATCGCATCTGACCTCAAGACCATCTTCCGACGTGGTCAGGACGAGCTTCGACCTGGAAGGCTTCCAGTGCTCCTCCAGCAGCTCGTTCGCCAGCCAGACGCAGCTGAACGAGCGGCATTCCATAGGCCGCCCCGGATAGGTCCGGCAGCCGCGCCCCGGTTTGCAATGCGGGCACCACGTGTTGGCGGGCTTGGCCAGTTCCTCGATCGCCATCACCTTGCAGCAGAGCGTGCAGTCGCCGCACTGTCTGCCGGTCGCGGTCACTTCACGGAGCGCAGCAGCAGGCTGCTCCAGCCCTCGATCTTCAGATGCCGCAGCGGCACCAGCCCGCGGGCGCGGTAGGCGGCGATGACCGCCGGCGCCTGGTGCGTCAGCAGGCCCGAGAGAATGACCTGCGCCGACGAGGCGAGGTGACGCGCCATCGGGCCGGCCAGCTGCCGCAGCGGATTGGCGAGGATGTTGGCGAGCACCAGGTCGAACGGACCGTCCTCGGCGAAGCGCGGAGCGGCAAAGCCGGTGGCGCGGATCACGTCCACCAGATCGCCGGCGCCGTTCAGCCGGGCATTCTCCTCGGCGACCCTGACCGACGGCGCGTCGATGTCGCTCCCCAGCACCTTGCCGTGCAGCGCCTTGGCGGCGGCGATCGCCAGCACGCCGGTCCCGGTACCGAGATCCAGCACGCGGCGGGGCTGATACGCCTTCAGCACGTGGTCGAGCAGCAGCAGGCAGCCGCGGGTGGTGCCGTGATGGCCGGTGCCGAAGGCCAGCGCCGCCTCGATCTCGATCCCGAGCTTGTTGGGGGGTATCCGGTGCCGGTCATGCTGGCCGTGGACGATAAAGCGGCCGGCCGCGACCGGGACAAGATCCTCCAGGCTGGCCTTGACCCAGTCCTTGGCCTCCACGGTATCAAAAACTAAAGTCGATGCGACATCCTGCCGCAGCACCTGGCCAACCAGTTCGCGCAGTAAATTTTGGTCCGGCGGCTCGGCAAAATGGACGGTGACGTCCCAGCGGCCATCCGGTCGCTCGAAGGCCGCAAACGCCGCCTGATCCTCGAAAAACACCTCGGAAAGCGCATCTACCACGCGCTTTGCGGTCGATTCATCTGGAAGGGTGACGCTGGCGCGGTGTGTGGACGGGGTCATCGGAGGCCGGTAGCGCGGTTTTTGTTAAAATTTCAAGCCGGATTCAATCGAATATCGCGAGAATTGAGAGGTTCCCGGTTCAGACAACCTTAGATGTTGCCGTACTACTAGGGTGGCGGAACTGGGAACACCCTTCGTTCCAAGGCATCACAACCAAGGGCAGGGCTGCAATGAAGGCTTTTATCGTTAAGTTTTTGCGGAATGAATCCGGCGCGACCGCCATCGAATACGGACTGATCGCAACCGGTATCGCCATCGCCATCATCGCTGCGGTGAATGGCGTCGGCACGGCACTGAGCGGGACCTTCAACTCGATCAGCGGCTCGCTGAAGTAATTTCTCGAACGGCGTTCTCAGGGAAGCACCGGGCGACATGTCGCTCGGTGTTTCTTTTTGACCGATTGTCCACAGAGCCACACGCAGCTTGTCGACAAGACATCAACTGCGTTTTCCCGGGATTGTGAGCGTCGGTCGCACAGCCGGTCCACAGTGGCGTCCACCGGTTATCCCGTCTTGAGGCAAGGCCGCCGTCCACCGCAGGCCCACAGCTTCTCAACACGCCTGTCCACAGCTTGTCCCGCGGCGCGCGGTGTGTCGTCTACGAGAACAGCGCGCGATGGTCGGCCAGGATGGCCCGCGCGGCATTGTGGCCGGGGGCGCCGGTGACGCCGCCGCCGGGATGGGCGCCGGAACCGCAATGGTAGAGACCCTTCAGCGGTCCGCGATAGTCGGCATGGCCGAGCATCGGCCGTGCCGAGAACAATTGGTTCAATGTCAGCGCGCCGTGAAAGATGTCGCCGCCGAGCAGGCCGAATTGCCGCTCGAGGTCGAGCGGCGACAGGATCTGGCGGCCGATCACGCTGCCTGCGAACCCGGGCGCGTAGTGGTCGACGGTTGCGATCATCAGATCGGCGACCTCTTCGCGATGATCGTCCCACGATCTGCCGTCGGGTAGTTGCGGCGCGACGTGCTGGCAGAACAGGCTCGCGACATGCTGGCCCGGCGGGCTCAGGCTGTCGTCGAGCGTCGAGGGGATCAGCACCTCGACGACCGGGGCGCGGCTCCAGCCGAATTCGCGCGCATCGCGCCAGGCGCGATCCATGTAGCCGAGGCTCGGAGCGATGATGATCCCCGCCGTGAGGTGATCGCCCGGGCCGGGCAGCGCGCTGAACGAGGGCAGGGCGCTTAGCGCCACATTCATCCTGAACGTGCCGGACCCGTTCCGCCATCGGGAGATGCGCGCGCGAAACTCGGGCGCCAATGCGCCTTCCGGTACCAGGCGTGTGTACAGCAGCTTCGGATTGACGTTCGAGACGACGTATTTGGCGCGCACGGTCTTGTCATTGTCGAGGACGACGCCGACGGCGCGCTCCTTCTCGACGATCACCTCGCGGACGGCAGCATCGGTTTCGATCTCGACGCCATGGCTGCGCGCGGCACGCGCCATCGCCTGGGTGATCGCGCCCATGCCGCCGGTCGCGTGGCCCCAGACGCCCTTCTTGCCGTTCACCTCGCCGAACGCATGGTGCAGCATCACATAGGCCGAGCCGGCCGCGTAGGGGCTGGCATAATTGCCGACGATGGCATCGAAGCCGAACAGCGCCTTGACGAGGTCGTTCTCGAAGCGCTCGTCGAGCATCTCGCCGGCCGATCGCGTGAACAGGTCGAGCAGATTGCGCTGCTGTTCCAGCGACAGCCGGCGCAGGATGTTGGCGGTGCCGAGCGCGTTGAAGGCCTCGCTGATCGCGCCGATGCCAAAGCCCTCGACGAGGTTCGGCGGTGCGCGCAGCACGAATTGCCGCAGCACGTCTGCGATGGCTTCGAGTTCCCCTGAGAACACGCTGATTGCGGCCGCGTCCTTTTGGCTGAGCTTTTCGACCGACTCCCGGGTCCGGCCTTCGCCCGTCAGCAAATAGCTGCCGTCGGGCGAGGGGAGGAAGTTCTGCGCGCGCCGCTCGACGATCCGGAGGCCGTGATCGGCAAGTTTCAGGTCAGAGATGATCTGCGGATTGAGCAGGCTCACCGTGTAGGCGGCGACGGAGTTGCGGAAGCCCGGACAAAATTCTTCGGTGACCGCGGCGCCGCCGACTACCTTGCGGCGTTCCACGACCTTCACGCGCAGCCCGGCCATCGCGAGATAGGCCGCGCAGGTGAGGCCGTTGTGCCCCGCACCGATGATAACGACGTCTGTTTCGTTCATGTCCGCTTCAAGAAGCAGTGATTACAGCCTGCTGTGGCGCCGCAGCGCCGCGTCGTCAAGTCCGCGTGACCGCCGTTTCTTGTCCGTGATAGTGCCGTATGCTCAACTGAAATCCTCCGGTGGGGTGCCACCGGACTGTCCGCCTCCGGCGCCCGCCGGGTCCATGCCGGAGCTTTCATGACGTCTGAGCCGACCGCCTCGCGCAACCGGCTGGTGCTGGTTGTCTACACCGCCGCGATCTTCGTCAGCGCCCTGTTGCTGTTCTCGGTGCAGCCGCTGTTCACCAAGATGGTGCTGCCGCGGCTCGGCGGCTCGCCGGCGGTGTGGTCGGTGGCGATGGTGTTCTTCCAGTCGCTGCTGCTCGGCGGCTACGCCTATGCGCATCTCTTGATGAAGCTGAACGGCCGTATTGCGCCGGTCGCGGTGCATCTGGTGCTGCTCGTCGTCGCGCTGCTGACCTTGCCGCTGGCGATCAGGAGCGGCTGGGGCGAGCCGCCGACGTCCGGCTATGCGGTCTGGCTGCTCGGCCTGTTCGCGGTTTCGATCGGCCTGCCGTTCTTCGCGCTCGCTGCCAACAATCCGCTGCTGCAGGCCTGGTTCGTGCGCACCGGACATCCCAATGGTCCCGATCCGTATTTCCTCTACGCATCCTCGAACATCGGCAGCTTCCTCGCGCTCTTGTCCTATCCGGTGCTGCTCGAGCCGATGTTCACGTTGCGCACCCAGAACCTGATCTGGACCGGTGGTTATGGTCTGCTGATCATTCTGATCGCGAGTTGCGGCATGCTGCTGTTGCGGTCGCCGGCCAATGCCGCCGCGCTCGACATGCAGGTCGATGACGCCAATGCGCCGGCGCCGTCCTGGCCGCTGCGGGCGCGCTGGATCTTCCTCGCCGCGGTGCCGTCCGGCCTCTTGATCGCGGTGACGGCGCATATCTCGACCGACGTCGCCGCCGCGCCCCTGCTGTGGGTGCTGCCGCTGTCGCTGTATCTCTTGACCTGGGTGCTGGTGTTCCAGTCGCGGCCGCTATTGCCGCACAAATGGATGCTGCGGGCGCAGCCGCTGGCGATTGCCGGCGTCGTGATCCTGCTTGCGGTCGGCGGCGAGCAGAACCTGCTGCTCACGCTCGGCGGCCATCAGCTCTGTTTCTTCATCATCGCGATGGCCTGTCATGGCGAGCTCGCGCGCACCCGCCCGGCGGCGAAATATCTCACCGGCTTCTACGTCGCGCTGTCGTTCGGTGGCATGGTCGGCGGCCTGTTCGCGGGGCTTATTGCGCCTTTTACTTTCTCGTGGGTCGCCGAATATCCGATCCTGCTGGCGCTCGCGGCGCTATGCCGTCCGCCCGGCGGCGCGGAGCGGCTGCCGCGCTGGAGCGCCTGGTACTGGCCGTTCCTTGCGGTGCTGGCGGTGGCGCTGATCGCGCCGAGCTATTCGGCCGGCAACATCTTCAACTGGTTCGACGTGCACCGGGTCTGGGTGATCGGCGCGGTCGGCGTGCTCTCGGCGCTGCTTGCGCTCGCGCTGAACGCCAATCGCTGGAAGATCTTCGCCACCGTCGTGGTCGCGTTGGTGGTGCTGCGCGCCTATCCATCCGACGACGGCCGCGTCGAAACCGTGCGCAGCTTCTTCGGCGTGCACAAGATCGTGGTGACGCCGAACGGGCAGTATCACGTGCTGATGCACGGCACCACGATCCATGGCGCCGAGAAGTTCAAGAACGATGACGGCACGCCGGTCGCCGGAAAGCCCGAACCGATCAGCTACTATTACAAGGATGGCGGCATCGGGCGGGCGATCACTGCAATCCGCGAGCGCAAGGGCGCGCCGCTGAAAGTGGCGGTGATCGGGCTCGGTTCGGGGACGCTGACCTGCGCGTCGGCCCCCGGCGAGGACTGGCGCTTCTTCGAGATCGACCAATCGATGGTCGATACCGCGCGCGATCCGAAATACTTCACCTACATCCAGAACTGCGAGCCGAACCTCAAGCCTGTCATCGGCGACGCGCGGCTGACCTTCGCCAAGGAGCCGGACGGCGCCTACGATCTGATCATCGTCGACGCCTATTCGTCGGACGCGATCCCGATCCATCTCGCGACCGAGGAGGCGATGGCGATCTACAAGGAGAAGCTGGCGCCGCAGGGCGCCGTCGTGATGCACGTCTCCAACCGCCACCTCGAGCTTGCCAGCGTCGTGGTCGGCATCGCCGACGCCAACGACATGAAGAGCTGGGTCTACAGCGAGGATTCCGGCCGCGACAACGAGTACATCTTCTCGACCTCGGTCGTGGTCTCCGCGCGCGAGGAGGAAGACGTCGGCAAGCTCGCATCGTCTGATGTCTGGACCGAGACCGAAGCCGACGAGAAGCAACGGGTCTGGACCGACGACTATTCGAACGTGCTGGGTGCAGTGTACCGCCGACTGCGCGACGGCGAGCAGTAGGACCTGCAAGCCGAGCCAATCGCGGCGGCTTCCGCGCGATAATTCTCTAGCGATCGGCTACCAGCAGTCTGGCGAACTGGGGCTTGACGATTGCGGCGAACAGATTGGGATCGTCGAAAGCCCTCGCAGAGAGCATCGCGCCGTGGACCGACGCCATCAGCATCTGGGCCTCTTCGTCCGGCCGCTGATCCAGCCGGAACAGATGCTGTTCCGCGCCGGCCTGCAGCACCGATGTCAGCCATCCTGCGAGATGACGGAAATGGGCGCGGACGCGCGATGCGATCTCGTCCGGCAACATCGGCATCTCGCCGGCAAGCATCGCGCAGACGCAGAACGGCAGCGAGGCATCGCCGATGCACGCCTGCCAGAAGTTCACGTAAGCCTGCAGTTGGTCGGTCGGGCTCGCGAATTGCTCCTGAAGCAACTTCAGGCCCAGCGCGGTCTGCTGCCGGTAGCGATCCACCAGCGCCGAGACCAGCTCGGCCTTGGTCGGGAAGTGATGGTGGATGCTCGCCTTCCGGATGCCGATGGCATCGGAGATGTCGGCATAGCTGAAGCCGTTGTAGCCCCCGGCGACGATGAGGGGCTGCGCGACGTCGAGAATTTTTTCAGAAGTCGAAATCATCACGTTCACGTTATGCCTACCTTCCAGTAGGTAAATTACAAAGGTAAATCAAGGCCTTCCTCTCCACACAGGGCGTCCGAGCGCCAGATTGACTTGGAATTGTTGTCTACCTACTAGTAGGACGATAAACAAGGAGCCTGTCAATGCAAAGCCACCTTTCGACCCAATCCACCTGGCTGCGATCCTATTATCTCGGGCGCGCCATCTTCTCGGTCGCCTGGGTCGCCGCTGCCGTTCTGTTTAGCGGCCAAGCCGGCCCTGCCGGGGTTCTGTTCGTGATCTACCCGGCGTGGGACGGCATCGCCAATCTGGCTGATGCCCGGGTCAATGGCGGCCTGAAAGCCAACCCATCCCAGGCCCTGAATGTCGTGGTCAGCGCGATCACGACGCTCGCCGTGATCGTGGCGCTCAGCCACAGCAGCTATGCCGTCCTGGCCGTGTTCGGGGTTTGGGCGATCCTCGCGGGTGTGCTGCAATTGTACACCGGCGTCAGGCGCTGGCGTCATTATGGTGCGCAATGGGCGATGATCCTGAGTGGCGCACAGTCGGCACTCGCCGGCGGCTACATGATCAGCCAGTCCATCGGCACCGTTGCGCCGACCATTCTCGACGTCGCTCCCTATGCGGGCTTCGGCGCGTTCTATTTCCTGCTTTCCGCAATCTGGCTCGTTGCCACTGGCTATCGCCACGCGCGCGCCTAGTGTCAAAGCAAGAAGCTGGAGCTCCGTTCCAGTTCAACCGGAACGGAGAGCTGTCCGGCAGCACCGGAGGAGCGCCAGCTCGCCTTCAGCGCGACGCGACTATTTGTTCTCTGGCGGCGCCGCACCCGCGGAGGCGGGCGTCGAGGCAGCGAGCAGCGGCATCGTCGGCGTGCTCTCGCCCGCATCCTCGTCTAGGAATTGCTCCACGCCGGCCTGGATCGACGATTTCGCGCTGTCCGGGCCGCGGTCGCTGAGATCGTTGTGCTGGAATTCGGTTCTGACCACCTTGATGCCGAGTCTCGCACAGGTCTCGTCGTCCGGCACGACGCCCGGATCGGCCTTGAACACCGGATCCCTGGAGCGAAACGAGAGGATCTTGATCTTGCCGTCGGTGATGAAGGGGACGCGCAGATTGTCCAGCGTGACGACCTTCTTGACCAGGTCGGGATGCTGCTTGGCGAAGAACATCGAGATGTCGCCGCCGTTGGAATGGCCGATCAACGTCAGCTGGCGATAGTTTGCGTTCGGATAGACCTTCTTGAGCTCGTCGATCGCATACATGATGTTGAAGACGCCGCGATTGTACTGCATGCGGCGGCCTACATATTCCTCGCCGACCTTGGTAACCATCGGCGCGTCGGTGTCGAGATCATGCTGAATGCTGATCACGAGGTATCCGCGCGACGCGAACAAATTGGTGAGGAACGAGTACTCGGTGTTCTTGACGGTGTTGCCGTGGCTCAGGATCGCGACCGGCAGCTCGATCATCTCGGCCATCGCCTGCATTTGCCGGTCGCGGCGCACCGCGACCTCGACCGTGACGTCGCGGTCGTCGCGCAGAACGTCGTGGAACGTCAGCGTCGTGTGACGGATGGCCCATCTGTCCGTCGTGAAATAAGCGGCCATCGCCACGACGCACAGGCAAAGGACAATGATGCCCCGTTTCATGTCGACCTCTGATCTTGCCTACGTGACCCGCGCTTCTCGCCCTGATTTCATCGGGCATACAGCGTGAATCGGCCTCCAGGGGCCAAGCGGGCGCTTGTGCCGCCGAATATCGGGCTAGTTTTACAATCAGATGACGACGGGCCGCGGCGCACGTTGACGGACGCCCTTTGCGACGGTCACAAGCGGGTGAGGGGAGCGTGAACTGACGGCGCCCTGCCTGCGGCGCCGTCACGGATCAAGAGCGTGCGGCAGATTTCTTTTGACGCGTTTTCTTCACGCGAACCGGCGCCTACTTCGCTCGAAAACGCTCTAATCCTGATAGGTGTTGCCGTAGAAGCCGCGCGGCTGATAGGCGGGGCGCGGCTGGTAGTAGCCTTGCGGCGCCGGCGCGTAGCCCTGATTGCCGTAATACTGCTGCTGGCCATAGGCCTGCGCATCGTAGACGCGGCGGCTTGACGGTGGTGCCGGATAGCGGCGATCGGTCGAGCTGCCGTCGGCCGGATAGATGTAGCCGTCATCGGTGCGGGCCTGCGCCGGATAGTCGCGCGGCTGCGGCGTCAGCACGACCGGGTCGCCGGCGGCGGCGGTGCCGTACTGCTCGTCATATTGCTGCGGCGCGCGGCGGGCGACGGCGGTGCCATTGCGCCCACGCGGATTGCGCGCCAGCGCGACCTGCGACGAGCCGGTCAGCGTCACGGTGGTGTTGAGCACGCCTTCCTTCTGGACCAGCGAGTAAAGCGTGGTTGCGTTGTCGCGCGACAGCCGCACGCAGCCATGCGAGGCCGGCGAGCCGAGGCGGCTGACCGAGTCGGTGCCGTGAATCGCGTGCCCGATCTTGGTGAAGAAGATCGAGTGCGGCATCGGCGCGTCGTCGAATTCCTTGGAGTAGTGATCCTCTTCCATGCGGAAGGCGCGGAAGCTGCCGTTCGGCGTTTCGCGCGACGGGATGCCGGTCGAGACCGGCCAGTGATAGCGCGCGACGCCGTCGACCGCGACGGTCATCTGCTGGTTGTCCTTGTCGATGGTGATATCGACCTTGGCCTGTGCGGCGCCGGCGGTGAAGAGCATCACGGACGTGAACGCAATGAGGAACGAACGCATTTTACCTTTGGCCTCCAGGCCTGCTCGCGAAGCCGCGGCTCTCCGTCCCCGGCAATCAATATGCACGGAATCCGAACTTGGTTCCAGTGGCGGGCCAAGGCCGTGATCAATTGCCATGGTTAATCCCGTGCGCGGCGCAAACAAGGCCGAAGCCGGGCCTGCCTGTCACGGCGGGCTGACTTTTTCGCGAGCAGGCCGCGACCACGGCCCGATTGGTCTCCGACACGCAACCATTTGGCCGCATGGGCGTTTAACAATCCCGCCCGGCGGCGCGTTCGCGCCGCGCATCAAGGAATCCAGATGAACAACACCAAGGCGAAGACCGCGGCCGTCGTCCCAGCCGGCCTCTCCGCGCGGCTCCTGCTTGCGGCCGCAGCCCTCGCTTTGACGCTGGTCGCAGTCCCCCATGCAGGCCATGCCCAGGGCATCGTCCGCGGCGCTCATGAGGGCGCCTATGAGGGCAACCGGGTCGCCGGCCCGGTGGGCGGCGTGGTTGGCGGCGCCGTCGGCGCCGGTGTCGGTGGCGCCATGGGCGCGGTCAAGGGCGTGTTCGGCATCCCGGATCGCGGTTACCGCCGTGGCCACCGCTGCCGCGGCTATTACCGCCACGGTCATTTCCACTGCTATTGATCGTTGAAGAACCTGTAGCTCGGATGGAGCGAAGCGAAATCCGGGTTCTGCAGGCTTGGCGATAAGGTCCCGGATTGCGCTTCGCTCTATCCGGGCTACGGGCGAGCGTCATTCCGGGGCATGCGAAGCATGAACCCGGAATCTCGAAGTGACGGCGCGAGATTCCCCGATGCGCAATTGCGCATCTGAGGTTCGCGCTAAGGCGCGCCCCGGAATGACTTGCTTGCAAGTCAGTTCTTCAGCCGGTAGCCGGTCCTGAAGATCCACGCCACGATGGCCATGCAGGCCACGAGGAATCCCACGGTCATGCCGAGGCTCAGCGGCACGCTGACATCGGCGATCTCGTAGAAGCTCCAGCGGAAGCCGGAGATCAAATAGACCACGGGATTGAGCAGGGTGATGGTGCGCCAGCCCGACGGCAGCATGTTCACCGAATAGAAGCTGCCGCCGAGGAAGGTCAGCGGTGTCACCACCAGCATCGGGATCATCTGCAGCTTCTCGAAGCCGTCGGCCCAGATGCCGATGATGAAGCCGAATAGGCTGAAGGTGACCGCCGTCAGCACCAGGAACGTCAGCATCCACACCGGATGCTGGATATGCAAGGGGACGAAAAGCCCGGCCGTCGCCAGGATGATCAGGCCGAGGATGATCGACTTGGTGGCGGCAGCGCCGACATAGCCGATAACGATCTCGAAATAGGAGATCGGCGCCGACAGGATCTCGTAGATCGTGCCGACGAATTTCGGGAAGTAGATGCCGAACGAGGCGTTGGAGATGCTTTGGGTCAGCACCGACAGCATCACGAGCCCCGGCACGATGAAGGTACCGTAGCTGACGCCCTCGACCTCGGTGATGCGCGAGCCGATCGCGGCGCCGAACACCACGAAATACAGCGAGGTCGACACCACGGGCGAGACGATGCTCTGCAGCAGCGTGCGCCAGGTGCGCGCCATTTCGAACAGGTAGATCGCCCGGATTGCGCGGTAGTTCATGGCGCCCTCACGAGGCTGACGAAGATATCCTCGAGCGACGACTGCCTGGTATCGAGGTCCGAGATGCGGATGCCGGCATTGCGCAGATCGTTGAGCAGGCTGGTGATGCCGGTGCGATCGCCCTTGGTATCGTAGTCATAGGTCACGGTGCGGCCGTCGTCGGACAATTCGAGATTGTAGGCAGACAGAACATCGGGAATGGCCTCGAGCTTGTTCTGCAATTGCAGCGTCAGCTCCTTCTTGCCGAGCTTCTGCATCAAGGTCGCCTTGTCCTCGATCAGGATGATCTCGCCCTTGTTGATGACGCCGATGCGGTCGGCCATCTCCTCGGCTTCCTCGATGTAGTGCGTGGTGAGGATGATGGTGACGCCGGAAGCCTGCAGCGTGCGGACCACCTCCCACATGCCCTTGCGCAATTCGACGTCGACCCCGGCGGTGGGCTCGTCGAGGAACAGGATCTGCGGTTCGTGCGACAGCGCCTTGGCGATCATCACGCGGCGCTTCATGCCCCCGGACAGCGTGATGATCTTGTCGTCCTTCTTGTCCCACAGCGACAGGTCGCGCAGCACCTTCTCGATATGGGCGGGGTTCTTCGGCTTGCCGAACAGGCCGCGGCTGAAGCTGACGGTCGCCCACACCGACTCGAACGCGTCGGTGTGCAGTTCCTGCGGAACCAGCCCGATCATCGACCGCGCCGCGCGATAGTCGGCGATGATGTCGTGCCCGCCGATCGTGATGCGGCCCTCGCTCGGATTGGCGATGCCGCAGATGATGCTGATCAGCGTGGTCTTGCCGGCGCCGTTCGGCCCGAGCAGCGCGAAGATCTCGCCTTTGACGATGTCGAGATTGATGCCCTTCAGCGCCTTGAAGCCGGAGCCATAGGTTTTCGAAAGATTGGATACGGAGATGATCGGCGACATGGAGAGTCGGTGAGCGTGAGGGAGGGGGCGCGCGCGGATTGGGGCCCGGGCAGGCGCGTGATGCGGGTTCAGCCCAGATAGGAACGCACGGTCCGTTCTGCAATCGGTCGGCGAGGGAGAAATTTATTCTGCAGCGTGCACCGCTCCCGCTTGCGGGCAGGGCCATTGCATACGGCGCTTGCGGCCTCTGCAACTCACGTGTCCACGTATCGAGGCCGGGCTCGAACGAGGCTGATAGCCTGCCGCCTCAGGGGCGCACTACCAAAATATCGAAAACAACCCCATGCAAAGGAGCCGGCGGCCGGCGGCGCATATTGCAACTTGACCCGTCGGGCAAATCAGCGGTAATCTTCTATTATTCCGAAATCGTGGAGGCGCCGCTCGCCCCGGGGACATCGTATACGGGCGGGAGGGGACGCAGTTCCGACGCCCCGATATTCAATCCAATCAGTGCTTCTTGGCTGATTTCGCCGGCTTCTTGGCGGCGGCCGTCGGGGCAGGGTGCGCGGGCGGCGCGCTGTCGGCGACCTTCGCGACCAGCATGATCTGCACCTGGTTGTTGACCGGCGCGTTGGGTTTGGTCGGGTCGAGCAACTGCTCCTCGCCGAGCCCGACCGACTGCAGGCGCTTCGCGGTGATCTTGAAGGTGTTGACCAGGATGTCGCGGATCGCGTCGGCGCGCCGCTGGCTCAGCAGCACATTGTTCTCGCGTCGTCCGGTCGATTCGATGTGGCCGACGATCAGGAAGGTGTAGGGCAGCAGCGAGGAGTGCGTCAGCGCATCGGCGATCCGCCCGACCGTCTGATACGACTCCGGCAGCACGATCGGCGTGTCGACGTCGAACGCGATGTCGACGTTAAACGTCGGCAGCTTGGTCAGGTCGGGAGCGATCGGCGGCCGCTTCGAGGGCGGTGGCTCGTTCTTCGATCGCGACTTCGATCGTTCGGCCACCTGCTGGCGCAGCGCAGGGACATCGACCTCGGCATCTGTCTCAAAATGATTGAGCTTGGCGATGACGTCGTCGCGTGTGATGGCGGTCTGCGCCGGCGCTGGCGCAATCGACATCGCCAGCAAAGCCAGCGTGCCCAGCAGGGCCAAAAGGCCAGGATCGCGCAAGCCTCGCCTCGACAGCCGCATCATTGATACCCCGCGTCATTGATCGCCTGGGTGCAATTGCGGCTGAGGCCCTTGGCGCTGACGAGGCAGGGCACCGACTTGCTGGTCTCCTTGGTCGAGCCGCCGCAGACCTTGACGATCTCGCGGGTGCAGGCATTCGCAACGGTGACGCGCGCCGCGATCCGCTTCTGGATCGCATCGAGGGTGGAGAAGTAGCTCTCCTTGCACTGCGGCGAGATCACGTCGCGGTTGCGCGACAGGCATTCCTTGAGGCGGTTGGAGTCGAGATTGACGCCGCGGCAGTTCGCGGTGATGTCTGCGCCGCAGGCCTTGGCGAGCTGGGCTGCCGAATCGCCAAAGCTCATCGTCTCCGCGACCGCCAGCGACGGCGCGGTGAGCGCGATGACAAAAAGGAAAAACCTCCCCCGGACCATGGATCCATCTCAACCCATGAAATCAACTGGGGTCAAGGGCTACCAACAGAGAAGACCGCCAAAGAAGGTCGCCAAAGAAAGGTCGCTATGTCACATCCGTTGCACAAAGCTGTCGACCACCTTCTTCTCGCCGGCCTTTTCGAAGGCGATGGTCAGCTTGTTGCCGTCGATCTTCACCACATGGCCGTAGCCGAATTTCTGGTGAAATACCCGGTCGTCCAGCGAAAAATCCGACGTTGTGCCGGTGGACTTCGCCACCAGCTCGCCCTCGATCACGACAGGGCCGCGCTTGGTGCGATTGAAGCTTTCGGAGGAAAAGGAGGATTGCCGCTCCTCGAAGCCGCTGCCGCTACGGCCCCCGCCGCCGCGGTTGCGGTTGGCCTGGGCGCGCTGCCAGCCCGGGGTCGAATAGCTCGAGCCGAATGATTCGAGGTTGTCGAAGCGCGAGGCGCCATAGCCGCCGCTGCCGCCCCAGCCCGATCCGCCCTTGGATTCGGTGATTTCGACATTGTGCGCCGGCAGCTCGTCGAGGAAGCGCGAGGGGATCGTGGTCGACCAGGTGCCATGGATGCGGCGGTTGGTGGCGAAATAGATCTTGGCGCGGCGGCGCGCCCGGGTCAGCCCGACATGGGCGAGGCGGCGCTCCTCCTCGAGCCCGGCGCGGCCCTGTTCGTCCAGCGTGCGCTGGCTCGGAAACAGGCCTTCCTCCCAGCCCGGCAGGAACACGTTGTCGAATTCCAAGCCCTTGGCCGAATGCAGCGTCATCAGCGACACCGCCTCGTCGCCGGCCTCGCCGTCGCGGTCCATCACCAGCGAGATATGTTCGAGAAACCCTTGCAGGTTCTCGAATTCCTCCATCGAACGCACCAGCTCCTTGAGGTTCTCCAGCCGGCCCGCGGCATCAGCCGAGCGGTCCTTCTGCCACATCTCGGTGTAGCCGCTCTCGTCGAGCACGATCTCGGCGAGCTCGGTATGCGAGGTGACCTCGCGCTGGGCGCGCCAGCGGTCGAACTGCATGACGAGATCGCGCAAGGAGCCGCGCGCCTTCGGCTTCAGCTCGTCGGTCTCGACCACGGCGCGCGCCGCCTCGAACAGCGGAATGCGGCGCTTGCGGGCATGGTCGTGCAGCAGCTGCACGGTGGCGTCGCCGAGCCCCCGCTTGGGCACGTTGACGATGCGCTCGAAGGCGAGATCGTCGGCCGGCGAATTGATGGTGCGCAAATAGGCCAGCGCATCGCGGATTTCGGCGCGCTCATAGAATCGGGGGCCGCCGATCACGCGGTAGGGCAGGCCGAGCGTGACGAAGCGGTCTTCGAACTCGCGCATCTGGAACGAGGCGCGCACCAGGATGGCGACGTCGTTGAGGTTCTCGCCCGCGCGCTGCAGTTCCTCGAGCTCCTCGCCGATCGCGCGCGCTTCCTCTTCCGAATCCCAGGAGCCGGTGACGGTGACCTTCTCACCGTCGACATCCTCGGTGCGCAGCGTCTTGCCGAGCCGGCCTTCATTATGCGCGATCAGATGCGAGGCCGCGGCCAGAATGTGGCCGGTGGAGCGGTAATTGCGCTCGAGGCGGATGACCTTGGCGCCGGGGAAATCGTGCTCGAAGCGCAGGATGTTGTCGACCTCGGCGCCGCGCCAGCCATAGATCGACTGGTCGTCGTCGCCGACGCAGCAGATGTTCTTGAGGGGTTGTTGCGTGGTGACGTTTTCCTCGTCATTCCGGGGCGCACCGCCAGGTGCGAACCCGGAATCTCGAGTTGAGTCCTCATTGCTTCGGGATTCCGGGTTCGCCTCTTCGAGGCGCCCCGGAATGACTGGCGCGTTGGTTGCTCCCGGAATGACGTCGGCAAGGCGTCGCTCCGGCCGCGACGGCGCCTGCGACAGCAGGCGCAGCCACAGATACTGCGCGACGTTGGTGTCCTGATATTCGTCGACCAGGATGAACTTGAAGCGGCTCTGGTACTGCCGCAGCACGTCTGGATTTTCGCGGAACAGCCTGATGTTCTCGAGCAGCAGGTCGCCGAAATCGGCCGCGTTGAGGATCTTCAACCGCTCCTGATAGGTCGCGTAGATCTTGCCGCCCTTGCCGTTGCCGAACGAGGCGGCTTCGCCCGCCGGCACCTGCGATGGCGACAGGCCGCGATTCTTCCAGCCATCGATCAGGCCGGCCAGCATCCGCGCCGGCCAGCGCTTGTCGTCGATGTTCTCGGCCTGCAGCAATTGCTTCAACAGCCGCACCTGATCGTCGACGTCGAGCACCGTGAAGTTGGATTTCAGCTGCACCAGCTCGGCATGGATGCGCAGGATGCGGCCGCCGATCGAGTGGAAGGTGCCGAGCCACGGCATGCCCTCGACCGCCTGGCCGAGCATCTGGCCGAGCCGCAGCTTCATCTCGCGCGCCGCCTTGTTGGTGAAGGTCACCGACAGGATCTCATGCGGCCGCGCGCGGCCCTGGCTCAGGATATGCGCGATGCGCGTGGTCAGGACGCGTGTCTTGCCGGTGCCGGCGCCGGCAAGCACCAGCACCGGACCGTCGAGCGTCTCGACCGCCTCGCGCTGCTCCGGATTGAGGCCGTTCAGATATTGCGGACCGGCCGCCGCCCGCGCACGCGCGGCGATGCCGCCAGCCGCCGGCTGGTGCTCGGGAACGCCGTGATGGGGCAATTTGCTCGGCTCGGTCATTGGCGAATCGTCTCGGCCCCACGATGGCACCGCAGGATGGTGAAGGGGAGCCTTCTTAACAGGGATTGAAGGCCATATAGGGCCTGATCGGCCGTTTTGACAGGTTTTATCGCGGCTGGCGGGAACGCTTTTGGCAGCAGCCCGCAGTCAATCGCGGTTCCGGAAATCGGCGAAAATTTCGCGGTTTCATGCTCAGGAACCAGCATTTCCCCGCCGGATTGTTTCAACAGGTGCGGCGTCGGGCAGAGGTTCGCGCCGAGCAACAACAGGGAAAACGAAGCGGAGTTTTGATCATGCTGAGCTGGGTCGTCACGTTCCTGGTCATCGCCCTGATCGCGGGCATTTTGGGCTTTGGCGGCATCGCCGGCGCCTCCGTCGAAATCGCCAAGGCGATCTTCTTCATCGCCGTCATCCTGTTTCTGGTGTCGGCGGTGGTCGGATTGGTGCGCGGCCGCACAAGGGTCTAGCGAGGCCGCGAACCGGCGGCCGCTTCGCTTGAAAACGGCAAGTTATTTCGCCGAGGGCATCGCCACGTTGCGGCCGATGCCCTCGGGACGTGGTACACCCGCATAGCTGTCGACGATCGCGCGAGCGCGGGCGCGGATATCGGGCGGAAACGGCGCCACCTTGCGCGCCTCCATGTCGATGTGCAGCGTGAGGTTTTCCGAGGTCGCGGAGAGCCAGCCTTCGGTGGCATGGCGCAGCTCCTCGAAGGTGTGCAGCCGCTTCTCGTCGGCGCCGAGCAGGTGGACGTGGACTTGCACGGGATCGCCGAGATGAATTTCCCTGAGATAGCGGACGTGGCACTCGGCGGTGAAGGTCGAGCACTGCCGCGCCTTCATGTAGGCCGGCCCGATGCCGAGCTGCAGCCACATCTCGTCGATGGCGCGGTCGAACATCACGTTGTAGTAGGCCATGTTGAGATGGCCGTTGTAGTCGATCCATTGCGGCTCGATCTGCATCACCGAGGATCTGAACGGGGCCGGCGGAAGCGGCATCTCGCTCGTGGCAGTCACTGAAGTCATGATCCATCCCCGGTTTGCTGGCGTTCGAGCATGAGCTTTTCTGTGACTCCGGCGTCCACTTTTTCAAGTCAGGCTCTCTTGACCCCTTATACAAGCTTTGCCACGGTCGGCTAAAGGTGGGAGGAAATTTGACGTGGCGACAACGATTTCGAGCACTGTGACGCGCCCTGAGCCGCAGGCCCTGAAGCGCGCGATCGACGCGCTGGCGGCGCGGTTCGGCAACCGGCTCGTCACGTCGCAGGCGGTGCGCGAACAGCACGCCCATACCACCACATGGCTGCCGACCCAGCCGCCGGATGCGGTCGTGATGGCGCAGGAAACCGCCGACATCCAGGACGTGGTGCGAATCTGCGCCGCCAATCGCGTGCCGGTCATCGCCTTCGGCACCGGAACCTCGCTCGAGGGGCAGGTCAACGCGCCCGCGGGCGGCATCTGCATCGATCTGCGCGACATGAACAAGGTGCTCGAGGTGCATGCCGAGGACCTCGACTGCGTGATCCAGCCCGGCGTGACGCGGAAGGCGCTCAACGAGCATCTGCGCGACCAGGGCCTGTTCTTTCCGATCGATCCCGGCGCCGATGCCTCGCTCGGCGGCATGACCTCGACCCGCGCCTCCGGCACCAACGCGGTGCGCTATGGCACCATGCGCGAGAACGTGCTGGCGCTGAAGGTGGTGCGCGGCGACGGCGAGATCATCACGACAGGCACGCGCGCCAAGAAGTCGTCGGCCGGTTACGACCTGACGCATCTGTTCGTCGGCGCCGAAGGCACGCTCGGCATCATCTCCGAACTCACCATCCGCCTGCGCGGCATTCCCGACACGATCGCGGCGGCGGCCTGTTCGTTCGACACGGTGCGTGGCGCCTGCCAGGCGACAATCCTCGCGATCCAGACCGGCATTCCGGTCGCCCGGATCGAGCTGCTCAATGCCGCGCAGGTGAAAGCCTGCAACAGCTATTCGAAGCTGTCGCTGCCGGAGACGCCGCTGCTGCTGCTGGAATTCCACGGCAGCGAGGTCGAGGTCGCCGAGCAGTCGAAGAATTTCCGCGACATCGCCGGCGAATGCGGCGGCGGCGACTTCACCTGGACCACCAAGCCGGAAGACCGCACCAAGCTGTGGCAGGCCCGGCACGATGCCTACTGGTCCGTCAAGGCGCTCCGCCCCGGCGACAGCATCGGCGTTGTCGCCACCGACGTCTGCGTGCCGATCTCGCGGCTTGCCGACTGCGTCACCGAGACCGAGGAGGATCTGCAGCGGCTCAACCTGCTGTCGCCGATCGTCGGTCATGTCGGCGACGGCAATTTTCACTGCTCGCTGCTCTGCGACGTCGACAACAAGGACGAGATGGCGCGCGGCGAGGAGTTCATGCACCGCCTGGTCGAGCGCGCCCAGGCCATGGGCGGCACCTGCACCGGCGAGCACGGCATCGGGCAGGGCAAGCAGAAGTACTTGCAGGCCGAACTCGGGCCGGAGGCGCTCGACGCGATGCGGGCGCTGAAGCATGCGCTCGACCCGCAAAACATCTTCAATCCCGGAAAGATCGTCCCGGCCGCCTGAGGCGCCGTCACGCCGCGCAGGGTCCGCCAACGTCCGCGCGTGGTGCGTGGAACTTTTCCGCCCACCCGGCGTCTCTCTTGTTGCCGCGATATGTGCGGTGCGCGGAGGGAACGCCGTGATCGGACGGGCAATCGGAATTGCGGTCGTGGTGCTTGCGATGGCGCTGTCGGGCGATGCGATCGCCCGAGGCGGCGGCGGGCACGGTGGCGGCCATGGCGGAGGACATGGTGGCGGCCATGGGCATGGTGGTGGCCACGGGCACGGCGGTGGCCATGGACGTGGCGGGCATGGCTTCGGCCACATGCATTTTGGCGGCGGCCATCATGGCGGGGTCGGCCGCTCGCATGCGATCTCGCGATCAGGCTTCGCCGGCCATGGCGCCTTCGCATCGCGCGGGGGCGGCAATTTCGGCCGGATGCGCAATGCCGCGATCGCACCAGGCCATATGCGCAATGCGTTCAACTCGCTGTCGCGCAACGGCGCATTGCGCAACGGCCGGCTGTTGAGCAACCCGGCGGCGCGCGCGCAGATCGCCGCGGCCGCGGCGCTCGCCGGCTGGCACGGCGGGACTGTCGCCAACGGCTGGTGGCAGCATCCCGGCGGCGGCTATGGCTGGGTTGGCCCGCTGTTCTGGCCGTTCGCGTACAACGACATCTACGACTACGCGATCTGGGGCGACGACATCGGATTCTGGGGCTACGGCTATCCTGATATCTATGCCGGCATCTTCGGGCCTTATGGGTATGACGATCTCAGGGGCTATCTGCCGGAGCGCCGGACGGGCCGCCGTTACCGCGGCGGCGGGCGCATCGAGCAGATGTGCGGCAATGACAGCCGTTCGGTCGCCGGCCTGCCGGTAGATCAGATCGCGGATGCGGTGCAGCCGACCGAAGCGCAATCGGTGGCGCTCGGCGAGCTCGGCAACGCGTCGCTCGCGGCTGCCCAGGTGATTCGCGCGGCATGTCCCGCGCAGGTGGTGTTGACGGCGCCGAACCGCCTCGCCGCCATGCAGCAGCGGATCGAAGCGATGGTCACCGCGGTCGGAATCGTGAAGCCTCCGATGGAGAAGTTCTACGGCCTGCTCGATGACGAGCAGAAAGCGCGGCTCAACGCGCTCGCCGAGAACCAGCGCAAGGAAGCCGCGGCGCGCGATCCGAACGCGACGGTCGCCCAGAGCTGCGGCGCTGCGCAACCGGCGATGCAGGAATGGCCGACCGGCGAGATCGAGGCGCGGCTGCAGCTCAGCGACGCCCAGCGCGGTGCGCTTCAGGCGCTGCAGGATGCCAGCGCCGACGCCGCGCGGAAGCTGAAGGCCGCGTGCCAGACCAACGAGGCGATGACCCCGCCCGCACGCCTTGCCTTCGTTGCCAGGCGGCTCGACGTTATGCTGCAGTCGGTCAAGGACGTCCGCGCCGCGCTTGAGAATTTCTACGCCACGCTCAGCGATGAGCAAAAGGCGCAGTTCGAGGCGATCGGGCCGAAACGATCGGCTTAGAGCCTCGTCGGTTCGCGTGAAAACGCGGCAAGCGAAAACCCCGCAGCCTCGGCTCTGACGCAATCAGAACCGAAACGGGCTTTATTCCATGAGTTCGACATCAATTCGCGCGCGGATCGGCCGCGGGTGTGGCCGCCGGGCCATAGTGTGCACCTCTTGCTCGGCACCGAGTCGACTCTGCGGTTCACAGGTTGCGCCAAGGCCAGCTATGTTTGCCGTGCATTCAAGGTGCGGCGATGTGGTGGTTCAGCAAGGACGAGCACAAGGATATCTGGGACGATCCCGTCGCGCATCCGCTCGGCGACATCGAAGCTGCGCAGCGGATCCGTGCGATCTGCCGCGATGCCGCCGGCTGCGCCGAGGCGGTCGGCTCGCCCGACACGCGCTCAGCGAAGAAGCAGCAGATCGAGCGTGATCGCTACGAGCGTGCCGCCAAGGTCGCGATGGAGACCGCGATGAAGATCTCCGACGAGTTGGTGCGGGATTCCGCGGTGCGCGAGATCGTCGGTCTCTGCATGAAGGCCAATAACATCAAGACGGGGCGGGCGCTGCTGCGCGCCATCCACGCGGGCTCGATCAAGGCGGAAGTTTTGAGGGAGCATCCGACGCTCGAGGGCGAGCAGGCCTGAGGTCGTCCGGTAGCCCGGATGGAGCGTAAGCGAAATCCGGGACGGTTCATCAACGCGCGAGAAATCCCGGATTGCGCTTCGCTTCATCCAGGCTATGCAGCTGAGTCGCCCTAAATTTGTAGCTCCGTCATTGCGAGGAGCATAGCGACGAAGCAATCCATGCTTCCGCATACGCCACACGATGGATTGCTTCGCTTTGCTCGCAATGACGGAGGATCGTGCGTAGCCCGCATGAGCGAAGCGATATGCGGGAACGGTTTCCCGGGTATCGCTTCGCTCATGCGGGCTACGGACTGATCTCACCAACCTCTACGCCTGTCCGCCGAGCGTGCGGACCGCTTCGTCGACGCTGCGGAAGACGTGGTCCCGCGGCAACACCTCGTAGAGACCGAAGCGCCCGAAGGCGTCCTGCGCGCGCTCGGATTCGAGCCGCGCCACCGCCACCGTCACGCCGTCATCGCGGCATTCGCGAAACAGGTCGCGCAGCGCCTGCGCCGCCGTGAAATCGATCTCGATCATGCCGCTGGCCTCGATCACCAGCAGCCGCGGGTTGGGTGTCGTCGCGCTGATGGTTTTGAGCACGCCGCTGTGGAAGCTTTCCGCGTTGAGGAACGACAGCGGCGCCTGCAGGCCGACGACGGCAATGCCGGGCGTGCGCTCGCCTGTGACGTGCGGGCCCGTCGGCCACCAGATCGTGGTGCCGGGCACATGGACGAATTCGGCAAGCTGGCCGCGCGTCGTGGTCCAGATGCCGTGCAGCAGTGACAAGGCGATGCCGACGGCGACGCCTTGCTCGATCGGCAGCACGATGATCGCGGCTGCGGTCGCCACCACCAGCAGGAATTCATAGAACGACTGACGGAAGATCGCGACGATCTGCTTCACGCGGATGATGCGCAGCGCCACGAACAGCAGGACCCCGCCGAGTGCCGCATCGGGCACGTGCTGCAGCAGCGTCGCGCCGAACGCGAGCAGCGCGAGCACGATGGCCGCGGCAAACAGCCCCGAGAGCTGCGTACGTCCGCCGGTCTCCGACACGATGCCGGTTCGCGGCGGACTGGCGTTGACCGGAAATGCGCCGAACAGTCCGGACAGCAGGCTGCCGGCACCGGCGCCGAGGAAGTCGCGATCGACGTCGGCCGGCTTGTCCGGATCGGACAGGAACGAGCGCGTCGTCGCCGCGGTCTGCACCATGATGACAACGGCGATCAGGATCGCCAGCGACAACAGCTTGATCCAGCGCTCCGGCGCGATGTCCGGAAACGATGGCGTCGGCAGCGTCCCGGGCACGGTGCCGACCACCTTGACGCCCTTGCTTTCGAGATGGCCGGCGATCACGGCGGCGGTGGCCACGACAAGGCCGATCAGCGCGCCCGGAATGCGTGCGCTGATCTTCTCCGATCCGGCGACCAGCGCCAGCACGCCGAGGCCGATCGCCAGCGTGTAGAAATTGGTTTGACCGATCTTCTCGGTGAGCACCCCGAGCTTGTAGAGCGTCGGCCCGTCCGGCGTGGTCAGGCCGAGCACGCCGGGCAATTGCGAGACCAGGATGTGGACCGAGATGCCGGCAAGGAAGCCGACCGTCACCGGCGTCGACAGCAAATTGGCGATCCAGCCGAGCTTGAACAGGCTGCCGGCGATCATGATCGCGCCGACCATCAGCGCCAGCGCCATCGCCAGCGCCTGATAGTCCGGCGAGCCGGCGGTCGCCATCAGCGCGAGGCCGCCGGCGAAGATCGGCGTGATCGTGGAGTCGGCGCCGCAGGACAGGAAGCGGTTGGCGCCGAACATCGCAAAGCCGATAGAGCCGGCCATGAAGGCGAAGAAGCCGATCTGCGGCGAGAAGCCGCCGAGCCGCGCGGTCGCCATCTGCTCCGGGATCGCGATCGCGGCGAGCGTCAGCCCGGCGATCAGGTCACCCGGCAGGTCGCTTGGCCGGAAGGCCCTGAGCGAACTGAAGATCGGCCAGCTGGCGCGCGTCTGACGATCCTGGCCCATCGGTGCCCCGTGAGGATTGCGGCGATTCCCCGATAGTCCGACATCGCGCGGCCAAAAGCCAGCCGACGGCACCCTGCGTCGGCGTGAAGGCCTAGCCGATATTTTGCAGCGCCGGGAAGGTTTCCAGCAGCCAGACGCTGACGCTCGAGACTGCGCCGGTCAGGAAGCCGATGCCGGTGACCACCATCAGCACGCCCATCACCCGCTCGACGGTGTCGAGATGGCGCTTCATCCGCGCGAACAGCGAGGAGAACTGCTTGACCATGAAGGCCGCAAGCAGGAACGGGATGCCGAGCCCGGCGGAATAGACCGCGAGCAGGCCGGCGCCCTTCGTCACCGTGGCCTCGGCGGCCGCGATCGAGAGGATCGCGGCGAGGATCGGCCCGATGCATGGCGTCCAGCCGAAGGCGAAGGCCAGACCCATGACGTAGGCGCCCCACAGCCCGACCGGCTTCGGCGCGGTCAGCCGCCCCTCGCGCATCAGCAGGCCGATCCGGGTCACGCCGAGGAAGTGCAGGCCCATGATGATGATGACGATGCCCGCCAGGATCGAGAGCTCGGCCGACCAGGCGCGCACCAGCCCGCCGACGAAGGACGCGCTGGCGCCGAGCGCGACGAACACGGTGGAGAAGCCGAGCACGAACATCAGCGCCGCCGTCATCACCGCGCGCTTGGAGGCCGCGGTGGCGCCGTCCTGGTTGACCTGCTCGATGGTCGCGCCGGTCAAATAGATCAGATAGGGCGGCACCAGCGGCAGCACGCAGGGCGAGAGGAAGCTGACCAGACCGGCGATCAGGGCCGCCGGGATCGAGACGTCGTGCATCAATGAAACCTTCGCAGAATAGCGCTCTTGTCTTGGCGTCTACGCGGCCAACAATCCAGAAGTTTCGTCGTCGCAGCCTTCAACTATGGTCACAGGCCCGTGTGCGGGTCGACTCTCGTGGCGGGCGCGGAATGACGGCGAGGTGAGCACGCCGCGCGGCTCCCACTCTCGCAAGGGGCAGGGAACCCTTCTGGCGGTGCCTCGCTCACGCGCCAATCACTGATGCGGATTTTTGACCTGCAAGCGGCACCACACATTCGCTGTCGTCCCGGCCTAATGCGCAATTGCACACGGGGGTCGGGACCCATAACCACCGCTGAGCTAGGTTGCGCGACGCTGGAACGACGAGTCTCACCGACAACATCGGCCGCGGCGTATGGGTCCTGGCTTTCGCCGGGACGACGATTGGGATGTAGGCCGCGCCCCATATTCGATGTCGTCCTGGCGAAAGCCAGGACCCATTACCCCAAATGTCAGGTCTTGCGCGACGCTGGGGCCATGATCCCGGTCACAACCACTTGCGGTGGTTATGGATCCTGGCTGTCGCCAGGACGACCATGTGGAAGCAGTGAGCGCATCACGACCGCAGTCACCAACATCATCGGCGCTTGGCTGGACGTGGCGTGTCGAACTCCCGGCCACGAATGCGCACCAGGTCGTCGGCGGAATTCGTCAGCAGCACGACCGTGGCTGTGCGCGCCGTCTCCGCATCTCCGGCGGCGATCGCGTCCAGCACCGCGCGGTGCTCGCGCAGCGCCCGCGGACGGTGCGAGCCCGGCGCTGCGATCGTAAAGCTCTGGCGCAGCGTGATCTCGAACATCTGCGCGATCGGCCAGAAGAATTCGTTGCGGGTGGCGAAATAGATCGCCTGGTGGAACGCAATGTCGGCGGCGACGAACTCCTCGTTGGTCTCTGCCGCGTCCATGCCGTCGCATCCGGCGCGGATGCGGGCGATGTCGACCTCCTCGGCATGGGTCGCCGCCAGCGCTGCCGCGGCCGGCTCGACCGCGGCGCGCAGCTGGAACAGCTTGGCGAGGTAACGGTCGATCTCCGCGGTCTCGAGGTGCCAGCGCAGCACGTCGGGATCGAGCTGATTCCACTGCTCGGGCGGCCGAACCCGCGTGCCGCTCTTGGGCCGCGACTCGATCAGGCCCTTGCCGGTCAAGGTGCGGATCGCCTCGCGCACCACGGTGCGGCTGACGTCCATCATCTCGCAGATCCGGATTTCCGGTGGCAACGTTTCGCCGACGCCGATCTCACCGCGCACGATGCTGCTGCCGACGCGGTCGGTGACCTGGCTGTGCACGCTCCGACGCAACGCGTTGGATGTCTGGAACATCGAGGGCCTCGCTGCGGTTGCAGCCTGCGCCGCCGCCGAGCCGCGCCCTTGCACAACCGTATCCGTTTTGTCATACATTATGACAAATCGGCTGCCAAGCTCACGCCGTCAGGCGGGTGGCCAACACAATAAAGATCCGTCCCCGGGGAGGAGCACCAACATGACGTCGAACCGCGTGAGCCGCCGCATTGTGCTGCAGTCGTCGGTCGCAGCGACCGCGTGGCTTGCCGCCGCGCCCGCCATCATCGGCCGCGCCGAGGCTGCGGTGATGAAAATGCGATGCTCGTCGTCGCTTCCGAACGATCCCAAATACGCCAATGGCCGCGTCTACTACGACAATCTGGTCAAGAGTCTGAAGGCGAACGGGCTCGGCGAGCAGATCGAGGTCACCTTCTTCCCCGATAACCAGCTCGGCCAGGAGATCGACGTCATCAACTCGGTAAAGCTCGGGGTGATCGACCTGATGGTGTCGGGCTCGTCGATCTCGGCGAATCTCGTGCCGCTGGTCGGCACCTTCGACCTCGGTTACCTCTTCACCAGCTTCCAGCAGCAGACCAAGGCGTTCGACGCCGGCGCGGCGAAGCCGATCGAGGCTGCGCTGCTCAAGGGCGCCGGCATTCACATCATCGGCTGGGCCTATAATTTCGGCGCGCGCAGCGTGCTGGCGAAGAAACCGGTGAAGACGCCGGAGGATCTCGCCGGCCTGAAAATCCGCACCTTGCCCAATCCGATCATCACCGAATGCCTGCGGCTGATGGGGGCCGCCGCGACGCCGCTGGCGTTCGGCGAGATCTATACGGCGCTGCAGGCCGGCGTGCTCGACGGCCTCGAACACGATCCGCCGACCATCCTGGCGAGCAAGTTCTACGAGACCGCGAAGCACTATGCGCTGACCCAGCACATCTTCTCGCCGCTCGCGGTCTATTTCAGCGACACCAGCTTCAACCGCATGGCTCCCAAGCTGCGCGAAGGCTTTCTCGACGCGGCGAACAAGGCCGCGACCGACACCCGCGCGCACGGCCTTGCGGTGGAAAAGGAGGCGCTGGCGGCGTTGGTGGAGAAGGGCGTCACCGTCGTCGAATGCGACAAGGAGGCGTTCCGCAAGCGCGTGCTGCCGCAGACCGACAATTTCATCAAGGCGCGGCCCGAGGCCAAGGCTGTCGTCGACCTGATCCGCGCCACCCAGGCCTGAGGTCGGCGCATGTCAATCGCCGCAGTCGAGGCGAGAAGCAGCGCTGATCGGATCACGGCGCCGCTGCTCGCCATCAGTGACGCGATCGCCGCGCTCCTGCTTGCCGCCGATCTCGTGGTGGTCTGCGTCTCCGTGCTGGCCCGCTTCCTGTTCAACGCGCCGGTCGAATGGTCCGACGACGTCGCCCGCGGCCTGATGGTCGGGTCGAGCTTTTTCGGCGCGGCAAGCGCGCTCGCCCGCAGCGAAAATCTCGGCGTCGCCTTCTTCGTCAACATGCTGCCGCCGGGCGTGCGGCGGGTGGTCGACGCGGTCGGTGCGCTGCTTGTCACCATCATTGCCGGCTATGTCGCGTTCAACGCCGTCAAGCTGGCTGACCACCGGTCAGACCTCCGGCTCCGGCCTGCCGCTGGAATGGACGTTCTATCCGATGGGCGTCGGCGCGGCGTTTATGACGATCTTCGCGTTCGAGACGTTCTGTGGCCGGCCGTTGCGCGACATGACGGTGGCCATCGTCGCGACTGCCGTCATCGTGGGTCTCTATCTCGCTTGGGATGCATTCGCACCATCGTCCGTACCGTCATCGCAAACGTTGATGCTGATCGGCTTCTTCCTCACACTGTTCGGCGGACTGCCGATCGGTTTTGCGCCGGCGCTGGCGGCGCTGATCTTCATCTGGGTCGAGGGCACGCTGCCCGGCGTGATCTTCGCCCAGCAGATGGCGCGCGGCATCGACAATTTCGTGCTGCTCGCGATCCCGTTCTTCATCCTGGTCGGCTACCTGATGGAAGCCAACGGCATGTCGGTCCGGCTGATCGAATTGCTGCAGCGCGGTCGGACGGATGCGCGGCGGGCTCAACGTCGTCATGGTGATGTCGATGGTGCTGTTCTCCGGCATCTCGGGCTCCAAGATGGCCGACGTTGCCGCGGTCGGCTCGGTGCTGATCCCGGCGGCGCGCCGCTCGCGGCAGAACCCGGGCGGAGCGGTGGCGCTGCTCGCCGCCTCCGCTGTCATGGCGGAGACCATTCCGCCCTGCATCAACCTCATCATCCTCGGCTTCGTCGCCAACCTGTCGATCGGCGGACTGTTCGTCGCCGGCATGTTGCCGGCCGCGCTGATGGCGCTGGCGCTGATCGCGGTGTCGATCATCTTCGGCAAGCGCCCCGCGGCGAACGTGGAAGCCGAGCCGCGCGCCGCGGTATCGGGGCTCTGGACCGGTGCGATCGCCTCGTTCGGGCTGATCTTCATGATCTTCTTCGGCTTCAAGAGCGGCTTTGCCACCGCGACCGAAATCTCCGCCTTCGCCGCGGTCTACGCCATCGCCGTCGGCAGCCTGCTGTTCCGCGAGCTCGGCGCGAAGCGCCTCGCGCACTGCTTCGTGCAGTCGGCTGTTCGTTCGGGGCTGGTGCTGTTCATCGTCGCCGCGGCGCAGTCGCTGGCCTTCATCCTGACGCTGCAGCAGGTGCCGCATGCCGTCGGCGACCTCATGCTGGCGATCTCGGGCAGCCACGGCGTCTGGCTGTTCATGCTGCTGTCGATCCTGGTGCTGGTGGTGATGGGCTCGGTGCTCGAAGGCGCCGCGGCGCTGATCATTTTCGGCCCGCTGCTGCTGCCGGTTGCCGTCAAGCTCGGCATCGATCCGCTGCATTTCGGCGTCGTGCTTGTGATCGCGATGGGGCTCGGGCTCTTTGCTCCGCCACTTGGCCTTGGGCTCTACGGCGCCTGCCTGATCGGCAACGTGCCGATCGAGCAGACCATCAAGCCGATCGCGGGCTATCTCGGCCTGCTGTTGCTGTGCCTGCTCGTGATCGCCTTCGTGCCGGCGATCAGCACGGCCTTGCCGCATGCGCTCGGCTACTAGGGAGTGGAATCGTGAAGGTGCTGCTCGCCCATACCCCGCAGATGCGCCGCGACTATTATGGCGAGCGCAGCCTGAGCGGCCTGCGCGCGGTCGCCGACGTCAAGCTGCACGAAGGCGACGAGGCGCTCGACGCGGCGGCGCTGGTCAAGGCCGCGGCCGATGTCGACATCATCGTCGCCGACCGCATGACGCAGGGGCGAGGGGAGATCTTCCCGCAGCTGCCGAAGTTGCGCGCGTTCGTGCGCTGCGCGGTCGATATCCGCAATATCAACGTGGCTGCAGCCTCCGCCGCCGGCGTGCTGGTGACGCAGGCGAGCGCCGGCTTCGTCCAGTCGGTCGCCGAGCTCGCGCTCGGCTTCATGATCGATCTGTCGCGCGGCGTCTCGCGCGCCACCGCGGATTATCACGCGGGCAGGGCGCCCGAGGTCGTGATGGGCCGCCAGCTGGCGGGAAGCACGATCGGCATCATCGGCTATGGCAGCATCGGGCGCTATCTTGCCGGGATCGCAAAAGTGCTCGGCATGAATGTGCTGGTCGCCGATCCCTACGTAACGATCGATGATGCGGCGATCCGGCATTTGCCGCTCGACGATCTGCTGGCATGCGCCGACTACGTTGTCTGTCTCGCGATCGCCAACGCGCAGACCGAGAACCTGATCGGGCAGGCCGCGCTGGCGCGGATGCCGAAGCACGCATTCTTCATCAACCTTTCGCGCGGAAACCTCGTCGACGAGGCGGCGCTGTCGGCCGCGCTGCGCGATGGCCGCATCGCGGGTGCCGCGATGGATGTCGGCCGCGCGCCGGACCAGATGCCGACGCCCGAGCTTGCGAAGCTGCACAATGTGATCGCAACGCCGCATGTCGGCGGCCTGACGCCGCAGGCGATCGAGCATCAATCGTCGGAGACGGTACGCCAGGTCGCGAAGATCGTCGCCGGCGAGATACCCGTCGGTGCCGTCAATGCCGGCTACTGGACGCGGCGACCTCGGCCATGAAAGTTTGGCGAAGCCCAATGTCGTCCGCGGGGCTGGACAAGAGCTTCGCATCCGGCCCAGACTTGGCCCGCATAACCGCGGCCCCTGAGCGCGCGGACAATCAATGAACGGACGTCCCGCAACAAACGACGGGCGCCAAGAGGGAAACAGGGAGGCATCACATGGCTATTTCACGCCGTGACGTTTTGTTGGGCAGCGCCGGTGCATTGGGCGCCGCATCATTTTCCTTCCCGGCGCCTGCCATCGCACAATCGGAACCGATCAAGATCGGCTGTCTCGCGGCGATCACCGGCCCGAGCTCGGCGCCGACCGTCGGCTTCAATCGCGGCGTCAACTTCGCGGTCGACGCCATCAACGGCGCCGGCGGGGTGAAGGGCCGCAAGATCGAGCTCGTGATGCGCGATACCCAGGGCGATCCGACCAAGGCGGTGAACGCCACGCAGGAGCTGATCAGCCAGGCCAAGGTGCACGCGATCTGGGGCCCGCTGAACTCGGGCGAGGCGCTGGCGACGACGCCGATCATGGCGCGCGCCAAGATGCCGGACCTGCATCCCTGCGTGGTCGAGACCCTGATCGACCCGGTCAAGTTCCCCAACGCGTTCCGCATCGCGCCGTCGAACAACCAATGGGACGATGCCGTGCGCAATTACTGTCTCAAGATCCTCAAGGTGAAGAAGGTCGCCGTGATCGGCGACACCACCGGCTATGGCGTCACCGCGGTCGGCGCTTCCGTCGCGGCGTTCAAGAAGGACGGCGCCGAGGTGGCCTATCAGGCCAATATCGACGCCACGCAGCCCGACATGACGCCGGACATGCTGCGCGCCAAGAATGCCGGCGCGGAAGCGATCGTGGTGTGGAGCGTCTCGACCGGCATGGAGGCGCGCATGTTCAACACCCGCGCCGCGATGAACTGGGACGTGCCCTTCGTCGGGCATCCCTCGATGGCGTCGGGCGAGCTTGCGAGCCTGGTCGCCAAGCCGGAGAACTGGAAGAAGGTCTACGCGATCGGCTACAAGAGCTGCAGCTATGATGCCGCCGGCAAGCTGCCGCCGAAGAGCGCGGACCTGGTCGCGCGCCTGGCCAAGGCCAACGTCGCACTGAACGACACGCTGTTGTGGTGGGTCGCGGGCGGCATCGATTGCATCGAGCTGATCGCCAAGGCGGTCGCCGAAAGCGGCTCGACCGACAGCGCCGGCATCATCAAGTACTGGAACACGCTGTCGACCTATCCCGGCTATTTCGGCAATTACCGCTTCTCGCCGACCGAGCACAACGGCTACCTGACCGAAGAGATCGTGATGTCGGAAGCCTCTACCGCCAAGGACGGCACCTTCGCGCTGGCGCCGGGGTATACATAGAAGGGCGAGGGCGCAGCCGATGCTGGCCTCGATCCTTGCATCCGGTCTCGCTGCGGGCGCGATCTACGCGCTCGTCGGCGTCACCTACAACACGATGTTCTCGACCTCGCGGGTGATGAGCTTCACCGCCGGCCAGCTGGCGATGCTGGGCGGCGTGTTCGGCTCGATGTTCACGCTGAAGCTCGGCTTGCCCATTGCCGTCGGCTTCGTGCTGACGCTGCTCTGCTGCGCGGTGATCGGAATCATCACCGAATTCGTCGCGGTGCGGCCGGTGCTCAAGAGCCTCGACCAGCATCTCTACGTGCTCTCGACCCTCGCGGTCGCGCTGATGATCCAGCAAATCACCGCGATCAAATGGGGCACCGAGCCGCAGCCGTTCCCGCGCATCGCAGGGTTCGGCGAGGGCGTCCTCGATGAGAAATTCTGGCTGCCGGTCCTCGCCTGCGCCGTCACCATTGTCGGCCTTGAATATCTCTACCGCCGCACCCTGGTCGGCCGCGCGTTCCTGGCCATCGCGGAGGATAATTTTGCGGCGCGGGCGCTCGGCCTGCCGGAGCGCAATCTGCGGGTCGCGAGCTACGCGCTTGCCGGCGTGGTCGGCGGCATCGCCGGGTTTTCCGGCGGGCAGTTGCTGCTGGCCTTCTTCGCCAACGGCGCGCTGCTCAACTTCTACGGCTTCGTGCCGGTGGCGCTGGGCGGGCTCGGCAATAACAGAGGCGCGATCATCGGCGGGCTGGCGCTCGGCCTGTTCCAGCAGGCGGCGAACTTCCTGGTCGGCGGCATCTTCTCCTCGGTCGCGGTGTTCACGCTGTTCATCGTGGTGCTGCTCGCCGCGCCGCAAGGGCTGTTCGGCGCCTCGACCGCGCGGAGAGTGTGATGACGTCGGTCGTGGCCACGCCGTCCCGAACCGACAGCGGCGTGTGGCGCGCCGCGCTGCCGCACGTCCTGCCGTTCCTCGGCATTCTGGTGGCGGCGGTGCTGCTGCCGTTCGTCAGCAACGATTACTGGGTGCTGATCGGTACCCGCATGGCGATCTACTGGGTGCTGGTGTCGGGCCTCAATCTGGTGGTCGGCTTCGCCGGTCACCTTGCGATCGGCTATGTCGCGCTGCTGACGCTCGGCGCTTACACGACGAGCGTGCTGGTTGCCGGCAACGTGATGCCGGCGATTCCGGTGTTCGTCGCCTTGCCGATCGCCGGCCTGATCGGCGCGATCTTCGGCGTGGTGGTCGGCCTGCCGGCGCTGCGCCTGCGTACTTTCTACTTCGCCATGTCGACGCTCGGCTTTGCCACCATCGTGACCCAGATCGCGCTGGCCTGGCAGAGCGTGACCGGCGGCGGCATTGGCATTGCAGGTCCGGAATTCCCGCCGCCGTTTAACACGCCGTGGGGGTTCTACGCCCTCTGCATCGCCTTCGCCGCCTTGACCACCTGGATGAGCGCCAACGTCGCGCGCAGCCGGTTCGGCCGCGCGCTGATCGCGGTGCGCGACGCCGAGGTCGCCGCCGAGGCCAGCGGCATCTCCAAGCCGAAAATGCTGATCGCGATCTTCCTGTTCGCCGGCGCGCTGGCGGCGATCGCCGGCGGATTGTTCGCGACCCTGCAGACCTACATCACGCCTGATGCGTTCACCTTCGACCTCTCGGTGCTGTTCTTCATCGCGATCCTGATCGGCGGCCGCGGCTCGATCCTCGGGCCCATGCTCGGCACCATCATCCTGACCATCCTGCCCGAGATCGCGGCGCCGCTCGCGGCGTGGTCGACCTTCCTCTACGCGGTGCTGCTGCTCGTGATCGTGCTGGTGATGCCCGGTGGCATCGCGGCGTTGCTCGATTTCCGCAACCGTCGGCCGCTCGCCAGCAACCGCGCCATCGTTCCGCGTCCCGCTGCACTCGCCGACATCGTGCGCCGCAGGGACGGCGGCAAGACGCTGCAGCTGCGCGGCATCGCGCTGAGCTTCGGCAATGTGAAGGCGATCGATGGTCTCGATCTCGATATTGCGCCCGGCGCGATCCACGGGCTGATCGGACCGAACGGCAGCGGCAAGACCACGACGCTCAACGTGATCTCGGGCTATTATGCCGCCAAAGCCGGCACCATGACGCTTGGCGGCGAAGTCCTGGCCGCGGGCCAGCCGGTCAAGCGCGCCGCGTGCGGCATCGCGCGCACCTTCCAGACGCCGCGGGTGATCGGCGAAGCCTCGGTGCTAGAGAACGTCATGATCGGCGGCTCGATCGAGGGCCGTGCCAATTTCGTCGAGGCGATACTCGCACTGCCGCGCAACGGCGCCGACGAGCATCTGCTCGCGGCCAAGGCGTACGCACTGCTCGGCGTCGTCGGCCTCGAGGCGCTCGCCGACATACGCGCCGATCGCCTGCAGCACAGCGAACTGCGCTTCATCGAGATCGCGCGGGCGCTGATGCTCGATCCGGACTTCCTGCTGCTCGACGAGCCCGCCGCGGGTCTCTCCAATGACGAGATCGAGCGGCTTGCCAGCCTGATCAAGGCGGTCTGCGGCCGCGGTACCGGTGTGCTGCTGGTCGAGCACCATGCCGATCTGATCTTCGATATCTGCCACCAGGTCACCGTGCTCAATCTGGGCCGGACGCTGGCGGCGGGAACCCCGGCGGAGATCCGCGTCCACAAGGAGGTCGTCAGTGCCTATCTCGGCGGCTGAACCGTTGCTCGCGGTCAATGGGCTGCAGTCCGGCTATGGCAAGATCCGTGTGCTGCACGGCATCGACATCACGATTGGCGCCGGCGAGGTCGTGGCGCTGCTCGGGCCCAACGGGGCCGGCAAGACCACGCTGCTGCGCGCGATGTCCGGACTGTTGCCCGTCACTGCCGGACAGGTCCGGTTCGGCGACCGCGACATGACCAACGCCACGCCGCGCGATGCCGCGCGTGCCGGGCTGGTGCATGTGATCGAGGGACATCGCGTGTTCACGCAGATCTCGGTGACCGACAATTTGCTGCTTGCCGGCTATGACCTGCCGCGCGCCGAGCGCGCCGTGCGCATCGAGGAGGCATTGGCGTTCTTTCCCGAAATCGCCGAGAAGCGGCATGAACGCGGCGGCGCGCTGTCGGGCGGGCAGCAGCAGATGCTGACGGTGGCGCAGGGCCTGGTCCGCCGGCCGCGGCTGTTGATGCTCGACGAGCCGTCCGCGGGACTGTCGCCGGTGCTGGTCGATCGCGTCCTCAACGTCATCGGCCGGCTGCGCGAGCAGGGCACCTCCGTGCTGCTGGTCGAGCAGCTCTTGGAGAAGGCGCTCGCCTGTGCCGATCGCGTCTACGCGCTGGTGCAGGGTGCGATCGCGCTGGAGGCGCCGACCGGAGAGAGCGACCTCGCGCATCGGCTCGAGCGCGCCTATTTCGGCCATGAGAGCCACGCGTTGCAGACCTAGCCAATGCAACCTGTGTGCTCGACGCCAACGGCCACGCAACTTGTGATCGGATGCGGCGTCGACTGCCGTTGTGGCGCAATCTGCACGTGCGTCATAAAATGGCACGACAGGTGCAGGCGGCTTTGCTAAGCTTCACAGCGATGCCCGATTGTGGATATTTGTCGCGTTGTTTTTAAGACTTGTTGCGGTTGCCTGCGTCTGCAGCTCTCTTCAAGAGGCCTACGATGCAATGTTTGCGTTGCGGTTGTCAGAACAGGGCGACCAATGAGTATTGCGAAGGGTGCGGGGCCTCTCTCGGAATTACGTGTGAAGCTTGCGGCCACCTGAACGGATCAAGCAGCCGCTTTTGCGGAAAGTGTGGCGCTGCGTTGGCGACGGCGATTGACGCGACCCAGGTTCAGCCGTCGCACGAGCATGCCCTGAGGAGCCTGCATGCCAAGGGCGGGGAGCGGAAGCGCCTCACGATCCTTTTCGCTGATATCAGCAACTCGACGGGCATCATCGATAGCCTCGGAGATCCCGAACTGGGCATGCGGCGCTTGCAGCCGGTGCTCGACCTGATGAACGAGGCGGTTCACCGCTACGGCGGCGTCGTCAACAAGGCCCAAGGCGACGGCGTCATGGCGATGTTCGGCGCCCCGCAGCCTCATGAGGATCACGCCGTTCGGGGCTGTCTCGCGGCGTTGGCGATGCAGGATGACGTCAAGCGGCTGCATGACGTCGATATGCAAATCCGCGTCGGCGTCCACACCGGTGAGGTCGTCTTCCAGGCCATCGAGCACGGCATCTATCAAACCTATGATGCCGCGGGCGCGAACGTGCACCTCGCCAGTCGACTGGAGCACCTTGCCGAGCCCGGCACCATTCTGGTCTCGAGGGAAACCTACGCTGTTGCGAAGCAGTTCGTGGAGGTGGAGTCGCTTGGAGAGCAGGCCATTCGGGGGCTCGCGGCTCCCGTCGAGGTGCTCAGGCTGAGGGGCCTTCAGCATGCGCCGTCGAGCGGTGTGTTCCGGACCGGACGACGGTTGAGTCCCTTGACCGGCCGCGCCGACGAGTTTGCGGCGCTGACGGCTGAACTCGAGAACACCCGCAAGGGAGATGGCCGGGTGATCGGTGTCGTCGGCGAAGCCGGCATTGGAAAGAGTCGCCTTTGCTTCGAATTTGCCGAGAGTTGTCGCAGCAAGGGCATCCGCGTCTTCGAGGCGCGTGTGCTCGCGCACGGCCGCGCAACGCCGTTTCAGCCGGTGCTGGCGCTGCTTCGGGATATTTTCGGCCTTCGCATCAAGGAGGAAGCGCCGGACGTTTCGCGCCGCCGTATCTTCGACCGGCTGGCGGCGATGCCGGTCTCCGATCATCTGGCACCCGTGCTGCTGGAATTCCTCGGTCTGGCGGACCCGCACCAGCCCGCGCCGAAACTGGATCCCAAGGCCCGCAAGGCCCAATTGCTCGATTTCGTCGGCGAACTGGTACGCGCCGCACCTCGTGACAATGTGACGGTCGTCCTGATCGACGATCTGCACTGGATCGATCCGGCGAGCGAGGAGTTTGTCGAGGCCCTTGCCGACGCCGTGGTCGGAACCACGACGATGCTGCTGGTCAATTTCAGGGCCGGATTGAGCGCGCCGCTGATGCAGCGGTCTCATTATCGGCAGATCAACATGGCTCCGCTTGGGCCCGCGGAGGCGCAATCGATCTTGCGCGATCATTTTGGTACCGACCCGTCGCTGGCGCTGTTGAGCCGGAACATCGTCGAGCGCGCGCACGGCAATCCGTTCTTCCTGGAAGAGCTCATGAGCGCCCTCGTCGAGCGCGGCGACTTCGAGGGCGAGAAGGGCGCGTACCGGCTGAAGGGCGGCATCGACACAATCCCGCTTCCGACGACCGTGCAGGCCGTGGTCGCGGCGCGCATCGATCGCCTCGACGAACACGCAAAAAGAGCCCTCGAGGTCGCTTCGGTTGCCGGGCGCGAGATTTCGTTGTCGGTTCTCGATGCCGTTGCCGGACTGGCGAAGGCCGAGCTGCTGGAAGCCGTGGGACATTTGCGACGCGCCGAATTGCTCTACGACGTGCCTCCCTTTGAGCAGCGGCTGATCGCGTTTCGTCATCCGCTGATCCAGGAAGTCGCTTATCTGTCGCTGTTGCACGAGCGGCGCCGCGAGCTTCACGCGGCCGTCGCGCAGGCGATCGAGAAGCTGTTCAAGGATCGCGCCGAGGAACGGGCGTCGCTTCTCGCCTACCATTGGGAGCATGCCGGCGAACATTTGAAGGCGGCGCAGCAGCACATGCGTGCGGCGGTCTGGGTCGGCGCGAACGATCCCAGTCAGGCCTTGCGGAGCTGGAAGAAGGTGCGTGAACTGCTGACGCACCAGCCTCCGTCGCAAATGACCGACTATCTGAAGATGATGGCCTGTGGCCAGATCGTGAATTTCGGCTGGCGCGAGGGAATTTCCGCCGCCGATGCGCAGGTCTATTTCGAGGAAGCCCGCGGCCTCGCGCTCGCGATGGGGGACCTGCGCGCCAACACGCTGATTCACGCTGCCTACGGCCGGATTTTGGCGAATGGCGGCTCGGCCGACGAATATGTCGAGCGGGTGCTGGAAGCCAAGGCGCTTGCCGACACCGGCACCGACACCAGCGTCCAGGTCACGCTGAAGGCCATTCTCTGTCATGCGCTCCGGCTCTCGGGGCGGATGTCGGAGGCGCTGCAGATGAACTTGGAGGCGGCCGCGCGCGCCTCGGAGATCGTGAAGTCGGACCGGGAGACGCTTGGATTCGACGTCGAGGTCTGGTTGACCGCCATGCGCGGGCAGACGCTCGTGATGCTGGGGCGCGGGTCCGAGGCCCGGCCGCTGCTCGATCGCGTGCTGCAACTGGATGGCAGCCAGGTCGATGCCATTCACTACGTCATTCCGAGCCTCGCTTATGTCGACCTCGCCTGGTCCGAAGGCGACGTCGGACTGGCCCAGCACCACGCCGATCGCGGCTTCTCGCTCGCGGTCAAAAGCGGCAATCCATATTTGCGCGTCTACGCCCAGGCCAGCCGCGGCCTGTCCCATATGGTGGCAGGCCGGATCACATCATCGATCGAGGACCTGACGGCCGCGCTCGACTTCGCGCGAACCCGCAAGGCCGGCCTTGAAAACGAAGCACGGATTCTCGCCGATCTGGCGAACGCGTATCGGCAGAAAGGAGATGCGGCGGCAGCGTTGTCCGCCGTCGACGAGGCGATTGCGGTTGCGGTCAAGCGGCACGCGCGCATTCCGGAATGTCTTGCCCGATCGGTTCGCGCCGATCTGCTGTTGCGCTCCGGGCGGAGCGATGAGGCCGAGGAGGGCACGAAGGAGCTGGACCGCGCGACCGCGCTGCTTCACGAGACCGGCGCGATGATCTTCGCGCCCTTTGTCGGTGGCGCGGGAAAGACGGTCAAAGCGAGTCGAAGTTCGAACGAAGCCAATAATATTTGAGTTGCGAGTGAATTTGTTCTGATCCCATTCGGATGATCTCATGTTGTTCGCGAATATGACGGGCGAACCGGTCGGCAAAGGAAGCGCCCGCACGCGCAGGGACGCGCTCCTTTGCGACATCCTTGCCGATTTCAGGCGTGCGTTTCCCGATCTGCTTTTCGAACTCGACGAAGGCAGCGCAACCGTCAATGCCCAGGCCTTCATTCGTGGCAACGACCGGGTCGTGCGGATCTATGGCGGACTGGCTTACCACGCGGCGATGAACGCCGATGGCCTGGTCTTCGCCCTGCTTCACGAAGTCGGACACCATCTGTCGAAAGGCGGCCGGCTCGCCGCCAATTCCGAGCTCGGTTGCGAGTGCGCGGCGGACCGCTGGATTCTCGCCAAGGGCGCAGCCCGGCTACGCAAGCAGACCGGGCGCACGCTCTCGATTGAGCGCGCGGTATCGAGCATCGAGCAATTGACCGCGCTTGCCGCTTGCGGCCTGGGAGCTCGCAAGCGCGGTCCAAGCGTGTGCTGGGCCGATCATTGGCCGAGGCGGAAACATGTACTGGTTCGACCGGAGGCCGCGCCGGCAATTCCGCGGTGCTATCTGTCCAGGTTTTTACGACTGAATCAAATTGCACAAAGGGAGACGACAAATGGGTGCGCTACTTCCCGTCGGCAGCGGTCCCGATGCTGAAATCGTGGACCGGCTGAATGAGCTCTTCAGCGGCAAGGATCTGGCTACTCTTCGCAAGCACAACAAAAAGGAAAAGCTGTTTGATCCGAGCCACAGGTTACGGCGCGTGGCGTTCCGCATCGGTGCCTATCCGAGCAAGGATTACGGGAAGGATGATGCCAAGCGGAAATGGTTCTTCTTTCTCCACCATGTGCTGCCTCAGGAGACGCAGGAGGCGATCAAGAAGATCCTGGGCGACGCGATGACCCGAACCGCGATCAAGGCGGTGAAGTTCTCGGTCGAGGAAAACAGCGTGGTGACCTATCCGCATCTGTTTCCGAGCAACAACGAGCCGCTCGCGAACTACCTGAATGGGGCCGGCACCGCCTATCTTGTCCATCTGGTCGTGCAAGGGCCGATGGATGACAGCGCCGAAGATCCGCCCGGCGACAACGACCCGGACAGCGGTGAGCAGCCGATCGCCTGGCCCGAGCTTTCGCTCCGCAGGCCGACGTTCAGGCGCACCAAATCAGGCGGCGGGAAGCCCGCCGGCAAGAAGAAAGCCGTCAGCAAGAAGAAGGCAGCCAAAAAGGCGGCCAAGCGTCCGCGCAAGCGTTGACGAGGCGATCACGGCGGTTGATTGTGGCGGCAAGGGTCGACGGATGCGTCGGCCCTTCTGTCTCCAGGTCGTCCTGAAATCTGGCTGGTGGCAGCGCCTGCTGCCGGCTGCCCAAAGTCCGCCACGGCGCCGGTCCAGCCTGTTCCGTTGCGGATGGAATGCTGCGTCCGATGCGACTTCCCTTTTTCTACGGCTGGATCATCGTCGCGGTGACCTTCGTCACCATGGCGATCGGCGTCAACGCGCGTACGGCGTTCTCGCTGTTCTATCCGCCGATCATCTCGGAATTCGGCTGGGAGCGCGGCATCACGGCTGGCGCCTTCTCGTTCGGCTTTGTCGCCTCGGGGATCGCAAGTCCGCTGATCGGACGGTTGATGGACCGCGGCGGTCCGCGCGCGGTGATGGAGCTTGGCGTCCTCCTGATGGGCTCGGGCCTGCTGTTGGCGCCGCTGACCACGCAGCCCTGGCACCTCTATCTCACGATCGGCGTGCTGGTCGGCGCTGGCAGCGTCTGCCTCGGCTATTCCGGACAATCGTTGTTCGTGCCGAACTGGTTCCTCCGCCGCCGCGGACTTGCGATCGGGCTCGCCTTCGCCGGCGTCGGTATCGGCTCGGTGACGCTGCTGCCGTGGGTGCAGCACATGATCGAGCACACCGGCTGGCGCACCGCCTGCACCGCAATGGGGATCGTGGTGCTGGTCGTGCTCGCGCCGATCAATCTCTTGCTGCACAAGCGGCCGGAGGACATCGGCCTGCAGCCGGACGGCGATGCCGCGCCGACGGCGACGTCAGCCAGGCCGGCATCGAATATCGTCGACCCGGTGTGGGCCGGCACCGACTGGACGCTGTCGCGTGCGCTGCGCACCGCGCGGTTCTGGTGGATCGCGACCGGTTATTTCTGCGGCCTGTACATCTGGTACGCGGTGCAGGTGCATCAGACCAAATTCCTGCTCGACATCGGCTTCAGCTCCAGCGTCAGCGTCTGGGCGCTTGGGGTCGTCAGCCTGCTCGGCATTCCCGGCCAGATCTGGCTCGGGCATCTCTCCGATCGCATCGGCCGGGAATGGGTGTGGGCGATATCCTGCTTCGGCTTTGTGATCTGCTTCGCCGCGCTCGCCGCCTTGAAATACTGGCCCAACATGACGCTGATCTATCTCATGGTCTTCACCCAGGGCGCGCTTGGCTATGGCCTGACATCCGTGATGGGACCGGTCGTGCTGGAGATCTTCCAGGGCAAGCATTACGGCAGCATCTTCGGCACCGTGATGCTGGCTGCGCTTGCCGGCGGCGCTGCGGGCCCCTGGATCACCGGCCAGCTCTATGATCTCTCGGGCAGCTACACCAGCGCCTTCCTGCTCGGGATCGCCGTCAGCCTGCTGTCGGCATTTGCGATCTGGCAGGCCTCGCCCCGCAAGGTCCGCGCCGTCGCCGGACAGATGCACAAGGCCGCAAGCGAGGCCTGACGCATCAGGCCGACGAAACGCCGATCGCGCGCTGCAGGTCGGTGATCGCGCGCAGGCAACTGTCGGCGGGGGTGGTTTCCGGATCGATCAGGCGGTGCAGGCGGAAGCCATCTTCCAGCGCCAGCACGATCGCTCCGGTCCAATCCGGATCGAGTCTGCCGTTCCTGCCGCTATTCTTCTGCGCAGTCGTGACGATGTCGGCGATCAGCTTGCGCCGCGCGTGCAGACGCTTGGCGAGCTCGGGCCGGCGCTTCTCGGCGCGCGCCACGAACAGGATCATCTCCATGTGCAGGAGAGGGGAGCGGCCGAGCGGATCCTGCCGGCTGCGATCCATGGTGCGCAGCGCCTCGAGGAAGTCGGCCAGGTTGTTGTGCCGGGCGAGCAAATCGAGATTGCGCCGGATCGATTGCTCGACGTGATCCTCGAGCATCGCGAAGATCAGCTCGTCCTTGCTCTTGAAGTTCGAATAGAAGGCGCCGCGGGTGAAGCCCGCCGCGGCCGCGATCGCCTCGATGCTGGCGCCGCCGATGCCCTGTTCCTCGAACACCCGCGCCGCCGCCTCGAACAGCTTCTCGCAGGTGTCGTCCCGTGTCGGTCTGGTTCGAACCCTTGACATCGGCGCATTTTAGGGCACAATGCAACTCGATACAAGAGTGTATCGAGTTGCATTCGACAGAACCAGAACAGCCGCATCCGTGATGATGCGGACTTGAGGATGACACCAGGGCACGCCAGCCTTTTTAGGCACCGGCGTCGCGAGCGAACGAGGTCACCATGAACGAGCAAGTTCAGCCGGCGAGCGGCGAGCCGCTTTTCAATCCACTGGCGCCTGAATTCATTCGCAATCCCTATCCGTACTACGAGCGGCTGCGCCGCCTCGATCCGATGCATGTCAATGTGCACGGCGCTTTCGTCGCCAGCCGGCACGCCGAGGCGAGCCTCGTGCTGCGCGACAAGCGGTTCGGCAAGGATTTTGCCGAGCGCTCGATCCGCCGCTACGGTCCGAAGATCATGGACGAGCCGGTCTTCCGCAGCATGAGCCACTGGATGCTGCAGCAGGATCCGCCCGACCACACCCGCCTGCGCGGCCTTGTCGTCAAGGCCTTCACCGCGCGGCGGGTCGAGGACATGCGGCCGCGCATCCAGCACGTCGTCGACGAGACGCTCGACCGCATCATTCCGCAAGGCAAGATGGACCTGATCGAGGATTTCGCGTTCCGCCTGCCGGTCACGATCATCTGCGACATGCTCGGCATCCCCGAGGAACACCGCGAGGCCTTCTACAACGGTTCGCGCGATGGTGGCCGCATCCTCGAGCCGGTGCCGCTGACGCCCGAGGAAATCAAGCAGGGCAACGCCGCCAATGCGATGGCGGCGATGTATTTCCATCAGCTGTTCGAGCTGCGCCGCAAGCAGCCCGGCGACGACCTCACCACCCAGCTGGTGCAGGCCGAAGAGGACGGCCAGAAGCTCACCAACGAGGAACTGACCGGCAACATCATCCTGCTGTTCGGCGCCGGCCACGAGACGACCGTGAACCTGATCGGCAACGGCCTGCTGGCGCTGTTCCGCAACCCGGACCAACTTGCGCTGCTGAAGGCCAATCCCGGCCTGATCACCAATGCGATCGAGGAGTTCCTGCGTTACGATTCCTCAGTGCAGCTGACCGGCCGTGTCGCGCTGGAGGATATCGACGACCTCGGTGGCAAGCGCATCCCGAAGGGCGAGAGCGTGCTGTGCCTCCTGGGCTCGGCCAATCACGACGAGGCTGTCTACCCCGATCACCCCGAAAGGCTCGACATCCGGCGGCCGAACGTCAAGCCGCTGTCGTTCGGCGGCGGCATCCATTTCTGCCTCGGCGCCCAGCTGGCGCGGATCGAGGCCGAGATCGCGATCTCGACACTGCTGCGCCGGATTCCCGACCTGCGGCTCGATGACGCGGAAAATCCGGAGTGGCGGCCGACCTTCGTGCTGCGCGGGCTGAAGCGGCTGCCGGCGAGCTGGTGACGTTCCCGCGGGTCAGCGATCCGCGGCGGGGCCGGCACACGCACGCTTGAACGGGAAATCAACCATCTGTCCAGAGTCCCAGCAGTAAACCGGCTGTGACTTCGCCGTACTTGTCTCTATATTTAGGTTGCTCCGGCCAGAGGTTGGCAAAGGGTTCAGCATGAGGAGGCTGCCCCGGAGCTGGCTCAAAGGGAGACACCGTGCAGACGACGCTGCTCGGCCTGGCAATTGCCTTCATTCTTGCACTGGTCGCGGCGCTGGTCGGTCCATATTTCGTTGACTGGAACCAGTTCCGGCCGCAGTTCGAGGCGGAGGCGTCCAAGATCATCGGCGTGCCGATTCGCGTCGCCGGCAATCTCGACGCGCGGCTGCTGCCGGCACCCTCGCTGCGGTTGAAGACGGTCACCGTCGGCGGCGCCAACGACCTCGGCAAGATTCGGGCTGCCAATCTCGACGTGGAGTTCAGCCTGAGCTCGCTGATGCGCGGCGAGTGGCGCGCGAACGAACTCACCATCAACGGCGTGTCGCTCGATCTCGGGCTGGATCCGAAAGGGCGGATCGACTGGTCGCCGTCGAGCGGAAGCTTCAACCTCGCTTCGCTGGCGATCGACCGGCTCAACCTGACCGGCCGCATCGCGCTGCATGATGCCGCGAGCCGCAGCACGCTCGAGCTGAACGACATTGCCTTCAGCGGCGACGTCCGCTCGCTTGCCGGCGCGATCCGCGGTGACGGCAATTTCATGTTTGACGGCAACCGCTACCCGTTTCGGGTCTCCTCGGGACAAAGCGCCGATGGTAGCGGCACCCGCCTGCACTTCAGCGTCGATCCCGGGCAGCGGCCGGTGTCGGCCGATCTCGACGGCATCCTGACCTTCGAGGCCCGCGCGCCGCGGTTCGAGGGCACGCTGACGCTGGCGGGTGCGCCCGGTCAGCGCGGCGGCGATGCGCCGCCATGGCGGATCGCGGCCAAGGTGAAATCGGATTATTCGGCGGCGCGGCTCGACCAGATCGACGTGAGCTATGGCGCCGAGGACCGTGCGCTGAAGCTCGCCGGCAATGGCGATCTGCGTTTCGGTGCGTCGCCGCTGCTGCGCGCCTCGCTTACGGCGCGGCAGCTCGACGGCGACAAGTTCGCCGCCAAGGATAGCAGCAATGGCAATGTCGAGCCGGTCCGCGTGCTGCCGGCGATGCGCGCGGTGTTGTCGGGTCTTCCGCAAAGCCCGATACCGGCGCAGGTGGAGCTGGCATCCGAGCAGATCATGCTCGGCGGCCGTCCATTGCAGGACATCTCGGCGGAGCTGCGATCGGATGCGAAATCATGGACGGTGCGCCGGCTGGAATTTCGCGCGCCGGGATCCACGCGGGTCTCGATGAGCGGTGCCAGCGCGCAAGCTGGAGCGGCGAACAGCTTCAAGACCGCGCTCAACATCGAATCGTCCGATCCCGACGCGCTGATGACCTGGCTGCAGGGGCGCGGCGACGCCACCTATCGCAGCCAGAGGCCGCTGCGTTTGCGCGGCGACGTCATGGTGTCACCATCGGGCTTTTCGATCGATGCGATGAAGGCGGAGATTGAGGGCGGCACGCTCGAGGGCCGCGTCGCGGTTACGCACCGCGAGGCGACCAGCGGCTCGAAGGTCGAGGCGCAGTTGAAGGCGGAGCGGCTCGATCTCGACGCGACCGCGGCATTGATCCGCTCGCTGGCCGGTCCGCAAGGCGAATGGCCCGACGAGGCGCAGCTGTCGCTCGACGTTGGGCGTGCGGTCTCTTCCGGGCAGGAATTGCGGCCGCTGCTGGCGAAGATCGCCTATAGCCCGAAGAATATCGTGCTCGAGCGCGTCAAGATCGGCCAGCCCGACAACGTCACGCTGGACGGCAATGGCAATTTCGACCGCGCTAATTCGACCGGCAAGCTCGCGGTCGACGCGACCGCCGCGTCGCTTGGCCGGCTGACCGCTGTGGTTCAGCCGTTCGCGCCGGCGCTGGCCGCGCGGCTTGGCGTGCTCCGCGCGGATGCCGGCCCGGTTCGCGCCAGGCTCGCGCTCGACCTCGGCAAGGGCAAGGCGGCCGATCGCGTCAGCGCGCGCGCGACGCTCGATCTCGACACGCCGCAGCTCAAAGGCAACACGGTGATCTCGGCGACGCCGCAGGTGGCTGCAATCCGTGCGCTGGATTTCGATGCACTTCGCCGCAACGAGGTTGCAGCGGAGACGAAATTCTCGGCAGGCGATGGCAATGCTTTGCTGGCGCTGCTTGGGCTTGACCATGCGGTCGCAGCCGGTGCCGGCTCGACGCAATTCGAGGGCACGGCGATCGGCGCGTGGGGCGCGCCGTTGCGGCTGAAGGCAAGGCTCTGGGGCGCAGGGCTCGACGTGGATGCCGAAGGGACCGCGGAGCCTTGGACCAAGGACGGGGCCAACGCGGGCAAATCGAGCATCAGCCTCCGCGTCCGCAGCGCCGACATCAGTCCGCTGCTCAATCTGAAGCCAGCCGATCCGGTCGCAAACATCCGCCTGTCGTCGAAGCTGACGCTCGCGGGCGACAAGCTGACCTTCGACGATCTCGACAGCATCATCGCCGGTTCACGGCTGCGCGGTCATTTGGCGCTGACGCTCGCCGATCAGAAAAGCGTCGACGGCGAAGTCGGTCTCGATCAGATCACGCTGGCGCCGATTTTCGCGGCCGCGATCGGCGCGGCCGGTCACGATGCGACGGAGCCGCTCGGCCAGGGCCTCACAAGCGCCTGGCGCGGCAAGGTCACGTTCGAAGCGCTGCATGGCCTGCTGCCGGGTGGCGCCGAGCTGCAGCCGGTCAGCGGCACCATCAGGTCGGATGGGCAGTCGCTGACCTTCGACGGCATCAAGGGCAAGATCGGCGGCGGCGAGGCGACCGCCACCATCGATGCGCGACAGGGCGCCAACGGACTTGCGCTCAGCGCCAATGTGCGGCTGTCCGGCATCGACAGTTCAGCCTTGCGCTACCGCAGTCTCGCGATGCCCAAGGGACGCGCCTCGATGCAGATGACGCTGTTGACGCAGGGCCGCAGTGCCTCGGCGTTGACCGGCGCGCTGTCCGGCAGCGGCACCGTGACGCTGGAGGGACTGAGCCTTCCGGGCCTCGATCCGCGCGCCTTGGAGGTTGCGATCCGCGCCAGCGATTCCGGGCAGGCGACCGACGACACGCGGCTGCGGCAGATCGTCGAACCGGTGCTCGCGAGCGGCGCGCTGTCGATTGCTTCGGCGCAAATCCCCTTCAACATCCGCGACGGCCGCCTCCGGGTCGGCGCCACCACGCTCGCGGCGAACGGTGCCAATGCGACCGTATCCGGCGGCTACGACATTCCGGCCGACCAGGCCGACATCCGCGCCGCCCTGGCATCGACGCAGGTCGGCACGGCCAACAGCCGACCGGAAATCCAGCTGCTTGCCGTTGGCACGCCCGACGGATTGTCGCGCAGCATCGACATTGCGGCGCTGTCGTCGTGGCTTGCGGTGCGCGCGATCGACCGGGAGACCAAGCGGCTCGACGCCATCGAGCGCGGCGAACCGGCGCCGCCGCCGACCCAAACGGCGCTTCCGCATCCGGCCGAGCCGGCGCCGGATGCATCCAACCCGAATTCGGCAGGCGTGCCTTCCGCCAACTTGCCGGGGCCTGGTCCTGATCCGCGCCGCGTGCCGGCGAAGCCGAAGATCGTTGCGCCGCGGCCGCCGACTGTCCCGCCGGCCGCCACCGCGCCCGCCATTGCGCCGCCCGCGTCGCTTGCGAGCCAGCCGCAGCTGGCGCCGCTGCCGCCGCCGATCGAGGTCAAGCCGGCGCCCGGCGCGGCCAGGCCAAAGCCGCTGCGGCCCCCGCTGTCGCTGACGCCGCAGGTCGCCAATCCACCGCAGCGGCCGGCGATGCAGAACTAAACGCGCTTTCAAGCGAAGTGGGCACCGGTTCGCGTCAAGACAGCGCGTCAAACGAAGCGCTGGCTCATGATCGGTGCTGGAGAATATTGATCAGCTTGCCGAAGGGATCGCGGACGAAGAAGCGCCGCACGCCCCATGGCTCGTCCGCCGGTCCGTATTCGATCGCGATGCAGGCTGCCTTCATTCGGCGCAGGGCCTCGTCGAGATCGTCAACCTCAATGGAGAGATCAGGCACCGGCGTGCCGGAGCCACCTTCGGAAGCGAAGCTGATTTGAGCCTGCATTGTTTCGGATGAGCCATAAGTCGCAACCCAACCGAAATCCATCAGGGGCTCGAGGCCAAGCACGTCGCGATAAAACGACTTCGCTGCCGCTGTGTCCGGTGCGGCAACGTTCGCGACGATCCGATTGACCTTCATGCTGAGCCCGCGCAGCGGAACGACCGTCTACTGGTGGCGACGGTCGGAGACGGCCGTCAGGCCTGCTGACGCGTGTCAACCTGTTGCGGCCTGACATCCGTGGGCACCGCCGGCGTGGCGCGCGAGCGGAAGTAGTCGAGCACGAACAGCCGGATCGCGGAGGACAAATTGCCCTGCTGACGGTTGTTGTCGATCTCGCCGACCAACTCCGACAGCGTCATGTTCCGCAGACCGGAAATCTCCTTCATGCCATTCCAGAAGGCTTCTTCGAGGCTGACGCTGGTCTTGTGTCCGGCGACGACAATCGAGCGCTTGACGACGGGAGACTTCATGATGCGTCTCCATTTTCGATGCGGTGCTGATCGAGCACACGCGCGTTGCGCTCGCCGAGGAATTCGTCACGCGCTCGTTCGGATTTGGTGCGACCGAATAGCGCACGATTGGCTTCGGCCTGCTTCGCTGCTTGTTCGCGCTCACCGCGCTTCTTGAATCGTTTCAAGTTGACCACGTCGCCCATGCTCGTCGTCCTCATCGTCCCCAGAGCGGAATTGGTGATGCATCGTGACGAAAGCAAGAGCAACTGCGCTACGCGCCCGGCTCGATATCCATCCCGAATCCCCGTTTGATGCTCTGATAGCATCAAAGAATCCGTTTCGCTCTGCGAAAACTAGACGTCTGTACCATGCGCCAGCGCAGAGCTCATAGGTAACGCGCCTTAGTCTTTAGGCGTTATGATCCATAATTATATCACGCGCGCTGACCGTAATTATCCGGACAATGCGCGCTTCGCTTTAGCCCGGGTGTGTCATTTTGTCCGGCTGCACGAGGCGATCAAATTCATCCGCGGAAACAAATCCGAGCCGCAAAGCCTCTTCCTTCAGCGTCGTTCCGCGCGCATGCGCCGACTTGGCGACCTTGGCTGCGTTGTCGTAACCGATCTTCGGTGCGAGTGCGGTGACCAGCATCAGCGAGCGCTGCATCAGTTCGTTGATGCGCTTTTCGTCGGCGCGTATTCCGACAACGCAATGCTCGGTAAATGAGCGGACAACGTCAGACAGCAACTGAATGGAATTTATCATACAGTATGCCAACACAGGCTTGTACACGTTCAACTCGAAATGGCCCTGGCTGCCGGCGACGGTGATCGTGGTCTGATTGCCGAACACCTGGCAGCAGACCATGGTCATGGCTTCGCACTGGGTCGGGTTGACCTTGCCCGGCATGATCGACGAGCCCGGCTCGTTCTCGGGCAGGATCAACTCGCCGAGGCCCGAGCGCGGGCCCGAGCCGAGCAAGCGGATATCGTTGGCGATCTTGAACAGGCCGGTCGCCACCGAGTTGATCGCGCCGTGCACCAGCACATAGGCGTCGTTGGAAGCCAGCGCCTCGAACTTGTTGGCCGCGCTGGTGAACGGCAGCTTGGTGATCTTGGCGACGTGGCGCGCGAAGGTTTTCGCAAATCGCGGCTTCGAGTTGAGGCCGGTGCCGACGGCGGTGCCGCCCTGCGCGAGCGGAAAACAGATCTTTCACCGCGACGCGCAGCCGCGCGATGCCGCTCTCGACCTGCGCGGCGTAGCCGGAGAATTCCTGGCCGAGCGTCAGCGGCGTCGCATCCTGGGTGTGGGTGCGCCCGATCTTGACGATCTTGGCAAACGCCTTCTCCTTGTTGCGCAACGCGCGATGCAGTTCGGTGAGTGCCGGAATCAGATCGGCGACGATGCGGCTCGCTGCGGCGATATGCATCGCGGTCGGAAACGAGTCGTTCGACGACTGACTCATGTTGACGTGATCGTTCGGATGAATCGGCTTCTTGGCGCCAAGCTCGCCGCCGAGCATCTGGTTGGCGCGGTTGGCGATCACCTCGTTCACGTTCATGTTGCTCTGCGTGCCCGAACCGGTCTGCCAGACCACCAGCGGGAAATTGTCGTCGAGCTTGCCTTCGATTACTTCCTTGGCTGCGCGGATGATGGCGCCGGCGCGGCGCGCATCGAGCTGGCCGAGCTCGCGATTGGTCTCCGCGGCCGCAAGCTTCACGATGCCGAGTGCATGGACGATCGCGATCGGCATGCGGTCGTGGCCGATCTTGAAATTCTGCCGCGAGCGTTCGGTCTGCGCGCCCCAATAGCGGTCGGCGGGAACGTCGATCGGACCGAAGCTGTCGGTCTCGCTGCGGGTCTTTGCCTTGGAGGGGATCGTCGATCGAGCCATCATGCTTTCCGTGGATGCTTGCCGTTGCGTCATCAAAACGTGGCCCGGCGCGGCAACGCGACAGCGTCCGCGTGAAGGGCACGTTCATGCAGAAGGTAGGCCGCGATGACGATTTGTCATCCCGATCCCGGCAAGCATCCTACAAGGTCGAGGCGTGATCTGCGCTTAGATTATTTCTTGCGGAAGCGGTCCAGCCGCACGACCTCGGCGCCTTCGCTGGGCTTCGCGGGCTCCTGCTCGGTCTCGGCGCTCTCGGTCTCGGCCGCTGCGTGGGCCGCAGGGGCGGGCAGGGGAGAGGCCGGTGCGGTGGCGGGAGGGGCTTCTTCGGACAATGCGTCCGAGACATCGAAGCGCAAATCGAACGGCGCGGACGGATCGAGGAAGCGCGTCACCGCGGCGAACGGCACGGTCAGCCGCTCGGGAATCCCGCCGAACGACAGGCCGACCTCGAAGCGATCCTCGGTCACCACCAGATCCCAGAACTGGTGCTGCAGGATGATGGTCATCTCCTCCGGATACTGCGCGAGCAGCCGGGGCGACAGCTTCACGCCGTCGCCGTGCGACAGGAAGGTGATGTAGAAATGATGCTCGCCCGGCAGGCCATGCTCGGCGGCGTCGGACAGCACCCGGCGCAGCACCCCGCGCAGCGCATCGCGCGCCAGCACGTCATATCGGATGTGATCGGTCGCCATGGTGATCCTGTCGCTTCGAAAATGCCCGCCGGGGCGGCGCCGGACCGTCCGACTCGCCCTTTTGCCATGCTACCCCGCCGGGAGCCGGAAATCAGCAGGGCTGGCCGCTGAAATGCGCGCGGACGCCCGATTGGGAAACAAGGGATAAAGTGGAGGCTTCTGTTGCCAGGTGCCTCCGAACCCCGCCTAGCGGAGCTTAACCCGCTAGGACTTTAAGATGGTCTTTCAAACTGCGTTACGCAGCCTGAGCAACCGGAGCAAAGTTGTCGTTGGCAACTATTGCATTGGCCCGATGTCGGCGGAACCATACCGAGAAAAAACACGCCCTTTACGCCCTCGTCGATCCTATTTCGCCCCCGCCGAAAGCCACCGCGACGGATGGGTTTTGGTGGAGGCGCCGGGTACCGCCCCCGGGTCCGAATGGTTTATTGCGACGGTCATTTATTTCCATAGCCGGCGAACCGGCACCCCCAATATAGCGGCAAAGTCTTAGAAAAACAGAGCCGATTCAGGTCCTTTCGGCTGTGAAAACCCGCCGATTTGGGGCTGGCCAAGGTCTTGGCGCTGTCCCGGCGCCGTTCTAGGTTTCGTCCATGCCCCCGGAATCTCCGCCGGTTGCCGCCCCGGCGCCGGATGCCCCCGTACCATCGCCGCCCCACCAGCCCGGCCTGCTCGAGCTGTTCCTGGCCTTTGCCAAGATGTCGCTGGCCGGCTTTGGCGGGGTTCTGGTCTGGGCCCGCCGCGCGATCGTCGAGCAGCACCGCTGGATGACCGCGGAGGAGTTCAACGAGACCTTCGCGCTGTGCCATTTCCTGCCAGGTCCGAACATCGTCAACCTGTCGGTCGTATTCGGCTCGCGCTTTCGCGGCATAGCCGGCGGGCTCGCGGCCTTCGCCGGGCTGGTCGGGCCGCCGATGGTGATCGCGACCATCCTTGCCGCGCTCTATGCCCGTTACGGCGACATCGACGTGCTGCGCCGGACGCTCGCCGGCGTCGCCTGCGCCGCGGTCGGGCTGCTGTTCGCCGTCGTCTTCAAGATGATGATGCCGCTCCTGAAGCGGCGCGATGTCACGGGCCTCGTCATTCTGGCTGCTGTTTTCGTCGCGATCGGACTGATCCGCTGGCCGCTCCAGATCGTGCTGCTGGTGGCGATCCCGCTCAGCATTGCGACGACGGTCCTGGCGCGCCGCATGGTGCGGGCATGAGCTCGGAGTCCAACCCGATCGCGGCGCTGGTCTGGACCTTCGGCCTGATGTCGCTGTTTGCGGTCGGCGGCGCCAATTCGGCGATTCCCGAAATGCACCGTGCCGCCGTCGACGTGCATCACTGGCTGACCGACAAGCAGTTCGCCGACGTATTCGCGATCTCGCAGCTCTCGCCGGGGCCGAACGTGCTGATCGTGACCTTGATAGGCTATTCTGTCGCAGGCGTCGCCGGGGCGTTGGCCGCGACGGTGGCGATGTGCGGACCGACCGCGCTGCTTGCCTATTATGTGAGCCGTTTCCTCGATCGCTCGCGCGAGGCGCGCTGGCCGGCGATGATCCAGGCGGCACTGGTTCCGCTGTCGATCGGTCTGATGGCGGCCTCCGGCCTGATCGTGGCGCAGACCTCAGACCAAAGTTGGATCGCGGTCCTGATCACCATTGTCGCGGCCGCGCTTGCTTTTGCGACGCGGATCAACCCTTTGTGGATGTTGCTGGCCGGAGGCCTTTTGGGTTTCGCTGGCGTTATCTGACGAAAATCGCTAGCAAGGCTTTCGGTCAACGCACCACAAACCAAGCCATTCAATCAAAACGGGCGGGACAGCCCTGACGGGGGAAGCGAAGTCATGAGCGATACGCCGAGCGAGGCGCCGGTCAAATCGATCTTGCCGAAATGGGTGCGCGGTCCGCAGGATTTTGTCGGCGGGCTCGCCATGATGGCGGTTGCGCTGTTTGCCTTGTGGGCCTCGAGCGATTTGCAGGGCATGCACGGATTTTCGTTCGGCGCCGGAACCGCGCCGCGCATGTTCGCCGTGCTGCTGCTGTTGCTCGGCGGTGGTGTCGCGCTGATGGGAGTTCTGCAGAATGGCCCGCATATCGCGGCCTATTCCTGGCGCGGCCCGTTGTTCGTATCCGCCGCAATCGTGTTCTTCGCATTGGCGATCCGGCCGCTCGGGCTTGTGGTCTCCGCCTTTGCCGCCTTCATGATCGCGGCGATGGGCTCGCAGGAGACGAAATTGGTCGAGGCCATCATTGTCGGCGCCTGTCTGACCCTCGGCTGCGCGCTGCTTTTCCCCTATGTGCTGGGACTTCCGATGCCGATGTTCCCGCGTTTCCTGATCCAGTGAGGGCGTGATGGAACTGTTTGCCAATCTCGCCCACGGTTTCGCGGTCGCATTCTCGCCGATCAACCTTCTGATGTGCCTGATCGGCGCACTGGTCGGCACGCTGGTCGGCGTGCTGCCGGGCATCGGCACCATCGCCACCGTCGCCATGCTGCTGCCGATCACCTTCGGCCTGCCGCCGGTCGGTGCGCTGATCATGCTCGCCGGCATCTATTACGGCGCGCAATATGGCGGCTCGACCACCTCGATCCTGGTCAATATTCCGGGCGAGGCGACCTCCGTCGTCACCGCGCTCGACGGCCACCAGATGGCCAAGCAGGGCCGCGCCGGTCCGGCTCTGGCGATCGCCGCGATCGGCTCGTTCTTCGCCGGCTGCGTCGCGACCGTGCTGATCGCCGTGCTCGGCGCGCCGCTGACCAAGCTCGCGCTGGCGTTCGGTCCGGCTGAATATTTCTCGCTGATGGTGCTCGGCCTGATCTTCGCGGTGGTGCTCGCCAAGGGCTCGGTGCTGAAGGCGATCGCGATGATCGTGTTCGGCCTGTTGCTGTCGATGGTCGGCTCTGACATCGAGACCGGCGCCTCGCGCATGGCCTTCAACATCCCCGAACTCGCCGACGGTCTCGGCTTTGCCACCGTGGCGATGGGTGTGTTCGGCTTCGCCGAGATCATCCGCAACCTCGACCACGGCGCCGAGATGAACCGCAACCTGGTGCAGCAGAAGATCACCGGTCTGATGCCGACCAGGAAGGACATCGCGGATTCCACGCCTGCGATCCTGCGCGGCACCGTGCTCGGCTCGATCCTCGGCATCCTGCCGGGCGGCGGCGCCGTGATCGCCTCGTTCGCGGCCTATACGCTGGAGAAGAAGCTGGCGAAGGATCCGAAGCGGTTCGGCCGCGGCGCGATCGAGGGCGTGGCGGCGCCGGAAAGCGCCAACAACGCCGCGGCGCAGACCTCGTTCATCCCGCTGCTCACGCTCGGCATCCCGCCGAACGCGGTGATGGCGCTGATGGTCGGCGCGATGACCATCCACGGCATCGTGCCGGGTCCGCAGGTGATGCAGAAGCAGCCCGATCTGGTCTGGGGCATGATCGCCTCGATGTGGATCGGCAATCTGATGCTGATCATCATCAACCTGCCGTTGGTGGGCATCTGGGTCCGTCTGCTGCGCGTGCCGTACCGGCTGATGTTCCCCTCGATCGTGGTGTTCTGCGCGATCGGCATCTACTCGGTGAACAACGCGCCGGTCGACGTCGTGCTCGCCGGCGTGTTCGGCCTGGTCGGCTATTGGCTGATCAAGCATGATTTCGAGCCGGCACCGCTGCTGCTCGGCATGGTGCTGGGCCCGCTGATGGAGGAGAACCTGCGTCGCGCGCTGTTGATCTCGCGCGGCGACTGGAGCGTGTTCGTCTCGCGGCCGCTGTCGGCGGTGCTGCTGGCGATCGCGGCCGGTCTCCTGGTGCTTGCCGTGCTGCCGACCTTGCGTGCCAAGCGCGACGAAGTGTTCGTGGAATCCGAGGGCTGAGCGAGCCGTCGGCCCTGCGTCGGCGCGCCGCAGGCGGAAGTCGAATCGACACTCGATGTCGTCCCGTGAAATGAAAATGCCGGCCGATTTGGCCGGCATTTTTATTGGTCAAACGTTCCCGGGAGGAATTGAGATGATGTCCATTCGCTCGCTTGCGGGCGCATGCCTTTCGGCATTTGTCGCGCTCGGCGCATTCGCCATGCCGGCGTCTGCGCAAAATTATCCGACCCGCACCATCACCATGATCGTGCCGTTCGCAGCCGGCGGCCCGACCGATGTCATCTCGCGCATCGTCACCGCGCACATGGCGCAGACGCTGGGACAGAGCATCGTGATCGAGAACGTGGTCGGCGCCGGCGGCACCACCGCGACGACGCGCGCCGCACGCGCCGCCAATGACGGCTATACGTTGATTACAGGGCATATGGGCACGCACGCCGCCTCGGTGCCGCTCTATCCGAAGCTTGCCTATCACCCGGAAAAGGATTTCGAGCCCGTCGCGCTGCTCGCCGGCACGCCGATCCTGATCCTTGCCCGCAAGGACTTCCCGCCGAAGGATCTCAAGGAATTCGTCGCCTACGTGAAGGCCAATGCCGAGAAGGTCAACGCCGCGCATGCCGGCATCGGCTCGGTCTCGCACGCCTCCTGCGAGCTCCTGAACTCGATCCTCGGCGTCAAACCGGTCGGCGTGCCCTTCAACGGCACCGGCCCGGCCATGAATGCGCTGGTCGCCGGCCAGGTCGATTACATGTGCGACCAGATCGTCAACGCGGTGCCGCAGATCAACGCCGGCACCATCAAGGCCTATGCGGTCGCCACCCCCGAGCGCAACCCGTCGCTGCCCAATGTGCCGACCACGACGGAAGCCGGCTTGCCGGCCTTCCAGGCCCAGGCCTGGAATGCGATTTTCGCGCCGAAGGGAACTTCGCCCGCCATCATCGCCACGTTGAATGCCGCGGCCATCAAGGCGCTCGACGATGAGAATGTCCGCAAGCGCCTGCTCGACCTCGGCAGCGTGATCCCGGCACCCGCCAACCGTACGCCGGAGGCTCTCGCGACCCTCGTCAAGAACGAGATCGCGAAGTGGACGCCGGTGCTCAAGCCGGCAACTTAATCCAGTACAATCAAGTGGATAGGATAGGGGGCGGGACGCGAGTTCCGCCCCTTGTCGTTTGGCGCGGAGTGCTCACTTTTCAGGGTATAATCGGTGTGTTCAGCCGAATCAGCGTGCCGACCGGCGGCCTTGGCCGCTACATTGGCCGTTCTCTCGAAAGCCCGAAACAGACGCCATGAACCAGTATCACGACCTGCTCGAACGCATCCTCGCCGACGGTGCCGAGAAGCACGACCGCACCGGCACCGGGACGCTGTCGATCTTCGGTCATCAGATGCGCTTCAACCTCGCGGCCGGCTTCCCGATGCTGACCACCAAGCGGCTGCCGCTGAAGGCGATCGTGCACGAGCTGCTCTGGTTCCTCGCCGGCGACACCAACATCAAATATCTCAACGACAACGGCGTCACGATCTGGGACGAATGGGCCGACGCCAACGGCGACCTCGGTCCGGTGTACGGCTCGCAATGGCGGTCGTGGCCCGCGCCGGATGGCCGTAGCATCGACCAGATCGCTGGCGTGGTCGAGATGATCAAGCGCAATCCGGATTCGCGGCGGCTGATCGTCAGCGCCTGGAATCCGGCCGAGGTCGACAAGATGGCGCTGCCGCCGTGCCATTGCCTGTTCCAGTTCTATGTCGCGAACGGCAAATTGTCCTGTCAGCTCTATCAGCGCTCGGGCGACGTCTTCCTCGGCGTACCCTTCAATATCGCCTCCTATGCGCTGCTCACCATGATGGTCGCGCAGGTGACCGGGCTGAAGCCCGGCGATTTCGTGCACTCGCTCGGCGACGCGCACCTCTACTCCAACCATCTCGAGCAGGCGCGCCTGCAGTTGACGCGGCCGACGCGGCCGTTGCCGACGATGGCGATCAATCCGGACGTGAAGGATATCTTCGCGTTCCGCTACGAAGACTTCAAACTCGAAGGTTACGACCCGCATCCGCACATCAAGGCCGAGGTCGCGGTATGAGTTGCGGTCCGAGGGATTGAATGTCGCTGACGATCCGCCGCGCGCGGCCCGATGAGGCCGGACTGGTGTTCTCGCTGGTCCGCGAACTCGCCGAATACGAAAAGCTTCTGCACGAGGTTCACGCCAGCGAGGCCGATATCGCCGAGGCGCTGTTCGGCGCCAACCCACAGCTCTATTGCGACATCGCGGAATGGAACGGCGAACCTGTCGGCTTCGCGGTCTGGTTCGTCAATTTCTCGACCTTCGCCGGCCGCCACGGCATCTATCTCGAAGACCTCTTCGTGCGTCCGGCGCTGCGCGGCAAGGGCATCGGCAAGGCGCTCTTGGTGCATCTGGCGAAGCAATGCCTCGCCAATGGCTGGTCGCGCCTGCAATGGGCGGTGCTCGACTGGAACGCGCCGTCGATTGCATTCTACAAGTCGCTCGGCGCCGAGATGATGGACGAATGGACGATTTGCCGCGTCTCCGGCGAGGCGCTGTCGGCTCTCGCGGAAGGGGCGCGCTGATGGAGATCGTGCTCGTCGTAGCGGTCGCCGAGAACGGCGTGATCGGGAGCGACAACGCCATTCCGTGGCGGCTGAAATCCGACCAGCAGCGTTTCAAGGCGATCACGCTGAACAAGCCCGTCGTGATGGGGCGCAAGACCTTTGAGTCCCTGCACAGGCCGCTGCCGGGCCGCACCAACATCGTGGTAACGCGCGATCCCAACTACCGCGCGCGCGGCGCCATCGTCACGACGTCGTTTGACAACGCCCGCGCCATTGCGCTTGGTGACGCGCTGCGGCGTTTCGCCACTGAGATTGCAATCATCGGTGGCGCGGAAATCTACGCGCAATGGATGGGCACCGCCGATCGCCTTGAGATCACCGAGGTCCATGCCCGGCCGGACGGCGACACGCGGTTCGACAAAATCGATGCGCAGCTATGGGACGAGGTGGCGCGCGTGCGAAATCCGGCAGGCCCGGACGACAGTGCCGACTTCTCCTATGTGACATATCGTCGGCGCGGCCGGGGTTAACCAATGTTTGCATTGACAATTATGCCCCGGCGCATAGCTCGTCCGGCCAGGAAGCTTGCGTTGTAAGGGCCCTAGGGGTCCCCTATAACCGGGCCGGACATTCGAGGCCGGGCGTCCCGTCCGGACTTGCCGAGGAGATGTTTGATGCCGTGGAAAAATCAAGGCGGGGGGCCCTGGGGCTCGGGTCCGAAAGGGCCATGGGGCACCGGTCCGCAGTCAGCCGGGCCAAGGCCGCCGGATCTTGAGGATCTGCTGCGGCGCGGCCAGGATCGCCTGCAGCAGTGGCTGCCCGGCGGGCATTTCAGCGGCATGGGCGTCGCGCTGGTGCTGGTCGCCGCGCTGGCGATCTGGTTCGCGACCGGCATCTTCCGCGTGCAGTCTGAAGAGCTCGGCGTCGTGCTGCGCTTCGGCAAGTACGTCCGGGATGCGCAGCCGGGCCTGCGCTATCACCTGCCATATCCGATTGAGACAGTGCTGCTGCCGAAAGCGCTGCGCGTCAACACGATCTCGATCGGCATGACGCTGATCGACGATCCCGCTCGCCGCGGCCGCACCATGCGCGACGTGCCGGAAGAGAGCCTGATGCTGACCGGCGACGAGAACATCGTCGACGTCGACTTCACGGTGTTGTGGCGCATCAAGCCGGGTGGGGCCGGCGCCTATCTGTTCAATATCCAGAATCCCGAAGGCACCGTGAAGGCGGTTGCCGAAAGCGCGATGCGTGAGGTGATCGGCCGCTCGCAGATCCAGCCGATCCTGACCGGGGCGCGCAACGTCACCGAGCAGAGCGTCCAGGAGCTGATGCAGAGGACGCTCGATACCTACAACGCGGGCATCCAGATCACGCAGGTGCAGATGCAGAAGGTCGATCCGCCGGCGCAGGTGATCGACGCATTCCGCGACGTGCAGGCGGCGCGCGCCGACCTCGAGCGCAAGCAGAACGAGGCACAGACCTACGCCAACCGGATTGTGCCGGAAGCGCGCGGTCGTTCCGCGCAGATCCTGCAGGCCGCCGAAGGCTACAAGGAACAGGCGGTCGCCGACGCCAAGGGCCAGAGCGCACGCTTCCTGAAAGTCTATGAAGAGTACAAGAAGGCACCCGACGTGACGCGCGAGCGCATCTATCTGGAGACCATGGAAAAAGTGCTCGGCGGCTCCGAGAAGCTGGTTTACGACGGCGGCCCGGGCCAGAACATCGTGCCCTACCTTCCGCTCGGCGAACTGACGCCGCGGCGTCCGGCGGCACCGGCCACGACCGGCCAGCAGCAGGGAGCCACCCGATGAGGTCTCCCGTCACCGGCATTGTGTCCCTGATCATCCTCTTCATTGTGCTCGCCGTCGGCTACAGCTCGGTGTTCACCGTGCAGCAGACCGAGCAGACCATCGTCTTGCGGTTCGGCGAGCCGGTCGACATCGTCACCGAGCCCGGTCTGCACTTCAAGGCGCCGTGGAATTCGGTGATCAACGTCGACAAGCGCATCCTCGATCTGGAAAACCCGTCGCAGGAGGTGATCGCCTCCGACCAGAAGCGGCTCGTGGTCGACGCCTTCGCGCGCTATCGCATCAAGAATGCGTTGCGCTACTACACCAGCGTCGGCTCGATCCAGGCCGCCAATCTGCAGCTGACCACGCTGCTGAACGCGGCGCTGCGCCGCGTGCTCGGCGAGGTCAACTTCATCACCGTGGTGCGTGACGATCGCGAGAAGCTGATGCAGCGGATTCGCGAGCAGCTCGACAGGGAAGCGGACGGCTACGGCATCGAGGTCGTCGACGTCCGCATCCGCCGTGCCGACCTGCCGGAGCAGAACAGCCAGGCCGTCTACAACCGGATGAAGACCGAACGTGAGCGCGAGGCGGCCGAGTTCCGTGCCCAGGGCGACCAGAAGGCGCAGGAAATCCGCTCGAAGGCCGACCGCGAAGCGACCGTGATCGTCGCCGAGGCGAACTCGGCCGCGGACCAGACCCGCGGTGCCGGCGACGCCGAGCGCAACCGCCTGTTCGCCGAAGCCTATGGCAAGGACAAGGACTTCTTCGCGTTCTATCGCTCGATGACGGCCTATGAGAACGGCCTGCGTTCCAGCGACACGCGTTTCCTGTTGCGGCCGGACTCGGAATTCTTCAGATACTTCGGCGGTGCAAGCGGCAAGTTGCCTGAGGCGGCCGCCGCGCCGAAACAGTAACGTCACGACTTGAACATCAGGACTTGGCGGCGATGCGGATGACGCTTCGCCGCCGACCAAAAACAACAAGCATCGAGCGGGAGGCTGCCATCCGATGAAGTCCATAGCGTTCGGCGACTTCCTCATCGGGTTGGGAATCCTGTTCGTGCTCGAAGGCATTCTGTTCGCGGCAAGCCCCGCCTGGATGCGCCGGGCGATGAAGAGCGCGCTGGCGACACCCGACAACATCCTGCGCATCGTCGGTATCGGCTCGGCGGTCGCCGGGCTCGTCCTGATCTGGGTGGTGCGAAGATAGTCGCCGCTCCGGAGCATGCGAAGCATGACCGCCAATGCGCGATTGCGCATCGGGGAACCTCGAGATTCCCCAAGGTGCGCAATTGCGTCCCCGGGGTTCAGCCTTGTCGGGCTGCCCCGGAATGACAAGCAAGACTGAACATAATCGTGAGCCTCTCGCAGCCGGTTTTTCGCCGAAATGTCCGGCTGAGATGCTTGCGCCGTATGCCCGTTCGGGCGCACTCTGTAACTAGCGCATTTGAACCCGTTTGCCTCTGGAGAAACTCCTACATGACCGCTGCCAGACCAGCCCTGAGCCGCCGCTTCCGCATGATGGGAGCCGCGATCTCGATCGGTGCTGCGAGCATGCTGAGCTCCGTGCCGGCGTTCGCACGCGGTCCTGAAGGCATCGCCGACATCGCCGAGAAGGTGATCGACGCCGTCGTCAACATCTCGACGTCGCAGACCGTCGAGGCCAAGGACCGGACGATGCCGCAGCTGCCGCCGGGTTCGCCGTTCGAGGAATTCTTCGACGACTTCTTCAAGAACCGCCGCGGGCCGCCTGGCAAGGGCGGCGACAAGAGCGGTGAGTTCCAGCCGCGCAAGACCAACTCGCTCGGCTCGGGCTTCATCGTCGACACCGCGGGCATCGTCGTCACCAACAACCACGTCATCGCCGACGCCGACGAGATCAACGTCATCCTCAACGACGGCACCAAGATCAAGGCCGAGCTGGTCGGCGTCGACAAGAAGACCGACCTCGCGGTCCTGAAATTCAAGCCGCCGAAGCCGCTCACCGCGGTCAAGTTCGGCGACAGCGACAAGATCCGGCTCGGCGACTGGGTGGTCGCGATCGGCAACCCGTTCAGCCTCGGCGGCACGGTGACCGCGGGCATCGTCTCGGCCAAGAACCGCGACATCAGCCAGGGCCCGTATGACAGCTACATCCAGACCGACGCCGCCATCAACCGCGGCAATTCCGGCGGTCCGCTGTTCAACCTCGATGGTGAGGTGATCGGCGTCAACACGCTGATCATCTCGCCGACCGGCGGTTCGATCGGCCTCGGCTTCGCGGTGCCGTCGAAGACCGTGGCCGGCGTCGTCGACCAGTTGCAGAAATTCGGCGAGCTGCGCCGCGGCTGGCTCGGCGTGCGCATCCAGCAGGTCACCGACGAGATCGCCGACAGCCTCAACATCAAGCCGGCGCGCGGCGCGCTGGTTGCCGGCGTCGACGACAAGGGGCCGGCCAAGCCGGCGGGCATCGAACCCGGCGACGTCGTCGTCAAGTTCGACGGCAAGGACGTCAAGGACCCGAAGGATCTGTCGCGCATCGTTGCCGACACGGCGGTCGGCAAGGAAGTCGACGTCGTCGTCATCCGCAAGGGCAATGAGGAGACCCGCAAGGTCACGCTCGGCCGGCTCGAGGACAACGAGAAGGTTCAGCAGGTCAACGCCAAGTCGAAGGACGACACCGCCGAGAAACCGGTGACCCAGAAGGCGCTCGGTCTCGACCTCGCGGCGCTGAGCAAGGACCTGCGCACCAAGTACAAGATCAAGGACAGCGTGAAGGGCGTCGTCGTCACCGGCGTCGACGGCAATTCCGATGCCGCCGAGAAGCGGCTGTCGGCGGGCGATGTCATCGTCGAGGTGGCGCAGGAGGCGGTGTCGAGCGCCGCCGACATCAAGAAGCGCGTCGATCAACTCAAGAAGGACGGCAAGAAGTCGGTGCTGCTGCTGGTCTCGAACGGCGACGGCGAACTGCGCTTCGTCGCGCTCGGCGTGCAGTAGCCCCGATGGTCATTGCCGGGCTTGACCCGGCAATCCATCACCTAACAAAGTTCTTGCGAAGAAGATGGATGCCCGGGTCAAGCCCGGGCATGACGACTTTCGCGAACGGCTACCCCGCCACGAACTCATCCCGCCGGTAGCCCTGCGCGTACAGCAGCGCGGTGAGATCGCCGTGGTCGATCCGGACCGCGGCCGCGGCCGCGACCGCCGGCTTGGCGTGATAGGCTACGCCGAGGCCCGCAGCCTGGATCATGCCGAGATCGTTGGCGCCGTCGCCCACCACAAGGGTGTCGATCTCGTCGAGATCGAAGGACTTGGTGAGCTCGATCAAGGTGGCGAGCTTGGTGGCGCGGCCGAGGATCGGCTCGACCACCTCACCGGTCAGCTTGCCGTCCACGACCTGCAACTGGTTGGCGCGGTTTTCCTGAAAGCCGACCTTCGCCGCGACCACCTTGGTGAACAAGGTGAAGCCGCCCGAGATCAGGCAGGTATAGGCGCCGTGCGCGCGCATGGTCATGACCAGTTCGCGGCCGCCCGGCGTCAGCGTGATGCGCTTGTCGAGCACCTCGTCGACCACGCTGACCGGCAGTCCCTTGAGCAGCGCCACCCGCTCGCGCAGCGCGGACTCGAACTCGATCTCGCCGCGCATCGCACGCTCGGTGATCGCAGCGACATGGGCCTTGAGCCCGGCGAAGTCGGCGAGCTCGTCGATGCACTCCTGGCCGATCATGGTGGAATCCATGTCGGCCAGAAAAAGCTTCTTGCGCCGGGCGATCCGAGGCTGCACGACGATGTCGATCGGCAGGTCGCCGCGGGCCTGGCGAACGCGTTCCTCGATCGCCTTGATACCGTCCCTGCTGCTGTCCTCGCTCTCGAACGGAATGTCGGCGGCGACTTCGTTGAACAGCCACTGCGCCGGGCCGGGTGAGGGCAGCAGGGCCCGCGCACCGTCGACGATGGTGGAGTCGAGCGCGGGGCTTGCAGGATTGCAGATCAGCGTGGCAACGAGGGACATGCAGGCGCATTCGGGATTGTTGAACAAGGCAGTGCTTATCGCAGGGCCGACCGCCAGCGGCAAGTCGGCGCTGGCGCTCGAACTCGCGCAGCGGACCGGCGGGGTCGTGATCAACACCGACTCCATGCAGGTCTATCGTGACCTCCGGATCATCACCGCGCGGCCGACCGCAGGCGAAGAGGCGCTGGTTCCGCACCGGCTCTATGGCCATGTCGACGCCGGCGTGAATTTCTCGGCGGGCGCCTGGGTGGCCGATGCGGCGAAGGTGCTCGGCGAGGCGCGTGCGCAGGGACGGCTGCCGATCTTCATCGGCGGCTCGGGCCTCTATTTCAAGGCGCTGACGCGCGGCTTGTCGGCGGTACCGCCGATCCCGGCCGATGTGCGCGACGGCGTGCGCGCACGGCTCGAGCAGCACGGCGTCGAGGCGCTGCATGCCGAGCTTGCAGCGCGCGATCCGGTGTCGGCCGAGCGGCTGAAGCCGCGCGACCGCACCCGCATCGCACGCGCGCTCGAGGTCGTCGAGGCCACCGGCCGCCCGCTGCCGGACTGGCATCGCGAGGGCCTGCCGCCACTGCTGCCGCCGGGCGATTTTCATGCGCTGTTTCTCGCGCCGGAGCGCGAGAGGCTCTATGCACGGATCGACGCCCGGTTCGGTGTCATGCTCGATGCCGGCGCGCTCGACGAGGTCGCGGCGCTGGCGGCGCGTGGGCTCGATCCGTTGCTGCCGGCGATGAAGGCCCATGGGGTGCCGGCGCTGATCCGGCACCTGAGGGGAGAGATCAGCCGCGAGGAGGCCGCCGAGATCGGCCGGGCCGATACCCGCCATTATGCGAAGCGCCAGTTCACCTGGTTCCGCCATCAGCTCCCGGAATTCGAATGGGTCGAGCCGGATACGGCGGGCAAATGGCTGCGAGGGCAAGTCCCGTAGCCCGGATGGGAGCGCAGCGCAATCCGGGGACCGGCCCTCCGCGCGGAGGCTATCCCGGATTGCGCTGCGCTCCCATCCGGGCTACCGGGCCGGCGGTCCCGCACGCCCGTCAGCCATGCGCGTTCGCCCGCGCAAAAACACTCGCCGAACGAGCGGAACCCCGGTAGAGTACGGAAATCGCGAAAGTGCTTGCCTCGCCTTGACATTCAGGCTTTGGCCGCTATGTTCGCGCAACCTTTGGGAAGACTGGGTCGTATCGTGCGCAACATTATTACCAAACTGCTTATCGCCGTCGTACCCAGGCACACCGCCGGGGATGGCTAGCGGCCATCCAAATTCGGGCGGTGTGCATGGGGCCTCTAGGGCCCCTTTTTATTGCCCGAAGCCGAACTGACGAGAACTGACAAAAGCCGCGCAAAAACAAGCGCATCCGGAGCGAACCATGACCGACAAGAGCCACGATCCCAATCAGATGACCGGCGCCGCGATGATCGTGCGCGCGCTCATCGATCACGGCGTGCAGCATGTCTTCGGCTATCCCGGCGGTGCGGTGCTTCCGATCTACGACGAGATCTTCCAGCAGAGCGAGGTCGAGCACATCCTGGTCCGTCACGAGCAGGGCGCCGGCCATGCCGCCGAAGGCTATGCCCGCTCGACCGGCAAGCCCGGCGTGGTGCTGGTGACGTCGGGCCCCGGCGCCACCAACATGGTGACGCCGCTGACCGACGCGCTGATGGATTCGATCCCGCTGGTCTGCATCACCGGCCAGGTGCCGACCCATCTGATCGGCAACGACGCCTTCCAGGAGTGCGATACGGTCGGCATCACGCGGCCCGCCACCAAGCACAATTGGCTGGTCCGCGACGTCAACGACCTCGCCAGGGTGCTGCACGAGGCCTTCTATGTCGCCACCACCGGCCGGCCCGGCCCGGTCGTGGTCGACGTGCCGAAGGACGTGCAGTTCGCGACCGGCACCTATCATCCGCCGCGCAAGTCGGACGTGCACATCTCCTACACGCCGCGCGTCAAGGGCGACGCGACCCAGATCCGCAAGGCGGTGGCGATGCTCGCCAATGCCAAACGTCCCGTGATCTATTCCGGCGGCGGCGTGATCAATTCGGGTCCTGAGGCCTCGAAACTGCTGCGCCAGTTGGTGGAGGCGACCGGCTTCCCAATCACCTCGACCCTGATGGGGCTGGGCGCCTATCCCGCTTCGGGCCCGAACTGGCTCGGCATGCTGGGCATGCACGGCACCTACGAAGCCAACATGACGATGCATGATTGCGACGTCATGCTGTGCGTCGGCGCGCGCTTCGACGACCGCATCACCGGCCGTACCGACGCCTTCTCGCCGGGCTCGAAGAAGATCCACATCGACATCGATCCGTCCTCGATCAACAAGAACATCCGCGTCGACGTGCCGATCATCGGCGACGCCGGCAACGTGCTCGGCGATTTGCTGCAGGTGTTCAAGGCGGAAGCCAAGAAGCCGGACATCAAGTCGTGGTGGCAGCAGATCGCGCAATGGCGCGCGCGGAACTCGCTGTCCTACCGCAAGAACAACGATATCATCCTGCCGCAATACGCGATCCAGCGCCTGTTCGAGCTGACCCGCGGCAAGGACACCTACATCACGACCGAGGTCGGTCAGCACCAGATGTGGGCCGCGCAGTTCTTCGGCTTCGAGGAGCCGCACCGCTGGATGACCTCGGGCGGTCTCGGCACCATGGGCTACGGCCTGCCGGCCGCGGTCGGCGTGCAGGTGGCGCATCCGGACAGCCTGGTGATCGACATCGCCGGCGACGCCTCGGTGCAGATGACGATCCAGGAGATGTCGACGGCGGTCCAGTTCGAGCTGCCGATCAAGATCTTCATTCTGAACAACCAGTACATGGGCATGGTGCGGCAATGGCAGCAGCTGCTGCACGGCAACCGCCTGTCGCATTCGTACTCCGAGGCGCTGCCGGACTTCGTCAAGCTCGCCGACGCCTATGGCTGCGTCGGCCTGCAGGCGACCAAGCCGTCCGATCTCGACGGCGCGATCAAGGAGATGATCTCGATCAAGCGCCCGGTGCTGTTCGATTGCCGCGTCGCCGCGCTGGAGAATTGCTTCCCGATGATCCCGTCGGGCAAGGCGCATAACGAGATGCTGCTGCCGGAAGAGGCGACCGATGAGGCCACCGCGAAGGCCTTCTCCGGTGGCAAGGCGCTGGTGTGATGATGGATCGGCGTGGAGCACTCTCTTTTCACCTCGCCCCGCTTGCGGGGAGAGGTCGGATTGCGCGCAAGCGCAATCCGGGTGAGGGGGAGTCTCCGCGAGTCCGTCTCTCACCATTGCTCTGGAAGCAGCCCCTCACCCCAACCCTCTCCCCGCAAAGAGCGGGGAGAGGGAACTTATCGCGCGCTCGAATGGAGGGCGGCTCCCATGTTTGACCTCAACGAGCTCGAGCGTGCACACCGGATCGTCGGCACCGCAGTGCCAGCGACGCCGGCACACGCCTGGCCGCTGCTGGCCGAGCGGCTCGGTACCGAGGTCGTGGTCAAGCATGAGAACCACACGCCGACCGGCGCCTTCAAGGTGCGCGGCGGCCTGGTCTACCTCGAACGGCTGAAGCGCGAGCGGCCCGACGTTCCCGGCATCATCTCGGCGACGCGCGGCAATCATGGCCAGAGTCTGGCGTTCGCGGCAGGACGTCAGGGCGTGTCGGCGACAATTTACGTGCCGCGCGGCAACTCGGTCGAGAAGAACCGCGCCATGCACGCGTTCGGGGCCGAGCTCGTCGAGCACGGCGACGACTTCCAGGCCGCGCGCGAAGAGGCCGAGCGCCGCGCCCAATTCGCCGGCCTGCACATGGTGCCGTCGTTCCACCCGGACCTCGTGCTGGGTGTCGCGACCTACGCGCTCGAACTGTTCCGTACCGCGCCCGATCTCGACATTCTCTATGTGCCGATCGGGCAGGGCTCCGGCATCTGCGGCTGCATCATGGCGCGCGACCTGCTCGGGCTGAAGACCGAGATCATCGGCGTGCAGTCGACCGAGGCGCCGTCCTACGCGCTGTCGTTTGCGGCCGGAAAGATCGTCACCACCGAGTCGAGCAACACCCTTGCCGACGGCATGGCGACGCGGATTCCGGACGCGGATGCGTTCGCGCTGATCCGCAAGGGTGCCTCCCGCATCGTGCAGGTCAGCGACGACGAGGTCGGGCAGGCGATCCGCGCCTACTGGACCGACACCCATAATCTCGCCGAGGGCGCGGGCGCTGCGGCGCTTGCGGCCGCGCTGCAGGAAAAGAGCAGGCTCGCCGGCAAGCGGGTCGGCCTGATCCTGAGCGGCGGCAATATCGATTTCGATCTGTTCCGGACCTGGATCGGAACGGATGCTGCGCCGGCCGCCGAGCGGGCGGTGGCGTGAACAGAATGTAAGGGGACGACCATGAACCAGCCCGCATCCGCCTACTTCCTCGAAGAGCGTCACGATCCCAACGAGACGCACACTTTGTCCGTGCTCGTGCAGAACGAGCCCGGCGTGCTCGCGCGCGTGATCGGCCTGTTCTCCGGCCGCGGCTACAACATCGAGAGTCTCACCGTCTCGGAGACCGAGAGCCAGAAACATCTCTCGCGGATCACGATCGTCACCACCGGCACGCCGATGGTGATCCAGCAGATCAAGCATCAGCTCGACCGCATGATCCCGGTCTACCGCGTCGTCGACATGACGCTGACCGGCAGCTCGATCGAGCGCGAGCTTGCGATGGTCAAGGTGCGGGGCGGTGGCGATCACCGCGTCGAGGCGCTGCGGCTGGCGGACGCGTTCCGCGCCCGGGTGATCGACGCCACGACCGAGAGCTTCGTGTTCGAGATCACGGGCAATTCGTCCAAGATCAGTCAGTTCATCGACCTGATGCGTCCGCTGGGCCTGGTCGAAGTGTCACGAACCGGGGTGGCCGCGATCACGCGCGGGCCGGAAGGGATGTGAGGCATGTTGGCGCGCGACTGGTACTACACGCAACGGCGGCAGGTCGGTCTCGATACCGCGGTGGCCTCGATCTATGACGTCAGCGAGGACAGCGATGTCCGTGCCCGCCAGGCGCTGACCATGCTCGGCGTCAAGCCGGGCTGGCGGATCGCCGATATCGGCTGTGGCAACGGCGTGCTGGCCACCGAGGCGGCATTGATGGGCGCCGAGGTCGACGCCATCGACATCTCGCCGGCGATGATCGGGCTTGCCGAAATCTATGCGCGCGACCGCAAGGCGAAGATCCGGACCCAGCCGGCCGGCCTGCTGTCGTTCGCCTACCAACCGAATTCCTACGACCTCATCGTCAGCGAGTTCACGTTGCACCATCTGCCGGACTTCTGGAAGGCGGTGGCGCTGTCGCGAATCTTCAACGCGTTGAAGCCCGGCGCGAACTTCTACCTGCGCGACATGGTGTTCGTCGGCATGCCCGACGGTGTCGATCGCGATGTCGAAGGATGGGCCGACTTCTCGATCAAGAATCACGGCTTCGAGCGCGAAAGCGTGATCACCCATATGCGCGACGAATACTCGACCTTCGGCTGGGTGATGGAGCGCATGCTGACCGAGACCGGTTTCACGCTGGTCTCCGTCGACTACCACGCGCCCCTGCACGGCACCTATCTGCTGCGCAAACCGAAGCCCGACGAACAGATCTAGATCCCGACCGAAACGGAAGCAAAAGAAGAACAACAATGAAGCCGGCCGATGTTGGCATCGCCGTCATGGTCGCGGTGATCTGGGGGCTTGCGTTCGTCGCAAGCCGGATCGCGCTCGATGAGTTCTCGCCGGAGCTGATGACGACGCTGCGCTTCGCCATCGCCGCGCTGCCGTGCCTGTTCCTGCGCAAGCCCGGCGTTTCCTGGCCGCTTCTGATCGCGATCAGCTCAACGCTGTTCCTCGGCCAGTTCCTCGCACAGGCCTTTGCGATCGCGCATGGCGTTCCCGTCGGGCTTTCCAGCGTGATCGTGCAGAGCCAGGCGCTTTTCACCATCGCCTTCGCCGCCCTGGCCTTCGGGGAAATCCCGACACGGAGCCAGGCAATCGGCATCGCGATCGCCGCGCTCGGCCTGCTGATGATCTGCGGGACGGTCGGCTACGACTTCAGCGTCGCCGCGTTTGCGATCATCATGATCTGCCCGATCAGCTTCGCGATCGGCAATCTTCTCCTGCGGCAGGCGAACGGCGCGCCGATGTTCGATCTGTTCGCCTGGCTGTGCCTGTCAGCCGCGGTGCCGCTCGCGGTGCTGACCTTGATCACGAACGGCCCGCAGCCGACCTGGCATGCGCTGACCCACATGTCGCTGACCGGGCTCGTCTGCATGCTCTGCCTCGGCGGCATCTCGACCAGCATCGCCTACTGGCTGTGGGGCCGGCTGCTGCGGGATTATCCGGCGGCGCAGGTGGTGCCGTTCGCGCTGCTGGTGCCGTTCGTCGGCTCCGCCGCGTCGAGCATCGTGTTCGGCGAGACATTCGGGCCGCTGCGGCTGGCCGGCATGGTCACCGTGATCGCCGGCATCGCCGTGATGCTGCTGTCGAAGCGGCCAAAAGCTCTGCCGAAAGTCGCGTGAGGGCACCATGTCGAATTCGCTGCTGTTCGCCTTTGTCGTGTTCGCCGTCGTGATGTTCTTCACGCCGGGCCCCAACAACATCATGCTGCTGTCGTCGGGGCTGACCTACGGCTTCCGCCGCACGGTGCCCCATATCGCCGGCATCACGGTCGGCTTCGCCTTCATGGTCGGCGCGGTCGGCGTCGGGCTGGGGACCGTCTTCATCGCCTATCCGGTGCTGCAGACGATTCTGAAATATGGCGGCGTCGCTTACCTGATCTATCTCGCAGCCGTCATCGCCATGGCCGAGCCGCCCTCGGCGGACAAGGACGACAGGGGCGGCCGCGGCCCGATGACGTTCTGGGGCGCCGCCATGTTCCAGTGGATCAATGCCAAGGGCTGGGTGATGGTGATCGGCACCATCACGGCCTATGCGGCGATTGCCGCCTTTCCTTGGAACATCGCGATCCAGGTCGGCCTGAGCCTGATCCTGGGCACGGTGTCCTGCATCGTCTGGGCGCTGTTCGGGACCGCCCTGCGGCCGATCCTGACCTCGCCCCGGGCGATCCGCGCCTTCAATGTGGTGATGGCCATCCTGCTGCTGGCCTCGCTCTACCCGGTCTTCATGGACGCATGATGCCGCACCGCGCCATGCGAGATGAGGGTTTCCCCTGAGGGGGAAAATGCTCTAGACAACGCCGGAAATTCGCGGGCGCCCGGCGGTTCTGACCTTCCGAAAGCCTGATTCATCGGCCGATTTTGGCCCCCTTCAAACGAGGAAACCACGATGCGAGTTTACTACGATCGCGATGCCGACCTGAACCTGATCAAGGGCAAGAAGGTCGCCATCGTCGGCTACGGCAGCCAGGGCCACGCCCACGCGCTGAATCTGAAGGATTCGGGCGTCAAGGAAGTGGCGATTGCGCTGCGCAAGGGTTCGGCCTCGGCCAAGAAGGCCGAGAACGCCGGCTTCAAGGTGATGGAAGTTGCCGAAGCCGCCAAGTGGGCCGACCTCGTCATGATGCTGACCCCGGACGAGCTGCAGGGTGACATCTATCGCGAGCACCTGCACGACAACATGAAGAAGGGCGCGGCGCTCGTGTTCGCCCACGGCCTCAACGTGCACTTCAACCTGCTCGATCCGCGCGCCGACCTCGACGTGCTGATGATCGCGCCGAAGGGCCCCGGCCACACCGTGCGCTCGGAATACCAGCGCGGCGGCGGCGTGCCCTGCCTGATCGCGATCGCCAAGGATTCGTCGGGCAACGCCCATGACCTCGGCCTCAGCTATGCCTCGGCGATCGGCGGCGGCCGCGCCGGCATCATCGAGACCACCTTCAAGGAAGAGTGCGAGACCGACCTGTTCGGCGAGCAGGTGGTGCTCTGCGGCGGCTTGGTCGAGCTGATCAAGGGCGGCTACGAGACGCTCGTCGAGGCCGGCTACGCGCCCGAGATGGCCTATTTCGAGTGCCTGCACGAAGTGAAGTTGATCGTCGACCTGATCTATGAAGGCGGCATCGCCAACATGAACTACTCGATCTCCAACACCGCCGAATACGGCGAGTACGTCACCGGTCCGCGCATCGTCACGGCCGAGACCAAGGCGGAGATGAAGCGCGTGCTGGCCGATATCCAGGGCGGCAAGTTTGCCCGCGACTGGATGCTGGAGAACAAGGTCAACCAGACCTCGTTCAAGGCCACCCGCGCCAAGCTCGCCGCGCATCCGATCGAGGAAGTCGGTGCCAAGCTGCGCGACATGATGCCCTGGATCAAGAAGGGCGCGCTGGTCGACAAGAGCAAGAACTGACAGGCGAGGCCTGTCATTCCGGGGCGGTCCGCAGGACCGAACCCGGAATCTCGAGATTCCGGGTCCGCCTCTTCGAGGCGCCCCGGAATGACGCTGTGATGAAAAAGGGTGGGCGCGTTGCCCACCCTTTTTCTTTGTCGCAGAGGCGCGGAGGCCTAGCCGGCCGCCATCGGCTGCTTCTCGATCCTGTTGTGCAGCTGCCAGAACCGCACCGTGCGCTGCGCGGTTTCCAGCGAGAGCCGGCGGTAATCGCGCTGCGCGATCTCGAGCGTCGCATTGTCGAGCGGCAACGGCAGCGGCCGCTTGCGCAGGATGCTTTCGACCGTCGGCCAGTTGAGCCGCGCCGAGCGGCACGGGATCAGGATCAGGTCGGAGCGAAGGCCGAGCATCAGCCGTTCGATCATCGCGATCGGCATGTCGTTGAGCACGGCGAGCGCGACCGTGACCTCGTCGAGCTTGCCCCCTTCGGCGAATTTGTAGACGGCCGCATCGTCGAGCTCGTTCAGCTGCTTCATCAGCTTGACCAGCTCTTCGGCGATGCCATAGTTGCGGCGCGGCGCCGCGGCCTCTTCCTGGGCGATGTCGTTCAGCACCTGGCTGATCTCCTCGCGTGCCCTGGGCGACGCGATCGAGAGCAGGCGGGCGCGCACAGTATCCTTGGCGCGCTGCAGCAGGTCGCGCAGCAGTTTGGCCGGAATGTCGATGCGCAGCCCGAGGATCTCGACCAGCTCGTCGTCGCCTTCGGCGCGGGCGACGATGCTGGAATAGCCGTTGTCGGAGAACTGGGCGCCGGCGTTCTTGGCGAGACGCCGGATCACCTTGTCCTCGCCGCGGTCGATGATCACGTCGGTGACGGAAGGCGGCAGGTTTTCCCGCGCGGAGATCGCGAACAGGTGGTCCTGGCCCTTGCTGCTCGCGATCTCGCGCAGGGCGTCGTTCGAGAGGCGGCTGGAGTGGGTCAGTACGTCGCCGGCGACGCTGATGTCGTCGTCCCAGGCGAGGTGCTGGATCACCTCGAACGGCGCATAGTCGAGCGGTGCGAGCCGCTTGCTGAGCTCGGCCCGCGCACGCGTCTCGACGCGCGCGACCAAGAGGCAGAGCACGTCGTCGAACACCTTGACCTGTTCATCGTTGAGGCGGTCGCCGTCGTTCAGGAACAGATCGGTGACCTGCCGCAGCGTCTGCACGCGCTTGGCCGATGTCCCGTCCCGGACCGCATCCTCGAGTTCGGCGATAATCGATTGTGACGCCTGTTGCGCCATCGATGGGCAACCTTGTTTTTGTTGAATGACACCTGTTTGCGCACCATGCGGGGCGCGGTCTTACACCTGCGTTAAGGTGGAATACGGTGCAAATACGGTGTGCGTCGCATCCTTAACAGGCTGCGACCCGACTCGATTCAATGCGCGCTTTCGGCTCAGCGGAAGCTGATGCCGGTGCATTTTAAGAGATCGTTTAGGACGATAGGCGCCGCGCGACGGAAAAGATGTCGATCGACGCTGCTCGTCCGCGCAATTGCGTCGAGCCGAGCGGCTCGACGACTAAGTCCCGGTCCGGCGGCAGCAGGCGGAGCAGGTCGCCCGATACCAGCAGCGGCCGGCCGGCCTCCTTGCAATGCGCCTGCAGCCGCGCCGTGACGTTCACGGTGTCGCCGAAATAGGCGATCTGTCGCCGCGAGTCCCCGCATTCCGCGATGACGACCGGACCGGCATGCATCCCGGCCCTAAACGCGGGCACCACGCCGAACTCCTTGCGATATTGATCGGCCCGCTTGGCGAGGCGATCCTCGATCGCGAACACGCAATCGAGATACCGCCGCGATCGCCCGTCGGCATTGGCCGGCCAGGTCACGATCACTTCGTCGCCGACATAGGCGTGGACTTCGCCGCCGTGCGACACGATCGGCTCGTCGATGTCGAAGAAGAAGCGCGTCAGCAATTCCTGCACGCGCAGCTCGCCCATCGATTCCGCTAGCGTCGTCGAGCCGACCAGGTCGAGAAACAGCAGCACGCGCTCCTCGCGCACCGGCTGCCGATAGCGTCCGAGCACGATGCCGAGCAGCGTGTGCCCGCCGATCATCCGGACCAGCTCGTAGATCGTCGTGATCGGGATCGACAGCAGCAGGCCGACGCCAATGATCTTCAGGAAGGTTTCGCGCATCCACTTGGCTTCGAGCCCATGCCCGTAAAGCACGATTTCCAGCACGATCGCGGCGGCCGCAACGGTGACGGCGAGGATCACAGAGCGGCCGATCAGCTCGACGATGAGTGATTGCCGTCGCAGCCAGCCACCACGTGCGGCCAGATAGAGATGCGTCGCCCAGACGATCACCGTGAGGGCTGCGCCGTCGAGGGCGCTGCGCACATAATTCGAGACGGAGGCCTCGTCGGACTCATCGAACGCATAGCGAAACAGCCCACCGACGAGCAGGCCGAACACCGCCAAGACGATCACAGGCGTCACGGCGCGCCGCATGGTCCCCTCCATGCATATGAAATATCCTGCGCGGACCGGGAAGGCCAGCCGCGGCGCGGCCGGCGGTGGACGGGATGCATCGCGGCGGCACCACGTATGCTGCGACGACAAGATCGATCGAACAGGCATGCGCAGCATGACCGAAGCCCGCGCTAAGGAACTGGAGAATCTTGGCCATCAGTGAGCCATCTTCCGGAGTCAGGACCGAGGTCATGACTGATGGAAAGAGCCAGGACGAATTGACCCGACTTGCGGATGAGGCGTTGCGCGCCCAGCCCGGCTGTGAGACCGCGCGCGTGCCGGCGATCGCCGGGCTGCCCGATGCGCAGATCGGACGCAACTGGGAGATTCCGAACGTCGTGCTCGGCGACAGCCTGATCAGCGACGTCGACCGCGCGGTGCTATCGGTTCATCGCCAGCTCGGCCGCAAGTTTCACCTGGTGTAAGGTGGCCCGATCTTAGCTCGCCTGCGCCTGACGTGGCGCGGGCCGGCCGGCCATGCTGATCATCCTGAGCGCGAACACCGCAGCGAGCGGCACGAGGAATAGCGCGTAGAGCGGCATCTCGGGAATCCGCTTGCCGAACGAGACCATGAACTGCAGCAGCAGATAATAGCCGCCGATCAGATGCAGCCTGCGCCAGGCGCGCGGGCCGAGCAGTGCAGCCGTGCGATCGAACGAAGTCGCGGTCAGCGCGATGATGGTGAGATAGCCGATACCGCCGAAGACGTAGGAGACGATCGAGGTCGCGGCCGCAAAGCCGGGCGGATCGAGCATCGCGAAGGCGGCGATCGCGACCGCATGGATGGCGTGCGAGGCCGCGAAGGTGAAGCCCAAATAACGGCGGTTGCGGCGCTGCCAGTGCGTCCAGGCGTTCGGCCACAGCCGCGCCAGCGCCGCCGCCGAGAAGGCGAGGCAGAAGAACAAGAGCGAGGTCCGCGCCGTGAAGCGGATCACCATCCGCACGCCCTCGACCTCGAACTGCCGCATGGCGGCGATCCAGATCGAAAGCCCGATCAGGGTGAGCGTGAGCAGGCCAAACAGCCGCCAGCCCTCGAACCAGTTGCGATGCGTCGCCATATCCCGCCTCCCGTTTATGTAATCACCAGTTACATTTCGTGCCCGCGCGCGGTCAATCCGTGTAATCATCGCTTACATTCACAAGCGGGTGATGCTAGAGGATCGCCATGCGCCGCCCCGCCAAAAGCCCGCCCACCGGCCGCCGGCCCGCCAAGCCGCGTCCGGTCGCGACGCGGGCGCAGGCGGCCAGGCCGTATCACCACGGCGATCTCCGCCGGGTCCTGATCGATGCCGCCATGCAACTGGTCGGCGAGGGCGGGCCGGAGGCGGTCAGCGTCCGCGAGGCCGCGCGCCGCGCCGGGGTCTCGCCGGGCGCGCCGTTCCGGCATTTCCCGAGCCGGGACGCGCTGATGAATGCGGTGGCGGAGGAGGCGCAACGCCGCTTTCGCGCCGAGATCGAGGCGGCGTTGGCCGAGGCGCCGTCAGGTGATCCGCTCGGCCGCTTCCGCCATCTCGGGATCGCCTATCTGCGCTGGGCGATGAAGAACCCGACCCATTTCGAGATCATCTCCAGCCGCCGCTTCTTCGACCACGACCGCTCGGCCGCCGTCTCCGGCGACAATGCCGAGTTGATCGGCCTGACCGAGCGCACGCTGGTGGAGGCATTATCAGCTGGCCAACTCGGGACGCGCGACCTCAGGCAGGTCCAGATCGCCGGTCGCGCGCTGGTCTATGGCTTCGCGCGGATGCACATCGACGGTCATTTGCCGCGCTGGGGTGTCGGCGATGCGGAGGTCGAGCAGATGGCTGCCGACATCGTCGATCTCTTCATCGCGGGTATCGCTAGCCACGCCGCGCCGGCCGCCAAAGTTTAAGGCACGCGCGCTGCCTGCCGCGGCCAGGCCTGGGCAGGCAAATTCATTGCGCGTTCATGACGATTCAATTACGGTTTTGTGACGCGGCCCAGACACCGGCTGTGCCGCATGCCTCCTGGCCGTTGCCAGTCAAGGCGGTGGCATTGCGCCGGGTTGTATTGCGTCCCGCCCATGGCGCCCGCGCCTCAGCAGAACTCCTCCGTTGCCGCACTGGCCGGCGGTCTTGCCGCGCTTGGCATCTGGCGGTTGATGGCGGTCGCGGCACCGCATTTCGGCGCGCTGATCCTGATGCTGCGCACCGAGACCGATTTCGGCTCGCGGCTTTGCTTCCTGCTCACCTGGGGAATCCTGAACTTCCTGTTCATCGCGCTGCTGCGCCGGCCGGCGCTGTCGGGCGCGCTGTCGCTGACACTGGTCGTGGTCTTGGTGCTGCTGTCGCGCTTCAAGCACGACGTGGTGCAGATGACCGCGAACTTCGTCGACCTGATGGTGATCGACCGCGACACCGCGGCGTTCCTGCTGACGATCTTCCCGAGCCTGCGCTGGTCGATCATCGGTGCCGGCCTCGTCACGCTGCCCCTGATGTACGCGCTGTGGTGGCTCGATCCGTTCCGCATTCGCCGGCTGCCGGCTGCGGCGGCCTGCCTCGCCTGCACCGCGGCGCTCTCGGGTTATGCCTTCGCCTGGCCGGATGAAGCCTGGCGCGGCTATTACGACGACGGCTACCTCTCGAAGTTCGCGCGCTCCGGCGTCACGGCCGTGTCCGATTTCGTCGCCTACGGCTTTATGGAGTCGGATCCGACCGCGAGCGATCAGCTCAAGATGCCCCTGGTCGATGCCTGTCATCCCGCCGGGCGGCGGCCGAACATCATCATGATCCATGATGAATCGAGTTTCGACATCCGCGCCGCCTCCGGCGTCAAGGTGCCGCCGGGCTATGGCAGCCAGTTCAAGTCCTACGACGGCGTCGCGCGCAAATTCCTTGCCGAGAGCAATGGCGGGCCGAGCTGGTTCACCGAGTACAACGTGCTTGCGGGATTGTCCTCGCGCTCGTTCGGCCGGTTCTCCTATTTCGTCACCCGCATCGCATCGGGGCGCGTGGAGCGCGGCCTGCCGTTGGCGCTGCGCCGCTGCGGCTACGACACGCTCTCGCTCTATCCCGCATTCGGCGCCTTCATGAGCGCGCGCAACTTCCAGACCACGACCGGCATCCAGCGCTTCTACGACGCGCATGACCTGCATGCGAAGGATGTCGAGCCCGACAGCTTCTTCTACGACAAGGCGCTGAAGCTGATGGCCGAGCAGAAGACGTCAGGCACGCCGCTGTTCGCCTTCGTCTATCTCGCCGCCAATCATTTCCCCTGGGAAACCAAATTCCGTCCCGAGTTGCTGCCGTCGTGGAAGCGGCCGGGCAATACGCCCGCGGTCGACGAATATCTGCGCCGGCAGGCGATGAGCGCTGGCGACTATGCCGGCTTCGTCGCGGCGCTGAAGAAGAAGTTTCCGGCGCAGCCTTTCCTGATCGTGCGTTACGGCGATCATCAGCCGGAATTCTCGCCGCAGCTGCTCGATCCCGATCTCGACGAGGCCGGCATCGGCAAGAAGCTGATGGATTACGATCCGCGTTATTACGCGACCTACTATGCGATCGACGCCGTCAACTTCGAACCCGTGAAGAGCCCGGCGGTGATGGACACGATCGACGCCGCCTATCTGCCGCTGGTGATTCAGGAAGCCGCGGGCATTCCGCTCGACCCGTCGTTCGAGGAGCAGAAGGCGATCATGCTTCGCTGCAACGGCGCATTCTATTCCTGCAAGGACGGCGCAGAAGCACGCCGCTTCAATCGCCTGTTGATCGACGCGGGGATCATCAAGGGATTGTGAGACGTCGTCATTGCGAGGAGCGTAGCGACGAAGCAATCAATCTTTCCTCGCATGCGGAGAGGTGGATTGCTGCGCTTCGCTCGCAATGACGGCGAGAGGCTATTTTCCGCCGACCTTCCCCCACAGCCAGCGCGCCACGGCGTCGGGCGACGATGATGCGTCGTTGCCCGACGCGCGCAAATTCGCCTCGCGCATCCCGGCGATATCGATCTTGCCGAGCAGCGGCCGCAGCGCCGCCTTGAGCGCCTCGTCGTCGCGCCGCTTTGGCGACAGCAGGACGATGGCGTCATAGGGCGGGATGGCGTGCCTGTTGTCCTCGAGCGTGACAAGATCGTATTTCGCGATCAGTCCGTCGCTGGTGTAGCCCGCGATCACGTCGACCTCGCCGGAGGCAACCGCCGCATACATGAAATCCGGCTGCATCTGACGCTGGGCGCGGAACGTCAGCCCATAAGCCTTCTGGATGCCGGTCCATTCCGGCCGCGAGAAGAATTCATAGTCTCCGGCGATCGACATCGTCGCCGCGCGTGACGCGAGGTCGGCGATCGAATGGATGCCGAGCTCTTCGGCGCGCTTCCTCGGCATCACCAGCGTATAGGCATTCTCGAAGCCGAGCTCGCCGAACAGCGTGATGTCTTGCTTCGCCAGCGTTGTCTGCAATTCGCCCAACAGATCGGCGCGGGGCTTGATGTCAGTGTGATGGAACTGGTTGGCCCACAGCGTTCCGGAATAGTCGACATAGACATCGATATCGGCGGCCGCGAGCGCGTCGAAGATCACGTTGGAGCCGAGGCCGGCGCGGGTCGTGGCCGGAAGGCCGGCCGCCTGTAGCCGCTGCGCGATCAACGCCGACAGCACATATTGCTCGGTAAAAGTCTTGGCGCCGACCACGATGCCCGCATGCGAGCGCGCGATCGCGGGCACCAGCGTCGTCGCGATCAGGGCGGCAATACCGAGCCCGCCGAGCGCCGTCCGGATGCGGCTGCGATTGCGCAGGCCGTTCTCGATCAGCGCCAGCAATTGGTCAACCACAAGCGCGAGCACGGCCGCAGCGAAACAGCCGAACAGCACGAACACCCAGTTCTGGGTCTGCAATCCCGCGAAGATGTAGTTGCCGAGGCTGGTCTGGCCGATCGGCGTCGACAAGGTGGCGGTGCCGATTACCCATACCGCCGCGGTGCGGATCCCGGCCATCATCACCGGCAGCGCCAGCGGCAGCTCGACCATGGTGAGCGATTGCCGCGGCGTCATGCCGACGCCCTGGGCGGCTTCCAGCACCGCCGGATCGACCCCGGACAGACCGGTGATGGTGTTGCGCAACACCGGCAGCATCGAATAGAGCGCGAGCGCCAGCACGGCGGGCAGGAAGCCGAAGGCGGAGAAGCTGAAGCCGAGCCACGCCGCGGTCAACGCGGCGAGCGCCAGCAGCAGCGGATAGAACAATGCGAGCAGCGCGAGACCGGGCACGGTCTGCACGATGCTGGCAAGCCCGAGCAACGTCGTGCGCAGCACCGGCCGGTTACGCGCGATGATCGCAAGCGGCAGGCTGATCAGGAGCCCGAGCGCCAGCGCGGCGACGCTGACCCGCACATGATTGCCGAGATAGTCGGGCAGATGGGAAAGCGCCTCGCTCCAGCGCGGATCGGCTGATAGAGTCATGCCGTGTCGCCCCGCGGCAGCAAAGCGCCCAGGCGTTCAGCCTGCCGCCGCGGCGTGTGCATCAGTTCACCGACATAGCCATCGGTGCTGGCCGAGAGTTCCGCCGGCGTGCCCTGGGCCAGCAGCCTGCCGCCGCGCATCACCGCGACACGATCGGCCAGCAGCAACGCCTCGGTCATGTCGTGGGTGATCATGACCGTGGTCAGGCCGAGCTCGCGGTGCAGCGTTCGATAATCGTCGCCGAGCGCGTCGCGGGTGAGGGGATCAAGCGCGCCGAACGGCTCGTCCATCAACACGATGCGCGGCTTCGCAGCCAGCGCACGCGCGACGCCTATGCGTTGACGCTGGCCGCCGGAGAGTTCGTGCGGCAAACGCTCGCGATATTGTGAGTTGTCGAGCCGCACAAGGTCGAGCAGTTCATCGACCCGCGCCGAGATTTCCGCCTGCGTCCAGCCGAGCAGATGTGGCGTGATGCCGATGTTGTCGGCGACGGACAGATGCGGAAACAGCCCACCGCTCTGGAAGACATAGCCGATGCGGCGCCGCAGCAGGATCGGGTCGATGCGGCTCACATCCTCACCCTCGACCGCGATCCGGCCGTGGTCGGCTTCGATCAGGCGATTGGCGAGCCTGAGCAGCGTCGTCTTGCCGGAGCCCGAGCCGCCGACAATCGCCAGGAATTCACCCTCGGCCACGTCAAGCGAGACGTCGTCGACCGCCACCACGCGACCACTGTCAAAACTCTTGCCGACATGCGCATAGGCAATCAGCGGCGTTGCGGGCATTCCGGGGCGACCTCATGTCTCACCGTCGTTAACGACAGTGATAGCCCATAAATTGGACTTTGACTCGAGGCGCGGGCGCCTGCGCGGTGGTTTCGCAGGCTGTTCCGGTCGAAGCGGATCAGCCCCGTCCGGGGCTGTGAGCACACATCACACTTCGTTCTTGGGTACGTACTTGCCCATGATGCATTTATAGCTCTGCAGGTGCCATTCGTGATACGGCCCCTTGGCGAGCCAATCGGCGATGCCGATCTGCGCATTCACTGCGCAGGCGCCCATGGTGATGCCGGATTGGTCACTCGTGGTGACGACCTTTTCCATGCAGAGTTGAGCATTGCAGAGGATGGCGACGAGCGTAACGAGCATGACGGCCTTTATCAGTGGGGTTAACCCGGTCTGACCCGAATCATGCAGGGTTCATGCCACTATCAGCAGCTCTGGCGTCGCAGCCGACAAGACCGGGAAAGTACGGCCGGAGCGAATCGTCACGGCCGTCAGCGCGTAGCCGCACGCCCGTAGATACGCTATAGTCGCTGCCCAACTACGGCGTGAGATCGGGGCAAGCGAGGAACGTTGCGCGGTCGGGGGCTGCATCGATGATGACGTTACCTGAGTTGGCGGCAGGTGCTTTGGAGAAGTTTCTCGCCACGCATGTCAGCCGCACCTTCGGCGCTTCGCAGGCGCGCTTCGGCGAACTCCTGCCTGCCGCCGCGCGCATCGCGCTGGAATGCATCGGCAACAGCGACGCGCTCTACCACAATGTCGAGCACACGATGCTGGTCACGCTCGCCGGGCATGACATCATCCGCGGCCGCGCGCTGCACACCCACGTCACCGCCGAAGATTACACCCACACCATCATCGCCTGCCTGACTCACGACATCGGCTATGTGCGCGGTCTTTTGAAAGGCGATGGACCCGATGGCTACGTCATCGATGCCTCCGGCAACAAGGTGGTGCTGCCGCGTGGCTCGTCGGATGCCGGCCTGATGCCGTATCATGTCGACCGCTCGAAGCTGTATGTGCTCGACAGGCTCGAGGCCGTCCTTCCACTCGATCGCGAGCGCGTCGCGCGCAACATCGAGGGTACGCGGTTTCCGGCGCCCGAAGGCCAGCAATATGACGATGAGGCGTCGATCGTCCGGGCGGCCGATTTCATCGGTCAGCTCGGCGATCCCAACTATATCAGGAAGGCCAACGCGCTCTATCACGAGTTCGAGGAGGTCGGCATCAACCGCCAGCTCGGCTATGAGTCGCCGGCCGATATCGTCGACCGCTATCCGCAATTCTACTGGAACATGGTTGCGCCGCACATTCAAGGCGCCATCAACTGCCTGAACATGACGGCAAGCGGCCGCCAGTGGATCGCGAACCTCTATAGCAACGTGTTCCGCGCCGAGCGCGAGGTGACGCTGTCCGGCCCGCAAATCTGACGCCGCGGCCTTTCAGCACGGATTGTGCTGCGTTCCCCAGCCGTTCGCGTGGTGTCCACATTTAGGCCTGCTTCGTCGTTGCACAGTCCATGGAAATCAGCGACCTTGCGCCATGGACCCCTCCAGCGACCGTGTTTTCGACCGTTTCAGCATGATCTCCCGTTTCGCTCAATTGATTGCGGCTGCCGTTCTCTGCTGGCCGGCGCTGGCCGTTGCCGCCGGTCCGGTCTACGACGTCGACCTGTACGCGTTGATGTCCGGCACTTGCCGCAATGTCACCGTTGCGGGCCGCAGCTACACCTGCAAGGCAGTCGCTTACTTCCACACCCTGCGCGGCCGTTCCGAATTCACCGTGGTACTCGACGATCCCGCCGACAAGAGCCACATCATCTCGTTCTCCGGCGAGAGCACCGAGCGCACCCAGGACAATCTGTTCGAGCTCGCGGTTGACCGCATGTTGCTGAAGTCCAGCGACCGCCCGCGGGTGGATGGTCTGCCGGTGCCGCTGGTCGAGATGTCGACGGGCTCATGCCGTCAGGTCGGAAGCTTCATCACGCGGCAGGTGTCCACCATCACCTGCGCCGCCACCGACCAGAACGGCAAGAAATACGAGCTGAGCTTCGAATCGGACGGCTCGCCGATGACGTTGCGGCGGTTGCGGCAATCGACGCTGCCGTCCGAACGGCAGCGGGCGCGCCAGATCGCGCAGCTCGAATGCCGTCTCAAGGCGCGCGCCGCGCAAGTGCTGCCGCGGGACACGACGGCCTTCATGATCCGCTGCCTCGGTGAGGGCGACGACAAGCCGGCCGACGAGCAACGATAGCCGCGCCCTGCGTTCCGGACCAGGCTTGAGGAGAATTCGATGCGCTTGAAATTCATCATCGCCGCCCTCGGCGCTGGTCTCGCCGAGCCCGCCGCCGCGCAAATGTACGATCCGAACTATCCGGTGTGCCTGGAAGTCTATGGCGGCAGGCTGACGCCCGAGTATATCGATTGCAGCTACACGTCGCTTCCGCAGTGTCAGGCGACGGCCTCGGGGCGCTCCGCGACGTGTTCGGTCAATCCGTTCTACAAAGGTCCGAAAAAGCCGCCAAAGCAACGGGGGCAGCGACAACGCCAATCCGCCAACTAGCGCGCTCAGGCTTGCCGCCTGCCGTTGCTCAAGACTGTATGGCCGTCGTGTCCCCAGTGCGGTTGACTAACTCCGGCAGTTGTGAGGAAACGGTCCGAGCAATAAGGAGAATCCGATGCGCCTGAAACTTTTCGCGATCGCTGCGTTCGCGGTTGCGCTGGCCCGACCTGCCGCCGGACAGGCCTATGATCCGAACTATCCGGTCTGTTTGCATCTCTACAACGGGCCGATGGCCGGAGACCACATCGATTGCAGCTACACCTCGATCCCGCAGTGTCAGGCGACCGCATCGGGTCTCTCTGCGATGTGCATCGTCAATCCCTTCTTCGCTCCTCCGCCACCACCCCCGGAACGTCCGGTGCGCCGCGGACGCCATCCCGTTCAGTGAGGCGGGCCCGCGAAACTCGTCCCGTCAAAGCGGCACACGCAAGGCATCGTAGGTGAACAGCCAATCATAGCGCTCGCGCACCCGGTCCGGCTGCCATTCGCGCGAGACATAGGCGTCGGCGCCTTCGGCGTCGGCAAGCGCGGGATTATGGAAGCGCCTGGCATTCTCGGCCGACTTCACCACGATCGCGTTCGTCCGCGTCAGCCGTGCGGTCTGGTAGCGCTGCAGCGCTTCCTCGGGCGGGAAGCCTTCAAGACAGCGCGCCAGCACCATGCCGTCCTCGATCGCCATGTTGGCGCCCTGGGCCAGGAACGGCAGCGTCGGATGCGCGGCGTCGCCAAGCAGGCAGGCGCGCCCGACGACGAAGCGATCGAGCGGGTCGCGGCCGAGCAGCGCCCATTTGTAGGGAATATCGAGGCTCGCGATAATGGTGTGGATCTGCGGATTCCATCCGGCAAAGGCTCCGCTGCAGGCCTCGCGCGTGCCGCGTTCGGTCCACGATTCGACCGACCAGCTCTCACCCTCGAAGATACCGACGAAGTTCAACAACTCGCTGCGGCGAACCGGATAGGTGATGACGTGGCCGCCCGGGCCGATCCAGTTGGTGCCGACGTCGCGCCTGAGCGGTGACGGTAGCCGTTCCATCGGCACCAGTCCGCGCCAGGCGGCCACGCCCGAAAAGAACGGCTTGGTGTCGCCGCCGATCTGCCGGCGAATTGCGGAGTGCACGCCGTCGGCGCCGACCACGACGTCGCCGCGCCGACGCTCGCCGTTGGCAAAGTCCAGCCAGATGCCGTCGCCGTCCTGGTCAAATCCGGTGCAGCGGCTGCCGAGATGCAGCCGCCCCGGCGCCCGAACCGTGAATGCGTCGACCAGCACGCGGTGAAAGTCGCCGCGATGCACCATCCAGTAGGGCGCGCCATAGATCGCGCGCGAGGAGGCGCCGAGGTCGAACAGTTTCCAGGTCCGCCCGGTGCTGAACAGCCTGATCTCCTTGCCCGAGGGCTCGCAGGCGATGGCCTGCATCTCCTGCTCGAGGCCGAGCGCGATGAGGACGCTGGTGCCGTTGGCGCTGAGCTGGACACCGGCGCCGAGCTCGCGCAGCTCGGACGCCTGCTCGAAGATCTCGACTTCGATGCCACGCTGCAGCAGCGACAATCCGGCGACGAGACCGCCGATCCCGGCGCCGGCAATCAGGACCTTTGGCTTGCGGTCTGTACTCACGCGAACACCGCTATCTGCGCGTGATCAGGAAGTCGTCGGTGAATTCGCCGCGCGACAGCTTGACCGGGATCTCGCCGACGCTGCCGATCTCGACGATCTCCGAGCCGGACTTGTTATCCTCAGGGGTTAACAGCTCGATGCGCTCGGCGATCCGCTCCGCCTGCCAATCGGTCAGTTTCCAGGCAAACCGGCCGCCGAGATCGCGCATGCCGAATTCGTCGTCGGCAGGCGCTAGCACCAGCGCGTCGCGCGAGACGGCACCGGGAATCCGCTCCGCGACGGCAATGGTCTGCGGGTCTTCGGCAAAGCGCCGCAGCAGCATTGCCAGGGCGGCGAGATCGGCAGCTTCGCCGAGGAACAGGAACAGCGGATGAAAATCGCTCGGCATGTATTCAAATCGCAGCATGATCGTCGGTCCGTTGACTGGGACTACTCGCTGAGCACCTTGATGACGTCCTGGGCGTGGCACAGCTCCACCGCGCCAACGTCGGCGGGCCGGGCAGGGCACTCCAGATAGCGCACCTGCAGCCACTGGCCATCGTCCATGTTCTCCACCACTTCGGCGACGACGCCGGCCTCCAGTTTCAGCCGCGTCCCCACCTTGATCGCCATCACGTCAATCATCGCTACCCCTGCTACGCTTGGCCCACTCGGAATTGGCCTCGTTCAGAAGAACGTGGTGAGATTCTTGGCCAGCAGGATGTTCTGTTCAAGCAATATCTCGCGCCGCGCGATCTTCCAGCCATTGTCGGTCAGGCGCAGCGTGTCGTTGCGGCGGCCGACGAAGATGTAGGTCTCGTACTCGACGCGGTTCTGGTAGACGAGGAAGCGGCTAGTGACATCCAGCTCGCGCGCCGCATCGATATCCGGCTGCGCGCCCTTGATCTGCGCATTGCTGACCATGTGCGTGATGCGCGACAGCGGCTCCTCGGCATAGTGCACGCCGGTCAGGATCTGCTCGACCCGCTTGGTCAATGTCCACTTGTCCTCGTCGAACCAGCTGATGCCTTCGCCGCGTTTGGTGTTCTCGCGCGCGGCCTGCTGGCCGAACTTCACGTTGCGGCGGATCGGCATGAAATAGCTGATGTCATCGGTGAGTAGCTCGAGCCAGTCGCGGAAGCGACGGTCGTCGAGCAAATCGGCCTCATGATAGTAGAAATCCTCGACATCGGCCTTCAGCCGGTAGTAGGCCGCCGATCGCTCGATCGCAGCGTTGCCGGCGTGTCGTTGTTGGTCCTGATCCTGAACGGTCGTCGTCATCGCTATCTCCTCATCAGGCATCGCAGGGGTTGTCAGAGCGCCGGCTTGGGCGGAATCGGTCCGCCCTGCTGGGCGAAGCAGCCGACATCGATCACGGTGCCGGACAGCGTTTCGGCTTCCGGCGACAGCAGGAAGGCGACCACATTGGCGATGTCGTCACCGGCGGCGACGCGGCCCGCGGCGGTGCCCGGCGCGCCCTTGCCGAAACGCGCCGCATCGCCGCCGACACGACCGAGGCTCATGCCGCTGACGATGCCGCCGCCGCCGGGAATCACGGTGTTGACGCGAATACGCTGGTGGAAGAAGTCGTAGGCCATCGCTGCGCTCAGCGCGACAACGCCGCCCTTGCTTGCGCTGTAGACCGCCATGTTCGGCTTGCCCCAGCCGGCGCCGGAGCCGACGTTGACGATCGAGCCGCCGCCTTGCGCGATCATGTGCGGGATCGCGGCGCGGCTGGTCAGATACGGTCCCTTCAGGTTGACGGCGATGATCCGGTCGAACAGCGCCTCGTCGGTGTCGAGCACCGTGCCGAGCGGGCCGATCGCGGCGTTGTTGACGACGCCGTCGATGCGCCCGAACCGCGCCATCGTGTGCGCGACCACCTTGGCGACATCGCCGGCCTGTGACACATCGGCTTCCATCAGTTCGGCGGAGAGCCCTTCGCGATCAAGCTCCTGGCGCAAGGCCGGAATGGCGTTCTGCGCGGTACTCGAGACCTGCGCCGCCTCGAGACCGAAGGCGACCACCGCGTGGCCGCGCCGCGCAAGGCCGAGCGTGATCGCGCGGCCGATGCCGAAGGTGCCCCCGCTGACGAGGACGGTTTTTGCGGGCGCGGTCATTCTGCGGCCTGCCGGTTGCCAGCGGGTGATCCGAGCAACTCGTGCCAGTCGCCGCCCTGCATGTAGGTGGTCCAGCGGCGATAGAAGCCGCGCGCGATCTGCTCGGTGACTTGCGTCGAGACATCGCCGCCGAGCGGATGATCGGTGACGTAGGCGCCCATCGACTGCTGATAGTTGAAGGGATAGCGCCGCGCGACCGTGCCGGTGCTCGCCGCGGTGGCATAGAGCCAGTTCTCCATGTCGTCCTGTTCGGTCATGCCGGCAGGGCCGGAGTAGCGCATGTAGTAGCGGCGCAGATATTCCTTGGCTTCCTTCGGCGCATCCTTGTCGACCAGGAAAAAGCGCCAGCCTTCGGTCGAGGTCGGGCTGTGCGGATGCCAGGCGCAAAGTCCGCGCGGCTGACGGCCGTGATAGGAGGTGTTGGGGAAGATCGTGCCGACGAACGGCAGCAGCCGCGCCCCTTCGCCGAGCCGCCGTTTGCGCTCCTCGAAACAGTGCCGGAAGTATTTTTCGAGGATCGGGTTGTCGAGGAAGGACTCGATATATTCATTGGCCTCCGGCTGGATCGCGCTGTGCACGCCATGGCCTTCCGGAAAGCTGATCCAGACGTGCTGTGCCTTCTCCAGCTCGTCGTCGCGGCGGCCCTTCTTGCCGGCGGCAGCGCTCGGCCCGATGCCGATCAGGTCGACCGAGCGATGGCTTGGATTGTGATAGGTGTCGCCGAGGAAATTCTCAGCAGCGAATTTCCAGTTGGCGGGGAACACCCATTTGTGGACGCCGATCACCTCGGAGCCGCCCTCGCGGCCGTCGCGGCAGTCGAGCGCCTGGTCGAGATGGATCTTGGCATCGCCGAGATAGGTGATGAAGTCGGGCGCATCCTTGTCCCAGGTCGCCCAGATCGAGCCCTTGTAGTTGCAGAGCTTCGCCACCGAGACCAGCGAGTTGGCCTCGCGGTCGAGCACCCCGTCATACAGCGTCCGGTGCAGCGGAACGCCCTGCAGCTTGCCGTCGGTGGTGTAGGTCCAGCTGTGATAGGGGCAGGTGAACAACGACGTGTTGCCCTGCTCGTAGCGGCACACCTTCATGCCGCGGTGCCGGCACGAATTCAGAAAGACGTGGATATCGCCTTTCTTGTCGCGGCAGAGGATGACGGATTCCTCGCCCATCCGCGAGGTGTAGAAGTCGCCGGGATTGGGCACCAGGCTTTCGTGCCCGACCAGCAGCCACGCACGGGTGAAGACCTTGTCGAGCTCCTGCCGGTAGATATCGGCATCCACGAAGATCTCGCGGCTGATGAAGCCACCCTTGACGTCAACAAGCTGATCGAAATCGTTGCGAAGCGGCATCGGCTCCTCCTTGATCTTGCATGCGCGACCGCGCGTCGCGGCGATAATGGTGCGTCCTACTTGTCGAGCTTGCAGCCGCCCGTTCCCTCGGGGCGGAAGGCCTTGTCGCCGGGGATGGCCGCGATCTTCTGGTAGTAGTCCCAGGGATATTTGCTCTCATCCGGCTTCTTCACGCGGTAGAGCGAGAGGTCGTAGACGACGCGGCCGTCTTTGCGGATGTGCGCGGGGCGGCCGAAGAAATCGACCGGCAGCTTGCGCATCTCGCCGTTAACCACCTTCGCCTCGTCGCTGCCGCCGGCCTCGATCGCCTTCAGATAGTGGCGCACGGCGGCGTAGGTCGCGGCCTGCAATTTGGTCGGTTCACGCTTCTCGATCTCGATGAAGCGCTTGGCGAAGGCGCGGGTGCCGTCGTCATCATCCCAGTAGTATTGGGACGCGATGTACATGCCCTGCGCGTCGCGCAGGCCGATCGAATGGACGTCGGAGATGAAGGTCAACATGCCGACGATGGTCTGCCCGCCCTGTTGCAGACCGAATTCGTGGGTCTGCTTCACCGCGTTGACGGTGTCGGCGCCGGTGCCGGCCAGCGCCACCACCTTGGCGCCGGAGCTCTGCGCGGCCAGCAAAAAGGATGAGAAGTCGGTGGTGTTGAAGGGATAGCGCACCGCGCCGATCACCTTGCCGCCCGTATCGGTCACCGCGCGCGAGGCATCCTTCACCATCGCGGTGCCGAACGAGTAATCGACCGCGACGAAGAACCATTCCTTGCCGACGCGGCGGCTCAGCTCGCCGACCAGGCCGGCCGACAGTGCGTAGGTGTCGTCGGCCCAATGCGTGACCACGGGCGAGCATTTGTCGCCGGTCAAATCGGACGTCGCGGCGCCCGAGACCAGCGCGGTGCGGTTGCTCTGCGTTGCAAGGCCGGCGACGGCGAGTCCGACCGAGCTCACGGCGAGATCGGTCACCGCGTCGACATGCTCGACGTCGAACCATTGCCGCGCGATTCCGACCGCGACGTCCGGCTTGTTCTGGTGATCCGCCGAGATGATCTCGATCGGCTTGCCCAGCACCTTGTTGTGAAAATCCTCAGCGGCAAGCTTGGCCGCGGTCACCGAGCCCGGCCCGCCGAGATCGCGGCCGCTGCCGTAGTCACCCAGCACCGCAATCCGCACTACGCCGTCCGAGATGCCTGAGCCGTCGGGTGCGGCGTACGCCAGCGGCGCTGTGAGCATCAGCGTGGCGATCGCGGCGGCGGCCCATCTGCGCGAGGCGTTTGTCTCCAGCAATTCCAATCCTCCCGTCGATTTTTCGCATGTCCATCTAGTGGACATTATTCTCATAATTTGCGATACTATCCGCGCGGGCCGATTGGTCAAGCGCGCTGGATGCAGCGCGCCCCTGCCGATTTTGCGGATGTGGACGGATGGCAAAGAAACCGAAGGCGGAGGTTCTGGACGCGGAGCAGGGGGCGTCAGGCGTGCGGGCCGTCGACCGCGCCATCGCGATCCTGCAATGCTTCACGCCGGATCAGCCGGCGATGAGCGTGATCGAGATCCAGAAGCGGGTTGGGCTGAGCCGGCCGACGCTCTATCGCCTGCTGCAGACGCTGGCGCAGCGCGACCTGATCCAGGCCGAAGGCGACCCGCAGCGTTTCCGGCTGTCGCACGGCGTGATGAAGCTGGCCCATGTCTGGCTGAAGGGTCTCGAGGTGGTCGCGATCGCGCGCCCGGTCGTCGAAGGCCTGCGCGAGGCGACCGGCGAGACCGCAGCGTTGTTCCGCGAGCAGGACGATCGCGGCATCTGCATCCTCGAATGCGAGAGCCGTCACGTGCTCTCGATCAGCCGCGGCGTCGGCCACAGTCTGAGCCTGATCCAGGGATCGACCGGCAAGGCGATGCTGGCCTTCATGGACCCGAAGCGGCAAGCCGCGCTTCTTGCCAGCATTGCAAAGAGCGCGGACCGTGCGCGGCTCGAGGACGCGCTGAGCTTTGCGCGGCGCAACGGCTATGCGACCAGCCATGGCGAGATCTTCGCCGGCGCGGTCGCCGTCTCCGCGCCGTGTTTCGATCACCGCGGCGAGGTGGTCGGTTCGGTCGGCCTCTACGGACCGAGCGCGCGCATCGACGAGCGGAAGCTATTGGAATATTCAAAGCTGGTGCGCGAGGCCGGGCGGCAGATTTCGGTTCTGCTGGGCTATCAGGACGGCGCGCCCATCGCATAGGGCTTCAACACCGCATAGAGCATGTCGTGCGTCGGCGTCGGGACGCCGAGCTTGCGGCCGAGCTCGACCACCTTGCCGTTCAGCCACGGCAGTTCGAGCCGGTTGCCGCGCTCGAGATCGAGCGCCATGGAGGCCTTCATCGCCGGCGGCGCGTGTCCGATGAAGTCGAGCACTTTCGTCAGCGCATCCGGCGGCAGCTTTATGCCGCTGGCGTGCGCGACGGCGATGATCTCCTCGCAAGCCGATACGAAGAGCGGGCGCAAATGGGGATCGTCGCGCAGCTTGCCGATCGGCAGCCGCGTGACCGCGGTCATGCCGGCATTGGTGGCGAGGCCGACGAACTTCATCCAGAGCTCGGTGTTGATCTGCTCGCTCAAGGTCGCGTCGAAGCCGGCCTTCAGGCAGAGATCGAGCAGCGCCTTGCCGCGCGGTGTGATGCGGCCGTCGAGCTCACCGAAGATCATGCGCATGAAGGTGCCGACCTGGTTGATGACGCCAGGCTTGATGATCGAGGCCGAGATCTGCGCCACGCCGCCCATCACGGCGTTGCGTCCCAGGATCGGGACCAGCCTGTCGGGCGCGTCGATACCGTTCTGCAGCGGGATCACCGCGGTGTCGGGGCCAACCATCGGCCTGATGTGTTGGCCGGCGCTCTCGACGTCCCACAGCTTGACGCAGAACAGCACGATATCGACCGGGCCGACGCTTGCCGGATCGTCGGTCGCCTGGGTCGGGACCAGATGGGTTTCGCCGCGGCCGCCCTGAACCTTCAGCCCCTCGCTGCGCATGGCGGCCAAATGAGCGCCGCGCGCGATAAAGGTGACGTCCGCGCCGGCATGCGCGAGCGCCGCACCAAAGCCGCCCCCGACGCCTCCGGCGCCCACCACTGCGATCCGCATGATTGTCTCCTTGTCCGTCGCTTTGGTCCGCAGCCTCGACGATGTCGGCGCAATGCGCAACCCGGTTGCGCAATTGAGCAACCCTGGCCTGTCTGAAAATCGCGTGACCACAGCCTTGTTTGCTAGGCCATCTTCCTGCGTTGACTTGCCCGCCCGAACCGCTAAGCCATCTCGGAAAGTTCGGGAGGGATGCGTGGCGATGACGGAGCCGACGGCGGTCGCGCTTGACAGTGCGACGGTGGCGTTTCGGTTGGCGGATGGACGCGTCTATACCGCGGTCGAACAGGCCAATCTTTCGGTTGATCATGGCGAGTTCGTCGCCATTGTCGGACCGACTGGATGCGGGAAATCGACGCTACTTAACGTCACGGCCGGGCTGCTCAAGCCCGCGGCCGGAACGGCAAGGATCTTCGACAAGCCGCTGAGCCGCCTCAACCGTGATGCCGGCTACCTGTTCCAGGCCGATGCACTGTTCCCCTGGAAGACCGCGATCGACAATGTCGCGATCGGGCTCGAGATATCAGGCACGCCGCGCGCCGAGGCGCTCGCGCGCGCGCAGAAATGGCTGACCTCGGTCGGGCTCGGCGCCTTCGCCAATCGCTATCCGCACATGCTCTCGGGCGGCCAGCGCAAGCGCGTCGCGCTGGCGCAGGTCCTGATCCGCGATCCGAAGATCCTCCTGATGGACGAGCCGTTCGGTCCGCTGGACGCCCAGACCCGGCAGATCATGGGCAATCTGCTGCTGGAATTGTGGAGCGCTGACCGCAAGGCGGTGCTGTTCGTCACCCACGATCTCGAGGAAGCGATCGCGCTGGCCGATCGCGTCGTGATCATGTCGGCCGGTCCTTCCGCGCGCATCATCGGCGACTGGCGCATCACGCTGCCGCGGCCCCGCGACATCGCCGAGATCCGGATGGAGAAGGATTTCCATGCCCTGCACCGCGAGATATGGGGCGTGCTGAAGGACGAGGTGATGAAGGGTTATGTCCAGTCGACGCAGGCGGGAGCTGCCTGATGTCGCGCGTCACACTGTTGTCCCTGCAGGTTCTGGTCGCCGTCGTCACGCTGGCGCTGTGGCAGGTCTTTTCCACCGTGCCGGTGTTCGGCAAGGTGTTGCTGCCGCCGTTCTTCTTCTCCAATCCGATCGACGTCTTCAGCCAGATCGTGAAATGGTTCTCGACCGGGGTGATCTGGAAGCATCTCGCGATCACGTTGTGGGAATCCATCCTCGCCTTCGTGATCGGCTCGGCCGGCGGCATTCTGGTCGGCTTCTGGTTCGCGCGGCAGCCGCGCGTCGCCGCGGTGTTCGATCCCTATGTGAAGATGGTCAACGCGTTGCCGCGCGTGGTGTTGGCGCCGATCTTCGCGCTGTGGTTCGGGCTCGGCGTCTGGTCCAAGGTCGCGCTCGGCGTAACCCTGGTGTTCTTCATCGTGTTCTTCAACGTCTACCAGGGCGTCAAGGAAGTGCCGACCACGGTGCTCGACAATGGCCGCATGCTCGGCATGAACGAGCGGCAGCTGATGCGCCACGTCTACTGGCCGTCGGCGCTGTCCTGGATGTTCTCCTCGCTGCACACCTCGGTCGGCTTCGCGGTGGTCGGCGCGGTGGTCGGCGAATATCTCGGCTCCGCAGCCGGCCTCGGCTACCTGATCCAGCAGGCCGAGGGCGTTTTCGACGTCGCCGGCGTGTTCGCGGGCATGTTCGTGCTGTCCGCCTTCGTCATCCTGATCGACATGGGCGTGACGATGGTCGAGAATCGGCTGCTGGTGTGGCGGCCAACGCCGGTGACGCGGGACTAGGGCACAAGCTTGGCGCGTCCCGAACGAAAGAGGCCGCCAGCGTTGGTGGCCTCTCCGCATTCGCGACGCGAAAGCATCAGGTCTTGTATCCTTGACTGGTGCACCACCATGAGGTGCCCCAGCTATCGTGGCCTAACTTGAGCAGGAATTCCCGGCATTCGTTGTAACTGTGGAAACGTTGGACGAGACGTGGCGCGCACGGCACCGGCGCCGGATTGGGCCAACTGCTGGTGACGGAGCAACCAGACGGGTGTGTTTCCGCGGCGGCCTGCGTGATGAGTTTGCGCTTGTTCTCAGCATTCGCAGATGCAATCGAAACGATTGCGACAGCTAGGCCTGCGACGCAAAGTGACGAGGCTTTCATGGCTATCTTCTCCCATCCACCGTTGGCTCGGTGGTGGCGCACTATACCATAGGTCGCATCAAAGGAGCGCTTCAATTCGCGTTTCGCTTCGTGTACGGCGCCGACGATCATGTCCGTTCATTTCCCGGGTGCGGTGTTCATCAACCCGCGAATCTTCTCCGCCACCTCGGGGTCGATCGGATTGTAAACGATCATGCTGAGGTCGGGTCGGCCGTCGACCGCGAACGCCGAATATTCGAACTTGACCGGGCCCAGGATCGGATGCCGGAGCTGCTTGACGCCTTCGCCGTGCGTTCGCACGTCGTTGTCGCGCCACAGCGCCGCGAATTCCGGACTGAGCCGGCAGAGCTCGTCGACGAACGGCTGCACCTCGGCAGCGGCGCCGGCACGTGCTGCGTCGACCCTGAAGGCGCCGACCACGAAGCGCGCCACGCTGGCCCAGTCATGTTGTGCCGCGCGGACGCGCGGATCGAGGAACATGAAGCGCAGCACGTTGCGCTCGCGCGGCGGCAGCGATCCGTAGTCCGTCAGCATCACGGTCGCGGCCCGGTTCCAGGCGACGATATCCCAGGTCGCGGTGCGTATCACGGCGGGGCGCGGCTCCAGCGCGTCGAGCACGCGCTGCAGCCGGGGCGTGACGCCTTCGCTCTTCTGGTAGCGCACCTCGGGCGTGCGGCCGAGGCCGAGCAGGAACAGATGCTCACGCTCGACATCGGTCAGCATCAGCGCACGCGCGATGCGGTCGAGCACATCGGCCGAGGGCGCGCCGCCGCGGCCCTGTTCGAGCCAGGTGTACCAGGTCGCGCTGATGTTGGCGCGCTGCGCCACCTCTTCGCGGCGCAGGCCCGGCGTGCGCCGCCGCTCCGGCGGAAAGCCGAACACGGCCGGATCGAGCTTGCTGCGGCGGTCCTTCAGGTAGGCGCCGAGCAGGTTCTCTTGCGCGAGCGGTTCGCTCATCCTGTTAGCTATTATACCATGATAAGGTCACTACTTTAACAGGATAGCGCGCAGGGCCAGATTTGTCTCCAACGAAACCTGGAGACTTCCTCATGCGTGTGTTCGTCACTGGTGCCACCGGATTCATCGGCACGCCCGTCGTCAAGGACCTGATCGCCGCCGGACATCAGGTTCTTGGTGTGGCCCGTTCGGACGAGGGGGCGAACGCGATCTCTGCCCTCGGCGCGGAGGTTCTTCGCGGCTCGCTCGAGGACCTTGATAGCTTGCGCAAGGGGGCAAGCGCGTCGGATGCCGTCATTCACCTGGGCTTCGTTCACGACTGGTCCAATTTCGCGAAGAGTTGCGAGATCGACCGCTGCGCCATCGAAGCGCTGGGTTCTGTTCAGGCCGGATCGGACAGGCCGCTGATCGTGACCGGGGGCTTGGCGGGATTGGCCGCGCCCGGCCAGATCGCGACTGAGGACCAAACGATATCGCCGGATTTCCCATTCCCCCGCGTGTCGGAACAGACAGCCTTGTCGCTAAAGGGCGTCCGCGCGTCGGCCATGCGTCTTCCCCAGGTCCACGATCCTGTCAGGCAGGGTCTCATCACCCCATTAATCGCGGTGTACCGCCAAAAGGGCGTGTGCGCCTATCTCGGCGACGGGCAAAATCGTTGGCCGGCGGCGCATGTTCTCGACGTGGCGCGTCTCTACCGGCTGGCCATCGAAAAGGCTGAGCCGAACGCAAGGTATCACGCCGTCGCCGAAGAGGGGGTCTCGATGCGCGATATTGCCGAAACGATCGGACGGCGGCTGAAGCTGCCGGTCAAATCCATCGCCCCGCAAGAGGCGCAAGCCTTCTTTGGCTGGCTCGGCACGTTCGCTGCATACGACATGGCGGCCTCCAGCGAGCAGACGCGCAGGAAGCTTGGATGGCAGCCGACCGGGCCGGGGTTGATTGCCGATCTCGAACAGCTGGTCCATTCCGCCCAGTAAGAAGCAGCGCAGTAGGATGCGTAGGGTGGGATAGCCGAAGGCGTAAGCCACCCTACGCATCTACGCTGCGGCTCAGAGCGGGAAGCACCGCATGTAGGCGGCGAACAATGCTTCGTCGCTGTAGCTCACCAGCTTCGCGGCAATCGCGTCGGCCAGTTCGAGGTCGCGGTTCTGCACGCGCAGCCAGGCCTGGGTATCGGCGGTGATGGTCAGAGCCGCCTCTCCGACATGCCGTCCCGGCACGACCTGGAGATCCTTGCCCTTGATCGCAACGGTCATGTCCAGCGCGCTCGTGCCGGTGAAGCGCAGATGCGTCACGAAATCCAGACCTCGGGCCCTGCCGCGCTGGAATCCGAGCGAGAGCGAAAAGATATAGGCCTGCAGGCTGCCGGTATGGCGGCCGGACGTGACATGCTGAAGCTTTTTGTGCGGAAAGCGCCGCGTCACCGTGTCCTCGGCGTCGGTATCCGGGATCACGTAGACGAACTCGTCCTTGTCGATCAGCGGCTGCACCACATCGGAGAAGTGGGCGTCGCGATCGTGGAGGAAGGGGCCGATCACGTCTTCGCCGGCCGGGCAGGCCGAAATGCAATAGGCCGCCTTGTAGCCAGGCTTGAACGACAGCGATTGCCAGATGTTTAGCGTCTCGGTGCGGGGAACGCGGGCACGATAATCCCTTGCGTCCTTTGCATCCGCGACCTTCTCCACCCATTGCGAGAAGTTGCCGAGAAAGTCGTGATAGTTGTGGGTGTGGCAGGACAGGAAGTCGAAGCCGCCGTCGGGCTTGATGGCGCCGACCGGGCAGGCGGCGACGCACAATTTGCACTCCAGGCAGGGATTGTAGTCGATCGGATGGTCATGGGCGTCGACCTCGCATCCGAGCAGGATGGTGCCGAGCAGGACGAAGCTGCCGAATTTCGGGTGGATGACGCTGCGATGGATTCCCATGCGGCCGAGACCGGCCTCCACCGCGATCGGCTTGTGCTGAACCATCATGATCCTCGGCAGATCCATCTCCATCGGGAACGCGGCAACCGAGTTGCAGGCCGGGATGCCGTGCTCGTCGAGCGCGCGCGAACGATGGCGCGCGCGGTTTCGTTGACGTGATCGTAGGTGCTGTGGAATTCCTCGTTGGCGACCGAGCGCGAGGGCGAGCGCACCGGCTCGCGGTTCATGTGGCAGACGATCGCGAGCAGGGAGCGCGTCCGGCCATAGACCTTGCGAATGAAGTCCCGCTGCGGCGCGATGGCGGCCCGTTCGAACTCGATGATGCCGACATCATCAGCTCCGCATCGCCGCGCGATATCCTTGATCAGTTCCGATGAAACCGGGACGTCGCGGACCGGTTCGCTGCTGCGAGCGCGCACAGCCCTGACCGTGGGGTGATCGTCCAGGCTCATGGGTCTAGCTTTCTATGAAATGACGATTGTCATCCTATGGAGCGAACGAACTTGAGGCAAGTGAATTATCTGTCAAGTGTCATGTCATGGAACCGGCGCTGGCGCGCGCGACTTTCGTCATTGCGAGGAACGAAGCGACGAAGCAATCCATGGGTCCGCCTATCCGGAGAGATGGATTGCCTTCGCTTCGCTCGCAATGACGTTGAGGATGGCCGTAATCAATCCAGCAGCTTGGTATCATCCGGCGCCTGCGGCGGCGTCTTGATCGCGATGGCCTTGATGGCGCGGCCGTTCGGCTTGGTGCCGCCATGCGGCGTGCCCTTCGGGATCACGATCAGGTCGCCCGGCTTCACCGTCACTTCCTTGTCGCCGAGCCAGACCGTGCCGGTGCCTTCGAGGACGAACTGCATCTCGTTGGTGTTGGGATGCATGTGCTTCGGCACATTGCCGTCCTGGATAGAGACGGTGGCGCCGTCGGCGGAGACGAACATCTTGGAACGGAAGCCGACCTTGTTGGCGTCGCCGAGCTTGTCGCCCTCCATCTCGCCGGTGTGGATGACCTGCGCCGTGATGTTTTCGGCGGCGAGCGCCGGCCGCAGCAAATGGGTGATGCCACAGCCCGCGGCAAAGGCGGTAGCGATCGACAGCGCGGTTGCAATACGATTCATGAAGACCTCCCTTGATGTTTCCCTTGAAGTATTCTTGGTGCTTATGGTTTTGGCGCTTCTTCTGCGTTTTCTTGTATCCGCGATGCTATGCCGCCCCCGCAGGCTTGACCAGCTGTCGGAAAGTCGCCTTCTCAAGGCCTGCCGGCTCCTCTATCTTGCCGGCCAGTCGAACGGAGGACGTCATGAACAAACTGCTTGGCAAGCTTGCCGGAATGCTGCTGGCGCTGACCCTGTCCACGGGCCTTGCCGCGGCGCAAAGCAAGATCACCATCGCGGTCGGGGGCGGCGCTTGCCTGTGCTATCTGCCCACCGTGCTGGCCAAGCAACTCGGCGAATACGACAAGGCCGGGCTCGCGGTCGAACTGGTCGACCTCAAGGGCGGCTCGGATGCGCTCAAGGCCGTGCTCGGCGGCAGCGCCGACGTCGTCTCCGGCTATTTCGACCACTGCGTCAATCTTGCGGCCAAGAAGCAGGAGCTGCAGGCCTTCGTGGTCTATGACCGCTATCCCGGCCTCGTGCTGGTGGTGTCTCCGAAGCACACCGGCGAGATCAACTCGATCAAGGATCTCGCCGGCAAGAAGGTCGGCGTCAGCGCGCCGGGCTCCTCGACCGATTTCTTCCTGAAATATCTCTTGAAGAAGAACGGCCTCGATCCTACGGGCACCGCCGTGATCGGCGTCGGCCTCGGCGCCACTGCGGTGGCGGCGATGGAGCAGGGCCAGATCGACGCCGCCGTGATGCTCGATCCTGCCGTCACCGTGCTGCAGGGCAGCTACAAGGACCTCAAAATTCTCAGCGACACCCGCACCCAGCACGATACGCTTGCAGTGTTCGGCGGCGAATATCCCGGCGGCGCGCTGTATTCGACCGCGGCCTGGGTCAACGGCCACGAGAAGGAGGTGCAGGCGCTGACCAACGCGATCATGGCGACGCTGGCGTGGATCCATTCGCACAGCGCCGAGGACATCATGGCCAAGATGCCGGATGAGATCGTCGGCAAGAACAGGGCGCAGTATCTCGCCGCGCTGAAGAACACGATTCCGATGTATTCGGAAACCGGCAAGATGGACCCCAAAGGCGCGGAAGCTGTGCTCGCGGTGTTCAGCGAAGGGTCACCCGATGTCGCGAAGGCCGGCATCGACGTCACCAAGACCTACACCAACAAGTTCGTCGATCAGGCCAAGAAGACCACCGGAAGCGGAAAGTAAACGCGTACGGACATGCAGTCTCCGCTCATTTGTCGTGTCACCGCGCTCGACCTTGCCTTGCAGCGGCGTCCCTGGCCGTTCGCGGACGAGCGGCGCGCCGAGATCGACGCGCATTTCGCCGAGCAGCAGCGGCTGAACCCGAACCTGTGGAACGGCCGCGTGCTGCTCGGGCGCGATCCGGTCTTCGCCGGCGAGCGGCTTAGCGCGAGCTATTTCGAGACCGATTTCGCGAGCTTCCTCGCCTGGCGCGACTGGGGCTTTCCGGACCACGAGGTGTTCAACGGTTTCGGCATGGGGGCCGCTGCTCGCCAGCGACGGCGCCTTCGTGTGCGGGGTGATGGGCGAGCAGACCGCGAATGCCGGACGCATCTATTTTCCCTCCGGCACGCCCGACCTCGACGATATTAGGGGCGACACGGTCGATATCGCCGGCAGCGTGATGCGCGAGCTCGAGGAGGAGACGGGACTGTTGCCGTCGGATTGCCGCGGCGACGCCGACTGGCACTGCATCTACACCGGGCCTGCGCTTGCAATGATGCAGATCCTGCGCGTCGATATGCCTGGTGACGCGTTGCGGGCGCGGATCGAGGCCAATCTCGCGCGCCAGGCAAATCCCGAGCTTGCCGGCATCCATCTGGTGCGCAGCCGCGCCGATCTCACTCCGGCAATGCCGCGCTTCGTCACCGCGTTCATCGAGACGCAGCTGCCGGCCTAGGCAAAGGAATGCGCAATGACCGGTCAAGCCACCGCTGCCGCCGCATTGACACCGGCAATCGCCGACGGTCCTAAAACGATCAAGGTCATCATTTCGGGTGGCTTCGCCGCGGTCTACCGAGACGTGCTGCCTGAATTCGAGCGAAGCACGGGCATCAGGGTGGAGACCGGATCGGGCGCGTCGGAGGGGACGGGTCCGAAGACGATCAGGCACCAGCTTGCGAACGGCACCAAAGTGGACGTGGTTATCCTTTCGCGTGAGGGACTTCGAAGTCTGATCGAAGATGGCCGAATTCGTGTGGGATCGGAAGCCGGACTGGCGACGACACCTTTGGCCGCGGCGATTCGGGCGGGCTCTTCCAGGCCGGACATCGGCAACGGTGCCGCGCTCAGGCAGGCTTTGATCGACGCCGGCGAGGTGGTGGCGCCGAGCAGCACGAGCGGGCAGTACGTCCGCGACAAGGTTTTCCCCAGGTTGAACTTGCCGGACACGGTTAGGCTCACCCTCGAGGCGCGCGGAACCGAGGCGGCCGAAGCGCTGAGAGCAGGCAAGGCAAATCTGTCGATCGGCCCGACCAGCGAACTGGTTCAGGAGAGCGGCATCGAAGTTGTCGGCCTGCTGCCGCCAGATCTCCAGCTGGTCCAGACCTTCACGGCCGCGATCGTCAGCGACGCGCAAGCGCCGGAAGCAGCCAAGCGCCTGATCGATTTTCTTGTCTCGGACAGCGATATTTTGCTCACGGCCATCAAACGAGCCGGCATGGAACGGCCTCGCGGATAAATTGCCGCGGCCAAGCGCACGCCGGAGCACCGCGCGTCGGCACCGTTCCGCCGAAACTTTGCGCAAGCCTGCGCGGTGCGGACGCAGCCATCGCGCTTGACATCATCGGCCGCTCCCCCTGTGATAGGGCCGCACGACAACAAAAAATGCAGTGCACAATCTCTGGGGAGGGATTCATGCCGGTCAGGAGGGCTGCCCGCTGGCTTGCGGGTCTATCTGTCGCGCTTGCGGCGCTTGGTGTGGCCAATGCAGCGCATGCGCAGGACAAGAAAATCAAGATCGGCGTGATCTTCGATTTGACCGGCCCGCTGGCCGGCGGCGGCTCCGAGCTGCAATACACCGGCGTCAAGATCATGCTCGACCATTGCGCCAAGACCGGCGTCGAGGGTTACAAGGTCGAGGCCGTCTATGCCGACGCGCAGAGCAAACCCGACATCGCGATCAACGAGGCCGTCCGCCTGCTCGAGCAGGAAAAGGTCGACATGGTGATGGGCTTCTTCTCCTCGGCGCAATGCGTGCCGGTGTCGGCGCGGGTCGAGCAGATGAAGAAGTTCATGTGGATCACGACCTGCATTTCCTCCGGCGTGTTCGACGGCAAGAACTACAAATACGTGTTCCGTCCGCAGGCCGCCGGCAACCAGTACGGCATGATGACGACCGACTTCATCGCGCAATACTCCATGTCCAAGTTCGGCAAGGAGCCGAAGGATCTCCGCGTCGCCATCATCCATGAGGACGGCGCCTATGGCGTCGACGTCTCCAAGGGCAATGAGGCCGGCGCCAAGAAGGCCGGCTTCAACATCGTGCTCAAGGAGGGTTATTCGGCGACCGCGCCCGATCTGTCGGCGCTGGTGACCAAGCTGAAGCGCGCCAAGCCCGACGTGATCTTCCACACCGGCTACAATCCGGACATTACCCTGCTGTTCCGCCAGGCCCGCGAGCAGGGATTGAAGTTCGGCGCCATTGTCGGCCATGGCGCGGGCTACGGCGTCTACGAAAAGCTGAAGGAAGGGCTCGGCACCGACGCCAACTATCTCTTCAACACCGACCCGATCTCGATCTGGCTTGCCAACCAGAAGAACATGGATCCCAAGCTGCCGCCGGTCATCAAGATGGTCGGCGAGGAGTTTGACCGGCTGAAGCCCGGCGTGCCGATCCGATCCGCCCATGTCGGCATCGGCGCGGCCAACGCCTATGTCTTCCTCGACGACGTCTTGCCGCGCGCGATCAAGAAGTATGGCGGCGTCGATCCGGATGCGCTGCGCAAGGCCGCGCTCGACACCGACATACCCGAGGGCGGCACCATGCTCGGCTATGGCGTGAAGTTCTATGGCGAGGGAGAGCAGTATGCCGGGCAGAACGCGCGCTCGTTCCCGGTGGTGCTGCAATATATCGACGACAAATCCTATGTGGTGTGGCCGAAGAGCCAGATGCAGCGCGAGACCGAGCTGCCGCTGCCGGCCGGCACCACCTACAGCTACAAATAGCTCGCTCGCGAAGGGAACTGCCGTGCTCGCCGTCGAAGGCCTGGTCAAGCGGTTTGGCGGCTTTCGTGCCGTCAACAACGTGTCGTTCCGCGTCGAGCAGGGCGAGATCCTCGGCCTGATCGGCCCGAACGGCTCCGGCAAGAGCACGATCTTCAACATGCTGTCGGGCACCTTGCCGCCGACCTCCGGCTCGATCCTGTTCGACGGCCACGAGATCGCGGGGCTCGCCCCGCACCGGATCATCAACCGTGGCATCGGCCGAACCTTCCAGATCCCGCGGCCGTTCCATCGCCTCAGCATCTTCGAGAACGTCGTGCTCGCCGGCTTCTACGGCCAGGGCCGCCACAGCCGCGGCAAGGCCGAGGAGGCGGCCGAGCGGGCGCTCGCGATGGTCGGGCTGCCGACCGATCGTCACGCCAGCGTCGAGGGCCTGGGCGCCGCCGGGTTGAAGAAGCTCGAGCTCGCCAAGGCGCTCGCCACCGGCCCGAAGCTGTTGCTCGCGGATGAGAGCCTTGGCGGCCTTGACGAGGCCGAGATGGACCAGGCCGCCGACATGCTGCGTCGGATCCGCGACGAGCTCGGCATCACCATCATCTGGGTCGAGCACATCATGGGCGTATTGATGCGCGTGGTCGATCGCGTGATGGTGCTCGATCACGGCGAGAAGATCGCCGAGGGCCTGCCGGCCGATGTCGCCGGCGACGCAAGAGTGATCGAGGTCTATCTCGGCACCGATGCGGATGCGAGCCTCGCAGCCGCGGCCGCAGCCCAGGCGCGGCGCCGGATCGGGGCGTGAGCGCATGCTGGAATTGAAATCGATCGACGCGGGCTATGGCAGCTTCCAGGCGCTGTTCGACGTCAGTCTCGACGTCAAGGCGGGCGAAGCGGTCGGCGTGATCGGCCCGAACGGCGCCGGCAAGACCACCCTGATGCGGGTGATCTCAGGGTTGATCCGCCCGATCAGGGGCACGATCGCGATGGAAGGCGTGAACGTCATCGCGACACCTCCGCATCGCATCGTCAGCCTCGGGATCGCGCATGTGCCGGAAAATCGCCGGTTGTTTCCCCGGCTCACCGTCGCCGACAACCTGAAGATGGGCGCCTACATGCCCGGTGCCCGCGCGCATTACGCCGAGCGGCTCGACTTCGTGTTCGAGCTGTTTCCGCGCATGAAGGAGCGCCAGCACCAGATGGCCGGGACGATGTCGGGCGGCGAGCAGCAGATGTGCGCGATCGGCCGTGCGCTGATGTCGAACCCGAAACTGCTGCTGCTCGACGAGCCGTCGGCTGGCCTCGCGCCGGTCGTGGTGCAGCAGGTGTTCGAGCTCGTCAAGCGCATCCGCTCAAGCGGGCTGACGGTGCTGATCGTCGAGCAGAACGTGCAGCAGGTGCTGCGCGTGGTCGACCGCGCCTATCTGCTGGAAGCCGGCAGCATCCGCGCCGCCGGGTCAGCGGCGGAGCTCGCGGCGAGCGACACCATCAAGCAGGCGTATTTGGGGGTGTGAGGGGGTAATGATCGTGAATCGAGCAAGCGCACTCACATATTTCCCCGTCATCCCCGGACGAACGCGTTTGCGTTCGCTCGGGAGGCGCGCGCTCTTGCGCGCCTCGAAGGATGAATCGGCCACAGACGGGCCGTGCATCCTTCGAGGCTCGCTCCGCTCGCACCTCAGGATGACGGTTGCGCTAGTTCGAGTTCGGCCAGATGACGACGCCTCGGTCTAAGGCGGAGCCACCATGCAATCCTTCCTCGACATCTTCGACATCTACCTGCTGGAGGCCGTCATCAACGGCATCCTGCTCGGTGGCGTGCTGGCGCTGCTTGCGCTCGGGCTCAACCTGATCTTCGGCGTCATCGACGTAACCTGGATCTGCTACGCCGAGCTCGTGATGATCGGCATGTACGGCATGTACTATCTCGTGCAGTATTACGGCCTGCCATACTGGGCGGCGGCGCCGCTGGTGATCCTGCTGGTGGCGCTGCTCGGCGCCGCGCTGCATTTCTTCGTGATCGCCCCGCTCCTGACCGCTCCGCCGATCAACCAGCTGCTCGCCACCGGCGGCGTGCTGTTCATCCTGCAGAGCTTTGCCACCGTCGCCTTCGGCATCGACTTCCGCAATCTCGGCATCCGCCTGCCGGTGCTCGCGCTCGGCGAGATGAATTTCAGCTACGCGCGATTGCTGTCGTTCGCCGCCGCGCTGCTCGGCATGATCGGCGTCTATCTGTTCCTGACCCGCACCTTCAGCGGCACCGCGATCCGCGCCATCGCGCAGGACCGCCAGATCATGCCGCTGATGGGCGTCGATCCCAAGCGCATCTATCTCGTCACCTCGGCGATCGGCGGCGGGCTCGCCGGCCTCGCCGCCTGCCTCCTGGTGCTGCAATATGACGTGCATCCGTTCGTCGGCCTGTCATTCGGGCCGATCACCTTCCTGATCTGCGTGCTCGGCGGGCTCGGCAATTTCATCGGCGGCTTCATCGCCGCCTTCGTGTTCGCCGAGATCATCTCGCTCGGCGGCCTGTTCTCCGATCTCGAATGGGGTTACGTGCTGGCCTTTGCCTTCTTCATCGTCATGATGTTCATCCGGCCCGCGGGCCTCCTGGCGAGGCGCTCGTGAACAGGCAAGCCGCCGGCTGGATCATCGCGCTGATCGCGCTCGTCGCGGTGCCCTTCGTGCATCGCGATCCCTATCATCTGCACGTGCTGGTGCTGATCCTGATCTGGTCGTTCGCCTACACCTCGTGGTCGATCATGGGGCGCTTCGGCCTGGTCTCGCTCGGCCATGGCGGCTTCATGGGCATCGGTGCCTATGTCACCGCGCTGCTGTGGAACCATCTCGGCGTGTTGCCCTGGATCGGCATTCCCCTCAGCATGGTAACCGCCGGCGTGCTCGCGCTCGTCGTCGCCTATCCCTGCTTCCGCTTCCGCATCACCGGGCATTATTTCGTGCTGGTGACGCTGGCGCTGTCGGGCATCGTGCTGCAGGTCATCACCGCGACCCGGGACTATACCGGCGGCTCGCTCGGCTACACCCCGCAGCGCGCCCCGAGCGGCAAGGGGCTGCTCGCGCTGCAATTCGACGAGAAGACCACCTGGTATCTGATCGCGCTCGCGGTCTGGCTCGCCGGCCTCGTGATCTGGCGCGCGATCGATCGCAGCATGATCCGCCATGCCATGGAGGCGATCTCGGAAGACGAGGATGCCGCCGCCGCCGCGGGCGTCAACGTCACCGCCGAGAAGCTCAAGATCACCCTGATCAGCGCGCTGATGACCGCGCTGTCGGGCGCGCTCTACTGCCAGTACCAGATGTTCATCTCGCCCGACACGGTGAGCGGCATCGCGGTCTCCCTGCAGATGGTGTTCGCGGCGATCGTCGGCGGCGTCTATGTCGCGCTGGGACCGACGGTCGGCGCCGTCATCACCATCGTGCTGGCCGAGGTGCTGCGCATCTCTTTCGGCACCAAGGCGGTCGGCTGGGACAATCTGGTCTATGGCGTGCTGCTGGTTCTGTTCATCATCTTCCTGCCCAAGGGCATTCTTGGTAGCGTGATCGACCGGATCAAATCGCCACGCAAGCCGTCGAGAAGCCATGAGCAACAAACCGTCCCCGTCGCTCGCCGATGAACTGAAGCCCTTCGTCGCGCCGTTCCGCTTCGACGGGTCGGGCGAATTTCACCTCAAATCGTATCCGACCGCCGAGAAGGGCGGCATCGACAAGGACGCCGGCGGCAAGATCATCGAGGCCAACCGCAAGCGGCTCAACGGCTTCCAGGAGAAGCTCTACGCCCAGGACCGCTGGTCGCTGCTGCTGATCTTCCAGGGCATGGATGCCGCCGGCAAGGATTCCGCGATCAAGAGCGTGTTCGAGGGCGTCAATCCGCAGGGCTGCGAGGTTTCCTCCTTCAAGCAGCCTTCGACCAGGGAGCTCGACCACGACTTCATGTGGCGCGCCATGATCGCGCTGCCGGAGCGCGGCCGCATCGGCATCTTCAACCGCTCCTATTACGAGGAGTGCCTGGTGGTGCGGGTGCATCCGGAAGTGCTCGACAAGCAGAAGATCCCGAAGAAGCTGGTGACCAAGGACATCTGGCGCGAACGCTTCGAGGACATTGCGTCGATCGAGCGCTATCTGTCGCGCAACGGCACCGTGATCCTGAAATTCTTCCTCAACGTCTCCAAGGAGGAGCAGCGCCAGCGTTTCCTCGACCGGCTCGAGGAGCCGGCCAAGAACTGGAAGTTCTCGATGGCCGACGTCGCCGAGCGCAAGCTGTGGGCCAAATATCAGGCCGCCTATCAGGACATGATCCATCACACCGCAACCAAAGAGGCGCCCTGGCACATCGTGCCGGCCGACCACAAATGGTTCGCCCGCGTCGTGATCGGCTCGACCATCGTCAACGCCCTCGACGGGCTCGACCTGAAATTCCCCGAAGTCGACAAGGCCGACTTGAGCGAATTCAAGCGCGTCCGCGCGGCGCTGGAGGCGGAAGGCAAGGGCGGGGCGGGCGAGAAGACGTCTGCAAAGAAGTAGGCGCCGCGTCCCATGTTTGTCGCATGCGGATATTCCCAGCGCGTACCGGCCGCTCGCAAGGCAATCTTAATGAATTGACGCAACATGGGGGCATGACAACCACAGATTTAGCGACAGGCAGTCACAACGCGAACGATGTCGCACTGACGGGCGTGCTATGGGCGCCTGTCCTGCTGTTCCTGGCTGGTTGCTTTGCTGCCTTCCATTGGTCCGGATTCCGGCACGTCGATGTCAATTGGGCCGGCTATGGCGGGATGGCAGCGATCTTGCTCAGCGCCTACCTCGTGACAAAGGGACTGCGAATCCAATTCGTCCAATTGTTCATAAACTGCTGGTCGCAGAATCTGGTGGTTGCGATCGCCGCGACGATGTTGACCTATGCCGCCGCGACAGTCGGCCGTCCCTTGATCGACGACCAATTGCTGCGTGCTGATCAGCTGATCGGATATGATTGGAGAGCTTATGCGGGGTTCTTCGCGGGCTCGGACACGATGGTCCGCATCGTGAGCGAATTCTATAACTCGATTTTTTATCTACCCAATGTTGTGATCCTGGCGCTGGCCATCAAGAAGGATGTCAAGACGCTTGAGAAATTCATCCTGGCGGCGATCATATCACTGCTGCTGACGATTGGGATTTTTGCCCTGGTTCCGGCCACCACGGCGTGGACCCATCTGCATCTCAGCGATACCGAGATATCCTCGATCCGGAATTTGCCGCTGTCGTCCGACGGCTGGATCGACGAGCTGATCCGGATTCGCGAAGGAAGCCTCAGAAGCCTGCGCAATTTCCAGGGAAAGGGACTGATCGCGTTTCCTAGCTTCCATTGCGCGGCAGCCCTGATCCTGATCTGGGCAAGCTGGAACATCCGCTGGCTGCGCATCCCGATGACGCTCGTCAATCTGGGCATGATCCTGGCAACGCCGATCGTCGGCGGTCACTACGTCGCGGACCTGATCGGCGGTCTGGTGATCACGATCGTGTCCGTGATCCTCGCTGGTTGGCTTCACACCTGGATGCTGCGGCACGTGGCTGTGGTCCGGCGAGGAGCATGGGCGATGATACCCGCGGTGCAACGAGCTGAGCCCCGGGCGGAAGTCAGGTGAGGGCGATCGCGCCCCCGCCATGCGGCAACGATAGGTCAACCCAACTGACCATCTTTACCCATTGCGGCAGCTTGCCATAATCGTCTAGAACGACGGCGCACAGCGCGTCCCGGCAACCAACCGTCAATGGTTTTGCCCGAGAATTTTGGCGCTCAACAGGGTCTGGCAATGCTGATTCGCGGCCAAATTGATGGGATTTCGGGGGAGGTGGCCCAGGCTACCGCCACGTTCCCTGCCGCAGCGCCCACCCTGCTTATTGGCGGCCTTCTTCTTACCTGCCCCTGAGGGCCGGCTGGGCGTTTGCGCCTGGGCACTCAGGGGTTTGTACGAGATCACCGAACCCTGATATCGCCCAGGTAATTGCTCAAGGAGCAACATGACGGGCGCAAAGCTTAAAGGAATTTCTGACATGGCCACCGCGAACAAGTCCGAGAAGGACCGCGTCATCATTTTCGACACCACCTTGCGCGACGGCGAGCAGTGCCCCGGCGCCACCATGACCTTCGAGGAGAAGCTCGAGGTCGCCGAACTCCTGGACGACATGGGCGTCGACGTCATCGAGGCCGGCTTCCCGATCACCTCGGAAGGCGATTTCCAGGCGGTCAGCGAGATCGCCCGCCGCTCCAAGAACTCGGTCATCGCGGGCCTGTCCCGTGCCCATCCGGCCGACATCGACCGCTGCGCCGAAGCCGTGAAGTTCGCCCGCCGCGGCCGCGTCCACACCGTGATCGCGACCTCGCCGCTGCATATGCGGGTGAAGTTGAACAAGACCCCCGAGGAGGTCATCGAGACCTCGGTCGCGATGGTCGCCCGCGCCCGCAACCAGATCGACGACGTCGAATGGTCGGCCGAGGACGGCACCCGCAGCGAGATGGACTATCTGTGCCGGATCGTCGAAGCGGTGATCAAGGCCGGCGCCACCACGGTGAACATCCCCGACACCGTCGGCTACACGGTGCCGGAGGAATACACCCACTTCATGCGCACGCTGATCGAGCGCGTGCCGAATTCCGACAAGGCGATCTTCTCGGTGCATTGCCACAACGACCTCGGCATGGCGGTCGCGAACTCACTGGCCGGCGTCGTCGGCGGCGCGCGGCAGGTCGAGTGCACCGTCAACGGTATCGGCGAGCGCGCCGGCAATGCCGCGCTGGAAGAGATCGTGATGGCGATCAATGTGCGGAACGACAAGTTTCCGTTCTGGAACAAGATCGACACCACGCAGCTCACCCGCGCCTCGAAGGTGGTGTCCGCGGCCACCTCGTTCCCGGTGCAGTACAACAAGGCAATCGTCGGCCGTAACGCGTTCGCGCATGAGAGCGGCATCCATCAGGACGGCGTGCTGAAGGACGCCTCGACCTACGAGATCATGCGGCCCGAGATGGTCGGCCTGAAGCAGTCCTCGCTGGTGCTCGGCAAGCATTCCGGCCGCCACGCCTTCATCCACAAGCTGGAGGAGATGGGCTACAAGCTCGGCGCCAACCAGCTGGAGGATGCCTTTACGCGGATGAAGGCGCTGGCCGACCGCAAGAAGGACATCTACGACGAGGACATCGAGGCGCTGGTCGACCAGGAGATGGCGGCCGCGCACGACCGCATCAAGCTGACCTCGCTGACCGTGATCGCCGGCACCCATGGCCCGCAGCGCGCGACCATGAAGCTCGACGTCGACGGCCAGATCAAGATCGAGGAGGCCGAGGGCAACGGCCCGGTCGATGCCGTCTTCAACTGCATCAAGCGCCTGGTGCCGCACGAGGCCAAGCTGGAGCTCTATCAGGTGCACGCGGTGACCGAAGGCACCGACGCGCAGGCCGAGGTCTCGGTGCGTCTGGCACATGAAGGTCGCTCGATGACCGCCCGCGCCGCCGATCCGGACACGCTGGTCGCCTCCGCAAAGGCCTATCTCGGCGCGCTGAACAAGATCGTGATGAAGCGCCAGCGCGACGTCCCGGCCAAGGCTGCGGGCTGACGAGCGAGATCGACCGACAAAGTTGAAACGCGGCGCCTCGGTGCCGCGTTTTTCGTTCGGGCGTGCAGATCCAGAGCGAGAGTCCCTCCGTCATTGCGAGCGTAGCGAAGCAATCCATCTCTCCGATTCCTGATACATGGATTGCTTCGTCGCTTCGCGCCTTGCAATGACGGCGGTAGTTGGCCAGATTGGAATAAAATTAGATCATTCCGGTTACCGTTGGAATAATTTACCAATAATCCGTCTCATTCCGCACTGCTTTGGAATCTTCCGCGCCATCTCCAGCGCTACGCTGCGTTCTTTCCTGGGGAACGCCGTCCATGCCGATCTCCTCCATCGTGACAGACCTTCCGCGCGCCGCCACGCCGGCGGAGACCGCGCTGACGCGCCGGGTCGACCTGACAACGCTTCGCCTGTTCGTCGCGGTCTGCGACGAGCAGAACCTCACCCGCGCCGCGCAGCGCGAGGGGATCGCGGCGTCGGCGGTGTCGAAGCGGATGAACGATTTCGAGCTGGCGTTCGGCGTCACGCTGTTCAAGCGGCTCGCCAAGGGCATGGCGCTGACGCCGGCCGGCGAGGCGCTGCTGCACCACGCCCGGGTGACGCTGCTCAATGTCGAGAAGATCGCGGTCGAGCTGTCGGAATATTCGCAAGGCGTCCGCGGCCATGTCCGCATGCTCGCCAACCTCTCGGCGATCGTGCAATACCTGCCCGAGGATCTCTCCGCCTTCTTCGCCGCGCATGAATTGCTCCGCGTCGATCTGCAGGAGCGGCCGAGCGGGCAGGTGGTGCGCGGCATCGAGGAGGGCGCGGCCGAGATCGGCATCTGCTCGGCCGAGGCCGACAGCCGCGCGCTCGAGGCCTTCCATTATCGCTACGACAATCTGGTGGTGGTGATGCGCGCCGACCATCGGCTGGCCGGCCGCGAGACATTGCTGTTCACCGAGACGCTCGATTTCGACCATATCGGCTTGCACACCGCGAGCTCGATCTATCTGCGCTCGCAATATGCGGCGACGCAAGCCGGCAAGGCGATGCGGCTGCGCATCAATGTGCCCGGCTTCGATGCGGTCTGCCGCATGGTGCAGGCCAATATGGGGCTCGGGCTGATCCCCGACCGCGCCTTCGAGGTGGTCGGCGCCGGCATGGGCCTTCGTGCGATCCCGCTGCGCGACGATTGGGGACGGCGCGAGCTGAAGATCGTGGTCCGCGACACCACGCATCTGTCGGCAACCAGCCGTCTGATGCTGGACTATCTGCGGGCGATCGAAACGGATCGGGTCGGCCGGGTTGGCGGACGGGCCAGCTAAGCGATCAACGCGAAGCGTTTGCGCGACGATCATGCTCGAACCATGAGCCAAAGCGCGATGACGATCCGACCCAATCTCATCGCCCTTTGGCGTCTCCCGCATCGGCGGGCGACACGCGAGCCGCGGGATTTCCGGAACGTGAACACGAAGTGCGGCAATCTGTCACACGAGTGTTGCGATCGGCCCCGTATGAGGAAACCCATTCCAATTTTCAAAGAATGGGGGGTCTTCGCATGTTCAAATCAATCGCCAAATCGCAAACAACTCCGGAAACATTTCGCCGCGCGATTGTCCGGCGCCTGATCGCGGGTACGGCGCTCTCACCGGTGCTTTTTGCGGTCCATCCGGCGTTGTCCCAGACCGCGGGCAATCCGCACGAATTGCTGGTCAGCACGGCGGTCTATGCGGGCAACCCATCGACCGTCACCGTAGGCCAGACATTGCCGACCGGCGCGACGGCTGTGGCCGACGGCAGCTATCCGGGGGTCTTCAACAACGTGGCTGTCGATTCGAATTTCGGCGTGACCGCGCCGGTGGTGATCAAGAAATTTCATCTGGAAGGCCGTCGGCTGCGCGAAATCGGCGCGCTGACCGTCCCGGCGGACGTGGCGGTGACGAGCTTCAGCTCCAAGTCTGAACTGTCGCTGCATTTGTCGCCCGACGGCAAGGCCGTGACGTTCATGGGCTACGACGCGGCGGTGAACCAGCTGGACGTTTCCAACTCCAATTCGCCGAACCACGTCGACCCGACCAATCCGGACACCGGTGTGCATGCGCGCGTGGTCGCGGAGCTGGATTTCGACGGCTCGCTGCACCGGACCAAGGTCAATGTCTATAGCGGCGACAATGGCCGCGGCGTGATCCGCGCCAACAAGGTCAATGGCACCCAGGCCGACCAGTATTTCACGGTCGGCAACGCCGGTAACGGCAGCGGCACCCAGCCGGTGCTTGTCGTCAACGACACCGGCGTTCAACTTGCGACGCCCGCTGTCGATGGTTCCGACGCCGTGGTTGGCGTGCAGCAGGGTACGCCCGGCAGCAAGAATGGCTTCCAGTTCGGCTTCTCGGTTGCCCAGCTCGGCTTTGCCGCCGATAAGTCCGGCAAGGACGATAATTTCCGCGGTCTCGCGATCTCCGACAACACGCTTTACGTGACCAAAGGCAGCGGCGGCAACGGCATCAACACCGTCTATCAGGTCGGCCAGCCGGGCGTGCTGCCGACCCGCGAGACCGCCGCCTCGACGGCGTTCAACATTCTTCCGGGTTTCCCGAACAATCCCTCGGCGAACTCGGGCGCGAACGGCTTCTATCCGTTTGGCATCTGGTTCGCCGACGCGACGACGCTTTATGTCGCCCAGGAAGGTGACGGCAATCTCGCCGACGCCGCCACGTCACCGACCGCAGGTCTTCAGAAGTGGGTCTATGTCAACGGCAGCTGGAGCCTTGCCTACACGCTGCAAAAGGGCCTGAACCTCGGCACGCTCTATCATGTCAACGGCTATCCGACTGATCCGGCAACCGGCGGCCTGCGCAACATCACCGGCCGCGTCAACCGCGACGGCACCGCGACGCTTTTCGCGGTGACGTCGACCGTAGGCAACTCGGTCGAGCCCGGCGCCGATCCGAATCAAGTCGTCACCATCACGGACAGGGTCGCGGCGACAACGCTTCCGGCGAACGAAGCCTTTGACGTGGTTGCGCCGCCGGCGTTCGGTATGGTCTATCGTGGCGTGTCGTTCGCTCCCGTCAATTGCGATGGTGATCACGGCCGGATGAAGGATAATGGCCGCGGCCACGACAAGGACTCGCAGGACGACGTCTGCGGCCCGACCCGGATCGCCGCGGGGCACTGATCGCCGCGACCCAGCGGAGCCTGTGCCGGCTGCTTCCGGTCAGGCTTCGGCTGGATCAGGCGAGGCACGATCGGCTGAACCCGATCGCGCTTTCCGTATTGCACCAGCCTCACGATCTCCCTGCAGAATCTTCATGCGGCAGGGGCCTTCCGGTTGCCGCTTCGCGGGTTAGGTAGTGGGGTGCGATTCACTGCAGCGGAGTGCCGGCGCGCATGAATCGTGACGCCATTGGCCGTCCAGTGCATCCATCCGGGACGCTACACAGGGCAGGAGTGCGATGATGGTGGACACGATTTCCAGCGTTCGAATCCCGGACAGCAAGATCGCGCGGGAAGCCGCCGAGCTGGTGCGGCAACATGAGACCGAGATGTTGTTCAATCACTCGGTCCGCGTGTTTGTGTTCGGCGCGCTCAAGGGTGCCAGTCAAAATCTGAAGTTCGACGCTGAACTGCTTTATGTTGCCGCGCTGTTTCATGATCTCGGCCTCGTCGATCATTTTCATACCGACACCAAACGGTTTGAGGTCGACGGCGCCGATGCGGCGCGCAAATTTCTCAGGAGCCACGGCATCGCCGAGCCCAAAGCAGACCTGGTGTGGGAGGCGATCGCATTGCACACCACGCCCGGCATTCCGCAATACATGCGGCCGGAAATCGCGCTCACCAATGCGGGCGTATTGGTCGATGCCGTCGGCGTCGGATACGATGACTATACGGCCGAGCAGCGCGACGGCGTCCTTGCCGCGTTGCCCCGCGGCGATTTCAAGAACGAGTTCATCGAGGTTCAGACCTGCTCGGCCCTGAAGAAGCCGCAGACCACGTTCGGCTCTGTCAATTTCGACTTCGTCGCGGAGCGCGATCCCACATTTCACAGGCCGAACGCCTGCACCCGGATCCGCAGCACGCCGTGGCCGAGCTAAACGGCACGGCGGATATCAGCCGCCGTCGAGCGCGGCGAGGCGGTCGGCTTCCGCGATGTCCTCGACGGTATTGGCATTGAAGAACGGATCCAGCGGCTCGGTCGGCCACTCGACCGTTGCGAGCGGATAGCGCGCGGTCCAGCGGTCGATCTTGCGCACGTCCTCGACGACAAGCGCCTTGCGCAACTCGTTCCGCAGGCGCACGCTCCAGAGGCCGATGACGGGATGCGTCTGCCCGCCGGATGAAGCGACCGCGAGCTCGGCATTCTGCGCTCGACGCGCTTCTTCGAGGCGCGTGACGAGATCGCGCGGCAGAAACGGACAGTCGCCCGCGGCGCTGAGCACCCATTGCGCATCCGGCCGGTTGGCGGCGGTCCAGTCGAGCGCGGCCAGGATGCCGGCGAGGGGACCGGGATAATCGGCGACATCGTCGGCGACGACCGGAAGGCCGAACGTGGCGAAGCGCGCCGGGTCGCCATTGGCGTTGATGATCAGCCCACTGCATTGCGGAGCGAGACGGTCGATCACCCGCTGCAGAATGGTGCGGCCCGCGATCTTGCGCATCGGCTTGTCGCCGCCGCCCATCCGGCGCGCGAGGCCGCCGGCGAGCAGCACGCCCGGGATGCTAGTCCCCGGAATGTCAGTCATTGTCGGTCTCGCCCTTGCGCTTGTGACGCATCGATTCCTCTTCGACATAGTCGAGGTTCTGGTCGTAGACGATCCGCTCCTCACCGGACAGCGCGATGAAGCGCTTGCCGCGGGCGCGCCCGACCAGCGTCAACCCGACCTGCCGCGCCAGATCGACGCCCCACGCCGTGAATCCGGAGCGGGAGACCAGGATCGGGATCCCCATCCGCACCGTCTTGATCACCATCTCCGAGGTCAGCCGGCCGGTGGTGTAGAGAATCTTGTCGGCCGGATCGACATTGTGCCGGTAGATCCAGCCCGCGATCTTGTCGACGGCATTATGCCGGCCGACGTCCTCGGTGTAGCACACCGGCGTCGCCTCCTTGCACAGCACGCAGCCGTGAATGGCGCCGGCCTCCAGATAGAGCGACGGCATCGTGTTGATGGTGTGCGTCATCCGGTAGAGCCAGGAGGTTCGCAATTCGGCTTTCGGCAGCGCCACCTTCTCGACGGCTTCGAGCAGGTCGCCGAACGCCGTGCCCTGGGCGCAGCCCGAGGTCTGCGTGCGCTTCTTCAGCTTGGCCTCGAAATTGGTGTGGTGCGCGGTGCGCACCACGACGACCTCGAGATCGTCGTCATATTCGACCTCGGTGACGACGTCGTCGTATTTGAGCATGTTCTGGTTCAAGAGGTAGCCGAGCGCGAGGTATTCGGGATAGTCGTTGATCGTCATCATCGTGACGATCTCCTGCGCGTTGAGGTACAGCGTCAGCGGCCGCTCGACCGGCACCTTGATCTCGGTCCGTGCGCCGGTCTGATCGACGCCGACCACGCGCTCCGTCAGGCGTGGATCGTCCGGATCAGGAACAATGATGGGAGCGGTGGTCTTCTCGGGCACTGCTTGACGTCCAGATGGGTTCACATGGCATCGCAGCTAGGGATATAAGCACGTTCGGAGACTGACTGGCGACTCTCCGCCGCGTCGCGGGAACTGCCATCGATCGGTCCGGCTTTAAGGATAACGCCGCAGTTCGCGATCCGGGTCGAACAAATCTTGTCGATGGCGAGGACTGAGGGAGATCATGGCGCAGCTTTCGGACGACTGCTTCGCATTCGGCGGACCGATGATGTCGGTCGATGAGGCCGTCGCGATCATCGCCGCGCGGGTCAAGCCTGTCGGCGAGACCGAAGCCGTTGCCCTCGTGGATGCGGACGGACGCATCCTGGCCGGCGACATTGTCGCGCCGCTTGCGCTGCCGCCGTTCAAGAATTCCGCCGTCGACGGCTACGCGGTATCCGGCGCGGACCTGCCGGCGAGCGGCGAGCGCGCGTTCCCCGTTGCCGGACGGGTGCAGGCGGGCGCGTCGGCGCAGCCGGCGCAGCCCGGACAGGCGGTGCGGATCTTCACCGGCGCGCCGATGCCCGAAGGCACCGACACCGTGTTCATGCAGGAAGACGTGCGGATCGACGATTCCGGGCGCGTGATCCTGCCGTCCGGCCTGAAGGTCGGCGCCAATGTGCGCCCCAGCGGCGAAGACATTCCGCGCGGCCATGTCGCGCTGGCGGCGGGCCGGCGGCTGCGCCCGCAGGATATCGCGGTCGCCGCGGCCTTCGGGCTCACCACGCTCGATGTGGTGCGTCGGCTTCGCGTCGGGGTGTTCTCGACCGGCGACGAACTAGCCGCGCCCGGCAGCGCGCGCGCCGAAGCGCAACTGTTCGATTGCAACCGTTTCATGCTGATGGCGATGCTGCGGCGGCTCGGTTGCGAGGTCGGCGATCTCGGCATCCTGCGCGACGAGCGGGCCGAGCTCGCCGCGGCGCTCAAGCAGGTCGCGCGGCGCTACGACCTGATCCTGACCACCGGCGGGGTCTCGACCGGCGAAGAGGACCACGTCAGGGCCGGTATCGAACAGGCGGGCTCGCTGGTGCTGTGGCGGATGGCGATCAAGCCCGGCCGCCCGGTGGCGATGGGAATCATCGACGGCACGCCGCTGATCGGCCTGCCCGGCAATCCGGTGGCGAGCTTCGTCACCTTCGTTCATGTCGTGCGGCCGACCGTGCTGGCGCTATCGGGCGCTGTGCCGTCCCCCTTGCTGCCGATGCCGGTGCGGGCGGCCTTCAGCTACAAGAAGAAGAGTGGGCGGCGCGAATATGTCCGCGTCTCGCTGCGACGGGCGACGGACGGTACGCTGGAAGCGAACAAGTTTCCTCGCGAGGGAGCCGGTCTGCTGTCGTCGCTGATCGAGACCGATGGACTGGTCGAACTCGGCGAGTCGGTGGTGCGGGTTGAACCTGGCGATGCCGTCGGCTTTCTCGGCTACGCCGACCTGCTGTGAGAGCTGAAACGCGGTCGGGACCGCGCAGCGCGACGGGTGCGCGATAGCAAAATCAGATCGCCCGATAGGCAAACATAAACAATGGCCTACGCGGCAACCCGACGCTGCTAGAGACGTTCTAAAACTGCTTGCCTCTGGCATACCAGAGAATAGAGTTCGTCGAAGCAGTGCAATTCGCGCAAAGCGTGGTTCCCAAGGCGAGGCTTCATGAGTCGAGACGACGTTCACAAGGTTCGTGCGTTCGAGCATCCCGGACAGGGCAGGAAGCGAGCGAAGGCCACGCCCAAGGGACGCCAGGTCGACCCCGTGGCCGCCCATGAGATCGAGACGCTGCTCGGCGATCGTCCGAGGCGGCGCGACCTCCTGATCGAGTATCTGCATCTGATCCAGGACAAATACCATCAGATCTCGGCGGCGCATCTTGCCGCGCTCACCGACGAGATGAAGCTGTCGTTCGCCGAAGTGTTCGAGACCGCCACCTTCTACGCGCATTTCGACATCGTGAAGGAAGGCGAGGCTGACATCGCGCCGCTCACCGTACGTGTCTGCGATTCGCTGACCTGCGCGATGCTCGGCGGCGAACAGCTGTTGAAGGATCTGCAGAACCGCGCCGGCCCCGGCATCCGCGTCGTGCGCGCACCGTGCGTCGGCCGCTGCGACACCGCGCCCGCTGCCGAGGTCGGCCACAACTTCGTCGATCATGCGACCGTCACCAATGTGCTGGCGGCGGCGAAGAGCGGCGACACCCATGTGCACCTTCCGCCATATGTCGACTACGACGCCTATGTGGCGGGCGGCGGATACCGGCTGCTGGCGCGCCTGCGCTCAGGCGAGCTGCCGCGCGAAGACCTGCTGAAGGCGCTCGACGATGCGTCGCTGCGCGGCCTCGGCGGCGCCGGTTTTCCGACCGGCCGCAAGTGGCGCGCGGTGCTCGGCGAGCCCGGTCCGCGATTGATGGCGGTGAACGGCGACGAAGGCGAGCCCGGCACGTTCAAGGACCGCTATTATCTCGAGACCGATCCGCATCGTTTCCTCGAGGGCATGCTGATCGGCGCCCACGTGGTCGAGGCGCCGGAAGTCTACATCTATATCCGCGACGAGTACCCGGCCTGCCGCGACATCCTCGCGCGCGAGATCGCGAAGCTCCCACCGGGTGGTCCGACGCTGCATCTGCGGCGCGGCGCCGGCGCCTATATCTGCGGCGAGGAATCCTCGCTGTTGGAATCGATCGAGGGCAAGCGCGGCCTGCCGCGGCACAAGCCACCATATCCGTTCCAGGTCGGGCTGTTCGGCCTGCCGACGCTGATCAACAACATCGAGACGTTGTGGTGGGTGCGCGACATCGTCGAGAAGGGCGCCGATTGGTGGAAGAGCCACGGCCGCAACGAACGCCACGGCCTGCGCAGCTTCTCGGTGTCGGGACGCGTCAAGGCTCCTGGCGTCAAGCTCGCTCCCGCCGGCATCACGCTGCGCGAGTTGATCGACGAGTTCTGCGGCGGCATGGCCGACGGCCATACCTTGCAGGCCTATCTGCCGGGCGGTGCATCCGGCGGCATCCTGCCGGCGTCGATGGACGACATCCCGCTCGATTTCGGCACGCTGGAGAAATATGGCTGCTTCATCGGCTCCGCCGCCGTGGTCGTGCTTTCGCAGGCCGATGACGTCAGGGACGCCGCGCTGAACCTGATGAAGTTCTTCGAGGACGAGAGCTGCGGGCAGTGCACGCCGTGCCGCGCCGGAACCGAGAAGGCGGCACTGTTGATGCAGCAGCCGGTCTGGAACAAGGAACTGCTAGACCAATTGAGCCAGGCGATGCGCGATGCGTCGATCTGTGGCCTCGGTCAGGCGGCCTCCAATCCGCTGACCTCCGTGATCAAATATTTTCCGGACGGCTTTCGTCCGCAGCAAGCCGCCGAGTAGGCAAGGCCGAGCAGACGAATTTCGACGAGGACTTGAATGAGCAACAATCAGAACTCAGGCCTGACGATTCAGTTCGAGCTCGACGGCCAGCAGGTCGAGGCGCGGGCCGGCGAGACGATCTGGCAGGTCGCCAAGCGCCAGGGCACCGAGATCCCGCATCTGTGCTATTCGCCCGCTCCGGACTACAGGCCGGACGGCAATTGCCGCGCCTGCATGGTCGAAATCGAAGGCGAGCGCGTGCTGGCGGCGTCCTGCAAGCGGATGCCGACGGTCGGCATGAAAGTGAAGTCGGCCAGCCAGCGCGCCGTCGCGGCGCAGAAGATGGTGATGGAGCTGCTGGTGGCGGACCAGCCGGCGCGCGAAACCTCGCACGATCCGGACTCGAAATTCTGGCACTGGGCCGAGAAGACCGGCGTGACCGAAAGCCGCTTTCCCGCGACTGAACGCTGGCACGCCGACACCAGCCATCCGGCGATGAGCGTCAATCTCGACGCCTGCATCCAGTGCGGCCTCTGCGTGCGTGCGTGCCGCGAGGTGCAGGTCAACGACGTGATCGGCATGGCCTACCGCAACCACGACGCCAAGATCGTGTTCGACTTCGACGATCCGATGGGCGAATCGACCTGCGTCGCCTGCGGCGAGTGCGTGCAGGCCTGTCCGACCGGCGCGCTGATGCCGGCGGTCATGCTCGACGACAAGCAGACCCGCGTCACCTATCCAGACAAGAAGGTGGATTCGCTCTGTCCGTATTGCGGCGTCGGCTGCCAGGTCACCTACCAGGTCAAGGATGAGAAGGTGATCTACGCGGAAGGCCGCGATGGTCCCGCCAATCACAACCGGCTCTGTGTCAAGGGCCGCTTCGGCTTCGACTACATCCATCACCCCAATCGTCTGACCAAGCCGCTGGTGCGGCTGCCCGGCGTCAAGAAGGATGCCAACGACCAGGTCGATCCGGCCAATCCCTACACCCATTTCCGCGAAGCGACATGGGAGGAGGCGCTCGATCTCGCTGCTGCGGGCTTGCGCAAGATCCGCGACGAGAAGGGCGCCAAGGCGCTCGCCGGCTTCGGCTCGGCCAAGGGCTCGAACGAGGAAGCCTATCTGTTCCAGAAGCTGGTGCGCACCGGCTTCGGTTCCAACAATGTCGATCACTGCACGCGGCTGTGTCACGCCTCGTCGGTGGCGGCGCTGTTCGAGGGATTGAGCTCAGGCGCGGTGTCGGCGCCGTTCGCGGCCGCGGCCGACGCCGAGGTGATCTGGGTGATCGGCGCCAATCCGACCGTGAACCATCCGGTCGCCGCCACCTACATCAAGAACGCCGCCAAGCGCGGCGCCAAGCTCTATGTGATGGACCCGCGCCGGCAGACGCTGTCGCGCCACGCCACCGAGCACCTGCAATTCAAACCGGGCAGCGACGTCGCGATGCTGAACGCGATGATCCACACGATCATCACCGAAGGCCTGACCGACGAGCAGTACATCGCCGGCTATACCGAGGGCTATGACGAGCTGAAGGCGAAGATCCAGGAGTTCACGCCGGAGCGCATGTCCCAGATCTGCGGCATTCCGGCGGAGACGCTGCGCGAGGTTGCACGCGCCTACGCCCGCGCCAAATCGTCGATCATCTTCTGGGGCATGGGCATCAGCCAGCACGTCCACGGCACCGACAATGCGCGCTGCCTGATCGCACTGGCCCTGATCACCGGCCAGGTCGGCCGCCCCGGCACCGGGCTGCATCCCCTGCGCGGGCAGAACAATGTGCAGGGCGCCTCCGACGCCGGCCTGATTCCGATGTTCCTTCCGGACTACCAGCCGGTCGGCCGCGACGACATGCGCGGCGCCTTCGAAAAGCTGTGGGGACAGGAGCTCGATCCGGTGCGCGGCCTGACCGTGGTCGAGATCATGAACGCGATCCACGCCGGCGAAATCCACGGCATGTATGTCGAGGGCGAGAATCCCGCGATGTCCGATCCCGACCTGCAGCACGCGCGCGAGGCGCTCGCCAAGCTCGATCATCTCGTCGTGCAGGACCTGTTCGTCACCGAGACCGCGTTCCACGCCGACGTCATCCTGCCGGCTTCGGCGTTCGCCGAAAAGTCCGGCTCCTTCACCAACACCGACCGCCGCGTGCAGCTGGCGCGCGAGGTGATCAAGCCGCCGGGCGATGCAAGGCAGGATCTCTGGATCATCCAGGAGATCGGCAAGCGGATGGGACTGCCCTGGAACTATGCGGGGCCGGGTGAGGTCTTCACCGAGATGGCCGAGCTGATGCCGTCGCTGAAGAACATCAGCTGGGAGCGCCTGGTGCGCGAGGGCGCGGTGACCTATCCGGTCGACGATCCCGACAAGCCCGGCAACGAGATCATCTTCACCACCGGCTTCCCGACCGAAAGCGGCCGCGGCAAGATCGTGCCGGCCAAGGTGATCCCGCCTGACGAACTGCCCGACGACGAGTACCCGATGGTGCTGTCGACCGGCCGCGTGCTCGAACATTGGCACACCGGCTCGATGACGCGCCGTGCCCAGGTGCTCGACCAGATCGAGCCCGAAGCGGTCGCGTTCATGACCCCGAAGGACATGCACAAGAAGGGACTCGCGCCCGGCGACTTCATCCGTCTCGAGACGCGCCGCGGCGCGGTCGAGGTCAAGGTGCGTGCCGACCGCGACGTGCCCGAGAACATGGTCTTCATGCCGTTCTGCTACGCGGAAGCGGCGGCCAACCTGTTGACCAACCCGGCGCTCGACCCGTTCGGCAAGATTCCGGAGTTCAAGTTCTGCGCGGTCCGCGCCGAGAAGATCGATATCCGGACCGCGGCGGAATAGCGGTCCGGGGACGAAGCGCGGAAAGCCGCCCGCCGGCTACTCGCTCGCCCGACACAGCACCGCAAGCACCGTCGATCGACGTCCGCTCAGAGCGTAAGAGCGGGGCGTCGCTGCGGCGTGGACCCATGTCGCCCTTTGCCCCAAAGCGGACCTGTTTGAGAGCCCGGAAGTTGCCATTTCCACGAGAACTCGCGTATGCATGACGTGCAGGATCGCAGTGTGAGAAATTCAGATGACGATGGAGCTGAGGGGCGCGAGAGGCGAGGGATTTGCGACGATTGCCGCTGAAGGGCGCGTGCTGGATTCCTGGTTTCTTCAGCTGCGCCTGGTCGCGGAGGCCGACAAGACGGCAACGGTGCGGCTGGCGAGCGACGAGATCACCAGATCGTTGGGCGAGTCGGCGGACGGATATGCGCGACACGACGACATTCGCAATGTCGACATCGTTCCAATCCGCACAGAAATTGGCTCCCTTGCATCTGCACCGACTGACGTGCACGACGCGTATCTTCGACTCCATCTGCTGAGCCACCGGCTCGTCCAGCCGAATTGCCTGAACCTCGAGGGAGTTTTCGGTCTCTTACCTAACGTCGCCTGGACGACCCTCGGTCCCTGTGAGTGCTCTCGTGTACCGGACGCGCGAATGGAGGCACGAAAGCGTGCCCTCGCGTTCGAGGTGACAGGCGTGGATAAATTTCCGCGCATGACTGACTATGTGACGCCCGCAGACGTGAGAATTGCAGATGCGGATCGCGTAAGGCTCGGAGCCCACTTGGCCCCGGGCACGACCGTCATGCATGAAGGCTTTTGCAATTTTAACGCGGGTACGCTCGGTCCCTGCATGGTCGAAGGCCGGATCAGCGCCGGTGTGGTTGTCGGAAGCGGCAGCGACGTTGGTGGCGGAGCGTCGATCATGGGCACTCTGTCCGGAGGAGGGAAAGAGAGGATTACAGTCGGTGAGCGCTGCCTGATCGGAGCCAACGCCGGTATCGGCATTTCATTGGGTGACGATTGTATCGTCGAAGCGGGCTGTTACGTCACGGCAGGCGCGCGCATCCTTTTGGAGGATGGCCGAGTCCTGAAAGCCAAAGAACTCTCGGGCCAGAAGGGCCTGCTTTTTCGTCGGAATTCCCAGAGCGGTGCCCTTGAGGCAACCAAGCGTACGCCAAATTGGGACGGCCTCAACGCGCAACTTCACAGCTAGTCCCCGTCCGTCAGGGGACGATCACCACTCGGATTGCGATCTGTTTGGCGCGATCGCTGTTCACCACCAGTATGGCCACCGCCACGCCTCATAGAGGCGCCACGACGACACCAGGGGCGGGGCGTATGGATCGACCCGGTCGTCTTCAGGGCGATATTGATATCGTGGAACAATATAATAGTCCCACGGAGTTGGCCTTATCACGGGCGTCGGGATAATGACCCTCCTTGGTTCATGAACGACTTGTGCCTTCCGCGCCCGGGCTTCAGCACCAGACGTCCCGAGGTTGCACAGCACGAGGGCCGCTCCGAGAGCGCACGCGACGGTCATTATCTTCATGCATCGGCCTCCTTTGCCTGAGAGTGCAAAAGGACTCAAAGCAAGGCAAGCTAATTCGCTCTCGACCGGCTTGAATGACAGCTTGTGGGGCCCGTAGCCGACCTTTGCTCAGAAGGGCCGCGCGGAAGCCGGAGCCCGCACCCATGATCGATATGAGTACGCGCCCCGGTTCGGCTCTAACTCGACAAGGTCTCAGTAGTCCCAGAACACCGGCACCCAACGGAAGGCGTCACCCTCGACCGCGACATGTCCGACGGACGGGAACGGCATATGCGTGGCAACCAGCAGCTCGCGGTTCGCCGCCAGTTCCCGCAACAGACTGATCCGGGCGCGGGCCGCCTCTTCGGGATCGTGCTCGAAGCCATTGTGCCATTCGGGGTGCTCGAACCCGACCGCGAACACGAGGTCACCGGCGAATGTCAGCCGGTCGCCGCCGGACGCCAGACGAACGACGCTGTGGCCGGGAGTGTGGCCGCCGCTGCGACGGACGACCACTCCGGGCGCCACCTCGTGCTCCTCGTCGAACAGCCGCAGCTGGCTCTGGTATTCCTTCCTGAACCGCTTGGCCGTCGCACGAAGCGCGTCGGGGAAACCCGGCGGCATCGAGACGCGGGAGAAATCGGGCGCCTCCCAGAACTTGACCTCGGCAGCCGCCACATGGATCCGCAGGTCCGGACGCAGCCGCTCCTTCACGCCCTCGACGAGCAGCCCGCCAACGTGGTCCATGTGCATGTGGGTCAGCACCACGTCGGTCACGGACCCAAGATCGATACCGGCCGCCTCCAGTCGCTTGACCGTCTGCCCGGCCTTCGGCAGGTGCAGGTCCGGGTCCGACCCCAGCCCGGCGTCGACGAGGATGGTTTTCCCGCCGCTTCGCACCACGACCACGTTCAGCGCCCAGTCGAACGCGTCCGGCGGCAGGAACATGTCGTCCAGCCAGGCCGCGCGGACGGCCGGCTCGGCATTGTGCGCCAGCATCTTGGTCGGCAGCGGCAGCACCCCGTCGCTGACGACCAGCACGTCGATCTCGCCGATCTTCAGCGCGTAGCGCGATGGCACCAACTCGTTTGGCCCCGGCTGACCGGCGTGCGAGACATTGTCGAGGTTCATGCTTGTCTCCTGGGTATTGCGGATCATCTGGTTCATCGTTGAAAACTCCTGCGTTCGATCCTGATGTTCGATCCCGGCGGGCCGCATTGTTTCCGCCCGTGGATTGGACATGGTGGTGATCTAACGGATCGGGTGGGGCGCCGCCCCAGAGCGGTTGCCGTCGCTGTAGAGCGATTGCTGCCAACGCATGCGGGCCGCCGCACGCGAGCGCTGGGGACGAAACGGGAGGCAGCAGGCCATCGCCATGCCCCTAGCCACGTGCGACACTTCGGATTGGCGAAGCCGGTTCAACCCAGGACTAATATCTCCTCGTCGAGACCCCGGAATACGAACGTTCGGAGCAATTCATGGCCAAGCATCGGATCTATACAACGAGCTTCGCAAGCGTTTACCCGCTCTATGTCGCGAAAGCGGAGAAGAAGGGACGCACCAAAGCGGAGGTTGATCAGGTGATCTCCTGGTTGACCGGCTACGGTTCGAAGGAGCTGGAAGCTCAGTTGGAAAAACAAACCGACTTCGAAACGTTCTTCGCAAAGGCGCCTGAAATGAATCCTTCGCGGGCCTTGATCAAGGGCATGGTGTGCGGTGTCAGGGTTGAGGAAATCAAAGAGCCGACCATGCGGGAAATTCGTTACCTGGATAAACTGATCGATGAGCTGGCGCGTGGAAAGGCCATGGATAAAATCCTGCGGAGGGAATGACGCCTGATCGACCGGATTCCGTTCGCTCGGCGAGGCGACACCGGACGCTGGTGCGTCGCCCGCAATGACGAAAGGACCGGGGAGGGCCGCTACCACTGAGTTGCCCGACGGCGCAAGCCTTCGCAGCAAAAATATTTCGCTTTATCCGAAGCGTGGCTCGGTGTATGGTCTGCCCGTCTCACCCGACACGAGGGGCGCTTCGCGGTCGTCACGAACGTGGGTCGAGATGCGGTGGACGCCGATTGCGCAGTTGACGAACGTGCATGAGGCGGACGGTGAAGTCGTGTGGTCCTGACGCCCTAGCGGCAGGTGTCTTTTCCGATTGCGCAGTGCGCGTTGCGAAGACGGTGACAACCAAGCCCAGTCTCGCCGGGGAGAGCACGAAGTAAGCCGTAGCCCATCGCGCAGGGAAAGCCGGGTTGTTTCCGGTTACACCTGTGGTCCTACCCCCGAGCTTTCTACCCATTGCTCGGGGCCCATGGGTGCGATCGGCACCCGGCTTTCCCTGCGCCCTCTGCTTGAGGTGAGGGCGGAACAAGATGCAAAGCTCGGACGCAATGCGCCGCGAGACTGCGGAAGCATGAGCCACACGTGGTCCAACACATTCAGTGTCGTCTTGGCGTCAGTGTCGTCTTGGCGAAAGCCAGGACCCATTACCCCAAATGAGACTTGTTGCGCGATGCTGGGGCCACGACCTCGTTCACAATCAAATGCGGTGGTTATGGGTCCTGGCTTTCGCCAGGACGACAACGAAGAGTCACATCTGCAAGATTTGCCGCGGCGTATGGATCTCTGTTTTCGCAGGGCGACAGCCGGCAAGAAACACGCGCAGCATTCGCGCCCGGCGAACCCGCCATTGCCAAACCTCGCATTGACCTCATTGCCGTGGCCGGGCACAGCGTGCGGGCGGTGTCATTGAACGGTCGCAAGAGCCGAAGGGGATACCGCCGCATCGAATTTTGCAGTGCAGCAATGGTGCAATTGGCCCCTGCTAAAGGGGCAATGGCAATCGTCTTTGCTTGTCTGTAATGGTGCGACCGGATGTCTCGGGGCCGGTATTCGCGCTCCGCAATTACGCGGGAGGAAACATGCGTAAACTCATATTGGCTGCGGCGTCGATCGCGGCTTTGACCTTTGTCGGGCCTGCGGCGGCGCAGTCGCCGATCGTTCTCAAATTCAGCCACGTGGTGGCCTCGGATACGCCGAAGGGCAAGGCGGCCGACAAGTTCAAGGAACTCGCCGAGAAGTACACCGGCGGCAAGGTGAAGGTCGAGGTCTACCCGAACTCGACGCTTTACAAGGACAAGGAAGAGCTCGAGGCGCTGCAGCTCGGCGCGGTGCAGATGCTGGCGCCGTCGAACTCGAAGTTCGGCCCGATCGGCATCAAGGAATTCGAAGTCTTCGATCTGCCCTACATCCTGCCCGACCTGAAGTCGCTGCGGAAGGTCACCGACGGGCCGCTCGGCGCCCAGCTGCTCAAGAAGCTGGATTCCAAGGGCATGACCGGTCTCGCCTATTGGGACAACGGCTTCAAGCAGATGAGCGCGAACAAGAAGCTGGTCGCGCCCGCCGACTACAAGGGGCTCAAGTTCCGCATCCAGTCGTCGAAGGTGCTGGAAGCCCAGTTCCGCGCGCTCGGCGCGATCCCGCAGGTGATGGCATTCTCCGACGTCTACCAGGCGCTGCAGACCGGCGTGGTCGACGGCCAGGAGAACACCTGGTCGAACATCTACACCCAGAAAATGCATGAGGTGCAGAAGTACGCCACCGTCACCAATCACGGCTACATCGGCTACGTCGTGGTCGTGAACAAGAAGTTCTGGGACGGCCTGCCGGCCGATATCCGCGAGCAGCTCTCCAAGGCAATGAAGGAAGCCACCGAGTTCGGCAACAGCCAGTCGGCCAAGGAAAACGACGACGCGCTCGCCGAGATCAAGAAGGCCGGCAAGACCGAGATCGTCGCGTTGACGCCGGAGCAGGACGAGGCGATGCGCAAGGCGATGATGCCGGTCTACAAGGACGTGGCATCGCGCGTCGGCCAGCCGTTGATCGACGAATTCCTCAAGGAAACCGGCCGCAGCCCGATGAACTAGCTGCGATGCTTCGCCGCTGAGGCGATGCCAGACGAGCTCCCTCTCCCGGTTCTTGCGGGGAGAGGGTTGGGGTGAGGGGCCTTCTCCGCGAACGCGGCTCCAGATGTGCTCGCGGAAGCTCCCCCTCACCGGAAATTCAAGCTGCGCTTGAATTTCGACCTCTCCCCGCACGCGGGGCGAGGTAGATCGGAGGCAGCTCCGATCGACGGCAACAGTCACGCGGGACTTGAACCGCAAACATAGTGAACGCCGCGGCCGCGTGAGGTCGCGGCCAGGGTGCCGTGGCCGGTTGCCGCATCAGGCCATGACAGGGGAGATCAATGCTGCTTAAAATTCTGGACCGGCTCGAGGAAATCATCATCGCGAGCCTGATGGGGGCCGCGACGCTGCTGACCTTCGTCACGGTCGTGCACCGTTTTCTGGTCGACGTTCCCGTGCTCTATCCGTACCTGTTCGGCATCAATCTCGCATGGTCGCAGGAACTCTGCATCTACATGTTCATCTGGATGGCGAAGTTCGGCGCCGCCTATGGCGTGCGCGCCGGCGTCCATGTCGGCGTCGACGTCCTGATCAACCGGCTCAACGATTTCTGGCGCAAGCGCACCATCACCTTCGGCCTGCTCGGCGGCGCGCTATTCACCGGGATCGTCGGCACCATGGGCGCCAAATTCGTGTTCGAATTGATGCATACCGACCAGGTCTCACCGGATCTCGAGATCCCGAGCTGGATCGTCTACGCCTGCATTCCGCTCGGCTCCTATCTGATGTGCTTCCGCTTCCTGCAGGTGTGCTGGAATTACTGGTGGACCGACGACCTGCCGCACCATGACGCCTCCCATGTCGATGGCGTCGAGACCAGCAAGACCGCGCCCGTCGCGCTTGGAGAAGCGTGATGAGCGCCGCACTTATTTTCGGACTGCTGTTTGCCCTGATGCTGACGGGCATGCCGATCTCGATTTCGCTCGGCCTGACCGTGCTCACCTTCCTGTTCACCATGACCGAGGTGCCGATCGAGAGCGTCGGCCTGAAGCTGTTTTCGGGCCTCGACAATTTCGGCATCATGGCGATCCCGTTCTTCATCCTGGCCGGCACCTTCCTGACCCGCGGCGGCGTCGCGCGGCGCATGATCGCGTTCACGACCTCGCTGGTCGGGCATCTGCCCGGCGGCCTTGGGCTGGCCGGCGTCGCGGCCTGCGCGATGTTCGCGGCGATCTCGGGCTCGAGCGTCGCCACCGTGGTTGCGATCGGCTCGATCATGATGCCGGCGATGGTCGATCACGGCTATCCGAAGCGGTTCGGCGTCGGCGTGATCTCGACCTCGGGCGCTCTCGGCATCCTGGTGCCGCCCTCGATCATCCTGGTGCTCTACGGCGTCTCCACCAACACCTCGATCGGCGCGCTGTTCATGGCCGGCATCGTGCCGGGCGTCGTGCTCGCGCTGATGCTGGCGGCGGTGACTTTCTTCGTCGCGCAGCGCAACGGCTATCCGAAGATGCCGCGCGCGACCATCGGCCAGCAGTTCAAGGCGTTCCGCGAAAGCATCTGGGGCCTGCTGCTGATCGTGATCGTGCTCGGCGGCATCTATGGCGGCATCTTCACGCCGACCGAAGCCGCAGCGGTCGCCGCGACCTACGCCTTCTTCATCACCGTATTCGTCTACAAGGAGCTGAAGCTCTCCGAGGTGCCGAAGGTGCTGCTGCAGGCGGCGAGCATGAGCTCGATGCTGCTCTACATCATCACCAACGCGGTGCTGTTCTCGTTCCTGATGACGCACGAGCAGATCCCGCAGGAGATGGCGGCCTGGATCATCGACAAGAACTTCTCGGTCTGGATGTTCCTGCTCGTCGTCAACATCATCCTGCTGCTCGCCGGCAACGTGATGGATCCGTCGTCGATCCTCCTGATCATGGCGCCGATCCTGTTTCCGCTGGCGACCAAGCTCGGCGTGCACCCGGTGCATCTCGGCATCCTGATGATCGTCAACACCGAGGTCGGGCTGTGCCACCCGCCGGTCGGGCTCAACCTCTACATTGCGAGCAGTATCGCCAAGATGGGCATCAGCGAGATCACCATCTCGGTGTTGCCATGGCTGTGCGCGATGCTGGTGTTCCTCGGCCTGATCACCTACGTGCCGGAGATCTCGCTGTGGCTGCCGCGCTTGCTCGGCATGATCTAGCGCAAACAACAGACATCCAAAGCGCGACCTCGCGCCTTGGATGTTTCTGCGGTGCAATGAAAGCGGATTACATCTTGGTAACAGAGCTCTCTCTGTCCAATCCGTAAGTTGAAGGCGCGGGCGGGCGGCATCATCTTCGAGCAACCTTCAAAGGAGGTTCGTATGAAGAAAGTTCTGCTCGCCGGCATCGCGGCGCTCACGATTGCCGGTTCGACCGCGGTCTATGCCCAGCATCGTCCCTGGTTCCACGGCCATATGCGGATGAGCCCCGAGGATCGGGCCGCCTTCCTCGACGCGCGGATCGCCGCCGTCCACGCCGGGCTGAAGCTCAACGCCGATCAGGAGAAGCTGTGGCCGCCGGTTGAGGCCGCGGTGCGCGACTTCGCGAAGATGCGGCTCGATCGTGCCAATGCGCGGATGGCCGCCGAGAAGACCGATGCGGACAAGTCGCAGAAGCCGGATGATCCGGTCGCCCGCCTGCGCGAGCGCGCCGGCAACATGGCGGCGACCGCGACGTCGCTGACGAAGATCGCCGATGCCGCCGACCCGCTCTACAAGACGCTCGACGACAACCAGAAGCGGCGGCTGAGCATGCTGACCCATATGGAAGGGCGCGGCTTCGGCGCCGAAGGCTGGCGCCGCCACCGCCTAGAGCGCGGCATGGACCGCTGGGAGCGCGGCGGCCGCGGCTTCGATCACGACCGTTTCGACCGCGACGATGGCCCTGATCAGGAGCGCTCCGGCCGGCTCTGAGCGCTGTCCGCCGGCACCCTCGCCAAGTCTATGAAAGGCCGCCGGATTCCGGCGGCCTTTCGGTTGTCAGAAAGTCGGGAAAACTTGCTTGAGCTTGCTGGACATCGGGGAATCGCTTTGCTAAACGACCGCTCTCTTGCGAGGGTCATTTCCGGACAAGTTCCGGGCGCATAGCTCAGTTGGTAGAGCAGCTGACTCTTAATCAGCGGGTCCCAGGTTCGAGCCCTGGTGCGCCCACCAAGGAAAAGGCCTTCTTTTCCAGTACCTTCGCGAGATGGCGGTCGAGACCAAAACGAGTCTCGTGCGACGTTTTTTGTGGACGGCCGTCGCGCGACCGCATTGCTACGCGACTTTCCCTTTGTCTCTGTATCTTCACCCCATTCGATACAGCGCGCAGATCGGATGGTATAGGTCGATAATGTGCTCGTCGTAGAATAGGATATTAGGGCGAGCAAAACGGACAATCTGCTGGCCCGTCGCCGCAGGGTACGGCTTGCTGCAAAACCAGAACCGGACCGTTCGGGTCGGGCGTTCGATTCGCTCCCCCGCTACGCGTTCCCACTGTTTCCTGCCAACCTACGATCTTCCCTGATCCCCCCACGCTTGTGGCAGCACCAGAAGCCACCGTCGCGCTACGCCTTCGCATCTGGTATCAGGCAGGAATATCCTCGTTTGGCGAGGCGCTCGTGGTACATGCCGGCATGGAGCGTGCCGTCTCCCGCCATCACACCTATCGTAGCGCCCACCAGCCCTCGGTCCGCGAGCGCGTCTGCGACGGCGTCCACGATGTGGAGGATCGGTACCGAGGTTCTGACCTTCCGCACATTGTCCGAAGGCGGGACAGCCTAGCCGCGACACGGATGTAGACGTTCGCATGGTCACGCCGCGCCAATGTCAATTTCGAGTTGCTTCAGAATCTTGCTGGGGGTCGTGTCAAGTGCTTTCGCCAAGCGAAAGAGCGTGACGATCGTGGGGGATTTCAGCCCTCGTTCGATCTGACTCACATACGTCCGATGAATAGTCGCCCGATCGGCCAGCTCTTCCTGCGAAAGGCGAGCAGAAAGCCTTAGGCCAGCAATGATTTTTCCGAAGGCCAGATTGGGGCTTTTCACACCCTCACAGTGTTGCCTTGAACACTAAAGGACTACAGACTATAGTATTCAAGCTCGCAGCCTTGGGGGCGCGGCTATTGGAAGGGATTATGCAGGAGACACCGCCGCTCGATCCTGATGTGGCTGACCTGGCTCCCACTGAGCCGGCGCCGACATTCTACGATGAGCAGCACGTTGTGACTTACATTCGCCTTCTGCAGGCCGAGGGTGAGGGGGCGGACTGGCGGGACGTGGCCCGAATCGTCCTACATATCAATCCGGAGCGTGAGGCGGACCGCGCGCACAACGCATACCAGAGCCATCTCTCGCGCGCTAAATGGATGACGGAACGGGGACGTGTCTTACGTGGTGTAGGGTCGAATTAGAAGAAATCCGTCGATTCAAGCGCGGATATAGAAATCGTATCCCCCAGCCAATGTGTGGTGATCCGGAGGCACCACGTGGTGTCAAACTAGGGACTTCCCACTACGCGGTCGTTTGTAACTATTGCGCCGCAATCCTTGTTGGCTGCTGCATATCGGAGGACGCAAAGCCTGAGTTCGACAGGCGGCCCCAGTGACAACCCGCTTCAGATGGTCATTGACGGTTGCGAACAGGTATGCGTCGAATGCCATTGGCACGGCGGTAGCCCTCGCCAGAGCGAGTTCGCGGAGGTCTTCCGAATAGGGTCGCATCATCCATGCTGGCCGCCGTTCCCCAGCGTGGAGTTTGAATCAGAAATCGTCTCTGGGAATCTCGATTCCGGCAAAAGAACATGCTCTAGGCGCGAGCCAATCGCGAGTCGCGTCAGGATCAGCCGAGCAAGTGTCTACCGCGTTGTCGGACGCGAATAAGGATGCGTGGCTGTTAACCACTCTTCTGTGCATCGTGTATGTAGGCGCAAATCTTCAAATCATGAGAGATCAATAATGCAGGTGGGGAAGAACGAGACGCTTGCTGGAGTTCGCTTGATCAAGTTGCGGGACTTTCTCAGGTTTCACGAGGTAAGCTTTCCCGCTGAGGCCATTGGAGAGCAGTTCAAGGTCAATGGCGGCCGGAAGCAGGAAATCGAAGAGGCCCTGGTCAGGGCGGGCTATGTGACACGTCACGAGGAAGACAAAACGCGCTATCTAGTTGCACCTCTTGGGATGCAGCTATGCAATGCGAGGTTCATCTCGCGTATTTCGAGAGAGAAGGCCGAAGCCTTACTCCAATCCTTTCTGGTTCGCGTGGTTAGCATCAATGAACGCGACGAGCTCACGCACAAGGTTACTGGGGTGCGCGTATTTGGCAGCTATCTCACCGATAAGGCGGATTTGGGCGACATTGATCTCGCGGTTGCGATCAAAGCTCGGCGTGAATCCCACGTCAAAGAAAGCGTAGAGCGGGCGAACCAATCGGTTAGGGCAATCCGCAGCTTTCTCGACAGGATCACCTTCGGTCGTTCCGAAGTGAAAAAGCTTCTGAAAGGCGGCAGTCCCTATCTGTCCGTCCATGAATTCGATGAGGTGGATGAGTTGGGAATTCCCTACAAGGTGCTGTTCCCAAGCAATGGGGCCAACTAACAGTTCGGGGACTGCGTAACGGCAAAACGTGCCTTGAGCCCGATCGCCTGCCAGATACTCCAGAGCCCGGCTTCCGGCAGGAAGTTGGGCTCTTCCTACCCGCAAACCGCAGGATCGAAACCAAGGCGCCGCGCGGCACGATCGCGACTTCTCCTGCACCCGCCACGAGGGTTAACAGGCAATGCAACGAACGATTATGACCGTGCGACGGATGCCCATTTTCGGTCGGACAAGCCCGGGGATGCGACCGGCAAGTCATTGATTGTTCTCAATCCATGGTTGACTCTTAATCAGCGGGTCCCAGGTTCGAGCCCTGGTGCGCCCACCAAGCTTTTCAATAGCTTAGGTTAGCCCTCGTAGTTGTCATTCCGACAAACGGCCGCGTCTATTCCGACAAACCGGCTGCTTTTGTTCGCTTCTCGCGGCGCTTCCGGGTCCCCGAGATCAGCTGTTTACGGGTCCGCTTTGCATAGATCGGCAATTGCCGTGCAGACCTGTGGCGGCCGGCTGCGCGCAGTTCCGCGTCGGTCAGGTCGCTGTCGGCACCCTCGGTGAAGCCGCCGTGGCGGAACGAGGTGAATGAAAGCTCGGATCGAATGCCGGCCGCGGCGACAATGTCCTTCACGACGCTGCGCAGGTAGCGGAGGTCCGTGCGCTCAGTATCCACGGTGGCGGAGTACGCGACTTGCGGTGCGCGTGATCGCGCCTGAAGACCAGACCCGAAACCGTGACCTGCTTGATGGCATCGAGCTCGGCCATCAGTTCGGGGAAAAGTGATTCGCCCCGATCATCGAAAAGCGGCCACCAGGCTTCCTCGCCGTTCTTCGGATGCACGATCTTCACGCTATTGGGCCGCTCCTTGGGGCGGTAGTGCGAAATCTCAAAAGCTCCGACGACATGCTCCTCGCGCTGCAACCACTCCGTCAGCCCGTGAGACCGCCAGCTGTCGAAGGCCGGCAGAAGAACGTACTCGGCGCGCTCAACGGCCGCATTGTAGTTCTCACCGAGTCCCTTCGCCTTGACGTGACACCCTTGCGCACGTGCCCACGTTGGAGGCTCGAAGAAGTAGGCCCATCGGCCGTTGCGCAACGGCTTTCGCCTGCAATACCGAGGCAATCTCAGAGCGGTCTTGGGAGGTTTCGTACTAGCGCCCGAAGAGAGCCTGCGCGAGCGCGACGACTTACAGGCCGACGTTCCGCTGGCCGAGGCGGTGTCCCGCCTGCGGGCGAGGGCCCGGCCGGGCACCCTTGCGGCCGAAGCATGCGACGGTCGGGGCTTCGGTGGGTGTTGCCCCAAGTAAGCGTTTCGAGCATCTGCGCGATGAGCACCATGCCCAACCTCTCATGACCCAATTCCCTGGCATTCTCCCGCGAGCAAAATCAATCGCATCTGACGGAGCGAATGATCGGGTCAGTTTTGCGCAAAATGCGCAATAGGTCTTGAATACTGCGCGATATGAGCATATACGGCCACCGTTTGCTCGTTTTTATAGCAAAACGCGCAAAATGATCGGAAGTGCGCGGTGTGCGGGAGGACAACAGAAATGCAGGTTCCAATTAAGCGGGCGATCGAGAGCGTGCCGGGCGGGATGATGGTGGTCCCTCTGTTGGTCGGGGCGCTTATTGCCACCTTCTTTCCCGATACCCCGAAGTTTTTTGGCTCCTTCACCGGCGCACTGTTCTCTGGCGCGCTGACAATTCTCGCCGTGTTCTACGTTTGCATGGGCGCGAGCATCGACTTCCGCGCGACCCCCTACATTGTGAAGAAGGGCGGCACCCTGCTGATCGTGAAGGTTGGCGTGGCCGTTGTCCTCGGCCTGATCTTCGGCCGCATTTTGGGAGAGACACCGGTCGCAGCTGGCATGTTCGCGGGTGTCTCGACGCTCGCGATCGTTGCCGCCATGAACGACACCAATGGCGGTCTCTATATGGCGTTGATGGGCCAATATGGACGTCCGCGTGACGTCGGCGCCTATACTGTCATGTCGCTGGAGAGCGGTCCTTTCCTCACTATGATCACTTTGGGCGTCGCCGGCCTCTCGGCATTTCCATGGCAGACCCTTGTGGGCGCTATCCTGCCTCTGGTGGTGGGTATGATCATCGGCAATCTCGACAGAGAGATGCGCGACTTCCTGAGCCGCGCGGTGCCTGTGATGATCCCGTTCTTCGCCTTCGCGCTCGGCGCCGGCCTCGATCTGTCGAAGGTTTGGCAGGCCGGCCTGCTCGGCCTCGGCATGGGAGTGGCCGTGGTGGTTGTGACCGGCATCCCGCTGTTCCTCGCCGATCGCATCACTGGCGGGAATGGTGTCGCGGGTGTTGCGGCGGCCTCGACGGCCGGTAATGCGGCGGCCGTCCCGGCGATTGTCGCCGCGGCGAATCCAGCCTATGCGGACGCGGCGCGGCCGGCGACTATCCTCGTCGCGGCGTGCGTCGTGGTTACCGCAATCCTCGTGCCGATCGTCACCGCCTGGACAGCCCGCGTTGTTGGTCGCGACGTCGAGGAGCCTGCAGAAGAGAACAACGTGGCTTCTGCCGGCAAGATGCCCCCCGCGGCGCGCTCGGTTGTCACTGAGGCAAGTCACTGAAGCAGGTCGCTGAAGATGGCCCCTAAAGCGTTTTCGAGCGAAGTGGATACCGGTTCGCGTCAAGAAAACGCGTCAAGCCAAAGCTGGCTGATCGTCGCTGACGATCTCACCGGTGCCGCGGACTGTGCGATCGCCTTCGGCAGAAGGGGGCGTGCGGCTGCGGTGACGTGGGGTGAGGTGACCGACGCGTCGGGCTACCAGCTGCCCGTCCTGGCCTACGATGCCGCGAGTCGAGGCCTTTCGGCCGGGGCCGCTGCAGCCCGCCATGCCGATGTGCTGGCGCGCCTTTGCGAAGGCGGACGTATTCTTTTCAAGAAGATTGACTCGACGCTGCGGGGGCAACCTGCAGCGGAGACTGCCGCCGCGCTTGCGCATCTCAAGTCACGGTCGGGTCCGGCCTTTGGCGTGTTCGCGCCGGCCTTTCCGGCCACCGGCCGGACCACCATCGACGGGCGTATCCTGGTCAGAGGCCGCCCCCTCGAGGAGGCCGAGGTCTGGCACCGCGACCACACCTACCCGAATGCCGATCTTGTCGACGTTCTCGCGACCGCGGGCGTTCGCGGTGAGAAGGTCAAGCTCGCTGCCGTGCGCGGTGGCGATCTCAAAGCCACGTTCGCGAGGCTCGCCCGGGAGGGCGACGTGGTCGCGGCCTGCGACGCCGAGACTGAACACGATCTGCGTTTGATCGCGGAGGCGAGCCTGCATGCATCGCCCGCAACCTTCTTCATCGGCAGCGCCGGCCTCGCGCACGCGCTGGCCGGCCTCGAAGTGAGCCATGGCGTCGAGCCGCTGCGCATTCCGACGAGCGCATCCGGCACCCTGATCGTGGTGGGCTCGCTCGCCGGCGCATCTCGCGCCGCCGCGCGCGAGCTGGAGGCGACCGGCACCGTGGCGCATTTCCCGGTCGCGCCGGAGACGCTGCTCAACGATGGTGCCGGCCGGGCGGCGCTCGCCGCGGACGTGATGAAACGACTTGCCGGCGGCGGCGATACACTGGTTGAGATCATGATGGATGATCACCCCGACATGTCGCTCGGCCCGCAGCTCGCCAAGGGGCTCGCCGACGCTCTTGAGGCCGTCGCACCCGCGATCGGCGCCTTCGCTGCGACCGGCGGCGAAACCGCCGCGGCGATGCTGTCGCGCTTCGGCGTCAACGGCATCCGTCTTGCCGACGAAATCGAGCCGGGCGTGTCGCTCGGCCTTACTCTTGGCCGATTGTCTGTTCCGATCGCCACCAAAGCGGGCGCGTTCGGTGACGAGAACAGCCTCATCCGCATCAGCGAGCGGCTTCGCGCCGTCCGAACCAGAGGAAGTTTCATATGACTCGTCCGACCATTGCGATCACCATGGGAGATCCGGCCGGTATCGGGCCCGAGGTGATCATGAAGGCGCTGGCGCAGCCGCAGGTGCAGGCGATCTGCAATGCGCTGGTGATCGGCGACTCCAACCGTCTGCGCAAGGCCGGTCAGATCGTCGGCGTGCCGCTTGAGGTCGATGCGTTGAGCGACGCGAAGCAGGCGAATTTTGCTTCGAAGGCCGTGCAGTGCGTTGACCTGAAGCTGGTGCCAGACGATCTGCCGTTCGGCATGGTGTCGGCGACGGCAGGTGAGGCGGCATATCGCTACATCGAGAAAGCCGTGCAGGTGGTGCAGGCAGGGCTCGCGCAGGGCATCTGCACCGCGCCGCTTTCCAAGGAAGCGCTGCATGCGGCCGGCCACAAATATCCCGGCCATACCGAGCTCCTGGCGCATCTGACCGGCACGCCGGAAGTATCGATGATGCTGGTGTCGCCGAAACTCCGCGTCATTCACGTGACCACGCATATCGGCCTGCTCGATGCGATCGAGAAGATCGAGCCTGGCCTCGTCGAGCGTGTCATCGCACGCGGGCATGACGTGCTGGTGCGCGCCGGCGTCGTCAATCCGAAGATCGGCGTCTGCGCCATCAATCCGCATGCCGGCGAGAACGGGTTGTTCGGTCGCGGCGAGGAAGCCGCGAAGATCGCGCCGGCCGTGGAAGCCTGTCAGCGCAAGGGCTGGGACGTGCACGGCCCCCTGCCTGCCGACACGCTGTTCTTCCTGGCCGGCCGCGGCGACTACGACATGGTGGTCGCGATGTATCACGATCAGGGCCATGGACCCATCAAGGTGCTGGGGCTGGAAGCCGGCGTGAACATCACTGTTGGTCTGCCGGTGATCCGCACCTCGGTCGATCACGGGACCGCCTTCGACATCGCGGGCAAGGGCATCGCCGACGAGCGCAGCCTGATCGAAGCGCTGCGGCAGGCGGTCGATCTCGCGCCGAAGAAGGCGGCTTGAGGGGGCTGCGCGGGCTCCTCAGGATGAGGAGCGAGATGCGCGTTAAGCGCTGACATTGCGCGGTCGATGCATCGTGGTATGCATCGGCCGTGCCGCGAAGCCGATACGGTCGAGCTCGGCTGACGGCAATGAATCCGGGGGCTGAGGTTCGATGTCGATGCGCAGCAAGGAGCGTCACGCTCGTCTGTTGGAAGCACTGAACGCGGGAGAGATCGATGTCGACGATCTCGCGCGGCGCTTCGACGTCTCCGCTTCCACCGTGCGGCGCGACTTGCAGCATCTTTCCAGGAACAATGCCGTGCGCCGCACCTATGGCGGCGCCATTCTCACCGCCCACGCGAATGAGACGACGCTCGAGCAGCGCCTCGCGGTTCAGGGCAAACAGAAGCAGGCGATCGCGCGCGCGGCGATCGATCTGATCGAGGACGGCGACACGCTGATTCTCGATGCCGGCTCGACGGTCGCAGCCTTCGGCCGACTGCTGCAGCATCGGCGGCTGCGCATCATCACCAACAATCTTGCGCTGCTGCCCTTCTTCGCCAAGGCTCCGAGCATAGAGCTTGTGGTGCTGGGCGGCGCGCTGCGCACCACCAGCATGAGCACCATGGGGCCGCTCGCCAATGAGGCGCTGCGCCGCATGACCGCGGACCGCGCCGTCATGAGCGCCGACGGCGTGGTGAATGGCCGTGGCCTGTGCGAAGCGGATCTCGAACAGGTCGCACTGAAGTCGCTGATGATGCAGCAGTCGAAGGAAGTCATCGTTCTCGCCGACGCCAGCAAGCTCGGCCGCGCCGAACAGATGGCCTGGGCGCCGCTGCCGCCGCGCTGGACTCTGGTGACTGATGTCGGCGCATCTGAGGAGCAGTGCAAGCGTCTCGCCGACGCGGGAGCGCGCGTGATCGTTGCCGGCGTTCGCTGAGCCGGCATCGCAATTTTTCGCGTGATCGGAGAAAAATATCGACCGAGGCGGGGTTGCGCAAGGAATCGCTGAACCGGGGCGCAATGCCGTCAACTTGAATCGCCATATGCTAGGTGGCGATCACCAAACGAGGTTCGCCATGGCGTGCAAGTCTTGGAGTGGTTCTTGGAACGGCACTTGGATCGGCTCTTGGATCAGCCGGCTTGGCGCGCCGCTCGTCGCTTTTGTTTTGACCGTCGCGCCGTTGGCTTCGCCGGTGCACGCCGTTGAGGACGCTCGCAAGGTGAGCGTGGTGTCGTTCGGCCTTTTCGGCGATCAGGGCGTGTTTAGACGCGAGGCGACCGGCGCAGCACAGGTCGTAGCGGGTCGTTTCGGGAGCGGCCCAGTCAACGTGCAATTCAATTCGAAGAAAGGCGGAGGTGCAACGATTGAAGGCCTGGCTAAGTCCTTGCAGGCGGCGGCCAATGGGATGGACGCCGAGAATGATGTTCTGTTCTTGATTCTCACCTCGCACGGCTCCCCCGACGGGCTTGCAATCAAAGCCGGGCGGCTTACGCAAACGCTCACGCCGCCCCATCTCGCCGCCATGCTGGCGCGGACCGGCATGCGATACAAGGTGGTGGTCATCTCTGCCTGTTATTCCGGGGTCTTTATCCCTCGTCTCGCGAACCCCGATACGTTGGTCATCACCGCGGCCGATGCCGACCATTCATCGTTCGGCTGTCGGGACAAAGCCAAGTGGACCTACTTCGGCAACGCCTTTTTCAATGTCGCACTCCGGCAAGCCAGAAGCCTGAAGAACGCCTTTGTCGTTGCACGCTCGCTCGTCCAGCAGCGAGAACTGCGCGCTCGCTTCGAGCCGTCGAATCCCCTGATGGCAGGCGGCGCAAACGTGCAGCCGTTGCTCATTGCGCGTCCTTGAGGACCGGCCGCGTTTGCGGCCGGCGCCTGTGGGTGCCGTCCACCTCGTCCATGTTGATCTGGTCACCGCATCGCGCCGCATGTCTGCTACTGGGCCCCTTAGCGGACTTGATTGGCGTTATGGCTGACTTCCGCTTTGCCGGAGATAGCCGACTTCACCGCCAAAGGGAGAGACTGCTTCTGTCGGTGCCTCTCCGTCGGCCGAAGGCGAGGATCGTGGATGGCACTGTCGCGTCCACTCATCAGCAGGTGAGCTTACCTGACGCCGTTGCGCACGTATCTGGTGCGGTTTCTGGTGCGGTCGTCGCGCTGCGGGCAACGAGAACGAAGTAAGCTATTGATCTCATTGGTGGACCCGGCAGGACTCGAACCTGCAACCAGACCGTTATGAGCGGTGGGACAATCGTCGCCGCTGTTAAGTTTTCTGCCTTTTCGTCGAATTCGACCACGTTCGCCACCCTTCGTGCGGGTTGTTATTGGCGCGAAACTGGTGCGGATTGTCTGTAGTCGAATCTTGGACCAGGACGTTGCGTTCTGTAGGTGATAACGTGAGAACACACTCAAGCCCAGCGATCGACGGCAAGCGACCTCCATACGGTAGCGTGCCGGCAGATCGCCGCGGCCGGCCAAGGTCAGCCTCATAATGCAGGCTATGGGAAGTAATCAAAAGCGGTTCATGACAAGCCAGGCGAAACATAACGTGAGTTTCTGGGAGCGTCTAAAGACAGAGGCATCTGCTGAGTGGCGCGCCTACACCGAGCATCCCTTCACGAACGGATTGGCAGACGGCTCGCTCGCCGAACCGGCATTTCGTTATTATCTTGCTCAGGATTACTTGTTCCTCATCGAGTTCGCGCGCGCCTACGCGCTCTCGGTCTACAAATCGCCCAAGCTTGCCGACATGCGTGAAGCAGCGGCCGGTCTTTCGGCCATCCTTGATGTCGAGATGAACCTTCATGTGACACTCTGTGCCGGTTGGGGTCTGTCCCCAAGCGACCTTGAACAGACCCCTCCGGCGGCCGAGATGCTAGCCTATACTCGCTACGTGTTGGATGCTGGAATGCGCGGCGATCTGCTGGCACTCAAGGTGGCGCTGGCCCCATGCGTGATCGGGTACGCGGAGATCGCGAAGCGGCTGGCTGCACAACCCGATGCGAACGCTGCGACGAACCCCTATCGCGTGTGGATTGCCGAGTACGCTGGTGCGCCATACCAAGAGGTCGCGGCGAAAGCGGGAGCACACTTGGAACGTCTCGCTGATCTCTACGCCACCCCGGCCGGCGAGGCAGAGCTGATTGCGATCTTCAAGGAAGCTACTCGTCTCGAGGCAGACTTCTGGGAGATGGGCTGGCGCGCGGGCCAGCGTGTCGAATAGCGCTTCGGAAATTGTCAGGCTTATAACCTGAAGGTCATCGGTTCAAATTTGTTGGCAAAGCTATCCGCAGATTTGGTCTCAACTGGGCTCTCTTTGATCATTTTGGACACTTGGCCACGCTGAAGAGCACGGGTGGTTCCGAAGTGCACTTTGCAGTGCGGCTCGGCTTTGCAACGCTTTGAAATCGTAGCAAATGCGAACGCTCCGACCTGTCTCCGATGACGTTCGCGTCATCGGATCCGGCGCCGAATCGGCCACGGGGAGCTGAATCAAAATCAATCGCGGATGGCAGGCCTCAAGTGCCGACCATCATCTTTCGTGGCATCGCCACACCACGGTGCATCCCGACAACGGCGACCGGAGCATCCATCGGTCCGCCAAAAGCGGGTGTCCGACAACGAGGGTACTTAGCGGACGAGTACCGCACGACCGATACCCCCACCTGTGAACTTCCTGACGACGCGCCAATGTTGGCTATGAACCTTCAGCTGCTGCTAGTCGATCAACGGTGATGCCCACATCAGGTGCCTGTAGCTCACGTCTTGGTTGCCGCGCTATTTGGCCGCTTGCCCTTCATCCCAACGTTGGCATCACGTACTCCGCGCCACTGCGAATACCGGTCGGCCAGCGCGTCGTAATCGTCTTCAACCTGGTATAGAACCGCACGCCTTCTGGTCCGTGCATGTGGTGATCGCCGAACAGGGAGGCTTTCCAGCCACCAAATGAATGGAAAGCCATCGGAACAGGAATCGGCACATTGATGCCGACCATCCCGACCTGGATCTGGTTGGCAAACTCGCGTGCCGCGTCGCCGTCGCGCGTAAAGATCGCGGTGCCATTGCCGAACTGGTGCGCGTTGATCAGGGCGGCGGCCTCGTCATAAGACGAGGCGCGTACGACCGTTAGGACCGGTCCGAATATCTCTTCGCGGTAGATCGTCATATCGGATGTGACGCGATCGAACAGCGTGCCGCCGGTGAAGTAGCCTTTCTCGTAACCCTGGCGGCGAAATTCACGACCATCCACCAGCAGCGTCGCACCTTCGGCGACGCCGGCATCAATGTAGCCTCGTACCTTGTCGCGATGTTGCTGGCTGACAAGCGGACCCATCTCGCTCTCCGGGTCCATGCCTGGACCGATGTTCAACGCATGAATCCGGGGTACGAGCTTTTCGAGCAAGGTCTTTGCCGTCGTCTCGCCGACAGGGACCGCAACCGAAATCGCCATGCAGCGTTCGCCGGCCGAGCCATAGGCCGCGCCCATGAGCGCGTCGACAGCCTGGTCCATGTCGGCATCCGGCATGATGATCATATGGTTCTTGGCACCGCCCAGAGCCTGGCAGCGCTTTCCGTGCAGAGTTGCAGTTTCGTGGATCGATCGTGCGACAGGTGTCGAGCCAACGAAGCTCACCGCTGCGACATCAGGATGCGTCAACAGCGCGTCGACCGCTTGTTTGTCGCCGTGAACGACGTTGAACACGCCGTCCGGCAGCCCGGCCTCTTTCAACCATTGCGCCAGGAGGATGGACGCGGAGGGAACCTTCTCGGAGGGTTTCAGGATGAATGTGTTGCCGCAGGCAAGTGCCACCGGAAACATCCACATCGGAACCATCGCCGGGAAATTGAACGGCGTGATGCCCGCGACGACCCCGAGCGGCTGGCGCAACGAATGACTGTCGACGCGCGTGCCGACGTTCTCGGTGATCTCGCCCTTCAAAAGCTGTGGCGCGCCGGTGGCAAACTCCACGACTTCCATTCCGCGCTGTACTTCCCCCTTTGCGTCGGAAAAAACCTTGCCATGCTCTGACGTGATCACGGCCGCGAGCTCATCGAGCCGTTCCTCGAGGATACGGAGGAAACGATTGAGGATGCGCGCGCGCCGCAGCGGCGGAGACTTGGCCCAGTCGGGAAAGGCGGTCCGTGCGGCCGCGACCGCCGAAGCGACATCGTCGGCGCCGGCAAGCGGCACGGTCCCGGATTGCTCGCCTGTCGCAGGATTGTAGATCGGCGCGGCACGGCCGTGCAAAGACGTGACCGGGGCGCCATTGATGAAATGCGGAACGGGATGGGTCATTTGCGGAGTCTCCTCGATGAAACGAATGGCGGCTAGGCGATGCGGGACCGATCCGCGTCGTCGAGCACCATGCTGGCGCCCTTGCGCGCGATCATTGCGGTTGGGGTGTTGGTATTTCCCGATGTGATGGTGGGCATGATCGAGGCGTCGATGACCCGGAGCCCGTCGATGCCTCGCATGCGAAGGCGCGCGTCAAGCGGTGACAGCGGATCCGCCTCGGGCCCCATCCTGATGGTGCCGACCGGATGAAAGATGGTCGTGCCAATGTCGCCGGCAGCGTGCGCGAGTGACACGTCATCGTCGGCGACGTACGGGCCGGGCAGAAATTCCTCGGGTGCGTAACGAGCGAGCGCCGGCTGGCGCATCAGCGTGCGGGTGACCCGAATGGCGTCCGCCGCGACGAGCCGGTCCTCGGGCGTGGCAAGATAATTTGGCGCGATGCGTGGCGGGGCATTGGGGCTGCTGGACTCGATCCGGACCGTGCCCCGTGATGTCGGCCGAAGATTGCAGGCGGCGACCGTGATCGCAGGAAAGCGGTGCAGCGGTTCGCCGAACTTGTCGAGCGAGAGAGGCTGGATGTGAAACTGGATATTGGCTCTCTCATGCGTGGGGCTCGATCGGGTGAAGATGCCGAGCTGTGAAGGCGCCATGGTGAGCGGGCCGCGCCGGCGGAAGACGTAGTCGAGCCCCATGAGGGCGCGGCGGCCAAGCGAATGGTACGTTTCGTTCAATGTGCGAATGCCGCTGACCTTGTAGATCGCGCGCTGCTGAAGATGATCCTGCAGGTTGTGTCCGATGCCCGGACCATCAAGCGCAATCTCGATACCCAACGGGCGGAGCCAGTCGGCGGGTCCTACGCCGGAGCGATGCAGGATCTGCACGGAGCCGAGCGCGCCGGCACACAGGATGACTTCCCGCTTGGCAGCGACATCGACGGATTGACCGTCTCGGACCAGACGCAGGCCGGTCACGCGACGGTTTTCGATACGGAGCCTGTCCACGCAGACATTGGTCTCGAGGCGGAGGTTTGGTCGGCTCAAGGCCGGCTTCAAAAAGCCTCGCGCAGAGGACCATCGTCGTCCGCGCTTCTGGTTGACGTGGAAGTAGCCGGCGCCCTCGTTGTCACCGGTGTTGAAATCCAGGCTGCGCGAAATGCCCATGTCCTCGGCGGCCGTCGCCACGGCGTCGAGAACCGGCCACGACACGCGCGGCGGCTCGATCCGCAAGCCGCCTCCCGTGCCGTGGAGGTCGCTCGCGCCCATGAAGTGATCTTCGAGATTGCGAAATTCCGGCAGCACATCATCCCAGCCCCAGCCCTCCAAGCCGAGCTGACGCCATCCGTCGTAGTCCGCTGCCTGGCCGCGCATCGAGATCATCGCATTGATCGCGGACGAGCCGCCGATCACCTTGCCGCGGGGATAGGCCAGCGCGCGTCCATTCAATCCCGGCTCCGGGTCCGTCTTGAACATCCAGTCGGCGCGCGGATTTCCGATGGCAAACAGATAGCCGACCGGAATGTGAAACCAGATCCAGTTGTCCCTCCCGCCTGCTTCGAGCAGAAGGACGCGGTTGCGCGGGTCTTCGGACAGCCGGTTTGCGACGATGCAGCCTGCGGTGCCTGCACCGACAACCGCATAGTCAAAATCCCCGTCGATCCGCATCAGGCCTCTCTTCTCTCTCCGCGCAATGTTGCCGCTGGATGGCATGGCGGATTTGTGCTCTCAATGCCAGAAACTGCGACTTCTATTTGCAAAAATGCGAGAGCCCCGAATGGATTGGGATGATCTGCGAGTCTTCCTCCAGGTAACGCGGAGCGGCCGGATGTCCGAGGCCGCGAAACTGCTCGGCATCGACGATTCAACGGTCGGACGTCGTGTCCTCCGCCTCGAGCGGTCGGTCGGGATGCCGTTGGTCGAAAGGGCGGGGCGGCGGACGGCGGTGACCGAGCAAGGCCGCCGGCTCGCGGACATCACGGAGGAACTGGAGTCGATCATCCTGCGCGACATCGCGGGGTTAGCCGACGCGCAATCAGTGGTGAATGGGCGCGTTCGGATTGGTGCGCCCGAAGGGCTGGGGGCCGGATATCTCGGCAGCAAGATCTTCCTGTTGTCCGCCGCGCATCCCGAGCTCGAAATCGAACTGGTCGCCTTGCCGCGGACCTATTCGTTGGCGGCACGCGAGGTCGACATCGCCATCACGCTTGACCGGCCGGTGGCGGGGCAGGTCGCGGCTCAAAAGCTGACCGACTACACGCTCGACCTCTATGGTTCGGATATCTACTTCCAGCGGATGGGCCGTCCGAGGTCACTGCAGGATCTCAGAAAGCACGTCTTCGTCGGGTACATCCCCGAGCTCCTTTTTACCCAGCAGCTCAACTTTCTTGACCTGGGTGACGGTGTGGAAGTCGTGCCGACGATCCGCACCAGCAGTGTGATCGCACAGGTCGACGCGGTGGTCAGCGGCGCGGCTATCGGCGTTCTGCCGCGTTATCTCGCTCGCGAGCGACCGGGGTTGAAGGTTCTGCTCGGGGACAAATTCCAGGCAACGCGCAGCTACTGGATGTCTGTCCACGATGATACCCGTCGACTTCGCCGCGTCCGCGTGGTGCTCGAGGCGGTCGCTGCCGCGGTTCGGTCCGACCGCAGGTCCTTCCTGCGATGAATTGGACGCCCGTCGTATTTCGTGCGGCGGCTCGCATTCGTCATGGCCGAAGTTTTTACGGTTGCTGCATTGCAACGAGTCCCGGCCTCTGACATACTTTGGATGCGGCTCGCATGGTCGAGATCGCCCTGAACGCGAACAGTGTGGTTCTCGACCTCTGCTAAGGGGGACGGGGACCATTTTTTTTGGGTGAACGCTGATGGATATGGAGACTTGGCGCGTCGGTGTCTTGTTTTCTGAGACCGGAGTGACCGGTGCGATCGAGCGCACGCAGCGGGCGGCTACGCTTCTTGCGATCGATGAAATCAATGCCGCGGGCGGAGTCTGCGGACGGCGCATCGAGCCGGTGGCTTACGATCCCGCGTCGACACCGTCCCGCTACCGCGAGCTGACGGTGAAGTTGCTCGACGAGGATCGGGTGCGCGTCATCTTCGGCGGGCACATGTCGAGTACCCGAAAGGCGATGCTGCCGATCGTCGAAGCGCGGAGCGCGTTGATGTTCTATCCGACGCTCTACGAGGGCTTCGAGTATTCGCGCCACTGCATCTATACCGGCGCAGCTCCCAATCAGAATTCGGTTCAGCTGGTGGATTATCTCACCAGGAACCACGGCAGTCGCGTATTTCTGGTGGGGTCGAATTACGTCTACCCTTACGAATCGAACCGGATCATCGCGGACCTGTTTGCGGGTGCCGGAGGTCACTCGGTCGAAGAAATGTATGTGCCGCTCAATCTGACCGCCGGCCACATCGCAAAGATCCTCGACAGGGTGCGCGCCACCAGACCCGACGTGATCTACTCCACCATCGTCGGCGCCGGCATCGTGCCGTTCTACACCGCCTTCAAGGAGGCCGGATTTGACGGCCGGCAGCTTCCGATCGCCAGTCAATCGACCAGCGAGGCCGACGTCGTTCTCATGCGGCCCGATGTTGCCGAAGGCCACGTCACGGCGGCGCCATTCTTTCAGTCCGTCGATACGCCGGCGGCCCGCGCGTTCGTTGCGGCCTATCACAAGCGGGTGGGGAACGATTGGCCGGTGACGGCGCCGGCGGAAGCGGCTTACTTCTCGGTTCACCTCTTCGCGGCGGCATTGGAGCGCAGTCGTAGCGATCATCTCGAAGAGCTGCTGCGGTCGCTCTGGGAAGTGGAGTATGACGCGCCGCAAGGACCGGTCCGGATCGACGGTAACACCAACCACACGCATCTATGGCCGCGCGTGGCACGCGTCGATGCCACCGGAAATTATCGCGTCGTTCACGACGCCGGCGTGAGGGTGGCACCCGACCCGTTCATGCTGGAAGTCCGCTTCCAGCACGAATCGGGGAGTGCATGGGCACTGTCCTACTGAGCGAGGCCGAACTCCATGTCTGTCGCTCTTCTCAAGGACCTTCGCGATCTCGATGTCGCTGTGATTCATCCATTCGATGCCGATGGCGAACGGCTCGTCGAGCATCTGCGCCGCATCGGGTGCATGGCGAACCTGTTGTGGCCGGTGCCGCCGTCGGTGCCGCAGGGATGCGATATCGTCTTTCTCTCGATGGAAGACGAGGCGCGCGAGGAAATCGGGCAATTGCTGAGGTCGATGCCGAATCCGCCGCCGACCATCCTCGCCATTGTGAGCTACGAGAATCCATCGATGCTGCAAATGGTGCTCGAGAGCGGGGCGTTGTCCGTGATCGAGCGACCGATCAAGCCGTTTGGCTTGCTCACCAATCTCGCCATTGCCCGCAATCTCTGGCTGCAGCGGCAACGCCTTTTGAAGGAAGCGCGCAAGTACAAGAGGAAGGTTCTCGGCGATCAGAAGATCGCGCGCGCCAAGGCGATTCTGATGGCGGCAAACAATTTGAACGAGCAGGATGCCTACGCGAAGTTGCGTCAGGAGGCGATGGCGCAGCGTCTTCCGATCGACGAGATCGCGAACGCGGTCATTAATTCCGAAACGCTCTTGCGTTAGATAAAAAACGATGCTTGTATCCGGCAACATCTGAAACAGATGTTCCTGGCGCATCCCCTCAATCCTTGAGGCCATGTTCTAGGTGTGTAGCGCGCAAGCCGCGTTACACTGCGGCGATGAAGCCCGCCCAGTCCTCTGACCGAGGATGGTGCGGGTTTTTTGTTTGCCTGCTGACAAGGCCGTCAGCCCATTCACCTCGAGATGATCGTCACGTCGACATGTTTGTTCGACCGATGGCGCTCGCCTTGATCCCGGCGGGTGCTGGCGGAAGTTCGCCGGCGCGGGACGAAGGGAGACGGATGTTTTTCCGCTTTCATCGACTTTTGGAAACAGGGGAAGTTCTATGAACGTAAGTCGCCGTCATCTTCTGAAAGCCGCCGCACTCGGCTCGGCCAGTCTTGCCGCGCCGCAGATCGCGAGCCGTGCCTTTGCCGCCGAACCGATCAAGGTCGGCGCGCTCTATTCGCAAACAGGCAATCTGGCCGTGGCGGAGAAGCTTCTCGCCAACGGCGTCTCGATGGCCGTCGCCGAGATCAATGCCGCGGGCGGCGTGTTTGGTCGTCCCGTCGAGGTGGTCGTCGAGGACGGCGCGTCCGATCCGAAGACGTTCTCCGAAAAGGCCTCCAAGCTGATCGTCAAGGACAAGATCATGACGGTCTTTGGCTGCCACACCTCGGCGAGCCGCAAGGCTGTGCTGCCGATCTTCGAGAAGCGCGGTGCAATGCTGTTCTACCAGACCCATTACGAAGGCTTCGAGTGCTCGCGCAACGTGATCTATTCCGGCGCCGTGCCGAACCATCAGCTCGCGAACTACATCCCGTGGATCGTGAAGACCCTGGGCAAGAAGAAGTTCTTCATCGTCGGTTCGAACTACATCTACCCGCGCGAGATGGCCAAGGTCTCCAAGAAGCTGATCGAGGCCGCAGGCGCCCAATGGGTGGCCGACGAATATCTCGAGCTCGGCCATTCCGAGTGGGCGGTCATGGTGAAGAAGATCAAGGAGTCGGGTGCGGACGTGGTGCTGTCCAACGTCGTCGGCGACTCCATCATCGCATTCTATCGGGAATTCAAGAACCAGGGCATCTCGCAGGCCGAGATTCCGATTTGCGCGACGGTGACGTCGGAGATCGAGATCGCCGCCATGGGCGCGGATTACGCCGCCGGCAGCTATACCTCGTTCCCGTATTTCATGTCGCTCGACATGCCCGGCAACAAGATCTTCATCGAGCGTTTCCGCAAGTTCGTCAACGATCCGAAGCAGGTCACCTACCATTCGCTGGAAGCCGCCTATTTCCAGGTGTTCCTGTGGAAGCAGGCGGTGGAGAAGACCAAGGATCTCAGCGCACAGGGGATCCGGACCGGCATCGCCGGCGAGAGCTACGAGGCGCCCGGCGGCACGGTGACGATCGACGCCGACAATCTGCATTGCTGGCTGACCCCGCGCATCGGGCAGTGGCAGGCGGACGGCCAGAGCAAGGTGGTCGATGCCTATCCGCATCCGATCAAGCCGCTTCCGTACTTCGCCTATGGCGAAACCGAATCGAATCTCTTCTGCACCTCGAAGGGGCTCGATACGTCGAAGCTCAAGATCTGAGCTCATCATTCAACCCGTGAGGCGATCGCCGCCTCACGGACCCTCGCAGCGGCAGGTGCTGGATTGCGGTACGCCTCATGATCGACGTTCTTTTCATCGGCCTCAGCCTGGGCTCGATTCTACTGCTGGTCGCGCTCGGTCTTGCGATCACCTATGGCGCCATGGGCGTCATCAACATGGCGCATGGCGAGATCGTGATGGCGGGGGCCTACGTGGCCGTGCTCTCCGGGATCTGGTTGAAGACCAGCTTCTATGTGGCGTTACCGCTCGCATTTCTCGCCGCTGCAGCCCTTGGCTGGATCATCGAACGTCTGGTGGTGAGCCGCCTCTACGGACGGCTTCTCGATACGCTGCTTGCGACGTGGGGAGTCTCCATGCTGATTCAGCAGGCGATCCGGCTCGAGTTCGGTTTGACGTTCCTGGGAATCCACATCGACGGACTGGGGACCGGTCTGCAGAACGTCGCAGTGCCTGCTGAACTTCAGGGGGCGGTCAACATCGCGGGCGTCGAACTCAACGCCTATCGCGGCTTCATCGTGCTTGTGACCGTGGTGCTCACGGCGCTGACCTGGTTCATCATGTATCGGACCTCGCTCGGGATGAAGGTCCGAGCGATCATCCGCAACCCGAAAATGGCGGCCGCGTGCGGCATCGACGTGAGGAAGGTCAATGCGCTGACCTTCGCTTACGGTTCGGGATTGGCCGGTGTCGCCGGCGTCATGATGTCCGGGTTCAAGGGGGTCTCGCCCGATCTCGGCTCCAGCATGGTCGTGGACGGCTTCATGGTCGTGGTCACCGGCGGGCTTGGAAGCCTCGTCGGCACGATCATGGCGTCCGGACTTCTCGGCGAGACCAATGCGCTCGTCGCCGTGGCGACCAACGACATCCTGGCGCGTGCCGTGGTGTTCGCAGCCGTAATTCTCGTCATCGTTCTGAAGCCCGAAGGGCTCTTCTCGTTCAAACGGCGCTGAGCTCCATGACTCTCGATCGCAAGCTGACACTTTGCGCCTACGCGCTGTTCATCGCCGCAATTTTCGCGGTGCCGCTGTTCGTTGACGAATTCGGACTGAACCGGATCGCCAAGTTCCTCGTCTATGGCATGCTCGGCATCGCGATCGCGCTGTCGTGGGGTTATGCCGGTATCCTCAATCTCGGGCAGGGGCTCTTCTTCGGGCTCGGCGCGTACATGCTGGCCATGTCGTTGAAGCTGGCCAGTCCGACCAGCCTGCAACAGGGGGCGGACAGACCGGTACCGGACTTCATGCTCTGGAACGCGGAGCCCGGTGCGCCGACCGAGCTGTGTTGCATCAACAAGGCATCATTCCTCTGGCTGCCATTCCAGCATCAGGGCTTTGGTCTCGTGATGGGAATTGTGCTGCCCGTGGTCGTGGCGGCCTTGCTCGGCATCATCGTCTTCCGCAAGCGGATCGAAGGTCCATTTGTCTCGATCATTACGCTGGCCCTGGTGCTCCTCGTTCGCCTCGTGCTGGTCGACGCGCAACCGGTCACGGGTGGCTTCAATGGGCTGACGGACCTCGCCTCGCTTGAGATATTCGGCTTCGAGTTCGATCCTTACAGCAAGGGCACGTACTGGCTGGTCGCGAGTATCTTGACCGTGACCCTGGTGGCGACGCGCCTGATCGTCGAGACCCGGGCCGGTCTGGTGTTGCAGGCGGCGCGGGACGACCAGCGGCGCGTTCGCTACCTCGGCTTCGATGTCTCGCTCTACCAGACGTTCTTCTTCTGCGTGGCGGCGGCGATCGCCGGCCTGGCGGGCATGCTCTACGTGATCGTCGCGCAGTTTGCCTCGCCGACCTTCATGGATCTCGCCTTCTCCGTCACGATGGTGGTTTGGGCGGCCGTGGGTGGCCGTGCCTCGATCCTGGGCGCGTGCGTCGGAGCAATTCTGATCAATATGATGGAGGCCGGCATCAGTGAAACGGAGACGCTGGTCGGAGCCTGGAAAGCGATCATTGGCCTGGTCTTTGTGCTGACCGTGCTGTTCCTGCCTCGAGGTCTCGGTGGGCTCCTGCATGGTCTGATCGGACGGCTTGGCGCGGTCGCGCGCGGCAAGCCGCGTGTTGCTCACGTTCCGGTCTCCAGCGCGGCTGTCACCGAAACGAAGGAGGCTTGAGGATGTCGGCGGTCGCTATCACGATCGACGGACTCGGCGTGAACTTCGGTGGCTTCAAGGCGGTCGACAACGTCTCGCTGACCGTCGATGACGGGGAGCTTCGTGTTCTGCTCGGCGCGAACGGGGCCGGGAAGACCACGCTGATGGATCTGGTCAGCGGAAAGACACCGAGCACGGAAGGGCGCGTCTGGGTCTACGATACCGAGATCACAAACTGGCCTGAGCACCTGATCGCGCGTGCAGGTGTCGGCCGGAAATTTCAGATCCCGAGCGTCTTTCGCGACCTGACCGTGAAGCAGAATCTCCAGGTCGCGAGTTGCCGACGCACCAGCGTGATGGCGAACCTCGGTTTCGGCCATCCGGCGATCGCGCGCGAGAAGGTCGATCGCGCGATCGAGCTGATCGGGCTCCGTGACCAGATCAATACTGCCGCGGCCGATCTCAGCCATGGCCAGACGCAATGGCTCGAGCTCGGAATCCTGATGGTTCAGAACCCAAAAGTGATCCTGCTGGACGAGCCGACAGCCGGCATGACGCAAGCGGAAACGATGCGAACCGCGGAGATCATCAACGGCATGAAGGGTCAGCACACGATGCTCGTGGTCGAGCACGATATGGGCTTCGTGCGCGAGATTGCGCAGCGGATCACCGTTCTTCATCTCGGTCGCGTTCTGGCCGAGGGCGAGATTTCGGAGATCGAAGCGAACCCGAAGGTCCGCGCGGCCTATCTCGGATCAAAGGGGTTGTCGTGACGCTCCAGCTTTCCAATATCGACAGTTTCTATGGCCGTAGCCACGTTCTCCACGGCTTGTCGCTTACCATTCCGGCGGGACAGGTGACGAGCGTCGTGGGCCGGAACGGCACCGGCAAGACGACGCTTTTGAAGACAATCATGGCGCTGACGGATCACGCCGACGGGCGGATCGTCCTCAATGGCGAGGATCTGTCGGCCAGGCCGACGCATTTGAGGGCCGCCGCCGGGATCGCCTACGTGCCGCAGGGGCGCGAGATCATCGCGGACTTCACGATACGGGAAAACATCCTGATGGGCTGCTTTGCCCGCCGCGACGGCAAGCGTGTGGTGCCGGACTTCATTGGGGAGCTGTTTCCCTATCTCATCGAGAACCTCGACCGGCCCGGCGGCTTGCTTTCCGGCGGGCAGCAGCAACAGCTCGCGATCGCCCGCGCGCTCGCAGCCGACCCGAAGGTGTTGCTGCTCGACGAGCCGAACGAGGGGATCCAGCCGTCGATTGTCGAGGAGATCGAGCGCATCATCGTTCGCCTCAATCGCGAGATGGGGCTCACCGTCGTCCTCGTCGAGCAGAACATCGACTTCGTTCGCTTTGCGTCTCACAGCTTCGCGATGCTCGAGAAGGGGCAGATCGTGGCGTCTGGGCCGATCGCCACTCTCACCGACACGCTCGTTTACGAGCACATGGCCGTCTGACGGCATCCTCCGGAGTACATCAATGACGACACCCACGAGCTACCGCGCCGCAACGGTTCAGTTCGAGCCGACCATGTATGAGAAGGAGCGCAATATCGAGCGTCTGCTCAAGCTCTGCGCTGAGGCTGCGGCCGAGGGAGCGCGCCTGATCGTCACGCCCGAGATGGGGACGACGGGGTACTGCTGGTACGATCGCGACGAGGTCAAGCCGTTCGTCGAGACCGTGCCTGGCCCGTCGACCGACCGTTTCCAGCGGATTTGCGAGCAGCATGATTGCTACATCGTGCTCGGGATGCCCGAGGTCGATCCTGCGACCGAGCTCTACTACAATACGGCCGTCCTCATCGGACCGAACGGGATCGTCGGCCGGCATCGCAAATCGCATCCCTATATCGCCGAGCCCAAATGGGCGGCGAACGGCGACGTCGCGCATCAGGTCTTCGATACCGAGCTCGGTCGGATCGGAATGCTTGTGTGCATGGATCTGCACTTTTTCGAGACCGCACGCATCGAGGCGGTCGCGGGCGCCGACGTGATCTGCCACATCTCGAACTGGCTGCAGGAGCGCACGCCTGCGCCTTACTGGATCAATCGGGCATTCGAGAACTCATGCTACGTGATCGAGGCAAACCGTTGGGGATTGGAGCGTACGGTACAGTTCTCGGGTGGTAGCTGCATCATCGAGCCGGATGGTCGCGTCGCGGTGTCGATCGATAGCGGGGACGGCATCGCTTATGCGCAGGTCGATCTGGGCAAGTCGCGCAAGCGGGAAGTGCTCGGTGAGAAGGTGTTCGAGAAACGGCGCCCGGAGCTCTACCCGGAGCTGATGACCAACAGTTTTACCTGGAATCCGGGAGACTTTTTCAAGCTCTACGGCTACCAGCCCATTCCAAAGGGGAAGTTGTCGCAGCTCGCGGTCGTGCAATTTTCGCCGGCAGACGATGTTGCTGCAAACCTGGCGACCATCGAACATCGCGCCCGCGATCTTGTCGCAGCTGCCCAACCCGACATGATCGTGTTTCCTGAGTTGTCATTGACCGGGTTGACCGATCCGGCCGCGCGCGCCGAGGGAGTGGAGGGGCCCGCCGTCAAGGCGTTGACCAGGATCGCCATGAAGCTGCGAACGTATATCGTTGCCGGTCTTGCCGAGCGCGATGGCGATGGCATCTACAACGCGGCGGTCCTTGCGGGGCCCGAGGGCCTCGCCGGGAGCTATCGCAAGATCCACCTCGGCAACGCCGATATGGGATGGGCGACGGCGGGCGACAGATGGAAGGTCTTTGATCTCGCGTTGGGCCGGGTCGGCATCGCCATCGGCCACGACGCCCTCTATCCCGAGGCCATCCGCTCCCTGGCGCTTCGCGGATGCGACATCGTCGCTTGCCCGTCGGCGATCGCGGGCGTCTTCACCGGATCGCACGCGGGGACTGCCATCCCGCACAACTATCCGATCCCGAAAGGCGCCGATCCCTATCATTGGCATGCGTTCCGCACGCGCGGCGGCGAGAACAACATCTATCTGGCGTTCGCGAACGTGTTCGATCCTCCGCGCGGCTTCCTGGGGGCGAGTGCGGTGTTTGGTCCGGACAATTTCGTCTTCCCGCGGCAGGAAACCGCGATCCTCGATCAGGAAGAGGGCGCCGTCGCCACCATCGATACGAGCAATCTCGATACGCCGTATCCGACCAATATCGTGCGACGGAAGGATCTCGTTATGATGCGCTTGCCACATCACTACTTGCCACTTGTGACGTGGCACCAGTAGCAAAGTGGGAATGATCCTTTCGATTTCCTGCGACAGATGTCGCTTTCGCTCGACGGAAGCCCGAGGTCTGTCAACATTCCTCTGCGTAAAGCTCCGCTCGCCATGCACACTCACGTCCCAATCTCGGGCGTTAGTTGATGAAGAACTGTTGGCACTAGACGTCTCCCTAACTGATCCAGCGCCGATAGTGCGCTGTTGCGCCCGTGCTCCAGCGTGACGTCGTGACACTCGTGCTCGAAGTGGGTGCCTTGCCGAGCGGGAACGGCGTCGCGGGCCGACGCGACGCCGTCGTCTACATCGATGGCCGTGGCTAGAACTTAACCGTAACGCCGCCGTAAACGGTCGATTCAGGGCAGGTGTTGGTGCTCTGGCCTGTAGCGGCGATCGTGCAAACGCCGGGTGCGGCGTTATGGTCGAGGCCGAACTTGTTCTGCCAGCAGCGATAGGCGACCCATCTGCGGATCCGGCTAGTTTTTCCAAATGCCCATTGAAATCGCTGAATGATCGAGCGGATTTTGATTCCGCCATTCTGAATTTGCTCAAGCTGCGCGTTGGTACTGAGAATCCAGGAGCTTACGGTAGCTTCGATTGCTCGCTTGGAAGCCAAGCATTTTCAGAAGCATCGCTCTGCCGGCAACCATGCGCTGACCTTGCATTTCGGCAGCGCAAAGAGGCACGATTTCGCTGTCTCTTGATCAGCGGCTTCTTCGAGGTGTGCCCGACTGGCGAGCGACAAAAGACGCCCGGTTCGCTAACCGTCTACCCAAGCGATCTGTCTCACACCGTCGGATAATTGTTGCGCTCGAGCCTGCGCGCGAACGAAAAGTGCACGTATCTGGTGCGGTTTCTGGTGCGGTCGTCGCGCTACGGGCAACGAGAACCGAGTAAGATATTGATCCTCTTGGTGGGCCCGGCAGGACTCGAACCTGCAACCAGACCGTTATGAGCGGGAGAATAGCGATCAGCCTCGTCGCCTTTGCCGCGCATTCGGTCGCTTCTGCTCGCGTTTTGGTCGCCAGCCAGCGATCAGTCAAAACGTCTCGGTAATCTTGCTCAGGCGAGGGGGACGATCCGGGTCAAATCCGCGCGCGCATGCCGCCTGCTCGATCATCCGGTAGGCCGGAACGAGCATGGTGATCGGGTCGGTGGCGGGGTCATCCTCGACCAACCAAGGCAGCGAGCCATGCGGTCCGCCGCAGAGATGCAGCGCGATCTTTTGCTCACGCAATTCCTCTGCCAGTGCGTCCACCGTGGCCGCCGTTTCATCCATGAGGCGCATCATGACAACTGGCGTGCGCGATGATAGCGCGGCACGTGGCCCATGCTGCAGCTCGGCGGCGCTCAGTCCGATCGAGGGCAGGCGCATGATTTCCGAAAGCTTGAGCGCGATCTCCTTCGCCGAGCCCAGGCCCAGGCCCCGAGCCGCCACAAACACAGCTGATGCCTTGACGAGATCATCGGCAATCTCCGACCAGTCGAGCACCAGCGCGCGGTGCAGGCGCTCGGGCAGCCGGTCGAGGGCTGACCGCAGCGCACGATCTTGCGCCAGCTCGGCAACCAGTCCGGCACTGGCGGCCATCGAGCCGATCACGGTCTTCGTGGCCGCTACGGAGTATTCTTGGCCGGCTTCGATCGGAACGACGAATTCCGCTTCGTCAGCCACCGGCGACGACGTCGCATTGACGATGGCAATCGTGCGTGCGCCCGAGGCTCGTGCCGACCTGGTCGCTGCGACGAGATCCGGGCTGCGCCCCGATTGCGAGATTACGATGAACAGCGCATCGCGGAGCATCAAAGGTGTGCGAAATGCCGTGATCACCGAGGGAGCACTTGCTGAAACGGGAAGGCGAAGCCGCGTCTCGACAAGATATCTCAAGAAAACACCGGCATGCCCGGAGCTTCCCCGACCACACACGACGCACAAAGGGGCGGAGTCAATCCCAATCCGCTGTGCGATGTCGCGCATGGCGGGTCGGCTGCGAACAATGTTAGCGACAACATCCGCGCTTTCCCCGATTTCGCTCGCCATCGCGGATGTCGTCACGGCTCAACCACTCCGCCTCGGCCGCGTCCCGCCGCTCCCTTTGGGAGTCGGTCACGATGCGAGTCACGATTCTTGGCAAGCTCGACAAACACTTGCCGAAGGTTGCCGTCACAGTTCTCCAGAACGGTCTTCGCATCAACCCTGTCGACACCGAGCGCCAGAAGGACTGCAATCTTGATGTCTCCCTCGGCCTGCTCGAGCGAGCGTGCCGCGTGCGACGGATTACAGCGCGCGATTTGCGCCACCATGGCCTCGGCGCGCCGCTTCAGCTTGGCATTGGTCGGCGGCATGTTCACCATCATGCCGCGATATACCCGGCCAAGGCGCAGCATGATCCCCGAGGAGATCAGGTTGAGCACGACCTTCTGCGCGGTGCCCGCCTTCATCCGCGTGGAGCCGGCGATCAGCTCTCGGCCGGTCTCGACCAGGATCGGAAACTTTGCCAATGCCAGCAGTGCGGTGCCGGGATTGTTGGCGACACCAATCGTTACTGCATCGAAAGACGCTGCCTGCTGCAGCGCCGCGACCGTGAACGGCGTTGTGCCGCTGGCGGCTACCGCAATCACCACGTCGTGCGGCGTGAGTCGTGCGGCGCTGATCTGCGTGACTGCATCATCGACATCGTCCTCCGCGCCCTCGATGCTGGTGACGAACGCGCTGTCACCGCCGGCAACGACGAAGCGGACGCGCTCGCGGGGCCAAGCGAAGGTCGGCGTCAGCTCGGCGCCGTCCTGGACCGCCACGCGGCCTGACGTGCCCGCGCCGACATATACAATGCGTCCGCGGTCGCCCAGCACCGTCTTGGCCGCTTCGGCTGCTGCAGTGATCGCGGGAAGGGCATGGCCGATCGCGGCGACCGCCGCAAGCTGGCCCTCCCACATCGCTTCCATCGCTGACGTCAGCGACCATGCATCAAGGTCGGTAAATCTGGGATCGACTTCTTCGGTGGCCATATCGGTGATCCAAGCACCATCAAACGCGGAACTTCGAAGCCTGTTCATGGTCAGTTTCTCTCTTGGGCGGGTCCAGCTTGCGCAGGTCGAGCCGCCCTCGGGCCACAAGCAGCGCGCCGGCCGCTGCGTCGGCGTCAGGACGCCTCAGGCGAGCGCGCAGGTCAGGCGTTAGCCAGGGCGTAATCGCATCCGCGAGCCCGCCCACCAGCGCGAGCCGGTCAATTCCTTTAGCCAGGAACAGATCAAGCAGATCGCCAATGGCATCGGCCGCGCGTTCGACAATGCGGCGGCCGACCGGATCGCCCTGATTGGCATGCCGCATCACGGTCGGCGCGAACGCGGCGTAGTCGGTGGCCCGAGCTTCTTCAGACCACGCCACGGCCTGATAAGGATCTTGATCGAATGCGCCCAGCACCTCTGCAAGCAATGGTGTCAGCTCGCCGCGGCGATCCGCGGCCCGCAGCGCCAGTCGAACGACCTGCAGGCCAATGTCGGCGCCGCTGCCTTCGTCCGAGACTGGGAAGCCGTAACCGGCGATGCGGATCTCGCTGCCGCCAATCAGGCCGACACCCACCGAGCCCGTGCCGGCCACCACGATGGCCCCGTCCGCGCCGCTATGGGCGCCGAGACAGGCAGCTAGGCCATCGCTGATGAAGATAACGGACGCAAAGGGATGCGGGATCTCTTTGAGCGCCGCTTCCGCGCCCCGGCGACCAATGCCGGCGAGGCCAATTCCGGCGTGCATCCGCGCGAAATCCTCGCGCGTCAGTTCGGACTGTGCGGCCGCCGCTTCGGTGGCCTCCATGATGGACCGCCAGGCCCTGTCGAAGCCAATCCGGGTCGTGGCAGGCCCCGAGCTTGCTTCACCGAGTACCCTGCCGTTTTCGTCCTCGATCCGGGCGCGGCAGCGGGTTCCGCCCCCATCGATGCCGAGATAGGTGGTACCTTTTGTTTCCATGAGAAGTTAACGCAAGGATTTAGCTCCGGGTCCCTGAAGCCCGTTGTGTACATATAGGGACCTGTACAGCACGGGACTCGCCTCACGAGTCCGTGATTGCCATTCTCGGATCAGCACTTATGGGCCAAGCTGGGTCTTCCGTGGTTTTCTCGATTGCTGCGCAGCACATCTTTGACGGTGCCGACATGCGCGGGCCGGGGTTGGTCAGGATATCGCAGGGGCGGATCGAAGGCATTACCGAGGAAGCGCGCGCCTCGATCCACCTTCCCCGAGATGCGATACTTGCACCCGGATTCGTCGATGTTCAGGTGAACGGAGGCGGCGGCGTTCTTCTCAACGACCAGCCAACGGAGGCCGGCGTTCGCCGCATCGTCGAGGCGCACCGCAAGGCCGGCACCACGGGCTGTTTGCCAACCCTCATCACCGATCGAAGCGAGGTCATCCAACGATTGGCTGTAGCAGCTCAGGCGTGCCTCGAAATTCCTGGCGTGCTCGGCTTTCATCTGGAAGGTCCGGCCCTCAACAGGTCTCGCAAGGGCATTCATCCGGAAGCCGAGATACGCGTGCCCGATCGGCGCGATCTCGCCGCCATCAAAAGCTTCGGGGACCGCGGTCGCTCCATGGTGACCTTGGCCCCGGAATGCGTGCCCGCGTCCATGATCGATGAATTGATCGGCGCCGGATTGCGTATCGCGGCCGGCCACAGCGACGCCACCGCAGCCGAAATCGGGCAGGCGGTCGATCGCGGTGTCTCGGGGGTGACCCATCTGTTCAATGCCATGTCGCAGTTGAACGCCCGAGAGCCGGGCTTGGTGGGCGCCGCGCTGGGAGATGACCGGTTGTTTGCAGGGATCATCTGCGACGGCATCCACGTTGACCGTGCCGGCTTGCGTGTTGCCTTGCGCTGCAAGGGACGCGATCGATTGATGCTGGTTACCGATGCCATGCCATTGGCGGGCACGAGCGACCGGAAATTCCTGCTGCAGGGAAGGGAGATCACGTTGCATGACAATCGCCTGACTGACCGGGATGGCACGCTCGCGGGCGCTCACCTCACCATGATCGAGGCGGTGCGCAACGCTGTTGCGCTTATCGGAATCTCCCTTGTCGATGCTCTTATCATGGCTTCCCGGACGCCCGCGGCATTTCTAGGCCTTGGGTCCGAGCTTGGACGGATCGCGCCCGGATACCGCGCGGATCTTGTCGCCTTTAATCCGAACTTTGAGGTCATTGGTACATGGATAGGCGGTGTTGGTTCGATGGGCGAGGCGAACAAGGCTTCCGAGCGAGGTTAGATGCGCAACCAGCCCATCGTCGTGCAGAAATATGGTGGTGCCTGCCTTGAAACACCGGCGAAGATTCGCGCGGTTGCGCGCAGTCTCGCCGACCTGCACGGCAGTGGGAAAGGCACCTCTGACCGGGAAAAATGCGCCTTGTCCCTTCATCCTTCCAAGTAAGCTGTTGCAATCGCAGCAAATGCGAACGCCCTCCGAGCGCACCATAATTCCAGAGCGGGGATACGACGTCGCTATTGGCTTCACACTGGCCAAGCATCCGGCTTGAGAATTGGTGAGAAATTGCGCGAAGTCACTTGCTACCATAAGGCGCGCGTTGCGCTGGTTAGTCAATGTTGCTGACGGTAATTCCCCGGAATTGCTGGCGCGCCAAACCCGGTCTGGGATACCTCATTCAACGCATCCGGTTCTTGTCAAGTCAACGTCCGCCCTGCATTCGCATCGAACATATTTGGAGATGATCATGCGTAGCATAGCCTTGATGATTGCATTCGTGATCTCGTTTACCGCACCGGCGTTAGCTCAAAAAGCCGAGATCGAGGCCATCAATGCGAAATGGATTGAATTGTTCAACAAGGGCGACTTCTCGGGAGTTGCGTCACTCTACAGCACGGATGCGACCGCATTCCCGCCAGGTACCGCGATGGTTCACGGCCGATCAGCCATCGAGGCAATGTGGAAAAGCATGGCGGAACAAGTTGGCGATCCGAAGCTCGCAACCCTTGACGTTAAGCCCCTTGGCCCAACCGCGGCGCGCGAGATTGGGACGTTCGCCCTCAAGACCAAGGGACCGACACCGAAGGATGTGACTGGAAAGTATGTCGTGGTTTGGGAGAAGGTCGGCGATGATTGGAAGCTGACCACCGACATCTGGAACGAGGGCAACTAGGCAACTCTGTTCATTGCTGTGCTTCGCGCTTACGTTGAGTTGGCTGATGCACGGTCGAAGGCGCGCGCGATCGGGGCCCCATGGCATCGCTTGGCAGCGCCCAGCTTTCGCCGGAGCCAATGTGTTAAACTGGCTGAGATGTCTCGCGATCGGTGCTTCCATTTGCAGATGTGCCTTCGCAGGTCTCTGCAATGTGCTACCCTTATCCCTATTGGCCATAGGTATACCATGACAGGTATTGCAGAGTGGCTGGCATCGATCGGTTTGGGAGAGTACGCCGATCGTTTCGCAGAGAACGCTATCGACCTCTCGGTCGTCGGCGATCTCACGGAGCAGGACCTCAAGGACCTCGGCGTCCTGCTTGGGCACCGGCGCAAGATGCTGCGCGCGATTGCGGCACTTGAGGATGATGTCGCTGCATTGGACCAAGCGGCTGCCAAACCAGCGCCGCGAGACGGCGCCGAGCGGCGCCAAATCACGGTCATGTTTTGCGATCTGGTGGGCTCGTCCGCACTTTCGGCCCGGCTGGACCCGGAGGACTTGCGCTCGATAATCGGCGACTATCACGCCTGCATCGCTGAGGTTATCGCCCGGAGTGAGGGCGTTATCGCGCGCTACATGGGGGATGGCGTGCTTGCCTATTTCGGCTACCCCCTGGCGCACGAGGACGATGCCGAGCAGGCGACACGTGCGGGGCTGTCACTGGTCGATGCCGTGGCCAACCTTCAGACAGATATCGGCACCAAGCTGCAGGTTCGCGTTGGCATCGCTACCGGTATGGTCGTCGTGGGCGATCTGATCGGCGAAGGCGCCGCCAAGGAGCAGGCGGTGATCGGTGAGACACCGAATCTGGCTGCTCGTCTGCAGCAGTTCGCCGAGCCCGGTACGGTGCTGATCTCCGAGAGTACGCGCCAGCTCACCGAAGGATATTTCGAATACTGCGATCTCGGCTCCATCGCGCTGAAAGGATGGGCGGAGCCAATACCTGCCTGGCAGGTGCTCGGGACGACTGGAGTCGAAAGCCGCTTTGAGGCTCAGCACAGGACTCGATTGACGCCCTTGATCGGGCGAGACGAGGAGATCGAGTTGCTGTTGCGGCGCTGGCAGCACGCCTCTTCGGGCGAAGGTTGCGTAGTGGTTCTAACTGGTGAGCCAGGTATCGGTAAGTCGCACATCGCGCTGGCGCTTCAAGAGCGGCTCCAAGCCGAACCACACATTACGGTCCGCCATTTCTGCTCGGCGCACCATACCAACAGTGCGTTGTATCCGTTCATCGACAATCTCGAACGTGCTGCCCGGTTCGAAAGAGGCGAAGCGCCGACGGAGAAGTTTGCCAAGCTTGAAGCTCTGCTGTTGCGGTCTGGCGCCGATGCAGATCGTGTGGTGCCGGCTCTAGCAAACCTTCTGTCGCTACCGGTCAGTGACCGCTACCAGCTGTCCGAGCTCAGTCCGCAGAAACGCAAGGAGATGACGTTGGCGGCATTCTCGGCTCAGCTCGAAGCGTTGGCGGCGCGGCAGCCAGTGTTCATCATCTTTGAGGATGCCCATTGGTCGGACCCGACTTCGATGGAGCTGCTCACGATTACACTGGAAAAGGTACCACGACTCCGAGTGCTGCTGCTCATCACCGCGAGACCAGAGTTCACGCCGCCCTGGCCTGGTCATGCACATGTGACGACCGTCTCGCTTACACGTCTGAACCGGCGCAACGGGGCGGCCTTGATCGAGCGCGTCACGGCAGGCAAGACGCTCCCGGAGGAGGTCTTGGACCAAATCCTCGCTCGCACCGACGGCGTGCCCCTGTTCGTCGAGGAACTGACCAAGGCGGTGCTCGAAACCGGCTTGCTGCAGGAGCGAGACGACCATTACGTGGTCAGCGGTCCGCTACCCTCGTTGGCGATTCCAACGACATTGAACGCATCGCTGATGGCTAGGCTCGACCGATTGGCCCCCGTGAAGGAAGTTGCTCAGATCGGCGCCGTTGTGGGGCGCGAGTTCTCGTACGAACTGCTGAGCGTGGTCGCCAAGCTGCCAAGGCAACGGCTTGAGGAGGCGCTTGCCCAGTTGGTTCAGGCGGAGTTGATATTCTGCCGAGGCGAGATACCCCGGGCGGTCTACACCTTCAAGCATGCGCTCGTGCGGGACGCTGCCGAAGCGGGACTTCTGAAGAGCCGACGCGCAGCGCTGCATGCCGCCGTCGCCAACGCTTTCGAGCAACGATTCCCGGAAATTGTGGAGTCTCAACCCGAGACTCTCGCACTCCACCTTACCGAGGCGGGATTGTTCGAAAAGGCGGGACAATATTGGCTCCAGGCAGGCAAGAAAGCGGCCATGCGCTCCGCCAACCTCGAAGCGATCGCACACTTGCGCAAAGGCATTGAGGTCTCGGCCCATTTGGCCGACGGTGCGCTTAAAGACCGGCTGGAGCTTGATTTCCAGTACGCGCTCGGGCCCTGCCTCATTGCCACCCAGGGGCCGGCCTCGCCCCAGGCGGTGGCGACCTTTGCGCGAGCGCGCGAGCTGTGCCAGCGGCTCGGAGATCCCCCCGAGCGACTACAAATCATGTTTTGGTTGACCACCGCGAGCGTCATTCGCGGCGAGTTGCCGGTCGCCGAGGAAATGATCTCGGTGTTGCTCGATCTTGCGGAGGGTCGGGGTGATCGACCAACGTTGCTCAACGCGATGCGTGGGCAAGGGATGATACGCCTTTTCATGGGAAATCTCGTAGGTGCCCAGGAGGTGATCGAACGGGCCTTCGAAGCGTTCGAAGCGAGCAGCGAGCATGATAGATTGGCGGCGCGTGCTGCCGGCCAGGATGCGGGTGTGGCCGACCTGGCTCTGATGTCATGGGCGCTCTGGCTGCAGGGCCGTGCTGATACGGCACTCGCGCGTGTAAATGCCGCCCTTCAGCGTGCCGACGTCATCAGTCATCCGCATTCGCAGGCCTATGGATGCTATTATGCATCCATTCTCCACGCTCTTCGGGGTGACTTCCGAAAGGCACACCGTTATGCTGATCGTTGTCTCGCCTTGTCGGAAGAACTCGGATTCCGGCAGTGGCGAGGATTGGCTCGCGCCATCCGGGGGATAAGCGCCACCTTCCTTGATCCTTCGTCCGCTGCGCTCGAGGAAATCCGCGCGGCGATGAACGAATATCGCGGCGCGGGCTATCAGCTTGGCATCACAGCCCTGTATGTGCTCCTGAGTGCCGCTTTGTTGTCGAGCCATCAAAGCGAAGCCGCGCTCGAACTGATTGAGCAGGGTCTCGCTACAACCGGCCGCAATAGCGAACGGATATTTGAGGCCGAGCTGTATCGATTGAAGGCGCGCGTATTGCTCGTCCGCGATGCACCGGAGGCCAGCACCGATGCACGATCACTGCTCGATCACGCATTGACAACTGCAAAAAGCCAACGCGCCAAGGCCCTTGAACTTCGAGTAGCAGTAGACCTCGCCAACTTGTGGATCGATCAGGGCAGAACCAGCGAAGCGCTCGACCAGCTCGTGCCCATCTACGGCTGGTTCGTCGAGGGTCTTGAAACGCAGGATCTGAAGCAGGCAAAGGCATTACTCGACCGACTGCAGTAATTGCGCCTCGACTGCGGATATTGGAGCTTGGCTCAGCAGGTCGGCCTCAAGGCTGCTTTACCTTGCCGTTACGCAGCCCGCCTTCGACATTCGTGATATGCCTCCTTAACCTCTCGCCATCCCGCCTCATCGCTTTCCGCAGGATTCTCATTTATGAAATGTGGCCCGTCATGCGGCGGACGTTTTCCGTCTTCGTAGTATGCCTTGATTGCTTGTTCAGCAGCGATCCTTCCCAACTTTCTCCCGCTGTCCAGGTTGCTGTGGTTCCATTTGAAACTGATGTGCCCCGGCACATGAATCTCGACGATTGTGCCCTTCCACGGATGCTCTCCGGATTTTGGCTTGTCGTACCGCACGTGGTATTTGAAGAGCTTGACATCATCTTCGCCAACGGTCGCTGCGAACAATTGGCAGAGATTGGCCAGGGCATCGTGAAGGTTTTCCGGTTTGCGGACTTGCTTTGAATCGACGATCCTGCTCACCCATATCTCGTCCAGCTCATCGCCCGGCTTATGATGCTCCTGGAGCAAGCTCTCGAAGTTGACCGTATCGACCAGTGCTCCTTCGCAGTAGGTAACTCCGTCGATCTCTACGGTTTCTTCGACGAAGGGAAGGGCTGAACACGCACATAAGCTGGATGCGCTGATAGGCACTTTGTACTCTTTCCCGTCGACCTTCTTGTTCTCATCGACCTTCTTGGGCATTGGGCGGTTGGAAAACAACGCGAGTTTATGCTCATCGAGATTCCAGGCGTTGTGGAATATGAATGGCTTTTCGGGTCTTCCCAGCGCGTCGAAATTTATGCTCTTCATAAACTGGCTGTGTGGATAGTTAATCCTGGAGAGGCCGGTGACTTGGGACAGATACATCATTGACGTTAGGTAACGAACGAAAGGATTTGGTGCCAGCACCTGATTAAGAACCCATCTGTTTACGTCTCCCTCATCCGGGCTCGTGAACTTCTTCCCGCCGTCCGTGTCGGGCTGTTGAGCGAACCAGAGCGACATGGATTCCCTGAAGGCATTCGCGACCCTGTTTGGGTCCCACAAATCCTTATAGGTATTGGGATCTGCGACGAAGTTGGTCAGAGCCTTGCCGATGCTTTCCCAATCCGGGCCGAACACCGTGTTTATGGGAAAGCGCCTATAGCTTTCGTCGTCCCGAAACACGCCATTCTTGAAGAATTGATGGGTCTGTTTCGCCCTGTCCTTATTGTCAACGTTGTCAAACTGATTGTAGACGATCCCAACCCAGGCGCCGATGCAGGACAATGCCCACACGTCAAAGGTTATACCTGCGTTGGCAAGAGCTTCCAGAACTCCAATGTGCAGCCCTGCCGCCGGACCACCACCGCCGAGCGTAATCGCCCTCTTCACCATTGGTTCCTCCATCAAATTTTTTGCATGGCTTATTCTCTGATCAAGTTTCTGAACCGCGTAAAACTAAAAGACTGGTCGTTTGCTGGGTCCGCGGGCTTTCGGCCGCACCGAATGCCGTTGAATCCAACTCGACAACTCATTGATCGCAGCGTTGCGAAACACAATACGTGCGACGGAACGGTGGACGTCGAGGTTCGGCGCCTTCTCGAGCCTGCTGATCGCACTGGGCGCACGCCGGCCAAGAGCTCGAGCAAGCGTATCGCGGTCTGGCCCGCCCATTTGTGAACCAATTCACGGAAGATATTTATCGCTGATGTTAGTAGGGGAGATGTTGTCCAATTGTGGCTTCCGCTTCTGGCCCATCGCGACATATTGCGCTGCCGCACGAACTTGGTCGCTATAGGAGCAAAGCGGACGTAGTCACCAGTCACATGAGGCCGTCGGATCTATAGGCCACTCTATACGATGGGCAGGCCGAATGCGCCGCGTGGCAGGCTCAATCTCTTCAGACAGACGGGTCTTCTTTGGCCCAGGGGCCGCGCGGAGGATAAAGCACGTCCAGCCTGTCGCAGACCTTGGCCAGACTGTTCCCGGTAATTCCGAATTCCTCGGCCGGCCGGATCCATTCACCAAGCCATTGATGTAGAAGCAATAAAACATCAGCGCCAAGGCGTGGCGAGATCCCCCTAACCTTCGCGGACCAGCCGCCTTCGCTTCTGGCAGATGCCCAGCTCGATACGAGTATAGGCCTGACGAACAAAATAAGCCGAGATTTCGAGAGGAAATCCCTGCCTAGCTAGAGCAACGTGACACCTGAAGTGCGTCGCCAAGGCAAATGGCGATCCAAGCGCCGTCGGCGAGCTCGCAGCGATGCTGATTTGACAATGGCAGAACAAGATCTTGCCGATGGAGAAACGTCAATTCTGTGTCCTGGTTTCGGACAGCAGCCAGTCGCGGAATGCAGCAATCTCCGGCCTGCCAACGTCGGTTTCGCGGCCGACGAGGTGGTAACTGTCGGCGGTTCGTGCCACCAGCGGATGGATCGCCAATAGTCGCCCCGCTTTGAGATCGTCCTGGACCAGTTCCAGATGCGCCACCGCGATGCCGAGCCCGTCGATCGCCGCTTGATAGGCTAGCGAGGAATTGCCGAACGACAGTCCTTCGCGAAAGCTCCCGGGTGTGACGTCCGCCGCCTCAAACCAGATCCGCCAATCGTGCGGGCGCTTCATTGAATGAAGTAACGTACGGTCGAGCAGCTCTCGTGAATCGTGCACGGGTGGATGCTTGTTGAATTCGGCGGGGCTACAAACCGGCAGCAGCTCGATCGGAAACAGCGTGTCGTAACGCACGCCGGGCTTTGGAATGGCGGGAGTCTGGATGGTGAAGTCCACCTCGCCAGCGCTCACATCGACGAGATCGTTGGCGATCGTGACCTGCACATTGATGCTTGGGTAAAGGGTATGGAAGCGCGCGAGCCGCTTGACCAGCCATTTCATCGCCACCGTGGGAAACAGCCGTATCCGCACCACGCGATTCTGCTTGTCCCGGCGGCTGACCTGGGTCGCGAGTTCGATGCGATCAAAGGCTTCGGCAATGGCCTGCGCGTACTGTTCGCCCTGCGTCGTCAGCTTGACGTCGCGTTGATTACGGACGAACAGGCGCAGGCCAAGGAAGGCTTCGAGTTGGGCGATATGCCGGCTGACGGCGCCCTGCGAGACGTTGAGTATTTTGGCGGCGTGGGTGAAGTTCTCGGAGCGGGAGGCGACCTCGAAGACGCGAAGTGCATTCAGCGGGGGCAATTTTCGGGCCATCAGCGCCTCCCACTGAGGGCTGATCGCGTCCGCGCCGCATTCTCTGTGTTGCTCTGAAGATAAGTCATCGTCGTGATGAGTAAATTAGCATACTCGGCCCAAAGCATTCCGCTTATTTTGCCCGCATAAGCGGCGCTGAACGCCGCTACTTGCGGGAGAAACGCTTTCTATGACCACCCCCGTTAACGCCGCGGGCCGGCTTGACCGGCTCCCGATGGGCGCATTCCAGTGGCGGATTCTCAGCCTGATCGGCCTCGGGATGTTCTTCGACGGTTTCGACAACCAGATGGCCGCCGGCGTGTTGGGCGCCCTCGTTAAGGAGGGCTGGTCGAACATGGAGACCAATGCCCACTACATTTCCATCACCTTTGCCGGCCTCGCCATTGGCGCGCTGATGACGGGGTTGGTCGGTGACCGGTTCGGCCGGCGTTTTGCCTATCAGTTCAATCTTCTGATTTTCGGCAGCATGTGCCTGCTCTCGATGCTCGCGCCCTCGATGACCTGGCTGATGGCGATGCGTTTCTTCATGGGAGTAGGGATCGGCGCAGAATATGTCTGCGGTTACGGCATGGTCAGCGAGTTTGTGCCGCCGCAACGGCGCGGTTGGGCGCTTGGCCTGATCAGCCTGGTGTCGATGGCATCGACATTCGCCGTGAATTTTACCGGACTATTCGTCATTCCGGCACTGGGATGGCGGCCGATGTATCTGATCGGCGGTTGCGGCGCATTATGGGTCTGGTTCCTGCGCCGCAAGCTTCCGGAGTCGCCGCGCTGGCTCGAAGCGCGCGGCCGTTATGAAGAAGCCGAAAAGATCATGCAGGATATCGAAGCTGAAGCCTCGAAGGCGGGGCCGCTCTCGCCGGTGACATCAGTGGCCGCGCCTGCGCCGGCCCGGGTACCGATCTCCATCCTGTTCTCGCGCGGCGTCGTCACCCGCACCTTGCTCGCGATGGCGGTTTGCATCACCTGCCTGGTCGGTTCCTACAGCTTCTCCTATTGGGTGCCGACCTTCTTCGTCAAACAGGGGCTGAGTGTCACGAAGTCGCTCAGCTTTGCGACCGTCATGGCGCTGGGCAGTTCGCTCGGGCCGCTGGTCGGCATGCTGACCTCCGACTGGATTGGACGCCGTCGCGGCACCATGTTTGCGGCCTTATGGTGTGGCGTGTTCGCGCTGGCGTATTCGCAGCAGAGCGACCCCGCCTGGGTGCTGATCTTTGGCTTCCTGTTGCAGGGCGGCATGAGCCTGATGATCGGCTTCGGTCTCGGCGGCTACACGCCGGAGTTGTTTGCAACCGAATATCGCTTCCGCGGCTCTGGCATCGCCCAAATGACGGGGCGGATTGCTGTCATCGCATCGCCCTACATGGTTGTGTCGCTCTATGACAATTATGGTCTCCCATCAGTGCTCTACGCCATTGCGTCGCTTTATCTGCTGTTAGCGCTTGGTATTCTCTTGTTCGGTATCGAAACCAACCAGCGCTCCCTGGAATCGATCGCGCCAGCGCGCGATGGCGAAGCGGCGGTGACAACATCGCGCTCCGCTGAAAGCGCGGCCTGATCTGATCGCAATCCCGACATCCACACCAGAGCTCACGAAAAAGGAACTGCACATGGATCAAACGCTGCTCATCTTGGGCGATACCAACATCCAGAACCGCGAAGATCCTTTCAGCGCATTCGTCAATGTGCGTGACGTGCTGACATCGGCCGATGTCTTGTTCGGACAGCTGGAAGGTCCGCTTGCCGAGCCCTCGATCGATCCCGCGCGGCCCGATATCCCGCACAAGAAGGGTTGGCGCCATTCGGGCGCCAAGGTAGGTCCGGCGCTCAAGAAGGCGGGCTATGTCGGCGTGAGCTGCGCCAGCAACGTCGCCTATCCCGCGAGCGCCGCCGTCGCCAGCGTCAAGGCGCTGGATTCGGCGGGGATCCTCCACTGTGGCGTTGGCGAAACGCTGGCCGAGGCCAGGAAGCCGGTAATCATCGAGAAGAACGGGGTTCGTTTCGGCTTCTTGAGCTACACATCGGTGTTCTGGCCGAGCAATCACGCCGCGTCAGCCAACAGCCCCGGATGCGTCACCATCAAGGCCCACGCCGCCTATGAGCCGGGCCCGCGCGCGCTGGAAATGCCGGGTGCTGAGCCGATCACGCATACATTCGCAGACGCCGACGAACTCGAGGCCATGCGGGACGATGTCCGCGCTCTGCGGACCAAGGTCGACCTTGTGATCCTTTCATGCCATTGGGGCGTGTCGTCCAAAGAGGAGCCAGTCGCATATCAGCGCGAAATAGCCCGAGCCGCCATCGACGTGGGGGCAGACATGGTGTTCGGCCACCATCCGCATGTGGTCCAGGCCGGCGAAATCTATCAGGGTAAGCCGATCTTCTACAGCCTTGGCAATTTTGCGTTCGACTGGGACGTTATGCGCGGCCGTCATCTCGATGGTCTGGCGCTGCGGTGCTTGATCGCGGGGAAGAAGATCACCGAAATTGAATTACTACCGGTCCGTCGCAACGAGCACAACGATATCTGCGTACATAGTGCAGACACCGGCGCGGGCAAGGACATCCTCGGCCGTTTCGAGCAGCTGAGCAGGAAACTCGGAGACTCAATCGTCTTGTCGAGGGCCACTCACCTGCGGCTTGAGGGTATGTAAGGTTAACGCGGCTGCTGACTCCCCCGAGCCGTTGTTTTGCCGAGCGATATCCAATCAGGGGAGCAAGAGGCCTCGCTCCTGACTGCGAGGAAAGCGCCTGCCGCCTGTCAAACATTCTCCTTGGGCGGAAAAGCCCTGGATTTTCCATGTACCACCGTATCGCACTCACCATGCGATGCTCGTCGCCTTTGTGAACTTGCGCGCGAACGAAAAAGAAGCACGTATCTGTGCGGTCGCCGCGCTGGGAGACAACGAGTATCCAGTAAGATGTTGATCTTCTTGCACTCAAACCTGCAACCAGAACGTATGAGTGGCCGAACGAGGGTCGTTGACCTTTCGTCTCAGGGGCGAAGTCGCACTGACGGTCTCATGCTCCGAGCACCGGCTCCTTGCCGGTGAAGGCCCTGAGTATATTCGCCGTCAGGCGCGAAAGACCGTTGTCGCAGCCGTTCCAGGCCAGCGCGCCGGCATAGGCGATGGAGCCGACCGAAAACACCCAGCCGCCTCCATCGATCGGAAACAGGACCATGTCCGATCTCACCACGTCAGGCCGCTGTGCGCCTCCCTGATCCGGGAGCGAAAGAGTGAGATCCTCGATGACGAGCTGATACTCGTTGCCAAGCCCGGTCGAAGTCCCGAGCACGTAGGCATGCTCGGGACTTCCGAGCGTAACGTCGTACCTGTCGACCTCGTCTCCCACCGCTCCACCCAGCACATAGCCGTAATCGCCGACGATTTCCTCAGTGATGCCGTCGAACAATTTCGCGGCGGGCGAATTGTAGCTCGCCTCCAGACGCCGATAGCCGCAGCCCTTCGACCATCCCTCCGATGCGAAGCCCACGCCCAGCATCTTGTTCGGGGCGCGGCCGCGCGTGCGCCAGATGCCGCCGGCTTCAGTCGTCGCAACATGGGTCCGTTCGCCATAGGGGGCATCCCAGCAGCGCGTGCCGCTGTTGTCGCGGCGCACCTCGATGACCCAGGGCTTTGCACCGAGCCGGCTCGTTACCCAGTAGAAGCCGTTGCCGCCAAGATACATGACCCGTCCGCCGTCATGCAGGTATCCGTCGAGGATATCGAGGCCGGTTCGTGTCCAGTATTCCGGGTGCGAGCCCGTGACGATCGCTGCGTACCGGTCGGCCAGGTTGCGGCCGCCACGTTCGAAATCCTCGTCGGTTGCGACATGATATTCGATGCCGAGGTGCTCCAGCCATTCGACGATGTACATGTCGACGGGAAAGTGACGGTATGAGCCCGTTAGCCAGTTCGGAAAACCAGGGCGGACGTTGAACAGCGGTCGTCTGCGGCCCGAATAGCGAACCGGCGTTCCGTCGGCATGGGTATCGTAGCAGGAGCGGCCCGGCTCGGGATGTGAGAACAGGTACTGTTCGTCCTCGGGCACCACCTTGTCATGAGGCATCACCGATGAGAAATCGAGCGAAGCCAGGTGGTCGTTCGCATAGGCCAGATAGGTGTTGGTCGGCACCAGGAACAGCACGGGTGCCGAGGTGCCCAGGACCGGTCTGACAAACAGCGGAAAATGATTGCGGCGTCCGCCGGCCTCGAGCCGAACTGCGTAGACTCCGCTTTGAAGGTCCTCCGGCAGGCGGAATTCGAGATTATACCTCCAGCCGGCATCCACCATGTCGTCGTCGTGGAATTGCAGCGCACAGTACTGCTCGGGAACTTCGACGAAGGAGTCGCTTCGCCCGTCCCAGTTGCGTCCGGTCACACCGCGCTCGACGCCGTTGACAAGGTGCCCCTGTTCGCCTCCAGCGTCCGGCTCAATCGTCTCCGACGCGAAGTCCCTGCCGAGTTTCCATGCTGCCCATGCCGGCTGCGTGGGAGTCTTCCCCGCGTGCCATGCGGCGATCATCTCGGCGGATGGCTTCGCGAGGTGCAGCGTTGGCGAGTCGATCTTGCCATTATATGGCTCCAGCGGCGACCCGGACCGGCCGATGCCGGCCGCCGCGAGCAGGAGCGTTGCCGCATTTGCCGTCGCGCCGGTTGCCGCGCGGAGCGTGCGTTGTGCCCCAACCTTGGCATCAAGACGCCTGAGGTCGATGCAGACCTCGCCGTCGCCGATGGTAGTCAGGATCGAATACCAGTGTTTGGCGATGATCGCATCCGGCAAGACTGCGAGCGTTGCGCTGCCCATTCGAAGCGCAAGACCGCCTGAGATGATGACGAGCGCGACGTCGCCAATCGACCAGATGGCCTGGGGCGCGCTCCGCTCGGGGACGGTCGGCCATGCCCAGCAATGGACGCTGATCGCCGCATCGTTGATCGGTGAGGGAAGCGGAAATTCGGCGTGCGAGCCGACCACCGTGGATTGCACGCCGCCGGAAACGGTGCGGTCGAGCACCGACGAGAAATCGACCACCTTGCCCTCGATCGCTTCGTCGCGCCCGGGACCCGAGACCAGTCGCACGAGGCTTGCGCGGACGGTGGCGTGCGGCGTGCTGATCGCGAGCCGGACGACATCGCCGGGCTCGCAGGACCACTCCTCGAAATAAGCCTGGATATCCATCTGACGCCGCCCACGCTCGCTGGTTAAGTCCGCTTCGGACGCGCAATGTCCGAGCGCGCGCCCATCATTCGCGGATCAAAGCCGGCGGGGAAACATCTGTTGCGGCATTCTGGAGTCCGGGAGCAACAACACTGGAGAAGCGGACAGGCGCGCCGCGGCTGGTCCCGAAAGTCCGCGTCACAATCCGCGCAGGAACCGGTCGCCGAGCGCGACCGTTCCGTCGGTGTAGCCCGTACCCAGGCGTCGCGCGGTTTCGGTGTCCGAATGCGAAGCGAGCCAGGCCGTCAGCAGCATGCGCCTGAGCATCACGAACGCAGGCAGCATGGCCTCGTCGTCGCGCGAGACCGGTGCGACGGTCCGGTATCCCGCAAGCCACGACTGCTGGAGCAGGTCCATCACCGGCTCGTGCTCGATGAAGCTGACGGCCGCGGCGAAGTCATAGAAGAACCACGAGAAGCCGCAATCGTCGAAGTCGATGACGCCGAGCCGGTCGCCTTCGACGAGCAGGTTGGCGAGGCGGAGGTCGGCGTGAACGAGGCCAAACCGCTGCTCGCCCCGTCCGTAAGCCTCGACGCGCCGTTCAAGTTCGTCGGCGACCCTTTGCAGTAGCCTGCGGCCATCGTCGCGCAGGCCAAGACCGGCGCGCCAGTCACCCCATAGTGGCCGGCGGCCCAGCATGGCATCGAAATCCCAGACCTTGCGCTGGAACGTTGATGGCATTGTCCATCGGCGGCTGTGCGCGTGAAGCCGCGCGCTGGTCGCGCCGAGCTTGCCGAACCAGGTGGCCAGATCGTCCGAGGCGTCCGGCTCCTTGCCGCTGAGGAATTCGAATGCAACGACGTGTCGTGTCGCGCCACTCAGGGGAATGGGGCATAACAGGTGTCCCTCCCGATCGGCGACCGGGCGCGGCGTGAGCACCACGTTGTCTGCGATCACGGCGTCGATCCAGGCGAGCTCGGACGCAATCTCGTCAGGCGAGTGATAGCCGGGCCGCTGCACGCGCAACACGAGTTTTTGCCGAGCGGCCGGATCCTGCGCGAGAAAGGGTGGTGTTCTCGGAATGGCTGAGAAAGGCGAGCGTCGATTGCGATGATAGTCCCCAGCGCGGCAGGCTCGCGGCAAGAGAGGCCTGCATGCTCTCGATGAGGCCGGGAGTCATCATCGCGGCCAACCGACCGTCTCGGGTTCCGCGAGGTCAAGAAGGCTCGCGATGATGCGATCGGGAACGACGTCCGCCACCGCATTGAAAGGGACGTCGCTGGCGAGCAGGATCGACCGCATGCCGGCGGCCTTTCCTGCTGCGATATCGGTGCCGATCTGGTCGCCGACCATGACGGTCTCATGCCGGGCGGTGCCGAGATGCGCCAGCGCCTGTTCGATCAGGAACGGTTGCGGCTTGCCTAGCACGATCGGCTTCGTATTGGGAACGGCCGCTGCAACCGCGGCCGTGATCACGCCGACGCAGGGATCGTAGCCGTCATGAACCGGCGTCAGGACATCGGGATTGGTGGCGATGACGGTTGCGCCGGCGAGTGCGGCCCTGACCGCGGTGCGCAGCTTGGCGTAGTCGAGCGTGGCATCGAAGCCGAGCACGACGATCTTGGGCTTGACGTCGGTCAGGTGATAGCCAATGTCCTCGATCGCCTCGAGCAGTGGTCGTTCGCCGATCGCAAACACGGGCGTGGTGCGCGGCCAGCGCCGTTCGAGCAGGGACGTGACCGCCGAAATCGTCGTGAAGACCTGTGACGGTTCGGCCGGAATGCCGATGCGGCTCAGCTTGGCGGCAAATTGCGCGGCGGATTTCGTCGAATTGTTGGTGACGAACGCATAGGGCAGGCCCCGCTCGCTCCATCCGCGAAACGCCTTGACGGAGTCGTCGATCGGAGTGTCGCCGCGATAGGCGACGCCGTCGAGATCCGAGATGACGCCGCGAATGGGATGGTTGGCCGGAGCAATGCGCTGTTCCAATGCTGGGATTCCGTTCAGTTCCGCGAGCGTGATCATATGGTTGCCTGCATGGCGTTGCTGCTCTGTGCATCCATGATTTGTGTGCTGCACATTGGAAAGGCGTCCTTGCCTTGCCGTTGTGCGCCATGCTTCCGGGAGCGGAAAATCTCCGTGCGCGACTGCGGCGCCCCGGGAGTGTCAGCAACGGAATCGTGGAGCAGCAGGAATCGGGCGATTGCGGCCTTTGGTCTAGGCTTTGCAGGCGTGAAAGCCACGATTTGTGCAAGACGATCGAAACGGCTGAGTGCCTTGCGGCCTCGAGAGCAGTTTCAGCGTTGCCGAAATCATCGAGGGATTACCATATGATCAACCGCAGAGACTTGATGTTAGGGGGATTGGCCGGGGCCGCGGCGTTCGGCTTCGGGCGGGTCAATCCCGACTTTCTTGTGAATTCCGCCTTTGCCGCCGAAGGCAAGACACTGCGCTTTCTCGGCGCGGAAGCGCTGACCGGCAACTGGGACCCAACCACCCATACCAATCTCGGCCAGCTCATCGTCGAGGGCTTCGTGTTCGGCTATCTGACGCGGGCGCCGATGCGGCCGGAGAAGCCGGACGAGCTGATCTTCGAGCTGGCTGAATCGATGAAGCCCATCGACACCTATACGATGGAGGTGAAACTCAGAAAGGGCGTCAAATTTCACGACGGGACCCCGTTCACAGCGGCCGACGTCAAGGCGACCTATGAATATGGCTGCCAACCCGATCGTCCGGCGCAGTGGTACCCCGGTCTCGTCACCGTCGACGTCGTCGACGACTACACCTGCCACATCAACACCAAGGCGCAGGGCTATCCGGCGACGCTCTACTACTACCTGTCGTCCTTCCTGCCGATCATGTCGGCCAAGGACGTTGCCAACAAGGCGCAGCTCTCGGCGCGCATGAACGGCACGGGCCCCTACAAATATGTCGAGCAGAAAGGTGACACCACCGTTCTCGCCGCCAATCCCGACTTCTTCCTCGGCGCAGCGAAGATCCCGGGTGTCGAGTATCACTTCGTCGGTGACACCACGACGCGCACGCTGTCGTTGTTGAACGGCGAGGCCGACATCATCGAGCGGCTCGAGCAGGAGCAGGTCGAGACCATCTCGAAGGATGCCCGCTTCAGCATCCACAAGGCGGTTTCGGTCGAGAACAAATACCTGTTCTTCCGCTGCTCGAAGAAGCCGTTCGACGATCCGCGCATTCGCCTCGCCGCATGCTACTCGATCGACCGCAAGCAGGTGCTCGACGTGCTCGGCGTCTCCGGCATCTATTCCAAGGCGCACATCTCGCCGGTCAAGTTCGGCTATGCCGAGGTGGCCGACTATCCTGAATTCGATCCGGACAAGGCGCAGAAGCTGCTCGCGGAGGCCGGCTTCCCCAAAGGCCAGGGCCTGCCCGAGCTCACCTATTACACGTCGGTCGGCTTCTATCCGAAGACGAAGGAATATGCCGAGTTGATTACCGGCATGCTCCAGGAGCAGGGGTTCAAGGTCAATCTGCAGACGCTCGAAGTCGCGGCGTGGGGTAATTTGCTTTACGACAAGCCCGGCGGCGGTGAGGGCAACATGATCGACTGCGGCTGGTGCACCGGCTCGCCCGAGCCGGATCTCGTCCTGCGCACCCACTTCCACTCCTCCTCCAAGCGCATCACCGGCATCGTCGACAAGGACATCGACGCGGTGCTGGACAAGGAGCGCAACGCCACGACAATCGAGGAGCGCAAGAAGATCCTGCAGACCGAGACGCTGCCGACCATCGCCAAGAAGGCCCCGGCGCTCGCGTTGTTCACCTCGGTCTTCATCCATGCCTACAGCAAGAAGCTGGATGGTCTGTACATCTATCCGAACGGCATGCAGGACATGACCAAGGCAACATTGGCATGATGATTGCTCGGCCGGCCGGGTACGCCCGGCCTGCCGGTTCGCGAACGCAGGCCGGACTGGTCGGGTCTGGTCCTCATGAATTGCAAGGGTAGCTCTTCTCGATGTTGATCCTGGAATTCCTGGTCAAGCGGATCGCGCAGGGCATCCTGATCGTCTTCATCACGTCGTTGATCATCTTCACGCTGCTGCGCGTGGTGCCGGGCGATCCCGTGCGCCTGATCGTCGGCGGCATGGCGCCGGCCGACGTGGTCGAGAAGGTCGCGACCAAGATGGGGCTGCGCGACCCCATCATCGTGCAATATGGTCGGTACATGCGCGGGCTGGTACAGGGCGATCTCGGGCAATCCTATTTGCGGCCGCGCAGCGGCATGATCGCGACCGGCGGGCAGTATGTTGACCCGACCAAGTCGGATATGGCGCCGGTGATCGATCTCATCCTCGAACGCCTGCCGTTCACGCTGCAACTGGGCGGAATGGCGCTCGTGTTCGCGCTGCTGCTGTCGTTTCCGATCGGCATCGCGGGCGGGCTGCACCAGCATCGCTGGCAGAATGCGTTGGCGTTCGGAATGCAGTCGCTGTTCGTCTCGATTCCGAATTTCTGGCTCGCGATCGTTCTGATCCTGTTTCTGTCGGTGAAGCTGAAGCTGCTGCCGGCGCTCGGTTACCAGGGATTTTCCTATGTCATCCTGCCGGCCTTCGTGCTCGCGGTGGAGATCGCCCCCTTCATCATCCGCACGCTGACGACCTCGCTCGGCGAGGTCATGCAAGCGCCGTTCATCGATGAGGCGCGGGTGCGCGGCCTGTCTCGCCGCCGCATCGTCTATTCGCACGCCCTGCGCAACGCGGCAGTGCCGCTAGTCAACCTGCTCGGGATCCAGCTTTCGACGCTGATCGGCGGCGTTCTCGTGATCGAATACATTTTCGACTATCCTGGCCTCGGCAATCTGACCGTGGTCTCTGTCGTCGGGCGCGACTTTCCGGTCATCCAGGGCATCGCCATCACGACCAGCGCCGTCTTTGTCTTCATCAATATCATCGTGGATTTGGTCGCCTATCTGGTCGATCCCCGCGTGGAGATCTGAGCATGACGGCCACCACGATCATCGCCGAGGAGCCCGCCTTGCCGGCGGCCCCAATCCGTTCCGTCAACCGCCGCATCATGGCCGCCGCCTGGCGCATGCCGAGCTTCAAGATCGGTTTCTTCATCTTCATGGCGCTGGTGCTGGCCTCGGCCATCTATCCCGAGGTGTCCTCGATCAGTGCGACCAAGATGGTGGTGAAGGACAAGTTCATGTCGCCGGTCTTTCTCGGCGACAAATGGACCTGGGATCATCCGCTGGGTACGGATCAGCTCGGCCGCGACATGCTGATGCGCAGCCTGATCGGCCTGCGCTATTCGCTGCTGGTCGGCGTCGTCACGGTCCTGCTCATCTTTGTCATCGGCTGCGGCCTTGGCCTGTTCGCCGGCTTCAAGGGCAAATGGTGGGACACCGTCATCATGCGGATCACCGATGCCCAATTGTCGATTCCGATGATCATCCTGGCGATCACCATTCTCGGCGTGTCGCGGCCAACGGTGCCGACCATCATAATCGTGCTGGCGCTGTCCGGCTGGCCGCTCTACGCGCGCGTGGCGCGCAGCGCCGCGGTCACCGAGCGCGGCAGGGAATATGTCCGCGGCCTGCGCGTGCTCGGCGCCGGGGACTGGCGGATCCTGTTTCTGTTCGCCGCGCCGAACATCCTGCCGCCGATCGCATTCGTCGCCGTGCTCGACGTCGCACGCATGATGATCTTCGAAGCGATCCTCGGCTTCCTGGGGCTTGGCATCCAGCCGCCGACGCCGAGCTTCGGCAGCATCATCGCCGACTCCCGCAAATACCTGATCAATGCCTGGTGGATCGCGACCACGCCGGGCGTGTTCCTGGCTATCGCGCTTACCTCGATCAACCTGATGGGGTCGGCGCTCGAGAAGGCGCGCAACCGCATCTATGGGGGTCTCTGAGATGGATCTCTCGCTCATTCTGGAGGTTGACGACCTCACGGTCGGCGCTTCGGCGCCGGGCGCCGCGCCGATCCTCGATCACATCTCCTTCCGCCTCAACACGTCGGAGATCTTCGGCATCTATGGCGAAAGCGGCGCCGGCAAAACCGTGCTCAGCCGCGCATTGGCGAACTGGTTGCCGGAAAGTCTGGCGTATCGCTCCGGACGGGTCACGTTCGCCGGCCACGACATTCTCGGCGCCGGGGCGCGCGAGGTGCGGATCGGCCGCGACATCGCCTATATCGGCTCCAAGCCGCAAAGCTCGCTCGATCCGACGATACCGGTCGGGACCCAGATCGCGGAAAAGCTGCACAGCGTCAGGCCCGAATGGAATCCGCGCGAATGCCGCGAGCGGGTCGTGCAGCTCCTCGGCGAGGTCCGGATTCCATCGCCGAAGGAGCGCTATTGGGACTACCCGGCAAAATTTTCCGGCGGCATGATGCAGCGCGCGATGATCGTGGACGCGATTTGCGCCGAGCCCGCCGTCCTGATCGCCGACAACATTACCCAGCCGCTCGATGTCACCATCGCGGCACAGATCGTGGCGCTGCTCCACGACCTGTGCCTGCGCCACAGGATGGCGACAATCTATCTGTCGTCTTCCTTGCCCACGCTCGGCCAGTTCGGCGACCGCACGGCCGTGCTCCATCAGGGCCGGTTCGTCGAGCAGCAAGCGTTTGCCGGCCTGCTCGCCTCGCCACAGACCGACTACACGCGCAAGGCCATTGCCAGTGTGCCGCGCATGTGGGCGACCACCGAGGGCCCGCTGGCCCGCCGCAAGGCGCAAGACGAAGTGCCGCTGATGAAGGTGGAGCACGTTGTTCGGACCTATCGCGCGCGCAAGCGGGGGACGTTCAATACCTACAGCAACGTGCAGGCGGTGCGCGGCGTAACGCTCGACATCATGCCGCGCGAGAATTTCGGCATCGTCGGGGAATCCGGCTGCGGCAAGTCGACCCTCACGCGCCTGCTGGCCTGGCTGGAGGTTCCCGACAACGGCAGCATCGTCCTCAACGGCACGTCGCTCGGGGCGTTGTCGCCGCGCGAGCTGATCCGCACCCGCAGCGAATTCCAGCTGCTGCTGCAGGATCCGTACAACGCGCTGCCGCCGCGCACCACCGTCGGCCGCATGATCGAGGAGAGCCTGCTGATCCGCGGCAATGTCGCCCGCGCGGACCTGCGCAGCCGGGTCATCGCAGCGATGGCCGAGGTCGGTCTTGCCGCCGAGCTCTATGACCAGCTCCCGAACACGCTCTCCACCGGCGAGCGCCAGCGCATCTCGATCGCGCGTGCCCTGATCCTCGATCCCAAGCTGCTGATCCTCGACGAAACCTTGTCCGCGCTGGATCAACGCGAGCAGTCAAGGCTGATCGACCTGTTCTCGAAGCTGCAGGAGAAGAACGACCTCACCTATGTCTTCATCTCCCATGATCTCGCAATGGTGCGCAGGGTCTGCACGCGCATTGCCGTGATGTATCTCGGTGAGATGGTCGAGATCGCCGACAACCGCGAGCTGTTCTTCGATCCCCAGCATCCCTACACCAAGGCATTGCTCTCGGCCGCCCCGACGCTGGAGGAGAAGCCGTTCAACCCGGCGGACTTCTTGCTGGAGGGCGAGCCGCCGAGCCCGATCGATATCCCGGCGGGATGCAGCTTTGCCTCGCGCTGCCCGAAGGCGTTCGGCCGCTGCCGGCTGGAGACGCCGAAGCTGGTCGAACACGCGCCGGGGCGCTTCGCCGCCTGCCACCTTCTCGACGGCGAGCCGGCGCAGGCCGCGGCCTGAGCGCTCAGGGCCGTGGCTTGAAGGGCCAGTCCATCGCGAACGAGCGCATGTCCTCCAGCGCCTTGGTCACCTGCAGCACGCCGAGATCGTCGAAGCGGTGCCCGGTCACTTGGACGCCGATCGGCAGATGGCGGGAATCGAATGCCATGCAGACGGTGGAGGCGGGCTGGCAGGTCTGGTTGAACATGGCGGTGAACAGCGTGTGCGCGAGCGGCATCTCACGCGACACGCCGGGCTCCTCGGCCGGGAAATTCACCACCGGCAGCGTCGGGGCGATGACATAGTCCCAGCCCTCGAAGGCCGCGAGCAGCGCCGCCTTCATCTTGGCGATCTGGCCCAGCGCCCGGTAGAGGTCGGCGCCCGAATGTTTCGCCCCGCCAAGGCACCATGCGCGAACGTAGGGATTGATGTCGCGTGCGGTGTCGCCATGCGGCGGCAGCGATGCATATTCGAGATAGCCGCGCACCTGGAGGAACAGGTCGATCGGCGCATAGGCGTCGTCGGTGAGCGGAGAGGTGAACGGCTCGACGATCGCGCCGGCGCCGGCGAGCAGCTTGCCGGCCGCATCGACCGCGCTGCGAACCGTAGCTTCGGCCTTCATGCCGAAGCCCATGTCGGTGAGGACGCCGATCTTCAGTCCCTTCACGTCGCGCTTCAGATGCTCGTGATAGCGCACGCCATCGGCGGGCAGGCTCCAGGTGTCGCGCTCGTCCTGCCGCGTCAGCACGGTCAGCAGGCGCGCGATATCATCCACGCTGCGACCCATCGGGCCTGCCATGCGCATGGTGTCGGCCGGCAAATGCGGCACACGGCCATGGGTCGGCTTCAGTCCGGCCAGTCCGCAATGGGCGGCCGGAAGGCGGACCGAGCCTGCGATATCCGTGCCGACGGAAACATAGCCGGCGCCAGCGGCGACGGAGGCGCCTGCGCCGGCCGACGAGCCGCCGGTATTCCAGGCGAGCCCCCAGGGGTTGCGGGTAACGCCGTGCAGCGAGCTGATGCCCGACGCCATCAGGCCGCAATCCGGCATCGTGGTCTTGGCAAAGATCACCGCGCCGGCCTCGCGGAGCGCGATCGCCGGCGGCGAATCGTAGTTGGACGGCGGCAGGGCACGGTTGGCGCCGATGCCGTGAAAATAGGGCCAGCCGATCATGGCGACGCTGTCCTTGACCGTCATGGGGACGCCGTCGAGCGGACCCAGCGCGGCTCCCGCCTTCCATCGCGCTTCCGAGCCTTGCGCGCTTGCGATGGCTTGCTCCGGACGGAAGCAGAACAGCGCATTGATCGCGGGATTGACCGCCTCGGCATGGCCGAGCACGGTTCGCAACACCTCCACCGGCGACAATGCGCGCGATGCGTAGGCCTCCGTCAGCCCCGCAAGGCTCATCCCGATCAGTTCCGCAGCAGACATCTTGGCCTCGACAAATGGCGTTCTGGATCAGTGTCCGGATAGCGAAAGTCGCCCCTGTCGGGGTAGTGCCGCTGCCGTAAGGGCATGATTTGGTGGAGTGCGAGGCATCCCTTTTGCATCTGTCTTGATCGAATTTGTCATCAAACCGGGAGGCCCGCGACAGGCGGGCCGAACGACACCCGCGAGAGATCAGAAGTCGTCATGAGCCAATCTGGAACGCAAATCGCCACGGTCCGGAACTACATTGCCGGGCTCCCGGGATGGGGGACGGGCGATATCGTGATCGAGCCCGCCATTCCGGTCCTCGCCTCGCCAAGCTGGCGCGGGGTCGACGGCGCTCCCTGGCGCGCCACCAGGAACGGAAGCGGCGAGAGCATCTTCATCAAGAACATGGATGTGGATGCCAAGCTCTACATCGACGTTGCCTGCGCGTTCGAAGCGGCCCGGCGCGCATCCGATCTCGGTATCGGTCCCAAGGTGCTTGCGGCGGATCCGGACGCGGGACTTCTGGTCATGGAAGATCTCAACCGTGGCTGGCGGGTCGGCACGCTGGAGCGGATGCTGGAGCCGAAGATCGTCGACGCGGTCATCGCGGCGCGGCGCCTGTTCCAGGCAGGGGCGCCTCTGCCGCGGCGCATGGGAGTCTTCGACGAGATCGAGCACTTCTACGAGGCGGCAAAGGCCGCGAAGGCGCAACTGCCGTCTGATGCGGAATGGCTGGTCAAGGAGCTGCGTTTTGCGGCCGATGCCTTGAGGAAACTCGACATCAAACCGGTGCCAATCCATGGCGATGGCAATGTCTCGAACATCCTGATCAGCGACACCGGCGAGGTTCGCCTGATCGATTGGGATCGCGCCACGACGGCCGACCCGCTGGAGGACCTCGGCAGCTTCCTCGTCGAAGCCTTCGCGCAGGAGCCGGAGGCGCGCGACGCCTTCAGCCGCAACGCCGGCGGATTCGACGAGCGCGCATTCAGCCGCGCCCGCATCTACGGCATGGCGGATGATCTGCGCTGGGGCCTGATCGGCGCCGTGCTCGCCGCGCGGTCGGCGCGCAACACCTTTGAGTTTTACAAGTTCGCCAGCTGGCGCTTCGTACGTTGCCGCATGACGGTCCGGGAGCCGCGCTTTGGCGAGATGCTTCGGAGGATCGCATGACTGTCCGCAGGAAGCTCGGCGAGGGAGCGACAGTCCACGAGCGCAACATCGAGGCAGCGATCGCCCGCGTGCCGCAATGGCACGGCAAGGGGGCGGCCTATACCCCGCTGGTCGGCGGCCTCATGAATCAGAACTGGCTGGTCGAGATATCCGGCGATGGACGGCGCTACTTCATCAAGGTGCCCGGCGAGGGCTCGGAGATGTTCATCGATCGCGTGACCGCCAACGAGGCTGCGCGCAATGCCCACGCCATGGGCGTTGCGCCCGAGGTGATCTTTTTCGACGCCACGGACGGGCTCGAGATCAGCGAGTTCCTCGAAGGCTATCGCGCCTGCACCAATGCCGATTTCGGCGATGCCGCCATCCAGGCCGACGTTCTCGACCTTTACCGCCGCCTGCATGCCGGCCCGAAGCTCGGCCAGACCAAGACCATCTTCGACATGATCGAGGAACATATCGAGCAGGGCAGGGAGCTCGGCGCGCATTTCCCGCAGGACATGCCCTGGCTGATGCATCGCTACAATCAGGCCAAGTCGGCGTTCCTGGCGTCGGGTCTCGATCTCGTGCCGTGCTTCAACGATCCGATGCCGGGCAATTTCCTGATCTCGGCGGAATCAGGCGCCCCAAGGCCGATGAAGCTGATCGACTATGAGTTCGCTTCCAACAACGAGCGTAGCTATGAGCTCGGCGTCCTGTTCGCCGAGATGTTCTTCGACGAGCATCTGACGGAGGCCCTGATCGAGCAATATCTGGGCGAGGTGCGGCCGCAGATGGTCGCGCGCGCGTGATACTCAACCGGGCGCTCGCCGACCTGAAATGGGCGTCATGGGCGGTCGTGAACAGGAAGCTCAAGGACTGGGATTTCGACTATCAGAAGTACGGCGTCTGGAAATACATGCGTGCCCGCGACGTGATGTACGATCCCCGCTGGGATGGCTGGTTGCGGCTCGTCTGAGCCGCGCGACAGGAGGGCTTCCGCAGTTATTGATTGAGGATCGCGAGCGCCTGCTCGAGCAGGCTGTCGTTCGCGGCCGCGATGATCCGGCCATCGGATTCCGGCGACAGCGGCCGCCCCTGCCAGTCGCGGACGATGCCGCCAGCGCCCTCGACCACCGGAATCAGCGGCATGAAGTCGAACGACTTGAGGGAGGTTTCGACCACGAGATCGCAGTGGCCGGATGCGAGCAGGCCATATTGGTAGCAGTCGCCGCCAAATCGCCGGAACATGGCCTTCTGGCTGAGCGCATCGTAGCGGGCCCAGTCGCTCGGCGTGAAGAAGTCCGGCGATGACGTGTAGATCTGCGCGTCTTCCAGTCGCGTGGTGCGGCTCACCCTTGCCAGCTTGCCGTTGAAGGTGGTGCCTTGCCGGGTGCCGTACCACCGCTCGGCCAGCGCGGGCATATCGATCATGCCGGCGGTGATCGATCCATCTCTCTCGTCGGCGAGCGCGACGAGCGTGCCGAACAGCGGCATGCCGGAGATAAAGCTCTTCGTTCCGTCGATCGGATCGAGATACCACGTGTAGCGGTCCCCGGCCGTCGATCCCATCTCCTCGCCGAGGATGCCGTGATCGGGGAAGCGCGAACCGATCAGCTGCCGTAGCTCCATTTCGATCGCACGATCGGCGATCGTGACCGGCGTCAGGTCCGGCTTGCGCTCGAAATCGACGCGGGAACGGAAGTGCGTCACGGCGATCCGTCCGGCCACGTCGGCAAGCTCGTTGAAGAACGAAGCGAGCTCGCTTGCGGATAATCTGTCTTGAATGTCGTCCAATGGTCGCTCCGGGCGGGAGGCGCGCCGACGTCGCGGGACGCACGACGCCTTGCCTTGGGATGGGGCGTTACGCGGTCTCGTGGACCGACTGCTTGTCGATCTCCCAATAGGGGGAGTCGAATCCGTTGCGCCGCGCCACTCGGGCGGCAGGGCTCCTCGGCTGCGGCGAGCGCACGCCAGCGGCCGGCTGCGGCGCCGACACGGGCGCCTGGCGAACGTCGCGCGGCGCCACCTTGAAGTGCCGGCTGAAGCAGCGGGAGAAATGCGACACGTTCTTGAAGCCGACTTCGTAGGCGACCTCCGAGACGGTCCGCCGGCCCTTCGGATCGGCGACTAGGATTTCATACGCCCGCTGCAGCCGCTTGGTCTGGACGAACTGGCTGACCGTGGTCTCGTTGTCGTTGAACAGGCTGTACAAATAACTGAGCGAGATGCGGCTCGACGCCGCGATCTTCTTCGGCGACAACGACTGGTCACCGAGATGGCCCTCGATGAAGTCGACGATCCGGCGGCGGAGGTGATAGCGCGCGTTGCGCACATCGGTTGCGGCGCCGCGATCCTCCGATCCGATGGTCAGCGCGACGAAGCTGATCATTTCGGTCGCGAGCGCCTGGGGGTTCGGCGGCGGCGAGGCGACGAACAGTTCGGCCACGCTGCGGATCATGCCCGCCAGCAGGTGCGTCATCTGTTCGTTTGGCTTGAAGCGGCGACTGATGTGATCTTCAACCGAGACGAGCCGGCCGCGCAGCTCGGCGGCCGGAATCCGCAACATCAGGAAGCGCGCGGTCTTGTCAGACGACAATTCGTAGAAGGCGAGCTCGCTGAGCAGGACATATTCGCCGGGACGTGCGATCCCGTTGCGGCTGTCCTGGCTGAATGCGACGCATCCTGTCTGCGGAAACACCAGCACATAGGCGGCATCGTGGATGCAGGCAACGCGTTCCCAGTTGCGGGCAAAGGCGTGGTCCGGCCCGACGAGTTCGAGATCGAGGCGTCCGATCCGGGTCCGCCAATCCTGCGTGGGACCGGGGCCCTTGTCGTTGCCAGCATGAAGGCCGGTGTGTTCCTCGCGGGAAGCAACAGATGTCAGGCGTGCCATGGCTGGGCCTTTCTCAGGGTTGCGCAACGATGATCTCCGTTCCGGCTTCACGGAGAGCGGTTGCCAGAGCTCCCTCTGGCTGCCGATCGGTAACCAGGCGATCGATATCGGTCCAATGTGCGAAGACGGTGAGCGCACGCTGGTCGAATTTGCCGTGATCGGCCACCAGGATGGCTTCTGCGGCGCGCTTGGCCATCGCGCCATAGATGGCACCGGCCTCATCGTCGGCATCATTCGCGCCGCGCGCGCTGATGCCGGTCGCGCTCACGATGGCGCGGTTGGCTTCATAACTGTTGATGTTCGCGATCGTCTGCGTGCCGAACACATAACCTTCGGTGGGGTGATAGCGGCCGGGACAGCAGAGCACGCGGATCGACGGATTGACGGCTAGCGCGGCCGCAATGGCGTAATCATGGGTGATCACGGTGATGTCGTGCGCGCGTGAGGCCAGCCGTCGCGCGATGTGAAACGTGGTCGCGCCGGCGCCGAGCATCAACACCTCGTTCGGCAGGATCAGGTCGGCGATCACCGCGGCCATCGCCTCGCGCTCGGCGATCATGATCGCCTTGCGATCGGTCAGCGCCGGCTCGAGCGCGAAGGGACGGGACGCTCCGCCATAGGTGCGGTTGATGAGCTTCTGCTCCTGAAGCTCCATCAGATCGCGCCGGATGGTCTCGCCGGAGACGCCGAGCACGGCGGCGAGCTCGGAAGCCCGCAGCGTCGGCGCGGCGGTGAGTTGCGAGATGATGTGCTTGTGGCGCGCGAGCTTCGAGAGGCGGTCGCCGTCGGCCTTTCGTGGCCGCTTGTCGGCCGCAGCAGGGGCGTCGCTCGTCATTCCGCTGTCTCTCCGGCTGCAAACCTCTCCAGCGTCCGTGCCATGATCGTTCCCCAAGTGATGTTGTGAGTCCACATCAATTGTGTGGCATATTCCTCATTTTTTGGGCGCCGTGCTGCCTATGGAATTCGCAAAGGAATCATGGCGATCACATAAGACACTGAAACATATGAAGTATGGCTTTGGAATGCGGAGCGCATGTCTGACGTTCTGGTGTCTCTTGCCTGCAATCTGCTTTTCAGTTGTGGGGATTCGCACATAGATCCAAGGTCGCGGTGGAACGGCTGGGGAATGATCGCCGCAGGGGACGGCTTTGGTCCGCGCAGGCCGCGGGCCAAAGGGAAGGCAGGCGATGCAGCAGGAGAAAGGGATTCTGGCGTTGAACGCCTTCGATCAGAGCCGGGTGTCGTCAATCGACCCAGCGCTCGGCGAGGCGGTGCAACGACGCCTGCGTTCGTTCGGAAAAGCCTCGGTGCTGTTCTATCAGGAGCCGATCAGGATGGCGCGCGCCGAAGGCGTCTATATGTTCGACGTCGATGGCCGGCGCTATCTCGATCTCTACAACAACGTCCCGTCGGTCGGGCATTCGCATCCGCGCGTTGTCGAGGCGATAAGCCGTCAGGCCGGCCTGCTCAGCACGCACACACGCTATCTCAACGACGTCGTCGATGGCTATGCGGAGCGTCTCCTGGCGACGTTTCCGCGCGGGATCGATCATCTGGTCCTGACTTGCACCGGCAGCGAGGCGAATGACCTTGCGCTACGGGTCGCGAAAGTGACAACCGGGCGGATGGGCTTCATTGTCACGGAGACCGCCTATCACGGCAATAGCGCCGCAGTGACCGATGTCTCGCCGTCCTCGCGTCCCGGTCAGCCGCTGCCGCCCCACGTGCGGGCAGTTCCCGCACCCGAGATGTATCGCAATCCGGTCGGCGATCCCGGCCAGCGCTTTGCCGACAGCGTTGCCGCAGCGATCACCGATCTCGAGCGAAGCGGCTTCGGCTTTGCTGCGCTGCTGGTGGACACCATCTTTTCGAGCGATGGCATCCATGCCGACCCTGCCGGCTTCCTGGCCCACACCGTGAAGCTCGTGCACGAACGTCAGGGACTGTTCATCGCCGACGAGGTGCAGCCAGGCTTCGGACGAACCGGGGCGGCGATGTGGGGCTTCGCGCGCCATGGCGTCGTCCCCGACATCGTCACGATGGGCAAGCCCATGGGCAACGGCTTTCCGATGGGAGGCGTCGCCATGCGCGCCGCGCTGCTCGATCGCTTTGCCGCGGAAGTGAAGTACTTCAACACCTTCGGCGGCAACCCGGTGGCCGCGGCCGCAGGCCTTGCCGTGCTCGACGTCATCGAGGACGAGGGCTTGATGCAGAGTGCGCGCGAGGTCAGCCGTCACCTGATGGATGGATTGCGCGAGATCGGCAATCGCCACATGACCATCGGAGACGTTCGTGGTGCCGGCCTGTTCATCGGGCTCGAGCTGGTGCGCGACCGCGACAGCAAGGAGCCCGCACCGGAGCTCGCTAGCCTGCTGATCAATCGCCTGCGCCGGCGCGGCATCCTGATCGGTGTTGCCGGTCCGTTCGGCAGCACGCTCAAGATTCGTCCGCCGCTGTGCTTCGGCAAGGACCACGCCGACATGTTCATCACCGCGTGCGACGAGGAGTTGAGCGAGGTGGCCGCGTCGTGACGCGATCGCCGATAGCCCGCGATGCCACAGAAGCCGAAGATTTGAAGATCATGGATGCAAGAAGCGTACGAACTATCGCCGAGGCGAAGGCCCTTGTCGAGGAGCGGGGCCTCTCCCACGTCAAGCTCGGCATCGTCGATCTCGACGGCGTCATTCGCGGAAAATATCTCGCGCGCGACAAGTTCGTCGGCGCGCTGGAGGCCGGCTTCAGCTTCTGTGACATCGTGTTCGGCTGGGACTCCAACGACCAGATGTACGACAATTGTGCATTCACCGGCTGGCATACGGCCTTTCCCGACGCGACCGCGCGCATCGATCCTTCGACCTGCCGCAATGTGCCGACGGAAGAGAACATGCTGTTCTTCCTCGGTGAATTCGAGGGCGCCGCGGCGGGGGTGTGTCCGCGCCGGCTGCTGCGGCGCGTCATTGACCGCGCCGAGGGCATGGGATTCTCGCCGTCCGTGGCCGCGGAGTTCGAGTTCTTCGTGTTCGACGAGACGCCGCACAGCGTGCGCGAGAAGGGCTTTCGCGGCTTGAGGAATCTCACGCCGGGCTGGTTCGGCTATTCCATGCTGCGCGCCTCCGTCGAGTCCGAATTTCATCGCTCGCTGCTCAAGCTCTGCAACGAGATGGACATGCCGGTCGAAGGCCTGCACACCGAGACCGGACCCGGCGTGCTGGAGGCCGCGATCCAATACACCGATGCGCTCGCGGCCGCCGACCGCGCCGTGCTGTTCAAGACCTTCTCCAAGGTCTGGGCCGAGCGTCAGGGCAAGATGCTCACCTTCATGGCCAAATGGTCGAACGCCTATCCCGGACAATCCGGGCATCTGCATCTGTCGCTGCGCGACCGGGATGGCAAGCCGGTGTTTCACCAGAGCGGCAGGCCCGGCGACATGTCCGACACCATGCGCTGGTTCGTCGGCGGCCAGCAGGCGCTGCTTCCGGAGCTGCTCGCGATGGTGGCCTCGACCGTGAACAGCTACTCGCGCCTGATCCCCGGCTTCTGGGCACCGACCGACGCGACCTGGGGAATCGAGAACCGGACCTGCGCGTTGCGCGTCATTCCCGGCAAGCCGGCCAGCCAGCGCGTCGAGTACCGCGTCGCTGCCGCCGACATCAATCCGTATCTGGCGATCGCGGCCGCGCTCGGATCGGGCCTCTGGGGAATCGAGCACAGGATCGAACCGGACGAGCCGATCATCGGCAACGCCTATGAGCGCAAGCATCCGCCCGAGCGCGCGTTTCCGCGCACGTTGTCGGAGGCGGCCGACCGGCTGGTCGCCTCGCAGGCGGCGCGCAATCTGTTTGGCGACGTCTTCGTCGATCACTACGCGATGACGCGGCAGTGGGAGGAGCGCGAGTTCCGCAAGGCCATCACCGACTGGGAGCTCGCTCGCTACTTCGAGATCATTTGAGACGGATCCTCCCTTCCAAAAACGAGTGACATCACGTGAACGATATCGTCTGCATTTCGCCGGTCGACGGCAGCGAGGTTGCCCGGCGGCCCGTCGCAACGGGTGCCGAGGTCGCCGCGGCTCTCGCGCAAGCACGGAAAGCGCAGCAGGAATGGTCGAGCATATCGCTCGCCGAGCGCAAGGCCATGATGCTCGCCTTCCTGCACGAGATGCGGGCGCAGAACGACGAGGTCGTTCCGGAGCTCGCGATGCAGATGGGCCGGCCGGTGCGCTATGGCGGCGAACTGCGGAGCCTGGAGGAGCGCGTCCGCGTGCTGGTCGAGCTCAGCGATGAAGCGCTGGCGCCGATCGTGCCGACCGGGCAGCCCGGCTTCCGCCGCATGATCAAGCGAGTTCCTGCCGGCATCGTGCTGGTGATCGCGCCCTGGAACTATCCCTATCTCACCGCGGCCAACACCATCGTGCCGGCGCTGCTGGCCGGCAACGCCGTGATCCTGAAGCATGCCGCGCAGACCCTGCTGGTCGGTGAGCGCTTCCAGGCGGCACTGGACCGGGTCGGCCTGCCCAAGGGGGTGTTCAGGACGCTCACGCTCGACCATGTCATGACCAGTGAGCTGATCTCATCGCGCTCGGTCGACCATGTGAACTTCACCGGTTCGGTCGCCGGCGGCCGGGCCGTCGAGCGAGCGGCGGCCGGGACATTCATCAGCCTCGGGCTAGAGCTCGGCGGCAAGGATCCGGCCTATGTGCGGCCGGATGCCGATTTCGATTTTGCGGTCGAGCAACTCGTGGACGGCGCCTTCTACAACTCCGGCCAATGCTGCTGCGGCATCGAGCGGATTTACGTGCATGAGCGGATCTATGACTCCTTTGTAGACGCCTTTGCCGGCCTGACCGCGCGCTACCGGCTCGGCAACCCGCTGTCGCAGGACACGACGCTCGGCCCGATGGCGGCGACACGCTTTGCCGATACCGTCCGCGCCCACATCGGCGAGGCCGTCGCAAAAGGCGCGCAGCCTCTGATCGATCCGGCCCGGTTCCCGGCGGACAAGATCGGTACGGCCTATCTGATGCCTCAGGTCCTGGTCGGCGTCGATCACTCCATGCAGGTGATGATGGAGGAGAGCTTCGGGCCTGCGGTCGGTCTCATGAAGGTCTCCTCCGATCAGGAGGCGGTTGGCCTAATGAACGACAGCCCCTATGGCCTGACTGCATCGGTCTGGACCGAGGACGCCGCCGCAGCCGAACGTATCGGTGACGGCATCGCAACGGGCACCGTATTCATGAACCGCTGCGATTATGTCGATCCCGCCCTGGCGTGGACCGGCCTCAAGGACACCGGACGTGGTGTCGGCATGTCGCGCCTCGGCTTCGAGGCGCTGACCCGCCCAAGATCATTCCACCTTCGCATCGAGCATTGAGCATTGAGAGCAGCACATGGACGTTCAGATCACCGGCGCCTGGAATTTTCCGACGCGCGTCGTCACCGGCGCGGGCCGCATTGCCGAGCTTCCCGAGGCGTGCCAGACCAACGGCCTCACCAGGCCATTGCTGGTCACCGATCACGGGCTTGCCAAGACCGATCTCATCGCCAGCATCGTCGACCGTGTGCGCGAGGCGGGCATTCCGCTCGCCGTGTTTTCCGACGTGAAGACCAATCCGACCGAAACCAACCTGACGGCCGGCGTCGAAGCCTTCAAGGCCGGCGGTCATGACGGCGTGATTGCGGTGGGCGGAGGTTCGGCGCTGGACGTCGGCAAATGCGTGGCGTTCATGGTGGCGCAGTCGCGCCCGGTCTGGGATTTCGAGGACGTCGGCGATTGGTGGACGCGCGCCAACACCAAGGGCATCGCGCCGATCATTGCGGTGCCGACGACGGCAGGCACGGGGTCCGAGGTCGGCCGCGCCGGTGTGATCACTCGTGAGGATACCCATGAGAAGAAGATCATCTTCCATCCCATGATGATGCCCAGGATCGCAATCGAGGATCCCGAGCTCGCGGTCGGTCTCTCGCCGTTTCTCACCATGGCAACCGGCATGGATGCGCTGTCGCACTGCTTCGAGGCCTACTGCGTCAAGGCATTTCACCCGCTTGCCGACGGCATCGCACTGGAGGGGATGAAGATCGTCGATAACTATCTGCCGCGCGCGGTCGAGAACGGTCGCGACCTCGAAGCGCGCGCCTACATGTTCGCCGCGGCCTCGATGGGAGCCACCGCGTTCCAGAAGGGGTTGGGCGCGATCCACTCGATATCCCATCCGGTCGGCGCCCGATACGATACCCATCACGGGCTGACCAATGGTGTGGTCTTCCCTTATGTCCTGGTCTGCAACAAGGCTGCGATCGCCGACAAGATTCCGCACATTGCCCGCGCGCTCAACCTGCCGAGCCAAGACTTCGATGCCGTGCTGTCCTGGCTGCTGGCCTTCCGCAAGAAGCTCGGCGTGCCGCATACGCTCGCCGAGCTCGGGGTGAAGGAGACCGACGCCGGAACGATCGCGGCCGATGCCGTCAAGGATCCGACTGCGGGTGCCAATCCGCGGCCGTTGACCGAGCCGGAGTTCAAGCAGCTGACGCTGGCCGCCATTCGAGGCGATCTTGGAAGCTGAGCCGTGCTGAGGCTGCTCGTTCTCGAGGGCAACACGCTGGCCGGCCGGCGACGGATCGCCGAGACGGCGGGCGCAATGCCTGCGGAGAGCTATGCGGCGGTCCTGCGGTCGCTTGCACCTCGCGTCGTCGTCGACATCGCGACACCGGCGGATGCGAGCTTCGCGCTGCCGCAACCGCTCGAAGCTTACCACGGCATCGCGATCACGGGGTCGGCCCTCAATATCTACCAGCGAGAGGTCGAAGCGCTGCGGCAGATCGACCTCGTGCGCGAGATCTTCGTTCGCGGAGTGCCAATGTTCGGCTCGTGCTGGGGCTTGCAGCTCGCCACGGTCGCAGCGGGCGGCGAGGTCGGTCTCAACCCGGCGGGGCGCGAGGTCGGGTTCGCGCGAAGGATCATGCTGACGGCTGACGGCCGCGCTCATCCCATGCATGCTGGCCGTGCGGCGGTGTTCGACGCGCCGGCCATCCACAGCGATATTGTCACCCGCCTTCCGCAGTCCGCAACCGTCACCGCCTGGAATACCATGTGCGAGGTTCAGGCGGCGGAGATCCGTTTCGGTCGCGGGCTATTCTGGGGCGTGCAGTATCATCCCGAATATCGCCTGCACGACGTCGTCGCCGTCATCCGGCGCTACGGACAGCTCCTGGTTGACGAGGGTTTCTTTGCCGATCTGGACGCGCTCGCGCGTTATGCCGGCGACCTCTCGGCGCTCGAGGCGGACGAACGGCGTGGCGATCTCGCCTGGAAACTGGCACTTCACCGCGACATTCTGAGCCATGATTGCCGGCAGACCGAGCTGAGGAACTGGATCGCATCGCTGGAGCAGACATGACCGCATTGCATGACCTCATCGCGCGCTTTGCCAGGATCGGTGCGACCGACGACGGTGGCGTGTGTCGGCTGGCTGGAACGGCGCGCGACAAGGAGGCGAGGGACCTCTTCTTGCACGAGATCGCCGATCGCGGCCTTGTTCCGAGGATCGATGCGATCGGCAATCTATTTGGCGTGGCGATGCTGGCACCGGCGTCTACGGACGTCGTCATGACCGGCTCGCACCTCGATTCCCAGCCGACCGGAGGGCGATATGACGGGGTCTTCGGCGTGCTCGCCGGGATCCTCGCGGTCGAGGCCGTCAGGGAGCGTTGCCGTGCCAATCCCGGCGCCGCGCGACGCAACCTCGCCGTCGTGAACTGGACCAATGAGGAGGGTGCCCGCTTCCAGCCCAGCCTGACCGGCAGCTCGGTTTTCGCCGGCGCCCTGAGCCTGAAGGATGCATATGCGTGCAGCGACGCAGAGGGCGTCACCCTGGGCGAGGCGCTGTCCGCGATCGGCTATTGCGGGACGACGCCGCTCGAACACAATCCGGTGCGCTATGTCGAGTTGCATGTGGAGCAGGGCGATCGCCTGGAGCAGGCGGCTGGCGACATTGCCGCAGTGTCCGGCGCGTGGATGACGCGCAAGATATCGGTGATGTTCGAAGGCGACTACTCGCACACCGGACCGATGCCGATGGCGCTCCGCCGCGACGCACTGCGCGCAGCGGCCCGGGCGATCGAGGCGCTGTACCAGGAGGTCGCGAGGGAGACTGCGGGCGCCCATGCCTCCGCGGGGCGCATCAGCGTTTATCCCAACTCGCCGAATGTCGTGGCGGGCCGTGTTCGGGTCTGGTTCGAGATCCGGCATGAGGCCGAAGCCGTGGTCTCGGCGATCAGCGATCGCTTTCTGAAGCGAATCGCGCGTGAGTCGGGCGAGATCGGCGTTGGTATCTCGATCGCTGCCGACGAGAGGCGAGCGGGGACCGTGCTTGATCCCGGCGGCGTGACACTGGTTCTTTCTGCCGCCGCGGATCTCGGTTTCAAGGCCATGACGTTCAAGACCATCACTGGCCACGACGCGCTGGCGATCCAGAAATCTGTTCCGTCCTCGCTGATCTTCGTCCCGAGCCAGGGCGGGCTCAGCCACAATCCGCGCGAGTTCACGGCGCCCGCGGCCCTCGACAAGGGCTACGCGGTGCTGACCGAGGTGCTGTGGAGAATGGTTACCGCGAAGGCGTGAGGCATTTCGGGTGGATGATCCTAAATGGGCGATGAAGGGACACCACCCGACAAGTAATTGATTTGCTGGTGGGTCCGGCGGGACTCGAATCTGCAACCAGACCGTATGAGCGACGATCGCGTTCGAAGCTCGTCTGCCGCTTATCAAAGTAGACCGCTAGCTGATTTCCGCTTCTGGCCGATTTTGTTGAAAAAGGCGGCTGTTGCGACGCAGAGGTATCAGTGATTCAGTCTGTCTAATTGGCAGGACTGAAGATCATGATGGGACATCGGCAACTCGACCAGGCTGCGTTGTTCTATGAGTTCTCGCTCGAAAGGCATATCCTCGCCGACCACTTGCTCCGGTCGATCGACAGGTTTGTCAACCTTGAACGGGTCAGGCAGGAGCTGGCGCCTTTCTACAGCAGCATCGGCCGACCTTCGATCGATCCCGAGCTGATGATCCGGATACTCTTGATCGGTTACTGCTTCGGGATCCGATCGGAGCGGCGGCTGTGCGATGAGGTCCACCTCAATCTGGCCTATCGGTGGTTCTGCCGGCTCGGTCTGGATGGGGCGGTGCCGGATCACTCGACATTCTCCAAGAACAGGCATGGCCGCTTCCGGGAGAGCGACCTCTTCCGTCACGTGTTCGAGAGCGTCTTGTGCCGCTGCATCGAGGAGCGACTGGTCGGCGGTGAAGGATTTGCAGTTGATGCGAGCCTGATCAAGGCCGATGCCAATCGGCAGAAGGGCATCGAAGGCGACAAGGGACTTCCGCCCGAAGCCGCCGGCCGTGCAATCGATGAGTACCTGGCTGTCCTTGATGATGCCGCTTTCGGAGCAGCGACCGAGGTCACCCCGAAGTTCGTGTCGCCCTCCGACCCGGCGGCGCGCTGGACGGGGGCACACGGCGGCCAAGCCTTCTTCGCCTACTCGACGAACTACCTGATCGATGTGGAGAACGCGATCATCATCGATGTCGAGGCGGCTACGGCAATTCGACAGGCGGAGGTGTTGGCCCCCAAGCGCATGATTGAGCGCTCGCTCGAACGGTTCGATCTTTATCCGAGCCGGCTCCTCGGCGACAGCGGCTATGGCTCGGCCGAGATGCTCGGCTGGTTGGTTTACGAGCACGGCATCGAGCCATACGTCACTGTGTTCGACAAGTCGACCCGCACAGATGGGATCTTCTCGCGCGAGGACTTCGCCTATGACCATGCAGATGACGTCTACCGCTGTCCCGGCGGCAAAGTTCTTACCACGACCGGAGCGCTGGTGAACGATGGCGCCACGATGCTTTACCTCGCCAGCAAGCGCGATTGCGATCGATGCGCATTGAAGTCCCGATGTTGCCCCAAGCAACCTTCACGGAGGGTACCGCGCTCAATCTATGAGGGCGCTCGCGACATGGCCCGCCAGATCGCAAGGTCGTGGGAAGGACGCACCTCGCGCCGGCTCCGCAAGAAGATCGAGATGCTGTTCGCGCACCTCAAGCGCATTCTCAAGCTCGACCGTTTACGTTTACGAGGCCCAAACGGCGCGCGCGACGAGTTCATCCTCGCTGCCACCGCCCAGAACCTTCGAAAGATGGCCAAGCTGATCAAGATGCCAACCCCGAGGCTCGCATAGGACCGGTAGGGGCAGCGCGGCCATGTCGCGGCGGAGTCATACAACCAAATACTGCCGGTCTTTTTCAACGGAATCGGCCCAAAGCCGAACTTTGCAGAAGGTTGCAATGTCCGCCTTCGGGAGGAAAGCCGACCAAGGCGAAGCGGACCGCCGAGGTCGGCTTGGACCCATATGACGGACCTCGTGCGCATTGAGCCCAGTTACGGAACCAGTATCGCAATCGATAAACTTCGATTTGCTCTGCAAGCCTTTCTTTTGAACGAGCCGATAAACGCTTCGGGCACGAAGGATTATTTCGGGATGATGTTGAGCAGGAATTCGGCGATGGTCTGCTCTTTGGCTTTGCCGGCGTAGACTGCAACGGCCGGCCACGGCGATGCCGCAGAAGAAGCCATAGCCGCGGCGGGCGGATAACGGTAGTCATCCCTTAATGATGAGGCGCCCCAGGAACGCATTGCAGGCCCGCTCGGCTTCAGCGAACGAACTGAAGGGAGACCCGGATACGTGAGCCGCTGGCATATTCAGAAAGTCGGGGCGATATGATGCAACAAAGCCCGGCTCTCCATGCAATCCAGGTCCACTCCGGCTCTCGTTGCTGATGACGAATGAATAGTCGTCGCTGCTTGCGATCCATATCTCCAGTTCAGTATCGACTCGGCGGAAGTGCAGGGCCATTTCACCCTCACAAACTTTGGTCCTCCGTGATCATCCACATGGGACGCTTAGTCTGCTTTTGTGCGGTTGGCCGCTTCTGCCTCCCGCGCCAGCCGTTCGGCCTTTAGGCGCTCTCGATTATCATGGACCGCTTTTTGCGCTTTGGCGTAATCCGTCATAGCATCCTTCGGCCTGACAGTTTTGAATGCCTTGTTTGCTTCGCGTTCCGCAGCCGTCGGCGCCCGTCGGTCTCGCTCTTTAATCATTGTTGACCTCCCATTTGGGCTGACTAATTCAACGCGCGAAGCAAGCTTTCGATCCTATTATGGGGCAATGATCTTGAGGGTGTGATCATTTTAGATTTCTGTCGCGGCGCACCTTGTGAAACTCCTCCGGCCCTTTGATCAGCTTGCGCTTGCGGCTGGCCTGATCGTCTTGGCTGGCTGTACTGTCGGTCACCTTGTGGATTGCGTCGCCTGCCAATTCGCGGGCGCGCTCCCTGGGGCTGTGCCGTTCAGCGCGCAGCGCCGTGGGCGATACAGTTAGCTCGAACTCGATGAGCCGGCGGACGTCCTCAGAGCGGCCCGGAGTATCGTCCTGCTTTGCCGCCCAGGCATCGACGACGGCCCGCAGGTCGGCTGACAGGCGAATTACGACTCTCCGGCTTGTGCATCGTCCCGGGATGTCGAGACAGGCGATGGCGCGACAATCGCGGCGCACCCAGCATGGCATGAAATCACCCGGAGTTTGGCAGGATATCACCTTGCCGGATGTGGTCCGGATTCTAATGCTCGGAGCCTCGGAACAGAGACGCCCTGAGCCCCGAATCCCTGCGGCGCAACGCACGCGGAAGGACGCGACGGTCGGAAAATGTCTCTGAGGGAGGAATCGGATGCCACAACTGTCGCCCGAGCGCACGCGAAAAATCCTTGCCGATAGCGCGTTCAGAGAGCTCGTCTCAGGCCGCGCGAGGTTGCGATGGTGGCTCTCCATCCTGACGCTAGTCATGTTCTTCGGCTTCATCGCGCTGATCTCGACCGCGAAAGCCGCGCTCGGCGCGAGTTTCGCCGGCAGCGCGATGCCGCTCGGCTTCGCGCTCGCCCTTCTCATGGTTGCGGCGATCATCGCTTTCACCGCCTTCTATGTTCAGCGCTCGAACACGCGCTTCGACGAACTCGCGCGCAGAGTCAATCGGGAGCTCGGCCGATGATCGCCAGATGGCTGCTGATCGCACTTTGCGTGGTGTTTCCATTCGCGGCGATGGCCCAGGGCGCGCCCGCCGCGGCGGCGCGTGGGCCCGACTGGATCGCGATCGGAATGTTCCTGATTATCGTCGCCGTCACGCTCGTCATCACCTGGCGCTCGGCCGGCAGCACCGGATCGAAGGCGGGCTTCTACACCGCCGGACACGCGATCACGCCGGTGCAGAACGGTCTGGCGACCGCTGGCGATTTCCTGTCGGCGGCCGCATTTCTCGGCATATCCGCGCTGGTCTACGCCAACGGCTTCGACGGCTTCATTTACGCGCTCGGCTTTCTCACGGGATGGCCGATAGTGCTGTTCCTGATGTCGGAGCGCATGCGCAATCTGGGCAGCTACACCTTCGCGGATGCCGCCGCGTTTCGCCTGCAGCGGACGCCGGTCCGGCTCGTCGCCGCGACCGGAAGTCTCGTCGTTGTGCTGTTCTACCTGATCGCGCAGCTGATCGGCGCGGGCAAGGTGATCCAGCTGCTTTTCGGCATCAACTACATCTTCGCCGTGCTCGGCGTCGGCGTGCTGATGATCCTTTATGTGATCGTGGGCGGCATGCAGGCGACCACTTGGGTTCAGATCACCAAGGCGGTGCTGCTGCTGTGCGGCGGAACGCTGCTCGCGCTGGCTGCCCTGTGGCATTTCGAGTTCAGCCTCGGACGGCTGCTGGAGGCCGCAAGCCACGTCCATCCCAAGGGAGCCGCTATTCTGGTCCCCGGCGGACTGTTCGCCGAACCGGTGTCCGCCATCTCGCTCGGCCTCGCGCTAGTGTTCGGCACCGCCGGCCTGCCGCATATCCTTATGCGGTTCTTCACGGTGAAGGACGCCGCCGCGGCCCGCAAATCGGTGTTCTATGCGACGGCCTGCGTCGCGTATTTCTGCTGGATCATTCCGGTGCTGGGCTTTGCCGCCGCAGCGATCCTTATGACGGATCCGAGCTATTTCAATGTCGCGGCATCCGGGCAGTTCAACAAGATCGCCGATCTGGTCGGCGGGCCGAACATGGCGTCGATCCATCTCGCCCACGCGATGGGCGGTCCGCTGCTGCTCGGATTCATCTCCGCGGTGGCATTCGCGACCATCCTTGCCGTCGTCGCCGGCCTGACGCTCGCCGGCGCCTCCGCCGTCAGTCATGACATCTACGGCCAGGTGCTGGCCGGCGGCAAGGCATCCGAAGCGCGCGAACTGCTGGTCTCGAAGGTTTCGGCTGTGGCCATCGGCGTCGTTGCGGTTCTGCTGGCCTACGCCTTCGAGAACCAGAACGTGGCGTTCATGGCCGGACTTGCGTTGTCGGTGGCCGCGAGCTGCAATTTTCCGGTGCTGGCGATGGCGATGTTCTGGCGTGGCACCACGACGCGCGGCGCCGTCGCCGGCGGTCTCGCGGGCCTCGTCGCGTCGGTCGTGCTGGTCGTGCTGAGCAAGACGGTCTGGGTCGCCGTCCTCGGCTTTCCGACGGCGCTGTTCCCCTACGACAATCCGGCTCTGGTCTCGATGCCGCTCGCCTTCCTGTTCGTCTGGCTGTTCTCGGTAACGGATCGCAGCGAGCGCGCTGCGCGCGAACGCGAGGCGTTTGCGGCGCAGTTCATCCAATCCGAGATCGGAGCGGCTTTGGCCAGCGAGCGGCCGGCTCTCGCAGCCGCAGCCTCGTGACATCGAGGAACCTGGAAAACAGCATGACCAACGCAGTTCAACTCGACGAGACCCACGACCCGGCCCGGCGGAGTTTTGTCGAGACGGCAAACGGCGGCGCGACCGACTTCCCGATCCAGAATCTGCCGCTTGGCATCTTCAGCACCGCGGCCGATACGCAGCCGCGGATCGGCACCGCGATCGGAGATTTCGTCTTCGACCTGAAGCGAGCGCTCGGTTCCGATGAGTACCTCGCGGCGCCGATCCGCCAGGCGCTCCAGCAAGGCACGCTCAATGCGCTGTTCGCGCTCGGACCTATGGCGATGCGGGAGCTGCGCCGCCGCGCCGCCGATCTGCTGGGGCAGGGCAGCGCGGCCAATGACACCAGGCGCCGCGCCTCCGAATTGCTGACGTCGATCGCGGATGCGACGCTGCATCTGCCCACACGCATCTCGAACTACACGGACTTCTACGCCGGCATCTATCATGCGCGGGCGGCGGGCGCGCTGCTGACGCCAGAAAATCCGCTTCCCGCGAACTACAAATGGGTGCCCATCGCCTATCACGGCCGTGCCTCGTCGGTGCAAGTGGGGCGCGGGATGGTGCGACGGCCACTCGGGCAACGCCCGCCCACGGTGGCGGGCGCAGCGCCGGGCTTTGGCCCGTGCGAACGGCTGGATTTCGAGCTCGAGATGGGCTTCTACCTCGCTGCCGGCAACCGGCTCGGCAATCCTGTCCCGATCGCCGAAGCATCGCAGCAGATCGTCGGCTATTCGCTGCTGAACGACTGGTCGGCGCGCGACATCCAGCGCTGGGAGATGTTTCCGCTCGGACCGTTCCTCAGCAAGAGTTTTGCTACCTCGGTGTCACCGTGGGTCGTCACGTCGGATGCGCTGGCGCCGTTCCGTGTCCCGGCGCTGGCGCGGCCGGACGGCGATCCGCGTCCGCTCGACTATCTGTTCGACGCGGCCGATCAATCGCACGGCGGACTCGATGTCCACCTCGAGGTCCTGCTCTCGACCGCGCAGATGCGCGCCGCGAACCAGCCCGCCGCGGCGATTCTCACATCCAATGCCAAATACCTGTATTGGACCCCGGCGCAGATGATCGCGCATCACAGCATCAATGGCTGCAATCTGCTGCCGGGCGACCTGATCGGCACTGGCACCATTTCGGGGCCTAGCCCGGCGCAGCTTTCGAGCATGCTCGAGTTCACCGCCGCCGGATCACGGCCGGCCGTGCTTCCGAGCGGCGAGCGCCGCGGCTTCCTCGAGGACGGCGACGAGGTTACCTTCCGCGGCCGCTGCAGCCTGGAAGGTTTTGCGAGCATCGGCTTCGGCTCATGCGTCGGCAGGATCGGGCCGGCGGACGCCGTCATTGCCGGAAACAACCATGCCTGATGGCGGGAGGGTGATATGGAGTGTCAATCGCTGCTAACCTACGCACAGCTCCAGAACGCGGCGCTCGATCCAGACGACTTCCGCTTCGGACAGCTCCTGACATTGGCGGTCGGGTTATCGCTGCTGCTGATCACGCGTCTGGCGACACTGCTGGCCGCTGCGCTGTAGGGTGACGGAAGTCCGACGGCGAGCGGTTGGTCCACTTCTTGAACGCCTTGCGGAAGCTGGTAGCGTCGGCAAAGCCGACACGCTCGGCGACCTGATCGATTGCCAGATGGGTGTTCTCGAGCAACTCCGTCGCAATCGACTGCCGCATCCCGTCGACGATCGACTGGAACGACTGCCCGTCCTCCGCCAGCCTGCGGTGGAACGTTCGCAGCGACAGCCCGAGCTTGGATGCGATCTCCGGCGCGCCCGCAAATCGGCTGGGGCTGTTGAGGCAGGCGGCTCTGATCCGCCTTACTAGCTCGGATTCGCCGGGATGCTCGGTCAAGACGACGTCACAGAGCTGCTGGCAGATCTTCGCGGTGATCGGGTTTGCATTGGGGCAGGGTAGATCGAGCACCTTGGCATCGAAATGCCATTCCATGCGATCGGCGCCGAAGTCGATCGGGCAGTTGAACATCCGCTCGTAGTTGCGCCAGTGCACGGGTGCGGCAAACGGAAAGATCATCCTCTTGCTCGGGAACGGCGACTCGAGGATGCGGCTGAACACCGCGGTCATCGAGCTGCGCCAGAATTCCGCGGCGAACGGCAGCAGCTCGCCGAGCGGGTCGAGCCCATGGCTGCGAAGGATCGCGGTCGTCCCGTGCTCGATCCGGAAGCTGATCTGCCTGACCGCCGGCCCGGCCATGGTGATGTGATCGAGCGAGAACATCAGCGCTTCGCCGAATGTCCGGCTCGACACCAGCGCATAGCCGTAAATGCCGTAATCGCTGATGCGCTGCCGAGCGCCTGCGAGCAACCCTATATCGGAGCGCTTCGCCAGCCGCATCGCGTTGCGGTAGATCGCCAGCCGCTGGCGGTGCGAGATGCGAGCGTGGGGATCCTCGAGCTGGGAGGCATCGAGACCGGTCCGTGCAAACAGCTCCCGAACCGACAGGCCCTGCGCCGCCAGCTCGGCGGCCAGCGCGCCGAGTCCGAGCAGGCTCTGCGTCGGCGCATCGGGGTCGCTCGAGATCGGCATCACGATCTTGATCGGCTTCATGGCACTTCCTCCACGTCCGGCTGGCACAGATTGACAGGCCGACGAACGGCTCTTCCGGCCGTTTGGCAATCTTCGACATCATAATTGGCAGAGCTTGACGTTGTCACGTTTGTTATGACGGACGACATTCAAATCATCAGAACAGCGGGATCTGCGCCGGGCAGGCCCGCAGCGAGGAGACGTCTGACCGCCGTGACGCTGCGTCGAAAGCGCTGCCGGCCGGCTTTTGCATCGAGCGGAGGGAACCTGATGACGACAGTACTTCACGAGATGGACGGCAAGGTTGGCGTGGTGACGCTGGCGAAGCCGCCGCACAATTTGCTCGACGACCAGCTCATCAACGATGTGGTCGGCGCCTACCACGCGGTGGTTGCGGCCGGCTGCCGCGCTATCCTGCTGCGTAGCTCGATGCGGCACTTCTGCGCCGGCGCGGAGATGGCGTCCTGGGGAATCGGCACCAAGCTGCACACCGATCAGGCCGGTCTCGAAAAAATCTGGCGTAGTCTCGAGGATGTACCGGTTCCCACGGTTGCCGCCGTCAATGGCGGCGTGCTTGGCGGCGGGCTTGAGCTCGCGCTGACCTGCGACATGATTATCGCAGCGAACACCGCGTTCCTCGGCCAGGTCGAGGTTGCGGTCGGGTTGCTGCCGCTGCTCGGCGGCACGCAGCGCATCGCGCAACGCGCCGGCATCGCGCGGGCCAAGGAGATCGCGATGCTCGGCCGCCGTCACACTCCCGAGGCGTTCGAACGCTGGGGCATCATCAACCTCGTCGTCCCGGAAGCCGAATTGGGCGCTTCATCGATGACCATGGCGCGGCAGCTCGCCGCCGGCCCGACCAAGGTCATCGCGGGCGTCAAGATGCAGGCGAACCTGCAGGCGCGCGGCGGCGTCGCCGCTGCCGACGCGCGACAGGTCGAGATCAACGACATGATCTGGAAGGCCAGGGATCGCCAGCGTGGCGCCGACGCCTTCTTCGCGTCGGGCCCGGCAACAGCTGTCTTCGAGGGAGACTGACGATGTCGGCTGCGCCTCTTCAGGGATTGCGGGTGGTCGATTTCACTCGCGTGCTGGCCGGTCCGCATTGCACCAAGGCGCTGCGTGACCTCGGCGCCGAGGTCACCAAGATCGAGCCGCCGTCCGGCGACATTGGCCGCGCCGGACTGCCTTACGTCGGTGGTATGGGTCTCTATTTCGTGCAGCAGAACGCCGGCAAGCGGAATCTCAGCATCGACCTGAACTATGTTGAGGGACGCGAGATAGTCACCCGCCTGTGTAGGGGGGCCGACGTCATCGTCGAGAATTTCCGTCCCGGCACCTTGGCGCGGTTCGGCTTCAGCTACGACGACGTCCGTGCCTTCAACCCCGGCATCATCTATGTCTCGCTGAGCGGCTACGGGCAGTCGACCTCCTGGCGCAACCGGCCGGCCTTTGCGCCTACGGTGCAGGCCGAGACCGGCCTGACCTCGATCGTGCAGGACCATTTCGGTCCGGCATTGTCGGAGCCACGCGGCGATTCGTGCAGCCATGCCGATGTCTATACCGGGCTGCAGGGCGTGATCGCCGTGCTCGCCGCGCTCCAGCATCGCAACCGCACCGGCGAGGGACAGCACGTCGACGTGTCGATGGCTGCGACGATGCTGTCGGTCAACGAGCGCGCCGGCGCGATGATGTCGGGGATCGACACCGACGGCGAGCCTATCGCGCTGTCGGCTAATGAGTCGCACATCTTCGAGATGTCCGACGGCACCCGCCTGACGATCGCCGCCAGCCCGATCTATTCGCCGATGTTCACGCGCTACTGCGCGATGATGCGGCGAAGCGATTTGCTGGCCGATGCCCGCTACGCCACCGCCAGCCTGCGCCGGCAGAACCTCGCGCCGTTGCTCGCCGAAATCCGCGCCTGGATTACGACGTTCGAGAATCTCGAGCAGTTGCAGGCGCAAGTCAGTGAAGCCGGGCTCGCGGTTGGGCGCGTGCGCACCGTCAACGAGTTCGTGGAGACCGATTGGGCCAAGGAGTGGAATGCCGTGGTCGAGGTCGATGACCGGGCCGGCGGATTGGTCCGAATGCCGGGCAATCCCTGGATCTTCAGCCGCTCGGAACTGCCGTCGCCCGGCACGCCGGCCTATCAGGGCGAACACAATGAAGACGTCCTTGGCCAGCTCGACTTTGCGCCCGAGAGGATCAAGGATCTGCAGTACCGCAACATCCTGCTCAGCCGGCGATAGGCGGAGCTTGTCCGGGCATGGCAAAAAGATCGCTTCAATTGGATGGAGGAGGAATCCGACGACATCGAGCGATCCGCTCCGACCTTCTCGGCACTTTCCGCAACCGACATTTCGCGACGCGAGCCTCCCGAGGCCGGCACCTAACTGGTTCCAACCCTCTCGCAGTGGAATTGCGGGCGAAAGGAGGCCTTTGACGGGGTATCAGGAGGCGACCTCGCGAGTTTGCCTGCCCGTAGGTAGAAAAGAGGGCTTCGAGAATAGTGGGCTTAGCGATGCAGCGGACCAGTGCCTCGAATTCCCGACGCCTTATCGTTAGTTGGTCCGGGCTCGCTCGAAATTTGCCTTGCCCCATTCCGACAAGAGGAAATCAAACTGGAGGTTCAATGCACGCGAGCCCTGGTGCGCCCACCAAGCTTTCATAGCTTAAGTCCGCCCTCGTAACGGTCATCCCGGCCAGCGGTCGCGTCTGTTCCGGCAACCGCTATCGCCTGCTTCCTCACGCCGCTTCCTGATCTCCGCCCTCAATTGCTTGCGCCTGCGTTTCGCACCGGCCGGCAAATCGTCGGGGCATGTCCGCTATCGCGCGCGGAATTTCGATCGCCGTTCGGCAGCGGTCTGAATCTGACGAAGTTCATCACGACAGGTCCGCGATCACTGCGCTGACAGGCGTTGGGGTGAAGGTGCGGGCTGAGCGCGGGGCGCCCTGCAGCGAGGGCGGTTGACAGGGGAGAGCGCCCACTTTAATCACCTGACTAATTAATCAATTAATTAAGGCCCAAAACCCTAGGGAAAGAATCCGCCTGATGCTGGCCGGCCAGAGACATCCGAAGCTGCTTGCCCCGCGCGGCCGCGGCCTCACTTGGCTGGAAAACAAGGTGCTCGTGCATTCCGTGCGCAGCGGCCTCGAACAGGCTGAGAATGACCTTGTCGAGCAGGCCGCACGCTTTGCCGAGCGCAGCGTCGGTGTGATCACCGCGGGCAGACCGAACGCCGGTGCGACCGGCCATCGCGTCAGACCGTCGATCCCGGAAAAACCCGTGCAGCACCACTGCAATCGCCCACGCGGTGCTCGCCGCCGATCACTGCCGCCGAATCCCGCACATCAGTTCGGGCGCGCGAGCGTTGCGCGCCCGGCCGTGATGTCGCGGATCGGCGTCTGCCGCCCGAAGCAGAGTGGGCTTCGTTCACCCGTATGGAAAATGAGGAGTGAGGCGTAAACGATGGGACGTCGATCTGAGGTACTGATGGCGCAAGAGACCGCCGGCACGGACAACCGGCGCGTGATCCAGGTGGTGTCGCGCGCATTCGACATCGTGCGTTGCTTCGAAGGTCGAAGCATACGCCTGGGAAATCGCGAAATCGCCGATCGCTGTGGTCTTCCCCGATCGACGGTGTCGCGTCTCACCTTGACGCTTACCCAGATCGGCCAGCTGATCTATCTGCCGCAAGAGCAAAAATATGCTCTCGGTCCCCACGCCGCCGCGCCCGGCGCGCCGTTGTTTGCGCAGGGTTGCGAGAAGCCTGCCTGCGCCGACGAGCCGCAACTCCGCCAGGTGCCGCGCTTCGGGTACTTCGAAGATCAGCGCAACTCGATTGCCGAGCCGCTTGCAGTGACGCCACACCGTTGACGCCTCGCGGAGACGGTTGGGACTATCGGTACGAGCGCAAGCTAACGAAACATCCGAAGCAAAGGGAAACGCATGTCTGAAGCATACATCATTGACGCTGTTCGCACGCCGCGCGGCATCGGCAAGCCGGGCAAGGGAGCGCTGTCGCACCTGCATCCGCAGCATCTGGCCGCGACGGTGCTCGGCGCGCTCAAGGAGCGCAACAAGCTCGATACGTCGACCGTCGATGACATCATCTGGTCGACATCGACTCAGGAAGGCAAGCAGGGCGGCGATCTCGGACGCATGTCGGCGCTCGCGGCAGGCTACGATATCAACGCCAGCGGCACGACGCTGGATCGTTTCTGCGGTGGCGGCATCACCTCGGTGAACCTCGCGGCAGCGTCCGTGATGTCGGGGATGGAAGATTGCGTCATCGCCGGCGGCACCGAGATGATGAGCTATCAACAGACTCTCGCAGCCGAGCGTTCCAAGGCCGGGCAGCCGGCGCGGATGATGGGTTCGGGCAATCCGGCGCTCGACGAGATTCACCCGCAGTCGCACCAGGGCGTGTGCGGCGACGCCATCGCGACGCGCGAGGGGATCAGCCGCGAGGCCTGCGATGCACTGGCACTGACGAGCCAGCAGCGCGCCAAGCGGGCCATCGATGAAGGCCGCTTCGCCAAGTCGGTGATCCCCGTCCTCAACGACGACGGCAGCGTTGCCCTCAATCGCGAAGAATTCCCGCGCCCGGAAACCACTGCCGAAGGACTGGCTTCGCTGAAGCCGAGCTTCGAGCAGCTTGCCGATTTCGACCTCGGCAACGGCACGACGTTCAAGAAGCAGATCCAGCGCCGCTATCCGGACCTCGACTGGAAGGGCGTGCACCATGCCGGCAACAGCTCGGGCGTGGTGGACGGCGCCGCCGCGGTGCTGATCACGTCGAAGGAATATGCCGAGAAGCACGGCCTCAAGCCGCGCGGCCGCATCGTGGCCTATGCCAACCAGGGTGACGATCCGACCCTGATGCTCAACGCGCCGGTTCCGGCGGCCAAGAAGGTTCTGGCCAAGGCCGGCCTGACCAAGAACGACATCGACGTCTGGGAGATCAACGAGGCTTTCGCGGTCGTCGCCGAGAAGTTCATCCGCGACCTCGAGCTGGACCGCGAGAAGGTCAACATCAACGGCGGCTCGATCGCGCTCGGCCACCCGATCGGCGCGACCGGATCGATCCTGATCGGCACGGCGCTCGACGAGCTCGAGCGCAGCGGCGGACGCTATGGCCTGGTCACCATGTGTGCCGCCGGCGGCATGGCACCGGCCATCATCATCGAACGCATGTGATCGCGAAAGGATATTGCCATGAAACTCGATTCATCGGTCGCCGCCGTCGTCACCGGTGGGGCTTCCGGCCTTGGTGCTGCCACCTCGCGCGCGCTGGCTGCGCAAGGCGTGAAAGTCGCGATCTTCGACTTCAACGAAGAGAAGGGTGAAGCAATCGCCAAGGAAATCGGCGGTGTGTTCTGCAAGGTCGATGTCACCTCGGACGAGCAGGTCGATGCGGGCTTTGCCAAGGCCCGCGCGGCGCATGGCCAGGAGCGCATCCTGGTGAACTGCGCCGGCACCGGCAACGCGGTGAAGACCGCCGGCCGCGACAAGAAGACCGGCGAGCCCACCCACTTCCCGATCGACGCCTTCAACCGCATCATCCAGATCAACCTCGTCGGCACGTTCCGCTGCATCGCCAAGTCGGCGCAGGGCATGCTGTCGCTGGCTCCGCTGGAGCACGGCGAGCGTGGTGCGGTCGTCAATACAGCCTCCGTCGCGGCCGAGGATGGCCAGATGGGGCAGGCGGCTTATTCTGCCTCGAAGGCCGGCGTGGTCGGCATGACCCTGCCGATCGCGCGCGACCTGATGGCCGAAGGCATCCGCGTCAACACCATCCTGCCGGGCATCTTCAACACCCCGCTGCTGCAGGGCGCCCCGGAAAACGTCAAGGCCGCGCTCAGCGCGTCGGTGCCGTTCCCCAAGCGTCTCGGCATGCCGGAGGAATATGCGCATCTGGCGCTGACCATGATCACCAATGGCTACTTCAACGGTGAAGACGTCCGTCTCGACGGCGCCATCCGCATGGCTCCGCGTTAAGCGATCAGGAGACCAAAGCGATGTCCGAAGAAACCCCGGTCCTCACTGAAGTCCGCGGACCGATACTGATCATCACCCTGAACCGGCCGGAAGCCAAGAACGCGGCCAACCTCGCCCTCTCCAAGGGCGTGGCCGCGGCGATCGACCGGCTCGACGCCGACGATTCCCTGAGCGTCGGCATCATCACCGGCGCCGGCGGCACATTCTGCTCGGGCATGGACCTCAAGGGGTTCCTGAAAGGCGAGCGGCCGTCGATCCCCGGCCGCGGCTTCGCCGGCCTCACCGAGGCCCCGCCGAAGAAGCCGCTGATTGCGGCTGTCGACGGCTACGCGCTCGCCGGCGGGATGGAGATCGCGCTGTCGTGCGACATGATCGTCGCCAACCGCAACGCGAAGTTCGGGATCCCCGAGGTGAAGCGCGGACTTGCGGCAGCGGCCGGCGGGCTAATCCGCATGCCGCGCCAGATGCCGTTCCGTGTGGCGATGGAGTTCGCATTGACGGGCGAGTTCTTCGGCGCCGAGCGCGCCCATCAACTCGGCATCATCAATCGCGTAACCGATGGCCCGGCGCTCGACGCCGCGCTTGAGCTCGCGGCAGCGATCGGCGCCAACGGCCCGCTCGCCGTCAAGGCATCCAAGCAGGTGATCGTCGAATCCCGGCTCTGGCCGGAAGATGAGATGTGGAAGAGGCAGCAGGAGATCGTCGGTCCTGTCTTCGTATCCGAGGATGCCCGCGAGGGCGCGGCTGCCTTTGCCGAAAAGCGCGCGCCGAACTGGAAGGGCAAGTAGGGCATCGCCTGTTTCGATGACGGGGCGTCGGTTTTGATTGCAGCAGAACCGGCGCTCTAAACTTTTTACGATGCCTCGCCGTACGTCGGTGGGCTTCCACGAGAGCGCTATTGGGTGATTGATGCGCAGCTTTACCGAAGACCAGGTCATTTTCCGCGACTCCTACCGCAAGTTCCTCGCCAGCGAGATCACGCCTCACATGGAGGAGTGGCGGGAAGCCGGCATCGTCGACCGCAGCGCGTTCAAGAAGGCCGGTGACCTCGGCTTCCTGATGATCTGGCCCGAGGAAAAATACGGCGGAATGGGCGACGAGGACTTCCGTTACGAGCAGATCATCATCGAGGAGACCGCGCGCTCGGGCTGCAAGGGCTGGTTCAACACGCTGCACAGCCGACTGGTCGGATCCTACTTCAAGCGCTTCGGCACCGAGGAGCAGCGCGACCGATTCCTGCCGAAATGCGTCAACGGCGAGACCATCCTGGCCATCGCGATGACCGAGCCCGGCGCGGGCTCAGACCTCGCCGGCATGCGGTCGACCGCGGAAGACAAGGGCGATCATTTCCTGCTCAATGGCTCGAAGACCTATATTTCCAACGGCATCAATTCCGACGTGGTGATCGTGGCGGCCAAGCTCGCGGGCGCCGAGAAGAAGCATGCCATGGTGCTCCTGATCGTCGAGCGCGGCATGGAAGGTTTTGAGCGCGGCCGCAATCTCAAGAAGATGGGCATGCCGGCGCAGGACACTGCCGAACTCTTCTTCAACAATGTGAAGGTGCCCAAGGCCAACGTGCTGGGAGAACCCGGCAAGGGCTTTTACTATCTCATGGAAGGCCTTGCCGAGGAGCGGCTAATCTCCGCGGTCGGATCGATCGCCAATGGCCGCAAGGCGTTCGACATCACGCGCACTTACGTGATGGACCGCAAATTGTTTGGCCGGCCGCTTGCCGAACAGCAGAACACCCAGTTCCGCATGGCGGAGATGGATGCCGAAATCGATCTCGTGCAGGTCTATGTCGATCACTGCGTGGCCGAGCACAATGCCGGACGCCTGACCAGCAATATGGGCGCCAAGGCCAAGATGATGTCGTCGGAGGTCGAGTGGAAGATGCTCGATCTTGGCGTCCAGTTGCACGGCGGCGCAGGTTACATGGATGAATATCCGATCAGTCGCATGTTTACCGACGCGCGCGTCAATCGAATCCTCGCTGGAAGCTCTGAAGTGATGCGGCTGATCATCGGCCGCGATGTCTTCTCGGAGCACTACAAGAGCATTCTGGACTAGCCGGTCAGCACGACCGGCTAACTGCCTCCGTTCCGCATCAGCCGCGGGCCTGCCGCAGCGGCTCGCGCGCATGCTCCTTCGAGCGCAGCAATGCATCGACGAAGATCGGCTCCCAGGAGCGGATGTGAGTGCGGAGCAGGGCGGTCAGCGCCTCGGTCTCGCCGGCGAGCGCGAGCTCGATCAACCGGTAATGTTCGGGCACTGACGCTTGCTGCCGCTCGTGGCCCGCGCGGGAGCTGATGCCGTAGAGCCGCATCTTGTCGCGCAGCCCCATCACCGTGTCGGTCAGCAGGTCGTTGCCGGCGGCGGCGATGAACTCGCGATGATAGTTGCGGTCGGCTTCCAGATAGAGCTGGACGTCGTCGGTCTCGACGGCCCTGGCGATCTGGTCGGCCCAGCCGCGCACGATTGTTAGATCCTTCGGCGGATTGGTGGCGACCAGCACGGCGGCGTGCAGCTCGAGCACTTCGCGCATGTCGAACAGGTTGCGCAGTTCGGTCAGCGTCGGCTCGACCACCTTGAAGCCGCGGTTGCGCATCGGCTCGACCAGACCGCCGCGGCTGAGCTCGAGCAGCGCCTCGCGCACCGGCGTCGAGGAGACGCCGAGGCTCGCCGCGAGACTCGGCACCGAATACATCGTGCCCGGAAGGCTCTGCCCGGAAATGATCTCGGCCCGCACCCGCTGCAGCACCTGTTCTCGCAAATTCTGGTCCATCGGTGGTCGTGGCCGCCTCTCGCTGGGAACTCCGATTCGTCGCTGATTATTACTTAGCCTTGACGCGGCCGGTAGCGTATGACGTAAATGTGTAACGCATTACAAAAATGCGTCACATGGATTGACTGGGATAGGTGAGACGGCGGTGAAACAGCGGCTGCCCGGCTATTGCACGCTTTGTCGCTCGCGCTGCGGTGCCGTCACCGTGGTCGAGGATGGGCGTCTTGTCGGTGTAGAGGTATTGAATAACCACCCGACCGGCGGCGCGCTTTGCGCCAAGGGCAGGGCGGCGCCCGAAATCGTCGCCAGCCCGCGCCGTCTGACCGTCCCGCTGAAGCGGACCCAGCCGCGCGGCGCCGCCGATCCGGGCTGGGTCGAGGTGTCGTGGGACGAGGCCTTGACCGAGATCGCTGCTCGGCTCGGCACGATCCGCGCCGAGAGCGGCGCCGAAGCGGTGGCGTTCGGCGTCACTACGCCGAGCGGCACGCCGATGGTCGACAGTTTCGAGTGGGTCGAGCGCTTCATCCGCGGCTTCGGCAGCCCGAACCTGATCTATGCGGTCGAGATCTGCGGCTGGCACAAGGACTATGCGCACGCGCTGACCTTCGGCCGCGGCATCGGCTTTCCCGATTACGACAATGCCGATGCGATTATCCTGTGGGGCCACAATCCGGCGCGGACCTGGCTTGCCCAGGCAACGCGGATCGCCGATGCGCGGCGGCGCGGCGCCAAGGTCGTGGTGATCGATCCCAAGCCGAACGGCTCGGGGCAGCAGGCCGATCTGTGGCTGCGCGTTCGTCCGGGCGCCGACGGCGCGCTCGCGATGGGCGCGATCCGTCACCTCATCGCTACCGGCAGCTTCGATGCGGATTTCGTCGGCGCATGGACCAATGGATCGCTGCTGGTCGATCGTGCGACCGGACGCTTCCTGCGCGCCGACGCATTGTGGCCGGATGGCGCGCCGGAGGCTTTCGTTCGTCTCGATGCGTCGGGCGCGCCCGTGCCTTGCGACACCCGCTACGCGCCGGAGAGCTGTGGCCAGCTGCGTGGCGCGCTGCAGGTCCGCACACGCGACGGCCGGCTGATGGCGGCGGCTACCGCGTTCGAACTGCTCGTCGAGCGAGCCGCGCCATACACGCCGGCGCGCGTCGCGGAGCTGACCTGGCTTCCTGTCGAGGACGTCGACGCGTTCAACACGCTGCTCGCTCGCCGGCCGCGGCTCGCCTACCATTCCTGGACCGGCGTCGGCCAGCACACCAACGCGACCGCGATCGAGCGCACGATTGCAACGTTGTATGCGCTGACCGGCGCTTGCGATCGGCCCGGCGGCAATCGCTGGCCGGTGCCGCCGCCGACCCGTGCCCTCAACGACTACAACATCCTGTCGCCGGAGCAGCAGGCCAAGGCGCTGGGCATTACTGAGCTGCCGCTCGGCCCGCCGGCCAAGGGCTGGATCACGGCGCGCGACTTCAGCCGGGCCGTGCTTGACGGCGAGCCCTACCGGGTGCGCGCGCTGGTCGCCTTCGGCACCAACTTCGTCGTCTCGCAGGGCCATTCCGAGCGCAACCGCGCCGCGCTGAACGCGCTGGAATTCCAGGTCCATATCGACATGTTCATGAATCCGACCGCGGAGAGCGCCGATTTCGTGCTGCCCGCCAGCACGCCGTGGGAGCGCGATGCGCTCAAGATCGGATTCGAGATCACGCAGGAAGCTGTCGAGACCGTGCAATTTCGCCCGCGCATGGTCGAGCCGGTCGGTGAGGTCAAGGCCGATTACGAGATCGCCGCCGCGCTTGCGCTCAAGCTCGGGATGGGCGAATTGTTCTTCGGCGGCGATATCACGGCCGGGTGGAATTACCAGCTGGCGCCGCTCGGCATCGGTGTCGAGGATCTGCGCGACCATCCGGAAGGCCGCCGTTTCCCGCAGATCTTCCGCGACGAAAAATACGCCGTGGCGCGCGAGGACCGCACGGTTGCCGGATTCTCGACGCCGACGCGCCGCGTCGAGATCTATTCGGAGCTGATGCTGGGGCACGGGTATGATCCCTTGCCCGACCATGTCGAGCCGGTCGGCAGCCCGCTCACGGCAGCGCCGGATGCACGCTTTCCGCTCGTGCTTTCCACCGCCAAGAGCGGCTGGTTCGTTCACTCCTCTTATCGGCACGTCGCCTCGCTGCGGCGCAAGTCACCCGATCCGGCCGTCGAGATCAGTCCGCAGCTCGCCGCGCGGCGCGGCCTTGCCGAAGGCGACTGGGCCGTGGTCGAGACGCATGGCGGTGACGTGCGCCTGAAGGTGCGCCTCAATGCGGCTCTCGACGATCGGGTCGTCGTCGCCGAATTCGGCTGGTGGGAAGACTGTCCGCCGCTCGGCCGCGAGCGTTCCGCGACGGCTGGCATCCACACCCGCAACATCAACGCCGTGCTGCACGACGATGCGCGCGATCCGGTCAGCGGCTCCGTCCCGCTGCGCGCGATCGTCTGCGACATCAGGCGCGACGGCGTTGCCAGTCGTGGCCTGTGGAGCGGTCAGCGGCGGTTCACGCTCGGTGCGCGCCGCGCCGAGGCGGATAATGTCATCGCGCTCAACCTGCTGCCGCTTGACGATGGTCCGCTGCCCGACTTCCTGCCGGGCCAGCACGTGATGGTCTCGCTGCCCGGCGCAACGCAGGCACGGGCCTATTCGCTGACCGGATCGGGCGATCGGCCGGATGTGCTCTCGATAGCGGTGAAGGGGCGCTTCTTCAATGAGGCGCCGAGCGGCGACGCGCCGTTCTTCATGCCGGATCGTCTGCACCGTCTTGCCGTCGGAGACGAGGTTGTGCTGGAGCCGCCGGGCGGCATCTTCACGCCGCCGCTGAAGGGGCCGCGGCCGCTGATCTTCCTCGCCGCCGGCATCGGCATCACGCCGTTCATCAGCCATCTCGAAACGCTGCAACGGATTGCACCACAAGATCGCGTTGGCGAAATCCTGCTGCTGCATGGCTGCCGCAGCAGCCGGGAGCATCCGTTTGCCGAGCGGCTTGCGGAGCTGGAAGCCGGCACCCCAGGGCTGAAGCGTGTGACGTTCTATTCCGCGCCGTTCGCGCAGGACCCGATCGACTCGCATGCGTTGCGCAAGGGGAGGGTTGATCTCGGACAGGTCAAGCCGCTGTTGCCGCGCCGGCCGCTGGTCTACATCTGCGGCTCGCCGGAATTCGTTGCGGCACAGATCGAGGCCGTGACGGCGCTCGGCGTGCCGCGCTTCGACATTTTCGCCGAAAGCTTCGTGTCGCCGCCGTCGGTACCGAGCAATCTTGCGCCGCGCACCGTCCGCCTTCTGGGCAGCAAGCAGAATTTTTCCTGGCGGCCGGAGCAGGGGACGCTGCTTGATGCGGCGAGTGCGGCGGGCGTCGCGCTGCCGAGCGGCTGCCGTGTCGGGCAATGCGAAAGCTGCGCGGTTCAGGTCGTCGATGGGGAGTTCACCCATCTTGGCGCTGTCGATGGCAGCGAGGGACAGTGCCTCGCCTGCCAGGCCGTGCCGCTGACCGATCTGACGCTCGCGCTTTGATGACCAAACACGATTGAAGGCTGTAACCGCATTACCGGAAGGGGATCAGATTGATGACGAATGCAACGCACGATCAAACCGTGAGCTTGCGAAAACCTGTCGCGGACAACATCATAGCGCGATTTTCGCAAGCCCTGGTGGCGTTTGCGGAGCGCTGGTTTCCGGATGCCTACGTCTTCGTCCTGATCGCGGTGATTGCGGTCGCGATCGGCGCGATCCTGCATGGCGGTTCGCCGCTCGCCGTCAGCCGCGCGTTTGGTGACGGGTTCTGGAACCTGATTCCCTTCACGATGCAGATGGCGCTGGTCGCGATCGGCGGCTATGTCGTGGCGATGTCGCCGCCGGTGGCGGCGGTGCTGGCACGGCTCGCCAGCGTGCCGAAGACCGGGCGCGGCGCCGTGGTCTTCGTCGGCGTGCTCAGCATCTTCCTGTCGCTGCTGAACTGGGGCCTGAGCCTGATCTTCTCGGGTCTTCTGGTGCGCGAGATCGCACGGCGCACCGACATCAGGCTCGACTACCGGGCGGCCGGCGCCGCCGGCTATCTCGGGCTCGGCTGCGGCTTCACCCTCGGTATCACCTCCTCGGCCGCGCAGCTGCAGGCCAATGCCGGCAGCATTCCGGCGTCGCTCCTGCCGATCACCGGCGTGATCGGCTTCTCGGAAACCATCCTGACCTGGCAGAACATGATCACCGTCGCGATGGTGACCGTGGTCTCTGCTGCGATCTGCTATTTCACGACGCCGGCGCCCGAGCAGGCCAGGACCGCAGAAGACCTCGGCGTTGCGCTCGGCAATGATCGCATCGAGGCCAGGAAGCCGGCGCGTCCGGGCGACTGGCTCGAGTTCAGCCCGCTGCTGACGATCCTGATCGCCGTGCTTGCCGCCGGCTGGTTGTGGCAGACATTCCAGTCGGGCAATCCGTTGATCACGCTGTCGGGCCTCAACACCTATAATTTCGTCTTCCTCATCCTCGGCATCGTGCTGCACTGGCGACCGCGCAGCCTCATCGAGTCGTTCTCGAAGGCGATGCCGAGTGTCTCCGGCGTGCTGTTGCAGTTTCCGTTCTACGCCGGCATTGCGCAGATTTTGACCAAGGTCCCGAACAGCAGCGGCACGACGCTGTCGGACACGATCGCACACTGGTTCGTCGGTGCCTCCAGCAATTCCACCGTGTTTTCGTTCCTGGTCGGAATCTATTCGGCGCTGCTCGGCTTCTTCGTGCCATCGGCCGGCGGAAAGTGGATCATCGAGGCGCCCTACATCATGAAGGCGGCCAACGACATCGGCGCGCATCTCGGCTGGACGGTGATGGTCTACAACATCGCCGAGACGCTGCCGAACTTCATCAACCCGTTCTGGATGCTGCCGCTGCTCGGCATCCTCGGCCTGAAGTCGAAGGATCTGATCGGCTACACCTCGGTGCAGTTCTTCATCCATTTCCCGATCGTGATGCTGTTGGCGGCGATCCTGATGGCGACCTTCACCTATCACCCGCCGATCCTGCCCTGAGCGACCTTGGCCAAGCACCGGGATGCACGGTGTCCGGCCAATTCAGCGCTCCACGACCGTCACCACCAAAACTGTGCTGTTTTTCCGCTGGCCGCGAATGAGGCGTCGCGCCGGGCTCTTATCTTTGGTCAGCCATTTCATTGACCGCCGCGCGGTTCGGCCGGATATTGCTGCGCGATACCCCGCGTTGTTCAAGGCCACCGCAATGAGACACGACCACCGCAGCTTGATGTGCGACATGCGAAACCGCATGCAGCATCGCTGCGTCTCGGCGGCGACCGGCGTCTGTTGTTGATCGCTCCAACAAGTCAAGCACCCGACAATCAGACAGGAGCGCCGTCGTCCGGCGATCGAACACGCATGTCCCAAGCCCAAATGTCTCAAGCCTATGTCATCGAAGTATCGGATCGGACCGCTGGTATCGTCGTCAGCGACAAAAGCGGCTTCTGCTTCTTCTCCTCGGATCGCGCCTTTGACGGCCTCGACGGTGGCTATTTCGGCTCCGCGCGCGCCGCGGAGCGCGCGGTGAGGGCGCATTTGCAGCGGCACCGCGAGGTCCGGGGCCGTGCGACGCGCGGTTGAGGCCGTTTCTCAGGAGGCCGCGGCGAGCGGCGGCGAGACCACCTGTGGTGCCTCGGGCACCTGCATGGCAGTCGTTGCCAGCTGGAAGCGGATGCCGTGCAACGAGCAGGTCAGCGGGATGCCGCGAAAGTCGTCGTGGAAGGCACGGATCCGGCGCGCCAGCTCGCCGGCGCTGATGTCGGTGGGGAGCTCGCACATCTCGCGGTACATCCACCGCGTGCTCTTGATTCCGCACCAGGCGATCTCCAATTCCGCCAACGGCGTGGGATCGCAGGCGAGATCGCGTGACATCCGCCAGAACAGATGGGCAAGCCGCACATAGGCGATCTGTTCGAGACCGCGCACGCTGATCTTGTCGGGAATGATGAAGGACTCGACCCCGACGATCGGGCCGGAATCGACGCGCGCGGCCATCACATGGGCCGTCGCGCCGAAGGTGCGGGCACCGTCATAGAGCGCGAAATGCGCCGGCGCCCAGCCGGGATATTGCGGCGGGCCGGGATGGAAATTGTAGGCGCAGTGGCCGAGCGCCGCCAGAATGTGCTCCGGCACGATGACGCTGGTGGTGAAGGCCAACAGCCGGGCCTCGCGCAAGACCTCCGGCTCGATCGCGGCGAGCTCGTCGGCCGTTACCGCGCAGCTGAACGACAGCGCCGGATTGTGCGCCTTCAATAGTTCGGTGAGCGCGAATTGCTGGTTGGCGGCACCGGTAAGAAGGATGATTGTCTTCATGATGTCGATGTCCTTCCCTTGCTCTGTCTTTCCGGCGTTAATCAGCCGTGCTGCCCGGCCATCACGACGACGCTGCCGGCATCGCGGGACTGGCCCACGGTGCGGAACAGATCGGCCGGCAGCGCCTGCCACGGCGCGATCTCGATGATGCGGTTGTTCGCGCTTTTCGCGGCCGATTTCGCCGCGCGGATATCGTCCTGCCAGGGGCAGAGTGCGAGCTCGAGCCGGCCGAACCCGCCGCAATCGGCTGCGAACGCGCCGGTGACCGCCTCGATGCTGGCAGCCATTTCGCGCGCGTCGCTGGCCGCGATATCGCGCATGATCACGGTGATCGCATCATTCGAGGCCGCCTGCGACCGGATCACGATCATGGCGTCACGGCCGCCGCTGCGGCTGGCGCGCCGCGCGGCCCGCATCGCGACGCCGAATTCGGCGTCCGGTCCAAGATCGCTGCTGTCGGTGGGCAGGTTGTGAACGACCGTGGTGTGGCGGGGCGTGCCGGCGTCTTCGGCCGGAGCGTGGTATGAACGCGGCAGCCAGACGGTGTCGAGCGCCATCTGCGACGATGTCAGGCTCCAGGCCTGGTCGAGCAGATAGCCTTCCCAGACCGCGGGATAGGCGCTCGCGATGTGATGCCAGTTGCGCAGCACCGTTTCGGCGGCGGGCGAACGGGCGAGATAGAGGGTGCGCGCCGACATTTCCCACCGGTTCCATTTGTGAAGCGCGATGTCGCATGCGAGGGACGACGGCAGCATTGGCGGCTCGCTGAGGACTGCGTCGGCCTCGATGAACAGCAGCGGCTCGCGATGCTGCTCCCACATCCGCAGCAAGAAGGCGGATTTCTCGGCTGCGCGCATGTGCTCGCCGTCTGCGGTGTCGATCGGTGCGATATCGCAGGGGATCCGAAATTCGGCCAGCTTGTCGCGGAGAGCGCGGGCATGGTCGTCGCCGCAAGCGCGGGGGTAGCAGGAGACCACGCGCAGCGATGCCTCGGACCTTGAGCCTTGCTCGGGCGCGATCGGGCGCCAATTGAGGCCGCCCCACCACATCTCGTGCGGGCCATCGAAGCTCGGCCCGATCGTTCCGAGGTCGGTCAGCTTGGATTTCAGGAAGTCGAAGGCGGGATTCTCGCCGAAGGGGACGACGACCGCGCAGTCGGCGCGAAGCGACCGGTAAAGCATCTCGGCGGCGGGGCCGCTCGGTGGCTCGACGAGGATGATGACGCCATGGTCCCTCGCCGGCGCCGAGCCGGCCTGATGGACGACCGCGGGTCCGAGCCGCTCCGACAGCCAGGCGAGCCGCCGGCGCTGCGCAGCACTCATCCGGATGCCGTTCGCCGCCAGCAAGTGGTCGAAGTCCGTCTGCAAGCCGTCCGCTTGCGCCGTGTCAGCCGAAATCATGCCCGCACTACCCCTCGTTAACCTTCTACGTGCGGGGCGGCCGGATCAGGCGGACAAATCAGCTGTCGTTGTTCATTGTCGGCATGCCTCTGGCGCTGCGCCAGGTCAGTGTGGCCGAAGCGGCGCCGTTGCCGTCGCGGTCCGCGACCGCAAGGATGCGGTCATGGTCGAGGGCGGTCAGCGCGACCGTGTAGATGGCGACGTCGTCTTCGAAGCCGTCGACGGGGATGAGCAGCATGCCGTCGTCACTGGTGGCGCGGAAGTGACGGCCGCGCCGTTCGAGGCCGGCATCGATGAGCCGTCCCTCGGCGATCGCTGTCACGTTCGAACTCTCGGCGGCTGTCGCGGCGCTCTCGCCGTATTGGACCGTGATGCCGTGGAGCATCCCGTCGCGGGTGAGCTTGGCCAGCGGCAGCGCGATAGTCGCGATTGCCATCCGGCGCGACAGCGGTATCCGCAGGCGGAGGTCGCCGAGCCCGGTATGATAGACGTTGATCGCCTCCAGCGAAGCCTGGCCGTTCCGATCGAACAGACCGACCTGCAGCGTCCCGCACAGCGCTTCGCCGAACACATTCGCGGGCAGGCGATTGGCGCCGAACAGCGTGTAGAGATAGGCATGCGACGGCGACAGGGCGGCAAAGCTGCCCGCCAGCCACATCGGGGGCGCCGGAGCCGTGCAGGCGGTCATGAGGCCGCGGGCGATGATGCTATCATTGACGAAGTCGGCATCGAGCAATGGCGCCAGCGCCGGGGTGCCGAGATTGACGTCATGCTTGATGCCGCCGAGCAGCGCGAGCTCATCATCGTCCGGCAGCAGCAGGAGGCGGCCGAGCACGGCGGCCGTCCAGCGCGCCGCGACCGCGGGGGCGGCATCGGGCTGCAATCCGTAGCGTGGTGCCAGCTCGCGGGCGCGCGAAACATAGGCCAGCGTTCCGGATTGCACCTCGGTCGCCAGCGCCAGCTGGGCGGCCGGGCGCTGATCACCCTCGCGCAATACCTCACCGTCGCGATAGTCCCGCGCCGATCCTTCGGTCGAACAGCACAGCTGCTCCAGCAATGCGACGTTGCGGATCAGCATGCGCTTGACGTGCGGCGTGACGACGCGATCAGAGACCAGGCCCTCCGCGGTGTCGTCATCGGACATGCCGTCGAAGGCATCGTCAAGCGTCAGCAGATAGGCGCCGTGCAGGCGGATGCGGATGCCCTCGCGATCGAAAATTCGCCGCAACGACTTCTGCACGCTTGCGGAATAGCCGAGGTCGACCAGGATCAGATCGGTGCAGCCGTCGAAATCCCGGATATGCGCGCGAAGATAGGTCAGCAAACGGGTCCGGACACCGGCAGCGATATCGGTGATCTCGCGCGGGTCCATCAGATCGGGCAGGGCGTCGGCGAGTTCGCGGCCGCTGGCAATGCCGTCGGGATACTGCGCGAAGAACTTCATCACGGCGGGCGGCTGCACCTTGACGATGTCGATAAAGGTCGCCGCGTCGATCTTGACGACCCGGCTCAGCAGCTCACAGAGTGGTTCGAGCGTATCGGCAGACCCGACCAGGCTGACGCGACGATTGATCTCGATATAGGCGCCGGTCTCGCCGTGGTTTGCCTGCCAGACGCGATGCGGCAGCAGGCCGTCGCGGCCGAGGAAGCCGACCGCAACGCGCGCGCCCTCGCGAGCAAGCGCGCTGCGCCGCGCGGCAATGAATGCGTCGAACGCCGCCATCACCGGGCCGAGCACGGTCACGCCGAGGTCGAAGGCGGGAGCAGGCTCCGCGCTCTTCGCCGTCACCGCGCGCCGCAGCGTGCGGGCGCCGCAATCGAGCCGCGACGGCTGATCGGGACACAGCAATTCGAAGATCGATGCTTCGCGTTGAAACTTGGAAGCCAGCGCCGCGCCGGCCTGCGGGTAGTAGCGCGGACGGATGCCGTGACGGCGCGCGCCGTTGACATCCGCGGTGTGGTTGTCGCCGACATGGAACGAGCTTGCCGCGTCGATGCCTTGCTCGGCGAGATAGGCTTCAAACAGTGCCTCGCTCTTGCTGCTGCCGTGATCGCAGGACGCATAGAGGAAATCCCAGCTCAGCCCGGGACTGCAGGAACGCAGCAGCTGCGCGAGTTGGTCGGTGCTCCAGTAGGTGTCGGAAATGAAGCCGACGCGAAAACCGCCGCGCTTCATGTCCAGATATTGCTCGAGCATTTCGGGATTGGCGCGGCACAGCTCGAGCTCGGTCTCGAACTCGATCTGCGCGAGATCCTGCAACGCATCGCGGCTCAGGCCGAACAGCCTGAACGGAAAGTATTTGTAGATGTCGGCGATGCGCACTTCAGTTGAGCCGCACCGCTCCTGCGATACTTTGCGCGCCCGCGCCTCCGCCTGGATTCGATGCTGAACGAAACTGGCGGACATGTTCGGAAATTTTTCAGCAATGCAGGAACGCTGAAAAACCCCTTCAAATATGCCATCCGGCGTCGTGCAGGCGCGCAACAGAAATGTATCGAAAACATCGAATGAACATGCCGAAACGTTCTGCGCTCGACGCGTCGCGTCGACCGTCATGATTGTCATGCGCAAAATTCCCGCCAGTCCTCATGCGTTGAACGCGCGCGTGAGACAAATCAGGCGCGACAGTTCAAAAAAGTTGATGCGGGATTCGAAAACGCGCGCTTCGCGACTGACAGATTCAAAAAATCCGATAACGTCGAAACAGTGATTCGGAAAAAATTGCCTAGTCGCAATCGTCGAATGCAAGATGGCGACCAACGGCGGTGAGTCACTCGCATGCTCGGCGCATGCATGGGTTCGCGTGGCGTTAGTTGGTGTGACAACAGCGTTTTCCGACGCGACGATCTCTTCCGCGGAAATGCGAGGCGATGCTGAACGACTGCTCCAAACTCCGTCGCATTTTTCCCTGCGCCTACGCGCAGCGGCAGCTTTTGCCGGGCGGTCGGCAAAAACATCCGGCTAAGCATTTGAAAAATAACAAAAAAAGTTCGCCTGGTTTGCTGACGCTCTCCGTTCAACGCTCAGAAGCCGCATGGAATGTGTGCCAGCGGCGTTGGTTGGAGAGCGGCGGATGAGTTACGCGCTTGATATGAGGGCACCGGCCGAAGTGGAGGCCACGCCGGCCGCGGTTGCGCCGGCCGAAGCGGCTGCTCCGTGGAGCAACGTTCCGACCGTTGCCGATGCGGGTCCGCTCGACACCGTCGAGATCCACGACGAAGACAAGGAATTGCTCGACCGTCTCGCCGCCGGCGACGAGACGGCGTTCCGTGCTCTGGTCGAACGTCACGTCGATCGCGCCTACGCGATCGCGCTGCGCATCGTCGGCAACGCCGCCGACGCCGAGGACGTGGTGCAGGACACGATGCTGAAGGTGTGGACGCATCGCGGCCGCTGGCAGCATGGCCGCGCCAAGTTCTCGACCTGGCTCTATCGTGTCGTCAGCAACCGCTGCATCGATCTGCGCCGCAAGCCGCGCACCGAGAATGTCGATGTCGTGCCCGAGGTCGCCGACACCCAGCTCGATGCCTCCGCCGTGATCGAGCGCAACGAGATCGGCAATCTGCTGGAGGTCGCGATGCAGCGGCTGCCCGAGCAGCAGCGCGTCGCGGTGATCCTCTCCTATCACGAGAACATGAGCAACGGCGAGATCGCCGAGGTCATGGATACGACCGTGGCCGCGGTGGAGTCGCTGTTGAAGCGAGGACGGCAGCAGCTGCGCGAGATGCTGAAGCGGCACGAGCGCGACCTGCGCGGCGCGTTTACCGACTGCTAACCATAAATTCCGGCTTCTGAAGATTTTGCGCCTGACCACCGGCGGCCGGCCCGTTTGATCGGGCGGACGGGGGCTGGATCCGCGTCACCTCTCTTTTTCACGATGCGGCATGCCATGCCCCATCAGCACAGGAGCTACTCATGCCGGCAATCTCCACCAACACCGCCGCGAACTCCGCGGTCCGTTACCTCAACATCAACTCGCAGCAGGAAACCAGCGCGCTGTCGAAGCTGTCGAGCGGCTCGCGCATCACCTCGGCTTCCGACGACGCGGCCGGTCTTGCGATCTCGACCCGCATCTCCTCCGACATCACGACGCTGCAGCAGGCCGCCACCAACGCGGCGCAGGCGACCTCGATCCTGCAGACCGCCGACGGCGGCGCCTCCAACATCTCGGACATCCTGGCCCGCATGAAGTCGCTGGCTTCCGAGTCCGCCTCGGGCACCGTGGCCGATTCCAGCCGCGCCTACATCAACTCGGAATTCACGCAGCTCAAGGGCGAAATCGACTCGATCGCCAGCGGAACCCGCTACAGCAGCCAGAGCTTGCTCGACGGTTCGAGCGTGTTCTCCTCGGGCGTCTCGGTGCTGGTCGGTTCGACCTCGGCCGACACCATCACGATCACGCTGACGAGCCTCACGGCCTCGTCGCTGTCCGTGACGTCGCTCGATGTGTCCAGTCTGTCGAGCGCCACCAGCGCGATGACGGCTCTCGACACCGCGATCGACAAGGTTTCGTCCGCACGCGCCGAGATCGGTGCTCAGGAATCCCGCTTCAACTTCAGCGCTGACTCGATCTCGACCCAGACCCAGAACCTGCAGTCGGCGAACTCGGCGATCAAGGACGTCGATATCGCTTCCGAGCAGGCGACGCTGTCCTCGGCCGAGGTGAAGACCCAGGCCGCGGTCTCGGCGGAAACCGCGGCGAACCAGATGCCGCAGTACCTGCTGAAGCTGCTCGGCTAATTCGAAAGATCGATCGGGCCGGCATGATGCCGGCCCGGTTCCTATCGCGGCGGAAGTGTCGACATGACGGTTAGCAGCGCCACCTCGAGCACATCAAACACGACGTCGACCAGTTCCGCCAGCACGGTGACAACGACCGGCACGACCAATTCGACCAGCATCGATTGGGATGCCCTGATCGAGGCCGAGGTCAACGCCAAGCTCGCAGCGGCGACCTCGATCACCACGACGATCACCGCGAACCAGGCCAAGATCACGGCCTATCAATCGCTGCAGACCGAGCTGTCGACGCTGGCGACCGGGTTGTCGTCGCTCAGCACCTCGATCATCAATTCGATTGCCACCAACGCGTTCGCCACCCGGGCGGCGACGATCTCGTCCACCGGTGACGTCAGCGCCTCGTCGGCGCTCAACATGAGCGTCAACAGCGGCTCGGCGACCGGCGATCACACGCTCCAGATCACCCAGCTCGCAACCGCGCAGAAGGTGATCGGCTCCTCGCAGTCGAGCAGCTCGACGGCGCTGGGCCTCTCCGGCACTTTCTCGCTCGGCCTGTCCGGCGGCACCAGCACGGCGATCTCGATCACCAGCGGCATGTCGATGCAGGATATCGTCGACACCATCAACGCCCAGACCTCGACCACCAATGTCCAGGCCTCCATCGTCCAGGTGTCGAGCGGGTCCTACGAGATGGTGCTGACGGGGACGCAGGACGCCGCTGACATCGCCTATTCGTCGACGTCGGGCGATGACATCCTGAACAAGCTCGGCGTCACCGACACGTCCGGGGCGTTCACCGACGTGCTGCAGAAGTCGCAGTCCGCGGAGTTCACCCTCGACGGCATCGCGCTCACGCGTAACACCAACGACATTTCCGACGTCCTGTCCGGCGTCACGTTCGACCTGCTGCAGCCGACGCCGAGCGGCACCAGCCTCAACATCAGCATCGAGACCGACACCAGCCAGATCACGTCAGCGCTGCAGACCTTCGTCACCAACTACAACGCATTTCGCGACCAGGTGATCGCGCAGTCGGCGCAGAATTCCGACGGCACGGCCGCGTCGAGCGCGGTGCTGTTCGGCGACAGCACGATGCGCGATCTCATGACCCAGCTGCAGCAGGTGCTCAGCGGGACGGTCGGCGGCATGACGATGGCCGATCTCGGCCTGTCCTTCAATGAGAACAACGAGCTCCAGCTCGATACCGGAACGCTGTCGACGGTGCTGACGCAAAATCTCGCCGGCGTCACCCAGCTGCTGTCGGCGCAGACCGCCACTTCGTCCAGCCAGCTCAGTGTGGTCAATACCGGCACATCGCCGCAATCCTTCACGCTCGACCTCACGGTGGACTCCACCGGTACGCTGACCGGAGCCTCGGTCGGCGGCGACAGCTCCCGCTTTTCGGTGGTCGGCAACACCATCATCGGCAATTCAGGAACGATCTACGCCGGTATGGCCTTCACCTATACGGGCTCGACCTCGCAATCGATCACGGTGACATCGTCGTCCGGTTTGGCGACGCAGCTCTACCAGCTCGCGCACACCAGTTCCGGCACCAGCGGTCAACTCCAGACCATGATCTCCAACTTGCAGTCGCGCGATACCGACCTGCAGTCCCAGGTCAGCGACATTCAGAGCAATGCGGCGACGTTCAAGGCTCAGCTGCAGGTTCAATACGCCAATTACCAGGCGGCCATCGAAAGCGCGAACAACACGCTGGGCTACCTGAAAGCACTCCTAGACGCATCATCGAGTAACTAATGACCCAGAACGCGACCGCCTACCACGCCAACAATGCCTATCGATCCGCCGCAGTGGCGGTGCCGCCGCTGAAGGCGGTGGTGATGCTGTGCGACGGCGCGATCACGCTGTTGCAGAAGGCGCTGGAAGCGCACGAGGCGAAGCGCTTCGAGGAAGGGCACATCTATCTGACGCGGGCGACCGCGATCCTGCGCGGGCTGAGCCACAATCTCGATTTCACCCGTGGCGGCGCGATGGCCGATCGTCTCTACCGCACCTATAGCGCCCTGATCATGGCGTGCCTGCGCTCCTATGGCCGGCCGCAGGCCAGGGAGAATTTCCGGCGCATCATCGCGAGCCTGGCGGAACTGCGCGACGCCTGGAAGTTCGTCGAGGCGACCGCCGGCAAGGCCGCCAAGGCCAGGGCACTCGACAAGACGCTCGAATCAGCCGCCGGCCGCTGAGCTTGGAGAGGGCCGCGAATCACCCGACGAGGGCGCTTAGCCGGCGCAGCAAAGGGCCTGAGCGGGCGCCCTGGTTGGGGAAAATAGCCGTGCGGCAAGCACCTTGCTGGACCTGATGCGGCAGCGGCGGAAATTGATTTCCGCCGTCCTGCGAATGCTTTATGACAGCCTTGGCGACGAGGCTGGATCTGCGCGCGCGATGGACGTTGCGACATTCGAAGACCTGATCGACCGGCTGGGGGAGGATCTGTCCCGCTGGCCCGACGATCAACGTCTTGCCGCCGTCCAGCTCCTGGCATCTTCGGCCGAGGCGCGGACGCTCTACGAAGAGGCGAGTGCGGTACGCGGCGGGCTCGCGGCGCCGCCGGTTCGCGCACCCAAGGGTCTTGCCGACCGCATCGTGACCGCGGCGGCGAAGTTGCCCCAGAAGCCCGCTTCGGGGCCGGCCTCGGCTGACGATCAGCCGAACGATGCACAAGCACCGGGCCAATCCGCACAGCAAGGCAAGGTGCTGCCTGCGCTGCTGCTGGCCCTCTGCCTGTTGCCCGCATTGACGCCGCCGGCATTGATGCTCGGCGAGCCGGATCTGCCGATCAGCCTTTCGCTCTAAAACGCTGCGCATTGCCGTTGCAGCTCTCCGCGGGCTCTCGCGGCGAGATGCACGCCTGCGAGCCATGAACCTGCCACGGACACGGCAAATTCTGCCGATTCATCAAGTGATTCCGGGTGGATGAATCCGCGCCTGAAATCGGCGCGTCATCCGTTCTATCTGCGAACGACATCACGACCCCAATGTTCCACCGCGTTCCGTCGCGCATTCCGCGGCGAAGAGAGCCTTGTCATGACCGTCTCCTCGGCAACCTCTGCTGCAACGTCCACCACGTCGAGCTCGTCGTCGAGCGCGTCGATGGGAATGAGCTCGACCGATTTCCTCAACCTTCTCGTCAGCGAGCTGCAAAACCAGGATCCGCTGAACGCCACCAGCACGACCGACTTCATCAACCAGCTCACCTCCTACGCCAACTTCACCGAGCAGCAGTCGACCAACGCCAGCATGACATCGCTGGCGAGCTCGTTCTCGAGCCTCGTGACGCTCAACTCGGTCAACTATATCGGCCACACCGTCGAGGCGAAGACGAACACGGCGGAACTGACCAACGGCTCGGCGACCTTCGGCTACTCGCTCACATCGGCCGCGTCCAACGTCGCGATCACGATCCAGGACTCCTCGGGCAACACGGTGTGGAGCGGCAAGGGAACCGGAACCGCCGGCTCCAACACCTTCACCTGGAACGGCCAGACCTCCGACGGGACCCAGCTCAAGGACGGCGGCCAGTACACGATTCAGGTGACCGCGACCGACTCCGCCGGAAACTCGCTGCTCAGCTACACCACGATGACGGGAACGGTGACCGGCATCGATGCCTCCGGCTCGACGCCGTCGCTGCTCGTGAACGGCGTCCCCGTCAGCGCCGCCAACATCATCGGCGTCACGTCCTGATTGCTTCCGGAGTCATATCATGAGTCTCACTGGTGCTCTTTCCTCGGCGATCTCGGCGCTCAATGCGCAGAGCCAGTCGTTGGCAATGATCTCCGACAACATTTCCAACGCCGATACCACGGGCTACAAGACCACGTCGGCGATGTTCCAGGATCTGGTGACCGCGTCGAACAGCGCCACCTCATATACGTCCGGCGGCGTCACGGTGTCCGGCCGCGCCAACATCACCCAGCAGGGCTTGCTGTCCGCGACCACCAACGCCACCGACGTCGCGATCCAGGGCAGCGGCTTCTTCGTCACCACCAACGCGACGTCCGGCGGCACCACCTCCTATACGCGCAACGGTGCGTTCACCACCGACAATCTGGGCTACCTCGTCAACAACGGCAATTACCTCGAGGGCTGGCGCACCGACGCTGACGGCAACATCATCGGCAATGCCTCCGCCGCGAGCCTTGGTCCGATCAATACGCAGGTGGCTTCCACCAGCGGCAGCGCCACCACCAAGACCACGGTCGCGGCGAACCTGCCGGCCGATGCCGCGGTCGGTGCGACCTTCAATAGCTCGATGACGGTCTACGATTCGCTTGGCACGGCAAGCACGATCCAGATCGATTGGAAGAAGACCGCCGACAACAGCTGGCAGGCCAGTTTCGAGACGCCAAAGCTCGCCTCGGACTCCACGACAGACAGCGCCAACGCGATCACCGATACGGTGGATATCACCTTCAACAGCGACGGCTCGCTCGCCTCGACCAGCCCGAGCCCTCCCGTCATATCGGTGACGGGTTGGAAGGATGGGGCGGCCGACAGTTCTGCCGCCAATGGCACGGCCATCACGCTCAATCTCGGCACGGCTGGCAAAACCGACGGCCTCACGCAGTATTCGTCAGGCGAGACCACGCCGGCCGTCGACCTTACGAGCATCACGTCGGACGGTCTGCCCTATGGCAAGCTGAGCAGCATTTCGATCGGCAAGGGAGGCGTGGTCGACGCCACCTACTCCAACGGGCAGACGATCGCGATCTACAAGATTGCGGTCGCGACTTTCAGCGATCCCAACGGATTGAGCGCGGCCAGCGACGGCATGTACTCCGCGACGGCAGCTTCCGGCAACGCCACGCTGCAGACCTCGGGCACCAACGGCGCCGGCACGATCTACGGCAGCGAGCTGGAGTCGAGCACCACCGATACCAGCGGCCAGTTCTCCAACATGATCTCGGCGCAGCAGGCCTATTCGGCGGCCTCGCAGGTGATCACCACAGTCGACAAGATGTTCGATACGCTGATCTCGGCGGTGTCGCGATGATGACCGACAAGCGGAATGACCGCTTGCTGGTCAGGCTTCAGCGGCTGAAGGCGAAGGCCGCTGCGGTTCGGCCGGACGACCGGGCGCAGCTCCGTGCGTTGCTCGACGATGTGGGAACGTTGCGGGACCAGCTGATGCGCGAATGCGCTCGGCTCGACCATGAACTCAACCGGGCCACGGTCCGGGTAACGGCGATCACCGCGTACGGGCGCAGCGCACAATCAGTTCGCGCCCTGCGTCGCGGACACTAGCTTGAACGGGAGCGATGACATGACACCGGAACGCAACATCAAGATCAATCCCGCGGGCAATGACGAGCGCGCCAGGTCGTTGATCGCGCTGATCGACAATCTGATCGCGATCGTGAACGAGGAGAATGTCGAGCTCGCCAAGGGGCTGCCGGCCTCGCGGCTGAAGCAGGTCGACGAGAAGCACCGCCTCGCCACCCTGTTCGAGCAGTGTGTGGCGGAGGCGGTCGGCAAGACCGCAAACCTCAACGTCCAGGATCGTGTGCTGCGGGAGCAGCTGATGGATCGGATCCTGAAGCTTCGGATGGCGATGGACGAGAACGTGATGCGGTTGCGGGCGGCGATCGATGCGAGCAACCGCAGGATCGAGGCGATCATGCAGGCAATCCGCGAGCAGATCGCCAACGTATCGCCCTATGGTGCCGGCGGCCGTCGCGTCACACCCGCGATGTCCTATGGCACCAACGTACGGGCGTGATCGGGCCGGCGCCGGAGGGAGGTTGTCGTGTCGTCGCTCGATATTGCACGGAGCATCGCATTCAGCGGGCTGTCAGCCACGCAGGTGCAGATCAGCGTAGCCTCGGCCAACATCTCCAATGCCGACACCAAGGGCTATACCGCGAAGACCGCCAACCAGAGCAGCAGCGTCACCTCTGGTGTCGGGACCGGCGTCACGATCACGGGGATCAGCAGCGCGGTCGACAAGCTGCTGCTGAAGTCGCTGGTCGGAGCCGATTCCGATCTCGGCGCCGCCGACACCAACAACAACTATCTGACCGAGCTCCAGCAGCTCTATGGCAGCACCTCGAGCAGCGACAGCTCCACGACAGGCACCTCGCTGGCGAATACGATCGCGGCATTCGAGTCGGCGCTGTCGTCGTTGGCGAGCACGCCGAGCAGCGCGTCGCTGCAGTCGAACGCCGGCAGCGCGCTTGCGGCCGTGACGACGCAGCTGCAGCAGACCTCGAGCGGCATCCAGAAGCTGCGCTCCAATGCCGACCAGGACATCGCCTCGTCGGTCAGCGACATCAATTCCGATCTGCAGCAGATCTCCGACCTCAACAAGCAGATCAAGCAGGAAGCGGCCGCCGGCCAGTCGACCGCCGATCTGGAGGACCAGCGCAACAGCGCGCTGCAGGATCTCGCGTCGATGATGAATGTGAGCTATTTCACCACGTCGAGCGGCGATCTGCAGGTCTATACCGGATCGGGGCAGGCGCTGGTCGATAGCACGGCGCATCCGCTGAGCTATACGGCGCTGCCCAGCGTCACGGCGTCCACGACATATAGCGCGGGATCGTTGAGCGGTTTCAGCGGCATCACCGTCAATGGGGTCGACGTCACCTCGCAGATCTCCTCGGGCAAGGTCAGCGCGCTGATTACCTTGCGTGACCAGACGCTGCCGGCGGCGCAGTCGCAGCTCGACGAGCTGGCCCGGCAGCTGACCGCGACCGTCAACGCGGTATCGAACCAGGGCGCGTCGGTGCCGCCGCCGGCGAGCCTGACCGGGACCGGCACCGTGAGCAGCACGACGCCGCTGTCGGCGACCGGCACGGTGCGCATCGCGGTTGCGGACAAGAGCGGCAATCTGGTGTCCTACCAGGACCTCGATCTGTCGTCCTACGCAACGGTCGGTGATCTCGCCACCGCGATCAACGGTATCTCGGGGCTGTCAGCTTCGGTCGATGCCAACGGACACTTGTCGATCTCGACGACCACATCCGGCAACGGCGTTGCGATCAACGAGATGACGAGCTCGGTCGGCAGTTCGGGCGAGGGCTTTTCGGATTACTTCGGGTTCAACGACCTGATCACCGGGACCGGCGCGTCCGACATCGCCGTTCGCAGCGACATCCTCAACGGCACGGCGGCGCTGCCGACGGCGACGCTCGATGCGTCGTCCACGATGACGGCCGGAAACTCGGTGCTGTCACCGGGCTCGGCGACGGTGGTGAACGCGCTCTCGAGCGCGCTGACGGGGTCGACCAATTTCGGCATGGCCGGCGGCCTCGGGGCGACCACCGGCTCTTTCACGGACTACGCGGCCGCCATCGTCGCCAACGTCGCCGGCAAGGCGACCCAGGCGTCGGCGGCCTACACCGCCAAGCAAACCGCGCAGTCGACATATGCGAATTCGCTGTCGTCGCAGTCCGGCGTCAACATTGACGAGGAATCCGCAAATCTGAGTGCGTTGCAGAACAAATACGCCGCCGCGTCCCAGATCATTACGGCCATCAACGCCATGTTCTCGGCGCTGATGACTGCGATGAGCGCCAGCTGAGCCCGAGGCCGTCGTCATGATGATGCGTGTTGCCACCTTTGCTCAGTCGGACCAGATGATATCAAACGCGCTGCGGGTGCAGGCGGTCATGGCCAACGAGCAGGTGCAGGAGTCCTCCGGGCTGCAATCCGAGGATTTCGGCGGCTATGGTTCCGGCGCCGGGCGCGTCATCAATTTGCAGGTGTCGGTGACGCGCGCGCAGTCCTATATCGATGCCGGCCAACTGGCCGGTAACAAGGTGCAGGTGATGTATTCGGCGGTCGGTTCGGTGACCGACATCATCACGCAGCTGCGGACCCAGCTCAGCGCGGCCACCACCGGCAGCGGCACGGCGACGGCATCGGTGATCAACTATGCCCAGCAGGCCATGGCGCAGATGCAGGGGCTGCTCAACACCCAGTATGACGGCGAATATGTCTTCAGCGGCGCCCGCACCGACACCGCGCCGGCGGATTTGTCGAGCTTCGACACCGGCACCGGATCGCTGACGACATCAGACGCCAGCTATTACAAGGGCGACAGCGAGATCGCGTCCGTACGCGTGTCGGACAGCCAGTCGATTTCCTACGGCGTCACCGCCGACAATCCGGCGTTCGAGCAGGTCATGCGGCTCTTGAAATTCGTCGGCAACAGCACGACGCTGTCGTCGAGCGACATCACGCAGGCGCTCGACCTCGCGAGTAATGCGCTGGATGCCACATCCACCGTGCAGGCAAAGTTGTCGGCCGCGGCGTCGCAGATCGAGACCGCCAGCACAAACCAGAGTGACTATCAGAATTTTGCGAAGACGCTGTCGACGGACCTCACCAGCGTCGATGTCGCGGCCGTGACGGCACAGCTTTCGACCTATCAGGCGCAGCTGACGGCGTCCTATTCGGCGATCTCCAAGATCCAGAGCATGAATCTGGCGAGCTATTTGCGATAGCTATCGCCGGCATCACCGGTTCAGGATCTTCAGCCAGACATCGCCGAGGATGATCGGCTCACGCGGCGGAAGCCAGGTGAGGCCGGCGGCCTTGCCGAGCTCCGCGATGGTGCCCTTGGCCTGCAGATCGGCGAGGACCTTGTTGACGGCTTCCAGCAGCGCCTTGTCGGATTCGAGCGCAACGTAACCGCGGTTGGCGCCGATCGGATAATAGTAGCCCGAGGCCGTGATCCTGGTGTCCGGATGTTCAGCGCGGTAGGCGTCGAAGCGGCGCAGGTCGAGCAGCGTGGCGTCGAATTCGCTGCGTTCCAGTTCTCCGAGCAGGTCGCTGCGCCCCGGAACGAGGTGCGTGATGTCGTCGATCAGCTTACCCTTGTCAAAGGTCATCAGGATGGCGTCGCCCAGCGTGCCGCTTTCGATCGTCAGGCGAAGGCCGGCGAGATCGCCGATGCCGGTGATCTTGCGCTCCTTGAGCTTGTCCTTGGCCTTGGGACCGAGGACGATGGTCATCGGCGAATAGATGTAGGGCTGGCTTGGCGCCAGCACGCCGATCGGGATCCGCCGGCGGCGATCCTCGCGGGTGGCGCCGTCGAAGTCCGGCAGCTTGGCTGTCGTGACGCCGGGTGCCTTCAGCGAGTCCGTGGTAAGCGCGTAGCCGCCGACCAGCGAGCAGCGCCCGTCCGACAGCAGCGCATTGGCTTCGAGCGCCGGGCTCGAATCTTCGTCGAGCTTGCTCTCGAACCACTGGATCTTGAGCGGCCGTCCAAGTCGCTCGGCAATGGCCTGCGCGAGCGCGACGTCGAAGCCGGCATCGGGCTTGCCGCGATGATGCGCCGATAGCGGCGGCAGATCCTCGTCGAGGCATACCTTGAGCGGTTCGTCGGCGGCATGCGCTGCCGACGACAAAGCGAGAAGCAGGGCTGTCGCGGCGCCCGCAAGAAGAGCCCTCATTGGGTCCTCCGGCTCGACACGAAGGCCCAGACGTCGGCGATCTCCTGCTCGTTCAGGATGTCGACCCAGGGCGGCATCTTGCCGTTCTTGCCTTGCTTCACGGTGGTCACGAAGCGCGTCTTGTCGTCGGGAAACGCGCGCAAGTCCGGCGTGATGGTGCCGGAATTGACCATGTTGGGCCCATGGCAATGCGAGCAGTTCTTGGCGTAGGTGACCTTGCCCTGGTCGGCCTGACCCTCAAGGTCGATTGCGGTGGTTTGCTGTGCGGCGGCCGGAATCAGCATGATCACCGCCGCCGCGACGGCGGCGAAGATCGCCGCCGTCAACAGGGTTACTCGTTCAGTCACGTGTGCTCCGCGCTCAGTTCTTGACCGCGAAAACCCATAGCGAGCCGCCGGGTGGGACCTTGGCAAGCCGCTCGTCGCCCGAGAACAGCGAATAGACGCCGCCATAGCCGGAGGTGACGGCGACATACTGCACGCCGTCCTGCTGCCACGTGACGGGTTGTCCTTCGATGCCCGAGCCGGTCTGGAACTGCCAGAGCTTCTTGCCGGTATCGGCGTCGAACGCCTCGAATTCACCGGTCAGCTGACCGGAGAACACCACGCCGCCACCGGTGGAGAGCACGCCGGAGAAGCGCGGAATATCGCTCGGCGCTTCCCACTTCGCCTTGCCGGTCATCGGATCGATCGCCTTCAGATGGCCGCGCGGTCCGGTGCCCCATTCCCAGGGATCGGTGAGATCCATGCCGAGATACCATTCGCCCTGCTTGAACGTCACCGGCTCGGCCTTGTACTTGCCGCCGAACGCGAGCGTGTTGGCGTAGGCGAGGCCGGTCTGCGGATTGAACGACATCGGCTCCCAGTTCTTGCCGCCGAGGATCGACGGGTAGACGGTGACCTTCTTGCCTTCACGCGCATCCTTGGTGATGTCGGTCTCGATCGGCCGTCCGGTCTTCATGTCGATGCCGGTGGCCCAGTTGACGTTCACATAAGGATTGGCCGCGAGCAGCTTCCCGTTGGTGCGATCGAGCACGTAGAAGAAGCCATTGCGGTTGGCGTCCATCAGCACCTTGGTCGGCTTGCCCTCGACATTCATGTCGGCGAGCACCATCTCGGCCACCGAGTCATAGTCGAACGGATTGTTCGGCGAGAACTGGTAGTGCCACTTGATCTTGCCGGTCTTCGGATCGAGCGCCAGCACTGAGCAGGTGTAGAGGTTGTCGCCGGGACGCACCGCCGAGTTGAACGGTCCAGGATTGCCGATGCCCCAATACACCGTGTTCAATTCGGGATCGTAGGAGCCGGTGATCCAGGTCGAGCCGCCACCGAGCTTCCAGGTGTCGCCCTTCCAGGTGTCGCCACCGGGTTCGTCCGGGGTCGGGATCGAGTAGGTACGCCAGAGCTTCTTGCCGGTGGCGGGATCCCAGCCGTCGATGAAGCCGCGGGTGCCGAACTCGGCGCCCGAGATGCCCGTGATCACGACGCCGTCGGCAACCAGCGGGGCCACCGTCATCGAGTAGCCTTCCTTGATATCCGCGGCCTTCTGGCGCCACAGCTCCTTGCCGGTCTTGGCATCGAGCGCGATCACATTGGCGTCGAGCGTGGTGCGGAACACCTTGCCGTCATACAGCGCAGCACCGCGATTGATGATGCCGCAGCAGACGATACGCGGCGTCTCGGCGGGATACTCGACCTTGGTCTTCCAGATCTGCTTGCCGGATTTGGCGTCGATCGCGATCGTGGCGTTGTGCGTGGTGACGTAAATGACGCCCTGGTAGACGAGCGGCTGCGATTCCTCGCTGCGGTCGTCGTTCAAACTGTAATTCCAGACCGGCACCAGATTTTTGACGGTGTCCTTGTTGATCTGGTTCAGCGTCGAGAAGCGTTGAAGATTGTAACCCATGCCGTAATTGAGAACGTTCGAAGTATCAGTCGCCCCCTTGACCAACTGCTCGTTGGTCTGGGCGCTTGCACCATACGATGCAAGAATCACGAGGCTTGCGGCCAGCGCAATGCGTCTCATCCTATCCTCCCAATGAATCTTTTTTCCGCACGCCTATTCCTGACGTTGCGGACGGAACCATCCGCCTGAAACCAAAACGGGTCAATACGAAAACGTGAACGAGCGCCCGCTAACCGCAAGAGACTGATCGAAAGCGTCAGGTCTTTCGCAGATGCGTTCGTGGCTTGCCGTCGCGTGGAATACGCTACACCAGCGCGGCCCGCCGTGATGCCGCGGCGCGAACGGTCAGCTGGACGGCGTCGGGGGACAGACACTCGGCCGCGGTTTCGCGCCCCGCTTGTCCGGCGGCACATTGCAATTATCGATACGCTGCTCGTCGGTCCATTTGCGACCGAGCCGTTCCTTGCCGGTGAGCACGCGCTGCTGGACCGCCTCCGCCGATGGGGCAGGGTGCCGGGTCTGCGCGGACACGGGCGCAAGCAGACCGAGCACAACCAGACAGCCCAATGCGCTCCTCCAAATGTCGCTCATGGCTCGCCTCGATCATCTTGGTGCGATACGTCGGAGCTTCACAGGTGACCAGTCGGGAGGTCTCTTTCCACCCGAAAACCGACAAGGGCTCACCGGTTGCGCCAGCTGTCGAAGGTTCGCCAAGGCTGTTATGGTGCGCTTTTCGTGGCGCACTTCGCCCCGTCGCCGGAGCGGCACGTAAGGGAGATGAATGATGATTTCGCGTCGATCGTTTGCTCTGACTTTGGCCATGGCCGTCCTGTCGGCGCCCGCCCTGGCGGCATCCGGCCGCAAGGGCGCGCTGAAGATGCTCGATCCTGACAATGACGGTACGGTCGATCTCGCCGAAGCCAAGAAGGCAGCTGCCGACCTGTTCGCGAAGCTCGATCCCGACCATGACGGCACGCTCGACGCGCGCGAATTGCGCGGACGGCTGACCGCGAAAGAACTGGCCGCTGCCGATCCGGATCACGACGGCACCCTGACGCTCGACGAATACCTTGCGGTCGTCGAGCAGCGCTTCAAGGCCGCAGATCCCGACAATGACGGAACGCTGGACGCGAAAGAGTTGAAGTCGCGTGCCGGCCGAGCCCTGTTGCGCCTGCTCCAATAGGTTGCCAGCCGGCGAACTTTGCCGGGCGGACTTGCCGGATATTGACGCAGAATTCCGCGCATAACAAAAAAAGTTGCGATTTCGCTCTTGGGCAAGACGCGGCTGGATGAATCGGGTCTCCTTACCCACGCGTCGCCGCCCGGCAGCTGGAAAATGCCCGACGGATCAATGTCGGAGTTCCCGATGCCGGGCAGATGTCAGCGAGCCGTCGTCCGCTTCGGCATGTCCAGCAGCGAAGTCGGGTCCTTACCCGGCCGGCTTGCGCCCTGGAAAAGGCAGCCCTAGCTTGCCGCGCGGCGCGAGGCTTGCGCCAACTTATGACTTGGGAGAAGGAAATGGCCTGGAAAACACCGAAGATCGTCGAAGTGCCGGTGGGCATGGAAATCAACATGTACGCCTGCGCAGCGCGCAAGTAATCTTAAGACAAGTAACGCGAGACAGCCTGCCCGGCTCGTGCAGCGCGCTGCATCGAGCCGGGCAGGCGTCTTTTGTCGAACGTGTCTTTCTCGGGCGCTGCGGCCGCTCGGACAGCTTCTCTCATACCCTTCCCACAAGACCTTGAGACCGACACCACCTGCGCGATTGGCGGGCCTAGCTGCTTTGTCCTACAGTGTGGCCTGAGGCGGTGGTGCGGGGACAATGAATCCAAAACTCAAGACCGGGCGTTGGGCGGGGATGCTGTGCGCGGCGATTGCCGGCATCGCGGCGGTGTTGCCGCCTGGCGCATATGCCGAGGACTTTGATACCGAGCACATCTTCGGCTTCATGATCGGCTCCGACGTGGGCAATGTCGGTGAGCGCGAATTCCAGAGCCAGACCACAGGGCGCTTCGCCAAGGACGGCGGCCGGTATCGCACGCTCAATCAGGAAATGGAGCTCGAGCTCGTGCCCGCGCAGAATTTTCGTGTCGAGCTCGGAACGTCATTCGGCGCATACGACATCAACCGCGTTCCGGGTCTTGACGATCGGCGCCAGCTGTCGTGGCAGAGCGTCTCGGTCGATTTCCGCTATCGCTTTCTGAATCGCGAGACGGCGCCCTTTGGCATGACGGTCGCGCTGGAGACGCGTGCCGATCGCGTCGACGAGACGACGGCCGCAGCCGTCCGTAGTTATGGCACCGAACTCACGGTCGCGTTCGACCGCGAGGTGATCCCGAATTTTGTCATCGCGGCCCTCAACCTAAGCTATGAGCCGGAATGGACGCGCACGCCGCGCACCGGCGCTGCGGATCAGGATGCCACCATCGGTGCCGCATTCGGCCTCATGGCCAGGGTGAAGCCGGATATCCTGATCGGCGGCGAAGCGCGCTATTTCAGGAAGTACGAGGGAATCGGCCTGGATGAACTGTCCGGGCAGGCGCTGTTCATCGGACCGACCGCCTATTTCCAGCTCTCCGAACGTTCACGCCTGACCGCGACCTGGAGCGTCCAGGCCTGGGGGCAGCGGGCCGGGAGCAATGCCGCCCTCGACCTCGTCAATTTCGAGCGCCATCAGGCGCGGCTGGTGTACGGTTTGAACTTCTAGAGCGTGAAGCCTCCCGGACCGGGTTCCCCAACCTCTCACGGGGCTGTGAAACCCGGACGTGGCTGATTACGTATTTCGCCGTGTTATCTATTGCATGAGCACGCTTAGGGATCGCGCATGAACCCGATTGATCTGATCGTCACGGTATGTGCCGTGCTGTCGCCCGCCACCTGCGAGGAGCAGCATCTGGTGTTCAACTGGAACGGCTCGCTGCAGCAATGCGCCATGGCCGCGCCGCCTTACATCGCGCGGTGGGTCGGCGAACATCCGAAATGGACCGCGGTGCGCTGGCGTTGCGAATATCCGCACAGCAACGATCGGGCCGGCACGGGCGGCGAGCTGCCGGCGGGTTAGCCTTCCTATTTGTTGCAGTCCTTCAAGTCCTTGTCGGATACCGAAAACACGGCGTCGGCCTTGATCTCGATGTCGCGAACGAAGCACTGCCTGGCGCCGCTGTAGCCGACCTTGGCGTCGTAGCGGCCGGGCTCGACGCCGGTGATCCGCAGGCGCTCGTCATGGTCGACTTCCTTGTCCTTGTCGTTGAGCGTCTGGTTCGGACCCCACTCGTTCTTGCCTGCCGGCGACAGCGCGAAGCTCGAAATCGTGGCGCTGGTCAGATTCCACAGCCGAATGCCTTTGCCCTTGCTTTGGGCGAGCACCGTCGCCGGCAGCACAAGCGACGCAACACCAACAGCGATCAACGCGCGCGACATCCAGCCTCTCCTTTATGCTTCGTCCAAGGATGACGGCGTCTCACATATTTGCAAGGTCCAACTGTGAGAGTTGCCGCTTGATTTCGTCGATCTCGGGTTCGCCGCGCGTCGCGCGTGGTGTGGCAATGGTCTCGACGTGGAGGATTCGGGCCGGCCGCGATGACAGGAAGAACAGGCGATCGCCGAGGCGAACGGCGTCGTCGAGATCGTGGGTGACGAGCAAGGTCATCATTTTCCGGCTCGCCACCAGCGTCGCGACCTGGTCGCGCAGCCGCCCCGCGAGCGCATTGTCGAGCGAGGCCAGCGGCTCATCGAGGATCAGGAAATCGGGCTCGATGGCGAAGGCGCGGGCCAGCGCGACGCGGCGGGCGAGGCCGAGCGACAGCTCCGCGGGAAAATGGTTGCGGTGCGCGCCCAGTTCGAGCACCTCGAACAGCGCAGAGAGCGTGCTGTCGTCGACATGCGGCGCGGCCAGCCGCACATTTTCCTCGACCGTGCGCCAGGGCAACAGCCGCGGCTCCTGGAAGACCATGCCAAGGCGCATGCCCGGCGACCGCGCGACATGGCCCCGGTAGTTGGCGTCGAGCCCGGCGAGGATCCGGAGCAAGGTGCTCTTGCCGCAGCCTGACGGGCCGAACAGCACGCCGACCTCGCCAGCGTTCAGCGTGAAGGTGACGTTGTCGAGCACGTCGTGCCGCTTCCCGGCCGCGCTCTCAAAACTCTTGCCGGTGATATTGACTTCAAGCTGCACGGAGCCGCCACCGCGTTAGCCTGGTTTCAAACGGCTGCACCAGCAGGGTTTCGATGATGAGCACGACACCCGCAAAGCTCAGCGAATAGGCGAGCAGCAAGGGGATATCGAACAGCTGGAAGGCAACCCCGATCTCGAAGCCGACACCGTTCGGCCTTCCGAGATATTCGGCGACCAGCACGATCTTCCAGACCAGCGAGAGCCCGGAGCGCGCAGCGGCCGCGATGTAGGGCGCAAGCTGCGGCAGGATCACATGACGGAAGGCGCGGCCGCGCGGAAAAGAAAACGCCGTCGCCATTTCGTCGAGCGCAGGATCGAGCGCGCGGGCGCCTTCGCGCAGGGTGACGACGGCGGTCGGCAGCTTGTTGATGGCGATGGCGGCGATCGCGGCGACCTCGGTCAGCCCGGCCCAGATGTAAGCGAGCACGATGACGACGAGCGCGGGCAGGTTGAGCAGCAGGATCAGCCAGGGATCGCCAAGGCGATTGGCAAGCGAGACGCGGCCCATCAAATAGCCGATCGCCGAGCCGAGCGCCATGGCAAGGGTGAAGGCCAGCGCGACCCGGGCCAGGGTTGCGCCGAGATTGACGAACAGCGCGCCCGATCGGGCTTCGGCGACGAGCACCGACAGCACCGCCGGCGGCGCCGGCAGCTTCGCATCGCCGATCAGGAGAGAGGCAATCCACCAGGTCGCGATGAACAGCGTGAATGAGAGGAGACGCAGCACCGCTAGTCTCCCGGGATCGCTTGGTAGAAGGTGCCGGGATCGAGCTCGGTTGCGGTGCCGACCAGATCGCGGCCGCCGAGCTGCGCCAGCACCCGGTAGAGCACGCGCGCATCGGCCTCTTCGTCCGCGATCGGACGGCGCGGGATGCCTTCGCGGTAGCGCTCACGATAGGCATGCAGGGTTGCGGCATCCTGCGCACCGGTGAGCGGCGCGATCGTGTCCCATTCGGCATCCGAGGTCGCCAGAATCTCTTTCGCCGCGCGGGTCACCGCGATGAAGCGGGCCACCAGATCCTTGTTGGCATTGGCCCAGGCTTCGTCGAACACGTAGCCGATCATGGCGATGCGGCCCTTGCTGCCGAGCTTTTGCAGGATCTCTTCCATCCCGGCGAGCCGGCGAAAGCCCTTGGCTTCGAGCGCGGCGCAGAAATTCCAGTAATTGAGCGTCGCGTCCATCTCGCCGCCGAGCGTCTTGGCGGCGAGCAGCGGCGGCGCGCCGTAGACGATGGTCGCCTGCGACTTCAGGTCGACGCCGTCCTGCTTCGATGCGGCTTGCAGCAACAGCCAGTTCTTGTCGATCGCCCCGCCGGCAATAGCAAGCTTCCGCCCCTTGAGGTCCGCGAGCGTCTTGACCGGCGAGGAGGCCGGGACCATCACGGCGCCGAGCGCGCTCGAATAGGGATAGAATTGCAGCTTGGCGCCGAGCGACCGCTCGCGCGACACCCAGGGCCAGTCCGATACCATCACGTCGGTCGTGCCGGCGCGCAGCGCGATCTTGCCGGCCTCGGGGCTGGCCAACTCGACGACGTCGATCGACAGATTGGCCTTCTTGTCGAGACCATGGGAGCGAATGACGGCCAGTTCCCAGGCCAGCGTTCCGGTCTTCTGCGCTGCAACGCGGATGGTCTGCGCGTAGCACGAGGTGCCGAACTGCATGACCGCCAGAACTGCCGCAGCCAACACCGTGCGTACAGAGATGATCATCGTTTCTTGAGCCACTTCCCCGAATGTTTTCTTTTCTGATCAACATCCATAGCATAGCTTGCGGAAAGAGAAGAGGAAGCAGGACCATGGCAGGAGCTGGCATGCTACGACCGATTGTCGCCATCCTGGTGCTTGCCGGGACGGCCGTCAGCGTGCGGGCCCAGGAGATCAACGACTATCCTACCTCGGCGCGGGCGGAATATGTGTTCGGCTGCATGAAGGCCAATGGCGAATCCCGGCAGTCGATCGAGCAATGTTCCTGCTCGATCGACGTCGTCGCCTCGATCATCCCCTATGATCGCTATGTCACCGCCGAGACCGTGCTGAGCATGGCGCAGGTGCGGGGCAATCTGGGCGGCCAGTTCCGCTCGTCCGAGCAGGCCGCGAACGCGCTCAACGACCTCAGGCGCGCCCAGGCCGAAGCCGAAGTCAGGTGCTTCTAGAGCATGATCCGAAAAAGTGCGAAGCGGTTTTCCGGAAAGATCATGCTTAAATACCGGGCTAAGGCGCGATAGCGATCCAACCTGATCTCATTGCATTTTGCGTCCGTCGTGAGATCGCGAGGCGTCAGGTGCCGGGATTCTCGACCTTCCATTCGTGCTCGAAGATATGCCCTTCGGTGTCCTTGGCTTCGGCACGGAAGCGCTTGGCGCCATTCGAGACGTAGGTGAAGCGGATATTGGGATCCTCGGAAATCGAGATTCCGCCCTCCATCGCCAGCACCGGACTGTCGTCCTGCCAGATGTGCAGCTCGTTGACGAAGAAGGCCGGGATATAGAGCTGCGTGACCTGGTCCATCTGCAGGCCTGAATTATTCGGATGCCCGATCATGATCTGGGCTTCCCGCGTGCTGGTCGCAGGTCCCTGTTCGGACTTGGTGAATTGCCGGTAGCGCATCTGGCCGAGGCGGTTCCTGGCTTCCTCGACGTTCTTGCCGGCCGGCGCCGAGCAGCCGCCGGAGGCTTTGACATAGATCTTGCTCACATAGAGCTTGCCGTCGCTGAGCTCCGCGACGGCGTGCACATTGGTGTAGTTGTTGACGCGGACACGGGTCGAGATCTCGGTGACGTTGGCGGCCGGCCCCAGCGTGAACTTCGCGGCCATCGGCGCCGGATTCTCGTCGATCACAAGCGTGATCGCGACGACGCGGCGGCTGTCGCTCGGCTGCAGCTTGGTGCGCAGCGTCACTGGCACGATCGCGGCGTCTTCCGCGCGCATCGGCATCTCGATGCCGATGACATCATTGCCGTCATTCATCGGGCGGTTGCTGAAGATGTCCTGGACAAGACCCGGCCAGGGATCATAGGCCTCCGCGGCGGGCGCAGCCGGTGTGCCCAGCGCGATCGTGAGCAGGCTTGCGATGCAAAGCAGGCGGGCGCGATGTCCGGTCATGTTCGCGAAATCCTATGTAGCCGCGTCATCATAGGACGAACAGCTACTCCCATTCAATTTCCGAGAATGCTGCAGTTGCGTTGCGGGCGTTGTAGTCGTCGAACAATTGCCAGCGCGGCCGCTCGGCGGCTGCGGCGTGCTCGGCCGCGGCCGTGATCGGTTTGCCGCTTGCGAGCAGTGCGCGCACATCCGCGGCCAGCACCCCAAGATAACGCCGCTCGTCGGCAAGCGCAGCCGGCCACGCGCTCACGGGTCCGTGACCGGGAACAACACGCTCGGCGGAGATCGCCGCGAGCTCGTCGAGCGCACGCAGCCAGCCCTTGAGGCTGCCGTCGACCACGGGAATATGGATGAGAAACACCATATCGCCGGCGAACAGGGTCCTGGTTTGCTCGTCGAGAACCGTGAGGTCGTTGTCGCTATGGGCGGGCGGCCACGCTTTCAGGGTGAGGGCCCGTCCGCCGAGGTCCAGCTTCAGCGTGTCCGCGACCAGCACGGTCGGGGGGATGATCTTCACCTCGTCGATCAGCTCATCGCCCATGGTCCGGCGAAACCCGTCGAGGTAGAATTGTCCGCGCGCGGCCAGCGCGCGTGGCAGGGACTTATGGCCGACGAAGCTGGTCCCGTCACCGACGAAAGCCGCATTGCCGAAGCTGTGATCTGGATGGGCGTGGGTGTTGATCACGTAGCGGATCGGCTTGTCGGTACGGCTGCGGACCGCGGCGAGCAGCTGTCGTCCTTCGCGGACGCTGCCGCCGGTGTCGATGACCGCAACGGCACTGTCGCCGATCACGAACCCCACATTGGCGATGGCGCCTTCGTTCTCGCGCGTCATCAACGCGGTGACCCCGGTGTGAACGAATATTCCGGGAGCGACTTCGCTTACAGGCAATTCCACCTCTTGCGCCCGCGCTATGGTCGGCGCCCAAAGCATCAGGAGCAGCGCAAGCACCGAACCGCCATGAGCCATGTTTCCGCCTCAGTTACTCCGGGACGCGCGATCGATGTCGTCGCGTTCCAGTTTGCGCTGCAGCAAGCAGCGCGGCGTGGTCGCGATCATTATTCCTGTTGCACGTCATGGTGCGCCGGGCAATTGCTGGATGGCGGCGATCGATCCGATCAAGAGGAGACCGCGTAATGAGAATTGTCGGATGCCGTCCTGTTCTGCTCGCGCTTGTCGGCTTCATCGCCTGTCTGGCCGGCCGCGACATCGCGCGCGCGCAGGTCAATGATCAGGGCGAGCTTTCCATCGAGCTCATCGATGCCCGCGTGCTGCGCATCTGTGCCGATCCCCGCAACCTGCCGTTCTCGAACGACAAGGGCGAGGGGTTTGAGAACAAGATCGGCGAACTGCTGGCCGGGAAGCTGCAAAAGAAGCTCGACTACATGTTCTTTCCGCAGGCGACCGGCTTCGTGCGGATGACGCTCGGTGCGCATCGCTGCGACGTGATCATGGGCTTTCCGCAAGGCGATGACCTCGCGCAGGGCACCAATCCCTATTACCGCACAGCCTATGCGATCGTCGCGAAGCCGGGCAGTGGGCTCGATGAGGTCACGACGCTCGAGGACCAGCGGCTGAAAGGCAAGCATATTGGCATCGTGGCGGGAACGCCGCCCGCGACCAACATGGCCATCAACGGTCTGATGACCAATGCGAAGCCTTATCCGCTGATGATCGATACGCGCTACGATTCGTCGGCCGAGGCGATGATGAACGATCTCGCCAAGGGTGAGATCGACGCCGGCATCCTGTGGGGACCGATGGCGGGCTTCTACGCCAAGAAGGCCAACCCGCCGCTGCACATCACCCCGCTGGTCAAGGAGAGCACGGGACCGAAGCTGATCTATCGCATCGGCATGGGCGTGCGGGCGTCCGACCAGAACTGGAAGCGCCAGCTCAATCGCCTGATCCAGGAGAACCAGCCCGAGATCAACAAGATCCTGCTCGACTACGGCGTCCCGCTGCTCGACGAGAACGACCGTCCAATCGGGCCGGAGACCGCGACCAAATCACCATGATCAGGCTCGCGGCCATGCTTGCGGTGATGCTCGTCGCCGCTTCGCCTGTCCGCGCGCAAGACCCACCCGCAGAGCCGGAGGGCTATCGCACCGAGGACTACCGCGCTCCGGTGCCGGTGACGCTTGCCGGCGCACGGGTGCTCACCACCGCGGAAGCGGAAGCGATCTGGCGCGACAAGTCCGCCGCCTTCGTCGACGTGCTGCCGCGCGCGCCAAAGCCAAATCTGCCCGCCGGCACGGTATGGCGCGAACGGCCGCACCTCAACATTCCCGGCAGCATCTGGCTGCCCGATACCGGCTACGGCAAGCTCGCCGCGCCGACGGAGGATTATCTGCGGCGCGGGCTGGTCCGCGCCTCAGGAAGCGACGCCACCAGATTGCTCGTGATCTACTGCCAGGAGAATTGCTGGATGTCGTGGAACGTGGCCAAGCGCGTGCTGTCCTACGGCTACCGCAACGTGGCGTGGTATCCGGAGGGAACCGACGGATGGGGGCGTGCCAAATTGCCGCTGGCGGATGCCGAGCCCGAGCCGCGCGAGGGAGAGCAGTAAGCCCGGCCTCGCGCGCCACGTGGGCCGTTACTTCTGCTTGTCGAGCTTGTTGATGGTCTTGCCGCCGTCGCTGTCCGTTGTGGTGAACGAGACCTTGTCACCGGCGTGGAAGGCCTCCAGCGATTGTCCCTTCGGCACCTTGTATTCCTGGATCGCGCCGCCGGACGCGCCCACTGTGCCGCCTTGCGTCTGCTGGATCGAGATGGTTCCACTCAGTCGGTCAATCTTGGTGACCATTCCCGACATGGATTGCTGGGCCAAAGCCGCTGTGGTGACCAGGCTCGCGGCGGCAAGGCTGGTCATGACGATCTTGGCTGCTTTCATGGAGGTCTCCCAAGTTCAGATATAGTTGGAGACAACGAGCGGGCAGTGCAGTTTGTTCCGGATCGGCGTGGCCCAACAGACTGTTACCCAAAAGACCGTCAAAACGGCGCGTTGACGATCCCGGGGCGTTCGGTCGCAGGCCTCAATCGAGCTCCTGCTGGATGGTGCGGCCGAGCGCGAACAGGCGCTGATCGATGGCGGTCGGCACCTCGCAGACGAATTTCACCACGCGCCCGCGGTCCTCGAAGATGCGGGTCTCCCAGACCAGCTGGTTGCCGAGCTCGTCGACCTTGGCCTGGTCCGGCGGTGTCGCGTCCTGCAGCGCCTGCAGCTTGAGCGTATCGTCGCGGATCTTCTCCGCGGCCTCGCGCTGCTTGCGCATCACGCGCTCGAGCCCGTTCATCACCGAGGCGCGCTGTCCGTTCAGCGTATCGAACAGACCGGCAAACAGCAGTTTTCCCGCATTCGCCTTGTCGGCCGCGGCAGCTGAAAGGAATTCGGTGATTTCCTTCTGCGCTTCTTCGAGCGGAACGCGGCGCGCCGCGAGCTTGATCGCGAGCGCGCTGACTTTCGGGTCGTCCTTCCACTTGGTCTCGGCATCGCCGAGCGGCGGCCCGGCCCAGACTGCGGCGAGCGAGATCTCGGGCACCTTGGCCTGTTGGCAGGGCCAGTCCGGATAGCGCGGGTCGGCAGCCGATGCGGCCTGGTTCGACAGAACCATCGCGAGCAGCGCGCCCAGTCCTGTTCGCCAGCCTGTCATGCCTCGCCTCCGCCGGGTCCGCGGCGCACCAGGCCGCGCGATGGATCGTAAGCCAGGATCGCGCCGATCATGAAGACGACGGTGCAGCCGCCGACCACCGCGAGCGAAACCCAGTTCATCTTGCCGTACAGTGCAAACCGGATCAGCTCCACCGCATGCGTGAACGGATTGCACTGGCAGATATAATACAGCATCGGGCTGCCTTCCTGCACGCGCCACAGCGGGTAGAGGGCCGACGATGCGAAGAACATCGGGAAGATCACAAAGTTCATCACGCCGGCGAAATTTTCCAGCTGCTTGATGCTGGCCGAGATCAGCATGCCCAGCGCGCCGAGCATCAGACCCGACAGCACCAGCGCCGGAAGCACGGTGAGGTAGCCGATGGTCGGCGGCGAGATGTCCCAGAACCACGCGATGACAAGGAAGGCATAGACCTGGAGCAGCGACACCGCCGTGCCGGCAAGCAGCTTGCAGAACAAGAGATAGCTGCGCGGCAGCGGGCTGACCAGCAGCGTGCGCATGTTGCCCATCTCGCGGTCGTAGACCATCGACAGTGAGGATTGCATGCCGTTGAACAGCTGGATCATCGCCATCAGCCCGGGCGCGATATAGACCTCGTAGAGGATGTAGGTCTCGTAGGGCGGGATGATCGAGATACCGAGCACCTGCCGGAAGCCGGCCGCGAAGATGAACAGCCAGACCAGCGGCCTGACCAGCGCCGACACGAAGCGCTCGCGCTGATGCAGGAAGCGCAGCGCCTCGCGCCACACGATGCCGTTCAGGCAGACGATGTATTCCGACAGCGAGAAGCCGCTTCGCTCAGGCGTAACCGTCGTGCTGGTCATGACGGCGGTCTCCCCGCGAGTGTTGCCGTTCCGGTCAGGCGCATGAACGCGGTGTTGACGTCCTGGGCGCCGGCGTCGGTGATCACCCGTGACATCGGGCCGTGCGCCAGCATTCGGCCCTGATGCAGCACGACGAGGTCGTCATTTGGCATGATCTCGTCGAACAGATGCGTCGCCCAGAGCACGCCGATGCCCTGTTCGGTGACGAGCTGCCGGACATGGTCGAGAATGTCGGCGCGCGCCTTGACGTCGAGCCCGACCGTGGCCTCGTCGAGCAGCAGCAGCCGGGGCCGGTGCAGCAGCGCGCGGGCGATCTCAAGCCTTCGCATCTGGCCGCCCGAGAGATCGCGCACCTTGCTGGCGGCGCGGTCGGCAAGCCCGATGCGGCCGAGCACCTCGGCGCTGCGCAGCCGCGCCTCGCGCCGCGAGATGCCGTGCAGCGCGGCGTGATACAGCAGGTTCTGCGTCAGCGAGAGGTCGAGATCGAGCGTGCGCGGCTGGAACACCACGCCCATCAGCCGCAGCGCTTCACCCGGCGTCCGGCTGATGTCGTGGCCGAAGATCTTGATCTGGCCGTTCTGGATGCCGAACAACCGCGTCACCAGCGAGAACAGCGTGCTCTTGCCGGCGCCATTGAGGCCCAGCAGCGCGGTGAAGCTCGCAGGCTGAACCGCGAAACTGACGTCGATCAAAGCGCGGCGCGGACCGTAGCTGTGGCTCACATTGCCGATCGACAGCGCCGGCTGCACGGCCGCGGCTGTTCCAGGGCTTGCATCCGGCGAAGGCTGGTTCGCGATATGGGCGTCGGTTGCGGTCATGGCTGCGCGATCGTGATCCCCCAGGGCAGTTCGCCGACCTGAATGGTCTTGATCACCTTCTGGGCCGCGACGTCGATCACGGAGACGTCGTTCGAGACGCCGTTGGTGACCAGCAGATATTTTTCGTCCGGGGTGAAATCCATGTGCCAGACCCGCTGGCCGACCAGGAGATATTTGAGAACCTTGTGGCTCGTGCCGTCGACCACGGCAACGCGGTTGGCGGGGCCGAGCGCAACGAATGCGGTCTTGCCGTCCTTGGTCATGCCGATGCCGACTGGCTGGATCGCCTCGTTGCGCAAGCCCGGAATTTCGAAGGTGATCTTGCCGGTCACCTCGCGCTTGACCGGATCGATGATCGACACCGTGCCGCCGATCTCGGAGGAGACCCACAATTCGGAACCGTCGCGCTTGAACTGGGCGAAACGCGGCCGCGAATCGACCAGCACATTGGCGACGATCTGGCGCGTCGACGTATCGATGAAATGCGCCATGTTGGTGGTCTCGGACGTGTTGATCAGGATCTTGCCGTCCGGGCTGATCGTCATGCCCTCAGGCTCGACGCCGACCTGGATGTCGCCGATCCGGGCGCGCTTTTCGAGATCGATCACGGTGACCGTGTTGTCGTTCTCGTTGGCGACATACATGGTCTTGCCGGCGGCATCCTGGGTGAACAATTCGGGGTCGGGACCGGAGGGCAGGGTGTCGACGATCTCCTGGGTCTTGGTATCGATCACCTGGATCGTGTCGTCGTCGCCGACCGCAACCATCACGAACTTGCCGTCACGCGAGAACTCGATGCCGCGCGGCCGCTGGCCGACCTTGATGGTTTTGGTCACCGTCCAGCTGTTGGTGTCGATCACCGTGACGGTGTTGCCCTTCTCGTTGGAGACGTAGGCAACGAAGGCGGACGCCGGTGTCGCGGCAAGCCAAACGAGCATCCCGGTCAACAGACAGCGGCGCCACATGCGTATCATCTCCCTCACTGCAGCTTGCACTTCGTTTCAGGCCGGTCAACTCCGAGCGTGTCGAGTTCGGAGACCTGATGCAGGAAACCTTCCTGCGGCGAGACCGAAACGACCATACGACCATCGGCCAGCAGGATCGGCTGGCGGAGCTGCAGATTCCAGTCTCGCAGGGTCAATCGCGTGCCCTTGAAGGCGGCAATCGAGAAATCCTTGCCCTTGAGGAAGGCGATAACCTTCTTGGGGTCCCCCGAATTGGTGCGGGATGTGGCTTCCCCGATCATGCGCGCGGCGGTCCAGGCCTGCATGTCGAGCGCCGTCATGCGGCGCATGTTCAGCTTGACGAAGCGGTTCTGGATCTGGACCGCGCCCCACTGGTCATGCGCCGCGTCCCAGCTGGTCGGCACGAGACCCGCCGAGCCCGCCACCGGACGCGGGTCCCAGGTGCGGTACGGCAGATAGTTCGCGAACACCTCGCTCTCGTCGGCGGCGACCAGCACGTCGTAAGCCGGCGCCTGCTGGGTGAACACCGGCATCTGGCGCTGGATCAAGGTCACGCCGCTGTCGGTGCGGCGCGCGCCGCCAGTGTCCTCGAAGGTCCGTTCCTGGACGATCTTGGCGCCGAAGCGGGTCGCGGCGCGGCGCAGCGCGTCGGCGTAAAGCTTGTCCTGATCATGCGAGCCGACCACCAGCAGCCAGCGTTTCCACTGCTTCCACACCAGATATTGGCCAAGCGCATCCGCCAGCATCGAGCGGGTGGGTGCGATGTGGATGACATTGGCGCGGCAGTCCTGCTCGCGCAGCCGATCGTCGATCGCGCCGGCATTGAGCAGCACGGTGCCGCGGTCGCGCAGCGCGTCGGCGACCTTGAGCAAGGCGTCGGCGGGCAGGTCGGTGATGATATAGTCGTTGCGTCCGGCGAGGTCGGTCGCGACCTTGGCGACATCGTCGCTATCCTTGACCTTGACCTCGTCGAGCACGAAGCGCTGGTTGAGGAATTTGCCGGTCGTGTTGTTGTCCTCGATCGCAAGGCGCGCGCCTGCGATGCCGTCATTGTCGGCGGGCTGCTCGACCAGCGAGAGCGTCGATTTGACGCCGGCATGACCGAGATAGCCGATATGAACCTCGACGGGATCAGCCGCCAGCGCGCCGGTCGCCACCATGCTGAGCGCGATCGTGCCGATCAGCCATCGCAACATAACTCCTCCCGCAGTCTTTTTTCACTCGGCATGGCGTTCGGAAATCCGGCTTCCATGCTGTTGACTTGCAAGATGCCGGAATTGGCCTAGCTTGCAACCCCGCTTTTTGTCGTTGCGACGTTACAAACTACGATTGGTTCACAATCATGAGATCAGCGTTTGCCTTCGCCGTTTCTTTGCTGGTGGTGTCTTCGGCGGCAGCGCGCGCGGAGCCGCCCAAGCTCGCGGTGTTCGACCTCGAGATGATCGACACGAGCCTGCAGGGGGAAGTGAGCGGGCCACGCAGTGATGAGCAGGCGCGGCTGCTCCGGGCCGGCGATCAGGTGCGCAAGGAGCTCGCGGACTCCGGCAAGTTCCGCGTGCTCGACATCGCGCCGGTCAATGCTGCGGCGCATGGCAGCAATCTTCAGGCCTGCGGCGGCTGCGATGTGAAGCTGGCCGGCGAACTGGGCGCTGATCTCGTGATGACGGGCGTGGTGCAGAAGGTCTCCAACCTCATCCTCAACATCAATCTCTATTTGCGCGACGTCCACAGCGGGCAATTGCTGGCGGCGGCGAGCGCCGACATGCGCGGCAACACCGACGAATCCTGGTCGCGCGCCACCGACTACCTCGTGCGCAACCGCCTGCTCGCGCCGAACTACGGCGCGCCGCAAGCGCGGTAGCCTGCGCTCACGAATGGACTGCAGTCATCCTGAGGTGCGAGCCTTGCGGCGCAATTGCGCCGCTGGGCGAACTTCGAAGGATGAATCGGCCCGGTTACAGCCACACGTAGAAATTCGGGACGTGCATCCTTCGAGACGGCCGCTTCGCGGCCTCCTCAGGATGACGGACTGCGTGACGCTCAGGCCTTCAGCCGCGCGGCGTGCCAGCGCAGATGATCGGCCATGAAGGTCGAGATGAAGTAGTAGCTGTGGTCATAGCCCGGCTGACGCCGCAGGGTGAGGGGGATGTTGGCCTTCTCGCAGGCGGCCTTCAGGAGTTCGGGCCGCAGCTGCTCGGTGAGAAAGCCGTCGGCATCGCCGTAGTCGACCAGCAGATCGGAGAAGCGGGCACCGTCCTCGATCAGGGCGACGGCGTCATGCTTGCGCCACGCCTGCTTGTTGCTGCCGAGATAGCCGCCGAGCGCCTTGTTGCCCCATGGCACCTGCGACGGCGCCACGATCGGCGCAAACGCGCTCGCCGCGCGATAACGATCGGGATAGCGCAGCGCGACCGTCAGCGCGCCATGGCCGCCCATGGAATGACCGAGGATCGACTGCCGCGTTGTGTCGACCGGGAACTGCTCGGCGATCAGCTTCGGCAATTCCTCGGTGACGTAGCTCCACATCCGGTAATTGGTCGCGAACGGCTGCTCCGTCGCATCGACGTAGAAGCCGGCGCCTAGCCCGAAATCGTATGAGTTGGCGGGATCGCCGGGGACGCCTTCGCCGCGCGGGCTGGTGTCGGGCGCGACGAAGATCAGGCCGAGCTCGGCGCATGCCTGGCGGAATTCGCCCTTCTCGGTGACGTTGGCGTGGGTGCAAGTCAGGCCCGACAGATAGGTGACGACGGGCAGCTTGGCGCCGGCCGCATGCTCAGGGACGAACACCGAAAAGGTCATGTCGGTCTTGGTCTCGCGGCTTGGATGCCGATAGACGCCTTGCGTGCCGCCATGCGACTTGTTCTGGGAAACCGTCTGCATTGTCGTATTCCTCTTGGTTGGAGCGCTGCGTCAGGCGACGCCGCTCTCGATCGCCAGCCGCACCAGCTCTGCCGAAGTGCGCACGCCAAGCTTCTGGCGCATGATCGATGACGTGTTTGCGACCGTCTTGTATGATGAATGCACCAGCCAGGCGATCTCCGACAGGCTCTTGCCGGAGCTGAGCAGGCGCAGGATCTCCATCTCGCGTGAAGTGAGCTTAGAGAGCGGATTTTGCGCAAAGCCCGGCCGCGCAAACGCCACGTTGCGCGCGATCGCTGGCGGCAGATAGACGCCGCCATTGCCGACCTCGCGCACTGCTTCCACCAGATCGTTGGGATCGCCGGTCTTCGAAACGTAACCCTTGGCGCCGATGTCGATGGCGCGGGCGGCGAACACCGGGTCATCGTTCATGCTGAACATGATGAGGCGCGCAGACGCATCATGCGTCAGGATGCGGCGCGCCAGCTCGAAGCCGGAGACCGTCGGCAGGTTGATGTCGATCACGCAGAGATCGGGCTTCTCCGCGACGAACGCCCGTTCGCCGCTTTCGGCATCCGCCGCTTCCAGCAGCGTGATCTCGGGATCGTCGGCGAACACGGTGCGGCAACCGGAGGCAACGATGGGATGATCATCAACGATCAGAATGCGCATGGCGTTGTTCCGGCGACCTGCTTCGATTCACTCATCATCACGTCGGTTTGCGCGAAGGACAGGTCGGTTCCGACCGGTTGTGCACCTCGTGCGGGATTGCGATAGGGTGCGATTAGATAGCCGGGCAAATTTGGCTGTCAACGATCCTCTCGGAGGAGGGATCGCGGTCGGGGGCAACGTCATGTGGCAAAAGCTATCTTTGCGCGCGCGGATCAACCTGCTGCTGGCGCTGATCCTAGCGCTTGGCCTCGGCATCAATATTGCGCGGCTCGTGCTGGAAGCGGGGCCGCGTGTCCAGGCCGAGGACCAGAGCGTGATCCGTCTGGCGCGTGAATTCGTTGCGACGATCGTGGCCGGTCTCGACGAGGCGCCGGATCCCGATGCGCGGCTCGATCAGATCGTCCAGGACCTGAGCCGGCTGCGTCACGTCAGCATCACGCGGCAGGATGGCGCGACCGCAAAATCTCCTGATCGCCCCGAGGACGCCGGCGATCAACGCGCTCCGCCGCAGTGGTTCGTCGCGCTGGTTCATCCCGAGCAGACCTCGGTGCGGGTGCCGATCTCGGTGCACGGCAAGCCGCAATCGCTGGTCATCACCTCGCATCCCGACGACGAAGTCGCCGAGATCTGGGACGGCATCGTCACCCAGATCGAGGTCGGCTCCGCGATCGCGGTCGCGCTGCTTCTGGTCACCATGCTGGTGGTCGGCCGCGCGCTGGCGCCACTGGAGGCACTGTCGCAGGCCATGACCGGCATCGAGGCCGGGGATTACGATGCCCGCGTCGAGCCCGGCGGATCGCCGGAATTGGCCGCCATCTGTGCCAAACTGAACCATCTGGCGGCGACCCTTGGCGATGCCGTCGAGGGCAAGCGGCAGCTCGCCGAGCGCGCGGTCTCGCTGCAGGATTCCGAGCGCAAGGAGATCGCGCGCGAATTGCACGATGAGTTCGGGCCCTATCTGTTTGCCTTGCGCGCGCATGCCGGCGCGCTGACCCGGCTGGCGGAAGTCGAAAAGCCGGACCCTGCGGCATTGCGCAAGCACGGCAACGCCATCCTCGAGCAGGTCAACGCGCTCCAGCAGTTCACGCGCCGGATTCTTGAGCGATTGCGGCCGGTCGGCCTGGCCGAGCTCGGGCTTGCGGAAGCGCTCGGCGCGCTGGTGCGGCTATGGAGCGAAACGCACCCGGAGGTGAAGATCGAGAGCCGCATCTCGCCGGCGCTCGGCGATACCGGCGAGATGGCCGACCTCACGATCTATCGCATCGTCCAGGAGGCGCTCACCAACGTGTTCCGCCATGCCGGCGCGACCGCGGTCGATATCACGGTCGAACCGGCGGAATGCCAGGCCGGCCTGCGCGGCAGCCGCGACTGCGCGCTCGTGCGGGTTCGCGACAATGGCCGCGGCCTGCTGAGGGATCACAGGCTTGGCCGCGGTTTGACCGGGATGCAGGAGCGGATCCTCGCGCTTGGCGGCACGCTTAACATCAATTCCAGCGATGATGGCGTGACGGTCGAGGCGCTCGTGCCAAAGGCCGCACGGTCCTAGACGATTGGCTGTCGCCAATATCTGAAAGCCGCCCAAGCCAGCGCCGCCGCGCCGGCGATCCAGAGCACGACGATCGCGATCATTCCCGCCCGGCTGGTCGGACGCTGCAAGACGGCGCCGGCCTTGGCACGGCATTCCGCCATCACCTCGTCCGGCACGAGCGAGATCGCAAGCCAGATGCCGAGCGGCAGCAGGATCAGATCGTCGAGATAGCCGATCACCGGAATGAAATCCGGGATCAGATCGATGGGAGACAGCGCATAGGCCGCGACGGCGACGGCAAGGGCCTTGGCATACCAGGGCACGCGCGGATCACGCGATGCGAGATACAGCGCAACGCTGTCCCGCTTGAGGTTGCGCGCCCAAACCTTGATCGAGGACAGCTTGATTGAGGACAACTTGGTTGGAGAAAGTCTGTCGGCGGACGGCATGGCGCAACGCCTGCACGTCGGATGGAACCGCTATTCCAGCACCACATCGGCCGGCATACCGCCGTGCAGGCCCTTGTGGACGGAGGAGGGCGCGATGCCGAAATACTTCCGGAAGACGCGGCTGAAATGCGACGAGCTCGAGAAGCCCCAGGAGAACGCGACGTCGGTGATGGTCTTGCCGTTCTGGGACTCCAGCTCCTGCCGGCAGTTCTGCAGCCGGGCCTTCCAGATGTAGTCGCTGACCGTCATGCCGCGATCGCTGAACAGCATGTGCAGATAGCGCTTCGAGCAGCCGAGCGCCGCGGAAATGCGGTCGATGCAGAGATCCGGATCGCGCAGATGCTCGCGGATGAAGCCCTGGGCCCGCACATAGGTGGCCTCGGCGCTGCCGCGGTCGAACATGGCGCCGGTCTCGCGCAGCGGCAACAGCAGCAAGTCGATCAGCGCATCAGCCACGCCGACGGCGTTGACCGGCGTCAGCGTCGGTGCCTCGCCGAAGGCGGCATGGACGAAATCATAGGCGATGCGGCCGGTGCCGTTGCGCGCCGACAGCTTGCACGGCGCCATCTTGGAGAGCTGGAAGCCGCGCTCCTTGAGCAGGTCCTTTGGAACGATGACGACCTCGTGCCGCGTCAGCGACGGGCTGATGATGGTGTGCGGACACGACACGTCGTAGGCGAAGCAGTCGCCCGGCATGATGTCGAAGTGCAGGCCGTCTTGCTCGAAATGCGAGACGCCGTGGGTCTGGAACACGATCTTGATATAGGGGTGCTCGCTCAGCTTGATGCGCGAGATGGTATGCGCGATCCGGTGCTGGCTTGCCTCGATCTGACACAGCTTCAGGCGCGATACCGTCGTGAAATTGACCCGGGCTTCGAGCGAGGATCCTTCCAGCGCATCGACGTCGAACTGGCCGCAAAGGTCAGTGAGCGCATCCGACCAGCGCTGAATCTGCCGCTTGGGCGTCAATCCGTTCGTGCTGAGAGAATGGACTGTATCGGACATCTTTCCAGCCACCGATTCGATCCCCACGTGACTGCTCACCGAGCTTAAGTCTGGCCCGGGATGATGCGCCTTCTCCCTGATTCTGAATAGCTTAGGGAGGCGGCGGGATTTCTTCCCGGTTAATGTCGGGTGATCCTCCGACTTAGTTCTGGGCTCGTCAAGCGCAACCTTAGCACGCGTCAATCTGGCATCCGGATTGCGCCGGCCGCGATTGATGCCCTGCAACATGAAGCAAGCTTTCCAGCTAATTGAGGGCCGGGCGACAAAAATCTGACGAAGCTTCGCTTTTGAGCAAACGGCTCTTCTCTTTTGGGCAAGTCAGCGTGCTTCGAGAGGACTACGACTGGGGCACCAAAATGGAAGAAGTGGGGCCGTTTCGGCGGAAACCCTTGAGCTCTTGAACCTGGGAGAGGAAATCCACGATGCGCAAGATGCTTTACGCGACCGGTCTTGGGGCAATGGCGGTATTTGCCGTCGGAGCGGCCAACGCCAGTGACGAACTCCACAAGATGACGCAGAACCCGAAAGACTGGGTGATGCCGACCGGAGACTACGCGAACACGCGTTACTCCAAGCTGAATCAAATCAACGCCTCGAACGTCGGAAAGTTGCAGGTCGCCTGGACGTTTTCGACCGGCGTGCTGCGCGGCCACGAGGGGGGCCCGCTGATCATCGGCAACATCATGTACGTCCACACCCCGTTCCCGAACAAGGTCTATGCTCTTGACCTTTCGCAGGACAACAAGATCGTCTGGAAGTACGAGCCGAAGCAGGATCCGAACGTCATTCCGGTGATGTGCTGCGACACGGTCAACCGCGGCGTTGCCTATGGCGACGGGAAGATCTTCCTGCACCAGGCCGACACCACGCTGGTCGCGCTCGACGCCAAGACCGGCAAGGTCGAATGGACGGTGAAGAACGGCGATCCCGCCAAGGGTGCGACCGGCACCTCCGCGCCGATGGTGATCAAGGACAAGGTCCTGATCGGCATCTCCGGCGGCGAGTTCGGTGTTCAGGCGCACATGAGCGCCTATGACATCAAGACCGGCAAGCTGGTCTGGCGCGGCTTCTCGGAAGGTCCCGATGACCAGCTTCTGGTCGACGACAAGACCACCGAGCTCGGCAAGCCGATCGGCAAGGATTCGAGCCTGAAGACCTGGCAAGGCGATCAGTGGAAGATCGGCGGCGGCGCGACCTGGGGCTGGATCTCCTATGATCCCGAACTGAACCTCGTCTATTACGGGTCGGGCAATCCCTCGACCTGGAATCCGAAGCAGCGTCCCGGCGACAACAAGTGGTCGATGACGATCTGGGCGCGTAACCCGGATACCGGCGTCGCCAAGTGGGTCTACCAGATGACGCCCCATGACGAATGGGACTATGACGGCGTCAACGAGATGATCCTCTCGGATCAGACGATCGACGGCAAGGCGCGCAAGCTGCTGACCCACTTCGATCGTAACGGGCTCGGCTACACCCTTGATCGCGCCACCGGCGAACTGCTGGTCGCCGAGAAGTACGATCCGAAGGTGAACTGGACCTCCGGCGTCGACATGAAGAAGGACTCGCCGACCTATGGTCGTCCGAAGGTTCTTGACGCAGCGTCGACTGACAAGGCCGGCGAGGACGTCAACGTGAAGGGCATCTGCCCGGCCGCGCTCGGCTCGAAGGACGAGCAGCCGGCAGCCTACTCGCCGGACACGCAACTGTTCTACGTGCCGACCAACCACGTCTGCATGGACTACGAGCCGTTCAAGGTGAGCTACACCGCAGGTCAGCCCTATGTCGGCGCGACGCTGTCGATGTATCCGCCTCCCGGTGAGACCAACATGGGCAACTTCATTGCCTGGGACGGCAAGACCGGCAAGATCGTCTGGTCCAACAAGGAGCAGTTCTCGGTCTGGTCGGGTGCGCTCGCGACCGCCGGCGGCGTGGTGTTCTACGGCACGCTGGAAGGTTACCTGAAGGCTGTCGACGCCAAGACGGGCAAGGAGCTCTACAAGTTCAAGACCCCGTCCGGCATCATCGGCAACGTCACCACCTATGAGCATGCCGGCAAGCAGTACGTCGCCATTCTGTCGGGTGTTGGCGGTTGGGCAGGCATCGGCCTCGCGGCCGGTCTGACTGATCCGACGGCCGGTCTCGGCGCAGTCGGCGGCTATGCCGCGCTGAGCAACTACACCGCGCTCGGCGGAACGCTCACCGTGTTCTCGCTGCCGCAGCAGTGAGCTGAGCAACCTCGTTCCGGCGCATGGGGCGATCTCCATGCGCCGGTCCGTCTTCAATCTGCACGCGAGGATATGCTTTTGCGTAAGATCTGGTTTGTGACTGCCGCGATTTTCGTCGTGGCAATGGGTGGAGTTGCCTCCGCCGAGGACGTGGGTGATCCAACCGCCGTCAAGAACGAGGACGGCAAGTATCTCGACAAGGATGGCAACCCGACGTTCAAGGTGACATCCGACGGCACGGTGGACTGGTACACCTACTCCGGATACCGCCGCTATCATTCGGAGTGCCACGTCTGCCACGGACCCGATGGCATGGGCTCGACCTACGCGCCGGCGTTGAAGGACTCGCTGAAGACCATGAGCTATCCGGATTTCATGGGCGTGGTCGCGAGCGGACGCAAGAACGTCTCGACGGCGCAGGAAAATGTCATGCCGGCGTTCGGCGATAACCCGAACGTTGCCTGCTACATGGACGACCTCTATGTCTACCTGCGCGCCCGCGCCAATGACGCGGTTGGGCGTGTTCGGCCGGCCAAGCACGAAGACAAGTCGGAAGCCTACGGCAAGGCGGAAGACGCCTGCATGGGCAACAACGACAAGAAGTGAGCCCGTCCGGTGCGAACGAGAAACCTGTTTGACGTTTTGTGGAGACCAAGATGAAGACCCGCGCCGCAGTCGCATTTGAAGCAAAGAAGCCGCTTGAGATCGTCGAGCTCGATCTGGAGGGTCCCAAGGCCGGCGAGGTCCTGGTCGAGATCAAGGCGACGGGCATCTGTCACACCGATGCCTACACGCTCGACGGCTTCGACAGCGAGGGCATCTTTCCCTCGATCCTCGGGCACGAAGGTGCGGGCATCGTTCGCGAGGTCGGCGCCGGCGTGACGTCGGTCAAGCCGGGCGATCATGTGATCCCGCTCTACACGCCGGAATGCCGGCAGTGCAAAAGCTGCCTGAGCCAGAAGACCAATCTCTGCACCGCGATCCGCGCCACCCAGGGCAAGGGCGTGATGCCCGACGGCACCTCGCGCTTCAGCTACAAGGGCAAGACGGTCTTCCACTATATGGGCTGCTCGACCTTCTCGAACTTCACCGTGCTGCCCGAGATCGCGGTGGCCAAGATTCGCGAGGACGCGCCGTTCGACAAGAGCTGCTACATCGGCTGCGGCGTCACCACCGGTGTCGGCGCGGTCGTCAACACCGCCAAGGTGACGCCGGGCTCCAACGTGGTGGTGTTCGGCCTCGGCGGCATCGGCCTCAACGTGATCCAGGGCGCCAAGATGGTCGGCGCCGACAAGATCATCGGCGTCGATATCAATGACTCCAAGGAAGCCTGGGGCAAGCAGTTCGGCATGACGCATTTCGTCAACCCGACCAAGGTGGGCGGCGACATCGTCCAGCACCTGGTGGGCCTGACCGACGGCGGCGCCGACTACACCTTCGACTGCACCGGCAACACCAACGTGATGCGGCAGGCGCTGGAAGCCTGCCATCGCGGCTGGGGCGTCTCGGTGGTGATCGGTGTCGCGGAATCCGGCAAGGAGATCGCGACCCGGCCGTTCCAGCTCGTCACCGGACGGGTCTGGAAGGGCACGGCCTTCGGCGGCGCGCGCGGCCGAACCGACGTGCCGAAGATCGTCGACTGGTACATGGGCGGAAAGATCCAGATCGATCCGATGATCACCCACGTGCTGAAACTCGACGAGATCAACAAGGGCTTCGACCTGATGCACGAGGGAAAATCGATCCGTTCGGTCGTCGTATTCTGAAATCACAACACCAAGCACTAGGAGGATAGGTCAATGACTGTTCATATCCACCCGTCGGTCGACAATGGCGTCAAGCAAGGCTCCGGCAGCTTTGCCGGCGGCACGCTGGTCTGCAAATGCGCGGACAAGCCGGTCAAGGTCGGCATCAAGGGCGACGTCGCCCACAACCATGCCTGCGGCTGCACCAAGTGCTGGAAGCCTTCGGGCGCCACCTTCTCGGTGGTCGCGGTGGTGCCGCGCGAGAATGTCACCGTGCTGGAGAACGGCGACAAGCTGAAGATCGTCGATGCCGCGGCGGTGATCCAGCGCCATGCCTGCACGGGATGCGGCACCCACATGTACGGCCGGATCGAGAACAAGGGCCATCCGTTCTATGGCCTCGACTTCATCCATCCCGAGCTGTTCCAGGAGTCCGGCTCGGCTGCGCCCGGATTTGCCGCCTTCGTGTCGTCGGTGATCGAGTCCGGCGTCAAGCCGGCCGATATGGCCGGGATCAGGTCGCGGCTCAAGGAGCTTGGGCTCGAGCCCTATGACTGCTTGTCGCCGCCGCTGATGGATGCGATCGCTACCCACGTGGCGAAGTCCAAGGCGGCCTGACGACGGCACCGTGACAAAGGCGGCCTGACTGACTCGCCTTGACGAGATCCTGCGCCGGCAGAGGGTCTGCCGGCGAGGGATATGCTGGTAGTACCCGTGACCTTGAACCTTGCATGCCCTGCGGACGACCACAGGGCATGCATTTTATTTTCCGCTTTGCCCTCGTCCTTTCCCTGATCCTGCTGCTTTCGCCGGCCCGCGCCGCGTCGCCGGAAGACCGCTATATCGCCGCGCGTGACGCCGCGATCGCCAAATTCGCCAAGCTGTCGAACGACAACAAGATCAATGAGGTCGTCGACAAGGCCGAGGCAGTCGCGCGCGACGAGCTGAAGGGGCAGCTGACGGCCATCCTGTCACAGCCCGCCCGGCCGGGCTTTGCTCCCGCCCAGCTCAACCTCGACACTCTATACAAGGGCGATACGGGGTTCGGCATGCTGGACGGCCTGCGCTTCGATGCCGACACCGGCAGGGACGGGGCAAAGATCGGAGAAAAACGCGCCGACGGCAGCTTCGTCGAGCCGAAAGCCCATATCATCGTCACCACCGAGCCTCTATTCACGCGCTGGCTGCACGAACACAAGACCTGGTGGGACAAGGGCAGCAAGAACGTGCCGCAGCAGGTCGATGCCGCCCTGAAGTTCGAGGGCCTCTACACCCAGGCGATCTCGACCGATGCCGCGGTGGTCAATTTCGACGACCTGCCGATCGCCAAGCCGGCGTCGGCCACCCTGGCTTACGGCTTCCTGGCCGGCCGCACCCAGGATTCGTTCCCCGACAAGGCCGACGAGGCGTTCGTGGCGGCGCTCGCCGGCGGCAAGATGTATGTCGCCTATGGCGAGATCGAGCCGGCGGTGGAAGTGCCGGCCTGCACCGCGATCCGCACAGACTACAACAAGAAGGCCGATGCGGCGGCCGAGAGGCTCGAGCGCAAGCAGATCACCCGGCAGGCCTATGACAAGCTCGGCGACCTGCGCCAGCAGGGCGAGGATGCGTTCAAGCGCTGCTTCACCGAGCGCGCGCCGCAACAGCCGGCCTTCGCCGCGGCCACCAGGCAGGCCCAGGCGCTGCTCGAGGCGGCGATCGGCAAATAGCTCAGCGAGCTATTGACCAGCGGCAATCCCGACTTCAACACGGCATCTTGTCTGTCATGGATGCCAATCAGATAGATTGTCACAACGAGCTCCGTCCTCTGCGACATCAGCGCTTCGATCGCCTGCGCGTGATGTCGATCTATTGTGGCCGATGTCTTAGCAAGATCGCGGTGCCGATAATGGTTCTTGTCGTCAGATTTCGCGGCTAGTCGTGCAGGGTTCGTGCAGGCGAGGTTTGCGGCGCGGGGTTTGATCGGCGACCCGCGCCAGCCTATCTTCCCCGAAAGTTCAGCATCCCGGGGAGACGCCATGACCGCCATCAGCCCGTTCCGCATCGCCGTCAGCGACGATGCCCTCGAGGATCTGCGTAGTCGGCTGCGCCGGACCCGCTGGCCGGAAGCCGAGCTGGTCGACGACTGGAGCCAGGGCGCGCCGCTGCAATGGATCAAGGACGTCTGCCATTATTGGGCCGAGACCTATGACTGGCGGCAGCGCGAGGCGCGGCTCAACCGCTTCAGCCAGTTCACCACCGAAATCGACGGGCTCGACATCCACTTCATTCATGTCCGCTCGAAGCATCCGGAGGCGCGGCCCTTGATCATCACCCATGGCTGGCCGGGATCGGTGGTCGAATTCCACAAGGTGATCGAGCCGCTGACCGATCCCGTGGCCCATGGCAGCCGCGCGGCCCGATGCCTTCCACGTGGTGTGCCCGTCATTGCCGGGCTTCGGCTTCTCGGCCAAGCCTATCGCCACCGGCTGGGGCGTCGACCGGATCGCCAAATCCTGGGCCGTCCTGATGCAGCGGCTCGGCTACGCCAACTATTTCGCGCAAGGCGGCGACTGGGGCTCCGCGGTCACAACCGCGATCGGCGGACAGGATGCTGCGCATTGCGCCGGCATTCACATCACGCTTGCGATGTCGACCCGGCCCAATGTCGAGGGGCAGCCGACGCCGGAGGAGACGAGGGCGCTCAACGGCATCAAATATTATGCCGACTGGGATTCCGGCTATTCCAAGCAGCAGTCCACCCGGCCGCAGACGCTAGGCTATGGCCTGACGGATTCCCCGAGCGGGCAAGCGGCCTGGATCCTGGAAAAATTCTGGGCCTGGACCGATTGCGACGGCCATCCGGAGAACATCCTCAGCCGCGACGAACTGCTCGACAACGTCATGCTGTACTGGGTCACCGCGACGGCTGCGTCGTCGGCGCGGCTCTATTGGGAAAGCTTTGGGCCGGGCAAGCGAACCCCGCACAAGGTGAGCGTGCCGACCGGCGTTGCCGTGTTCCCCAAGGAGATCGTCACGCCGGTTCGCAAATGGATGGAGACAAACTTCACCAACATCCAGCACTGGAGCGAGATGCCGAAAGGGGGACATTTCTCGGCATTCGAGCAGCCCGAGTTGTTCGTCGGCGAGGTGCGCGAGTTCTTCGGGAAGCTGCGCTAAGCCTGACGCGTATGTTGGTCTGAAGCGGTTTGTGACAGAATGCGCCGTGCAACGGAGGACGTCGGCGTGCTGCTTGATCCCCGCCTCGGCGACTTTGAGGACAATGCCGCCAGCCCGGAACAGCGTTCGTTGTTCGCGATCGTGGGTAGCCTTCTGGTTGAGATAAGCCCGGCGAAACTGTTGTTCGCCTGGACGGTCTCGCTTCTGCTTCCGGGCGTACTGCTCGGCCTTGCGCCACTGGTCGCATCCGCCTGGATTTCGAGCCTTTCGCAACACGCTCTTGCCCTGTCCGAAGTGGGCGCCGTGCTGGCGCTGGTTGTGATCGCAGCGTTGGGATGGCTCGGCGGACGACCGCTGCTTCAAATCGCGGAAACAAGCTTCTGGTCGCTGAACGCGCTCGCGGTCCAACCGAGTTATGCCTTCACACGCGAGGCGCTGGGCCATCTGGCGGAGCTGCTTTGGCGCACCGGCGCGACTCCTGCCTCTCGCACGAGGCTGCGCCGCGGTTGCTCGGTCGGCGCCGGCATACTGCTCTCCGCGGGGGCGGCATTGATCGCGGCCCTGGCCTGGCCTGCCTCGCAATGGACTGCGACCGTCAATGACCTTGTTCTGATCCATCGTCTGGTGTTGCCGACGTTCGCGAACGCCGCGGTGCTGGTGTCCTGCTATCTTGCGGTCGCGTCACTGGCCTGGAGCGTGGCCGACGCCAGTATGGAACAACCGGCCGACCTGGCCGGATTCGACGCGACTCCGTCCGGAGGCCGCTGCTGGCGCCTTGCGCATCTGTCCGATCTTCACGTGGTCGGCGAGCGGTACGGCTTCCGCATCGAAAGCGGGACCGCCGGTCCGCGGGGAAACGAGCAATTCAATCGCGTGTTGGCTCGCCTTGCCGAAATTCACAGCGTTGATCCGCTCGACCATGTGCTGATCAGCGGCGATATGACGGACGCCGGCCGGCCCGGCGAATGGGCGGAATTTCTCGATGCATTGGCAGCTCATCCCGAGCTTGCAGCACGCATCATCATGCTTCCGGGCAATCATGACGTTAACGTCGTGGATCGTGCCAATCCTGCGCGCCTCGACCTGCCGTTCAGCCCAGGCAAGCGGCTACGGCAGATGCGTACCCTGTCGGCGATCGCGGCCGTCCAGGGCGATCGCGTGCGTGTCATCGACGGTTCCGGCAAACCGTCGGCCACGCTGAACCAGGCGCTCGCCCCTTATCATGATCGGATAACACGATTTGCGCAGCACGGGGGCGTGCGCCGCGCAGCGGCGCTCCGTGGCCTGTTCGATGATCAATTCCCAATGATCCTGCCGCCGGACCAGGACGGTGGCCTCGGGATCGCCATTCTCAACTCCAACGCCAAAACCCACTTCTCCTTCACCAACGCGCTCGGTTTGGTTTCGGAAGCGCAAACGCGGCGGTTGGAGGCTGCGATCCGTCATTTTCCGACGGCATGCTGGACCATCGCGTTACATCATCACGTGATGGAATATCCCATGCCAGTGAAGACATTTGCCGAGCGCATTGGGACAGCCTTGATCAACGGCAGCTGGTTTGTACGCAGGTTGCAACGGTTTTCCGATCGCTCAGTGGTGATGCACGGTCACCGGCATATCGATTGGATCGGTACATGTGGTGCGTCGAGGATCGTCTCGGCCCCGTCGCCGGTGATGGGGGCCGACGATGAAGTCAGCTATTTCTATATCCACAAAATGATGGTCGGCCCGGACCGGAAGCTTTGCCTCACCGAGCCCGAGCGGGTTGAGATTGCCGCAAGCTAGGACGCTTCCAGCTTATCTTCGTGCGATCCGCCACACAGATCGGCTATCCATGCGGCCGACGGACTCTCGGCACAGAAGGTCAGAATAGCGAGCGTGATCGGTACGCCGATGAAGGTCCCGAACAGGCCCCAAAGCGAGCTCCAGAAGAAGATCGCAAACAGCACCAGAAACGGCGAGATCGACAACGTCGAACCGGCCACCCGCGGTTCGATATAGCTGCCGACCACGAACTGGATGACGTTGAGACAGGCGAACACGCCGAACACCGCGGGCCAGCTCTCGAACTGTGTCATGGCCAGCAGCGTGGGGAACAGCGTCGCGATGAAAGGACCGACGAAAGGAATGTAGTTGAGGACAAAGGCGATCACGCCCCATTCGAATGCGAATGGCAGCCCGGTCACAGCGGCGAACAGGCCGACTAAGAGACCCGTCACCGCGCTCATCTGCGTCCGCACCAGCATATATTTACGAAACTTGGCGGCCGTCGCTTTGCTGCCCTTGAGCAGGACGCGCGCAGCTGTGCGATTCTCCAGCCGCTGGATTCGTCGACCAGCGTCTTCGACCTCGAGAAGTCCCAGCACGACATAGACCAGCGCGATGAGCCAGAAACTCAATGTGGTGTTGACGCGGCCCGTGACGTATTGCGTGGTACGCAGCAGCCAGCCGACATTGAAATGCTCCGCCCAGACGCCGGCGAACGAGACGCCATGGCCGTCGAGCCAGATCACCGCGGCATCGTAGAAGGCCTGATACCGCGCCGCATCCGCAATCAAGGAGCGCCCGACGCGGCCGAACCCCCATGCTGCCAGCGAGGCAAACGCGATGCAGGTGGCAACCGTAACAACGACGGTAATGGCGAGCGCGAGGAGTTTCGGCAGCCACGACTGCAGCCGTTGCTGAACGGGCCAGACGATCGCGATGATAAACAGGGCGGCCGCAAGCGGGGCGAGCACGCTGCGCGCCTGAGCCACCGCCGCAATGACCAGCACCGCGGCGATGATGCCGGTCGTGATCTTCAACCCGCCAGCCATCCTTGGGTTACCCGATCTCCGTGAACGCAGACATTGCCAGTCTGTCTCGTAGCGCGACAAGACCGGAAATGGACCTGCGGCGCAGCTACAGCAATCCTCGATAGATCCCCGGCGCGGAACCTTCGATGGCCACCGCGCCGACAGCTTTCGTATAGAAATCCGCCGGCCCGACGCCGCCGATGATGGCGTAGCCGAACCCCTGGTGCTTCATGTCCTCGAGGCAGGCGAACAGCAGCGCCTTGCCGATTCCGCCTTGCTGCGCCTTCGGCGCGACGCCGGTCGGACCGAAGAAGTTGCGACAGGCCGCGTCATGGCAGGCGAATCCGAGGATCTTCTTTTGCTGGATCGCGATGAAGCAGGAGACTGGTTGGCGGCTGAACGCGACCTCGGTTTCGCTGGCCCACGCCTCGCTGAATGTCTCCCGCACCCAGGCGACAACCTTGTGCTTTTCCGGGGCGAGCGCGCGGCGCATGATAATTCCGGCCTTGAGCAATCGATCGTAGGCGGGCCGGGAATCGGGCAGGGCGTAGAGCTTGACGAGCATGTCCATCCGGTGAGCTTAGTTGAAAACGCATCCCGCGGGCAAATCACGGGAGCAAGGTCGAGGCGCCGGACTACTATTTGCGTTGTTGCTTGTTCGCGGCCTTGTTCGAGGTCATGGCTTCACGTGCAATTGCCCAGAAATACCCGCCGCAGAATGCAACAATCGCGACAATCACGCCGGCGGCGATCAGCTCTTGCATATCAGCGGTTCTCCAAGTAGGTGCATCTCGTTCAGGTGGGAATTATGCCCACGAATACGCCGACGAAAAGGCAGATCGGTCGGGACGTAACGAGGCGGAGCGGATGCGATGGTGACGGTCAGCACAGCAGACAGGCGTCTTCGGGCGATCGTCGCTCTCGTCGTCATGGCCGGCGTCGGTTCGGCGCAAGCCGCCCGAACACCCGATGTGTCGGATGCCAGTGGGAGCGCCGTCTCCATGCCGATCGACACACGGAGCCAGACGTCCGCGATGGATGGCGTGGTCCGCGCCGTCCAGCTTCCCAAGGGCGCTTCCGCGATCAGCGAGACCTACGGAGACTGGATCGTCAAATGCCAGCTCGACGGCGGGGCCAAGCTGTGTACCCTCGGGCGGACACAGCTCGCCAAGGAAACCAATCAGCAAATCTTCGCCATCGAACTGATTCCCAGGGACGGAAAGGCCGAAGGCAACATCTTGATGCCGTTCGGGCTGAAGTTCGACGCCGGGGCCGTCCTCAAGCTTGACGGAAAGGATCTGGAGCAGACGCGCTTCTCCACCTGTACGACGCAAGGCTGCTTGCTGCCGGTATCCTTTCCCACGGTCGTGACCGACACCATCAGCAGGGCCAAAATGCTCACCGTTGCCGCACAGAGCATCAGCAACGGGCAGGCTGTCGTCTTTAACGTCCCCCTCAACGGCTTCGCCGCGGCGCCGGAGCGCACCATTCAGCTCGGAAGCTGAACGGCACGACGCTCCGCGCCCACCGCACGATGGCTGCGACAAATCACCCCGACGGGCAAAATCCCGCTTCCGTCGTCGGGCAAATCAGTGATCCAATTCCGCCCGTCTCACCCGATTGAGGGGCGCTTCGCGGTCGTCACGAACGTGGGTCGAGATGCGGTGGACGCCGATTGCGCAACTGACGAGTGCGCATGACGTGGACGGTGAAGTCGTGTGGTCCTGACGCAAGCTCTTTTTTCGTTATCCAAAGAACGAATAAAAGCCATATCTGTTAATGGTTTGAGCAGCCATTCTGGGTCAGCAGAAAGGTCCAGCCGATTGAGCTGGGCCCCAATAGGCCCTTAGAGCGTTCACCTTCAGGTGCCAGACCACAGCTTCGGCCCATCGCGTGACGGGCAATACCGGGTATCTACGGTGGATGACGTCCGTTGATGTCCGGCCTGATCTGGAAGATAGTTGGAAACGCGAACAAATGGTGGGGGCCGCGATGACGGAAGTAGCGTTGCCCGAGACGCAGTATGCGCAGAGCGGCGACTTCAACATCGCCTATCAAGTCATGGGCGACGGGCCTACCGACATTATCCTAGTTCCGGGCATTATATCCCACATCGATTTTCAGCACGAACTCCCGGGCTATACGCGCTTTCTTCGTCGCTTGGCGAAGTTCTCAAGGGTCGTCACGTTCGACAAGAGAGGTCAAGGACTATCAGATCGGTTGGCCGACGTACCGTCTCTTGAGGAACGTATCGACGATGTCCGCACGATCATGGACGCAATCAACTCCAAGCGTGCTGCGCTAGTTGGCTTCTCTGAAGGCGCGTCGATGAGCGTTCTATTCGCAACGACCTACCCAGAGCGCGTTTCCCACTTGGTCTTATTCGGAGGGCTGGCGCGGATATCAGACCTGCTCCCGCCCAACCTCACGCCATCCGAGGTTCAGGAACGGTTAGCTTACGTCGTAAAGAGTTGGGGAAACGGGGACTTCCTCAAGCGAGTTTTCGCGAGTGATGCTGGCAATTCGGAGATACTCGCTCGCATCGCAAAATTCGAAAAGTTGGGCAGCAGTCCTGGCGCACTAAAATCCTACATACTTTCGAACCGACGGATAGACATCAACCCCATCCTCCCAGTCGTCCGCACGCCAACTCTAGTGCTGCACCGAACAACCGACGCGCAGGTGCCTGTAACGTTAGGCCGCAAGCTCGCCGCCGGTATCCCGGGAGCGAAATACATTGAATATCCGTCGGGCGATCACGCGTTCTGGACGGGAGACATTGAGCGCGTTACCGGAGACATCGAAGAATTCATCACTGGACAACGCGCCAGCGAGGGAATTGATCTGGAGCGCATACTCGCTACCGTTCTCTTTACTGATATCGTTGGATCGACCAATCTCGCTTTGCAACTCGGCGATCACCGTTGGCGCGACCTCTTGGACAATCACGACGATCTTTCCGGCCGGATTGTCAGCAAGCATCGCGGCACTTTGGTGAAGAGCACAGGCGATGGCGTTCTGGCGACCTTTGACGGGCCGGGGCGGGCTGTGCGATGCGCCTTGGCGCTCAGTGAAGAGAGCAAGAGTATTGGCCTGCCCGTACGCGCAGGTCTTCATTGCGGCGAGGTCGAAATCAGAGGCAACGACATCGGTGGCATTGCCGTCCACGCAGCCGCGCGGGTGATGTCGCAGTCGGGAAGCAATGAGGTATTTGTCTCGCGGGTGGTCACCGACCTCGTAGCAGGCACCGATCTGAAGTTCTCCGAGCGAGGCTCATACGAATTAAAGGGGCTGCCCGGGAAATGGGACCTTTTCGCCGCGAGCAAATAGTATCCCGAGCGCTTGCGTCGTATTGTTCCTCCGCTATAAGCCGCGCAGGCCTCCGCATTTTGCGCTTCCGTTTCGTGTCGAGGCCGAGATCGCCGAGATGTCTATGCGTGTCTACTTTGCCCTCAACATCAACTTGACGGATAAGCAGCAAAGTACGTTCGAGGAACTCAACCTCAAGCCTGGCGCTGTTTGCAGACTGACAAAGTAAGGCGCCCGCATTGCGATGCCTACGTAGGCTTACGCCGTTCGCGCTCAGCCCTGTTCGCTGCTTTGAGCAGGTCTCCGATGTAGTCGGAGATGTCGCCGATCTCAGCTTGCAAGTCGGCCGCCGAGAAACCCTGCTCCTTGGCAGCCGCGACAAGACGGCGGGTCAGTTCGGCGATATCCTGCGACGCGCCGACAGTGCGAAACTGCTCGACAGCGTGAATGCTATTCTCGACCCAGAAATCGATAAACTCGCGGGCCTTGCTCACCGGATACCCCCCAACGCCAAACCAAGAACTAGCGTTAGCGCCGGTGCGTGAACACGGCAGGGCCGCCTCAGTTGTCCCTCTTCGTTTGCCATCGTAGCGATGGCCACGCCGCCGCCGCACCCCACAAGTCGAATTGCGCCCCGCTAGGCTTTATCCCAACGTCGGAGCACGCAGCCGACGGGGACGGCCTTTGCATCTATTGTTCCGACTATTGGTGGCGTCGGTTCTGTTGGGTTTTGCCGTTTGGCTGACGATGGGACCGCCGCCGAAGAATGCCCCGAAGCCAGGTCTGCTCGCGCATCGAGTGCCGTAAGCGCAGCTTTCCCGGGGGAGCAGGGTTGTCGTGGTAACCTCTGCCACCGGGCTGAGAGGGCAAAATATGTCCATCTATTCGCACTTACAAATCGACGCCATGGCGTCGAAAGACGCCAACCTTATTGAAAAAGCTGCACGCGCTCAGCGTCAAAGATCGCGATGACCCGCTGACGGAAATGATCGCGAAGACGATTATCAAGGTCGCGCAATCTGGTCTCAGGGACCCCGCCGAGATTTCGGCGCAGGCGATCAAGGCACTGGAAGTTCCGGTGACGCCGGGAGTTGATGTCTTCCCGCGCGCGCTCTGGAACGACCGCCTTATCCCAATTAGGAACGAGATACGCGAGCCAGCATTGGCGACAATGGACGACAAAAACCTGCAAGCGCACAGTGAACAAGCCCTTGTCGTGGTGGCCCTCAGCACGGCAACTCTGATCACGTCCGTCGCCCTCTTGGTATCCGCATGGTAAGGCCGTCTCAGGTTAGGGCCTCGATGCTGAGATCAGATCAGGCTCAATATTTGAACCGCGTTCCCGAGTGGAACCAGGACGACAGCACCGATCGCAACATCCGCTCCCGCGTTCGGGAACCGAAACATTCCGGCCCTCGGAGAATTAGCGCTTGGAGGCTTCGGGGCTTCGCAAGATGCGAGGCATATCATGATCCCACTGTCAGCGGGCAACGCCTTCCTCATAGTTGCGATTATGAGCGTCACTTTCCTGACTGAGGTCGCCTTTTTCATCGTGATCGGGCTGTTCTGAAAGGAACGCGCGCACTGGCACGGCGCAGCCGATGTGAGGACCCAGTCCTTCTCCCGGCTCAACGACGAGGCTTATCCCAGCGCTCACCCGCTGGAATGATTGAGGGCGACTGCTCTTCAAATTCGCGGAGCCGGTCGATTTGCATTTTGAGCCTCGGCGAGAGTTCCGTCTCTGGTTCCAGCGACGCTCGCAGCGTCTCGCCGATCTCCCGGACAATGGCCCGGCTGTGAACGTGGTCGATGTCGATGCGGTTGCGCATTACACAGCCTCCGGTCGGAATGAACAACGCACCGGCAGGCCGAGAGTGCGCTCCCCCCGCAAACACATCGGGGCGCGGCTAGCGATTGTGACTAAACCGGAGACCGCCGCTTTTGGCTATCTTGCGCGAGCGCTGGTTTTTGACAACAGCGGGTCTTTGGTAACGACCTTTGGCTATCTGCGACATGCGCCGGGTTGTTCACCAGCGAGCGGCGGCCTCATGGCTTCTAAGTCTTGGCTAGCCTCTTCGTTCCCCAATTCTGATCGCGAACGGAATGAGGAACCTACGGAGCACAGAGCCGAAGCATCGACCATGCAAAGCGCCGGGCAACGCCGGCGATACTCATAGGAAATCGCTCGCGCTCGGGAACCAATTCCAAAAGTGTCGGGTTAATTGATGGGGCCGATGCAAGGGACCATCGCCATGAGGATCGAATATCTCGCTGCAATTGCGATAGCTGTTTGGACCGCTGGTGCTGGATTGGCAGCGGTCCATTCCGTCGGCTCGCCGCTCGAAACGCAGTCCACGCCGACCGCCACTGAATTGGCGACCCGAATAGCCGCGTCCGTGGATGCATTCTCGCCTCGGCCTGGCGGTTAACAGCCGCCCCCACGCGAGTGCGTCTAGGCACCGGCCGCCACCCGTATTCGTCCGGGATGGAAGTTTTTCCCGCGCCGCAGCATATTCGCGGTGTTCATCGAGTTCATATTTCCTCTCCGCCCGGCCGTCTCATTGACGGCCGGGCTTTTGCATGCGCGCCACGCGTTTTTTCGGCAGTTAGTTCTTCTTGAGATCGCTCAGCCTGCGCATGTAATAGCCGTGGCTCTGAACCGCCTGCCTGATCTCCTCGCTAACCCTGACGACCCTCTTCTTGCTCTTGCGCCATTTGCCCTGAGCGCTGATGTCCGGCACTGGAAATCCTTTTTTCACAACGAGGAGATCGCGCCTGACGTTGAAATACACCTCGACCATATTGTCTCCCAAAAGGCTGAAAGTATCCGTTCAGAGCAGAGCGCGGCCCGCAGAAATGCAACCGGCTCTTTCGCGCCTGCCTGTGAATATCGAGGAGAAATGCTGCGCTCGTTGTTTCGACAAGACATTTTCTGGTTGGATGTTGTTCGCATGCCGCACCCAACGACCAACGATTATCTGGACGAGTATGACCGGGAGCTAGACGAGATCGTTGCCGCCTGTGACGGCGATGTGCGGAGCGCTCTCAGGGCGCTCTTGCTGGTCAATGAGCAGTTGGAGCACATCCTAAACTGTTTGAACGCGGAGCTCGTTGATCACGTGTCGCGGCATCACCGACGGCAGACGTTACATTAAACCGCAACTATCGCTTCACCGGCAGGGGTCAGCCTCACGAAAGTCCCGCTGCCATCGCGGTCCTCGATCCAGCCGAAGCTTTCGGCAAACTTGAGCCCGGCAGCTAGATCATCGCGCTTTGCACCAGCAGCGCTCCAAACCGCATCAATCGTCTCTCGGCGGATGACCTGTCCCGCGCCAAGTCCGGCGGCCTTCATGACGTCGATCAATTTGAGGCCGTGTTTCTCGATCTCGTCCATTTTGTCCTGGCGTGGTTTCAATCCTGCGGGCGAGCCAACCGGCTTCCAATTTACACGCCGGTTGTGGCACGATGAAGCTAGCTCAATCATAACGGCAGCAACCATGGCCGATTTCATCTTTCGGGCCAACATCGCTCACACAAAGAACTTTTGGAAACGGAAGCCAACGCTCGGAAGATCGAGACCTTGCACAAGCTTTTGGCCGAGGAGGAAGCCAAGCTAGCCGAATGGCAGGCGCAAAATCGACGGTCACGCGGTAAGGATTGAGGACGCCGTTGACAATAATCAATGAGCCGCGCCGGTTCGCCGGCTAGTCAGTGATGATGTGGATGCCGATTGAAACCGCCCCGTTCGATCGCGACTTGGAATTGGCCGTTATCGACGCTAAGGGGGACATATACTCTCTGATCTTCCCCTGTCGTCGTGACCACAATGGCTGGATCAAGACGGCAACGAACCGCGCCGTGGAGGTTCATCCCACTCACTGGCGCAATTGGGGCGAGCAGCAAGGCCGCTCGGCGTAGGGGCTACGCGAGCCCGATGCGCGACCGCTCACCTCAGGAATACCGCCGCAACATTCATGAGTATGCCGATGGTCGGGATGTTCCACACGAGCGAGCGCGCCAGCGGCAAGTCTGCTGCATACAAGATCGCGTAGGCGACACGTCGGCCGCGCCGCATGTGGTGCCGTTCGTCGCCGCCGCCGTGGCGCAGAGCAAGGAACGGTACAATAAGAGCATCGGCGAAGCGCGCCTGATGATCGGCAATGCCATCCGCATGATGGCGCCTGCACCGAAGTCGCGCGCGGGCTGCCATTTCGCGGCGGCCATCGGCTTGCGGTCATCGCTGGAGGATTTCGCCCCGACGATACCGGACTGGGCTCATGATCAGCACACGATCAAGGGCAAGGCGATGGGTCGCGGCCTCGATCACTTCCGCCGCGAAGGTGCCAAGCTGATCCCGCCGCCGACAGAGGATGATCCCTACGAGGACGAGGCCTACCGGCATTGGGCGCTCAAGCAGCGCGGCAATGGGCTGATCTAGGGCCGTGTACTCCTAAAGGCGAGTGGCCGCCGAGCCGCGCCCCTCCCCATTTTGGTGTACGGGACGAGCAGGTCCTCGTGTGCCATCGGAGATGGGCAATGACCGTAAGAACCTTCTGCACACTTGCCGCCGCCTTCTTTGCCCTGATCGCGCTTCTGCAGTTGATCCGGATTGTGATGGGTTGGTCCATCACGTTGAATGGCGTCGATGTACCGTTCTGGCCGAGCTGGATTGCCGTCATTGTGGCGGGCGCGTTGAGCTTCGTCGGCTTCCGCGCCGCCTTGCGCAGCTAAAGGCTGGCAGAGCGCCCGGCCAATCTGTCGCTGGGTAGCGGAGCCACTTTCCTACTCGCGGGCGTCGGGCCGTCGTGCTCTACCGCGACAGCGGTGTGGTGAACGTCCGGTACGGCCTAAGAGCCGACGTAGAACGCAAGTCGCGTTTTGACCCGGATCGGACGTAGACGCTAACGGGGATGAGTGTCACCCTCATGCTTCGGCACCACGCGAAACGTGGCGTTCGCACGCGCGATTACACTGTCGTCGGCCTTGATTAGGCTTTGTGCGAAGCAGATCGTTCTGCCGGTTTTGATCACCTCGCTGTCCACGGTGATCCATTGCCCGATCTGCGCGATGCCGGTGAAGTCGACCGCAAGAGTGATTGTCGCCAGCGACGATGCCCAGCCAATCGCCTGTGCGCAGCTATAGCCCATCGCGTTGTCAGCAAGCGCGGAGATCAGCCCGCCATGAACGTTGCCACGCGCATTGGTGTGCGGCTTGGCCAGCCGTAATCCGATGATCACGGCTTTGTCCGTGCGCTTCGAATAGAGCGGTTCCCAAGGATCGGTGAAAGGGCTCTTGCGGAAGTGAGGCTCGAAACCTTCGGGGATACCGATGCTGTTCATGGTCATGCGCGAGCTCCGTTGTTGGCGAAGACCTGTTCGCAGACGATCTGCTCAAGAGTTACGACAAGTACGATAGGCGCGACGGCTGCACTGACGGCTCGGACTTCGACAATGTCGGACGACGGCATTGCGCCACATCGCGCACCGCCTTTTTGTGCCAGTTCGTACAAAAATAAAATCGAAAATGCGCGATGGCAAATATCCTCACACGTCGCCGTCGCGCGGTCCCCGCGCCAAGTTCCGGCCTCCACAGGACCCTGTCGACTGATTGCGGAGGGGCTGCCACCGCTCGACGGTCGCGCCGTAATACGTCGAGATCGAGCGCGGCATCGTCCTCGACCCCGGAGTTACGCTCACCGTGATGTGCTCGGTTGCAGGTCTGGCGGATGTCTCCCTTTGGGTGCATAGTTCCAGCGCCGATCCGACCGCGCGGACGCTGGGGCTGCTGGTGGGGTCGAGGAGGGCATGGTCATGCATCACCCATTCCAACCGCTGCCTCATCGCGAAATCGCGTTCACCATGGGCATCATCGGCCTCGGGTTGCTCCCGATAGCGATGGCAATTGCGGCGCTGTTCGTGTCCTGACCCAATTCGACGGACAGCTAGGGCCGCCGATGCTTGAACGACCGCCGATCTTGAGCCCGCGCGAGAAGCAGCTATTGCGGCGTTTCGCCCAAGGCAAATCGGACAGGACAACTGGGCTGGAGATCGGCGGCACCGAGAAGCAGGTCGCCGCACAGCGCGCAATGCTGGTCAAGAAGCTGCAAATTTTTCGCAGGAGCATCTCTTGTCGGTCGCCAGCCAGTTTGCTGCTTGGCGTGTGCGGTCATCCGATTGATGTTCGCTTGCGCCGCGCGTCAAGCGCGGCTTGCAGGCCAACTCTCCGCACGATCAGTTCACGCCCTCCACGGTATCTCGGGCAGATCGATCACCTTGTCGTCCTCGACGCGACCGCGACACCACGGCGGCGGCAGACGGCGCGCATCGGGAGCGGACAGCATGCTGCTAACAGCGGCCATGTCCGCTTTTAGGGCTGGAGCAGACCTTCGGCGAGTAACTCCGGTATGCCGCCTTTTGACCGAACCGGACCAAGCACTGCGCTTGTATCCCCGATCACACGCGCGCACGGCCAGCTTCTACCTTGCCGTCGAAACTTGGCTCGGCCTCGCCCGTGCCGAATGACACTCGCCACGATGTCCAACGGGGGATAGGATGCAATGATCCTCGGTGTGCGGGCTGCCAGACGCTGGTGTGTTCGGCACTCCAACGCCTCCGCCCTTGGTTGGAGTGCGTTTCCGCGCGATGCCTTGCGGCAGCAAAGGCCGCGCAAAGGGAGGATTTGACTATGTTCATTTGCCAGTGCAACGCAATTCATCGACGCGATGTGGTGTGCGGCGGTGGTGCTGCCCTGTTCAGCGCCGTCGTGGCGTCGTTGATGGGCGGCGCGAAGCCGGTGCGGGCAGAAGCGATGGCGGGTAAGGTTCCGGAGATCGACCGCGTGGCAGTACGTGTAGTGGTCGACAGCTATCAATTCGCCGTGGCACCGAGCCGGAAGGTTGCCGATGTAGAGATCGAACACTTCGGCTGGGGCATCGGCGGAGGCAAGCCGCCGGTAAAACGCTGATCAGTGAGTTCGGCCTGTCGATGCACGTCGAGACGCGGCGCGGCACCGAGGCACGTAATGTCTTGGTGGATTTCGGCTTCTCACCTGACACGCTTGTCAACAATGCCAATCTCGTCGGCATCGATCCGGCCGCGCTTGACGCCCTTGTCTTGAGCCATGGTCACTACGATCATTTTGGCGGTCTTGCTGGCTTCCTAAAGCAAAACAGCAGCAAGCTGAAAGCCAAGCTGCCTATCTACATCGGCGGCGAGGAAGCATTCTGCTCGCGCGAATGGACCGCTCCGCCGGTGCGCGGCGACTTCGGAGCCTTGGATCGGAAAGCGCTGGAAGACGCCAATGTTGCAGTCACCTATGTAGAAGGACCGGCACTGGTCGCCGATCACGGCTTCACCACAGGACACATCGACCAGACAAGCTTTGAGAAGCTGCTGTCCCCCAGCGCCATGAGGATCGGCGTGGACCACGGCATTGGATGCTATGCCGACAAGCTTCCAGAGGACGAACGGACGAAGGCTGTCATCCCGGACCAGTTCCGGCACGAGATCGCCACCGCATTCAATTTAAGAGGCCGCGGGTTGATCGTATTGACCTCTTGCAGTCATCGCGGGGTGATCAACGCAATCAAACAGGCCCAAGCGGCTTCGGGCGTCAACAAGGTTCATGCGGTGATCGGCGGCTTCCACCTCGCGCCCTACAACGAAGGCTATGTGCGCGACACGATCACAGCGCTCAAGAGTATCGATATCGACTACGTTATTCCACTGCACTGCACTGGTGAGCCGTTCTACGAGATGGCCAAGGCCGAGGTGCCGAACAAGCTCCTGCGCTCCTACACGGGCACACGCTTCGTCTTCGCTTCCTGAGCAAGAAGGACACACGCAATCCGAGCGCTTACGGCCGCGATAGGAAGGCCAAACAGCGGCCCGGCGCGAGGGGGCTACAGGGCACCGGGCCAGCCGCGCTCGCGCATACGTGAAACTAGGGCCTATCGGGGCCCAGCGGGTCCGGACGGGCAACTCGCTCGCCCAACACAATGCGGAAAATGCCTTTATTTTCCGGCACTTCCACCGTTTTCAACAAGTCGAAAAAGTGGCTAGACATCAAGTCGTGTGGTCCTGACGCCCTAGCGGTAGGTGTCTTTTCGAATTGCGCGATGCGCGTTGCGAAGACGGTGACAAGCAAGCCCAGTCTCGCCGGGGAGAGCACGAAATAAGCCGTAGCCCATCGCGCTGGGAAAGCCGGGTTGTTTCCGGTTACACCTGTGGTCCTACCCCCGAGCTTACTACCCATTGCTCGGGGCCCATGGGTGCGATCGGCACCCAGCTTTCCCTGCGCCCTCTCTTTCAGAGGGTGAAACGAACAGCAAAGCTCGGGCGAAAGGCGCCGCGAGAATGGGATGTGTGACTCACAGATCGTGCAACAATTTCAGCGTCGTCCCGGCGAAGGCCGGGACCCATTGCCACGAATGCGAATTGTGGCGCGACGCTGGGCCACGGCCTGTTTTTCAACAACGCTATTCTGTGGTTATGGGTCCCGGCCTTCGCCGGGACGACGAATGGAGAAGGCCTAAGCCGGCTTTCGCTCTCAATCCCGATACGACGGATCCGCCCGGTCGAGCTTGCGCAGCAGCGCGGGCCAGGCGAGTTCGCCGTTGCGGGCGGCGCGGCCCGGCTTCGGCAGCATCCGCTCATAAGTGTCTTCGAGGATGTTTTGCGGCGGATAGATCAGCTTGGTATTGCAGGACAGCGCCATCACCTGGGTCTGGCAGGCGCGCTCGAGGCGGAACAGCACGTTGAAGGCGGCGGGCACGGTACGGCCGACGACCAAGAGGCCATGATTGCGCAGGATCATCGCCTCGTTGTCACCGAGGTCGCGGACCAGGCGTTCGCGCTCGTCGACATTGTCGGCGATGCCCTCGAAGTCGTGATAGGCGATGTGCAGGAAGCGCATCGAGGTCTGCGCCAGCGGCAGCAGGCCGCATTCCATCGCCGAGACCGCCATGCCGGCCGGGGTATGGGTGTGCGCGACGCAATCCATGTCGTGCTTGGCCATGTGGATGGCGCTGTGAATGACGAAGCCGGCGACGTTGACGTCGTAGTCGGTGGCGTTGAGCAGCGTGTTGCCCTCGACGTCGACCTTGATCAGGCTGGAGGCGTCGATCTCCTCATACAGCATGCCGTGGGCGTTGATCAGGAACTGGTCGGTGGTGCCGGGCACGCGGCAGGAGATGTGGTTCGCGATCATCTCGGTCATGCCGTACATCGCCGTCAGCCGATAACAGGCGGCAAGATCGACGCGGGCCTGCCACTCCTCGGCGCTCACCTGCTCGCGAACCGATTTGACGACCTTGATCGCGGGCGAACTGACGGGGGGATTCATGGCGTTCTCTCCTTGAGATATCTGCGGGGCCGCGGCCCGATTGTTGAGGCGACCATAGCAGAATCCGCGCGGCGGCAAGCTGTGCTGCGCCTGCTTATTTGCAGGTCTGGCGGGCAAAAACCGAATGCGGATTGGCGCGCAGCGCCTTCAATGCCACAATGCGGAAAACAGCCGAGGCGCACCAAAATGAGCGATCGCAAGATACGTATCGCCGTCCTGCATTTCTCCCACGAAACCGTCTCGTTCCTGCCGAACGAGACCACGCTCGACGACTTCATCTATCCGGGCTCGCCGGCCAAAGGCGAGGCGCTGCTGCGGTTCGATCCCAAGAACTATATGGGCGGCTTCGTGCAGGTGGCGCGCGAGTTCTCCGAGGTCGAACTGGTCGGCATCGAATCCCCGCTGTGGCCGAAGACTTACACCGGATCCGGCTGGATTACCGAGGAAGCTTATCGCACCTTCACCGGCAAGATGATCGCCGGATTGAAGGAGGAGGGACCGTTCGACGGCGTCTATCTGTGCCTGCATGGCGCGATGGCCGTGCGCGGCGTGCCGCGTCCCGAAGCCGATCTGGCGCGGCAGGTGCGCGAAGTGGTCGGCCGCTCCGCCTTCATTGCGGCGACGTTTGATCCTCACGGCAATGAGGACGAGGCGTTCCTCGAGCAGGCGGACATGGCATTCGCGGTCAAATATTTCCCGCATTATGACGCGCATCTGCAGGGCGAACGCGCGGCGCGTATGCTGGTGCGGGCGATCCGAGGCGATTACAAGCCGGCGCACAGGACGATCAAGGTTCCCGTGATCTTGCCCACGGTGCTGCAATGGACCGGGGCGCGGCCTTGGATGGACCTCGTGCAGCGCGCGCTGGTCTGGGAGGCGCGCGAGGTCGACGTCTACGTCAACATCTTCTTCGGCTTCCCGTTCGCCGACGTTCCCGATCTCGGCATGACCGTGCAGGTTCTGACCAACGACAATCCAAAGCTCGCCGAGCAGGTCGCGCGCGATCTCGCCGGCACGATCTGGCGGCTGCGCGAAGCCTTGCTGCAATCGACTAGGCTGTACAGCATCACCGAGGGTGTTGCGCTGGCCAAGCAGGCCGTCGCCGCTGGCAATACACCGGTGGTGCTGGCCGATCACAGCGACCGGTCGGGGTCGGCGACCTGGCTGCTGCGTGAGATCATCGCGCAGGACCTCGCCAACACCGTGATCGCGACCATCGCCGACGCCAGGGCGACCGCAAGCCTGAAGGCCGCCGGCGCCAAGGCCGGCGATACCTTCGACATGGAGATCGGCGGCCGCGCCGACGAGTCGGCAGGCGATCCGGTTCGGATTCAGGGTACGGTTTCGGCGGCGGGCGAGGGCTACGGCCAATTCTGGGTCTGCGTGCGCTTCGGCCGCAACAATGTGCTGATCCTGTCCACTTATCTGGTGCAGATCATGGAGCCGTTTTCGCTGAAGGCGCTGGTGCCCGACATCGGCGCCTTTGACGTGATGGCGATCAAGTCGCGGGTCCATTTCCGGCGCGGCTTCGACGACAATGGATTTGCCAAGACGATCCTCCTGGTCGAACCCGACGAGCCGTTCCTCGGTACCACGCGTCTCGACAAGCTGCCGTACAAGAACGTCGATCTCGCGCAGTTCTATCCGTACGGCAATCCGGCATTTTCGGAGGCGTCGCCATGACGGAGAACCGCTATCGCCTGATCGGCTCGACCGCCTCGCCCTATGCGATCAAGTTGCGCGCGCTGATGCGCTACCGTCGGATCCCGCACGACTGGGTGATCATGACCAAGGCTTTGCGCGAGGCAACCGCGCATCTGAAGCCGATGCTGATCCCGGTGCTGCAATATCCCGACGGCAGCTACCGCGGCGAGACCACGACGCTGGCCTATGATCTGGAAGCGCGGCATCAGGGACGGTCGGTGATCCCCGAAGACAAGGCCATCGCTTTCATCTGCGATCTGCTCGAGGACCTCGCCGACGAATGGGCGGTGAAGCCGTTGTTTCTCTATCGTTGGTGGGATCCGGAAGACCAGGCCTATGTCTCGCGCTGGGCCGGCGAGGAGTGGTCGACATCGGAGGCCGAGGCCGGCAGCTGCGAGGAGATCGAGGAGTTCCGGCAGCGGCAGATTTCGCGCATGGTCATTCTCGGCGCAACGGATGAGAACAGGCCGCTGCTGGAGGAGAGCTACCGGCGTACGCTTGCCGCGTTCGAGCCTCAGGTCGGCATGAGGAGCTATCTGTTCGGCAGCCGGCCGTCGCTGGCGGATTTTGCCTGGTTCGGCCAGCTCAGCGAGATGGCGACCGACCCGACCCCGATGCGGATCATGCGCGAGCGCGCGCCGTTCACCGATCACTGGGTGCGGCGGCTCGACGATGCGTCAGGTGTCGAGGGTGACTGGTATCCTCGTGAGCAGGCGCTTGGCGGATTCGCGGAGGCGCTGCTGCGGATCGCCGGCGAACTTTATCTGCCGTTCCTGGCGGCCAACGCGGATGCCTTCGCGAAGGGCCTCGAACGGCTCGAGATCAACGTCTGGGGACTGCCCTACGCGCTGGCGCCGTTCAAATATCAGGTCAAATGCCTGCAGCAGCTGCGCGAGAAGTTTGCCGCGCTCGATGCCGGCGAGCGCGCGGCGTTGAAGCCGGTGCTGGAACGCACCAGGTGCTGGGCGATCCTGAACGGAGGCTGATCGATCAGCGACGATAGGCCGATTCGAAACGGTCGGCGCCTACGTCCGGTGCCGGCTGCCAAGCGCGATCGCAATCGTCTCAGGCTGCTTGATCCGCTCGATCAGCATGTCGATGCGGTCGCCGCCCCAGAACAACTCGCCGTTGAACACCATGCTGGGCACGCCGAACACGCCGAGGGCTTCGGCCTCGTCGATGATGCGATCATGTTCGGCGCGGGCAGGACCGCGAACATAGGCCTCGAAGGCGTCGGCGGAGCCGCCGACCGCGGTGATCACGTCGGCAATCTCGGGCAGTTCGTCGATCTCGAGCTCATGGTTCCAGAATCTCCGGAACACCGTGTCGTGATAGGGTCGGAACAGCCCGTGACGCTGCGCGAACAGCATCCCGGCGCTGGCGTAGAAGGCGTCGTAGATCCGGCGCGGGCCCTTCATGGTCAATCCCTGCGCGTTGGCGAACCGCCGCGCATCCATGTAGGCGTAGCGCACCTTGCGCCAGAAGTGCGGCGTGCGTTCCTCGACCGTGCCCATGAATTCGGGAATGCGAAGCGTGTAGGGCAGCCATTCCAAATCGACGCTGTAGATCTCCTCGAGTTCGAATAGCCGCTTGTTGGCGACGTAGGCATAGGGAGACTTGTAGTCGGTGTAGATGCGTACGCGCGGCTTTTCCATCATCGTTCCTCACCCGGTCGGGACAATTGTTTCCGATCCCGCGCGGGGGTGCAATGCGGCCTGATGAAGGGAGATGGCAGGCAAACGAATGGGCCCCGGTGCATTCAAGCATCTTGCGGGGCCCTGCTACTTCGTTTTAGCGAAGGATGTCTGGTAAAGACCAGTGGTGTTTCGGGACCTAAAAGCGCGTGGCCTTTGCGCTCTCGTCCTGCGGATATCTTCAGATTGTCGGCAGTGCACGCGGCTAGCAGCTGCTGTTCGCCTCAACGTGCACCGTGACCTTGCCGCTGAGCAAGGTCGCTGGCTTTCGCCGGTGGCGTCATGCTCCTCTCCGAGGGGTGGTCCAACGGACATCTGTCCGCTTCTGCTGCCTGGCGGCCGATCCCATAATCGTCCGTCAATTCCTGCGACGCGAGGAGCAAGCGCTCCAGCACCCCAACAGGTGCAGTCAGCGAAATGCTGCGGCAGTTATGGCCTTCTGTCAAGTTAACGAGCGAGGGAACTCAGGTCAGGAGTCCTGTCGCGCCTTGGTCTTTCGATATTGGGTGAAGTCCGGATCGTGCGTCATTTTCCAGTAGTCGACGAACCGCCACGGCATCGCCGAGAACACGCGGCCGCCGCTGTTGCGGTAGTAGGTCGTCATGCCCGGGTGCGTCCAGATCAGTTGCTCATGCTCGGCGTCGACGTTGCGGATATACGCGTCATGCGCGTCGGGATGCACGTCGATCGCGGCGATGTCGTTCTCGATCATCTCGACAAGGCAGGCGGAGATGTAGCGGCTCTGGCATTCCGACTGGAAGATCACGCTGCCGCCATGCGCGGGCCCCGAGTTGGGACCAAGCATCAGAAACAGGTTGGGGAAATCAGGCACGGTGAGGCCGAGATAGGCGGTCGGATTGTCGTCGTGCCAGGTCTGCTTGAGGTTCTTGCCGTCACGCCCGGTGATGTTGAGCCGCGCCGCCATCTCGGAGACCTTGAAGCCGGTCGAGATCACGACGACGTCGTGCTGCCGCGACGTGCCGTCGGCCGTGACGATTCCGTGCCGATCGAAATGGTCGATCTTGTCGGTGACCAGCTCGACATTCGGTTTGGTCAGCGTCTTGAACCAGTTGTTGTCGAGCAGGATGCGCTTGCCGTAGGGCGGATAGGTCGGCATGCATTTCTCGATCAGGTCGGGGCGATCCTTCAGCTCGGACAGGATGAAGTCGGCGAGCTCCTGGCGATGCCGGTCGTTGCCCTTGTTGACGGCGCGGTCCGGATGCGGCCAGGCCGGATCCTTGCGCAGGAACGGCAGCAATCCGTCGCCGTAACGCCAGAACATGTTGAAGCGATACCACTGCACATAGAACGGCAGATGCGCGAGCAGCCACTGCGCACCTTCGGTGATCGGATCGGAATAGCCCTTCACCGGCCGCGCCCATTGCGCGGTGCGCTGGTAGACGGTGACCGAGGCGACGCGGTCGGCGATCGACGGCACCAGCTGCATCGCGGTTGCGCCGGTGCCGATCACGGCGACATGCCTGTCGTCGAGCTTGATGTCGTCGGACCACAGCGCCGAATGGACCTTCAGGCCTGTGAAGGCCTCGTCTCCCTCAAAGCGGGCAGGCAGGGGATCATTGAGCTGGCCGATCGCGCTGACCAGCGCGGTGGATTCAAAGGTTTCTTCGCCGCGGGCAGTCTTCAGCGTCGAGATCCAGCGTCGCTTGCCTTCGTCCCAGCGCGAGGCGACGAGCTCGGTATTGAGGCGGACATGCTTGCGGATGTCGTATTCGCGCACGACCTTGAGCAGATAATCGAGCAGCTCCTGGCGCTGCGCGAAATAGCGGGTCCACGGATTGCGGGCGCCGAACGAGAAGGAATAGGAGTGGTTCGGCGTATCGACGCCGCAGCCGGGATAGCGGTTGACGTACCAGGTGCCGCCGATCTCGTCCTGCCTCTCGACAATCGTATAGGGGATGCCGAGCCGGCCGAGCGCGACGCCAAGCGCGATCGCGCAGACCCCGGCGCCGACGATCAGCACATGCTGCTGCGCCAGCTTCTCGCCAGAAGGGCGCTCGCGCCAGCGCGCGTCGCGTGGGATGAAGCCCATCTCCTCCCGCATCAGCGGCGCATATTCCGGCGCGACATTGTCGCCGAGCGTCGCGCGCATCATCCGCAGCATCAGCTCATTGCCGGGATCGGTGATGACGGGCTTCGGGGTGCCGTTCGCGAACAGGTTCAGGACCGCCGCGCGAATCTCGTCCTGGATCTCCTGAGGCACACCGGCGTCGGGATCCGGGATCAGGCGGACGTCGCGCTTCGGCTTGTAGGGCGGCTCGAGCCACTTCTCGTCGCCGGTCATGTGCACCAGCACCATCAGCAGCACGCGGATGTCACCCTCGGCGATGGCGGAGGACAGATCGAGGTGTTTGCGCGGAAGCTCGATATTCATGCGTTGTCCTCAGCTGCGTGGGGCTTCCGGCAGGCCGCCATAGGCGGCCCAGGTGGTGCCTGCGATGTAGCCGGCATCGACCGGCAGGTTGATGCCGGTGATGCCGCTGCTCTGCGGCGAGAGCAGCCATGCGATCGCCTGCGCGACTTCGATCGGCTCGACCAGCCGGTTCAGCGCGGTCGGCCGCGCCAGCAGGTCCTTGTTCAGGGCGCCCGATGCGATGCCGGCCTCGAGCGCTGCCGTGCGGGTGAAGCCGGGCGACACCGCGTTGACGCGGACGCCGGAACGGCCCCATTCGGCGGCGAGCGTCTGCGTGATCTGGATGACGCCGGCCTTCGCCGCGGTATAGGCGTGGATCGGGCCCGACGTCATGCCGGCCACCGAGGCGACGTTGACGATCGCGCCATGCCGCCGCTTCGCCATGGCGATGCCGACGCTGCGCGCGACCAGGAAGGTGCCGCGCAGATCGATATTGACCTCGCGGTCCCATTGCTCCATCCGCACCCGTTCGATCGTGTGCATCTTACCGAACACGCCGGCGGCGTTGACGAGGCCGCTGATCGGACCATGCGCGGTCTCGATATCGGCAATGCCCGCGACAACGGCGCTCTCGTTCGCGACGTCGAACGGCGCCGGCCACAGGACGGCGGCAGTTCCAACCAGCGGCTCGGGCGCGATGTCGACGATGACGACGCGATGCCCCTGATCGGCGAGCAGTGTCGCGGTCGCCGCACCAATGCCGCGGCTGCCGCCGGTGACGAGGATGGTGCCCTCAGCGCTCATGATTTTCTTCCCTTGTCGCTGGTGGTGAACAGGCCGCGGGTGACCAGTTTTTGATAGGCGGTGATCACATAGTCGGGCACCGCGGTGACGCCGCGCTCGGAATAGGAATAGCGGCGGCTGAGATAACCGCGCGCGCCCATCAGCACCTGGACGATGGCCTCGAATTCCTCGTCGCTGAACGCGTTGGTCGCACCGGCAGCCCGCGCGCGTTGCAGGATCCGCACATAGGCGCTCGAGATGTTGTCAAAATGCTTCTGGTAGCCGATCGGCGCGAAGAATTCGGCCTCGTTGAGGATGCGCAGGAATTCCGGCACCTCGCGGATGAAATCGAAGAAGGCGCTGAAGCGCTCGACCTCCTGCCGGGCTTCGCTTGCGGTGCCGGTGCGCGCATGGATGAAGCGGACCATGTCGAGGCCGATCTTCGGCAGCAGCTGGTCGAGCAGCTCCTGGCGGTTCTCGAAATGATTGTAGAAGGTGCCCTGCGCGACGCCGGCGGCCTCGGTGATGCGCGCGACCGAGGCTTCGGCATAGCCGTATTTGCCGACGACCTTGGTCGCGGCGTCGAAGATCTTCTGCTTGGTCCAGGCGTTGCGCTCGACCCGGTTGAGCTTTGTCACTTTGGCGGTTGTCGCTTGCGTCATGCGGTGGCCTCGAGTTCGGCGCGGAGCACGCGTTTGAGCACTTTGCCGGATGGATTGCGCGGCAGGCTGTCGCGGATGACGAGCTGCCGCGGCACCTTGAAGCCGGCGAGCCGTGTCCGGCAGTGGTCGGTGAGACCGGGCAGGTCGAGCTTGGCGTCGTCGGCCAGCACCACGATCGCGACCGGCTTCTCGCCCCAGCGCGCGTCCGGCAGGCCGATCACCGCGACCTCGCGCACTTCGGGCATTTCGTAGATGACGCGCTCGACCTCGGAGGAGGCGATGTTCTCGCCGCCGGAGATGATCATGTCCTTCTTGCGGTCGGTCAGATACAGGAAGCCGTCATCGTCGAGATAGCCGACATCGCCGGTGCGGAACCAGTCGCCGAAGAACGCGGATGCGGTCTTCTCCGGATCCTTCCAGTAGCCCTGCGTGACCTTCGGGCCGCGCAGGCAGATCTCGCCGTTCTGGCCGGCCGGCAGGCGCTTGCCGGCATCGTCGCGAATCTCGATCTCGACATGGGCGATGGCGCGGCCGGTCGAGCCGATCTTCTCGATCTCGCGGCCGGCGTCCATGAAGGTATCGCCGCCGCAGCTTTCGGTGAGGCCGTAGGCATCGATGTAGCGCGCGTTCTTGAAATAGTCAGAGAAGGCGCGGATGCGGACTTCCGGTGTCTTCTCGCCGCCGCCGATCGCCCATTGCAGGCTGGAGACGTCGTAGCGCTCGCGGTTCGGGCAGGTGAGGAGGGCCGTGGTCATGACCGGCGCGAACCACGCCGCGTTCAGCTTCTCCCGCTCGATCGCGGCGAGCGCAGGTTCAGGCTCGAAGGTGCGGTGAATGCACAGCATGCCGCCATGCCAGAGCACCGCGATGCCGGGCAGGTCGAGCGCGCCGACGTGATAGAGCGGGCCGACGACGAGCAGCCGCGTGTCGGCGTTGAGCCCGAGCACCAAGGTCTGGTCGGCGGACTTCCAGTAGATGTTCTCGTAACTGAGCATCACCCCCTTGGGACGATCCGTCGTGCCCGAGGTGTACATCAGCCGCATCAGGTCGCGCGGCCCGCGCACATGGATCGGCGCCGGCGCGATGTCGGGCGCGAGGTTGGTGACGCTGGACTGCGCGACCTCATCGAGCAGCACGACCGGCGCGCCGCCGGTTGCGATCGCGGCAAACTCCTCGTCGGCGACGAGGAGGCGCGCGCCGGAATTGCCGACGATGTAGCCGACCTCATCGGCCGAGAGGCGATAGTTGATCGGCAGGAACACCGCGCCGATATGGCTGGTCGCGAACGCCAGCTCGAGAAAGGCCGTGCTGTTCTTCATCAGCACGGCGACGATGTCGCCGGGCGCGATCCCGCGCGCCGCGAGCCAGCCGCCGACCTGCCGGATCCGCAGATCAAAGTCGGCGTAGGAGACGTCCTCACCGCGATATTTCAGCGCACAGCGGTCCGGAGTCCGCCGGGCATGAAATGCGATGAAGCTGGAAAGGTTGATCATTTGCCGCCCGCGGGGCCGATTCCGGCGCCGTTTTCTCCCTGGATGAATTGTGAGTCGTAATTCATCTTTGGCTTGACGTCACCCCCCTTGCTCTGAAAACATCGTGGTCATGGAGACGGAACGATCTCCGGCAGGGATTTTGGGAACGCGAATCCGACAGGGAGGGGAATGATGAAGAGGACCCGGAAACCGGGCATCACCCGGCGCTCGACGCTTGCGCTGATGGGCGCCGGTGCGGTGAGCTTTGCCGCGCCATGGGTGGCGCGCGCACAGGCCAAGACGATCAAGATCGGCATGCCGACCATTCTGTCGGGCCGCGTCGCGCAGCTCGGAACGTCCTCGCGCAACGCAGTGCTGCTGGAGGTCGAGAAGGTCAATGCCGCCGGCGGCCTTGCCGGGCGGCAGATCGAGATGGTGATCCGCGACTCCAAGGGACAGCCGCAGGAAGCGGCGCGCATCGCGCGCGAGCTCGTCAACACCGACGGCTGCGAGATGCTGCTTGACGGCGAAGCGTCCTCGGGATCGTTCGCGGTTCACGAAGTGGCGCGCGATCTCGGCGTGCTGTGCATCCACACCTGCTCGGAAGCGTCATCGCTGACCGCCGATCCCAAGCAGCACATCCCGAACGCCTTCCGTTGTGTGCGGCAGGGCATTCATGATTCGATCGTCGGCGCCAGCTACGCTGCAGGGATCGCCAAGGCCAAGGGCCTGAAGAAATGGGCGACCTGTTCGCCCGACTATGCCTATGGCCGCGACACCACCGGCGAGTTCGTGCTCTACCTGAAGAAGTTCGCGCCTGACGTCGAGATCATCAGCGAGTCCTGGCCAAAGCTGTTCCAGCCCGATTACACCGAGGTGGTGACCAAGATCCTGCAGGCCAAGCCGCAGGCGCTTTATTCGTGCCTGTGGGGCGGCGATCTCACCTCCTACATCGACCAGGCCAACATCTACGCGATGTTCACCCAGATGGAGGTGTTCGCGGTCAACATGGCCGACTACACCGCACTCACGGTGGTGAAGAACTTGCCCAAGGGCATCCACTCCGGCGACCGCTACATCAAGACATTCCCGCCGACGCCGGAAAATGCGGCCTGGGGCGATGCCTACAAGGCCAAGTACAACGAGTACCCGACCAACTGGTCGTGGCAGAACGCCACGGCGGTCATGTTCCTCAACGAGGCCGTCAAGAAGGCGAACTCGACCGACGGCAAGAAGGTCGCGGAGGCGCTCACCGGCCTCACCATCAAGTGCCCGTTCGGCGCCGACGGCACCGTGACCATGCGCGCCGACGATCACACGCTGGTCGGCTACGCCATCGGCTGGGGCACCACGATCCCGCAGGAGCCCTACGTGCCCGATGTGAAGGCTGGAGACTGGAAGACCATCTTCGAGCTCGAAGCCGAGTGGAAGAAGAGCAAGGGCTACACCTGATCCGCATGTGCGGCGGAGGCTGCCGCCGGCTGCCTCCGCCTCGCATCTGATGTTTGTCGCGCGCCGACGTTGCGGCCCGCCGTGATGGATGATTTTCCGTGGACCTCGACGCGCTCGCCAGTTGCCTCGCCAGCCCTGCCTGCCTGGTGACGCAAACCACCAGCGGCCTGATCATCGGCATGCTGCTGTTCCTTGTCGCCGTTGGGCTGACGCTGATCTTCGGCGTGCTCAAGGTGGTCAATTTCAGCCACGGCGCCTTCTATATGTTCGGCGCCTATTTCGCGATGACGGCCTATCAGCTCACCGGCAGCTTCGCGCTGGCGATGCTGAGCGGCGCCGTCGGCACCGCGATCCTCGGCCTGATCTTCGAGCGCGTGTTCATGAGCCGGGTTTACGGCCGCGACGTCTTGATGCAGCTCCTGGTCTGCTACGCCTTCGTGCTGATCTTCGACGATGTCGTCCGCATGATCTGGGGGCCTGAGTTCAAGTCGATGGGCATGCCGGCCGCGTTCCAGGTGCCGCCGCTGTTCATCGCCGGCGGCGTGGTGCCGCCATATTATCTGCTCTTGATCGGGGTGGCGCTCGCCGCGGCGGTTGTTCTCGGCCTGGGGCTGGCGCGCTCCAGGATCGGCAAGGTGATCCGTGCGGCTGCGCATAATCCCGGAATGGTCTCGGCGCTGGGGATCAATACCGGGCTGATCTATGGCGGCGTATTTGCGCTTGGCGGCATGCTGGCGGGACTGGCAGGAGCGCTTGCCGCGCCGGTGCGCTCGCTGACACCAGGCATGGGCTTCTCGGTGCTGATCGAGTCCTTCATCGTCACCGTGATCGGCGGCATGGGTTCGATCCTCGGCGCGTTGATCGGCGCGCTTTTGATCGGCCTGATCCGCTCCTTCGGATCGCTCGGCTTCCCGCTGTTCACCGAGGGCTTGATGTATCTGTTCATGGTGGTCGTGCTGGTGTCGCGTCCGAGCGGGCTGTTCGGCAAGGAGGTCGCATGACCGAATTGCAGGCCGGGCAGGGCACGCAGCCCCTCGATGTTGCCCGGATCGACGCCAGGCCGCAGCGTTACCGCGATGTGCTGATCGCGCTCGCGGCCTTTGTCCTGCTCGCGCTGCTGCCGTTCATCTTCGGCAGCAAGCAGCTGCTCGACTTTGTGATCCGCTGCGCAGCCTACGGATTGTTCGCGACGTCGCTCAACCTTCTGGTCGGCTACACCGGTTTGATCTCGTTCGGCCACGGCATGTTCTTCGGCCTCGGTGCCTATGGTTTCGGGCTGATGATGCAGAAGACCGGCGTGCCGATCCCGGTGGCCTTCGTCGCCACGCTGGCGATGACCCTGGTCGTTGCCGTCGTCATCGGCGCGATCTGCGTGCGGCTGAAGGAGATCTATTTCGCCTTCGTCACGCTGGCATTCCAGATGCTGATTCACTCGACCATCCTGTCGTGGCAGTCGCTGACCGGCGGCGACCAGGGCCTGCGCGGCGGGATCCCGAGGCCGCCGTTTCTCGGCATCGATCTGTCGAATCATCTACATCTCTACATCACGAGCTGCGCCCTGCTGGTAATCGGCCTGCTGCTCATGCGCCAGATCGCGCAATCGCCGTTCGGCTACACGCTGCGCATGATCCGCGACAACGCCACGCGGGCGAGCTTCATCGGCATCGATGTCTGGCGCGCCAAGCTGACGATCTTTGTGCTCGCCGCGCTGTTCGCGGCAACCGGCGGCATCATCATGGCGCTGTTCGTCTCCGGCGCCTATCCCGAGTTCGCCTATTGGACGATCTCGGGCGAGGGCATCTTCATCAACATGCTCGGGGGCGTGACAACCTTCCTCGGACCGATGGTCGGTACGGTGCTGCTGCTGATCCTCAACGATACCGTTACCCGCCTGACCGAGTATCACGGCATCGTGCTCGGCATTGTGATCCTGTTCTTTGCCATCGGCCTGCGAAAGGGCCTGATGGACTTTGTCGTCGAATGGTTCGCGCAGCGTCGCGGAGAAGCCGGGGAGCGCGCGCCATGAGTGCACAGACGCGGATCAGCGTCGTAACCGGCGGCGCCAGCGGCATCGGCGCGGCGTGCGTGCGTGAGCTCGCAGCGGCCGGCGATCTCGTCGCCGTTCTCGACCGCGATCTTGCCAAGGCGCAGACGGTTGCGGCGGAAGTCGGTGGCAAGGCGTTTGCGGCCGACGTGGCGGACGAGCGCAGCGTCGAGGCCTGTGCGGCCGCGATCGAGCGCGACTGCGGCCCGGTCGCGGTGCTGGTCAACAGCGCCGGCATCATCCAGGTGCCGGTCCGGCCGCACGAGCTGCCGATGACCTCCTGGGACGACGTCGTGCGCGTCGACCAGCGCGGGACCTATGTCGCCTGCGTTGCCTTTGCGCGGCAGATGATCGCGCGCAAGCGCGGCAGCATCGTCAACATCGCCTCGATTGCCGGCATGCGCTCGATGCCGCTGCATGCCTATGCGCCCGCCAAGGCGGCGGTGATCGCCATCACCGAATGCCTCGCGGCCGAATGGGGGCCGTCCGGCATCCGCGTCAATGCCGTGTCCCCTGGCTATACGCTGACGCCGGCGCTGAAGAATGCCATCGATCGAGGGGAGCGGGATGTCTCGGCGTTGGCTGCCAATGCAGCACTTCGCCGCCTTGTTGACCCCTCGGAGATCGGCCGCGTCGTCGCATTCCTGGCCTCCGACGCGGCCTCCGCGATGACCGGCGCCAACGTGCCGGTCGATTGCGGCTGGCTTGCCGGCACATCGTGGAGCACGTACGGCGGTCTACGGGAGGCGAGTGGCTAGCCATGCTGGAGATTCGCGGACTCTCGAAATCCTTTGGCGGCGTCAAGGCGACCGACAACGTCTCGCTCGACTTCGCCGATGGTTCGCTCACCGCCGTGATCGGCCCCAACGGCGCCGGCAAGAGCACATTCTTCAACCTGATCACGGGCGCGCTGCAGCCTGATGCCGGGCAGATCTTGCTCAACGGCGTCGACATGGCGGGCAAGGCCCCGCCGGAGATCGTGCGCCATGGCATCGGCCGCGCCTTCCAGGTCGCGAGCATATTCCCGTCGCTGACGGTGGAGGAGACGATGCTCGCTGCAGTCTGCGCCGATCAGCGCCGCGCCGGCGTGATGCATCGCCGGTTTCCGCTGGCCGAGACGCGCGACCGCGCCGAGCATACGATGGAGCTGCTCGGCCTCGCCGGGAAGCGCAACCGGACCGCGGCGACGCTGTCGCATGGCGACCAGAAGCTGCTCGATATCGCGCTCGCGCTGGTGCTCGAGCCCAAGGTGCTGCTGCTCGACGAGCCGACCGCGGGCATGGGTACCGAGGAGCGCTGGCGCATGATCGACAAGGTGCGCGAGCTCTGGGAGAAGCAGAAGATCACCGTCGTGTTCATCGAGCACGACATGGACATCGTGTTCAAGATCGCGCCCCAAATCGTCGTGCTGTGCTACGGCCGGATCCTGGCGACCGGGACGCCGGACGCGATCCGCAGGAACGATGCCGTGATCGAGGCCTATCTCGGCAGCGACGACCACGCGGGAGCGGTGGCATGAGCGCGCAGCCGGTGGTGCAGGTCGAGGACCTCGACGTCTATTACGGTACCAGCCAGATCCTGTTCGGCGTCGGCCTGTCGGTGCGGCAGGGCGAGACCATGGCGCTGCTCGGCCGCAACGGCGCCGGCAAGTCGACCACCATGAAGGCCATCATGGGGCTGGCGCCGGCGCACCGCGGCAGGGTGACCCTGCGCGGCCAGGTGGTCTCGGGAATGCGGCCGCATCACATCGCGCGGGCCGGGCTCGGCTTCGTGCCGGAAGACCGCCAGATCTTTCCCGAGCATACCGTCGAGGACAATCTCGTCATCGGCCAGAAGAAGGGGCCTGATGGCGAGGACGAGTGGTCGATCCGCCGCGTCTATGATGTGTTCCCGCTGCTCGAGCCGCTGCGGCACCGGATCGCCGGAAGGCTGTCCGGCGGCGAGCAGCAAATGCTGGCGATCGCCCGCACGCTGATGGGCAATCCGGTTCTGCTGCTGCTGGATGAGCCGAGCGAGGGGCTGGCGCCGATCATCGTGCAGCGCATCGGCGAGCTGCTGCGGCAGCTCCGCGGAACCGGTGCCACAGTATTGATCGCCGAGCAGAACATGCATTTTTGCCTTGGCCTTGCGAGCCACGCGACGGTTATCGACAAGGGACAGATCGTCTACACATCCTCCATCGAAGAGCTGAAGGCCAACGACAACATCCGGCAGCGCTATCTGGCGCTGTAGGGCATGATCCGGAAAAAAGCGACAAGCGCGTAGCGGTTGCGCGGGGATCATGCCCAAAGGACAGGGCTCTTTCGACAGCGATGGGAGGACAAATGGCGGGCAAGCTGTCGCCGACGCATGAAGCGCCGTATCGCGGGCTGAAGGTCCTCGATTTCGGGCAGGGGATTGCCTCGCCCTATTGCGCGATGCTGCTTGGGGTCTACGGCGCCGACGTCATCAAGGTCGAACCGCCGGAGGGCGACTGGTCGCGCTATCTCGGCACGACCTACGGCAATCACACGACGCTGTCGGCGGTCTACAACCGCGGCAAGCGCAGCCTGTGCCTCGACATGAAGCACAAGGATGGGATCGCGATCGCGCAGCGGCTGTCGCGCGAGGCCGACGTGCTCATCGAAGGATTTCGTCCCGGCGTCGCGGAGCGGCTCGGGCTCGGCTACGAGGGCCTGTCGCGCGACAATCCCGCCCTGGTCTATCTGTCGGTCAGCGGCTTCGGGCAGAGCGGCCCGTACGCCAAGCGGCCCGGCTCGGATTCGGTGGCGCAGGCGTTCTCGGGGCTGGTCTCGGTCAATCTCGGCGCCGATGGCGTGCCGCATCGGGTCGGCACCACGATTTCCGACGTCGTCACCGGCGTCTATGCGTTCCAGGCCATCGCCACGACGCTATTCGCGCGTGCGACCGTCGGCACCGGCCGCTGGATCGACGTCAATCTCTGCCAGTCGACGTCGGCGCTGCTCGGCCACAAGGTGGCGGAGTTCATCCTCGAGGGCGGCGCGCCGCGCGCGCTGAACGTTCCGGCCGGCACCTACCAGACCCAGGACGGCTGGATGATGGTCACCCTGGTGAACGAGCCGCAATACAAGCGGCTGTGCGGTGCGATCGGCCGTGAGGATCTCGCCGCCGATCCGCGTTTTGCCGACTTCGCCCGGCGCGCCGACGCGGCCGACGCGCTGATCCCGCAATTGCGCGAGGTGTTCCTGACCCAGGCGACGGATGCCTGGCTGACCCGGCTGCATGCGGCAGATATCATCGCCGAGCGGATCCTCGATCCCGGCGAATGGCTGCGCAATGTCCATGTCGAGGCGACCAGGGCATCGGTGCGCCAGGACACACCCGGCGTCGGCGCGGTCTACACGCCACGCACGCCGGGGATCGCGAGCCTGTCCGAGGATCACCTTTGCCCCGCGCCTGACGTCGGGCAGGATAGCCGCGCCGTGCTGACGGAGGCCGGCTTCGGTTCCGCCGAGATCGATGGCCTGCTGCTCTCGGGCGCGGTGCGGCAGACCAAGAGCTAACGGGAGGCAATACATCATGAGCACCGACCTCGTTCGTTACTCGGTCACCGACCAGATTGCGGAGATCGTGCTGGATCGCGCGCCGGTCAACGCACTCAGCATTCCCCTGATCGACGCGCTGCTGGCGGCGCTGGCGAAAGCGCGCGACGACGACGCGGTGCGTGCCGTCATCATCAGCAGCGCTCACAAGGTGTTTTGCGCCGGCCTCGATCTCGACATCGTCAGGGGCAAGCCCGCGATCGAGACCAAGACGTTCCTCGAGCGGCTGTATTTCGCGCTGAACGATACGCAGTACCGCATGGGCAAGCCGACGATTGCGGCGATCGATGGCGCGGTGCGCGCCGGCGGCATGACGATCGCGATCTCCTGCGACATGATCGTCGCGGGCGACGGCTCGACCTTCGGCTATCCCGAGATCGATGTCGGCCTGATCCCGGCGATCCATTTTGTGCAGTTGCCGCGGCTGGTCGGTAAGCACCAGGCGTTCGGCCCGCTGTTCCTTGGCGAGCCCTTCGATGCCGCGACCGCCTTTCGCATGGGCCTGCTCAGCGAGGTGGTGCCGAAGGGCACTGCGCTCGCGCGCGCCCCGCGAGATCGCACGCAAGCTCGCGGCGAAATCGCCGATCGTGATGAAGATCGGCCGCGACGCCTTCATGCGTGCGGTCGATGCCGATTTCCGCCGCTCGGTGGAGAACACGGCGGAAAGTTTCGTTGTGGTCGCATCGACGGAAGATTGCCAGGAAGGGCTGAATGCGTTCGTCGAGAAGCGGGCGCCCAACTACAAGGGACGGTAAATGGCTGGATTGTATTTCGAGGAGTTCGAGATCGGACAGGAATTCCATCACGAGTTCAGCCGCACCGTGACCGAGATGGACAACACCATGTTCAGCCTCCTGACCATGAACCCGCAGCCATTGCATATCGACGCGCATTTCTCCGAGAAGACCGAGTTCGGCCAGCGGCTGTTCAACAGCCTCTATACGCTCGGCATCATGATCGGCATGAGCGTGTACGATACGACGCTGGGAACGACCGTCGGCAATCTCGGCATGACCGACGTCAAGTTCCCGAAGCCGGTGTTCCATGGCGATACGCTGAAGGCGCACACCAGGATCATCGGCAAGCGCGCCAGCAAGTCGCGGCCGACCCAGGGCATCGTCGAGTTCGAGCACACCATGACCAACCAGCGCGGCGAGGTGGTGGCGAGCTGCCGCCGCACCGGCCTGATGCACTGCAAGCCGAAGGCGTAAGCGATGCGATCGTTCCTGTTCGTTCCCGGCGACAGCACCCGGAAATATGAAAGCGCGAAGAAGACCGCAGCCGATGCGCTGATCCTCGACCTCGAGGATTCCATCGCGCCGGACCAGAAGGTGGTTGCGCGGGGCATCACGCGCCAGATGCTCGATGCGCGCAATCCGGAGCAGAAGCTTTATATCCGCGTCAACGCGCTCGACACCGATCTGACGCTCGGCGATCTCGCCGCCGTGATGCCCGGCAAACCCGATGGAATCGTGCTGCCGAAATGCGCCGGTGCCGCCGACGTCAACCGGCTCGCACTCTATCTTGACGCATTCGAGGCGGCCTCTGATATCGCGCAGGGCACCACCCGGATCGTGACGGTCGCGACCGAGACGGCGCGGGCGGTGCTGAAAATCCTCGATTTCGAGAACATGAGCCCGCGGCTATGGGGCATGATGTGGGGCGCGGAGGATCTCGCAGCCTCGCTCGGGGCAACGCGCAATCGCAGCGATGGCCGCTATCACTCGCCCTTCATCCTGGCGCGCGATCTCTGCCTGATCGGCGCGGCCGCCGCCGGCGTCGTCGCGATTGATACCATCGCGACCGACATCAACGATCTCGATGCCTTGAAGGCCGAGGCGGTCGCCGCACGCCAGGATGGCTTCCTCGCCAAAGCCGTGATCCATCCCAAGCATGTCGACGTCGTCAACGCGGCCTTCATGCCGACGGATGAGGAGATTGCATGGTCGGAGCGGGTGATCGCCGCGTTCGCCAATAACCCGTCGGGGGTCGCCAAGATGGATGGCAAGATGCTGGACAAGCCGCATCTGCGCGCCGCCGAGAAGATCCTGGCGTCGCGCAAGAAATAGTCGGGGAGGCGGGCCGATACCGCCATGTTGCGCGATAGTGAGGCGCGGCTGCGGTGGTCGCTGGCGATCGACTAACCGCTGGGATCAGGAATGAGCGACCGCCGACTTGCCGTCCTGCTGCTTCGACCATGAGACGTAGTAGGCGACGGCCGTCATCGCCGCGATACCGGCGATGCTGACCGCGACCTGCCTTGCCAGTGAGTATGGGCCCGTAATCAGGATCAGGTGCGCAGCGAAGGAGAGGAAGACGCCTGCACAGAACACGGCGAGCCATTCCTCGCCGCACTTGATGATCGGCTGCAAGGCGGGAGATCGCAGGTATTCCCAATCGCGCGGCACCAGCCAGCTGAACAGGAACGTCAGGACCAGGAAGTGCAGGATGCGATGAGGCGCGATCTCCTCCCGGTCGTTTGGCAGCAGCATATCGCTCAGCCCGCTCGGCATCATTTGCGCGAGCGCCGGGATATCGCTGCTCGAGATGATCGTCAGGGCGAACAGCAGATACAGCAACGCCATGGCGCGCAGCGCGGGAGCAGCCTGCATCGCGCGGATCGCGGGCGCATATCGCGCGCCGATCAGCGCGAGCCAGCCGCCCATCACGAACAGCAATTGCCAGCAGAACGGATTGAGGTACCAGTCTCCATACGGATATGACGACAGGTTCCAGTTGAGCAGCCGGCCGGCCGCATAGAGGGTCACGGATGCGACGACCGTCGCGTTCGGCACGTACAACAGCCCGAACACGATGATGGGCTGGAACGCCATCAAGGCAATGGTGAGTTGCAGCACGTCGAGATTGAGCGGCTTGGCCTGCAGGAACAGGCCGTAGATCAACGTCCGGATCGGGTGATCGATGAAGCCCGTGATGTTGAACTCGCTGATGATCTCCGGCGCCGCGGTCCGGGTAGCGACATAGCTGATCAACTCGACATAGATCACGAACAGAACGATATAGGCAGCATAGAGCTGCCATACGCGCTTGAAGATGCGGGTCGCGGCCACCAGGAATCCGCGTTCCAGCGTCATCCTGGCGTAGATGAGCGTCACTGCGTAGCCGCCGACGAATACAAAAAGGTCGGTTGCGCCGCTGAAGCCGAAGTTGCGCATGGTCAGCGCGCCGACGACGTTGTGCGGAATATGGTCCAGAAACAGAAACCAGTTTGCGATGCCAAGCAGCAGCGCGATCCTGAGATCGCCATCGGCTTTCGCGATCTCGGCGTTTGTTGTCGAAGTCATCTGAAGCTGAAATTTGCCGGCCCGAGAAACGAATCGCTAATCTAGAGGGAACCCGCGCCTGGTCCGAATAGACTTTGCGTGAACCCTATCTAGTCCGTTTCGGGTTCCGGCCAAGTGGCTGGCTCAAGAAAGATCACGTTTTCGCAATCAACTCGTGAGCGGTGTCAGACCGGTTCGTGTTTGCGCAGGTCGCGGGTGTGATCCAGCGTATTGGCTTGCAGGTTCGCGCCGGTCACGGGGAGCTCCGGCAGGGCGGCCTCGGCCAGCAGGTCGTCCGTCACATCCTCGACCGAACGCTCGGCAATCTCGTGAATGAAGCTGATGTTCGTATATTCGCCCGAGGCGATTCGTGAGACGACGTCGCGTCGTGTCATTCCGGGATCGACGATCGCCTCGCGGCCACGGCGGCCATAGTCGATCATCACGACGAAATACTGCATTGCCTGATCGTTCGATGTTCTGACTGTTACTGCGCATTATTTCCGATAATCGGAAGTATGTCAAGGGTGAATTGTTGAAAACCGAAATTCAGGCATGCATGGCCGGACCGATTCGGTCCGAAGGCGTCCGAATCGGTTCGGCCGGTCCCTGAAGCGGCGCGGTTACTTCTCGGACGATCGCCCGCCCTGCGTCCGGGCAGATTTGCGACTCTTCGCCCCCGACTTGCCGCGCAGCCTTTCGATCTGGCCGCGAGGCAGGGTGACGCAGATTTCGCCGATCCATTCGAGCTTTACGCCGTTGATCGGCTTGGCATTAAAGCTCTTGAGGTTGACGGTGCCCGACGAACTGCCGCGTTCGATCGTCTTCAGATATCGCTCGCCGCTCTTCAGCCGGACCGCAGCTTCCTCTCCGTAGAAGCTCGACAGCGGATAGCGCTGCTCGCGATACACCACGATGACGTCGCCGTTCTCGTATTTCGGCAGCATCGAATCGCCCGAGACCTCGAAAGCGACGGTCTCCTCCGTCATCGGGAACGGAAGCTCGATTTCGCCGAGACCCTCCGGCGGGACCTGCTCCAGCTCCGGCTGGATCGAGGCGCCGGCGCCGACCCGGCCCACGATCGGCACCGAATTCAGCTCCAAATACTCCATGATCGGGGCAATCTCGGATGCCTTGATCAACCTTATTCCCGACAGGATTTCGGAGACCGCCCCGGCCCGAACCCCCATCGCGCGGGCAAGCCCGCCTTTGCTCTTCCCAGTCTTTTCCAGTGCTCGTTCGATCAGTGCCGCGTCCAGCATGTTTCATCCTTTCCCAAACCCGAAGGCACTATATCCGTTACGATTATCAGAAACAAGCTTGACTTTTTTTCTTCTGAATATCGGAAGGTGTGCGAGGCGCCGGCGGAATGACAGAAATGGGAATTTGGAATGGAAATGATGAACTGGCTGCCGGAGCATTCGGCAGCCCTGCAGGATCTCCGCGCCCGCGGCTTGTCCTATTCGGAAATCGCTGACACGATCAACGCTACCTTCAATACGGCCTATACGCGCAACGCGGCGCTCAGCCGAGCGCAGCGCATGGGGTTGGCGGGCCTCGAAAGGCCCGAGCCGTCCCTGCCGGGCTCCGAAGGATCAGGCGGCTGCGTGAAGGGCGCGCCGAACTGACGCCGGATCTGCTTCGCGAGCCAAAGATCTTCACTGAAACGGTGGAGATGCCGCAGCTTCGTTGCGCGGCGGTCGTGCCGCGGCATCTTTCGCTGCTCGACCTCAAGCCCGGAGACTGCCGCTATCCCTATGGCGGGATAGCGACGGCGAGACCATTACCTTCTGCGGTCATCCGTGCCGGTCGGGCTTGAGCTACTGCACACCGCATTTTCACCTGAGTCGCGATCCTGAGGCCACGAGGCCGGTATTGAGCGCCGACTAGCTTCAAGCCATCGGGGCCGGTTGAGGCAATTCATCACCTGACCGAAGGACATTGGTCCGCAACTGCGATCGCGCGGAAGCCTCCGCGCGCCCATCATCAGACATTTTGGAGGTTACCAATGCCGCGAGCCAAGCGCCGGAAGCCGTACGATCCCGCCGGAGCGCACGATCGACGTGCCCAGGATCTGCCGGTTAATGCCGAGGTGGCGACCGTCGACGTCGACGATCCCCTTGCGCTCGAGCCAGGCGAGAAGATCGTTGCTTTTCGCTCGATCCGCAACGATCCGCTCGGCCGGTTGCACGCGCACCGCCAGATCGACGATACGCAATATCGGAGTGGCCGGGCGTTCCAAAACGACTGGCAAAAGGCCGAGCGCGGGCCGCGCGCGGTGGATACGACGCGCGAATTCGTCGATCGCGGCCTGCGATGCAAGCCGATCACCGAGGGGCGGCGCCAGACGACGCTGCGCCTCAATCGCGCCGAGCATGAACTCGGCGCCGACGGTTCGGCGCCACTGCACGATGTCCTGATTCTCGGCATGACCATGGAGCAGGTTGGACAGCGGCGCCGACTGTGTACGCAGCGCTGGCAGGACTATTTTGCGCGGCGTCTCAAGGAATGCTTGGATCGGCTGGCGCTGATGTACGGGCTTGCGACGGCAAGCAGGGTTCCGCTGAAGGACCATCAACGCTGACCTGACGTGATTGCTGACGTGCCGGTTTGCCGCGCAGGAATCCGGCGCGGTAGCCCTCATCGCATGACTGTGCCTTGCCTCACACTGAACTCCTTCCTTGTGTGCGGTCGGGATTGGCCCGGCCAAGGCTGTGAAGATGGTCGACAGCGGCGCGGACTCTCATGTAACTTCCGTCGCGTCGACGACCTGCCTGCATTCGAGGCCTCGCGCGGGGAAGGGTCTGGTACGTCCACGCAAGGGAGTTCGCCGCGGCTACGCACTGTCTACATCTTCTCTGCATCACGAACACCACGAGCAACGTGGATCGATGCCGACGCTGAGCCCAATCAAAATAACCCAAGGGAGAACCGACCGATGAATCACACTGGAAACTGCTTTTGTGGCGCCGTCGAACTCAAGGTGAGCGGAGAGCCTGAGGCAATGGGCTATTGCCACTGCCGTTCATGCCGCTCCTGGTCCGGTGGTCCGGTGAATGCGTTCAGCCTCTGGAAGCCCGAGGCGGTCGAGGTCACCAAGGGCGCCGACCACATCGCGACGTTCGAGAAGACCGCGATGAGCCAGCGCAAATATTGCACAAAGTGCGGCGGTCACCTGATGACCAACCACCCGACGCTCGGGCTCGTCGACGTGTTCACCGCAACGATCCCGACGCTGAAATTCAGCCCAGGCGTTCACGTCAACTATTCCGAGGCAGTGCTGCAGATACGCGACGGCCTGCCGAAGTTGAAGGATTTTCCGGCTGAGTTCGGCGGCTCCGGCGAAATGATCGCCGAATAGCTCGAAGGCTCCCCATCACGAAAGCGGGCGGCGGCGTGCCGCCACCCGCCTGCGTATGGGCTCCGCGCCCCACAAATCGGTATCCGGCAGGCTTGCTTCGCATGCGAGGCGTCCGACCATGTCGGCGGCCGCCGGGTCGTCTTTGGCCATCGACAGCCATGTCGGACGAAGGTCCCGCCCTGCAAAATCCGGGTTTGGTTTTGCTGACGAGCTTCCGCTAAAAGGCGAGCAGTGCCGGTCTTGGCAGGGACCGTCGTATTTCGCCTGATAAAATAACAGAGGAAGCGTCAGATCATGACCAGACCAGAATTGCCGGGGCGCACGCCGCGCGGGGAGGGAGTTCCGACGGCGCTCGACGGCCTGCTGGTCGTCGACTTCACCCGCGTCGTGGCCGGCCCGGCCTGCACGCAAACGCTGGCCGACTTCGGGGCCGAAGTCATCAAGATCGAGAATCCGGACGGCGGTGATGACACGCGCGCCTATGAGCACGCCGAAATCGGCGGGGAGAGCGCGGCGTATCTGAGCCTCAACCGCAACAAGCGCGGCATTGCGCTCGATTTCAACAATCCGGCCGCGCTCGAGGTGGCGCGCGCGTTGATTGCCAAGGCCGACGTCGTGGTCGAGAATTTCTCCGGCGGCGTGATGAAGAAATTCGGTCTCGATTATGCGTCGGTGGCGCCGACCAACCCGCGGCTGATTTATTGCTCGATCTCCGCCTACGGCCGCAAAGGCGATTTCGCGCTGCGCCCGGGCTTCGACCCGATCACGCAGGCCGAAAGCGGCTTCATGTCGCTCAACGGCTTTCCGGATGGCGAGCCGGTGCGCACCGGGCCGCCGATCGTCGACATGGCGACGGGCATGTCGGCCTGCAACGCCATTCTGCTGGCGCTGATTGCGCGCGATCGGCTCGGTCGCGGTCAGCAGGTCGAGGTCGCATTGATCGACACAGCGGTGTCTATGACCGGCTTCTACGGCATGGCCTATCTCATCAATGGCAACAATCCCGGCCGTTTCGGCAACTCTCCGAACGGTTCGCCGACCGTCGGCGTCTACCGGGCCTCCGATGGTCCGCTCTACATGGCCTGCGCCAATGACCGGCTGTATCGCCGGCTCGTCACCGACGTGCTGGATCGCCCGGATCTCATCACCGATCCCGAGTTTGCTCACCGCAAGGCGCGCACGGCTAACAAGGAGAAGCTGCGCGCGATCATTGCCAGCGTGTTTGCGGGCGACACGCTCGAGAACTGGATGGCGAAGATGAAGAAGGCCAACATTCCGGTTGGCTATCTGCGGACGGTCGAGGAGGGGTTCAACGCGCCCGAGGTGCGCGACCGGCATCGCCTGAGCAGGATTGCGCATCCAACCGCCGGCTTGGTTCCGAACATCGAGTCGCCGGTCAATATGAGCCTGACGCCGTCCGTTGATCCTGTTGCTGCCCCGCTGCTCGGTCAGCATACGAAGGACGTGTTGAGCAAGACGCTCGGCTACGACGATCGGCGCATCGCCGCGCTGGCCGAGGCCGGCGCGTTCGGCAAGGCAGGCAACACCGGCTAGGGCCTTTTCCGTTCCGATGGAATCGGAATGGGGCTCTGGCTTCTAGTTTGACGCGTTTCCTTGACACGAACCGGTATCCGCTTCGCTCGAAAACGCTCCAGCGTGCTCAGCCTGCACAAAAGATCAACTATTCGCAAAACAACCTGACAGCAGGCGAGAGGAAAGCCTCTCGCCTGGCGAGATGTCTTTCAGGCGTCGCAGGCCCCGGCGCGTCGCCGGCGGCCTTGAAGCTGGTCCGTTTCGGGAACTCAGTTCGGCTTGCTGCGCAAGTTGTTCCTTGGCATACTTTCAACTTCTTCGGGTTCCGCCCGATCAATCTCGAGGCGTGCCATCCGGAGGATGAGGGTTGCCGTGGTCAGGCCGAGGCGTTCGGCCTCTTGTGCTGCGGTGTCGACCTTCTGGGCCAAGCCTTCACGTTTACCTGGGTATGCCATTCGTAATCCTCACTTAAGGTGCGAGATGAAAAATCCCACATACGTTGCGGAGCTGCAGAAGAAGCTCGGAGCTCCATCGAGCGAAACACTGGAAAGCCTGCGACTGTTGAAGGCTTTCCTTCGACTTGCGCCCGACCAGCGTTCCGAGGTCATCGAGCTGATCGAACGTTTGGCGGTTGAGCCGCCGCGCGATCCCTCACTGTCCTGAGGTGCTCGCAAATCTTTCCTGTGCGTCAGCTGTTCATTGGCTTGGCGGGCGCTTGCGTCGCGATCACGTAGATCGCGCCGCCCTCGAGCGCTTCGGATTGGTGACGGGTGCCGGCTGGCAGCAGGATGGTGTCGCCGGCGCCGACCACCCGCTCGCCGCCATCCCAGATGAAGTTCAGCCGGCCGCTGACGATCATCAGGATCTCGTCGACCGGATGGGTATGGAACTGATGCACCTTGCCGGCCGCATCATGCTGCAGCTCGACCGAGCCCTGGGCCGGGAGCAGGTTCAGGATCTCCGGGGCGATGGCAAATTCAGTCTTCGTGCCTGCGATGATCTGGGTCATGCTGCCTGCTCCTTGTTCGCGATCGGTTGAGCCTTGTTCTGCGCGAGCTTGGCGAAGGGGCAGCCCGAGCTCGCATGGTTGTCGTCGTGCAGGAAGTACTGCAGATACTCGCGGCCGTCGGTTGCGCCGTAGCGGCCAAGAAGCGGAGAGGGGCTTGCGCTGTCGTACGGGATCAGGCGCTTGCGCACCTCCGCGAACGCGGCGTTCGCGGCCTTCTCCGTCCCGAGGATCTTGTCGAACACCCAGCGCGGCTGGAACGTGAGCATGAAGGCGCTGGACCGGCGGCTCTGCCGCATCACATGCGCGGGCGTCGTGCAGACCACGAAGATCGGCTCGCCCGCAAACGAGAACTCCCACATCGGATGGTCGATCTGTTCCGGAATCTCTGATGGCCACGGGTTCTTGTCCAGCCGCGCGAGCTGATCGAGCGTCAGCCACATCTTGCGATAATAGGCATCGAGCGTCTGCACCGGGCGGGGCCGCGTGAACACGATCAACGAGGTGTTGGGACCGAACGAGCGCGCCTGCGAGACATATTGCCCGAGTTGCTCGCCCAGCACCGCCACGTCATATGGATCGAGGAAAAGGTAGCGGAGCTGATCCTGGCGATGTCCGGTCACGCCGAACACGCAAGGGAACGGCCTTGCCTCGCTGCTCATCTGCGCTTCAAACTCGGAGAACATCACGCTCTGCCAGCTGCTGACCGGAAAGTTTGACGTGACTTCGCCTTTTCTCAAGAACAAGCGCTCCATAACACCCCCTACACTCATAACGACACTAACGAGCTATCAACTTGCTTCTCATCAAGAGCGGTCCGGCAATGCCCGGCAGCGACATGAGAAGCAGAATGACAATCAAGGCGCTGTAGCCGCCGTCGCCGATCGCGGCCGTGTTGTGTACGGCGTCGGTCCCCGAGGCGTTGCTGGCGGCGAGCATCGCGAAGCCGATGATGGGCTGCGAGATGCCGGCGAAGATTCCGGCGGCTGTGGTGTTCACGGATGCGCCCACACCGATCAGATCGGCGGTGTAGAGCTTCTTGACGCATTTCAGCACCAGCGGGACGGTGCCGCCAGCGACGAGCCCCAAGGCAGTGAACACGACGGTGACGTAGGCGAGACCAAATGTCTGGGCGATCGGCGGCAGCAGCATCGCGATCAGCAGCATGCGCAGCACGCAAATGCCGATCAGCGCGCGCTCAAGCGCCGCCGCGGCGCGATCGGCGGCGTGACCCAGGAAGATCGAGCCGAGCGCATTGCCGATCATGAAGGCGAGCAGGGGCGTGCCGGCCGCCGTCGGGGAGATGTGGAAGAAGTGCGCGACCATCGGAATGCCCCAGACGCCCGACAGCGTCGTCACCACCGCGAAGTGCGACGCAAACGTCATTGCGCAACCCCAGTTCGCGACATGAGCCAGCGATTGCCGCGCGGCGATCACCACGCCCTTCAGCGTCTTGTTGCTGTGCGAGGCCGGATCTGGCTTGAGCGCGAGCTTGGCGAAAGCCAGGTTGGCCAACCCAATGCAGGCGATGAACAGGAAGCAGGCCCGCCAGCCGAACCCTGAGACCGCAGCTGCAAGCGGCGTGGTCGCGATCACGCCCCCGACATAGCCGGAGACCTGCGAGATGCCCGACATCATGCCGAACCGCTCATCCGCGAAGCTCTGTGCCACGAGCTTCAGGAGTGCGGTGAAGACCAGCGCATCGCCGCAGGCGACGATCAGGCGCGCAACAAAAACGTCGAGCAGGTTCGGTGCTAGCGCGAACGCGGCGCTGCCGAGCGAGGAGGCGATCATGCTGACGAGAACGACGCGCTTGACGCCGTAACGGTCGACCAGAAGGCCTGCCGGAATCTGCATCAAGGTGTAGCCCCAGAAGTAGCTTGAGGCGAGCATCGCAACGCCGGCCGCGTCGGTGTTGAAGTCGTGCATGAAGCTGAGGCTGACCGACTGCGGCGATACGCGCTGCAGGAAGGCGATGGCGTAGGCGATGGCCACCGCCGTCCACGCGAGATAGGCGCGATCGGTGAAGCGCGACGTCGGGGCATAAACAGCTTGTTGTCCGAGCATCGACATCACACCCTCGCGTAACCCACCGAGAAAAGGGCATCCGCTGAATTCGGAATCTTCCGCGATATCGCGGCATCGACCAGCGACGCGGTGCCATGATAGGCCTGCCGATGGTGCTTAATGTGGCCGTAAGCGCCACGCATGATCATGTCGGGCAGTTCGAGCGGCTTGCCCGGATAGAGCGAGGTGCACATCTCGATACAGGCCGCCTGCAGGGCGAGATCCTGCGTATCGTCGAGCAAAGATGGAGTCACTTTTTCGCAAATCTTAGCGTTCGCTGCCCAGACGATCGGGTTGCGGGTTCGCCAGCCGTAGAGCACGTTGCCCTCGGCTCTCGCGGCGGCGCCGGAGCATTTCAGGACTTCCGATGTGAAGAAGCCGTAGAAGCCGCGGCCCTGGTGCGCCGGGAGCACTTCCGTGCCGCTGCGATAGATTCCAAGTCCGGCCGACATCTCCAGGATGCGGTAGACCGAGAAGGCAATGAGGCCGGACCGATCGTAGACAAGGATCAGGCTATACTTCTTGTCGAAGGGCGAGGAGGTTGTTGTCCAGTGCGGCTCGGTGGCCTGCCAGTTGACGGCAATGATGCCGTTCATGGCGTCCATCAGCGGCTGACGGTCGCACGCTTCGACCCGGGAGGCATCGGGTAGACTGTAGATCGCGTAATCCGTCCAAGGCGATTTGATCGCCTCGTATCCGCTGCCCAGACTTCGCGGCATGGCAGAACTCCAGAATTCCAATGCGAGCTATACAGGGCAGCCTCGAATGGCTTAAAGGACAATATGCCCTCGAAAACTGCCAAAGCGCCCCGGCCCCGGCCTGAGCCGCGCGACAAGAAAGCGACGCGGCGGATCGCGATCGTTGCCTTTCCGGGTGTGACCTTGCTCGACATCTCGGGACCGGCGCAGGTGTTTGCAGAACTGGAAGCGATCGAGCTGCCGGGACCGGACTACTCGCTGTCCTACCTGTCGACCTCCGGCGGGTTGGTGCCAACCGATGTCGGCATGATGATCGACACGACGCCGATCGACAGTATTGCGCCGGCCGAGGTCGACACGCTGGTGATCCCCGGCGGGCCCGGTATCTGGAAGATTCGCAACGACGCGAAGTTGATGAACTGGATCGCGGAGGCGCTGCCGAAGGCGCGCCGTATCGCGTCGGTTTGCCTTGGCGCATTTGCGTTGGCCTGGACCGGGATTCTGGACGGCAAGCGGGCAGCAACGCACTGGCGTTATTGTCCCCGTCTGCAGGATAGCTTTCCCAATATCCGGGTTGAGCCCAACGCGATTTTCGTCAAGGACGGACGGGTCTGGTCATCGGCCGGGGTCAGCGCCGGCATCGATCTGGCGCTCGCCATGATCGAGGAGGATTTCGGCCACACCATCGCGCTCGATGTTGCGCGCAGACTTGTGGTGTTTCTGAAACGGCCGGGCGGTCAGAGCCAGTTCTCCACCGTCCTTGCCGCACAGGCATCGGACGTCGAGGGACGCTTCAGCGCGCTGCACGCCTGGATCATCGAGAACATCACGAGCGACCTCAAGGTCGAGACCCTCGCGGAAAAGGCGGGGATGACGCCACGCACCTTCGCCCGGACCTATGTCAGCCGCACCGGCATGACACCGGCAAGCGGCGTCGAGGCGCTGCGCGTGGAGACGGCCCGCTTGCTGCTCGAAAGCCGCCAGATCGGCGGTGTGGTCGAGGTCGCCAAGCGCGCGGGATTTGGCGATGACGAGCGAATGCGGCGGGCCTTTCTGCGCCACCTCGGCGTATCGCCGACCGAGTACCGAAACCGGTTTTCGGGCAGCTAGCTCGCCTCGGGCGAGGTCGTCTGGATACGAACCGCGTCGCGTCGAGAACCGATCTATCTCACGAGCGAATAGCTGGCCTTCGCTGGCCGGATTCGTGGCTCAAGGTGGTAGCTTTTCCGGTTTGTCTGCGGCTAATGTGCCGGCCAAATCGGGAGAAGAAACACCATGAATGACGGGACCCCCATTCGGCAGACGCGCAATGTCGAACTCGGCGCCAGCGGCGAGGAATTCCAGAACCTGCACGAATTCGCGCGAAAGGCCCGCGCCAAGCTGAATCAGAACGCCTGGGACTACATCGTCGGCGCCTCGGAGACCGAGACCACGATGCGCCGCAACAGAATGGCGCTCGACGAGATCGCGTTCCGGCCGCGCGTCCTGCGCAACGTCATCAACGTCGATCCTTCCATCGAGGTATTCGGACGCAAGCTCCGGCTTCCCGTGATGATCGCCCCGGTCGGCGCGCTCGAGATCTTCGATCCGAATGCGGGCGCGGCCGTCGCGCGTGGAGCGGGAACGTTCGGCGCGGCGCACATGCTGAGTTCGGTTTCCGAGCCCGGGCTGGAGGACACCGCCAGGGCGGCACCGGATGCGCTTCGCATCTTCCAGCTCTATGTGCGCGGCGACGATGCCTTTGTCGAGGATGTGGTCAGCCGCACCATCGACAACGGTTACGCCGCGTTCTGCCTCACGGTCGACACCGCCCACTACAGCCGGCGCGAGCGCGACATAGCCAAGCGCTATGTCCGCGAGAGCCGCATCCGCGCCACCGGCGGCGATTTCCAGAAGGGGCTGGAATGGCGGACGGTGAAGCTGATCAAGGACAAGTTCAAGATTCCACTTATCCTCAAGGGGATCGCCACCGCCGAAGACGCCAAGATCGCCCTCGACCACGGGGTCGACTGGATTTACGTCTCAAATCATGGCGGCCGACAGCTCGACCATGGCCGTGGGTCCATGCATGTCCTGCCCGAGATCGTTCAGGCGGTCGCGGGCCGTGCCAAGATCATGGTCGACGGCTCGTTCTGCCGCGGCACCGATATTGTGAAGGCTATCATTTCGGGCGCTGATCTTGTCGGCATCGGCCGCCTGCAGTGCTGGGCGCTTGCCGCGGCCGGCGAGGCCGGCATTGTCCGGATGCTTGAACTGCTGGAGGACGAGGTGATCCGCTGCCTCGGTCTGCTCGGCGTCACCAGCTTTGCCGAACTGGACAAATCCTACCTGCATCCGGCGATGCCGACCAATCTGCCGAGCGTGTTCAGCGCATTCCCGCTTCTCGATATCGATCCCTACCGCTACTGAGCCGCTGCGAGCAATCTATGAAGCGTTGGCGTGGTCGAGGCATTGTGCGCCTCGATCGCGCCAGCGGCGATCAATCTGTGGTGTCCATGAAGCCGCCGCGGCAACGACAAAGTCTGATCCAAATGCCGCACTAGTCGAGGCGGATGGCAAATAATCCATTCGCGGAATTTTCACTCGAGCGCGCGATCGGCTTGCGCTGGACCTTGCGGGATATTCAGGCCGGCAGGCTCAAATTGTCACCGGTCAGCGACGAGGATCTGCACATCCTCGCTGAGCTCGGTCTCGTCGAACTGCATGACGACGAGCCCGGGCTGACGGAGACGGGAGCCGCCGTGGTGAGGGACTGAATAGGCGCGCAGCCTAGCGCGCGTTCAGGAAGCTTTCACCGGAATTGCAAGGCGTGCACTGATAGGTCAGCACGTCGTAGACTTGGTCGCGAGGCTCGATCAAGGCAAGCCGCATTTGCGTGCCGCACTTCATGCACGGCATCTCTATGCTGGTCTTGAACCGGGTGCAGGTCGGTGTCGGACGAACGGCGCGCAGCATCGGATCCCCTTATTCCCCAGAGACGCGAACGCGGCCGACGAAGAAGCCGAATCACTATGCCACAGTGCTGACATAATTGGAATCGGCTGTCGGTCGTGGCTAGGTAATTTTTCCTCAATTGGCCGGAGCGAGTCATTGCTCGCGATCCGGCGCTGACGCCGTCACAATCTATGCTAACCTCGCCAGACGCTTATTTCAGGGGGCGCGATCATGATTGAGCCTAAGCTTGAAGTTCCCGCCGAGTTGCGCGATCTCGCGGAAAAGACCATCGACCAGGCCGAACAGGCCTTCAGTCTGTTCTTTGATGCTGCGAGCAAGTCGATGACGTCGATGCCGGGCGCCGGTACCGAGATCTCCAAACAAGCGCTGTCGTTCACCGAGCAGAACATGAAGGCGGCGTTCGAGCATGCGCGCAAGCTCGTGCACGCAACGGATCTGCAGGAGGCGATGCGGATCCAGTCGGAATTCCTGCGCAGCCAGTTCACCAATGCCGGCGAACACATGCGGCAGATCAGCGGTAGCGTGATGTCGGCGACCAAGGACGCGACGAAGGGCAAGTTCTAGGACGGCGTTCGCGGCCCCATCGACGGTTTAGCGCCGGCGCGCGACGGCGACGCCGAGCAGAAACGCGACGAACAGGCTTGCGAGCGGCGCTTCGCGCGTGACCGCACTCACGGTGGCCAGGGCTCCGCCCGGTCGGCGCGAGGTCGCGATGGCATCGCTGAGGCGATCGGCGGCGGCTCGGAGTCCATCCGACACCTCCGTGATCGTACGCGAGACGTCCGTCGCGGTGTCGATCGCTCGTTCACCGAGTGTGGGTTGAAGCGGGAACTCGGGTGTTTCGGAGCTCATGTGCCGTGCCGCGATTTATTGAAAGTCAGGTGACCAACGCCTTTGCCATCCGCACGTATTGAACGGCGATGGCGGTCACATATCCCAGAAATTCCGCAGCGGCGGATTGGTTCCACCGACATGCCTCGCTTTCACATCGGGGAACCGGAAACTTACGCGCGGGTCGCGGCTTGTTTCCGTGGAGGAGACGATGATGACAATGCAGGCGCATGGCATTGCAGATGGCGGTTCGGTCAAGCATCGAAATCGGCATGGTGGCACGCCGCTGTTGGTCGCGGCCGTGGTTGCGATCCTCGGCGTGCTCGGCATGCTGATCGTGGATCACGGTCCGTGGAACAAGCCGAACGTGCAGCCGGCCGCTTCGGCTAACTACTCAACGACCGGCGAGGCGGCGCGCGCGGCTGGCGCAAAGGTCATACCGACCGAGCCCAAGGCACCGATCGAGCCTGATCCACCCGGCCCAAAGCCCGCTCATCCGGCAAACCCGAGCACGCCGCAATAGCTGCGGGCGTTCGTGGGATCACATCCCGACGCAGGGCGCGGGAATTGACACGTCGGGCAAATCAGCGGCACAAAATCATCGTCGGAATGTCGCGGGATGATCAGCGAATGCTGACCAGCATGCCCCACGCTGCTGCAAATCCTGCACCAACGAGAACCAGCACCGGGCTGTCGCAGAACATGCCGCCATACTGGCACATGGTGGCACCGAGAGAGCCGATCTGATGATGGCCCGCGGCGTAGAACAGGCCGGACAGGACCGCGAGCACGGCAGCAACGAAATACATCGACGCTTCCTCCTTGCAATCAAATGCGGCGCGGGTCAGTTCGACCGACGCAGGCCAAAAACTGCATTGATGTCGATCCAAATATTGTGAGATGTCCGCTTGACGCGTCGGGCACACATCATCGCAGCAAGCATAGGCGCTTGGCACCGGCCTGCGCTGCGATTCCGGATCAATGCCCAAACTTTCGCTCAAGGCGGTTTCTCACCATCGAAGCCGACGCATCGCATTTTACCGATCGCATTCAGCCCGAAATAGGTTTGACACGTCGGGCAACTCAGAGTCATAATCCGAAAATCAGAAATTGTTGAGCCCGCGCGGAGCAATCCGCGGCGGGCTTTTCCTTTGCCGTTTCACCAATCGGACGGCGACCGCACCGTCACGACGCCATATCCTCCCAGCCCGTCGCCTGAGTGTCGCAAGCGCGCCGCCGTCCGGCCCCCTTGAAAAGAGAACGAATTGGCTGGTGCGCGCGAACGCGCCGGTCCTGCGGCGCGGCGAAAGCCGGCGCCGCCCGCGGCCCCACTCGTCAGGGCTAAGGTTCGCGCCCCAAAGATCGCCGCCCGCTGCGCGATCTGCCGCACATTCATGCCATGGCCGCATCGCGCGCTGACGGCCGATCAACGAGGTTTGCATGACCGCCTATCTGATATCGCTCGCGCTCGCGGATCTGGTTGCCATCGCGTTGTGGGAGCTTGCATGAGCGCCGAGATCATCCAGTTCATTCAGCGCCCGCATTCCAAACGCGAGCAGACGGACGTTCCCACGGTCGCATTTTCGTGCGGTGTTGCCTGATCCTGATCCGGATTGCGACACGGCTCCGAGCGAGTACATCTTCTTGGCCAATGATTTTATCCGGCGAGGATATCGGCTCTTCGAACCTGTCTCGCCCTGGGCATGGCAGCACACGCTGTATTGGAGGAAGGAGCTCGTCTAGATCCTGCGACGTGGGTTCGGGTTGTCGCGAACAATTCGATGACGTTGAGCGCCCGGTGGCTTCGGCGATCGGGGTTTTTTGCGTTTCTGGCCATGGGTAACATCCTTTGGCAAGCCGCGGTCGTAGCCGGCATCGAATTTTGGGCGTGGGGATGCTAGAATGGGCCTCTGCAGTGCGAACGAAGCATCGCTGGAAGCGTTTCCTTAAATGGGCGCCCGGCGGCAGTCGTGGATCCTGAGCGCTGAATTCGCGGAATGCAGGCTTGCGCGCCTTGATCTCTGGTGATCGATCGATAAACTGAGTTGACGGCTCGATCGCGCGCGCAAATGTCTTGGAGATCGAACGAAGGAAGAGACCATGGTTGAGGTTGGCCGCGGGCTCGACACGAAGGTACAGCCAGGCCCGGATATGGATCGTTATTCGGTCATGGTCGCACGCGCCAGGGCGCTTGTTCCGGCATTGCGCGAACGGGCATCGCGGACCGAAGAGCTGCGCAGATTGCCGCCGGAGACCGAGCGGGATTTGCTTGACAGCGGCCTTTTCCGGATCCTGCAGCCCAAGCGCGTCGGAGGCAGCGAGCTCGACTATGTTGCCCTGGTCGACTGCGCCGATGCCCTCGGGCAGGGAGACGCCTCGGTCTCCTGGAATTTTGCCAACCTTGCAAGTCACCACTGGATGCTGGGTATGTTCGCGCCCGAAGCGCAGAGCGCGGTGTGGGGAGAGGATCCGGATGCGCTGATCGCGTCTTCCTTTGTCTTCCCGGCAGGTCGTGCGAGGAAGGCAAGTGGCGGATATGTTCTGAGTGGTCATTGGCCGTTTTCGTCCGGGGTGGAATCCTGCGGATGGAACATGCTCGCGAGCGTGGTCGCCTCGGATGATGAGGCCGATGGTGTCGAGTATCGGCTATTCCTGTTGAACAGGCGGGACTACAGCATCGACGACACTTGGAATGCGGCTGGCTTGCGCGGAACGGGATCGAACGACGTGCGGGTCACCGACGCATTCGTTCCCGAGCATATGACCGTTGCCGTCAGCGATCTTGCGGGAGGTGCGACGCCGGGCAGTATCGTCAATCCGAATGCGCTCTACATGCTTCCGGTCTTTTCGTTGTTTCCCTATGTGTTGTCCGGGGTTGGTTTGGGAAATGCGCAGGCTTGCCTTGATGACTATGTCGAGATCGCGCGACACCGCGCTTCGACATATAACCGGGCCAAGATTGGGGACCTGCAAAGCACACAGATCAAGATCGCCGAGGCGTCGGCGAAGATCGATGCCGCGCGGCTAATCATGCGCACGAACTGCGTTGAGGCACTTGCGGAGGTCCGGCGTGGCGATATCCCGGGCATTGCAGCGAAGACGAAGCTTCGGCGCGACGGTGCGTTCGCGGTCAATTTGTGCACCGAGGCGGTGTCTCTTCTATTTGCGGCGGGCGGCGCACGCAGCCTGTTTACCTCCGGAGCGTTGCAGCGCCAATTCCGCGACGCGCACGCGGTGAATTCGCATCTCGCGTTCAATTTTGACGCGGCGGGCACCAATTACGGGCGGGTGGCTCTGGGGCTGCCGTCTGAAAACCTGACGCTTTGAGGTAAGCCGGATGTCCGACTCGCCCAAACATCCGCTGGATCCCGCCAGTGAGCTCGCAAGCGATAGTTCGGCGATCGATCCCCGTGATTTCCGCAATGCGCTCGGTACGTTCGCAACAGGTGTGACGATAGTCACCGCGATGGCGGCTGAAGGACGGCCCTATGGAATTACTTGTAATTCCTTTGCATCGGTGTCGCTCAATCCGCCACTTGTGTTGTGGAGCCTGGGCATGTTTTCGCAGGGACTGCCGATCTTCCAGAATGCCAGCCATTTTACGGTCAACGTTCTAGACGCGTCGCAACAGGCGCTGGCGGTGCAGTTTGCCAGATCGTCGGGTGACAAGTTCGCGGGTGTGAGCTGGACGCCGGGCCTCGGGAATGCTCCCGTGCTTGCCGATGTGGTCGCGAATTTCCAGTGCCGTGCCGCCAACCGCTACTATGGCGGGGATCACGTCATTTTCCTGGGCGCGGTGGAAGCCTACGCCTATAACCGGAACAATCCGCTGGTGTTCGCGCGCGGAGGTTTTGGCGGGTTTTTGGCTGAGGGTGGTGACAAGACATCATGAATCGAAAGACGCCCGTCAAGCGCGTTCGTGCCAAGCAGAGGCGACTATCAGCCGTCGATCGTCGCAGTGAATTCGTTACCAAGGCAACCGAGCTATTTGCGGAGGAGGGATTTGGCGGCGGCACGCGCGCCCTTGCTCACAAGCTCGGCGTAACGCAGCCGCTGCTTTACCGCTACTTTCCGAGCAAGGACGATCTCATCAAGGAGGTCTACCGCAAGGTATATCTCGAACCGCTTGAAATCGGCTGGGAGAAGTTGCTCTCGGATCGGTCACGTCCGCTCCGCGTGCGGCTTCAGGAATTTTACGAGATCTATACCGACGCGATTTTCAACCGAAGATGGCTCCGGATCTATCTTTACTCCGGCCTGAAGGGCCTCGATATCAATCGGTGGTATGTTGGCATGGTCAAGGACAAGATCCTGACACGCATTCTCCGGGAATGCCGCCACGACGCCGGCCTCGCGACGCAAGGCAGGCCCAGCGCCGCAGAACTCGAGCTGGCCTGGGTGTTTCACGGCGGCATCTTCTATTATGGCGTACGCAAGTACATCTACGAAGCGCCTGTCCTCGAGGACAAGGCGCAAATGATCAGTGACGCGCTGGATATCTTCCTCGCGGGATTTGAGAGGATGGCGGAGAGCGCGACCGATCGTCGACGGGCGCCGATCAAGGTCGTCGGCTGACCCGGGCTACATTGTCGCCATCTGACCCCGATACCAATCTCCGATCTCGCTTGCCGTCATGAGGGCGACGCCGTCATGGCCGATGACGTAGTCGAGCAGGGCCTCCAGGTACTTGATACGATGCGGCACGCCCGTGATGTAGGGATGCACCGAGATGGCCATGATCCGCGCGTTCTCTGCGCCCTCAAGGTACAGCCGATCGAACTGGTCAGTGCAGCGGGTCATGAACTGTTCCGACGGAAGGTGTTGCAGCGCGTGAATGACAATGTCGTTGGTCTCGACCGAATAGGGAATCGTCGTCACGGTGCCGTGCGGCGTGGCGATGTCCTGGGGGAGATCGTCGATCACCCAATCGGCCACGTATTCGATCCCGTTGAGGCGCAGGAGATCGAGCGTTTTTTCGGTTTCGGTCAGGCCCGGGCTTTCCCATGATCGCGGCGGCTTGCCGGTAAATCCAGCAATCGTGTCGACCGCGCGCTTGATTGCGTCCGCCTGGTTTTCGACCTTGTGCATCGGGCCCTGAACAAACCCGTGTCCCATGAATTCGAAGCCCGCCTCGCGCGCCGCCGACGCCACACGCGGATAGCTGTTGCAGACGTTGGCGTTCGCAGCCAGCGTCACCGGAATCTTTCGATCGGTCAGAGCTTTGAACTGCCGCCAGAAGCCGGCGCGCATGCCGTATTCATGCCACGACCAGTTCGGCACGTCGGGCAGCAGGGGCTGGCCCATCGGGGGGCTCAGCACGGTGCGTGGCATCGCATTCTCGATGCGCCATTCCTCGACATTGAGGATAACCCACACGGCAAGCTTCTTGCCGTCAGGTAAGGTCAGTTTCGGTCGATCGACCTGTGCCTGGTACGGAATGCGATCAGTAAAGGCCATGTCGAACCTCCTTCACGTCGATGATCCGGCAGCAGTGGCATTGATCCGCGGCAGGACCTTCTCGGCCATCAGGATCATCGATTGACGGCCAAGCTCGCGATCTTTCCAGTCCTTGCCGGCGTAAAGCAGGGTTCCGAAGGTGCCAATCTCTTGCTCGAACGCCAGCAACTGGTCAGCCACGCTTTCGGGCGTGCCGTAGATGATCAATTTGTCGCAGATCGACTCCAGTGTGACCTCGGCGTCGGGTTGATCCCGTCGCGTCTTGAACAACTCGAGCCGGCCACTGCGCTTCAGCTTCGTGAACAGCTGGTGATAATAGTACACGTAGGGACTATCGCGCGACGTGGCATAGGCCTTCGCGGTTGCTGCATCCTTTGCCACGAACACGCTCTTGGCGACACGCCAATTGGCAGGCTCGGCTGCCCGGTTCACGCGCGCACAACCCTCGACATATTTCGGCCAGTGGCTCTTCACCCATGCCGGCATCAGGAAGTTTGCCGAGATCGGATCCCAGCCGCGCGCCGCCGCCTCCGTCACGCCCTTTGAGAATGGCGCAACCGCGGTCACCACGATTGGCGGGTGAGGGGCCTGCAAGGGGCGAGCGACGATTCCCTGGCCGATATCCTCGATCAGAGTCCTTTTGACCGAAATGTTCCAATATTTGCCCTGCAAATCATAGGGCGGCTTACCGGCCCAGATATCAAGAACCTGATTGATGGCTTCGAGGAACATGGCATTGCGGTCGGCATCGAGATTGCCGAAAACCTCCGCGTCGGACAGCAATCCACCGGGGCTGATTCCAAGGATGAAACGGCCATCAAGCATGTGATCGAGCATGGCGACGGACGCTGCGATGGCTGCCGGATGCGTGTTTGGCATGTTGATCGTGCCGGTTCCGAGCTTGATGTGTTTGGTTGCGGCTGCGAGCCAGGCAATGAAGGCGATGCTGGAGGTGATGTTCTCGGCCTTGTCGGTGACGTGTTCGCCGACATACGCCTCGGTGAAGCCGAGCTCGTCCGCGAGCAGAAAAGCCTCGCGATCCTCCCGGAGCGATTGCCGCCAATCCTTGTCGAGAGGATGGATCGGCATCGTAAAGAAACCGAGCTTCATGATCCGCCTCCCCGCGATTTGAACTTTAGTTGGCAAGGAACCTGCGGCCTTCCCGAGGCGAAGACAAGTCCTGCCGCACAAATAATCACTCGATAAACAAGCTTGACCTTTGAAGAGGGCGGCCCTCTAATCGGGCAAACCAAAATTGGGCCCGGGAGGCCATGCCCACATGAAAGCTGCGGCTTTCGCCTACGCCCGCGCGACCAGCGTCGTGAACGCGCTGGAGTTGCTCGCCATGCACGGCGACAAGGCGAAGGTTCTGTCGGGTGGTCAGAGCCTGATGCCGGCGATGAACCTGCGGCTCCTGTCTCCGGACATTCTGGTCGATATCGGCTGCCTCGCCGAGTTGCGCGGCATCACCGTGAGGGGAGACGTGCTGGTCATTGGCGCGCTGACCCGGCACGTCGATCTGCTCAGATCGCCGGAGGTTGCACTGCACGCGCGGCTGTTGCGCGATGCCGTTGCCCACGTTGCCCATCCCGCAATTCGCAATCGCGGAACGATCGGCGGCAGCCTCGCTCACGCCGATCCTGCGTCGGAGCTGCCGGCCTGTGTTGTGGCGCTTGACGCCACGATCGTTGTTCGGGGCTCGGCCGGCGAGCGCCGGATTGCTGCGACGGAGTTTTTCAGGGGAATTTACGAAACGGCACTGTTGCCCGACGAGTTGCTTGTCGCGGTCGAGGTGCCGGTCGCAGGCCAAGGCTCGACATTTTTCTTTCAGGAATATGCCCGGCGGCATGGCGACTACGCTGTCGTTGGTCTCGCCGCCCGTGCCGTAGTTGCGGCCGGCAGGTTCTCAGCTCTTCGCCTCGGCTTCTTTGCTGTTGGCGACCGGCCATTGCTCGCGGCGGCCGCCGGCAAACTGATCGATGCCACGGTAACTCCCGCCTTGCTCGCAGAGGCGGCGGCAGCACTGGCCGATGAACTCGATCCACAGGAGGACCAGCAGGCGACCGCGGCCATGCGTCGACACCTGGCGACGGTCTTGCTCCGGCGCTGCGTGGCAGCATTGCTCGCACGGCCAGAACTGGAAACGGGAGTCGGCAAGTGAACGCTCCGGTGCCGGTCTCGCTTCTGGTCAACGGCGAACCCATCGACGCCTTCGTCTTGCCGCGGCTCAATCTTGCTGATTTCCTCCGGGAAAATCTCAAGCTGACCGGAACCCACATTGGGTGCGAGCACGGCGTTTGCGGTGCCTGCACGGTCCGACTCGATGGCGAGATCGTTCGCTCCTGTCTGATGCTGACGGTCCAGGCGCAGGGTGCGTCAGTTGAGACAATCGAGGGGCTGTCTGACAGCGGTGAAATAGCCGATCTTCAGGCGGCATTTCGCGAACGCAATGCATTGCAGTGTGGCTATTGCACGCCTGGGATGCTGATCACGGCGCAGGACCTGCTGAAGCACGTGTCCGTGCCTGATCGTCGAGCAATCCGCGAGCATCTTTCCGGCAACTATTGCCGCTGCACAGGCTATCAGGCCATCGTGGATGCGGTTGAGGCGACAGCCATGACGCGCGCGGAGCGGGGCGCATGACGGAGAGGCGGGCCACAGCAGACGCGCTTTCGGTGTTTGATCGCCCGAATTCCTACATCGGCAAGACCGTACCGCGGCCGAACCTCGACAGGTTGCTGCAGGGGCGGGGCCAATATGTCAGTGATCTCGAATTGCCGCGGATGGCGCATGTGGTTTTTCTACGGTCGCCACATGCCCACGCCAAAATCGCAGCGATCGACGCTGACGCGGCAAGGCGCATGCCCGGTGTCGTTTCCATCGTCACGGGTCGTGAACTTGAAGCGGTCATCACGCCGTGGGTCGGGGTGCTCTCGCACCTGAAGGGACTGAAGTCAGCGCCACAACACGCGATCGCGGTCGACCGCGTGTGCTGGCAGGGCGAGGCCGTTGCAGCGATTGTGGCGACCAGCCGTGCTGCAGCCGAAGATGCCATGGAGCATATTTCGGTCGACTACGAGGAGCTTGAGGCGGTCACGGACATGCGTGCTGCGCTCGATCCGGCAGCTCCCGTCATTCATGCTGTGCTCGGTGACAATCTTGCCTTTGAGCGGACGCTCGACGCCGGCGACGTCGATCATGCATTGTCGGGGTCCGAACTCGTCGAGGCCGACTTCGTATTCGGGCGCCACACCGGCGTGACACTTGAACCGCGCGCCGTCGTTGCCGATTGGAATGCGGCCGAGGCACGGCTCACGATCTATCAGGGCACGCAAGCGCCCCATATGGTGCAGAACATCGCGGCGCTGCATCTTGGGTTAGGGGAAGCGCAGGTCCGAGTGGTCTGCAAGGATGTCGGCGGCTCGTTCGGCATCAAGGTCCATATCTACGCCGACGAAATGGCGACCTACGCGCTGTCCAAGCTGTTGCGTCGGCCAGTCAAGTTCGTGGCGGACCGCGTCGAGAGTTTCAACACGGACATCCACGCCCGCGATCATCGATGCAGGGGACGGATCGGGGTCAGGCCGGACGGTACGATTACGGCCTTCGAGATCGACGACCTGACGGGGATCGGCCCGTACTCGATGTATCCGCGCACCAGCGCCATCGAGGCCAATCAGGTGGTCAATCTGGTCGGTGGGCCCTACGCCACGGCGAACTATCGGGCGCGGGCGCGCGTCGTTTTCCAGAACAAGAACGTAATGTGCCAGTACCGGGCGGTCGGACACCCGATCGCCTGTTCGGTCACCGAAGGCCTGGTCGATCTGGCGGCCGCGAAGATCGGCATGGACCCCGTCGAAATCCGGCGGCGCAATCTGATCGCCGACGATGCCTATCCGTGTGCATCGCCCTCGGGCATGAAGTTCGAGCAGCTTTCGCATCACGCCTCGTTGACCAAGCTGCTTCAGATGATGGATTACGACGCGTTGCGGGCTGAGCAAGCGGCCTTGCGCGCCAGAAACGTCCATCGAGGCATCGGAATCGCGAGCTTCATCGAGGTGACCAATCCCAGCGCTGCCTTTTACGGCGTGGGCGGCGCGAAAATTTCATCGCAGGATGGCGTTGCGGTCCGGCTCGACGCGCAAGGGTCCGTGATCTGCCAGACCAGCATCACCGAACAGGGGCAAGGGTCGGAATCGCTGACGGCCCAGATCGTCGGCAGCGTGCTTGGCGTTTCGATGGAACGCGTCCGCGTCATCCTGGGCGACACCGACCACACGCCCTATGGCGGTGGTACCTGGGCCTCGCGCGGTGCCGGCATCGGCGGCGAAGCTGCATTGCAGGCAGCCAAGGGCCTGCGAGAGAACATCCTGAACGTCGCCGCGGCCATCCTGCAATCGACGCCGGACGGGCTCGATATCGTCAACAACACGATCGTCAACGCCGCCGACGGCGCGCTTCGCATCGAACTGAACGAGCTGGCGCGGATCGTCTATTTTCGACCGGACACCCTGCCGCCCGGTGTCCAGCCCGAATTGATGGCGACCCGGCATTTCGTTCCGCGCCAATATCCCTTTGCGTTCACCAACGGCGTTCAGGCCTCATGGCTCGAGGTCGATACCGAGACCGGGTTCGTCAAGCTGCTGAAGCATTGGGTTGTCGAAGACTGCGGCACCATCATCAACCCGCAACTGGTCGACGAGCAGATCCGGGGCGGGGTCGTGCAGGGGCTCGGCGCGGCGCTGTTCGAGAAGTGCATCTACGACGAACGCGGTCAGCTGACCAATGCCAATATGGCGGACTATCTGGTCCCGATGTCCGGCGAGATGCCCGACATCGAGGTCGGCCACGTGGTGTCTCCGACGCAGGAATCGGAACTGGGAGCCAAAGGGGCTGGGGAGGCGGGGACGGCCGGCGCGGCAGCAGCGGTTGCCAACGCGGTCAATGACGCGCTCCGGCCGCTTGGCGCAACAATTACCGAGATTCCGCTCACGCCTCAGGTTATCCTGACCGCCCTGGGACGGATCTGAGTGGAGACGTTCCGGGCAACGATAATACGATAAGCAAAAACGCAGACAGTTCTTGGGGAGGAATAGTCATGACGAAGAAGGTCACCAAAGCTGGATCGATATCACGGCGTCGTCTGCTGACGACGGCAAGCGCCGGCGCCGTTCTCGCCGTCTCGCCTTTTCGCATCAATCTGCTTCAGGCCCAGGAAGCGCCCATCAAGATCGGCTTCCCGGTTCCTTTGACCGGTCCATACGGTGCCGAGGCCCAGGACCAGGTGCGGGCGGGTCAGCTTGCTGTCACCCAGTTCAATGATGCCGGCGGTCTCAACGGCCGCAAGGCCGAGCTCGTCGTGCGTGACGACAAGCTGAATCCTGGTGAGGCGGCGACGCGGACCCTGGAATTGGTCGAGAAGGAGAAGGTGAATTTCGTCGTCGGCAGTCTATCGGCGGCGGTTCAGCTCGCGATCAACAACGTCACCAAGGAACGCGGCGTCATCTTCAATTCGATCAGCCAGTCCGACGCCATCAACGAGGCAGCAGATTTCAGCAAATACACGTTCCACGAAGCGCTGAACCCGCACATGACGTCAGGGGCGGTCGGGCGCTACGCCTTCACCAAATTCGGCAAGAAGGTTGCGTTTCTCACAGCGGACTATGCTTACGGTCACGAGATGGTTCGCGGCTTTCTCGAGGTCGGGAAGGAATTCAACATCGAGAATCTCGGTGACATCCGCCATCCGTTAGGGACGACTGATTTCTCGACCCTGCTGCCACGTCTCCAGGCGCTGAAGCCCGATATTCTCTGCATCAGCAATTTCGGCCGCGATCAGCAGATCGCGCTGAAGCAGGCAACCGACTTCGGCATCAAGAAATCGATCCAGATCATCGCGCCGCTGCTGTCGCATGCCAGTCGCGTTGCGGCGGGCCCCCAGGCATTCGAAGGCGTCGTCGGGGGCTGCTCGTTCTTCTGGGGCATCGAGGACAAGTTCGCCTCGACCAAGGCGTTCAACGACGCGTTCCGCAAGATGTATGACGGCAAGTTGCCTACCGACTACGGTGCGCTAGGCTATGGCGGTGTTCGGACGGTGCTCGAGGCGGTCAGGGGCGCGGGCAGCGTGGAGACCGACAAGGTCGTCGCGGCACTGGAGGCTCTGAAGTACGACTACTACAAGGGGCCGCAATACTATCGCAAATGCGATCACCAATCGGTGCAATCGGTGCTCGTGATCAAGTCGAAGTCCAAGGACATGAAGAACGAGTCAGATGTGTTCGAGGTTCTATCGACCGAAGAGCCTAACGAGAAGAACCTGCGTACCTGCGACACGCTTGGCCACAAGAGCTGAGCCATGCGCCGGCGCGCACCGCGGAGCGGTGCGCGTGCTGAGGGGGGGACAAATGGCGGGCCTGAGCTTTGATCTGATTGCACTGCAACTATTCGCTGGGCTGGCGCTCGGCGCGATCTACGTGCTGTTTGCGATCGGCCTCTCGCTGATCTTCGGGATGTTGACCGTCGTCAACTTCGCTCATGGCGCGTTCTACATGGTCGGCGCCTATGTCGGGCTGTACCTGATTTCGATCGGCGGCAATTTCTGGCTCTGCTTGCTGGCGGTACCGCTTCTGATCGGGCTGTTCGGCCTTGCCGTCGAGCGCGTGCTGATCCGGCCGCTTTACGGCCGCGGCATCGATTATCCGCTGCTGCTGACCTTCGGGCTGAGCTACGTCATGGTCGAATGCGTGCGCATTGCCTTCGGCAAGACCGGTTATCCCTTCGACACGCCTGAGCTTCTGCAGGGGGCTGTCGACATCGGTGTCGGATATTTTCCACTTTACCGCCTGTTCGTGATCGGCGCGACGGCCGTTGTCTTGTTGGCGCTCTGGCTGTTTCTGGAGAAGACCAGCTTCGGACTCATTATCCGCGCCGGCGCGCGCGATCCGCAAATCGTCCGCGTCCTCGGGGTCGACGTTTCCAGGGTCTGGTTGATCGTGTTCGGGATAGGCACCGCGATTGCGGGCTTTGCCGGGCTGCTGGCTGCCCCGCTTCAAGGCGTCATTCCCGAGATGGGCGGCACGATTCTCGCCGAGGCTTTCGTGGTTACGGTCGTAGGAGGCATGGGCTCGATCGGTGGCGCCGTACTGGCGGGCCTCCTCGTTGGTGTGGTGGTCAGCATGACGTCGCTGTTTGCGCCCGAGATGGCCAAGGTTTCGATCTTTGCCCTGATGGCGATCGTCCTGATCGTTCGTCCCCAAGGCTTCTTCGGCCGCGCCGGACTGATGAGCTGAGAGCCAGGGATGATCGGAGCCACCGAATCCGTCAAACAGTCTCGTGCCACGACGGGCAGTTGGTACGAATTCGCAACGCGGCATCGCGCCAGCATCGTGGCCGCGGTGATCCTGATTTTCCCGTTGGTGATGCCGTTCACGGCCCTCGCGGTGAACATCCTGATCTATGGATTGTATGCCGTCGGCTTCAACCTCGTGTTTGGTTATCTCGGTCTGCTGTCGTTTGGTCACGCGGCGCTGTTCGGAACCGGTGCCTACCTGTGTGGCATCGCCATCGTGCATTTTGGCTGGCCATGGTATGCGGCCATCGCAGCCGGGATCGCCGGCGGCCTGTTGATGGCATCGTTGATTGGCGTGCTCGCGATCAGGACCCGCGGCATCTACTTCGCGATGGTAACGATGGCGCTGTCGCAATGTGTCTACTACCTGTTCTATCAGGCGGTTGACCTGACCGGCGGCGAAAACGGCCTCCGCGGCATCAATGTCCGCACCATCGATCTGTTCGGCTTGCGGCTCGACTTCATCAATCCGATGATCCGTTACTATGTCATCGCGGCTTTTGTGATTGCCGCGTTTTTCGTGATGTCGCGCATTCTTGCCTCGCCATTTGGCGCCGTCATTGAGGCCGTGCGGGAGAATGAGATGCGCGCCCGCGCGTCAGGCTATGACGTCACCAAGACCCGATTGCTGACCTTCGTTTTGTCTGGCGGCTTCTGCGGTCTCGCGGGAGCCTTGCAGGCGCTGCATCTGTCGATCGTTCCGATCGAGATCCTGCACTACGAGACGTCGGGTCTGGTTGTGATGATCGCATTGCTGGGCGGTATGGGAACGTTCTTCGGGCCGATGATCGGCGCCGCCGTCTTCCTGGTCCTGGAGAACGTGGTCTCCGTGTGGACGGTTCACTGGCAACTGATCGTTGGCACCATTTTCATTGCATGCGTGCTGTTCTTCCCCGCCGGCATCTGGGGCACGCTGATCGCGCGAGGCAGGCGATGAGCGCCGCGGAAGGCCAAACCAGGGAAATCATTCTGCGTACCAGGGGCGTCGGCAAGACGTTCGGGAAGTTTGTTGCGCTGAACAATATCTCGGCGGAGTTTTCCAGAGGAGCGATCACCTCCATTATTGGTCCGAACGGGGCCGGTAAGAGCACCTATTTCAATTTGCTGTGCGGCGCGTTTGCGCCCACCAAAGGCAGCGTTGAATTCGAGGGCAAGGATGTCACCGGGCTGCCGCAGCACCGCTTTGCGCATATGGGGATCGCAAAGTCCTTTCAGATCACCAGCGTGTTCCCGCAGCTCACGACCCGTGAAAACATCCGCGTCGGTCTGCAGGCGCTGGTGTCGAGATACGACATCTGGCGTCCCCGCGCGCGCCTGACCGAGCTGGTCGAGCGGGCGGACGAGCTGCTTGCGCTGGTCGGATTGTGGGAATCTCGCGAACGTGCCGCCAGGACGCTGGCCCATGGCGAGCAGCGGGCGCTGGAGATCGGCATGGCGCTTGCCAGCCAACCCCGGTTGCTGTTGCTGGACGAGCCGACGGCCGGCATGAGCCCGGAGGAGACCCGGACCATGATGGATCTGATCGTGAAGCTCGCAAAGGAGCGTACGGTCATCCTCGTCGAGCACAAGATGAAGCTGGTGCTCGGGATCAGCGATCGCATCCTCGTGCTGCATCACGGAGAACTTCTCGCCGAAGGAACGCCGCAGGAGGTCCGGCAGAACGAGGCGGTGAAGCGCGTCTATCTCGGCCAGCGGGAGCATTGACGAATGCTGCAGATCAGCAAGCTCAATGCCTGGTACGGCGCAAGTCACGCGCTGCAGGACATAACTCTCGAAGTGACCAAGGGCGAGATCGTCTGCCTGATCGGTCGCAATGGAGCCGGCAAGACGACGACGCTGAAATCGATCATGGGGTTGATGGGACGAACGCGCGGCTCGGTCACCTTCAAGGGCAAGGAGCTGCTGAGCCGGCCGGCGCATGTGCGCTTCGCGCTGGGACTTGCCTATGTTCCCGAAGAGCGGCGGATTGTGCAGGGATTGTCGGTCCGGGAAAATTTGCGGCTCGGGCTGGTGGCGTCGCCGGCGAAGAAGCGGGAGGCCGAGCTGATCGACGAGATCGCGGTGATATTCCCACGGCTGGCCGAGCGCATGGACCAGGAGGCGGTCACGATGTCCGGTGGCGAGCAGCAGATGCTGGCGATCGCGCGGGCGATGATCGCAAAGCCCGACCTGATCATGCTGGATGAGCCTTCGGAGGGCATCATGCCGGTCCTGGTCGACGAAATGTTCGAGCTATTCCGCAGTATGAAGGCGCAGGGAACGACGGTGCTGTTGGTTGAGCAGAATGTCGAGCTCGCGCTTGGCATCGCCGATCGTGCCTACGTCCTTGATCAGGGGGCGGTGGTGCACCAGGCGTCGGCGCAGGCCCTGCTGGCCGACGACGAGATCAAGGAACGATATTGTTCGGTGTGAGCGGGCTCTCCGGTCTCCCGCCGGCGCGAACGGACCTTACTCCGCAGCGCGCGCGATCGCGTCGGCCTTGCTTGTGGTGACGACGACCTTGATCGCGTCATCGACGCGATCCCGTGCATATCTGAGCGCCGTCGGCAGGTCTTCCAGCGGAAACGTATGCGTGTGGATTCTTGTCGCGTCGAACCGCTTCGCTGCCATCAATTCCATGGCGCGGCGCGTGGCGCTGCGGCCCTCGCCGCGGATCCCGTAAGCGTAGATGTTGTTTCGCACGAGATGTGCGATGTCCAGCGTCGCAGCCTCGTGCGGGAGGGCGGCCAGACAAATCTTGCCGCCACGGTTGGTCATGTGAATGGCCTGGTTGAGTGTCGCTTCGGTGCCGGCGCATTCGACGACATAGTCCGCGCCGATCTCCCCTGTTAGTTGCTTCACGACCTCAACGGCGTCTTCGTCGTTGATGTTGATGACGCGGTCGGCCCCCAGTTCCTGGCCGATCGCCAGCCGCTTATTGCGCGTGCCGGTCAGAATCACCGGGCTTGCGCCAAGCGCCTTGGCCACAGCAACTGCGAGAAGTCCGATCGGCCCCGGGCCGATCACCACGACGCTCTCGCCCGCCACCAATCCCCCCAATTCCGTCAAGCCGTACATCGACGTGCCTGCGGTCACCACGAGCGTCGCCTCCGCATCGCTCATGCTATCCGGTACGCGCGCCAGCGTATTGATGTGGTTGACTGCGTACTCCGCGAATCCGCCGTCGGTCGTAAAGCCGTTGGCGCGGTGGCCCTTCTCCGGCTTTCCATAGTTGAGACAGGATGTGTACATGCCCTGGCGGCAGCGTTTGCATTGGCCGCAACCGGCATGGATTTCGACGCTGACCCGATCACCGATCCTGAATTCGTCAACGTCCGGCCCGAGTGCGGCGACCGTGCCCATGTATTCGTGGCCCGGCGTAAAGTTCTTGTTGAAGGGCAGGCCGCCCTGAATGCTTGCCGGCGACCCGGCATGGATGATTTCGAGATCGGTGGCGCAGATCGCAACCGCGTCGATGTGCACCAGCACCTCGGCACGCGAGGGGACCGGCGTCGGCTTTTCGCAAAGCAGGAGCCGGCCGGGGTCACCAAGGACCCAGGCCTGCATCAGGCCGGGAACGGGAAGATCGGGCGATGTGCTGACGCCGGGCGGCTGGTACATGGGCGCTTCCTCTTTTGGTTGACAGCCTAGCGCGAAACGACGGGCTGCCGCGAGCACCCGATGGTCGGCATCGGAGCCGTTGCATTTGCTGCACGGCAGCAAGCGCGTCGCAAAACATTCATACGCGGCCTATACTTGGTCGCCCGGTTGATGTTGAAATCCTCTTTGCATTCTCTCCCAGACCGGAGCCTCCCATGAAGACCGTCCGCCTTGTCCTTGCGTTGCTGGCGCTGACGCTGATCGCGCCGTGGCAATCCGCCAGGGCGGCCGACGTGATCTGCTACAATTGTCCGCCGGAATGGGCGGATTGGGCGTCGATGCTGAAGGCGATCAGGGCGGACCTCAACTACGATATTCCGCACGACAACAAGAATTCCGGTCAGGCATTGGCCCAGATCCTGGCCGAGAAGAGCAATCCGGTCGGCGATATCGGCTATTTCGGCGTGACCTTCGGCATGAAGGCCAAGGCCCAGGATGCGCTCGAGCCCTACAAGCCGGCGCATTGGGATCAGGTCCCGGCCGGCCTCAAGGACCCCGATGGCTACTGGACCACGATCCACTCCGGCACGCTCGGTTTGTTCGTGAACAAGGATGCGCTTGGCGGCAAGCCGGTGCCGGCCTGCTGGAAGGATCTCCTGAAGCCCGACTACAAGGGGATGGTCGGCTATCTCGATCCGTCGTCGGCGGCGGTCGGCTATGTCGGCGCGGTCGCCGTCAATCTGGCGCTCGGCGGCTCGCCAGGCAACTTCGATCCGGCGATCAGCTTCTTCAAGGAGCTGCGCAAGAACGATCCGATCGTACCCAAGCAGACGTCGTATGCCCGCGTCGTCTCCGGTGAGATGCCGATCCTGCTCGACTACGACTTCAATGCCTATCGCGCGAAATATTCGGAGAAGGGCAACTTCGAGTTTGTGATTCCCTGCGAGGGATCGGTGGTGTTTCCCTATGTCGTTGGTCTCGTGAAGAACGCACCCGACAAGGAGAAGGCCAAGAAGGTGATGGACTATCTCTTGTCCGACAAGGGGCAGGCGATCTGGACCAATGCCTATCTGCGTCCGGCCCGCCCGATCGAGCTGCCGGCTTCCGTGAAGGGGAAATTCCTCCCCGACAGCGACTACGCCCGCGCCAAGAGCGTCGACTGGGGCGAGATGGAAAACGTGCAAAAAGCCTTCGTCGACCGCTATCTCGCCGAGGTTCGCTGAGGCAATATGGTGCCCTTCGCCGGGGCACCATTCTTCCGATGTCGCAAAAATCCTTCGTTTGGCTCTGCCTGCTGCCGCTCGCGGTCGTGACCACGGCATTCTTCCTGCTGCCGATGGCACGGCTGGTTGTCGCAGGCGCCGAAGGGCCGCACGGGCTCGCCGGATATCTCGCCATCCTGACCGAATCTCGTTATCGCGCGACGCTGATCAATACCGTGCTCCTGGCGGCGGCAACGACCGTCGTCACGCTGATCGTGGCGACGATAGCCGGAATGTTTCTGCAGCGGCACCGCTTTCCAGGCCGGGCCGTGCTGATCGCGATGCTGACCTTTCCGCTGGCGTTTCCCGGCGTGGTGGTCGGCTTCATGATCATTCTGCTGGCGGGGCGGCAGGGGCTGATCGGCGATCTGTCGAACCGGATCTTCGGCGAGAAGTTCGTCTTCGCCTATTCGATCTACGGGCTGTTCCTCGGCTATCTCTACTTCTCGATCCCGCGCGTGATCCTGACCATCATGGCGGCCGTGCAAAAGCTCGATGTCGGTCTGGAAGAAGCCGCGCGTTCGCTCGGCGCCAGCCCCTGGGCGGTCCAGCGTGACGTCGTGCTGCCGGCGCTGGCGCCGGCCTTCGTTGCGTCCGGCGCGATCGCATTTGCGACGGCGATGGGGGCCTTCGGGACTGCGTTTACGCTGGCGACGAATATCGATGTGCTGCCGATGCTGATCTATACCGAGTTCACGCTGGCCGCCAATTTCGCGACCTCGGCCGCGCTGTCGGTGGGACTTGGCCTGATCACCTGGCTCATCCTCGCGCTCGCCCGCTCGTTCAGCGGCAGCGCGGTCGCGGCGGCCGGGTGAACGCATGCGTGATCGCTTGATTTTCACCGGCCAGTTCATCTTCACGCTGCTCGTTGCCGCCTTCCTGGTCGTCCCCGCGGGGTTGTCGATCTCCGCCGGCGTGACCGTGAACTACTTCCGGGGCATCCAGTCCGGCGTGACCCTGCAATGGGTCGCGCAGGTCTGGGAGCTCTATGCCGGCACCATCCTGCTCTCCTTCGTGATCGCATTCGCGACCCTTGCCGTCACGCTGCTCGCCGGCGTTCCCGCAGCCTATGCGCTGCATGCGCGGGGAGGCCGGCTTGCGCGCATCGTCGAGGAAATCATTACGCTGCCCTTGGCGATCCCCGGGCTTGCGATAGCGCTCGCACTGCTGCTCGCCTATGGCAGCTTCGGCGACTTTCGCCGTTCCTGGCTGTTCATCCTGGTTGGCCACGTGGTCTTCACCATGCCGTTCATGGTGCGGTCGGTGATGGCGGTGTTCGCGACCGTGGACATCAAGACGCTGGATGAGGGGGCGGCCTCGCTCGGGGCATCGCCATGGCGACGCTTCCGCGACGTCATCGTGCCGAACGCGCTACCCGGAATTCTCGCCGGCGCGCTAATGGTGGTCACGCTGTCGCTCGGTGAATTCAACCTGACCTGGATGCTGCATACGCCGTTGACGAAGACACTGCCGATCGGGCTCGCCGACAGCTACGCCTCGATGCGGCTCGAAGTGGCGTCGGCCTATACGTTGATCTTCTTCGTGATGATCATTCCGCTGCTGGTCGCAATGCAGCTGCTGGCCGACAGGGATCACAAGCGATGAGCACGGCCGGGCATGGCGCAGCGGTGCGGATCGAGGCGTGCGGCAAGACCTTTGCCGACGGCACGCGCGCGCTCGATCCCGCGACCCTCGACATTGCGCGTGGCGAGACGCTGGTGCTGCTTGGGCCGTCCGGCTGCGGCAAGACGACGATGCTGCGCATCATCGCAGGCCTCGAGCTGCCGGATGTCGGCGGCAAGGTCCTGTTCGACGGCAAGGACATGACCTCGGTCCCGATCGAGCGGCGCAATGTCGGGATGGTGTTCCAGTCCTACGCCCTGTTCCCCAACATGACGGTGGCGGACAATATCGCCTACGGGCTGAAGATCCGCGGTGTTGCCAGGGGCGAGCGTGCCGCACGCGTCGCCGAGCTGGTTGCTCTGACGAACATCACGGGATTGGAGAATCGCCGCATCGACCAGCTTTCGGGCGGCCAGCGTCAGCGCGTCGCACTGGCGCGCGCCGTCGCGATCCGGCCCGGCATCTTGCTGCTCGACGAGCCCTTGACCGCGCTCGACGCCGCGTTGCGGGACCGGCTGCGCAGCGAGCTCAACCGGCTGTTGCGAGCGCTTGGGATCACGACGATCTATGTCACCCACGATCAGTCCGAAGCCATGGAATTGGGCGACCGGATTGTCGTGATGCGGAAAGGCGCAATCGCCCAGATCGGTACGCCCCGCGAGGTCTACTTCGCGCCGAAGGACCGGTTTGTGGCGGAGTTCATCGGAGCGGCGAACATTGTAGAGGCTCCGGTCGAGAACGGGGCATTGATCCTGCCCGGCGGGCGACTGCCGATCGAGGGTGCAGCTACGACCGCGAACGCGACCGTCATGATCCGCCCCGAAACCATTCGCGTGACGGAGGCGGGCGAGGGTTTGCTCTCGGGACTCGTCGATTCCGTCAGCTTCATCGGCGACCGGCAGCGGCTCGTCGTGAGTGATGCATCGGGCAAGCCGCTCAATGTCGACGCTCCCAACACGATTCAAGCCAGGATCGGCGATCGTGTCGGGCTTTCGATTGCGCCCGACGCTGTCCGTCTGCTTCCCTCCGAACCACGAGATTGATCGATGCCGTCGAAACCGGTCCTCATCGCCCAGATTTCCGACCTCCACATCAAGCCGCCGGGAGCCTTGGCCTATGGCCGGGTCGATACCGCGAAGGCGCTTGAACGCTGCGTGGCGGCGATCAATGGATTCGAGCCGGCGCCCGATTTCGTCGTCATCTCGGGCGACCTTGTCGATACGCCGTCGGTCGAGGAATACGACCATCTCAAACGACTGCTCGCGCCGTTGCGCGTTCCGTTTGCCGGAATTCCCGGCAATCACGACTCGCGTGCGTGGATGCGCGCCGCGTTTCCTGCCGCACCCTATGTTCACGCGACAGGCCCGCTCGACCAGGAGATCGAGGTGAATGGCCTCGATCTGCTGCTGCTTGATTCAAGCGTTGCCGGGAAGCCTCATGGCATGCTCGAGCCGTCGACGCTGCAATGGCTGGACGCGACACTGGCGGCAGCAGACCGGCCCGCGCTGCTTTTCCTGCATCACCCGCCGTTCAAGGGCGGCATCTGGCACATGGACCGCCAGGACCTTTTCGATGCCGCAGAACTGGCAGCAATCGTCAGGCGCCATCCGCGGGTGCGTTTGATCGGCTGCGGGCACGTCCATCGTGCCATGCTGACCTCCTTCGCCGGGATTCCCGCGACATTGTGCCCCGCGCCGAACCATGCGGTTGACCTGGACCTCGGACAGCTCCGCGAACCGTCGTTCAAGGTGGAACCGCCGGCATTTCACTTGCACACGTGGTTTCCCGGGCCGGATTTTGGACAGTTGGTCACGCACCAGGTCCCGATCGGTCAGTTTGACGGGCCGCATCCGTTCTTTGGGCCAGACGGCAAGCTGCTGTGAGCTGGCCGCGTTGACCCCTCGCGCCGACGGGATCTTGCCAGGCGAGATTGTCGCGGATCGGCCGGGCATGTCAGATCAAGGGCAGCGCGCAGCTGCAATTGAGCGTTGCATCGACACAGATTTATTCCAAATTGTACCTTGGATGCCTTCCATCCCAACTGCGCCGGCCCGGACCTTTGTTGCTGTAGGGCCCCGGGGGGGCTATACTTCCGTCTGCTTTCATTGATCGATGGCTTTGTCGGCGTCCGCTGTGCTGGCGGGCCGATTGAACGCAACACAATCAGTCTGGATCACGATGACCGGTGCGTCGCCCATAGAACGAACTTCCGGCGCGCCGTTGTTTTCGAACAACAAGCTGTCGGTGTTGCGCAAGCATCCCTATTTCGCCGATCTCGAGCCCGAGGCATTCGATCAGCTCTGCCGCTACGCCAAGCACACCACGCTGAAGCGGGGCACGACGATCTTTTCCAAGGGCGATCCGGGCACCAGCCTGATTGCGGTGATCTCGGGCACGGTCAAGATCAGCATCTCGTCGCCGGATGGTCGCAACGCGATTTTGAACCTGATCGAGGCCGGCGAGATCTTCGGCGAGATCGCGCTGCTCGACGGCTTGTCGCGGACGGCCGATGCCACCGCCAACACCAATTGCGAGCTGTTCGTCATTGACCGGCGCGAGTTCATTCCGTTCGTGCGCAGCCAGCCGACGCTTGCGATGAAGTTCATCGAGCTGCTTTGCGAAAGACTGCGCCGGACCAGCGATCAGGTCGAGCAGGTCATCCTGCAGAACCTGCCCGGCCGTCTGGCCAGCGCGCTGCTGCGCCTGAGCGACAAGCACAAGCCGCAGGGGCGCACCATCTCGATCACTCAGCAGGAGATCAGCGAGATGGTCGGGATGACGCGCGAGAGCATCAACAAGCAGCTCCGGGCGTGGGCGATACGCGGTTGGGTCAGGCTCGAGCATGGCGCGATCGTCGTGTTGAAGCGCGAGACCCTCCAGGAGCTGGTCGACGCCGGGGCGAACGACGGCGAGTAGTCGCGCCGGCCGCCCGGTCGGTCGCGCATTTCACGAAACGGTGAGCTGAACAGGCCTGTGAAGCCATTCACATCGGCCTTGCACGCGCTGCGGTAAGTGACGCGTCAGGGGAGCACAATATGGACGAATCCATGCAGAGCTCTTTCGACAAGCGACGGCAGGACCCACAGCACAATTACCAGAGCTTCAGCATCAAGCTTGTCGCGCTGCCGGTGCTTGTCGTCGTTGCGCTGATCGGGATGCTGGTCAGTCATCCGGCGGCAGTCAGATGGATATCGGACGCGACGCAAGCGGAGTTCGTCGGAACCGACACCGTCTACACTGATCCGATACCCAATATCGCGCAGGTGGCACCAACGGTTCGGCCGGGCAGCGAGATCCGGACGGTGAAGGCCTACTGATCGTTGATACTGTCGTTGCGCGGCAAGGCGCGACGACAGCCGCTTGTCCAGCAGCAAGCCGCCTTCACGCGGCTACTCCAAGCAGCTTTGCTGCGGTCCGCCCGAGAATATTGGCCTTGTCATCGTCGCTTAGCGACGACGAGGCGAAGATGTGGTCGACCGCTGCCAGTTGCCATGGATAGGGATAGTCGCTTCCCAGCACGATCTGGCCGGCGCCAACCTGGGCGGCGAGGTGCCTGATCGCCTCCGGCGTGAAGATCAGAGAGTCGAAATAAATCTGCTTGAGATACTCCGCCGGCGCCTTCTGGAGCTTGATCTCCGGATTGCATCCCTTGGGTCCAACCAGACAGGCATGGTCCGAGCGGTCGGCGTACGAGCCGAGATAACCGCCGCCATGTGCGGCGATGATTTTCAGCCCCGGGAAGCGGTCGAGCGTGCCCTCGAAGATCAAATGGGAGAGTGCGATCGTGGTCTCGAGCGGATTGCCGATCGTGTTGCCAAGCCACCCATTGCCGGAGAGCCGCTTGTTGAGCTCGGGCACGCCCTGCGGATGGATGAACAGGGGAACGCCGAGTTCCTCGGCCTTGGCCCATACCGGATGAAACCTCGGATTTGAGAATTCGGTGCCATCGACGACACCGCCGATCGCCGCGCCCTTCAGCCCCTGCTTTTTCACCGCCGTCTCCAGCTCCTGCACCGCAAGGTCCGGAGCCTGCAGCGTCAGCGAGGCGAAAGCTGCGAACCGGTCGGGCTTCGAGGCACACAGTTCGGCGAGCTTTTCATTCTGGATTTTCACGATCTGCGCGGCGAGGTCGCGGTCGCGGTCGTACCAGAACGGATTGATCGAAAGCACCTCCATGTCGATGGCCTGCGCGTCCATCGCAGCCAGCCGCTTGTCGATCTCGATGAAGGCTTCCGCGGCGCCGTTGACCGGCGGCAGTTGATATTTTCCGGCGTCCGCGCCGAGCAGCGCGCCCGCCTCGCGGAAATGGCAATGCGCGTGAATGTCGATCGTCTTGACACGTTTGCCGTTGACCGTGACCGGCAACTGCTGGCGCGATTGCTGCGCATTTGCGTTGTGGACGAGCCCGCAGCCGCAGAACACGATGCCTGCCGCCGCCGTTGCTCCCGCCTTCAGGAAATCCCGCCTTGTAGTCATGACGATCGCCTCCCTGGTTGTTTTGTTATAGGGGGAGCGTAGGGATGCTGGCTCGTGCTCGCAAGATCACACGCTGTGCGTGTCGCGCAATGTTGATCTGCTCTGACCGGCTTGATTCCCGCCTTTGCGATGATGTCGCGCCATTTCGGCACTTCGTCTGCAATACGCCTGCGCATGCCATCGCGCTGTTTGCGGGCAAGTCGCCGTCTAATGGATAGCATTCAGTCAGATCGGCAATGCGTCACCCTCGCTCGACTTTGATCAGGCCGCGAACACGACAACGCCAATATCACGACCGCACCGTTCAGTATGCAAGTGAAGGCATTGATCACTATCGCCACTTTCGCGAGCGCTTTTCGAGCGGATCGGCGCCGCCAGCAATCTCGCTGGATCAAAGGCCACTTAGCCCTCTCGCGATTTCGCGCGGATGCCGGACATCAAAGGTTTTCTGGCGCCACCCCCAAAATCGTCAATTCCCCGTCGGACTGAAACCGCGACAGATCGCCGTCCGTCGCCATCCGCTTGTTCATCATCCACTAACCTTGCGCTTTCACCGCATTTACTAGCTGCCAACGCTGTGAAAATGCCCGGCCAATCAAGACGAATCTCCTGGTAACGATAGCGGGATTTCCTCAAGAGCCGACGCGATCCAGCGGTGTGCGGCGGAGCCGCGTGCTCCGTTGGCGGAACGGAACGGCGATTTCATGCTAAAATGAAAGAAACGAGGCCGAAATAGGGTCTGCTTACGCCGAAGCCAAGCCGACGCTAGCACTGCCTCGTCTAAGCAACAAGGAAACGTCCTCGTGAGAGACGGGTTCGATGGGAGGGAAAATGGACCGAAACCTTATGATCCTGAATGTGACTGGTTCGGAGACGATGTTGCGTTCCGACGGACATGCTGCCATTCGTCTGGAAACTAAGGAGATGGGCCCCGTCGCCTTCGAGGTGAGCCTTCAAGCAATTGCCGCACTTCGTCGCCACTTGGCGCGAGCCGAAATACACATTCTGCAGAGTCAGCATCAGACCAAAAACTGACTATCTTCGGCAGACGTGACTAAGGTGGCTATCAGATTACCCCCTGAGGCCCGAGGGCGGGAATCCAGTCGGAGGCGCCTGCAAGTCTACTGGTGGTGTTACCGACGCAAATCGCAAATAGACCGGTGCCGTCTTGAAGACGACGTTACGTTCTGCTCGTCGCAAAGGTCGACAGCCCAACCGCAAGGAATGCAGCAGCTTACCTTCATCAGGTCGACAAAGGGTGGGCGAACAACGCAGCGATTGATGCGGGTAGCATTGTCTATCTGACTCGACGCTTCCGCAGCGTCGGTCGGCCTAGGAACATGCAATGGCTCGCTTGTTCGCGGAATGGCACGAACCACGTAGACAGGCACTCCCAGTCCGTTAGTCTTTGCGCGAGAAAGACTTCGTCAATGTCCTGAATTAAGAATTCGCGACGTTGGTGTGCCCGCAGTTGAGTCTTGTGCCGGCGGAAAAAGCGGACGCCTCTGGTTCGCTGGCGGCATGGACATTCTTTATGATCCTGGCGACGGCGCTGCCGATGCTCGCTAACGGCATCCTGTCGCTGACTCGCAATGATGCGGTTTGGCCCGGTGCCAGAGAGATTTTTGACCCCGTTGGTTTCGCGGCGGCAATCGGACTGCCGATCTCCTTGGTCATTTGCTTCGCGCTTGGCTGGCCGGTTGCGCTCCACGGCAACATTAGCTCTGAGATGGGATGTGATCGGTGGAGACCTACCGGGCGAGTTCGTGCGCCCCAACGCGCTGCAATATCCCTGCTGAAAATTAGAAAAAAGCGGCCCGGCCTTGGGGTAGCTCTGGGGTGGGCCGGGCCGTCAGGACATGCCGAAATGTGAATTTCCGGCCGCGCCATGAGCGGTTCCGATTCGGGCAGCAAGAGGGCGCGCAATTCGATGTCGGGGGCGGTCATTTTGCCAACTCCGCCAGATTTAGTATTTCGGCGACGATTTTACGCCGCTCCGATGTGTCGTTTGATCGATTGAACTTATCTTCCAGCACTTGGAAGGTTGTTCTGATCAGCGTGTCATCGAGCACGACCGGCAATTTATCCACGGCATCGAATCCCGCAGCAGCTGCCTCCTCAAACCCAGCCACGAATGCCTTCTTAAAGGCCTCGCGATCGTGCAGAAGATGCACGATCTTCGGCTCAATGGACGCGCTGAAGGCATGTCCGAAAACAAGAAACATACTCATGCCGCCACCGCCGTTTCAGCCTCGAGCGACGTAAAGAACACGCGGGGAATTCCAGTGAATGGTACGACAACTGATCCGGGCATTACGAAGGTGCGATCTCGACCTTGGGGATAGGGGTCAACCAGGCCGAGATCGCGCTGCCTCGCCGCTGCTGACATCGCGATCATTGGTCGCCTTCATGGCCGCGTTCTGGCCGGATGGTGGCTCGATCTTGGTTGTCCGCGATGTTCACCGTGTCGGCATTGTCGTCGGGAGCCTCGCGGCGATCCGCCATCGCCTCGACAGCTTCGATCACATGCCGTCGTACTACCCGGTCCTGGATCGAGCGAAAGGCTCTGCCGCTTGACGTAGGGCTTCACATAGGCCTGAGCCATCAACCGCACCGTATGCCCCATCGTCCGCAGCTCGCGTGACCAATGATGCAATGACGCGCAAGCCTCGATCCCCACCAGGCATGGCGGCAGCTTCTGGAAAAATGCCAGGACGTGCCGGCGCTTCAACTGTCGGCGTATGACCACCTGACCGGCTCCATCAACGCCGTGCACTTGGAAGACCGACTTCGCGATATCCAGACCGATCGTCGAAATTGACTGCATAGGCTGCTAGTCCGAATCGTGGGAACCTCAAACGGCGCCCACTCCTTGGCACTCTCGTGCCTGTGGAGGAGCCGTCCAGCGTTAGGAGCTGATCTTCCGGCCCAGCTTCCAGAGCACTTCTTGCATGATCATCGTGCCGGCTTATCGCACGCTGTTGGCAGCATCCCCGCCGTGTCCACACGTAAAGGGCGATATTGTCATTGTCCTATCAAAATAGGTGTGCGGGATGCGCGTTACCCCATAGGTGGTACTGCTTTTTCACCCTTTACCTTGAATTTTCTCACTCCTTTACTGGCAAAGTTCCATTGGGAGGCATGGCCTCGAAATTTGTTGGACGGTGTTTGCTTCTCCACTTGCGTTCGCAGCAGTTTGCAGCAGATCGAGGGAGAATAGCATGCAAAAGCATCCGATCATTCGATTGCAGGTACTTCTCTCCGCGACTGATTATTCAGGCAGCGTCGGAGGGGCGTACGCGAAATAGCGACAAAGCTTCCGCTGCGCCCCGTCTTAACGGACTTCCAGAAACTGACGTCCCCTCCCGGCGAGCGCCACAGATCGCCGAAGAGCTGACGCTTGGATTGCGCATTGTTTTGCAGCGAAACCGTTGGGCGATTGCGAGCCCGGGCGGCGACCGCCTGTTCCGAAGAAGGTACGAACGAGCGCCGCCTTTCCCAGGGAGGAAATCATGGCATCAGTATTGACCATCAACGGCAATCTCATCATCGACGAAGCCGCGAGCTTGCAGACCAGCGGCACTGACAATGACACGGGTGTTCAGGCGGGGCCCGACAACGAAGTTGCCTGGTCTTTCCTGCTTACGAACATGAGCGCGGCTCTCAAGACCAGTCTGGGCATTGTGGCTGGCTCCACCGGCGAAGAGTCGGGTGATACGAGCGTGGTGTTTCCGCAAGTTGCGGCGCGGACGATCGGCAGTGCCGGCACCGATTTCATCCAGCTCGGCACGACCACCGTCACCGACCTGCAATTCTCGAACTCCACGGGGGGGACGATCACCAACGGCACGCCGACCCAGATTTTCGCCACCGGCGACGGCGCGCAGATCTTCCTCTACACCGATTCCAACAGCCACATCCTGCTCGGGCGCGAGGGCACAACGTCGGACGGTGGCCAAACCTGGCAAGCCAGTTCCACAGGCACCGTCGCCTTCGCTATCGTGCTGGACGAGACCATCACCTCCGGCAACGTGACAGGCGGCAACGTCTGGACCATCCAGTACGAGGCGCTGAAGCACACCAACACCAGCGGGATCGACGACGCCGATACGCTTAACCTTTCCGGCCTCGTCGATGTGAAGGCCTTCTTCACGACGACGACGACGGTCGGCTTCGGCGATTTCAGCCACGTGCCGTCCGGATCTGACGACTGGTCGGCCATCGAGCAGACCGCGACCGCCGGGACGGACACCAGCGATCCCGACATGCTCATCACCGGCTTGGCGCCGGGCTCGAAAGTGACCGTCAGCACACAGGGCCTCGGCAACAATTCGCAAGCGCTCAATCCCGGAGAGGCGGTGCGCGTCGATGTCGTCAATCACGTGAACTACCCCGACTTCCCCCTGACAAATCCAGACGTGCATGATCTGACGAAGCTCAGCTACAGCACGCATGTGGCCTCGGTGACGGAGGCGAGCTTTTCGTTGACCCAGGTGAACCCCGGGAACGCGAACACCACTGTTAAGGTGCACATATATGCCTTCAACGAAACGAGTGATCTTCAGGCCGGCAATCTTGTCTCGACCACCAGCATCGGCAGCAGCGGCTTGGCCGGCAACGACCAGACGCTGGTCCCGATCCTCGGCAACACGATCAAGGTGTATTCCGACCTCGCGAAGACCCAGCTAGTCACATCAGGCATCACCGTTACGGCTGCGGGCGACGGATCATACTTCATCGATGGCCTGAAAAAGAACTACACCGTCGACTTCCAGGTCGCGCAATCCAGCCACATGGACCGCTTCGTGGTCGCCAACGCCCAACCGGTCAGCGGCAGCGGATCCAATGTCAGCTTCGACGCCGGCAATTTCACGTTCAGCGTCTCGAACTCGACGAACGACACTGCGCATACCGGCGTCGGCGGCAACCTGTTGTTCGAGGACGACGGGCCAAGCATCCTGGCGAACGGCACTGCCACCGCACTGCAGGTCGACGAGAGCTATCTTGCGGCCGGCTCCACCCCCAATGCAGCGAACACCACCACGTCCGGCAGCTTCAGCGGCCTGTTCACACCCAATTACGGCGCCGACGGGGCTGGAGCCGTCGGCGGCTACACGCTCGGCGTCAAGTCCGCCAACGTCGATTCCGGGCTGGTCGATTCCGTGTCGGGACAGGCTGTTCTGCTCAGTATTGCGAGTGCCAACGACCCCAGCCACAACATCGTCATCGGAGATGTTATCGGCAAGACGAGCTCAGGCGGTGATCTCGTTTTCGGTGTTCACGTCGATTCGGCAGGAACCGTCACGTTCTCGGAGTTTCGGGCCGTCAAGGAAGCGACCGCCGACACCACCAGCACTGATGGGGCGGTCGGCGACAGTTCCGAAGCCAGCGCTAGCATGGCCGCGGACCTGATCACGCTCTCGGCCACTGCCACCGACAAGGACGGTGACACGAGCGCCGCCGCGGCGGCCAACATCGGAAACAAGTTCCAGCTGCTCGACGATGGTCCAAGCCTCAGCGGGGTGCAGAGCCTCTCCGGGCAGGACGCCCAGCATCCGGCCGTCGGCTTCACTGCCGGCTCCTCGGGATCGGACTCGTTCACGTCACCCGACGGCGCCGACGGGGCCAAGGTCACGATCGATGCCGCCGCTGCCATCACCGGGCTCACGCAGTCATACAACACCGATCATACAGTCCTGACCTACAAGGATTCCGGCGGCAACGGTGTCTACCAGCTGAGCGTATCCGACACAGGTTACACCTTCACGGTGCTGCAGACGCTCGCCAACCCGCCGGAGACGCTCAACTTCAGCGCCATCAAGTCGGGGAGCCCGGTCGAGACGCTCAATGTCAGCACCAGCGGCGGCCACAACATCGTCTTCAACGGACTGCTGTTCCCCGCCGCCGATACAGGTGCCCTCGGACTGCAAACCCAGGCCCAGTTGCTGACCGCGGATCTCGGCACCTCGAACCCGGCCGACGACCTCAACCCCGACAATATCGGCTTCGGGGTGAAGAACGGGCAGGCGTCGCAGATCAACATGAACGAGGGCTTCTTCTTCAATGAAGGCAGCGGCCTCAACCTCAAGAACCTGGCCTTCGATGTGGCCGGAATCGGCAACGTCACCAGCATCAAGGCGGAGTATTGGCTGTTCAACTCCGCCGGCGATTTGATCGACTACGAGAACCCAACCATCAGCGGTCTCAAGCAAGGCAACGTCCACGTCACCGTTGCGGACTTGGGCAATACTATCGTGCCCGGCAGCAATCACGATGCCGCCGGAGAAACATTCTCGACCGGATACATCCGGTTCTTCTTCACCCCGGTCGACACCAATGCGGGTGTCCGCATCATCAACTTCACCACCCAGGTGGCCGCCCCGGTGAACGATCAGGACATCCAGTTCCGGATCGTCAACACCGACGCCGATGGCGATACGGCCAAGGCCACCTTCAACGTGCTGGTGGACAACCCGGACTCGACGACCGTGAGCCACTGGCCGTTGGCCTAGTTCCGTCGCGCGCGGAGACGCATCCGACATGGATGCGCCTCCGCGCCGCCGAGCCAAAGTCTCTTGAGGTCGAGAGCCCCTAGGAATCGATACGCGTGTTGGACATTCTCTCGGAGTGCTGGTCTCAAGTCGCCGCCAACGCGCAAGCCTGGTTCGGCCCGGCTCTCGACGGGCCGCGCGATTTCATGCTCCGCGCGGCGCTGCCTATCGTGGCGGCAATCATCCTTCTCCGGCTGGCGCGAAGGCGGCGGGGGCGCATGCGGCCTGCTCCCGCCGGCGATCACGACGGGTCACCGACCGCACACGATCTTCCGTCGCTGCTCCGGGCCTGCCGCGGCGTGCTGATCGGCATCGGCTTGATCACGGCCATGCTGAACGTGCTATATCTCACCAGTTCGTTCTTCATGCTGGAAGTCTATGACCGCGTGGTGCCGAGCCACAGCGTGCCGACGCTCGTCGGCCTCGTCGTCCTGGCCTGCGGCCTCTACCTCTTCCATGCATTCCTTGACATCTTGCGCGGGCGCATCCTGATCCGCATCGGCGACTGGCTCGATCGCGCATTCTCGGAGCGGGCTTATGACATTGTTGCCCGCTGGCCGCTGCGGGCGCGCATCAGCGGCGACGGGCTGCAGCCGATGCGCGACCTCGATCAGGTCCGCAGCTATCTCTCGGGGCTCGGGCCGACCGCGTTGTTCGACCTGCCGTGGATCCCGTTCTATCTCACAATCTGTTACCTGTTCCACCCGCTGCTGGGGCTCACCGCGTTGATCGGCGCGCTGCTGCTCGTTTTGCTGACGCTAGTCACCGATCGGCTGACGCGTGCGCACGCCAGGGACATCACCGGGCGGGTAGCACAGCGCAATGCCCTGGCCGAGGCCAGCCGCCGCAATGCCGAGGTGTTGCACGCCATGGGCATGCGTGGGCGCCTCGCCGCGCGTTGGGCGGCGGCCAACGACGGTTACATGGCCAGCCAGAGGCGCGCCGCCGACATCGCCGGCGGCTTCGGCTCCGCCTCCAAGGTGCTGCGCATGGCCTTGCAATCGGCGGTGCTCGGCGTCGGTGGCTATCTGGTCATCCGACAGGAGGCGAGTGGCGGGATCATCATTGCCGGCGCCATCCTCACGTCGCGCGCGCTCGCTCCGGTCGAGCTCGCCATCGCGCACTGGAAAAGCCTGGTCGCCGCCCGGCAGAGCTGGAAACGTCTGCAGCAATACTGGGCGCAGCTCCCGGACGAGTCGGAGAAGACTCCGCTGCCGCCGCCGTGCAAAAGCCTCGCCGTCGAGACCGTCTCCGTGGCCCCGCCGGGCGATCAGCGCGCGGTGGTGCTCGAGGTTTCCTTCACACTACAGCCCGGACAAGGGCTCGGCATCGTCGGCCCGAGTGCGGCGGGCAAGTCATCGCTGGTGCGCGCCCTGGTCGGCGTCTGGCCGTCGCTGGGTGGCAAGGTGCGCCTCGACGGTGCCGCCCTCGAACAATGGAATTCGGAAGCACTCGGCAGGCACATCGGCTATCTGCCACAGGATGTCGAGCTGTTCGCCGGCACGGTGGCCCAGAACATCGCCCGATTTGATCCCGAACCCGACGTGCCGGCGACCATCGCCGCCGCGACAGCGGCCGGTGTGCATGAAACAATCCTGCAACTGCCTGATGGCTACGACACGCAGATCGGCGAGGCTGGAGCGGCGCTCTCGGCCGGGCAGCGCCAGCGCATCGCGCTCGCCCGTGCGCTATACCGCGATCCGTTCCTGGTGGTTCTCGATGAGCCCAACTCCAACCTCGATATGGACGGCGACCACGCCTTGACGCAGGCTATCATGAGCGTGCGCGCGCGGGGCGGCATTGTCATCGTCGTCGCGCACCGAACCAGCGCGCTCGCCGGCGTCGATCAGTTGATGGTGATGTCGCAGGGGCGTGTGCAGGCGCTCGGGCCGAAGGATGCGCTGCTGGCCAAGATGATGCAGCCGCGGCCGGCTCCGGTACCGCTCAAGGTTGTGAGTGAGGGAGCGAGCCCATGAACCGCGACCCGGTCAATGTCGTGCCGCTCTCGATCCGCCGGCACCTCGGCGCGGGGCTCGCGGGCGTCATCCTTCTCGCCGGCGCCGTCGGCGGCTGGGCTGCCACGACGGAACTCGCGGGCGCCGTCATCGGCGCAGGCACGCTGGTGGTCGAGAGCTACAGCAAGAAGGTGCAGCACCCGACCGGCGGCGTGGTGGGCGAACTCAATGTTCGAGAGGGCTCCAGGGTGAAGGCCGGAGACGTGCTGCTGCGCCTCGACGAGACGGTGACGCGGGCCAACCTTCTGGTCATTCTCAAGAGCCTCGACGAGCTGGCGGCGCGCCAGGCCCGGCTCGAGGCGGAGCGCGACGACCAAAAGCGCGTCGACTTTCCGGCGGACCTTATCGCGCGTATCTCCGACACGGACGTGGCGCGCGTGCTCGTCGGCGAGCACAAGCTGTTCGAGCTGCGCGGCACCGCCCGAGCAGGCAAGAAGGCCCAGCTCAACGAGCGCATCGGCCAATTGCGAGAGCAGATCGGCGGCTTGGAAGAGCAGATCGCCGCGAAAGACGGCGAGACGAGGTTTGTCGACCAGGAGCTCGTCGGCGTGCGCGATCTGTGGCGCAAGAACCTGGTCCAGATCACGCGCGTGACCACACTTGAGCGCGATGCGGTGCGCCTGCACGGCGAACGCGGCGCTCTGGTCGCCTCCATCGCCGAAGCGAGGGGCCGGATCACCGAGACCGCGCTGCAAATCATTCAGGTCGATCAGGATCTCCGCACCGAGGTGGGAAAGGAGCTTGCCGAGATTCGCGCGAAGACCTCGGAACTGGTCGAGAAGCGGGTGGCCGCCGAGGATCAGCTCAAGCGCATCGATATCCGGGCGCCGCAGGACGGCACCGTGCAGCAGCTCGCGCTGCACACGATAGGCGGCGTCGTCACCGCCGGCGAGCCGATCATGCTGATCGTCCCCGCCCACGACCTGCTGGTCGTCGAAGTGCGCATCGCCCCGCATGAGATCGATCGCGTATCGGTCGGCCAGCCGGTGCTGCTGCGCTTCACCGCCTTCAACCAGCGGACCACGCCGCAGCTAAACGGTGAAGTGAACCACGTGTCCGCTGATGTCACGAACGACCAAAAGACTGGAACCAGCTTCTATGTCACCCGCATTGCGGTGACGGAGGCGGAGATGGCCCGCCTCGGCGACGTGAAGCTGATCGCGGGCATGCCAGTCGAAGCCTTTATTCAGACCGGGCAGCGCACAGTGATGTCTTACCTCTTCAAGCCGTTCTCCGATCAGCTGATGCGCGCCTGGCGCGAGCGCTAGCGGCTCACGAACTCTGCTTCACCTCGACCGGCTTCTGCGCGAACCGCGGAAATGTCTCGGCGACGACCGGTCCGTCCAGCCGCTAGGAATAGCAGTCGCCGACGAAGAATGGCTGCTCTCGCCGCTCAAACAGTTTGCGTACGACCTGCGCCATGTCGTCAGCCGGCAGACCCTGCCGGGTTATGAACTCGTGATCAGTCACGATTCAAGCGGCGCTGAGCGACCGAACTTCAAACCCGTCCCTCTTGACGGGCTCACCGCGCGACTTCGCAGGCGCGGCCTCATTGCGCGTTCGGAGGATAGCCGATCGTCAGCTTGATGTGGTCCGAACTGCCAAATTTTGCGTTTTTAGGGGCCTGTTATCCGAATGAAATCAATGTCTTGTGCGGGCGGGGCTGCCCATGCGCACTCATGGGAGAAGGGTGCGCATCCCCGAGTCGTGAAATGGGCACGGCAACTTTTGGTAAAGGATTCCGATTTTTGCGCAGATCGGTTGTTCGCGTTGGAGCGAGGGTCTTAGCCCATCATAACCTTGTCGGCCCGGCTACGTCCGGTTCTTCGATCAACCCCGAGTTCGAAAGTAACACGATCACCTGGCCTAGGTGTTACTCCAGGCAGAAGGGACGTGACATGGAAGAAGATATCTTCCCCACCGGTATCCGGCTTTATGAATCCGAAGCCTTTGTCTTCCTTAAACAGCTTGACCATGCCCGTGGACATTTCACTATTTCTCCGCTCAAAGACCGCATAATCGCACCTCCCTGTTAACGAGTTGCTTAGGCTGCGACAGCAAGTGGTTAACGCGTCCGTAGGAATCCGGGGAAAGCGGCAAGCTCGGTATCCTCGCTGAGGCCCGTTTCTCCTGCCGATGTTTTTGTTCCACGCGCGGAAAGTAATAGAGGTTGCTGGGGCGGCGGCGGATATCGAGAGAGAGCACTCGAAAGGTTGTAGCAGGCGATGCGTGCCAGCCCGCACGATCTGCTGATGTGGCCTTGGTTGATCTGGCGTGGGCTCTTGCAGTTCCTTCCACGCGATGTCACGGCCTGCGCTGCAGGCATTGCGCCAAGTTGCTCGCCTGCATCCGGGTTATGTAGTTACCTTCCAATCCATTGCCGCGCCGCTTATCCTGGGCGTTTGACGAGGCGCGCCCAGTCGCTGGAGCAGCTTGAGCGTTGGCCGAACCGGATAGCGGAAATCCTCTTTTGAAGATTTAGCAAGTCAACCGCCTTCGGCGTCAGAGCTGCGACGCTCGCCAGTTGTTCGGATTGCGAAATATGGTCCTGCGTCAAAGAAATAGCTCCATCGGAATTCCCAGAGCATCTAGCGCTCGGGCCCAGGCCACGAAGGCATATCAGACGGTTTGAGCGCGGCGCGCTCCAGTCTGCGAAGCGGTCAAACACGCGGCAGCCCCGCGCGCGCAGCGGCGATCAGGGTGAGACTCCGCATTGCCTCGCCCTAATTGTTACCGGATGCTGAGCCGTTGCCTCACGTAAATTGCTCCCTTGGATCGGGAACGAGCGGGGGCGAAGATGGGGTGGCTAAGCATGGCAACGCGGAAGGAACTGACGGCGGCAGCAGGCGCGCGCTATCGGCGTTCGGATCGCGCGAAGAAGGCGCGGATATTGGACGAGTTCGTCGACATCACCGGATTCCATCGCAAGCATGCGATGCGACTACTTCGAGGTCAGGAAGACGCACGCCAAGGCCGACGGGCGCGATGTCGAGTCTATAATGAGGCAGAACACAACGCGCTCGTGCTCCTTTGGGAGGCGTCAGACCGGATCTGCGGGAAGCGGCTGAAGGCGTTAATGCCTGCGCTGATTGAGGCGATGGAACGGCACGGCCACCTCGACCTTGCCCCCGAGATCCGCGACAGACTTTTGGCGATGAGCGCTGCGACGATCGACCGCGCATTGGTGCGGGTCCGAGAAGAATTAGGTCGCAAGCGCCGGCGGCACGCGGCGCATTCATTGCGTCGCAGTGTTCCAATAAGGACGTCGGCAGATTGGAATGATCCGGCGCCGGGATTCGTCGAGGCCGACCTTGTCGCGCATAGCGGTCCATCTGCGCGCGGCAGCTTCATACAGACCCTCGTGCTCACCGACATTGCTACTGGCTGGACGGAGTGCGCTCCTCTGATCGTGCGCGAACAGACGCTGTTGAGTGCGGTGCTGACGGAATTGCGCAAACAATTGCCTTTTGCGCTGCTCGGCCTCGACACTGACAATGATACCGTGTTCATGAACGAGACGTTGAAAGCCTACTGCGAGGCGGCCAACATCGTCTTCACGCGTTGCCGGCCCTACCGAAAGAATGACCAGGCGTTCGTCGAGCAGAAGAACGGCGCCGCCGTGCGCAGGATGGTCGGCTATCGTCGGTTCGAGGGCCTGGAAGCGGCCAACCTGCTGGCTGAACTCTATCGATCGGCGCGGCTGTTCGTGAACTTCTTCCAACCCTCGTTCAATTGATAGCCAAGCAGCGCGACGGTGCGCGTGTGCGCAAGACATACAGCGCGCCGACAACACCACACCAGCGCTTGGCCGCCGACGCCCGCACGCCCGACGCGGTTCGCGCCCAACTCCAAGAAATCTATGCCGCTCTTGATCCGGTCGCGTTGTTGCGCGATATCCGCGGCGCGCAGGAAGGCCTCGCGGCGCTTGCGGATACCCAGCCTATCGTCAATCCTGTGGGGCATCGCAATCGATTGATCTCTTTCTGGCAAGTCTACGAACCGCCTGGAAGGACGGAGCTATGCGACCGACGGATCGGCCAATCGCGAAAGCGAAGAGAGGTCGGCGCCGTCCCGACCCGCTCATCAGGGCAACGCCAGATTTGCGAAAATGGTTTGAAGTCGAACCTTGGCGGACTGGCAGCGAACTGCTCTCCCGGTTGCAGGTGGAATATCCTGGAGCCTATCCGAACAAGCTTCTTCGAACGCTTCAACGTCGACTTAAATCCTGGCGCAGCGAGCAAGCGAACGCGTTACTGTTCGTTCCTACGGAGGAAACGCTTCCGGAGTATGAGGTCACAACACCCCAATGATGTGCCAGGTGCCAGCGGAGGAGGCCGGGCGCTCCGAAACCCCGGCCATCTCCGCACCCGGCCTCCTCCTCAACCCAAGCCGGGAGCAAAATAAATGAGGCAACCGATCGCACTCGGGAGCATCGATATGTGAGGCAATACGCGCTCTCATCCTGATTGTCGCGCTATAAGGGGTGCAGAAGAGAAAGCAGGCGCTGGCGAAGCCTCTCGCGATCAAGCTGTACTTCGCGCATTACCGCAAGCTCGGCTTCAATCTTGCTCGTGTCCTCATTCAGCCGCCTACATTCGATGAGCTGCGCTTCTTTCTCCGCCAGCCGCCGTTCTCCTTCGACTGTCGCGAATTCAATCTGCCTTAACTCGTCAATGATCGGCTCTTTGTACATCTCGTTGCGATGGCTGAACCGTGCGTCATGCTCGTTTGTCTTGCAATCTCCAAACGGCTCAACAACGCTTCAAGTTCCTAATGAGCCTTGCGATAGCGGGAACGACCGCAAGCGCTGCACTTGATGTGCGCCGAGTTTTCAGCCCAGTCCCAATCCAGGCAGATCGGCGAGCTTCAGCCGGCCGTTGTGCTGGCACCCGACGCAGAACATGAGCACCGTCTTCCGCCGTTGCGATCGACGGGGCCGGACAGTAGCGGAGATGACGAGCGGGCTTGCGGCGCCAGGGCATGCGCCAATGATCGCGAATATCTCGCGCCGATCTCAGCAGTGGAAGCACCGTTGGTTGTCCCTCATGTCGACGACGCGCGCCCGGAGCTTCGCGACGCCTTCCACGCGCGTTAGAAGCCGCCTATGAGGCGCTTAAGGAAGCCGGCGCAACTCGGAAGGAAGCTTGGGATCAGTATCGGGCGTGGGAGGCCAAGAACCCCAGCCCAAGCGCTCCGCGGGCATACCGACAATGGTCGCGTCGGGCTAAGCGGCTGGCGGATGATCTCGAGCTTACACCCAAGCTTGAGCACTATGAGAGGGCTCAAAAGTGCTATCGAGATGCGCAGCATGGCATCGGTTTAGTGCGGGCCAGAGATCTCTCCGAACTTGCTGTAAAATCGATGGCCTCGATGGCTTTTGAAGGGGCGGTCTTGGGCGACGCCAAGGCGCAGTATTACCTGCGCGACGAGAAGCAGATCGTCGCATGGTCCGTCGCGTTCGATCTCATATTGCTTGCTGGTAACCCGGTCGCCGCCTCAGCGCTGAATCGAGGAGGGCGATCACCGCAGGCCACTGATCCGGCTTTGGAGGCCATCGCAAAACACCAGCAGGCGGACGCGGACCACAATGCAGCCATCACGGCGACCGACGCCACCGAATATCGCTCTGAGGCCTATTGGCTGGCCGACGACCATCAAGGAGCATGCTGCCATGCGGAGGCCGATGCAGCTTGGGATCTGGCCAGGACAATTCCGACGACATTGGCCGGCGTTGCTGCGGTTCTCGAGTACGTGAACCAGTACGAAGACAAGGGCGAGGAATGGCCCAACAGTGACTGCATCGGTCGGGAGGGCTGGCATTATCAGCTACGGCAGACGATGGCCGCTGCAGCCGTCAACTTAGCCTAGCGTGAAGGCGAGGCGCCCGCCGGTTCACGCCGGCGGGTTTTCCCCTGGCGCAATTTCCATTGTTTCCGGTGGTCGACGGTGGCGCGCGCTATGTTCGGCCATGGCTTTCACCGCCTCATCTTCGTCGGCGCAAAAAGCGATGCTTCGCCGATCGGCAAACACGAGCCACTGACGAAGGCCAACTTCCCTGATGACGTACTCGGTCATTTTCGAGCGTCCCGCAGCGAGTGGGCTGCATCTTATGCAAACGACGTTGCCGTTCCATTAATCAGAAGCCGGCCCAGACGGTGAGCGCGGGCGGCGGCCTGGATTTGATCAAAAAGTACGCCGCCGGGCTTGAATGCAGCATCCCGGCGGCGGTCTTCCAGCTGGCCCTGCAATCCCAGCAACACTGCGGTAGCAGGGCGGTCAACACACGCGAGTGATGCAGATCAATCTGCCCGCCGGATGATCCTACCGACGGGCTTTTGCGCGAAATCACCAGCGGCGATAACCGCCGTGATAGCCGTAACCCCTGTGATAACCGTAGCCCCTGTGCACGTATCCGTAACGACGGACGCCGTAGCCACGATAGCCGTAACCGTAGCCGTACGGCCTGTAGACGGGCGCCGTGCGGACACAGCCGTTCGGGCCGCAGACTACGGCAACGTTCTCGACGTTTGAAGCGGGATAAAGTGTGGCGAGCGGCATCGCTGACGCGCTACCTGCCGCAGCAAGGCTGCCGAGCGCAGCAAGTCCAACAAGTGCAAATTCAAGCTTCATGGTTTCCTCTCGTGGAATCTAAGGCACCCCACACTGTAGGAAGTTGAACGTGAATGCTGGATGAGCAGGCCAGCCGTTTTTGCGTGATGAAAATGCGGCATGCTTGTGCTCTGCGCGGGTGTCCGCAAGCGGCCCATAGGAGCATCCGGAACGATGAGGGTGCCAAGGTCAGACTAGCTAAATGCGATAACGAGCAGGCCCGAGCACAACAGCACAAGGCAGGTCGCGATTAGCGCGAGGAATCCATCGGACACGAAGTCATGATTACGCATGACACACCTCCCTGTCGCGGATGGAGGCTGGTCCGAATTTATTAAAGATTTCGGAATCGAGTTTTTGGAGGGCGGGCAACTACTGTCTTTGCTGCCCAACTTCACGAAAGCCGTGTGGATCATCGAAATAGTCCCAAGAAAAGACGCCGCCGGTCTCAAAAATACACGCCCGGCGGCGTTTCCTTCCTGAACTGGGGGCCCTGAAATCCCCAGCGCAGAGTCAACCGCAGAACCTGTGGCCTCGGTGATTGGCCGAAGGGCACTTCTTGTTACGCACTGTGATGTTGCGAGAGGAGCAGGAACAAGTGGTAATGTCGGGAATCTTACACAGGCTCCCGCGATAGGTTGCCCCCCGACCGGGAGTTTAAAGCGGCGCCAGGGCCGCTATCGTTGTTGTGCGGCATCGCCATCCTCAGGAACAAGTGGTCGGGCCAATGAGTCCCTTCATTGCTCCCGGAGACAGGTGGCGCGCTCGACCGGGAGTCTGGAATGGCGGCCTCGGCGCGCCGTCGGGGCCGTTCGTGTTTGTGGGTTGGACTGTGGGCTAATTTCGGTAGCTTAAATTAATTGTATTGTTTTCAAGATCTTAGGAGTGTATTGATCGGCTGATGCCGCAGCGGCGCCGACTGCCGCAACAACTGTTTCCTTGGCCAGTCCAGATGCCGAGCTGACCGAACTGGGGAGGCGGTTCGTCGAAATATCGCGGCTTCGGGATGCCGCGAACGATGAAACGGGCCGCCTGGTTGAGATCGCCCGCCGGTCATACCCGTCCGGGGACCTATCGGGACGCGTGTCTGCGCGGCGAGGAGGCGCGCAGCGGGTACAATGCAGCTATAGCCGACGCTGACGAGCAGTCGGGCTTAGCAGCGGCGCAAGAGGCGTTTGATGGCGCCATGGATCAGTTGCGCGCGCTCTACGCCCGCATGATCACAATGCGCCCGACGACGATCGACGGAATGCGGGCCATCGCTTCGGCGGTCTTCCATTTCGAGTGGGATAGGGTCGAATACGCCGAGGGGGCCATCGAAGGCGCAGCGCTCGCCGTGCTGGTCGCCGGCCTACTCGATAAGCCACTTCCGGATCATCTGCCAGCGTCGAGGCGGAAGAGTGCGAACTAATCAGCAAGCTCGCGACCAACGCGGCAAAGAAAGCGCTGTTCGTCAAACTGGCAGCGCATCACCGAGCACTCGCTGACGAAGTCGAGCGCGCAATGATTGAGTCGAAATAGGAAGCACAAGCGGAGAAGACCGCGAGGCGAGAAGTACGATTGGGTTCTGGAGTTCGACATCAAGCGACTGTTCGACAATATCGACCACGAGCTTCTGCTTCGGGCCGTCCGGAAACATGTGACGTGCGCATGGGCGCTGCTCTACATTGAAAGATGGCTGACAGCGCCGATGGTGCAAGAGGATGGAACGATAATCGAGCGAAGCCGTGGTATCCCACAAGGGGGCGTGGTGAGCCCGATCCTCGCCAACCTCTTCATGCACTATGCATTTGATCTCTGGATGGCACGGATGTTCCCCGATCTCAGGTGGTGTCGGTATGCGGATGACGGTGCGCCACGACGGCGCGGAGGAGGTGTGATGTAGAGCACCTTTGAGCAGCCTTGCTGCACAGAAGATGGGGGGCGGCCCCTCGAACTCGGGTTGCAGGATCAGGGTTCAAACCACCGGCTGCTGCTTCGGCCCAATGGTCGAGGTGGTGAGCGAGACCGGAAAAGGCAGAGCAAGACTCTGTCAGGTAAGGATCGAGGAGACGAGCGCAAGCGAACCACCGATGAACTGTCGAAAGCGTAGGGAAGACGTCAAAACCAAGGGGTAGTCGTTATCTTGGGATCAGTCTGAGCGATACCTGTTTACGGCTCAGGCGGCGTCCGGCAGGCGAGGTGGCGTGACCTCGGTTCAGGCTTCTGTGCGGAACGTGGGAACCTGTATCGCGATGCCAAGGGAATGGTTCAAGTGGAAGCCCCACAAGAGTCTGAGTACCAATGCGCGATGCAGGGACGGAGCCGTGTGTAGTAGTGACGAAGGCACTGTAATGGTGGCGGAGCGAAGGCACGGCACTGTCCCGCTTGATTGGAAGAACAACCGGAAACGGGAGGACTCTTTTGGGTCAAGCAAAGCCGTATGACATCCCCAAGCGCTGGGTTTGGGAGGCGTACAAACGGGTTAAAGCAAATCGGGGCGCAGCCGGTGTGGACGAGCAGTCGATCGAGGTGTTCGAGGCAGACTTGCAGAGCAATCTGTACAAGCTCTGGAATCGAATGTCTTCGGGTAGCTACTTTCCACCGCCGGTCAAGCGTGTGCAGATCGACAAGCGCGACGGCGGGAAGAGGCCGCTAGGAATTCCTACGGTGTCGGATCGCGTTGCTCAGGCGGTCGTCAAAGGATATCTGGAGCCGGATTTGGAGAAACACTTTCATCCAGACTCGTTCGGATATCGACCCGGAAAATCGGCGCTCGATGCCGTTGGGGTTGCTCGCCAGCGATGCTGGCGGCATCCCTTCGTGCTCGATCTCGACATTCGGGCCTATTTTGACTCGATATCGCATGAACTTTTGCTCAAGGCGATTCGGAAGCACACGGACTGCGCCTGGGTGTTGTTGTACATTGAACGGTGGCTTAAAGCTCCCGTTCAACTGGAAGACGGCACCCTTGAACCCCGAGAGAAGGGCACGCCGCAGGGCTCGGTGGTATCACCGCTGATGGCGAATCTCTTTCTCCACTATACGTTCGACATGTGGATGCGAAGAAATCATCCGAGCATCCCGTTCGAGCGTTATGCCGATGATATTCTCTGCCATTGCGACAGTGAGCGGCAGGCACAAGAACTGAAGGAGGCGCTTGCGAAGCGCTTTGCCGAATGCGGACTGGAGCTTCATCCGAACAAGACGAAGGTAGTCTATTGTAAGGATGACGACCGGCGAGGTGATTATCCTGAACAGAAATTCGACTTTTTGGGCTACACGTTCCGTGCCCGTCGGTCGAAGAATCGTTGGGGAAAGCACTTCGTCAACTTCAGCCCCGGTGTCAGCAATGCCGCGACGAAGGCAATCCGACAGGAAATCCGTGCCTGGCAACTACGCTGCCGGGTGGATAAGAGGATCGACGACCTGGCGAGGATGTTCAACCCGATCATTCGAGGCTGGATGAACTACTATGGTCGGTACTACAAGTCGGCGCTTTATCCGACACTACGCCATCTCGACCGATGTCTCGCGCGATGGGCGATGTCGAAATACAAACGTCTGCGGCGACATCGAAGACGGGCAGAGCACTGGGTACGGGACATTGCGTGCCGCACCCCCACGCTGTTGGCCCATTGGCCGATGCTGCACAAGACGGCGGCTGGACGGTAAGAGCCGGATGAGCGGAGACGTTCACGTCCGGATCTGTGAGCGCCTGGGGGTGAAACTCCCCCGGGCGACTCGACGGTTGGTACATTGTCGGAATGAGATGGAGGCGCAAAGCGTTCGCGAAGCGCTCCAGGCTCGGCTGGCGAAGTGCCGCCTGGAATTGCATCCTACGAAGACGAGGATCGTCTACTGCAAGGATGATCGACGCCGAGGTAAAAGCGAGACGGTCATGTTTGACTTTCTCGGTTATTGCTTCCGGCCACGATCGGTCCTGGGGCCGCATTCGCAGAAGATGTTCTGTGGGTTCACCCCAGCGGTCAGCAAACCAGCGCTGAACGCCATGCGGGCAACGGTCCGAGGCTTGAAACTTCGCAGGCGAACCGAGGTGACGCTGGACGATATTGCTCGCGAGCTAAACCCGATGGTTAGGGGGTGGATCGCTTATTATGGGCAATACACGCGCTCAGCGCTTTATCCTTTGGCACGCTACATCAACCAGACGTTAGCTATTTGGCTGAAGCGAAAGTACAAGCGCTTCCATCACCGTTTAGGACGCGCGCGTCTCTTCCTGGAGAAGATCGCGCGTGAGAAGCGCAGGCTCTTTGTGCATTGGCAACTCGGCGATGACGGCAAGCTTGCCTGATGGGAGCCGGGTGAGGCGAGAGTCTCACGCCCGGTTCTGCGAGAGGCTGGAGGTGAAATCCCTCCGGCCTACTCACCCCACCGTGCCCGTGCTGGCCTTGGGCAAGTGCGATGTCGCGCGATGCTGGGTCTATGTGAAGGACGACCGCCCCTTCGGCGGCTCAGATCCGCCGGCGGCGATGTTTTATTACTCGCGCGATCGAAGTGGTGAGCATCCGCAGGCGCATCTGGCCAACTACACCGGCATCCTCCAGGCCGACGCCTTCGGCGGATACATCAAGCTCTACGAGCCCGAGCGAAGTCCTGGGCTTATCAGCGAAGCGGCTTGTTGGGTCCATGCCCGGCGCCCGTTCTTCGCCATGGCGGATCTTGAGGAAAACGCGCGGCGCAAAGCGGCCGGAAAGAAGGAAATCGTCATCTCGCCCGTCGCCATGGAGATCGTGCGCCGCATCGACGCTCTGTTCGAGATCGAGCGCTCTATCAATGGCCAAAACGCCGACCAACGAAAGGCTGTTCGCCAGGCGCAGAGCGCACCGCTCGTCGCCGATCTGGAAGCCTATATGCGTGAGCAGTGCGCCAAGCTCTCCCGCGGCCACGATCTGGCCAAGGCCATGAACTACATGTTCAAGCGCTGGGCCTCCTTCACACGCTTCCTCGACGATGGTCGCGTCTGCCTCTCGAACAATGCAGCCGAGAGAGCGCTGCGCGGCATCGCATTGGGCAGAAAGTCGTGGTTATTCTGTGGGTCCGACCGCGGAGGGCGCCGAGCCGCCGCCATGTATAGCCTCATCGTCTCTGCCAAGATGAACGACGTCGACCCTCAGGCCTGGCTCGCTGATGTACTCGCTCGCATCGCCACCCACCCCGCCCACAGGCTTGATGAGCTGCTGCCCTGGAACTGGAAGACTGCGCAACAGCACGGCCTTGCGGCACAGGCGGCTTGATGAGGCACGTCAACAAGGTCAGCCACGTGTTCACTCTCGGCCATGTCGCTGAGATGCTCGGCGAAGACGAGGAATGGCTGTTCGAGGCCGCCGAAGAAATGGACACCGAGGACGGCCAGCTATGGGTCGTCGGTGTCGGTGAAGACGGGGTGATGGCGTTCACCGATGATGGAATCGAGAACCTCAAACATCTGATCCAGATCCACAAGGACGCTCCTTGGATCATTGAAGAACGCCGCCGGGTGCTCGCGGCGATCGTTAAGCCGAAGGCCGAAAAGCCCGACGAGGTTTAGCCGGTAACTGGACAAACCAGCCAGCCGGCGGCCTACGCCGCATGCTTAGTGCGCCAGTGAAACTGGCGAAGGATAGTCGATGAAAGTTCGATACAGGAAAGGAGTAGCGACCCACCCTGACCCCGAGTCATGCGGAGGTGTCCGTGAGGGCGACTTCGAAGCGTTGACAGGGGAAACCGCAGGCCAGCCATTGAGCCGCGAAATCGAAAGTCTGGAGCGCCGACGCAGTTATGCAATGCGGAAGGCAACACGTTGGACGGCGTCTATCGCAAGCCACCCAACGGCTCCACGCGGTCGGAGACCCTGAGCATGCGGGGAAATCCTTCGCACAGGAACTGGGAGATCTCGTCGTCGCCCGAGGGGGAACAATCTTCGGGCAGGCTGGGGAAGGCTGAATGCCGTAAGCCCAGCACCACCGTCGACGAGAAGTCGGATGTCTGCACAGTACCAATGAACGATCTGAACAAGAGCGACGGGTCCACACCGATGCTCGCGGAAGGTCCGGAGGGAAGGCGGGCAGCCAAGGGCAATAGCAAACATCCTCCCGTGCCCCGGACACAGAGCCGGACCAGCGCGTCGACGAGGTTGGATGTTATACGTGAACTGGCAAGACGGAATAAGAAGACACGGTTCACAGCGCTGATGCACCATGTGACGCGCGAACTGCTAACGGAAAGCTTCAGGGGACTGAAGCACTCCGCTGCATCCGGCGTCGACGGAGTGACATGGCGTGACTACGAGGAAGGACTCGACGAGCGAATCGAAGTGCTTTGGGACGCGGTCCAGTCAGGCCGCTATCGGGCACTCCCGTCTCGCCGAGTGTATATCCCCAAGATAAATGGCAAACTGAGACCGCTCGGAATCGCAGCGCTGGAAGATAAAATCGTCCAGCACGCGGTGACGACGGTCTTGAATGCGATTTACGAGGTGGACTTTCTCGGCTTTTCCTATGGATTCCGGGAGGGGCGGAGCCAGCACCAAGCGCTGGACGCACTGTGGATCGGCATTCATCAGAAAAGAGTGAACTGGGTGCTCGACGCTGACATCCGTTCGTTCTTCGATACGATCGATCACGGGTGGATGATGCAGTTCCTCGAGCACAGGATCGCAGACCGCCGGCTCTTACGACTGATACGCAAGTGGTTAACCGCTGGCGTTGTCGAAGGTGGATTGAAGTCCGTAGCACGAGTAGGTACTCCGCAAGGAGCAGTGATCTCACCGCTTCTTGCTAACATTTACTTGCACTACGTCTTCGACCTCTGGACTCATCAGTGGCGAAGTAAGTCGGCAAAAGGGGATGTCATCGTCGTCCGCTATGCGGACGACAGTGTCATGGGCTTCGAAACAAAGTCCGAGGCCCTGCACTTTCTCGACGCACTGCGTGAGCGGATGGCGAAGTTCGGTCTGTCGCTGAATGAGGAGAAGACGCGGGTATTGGAATTTGGACGGTACGCGGCCGAGCGCCGCGCACGCCGGGGGCAACGCCGCCCGGAAACGTTCGACTTCCTCGGGTTCACGCACATCTGCGCGGTGACCCGGATAAACCCGCACTTCACAATCCGGCGCGTGACCATCGCCTCTCGCTTGCGGGCGACGCTGAGTGCGATACGACACGACCTGATGAAACGCCGCCATGCGCCTATCGGTGAGACCGGCGTTTGGCTCCGTCGCGTGATGCAGGGATACCTGAACTACCACGCGATCCCGGGGAACCTGAAGCGGCTCGGCATGTTCCGCGCCGAGGTCTGCCGGGCCTGGCTGCGCTCGCTTCGTCGACGCAGCCAGCGCTCTCGCATGACCTGGGAAAGGTTCCGACGATTCATTGGGCGATACATCCCGAAAGTCCGCGCATGTCATCCGCATCCCAACCCAAGGTATACGTCATGACCCAAGGCAGGAGCCGTATGCGGTAGTTCCGCTCGTACGGATCTGGGCGGGGGGCACGGAGAAATCCGTGTCCCTACCGCGACCGCCGTAACCCACCGGGTCCGCACAAAAGCGCGGCCCGATGACGACTCCGTCGTAACCCACCAACGTCGTACCCCGAAGATGTTAGGTTACGCTTCGCTAGGGCGATCATAAAGGCCGCGTTCGCTTTGCCCTGAAAAGGCGACATAGAAGCGATATGAATGCACGTCGGCCTTGGGCATCAGCACGCCGCTCGCCTCGTTCCGCCGCGCGGGCTGAAAGGAGTCGTCACGGCAGCAGCGTTGCGTCGCCGTCGAATGGGCCGGCGTACCAGGCGTTCTCGTCCGCGAGGGCGCGGGCCAGGGCCTCGTCCGTCGTCTTGTAGACGAGCGGATCGGTCGGGTAGCTCCTGACGTAAGGTTTCCAGCTCATCATGATCCGCCTGATGTGTCCGGCCACGCCGACCACCTCGAAGAGATGACCGCCCGAAGCGACCGCGTTCGAATACGCCGCATCAAGTAGCGCCTCGGTCACGTCCGGGTCGTCCTGCTCCACCAGGATGTCGGCAAGCATCGACCGTCGCAAGCCGGTCTTGCGGTCGACCGCATGAAGGACGACAGCATACCCCGCCAAGCGCTGGAATCGATGGCAGCAGAGCACGGCAACCGTCGAAGAGCTCCCTGGGAGCGTGAAGTGCCACCTGAGAGAGGCGGGGCTTCGGTCCGCCAGCAACCGAGGGGCCTCGCGCAATTTGCGCCGCCACAGTGCTTCGAATTCGTCCCCGATGTTCTTCACATCGATTTCCGTTATTTTGCTCATCAGACGGCCCCGCGGTCCGCGACGGAGCGAATCCAGCCGCAGTGCCGACGAGGCAAGGAAAGTCCCGACCGCCTCCATTCCGCTCCCGCGGCCGAACTTCGCTGCAAGCGCCCGTGCGAACTGACGAACATCCAGGATCCAGAACAAAATCTTGTCGTAGTCGGGGTCAGGCAACGACCTCGCATGAAGGGCTTTTGATTGATTGACCACGGATGCGGTCGAGTGCGTGATCACAAAGAGATCGACATCTCGCTGCCGGAAAAACGAAGCCAGCAGGCCGATGCAGCGAGTGCGGTACGAGGGGTCGATCACAAGGCCAGCGGCTATCGCGGCGATTATCGTTCGGCTTTCGAGCTGGTAGAGGACGGGAATGTTTCCCTGGTACCCGACAATCCCCTGCTCGGTCTCCAGCACCCATCCCATGCTGGGCTGCGATTTTGCGGCGACCAATGCGGGATTCTGCTGCCAGAGCCGCTGCCAGTTCTCCAGGCTGTCTTTCGCAAGTCCCCCGCGTTCTTTCAGCTTCGCGACGCTTTCGAAATCCGCGAACCGGACCTCTCGCTGCTTGGCCGGCGCCAACGCGCTTCCGGTCAGCGGCGCCGATACGGTTTGACGGGACGCGGGACGCCGTCGGCTTTTTAGGAGCCGGAGCAGGATGTCGGCGGCATGATACTTGGAGCGCGTCAGAATTTGCGCTCGCGTACCGGTCTGCACCATCAACCTCTCCCTAACCCGAATTCACTTCCCATCCCGGCGCCCGTCCAATGTGCGAGCCCAGTCACCGGGATATCATGGTGGCGATGACCCGATCGCCCCTTTTCGCTACCGAGGCTGTGTCAATTGCTCCGACACGAACAAGCATAAGGGGCCGATCAGCGTCATCCGTTCGGGGTCGAGATCCTCGAAATCGATTTCCCTGTCGAAGTGCTCGCCCGCCGCCATCATCATCTCGACGAAGGCTAGGGAATCGAGGGCTCCCGACAGCAGCAGGTCGTAGTCGTCGGGAAGATCGCGCAGCGGACGCAGTCCGCGGTCCTCCAGCTTGCGGTTGAGGAAGGCTCCTAAGAACGAGCGGACGTCGTCCGGGGTCGGAAGGTTCATTGACCGTCCCCCAAAAGCGCCGGCATGGACTTGCGGTCGTATTTGCCGTTGGCGTTGCGGGGCAACCGACTGCGGACGTGCCATCGTCTGGGGACCATGTAGTCGGGCAGGCGGGCGGCGACCGCCTCGCGCAGCCGGTCGAGATCGACCGCCCCTCCTTCGATGAGCACTTCGATGCCGACATAGCCGCTCGACGTGATGGGCCAGCCGATCGCCACGACGCCGTCGACGCCTGAGGCCTCGCGCACCACCGCCTCGACCTCGCCGAGTTCGACCCTGTGTCCGAGGATCTTCACCTGGGAATCCATGCGGCCGAGATGGGTCAGGGGACCGTCGCCAGCGGGCCGGCGCACACGGTCACCGGTACGGTAGAATACGTCTTCCCGTCCAGGCGGGACAACGAAGGCCGCAGCGGTCTTCTCGGGATCTTTCCAGTAGCCGAGTGACATCTGCGGACCGCGCATCAGCAGTTCGCCATCCGCGCCCGGCTCGACCTGGTTTAGACGCTCGTCAACGACGAGCACGTCCATTCCCGGGAACGGAGCGCCGATCGGCACAATTCCCATCTCCGATTCGGCTAGCGCGCGGTTTGGATCACATCGATAGCCGGTGCATGCGATGGTCAACTCCGTGGGTCCATAGACGTTTTCCACGACACTGTTCGGCGCGGCCATCGTCCAAGCCTCGACGCAACTGACGGGAAGCGGCTCACCGCAGAACAAGCTCAGCCTGAGCGAGGGAAACCCTCCCGGCTTCAGGAGGCCGGACTGCTTCATTAGGGCGACCATCGAGGGTACCGAGAACCAGACCGTCAGCCCCTGCTCGCGGATGAATCGCCCCGGATTGATCAGGGTCTTCTGCGAGGGACAGCAGACGCACGCGCCGCGTTCCCACGCCACGAACATGTCGGAGGCCGACAGGTCGAACGTCATGTCAAACGTTTGCGAGACAACATCCAGCTCCGTGATGGCGAAGCGCACCGCGACATGATCGACATAGGCGACGACGTTGCGGTGCGCAACCATCACCCCCTTCGGGGTTCCGGTGCTGCCGGATGTGAACAGCAGATAGGCGATCGCGTCCTCGCACGCCTCCGGCTCGCGCCAGTCGGTGTATTCTTCGAGATCGGCCGCCCCGACGACGACGTGCCGTGGCCATCGTTCGCGATAGGGGTGCGGATCCTTGAGACCGAGCGCGATCACGAGCAGCCGTTCGTCCACGCCCTCCATGAGCGCGTCCATCTGCGGCAAGGATTCTGCGTCGACGATGATTGAGCGGCACTCCGAACGGACGAACATCGATTTGGTCCGCTCGACCGGGAACGTGCGGTTCAGCGGCACGTAGCCGTTCCCCGCAAGAAGCGATCCGAGCACGCCGGCGAACGCTGTTGCGCTGCGATGCGCGAACACGGCAGTCAGGGGCGTCCATGACACCTCGCGATGGGCCTGGATGCAAGCCGCGATGCGGACGGCAACCTCGCGAAGCTGCCGATACGACAGCGATGCGCCCTGCGCAACGACGGCAGGACGGTCGGGAAACAGCTCTGCCGAGCGCAGGAAGCCTGTCCACAGCCCGCGCGGTGATCGGTCCGTGCGCAACTCCATCGAGCGATCCTCGTTTAGCCTGCCAACCCCTGACGCGCCGAATCGCGAAGCACGGACGCTTTCCGACGCCGGGCTTTCGTCAGCGCCAATCCGAAGACCTCGCCCGTGTGGACTAGTTCCTCGCGTGTGGGCGGGATGTCCAGGATGAACGTTCCGTAGCCGGCCGCGGCGTAGCGCGCGAGTTCGTCGGAGACGACACTGTAGTTGCCGACCAGATACGGGCAGAAGGTCTGGTAGTTTTCGAACGGGACGAGCCAATAAGGCGTATCCTGAGCGGCCGTCTCGGCCGCAAGATCGGACATCTGCTTGTGCCACGCCGAATCCGAAACCTTCATGGCCAGCTTGTGCGCCAGTTGCCCCTTCTTGTCCGTGGGGAAGCGCTCGTGCGCGACCCGCCAGGCCTCGTCGGCGCTCGGGCGGGCGATGATGCCGACGCGCACGCCCGAACCCGTGCAGTCGGCGGCGTCCGCCGGTCCGTACTCTGCGGACGGCTTGGGATATCTCACCGGCGTCGCGCCCAGCGCTTTGGCGGCCGCGAGCCCCGCTTCCGAGGAGCCCGACACGAACACGCCGGGCAGCAGCTCCGGCGGCAGCGGCGGCGTCATCCTGAGATTCCGGACGACATTGAATTCCCCTTCGAGGGTCACCGGCTCGGCGTTCTCCAGCAGCAGCTTGATGATGCCGGTGTACTCGACGAGCCTGGCGTACCGCTTGTCGTGCGCCGTCGCGTCGCCGAGCGCCGTCAGCTCGGTCGTGTAGCCGCCCGCGACCATGTTCAGATAGAGCCGGCGTCCGTACATATGCGCCAGCGAACTCACCATCTTCGCGATGCTGTACGGATGCATGTAGACGGGCTGCACCGCCACCAGCGGACAGAGCTGCTTGGTGCCCTGCAAGATGACCTGCGAGACGAGCCAGGGATCGACCAGGGAATTCTCCGTGTAGACTAGGATCCCCTTGCAGCCTGCCTCTTCGCTCCAGCGGGCTATGGCCTGCACCCGTTCGACATAGTCAGCCGCCGGGACCGTGCCGGATTGCGGGCACGTGCTAAAGACTTCAAAGCGGATATCGGAAAGCGCATCCATCAGCCACCTCCATCCAAAAAGGCGCAGGAACGCTGTGGGTTGGGAGTACTGTGCGTCATATTGTAGCAGATGCTCGCGAGGTCCCCCGACGCAAAGGTGGTACTCCGTCGAGCGATGGGAACGGATGCGCGGCCGACTATTCCGGGGGCTACGGCACTGCACTTTTGTGGACCTTGAATTCTCCGGTTTCTCTGCAACGATGTCGCGGAACCTGCTCGAATTTCGCTTGCGCGTGATCCGTCGAGGGGTTGTTGAATATGGCGAAAGTAATCGGCATCAGTGGATTCGAGAGCTCGATCCCCTTCAAGAAGAAGCACTGGCCGGGGCTGGAGGAACGCGAATATCGGATCTCGCAAGGCCACGATTCGGCTGCGGTGCTGGTGGTCGACGGCAGGATCGTCGCCGGTGCTGCCGAAGAGCGCTTCAGCCGCAAGAAACATACCGGCGACTTCCCGATCGGCGCTATCAGCTACTGCCTGGAGACCGCTGGCCTGAAGCCGGCCGACATCGACGCGATCTCTCACGGCTTCGACTATTCCCCTTACAAAGCCGCCTTCATGCTCGATCCGACCTCCGCCCGACAATACAGGGAGGTCTTCTCGCGCGAAAAACTGCTGTCGCAAGTAGACGAGCACCTGCCCGGATTTCCCGCCAGCAAGGTCCACCACGTCAATCACCATCTGTCCCACGCCGCCAGCGCCTACTACACCTCCGGATGGGACGATTGCCTGGTGGTGGTCCTCGACGGCATGGGTGAGGTCCACGCCGTCAGCGTCTATCACGCGCACGACAGCGAGATCGACAAGCTCGCAGAGATCACCGCCCAGGATTCGATCGGCATCCTCTATTCCACCCTGACGCTGCATCTCGGCTTCGATTTCAACTCCGACGAATACAAGATCATGGGCCTCGCGCCCTACGGCGACCCCGCCCGCCACCGTCCTTTCTTCGAGCGCACCGTGGAGCTGCGCGACGACGGGCTGATCAGGATTCCTCTGCTTCGCCTCAATACCGAGCGCCACGATCGCGAAACCTACGGTGCGACGCGACGCCATCTCGACGAGCACCTGATCCCGGCCCGCGCGCCCGACGGCGACGTCACCGACGACCACCGCGACGTCGCCGCGGCGCTGCAGGAATGCCTCGACAGAGTCATGCTCCACATCTGTGGCCATTTCGGCCGCAGCACCGGCCTGCGCAGGCTCGCGATGGCGGGCGGCGTCGCGCTCAACTGCACCGCCAACGGCCGCCTGCTGCAGTCCGGCCTGTTCGACGAGATCTACGTTCAACCGGCCGCCGGCGACGACGGCTCCGCGCTCGGTGCCGCGCTCTGGTCGGCGTCGCGCGACCGCGGCGTGGAGAACGTCCGGATGCCGGTCCCCTTCCTCGGCCCCGCACACTCGCAGAGCGAGATCGACAGGGCGCTCGCCGACACCGCCGGCCGCATCGAGATCACGCGCTTTCCGGATCTGGACGAGACCTGTGCGGTGGCGGCCAGGCTCATCGCGGCCGGGCGCGTGCTCGGCTGGTACCGCGGACGCATGGAATTCGGCCCCCGTGCCTTGGGACACCGCAGCATCCTGGCCGATCCTGGTCATCCGGAGATGCGCGATCGCATCAACGCTATGGTCAAGATGCGCGAAGCCTTCCGCCCGTTTGCGCCGGCGGTTACCCTCGAGCAGGTCGAGAACTGGTTCGAGGTGCCGAAAGGTCTCAAGCTTCCCTACATGATCATGACCGCCGACGTGCGCCCCGAGCATCGCGCCGCGCTGCCGGCGATCACCCACGTCAACGGCTCGGCCCGCGTGCAGACGGTCGACGCCGGGGACAATCCAGAGTTCCACGCGCTGTTGCAGGCCGTCGGCCGGGCGACGGGCCGCGAAATGGTGCTGAACACGAGCTTCAACGTGAAGGGGCAGCCGATCGTCAACACCCCGCGCGAAGCCATCGACACCTTCCTTAGCACCGGCATCGAGTATCTCTTCCTCGAAAACGTGCTGATCCGCCGCGCGGGACAGAAGTAGCCAGAGCAAACCAGCCGGCGACGGGGAAGGTCGTGCGTCCAGCGTGGAAGCGACGGCGAACGTCTCAGCCCATTGCTCGACGTCTTAAACCGCAAATTCATCTGCCCTATTCCGAACGAACCCCACAGGAACGCGCTGAATGCAATTGCGTTTGCTATGAACTTCGATGTTCGCGTTTGGCGGTCTCGTTGAAAATCCGCCTCTGCTGCAGGATCGTCAAACGTGAGCTTGAGCGAAGCTTTCGCAGTGGGTCTTGGTCGTGTAAAAACGCCAGTCCCGAGGCAGTCGGGACTGGATTGGTGTCATGCCGCGATCGCAGCCATCAGCGGCTTGATCCCGACGATGTTCATGACCCGTGTCAGATTGTAGGCCAGGACGGAGAGCGCCATTTCGGCCGCCACTTTCGGAAGCGTTTTGGTGAGGAAGTGTGTCGCTCCCATGCGGGCCTTCATGGTGCCGAACGGATGCTCGACAGTTTCGCGGCGCTGACGCATGGCGTGCGGGCTTGCATCAAGGCGCTGCTGCACAGCCTCGAGCAGATGCTCATGCTCCCATCGCGTAATCCGCCGTTCTGACCCAGGCGTGCATTGGGTCTTGAGCGAACAGCTTTGACAGGCCGTGGTCCAGTAGCGCCGCAGCACCTTGCTGTCTTCTTCATTCGTATAGCGATATGATAGCCGCTCCCCGGCCGGGCAGCGATAGACGTCCTCCTCTGGCAAATAGGCAAAGTCCTGTTTACCGAAGCGTCCGTCTGCCTTAGCGCCGGACGTTAGCGGTTTGGGCAGAGTTACCGTGATGCCCGCTTCGTGGCACGCAAGGATCTCTGGGCTGTTGAAGTAGCCGCGATCGGCTACAGTTTCGAGCGTCTCAGTCTTCAGAACAGCCTTCGCCCGCTTGGCCATATTGGCAAGTTGTGCCCGATCCGAGCCGCTGTTCGTCACCTCGTGCGTCACAATCAGATGGTGTTCGGTGTCTACGGCGACCTGTACGTTGTAGCCGACAACACCAGAGCCGCGCCCGCTCGTCGCCATCGAGCGGCTGTCGGGGTCGGTCAGGGAGATTTGCTGGTCGGGTGACGCAAGCATCTGCTTCTCGTAGACGGCAAGCTTGCCCATTTCCTCCTTCAGTTTCGTCAGCTTCTCGGTAAGCCTCGTCACCTTCGTGGCCAGGGCCTCGGTCGGCTCCTGGCGGTCGGCCGTGTCAAGTTGGCTCAGATAGCGCGCGACGCTCTCCTCCAACTGAGCACGCCGTCGCTCCATCTTCGCGCGCGTGAAGTTCCTGTCCCGGTTGTTCACGGCCTTGAACTTGCTGCCATCGATGGCGACGCTCGCCGTCGCCAGCAGACCCATCTCTCGGCAGAGTTCGACGAAGCGCGCACATACCCTGCGCAGCGCCAGGCCGTTGTCCTTGCGGAAGTCCGCAATCGTCTTGTGATCGGGAGCGAGCCGACCCAGCAGCCACATCACCTCGACGTTGCGCCCGGCCTCTCGTTCCAGCCGCCGGCTCGACTGTACCCGGTTCAGATAACCGTAAATGTAAAGCTTCAGGAGCACCGAGGGATGGTACGACGGCCGACCGGTGGCCGCCGGCTCCACACCCTCAAAGCCCATCTCAGCCAAACCGAGCGCATCGACAAATACGTCGATCACGCGAACAGGGTTGCTCTCGTCAATGAAGTCATCGAGGCATTCGGGCAACAGCGACCGCTGTCCACGATCCGCCTCTTCAACGAAGCGCCTCATCGATTCCCCCAAAAGAATCACAGGAGAATCATAACAGCAGCCCAGCGTTTTCACACAGCCAGGGTCAAAAGGCGACATCGTTGGTCCGGCGAAGCGCTCTTTCGCCATGTTAGTATGGCTGAACCTGGTCGACTGGGCGGCCTTGATATAGATCAAATCGCGATGACCGGCTCAGGAGGCGGCCTTTTTATCGCGGTTACTTCGCTCCTTTTGAAAGCAGCTCCAATGCATGCCACATCTCCGGAGTGAAACTTCCCCCAAGCGCGAGCGAGGCAATCGTGATTTCCTCGGGTGTGCGCTCACGTAGTGCCTCCAATAGCTCGATCACGCGCATGATTGAGCGCGGTCATCTGCCAAAATACTCAAGTCGATGGCCGTGAGTCAGAAGAAGTCAGCCATCCTGTCATGTGGTCGGCTGTTTCATCCTGCCTGGCCTTTTCCAGAAGAGCTTCTTTCTTCGCGCCTTGGGGCAGCGATTTCGCCGCCTCGCGCAAGCTTCTGGCCTCTGCGGCAAGGCGCTCTTTCAAGGAGTGTACCTGCTTAAATCGGCACCGGATTGGTCCCATGGCTTCCTCACGAGTTCTCTGCCGGGAACCGGGACTCTGACGGTGACAAACACCAAGGCGTATCGCAGGCTCGCCGTTGACTGAATCCCCCAACTTTAGTCTTGTTTCTTGATCAGAAGTCTAGCTGCAACCTGAAGCCTCTGTCGACGACAGACTCCGTTTTCGCGCATTGGAATAAGAGCGGGAGGACGGTGTACTCAAACTTCGCCATCGCGTGCGGGGAATCATATGAGGAAACATCCTGGGCTATCGCGCCGCGACATGCTGAAGGGCTCGGGCGCGGTGCTGGCTGGGGCCGCCCTTTCAACGCGCGTGATGGCCGCCGCGCCGCCTGCGGAACCGGTGACGCCGACGTTGATCGAAGCGGCGAAGAAAGAGGGGCAGGTGGTCTACTACACGTCGACCGATCTGCCGGTTGCCGAGAAGCTGGCAAGGGCATTTGAAGCGAAGTATCCCGATATCACCGTGCGCGTCGAACGCACCGGCGCGGAGCGCGTGTTCCAGCGGGTCGGCCAGGAATATTCCAGCAATATTCATGCCGTCGACGTCGTCAATTCCTCCGACGCCGCGCATTTCATCGTGTGGAAGCGCGACGGCATTCTCGCGCCCTATGTTCCGGAAGAGGTCGCGAAATACTACCCCGAGGAGCATCGCGACGCGGACGGGCAATTCGCAAGCTTCCGGGTCTGGTTGTCGATCATTGCCTACAACACCAATCTCGTGAAGGCCGAGGAGGCGCCGAAGAGCTTTGCCGATCTGCTCGATCCGAAATGGAAGGGCAAAATCGTCAAGGCGCATCCCGGCTATAGCGGCACCATCATGACCGCAACCTACCAGTTGCAGCGCGATCTCGGCTGGAGCTTTTTCGAGAAGCTCGCCAAGCAGAACATCATGCAGGTGCAGTCCTCGACCGATCCACCCAAGAAGCTCGATCTCGGCGAGCGTGCTGTGATGGCCGACGGCAACGAATACAACATCTTTCAGATGAAGGAGGCCGGCCGCCCGGTCGAGCCGGTCTATGCCACCGAGGGGTCGCCGATCATCGTCGGCCCGAACGGGATCTTCAAGGACTGTCCGCATCCGAATGCCGCCAGGCTGTTCCAGTCCTTCGCGCTCGGGCGTGAGGGGCAGCAGCTCAATGTCGAGATCGGCGGCCTCAGATCCGTCCACGCGCAGGCCAAGGAGAAGGCTGGACGCAGACCGCTAAAGGACATCAAGACGATGAAGGACGATCCGGTGGCGGTGGAACGGGAAGGGGAATCGATCAAATCGCACTACACCCGCATCTTCCGAGTCTGATGGGACTGCTCAGACCAATAACTGCCCGTCCGGGCGCCTGCCGCATGGCACGTGCCCGGATTTCGCGCTGGCTGGGTCAATAATGCCCCTCGGCGCGGGGGATATTTGATGTTACCAATTTGGCCATGAACCAGCATGCCAAGGTCGATATCCGCCATTCAACCTGTCCGCACGACTGCCCGTCGGCATGTGCGCTCGACGTCGAGGTGATCGAGGGACGCTCGATCGGCCGCGTCAGGGGCTCCAAACAGCAGACCTACACCGCCGGCGTGGTCTGCGCCAAGGTCGCGCGTTATGCCGAGCGGATTCATCATGCCGAGCGGCTGATGGTCCCGCTGCGCCGGACCGGGCCGAAGGGCTCCGGCCAGTTCGCGCGGATCTCCTGGGATGAGGCGCTGGACGAGATCGCGGCGCGGTTCGATGCGGCCGAGCGGGAATTCGGCGCCGAGTCGGTCTGGCCCTATTACTACGCCGGCACCATGGGGCTCGTGATGCGCGACGGCCTCAACCGGCTGTCGCATGTGAAGAAGTATTCGCGCTTCTACGGCACGATCTGCGCAACCATCGCGCGTATCGGCTTTGCGGCCGGGACCGGCAAGATCGCCGGTGTCGATCCCCGCGAGATGGGCGTCTCGGACCTCGTCGTGATCTGGGGCACCAATCCGGTGAACACCCAGGTCAATGTAATGACGCATGCATCGCGCGCGCGGAAGGAGCGCGGCGCGAAGATCGCGGCGGTCGACGTCTACAACAACGAGACCATGAAGCAGGCCGACATCAAGATCCTGCTGCGGCCGGGCACCGATGGCGCGTTTGCCTGCGCCGTGATGCACGTGCTGTTCCGCGAGGGATTTGCCGATCGCGAATATCTCGCGCGCTATACCGATTGCCCCGACGAGCTGGAAGCGCATCTCAAGACCCGCACGCCGGAATGGGCCTCAGTGATCTCGGGCGTGCCAGTCGAGGAGATCGAGGCGTTCGCGCGGCTGGTCGGACAGACCAAGCGCTCGTTCTTCCGTCTTGGCTACGGCTTCACCCGCAGCCGCAACGGTGCCGCCCAGATGCACGCTGCCTCGTGCATCCCCGCGGTCACCGGCGCCTGGCAATATGAGGGCGGCGGCGCGTTCTTCAATAACGCCGCAATCTGGCGTTTCGACGAGTCGATCATCGAAGGCCACGACGCGATCGATCCCTCGACGCGGGTGCTCGATCAGTCCAAGATCGGCCGCATCCTGACCGGCGATGCCGAGGCGCTCCGCGGCGGCGGGCCGGTCAAGGCGATGCTGATCCAGAACACCAATCCGATGACGGTCGCGCCCGAGCAGGCGCTGGTGCGCCAGGGCTTTGCTCGCGAGGATCTGTTCGTCGCGGTGCACGAGCAGTTCATGACCGAGACGGCGCAGATGGCCGATATCGTGCTGCCGGCGACGATGTTCATGGAGCACGACGACCTCTATTACGGCGGCGGTCATCAGCACATCTCGGTCGGCCCGAAGCTGATCGATCCGCCCGGCGAGTGTCGTTCCAATCACGAGGTGATGCAGGGGCTCGGCCGCCGGCTCAACGCCGTGCATCCCGGCTTCGACATGACGCCGCGCCAGCTGATCGATGCGACGCTGAAGAAGAGCGGGCACGGCACGATCGAGGCCCTGGAGGCCGACATTTGGCGCGACCTGCAACCTGATTTCCGCACGTCGCATTATCTCGACGGCTTTGCCCATGCCGACAAGAAGTTCCACTTCAAGGTGGATTGGGGCAAGGTGCCCGTCGGCACCGGCGGGCTAATGGGGGCGTGGGACAAGATGCCCTCGCTGCCCGACCACTGGACCATCATCGAGGAGGCGGACGCACAGCATCCGTTCCGGCTCGCGACGTCACCCTCGCGCAGCTTCCTGAACACCAGCTTCAACGAAACGCCGTCGTCGCAGGCCCGCGAGGGCGCGCCGACCGTGATGATTCATCCCGACGATGCGGCGACGCTCTTGATCGCCGATGGCGACGCGGTGACGCTCGGCAACATGCGCGGCGAGACCACATTGACCGCAAAACTGTTCGATGGCGTTCGCCGCGGCGTGCTGATCGCCGAGTCGATCCATCCGAACAAGTCCCATATCGGCGGGCGCGGCATCAACATGCTGACTGGGGCGGAGGCCGTCGCGCCGCTCGGCGGCGCCGCGTTCCACGACAACAAGGTCTGGATCCGGAAGGTATCGATGGCCGCATAAATCCTGCTTGCAGTCGGCGCCGATCCCGCCGCAAATGTCGGCTGACAACGGCACATTGGCCAAGAAAACAGGCAGGAAACATGACCGACAACAGCGTTCTTCTCGAAAAGCGCGGGCAGGCGTTCTGGATCACCATCAACCGCCCGGACAAGCGCAACGCGCTCAATGCCGGCGTGATCGCCGGCATTGCGAAGGGCTATCGCGAGGCGCATGACGACAAGGACGTGCGCGTCATCGTGCTGACGGGCGCGGGCGACAAGGCGTTCTGCGCCGGTGCCGATCTGCAGAACAGCGGCGCGGCGTTCTCGATGGATTTCTCGCGCCCCAATGTCGACTACGCCGATCTGCTGCGGCTGTCGCAGAATGCGACCAAGCCCGCGATCGCGCGGGTCGGCGGCGTCTGCATGGCCGGCGGCATGGGACTGTTGTGTATGACCGACATGGCGGTCGCCGCCGATGGCGTGATCTTCGGTCTGCCTGAGGTGAAGGTCGGCGTGTTCCCGATGCAGGTGCTGAGCCTGTTGCAGGCGATCGCCCCCGCGCGCCTCGTCAACGAATGGGCGCTGACCGGCGAGCCGTTTGACGCCGCGACGGCCAAGGCTGCGGGTCTTCTCAACTACGTTGTGCCGGCAGCCGAGCTCGATGCCAAGGTCGATTGGCTGATCGGCCGCATCGTCGACAAGTCGCCGACGGCGATCCGCCGCGGCAAATACGCGATGCGGGCGATCGCCTCGATGTCGTTCGACGAGAGCATCGCCTACACCGAAAGCCAGATCGCGCTACTCGCGATGACCGAGGACGCCAAGGAGGGCCTCAAGGCCTTCGGCGAGAAGCGCAAACCGACTTGGACCGGGCGCTAAGTGGAAACCCAATCCTGGTCTTCCGCCCGGTATCTCGCGCCGGCGTGAATCATGAAAATCAAGCGTGTCGATTGCTCGAAACGATTGAAGAATGAGGAGCGAGCACGCCTTCTGACAGGAGGGGCGTTCTGGCTCGCTCCTCGCGACGTTTCTTGGCGGCCACGATCAGTTGCTTCCGCGTGCGTTTGGCGTAGGTGGGTAGTTGTAGTCTCGAGCGATGGCGGCCGGCAGCACGCAGTTCAGCGTCCGTAAGATCGCTGTCTGCGCCTTCGGTGAAGCCGCCGTGGCGAAAGGACGTAAATGAGAGCTCGTTCCGAAGTCCCGCTGCTATGATTATCTTTTTAACGACATGCCGAAGGTAGCGCAGATCCTTGCGCTCGGTGATCCACGGCAGAGGAGTAGGCGACCTGCGATGAGCATGATCACGGCGAAACGCCAGTCCTGAAGCGACTGAGTCTTTGAGAGCATCAAGCTCCGCCATCAGCTCGGGGAAGAGCAGCACACTGTTCTCATCGACCAAAGGCCACCAGGCTTCTTCGCCATTCTTTGGGTGCATAATCCTCACGCTGTTGGGGCGTTCTTTCGGTCGATAGTGCTCGATTTCGAAGACTCCAAATATATGTTCCTCGCGCTGCAGCCATTCCCAGGTCAGCAATGCAGCGGTTGCGATCGAGTGGTACCCCAGTCTCTTTGCGGCTTGCCTGAAGGCGGCAAGCTCGTCCCAGGTTGCGGTTGGCGTCTCTCGCAGGGCCTGACCAGGGGCACGCGATTTTAAGCCCATCCGCGAGAATGGGTTGATGGCTGGCACTTTCGTTTCCTGGGCGCGCTGACCAACGAACCAGGCGCGCCTGCATGCGGTCATGGCAGCGTTTGCGAAACGCCGACGCTCGCGCTTGACGATGTTTCCATCCGCGTCCTTGTATTGAACGACGAGCAGATTTGCATAAACCGCATCGACAAATGCTTTGGAAAAATCGGCAATCTGTTTCGAGCCCGCGCGGCTACCGTCGTTCAATTCGTGGTTGGCGAATAGCGACAGGCCTTGGTCGTATAAGCGTTGGGTCTTGAAATCGATTTCACGCCATCGGTGGTTGGCTTTGAAAACGCCAACAAGCCAATCAAAAGTGCCAGGCACGGGAGACGCCGGGACCATGTCGGTCAATCCGCCCGAACGCCAGCTGTCGAAGGCAGGCAGCAGAATATTCTTGGTTCTGTTGAGAGCGGTTGCATAGTCTTCTCCCAGTGCTTCAGCTGTGACAGGGCAGCCTTCATTGCGAGCCCACGTTGGTGGCTCGAAGAAATATCCGCATCGACCATTCTTCAATGACTTTAGCCTGCAATAGCGCGGAAGCTTCATTGCAGCGCAACCTTAACGTCTTGCCAGGGAGGCCAAATCCTCGCCTTCTGATCTGTCCAAATTGGTAGTTCTACGAGGCGCGGCAAAATCATCAATCGCGGCTCTTGACCAGACCGGTTGCCGCACCCGCCCAATTCCACGATAGCCGATTGGAGGCGGCGCCTCGCCGCGGCCTACGGCTCGCGCGAGTTCATGGGTATTTGCGAAATCCAAATAGGCGGCGGCCATGTCGGCAAGCATGAGTGCGGGCCAGGCGCCGATGAGTGGATAACGAGCAGGAAGAGCGGAGCGGGATGTCATAGGCGTTAGCTCGCGCGTCAATGCTGCAACGATCTCGGTGCCGAATTCAATAGAATGGCGTCATCATCCCTGGATGAGGATCCTTATTCGTGCAACGCCTCGGAAAGCACGAAACCGGATATCCAAAGTCAAATTCGCCGCTACCTTGTGGCCTTCTGGCATGCTGTCCTCCAGTCACATGGATGCTCTCCCGGAGCACGAGAGGGCTGCGAGGAAAAGAGCCATCAACAATTGGTGCGGTAATCTTCGACGCCTTCGTGGCAACTTTAGGCGACACCCGACTTGAGCCCGATCTGGAAGGCCTGCTCTGGTCGACCGTCAATCTCTTACATCGCGCGGTGGGCCGTATCGAGCACGGGCTCGACGACAATGAGCAGGCGCAGCAGAGGAGCCAACGCGAGCAGAACGGCTCGGAAGTGCGATCCGTTGAGCTCGAAAGGCTGACCGCCGACGGCATTTCACTGGTCGAACGCCGCAACGCCATGGAGCTGTTCCGCGACCTGGCTACTGAGCAATTTGAGCTTCACACTGGCTCGCCCTGGCGTCCTCGCGCCGGATCACTGGTCAGCCATCGCACGCCCACTGCCGCGATGATCGACAGCCGCGACTTCCTAGCCGCCAAGCATCGCGCAGAAACCCAGGCGATGCTGCCATCGGGGCCCAAGATCGCCCTTACCGGCGGACTCGATTTCAACGACGTTTCGCTCGTCTGGGGCCGGCTCGACAAGGTCCACGCGAAGTATCCCGACATGGTGCTGCTTCACGGCGGCTCGCCGAAGGGTGCTGAATTGATCGCTGCAAAATGGGCCAGCAATCGCAGGGTGTCGCAGATCACCTTCAAACCGGACTGGACGAAGCATGCCAAGGCTGCACCATTCAAACGCAACGACGCCATGCTGGCAGTCATGCCGATGGGAATCATGTGCTTTCCGGGGACCGGCATACAGGATAACCTCGCCGACAAGGCGAAGAAACTCGGGATTCCGGTCTGGAAATTCGACAAGGACGGCGCGTGAGCGCCGTCTTACTCGACTCTAGCCGAAAATAGGTTCGCGCAAGCAACGCGAGAGGTCGGTAGCCCGCTCATCGAAGCGAACTCCATGCGAAATGGTTCTTGTCTCGCGTTTGGATCTATGTGTCGAAATGCGCCGTGATGGTGGAAGGCATAATCGGTCATCTTTGAGTGCGAGACCACCACCATGCTGGCCCTTGGATTTATCCTTAAGGTTATTGGGCTCAGTGCTTTTCTGGCTGACCTTTGGTCTCGTGACCCTCTCATTCTTCGCTGCAGTTATGATTGACTCCATGAGATACCCGCCTCGACTCGGTGGACGAGTGTCTTCCTTTGCCAGCCCCAGATCGAGAGTCGCTCGGATCGAGATGTCGAGCTGGATAGAGATATTCTTCGCAAGCCGCGCCTCCGAATCTAATCTGATGTGCCATCAGTTACTCTCCGGTTTGGCCGAACGAATCTGCATATAGTTGTTCTATCTTTGAGACCTCGTCCTCCGTAAGCGCAGCGAATTCATCCTCTCTTGCGCGCTTCGACAGCTTGCCCTGATTTTGTCTGAGGAAGCCAAATAGATTGTTCAGCGTCCGCTCCGGCATGTCGATCATGTTCTCGATGCCGGCGCGGAACATATCGAAGCTGACAAGGAAGTTGGTTTCGTTCGGAAGATCCCGCTCAATCGTCTGACGCACGCAGGCGTACAGAAACTCCGCGTGCGGTGTCGCATCGAAGAATCGGTAGAAATCTGCCGTATCGTTGAGAACCCTGACGTTGCCCCTTGGCGTTGCCTTCCACTGGATGCAGGAAAGCAGCCTGCCCGAATAGCTCCCAAGTACGCTCTTGTACTCGGCGATCCGATCGAGGATGGCCGAGGACACAGGAAAATGCACGCCCGCCGGGTTGAACCCCCGACGTGCGAGAACATGATGCATCAGATAGCGATGAATGCGCCCGTTGCCGTCCTCAAATGGGTGGATATAGATGAACCCGAATGCGAGCACGGCCGCCGCGATAACGGCATCGAGGTCATTCTCGGCGCTGTGGTCGAAAGCGATCAATCCGGCCATGAGCGATGCGATGTCTTCATGCCGCGCGCTGATATGGTCCGGAATGGGGCGTTGCGTGTCGCGGTCGTGCTCGCCGACGAAGCCGCCATCCTTGCGGAAGCCGAGCTTGACGAAACGCTCGTCCCCGATCAGGAGGCGCTGCAGGCGATGAAACTCCTGCTCGTCGAGCGGTGCGCGACCAGCTTCGCCAATAGCGCGGCCCCATCGCTGGATTCGATCCTGTGGCGGCCTTTCGCCTTCTATCACGTAGCTGGACTTCGAGTCCTTCAGCAGAAGGAAGGCGGCCGTGCGGGCGAGGAGATCCTTTGGCACTTGGCTCACGACGGCGCGCGCGCGATCTTTCCAGTCCTGCGCGATGAATTCGTTCAGCGCAGATGTCTTGAAGACGAGCGGACAAAATTCCGGCGTGCCGGGAAGGTTGTTGCGGACGCGATGCCGGGCCGAATTCTGCGGCGCACCTGCGAACTGGATGTCGGTGTCGACAGCATCCACATACGAGACCTTGTCTGCGGCAGGCAACCTCAGCTCATGGCCGAGCAGCCATTCGTACAAGAACCAGATACGGCGCGTGTAGACCCCTGTAGGCTTCTGCCGCACAATTTCGGCGACGTCTTCGTCCTTGACGGCGAGGAAAAGCCGCTTCAGGAGGGCGAGATCCAAGCCCTCGTATTTGAGCGCAAAGGTTAGATGCCCCTCAAGCGAGGCCTCGGGCGCGTGACGCGGCGTATAGATGTGCCAGTGGTCCTTTTCAATAATGCGATGCTTGGTGCCGATCGCCGAAAGCGTCCGGGGAACCGGGACGGGCAGATCATAGGCGTCGATCAGGGCGGCATAGCCGACCGGAACCGCTGTCTCGGGGAGCCGCCGGTCATGAAAAACGCTCACTTTCCCTGAAAATCGTGCATTTGTGCTAGAGTTCATGAAAAATACTCCCGATTCCTGAATTTTCTTCGCGGAAAGCTCCAAAATCATCAGAGTCTGAGCATCCCATGAAAAATGCTCAAAAATTATTACTTTTGTGAAAATTATTCACTGGCTACTCCGCATGCCAATCTGGCGATCCAGTCCCTGCTGGAATAGGCCATTGGCCGGCGATGCCGAGCGTGCCGCAGGTGCGCTGCTCTTTCGAAGGCGTCATCTCCAGAGCAGCTACTCCCCTGGAGTTTGAAGACGGCCAGATCGAAAGAACATGCGAACGACACGTTCCCACGACGGCGCTGTCGCCCGCGGCCCTTGCGGCACCGTCACTGCGACCCGGCGACAACCCCGCGAAGCTCCGCATAGGTACGCGGCAGGCCAAGGGAATGCAGTGTCGCGCTGGTCAATCAGCAGCATTGAGGTCGGATGCCTTGTTCGTGTGATGACTGCGAACATCGAGATCGCTTTCTGGCGACCAACTCCGCCTTTGCCTTCGATCCCGTACGCTGCGGATGCGATTGGGTTCGCTGGCGTTTTCCCAGGTGCGCCTTCCTTGCCGTTAATGCGTCACCGTCAGCATATGTCCGATCTCCAGCCTGAGTCCTTGTGCTGTGTCGGTGTCGGCCGCCATGGTTGTCTTCGTCAGTTCGTTCATGGCGCGCGTCCAACGCAACCTCGAATGGGCTGATCAGGCCCGAGGGACGGCCAAGGCCTCGATCGCCTTCCCGCAACGGCTACGCCTGCTTTTTTCCCCTGCCGCGAAGTGGGCGGCATTCCTCGCGGGAGACAAAAAAGCAGGCTTGTCGCCGTCCTCCGCTGGCGCTGCGGGCCTGACGGCTGCGGGCCGATCGCTCCCCGGGCCAGGGATCGCCATCGAGGCCGCGATGGGCGCGGCCCGAGCAACCAACGGAGAGTACTATGGCTACTATCGGCACCTTCACCGCTTCGGACAACGGCTACGTCGGCTTCATCAAGACGCTGACGCTGAACATCAAGGCACGGTTCGCCGCATCCGAGAAGGATAATGACAAGGCGCCCGACTACCGCATCTTTGCCGGTGTGACCGAGTTCGGTGCCGCGTGGAAGAAGACCGCCCGCGACAGCGATCGCGAATACCTCTCGGTCAAGCTCGACGATCCGAGCTTTCCGGCCCCGATCTACGCCTCGCTGGTGAAGGTCGAAGGCGACGAGGGCTTCACCCTGATCTGGTCCCGCCGCAACGGCGACTGATCGCTGGCGATCATCGGCCCCGCCTCTTCGGAGGCGGGGCTTTTGCTCTTCTTGCACCGCTTTGGAAAGAAGCAAAATAGCATTTTCCTTTTGAAGGGCATTTCCGCGTTTGCTCGCGGCAAGGCTCATCAGGGGCACGCCTTGAACTGGAACGCAAGGCAAAGCGCTAGATGCAGCGTGCTATCTAGTGTCCCGAATCCGAAGTTCGCATCATTTGCCGCACCTTCGGAGCGAACTTCGGATTCGATAAGGACACTAGCAAACTTATGATTCTAGTGTGCTTTATGAATGCGAAGTTCGTGAAAGCAGTTGCCGCGAAATCGCACGAACTTCGCATTCAGTTGCGCGGCCTTTCTAGCCGGGCCTGGTGCGCCGCCGCCGATCCAGCTTGCCGGATCGGCGGCGCGCGCGTATCCGCGTCCGGTGCTCGCCGGGCCTCCGGCTCGGTTCGCGGTACAGGCGATTCTCAACTACGGCCCCTCTTCTTGTCTGTTGACGGCAAAGGGCGCTTAAGGAGATCCGCTGCCTCGACGCCCAACACCTGGGCCAAATTATCGACAACATCGATACTAGCCGCATAAACGCTTCGTTCGAGAGCGGAGATGTAGGTTCTGTCAATATCCGCGCGATGCGCAAGCTCCTCTTGCGACAGACTCTTTGCCTGCCGGAGTTTTCGCAAATTCAGCGCCAATACCTCGCGAATGTTCATGCCCGAGAGGGCATCGCCTTGCAGAGTATTTCACCACGGAGTATTCTCTACAAAAGCGGATGGCACAGTTGAGCTATCCGCGCCGGGCACTCTGTTCCGGGTTTGTTGAATGCGGCTACAGTGTGGTTTTCAACGAGACTTGACCCGCGCATATTAGGGGCCACCGTGCAGGCTTTTGGAAGGGTTATGCATTCACCGCCGCTCGATCCTGATGTGGCTGACTTGGCTCCGACCGAGCCAGCGCCGACACCTTACGATGTGCGGCACGTCGTTACGTACATTCGCCTTCTGCAAGCCGAAGGCGAAGGGGCGGACTGGCAGGAAGTGGCTCGAATAGTCCTGCATATCGATCCTGAGCGTGAGCCCGCCCGCGCGCGCACCACATATCAGAGTCATCTAGCACGCGCTAAGTGGATGACCGAGCAGGGACGTATCTTGCGCGGCTCGGGCTCTAATTAGAAGAAATTCGTCAACTAGAACTCGTATTCAGCAATCAGCTTCTCCAGCCGGCGCGTGGTCATCCCGAAGCACCACATGGTGCCAAACTAGGGACTTCCTACAACTCGCCCGTTCACGATTATTGCACCGCAATCCTTGTTAGCTGCGTGCATGCGGGTGGAAGCAATGCCTGAGTTCGAATGGCGGTCGCCGGAATCCTACAAGAGTCTTCAGGATGCAGAGATCACCGACATCGCCTGGGAATGTCTTCGTCGCAATGTGAATTATAGACGCGAGTACGAAGCGATGATCGCCAACAGCCCGGATGGCGAGGTGACACCCGAGTTCAGGAGGAAATGGGGCATCTGCTTTCGCCCATGACCCGCTGAGGTCCTTCAAGGAACAGACAGTCTTTTGGGCGCCCGAGGTTTTGCCGGCCGTCGTACCGGTCGCAGTGACCGCGTTGCCCGTCGGCAGTGACGCGACGTCTCAGCCGTTGCTTGGGCTCGCCGCTGGCCAGATCCGCCGAGCCGCTGACGGTTGGCACACCGTGCTGCGCATCGGCGCGGTGGAACACCGCATCTGGTCAAGAGAAGCGCCAACCGTAGCTGCCCACTACGTGGTCGAGTTGTCGTTCGACGGCGACTTCGACGCGCGGGCGTACGCTGCGCGACGGCTGTGGCGAACCATGAGCGGGCGTGCGCCAGGTCCTGCCTTTCACGAGTTATCCAAACAGCGACGCGAACGGTTGAGCGCAGCTCTTCGCGCGCTCGATGCGCGTGGGGACGGCGGCACGTATCGCACGATCGCAGAAGCATTGTTCGGCAGGAAGCGTATCCCAGACCGCGCCTGGAAAACGCACGATCTGCGCAACCGGACCGTTCGCCTGGTACAAACCGGCCTCGCACTGGTGCGCGGCGGTTATCGCCAAATTCTGCGACGCGGGCGCACAGGCAAATAGCACAACCCGCCCGGGGGTATCGAAAATCGCCCCCTCAATCTTCGGCATCCCCCTCCGACATCGCGCTTCTCCATGATGACCGCACACACGCCGGCGCCGAAATCGGCTCCGTGCTGTCACCCTGGAGTTCTCAAATGCCCGATCCAATGGCCGGCCTGCCGCCGCGCTTCCTGCGTACACCGGAGGCCGCACGTTACCTTGGCCTCTCCGGTCGCACGCTGGAAAAGCACCGCACTTTCGGTACCGGGCCAATGTATCGGAAGATTGGCGGACGCGTCGTCTATGCGTTGGACGACCTGAAAGCCTGGGCCGACCTCGGCGCCAAAACGTCGACGTCTGATCCGGGCAAAGGGACTGTACCGCCGGCCAAGAAGCACCCGACGCTGCGCCCGTATGCGGGCCAGGAACGTCGCTGACGTCAGCGCGAGGACAGTGACAATGCGGCGCACACATCGCTCCGAGCGCGACCAGCTTGAGCTCTTTCGGGCGCAGCCCGGCGATCTCGCGTCACGCGACGCGCAGGATCTGATGGCTTATCCGTTGTTCTCGCTCGCCAAAACAAAGCGCATCGTGCCAATCGATTTCCGCGCGGGCGCAATCTCCATTCGCGACGAGGCCGTGCCGGAACACGGCATGGCGACCATCCGGGATGCGGACGTCCTGATCTGGGCGGCTTCCCAAATCGTCGAAGGACGCGACGCAGGCTTGAAGACCTCACGCCTGATCGCTGCAACGCCTTACGAGAGCCTGACGTTTGTCGGTCGCGGAACCGGTGCGGGAGACTATGACCGGCTGAAGGCTGGTCTCGACAGGTTTCCGATCAGAAACCCGGTTTGTGAATCACGGAGCGCGGGCATGAGCGATCTCACCCAAGTCGAAGTCTTTTGGCTCGAAAAGCGTATCGAAAATCGGATTCGGTTCGGTCGCGCCGTCGAAGACAGGATGATCGACCGACACCGCCGCGTGCTATCATTTGCTCCGGGCAGCATCTTCGCCCTCGTTCGCTGGACATCCAACGACTTCGGAACAGTCATTTCGCGCATAGACATCCTGCGCGCGGTCGCTCCAGGCGAGCGCTGCTCGACGGTCCCCTATGTCAAGCCAGGCGGCGAGAGTTTGCTGCGGTTGTCGGGCTGGCCCAAGGTCGAGCGCGTGCTGCAACTGATCGACTTTGTCGAGGGACTTGGGATCGATCCGGCGGATGCCGCCCCCGACCATTGGCATCACGTTCATAATCGCCTCTCTGTCAACGAGACGCCACGCGCGTACACGAAAGGGCGCCATCGGGCCTGGCTGCATCGGCAGAGGTTTGTGCGATGACGCCCAGCTCAAAGGCGCTGATCGCGATGGTTTGCGGTGTCGCCACACTTGTTGCTCCGGTCGCTCTGGGGCCAAATCCGCTCTACATCTGGAATGCATCGACCAGCGTGCCGGTTGGCCTCTATCGTTTGCAACCAACGGACCAGTTCTTCATCACGGAACTGGTCGCGGTTCGGCCGCCCGAGCTGCTTGCGAGCTTTCTCGATCTGAATGGGTATCTGCCCGCAGGCGTCCCGATGCTCAAGCGGGTGCTGGCGCTTCCAGGGCAGACGGTCTGCAGAAGCGGGCTCGCAATTTCTGTCGACGAGATTGCGGTGGGCGAGGCGAGGGATCGCGACGGACGCGGACGACCGCTGCCGAAGTGGGAAGGATGCGCCGTGGTCGGCGACGGTGAGCTCTTTCTCATGAACTGGCAGTCAAGCGACTCTCTGGATGGCCGATACTTCGGATTTCTGCCTGCGTCGGCTGTCATCGGCCGTGCGCTCCCCGTGTGGACGTGGGAGGAGTGACCGTGCCTTGCTGGTGCTTCCGATCTGCCATTCCTCTGTTCGATCAGTTGCCGGGCCGTTGCTCCGTCCCGACCAAGGATCGCGCAGTTGTTGTTGCGCGCAGCGGCGGTCCAGGGCGGCCCAACGGCCGGCGCGAAGCAGCTTCACCCTGGACGGGCGCGAGCACGACGGCGTGCTTCCGTCTGTGGGGAGCGTGTTTTCGGCCTGTCGGAACGCTGCTTTTCGCCCTGACGGTTTGGAGCTGTGTCGCTCTCGCCGCGGAGCAATCGGCGCTCCCGTCAGTGAACGATCATGGCGACAACGCATTTGCTCCCTTCATTGCACAGGCTTCGCAAAGATTCGTCGTGCCTGCGCGCTGGATCAGGTCAGTCATCCGGCTGGAGAGCGCTGGCGACGTGCGCGCCACTTCGAAGAAGGGCGCAATGGGGCTGATGCAAATCATGCCGCAGACTTGGGCGGTGCTTCGCCAGCGGTACGACCTCGGCAACGATCCCTACGATGCACGCGACAATATCCTGGCCGGCACGGCGTATCTGGCTGAACTACGGGACCGCTACGGCGCGCCCGGTGCGTTCGCAGCCTACAACGCCGGACCAACACGCTACGAAAGGCATCTGACCGGCGAACCGCTGGCTGCCGAGACGCAAGCCTATGTCGCCCATCTCGCGAGCTTGTTGGGAGTTGAGTACGCTTCCAGTCAGTCCATCGGCCAATTCTCATGTGCCGATGCGCCGGTCTTCGTCGCTCGATGGGAACGCAACAGCACTGCAGATCGGCAGAAGGCCAGGCGCGTCGAGAACGGCATTCTCGCTTCGTCGGGCGTTCATTCCCTGTCATCGATCGTTCCCAGTGGGATCGGCCTGTTCATCACGAAATCGGATGCCGGAGACATGCGATGAGCACCTGTGTGAACTGGCGAGCGCTGGCGTGTGCCAGAGGGGAGTCGGCGGAGGCAGGAGAGCGGTGCGCAAGTACAACTGAGCGAGGGCGAGATAAAAGGGCGCAATGTGCGCTTCGGACGGTCGGTTGTACTGTTTGGAGTTTCCTCCTTTCGGCGCAGGGTGCTCGCGCTTGCTGCAATGTGCACCCCACACGCAAGTCACAGACGTTCTACGATCTTTCGCACATTTCCGAGGTCGGCGATGGCCGATGATCGGGAGTTTCGCATCCGGCCCGGCCGCATCCGCTCATCCGCTTCGCAGCGGGCGCGGCCCTTCATTGCGCAGGCGATCGCGGCGGCACAGAAGGCCGGCGGGCAGGTATCCCGGTCGGGCCGGATCATCCCGGCCAGCCGGTCGCGCTTTGGACGCGGCCGGATCGCCAGCGTGCAGGCCAACCACCTGCTGACGGGGCGCTCGCGCCTCGCCGTGATCAAGACCCGCGTCGTCCGTCACACGGCGCGCGCCGCGCCGCTCGCCGCGCACCTCAATTATCTCCGTCGTGAGGGTGTGACCCGCGATGGGGACAGGGCGCGCCTGTTCGGACCGCAGACCGAGGACGCTGATGGCCGTGCCTTCGCCACGCGGTGCGAGGGCGACCGTCATCACTTCCGTTTCATCGTGTCGCCCGAGGACGCGGTGGAAATGACGGACCTTAAATCCTTCGCCTGCGAGCTGATGGGCCAGATGGCGACGGATCTCAGCACGAAGCTCGATTGGGTCGGTGTCGATCACTGGAACACCGACAATCCCCACGTTCACGTCATCCTCCGCGGCCGGGGTGACGATGGCCAGGACCTCGTGATCTCGCGCGACTACATCAAGGAGGGAATGCGTGCCCGCGCGCAGGATCTGGTCACCCAGGAACTTGGTCCGCGCACCGAGCTCGACATCCGTCGCAACCTCGAGCGCCAGCTTGAAGCCGAACGCTGGACCCAGCTGGATCGTCAGCTTGTGCGCGATGGTTGGTCCACCGGCGTCATCGATCTCGCGCGCCATCGGGGCCGGCAGCCGGACGAATATCACGCCTTGAAGGTCGGTCGCTTGCGCAAGCTCGAATCCCTTGGCCTCGCCGATCAGGTCGGGCCAGGCCAGTGGGTGATCCGCGACCAGGCGGAGACCACGCTACGCGATTTGGAGGAGCGCGATGACATCATCAGGCGCATGCACCGGGCATTGACCGAACGCGGCATTGAGCGCGGCGCGGCGAGTTATGTGCTCGCGGCTGAGAGCCTCGATGCGCCGATCATCGGCCGGCTGGTCGATCGCGGCCTCGACGACGAGCTGAAGGGCACGGCCTATGCCGTGGTCGACGGCGTGGACGGGCGAACCCATCACTTGAGGTTGCCCGATCTCGACGCCGCCGGCGACGGCGCGCCGGGCGCGATCGTCGAGCTGCGCAAGTTCGACGACCCGCAAGGACGTCGCCGCTTGGCGCTCGCCGTACGGTCGGATCTCAACCTTGCTGCGCAGGTCTCGGCATCGGGGGCGACCTGGCTCGACCGGCAGGCGGTCGCTCGCACGCCGGCCGCGCTTTCGGATGGCGCCTTCGGCGCCGAGGTGCGGCAGGCCATGGAGCGGCGTGCCGAGCATTTGCTCGAACGCGGTTATGCCGAGCGGCGGGGCCAGCGCATCATCTTCTCGCGCAACCTGATCGACACCTTGCGTTGCCGGGAGCTGGAGGCCTTGGGCGATAGGCTCGCGTCCCGAACCGGCCAGCCATTCCATCAAGCCGGCAGCGGCGACCATGTCGCCGGCAGCTACCGCCAGCGCTTCACGCTCGCCTCCGGTCGCTTCGCCATGATCGACGACGGACTCGGCTTCCAGCTCGTGCCCTGGACGCCCTCGCTCGAGAAACAGCTCGGCCGCCACGTCACCGGAACTATACGCAACGACGGTGGCATCGACTGGAGCTTTGGCCGAAAGCGGGGACTTGGACTGTAGATCGCGCAGAAAGGACTAACGCCATGTCCGCGACCACCATCCTCTGGGGACAGATCCTGACCGTGCTCGCGATCGTGCTTCTGACGACCTGGGGTGCGACGGAATATGTCGCCTGGCAGCTCGGATTTCAGGGGCAGTTGGGCACCCCATGGTTCAGCGTCATTGGCTGGCCGATCTATTATCCGCCGGCGTTTTTCTGGTGGTGGTTCTTCTACGACGCCTATGCGCCCGACATCTTCGTGCGCGGCGCGTTCATCGCGGCCTCGGGCGGATTCATCTCGATCGTGGCCGCGATCGGCATGTCGGTCTGGCGGGCGCGCGAGGCGAAGAATGTCGAGACCTACGGCTCGGCCCGCTGGGCCGAGACGGGAGAGGTCAACGCGGCCGGGCTCCTTGGCGACGACGGGGTCGTGCTCGGCCGCTATGAGCGTGACTATCTCCGTCATGACGGTCCGGAGCATGTGCTGTGCTTTGCCCCGACCCGCTCGGGCAAGGGCGTTGGCCTGGTCGTGCCCTCGCTCCTGACCTGGCCGGGCTCGGCGATCGTTCACGATATCAAGGGCGAGAACTGGCAGCTGACCGCCGGCTTCCGCGCGAAACATGGGCGGGTTCTATTGTTCGACCCGACCAATCCGAAGTCAGCGGCCTACAATCCGCTGCTCGAGGTTCGCCGCGGCGTATGGGAGGTGCGCGACGTCCAGAACATCGCCGACATCCTGGTCGATCCCGAGGGGAGTCTGGAGAAGCGGAACCATTGGGAGAAGACCAGTCACGCGCTGCTGGTCGGCGCCATCCTCCATGTCCTCTATGCCGAAGAGGACAAGACGCTGGCGGGCGTCGCCGCGTTCCTCTCTAATCCGAAGCGGTCGATCGAATCGACGCTTGTCGCGATGATGAAGACCGCGCATCTCGGCGAAGCCGGACCACATCCCGTCATCGCTAGCGCAGCGCGCGAGCTGCTCAACAAGTCCGACAACGAACGGTCGGGCGTGCTGTCGACCGCCATGTCGTTCCTCGGGCTCTACCGCGATCCCATCGTCGCCGCGGTGACCCGGCGCTGCGATTGGCGCATCACCGACATCGTGGGCGACCAGCAACCGGCGACCCTCTACCTCGTCGTGCCGCCCTCCGACATCAACCGGACCAAGCCGCTGATCCGTCTGATCCTCAACCAGATCGGCCGGCGTCTCACGGAGGACCTGCAGGCCAAGGCAAAGCGCCACCGGCTGCTCCTGATGCTCGATGAGTTTCCCGCGTTGGGGCGGCTGGATTTCTTCGAGTCGGCGCTGGCGTTCATGGCAGGATATGGACTGAAGGGCTTTCTGATTGCCCAATCGCTGAACCAGATCGAGAAGGCGTACGGCCCGAACAATTCGATCCTCGACAACTGCCATGTCCGCGTCAGCTTCGCCACCAACGACGAGCGCACCGCCAGGCGTGTCTCCGATGCCTTGGGTACCGCGACCGAAATGCGCGCCATGAAGAACTATGCCGGCCACCGATTGAACCCGTGGCTTGGTCATTTGATGGTCTCCCGGCAGGAAACGGCCCGGCCGCTGCTCACCCCAGGCGAAGTCATGCAACTGCCACCGACGGACGAGATCGTCATGGTTGCGGGCGCTCGGCCGATCCGGGCGAAGAAGGCGCGCTATTACGACGACGCGCGCCTCCTGCAGCGCATTCTGCCGGTGCCGGCACTCACTGTTCCCAACCAGGGGCGGCCGAATGATTGGACGGGCCGGCCAGTGCCGCCGAAAGCGGAAATCGGCAATGCCGGCCCGATGACCGCGACCGAAGATGACGATCCGACCGGATCCGAACGCCGCCAGCAGCCCGAGCTCAGCCGCGTGACGCTGGTCGAGAGGAGGGCGCCGATCGAGAACGAGTTCGAAGCCGATCCCGTCGATGATGCGGACGATGAGGCCGTCCGCAACAGCCGCATAACGCGGATCATGCGAGGCGTAGCGCGGCAGGTCTCGCTGGACTCCGGCGATGGCATGGAGCTGTGACCGCCATGACCGTCCGCAAGAAGAAGATCCAGATTTCGGTCTACCTCGACCCGGCCGTTATGACGGCGCTGACGGACTATGCCGCGCGCCGAGACCAACCTCAATCGCTGATCGCTGAGGCCGCGATCGCCTCCTTTCTGTCCCCGGATGCGGCCGAACGACGGGAGGCGGTGATCGCGAAGCGCCTCGACCAGCTCGATCGCCGCATGATCCGGCTTGAGCGCGACGTCGGCATCGCGGTCGAGACGCTTGCCGTGTTCGTCCGGTTCTGGTTGACCACGACCCCGGCATTGCCGGAGCCGGCCGCGCAAGCCGCGCGCGCCAAGGGAGGTGAACGCTACGATTCCTTCGTCACCGCACTTGGCCGCAGGCTCGCCAGGGGACCGAAGCTCCTGCAGGAGATCGCGGACGACCTCGGTGGCGACGATCATTCGGGCCAGCCACGCTCCTAGGTCTGTACCTGTGAATTTGTGGGGTGCGCGACGATGGCGTGTCCGCCTAGGTGTTTAGTCCCGTCCGCACCGAAGTCGTGTGGCGGTGCAATAAGTCGCGACGGCCCAGATCGGACACAGACACTGCTGGCGGCCTATTGCTTCGCCCGCCAGCGATCGCCGCGGGCATTCTCCTTCGAGAGACCCAATTTGCAGCCAAATATCGCAGGCGGACGCTCTTGCGCCCAACTGTCACAGGTATAAGTGAGCTGCGATTAGCACTTGCTCATTGTGGGTGCGAATCCCGAGATTGCGCACAAGGCCAGGGAGGATCGCATGAAATTCCGTCCGCTTCACGACGGCGTCGTGGTCAAGCGCATCGAAGCTGAAGAGAAGACTGCTGGTGGCGTCATCGTTCCCGACTCGGCCAAGGAAAAGCCCTCGCAGGGCGAAGTGATCGCCGTCGGCCCGGGCGGCCGCGACGAGAGCGGCAAGCTGATCCCGATTGACCTTCAGGTCGGCGACCGCGTGCTGTTCGGCAAATGGTCGGGCACCGAAGTCAAGATCGACGGCAAGGAGCTGTTGATCATGAAGGAGAGCGACATCATGGGTGTTCTCACTGGCACCTCCGCCAGCAAAAAGGCCGCTTAAGCCGTACGCCCGCTCTCTTGAGGAGCAGGCGCTGCCGGCGTCTCGAAAGATGAGGCCAAGAGCCAACTGTCTCGTTCTTCGAGACGCCCGCTTCAAGAGCAAGCACTTCAGGACGAGGAGCAGAGATCAACTCAGGGGAGACAGACATGTCAGCCAAAGAACTCAAATTCGGCGTCGATGCCCGCGACCGGATGCTGCGCGGCGTCGATATCCTCGCCAACGCGGTGAAGGTCACCCTCGGTCCGAAGGGCCGCAACGTGGTGCTCGAGAAGTCGTTCGGCGCTCCCCGCATCACCAAGGACGGCGTCGCTGTCGCCAAGGAGATCGAGCTCGAGGACAAGTTCGAGAACATGGGCGCGCAGATGGTGCGCGAAGTCGCCTCCAAGTCCGCTGACGCGGCCGGTGACGGCACCACCACCGCGACCGTGCTCGCGGCCGCGATCGTGAAGGAAGGCGCCAAGTCGGTCGCCGCCGGCATGAACCCGATGGATTTGAAGCGCGGTATCGACATGGCGGTGGAAGCCGTGGTCGCCGACCTTCAGAAGAACTCGAAGAAGGTCACCTCGAACGAGGAGATCGCCCAGGTCGGCACCATTTCGGCCAACGGCGATGCCGAGATCGGCAAGTTCCTCGCCGACGCCATGAAGAAGGTCGGAAACGAGGGCGTGATCACGGTCGAGGAAGCCAAGTCGCTCGAGACCGAGCTCGACGTCGTCGAGGGCATGCAGTTCGACCGCGGCTACATCTCGCCCTACTTCGTCACCAACGCCGACAAGATGCGTGCCGAGTTGGACGATGCCTATATCCTGATCAACGAGAAGAAGCTCTCCTCGCTGAACGAGCTGCTGCCGCTGCTCGAGGCCGTGGTACAGAGCGGCAAGCCGCTGGTCATCGTCGCCGAGGACGTCGAAGGCGAAGCCCTCGCCACCCTCGTCGTCAACCGCCTGCGTGGCGGCCTGAAGGTCGCGGCCGTCAAGGCTCCGGGCTTCGGCGATCGCCGCAAGGCCATGCTGCAGGACATCGCGATCCTGACCGGCGGCCAGGCCATCTCGGAAGACCTCGGCATCAAGCTCGAGAACGTCACGCTGCAGATGCTCGGCCGCGCCAAGAAGGTGATGATCGACAAGGAAAACACCACGATTGTCAGCGGCGCCGGCAAGAAGGCCGACATCGACGCCCGCGTTGCCCAGATCAAGGCGCAGATCGAGGAGACCACCTCGGACTACGACCGTGAGAAGCTGCAGGAGCGTCTCGCCAAGCTCGCAGGCGGCGTCGCGGTGATCCGCGTCGGCGGCGCGACCGAGGTCGAGGTGAAGGAGCGCAAGGATCGCGTTGATGACGCGATGCACGCGACCCGCGCGGCTGTCGAGGAAGGCATCCTCCCGGGCGGCGGCGTCGCCCTGCTCCGTGCCTCCGAGCACCTGAAGGGCCTGCGCACCAAGAACGACGACCAGAAGACCGGCGTCGAGATCGTGCGCAAGGCGCTGTCGGCTCCGGCTCGCCAGATCGCGGTCAACGCCGGCGAGGACGGCTCCGTCATCGTCGGCAAGATCCTGGAGAACAAGACCTACAATTACGGCTTCGACGGCCAGACCGGCGACTATGCCGACCTCGTCAAGAAGGGCATCATCGACCCGACCAAGGTCGTGCGCACCGCGATCCAGAACGCTGCCTCGGTTGCCGCGCTCCTAATCACCACGGAAGCCATGGTCGCCGAGCTGCCGAAGAAGAACGCACCCGGCGGCATGCCAGGGGGTGGTGGCATGGGCGGCATGGGTGGTGTGGACTTCTAGGTCCAAAGTTCAGCCTTCAAAGAAAGAGAGGCCCGGCATCGCCGCCCGGCTTTTCTGTACTGGTTATATGTCGGACACGAATCGTGCCGGTCGCTGGGCGAACCACTTCTGGTCTGGCCCGAGCGGACGTACCGACGCTCTCGCCTGACGAAAAAGACTAAGTCCGCGCGTGCTCGTCGACAGCGACCTTGAGCACGAATGGCTTCGCGCGCCTGCGCTCCACATCGAACTCTGAGCGGCCCGTGTAATTGATATCCCGGCCATACATGTGCAGTGACATTGAAACGTCTTCTTGCCGAACGTCACAGCAGCTTCTCGACGCCATGCTCGCTCACGTTGCGGATCAGCGGCGCTTGCGATCAACTACGCATCATTCTATGTTCACCAAGACTTCCCCTGCGATAATTTCGGGGGCGCCAAGATGAAGGTCATGCATGCTTGCTTGAACAAACTGCAGGACCTTTTCGTTCGCCGCATTGGCGCTTTCGCGGTCCTCGAATATCATCACAGCGACACCAACGCCTTGGCCCCCATCCAATACATAATAAGATTTAAATCCGGGCGAATCCTTCAGGATCTGGCCGATGCCACTCTTGGCGCGGCGGGCAGCATCCGCAACCGAACGAACCTTGGTGTACTTTCTAACGAACATATACATCTGGCCACCCTTGCATCTCAATTCCGGTCCTGCGCATCAAAGCATATAGGGCCGCTGCTGGACTAGGGCCTGCTTCCGCGATGGTCCAATCGCGTCATTCCAGGCATGCCACTTCCCGACGAGTTCAGTTAGACAACCTCGGAGGCGGTGCGGAGTTGGTATTCGGCCATCTCTGAAGCGAACGTAATCATTCGATCGCTCGTCAGCGCCAGCGGGCAGGGAATGGCGGAATAGCGAGCCCTGGGCGGCCGCGCGTCACCGGCCTCGATGCGACCGAGCATCTCAGGACCCAGGACGGTCCAAACAGTGCAGATCACGTCCACTGTGGAATCGTTATGAGCGGTGAACCGGCTTATACTGGGAATATCCGGACTGGACATCCATGAAATCAGTCCAACCGCGAAGGAGGGTCCGATGAAAGCGCTTTTGCTGCTAACGGCGAGCGGTCCTCTGCTCATTCTCACGTCGCACGAGTCCGTACACGATCAGGAGCTTCTCGAGAAGCTCAAGCACAAGGGAATTGGCAAGTTCGTCGCATTTGAGGTTCCCGTGCCGCTCGCCAGGGAGCGCTACGGCGGGCATTTCCAAGCCGTCGAGAGCGATCTTCACGAGACCGATGATTTGAGAGTGCTCGACTTCAACGGTCAGCGGGCGTTTCAGCTCTTTCGTTTCGATGAACTCGGAGTACCGATTCTTCAAGAACAGCGGTGACCCGGCCTTGTCTCCATGCCTGATCCGAAAGTAGCCCGGGGATGGCTCGGCCACTCGACGGCGGTCGGCGCGTCTCTGCCGCCAAATGGCTGGTTCACCGCCTGCGGGCTGGCGCATTCGGAAGGGACTCCGTTGCTCCTCCACGAACTTCATTAGGGTTGAACGATTTGTAGCTACCAACGCAATGTTCCGTCAGTTGCCCGAGGGCCATTTTTTTCGGATCGGAGCGTGTCGACCGCTGAAGAGACATCACGCAGGAGCTTGTGGCGAAGTTTCAATCGACCGACTACTCGCAAATCCGGGACGTCAAATCCACCGCGCAAGCCATTCCGTTAAGGCGGCGAAGGACGGCTGGGAGGTATCCCTGGTCGTCGACAGCAGCGGTCAGCGCGTTTGCTCATCCACCCGCAGTTGGGGGCGCTTATGAGGTTCGCTGTGACCCTGATAGCGACGCAATCGAGGACCGCACTGCAGGTCCGAGTTGGGGCAATTCCGGACTCATGCACCGCGGCAGAGTGAGCCCCTCATTCGATAACCTCGTCGGCGCATTTTCGAACTTCGCAAATGCCTCCTCAAAATGGATCGGCGCTACGAAGTTCGAACCGGGACGAGGGTTAAAGCAGCCTGGGCGGCCGTCATACCCTTAGAACGGATCCCTCGGACGCTTAAACACTCTGGAAGCGTTCAACCCACAAAGCAGTCGAACGGCCTAGCTCTGAAAAAAGGGACGGATATTGGGTCGGTAGATCCTACTGATCGATGCAACAGCACCACTACTTCCTCTCAATTATTGTTCAACGAAGGCCTTCCATCTGTTCAACTGGAGGGGCCTCAGGGCGGTCAGTTCATCGTCCAGCTCGGCAATGCGTTTTGCAGCAGCGATCATTGCCGCCGCTGCACGATTGTAGTTGTCTGCAGTCATTTGAAACGGGAACACGAACTGACCGTCTTTCACTTTGTAGATCCCAAATTCCCTCAGCAGGAGCGTTACACACTTGTCATAGGTCTTGTAATATTCGGCGTATGCGGCCGACAATTCGGCCGCTACGGCAATTGTTTCGGTGTGCTGCGTATCGATCATGCTCATGAATCTGCGAATTGTGTCGTTTCCAACAAGGAGTGAGCGGGCCTCGTCTTCCAGTTTGCCGCGCTCGGATTTTACCAGAGCGGTATAGCGGGGCTCAAAGGTAGCGATACGACCCTCGGCGGCCTTCAGATCGCGAAGAATTGCGTCTAGATCACTGCGGCTGGAAGCTGGATCGATTGCTTTCGGGATTTCCTTTTGCTCGGCGCCGGTTAACAGCCTTCGAGCGGCAGCATTCATCTCGATCGCATCCAGACTTGCCAGTGCGATCATTTTCAGAATCACGTTCGAGGGATGTCGCTTTAGAGCTTGATCCAATTGTTCAGGATTGCTCACGTCGCGCATGACAACATAGGCGTCACTTTTTGAGATGGCTTCCTGATATCTCGACAAATCGCCCACAAAGTACAGCCCGCTGAAGCCAAGAATCGTGAACGCAAACAGCAACAATAGGCCGAGTGCCAGCCGTCTCGGCGTCTTCGCGCTTTGATCTACCGGCGATCCCACTACTCAGACTCCCGTCCGGGCAACGTTCGTTCATTTCATCGGTCGACTCCGAGGAGGTCAAGGTGACCAATGAAGTGAACCCCAGTCAACATCATCGACTTCACCGGGAAAATACGGTCAGGCATACGACCGAATAAGTTCGATGGAGGGGTGCTCTGGACCGTAGCTGTCGGCAAACCAAGCGGCTCCAACTGAGCGAGCGCGCGCGGACCGACTTGAATGTCAGCGTCGATCGGCTCGGAAGCGTGACATCGATCCTCACTGACTAAGCGATTACACAACTTGGCCGGACGGTCACCGAAGCGCTGGCGAAGCTGAGAGATTGCTCTTCCAGCGCAGGCCAAATGGCGCCTGACCGCCCCCTCAGAAACAAGACGGTCGCTGTCAGCAAGCTACAAAAGAAAATTGACATAGCGCCGCTATGGGTCAAAAGCGCCGCAGGGCAAGCGGCTTGTTATTTCCGGTCTAGCTCGAGAAGCAGACCGTTTGGGGGGGGGCGTCGTTAGCACCTCAGTCCTTGTCGAGTTCTCCCATACGACGCTGGGCATATAGCTCGAGGCCGATCCTCGCAACGAGGTCGATCTGGGTTTCGAGAAAGTCGATGTGCTCTTCCTCATCGTGCATGAGTTCCTCAAACAGATCTCGTGTCACGTAGTCTTTGACCTGATGGCAATGGGTGGCGGCTTCAGCGTAAAGGGAGTGCGCCGACAACTCGGCTTGCAAGTCGCTATCGAGCACGGCCTTCACGCTCTTCCCGATATGAAGGGATTCCAGCGTCTGCATATTGGGAGATCCATCGAGGAAGATGATGCGTTCGATGAGCCTGTCGGCATGTTGCATCTCTTCAATTGATTCCTTGCGCCACGTCTTCGCCAGCACCTTGTAGCCCCAATTGTCGAGCAGGCGGTAATGTAGCCAGTACTGGTTCACCGCAGTGAGCTCGTGACGCAGCGCTCTATTGAGGTATTCGATAGCCGTCTTGTCGCCCTTCATGCTCAGCTCCTTTCGCGGGTGTCGAACCGCATGGTGGTGTGGGCGGCTGAAACTTAATGCCTGACCAGGACGATGGAGAGTTTAGCGCGTCTGTGCTTGCGGTTCGAGCAGTTTGGGGCACCTAGCGTTCGCCGTCGGTGGAGTCCCGCCGCGGTTCGCTACTATGCATGATCCAATGTGAAGCTGAACACCGATAACAAGGGCGCGCTTGCGCAACTCTCCTCCGTGGGCTGGCTATGACGCCACCGACGGCTCGACGCGAGCTGTGTCACCACCGTCTGCTTGACGTAGAAAACTGCCTGGAGCGCAAACGGCGTCACTCGAGCACCCAATATCGACCAATCGCCGACGTAGCGCCAGGCGCGGCGACCGGAGCCAGTTTGGTCCTGATTTGATCGGTAAGCACCCTTATTTGATCAACCGGCCGCTTTCGCAAGCAAGTAGTCTCGCTCCCTTGGCATCCCCCACGTTCCGAGCGTGGTGGTCCCGCCTGATGTGCTGCTCAGGCCTAATAGCCCCGGCTGGCGCACGTCAGGCGGGTTCTGCTGTTAATGGTCAGGCTCCACAGATGGCGGCCCCGACTGCGGACACCGGCGATCGCCCCGTGCCCCTGGCTTGGGCTATGTGCGGGCCTTGCGTCCGCTGAAGTCTTCGGCTTGCCAGCTCTTTCCCGCTTCAATACGGGGCGCGTCGTCGCAGCCTTTGCCGGGCAATTACCTGACCGAGGCGAACTATCGTAGACTTGGTCATTTGTGTGTGTCTCTCTCTCTATACGTCGACGCGGCGCACGCATGATCCTCGCGATGACGCCTGCGGGAGTTCAGGGGCAAGAGCTTGCTTCGGCGCCGACAATGTTGGCGGGTATCCGGTGGTGCGCAACGCGGTTGCAGGCTGCCGCGATCGCCCGACCTGCGTCGATCAGGTTGTGGCTCCGCGCCAATGCTTCCGCCCCTTGGGTTGGAGTGCATGGTCCCGTCTCCGATCGAGCTCATGGTCTCCGCAGAGTTTTCTTTTTCCACGCTACGCTACGATCGTCGTGAGCGCCTTGTTGCACGAAGGGAGTGGTGGCTCTTCTATCCATCCCCATCTGAGGGCGCGGTCTGATCCGCCCTCGATAGATGGGTGCGGCAGTGACATTCCAGTCCTTTCAGTCGGAGGCGGTTTCGCGCGGCGCACGCATGCTCCGCAGCGCGCTGGGACCCGCGATCGCGCGCTATCTCGACGACATTGCGGTCGTCGAGGTGATGTTGAACCCGGATGGCCGGCTGTGGATCGACCGGCTGGCGGGCGGACTGTCGGAAACCGGCGAGCAGCTCTCGGCCGCCGATGGCGAGCGCATCATTCGCCTGGTGGCGCATCATGTCGGCAGCGAGGTCCACGCCGCATCTCCGCGTATTTCTGCAGAATTGCCTGAAACTGGAGAACGGTTTGAAGGTCTGTTGCCGCCTGTCGTGGCTGCGCCCGCCTTCGCAATTCGCAAACCTGCAGTCGCCGTATTTACACTCGATGACTATGCGGCCTCGCGCATCATGACCTCAGACCAGGCGGAAGCACTGCGGCGGGCGGTGGCCGCGCGGAGGAACATCCTGGTCGCGGGCGGAACCTCAACGGGCAAAACGACGCTCACCAATGCGCTTCTTGCGGAAGTCGCCAAGACCAGCGATCGCGTGGTGCTGATCGAGGATACTCGGGAACTGCAGTGCAAGGCGCCGAACCTGGTTGCGCTGCGCACCAGGGACGGGGTGGTCTCGCTCTCGGATCTCGTGCGGTCGTCGCTCCGCTTGCGGCCGGATCGCATTCCGATCGGCGAGGTCCGCGGCGCCGAAGCGCTCGACCTACTCAAGGCCTGGGGCACTGGTCACCCCGGCGGCATTGGCACCATTCACGCCGGTACCGCGCTCGGCGCGCTGCGGCGACTGGAGCAGCTGATCCAGGAAGCTGTCATCACGGTACCGCGCGCCCTGATTGCCGAGACCATCAACATCATTGCCGTGCTTTCCGGCCGCGGCGCCGAGCGTCGCCTCGCCGAGCTCGCGCGCGTCGACGGGCTCGGAGCAACCGGCGACTACAGCCTCTCACCAGCAGGAGATCTCATATGAGCTTTCGAATCTCGCTTCCACCGCGTGCGCTCCCGGTGGCTGTAACGGCAACGGTCCTGTTCGCGACTGCGCCAGCCTGGGCAGCCGGCTCGAACATGCCCTGGGAGCAGCCGCTTAATCAGATCCTGCAATCGGTGGAGGGACCGGTCGCGAAGATCATCGCCGTGATCATCATCATCGTCACGGGGCTGACGCTTGCTTTTGGCGATACGTCCGGCGGTTTTCGCAGGATGATCCAGATCGTATTCGGGCTGTCGATCGCCTTTGCGGCATCGAGCTTCTTCCTCTCGTTCTTCTCCTTCGGCGGCGGGGTGGTGGTCTGATGGATCAACTCGTCGCAGGCTTTGTCGCGCCCGTGCATCGCTCGCTGACCGAACCGATCCTGATGGGCGGTGCACCGCGGTCGGTTGCGATCGTGAATGGAACGCTTGCCGTCGCAGTTGGGCTTGGCCTGCGGCTCTGGATTGCCGGCCTTCTCCTCTGGCTCATCGGCCACATGGCAGCGGTCTGGGCCGCCAAACGCGATCCGGCCTTCGTTGAGGTCGTGCGCCGCCACCTTCGTGTTCCCGGACATCTTTGCGTTTGAGCTCGCTCCATGATGAATCTTTCCGAGTATCGCCGGTCCAGCACCCGTCTTGCCGATTTCCTGCCCTGGGCAGCTCTGGTCGGCGAGAGCGTCATCCTGAACAAGGACGGCTCGTTCCAGCGGACCGCCGGATTCCGCGGGCCGGATCTCGAAAGCGCCGTACCCGCTGAACTCGTGGCTATCGCCGGCCGCCTCAACAACGCCTTGCGCCGCCTGGGCTCGGGCTGGGCCGTCTTCGTCGAGGCGCAGCGCCATTCGGCCGGAGCCTATCCCTCATGCTCCTTTCCGGATGTGGCATCCGCATTGGTCGATGCCGAGCGCCGGGCACAGTTTTCTGCACCGGCAATGGCGCAGGTCCAACACGGCGTGGTAACACCGGCAGTGCAGAAATTTCGGCCGCCCGGCGGCTGCACAGACCAGCTCAGGCAGCAGTGGAAGGCGATGGGCGGCGAACTGGACTGCGCCGAACAGAAGCCGGTGCCGGTGCCGGCCCCACCCGCGACTGCACAATCGATCCCGGCCCCGCCGCCGGTGTCGACGCCGCAGCCGGTGATCCAACCTCCAAGTCCGAAGGACATTGTCACGTCCAATAATGATAATCTCGGCAGATCGACAGCTTCGACCTTCGGAGGAGGGGCCATCTTTGACCCCACGACCGGACAGGTTACTCACTTTTCGACACTCGTGAACGGAATGCCCTCCACCAATGTCGGCGGCGCGCTCGAAGCGATCGAGCAGCAGATTGCCACGATGAGCTCCTCCATGATCAACGACATCGGAAGCGGCGCGGTCGGGCTGGTCCGGCAGAGGGACCCAACAGCGGCCGTGACCATAGCTGCCAAGACGGGTGGCAAGCTCGTCGATCTGACCGGCAGCGACGGCCGTCGGACCTTGACGGGCATCACAAATGGCATTGTCTCAGCGCAATCGTCTGATGCGCTCACGGGGCAGCAGCTGTACCGGTCAGCCGATTCGGTCGCGACCTGGCTTGGCGGGGGCTCGCACGTCAATTCCGACGGAACCGTGTCGCAGCCCTCGTATACGATCCTCGGGAGCACCTATCATGACGTCGCCTCTGCCTTGAATGCTGCGTCTGTGAACAGCATCCGATATGACGTCGCAGCAGACGGTCATCGCCTGAATTCGGTAACTTTGCAGGGCGGCTCTCCCGGCGCTGTAGCACTGCACAATGTGGCCGCGGGTACTGCGGCGAACGATGCGACCAACCTGAAGCAACTGAATGATGGTCTCGCCGCGCTGGGCATTGAAGACCGGATGTATACAGATCGAAAGGTGGCCGCGGTGGACCGGCGCGCGCGAGCGGCTGGTTCGGCAGCGATGGCAGCGGCGGGACTTGCGTTCTCGGATGAGGCCAAAGGCGACCGCTCCGTAGCAATCGCGGTCGGCGCTTTCCGGGACTCAGTCTCATTGGCGGGAGGTCTTGCCTACCGCGCGAGTGATGCGGTGCGCCTCAAGGCAAGTGTGTCCTACACGCCGGACACGGGCGACGTTGGAGCTTCCGGCTCAATCGGCGTCAGATTCTGACCTCCTCGGCGCAGCACCATTGTCGCTCGAATCCGCCGCCATCAATCCGGAAACAAGCCATGCCCAGATCACGCTTGCCTCGTGTTGCTGCTTGGCTCTTGCCATTGGCCTTGGCCGGCTTGTCGGCGGCGATCGCGTCCGACCCTGCACCCCGGCCTTCGAGCCAGACTGGAGCGGCCCCTGCCAGCATTGTATCCGAGCCGACAAAGGCAACTTCGCTTGGATTCGAGTGGGCGAGCGTCTTCGCGCCAGGAAAACCGGCCGCGGCGGGCGACTACACCCGCACGATCAGGCCTTTCTTCGATTGGACCCAGGTTTGCGATGAGATCCGCAACGCCCGGCGCATCTGCTATCTGGAAACGATCTCGCACGGTGATGCCGCGCGATTGAACTGGCGTATCGCGCTCACCAAGGATGGACGATCAATGGCGCTGATCATGCTGCCACGCGACAGCAGCGTGGAGGTCGGTGTCACGGTCTCCTTTGGCGGCTTCACGCGCGTCGTCAAGCCGCTGATCTGTGACCAGGCGCTATGTGCCGCAACGTTTCCTGCGGACGCTGCTTTGATCTCGTTGCTGGGGCGTGAGGACCGCGCCACGATCGTGTTCGAGCGAGTTGGCAAACCCATCACGATGATGGCGAGCTTGCGGGGCCTAATGTTGGCACTGACGGATCTTTCGCAGTCGGTGGCTCCTGCCACCCCGGCACGCCCTCCAGCAGCGAAGCGCGTTGCGCGCCGGACATCGACCGAAGCCGTTGCTGCCACCCAAGGCGACGGCGGCCCCTGGAAGGGCATCCGATAACGCTTCACCTGATAACTCCCACATGGTCAACGTTCGTGCTGGAGCGTTTTTTGCGCTCGAAAGCGCCCTATGCCCTCGCTGAAAAGCGGTCGAATGCGGTGAGTGTCTGGATCCGCACCTCAACTTCCCTCTGATAGATCGTGCTCTGCAGATATTCGATCTCGGCTGTCTGATTGGGCTCATCGACGTCAATGTACCAGGACCGCGGCCGGCCATCGGCGCCGTCGCTCCAGCGATAGCCGCGGCGCTTGAGCTCGTCCTTGAGCTCGAACGGCGACTGCTCAGCCCAGACCCGGATCGTCTTGCGGCGGGCTCGCTCGAGCAGCACGGAGAGCACGGTGCGATCGAGCTGGGGCAGGGTCATGGCGAGGATTTCGAGCAGCGCCAGGCAATCGTCGACCGCCCGGTGCGCCTCGTGAAACAGCCCGGCTTTCATCAGGAGATAGGACAGGCGCGATCCCTCGAAGCCAAGGCCGCGCCATTCGACCTCGCTCACCGAGCAGGCCCAGGCCTTCTGCGTCAACAGGGGTGCATAGCGCTCCATGAACTTGCGATCGAAGCCGGCATTGTGGGCGATGACCACGACCGCATCGGAGACGAAGGCGTTGATGCGCTCCTCATCGAGGCCGTGGTCCTTGACCATCTCGTCGGTGATACCGGTCAGCGCCGTGATCTCGATGGGAATTGCGATCGACGGCTGATTGAAGCAACTGAAAGTATCGATGACCCGGCCGATCCTTCCGTCGGAAAGATAGGTGAACTTGACCATCCCGAGCTCGATGATCTCGTCTTTGGCCGTATCGAGTCCGGTGGTTTCGACATCGAGCAGGATTGCGATCTTGGTCGATTGCCCGTCGCTTGGAGCAAATTCGGAGCGGGGAACGAGCCGCCGCAGCACCCGGTAATCGGGTGACTGCTCCAGCATGCCGGCGATCTCGGCAAGAGTCGGTTGAACGGTCATATTGGGCCGTGTGAGAACATTGAGCTTGTTTGATAGCTCGCAAGTCTATCCGATCGGATCGGGCCTCGCATCGCAGCCCCTGTGGATAGGTCATTGGTGCGCGGAGATTCCCGGCGGCAGGAAGGACTTCTCCCGTGGAACCGGATTGACGATCCGGTCGGTCATCGTCCTAAAATTGAAGCTGTACTTGTTTGAACCAAGCGGCGAGAGCGGCGAAGACCAAACAGTTGTTGTCATCCGATATTGGCCTTCAGGCCGGCAGCTTCGATGCCGGCCACGGCGCAGATCTCGTCATTGTCCGAGGTGTCGCCGCTGACGCCGACGGCGCCGAGCAGGGAAGAACCGTCCATGATCAGCACGCCGCCGGGGACCGGCACCAGCCGGCCCTGCGCCAACGTGTTCACGGAATCGATGAAATAGGCCTGCTCCTGGGCGCGCTGAAACAGCGCCCGCGATCCCATCCCGAGCGCCAGCGCGCCATAGGCCTTGCCATGGGCGATCTCTGCCCGCATCAGGCTGGTGCCGTCCTGTGCCGCGGTCACCTTCACGGCGCCGCGCGCGTCGAGGATGGTGACGACCAGCGGCTTGAACTTCTGCTCGACCCCCTTGGCCAGCGCGGCATCCAGAATCTTGCGGGCAGTTTCGAGAGTGAGCTCAGCCATGGGCCTCTTCCTTTGTCGGTAACAATCTGTCGGAATTCGATTTCGCACGTTTCAGGCTCATCGCCAATACGCTGGCGACATGCAGCGGCGTGCGCCCGCTGCCGTCCTTGATCTGGTGCCGGCATGAGGTCCCGTCAGCCACGATCAGCGTGTCCTGATCGGCGCCTCTGACAGCCGGCAGCAGCGACAGTTCGGCCATCTCGATCGAGGCCTGGTAGGTGTCGGCGCCATAGCCGAACGCGCCGGCCATGCCGCAGCAACTCGACTCGATGGTCTTGACGTCGAGGCCCGGTACCAGGCGCAGCACCTTCTCTACCGGCTTGAACGCGCCGAAGGATTTTTGGTGGCAATGGCCGTGCACCACGGCCTTGCCGGCGACCGCGCCGAGCGGCAATGCGAGGCGCCCGGCCTCGGCCTCGCGCACCAGAAATTCCTCGAACAGCAGCGCGTGCGCGCTGACGGTTTTGGCGGCCTCATCCGAACGCAGCGACAGCAGCTCGTCGCGCAACGTGAGAAGGCAGCTTGGCTCGAGACCAATGATCGGCACGCCGCGGGCCGCGAACGGGACGTAGGTCGCAACCAGCCGGTCAAGCTCGGCACGGGCCTGCTCCACCAGTCCGGCCGACAGGAACGTCCGCCCGCAGCACGGCGCCCGCCCGCCGTCCGATGGCCTCGGCAGATGCACGCGATAGCCGCCGGCGACAAGCACCTCGATCGCGGCGTCGAGATTCTCGCGCTCGTAGCCGCGGTTGAACGTGTCGGCGAACAGCACCACTTCGCGGCCGTCGGCTGGACCCAGCACCTCGGCGTCCGGCCGGAAGGTGTCGCGGCGAAACGCCGGCAGCGCGCGCTTGGCGCTGATCCCGGCGAGCCTCTCGAACAGGCTGCGCAACAGTGGGCTGCGGTTGCGCCAGTTCGCGATCGGCGCAAAGCGCGAGGCGAGATCGACGTAGCGCGGCAGATAGCCGACCAGCCGGTCGCGCAGCGTTAGACCATGGGTCGCGGCACGCGCGGCGAGCACCTCGATCTTCATCTTGGCCATGTCGACGCCGGTCGGGCATTCATGGCGGCACGCCTTGCAGGAGACGCAGAGCTTCAGCGTCTCCATCATCTCGTCGGAGGCGAGCGCGTCCGCACCCAACTGGCCCGAGATCGCGAGCCGCAGCGTATTGGCGCGGCCGCGGGTGACGTCCTTCTCGTTGCGCGTGGCACGATAGGATGGGCACATCACGCCGCCTTCGAGCTTGCGGCAGGCGCCGTTGTTGTTGCACATCTCGACGGCGCCCTGGAAACCGCGGCCGGCGCCGGGATAGGCCGACCAGTCCAGCGCCGTCTTCAATTCGCCGACGCGATAATCGGGCGAAAAACGAAATAGCGAGCGATCATCCATCCTGGGCGGATCGACGATCTTGCCCGGGTTGAGCGTGTTGGTCGGATCGAAGCGCTGCTTGACCTCGCGGAAATCGGCCACGATGCGCTGCCCGAACATCGCTTCGTGGAATTCCGAGCGCACCAGTCCGTCGCCGTGCTCGCCGGAATGCGAGCCCTTGTATTCGCGCACCATCGCGAAGGCTTCCTCGGCAATGGCGCGCATCGCCTTGACGTCCTTCTCGAGCTTGAGATTGAGCACCGGGCGCACATGCAGGCAGCCTTCGGAGGCATGCGCATACATCGTGCCGCGGGTGCCGTGCCTGGCGAACACGGCATTGAGCCGCTCGGTGTAATCGGCGAGATGCGGCAGCGGCACCGCGCAGTCCTCGACGAACGAGACCGGCTTGCCCTCCTGCTTCATCGACATCATGACGTTGAGGCCGGCGGCGCGGAAATCGGCGATGCCGGTCTGCAGCGCGGGCTCGACGATCTCGACCACGCCGCCCCATTTGCGCTGCGGCTTGTCCCAGCCGAAGCCGAGGTCGGCCATCAGCTCGCCGAGCTGCCTGAGGCGGGCGAGATTGTCGGCTTGGTCCTCTTCGGCGAACTCGACCACCAGGATGGCGTCCGGATCGCCGCGCACGGCCGCCGAGATGATCGGCTGGAACATCGCGATCTCGCGGCCGAGCGCGATCATGGTGCGGTCGACCAGCTCCACGGCAATGGGCCGCAGCTTGACCAGATGCTGGGCGGCGTCCATCGCCTCGTAGAAGCTGCCGAAATGGCAGACGCCGAGCGCCTTGTTGCGGATCACCGGCCACAGCTTCAGCTCGACCTGCGTGGTGAAGGCGAGGGTGCCTTCCGAGCCGACCAACAGATGCGCCAGATTGTTCGGCGCGTTGCGTGGCACCAGCGCGTCGAGGTTATAGCCACCGACGCGGCGCTGCACCTTGGGGAATTTGTCGGCGATTTCGAGCGCCTCGCGCTCGCCGAGATCGAGCATGTCGCGAAATAGCTTCAATCCGCTGTCGGAGCCGTTGATCCGCGTCAGGTCGCGCGGCACCTCGCCGAAATGCAGCAGCGTGCCGTCGGCGAGCGCGGCATCCATCGACAGCGTGTTGTCGCGCATTGTGCCGTAGCGCAGCGAGCGACCGCCGCAGGAATTGTTGCCGGCCATGCCGCCGATCGTGGCGCGCGACGCGGTCGAGACGTCGACCGGAAACCACAGCCCGTGCTTCCTGAGTTGCCGGTTGAGATCGTCGAGCACGATGCCGGGCTCGACCACGCAGGTCCGATTCTCGACGTCGAGCGAGAGGACCCGGTTCAGGTGCTTGGACAGGTCGACCACGATGCCGTCATTGACGGTCTGGCCGCATTGCGAGGTGCCGCCGCCGCGCGGGGTGACGATCCGCCCGGCGTCGCGGACGATCGCGAGCGTCCGCAGCGCCTCGTCGACGGTTCGCGGCACCACCACGCCGGCCGGCACGATCTGGTAGAACGAGGCGTCGGTCGCGTAGCGGCCGCGGTTGAAGGCGTCGAAAAACACGTCGCCGGCCAGTTCGGACCGCAGGCGCTGTTCGAGCGAGGAGGCGTTCTTCATCCCAGATCCGATGTGATCCATGACGACCACGTTGATTGCTCATGGATTATGCATTCTCTCGACGTGAGAATTACATTATGAATTCATAATGGGCAAGGATGGCTGCCCTCCAACCATCCTTGAGCTGGCCCCTTTAGTCGTTCTGGGGCGTCGTCTCCAGGCCGCTGTCCGGCCCCTCCGCGAGGTGATCGATGGCGGCGGCGCGCTTGTTGCGCAGGTGCTGGAACAGGATGTCGCTGAGCTCGCTTGCCGCGCGTCGGCGCAGCGCATCGAGGATCGCCTCGTGCTCGCGCATCGCCTCGGCCCAACGCTGCCGCTTGCGGGCGAAATTGGCGGAATAGCGGACGCGGCGGATCCGGCCGGCGAAGTTGGCATAGGTCGCCTTCAGCGTCTCGTTGCGTGCGGCCGCAACGATGCTCTCGTGGATTTGCTGGTTGGTCTGGAAATAGCCGTGCATGTCGCGGTGCAGATAATGGCCGTACATCTCGTAATGCAGCCGCTCGATCGCGACGATTTCTTCGTCGGTGATGATCTCGCATGCCAGTCGTCCGGCGAGGCTCTCGAGCCCGGCCATGACGTCGAACAATTCCTCGAGGTCGCGCGGGCTGAGCCGGCGCACCCGCGCGCCGCGGTTGGGCAAGAGCTCGATCAGGCCCTCGGCAGCCAGCACCTTGAGCGCTTCGCGCAGCGGCGTCCTTGAGATCCCCAGCATCTCGCAGAGCTGCCGCTCTGGAACGCGGGCGCCCTCGGGAATGTTGCCTTCCACCACATAGTCGCGGAGCCGCAGCAGGATCTCGCCGTGAAGCGAGGCCTCCTGGCGGTCGCTGCCATTGCCGGCGGCTGGCGGGCTGATTGGAACCCCGGCTTCGGGAATCGCGGATTTCATATTCTGAACAATAATTTGCCGGCGCGGTCGCGTCGATGCTCTCGATCGAATACCAAAATTCGATTGAAAAGACAAAAAATGAATGCAAAATAGATCGCCGAGGGGCCGAAATCCGGCGATTGGGAGGTTCTCATGCATCAAGGGCGCCATTTTCTGCAGATTCCAGGGCCAAGCCCGGTCCCAGATCGCATCCTTCGGGCGATGGATATGCCGGTCATCGACCACCGCAGCGCCGAATTCGCCGCGCTCGGCCGTGCCGTGCTCGAGGGCAGCCAGAAGGTGTTTCAGACCAAAGGGCCGGTGGTGATCTTCCCGTCATCAGGGACCGGCGCCTGGGAGGCCGCGATCGTCAACACCCTGTCGCCGGGCGACAAGGTCCTGATGGTCGAGACCGGCCACTTCGCCACGCTGTGGCGGCAGATGGCCGGCCGCTTCGGCATCGAGGTGGATTTCATGCCCGGCGACTGGCGCCGCGGCGCGGACCCCGCCCAGATCGAAGCAAGGCTTGCCGCCGACACCGCGCACAGCATCAAGGCGGTGATGGTCGTCCACAACGAGACCTCGACCGGTGCGACCAGCCGGATCGCGGACATCCGTACTGCCATCGACCGCACCGCGCATCCGGCGCTCCTGATGGTCGACACCATTTCCTCACTCGGCTCGGTCGATTACCGGCACGACGAGTGGAAGGTCGACGTCAGCGTCAGCTGCTCGCAGAAGGGCTTCATGCTGCCGCCCGGCCTTGGCTTCAACGCCATCTCGGAGAAGGCGCGCGCCGCGTCGCGCACCAATAAGATGCCGCGCTCTTATTTCGACTGGGAGGAAATGCTGAAGCCGAACGCCAAGGGCTTCTTCCCCTATACGCCGGCGACGAATCTGCTCTACGGGCTGCGCGAGGCGATCGCGATGTTGCTGGAGGAGGGGCTCGACAACGTGTTCGCCCGCCATCTGCGGCTGGCCGCCGCCACGCGCGCCGCCGTCAATCAGTGGGGGCTCGAGGTGCTGTGCCAGGAGCCCTCGGAATTCTCGCCGGTGCTGACCGCGGTGATGATGCCGCCCGGACATGATGCCGATCAGTTCCGCAAGGTCGTGCTCGACAATTTCAACATGTCGCTCGGTGCCGGCCTGTCGAAGGTCGCAGGCAAGGTGTTCCGCATCGGTCATCTCGGCGAGTGCAACGAGCTGACGCTGCTTGGCGCGCTGACCGGAGTCGAGATGGGATTGTCGGTCGCCGGTGTGCCGCACCGCTCGGGCGGCGTCGAGGCGGCGATGAAGCTTCTCGAACAGCGCGACCAGCGCAATACACCGCCGCATCTGAAAGTCGTCGGCACCTAGCAGCCAGCGCCTCAACAAACTCAAAAAAATCGCGGGGGAGGGGATATGAGGCTTCGGTTCAAGGCCACCCATGTCGTGTTGGCCATGCTCTGCGTGATGTACTTCATCACCTATGTGGACCGCGTGAACATCGGCACCGCGGCCGGCGAGATCCAGAAGGAGCTCGGCCTGTCCAATACCGAGCTCGGTCTGGTGTTCTCGGCATTCGCCTATCCGTACCTGCTGTTTCAGGTGATCGGCGGCTGGGTCGGCGATCGCTTTGGGCCGCGCCAGACCTTGTTCTGGTGCGGCATGATCTGGGCCGCGGCGACCATAATGACCGGCTTTGTCCATGGCCTTGCCGCGCTGTTCGTCGCGCGTTTCGCGCTGGGGTTCGGCGAAGGCGCGACGTTTCCGACCGCGACACGCGCGATGCAGTACTGGACGCCGGCGAACCGCCGCGGCTTCGCGCAAGGCCTGACGCATTCATTCGCGCGGCTCGGCAATGCCATCACCCCGCCGGTGGTCGCGCTGCTGATCCTCTGGCTGACCTGGCGCGGCGCGTTCGTCGTGCTCGGTGTCGTCAGCCTGATCTGGGGCATCGCGTGGGTCTGGTACTTCCGCAACGAGCCGCGGGACCACGGCTCGATCACCGCGGCCGAGCTTGCGACCTTGCCGCCGCGGCCGAAAGGCGAGCGGCCGAAGGTGCCGTGGGGACCGCTGCTGCAGCGGATGTGGCCGGTGACGCTGACCTATTTCTGCTACGGCTGGTGCCTGTGGCTCTATCTCAACTGGCTGCCGCTGTTCTTCAAAAACAACTACAGCCTTGATCTGAAGAACTCGGCGCTGTTCGCATCCGGCGTGTTCTTTGCCGGCGTCGTCGGGGACAGCATCGGCGGCGTCATCTCCGATCGCATTCTCGAGCGCACCGGCAATGTACGGCTGGCACGACTCAGCGTGACGGTCGTGGGCTTCGCCGGCGCGCTGCTGTCGCTGATGCCGATCCTGTTCGTCCACGACATCACGGTGGTGGCGCTCTGCCTGTCGGCCGGCTTCTTCTGCGCCGAACTCGTGATCGGGCCGATGTGGTCGATCCCGATGGACATCGCGGCGAAATATTCCGGCACCGCCGCCGGGATCATGAACACCGGCTCGGCTTTCGCGGCCATCGTCTCGCCGCTGGTCGCCGGCTTCGTCATCGACGCCACCGGAAACTGGTACCTGCCGTTCCTGATGTCGATGGGACTGCTGCTGGTCGGCGGCTTCTCGGCGTTCCTGATGCATCCCGAGCGGCCGTTCGAGGAGACGAACGAATCGGTGGTGCCGGGCAAGGTGGTGGCCGCCGAATGAGGCGCTGCCGGCCCGGCGGAGCGCCGTCAGATATGCATGACGGACCCCCGCCGGGCCTAGGACAAACCCGGCGAATAGTGATATGCGAGCGGCTCACCACGACCAAGACGAGACCGGGAAAGACGCTCATGACCGTGCATACTGGAAGGCATTTTCTGCAGATTCCGGGACCGACCAACGTGCCGGACCGGGTGCTGCGGGCCATGGATATGCCGACCATGGACCATCGCGGTCCCGAGTTTGCCGAGATCGGTTTCGCCGTGCTTTCTGCGATGCAGCGTGTGTTCCGCACCAAGCAGCCCGTGATCATCTACCCGTCGTCGGGGACCGGCGCCTGGGAGGCTGCGATCGTCAACACGCTGCAGCCCGGCGACAAGGTCCTGATGTGCGAGACCGGCCAGTTCGCGGTGCTGTGGCATGGCATTGCCGACAAGTTCAAGCTCGACGTCGATTTCATCTCGGGCGACTGGCGCCACGGCGCCGACCTCGAGCAGATCGAGGCCAGGCTGTCCGCCGACAAGGCGCACAAGATCAAGGCGGTCTGCGTGGTCCATAACGAGACCTCGACCGCCTGCGTCACCTATCCGCGCGACGTCCGCAAGATCCTCGACACGCTGAAGCATCCGGCACTCTTGATGGTCGACACCATCTCCGGCCTCGGCTCGCTGGAATATGAGCATGATGCCTGGGGCATCGATGTCTCCATCGCCGGCTCCCAGAAGGGCCTGATGCTGCCGCCCGGCCTCGGCTTCAACGCCGTGTCGGAGAAGGCGCTCGCCGTGGCCAAGGCCAATCCGGGCATGCGCTCCTATTGGGATTGGCAGGAAGTCATCAACATCAACAAGGCCGGCACCTGGCCCTATACGCCCGCCACCAACCTCCTGTTCGGCCTGCGCGAGGCCGTGAATATGCTGGAGGAAGAGGGCCTCGAGAACGTCTTCGCCCGCCACAAGCGCCACAGCGAGGCGACGCGCGCGGCGATCAAGGTCTGGGGCCTCGAGACACAGTGCCAGGAGCAGGGCGCACACTCGCCGGCGCTGACCGCGGTGCGGGTGCCTGACGGCCACGACGCCGACCACTTCCGCAAGGTCGTGCTGGAGAATTTCGACATGTCGCTCGGCACCGGCCTCAACAAAGTCAAGGGCAAGGTGTTCCGGATCGGGCACATCGGGCACTTCAACGACCTGATGCTGATGGGCACGCTGTCCGGCGTCGAGATGGGCCTTGATCTGGCCAAGGTGCCACATCGCAGCGGCGGCGTGCTGGCCGCGATGGAGGTCCTGAAGGGACGCGACGCTTCGCAGTCGAAGGCTGTCGCTTAAAAAGGCCGTCGCCTAAAATCGAATCGCAAACAACAGAAAGAGCGAGACATGAACGCGCCCGTCACTTCGACCGAAGACCTGATCTATTCCGTCGAGGACGGGATCGCGCGCATCACGTTCAACCGGCCGCAGGCGCGCAATGCGCTGACCTTTGCGATGTACGAGCAGATGGCGGCGATCTGCGAGAACATCAATCAGGATCACTCCGTCAAGGCGCTGATTATGACCGGCGCGGGCGACAAGGCGTTCGCCTCGGGCACCGACATCTCGCAGTTCCGGGCCTTCAAGACTGCCCAGGATGCGCTGGACTATGAGGCGCGGATCGACCGCGTGCTGGGCACGCTCGAACAGTGCCGCGTGCCCGTGATCGCGGCGATCGCCGGCGCCTGCACCGGCGGCGGCGCCGGCATTGCCGCCTGCTGCGATATCCGGATCGGCACCGATGCGACGCGGATCGGCTTCCCGATCGCGCGCACGCTCGGCAACTGCCTCTCGATGTCCAACATCTCGCGGCTGGTGTCGCTGATCGGTCCGGCGCGGACCAAGGATCTGATCTTCAAGGCGCGCCTCGTCGAGGCGCCGGAAGCGCTGGCGCTCGGGCTGTTGAACGAAGTCGTCCCCGATGTGGAGACGTTGCAGCGCCGCGCCACCGAGACGGCGAAGCTCGTCGCGGGCCACGCGCCGATCACGCTCGAAGTGACCAAGGAAGCGGTGCGCCGCATCCGCCGCACGCTGTCGCGCGAGGAGGGTGAGGACCTGATCCTGCGCGCCTATATGAGCGAGGATTTCCGCGAAGGCATGGACGCCTTCCTCAACAAGCGCGCGCCCAACTTCAAGGGCAAGTAACGGTCGTCCTGGATTCCTGGCGGAAAGCGCGCTTTTCGCATTGATCCCCGTTGTCAGAAAGCTGGGCCCGAGACGGACTCCGCGCTGTTTTGATTGTTGGTCCTGAGCGTCCCCACCTCATTCCAAAGTCATAGGCCATGCGGCAGTTCGCGGCTTGAACTCACGTTCATTCTCGGCACAATGCCGCGAGCCCTCCACCTCGCAGGTTTTGCCAAGCCGAACAAATAGATAGGGAAGAAACACGTGGGACAGATTGTAAAAACCACGGCTGCAATCGCGGCCCTCTTGCTGAGCACGCCCGCCTTTGCCGGCTGGGAGCCGAGCAAGCCGGTCGAAATCGTGGTCGCGGCCGGTGCCGGCGGCGCCTCCGACCAGATGGCGCGCATGATGCAGGCGGCGATCCAGAAGAACAATCTGATGAAGCAGCCGATGGTGGTGTCGCTGAAGGGCGGCGCGTCGGGTGCGGAAGCGCTGATGTACATGAAGTCCAGCGAGGGTGATCCCAACAAGGTGCTGATCGCCTATTCGCTGATCTACATGCTGCCGCTGTCGGCCAAGATCCCGTTCAACTGGCGCGACCTCACCCCGGTGTCGGTGATCGCGCTCGATCAGTTTGTGTTGTGGGACAACGCCTCCGGTCCGAAGACCGTGAAGGAGTTCATCGCTGCCGCGAAAGCGGCGAGCGCGCCGTTCAAGATGGGTGGCACGGGCTCCAAGCGCGAGGATCACGTGCTGACCGTCTTCATGGAGCAGAAGACCGGCGCAAAGTTCTCCTACCTGCCGTACAAGTCCGGCGGCGAGGCCGCGACCCAGCTGGTCGGCGGCCACACCGAGTCCAACGTCAACAATCCCAGCGAGAACCTCGAAGTCTGGCGCGCCGGACAGGTTCGCGCGCTCTGCGTGTTCGACAAGGAACGCATCTCCTACAAGACCAAGGTCACCGACACGCAATCCTGGAACGACATCCCGACCTGCAAGGAGGAGGGACTCGACGTGCAGTATCTGATGCTGCGTGCGATGTTCCTGCCGGGCAAGGTCACGCAGGAGCAGCAGGCGTTCTATGTCGACCTGTTTCAGAAGGTGACGCAGACGGCTGAATACAAGGACTACATGGAGAAGCAGGCACTGAAGCCGATCTTCCTCACCGGCAAGGACATGGTCGAGTTCCTCGAGGATGACGACAAGCAGAATGCCTCGCTGATGAACACGGCAGGGTTCGTCGCAAAATAGCGGTCCGGTCCGGAATTGCCTTGCAAGCGGCTGCGGCGCAGTGATTACTGCGCCGCAATATGGCCGAACGTCCGGCGAGCCCGATCGGGCTTGGGTCACCCCTCCGGCGCCGTTGCGGGACCGTGAGGAGCGATCATGACCAAAGCCGTGTTAGGGATCATCGGTGGATCCGGCATCTACGATCTGCCGGGCCTGGAAAATGTCCGCGAGGAGGCGATCACGAGCCCTTGGGGCGAGCCGTCCGCGCCGCTCCGCCGCGGCGAGATGGCGGGACTCCCGATCGTGTTCCTGCCGCGCCACGGCCGTGGACACGCGCTGTCGCCGTCCGACATCAACTATCGCGCCAATATCGACGTGCTAAAGCGGGCGGGGGTCACCGACCTGGTGGCGCTGTCCGCATGCGGCTCGTTCAAGGAAGAGCTGCCGCCCGGTACTTTCGTGCTGGTCGACCAGTTCGTCGATCGCACCCACAAGCGCGAGAGCTCGTTTTTCGGCAAGGGCTGCGTCGCGCATGTCTCGATGGCGCATCCGGTGTCGCCGTTGCTGGCGAGGCATCTCGCCGCCGCTGCCGAGGCCGAAGACATCGCGTTCGCCCGCGGCGGCACCTACCTCTGCATGGAGGGGCCGCAGTTCTCCTCGCTCGCCGAAAGCCTGACCTACAAGGCGCAGGGCTATTCGGTGATCGGCATGACCAACATGCCGGAAGCCAAGCTCGCCCGCGAGGCCGAGATCTGCTACGCCAGCGTGGCGATGGTCACCGATTTCGATTGCTGGCATCCGGCGCATGATGCCGTGACGGTGCAGGATATCATCCGTGTGCTGAATTCGAACGCCGAGAAGGCAAAGGCGCTGGTCGCGCGGCTGGCGCGGGATTTCCTGCGCGAGCACGAGCCGTGTCCGGTCGGTTCGGATCGGGCGCTTGATACCGCGCTGATCACGGCGCCCGCGGCCCGCGATCCGCAACTGCTGGCCAAGCTCGATGCCGTCGCCGGGCGGGTGCTGCGGTCGTGAAGAAGTCCTCCAGGAGCGCGCGACGCGAAGGACGTAGGACATGAAAGTCGATGGACGACATTTTCGCAGCATCTGGCTCGAGCCCGACGGCTGGTCCGTCGGCGCGATCGATCAGCGCCGGTTGCCGCATGAATTCATCGTCGCCAAACTCACCACCGCGGACGAGGCCGGCGAGGCGATCCGCTCGATGCTGGTCCGCGGCGCGCCCCTGATCGGCGCCACCGCAGCCTACGGCATGGCGCTTGCGATGCGCGCCGATGCCTCCGACGCGGCGCTCGAGCGCGCCGGCAGGATGTTGCTGGCGACCCGGCCGACCGCGATCAATTTGAAATGGGCCGTTGACGAGATGCAGCGCGCGCTCGTGCCGCTCGCGGCTTCGGCCCGCGCCGAGGCGGCCTATGCCCGCGCGCGCGAGATCGCCGACGATGATGTCGAGATCAACCGCGAGATCGGCCGTCACGGGCTCGGCCTGATCGAGACGATCGCCGCGACCAAGAAGCCGGGCGAGCTGGTGAACGTCCTGACGCATTGCAACGCCGGCTGGCTTGCAACCGTGGATTGGGGGACTGCGACATCGCCGATCTACCAGGCGCACGATCGCGGCATTCCGGTCCACGTCTGGGTCGACGAGACCCGCCCGCGTAATCAGGGCGCCTCGCTCACCGCTTGGGAACTCGGTCACCACGGCGTGCCGCACACCGTGATCCCCGACAACACCGGCGGTCATCTGATGCAGCACCGCATGGTGGACCTCGCGATCGTCGGGACTGATCGCGTCGCCGCCAATGGCGACGTCTGCAACAAGATCGGGACCTATCTGAAAGCGCTCGCGGCCCACGACAACAGCGTGCCGTTCTATGTTGCGCTGCCGTCACCGACCATCGACTTTAGTATCGATGACGGTGTCAGGCAGATTCCGATCGAGCAGCGCGCGGCCGCCGAGGTGACGCATCTCACCGGGCGGACGGCGGATGGACGGATCGAGACCGTGCGCGTGGTTCCGGACGGCTCGTCGGTTGCCAATTTCGGCTTCGACGTCACGCCGGCGCGGCTGGTGACCGGATTGATCACCGAGCGCGGCGTTCTCAAGCCGGAGCGTGCTGCACTTGCGAGCGCCTTTCCCGAACGTTCCACCGTTTAGCTGAAGGCTGCATTGACGGTGGTTGCATCAGCACGCTATCCCAATCGTTGCCCTCGCAACCCAGACCGTCTCATCCATGTCCAATACCGAACTTGAGATCGTTGTCGACGATCCGACCGCACCTGAAGACAACTCGCCGGCGGTCGTCAGCACCGGCGTCGTTGATGTCGTCGTGTCGCTGCTTCTGCTTGCGCTCGCCGTGGTGCTCGGCTGGGACAATTGGCGCACCGGCGCGTCGTGGGACTCGACCGGGCCGCAACCGGGCTATTTTCCGTTCTACCTTTCGGTCATCCTCGGCGGTGCCAGCCTCTATGGTCTCGGCGCTGCCTTCCTCTCGCGCCGGGAAGCCGCCGAGATCTTTGTCACCCGGTCCCAGCTTCGCCGGGTGATGGCGGTGTTCGTGCCGACATTGCTGTTCTGCCTCGCCACCCAATATCTCGGCCTTTATATCGCGAGCTTTCTCCTGATCGCAGGCTTCATGCGCCTCGTCGGCAAGATCGCGCTGTGGAAGTCGCTGCTCACCGCCTTCGTCTTCACCGCCGTGATGTTCGTGACCTTCGACATCGTCTTCGACGTCATCATGCCGAAGGGACCGCTCGAAGCGGCTCTCGGCCGCTAGCGAACCGACAGGATTTCGAAACATGGAAGCTTTCGGTCTCCTGCTGCACGGCTTTGCCGTCCTTCTAACGTGGAAGACGCTGCTCTTGATGATGGTCGGGCTGGTGCTCGGCATCTTTGTCGGCGTGCTGCCCGGGCTTGGCGGCCCCAACGGGGTCGCGATCCTGCTGCCGCTGACCTTCACGATGGATCCGACCTCCGCCATCGTGATGCTGTCGTGCATCTACTGGGGCGCGTTGTTCGGCGGCGCCATCACCTCGATCCTGTTCAATATTCCGGGCGAAGCCTGGTCGGTCGCGACCACCTTTGACGGCTATCCGATGGCGCAGCAGGGCAGGGCGGCCGAAGCGCTCACCGCGGCGTTCACCTCCTCCTTCGTCGGTTCGCTGGTCGCGGTGCTGCTGATCACCTTCCTGGCGCCGATGATCTCGTCGTTTGCGCTGAGGTTCGGCCCACCGGAATTCTTCGCCGTCTATCTCCTGACCTTCTGTTCCTTCGTCGGCCTCGGCCGCGAGGCCAAGCACAAGACTGTCATTTCGATGTCGCTCGGGCTGCTGCTCGCCGGCGTCGGCATGGATACGGTGTCCGGGCAGCTGCGCATGACGTTTGGCTCCGCGGAACTCTTGCGCGGCATCAACTTCCTTGTCGCGGTCATCGGCCTGTTCGGCATCAGCGAGATCCTGCTCACGATGGAGGAACGCCTCGCGCTGCGCGGACACGCCGCCGGCATCAGCCTGCGCGTTGTGCTCTCGGTGTGGAAGGACCTGCCGAAATACTGGGTGACGCTGCTGCGCTCGTCAGTGATCGGCTGCTGGCTCGGCATCACGCCGGGCGGCGCGATCGCGGCCTCCTTCATGGGCTATAACCTCGCCAAGCGCTTCGCCAAGGATCAGGAGAGCTTTGGCAAGGGCCGTATCGAGGGCGTGTTCGCGCCCGAGACCGCCGCTCATGCCTCGGGCACCTCGGCGCTGTTGCCGATGCTGGCGCTCGGCATTCCCGGCTCGGGGACCGCTGCGATCCTGCTCGGCGGCTTGATGGTGTGGGGCCTCAACCCGGGGCCGCTGCTGTTCGTCGAGCACAAGGATTTCGTCTGGGGCCTGATCGCCTCGATGTATCTCGGCAATGTCGTCGGCCTGGTGCTGGTGCTGACCACGGTGCCGATCTTCGCCTCGATCCTGCGCGTGCCGTTCGCGGCCGTAGCCCCGATGATCGTGGTGTCCTGCGCGATCGGCGCCTATGCGATCCAGAACGCGATGTTCGATATCTGGCTGATGCTGGGCTTCGGCGTCGTCGGCTATGTCTTCAAGAAGATCGGGATCCCGCTCGCGCCGTTCACCCTCGCATTGGTGCTCGGCAACCGCGCCGAGGATGCGTTCCGCCTCTCGATGATCGGCTCCGGCGGCGACATGAAGGTGTTCTGGTCGAACGGACTGGTCGGCTCGATCACGACGTTGGCAATCGTACTGCTGTTTTGGCCCTTGATCGATGGTTTGGTCGGCCGTGTCAGTTGGAGGCAGCGGAGCAAAACGGAGACACCATGAGAACTATCAGTGTCCCAGTTCTCTTATGTCGCGATAGTCTTATCCAGGCGCGTCGTCATTGGTTCCAAATGTTGCCGCTGCGCGATGCCGGCCAGACAAGCTCTGGATGCGTGTAGTCCTTCCTGCTCAGATGGTTGGTGATGACGCAGCCTGGGGCCACCACTAAACCGAACCACCTTCTGCCCCATACGAAACATAGTTCATCTCCTGTATGAATTATTGGCCAAGCTGGCGTGCGTTACCCCATGTGTGCGGATACGAGAGCGTCGGCGCATCACGAGCCAAACGACGAACTCAATCACGCCGTAAACCGAAACCAGCGCGGCGAACGTCACTGCAAAGCCGGACCGAACGCGATGAAAATCTCGGACAGCTCCGTTTAACGTCAACAGCGCCTGTATTGACCGCAATTTCAAATTCGAAAATGTGTACGCGGAAGGTCCCCCGGGGCTCGGTACGCTTCCACAGAAGTTGCTCGACGTGTCCGACAACGTGACGCTAGTCTAGGCTCGATCAAATCATTCAATGAAGCCGGAACGCAGGCGCGTCAGGCTACGCCGCCTATCGGCGCTTACCCAACGGCGGTTTGCATATTTGGCGACTAATCACGGCCGCGGGCGCCACCAATACAGCGGTAACCTTTCCGGCCGCCTTCACGGCAGTTCCGACTATCGTATGCAGCAGCACCGCTGGCGGGACAACGAGTCCCGTGAACGCAGTTTCCGCTGCCACTTCAGGCTTCTCGATTAATAACCCGGGAACGACGGTCGTTGTTGCCTGGTCCGCAACGGGCTACATTTAGTTACTTGAAGGAGCGGCCGAAGCTTCAGCGCGAGCAGGCTTCTCCATCAGTGCGTTCGTCAGGCCGATCAGGTCTGCAAACTGGTGTCTCGTCTCCATCGATAGGTTTCGGCGAATGTGGCCACCATCGCGGTACAGAAATTCGCCATTCAGATAGCCCTTACAGCCGGCCTTATCGCAAAGCGCGTCGCGCGGTATGACAGCGGCCACGTCAGATCGAGACACGGCGATCTTCTTGAGCAGCGTGTCCGAAGTCACTGTGTGGGTCTTCATTTGCTGGATTTCTTTTGGATCGGGCGTGCACTCGCGGCGCCACAAGCCGTTAAGGTGCGCCATCGCGCACGGGATAGGATCAACTAAGTGTTGCGGAACCGTTCCTACCAAGACGAATCGACGGCCGCGTCTCGCCGTCTTCGCCATGAGGTCCTCTATTCCGGCCTCTATTAGGCCAGATCCGCTCAATTCTCCAAGCGTCCCGTCTTGGAGCGCAATCGCTGGATAGTAAGCCCACGCAGAAGCGAGAACTATGAGGTCAATTGAAGGATCGCTGTTGATGAGCTCAATCGCTTTGCGGCGTTGTTCAGCGCACTGCGTCCGGTAGTTCGGAATACCAGTATACGTTCGGTAAATATGCTCGTTGAAGAACGCCGGGCATGTCTCGTAAAGGAGCCACCCCATATCTGGCTGCGCGGCTTCCATGATCGGGGCGAAGTGCCCAGCGTGGCTATCGCCCCACAAGAATGCTTTCGAGCCAGCCTTCTTCCATGATTGGCCGAAGGTGCAGAACGAAGCGCCTAAGGTCTTCTCTGGTTCGTACTTGCATGGCCATTCCCACATCGCATCAAGGCTGCGCATCGAATAGACGGCAGGTGCGATGCGTTCCGGAAGTCCGTCGGCGCTGTTTACATACATCCCGAGGCAAAAGACGGCCATTCCCGTCGCGAGTCCTGTCTGCACTGTCCGCGTCGGCAACCAGCGGCGTTGCCGGAAAGGTTTCTCGACGAAGCGAAACGACACCACTGCTAAGCCGATCGAGACGGCTGCGAGCACGACTGCCTCTAGGCGGCTTGGCTCGGCGTTATTGATGTAATAGCGGAACAGCACCCACACGGGCCAATGCCAGAGATACAGGCTGTAGGAAATCAGCCCGATCGGACGCAACTTGCCGAGCCAATGGCTGAACCTTGGTTCGTCCCGGCGCGGCCAGATTACGAGCGCAGCGCCGACGCATGGGTAGACCGCGGCCGCGCCTGGGAACGCACTGGCGCTGACAAAGATGAAGCCGGCGCCAATCAACGCGAGACCGGTCGCGATTGCCACGGCGCCGAGGCGTCGCGAAAGAGGGGGCAGGAACACGAGCAACGCGCCGAGTGCGAGCTCCCACGCGCGCGGCAGCACCAGATAGAATGCGCCCTTGGGATCCGCGTCGAGCCAGAGCAAGCTCGCGCCGAAACCGATCACAACTGCGGTGCCGATGATGGCGGCGAGGTCGATCCGCTTTCGACCGGTAGCGACGAGGGCCAAGAGCAGCGGCCACGCCAGATAGAATTGCTCCTCGACACCAAGCGACCAGGTGTGAAGGAGCGGCATTAAATCGGAACTTTGGTCGAAATAGCCGGTGTTCGACAGGAAGAAGAAGTTCGAAGCGCCGAATGCCGCGTAGGCGGCGCTGGCGGCCATCGCCTTGTAGTCGCCGGGCAGCAAGAGGAACTTGCCGAGCAATAAGACGGTCAACAAAACTACAGCCAACGCGGGCACAATGCGTCGAATGCGACGGTCGTAGAAGTTGAGGATAGAGAAGGTGCCGCTTGCGATCTCGCCAGCGAGTTGCTGCGTTATCAGGAACCCGCTGATTACGAAGAAAACATCGACGCCGGTAAAGCCGCCCGGCAGAGCTGCATTGTAATGGAAGGCCAACACAGACAGCACGGCGACGGCCCGCAAGCCATCGATGTCAGCGCGGTATTTCAAGATTAGTGCCCGCCCGTTCTTAACTGGGTGCGGCAACTTACTCGGCACAACCCGCCCGAGCAAGCGCTGAGCGTGACCACTAAGACACACCAAGCCGCCTTTCGGGCGGCTTTTTCTCAGGTGCATCAATGACCGACCTCGCAGCCTTGAAGGCGGCGAGTAAGGCTCGCCGGGCCAAAGCCAAGCTGACTCGGAACTTTACCGGCGTGGCGAAGCGGCTTGTCGCTCCGGAGGCGAAGGCCCGTTACCAGGCTGTCGAGGTGAAGACCGGAGTTCCCTGGGCCTTCATCGCGGTCGCCCACGAGCGGGAGAGTTCGCAGGACTCAACTGCGCGCCGCGAGCGGGGAAGAACAAGGATTGGTCGATCGGCGGCACATTGACGATGGTCGAGCAATACAACAGGCTCGGCTACGCGAATAGCCGCGGTTGAGTTGGTAATAGGCGCTATGTGGCTGTTCGGTACTGTCAACCCGGCGGTTTTCGCCGTGCTGACGATTGGTCTGCCGGTACTGGTTCTGATGGTTGCTCTGCCAATAGTGTTGTTGATCCGGTCAAATCGCTCTTCTCAAAACAAGCCGACTTCAAATTTGAACTAGGCCAAGTGCTCCCGCCGGGGTGACACGCTTCTTTGGCTTGTGGCGTTTGCGCCATAATACCGCGCTTCTAGCGGTGCCGTTAGTGCTTCGCTTCGATATTGACCCTTCAAGAATGAAAATGGATCTTTTCTAGCAGCCAGAAGATCCAGGGCTTACGCGGAGGAATTCTAATCGACTGGAACGGGTCAACAGCTGCCGGTTCTACGGCGCGATATATGCGGCCATTTGTGTTTGGATTACTGTTGTCGCTTGTCGAGAAATAGAGAAAAACCCAATCATCCTTCCGGTAGGAAAACCGACCGTGCCCTATGTCTCCAATTTCGATGTCCGCGCAGTGGGCCGGCCCGAGGGGACGGCCATCCTCGGTCAGTTCAAGTCGCGATTGATGGGGTGCTTCAGCGGTATCGGCTATTGCTCGCGAAACGGATGGCTGGTAGCGCCAAGCGTAGCCGCCATAGTACTCGAACGGCCCGTACATGATTGTTGGATCGGTGGGCGGTAGAGTGTCCAGATAGAGCCCGATCGGGATGTATATGACCAGCACCGCGGCGAGCGCGTGCCATTTGTTGATTTTCAGTATCCGCGTCGTCACGTCCTGAAGAGGAGGGTCCACAGGATTTCCAGAGTGGTCCGTAGACGAAAGGCTTTGAATCGTCGGATCAAGTGCCCAAAATGGTCTGCCCCGAAGTTCTTCAGGCGTGTTCATGATCCGTGTCGTCATCTGAGTGCTATGCAAGCTGCGCGATAAGCCAAGTCAGATACGTTGCGCCGACCGGCGGGAAGAGCATGGCAGAGCTTTTCAATAGAACGCCGGCGCATGTGACCCCACTGCACATTTCCCAGTTAGAAAATAAAAATTGTCCTGCCGCAAATAATCCAACTCCGAAGGAAAGTGTCGCTCGCTCGTCCGTTCCTATGGTCGCGTCTGAAATGACGTCAATAGTCTCTCGGACACTATGCTCCAGGAACCACCAAGCCGGCCAAAAGAGTACGCACAAGGTCTGGCGTGCACCTAAGCGTCCTTCGTGCTTGCGGTAGAAGTGCCCCGCCGTGGCCAGTATGCCCAGCGCGTAGATAAGGGAAAATGGCGCGAGCAGCTTGAATGAAGGCATTGTTTTCCACCCCTTGAACAACAATAACTTTGGTCTATCAACACCTGCGCCGGTGGTCCCGTATCCGGCCCGGATTGCTCGTAGCACGATGCAACTTAGAGAAGCATCTCCGTGACGAGAACGGAAAAAATGGCAATTTACTCGCCCCGGTCCCGTTGAGTGGATAGCAGGCGCGGCAGTGGCGCCATCCGGGGGCGCGGCGCTGCAGCTTCCCCGTCTTCCCAAGTCTTCTCCGATCGCTTGTGCTGGGCCGCGGCAATAGACCCTATCAGCACCAGCGCGAGGCCCGCGGCGATCATGAGAGCCGGAACCATCTTCTCCCAATCAAAAAGCAGGGCACTCACTTGATAGCTATTTGGCATCATTTACGGCTTGCGCCCTCGCTTGAAGGCCGAGCAATTGAGCTTGGATCATGCTAATGCGATTGTTGACCTCTGCAATCAATTTGTAGGTTCGGTCCAACTCAATGCTCTGCTGGGCTAGCCGCTGTTGCTCAATTCGACGCAGCTCGAGTGTGGCATCTATCGCTGTCGAGCCCAATTGCCTTCGCTGCACCTCAGACAAGCCAATCGAGATGATATTAATAACGACGGCAGCAGTAACGATAGCTCGCGTAGAAATTGTCATGAACAGTTTCCTTGCCCGAGGCAGAAGATGCGCAATGACGGCAATCGAAGGCAGCAAGCCGATCAGATAGACCACAGCGAACGGTGTGAGCCGGTCGACACCAGCGCTGTATGACATACCGTGTAATTTTAGAGAACGACACCTCAATCAGGATCTCGCCGTGGGGGAGCCTTATCGAGTGACCGCCGGGTACCTCCGTAGAGTTGAAACGACTCCGACAAACCCTGCTCGCGGCCCTCGCGAAAGGCAAATCGATATGTCGCCCGGACGCACAGTGCGAGGATCAAAATCGAAATTGCCGCGAGAATGAGCCAAGTCATCATGCAGGCCAGCCAATGGTAAGGCGTCGACCAACGTCGACGGCAGCTCGAACATAATAGCGGTGAAAGAGTTTTTTGAATATAAGGACTCCTATCCCTTGGCGGAGGCGGTCACTACCGTATTTTTACGGTGAATCAGTGAGCGGGAGTAAGCGTATGAGTGGGCGTGCGACTACTCGAAAAGAGTTTTATTATTGGGCATCGTTGTTGTTCAGTTTCTCTCCCCTCTGGATTCTTGTGGGACTTCTTATCTTTTTCAAATGGTGATTTCTATCTAGTCCGCAGACCCTCTGGTATGCGACCGGTGGTCTCGCTGTTGGGGAGCTCAAGTATTCGTTCGCGGTCAACCTTGGGATCCAAGTCTTCGGGGCGGATCTCGGCGGCACGACTCCGTTCGGCGCGTTCAGCTTTTCAATCGGTGCGGCGGTGAGTAGCACCGATACCCGAGTCGGTTCGATCGGGCGTCGAGCGTAAGTTCACCCGGAATTGGTCGGCGAAGCTCGAATACGCATTTCGGAAGTAAGACTTACTTCGTCGGAACCGCTAACCAGGCGGACGTCAGCTTTCCACAATCATATTCTGCGTGTCGGCTTCAACTATGCGTTCACTCCAACACCGGTCGTTGCAAATACTGAGCTGCGCAGCGCGAACTCCCTTCGATGCCCGACAATCTGCCGGGCATTGTTGTTTCTGACCTGGCTCACACCACCTTGGCGTCCCTGAGCTTGGCAATCTCGTCGGAGCCGAAGCCGAACTCTTTCAGCACCTCGTCGGTCTGTTCGCCGAATTCCGGCGGCCGCACCACCATCTTGCTCGGCGTGCGCGACAGCGTCACGGGCTGGCCGACCAGGCGGATGTGGCGGTCTTCATCGTTCGGCACGTCTTGCGCGATGCCGAGATGCTTAACCTGCGCGTCCTCGAACATCTGGTCGATGGCATAGATCGGCCCGCAGGGCACGCCGGCCTCGTTGAGCTCGCGGACCCAGGTCTCGGTCGACTTCGTCACGGTGCACCTCTCGATCTCGGCGTTGAGCGCGTCGCGGTTTTTTGAGCGGGCAGAGGCCGTCGCGTAGTCGGGATGGCCAAAGAGCTCCGGCGCACCGATCGCCTGCGCGCAACGCTCCCAGATCCGCCCACCCGTGGTGGCGATGTTGATGTAGCCGTCCGAGGTCTTGAACACGCCGGTCGGGATGCTGGTCGGGTGGTTGTTGCCGGCCTGCTTGGCCACCTCTCTCTCCATCAGCCAGCGCGCGGCCTGGAAGTCGAGCATGAAGATCTGTGCCTGGAGCAGCGAGGTCTGCACCCACTGGCCCTTGCCGGAGACCTCGCGCTCGAGGAGCGCGGTGAGAATGCCCATGGCGCAGAACAGGCCCGCCGTGAGGTCGGCGACGGGAATGCCGACCCGCATCGGCCCTCCGCCCGGCGCGCCGGTGATCGACATCAGCCCGCCCATGCCCTGCGCGATCTGATCGAAGCCCGGCCGCTTGTGATAGGGGCCGTCCTGGCCGAAGCCGGAGATGCTGCCATAGACGATGCGCGGGTTGATCGCGGCGAGGCTCTCATAGTCGATGCCGAGCTTCCTCTTCACGTCGGGGCGGAAATTCTCGACCACGACGTCGGCCTTGGCGGCGAGGCGCTTGAAAACGGCGAGCCCGCGATCGTCTTTCAGGTTCAGCGTCATGGCCCGCTTGTTGCGGTGCAGATTCTGAAAGTCGGAACCCCGCCGGGGGCCGCCCGGCTGCTCGCCACCGGCATCCTCGGTCAGCGCGTCGATCTTGATGACATTGGCGCCCCAATCCGCGAGCTGCCGCACGCAGGTCGGCCCGGAGCGGACCCGGGTCAGATCGAGCACGGTTAAACGCGACAGGGCTTCCGAGGCATGCGGAAAGGGCATTGTGAAAGGGCTCCGGGACAGATTGCGGGCCTACCATAGCGCCGAAAGACCCTGCGGCAAGCCTGGGCCAGCGCGGATGCCGCCTGTCGAAATGCAATGGCTGGCGCGGTTTGCTGCGCTGCGTGAAGGGATCAGCGCGACAGGCGCTTCAGTTCCGAGCGCGCCTTCTCGGCCAGCGGGTCATCGCCGTAGCGCGCAATGAAAAGCTCAAAGGCCTCCCGCGTTCCTTTCCGGCGGGCGGCTTCGTATTCCTCGGCCACCGCGGCAGCAGGATCGCGGGCCATTGGCATGGTGGGCGAGCGTCCCGCCTTGCCGCTGTCATCCGCATTGGCCTTCTCCACCATGACGGGCAGTCCTCCGAAGGGCGTGTGATTGTATCCGGCGAGCGCCGCAAGGGCGCCAAACAGGCCGGCCGCGAGTGAAGATCGTTTCATGAAACCCTGCAAATTACCGGCGCCGCGGGAACCGAGGTTCTTGCTTGCGCCTCGTATGAGTACGGGGTTTGATAGCTAACCGCGCATTATGGCAGAGGTCCGGGCGCTCTCGCCGCATTTAAACCAAACGTTCAACTCTCTAGCTAGAATCATCTGTTAACGCCTCGCATCGGATGGGCTTGCTGCTTCGGAGTTTTCCTTTGGCTACCGCTGTCACGGTCACCAAGACCAACGACGCCGACATAGACGGCCTGCTGTCGGGCTACAAATGGTCGGGCCCGATAACCTATAGTTTCCCGGATTCGCCCAGCGACTACGCCAATCCGTACGCTGGCGGCAGCAGCGAGCCGACCACGTCGGGCTTTGCCTCGGCGCCGACCCAAATGCAGGCTGCGATCAACTACGCCATTGGATTGATCAACGGCTACGCCAACGCCAACATCCAATACGCGGGCACGAACGGCGCCGACATCATGATCGCGCAATCGCCGTCGGCTAACCCGACTTCCTACGCCTACTACCCCGGCAATTATGCGTCCGGCGGCGACATCTGGTTCGGGACCCAATACAATTACTCGCTCGCCAAGCTTGGCAACTACTATTTCACGACCGCGCTCCACGAACTCGGCCACGCCGTTGGTCTCAAGCACAGCCAGGAGACCGGCGGAGTTGCCAACGTGGCCGTGCCGAGCGCACATGACGACAGCGAATACACCGTCATGAGCTATCGCAGCTATGTCGGGGCGTCCGCGACGAGCGGCTACACCAATGAGGCCTATGGATATCCGCAGACCTTTATGGCCAACGATATCCTCGCGCTCCAGACGATGTACGGCGCGAACTTCACGACCCAGAGCAGCAACACTGTCTACACCTGGAATCCGACCACGGGGCAGGAGTTCATCAACGGTGTCGGGCAGCTCGCGCCCGGCGGGGGCGTCGGCGGCTCGGCCAACCGGATCTACGAGACTGTGTGGGACGGCGGCGGCGTCGACACCTACGATCTGTCGAACTACACGACGAACCTGAGCATCAACCTCAACCCCGGTGCGTCGTCGGTATTCTCCTCCGTTCAACTAGCCTATCTCGGCGATGGCCATTACGCATCGGGCAACGTCTACAACGCCTATCTCTATAACGGCGACGCGCGTTCCTACATCGACAATGCCAACGGCGGGTCCGGCAACGACACGATCTTGGGCAACGCAATTGGCAACGTCCTGAACGGCGGCTCGGGCAACGATACGATCACCGGCGGCGGCGGCAACGACACCATCTTCGGCGGCTCCGGCACCGACACCGCTGTGTATTTGGGCAACAGGGCGAACTACACAGTTAGCTACAACGCAAGTTCGCAGACCTTCACGATAAGCGACCAGCGCGCCGGTTCACCGGAGGGCATTGATAACGTCACTGGCGTTGAGTATTTCCAGTTTGCCGATCGCACGATCGCGGGCTCCTCGGTGATCCCGCCGATCGTCATCGAAGCCGCCGGCTCGACCAAACTGGACCAGATCGGCAGCAACTATTTTCTCGATCCGGTCAGCGGCGGTACGGGCCCATCAGTCAAATATGCCGGGACGCCTTTTGATGCATCCACTCAGGTCGGAGCCTGGACGCCGATCGGGGCGGAGCAGACGGCAAACGGATATCAGATTGCGTGGAAGGTGATCGGTTCGGATCAGTACTTGGTCTGGAACGCCGACAGCAACGGCAACTATGTCTCCTCTGCGACCGCGGTTGTCTCAGGAAGCAGTACAATCCTTGAAGCATTTGAGAGCAGCTTCCATCAGGACCTCAACGCCGACGGCGTGAGCGGCATACCTGCGGCGAGCGTAACCGTGGTCGAAGCCGCCGGCTCGACCAAACTGGACCAGATCGGCAGCTACTATTTTCTCGATGCGGTCAGCGGCGGTACGGGCCCATCAGTCAAATATGCCGGGACGCCTTTTGATGCATCCACTCAGGTCGGAGCCTGGACGCCGATCGGGGCGGAGCAGACGGCAAGCGGATATCAGATTGCGTGGAAGGTGATCGGTTCGGATCAGTACTTGGTCTGGAACGCCGACAGCAACGGCAACTATGTCTCCTCTGCGACCGCGGTTGTCTCAGGAAGCAGTACAATCCTTGAAGCATTTGAGAGCAGCTTCCATCAGGACCTCAACGCCGACGGCGTGAGCGGCATACCTGCGGCGAGCGTAACCGTGGTCGAAGCCGCCGGCTCGACCAAACTGGACCAGATCGGCAGCTACTATTTTCTCGATCCGGTCAGCGGCGGTACGGGCCCATCAGTCAAATATGCCGGGACGCCTTTTGATGCATCCACTCAGGTCGGAGCCTGGACGCCGATCGGGGCGGAGCAGACGGCAAACGGATATCAGATTGCGTGGAAGGTGATCGGTTCGGATCAGTACTTGGTCTGGAACGCCGACAGCAACGGCAACTATGTCTCCCTCTGCGACCGCGGTTGTCTCAGGAAGCAGTACAATCCTTGAAGCATTTGAGAGCAGCTTCCATCAGGACCTCAACGCCGACGGCGTGAGCGGCATACCTGCGGCGAGCGTAACCGTGGTCGAAGCCGCCGGCTCGACCAAACTGGACCAGATCGGCAGCTACTATTTTCTCGATGCGGTCAGCGGCGGTACGGGCCCATCAGTCAAATATGTCGGGACGCCTTTTGATGCATCCACTCAGGTCGGAGCCTGGACGCCGATCGGGGCGGAGCAGACGGCAAGCGGATATCAGATTGCGTGGAAGGTGATCGGTTCGGATCAGTACTTGGTCTGGAACGCCGACAGCAACGGCAACTATGTCTCCTCTGCGACCGCGGTTGTCTCAGGAAGCAGTACAATCCTTGAAGCATTTGAGAGCAGCTTCCATCAGGACCTCAACGCCGACGGCGTGAGCGGCATACCTGCGGCGAGCGTAACCGTGGTCGAAGCCGCCGGCTCGACCAAACTGGACCAGATCGGCAGCTACTATTCTCTCGATGCCGTCAGCGGCGGTACGGGCCCATCAGTCAAACATGCCGGGACGCCTTTTGCTGCATCCACTCAGGTCGGAGCCTGGACGCCGACCGGGGCGGAGCAGACGGCAAACGGATATGAAATTGCTTGGAAAGTTTCGGGCGCCGATCGGCATACCGTTTGGAACACGGACAGCAGCGGCAACGCCATCTCGGATACTATTGGTGTGGTGTCCGGAAGTAGCGCCGTGCTGGAACACTTGGAGCCAAATGTCCAACAGCACTTGGATGGCAACGGAGTGATTGGCATTTCCACGCTTATGATTGCTGTAACCGGCCAGACATCGGTGACTCCATGTCCTGCATCGCAAGGGGCCTGGATCGCAGCTAGCAATGATAGTTTCGTATTTCACCGGGACATCGATGGGGGCGGTGTAGTGAATGCCGGAAGCGCGGAAATTGTCGCACCTGATGGATTTTCTTTGGTTACTACCTGTAAACAGCTGATGGAGCTCTTGCACGAAACGCCGAGCGATCAATCCCACGCCATGTCCGAGTTAGGGAGCGATTTTCATGATGCCGTCATGGGGCGGGATACAACCAACGTACGTATGGCCGACCTGAACACGGGCTACTTCATTGTCCATTAGGTGTTTAGTCCCACGCTTTGATGGTGCATTCTTGTCGCACGATTCGAAGGATGCGCTATGGGACAAGTTTTACACGGCTGCGCCACCACGACGGAGGCAGTCCGTAGAGCAATACAAAATAGTCAAGAGAGCCTGAGAGCACTCGCCAAGCGCTACGGGATCAACCAGAAGACTGTCGCGAAGTGGAAGCAGCGCGAGACCGTCGCCGATCGTTCGACAGGCCCCAAGGAAGCCAAGTCGACCATCCTTTCCATCGAGGAGGAGGCGATTATCGTCGCTTTCCGGCGACATACGCTGCTGCCACTCGACGATTGCCTCTATGCGCTGCAGCCAACCATCCCGCATCTGACGCGGTCATCCCTGCATCGGTGCCTCCAGCGCCACGGTATCAGCCGATTGCCGGAGGTCGAGGGTGGCAAGCCCTCGAAGAAGAAGTTCAAGGCCTATCCGATCGGCTATTTCCACATCGACATCGCCGAGCTCCAGACCGCTGAAGGCAAGCTCTACCTCTACGTCGCAATCGATCGCACCAGCAAGTTCGCATTCGTGCAACTGGTCAGGAAGACGGGAAGGAGCTCAGCCTCGGCCTTTCTCGAAGCTCTGATCGCGGCCGTCCCCTACAAGATCCACACGGTGCTCACCGACAATGGGATCCAGTTTACCTTCCCGCCGCGCTATGCGGACGGCGCGACGGCAAGATACGTGACGCATATGTTCGATATGCGATGCCAGGAGAACGGGATCGAACATCGGCTGACCAAGATCAAGCATCCCTGGACCAATGGCCAGGTCGAGCGCATGAATCGCACGATCAAGGAAGCGACCGTCCAGCGCTACCATTACGATCGACACGATCAGCTCGAGGCTCACCTTGCCGACTTCATCACTGCCTACAACTACGCTCGGCGGCTGAAGACCCTGAAGGGCCTCACACCCTATGAGTACATCTGCAAATGCTGGACTTCCCAGCCGGAACGATTCAAACTCAACCCGCTCCAGCAAATGCCGGGACTAAACAATTAGGCCGTGTGGACAGTTGCCTTAGCCAGAGCGGAGCGGTAGCGATCGTTAAGATGGCGAAGTAATTTCGGGCGGTTTTTCGTAGCGCGTTGCGACGCGCCTGAACCGCTGCAGTTTTGAGAAGCAGCGTTCGATCACGTGACGCTCGGCATGGAGAGGCTTGTTGAACGGATGTTTGATTGCCCATGAGGGGGCGCGATGGCTTGTGTGCCTTTTGCGCCGATGGCGGATCGCAACGCATCCGAATCGTAGGTCGCATCGCCGTCAGCACATTGGCTGAGAGCCCCTCGATGAGCGGTTGGGCTTGAGGCGCTTCGCCAGCTTGACCTGCCGTTAGGCCGATGGCCGTTCTGCTGCGCGCGCTCGCGTCAGCGCGCGGCTACGACAATTGGCGTACAGGCGCGTCCTGGGATGCGACCGGGCTCGAACCCGGTCACTTCTCGTTCTATCTCTGCATCATCCGGCAGCCTCTACGGCCTCACGGCGGTCCTTGCGCGGCGGCCGAGAGACCTTCGTCACGCGCGCAGGCCCGCCGCGTGATGACGGTGCTCGAGCTGGCGCACGCAGTGAGCCGTAACCGGCATGAGGGCCTCACCTCGCAGTGACGAAGCTTGTCTGCGATACAGGCTGGCAAGAGCTGATCGGTGGAGGTGGCGCGATGGCAAATGCCATGCTTGATGCCAGGCAGGAAGGTGACTCTTATCGCCGCGTTGAGGTGATCACTGGGGAGCGCCGGCGGCGACGGTGGACGAGCGAGGAGAAGGCCCGGATCGCGGCAGAGAGCTTTGAGGAGGGGGCGAACATCTCCGAGGTGGCGCGGCGCAATGGCGTTTCTCGCGGACTGCTCACGGTGTGGCGACGCCAGGTAGCGGCGGCGCTGGCCGGCAAAGCCCAGAACTTCGTGCCTATCCAAATTGGCGCCGAGAGCGATGGCGGGAGGGTTGGCAAGTCCGAGTGTATTTCGCCGGTACAGACGAAGCCCGTGGAGATTGCCACGCCGCCGGCCAAGGTCTGTGGAGTGGTCGAGATCGAGGTGAACGGGGCGCGCATCCGGGTCGAGCCGGGGGTGGAACTGGCGACGCTTTCGGTGGTGCTATCGGCGCTTCGAGGGATCCGGTGATTGCTCTACTGTCAGACCTCAAGGTGGTGCTGGCGGCCCAGCCGGTCGACTTTCGTAAGTCGGTGCATACGCTGTCGGCGCTGGTGAGCGAAGCACTGCGCGCGAACCCATATTGCGGCGACGTCTTCGTGTTCCGCAGCAAGCGCATGGACAGAGTGAAGCTTCTGGCGTGGGACGGCAGCGGCATGGTGTTGGTAACGAAGTGGTTGCACCAGGGGCGTTTCACCTGGCCGCCGATCCGCGACGGCGTTGTGCATCTCAGTGCGACGCAGCTTGCGATGCTACTCGACGGGCTCGAGTGGACGCGTGTGTCGCCCAAGCCTGTGAAGCAGCCGGCCATTGTCGGCTGAGAAGTGAGGATTTCACTGGAGCATGGGTCGCACGGATGTATCGTCTGGTCATGGCGATTCGCCCCGACACTCTCCCGACCGATCCGGCAGCTCTGACCGAGATGGTGCTCGCGCTTGACGCTGAGAACGAGACGCTGCGCGTAGCAATGCAAACGTTCAAGGACATGATCTTCGGGAAGCGCTCGGAGCGGCTTGCCGCGCTCGTGGCCGAGCAGCTCGCGCTTGAGCTTGGCGATCTTGAGACCGACGTCACGCCGCCTGCAGCTGCCAACGACGATGCAGCTGCGGCAAAGCCGCCCGGCAAGCCACTGCGGAAGAAGGCGCGCCGCAACATCGGCGCGCTTCCAAAGCACCTGCCGCGCTGCGAGCATGTGCTGGAGCCGGAGGCGACCGCATGCCCGTGTTGCCAGGGCCAGCTTCACAAGATCGGCGAGGACGTCAGCGAGGTGCTGGACATCATCCCGGCGATCCTGCGGGTGCTGCGGACGGTCCGTCCCAAGTACGGCTGCCGCCGCTGCACCGATGGTGTGATCCAGGCGAAGGTGCTGCCGCGCCTGATCGAGAGCGGCATGGCTTCGACCGCACTCGTGAGCCACGTGGTAGTCTCGAAGTTCGCCTGGTATCTGCCGCTGTACCGACAGGTGCAAATTCTGGCCGGCCAGGGTGTCCATCTCGACCGGGCGACGCTTGCCGGCTGGGTGAAGCGTGCGGCCTGGTGGCTCAGGAGCCTCTATGCGCTTCAGCTGCGCACGATCCAGACCGCGCCGCGCCTGTTCTGCGACGAGACGCCGATGCCGGTGCTCGATCCCGGACGACATCGCCCGCGCATCTGCCAGTTCTGGGCGCATGCCATGGATGACCGGCCATGGGGCGGTCCCTCGCCGCCGGCGGTGGCCTACGTGTTCGCCGACGGCCGCGGCACGGCGGAGATCGCCAGACAGTTGATGGGCTTTTCCGGCATTCTGCAGGTCGACGGTTATGCCGCCTACAAAGCGCTCGCCCGCGATCATGGCGGCGCGATCCAACTCGCCTTTTGTCTCGCCCACGCCCGCCGCAAATTCGTCGAGGTGTATAAGACGACCCAGTCGCCGTTCGCGCGCGAAGTGATCGAGCGCCTGCAGGCGATCTATGCCATCGAAGCAGAGATCCGTGGCAGCAGTGCCGAGCAGCGGCTGGCCACCCGCGGCACCAGGTCCGCTCCATTGATGGAGGCGCTCAGGACGCGCCTGACCGCAATGGTCGGCCAGCTCTTCTCCCAATCGAAGCTGGCGGAGGCCATCAACTACGCACTCAATCACTGGGACGGGTTGACGCTGTTTCTCCGCGACGGCCGTGTCGAAGTTGACAGCAACACAGTCGAGCGTTCCATGCGCCCGATTGCGATGGGAAGACGCAACTCATTGTTCAGCGGCAGCGAAGGCGGCGCCGAGAGCTGGGCGATCCTGGCGCCGCTCGTGAACACGGCAAAACTCCATGAGCTCGACCCGCAGGCCTACCTGACCGATGTGCTGGAGCGCATCGTGTCCGGGCGAACCAAGAGCCATCAGCTGCACGAGCTGCTCGCCTGGAACTGGAAGGCGGCGCGCCGGCACACACCGCAGGCAGCGGCATGAGCCCACGTCGCCATAAGGCAGCATCGTCGATGGCGTCAGCCGCGATGTCGCTTGCGGAGCTCGAGCGATGGCTCCAGGATCGCGTCGATCGCCATCCTGCCGCCACCAGCATTCCCATGCTCGACGGCTATACCGCCGCGATCGTGGCCGGACCGGTGTCAATGAGCCCGCTCGATTGGATCTGCCCGCTGCTCGCGATCGATGCCGACGCTTTCAACCATGGCGGCACGCCGGAGTTCGCCGCGATCTCCGCCGTCGCGCTGCGCCACAACGACATCAGCAACACCCTCTCGACTGCCCCCGATCGGTTCGAGCCGATGCACCGGCGCGACCCCAGCGGCAACATCGATGCGCATCCCTGGTGCCAGGGTTTCTATGCCGCGATGCGGCTCAGACTGTCGGCGTGGGCGCCGTTGCTCGACGTCAACAACGTCAATCACGGCCTGCTGCTGCCCATCCTGCTGCATTGTCGCGACGATCAGGCCCGTCCGCTGCTCGGACCGCCACGAAACGGTCGCAAAACCGAGGATTTCCTCCGTAACGCCTACCTCGATATCCCAACCGTCGTCGAGGCGCTGCGCCAGCACTGGATGCCCATCCGCTACGCACGCGACCGCTAATCATCGCGGACGTGGGAGCTCATACCGGTTACAGTGAGCCCGGAACGTGCCTGGGTCAGATCGAGCATGCCGAAGCCCGACAGGGCTCGGGATGTGGCGGAAAGGGCATTTAGATACCTCTTGTTTGAACGGGCGGCTTTGGGTCTGTGCTTATCTGCTTTAGAATTTAGACAGGCCTTTCCAATTGTTGCTTGAACGACAAGCCAGGCCGCAAGCAACCAGCCATGGTTCCGTGGAGATCGGCTCGTGCCTTTGCTGCGGCCCTGGCCTGGTCCCACGCTCCCCGCCGTCTGCCAACCCTCGACAATCACCGCGCCGGCTGCTAGCCCGTCGTCATGCCGAATGGGTTTTGCCCTTACGGAAGAGGCACTTGAGGCGTATCGGAGCGATGGACCGAAAGCGGGCATGGCGGTGAAAAAGGGTCCATCCCATCTGCTCGGTAACTCGGCATGGAACGCGACCGCCTTCGCGGTTGCGGTGCTGCTGAACCTCGCGATCCTGCCGTTCGTGATTTTCCAGCTCGGTCTCGCCGCGTTCGGCGTTGCGGGTCTGGTGACGGCCTGTGTCGCGCCGGCGCTGATGTTCAGCAATGCGCTCGGCCTTTCGACGGCGCGGGAACTCGCGCAAAGGCTGGAACCGTCCGACCACGACCAGGCGCGGCGATTTTTCGCGACCGCTCTCGCGCTTGCCATCGTCCTTGGCGGCCTGATCGCGGCGTTGCTTGCCTTTGCCGGCGCGCCGCTCGCACGGCTGGGATTCCACCTCGGCGGCCCGGCCGCCGACGACCTCGGGCTCGCCTTCGCATTGGCGGGCGCCGGTTGGCTGTTCCAGTGCCTGTTCGCCGTCTTCCTCTCGCTGTTCACGGCGCGTCAGGACTATCGGCGGATCGCGTCGATCAGCATCACGGGCACGGTGGTGACGACGATGTCGATGCTGCTGCTGATCCCGCACGCACCGCGCGCCTCGACCTTCATCGGCTGTCAGGCCTTGGGCTTCGCAACCAATCTCCTGATGGTCGTCGCCTGGTCGCGACGCGCAATCAGTGACTGGCTGGCACGGCCGGCGCTCGATCGCGGCGCGTTGCGTGCACTGGTGAAGCTTGGCGGCTGGCAGGTCGCGGCGCAAAGCGGCGCGCTGTTCGCAGGCCAGGCGGACCGTTATCTGCTCGGCGCGCTGCTGCAACCGCAATTCGTCGGCTTCTACAGCGTCGCGCAGCGGCTGGAGGAGGCTGTCTATATCGGTGTGCTGAAGATCGGCGAGATCTTGTTCCCGTTCTTCAGCACCCTGCAGAGAGAGGATGACGATCGCAAGGTCGACCTCCTGCTTCGCTCGTCCTGGATTCTCAATGTGCTTGCCGCGAGCGCGCTGGGTGGCCTGATCCCGGTCGCAGGCGCATTGCTGCATCGATGGACCGGCGCCGAGGTCGCCGCCGAGGCCCAGCTGGTGCTGGTGGTGCTTGCGATCAGCGGAATATTGGGGTCCAGCGCCAATGTGTTTGCGTTCTATCTGCTGTCGCAGGGGCGCTCCAGTTCCAACGCGCTGATCTCGCTCGTCACGGGCATCTTCACGCTGGCGACCAGCGCCATTGCGCTGCCGTATTTCGGCTGGCAGGCGGCCGGCTGGAGTTCCTGTGTCGGGATGGTTGCGCAGATGGTGATCACGGTGCTGCTGTTGCGGCGTACCTTCAGGCTTTCGGGGATGTGGTCACGGATGCTGCATTTCGTCCTGATCCCGCTCGGGACGGGGATCGCCGTTGCGCTGGCGCTGCGCTCGCAGCTCAGCCATGTGTCATTCGACCAGGCGCCGTCATGGTGGTATGTGGTGTCGCTGTACGGTATGTCGGCGGCGGCGATCTTTGTTGCCGCCGTTGCCGTGTCGCAACTGGGTCCCTACCGCGCCGTCTGCTGGCGCGATCTCCACGTCATCATCACTCGCTTCTTGCCCTTCAAGGCCGTCTAGACATGTGCGGTATCGCAGGCATCGTCAATCTGCGCGGCGCTCCCGTGGAGCCGGCTGACATCTCGCGGCTCACCAATTTGATCGCGCATCGCGGTCCGTTCGGCGAGGGCACCTGGTTCAATGCCAAGCGAAACGTCGCCTTCGGCCATCGCCGGCTCGCCATCATCGATCCAGGCGAGGGTGGCTATCAGCCGATGGCATCAGGCGACGGCCGCCATGTGATCGTCTACAATGGCGAGATCTACAACTTCCTCGAATTGCGCCGCGAACTCGAGGCGAAGGGCGCAGCCTTTCGCAGCCAGTCCGATACCGAAGTGATCCTCGCCGCCTGGCAGGCGTGGGGCGAGGACATGCTGCTGCGCTTCAACGGCATGTGGGCGCTGGCGATCTACGACACGGCCACGGATGATTTGTTCCTGGCGCGCGATCGCTTCGGCATCAAGCCGATGCTGTATGCGTTTTCATCCGAGCGGTTCGTGTTCGCGTCCGAGCAGCGCGCGCTGGCGCGGAGTGGGCTGGTTGAGACGTCGCTCGATGTCGACGTGGCGCGGCGGCTGTTGCTTGACCCGTTCGGGATCGAAGGCAGCGAGCGGACGCTGTTCGCGCAACTGCGCCGCCTGCAGGGCGGCCACTGCATGTGGTTGCGCCAGGGGCGTGTGCAGGTGCGCCGCTGGTGGCGAACCGTGGACCATCTGTCGGCAATCCCGGACACCGAGACCGCGCGCGTCGAGCGCTTTCGCGACCTGTTTCAGGATTCCGTCGCGCTGCGGATGCGCAGCGACGTTCCGATCGGGACCTGCCTGTCCGGCGGCTTCGATTCGTCCGCGGTGATCTGCGCCATGGCGACCCATGAGAAAGCCGGCATGGGGCCGCGTGACTCGACCGCCTGGCGGCACGCCTTTGTCGCGACCTTTCCCGGCGCCAGCAATGACGAGCGGCCGATGGCGGAGGAAGCGGCCGCGTGGGCCGAGGTGGCACCGAGCTTCCTCGAGATCGGGCGCTCCGACGCGCTCACCGACCTTGACCGCATCCTCGACGACAATGACGACGTCTATATCGGACTGCCGAGCGCGCCGTGGTTGATCTATCGCGAACTCCGGCGCCAGAACGTCACCGTGTCACTCGACGGCCACGGCGCGGACGAATTGATGGGCGCCTACCTGCAGGAGGGACAGTCGGCCGCATTCCGGATCCGGAACGCAGCAGCCGCGCTCACCTCACGATCGCAGCTGGCGCAACGCGGCATCGACTTCCTGCGCGCGCAGATGATCAGGCGCGAGGGGCACTACTTCCTGCGCGGAGGCGCTACGGCCGCGCCCGCGCCGCTGCCGCTGGTCGCCGAGGATGACGAATTGCCTGATACATGGGGTGCGTTGAACCGGCGCCTCTACCGCATGTTCCATTCGACCACGCTGCCCACCATCCTGCGCAATTTCGACCGGCTCTCGATGGCGCACGGGATCGAGGTCCGCATGCCGTTCATGGACTGGCGGCTGGTCACCTACACGATGGCGCTGCCGGAAACGAGCAAGTCGGCAGACGGCCTGACCAAGGTGGTGGCGCGGCAGGCGATGGCGAACCTGATGCCCGAAAGCATCCGCACCGCGCGCCGCAAGGTAGGCTTCAACTCGCCGATGCCGGAATGGCTGAACGGGCCATTGGCGGGCTGGACAGCAGAGCTGCTCGAGCGGAATGTTCCGGCATTTGCCGAGTTCGTCGACGAAACGCCCCTTCGAAAGGCGGTCGGCCGCTTGACGGCGTCGCAGAGCTGGGATTGGAAGAGTGTCGGCCGGATCTGGCCTTATCTGAACATGAAATGGATGTTGGCAAGGTCCGCGTAACCAATGCGTCTGTTCCAGAATAGCGGTCTCTATCCGTCCTATTTGCCGAGGCTGAACCAGCTCGCGGCAAAGGCGTCAAGTTTCGACGCGCGCCGCGACGTGTTTCTGCACGATCGGTTTGGCGCCGCGCATTTTCTCAAGCCCGTGCTCGACGGCGCAGCTGAAGCCTTCTTCACGAATGGCGACGATGAAGTGCTGCAGCGCCAGTGGGCGCGTGAGCAGGGCATGAAGGAATCGCCGACGCTCGAGGCCATTCTGCTCGCGCAAATCGAGCATCATAGAACCGAGGTGTTCTACAATCTCGATCCGGTGCGCCATCCGAGTGCGTTTGTCGCCAAGCTTCCCGGCTGCGTGAAGAAGACGCTGTGCTGGCGCGCCGCGCCTTCCGGAAATGCTGATCTCACCGCCTATGGCGCGGTGCTTGGAAACTTCCCCTCGATCCTCGAGGCGTGGCGCAGCAAGGGGTGCCGGGCGGAGCTCTTCTTTCCCGCGATCGACCCCGTCATGGAGCAGTACGGCCACGGCGAACGGCCGATCGACGTGGCGTTTGTCGGTGGATATTCGCGGCATCATAGCGCGCGGGGCAGAACCCTCGAACAGGTTGCGGCCCTCGCTGGTGACCGCAACGTCGTGTTCTGCCTCGATGCGTCGCGGCTGACGCGGCTTGCCGAAAGCGCGGTCGGCCGCTTGCTGCCGTTGCACAAGCACCGGCGGCCCGACGCCATCGCGCGCATCGCAAGGCTGCCGCTGTTCGGCCGGGACCTCTACGAGCTGTTCGGATCAGCGAAGATCGTGCTCAACGGCGCAATCGACATGGCCGGCAAGGATCGCGGCAATATGCGCTGCTTCGAGGCGATGGGGTGCGGGGCGCTGCTCGTGTCGGATGCGGGCAACTATCCGGAGGGAATGGATCCAGGGCAGACGATTGTGACCTACGAGGCGGGCAATGACTGCCTCGCCCAGATCGAGAATAGCCTGCGGAACTGGGATGACATGAAGGCCAAAGCCGAGCGGGGGCGGCGAGCGGTGGGAGATTTGTATAGCAAAGAGCGCCAGTGGGTTCTATTTGAAAACCTCTTGGAGCGCATCTAGGAGCAGGCATGCACGTTGACGGTCTCGTTTTCAAAATCAAGGAGATGGCTGACGCGCTTGCATTGCCTGTCTACTTTGCGAGAGGCGGTCGGCCCTGGTCGGTCGGCTATTTTACGCGCAAGAAGAACGCCATTCAGACTGCAATCGACACGGCCGCCGTCCGATCGGGTCGCCCGCTGCCCGAGACATTTGGCATCGGCATCGATGAACGAGTCGTCGAATATCCATGGCTGTTCGACCGGTTGCGCCGCGATGGTGTCCCACTGGGACGAATGCTTGATGCGGGATCGACGCTGAATCACGAATACATTCTCGGCCGCGATCCGTTGCGCAAGGCGGATCTCACGATCATGACGCTGGCACCGGAGAAGCGGTGCTACTGGTATCAGGGCTACTCCTACGTCTTCGGAGATTTTCGCAAGACGAGGTTCGAGGATAGTGCCTTCGACACCATTATCAGCATATCCACGCTGGAGCATGTCGGGCTGGACAACACCATGCTCTACACTGATGATCCGGCCAAATCCGAAACCAACAAGCATGGCTTTGCCGATGCGATGCGTGAGTTTCGACGGATCATGGCTCCCGGCGGACGCTGCCTGATCACGGTGCCATACGGGCGATATGAGAATTTCGAGTGGTTTCAGGTCTTCGACCGGGCGATGATCCAGGCCTTGATCGACGCCTTTGCGCCTTCGTCCCACGAGCTCGAATTCTTCGGCTATGACAAGAGGGGCTGGCGTCGGGCAACGGAGGCCGATGTTGCGAATGCGACTGCATTTGACCCGCATAGCGGACGCGGTCGGCTCGACGACAGGGCGGGCTGTGCGCGTGCTATTGCCTGCATCGAGTTGATCAGATGAATCTCGATTACTGGCTGCAGCGGATACTGGGGCGCGCGACCTGTCGCCTTGGGTCGCATGCCAGGCTGATGCCGACTGCACGCATCCGCAATATTCGCGGTGACAGCGACTGCATCGTCATCGGTTCGAACAGCATTATCCGGGGCGAGCTCTTGACGTTCGCCCATGGCGGGCTGATTGAAATCGGATCATGGTGCTATGTCGGGGAGAATTCGCGGATATGGTCCGCTGGATCGATCCGTATTGGAGACCGGGTGCTGATCGCGCACGACGTCAACGTCTTCGACAATCTGACCCATCCCGTGGACCATGTGGCGCGGCACCGGCAGATTCAGGAGATGTTTACTAGGGGCCATCCGCGTCAACTGGATCTCGATGAGCGCCCTGTCGTGATCGACGACGATGCCTGGATCGGGGCAGGCGTATTCCTGATGCGGGGTGTTCGGATCGGTGCCCGCGCGATTGTGGCGGCCGGTTCGGTCGTCACCGCAGACGTTGCCGAGGACACGGTCGTCGCCGGCAACCCGGCGCGTGTTGTAAGATCAGTCCTTGAAACTTAGTTTGGCTGGGTCAAACGCATGATCGTCTGGATTACGGGCGCAAACGGGTTCATCGGCCGCCATCTCGTGCACGAGTTGGCGGGGACGGGCCGTGCGGTGCATGGCGTCGGACACGGGGCGCTTGACGCAGCGGAAGCCCGGCGGCTTGGCTTGGCGAGCTGGACCAATGGTGAAATCGACGCGGCCAATCTTAACGCGCTTGCGGCTGCGCACGGGCTGCCGACGCACGTCTTTCATCTGGCCGGCGCATCGTCCGTCGGCGTCTCGATCGAACGCCCATTCGAGGATTTCTCGCGGACTGTCGTGAGCACGGCGCGGCTGCTCGAATGGCTACGCGGATCCGCGCCGAACTGCCCAGTGATCGCGGCGTCGAGTGCGGCCGTTTATGGCGCCGACCATTTTGGCCCAATCCCCGAAAGTGCCATCCCGACTCCGATGTCGCCCTATGGGCAGCACAAGTTCATGATGGAGCACTTGTGCCGGAGCTACGCGCAGTCATTCGGTATCCGCTGCACGATCGTGCGGCTGTTCTCTGTCTATGGACCCAATTTGCGTAAACAGCTGCTCTGGGACATCTGCTCGCGGCTGCAGGCCAAGGAGCAGACGCTCACGCTTGGCGGGACCGGCAACGAGATTCGTGATTGGACCGACGTTCGCGATGTCGCGAGGTTGCTTGTCGGTGTGGCGGAACCGCCGCCGCAGGAGACCTTCCGGGTCATCAATGGCGGTTCGGGCCGCGGGACAAGCGTTGCCGACATCGCAGCCGGCCTCGTCCGCCAGTGGGGCAGCAGCGCCGTCGTGCGACACTCCGGCGTAAGCCGGCCCGGTGATCCCGTCAGCCTGCTGGCCGACGATGCAATGCTGCGCCAGATCGGGTTCGATTGGTGCATTCCGCTCGATCAGGGCCTTGCCGATTACGTGGCCTGGTTCAAGGGGCAGGCTTCGTGACGCCCCGCCCGTTGCGGTTCGCGTTCAGTCACATTTCGCGACGGCTATGGGCCGGCGGCTACAATTATCAGCGCAATCTGTTTGCGGCGCTTGCCAGGTTTCTGCCCGGCGAATTTGTTCCGATCGTCTTTGCCGGGAACAGGGCCGAGGAGAATGAGCTCGCGGAGCTTGCCGCAATACCGGGTGTCGAGGTCGTTCGATCGGAAGCATTCGATGGACAGCCAGGGTTGGCCGCGGCACTCGGGATCGGTCTGGATCGGGGAGCCGCGGCGGCGTTTCGAGGCGCCGGGATTGATGTCGTCGTCGAATCGGCACGTTTCTTTGGTTGGCGGCTCGCGCATCCGGCAGTGGCGTGGATTCCGGATCTGCAGCACCGCTCGCTGCCGCAACTGTTTCCAACGACGGCACGCTGGCGCCGCGAGCTTGGCTTTCGCATGCAAATCGCCTCGGGCCGAACCATCATGCTGAGCAGCGAGAGCGCGCTGCGTGATTTCAAGGCCTACTATCCAGGCGCAAGAAACAAGGTCTGCGTCGTTCGCTTCGCGACCCAGCCACCGGCCGCGTTCCTGAACACCGACCCGTCGGACGTAATCGCGGAATATAATCTGCCGGCGAACTATTTCTACCTGCCCAATCAGTTCTATCGCCACAAGAACCACCAGCTCGTCGTCGACGCCTTGACGATCCTGAAGGGGCGGGCGATCGACGTGGTGATCTGTGCATCCGGCAGCAAGGAAGACCGGCGCGAGCCGGGCTACTATGATCTGGTAAACTCCGAGATCCAAAAGCGCGGCCTTGAAGCGCAGTTTCGCCACCTTGGCGTTATCCCGCTGCCGCATGTCTACGCGCTGCTGCGCGCTTCAACCGCACTGATCAACCCATCGCGCTTCGAGGGCTGGAGCACGACCGTCGAGGAGGCGAAGTCGTTTGGCGTTCCAGTGATCCTGTCGGATATCGACGTGCACCGCGAGCAGACCTCAGGTGCCGCCCGCTATTTCGGCGTCGATGACCCGGTCTCGCTGGCGGATCATCTGATGCAGATTTCGGAGATGAATAGCCCTCCGACGGTACGAAACATTGTCCCGCATCAGGACGACAATGTCCGTGCGTTCGCGCGAAGCTTTTCGGACGCTATCCGGCAAACCGCCGTGAGTTGAAGGCCAGCCCCCTGGGGGCGGCAAGACGTGACCCCACGCTACCTCATAAGCGACCACCATGATCGCCGAGCCGGCCATCGACGCTGCTAAGCTTCGCAATTCAGGAAGATAGCTTGCCCTTCATCGATTGATATTTGAATTGCGCTCGGCAGCAATCCTTGCTGCCTGCTAGCCCTCCACGATTTTCCAGGCGCGCCGGCAGAGTCACCAAGCGCTCCGTCACCTGGTTAGCCAATGTGGTTCTTGGGTTTCAGATTGCACCAGTGTTTCTGTAGGTTTCTGGCGGGCCAAATCTGCACGCTGAATAGCTCAATTGAGCTATTCACGCTCTCACCGTTTGAAAATAATGTGTTCAAGCACAAGAAGCGTCTTGCGTCTCATGCGGGTGCAGTACGGAGCTTAAGAGCGCCCTCAACAAAGAGCGTCGCCGCCGATGAACTGGCTGAGGACCCTGCCGAGGCTCAGAAGGCCGACCCTGCTGCGGACCGTCGTCGCAATCTTGCTGGTGGCCGTCTCTGCTTCGCAGCTTCTGCCTAGGCAATCGCGAGGCAGGCAAGTTGGTGTACCCGGATACGACTATGTGAGCGGGCGCACACTTAGCGGGATTCCGGACGCCGAACTCATCCGACGTCCTTCTGAGACCGACGATGTCGCCTACGCGAACCGGATCGCGCTCGCGGTGCACTACACCAGCTACAACTGCGAACCGGGCGACTTCTCGTTGACACCGATTGAGCGTGTTCTTTCTGCAGCTCTTGCTCAGTTAGCACTAATCGACGCGAGCCTAATTTGGAGCGAGGGCCTTCTTCAGAAACGTACGCTGATATGCGGCTTCTGTGGCCAGCGCGCAGTGATCACTTCCGAGATTCTTCGCAAAAATGGAATTCAAGCGTGGGCGTTCGATGTCGGTGGCCGTGTGCTCGTAAAGTTTGCTGCCGGTGGGCACGACTACCTGGTTGATCCAGACTATGGGATTTCGGCTTACAGGTACGACGTGCGGCGCGGCGTCTTGCGAGCGGAGATAGCCGCGAAGTACACAAAAGCAGGTTGGGCGAAACGCCAACGAGATCTACCGCTACGTATCGAGTCGATCCGACAATGAGGACTATTTGAATCCCGAGTACGTTTTGCACATTGAGAACATGCAGGACGTCGTTTTCCACTATCCCAATGCAATCGCAATAGGATTGATCTTGCTGGCTCCGTGCGCTGCTTTTGGTGTCCGGTCAAAGATCGCTCGATCCGCTTCTTGGTCACCTCGTGTTCTGACCGCTCGTGAATATCTGCTTCCAGATGCAAAACGCGCAAGCTGGAGGGGCGAGAGGTTCAGTGATCGAACCTCGATGGGAATAGCCGGCTCAACAAACTTGGACGATGAGGAATTCGGAGCGAAACGAAGGGGTCCTTCGCGTCTGGATCAATGACTCGGTAGGCTCGCCCGTTTGTATTCGGGTCGCTGTTGTCGCTCGTCGAGAAAATCAAGGACGACTGCCAATGAGAGTATCGTCCGTTTCCTTTCTCGGCGATATCGACGTGCGTCGTATGAGCTGGTCCGAGAGCGTGACGGTCTTCTGTCACTTCAAGCCGAGACCGACTGGGTGCCTCATTGCTGTCCGAGACGGCGCCTGGGATAAGTGTCAGATATTGCCAAGCGTTGCCGCCAAAATGTTTGAATGGCGGGCGGATGAGGCCCGGGTCCGGCTCACGCCAAGGCGGAAGCGTATCGAGGTAGAGCCCGAGCGGAATGTATAAGATCGCTCCAAAAATGGTCGCGAGAACGAGCCTCCGCTGAAATCGCTTCGACATGTCGTGTCCAGTTTGCAGATCAGGATGCGGCGTAGATCAGGGCAAAATGCAGTGTTGGCTCGCACCAAATGCGATCGCTAACCAACATCGACCGCTTGATGGTCATGCGAGGTGCTCTTCAAGCTTCCTCTCGACGGCGACAGACCCACTCTGCGATGCAAAGACTGAGCGCGGCGTCAGATACCATAGCAGAAAAAGTACGGCGGCGCCGTGAGAGAGGAGGGTTGTCGTGAATGGCACGTTCAAGAGGATCTGAGGAAGGATCGCACCAGATACAAGGACGAAGCGAGGAGGAAGGCCCGAGGAAAATCGATTGACGAGAGCGACTACAAGTCCGCATGCCAAAACCGGGATCGGCGCCAGGAGAACGCCGACCGAAGCGATCCCTTCGGTCGCGAAAAGGGAGGCATTGAAATTACCGAGCCGGTAGGCCTGCTGCATCACTTCTCCCAACTGAACCGGATAGGGACAAGAGACGAGGGTTTTGACAAATGTAATCTGGCAGAAGGATGTGAGAGGGTGGTTGAAGAAGAAGTCGTTGTAGATATCCATCGCATTTGAAGGCGTAGCAATCATTCGAAGATTGACGATATCGAGATAGCGCGTGTCGCTGATGCCGAGGATGGCGTACAAGACGACGCCGATAATCAGCGGTACGAATAGCGAGAGCACAACTGCAATTCGGCAATCGAGCAGGCGCGTCAGTACAGCCATGGCCAGAAGCCACATTGGTGTGAAGAACGCGATCTTGTTGAGCGTGATTGGGTAGACAAGCAGCAATAGGACAAGCGTCAGTCCAGCTCGCCAGTAATTCCGCCGCTCCACAAAGCAAGCAAAGGTGAAGGGCAACAGGGCGTTCGAAACGACGCCAATGCAGTAGACGAGCGGGGAGGGCATGTTGATCTTGTCGCGGAAGTCGTACATCTGCCCGAGCGAGACCATTTTGAAGCTATAGCTTGCGGCTATCAGGATCGTGGCCACGCCGACTGCCAAGATAATTGTCAATGCGCGGTAGAAGGTTGTTTCGCTAATCGTGAACACTCGTCGGATCGGAGATGTCACGAGGAGTGATGGCGCCATGAATGCTATCATGGACGCGACGGCAGAGGCTCCGCTGAGCCAGTGATTGTACTCGAAGCGGGAGAAACAATTTAGCCAGAGGTATCCAAGGATCATGGTGTAAAAATAAAAGCTGAGAAAATAACCAAAGCTGAATGGAACGAGGACGAAAAGGTAGGAGAGAGCAGCAAACGCGGCGATCGTTGCGATCGCCCCGTTGAGCAGTTCGGCATCATAAAAAATATGGAAGTTGCCGTAGCTGCGGCTGAGATAGCCGAGCGAGATGCAGCAGGCGACGATATGGAAGCTGATCAATACGCCCAAGCTCACGCGCGTTGAAATCTTGCCCGCTACCGCGATCTCGTTCGTATTCATGCTGCCAGTCCCGTTGCAGGTCATACGCGGCCGGTGAGTGTGGCTGGCGGCCTGCGAATTCGAAGATTCGAGAACTTAACCTGCTTGGTGCCAAGAGTAAGCCTCTGTTATCTCAGCGAAGCAACAATTGCCAACAATTGCCGTGATGACGTTCGTCATCTTTCGCGGATGCGGAGCCTTGCGAACATGGCGCAGCGTATCTTGAGTTCGGCCGGCGCCGCTGCGCGGCTGGGCCGGATCAACGAACCGCGCCGCAATTCCGCGGCGACGCCGTGCTTGCTTCGTTCGCTTGGGCTCTCCCGGTCATCACAGGTATGGCTGGTCCCGGGACCGAAGGTACCCAAGATTTCGAGTGAGCCGAGTTGCTTCCATGAGCGGAACTCTCTGGTCGTGCTTGACGATTGCGTTGTCCTGTAAACACCAGGAAGCAGGTTGACAAGTCGCCAATTTCGAACGAGCAGCAAAGCAATTCAGCCAGCCTCCGCTTGCGCGGGCGTTTCTGTGGGCGAGTCCCATGGAGGAGTTCATGAGATTTCCTTGGCAACTGCCGCATTCACAGGCCCGGCCGCCGGCGCAGGAGCCCGGAGAATAGTGGTGATATCAAGCACGGCACGACACGTTGGCCGCAGCCTGTGAGGGACATCGCTTTGACGCCGGCTGCGTCAGTTCGCTTGTTCAGTGGGCCGCGATCGGCGAGGTCGCGGTTATCGATCGGTTCGGGCGTTCGAAGCAGTCAGTGGTGTCTCATTGCGCGCCAATATGTCACCGTAGAGCTGAGTGATCGTGTAGCCGATAATCCTTGCAGAGAATCGCTCCGACACGCGTCGTCTCGCCGCAGCACCGAACCTCGCCCGCAACTCAGGCGCTTCAGCAAGCCGCAGAATTGCGCTTGCCAGGGCTATTGGGTCCTCGAGTGGTACCAAGAGGCCGGTTTGATCAGCAAGCACAATCTCGCGGCAGCCAGGCGTGTCCGTCGCAATCAGGGGCCTGCCGCAGGCGGCTGCTTCCATCAACGCTCCCGGAAGCCCTTCACGATACGAAGGCAATGCCGCGATGTGTGAAGCGCGCCACAGCGAGGCGATGTTGTCGATGTGCCCGAGCCACGTGATGCCCGGTCGTGCGATCCAGGCTTCGATCTCTTCGTGTGACACGGACGATGGATTCGCCGGGTCAGGATTTCCTGCGATGATAAGGTTGATATCGTGTCCTTGATCGCGCAGTAGACCGTGGGCGTGAACCAGAGTGCGGATGCCTTTGTCGACCAGCAGCCGCCCCGCGAATCCGATCGTGATCGGGCCTGCCGGCTCAGGTAGCGGCTGCAGTGATTCATCATCAACGCCAGATCCCGGAATCAACGTCATGCGGTCGGGCTTGGCACCGAGCGCCATTAGCGCCTCGCGGTCGTCGGGATTTTGCACGATTGTGTAGCTGCGATTTCGATTGAGCAGCCAAGGCAGCAGTCGGGTCAGGACGCGCTTCAGCAGACGTGACTGCGAACTCGATGACGTGAAGATATAGCCGAGCCCGGTGATCGCATTGACGACGGGGAATCTCCGGTCGAGCGCAGCCAGCGAACCAAAGACGCAGCATTGCACCCCGGAATGGTGCACGATGCTTGGCTTGATCGCGCGCTCCACCTCCCGGATAGCTTTCAGCGCCGCAGCAGCCGTGAGCATCGCCCGTTGACCACGTTGGAAGGGGATCTGGTGAAGTACAAAGTCCTCCGCCTTGATAGAGGCGGCGCCGCTGCTCACATTGGTCGCCACATGAACCTCAAGGCCGGCGTCACGCGCTGCCCGCGCCATTGGCAGGCGATTGAGCAAGAACGCCCAATCCTCGTTAGCGATGTAGAGGATGCGACCCTTCAGCTTGATTTCTAGGGGATTCATTGATCAGTCGAAGCAGGATTGTCGGAAGCCCGGATGTCATGGGTAATCGGGAGCATGAAAAATCTGTGTCGTCTCGAAGGGAGCAGCAGGACCGCAAGTAGGCCATCAGCATCGTCGCCAACGTCACGAAGGGCCGCAGTCATACCACGGGATGACGCACGTCCACCAGCAGTGCGGCGGCCTGCCGCATGGTTCGGGTGCGACATCATCAGATTTGGTGGGTACGAAGTTCGAGCGATGCGCTGCTTGTGCCGCCTGGGTCTATCACAGCGCCGGCTGCTGCTGCGCGGACGCTTCGACGCGGTTGCTCTTGATTTGCGCCAGCTCCAACCGCCCAGTACAGGCGCTTATCGGATGTGGTGACCGCTCATTCCGAGGCGTCGTTGTTCGTCGACATTGCGGTCAGCGCACTCTGGAATGTTATTCATCGAACGCAACTACTGGGGGCAGGGGTATGGTCAGTCCATTTGGCGGCGTTCGAACGCGGCCGGTGGCAGCGCCGAGCGAATACTATCGGTACGCCGTAGTGAGTGGGCGTTTGCATCCAGGCTAAGAAAAGGCGCCCGTCCGAACATGCCAATTTGCTGGCTCAATTAGCTAGCCATAAAATTCTACAATAAATTCAATGGATTGAATTGTTCACATCGTGAACGTTCGACTTGACGTTCACGGCATGAACGGACTATCTGTCGCCGGCGGAGGGGGAGTCTCAATGGACCACACGTTGCCGGATTCTAGCGGGGAGGATGAACGGATCGTCCTTAATTTGCTGAATTCCGTCGATGACGGCGCGCAATCGCAGCGCCGCATCGCGGAGGAGCTTGGTATCGCGCTTGGCCTCGTTAACGCCTACCTCAAGCGATGCATCAAGAAGGGCCTTGTCAAAGTCAGCCAGGCGCCGGCGCGTCGCTACGCCTATTACCTGACGCCAAAGGGCTTCGCTGAGAAATCGCGCCTGACCGTGGAATATCTGTCGTCCTCTTTCTCGTTTTTTCGTCAGGCCAAGGCCGATTGTGCGCAGGTCCTTCAATTGGCGAAGGCGCAGCATTTCCAGAATCTGGTGCTTTGTGGAAGGTCGGACTTGGCCGAGATTGCCATGCTGTCGGCTGTCGATTGCGGTGTCTCGATCGTCGCAATTGTTGATGAAAATGCAGGCGACACGCGTTTCGTCGGGGTCCAGGTCGTTGCTGGCTACGATCGTGTTGCCATTCCATTTGATGCTGTGATGATCACCGATGTAGCCAATCCCAGTCGGGCTTTCGATGAAGCGGTACGCCTCTACGGATCAGGCCGTGTACTGGCTCCAAGCTTGCTGGGCTTGAATCACCAGGAGCATCAGGATGCAGCGCAATGATTGCGTCAAATACAGGTTCCTTGCTGCTCTGCTTTTTTCAGTGATCTGAACAGTGTCTACGGCCAGGGGGAGAGGGGCGCAGTAATGTGCGGCATTGCGGGTTTCATGCGACTTCGGCCAGGCGGCCGCGGGCCTCTATCGCAGCGGGTCCTCGACGAAATGACCGATAGCCTCGCATATCGTGGGCCGGATTCGCGCGGCACTTGGCTCGACAGCGAACGAGGTGTGGGCTTCGGTCACCGACGTCTGGCGATCCGTGATTTGACCCCCACGGGCGCTCAACCGATGACGTCGGGATGTGGGCGGTTCGTCATTGTCTACAATGGCGAAGTTTACTCCCATAACGAGATTGCGGCCGATCTTGAGCGGACCAATCGTCGGCTCAAAGGTCACTCGGATACTGAAATTATCCTCGAGGCCTGCGCGGAATGGGGCATCGAAAACGTGGTGCCGCGCCTGATCGGCATGTTCGCCATCGCGCTCTATGACAAGCAGACTAGCGACCTGACTCTTGTGCGCGACCGCCTTGGAATCAAGCCGCTTTACTGGAGCGTAATTGACGGGGTGCTGACCTTCGGCTCGGAATTGAAAGCGCTGCGCGCTGTTCCGGGCTGGGCGCCAGCCCTGGATCGCAACGCGATGGCTTCGTTCATGCGCCACAACTATATCCCGGCGCCTTTTACGATCTATAAGGATACCTACAAGCTTGAACCGGGCACCATGCTCAAGACCAAGCTTGGCGGCGAAGTTTCGACTGAGTGTTTCTGGAATCTCAGAGGCCTCGTTGAGACGTCGGTAGGCGGCAAATCGAAAATCGACGAGGGCGAGGCGATCAATCGCCTTGATGCTCTGCTGTCCGATGCAGTGAGGCGCCGGCTGGTTGCCGACGTGCCGATTGGTTCGCTGTTGTCGGGAGGGATAGACTCTTCGCTCGTGACTGCGCTGATGGCAGAGACCGCAGATCGAAAGATCAATACATTCTCGATCGGTTTTGCGGAGAAGGGATTTGACGAGGCGCCCTTTGCGCGCGAGGTCGCGCGCCATCTCGGAACTGACCACACCGAATTGTATGCTGATGCCTCGCATGCCTTGGATATGGTTGAGCATCTCCCGCAATGGTACGACGAACCGTTCGCCGACTCCTCTCAACTGCCGACCGCCTTGGTGTGCGAGCTGACCCGTCAGCATGTTAAGGTCGTGCTTTCGGGAGATGGTGGCGATGAATTGTTCGCGGGCTACTCCCGCTATGCCTACGCGCTGGATATGCGAAAGGTCGCCAGCCCCGCCCCAGGGGCTTTGCGCAATGTGCTGGCTCGAGGTCTCCGTGCAGTTCCGAGGCGTGCCTTGGATCAGATCGGCGAGGTGCTGCCAGGCCGCTGGCGGATAAACGGTCTTGGTTCGAAGGTTGAACGGTACGCCCCGGCCATTCTCGAGGGTGATCCCGACACGCTCTATCGCGGGATGCTGAGCCATTGGCACACACCGAACGATCTGGTGATCGGAGCTTCCGAGACCAAGGGGGTGCTTTGGGATACGCATCTCCCGACCGGCGTTCCGAATTTTCTCGACCGGATGATGCTTATCGACACTCTCACCTATCTGCCTGACGACATTCTGACGAAGGTCGATCGCTCCAGCATGATCGTCGGCCTCGAAGCGCGGGTTCCGCTACTGGATCACCGGGTCGTGGAATTCTCCTGGACCCTTCCAAGGCATATGAAGTATCGCGATGGCGTTGCCAAATGGGCGTTGCGCGAGGTGCTCTATCGCCGTGTCCCGCGTGCACTGCTTGACCGTCCAAAGATGGGATTTGGCGTGCCGCTGGCGGAGTGGCTGAGGGGACCGCTGAGGGACTGGGCGGAAGAATTGTTGGCTGAGAAAAGATTGAAGGACCAGGAATTGTTCACTCCCGCACCGATCCGAGAGCGATGGCAAGCGCATCTGGCTGGCGCGAACTGGGCCTATCCGCTGTGGAATGTCTTGATGGCGCAAGCGTGGCTGTCGGCTAATCCGGAGGTCTCGCTGTGATCGCGGCGCAGTCACTTCTTGGCTCGGTGTACGGACACCGCGAGCTCGTTGCTGAGCTCGTGAAGCGAGAGTTGCGTGATCGTCACACCGGACAGCTGCTGGGCGCGCTGTGGGCTTATGGCCATCCGCTGCTGCTCATGCTGATGTACTCGCTCCTGTTCGCCTACGTATTCCCGACCCGCGTCGGTAGCAGCGGCGGGCATCCCGATTTTGCCGTCAATGTCTTGATCGGAATAGTCTCGTGGCTGGCGTTTCAGGATTTGCTGGCGCGCTCCACCACGATATTGACCGCTCATGCAAGCCTCGTGAAGCAGATCATTTTTCCGGTCGTGGTATTGCCGATCAAGACTGCGATCGCTTCGGCGCTTCCATACTCAATCGCGCTTCTGTTCACGATCGGCTACGCTGCGGTCAGCGGAACCCTGACCTTCATGGTTCTGACCGTCCCGTTCCTGATTGCGATCCAACTCATTGCGATGACCGGCGTTGCTCTCATGCTATCGGCCCTCGGCATCTTCTTTCGCGATTTGCGCGACATCGTGACGATCTTCTGTGCGGTCAACCTGTTCGCTCAGCCCATCTTGTTCAACCCGTATGTGACGCCGAGCTGGATGAATTGGGTTTTTCATTTCAATCCGTTCAGCTACCAGGTTTGGTGCTGGCAGGACGCGCTCTATTTCGGAGCCTTTCAACATCCGGCGGCTTGGATTGTTTTTCCCCTTGGGGCGGTCTCCTGCCTGGCAATCGGCTACGCGGTATTCTCTCGCCTGCAGCACGGCTTTGGTGACGCGCTATGACCGGATCTGAAATCGCCATCCGTGCGCGCGGGCTGCGAAAGGCGTACCGCGTCTATGAGCATGCAATCGATCCGCTGGTGGAAGTTATTCGCCGCGTTCCGCGCCACACCGAGCGCGTGGCCCTTCAGGCCGTCGATCTCGATCTCAAGCGTGGAGAGATCGTCGGAATTCTTGGGCGCAATGGGGCCGGAAAATCGACGCTGCTCAAGATCATCGCCGGAACACTCGAGCGCTCGTCGGGTGATTTGGACGTCAACGGCCGGATCACCGCCATCCTCGAACTGGGGACCGGCTTTCACCCGGACTACACCGGCCGAGAGAACATTTTCATGGGTGGGCTGTGCCTCGGCATGCCCAAGGCGGAAATCGAACGCAAGCTCGATTCGATCATCGAATTTAGCGAGTTGCGGGACGTGATCGACCAGCCATTCAAGACCTATTCGACCGGGATGCAGGCGCGTCTCACGTTCGCCACGGCGATCAGCGTCGAGCCTGATATCCTGATCGTTGACGAAGCTCTATCGGTTGGCGACGCGCGGTTTCAAATGAAGTGCTTCGGCTGGATCCAGCGGCTGAAGCAGAAGAACGCGACGATCTTGCTCGTGTCCCATGATACCAACACGATTACGACTTTCTGCGATCGCGCCCTGATTCTGGAAGGCGGACGAGTCTTCGCGGAAGGCGAGGCCGGGCCGATATCGGTGGTCTATCACAATCTGCTGTTTGGCAAATCGGAAGCGAGCACGGCGACCGCGGCCGAAGAGGCGTCGTCGCCGGGGCTGGAGAACGCGATCAGTCAAAGAACCGTCGAGAATGCCGACGATTCCGAGCTGCCGGCGGAGGAGATCGCGCCGAAGGTTCGATATGGATCGGGTGAGGGGCGTTTGCTCGATTGGGGGGTGTTCGATGAGCACGGACGGCGCGCAACGCTCCTTCAGAGTGGAAGTAACTATCGCTTTTCGATGCGGTTTCGGTGCGATGCGGACATTTCGGCACTGTCCTGTGGTTTTGCGATCAAGGACCGCAGGGGAACTGTCGTATGGGGGGCAACCAACCTGACCAGCCATGGCGTGGCGTGGCAAGCCCGTGCCGGTGATGTTCTGACGATAGCGTGCGATTGCACGATGTGGTTGGCGGCGGGCGACTTCTTTCTAACGCTCGGCGCCGCGCATCTCCACGATGGTGCAAAAATCGATTTCGTCGAGGATGCCATTCAATTCCGGGTTGTTGGCACAAAAGGGGCTTTCACGACAGCCTTGGTCAATCTGGAGAGTGAAATCGTGATCTCCTCTGAACAAGAGGATGTCGCCCGGGTAAGCGGAGCTGTCGGAGGATGTTGAAGCGAATAATGGCGCCGTTGCTGGGACCGCGCGCGAAGACCGAGAGCGAGGCCCCGGTGCAACCCGCTCCGGCCCCGGTCTACAGTTCTGATGCTGCGCGGCTGGCGGCGGAGATCGAGAGCCTTGCGCCGGACAAGGCTGTTCAGCTTCTTACGCTCTTGAAGCGTGGGCTGGAGTTTCAATCCTCCGAATTCGAACGCTATCTTTCGGCGGAGGCGCTGACGACAGCCATCTATCCGAAGTTCAAATTCTCCGAATTTGCTCGGATATTCCTCGAGGATGAAGCATTCCTTGCCTACTACATGAGGTTCATGGATGTAGGGAACTGGCATTCGCTTGATCGCAAATATGCGATGAACGAGTTGCTGAAGCTCGTGCTTCATCTCGAAGGCGATGCCGCCGAATGCGGCGCGTACAGGGGCGCTACGGCCTACTTGCTGTGCCAGGCCTTCAGGAAGATACCGATGTCGATTCATCTCTTCGACAGTTTCGAGGGGTTGTCCGAGCCGGCTTCCGTCGATGGCACGTACTGGCGAAAGGGCTCGCTGACCGCGGCCGAAGATGAGTTGACGCAGAGCTTGCGAGAGTTCGACAACTATCGGATTTATAAGGGCTGGATTCCCACGCGATTTGCCGAAGCGGCCGACTGCAGGTTTCGCTTTGTGCACGTCGATGTCGATCTCTACCAGCCCACGCTCGACTCGCTTCAGTTCTTCTATCCTCGCATGGTTGCGGGTGGCATTATCCTGCTTGATGACCACGGGTTCAAATCATGCCCAGGTGCGAAACAAGCAGCTGACGAATTCTTCGAATCGAAGGCCGAGAATCTCGCGCTTTTGCCAACGGGGCAGGCCTTCACGATCAAGCAGTAGGATGGGGCTTAGCTGCTTCGTACAATGGTGAGAAAGCTCTGACATGGCTGCGGAACGCTTGAAGTGGACCCCCGAACTGGTCAACCGGTTCTGGGACAATGTGGGGCAAACCCGGCTGACCGAACTCAGTTTCGCGAAGCTTGGCGGCCGTAGTGTCATTACGGCTATCGATCACATACTTCCGAAGCACGGACGCATTCTCGATTTCGGTGCCGGCGATGGCCACCTTCTTCGCTTCATGGCCCAGCGGGGCCTGACCGTGGCGGGATACGAGCCGTCGAAAGGACGCGCGGCAAATCTGCAGCGTGCGCTGGAGAATTTCGATGGATTCCTGGGCGTCGTGGGCGACGACTCGACGGAGACCTTTGATGTCGTAATCATGTCCGAGGTCATCGAGCATGTTCTGGACGAGGTCATGGACGTCACGCTCGATCGTCTGGCGCGCTTTGTGCGGCCCGGGGGCGTGTTGGTCATCACGACGCCCAACAACGAAGACCTCGATTTGGACATGGCGTACTGCCCGGTCAGCAATTTGCTGTTCCATCGCTGGCAGCACGTTCGCTCACTCGATCAATCGTCACTGAAAGCGCTTCTCTCCCGGTTCGGCTTCGATGAGGTGGTGACGCATCAGGTGGGGTTCGACGACAACATCTTTGTCCCGAACGATGCCTTCTGGAGCGGAAAGCCGCTCGTTGATCCTCTGCCGGATTGGCTTGAGAACATGCGCCAGAACAAGCCAACTCAGGCTGGGGCGGGGAATCGACTTCTGTACATTGGGCAGAAGGGGCGAGCGACCGACTATCAGGAGCAATTAACGGCCTTTCAGGCCCTTGCTGCGCAGGCGATGTCGAGCGCGTCAGCAAAGGCGTCGCCGCATCGCAGTGGAATCCTGATGATCATTGGTTCGTTGGGCCCGGGTGGCGCCGAACGGCAAATGGTCGCCTTGGTCGAACAGATCGTATCGAGAGGGATTGATTCAGTTACTGTGGCGCTCGTCCATCCGCCGGCGACGGAACGGGAGAATTTCTTCAGAGCCAGGCTGCAGAAGGCGGGCGTCAAAATCATCGACGGCTTCTCTGCCGCCAAATCTCCGACCGGATCCGGGAAGACGGCGGGTCCCGATCCATTTGAATTGTTGTCGCCGGAGCTCGCTGACGTAAGGGCCTACTACGACGTTCTCTCGGATGTAAATCCCGAGACGGTGTATCTCTGGATGGACGAAGTGTGCATCAAAGGAGGCATTGCGGCGACCGTACTGCAGATTCCCCGAACATTGCTCTGCTTTCGCAATATGCCATCGTACAATTTCCCTTACTATCACGGGTACCATCGTGATTGTTATCGGTTCTTGGCAGAGCAACCGAACCTGCAGATGCTAAATAACAGCCATGCTGGTGCGCGCGCGTATGCCGCGTGGCTGGAGCTCCCAGAGGGAGCGATCAAGGTCGTGCACAACGGAATTGACCTCGACAATGATGCTGCACCCAAGGTCCTGAGAAAACAATACCGAGCCGCGTTGGGCATCGATGAGAAGATGCTGATTGTTGGCGGTGTCTTCAGGATGATGACGGAGAAACGTCCGTTCCTCTGGCTCGATGTCGCCGCGATGATACGTGAGAAGATGCCGAATGTGCGCTTCCTGCTGGTGGGCAATGGCGCGCGGTTCGATGATGTTCGCGCTCGCGCCGAGCAGCTTGGGTTGACCGGCGCATTGATATTTGCCGATCTGGAACTGCGCCCGGCCGCGGCAATCGCAGCAATGGACCTGTTCTTTCTGGCGTCTCGTATCGAGGGTCTTCCAAACGTCATTCTCGAAGCTCAGGCCCTTGGGGTTCCCGTCGCTACGACCTCCGCTGGAGGCGCTCCCGAGGCTGTGCTGGATGGCAAGACGGGGCAGATATTCAAGCCCGATGCGACAGCGCGGGTTATGGCTGATACTATCGTTGACTTGCTAGGCAACTTGCGCTGGAGAGAAAAAGCTGCGCAACTGGCCCCGCGACAGGTCAAGACTTCTTTTAATATAGAGCTCATGGCCGACGGGATGCTGGCCGCCCGCGATGAAATTGCGGTCGGTTCGGCAGTTGATAGCGAGGTTGTTGAGGCGGGTCCGTCGGCTGATCCTGTTGTGGAGAAGGCAGATCGACCGCAACGACCTTGGGCGCTGCGGTGGTTTGCAGCCAAGCTCCCGTCCTGGATCTATCGATCGTGAGCGGGCGACCGGGCCGAAGGTAGTGCCGAACCCATCGTGCGTATTAAGCAGGATCGAGCAAACCCATGACCGCAAGATTTGAACGGGGGCCGGCCAGGCCATTTGTCTAGGGGGCGAAGAACGTGGGCAAGGAGGAACAAGCGACATCGAAGGGCAATGCTGCATGGCGGCCGCCGGCGCGGACCGTTTCTTCCATGTTTGCAATAGGTCCAAAATTCGTGGCGAGGGCATTCGCCGTGGCGGTCCGTCGCAATCTGCCGCACCGCACGATTGCATTTATTCGGCAGTACCGGCCGCGTCGACCTCCAACCGTCACGTTCAAAGATGCGTATTTGTTCGCCTGGTCGAAGATGGCTCGTATTCGGCAGTACCGGCCGCGTCGATCTCCAACCGTCACGTTCAAAGATGCGTATTTGTTAGCCTGGTCGAAGATGGCTCGCTGTCGTCCCTTGTTGGCGCGCGATCCGGCAGAACTCAGCATGGTGGAGCGGGTCGAGCGTGGAATTCTCAAGCTCGTCCTGGCGATGCCTGATCGACGACATCGTCGCGCGCTCAGGCAGTTCGGTATCCAGCTGGAGAGGCAAGGTGTCTCGGCCGCGAGGAGATCGATTGCGCAGCAGCACGGTGTGACGATGATGATCGGCACGCTTGGCCCAGGCGGTGCAGAGCGCCAATTGGTGGTCACGGCGCGGGGGCTTCGCGAAGGCCGGAAGCCAAGCATCCGCGTGGCATGCGTCAATCTATCCTCCCCAGTCAGCAGGTTTTTTCTGCCGGAGCTTGAGTCCAGGGATATTGCAGCCAGCGTCATCGGCACTGAGGTGGACAGTAACCTCGAACCGGCGCGGCGGGCCGTCGTCGATGCCTTGCCGCCGGAACTGCGGGACGACGTGGCCCTCTATGCCAAGACATTGGCGGCGCAGAACCCCGAGATTGCCCATCTGTGGCTCGACGAAGTCAACATCAAAGGGGGTATCGCGGCGGTGCTGACCGGCGTGCCAAAGATCATCATCTCGCAACGTAGTTTGCCGCCGATCAATTTCGTTTTTCATCAGCCATACATGCGTGAAAGCTACCGCTGGCTCGCGCGTCAGCCGGGTGTCAAGATGATCAACAACAGTGCGGCTGGCGCGAGGGCTTACGAGGCGTGGCTTGGATTGGCCAAGGACTCGATTGGCGTTGTCCGCAATGGTTATGCCTTTGATGAGTCCGAGCTGGCGGGGTACAAGGCGGATTGCGCCAAGCTCCGACAGCGCGTCGGAATTGAACCCGGCGCGCAGGTTGTGGGGACCGTGATGCGCTTCACCGAGGAAAAGTGCCCCATGCTGTGGCTGGAGATCGCAGCGCTCATCCGCCGGGAACTGCCTGATGTGCGTTTTCTGATCGTTGGAGATGGACCTTTGCGCGCGGTCATGGAGGCTCGCGCGGCTGCTGACGATTTGGCAGGAGCCGTGTTTTTCGCGGGCCATCTGAAGGAGTCGATGGCCGCTATTGCCAGCATGGACCTGATGCTTCTGACCTCCCGTGCGGAGGGGCTTCCGAACGTTTTGGTCGAAGCGCAGTTCCTGGGGGTGCCCGCCGTGACGACGCCCGCCGGCGGCGCGCCAGAGGCTGTCAATCACGGCAAGTCAGGGTGGGTTCTCCAAGGCTGGGACGCGGCATCGAGTGCTTGCCAAATCGTGCGCCTTTTGCGAGACGGCCACTGGCGAGAAGCCGCGGCGAAAGATGGTCCTGAGTTCGCGTTCAAGCGCTTCGGGGTTCAGCGTGCGATCGATGAAACGCTCGCGGTGTATGGTTAAACGGATTCCAGAGGACAATTTGATGGACCAGGTAGAAGAGAAGCGCTTCGAGTTCGGAAAGAATTGGCATGACTTCATTCAGAAGAATTTCGACGCGGAGAAGGTTCAGACTTCGAAGCGTCATATCCTTCAGTTCATGGGGCGTTCCGATCTCAATGGCCTGACGGTTATCGATATTGGCTGTGGCAGCGGGCTGCATTCGATTGCCATGCTCGATGCAGGCGCCGCCCGGGTGGACGGCTTCGACTATGATCCGGATTCGGTCCGGGCCAGCAAATTTGTCCAGTCGCAAGCGGGCAACCCTGCCAATTGGACCGCGGAGCAGGGGTCGGTTCTCGACGATGCCTACGTCGCCAAATTGCCGCTCTACGATCTGGTCTATTCGTGGGGTGTGCTGCATCACACGGGCGAGGTCTGGCATGCGATTCAAAATGCAGCCAGCCGAGTGAAGCCGGGAGGACTGTTCTACATCGCACTCTACTCGGCCGACGTACAGAAAGACCCGACTCCGGAGTTCTGGCTTGATGTGAAGCGCCGATACGTTGCTTCCGGTTGGCTGCGGCGCAGGCTCATGGACGGTTGGTACGTCTGGCGTTTCGAGATGTACCGAGATCCGCGCAATTTGCCCGCGTTCCTGCGGCGGGTGCGGGAATACAAGAAAATGCGCGGCATGAACAAGTTTACCGACATCCGCGATTGGCTCGGCGGCTGGCCCATGGAGTTCGTCTACGACAAGGACGCCATCGATTTTGTCGAGAAGATGGGCTTCAAGCTCGAGAAGATCGCAACCGGCGAAGCAAATTCCGAATTCCTGTTTGTTCGGAATGCGTAGAGGAACGATGCTATGTGCTCTGCCGCATGGAATCGCGACAAGGCGTTCGCGGTCGCGGCGAGGATGTCATTGATTTTCAGACAATGAGCCCACTCCCGATCATATACGTGATCGGCTCCCTCGATGTCGGGGGAGCCGAGCGGCATCTGGCACAGATCATCCCGAGACTTGATCGCGGCCGATGGAAGCCGGTCGTTTGTTGCATGACCGAAAGAGGCAAGCTCGCAGATGGTCTGGAGGCGGCCGGCTTCGAGGTGATAGCCCGTCCGGTCGCGCGGCGTTCCGGCGGCGCGTCTCGGATACGAAGCTTCGTGCGTCTCGCTGAGACGGTACTCTGGCTTTGCCGGGTCATGCGCCGATTTCGTCCGGCAATCGCTCATTTCTTTTTGCCTGGGGCATACATCCTGGGGGCTCCGGCGTCGATTCTGGCTCGCGTTCCTGTTCGGATCATGAGCCGACGAAGCCTCAATTACTATCAGCGCAACATTCGCTTTAGTCCTGCGATCGAAGGCTGGCTGCATCCCCATATGACGGCCATTCTCGGCAATTCAAACAGCGTGGTGCGCCAACTGCATGATGACGAAAACGTCCAGGCAGATCGGCTCGGCCTGATCTACAACGGCATCGATTTCGCAAAGTATCAAAAGTCTTCGATGGTGCGGCAGGGCGTGCGTGCCTCCCTAGAAATCGATCAAGACGCGCTTGTTTTCATTATGGTGGCAAACCTCATCCCTTACAAAGGACATCAGGATTTGCTCGTGGCCTTTTCGATGGCTTGCCCTCATTTGCCCGCCGGCTGGAGGCTCTTAGTGGTGGGGCGCGACGACGGAATCGGCGGGGCGCTGCGTGAGCAAGCGACGAATCTCAAAATAGCCGACAACGTGCTCTTTCTCGATTCAAGAAGCGACGTGCCTGATCTCCTGTGTGGCGCGGACATCGGTGTTCTGTCCTCGCACGAGGAGGGGTTCTCGAACGCGGTGCTCGAGAGCATGGCGGCCGGACTTCCGGTGATCGCAACCGACGTGGGAGGAAATCCCGAGGCGAATATCAACGGAGAAACCGGGTTCATCGTGCCGCCGCGTGATCCCAAAGCGATGAGCAAGGCAATACTTCTTCTCTCCGCGGACGGGGCATTGCGCGCCAGAATGGGCATGAAGGCGGCAGACCGGGCTGAAAAGACCTTCAGTCTGGATGCTTGTGTGTCGCGCTATGAGGATCTTTATCGCGGCTTGCTGGAGGGCAAGATTCCGAATGATATCCCGAGCATCCGGCTTTCGAAGTAATCTATCCCCACCGTTCACGCCAGGCTTCGAACATCAAGACGTCCCAGAGCGCGTATTGCCAGTTGCGCTTGCGCGACAGATGCTCGGTCCAGTGCCGGCGAATGAGCGCGACGTCGAAGAAATCCGTCTCCCGCAACCGCTTCTCGGAAAGCAGATTTTCCGCCCACTGCCGCAACGGCCCGCGCAGCCATTCGTCGAGTGGAACAGAAAAGCCCATCTTTGGACGCTCGACGAGATTTCTCGGGACGTGACGGTACAGAACCTGACGTAACAGCCATTTGCTGACGCCGCGCCGGATCTTGACGGAGTGCGGGAGCCGCCAGGCCATTTCGACAACGCGGTGATCGAGCAGCGGCACTCTCGCTTCAAGAGCGACCGCCATGCTCGCACGATCGACCTTCGTCAGGATATCGTCGGGAAGATAGGTCACCGAGTCGAGGAATTGCATTCGATCGAGCAAGTTCGGAAAGTCGGTCCGTACGGAATTGTCCCACAAGACCCCACGGGCTTCCGCCACGCCGGGCGCAATGCTATCCGGGTCCCAATGGCTGATCAGCTTTCTGTACAGCTCATCGGCATCGTTCAACCCGAGCACGTTCGCGAATTTATGAATCTTGTCGCCCGGCAGTCGTGGATAGCTGTGCTCCGGAAGGTAGTCGAAAATCGCGTTCCATCGCTCCGAGCTTACCGAAGTCAGGCCCGCTGCGAGTGCCTTTCGCGCGGGGGTCGGCACCAGCGAAAGCATCCTCCAGGAACGCCGGGTCAGCTGATATCGATTGTAGCCCGAGAAGAGTTCGTCGCCGCCATCGCCCGAAAGTGCGACGGTGACGTGCTTGCGTGTCATCGCCGAAACCAGGTAGGTCGGAATCTGTGACGAGTCAGCGAACGGCTCGTCGAAGATTTCGGAAAGCTTCGGTACGACCTCGAGCGCTTGCTGCGAGGTTGCGATGAGTTCGGTGTGCTCGGTTCCGAGATGCTTGGCGATCGCAGCGGCGTGAGGTGCCTCGTTAAAGGCCTTTTGCTCAAAGCCGATCGAGAACGTCTTTACCGGTCCGACGTTTGCGGCCTTCATCAACGCGACGACGGTCGATGAATCGATTCCGCCGGAAAGGAATGCGCCGAGCGGCACGTCCGCCATCGTTCGCTTGCGGATGGCATCGACAAGAAGCGTCTCGAGTTGTTCGACCAGCGACGCCTCGTCTCCGGAGAGCGGGTTGCTCAGGCCGTCGAGAGCCACCTGCCGGGCATCCCAGAACTTATCAATTTGTTGTTCGCGGCCGAATTCCAGGGTCAGAATAGTCCCCGGCTCGAGTTTGTAGACATCCCGATAGATGGTGTGCGGAGCCGGAATATAGTTGTGTCGCATGAACGAGGCGACCGCCGCCGGTTCGATCCGCGGCGTCCATCCCGGATGCCGGCGCAGCGCCTTGAGCTCCGAGCCGAACATGAACAGCCCGCCGACCTTGGCCCAATAGATCGGTTTGATGCCGAGTCGATCGCGAATGAGCTTCAGGGTTCGCTCTTGCCTGTCCCAGATCGCGATCGCAAACATGCCGATCAGTCGGTCAGCCGTGGCGCGGATTCCGTATCGCGCGAACGATTCGAGCAGGACCTCGGTGTCCGAGTGTCCGCGAAAACGGTGGCCGGTCGCTTCGATCTCGGCTCGGATTGGAAGGTGGCTGTAGACCTCGCCATTGTAGACCATCACGAAGCGGCCATCGGCCGAGTGCATGGGCTGGTGTCCGGCGGGCGAAAGATCCACGATCGACAGGCGGCGGTGAACGAGGGCAACACCAGCTTCGGCATCGACCCATATGCCGTGGTCGTCGGGACCGCGATGTTCCAGGCTGACGTCCATGGCGTCGGCGATGGATTTAAGCTGTTCGACCGATGTCCGACTGCTAGGGTCCGCGAGAAATCCGGCGATTCCGCACATCGTGCCCTACTGGAAGGCTTGCAAATCGGTCAGCGGGCAGGGGCCGAGCCAGGGAGATTGCCCGTCCAGCAGAATTAGCTCATATCGCATCTAAACCACGACAATAAGACGGCATCCACGGTTGATGACCTGGCTCAGGCGCGAACCAATAGGCGCGAAGGTTATCCCGAGGGAACCGGATAAGGCAAAGTTGGCGACGCCGGTATTGGGTCGACGAAGCTCAGAGCCGACGCATTTTGGCCGTGTCGCAGGTGTCTCAAAGGATGCAAGAGGGGCCGAAGAGGTTAATACGCCTTCGTATTCTCTTTAGGTCGCCCTGGCAATAGCGCTCATTTTTTGCGGCAGAATCCTTGGTATCTTAAGGACTTTCGCTCTTGCGACGTCGGCTGTATGGCGGCTAAACAACCGGCCTCGATGGTACGCCTGAGCCGGAACTTCCTTTATGTCACATTTCCGAAAGATTGCAGTTATTGGGTTGGGCTATGTCGGCCTTCCCGTTGCGGTTGCCTTCGCCCGCAAAAGAATACCCGTCGTTGGTTTTGACGTGGACCGCAGCCGTGTTGCCGAGCTCAGCAAGGGATATGACCGTACGCGTGAAGTCGACGCCGAAGATCTTCGCCATCCGTCGCTGACGTTCTCCGTGGATTCGGTGGCGATCCGGGACTCGGATTTCTTCATCGTCACTGTGCCGACGCCAATCGACGATGCGCACCGGCCGGATTTGGGGGCAATGATTGCCGCATCGCGCACGGTCGGCGGTGCGCTCAAGAAGGGTGACATCGTCGTCTACGAATCGACGGTTTATCCGGGCGCGATCGAGGAGGAATGTATCCCCATCCTGGCCGAGGTCTCCCATTTGAAGCCGGGCGTGGACTTCACGGTCGGGTACTCTCCCGAGCGGATCAATCCCGGTGACAAACTGCACCGTTTCGAGACCATCATGAAGGTCGTCTCTGCTCAGGATCCGAAAACGCTCGACATCGTTGCTAATGTCTATGGGTCCGTCGTAACGGCCGGCATCCATCGCGCACCTTCCATCAAGGTGGCCGAGGCTGCCAAGGTCATCGAGAACACGCAGCGCGATCTGAACATCGCGTTTATGAACGAGCTATCGCTGATCTTTCAGGTGCTGAATATCGACACTGGCGACGTTTTGGCGGCCGCGGGCACAAAATGGAATTTTCTGCCGTTTCAGCCCGGCCTCGTTGGCGGCCACTGCATCGGCGTCGACCCCTACTATCTGACTTTTCGTGCCGAGCGAGCGGGCTACCATCCGGAGGTGATTCTGGCCGGTCGCCGGATCAATGACGGCATGGGTCAGCGCATTGCGCGTGAATGTGTTCGAATGCTGCTTCGCGGGAAGGGCAAGGGGGGCAAAAGCACCGTCACGGTACTTGGCCTGACCTTCAAGGAAAATGTCCCGGATACGCGCAACTCCCGTGTGGTCGACATCATTCGTGAGCTTGAGACATTTGGTATTCACGTTCAGGTGCACGATCCTCTCGCGAATGCGGAGGATGCAAGCCATGAATATGGGCTGACGCTGACTGATCTCGATGACCTGCGCCCGGCGGATGCGGTTATCCTGGCCGTCGCGCATGATAGCTATCTCGCCGGTGGCTGGCCGCTCTTTCAGCGCCTATTGGATGGCGGCACGGGCCTCATTCTGGATGTCAAAGCGAAGCTCGACCGTAGCGTAGCTCCCGCCGGCATCGAGCTCTGGCGGCTATAGAACAATGGCTGAGAAAGCGATGTCGCACGATACACCACTGGTCACTGGAGCTGCCGGGTTCATTGGCTTTCATGTTGCCCAGCGCCTCTTGGCGGCGGGCCGCAAGGTCGTCGGCCTGGACATCGTCAACGACTATTACGATCCTCAACTGAAGGAAGCACGTCTCGAGATCCTGAAGCGCGACCCGAACTTCACTTTTGTGAAGCTCGATTTGACTGATCGCGCGGGTATCAAGTCGCTCTTTGCCGCGTATCGTTTTCCTGTCGTTGTCCATCTCGCCGCCCAAGCCGGCGTGCGCTACTCGCTGGAGCATCCACATGCCTATGTGGATGCAAACCTGGAAGGCTTCATCAATATTCTTGAAGGATGTCGCCACAACGGGTGCGGACACTTGCTGTTTGCATCATCGTCATCGGTCTACGGCAGCAATACAAAACTGCCCTTCTCGGTGCATGACAATGTCGACCATCCGATCAGCCTGTACGCCGCGTCAAAGAAGGCCAATGAGTTGATGGCGCACTCGTACAGCCATCTGTACGGCATCCCTGCTACCGGCCTGCGGTTCTTCACGGTCTATGGTCCGTGGGGCCGCCCGGACATGGCCATGTTCATTTTCGCGAAAGCGATTTTGAGTGAAACGCCGATCAAATTGTTCAACAACGGTGATATGCGCCGTGACTTCACTTTTGTTGACGATATCGCCGAAGCGATCATCCGCCTCATGGCGCGGCCACCTCAGGGGCAATCAATCCCCCCCACAGCCGCGCCCGATCCTTCGAGCAGCAGGGCGCCCTGGAAGATCTACAATATCGGCAACAATAACCCCGAGGAGCTCTTGCACGTCGTCTCTCTGCTGGAGAAGGAGCTCGGCCGGAAAGCAATCAGGGAACTGCTTCCGATGCAGCCCGGCGATGTGCCGGCGACCTATGCAGACATTGAAGATCTGGCGCGGGACATCGGATTTCGGCCTGCGACCAGCATCGAGGATGGGATCGCGCGATTTATCAAGTGGTACCGCGAGTACCACAAGGTTTGACAGGGAGCCGACATTCGGGCGTCGGCGCGGATCGGGCTTGCTCCCCACTGCCCGGCGACGAACATGGCGGAATCGGCGTGCCGTCCGCCACCTGATCGGCGCATGGCCTTGCTTTATCCCGGGTTTTCTGGGTAATGGAACGCTACCGTGCGGCTCGCAAGGCCGCTTGTTCCCTCGGCTCTTCGGCTGGTTGCACTGGCCAGCCACGAGACAAGACAGGGCCTGTTGCATGATCAGATTTGGCCTGCTCGGGTGCGGGCGTATCGCCAAGCGTCACTCGGATCTTCTGGGTGGCAATCACATCGAAGGAGCGAGCCTGGTCGCGGTCTGCGATCCGATCCGCGCGCGCGCCCGATGCGGTTGCCGGGAAGTTCGGCGTTGCGGCCCATTACGACATGGACGAATTCCTGGCGCGGAAGGACATCGATGCCATCGCCGTGCTGACGCCGAGCGGTCAGCACCCCGCGCATGTGATCGCCTGCGCGAGGGCCGGCAAGCACGTCGTGGTCGAGAAGCCGATGGCGCTGCGTCTGCAGGACGCCGACGACATGATCCGGGCCTGCGACCAGGCCGGCGTCAAGATGTTCATCGTCAAGCAGAACCGCTTCAACGTGCCGGTAGTCAAGGCGCGCGAGGCGCTCGACGCCGGCCGCTTCGGCAAGCTCATCCTGGGGACGGTCAGGGTGCGCTGGTGCCGCGACCAGGCCTATTACGACCAGGACGATTGGCGCGGCACCTGGGCCTATGACGGCGGCGTGCTGACCAATCAGGCGAGCCACCATGTCGACATGCTAGAGTGGTTCTTCGGCGACGTCGTGAGCGTGCATGCGCGCGCGGCAACGGCGCTGGCCAACATCGAAACCGAAGATACGGCGGTTGCAACGCTGAAGTTCCGCAATGGCGCGCTCGGGATCATCGAGGCGACCACCGCGGCGCGCCCGACCGATCTCGAGGGCTCGCTCTCGATCCTGGGCGAAAAGGGCACGGTCGAGATTTCGGGCTTTGCGGTCAACCAGATCCGGCACTGGCGCTTTGTCGACGAGCTGCCGTCCGACAAGGACGTCGTGGAGAAGTTCTCGGTCAACCCGCCCAACGTCTACGGCTTCGGCCATCAGGCCTATTATCACCATGTGGTCGATTGCCTCGAGAACCAGCGCGCCGCGCTGGTCGACGGGCTCGAGGGCCGCAAGAGCCTGGAGCTGATCTCGGCCCTCTACGAGTCGATCGAGACCGGCGAGGAAGTCGCGCTGCGCTTCACGCCACGGCTAAGCCGGCTGGGCGTCGCTTCGTGAACCGGCCGGACGTGCATCAGGCCAGCGTGCGCGATGTCGCGTTCGGCGAACGCGTCAAGATCGTCGAGCCCTGCAACCTCTATGGCTGCAAGCTCGGCGACGACTGCTTCGTTGGCCCCTTCACCGAAATCCAGAAGGGCGTGATCGTCGGGGCGCGCACCCGCGTGCAGTCGCATGCCTTCGTCTGCGAGCTCGTCACCATCGGCGAGGATTGTTTCATCGGGCACGGTGTGATGTTCGTCAACGACACGTTCTCCACCGGCGGCCCGGCGCGTGGACGCAAGGAGCTGTGGCGCGAGACGGTGATCGGCAACCGGGTGTCGATCGGCTCCAATGCGACGATCATGCCGGTCAGGATCGTCGACGACGTCGTCATCGGCGCCGGATCGGTGGTGACCAAGCACATCACGACGCCTGGCACCTATGCCGGCAATCCGGCGCGCCGGCTGCTGACAAGCCAATAGGGCAATAGGGGAATATCGATGGCGGTGCCGTATGCCGACCTGCAACTGCAATACCAGTCCATCAAGGGCGAGATCGACGCTGCGATCGCCGGCGTGATCCGTGACAACGCCTTCATTCGCGGCAGCTATGTCGACGCCTTCGAGCGCGAATTTGCGGCGGCGGCCGAGGTCGCTCATTGCGTGTCCTGCGCCAACGGCACCGACGCGCTTTACCTCGCCATGCGCGCGCTGAAGGTGAAGCCGGGCGACGAGGTGATCACGACGGCGCATTCCTGGATCTCGACCGCTGCGATGATCACCCACTCCGGTGCCACCGTCGTGTTCTGCGACACCGACGAGGCGACGTTCACGATCGATCCGGCGGCCATCGAGGCCGCGATCACGCCGCGCACGGTCGGCATCATCCCGGTGCATCTCTATGGCCAGCCCGCGGATATGGACGCGATCATGGCGATCGCGCAGAAGCACAAGCTGTGGGTGATCGAGGATTGCGCCCAGGCCCATCTCGCGCGCTACAAGGGCCGCATGGTCGGCACCTTCGGCGAGGCCGCGACCTATTCCTTCTATCCCGGCAAGAATCTCGGCGCGATGGGCGATGCCGGCGCGGTCGTCACCAACGACGCGGCGCTCGCCGAGCAGATGGCCATGCTGGCGCGCCATGGTGGACTGGTGAAGCACCAGCACCACATCGAAGGCATCAACAGCCGGCTCGACGGCATGCAGGCCGCGATCCTCTCGGCCAAGCTGCCGCATCTTGCCGCCTGGACCGAGGCCCGGCAGGCCGCCGCCGAGATCTATGATGCCGGCCTCAATCAGATCGAGGATGTCGTGGTGCCCGAAGTCGCGCCGGCGCGCAGCCACGTCTATCACCTCTACACGATCAGGCATCCGCGCCGCGACGCGCTCGCCGCTCATCTCAACGCCAATGGCGTGCAGACCGCCATCAACTATCCCACTGCGCTGCCGTTCCTGCCGGCCTATGCGCGGTTCGATCATCGGCCGGAGCAGTTCCCTAACGCGCATCGCGATCAGGGCCGGATTCTCTCGCTGCCGATGTTCGCCGAGATCACGCGCCGGCAGCAGGACGAGGTGATTGAGCTGATCCGGAAGTTCTGACCGCGATCGCGCGGCCTCGCGCTTGACGCTGTGGTCTTCAGCTCCCGAGCAGCAGAGGCCTCAGGAACTTTTCCAGATTGGAGCCTGAGAACAGGTAGCTCTTCAGCCCGGCCGCTCGTGCCGCCTCGAGATCCGTCGGCTGATCGCCGACCAGGAAGCTGCGTTCGACGTCGACCGGAAAGCGTTCCAGCAGATCATTGATCATGCCCGGCGACGGTTTGCGCCGGTGGCTGACCTGCCGATATCGTTCAACCGTCCCTTCAGGATGGAACGGGCAGTATTCAAAGGCGTCGATATGCGCGCCGATCCTGCGAAGCTCATCGGCCATCCAGTCGTGAAGCTCCTGGACATGCGTCTCCTCGTAGAGACCCCTTGCGACGCCTGACTGGTTGGTTACGACGAACGCAAAATACCCCATGTCGTTGACGGCCTTGACCGCCTCGCGCGCGCCGTCGATCCAGACCAGCCTGTGGCTTTCAAACAGGTAACCGATGTCCTGGTTCAGGACGCCGTCCCGATCGAAGAAGACGGCCGGCTTTCGCGGCTGATCTCCGGAAGCGCTGCTCATGAGGTGATGATCCGTCCATCTCCACGGGGCACGAGCTAGCTCAATAGTTCACAACGCCGCGCGCGACAAATGCGGACTGATCAAACGCCGGGTGATCTCAAGGCCTAGCGCTCGTCTGCAATCACCTTGCCGTCGTTTGGCAGCGAGCCGGTGCCGACCAGCTCGACGGTGCCGCCGAGCTTTGTCACGGCACGCAGCGTTGCCGCGACGTCGCTCTGCAGGGCATCCGCCGCCGAGGCGCATTCGGCCCTCAGCGTCATGGCGTCGGCCTCGCCGGCGCGCGTGACGACAAGGCGCAGCCGTCCGAGCTCGGGATGGCGCTTGCCGATCTCCGCGATCTGGTCGGGTCGCACGAACATCCCCTTCACCTTGGTGGTCTGGTCGGCGCGGCCCATCCAGCCCTTGATTCGCATGTTGGTGCGTCCGCAGCGGCTTGGGCCGGTCAGGGCGGCGGTCAGATCGCCGAGCGCGAGGCGAATCCAGGGATGGTGCGGATCGAGCGAGGTCACCACGATCTCGCCGACGTCCCCCGGCGCAACCGGATCGCCGGTGCCGGGCTTGACGATCTCCAGGATCAGGTCCTCGTTGACCGTCATTCCCTCGCGCGCCGCCGTCTCGAACGCGATCAAGCCGAGATCGGCAGTACCGAAGGCCTGGTAAGCCTCGACGCCGCGCGACTTCATCTCCTCCTGCAATGATTTCGGAAATGCCGCGCCTGAGACCAGCGCGCGCTTGATCGAGGACACATCGCGGCCGGCGGTAGCGGCGGCGTCGAGCAGGATCTTCAGGAAGTCCGGGGTGCCGCTATAGCCGATCGGGCGATAGGCCTCGATCAGCTCGAATTGCTGCTCGGTATTGCCGGGGCCTGCCGGGATCACCGCGCAGCCGAGCGCCCGCGCCGCGGCGTCGAAGATGAAGCCGCCGGGGGTGAGGTGATAGCTGAAGGTGTTCAGCACCACATCCCCCTCGCGAAAGCCCGCCGCAAAGAGCGCCCGGGCGCCGCGCCAGGGGTCCGCCTGACGGCCCTCGGGCTCGAAGATCGGTCCGGGCGAGGTGAACAGCCGAGCGAACGAGCCAGGCGTGTCGGCCACGAAGCCGCCGAACGGCGGGGCGGCCTTGTGCAGGGCCGGCAGTTCCGACTTGCGCAGCACCGGCAGCCCGGCCAGCGCCTCCCGGCTGGTGATGGAGGCGGGGTCGGTGCCCCTCAACAGGTTGGCATAGGCCGGCGCCGCCATCGCCTTGCGCAGCACCTCGGGCAGCCGGGCGAACAACGCGGCCTCGCGCTCGGCCGGATCGCGCGTTTCAAGGGCGTCGTAATGGTCGGTCATGGCAGGTCCTTGAGAGGATGTGCGCGGGTTGCGTGCCGGTCCGCCCGTGCTATCAGACGGTGACCGCTGACATTGGGACGGTTCCAGGGAGCACAATGGCTGAGGCAGAGAGCGTTGCGGCGGACGGGGCCGCCGACGTCGTCGCGAGGCTGAAGCGCCGCATCGTCGACCAGGCCCTGCCGCTGTGGTCGACCGCAGGCTGGGACAGCAGCGCCGGCGGCTTTGTCGACCGGCTGCACCAGGACGGGACAGCGGACCGCGCCGCCCCGCGCCGGATCATGGTGCAGGCCCGCCAGATCTATTGCTACGCCAAGGCGGCCCAGCTCGGCTGGTATCCGGAAGGACGCGCGATCGCGCTGAAGGGGCTGGACTACCTGCTGGCCAAGGCCAAGGCGCCGGACGGCCGGCCCGGCTTCGTCTACAGCCTGACCGCGGAGGGCGGCGTGCACGATCCGCTGCGCGACACCTACGGCCACGCCTTCGTGCTGCTCGCGCTCGCGACCGTCTACGGCCTCGACCAGGACGCCCAGATCCGCGCCGAGATCGACGCGCTGCTGTCGTTCCTCGATACCCAGCTGCGCTCGCCCGATGGCGGCTTCCACGAGGGCCTGCCGCCCTCGATGCCGCGCCGGCAGAACCCGCAGATGCATCTGTTCGAGGCGATGATCGCCTGCTTCGACGCGACCCACGATTTGTCGTTCCAGAACCGCGCCGGCGATTTCTTCGCGCTGTTCCTCGCCAACCTCTACGACAAGCAGACGCGCACCCTCGGCGAATATTTCGAGGAGGACTGGTCGAAGATCCCGCCGGTCAGCGTCGAGCCTGGACACCTCGCGGAATGGGTCTGGCTGCTGAAGGGATTCGAGCGCATCACCGGCTGCCCGACCGGGCGCCCGCGCGGCGAGCTGCTGGCGTCGGCGCTGCGCTATTGCGATGCGGCCACCGGCTGCCTGGTCGACGAGGGCGACGCAGAGGGCAATATCCGCCGCCACACACGGCGGCTTTGGCCGCAGAGCGAGCTGGCGAAGGCGTGGATCGCGCAAGCCGAGTCGGGCGAAGCCGGCGCGGCGGACGAGGCGCGTGGGGCGCTGGTGCTGCTCGAGCGGCACTATCTCGGCCATGCCGTGGCCGGCGGCTGGTACGATCAGTTCGACCGCGACGGCAATTCGCTGGTCGCCACGATCCCGGCGTCGTCGTTCTATCATGTGCTTTGCGCGGTCACTGAAGCCGAGCAGGTGCTCGGATAGAACCGCCTTCCTGGTCTGACGCGTTTTCTGCACACGCAACTCCGCCCGAAAACGCTCCTCACAGCCAGCGCTTGCGCCGCTTGAAGCTCTTCAGGTTCTTGAAGCTCTTGCGCTGGTCGCCGGCGCCGCCGAGGTAGAATTCCTTGACGTCCTCATTGTCGCGCAGCTCGTCGGCGGAGCCGTCGAGCACGACCTTGCCCTGTTCCATGATGTAGCCATGGCTCGCGACCGAGAGCGCGGCGCGCGCATTCTGCTCGACCAGGAGGATCGTGACGCCGAGGTCGCGGTTGATCTCCTTGATGATCGCGAACACTTCCTTGACGAGCAGAGGCGATAGCCCCATCGACGGCTCGTCCATCAGGATCATCTTCGGGCGCGCCATCAGCGCGCGGCCGATCGCGAGCATCTGCTGCTCGCCGCCGGAGAGATAGCCGGCGAGGCCGGTGCGCTCCTTCAGGCGCGGGAAATACTTGAACACCATGTCGATGTCATCGGAGACCTCGCCGTCGCGCCGGGTGAAGGCGCCGAGCCGCAGGTTCTCCAGCGACGTCATATCGGCGACGATGCGGCGGCCTTCCATCACCTGGAAGATGCCGCGGCGGACGATCTTGTCCGGATCGATGCCGTTGATGCGCTGGCCCTCGAACAGGATCTCGCCGCGGGTGACCTCGCCGTCCTCGGTCTTGAGCAGGCCGGAGATCGCCTTCAGCGTGGTCGACTTGCCGGCGCCGTTGGCGCCGAGCAGCGCCACGATCGCGCCCTTCGGCACTTCGAGGCTGAGGCCGCGCAGCACCAGGATGACGTCGTCATAGACGACCTCGATGTTGTTGACGCTGAGCAGCGGCGGCGGCGGGACGGCCGTCGGCATCGGGCGGGTGGCTTCGAGGGTTTCGTTCATGGTCTGTGTTACCCTTCGACGTCATTGCCGGGCATAGCCGTCCGAAGGACGGCGTCGCTTCCGCTCGCCTTTGACCCGGCAATCCATCGATCGGAATACGTCTTCGCTTGATGGATGCGCGGGTCGAGCCCGCGCATGACGATTTGTGGACGTGATCAGCCGTTGCCTTACCACCCAAACCATTCCGGCTTGCGCGGTAGGTCGACGGTCTTCACCTTCTCGAGCTTGATCGTGCCCTTGCCCATCAGGTCGTTGATGTCGCCATCGGTCGCGCCCGAGATCTTCGAGCGATACAGGTCGACCTTCGTGGTCGGGCGGTGATCCTTTTCGGTCCAGGTCGACGGATTGCAGACGCCGTCCATGCCGGCCGGCACCCAATCCTTCTTCTGGTAGAAGCCCTTGGCGACGTTCTCGCCGGTGGCGCCGCCGTTCTTGGCGGCCCAGTCGAGCGCCTCCTTCAGATAGAGCGCGCTGCAGACCGCGGCGATGTAGTGCACCGGCCGATAGACCTTGCCGGACGGGTCGGACATCTTGGAGATTTCCATCACGGTCTTCATGCCGGGCGCGTTGCCGCCCCAGCTCACCGCCGTGCGGAGCGGGAAGATCACGCCGTCGGCTGCATCGCCGGCGGTCTTCGCCGCGTTCTCGTCCATGCCCCAGACATTGCCGAGGAATTGGACATCGACGCCGGCGGTCTTGCAGGCCTTCAGCACCGAGATGTTCGAGGCCGCCGTGTTGCCGAGATAGGCATAATTTGCGCCCGAGCTCTTCAGGCTGAGACACTGCGCCGAGTAGTCGCCGGGCGACAGCGCGAACACCAGCGGCGGCAGCACCTCGAAGCCGAGCTCGGTCGCCAGCGCTTCACCAGCCGCCTTCGGTGCGTTCGGATACGGATGGTTGGCGCCCATGTGGACGAATTTCGGCTTGCCGGGCTTGCCCTTGGCCTTCCAGTCCTCCGCGGCCCAGGTCAGCATCGCGCGCATCGAGTCCGAATAGCTCGGGCCGTAGAAGAAATTGTAGGGTGCGGGCTTGGCCTTGCCGCTGGTGCCTTCCGGATCGGTCAGCGCGGCGGCGTAGGAGCCGGAGATGTCCGGGATCTTGTCCTGCGCCAGGAAGCCGGTGAGGGCTTCGGTATCCGCCGTGCCCCAGCCCATGATCGCCGCGACCTTGCCGTCGGGCGCCGACCACTTCTTGTACAGCGCGATGGCGCGCGGCACCTGGTAGCCATAGTCGTTGCTGTCGACATTGAGCTGCTTGCCGCCGATGCCGCCGTTCTTGTTCACCCAGGCGAAGGTGTCCGCGACGCCCTGGCCATAGGGGGTGCCGACGTCGGACGTGCCGCCCGAGAGGTCCTGCAGATGGCCGATGGCGATCTGCGCCTGCGCGGTGGTGGCCGCGCTGCTGATCAGCAGCGCAACGGAGACCGAGCTCAAAAGGGATCTAATCGTCATTTTTTCTTTCCTCCTGCCTATTCAATGAACCGAATTTTGAGTTGCGTTCCGTGCCTTGCGTCAATGCGAGAACGGGTAGAGCTTCCAGTAGGCCTTGATCTGCCGCCAGCGATGCGCGAGGCCGTCGGGCTCGAACATCAAGAAGCCGATGATGATCAGGCCGATCGCGATCTCGCGCAGGAAGGTGATGTTGTTGTTGAGCTGCAGCGCCTTGTCGATGGCGCCGCCCTTCAGCCAGGCGCTCAGCCATTCCATCGATTCCGGCAGCAGCACCACGAAGGCCGTGCCCATCAGCGTGCCCATCACCGAGCCCGTGCCGCCGATGATGACCATGGCGAGGAACAGCACCGAGCGCTCGATGCCAAAGCCTTCCTGCGAGACCACGAGTTGATAGTGCGCGTAGAGCGCGCCGGCGATGCCGGCAAAGAAGGCGGCAAGCCCGAACGACAGCGTCCGGTACTTGGTGAGGTTGATGCCCATGATCTCGGCGGAGAGATAGTGATCGCGGATCGCGACCAGCGCGCGGCCGTCGCGGGTGCGCATCAGATTGGTGACGAGCAAATAGCTGACCACCATGTAGGCGAGCACGACGTAGAAATACTGGCGGTCGCCGCGCAGGGTGTAGCCGAAGATCGAGAACGGATTGGCGCTGGCCGGCACCGAGCCGCCCGAGAACCATTCGGCGCGCGAGAAGAAGTCGAGCAGGATATACTGCGCGGCGAGCGTCGCGATCACGAGATAGAGTCCCTTCAGCCGCGCCGCCGGCACGCCGAAGATCAGGCCGACCAGCGCCGTGACGACGCCGGCGAGGGGGATGGCGAAGAACACCGGGATCGGCGCGTTGTTGGAGATGTAGGCCGAGGTAAACGCGCCGAACAGGAAGAACGCGGCATGGCCGATCGAGATCTGGCCGGTGAAGCCGACCAGGACGTTGAGGCCGAGGGCTGCGATCGCGAAGATGCCGATCTGGATCGCGATCGAGAGCAGGTAGTTGGACAGCAGCATCGGCGCGAAGCAGGCGAGCACGATGCCGAGGATCGCGAAATTGCGGCTGGTTGCGGTCGGGAAGACCGTGGTGTCGGCCGCATAGCTGGTGCGGAAATCGCCCGAGGGGATGAGTGTGCTTGTCGCCATTGATCAGACCCGCTCAATATCCTTGCTGCCGAACAGGCCGTACGGCTTGATCATCAGGATGATGATCAGGACGTAGAACGGCGCGATCTCGTAGAGATTGCCCCAGTGCAGGTACTGGCTGTCGACATACTGGGCGACGTTTTCCAGCAGCCCGATGATGATGCCGCCGAGCACGGCGCCGCCGACCGAGTCGAGCCCGCCCAGGATCGCGGCCGGAAACACCTTGATGCCGTAGGCGGAGAGGCCGGACGACACGCCGTTGACCACGGCGACCACGACACCGGCGACCGCCGAGACGGTGGCCGAGATCGCCCACGCCATCGCGAACACGTTCTTGACGGAAATGCCGAGCGACTGCGCGACCTGCTGGTTGAAGGCGGTGGCGCGCATCGCAAGGCCGTATTTGGAGGCGCGGAAGAACCAGGCCATGCCGACCATCATGGCGAGCGAGACCACGAGGCTCATGACATAGACGGTCTGGATCTGCAGTCCGAACAGGCTGACCGACTGGCTCTGGAACACGCGCGGGAACGGCTGCGGGTTGACGCCGAAGATCCACTTCAGCGCGGCCTGGAACACCGTCGACAGGCCGATCGTCACCATGATCACGGAGATGATGGGCTCGCCGATCATCGGACGCAGGATCACGACCTGGATCGCGATCCCGAAGATGAACATGAAGACCAGCGTGATTGGCATGCCGACCCAGAACGGCACCTGATACTTCGTCAGCAGCGCCCAGCAGACCCAGGCGCCGACCAGCAGCAATTCGCCCTGCGCGAAGTTCACGACCTGCGTCGCCTTGTAGATCAGCACGAACGACATCGCGACCACGCCGTAAAGCGTGCCGACCACGAGGCCGTTGACGATCAACTGGATCAGGAACTGGGTGTTCATGGGGTACGGTCGCTCCGGACTGCGGCGCCAGCACCCTCTCCCCTTGCGGGAGAGGGTGGCTTCGCAAAGCGAAGCCGGGTGAGGGGTTGTCTCCGCATCGGGATCGTGGAGAGGGTACCCCTCACCCAAGCGAGTTCGTGTCGACTAACGGTGTAGCCCTCTCCCACAAGGGGAGAGGGCACATTCATGAGCACCGCGTTCTGGTCGCGCAACACAGTCATTCCGCGGCCTCCGCGATCACGGCGCGGCCGAGGTCGACGACCTCGAGCGTGGTGCGGACGCGCTGGATCGAGCCGTCCTGGAAGCGGATCACGGTGTCGACGGGGATAGTGGCCTTGCCGCGGTAGATCGCATCGATGATGTCGGCGTATTTCTCGTTGATCACGCCGCGGCGGACTTTTCGGGTCCGGGTCAGCTCGCCGTCATCGGCATCGAGCTCCTTGTAGAGCAGCAAAAAGCGCGAGATGCGTTGCGCCGGCGGCAGGGTGGCATTGACGGTCTCGACCTCATTCTTGAGCAGCGCATAGACTTCGGGCCGCGAGGACAGGTCGGTGTAGGTCGTGAACGAGATCCGGTTCTTCTCCGCCCATTTCGAGATGATCGAGTAGCGGATGCAAATCATCGCCGCGAGCGCGTCGCGGCCGGCGCCGAGCACCACCGCCTCGGCGACATAGGGCGAAAACTTCAGCTTGTTCTCGATATATTGCGGCGAGAAGCGTTCGCCGCGCGAGGTCTCGGCGAGATCCTTGATGCGGTCGATCACGACAAGCTGCCGGTTGTCGTTGTAGTAGCCGGCATCGCCCGAATGCATCCAGCCGTCCTTGATGTCGGCGACCGATGCTTCGGGGTTCTTGTAATAGCCGTGGAACATGTTCGGATGCCGCACCACGATCTCGCCGACGCCGTTGACGTCGGCATTGTCGATGCGGATCTCGATGCTGTCGGCCATCGGCACGCCGGTGGTGTCGGGATCGACCTTGCCTTCGGGATGCAGCGTGTAGGCGCCGAGCAGCTCGGTCTGGCCGTATAGCGTGCGCAGCGGCACGCCCATCGCCTGGAAGAACTTGAAGGTATCCGGCCCGAGCGCCGCGCCGCCGGTCGCCGCCGAGCGCAGCCGCGTGAAGCCGAGCCGGTCGCGCAGCGCACGGAACAAGAGCTGGTCGGCGAACACAGAACGCTTGCCCTCGGCGAGCGCCGCAAGGCCGGTCCTCATACCGAGGTCATAGAGCCGCTGCTTGAACGGCGAGGCGTCCATCACCCCGGCGCGGACGTCCGCCGCGATCGATTCCCAGACCCGCGGCGCGAACAGCACGAAGGTCGGCGCGATCTCGCGGAAGTCGTGCATCATGGTGTCGGGCTCTTCGACGAAGTTGACCTTCATCCGGGAGAGCAACCCTTTGCCCAGCGCGTAGATCTGTTCCATGATCCAGGGCAGCGGCAGCACCGAAACATATTCGTCGTCCGGCCCCTTCGGATCGAAGGCGAGATAGGTCGCGCAGTGCCGCAGCACGCGTCCGGCCGAGAGCATCGCAAGCTTCGGATTGGCTGTCGTGCCCGAGGTGGTGCAGAGGATCGCGACGTCCTCGCCATCAGTGGCATCGACCAGCCGCTCGTAGAGCCCAGGCTCGCGCTCGGCGCGGTCGCGGCCCAGCGCCACGAGCTTGCTCGCCTCCATCAATCGCGGATCGTCGTATTTGCGCATGCCGCGCGGGTCGGAATAGACGATGTACTTGAGGTGGGGCACGCGATCGGCCAGGCCGAGCATCTTGTCGACCTGTTCCTCGTCCTCGGCGAAGACCAGCTTGGCCTCGCCATAGGTCAGGAGGTAGGCGGCTTCCTCGTCGAGCACGTCGCGGTAAAGGCCGAGGCTCATCGCGCCAATCGCGTGGGCCGCGATCTCGGCGGCGACCCAGTCCGGCCGGTTGTCGCCGATAATGCCGATCACGTCGCCGCGGCCAAGCCCGAGCTCGACCATGCCGAGCGCGAAATCATGGGTGCGGGTCTGGTAGTCGTTCCAGGTGAATTCGCGCCACAACCCGAAATCCTTCTCGCGCAGCGCGATCTCCTGGCCGTGTTCCTTCGCGTTCAGGCGCAGCATCTTGGGAAAGGTGTCGGCCTGCGCGGCGCGACCGGCATAGTCCATCATGCGGCGCTCTCCCGCACCGCCGGCTTGTCGTCGGGATCGACCAGCGCCTCGTCCTCTTCGCCGAGATAGGCGCGCTTGACATGGGGATCGGCGAGCACGGTGGCCGGATCGCCCTCGGCGATCTTGCGGCCGAAGTCGAGCACCATGACGCGGTGGGAGATGTCCATCACGACGCCCATGTCGTGCTCGATCATCATCACCGTCATGCCGAACTCTTCGTTGAGATCGACGATGTAGCGCGCCATGTCTTCCTTCTCTTCGAAGTTCATGCCGGCCATCGGCTCGTCGAGCAGGATCAGTTGCGGCTCGAGCGCCATCGCGCGGGCGAGCTCGACGCGCTTGCGCAGGCCGTAGGGCAGAGTGCCGGCGGTCGCCTTGCGCACCGATTGCAGATCGAGGAAGTCGATGATCTCCTCCACCTTGCGGCGGTGCTCCAGCTCCTCGCGGCGCGCGCCGGTCAGCCAGTACAGCGATCCCGTGATGAAGTTGTTCTTCAGGAGGTGATGGCGGCCGACCATAATGTTGTCGAGCACGCTCATGTGGTGGAACAGCGCGAGATTCTGGAAGGTCCGGCCGATGCCGAGCCGGGGCCGCGCGTTCGGGTTGAGGCCGGTAATGTCCTGGCCGCGATAGAACAGCTGGCCTTCGGTCGGCCGGTAGCGGCCGGAGATACAGTTGACGATCGAGGTCTTGCCGGCGCCGTTCGGGCCGATGATGGAGAACAGCTCGCCCTCGTTGACGCCGAAGCTCACTTCGGTCAGCGCGCGGACGCCGCCAAAGCGCAATGAGACTCCGCGCACCTCGAGACTATTAGCCACCCTGTTCCCTCCAGATACGGGCGCTTTGGCGCGCTCTTTATCTTCGCTTCGATCTTACTCTTCGATCTTACATGGGCCGCCGAAGGGAGACCATCCGACTAATGATGCCTGCGTTCGGGAGATCGCTTGACCCGATCGCCTGCGTCATGCGCGGTAACGCCGCACCCGCCTGCAAGCCCGTCTCTCGCGTCGTCCGCCTTCAGCGATCCATCAAGGAGCTGCGCGACGTTACGCGAGGTGGCTCTGAATACGAGAAAGCGATAGGTTGAATTGTCATGTGCCCGACATTTAGTCAGGAATTTTCGCTGGCATTCCAGGCCTCGGGTCCCTGGCTTCGCGCACGGCGTTGCTGCGGTGCAATATCGTTGCAGTATCTTGGGGAGGACGCCGTCGCTAGCATGATAGCTGCTGATTACCTGAGGCACATCGCGGCCTGGTCGCGCGAACTGAGCGAGCAAGAAATCGAAATCGCGCGCGCCGGCATTTCCGAAAAATCCTATCGCGCCAACGAATTCATCTTCATGCGCGGCGACAATTTTCAGTACTGGACCGGCATCGTCACCGGGCTGGCGCGCATGGGCATCGTCTCGCGCGGCGGCAAGGCGGCGAGTTTCGCGGGTCTCACCGCAGGCGCGTGGTTCGGCGAGGGGACCGTGCTCAAAAATGAGCCCAGGCGCTACGATGTGGTCGCACTGCGCGACACGCGACTGGCGATGATGGATCGCCGGACCTTCGTCTGGCTGTTCGAGAACAGTGTCGGCTTCAACCGGTTCCTGGTCGGCTCGCTCAATGAGCGGCTCGGCCAGTTCATTGCGCTGCTCGAATATGGCCGCACGCTGGATGCCACCGCGCGGCTGGCGCGCTCGATCGCCTCGCTGTTCAATCCGATTCTCTACCCCGACCTCACCCTGCACCTGGAGATCACCCAGGAGGAGATCGGGGCGCTGTCGGGGATCTCTCGGCAGAACGCCAACCAGTGCCTGAAGCGGCTGGAGCGCGAGGGGCTGTTGCGGCTCGACTATGGCGGGGTGACCATCCTCAACCTCGACCGGTTGCGCCACTACGGGGAATGATGGGATCCAGGCCGCATTTAACCATTTTCGGGGGCGCTGAAGCCCCGATTCAGCAATTGTGATGTTAGACTTGGAGCAGGCCGGATGCTACAGACCGGCCTCGTCGGCGCGCTGTTTGCGCGATCTCTGGAGATGACATGGCAGTTAAGGATTCGGCGGCTCAGGACTCGAAGCGGCGCGTTGCGTTGATCACCGGCGTCACCGGGCAGGACGGCGCGTATCTCGCCGAATATCTGCTCGGCCTCGGTTATACCGTGCACGGGCTCAAGCGTCGCTCGTCCTCACTCAACACCGCGCGTGTCGACCATCTCTACCAGGATCCGCATGTCGGCAACGTCCCGTTCCTGATGCACTATGGCGACATGACCGATTCGACCAATCTGATCCGCCTGGTGCAGCAGATCCGGCCGACCGAGATCTACAACCTCGCGGCGCAAAGCCACGTCCAGGTCAGTTTCGAGAGCCCGGAATACACCGCCAACGCCGACGCGATCGGCGTGCTGCGGCTGCTGGAGGCGATTCGCATCCTCGGCATGGAAAAGGAAACGCGGTTCTACCAGGCCTCGACCTCGGAGCTTTACGGGCTCGTGCAAGAGGTGCCGCAGAAGGAGACCACGCCATTCTATCCGCGCTCGCCCTATGGTGTCGCCAAGCTCTACGGCTACTGGATCACGGTGAACTACCGTGAGGCCTATGGCATGTTCGCCAGCAACGGCATCCTGTTCAACCATGAGAGCCCGATCCGCGGCGAGACTTTCGTGACGCGCAAGATCACCCGCGCCGTTGCCCGCATCGAGGTCGGCCTCGAGAACAAGCTCTATCTCGGCAATCTCGACGCCAAGCGCGACTGGGGCCACGCCCGCGACTATGTCGAGGGCATGCACAGGATCCTGCAAGTCGACGAGCCCGGCGACTTCGTGCTCGCGACCGGCGAGACGCGGTCGGTCCGCGAGTTCGTGGAGCTGGCGTTTGCCGAGGTCGGCCGCAGCATCGAATGGCGCGGCAAGGGCGTCGAGGAGGTCGGTATCGACAAGGCGTCCGGCAACACCCTGGTACAGATTGATCCGACCTATTTCCGCCCGACCGAGGTCGATCTTCTGATCGGCGACGCCAGCAAGGCGCGCGCCAAGCTCGGCTGGGCGCCGAAGACGCCGTTCGCGCAGCTGGTGAAGGAAATGGTCGCCAGCGATCTCGTCGAGGCCAGGCAGGACGCGGCCAATGGCAAGCACGGCGTTTGAGCTGAAGGACAAGACGGTCTTCGTTGCCGGCCATCGCGGCATGGTCGGCTCGGCGCTGATGCGCCGGCTGGCGCGCGAGGAGGCCGACCTTCTGACGGTGTCGCGCAGCGAGGTCGATCTGCGCGACCAAACCGCGGTCAACGCATGGTTTGCCGCGAAGCGGCCGCAGGCCGTATTCCTCGCCGCCGCCAAGGTCGGCGGCATCGTCGCCAACAACACGCTGCGGGCGGAATTCCTCTACGACAATCTGGCGATCTCGAGCAACGTGATCCAGGCGGCGCACGCCAATGGCTGCGAGAAGCTGATGTTCTTCGGCTCGTCCTGCATCTATCCGCGCCTGGCGCCACAGCCGCTGCGCGAGGATTCGATGTTGACCGGCCCGCTCGAGCCAACCAACGAGCCCTATGCCATCGCCAAGATCGCCGGCATCAAGATGGCCGAGGCCTATCGCAGCCAGTACGGCGCCGATTTCATCAGCGTGATGCCGACCAATCTCTACGGCCCCGGCGACAATTATCACCCCGAATACAGCCACGTCGTCGCCGCGCTGATCCGCCGCTTCCACGAGGCCAAGGTTTCGGGCGCCGGCAACGTCGCGGTGTGGGGCACCGGCACGCCGCGCCGCGAATTCCTCTATGTCGACGATCTCGCCGACGCCTGCATCCATCTGATGAAGACCTATTCATCGCCCGAACTGGTCAATATCGGCACCGGCGAGGACATCACCATCGCCGAGTTCGCGCGCGTCGTCGCGGCCGCTGTCGGCTATCGCGGCGAGATCAGCTTCGACACGTCGCGCCCGGACGGCACGCCGCGCAAGCTGCTCGACGTCGGCCGGCTGGCCAGGCTCGGCTGGCGCGCCACCACCTCGCTCGAGGATGGCATCGCCCTCGCGTACCAGGCCTATCTGCGCGAGACGAAGTGACGCGGTGAACCTCCCGCCCTCCGACTGAGAATATCTGTCGGCTTGGCGACGCCGCGCGGCTAGGATGCGCGTGCCCAAGCGTGCCGCAAGAGCCGCCAGTGCGTCGGAGGAGACATCATGAAGGTTCTACGCCGCCAGTTCCTGCAACTTGCAGCCGCTACGGCTGCGCTGCCGCTCACATTTGGGAAAGCGATTGCCGAGGCCTATCCGGCGCGGCCGGTTCGCCTCGTGATCGGCTATACGCCCGGCGGTTCGGCGGACCTGACGGCGCGCCTGATGGGGCAGTGGCTGTCGGAAAAGCTCGGGCAATCCTTCATTGTCGAGAACCGGCCGGGCGGCGGGACCAACATCGCCACCGAGCAGGCGCTGCGCGCGGCGCCCGATGGCTACACGCTGCTGCTGGTCGCGCCGGCCAATGCGATCAATGCGACGCTCTACCAGAAGCTGCCGTTCGATTTCATGCGCGAGATGGAGCCAATCGCGGGCATCATTCGCTTTCCCAACGTCGTGGTGGTGCACCCCTCGCTGCCGATCAGGTCGATTCCCGAATTGATCGCCTATGCAAAGGCCAATCCCGGCAAGCTCAACATGGCGTCCTCAGGCAACGGTTCGACGATCCACATGTCGGGCGAACTGTTCAAGATGCTGACCGGCATCAACATGCAGCACGTGCCCTACCGGGGCGGCGCGCCGGCGCTCACCGATATGCTGTCCGGCGTGATGCAGGTGATGTTTGACAATCTTCCGACCTGCGCCGAGCACGTCAAATCGGGCAAGCTGCGCGGACTTGCGGTCACCAGCACGACCCGTTCGGACGTGCTTCCGGACCTGCCGCCGGTCGCCGACTTCCTGCCGGGTTACGAGGCGAGCGCCTGGTACGGCCTCGCGGCGCCGAAGAACACGCCGCCTGAAATCGTCGACAGGCTCAACAAGGCCGTCAATGAAATCCTCGCCGATCCCAAGGCCAAGGCGCGCTTTACCGAGATCGGCGCGATCATGCTGCCGGGCTCGGCTGCCGACTTCGGCAGACTGGTGGCCGACGAGACCGAGAAATGGGGCAAGGTGGTCAAGTTCGCCGGCGCCAAGGTTGATTAGAGCGTTTTCGAGCGAAATGGACGCCGGTTCGCGTGAAGAAAACGCGTCAAAACTAGAATCTAGAGCTCCGTTCCGATTCGATCGGAACGGAAAAGGTTCTAGTGTCCTGAACCAAAAGTTCATGGCATTTTATGCCTTGGCGGGCAGATTGTAAGCGCAGAAGCGTTCGATTGAGCCGAGAATGTCGTCAGCTGATTTGGTCCATCGGAACGGCATTGGGTCAGCGTTGTGATGGTCGATGAAGGAGGCAATCTCGGCCCGTAGCGCCGCCACACTGCGATAGATGCCGCGCCTAATCTTACGCTCGGTGATGAGTGCAAAGAAGCGTTCGACCTGATTGAGCCAGGATGAACTGGTTGGCGTCAGGTGGACGTGCCAGCGCGGCCTCTTTGCCAGCCAGTTGCGGATCAACGGCGTCTTGTGGGTTGCGTAATTGTCCATGACGAGGTGGACGTCCAGATCGTCTGGAACCGCAGCTTCGATCTCATCGAGAAACTTGCGGAACTCTTTGGCACGATGGCGTCCATAGCATTTGCCAATGACCCGGCCGGTTGCGACGTCGAGGGCGGCAAACAGCGAGGTGACGCCATGGCGTTTGTAGTCGTGACTACGGCGCGCCGGCTGGCCAGGTCGCATGGGCAGCATGGGCTGGCTGCGATCCAGCGCCTGGATTTGCGACTTCTCATCGACACACAGTACGATGGCGCGCTCGGGCGGAGCTACGTAAAGGCCGACGATGTCGCGAACCTTGGCGACAAAGTCGGGGTCGGTTGAGAGCTTGAAGGTCTCCAACCGATGCGGCTGCAAGCCGAAAGCGCGCCATATACGCTGTACTGTTGAGACTGACAGCCCGCTGGCCCGCGCCATGCTGCGCGAACTCCAGTGGGTGGCCCCGGGAGGCTGGGTCTCAAGGGTGCGAACGATCACCGCCTCGATCCGGGCATCCTCAATCGTGCGTGGCGTCCCCGATCGCGGCTCGTCCCAAAGACCTTCAAGCCGATGCTCGGAGAACCGCCGCCGCCATTTGCCGACCGTGTCGGGATCGACAGCCAAACGGGCCGCCACGACCTTGCTCTGCTCGCCCTCAGCACAGGCCAGGACGATCCGAGCCCGCAGCGCCAACGCCTGAGCAGTGCTTCGACGCGACGCCAACGATGTCAACTCAGCACGTTCCACCTCATCAAGCTCCAGCGGAGCAAAGCGCCGACCCATCGCCAATCCTCCCCAAATCAGGAGAGTCCGCTATCATCGAGTCGATTTGGAGTCCGCCGAACTTTTGATTCAGGACACTAGCTTCGCGCCGTCGCGCGCGGCGGATTCTTTGAAAGCGCCGCCGCCATCGCCGATATCAGCGGCCGCATGAAGAAGGCGTCTTCGGCCGGGTAGATGTCGGTGCGCAGGCCTTGGGACTTGAGTTCGTCCGATACCGCCGGTCCGACCGACGCGATCGGCGTACGCTCGAACCCCTCGCGTAACCTGTCCTCGCAACCGCGCGCCCGTGCCACCTCGATCAGGCGGCGGACCTGGCCGAGATTGGTCAGAGCGATCGCGTCGATGCGGCCCTGCGCCATCTCCTCGATCGCGGTGACGATGTTGGCGTCGGCGGCCTGCGCGTCATAGACATAGGGCAGCACCGTATCGACCTCGGCGCCCTGTGCCTTGATCGCGCCGATCAGGCTGGCGTGATCCTTGTCGGGATAGAGCTGCAGGCCGAGCCGATGGCCAGTCAGGTCGAGCTTCGACAGCATCTCGGCGACGCCTTCCGAGGTTGGCTTCTCGGTCGTCATTTGCGGTTCCAGGCCGATCTCGCGCAGTGCCCGGCCGGGTTTGGGGCCGCGAGCGAATTTGCGCGCCTTGGCGAGGCTATCGCCGAACTCCCGCTCGACGCCGATCCGGCCCACGACTTTCATCAGCCGGCGCAGGCCTTCGCCGGTCATCAGCACGAGGTCGTCGAGCGGCCGTTCGATGGCGCGGCGAATCCAGGCCACGATCGGCGCCGGATCAGGCGCATCGTGGATGGTGAACATCGGGCATTGCAGCACGTCGGCGCCCTGTTCGGCGAGCAGGCGGGAAAACTGCGCCTCCTCGCGCGTCTCGAGGATCAGGATGCGGTAGCCGTTCAGCCGTTCAGCCATGATGGACCCTAACAAACATTGTCGTCATTTGTTCGATTTGACCCCGGCGCCGGGATTGGCGCAAGGCCGCCTGCGGTGTAGACGAGGGCCGAAAATGACCGTTCCATCAATCTGCTCAAGCTTTGGTCAATTGGCATGCCCGACCATCAGTTCGTTTTGACCCTGTCCTGTCCGGACCGTCCAGGGATCGTCTCGGCGGTCTCGACGTTTCTCGCCCATAACGGCCAGAACATCCTGGACGCCCAGCAGTTCGATGACGTGGAGACCGGCAAGTTCTTCATGCGCGTGGTGTTTACCGCGGCCGACCTCGCGGTCGAGCTCGCGGCGCTGCAGACCGGCTTTGCCGCGATCGCCGAACGTTTCGGGATGGAATGGCAGATGCGCGATCGCGCCAGCCGCCGCCGGGTGATGCTATTGGTGTCGAAGTCCGATCACTGCCTGGTCGATATCCTCTACCGCTGGCGTACCGGCGAACTCGAAATGATCCCGACCGCGATCGTCTCCAACCATCCGCGCGAGACCTATGGCTCGCTCGATTTCGGCGATATCCCGTTCCATCATCTGCCGGTGACGAAGGGGACCAAGCGGCAGCAGGAAGACGCGGTGTGGAAGCTGGCCCAGGACACCAAGACCGATCTCGTGGTGCTGGCCCGCTACATGCAGATCCTGTCGGACGAGATGTCGGCGCGGCTGTCAGGCCGCTGCATCAACATCCATCATTCCTTCCTGCCGGGCTTCAAGGGCGCCAGGCCCTACCACCAGGCCCATGAGCGCGGCGTCAAGCTGATCGGCGCCACCGCGCATTACGTCACGTGCGACCTCGACGAAGGCCCGATCATCGATCAGGACGTCGAGCGCATCAGCCATCGCGACACGCCTGAGGATCTCGTGCGCAAGGGGCGCGACATCGAGCGCCGGGTGCTGGCGCGCGCGATCCGCTACCATCTCGCCGATCGCGTCATCCTCAACGGACGCAAGACCGTGGTGTTCGTGGACTGATCCGCGTTCACTCCGGTTGTCGCGCTTTGACGGCTAGGGTGTCGCCCTGCATCGAGGTGCTGCATGAAACTCATCCACATGAGCGACATCCATCTGACGACGCCGGGGAGCACGATCTTTGGCCGTGATCCCATGCAAGAACTTCGAGCGCGCTGGATCAGGTGCTTGCCGATCACCGCGACGCCGAGCTGATGGTGATCTCGGCGATCTTTCGGGTATCGGCGAGCTCGCTGACTATCACTTGCCGCGCGAACGCCTGAACGGGTTCTCAATCCCGGTGCGGCTCTGCATCGGCAATCATGATCATCGCGAGAGGTGTCTCAGCGTGTTTCCCGCGCCGACGCGGACGAGTTCGCGCAAGGCGTTCACGACACCTCGTTCGGCCGCTGCCTGCTGCTTGACACCTACGACCTGCAGACGGCCGCCGGCAGCTTTTGCCCGGCGCGGCAGGCCTGGCTGGAACACCAGCTATCGGAGCATGACGGCCCGTTCTTCCTGGTTATGCATCACAATCTATTCCCGACCCGCATCGCGCCGGTGGACCGGATCGGCCTGCTCGATGATGCAGGTTCCGATCAATCGTCACGAAGCACCGGAGCAAGATCAGGCACATCTTCTTCGGTCACCGCCACATCGTGCCGGGCGGTTCGGTGCGGGCGTTCCCATGACCCTCGCTGCGCCGAACCACGACGGCTATTCAGTATTCGCTGAGGTGCTGACCGTCGCCGATCTGCCGGATTCCTACGGGGTGCGTTCGTCGGCGACGACTACGTCACTGTCCACATGGTGGAGTTCGGCTACCGCGGCGAAATCATCCGCGAGGATGGCTCCAGCTAGTCTGTCGGGCTGTCGCTATCCCTGTGCACGGCACAACCCGGTGCCTGTCCTATCCGGCCGTACGCTCAGTGGGCAGCATCCTGCGGTGGCGTTGCCGGCTTGGGATCATCGCCGCGCTCGGCCGCAGGCATCAGGCGCTTGCGCTCCCGCTCCTGCATGTACTTGTCGTATTCGGGGGTACCTGCCCGCGGCGGCGCGTCGGCGGGCAGGCCGCCGGCCCAGGCCGGAATGTAGTCGGCCATGCCGGCCGAGAGCTTCCGGTTCACGGTGCCGCATCCTCCGAGCGTACAGGCCGCGAACGCGAGGGCAGTCAGGACAGAGATAGGGCGCGAGAAGATCGACATGTGAGGCAGGATACAGCCCTGGTCTTTATGGATGATGATCTTGGCGCGACCGTTCGGCTGCAATTGTGCTTGTTTGTTGACATCGCGGCGCTGTTTGTACGATCGTACAAATGATCGGGACCGCCAAGGTGCTCTGGTGACGCGTGATCGGTTCTTGGGCATTGAGTTTCGTGGCGTTCTTGGTATTTTAATACCACTTTCTTAGTTGGATCCGATCGCGTCCCGCGCGACACACATCCATCGTCCGATTGACAGAGGGCACGGGGAGACGCCTTGTCGCGTTGCGGCTTGGCGGTGACATGGTTGGGTTAAGATAAGCCAACAACCGGAACTAAAGCTCAGCGCCGAAGATCAGAAGGGGGAGGGGGATTTCGATGTTCAATCGTCGCAAAATGTTGCTGTGGGGCGCCGCTTCCGCCGTGCTTCCCGGGTTGTGCGCCAGCGTGCCGGCGTGGGCGGACGACGCCGTCAAGATCGGGCTGATCCTGCCGATGACCGGCGGTCAGGCGTCGACCGGCAAGCAGATCGATAACGCCATCAAGCTCTACATGCAGCAGAAGGGCGACACCGTCGCCGGCAAGAAGATCGAGATCATCCTGAAGGACGACACCGCGGTGCCGGACAACACCAAGCGGCTCGCGCAGGAACTGATCGTCAACGACAAGGTCAATTTCATCGCCGGCTTCGGCGTGACGCCCGCGGCGCTCGCCGCGGCGCCGCTGGCGACGCAGGCCAAGATCCCGGAAGTCGTGATGGCGGCCGGCACCTCCATCATCACCGAGCGTTCGCCCTATATCGTGCGTACCAGCTTCACGCTGGCGCAGTCCTCCACCATCATCGGCGACTGGGCGGTGAAGAACGGCATCAAGAAGGTCGCGACGCTGACCTCCGACTACGCGCCCGGCAACGATGCGCTGACCTTCTTCAAGCAGCACTTCGCCGCCGGCGGCGGCGAGATCGTCGAAGAGGTCAAGGTCCCGCTCGCCAATCCGGACTTCGCGCCGTTCCTGCAGCGCATGAAGGATTCCAAGCCCGACGCGATGTTCGTATTCGTGCCGGCCGGGCAGGGCGGCAACTTCATGAAGCAATATGCCGAGCGCGGGCTCGACAAGAGCGGCATCAGGGTGATCGGACCCGGCGACGTCATGGACGACGATCTGCTCAACAATATGGGCGATGCCGCGCTCGGCGCGGTGACGGCGCATCTCTATTCGGCCGCGCATCCGTCCGCGATGAACAAGGACTTCGTCGCCGCATACAAGAAGGCGTTCGGCAACCGCCCCGGCTTCATGGCGGTCAGCGGCTATGACGGCATCCATCTGATCTACGAGGCGCTGAAGAAGACCAATGGTGCGACCGACGGCGACAAGCTGATCGAGGCGATGAAGGGCATGAAGTGGGAGAGCCCGCGCGGCCCGATCTCGATCGATCCGGAAACCCGCGACATCGTGCAGAACATCTATATCCGCAAGGTCGAGAAGGTCGACGGCGAGCTCTACAATGTCGAGTTCGCGACCTTCGAGGCCGTCAAGGATTCCGGCAAGACCAAGAAGTGACGCGCGAAAAGCCCGTCATCCCGGGGCGCTCAATAGCGCGAACCTCAGATGCGCGATTGCGCATCGGGGGATCTCGAGAGAATTGAAGAAGATTCCGGGTTCAGCGCAAGTGCTGTCCCGGAATGACGAGTCACCATCAGGTTTGCCGTCACTCCATGGCCTCTATCCTCACCAACCTGTTCGACGGCGTCGCCTACGGCATGCTGCTGTTCGTGCTCGCCTGCGGGCTTGCGGTGACACTCGGGTTGATGAATTTCGTCAATCTCGCGCATGGCGCCTTCGCGATGGCGGGCGGCTATATCTGCGCCGTGCTGGTGAACAATTCCGGCTGGCCGTTCTTCGCAGGGCTGCCGCTCGCCTTTGTCGGTAGCGCCGTGATCGGCGTCGCGCTGGAGCGCACGCTGTACCGCCATCTCTATAGCCGCAGCCATCTCGATCAGGTGCTGTTCTCGGTCGGTCTGGTGTTCATGTCGGTCGCGGCGGTCGACTACATCATGGGATCGTCGCGGGTCTTCATCAAGCTGCCGGCGGCGCTGGAGGGCCAGATCGACCTGTTCGGCGTCGGCATCGGCCGTTACCGGCTGCTGATCGTGGTGATCTGCGGCCTCCTCACGCTGGCGCTGCAATTGATCCTCGCCAAGACCCGGTTCGGCAGCCGGCTGCGCGCCGCGGTCGACGATCCGCGCGCTGCGATCGGCCTCGGCATCAACGTGCCGCAGGTGTTCGCCTTCACCTTTGCGTTCGGCTGCGGCCTGGCCGGTCTCGGCGGCGCGCTGAGTGCGGAGATCCTCGGGCTCGATCCGTACTTCCCGCTGAAATTCATGATCTACTTCCTGATCGTCGTCACCGTCGGCGGCTCTTCCTCGATCACCGGACCGTTCCTGGCGTCGCTGCTGCTTGGCATCGCCGATGTCGCCGGCAAGTATTACGTGCCGAAGCTCGGCTCCTTCGTGATCTACACGGTCATGATCGTGATCCTGCTCTGGCGTCCGAACGGCCTATTCGGCCGTACCGCGGCACGGTGAGGCGGTCATGACGGCGCTGTCTGACGTATCCACTCACGCGATGGCCAGCGCGCGCTGGCGGGTCAGCGAGGTCGCGTTCTGGGCGCTGGCGCTCGCCTGCGCCTTCCTGTTCCCGTCGCGTTATTTGATCATGACCGACATCGTGCGGCTCGGCCTGTTCGCGCTGTCGCTCGACCTGATCCTCGGCTACGCCGGCATCGTCTCGCTCGGCCACGCGGCCTTTTTCGGCATCGGCGCCTATTCGGCCGGCTTGCTGGCGCTGCACGGCATCATCAACGAGCCCGTCATCGCGCTGGTCGCCGCCGGTCTGGTTGCGGCGCTGCTCGGCTTCCTGACCAGCTTTCTCGTCATCCGCGGTGTCGATCTGACGCGGCTGATGGTGACGCTCGGCATCGCGCTGCTGCTGGAAGCGCTCGCCGAGCGCTTCTCCAACATCACCGGCGGCACCGACGGGCTGCAGGGCATCGAAATGCAGCCGATCCTCGGTCTGTTCACCTTCGACATGTTCGGCAAGACCGGGTTCTTCTACTCGCTGATCATGATGTTCATCCTGTTCCTGCTCGCGCGGCGCGTGGTGCATTCGCCGTTCGGCCTGTCGCTGCGCGCGATCAGGAACAATCCGCTGCGCGCGGCCGCGATCGGCGTGCCGGTCAACCGCCGCCTGATCGCGGTCTATACGCTCGCCGCCTTCTATGCCGGGATCGCCGGCGCGCTGTTCACCCAGACCACGGCGCTCGCCTCGCTCGACGTCTTCTCCTTCGAGCGCTCCGCCGACCTGATGCTGGTGCTGGTGATCGGCGGCACCGGCTATCTCTATGGCGGCCTGATCGGCGCCGTTGTGTTCAAGATGCTGCAGGAGCTGTTTCAGAGCATCACCCCGCAATACTGGCTGTTCTGGATCGGCCTCGTGCTGGTCGTGATCGTGCTGGTCGGCCGCGTGCGCATCCATCGCTGGGTGCTGTTCGTGCCCAACCTGATCATCCGCCAGTTCGCCGGCCGCAAGGCTGCCGTTGCCGTGCCGGAGAGCGACGCGTCATGACGATCGCGCTTGAAACACGCGGCCTCGAAAAATCCTTCGGCGCCCTTCGCGTCACCCGCGACCTCTCGCTCAAGGTGATGCAGGGGGCCCGCCACGCGCTGATCGGGCCGAACGGCGCGGGCAAGACCACCGTCATCAATCAGTTGACCGGCGTGCTGACGCCGAACAGCGGGCGCATTCTCCTCGAAGGCAGCGACATCACCGGCCTGTCCGTCCACAAGCGGGTGCTGCGCGGGCTGTCGCGCACCTTCCAGATCAACCAGCTCTATCCCGACCTGACCCCGCTCGAGACCATCGGGCTTGCGGTCTCCGAACGGATGGGCCGCGGCGGCGACTGGTGGCGGCGGATGGGAACGCGGAGCGACGTCAACACCGAGATCGCCGAGATCCTGTCGCGCTTCCATCTGCTCGACGTGATGACGGAGCTCACCTCGACCTTGCCCTATGGCAAGCAGCGCCTGCTCGAGATCGCGGTCGCGATCGCCGCCAAGCCGCGGGTGCTGCTGCTCGACGAGCCCGCGGCCGGCGTGCCCGAGAGCGAGCGCCACGATATCCTGGCGGCGGTGGCGGCATTGCCGCGCGACGTCACCGTGCTCCTGATCGAGCACGATATGGACCTCGTATTCTCCTTCGCCGACCGCATCTCGGTGCTGGTCAATGGCGGCCTGCTCACCGAGGGCGCGCCCGACGAGGTCGCGCGCGATCCGCAGGTGAGGGCGGTCTATCTCGGCGAGGCCGCCGATGCCTGACCTTCTTTCCATCCAGGGCCTGCGTGCCGGATACGGCGAGGCGGTGGTGCTGCCCGATATGTCGCTGGCGCTTGCCGAGGGTCAGGTGCTCGCGCTGCTCGGCCGCAACGGTACCGGCAAGACCACGCTGATCAATTCGATCGTCGGCATCGTCAGGCGCTTCGGCGGCAGCGTCGCGCTCGCAGGCCGCGACATCACGGCGATGCGGCCCGACCAGCGCGCCCGCGCCGGGATCGGCTGGGTGCCGCAGGAGCGCAACATCTTCCGCTCGCTGACGGTGGAAGAGAACATGACCGCGGTGGCGCAGCCCGGGCCGTGGACGGTCGAGCGGGTATACGAGATGTTTCCGCGGCTGCAGGAGCGGCGGCGCAATTTCGGCAACCAGCTGTCCGGTGGCGAGCAGCAGATGCTGGCGATCGGCCGCGCGCTGACGCTAAATCCGAAAGTGCTGCTGCTCGACGAGCCGACCGAAGGCCTCGCGCCGATCATCGTTGAGGAATTATTAAAGGCGATCGGACTCATCACGCGCTCGGGTGGCATCTGCTCGATCATCGTCGAGCAGAACGCGCAAAAGATTCTGGGGCTGGCCGACCGCGTTGTGATATTGGAACGCGGCACGATCGTGCACGATGCCGCAAGCAGCGCGCTAAAAGCCGATCCCTCCGTCCTCGAGCGCCACCTCGGCGTCTCTGGGGCCAAGGCACATTAGACGGCACATTAGAAACGTCCGGGAGTTGACCATGCAGCGAACCAAGCCTCCGTTCCGCGCCGACGAGGTCGGCAGTCTGTTGCGGCCGCCGAAGATCAAGGAGGCTCGCGCCAGATTGGAAAAGAGCGAGATTTCCGCCGACGAGCTGCGCAAGGTGGAGGACATGGAGATCGAGAAGGTCGTGCACAAGCAGGCCTCGGTCGGCCTGAAGCTTGCGACCGACGGCGAGTTCCGCCGCTCCTGGTGGCACTTCGATTTCCTCAGCCATCTGACCGGCTGCGAGCTGTTCCATCCCGACATCGGCATCCAGTTCGCGGGCGTGCAGACCCGGCACGACGCCATCAGGGTGACCGGCAAGCTGGATTTCTCCGATCACCACCCGATGCTCGATCACTTCCGCTTCCTGAAGAAGTACGCCGACCAAGCGCATGTCACGCCGAAGATGACGATCCCCTCGCCGGCGGTGCTGCATTTCCGCGGCGGCCGCAAGCTGATCTCGAAGGAGGTCTATCCGGACCTCGAGGAATTCTATCAGGACCTCGGCAAGACCTATCGCAAGGCGGTCAGGGCGTTCTACGATGCCGGTTGCCGCTATTTGCAATTCGACGACACGGTGTGGGCCTATCTGTGCTCGCAGGAGGAATTGCAGAAGTCGCGCGACCGCGGCGACAATCCCGAGGGCCTGCAGGAGATCTACGCCCGGGTCATCAACTACGCGATCGCCGACCGTCCGTCCGACATGGTGATCACGACCCATGTCTGCCGCGGCAATTTCCGTTCGACCTGGATCTCCTCCGGCGGCTACGAGCCGGTCGCCGAGACGCTGCTCGCCGGCACCAATTACGACGGCTATTTCCTCGAATATGATTCCGACCGCGCCGGCGGCTTCGAGCCGCTGCGCTTCCTGCCCAAGGGCAACAAGGTCGTGGTGGTCGGCGTCATCACCTCGAAGTTCGGCGAGCTCGAGAAGAAGGACGCCATCAAGCGGCGGCTGGAGGAAGCATCCAGATTCGCCCCGATCGAGCAGCTCGCGGTGTCGCCGCAGTGCGGCTTTGCCTCGACCGAGGAAGGCAACATCCTCTCCGAGGAAGAGCAGTGGGCCAAGCTGCGGCTCGCCGTCGAGGTCGCGAGCGAGGTCTGGGGCAAGTGACGCGTAAGCGCTGTCAGTGCTCGGCGAGATAGACCTCGCCGAGCAGCGAGGAGTTCGACCACGGCACCTGCTTGCCCTTGGTCGCAGCGACGACCTCGGCGCGGACCCGCGTCAGCATCTGTTGCACCTCGAGGCCGGGCGTGCCGACATGGCGGGACAGCGCCGCCGAGAACGGGCTATTGGCGCCTTCGCCATCGAGCGCCACCTGGCCCGGCGCGGTCGCGAACGCGATCAGCGTGCCGGCGCCGAGCGTCGAGCCTGATCCGAGCGAGGCGGGCGCGGCAAGGCCGGATCCGGCCTCGATGCCGCGGCTTGGGCCCGCGGATGCCACCTGCGGCGCCATCGGATTGTTGCGGCAGGCATCGAGGATCAGGATGTTGGTGCGGATCTGATCGTCGAGACCGGCCATGATCACATCCATATCGACCATCGCGTCGGTCACGCGTCCGCCGGCCCTGAACGCGATATCGACCGGCACGAGATAGTTGCGGCCATCGACCTGCACGCCGTGGCCGGCATAGTAGACCACGGCGATCTGCGACCGCGCCGCATCGCGCAGAAAATCGTTGATCGTCTTCTGCATGGTGTTGCGATCGAGATCGAGACCCTCCGAGACGGTGAAGCCGATGTCGCGCAGGCTCTTGGCGATGGCGCGCGCATCGTTGGGCGGATTGGGCAGCGCCTTCACATGCGCATAGGCGCCGTTCCCGATCACCAGCGCGACGCGCCGGCCGGTCGCCGCCGCCTGCGCCCGTGTGGCTGGCGGGGCCGGTGCCGTGACGGAAGCCGCAGGCGGCGCGGCTGGGCTGCTCTCGGCGACAGGCGCAGCCGCAGCCTTACGCGGCGCTGCGTCGGCCTGCCTCAGCAGCGCGAGCCGCACCTTGGCGGTGGCCTGGTTAGCCTTGCTGCCGGCGTCGGAGGCCACGCCCTCGAGCACCGAGGCGTAGTCGTCCTTGGCGTGGGCGGCGTCGCCCTTGGCCTCATAGGCGAGGCCGCGCTGAGTATAGGCCGAGATCAGTACGCTGCCCGGCGGCGTCATGATGTTGACGGGCGCTTTCGCCTTGGCGAGCCGGATCGCCTCCGACGTGTCCGCAATCGCACGCGCGATATCGCCCTGGGCGCGCCAGACTACGGCCCGGCTGATCAGCGGCTGCGGCAGCGACGGATCGATGCTGACGGCCTCGTTGATGTCGGCAAGCGCGCCGTCGAGATCGCCGAGCGCCTGCTTCGAGGAGCCGCGGTTTTGGTAGGAGAAGGCCGATTTCGGAAGGGCCTTGATCGCGGCGTCGTAGTTGGCGATCGCCTTCGCATAGTCGCCCTTGCTGCGATAGGCGTTGCCGCGATTGTGGAAGATGATGCCGCTCGGCGGCCCCATGCGCAGCGCATCGTTGAAGTCGGCGATCGCGAGGTCGTACTCGCCCTTGTCGAAATAGGCCGAGCCGCGCAGATTGTAGACGGCGGTGCTGGGTTTGAGCCGCAGCGCCTCGGTGGCGTCCGATATGACCTGTGCGTAATTGCCCTTCTTGTTCCAGCCGACCGCGCGCCAGAAATAGATGGTCGCGAGCTTCTCGCCGGGAAATACCTTCAGCGCGATGATCTTGGTGCAGGCGTCGATCATCTGGTCGGCCGGCGTGGTCTCGGTCGTGCAGAGCGGGCCGAGCTGGGAGCGCGCCTGGGCGAAGCAGGGCGCCGACCACAGCATGGCGGCAAGCACGCAGGGGATCAGGAGCAGGCGGCGCATCGGTCATCCAGGGGATAGAGCCGTCACGGCGATCGGCGACGGCGCGGCGGTCCAGGCAGCGGTCATGACTGTTTGGTGATCGGGCAGCGAAGCGGGTTCAATGGGTGGGAACACGGACGTGGCAATCGATATCCGCGCCGCGCGGAAGCCTTCCGTTCCCAATGATGGGACGTTTGCGGCGGGTAAGCGCTGGAGCTACCTTACGCTGCGAACCGGCAAAATATTACCGCCTGGCTGCCGGCCACGGCTCCGCCTTCGTGACGTAGAGCCAATACGGCATCCCAAAGCCGGCATGTAGCTGGCCCCATTGTTTCACGTCGAGATGCCATACCTCAATGTCGCGACGTTCAACGACCTCCGCTGGCACGATATACAAGGGCTCGCCAATTACGTCCTTCTCCAGGCGCGGAGCAAACACGAAGCCAAAGGGTAAGGGGGGCATGATGGGGTGGATTAGATCCTGAAAGTGCTCGACCCCGCTTTGGGCGATGATGGCCGCGAAGTCCGAAAGATGAATGGACGGAATCTCGTTGCGAAGAGGTTGGCCGTCATCGACGACGAGGAAGCCAGACATCCGACGGCCGCCGAAGACAAAGGTCTCGTTCGGCAGTTGCGATAGGTTTGCGCCTTCCTGTTTGCCGGGCGCGAGGCGATAGGCTGCCCAAGGGACGCAAACGAAAAGCATTGCCGCCGCAGCCAACCCGACCAATCCGTTCCGGGGCAATCGAGAGTGCGCCGCAGGCTCGGTCAATGACCCGACCCGGCTACTCATTCCCAGCGCAAAGAACAGCGCTATCATCGGCTGACTGGCAGCGAGAGCTCGTGCACCGTCATCGAAGTAAATGAATGCGGACGATGCCACGATGCTCGCCCAGAGAAGGGCCCAGAATGTGAGTTCGACAGCTTTCGTTCGTCGTATGGCGCCGTACAATAGGCCGGCGATACATATCGCCGTCAGCACGTTCTGAGCGAGCCAATCAGGCTGGACGACCCATCCGTAGCCTCTCCAGAGCAGGCCAGGAAACGTCGTGGCGAATTCCACGACGCTCTCGCCCAGTCGTCGGAAGAGAACACCAGGGTTCGCGCGGAAATGCGTCCAGGCGGCGGAGTAAAGTTGCCGGACCATGGCTTCTTCGGTGCCCACAATAGGCTTACCTTCCGCGGCGAGCTCCTTGAGGCAACCGTCCCAGGTCGTCCCCATCGAAAGGCCACAGAGTACGTAGGCAAAATTGCCAGTCGTCATTGAACCGGGGCCGGCCGCATAGACCCGTGGTAGCACCGAATTCAATCCGAGAACGCCGAGTAGAATGCAGAATGCTGCCAGGCCAATCCTGAGCTTTGCTTTGGCGTCCCGTCCGAATTGCCAGACCAGCCAGACCACCAGAGCAGGAAGCGTGAACATGCTCCCCATTCGCGTCATCAATGCTATGGCTGTCATCGCAAATGCGACCAGCGCGGCGCTGACAGAGCGATCGTGGAAGGCCTTGAGGAAGAACGGGATCGACAGCAGCGCCCAGAACAATCCGAGCGGCTCGGTGAGCGTCGTCGGCACGAAGTACCGGCTGTAGATATAGGCCAGCGCAAAGAAGGCTATTCCAGCCCAGACGCCGCGCCACTTCATGATCGCATGGGTCGCGAAACAAATCGCACCTGCCAGCAGGCAAGCTTGCAGGATCAGCATTTGCTGCAATGAAAGGTTGCCAAAAATCAGCAGAACCGACCTGAAAGCCGCAGCCAAGGGCCGCCGAAGGGCGAACCAACTCCACGTCCCATTGGTCACCTGACCGAAGGCGGACGCCAAGTAACCGTTTGCGTCTGAAAACGGAAGCAGGCCGCCAAGGCTCGTGGTGTTGGGATCGTTTGGCCTGACGATTCCCGCCCACATGGAGCTAATACAATAAATGTAGGCACATGCCACGATCGGAAGCCCGCACCAGGTGAGTAGCCGTCGCGAGAATTGTTCGTATGACCTGATGAGCGACTGTTGCAATGCGTTCGAGCCCATCGACCATGTCGTGGCGGCTCCGAGCCCAGCCAGCATCAAGAGCGGGTACGCGAGATATGGCTCGTTGTTGGCCGCCCACCCGGCGATTGGCGACCAACGAATGAGCGCGGTCGTTGGCAGCGCGTAGCCCATCATCAAGGCATAGAGACTGGTAAGCGCGAACACCGCCGAGGCAGCCAATGCGGTGCCGCACAGCCCAGCCAAGATCCAGTAAGGGGCTCTTAAGGCAACGGCCATCGACTGTTTTCCAAACCGCTTCGCGAACGATCCGAGCGGACCGGAGTACGCGTAACAGCCTAGCAGGGCTGTCAAAATCGCAAGGGCGGCGGTCAACCAGCTTCTCGGTCGAACACTGTACCGGAGTGTCACTGTCGCGGTCGCATCGTTCTTCACGTCAGGGGGAAGCGCGAAGATCACGCGATCCCCCCAATGGCTGAAGCCGGTCGTCGTGCCCGATCGAATGATTTCGTGAAGGGTGTGCGGGGGACCCATCCTGCGGCCGTCGATGCGCAGCTCGAGGAAGGACTGAAGGGGTTTCTCGCCGCTGTCGCCGAGCAGTGGTTGGCGCCACCATGGAGCGGGCGGTTCCTGCGGAACGCCCAGGATGAGGGAGGCCTGCGGCGGATTCGTCTCCGGTCCGAATGGGCCGGAAAATTCGAACTCCTTCTGCCTAATGCCGAGCTGGAGCGCGAGCGCTGCCAGCGTCAAGAGGGCGAGTAGCCAGAATACCGATCTCGCAGCGATCGACTTCCAGCCGCTGACATGGCGGGTAGAACCTGGCTCCACCGCAGCTCCGGTCCTCCCCAGAAGGTGCTGCATCCTATACGCGCTCCACCACGACGATCATTCGGAACGCGAGGTGCCTTCGAACAGGCGCTGGCACCATCCTTTCGAACCGAAGCGTCGGGCTGACCAGAGCCGCTGGAATCAATGACCACCTCTGAAATCCGCCGCTCATGGGATAGGCAAACAGGCTGTGCCAGTCCACGCTGCGCACACGCAGCGAGGGAACGGTCTGTTCCACGCGCCGACGCGCCGGCTCCGTGGCAAACAGCAGCGTTGGAATGGCCTGATTTGCGTCGAACGGGTCGCGATTGGGATCGATCGGCACCGGAGCGAATGGATCGGCCTTCATATCCACCGGCTCTTCGTGAAAGTGGTCGTAGAACCGGCGCGCCAGCGTCGTCATCGCGGGCTCGATCATCACCAGCCGTCCGCCTGGTTTCAGCACGCGTGACGCTTCGTTGAGGAATTCGATCGGGCGCTCCAGATGATGCAAGACGTCGAGCATCACCACGCCGCCAAATACGCTGTTCTGGAATGGCAGTCGGTGAGCGTCGGCCACGACATCGATGCCGGGAAAGCGCAGGATGTCGACGGAGACGACGTCCGGGCGAGTTTGCTTGATATGAGCGGTGCCTCCGCCGATATCGAGAATTGCACCCTCCGGACAGTTCTCAAAGAGCTGCCGATGGTAGTCCTGGTACAGAAGGCGTATCGCCTCCTTTGTTTCCCACACTTCGCGGTGGACGATCTGGCGCTGGTTCAAGCCGGCTGGATTGTCTGTCACGGCTCACCGATCATACAGCTTTGAGCTTGCGATAGGCGAATACGACCATCTTCAGTAGCAGCCAGCCGTCGCGAAAGCGCGAAATCTGAGTCTGGCCGAACGTGCGGGCCTTGTAGTGAATGGGCGTTTCGATCAGCTTCAGATTTTGCTTCACCGCACCGAAGATCAGGTCGAAGTCACCGAACGGATCGAAATTGCCAAAATAGGATCGCTCGCGCGCCAGCACCTCGTAGTCCTTTCGCAGCAGGACCTTGGTACCGCACAAGGTGTCGGTCAATCGCGTGTTGGTCAGATAGCTGAAGATGTAGGCGAAGCATCGATTGGCAATCAGGTTGAGCGGCCGCATCGCTTCGTTTTCCATCGGATAGATGAGGCGGCTGCCATTGACGAATTCAGCTTTGCCGCTTTCGATCACAGCATGGTACTTTGGTAACGCCTCGGGCGGCATGGTCAGGTCCGCATCGAGAATCATCAGGACGTCCTGCTTGGCTGCCGCAAAGCCTTTTCGTACGGCGTCACCTTTGCCCTTGCCGTCCTGCTTCAGCACCGTGATGTCCCAAACGCCCCGATAGGCGTCGCGAACCCGCTCGCACTCCTCGAAGGTGCCGTCACTTGAGTTGCCCTCGACGAAGATGATCTCTTGCGCGCTGCCGAACCTGGGCATGCGCTTGATGGCGCTCTCGATGTTGCCACGTTCGTTGCGGCAAGGAATGAGGATGCTCGCCGAGAGCTTCCGGTCGGCAAACTGCCGTATGGGGCGCCCAACAAAATATGTCCGCAAGCAAAGATTGCGGATGCCCGGCAGCGGCGCGATGAACCGGTTGATGAAAGGCCCCAGCCCGAGCCACCGCCGCGGCAGCAATTGCCTTTGCTCGTGCCTGATGACCTCAAGGTCGGCAAGATCCATCAGATTAAGGAAGTCCGAGGTGGCGATATAATTGATCTTCGGCTGCCGGCTCTTCAGTCTGAGCATTTCTCCGATCTTGAGGATCGGTTCCCAGAGGGGGGAATAATAGGAAATCACCAGTCGCGTCGATGGTGAGCAGATCCTCTGGATCAGCCCAAGCGTTCCATCGATGTCGTCGAACATCCCGATCGTGTCCGCGATGACAATGTAGTCGAACGGACCTTCGATCGCGTCGAACGTTTGCGGATCTTCCACGTCGCCTTCATGAAATTGCAGATTGGGGAATCGTTCGCGCGCCCGCGTGATAGCCGCCTGGCTGAAGTCGACGCCCACTCCATAAGAAGGCTCAAGCGCGGCGAGCAGCTCGCCGCGGCCGCAACCCAGTTCAAGCACACGCTTCCCAGGAGGAATTAGAAAGCGCATGTACTGAAGGTCTTCGGCATAGTAGGCCGAATTGATCTTCCGCCAGCGCTCCTGTTCCTCAAGCGTGGCCTCGATGCGCTCCAGGAATTCGCGCTTACGGTTGCTGAGCGGCCGCGGCTCGCTGGACAAAGTCGCCGCTGTGTTCGCCTGGGATGAATAAGAAGCCAATGCAATCTCCGACAGTCACGCTATTGCACACGGGCAATTGCATTGATGCAGGCACCGTCCGAAACCATTCGGCCTAGTTCGGCGGCCGAGGAAGGCAGCGCGTTGCCGTGCTTTTCATCGAAAAAACGGTACCCGTTTGGAATGAAATACGAAAAGAGTTCTTCTAGGGAGGTCCCTCGTTCCTCGAGCACGTAGGGCGCCAGTTCCATGACGAAAATCGGCTTCACGTCCTTCATGAGCTTTGGGGCTCCGCGGAGAACGTCGCACTCGTAGCCATCCACATCCAGCTTGACGAGCTGCACCCGCAGATCCGGGAACTGGGCCAGAACATCGTCGAGTCTGCGGGCTTGCGCGGCTTCCGTGCGCATCTCACGCCCAAGGTGCTTTGCGTGCAAGCCGCTTTCATTGGTGAGCGGCCAGCTCGAATAGATGGCTGACGGAACGGGTTCGGCGTCCTTGCCGGTCAGGAAGCAGTGCAGAGGGATCACGCGCTTCTGCAGCTCGGGATTCAGTTCGAGATTGCGATTGAGCTTGCGAAAGGCGAAGTCGGTCGGTTCGAAGGCGAGAACGCGTCCTTCCGGACCAACGAGGTGAGCCAGATGGAGCGTGTGGGCTCCTACATTGGCCCCAATATCGAGGACCAGTGATCCGGGCTTCACAAGCCCGCGCAGCGTGGCCCTCGTTTGGCGCTCGTAGATATTGCCGAGGTAGATCGCGAAATCGATGCCTTGCGCCAGGTCCAGATCGTAGTTGATGCCGTTTCTGACGGCGATCTGACGATCGGATCTTCCCAGCAGCGACCGTCCGGCGCGAACGGCGCGGTACATCAAGCGAGCGGCACCGATCTTGTGAGTGGTTTTCATTGGCGAATTTGGTGTCCCTAAAGCCGGCACTCTTAACGAACGTCGGCGCGGTTGTAAAACGTGCGGATTGGGTCGCTCGTCGAGCTCGCTCCTCGATGCGAAGGGCTGTGGAACTTTTGTTTGAAAATCGGTGGTTGTGACAATTCGCGCCGCAAAAGAGCGGCGAGAGAGCGCATCCGATCGTGTGGACCGGGCAATAGCGGTCAAACAGGGGGCGGTCGTGCCTCGCGGTATGGTCCTCCGATAGCGCGTAGGCCTTCCCTTGGTGGGAAGATGGTGATATCAATTCACCACGTATAGCCTCTGCCCACTCTTATCCCACTCGCCGCTGCCCACTCAAGGCGCCATGAAGAACGACGAAATCCTCAGCCAGATCACGGATTTCTGCCGTCGCTCCGACATGGCGGAGACGACGTTCGGCCGCCGCGCCGTCAATGACGGCAAGCTGGTGTACCGGCTGCGGGAGGGCAAGCGCATCACGATCGATACGCTCGACCGCATCAACGCCTTCATCGCGACCTCGACGCCGGGCGGCGTGGCGCCGCCGCGCGGCCTCGTGGTGCCGCCGGAAAAGCGCGATCCGCGGGGCAATTTCCGGTTCTTCGAGAACCGCCAGCGCTATTTGCTGTTCGTCCACACCTGCAGCGAGAAGCGGGTGATTGCCGACCGGGTTGCGCTGGAATTGGCCGCCATCCATCCGCGGCCGCCGGCACTGCGGGTGTTCGATGCCGGGATGGGCGACGGCACGGTGCTGGCGCGGGTCCTGCGCGCCATGCATGGCCGCTTCCCACATATGCCGTTCTATGTCGCCGGCAAGGAACTGAGCCTCGAGGACGTCCGCCTCACCCTCGACAAGGTCCCCGACCGCCTGTTCGAACACCCGGCCAGCGTCTTCGTGTTCACCAACATGTATTACGCCGAGGCGCCGTGGCTGACGCCCAAGAACTCCGCGGCGGCCGCCAGCATGATCTGGCACGAGGTGGCCCTGCGGGGCGCGTCGTCGGGTGAGTTCGAGGCCCAGATCGCCGAACTCGGTCCGTTCCTGGAGCAGAACTGGCGCGCCAATCTCAGCCCCGGCAATGCGATGCCGATCTATGAGCGGCCGGTGGCGCTGGTCCTGTACCGGGACGATCACCGGTTCCTGCTCGATTCCATCATTCCGCGGGCCGGCCGCACCGAAGCCAATTTCGATCTTGTGATCGCCTCGCAGCCCTACCGTGCCAAATCCTCGGTGAACTTCCGCGCCAAGCGGATCATCGCGCCGCTGGCCCGCGCGCTGCGCGGCGGCGGACGGCTGATAGGAATCCACTCCCACGGCGGCGATCCCGGGCTTGAAATGATTCAAGCCGTCTGGCCCGGAGAAAATCCTTTCGCCGTCAGCCGCCATGAGATACTGCGCGCGGTGAAATACGAGCTGGGCTCCGCCGGCCGCGAGCTGAACTTCAACGCCTACGCCGATAACCGTTCGATCTTCCGATATGATATGGAAGCGCTGCCCAATGAGGTAACCGGCTCGATCGGAACCTCGACGGCCTTTGCTGCGTGGAATGCGGCGGTGTATGTCGCGCAGATCGAAGATGAGCGGTTGACCGAAACGACCGAAAACGGACGAGCTCTCGAGGCCACGCGCGAAGTTCTCCGCAAACACAACGGGCTGTGGTTCTACGACGAATCCTACGTCATCTCGCGGCGACGAGACTGACATGCCGGGGACATATTCACCAACCAACGTCGGACTTCGACTTAACAAGGGGTTTGCTTGATGCGCGCGTCTTACCTGTTCACCAGCGAGTCGGTCTCGGAAGGCCATCCGGACAAGGTCTGTGATCGTATCTCGGATGAGATCGTCGATCTGTTCTATCGCGAGGGACCGAAAGCGGGCATCGACCCGTGGCAGATCCGCGCGGCGTGCGAGACGCTCGCGACCACCAACAAGGTGGTGATCGCCGGCGAAACGCGCGGCCCGAGCTCGGTCACCAACGACCACATCGAGAGCGTGGTTCGCTCTGCAATCAAGGACATCGGCTACGAGCAGGACGGCTTCCACTGGAAGAACTGCGACATCGAGATCCTGCTGCATCCGCAGTCGGCCGACATCGCGCAGGGCGTCGACGCGCTGCAGCCGGGCGAGGTCAAGGAAGAGGGTGCCGGCGACCAGGGCATCATGTTCGGTTACGCCACCAACGAGACGCCCGACCTGATGCCGGCGCCGATCTTCTACGCCCACAAGATCCTGCGGCTGATCTCCGAAGCGCGCCACTCCGGCCGCGAGAAGGTGCTGGGTCCGGACTCCAAGAGCCAGGTCACGGTGCAGTACGAGAACGGCAAGCCGGTCGGCGTCCGCGAGATCGTGGTCTCGCACCAGCATCTGGTCGAGGACCTGTCGTCCAAGCAGATCCGCGACATCGTCGAGCCCTATGTCCGCGAGGCGCTGCCGAAGGAGTGGATCACCGACAAGACGATCTGGCACATCAATCCGACCGGCAAGTTCTTCATCGGCGGTCCCGACGGCGACTCCGGCCTGACCGGCCGCAAGATCATCGTCGACACCTATGGCGGCGCGGCTCCGCATGGCGGCGGCGCGTTCTCCGGCAAGGATCCGACCAAGGTCGACCGCTCGGCCGCCTATGCCGCGCGCTATGTCGCCAAGAACATCGTCGCGGCCGGTCTCGCCGACCGCTGCACGCTGCAACTCGCCTATGCGATCGGCGTGGCGCGTCCGCTGTCGATCTACATCGACACCCACGGCACCGGTAAGGTGTCGGAGGATCAGCTCGAGAAGGCGGTGGCCAAGGCGATGGATCTGACGCCGCGCGGCATCCGCAGCCATCTCGACCTCAACCGCCCGATCTACGCGCGCACCTCGGCCTACGGCCATTTCGGCCGCACGCCCGACAATGAGGGCGGCTTCTCCTGGGAGAAGACCGATCTCGTCGAGCAGCTGAAGCGCGCGCTCTGATACTTGCGTCATTCCGGGGCGCCCGCGGGAGCGAGCGAACCCGGAATCCCTAATCATCACCTCGAGATTCCGGGTTCGCCTCTTCGAGGCGCCCCGGAACGACCAGTTCAACAACAGGACGCTCAAATGAACGCCCCCACGAAGCCCGGCTTCACCGACTACATCGTCAAGGACATTGCGCTCGCCGATTTCGGCCGCAAGGAGATCTCGCTGGCCGAGACCGAGATGCCCGGCCTGATGGCCACCCGCGAGGAGTTCGGCCCCAAGCAACCGCTGAAGGGCGCGCGCATCGCGGGCTCGCTGCACATGACGATCCAGACCGCAGTGCTGATCGAGACGCTGGCCGCGCTCGGCGCCGATATCCGCTGGGTCTCCTGCAACATCTACTCGACCCAGGATCACGCCGCGGCCGCGATCGCCGCCGCCGGCATTCCGGTGTTCGCCGTCAAGGGCGAGACGCTGACCGAGTACTGGGACTACACCGCAAAGCTGTTCGACTGGCACGGCGGCGGCACGCCGAACATGATCCTCGATGACGGCGGCGACGCCACCATGCTGGTGCATGCCGGATACCGCGCCGAGCAGGGCGACACCGCCTTCCTCGACAAGCCGGGCTCCGAGGAAGAGGAGATCTTCTACGCGCTGGTCAAGCGCCTCCTGAAGGAGAAGCCGAAGGGCTGGTTCGCCGAGATCGCCAAGAACATCAAGGGCGTCTCGGAAGAGACCACCACGGGCGTGCATCGCCTCTACGAGATGGCCAACAAAGGCACGCTCCTGTTCCCGGCGATCAACGTCAACGACAGCGTCACCAAGTCGAAGTTCGACAACCTCTATGGCTGCCGCGAGTCGCTGGTCGACGGCATCCGCCGCGGCACCGACGTGATGCTGTCGGGCAAGGTCGCGATGGTCGCCGGCTTCGGCGACGTCGGCAAGGGCTCGGCCGCCTCGCTGCGCCAGGCCGGCTGCCGCGTCATGGTCTCCGAAGTCGATCCGATCTGCGCGCTGCAGGCGGCGATGGAAGGCTATGAGGTCGTGACCATGGAAGACGCGGCGCCGCGCGCCGACATCTTCGTCACCGCCACCGGCAACAAGGACATCATCACCATCGATCACATGCGCGCGATGAAGGATCGCGCCATCGTGTGCAACATCGGTCACTTCGACAACGAGATTCAGATCGCCGCGTTGCGCAATCTGAAGTGGACCAACATCAAGCCGCAGGTCGACGAGATCGAATTCCCCGACAAGCACCGCATCATCATGCTGTCGGAAGGCCGGCTGGTGAACCTCGGCAATGCGATGGGCCACCCGTCCTTCGTGATGTCGGCCTCCTTCACCAACCAGACGCTGGCGCAGATCGAGCTGTTCGCCAACAACAAGGACGACAAGTACGCCAAGAAGGTCTACGTGCTGCCGAAGACGCTCGACGAGAAGGTCGCCCGCCTGCACCTCGCCAAGATCGGCGTCAAGCTGACCGAGCTGCGCAAGGATCAGGCTGACTATATCGGCGTGAAGCAGGAAGGTCCGTACAAATCGGATCACTACCGCTACTGATCCGCGCCCGCAGCAATCGATCACGTGAAGAGCCCCGGCCTCGCCCGGGGCTTTTTGCTAGGCAGGCTCGTGCATCAAGCTGGGATGCCGCACGCAATTTGACTGGTCGCCCCCGTGCACCGGTCAAGGACCGGTCATACCAAAATGGGCCGTGCAATAAGGTCCTTTTCGGATTCGGGAAATCAGAGATGGCCTGCCAAGGCTCGGGTTGCTAGGGTCGGCTCTCTCGGGTTACAGAGCTACTTGCCCTGCGGCTCTTACCCCGCAATCGGCTAGTCAGTAGGGGAGGCAAATGCGCTGCCCCTCCAAAGTGAGGCATCATCATGGGTTTGGCGCTCAACGTTGCAGTCCTATTGCGCGGGTGGCTTTTGGCACACCATGCCAACGGGCCGGTCGCAACGCTTGGTGTGATGGACTGCGGCTTCTCAGAGAAAGCCTTTACTAAAGCCATAGAGAAGGTTTCGCTATGGGCATCCGCCGATCGCCCTATGAGCGCGGCTCGTTATTTTCAAATGTGCGGAGGGCTAAATGATCTGTCAAGCATCGACATCAGCAAATACGAGGGCGCCGATTTCGAGTTTGATCTAAACAATGAAAGTCTTCCACCTGAATTGATCGGCCGCTTCGGCGTGGTGCTTAACGGCGGGACGCTGGAGCACGTCTTTCACGTTCCGAACGCGCTCACCAACATCTCGCGCATGCTGCGTCCCGGCGGCCTTGCCGTCCATATCTTGCCGATGAGCAATTGCGTTGATCATGGCTTCTATCAATTCAGCCCTACGCTCATGCTTGACTATTATGCGGCGGCGAAATTCGACCTGCTCAACTCGATTTCGCTTCACTTCTCTCCGCAGTCGCCGCGCTGGCTCGTTAAACCAGCCCTGCTCGGCTCGTACGGCGAAGGCCTTATCGGCACCTTCGACCAAAGAATCGCCTTCCACATGCTCGTCGCCCGCAAGCGTCCCGATTCCCTCGATTGGGCAATCCCAACCCAAAGCCTGTACGGCCGGAAATTTACAGGTCAACGCCATCTATCCGACGCGATCGAGTGGTTCAGTCCCTTCGAGATTGAGAACGGTCGCCGGATCGAGTCCGGTAAACCGACCGAGTTTCGTATCGAGTCGTTTGCGAGCAACGGCGGCTTAATGTGGGGTGCGACACTGCCGGATTATCTTCCGCGGGGTGACGACAGTACGAGCCCCATAAGTTCTAGCCTCGCATTGTTCGAGGATGGTAAGCTCCTTGGACCACCCCACTCAGCTCATGACACGATCCAGAAAATTGGGCGAGGCGCATATTCGCATTGGGGTGGAGCGCTCTTCTTGTCGTCTAGCGACGGATCCGATCCAAATACGAATGGACGTCAATACCTCTGCAAGCTGTGAGCGAGTCGGCTATATGTTGGTTACGCGGACGAGTTTACTGGAAGAACCTGATGAAGCACCGTCTCGAGCTGGCTGCGGACGTATCGATATTGCTTCCCGATCCGTTCGCAGTCCTAATCTAAATAGCTTGAACAGAGCATGAGTGAACGGCACCACAGCTCGCTCATGAACCTGGTGATGGTCGCTGATTTCATCAATCGTGTCATTTCGTCACCGGTCGGTGTCGTGTTTCGCTGTTGGATGCAGCCGCGCAGTATCCCGGGAGGTCGTGGAGGCTGGAGTGCCGCGCGCCGATTCGGAGAGTGTTGCCGACAAGTCTTAAATCTGGTTCGATGTTAGCTTGATGCGCCGATCGGACGTACTTTCTTTCGCAAAGGCGCTGCGCGCTTTGAAGACACCAGCCACTACGTGCGCTCGGGCGTCAACCGCATCTCACCGTAACATCCGTGACGATGCGCAGCCCCCCTCGATCGGGTGAGACGGACACATCATACACTGAGTTGTGCTCCGGATAAGCACCGGAGGACTTGCCATGTAGGGCAACTCAGTGGCACTTGCGCGCGAGGAGGGAGCCGGACGAGCGTGCTTAGGTCACGGTCTTTCGGTCGCCGGCGCTGTGCCGTGCCCCAGTTGCCGTGAGATCTCGCCCGCACAATCGCGCAGCGCAGTTGCAATTGCGCTGTCCCAGCTGGCGTCGAAGGTGCCCTCCGGGCCCATCGCTGTGATGACCAGCGCGACGTGGCGGGCGTGATCGAACACCGGCGCGGCGAAGGCGTTGACGCCGGGCAAGGGATCGCCGATCGCCCGCGCCAGCCCGCGGCTGCGGACCTCGGCGAGGATATCGGCCGTCTTCGCGTCCGCCGGCGGACGCTTCGGATTGTAGCCGACGCCGAGGCGATCGAGGCCACTGTCGAGCGCGGTCCTGATCGCGTTCGGCGGCATGAAGGCGGCGAAGGCGCGGCCGGTCGCGGTCTCGAGCAGCGCCACCACCGATCCGACGCGCATCGCGATATGCACCGGATGGCTCGGCTCCTCGAGCCGCACCACGGTCGCACCGTGGGTGCCCCAGACCGACAGCGACACCGCGTGATTGATGCTGTCGGCGAGCGCTGCGATCCGCGGCGTTGCGATCCGTACCGCCGACTGCCGGCGCAGGCTGATCAGGCCGAGCTCGAGCGCCAGCGCCCCGATCTCGTAACGGCCAGTGGTCTCGTCCTGCTCGATCAGGCCGATGCGGGAAAAGCTGACGAGATAGGGATGCGCCTTGGCCGGCGGCATGCCGGCTTCGCGGGCGAGATCGCGCAGCATCATCGGTTCGCCGCTGCGGGCCAGCGCGCGGAGCAATTCTCCGCCGACCTCGATCGACTGTATGCCGCGGCTCTCTCTCGTCATGTGGCCCTGCCAGCTCCGACAATGTGCTTATACGGCGAGAAACCCTCCGTCGACCGGCATGGTCACGCCGTTCACATAAGATGCCAGCTCCGATGCGAGGAACACCACCGGGCCGACCAGCTCCTCCGGCTGCCCGACGCGGCCGAGCGGTGTGTGCGGCCCAGAAATCCGGCGAGCCGGCCCGGGTCGTTGCGGGTCGCTTCGGTCATCGCCGTTTCGATCACGCCGGGCGCGATCGCATTGACACGAATGCCGTCGGCGGCAAGCTCGCGGGCGAGCGCCTGGGTGAGGAGCTTGACGCCCCCCTTGGACGGCGCATAGCCCAGCGTATCGGCAACGCCGAGGAAGGACGCGATCGAGCCGAGATTGATGATCGTGCCGCGCGTCTCGCGCAATGCCGGCAGGAAGGCGTGGGTGACGTTGAACGTGCCGGTCAGGTTGACGTCGAGCACCCGCCGCCAATTCTCGCGTGCACGGGGCGAGTCGATGCCCTCACGGATGATGATGCCGGCATTGTTGACCAGGATCGCGATCGGCCCGACCTCGCGCGCCGCACGCTGCGCCAGCGCGGAGCACGCCTCCGTATCGGTGACATCGAGCTCGAACGGCCATGCGGCGCGGCCGTGCTGGCGAATGTCGGCCGCGGTTTGCTCGGCGCCGGCGCGATCGATGTCGGTCACAACAACGTCCGCGCCATGCGCCGCGAGGCCAAGCGCGATGGCGCGACCGTTGCCGTGCGCAGCGCCGGTCACCAGCGCGCGCTTGCCTGCGAGCAGGGTCGCCATTGCGCTCATGCCGCGCTTCCTTCCGCCGCCACGCCGGCGATGTGCTTGCCCGCGATGTAGCCGAAGGTCAGCGCGGGCCCGAGTGTGATGCCGGCGCCGGGATAGTTGCCGCCCATGATGCTCGCCATGTCGTTACCGGCGGCATAGAGGCCGGCGATCGGCTGGCCGTCGGCGTCGAGCGCGCGGGCATTGGCATCGGTCCTTATGCCGGCATAGGTGCCGAGATCGCCGATCACCATCTTGATGGCGTAGAACGGCCCGTGCTGGATCGGCGCGATGCAGGGATTGGGCCCGTGCAGCGCATCGCCCTGGTAGCGGTTATAGGCGCGCGAGCCCTTGCCGAAGGCGGGATCGCGTCCCTCCGCCGCGGTGGTGTTGAACTCCGCGACGGTCGCCTCGAGCGCCTTGGCGTCGATGCCGGCCTGCGCGGCGAGCTCCGCCAGCGTCGCGCCGCGCTTGAGATAGCCGGTCTTCAGATGATGGCCGAGTGGCATCGGGCGCGGCGGCACGCAGCCGAGGCCGTATTTGCGCAACGTCTCGTGATCGCAGATGAGATGCGCCGCGATCTCCTCGCCGGGCTTCGCCGCCCTGATCATCGCCTGCACGAAGTCGTGGTAGGAATTGCCCTCATTGGTAAAGCGCCTGCCGTCGGCCATCACCGCGATCACGCCCGGCTTGGCGCGATCGATGAAATGCGGCATCACGCCCTTCGAGCCGTCCTTGCGCGTCGTGACCGAGACCGGCACCCAGGCCGCGGCGTTCGGCAGCGAGTCGTCGACGCGGCCGCCGGCGGATTCCGCAAGGCGCAAGCCGTCGCCGGTGTTGCCGGTCGGGCCCGGCGAATAATGCTCTTTTCCAGTGGGGGCGTGCGGAAACATCTTCTGCCGTCGCGCGACGTCATGCGGGAAGCCGCCGCAGGCGAGCACCACGCCACGCTTGGCGTTGACGCGGATCGTGCGCCCTTCACGCACGACGACCGCGCCGCGCACCGCGCCGTTCTCGACGATCAATTCGCGCACCGGCGAGTTGAGCCAAAGCGGGATCTTGAGGTCGAAGGCGGATTTCGCCAGCCGTCCGGCGAGCGCGTTGCCGTTGGTCAGCGTCATGCCGCGGCCGTTGCGCATCACGTCGATGGCGTGCTTCGACAGCCGTTTGGCGACATAAGCCGCCGAGGTCAGCGATCTCGTCGCGCGCATGAAATGCACGATCTCCTTGCCGGAGCCGAGCATCATGCCGAACACGGTGAGCTCGGGCAGGGGGCTGCCGAGATTCTTGAGGGCGTCGCCGAGCTCGTGGGCGTCGAACGGCCGCGTCACCATCGAGCGGCCGCCCTGCGCGCCGCCCGGCGCTTCCGCATGATAGTCCGGGAAGGTCAGCGGCATGTCGAAGCGTACCGCGGTCTTCGTCGTGAAGAAGTCGACCGCCTTCGGCCCTTCGGTCAGGAACGCATCGACGCGAGCAGCGTCAAAACTGTTGCCGGCCTCGTGGCGCAGATAGGTTTTGGCCTGATCGGGGCTCTCCTCGATGCCCCAGGCCTTGGCCAGCGAGGTGCCGGGGATCCACAGCCAGCCGCCGGAGCGCGCGGTGGTGCCGCCGAACCGCGGCTCCTTCTCGACCACCAGAACCTTGAGGCCGTGATGGCCGGCGGTGACCGCCGCCGACAGCCCGGCGCAGCCGGAGCCGACGACCAGCGCGTCGCAATCATAAGCTTCTTCGTTGGCCACGCGATCGATCCTATTTCTTGAGCAGCGGGCACTTCGACTCGGAGACCGGACGATAGGCGTCCTCGCCCTTCACCGTCTTGACGATGTCGAGATAATCCCACGGCTCCTTGGACTCCGAAGGCTTCTTCACCTTCGCCAGATACATGTCGCGGATCACGCGGCCGTCCTCGCGCAGCTTGCCGCCATGCACGAAGGTGTCCTCGATCGGCAGCTCGCGCATCTTGGCCATCACCGCCTTCGGATCGTCGGTGCCGGCGGCCTGGATCGCCTTGAGATAATGCAGCACCGAGCCGTAGACGCCGGTCTGGATCATGGTCGGCATCACATTGGCTCGGGCGTAGAACTTCTTCGACCAGGCGCGCGTCTTCCCGTCCATGTTCCAGTACGACGCCGTCGTCATGTAGGTGCCCTGCGCGGCGTTGAGGCCGATCGCATGCACGTCGGTATCGAACATCAAGAGGCCGACCAGCTTCTGGCCGCCCTGCACGAGGCCGAACTCGCCGGACTGCTTGATCGAATTGTCGGTGTCCTGGCCGGCATTGGCGAACGCCACCACGTCGGCCTTCGAGCTCTGCGCCTGCAGCGCAAACGAGGAGAAGTCGGCGGTGTTGGTCGGATGCTTGACGCTGCCGAGCACCTTGCCGCCCATCTCGTTGATGAAGCGCGTCGCGTCCTTCTCGAGCTGCTGGCCGAAGGCATAATCCGCGGTGACGAAGAACCAGGACTTGCCGCCTTCCTTGATCACGGCCGAGGCCGTCACCTTGGAGAGCGCGTAGGTGTCGTAGGCGAAATGCACCGTGTTGGGGCTGCACAATTCGTCGGTCAGCGAGCTCGCGCCGGGACCGGACAAGAGCGCGATCTTGTTGCGCTCGCGCACCATGTTGTGCACGGCGATCGCGATGCCGGAATTCGGGATGTCGACGACGGCGTCGACCTTGCCGTTGTCGAACCAGCCGCGCACGATCTGCACGCCGACATCGGTCTTCATCTGGTGGTCGGCGGAGATGATCTCGATCGGCTTGCCGAGCACGGTGGGGCCGAATTCCTCGACCGCCATCTTGGCCGCCTCGACCGAGCCCGGGCCCGAATTGTCGCGCCCCCAGCTCGACAGGTCGGTCAGCACGCCGATGCGCACGACGTCATCGGAAACCTGGGCGTGAGCGGCCGTGGTCATCGCCGCGACAAGGGCTGCCGCCAGAAACTTTCTCATCATTCCTCCCATTGGATGTCCGCGCTCTTCGGCGGGTCATCTCAGGATTAGGAATTGTCTAATCAGTTTGTCAATGGCGAATTAGGTGCGTGAATTGTGTCACAAAGCCGGCACCCGCGCGGCGCGACGCTTCACATTTGGTGAGCGAACGCTTACATGGCTCGTCCGGGACGGCACCGCGGCAACGATTCCGGCTCATTTGCCAGACCGCGCCGCGGTGCCAAGTCACTATGAAACAGGGGAATTTTCGCGGACGGCGACGCGTTTCGCCGCCCGGACTGGGCCACCCGTGAAGGGCAAGGCTCCTGCGGGGCGGGGCATGAAGAGCGTCGGCGGGCAGCGATCATAGACGGATCATGTTGAGACAGCTCTTCGCGCCGCAGCTCGTCATTCTCTACGTGCTGGTGGCCTCTACGCTGTACGTTCACTTCCGCGGCAAGCAGCGGTTGCGCTTCGCTCGCCAACTCGGCGATCACTCGACCTACCTCGCGCCCTACAATGTGCTGATGTATGCTGGCTCCGCCGTGCCCAACACGCCGGTGATTCCGGTCGAGCAGTTTCCCGAGCTCAAGAAGCTCTCCGACAATTGGGAGACGATCCGCGACGAGGCCACGCGCCTGTTCGACGAAGGCTTCATCCGTGCCGCGGCCAAGAACAACGACTGGGGCTTCTACTCCTTCTTCAAGAGCGGCTGGAAGCGCTTCTATCTGAAATGGTACGACGACTTCCTGCCGTCGGCGCGGACGCTCTGCCCGAAGACGGTGGAGCTGCTCAACTCGATCCCGAACGTGCATGGCGCGATGTTCGCGATGCTGCCGCCGGGCGGTAAGCTCGGGGCGCACCGCGATCCCTTCGCCGGCTCGCTGCGCTATCACCTCGGCCTCGTGACGCCGAACTCGAACCAGTGCCGCATCCTCGTCGACGGCGTCGAATGCGTCTGGCGCGACGGCGAGGCCTTCATGTTCGACGAGACCTTCATCCACAGCGCCGAGAACAAGACCGACGTCAATCGCATCATCCTGTTCTGCGACGTCGAGCGCCCGATGAAGTACGGCTTCATGACGGCGATGAACCGCTGGGTCAGCCACAACATCGTCAAGGCGTCGGCGACCCAGAACGTCGACGGCGAGCATGTCGGCGCGCTGAACAAGGTGTTCGGCAAGCTCTACGAGATCCATCTCGCCAGCCGCAAGGTCAAGGAGTGGAATCGGAAGGTGTATTACACGCTCAAATATTCCGCGACCGCGCTGATCCTCGGCCTGATCGTGATGTCGGCGCTGCACTGACCGCGGCGGCGTTGCCGCGTTGGAAGCAAAAGCCCCGAAGCATGCTCCGGGGCTTTTTGTCTGGGACGAGAGCTGTGAGGCGGAACAGCGTCAGTCGCGCTCGAAAACCTTGGCGCCAGGGTAGATTCGCCTGGCATAGGCGACGACCCACTCCCTGTCCTGGGTCTCCAGGAACGGAGTTCGGATCTTGCACGACCCGACGATCAGGTGCCACAGGCCGTTCAGCTTCTGAATGTTGACGATCATCTGAGTGGTCCTCGAAACCCGCGTTCCAGTCGACACCTGCCACGCGTGACAGTCTTGCGATTGACGGCTCGGAGCAGTGATCCTGATCACGTTGGAGTAGCCGCGAGTGTAAAAATCTCTCGCCAGCGCTCAACTGTACGGGCGTAAGCACGGGCCATCACAAGGAATCAGGCGGGCTATACCAAGGTATGTTGGTGTCGATCAGGAGGTGCAGCCGCAGCGTCGGGGCCGTTCAACTTTGCGCGGCGGCGCGCCTTCGCGCTCCGATCCGTTACGTGGGCGTGATAACGTCCCATCTGGCGTTTCGCATTGAGGGGACCTTGCCATGTCGGAGTCATCAGGAGCTTTTGCGACCACTGCGCTGAGCGGCTACGAGCTGCTGGCCGATCCGCAGCTGAACAAGGGCACGGCGTTCTCCGAGGCTGAGCGCGAGGCGTTCGACCTGCATGGCCTGTTGCCGCCCAATATCCTGACGCTGGACGAGCAGGTCTCGCGCCGCCTCGAGGCGCTGCGCGGCTTTGAGACCGACATCGAGCGCTATGCCTTTCTGCGCGAGCTGCAGGACACCAACGAGACGCTGTTCTACGCGCTCCTGGTCGGCAACCTGGAAGAGCTGTTGCCGATCGTCTACACGCCGACCGTCGGCGAGGGCTGCCAAAAATTCAGTCGGCTGTTCCGCAAGCCGCGCGGGCTGTTCCTCAGCATCCCACATCAGCACCGGATCGATCGCATTTTCGCCCATCCGCGCTTCGATCACGTCGAGGCGATCGTGGTGACCGACGGCGAGCGCATCCTCGGCCTCGGTGACCAGGGCGCCGGCGGCATGGGCATCCCGATCGGCAAGCTCGCGCTCTATACCGGCTGCGGCGGCCTGCATCCGGCGACGACGCTGCCGATCATGCTCGACGTCGGCACCGACAATCCCGATTGCCTCGCCGATCCGCTCTATGTCGGCTGGCGCAACGAGCGCGTTCGCGGCCAGGCCTATGACGACTTCATCGAGGCTTTCGTCGCGGCGGTGGTGAAGCGCTGGCCGCGCGTCCTGCTGCAGTGGGAGGATTTCGCCAAGAACAACGCGACGCGCATGCTCGAGCGCTATCGCGACCGGCTCCTGACCTTCAACGACGACATTCAGGGCACCGCGGCGGTGGCGACCGGCGCCTTGCTCTCCGCGATCAACGTCACCGGCGTGCCGCTCACCGAGCAGCGCGTCGCCGTGCTGGGCGCAGGCTCGGCCGGCTGCGGCATCGCCAGCCTGATCCGCGCCGCGATGGTCGATGCCGGCCTGTCGGAGAGCGAGGCGGCGAAGCGCTTCTTCATGGTCGACCGCGACGGGCTGCTGCTCGAGGGTATGAGCGGGCTCGCCCCGTTCCAGCTTCCGTTCGTGCAGGACAGGCAGGCGATCGCGGGCTGGCAGCTCAGCCATCCCGACAAGATCGCGCTGCTCGACGTCGTGCGCAATGCCAGGCCGACCGTGCTGATCGGCGTTTCCGGCCAGGCCGGCGCATTCTCCGAACCGATCGTCCGCGCGATGGCCGAATGCAACAAGCGACCGGTGATCTTCCCGCTGTCCAATCCGACCTCGCGCGAGGAGGCGTCGCCGGTCGATATCGAGGCGTGGACCGAGGGGCGGGCGCTGATCGGCGTCGGCAGCCCGTTCCCGCCGATCATGCGCGACGGCGCGCGCTTCAAGGTCGACCAGACCAACAACTCCTACATCTTCCCGGGTGTCGGCGTCGGCGCGCTCGCGGTCGGTGCCAGCCGGGTCAGCGACGGCATGTTCATGGCCGCCGCCAAGGCGCTGGCCAGCGTCTCGCCGGCGCGCGACAACCCGAAGCACAATCTGCTGCCGCCGGTCAGCGCGTTGCGCGACGTCTCGCAGACCGTGGCGCTTGCGGTCGCGCTGCAGGCGCACAAGGAGGGATTGGCGAGGGACGTTCCGATCGACCAGGTCGAGGCGCGGATTCACGCCAAGGTCTGGACGCCGCGCTACGTGCCGTACCGCCGCAGCGATCGGGCTTAGAGCTCGGCGCGTCGGCGCGGCGCGATCCTCCGGGCCGCGCGCGGCCCCGCATCGATTTTATGACCATCATGATCGGGTCAGGGTGGGCTCGACCTCGCTCGCGCCTTCTCAACGGGCTTGACCGAAGTAAGAATTTTCTTCAATCTTGGTATGCCAAATGCCAGTGGCGGTCCTTCGGGGATTTGGACGTCGCGGTGTCCACAGCCCGCGATCGCACAACATCGACACAACGAGGAAACGGGGAGGGAAGTCGAATGGCCGATCTTGGCATGTCGCGCAGGGAGTTATTGGTCGGGTCCATGCTCACGGCGGTCGCCGCGGCGGCGCCGCGACCGCTCTGGGCGCTCGACAGCACGGGCGCGCTGGCGCGATCGAAGACCGGCATGGTGACGAGCCCGCACGAGCTCGCCACGCAGGCGGGACTCGAGGTGCTGCGCAAGGGCGGAAATGCGATCGAGGCGGTCATCGCCATCGGCGCCACGCTGTGCGTGACCTATCCGCATTTCAGCGGCCTTGGCGGCGACAGCTTCATGGTGATCAGTGACCGCAAGGGAAATGTCCGGACGCTGTCCGGCGCAGGTCAGGCTGCGCTCAACCTGCCGAACTACAGCGGCTCGGTCCCGATCCGGGGGCCGGGGGCGGCGCTGACCGCGGCCACGACCGTCGACGTCTGGGACCAGGCGTTCGATTTCAGCCGCAAGTCCTGGGCCGGAAAGCAAAGCTGGGCGTCGCTGTTCGCGCGCCCGATCGAATACGCCAGCAAGGGCTTCGCGGTCACGCCGTCGCAGCGCTTCTGGCAGGACATGGAAGCGAAGAACCTGAAGGACTGGCCCGACATCCAGCGCATCTTCATGCCCGCCGGCAGGATGCCTGAAATCGGCGAGCCGCTGGTTCAGGCCGAGCTCGCGAAATCACTGGAGATGCTGGCGGCAAATGGCGGGCGTGATTTCTATGAAGGAAAGCTCGCCGCGCGCATTGCGGCCGGACTGAAGCAGATCGGCTCGCCGCTGACCGCCGACGATCTGGCGCGCTGCCGCGCGCGCGACGAGACGCCGTTGCGCGTCGGCTATCGCGGCGGCGAGCTGCTCGGGCTGCGCCCGCCGACGCAGGGTCTCACGACGCTCGAGATTATGGGCATCCTCGACCGCTTCGAGCTCGCGAAATATCCGGAAGGGAGCGCGGACTACTATCACCTGCTGGTCGAAGCGGTGAAGCAGGCCTTCATCGACCGCGGCCGCTACATCGGCGATCCGGAATTCGTCGACGTTCCGGTCAATCAGCTGCTCTCGGCGAGCTACCTCGACGCGCGCGCGAAGGCGATCAGCCTCGAGAAGGCGATGCCGTGGCCGCACGTGTTCAAGAAGGGCGACACGGTTTATCTCGCCGCGACCGACCGGGACGGCAATTGCGTCAGCATGCTGCAAACCGTCTACTACGATTGGGGAAGCGGCATGGTGGCCGGCGACACCGGCATCATCTGGCACAACCGCGGTGCGTCGTTCAACCTCGACCCGGCCAGCCCCAACTGCCTCAAGGCGGGCAAGCGGCCGTTCCACACGCTCAATCCGGGGATCTATCTCAAGAGCGGACGGCCGCATCTGCTGTACGGCACGCAGGGAGCCGACGGCCAGCCGCAGACGCTCGCGGCGGTGCTGACCAGGTTGATCGACTACAACATGGATCCGCTCACCGCGCTATCGCGGCCGCGCTTCCTGCTCGGCAAGACGTTCTCCGATGCGCGCGACAGCCTGAAGCTGGAGAAGGATGCCGGTGAAGCGGTCTTCAAGGCGCTCGCCGAGCGCGGCCACGAAATCAGTCCGATACCAGCCCAGAGCCCGCTCGCAGGACATCCGGGTGCGATCCGGATCGACGCTGACGGAAGCATCACCGGGGCGCATGATCCACGCAGCGACGGGCGGGCGCTCGGGCTGTCATGAGACGAAGCGCGGTGGATTGACGGAGCCGCCCGGCGGCTGCCGGGCGCATCCGGCAGCCATATGCGAAGCATGGTCCGCCGGTGGGCGAGCGGTGGCGGACGACGCCCTCGACGCGTTGCGATCTGTCGCTCGCCATGGCCGACTGAAGGCCGACTAAAGTTCAAGCGTCGATGGTCCGTTCCGGTGGAACTTTCCGGCGCGCCTTATCGTTTGTACTCAAACAAACCACAGTCAATATCCGTCCGGGGGCCTGTGCGAGGGAGACACCCCCATGGCAAGATTTGGCCCAATGCTTGGTCTGACCCCCGGCCTCGACGCCAACCGGCTCACACCATCCGAGCATCAGCTGCAGATGCGCCGTGCGGTGATCGCCTCCACCGTCGGGACCGCGATCGAGTGGTATGACTTCTTTCTCTACAGCACCGTCACCGGCCTGGTGTTCGCAAAACTGTTCTTTCCGCATTCCGATCCCTGGGTCGGCACGCTCGAGGCCTTCGCCATCTATGCGGTCGGCTTCGTCGCGCGGCCGATCGGGGCTGCGATCTTCGGGCACTATGGCGACCGCATCGGCCGCAAGTCGACGCTGATCGCGACGCTGCTGTTGATGGGACTGGCGACCGCGGCGGTCGCATTGGTGCCGACCTATTCCAGCATCGGCATCTGGGGTGCGGTGATCCTGACCGTGTTGCGCTTCATCCAGGGCGTCGGCGTCGGCGGCGAATGGGGCGGCTCGGTGCTGATGTCGATGGAATGGGCGCGCAACGATCGCTCCCGCGGCCTGATCGCGTCATGGCCGCAATTCGGCGTGCCCTGCGGACTGTTCCTCGCCAATCTCGCGGTGCTGGCTTTCAGCCAGATGTCGGGCGACCAGTTCCTGTCGTGGGGCTGGCGCATTCCGTTCGCGCTCAGCATCGTCCTGGTCGGTGTCGGCCTCTACATCCGGCTCGGCATTCTGGAAACGCCTGTGTTCAGCAAGCTGCTGGCCGAGCGTCAGCTCGACCGCACGCCGATGCTGACGGTGATCCGCGATCATCCGAAGGAGATCCTGCTGTCCGCCTTCGCGCGGATGTCCGAGCAGGCGCCGTTCTACATCTTCACCGCCTTCGTGTTCTCCTACGGCGTCGGAACGCTGCACGTGTCGCGTGACTTCCTGCTGACCGCGGTGCTCGCGGCCTCGGTGCTGTCGTTCGTCTCGATCCCGCTGTGCGGGCACATCTCCGATCAGATCGGCCGCAAGAACATGTACATGATCGGCGCTGCCGTGACCGGCGTGTTCGGCTTCATCTATTTCGCGATGCTTAACACCGGATCGGAAACGATCATCTTCCTTGCGATCTTCCTGTCGCTGATTCCGCACGACATGCAGTACGGCCCGCAGGCGGCCCTGATCGCAGAGAGCTTTACTGGTCGCCTGCGCTACAGCGGCGCCTCGCTCGGCTATCAGCTTGCTTCCGTGATCGCCGGCGGTCCGGCACCGCTGATCGCGACCTGGCTGTTCGGCACGTTCCATTCGGCGACCGCGATCGCGGCCTATATCGCGGCTTGCGCAATCATCACGCTGGTCGCGACCGCGATGATGACCGACTACACGGGCAGGGACATCAATGCGCCCGAGGCGCATCAGCAGCGGGTTTGAGTAGCAAGGGAGCAATCGATGATGAAGTGGCGAAAAGAATCCGCGCTCGATCTCTATAACCTCATCGCAGCGATTTTCCTGCTCGCTGCGCCGTGGCTGTTCGTGCGGGCCAATCCGACGGCGGCGATCGATCTCAGGATCAGCGGCGCGGCGATCGCGATCATGTCGCTGGCGGCGATCGTCGCGTTCTCGATCTGGGAAGAATGGATCAACCTGGTCGTCGGATGCTGGCTGATCGTCTCGCCCTGGCTGCTCGGCTTCACGCATACCCGCGCGATGCATTTTGCCATCGCCGCCGGCGCGGTGGTGGCATTCATGGCGCTGCTCGAGCTGTGGCTCGAATACGAGAAGACGCATTTCGGCCCGGCGGCGCCGCAGGCCGCCGAAAGGCAGTAGGATCCGCCGCCGGCGAGACCGAGGGGTGTGGCTCCTTGTCTTTGAGCATGACCTCCTCGGAAAACCGCTTCGCGCTTTTCCGGATCATGCTCTAGCAGCCGCGGCAAATCCCCTTGATCTTGCGGTCGACGATCGCGTCCTCCAGATCGATGATCTGCTGCGATGTCGATGTCGTCGCCGGAATATCGGCGGCGCGCGGCTGGCGATGGCCGACCGGCGCCGACCACGGCCTGCTCGCGGTTTCGTTTGACGCGTAGGCGCGGGGCTGCTGGACCGCCGCCTGTGCGAAGCAAGCGGTCGCCATTGCCGCGGACATAATCGCAGCCAAGCCAAGTCGTACGCCGGGTCGTCGAAGATCGATCATGAAAGTCTCCATGCCGTCATCGCCGCGTTTTGCGCGCGGCCTTGATGACATGGAGTGCCCCGGTCGCTCCGGTATTCCCCGCTCCATCTGATGTGATCGGGCGCTCGCGGCGCGGTGATCGCGCGTGATGAAATAATTTCCGGGCGCGCGCGGTCCTGAACACAGGAGCCGAGCTAGGTCGGCTTCATCCACCGTACGGAGAAATCCCATGACCAAAGTGACCCTCGCGGCGCTTGCGCTGGTTGCCGCAGCCGCCTGTTCGGCGCAGGCGTCGGCCGCCGGCAACAACGCTGCGGTGCGGCGCGCCAATGCTTCGATGACGACAACGACGGTCAGCAGCAAGACCACCGATTGCGTGCGCGCGCCGAAGGTCGGATCGTTCGCGACCGCTCCCTTCACCGAGCCGCCCTGCATGCCCGGCACGATGCGCTGATGGCGCACAGCAAAAAGCCCCGGACCTGAGGTCCGGGGCTTTGGGCCTTGCCTCGTTCCTGAGGCGGTTATTCCGGCTTGCCGATCGTCACCGCGAGCTTGCCGACGCCGTCGACACCGCATTCGAGCTTGTCGCCCACTTGCAGCTGCGAGACGCCCGCGGGCGTGCCGGTCATGATGATGTCGCCGGCGGCGAGCTTCACCTGCTGCGAGAGCTGCCAGATGATTTCAGGCACGTTCCAGATCAGCTCGGTGAGGTCGCCCTTCTGGGCTTCCTTGCCGTTGACGGTGAGCCAGATCTTGCCCGCGGTCGGGTGGCCGATCTTCGCGGCCGGCTGGATCGCCGAGCACGGCGCGGAATAGTCGAACGACTTGCCGATCTCCCAGGGCCGCTCCTTCTTGCGCGAGGCGATCTGCAGGTCGCGGCGGGTCAGGTCGATGCCGACGGCATAGCCGTAGACATGCTCGAGCGCCTTGTCGGCGGGAATGTTCAGCCCGCCGCTCTTCATCGCCACCACCAGCTCGACCTCGTGATGCAGGTCCTTGGTCAGCGGCGGATAGGGGATGATCGCGCCATCGGGCACCAGCATGTCGGCATGCTTGCCGAAGAAGAACGGCGGCGCGCGCTCGTCATTGCCCATCTCCCTGATATGCTCGAGATAGTTGCGGCCAACGCACCAGATGCGGCGGACCGGATAGGTGCCGGATTCGCCGACGACGGGAAGCGAGGGCTGCGGGGGAAGCGGAATGACGGTGGATGCGGCGTTCATGAACGGGTCCCGGAGGGTTGAAGGAGGGAGCGCGGGCGGTATTTACGCGCTTACGCCGCTCAGGGCTAGTGGCTGCGGCTGCATCCGGCGCAGAGGTGAGGCCAGCTTTCCGCCGAGCGCAGCCGCCTTTGGTCGACAAAGGCGGTGGTGTCCATGAGGAAATGGCTTTCGATCGGCCTGGCGCTGGTCGCCGTGGTCCTGATCGCCGCCGCCGTTCGCTTTTTCACGGTCGTCCCGGAGCGGATCGACCGGGCGCAGAACAGGGTCCAGCGCGTGGCGCTGGATATCACGCCCGCCGCAACGGCCCTGCAGGCGACGCTCGACGTGGCGGACATGCATGCGGACAGCCTGCTGTGGAAGCGTGACCTGATCGCGCGATCCGATCGCGGCCATATCGACCTGCCGCGCCTGATCGAGGGACACTACGCGCTGCAGGTGTTCTCGTCGGTCACCAAGTCGCCCAAGGGCCAGAACTATGATGCCAACGGCGCCGATACCGACACCATCACGAACCTCGCCATCATCGATCTGCAGCCGCCGCGGACGTGGTTCTCGTTGCTGCAGCGCTCGCTGTGGCATGCCGAGAAACTGCGGAGCTTCGCCGAACTGTCCGCGGGACGGCTGCGCCTGATCGCAACGCCGGCCGACCTCGACCGCCTGCTCGCCGACCGCAAGAGCGGCGCGACGGTGGTTGGCGGCATGCTGTCGATCGAGGGCCTGCAGAATATAGAGGGCAATATCGCCAATCTCGACGTGCTCTACGCCGCCGGATTCAGAATGGCCGGTCTCGCGCATTTCTTCGATAATGATGTCGCAGGCTCAATGCACGGCGTCGCAAAGGGCGGGCTGACGCCGCTCGGCCGGCAGGTGGTGCAGCGGATGGAGGCGATGGGCATGATCGTCGACCTCGCGCATGCGAGCCACGCGGCGGTCACCGAGGTGCTGGCGATGGCGACGCGCCCGGTGGTCTCGAGCCATGGCGGCGTTCAGGCGACCTGCAAGGTCAACCGCAACCTCACTGATGACGAAGTCCGGGGTGTCGCGCGGACCGGCGGCGTGGTCGGCATCGGTTTCTGGCAAGGCGCCGTCTGCTCGCTCGATCCGAACAACGTGGCGCGGGCGATCGCCCATGTGCGCGACCTGGTCGGGATCGACCATGTCGGCCTCGGGTCGGATTTCGACGGCTCGACCACGACGGGCTTCGATGCCAGCGAGATCGTCGCCGTGACCCAGGCGCTGATGTCGCGCGGGTTCTCGGAGGACGACATCCGCAAGGTCATGGGCGGCAACGTGCTGCGCGTGCTCCGCGCCGGCATTGCCCCGAGGGGATGAGAGGGACCTAGCCGGTGGCGCTGATCGGCGCCAGCGCCAGCGGCGACGGGTCGTGGTGGTGCTGCAGGCGGAAGAACGAGGCGTAGCGGCCGCCGCGGCGCAGCAACTCCTCGTGCCGTCCGCGCTCGACGATCTCGCCGCCCTCGACCACAAGGATCGCATCGGCATGCATGATGGTGTGCAGGCGGTGCGCGATCACGATTGTGGTGCGGCCCTGGCAGAGATGCTCGATCGCTTCCTGCACCTGCTTCTCGGACTCCGAGTCGAGCGCGGCGGTGGCCTCGTCGAGCAGGATGATCGGCGCGTTCTTGATCAGCGCGCGGGCGACCGCGATGCGCTGGCGCTGCCCGCCGGACAGCTGCGTGCCGTGCTCGCCGACCGGCGTGTCGTAGCCGAGAGGGAAGCTCATGATGAAGTCGTGTGCACAGGCGGCCTTGGCGGCGTCGACGATCTCTTGCTCGGTGGCGCCCTGCTTGCCGAAGGCGATGTTGGCGCGGATGGTATCGCGGAACAGATAGACGTCCTGTCCGACATAGGCGGTCTGCTGCCGCAGCGACTTGCGCGACACTGACGAGATCGGCTGTCCGTCGATCAGGATGTCGCCCTCGCGCGTCTCGTAGAAGCGCAGCAGCAAGGCCAGCACGGTCGATTTGCCGCCGCCGGAGGGGCCGACCAGCGAGGTCACCCTGCCGGGCTCGGCGACGAAGCTCATGCGGTTCAGCACCGGCTCGCCCGGCCGATAGGCGAAGCTGACGTCGCGCAGCTCGATCCGCGCGTCGGAGAGTTTCAGGGCCGGCTTGTCGTCGTCGGTCTGTTCGCTCGCCGGGCTATCGACCACCTCGAGCAGCATCCGCGCGCCGACCAGCTGGCTGTTGAGGTCGATGTTGAGCCGCGCCAGCCGCTTGGCCGGCTCGGTCGCCATCAGGAAGGCGGTCAGGAACGTGAAGAACTGGCCCGGCGTGGAACCGAGCGCCACCACGCTGTAGCCGCCATACATCAGGCAGCCGGCGACCGCGAAGCCGCCGAGCATCTCCATCAGCGGATTGGAACGGTTGGCGACGCGCGCCATCTTGTTGGCATTGCTCTCGACGGTTGCGATGTGCTCGTCGATCCGCTGCTGCATGGTGCCTTCCAGCGTGAACGCCTTCACGGTGCGGATGCCCTGCAGCGATTCCTGCATCGTCTCCATGATGTCGGCGGTGCCGGTGAACTGGTTGTAGGCGAGCCCCTTGATCCGCTTCACCAGCCTGCGCAGCATCAGCATCGCCGGCGGCACCGCCACGAGCCCGATAAACGACATCAGCGGGTCCTGCCAGACCATGACGGCGACCATGCTGATCAGCATCAGGAAGTCGCGGCCGATCGCGTTGACCAGCATGTTGAGTACGTCGGTGATCGACTTGGCGCCGGCGGTCAGCCGCGCCAGGAATTCCGACGAGTGCCGCTGCGAGAAGAAGCCGATGCTCTCGCTCATCAGCTTGGCGAATAGTTGCCGCTGGTTGCTGGCGAGGATGGCGTTGGAGATCTTGTTCAGGATCACCATGTGGCCGTAGGTCGCCAAGCCCTTGATGAACAGCAGCACCACCGTGATCCCGGCGAACATGGCGATGCCGGGGATGTTCTTGTCGACATAGGCCTGGTTGATCACCTGGCCGAGCACGTAGGTGGCGCCGGCCGTCGAGCCGGCCGCAACGGCCATCAGGGCGAACGCCGTCAGATAGCGCCGCCAATAGGTAATGCCTTGTTCCATGACCAGGCGGCGAATCAGGATCGCCGCGCCATAGGGATCGTCGGTAATTTTCTTTGGAAACTGGGCCATCCGCGTTCCATTGACGGCGGGGCAGCGCCGGCCGTCAGGGTTGCGGGACCTCCTTGCCCGCTTGGCGGGGCTTTTTCAAGCACAATAACTGCTTGATAACGGTTTGTTTTTTAGGCCGATTCCGCTTGTCGTGCGGAGCCGGCGCGCTCCCGGAACAGCTTCTCCTCCCAGGCCAGTGCGTGGCTCGCGATGGTCTCGAGATCATCGTAGCGCGGCGTCCAGTCGAGCAGTGAGCGGATCCTTGTCGTGTCGGCCACCATGGTCATGATGTCGCCGGACCGGCGCGCGGCGTAGGCGACCGCGAAATTGCGCATCGAGACCCGGCGCACCGCCTCGATCGTCTCGAGCACGGAATAGCCGCGGCCATAACCGCAATTCATCGTCACCGATTGCCCGCCGGCGCGGAGATAGGACAGCGCCGAGCGATGCGCCTCGACGAGGTCGCTGACATGGATGAAGTCTCGGATACAGCTGCCGTCCTGGGTCGGATAGTCGGTGCCGAACACATCGATCTTGGCGCGCTGGCCGGTCGCGGCCTCGACCGCGATCTTGAGCAGATGGGTGGCGCCGATGGTGGCAAGGCCGACGCGGCCCTTCGGGTCGGCGCCGGCGACGTTGAAGTAGCGCAGCACGACGTAGCTCATGCCATGAGCGGACGCGACGTCGTGCAGCATGATCTCGGTCATCAGCTTCGATGAGCCGTAGGGCGACAGCGGACGCGTCGGTGCGATCTCCGGCACCGGCACCTGGTCCGGGTTGCCGTAGACGGCCGCGGTCGAGGAGAAGATGAAGCGGCTGACTCCGCCCTTCACCGCCGCGTTGAGCAGGCTGCGGGTCGTCATGGTGTTGTTGCGGTAGTAGCCGAGTGGATCGCGCATCGAGTCCGGCACCACGACGGAGCCCGCGAAATGGATGATGCTGTCGATGCCGTGCTGGGCGATCACGCCCTCGACGAGATTCTCGTCGCCGGCATCGCCGATGAACAGCGGCACGCCTTCGGGCAGGAACGCGGAGAAGCCGGTGGAAAGGTTGTCGACCACGACGACGCTCTCGCCGGCATCGACCAGCGCATGAACCATGTGACTTCCGATATAGCCGGCGCCGCCGGTCACGAGCACGGTCATGGATAGAGCTCTCCCGATATTCTTTAACCGGTGATGCTAGCGGGAGTGCGGTGAAGAGGGGGTTTCGCCGCGGCCGAACTGGCCACTATGCTTAATGTTGCGTATAGGAACTGGCACGAAACGGAGACTTGAGTGCCGATCGAGAACACACCTGCCGGCGAGCTCGAGCTCATCGTGCCCAATCTGCACCGACGCTATTCGGGTGTCACCGCGACCAACCGCATGGTCGCGCCGAAGCTCGCCAAAATGCTTCGCGCAGCCTGGCTCGGCTCGCATCGGCCCGACGGCATCGACGCGATCGGATTCGCCGATCTCCTGCGGCTGTGGCGGCGCGCATCGCCGCTGATCTGGCACGCGCGGCGCAACGACGAGATGATCGTCGGGCTCGCGCTGCGGGCGCTCGGCTGGCCGCTGAAGCTGATCTTCACCTCGGCTGCGCAGCGCCATCACACCTGGCTGACGCGCTGGCTGATCCGCAACATGGATGCGATCATCGCCACCAGTCCGCTGTCGGCCTTCTATCTGAAGCGCGACGCGACGGTGGTGATGCACGGCGTCGACACCGATCGCTATGCGCCGCCCGTCGATCGCGCGGCAGCCTTCGCCGAGAGCGGATTGCCGGGGCGCTATGCGATCGGCTGCTTCGGGCGGGTGCGCGCGCAGAAGGGCAGCGACGTCTTCGTCGAGGCGATGTGCAGGCTGCTGCCGCGCTATCCCGATTTCACCGCCGTCATTGTCGGCGCCGTGGTGCCGGAGCAACTCGCCTTTGCCAACGAGCTGAAGCGGAAGATCGAGGCCGCCGGGCTGCAATCGCGCATCATCATCACGGGCGAACTGCCGATCGAGGACGTCATGCGCTGGTATCAGCGGCTGACGATCTACGCCTTCACCTCGCGCAATGAAGGTTTCGGCCTGACCCTGATCGAGGCGATGTCGGCAGGCGCGGCGCTGGTGGCCGCGCGCGCGGGCGCGGCCGAGTTCGTCGTCGAGGACGGCGTCACCGGGGTGCTGACGCCGCCCGGCGACGCCGACGCGCTGGTGGCCGCGCTGGAGCCCTTGATGCGCGATCCGGCATCGGCCGCGGCGATGGGGGCGCGGGCGCGGCAACGAGTTGTGGATAAGTTCAGCCTCGATGCCGAGGCGAACGCGATCGCCAAGGTCTACCGCGCGCTGACCTGAGCCAGCACGCGCTGCGCAATCTCCACGACCTCTTCGGGTGCGATGTCGCGCATGCAGCGATGGTCGTTCATGGTGCAGACGGTGCGCTGGCACGGCTGGCACGACAGCTTGCTCCTGGTCTGCAGCACCGTCGCGGCGAGGCCGTTGAGGGGCGCCCAGAGATAGGGATCGGTCGGGCCGAAGATGCCCATGGTCGGCGTGCCGATTGCGGCGGCGATGTGCATCAGGCCGGAGTCGTTGGTCACAGCGACGCTGGCCGCGGCCATCGCAACGATGCCGTTGCGCAGATCGCTGCCGGTGAGGTCGCGGACCCGCGCGCCGCCGACGGCCGCGATCTCCTGTGCCAGCGCCTTCTCGCCGGGGCCGCCGACCACCCAGACGTCGAAGCCGCGTTCGGCGAACAGGCGCGCGGCCTCCGGATAATAGGTCCAGCGTTTCGAGGCGCCGACCGAGCCGGGGCCGAGCGCGATGGCGGGACCGCGGCCGAGGCCGTTAGCCTGCCGCCAGCGTTCGATTTCGTCCGCGGGAACCCGAAGCTGCGGCACCGGCCATTCCGGCGGGCGGGCGGCGCCGTCGGGCAGCGCCAGGATCGCGTTCTTGTCGATGAAGCGCGGCTGCTGCTTTTCCCCCCATCGCATCGCGTTGATGAGGCCGAACCGCACCTCGCCAAAGAAGCCGACCCGTTCCGGGATGCCCGCCAGCGCCGGCGCGAGAGCGGCCTTCCAGGTCCGCGGCAGCACCAGTGCGGTGGCGTAGTTCCGTCGGCGAAGCTCGGCCGCGAGGGCCTGCTGCTGGGCCAGCGCCAGCCGGCTGCGCGGCAGGTCAGATACGATTCCGGCGCGAACATCGGGCATATAATCGACCAAAGGGGCGCAAAGCCTGGACGTCAGAAGGTCGATCGGCCGGTTCGGCCAACGCTTGCGGAGCACCCTGACCACGGTGTGGCCGCGCACGAAATCGCCGATCCAAACATAGGGCACCACGAGGATCGGTCTGGTATCCCCGGCATCCTGTGTTTCGATATCAGATATTGAATCAATATTCATTTCTAAATAGGCCAAGGCCGATCGGGCGCGGCCAAGTCGGTAACCGGTTCGCGATGAGAGGTAAAGCCGTCGTTGCCTGCGACGCGGGAGTGGGGCAAAGCTGACGGCTGCAAAGGAATCTGGCGGGATTTCATCATGTTTCTGGTAACCGGGGGCGCCGGTTTTATCGGATCGAACGTCGTGGCCGCGTTGAACGACGCCGGGCGCAGCGACGTCGCGGTCTGCGATCTGCTTGGGCAGGACGGCAAGTGGCGGAACCTGGCCAAGCGCCAGCTTGCCGATGTCGTTCCGCCGGCCGAGCTCGGCGACTGGCTGAAAGGGCGGCGGCTCACCGCCGTGATCCATCTCGGCGCCATTTCCGAGACTACGGCAATCGACGGCGACCTGGTGATCGAGACCAATTTCCGTCTCTCGATGCGGCTGCTCGACTGGTGCACGGCGAATGCCACGCCGTTCATCTATGCCTCCTCGGCCGCGACCTATGGCGACGGCGAACAGGGGTTTGACGACGACGCGTCGGTCGAGGCGCTGAAGCGGTTGCGGCCGATGAACCTGTACGGCTGGAGCAAGAACCTGTTCGACCTTGCGGTCGCCGAGCGCGCGGCGAAGGGCGCGCCTCTGCCGCCGCAATGGGCCGGGCTGAAATTCTTCAACGTGTTCGGCCCCAATGAATATCACAAGGGCCCGATGATGAGCGTGCTGGCGCGGCGCTTCGACGACATCAAGGCGGGCCGCGTCGTGCAGCTGTTCAAGTCGCATCGCGAGGGCATCGCCGACGGCGATCAGCGCCGCGACTTCATCTATGTGGACGATGTCGTGCGGGTGATGATGTGGCTGATCGCGACGCCGCGGGTCTCCGGGCTGTTCAATGTCGGTACCGGCAAGGCGCGCAGCTTCAAGGACCTGATCGTCTCGGCCTATGGCGCGCTCGGGCTGGAGCCGAACATCCAGTATGTCGACATGCCCGAGCAGATTCGCGGCAGCTACCAGTACTTCACCCAGAGCGTAGTCGATCGTCTCGGGCGCGCCGGATACAATGGCGGTTTCACCCGCCTGGAAGACGCAGTCGGGGCCTATGTGAAGGGCTTTCTCGACCGCGCGGATCGCTATCGCTAGAGCGGATGACGGTGACTGATGTTCGATTTTGAAGCGATCTCGCGTGCGATGTCCGGCCAGACCGTGCTGTGCGTCGGCGACCTCATGCTCGACGAGTTCGTCTACGGCGAGGTGTCGCGAATCTCGCCGGAGGCGCCGGCGCCGGTGATCGCGGTCAGGCGCAGCGAGACCAATATCGGCGGCGCCGGCAACGTCGCGCGCAACATCGCTGCGCTTGGCGGGCGCTGCATCTTCGTCGGCCTGATCGGCGAGGACGCCGCCGGCGCGGTGCTGGCCGAGGCGCTGGCGAAGGAAGCCGCTATCGAGACCGTGCTGGTGCGCGACGCCGCCCGTCCGACCACGCGCAAGGTGCGCTTCGTCTCCGAGCAATTCTCGACCCACATGCTGCGCTCCGACTGGGAGTTCGCCGCGCCGGCCGCGCCGGCCATCGAGCAGCAGCTGATCGACGCGATCCTGCCGCGGCTTGCGCGGGCCGACATCGTGCTGCTGTCGGATTACGCCAAGGGCGTGCTCACCGCGCGGGTGATCCGCAATGTGATCGACGCGGCGCGCCAGGCGCAAAAGCGCGTCATCGTCGACCCCAAGAGCGCCAATCTCGCGATCTATCGCGGCGCGACCGTGCTGACGCCGAACCGCAAGGAATTCGCCGAGGCGACCCGCAGCCGCGCCGACAGCCAGGACAGCATCGCGCAGGCCGCGCCCGATGCGATGTACCTCGCGGATTGCGAGGCGATGCTGGTGACGCAGGGCGAGCGCGGCATGACGCTGGTGACGCGGGGCGGCGGTTCGATCCATGTGCCGGCGCTGCCGGTCAAGGTACGCGACGTCTCCGGCGCCGGCGATACCGTTGCCGCGGCGCTGGCGCTGGCGCTGGCGGGCGGCGCCGACTGGGAAGGCGCGCTGCGGATCGCGAGCGCGGCGGCGGCGGTTGCGGTCGGCAAGACCGGTACCGCGATCGTCAAGTCCGCCGAATTGCGCCGAAGGATCCTGCCGCACGCTTCGCTGGCGGCCGAGGAGAAGATCGTCCCGGCCGGCGGCGACATCGATGCATGCCTCGAGGAGTGGCGCAGGCAGGATCTGCGCATCGGCTTCACCAATGGCTGCTTCGACATCCTGCATCCCGGCCACGTCAAGGTGCTGACCGCCGCGCGCGGCGCCTGTGATCGCCTCGTCGTCGGGCTGAACAGCGACGCCTCGGTGAAGCGGCTGAAGGGCGAGGGGCGTCCGGTGCAGGACGAGCGCGCCCGCGCCGAGGTGCTGGCGGCGCTGGAAGCCGTCGACCTCGTCGCGATCTTCGAGGAGGACACGCCGATCAATCTGATCACGCAGGTGCGGCCGAGCGTGCTGGTCAAGGGCGGCGACTATACCCGCGAGCAGGTGGTCGGCCACGAGATCGTCGAAGCCGCCGGCGGCGAGGTGGTGCTGGTCGAGATCCTGCCCGGCCACAGCACGACGTCGCTGGTTGCGCGGGCCCGTGAGGGCAAGGCATGAGCGCAAGCATGGCATCCCCGGCAGGCGCCGCGGCGTGTCCGGCCTGGCGCGATCCGGCGCGCTGGCAGACCGCGACCGATGTGGTCGCGGTCCTGATCGTGCTGTCGCTGCCGTGGTCGACCTCGCTGGTCGGCATCTTCGGCGTGGTGCTGCTGATCGCGATTGCGCCGACGGTCGATCTGAAGGCGTTCTGGGCGCTGCTGAAGCGGCCGATCTGCCTGGCGCCGGTCGCGTTGTTTTGCCTCGCGCTTGTCGGCACGCTCTGGTCGGACGCGGCCTGGGGCGCGCGATTCTACGCGGTCGGGCCGACCGCAAAGCTCCTCGTGCTGCCGGTCCTGCTCTATCATTTTCAGCGCTCGGCCCGCGGGACCTGGGTGTTCGTCGCTTTCCTCGTCTCCTGCACGCTCCTGATGCTGATGTCCTGGCTGGTGCTTGCCTATCCGCACCTCGCGCTGAGGGCGCCTGCGCCTGGCGAGCAGGGAGTCTTCGTCAAGAACTACATCGACCAGAGCCAGGAATTCACCTTATGCGCGGTCGCGCTGGCCTATCCGGTCGTGATGCTGCTGCGGGCCAAACGCTTCCTGCCGGCCATGTTGCTGATCGCGATCGCGCTCAGCCTGTTCGCCAACATGGCGATGGTGGTGGTGTCGCGGACTGCATTGGTGACGGTTCCGATTATGTTCGCGGTGTTTGCGCTGCTCCATCTGCGCTGGCGCAGCATCGTCCTGATCCTTTGCGCGGCCGCCGCGTTAGCCGTGGTGGCGTGGTATGGCTCACCGCAATTGCGCTGGACGGCCGAGTCATTCCAGCGCGACTACAAGCTCTACATGGAGCGCAACGAGCCGACCTCGGTCGGTCTGCGGCTCGAATTCTGGCGAAAGTCGCTCGGCTTCTTCGCCGAGGCCCCGGTCATCGGCCATGGCACCGGAGCGACCCGGGGCCTATTCGAGCGCGTGGCAACGGGTGGTGTGACCCAGGCCTCCGGCGAAGTGATCGGCAACCCTCACAATCAAACGTTGAACGTCGCCGTGCAGTGGGGCATTGTGGGTGTGGCGATCCTGTATGCGATGTGGCTGCTGCACCTCTTGCTGTTCCGCGGCGACGGTCTCGTCAACTGGATCGGGCTTCTCGTCGTAGTACAGAATATTACGAGTTCGTTGTTTAATTCACACATCTTCGACTTTCACGAAGGCTGGATGTACGTGCTGGGTGTCGGGGTCGCGGGCGGCATGGCGTTGAAGGGGCAATTGGGGGCCGATATGGAACCCGAACCTCCTGCTCGTCCATGATCGCTGGCAAGGGCGCTGCAGATACGCTATCAGCCTGCCAAATGTCTCACCGCAAACTCCCAGTTGCCGGCAACCCGTCCGTTAGATGACGCGTCTTTCACAATTTACCCTGCGCAACTTCCTGATTTTGCTGCATGACGCGCTCGCGACGACGTTTGCGTTGCTGGCGAGCTTCTATCTGCGTTTTGAGGGCAGCCTCCTTACCGATCGACTGCCGCATCTGCTGCTGATTCTGCCCTGGTTCGTGCTGTTCAGCATTTTCGTCAGCTATTTCTCCAATCTGACCACGGCGAAATGGCGCTTCACCTCGCTGCCGGACGCGGTGAATATCCTGCGGGTCGCATCCGTGCTGACGCTGGCACTGGTCGTGCTGGACTACGTCTACTTCTTCACCGGAACGAATTCGCAAAGCCCGGTGTTCCTCGGCCGGGTCACGATCATCCTGTTCTTCTTCCTCGAGGTGTTCGCGCTGAGCGCGTTGCGCCTCGGCTACCGTTATTTCCGTTATTCGCGCACGCGGCTGCATGCCCGATCCGACAACGCCGCGCCGGCGCTGCTGGTCGGACGTACGGCCGATGCCGAAGTCGTGCTGCGCGGCATCGAGAATGGTGCCATCAAGCGGCTCTGGCCGGTCGGTGTGCTCTCGCCGTCGGACGCCGACCGCGGCCAGATGATCCGCAACATTCCCGTGGTCGGCGGCGTCGACGACATCGAGGCCGTGATTCGGGATTTTGAGACCCGCCAGCGGCCGATCAAGCGCGTGGTCATGACACCGTCGGCCTTCGAACCCGAAGCGCATCCGGAAAGCGTGCTGATGCGCGCCAGGCGGCTCGGCGTGATGGTCAGTCGCCTGCCGTCGCTGGAGGGCGGCGACGCGCCGCGACTGACCAACGTCGCCGTCGAGGACCTGCTGCTGCGCCCAAGCCAGAAGATCGACTACGCGCGGCTCGAGACGCTGGTGAGGGGCAAGTCGGTCATCGTGACCGGCGGCGGCGGCTCGATCGGTGCCGAAATCTGCGAACGGGTCGCGACCTTCGGCGCCGCGCGCCTCCTGGTCGTGGAGAATTCCGAGCCGGCGCTCTATGCGGTTACCGAGGCGCTGTCCGCGCGCGACTCCGGCCCCGAGATCGAGGGCCGGATCGCCGATATCCGAGATCGCGAGCGCATCACGCGGTTGATGAGCGAGTTCAAGCCCGACATCGTGTTCCATGCCGCGGCGCTCAAGCATGTGCCGATCCTGGAGCGCGACTGGAGCGAAGGGGTCAAGACCAACATCTTCGGGTCGGTGAACGTGGCCGACGCCGCGCATGCCGCGGGCGCGAGCGCGATGGTGATGATCTCGACCGACAAGGCGATCGAGCCGGTGTCGATGCTGGGCCTGACCAAGCGGTTCGCCGAGATGTATTGCCAGGCGCTGGACCATGACCTGATGACCGAGGCAAAGGGCAAGCCGCACATGCGGCTGATCTCGGTGCGGTTCGGCAATGTGCTGGCGTCCAACGGATCGGTGGTGCCGAAATTCAAGGCGCAGATCGAGGCCGGCGGACCGATCACGGTAACCCATCCGGACATGGTTCGCTACTTCATGACGATCCGCGAGGCCTGCGATCTCGTGATCACCGCGGCGACGCACGCCGTGACGCCGGCGCGGCCTGACGTCTCGGTCTATGTGCTGAACATGGGGCAACCGGTGAAGATCGTCGATCTCGCCGAGCGGATGATCCGTCTGTCGGGCCTGCAACCCGGCGTCGACGTCGAGATCGTATTTAGCGGCATCCGCCCCGGCGAGCGGCTGAACGAGATCCTGTTCGCAAGCCAGGAGCCGACGCTCGAGATCGGGGTCGCCGGCGTCATGGCGGCCAAGCCGAACCAGCCTCCGATGTCGACGCTGCGCAAGTGGCTCGCGGCGCTGGAGGATGCGATCGAGAGAGATGACCGTGTGACCATCCGCGCCGTCCTTCAGGACGCCGTGCCCGAGTTCGGATCGAATGCCGCCTGACCGCGCCGTTCTGCGGACGCCGAGACAGGACCGTTTCGAAAGCCATTGATGCGTAGTTCTCGAAAAGTCGTGGTCGTCAGCCAGCACTATCCGCCGGACCACAGCACGACCGCCGCGATCATGTCTGCGATCGCCGAACGGATCGCGCAGGAGTCGGAGGTGATGGTGGTCTCCGGGATGCCGGGCTCGGCGCGGGCGCCGGCGCCCGGGCGTCCCGCCGTCGTCGAGATCAGGAACTGGCTGCCTGGAAAGGCGGCGCTGATCAAGCGCGCGCTGGCCGAGGCGCTGTTCACCGGCCGGATCTTTTTTGCGCTGTTGTCGCGCCTGAAGCGGGGCGACGTGGCGCTGACGGTGACCGCTCCCTTCGCGCTGCCCTATGCGGTTGCCGCCGCGGCAAGGTTGAAGGGGGCCAAGTCGGCGCTGATCCTGCACGACCTGTTTCCCGATGTGCTCGTGATGGCCGGGCTGCTGCGGCCGTCCTCGCTGGTCGCGCGGGCGATGCGCGCGATCAACGCGCTGATGTTCCGGGCCCTGAACGCTGTCATCGTGATCGGCCGCGACGCCGAGAAGCTGCTGCTGCGCTATGGCGGAATGACACAGGACAAGATCAGGTTCATCCCGAACTGGGCCACGCTCGCGCCCGGCAACCGTCCCGTGAGCCCCGACAATCCGTTTCGCAAGGCGATCGCCGCGCGCTTCGTCGTCGGGCTGTCCGGCAATCTCGGCTTCACCCACGATCCGGACATCGTGTTCGAGGCCGCGCGGCTGCTGCGTGACGAAGGCGAGATCCATTTTCTGCTCTCGGGGTGGGGCATCGGCTTCGCGCGGCTCAAGGAGCTGCGGGCCACCGCGCGGCTTGCCAACGTCACGCTGGTCGACCGCGTCGCGGACAGCGAGCTGGATGCGCTGCTCTCCAGCGCAGACGTCTGGCTCATTCCCTATCGCAAGGATGTCGCCGGCGTGTCGGTGCCGAGCCGGTTCTACAATCTGCTCGCTGCCGGCCGGCCCGTCATTCTCGTCTCCGAGCCAGAGGCCGAGGCTGCGCTCACCGTCAGCGAAAACCGGCTGGGCTGGGTCGTCACGCCGGGAAGGCCCGATCAACTCGCCGAAGCCATCCGCCTGGCGTCGCGATCGCGGGACGCCGCGATGGCCGAGCGCGCCGTCGCGACCGCGCGGAACTTCAGTCCCGAGCGGGCGCTCGCGAGCTACGCTGCGCTGGTCCGGGAGCTGCTATCCAATCGCGATGTGGAGCGGACGGTATGAATAATGGTCACCGGACGGTTCTGGTCACGGGCGCCAGCGGCTTTGTCGGCCGCCATGTGGTGCCCGCGCTGGCGCGCGGCGGCTGGGTGGTGCGACGCGCGGTGCGAACTCCACCGCGCGATGCAAACGACGTGATGATCGGCTCGCTCAGTCCCGCCACCGATTGGCGCGCCGCGCTCGACGGGGTGGAGGCGGTTGTGCATCTTGCGGCCCGCGTTCATCAGCAGTCCGACGAACGCGCGATAGAGCTCTATCGCAACGTCAATATCGAGGGCACGCTGCATTTGGCGCGGTCCGCGGTCGCTGCGGGCATTCGCGATTTCATTTTCGTCAGCACGATCCTGGTGCATGGGCGCAGCAATTACGGGCGTCCTCCGTTTCGCGAGGACGATGTCCTGACGCCGCGCGGCCTCTACGGAAACTCGAAGGCGGCCGCCGAGGTCGGCTTGAAGGAAATTGTGCCGGGCAGCGGCATGAGGGTGACCGTCATCAGGCCGCCGCTAATCTACGGGGCCGGTGCGAAGGGAAATTTCGCCCTGCTCAAGCGCGCGGTGCTCAATGGCTTGCCGCTACCGCTCGCTTATGTGAAGAATCGCCGCGCGTTCCTGTCGGCGGAAAACCTCGCGTCGTTCATCTTGCACCGGTTGTCGCACCCGGGAGATGATTTCGACGTGTTCCTGGTGGCTGACCGCGAGCAGGTCTCGACGCGGGAATTCGTCGAGCGTCTGGCCCGGGCGGCGGACACCTCGCCGCGTCTGTTCTGGCTGCCGCCGCTGCTGTTGAAGATGGCGCTCGGGATCAGCGGCCGCAAGGAAGCCTATGACAGCCTGTTCGCCTCGCTCGAGCTTGATCTTTCCAAGATCGCGGGCACCGGATGGCAGCAGCCGATCAGCCTCGACGAGGGGCTGCGGCGCGCGCTGCGTCAAACGGACAGCTGAGGCGATCAGAGCGGTCGGGAGAACCGCCGCAGCTGCCAGGCGACGGTGAGCGCGCCGGCCAGCAGCAGCGCGATGTCCGCAGTGAGCGAATTGAGGGCGACCGAGGTGAATGCGAGCAGCGCCAGCGCCGCGTTAAGCGCAAACACCTCGCCGACGACGCGCCACACCGTGAACCCGTTGTCGGTCGCGCGCTGGTAGAAGTGCGAGCGATGCGCGGCCCAGAATGGCTCGCGCCGCGCCATGCGGCGAAACAGCGTGACCGTCGCATCCGTCAAATAGTACAGTGGCAGCAGCAGCGCGGCGGCGAACTGCCGGTGCAGGGCGAGCTCGAGCAGGCACCAGCCGAGCAGCAGGCCGATCGGCAGGCTGCCGACATCGCCGAGGAATATCCTTGCGACCGGTCGGTTGAACGGCGCGAAGCCGAGCAGCGCGCCGCACAGCGCCGCCGCGACCAGCGCGGGAGCTGCGGGGAGATAGCCGAAGCTGCCGAGCAGGGCGATCGCCACGGTGATCGGCACGGCCTCGGCCGCGGTCATCAGGTCGAGCCCGTCCATGAAGTTGACGAGGTTCACGAACCAAAGGCCGGCGATCAGCAGCAGGCCGCGTTCGAGCCAGACCGGGCCGGCCGGAACCAGCCTGAGACCATCAGGCGCGGAAAACACCACGGCCGCAACGGCGGCGGCCTGCAGCAGCAGCCGCGGGACGACGGGCAGCGAGCGGATGTCGTCGGCAAAACCCACCACCGCGATGAACAGGCAGGCCGCGAAGACGATGAAGGGAATCGTCAGGTTCTGCGATCCGGCCAGGACGATGACGATTCCGCCTGCCAGCAGCGTCGCCGCCGTGACCGCGATGCCGGCACCCTGCGGCGTTGGAATACGGTGCGACGAGCGCGCATTCGGCTTCGCCAGCGCCACACGCAGCAGCAGCGGCCGCGTCGCCTGGATCAGGACAGCCGAGATCGACGCAGCCAGAACCGCCGCGATCAATGACAGGAGGATTTCGAAAGCGCTCATTCTGGTCCGGCTATTGCGATCCCGGGACTCGCGATTGCGATCCCGGGACTTCGATCGGTTCTGTGCCCTTGGCGGCCTTTTCCGGGCTCAGGATCCAGACCAGGCCGCCAAACACGCCAACCACGAACGATACCGCGCCGAATAACAGCGAGATGTTGACGCCTTCATTGGCGATCAATCCGGCGTAGCCGAAGGCCAGCGCCATCGTGGCCTCGCGTACGCCCCAGCCTGCGATCGAGATCGGCATCATCGTGATCAGCATCACCGGCGGCAACAATTGGAATATCTGGCCGAAGGTGACGGGCGCGGTGATCGATTTCACCACGCACCAGGCGATCACGACGGTCACGACGTGAATGGCGATCGAGAGAATTGCGACCCTCAATCCGCGCTTGCGGCTGAACAACACCCGGTTCGCGATGACCGCGCAGGCGTGGATGTGATGCGTCGCCCACCATTGCTTCAGCCAGACCCAAGGCAACACGCCGATCAGCAGGAAGCCAAATCCGGCCGCGAGTGCGGCGAGGTCGAGAAGCAGCAACGCCATCCAGCCGTGGGAATCAGAAATCAGCCGATAGCTCCAGGGCAGGGTGGCGGCGATGACGACGGCGAGGGCGATCAGCCCGATCGCGCGGTCGACGAAAATCGAATAGGTGGCTGCGCGCCAGCCCGCACCGGCGCGCGCGACGAGCCAAAGCCGGACCGCGTCGCCGCCGATCGAGGATGGCAGTGTCTGGTTGAAGAAGGTGCCGATCACGTTGAAGCGCATGGCCTGGCCTGCCTCCAGCGGGGCTCCGCACTCCACGCTGATCTCCCGCCAGCGCAATACCCCGAGGAAGATCTGCAGGAACGTGACCGCGATCGCGAGGCCGAGCCAGCCCAGGCTCTCGACCTGGATACGGGAGGCAAGGTCGTACAGATTGACCTTGCGCAGCGAGAGATAGAGCAGCGCTGCCGAGATCAGGATCTTGACGGTCGAAAGCAGGATTCGGCGCATTTCCGTTCGGCTGCCAGGTTTCAGAATGTGTCAAAAACAGCGCAAAACGCTTTCGCGCGCCCAAATTCGCCGCCTTGGTATGGTTTCCGCGCCGATCTGGCAATACCCGTACTGGTCCCTATTGCGGCAGGCGCGAAGGGGTGGCTAAAGAGGCCGGAACGGGGGACGGCCGGCCACTCACCGGGGGTTTACGTTACCGGTAAAATCCGACCAGACGCGCGGGGGGCGCGTGCTACTGCTTGGATAGTGCTTCCGAGGCGACAGGGCCGCCGGCCGCGACAGCCCGGGCCGATTTGGTGTGTCGTCCGCAGGCGGATACGACAGGACTTGCACGACAGGACTTGCACGACAGGATTTGAGGCATCGATGGATCGACGAATTATTCCCCTGATCATGTGCGGCGGCGCAGGCACGCGATTGTGGCCGGCGTCACGCGAGGTGCATCCGAAACAGTTCCTGTCGCTGTTCGGGGCCCGCTCGACCTTCCAGGAGACGCTGCTGCGGGTTTCCGACGCCGGCCTCTTCGAGCGTCCGATCGTGATCACCAACGAGGCCTATCGCTTCATGGTGCTGGAGCAACTGGCCGAGATCGGCCGCGAGGCCGACGTGCTGCTGGAGCCGATGCGTCGCGACTCGGGGCCGGCGATCGCGGCCGGTGCGGCGTTCGCGCAGAGCCGCGACAGCGAAGCGATCGTGCTGGCGCTGGCCGCCGACCATCTTGTGCGGGACACCGCGGCCTTCGTCGCCGCGTGCCGCGGCGGGTTGGTGGCCGCGGACGCCGGCCGCATCGTGACGTTCGGCGTCAAGCCGGAGCGGCCGGCCACCGAATACGGCTACATCAATCCGGGTGAGGCGGTCGCCGGCGAGGTGCGCACGGTGGCGAAATTCGTCGAGAAGCCGGATGCCGCGACGGCGGCGGGCTATATCGATGCAGGCTATCTCTGGAACAGCGGCAACTTCATGTTCCGGGCCGGCGTGCTGCTCGACGAGTACCGCAATGTCGATGCGGACAGTGTCGCCTCGGTGGAGCAGTCGGTTGCGTCGGCGGCGCGCGATCTCGGCTTCGTCAAGCTCGATGCGCAGGCCTTCGGCGCGGCGAAGGCGATCTCGATCGACTACGCGGTCATGGAGAAGACATCGCGTGCCGCGGTGGTGCCGGTGGCGTGCGGCTGGTCAGACATCGGCTCGTGGCGTCAGGTCTGGGAGCTGTCGGACAAGGACAGCCTCGGCAACGCTGCGCGCGGCACTGCGGTGTTCGAGGACTCCCGCAATTGCAACGTCTCGACCGACCGGGCGCTGGTTGCGCTCGAAGGCGTCGACGATCTCGTCGTGGTCGCGACCCAGGACGCCGTGCTGGTGTCACGCCAGAAGGACGCCAACGGGCTGAAGCGGCTGGTCGCGAAATTGAAAGTGGCGGCGCCGGAGGTGACCGAGAATCATATCAAGGTGCATCGCCCCTGGGGCTCCTATCAGTCGGTCGACAATGGCGATCGCCACCAGGTCAAGCGTATCGTCGTCAAGCCGGGCGGACGGCTGTCCCTGCAGAAGCACCATCACCGCTCCGAGCACTGGATCGTGGTGCGCGGCACCGCGCAGGTCACCGTCAACGAGCTGATCAAGACGGTGCACGAGAACGAATCGATCTACATCCCGATCGGCGCGGTGCACCGGCTGGAGAACCCGGGCAAGATCCAGCTCGAGCTGATCGAGGTGCAGACCGGCAGCTATCTCGGCGAGGACGACATCATCCGCATCGAGGATGACTATCGGCGCACCTGAGGCGAACGGGCCCCGCGCTCAAGATCGAGTCGCGGGCGATGTAACTCTTTGAATCAAAACGTGTCCGGATTTCGCCGTTGGCATTCGCCACATTTGTGACGCCGTGCTATAGCGGCTGCCAACGAAGCGGGTCGTGATTTGCGCCAAAGGCGCGGATCGGGCAGAGGGGCCTTGGTGCTGATTCCCTCGGAGCCGGGATGGCTCCCTGAGAAGCCGGGACAACCGCCAGAACGTTACTTGGGGTCTACGATATGAATGCAAAAGTGTCCGCAGCCGGCGCGAAGGCCGATATTGGCCGCGCATTGCGCGTCGGCGTGATCGGCGCCGGCGTGATGGGCAGCAACCATGCCCGCGTGCTGGCCGGACTGCCCGGGGTGCTGTTGATCGGCATCGTCGATCCGCTGCCGGAACATCGCACCCGCGCCATCGACCTGGTCGGCTGCCGCGCCTTCGAAAGCCTCGATCAGCTGTTCGCCGAGGGCATCGATGCGGTGACGATCGCAGCTCCCACCCATCTGCATCACGAGATCGCGCTCGCCTGCATCGCGCGCAACATTCACATCCTGGTCGAGAAGCCGGTCGCGTCCACGGTCGAAGAGGGCCGCGAGATCGTTGCGGCCGCCGAGCGGGCCGGCGTCACGCTGATGGTCGGCCATGTCGAGCGTTTCAATCCGGCGGTCGCCGCGATCAAGAAGGCGATCTCGGGCGAGGACATCCTGTCGATTGGCATCACCCGGGTCGGCCCGTTCCCGCCGCGAATGTCCAATGTCGGCGTCGTGATCGATCTTGCCGTGCACGACATCGACCTGATCCGCTGGTTCACCGAGTCCGATATCGTCGAGGTGCAGCCGCAGCTCTCGAGCGCCGTCGCCGAGCGCGAGGACATCGCGCTGCTGCAGTTCCGCACCGCTTCCGGCGTGCTCGCCCACATCAACACCAACTGGCTGACGCCGTTCAAGGCGCGCAACGTGACGGTCGCAACCCGCGGCAAGTATGTGATGGGCGATCTGCTCACGCGTCAGGTCACCGAATGTTTCGGCTTCAAGCCGGACGGCAGCTATTCGATGCGTCACCTGCCGGTCGGGCATGACGAGCCGCTGCGCGCCGAACTGATCGCCTTCCTCGACGCCGTACGCGGCGGCAAGCTGCCGGCGGTGTCCGGCGACGAGGGCGTGGCGAGCCTCGAGATCGCGATCCGCTGCCTGGAATCGCCCGCGCGGCCCGCCGCCTCGACGATGCGCAAGGGGCCGCGCCGCATCGCCAGCTAATTGCAACTTGAAAACACGCGCGAAAGCTTCATGAACCAACACATGCGTCCAGAGCCTGTTCCCTTCATAGACATTGCCGCGCAGCGCCAGCGGCTCGGCAAATCGGTCGATGATGCAGTCGCCCGCGTGCTCAACCATTGCCAATTCGTCAATGGCCCGGAAGTGACCGCGCTGGAGAAGGCGCTGGCGGACTATAGCGGCGCAAAGCATGTGGTGAGCTGTTCCAGCGGCACTGACGCGCTCTTGATGGTCCTGATGGCGAAGAATGTCGGGCCGGGTGACGCCGTGCTGTGCCCGTCTTTCACGTTCTGCGCGACCGGCGAAGCGGTGGCGCTCACCGGCGCGACACCCCTCTTCGTCGATGTGGACGAGACGACATTCAATATCGATATCAATTCGCTCAAGCGCGGGATCGCCACCGCGATGTCGCGTGGCCTAAAGCCGGTTGGTGTCATTCCAGTGGATTTGTTCGGCCAGAGCGCCGATCATGACGCGGTGGCTGCGGTTGCCGAAGCCGAAGGCCTGTTCGTGCTCGACGACGCCGCCCAGGGCTTTGGCGCGAGTTACAAGGGCCGCAAGCTCGGCACCTTCGGGCTTGCGACCGCGACCAGTTTCTTCCCGGCAAAGCCGCTCGGCTGTTTCGGCGATGGCGGCGCGATCTTTACCAATGACGACGAACTTGCGAACGCGCTACGCAGCATCCGTGTGCACGGGCAAGGCTCGGACAAATATGACAATGTCCGCCTCGGCCTCACCGGGCGGCTCGATACCATGCAGGCCGCGATCCTGCTCGAGAAGCTGAAGATTTTTGACGACGAGATCGTGGCACGCAACCAAGTGGCGGAGCGCTACGCGCGCGGACTCGGCAATATCGTGACCGTGCCTCGCCTTGCGCCAGGTTGCACCTCGGTGTGGGCGCAATACACAATCCGCCTGCCGAAAGGGGCCGACCGCGATGCCTTTGCCTCGACGCTGAAGACCCAAGGCATTCCGACGGCGATCTACTACACGAAGTCGATGCACCAGCAGACCGCTTACCGTGATTTCCCGGTCGCCGACGGCGGCCTAGCGATCAGCGAAAGCCTCTCCGACGACGTCATCAGCCTGCCGATGCACGCCTATCTCGACGAGGCGGCCCAGGACCGCGTCATCGCGGCTGTGCGCAGCGCGCTTTCAGCCTGATAGGAAACTTTTTCAGACCGCAATCATGCGCTAGAAGCAGCGCATGCTTGGACGCATCTTCACCGTCGGCGGCTATACCCTGCTATCGCGGGTCACCGGGTTCGCGCGCGACATCATGCTCGCGGCGATCCTCGGTGCCGGGCCGGTTGCCGACGCCTTCTTCGTGGCGCTGCGGCTGCCCAACCATTTCCGCGCGATCTTCGCCGAAGGCGCCTTCAACGCCGCCTTCGTGCCGGCCTATGCCCATGTCCATGGCGAGAAGGGCGAAGCGTCGGCGCGGCTGTTCGCCGACCGCATCTTCACGCTGCTGTTCGCCTCGCAGGTGATCCTGCTGGCGGTGGCGATGGCGTTCATGCCGCAGGCGATGAGCATCCTCGCGCCGGGCTTCACCGAGGACGCGGCGCAGCGCAAGCTCGCGATCGAGCTGACGCGGATCACGTTTCCCTATCTGCTGCTGATCACGCTGGTGACGCTTTATGGCGGCATGCTCAACGTGATGCATCGCTTCGCCAGCGCCGCCGCGGCGCCGATCTTCCTCAACCTCGCCATGATGATGACGCTGGCGCTCGCGGCGTTCTTCCCGAGCGCGGGCCACGCCGCGGCCTGGGGCGTCCTGATCTCGGGCTTCCTGCAATTCTTCCTGCTCGCCGGCGACCTCGCGCGCCATGGCGGCCTGCCGCGGTTCGCGCCCTTGAGGCTCGACGAGGACGTCCGCGGCTTCTTCCGCGCGCTGGGACCGGCGACGCTGGGCTCGATGGGCACCCAGGTGGCGCTGTTCGCCGACACCATCATCGCGACCTTCCTGCCCGCCGGCGCGCTGTCGGCGCTGTATTATGCCGACCGCCTCAATCAATTGCCGATCGGCGTGATCGGGATCGCGATCGGCACCGTGCTGCTGCCGGAGATGTCGCGGCGCCTGAGCGCCGACGATCACGCCGGCGCGATGGCCGCGCAGCGCCGCGCCTTCGATTTCACGCTGCTGTTCTCGGTGCCGTTCGTGGCGGCGTTCCTGACGGTCGCCGATCCGATCATGCGCGCGATGTTCGCCCGCGGCGCGTTCTCCAAGGCCGATGCGGCAAGCGCCGGGGCCACGCTCGCGGCCTATGCGGTGGGGCTCATTCCCTTCGTGATGATCCGCAGCGCGGTCGCGACCTTCTACGCTCGCAAGGACACCGCAACGCCGGTGAAAGCGGCGCTGACCGGGGTCGCGGTCAACGTCGCGCTGAAGATCGCGCTGGTCGGCACGCTGGCGCAGGTCGGCCTCGCGCTCGCGACCGCGGTCGGGGCCTGGGTCAATCTGCTGCTGGTGCTGACGTTTGCCGTGCGCCGCGGCTACCTCGCGCTCGATCGCGCGCTGATCCGCTCGTTCGGCACCTTCGCGCTGTGCGGCGTGCTGCTCGCGGTCGCACTGTGGCTGACCTCGCATTTCGCTTATGTGTGGTTCGCGCCGATGCAGATCTTTCGCGACGAACTGATCCTGCTGCTGCTGATTGCGGTCGGCGTCTTCGTCTACGCCCTCCTGATCCTCATGCTGTTCGGCCGCGGCTGGCTGTTCGCGCTCCGCCGCGTATAGTTTTACCTGTCAAATCAAATGCATAGGAGGCCGCTGTGTGATAGCGCCGCGCGCGGCGGAAAGCGGTTTGCGCTTCGGCGACAACCACGCCAATATGCGCAAAACACACCAAGGCAATTGGAGAGACGATGGCAGCTCCCATCAAATTCGGCGTCGGACAAAGTGTGCGGCGCAAGGAGGACGACGCTCTGATTCGCGGCAAGGGCCGCTACACCGACGACGTTGCACCGTCTCCCGCATTGCACGCGCTGATGCTGCGCTCGCCGCACGCGCACGCGACCTACACGATCGATGCCGGCAAGGCCCGCGGCATGCCCGGCGTGGCGCTGATCCTGACCGCCGCCGACGTCGCCGAACTCGGCGGCCTGCCGTGCCTGTTCAATCTCGAAACCGATCCGTTCACCGCACCGCCTTATCCGATCCTCGCCAAGGACGAGGTGCGCCATGTCGGCGACGCGGTGGCCTTTGTGGTCGCCGACACCGTCGATCATGCCCGTGACGCGATCGAGGCGATCGACGTCAAATGGACGCCGCTGCCGGCGGCGGTCGGCCTCGTCAATGCGGTGAAGAAGGACGCGCCGCAGGTGTGGCCGGACAAGCCCGGCAATGTGCTGTTCGACGTCTCGATCGGCGATAAGAAGGCCGCCGAGGACGCGTTCGCCAAGGCGCATGCGGTGGCCGAGATCACCATCGTCAATCCGCGCGTCATCACAAATTTTATGGAGACGCGCGCCGCGGTCGCGGAATACGACGCCAAGAAGGATCATCTGACGCTGACGATCGGCAGCCAGGGCAGCCACCGCCTGCGCGAGATCCTCTGCGACATGGTCCTGAAGATGCCGAAGGACAACATGCGGGTGATCTGCCCGGATGTCGGCGGCGGCTTCGGCACCAAGCTGTTTCCCTATCGCGAATATGCGCTGATCTCGGTGGCCGCGCGCAAGCTCAAGAAGAGCATCAAATGGACGGCCGAGCGCTCCGACCATTTCATGGGCGACGCGCAGGGCCGCGACAATCTCACCACCGCGAAGATGGCGCTCGCCGAGGACGGCAAATTCCTCGGCATGGATGTCGACCTGATGGGCGACATGGGCGCCTACCTCTCGACCTTCGCGCCCTACATCCCGCATGGCGGCGCCGGCATGCTGCCGGGCCTCTATGACATCCAGGCCTTCCACTGCCGGGTCCGCACCGTGTTCACCAACACGGTGCCGGTCGATGCCTATCGCGGCGCCGGCCGCCCGGAGGCCGCCTATGTCATCGAGCGCCTCGTCGATGCCGCTGCGCGCAAGCTCGGCATGACGCCGGACGCCATCCGGCGGAAGAACTTCATTCCGCCGAAGTCGCTGCCCTACACGACCGCGACCGGCAAGGTCTACGACTCCGGCGACTTCGTCGCGCATATGAAGCGCGCGATGGAGATTGCCAACTGGAAGGAATTTCCGAAGCGCGCCAAGGCCGCCAGGAAGGAGGGCCTGGTGCGGGGCATCGGCATGGCAAGCTATGTCGAGGTCTGCGGCACGATGGGCGAGGAGACCGCCAATGTGGCGCTCGATCCCAACGGCGACATCTCGATCCTGATCGGCACGCAGTCGAGCGGGCAGGGCCACCAGACCGCCTATGCGCAGATCGTCGCCGAGCAGTTCGGCGTGCCGCCCGAGCGCGTCCATGTGCTGCAGGGCGATACCGACAAGATCGCGACCGGCCTCGGCACCGGCGGCTCGGCATCGATTCCGTCCGGCGGCGTCAGCGTGCAGCGGGCGACGCATGATCTCGGCAACAAGCTGAAGGAGCTCGCGGCGCAGGCGCTGGAAGCCGGCGCCGGCGACCTCGAATTCGCCGACGGCCGCATCCGCATCGCCGGCACAGACCGCTCGATCAGCTTTGCCGATCTCGCCAAACGTCCGGGCGGCGATACGTCGAAGATGAATGCCAGCGCGACCTTCGCCAGCGCCGACGGCACCTATCCGAACGGCACCCATCTCGCCGAGGTCGAGATCGACCCCTCAACCGGCATCATCAAGATCGTCAGCTACGTCATCGTCGACGATTTCGGCGTCACGCTCAATCCGCTGATGCTCGCCGGCCAGGTTCACGGCGGCGCGATGCAGGGCATCGGGCAGGCGCTGATGGAGCAGGCGGTGTACAGCCCGACCGATGGTCAGCTCGTCACCGGCACCTTCATGGACTATGCGCTGCCGCGCGCCTCCGACGGGCCGTCCTTCGTGTTCGAGACCCATAACGTGCCTTGCACGACCAACCCAATGGGCGTGAAGGGCGCGGGCGAGGCCGGCGCGATCGGCTCGTGCCCGGCGGTCGTCAACGCGATCGTCGAGGGGCTGCATCGCGAGTACAAGATCGACCACATCGACATGCCCGCCACGCCGGAACGGGTCTGGATCGCGATCCGCGAGGCGCAGCGCCGCCATAATCTCTGATAAATTGTCGCAGGCGGAATGAAGATTCCGCCTGCGGTGTTTTGCAAACCAGGCCGGCCGCAGATCGCGGACCGGGACAGAGCGGAATTGAGGGGTTTTGCCGATGAAGCGGATTGTCGTCGTTGCTGCGGTGCTGGCGTTCGGTGCCGGTGCAGTCGTTGCACAGCAGGATCAAGTCAAGAAGACCCAGGCCATGATGAAGGACAATGGCAAGAATGCGGGTGCGCTGTCGGCGATCATCAAGGGCGAAAAGCCCTACGACCAGGCGACCGTCAATGCCGCGCTGGCCCAGTTCGAGGATACCGCCAAGCAGCTTCCGACGCTGTTCCCCGAGAGCATGAAAGGCGTCAAGCTGGAAGGCGATTACGCCCCTTCGCCGAAAATCTGGGAAGACAAGGCGGGCTTCGCGCAGCAGTCCGCGAGCTTCGCGAAGGTCGTCACCGATGCCAAGGGCAAGATCAAGGACGTCGATACGCTGAAGGCCGAGCTGGGCGTGATCGGCAAGCAGTGCGGCGGCTGCCACGAGACCTATCGCGTCAAGAAGGGCTGATCGCCATTCCATCAACGAAAAGGGCGGACGCTTTAGGGCGTCCGCCCTTTTTTGTGTCGGCCGTTTCTTGTTGGCGTTGCGTCGCGAACGATTACTTCGTCACTTGTTATTTGGTCACCTGGCCGCGGATCTCGCCGCCCGGATTGGCCGCAGTGTGAACGTTGACATAGTACTTGCCGGCGAGCAGATCGGCGGCCTGCGCGTCGGTCAGCGTGGCGCTGCCTTCGACCGGGCTCGACGTCGCGTTCGGGATCGCGACTGCGACACCGGAATTCTTGCCGGCCTCGGCGGGGCCGTGGAAATGCGCGGCAGTGGCCGGACCCGAGAGGCCGGAATAGGTCAGCTTCCAGCTCAGCTTCTTGCTGGCGGCATCGTAGTCGATGTCGGCGGTGCCGGTGGCGGTGCTGGTATTCGGCGGCACTTCGCTCTTGCTATCCAGCTTCGCCGTGAACTTCTCGGCAAAGGCCGGACCGGCGAAGGCGATGGCGGCGCCGAGCGTCAGCGTGGCAAGCAAGGTCTTGTTCGACATGGTTCTCTCTCCTTTGACGGCACAGGATGGTTGCAATCTTCAAACAGCAGCTTTTCGGATTTATTCCCCAAATGATCGTGGGTGCGGCAAATTTGATGCGAGCTTGTCCGACTGGTTGCCATCATACTGGTCCATGAACTGACGCGACCAATGACGGATCGGTGAATGCTGCGACGAATTTTCCTCCTGGCGATTCTGGCCGGCGTAATCGGCTTTGGCGTGTTCTGGTGGCTGACGATCCCCGCGACCGTTGCCGCCGACGCGCTGCCTGCCTATCAGCCTGACCTGGCCAACGGCCTCACAACGTTCAATGCCGGGGGATGTTCCTCCTGCCATGCCGTGCCGAAGCAGGACGACCGCACGAGGCTCGGCGGCGGGCTCGCGATCACCTCGCCGTTCGGTACCTTCTATGCGCCGAACATCTCGCCCGACCCGAACGACGGCATCGGCCGCTGGAGCGAGGCCGATTTCGTCACCGCAGTCATGAAGGGCACTTCGCCATCGGGCGCGCACTATTTCCCGGCGTTTCCGTACCCGTCCTATCAGCACGCCAAGGTCAGCGATGTGCGCGACCTGTTCGCCTATCTGAAGACCTTGCCGCCGGTCGCCGGCAAGGTGCGCGACCACGATTTGCCGTTTCCGTTCAACATCAGGCGCAACGTCGGGGTCTGGAAATTCCTGTTCATGAACGGCAAGCCGTTCATCGCGGATGCAAGCCGCTCGGCGCATTGGTACCGCGGCGCCTATCTCGTCAACAGCTTCGGCCATTGCGCCGAGTGCCACAGCCCGCGCAACGTCCTCGGCGGCATCGTCACCGCGCAGCGCTTCGCCGGTGGTCCGAATCCGGAGGGCGAAGGCTGGGTGCCCAACATCACGCCGAGGGGGATCTCGGACTGGAGTGTGAAGGATATCGCCTATTTTCTCGAGAGCGGCCAGATGCCGGACGGCGATAGCGCCGGTGGGTCGATGGTGCGCGTGATCCGCAACACCTCGCAACTGTCGTCGTCCGACCGCGACGCGATCGCCGAGTACATCAAGTCGCTGCCGCCGGTCGAGGGACCGCCGAAGCCGGTCAAGAAGGAGAAGGAATCGTAAAGCGGATGGGTTTGGTTGAATCGGCTCGCCGCGGTTTCGGTTCACCTCTCCCAAGGGAGAAGTGAACTTTCGACGCCGTTCAAGCTCGACCTAATCTCATCATGCTCTCGCGGGCGCGTCCTACTTCGCGCCGAACGCCTTGAAGGTGATGATCGTGAGGGTGTCCTGGATGCCCGGGATCACCTGAACCTTCTCGTTGATGAAATGGCCGATGTCGGTGTCGTGGTCGACGTAGAACTTGACCAGGAGGTCGTAGTTGCCCGCGGTGGAATAGATCTCGGACGCAATCTCGGCCTCCGCCAGCGCGTTGGCGACGGTGTAGGACTGGCCGAGCTTGCATTTGATCTGGACGAAGAAAGGAACCATCAAAGTCGTCTCCGGGGATTTCCGCGACTATAGGCCCAAAACGGGCGGCCAAGGCAAGGGGGCGAGGCAAGGGGTCAAGGCGAGGCCAACTTGCGGTAAAGTCAGGCGAACTTGCTGCCGATCGGCGGCCGGGCTAGGACAGGCCATGGTCTTGTTCGTGATGGTCTCATTCGTATCAACCGCCGGTGCTGCAAGATGACGCCGGTCGCGCTCACCATTGCCGGCTCGGACTCCTCGGGCGGGGCGGGCATCCAGGCCGACCTCAAGAGCTTTGCCGCGCTCGGGGTCTATGGCGCCTCCGCGATCACGGCGCTGACCGCGCAGAACACCACGGGGGTCAGCGGCATCCATCCGGTGCCCGCGTCATTCGTCACCGCCCAGATTGATGCGGTGTTCTCCGACCTCGAGGTCGGCGCGGTCAAGATCGGCATGGTGGCGCAGGCCGACACGATCGCTGCGATCGCCGATGGGCTGAGGCGCTGGGCGCCGCGCCATGTCGTGCTCGATCCGGTGATGGTCGCTACCTCGGGTGATCGGCTGCTTGCCGCCGAGGCGGTCGACGCGCTGAAGGTCCTGCTGTTTCCGCTGGCCTCGCTGATCACGCCGAACCTGCCGGAAGCGGCGGCGCTCTTGAACGAGCCGGTCGCCTCAAGCGAGGCCGACGTCGAGCGACAAGGCAGGCGATTGCTGGCGATGGGATGTCGCGCGGTGCTGGTCAAGGGCGGCCACGGCCACGGCGCCGAGAGCATCGACTATCTGATCGACGCCGAGCGCAGCATCGCGCTGGCTGCGCCGCGGATTGCGACCGCGAATACGCATGGCACCGGCTGCTCGCTGTCCTCGGCAATCGCAGCAGGGCTCGCGAAGGGCGAGAGCATGGAGACCTCCGTGCGCAAGGCCAAGGCCTGGATCACCGAAGCAATCGCCGAAGCCGATCGCTTCGCCGTCGGACACGGTCACGGACCGGTGCATCACTTCCACAAGTACTATTGACGCTAGTAGCCTCGTAGCCCGGATGTAGCGCAGCGCAATCCGGGGCGCTCCATCCGCTGATGCGACACCCGGATTGCGCTTCGCTGCATCCGGGCTACGTTCTTCGCTGCTTCGGCTGCGCGCAGGTTCCGCCGCAATATGTTGGCAACACAACGCCTCTTCCACACAGCCTCGACCGCCGATGTCGCCAGATTGTCGCACGCTGCTGTTATCCGCAGGGAAGGGGCGTGCTGCTGATTCTCGTTAACTGTTTGTGGGGCCTTGGGTCGCGGGGGTCGTCATCGCCTTGTCACAGGAATCTGTTAGGTGCACAGGCATGGGAAGTGACTCCTTGAGTGAAGAAAGTCCCGAGCGGCACTTTCGCACTTTGTTTATCTCCGATGTCCATCTCGGAGCCCGCGGTTCGCAAGCCGACCGCCTGCTGGACTTCCTCCGCGCTCACGATGCCGACACGATCTACCTCGTTGGTGATATCGTCGACGGCTGGGCGCTGAAGTCGAACTGGTACTGGCCGCAGACCCATAACGATTTCGTGCAGAAGATGCTGCGCAAGGCGCGCAAGGGCGCCAAGGTGATCTACGTCCCGGGCAACCACGACGAGTTCCTGCGCAAATATTACGGCACGCATTTCGGCGGCATCGACGTGGTGGAGAACACCGTTCACACCGGCGCCGACGGCAAGCGCTACCTCGTGATCCACGGCGACATTTTCGATCTCGTGGTGCAGAACGCGCGCTGGCTCGCCCATCTCGGCGACAAGGCCTACGATTTCGCGATCCAGATGAATCGCTTCGTCAACTTCTTCCGCAAGATGTTCGGCGTGCCGTACTGGTCGCTGTCGCAATGGGCCAAGCTGAAGGTCAAGAAGGCGGTGAACTATATCGGCGCGTTCGAGGCGACGCTCGCCGGCGAGGCGCGGCGCCACGGCTGCGACGGCGTGATCTGCGGCCACATCCACTACGCGACGATCCATGACGAGCACGGCATCCGCTACATGAATTGCGGCGACTGGGTGGAGAGCTGCACCGCGCTCGCCGAGCATGAGGACGGCCATTTCGAGATCATCACCTGGACCGACCCGGTGCGCCGGATCGCGCCAGTTCCGCGAGTGACGGCACGCGCTGCATGACGCATATCCTGGTCGCGACCGATGCGTGGCATCCCCAGGTCAACGGGGTTGTCCGCACGCTGACCATGATGGCACCGGCGGCGAAATCGCTCGGCGTCGAGGTGAGCTTTCTCACGCCGGACGAATTCCGCACCTTCGCGATGCCGAGCTACCGCGATCTCCGGCTGGCGCTGCCGTACCGGGCGAAGGTCGCAAGTCTGATCGAGGCGGCGCGGCCCGACAGCATCCATATCGCGACCGAGGGCCCGATCGGGCTTGCGGTTCGCCGCTACTGCCGCAAGCGCGGCCTGCCGTTCACGACGAGCTTCCACACCCGCTTCCCCGAATACGTCTCGGCGCGGACGCCCGTCCCGGAAGCCTGGGTGTGGCGGGCGCTGCGCTGGTTCCACAGGCCGAGCCGGGCGGTGATGGCGGCGACCCCGGCGCTGGCGGCCGAGTTGCGTCAACGCGGCTTCCGCAACGTGGTGTTGTGGTCGCGCGGCGTCGATACCGCGCTGTTCCATCCGCGCGACGTCGATCTCTGCCTGCCGCAGCCGGTCTATCTCAGCGTCGGCCGGGTGGCGGTGGAAAAGAACCTCGAGGCGTTCCTCGATCTCGATCTGCCCGGCACCAAGGTCGTGGTCGGCGACGGCCCGGCGCGGGCGGCGCTGGAGCGGAAATATCCGGACGCCGTGTTCCTCGGTGCTCGTCATGGGGAAGAATTGGCTGAGATCTACGCCGCGGCCGATGTGTTCGTTTTCCCGAGCCGTACCGATACGTTTGGTCTGGTGCTGCTTGAAGCATTGGCGAGCGGCCTGCCGGTTGCCGCTTTTCCGGTCACCGGTCCCCGCGACGTGATCGGCGCGGCGCCGGTCGGCGTGCTCGACGAGGATCTGCGCCATGCCTGCCTGGAGGCGCTCAGCATCCCGCGGCAGGCCTGCGTCGATTTTGCCGCGCTCCACACCTGGCAGGCGTCGGCCCGGGTGTTCATCGATCGCTGCATGAACGTCCGCCCCGCGCCGCCGGACGGCGAGGGGGAGGCGCTCGAATTCGGTGCCGAGGAGCACCATTTTGTGGCCCTGCCGGCCAGCCAGCCGATCTCGCACTAGACAAACTCACGCTAAATCGTCTTGCCGGGCTGCGCCCCGCCGCGATACAAATCGCGAATGACGGACACCGTTCTCAATCCACCCGTCGCTGCCGCGGACATCGATGCCGCCGCAAGGGTGGTCGCGCCGTTCGCGGTGCGCACGCCGCTCCTGACCTTCCCCGTTCTCAACGAACGCGTCGGCAGCCAGGTTTTCCTCAAGCCCGAAATGCTGCAGCGGACCGGATCGTTCAAGTTTCGCGGCGCTTTCAACAAGCTCGCCTCGATCCCGCAGGACAAGCGGAGCGGCGGCGTCGTCGCGTTCTCCTCGGGCAACCACGCCCAGGGCGTCGCCGCGGCGGCCAAGATCCTCAACATGCAGGCGACCATCGTGATGCCTGCGGACTCGCCGATCACCAAGCGCGAGCGCACCAAATCCTATGGCGCCGAAGTCGTGCTCTACGACCGCGATCGCGACGACCGCGAGGCGATCGCCAACGGCATTGCCGGCAAGCGCGGCGCGACCTTGGTGCGCCCCTACGACGATCCCTTCGTGATCGCGGGCCAGGGCACCGCCGGCCGCGAGATCGCCGAGGACATGGCTGCGCTCGGACTGACGCCCGACATCGTGGTCGCGCCGGCTTCGGGTGGCGGATTGATCGCGGGCGTTGCGACCGCGGTGAAGGCGAAATATCCGCAGGCCCAGGTGATCGTCGCCGAGCCCGCGGGCTATGACGATCATGCCCTTTCGCTCAAGGTCGGCCATCGCGAGGCGCATGCGGTTGCGCCGCGCACCATCTGCGATGCGCTGATGGCGATGATGCCGGGCGAACTGACCTTCGCCATCAACAGCAAGCTGCTCGCAAATGGCGTCAGCGCCTCCGACGACGAGGTCGGCGCCGCCGTCGCCTTCGCCTACCGCGAGCTCAAGCTCGTGGTGGAGCCCGGCGGCGCGGTCGGGCTCGCGGCGCTGCTTGCCGGGCGGATCGATACCAAGGGCAAGAACGTCGTGATCGTGCTGTCGGGCGGCAATGTCGACGCCGACCTGTTCGCGAAACTGGTTGCCTGACACCGGGTTAGGCACAGATGCTGCCGCGGTACATGAGCTGGTTCACGTGCGTGCGCAGGTCCATGGGACATGAATGCTTTGCGCGCCAGTCGTCGTGCGCGGGTCAAGCCCGGCAATGACAGGATATGAACAGTCGAGGTTACGAGAAGAACGCGATCTTCTCAGCCTGGCTCATGCGGCGGATCGGCGCGAGTGGATCGTTGGCCGCGACGCTTGGCCTTTTCAGCAGGCCGCTGGCGATGATGGTCGAACCGAGTGAGATCTCTGCTGCGGGAGCAGGGGCAGGCTCAACGGCGGGCCGGAGAGGCGGCGGCATCACCAGAGTTTCGGCAATCGGCGCCACAGCCACCGGCGGCGGCTCGATCTTGACTTCTGCCCTGACCTCGACCTTCGGCGCCGGTGCAGGCTCGGGCTGAATGGCCGGCGCAACCATTTCGGGCTCGGCCGCCATCGCCTCAGCGACGTCCATCGCTTCGGCGACGCGCATCTCCTCGGCGGCACGCATTTCCTCGGCGATAGCCTCCTCGTCGATCGGATCGGGCGCACCCATCTCCATCGCGATCAGGTCGAGCACCGCCTCGTCATGGGCGTCGGCCGTCGCTTCGTCGGTGACGCGGGCGAGTTCCGCGGCTTCGGCTTCGGCCAGCGCGGCTTCAGCTTTGATCCAGGCTTCGCTCGGCTGCGGCATCACGGCCGTAGCGGCCTCAGTGCCGGGCACGGCGGCGGGAATCGCGGCTTCGACGATCGGCGCCGCAGCGGCCTCCCGAGGCGGCGCTGGCCGCGTAGCGGCCATATCGGGAGCTGCACTTTCGGCCACCGGTGGCGGCGTGGGGGCCGCTGCCGGCGCCTCGGCCACGCCAGGCTCGGCCGCAGGCGTCGCCGCCTTGTCCGGATCGAACTCGCTGAGCCGGCGCGCCAGCGCCGCGAAGGCGGCATCCAGCACAGCCTTGGCGTCGTTCATCGAGACCTCGGCGGCGCCGGCCTCGATCGCGCTGACCTGCGAATCGATGATGTCGCAGATCCGGCCGTCATTGCCGATCTCGCGCAGCCGCCAGGAGATCTCCCTGATCACCCGCACGCCCTTGCGCACCGGTGCGAGGCTTTGCTCGAAGCTGATGCCGTCGAGCGCGGCGATGGCGGAGGCCTGGGCGGCTTCGATTGCGCCGCGCAGGGCGGCCAGCGCCTGCGCCAGTTGCTCGTCCCTGATCGCCGCGGCGGCGGCTTGCCGCTGCGCGCTGAGGCTTTCCTCGATCCGCGCCACGGCATCGAGCACCATGCGGGTATCGGCATTGCGGTTGCGCTTGGCGTATTCGCCGAGGAACCAGCGGCCCCGCGAGGTCTCCATGAAGGCCGCGCTGATCGCGGCATAGTCCTCCTCGCTCGGCAGGGCCGCGCGGGCGGATATCGGCGACAGGGCGAATGCTTCTTCGGCCATCACAATCTCTCCGCGCAAATCACTGCGCGTTACGCTAACGATCACCACGATATCGCGCGAATCGCAATTGAATTGATGTCTTCCGAATCACAAATCCCCATTGCAGCAAGGATTGCATCGCGGCGATTCGCGCGCAGCCTAGCGGCATTCTATGCCACGCTGTTCGGCATGACCGGGGTTCATCTGCCGTTTTTCACGGTGTGGCTGAAGGCGGTCGGCATCGACGCCACCTGGATCGGCATCATCACCGCGGTGCCGCCGGTGACGCGCTTCACCGTGCTGCCGCTGGTCACCGCGGCGGCGGAGCGGCGTCAGATGCTGCGCGGGGCGATCATCGCCACCGGATTCGCCACGGCGTTCGGCTTTGCCGTGATCGGCACCCAGCACCAGCCGTTCGTGCTGCTGGCGATCTATGCGCTGACCTGCTGCGTCTGGACTCCGATGGTGCCGCTCACCGACGCCTATGCGCTGCGCGGCGTCAGGCAATTCGGCCTCAGCTACGGACCGCTGCGGCTCTGGGGCTCGGCCGCCTTCGCGGTCTGCGCGCTGCTGAGCGGCTTCCTGCTCCGCTATGTCGCCGAGGTCGACCTGATCTGGATCATCACGGCCGTGACGGCGCTCGGCGCGCTGGTCGGGCTGACGCTGCGGCCGCTGGGCCGCCCAGCGGCAGCCGCCACACCTGCGGCCGGCGCGCCAAAACTGCTGCGCAATCCCACCTTCCTCGCCATCATCGTATCCTCGGCGCTGATCCAGGGCAGCCACGGCGCCTATTACATCTTCGCATCGATTGCCTGGCAGCAGGCCGGCTTCAGCGGCCTGACGATCGCTTGTCTCTGGGTGCTCGGCGTGATCGCCGAGATCGTACTGTTTGCGGCCTCGCCGCGCTTCACGCTGCCGTCGGCTGTGCTGGTGATTATCGCGGCGTCCAGTGCCGCGGCGCGCTGGGCGATCACCGCGCAGGACCCGCCGCTTGCGGTGCTTGCAGTTGTGCAGCTCGGACACGGGTTGAGCTTCGGTCTGACGCAGGTCGGCATCATGGGACTGATGGTGCATCACGTGCCGGTTCACGTGATGGCGCGCGCGCAAGGCTATCTCACCGCCTGCGGCGGCATTGTCGCGAGCACCACGGCGATCGTCAGCGGCATGGTCTATGCGCGCTTCGGGCTCGGCGTCTACGACATGATGGCCGCGATGGCGGCCACGGGCGGGCTCGTGATGTGGCTGGCGCGTAAGCGTCTTACCGATTAGCCCCAGAGCGCGGCGTCGGGCGGATAGACCAGGCTGCCCTCGTAGCGCAGGCCGTGATCGCGGTCCTTCGCCAGCAGCAGCGGGCCGTCGAGATCGACGAAGCGCGCGGCTTGCGCGATCAGCATCGCCGGCGCCATCGCGAGCGAGGTCGCGACCATGCAGCCGATCATGATCTCGAAGCCGAGCGCGCGGGCGGCATCCGCCATCGCCAGCGCTTCGGTCAATCCGCCGGTCTTGTCGAGCTTGATGTTGACGGCGTCATAGCGGCCGCGCAGGCCGGCGAGCGAGGCGCGGTCATGCACGCTCTCGTCGGCGCAGACCGCAACCGGCCGCCTGATCCGCGCCAGCGCCTCGTCCTTGCCCGCCGGCAGCGGCTGCTCGATCAGGGTGACGCCGGCATCGGCGCAGGCCGCGAGATTGGCGGCGAGGTTGTCCTCGGTCCAGGCTTCGTTGGCGTCGACGATCAGCTCGGATCTAGGCGCCGCCTTGCGCACGGCGGCGATCCGTGCGCCGTCGCCATCGCCGCCAAGCTTGATCTTGAGCAACTGACGATGCGCGGCCTTCGCGGTGGCCTCCGCCATCGCCTCTGATGTCCCGAGCGAGATCGTATAGGCGGTGGTCCGCGGCTCCGGCGCGGGCCGGCCGAGCAGGTTCCAGATCCGTTTGCCGGCGCGTTTGGCCTCAAGGTCCGCCAGCGCGCAATCCAGCGCATTGCGGGCGGCGCCGGCAGCCATCCCGGCCTGCAAGGCGATCCGGTCCATGCCATTGGTGAGTGGCGCCTGTAGGGCCTGGATCGCCTGCAGTGTCGCCTCGGGCGTTTCGCCATAGCGCGGGTAGGGTACGCATTCGCCGCGGCCGGTGAGGCCGCCCTGGCTCACCTCGGCCACCACGACGACAGCCTCGGTCTTGGTGCCGCGGCTGATCGTGAAAGTCCCCGCGATCGGCCAGCGCTCGATCCGACTGCTCAGGGAAATCGCTCCGGGAGGGGTGGAAGTCATTTTAAAGTCTACTATTTCCTGAACCGTAGCTTGCGACGCGCAACCAACTATGGCTGTTTAGCGACAGATTCGACAAGCCGATCCGGCAGCGCCGGAGATCAGCGTTAGCGGCAGCCAGCCGGCTTGAGGGGTGGGTTAGAGGTGAGCGGCGACCCGACACTGGAGCGGATAGCCCAAGGCGAAGGACTGGCGTTGTGCGCGGCAGGCAACTGGACGGCCCGCTTTGCTCCTGCGCTTGAGCGGATCGTCTCCGACGCGGAGAAGCTGCGCGGCAGCCGGCCGCACATCTTCATCGACGTGTCGCAGGTCGCGAGCCTCGACACGTTCGGCGCCTGGCTGATCGAGCGGCTGCGCCGCAGCCTGAGCGACGCCACCGCCGAAGCCGAGATCGCGGGCCTGTCGGCCAATTATTCCAGCCTGGTCGACGAGGTCCGCCGCGTCGGCCCCGCGCCCGGGGTCGTCAGCGACCGGCTGTCGATCTCAGGCATGCTCGAGCAGATCGGGCGCACCGTGGCCGGGATCGGCAGCACCATCATCGGCCTCGTCGACATGCTCGGCGCGGTGCTGGCGGCCGCCGGGAAGGTGCTGATCCATCCGCGCAGCTTCCGCCTGACCTCGACGGTGCATCACCTCGAGCAGGTGTGCTGGCGCGCGGTGCCGATCGTGGTGCTGATCACCTTCCTGATCGGCTGCATCATCTCGCAGCAGGGCATCTTCCATTTCCGCAGGTTCGGCGCCGACATCTTCGTCGTCGACATGCTGGGCGTCTTGGTGCTGCGCGAGATCGGCGTGCTGCTGGTCGCGATCATGGTCGCGGGCCGTTCAGGCTCGGCCTATACCGCCGAGCTCGGCTCGATGAAGATGCGCGAGGAGATCGACGCGCTGCGCACCATGGGCTTCGATCCGATCGAGGTTCTGATCCTGCCGCGCATGCTGGCGCTGGTGCTGGCGCTGCCGATCCTGGCCTTTCTTGGCGCGATGGCCGCGCTCTATGGCGGCGGCCTGGTGGCCTGGCTCTATGGCGGCGTCGATCCGGAAGCCTTCCTGCTCCGCCTTCGTGATGCCATATCGATCGACCATTTCATCGTCGGCATGGTCAAGGCGCCGGTCATGGCGGCGGTGATCGGTATCGTCGCCTGCGTCGAAGGCCTGGCGGTGCAGGGTTCGGCGGAGTCGCTCGGACAGCACACCACCGCATCGGTGGTGAAAGGGATCTTTTTCGTGATCGTGATGGACGGCGTGTTCGCGATCTTCTTCGCCTCGATCGGGATGTGATCATGGCGGAAGAGGACAACGACGCCATCATCCGGGTCCGTGACATTACGGTTCAATTCGGCAACACGCGCGTGCTCGACGGCCTCAACCTCGACGTCAGGCGCGGCGAGATCCTCGGCTTCGTCGGGCCCTCGGGCGCCGGCAAGTCGGTGCTGACGCGCACCATCATCGGGCTCGTGCCGAAAGTCGCCGGCCGCATCGAGGTGTTCGGCGTCGATCTCGACGCCGCGAGCACCTCGCAGCGCCGCGCCGTCGAGCGCCGCTGGGGCATCCTGTTCCAGCAGGGCGCGCTGTTCTCCTCGCTCACGGTGCGCCAGAACATCCAGTTTCCGGCGCGCGAGTATCTGCGCGTCTCGCAGCGGCTGCTCGACGAGATCATGGTGGCGAAACTCGTGATGGTCGGGCTGAAGCCGGAAGTCGCCGATCGTTATCCGTCGGAATTGTCGGGCGGCATGATCAAGCGCGTCGCGCTGGCGCGGGCACTCGCGCTCGATCCCGAGCTGGTGTTTCTCGACGAGCCGACCTCGGGTCTCGATCCGATCGGCGCCGGCGAGTTTGACGAGCTGGTGCGCACCCTGCAACGCACTTTGGGGCTGACCGTTTTCATGGTAACCCACGATCTCGACAGTCTTTACACCGCGTGCGACCGTATCGCCGTTTTAGGGAACGGTAAGATCATTGCTGCAGGATCGATCGCCGACATGAAGGCGTCGCAGCATCCATGGCTGCAGCAATATTTCAACGGCAAGCGCGCCCGTGCCGTTGTGGCCTAGCCCATGATCCCGAAACCTGATGCCGACTTTCGGACGAGATCATGCGCCAACAGGGAATTCGATGGGCTCGAGCGCAGCCGGCTGCGCGAGGGCCCGAGAGTGATTAACGCGAGCAATTGATGGAAACGCGGGCGAACTACGTCTTGATCGGGGCTTTCACGCTGGCGGTGATCGCCGCCGCGTTCGGTTTCGTGCTGTGGTTCCAGAGCCTGCACACGACCAAGCAGCGCAGCCCCCTGCGGGTGATCTTCGAAGGGCCAGCGTCAGGCCTGCGCAACGGCGGCAACGTCAATTTCAATGGTATTCGGATAGGGGAAGTGGTCTCGGTGAAGCTCGACAACCCGCGACGCGTGGTTGCGCTGGCGATGATCGAGAACAACGCACCGCTCCGCAAGGACACCCTGGTCGGTCTCGAGTTCCAGGGCCTCACCGGCGTCGCCGCGATTTCGCTCAAGGGCGGCGAGGAGGCAGCCCCGCCGGTGCCGCTGGACGAGGACGGCATCCCGGTTCTGACCGCCGACCCGAATGCGCTGCAGGACGTCACCGAGGCGATCCGCGCCACCCTGCAAAACGTCAACCGCATCGTCGCCGACAATCAGCAGTCGGTGAAGAATTCGCTGAAGAATCTCGAGGTCTTCACCCAGGCCTTAGCGCGCAATTCCGAGAAGATCGACAACGTCATGCTCAAGGTCGACGGCGTGATGGGCAAGGCCGACAGCCTGATGCTGGGCCTCAATGCGATCGCGGGCGGCAACAATGGCAGCGAGCTGAACCTGATGGTGAAGTCGATCCGCGAACTCGCCGAGGACCTCGACAAGCGCTCCAATCTCCTGATCAACGACGGTCGCCGGACGCTGTCCGACATCAGCCGCGCGGTGAACAATTTCGACCGCAACCCGAGCCGGGTGATCTTCGGCGGCAGCAACAATGCCGCACCCGAGCCCGCGCCGGCTCCGGCCGCACCGGGGCCCGCGGCGGCGGCAATGACGTGAGAATGGTGAGTGGCGAATAGCGAGTAGGGTTCGCCGTCGGCCGCATCCGTCATTGCGAGCCAACGGGTCGCGCGAACGCGCGCCCGATGACAGGCTCCGCGAAGCAATCCATCGTTCCGCATGCTCGGCGCGATGGATTGCTTCGTCGCTTGCGCTCCTCGCAATGACAGCGGTTAGTTACTGGCACGCCGGTGCCACAGCGAGACTCTGCGGCGTCGCCCCAAACAAAAACGGAGGCCCTTCGGCCTCCGTTTCCAATTGCTATTCGCTACTCGCTTACTTCGCCAGCTTACCCCAGCCGTCCCGCGGCATGCGCGAGCAGGGTGTAGACCAGCCCGGTCTCCGAGGTGAGGTGGCTGCTCAGCTCCTGCTGGCCGCGGCCGTCGCGGGCGACTTCGTCGAGCAGGCGCTCGAACTCCGCGATATAGCGGTCGACCGTCTGCTTGAAGCCGCGGTCGGCGCGATACTTGCGGGCCACCTCATCGAAGGCCTTCTGGCCGGCCGGCGTGTAGAGGCGCTTGGAGAACGCCTTGTTCTCGCCGCGCTGGTAGCGATCCCACATCTCGGCCGCAAGCGTGCGGTCCATCAGCCGGCCGATGTCGAGCGACAGCGACTCCAGCGGATTGACCGGCTGTTGCTGCGGACGCGGGCGCTGCTGGGCGTCGCGGCTCTGCGGGGCGGGCGGCGGTGCGTCGCTGCGGTTGAGCAGGTCGGACAGCCAGCCGTCGCCGTTGTTGTTGGAGCCTGCCGGGCTGACCGGCGGGGCCTCGGTGCGGCGCGAGCTCGTCATGCCGAGATCCGGCGGCGGCAGCGTCGAGGCGCTGTTGCCGTTGTCCCGCATGCGCACGTCGCCGCGGCCGCCGGCGGCAGCCACCACCGGCTCCTCGTGGCGAACGCTGGCGCGGTTGGTCGAGACCACGTCGAGTCCGCGGCCGTGATGAGCGACGATGCGGTTCAGCTCGGCCAGCGCCTCGATCTGGTCGACGATCACCTTGCGCATCTGCGCGGTGTTCTCGGCGGCCTCCTGCGGCATCTCGAGCACGCCGCGGCGCAGCTCGTTGCGGGTGGCCTCGAGCTCGCTCTGCATCTCGCTCGCCATCTGCTTCATCGCCGTGACCATCGCGGAGAACTTCTCCGTCGATTCCTTGAACATCGCATCGGTCTCGGCGTTGCTCTGCTGGTAGAGGTCGTTCATGGCGTCGACGGTCTGCTGACGCTCGTTCTCGGCCGCCTGGCGCACCGCCTCGAACTGCCTGCTGATCGCAGCCGAACCGGCGCCTGCGGTCTCCGCCACCACACGGGCGATGTCGCGGGCGCGTTCCTCGGCCGCTCCGAGCGATTCATCGAGCAGCCCGGTGAAGCGCGACAGCCGCTGGTCGAGATCGGTGGTGCGCAGGTCGATGGTCGTGACCAGCGCTTCCAGCGCCGACTTGCGCTCGCTGACGGAGGCCGTCGTCGAGCGGTTGGCCTGCTCGACCACGGCAGCCGCATCGATCAGCGCCTTGCCATGGGTCTCGAACTGGCTCGACAGCTCGCCGAGATCTTCCAGCGCCTTGCCGGTCTTGCTGTTGAACACCGTGAGCTGGTCTTCCAGCGTCTGGGTTGCCACGCCGTTGCGCGAGGTGACGTCGTTCATGGCGGACACAAAGTCGGCCACGCGGGTCACCAGCGCGCGCTCCAGCGAGTTGAGGTTGTCGTGGGCGCCGGTCAACACTTCCTGCAAGAGGATGTTGCCTTCGCGCAGCCGCTCGAACAGCGCGACCGTATCGGTGCGCAGGATCTTGCTGGTCTCCTGCATCTCCGTGACGGCCGAGATCGAGACCTGGCGCGACTGGTCGATCGCCGCGCGCGAAGCCTGCTCGAGCTCCTTGAGCGACTTCGCCACCGCGCCGGTCGCCTGATCGCCGGCCGAGGTGATGTTGCGCGCGACATCGCTGCCGTGGGCCGACATCGACTGCGAGAAGGCGAGCCCGCGGGTTTCGATCGCCTTCAGCGCATCCGCGGTGGCGCGATCCATGTCGCTCGACAGCTGCGTGGTCTTGGCGGTCAGCGCCTCGACCAGCGAGCCGCGGCGGCCGTCGACCATCTGCGACAGACGCTCGGTCTGCTGCTGCACATAGGTGACGATCTCGTCGGTCTTGCCGGTCATCGCCGAGCCGAAGGCGCTGGAGGCCGACAGCACCGAACGTTCGATGTCGGCGGAGGTCGTCTTGACCTTGGTCGAGACCTCGTTGGACATGGTGATCAGCGCGGCCTGCGCGTTCTGCGCCGAGGTCTGGATGTTGTCGGTGGTCTTGACCGTGACCGCACCCAGCGCGCGCTCGATATCGGTCGAGAGCGTGCGGATCTGGGCGGCGGCATCGGCGGAGGTCGCCGCAAACGAGCTCTGGGCCTCGCGGGCGCTGCCGAGGATGGTCTGCGCGGTCTCCGCGCTGGCCGTGGTCAGCGACCGCTCGATCTCGGCGGAGATCTCGCGGATCTGGCTTGCGGCCTCGCTGGAGGTCGCCACGAACGAGCTCTGGGCATCGCGGGCGCTGCCGAGGATCGCCTGCGCGGTGTTGGTGCCGACCGAGGTCAGGGTGCGCTCGACATCGACGGCCAGCGACTTGACGTGGTTGGCTGCTTCCGTCGACGCGGTGACGAGGGTGTTCTGCGCCTCGCGGGCGCCGGCCGTCAGCATCTCGACGGTGCCGGAGCCGGCCATCGACAGTGCACGCTGGATGTCGGCGGCAAGCGCCGACACCTTGGTCGCAGCCTCGGTCGACGCGTTGACCAGGGTGCTCTGGGCCTCACGCGCGCCTGACGTGATCGATTCCGCGGTGGCGGAGCCGGCCATCGACAGCGAACGCTCCATATCGGCCGCCAGCGAGCGGACCAGATCGGTGGCCTCGGTGGATGCGCCGGCCAGCGTGCTCTGGGCCTCGCGGGCGGAGGCGACGACGGCTTCCGCGGTGGCGGAGCCTGCCATCGACAGCGAGCGCTCGATGTCGGCCGACAGTGTTCGGACCAGGTTGGTCGCGTCGGTGGATGCGCCGGCGAGCGTGCTCTGGGCCTCGCGGGCGGAAGCGACGACGGCTTCCGCGGTCGCGGTGCCGGCCATCGAGAGCGAGCGCTCGACGTCGCTGGCGAGCGACTTGACCTGGCCGGTGACGTCGGTCGACGTCGAGATCAGCGTGGTCTGGGCCTCGCGGGCGCCGGTCATGATTGCCTCGGCGGTGGCGGTGCCGGCGGTCGAGAGCGAGTGCTGCACGTCGGCCGCGAGCGTGCGGACCAGGTTGGCGGCTTCGGTGGATGCACCGGCAAGCGTGCTCTGGGCCTCGCGAGCGGAGGCGACGACGGCTTCCGCGGTCGCGGTGCCGGCCATCGAGAGCGAGCGCTCGACGTCGCTGGCGAGCGACTTGACCTGGCCGGTGACGTCGGTCGACGTCGAGATCAGCGTGGTCTGGGCCTCGCGCGCGCCGGTCATGATCGCCTCGGCGGCGGCGGCAGAGCCGGCCATCGACAGCGACTGCTCGACATCGGTGGCCAGCGACTTGACCTGGCTTGCAGCCTCGACCGAGGCGCTGACCAGCGTGGTCTGCGCGTCGCGGGCGCCGGACAGCACGGAGGCTGCGGTGGCGCTGCCGGCCGCCTGCAGCGTGCGCTCGACATCCTCGGACAGCGCCTTGATCTGCGAGGCGACGTCGCCGGAGGCCGAGACCAGCGACACCTGGGCATCGCGGGCACTGGTGAGGATCGAGTTGGCGGCGCTGGTGCCGACGGCGGTCAGCACGCTCTCGACCTCGGCCGAGCTCAGCTTGAGCTGGTTGCCGACGTCCGCGGATACGGTGAGCAGCGCCTGCTGCGCGGTGCGCGCGCCGGTCTGGATGGTTTCGCTGGTGTTGACCACGAGGTTGGTCAGCGAACGCTCGGCGTCCTCGACATGGGACTTGATGCTCGACGACAACAGCTCGGCGCGGGACATCAGGTCCTCGCTCGCCTGGCGGCCGCTGCTCTCGATGCGGCCGGCGACGGCCTCGACGCGCGAGCCCAGCAGGTCCTCGAACTGCGCGACGCGGGTATCGATGTCGCCGGCGATGACGCCGACGCGGCTCTCGATGCCCTGCTGGATGTCGGCGAACCGCGCCGAAATGGTGTCGGTCAGGTTCGCGCTGTGACCATTGATGGTGTCGGCGAGGCGGGTGCTGTGGCCGTTGAGGGTGTCGACCAGGCGGATGCTGTGGCCGTCGATGGTCTCGGTGACGCCGTTGATGCGATAGTCGACCGCGGCGATCGCCTGCACGGTGCCTTCGGTCAGGGTGGTGGTGAGCAGGCCAAGCCGCGAGTCGATCGACTGGATCGCCTGGGAGGCGCCGTCGGTCAGCTGGGTCGCGAGCGTGCCGAGATGGCCGTCGATGGTCTCGGTGACCGACTTGGCGCGGCTCTCGAAGGTGACTTCGAGGGACTTCATGCGGCCGTCGATCGCGTCATCGAGCGATTGCAGACGGCCGTCGAACGAGCCGATCTTGCTGGCGAGCGAACTGTCGAACGACGACAGCTTGTCGGTCAGCGAGGCATCGAGATTGGTGACGCGGCTGCCGAGCGTGGTCTCGAACTGCAGCAGGCGCTGGTCGAGCGAGGCGGTGATCTCGCCGCTGTTGGTGGTGACACGATGGTCGAAAGTGTCGACATAGGTCTTCAGGCTGTCGGCAATGTCCTGGGTCCGCTGGCCCATGCGTTCGACGATGTCGCCGCCGAAGGTCTTCACCGTGCGGTCGAATTCCGAGATGTGGCGGGTGATCAGCGCGCCGAGCGTGCCGGAGTCGCGGGCGAATTTCTCGGCGAGCTCGCTGCCGTGGTTCTTCACCAGGTCGTCGAACGCGCTCATCTGCAGCGACAGCGAGTCGTGCGCGGTCTCGGTCTGGCCCACCACCTTGGCGACCAGCGAATTGACAGTGACGTCGAGCGCCTCGCTTGCCTTGTCGCCGGACGTCATGATCTGGCCGGCGAGGCGGTTGCCGGCATCGTCGATCTTGCTGACAAGGTCGTTGCTGCGCAGCTCGAGCTCGAGCAGCAGCGAGTCCGCGGAGTTCTTCAGGGAGTCGTGGACCTCTTCGGTGCGGTCGGAGATGCCGTCGACGATGACAGACGAACGCTGCTCGAACTCGCCGGTGATGCGGTCGATGCGCTCGTTCAGCAACTCGTGGACGCGATCGGCCAGATCGACGAACTCGTCATGGACATGGCCGGTCTTGAAGTTGAGGCTGGTGGTCAGCCGCTCGGAGGCGTCCATCACCGCGCGCGTGGTCTCGGCGCTGGCCTCCTCGAGGCGGTCGAGCAGGTCGCCGCCGCGCTCGCCGAGCGCGAGGATCATGTTGTCGCCGGCATGGCTCAGCGCGGTGGTGATGTGCTGGCCGCGCTCTTCCAGCGCGCCGGTGATGCTCTTGGCGACCTCGTCGACGCGCGAGGCGATCGCGTCCGAGATCAGCGCGATGTCGTGGCGCAGGTCGATCTGCACGCCGGAGATCGCGCTGCGCACCTGCTCGGCCTGGCCGACCAGGTTGTCGCGCTGGTGGGCGATGTCCTGCAGCAGCGCGCGGATGCGCACCTCGTTGTCGGAATAGGCGCGTTCCAGCGCCGCGACCTCGTTGGCGACGAGGGTCTCGAGTTCGCCGGCGCGCGCGATCGCGCGCTCGACGCCGTCGCCCATCGCCGCGACTTCGCGGCGGATCGCCTGGCCGACCGTCACCATGGAATCGGCGGCGGCGTTTTCCGGCTCGGAGAATCGCATCGCGACCTGCGCCATCGATTGCGCGATCATCTGCATGCGCTGACCGTGCGCGGCGAGGCTTGCGAGATAGTAGAACAGCAGGATCGGCACGGCGAACAGCGCGGCAAGGCCGGCGAGCACCAGGACGCCGGTGCCCTGGGCCATCGAGGCCTGCAGGGCCGGCCAGAACGCGATGGTGAGGATGACGCCGCCCAGCAGCCAGGCGCCGGAGCAGACAAAGAACAGCGTGAAGGCGTTGCGCGCGCGTCCTCCCTGCAGCGTCTGCAGCATCTGGCCGATGGTTTCGCGATCATCATTGGCGGCGCGGCGCGGCGCGCGCGGTTCTTCGATCGGCTCGAACGCCGAACGATCGGAATTACTCGGACGCGACTCGAACGATGTGGCTGAAAAATCGGCAGCGGGCGGCAGGTTCGGCGGCGCGGCGCCTTCGTTGAGGGGGCTGCGATTCTCCGCGCCCTGTTCGCTGATGTTGAGGGCTTCCTGGATGGCAGAAAGCGCGACTTCGGTGGGATCTTTGACCTTCTTGGGAGTGTTCGCCATGTTCAGTCTGAGCCCTCTCACTATTTTACGCGTCGGCGAGCCTGCGATCGTCCCCACGCAAGCTCGAAGCCGGTGCCCACAAGCGGAGCGCAAGCCGGCCCCCTCGGCGGCTTGTCCGCTACATCCGCAAACATCCTATTGGGAGAGCGATGCGAATGAAATGCTTGCGATTAATACTTTCTTAATCATCGTTAACAGCTTTGCGCCATAAGGCCTTATGGGCACTCGAAATTCCCGCTCTAGAGCACCGATTGTGTCCGGAAATTGTCCAGAATCGGGCGGTTTTGCCGATCATCCCAACAACAATCCGTTAACCAGTTTCGTGATTGGCTGGGCCAACGATCCGCCGGCGAGGGCCCGGCGGAGACGACAGGGACAGGCCATGCCGCTTCACCTCGAACGGGTCGAATGGACGCAATCGCCGCCGCTGGCGCCCGGCGCCGGGCCGATCGACGTCGATCATCTTCAGCGCATGACGCTGGGTGATCCGGGCCTCGAGCGGGAAGTGCTGGCCATGTTCTCGACCCAGTCGGCCCGGATCCTCGGTGAACTGGCCGCCTTGCCGCCCGAGGCGGCGACCCATGCCCATACCCTGAAAGGATCGGCGCGGGCGATCGGCGCCTTCGGCGTCGCCGAGGCTGCTGCCCAGCTGGAGACCGCGCTGAGCGGCGGTTCCGATGCGGCCCAGCCGCTTGCCGCGCTCGGCGCCGCGATTGCCGAGGCGCGCACGGCGATCGAGCTGATCCTGGGCCGCTCCTAGGCGTCTCGGCGGTCCGCCGCCACAGCTTGGGCGGCATCCCAACCGGCGGGCAGGTTTTCGGTCTCCGCGCTAGCGCTGTGCGGACCGACCCGTTATACGACTGCCCGGGACCTTTCCATCCATCGTCCGGCGCATTCCGGCAGCACGAGCAATCATGGCCAAAATCCACTTTATCGACCATTCCGGCGAGAAACGCACAGTTGACATCGAGAACGGCGCGACGGTGATGGAAGGCGCGATCCGCAACGCCATTCCCGGCATTGAAGCCGAATGCGGCGGCGCCTGCGCCTGTGCGACCTGCCATGTCTATGTCGATGAAGCCTGGCGCGAGAAGGTCGGCGCGCCGTCACCGATGGAAGAGGACATGCTGGATTTCGGCTTCGACGTGCGTCCGAATTCGCGGCTGTCCTGCCAGATCAAGGTGACCGACGATCTCGACGGACTGGTCGTGTCGACGCCGGAGCGGCAGGCCTAGGATCCCTTATTCGCCGTCCGGATTCACTCCGCGACGGACCCAGCGGCGGAAGTTCTGCTTGACCTCCGCCGGCAGCGGCGCCGGCCTGCGCGTGGCCTCATCGATCATCACCGTGACCGCCTTCGCCGACGCCACGCATCTGCCTTCCGAAAACACCACCTGGTCGAAGGTGGTCGACGTGCGTCCAAACTTGACGAGACCGAGCCCGAGCTCGATCTGACCCGGCCAGTGCAACTCGGCACGGAAATGGATGTCGAGGCGCACCATGATCCAGCCGAGCCCCGCCGGCATCAGCCCCATGCTGCGATCCTTCACCAGCGTGACGCGGCCGGTTTCAAAATAGCTCGCATAGACGGCGTTGTTGACGTGCCCGTTGGGGTCAAGATCGGCAAAGCGCACATTGTCGGACAGGCGATAGGGAAAGTCTTCCAGGCGCGGCGCATCGTCAGCACGGACAGGGGCATTCACGAGGGGGATCTCCGTCGGTTTCCCGCCCATACAGCCGAGTTGCGCAGGCTCGGCAAGGGGTTGCCGCGCCAGCCGCTGTCCCTATTATGCATGTCGCGATCCGGCCCACTTGGCTGGACAGGCGAAAAAGCCGTCCAGTCGATTTCAACTGAAAAGAAGCGGACATGAGCGAAGCGATCAAGACCGATGTGCTGATTATTGGCGCGGGCCCCTGCGGACTGTTCGCCGTGTTCGAACTGGGCCTGCTCGACATGAAGGTGCATCTGGTCGACATCCTCGACAAGATCGGCGGGCAATGCGCCGAGCTCTATCCGGAGAAGCCGATCTACGACATTCCCGGAATTCCCTTCGTCACCGGTCAGGGCCTCACCGAACAGCTGCTGGAGCAGATCAAGCCGTTCGGCCCGACCTTCCATCTCAACGAGATGGTGGAGAGCATCGAGAAGATCGGCGATCCCCTGTTCCGGGTGAAGACCGATGCCGGCAAGGAGTTCGAGTGCAAGGTCGTCGTGATCTCGGCCGGCGGCGGCTCGTTCCAGCCGAAGCGCCCGCCGGTGCCGGGCATCGAGGCCTATGAAGGCACGTCGGTGTTTTATGCCGTGCGCAAGATGGAGCAATTCCGAGACAAGAACATCCTGATCGTCGGCGGCGGCGACTCCGCGCTCGACTGGACGCTCAATCTGCATCCGATCGCCAAGCGCATCACGCTGCTGCACCGGCGCGACGATTTCCGCGCGGCGCCGCACAGCGTCGAGCAGATGCGTGCGCTCGTTGCCGACGGCAGGATGGATCTGAAGATCGGCCAGGTCACGGGGCTCGAAGGCGCCAACGGCCAGCTCTCGGGCGCGGCGCTCAAGGGCAACGACAATGCGGTCTCGACGATCGCCTGCGATACGATGCTGCCGTTCTTCGGACTCACCATGAAGCTCGGCCCGGTCGCGAACTGGGGCGTGGCGCTGGAGAACAATCTGGTGCCAGTCGACACCGCGGCGTTCGAGACCAACGTGTCAGGCATCTTCGCGATCGGCGACATCAACACCTATCCGGGCAAGCTCAAGCTCATTCTCTCCGGCTTCCACGAGGGTGCGCTGATGGCGCAGAAGGCGCACCGCTACGTGTATCCGGACAAGCGGCTGGTGTTCCAGTACACAACCTCGTCATCGAGTCTGCAGAAGAAGCTCGGGGTGAACTGATTTCACTCGAGCGGAGACCAGTGCCAGGGGCATGGGCCATTTCCTGCGCGGCGCGAGTACTGGAACACTCCGTGAAATGGCCGTAGTCTGCTTGTAGTCGAGTTGGTCGATTGATCAGGTGATGATGATGCGGAACACGCTATCCAGACTTCGGCTGATCCTCTCGATCGCCACGGCCTTTGCGCTAGCTGCTCCGCTTGCGGCGTCGGCGGCCGACCCGTCGGCGGCTGGCCTGTGGCAAAAGGTCGAAGACGGCAAGCCCGAGGGCTGGTTCCTGGTGATCGAGCGCAATGGCCTGTTCGAAGGCATGATCGCAAAGATGTTCTCATCGCCCGGCGACCCGCCCAATCCGGTCTGCTCGAAATGCACCGACGATCGCAAGGACATGCCGTGGCTCGGCATTCCCCTCATCCGCGACATGAAGCGCAACGGGCTCGCCTATGAAGGCGGCAACGTGCTCGATCCGCGCAACGGCAAGGTCTACAAGGCCAAGATGACGTTGAGCGCCGATGGTCAGACGCTGACGATGCGCGGCTTTCTCGGCATCTCGCTGTTCGGCAAGGATGAGGTCTGGACCCGGCTGCCTGACACCGCGGTGGCCCAGCTCGATCCCGCGATCGTCGCCAAATATCTGCCGGCGCAAGCCGCGGTGGCGAAGCCGGCGGCGCCAGTGCCCGCGACGAAGCGGCACTAAGGCGCGATGAGATTAGGTTGAATCGTCATCGCGCTTTAGTTCTTTGTTTGAGCATGATCTTTTCGGAAAACCGCTTCGCACTTTTCCGGATCATGCTTTAGCACTTCTCTCTAACGCTCCGATCTGCGCACGCTCACGCTCCGCTCTTGCGTGGCAACGTGAGCGTTCAGCGCTGTCCCGTCGGTGCAATCGGCATCGGCAGTGGCGCGACCGGCTCGGTAATCACCTCGGGCACCGCGGTGTTCAGCTGCAGCACGGTGGCGGCCGCGGGGACCGCGGCATCGGCCATCGCGGCATGGCCTTCGGCGCTCGGATGCACCGCGCCGCCATACACCGCCGACAGGATGCCCCATGTCGCGTCGTGGATGTCGCTTGGCTGCATCGAGGACGGCAGGCCCTGCGGGTAGGTCATCGCCGTGAAGTAGCTGTCATTGGCGTCGCGGATCCAGCGCGCGCGCGGCAGATAGGCGCGGTATTCGCCGGCGCTGCGGCCGCATTTCAGCGGCTGGTTGGCCGCGGCGACGATGTCCGAGACGAAGCTGTCGCCGTTGGCGGCGAAGCAGTCGCGGTCGAATTCCGGATCGGTCGAGGCGCGTGCGCAGAAGCCATGGCTCGCAAACGCGTCCTGATGCGCATCGACGAAGGTCATGCGATCGGCCTGCGGATTGCGGCAGATGATGCCGGACTGGCACTGCGCGATCGCCTTGAGTTGCGGCAGGAACTCGTTCTGGACGAAGCTCGACACCGACGCGAGGCGGTTGGGATCCGCGTTGAACGAGGGATGGATCTCGAAGCCGGCGCGGCCGCCGGGGCAGGGCGCGCCGCCATTGGCCAGCGCCGGATTGGCATAGGCCGTGTAGATCACGTGCGAGAGATCGCCGCCGACCAGCGGCTTCAGCGCATCGCGCAGCTTGGCAAAATCGGCCGGCAGGTCGCGCGCCAGCGCCGAACGGGCATCGTCGACGCTGGCCATCGAGCCGCCGCGGCTGAACAGCGTGCGCTCGGTCGGCGTGTCGACGATCACGTTGGCGACGAGGCCGGAGAAGTAGATGTCGTTGGCGCCGATCGAGAGCAGCACGAGGTCGAGGGTGCGGTCGGGCTGACGGCGCTTGGCGGCGGCGAGTGCCGTGCGCAGCTCCGCGATCTGGCCGTTGACGGTGCCCGAGCAGGTGTTGGCTGTCTTCGTCGGCAGGCATTCCCGCGCCTGCTGCGAGCCGAGCAGGCCGTCGGCGATGCTGGCGCCGGTGCAGGCCAGCGGCAGATAGGTCACCGCGATGTGCGGATATTGCACGGCGAGCGCGAGCGCCGTGCGGGTCTGGTAGCTGTACAGCGACCGGTGACAGGCCGAGTTGAGCCACAGCGCGCTCTGGCGTTGCCAGTTGGTCAGGGTGTCCGGTGCTTCGCAGGCGCGGCCGCCTTTGTAGCCGGCGCGGCTCGGCCGGTAATATTGCGCCCCGCCGAGATAGGAGCGGAAGCAGAAGCCCTCGTCGGAGAGCGCAATCGCGCGGTCGGGATTGCCCTCGCCGGATGCGATGCTGTCGCCGAGGCCCGCGATCAGCAGGTCGCGCACCTCGATCTGCGTCGCCACACGCTGGTTGGCGTCCGAGCCGCTTGCGACGTCGACGGTCGCGACCGTGGTGCGGCCGTAGCGGACGCGCAGGTTGATCGGCTCGGCGCAATCGAATGTCGAGGATTGCGGCCCGTCGCCGTCGTCGAACGACCAGGCACAGGTCGCGCCGACCGGAACCGGGCCGGTGAGCCGCACGACGATCGGATGATCGATCGGCGTCAGATAGCTTTCCTTGACGTTGTCGCGCGTGCAGGGCTCGCTGACGCGGCCCTGCAGGTCGATGCAGAGCCGGTTCACGGTGTTGCGCGCCCAGCCGCGGCCATCGCTTTGCAGTTCCAGCGTCTGTTCCGAGGCCAGCACGGTGCGGCCAAGCCCGCTTTCGACATGCAGGCGGAAGTCGCGTTCCTCGCGGAACAGGCGGAAGCGGTTGCGGACCTCCCATGAGATCTGCAGCTGGTTGTCCTGCGCGTCCGCGGCCGATGCGAAGACCGCGGCCAGCGCGCTGCCGAGCAGCACGCTGCAGACCGTCACCCGAAACGAAAATCGAACCAAAAAGCCAATCATGGCGCGGTTTGACGCGAGCGGTACGGCGAAAATAAGAGAAGCGGCCGCGAGGATCGAAAATCCGGGATCGAGGGGGGCCCGCACGAGGGCCGATAACGTTGTCCGTTACCGTTTCAGCTGCCTGACCCGCTGCTGCCGGCTTTCGATCGGTTGCCGCACGGTCGCCGAAGCCGTGCAGGCTTGGCTTAGTCGTTTCCGCTCTTGCCAGGGCTGCACCACGTTGAGCCAGAGCTCGCGCATGCCCATGATCGAGATCGAAATCCCGAACGGGATCAGGAAGTAGAGGATGCGGAACACGACCAGCGTCGCCAGCAATTGTTCCTTGCTGAACTCCGGCAGCGCCACCAGCATTGCGGCGTCGAACACGCCGATCGAGCCGGGGGCGTGGCTGGCGAAGCCGAGCAGCGTCGCCAGGATGAACACGACCGCCAGCGAGACGAAGTCGATATGCGGCTCGGTCGGCATCAGCAGGTACATTGCGAGCGCGCAGAAACCGAGATCGACCACGCCGATCAGGATCTGCAACAGCGTCAGCTTGGCCGAGGGCAGCACCACCTTCCAGCCGTTCTGGCCGAGCTCGCGGCGCGTCTCGCCGGTCAGGAGCCAGACGAAATAGGCGCCGATGCCGGCAAGGCAGCCGAGCGCGATCAGCCGGTTCATCGCCGGCGGCAGCAGGTCCATCGCCGACGCCGCCGCCGGGTGCCAGGCCATGCCGAAGCCGAGCACGAACAAATTGCCGAGCCAGAAGGTCAGGCCCGACAGAAAGCAGATCTTGGCGACGTCGATCGCGGAGAGGCCATAATCGGAATAGATCCGGAAGCGGATCGCGCCGCCGGTAAACACCGTGGCGCCGATATTGTGGCCGATCGTGTAGCTCGTGAAGCTCGACAGCGCTGCGATGCGGTAGGGGACATGGATCTTGCCGATCGTGCGCAGCGCGAAGAAGTCGTAGAAGGTCAGCGTGCAGAACGCCCCGACCACACAGAGCGCCGCCAGCGCGATCCGATGCGGCGCGATGTTGGTGAGCGCGGTGAGAATGATGCCGGTATCGACGCCCTTCAGGGTGTGAACGAGCGACGTGATCGCGAACGCGATGATCAACACACTCGCGGCGATCCCGAGCCGTTTCCAGCCGATCTTTTCCTTGAAACCACGCCCGAGCGTGGTCAGCAGCCGAAGCATTCATCCTCCCGGCGGGGCGGCAAATTTCAGTGGGACCCGATCACGGACGGCGACGGGTGACGGGCAAACGCACCGTACGCGATGACCCATAAGGCAAAACCGATGCGTTGTGCAGCCCTTGACAAGCCAACCTTCGGCCCTCGTCCAGCGTCATTGTCATATTGGCTACATATGTTCTCGCTCTGCGGAATGTGAGTCGCAGGACCGCGATGGGGCCACTGCATGTTCCGCCGTTTCAGGCGGTTTCGCCGGCTTTTTTGCCGATTTTGCGGCCGTCCCGGCGTCGATGCGGGTTAGCTGGCGCGAGGCGAATGGACGATATGCGTCAGCATGGGGACGGCTGAGCCGGCTGTGACGTTTACCAAAGTGTGAAGTCGACGCGCGCATGCGCATGATGCGCCCTGCGCTCGGGCCAGTGAGCCGCGCGAGGGCGGTCCGTAGGTCTATTGAGGCAAAACGCCGCGCAAGCGGGCCGCCGTCGGACAGATCGGCCGGGTACGAGATTTCACACTTCGATCCGTGGCGAAGTGTTGCGGCGAAACGAAGGCCTATGTCTCGCATTGGTTGCCGAGAGCAAGGACGAGACCATGCAACAGACCTCCCTGAACGTCCGGCACATGCCGGACCGCCGCGCAACGTCGCATCGGCAAACGAGCGGGCTCGCGGCGACGTTGACGCTCGCCGCGATGAGTCTCGGCTATGGCGTCGTGCAGCTCGACGTCACCATCGTCAACACGGCGCTCAACGCGATCGGCGCCTCGCTCGGCGGCGGCGTCGCCGAACTGCAATGGGTGGTCAGCGCCTACACGATCGCCTTTGCGGCCTTCATCCTGACCGCGGGCGCGCTCGGCGACCGGATCGGCGCCAAGCGCATCTTCATGGCCGGGTTTGCGATCTTCACCGCGGCATCGGTTGCCTGCGCGGTCGCGCCTGATGCGACGACGCTGATCGCCGCCCGCTGCGTTCAGGGGCTGGCCGCCGCCATCCTGGTGCCGAACTCGCTGGCGCTGCTCCGCCATGCCTATGAAGACGAGAAGGCGCGGGGACGGGCGGTCGGTGTCTGGGCCGCGGGCGCGAGCCTTGCGCTGACCGCCGGCCCGTTCGTCGGCGGCGGACTGATCGCGCTGGTCGGCTGGCGCGCGATCTTTCTGGTCAACCTGCCGATCGGCCTCGCCGGCTTGTGGCTCGCCTGGCGCTTTGCCAGCGAAACCACGCGTCATCAGCAACACCGGCTCGATCTGCCGGGGCAGGTCGCGGCGATCGCCGCGCTCGGCACGTTGGCCGGCGCGCTGATCGAAGGCGGCGCGCTCGGCTGGGGCAACCCGTTCGTGATCGCAGGCTTCGCTCTCGCCGCCGTCTTCTCCGTGCTGTTCGTCTGGCGTGAGGCGCGCGCGCCGCAGCCGATGCTGCCGCTCTCGCTGTTCCGCCACCGGATGTTTGCCCTGACCTCGCTGGTCGGCCTCCTGGTCAATGTCGCGTTCTACGGCCTGATCTTCGTGCTCAGCCTCTACTTCCAGCAGGTCAACGGGCTGTCGGCGTTCGCCACTGGCCTCGCGTTCGTGCCGATGCTCGGCGCCGTGCTGCCCGCCAACCTGATCGCACCGCATGTCGCGGAGCGGATCGGCGCGCCGGCGACAATCGCGCTCGGCGCCGCTCTCTCCGCCACCGGATGTCTTGCGATGCTGTTCATCGGCCCCGGCACCAGCTACCTCGCGATCTGCCTGCAATTGCTGGCCATGAGCGGCGGCCTCGGCCTGCTGGTGCCGCCCCTGACATCGGCGCTGCTCGGCAGTGCCGGGCCGCAGCATGCCGGCATCGCGGCCGGGGTGTTGAACGCGACCCGGCAGACCGGCAGCGTGCTCGGTGTCGCGCTGTTCGGCTCGATGGTCAGCCGGTCCGCGGCCTTCATCACCGGCCTGCATGCGGCCCTCGTCATCTCCGCCGGCGTGTTGCTGGCGGCGGCTGCGCTGATCTGGATCGGCGCATGGTCACAGGCTCGGCGCTGAGACGAACCGCAGCGAGGCATCTCCGCGTTGCCCTGACCCGATCGCCTGCATTCAAGGCTTCTTCACCATGCGTGGAACCTTGCTGCGGTGCGGTTACCGTTCCTACACGAATGCGTCTGTTCTTATAGGTCCATAAAGGGGGCCTATATGTATCGCGTTCTGACCTGTCTCACTTTGGAACATGACTGGCGGTTGGTCGTCCTCGGCGGGGTGATCTGCCTGCTCGCCAGCGCCGTCGCGATCAGCCTATTTCACCGTGCCCGCGCTGCGCAGGGGCGGGCCCGCGAGATCTGGATCGGCCTCGATGCGGCGGTCGGCGGTTGCGGTATCTGGGCCACCCATTTCGTTGCCATGCTGGCGTACGATCCCGGCATCGAGGCCGGGTACAACATTCCCATCACGCTGCTGTCGCTGGTGCTCGCGGTTGCGATCCTGGCGGTCGGATTGGCCGTCGCCACGCTCGATGGACGCTGGCAGACGGTTGCGGCCGGTGGCGCGATCGTCGGCGCCGGTGTCGCGGCGATGCATTACACCGGCATGCTCGGGCTGGAGCTGCCCGCGCGCATCGTCTGGTCGCCCGGCATCGTCGCCTCGTCGATCGCGTTCGGAAGCCTGTTCGGCGCGCTCGCGCTCGTCGTTGCCACCCGTGGCGAACGTTTCGGCACCACCGCCGCCGCGACCGGTCTTCTGACCGTCGCGATCGTCTCGCATCATTTCACCGCGATGGGCGCGGTGACGCTCGTCCCGGATCCGACGATCGTTTCCGGCGGACTTACGGTCTCGCCGCGCGTGCTCTCGTTCATGACCGCCGTTGCGGCCTTCGCGATCCTCGGCCTCTCGCTGATCGCCTCGATCCTCGACCGTCGCGCCAAGACCGAACTTCACAAGCAGAAGGTGGTGCTCGATACCGCGCTCGAGAACATGTCGCAGGGGCTGTGCATGTTCGATGCCGACGGCCGCATCATGCTGTTCAACGAGCGCTACAGCGAGATGATGGGGCGCAGTCGCATACCGCTGCAGGGACGCCTGCTGATCGATGTCCTGCAGGACCTCCATTCCATCGGCGAGTGGGACGGCGATCCCGAGGAGTTCTGCAATGCTCTCGTCGCCGAGGCAAAGGCCGGCCACAGCGCGACGCGGATCGTCAGCCGCAACGAGCGCGCGATCCGTGTCGTCGACCAGCCGATGAAGGGCGGCGGCTGGGTTGCGACCTTCGAGGACATCACCGAATGGCAGCAGGCCCAGGAACAGATTTCACACATGGCGCGGCATGACGCGCTGACCAATTTGCCGAACCGGACGCTGTTCCGCGAGCAGCTCGAGAAGGCCTCGAGACTGGCCAAGCGCTCCGACCAACTGGCCGTGCTCTGTCTCGATCTCGATCATTTCAAGGAAATCAACGACACGCTCGGACATCCGATCGGCGACGCGCTGCTCCGCGAAGTGGCGCGCCGGCTGGGCGAATGCGTCACCGAGCACGACACCGTGGCGCGGCTTGGCGGCGACGAATTCGCCATCGTGCAGTTCTGCAGCAATTGCGAGCCGTCCGTCGTGTCGTCGCTGGCAAGTCTCGTGGTCGAGCGGATCGCCGCGCCCTACGAGATCGGCGGCCATCAGCTCGTGATCGGCGTCAGCATCGGCATCTCGCTCGCGCCCGAAGACGGCAAGGATCCCGACGAATTGCTGCAAAAGGCCGATCTCGCGCTGTACCGCGCCAAGGCCGACGGCCGCGGCACCTATCGCTTCTTCGAGACCGGGATGGATGCGCGTGCGCAGGCGCGCCGCCTGCTGGAGCGCGACCTGCGGCTCGCGCTCGAGCATGACGAGTTCGAGGTCTACTACCAGCCGATCCGCGATGTCGCGGGCGATCGGATCGTCGCCTTCGAGGCGCTGGCGCGCTGGAACCATTCGCTGCGTGGCCTGATCGCGCCGAACAATTTCATTCCTGTCGCCGAGGAAACCGGGCTGATCGTTCCGCTTGGCGAGATCGTGTTGCGCAAGGCCTGCGCGGATGCCGCGGGCTGGCCCGAGGCCGTCGCGGTTGCCGTCAACCTCTCGCCGGTGCAGTTCAAGAACCCGAACCTGGTGTCGTCGGTGAAGGCGGCGCTGCAAGCATCGGGCCTGTCGGCGGATCGGCTTGAGCTCGAGATCACCGAATCGGTGCTGCTGCAGAACAGCGAGGCGACGCTCGCGGTGCTGCATGAGCTGCGCGGCTTCGGCGTCCGCATCTCGCTGGACGATTTCGGCACCGGCTATTCCTCGCTGAGCTATCTGCGCAGCTTCCCGTTCGACAAGATCAAGATCGACCGGTCCTTCGTCACCGACCTTGCGACACGCGAGGACTCGATGGCGATCGTGCGCGCGGTCACCGGCCTCGGCAAGAGCCTCGGCATCGTCACGACAGCCGAAGGGGTCGAGACCGATACCCAGTTCGACCTGCTGCGTCGGGAGGGCTGCACGCAAGCGCAGGGCTATCTGTTCAGCCCGCCGCGACCGGCAGCCGACGTCGCCAAGATGTTGCGCAGGGTGCCGGAACGGTCGGTCGCCTGAGTTGGAAGGCCGGGGAGCTGGATTCTGGTTTGGACGCGTTTTCTTCACGCGAACCGCGTCCACTTCGCTCGAAAACGCTCTAGCTCTTGCGCAGGGCAAAATAGGCGCCGCAGAACGCCATCACCGCGCCGAGGCACAGGGCGGCAAGGCCGGCGAGCACGGCGGAAATGGTCGAGACCGTGCTTGGCGCCGACGCGGCCTGGCCGGCGCCGGCCAGCATCAGCACGCCGACGACGATCAGGAAGTTACGCATCCGCTGCGGGATCTGGCCGGCCACCGCGCTGTGCATCAGATTGGCGGTGAAGTAGCCGCCCGAAAATCCGACGGTCGCGATCAGCCACCACGCAATCGCGGCGCCCGCCGGCATGAACTCGTGGCTGTCGGAGCGCCACAGGCCGCCGAGATCGAGCCCGTAGCGCGCGCCGAGCATGTGCACGGCAAGCGCCAGCAGCACGCCGGATATCATCGCGCCGCCGAGGATGAGGTAGCGCGGAAAATAGGTCGTCTCGGGCATGGCTCGCTTGTAGGATAGCCGTGACGTCCCGCGCAAGCGCTTGGATGGATTTGGACGGGTGGAACGGCGGCTTGCCAACAACGTTGCAGGATCGATCGGAGGCAGGCGAGGGCTCGCCGCTGCGCTATGCCTACAAGGCCTCATTGATCGGCTCGGCGCACCAGTTCGAGCTGACCGAGGACGGGCTGTCGTGGCGGATCGCCGGCCGGTCGGGCGTGTGGGACTATGCCGACATCTCCGCGGTGAAATTGTCCTATCGCCCGGTCTCGATGCAGCAGCAGCGGTTTCGCGCCGACATCGACAACGCCAAGGGCGGGCGGATCGCGATCCTCTCGACCACCTGGCAGACCGCGACGTTGGTGGCGCCGCAGGGCCATCTCTACCGCGACTTCATCGTCGAGCTGCATCGCCGGATGCAGGCGGCGGGCAGCAACGCCAGGCTGGTCGGAGGCCTCGGACCGAAGACGTACACCGCCGCGCTGGCGCTGCTGGCCTGCCTTGCGGTGGCAATGATCGGATTGCTGCTGACGGCGCTGCTGACCTCGAACTGGATGGGGGCGCTGTTCCTGGTCGGCTTTGCGGCGCTGTTCACCTGGCAGGTCGGCGGTTTCGTCACGCGCAATCGGCCGCGGCGCTACAGCTTCGATCAATTGCCCGATGCGCTGCTGCCGAAGGCGGTTCGCAATCGGTGAAGCGGTTCGCGCGGCCGGACTGTAAGCGGGTTGTAAGCAACGCGCTGTAAACTCGGCGACGGATTTGCTTTTGGCTGGAGCGTCAGATGACAATCCGGACCCCATTTTTGGCTCTTTGCCTTGTGCTCCTGAGCATCCCGCCGGCTCTTTCCAAGGGCAGCGTGGGCAACAAACATGATCCGCTTGATCACAATCACGTCGACAATCTGCCGCCCGACGTGCGGCGATACGTTGCCGGAATTTGCAAGGGAACGCCGGTCGCGCAGCACGACTTTGCGACCTACTCGCCGCAAGAAAGGCGCTGGCGGATAAACCTCGAATATCTGCAGTGCGGCGTGATCGGGGAGTATCGCAAAGGCAACCAGTGCATGGATGTGGACTTCGTAGCCGAGGGCGCGCATTTTCGTCTCGTGAGAAAGACGTATGCGGCCTGTGGCTTTTGATGCCCTGGCGCTCACTGGAAATGGGCCGCTGCGAGTGCCACTCCTATCCAATTCTGGACTGCGGCGCTGCTTCGGAGTGAACGTGCGATGTCACTCCGTCGAGTCAAAATCCTCTTCGGTCGCGCTCAGCATTCCCGCCAGTGTCCGCAGGCCGAGGTCGAGTTGCTCCATCGGCGGTGCGGCCAGTGCGAGCCGCACCGCATTGGGCGCGTGCCCCGGCGTGGCGGCAAAGGTCGTCGACGGCGTCAGCGCGATGTCGCGGCGCGCCGCGGCCGCGACCAGTGTCTGCGAGCGCCAATGCGGCGGCAAGGTCAGCCAGAGATGATACGACTTCGGATTGGTCTGGATTTCGAAATCGGCCAGATGCTTGGCCGCCAGAAGCTGGCGGCGGCCGGCATCGATCCGTTTCAGCCGTGACAATTCGGCGGCGGTGCCGTCGGCCATCAGCCGCTGCCCCGCGGCGAAGGCGTAGCCCGACGCGGTCCAGCCGCCCGAGCGCACCGCGGCCATGATGCTCTCGCGCAGCCGCGGCGGCGACACGATGAAGCCGAGCGCGAGGCCCGGCGCGACCTTCTTCGACAGGCTGTCGAGCACGATGCAGCTGTCGGGCGCGAGCGCGGCGAGCGGCGCCTCATCGTCGAGGAATCCGTAGACGCCGTCCTCGATGACGATGAGGCCGAGCTTCTCCACCACGCGCAACAGCTCGGCGCGGCGCTCGGCCGGCATGGTGATGCTGAGCGGGTTCTGGATCGTGGGCTGGACGTAGATCGCGGACAGGTGCGCCTCGCGATGCGCCTTCTGCACCGCATCCGGTCGCACGCCGTGTTCGTCCATCGCGAGCGGCACCAGCGAGATGCCGAGCCGCGCCGCGATGCCCTTGACGAACGGGTAGGTCAGCGCCTCGACGCCGCAGCGTCCGCCGGGCGGCACCACGGCGGCGAGCGCGGCGGCGATGCATTGCCGGCCATTGGCGGTGAACACGATCTGGTCGGGATTTGGCGTCCAGCTTTTGCGCGCCAGAAATTCCGAGGAGATGGTGCGTGCCGCCCGCGTGCCAAAGCTGGTCGCCGGCCGCAGCGCGCCCTCGAGCACCTCGGGCCGCTCCAGTCCTTCGAGGCTCTTGGCGATCATCGTCGCCTGGTGCGGCAGCAGCGGATAGTTGAACTCGAGGTCGATGCGGGCGCCGCGCGGCTCGGTCGGGGCCGTGATGCCGCGGCGTGCCTCGCCGGACACGAAAGTGCCGCGGCCGACTTCACCGACTACCAACCCGCGCCGCAACAGTTCGGTGTAGACCCGGCTCGCCGTCGAGACGGCGATGTTGCGGTCATAGGCGAAATGACGCTGCGGCGGCAGCCGGTCGCCCGCCTTCAGCGCGCCGCTGGCGATCTCGGCGGCCACCGCATCCGCCAGCTTCAGATATTCGAACCTCGACATTATTGCACCGAGAGCAATGTTTTACTTGCTCCGAGCAATGTACCGGATCATTTAAGAGGGAACAAGCCCATGATTGCACCGAGGAGTGCGCAAGCAATCCGAGGTCCCGGCGGCGCGGGCGCTGAAACAGCATTTGCGTCAACGGCGTAGCTTTGTCTATGGGCAGCGAAGGAGAGATGACAATGTCAGCGATATCCTCAGCCGCCGCAGCGCCCGCGCGGCCTAGTACATTGGGCGGATTGCTCCGATTGCTCCGAGTGTGGGGCGATGCGCTCGCGACCTATTGGGTGCGCCGCGAGGCGATCAAGACGCTGCGCCAGCTCGATGACCGGGCGTTGCGCGATATCGGACTCTCGCGCTGCCAGATCGAGACCGCCGTCACCGGCGACTTCGACCTGGAGCTGGTGCGGATCCGTTAGGATGCCGGTGCTGCGCTAATGCATGATCCGGAAAAGTGCGAAGCGGTTTTCCAAAAAGGTCATGCTCAAACAAAGAGCTAAAGCGCGATGACGATTCAACCCAATCACGTCGCGCCTTAGGGCCGGGCGCCGACTGCCGGTTGCAGAATTCACCGAAACTACACCAAAGAAGCGGAAGAGCCCCATCTCGTCACCGCCGTCGCTCCAAGGTTGTGACGCTCTATGCTAGCCTGTTAGCTGCGTACGCTAGCGTTTAGTTGGGGACCGATGGCCGCTCGCAAATTGTCGCAAGGGCAGGCCCCGACCCGGGAAGCGCGTCGCCGCTGGCATGAGGAGCGATCGCTGCGCTGTGCGATCCGGTTGGCCCGCATGGGCTACTGGGAGTCGCAGAGTGCCGCCGCGACCGATCTCTGGATATCGCCCGAGCTCGCCGCCTTCTACGAATTCGACACCGCCGACGGCTACATCCCCATCGCCACGGTGCGCGAGCGCTATTTGCCTGAAAGCCGGAAGCTCCTGGAGGCGCATTACGCTGCCTGCTGGGCGGAGGGGCGGCCCTATGCGGTGCGCGCGAGACTCCGCAGTTTCGATGGCAGCCTGCTCGACTGCGTGGTGCATGGCGAGCCGGAATTCGACGCGGACGGCCAGGTTCGACGCGTGTCCGGCATCGTCCGCGACGTCACGGAGGAGACCTCCGCGCTGCGGCGCCTGGCGGAGAGCGAGCAACGGCTGGCCGATTTTGTCTCGACCGCCTCGGACTGGTGCTGGGAGAGCGACGCCGAGCATCGGCTGCTGCCCTATCCCAAATCGCTTGCCGGCAATGCGGCGTTCCAGACGGTGGCCGCTGGCAGGAAGGCGCGCTGGGAGCTGACTTATGCACCCGAGGACGGCGAGGCGATGGCGCGGCACCGGGCCGATATGGAGGCCCATCGCCCTTTTCGCGACTTCACCTATACGCTGATCGGCAAGGACGGCTCGCGCGTCAGTATCTGCACCAGCGGCAAGCCCATCTTCGGCGATGACGGCAGCTTTCTCGGCTATCGCGGCACCTCCAGCGACATCACCCAGCTCAGGGCGGCCAAGGCGCTGCTCGACCAGCGCACGCGGGCGCTGGAGGAAGCCCACCGTCTCGGCAAGATCGGCACCTGGAGCCACCGGCTGGACAGCGGCCGCACGATCTGGGCGCCCGAACTCTACCAGCTCCTCGGCTTGCCCGACACGTTCGAGCCGACCGATGAGAACATGAGGCCCTATTTCCTGGACGGCGACGCCGACCGCTTCCGGGATGTGCAGAAACGGGTGCTGCGCACCCGCCGGACCGAGGCCACCGACCTGCGCATCCTGCACGCGCACGGTATGCCCCGCGATCTGGCTGTGATCTGCAAGGCGGAGGTTGCCCACGACAAGGTCATCGGCATCATCGGCACCGTGCAGGACGTCACCGAGCGCAAGGAAGCCGAGCGCCAGCTCGAGCAGCTCGCCTACAGCGATCCGTTGACCGGCCTTGCCAATCGCGCGCTGTTCACGCGCCAGCTCGCCGCCCTGACCGAAGGCTGCGCCCGGGGAGGCCGGACTGGTGCGCTGCTGCTCATCGACCTCGATCGCTTCAAGGAGGTCAATGATTCCCTCGGCCATGCCGCCGGTGACGAATTGCTGATCAAGGTGGCGGCTGCGTTGCGGCAGGACTTGGGGCCGCGCGCCTTCATCGCCCGGCTCGGCGGCGACGAATTCGCCGTGCTGGCGGATGGATGCGACACGTCCGACGCCGCGCTGACCGGGCTTGCCGATCGGCTCGTCGGCAAACTGTCCGGCCCCGTCGATCTTGCCGAGGGCGAGGCCTCGGTCGGCGCCACCATCGGCATCGCCCGCCTGCCGGAGCACGGTGCGACGGCGGAGACCGCCGTGCGCAACGCGGACCTCGCGCTCTACATGGCCAAGGAGGCCGGACGCGGCCGGGCGCAACTGTTCGAGCCGGTCTACGCGCAGGCCGTCGATGAAAGGCTCGATCTCGGCCGCCATCTGCGCCACGCCGTGGAGGCCGGCGCCCTCGAGGCCCATTACCAGCCGCAGGTGGACCTGAAGACCGGCCGCGTCACCGGCTTCGAGGCGCTGCTGCGCTGGACCCATCCCGAGCGCGGGCCGATCTCGCCGGCGGAGTTCATCCCGATCGCCGAAAGCTCCGGCCTCATCGTCGACCTCGGCCTGTGGGTGCTGCGCGAGGCCTGCCGGCAGGGCCGCGCCTGGCTGGATGCCGGGCTGCCGCCGCGCTCCATCTCGGTCAATGTCTCGCCGGCGCAGATCTGGAGCGTGGATTTCGAGACCGCGGTCTCGGCCATCCTGGCAGAGACCGGCTTTCCGGCGGAGCTGCTCTGCCTGGAGCTGACCGAAAGCCTGTTCGTGGATCATACCGAGCAACGGATCAGTCGCACGCTGACGGCGCTGTCCGGCTTGGGCGCCCGGCTGGCGCTGGACGATTTCGGCTCGGGCTATTCCTCGCTCGGCTACCTGACGCGCCTGCCTTTCGACTGCCTGAAAGTGGACCGGGCCTTCGTGGATGGCATTTCCACCGCGCCGGAGAAGCGCAAGCTGCTCGGCGGCATCATCGCCCTGTCGCACGGGCTCGGCATGACGGTCGTGGCGGAGGGCGCCGAATTGTCCGCCGAGCTGGACGTGCTCGGCGGGCTCGATTGCGATTTGGTGCAGGGCTTCGTGTTTTCCCCGCCGATCGCCGCCGACAAGGCGCCGCTGGTCGCCGCCAGCATCGAGCGCGAGGCACGCCGGATGCAGCCGCAACGGAATCGCCTCTAGCCGAACACCGCTTTGGCAGCGTTCTTTTGCCCGTGGCTTTGCCTCGATGGTGGCAGCTGACCAATCAGCTGGGCCGTGTACTCATAAAGCGGAGCTGGATGAGGGACGCTTGATGTCCGCTCTCACCCTGACAGCCGCGAGAAAGCGGACGTCGCCGGAGGTTCGAGAAGGGCCACGAACCGATACTTGGCCGCGAGCCAACGGGCCTCCTGACTTGCACCTCGATCTCATCGATCCCTATTCGATGGCCGATTGTGCAGCCAGTTCGGCCTTGCGTAGCGTCTTGATGTCGTTTTCGGTGTGGTTCACCGGGGCGAGGTGAATCTCCACTTTTAAGAGCTTGCCTGTATGGGGATTGGGCGACGCGTAATCATCGCTGACCGGCGATCCCGTATCCATCCCGATGTCGAAAGTTTCATCGGCCGAGAACCGGCCCAAGACGCTCTTTTCGACCCGCCCCTCTCCAACCTTCGTGTCATTGACGAAAAGCGTGACTACGCCACCCTTTCCGAGCCCACCGCCGTCGTACTTGAAGTCCACGCGAATGATTGCCGGACCCGGTGCGAGCTTCTCCGAACTGGCGACCTTGTATCGTTGCAAGGAAAACCAGTTGTATTCGTAAGTCGGCTTACCGTCCTTGATGTAGAGAGCGTAGCCGGCAACGGTGCCGCCAGCCGCGATCAACACACCATCACCGCCTGCTTGCGGAACATCGATATACGCCGCGATGCTGTGCGAGCGGTTTTTCACGTTGGGCGATGAGCTTTCGGGGATCCGCGTGGCGCCGGGGTAATAAGTAAAATCGGTGCGTCCCGCGATCAGGCTCGGACGCAAGCTTGGGTCGGCGCGCTCGATGAACCGGTCGTCCAGCGGGAGCACGTCGTATTTTGCTGCCTCGACCCAGAACAGGTCCTGCATGTCGCGCAGACGCTTGGGCTCTTGAGCCGCCAAGTCGTTGGCCTCGCTGAAGTCGCTCTCAATCCGGTAAAGCTCCCACTTGTCGTTGGCGAAATCATACGAGCCGATGTTTTGCCAAGGCAGCCGTCCATGGCGGACGCACGCAACCCATCCGTCGCTGTAGATCGCACGGTTGCCGAACATCTCGAAATATTGAACGCGACGCTGCTCTTCAGCCTTCGGGTTGTCGAAGGTGTAAACCATGCTGACGCCTTCGATCGGCTTTTGGGCAACCCCGTTGACCGACGAGGGCTGCTCGATTTGAGCAGCCTCCAGGATCGTCGGAACGATGTCGATCGCGTGATGGAATTGAGTGCGAATGCCGCCTTTGTCCTTGATCCTGTTGGGCCATGAGATGACGAGCGGATTGCGCGTACCGCCGAAATGCGAGGCGACCTGCTTGCCCCATTGGAACGGTGTGTCCATGGCCCACGCCCATCCCACGGGAAAATGATTGTAGGACTTGGGACCGCCGATCTCGTCGAGATGCGCCAGGATATAGCTCGGGTCCTCCTGCTGACCGTTAACGCCGACCATCTCGTTAAAGGTGCCATTGAGGGTACCTTCCATCGAGGAGCCGTTGTCGCCAATCTCCCAAAAGATCAGCGTGTTGTCCGTTTGGCCGACTGCTTCCAGAGCATCGAGGACGCGCCCAACATGAAAGTCGGTTTGGGCCGTGTAGGCGGCGAAGGTCTCCATCAGCCGCGAGGCGATGCGCTTCTGATCAGCGGAAAGGGAATCCCAGGCAGGAATCTCCGCCGGCCGCGGGGTCAGCTTGGTGTCGGCAGGGATCACGCCCAGGCGCATTTGTCGCTGGTATGTTTCTTCCCGATATCTATCCCACCCCTGATCGAACTGCCCCTTGAACTTGTCGATCCATTCCTTCGGCACGTGATGAGGCGCGTGCGTGGCACCGGGCGCGTAATAGATGAAGAATGGCCGGTCCGGTGTCACCGACTTTTGCTTGTTGATGTGACTGATCACCTCGTCGGCGAGGGCTTCATTCAGGGTGTAATCGGCTTTCCGGCCGCTCGGGACCTCCATCTCGATTGGCGTATTGTCGCGATAGAGCGCCGGCACCCACTGGTTCGCTTCGCCCCCCAAGAAACCGTAGAAGTGATCAAATCCCTGCCGGGTTGGCCAGCGGTCATAGGGACCCGACACACTGGTCTCCCAATCCGCAATATTGTGGTTCTTGCCGAACCAGGCTGTGCTGTAGCCATGCTGGCGCAACGGCTCTGCCACCATGGCGGCGCTGTTCGGAATCTGTCCGCTGTAGCCGGGATAGCCGTCGCCCAATTCGGTAATGTTGCCTGTTGCGGCGGAATGATGATTGCGGCCCGTGAGCAGCGCGGCCCGCGTTGGAGAACATAGCGCCGTGGTATGGAAGCGCGTGTAGCGCAATCCGGCCTTTGCGAGCCGGTCCAGGTTCGGGGTAGGGATTTGGCCGCCGAAAGTCCCCCATTGTCCGAAGCCGCAATCGTCGATCAGAACGAGCAGGACGTTCGGCGCGCTGCTTGGTGCACTAATGATCGGTATCTTGTCCGGAAACGAGTCCTTATAGGTGGTGCCGATTTTTCCCTTGAATGGCGGCTGCGGAAGCGGCAGCACTTCTTGAGCCTGCGCCGACTCGCGAAGCCAGGACCAACCGAGTGCCGACGCAAGCGCGCCCTTTGCGGTGGAAAGAAAAAGCTGACGGCGATTCATCGATGCCTCTCCTTCTGTTACCCGCTTGGGCTTTCGGACGCCTCCGCTAACGTGTGGTACGGAGAGGTGTCACCCCGCTCACCCGACGCTGTACAACCATTGGGGGATCGAAATGGAAGCGCCGCTTTGTTCCCTTGATCTAGATCAACGGAGGGCCCCTTGGTACTTCGGGCCAAAACCGGGTCTCGCGACCGCTTTGGTCAGAAGCTGAAGAACTCGATGTGAACACAATGCATCCGCTTTCGGGGGTATAGTGACCAATCGCCGTCGGTCAGCGCCTGATTGAGCCGGACTGCCGAGCCGATGCTGCCCAACAAGCCGCGCGGCGTGCGACGAGCGAATGACCGCCGCGTCCTCAATGGCATCTTCGTGCGCAATTTCGGAATATTAGAAGAATGTCCCTGGGTTGCCCGACGTGTCAAGTCGCCTGGTCGAACGCCGGCCCGAAAGGCCGGAGGAGACGGTGTTGGGCGGCATGGACGCCGCCCAACACGATCATGAATCTCATTTTGCCATTGCCGTCCTGGCGGCCTCGATTTTAGCCTTCACGGAATCGAGGTTGAAGCTCGCGCCCTTCTGCATCGGCGGAAACTCGATTGCGGTCATGGCCAGCTTCTCGACCTCCTGTTGAACGAACACGAAGCGCCAGAACTCATATTTGAACCAGTCGAAGTACTGTTGGGCGCCGTATTTGGTCCCGCTGTCGGGCCAGCCCGTTCGCTCGAACGGATCTAGGCGGAGGTTGATCAGGTAGGGGACGTCAACCTTGGCTTTTTCGCCCAGCCAGCCACCGGGCTGGTCGATGAAACGATACTTGTAGTCGTCGATGCGCACGGCCCCCAGTTCGCTCTCGCCGAAGTACCAGATTTCGTGTCGATTCGACGGCCCCTTGCCGGTGATCATGTCCATCTGATTATAGCCATCCAGATGGCACTTGTAGTTGCGATCCCCGATTTGCTTGCCCTTCTTCAGTTCCTCGGCAATGTTCGGGTTGCCGGCAGCCGCCAGCAAGGTCGGGAACCAGTCCAGCCCGGAGATGATGCCGTTCTCGACCTTGCCCGCCGGCACCTTGCCCGGCCAGCGGATCATCGCCGGCGCGCGGAAGCCGCCTTCCATCACCGTACCTTTGCTCTGCGCGAAAGGCGTCTGTCCGCCATCCGGCCAAGTGAAGACCTCGGTGCCGTTGTCCGTGGTGAAGATGACAATGGTGTTGTCATCCACGCCCATGTCCTTGAGCTTTTTCATGACGAGGCCGACATCGTCGTCGAGCTGCGCCATGCCGGCTTCATGAATCGACCAGCCGTTCTTGGAGTTGCGCATCGCCTCGTACTTCGGCGACAAATGCGTGACGATGTGCATGCGGGTCGGATTGAGCCACAAGAAGAACGGCTTGTTATCGGCCTTGGCCCTTTCAATGAACGACAAGGCGAAGTCTCGGATTTCATCGTCCACCGTTTCCATCCGCTTGGGATAGAGCGTTCCGGCGTCTTCAATCCTCTGCTTGCCGACCTTGCCCCAGCGGGGATCCACGGTGGCGTCGTCCACATTGGTTGCCCACGAATGGATCATGTTGCGCGGGCCGACCTTGTTCAACAGCTCCTGCGGATAGGCAGGGTGAGCCGGATCTTCCATCGCGTCGAGGTGATACAAATAGCCGAAGAACTCGTCGAAGCCGTGCACGGTCGGCAGAAAGTCGTTCTTGTCGCCAAGGTGGTTCTTGCCGAATTGGCCGGTGGCATAGCCCATGCCCTTGAGCGCGGTGGCAATGGTCACAGCCTCCGCCGGCAAGCCTGTGGGGGCGCCGGCCTGGCCGACCGTTGTCATGCCGGTGCGGATCGGCAGCTCGCCGGTGATGAAGTTGGCGCGGCCTGCGGTGCAGCTCGCCTCGGCGTAATAATCGGTAAACAGCATGCCTTCTGCGGCGATCTTGTCGAGGTTCGGCGTCCGGCCGGCCATCATGCCACGATGGTAAGCACCGATATTCCAGATGCCGATATCGTCCCCCATGATGACGACGATATTGGGCCGCTGGCCGCTCGGTGCCTGCTGCGCCTGGGCCAGTGCCTTTTCGACCGATGCGGCGGCGCCTAATGCGGATGCCGCCGCCAGGCTTGTCGTCGCGAGCAAAACATTTCGACGGCTCATATCGCGTGAGGCGTTATCCTTGTCGTCGCTCATCACTTGCTCCCTTCCTTATGATGCATCGAAGGCCAACATGGCTCGTGGACGTATCCACCGCTTCCGCATGGCGCGCAGCCGGGCGATAGCGACGGCAGTAGTTCGGCGCGCAGAGATGCGAGCCGCCTTTGAGAACCTTGCGGGGAATCTTGATCTTGGGCAGAGACGGATCGTGGCTGTCTTGCTCTCGCCCGCCGCGTGGATCCTGAGGAACGCAGCACGCCTTGGCCGCGTCGGGCGCATGCCTGGTGGACCACCAATCGGTGGTCCACTCCCAGACGTTGCCGATCATGTCATGAAGGCCGTAGCCATTCGGTGGGAACGCCATCACCGGCGAGGTGCGCGCGTGACCATCGTCGCCAAGATTCTGGTATGGAAAAACACCTTGCCAGGTATTCGCCATTGGCCTGCCGCCGGGCATCAGCTCGTCGCCCCAGGCGAACTCGGCTCCGTCGAGGCCGCCGCGCGCGGCAAACTCCCATTCGGCTTCGGTCGGCAAGTCCTTGCCAGCCCATGTCGCGTAGGCCTCGGCATCGCGATAGGCAATGTGGACCACCGGATGATCGTCGAGGCCGCTGATCGAACTGCGGGGGCCATATGGCCGGCGCCAGTTGGCGCCAAATTTGAAATTCCACCATTGCGACCAGTCGCGCAAATCGACCGGACGCTTCGGTGGCGTGAAAACCAGCGAGCCTGCCTTGAGCATGTGCGGCAGTGCGCCCGGATAGTCCTTTGCGTCAGGCCGCGTCTCCGCTGACGTCACGTAGCCGGTTGCGTTGACGAACTTGCGAAAATCGCGATTGGTGACCGGCGTCCGGTCCATCCAGAAGCCGCTCACCGAGACGCGATGGACCGGCGCCTCTTCGGCATAGTGCCTGTCTGAGCCCATGCGGAACGTGCCGCCCGGAATCCAGACCATGCCCCTCTCACTGGGCCCATCCGACAAAGGTACGCCTGCCGCAACGCCAACGTCGTGCATGGGCTACTCGCAGTGAACGAGTTTCAAAGTTACGATCGCCGCCCCGAGCAATTTCGAGAATCTCTCGGCAGCTTTCTAGCTCGCCGATTCGTCGGGGGAGCGTTTAACGCCTTGGTCAGTCAGAAAAGACGATCGAGTATCTGGAGCGCGAGGCCGACTACGCCGTTCGCAGCGGCACAACCTAGAGTATCACGTTGTAGCCGGGCAGCAAAGGTTTGCAATCCGGGCAGCAAAGGCAATCATGCTTGTAACAACTAAGTGTGAAGGCGCGACTACAACCCAGAACATCCTGGATCAAGTCATGAGGACGTCCGATCTATCCCCCGGCAGCAGGCGCCGCGGCGACAGTGCGGGTTAGTTTGGAGCCTTTTTCTTTTTGCTCGCGCCCCGCAAAGCTGCTGCCGAGGTCGTGACTGATCCATCAGTCATTTGAAGACAGGTCAAGAGATCGACATAGCTCGCTTCGCCTATCGTCGCCTCGGCCTCACACTGGGTCCTGACTGCCGGGGAGTACGAAGACCAAATCGGGCTCAGCTGTTCACGCGCCGAGTTCTCATCGCTCAAACACTTGCCTAAACTTTGAGGCAAGCTCAAATTCATCGCCTTGTCGGCTTCTACCGACGCTCTGCAAGTAGCCTCGACGTTGAATTTTGGGACAGCATCGGAAATGGGCGTCAGCAATTGGGTAGCCGCCGCCATGGCCATGATTGCTGGGTGCATGGGATATCCTCTCCAATACCGGGCTGCCCAATGCGAGCCGCCCGTCATCCAAGCCGATCCGCGCCGTGATGCGGCGGATCCAGCAGAAGATTTTCAGCCGTGGCCATAACGACTGGCCCGTCGTTCAAGAGAAAGCGAATCTTGGGCAACGTCCGAGAAGATGGTCGATAGAAATGGAAGGCGCAGGTCCAAGTCACAACGCCGCGCCTACGAACCTAGCAAGATGAGATGCTTCCAGTAACGCATCCTTCATTTATTGATCTAGATCAATCGAGCCAGGCCGCCTCGTCTTTGCCGAGAGCCCCTGACGACTATGCAGAAAGTGCCAGGGTTGTGGCGTCAAGGACACAACCTTTCAATAAACCTCCGGCTGAACTCAACTATGCCGAATTCGCGTGGACGAACGGCGGCGTCAGCTTATTCTTTCCGAGTTTCTACCCCGCCGGAGCAATGGTGGGATCGCGAGAGTCGGGGAATCGGCGATGCGGTACTTTAAACCGAATTTGGGACGCAGATTTTTTTCGCAGTGGCATTTGAGTGTTGGGGTGCTTGCCGCTCTGCTGGTGCTTTCCACCCAAGCGGCTCGCGCCGATGAAAATGGCATCAGCTTTTGGATACCCGGATTTTTTGGCAGCCTCGCGGCCGTTCCTCAGCAGGCGCCGGGCTGGTCGGTAACCACGGTTTATTATCACACCTCTGTTTCCGCCGGCGGCGACGTGGCACGGTCGCGCGAAATCACGCTTGGTCGCTTTCCCGCGAATCTAACGGCCAACGTCAACGCGAACGTCAATGCGAATGTGAACCTTGGCCTTGTGGCCGGGACCTACACCTTTGCAACACCCGTGCTGGGCGGTCAGGCTTCTGCCAGCCTGTTGGCGACCTACGGCTCCAACTCCACGTCGCTGGCGGGATCGCTCGTTGGGACATTGACGGGACCAGGCGGCGGCACGTTCCCCTTCTCCCGGTTTGACAGCATCGACAGCTCGCTCATTGCATTCGGCGACCTGATCCCGCAGTTCGCGCTGCGCTGGAATGCCGGTGTCAACAATTACATGACGTACGTTACCGCCGACCTTCCGGTCGGCGCCTACCAGTCGGGCCGCCTGGCGAATCTGGGGCTTGGGCACTGGACAGTCGACGCAGGCGGCGGCTACACCTATTTCGATCCAAAGACCGGGCATGAATTTTCGACGGTGCTGGGATTCACCTACAACTTCGTCAACCCCTCCACCCAATATCAAAGCGGCGTCGACATGCACCTCGACTGGGGCGCATCGCAATTCCTGACCAAGCAGTGGCAGGTCGGCCTCGTCGGTTACCTCTATCAGCAGCTCGGCTGCGACAGCGGCTCCGGCGATCGCGTCGGCTGCTTCCGGTCGCGCGTGGCCGGTGTCGGCCCGCAGGTCGGCTACATTTTCCCGGTCGGAGACATGCAGGGATATCTGAACCTGAAGGGCTATGGCGAATTCGCCAATGAAAATCGGCCAGCAGGCTGGAACGTCTGGCTGACGTTCAATCTTCAGCCCACGGCGCCAACGCCGCCGACATCCACAAGGCCCAGATTCACGAAATAGCAATAGCGGTGACGCTGCCACCGGTGCCGTTCTGAAGGCTCAATCTGGCGCGGCGGTAGCGACGCAATCAGCCAATGGATACTCCGCGAGCGTGCGGACATGTCCGGGTTGGGGCCCTGGTTGGATTAAAGCAGGCTGAGATTAGGCTGCGCCCGCAAATTGGGCGCGTCCCTTCTCCCGCCTGGGGGCGAGGGGACGCGGGAGCAATTTCGGAATATTAGAAGAATATCCCTGAGTTGCCCGACGTGTCAAGTCGCTTGGTCGACAGTGTCAGTAGCTCGTGATCTGTCGCCTGTTTGTAGCTCGTGAAGTGTCGTGTTTTCGGTGCTCCGGAACAAGGGGGGCACGATGGGCACGGCATCCATTCACGAGGGTGTACGACGGATGCGGTTTTCAGATTTGCTGGATCGGACGGAGGCGAAGGAACTGACGCAGGAGGCAGCTTCGGAGGTTCTTGGGATCAGTGTTCGGACGTTTCAACGCTGGGCGGAGCGCTATGAGGCGGAGGGCGACGACGGGCTTGTCGACCGCCGGCTGGGGCGTCGTTCGCCACGGCGGGCGCCGGAGGAGGAGCTGGAACGGATGCTTGCGCTGTACCGGGACAAGTACGCGGACTTCACGGTGAAGCACTTCCACGAGCAGATGCAAAAGCGGCATGATTATGTGCTGGGCTATACGGTGACGAAGCTGGCGCTGCACGCGGCAGGGCTGGTGCGGAAGGCTCCGAAGCGTTCGGCGCACCGCAAGAAGCGGCCGCGGCGGCCGCTTCGGGGCATGCTGCTGCACCAGGACGGATCGCGCCACGTTTGGATCGAAGGCCTGCCCGCGAGGGACCTGATCGTCACGATGGACGATGCGACGAGCGAGATCTACTCGATGGTGCTGGTCGAGGAAGAAGGAACGGCCTCGACCTTCCAGGCCTTGCGCGAAGTGATTGGCGAGCATGGCCTGTTCTGCGCGCTCTACACCGACCGCGGCAGCCATTATTTCCTGACCCCAAAAGCTGGCGAGAAGGTCTCGAAGACGCAACAAACCCAGGTGGGACGGGCTTTGTCGCATCTTGGGATCGAGCATATCGCAGCCTATTCGCCGCAGGCGCGCGGGCGCTCCGAGCGGGTGTTCGGCACCTTGCAGGATCGGCTGCCGAAGGAGCTGCGGCTTGCCGGGATCACGACGGTTGAGGCTGCCAACGCGTGGCTGAAGGCGCATTACATCCCCGGGCACAACGCCGCGTTTGCGATCAAGCCCGAACAGGAAGGCTCGGCATTCGTAGCCGACCGGCATGAGGCCTGGCGCGAGGCGCTGTGCGTGATCGAGGAGCGAACCGTCGCCAACGACAATACCGTTGCATGGAACGGTCGGCGGCTGCAGTTGCCGGAGAGCCGGCTAAGACCTCACTTCGTCAAGGCCTTGGTGCGGCTACATGAGTATCCCGATGGCACCGTCAGCGTGTTCCTTGGACCGCATCGATTGGCGAGGTTTGCGCCTGACGGACAGCAGATCAGCCCCGACGCGCTTCAGCCTGGCGGCGTGCTCGGAGCCGTCAAGGACAAGCCCTGGCGGGCGCGCAAGCGCGCGTCCTTGACCGCTCCTGCGCGCGCCGCCGTCGAGAAAGCGCGGGTCGGGACGGAGAAACGGGCTTCAAGTCGAACAAAGAAACTCACCCACAGGGCTAAAACCGCCACAACAGCCGTGGCATGATCAATCAGGGAAAGCCGTCCCCGCCTTCCGGCTCCCCTGCAAATCAGAAACGAAGGCGACAGATCACGAGCTACAAAAACACGACATCTTCACCCGCTACGGACAGTCGCTTGGTCGACAGTCGCTTGGTCGAACGCCGGCCGCCGCCGGCTACTTTGCATGGGGTTGTTTTCGATATTTTGGCAGCGCCGCCTGCGACGGCCCCATAACTCAACCCGCTTTAGTGCCGCACCACCAGCACCGAGCATTTGGCGTAGCGCACTACGTGTCCGGCATTGGAGCCGAGGAAGTAGGTGCGCATCGCCGGCCGGTGCGAGGTCATCACGATGAGGTCGGCCTTCATGGTCGCGGCCTCCTCGAGGATCTCGTGATAGATGCCGCCCTGACGGACTACGCCCGAGATGCGGGAGGGCGCGATGCCGGATTCGCGCGCCACGATCGCAAGCGCTTCTTCCGACGTTTCGCGCTGCTGGCTGTCGAAATCCGCCGGCACATATTCGGCGAGCATCACCGGCGTCATCGGCAGCACGTTGAGCAGACGAACCGTCCCGTTCCATGTTTGCGACAATGTTGCAGCGGTTGCGATCGCCGGCTTCGCCAGATCGGTATCGGCGAGGTCGATCGGAACGAGAATGGACTTGTACATCTGCGCCTCCTGTCCGCGATTGGTCTGGAGCCGTTTGGTCCCGGTGCCCGGGACGCGCGCCTTCTTTTTCTTGAAGTCGTTCTGGTATCGACGCGAACCGGTCCCCCTGTCGCGCAGAGGCCAATATAGCATGGCCGCGCGGCGCTGTCCGCTTGCGTCAGCTGCGCGAGGCCTGCTTCAACAGCTTAGGGCTGATGAACAGGACGAGCTTGCCGCGCCGGAACGAGACGTCGTTCCAGTCGTCGGTCGCGAAGTCGAAGACGGCGAGCCCCGAGGTCGGCAGATTGTCGCCGAGCGCGCGCTTCGCGGCCTCGTCGCCGCTGCCGGTCAGCGTCAGCGCGAGCTCGTGCATGCCGGGATTATGGCCGATCAGCATCAGCCGCTTCGGATCGGTGACCGAAGCCATCCGGATCGCGGTCAGCAATTGCACCGGATCGGCGCCGTAGAGGTCCGGCACGAATTCGACTTTCGGCGCAGGCCCGGCGCCCTTCAGCACCTCGCGCACGATCTCCCAGGTCTGCCTGGTGCGGACCGCCGGCGAGACCAGCGCCAGATTGGGCGGGGGCGGATGACGGGCGATCCAGCCGCCGATCTCCGCCGCGTCGCGGTGGCCGCGCTCGTCGAGACGGCGGTCCTGGTCGTGCCCCGAAGGCGCGTCGTGTTCGGTCTTGGCGTGACGCAGCAGCAGCAAACGGCGCATGGACTTCCATTCTCGATTCGGTCAGGTCGAATTAAAATTCTACAGGCTCATGCCCTGGACAAGGTGACAAGCGCTGCAGCGGTTCGTAAGAAACGCTATGAGCGAGAGTTCCACAAGTGCGGCAGACGGCCCCGATCAGGCGGCCTCGCCGTTCCGCGACCGTCTGGCGTTCGACCTCGACGTCGACATTTGCGTAGTCGGGGCCGGGCTGGCCGGCCTGACTGTGGCGCGTGAGGCGGCGCGACTCGGTGCGAGCGTTGCGGTGCTCGAAGGCCGCCAGATCGGCTGGAACGCCTCCGGTCACCATCTCGGCACCGTGATGCCGGGATTCGGCCTGCCGATATCAGACGTGATCGAGCGTGTCGGCCGCGACGATGCCCGCGAATTGTGGGCACTGTCGAAGGAGGGCGCCGATTATGTCCGCGCCACCGCTACCGAGGATTTGATCCCGGGCATCAAGCCGAGCGACGGCGCGCTGGAAGTCTCCAATGTCGATGTCGGCGAGGCGCTGATCGGCCGCCTGCAGACGCTGGGCGAGGATTTCGCGACCGAGGTCGAGGGCTGGCAGGTCGATCGCGTGCGCAGCGTGCTGAGGACCGGCCGCTATTTCCACGGCATCTATTATCCGAAGGCGTTCCAGATCGATGGCCGCAAATATGTGGATGGCCTCGCCGCGCTGGCGATGCGGGCGGGCGTGCGGATCTTCGAGGAGACGCCGGTCGTCAGTATCGATTTTTCGGGCATCCGTAAGCGCATCGTGACGCCGACGGCGCGGCTGCGGGCCAACCATATCGTCCTCGCCGGCAACATCCATCTCGGTGCGCCGTTGAAGCGGCTGTCCGATACGCTGCTGCCGGTGTGGCGCTACGCGGCATTGACCGAGCCGCTCGGGGAGCGGCTGGCGGAGTCCATCGCCTTTCCCGGCTCGGTCGTCGACAGCGACGGCATCGACCATTTCCGTGTCGTCGATGGCGATCGGCTGTTGTGGGCGAGCCCCGAAACCACCTGGGACGCACGGCCGGAGCGCCTCGGCTCGGCGGTGCAGCGCCGCGTCGCCACGGTGTTTCCGCAGCTCGGCAAGGTTCCGATCGCGGAGATGTTCGGCGGCGCGGTCGGCGTCACCGTGCATGGCATGCCGCAGATCGGCCAGTTGCGCCGGGGCCTGTGGGTGGCGAGCGGCTTCGGCCGGCAGGGACTCAACACCTCGGCGCTCGCCGGGCAGCTGATCGCGCGCAGCATCCTGTGGGGCGACGATCGCTGGCGGCTGTTTTCGCCGTTCGAGCTGGTCTGGGCCGGCGGCGCCACCGGCCGCGTCGCCGGTCATTTCGTCAGCCTGTGGGCGAGGGGGGCCTCGTCCGTGGCGGGTGTTCTGGCGCGCTACCGCGAGGGTGCACGTGCGAAGGAACGCCTGCGCGAGGCGCGGCTCGCCGAGGCCAATCTCAGGGCGGGAACCAGGGGACCCGCACCCCGCCGTCCACCCCCGTCGGCTGTGCGGCCGGCGCGTCCGTCCGCGCCCAGGCCGATCGAGGACGGCGAGGCGCCGTATCCGGATGCCTCGCAAGAAAGTGAGCGGATCTCCGACGGGCGGATGTAACGTCCGGCGGCGGGGTTCGTATCTGTTGACGAACCTCGGGCGCGCCCCCTGAGCCGTCCGCACCGGAGATGATTGATGATCGATCGCCGCATCCTGCTTGCTTCCGCCGCCGGCCTGTTCGGCTTCGCCGCCTTCCGCTGGCTGCGCGCCTCGCCGGCGCAGGCCGCCGAGAAATTCGAGATCGAGAAGACCGACGCCGAATGGCGCGCGCAGCTGACGCCGCAGCAGTACGAGATCCTGCGCAACCAGGGCACCGAGCGGCCGGGATCGAGCCCGCTGCTCAAGGAGCACCGCAAGGGCACCTTCGCCTGCGCCGGTTGCGACCTGCCGCTGTTCTCGTCCGAGACCAAGTATGAGAGCGGCACCGGCTGGCCGAGCTTCTGGAAGCCGTTGGAGAATGCGGTCGGCACGACGTCGGACCGCACCTTCGGCATGGTGCGCACCGAGGTGCATTGCCGCCGCTGCGGCGGCCATCTCGGCCACGTCTTCGACGACGGCCCGAAACCGACCGGACTGCGCTACTGCATGGACGGTTTCGCGCTGGTGTTTCACCCGGCGGCGCCGTCAGCGACCTGACATTCCTTCCCGGCAATTGTTGCCGCTCCCGGCAAATGTGCCCCGGTCGAACGACCGGGGCATTTTTTTCAAGCGGATGATTTTGTTACGTTTTGTTTCGTGGCACGACCTTTGCGACATGCTCCGCCGATGCGGCCATTCCTGTGATTGCCAGCCGCCGGGAATCGAATTGGAGAACATGTCATGGGTATCTTCGGCGCTCTCACGACGGCTGTCGGTGGCTTGCGCGCGGGGTCGTACGCGCTCGAAAACATCTCCGGCAACATCGCCAACTCGCAGACCACCGCCTTCAAGCGCATCGATACCTCGTTCCTCGACCTCGTCCCGCAGACCGCGCTGACCGCGCAACTTGCCGGCGGCGTCACCGCGCAGTCCCGTTCGACCAACTCGGTGCAGGGCGACGTCCAGTCGGCATCGGTCGCGACCTTCATGGCGATCAACGGCAACGGTTTCTTCGCGGTGCAGAAGCCGGGCAGCTTCACCGACGGTGCCCCGGTGTTCGACGGCGTCGACCGCTACACCCGCCGCGGCGATTTCCAGCTCAACAAGGACGGCTATCTCGTCAACGGCGCCGGCTACTATCTCGAGGGCGTGCCGATCGACCCGACCACCGGCAACCCGGCAGGCTCATCGCCGCAGGTGCTGCAATTCAAGAACGACTTCCTGCCGGCGCAGCAGACGACCAAGATCGACTATCGCGCCAACCTCGCGTCCTATCCCTTGACCACCGCGCACGACACTTCGGTTCCCGGTTCCGAGCTGATCCGGCCGGGCGCGTTCAGCAGTGGAAACAATCCGTTGGTGCTGGGCACGCCGGCTGCGCCGTATACCGATTCCGCCATCACCGGCACCGCGCAAAACAACAAGGCGACGCCGTCGGTGGCCATTACCGCCGCGACCCTGCTTTCAGGCGCAGCCGGCACCGATTCGATCAATACCAACTTCAGCGCCGGCTCTGCGGGCCCGCCCGTCGTGCCCGCCGACACGATCACGGTCAACGGCACCGTCATCACCTTCGTGGCGTCGGGGGCGACCGGCAACCAGCTCAACGTCACCGACAGCATCGGAACGCTGCTCGCGAAGATCGACGCGATTACCGGTACCACGACGCCATCGACGATCAGCGGCGGCAAGATCACCCTGCACTCCGGCAAGTTGGCCGACCTCAACGTGACGAGCTCGAACGCGACCGCCTTCGCGGCGCTCGGCTTCACCGGCTCGGCGGTCGCGGTTCGCGGCGGCGGCGGCACGGTCGGCACCGGCCAGGTTATCGGCAACGACAACTCGACCTTCCTGAACGAATCCGTCTCGGGCGGCGCCGTCACGGCCTACGACGTCTCGGGCGCGCCGGTGAACCTGCAATTCCGCTGGGCCAAGACCGACAGCTCTTCGTTGGGCGGCACACATACCGATACCTGGAACCTGTTCTATCAGGTCAACCCCAATGCGACCGGCACGCAGGTCTCCTGGCAAAACGTCAACGTCAACTTCACCTTCGCCTCGAACGGCCAGATGTCGCCGGCGATCTCCTCGGTGGCGCTCACCAATGCCGTCGTCAACGGCGTGTCGCTCGGCAGCCCCGTGATCAATTTCGGCTCCGGTGGCGTGACGCAGTTCGCCGACGCCAACGGCAACGTTCAGGTCAACCAGATCCAGCAGGACGGTTTCCCCGCCGGCCAGCTGCAGTCGGTCAGCGTCTCCACCAACGGCCGCATCGTCGGCAACTACACCAACGGCCGCAACATCGACCTCGCCGAAATCTCGGTGGCGACCTTCAACGGCACCAACTTCCTCAAGCGCATAGACGGCGGTGCGTTCGAGGCAACCGACGAGTCCGGCGCGGCGCTGTTCGGCAAGGCCGGCACCATCGTCGGCTCCTCGCTCGAGAGCTCGAACACCGATATTGCCGACGAATTCACCAAGCTGATCGTAACCCAGCAGGCCTATTCGGCAAACACCAAGGTAATCACGACGACCAATTCGATGGTGCAGGACCTCCTGAACGTGGTGCGCTGATCGCGTCGTTGCTGCACGTGTGAAGAAGTAAAGGCGAGTACATATCATGGGTTTGAGCCAAGCCCTTTCCACCGCGATGTCGGGCCTGCGCGCCACGCAGGCCTCGCTCTCGCTCGTGTCGTCGAACGTCGCCAACGCGGAGACGCCCGGCTACGTCAGGAAGACGCTCAACCAGGTCACCGGCACCACCGGCGAGTACGGATCGAGCGTCCTCATCACCGGCGTCAACCGCCAGCTCGACGAATTCCTGCAGACCCAGCTTCGCACCGAGACGTCGGGCGCGGCCTACGCCGACGTCCGCTCGGATTTTCTGGCCAATTTGCAGGGCGTGTACGGCAATCCCGACTCCACCGGCACGATCGAGGACGCCTACAACAAGTTCCTGACCGCGCTGCAGGGGCTGTCGACCAGCCCGGAATCGCAGTCGGCCCGCATCGGCGTGATCAATGCCGCGCAATCGATGGCGCAGCAGCTCAACGCGACCTCGCAGGGAATCCAGACGCTGCGCGCCAACGCCGAGGCCGGCATCAGCGACTCCATCAACAGCGCCAACAATGCGTTGCAGCAGATTGCCCGCCTCAATGTCCAGCTGGCGGCCAATGGCGGCACGACCGATGCCTCGACCGCGGCATTGCTCGATCAGCGCGACCGCTACGTCACGCAGCTCTCGCAGCTGATGGACATCCGCACCGTCACCAACAGCCAGAACCAGGTGAGCGTGTTCACCAATTCCGGCGTGCAGCTGGTCGGCACCGAGGCCGCGACGCTCAGCTTCAACGCCCAGGGCACGATGACGCCCAACACGTTGTACAATACCGACCCGACCAAGAGCACGGTCGGCACCATCACCATCACGTTCCCGCATGGCGGCACCTATGACATGGTGTCGACCAACTCGATTCGCTCCGGCAAGATCGCCGCCTATCTCGAGTTGCGCGACAACACGCTGGCGCAGGCCCAGACACAGATCGATCAGTTCGCGGCCGCGATGTCGAGCGCGTTGTCGGACAAGACGGCCGCAGGCACCGCGGCGACGGCGGGGGCGCAGTCCGGCTTCGACCTCGACCTCTCGGGGCTGCAGAACGGCAACACCATCCACGTCTCCTACAAGGACAACACCACCGGCCTCACGCATAATCTGTCGATCATTCGCGTCGACGATCCGAGCGTGCTGCCGCTGAGCAATACCGCGACCGTCGATCCGAACGACGAGGTGCTGGGCATCGATTTCTCGGGCGGCATGAGCTCGGTGCTGTCGCAGCTCAACGGCGCACTCGGCGGAACCGGCCTGCAATTCTCCAATCCGTCCGGGTCGACGCTGCGCGTGCTCGACGACGGCGCCGTCAACAAGGCCGATGTGACCGCGGCGTCGGTCACGTCGACGGTTTCGTCGCTGACCTCGGGCGATCCGCACCTTCCGCTGTTCACCGACAATGGCGGACTCTACACCGGCGCGATCACCGCGAACGGCTCGCAGACCACCGGCCTTGCCGCGCGCATCAGCGTCAACACCGGCCTGATCGGCGATCCCTCGCGCATGGTGGTGTACTCGACCAATCCGCAGACGCCGGCCGGCGACACCACGCGCGCCAACCTCGTTCTGAACCAGCTGTCGAACGCCTCGTACAGCTATTCGCCGCAGACCGGCCTTGGCACGTCAGGCGCGCCGTTCACCGGCACGCTGCTCAACTTTGCCAAGCAGTTCATCAGCCAGCAGGGCGAGTCGGCGACCGCCGCCAAGCAACTGGCTGACGGCCAGGACGTCGTGCTGAACACGCTGCAGACCAAGATGGACTCGACCTCCGGCGTCAACATGGACGAGGAGATGGCGCATCTGCTTTCGCTGCAGAACGCCTATTCCGCCAATGCGCGCGTGATGTCGTCGATCAAGCAGATGTACGACGCGCTGCTGCAGCTCACGTGAGGGTAACATGTCGATCGACGGCGTAAGCGGCAGAACTTCCTATATCGGCACCACGATCCTCAACCTGCGGAATCAGCTCAATGACCTGACCACGCAGCTTGCAACCGGCAAGGTATCGACGACCTATGCGGGGCAGGGGCTCGATCGCGGTTTCGCGCTCAGCCTGCGCGCGCAGATCAGCGGCATCAACGCATTCTCCGATACCGCCACCAACCTCAACACGCGCCTGAGTGTCGCGAACTTCACCTTGCAGGGCCTGTCCGACGTCGGGACCCAGGTGAAGAACGCCGCGACGACGGCAACGCTGACGCTCAACGACAGCGGCCAGACCTCGGGCCAGATCACGGCGCAGGCGGCCTTCGCCAACGCGGTCGCGATGCTGAACAGCCAGTCCGGCGACCGCTATCTGTTTTCCGGCCGCGCGATGGATACGCCGGCCACGGTGTCCGCCGATACCATGCTCAAGGGCACGGCAACCCAGGCCGGCCTGACGCAGCTCATCAATGAGCGCAAGCAGGCCGATCAGGGCGCCGGCATGATGGGGCGCCTGAGCGTCTCGTCGCCGCCGGCGACCACGACGGTCACGAGTATCGCCGAGGACGGCTCGCCGTTCGGCCTGAAGCTCTTGTCGGTGCAATCGTCGTTGACGGGTGGCGCCACGGTGACGCAGCCGACCGGCACGCCGAAATCGGCTTCGGTCGATCTCGGCGCCGTCAATCCGAAGGACGGCGACAAGATCAAGTTCAACTTCACGCTGCCCGACGGCACCACCGAGGCGATCGAACTCACGGCGACGACGACGAACCCGCCGCCCGCCGGCTCGTTCCTGATCGGCACCGACACCGCGGCGACGACGGCCAACCTGCAGTCGACGCTGACCTCGTCGATCAAGACGTTGAGCGACACGTCGCTGGTCGCGGCGTCCGCGGTCGCGGCGTCGAACAATTTCTTCAATCCGGTCGCAACCGTCTCGGGCGCGGCGGTCAACAACCATAACACGCCGCCGGCGCCGATCAGCGGCGCCACGGCGCTGTCGGGGGCGGCGGGCACCGACTCGCTGTCGACGAGCTTTGCCGCCGGTGACACCATCACGGTGAACGGCACGCCGATCACCTTCGTGGCCTCGGGCGCCACCGGCAACCAGGTCAATGTCACCGACAGCGTGCAGACGCTGATGGCCAAGATCGACCAGATCAGCGGCACCAAGAACCCGTCGACCATCAGCAACGGCGCGATCACCCTGCACGGCGCCGATGGCGAGAGCCTGTCGATCTCGAGCTCCAACACGACCGCACTCGGCGCACTCGGCATCGCCAACAACACCACCGCAGCGCCGGCGCCGCTCAGGGTAGGGGGACCGCCGTTCGACACCGCCACCAACCTGGTCGCGGGCACGCCAGGCAACACCGTCTACTGGTACACCGGCGAGAACGGCCCGGGGTCGGCGCGCGGCACCGCGGTCGCGCAGGTCGATCAGTCGATCACCGTGCAGTATGGCGCGCGCGCCAACGAGCAGGCCTTCCGCTATTTGCTGCAGAACGTCGCGGTGTACGCAGCCGTCACCACCAATGCCAGCAACCCGAATGCGAGCGCGCAGGTGACGGCGCTCGCGCAGCGCGTGAGCGCCAACCTTGCCCCGCAAAACGGTCAGCAGCAGATCCAGGACGTGCAGGCCGAATTCGCCGGTGCCCAGACCGCGACCAAGGCGGCCACCGATCGGCAGACCCAGCTGAAGGGGATGGCGGAAACGATGCTCGACTCGGTCGAGGGCGTCAATCAGGACGAGGTCGCGACCAAGATCCTGGCGCTGCAAACCAGCTTGCAGGCGTCGTACCAGACCACGTCGATGCTGTATCAGACGACGCTGCTGAAATATCTGCCGATCAGCTGATCACGCGCCCCTGAACTCCAGCCAGCAAAAAGGCCTCCGCGCGGAGGCCTTTTTCGTGTGTGCCGAGCATGACCGGCAGCTTGGAGGTGGAAGTCCTCTATCCAGCCTGATGACGGTGAAGGATTAGCGAAGCGCAAGGGCGTCATCGCGAGGTGGGGTCTGAAGGAAGCGTGGAGCAAAGCCGCGGCCCGATGGACAAAAACCGGATAACGAGGCCTACCCGGCCGGACGAGCGAGCACGTGATCGCGAAGTCCACGGTCATCAAGGGCCGGGGTGGTAAATCCGGCGGGCGTGCGGCGAAGGCGGTCGATCTTACCTCGGGAGATCTGCGCTGCGTCTCGGCAACGAGACTGAGGTCGTCGTAAGGCGATCTGACCGCAGTGCAGAAGTCAGCAGAGGGCATAGTAGGCGGAACGAGTTTCGCCGAAGGCCTGAACGCTGGAAGTGACGAGTAGATGCAGCGATATCGCATCGGCCATGCGACTGAATTCCGGGCAACTGGCCTCGGAACGGCGGGAAGGGGTGAAACCCTGACTGACGCTGATCAGAGGAGTCGAAGCTGGCGCGACGATTGCTGACACCCAAACTACGGCGGCAACAGAACAACTCTTGCCGCTTAATCCAGCGAACCGCCGTATACGGACCCGTATGTACGGTGGTGTGGGAGGGGAGGGGCTGCGAGGCTCCCCCCTATCCCGATTCAGGCGAGTGGGGCTAGAGCGTTTTCAAGCGACGTGGACGCCGGTTCGCGCGAAGAAACGCGTCAAAACAAGAAGCTCTACGCGCTCTTGCGTGTGTCGTCCCGTTCGGCGTTCTGCTGGTCGCGCGCGGTTTCCAGCAGCTTCTCTTCGTGTGCGATCAGCTTCTTGGATTCCTTCAGCGCGTGATAGAGGTCGCCGTTGAGGATGAAGTTGTTGACGCTTTCGATGAAGGGCCACGCGCTCGGCATCGCGGTGATGATGTCGCGCACCAGACTGAAATAGGTCGGGTGGTGCGCCATCGGGTCCGGCGACAGATACATCAGCTGCACGGCCAGATAGATCAGCTTCGCGGGCGTATCCGCGGTCTCGGGCGTCAGGATATCCTTCTCGCGCAGGATCGGGATGCGGTCGCCGTCGATCAGCAGGCGGGCGCGCTGGTCGGTGTTGGTGATCACGCAATTGCCGACGATGATGCGTTCGTTCGGTTTGAGTTCGACCTTCAGGGCCATGACCGTTCTCCTTTGCCTGCAGTCGCGCGATGTCTTCGCTGGCGGAGCGAAGTGGTTCGGCACTGCTTAGCAGCCGCCGTTGCGGGCAGGGGCCGATGCGACAGCGATCCTTTCCCATGATGGTTAATGCTTGGTGAACGAGGGGCGGGCGCTAGCGTCGTTATCTAGCCGGAATTGTCAGTCGTCTCAGTAGTTTTCGGGGCGAACCTCGCCCAATGGCGACAATTTTATTCTTCGGCCTTTGTCTCAAATGCCGTGCTGGAGATTTCTTTTTCCTTCGCGGCCAGACCGCAGGATCGGCCATCCGCCCGATCAGAAAGGATTGGAGCGGCTTTTTCCTCAGTTTCACACCAGAAAGGTATGAAAATGTCCGATATCATTCTCTCCTCCTCCGTTCGTCAGAACCTCCTCTCCCTCCAATCCACCGCCGATCTGCTCTCCACGACGCAGAACCGCCTTGCCACCGGCAAGAAGGTCAACACGGCGCTCGACAACCCGACCAACTTCTTCACCGCGCAGTCGCTCGACAACCGCGCCAGCGACATCAACAACCTGCTCGATGGCATCGGCAACGGCGTGCAGGTGCTGCAGGCCGCCAACACCGGCATCACCTCGCTGCAGAAGCTGGTCGATACCGCGAAGTCGATCGCCAACCAGGTGCTGCAGAGCCCGACCGGCTACACCACCAGGTCGCAGGTCACCTCGACCGCGGCGCTCGGCGGCACGTCTGCCAACCTCGTCGACGGCACCACGATCAAGAGCGGTGACGTGCTGGCGATCGCGGCTTCGGCCGGCCAACCCGCCTTCAGCTTCACCTTCGGGGCCAGCACGTCGCTGGCGCAGCTGAACACGTCGCTGGCGGCCAGCAACCTCACGGCGAGCCTCGACAGCTCCAACAAGCTTGTCATCACCACGACCAATGACGCGGCGTCCTCGACGATCGGTGCGGTGACCTTCACCAACACCGGCGGCGGCACCGCGACGTTCAGCGCGGCCGGCACGGCGCCGGTTGCCGACCAGGCCTCGCAGTCGGCGCGCGCCGCTCTGGTGACGCAGTACAACAACACTATCGCGCAGATCACGACCACGGCGCAGGACGCCTCGTTCAACGGCATCAACCTGTTGAACGGCGACAGCCTGAAGCTGACCTTCAACGAGACCGGCAAGTCGACGCTCAGCATCACCGGCGTCACCTTCAATGCCAGCGGCCTCGGACTGAAGGCGCTGACCGCCGGCACCGACTTCCTCGACAACAACTCGGCGAACAGCGTCATCTCGTCGCTGAGCTCGGCGAGCTCCGCGTTGCGCAGCGAAGCCTCGACGCTGGGTTCGAACCTGTCGATCGTGCAGATCCGTCAGGACTTCTCGAAGAACCTGATCAACGTGCTGCAGACCGGTTCGTCCAACCTGACGCTGGCCGACACCAACGAGGAAGCGGCCAACAGCCAGGCGCTGTCGACCCGCCAGTCGATCGCGGTCTCCGCGCTGGCGCTCGCCAACCAGAGCCAGCAGAGCGTGCTGCAGCTGCTCCGCTAAACGCGCCGGCAAGTGCTTCGAGGACGGCGGGGGAAACCCCGCCGTTTTCTTTTGTCTCCGGGATATTACGGTGTCTGTCCATGCCGTCAGAACGACGCATTTCGTAACGCCTGCTAACCATATTTAAAGGCGCCGGATGCATAAATATCGGGCGCTAGAATTGCGTCTTCGCGGCTCGAGAAATCCGCATCCCATCGAGGTCATTGAATGTCGAATGCAGCCCAGGCCTACGCTCGTACCTCCACGACGACGGCGTCCCCACGTGAAATCGAAGCGCAGGCGCTGTTGAAGGCCGCGCGGCAGCTGCAGGAAGTCCAGACGAACTGGAACGGTCCCGACAAGGCGCTCGATCACGCGTTGCTGTTCAACCGCCGGCTGTGGTCGATCTTTCTCAGCGCCGCGCAGGGCGACGACAATCCGCAGCCGCTCGAGATTCGCCAGAACATCGCCAATATCGGCGTGTTCGTGATGAAGCAGACCGTCGACATCCAGATGAATCCGGATCCGGCGAAACTGAAGTCGCTGATCGATATCAACTGCAATATCGCCGCCGGCCTCTCGGGTCGCGGCTGATCGATCGATTCCTGACGGAGCCCTCGGCATGGCCGACGTGTTGAGCATCCTGTCGGCCAACTACAAGGCCGCCGGCCTGACGGTCCCGTCGAAGACGCCCTATGTGGCCGTCGATCCGAACCTCTATGAGGGCAGCTGGAGCGGCAAGTACGCCAACAACAAGTCGTTCAACATCTCGGTGTCGAACGTCGATGGCTTCCGCGCCAAGGTCCACTACCAGAGCGACGGCACCAGCAAGTATCAGGACGTGCTGATCAAGGATGGCGGGTTCCGGATCGGCGACACCAAGTTCGCGCTGGTGCAGCAGGGGACGGCGTTGATCGCCAATGTCGTCACCGATCCGGCCACCGGAGCGACCTATCTCGACAAGGCCTACGCCACGCAGAAGACCTGAGCGGTCGTTGCTCCGCGCCTAGGCGCGACGATCGGTGGCGCGCACCCGCGTCGGCGCGTCCTTGCTGAGATCGAGCGCGTGGAAATAGGCGCGGCGGCGCAATACGGCTTCTTCCGGAAACTGCCTCACCACCAAATTCGTGCGATTATCGACCACCTGATAGACCACGGCGCGCGCGTCGCGGTCGATGATGACCTGATCGCTGACCGACGGAGCCTGATTTGAAATCGATGCGTTGACGGCGTTGGGATCGATGGTGACGCGCACGCTCGGCTCCGGAGCGGTGACGCTCTGGCTCGCCGGCAGTTCAGTCTTGACCGCCTTCTGCGCCGTATCGCTCGTGGGAGAGACCATCGGCGCCGCGACCGGTGCCCCCACCGGCTTGATGCTGAAATCTGTACTCATGGCAGCCTCGTAGTGCACAGGCACTAGTTTGCTTGAGTCAAATCCCAACCCCTCACGGTCCGCAACTCTACGGGGAACCTCTCAATAGGCTGTTAGAAAACACGCTGAATGCCGCGCTGCCGGGGCGGCGTCGAATTGAGCTAAATTGTAGGCGTAGGCGTCAGAGTGTGCGGCTGATCGCGATCGGCGTCATGTTGCGGGGGCCCGGCGTGGCGCGCTGTCCGCTCGCGGTATAGGTGTTCGGAATGTTGCGGCGCTGCACCTCGGCATTGACGCCGCGCACGATGCCTTCGGAGACGGCGTGCGCGGTTGCAAGCACGGTCAAATTGACCTGCAGCATGGCGCGGAATGTCTCGTGATGACGGCGCAGTGTCGCGAGCAGCTCGGGATCGGTCTGCGACAGCATCTTCTGCATCGATTTCAGATGCTCCACCGCGAGCATGTAGCGCCGCGACAGCTCGGACTTCTGCGGCTCGAGCCGCATGCCCTCGCGGATCTTGCCGGCGCGGACGAACTCGGTCTCCTGCTCGATCACGGCAAGCAGGCCACTCATCACTTCGGTCAGCTCGTTGGCGAGACGCGCGACGTCCGGCGGCGTCGACGTCGCGGACCGCGCGGCGGAGGCGGATGCTACTGGCCGCGGCTGCTGTGGACGCTGGTTCATCGCGCTGCTCCTTGAAACCCTAGCTCTTGTTCGCCTGCTGCAGGATCAGCGAGCGGAACACTTCGTTGGAAATGCCGACGCCGCCGGCCTTGGCGAAATTCTTCGAGTATTCGTCGGTCAGCATCGACCGCCACGCGCCGGTGCCGACGGTGTCGCCGTACGGGCCATCGCCCTTCAGGCCGGTCGTCATCTGCGAGAACATCGAATTGAGGAACATCGATTCGAAATCGGTCGCGGTCGCCTTCGCCTTGGCGGCCTGCTGCGGCGTCACCTTCTTCAACGCGTCCTGCAGCACGGGATCGGGGCGGCCGTTGAACATCGGCATCAACGCCTTGTTCGGCATGCTGCCGGTGGTGCTGTTGATCAGGCTCGCCATCACATCACCTCGATGTCGGCTTCGATCGCGCCGGCGGCCTTGATCGCCTGCAGGATACTGATGAGGTCGCGCGGTCCGATGCCGAGGCCATTGAGGCCGTCGACCAGTTGCTGCAGCGAGACGCCGTCCTTGACCACGGCGAACTTCTTGCCGTCCTCGCTGACGCCGACGCTGGTGCGCGGCGTCACGACTGTCCGGCCGCGCGACAGCGGATTGGGCTGGCTGACCTGCGGACTCTCGGAGATCGAGACGGTGAGATTGCCCTGCGCGACGGCGACGGTGGCGACGCGAACGTCGCGGCCCATCACGATGATGCCGGAGCGCTCGTCGATCACGATCTTGGCCACCAGATCGGGATCGACCTGCAGCTGCTCGATCTCGGTCAGGAAGGCGACGACGTTGCCCTTGAACTCCGTCGGGATCGCAAGCTGCACCGTGGAGGGATCGATCGGCTCGGCGGTCTTGACGCCGAGATAGTCGTTGACCGCGGCGGCGATCCGCTTGGCGGTGGTGAAGTCGGCGTTGCGCAGCGCGAGGCGCACATTGGGCAGGCGGTTGAGCGCGAATTCGATTTCGCGCTCGATGATGGCGCCGTTGGCGATCCGGCCGACGGTCGGCACGCCGCGCACGACGCTGGCGGCGGCACCTTCGGCCGCGAAGCCGGCGACCGCCACCGATCCCTGCGCCACCGCATAGACATTGCCGTCGGCGCCGAGCAGGGGGGTGACGAGCAGGGTGCCGCCCTGCAGGTTCTTGGCATCGCCGAGCGCCGAGACGGTGACGTCCATGCGCGTGCCCTGGGTGCCGAACGCCGGCAGATTGCCGGTCACCATCACGGCGGCGACGTTGCCGGTGCGGATGGTTGCGCCGCGGATGTTGACGCCCATGCGCTCGAGCATCGCTTGCAGCGATTGCTTGGTGAAGGGGATGTTGTTGAGCGTATCGCCGGTGCCGTTGAGGCCGACCACGAGGCCGTAGCCGATCAGCTGGTTCTGGCGCACGCCCTCGATATTGGCGAGATCCTTGATCCGCGACGTCGCGGCCGCCGGCATGACGGAGGCCGCCAGCGCCAGCAACGCGGCGCAGGCCACTCCGAACAGATTTGCGATGCGGATGCCGGGCATCCCGATGCTCCCCTCGAACTGAACTCGCGGATTGCGCGACACTCCCATGACGGCGATCCGCCATTAACCATGCGAGCTGCGTGCCACTCCGCTTCGCTTTGGCAATGTGTTGATATATTTATCGAAATTGTCGGAGCGTCGTTTTACTCCGGTTCGCCAGGGAGCGCGAAACTGCCGCGCGGCGGCAGAAATTGCCGGGTCGTTTACGCGCCGTTAACCATAAAACAGCGATGCTCGGCCCATTCAGGCCTGCGGGATCATCACGACGATGCGCATCTACGGACCGAACGGCACCACGCTTGGCACGTCCACCAGCGCCACGCGGCGCACCTCGTCGAGCGGCTTCTCGCTGCCGGATGCGACGACCGCGCAGGAGGAGGTCCGCTCCACCGCAGCGCCGAAGGCCGCCACCAGCCTCGATGCGCTACTCGCATTGCAGGGCGTCGAGGACCCGACCGAGCGCCGCAAGCGCTCGGTGGCCCGCGGCAAGGGCGCGCTCGACGTGCTCGATGCGCTCAAGCTCGGCCTGCTGTCCGGCAATTTCGATTCCTCCACGGTGAACCGGCTGCGTGACGCCGCGGCGAGCCTGAAGGAATCTTCCGGCGATCCCGGTCTCGATGCCGTGCTCGGCGAGATCGAACTGCGCGTCGAGGTCGAGCTCGCCAAGGCCGGGCAATACTAGGCTCCTCCCGATCAACTCACCTGTCCGACGCCGCTGGTGCCTCAGGCCGCCAGCGCCTTGCGCTGCGCGTCGTAGCGGCGCTGCGCGGCCAGCACGTCCTTCAGATTCCGTTCGGCCCAGTCGCGCAGCGGATCGACGGCTTCGGCGAGCGTCGATCCGAGCGGCGTGATTGAATACTCCACCGTCACCGGCACCGTTGCGATCGCCCGGCGACGCAGCAGCCCGTCGCGCTCCAGGCTTTTCAGCACCTGCGACAGCATCTTCTGCGAGATGCCTTCGATCGCGCGTCGAAGCTGGTTGAAGCGCATCGGCTCGCTGCGCAGCAGCAGCAGGATCAGCACCGCCCATTTGTCGCCGACCCGGTCGAGGATCTGGCGCGTCGGGCAATTGGCGGCATAGGCGTCCGGCTTGAGGCTCGTGGCTTTCATCGCGGTTACTCCGGCGTGATCAGGTGAGGCAAGAGTGCCTTCTTCACACCTACATCCTTTTCGCTATCTAGTCACCATTGGAAACTATCAATCGGAGACTTGAGATGAAGATCGCCATCGCCGGCGCGTCCGGCCAGGCCGGCTCGCGTATCACCGCGGAACTCGCCCGCCGCGGCCACGCCGTCACCGCCATCGCCCGCAGCCCGGAGAAGATCGCCAGCCTGCCCAATGTCACCGCCCGCAAGGGTGACGCGAACGACCAGGCCGCCCTGGCCGCGCTGTGGGCCGGCCACGATGCCGCGGTCAGTTCGATCCATTTCCTGGCCAGCGACCCCGCCAAGCTGATCGGGGCGGCCAAGTCATCCGGGGTCGGCCGCTATCTCGTGGTCGGCGGCGCCGGCAGCCTCGAGGTGGCGCCGGGCGTCCGCCTGGTGACCACCCCCAATTTTCCGCCCCAATACAAGGCCGAGGCCTCCAAGGGGGCTGAATTCCTCGACCTGCTGCGCCAGGAGAAGGACCTGAACTGGACCTTTTTGTCGCCCTCGGCGCTGTTCGTGGCCGGCGAGCGGACCGGCAAGTTCCGCCTCGGAACCGACCAGCTTCTGACCGCAGCCGACGGCAAAAGCTCGATCTCGTTCGAGGATTTCGCAGTTGCACTCGCCGACGAAATCGAGCGCCCGGCCCATATCCGCCGGCGTTTCACGGTCGGCTATTGAGGGGCAGGGCCGTCCCCGGGCAGGGCGGATAAGTTTGCCTGTGCAAGGCCTTGGGGGCGGCCCGCCTTTCGCGGTGGCAGATATTGTCTGTCACATGACGTGGCTATATAAGGCGCCGCGCGGAGGAGTTGTGTTCCCTCCGCCTGACAGGGACATGGCTGCCTTTGGAAAAGCTGAAGAACTACCGGCCGACTGAAAAAGAGCCTTTCATGAATGAGCGGCAGCGCGATTATTTCCGCGCCAAGCTGCTGGCCTGGAAGGATGAAATCCTCCGCGAATCGAAGGTCACGTTGCAGACGTTGCAGGAAGAGAACGTCAATCATCCCGACCTCGCGGACCGAGCGTCCTCGGAAACCGACCGCGCGATCGAACTTCGTGCCCGCGACCGTCAGCGCAAGCTGATCTCCAAGATCGACGCGGCGCTCCAGCGCATCGAAGACAACACCTACGGCTATTGCGAAGAGACCGGTGAACCGATCTCGCTGAAGCGGCTCGAAGCCCGCCCGATCGCAACGCTGTCGGTGGAGGCGCAGGAACGCCACGAGAAGCGCGAGAAGGTCTATCGCGACGAATAGTGGCGACGGATCGCCACGGATTGCTGCCGGCGCGTACCGGTTGTACGTTCGCGCCGCCATGATGACACGCGCTCTCAGCATCGCTTCGGTGTTTTTGCTGGGCTGATCCCGCTTCCTCCTGGAAGCGCTGAGCGGCCCCACGAGCTTTCGCTCCTGGGATTCCAGTGAAACCGAATGAGCCGGTCAGGTTCCGCGCATCGCGGAGCATCGATGGCTGGCGACAGTTTGAGAGACAATCATGACCCATCGAAACGACGCGCGTGCGCTTGACGGCGCGCAGATCGAGCAATTCATCCAACAGGGCTTTGTCCGGATCGACAGCGCCTTTCCCCGGGAACTCGCCGACCAGGGACGCGCCATCATGTGGCGTGACCTGCCGTGCAGCGAGCACGACCCTGCGACCTGGACGCGCCCGGTGATCCGGCTGCCCGGCTACGGCGGCGCGCCGTTCCGGCAGGCGATCAACACGCCGCTGCTGCACCGGGCGTTCGATCAGATCGCCGGTCCCGGCCGCTGGCGCCCGCGCGACGACATCGGAACCTTTCCGGTGCGCTTCCCGCATCCGGACGATCCCGGCGATGCCGGCTGGCACATCGACGTCAGCTTCCCCGGCGAGGATTGCGACCCCAACGAGCGCAGCGACTTCTCCGCCTGGCGGGCCAATGTCGTCTCGCGCGGCCGGGCGCTGTTGCTGCTGTTCCTGTTCTCCGACGTCGGAGAGGACGATGCGCCGACCCGGATCAGGGTCGGCTCGCATTGGCCGATGGCCCGCTACCTCGCGCCGGCGGGCGAGGCCGGGCGCGCACGCATGGTGCTCGACGATGTCGGCGCCGACTGCGAGGTCGCGCTCGCGACCGGGGAGGCCGGCACGGTCTATCTGTGCCATCCGTTGCTGGTGCATGCCGCGCAGAAGCATCGGGGCACGACACCGCGCTTCATGGCCCAGCCGTCGCTCGCTGCCGGCGAACCGTATCGGCTGGAACGTGCGGACGGCGCGTATTCGCCGGTCGAGATCGCGATCCGAAAGGCGCTTGGCATGGAGTGATCGGACGCCGATCTGAAGGCGAGGCGATATTCAGGCCAACCCGGCTCCGAGTATCGCCTCGCTTGCCTCCGCCTGACGGCGCGGGCCGAACGTCTTCGACCATGCCAGCAATTCGCGGAAAGCCGGCGTCAGGCTCCAGGCCGAATCCGTCAGCTCGTATTCGACCTGCAGCGGCTTCTCGGCGAGCACCTTGCGCGCCACCAGGCCGTCGCGCTCGAGCTCGCGCAGCTGCGCGGTCAGCATGTGCTGGGTGATCGGCGCGAGCGCGCGGCGCAGCGCGCCGAACCGCACGCCGCCATTCATCAGCGTGAACAGGATCTCGAGCTTCCATTTTCCCCCGAGCGCGTGGATCGCGTGCTTGAATTCGATCAGCACATTGGGGTCGGTGGGACAGCTCTCGCATTCACCGCCGTCACACATATCGCTGGTATTGTTTTCCATACCGGTCTCGAATTTCATCCTACTTGTCCAAGGTCAGATAGTGACCAGATGCGGCCTGTGCAGGGCGGGCAGTGCAATGTTGGGCCCATCCGCCGAACCATGAAGAGGGCAGGGACATGAGCACGGTTTTGGTCACAGGCGGATCGGGATTCATCGGCGTGCATACGATTCTGCAGCTGCTCGCCGACGGGCACGCGGTGCGAACGACGGTGCGCAATCCGGGTCGCAGCAACGACGTGATCGCGATGCTGCGCGAGGGTGGCGCGCTGGCGCCCGACCAGGTCGGCTTCGTCACCGCCGACCTGCTGCGCGACGATGGCTGGCGCGAGGCGGCCACCGGGTGCGACTACGTGCTGCATGTCGCATCACCGCTCGGCGCCTATGTGCCCGAGGACGAGAATGAGCTGATCGTCCCGGCGCGGGAAGGCACGCTGCGGGTGTTGCGCGCCGCGCGTGACGCAGGCGTCAAGCGCGTGGTCGTGACGTCGTCGTTCGCGGCAATCGGCTACGGCCATCCGCCTCAGGCGGCGCCGTTCAACGAGACCGTGTGGTCCAATCTCGATGGCGAGGGCGTGCAGGCCTATCCGAAATCCAAGACGCTGGCCGAGCGCGCCGCCTGGGATTTCGTGGGGCGCGAAGGCAATGGCCTCGAGCTTGCCGTGGTCAACCCCACCGCGGTGTTCGGCCCGGCGCTCGGTGCCGATTTCTCCGAGTCGATCGGCATCATCAAGGCGCTGCTCGACGGCGCGATGCCGGTGGTGCCGCGGATCCATTTCGGCCTCGTCGACGTCCGCGATGTCGCCGACCTGCATCTGCGCGCCATGATGTCGCCTGAGGCCAGCGGTGAGCGCTTCCTGGCGGTCGCCGGCGAGACCATGTCGATCCTCGGGGTCGCCCGGGTGCTGCGCGCAAAGCTCGGCAGCAAGGCGCGGCGCGTGCCGCGGTTCCAGGCGCCGGACTGGATGATGCGGCTCGCCGCACGGCGCAACCCGATGGCCCGTGCCGCGCTGCCGCTGCTCGGCAAGGTGCGCCGCGCGACCAGCGCCAAGGCGCAGCACCTGCTCGGCTGGCGCCCGCGCGGCAATGAGGAGATGATCGTCGCGACCGCCGAGAGCCTGATCCGGCTCGGCCTCGTCAAGGCCTGACGGTAGCTCCCGTGCAGCGTGCTTGCCAGACGCGTCGGCGAGTGCTGAATTGCAGCGAGCAGACGGAGGCGCCACCGCGCCGCCGAGAACACCAGGGAGGCTGCGCAGATGGATCGGGTCCTCGCGGCCGCAAAGGCGATCGCCAGCGCGCGCCGCAGCCGGGCGCCGCTCAAGGCGCTTCCGAAGGACGTGGTGCCGCGCGACGAGGCCGAAGGCTATCAGGTGCAGTACGCGTTGCACGCTCTGATGCAGCCACACGTCGGCAGCCTCGTCGGCTACAAGATCGGCTGCACCAGCGCGGTGATGCAGGAATATATCAACATCCCGCACCCCTGCGTCGGTGGCGTGTTCGAGAAGGTCGTGCATGACAGCGGCGTGCGGCTGCCGGCGGCCGAGTTCGTCCATGTCGGCGTCGAGTGCGAGATCGCGGTGCGGCTCGCCCGCAATCTCGCTCCCAGCGAGGCGCCGTTCACCGCCGAATGGGTCGCGGAAGCGATCGATGCCTACTATCCCGCGATCGAGATCGTCGACGACCGCTACGTCAAATGGGAGACATTGGGCGCGCCGACGCTGATTGCCGACGACTTCTTCGCCGCCGGTTGCGTGCTCGGGGAGGAGGTGCCGCGCATCACCGTGCCCGATCTGCGCGCGGTCGCGGGACGCGCGATCGTCAACGGCAAGGAAGAAGGCCGCGGCACCGGCGCCGACGTGCTCGGGCATCCCCACAACGCGCTCGCCTGGCTCGCCAATCATCTCGCTACTGAAGGCCGCGGCCTGCATGCCGGCCAGATCGTGCTGACCGGCAGCCTGGTCAAGACGGTGTGGCTGAACGCGGGCGACACGGTCGTGATGGAGCTCGACGGCCTCGGCAAGGTGGAAGCGGCCTTTACGTGAGGTGACGTTGTGCGAGCCTGCCTCCATATGAGGACGTCGTCCCTGCGAAAGCACTAGGGCATTTACACATCTCTTCGAGGCTAGAAAACCGACTCATCATCAAGGGGTTAGCTACTAGGCGAGAGCCGAAATCGGCGGGCGCAACCCTAGTGCAGATGAGTAAGTTCTCTGCGGTTTTCGGCCAACTCTTTGAGAAGACTCCGGAAAGACTGCGGAGGATATGTATATACGCTAGTGCGAAAGCAGGGACCCATAACCACGAATGCTGATTGTTGCGCGGCGCGGGAGCGACGAGCGCGGTTCGCGACAGCCGCTGCGGGGTATGGGTCCCTGCTTTCGCACTAGGGCATGCACACATTTCTGAGGCTCCATCCGAGAGCGACGGCGCGGAAGTAATCGAGACCGTTTTTGAAGGTGATGGGGCCTGGTGGCTTGGAGGACGGATAGCCGTCCCATCCTCCAATGCGGCCGATAATCCAGGCCGCCCAGGCAAGACGATCGGACGGATGCGGGTTCTTCAGTCGTCTGTTCCTGGCTTCAAGCTGCTGATTGAGGGCGGTCAACGCATCGATCTCGCTGGGATTGAAGGCAACGTGAAGCGACTGCTGGCTCCCGTTGCGCGCTTGCAGGAGCTGGATGGTGATGATCGCGGCCTTGGCAGCGATGGCAACCAATTTGAGAAGCCGGCCGGCGGTGCCGATCTGGCTATCCTCGAGCTTGAAGCCCTGCGTCTTGAGGACGCGGAAGAACTGCTCGATGATCCAGCGCTGCTTGTACCAGGCGACGATGCGCCAGGCATCGTCTGAACTGGTGACCTCGTGAGAGGTGAGAAGACGCCAGTGCAACGGCTCGACGTTGGGATCGGCATTGATCTCGCGGACGTCAACGATGGCCAGATGCAGGCTTTTCGGCAAATGGCGCAGGAACTTGCTTTGCGGCCGGGCCAGCTCGATTGCGCCGAAGCGAAGTTCGAGGTCCATCGGACGTGCAGGCCGCCCCGCACGCGCAGGCAACTCGATGATGCGACGCTCTACCGCCGTCATGGCGTCGATCGCCGCATACAAACCCGTCGTGTCGGCCAGCTTGCGATCATGCATGCTGCGGGCGATCACGCGGTAGTCTTGCTCGGCTGCGCTGGCATAAAGAGCAAAGATGTCGCTCTCGCGGTCACCAAGCAGGGTCACCATTGCAGCACCGGTAAGCAGCGGCTTGGCCGCAAGGGCGGTGGCAATCCAGCGCTGCGATTCCTTGTCCGACAGGTCGCGGCTGTCATGCGAGACGCTCCGAGGGCCTTCACGCGTCCACACCTCGCCGCTCAAAAGTCCCAGGCAGGTGCCATTGTCCGCATCCACCGCCAGCATCGGGTGCAGCAGCACGCCGTGGTGATTGCCCTTGCCGATCTCCCCGAGCCCGCGCCGGCGTTGCGGCGTGGTGTTGAAGTGGATCTCGCTGGTGTCCTGGATCGCCAAAACATGGCGGCCTGTAACCGCCGCAGCCGTGCTTTCGCTCCAGCTTTCGATGATGCGCTCCTTCGTCACCTTGGAGTTACCGAGAAAGCGGTTGAACCGCACCTCCAGCGCGCGGTCTCCCTTGGAAAGCCGCCGAAGGCATACATCCTTGCCCGCGACCATGCGTCCGATGAGCGCCGCCCCCCTTTATCGAGACGACCATCCTCGAACCGGCCCAACGTCCAGTCAATCCGCGACAACATGCTGGCACCTCCGCCCAAGCCGAAGTGCCGTAATAGAAGTCACCGAGACCCCCGATTCTGGAATCCCCAATCTCTGACCCGAGTCAATCCGTCGCACCAGATGTGTGCATCCCCTAGTGCTTTCGCAGGGACGACACCGAGTGTGTAGCGCGACCTTGACCTGACTTTACTGAATTCACCTGACTTTCAAGTCGCCGGGCGCTTGGCGTCCGTGACCAGTTCGACCTTGCCGTCGGTCAGCCGGTAGACCGCGCCGACCACCCTGAGCTTGCCCTGATCGACCGCGGCGCTGAGGATCGGCGTTGCCGATTTCAGCTTCGCGACGTTGTCGATGACGTTCTGCCTGATGGCGTTGGCGAGCCGGTCGCCTCCCTTGCCTTCGGTCGCCTTCACCGCCGGTGCGATCGCATTGACCAGCGAGGGCAGATGGCCGGGCAGGGTGGTGTTGTCCTTCAGCGACTTGATGGCGGCGTCGACCGCCCCGCAGCTGTCGTGGCCGAGCACCATGAACAGCGGCACGTTGAGCACGGCCGATGCATATTCCAGGCTCGCGATGGTCTCGTCGCTGGCAAAATTGCCCGCGATGCGGCAGACGAACAGATCGCCGCGGCCGGTGTCGAAGGCGTATTCCGGTGCGATGCGGGAGTCCGCGCAACTCAGGATGCCGGCGAACGGATTCTGTCCGCCGGCCAGCGCCTCGCGCTCGTGCTTGAAATCATGCCGCCGCGAGACGCCTTCGACATAGCGCAGATTGCCCTTCACCAGCCGCTCCAGCGCCGCGTCCGGCGCCAGCACATTCTGCGGCTTCGGCGGCGATTTGGTTTCCCTGGCGGAAACCGGCGGGGCAAGGGCGAGGCTGGCGGCGGTGCAGGCCGCGGCAGCGAGGAAGCGGCGCCGGGAGGTCTGGGTGGGAGCTGCGATTTCGCAAAGCTGGCACATCAAAAATCTCCGTAAAATTATCCGAGAATAGCAATCGCGTCCGTGCAAAGGTTGTAGATCATGCGCAGTGCCACCGCAACGACACGGTTTCATGCTCGGTCCCTGCTCCCATGTGCAATTGCGCACAAGGCAGGGATGACGGTGATGACGAGTCGCAATTCAAGATGTCAAACAGCGCGGTGTGATGACCCGCTAAAGCGAAAGCGGGTGATCCAGTATTGCAGAGACGGCTGTGCTTGAGCCGAGAGGCCGCGGCGTACTGGATCGCCCGGTCCCGTCTTCGCCAAGGCTTCGACGAGGCCATGCATCCTTGGCGCGCCGAAGCTTCAGCGGAGGCGGCGAGCCGGGTGATGACAGAGCGGATTCCACACACACACGATCGTCGTCCTGGCGAAAGCCAGGATCCATAACCACCGCACTTGATGATGAGCGGGATCGTGGCCCCAGCGTCGCGCAACAACAAACGGCTGGGGTAATGGGTCCCCTGAGTTCACAAACGAAGTGCAACACTTCCTTGAGGAGGTGTTGCCATGGGGCGGACTTACAAGCAGCTCTCTCTGGACGACCGATGCGAGATTGCCTGCCTATCGGCCAATGGCAGCTCGGTCCGGCAAATCGCGGCAGCTCTGGATCGCTCGCCATCAACGATCTCTCGGGAACTGAGGCGCAATCGGGGGAGCCAGGTCGGCTACAAGCCGAGCTATGCCCAGCACCAGATGCGAGCGCGGCGCTGGACGGGCGGACGCCTCGAACGGGAGCCCGGCCTGCGCCGCGCGGTGTTGCAACGCCTTCGCCGCGGCTGGTCGCCCGAGCAGGTCGCTGGCCGGCTGGCCCGCGAGCACGGGCGCAAGGTGATCTCCCACGAGACCATCTAGCGCTTCATCTATGGCCAACTCAGGCGCACCACGGACTTCAACTGGCGGCGCTATCTGCCGCGCGCCAAGAGCAAGCGCGGCTGCCGCGGCAAGCGGGGCGGCAGCCCCGCAAGCTTCATCGAAGGCCGTGTATCCTTGGCAAATCGGCCGCTCGAAGTGGCCGACCGCAGCGTGCCCGGACACTGGGAGGCCGACCTGATGATGTTCTCGAAATACGGTCAGGCCGTGCTGACCGTGCACGAGCGCACCTCGCGGCTGCTGCTCGGCATCCGCCTTGCCAGCAAGGTCGCGCGCGGTGTCGCCCGCCATCTCGTGGGCTTCTTCGCGCCCCTTCCACAAGAGCTGCGCCAGAGCGTTACCTTCGACAACGGCACCGAGTTCGCCGGTCACCTGGCGCTGCACCGCCTCTCGATCGCGACCTTCTTCTGCGATCCCCATGCCCCCTGGCAGAAGGGTGGCATCGAGAACGCCATCGGCAGGATGCGCCGCTTTATTCCCCGCAAGACGGATCTCGTCACCCTCTCGACCGCCAGGTTCCGCCAGTTCATCGCCGCCTACAACAACACCCCGCGCAAATGCCTTGACTACCGCACGCCTGCCGAGTCCTTTGCTCAAGTGTTGCACTTCGAATGTGAATCCACCTCCTGGCTTTCGCCAGGACGACATGGAATGTGTTGCGCGATCTGTGAGTCAAACTTCCGCATTCTCGCGACATGATTTGCCCGAGCTTTGCTCTTCGTTCCGCCCTGAGTTGCCCGACGGGCCGATCGCCGCCACCGGATAACCTGCGGGTTATGAAAGGCGCGGGCGGTCTTGTTGTGCCATCGAGCCGGAAAGCCTCAGGTGGCGCGGCCGCCGTCGAGCCGCCGAAGTTTGCGATTGACTCATCCATAGCTGGTTGGTTATACGTCAATCCATAACCAATGGGTTATTGATCGCAAATGCCTGACGCTCACGACATCCTGTTTCGAACCCTTGCAGACCCGACCCGCCGGGCCATCTTCGAGCGCCTGTGCCGCGAGGGCGAGCAGACCGTCGGCGCGCTGACGGCCCGCGCCAGGATCTCGCAGCCGGCGGTGTCGAAGCATCTCGGCGTGCTGAAGCAGGCCGGGCTGGTGCGCGACCGCCATGAAGGCAGGCAGACCCATTACAGCGCGCAACTCGGCGCGCTGGCGCCGCTGATCGACTGGACCAGCCAGATGGCGGGCTTCTGGCAGAACCGGTTCGACCACCTCGAAGATCTCCTCAAAAGGATGGACCAATGAACAAGACCACCGCTGAAACGCGTTCCGCGATCGTCGAGCGTGAATTTCCTCATCCGCCGGAAAAGCTCTGGCGCGCGCTGACCCAACCGCATCTGATGGAGGAGTGGCTGATGAAGAACGACTTCAAGCCCGAGGTCGGGCACAGCTTCAACCTGCGCGGCGAGTGGGGCGGCGTGCTGGACTGCAAGGTGCTCGCTGTGGAGCCGCACAGGACGCTGTCCTACACCTGGAATTTCGTGCATGCGGATGCCGCCTACAATCTCGAGAGCGTTGTGGTCTTCACGCTGACGCCGACGGCGACCGGCACCCATCTGCGCGTCGAGCAGTCCGGCTTCCAGCCGCATCAGAAGCAGGCCTATGGCGGCGCTCATGCCGGATGGAAGCAGTTCCTCGAGAATCTCGATCAGCTGATGGCGCGGCAAGGTTGACGGCCTCTCTCTCTCGTCATTGCGAGCTAACGGGTCGGCGCATAGCGCCGCCCGATGACAGGCTCCGCGAAGCAATCCATCGTGCCGCATACACGGATAGATGGATTGCTTCGTCGCTTCAGCGCAAAATTGCTCTGCAATTTTGTCGGGAGCTCCTCGCAATGACGCTGGATCATTCACTCACCAACAGGAGGTCACATTGAACTGGAACAACTGGATCCGGCAATCGCACCGCTGGCTCTCGATCGCCTTCACGGTCGCCGTCATCATCAACATCGTCGCCATGGTCCTGCAGCAGCAGGCGGTCTGGATCGGCTTGCTAGCGCTGTTCCCGCTGATCTTCATGCTGCTCAGCGGCCTTTATCTGTTCGCGTTGCCATATCTGTCGCCGCGGCGTCAGCATGGGGGATCGACGTCCGCGTCCCAAGTGTGATTGCATGACGTGACGACTTGGGGCGGATGAGGCGCGAGAGACAGCAATGACGGCATCGGAACGTATCGACCAGATGATCGAGGACCTCACCGACTGGCGCGGCAAGACGCTCGCCAGCCTGCGCAAGAGCATCCTCGCCGCCGATCCTGAGATCATCGAGGAGTGGAAGTGGATGGGCAGCCCGGTGTGGTCGCGCGACGGCATCATTGCGGTCGGCAACGCCCACAAGGGCAAGGTCAAGCTGACCTTCATGTATGGCGCGCAGCTGCCCGACCCCGACAAGCTGTTCAACACCGGCTTCGAGGGCAATGCGCGGCGCGCGATCGATCTGTTCGAGGGCGACAAGATCAACGCCCCTGCGCTGAAGACGCTCATTCGTGCTGCGATCGAACTCAACCAGGCCAAATCCAGGAAATCTGCGAAGAAGCCGGCAAAGAAGGCCGCGGGTACCCGCGCGACCGCAAAGAAGAAGGCGTGAGCTGCGCCGCCATGGTGCTCGCGATCCATCCGCGATGATCAAGACCAGGCTCGCCACATTGTCCGATGCGGACGCCATCTCCGCGCTGTTGACGGCCAACAACGGGGAGCACGGTGGCATGCTGCTCGGGCAATGGCCGCGCGACGTGATCGAGACGCGCATTGCAAGCGGGCAATCGATCGTCGTCGCGACCGACGATGAGGGCAGACTGCTCGGCGCGCTCCTGACGTCGGAGAAGGGATATGGCGAGGCGCCGCCGGTGCAGGCCATGCTGAAGGCCTGGCCGGGGCGGGCAGATGCGTATGTTTATGGTCCGGTGTGCGTCTCGCGGGACGCGCGCGGCCTTGGCGTGCTGGATGCGTTGTACGCGAAGCTTCAGGCGACGTTCCCCGGCCGCGAGGCAATCCTGTTCATCAGGGAAGACAACCCGCGTTCGCTCAAGGCGCATCTGCGGCTCGGCATGCGCGAGGTCGCGCGATACGACTTCGGCGGCAAGGTCTTCATTGTCCTGAGCGACAGGCCCGACGCGTGAATGCGGCCGTCGCGCTCCCGCGCAGGCAAGCTAGGCCGAGATGTCGACCGCCTGGCCGGCCTTGCCGGCGTTCTTCTGGAACGCCTGCTCGATCAGCTCCTTGATCTTCTGCTCGACCGCGGCGCGCTGATCCGGCGTCATGTTCTTGAGATCTTCTTCCGACATGCCCATGCTTTTGAGGATGTTCGCGCGCATCCGGTCCATCGGGCTGATCTGCGCATATTTGAGAAACTTCTGCTCGACGGTGTCGCCGAGCGAGCTGCCGCCGGTGGCGTCGGCGGTCAGCGGTTTCTTCAATGTGCCAGTCGTCATGCTGGCGGTGACCGATCCAAGGGCCGAGATCGACGTCATCTGCGCGCGCAGTCCCCATTGCAATGCTGCAATCGTGGAGCAAATGGCGTGCCATCCGTTGCAGCCGTGATTTCAACGGGATCGCGACGCCGCCACGCGCGCACGACGCGCAGCCGGCAGCTTCTGCCGGGCGAAGTTTGCCGGTTGCGGCCTTCAGGCTATGGTATGCACGATCACTGGACCCGCAACCCGGTTGCGGCCGTTATGCCTTGGTATGCACGATCACCGGACCCGCAACCCGGTTGCGGCCGTTATGCCTTGGTATGCACGATCACTGGACCCGCAACCGCGGTGGCCTGGCCGACCAGCAATGGGCCGAGATTGTCATCGATCCAGGCCAGCGCGCGGCGGTTGGCCTCTTCGGCGCCGGCATGGTTGTTGAAGACGCTGATCGCGGTGACGGTATCGTCGCCGGCATAGACCACGTAATAGGCCATGAAGCCTTCGACATCGCTGATGATCGGGATCGCGCCTTCCTTGATCCGGCGCGCGAGCTCCTCGGCGCTACCAGTCTTCGCCTTGGCGTGACGGATGGCGGCATACATTCGTTCCTCCTTCCGGCTGCATCGATCGGGCTGCGCTTCGCGCAAGCGCGATCGTACGCCGGACCGGGTGGCGACGCCATCGGGATTGCGGACGGATTAGCTGAAACGCCTGCTCACGACCGTCGTGCGCCGGCCCGGGAGCTTCGGCAGCCTCGCCACACCCGCGCGCGTCGTCGTGATCCTTGGGCCGGGGGCGGGCTCCGGCTCCTGTTGCTGCAGAAACAGCGTGGCTTCGAACAGCACGCCGGGGGCCTGCTTGGCCGTGCCCGAGCACACCGCCCGGTTGCCGTTGAACGAGCCGGTCAGCTGCGCCTCGACCTCGTCGCATCCGAACACGGTGGTGAACGGGCCGTCGGCATAGCGATGCGTCGTCAGCGTCGCCGTGAAGCGGTCCTGATCGAGCTGGTAGGTGCCGCCATAAATGAACATGGCGTCACCGCCCGAGATCCTGCCATTTGCAAGCTGGACTATTCCGGTGCCTTCGCCCCGCGGCGTCCGGAACCACGCCGCATATCGTCCGTCTCTTTGCATGACCGTCATACAAACAGAAAACCCTGCGTTGTCGTCTCCCTACGTTGCAAGCGCCGGGACTTCTACTGTGCGCTGCTGCGAGGGTTAACGAACCGACAAGGCGATGGCGCGACTTTCGTGAAGCGGTATCGGACTGCGCGCGGCGACCGCGCCGGCGCACGCCACCGGTCACAAAAAGCCACGGCCCTCGCCAGGGGAGCTAGCGAGGGCCGTGTTGGTACACCGCGCCGCGCCTAGGTTCGCGACGAGATGTGGGAGCTCGTAAAAGTCCTACTCAGGCATGATCCGTTTCCGAAAACCGGTTTCCACTCTTCGGGATCATGCCGTCAGAAGGGCAGCAGCACGTCGAGAACCTGCTGGCCGTAGCGCGGCTGTTGCACGTCGGTGATCTGGCCGCGGCCGCCATAGGCGATGCGGGCCTGCGCGATCTTCGAGGAATCGATGGTGTTGTCGCTCTGGATGTCCTCCGGGCGCACGATGCCGGCCACGATCAGCTCGCGGATTTCGAAGTTGACGCGAATCTCCTGCTTGCCTTCGACCACGAGGTTGCCGTTCGGCAGCACCTGGGTGACGACCGCGGCGACGTTGGTCTGCAACGCTTCCTGGCGGTTCACCGAGCCCTTGCCGTCGCTGGAGGCCGTGGAGTCGGCGGTCAGGATGCGGCCGGGCAGGATCTTGTTCGGCTGCGTGATGGTCTGCGAGCCCAGGAAGTTGGTGACGCCCGAATCCTCGGAGTTGGTACGGCTGCGCTGGGTCTCGTTGGCGATCGCGGCCTTGTCAGTGAAGTTCACCGTGATGGTCAGGATGTCGCCGACGCGCGCGGCGCGCTGGTCCTTGAAGAAGGCGCGGGAGCCGCTGCGCCACAGCGAGTTCGGACTGTAGGAGGCGACCTCGGGCTTCGGCATCGGCATCTGCACCGGCTTGTAGCCGGGCTGGGTGGTCGGATTGTCGATCGACGACAGCTTCGGCTGCTCGCCGATCTGCGAGAGACGGTCGATCGACGAGCAACCGCTGGCGATCGTTCCGAGCGCGAGCAGCGCACCGGTCAGGACGAGGCGGTTGATGCGGTACTGGGACATGAACTTTACTCGGCGTTTGGTGCGACTGAACTCAGCTTGACGGAAGCGGAATTGGATTCGGTGGCGTCGGCGGTCGGCGCCGGGCGCGGGGTCGCGACCGAGATCGAGACCTCACCGCGGCCGGTGACGACGCCGGAGACGGCACGCTTGGACTGCAGATTCATCACGCTGACGGTGTCGCCCTCGGCGCCGCCATCCATCGCCTTGCCGCGGATCGTGAGGTAAAGGCCGGCGGTGCGGTAGATCAGCGTGACGTTCTGGTCGCGGGTGACGAGATCGGGCTTCGCGAGGTCGGCGACGCGCAGCGCCTGGCCGGGGCGGAGCTGGCGGCGGACCTGCATGCCGACGGCGCTGTCGCGCACCGCCGCGTCGTTGCCGATTTCGGCTTTCGGACGGCGTTCGACGATCACGTCGGAGGCCTTCAACACGTCGCCGCGCTCGACATTGCGCGTCAGCACGGCGGCCTCGATAGTTTCGATCGCGGTTCCGGTGAAGCGCAGCTTCGACGGCGCGGCGCCGGCGTCGTTGCCGATCTCGAAGGTCAGGTCGAAACGCGTCGAGCGCGGGTCGTAGCGCACGGCGATCGGCTGCATCGCGCCGGTATTGGTGGCCTCGAGGCGGATGTCGCCGGGATCGCGGTCGAAGGTCAGCGCGATGTTGCCGGCCCTGCCGAGCCCGTGGCGGCCCTCCAGCGCGCGCGACACCTGCTGCTCGATCTCCTTGCTGTCGATGGTGCGTGCCAGCCGGGTGACGGTGATCTCCTTCAGCTCGCGGGTATCGACGCCGATCACCTGGTGCGAGCGCAACACGTTCAGCACCTGCGCGACCGGCAGCGTGCCTGTCGTGCCGAGGTCCGGAGCGCGGTAGACCGCGACGCTGCCGGCGCTGCCGGCGTTGTCGATGAGGTCGCCGACCCGCACGATGTCGTCGGCGACCGTGATGCTGGCGCGCAGCATCGGCACCGCGATGGTCTCGCGGCGGCTTTGCGCGGCGGACGGTGCCACGGTGACGGCGAGGAGCGCAGCTGCGATCAGGAGTGAGCGGGCGATCATCGACATCATCCTCAGCGGAACAGGTTGGAGGTCGACTGCATCATCTGGTCGGCGGCGGAGACCACCTTCGAGTTCATCTCATAGGCGCGCTGTGCGGCGATCAGGTCGGAGATTTCCGAGACCACCTCGACATTGGCCTGTTCGAGGTTGCTCTGCTGCATGTCGCCATAGCCGTCGGTGTTGGCGGTGCCGTCCTGCGGCTGGCCGGAGGCCGGCGTTTCCTGGAACAGATTGTCGCCGATCGGCATCAGGCCGGCCTTGTTGATGAATCGGGTCAGGCCGATCTGGCCGATGTTGGTCGATGCGGTCTGGCCCGGCAGCGTCACCGAGACCTGGCCTTGCGCATTGATGGTGAGGCCGGATGCGTTCTGCGGGATCGTGATCGTCGGCTGCAGCAAATTGCCCTGCGCGTTGACGATGCGGCCCTGATTGTCCATCTGGAACGAGCCGTCGCGGGTGTAGGTGAAGGTGCCGTCCGGCATCAGGATCTTGAAGAAGCCTTCACCGCGGATCGCGATGTCGAGATCGTTGCCGGTCGGCGACAGCGTGCCCTGGGTCATCATGCGCGGCGTGCCGACGGTCTTGACGCCGCCGCCGAGGTCGATGCCCATCGGTATGATGGTGTTCTGATCGGAGGCCTGCGCGCCGACCCGGCGCACATGATCGTAGATCAGGTCCTGGAACGCGGCGCGCTGCTTCTTGTAGCCGGTGGTGCGCAGGTTCGCGATGTTGTTGGAGATCACCTGAACGCTGAGTTCCTGTGCCGCCATTCCGGTCGCAGCTGTATAAAGTGCGCGCATCGGTCAATCCCCCCGATCAGTTCGGCACGTCGGCGAGTTTCTCGATCGCCGATTTGTGCAGGTCGCTCTGCTGCTGCAGCAGCGAGGCGATTTGGGTGTAGGTCCGCGTGATCTCGATCATGCGGCTCATCTCGACGACGGAATTGACGTTCGACTTCTCGATGAAGCCCTGGCGGATCTGGGCCTTGGTGTCCGGCAGCGCCTGCGTGCCTTCGCCCGGCGCGTAGAGGTTGGAGCCTTCCTTCAGCAGGCGCTGGGCCTGCGCGAACGAGACGAGGCGCAGCTTGCCGCGGATCGAGTCGAGGCGGGAGGTGCCCTCGAGCACGGTGATGTTGCCGTCGGCGGCGATCGAGACGTCGTGGTCGGTCTGCTGGAAGGTGATCGGGCCGGCGGTGCCGAGCACCTGATAGCCCGAGGCGGTGACCAGCTGGCCGCGATTGTTGATCTGCAGGCTGCCTTCGCGGGTATAGCGCTCGCCACCCGGCGTCTGCACCACCAGGAAGGCATTGCCGTCGATCGCGACGTCGAGCGGGTTCTTGGTCTCTTCGGTCGGACCCTGCGAGAAATCGTGGAAGGTCGCGCGGTCCTGCACGAAGGAGACGCGGCGGTCGGAGGAGGCGAAATTGTCCTCATGTGCGTTCGAGGACAGATATTCCTGGAACAGCGACCGGTCGGCCTTGTAGCCGTTGGTGTTCATGTTCGCGATGTTGTTGGAGACGACATCCATCTGCCGTTCCAGCACCATCTGCTTCGATAGGCCGACCAGAAGCGTATTCTGCATCGGTGGTTCTCCCCTGTGAGGTGATCCGAATGCAGGTTCTCCCAAACCTTCACGCCGGACCGTCGGTAACCATTGGGTTCTCCCAAACCCGCGGGTTACGCCGTCCTCTCAGCGAAAGCCGTGCCAACTTAGAATATTCAAATATTTGAATGACTTAGGTGTTTGTCTGGAGGCCCGGTAGGGCGGCAGAAAGGTCTTGTTGACCATGTTTGCCCGGCAGTTTTTTCCTAGTGGAAGGTAAATCCTAAGCTTCCGTTAACCATTATGACCCCAGTGTTGCCGGCATTGGGGCGCGTGTGCGCCGGCGGCATTTGTATCGCGTCTTCAGGCCAAGGCTGGGGCAAATCGCGTTCGCATCCTTCAGAGTGAAGCGGGCGGACGATGGCGGACGAGGAAAAGACGGACAGCGGCGAGGGCGCGGCCGCTCCGACGAAGGGCAAGCTCAAGCTGATCATTGCCGTCGTCGGCTTCCTGGTCGTGCTCGGCGCGGGCGCCGGCGGCTGGTTCTTCTTCATGCGCGGCCACGGCGAGGAGCAGCACGCCGAAGCGCCGCCGCCGAAGCCGCCGAGCTTCGTCGACGTGCCGGACATGCTGGTCAATCTGGTCGGCGCGCCCGGCGAGCGCGTGCAATATCTCAAGCTGAAGCTCGTGCTCGAGGTCAAGGAAGAGAAACAGGTCGAGGCGATCAAGCCGGCGCTGCCGCGCGTCACCGACCTGTTCCAGACCTACATGCGCGAGCTGCGCCCGAGCGACCTCAACGGCTCGGCCGGCCTGTTCCGCCTCAAGGAAGAGCTGACCAAGCGCGTCAATCTCGCGCTGGCACCCAACCAGGTCAACGCGGTGCTGTTCAAGGAAGTCGTGATCCAGTGACGGGGTGGATGTAAAGCCATGGCCGGCAACGACCAGATGGACCAGGACGCCATTGCGGCGCAGTGGGAAGCCTCGCTCGATTCCGAGGATCCCGCGGCGGCCGCGGCGGAAGCGGCCAAGAACGAGCTCACCGAAAACATGGCGCTGCAATGGGCCGCCATGGTCGAGGACGGCAGCCGCGACTTCGGCAGCAAGAGCACCAATGGCGAGCGCGTGCTGTCGCAGGAGGAGATCGACAATCTCCTCGGCTTTACGGTCGGCGATGTCAGCCTCGACGACCATTCCGGCATTCGCGCCATCATCGATTCCGCGATGGTGTCCTACGAGCGTCTGCCGATGCTCGAAATCGTGTTCGACCGCCTGGTGCGGTTGATGACGACCAGCTTGCGCAATTTCACCTCCGACAACGTCGAGGTCTCGCTCGACCGCATCACCTCGGTGCGCTTCGGCGACTACATGAACTCGATCCCGCTGCCGGCGGTGCTCTCGGTGTTCAAGGCGGAGGAGTGGGAGAACTTCGGGCTCGCTACCGTCGATTCCAGCCTGATCTATTCGATGATCGACGTGCTGCTCGGCGGCCGCCGCGGCCAGACCCAGCTGCGCATCGAGGGCCGGCCCTACACCACGATCGAGACCAACCTCGTCAAGCGCCTGGTTGAGGTGGTGCTGTCGGATGCCGAGCAGGCGTTCCGGCCGCTGTCGCCGGTGACCTTCACGATCGACCGGCTCGAGACCAACCCGCGCTTTGCCGCGATCAGCCGCCCGGCCAATGCCGCGATCCTGGTGCGTCTGCGCATCGACATGGAAGACCGCGGCGGCAATGTCGAATTGCTGCTGCCCTACGCCACCATCGAACCGATCCGCAACGTGCTGTTGCAGATGTTCATGGGCGAAAAATTCGGTCGCGACCCGATCTGGGAAGGCCATTTCGCCACCGAAGTGGCGCAGGCCGAGATCTCGGTCGACGCGGTGCTCTATGAAGCGGACATTCCGCTGAAGGAGCTGATGAAGCTCAAGGTCGGAGACACCCTTCCGCTGGATATCCGCTCCGACGCGCTGGTCTCGGTGCGCTGCGGCAACGTCACCCTGACGGAAGGGCGCATGGGCCGGGTCGGCGACCGTGTCGCGATCCGCGTCACCAAGAATTTGCGTAAACCCCAAACCACCTTCGCGATGTTCGAGAAGGCGGACGAGCGGACCAAGATGATGGAGGCACCATGAGTCATGTGCTTGGACTAGCAATCGAGAGTCTGGTAGCCGTGCTGCTGATGCTGACGATCGGCTATTGCTGGCTGCTCAACAAGCGGCTGCAGCGGCTGAAGGCCGACGAACATTCGCTGAAGGCGACGATCGCCGAACTGATCACCGCGACCGAGATCGCCGAGCGGGCGATCGGCGGGTTGAAGCACGCGGTGCGCGACGTCAACGAGAACCTCGGCAATCAGCTCGATGCGGCGACGCAGATGTCGGCGCTGCTGAAGAACCAGCTGGCGGAGGGTGACCACGTGGTGCGCCGCCTGTCCAAGATCGCGATGGCCGCGCGGCCGTCCGAGCCCGCGCAGGCACCGGCGCAAGCAGCCGCGCCAGTGGCGCCGGCGCCCAGGGTCTCGGCCGCGCACGCGGTTGTCGCGGCGGCTGAAGCCTTCACCGAGCGCAGGAGGGCCGGCGGTCTCGCTGCATGAAGTTGCTTCGTGACATCAGAGTGATGCCCGTGGTGCTGGTCGCGATCTTCGGCCTGATGGTGCTGAAGGTCGCCGGCCTCGTGCTCGATGGCGGTTACGTGTTCGCCGACGATACGCCGCCGGCCGGCCCGGCTGGCCCATCTTGGGCGCAACAGAATTTCAACTTCCCCGGCGCCGGCAAGGCGGTGGTTGACAGCAAGATCAAGGCCGATCCCGGCGACATCACGGGATCGGTCGAGCACAAGGACGCCAAGAAGGACGAGGCGCCGAAGCCGGCCGCACCGGCCGCGGAGCCGTCCAAGCCCGATGGCGTCGTCGTCAACCTGGATGCGCCGCCGCAAGTGTCGGCATCCGAGCGCGCGATCCTGGAGCGGCTGCAGGCGCGCCGCCGGGAGCTCGAGACGCGTGCGCGCGAGGTCGAGATCCGCGAAAGCCTGCTGAAGGCCGCCGAGAAGCGCATCGAGGCCAAGGTCGAGGAGGCCAAGGCCAATGATGCCAAGACGAATGCCGATGCCGCGGCAAAGGCGGAAGCCGATGCCGCGCGCTTCAAGGGCATCGTCACCATGTACGAGAACATGAAGCCGAAGGACGCCGCGAAGGTGTTCGATCGCCTGGAAATGAATGTGCTCTACCAGATCGCCTCGCAGATCCAGCCGCGCAAGATGTCCGACATCCTCGGCCTGATGCAGCCGGAAGCCGCCGAACGGCTCACGGTCGAACTCGCCCGCCGTGCCGGCGGCGACAAGTCGGCCTCGACCGACGATCTTCCCAAGATCGAAGGCAAGATGCTCACGCCGAAGACGAATTGATGGGAGCTATCGGAAAGTCCGCCAATTGGCGGTGGCCTGGTCAGCCGTAAGCCAGATCCGACTTAACACCGGGTTGCCTGCATCGCATCCATATCATCGCGACGAGGGTCGCGCACATGAACGGACCGACGGGCACGAGCGCGACCGGGTAGGTAAACCCCGCCAGGACAAGCACGCCGAACCCGATCCGTAGTTCGGAGCGATTCGAGAGAAGCGCGCCATGTTCGGCCATGGGCGCGTTCATGAGAAAGATGATCGCGAGAGCCAGTAGCGCCGTATCGTAGATCGCGAAGTAGGGAGAGACGAGCAGGGTCGCGACGAGCAGGCACGCGGCCTTGACGGCGAAGCTGACGTTGCGGCGCCATATGATCAGCGTCCACGTCGCGGCTGCCGCAGCGACCGCGACGTGCAGTGCCATGGCCGATCCATAGCCAAAACCGGCAAACCGAAGCACGCCGTAGACGCTCTGCAGTTTGTACCAAGCCAGCGTGCCGGTGAGATGGAACTGCGTCGTTGCGAAGACGGCGGCCTCACGGAACCCCTCAAAAGTGTCCCAGCCGAAGGTAAGCCCGGTAAGCAGCAAGAGCACCGGTGTCACCAAACTGGCTGTGATGAAGACGGTCCAGCGTCCAGTAGCTATCAAAACGAGGGGAAGCAGGACGCCATATTGCGGCTTGAAGATCAGCAGCGCGATCAGGAAGCCGCTGACGATCGGACGCCGGTCCAGCGTCAGCAGAATCGCGCCGAGCAGCGATGCCGCCAGCAAGGAGCTTTGGCCGACGATGAAATCGTACAGGACGGCCGGCACGGCGAATGCCAGCAGCAGTACGGCGAAGCGCGGCCGGATGGCGGAAACAACGAGCGCCCAGCACAGCAGCTTTGCGGTGCTCCAGATCCAGAACGCGGTCGGAAACGGCAATAGTGCCAGCAGTGCCGCCGCAAAGAGAAAAAACGGCGGGTAGAAAAACGGTATCGGTACTTCGTAAACGGGGAACGGAGCGTCGTTCAAGCTGGGATGTATTTGAATGATCGCTTGCCGCAACCGCGGCCAATCGTAGGCGGTGGCGGCATGGCCATCGAGGGCCATTTTCCCCGCGCTCCAAAAGCACGAAAAGTCGAGCCCGGTCGCGCCGGTACCGTCAACGACTTTCGGTAACACGCAGTACAGCGTAAAGCCCAACACGATGAGGCAGGCAATGGCCAATGCACGGTCGTATCCGCTGCGCTCCGCACGGGCGCGCACCATTCCAAATCCGTTCATGAAACTGCCAGAAACTAAGAATTGCTTGAAATGCAAGCGGTTGTATACCGCAACTGGCGGTGGCGCAAGCGAGTGGCCGATCTCCCTGCGGCGTTGGGTTAATCGCTGGAAGTTCCGCGGATGCCCGGTGGATCGAGGTTAATCCTCTCGTGCAAAGGCCGAAGCCGGCGCCGTCCGGAGGCGCTGCAGCGCCATGTGCCGGCTGGCAGACGCGGATGTTCGCCTCCTCCGATGGTGTGGGCTCGACGAGGTCTCCGCGAAGCCAAACGCCTATCGACGCCGAGAAGTGTACGCCGGTTATGGTAGCCTTAAACGGTAGCGTTAAGTTGCAACCGATTTGTCATTCTGGAATTGAAGTCGCTATGTCTCAAGGTGGTGTTTTGGGAATTGCCAATGCTGAAAGACATGCCATGGCTCACCGCGCCGCGCGCCCGATTATACGTGAGTGGCATCGCAATTGTGCTGGTGCTGACCCTTGCGAGGTCGCTTTTGCTGTTTTACCGCGATGGCGGCTATGGCGCGAATAACTTTCTGCTCGGCTCGGACTTTTTGACCTTCTGGGCCGCGTCGCTCCAGGTGTTGGCCGGGCATCCCGCCGAGGTTTATGTGCCCGAATTGCATCTGCTCGCGGAAGCTCCATACCTGCGAGAGGGCTACGAGGCGTTCTTCTATCCGCCGACGATGCTGCTTTTGTGCGTGCCGCTCGCGCTCGCGCCGTATTTCGCCTCGCTGTTCGTGTTCATTGGTATGACGGCGGCGTCGTTCGCCGCGGTGATCTGGCGTATCTTGCGAACGCCTTGGTGCCTGGTCGCGATCCTTGCCTATGCGCCGGTCTATCTTAATGCCGTGGCGGGGCAGAACGCCTTTCTGACGGCATCGATCCTTGGGTGCGGTCTCAACATCATGGACCGGAGGCCGAAGCTCGCGGGCGCGATCCTCGGGCTGATGGTGATCAAGCCGCATTTGGCGCTGGCCGTGCCGATCGCCCTGATCGTCACAGGTCGCTGGCGGACGCTGATCTGGGCAGGCCTGTCGTCGATTTCGCTCGTCGTGCTGTCCGCGCTGCTGTTCGGCCTCGATACATGGCTCAACTTCCTCGACGTCTCTCACTCGGCCCGTCAGGCTCTGGAGAACGGCGACGTCGAGTTTTCATTGCTGCAGAGCGTGTACGCGACAGCGCGCCTGCTCGGCGCCGGCGTCAACACGGCCTTTATCATTCACGGCCTCGTGGCGCTGGGCATGACGTGTGTGCTGGTCTGGATGTTGCGTCAGAAGATCAGTGCTGCGACTGAACGCTCGATCATCGTGCTCACCTGCCTCCTGATTACGCCGTTCTGCCTGTTCTACGACATGCTCATCATGGCGCTGCCGCTGGCCTGGATGCTCAGCGAATGGTTGAGGGTCGGCTTTCCGGCCTGGTCGAAAATGGTCCTTGGCGTGACGTTTCTCGCGCCGATGGTCTTCTACCTACCTGTCCTCTATCAGCTGTCGGTCGTGAAGCCGCTGCCTTTTGGTTCTCCGGTCATCATCCTGTTCTGCTGGTTGCTGGTCCGGGAGAGCATGCAGACGCGGCAAGCGGCGCATGGCGAGCGAGAGGTCGCGACGGTCTGAGTTCGGAGCACCTCACGCGGACCTCCGTAACATCGCGGGGAGTGTCCAGTGCTGGGCTGCTGGGCTTTGATTCGGCGGAGCATCCACCGCCGCGATAAATCAGTCGCGTTGCCATTGGCGCGGGAGCAAGGGCGCAGAACAACGCTGGCGGCGCCAAGGCCATTGCAACCGAGCCATCGCGGACATTGCCAAAGTGCTTGATGCGGGTCTAGCATTGGCGTGAGGAAGGCCAGCGTGACTTCGCTGTTTTGGAGCCTTCCGCGATTGCGATCGCATGGACCGCCGCTTGAGTTGATTGATTGAATGCTCTTGTGCCGGGCGCGAAGCTGCGCCCGATCAGAAATTGAATTTTTCATCACCAAGAAATTTCGAGGAAACCAATATGCGTAGCCTGTTCATGATGCTTGTCGTCATCGCCACCGCCAATCTGGCATGGGCCCAACCCGAACTCGTCAAGCGGGGCGATTACCTTGTCAACGGCATTCTGGCTTGCGGCAATTGCCACACGCCCAAAGGACCGAACGGCGATGTTTTGGAGAAGGCGTTCTCGGGCGGGGGATACTGGGACGAGCCGCCGTTCACAGTGCATGCCGCCAACATCACGCAAGACAAGGAAACAGGCATCGGAAGCTGGAGCGACGCCGATATCAAGAAACTGCTGCGGACCGGGCAAACCCCAAAGGGCGTGCATACCGCGATGATCATGCCGACCAGCTTCTATCACATCCTGACGGAAAATGATCTCGACGCGGTCGTCGCATATTTGCGTACGATCACGCCGGTCCACAACAAGGTGCCCGATCCGATCTACAAGGTGCCTCAAGTCGAGAACGTTCCGCCGGGCGGCGAGAACCCATTCGCCGAACCGATGATGAGCGACAAGGTGCAGAAGGGATTCTATCTCGTCACGATCGCGCATTGCATGGCGTGCCATACGCCGATTGGACCGAGGGGACGAGAATACAAGAGCAGTCTTGGCGCGGGTGGCGTCAAATTCTCCGGGCCGTGGGGTATCTCGGTTTCACGCAACATCACGCAGAACAAGACCAATGGGATCGGCGCATGGAGTGACGACGAGATCAAGCGTGCGATCACCGACGGTGTCAGCCGCGACGGCAGCCGTCTCGGTCGACCGATGGGATACCACTACTACGCACGGATCAGTTCAGATGACCTCGATGCCATCGTGGCGTATTTGCGCACGGTACCCGGCAGCGCGGAGTAAGGCTCGTTGCAAGGCCAATTCCTGTCCGGTCACAGCCGCGCAGCGGGCCCCTGGCTGACTCCAATTCTGCGAGGATAGCGCGCGCCGCGATCTGCGCAGCTAGGCGGCGCTCGGAACAAGCTTCAGCTTCAAACCGAGCGCTTTTGTCGCCTTGTTCAGGGTTTCAATAGTCGGATTGCCGCCGGGCCGGAATGACTTGTAGATCACTTCGCGGCTCAAGCCAGTTTCGCGCGAAAACTGCGATACGCCGCGAGCTCTGGCGATGTCGCCGATAGCTGTCGCGATGAACGAGGGATCGTCCTCTTCCAGCGCCGCTTCGAGATAGGCGATCTGCTGCTCTAGCGTCTTCAGATGATCCTTGATATCGAACTTGGTCGTCTTGAGCGGCATCTCAAATCTCCTTCACCATCGTCTGGGCCGCCTTGACGTCCTTGCTTTGGGTTCGCTTGTCGCCACCGCAGAGCAGGAGCACGATGGTTTTGCCTCGACGCGTGAAATATACCCGGTAGCCGGGGCCGTAATCGATCCGCATCTCGCTCACGCCTTCGCCCACCGATTTCACATCGCCTGGATTTCCGAGTTCGAGACGCCGGATGCGTGCGCCGATCCGGGCGACCGCTTTTATGTCGGCTAGCGAGTTGAGCCAGTGCGCAAAAGCGTCGGTCTGAACGACCTGGATCAGGTGTATTATCATACACAACGCGGTCGATTTGTCAACTATAGTACACAGTCATTCCGTGGCAGGGGCCGGTCCGAAACAATCCGTTGACGTTAACAGCTCCTTAACGCCGCCCGATCCAAGATCGGGAAGCGTGGGCGAGGGCGCTTCGCGCTTGGTATGGCTGGGGTCCCGAGAAAACGTTTCGAGATGGCGCGAACGGCTGCCGCTGGAACATGGTCGCTAGGCCGCGCCTGGGCGCGGACCGCGCGTCTGTGCCTGCTTGCCACCGCCCTTGCGCTTACAACCCTTACCTATCCGACTGCGGCGCGGGCCGAAGACGCGGTGCCAGGTGAGGCGACATTCTCTGCCGCGAACGGCTATGCCCGGCTGGTGCTGAAGCTGAAGGAGGATGTCGAGTCGGAGGTCACGACCGCCGGCTCGATCATCGTGATCCGCTTCAAACGTCCGGTCGATATCCCCGTCGAGAAACTGCAGGATGCGGTGCCCGATTATGTCGGCGCCGCGCGCCGCGATCCCGACGGCTCGGCGATCCGTCTGTCGCTGGCGCGCCGCGTCTCCATCAACACCATGACCGCCGGCGAGCGCATCTTCATCGACTTCCTGCCCGACAGCTGGACCGGCCCGCCGCCGTCGCTGCCGCAGGAGGTGATCCGCGAGCTTGCCGAGCGCGCCCGCGCCGCCGAGCGCCTGCTGCGCATGCAGCGTGCCGCCGACGCCGCCAAGAAGAAGCCGCCGGTGCGGGTTCGCGCGCTGGTACAACCCACCTTCGTCCGTTTCGTGTTCGATGTGCCCGACGGGGTCAGTGTCTCCTCGGTGCTGAACGAGCAGAAGTTGACACTGTCCTTCAACTCGGTCCTGACCTTCGACCTTGCCGATGCCAAGGTCGCCGCCCCACCGAATGTCGCGTCGATCAGCGCGCGCGCCGACACGGACACGTCGGCAGTCGACGTGTCGCTGATGGGCGATGTCGACGTGCATTCGTTCCGCGACGAGAAGAACTACATCGTCGACGTCGCCTTCCAGCAGAACGAGCAGCAGGCGGCAAAGCCCTCGCTGAGCTCAATGTTGCCGACGCCGCGCGCCAAACCGAAAGGCGCCGCGGCGATCGCGCCGGTGACGTCGGAAAGCATCGCCCAGCAGGCCAAGATCGAGATCAAGCCTGAACAGTCCAAAACCGAACCGCCGAAGTCCGAGCCTGCCAAGTCCGAACCGCTGCGCTCCGAGCCGCTCAAGCCGGAGCAAGCCACGAGCGAGCAACCGGCGGCCGCGCCCGCCAATACGGAGCAGCCCCGATCGGAACCGTCCGATCCCGAGCTGCCGAAAATCGCGGCGGCACCTGCGGCCAACGCCGAGAACGCTGCTGCGCCGACCCCGCCGCACGACGGTGGTGCCGGCTCTGCGGCGGAACAGAACACGGCGCCCGTGACCGACGCACCACGGCCGGTGCCTGCTGTCGCCGCCGCGCCGGCGATGGAAGCGCCGGAGGCGGCTGCGGCGCCATCGCCGCCCGCTGCGGAGGCCCGTGCCGGCGGCAAGCCCGCGGTCGAGGCCCAGCGCGACAGCGACGGCCTGCGCGTGACGTTCTCATTCCCCGGCGCGACGCCGGCGGCGCTGTTCCGCCGCGCCGACACGGTTTGGATGGTGTTCGACACGGCTGAGGCAATCGACGTCGATCCGGTCCGCGCCAAGGCCGGCTCGCTGATATCAGATGTCAGCCGGATCGCGCTGGAGAAAGGCCAGGCGGTGCGCTTCCGCCTCAACCGGCCGCAGATGCCGTCGCTCGAAAGCGACGACCGCTCGCGCGGCGTGAGCTGGACGCTGACCTTTGCCGACCGCGTGCAGAAGCCGCCATTGCCGCTCACCGTGGTGCGCAACATCTCGGAGCCCTCGCTCGCCAATGTCAGCGTACCGCTCGCCAATCCCGGCCAGCTGCACAGACTGGTCGATCCCGACGCCGGCGATACGCTCTGGGTGGTGACCGCGCCGCCGCCGACCCGCGGCATCATCAAGCGGCAGGATTTCGTCGAGCTCTCGCTGCTGGAATCGATCCACGGCGTCGTGGTTCATCCGAACGCGGACGACGTCAAGGCCGAGGTCGGCGCCGACAAGGTGATGCTGGGCCGGCCGGGCGGCCTGACGCTGTCATCGGCCGACGTCGCCGCCGAGCGCGCGACCGCGGCGGTGAAGCCGTTGTTCGATCCGGACGAGTGGCGCAAGAACCAGTCAGACACGTTCCTCAAGCAGCTCGACGGCCTGATTGCGGCGACCGCGTCGGCCAATGCCGAGCAGCTGCCGCAGGCGCGGCTCGATCTCGCCGACTTCTACATGGCGCGCGGCATGTACCAGGAAGCCCATGGTGTCGCCAATCTGATCCTGTCCGAGAGCAAGCGCGGCAGCGAGACGGCGTCGGTGGTGATGGTGCACGCGGTCGCCAGCATCCTGATCGGCCACCCGGCGCAGGGCCTCAAGGATCTCGCCAATCCCGTGATCGGCAACGGCTACGATTCCCAATTGTGGAAGGGGCTCGCCTTCGCCCGCGAGGGCAAATGGGCCGAGGCGCGCGAGAAGTTCAAAAACGCCGAATTCGCGGTGGCGACGCTGCCGCCCGATTTGCAGCGCATCGTCACCATGGACTCGATGAAGGCCTCGCTCGAGGTCAAGGACTATGCCGGCGCCGCGCGGCGCAAGAGCGATCTCGACGTAGTCGGCGTTCCCGGCGAACTGAAGCCCGCGGTTGCGGTGCTGCGCGGCCGGCTGGCCGAGGCGCTCGGCCAGGAGAAGGATGCGCTCGACGCCTATCGCTTCGCCGCCAATTCGGCCGATCGCCAGGCTGCCGCCGAAGGCAGGTTGCTGGAGACGCTGCTCAAGCAGAAGCGCGGCGAGATCGGCCGCGACGATGTGCTGAAGGAGCTCGAGCTGCTGTCGATGCTGTGGCGCGGCGACAATATCGAGCTGAAGACGCTGTATGTGCTGTCGAAGATCTACGCCGAGACGGCGCGCTATGCCGACGCCTTCGCGGTGACGCGTGCGGCGACCCGGCTGCAGCCGAATGCGCCGGAATCGCGCCAGGCGCAGGATGGCGCCTCGGCCTTGTTCGTGCAGCTCTACCTCGGCCCCAGGGGCGACGAGATGTCGCCGATCGATGCGCTCGGCACCTTCTACGAATATCGCGAACTGACGCCGATCGGCCGCCGCGGCGACGAGATGATCCGCCGTCTCGCCGACCGCCTGGTCGGCGTCGATCTGCTCGACCAGGCCGCCGACCTCCTGCAATACCAGGTCGACAAGCGGCTTGAAGGCGCGGCCCGCGCCCAGGTCGCGGCGCGCCTTGCGATGGTCTATCTGATGAACCGCAAGCCCGACCGCGCCATTGCCGCGCTGCGCTCGACGCGGATCGCGGATCTCTCCGGCGAGCTGCGCCAGCAGCGGCTGCTGCTCGAGGCGCGCGCGCAGAGCGACGTTGGCCGGCACGATCTCGCGCTCGACATCATCTCGAACATCACCGGCCGCGAGGCAATCCGGCTGCGCTCCGACATCTATTGGGCGTCGCGGCGCTGGCGCGAGGCGTCCGAGCAGATCGAGCTCTATTATGGCGACCGCTGGCGCGACTTCACCCCGCTCAATCCGGGCGAGAAGGCCGATATCATCCGCGCCGTGGTCGGCTACGCGCTTGCCGAGGACGCCATCGGGCTGTCCCGGTTCCGCGAGAAATACGCGCCGCTGATGTCCGGCGATGCCGACAAGCTCGCCTTCGACTCGGCCAGCAAGCCGGTGGCGACGTCCAGCGCCGAATTCGCCCAGATCGCGCGAATGGCCGCCAGCGTCGACACGCTCGACGGCTTCATCCGCGAGATGAAGACCCGCTTCCCCGACGCCACCGCCCGCGCGCCATTGCCCGATCCGGTCGCGACCGGATCGGTGACTGACAAGCCAAAGGTCGCGCCGGTGAGCGCGCTGCCGGCGATCAAGGGCGAGCGCCGCGCCAGCGCGGCGCCGTAGCCGCGCTGGGTCTCACGGCCCGGCAGACACCCACGCGGTCGAAATGATCCCGGTGGCGTCGAGCGCGATCCGCCAATGCGAGGCGCCGTTGGCGTGCCGCACACTGTAGACATCCTCGCCCTGCGCGCCGACGCCGAGGAAGCGGGTGGCTTCGATCGCGCCGAGGTCGGCGAGGAAAGGCTGCAGGTGTGGCAATTGCTCGCGGGTCGCCGCGGCGAGCGCAGGGGTCATGTCCGCATAGTCGGGCTGTCCCGATGCGACCCCCTCGATCAGGCGGCGGACCGCAGCCTCGGTTCCTGGAGCCGGCGACTGTTTCTTCACACGCTCTGCGGTGCGATCCGCAATCTGTTTCGCACTTGCAGCGTCAATGCGCGGCATCGGCTTGTCGCCATTTTGATGCAGGATCAGTGACGTCGCCTGACCGTCAGCCGCGATGACAAAGCTGATCTGCGCGTCGACCTCCCTGGCGAAAAACTCGGTCTGGCTCTCCGCAAAGAACGGTACGGCACGCTGCCCGGTGAGCTGTACAGCCAAGTGGTGATCCTCGCGCATCACACTGAGGACGGCCTGCTCGCTGAGCTGGTAGAAGCCGGCATAGCGGTCGAGCACCGCCACAGCGACTGCGATCTCTTGCCGCATGACGTCCGGCGGCGATTGCTGAGCGGAAGGCAGCACATCGGCGGATCCGCCGGCGGCCCGTATCCGTGCCGCCAGCGTGTTCCAGTCGCGCTGGCCGAATAGTTTGGCGATCAGTTCCAGGCTGTCGCTGTGGGTGAGGGGGATCGATTTGGCGCCGAGCGCTTCGCGCAGCGTCTGAGCCATGGCCTTGGCATCACGAAAGTCGCGCATGGGATCAACCTTTGCATCGACGAACGGAAAGCGTCAGGGGCTTGCGTTGCTGACCCGTTCGTGCGGGCAAAGGAAGCCTGAAGCATGGCTTGATACCTTCACCGTCCCCGGGCGGGGTGCAAGCGGCGGGTGGTATCGACCCTGCCAAATGTTCGCCGGGGACGAGTATTTTGTCAATTGCAACTGGTTGTGATCGCACGCGATGCTCTCGACATCGTGCCGTCAAATCGGCAACCATGGCGTCCGTTGCACAGCGCCGGGAGGACGTCGTTACATGAGCAAGCCGATCAAGACCGAAGCCGAACTGATCGCGATGGCGCGGGCCGAGTTGAAGGCCCATGCCGACTGCCCCGACGGCATCGACATCTCCGTGCTGCGCGACGGCGACAGCTGGGAGTTTCGCGCCAGCGCCGATGACGCCACGGTGGCGAGGCCCGGCTATCCCGAATGCGTCGCGATGCTGGTGCAGATCGGCGACCATCTCAGCAAGCAGTATGACGTGGAGGCCGACTAAGGCCTGCATCGACGAATGCCTGTGGCCGCTTGCCCCGAGAGCGGCGCCAGGCAGCCACGCCTATGTTGACGCCATGGGCCAACCGGCGACATTCCCGATCTCGATCATTCAACCGAATCCATGGTATCGCTAAGGGCTCGTTGAACCCAAGCATTCCCGACCAATGCTTTCAGTCTTGAGCAGCAGAATAGCAATGGTCCTCCTCGCTTTGGCATGTTCGCTGGCGATCTCGGCCGGTCACGCCTTTGGCGATGACGAACAGGCCTGGGTGGCATTGAAGCGAGGCGGCATGGTTGTCCTGCTGCGCCATACCCACGTCGATATGCGAGAAGGGATCGGGCACCTCGCGCCCGGAAACTGCTCCGAGGAAGTAAACCTTTCCGCCCGCGGCATTGAGCAAGCCAAGCGGATCGGCGAAGCGTTCCGTGCCCACGGGATTGCGGTCGGAGAGGTCCTGACCAGCCCGTATTGCCGTTGCATCGACACTGGGAAGCTTGCATTCGGTCGCGCGGCGCCTGTCCAATATCTGATGCCTCCAGGTGTGTTGTCCGAAAGCCAGGCGAATTCGGATCAGGAGCGGGTCTTGCAAGACATCCTTGAGTATCGGTCTTCCGCAAACCTGGTGATGATTACCCACGATCTCAACATCTCAAACATCGTTCTTGAACCATCGATCGCCATGGGAGATTTCTTTGTACTTCGGCCCAATGGGACGAATTTCGATGTCATCGGCAAGATACAGTTCGGCGACAAGTGAGAGATCGACGTCAATGTCGTCCAAGGTGTCTCCAGCGAAGGAGCCGTCATGGACCGCATCGACGCCATGAAAGTTTTCGTTGCGGCGGTCGACGAGGGCAGCCTCGCCGGTGCCGGCCGGAAACTGCGGCGCTCGCCGGCGGCGGTCAGCCGGGCGATCGCTTTCCTTGAGCACTATGTCGGCGCCGAGCTGCTACATCGCACGACGCGCTCGCTGAAGCTGAGCGATGCCGGCCAGCGCTATGCAGCCGCATGCCGTCGTATCCTCAGCGAGCTCGAGGAAGCCGACATCTCGGCGGGTGGCGAGCGGTCGGTGCCGCGCGGCACGCTGACCGTCACCGCGCCCGTCGTGGTCGGCGAGGATTTGCTGCGGCCGGTGCTCGATGCCTTCATGACGGACTATCCGGCGGTGTCGGTGCGGCTCGTGATGCTCGATCGCACCGTCAATCTGATCGACGAGGGGATCGACGTCGCGCTGCGCATCGCCCATCTCGCCGATTCCAGTTTCATCGCGATCAAGCTCGGCGAGGTGCGCCGCGTGGTGGCGGCATCGCCCGGCTATCTCGCGCAGCATCCGCTGATCAGCGAGCCGGGTGATCTGACGAAGCACCAGATCATCGCCATGACGCATTTCGGGCTCGACTCCTGGAGCTTCCCGCCGGCCGCGAAGTCGAAGATCGCGCGCGCGGTCCAGTTCACGCCGCGGCTGGTCGTCAACACGGTGCGCGCGGCGGTGGCCTCCGCCAGCGAAGGACACGGCGTCACCCGGCTGTTCTCGTATCACATCGCCGACGAAATCCGTGACGGGCGGTTGCAGATCCTGCTCCCCGGCGACGAGCATCCGCCGCTGCCGGTGCATCTTTTGGCGCCGCAGGGCCGCTTCGACGTGCCCAAGGTGCGCGCCTTCGTCGATTTCGCGACGCCGCGGCTGAAACGCTATTTCGAGCGGCTGTCGCGCGAGGCCAGCAAGGCTGGCGCCATTCGTTCGCGCCGCGGAAGAGTGTCTGCCGAATAGCGGACATTCGCGCGGAAAGCGGATGTATCTAGCTTCTTCTCCATCGAAGCGGCGCTGGGTCGCTTCAGCAACAGATGGAGAGAGATCATGGGTGCAGAGCAGAAGGTTGCCATCATCACCGGTGCGTCGCAGGGCCTCGGCGAGGCCATCGTCAAGGGCTATCGCGACCGCAATTGGCGCGTCGTCGCCAATTCCCGCAGCATCAAGCCGTCGACCGACAGCGACGTTCTGACCGTCGCCGGCGACATCGGCGATCCCGAAGTTGCCGACCGCATCGTCAAGCAGGCGCTCGGGCGCTTCGGCCGCATCGACACGCTGGTCAACAATGCCGGCATCTTCCTGGCCAAGCCGTTCACCGACTACACCGACCAGGACTACGCGCAGGTGCTGGCGACCAATCTCAACGGCTTCTTCTACATCACCCGGCGCGCCGCCGGGGAGATGGAGAAGCAGGGCTCCGGACACATCGTGCAGATCACGACCAGCCTCGTCGATCACGCCAACAGCAACGTTCCCTCGGTGCTGGCCTCGCTGACCAAGGGCGGCCTGAACGCCGCCACCAAGTCGCTCGCCATCGAATATGCCGCCAAGGGCATCCGCGTGAACGCGGTCTCGCCCGGTGTGATCAGGACACCGATGCACGCGCCGGCAACGCACGACTTCCTCGCCAAGCAGCATCCGGTCGGACGCATGGGTGAAGCCAAGGACATCGTCGACGCCGTGCTGTTCCTGGAAGGCGCGGGCTTCGTCACCGGCGAGATCCTGCATGTCGACGGTGGCCAGAGCGCCGGTCATTAACGAGCACGATCCGGAGAGTGCCATGCCTATCGTCACCATCCAGGTCACGCGTGAGGGGACGGCGCCGGGGGCGTCGTCCACCACGCCGGAGCAGAAGGCTGCATTGATCAAGGGCGCCAGCGAGTTGCTGCGTGACGTGCTTGGCAAGCCGATGGAGTCGACCTTCGTCATCATCGAAGAAGTCGATACCGATAATTGGGGCTGGGGCGGGCTGCCCGCGCTGGACTATCGCAAGAAGCTCGCTGCAGCTGCGGCGTCCAAATCTTCCCGCTGAAGGCTTCCCCCAAACCGAATGTGCACCTCTCCCGATCGGGAGAGGTGAGCCGTGATCGCTGCGAGCGATTGCTGCGATCGCAACTAATCATTTTTCACGAACGGCCGGAGGGCCTACTGCGATGTTCATGTCAGCCAACGTCAATCATCAGCCGCGCCATCATCACGCCGCGCCGTATCGCGATGCAGGCGGGCCGTTTTGGCTGTCCGCGGCCGCGGGGCTGTGCGCCTCGCTGGTCGGGCTCGGACTGGCGCGCTTCGCCTACACGCCGCTGATCCCGGCTTTGATCGCCGCAAAGTGGTTCACGCCGGCGGAAGCGGTCTATCTCGGTGCGGCCAACCTTGCCGGCTATCTCGCCGGCGCGCTGATCGCCCGCGATCTCGGAGCGCGCATCGGCTCGGTGTGGGCGCTGCGCGGCATGATGGTGCTCGCCGCGATCACCTGCTTTGCCTGCGCGGTGCCGATCTCCTTCGTGTGGTTCTTCGGCTTCCGCTTTCTCGCCGGCGTCAGTGGCGGCGTGATCATGGTGCTGGCGGCAACCGCGATCCTGCCGCATACCGCGCCGAGCAAGCGCGGCCTGATCGGCGGCGTGATCTTCGCCGGCGTTGGCCTCGGCGTCGCCGCATCCGGCACACTGGTGCCGCTGTTGCTGCAGCAGGGCGTCAAGCAGGCCTGGTACGGCCTTGGCGTGCTGTCGGCGGTGCTGACACTGATCAGCTGGAGGGCGTGGCCCGCCGAAGCTCCTGCCGCGCGTGGCGTGGTCGAGCAGCCCGTCGCGTCGCATGGCCTGCGCTCGCCGCTGGTGATCGCGCTGTGCCTGGAATATGGCCTCAACGCGCTGGCGCTGGTGCCGCACATGGTATTCCTGGTCGACTTCGTCGCGCGCGGCCTCGGGCAGGGCATCGCGGCGGGATCGCATTACTGGGTGCTGTACGGTATCGGCGCCGTGATCGGACCGTTGCTCACGGGACACCTCGCCGATCGCGCCGGCTTTGCCGCGGCGCTGCGCGCGGCGTTCCTGATCGAGGCCGTTGCGGTTGCGCTGCCCGCCGTGACGAATTCGCCTGCTGCGCTGATCGCGTCGAGCCTGATCGTCGGCGGCTTCACGCCCGGCATCGTGCCGCTGGTGATCGGCCGCATCCACGAGCTGATCCCGCATTCCGCGGCGAGCCAGCGTTCAGCCTGGGCGCAGGCCACCACGACCTTCGCGCTGTTCCAGGCGGCGGGCGCTTACGGCCTGTCCTGGCTGTTCGCACGCAGCGGCGGCGACTATGCGCTGCTGTTCGCGATCGGCGCGGCCGGAGTGGTCGTCGCGCTGGCGATCGAACTGTTCGGCGTCGTCGGACTGCGGCACAAGTCCGGCTAACCGCGCAGCGCTTTGGTCAAGACCGCGACGAGGCGATCGACATCGGCCTCGTCGTTGAAAACGTGCGGCGAGATCCGCATCCGGCCAAGCCGCAGCGCGACATGGATGTTCTCGGCGGCGAGCCGCGCGATCAGCTCCTTCGGGATGCCGCCGGCCATGCCGAGGCTCAGGATGTGCGGCGCACGTAGGTCGCGCGCCAGCATATCGAGCTTGAGATCACGCACGCCGCCCGCGATCCGCTCGTTCAGCATCGCGAGCCGCGCGCTGACGGCCGCGGCGCCCCATTCCGCCATCATCTCGATGCCGATCGAGGCCATCTCCAGGGTGATGAAATGATCGCGCTCGCCCATGTCGTAACGCGTGGCGTTGTCGACATAGGCGAGATCGCCGAAATAGACCGGATTCTCGGAGTTCACGTTGCGGCGGCCGCTGGAGGTCTGCTCCAGCGGCACGCCGTTCTGGTGGCGTTTTGCAATGTAGAGGAAGGCGCGCCCGTAGGGGCCGATCAGCCATTTGTAGGTCGGAAACATCACGGCGTCGGGGTCGAGCCTCGTCACGTCCATCGCCACGACACCCGCGCTCTGCGTCGCGTCGATCACGAACATTGCGCCGTGCTGCCGAAGCGCGGCCTGCACCTTGTCGACGTCGATCATGCCGCCGTCCGACCAGTGCACCGAGGAGATCGAGGCGAGGCCGACCGGCGGCGCGCCCGGCCGCTCGATCGTTGCAAGCACTGCCGATGTCCAGTCGCCGTCGGCGGGCTGGCGCACGGTGTCGACGACGAACCCTTGCGCCTCGGCGCGGGCGTGCCATTCGAGGACCGGCGAGGAATGGTCGTTCTCCAGCACGATGACGCGGGTGCCGCGCGGAATGCTCAGCGCCTTCGCCACCGTCGCGACGCCGTAGCTGATCGCGGGGATCAGCGCGACATCGTCAGGTGCGGCATTGATCAGGCGGGCCGCCGCGCTACGGGCGCGCTCATGCTGCCGGCCGGCGAAGCCGGGATCGATCGTCCATGGCTGGCCCTTGCGTCCCACCGCCGCGCGGCCGGCATCGAGCGTCTTCAGCGGCAGCGGGCTGTAGGACGCCGAATTCAGGTAGCAGACCTCGCGTGGAATCTCGAACAGATGGCGCTGGGAGGGAAGCATGTCGTCTCGTTTGCTGGAATTTGCGGATCATGACGTGACGCCGAAGAGCGCGCGCTCATCCGTCATACTGGTCCGGCCCCATCGCCCAAGGCGCCTGGTCATAGCCGTTGGCGAAGGTGCGGTTGGTCTGCGCCGGATTGCGATTGACCAGCGGCCGCAGAAACATCGGATGCGTGGCGCTGCGCACCTCGTGCTCGACGGTGAACAGATGTCGGCCGTCGGCCGGATCGACGATATCGCAGAAGCGGTACTGGTATTGATTGTCTTCGCGGGAGACCAGATTGCGTTCGCGCAGTCGCTGGTAGGGGCCCGAGAAGTCCGTGATGTAGATCTGGATGTGATGGCCGTCGAATTCGCCCTGCGCAGCGTCGCTCTCGCGGAATTGCAGGTACTGATCCTTGCCGACTTTTGCGCGCGCGACGACGCCGTCGCCGTTCACGACGCTGGCGGGGATGCCCATGATCTCAGGATAGAACCTGCAGATCGCCTCAGCCGTGCCGCGCGGCACCTCGAACTCGACATAGGGTATGCCAAGCGCGATGCGCCCGAACCGTTCGGCGTCCGGTTCGAAGCAGCGCAGGCGGTTGCCCCAGGGGCAGATGGCCTCGACGTGATCATTGCGCTCGCGATAGCTGAACGCGGTGCCCTCGAGCTTGGGCGCGACGGCGGCGAGCCGCTGCAGCAGGGCCTGCCGCCCGGCGATCACGATGCCGGTGTGGCCGCGCAGCACCTGCTGGCGGCCGCTCGGCAGATGAAACTGGCTGCGGCCGACATTCACCCACATGTTGCTGTCGGAGACCATCAGATAGGGATCGCGGGTCAGCCCGATGCCGGCGACGTAGAACAGCGTGGCGAGGCGCTGGTCCGGCACCTGCACGTTGACATGCTCGAGATGGATGGCGTTGCCGAGATCTTCTGCGGCGCGGTCGAATGGCTGCTGCACGGCGCGGCTCCCTGGATGCGGTGCCGCGCATGATAGTGCAACGGTGTGGCCGATCCAGCTGACCGGCCATGAATGTTTCGCAGGGCGCTACCCGCCGTAACTCTGCACCAGGCTGCCGGCGACCAGGGCCCAGCCGTCGACCAGCACGAAGAAGATCAGCTTGAACGGCAGCGAGACCACCACCGGCGGCAGCATCATCATGCCCATCGACATCAGGACCGAGGCGACCACGAGGTCGATGATCAGGAACGGCAGGAACAAGAGGAAGCCGATCTCGAAGGCGCGTTTCAGCTCGGAGATCATGAAGGCCGGCACCAGGATGCGCAGCGACATCTCCTCCGGCGTCGCCGGCGGCGGCTCGCCCGAGAGGTCCATGAATAGCTTCAAATCCTTCTCGCGGACGTTCTTCTGCATGAAGCCGCGCAAGGGGACCGAGGCGCGCTGCAACGCGTCCTCAACGCCGATCTGGTTGGCGACCAGCGGCTTGATGCCGTCGTCATAGGATTTCTGCAGCACCGGCCCCATCACGAAGGCGGTGAGGAACATCGCAAGCGCGATCATCACCGAGTTCGGCGGCGCGGTGGCGGTGCCGAGCGCGGTGCGCAGCAGCGACAGCACGACCACGATGCGCGTGAACGACGTCATCATGATCAGGATCGACGGCGCGATCGACAGCACCGTCAGTAGCGCAATCAGCTGGATCGCGCGCTCGGTCACGCCGCCATTGCCGCCGCCGAGATTGATGCTGATATCCTGCGCCATCGCCGGATCAGCGAGGGATCCGGCGGCGATCAGGACAGCGATGAAAAAAACTCTACGCGGGACTGCCCCTGGCCTCACGAAGGATTCTTCGGTCGGCCGAGCAGCGAGGCCATCTCGTCCTCGAGATTCTCGAACCCGCTCTTCTGTCCGCCGGCGGGCGGGGCGGGCGGCTCGCTGCGCTGCGGGCGCGCCGGCGGCGCCTCGGGCGCAACCGGCGGCGCGACGGTCTCGCCGGCGCCGGTCGGGCGGCGCAGCGCCGCTTCGAGCCGTTGCGCCATCTCGGCGAGATTGGCGTCGGCGTTCGATGGTGGCGGCGGAGCCGGAGGCGCCTGCGTTGCAGCCGGCGGCGGTGCCTGGGGAGGCGGTGGCGGCGGCGTCACGGCGCGCTCGGTTGTGCGCAGCGGTGGCGGCGCCTTCGGCGGCTCGGCGGCGCCGCGCGGCGGACGCGGGACGACCGGCTCGGAGCGCGGCGGCAGGCGTGGCGGCATCGGATCGGGCCGCGGCTCGCCGCGTTCGGGCGTGAAGCCCGCTAGCGGATCGCTGCGACGCTCGGCGATCGGCGACGGGGGCCGGCGCAGCTCGTCGGCGAAGGAGGGCCGCGTCTGACGCGGCGGCAGCTCCGGCTCGGGAAGGTCGAAATTGTCGGAGCGGGCGGCTTCGCTCTCGTTCCAGGCTGCATCCGGAAGCGGCGCCACGCGCGGCGGCGCGGCATCGGCTGCGACAGCGGGGCGGGTCGACATTTGATCGCGCGCGGGCATCGCGCGGACGATATTCGGCTCGACAACGATATCGGTGGGGCCGCCGATCATCAGGAGATGCTCGATATTGTCGCGGCGGACCAGCACCAGGCGGCGCCGCCCGTCGACGGCGGCAGCGTCGATCACCGCCAGGCGCGGCATGCGTCCTCGGTTGGCGTTGGCCCCGAGGCGGTTTCCGGCGAAGCGGCGGACGAGCCATGCGGTCACGCCGATCAGCGCCAGCACGACAACGAATGCCAAGACGAATGTAATGACCTGCATATTGGAGTCCCCGGCCATCTTGGCCTTCCTCAGCTTTCGCCATCAACGGGCGCGGATTGATAGGTGCGGTTTGCGCAGCGAATCGCGCCCGAGATTCGCCTTATTTCTTAATTCCCAGCGGCTTGCAGCCCACTGTTCTATTAATAAACCAAGAATCGCTTGTCCCAAAACGACTTCTCAGTGCCCCACACTGTCTTGGTTTGTGCTGGTTAACGCAGCATTCGTGGCGAAAATGCGCTCGCAGGCTGCAGTTGCGGCGTTCTCCACGGATCCGTCCGGCATTTTAACCACCCGTTAACCATACACCGGGCAAATTCTGCCTACCTCGGAAGAGCCCAGAGGTTAACGGAGCCGCGGCGATGGCCATGAACGATCTCCCGATCCTGTCGGCGTTGCGCACCAAGATGCAGTGGCACCAGGAGCGCCAGCGGGTGCTCGCCGAGAACATTTCCAATTCCGACACGCCGAACTTCCGGCCGCGCGACCTGGTCGAGCCGAAGTTCGACCGGGCCGGCGCCACGGTTGGCGGCGGCGTGGGGACGCTGCCGATGATGCAGACCAGCGCTACCCACATGGCGGCGTCCGGCGCGCCCGACAGCTTCGACAACGATCGCGGCAAGAGCGGGTTCCAGACCCGTCCGGCCGGCAACGCGGTCAATCTCGAGGAGCAGATGCTGAAAGTGTCGGCCAACCAGATGGACTATGCGGCCGTCACCGCGCTCTACAGCCGCAGCCTGCATCTGCTGAAGACTGCGATCGGCAAGGGCTAGAGCAAGGGTAGCCCGCCTGACGGCGGCAGGAGGATCCCATGGCAGATGGAACAAGCGATTTCGCCCGCTCGATGAGCATCGCGACCTCAGGCCTGCGGGCGCAGGCGGGGCGCATGCGGGTGATCTCGGAAAATATCGCCAATGCCGATTCGACGGCGCAGACCGCGGGCGGCGACCCTTACCGCCGCAAGGTGCCGACCTTCTCCTCCACGCTCGATCGCACGCTCGACGCCCAGGTCGTGGCGCTGGGCCGGATCCGCCCCGACCAGTCTTCGTTCCGTGTCAAGCACGAGCCGGGCAATCCGGCGGCGGACGCCTCGGGCAACGTCAAATATCCGAACGTCAATGCGATGGTCGAAATGACCGACATGCGCGACGCCCAGCGCTCCTACGAGGCCAACCTCAACATCATCAGCGCGACGCGGCGGATGATCCAGCGCACGCTCGACATCCTCAAGTCCTGACGCAACAAGAACAGGGAACGTAAATCATGGCTTCACCGACAGTCGCCGCCAACGCCTACGCCAACCTCGCCAAGATGATGGAGCGCGGCGGCGCCGAGAAGGCCGGGCAGGCCGTCGCCGGCCCATCCTTCAGCGCGCTGCTGAAGGACTCCGTCGGCAGCGTCCTGGAGGCGGGCAAGAAGTCCGACGCGCAGACCATGGCGATGACCTCGGGCAAGGCGAACGTGATGGATGTGGTGACGGCGGTCGCCGACACCGACGTTGCGGTGTCGACGCTGGTCTCGGTGCGCGACCGCGTGATCCAGGCCTATGAAGACATCATGAAGATGCCGATCTGACGTCGCTTGCGACGCCATCCCGGGGCGATGCGCAGCATCGAGCCTCAGATGTGCAATTGCACATCAAAGATCTCGAGGTTCCGGGTTCGATGCGTTGCATCGCCCCGGAACGACGGTGCAAACAACTGACAGCGAGAACTCAACAATGACCGGCCCCGAAACCCTCGACGTGGCGCGCGATGCGATCTGGACCATCGTGGTGGTGTCGTCGCCCCTGATGGTGGTCGGCCTCGTGGTCGGCGTCGTGGTGTCGCTGTTCCAGGCGCTGACGCAGATCCAGGAACAGACCCTGATTTTTGTGCCGAAGATCCTCGCGATCTTCGTCACATTGCTGCTGGCGCTGCCGTTCATGGCGGACTCGCTCAGTAGCCACATGATGCGGATTTCGTCGCGAATCATCGGCGGTTGATGCACTAATGCCGCGGTCATGCGCATCGATGTCTCCCTGCTGCCGGCGCTGGCCGCGATCTTCGTGCTGGTCTTCGCGCGCGTGGGCGCGATGGTGATGCTGCTGCCCGGTTTCGGCGAGAGCAACATCCCGGCGCGGGTCAAGCTGTCGATCGCGCTGTTGCTGACGCTGATCATCCTTCCCCTGCATCGCAACGCCTATCATGTCGACCTGACGTCGATCTCCTCGCTCGGCGTCCTGATGGTGCATGAGCTCATCATCGGCATCGTGCTCGGCGCGACCGCGCGGGTGACGTTGTCGGCGCTCAACGTCGCGGGCTCAGTGATCGCGCAGCAGCTCGGCCTCGGCTTCGTCACCGCCGTCGATCCGACCCAGGGGCAGCAGGGCCAGATTATCGGCAACTTCCTCACCATCCTCGGCCTCACGCTGCTGTTTGCGACCGACAGCCACTATCTCGTCATTGCGGCGCTGAGCGAGAGCTACCGCATTTTCTCGCCGGGCGAGATCATGCCGACCGGCGATGTCGCAGCGCTTGCGACCTCGGCCTTCTCCGCCGCCTTCAAGATCGGCCTGCAGCTGTCCGCGCCGTTCCTGGTGTTCGGCCTGGTCTTCAACATCGGGCTTGGCGTGCTGGCGCGGCTGATGCCGCAGATGCAGGTCTATTTCGTCGGCGTGCCGCTCTCGATCATGGTCGGGTTCCTGATCTTCGGCGTCGTGCTCGCCGCGATGATGAACACCTATCTCGACTATTTCCTCGGCGTCATGCGCCAGCTCGCTCCGATGAATTAGGGGGAGAAGCAGTGGCGGACGATACCGAAGACAAAACAGAAGACCCTACGCAAAAACGTCTCGATGAAGCCCTCGAGAAAGGTGACGTTGCCAAGAGCCAGGAGGTCAATACCTGGTTCGTGATCGCCGGCGGCACCTTGGTGCTGTCGACCTTCTCGGGCTCGATCGGCAGCGGCATCTTGATGCCGCTGCGCAACCTGATCGCCAATTCATGGATGATCCGCATCGACGGCGCCGGCCTGCTGGCGCTGACACAGTCGCTCGGCTACGCGGTGGTCGCCGCGATCGGCGTGCCGTTCCTGTTGCTGGCGCTGGCCGCGATCGCGGGCAACATGGTGCAGCATCAGCTGGTGTGGTCGGGTGAGCAGCTGAAGCCGAAATTCTCCAAGATCTCGCCGGCGGCCGGCTTCAAGCGGCTGTTCGGCAAGCAGGCGGTGGCGAATTTCCTGAAGGGCCTGTTCAAGCTGATTGCGCTCGGCGCCGTGATGGTCGCGGTGCTGTGGCCCGACCGGATGCGGATGGAATCCTTCCTGCGAGTCGATCCGGCCGAGCTGCTGCCCGCCATCACCGGCATGACGGTGCACCTGTTGGCGGCGGTGGTCGCCATCCTCGCTGCGGTCGCGATCGCCGATTACTTCTTCCAGTACCGGACCTGGTACGAGCGTCACAAGATGTCGCTGCAGGAGATGAAGGAGGAGTTCAAGCAGTCGGAAGGCGACCCGCACGTCAAGGGCAGGATCAAGCAATTGCGGGTCCAGCGCGCCAAGAAGCGCATGATGGCCCAGGTTCCGAAGGCCTCGGTGATCATCACTAACCCGACCCACTATTCGGTGGCGCTGGCCTACGACCGCAGCATGTCGGCGCCGATCTGCGTCGCCAAGGGCGTCGACAATCTTGCCTTCAAGATCCGGGAGATCGCCAAGGAGCACGACATTCCGATCGTGGAGAACGTGGCGCTGGCCCGGGCGCTCTATGCGACGGTCGAGCTCGACCGGGAGATCCCGGTCGAGCACTATCACGCGGTTGCCGAAATCATCGGCTACGTGATGCGGCTGAGGCGCGGCCTGTCCGGCCTGCGGCAGTAAGGGGCGGAAAACCCGCTTGAAATGCGCGTAACTTGCGAAATTGCCGCCTGTTGGACTTGCGTTTTCGGGTCCGATTCAGGCACTCAGGGGCGAGGTGGCCGGCCGGTCGCCTTCGTGATGCAGACGAGCCATGTCTCTCCAGATGACCGCCGATAGCAACGATCCTTCCGTGACCGAGCCGTTCGTGGCCCACGGGCCAGCGCGGCGGAACGGCAGCATCCTGCTGGTGGTCCTGATCGCCGCCGGCATCGTCGCGGTGGCGGTCTGGCTGATGACCATCGGCCGCACCGAGGCGCAGCCCTATATCCTCGGCGTGCTGGCGCTGCTCGCCACAGTCGGGCTGTTCAACCTGTTCGCCCTTGCCGCCGGCATCATCCGCTTCTCCGACCGTGCCACCGATGATCCGGTGATGGCGCGGATCGCCGACCAGGCCCAGGAAGGGCTCGTCGTCACCGACTCCCGCGGCCACGTGGTCTATTCCAACGCCGCCTATCTCACGCTGACCGGCGCGGCCGGGCCGCAGGACGTCCGTCCGGTCGAGCGCGTCTTCATCGGCAACCCCGACGTCTCCGAGGCCGTGTTCCGCCTTTTGAAGGCTGCCCGCGAGGGCAAGCGGCAGCAGGAGGAGGTCCGCGTCGCCGGCCAGGAGGCCGGCCAGGGCCGCTGGCTGCGCCTGCGGGTACGCCCACTCGGCGAGGGTAAGCGCGATGCGAAATATGCGGTTTGGTCGATCGCCGACGTCACCCGCGACCGCGAGCGCCAGGAAGACGTGTTCCAGGAGCTGCGGCACGCGATCGAATATCTCGATCACGCGCCATGCGGCTTCTTCTCGGTCAATCCGGCCGGCGAGATCGCCTATGTCAACGCCACGCTGGCCAACTGGCTGGACTACGATCTGGCCGAGATCGGCTCGGGCGGCCTGAAACTGACCGACATCGTCTCGGGCGACGGCGCGGCGCTGTTGACCTCGATTGCGGCGGTGCCGGGCGAGGTCAAGACCGAGGTGTTCGACATCGACCTGCGGATGCGCGGCGGCAAGACCGTGCCGGTGCGGCTCTATCACAAGCTCGCTTTCGGCTCCGACGGCGCGGCGGGCGCCTCGCGCACGCTGGTGATCAGCCGCGCCCGCGACGAGCATTCCGATCCGGAGCGCGCCGCCGAGGTGCGCTTCATGCGCTTCTTCGACCATACGCCGATGGCGATCGCGACCGTCGATCGCGGCGGCAATGTGGTCGGCGCCAATGCGCGCTATGCCAAGCTGGCGCAGGGCCTGAACGGCGACGGCGGCGCCGCCAAGTCGATCTTCCGCGCCGTCAATCCGCGCGACCGCGGCCTGCTGATCGCCGCGATCAACCAGGCGGCCGAGGGCCAGGGCGACATCGCGCCGGTCGAGGTGATGCTCGACGGGCCCAAGGAGCGCTTTGCCCAGTTCTTCGTCACCACCGTCGAGAAGGACGAGCGCGACGCCGAGACCGCGATCGTCTACATGCTCGAAACCACCGAGCGGCGCGCGCTGGAAAACCAGATCAACCAGTCGCAGAAGATGGAGATGGTCGGCCAGCTCGCCGGCGGCATCGCGCACGACTTCAACAACGTGCTGTCGGCCATCATGATGGCCAACGACTTCCTGCTGAACGCGCACAAGCCGACCGACCCGTCGTTCCAGGACATCATGCAGATCAAGCAGAACGCCACCCGCGCCGCGACGCTGGTGCGGCAGCTGCTTGCATTCTCGCGCCGCCAGACGCTGCGGCCGCAGGTGCTCGATCTCGGCGATGCATTGAGCGACCTCACCATGCTGCTGCGCCGGCTGATCGGCGAGAAGGTCAAGCTCGACCTCGTGCATGGCCGCGACCTGTGGCCGGTGAAGGTTGACGTCTCGCAGTTCGAGCAGGTGGTGGTCAATCTCGCGGTCAACGCGCGCGATGCGATGCCCGACGGTGGCAAGCTGATCATCCGCACCGCCAATGTGCCGACCGAGGAAGCCGCCCAACTCGCCAACAAGGGCATGCCGGCGGCGGACTATGTGAAGATCGAGATCGCCGACACCGGCACCGGCATTCCGGCCGAGATCATCGACAAGATCTTCGAGCCGTTCTTCTCGACCAAGGAAGTCGGCAAGGGGACCGGTCTCGGCCTGTCCACGGTCTACGGCATCGTCAAGCAGACCGGCGGCTTCGTCTATGTCGATTCCGTGCCGGGCGGCGGCACCACGTTCCGGATCTATCTGCCGCGGCATCGCCAGCAGCAGGAGGTCGCACCGGAGGCCCATGCCGGCAACGGTGCGGCCAAGGAAACCGCCGCCGTCACGGAAGCCGCCAAGCCGAAGCCGGACCTGACCGGGCAGGGCACCATCCTGCTGGTCGAGGACGAGGACGGTTTGCGCTCGCTCAATGCGCGCGGCCTGCGTTCGCGCGGCTACAGCGTGATCGAGGCGGCGAACGGCGTCGAGGCGCTGGAGGCGTTCGAGGAGAAGAACGGCGCCGTCGATCTCGTCGTCTCCGACGTCGTGATGCCGGAGATGGACGGCCCGACGCTGCTGAAGGAAATGCGCAGCCGCAACGCGGAGCTGAAGATCATCTTCGTCTCAGGCTATGCCGAGGACGCCTTCGAGAAGAGCCTGCCGGAGAACCAGCAGTTCGCGTTCCTGCCGAAACCCTTCACGTTGACGCAGCTGGTCGCCGCGGTGAAGGAAACCATGACGGCGAACTAGCCGGTTGCCGCGGCAACCGGCTTTACTTCTCGCAAGTGCGAGGCGAAATTCCGCGGTAACTGTGGTTGAAACCGGGCCTCATCCCGCGGTAGGACGCGCCGTCGCATCCACAAGGACCATAGTGTCACATCTCCGCGACCGAGGGCCGCAGCCGCGGTTCCCGTTTCCCGCTTCACTTTTAACCGTCCCTGCCCATCTTAGGGGCGTTTCCCCATGCCGGGGAATCCTTTGAGGAAACCAACATGAATTTCTCGCAACGCACGCGTGGAATTGTTCGGGCGATCGCCGTCGCGATGGCACTGGCGCTGCCCGTGATGATGACCGTTTCGGCGGCCGACGCCCGCGTTGGCGGCGGCGGCTCGCGCGGCTCGCGGACATTCTCCGCGCCGCCCTCGACCAACACGGCGCCGGGCTCGGTTGCGCCGATGAACCGCACCTTCAGCCAGCCTGGTAGCCCGAACATGGGCTCGCCGGCGGCGGCAAATTCCGGCGGCCTGTTTGGTCGCGGCGGAATGGGCCGCGGCCTGCTCGGCGGCCTGGCCGCGGGCTTCCTTGGCGCCGGCCTGTTCGGCATGCTGTTCGGCGGCGGGTTGTTCTCGGGTCTCGGCGGCTTGTCGTCGATGCTCGGCCTCTTGCTGCAGATCGGTCTGATCGTGCTCGTGGTTCGCCTTGCGATGTCGTGGTGGCAGCGCCGCAACACGCCGGCGGCCGCCTATGCCGGTGGCCCCGACGTCGGCCCCGGTCCGCAGGCGAACGCCCGCTCGGGCTTCGGCTTCGGCCTTGGCGGCGGATCGAATGCGCCGGTCGAGATCACGCCTGGCGACTATGAGACGTTCGAACGGCTGCTCGGCGACATCCAGACCGCGTGGTCGAACGAGGACATCGCGAAGCTGCACACGCTCGCGACGCCGGAGATGGTGTCGTACTTCTCGAAGGATCTCGAGGAGAACAAGGCGCGCAACGTCACCAACAAGGTGACCAATGTGAAGCTGCTGCAGGGCGATCTGGCGGAAGCCTGGCGCGAAGGCGACAGCGAGTATGCGACGGTCGCGATGCGCTACTCGCTGGTCGACACCGTGCTCGAGCGCGGCACCGGCCGTCAGGTCGGCGGCGGCACGCAGCCGGAGGAGGTCACTGAGGTCTGGACCTTCGTACGCCAGCGCGGCGGCAATTGGGAGCTTTCGGCGATCCAGCAGACCAACTGATCGGTTGCCGGAGAATGGCAGATACAAGGCGCCGCGGCCTCGTCCGTGGCGCCTTTGTTTTGTGCCTTCATTCACATGTCGCGGCGCCGGAATATCCGGAGGCCCTGCGGGTTGATCTCAGCGGACCATAACAACCATCGGGAGGATTGAGATGAAGATCGTTGCGCATATTGCGGTTCCGGCCTGTCTTGCGTTCGTCGTCGTGGCGGCGCCGCCGGCGGCGGCGCAGACCGCCGACACCAGCTTCTTCCTGACCAGCAACGGCATCGGCAACGGCGGCAATCTCGGCGGGCTCGCCGGCGCCGACAATCATTGCCAGACGCTGGCGCAGGCCGCCGGCTTCGGTGCGCCGAAGACCTGGCGCGCCTATCTCTCGACCCAGGCGGCCGACGGCAAGGCAGCGGAGAATGCGCGCGATCGTATCGGCAAGGGACCGTGGAAGAATGTAAAGGGCGTCGTGGTCGCCAAGGACGTCGCCGACCTGCACAGCGCCGGCAACAATCTCACCAAGCAGACCGCGCTGTCCGAGAAGGGCGAGGTCGTCAACGGTGCCGGCGACACGCCGAACCGCCACGACGTGCTGACGGGGTCGCAAGCAGACGGTACAGCGTTTGCGGCCGGCGAGGACCGCACCTGCAAGAACTGGACAAGCAGCACACAAGGCGCCGCCATGCTCGGGCACTTCGACCGCAAGGGCCTGCGCGACGACGAGCCGTCAAAATCCTGGAACACGTCGCATCCCTCGCGCGGTCCCGACGGCGGCTGCTCGCAGGCTGACCTGAAGAGCACCGGCGGCGACGGCCTGCTGTACTGCTTCGCGGCTAACTGAGAGAGCGCATCTGCTTCGTCATTGCGAGTGCAGCGACGGAATCCATCCTACCATAGGCCCGGAGCGATGGATTGCTTCGTCGCCTCGCGCCTCGCAATGACGGGATAGCACGATCGCGCTCAGCTCTTCCTGCGCTTGACGGTCTTCTTTGCGGTCTTCTTCGCGGCCTTCTTTTTCTTCGCGGTTTTTTTCTTCGCCGCGAAATAGGCTTCGACCTTCTTCGAGGAATGTCCGACCGCGGCGACCGCGGTCTTGAGCCGGGCAGGGGTCACCTTGAACTTCTTCGACCAGTAGCGGACCTCGTAGGGCTCGCTGATCGCGATCCGCGCGCGGTCGGCGGCCTTGTGGCGCTGCTCCTCGAAATGGGCTTCCACCTTCTTGGCGGAATGCCCGACCTTCTTGACCGCGGCCTTCAGCTTCGCCGGCGTGACCTTGAACTTCTTGGACCAGTACGCAACTTCGTAGGACTCGCTCAACGCGATCAGAGCGCGATCTGCCGCGCCCCGCTTCTTCTTGCTGTCCGCCATAAGATGATCCCTCATCGAAAGATTCGACGTTGGAACCTTAGCAGCCTCTGTGCGGTTCGCACAGGCAGCGGTGCGCGATGGACGATCTGACCGCGGCGTGGCTACGATCGAGGTGAAGCGAAGCGATGCGGCGAAGTTTTCGGAGGTAAGTGCATGCACTATCAGCTTTACTACTGGCCGATGATCCAGGGCCGCGGCGAATATGTCCGCCTCGCGCTCGAGGATGCGGGCGCCGGCTACACCGATGTCGCGCGCGCCAAGAGCGGCATGGGTGCCATGACGAAGATGATGGAGGCACACAAGGGCACGCCGCCCTTCGCGCCGCCGTTCCTCAAGGCCGGCAGTCTCGTGATCGGGCAGACCGCCAACATCCTGCTCTATCTCGGCGCGCGCCACGGCCTCGCGCCGAAGGCGGAGGGCGGAAAGCTCTGGGTGCACCAGCTGCAGCTGACGATCGCGGACTTCGTGGTGGAGATCCACGACACCCATCATCCGCTCGGGCCATCGCTGTATTACGAAGACCAGAAGGCTCCGGCGAAGAAGCGCACCGCGGAGTTCTGGGATTCGCGGGTGCCGAAATATCTCGGCTATTTCGAGGATCTCGTGCAAGCCAACCGCGGTGCGTTCGTCACCGGACGCCGGCTGACCTACGCCGACCTCTCGCTGTTCCAGATCGTGGAGGGCCTGCGCTACGCGTTTCCGAAGCGGATGGCGGCGTTCGAGAAGAAGATCCCGCGCCTGATCGCGCTGCGCGATCGCGTCGCCGAGCGGCCGAACATCAAGGCGTATCTGGCGAGCGAGCGGCGGATTCCATTCAACGAAGAGGGCATTTTCCGGCGCTACAAGGCACTGGATTTGTGATCGCCGTCATTCCGGGGCGCGAAGCGAACCCGGAATCTCGCGCCACAATCTCTGGATTCCGGGTTCACGCTCCGCGTGCCCCGGAATGACGGCGTGGAAGGCTACCGGCTCCGCCCATCCACCGGCGTCATCGCGATCCTCGACAGATCGATGCCATCGATGCAGCTGACATTCAGCGCCACGATGTCGGTGCCGTCGGGCTTCTTGCCGCGCGCGAACACGTCGACGCCGCAATCGACGCAAAGCTGATGGCGGATCGCATGGCGGTTGAAGAGATATTCCTTGAGGTTCTCGGCGCCGGCGCGAAGCTGGAAGCTCGACGGCGGCATGAACACGAAGTGCAGGCCCTTCTTGGTGCAGATCGAGCAGTTGCAGGCCGTCACCATGGCCATATCGGTGGTGCATTCGAAGCGGACCTGTCCGCAATGGCAACCGCCGGTGTAGGTCTTGCTCTCTGCCATGATGATCCCTCACCACAGCCCGGGTACGAGGCGGTAGCGCACCCGTGCCGCATAATCGGCGTAGCCTGACAACCCCGTCACCAGCGCGCGCTCCTCGATCCCTGTGCGGATCGCAAACATCACGAAGAACACCGGCACGAAGGCGAGGCCCCACCAGGAGCCGAGCGTCAGCGGCACGCCGATGAAGAACAGCATCACGCTCGTATACATCGGATGGCGGACCAGCGCGTAGGGACCGGTCGAGATGACGTGATGGTCGCGCTCGGTCTGCACCTTCACGACCGGCGCGGCGAACGAGTTGGTGCGGAACACCCACAGGATCGCCACGGTCGAGACCAGATACAGCACAAGGCCGAGCACGATCAGCGGCACGCCGTCATTGACGTCGCCAAAGCGCCGCTCGAGCCCCATCGCGACGAACCACAGCACGGCAACGACCAGGAACACCAGCATGAACCGCTTGTCCTCGGTGGGCTGGCCTTCACGCGCGGTGAGGCGCATGCGCTCGGCCAGCAGCCCGGGATCGACCTTGGCGAGCCACAGCCCGCAGGCCGGGCCGATCACGGCCGAGGCGATCAGATAGGCCCATGCGCCGGGCCAGTGCAGCGTACCTGCGAAGGCAAACAGCAGCACGGCCATGGCGATGACGAAGAAGGTATTCTGCAGAAGGAGCTTTGCGATCATGAGCGGCTCCGCGCGATTCCAGTTGATATTATCGCACCGTTTTCCCGGCAAACATGCGACCGCAGCGATCAACTTTCGGAGCAGGCGAGACGTTCCAGCGTCGCGACTGTCTTGACAATCATATAAGCAATTGCTTATATACTTTCATGCCTGTCGCCACGCAGCTGACCGATGTGTTGAAGACCCTCGCGGACCCGACGCGGCGAGCGGTGTTCGAGCGGATCGCGCGGGAAGGCGAGATCGCCGCGACCGGCCTGGTGCAGGGTTCAAAGGTGTCGCAGCCGGCGGTGTCGCAACATCTGCGCGCGCTGCGCGATGCCGGGCTGGTCGCCGAGCGGCGCGAGGGCCGCCATATCCATTATCGCATCGCGCCGAAGGGGCTCGGTCCGCTGATCGACTGGCTCGGCCACTACGAGACGTTCTGGACCGAGCGCTTCGCAAATCTGGAACGGCTGTTGAAGGAGAGTGAGTGATGGGTGAGACGCACGCGATCACGGTCGAGAAGGTGCTGCCCTACGCGGCCGAGAAGATCTGGCGGACGCTGACGACGAGCGATCGGATCACGAAATGGCTGATGCCGAACGATTTCGTGCCGGCCGTTGGCCATCGCTTCAATTTCCACACCAAGCCGATGGGCGACTGGGACGGTGTCGTGCATTGTGAGGTGCTGGATTGCGATCCGCCGCGCCTGTTGCGCTACTCCTGGAAGGGCGGCGCTGATACCAATCCGGAATACGGCTCGAAGCTCGACACGATCGTCACCTGGACGCTGACGCCGGTCGAGGGCGGCACCCATCTGCGGATGGTGCATGACGGCTTCGTGCTGCCGGGCAACCGCTTCGCCTTCGACATGATGAGCCCGGGATGGGGCCGGGTGCTCGACGCCATCGCGCGCATCACCAGCGAAGGCTGATCACTCGTTGTTGCCGCGGCGAACCGTGATCGAGGCGTCGGTCTTGTTGCGGGTGCATTCGAGGTTGAGGCGGCGATAGCGCATCGTGATGGTGTTTGCCGCGCAAGATGCCCATGCGCTTCAGGCAGCGCGAGGTGCCGGTGACGGCGTCGTCCTTCGGCACGGTGAAGATCAGCGCGGTGGCGGAGCCGACCAGGTTGAAGAACTCCGGCTTCATCTTGCGATCGGTCTTGGCGTAGAGCTCGATCGAATAATCCTTGCCGCGGCAGCCGAGCGACAATTCCTTTGCCGCCGGATGCGTGAGGTAGGTGATGTTGGCGGCGCTGAAATTGACCTTCAGTCCGTCGATCTGGCCGGCGAGCTGCTTGGCGATGTCCACGCAGGGATCGGCATGCGCAGGCGCTGCGACGAAAACCGTCGCCAGCGCGATCAGCGCGGCCGGCAGAGTGGAGCGGATGCCCAAAGGCAAGCGTCGGCGCAACGATGCTGTCACGAAATACCCCCCGCGGTATGAAAGTACGCGAAGCTACATGCAGGCTCCCGCGGAGCGCGTCAATATGGCCACGTCAGGACGCGCACCTGCCGTCCTGCGCTTTGGAAGCCCCGGCGGCCCGGCGCTCGCAATCATTGCCATAGGTCTTGCCGTCGCAGCCGCATACGGGCTTGAAGATCTTGTTGCAGATCGTCGGGCGGAACGCGCAGGTGCCGGTCTGGTCGAAGCGGCCGCAGGTCCCGGGCTTGAACTGGCAGAACTGGCCGCGACCGCTGCATTGCAGTCCGGCAAGGCCGCCGCAGGGCCTGCCGAGGCGGGCGGCATCGGCGCCGGTCGGGATCGCGATCAACAAGGCCAGCGCCGCGAACCGGACGAAAAGCGCTGTCTTCATGAAGGTCTCCTGATGGCTTCCTGATGGTTTCCTTGGCCGTTCCGCGGCTTGCCGGCGTTGTGGCAACTTGGGATTACGATGGCATGAAACATAGCACGTGGATTGCCAGTCCCGCGCATGGCTGGAAGGCGGCCCGCTTCCCTTTCCTTTGTCGGAAAAAGGCTTAGAACGGCTCTACATTGCCGGCGGCCCCGCGGCCGGCACCGGCCTTTCGAAACCGACGAGCAGCTCATGAACGCCCCCTCAGCCTTTCCCGACCAGCAAAAGCCTGTTCCGCCCTACAAGCACACGCCTCTGTTCCCGCTTGGTGCCGACACCACGCCCTACAAGAAGGTCACGAGCGAGGGCGTCCGGGTCGAGAAGGTGTTGGGCAAGGACATGCTTGTGGTGTCGCGGGAGGCGCTGCGCGCGCTCTCCGAGGCCGCCTTCGGCGACATCAACCACTATCTGCGGCCGGGTCATCTGAAGCAGCTCCGCTCGATCCTCGAGGACAAGGAAGCCAGCGACAACGACAAGTTCGTCGCCTTCGACTTCCTGAAGAATGCCAACATCGCGGCCGGCGGCGTGCTGCCGATGTGCCAGGACACCGGTACCGCAATCATCATGGGCAAGAAGGGATGCAACGTCATCACCGACGGTGACGACGAGGCTGCGCTGTCCGAAGGCGCGCGCGATGCCTATCTGCGCCGCAATCTGCGCTACTCGCAGGTCGCTCCCTTGTCGATGTATGAGGAGAAGAACACCGCCAACAACATGCCGGCGCAGTGCGAGATCTACGCCGAGGGCGATGATGCTTACAAGTTCATGTTCATGGCCAAGGGCGGCGGAAGCGCCAACAAGAGCTTCCTGTTCCAGGCGACGCCCTCGGTGCTGACCAAGGACCGGTTGCTGGCCTTCCTGAAGGAGAAGGTGCTGACGCTCGGCACCGCGGCGTGTCCCCCGTACCACCTTGCGATCGTGATCGGCGGCACCTCGGCCGAGCTCTGCATGAAGACCGTGAAGCTTGCCTCGGCCCGCTATCTCGACGCGCTGCCGACCCACGGCTCGGCCGACGGCAATGCGTTCCGCGATCTCGAGATGGAGCAGGAAATCCTCAAGATGACGCAGTCGCTCGGCGTCGGCGCGCAGTTCGGCGGCAAGTATTTCTGCCATGACGTGCGCGTGATCCGCATGCCGCGCCACGGCGCCTCGCTGCCGATTGGGCTCGGCGTCTCCTGTTCGGCGGACCGCCAGGTGCTCGGCAAGATCACCAGGGACGGCGTCTATCTCGAGGAGCTCGAGCACAACCCGGCGCAGTATCTGCCTGCGGTGGAGCAGTCGCTCGGCGGTGAGGTCGTCAAGATCGACCTCAACAAGCCGATGAAGGAGATCCTGGCGACGCTGTCGCAATATCCGATCAAGACCCGCGTCTCGATGACCGGCACCATGATCGTGGCGCGCGACTCGGCGCACGCCAAGCTGCGCGAGCGGCTGGAGAAGGGCGAGCCGTTGCCGGATTATTTCAAGAACCATCCGGTCTATTACGCCGGTCCCGCCAAGACGCCCGATGGCTACGCCTCCGGTGCATTCGGCCCGACCACGGCGGGACGCATGGATTCCTTCGTCGACCAGTTCCAGGCGGCCGGCGGCTCGATGGTGATGGTTGCCAAGGGCAACCGCGCGGTCGCTGTGCGCGAGGCTTGCAAGAAGCATGGCGGCTTCTACCTCGGCTCGATCGGCGGCGCCGCGGCGAACCTCGCCGAGCACTGCATCAAGAAGGTCGAGGTGGTCGAGTATCCCGAGCTCGGCATGGAAGCGATCTGGCGCATCGAGGTGGTCGATTTCCCGGCCTTCATCATCATCGACGACAAGGGCAACGACTTCTTCAAGGAATTGAATCTCGGTTGAGGATCGGGGTTGATTGCGGTCGGCCTCGACGGGTTCTCCAAGGGCTGGGTCGCCGTCACCATCGACGGCGACCAGCGTACGATTTCCTTTCACAGCGATATTGCGGACGCGCTTTCGCGTCCGTTCGATCGCGCCGGGATCGATATCCCGATCGGTCTGACCGATGACGGCGAGCGCGATTGCGACCTTCTTGCGCGCGTGCGATTGCGCCCGCACACCTCGCGCGTCTTCACCGGCGCGCGGCGCTGGCTGTGGCAGCAGTTTGACGATCCCGATCTCGCGAATGCGGAAGCACTGCGCCGCGGCCAGACCCGTGTGTCGCGCCAGCTCTGGCATCTCGGCAAGAAGATCATGGAGGTCGATGCGTTCGTGCGCGCGAACGCCACGCGCGATGTCCGCGAGGTGCATCCCGAACTGGTGTTCTTGCAGCTGAACGGCGGCGAGCCCTTGCCGCGCAAGAAGTCGGAGGAGGGCGATGCGCTGCGCTGCAGGCTGCTGAAGCGATCAGGCTTCCGCGAGATCGATCGCTGGCTCACCCGGATGCGGATCGGCACCGGCGCGAAGCGCGACGATGTGCTGGATGCGTGTGCAGTGGCGCTGGCTGCGCGCGAACCATGCGGAAGCGTTCCCGAAGCGCCGCCGCGAGACGCGCACGATCTGCCGATGCAGATCTGGTTCTAGCTGCAGTTCGTCACCTGGTTGGAGCACAGGCTGCGCCACCAGCCGCGCACGCCGTCATGGCTCTCCACCAGCGCCCAGTGCCCGCTGCAGGCGAGGATGCGTTTCGGACCGTCGTCGGTGTCGAACTCACCGCCAAGCTTGCGCAGCGCCGGCGTCCATTTGGCATCGACAAAGGGCGCCTGGAACAGCCCGCCCATGCGGGTGTAGCCGTTGGCGTAGCTCGCGCCGACCTTGTTGGCGGCAACCCATCCGCGCCCGGCATAAGGCTTTGGCGCGTTGCGCGGATAGCGTTTGTCGTCCTCGTAGGCCTTGCCCGGCGGCATCGCGCCCTCGATCAGGAACCAGCCGTCCTTGAACCCGATGATACGAAACTCGGTGAGCCAGCCGCCCTCCGGCGTGTTCTCGGCCCCGCCCATCTTGAGATGGTAAGGCGGCGGCAGCTTGCCGAGCACGCGTGCCTTCACTGACGGCTCCGCGCGCACGTTGAGGCCTGCGAGGTCCTTGTCCTCCGACCAGGCGCCGAGGTCGCATGGCTCGGTGCCAGCGGGCAGTGCGTTTCGCTTCGCGTCAAGCTCGGCCTGGCGTGCGGCAAAGTCATTGTCCGACCCGTCGGCATGTCCGGTCGCGATGTCGCCGGGACCGCGCGGCTTCAATTCGGCCGACAGCGCCGTCGTGCCATCCTTGCTTAGGGTCACAACCATCATCTGACGCGGCGCGAAGACGCTTGCCGGCGTCTTCGGGTCGTCTGCGCTCGCGGCATAGACCGCGAGGTAGCCGGTGGTGCCGGCGGTATCCGTGCTGGAAGAGCTGCCCGCAACATATCCGGCCGGCACCAGCGCGACCGCGCTCGCGCGCCACGCCGGTTCGGCTTCGCTTGCCTGCTGTGCGGAAGCCGTCGTGGCTGATAACGCCAGGACGGTAACGGATGCCAGGATGCGCATGCGTGGTGCGCGTGCTGCGGTTACGCCCGCGTGCCGGTGAAGGGGAAGCTGCCCATCGGGCCGATGCCCATCTCGCCGGAGATGCCGTCGCCGGAGACCTTGCCGGTGAATTCGAGCGTCAGCGGCATCGGGTTGGTGATGGAAACCTTCCAGGCGACGTCGTCGCCGTTCACGGTGCCGTCGAAGATTTCGGTGGAGTTGCCCTCGGCGCCCTGCGTGCCGGTGAGCGTGCCGCCCGAGCTTGCCAGCGACAGCGTCGCCTTGCGCTCGCCCATCGGCGTCGTCATCGTGAGATTCCAGTTTCCGTCCACCGCCATTGATGTCTCCCCTCCAGGTGAAGCGCCTTCAAGCGAAATGGCTACCGGTTCGCGTGAAGAAAACGCTTGCGCGGGTATAGCCCATCTTGCCGCGCGCGCCTAGTTCGCGGCTTGCTGCGATCAGGCGCGGGCGGCGGCGCGCAGCCGGCTTCCGACCAGGACGCGGAAGGCGACATACTGGATCGCGAAGGCGGCGATCTTGGCGCCGACCAGCACCACCGACACGTAGAACGCCCACAGCTTCATGTCGCCGGTCGCCGCGATCGCAATGGTGCCGGCGGCGAGAATGAACATCAGCCCGGCCCAGGCGTAGCCGGCGAGGGTGGCGTATTCCGGAATTGTCTCGGTCACGATCGGCGGCAGATAGCGCAGCATCCAGCCGCGCTTGAGCATGATCGCGCCGATCGCGATGTGGCCGATGGCCGGCTTCGCCAGCACGAAGCGCGGATCGTTGGTGAAAAGCGTCGCGCCGCCGAGCACGATCACCAGCCCAAGGCTCGCCCAGGTCATGTAGCCGAGCGACTGTCCCTTGACCCGCGCATAGACCACTTGCGCGATTGCGCCCGCGATCGCAACGCCGGTGGCGATCAGGACATTGTCGGTGGCGAAATAGACCACCAGGAAGACGATGGTGGAGAGGAAGTCGCTCGCAAGCCTGGCAAATACGCTCTTCATCGTCGTGGTTTCCGTTTCCTCGGGATGATCGTGGTGATGTCGTTATGGTAGCGTCTAGCGTGAGGGCAGCGCGCCGGCCGGCGGCGTCGCGTCCTTGACCGCGCGATAGTGCGGATACCAGTGGGTAAAGCCGACCGCGGCATTGCGTGCGGCGAAGGCGATCAAGAGGCCGGTCCACAGCGGCAGCGCCGGCACGTATAGCACCGCAACGTTGCCAATCAGCATGAGCAGCATCGCGGCGGTCCAGGCGCCGGTGATCAGGTAGTTGGCATGGAGGAAGCCGGGCAGCTTCGCGGTCTCGGCATCGACCTGCTCCAGCGCATATTGCCGCGTGAAGGGACGGCCGATCATGATCGAGCCGAGCGACACCAGCAGGATGCCGGCATCGACCGCGATCTTCACCGCGGTGTTGCTCGGCGTCGCATCGACGAAGGTGAGGTAGAAGCCGATCGCGGCGAAGATGACGACCGAACCGACGCCGAGGATCTTGATGCTGCGGCCGCGCGCGACATCGAACGCGATCACGGCAAGGCAGATCAGTGCAGCACTGAGCAGGCTCACCGTGGCCGAGGTCACCAGCATCAGCATGGCGAAGGCGCCGTAGGGAGCGAGGATCAGGAAGATCGTCATGGTGAGCCTCATCGGCTTATCTTTACAACGTAAAGATACCCTAACGGTGAGCAATGGAGGCGTCAAGCGAAATCTTTACAGTGTCAAAATCGTGAGGTGGCGGAAAAATAAAAGATTTGCCAATGACATAAAGTGGCGACCGCTCGTTTTCGGTCGGCGGCGGCAACGACGTGGATGCCCGGGACAAGCCCGGGCATGACGCGTGGAGGGGTTGGCGCACTGACGTCCGGGGTGGTCGTCGGCTACTCCGCCCCCACCCAATTGCCGTGGAATCCATCGGGCACGCGGTGGCCGAGATGGACCAGCGCGGTCGGGCCCGCTTCGACATCTTGCGCGTTGAACACGGCGAGGTCGCTGCGGTTTTCGCGGGCGCGCCAGACCACCGCGAGCAGCCAGCCGTCGCCTTCCGCGGCGTCAGCGCTGCGCTCGACGAACACAGGCTCCGAGATCGTGTCGCCGGCGGGCAGCAGATAATGGCCGAGCCGCTTGCCACGGCCGTCGACATGCACGATGCCCGACAGCGCACCGAACATCGGCAGATCCGGGTTGGCGCAGGCGTACCAGCCGTGATTGCTGGCAAATCCGGCGCGCCGATCGTCGACGCGGGGGAATTCGCCGGTGAGGTCGTCGAGATAGGTTTGCGTGAAGCGGTCGGTGTTGCCGGAGAGGTCGAAGGTCCAGCGGCAATAGCGCGCGCGGTTCTTCTGCGGATCGGTCGGCGAGCCGTCGGGATGATTGAACAGCGGCGCTTCCTCGAACTGCATCACGTCGGCGATGATGCGGTTGCCATCTTCCCACGCGTTCATCACGTGGAAAACGTAGCAGGTCTCGGCGCGGAACCAGACGATGTCCTTTGACGCGCCGCTGCGCTTCATCACGCCGACATAGGCGCCTTTCTCCGGCTCCCAGGCGTACGGCGCCTGTCCGCGCATCGCGCGCTGCATGCTGCCGGTGATCGGCAGGATCGGAAACAGCACATGATTCTCGGTGACGATGAAGTCGTGCACCATGCTGGCATAAGGCGCCTCGAAGCGTTCGAACCGCGTCACCACGCCGGACGAGCTCACCGCGCCGAACGACAGCGCCGGCGTCAGCGGGCCCGCGGCGTTGTAGCCGAAGAACACCATTTCGCCGGTCGCCGGATCGATCTTGGGATGCGCGGTGAAGGGGCCGGAGATCGCACCCTTGTAGTCGCAATAGCCGAGGCGATTGAGCGTGCCGGGCTCGATCTCGGTCGGCAGATGGCCTTCCTCCAGCGCGAGCAGCCGGCCGCCATGGAAGATGATGTTGGTGTTGGCGACGCCGCCGTCCGTCGTCGTGGTGGCCGGCGCATCCGGCATCTTGCGGCCGAAGCCGCCGAACAGCGCGCGGCCGGCATCGTGCTCGGCCTGCCATTTCGGCGTACGGACCCAGCGGTTGCGGTAGCTGGCGCGGCCGTTCTCGAGATGGAAGGCGTGCAGCATGCCGTCGCCGACGAACCAGTGCGCACCCGGCGCCTCGAACTGCGGATTGGGGCCGTTGCGATAGAGCGTGCCGTTCAGCTCGCGCGGCAATTCGCCCGAGATCTTCAGGAACGGCGCGTCGGCTTCGAATGGGATCGGCGCCAGATTGGTGCGCGCAGCGTTGGATGTGACCTGGTCGAGCATTCCGCATCTCCCTGCATTATGATCTTTACATCGTAAAGATATCAGTAAGGATGACGCCGCCGATCGTCAAGCAAAATCTTTACAGTGTAAAAATTGCGACCTATAAGGGCCCGATGGCAAGAATCTCCAAAGAAAACAAGGCGACTCGCCCGGCACGGGCTCCGACCCGCCGGGTTGGACGGACTGTGGCAGCTCGTCCGGTCCAACGGCGGCGCCGCGCCAACGACACGCCGTATCACCATGGCGATCTGCATGAGGCACTGTTGAAGGCCGCCGAGCGCGTGCTCGAGCGTGATGGATTGGCGGGGCTGACATTGCGTGCGGTGGCGCGCGAGGCCGGCGTATCGCACGCCGCCCCGACGCATCATTTCGGCGATCTCACCGGTTTGCTCAGCGAACTCGCGGCGATCGGTTTCCGGCAATTTGGCCTCGCGATGGCGGCTGCGGACGCTTCGGCGGCCACGACGCCCGAGAAGGGCGTGGCGAGCGCCAAGGCTTATGTTGCCTATGCGCAGGCACATCCCGGCATGTACGGGCTGATGTTCCGCAGCGAGCGGCTCGATCATTCGCGCCCGTCGCTGCACGAGGCATCCGAGGCTTCGTTCGCAGGGCTGACCCGCGGCGTCGGCGCCAGCCGGCACGAGCAGATTTCCAAGGAGCAGCTTACGCTGGATCAGGCCGCCGCGATCGCGTCGGCCTGGTCGCTGGTGCATGGTTTCACCATGCTGCTGCTCGACGGACGCCTCAAGACGATCCTGGATCGGTCGCCCGAGGGCACATCCGCGGAAACGCTGTTGACCGCAATGCTGCGATTGTCCGCGGGCCGCTCGGCGCGGCAATAACCGGTGCTGCCCGTGGACTAGTGTCCCGAATCCGAAGTTCGCATCATTTGCCGCACCTTCGGAGCGAACTTCGGATTCGATAAGGACACTAGCAAACTTATGATTCTAGTGTGCTTTATGAATGCGAAGTTCGTGAAAGTGGCTGCCGCGAAATCGCACGAACTTCGCATTCAGCGCACTAGCGCCTCACAAGCGACGTGGTCCGGCCGCTCTGTCCGATCGTCTTCACCGTATCCGTGCCGCATTTGAAATCGCGGGCGAAATCGTCGGCGGCCTGCCGCGCCAGCGCGTTGGCGTTGGGATTGGCCGCGACGTCGACAAAGGCGACATGGCAGACATCGCCCGGCGGCAGCCGGGTCACGGCGAGCATTGCCCGCGAGACAGGACCGCCGCGCTTGTCCTGTTCGCTGTTGTCGGCGATCTGCCAGCGCTGGATAATCGCAAACGGCCTGCCGCCGGCTGCACGCCATTCGACCCTGTCGCCGGTCGAACTGAACGGGCCGAACCAGGCCTGCGCGGCCGGTTCCCTGGCGGCTGCCTCGCCGTTTCGGCCCACCGAGACCACTTCACGCAGGTCGCCCTCGTTGATCAGCACCACAAGCCCGGATTTTCCCGGACAGACCCTGGTGGTGCTGCCGTCCTTTTCGCTGGGCTTGCCGATCATGCGGCAGGCCTTCGGCGCGGTCGATGTGTAGCTGCTGCTGATCGTCTCGGAGCCGGCATGACCGGGATTTGCGCTGGCAGCCGCCATAAAGACTGTTGCAAAAGCAAGGTATTTCATCGGGGGAAACCTACGATCCGGACGTTACTTTGTCTCTGACATATGCAATCTGGGGAAGGTTCAATAGACATGCGGGAAACACCTGACAGGCGCGCGGAATCGTCCTAGAAGGGCGGCTTCGCAACTTCTGTCGCGTGCACCTGCGTGCCGTAACCTCGATCGTCATGCCCACGATATCATCCAACAAGCCCTATCGCGTCGGCCGTTCCCGTACCGGTCTTGGTCTTTTCGCCACCAAGCCGATCAAGAAAGGCACCAAGATCATCCGTTATTTCGGGCCGTTGCTCGACTCGAAGAAGAAGGATGAGGACGCGATCGAGAACAAATATCTGTTCGAGCTCACCAACCGCTGGACCATCGACGGCTCGATCCGCGAAAACGTCGCGCGCTATATCAACCACGCTTGCAGGCCGAACGCGGAATCCGACGTTCGCCCACGCAAGCGCAAGGTGTTCATCCGCGCCATCAAGGACATCGAGCCGGGCGACGAAATCAATTACGACTACGGAACCGACTATTTCAAAGCCTATCTGAAGCCGATCGGCTGCAAGTGCGATGCCTGCGAGAAGAAGCGCAAGAAGAAGCGCGCGGAGGCGAGGGCGGAGCGGGTGCGGCTGAAGGAAAGGGCCGAGCGGAAGGCACAGCGCAAGGCCGAGAAACTGGCCGAGGAGCGGGCCAGGCAGAGGCAGGCGAAGAAGGCAGCCAAAGCAAACGGCAAGCTCGCCAACGGCACGGCGCTGAACGGCAAGCACCTGAATGGCCACAGCCTGATCAACACGGCGGGCAAGAAGGCTGCCTCGTCGAAGCGCGGCACCGCTCGGGCGCTGAACGCCTGAGACTCACGTCGCTCGAAAACGCTCTAGCCGCTCGGCCGGTGCGCCGCGCGTGGCAACGGTGAATTGCCGAAATCCAGCGTCGAGCGCTGGATGATCGTGCCGTGCTCGTCGATAACGAGACGGAAACGCTTGCTCCCCGAGAAGAATGTGAGGCGATGGCGCCCCTGATCGGCGTCGAGCCCGCGCTCCGAGCGCGTCGTGATTGCGCCCGAGCGCATCCCGGCCTGCAGCAGCGGAACCCCGATGCCGAGGCCTTCGGCGACGATGTTGGCGTCGACCTCGAACGCGCCGTCCGAGAATGTGATCGTCGTCATGATGCCCTCGCGGGATGGCGGACGGGACGCGGCAGGTAGGCGCATTCGGCGAGCGTCGTTCCGTCGAGCTCGCGCATGAAGGCCTCGCGTGCCGCCGCAAGCTTCGCCTTCAGCCGGCAGCGCGGCAGCAGCAGACAATCTCCGCCATCATCCCTGAAACATTCGACCAGCGCGCTGTCGCCTTCCAGCGCACGGACAACCTGGCCGAGGGTGATGGTCTCCGCCGGCCGTGCCAGCGAAAACCCGCCACCGGCGCCGCGCTGGGTGGCAATGAAGCCGGCGTCGGCAAGGTCGCGCACCACCTTGGCGAGGTGATTGCGGGAAATGTCGAACTCGGCCGCGATCTCGCTGGTCGCAAACGACCGGTCCGGCTCGCCGGCCAGCCGCATCAGGGCGCGGAGCGCAAAATCCGTGAACGATGTCAGGCGCATGGAAGCCCTTCGAAATCAGCACTTGGCGGATCAGCTATAGCAGGCTAAATAGGCATTTGAAATACCTATTTAGGATGTAAGCCATGACAGGAGCAGAGCGCCGCGAGCAGATCACCGCCGGGATTGTCGCGCGGACCGGGATCACCGAGGCCATGATCGAGCAGCTGGTGCACGCCTTCTACGCCAAGGTCCGCAAGGACCCGATGATCGGGCCGGTGTTCGAGACCAGGATCAGCAATTGGGAGCCGCATCTGGCGCAGATGTGCGCGTTCTGGTCCTCGGTCGCGCTGATGACCGGGCGCTATCACGGCACGCCGATGATCAAGCATATGCCACTGCCGATCGACGCCGCGCATTTCGACCGCTGGCTCGAACTGTTCGAAGCGACCGCGGCCGAGCTGTGCCCGCCTGACGCGGCGGCGCATTTCATCGATCGCGCGCGGCGCATCGCCTCGAGCCTCGAGATGGGCGTCGCCAGCGGACAGGGCCTGATGCTGGCGGTCGGCGAGCGTTACAGGCGAAGCGAAGCAGGAGCAGTGCAATGAGGAACAGGGCGAAGGCAATTGCGCGCGCCATCGACGGCGCGTGGTTTCATCAGGATCAGGCCGATCCGTTTTCCGGCAGCAGTCTGGTGCCGATGCTGATCATCGGCCTGGCGCTGACCTTTGCCGGCATGATCGTCGCGGTCGTGCTGAGCTGACGGAAACGGCCGCCGCGTTTGCCGCGACGGCCGCTCGTCACGTCCGGCATTCGATTTACGCCGCGACCGCCTCACCGCTGCGGCGCAGCCCGACATATTGCAGCTCGGCGAAAACGCCGGTGGCGATCGCCTGGGCCAGGATCACGATGGTCCCGAAGAGGTTCGGCGACACCGCGCCCGACAGCAGCAGCGCGATGCTGGCGAGCGTCCAGGCCGCGTTGCCGACGACCACCAGCATCACCAGCGGCTTCGGCACCGACATGCGCGTGCCGAGCCAGCCGACCAGCGCGGTATAAGCGATCAGGAACAGGCCGGTCTCGCGCAGCAGCGCTTCCGGCAGGCCGAGCAGCGATGCCAGCGCGCCGGCGTCGAGCACCATGGCTATGGCGGATACGCCGCTGAAGACGGCGTCGGCAAGCAAGGCGCGGCGCAGCAGCTGGGACGAATGGATCATGGCAGTGTCTCCTCTGGTTGGGATGGGGGTGGTCAGCGGAACTGCGACTGCAGCTGACGCCACAGCCGGAGCGGACACAGCGCCTTGCCGACCCTCATCTCGACCGCATAGACCTGCGCGAAGACGAACACGCCGGTCGCGTGCACGAGCGGCTGCGGCATGTTGAGCGAGCGCGCCAGCAGCCAGGTGGCCAGATGCACCAGCCACGGGAGCAGGACGGCGAGGACGCGGACAAGGGACAGCATCAGCATGGTCATCTCCTGTGTCGTCGAAGATGATCCGGCCGGCGCGCCAATTCGATTACCTCAGGCGTAATGGAACGGGCGAATTCCGCATGGTAGGTTTTGCACCATGAACGCACATGCATCCATGGCGCGGGCCGAGCCCGCCAAACCCGTCCCGATCGGCGAGCACCTGCGCGAGTGGCGGCAGCGCCGTCATCTCAGCCAGCTCGACCTTGCCGTCGATGCCGAGATCTCGGCGCGGCATTTGAGCTTCGTCGAGACCGGCCGCTCGGCGCCGTCGCGCGACATGGTCCTCAAACTGGCGGAGCGCCTCGACGTGCCCCTACGCGAACGCAACGTACTGCTGGTCGCCGCGGGTTTCGCGCCCGCATTCCCGCAACGCTCGCTGGATGATCCGGCGCTGAAATCGGCGCGCGAGGCCATCAACCTGGTGCTGAAGGCGCACGAGCCGAATCCGGCGCTGGCCTATGACCGGCACTGGAATCTGGTCTCCGCCAACCGCATGGTGGCGCCGCTGCTCGAGGGCGTGCCGCAGCGGCTGCTCGGCCAGCCCTTCAACATCCTGCGGCTTGCCTTCCACCCCGAGGGCCTCGCCCCGCGCACCGTGAACCTCGCGGAATGGGCCGCGCATCTTCTGGAGCGGCTGCATCGGCAATGCGAGGCAACGGCCGATCCGGAGCTGCTCAAGCTCTACCAGGACCTGAAGTCCTATCCGATCCCGGCGCGGTCGGCCCCGATCACCACCGACAACAACGTCGCGCTTCCCTTCAAGCTCCGCCTCAATGGCGAGATCCTGAGCTTCATCTCGACCACCATGGTGTTCGGCACGCCGGTCGACATCACGCTGCAGGAACTGGCGCTGGAGACCTTCTTCCCGGCCGATGAGCTGACCGCCGAGCGGATGCGGCAGATGGCAGCCAGTATGAAATAGCGGCTTGTCTTGGGGCGCGTTCGGCCTAACCTTGGGGTTCCATTTTCCGCCGGGAACCCCGCCATGAGCGATCTGAAGCCGCTTCGCCTCGACATCGTCTCCGACGTCGTTTGCCCCTGGTGCTATATCGGCAAGCATCGGATCGAGGATGCGCTCAAGCTGGTGCCCGATGTGCCGGTCGAGGTGCATTGGCGGCCGTTCTTCCTCAACAATTGGGTGCCGCGCGAGGGCATCAGCCGCGAGGAATATCTCACCGCCAAGTTCGGCTCGGTCGATGCCTATAAGGGCATCGCCGGCCGCGTGGTCGCGGCCGCCAATGAGGAGGGGCTCACCTACCATCCCGAGCTCGTCAAGCGGCAGCCCAACACGATCGACTGCCATCGCCTGATCCATTGGGCCGAGGCCAAGGGCAAGGCGGCCGAGATGAAGCAGCGGCTGATGGAGCTGTATTTCCGCGACGGCGGCGATCTCACCGACAGCAACGTGCTGGTGCAGGCGGCAAGCGATGTCGGGCTCGATGCCGACGACGTGCGCAAGCGTCTTGCCACCGACGAGGATGTCGCCCTGGTCTCGGCGCAGGCCCAGGAGGCCGCCGAGAAGGGTATTTCCGGCGTGCCGACCTTCGTGTTCGCGCAGAAATACGCGGTGTCCGGCGCCCAGCCGGCCGAGCAGCTCGCCCGCGCCATCCGCCAGGTCTCGGCCGAGATCAACACAGAGGCTGCGGAGTAGTCCGCAATCCCTATCGAAAGCCCGGCTCATGCCGGGCTTTTTCGTTTGCCCACATCATCCATCGGAAACAATCAGGGGAGACCACCATGATCTATGAGCTGCGCACCTATACGGTCCGTCCAGGCGCCGTCGGCGAGATGGTGAAGGCGGCGAGCACGATCTCGCGCGATATCCGCGCCGACAATTTCGGCAAGCTGGAAGGCTACTGGATCACCGAGATCGGTCCGCTCAATCAGGTCATGCACATGTGGAGCTACGCCGATCTCAACGAGCGGACGCGGCTGCGCGCCGAGCTCGCCAAGAACCCGCGCTGGACCGGCGAGTATATTCCGGTGATCCGTCCGCTGCTGGTGCGGCAGGAGGTGCGGCTGCTCAATGCAATCATCCCGCCGGTGGCGCCGGCGACATCAGGCAACATCTACGAATTCCGCAACTACCGCGCCAAGCCGGTCGGCGGCGCCAAGCAATGGCTCGATCTGATCACCGGCGTGATGCCGGAGCGCGAGAAATACTCCAAGATCGTCGGTCTCTGGACCACCGAAGCCGGGCAGCCCAACGAGGTCTGCCACATCTGGGCCTATCCCGATCTCAACGCCCGCGCCGCCGCACGCGGCAATGCGATGAAGGATCCGGCCTGGCTGGAATTTTTGAGCAAGGGCACGCAGGTGCTCGAGGAGATGCACTCGACCATCATGCTGCCGGCACCGCACTCGCCGTTGCAGTAAGGGCAGGCGCTGGTCGCGCCGCGTTTCCCAATGATGCGCCGAGCGCGAGACAGAGAGGCCGCCGGTTGAGGCGGCCTTTTCGTTTGCCGTCAGGACGTCGCGAGCGCCGGCAAAAAGCCCCATCCGATGTTTCCATCAGATGAGGCTTTCGAAGCAAGGGCGCGCGCCGTCTGAGAACCAGCGCGCCGCAACGCTAGTCGGGCCAGCTGACACCAACCTGACGGCAGCAGTCACTTGTTTCCCGATGTGTCTGCATGCCTACGAAAGGGTAAACCGCATTATCCGGGCTTGCCGCGCCGGCTGCGGATGAAGCGGACGGCGCCGCGCGCCCCTTCGTAGGCGAAGTTGTTCAGGGTCAGCGCGGCGTGAATGGCCGGCACCAGCGGATCGCGGCGCCGCAGCGGCAGCAAGACGTCGCCGATCGCGAAGCGGCCGCGCCAGATCGGGTCGATCATGGGGTGGCCGGGCGCCGCGGTGGAATCGGCCGAATTGATCGCGGGATCGGCGCAGAGATGGCGCGTCAGCTCCAGCGTCAACTGCGTGCCGGGCGAATGTTTCGCAAAGCGCTCGTCGACGCCGATCTTGAAGAAGAAGGCGCGGTCCTGGTGGCGCACCACGATGCCGCCCGCGACCGGCGTGTCGCCCGCATGCAGCGTGATGATCTCGCAGCGGCCGGCTTCGGCCATTGCCGACGTCGCGCGGCGGATGAAGGCCGCATCGCCGGCATGCTGGCTCAGCGCCGTGCCGCGCTTTCCCTTCCAGCCACCGGCTTCGAGGACAAGGAAAGTCTCGAGCGCCGTCGCAACCTCGCGCGGCGTGCAGGCGACATCGAAGCGCACCGCGCCGTGGTCGGACAGGCGATGATGCTGGCGGCGCAGCTCCTTCAGCTTCTTGGGCCCGAGCGCGTCGCGCAACAATTCGTCGGCATCGCGCGTCGCATCCAACTGGGCGCGCTGATAGGCGCTCACTATGCGCGGCTGCAACCCGTCTCGGGCCAGCACCGCGCGGATCGCCGCCATGGCCGGGCCCTCGAGCGACATGGTGCGCAGGATCAGCGCATGCGCGCCCGCATTGCGCGCCTGCCGCAGCATCTTGCCCACCGCTTCCTCGGCGGCGTCGCGGTCGAGCAGCGGCGTGCACAGCGTGCCATAAGGTTCGGCGCCGACCAAAGCGGGCAGGGGAATCCGGTAGATCCGCCGCATCGGAACGACCGGCAACAGCCCGATCAGTTGCCCGGCATCGCCGGCGGCGCTGAGCAGCGCCGCGCCGGTGCGGCCGCGCGCGGAGGCATCGACCGCCAATTCCCAGTCCGCCTGATAGTAGCCATTGGCCTCGATCGCGCGCGCGGCAAGCGCGCGCCATGCATTGAGCGGCGTGGCCGACAACGGCGGCAAGGTGCGATCGTCCGTGGCATCCTTGCGCGATGCACGGTGGATCATTGCCTGGTCAGCAATATCGGCCACGTCCCTGTTTCCCCAGTCCGCGAGGCTGATTGGCCTTGCGTTCGTCAGGGCAACGCTAGTGGAAAGAAATGGAAAATGCCGTTGAGGCCACCGCGCAATTTGAACGGTCGTGTTAACGGGCCGTTCAGCATACCGGTGCGCGGCGGCCCGGCCGGGTCGCCGGCTCAAGCGCTAGGGTTTGGCGCTCCGTTGCGCTTCCGCCGCAACGGTGCTCTCGACCGGTTCGTAAGTCTCCGTCACGCAATTGTCGTCGGCCCCGACCTGCCGGCGATCGAAGATCGAGCCTTCATTGATGAAGACGCGATAGGTCTGCGTCCCCAGCGGCTTGCCGATCACCGATGTCAGTTCGGCGCGCACGCAGGCGGTCCAGCCGGTGCCGCGCGGGTCGTGCAGCGGGGCGGAGACCCGCACATGGGTCGGCTGTGAACCGGCCGTGAACACCGAATCCAGCTTGCCCGCGACCAGCCGTTTGACGTCCGGAGGCATCTCGAGCGGCGCCGGCTCGGCGGCCTTGACCTTCAAGGCCTCCGGCCACACCGCGTGGCTGTCCGCCAGCCCGCAGCCACTCAATATTAAGGCGACGCCGGCCAGCAGCGCCGCCAGATGTACTTGTCCCTGTCCCATTCAGCGCATTTAATGTGCCGCCGTCAGGATTGCGCCCCCTGGTGGCGCTGAATTCGCATCAGGCGGCGCTTTGTCGATCAACAAATGTCGAGCGACAAGTTATCGTTGGGGTAGAGGTATTACCGGATGTTGCTGCGGCGGCGGGGAGACAGACTGACATGAAACGCTTCACGGTTGCTGCCGTCATTCTGGCGCTGCTCGCGACACCCACCCTGGCCCAGGGCCGGCGCGGGGGCGGTGGAGGCGATACGAAGACGGAGCAGAAGCCCAAGGTCGACGAGAAGGCCTACAAGGCCGCGCTCGATCGGATCCCCGAGCCCAAGGAGAAATACGATCCCTGGGGTGTCACCAAGCCGGCAGCGGATCCGGCCAAGAAGCCGAAATAGCCGGCCTCACCAGGTCTCGGCGGCCATTCGACATTCGACCGGCGTCGGTCGGCAGCACATTTGCCGCAAGGCATGAACCTTGGCCTGACGGCCTCCGACCCATCTTCGATGTCATTGTCGGAGGTCGCCATGCTTCGCCGTTCGCTCCTCAGCCTGATCGTTCCGGCAGCGATCCTGCTCGGCGCCGTGCCGGCGTCGGCGGAAAACCGGCTGGCGCTGGTGATCGGGCAGTCGGCCTACAAGTCGGTGCCCGCGCTGCCGAATCCGGCCAACGACGCCAAGGCTGTGTCGCAAATGCTGACCGATGCCGGATTTGCGGTGACGGCCGCATCGGACCTGTCGCAGGACGAGATGCGCGCACGGCTCAGCGATTTCGCTGGCCAGGTGGCGGCGAAAGGCGCCGATACCGTGGCGCTGGTGTTCTATGCCGGGCATGGCCTGCAGATCGACGGCGAGAACTATCTGGTGCCGGTCGATGTCGATCCGAAGCGCGAGGCTGATATCCCGATCCAGGCGGTTCGGCTCAACGACGTCCTGAATACGCTCACCTCAGTTCCGAGTCGGATGCGCATCGTGCTGCTCGATGCCTGCCGCAACAATCCATTCCCGGAACTCAGCAAGACCGCGGGGCATGGGCTCGCCATCGTCGATGCCAGGGTCGGCGCGCCCGGCACGTTTGTCTCGTTCTCGACCTCGCCGGGAGCGGAAGCCGAGGACGGCAGCGGCGCCAACAGCCCCTACACCACCGCGTTGCTGGCCTCGGCCAAGGAGCCGGGTATCCCGATCGAGGACACCTTCAAGCGCGTTCGCCTGGCGGTGAACAAGGCAACTGACGGCCGCCAGACGCCGTGGGACTCGTCCTCGCTCACCGACGACTTCCGTTTCATGGCGGGTGCTGCGGCGTCGCCCGCAGTGACGCCGCCGCCGGCCGCGGCCAAACGCACCGTCGACGAATGGAAGCGCGAATTGCAGGGCAAGCCGATCGAGGCCGCGAATGAACTGATGGTGATCGATGGCTCCGACGAATCCTATGAGGCCTTCGCCGCGATCTTCGCCGGCACGCCGCGCGGCCTGCAGGCGCGCGACTGGCTCGACCGGCATCGCCGCATGCTAGCGTGGAATAACGCGATCCTCATCAACACGGCGGCGGCCTATCGCGGCTTCCTCGCGCAATATCCTGACACCGACCTGACAGCGACCGCGCGCAAGATGATCGAACGGCTGCGCTACCGTCCCGATCCGGCGCCCGCCGTCGCGCTCAGCGTGCCCGCGACCAGCGTCGCGCTGGCGGCACCGACCTGTCCCTGCAACGCGGCGCCGCCGCAACAGCCGCTGCAGCAGAGGGCCAACGTGCCGGTGAAAAAGCGTGCCGATCCCGATCCGCCGCGGCGCGCGGGCAAGAGCCCGCAGCGCGTCGTCGTTGAGGACGACGTCGTGGTGGTGCGCCGTCCGCCTCCAACCGTGGTCTACGAGCCTGCCGGACCGCCGATCGGAATCGGAATCGGGATCGGCATCGGCGGCGGCGGTGGTGGTTATCGCGGTAACTACGGCGGCGGCTATCGCCGGGGTGGATACTGACGCGACGATCGCGTAAATGCTTTCCCGCATGAGATGCGGCGCCCGGTGATCGCATCCTGGGGGAGGACGCGATGCGGTCGCTGTTTTGCCTGCTTGCCGCGCTGCTGCTGTGTGGTCAGCCGGCGCGCGCCTGGGAGTATTGGGGCGGCGACCGCGGCGGACAACGCTTCTCGCCGCTGACGCAGATCACATCAGACAATGTCGGCAAGCTGCTGCGCGGCTGGGAATTCCGCACCGGCGATCTCGATACTCGCCCGCCCGAGGTCATGAAGCGCACCAAGTTCGAGGTGACGCCGCTGTTCGTCGAGGACAGCCTGATCCTCTGCACGCCGTTCAACGAAGTGATCGCGCTCGATCCCGGCACCGGTGCGCAGAAATGGCGTTTCGATCCGAAGATCAGCATGGCGCAACGGCCGGCCAATCGCTTTGTCTGCCGCGGCGTCGCGTACTGGACGGATGATCGCGCGGCGGAAGGCGCCGCCTGCAAGTCACGCATCTTCACCGGCACCAACGACAGGCGCCTGATCGCGCTCGACGCCAGAACCGGCAAGCCTTGCGCCGATTTCGGCAACGGTGGCGAGATCAAGATCGACGTTGGCATGAAGCTGGAATGGCCGGGCGAGTTTCAGATCACGTCGGCGCCGGTGACGGGACGCGGCGTGGTCGTGGTGGGGTCCGCGATCGGCGACAACCGGCGGGTCGACGCGCCGCTCGGCGCGGTGCGCGCCTTCGATGCGCGAACCGGCCAGCCGCGCTGGAGCTTCGATCCGCTCGTGCATAATGGCGTCGAGGCCGGCCACAGCAATGTCTGGGCGCCGATGTCGGTCGACGAGGAGCGCGGCCTGGTGTTCCTGCCGACGACATCGCCCAGTCCGGACTTCTGGGGCGGCAAGCGCGCGCCGGCAATGACGAGCACGCCAATTCCGTGGTCGCGCTGCGGATCGAGACCGGCGAACTCGCATGGGCATTCCAGACCGTGCATCACGACGTCTGGGACTACGACCTGCCGGCGCAGCCGACGCTGGCGCGGATCGACACCGGCGATGGTCAGCGCGACGTCGTGATCCAGCCGACCAAGCAGGGCTTTGTGTTCGTGCTCGATCGCGACACCGGCAAGCCGGTGTGGCCGGTCGAGGAGCGCGCGGTGCCGCAGAACGGTGCCGAGGGCGAGAGGCTGTCGCCGACGCAGCCGTTCCCGACCCATGTGCCGCCGCTGCTGACGCAGCGGATGACGGCCGACGATGTCGACGGCCTGCTGCCGGGCACCGGGAGCTCGGCTTGCGAGACGCTGCTCGCGCAATCCCGTAATGAGGGCCTTTACACGCCGCCGTCGACGCAAGGCACCGTGATCTATCCGATGACAGGCGGCGGGGTGAACTGGGGCGGCGCGGCGTTCGATCCGGTCAATCAGCTCCTCTACGCCAATGTCAGTCATGCGGCGCACATCGTCACACTGATTCCGCGCGACCAGGCCAAGGGCTTCAATCCGCCGCCGGGTCATGAATTCGGCCAGCAGGAAGGGGCGCCGTTCGCGATGTCGCGGGCGCTGGCGAAGTCGGCGGTCGGGTCGCCCTGCAACAAGCCGCCATGGGGCGAGACGGTGGCGGTCGATCTCAAGGCCGGCAAGATCCTCTGGCATTCGTCGGTCGGCACCAGCGAGGATCTCGCGCCGCTCGGCATCGCGCTCAATACCGGCACGCCGCTGGTCAACGGCGTCGCGATCACCGCGGGCGGCCTGGTGTTCACCGGCGCGATGGATGCCTATCTGCGCGCGTTCGATGCCAGGTCGGGAAAGCAGCTGTGGCTCGGCCGGCTTCCGGTGCCGGGCGTCGCCAATCCGATGACCTATCTCTGGAAGGGCGAGCAGTACGTCGTGATCGGCGCCGGCGGCCATTCCGAAGCCGGCACCTCAATCGGCGATAGCGTGGTGGCGTTTCGCCTGCCGCGCCAGGGCGAGGATGCTTCGCTGTGGACCCGCCTGATCGATCGTCCCGGCGGGCGGTTCACCGCCAAGGCTGTGGCCGGCGGTCTTGTGCTCGTCGCCATCGTCGCGCTGTTGTGGCGCTGGCGGCGGAGCCGTCGCTCGCGATCCGCTTAGGTGCGGCCTGCCGCAGGCGCGCCGCCAAAATATCGAAAACAACCCCATGCAAAGGAGCCAGCGGCTGCCGGCGTTCGAAACGCAACTTGACACGTCGGGCAAATCAAGGCTATATTTCCACTATTCCGAAATTGTGCAAGCATCGCCTCGCTCCGCTAAAGCGCGATGAATTCAGGTTCTTCGCCGCCTCTGACTGGTCCGGTATTGGGTGCAGTCCGGACTTCTCATCAACGATCCTCGACCGCCGCATTTGACCCATCTCCGACATCATCCCTCCGGCACCCCGGCTACGCGCATGCCCTCGCAAAGGCGCTCTTGTCCCGCGAGATAAATAGGATTGTCGCTTATCTTGGCGGCGCGCAAGCGGCGGATCGTAAAGCCTGGGTTGAGCGCAAATCCCGCTTTCGCAGCAGTTCGCGCCTCATCCAGCGCGCCGAGCAAGCCCAAGGCAGCGGCGAGCGAAAAATGGGCAAGAGGATGAGTGCGGTTGGCCTCAATGCTTCGTCGCAGCCAACTGACCGCTTCGGCATCCGCACCGAGCTGTAGCTTTGCAGTGCCCACAAAACGCATCAACCGGTTGGCAACGAGATCGCGAGGGGACAGACGGAGAGCCTCGAGTACATGGCCTTCAGTCTCGGTAGGACAACCCATATAGAGTTTGGCTAAACCGATAACGCCATGAGCATAAGCCAAATTGCGATCAAGTGCTAATGCCTGCTCGCATTCGGTAATCCCTTGCGCGGCGCGGTTTGTGTTAATGTAGACGAGTGCGAGTATCAGACGGGCCGCGGCAATGTTGGGAGCTAGTGAAAGTGCTTTGATCGCGTTCGCTTCGGCTGCCGAAAGAAGCGCGGCTCGCTCGTCCGTTAGCAGGTCGGCTCCCACTGTCAGATCGACGTTTGCCATGCCGATCAACGCCCAAATCGCTCCGGCCCCTCGGGGATCGATCACCAAAGCACGCTCAAAAAAGCCGCGCGCCCGGGTCGCGTGTTCAAGGGTCGGCCCGTTGTAGAAGCAGGCAGTACCCTGAAAGAACAGGTCTATTGCGTCGGGGTGCAGCAACCGCTCCGCCTTTCGTGCCTCGACTACAAAGAGCTGGACACCTAACGAGTTGGCGAGCCTTGATACGATTTCGTCCTGCATATCGAAAAGATCGGCGACAGGTTTTTCGAAGCGCTCGGCCCAAAGATGTTTGCGGCTTTCTGCATCGGTGAGCTGCACGTTCACTCGAAGCCGCTTGCCGCTGAGCTGCATGGAACCTCCAAGCACGTACCGGACGTTCAACTCGCGGCCGACTTGCCGTACGTCGATTGCTTTGCCCTTGTACGAGAACGCGCTGTTCCGGGCGATTACGAACAAGCCACTGATGCGCGACAAGTCTGTCGTTAAGTTCTCGGTTACACCGTCGACGAAATAGTCCTGTTCAGGATCGCCGCTGAGGTTGGCGAATGGCAGCACAACGATGGAAAGACGAGGCGGTGAAAGCGCGCTCGATTCCGTGCGGTGAGATCGTGTCGTTGGGCCGGATTCATCCCACGTCACGGCATAGGTCCGGACCGGGCGGGTGATGTTTTTGAAGTTTTGATCGCCCAAATCGACGAACTCAACGCCGACCTTGCCTCGCACTTGATCGTAGGCAGAAGACGAGATGCAGATGCCGCCCGGCTCTGCGAAACCTTCAAGCCGCGCCGCGATGTTAACGCCGTCCCCGAATATGTCATGGGCCTCGACGATTACGTCGCCGATGTTGACTCCCACGCGGAAGGCAACGCGCCTTTCTTTCTTCTCTTGGATTGTTAGTTCCTTGATGTGGGTCTGAAACTGTATGGCGGCTCGGACAGCCTCAACTGAGCTTGTAAACTCCGCCAAGAACCCATCGCCAGTGTTCTTCACGATACGTCCGCCGTGTTCAGCGATTGCTGGCACAACAGCGTCCGCCAGGAGCGCTGTCAATTTGGCGTGTGTCGTCTCCTCGTCATCGTGCATGAGCCGCGAATAGCCAGCCACATCGGCGGCTAATATCGCCGACAACCTCCGCTCGACAGGGAATGGCCGCTCCTGCACCATGGCTCTCAACCCAACCGACGAGATATTGTACGACGGATCGGGAGATCGGGCTACACTGCTAATATCGCCTGATGGCCTCGAGCGGACATTCACCGCAGCATCGCCGATGTCGGCTTTTGAGAGCGACACCGACCTCGCTATCCCCGCTCGCATACACTGGATTCTCGACTACACGCCCTGTTCTCATCACGCTTTAGCGCGGCGCCGTCACAAATCAGAAACACGAATTCTCAATCCGTGCACTGAAGCGACGTGCAGGCAAACTTGCGCGATGCCGTGCTTGCGTTCGATGTAACGCATCGCTTACGGGTCGCGGGCGGACACGCTGGCTTTCCCAGCGACCGGTTCATTCCAGATCATTGCCCATGGAGATTGCGATGAAGATCACTGCCTCGATCATGCTTGCCGCCGCGCTCGCGCTGTCGTCGGCACCGGCCAGCGCGGCCGTGCTCGATCTCTCGACCATGACCTGCAAGCAGTTCGTCGACGGCGGCGACGACACCATCAAGATGGTGCTGGTGTGGATGGACGGCTGGTACAAGGGCGATTCCGACGAAGCGATCATCGACACCGACGTGTTCACCGAGAACGCCAAGAAGTTCGGCACCTATTGCGGAAAGAACCCGACGATCAGCATCGTTAATGCGGCGGAGGCCGTGCTCGGCAAGTAAATCTTGCAGCGTGATTAGCCTGAACCCTCATGGTGAGGAGCGCGGAACGCGCGTCTCGACGGAATTGGTTTACTCAGCTTGCTCAGTGTCATCACCCGCGCATGCGGGTGATCCAGTATTCCAGAGACGGTCGTGCTTGAGCCGATAGGCCGCGGCGTACTGGGTCGCCCGGTCGAGCCGGGCGACGACAACAGTAGATGCGGACAAAGCCTCACATCTCTCAGGATGACGGTGAGGCAGCGTAGTTCATTCCACGCGCGTCGCCTCAGCGTCCTATCCCGGCAGCATCGCGAACGCGCTCGACACCATCGCCACCGGCTTGTTGTCGGTGGCGGAAGATAGCGTGACGCGACCGAAGCTCATGGTGCGGCCGAGCCGGACCACGCGAGCGTCGGCCAGCACGTCGGACGCCGTCACCGCGCGCATGAAATGCGTGGTCTGGTCGACCGTCGTCATCGGCCGGTAGCCCTTGTTGGCCGCGAGGTTGGCGAGCACCATCGCGGTGTCGGCGAACGCCATCAGCGCCTGGCCGCAGACGATGCCGCCATTGCGGCACAACCGCTCGGAAAACGGCATGCGCAGGATGGCGCCGGGCTGCCAGTCGGCATCGCCGGCAGGCGGCGTGATGTCGAACTGCTCGATCGACAGATTGAGGTCCTGCACCCATGGCGCAAAGACGTCGCCGAGCACGCGTTTCGCGTCGTCGATCCCGAATTCCCCGGCTTGCTGCTGCATGACGTCCCGTTCCCTCTGTTGATGCTATCTATCTTGTTCTAGTTGCGCGTGACATGCACGGCCGGCGTGTTGCCCGCATTCCACTTGCCGTCGATCGCCCGTTCGATCTGGGCGGCGAGCTGCAGCAACAGCCCGTCACTCGCTTGCTTTCCGATCGCCTGAATGCCGAGCGGCAGGCCGTGCTCGTTGGTCGCGAGCGGCAGCGAGATCGCGGGGATGCCGCAGAGATTGGCGAGCGGCGTGAAGGCGAAGTTGCGCCAGAGATTGCCGAACCAGTCCAGCACCGACGGATTGTCGCTGATGGTGAGATATTCCGTGGTGCCGACCTTCGGCGTCGGCAGTGCCGTGATCGGCGTCAGGATGATGTCCCAGTCCTCGAAGAAGGCGCCGAAGCCGCGCGAGGTGGTGTTGAAGACGGCCTGCATGCGTGCGCGATCGGCGAAGCTGAAGTCGCGGCCATGCTCCCAGATGCGGATGTTGATCGGCTCGATCAGCTCCGCCGGCGGCCGCTCGAGGCCGCGCGCGGCGAGCATGTTGCCGATCACGACGGCGAAATTGCTGATGTAGCAGGTGGTCTGCGCCGCGAAGGCTTCCCGATAGTCGATCGCCGGCAGTGCGTAATCGACCTGATGGCCGAGGCCTTCGAGGAAACGTCCGACCCGCTCGAGCTCGGCTGTGATGTGCGGCGTCGCGCGATAGTCGCCCCATGTGTGCGACAGCGCGATTCTGAGCCGGCCGGGATCACGCGCGATCATCGCGGCATATGGCTCGGGCGAGGTCCAGAACGGCATGAACTCGCCGGGCGCAGGTCCCCGGCAGGCATCGACGAAGCCAGCGGTGTCGCGCACCGTGCGCGACTGGCAGCCCTGGATCGAGACCAGCCCGGTGAGATCGGACAGATGCGGCGCGAGCGAGAACACGCCGCGCGAGACTTTCAGGCCGATATTGCCGTTGACCCCGGCGGGAATGCGGATCGAGCCGCCGCCGTCGGTCGCATGCGCGATCGGCACCGCACCGGCGGCGACCATCGCCGCGCTGCCTGCCGACGAGCCGCAGGTGGTGTAGTCGGTGTTCCAGGGATTGCGCGTGACATAGACCGCGGGATTTTCCGCCGAGCTGCAGACCCCGAACTCCGGCGTCGTGGTGCGGCCGATCAGATTGAGGCCGGCCTTGCGCATCTTCGCCGTCAGGAAGGTATCCGCCGCGGCGCGATTGCCGCGCATCATCAGCGAGCCCATCTCCTGCAGCCGTCCCTTCAAGGTCGGGCCGAGGTCCTTCATCAGGAAGGGCAGGCCGGCGAACGGGCCGTCGAGGTCGGCGCCGTCGCGCGCCGGATCGGCGATCACATCGTCGAACAGCTCGACGACGCCGCAGAGCGCGGGATCGACCTTGGCGACGGCGCTGGCTGCCTGCGACGCCAGCTCACGGGGCGTCAGCTCGCCGTTCCGGACGCGCTCCGCGAGCGCCGTCCCGTCGTGCTGCGTCCACTCGTCCCAGCTCATCGCCAAAGTCATTTGATCGATTCCTTTTCTGCTTTGTTGCGCAGTGTAATTTGCGCGGCCGCCCGGTCAAACCAGTGCGCGCCGGCAGCCCGTCCGACGCGCGCTTGCGCTCCGACGCGCACTGCGCTGCGCTGCAAGCGCCGTGCCCGGCTTGAAAATGCCCCAGTTTCGGCGCCCAGTCGCCTGCTCGCGAGTGGTGGGGGCGTACATGTTCCGCAGGTTGGTGGTGCTCGGCGGCGTGGTTGCGATCGGACTTGCGCTCAGCGGTTGCACGCGCTGCGGTCCGATTTGGGACGACTGGATGCAGTCGCCGAAATCCTGCAAGTCAGACCATCTCTAGGGGCATGATCCGGAAAAGTGGAAACCGGTTTTCCGAAAAAGATCATGCTCAAACAAAGAGATGAGATCATGATGCGATTCCGTGGAAACGCATCATGATCCAGGGCCGGGGCGGGCGCGCTTGGCGGCGGCTTTCTTGCGGTGATATACCGCCGACGAAAACGCAGGGAGTGTTCTTATGAGAGTTTTGAGCGCAGTTGCGGTTGCGGTGCTGCTGTCGGCGCCGGCCTATGCGCAGATGCCGAACGTCAACCTGATGCCTGAGGTCAAGACCAGGACCCAGGAGGAGAAGGAGCAGGACGCGGTCAGGGACAAGGCCTACAAGGACTCGCTCAGCAAGATTCCCGATGCCAAGGGATCGTCCGATCCCTGGGGCGTCGTGCGCAGCGATCCGCCGAAAGCGGCCGCCCATCCCGCCAAGCCGAAGACCAAGACCGGAAGCTCGGCGCAGCCGGGAAGCGCCGCGCCGCGCAGCCAGTAACGCCCATTCGGGGCGACGTCGTCCGTCTCCCGCAGACTCGGATTCTCCCGCCGCCGCCCCTATATTGGGGTGTCGTCAGTTGGTCCGGAGTTGCGGAATGGTGTCTCGTCCGCGCGATCTCGCCAGCCGGATGGCCGAGCGGCGAAAGCCGGACGACGGCTATCTGCGCGAGACCTTCAGCCTGCCACGCGATCAGGCCCGCGTGAGGGCGCGTGACTTTCTCAAGCGCTACCCGAAGGCGGCCTATATGAGCGCCGTCGAGAGCTGGCGCGAGCTTCCCGGCGGCGACATCGAGTTCACGATGCGGCGGCTGGCCAGCGCGGATTGAAGCGTTTTCGAGCGAAGCGGGCGCCGGTTCGTGTGTTCTAATTTTAATTAGAACCGAAGCTCTGCAGGCCAGCGCGTCAGGGCACCGGGGCGTGCACGATAGACTGTGCCTCAGTCCCCATTGCTGCCGCGGGTCCGTTTCCGCCCCAGATTGTTCAGCTCGCGATCAATCCGCAGTTGCACGCGGCGGATTGCCAGAAGATCGAGCTTTGCTTCGGTCTTGCCCGTGAAGACGCGATCGCCGATCTGGAAGCGCCATTTCCAGACGCCGGCCATCAGCTGAGTGACGCTGAACTCGATGCCCCTGTGGATCATCTGTAACGGTTCCGCGAATGAAGGGCGGTCGTCGATATTTAAACCATTAGTTGTAGTAATGATCAGCACCCGTGAAAAGATCGTGTGAAAGGCCGCGCCCGTTCGAGCCGTTGTTGTGGATTCCGGAAAGGATTCGTCCGCCGGCAGCGTCGCCACGGAACGGTCGCCAGCAATGTTGGCTGCCCAGCGCCGCGCAATTCGCGTTGGTTGGGCAGGCCAATGTTACGAACACTGGCGGAACCTGAGTCTTCCGTCGAACGCTACGGAGTTTTTCCAGGGCTCAGGAGGGGTACGAAGGTAGTATGCAGATTGTGCCAGCCGTTATCGGACGCCGTCGAGCCTGTCAGGTTAACTTGTTGATTATCAGGGAAACTTCGGGCGCGAAGCATGTCGCATGGCCCGGAACTTTGTTCTTGGCCGGAGAACTACGGAATTTTAAACGGCCCCGACAGGGGGCCGCCAACCCGTCCCGGAGGCGGGTTTTCCTCCAGCAGTCGGGGGGCTACCTGTCTGGCTGGGGGCCCTGAAATAAGGGCACTGCCGGGTCGATTGTTCCAGTAAACATTCCGCGAGAACAGATCGCGACCCGCAGGAAATTATAGGGCCAGAACATCTGAGGGCCTTCTCAGTAGTCCTACCGAGAACATCGGCTAACCCTTGGTTACGACGGGGTTAAACCCAAACCGGGCCACTCGAAAAATCAAACTGTGAATGGAAACAGGCCGGCACCGGTCCGTTGGTGCTGGCCTAGTTAGGACGCTCGCTTGGGGAAATCAGGACACTCATTCACTTATGCAAATGCCCTTCCGCGCCATGGAGGTTCTAGCTTGAGGTGGGGGTGTCCAGAATCTTTCCCTACCCCACGGGCGCTCCTCGGCCTCAGCCTCCCTGTCGGGGTGCTGGGGCTGTTTGTTTATGTAGAATCCAGTTCAGCTGGGGCCGCAACACTCGGAGCGGTCCCTGCCCAGTAGCGGCGCGGTGAGGCGGCCTCAGCGTTCGTTCCAACGCGCTGGGGCCGTTTCTTCAGGACGCCTGATGCCGGCGAACTTCCCCGACCGCCATGTTGAGAATTGGGATGTGATCGGCGGCCACCTGTCGCTGAATGAGGCTAACAGCCCATCCCTCCGGGATTGCATCCAGCACTCGGTCAACGGCTTCTTCGCGCGAGGTCGCGGCGAGCCAGATTTGGACCTCGCCGTCATCGGTCGTCACGCGGACTAGATGAACCTCGGTCGCCTGTTGCATGAGCAATAAAAGCGGCATCGTGGGAATCGTTTCAAAAATCTTCGCTTAAGTTAAGGCTGGAACCGCAATTAGGGCGCTGACGCTGACATGCCTACTTTAATGCGGACACGAAGGCCGTGGCGCAAGCTCCCTGTATGTTCAGGCTCAGTCACCACGACGGCGTCGAGTACAGCTTCAGGGCGTTGGCGGCGATATCGTTCGTAGCGCTCATCGTAGGCATAGGCGCCCTGTTGATCGGGTGAGCCTGTCATCTCATGGATGATCCAACCGCCTTGGCCTCAGCGTGTACCCCCTCGCTGGGGCCATTCTTTGGACTAAGAAAAAAGCCCGGCTCGCGCCGGGCTTCATAGTTTAAGCTGACCTGCGAGATAGCGCCGCTTCTCGACTGCCGCGATGTCGAAAGCCTTTCAGCACCTCATTCACGCGACCGGGATTCACGTCATATGTTGTCGCAGCGATTCGACGGGAAGGGCCTGTAATGAAAGAGGCCGCCAAGGTGGGGCGGCCTCTTTTCTCACATGAGTATTGCAATCGCAGCGATAGCAATGGGGCACAGCCCCAGCACCACAATGCTCGCTCTAAAAAGTAGGTCACTGGTCATGACACAACCTCTGCGTGAGGTTGGAATCTAACTCGGGATGACCACCAAAACAAAGTGCAGTTTGTGCCACGCTAGGAAATTAATCGTGCGCTAGATGAGAATAGGCCGTCAACTGAGGTGGCCCTTTACTCTCCCAGCTCTCTGCGGATTCGGTCGCGGTGCTGAACGTGCAAAACCTGGCATGAGTAGAAGTTATCCAGAAGCTTCTTCGCTTCCGCTAGATCATGCCCGTGATTGGCAAGGTGCTCGATCAGTTCCTCTTGCTCGGCGATGTGTCGCTCGCCTTGGGCAATATGCTGCTCGGCTTGCTCCAAATGGCGAAGCTGCATCTCGCGGTGCGCTATTGTGGAATGGTTCGGCATGGCCGCGCTCCCTTCCTATGCAGGCGGGAGCGCTGTTGGTCTCTCAGCCACCGACGCCTACGGGCAAAGCCTTGGCCGGTGATGGTGATATCGTATCACGTTCCGTTGCCCCCGGTTCGTTCTCTCAAGATTAAATTCCCTGATCTCGGTCAAAGGCGGGACGGGGATAGAGCATCCGATGGGGTGCCTCGGTAGTCCTACTGAGAACACCGGCCAAGCTACGGTTTCCGTTCGCTTAATCCGAACTAGGACACTCCAAAAATCAAATTAGGGTACGGGGGCTTAAAGACGGACAGCACTTGGTCTGCTGGTGCTGTCCTAATTAGGACACCCGCTGCCGGGAACTAGGACACCTTCCGATCCGTTACAGAAGTCGATCCCTTATCGCTGGGAGGGATGATTTCAATGCGGCTGTATTCTGATCGGATAGACGGTGTGGAGATTGCTCTCGTCGGTCTCGTGGCGGTCTCGTTCATCTCGCTTCTTGCCAGCATAGTGTGGCTTCTGTTCGCGTGATTAACCCTCCGCTCGCTGGGGCCGTTTCTTTGGGGCCCCAAAAAGCCCGGCTCGCGCCGGGCTCTCGGATCATGCGGCTACTGCATGAATCTCTTGCAATAGCTTACGACCGTATCGGGACTGCTCTAGCCGGCCACCTGTTTCTGAGACGGCGCGGTTGACCTGCCTTACCATCTTCGCGCGGATTACGCTTTCTAACGTCAGCGATCCGCGCTTGTACATCCATCGAGCCACATGGAACCAGTCCCATAGCGGGCTCTCACTTGTGATGCGCGAAACAGGGGCAGGGAAGTCCTGACCGCGCTCGCCCTTCGCAAATAGAGAGATGGCGGCCCGCGACATGTTGGTCCTGTCACCGTTGCGGCATGGTGAACCATGTCTATTATCCACTTGCTCAGAGCAGCGGGAAAATCTTCGAACTTCTCAAGGCGCATAAGACGCGCGGAGGAGATCGAGCGAAGAAGCTATTTCAGTTTTTGAATATCATCGGAGCGCGCGCGCTGGGCAGGCACCTTAGGGCGAGTGCTGGAAATGGCAGAGTCCTCCGAGGATAAACAGGAATACGAAAACAAAATCGCCAAACGATTTGGTTTCGAACATCAGCTTGAGTTGCCAATCCCGTTGCCGCCTGATGCACCGAAAGAGGCCGCCAACTGAGGCGGCCTCCGTTTTTCACATCAATAGGACGATAGCCACTATTGCGATGGGGCTCAGCCCGAGCGCCACGATGAGCGCATTGAAAGGTAGGTCACTGCCCATGACACAACCCCTGCGGTTGGGGTTGAAATCCTATTCCTGAATGCCGGATAGCCGCTAGTGCAATTTGTGCCACGGCAACGCGCCATGGGGTGGTAAAATGCCTGGTTCTCGGAGCATACTAGCCTTTATGAGACAGTGGCTAAAAACGGCGCTGATGGTTCTCGGCTTATGCGCAGGCTGGATGGTCGTCGGTTTACTGACCGTCGATGACGACGACGAATTCCGCCAAGTCATTGCGATTTACAAACCGCGCTAACAGACGCCGGCTGTTCCGCTCGTTGAGCTAAATCAAGAACAGATAGCGTCCCACGGAAATTGATGGACCCCATCTGCTCCCCTTGAGGGCACGGCCCGAGTTGCGGGTATGCTTGTGCCCCCTCAGATCGACAATCGAGGGATTGATAACTTCAAGACGAAAATGGCCGTGTCGATGCAGGACGACCGAGTCGAAATCATCGCGGTTTTGTTCGATCAGGAAAATATCCAGAAACTCATTGATCGGCTTACCGGGATCAAGACGTTCTATCCCGAGAAGAACGTGTTTGACTGATAAATGAAAGAGGCCGCCAACTGAGGCGGCCTCAGCGCCTCTTGATCTGCGTCAAGTTCCGGGGCGGCATGACAGATTAACAGTCCTCCACGAGCTAGGAGGATCGGCCATGAAATCCGGCATCGCGTTGCTTGCTCTGGTTCTGGCTGCGCTCTCGGCTATGGCTCAGCAGCAAGAGAAGCCGAAGCGGCTTATTGATGAGCATCGCCCCGGCGTGACCTATGAAGATTGCGTCGCGAGGTGCGATGCATGCATGGGCCACAGAAACGAGGCGTGCATCGCTAATTACTGCCGTGGCTATGAGCGCCGAAAGCCCGGTGCAAAGCCGTTGCCGATTGTGTGCCCGAGCTACGGCGGCTAACCAAAAGATGGGGATATTCCATGGGTCGCTGTCTGGTTATCGTTGCTGTGATCGGCTTGTTCACTTCGTCCGCCAACGCCATGACCATGGAGGAGTGCCGGGCGCAGTACAAAGCGGAATACAACCACCCCGCAAAGAAAAAGGGGATCGGTATCGATTGGCATGGCTATCAAACCAAGCGCTGCGGTATTGACCCGAACGCTAGCGTGCCAGCGCCGAAAGACGCTCCAAAGCCTCACTGATTTCAAACTGAGGCGAGGCTCAGTGCAAGCGCTCGCGAAGCTTCTTTATGATTTCGCGAAGGTCTTTGGCATACTCCTCGATGATGCGCCGAGCCTCCTCTAAGCGCGTGGGGCGCTTTGGCTCCTCCTCAGGCTTGACGGGTTCCTTCATGCCCGGAGGGTTGAGCCGGGCCAGGTGCGGCCGATTGAGTTAGATCAAGGGCACCTCTAATCCCGCCATTTGGCCCTCTTTTTCTGCCTCCGCTCGGAACTTCGTTCCCCCACGGAGAACACCCGGTAACTCCTCCGCTGGGGATAGCGAACACTTGGCGGACCATAACCATTGCTATGGTGAGAACATCCACCGCGCGGTTCAGTAGTCTTACCGAGAACATCGACTAACCCTTGGTTGCAACGGGGTTAATGGCAAACTAGGCCACTCCAAAAATCAAAGCAGGCCACTAGGGATGGAAACAGGCCAGCACCGGTCTGCTCGAAAGAACATATTGCGAACATAGAACAAACGTGGTACGTAGGTTCCCATCAACAATGCATTCCGCCTGATCTCATCGCCCGTTTGTCCCGCTAGCGAATCCCCGCAATAAGGAGCACATCCCAAATGTCCGCCACTGCACTGCGTATCGTCGAAGGATCCTCCATGGACAAGTCCAAGGCCCTCTCAGCCGCGCTCTCCCAGATCGAGCGCCAGTTCGGCAAGGGCTCGGTGATGAAGCTCGGCAAGAACGACCGTTCGATGGATGTCGAGACGGTGTCGTCGGGATCACTCGGGCTCGATATCGCGCTCGGCGTCGGCGGTCTGCCGAAGGGACGCGTCGTTGAGATCTACGGGCCGGAATCCTCGGGCAAGACCACGCTGGCGCTGCACACCGTGGCGGAAGGGCAGAAGAAGGGCGGCATCTGCGCCTTCATCGACGCCGAACACGCGCTCGACCCGGTCTATGCACGCAAGCTCGGCGTCAACATCGATGAGCTCTTGATCTCGCAGCCGGACACCGGCGAACAGGCGCTGGAAATCTGCGACACGTTGGTGCGTTCCGGCGCAGTCGACGTGCTGGTGGTCGATTCGGTTGCGGCGCTGGTGCCGAAGGCCGAGCTCGAGGGCGAGATGGGCGATGCGCTGCCGGGCCTGCAGGCCCGCCTGATGAGCCAGGCGCTGCGCAAGCTGACCGCCTCGATCAACAAGTCCCATACCATGGTGATCTTCATCAACCAGATCCGCATGAAGATCGGCGTGATGTACGGCTCGCCGGAGACCACCACCGGCGGCAACGCGCTGAAGTTTTATGCCTCGGTTCGTCTCGACATCCGCCGCATCGGCGCGATCAAGGAGCGCGACGAAGTCGTCGGCAACACCACCCGCGTCAAGGTGGTGAAGAACAAGCTGGCGCCGCCCTTCAAGCAGGTCGAGTTCGACATCATGTATGGCGAGGGCGTTTCCAAGATGGGCGAGATCCTCGACCTCGGCGTCAAGGCCGGCATCGTCGAGAAGTCCGGCGCCTGGTTCTCCTATGACAGCCAGCGGCTCGGCCAGGGTCGCGAGAATTCCAAGGCGTTCCTGAAGTCGAATCCCGACATCACCGCCAAGATCGAAGCCGCGATCCGGCAGAACTCCGGCCTGATCTCCGAGCAGATCCTCGCCGGCACGCCCGAGCGCGACGCCGAGGGCGAGGAGCCGACGGAAGAGTAAGCCTCCAGCATGATCCGGAAAAGTGCGAAGCGGTTTTCCCTCGCGACAAACGCGAAGCGTTTGCGCGGAGATCATGCTCAAGCGATCACATGACTTCGCTGCAAGCGGGCGCTGAGGACGTTGAGTTGCCGACGTCCTCGGCGCCCGTTTGGTTTTGTGTGTCTTTTGTAAAGCAGTTGATCCTCAGCTTGCGGTGCTGATGCCATCCCGCGTAGCCGGAGAGCATCGTGACAAGTCTGATCCTGGCGACAAGTGAACTCGCGAGCTATCGCCTGAGGCAGGCGGGAAGGGCGGACATCGTCGTCGGGTTGAGGCCGCGCTTCGTTTGGGGGAAAATGCCCTCGTCGGATGACCTCACGACCCTGCTGGAACCGCGTTCCGCAAAGCACGTCGATTTCGACACGCACTGGCTCGACTTCGCCAGTTCAAGATGGACCGGCTCGATCGGTCGGGACATTGGGCTTGTCGAGTTGTGCGAGCGTTGCGATAGCGTCGAGCTATGGGCTGATCCCCAGCCGAATGACCAGTTGGTGCTGGCCTGGTTGCTCGACGTGCTCCGCCCGCACCGCCACATCGTAGCAAAGCTCAAGCTGGTCCAGACCGATGTCGAGATCGGCAGGTACCGAGGCGAGAGCTTGGCGAAATGGCGATTGCCTGCACTTGCGGTGACCGATGATCGGCTGGAATTGGCCGGTCGCGCCTGGACTGCCTATCGCGCTCCGACGCCCGAGCCCTGTTTCGACCTTCTCATGCAGGATCTGTCGGCCATCCCGCAGCTCCGCGCGGCACTGATTGCGTTGCTCGAGGAGCTACCCGGGCAAGACACCGGCCTCGGCGCGTCCGAACTGCGGATGCTGGATCTCGTCGCCGACGGCGAGACAAGCCCACAGGTCCTTTCAAGCGAGCTGAACAGGTAACGCGGCGTGTTCGATTTTCAGGAAGCGGAGCTGATCCTGGACCGGCTCGCCTATTGTCCATCACCGGTCCTGACCGGATTCCCCGCGGAGATCGAAGCGCCCGACGATCTGAAGGCCCGAAACAACCGACTCCTGCACAGTCGGCTGTCGCTCACCGATTTCGGCCAGGAAGTGTCGGATCGCGAGCTCGACTTCAGCCAATACAACACGATCCATCGCTGGTGGGGCGGCACCGAACTGACCAATGAGCGGCTGTGGCGCTGGGACGCCGAGAGCCGAGCCTTGGTTGCCCCGTAAGCCTGATCCGCACAACGTGTGTGCGCAATCAGCCTATGCCTATGCCAGCGTCTTCTCCCGGCTTGCGATCAGTGCCCGCAAATCCTCGGCCACCGCGACCGACTGATGGGTCTTCTGATCGGTCGCGACCCAGATGATCTCGCCGGTGGCGCGCAGTTCATCGGAGCCCTTGGCGAAGATCGCGAGCGCAAGATTGATCGAGGAGCGGCCGATCCGCGCGACGCGGACGCAGACCTCGATGTCCTCGTCGAACCGGATCGGCGCCTTGTATTCGACGACCGATTTCACAGTGTGGAAGTCGATGCCAGTCCGCGCCACCTCGCCGAGATAGTCGTAGCCGAGCGCGCGGAAATATTCGGTGATGGCGGTGTCGAAATAGGTGAGGTAGTGGGCGTTGAACACCACCGCCTGTGCGTCGACCTCCGAATAGCGGACGCGAAACGGGAAATGGAACCAGAATTCCTCGCGCATGTTTCCTCCTGCCGCGGGCGGGCCAGTCCGTCATTCCGGGGCGCGACGAAGTCGCGAACCGCAGATGCGCAATGGGCGCATCGGGGAATCCAGAGGTCGTGGATCGAGATTCCCCGGTGCGCAGTTGCGCACCTGAGGTTCTCGCTTCGCGAGCCCCGGAATGACACCCAGTGAATCAGGCGTCAGAGACGCAACGCCACATAGCTGCAGTAGCTCCTTACTCCGCCGCCTGCGCGTAATCCTCGACCGGCGGGCACGAGCACACCAGATTGCGGTCGCCATAGACGTTGTCGACGCGGCCGACCGGGCTCCAGTATTTGTCGGACCGTGACACGCCGGCCGGGAAGCAGCCCTCGGCGCGGGTGTAGGCCCGGTTCCAGACATCGTCGGCGATGTCGTGCACGGTATGCGGCGCGTGGCGCAGGGGCGAGGCCTCGACCTTCCAGCGGCCCTTCTCGATCTCCGCGATTTCGTCGCGGATCGCGATCATGGCGTCGCAGAAGCGGTCGATCTCGAACTTCGATTCCGATTCCGTCGGTTCGATCATCAGCGTGCCCGCCACCGGGAAGCTCATGGTCGGCGCGTGGAAGCCGTAGTCGATCAGGCGTTTTGCGATGTCGTCGACGGTGACGCCGCTGGTCGTCTTCAGCGGCCGCGGATCGACGATGCACTCATGCGCAACGCGGCCGCGCTCGTTGCGGTACAGCACCGGAAAGTGCGGCTGCAGCCGTGCGGCGATGTAGTTGGCGTTGAGGATCGCGATCTCGGTGGCGCGCGTCAGACCTTCGCCGCCCATCATCAGGATGTAGATGTAGGAGATGGTCAGGATCGACGCCGAGCCAAACGGCGCGGCCGACACCGGGCCGATGGCGTGCGCAGTTGCCCCGTCGGTTGCGGGATGGCCCGGCAGATAGGGCGCAAGATGCGCCTTCACGCCGATCGGGCCCATGCCGGGGCCGCCGCCGCCATGCGGAATGCAGAAGGTCTTGTGCAGGTTGAGATGGCTGACATCGGCGCCGTAATCGCCGGGCCGCGACAGTCCGACCTGCGCGTTCATGTTGGCGCCGTCGAGATAGACCTGGCCGCCATGGGCATGCACGATGTCGCAGATCTCGCGGATATGCTCCTCGAACACGCCGTGGGTCGACGGATAGGTGATCATGACCGCGGCAAGGTTGGCGGAGTGCTTCTCCGCCTTGGCGCGAAGATCATTGACGTCGACGTCGCCGCGCGCATCGCACGCGACGACCACGACCTCCATGCCGACCATCGCAGCCGAGGCCGGATTGGTGCCGTGCGCGGAGGAGGGGATCAGGCACACCTTGCGGTGCGGCTCGCCGCGCGCGAGGTGATAGCCGCGGATCGCCAGCAGCCCGGCATATTCGCCCTGCGCGCCGGAATTCGGCTGCAGCGAGACCGCGTCATAGCCGGTGATGTCGCACAGCCATTGCTCCAGCCGCTTGAACAGCGCGTGATAGCCCTTGGCCTGATCCGCCGGCGCGAACGGATGCAGATTGCCGAACGCCGGCCAGGTCAGCGGGATCATCTCGGTGGTGGCGTTGAGCTTCATCGTGCAAGAGCCGAGCGGGATCATCGCGCGGTCGAGCGCGAGGTCACGATCGCTGAGCTTGCGCATGTAGCGCAGCAGCTCGGTCTCGGAACGATGCGTATTGAACACCGGATGGCTGAGGAAGGCGCTGGTGCGCCGCAGCTCCTTCGGCAGCGCCTCGTGCGCGCCGGCCTCGATCTCGGCATAGCTGAGCTTGCCGCCGAACACGCGCCACACCGCCTCGACCGTCTCCGGCGTCGAGGTCTCGTCGAGCGCGATGCCGAGCGTGGTCGCGCCGATCCGCAGATTGATCCGTTCGGCCTGCGCGCGGGTGACGAGCTCGATCTGCTTGCTACCTGCCTCGACGGTCACGGTATCGAAGAACGCTTCGCTGGTCGGCGCAAAGCCGAGCTTGCGCAGGCCGGCGGCGAGCACGGTGGCGCGACGATGCACGCTGCGTGCGATATGGGTCAGGCCCTCGGGACCGTGATAGACCGCATACATCGAGGCGATCACGGCGAGCAGCACCTGCGCGGTGCAGATGTTCGAGGTCGCCTTCTCGCGGCGGATATGCTGCTCGCGGGTTTGCAGCGCGAGGCGGTAGGCCGGCGCACCGCGCGAATCGACCGAGAGGCCGACGATGCGGCCGGGCAGCGAGCGCTTCAGCGTGTCGCGCACCGCCATGTAGGCGGCGTGCGGTCCGCCATACCCCGTCGGCACGCCGAACCGCTGCGCCGAACCGATCGCGATGTCGGCGCCGAGCTCGCCGGGCGAGGCGAGCAGCGTCAGCGACAGCAGGTCCGCCGCGACGATCGCAAGCGCGCCCTTGGCGCGCAGCGACGCGATCGCAGGCTTAAGGTCGCGTACCGCGCCCGATGTGCCCGGATATTGCAACAGCGCGCCGAGCACATCGGCGTTGTCGAGCTCGGTCAGGGGATCGCCGACCACCAGCGCCCAGCCCAGCGGCGCGGCGCGCGTGCGCATCACCGCCAGCGTCTGCGGATGCACCTCCTTGTCGACGAAGAACACCTTCGCTTTGACCTGCGAGTGGCGCTCGGCGAGCGCCATCGCTTCCGCCGCGGCGGTCGCCTCGTCGAGCAGCGAGGCGTTGGCGACGTCGAGCCCGGTGAGATCGCAGATCATGGTCTGGAAGTTGAACAGCGCCTCGAGCCGGCCCTGGCTGATCTCCGGCTGGTACGGCGTATAGGCGGTGTACCAGGCCGGGTTCTCCAGAATGTTGCGCTGGATCACCGCGGGCAGGATGGTGCCGGAATAGCCCTGGCCGATCAGCGAGGTGAACACCTGGTTCTGCGCGGCGAGCTCGCTCATATGCGCGAGCGCCTCGGTCTCGCTCAGCGCCCGGCCGAGATCGAGCGGCGCCTTCTGCCGGATCGACGCCGGCAGCGTCTCGTTCATCAGCGCCTGCAGGCTCGCGGCGCCGACCGTCTCCAGCATCGCGTTGACGTCGCGGGGCGACGGTCCGATGTGGCGGCGCACGAAATCGGTGGCGGCTTCGTTGATCGGCTTGAAGGGCGCGTTCATGACGTGATCCTCGGGGTGATCCTTTAGGCGGTGTGCGCGGCGTAGGCGGCCTCGTCCATCAGGCCGCCGAGCTCGCCCTTGTCGGCAATCTTCAGCTTGAAGAACCAGGCCTTGCCGCCGGCGTCGGAATTGACCAGCGCGGGCTCGGCGGCGAGCGCGTCGTTGACCTCGACCACCTCGCCGGCGATCGGCGCGTAGACGTCGGAAGCGGCCTTGACGGATTCGACGACAGCGGCGGCCTCGGCCTTCTTCAGGCTGCGGCCGACCTTGGGCAGTTCGACGAACACGACGTCGCCGAGCTGCGACTGCGCATAGTCGGTGATCCCGATCGTGGCGACGTCGCCCTCGATGCGGAGCCATTCGTGGTCGGACGTGTACAGCGTCGTCATGGGGTCGATCCTTTGGCGTTCAGCGTTTGTAGGTATTGGGGACGAAGGGCGTAGCGGCGACTTTCAGCGGCAGCCGCTGGCCGCGCACTTCGGCGAAAACGGTGGTGCCGACGGCGGAAAGGGCCGTGGGCAGGTAGCCCATCGCAACCGGCGCATTGAGGCTCGGGCCGAAGCCGCCCGAGGTCACCTTGCCGATCTGCTCGGTCGAGCCGGCATCGGCGAACAGCGCGGCGCCTTCGCGCACCGGTGCGCGGCCGTCAGGCTTCAGGCCGACCCGTCGGCGCGCAGCGCCATCTGCGAATTGCGCGAGAATTTTGTCGGCGCCGGGGAAGCCGCCGGCGCGGGCGCCGCCGCTGCGGCGAACCTTCTGCACCGACCATTCCAGCGCGCCTTCGACCGGCGTCGTCGTGGTGTCGATGTCATGGCCATAGAGGCACAGCCCGGCTTCGAGCCGCAGGCTGTCGCGCGCGCCGAGCCCGATCGGCAACACGTCGGGATTGTCGAGCAGCGCGGTGACCAGGGCTTCCACCTTGTCTGCGGGCACCGAGATCTCAAAGCCGTCCTCGCCGGTATAGCCGGAGCGCGAGACGAAGCAGTCGACGTCGCCGACGCCGCGCGGACCGGCATCCATGAATTTCATCGAACTGACATCCGCACAAAGATTCGCCAGCGCCGATTCGGCTTTCGGGCCCTGCAGCGCGATCAGCGCGCGGTCGGCCAGCGAGATGATCTCGCAGGCGTCGGAGAGATGCGCGCGGAGATGCGCCTCGTCCTCGGCCTTGCAGGCGGCGTTGACCACCAGGAACAGGTGATCTCCGAAATTCGCCACCATCAGGTCGTCGAGCAGGCCACCGTCATTGTTAGTGAATTGCGCGTAGCGCTGCCGTCCCGGCGCGATACCGACGATGTCCTGCGGCACCAGTTTTTCCAGCGCGAGCGCGGCATCCGCGACCTTGCCAGATTTGGCCCTCAGCACGAGCTGGCCCATGTGCGACACATCGAACAGGCCGGCTTCCTTGCGGGTGTGCAGGTGCTCCTTCAGCACGCCGGCCGCGTATTGCACCGGCATGTCATAGCCGGCGAACGGCACCATCTTGGCGCCGCGCGCAAGGTGCAGCGCGTGCAGCGGGGTCTGTTTCAGCGGGGAGGTTTCGCGCGCAAGCATCACAGGGCCCTCGCGGTTCCCGCCGGGGACCTATTTCCCCTTGAGAAACCTGCAGAAAGCCCCATCTGTCGCTGTGCCTGAGAGTATTATCCCGTCGGCGGACGCATCGGGGCGAACCCCAGCGTCTCTTTCCAGATGTCAGACGTCACGCGGTCCTTTTGCCTGAGAGTTTCCGGGGCGGTTGCTCCTTCGGCGCCGGCGGTAAGGCCGGTCTCTCCCGACGTGACTAGGTATAGGTAGGTAGAAAACACGGCGCCACCAAGACTGTCAACGCAGCTGCAGCAACTATCCAATGGGCTTTGTGCTGCCGCGGCAAGCCCATGATCCGCCTGCACAGTTTCTGGACACCGCAGCTGGCAATGTCTAAAAGCGTTCGGCCGGAAAATGACGCCTTTTTGCGGCTGGCCGGCCCCTTTTTCCGATTGGATGAACATGAGCAGCGTCAACGACATCAGGTCGACATTTCTGAACTTCTTCAAGGAGAACGGGCACGAGATCGTGGCCTCGTCGCCGCTGGTTCCGCGCAACGACCCGACCTTGATGTTCACCAATGCCGGCATGGTGCAGTTCAAGAACGTCTTCACCGGCGTCGAGAAGCGCGGCTACCAGCGCGCCACGACGTCGCAGAAGTGCGTGCGCGCCGGCGGCAAGCATAACGACCTCGACAATGTCGGCTACACCGCGCGCCATCTCACCTTCTTCGAGATGCTCGGCAACTTCTCGTTCGGCGATTACTTCAAGGAGCGCGCGATCGAGCTCGCCTGGAATCTGATCACCAAGGATTTCGGGCTGAAGAAGGACAAGCTGCTGGTCACCGTCTACCACACCGACGACGAGGCGGCCGGCTACTGGAAGAAGATCGCGGGCTTCTCGGACGACCGCATCATCCGCATCCCGACCTCGGACAATTTCTGGGCGATGGGCGACACCGGCCCGTGCGGACCGTGCTCCGAAATCTTCATCGACCGCGGCGAGCACATCTGGGGCGGCCCTCCGGGCAGCCCGGATGAGGATGGCGATCGCTTCCTCGAATTCTGGAATCTGGTGTTCATGCAGTACGAGCAGGTGACGAAGGAGGAGCGCGTAGCGCTGCCGCGTCCCTCGATCGACACCGGCATGGGGCTCGAGCGCATGGCCTGCATCCTGCAGGGCGTCGAGAGCGTGTTCGAGACCGATCTGTTCCGCAATCTGATCGATGCCGCCGCGTCTACCCTCGGGCACGGTCCGAACGAGCAGAACGTTGGGTCGTATCGGGTGATCGCGGACCATCTGCGCTCGTCCGCGTTCCTGATCACCGACGGCGTGCTGCCGTCGAACGAGGGCCGCGGCTACGTGCTGCGCCGGATCATGCGCCGCGCGATGCGCCATGCACAGCTCTTGGGCGCGAGCGAGCCGCTGATGCATCGCCTGGTCTGGGCGCTGGTCCGCGAGATGGGCCAGGCCTATCCGGATCTGGTCCGTGCGGAGAAGCTGATCGAGGAGACGCTGCGGCTGGAGGAGACGCGCTTCCGCAAGACGCTGGCGCGCGGCCTGTCGATCCTCGACGAGAAGAGCGCCGGCCTCAAGAAGGGCGACATGTTCGACGGCGACACCGCGTTCACGCTGTACGACACCTACGGCTTCCCGCTCGATCTGACGCAGGACGCGCTGAAGTCGCGCGGCATCAGCGTCGACCAGGCGTCGTTCACCGACGCGATGGAGCGGCAGCGCGTCAAGGCGCGTGCCTCGTGGGCGGGCTCGGGCGAGGCGGCGAGCGAGGCGATCTGGTTCCCGCTGCGCGAGAAGCTCGGTGCGACCGAATTCCTCGGCTACGAGACCGAGAGCGCGGAAGGCGCGGTGACGGCGCTGATCAAGGACGGCGCCGAGGTCGAGAGCCTGAAGGCCGGCGAGAGCGGCGCGATCGTGCTGAACCAGACCCCGTTCTACGGCGAGTCCGGCGGCCAGGTCGGCGACACCGGCGTGCTGACCGGGGAGGGCGTCAAGTTCCGCGTCACCGACACGCAGAAGAAGGCCGGCGATCTGTTCGTGCATCTCGGCACGGTGGAGCAGGGCACGCTCGGCGTCGGCACCACATTGCAGCTCGAGGTCGATCACACCAGGCGCTCGTCGATCCGCGCCAACCATTCGGCGACGCATCTGCTGCACGAGGCGCTGCGCCAGGTGCTCGGCGATCACATCGCGCAGCGCGGCTCGCTGGTCACGCCGGACCGGCTGCGCTTCGACTTCGTGCATCCGAAGCAGATCACGCCGGAAGAGCTCGCCCGGATCGAGGACATCGCCAACGATGTCGTGCTGGAGAATGACGAGGTCACGACCCGGGTCATGGGCGTCGACGATGCCCGCGAGGCCGGCGCCCGCGCGCTGTTCGGCGAGAAATACGGCGACGAGGTTCGCGTCGTGTCGATGGGCAAGGGCGCCCGCGATCATGGCCAGAACGCGCTTGGCTGGTCGGTCGAGCTCTGCGGCGGCACCCATGTCCGCCGCACCGGTGACATCGGCATGATTTCCGTGACCAGCGAGGGCGCGGTCGCGTCCGGCGTGCGCCGTATCGAGGCGCTGACCGGGCATCATGCGCGCAAGCACGCCAACGACACCATCGCGCTGGCCAAGACCGCGGCGCTGGAGCTGCGCACCACGATCGACGACGTGCCGGCGCGCATCACAGCTCTGATGGAAGAGCGCAAGAAGCTCGAGCGCGATTTGTCCGACGCCCGCAAGAAGCTCGCGATGGGCGGCGGCGGTGCGTCGAACGGCGCCGCCTCAGCCGTTCGCGAGGTCGGCAATGTCAAGCTGCTGGCGCGCGCGGTCGAGGGCGTCGAGACCAAGGATCTCAAGAGTCTCGTCGACGACGGCAAGAAGCAGATCGGCTCGGGCGTGGTCGCGATCGTTGGCGTCACCGAGGACGGCAAGGCCGGCATCGTGGTCGGCGTCACCGCCGATCTGACCGCGCGGTTCAACGCGGTCGAGCTCGTGCGCAAGGGCTCCGAGGTGCTCGGCGGCAAGGGCGGCGGCGGCCGGCCCGACATGGCGCAGGCCGGCGGGCCCGACGGCGCCAAGGCCGACGCCGCGCTGTCGGCGATCGAACAGGCCATGACTCAACAGGCATCGGCCGGCGCCTGACGGAGAGGTTGATCGTGGCGACGGCTCCGCTCAAGCCCACGATCAGCGATCCCGGGCTGCGCGACCGTCTCTACGAGCTGCTCGAACGCGATGATCTGCCGCATTCGGGCGGCTTGCGCTTTGCCCGGGTCATCGTCGCCATCATCGCCGTCGATGTGCTGGCGGCGATCCTGGCCTCCGTGCCCGAGATCGACGCGCAGTTCGGCTGGCTGCTGACGACCATCGAGATCGCGGCGGTCATCGCCTTCGCGCTGGAATATGCCGCGCGGCTCTGGAGCGTGGTCGGCCACTCGCTGCGCGACATGACGCCGGCGCGGGCGCGGCTGGAATACGCCTTCTCGGCGCTCGGCGTGATCGACCTGCTGGCCTTCCTGCCGTCGGCCGTCGCGCTTGCGACCGGCGACAAGACCGCGCTGGTGCTGTTCGGCATGCTGCCGTTCCTCAAGCTGGTGCGCTATTCGACCGCGATGCGCTCGCTGCTGGCGGCGCTACATGCCGAGCGGCGCACGCTGTTCGGCTGCGTGGTGATCCTGACCGGCGCCGTGCTGCTGTTTGCCTCGCTGCTCTATGCCATCGAGCACAGGGTGCAGCCGGACAAGTTCGGCACCATGCCGCAGGCGATGTGGTGGGCGATCGTGACGCTCGGCACCGTCGGTTACGGCGACGTCGTCCCGATTACGCCGCTCGGCCGGACCGTCACGGTGGTCGCGATCGTGGTCGGCTTCGCGATGATCGCGCTGCCGGTCGCGATCATCTCGACCGCGTTCGCCGACGAGGTCCGGCGCCGCGACTTCGTCGTGACCTGGGGCATGCTGGCGCGGGTGCCGCTGTTCTCACATCTTGGCGCTGCCGATATTTCCGACATCATGCGCTTGCTGCGGTCGCAGACCATCGAGGCCGGCGAGGTCTTGGTGCGACGCGGCGATGCGGCGTCATCGATGTATTTCATCACCGCGGGCGAGGTCGAGATCGACCTGCCGAGCCAGCTTGTGCGGCTTTCCGACGGCGCGTTCTTCGGCGAGATCGCGCTGCTGCGGCGGACCAGCCGCTCCGGCACGGTGACGGCGACGCGCAAGACCAAGCTCCTGGTGCTCGATGCGCAGGACTTCCATGCCCTGATCGAGCGCATGCCGGCGCTCGCCGCGCATGTCCGGGAGACCGCGGAGGCGCGGCTTGCCGATCCGCTTGCGGCCGGCGGCGACCTGGCCGCCGCGGAGATCGCCCAGGCGCCGCGCGAGACCGACGGCGGCATCCGCGACTAGAATCTCATTCCGATTGAATCGGAACGAGGCTCTCGATTCTTCGTTTGGCGCGTTTCTTCACGCGAACCGGTATCCACTTCGCTCGAAAACGCTTAGTCCCGCCGCAGGAACACGTAATCCGCCGAGTAGGCCGCGCCTTTCAGCGCGCCTGATTTGTCGCAGGCGCCGCTGAGCTCGCCGCCCGAGGTGTTGATCCGCTGCACGGTTGCGACGCCGGAGAGCAGGCCGTTGCCGCGGTGGGCGATCACCTCGAGCTTCAGCCAGGGAATATCGGCGGCGGTGGTGCCGGGTGCGCTGCCGGCGGTGCGGGCGGTCACGACACTGCCGTCGACATGCTCCCAGTTCGGACCCGCATAATGCCGGCCGACCGTGCGACCGTCGGCGATCAGGGTCGCGATCGGTTCGCGGAACGACCAGGCGAGCTTGCCGTCGCTGACCGGCTTGCACTCATAGACCTGCACGCCCTCGGCATGGACGGTGAGGATCTTGGACTCGCCAGGCGCCGCGACGGCGTCGGGCAGGGGATCGGCAGCGAATGCCGCCGACGCGGTTAGCGAGAACGATGCGAGCACGACGGCTCTGACAAGGGCCATGGTCATGCTCGCACCTGTCTTCCCAGGATGACGGCCTCAGGCCGCGATCGCCTTCACGAGGTTGTCGGACACCTTGTCGAGGAATCCGGTGGTCGAGAGCCAGCGCTGGTCGGCGCCGACCAGGAGCGCGAGGTCCTTGGTCATGTAGCCCTCTTCGACGGTGGCGACGCAGACCTTCTCCAGGGTGGTGGCGAACTTGGCCAGCGCCTCGTTGTTGTCGAGCTTGGCGCGATGGGCGAGGCCACGGGTCCAGGCGAAGATCGACGCGATCGAGTTGGTCGAGGTCTCCTTGCCCTTCTGGTGCTCGCGGTAGTGGCGGGTCACGGTGCCGTGGGCGGCCTCGGCTTCCACGGTCTTGCCGTCCGGGGTGAGCAGCACCGAGGTCATCAGGCCGAGCGAGCCGTAACCCTGGGCCACGGTGTCGGACTGCACGTCGCCGTCATAGTTCTTGCAGGCCCAGACATAACCGCCGGACCATTTCAGCGCCGAGGCCACCATGTCGTCGATCAGGCGGTGCTCGTAGGTCAGGCCCTTGGCCTCGAATTCCTTCTTGAACTCGCGGTCGAAGACGTCCTGGAAGATGTCCTTGAAGCGGCCGTCATAGACCTTCAGAATCGTGTTCTTGGTCGACAGATAGACCGGGTAGTTGCGCATCAGGCCGTAATTGAACGAGGCGCGGGCGAAATCGGTGATGGAGTCGTCGAGATTGTACATCTCCATCGCGACGCCGGCGCCGGGCGCCTTGAACACTTCCTTCTCGATCACGGTGCCGTCCTCGCCGACGAACTTCAGCGACAGCGTGCCCTTGCCGGGGAACTTGATGTCGGTGGCGCGGTACTGGTCGCCATAGGCATGGCGGCCGATGATGATCGGCTTGGTCCAGCCGGGAACCAGGCGCGGCACGTTCTTGCAGATGATCGGCTCGCGGAAGATGCAGCCGCCGAGGATGTTGCGGATGGTGCCGTTCGGCGACTTCCACATCTGCTTCAGGCCGAACTCCTTCACCCGGGCCTCGTCGGGGGTGATGGTGGCGCATTTGACGCCGACGCCGACCTTCTTGATGGCTTCGGCGGCGTCGATGGTCACCTGGTCGTTGGTCTCATCGCGGTATTCCATGCCCAGATCGAAATAGAGCAGTTCGACATCCAGGAACGGGTTGATCAGCTTGTCCTTGATGTACTGCCAGATGATCCGGGTCATCTCGTCGCCATCGAGTTCGACGACGGGGTTGGATACCTTGATTTTTGCCATGACGGGGAGGCCCTCTTGGGAACGGCGCGCTTTTGACGGCGGGGGTGGAAAATACGCCTGCGCTATAGCACCGCCCGGGGGCGGGCGGAAGCGGAGGGGTTATGCACTTTCAGCCCATCTTTTCACCGAGAACCGCCATTCTGGACGGACCAGAATAGCGCCTCTCGGCCCTTGTTCTTGACGGGTTTTCTTCACGCGAACCGGTGCCCACTTCGCTTGAAAACCCTCTAAAACGCCGCCTGCGTCGCCGTCCCGGCCACGATGTACCAGGTCACGAACAGGCCCGCGATCAGGGCCCCCGGCAGGCTCGATCCGGTCCGCCGCCAGGTGAAGGTCGCGATCACGGCGACGATCGCGAGCAGGGGCACGAACTGGATCGCGACGATGGTCGAGAGCGGCACGAAACCGGGGTCCGGGACCGGGTTGAACAGCTTCCCCGTCAGCCACAGCGTGCCGTATTGCAGCACCAGCAACACGATGAAACCGAACGTCAGCGCCAGGATGTTGGTCAGGTACAGCGCCCCGCGCGGCGCATCCATGGTCGAGAAATTCCGGTGCAGCACGTGCAGCGCCACGACGAAAAACGCCGTGAACGGAATCAGATAGATCAGGAAGATGAGGAATTGCTTCGCGCTCATCAACTTGAGTGCGACGATCCAGAAGCGGAAGTCGATCTTGAAGGCGAGGTCGGCGAGCCATAGCGCGGCATAGCCGACCGCGACCGAAGCCAGCGCGATCACGACGGATTGACCGACGAGGCCGGTCCGGCTGGCGCGGTTCGGGGCGAACCGCATCAGGGCGAGCGTGATCAGGCCGTTGATGATGGCCCAGACCAGGATCTGGTTGGTGATGCCCTGCGGCAGGAACGCGCTCGGGGTGACGAAAGTGCCGCCCAGTGCAAAGGCCGGGTAATAGGTCAGCGCCGGGATGAAGGCGGACAGGATGAACGCCGTGGTCCAGCGCCGGCCGCTCGCGGCCTGATGCGGCGGCATGGTGCCGTCGGCAACCGCCGGCAGCCGAAGGCGGGAGAACATCGGCGCCTCCAGCAGCCCGTCGAACGTCCCGATGACCAGGGCAATGAAACCGATCAGCGCGACCAGCGTGCCGATCTCCTTGCGGAACCAGATCTGGTCGTCGACCGGCCGCGCCGTGCCGCCCTTCAATGTCTTGGCGAACCAGTCGAGGCTGTAGCCGATCGCCTCATGTGAGATGTGCTCGGCCGGATGGGTCATCGCCGGGGTGTACAGCACCCGGGCCGTGCCGTTGGCCGGATCGCCATAGACCTTGCCCGGCTCGACCGCGCCTTGTGTGCCGAACAGCGCCCAGAGCTTCGGGCTCGTGGTGACGTCACGCGCCAGCTGGACACCCCACATCAGGTCGGGGAATTCCTCGTACTGCGCGAACACGAGCGCGGTATTGCGCGGCCAGCTCGCAGTGCCCTCGGCAGCGAACGGCTTGCCGGTGGACGAGCCCTCCAGCACCATCGACTTGTAGTCGTTGGGCATCGCGGCGGCGGCCCCCAGCACGGTCCAGCCGCCCATCGAATGGCCCTCGAGCCCGATATTCTCCTTGTCGACGAATTGGAGGCTGCGGAGATAGGCAAGGCCGTCAGGTCCGCCAAAACCGTTGGCGAAGGAGGGCGGGTCGCTGTAGCCGTGGCCGGTCTGGTCGAGCGCCAGCACGACATAGCCGCGGCGGGCGAACTCGATCGCGAAGCCGTCCTGGGTCTCGCGCGAATTGATATAGCCGTGGACGGCGAGGATGCCGGGCGCCGGGATCTGCGGCGTGGCATTCGGTGGGATATAGAGCAGGGCGCTCATGGTATTGCCCTTGGCGCCGTTGAAGCGGACATCCTCGATCCGGATGCTGCCGGCGGTCTGCGTGAAGTGGGCGAGCAGGCCCCCCGCCACGATCAAGATCAGGCCCAAAATCGCCAGCGTCCATCTGCCCCGCATCGTCGTCCCCCCAATGTGCCTCGCCGTTGAAACCGGCGTCTCAAGCGTGCCTTTACAGCTTCGCTTTGGTTGTGGTTGATAGCCTATCCGAAGGCCAAGTGCGCGCAAGCGGCAGCCTTCGCTTCGTGCGATTGGGACTCCGATTGAGGATTCGCAAACGCCGCTAACCCTGTTATCTCCTTGGAGAAAATGGTCCCGCGCAGAACCGGTGCAAAGCTGGTCGGTGCGGTCTTGGACCCCTGCATGAGATTTTGAATCAGCCTCCTAGGAAGCTGATTCAAAATCTTCAGACGTTGAATCAGAAAGTGAAGTGAGATGTCCGGCACCGACAAGACCAAGGCAGGGCACGACCTTGCCGGTCCCGTCGTCATCCTGGTCGAACCGCAGCTTGGCGAGAACATCGGCATGGCCGCGCGCGCGATGGGCAATTTCGCGCTGTCGAGGATGCGCATCGTCAACCCGCGCGACGGCTGGCCGAACATTGCGGCCCAGCGTGCCGCCGCCGGCGCCGACCACATCATCGGTTCCGTCGAGCTGTTCGACACGGTCGAGCAGGCGATCGCCGATCTCACGCTGGTATTTGCGACCACCGCCCGGGCCCACGACCAAGCCAAGCCAGTGGTCGGGCCGGAAGGCGCGGCGGGTGAGATCGTCGGTCATGTCGCATCCGGCGGCGGCGCCGGCATCCTGTTCGGGCGCGAGCGCGCCGGCCTGACCAATGAGGAGGTCGCGCTCGCCAACCGCATCATCACCTTCCCGGTCAATCCGGGCTTCGCCTCGCTCAATCTGGCGCAGGCGGTGCTGTTGATGGGCTACGAGTGGTTCAAGCTCTCGACCGCGGGTGCGCTGCCGTTCGCGATGCCCGAGCGGTCCGAGCCGGCCTCCCAGCACCAGATGCAGGCCTTCTTCGACAACCTCGTCGCCGAGCTCGACAAGGTCGAGTTCCTGCGACCGGCGGAGAAGCGCGACACCATGCTGGTGAACCTGCGCAACATCTTCACGAGGATGGATCCGACCAAGCAGGACATGCACACGCTTCATGGGGTGGTGATGGCGATCGCCGAGGGCCGCAAAGGCCCGGCCAAGGGCGGGGTGCTCGACGGCGCCCAGGCGACGCGCTTGCGGGCGCTGCTTGCCGAGCAGGGGCAGGGCGGCGCGACCGCCGACAGCAGCAGCACCGTGCGCGGGCTCGCCCGGCTGCTCCGCCGCAACCCGACCGACGCCGAACGGATCCTGTGGCAGGCGCTGACGCGGGACCGCCGCTTCGCCGGCCAGTTCAAGCGCCAGACCCCGGTCGGCCGCCACATCCCCGACTTCGTCTCCTTCGTGCACCGGCTTGCAATCGAGCTGGTCAACCCGAACGAGAGCGAGGCCATCGGTGCCGACCGTGCCAAGCGCAGAGCCTGGCTCGAGGCGCGCGACTATCGGGTGGTCGACATGCGGGTGGCCGATGTCGAGCGCGACCTCGACGCCGAGCTCGCGCGGCTGGAGGCGGGGCTGCAGCAGGAGCGGTAGCTTACGCAATTGCTCTGTCCGCGGAGCAAGAACGGGATTCGAGTAAGCGACTCTTTCCACACGTCGTCCTGGCGAAAGCCCATAGGCGCTAAAATAGGATTTGCGCCTTGGATTCGCTTGTGATTCCAAGATGGAATGGCACACGAATCGCTTGTGAACAAAGATTGGGCGCGCGTTGTCGCCCGACTTGGCGGAGCCGAGGCTCTGAACATTAGCGCGCGCAAGACGAAGGCGTTTGTCCGTCCGCGGGAGATCAGCAATGCGGTCGACTTGCTGCGCCTGATCTTGGCTTATTGCCTTGGTGAGAAAGGGCTGCGGTTGACGGCGGCATGGGCCACGTCGGTTGGGCTTGTCGATATCTCCAACGTGGCTCTGTTGTATCGCTTACGTCAGTGCGGAGATTGGCTGGCAATCTTGGTCGAGCAGGCGCTTGCCGCCGCGGCGCCGAAGGCGAGCCGCGGTCGTCTGATCCGTATTGTTGACGCCACGACGGTCCCCAAGGCTGGGACGAGCGGCAGGAACAAGAACGCAGTGTGGCGTATCCATAGCGCGTTCGATCTTCCGCAGGAGCGCTTTGGTCACTTCGAACTGACCGATCAGCGAGCGGGCGAGACGCTGGATCGGATACCGGCGGTTGCCGGTGAGATCCGTCTTGCCGATCGCGCCTATCTGCAACCGGAGCGCATGGCGCATCTCGTCGATGCCGATGCGGACTTCGTGATCCGGGCCGGCTGGAAGAGCGCGCGCTGGCTCGATGCCGAAGGTAATCTTGTTGACCTCACTGCCGAACTGCGCAACGCCTCGGCGCGTGGCCTGATCGATCGGCCGATTTGGATAAAGCGCAAGTCAGGTGCGCCGCCGCTCGCAGTGCGTCTGGTTGCCGCGAAGAAGCCGGCGCAAGCTGCTGCGGCTGCGCGACGCAAGGCGCGCCGGACTGCACAAAAGGGAGGTCATCAGCTCTCCAGGCAAACACTTGACGCCGCAGATTGGGTGATCCTGGTGACCTCACTCAGGCCAGAGGACTTCACGACTGCAGATATCCTCGCCCTCTATCGGCTGCGATGGCGCATTGAGCTCGGCTTCAAGCGGCTGAAAAGCCTGATTGGCCTGAAGGGACCTCCCGGAACCGACGAGCGGTCCGCCAGACCCCATATCCTCGCTCATCTGCTGATCATTCTATTGCTCGAGCCGCTCGTCGACGAACTCGAAGACTCTCCCCGCTTGGCCGACGCCGCCTGACCCACCCAGTGACGTGGCGTCTGCTGCGCCAGCTCGTAGCTTCGCTACGGCAAGCGATCATTCCACAGCCCGCAATCGCTCTACTCTGCAGAGCCAGTCACGCTCTCCGGCGACATCTACGCGAGCCACCCAGACATAAGCGCCACTATCAGACTATGATCAAACTATCTTAGCGCCTATGGGCGAAAGCCAGGACCCATAACCACCGCATTGGATTGTGAAAGGGATCGAGGCCGCAGCGTCGCGCAACAATTGAGATTTGGGGTAATGGGTCCTGGCTTTCGCCAGGACGACACCGTGTTGGTGCGCCGCAGATGGCACGATTTCTGCCGTCACAATCCCGAAGGCAGCATCTCGCTAGGCTAGTGCCGACACGAGCCACAGACCCACATGCAGGTCGCGGCCATCAGCTCCGAGGCTTGCGGCGAGCGCGTTGCGTACCGCTTCCATGGCGCGATGACGTTGATCGTCCGTGGCATTCTCGAGCAGCGCAGGCAGCGGGCCGGCCTGCGTGATGAAGGCCATGCTTTGCGCGATGTCGCCGCCATGGATCGGTACGTCGGTGGCCTTGAGCGCAATCTCGTGAAACCCGGCCTCGGTCAGGATACCGCGAACGCGATCCTCGCGCGCGAACGAAAACATCCCGGGCGCCAATGGATCGAGCGGCGGCTGTGGCGGCACGTGCGGTCGGGCCGCCTCGATGGGTACGCGAAACCACGGCGACTCCGGCATGGTGCGAAAACAGACGAACACCAGCCGCCCGCCCGCTTTCATGCCGCCGCGGATGTTGGTGAAGGCCTTGACCGGGTCATCGAAGAACATCAGGCCAAAACGCGAATACATCAGATCCGCCCAGCGCGGTTCGAAGCCGTAGATCGTTGCGTCGGCCAGCGCACAGGTCACGTTGCCAAATCCCGCCTCGGCGACACGATGCTTGGCCAGATCCAGCATCGGGACCGAGATATCGACACCCACCACAGCACCCGACGGACCAACAGCCTTGGCGAACGCCAACACTGTGTCACCGGTGCCGCATCCGATATCGATGACACGCTCACCCGGCTTTGCCGCCGCGGCACCCAGGCTGACGTTGGTGACCGACGTGAAGACTTCGCTGATCACGGCTTGCTGCGAAACCCATGAGTGCCCCATGGTGCTGTTCCAGAACTCTGCTCCTCGGGGGTTTGGCGTAGGCGTCTGCATTTGATCAATCTCCTGGTGCTGAAAATGGAGTGTCGTCTGAAACAAACTGCACAAAATTCCAGATCGAACGCGAAGCTGAATCTCCGTACCGGGCATTAGCGAATTGCAGCCGACGTGCTTTGCATCTCGGCTCTAGGCCATCAGGACGTCTTCGCGCGATCCGCATCTGATCGATGCTGGACGGCGCTCAGGTGGTGGATTCATTGCCGCCGCCCTTCGGCTTGGAAATCGGAGGGATGCAGCTACCGAAGCGTGGATCGAGCGGATCGTAGCGCGACCTCATTCTCGCAAAAATATAGAGCGCCGCCAGTGCGAAGGCGCCGAGCAACAGCAGGCCCCATGCAGGTGGCGGACCTGCAACCAAAAGCACTGCTGCTCCAACGAGGACTAACGCGATAATGCCCGAAGACAGTTTTGAAGCCATGACCGGCTCCGCAGTTAGCGCAAGGACGGGATACTACCCCCGAAATCGATCTATTGGCGAGAGGCCGGCTGCGACACGCCAGCGCAGATATTTCCACCTGCGCCGTGGACGGAGCAACGGCCTGTTCGCTCACCGCCGCGAAGGTAACTATCGAGTTAGAGGTTGAGTTCGCCCGGGCTCACGTACTCACTGCCGCGTGGATGGCGCAGCAATGTTGTACCAGGGCGTCGTGCGAGACCACGAATTGCTTCAACGGCGTCTCGATGTCGTAGAAGTAGATATTGGCCACGAAGCCATAGATGCCGGCGTCGATAGTCGTCGGCCTGTCGCCATGCACATAGCCTTGGCTCGGGATCAGGCTCGCCAGTGCGGCGAGATCGGCGAGGCCGCGGGCCATCGCGGCGTCGGGCTCGAAGCGGCCGATGCCCTGGTAATAATAGCGCTGCGCGTTGAACTCCTTGGCCTTCATCAAGCCGTCGTCGGTGAGGGCTGGATGCTCGCGCTTGAGCGCGTCGCGGAATTGGGGCCAATAGCGCGCGTCCTGCCAGCGCGAATAGGACATCACCCAGTAGAGATCGTCGAGCGTCCGCGTGACGAGGAGGTTGGTCGTGCGCTGCGCCGGCGTCAGCGCGGCATCCAGCGTCACGTCATATTTTCCGGTGACATAGGCGAGGATGGTCTCGCTGTCGCCGACAGTGTCGTCGCCGTCGACGACATAGGGCAATTGCTTGCGCGGTGCCTTCGATGCATCGAAAATATGTTCGTGCCGGAACGGTACGCCGGCGAGCTTCAGAAAAGCGAACACCTTCAGACCATAGCCATTGTTGTCGGCGACGCCGAACAGCGGCGGATAGGAATAGAGCGTGAGCATGATGGCTCGCCACGTTCGAGGTCGCTACACGCTACCTCAGAATCCGTCGGTTGGATACGTCAGGCAGGCAAGCCCGCCTGTTGCGTCGCAGCGCCTGAAACGATTGCCTACAATCCGTAGTTGATGTCTTATTGTCGTCCTTGTCCCGGGTCGGGCGCGCGGTTTCGACAAAGCCTACGGGCGCATTTTGCGTCGGCGGTGCACGCCCCGGACGATCAAGCCTTCGAGATGCCGCCGTCGATCACCGGTCCCATCGGCTCGTAGCGCTCGCCGCTGAAGCGCACCAGTTGCAACTGCTCGAGCGGATAATGGTCTGATGGCGAGGTGTTGATCCGGATGCCGGGCAGCAGCATGTCGGATTCGAAATCCTTCAGGTTGGCCGCCTGCTTGATGATGCTTTCGGACGAGACGTCGTCGCCGCACTGCTTGAGCACCTGGACCAGGATCTGGCTGGTGAGATAGCCGGTGACCGCGTAGATGTCGTTCTTGGCGGCGGCCGGATCATATTTGTCGAGGAACGCGCGCCATTTCTGGATGGCGGGATCGCTGTCCCAGGCGGCGTCGACGGGATCCTTCAGGTAGGCGCTCGAAATGATCCCCTTGGAGACGTCGAAGCCCGCGGCTTTCAGCGTCGAGCCGGCGGAGGAGGCGTTGTTGCCGATGTAGTGCGCCGGTTGCCAGCCGAGCTCGGCGATCTTCTTGATGCCTTGGGCGGCGAATTTTGGTGTGGTCATGCTCATGAACACGTTGGCGCCGGCGGATTTGCAGCGGACCACCTGGCTGTCGATGGTCGGGTCGGCGGTCTCATAGGACAGCTCCGCCACGATTGCGGACGTCCTGGCGCCAAGTCCGTCCTTGAAGCCCTTCAGCACGTCGCGGCCGAAATCGTCGTTCTGGTAGACGATGCCGATTTTGGGATCGTTCTGTGTCGACAGCACATGCTGCGCGAAGGCGCGGCCCTCGATCTGGTAGCAGGGCTGGAAACCCATGGTGTAGGGGAAATTCTTGTAGTCGCCGAACTTGGTCGCGCCCGAGGCAATGAAGAGGTGCGGGACCTTCTTCTGGTTCATGTACTTCATGATCGCCGCATTGGTCGGCGCGCCGAGCGGCGCAAACAGCACGTCGATCTCGTCGCCTTCGACCAGCTTGCGCGCCTGCTCGACGGTCTTGGCCGGGCTGTAGGCATCGTCATAGGTGATGTACTTGATCATGCGGCCGTTGATGCCGCCTTGCTCGTTGATCATCTTGAAATAGCCGCCGGGGGTGCGGCCGATCGACGAATAGACCGCGGCCGGTCCCGAATAGGCGTCGATGTTGCCGATGACGATCTCGGTCTTGCCCTCCGTCTTGCCTCTGGCGATCGCGGGCCTGCCGAGCAGCAGCGCGGCTGACGTGGCCGCGGCGCCCTTGATGAGATGACGGCGCGATAGCCGGGGCGAACGGTTCCTTGTCATTGTAGTCCTCCGCTTCTTCTTGTTGGCCGTTTGGCAGCCTCTGACGGGCATGTCGGCGCGCAGCATTCCACAGCGGTGCTTTGGGACTTGTGTGCAGTCGCTACCATCTGAAATTTTCGCACGATGTCAGCCGCGGAGGCCGCGTTCCCCCATCCTCGGTTACCGACATGCCGTCCGGGATTGCTATACTGCGGCGACTGTCGTGGTGATCTCAGCAGGGTGGACCGATGGCGAAAGTGTTGGAAGGCAAGGTGGCGGCCGTGACCGGGGCGGCGTCGGGGATTGGACTGGCGAGCAGCGAGGCGATGCTGGCCGCGGGCGCGCGCGTGGTGATGGTCGACCGCGATGCCACCGCGCTGCAAGCGCTCGCCCGCAAGCACGGCGATGCGGTGGTCCCGCTGGTGATCGACCTGCTCGATCCCGCGCAGTGTGCAACCTTGCTGCCCAAGGTGCTCGAGAAGACCGGCCAGCTCGACATCCTGCACGCCAATGCCGGCATTTATGTCGGCGGCGACCTCGTCGATGCGGATACGATTGCGATCGACCGGATGCTGAACCTCAACGTCAACGTCGTGATGAAGAACGTGCACGACGTGCTGCCGCACATGATCACGCGCGGCACCGGCGACATCATCGTGACGAGCTCGCTCGCCGCGCATTTCCCGACGCCGTGGGAGCCGGTCTATGCGTCGTCGAAATGGGCGGTCAACTGCTTCGTGCAGACGGTGCGGCGCCAGGTGTTCAAGCACGGCATCCGTGTCGGCTCGATCTCGCCAGGACCCGTGATCAGCGCGCTGCTGGCGGACTGGCCGCCCGAGAAGCTTGCGGAGGCCAAGGCGGCCGGAAGCCTGCTGGAGGCCAGCGAAGTCGCCGAGGTCGTGATGTTCATGCTGACCCGGCCGCGCGGCATGACCATCCGCGACGTCGTGATGCTGCCGACGAATTTCGACCTGTAACGGCGAGCGCCGCGCCTCAGGCGGCGCTGCGATCGGTGGCGGGCGCGTGGCCGTGCTGCGTGAGGCGGCGCAGCGCGGCGACATTGGTCGCGACGGAAGCCATCCGGCACCGCGCCTTGCCTTCGGATTTCGCCTCGTACAGCGCGGCGTCGGCGGACGCCAGCAGCTGTTCGGCCTCGGTGCCGTGCTCAGGCGACACCGCGATGCCGACGCTGACACCGACCTCGGCCGAGATGCCGCCCGCGAGCTGATAGGGCATCGTGACGGTCTGGATGATGCGCTGGCCGGCCGTGAGCGCCTGTTCCGCCGTGACGCCGTTGACCAGCACCACGAACTCGTCGCCGCCGAGCCGTGCGATTACCGCGGTTTCGGGCAGCGCACGCCGCAGCCGCTCCGCGGTCAGCATCAGCACCTGATCGCCGGCGGCGTGGCCATAGGTGTCGTTGACCGGCTTGAAATTGTCGAGGTCGAAGAACAGCAGCGCAAAGGGCCCGCCATTCTCGGCGGGGGCCGCCAGCTTTGCGTTCAGCGCCGCGACGAAGCCGGCGCGATTGCGCAGGCCGGTCAGGGTGTCGTGATGGGCAAGATGGCCGTTCTCGCGCTCGGCGCGCATCGTGGCGATCAGCATCTTGTTGAGGCGGAAGGCTGCCACCGTCATCGCCGTGAGATACAGCGGCACCTGCATGACGACGATGAAGAGCAGCGGCTCGCCGGCAAGGGCCGCGCCCGGAACGATCGGGCCGAGGCTGAGCAGGATCATGGTGCCGGCAAGGCGCGGGGCACTGAAATTGCGGAAGCAGATGCCGCCGACCATCGCCGCCGCCGATAGCGAAGCCAGCAGCGCAACCACCCAATCGCCGCTTGCGAGGCTGATCAGGATGCCGAAGCCGACGCTGGCGCTCCAGGCGACTGCAAGCACGAGATGCAAATCGGTCGGGGTCGGCCGCTGCTCGCGCGCGGCGCGATGCGCAACCACGAGCACGGCGAGGCGCGAGAGGCAGATGACGAGTTCGAGGACGACCCAGGTGATGAACAGCGCGGTCGGCTCGCGGATCGCAACCACGGCCGCGACTGCGACCGTATTGACCGCGCCAGCCGCAAACACCGGCAGCGAGCCGTAGAGATCCCCGATCAGCGCCGCGCGGATGTCGTCAGGTACGCCCGGTCCGGCGTCGGCGAGCCAGCGCGTCACGCCCCAGCGCGGCTGGCTGTATCGTCCTTTTTCGGACTGCATTGTTCTTGCCTCGTACTTTCACCGCGCAACTGACCCGGCCCGACCTAACAGGCGTTTAAGGCCGGCGCCGATCGCGCGGCGTGATTGACGGCAGGTAAACCCGGCGGGCGATCGCGCCGCAGAAATACCGACGCCGGAGGTCGCGACGATCGGTTCGGCCGGCGGCGAGAAGGATGAAGTCTGCGCCAATGCCGGCCTTGCCAGGGTGGCGGACGCGCCGAAACAGCGCGGACGCCGCGTCGGCAGACTACGATATGTGAGAAGGGCAGGACTGCCGCGGATTGCGGCGGCCGTCGCGTTACACGGCGAGGAGCTGTTGTTCCGCCGCGCCGCCGGCGCGCTTCGGCTTCTTCGCCTTGGCGGGCGCGAACAGATTGCTCGCGGCAAGGCCCGCGGTGTCGGCGACGGTCGGATCACACGACACCATGGCCGCGACGATGGCGCCGTCGATCAGCAGCGCGAGCTGGTGCGCCAGCACGGCCGGCTCGGCCGCGCCCATCTCGCCGGCGAGCTTCTCGATATGCGCCAGCACCACCTTCTTGTGCTTCAGCGCGATGTTGCGGAACTGCTTGGCGTCCTTGTCGTGCTCGGCGACCGCGTTGATGAAGGGGCAGCCGTAGAAGCGCTCCTCGGCGAACCAGGTCTTCAGGGCAGGGAAGATCCGCGACAGCTTGGTCTGCGGATCGCCGCCGCCGGCCTCGATCGCGCCGATGAACCATTCGCGCCACTGGCGGCCTTCGCTCTCCAGCACCGCATGCACGAGGTTGGTCTTCGAGCCGAACAGCTTGTAGAGCGTGGTCTTCGCGGTTCCGGCCTCGTCGATGATCGCATCGATGCCGGTGGCGTTGATGCCGTTCTTGCAGAACAGATGGGTTGCGGCGTTCAGCAGGCGCCCGCGCGCCGATTCATTGTCGCCGGCGGTGAACGCCGCGGCAGGTTTTTTCTTCGCAAGCGATTTGGCCATGCGCGGCAGTAAATCGGAGCGCGCCGAAATCATCAAGCCGCATCTTCACGGGGGCGGGCATGTGCGCCGTCCTGCGCTCAAAATAATCGCGGCGGCGCCGCAGATGCACCGCGTTTGAGCAGCCGCGCGCTGATCAATCCGCAGGCAGGCCCGCTTAAGCGCCTGCAGGATTTCGCCTTTTGATTTGCGGCGGGACTGGCACGCTTCGTGCAGGAAACAGACCGTTCGGTATCCTAACCAAATCCATCGCTCCCAGGGAGAAAACTGATGACCGCTGTCGCCCAGAAAACCGCACTGACCGGCTGCCTCGCGCCGATCGACAAAGGCGGGCTCGAGCAGCTGATTGCCAATGGCAAGGCCAACCCGAAGGTGATCAAGACCTTGAAGTGCAAGACGGTGGCCGAGGGCAAGTTCCGTCACGCCAACTACATCCGCAACCTCGCGCCCTACATCGTCGACGAGCCGCCGGGCCTGCTCGGCGACGACACCGCGCCCAATCCCTCCGAGGCCTCGCTCGCCGCGCTCGGCTCCTGCCTTGCGGTCGGCCTGCACGCCAACGCCGTGCATCGCGGCTGGATCGTCAACAAGCTCGAGCTCGAGCTCGAGGGCGATCTCAATATCACCGCGGTGTGGGGCACCGGCGACGTCAGCGAGAAGCCGGTCGGCTTCACCGACGTCCGCGTCAAGGTCGACATGGAGTGCGAGGGGGTCTCGCAGGCCGAGATCGACGCGCTGGTGGCGCATGTGAAGAAGTGGTCGCCGGTCGCCAACACCTTCACCCGTCCCGTCAATCTCGAGGTCAGCGCGTAAACGCCCGACCGGCAATTCAAGGTGCGGAGATCATCCATGGGTTCACTGGCTTTATCGCGGGTCGCAGCTCAAGATCCCGCACCGACCATTGCGGACGAGGTTGCCCGCCTTGCCCGTCAGGAGCTGGCGCCGATCGCAGCCGCGATCGATGCCGGCTCGGTCTATCCCGGCGAATTCCTGCGCCGGCTCGGCAAGGTCGGCGCCTGGAGCAGCCATGTGCCGCAGGAGGGGCCTGCCGACCTGCGCTGGGCCATCCAGTCGATGGCGGCGCTCGGCGAGGTCTGCGGCGCCACCGCCTTCATGGCGTGGTGCCAGAACACGCTGGTCTGGTACGTCGCCAATTCCACCAACATGAAGCTCGCCGCGCGCTTCGGTGACTGCTTCGCCCGCGGGCGCGCGCTCGGCGGCACCGGGCTCTCGAACCCGATGAAGAGCTTCTTCGGCATCGAGCGGCTGAAGCTGAAGGGCCGCAAGGTCGATGGCGGCTACATCGTCCGCGGTGCGCTGCCCTGGGTGTCGAACCTCGGGCCCGGCCACTACTTTGGCACGATCTTCGAGCGCGAGGACGAGGGCACCAAGGGCGAGCCGGGCGGCATCGCAAGCGGCGAGCCGGGCAGCATCGCAAGCGGCGAGCTGGGCAGCACCGTGATGTTCCTCGCCGACTGCTCCGATCCCGCGATCACGCTGACGCCCTGTAAGCCGTTCCTGGCGATGGACGGCACCGGCACCTATGGCGTCCAGTTTCGCGACGTGTTCGTGCCTGACGAACTGATCCTGGCCGAGCCGGCCGCGCCGTTCGTCAAGAAAATCCGCGCCGGCTTCATCCTGTTGCAGGCCGGCATGGGTCTTGGGCTGATGAAGGATTGCATCAATATCATGGACGAGGTCCATGCGCCGCTCGGACACGTCAACCGCTATCTGCCGCAACAGCCGCTGCAATTCCGCGAGCTCCATGCCGAGTTCGAGAAGGAGGCAATGGCGCTGGCAAGCGATCCCTACAATGCCGATGACAGTTACTGGCGCCGCGTCGTCGCACTGCGACTGCGGATCGGCGATGCCAGCGTCGCATTCGCACATGCCGCGATGCTCCATTGCGGCGCGCGCGGCTACCTGATGAGCCACCGCGCCCAGCGCAGGCTGCGCGAGGCCTATTTTGTCGCCATCGTCACGCCCGCCACCAAGCAGCTGCGCAAGATGCTGGCGGACGGCTGAAGCATGATCCGGAAAAGTGGAAACCGGTTTTCCCTCGCGACAAACGCGGAACGCGTTTGCGCGGAGATCATGCTCAAACAAGTTCGGGACCACCACAACTGCAACCACAGACAGGAGAGGCTGCCATGACGGACGTTCTGATCACCGCCGGCGAACTTGCCGAGCTCGTCAAGAAAGACCCGTGTGTCATCATCGACACGCGGAATCCGGATGCCTATGCGGCCGGCCATTTGCCCGGTGCCGTCAATGTGCATGACATCTTCACCTTTCTTGCGACCTCGACGCCGGAAGGCATCCACGAGCTCAAGACAAAATTCGCCGACGCGTTCGGTGCCGCCGGTCTCTCCGGCAAGGAGACCGCGGTGATCTACGAGCAGTCGATGAATTCCGGCTTCGGCCAGTCCTGCCGCGGCTACTACCTGCTCACGATGCTGGGCTATCCCAGGATCAAGGTGCTGCATGGCGGCTTCGATGCCTGGAAGGCGGCCGACCTGCCGGTGACCACCGACGTGGCGGTGCCGGCGAAGGCCTCCTTTGCGATCGTACCGGAGGCCGGCGATATCATGATCGACGCCAAGGCGATGCTGGCGGCGGTCGGCAAGCCCGGTGTTGCGATCCTCGACGTGCGCGACGTCGACGAGTGGATCGGCGAAAGCTCCTCGCCCTACGGCAAGGATTTCTGCCCGCGCAAGGGCCGCATCCCCGGTGCGGTGTGGCTGGAATGGTACCGCATGATGAAGCCGACCGCCGAGGGCCCGCGTTTCAAGTCGAAGGACGAGATCCTGGCGGAGTGCGCCACCGTCGGCATCTCGCAGACCACGCCGGTCTATCTCTACTGCTTCAAGGGCGCACGCGCCTCGAACACCTTCCTGGCGCTGAAGAACGCCGGCGTGAAGGACGTGCGGATGTACTTCGGCTCCTGGAACGAGTGGTCGCGCGACCCGTCGCTGCCGATCGACGAGGGCTTGCCGACCGCGGCCGTCGTCACCGGCAAGGCGGCATAGAACCTGCATGTTTGTTGGTGTCCGGCGGCGCAAAACGCGGCCGGACGCCGATCAATGAACCGGATCGCGGAGTTCTCCGCGTTTCGGTGCGACAATGGGGCGCAGTATGTCCATGTCAGATGATCCCTTCGACGCCGACCGCGTGCTCACGCGATCGGGTTGCGCCTGCGGCTGGCATCGCTCAGCCGCCGAGCATGAGCAGGCCGCGCGCACGTTGCGCTGCGAGCCGGTCGCCGACCTCAGCGAACAGAAGCGTTACGAAGGCATCGTTGCGTCGGCGGTGATGCGGGCGGTGTTTCCGCAGGATGTCGCGCGCCGCGCTTTCCTGAAATCGGTTGGCGCCGCGACGGCGCTCGCCGCGCTGTCACAGTTCTTCCCGCTGAAGACGGCGACAGAGGCGTTCGCCGACGCCGGACCGCCGGAGAAGAAGGACCTCAAGGTCGGCTTCATCCCGATCACCTGCGCGACCCCGATCATCATGGCGGCGCCGCTCGGCTTCTATGCCAAGCAGGGCCTCAACGTCGAGGTGGTGAAGACCGCCGGCTGGGCGGTCATTCGCGACAAGACCATCAACAAGGAATACGACGCCGCCCACATGCTGGCGCCGATGCCGATCGCGATCTCGCTCGGCCTTGGCGCCAACGCCATCCCGTTCACGGTCCCTGCGATCGAGAACATCAACGGGCAGGGCATCACGCTGGCGATGAAGCACAAGGACAGGCGCGATCCGAAGGACTGGAAGGGCATGAAGTTCGCCATTCCGTTCGACTACTCCATGCACAATTACCTGCTGCGCTATTACCTCGCCGAGCACGGGCTCGATCCGGATACCGACGTGCAGCTTCGCTCGGTGCCGCCGCCTGAGATGGTCGCCAATCTGCGCGCCGACAACATCGACGGTTTCCTCGCGCCCGACAATATCTGCCAGCGCGCGATCTATGACGGGGTCGGCTTCCTGCACATCCTCTCCAAGGAGATCTGGGACGGCCATCCCTGCTGCAGCTTTGCCGCCAGCCGCGAGTTCATCACGACGGCGCCGAATTCCTTCGCGGCGCTGACCCGCGCGATCGTGGATGCCACCGGCTACGCGGCGAAGGCCGAGAACCGCAAGCAGATCGCGGAAGCGATTGCGCCGGCCAACTACATCAACGCGCCGGTGACGGTGCTGGAGCAGGTGCTGACCGGCACCTATGCCGACGGGCTCGGTGGCGTGAAAACCGATCCGAAGCGCGTCGATTTCGATCCGTTCCCCTGGCAGTCCTTTGCGGTGTGGATGCTGACGCAGATGAAGCGCTGGGGCCAGATCAAGGGCGACGTCGACTACAAGGCGGTCGCCGAGCAGGTCTATCTCGCCACCGATACCAAGAAGGTGATGGCCGAGATGGGCCTCGCGCCACCCGCCACCTCGTACAAGTCGTTCTCGGTGATGGGCAAGAGCTTCGATCCGGCCAAGCCCGACGATTATCTCGCGAGCTTCAAGATCAGGAAATCGTCGTGACGGGCGAGGCTTTCTCCACGGCGTCGTCCCTGCGAAAGCAGGGACACATACGCCGTGCTCTCTCGGTTAGGCGCGCGGGGAGACACTTAGCGCAACAATTGGGGCCGGTGGTTATGGGTTCCTGCTTTCGCAGGGACGACGCGGGGAGGGAGTGCGAGTGACCTTTTCCCTCCGTCTCCGCGCCGCCATCGTCTCGATCGCGCTGCTTGCCGGCTTCCTCGGCGCCTGGCACCTCGCCACCCGCAGCAGCGGCACGACGGCGGCGATGAGCCCCGAATACGCCAGGCTGATGGGGCTGACCGCGACGCAGGGCAAGTCGGCGATGCCCGGGCCGCTCGATGTCGGTGCCAAGCTGTGGGAGCATCTGAAGCGGCCGTTCTACGACAATGGCCCGAACGACAAGGGGCTCGGCATCCAGCTCGCCTATTCGATCGGGCGCGTCGGGCTCGGCTATCTGATCGCGGTCGTCGTCGCGATTCCGCTCGGCTTCATGATCGGCATGTCGCCGCTGATCAGCAGGGCGCTCGATCCCTTCATCCAGGTGCTGAAGCCGATCTCGCCGCTGGCCTGGATGCCGCTCGCGCTCTACACGATCAAGGATTCCTCGATCTCGGCGATCTTTGTCATTTTCATCTGCTCGGTGTGGCCGATGCTGCTCAACACCGCGTTCGGGGTCGCCGGTGTGCGCAAGGAGTGGATCAACGTTGCGCGCACGCTCGAGGTCGGCACCGTCAGGCGCGCCTTCACGGTGATCCTGCCGGCGGCGGCGCCGACGATCCTGACGGGCATGCGGATCTCGATCGGGATCGCCTGGCTCGTGATCGTCGCCGCCGAGATGCTCGTCGGTGGTACCGGCATCGGCTACTTCGTCTGGAACGAGTGGAATAACCTGTCGATCACCAACGTGATCATCGCGATCCTCTTGATCGGCCTTGTCGGCATGCTGCTCGACCAGGTGCTGGCGCGGTTCACGCGCATGGTAACGTTTCCGGAGTAGCGATGACCGACAGCCGCATTGCAGCCCCTTCACCTCGCCCCGCCTGCGGGGAGAGGTCGATCGCAAAGCGATCGGGTGAGGGGGAGTTTCCGCGGGTCTATCTGCCGCCGTGCTCGCGGAGGAAGCCCCTCACCCCAACCCTCTCCCCGCGAAGAGCGGGGCGAGGGAGCGCAGTCCATTCGTGGAGCTACCGCGGATGACCGACAAGTTCATCTCGATCGAGGGCATTGCGCGGCGCTATCCCGGCGCCGGCGGCGGGACCACCACGGTGTTCGAGAATTTCTGGCTGTCGATGGCGCGCGGCGAGTTCGGCTGCGTGATCGGCCATTCCGGCTGCGGCAAGACCACCGTGCTGAACATCCTCGCCGGCCTCGACGAACCGAGCGAGGGCACGGTGATCGTCGACGGGCAGGGGATCGAGGGCACCAGCCTCGACCGCGCCGTGATCTTCCAAAGCCATGCGCTACTGCCGTGGCGCACCGTATCGGGCAATGTCGCTTATGCCGTCGGCTCGAAATGGCGCAAATGGGACCGTGCGCGGGTGAAGGCGCATGCGCAGAAGTTCATCGATCTCGTCGGGCTCACCGGCTCGGAGCAAAAGCATCCGTCCGAACTCTCCGGCGGCATGAAACATCGCGTCGGCATCGCGCGGGCGCTGTCGATCACCCCGAAGATCATGCTGATGGACGAGCCGTTCTCGGCGCTGGACGCGCTGACCCGCGGCACGCTTCAGGATGAGGTGCGGCGGATCTGCCTGGAGACCGGGCAGACCACCTTCATGATCACCCATGACGTCGATGAGGCGATCTTTCTCGCCGACAAGATCTTCCTGATGACCAACGGTCCCGGCGCCGTGCTGGCCGAGATCGTCGAGAACCCGCTGCCGAAGGAGCGCGGCCGCATCGACCTGCACCGCCATCCCTATTACTATGCGCTGCGCAACCATATCGTCGATTTCCTGGTCAGCCGCAGCAAGAGCTTTGCCGCCGAGGTGACCGGTCACGATCCGCGCCGCGTGCCGACGGTGCGGCCCGGCGTCGGCGAGCCCGTGATCGTCTCGCCGCCACGCGCCGTCGAACCCAATCCCGCGCAGAGCGCTGCGCGCTGAAGCCCAAGGAGGAAACCTGATGAAACGCGAAGACCTCACCGAGAAGCTGCTCTACATCAAGCGCGAGAAGGGCTGGAGCTGGAAATACATCTGCGAGAAGATCGGCGGCTATTCCGACGTGCTGATCACGGGCGCGATCCTCGGCCAGATGAAATTGACAAAGCCGCAGGCGGCGAATGCCGGCGAATTGTTCGGGCTGTCGAAGGCCGAGATCGCGATGCTCAACGAGGTGCCGATGCGCGGCACCGGCACGCCGATGCCGCCGACCGATCCGCTGATCTACCGCTTCTACGAGATGGTGATGGTCAACGGCCCGGCCTGGAAGGCGCTGATCGAAGAAGAATTCGGCGACGGCATCATGTCGGCGATCGACTTCGACATGGCGCTGGAGCGCGTCGCCAATCCGAAGGGCGACCGCGTCAAGATCACCATGAGCGGCAAGTTCCTGCCGTACAAATATTACGGCGCCAGCGGCAACGTGCCTGAATACGGCTTCAAGGAAGAGTAAGGCGAGGGGGCGAATGGCGAGTAGCGAATGGATTCCTGCCCATTCGCTACTCGCACCTCACCAATCGCTACAGGATCGTGCCCGGGTTGTAGCGAGCCGCCTCAGGCTTGGCCTTGGCCAAAGCCTCGACCTGCTCGGCGAAGAAATCGACCTGGGCGCCGGCGTCGCCGGAGTTGGCGCGACCCTGTTCGAGCACGTGCTGCAACTCGGCTGCGCTCAAGCCAAGACGCTTGTCGGCGGCGAGGCGCTGCAGCAGATCGTTCTGCACGATCTTGCCGGTGCGCAGGTCGCCGATGGCCGCGACGGCATGCTCCTTGATCGCCTCGTGGGCGCCTTCGCGGCCCGCGCCCTTCTTCACCGCTTCCATCATCACCGTGGTGGTCAGCAGGAAGGGCAGATAGCGGTTGAGCTCGGTCTCGACCACGGCTTCGAACACCTCCATCTGGTCAAGCACCGTGAGCAAGGTTTCGAGCAGGCCATCCATGGCGAGGAAGGCATCGGGCAGCATGACGCGGCGGACGACCGAGCAGGAGACGTCGCCTTCGTTCCACTGATCGCCGGCAAGGCCTGCGGCCATCGCGAGATAGCCCTTCAGGATCACATGCAGGCCGTTGATGCGCTCGCAGGAGCGGCTGTTCATCTTGTGCGGCATCGCGGAGGAGCCGACCTGGCCCTTGGCAAAACCTTCGCTGGCGAGTTCGTGGCCTGCCATCAGGCGGATGGTCTTGGCGAAATTGCCGGGCCCGCTGGCGAGCTCGGTCAGCACGCTGACCGCACGGAAGTCGAGGCTGCGCGGATAGACCTGGCCGACGGCATCGAGGGCCTTCGGCAGGCCGAGGTGAACGAGGACGCGCTGCTCGAGCGCGCGCGCCTTGCCGGCATCTCCGTTGAACAGGGTGATCTGATCGAGACGGGTGCCGACCGCGCCCTTCAGGCCGCGGGCGGGATAGGTCTGCAGCACATTGACCAGGCTCTGATGCGCCAGCAGCATCTCCTCGCCGGACATGGCGATGCGCTTGCCGAGCGTCGTGACCTGCGCGGCCACGTTATGGGTGCGCGCGGTGAACGGGATGTCGCGCAATTGCTTCGCGCGCGTGGCAAAGCGGATGAGTGCGGCGATGCTCTTGGTCTCGATGAGCTGCAGCGCGCGGTAGACCTGCAATTGCTCGACGTTCTCGGTGAGGTCGCGGCTGGTCATGCCCTTGTGCAGGTGCTCGTGACCGGCGAGCTCGCAGAACTCCTCGATGCGCGCCTTGACGTCGTGGCGGGTGACGCGCTCCCGCTTCATGATGGAGGCCAGGTTGATCTGGTCCTTGACGCGCTCGTAGCTTTCGATCACGCCATCCGGCACCGCGATGCCGAGATCGCGCTGGGCCTTCAGCACGGCGATCCAGTAGTCGCGTTCGAGGCGGACCTTGCCTTCGCCGCTCCAGATGGCGCGCATGGCGGGCGAAGCGTAACGTTCGGCGAGGACGTTGGAAATGTGATCTTGGGACATCCCGCTCTCTTGGCATTGCCTGAGGCTGGCTGCAAGCCGCGACCTGCGATGAATCGTCAGGTCTGGTAACGCTCGGCCGGGCTTGCGGTGCTGGCGCCAGCATACCAGATTCAGGAAGGCGCCGCCTCGGGCAATCCGGGGCGGCGCAGGCATGCTTCGCCCCGCGTCAGAGCGAGAAGGTCACTGCGGCGGGTCCGCAGCTCAGGCCGGCCGTGTTCGGCACGGCCGTGTCGCTGGTCCAGTTGTCCTCGCCGTCAGTGGTCTTGTACAGGAACTGGCCGTCGGGTCCCTGGTGCAGGACGTACAATGTGTCGTTGAACACGACCGGCGCGGCATTGCCGAAATTGCCCGGCGTGTCGGGGACCTGGCGGTCGGCTCCCCAGCTGCCAATGCCGTCGAACCGCTTGAAGAAGAGGCCCGTGGGGTCGTTGAAGAACAGGTAGATCCAGTCCTTGTAGGAAGCCGCGCCCGGACCGTTGCTGAGGCCTTCCGTGCCGGCAACCGGATTGCTTCGCCAGGTGCTGCGGTCGAAGGTCGCGTACCAGAAGCGGTTCATGTTGCCGGGTTCGCTATAGCCGGGCCCGCGGCCGAACACGTAGAGCGTGTCGCCGCGCACGACCGCGGCCGGGGTGTCGACGTTCTGGTAGGCGACGGAGATGAGATGGTTGGTTCCGGATGTGTTGATCTCGGGTCCGAAGCTGGTGCCGTCGTAGGTCTTGTACATCAGGTCGGACTGGCCGGGATTCGAGTACAGCAGATAGATCAGGCCGTCATACACGGCGGCCGCCACTCCTCCGCCGACGCCGGCCATGTTGGGCACCTGGGCTGCCGCCGTCCACAGCTCGCCGTCATAGACTCTGTAATAGAGGGACTGGTTGATCGGATAGAACACATACAGGTTGGTGTTGAAGACGACGGCTGCCGGCGTGTTGCTGATCCAGGTGTTCCCCGGCATCGGGACATCGCCGCTCCAGGCCTCGCCGTTGAAGACGTTCGTAAAAAATTGCGGACTGTTTCCAACGCCCTTGTGCAGGGAAAACAACCAGCTCTTCATTTTGGAAATCCCCCATGGCGACGAGACGCCGCCTCTGATCAGCGGTGTAGATTGGATCGACGTGCGCAGGATCGATTGGAATGAACTGATCGTACGCCTGCGCCCGTCGTGTTCTACGTCCGATTCACCGACGGTTGTGTGAAGCTGTTCACTCACCCTGGAGGAGGAGACCATATATGTCGTGCGCAGACTGAGAATCGAGGCCGCGCAAGGCACGCCGCGACGTGAGTGGCGACTTGTCGGAAGACGGACTTCGAGGAGATGAGAGAAGCGCGAATAGCGAATGGATGCTTTCCGATTAGCTATTCGCTGCGCCCTATTCGCTCTTCGCTGCGGCGAATGCCGCGCGGACCTCCTTCACCGGCGCCATGTCGCGGACGAAGCTGAATGCGCCGTTGTCCTTCATCTCGCGGGCACAGCGCAGGAACGCAGCCAGCGCGTGGCGCTGCATCGCGCCGCCGACGCTGATGCGCTTGACGCCGACGGCGGCGAGTTGCTCGACGGTCAGGGTCGGATCGGCAAAGCCCATCACGAGGTTGAACGGCTTGTTGATCGATGACACCACGGTCTTGATGGTGGCGAGATCGTAGAGGCCCGGCGAATACAGCACGTCGGCGCCGGCGGCCTCGAACGCCTGTAGCCGCTTGATGGTGTCGTCGAGGTCCTTGCGGCCGTGCAGGAAGTTTTCCGCCCGCGCCGTCAGCGTGAACGGGAAGGGCAGCGCCCGTGCGGCCTCGACCGCGGCCTGGACCCGCTCCACGGCGAGCGTGAAATCGTAGATCGGGCGCTGCGGGTCGCCGGTCGAGTCCTCGATCGAGCCGCCGACCGCGCCGGCCTCGGCGGCGAAGCGGATCGCCTCGGCCGCGAGCTTCGGCATGTCGGCGCCGCATTTTTCCAGATCGGCATTGACGGGCAGGTCGGTGGCCTCGGCGATCACCCGGCAATTCTCGATGATCCCATCGAGGCTGACCGTCGAACGGCCGAGCGTATTGGCGAGCCCGAGGCTGGTGGTTGCGAGCGCCTCGAAGCCCATGGATGCGAGCAGCTTCGCCGTTCCGGCGTCCCACGGATTTGGAATGATGAAGGTGCCGGGCCGCTGATGCAGCTCGCGAAACCGTGCTGCCTTGTCCGCCTGGGTGCGCATGTGAACTCCTGCTGTTGTCAAAAGCGACTGAAAGCAGCGATAGGGCGGTTTCGCCCATCAGACAAATTTGTTATTTCTCTCGATATCATCAGCTTTTTGCATGGGAGAGCGATGGACAGCGACGCGCTCAACACGTTCCTGGTGGTGCATCGGCGCGGCGGGATCTCGCATGCCGCCAAGGCGCTGCACCGCTCGCAGCCGGCGATTTCGCGGCGCATAGCGCTGCTCGAGCAGGAGCTCGGGGTGCCCCTGTTCGAGCGGATCGCGGGCAAGACGCGGCTGAGCGATGCCGGGCGGGTGATGGTGCCCTATGCCGAACGGGCGGTGGCGGCGGCGCAGGATGCCGAGAACGCGGTGCGCGCGCTGCTGCGCGACAATTCCGGCCCGGTGGCGCTGGCGGTGACCGGTACCCTCGCCGGCGAGCGGCTCTCGAACGTATTGAAGCGCTTTGCCCGCCGGCACCCGGACGTTGCGCTGACGCTGCGCACCGCGACCAGCGCCGAGGTCAGCGACCTGATCCGGCGCGGCGAGGCGACGATCGGGTTGCGTTACGACCGCGACCGCTCGCGCGACCTCGATTGCGAGGTGCTGTTTGCCGAGCCGCTCGGGGTGGTCTGCGCGCCGGACCATCCGCTGGCGGGACGCCGGGTCGGCAAGCTTGCCGATCTCAGGGATGAGCGCTGGATCGCCTTCCCGGAGGTGCCGGGACGCCGCGAAATCACCGCCTCGCACGTCTTCGCCCTGTTCCTGACGCACGGGCTCGGCGAGGTCGCCTGGACGCCGGTCGACAGCCTGACGGCGCAGAAGCGGCTGGTCGAGGCCGGGCTCGGGATCGCGCTGCTGTCACAAAGCAATGCGGCGGAGGAATTGGGTAGCTCGAGGATCGCGACGATCCGCGTCGGCGATCTCGCCGCAAGTCACGAGGTCGTCGCCGTGACGCGGCATGGCGGCTTCCTTAGCGCCGCCTCACGCCGTCTGTTCGACATCCTCCGTGCCGACTTCACCAAGGCGAGGGGCACAAATACGTCGCGCCGGAACGGTGTCCGGCGCGCGTAAAAGTCGACTTGGTAGGGTGTACCGGGAACTCAGCTTCCCGCCTTGACCTGGGCCGCGGCCACCGCCAGCAGCTCGTCCATCTTGGCGCGGATATCGCGCTCGGTGACGGCCTGGTCCTTGGCGGAGAGGTCCTTCAGAACCTTGTGCAGCACGTCGTTGTCGCCGGCTTCCTCGAAGTCGGCGGCGACCACTTCCTTGGCATAGGCGCTGGCGGCATCGCCCGTGATGCCGAGCTTCTCGGCGGCCCACAGGCCAAGCAGCTTGTTCCGGCGGGCTTCAGCCTTGAACTTCTGCTCCTCGTCGAGGGCGAACTTCTTCTCGAAACCTTCCTCGCGTTTGTTGAATTCGCTCATGGCTGAAGTTCCAATTCCCTTGCTGAATGAGGGCCGCCGCGCGTTGCGGCAACCCCGATGCCTGCCTAGATAGGTGGGAGGAATCGGCAAGACAACGAGCCGTTAAGCCGCAGGCAAAACTGGCGGAATCGGCCCTTTATGATAGGGCGGTATAAGTGCCCTCAAGGGGGCACTATCGATTGTGCTGGATGGGCCAATCGGATAGGTTGCCAACAGGCATGGTTCTTGTTCTGTTTCCAGTTGGATTGCCCAGGTTCCAGGCCTCCGCGGCAGCTCCGTCGTGGGTCGTAACCCCAAGTCATCCGGAGCACCCAAATCCATGGATTTCAACAAAACACGGTACATCCCAATGAGCCGTCGACGCCGTATTTATGAAGGCAAGGCCAAGGTGCTTTACGAAGGCCCCGAGCCGGGAACCCTGATCCAGCACTTCAAGGACGACGCGACCGCGTTCAACGCCAAGAAACACCAGGTGATCGAGGGCAAGGGCGTCCTCAACAACCGGATTTCGGAGTACCTGTTTCAGCACCTCAACGACATCGGGGTGCCGACCCACTTCATCCGCCGCCTCAACATGCGCGAGCAGCTGATTCGCGAGGTCGAGATCGTGCCGCTCGAGGTGGTGGTGCGGAACGTCGCCGCCGGCTCGCTGTCGCAGCGGCTCGGGATCGAGGAGGGCACCCAGCTGCCGCGCTCGATCATCGAGTTCTATTACAAGAACGACCAGCTCAACGACCCCATGGTGTCGGAAGAGCACATCACCGCCTTCGGCTGGGCGACGCCCCAGGAGATCGACGACATCATGGCGCTGGCCATCCGCGTCAACGACTTCCTGACCGGCCTCTTCCTCGGCATCGGCATCCGCCTCGTCGACTTCAAGATGGAGTGCGGACGGCTGTTCGAGAACGAGATGATGCGGATCATCGTCGCCGACGAGATCTCGCCGGACTCCTGCCGGCTGTGGGACATCAAGTCGAACGAGAAGCTCGACAAGGACCGTTTCCGCAGGGATCTGGGTGGCCTGCTCGAGGCCTACACCGAGGTCGCCAAGCGGCTCGGCATTCTGATTGAAAACGAGCGGCCGGCCGGTAGCGGCCCGGTGCTGGTGAAGAGCTAAGGTGAAGGGACGACCGTGAAGGCACGTGTGACTGTGACATTGAAGTCGGGCATCCTCGATCCGCAGGGCAAGGCGATCGAGGGTGCGCTGAAATCGCTCGGCGTCGACGGCGTCGCCAGCGTTCGCCAGGGCAAGGTGTTCGACATCGAGCTCGCCGCGACCGACAAGGCCAAGGCGGAAGCGGCGCTGAAGGCCGCCGCCGACAAGTTGTTGGCGAATACCGTGATCGAGAATTATGCCATCGAACTGAAGGCGTAAGGGGCGAGCAAATGGCCGACGTGACGATGGAGCTGATGTTCGAAGTGATGAAATCGGTCCAGGCGCGTTTGGCTCAGGTCGACGGCAAGATCGATGAGTTGAAGCAGGAAATGCAGGCATCGCGAACGTCTCAGAATGGTATCCGCCAGGAAATTACCGGCGTGTTCCAGGAGATTTCCGGTATTCACGCGACGCTGGTTCGCCACGAAGGGCGTCTTGACCGCATAGAGACACGTCTCGAATTGAACGTAGTACCAACTCCATGAAATCAGCCGTCCTCGTCTTCCCCGGCATCAACCGCGAGCGCGACATGGCGCGCGCGCTCAAGCTCGCATCCGGCAATGAGACCGCGATGGTCTGGCACGCCGAGACCGCGCTGCCCAAAGGCACGGACCTCGTGGTGGTGCCCGGCGGCTTCTCCTATGGCGATTACCTGCGCTGCGGCGCGATCGCAGCGCGCGCGCCGGTGATGGACGCGGTGCGCGACTTCGCCGCCAAGGGCGGGCTCGTGCTCGGCGTCTGCAATGGCTTCCAGATCCTCTGCGAGTCGGGGCTGCTACCGGGCGTGCTGATGCGCAATGCCGGGCTGAAGTTCATCTGCCGCGACGTGCATATGCGCGTCGAGCGTTCCGACACGCCGTTCACCCGCGGCTACAATGCCGGCCAGGTGATCCGCGTGCCGGTGGCTCACGGCGAAGGCAATTACGAGGCGGACGAAGAGACGCTGAAGCGGCTCGAAGGCGACGGGCGGGTGCTGTACCGCTACTGCTCGCCGGAGGGCGTGGTCGACGAGGCCTCCAATCTGAACGGCGCCGCGCATTCGATCGCCGGCATCGTCAATGAGCGCGGCAACGTGCTCGGCATGATGCCGCATCCCGAAAACCACGTCGAAGAGATCATGGGCTGCACCGACGGCCGCGGCCTGTTCGCAGGCCTGGTCCAGCAGTTCGAAAAGGCGGCGTAATCACCATAGCGTTTTCGAGCGAAGTGGGGACCGGTTCGCGTGAAGAAAACGCGTCAGAATAAAATGCTGCGGCGGTGGTGCGTTGCCGCGGCTGCGGCGCTTGTGCTTGCGACGTCGGCCTACGCCCAGGACTTCCCGAAGCGTCCGATCACGATGATCGTGCCGTTCACGGCCGGCGGCACCTCCGACGTGATCGCCCGCGCGGTCGCCGACCAGATGAGCGCTGCGCTCGGCCAGAGCATCATCATCGAGAATGTCGGCGGCGCCGGCGGCTCGACCGCGCTCGCCCGCGCCGCGCGCGCCGAGCCGGACGGCTACACCATCGCGATCGGCAATGCCGGCACCAACGCCGCGACCTACACGATCTATCCGAAGCTGCCGTTTATGCCTGACTCCTTCGCGCCGATCGCCGTGGTCGCCAAGACCTTCGGCATCGTCGCGCTGCGCAAGGATTTTCCGGCCAAGGACCTCAAGGAATTCATCGACTACGCCAGGAACAATCCGGGCAAGGTCAATCTCGGCCATGCCGGCGTGGGCTCCTCGAATTACCTGATCTGCAAGAGCTTTGTTCATGCCGCCGGCATCGACGTGCAGCTGGTCGGCTATCGCGGCGCAGCGCTTGCGCTGACGGACGCGATCGGCAGCCAGATCGACGGCGTCTGCGATGCCGCGGCCTCGGTGTCGCAGGCGATCGACGACAAGCTGGTGAAAGCGGTCGTCGTTGGCTCGACCGTGCGGCTGGCCTCGCTGCCGGAACTGCCGACCTCGGCCGAGGCCGGACTGCCCGAGTTCGAGGCGCAGGGCTGGAACGGCCTGTTCGCGCCGAAGGGCACACCGCCCGAGATCATCGCCAAGCTCAACGCCGCCGCGCGCACCGCGGTTGCGAGCGAGGCGGTGAAGAAGCGCTTCGCCGACCTGTCTACCGTCGCCCCCGACGCCAATGAGCTCGCGCCCGAGGCGCTGCAGCAGCTCGTGACCCGCGACGTCGCGAAATACCGCACGCTGCTGGCGGACGATAAGAAGTAGAGGGTCATCGTCGCTGCGTTGGCTCTGCCCTCGACGCGGTCGCCGAGGCGGCGAGCCTTGCGTCAGCCGCTCGCCAGACTGGCCTGAAATTTGCTGGTGATCTCCCGATCGATCAGGACGGGAGCGCATCATGCTCATTCGCAAGGCTCACTGCACGATTGCGTTCCTATGCGCGCTGCTGTGGTCGCATTGGGCGATGGCCGAGACCACGTTGCGCATCGCCATGACGGCGTCCGATATCCCGACGGCCACCGGGCTGCCGAATAACGGCTTCGAAGGCATGCGCTTTCTCGGTTATCCGATCTTTGAAGGTTTGGTGCTGTGGAATCTGAGCGGAACCGACCGCTTGGCGACTTTGCGTCCCGGACTCGCGGAGAAATGGGAACAGGACCCGGTCGACAACAAGACCTGGATTTTCCATCTGCGCCAGGACGTCAAATTCCACGATGGTACCGATTTCAATGCCGATGCCGTGATCTGGAATCTCGATCGCTACTTCAACAGCGAGAGCCCGCAATTTGAGCCGCCGAGTTCGGCGATGTCGCGGGCGCGGGTCCCGGTGATGGGCAGTTACCGGAAGATCGATGACGCAACGGTGGCGATCTCGACGACGAAGCCGGCATCCTATTTTCCCTATATGGCGGTCTATCTTCTGTTCACCTCGCCCGCCTCATTCGAAAAGGCCGGCCGCGACTGGGCCAAGGTCGCGACGTTGCCGGCTGCCGGCACCGGGCCGTTCCGCATCACCAGGATTGTGCCGCGGCAAGAGGCAGATCTGGCGCGTTGGGACAAGTATTGGGACACGAGCAAGACAGCAAAGGTCGACAATGTCGTGTTGCTGCCGATCCCCGAGGCCAATTCGCGGCTGGCCGCCTTGCGTGCCGGCCAGGTCGACTGGATCGAAGTGCCGCCGGCCGATGGCGTCGACTCGCTGAAATCCGCCGGCTTCACCATTACCACCGGCTCCTATCCGCATGTCTGGCCGTGGTTCTACAACATCGGCGCCGCCAACAGCCCGTTCAAGGACGTCAGGGTTCGCCAGGCCCTGAACTACTGCATCGATCGGGACGGGCTGGTGTCCCTGCTCAACGGGACCGCAGAGCCGTCGGTCGGCTGGCTCAAGGCCAGCGATCCCGATTTCGGCGCGCCGGTCAATCACTACAAGTTCGATCCGACCAAGGGCAAGGCGCTGCTTGCCGAGGCGGGTTACACGTCGGCGAAGCCATTGGCGTTCAAGGTGCTGATCTCGAATTCAGGCTCGGGGCAGATGCTGCCCCTGCCGATGAACGAATTCCTGTAGCAGAACCTGAAGGAAGCCTGCGGGGTCGATGTGGAATTCGACGTCATCGAGTGGCAGGTGCTTCTGACGGCGGCCCGGGCCACGCCCGACAGCCCAACTTTGCGCGGCGCCATGGCGCTCAATATCAGCTCGCCTTCGTCGGACGCCGGCGTGATGGCGCGCTATTTCCTGGCCGCCAATTTTTCACCGAACGGTTTCAATTTCGAGCAATGGAAGGACGACGAGTTCGAAGCCGCACTCAAGACGATTTCGGAAGCGACCGATCCGAAAGTGATCTCGGCGGCTTACCGCAAGGCGCATGAGCGCCTCGTCGACGATCCGCCCTGGCTCTATATTGTCCACGATCTGAACCCTCGCGCGATGAGTCCGAAGGTGAAGGGTTTTGTGTCGCCCCAATCGTGGTTCGTCGACCTCACGCTGGTCAGCGTGCAATAAGCCGGGATCCAGCATCGTCGCCCGCATGGCTGCGCCCGAGTGCGAGCGAAGCGGTGAAGAAGCGATTCGTCGACCTGTCGACGGTCGTACCCGACGCCAATGAACTCGCGCGCCGAGGTGCTGCAGCAACTCGTGACCCGCGACGTTGCGAAGGACGACAAGAAGTAGCATTTCTGCGGCGTGCAACGCCCTGATGCGGACACAGTCCGCGACGAGCCTGAGTTCAGGTCTGATCGGGGAAAGCGGCCATGCGCCGTGTGATCTTGCGTTGCTGCGCCGGCATGGCGCTTGCTTGGCTGGTTGCCGGCCCAGCAGCCGGCGAACAGGCTACGTTGACTTATCCCCCTGGACGAAGTTCTGCATAGCCGACACCTGCATTGTCGGGCGAGAGGGGCGATCGAAGATAGAGAACATAGACTGCGGGGCAGTCGTGGCAGCCGCGCTGATCGCGCGCACCGGAGATTCCAGGAAGACGTTGCGCGTTTTCTTGCCGACCCGGGTGATAGTCGAACGTGGTGTTCGGATCATTATCGATCAGGGACAAGCGATTGAGCGGCCCTACGCGGGCTGCTTTGCCTACGGTTGCACGGCTGACTACGACGCCGGACCGGAAATGGTCGACCAGCTCAAGCAAGCGCATGCGCTCACTCTGGAAGCCTTCGATAAGGCCAATTCGCCGATCAGCCTGACCGTGCCGCTCGCCGGATTCGCTGATGCCTACGATGGACCCGCACAAGAGACGAAGGTCATCGAGGAGGTGCTTTCGGCGGAGGAAAAGCAGGCGAGATCGGAGCGTGCGAAGCGCGCCGAAGAGGAGCGCAAAGCGCGCTGTGAAGCGAGATAGGCGACCGCAAATAGCGGGTCTGTCAGATTCGATGAGCAGCAGCTAAAGCCTGCGCAGCCACCGTTTGACTGCTTCGCCCGGCACCGTCATCGCGGCGACGCCGGCCATGACCAGCACGAGGCCGAGCGCGAGATTCGACGGCACGGATTCCCCGAGCAGGATCACCGACAGCGCGACGCCGATCGGAATGCGAAGATAACCTTGCGCATTCGTCGTCAGCGTGCCGAGCCGCGTCAGGCACATGTAGAACAGCATCAGGCCGAACGCGCTGGAGAAGATGCCCATCACGACGGTGGCGACCAGCGCCTGCGGCGTCGGGTGCAGGGTCCAGGGATGGTCGACGATCAGGGCGACCGGCAGCAGCACGGTGCCGCCGAACAACAGCGAGCCGGCCGCCACGACCATCGGATCATAGTCCGACAGCCGAAGCCCGAAGATCGTGGCGCAGGCGAACGAGACGGTGGCGAGCAGGATCGCGATCTCGGCGAAGATCTCCTTGCCGAAGCCTGAGAGTGCGTCGAGGCCGATGATCGCGACCGTGCCGGCGAGGCCGAGGATCGCGCCGACCAGCTTGAGCAGAGAGGCCGGCTCGTGTCGCGTGATCGCCCAGGTGATGAGGAAGGCGAAGATCGGCGTCGTCGAGGCCAGCACCACGGTGTTGGATGCCGGCACGTAAAGCTGCGCCCAGGTGATCACCAAAAACGGGATCGTGGAGTTGATGGTCTGCTGGAAGGCGAACAGCTTCCAGGCCTTGAGGTCGGTCGGGATGCGGATGCCGCGAATGCGCAGCACGATGAGCAGGAAGGCGGCGGCCACCAGCGAGCGCGCGGAAATGAAGGTCACCGGCGGGATCGAGCCGAGCCCGATCTTGGTCAATGGATAGGTAGAGCTCCAGCAGCAGGCGAGCGCCAGCAGCAGCGCATAGTCGCGCCAGCCGCGCGCGCCCGGCGCTGGCGTGGGCGAGGTGGGCACTTTCTCGGGAGCCGTCACGCCGCCCGTTTTCGCTGTGCTCTTCGGCACCTTGATTTGGCTCCCTTCGCGCATTGGCGCGCGAAGCAGCAATCTAGCGCGGCGGCGCGATGCAAGGCTAGGGTATTGAATTTACGCCGATATCCCGCTTGGAGGAATTGGCGGGCTGCGTCTGTGGGACTGAGGCTGGCGTCGTCCGGGTGCCAATCCGACGCCTCCGGCGTATGCTACCGTTTTGTGACTTGGCCCACACGGGCGTCTGGCTCGTCCTGCTAGGCTCAACAGCATGACGAAGCATTTCAAATTACCGATCATTTTCACTGCACTCGTCGTCGCAACGCAATGCTTTGCTGCGGAGACCAAGGGCGCGGGCTCAACCTTCGTGTCGCCTGTGATGGCGAAATGGATCGATGCCTACAAGGCCAAGACCGGCAACACGGTCAGCTATCAATCGGTGGGCTCGAGCATCGGCGTCGGCCTGATCAAGAAGGCCGCCGTCGATTTCGGGACGAGCGATATGCCGCTCGATCCGAAAGAGCCGGACAGGCTCGGCATGGTGCAATTCCCGATCGTGATCGGAGGCGTCGTGCCGGTGGTCAACATCGCGGGCGTCAAGCCCGGCCAGATCCAGTTCACCGGACAGCTGCTCGCCGACATCTATCTCGGCAAGGTCAAATCGTGGAACGATCCGGCCATCCAGGCGGTCAATCCCGATCTGAAGCTGCCGCGCACGGCGATCACCGTCGTGCATCGCCTCGATGGGTCGGGGACGACGTTCAATTGGTCGAACTATCTTGCGAAGGTCAGTGCGCAGTGGAAGGCAAGCGTCGGAGAGGGCTCGTCGGTCGAGTGGCCGGTAGGGCTCGGCGGCAAGGGTAATGATGGCGTCGCCTCGCTCGTCAGTTTGATTCCCGGGGCGATCGGCTATCTCGAATATGCCTACGCGCTGCAACGGCTTGACCGGATTTCCTTCGGTCTGGTGCAGAACAGTGCCGGCAATTTCGTCACTCCGGACGCCGCATCGTTCCAGGCTGCGGCGTCGAGTGCGGACTGGACGACGACGCAGGATTTTTACCAGGTCCTCACCAACGCTCCCGGCGAGGACGCATACCCGATCACGGCCACGACCTTCGTCCTGATGCACAAGCAGCCGAAATCGCCCGACGGGTCGGCTACCGCGATCGACTTCCTGCGCTGGTCATTGCAGAGCGGCAAGCCGCAGGCTCAATTGCTCAACTACGTTCCCCTGCCGGCCACGCTGGTCGAGCAGATCGAGCAGTATTGGCAGCATAATTTCGAGGCGCTTACGGCGTCGGCAGCGGCGTCCGGAAAGCGGACTGATCGGTAGACCACGCGGATACGCTACTTAAATCCGATCACCATCGAATCCGGGCCAACGAGCGGTTCGACCCGCGTTCGGGAAAATCCGACGTCGCGCATCCAAGCCTGACAGTCTTCGCCTGTGTAGTCAAACCCACCGGCGGTTTCGATCAGCATATTCAAGCTCATCAGAAGCCCGAAAGCGTTTTCGCGGCGATCGTCATCGATGATGGCGTCATAAACAATGATTGCGCCACCTTTCGGAAGCGCATCGAATGCCTTGCCGAGAAGCGCCCGTTTCTTGGCAAGGTCCCAATCATGAAGGATGTGACCCATGATGATGACGTCAACCTCCGGCAGCGGGTCCTCGAAGAAGTTTCCTCGCCGAAACCGCACCCGATCCTCCAGCCCGCGCTGAGCGATAAATTCCTCGAACACCGGCTTGACCGCGGGAAGGTCGAAGCCGATGCCGGTGAGGTGCGGATGGTCGTGTGCGAGCGTGGCAGGCACCATGCCCTGAGCCGAACCGAGATCCATGAAAGTCTTGTACTCGCTCCAAGGGAACTTGCCGGCAATAGCATGCGCCGCACCCGCGCTTATTGCGCTCATCGCGGTCAGAAATCCCCGCAACCGATCCGGATCGGCATACAACGCCGCAAATAAGTCTTCTCCTCCGCCCTTGCCCTCGTTCTGCAATTCGCCGCTGCGCAGGGCCTCCGTGAGCGATCCCCAAAAGCCATAGAGCCGGGCATTCGCCATCTCCAGAATGCCTCCGATGTAGGATGGCTTGGCGCGATCGAGATACAGGTCCGTGTCCGGGGTGTTGCTGTAGATGCCGTTCTCGCGCTCAAGCAATCTGAGCGCCACCAGCGAATCGAGGAAGTCGCGGGCCGATCGCTGATGCAACGCAAGCGTCCTTTGCAGCGTCGGCAGGTCAGCGGGGCCATCGGCCAACGTACTGAACACGCCCAGTTCGACGGCGCTCAAGAGCGTTTTGGACGCCCAAAAGCCCAGACCAATCTGCATAATATGTTCCGGTGTTGCCGCGCTCATGACTTGATCCCAATTGGTTGTCACTGCTGGTGCAGCCGGGTGAACATGTCGCCCCTGGTTCGGGCCTGGTGCGCCGGGAGGGTGGCAGGGGTTCACCACGGCGTCATTTCAAATAACGGCGAATAAATTTGATTTTGACACTTCCGTTCGGTGAACGCCAGTGGCGCAGGATTGGCGAGAACGAATCAGCGATGGACGCCGCTCCGGCGTCCATCGCGTGAGCTGTGCCTGAAATGCCGGACCATGCTCTAGCGCAGGACCTGGCCCAGCACCTCGCCGTCGACCTGCTGCGGTGCCGAACCGAGGATCCGCATGATGGTCGGCGCCACGTCGATATTGCGCATGTGCCGCACCACGGAGTCCTTGCGGATCTGCGGGCCCGCGGCGATGAACGTCGCGCTCATCACCGGAAGCTCGGGGTCGTGACCGTGGGCGCCATAGAAGTTCGGCATCGACAGCATGGTGGTTGCCGCGTTGAACGGCGCGTCGCCCTGGCGCGCGACGCCAGGGTTCTGGATGCCGTCGAAATTGTAGCCGGGCGCCATCAGCGCGAACACGTCGCCATAGTCCTGGCCGATGGTCTTGCTCATGCATTGTCCGGTTCCGGCGTCGCATTGCAGCGGCCGGGTCTCGACGACGGTGAAGATGCGCTGGTCCTTGAGTGAGTAGTTGAAGCGGGCATTGGGGTCGACCGCGTTCTTCACCGCGTCAGTGATCTGCGCCACCAGGGTGCGGTAGGTCGCCAGATCAACGGTGCCGCCGAGCTCGCGGTTCTGCAGGTTGATGTAGATGTCGGCGGCGGGGCCGGAGGTGCGGATCCCGACCTTGCTGGTGTCGATCCCGGCGTTGCGCAGGATGTTGGTGAGATTGACCGAGGTGTGGAACGGCGCGAAGCCGTGGTCCGACACCACGATCACGTTGCTGTCGCGGCCCGCCGCATCGGCGATCTGCTTCACCGCCTTGTCGGCCGTCTGGTAGGCGAAACGGATGTAGGACGCGTAGCGCTTGACCTTGGCAGCATCCTGGTTGGCGCCGATCGAATTCGGATCGGTCGGGTTGGTGCCCTGGCGGGGATCGGTCAGCAGGAACTGGTGCTCGGAGCCGTCGGGCTGCTCGATATAGACCATGACGAGGTCGGCGTCCGGATGGGTCTTGATCGCGCGCTCGCCGATATTGGCCTGGTAGCGCACGAAGGTCTTCACCATGTCCTCGAACATCGTCTCGATCTCGACGTCGGAGAAGCTGGTGAAGCCGGGGCTCAGGCGCTCCGGAATGCGGAAGTCGGCCTGCGGACGCCAGAACCCGATGTTGTTGTTGATGTCGTCGACGTCGGCGAGCACAGGCGTATTGCGCGGGATGTAATTGGCGCCGTAGCGGGCGAAGCGCACCACCGAGAGATCGGGAGACAGCGCAGAGACGAAGTACGCGGCACCAACCTTCGCCCCGCTGCCTTCAAAGAAGAACGGTGCGTTCTCGCCGCCGAACTTGACATAGGCCGGTCCGGTCGACGGCGCGTGGAACGGTCCTGCGGTGATGCCGCGGTTGGCGTCGAAGAACACCAGCGTGTCGTAGTTCACCTTGCGATCGTTGGTGGTGTCGATCGCGGCGACGCGGATCGAATATTTGACATCGAGCGTCGAGGCATTGGTGCAGGTCGCGGTTGCCGCGGCCGAGCAGGAGAACGTCTCGATCGGTGCCGAGGTCACCAGCACCGGGCTGAACGAGAAATGGCCGGCAGCCTGCAGCGCCGTCACGATGCTCGGGTCGGCCGTGAAGTCGCCTCGCGACAGCGAGAAGCCCTGGGCCCCGATGCCGCCGAACGCGCCGAACGGGACCGTGAAGTCGGTGATGCGGGTCGGCTGGGCCGGCTGCACCACGGTCTTGTTGATGGAGATGTCGGCGCCGTCGCCGCCGGGCCAGGTCGCCGTGACAACCTTCTTGCCCTGTTGGCGCAGCTGCACCCACAACGGCACCGCGGTCGGGTGCGGCGACGGCCCGAGCGGATTCTCGCTGTAGCCGCCGATCGGCGCCGCAAAGCCGCTGATGCTGCCGGAGATCGGCCCGACGATCGGCTCGAACGTGTTCGAGGGGATGTCGTTGTGGACCGCCGTCGAACCGGTCGCGATGGCAATATGCGACACCGCGGTGAGCGACGGTGACGCCGTCACGTTCTGCAACGCCACTGCGCCGCGTCGGCTGAGCCGGGCGAGGCCGCCGTCGCGCGGCAGTACGCCTTCCTCGATGAATTTCTGGATGAAATCGGGCTTGGCACCGTCAAGCGAGATCATCACCACGCGCGGCTCGCGGCCGTGATGACCGCCGTCATGATCCTGGTCTTGATCCTGATCATGACCGCGAGCATCGCCAACGCCGCGATCACCATTATCGCCGTCTTGACCGGCGCGCACCGGAGTTGCAGTCCACACCAGCGATGCGACAAGCGACATCGCCGTCGTAACGGAAACGAACGTCTTCAATTTCATGAGAATGCCCCAACTTCGCTGCGCGAACGCACAAACGGAAACCGTTCAGCAATCTTCGGGGGCTTGCCTGACGCGCATGTGACGCGCGCGCGACGACGCAACGACAGTGCGTCGATGCGTCACAACCGCAGTTCGTATTGCCTCACGCGAAGAACGCGCGTGAACACAACGCGCTAGAGCTGTGCTGTCGATTCAATCCGTGGCGATGTAACGGCTGGATGACGGCGTGCGTCCACAGACGTCACACGCTTTACGCCGTTGCCTGCGCCGGCGTCCTGCGCTTCACCCGCTTGATGGTGCCGGAGAAGGTGAACAGCGGCCGCTCCGCCGATGTCAGCATGCCCCGCACGAAGATCAGCGACATGCCGGCGCGGGTGACCTCGCCGGTGCACTCGATCAGGTCGCCCTCGCGGGCGGCGTCGAGGAATTCCGAGGCGAACGACACCGTGACGCCGGGGCCCTGCAGCACCGAGCCGGCGAGCGCGAACAGGCAGTAATCCGCGAAGGTCATGAAGCAGCCGCCGTGGACGTTGCCGGAGCCGTTGAGATGCTTCTTGCCGACCCGGAACGCGCAGGTGATGCGGCCGTTCTCGTCCATGCGGTGGTAAAACGGGCCGGTATGGGTCTCGAAATTGTCCCGGGTCCAGGTTCGCCAGCCGGCGAATTCGCCCTCGGTTTCGACGTGCAGGTCGGGGCGGCGGTTGAATGCAGTTTTGGCGAGCTCGTTCACGAAATATGGCCTTCAATTATCGGGTTCGGGTCCTTAAATCCGATCCATCCCCATTGTGCAAATCCCGGGAGCAGATCCCGGGCCGCGGTCAGCTGCCGCAAAGCTCTGGACAGGCCGGAAATGGGCCCTAAAAGGCCTTTTCGCCCCCGTTCTATCTACCTATTAAGGGTCCCATGAACGCGCCCAAGAACGACCCCAAGAACGAGCCCCAAATCACCCCCGAACTCGTCGCCGCCCACGGGCTGAAGCCGGACGAGTACGAGCGCATCCTGAAGCTGATCGGGCGGGTTCCGACCTTCACAGAACTCGGCATCTTCTCGGCGATGTGGAACGAGCATTGCTCGTACAAGTCGTCGCGCATCCATCTGCGCGGGCTGCCGACCAAGGCCCCCTGGGTGATCCAGGGCCCCGGCGAGAATGCCGGCGTGATCGACATCGGCGACGGGCAGGCCGTGGTCTTCAAGATGGAGAGCCACAATCACCCGAGCTACATCGAGCCCTACCAGGGCGCGACCACCGGCGTCGGTGGCATCCTGCGCGACGTCTTCACCATGGGCGCGCGGCCGATCGCCTGCCTGAACGCGCTGAGCTTCGGTGCGCCCGAGCATCCCAAGACCCGGCATCTGGTGTCCGGCGTGGTCGCGGGCGTCGGCGGCTATGGCAATTCCTTCGGCGTGCCGACGGTCGGCGGCCAGGTGCGTTTCCACACCCGCTATGACGGCAACATCCTGGTCAACGCCATGGCGGTCGGCCTCGCCGACGCCGACAAGATCTTCTACGCGGCGGCCTCCGGCGTGAACATGCCGATCGTCTATCTCGGCTCCAAGACCGGCCGCGACGGCATCCACGGCGCCTCGATGGCCTCGGCCGAATTCGACGACGCCTCCGAGGAGAAGCGCCCGACCGTGCAGGTCGGCGATCCCTTCGCCGAGAAGCTCTTGCTGGAAGCCTGCCTCGAGATCATGGAAAAGGGTTGCGTGATCGCGATCCAGGACATGGGCGCGGCGGGCCTGACCTGCTCGGCGGTCGAGATGGGCGCCAAGGGCGATCTCGGCGTCGAGCTCGACCTCAGCGCGGTGCCGACCCGCGAGACCGGCATGAGCGCCTACGAGATGATGCTCTCGGAGAGCCAGGAGCGCATGCTCATGGTGCTGAAGCCTGAGAAGGAAAAAGAGGCCGAGGCGATCTTCCGCAAATGGGGGCTCGATTTCGCCATCGTCGGCTACACGACGCCGACCAAGCGCTTCGTCGTCAAGCATGCTGGCGACGTGATGGCCGATCTGCCGATCAAGGAGCTCGGTGACGAGGCGCCGGTCTACGACCGTCCGCACGTCGCCTCGAATGCGCTGCCGGTGATCCGCGGGCAGGACGTCAAGCCGCCGCTCGGCATCGCGGAGGCGCTGGAAAAGCTGATCGGCACGCCCGAGCTGTGCTCGAAGCGCTGGGTGTGGGAGCAGTACGACCACGTCATCCTCGGCAATACCATGCAGCGCCCCGGCGGCGATGCCGCGGTGGTTCGCGTCGAGGACGGACCGAAGGGCCTTGCGCTCACCGTCGACGTCACGCCGCGCTATTGCGAGGCCGATCCGTTCGAGGGCGGCAAGCAGGCGGTCGCGGAAGCCTGGCGCAACATCACTGCGGTCGGCGGCCGGCCGCTCGCGATCACCGACAATCTCAACTTCGGCAATCCGGAGCGGCCCGAGATCATGGGCCAGTTCGTCGGCTGCCTGAAGGGCATTTCGGAGGCCTGCCGCGCGCTGGACTTCCCGGTCGTGTCCGGCAACGTCTCGCTCTACAACGAGACCAACGGCCGCGGCATCCTGCCGACGCCCTCGATCGGCGGCGTCGGCCTGCTCGACGACTTCACCAAGTCCGCGACCCTGGCGTTCAAGGCGGCCGGCGAGGCGATCCTTCTGGTTGGCGACACGCAGGGCTGGCTCGGCCAGTCGGTCTATCTGCGCGACGTCTGCGGCCGCGAGGAGGGCGCTCCGCCGCCGGTCGATCTCGCCGCCGAGAAGCGCAATGGCGACGTGGTGCGCGGCATGATCCATGCCGGCACCGCGACCGCGGTGCACGACGTCTCCGACGGCGGTCTTTTGATCGCGCTCGCCGAGATGGCGATCGCCAGCGGCATCGGCGCGCAGCTCATGGCGGCGCCATCCTCGATCGTGCCGCATGCCTACTGGTACGGCGAGGATCAGGCCCGCTACATCGTCACCGTGCCGGCCGCCGACGCAGGCCTCGTGCTGGCCAAGATGAAGGGCGCCGGCGTGCCCTGCGCGCGCATCGGCACCACCGGCGGCGACGCGATTGCGGTGGCTGGGGAGTCGCCGGTTGCGGTCGAAAGCCTGTCGCGCGCCTTCGAGCACTGGCTGCCGAACTACATGCACGGCACTGCCGCCTGATCCGGCTGGATCAGGCGCCGCGAGCAACGATTCAATGGCGCGATGAACCCATCATCGCGCCATTTCTATTCCGAACGTGATCCCTTCGGATCATGCCTTATGTCGCGCCGCGGACCGCGCGCCAGGCAAAGATGATGATGCAGGCGCCGATGAAGCCGGCGACGAGATAGCTGAGCCAGCCTCCGCCGAGCGATACGCCGAGCAGACCCAACAGCCAGTTCGCCAGCGCGGCGCCGACAATGCCGAGGATGATATTCATGAAGATGCCGGTTCCGGATTTCATGAACATCTCGGCGAGCCAGCCCGCCAGTCCGCCGACGATGATGGCGGCGATCCATCCAACTTGAGGGTCGTTCATCTCAGGACTCCCTAGGGTCAAGCAGTCCGGCCAGCATACCTGAGAATCACCTGGCGGGATGTGACCAAAGGCAGGTTGTGCGCAACTTGTCGGCCGCGAAAATGCCGTCAGCCCCGCCGCTTGCGCCGTGCCCGGCGTTCGGCTGCGGTGATCAGGATGCGCGGGCCCGGCCCCTGGGCGCCGAGCTTGTCGTCGCAGTTGCGCAGCGGGCAATCGGTCACCGACAGGCAGCCGCAGCCGATGCAGTTGAACAGCTTGTCGCGGAGGTCGGTGAGATCGTTGATGCGCTGCTCCAGCGTCTCGGTCCAGGCCCGCATCGCGCGCTCCCATTCGCGCACGGTCGGCGCGCGATCGAGCGGGATCGCGGCGAAGGTCTGCCTGATCTCTTCCAGCGGGATCCCGGCGCGCTGCGCGATCCTGATCACCGCGATCCGCCGCAGCACCCCGCGCATGTAGCGGCGCTGGTTGCCGCCGGTGCGGCGGCTCGCGATCAGTCCCTTGCTCTCGTAGAAGTGAAGGGTGGAGACGGCAAGTCCGCTGCGCCGCGCCACCTCGCCGACTGAAAGCTCCTGCGCAAGCGTCATTGCAAATCCTGGATTAGAAGTCCTGCAAGCTCCCAGCCTTGACCTCAACCATACTTGAGGTTCTATATCAGTTGCGGGCTTGCAGGGGCAAGCTTCCGGCCGACACGCCGGGGTTCGTTCTTGGAAGCAATATGCCGTCCGCATCATTTTCGTCGCGCCGCTGGCTCGGGCTTCGTGCCAGGCCGTTCGGCATCACCGTTCTGTTGCTCGCCTGTGCCGCGGCCGGCTTGTTTGCCTGGCGCGCAGGCGGATCCAGCGCCTCGGCCAAGCCCACCGCCGAAGCCCCGCCGACGCCGGTCGCGGCGATGGTGGTGCGGACCGAAACCTTGCCGCGCTCGATCGAGGCGATCGGTTCGCTGCAGGCGGTGCGTCAGGTGATTCTGGCGCCCGAGGTTGCCGGCCGCGTCACCGCGATCAATTTCGATGCCGGCATCGATGTCGCCGAGGGCGCGCCGCTGGTGCAGCTCTATGACGCGCCGCTGCGCTCCGCGCGTGCGGTTGCGGTCTCCAAGGGACGTTTCGCGCAATTGCAGGAGAAGCGTTCGCAGGGCCTCGCTCCGTCCGGCTTCGTGACCCAGGAGACGCTGCAGCAGCGGCAGGAGGATCTGAAGCAGGCCGACGCCTCGCTCGATCAGCTCGATGCCCAGATCGCGCAGATGACGATCCGCGCGCCGTTCGCGGGCCAGGTCGGTCTGCGCAAGGTCAATCTCGGCCAATACGTCAATGCCGGCGATGCGCTCGCGACGCTGACCGCGCTCGACCAGCTCTATGCCAATTTCACCGTTCCGCAGCAGCGCCTGTCAAATCTGAAGGTCGGAGGCGCGGTGACGATCCGTACCGATGCTTTCCCCGATCGGGTGTTCGAGGCCAAGATCAACGCCATCGAACCGCAGGTCGCCGAGGACACCCGCAATGTCCTCGTGCAAGCCCTGTTTCCTAATCCCGACCGGCTGCTGCGGCCGGGCCTCTTCGTGATGGTGAACGTCGTGCTGCCGCCGCAGGCCGACGCCATCGTGGTGCCGGTCACCGCGATCCAGACCAGCGCATCCGGCGAGAGCGTGCTTGTGGTGCGCGACAACAAGGCGGTCGGCGTCGCCGTGAAGACCGGGCAACGGATCGGCGAGCGTGTCGTGGTGGAGCAGGGGCTTGCGCCCGGCGATCACATCGTCACCGCGGGCCAGCTCCGCGTCATGCCCGGCGCGGCCGTCCAGACGACCATGGCGGAGACGCCGGAGAAGGGGCGCTGACCCGCGAGCGGTAGGCGACCAAAGGCAAGCATCATGCATTTCACCGACATCTTCATCCGCCGGCCGATTCTGGCGACGGTCGTCAGCCTGCTGATCCTGTTGATCGGCACCGCAGCGATGGTCTCGCTGCCGGTGCGGCAATATCCCAACATGGAGAGCGCGACGATCCAGGTCGACGTCTCGTTCCCCGGTGCGACCCAGGACGTGATGCAGGGCTTCGTCACGTCCGTCATCGCGCAGTCGATCGCGACCGCCAACGGCATCGAGTACATGACCTCGAACTCGACGCTTGGCCTCAGCCAGATCAAGGCCAAGCTGGTGCTCAACGCCAATGCCGACCGCGCCATGACCGAGGTGCTCGCCAAGGTGCAGCAGGTCAAGTACCGGATGCCGACCGGCGTGTTCGACCCTGTCATCACCAAGATCACCGACGGCGCCTCGGCGGTGCAGTACATCGCCTTCACCAGCGACACGCTGACGCCGGCGCAGATCACCGACTTCGCGACCCGCGTGGCGCAGCCGCTGCTCACCTCGGTGCCCGGCGTGGCGTCGGCCGACACCTCGGGCGGATCGTCGCTGGCGATGCGGGTGTGGATCGATCCGTTCAAGCTCGCGGCACGCGGGCTGACCGCGGCCGATATCTCCGCCGCGCTGCGGTCCAACAACGTGCAGGCGGCGCCGGGGCGGCTGCGCGGCGAGATGACCGTCACCAACATCACCGCGGCGACCGATCTGCGCAATCTCGACGATTTCCGCAAGATGGTGATCAAGACCGGCGCCGGCGGCGGAGGCCTGGTGCGGCTCGGCGACGTCGCCACCCTCGAGATCGGCGGCGAGAACTACGATTCCAACGCACGCGACAGCGGCAGGCCCACCGTCTACATCGCGGTGCAGCCGACCCCCGACGGCAATCCCCTGGAGATCGTCGCCGCCACCGCCAAGGTGATCGAGGACCTCAACCGCGTGGCGCCGCCCGGATTGAAGGTCGCCGACGTCTTCAACATCGTGCACTTCGTCAAGGCCTCGATATCGGAGGTGCAGCATTCGCTGGCCGAGGCCATCGCGATCGTGGTGGTGGTGATCCTGCTGTTCCTGGGCTCGTTCCGCTCCGTGCTGATCCCGGTGGTCACCGTGCCGCTGTCGCTGGTCGGCACCGCCGCGATGATGCTGGCGCTCGGCTTCTCGATCAATCTGCTGACCCTGCTCGCGATGGTGCTGGCGATCGGGCTCGTGGTCGACGACGCCATCGTGGTGGTGGAGAACATCCATCGTCACATCGAGGAAGGGCGGAGCCCCGGCGACGCCGCCTTGATTGGCGCGCGCGAGATCATCGGTCCCGTGATCGCGATGACGATCACGCTCGCCGCGGTCTATGCGCCGATCGGCCTCATGGGTGGCCTGACCGGCAGCCTGTTCCGCGAGTTCGCCTTCACACTGGCGGGCTCGGTGGTGGTCTCGGGCGTCATCGCCCTGACCTTGTCGCCGATGATGAGCGCGCAGCTGCTCGGCGAAGCCACCTCGCACGGCCGATTTGCCCGTTTTGTCGAGCATCAGTTCTCAAGGCTGTCGCGTGGCTATGGCCGGCTGCTGGCCGCGACGCTCAAGATGCGCGCAGCGGTGCTGCTGGTGGCATTCGGCGTGCTGGCGGCGATCGTGGTGCTGTTCCTCGGCAGCCAGCGCGAGCTCGCGCCCTCCGAGGACCAGGGCTATGTGTTCACCGTGCTCCGCGCGCCGCAATATGCCAGCGTCGATTACACCACGCGCTCCTCCGACCAGATCGAGCAGCTGTTTCGCTCGTTTCCCGAATACCATGCGAGCTGGTTCATCAACGGTACCGACGGGCAGAACCATGCCTTCGGCGGCATCACCCTGACCGATTGGGACAAGCGCAAGCGCTCGGCCAACGACATCCAGAACCAGCTCTACGGCATGTCCTACGGCGTGCTCGGCGCCAGCGTGACGCCGTTCCAGCCGGCGGCGCTGCCGGCGGCGACCGGCGGCCTGCCGTTTCAGATGGTGGTGCGCTCGGCCGGCGATTTCGCCACCATCTATCAGGAGGTCGAGACGCTGAAGGGGGCCGCATGGAAGAGCGGGCTGTTCGCCTTCGTCGACAGCGATCTTGCCTTCGACAGCCCGACCGCGCGGATCACCATCGATCACGCCAAGGCGGCCGAGGCCGGCGTCAGCATGCAGACCATCGCCGACACTCTCGCGGTGCTGGTCGGCGAGAATTATGTCAACCGCTTCAATTTCTTTGAACGCTCCTACGAGGTGATCCCGCAGGTGCGCCAGGCCGACCGGGTCACGCCGGAAGGGCTCGGAAACTTCAACGTCCGTTCGAGCTCGGGGCAGATGTTTCCGCTGTCGACGGTGATCAAGGTCAACGTCAAGCCGGAGCCGAACCGGCTGCCGCAGTTCAATCAGATGAACGCGGCGACGATCTCGGCGGTGCTGAGGCCCGGCGTCACCATGGGGCAGGCGGTGTCGTTCATGCAGGCGCAGAAGCTGTCGCCGGGGATGACCGTCGACTGGCTGTCGGACAGCCGGCAATATGTCCAGGAGGGCAACCGTCTCATCGTCACCTTCGGCATGGCGCTGATCGTGATCTTCCTGGTGCTGGCGGCGCAGTTCGAAAGTTTTCGCGATCCGCTGGTGATCATGGTCACGGTGCCGCTGGCGGTCTGCGGCGCACTGCTGCCGCTGTATTTCGGCTTCACCACGCTGAACATCTACACCCAGATCGGCCTCGTCACCCTGATCGGGCTGATCTCCAAGCACGGCATCCTGATGGTGAGCTTTGCCAACGAGATCCAGCACCACGAAGGGCTCGACCGGGTCGCCGCGATCCAGAAGGCGGCCGCGGTGCGGATGCGGCCGGTGCTGATGACGACAGCCGCGATGGTCGCGGGCCTTGCCCCGCTGCTCTATGCCGACGGCGCCGGCGCCGCGAGCCGCTTCGCCATCGGCATCGTCGTGGTGATGGGCATGCTGATCGGCACGCTGTTCACGCTGTTCGTGCTGCCGACCTTCTACATCCTGATCGCCCGCGACCATCGCGCCGCGGCCGCCCCGCGGCTGGAAAGCGTGGCGGCGAGGGGCGAGATCGCTGCGTAGGCGTAGGGTGGGTAGAGCGCAGCGAAACCCACCATCTCGATGCACGGCACGAAAGTGATGGGTTTCGCTGCGCTCTACCCATCCTACGGCTTCATCGAACTAAAGCACGTATCTCGAGCCGGGAATCTTGCGCAACACGGCCGTGACCGCCCAGCTCAGCGCCACGGTGGCGAAGAACGCGATCGCGGCCTTGGCGAAGGCCGGCAGATCCATATCGAACAGCCAGTATTGCAGCCACAGCACGATCGGATAGTGCACCAGGAACATGCCGTAGGCGTCGCCCTGCATCCGGTCGAGCAGCGTCGGGCCCGACGATTTCGATTGCAGGAAGTAGGCCAGGATCGCGAACAGGATCGAGGCGCTGAACAGCACATAGAAGGTACCGTAGATTCCGAGATACCAGCCGGGCAGCGGATCGGGGTTACCGATGATCATGCGCTTGATGTAGATCATCACCCACATCAAACAGTACGGGATCAGCGTGATGCCGGTCCAGAACCAGCGGCGCTCGGTCAGCCGTCCGTGCGCGCTGAGCACGCCACCCTCGAGGTTCGCCGCCCCGATTCCCGCGCCGATGAAGAAATAGGACGCGTACAGCAGCACGCGACTCGCCTGCACCGAAAACGGCCCGAACTCGAACCAGTAGTTCTGGCCGTAATGGACCAGCATCGGAAGGTAGGCGGCGACACTGACGATGACGAGGAACAGCCAGAACTTCGAGGGACGTTGAAATCCCTTGATCGACAGACGGTTGATCGGATCGAGCAGACGCGGCGACACCCGGTACAGCATGCTCGCCGTCAGGTCGAAGGCCATCAGGACATAGACGAACCAGATCGGGCCGCTTGGCCACGGCCCGACCGTCATGGTTTTCCACCAGAATTCGGAGAAGCTCAGCCCCGGCGTCGCGCGCAGCGCGATCGCGTAATAGGCGATCGGAATGATCGTGACAGCGCAGATCACGAACGGCAGGCCGAGCCGCAGCAGCCGGTCGCGCAGGAAGATCAGCCATGGCTTGTTGCCGAGCCCCGGCCAGACGAACAGCCCCGACAGGAAAAAGAACATCGCCATGAAGAAGCTGTCGGTGGCGAGCACCACGCAGTCGAAGCCGATCCACGATGTCGGGTCGGTGTGCCCGAAATAGGTGTAGGGGATCACCGCGTGGTGCAGCAGCACGACGAGGGTCAGGAAGGTGCGCGCGCGGTCCAGCGCGACATTGCGCTTGTGGAGCTTCGGTGCTGCCTGGATGTCGACGGCCGGAGCCGCGTGAGCAATCGATTTCATGGTGCCACCAGCCGGGTCTGCACCCTGATGTTGCAGTCGGGAACCTGATTCAGCAAGGCCCAATCGGCCGGACGGGGGAGTATCGAGGTCGGTCATCTCGGCGAAGCTGTTTCGTCTTTGGAACTGCGGTCGGGTGCGGGCGTTCTCGTCCGACCTGGCGGACACGCGCGGTGATGAGGAGCGGGTAATGACAATTCTGAAATGGGCGCTGATCTTCCTTGTCGTATCGATCATCGCGGGTTTGCTTGGCTTCACCGGCATTTCCGCCGCCTCCGCCGACATCGCGCGCTTTCTGTTCTATGTGTTCGTCGTGATCTTCCTGGTGCTCCTGATCCTCGGGCTCACGATATTCAGGGTATAGCTGGGATCGGGGCCAAGCGCTCCCGACGTCATGCCCGGGCCTCGCCCGGGCATTGCCGTTCTGCAGGCTGGGTCAGCGCGCGACCAAAGGCCGGGCGAGGCCCGGCGCTTGCGGCAGGCGACCCTAGGCGACTTCCTCGATCTTCACCTTGTCCGGATAGAAGGCGAGGTGGCCGGCGATCTCGGTCATCGCCGGGAAGGGCTCCTCATAGGTCCAGATCGCGTTGTCCAGCGTCTTGCCGTTGGCCTTGATGCTGAAGTAGTTCGCGTCCCCCTTGTACGGGCAATGCGTGGTCCGCTCGGTGCGGGTCAACAGCTCCATGTTGGCGTCCTGCCGGGGGACGTATTGCACGGCCGGATAGCTCGCTTCCTTCAAGGTCAGCGCATGGGTGGTCTCGGCGATCACGACGCCGTCGGCGATGACGCGGACGCGCTTGGCATTGGGCGTGATCGTGATGGGATGATCGGGGCCGGGGAGCTTCATGATTCTGCGCCTCTTCTGGTCATTTCGGTGTGATGGCTTGTGACCGATTGATGCAGGTTTAAATCGCTGGGAATGGGAATATAGTGTGCCCGGGATGACCTAGAAGACCCCAAGGGCTAGGTTTTATCCTTAGGTTTATCTGGCCGATCTGGCCCTGATTCGAACGACCTGACGGAGGTGGACTGGGATGCCGATGGACGCCCGTGATATCGAATCGATGATCAAGGCAGCGATTCCCGATGCCGAGGTGACGATCCGCGATCTGGCCGGCGACGGCGACCACTACGCCGCCACTGTTATTTCCGAGTCATTCCGCGGCAAGTCCCGCGTCCAGCAGCACCAGATCGTCTACCAGTCGCTGAAGGGCCAGATGGGCGGCGTGCTGCACGCGCTGGCCCTGCAGACCGGCGTGCCGGAAGGCTAGGGCCCGGCAAAGCTGCGGGCGGGGGCCTCAAGCATGGTGGACAATCCGCGTGGCGCGATGTTTCGCGTCATCGTCCCGAACCAGCACAGCCGCGTCACCAATGCCGAGCTGTTCTTCGACCTCGTCTTCGTCTTCGCCGTCACGCAGCTGTCGCATACGCTGCTGCACCACTTCACCCTGCTTGGGGCGGTGCAGGTCACGCTGCTGTTCCTCGCGGTGTGGTGGGTGTGGGTCTACACCACTTGGGTCACCAACTGGCTCAATCCCGAGCTGACGCCGGTCCGCCTGCTGCTGTTCGTGCTGATGCTGGGCGGGCTGTTGCTGTCGACCTCCATACCGACCGCCTTCGAGGGCCGCGGGCTGTGGTTCGCCGGGACCTATGCGGCAATGCAGGTCGGCCGCACCACGTTCTGGCTGCTGGCGACGCCGCGGCGCCGGACGGCGGTGCGCCACAACGCCATCCGCATCCTGACCTGGCTGTCCTGCTCGGCCGTGCTGTGGATTCTCGGCGGATTCGCCGAACATGAGACGCGGATGTGGCTCTGGATTGCGGCGCTGACCATCGAATATATCGCGCCGGCCGCGCGATTCTGGACCCCTGGGCTCGGCTTTTCCTCGATCGAGGCGTGGTCGGTCGAGGGTGGCCACATGGCCGAGCGCTGCGCCGGCTTCATCATCATTGCGCTCGGCGAGGCCATCGTGGTCGATGGCGCGACCTTTGCCGAGCTGACCTGGACGCCGGAGAATGTCACCGCGTTCATCTCGGCGCTGGTCGGCAGCATCGCGATGTGGTGGATCTATTTCCACAAGGGCGCCGAGGCTGGCTCGGATATGATCTCCAGGTCAGAGGAATCCGGCCGCGTAGCACGGATCGCCTATACCTATCTGCACATGCCGATCGTCGGCGGCATCATCCTCACCGCGGTGGCCGACGAACTGGTGCTGAAGCACCCGTCCGGTCATTCCGATCTGAACACGATCGTCAGCTCGGTGGGCGGGCCCATGCTGTTCCTGGTCGGGACCATCCTGTTCAAATATGTGATCCGCAACTTCCTGCAGCTGTCGCACGGCGTCGGCATCGTCGCGCTGGCGATCACGGCCTATTTCGCGCGCGAGATGTCGCCGCTGGTGCTCTCGATCGTCACCACCGCGATCATGATCGTGGTCGCCGCGTGGGAGTCGATCTCGCTGCGATCAACGGGGGAAGAGGAATAGCGGCCGCCGTTACTTGCGGCCGGCCTTTGCTACCAGGTGCTGCCAATAGACGAACAGCGGTGCGCCGATCACTTCGAGCGCGGTGAAGCCCACGAAGGGCAGCGGCGGCAGGCCGACCATCAGCATCGACAAAAGCCTGCCGATACCGCCGAGGAAGATGCCGCCCCAGACCACCCGAAACAGCACGCTCTCGCTTTCGATCCGCGGCACCAGCCAGAGCAGCGCGAGGCCGAGACCGAGCCAGACCCCGCCGAAGAAGCGCAGATTGCTGTCGAGCACCGGCAGTGCCGGGACGCCCGCGGAGGCGTAGAGCGGATCGCTGACGCCCAGCATGGTGATGATGCCGGTCAGGATCGGGACCAGGGCGAGCAACGCCGTCGCGATCTGCAGCGGACGCCTGCCCATGATTTGCCCCGTCTCTTGGTTTGGGCGCTAGTCCGCGACCAGCGCGTGCACCGAGAACATCGTGTTGGCGTCGGTCCAGCTCTCGCGCACCGTCCAGCCCGCGCTGCGGGCGAGCGCGGTGAAGCGCTCGATCGAGTATTTGTAGCTGTTCTCGGTGTGGATGCTCTCGCCGGGACGGAACGCAAAGGTATTGCCGAGGATGCGCACGGTCTGCGCCTTGCGGCTGATCAGGTGCATCTCGATGCGATGGCGATCGCGGTTGTAGATCGAGCGGTGCGTGAAGCCCGACAGATCGAAATTGCCGCCGAGCTCGCGGTTGATGCGAACCAGCACATTGAGGTTGAACCGCGCGGTGACGCCGGCCGCGTCGTTATAGGCGTCGTACAGCACGCGCTCGTCCTTCTCGAGGTCGACGCCGATGATCATCTGCGCGCCGTGGCCGAGGATTTTTCGCGCGCTCCGCAAGAAGGCCAAGGCCTCGCTCGGCTCGAAATTGCCGAGCGTCGAGCCGGGAAAGAAGCCGACCTTCGGCATCGCGGCGACGGCCTCGGGCAGCGTGAACGGCGTGGTGAAATCGGCCGCGACCGGGTAGATGCCGAGGCCGGGGAAATCCTTCCGCAGCCCGTCGGCCTGGGCTTTGAGGAAATCGCCTGAGATATCGACCGGCACATAGGCTCCGAATTCGCAATGCTCGAGCAGCAGGCGCACCTTGGTGGTCGCGCCGGCGCCGAACTCGACCAGCGCCGCGCCGTCAGGGATGATCGCGGCGATCTCGTCACCGCGGTCGCGCAGGATGCCAAGCTCGGTGCGCGTCGGATAATATTCCGGCAGCACCGTGATCTGCTCGAACAGCTCGGAGCCGGTGGCGTCGTAGAAATATTTCGGTGACAGCCGTTTCGGGTGACGGGCGAGATCGCCAATCACGTCGCCGGCAAACATCGATGTCGCTTCGTCGAACGGATACGCTTTGGCCAAAGCGGCGGCATGCACATTCATGATACTCTCCCGAACGCGCTTACCGACGCGTTATTGATGTCGACAGGACTCAATCAGGCATAGTCTGCGAGGCGTAACCCCGTGAATTGCCAGCGATGGTGTGGATAGAAGAAGTTGCGATAGGTGACGCGGCTGTGACCTGAAGGCGTCGCCAGCGACGAGCCGCGCAGCACGAGCTGGTTGACCATGAACTTGCCGTTGTACTCACCGAGCGCGCCTTCGATCGCGCGGTAGCCCGGGTAGGGCGAATAGGAGCTGCGGGTCCATTGCCAGACGATGCCGTAGGCGTCGTTGAGCAGGCCGGCGCGCGCGGCGACCTCCCATTCCATCTCGGTCGGCAGGTGCTTGCCGGCCCATCGGGCGAAGGCGTCGGCCTCGTAATAGCTGACATGGCAAACCGGCGCTGACGGATCGATCGGCTGCAGGCCGCCGAGCGTCATGATCCTCCATTCGCCGTCAATCTCGCGCCAGTGGCCGGGTGCCTGCCAGCCCTCGTTGCTCACCGTGCCAAAGCCATCCATCAGCCACAGCGTGGCGGTGGAATAACCGCCGTCCTTCATGAAGGCGAGCCACTCTGCATTGGTGACGAGGTTCTTCGCGAGCTTGACCGGGCCGACCAAAGCGCGATGCGCGGGCTTCTCATTGTCGAAATGGAAGCTGTCGTCGCCATGGCCGACGGTGTGGATGCCTTCGTTGAGCGTCACCCATTCCTCAGGCCCGTGCTGCGACGCCGGGAAGCGCCACGCCGGATCGTAGGCCGGCGGGATCGGGTTCTGCGCGAAGGCATGCAGGATGTCGGTGTACATCAGCTCCTGATGCTGCTGCTCGTGATTGAGGCCGACCTCGACCAGCGGCACCAGCGCCTCGAGCGTATCGGCACCGGCAGTCTGGAAGAATTTCACCACCTCGGCGTCGACATGGCGGCGGTAGGCGGTGACTTCGTCGGCGGTCGGGCGGGTCAAATGGCCGCGCTGGTGGCGGGCGTGCCGCGGACCGGCGCTGACGTAATAAGAATTGAACAGATAAGCGTAGTCCGGATGGAATGGCGTGTAGCCCCTGACATGCTCGCCGAGCAGGAACTGCTCGAAGAACCAGGTGGTATGGGCGCGGTGCCATTTGGCCGGGCTCGCGTCCGGCATCGACTGGATCAGCTGGTCTTCGGGCGACAGCGGTGCGGCCCGCCGTTCGGTCTCGTCGCGGACGGCGCGATAGGCGTCCACCAAGCGCTGGGTGAGCGGTCCGGATTCGGAGGACAGTGACGGGGGGACGGCGGGAAGGGCGGCCGCGGCAGAGGCTGGTTTCGTCACAGGGGTCTCCGATTCAATGGAGAGAACGTTGCTTCGGCAAACTGGTTCCCAACGGACAGTTCGTCCTAGATAGGGGCTCCGTTACGGGAAAAAAGCCTCCCCCCGCGATGATATTGGGGCCGTCAGATAATCCCGGCCCATTTGGGGCGCCCGCAGCGCCCGGCGCATGCCAGATTTCCGCCATTTTGCTTTGGATGCACAATGGTTTGAGCTACATATATAGTCAGTCACGGGTTAGAAGGGCGGGCCGGCCCGTCAAGGCCTGAGAGCGTCGCCCCCGAAGGAAGCGAAAATGAGCATCGAGCAATTCATCGACAACGAAGTGAAGTCGAACGACGTCGTCCTGTTCATGAAGGGCACGCCGCAATTCCCGCAGTGCGGGTTTTCCGGTCAGGTCGTGCAGATCCTCGACCACATCGGCGTCGGCTACAAAGGCCTCAACGTTCTCGAATCCGCCGAGCTGCGCAACGGCATCAAGGTCTATTCGAACTGGCCGACGATTCCGCAGCTCTATGTGAAGGGCGAGTTCGTGGGCGGTTGCGACATCATCCGCGAGATGTTCCAGGCCGGCGAATTGCAGCAGCTGTTTGCCGACAAGGGCATCCCGGTCGACGTGGCTGCCTGACCTTGACGGCGCGCCAGATCGGCAAGGCGCGGCTCGAAGTCATCGTTACCGACATCACGACCCTGCGCGTTGACGCCATCGTCAACGCGGCCAATTCATCGCTGCTCGGCGGCGGCGGCGTCGACGGAGCGATCCATCGTGCCGCGGGCCCCGAGCTGCTCGCCGAGTGCCGCACCCTGCACGGCTGCAAGGCCGGCGACGCCAAGATCACCAAAGGCTATCGGCTCCCGGCCAAGCACGTGATCCACGCCGTCGGCCCGATCTGGCACGGCGGCACCCAAAACGAGGGCGCGCTGCTCGCATCCTGCTATCGCCGCGGCATCGAGCTGTGCCACGCCAATCAGCTTGGCTCCATTGCATTTCCCGCCATCTCGACCGGCGTCTATCACTTCCCGCCGGACCGCGCCGCCGACATCGCGGTCAAGGCCGTCGTCGATGCCCTGGCCGCCGCACCCGGCCTCGCGCAGGTGATCTTTTGCTGCTTTTCTGCCCAAAGCGGCGAGCTTCATCAGAAGGTCCTGGGGGCCTTTGGCAGCCCTTGTGCCTGATGATACCGCCGCTACACTTCCCCGTGATTTCCGGGGAGGGATAATCCAAATGCATTCATTTCGTTTGACGTGCGCGGCCGCGGCCGCCGCGGTGGTGCTGGCGGCGCCGGCGTACCCGCACACCGAGGGCACCTACGAGATTCCGGCGGGTGCGCATTTCAACCGCGACAAGCTCGCCAAGATCAGCGAGTTCTTCAAGAACGAGGTCGCGACCGGGAAGATTCCCGGCGCCATCGTCTTGATCCAGCAGCACGGCAAGCCGGTCTATCACGAGGCCTTCGGCGTGCAGGATGTGGTCAGCAAGGTGCCGATCACGGACAAGACCATCTTCCGGCTGGCTTCGATGTCCAAGTCGATCACCGCCGTCGTCTCAATGCAGCTGCTGCAGGAGGGCAAATACAAGCTCGACGATCCGGTCTCGAAGTACATCCCGTCCTTTGCCAACGTGAAGGTCGGCGTCGAGAAGAAGGCCGAGGACGGCACCAAGACGCTGGAGCTGGTGCCGCCAAAGCGGCCGCTCACGATCCTCGATCTGATGACGCATACGTCGGGTATCACTTACGGCTTCTATGGCGACAGCCTGGTCCGCAAAGCCTACAAGGAAGCCAATATCTACGGCGGAGATTTTGATCTCGCCGAATTCGCCGAGCGGATCGCCAAGCTGCCGTTGCACAACCAGCCCGGCGCGCTCTGGCAATACGGCCATTCCACCGACATTCTGGCGCGCGTGATGGAGGTGGCCACCGGCGAGAAGCTCTCGGCGATCGAGTACGAAAGGCTACTCGATCCGCTCGGCATGAAGGACACCGGCTTCTTCGTCACCGATCCCGAGAAGCAGAAGCTGATGGCCGAGCCGATGCCGAACGACAGCGACTTCCGGGTCGGCCGGGTCAACGATCCGACCAAGGTCAAGAAATGGGAGTCCGCCAGCGGCGGCATGGTCTCGACCATGGCGGATTATTCGCGCTTCGCGCAGATGCTGCTCAATGGCGGCACCCTCGACGGCAAGACCATCCTGAAGCCCGAGACGTTCAAGGAGCTGACGACCGACCGCGTCGGACCGGGCTCCGGCGTCGAGCGCGACTTTTTCTACTTCCCCGGCGACGGCTTCGGCTTCGGGCTTGGGATCGCGGTGCGCACCGATCCCGGCACTGCGAAGCCGCCGCCGCCCGGCGATCTCGGCGAGCTGAAATGGGACGGCGCCAGCGGCTGCTATTATGTCATCGACCGCAAGCAGGACTTCTTCTTCGTCCTGCTGGAGCAGACGCCGACCGAGCGTCAGCGCATCCAGCGGACGCTGAAGCAGCTCGTCTATGAAGCCATGGAAAACTAGAGCGTTTTCGAGCGAAGTGGATACCGGTTCGCGTGAAGAAACGCGTTGAAAAGAAGGGAATGACGGCATGATCCGATTCAGGCGGATCGGCTCATGCGCTTGCATGCGTGGGCGCCGCGCGTTCGTCGCGGTACTCGCGTTCGCGTTGGTCGCAACGGTTGCGAAGGCCGGCTCCGCGGGGCCGGCCGCGCACAGCTTCTCGGCGGAAAGCCTCGCCAAGGTTTCCGACTATGTCAGAAACGAGGTCGCGACCGGAAAGATTCCGGGCGCGATCCTGCTGCTGCAGCAGCATGGCAAGCCGGTCTACTACGAGAAGTTCGGGGTTCGCGATGTCGCCACTGAATTCTCGATGAGCGCCGATACCATCTTCCGCCTCTATTCGATGTCGAAGCCGATCACCACGGTCATCGCGATGATGCTGGTCGAGGAAGGCAAGCTCGCCCTCGGCGATCCGGTGTCGAAATATATCCCGGCCTTTGCCGATATGAAGGTCGGGGTGGAAAAGCGCGGCGATGAGGGCAAGATGGCGATGACGCTGGAGCCGCTGAGGCGCCCCATCACCATCGAAGACCTGATGCGCCACACCGCCGGCCTGCCTTACGGCTATTACGGCGGTGGTGTCGTGAACAAGACCTACGCCGATGCCGGCCTGTTCAACAACGATCCCGACAATGCCGAATTCGTGGCGCGGCTTACGGCATTGCCGCTCGCCGAACAACCCGGCACGCAATGGGACTACGGCCATTCCACCGACGTGCTCGGCCGCATCATCGAGGTGATCACGGGGAAATCGCTGTTTCAGGTCGAGAAGGAGCGGCTGCTCGGCCCGCTCGGGATGAACGAGACCGCGTTCTATGTCGCCGACCGGGCGAAATGGCCGCTGATCGCCGAGCCGATGCCGAAGGATCGCACTATCAGTCCGGTCGCCGACGTCCGCAATCCGCGCAAGCCGCTGCGATGGGAATCCGGCGGCGGCGGCATGGTCGGCACCATCGGCGACTATGCGCGCTTCTCGCAGATGCTGCTGAATGGCGGCAGCTATGAGGGCAGGCGCTATCTGAAGCCGGAGACCATCGCGCTGATGGCGAGGGACCATATCGGTCCGGAGACCGGCGTCGTGCGCGACCAGAACTACTATCCCGGTCCGAATTCCGGCTTCGGCCTCGGCTTCGCGGTCCGCACCTCGGTGCCGGCGAACACAGACTGGCCGCTGGGCGAGTATCGCTGGGACGGCGTCGGCGGTACCTTCTTCTTCATCGATCCCGCGGATGACCTGTTCGGGATCTTCATGGTGCAGACGCCGTCGCAGCGCGGCCGAATCCAGCAGGAGCTGAAGACGCTGATCTACCGGGCGATGGGGCGGTAGACGTGGCGCGCGGAGGTGGTCATGCAGGCGATGACATTCACTTTCCGCAAGCTCATCCTCGCGGCCGTCACGTCTGCAGCCATGACTGCGTGCTGGCCTGTTCTGGCCGAAGAACCTCGCCGCCCCAGTGATGCCGACGTCATGCAGCGGATCGACCATGTCTTGACTGCGAACAGCGCGCCTGTCCGGGTCGAGCACGAGCCCGGCAAGCAGGACCGCTATTCCGGCAGCGGCTACACGATCGTTCAGCAACTGCTCGTCGATGTGACGGGACGGCCGTTTCCCGCGCTGCTCGACGACGTCGTCCTCAAGCCTTTCGGGATGACGCATTCCAGCTTTGCGCAACCATTGCCTGCGGATCGTTTGACGATGGCCGCCACACCGTACCGGTCGGACGGCGCGCCGGTGCCTGGCGGCCCGCATGTCTATCCCGAACTGGCCGCCGCGGGATTATGGACGACGCCGACCGATCTCGCCCGTCTCTTGCTCGGCGTGTTGGATTCGTTAGCCGGTCGGAGCAATCCCGTTCTGTCGCAATCGATGACGGCCGCGATGCTCTCGCCGGTACTCGGTAGTGCCGACGGGCTACCCCCTGGGATCGGACGACGCGGGCTGGGCTGGCTGGTTCGCGGCTCGGCGCCGAACCGGCAATTCTGGCACAACGGGGTGAACGAGGGCTTCATCGACACCATGGTCATTTTCGAGAACGGCGATGGTGCCGTCGTGATGACGAATGGTTGGGGCGGTCGGATCCTCGTCGACGAGATCCTGCGCAGCATCGCGGCCGAGTACCGCTGGCCGGATCGCCAGGCCAAGGTCGGCAAGTTCATTGCAGTGAGCCCGCAGGCGCTGGATCGTCTGGTCGGAACCTATCGGTTCACGCCGGAATTTTCGATCCGCGTCACGAGGGAGGGCAATCGCCTGTTCAGCGAGGCGACAGGGCAGGAGCGGCGTGAAATCTTCGCCACCAGCGATCGCAAGTTCTTTTTCAAAGTCGTCGATGCCGTGCTGTCATTCGACACGGACGGTCGGAACGCGGCAATGCAAGTGACCCTTCACCAGGAAGGAACTGACCATGTCGGAAAGCGGCTGCCGTAGTTTGGCAGCCCGGATTTCGTGCAGTTCCATCCGGGCTACGGGAGTTACGCCGCGCGCACGATGTCCCTGACGTGTCCGATCGCTTCCTCGATCATCGCTGCCGTGACATCGAGATGCGTGCAGGCCCTGATCCGGCCGTCCATCATCGCCAGCGTCACGCCGCGCTTGCGCAGCTCGGCGACCATCTTGTCGCCTGATACCCCGGCACCGTCGGGCTTGAAGAACACAAGGTTGGTCTCCGGCGCCTGCACCGCGATGCCGTTGATCTGCGACAGGCCGCGCGCCAGCGCCCGGGCATTGGCGTGGTCGTCGGCGAGGCGGTCGACATGGTGATCGAGCGCATGGATGCAGGCGGCGGCGCAGACGCCGGACTGCCGCATCGAGCCGCCGAGCCGCTGCTTCCAGCGCCAGACATCGTCGATGAAGGCCCGGGTGCCGGCGATCACGCCGCCGATCGGCGCGCCGAGGCCCTTGGAGAAATCGATCCAGGCGGAATCCCAGCCCGCCGTCATTTCGCGCGGCGTGATGCCGGACGCCACGGTCGCATTGAGCAGCCGCGCGCCGTCCATGTGGGTGACAAGGCCGTGGGCCTTGGCGGTGCGCACGACCTCGTCGAGCACCGCCTTCTTCCAGATCGTGCCGCCACCGATATTGGCGGTCTGCTCGACGCTGACGAGCACCTGCGGCGGCTGGTAGCGGGTGCGCGGATGCAGCGCGGCCTGGAAGGTCTCAGGCGTGAACTGGCCGTCATCACCCGGCAGCTGCGTGATCTGGAAACCGCCGAGCGCGGCATGGGCGCCGCCCTCGCGCGCGATGATATGCGCGGTCGCATGCGCCAAAATCTCGTCGCCGGGGCGGCAATAGGCCAGCGTCGCCGCGACGTTGCACATCGTGCCCGACGGCATGAACACGGCGGCCTCCTTGCCGAGCAGATCGGCGACGCGGGCGCAGAGCTCATTGGTGGTCGGATCGTCGCCGACCTGCTCGTCGCCGACCTCCGCCTTCGCCATCGCCTCGCGCATCGCCGGCGTCGGCCTGGTCTGCGTATCGGACAGAAGGTTGATGCGGACGGGCGGGGCCTTGGGATCGGGCCGGGCAGGGGTGTAGTGCATGGGCTTTCCTCATCGCTCCGCTGGCGTGCGGAATCGCCGCTAGCGTATAGGCCTCCGGGCAGCGTGACGAAACCGCATAATTATGATCTCGGTGGGCGTCACGCGATAGTCGATCAGGTAGGGATAAGGTGTCGCCGAAAGCCGGCGGACGCCTGAGCGGCTTGTCGGGCGCCCTGCACGCGGCTGCTCTTGCAGCAGCGTGACAAGTGCCAAGATGCGGTCCCGCACGTCGACCGCCCCCTGGGGCGATCGTGTCTCGATATAGGAGAGTGCCTGATCAATCTGAACAAGAGCGCGTCGCGTGTAACGGACGTTCACAGCCCGTGCTTTGCCCACATCGCACGGACTTCCTCGGCCGTTGCCAGCTCGCCGCGTGCAATCTCGGAGTCGGCTTCAGCCAGATCGGCGTGTTCTTCCGGCGCGAGCTGAAGCGGTGGTTGGTCGACGCCGGCAAGCTGCAGCATGATGCGCGCGAGCTCGTCCTGCTCTGTGTCAGGCAAGTTTGAAACTGTCTCGAAGGCCTGTTCCAGTAACCGGGTCATCGGCAAGAAACCTCAACGGGCAGTCATCTGCCAAGTCCCGAATATCATAGTCGTCTTGTGGGCAAACAAAAAGGCCCCGGCAAAACCGGGGCCTTTCGGATATCGCAATGCTGCAGTGATCAGCGCGAATAGAATTCGACGATCAGATGCGGCTCCATCTGCACCGGGAATGGCACGTCCGAGAGGCCGGGGGTGCGCGCGAACGTCGCGGTCATCTTGGAGTGATCGACCTCGATGAAGTCGGGCACGTCACGCTCAGGGAGCTGGGCCGCTTCCAGCACCGGCGTCAGCTGCTTGGAGGAGTCCTTGACCTCGATGAGGTCGCCGACCTTCAGCTTGTAGCTGCCGATGTTGACCTTGCGGCCGTTCACCTTGATGTGGCCGTGGTTGATGAACTGGCGCGCGGCGAACATCGTGGAGACGAACTTGGCGCGGTAGACCACGGTGTCGAGACGGCGCTCCAGGAGGCCGATCAGGTTCTCGCCGGTGTCGCCCTTCAGGCGGCTGGCTTCGACATAGATGCCGTGGAACTGGCGCTCGGAAATGTTGGCGTAGTAGCCCTTGAGCTTCTGCTTGGCGCGCAGCTGCACGCCGAAGTCGGAGAGCTTGCCCTTGCGGCGCTGGCCGTGCTGGCCGGGGCCGTATTCGCGGCGGTTCACGGGGCTCTTCGGGCGGCCCCAGATATTCTGGCCCATGCGGCGATCGATCTTGTACTTCGCCTCACTGCGCTTTGTCATCGCGTCCTCTTTGTACAGCCGTCGCACCCAGCGCCCGGCGTTTTGTCAGTCTAGGGTTTGAGGAGACGCGCCCTCCTGTGTACCGGCCAAAAGGCCTGTACCGACAGGTCCGCCTCGAAAGCTCGGGGAGGACCACGGGTCGCGAAACGCATCGCGGGCCGAAACCGGCCCGCGAGCAAGGTGGTCTTAAGGAGAAAGTCCGGTTCTGTCAAACAAAACGCAGGGCATTTTGGGCCGAATCGGCGTCAAAATTGGCCAATTTCGTCCGTTAGAGGCGGCTTCCGGCCGCCCGGACCAGCCGGGCATCGGCTTGCGGCCGGCCCGCGCCCAGTTCGGCGGCGATTTCGCCGCCCAGCACCTGCTCGAGGCGGATCAAGGTCTGCGCGATCAGGGCGGCGTCGCAGACCAGATGGTCCCAGCGCACCACCACGTCGACGGTGTGGTCCGGCCTGATCACGCCATAGCTCAACAGGAATGGCCCGGGGCTCAGCGCGTGCAATTCGCCGGGGCCATAGGCCGCGACCGAGGTCACGCCAAAGCTGCCGCAGAAATTGGCGCGCTGCCGGCCAAAATTCATCCCGATCGCCCACGCCAGGCGGCGCAGCGGAAGCGGCAGGCGGGTCACGCAGAGCATTTTGCGGAACGAGGGAATTTCGTGCAGCGGCGCGGTCTTGGCGCGGCGGATGAGCGCGTCGACCTCGGCGAGCGGCATCTCGTCGGCGGCACAGACGCGCTCGAACAGCACACAGTCCTCGCCCTTCTCGACGCGGGCAATCGCCACCATGCCGACGCTGCGCGGCAACTCGTAGAGGCAAGGCCAGGGCCATTTGACGTGCAGCGTGCGCAAGGTTGGCTCGGTCCTGGCGACCAGCGCGAATGCCTTGACGAAGATGGCGGCCCAGCCCGGTGCCTGCGCCGCACGTGCACGAGCCTCGACGATTGCCCGCACGTTCAGGGTGCGCTTCAGGGAGACCAGCGGCACGCCGGCCGATGCATGCATCAGATCGGCGACGAGACGGCGCGGCAATGAAATTTGACGAAATTTACCGCGCATCCGTTCGGTTCAGTTCCTTAGCAAACAGGCAAAAAATCAAAGGCCCGGCGAGCTCAAATGGTTGCTCGCCGCACCTGAAGCTCAGATGAACCAACTGGTCGGAGACCAAGGGGTTCTGCTCACGGCGCTGGTTTTGCCAACGGCTCGCCGGCCTTGACCACATAGACGCCGAGCACCTTGAGCGGCTGGTCGCCGGACGTCTTGGCGTCGTGCACCGCGCCTTCCGGGATCTGGTAGGAATCGCCCGCCTTCAGCTTCAGCGGCGGCTTGCCGTCGATCAGAAGCTCGAGCTCGCCTTCGAGCAAATAGCCGGTTTCAGCGCCGGGACGGGTGTGACGTCCCGACGCACCCCCGGCCGGAACCTCGGCGATCGCGGTGACCGTGTTGTAGCCCGGCGGAAAATCGACCTTCTGCAGCGCCGTCCGCTTGATGCCGCTCTGCTGCGCCAGCGCAGCGCCGGCACCGGCAAGGGCAATCACGGTGAGACCAAGCAGTAATTTCCTGAACATGGATTTTCTTCCCAACCCGCGAATCTCTAGCAGCGCGGAATCGCGGCGGAAAGCGGGCGATGTGTGATGTGCACTTGCGACGTTGGGATTAGTCGGTTCATCCAATAGCGCAGGTTTGCGCAGCTTATTCATGAGCTACTCAGGCGAACGAGCTGTATCGGCGACACGCATCGTTCACTCCGTCGCAGGCGCGATGCCGGAAGTTGCACCCGCGGTTCCTTCACGACGTGACTGGAACCTGCTCGCCGGCAGCTGTGAACAAGCGGAGCGCCGCGCGGCCGCGTTTGACGCCTACCGCTTGATCCCCGCGAACGCGGCCGCAATGCCGCGCTGGAACAGCGACCAGTCGAAGCCGAGCGCGAGCGCGAGGTAGCCGCGCTCGATCATCGCATTGGCCTGTTCGGCGGTGCGTGCGACGCCGCCGATCGGCACGCCGCTCTTCATGATGCCTTGTTCGGCGCGCTGCATCAGCGCGACCACTTCGGGATCGTCGGGCAGACCGCGCTTGTTGATCGAGGTGGCGAGATCGCCGGGTCCAATCACCGCGAGGTCGATGCCCGGTGTCGCCATGATCTCGTCGATGCGGTTCACGGCATCGACGTGCTCGATCGTGATCATGCAGATCATGTCGTCGTCAGCGGTCGCCATGTAGTCGTTCATCGAGACGCCCCAGCGGAACGGCGCATGGAACGGTCCCCAGAGCCGGTCGCCTTGCGGCGGATAGCGCACGCTGCGCACCGCCTTCACCGCATCGCTTGCGTTGCAGATCATCGGAAAATTGATGCCGAGCGCACCGATGTCCATCGGTGCCTTGGCGAGATGCGGCTCGTTGGCGGCGATCCGCACCATCGGCACGCAGGGCGTGCCCGAGGTCGCCACGATCATCGCATGGGCGGTGCCGAGATCGATCGGCCCGTGCTCGAGATCGACGATGATCCAGTCCAGCGACTGCGCCATGATCTGCACGGTCTGGATGCTCGGAATGGTCGCGATCGCGCCGAAGGTCGGGCGCTTGTCGCGCCACGCCTCGCGCAGGCGATTGAGCGGCGTCAGCGGGGCTGCGGTCAAATTCGGTCCTCCTTCGAAGGAGAGCAGAGGCTAGCAGCGCGTTGTGACGGCGAAAAGGATCAGGCCGGGACGCGGCCGCCGAAGAATGGCGTCAAGGCTTCCGTCAGCGCGTGCGGGCGCTTCGAGGTGAAGATCATCTCGGCGCCGGCCTGGTCGCTCTCGTGGCCGGCAGGGCCGAGCAGGTCGGCGACGCGGCGTGCGATCGCCGGCGCCGGATCGATCCAGTCGACCGGCCAGGGCGCGAGCCTCCTGAGGCGTTCCAGCAGCAGCGGATAATGCGTGCAGGCGAGCACGACGGTGTCGGTGCGGGTGGGGTCGTGGGCGCCATCGCCGACGAAGCAGGGCGCGAGCTCGGCCGCGATATCCTCGTCACGCACGCTCGCGCCGCTGAGGGCGGCCTCCGCCAGCGAGGCGAGCTCGCCGGAGCCGACCAGCGTCACCTCGCAGCCCTGCGCAAAGTCCGAGATCAGCTTGCGGGTATATTCGCGCTTCACGGTGCCCCTTGTGCCGAGCACCGACACGCGCTTCGTTTTCGACGAGGCGCAGGCCGGCTTGATCGCCGGCACGGTGCCGACGAAGGGCAAAGGATAGGCGTCGCGCAGATGCGACATGACCAGGGTGGATGCCGTATTGCAGGCGATCACGACGAGGTCGGGCGCGTGGGCCGCGATCAGCTCACCGACCAGCGGCACCACACGGGCGATGATCTCGTCCTCGCCGTGGTGGCCATAGGGGAAAAAGGCGTCGTCGGCGACATAGACGTAATGCGCGTCGGGCCGGGCGCGGACGATCTCGCGCAGCACGGTGAGGCCGCCGAGGCCGGAATCGAACACAAGGATGGTCGGGGGAGTGGACACGCGAAAACTCTATCCGAAGCAGGGTTACCATTCAGTTGTTTTTGGCTATCCGGCCGCTTCGGCCGACAAAAGGCGGTGAAGCCGGGAATTTCACATGGCCTTGACCGATAGCTGCAAGTATCACGGCAAACTATTGCTGCGACGTGTGAAATCCAAAAATGCGGCCGCAAGGGGGCCACGCGACATGATCCGCAATACCGCCGCGAGCTGGGGCTCGCTCGCCCGCGCGTTCCACTGGGTGCTCGGCATCGCCATCATCGGCATGCTGGCCTATGGCTGGTGGATGAACCACGTCCCGGCGCGGGCGGACAAGTTCTTCTACCGCTCGATCCACGCCGATATCGGCTACCTGGTGCTGCTGCTCACCGTGCTGCGGCTGGTCTGGCGCGGCGTCAACCCGACGCCGGCGCTGCCGGCCGAGATGCCCTCCTGGCAGCGGATCGCCGCCCGGGTCAGCCACGGCGCGCTCTACGCCGTCACCCTCCTGGTGGCGATGCTGGGGTGGGCGCATTCCGGCGCCCGCGCCCAGGATTATTCGAGCTTCTTCGGCCTGTTTCACGTTCCCCAGATCACCTCGCCCGACAAGGCGGCGGCGGATGCCTTTGAGGATCGCCACATCTTCTTCGCCTATGTCTTGCTGGCGCTGATCGTGCTGCACCTCGCCGCGGTCGCCCTCCACCACTTCGTCAAGCGCGACCGTGTCGCCGCGCGGATGGTGGGGACAAGCGAGGTCGACCCCGCCCGCTAGGCGGGGGCGGCCGGCTCTGTGCGTTCCAAAAATGGTCGCCCGCGCGGGGACACCTGCGCTACCCTGTGACGAACGGGGGCGGCCATCGCGGTTCGAATGCTCATGAACGATTCTGCACGACATCAAACGAACTGGCGCATGCCGGACGAGGGCGCCCCGCATGCCGCCACCTGGATGGCCTTTGGCGCCGACGTGGAGCTCTGGGGCACGAAGCTGCTTCCCGTCATCAGAAATAATCTCGCCAGCGTTGCCAAGACAATCGCGGTCTATGAGCCGGTGAAGATGCTCGTGCGCGAGGAGGACTACGACATCGCCGCGCGGCTGTGCGGTCCCTCGGTCAGCCTCGTCGTTCAACCGCTCGATGATGTGTGGCTGCGCGATACCGGACCGGTCTTCGTGACCAATCCGGCCGGGCAGCTCGGCGCCGTCGGGTTCAATTTCAACGGCTGGGGCAACAAGCCGCAACCGTATGCACGCAAGCAGCATCTATATGCACGCGATGCCAAGGTGGCAGAGCATCTGGCCGGAGCCGCGCAGGCAATCTTCTTGAAGGCCGATCTGGTGCTGGAAGGCGGCGGGATCGAGGTCGACGGCGAGGGGACGGCCATCATCACCGAGAGCTGCGTCCTCAACCCAAATCGCAATCCCGACGTCCCCAAGGCGAAATGCGAAGACGAATTGTCTCGCCTGCTCGGACTGGACAAGATCATCTGGCTACCCGGCTGTCACAACAAAGACGACATTACCGACGGCCATACCGATTTCTACGCGCGCTTCACCAGCCCGGGCGTCGTTGTCGCGGGCCTGGAGATGGATACGTCGTTCGACGATTACGAGGTGACGAGAGAACACCTGGCAATCCTGCGCAAGTCGACAGACGCAAGAGGTCGACACCTGAAGGTCGTGGAGTTGCAGGGACCGTCGACGGTCCGTCCAAAGTACGGAAACGACGACGGCTTCGCCGCCGGCTACATCAATTTCTACGTTTGCAACGGTGCCGTGATCGCGCCGGAATTCGGTGATGCGGCAGCGGACCGCAACGCGCGCGACAAGCTGCGCGACCTGTACCCGGACCGGGAAATCATCCAGCTCGATATCGACGGCATCGCCGCCGGTGGCGGCGGCATCCACTGCGTGACGCAGCAGCAGCCGCGCTTGTGAAAGCTGGCGGCCCGGTCGCGAAGCGGGCGACCGGGCCGTGGCTGCACGAGCGGCGCTAGCCCGCCGGCATCTGCTTCTCGACCAGCCGCACCCAGTAGGAGGCGCCGTGGCCGAGGATGTTGTCGTTGAACTTGTAGGCGGGGTGGTGGCACATCGGACCGTCGCCCATGCCGAGGAAGACGAACGCGCCGGGTCGCGCTTCCAGCATGAAGGCGAAATCCTCGGCGCCCATCACCGGCACCAGATTGTCGTTGACGCGGTCGGCGCCGACCACATCGCGGGCGACCTCGGCGGCGACGCCGGCCTCGCGCGCGTGGTTCAACGTCACCGGATACATGCGTCCATAATCCGTCTCGGCCGAGCCGCCATAGGCCTTGGCGATGCTGGAGGCGACCTCGCCGATCCGGCGCTCGACCAGGTCGCGCACACCGGGATCGAGCGTGCGCACGGTGCCGCCCAGCGTCACGGTCTCCGGGATCACGTTGAACGCGGTGCCGGCCTCGAACATGGTGATCGAGATGACCGCCGATTTCAGCGGGTCGACATTGCGCGATACGATCGACTGCAGCGCATTGATGATCTGGGCGCCGATCAGCACGCTGTCGACCGCCTCGTGCGGGGCGGCGCCGGCGTGGCCGCCCTTGCCGTGGACCACGATCTTCAACGTGTCTGACGAGGCCAGCATCGGGCCCGGCGTCGTCGCGAAGTAACCCTCGGGCAGGCCGGGCATGTTGTGCAGGCCGTAGACCTCCTGGATGCCCCACCGGGTCATCAGCCCGTCGTCGACCATCGCCTTGCCGCCGGCGCCGCCTTCCTCGGCGGGCTGGAAGATCACGACCGCGGTGCCGTCGAAATTGCGCGTCTCGGTGAGATATTTGGCGGCGCCGAGCAGCATTGCGGTGTGGCCGTCATGGCCGCACGCGTGCATCTTGCCGGGAATCTTCGAGGCGTAGGCGACGCCCGAGGCCTCCGCGATCGGCAGCGCGTCCATGTCGGCGCGCAGGCCGATGGTCTTTCCCGAAGTGGACTTGCGGCCGCGGATCACGCCGACCACGCCGGTGCGCCCGATCCCCGTCACCACCTCGTCGCAGCCGAACTCGCGCAGTCTGTCGGCGACGATGCCGGCGGTGCGGTGGACTTCGTAGAGCAGTTCGGGATTCTCATGGAAGTCATGGCGCCAGGCGGCCATTTCATCCGAGAGGGCGGCAACGCGATTGACGATGGGCATGGGGAGCGTCCGTTTCTTGTGAACTTTGGTGGGCGGGTCAGCGTAGCGTAACCCGCCGACTTGTCACGCGGGAATGGCGTCAGTATCCCGGATGAGCGCAAGCGATATCCGGGGATATGCACAACCAGCCCCGGGTGTCGCTGCGCTCACCCGGGCTACGGGAACGGGCTACAAATTCGCCAGCCCGCATTCGACGGCGAGGCGGACCAGCTGGGCGTCGGTCCGCATGCCGGTCTTGGCCTTGATGAGGTAGTGATAGTTCTGCACGGTCTTGGTGCTGAGGTTGAGGTTGGCGGCGATCTGCTCCTTGGTGCTGCCGGCGGCCAGCTGCCGGAGGATTTCGATCTCGCGCTCGCCGAGCTGGTCGAGCGCCGATCGGGTCGGCACCAGGCTTTCCATCGCCAGCACGCGGGCGACGTCGTCGCTCATCGCATGCTCGCCGCGCGCCACCGAGCGGATCGCCGCGATCAGCTCGGCCGGTTCGCTGCCCTTGGTGACGAAGCCACTGGCGCCGGAGCCGAATGCCGCTTTCACCTGGGCCGCCTCGCTGTGCATGCTGAAGACGAGGATGCGCGCGTCGGCGTCGCGGGCGCGGATGTTGCGGATCGCTTCCAGTCCGCTCGCACCCGGCATCGAGATATCCATCACCACCACGTCCGGCTGGTGCGACTTGAACGCGCGATAGGCACTGGCGGCGTTGTCGGCTTCGGCGACCACGTGGAAATCGTCCTGATGCTCGAGCACGCGCCGGTAGCCCTGGCGGACCACCGGATGATCGTCCACCAGCAGGATCGAGATGCCCCGAATCTTCGCCGTTGTCGTCGTCACGGTTGTCATCTCAGGCGGCGAGCGGGATCGTGGCGGCGACCGACAGGCCGCGGCTGGCGCGCGCGATCGACAGCGAGCCGCCGAGGGCGGTGACGCGTTCGCTGACGCCGGTGAGGCCGAAGCCCGCGGATTGCGCCACCTTGGCCGCATCGCCGCCGCCGTCGTCCTCGACGCGCACCAGCAGGGCGTTCTCGCTTCCGGTGCGCCGCTCGATCCGCAGCACGATCTCGCGCGCCGAGCTGTGGCGCAGCGCATTGGTCAGGCATTCCTGCGCGACGCGATAGGCGGTGGCGGCGACCGTGCCGCTGATGTCGGCAAGGTCGCCCTGCAGATCGAGCTGGATCATCGGCTGCGCCGTGCGCGACCGCCAGCTGTCGACGAGATCGACGAGGCTTGCCTCCAGCCCGAGCTCTTCGGCCGGCGGATGGCGCAGCCGGTTCAGTGTATCGCGCAGGCACGCCATGATGCGGCGCGTCGCCTGCGAGATCATCCGTGCATCCTGCGCAATTTCGGTGCCGGCGGCGTACTTGTCTCCGGCGCTTGCCTCGATCGTGTTGGCGAAGGCGAGGATCGCGGTGAGATTCTGGCCGAACTCATCGTGCAGCTCGCGCGCCAGCGTGCGGCGTTCGTCGTTGCGGATTTCGAGCAGCCGCCTGGTCAGCACCGTGCGTTCCTCCTCGGCAAGCGCGAGGCGGTCGCCGAGATCGCTGACGGCGCGCCCGATCATCGCGAGCTCCATCGAGCGGACGCGCGGCAGCGGCGTACGGTACTCGCCGTCGGCCATCCGCCGCAGCGCCGACACGATCGAGTGGGCGGGCGCCAGCGTGTGCGCGATCGCAAGCGAAGCGAGCAGCGCGATGGCGAGGGCCATCAACAGCGCGACATGGATGTTGTCGAGAATGTGCTGCCAGGCGAGCGCGATCGCGGCGTCCGGATCGGCGATGGCGCGGACGGTTCCCGCGGTCGCGGCGCGGGCGCTGATCGGCCGCTCCACGGTGGCGTGATCGCCGAGTATCATCTGCACGGTGGCCGCGAACCAGCGCGGCGGCGCCTTGCCGATCCCCTTGCTCTGGCCGCAGAGCGGCTTCTCGAAGGCGCCGGCCGGTTCGAACTGAACGCAGATCCCGGGCGCGATCAGGCCCATGGTTTCGATGGTGCGCCAGTCCGGTGCCGGCAGCAATTGCTCGCGCATCCGGTTGCTGCGCAGCAGCAATTCGCGCCAGTACAGCGCCTCGAGCGATTGCGAAACCCGCTCGGCGGATGCCTGCGTGGCACGATCGACACTGCGATAGGCGTCGATCGTGGCCCAGACGGTGGCCGCGCCGAGGCATAGCGCGACGATCACGAGCAGGCGGGCGACCAGTTGAAGCACAAGGCGCATGCGATCACTCCACGGCCAGAGCATGATCCGGAACGGAGAGAAGCGGCTGGTCATGCTCAAACGAGAGGTGCGATGCTAACAGCACCGCTGTTCCCCGCCAATCGCAAGCATGCGAAGCTATGCAGGTCGGGAAATTTGCCTGACGGAATCTGGGCAGATGTCTTTGGACGGCGCAGGCCGGCTCTGCTCTAACGGAAGGTGAGGCCCGCGCCGCGCCTCACGGAACACAGGGAGCTCACGCAGCATGGATGCCAAGGTCGACGTCGCGGCCGCATCGGCCGGCACGGACGCGGCGGAGCGCAGCGCCCTGCTGCTCTGGATGATCTTCACCGGCCTTTCGGTGTTCGCCGCATTCCTGCTGTGGCGCTACGGGCTGATCCGCCTCATGATCAGTTCCGACCGCACCTACATTTCCAGCGTCATCGCCGTCCTTTACATCGTCACCTGCATCCATTGCTTCTGGCGGACGCGGGCGATCGCGCGGGAAGGCGAGGTCGCGCGCTCCTGCCGCACCATCCTCGCCGCGCCAGATGGCGCCAAGATCCTTGCATCAGGGGCGCTCGCATCAAATGCCCGCGGCCTGCCCGGCGGGCTCGTCACCGATCACATCAAGAGCCTGGTGCAGAAGGCCGAGGCGCAGGCCAAGGGGCGCATCGACCAGACCCTGCTGCTGCGGACGCTGGCGGACCGGCTGCGCGGGTCCAACGGCTTCGGCGCCTTCGTCTCCGACACGCTGATGAAGCTCGGCCTGCTCGGCACCATCATCGGCTTCATCATCATGCTGGCGCCGATCGCTTCGCTGGATGCCGCCGACAAGGTCGCGATGAAATCGTCGATGGGCCTGATGAGCGACGGCATGGCGGTCGCGATGTACACGACGCTGGCCGGGCTGATCGGATCGATCCTGGTCCGGATCCAGTACTACATGCTCGATTCCGCGACCCAGCGGGTGTTTTCCGACGCCGTCGTGCTGACCGAGACGCACGTCACGCCGGCCCTGGAACGTCGCCTCGGTACGCCGTCATGATGGATGAGTTCGGGCTCTATCCGCGTGAGGAGCCGTTCGATCCGCTCGGCGTGATGTTGTTCAAGGCGCTGCAGGTCATCGCCTTCCTGTTCTTCCTGGCGCTGCTTGCGGTGTCGCCGGACTCCAAGGAAGGCAAGATCGAATCCAAGGCGGAGTTCATCATCACGATGGACTGGCCGGACAACCATCCTGACGATCTCGACCTGTTCGTGCAGGATCCGGCCGGCAACATCGCCTGGTACCGGCATCGCGAGGCCGGCTTCCTGACGCTCGATCGCGACGACCGCGGCGGCGCCAACGACTTCATCGTGGTCAACGGCAAAAAGATCGCATCGCCGATCCGCGAGGAGATCGTCACGCTGCGCGGCGTCGTCGCCGGCGAATACACCGTCAACGTCTCGCATTTCCAGGCGACGACCGGCCAGCCAGTGCAGGCCAATGTGAAGGTGCAGAAGCTCAATCCGACCGCGCAGGTGATCTTCGACGACAAGCTGACCGTCGATCACACCGGCGACGAGAAGACCGCGGTCAGGTTTCGTCTCGATGCCGAGGGCAAGGTGATCAACGTCGACCGGCGGCCGAAATCGCTGCTCGAGACCTTCCGCAGCAGCTGGCGCAACGGCGGCGACCTCGATCCGAACACCGGCGTCCCGAAATCCGGCGTCAGGGTGCTCCGCAATGATTAGCTTGCAGTCGGTGATCCTCACGCTTGCGGTCGCATACGCGGTGGTCGGTGCGCTGCTCTTGATCGTGCTGGTCTATGCGCGGCTGCACTGGTCGCTGAAGGCTGTCGTCATCGTCGTGACCAGCGCGTTCTATTTCGTCAGCTTCGGCGGCATGCGCGATCTGCTCGGCTGGGCGTCCGCGGAAAAATTGCCGGCGAATTTCAAGCTGCTGTCGACGCGGATCGTGGAGCCGCATTCGCTGGAGGGCGACCCCGGCTCGATCTATCTCTGGGTCGAGGAGCTTGACGAGGACAACCGGCCGAGCGCGATCCCGCGCGCTTTCCGCATTCCCTATAGCGACGCGCTGGCGGAGCAGACCCACACCGCCGAGAACGAGATCAAGGCCGGGCACCCGCAAGGCGGACGGGCGGCGGATTTCGGCGGCGGCGACGGCACCATCATGGACTTCGTCAGGGAGTACATCACGCCGAAGACGATCCTGGAGACGACCGGCGGTGATTCCACGACGGGGACGTTCGTGGCCCCGCCGGCCGGCGCGCAAGGGTCGGTGTTCACGCCGCTGCCGCCGCCCCGGATGCCGCCCAAGGACGAGCAGCGATAGCGGGATGCCTCCCCGGGAGGGTGGCACAAAAATAGGGATCGGGAATAATCAGTCAGCGGGATGGACAGTAATCATCCGGAATTCCTCAATTGCCTGAAGCGTGTACTCTTGGAGCTAACCGGGGCTAGATTTTATCCCCAAGCCATTTTTCCCGGCAAAGGGGCCGCTGCGTGAAGCGGCCCCTTTCGATTCCGGTGGCAAGGTACGGCGAGGGGCCGGCGCGTCGAGGCGGGCTCACAGCACCGTCAGGAATGCGATCGCAAGAACCATCAGCCACCCGACAATGACAAGCGAGACCACCGCGCCCGCGGTGATCTTGGCGATCTCCTTCAAGGTCACTGGCCGGTCCATGCAAGTCTCTCCCAGGTAGCCCCGAGCGAGACATAGGCGCGGATTGGCAGATCGCCCCCGCTGCTCACGGAACGTTGTAGCGCCCATCAGCCGGGGGCTTGCCCGGGAGGATCGCTGTCATTTCACAAAATATTGTCTGACAGATATTGAAATCTGTCAGCGGGATGGTGTATATACTCATCAGCCCAAGGGAGGAGGGCGCCCAGTGGCTGTTCCGGCGTTTGGCCGGCGGAGCCGGACTTAATTTGACTACCTCGAAGGACTACCTCCATGACCATAGAAATCTTTCAATTGACCGCCCAGATTCAACAGTGGCTCAATCTTCGCGTCGCCCGCCACTTGGCCGCCCAGGCCGCCAAGTTCACCCGCGGGCAGGACAGCGATAACCAGACGGTAAACGCATGAACGAGGCGGTGGTTTTGACACCCGAGCGGATCCTTGAGGCAACTGAGGATGTCTTGAGGCGCTTCGGGCTGACCAAGGCCACCGTTGTCGACGTTGCCCGCGCGCTGGATGTCAGCCACGGCAGCGTCTACCGTCACTTCCCCAGCAAAGCCTCACTGCGCGATGCCGTCGCCAAGCGCTGGCTCGACCGCGCCAACGAGCCGCTGTGCAAGATCGCAGCCGGCGATGGCCCGGCGCCGGAGCGGCTGGAGCAATGGCTGCGCACCGCCTTCACGATCAAGCAGAAGAAGGTCTGTGACGATCCCGAGATGTTCGCGACCTACCTGGCGCTGGCGCAGGACGCGCGCGAGGTGGTGGAAGCCTACAAGGACAAGCAGGTCGATCTGATCGCGAAAATCCTGTCCGACGGTGTCGCGCAGGGCGTGTTCGAGATCGACAATGTGAAGGCGACCGCGCGCGCTGTGTTCGACGCCACCATCCGCTACCATCACCCGGCGCATGCTGAGGAATGGGCCAAGCCGGAATGCCCGGGGCGGATCGATGCGCTGCTGGCCCTGCTGCTGAAGGGCCTGCGGGTCTGCAAGCCCTAGCTGAGCTTTCTGCCGACATCCCCTGACCACCTGATGCCTTTGGCCCGATTGCCGGCCCGGGGCCGCGTGTGCTTGATATCGGATAGGGATCAGCAACGCGGATCACGATGCGGCTTGCACTGTTCGCCGATATTCACGCCAACCGGCAGGGCTTCGCCGCCTGCCTCGACGCTGCGCATGCGCGCGGCGCCGAGCGGCTGATCTGCCTCGGCGATATCGTCGGCTACGGCGCCGATCCCGAATGGGCCGTCGACACGGTGATGGACCTCGTCGCGAAGGGCGCGGTCGCGGTGCGCGGCAATCATGACAATGCGATCGGCGTACCGAGCGACAGCATGAATGCCGAGGCGCAGGCCGCGATCGACTGGACCCGCGGCCGGCTCAGCGGCGAGCAGAAGGCGTTCCTCGCCGAGCTTCCGATGTCGCGGGAGGAGGACAATCGGCTCTACGTGCACTCCGAAGCTTCGGAGCCTGCGAGGTGGCGCTACGTGCGCGACACCGCCGACGCCGCGCGCAGCATGATGGCCACCGAGCTGCAGATCACGTTCTGCGGCCACATCCATCGTCCCGGCCTCTATTCGATGTCCTCGACCGCCAAGATGACGAGCTTCGTTCCGACTTCGGGCATCGCCGTTCAGTTGCTGCCGGGGCGGCGCTGGCTTGCGGTGCTCGGCTCGGTCGGCCAGCCACGCGACGGCGATCCCGCGGCGTCGTTTGCGATGTTCGATACCATAAGCCGCGAGATCACCTTTCATCGCGTGCCCTACGACGTCGCAACCGCGGCGGCGCGGATCAAGGCGAACGGCCTGCCGCACTGGCTCGCCGACCGCCTGCCGCTCGGCCGGTGACGCCGATGGCGGCGCTGGCGATGCAGGCGGGCGCCGAGATCGATGGCTTCACCATCGGCGAACGCGTGCACCGCGGCGGCATGGCGACGCTGTGGAGCGTCACCCATCCCGGCATCACCGTGCCGCTGCTGATGAAGGTGCCGCTCACCTCGGAGGGCGAGGATCCGGCCGCGATCGTCAGCTTCGAGATGGAGCAGATGATCCTGCCGCGGCTGTCGGGGCCGCACGTGCCGGCCTGTTTCGGCACCGGCGACTTCGAACGCCAGGCCTATGTCGTGATGGAGCGCATCCCCGGGCAGACGCTCTACAAGCGGCTCGGCGAGCTGCCGATGCCGTATGAGGAGGTGAGGGTGATCGGCGGCAAGGTCGCCACCGCGCTCGCCAGCCTGCACCGGCAGAACGTCATCCATCACGACATCAAGCCGAGCAGCATCATGTTCCGCGAGCGCGGCTCGGCGGTGCTGATCGATTTCGGCCTCTCGCATCACCGGCATCTGCCCGATTTGTTGCAGGAGGAGTTTCGGCTGCCTTACGGTACCGCGCCCTACATGGCGCCGGAGCGCCTGCTCGGCGTCCGCGACGATCCGCGCAGCGATCTGTTTTCGCTCGGCGTGCTGCTCTATTTCTTCACCACCGGCGTGCGCCCGTTCGGCGAGACCGAAAGCCTGCGCGGCATGCGCCGGCGGCTGTGGCGTGACCCCTATCCGCCGCGCGAGCTGAAGCCCGACTATCCGCCTTGGCTGCAGGAGATCGTGCTGCGCTGCCTGGAGATCGACCCCGCCGCGCGCTATCCGACCGCGGCGCAGCTTGCCTTCGATCTCGGCCATCCCGATCAGGTGAAGCTGACGGCGCGGGCGCAGCGGCTGCGCCGCGATCCGCTCAGCACGGTCTGGCGCCGCCGCTTCAATCTCGGCGCGGTGCCGCCGCGGCCGAAGTCCGATGTCGCGGCCCAGCTCGCCTCGAGCCCGATCGTGGCCGTCGCGCTCGATATCGGCGAGGGTGCCGAGGCACTGAACGACACCATCCGCGTCACCGCCGAGCGGGTGCTGTCGACCTCGCCGTCGGCGCGGCTCGCCTGCGTGAATGTGCTGAAGCTCAATCGCCTGGCGATCGACCGCACCCATGACGAGCAGGGCCAGAACAAGCATGTCGACCGCCTGGTGGCGCTGCAGCACTGGGCGCGGCCGTTCGGGCTCGAGGAGGGGCGGCTGACCGTGCATGTGCTGGAGGCGATCGATCCCGCCGCCGCGATCCTGGAATTCGCCGCGGTCAACCTGGTCGACCACATCATCATCGGCGCGCGGCAGAACTCGCTGCGGCGCGCGCTGCTCGGCAGCGTGTCCGCCAGGGTCGCGGGGGAAGCGCCGTGCACGGTGACCGTGGTGCGGCCGTCGCGGCTGGCGTCGCAAGCGGACGACGGCGAGGGCGATGAGGCGGCGGAGCAAGCGGCGAATGCCGCGGCCACGCCGCCCGCAGTGTTCTAGCTCCCCCGGATCATCAGATCGCTTCGCCGCGTGCCTCGGCCGCCGCATGGCGGATCGCGGCGATGTTGGTCTTGTAAGCCTCGACCGTGCCGCCCTTGAACACGGCGGATCCCGCGACAAAGGCGTTGGCGCCGGCGGCCGCGAGCTGGCCCGCGACGTCGGGTGCAACGCCGCCGTCGACCTCGATGTCGATCGGGCGGCCCGCGACCATCGCCCTGACATCGCTGATCTTGCCGATCGCCGAGCGGATGAAGGCCTGGCCGCCGAAGCCGGGATTGACCGACATGACCAGCACGAGGTCGATCAGGTCGAGCACATATTCGATCGCGCTCGCCGGCGTTGCCGGATTGAGCGAGACGCCGGCCTTCTTGCCGAGCGCGCGGATCGCCTGCAGCGAGCGGTGCAAATGCGGGCCGGCCTCGGCATGCACCGTGATGTGGTCGCAGCCCGCCTTGGCGAACGCTTCCAGGTAGGGATCGCAGGGCGAGATCATCAAATGGGCGTCGAAGATCTTTTTGGTGTGCGGCCGCATCGCCTTGATGACGTCGGGGCCGTAGGAGATGTTCGGCACAAAGTGTCCGTCCATCACGTCGAGATGGATCCAGTCGGCGCCGGCCTGGTCGACGGCGCGGACCTCCTCGCCGAGCTTTGAGAAATCCGACGCCAGGATCGACGGAGCGATAACGAGGGGACGCGGGGTGAATGACTGAGTCATGTCAGCTGTTCCGGAAGACTTCAGGGGGCGACGGGTGAGTCCGCCTAACATGCGGACGCGTGGCGGGCAATGCGAGCGGACGGCGCTCTGCGACCGGAAAATTCTTCCGCCGGCGGCAGCTCTTGCCGGGTGCGCGGAACCCGCTTCGAAGTGGGAACGCCTGGTTTTACTGGGTTTTTGCCATGGCACGCCCTTTGCTCAGCCACTGACCAGCGTTAGAGCCGCCAGGCGCGGCCCTGTTGGAGTATTGCCATGCTGTTCGCCCTTGGCGCTGCGTCGTCGGCCATTGACCTCTTGAGCTCGCTGATGTCGTCGAAGTCGACGACCCAGACCGGCGGCTCCAGTCAGGGGACTAAGACCACCGGCCTGTTCGCCCCCTCGACCGGTACATCGACGTCGACAGGCAGCAGCACCGGTACCGGCTCGGGCAGCGGCTCTCCGCAGATCTCGCCGCTGACGATGGGCGCGCTGATTTCCGCGCAAAGCCAGTCCCAGACCGCGGTTTCAAACAGCCCGACGGCGGCCAGCCGCTCGGATGCGCTCAAGGACCTGTTCTCGCAGATCGATGCCGACGGCAACGGCAAGATCACCCAGTCGGAATTCGAGAACGCGCTCGGCGCCGGCGGCACCAACACGGCGCAGGCCGACGACGTGTTCTCCAAGCTCGACAGCAATGGCGACGGTAACGTCAGCCTCGACGAGATGTCCCAGGCCTTGCAGGGCCACAAGGGCGGCGGCCATCATCGCCATCACATGGCCAGCGGCTCGACCGACGGATCCGGCTCCGGCGCGGGCGGATCGAGCTCCGATCCCTTGATGCAGGCGCTCGACGGTGCGACCTCGACGTCGGTGACCAACAGCGACGGCTCGACCACGACGACGACGACCTATGCCGACGGCTCGAAGGTGGCGATGACGACGCCGGCCGCATCCTCCGCGACCCTCAACGCGGCCTCGTCCTACAATATCGTCGAGCAGCTGATCCAGCGCCAGGCGAAGGCGATCTCGGCGCAGGACTTCGCTGCGATTTCGGTCAGGGCCTAAGGCGAATTTGCTACTAGCCGTCATTGCGAGGAGCTCGGCGACAAAATTGCAAAGCAATTTTGCGCTGAAGCGACGAAGCAATCCATGTCTCCGCAAGCGGCGAGATGGATTTGGATTGCTTCGCTTCGCTCGCAATGACGAAGGCGGCGCCGGGCTGTAAAACCCTTCGCCTAACCGAACCGATCGTGCCAGCTCGGCAGCGCGCCGGCGAATGGCAACGCGGTCGCTGAATGGACGCCGCGGGCGATGGCGCGCGCCACGGTGTTGGCGGCGAGCGCACCGAGCCTGGTGAGGCCGAACAGCGGATCGATCGGCTTGGCGCCGGTCGCGGCGGCAAACACCACGTCGCCATCGAGCGGGGCGTGCACCGGATAGATCGCGCGCGCCATGCCGGTCTGCGCGATCATCGCAAGCCGCCGCGCCTGCGGCTTCGTCAGCTGCGCATCGGTCACCACGACGACGAGGGTGGTGTTCTCGGCGGCGCTGGCGTCGGCGCCGCCCTTCAGCCGCGCCTTCAGCATGTCCGGCGTGAACGAGGGCGGCAGGCCGCGCCCGCCGAATTCGCCGCCGACCTCGAATGGCGCCGCCCAGAACCAGGGGCCGCTGCCGACCGTGACGCTGCCGACCGCGTTGACCACCGCGAGCGCCGCGACCGTCACGCCGTCGTCGGTCATATCGGACGCCGAGCCGAGGCCGCCCTTCAGGTTGGCCGTGGTCGCGCCCATGCCGGCGCCGACGCTGCCGAGCTCGAAGTCATCGGAGGCGGCATTGGCCGCCGCGTAGCCGAGGTCGCGATAGGGCGGAAAGCGTCCCCACGCCTTGTTGCCGCCGTTGAGCAGGTCGAAGCAGATCGCGCCCGGCACGATCGGGATCACCGCGTCGCGGATGCGGAAGCCGCGGCCGCGCTCGGCGAGCCAGGCCTGCACGCCGCCGGCGGCGTCGAGCCCGTGCGCCGAGCCGCCGGACAGCGCGATGGCGTCGATTGCCTCGACGACGTTGTGCGGCGAAAGCAGCGCTTCCTCGCGGGTGCCCGGACCCCCGCCGCGGACATCGATCGAGGCGACCGCCGGCCGCTCGAACAGGATGGCGGTGACGCCGGAGGCGACTGTGGGATCGTCGGCATGGCCGACGGCAACGCCGGCAATATCGGTGAGAAGGTTTTTCACGATGGGTCCATCCGCCTGCTGTCCGATCGATCCGGTATAGCAGCCGCGACGGATGCATCAACCGTCGGGCACGGGCGGGCGGAGACGTGCGGTAAGACTTGCAGGCATCCGGCAAACAGAAAAACGCCCCGGCGGATCGGGGCGTTCTCGTATCTCTGATTGGATCAGACGCGCGAGAGGCTCAGGAGCCCTTCGGATTGATCTCGGTGTAGTTGCCCTTGGCGTCCCACTTGTAGACGACGTAATCGATCGCCTTGATGTCGCCCTTGGCGTCGAAGGCCATCTTGCCGAGCACGGTGTCCCACTCGCCGGCCTTGATGGTGTCCATCACCTTCTTGGCGTCGGTCGAACCGGCCTTGGCGACGGCCTGCGTCCAGACCTGCATCGCGGCGTAGGTGTAGAGCGTGTAGCCCTCGGGGTCGATGTTCTTGGCCTTGAACTTCTCGACGATCGCCTTCGCGGTCGGCTTGTTGCGCGGGTCGGGGCCGAAGGTGAACAGCGTGCCTTCGGCGGCGGGGCCGGTGATCGAGGCGAATTCCTTGTCGTTCATGGCATCGCCGGCCATCAGCACGGTCTGCAGGCCCTGGTCGCGCATCTGGCGCAGGATCAGGCCGGCTTCCTGATGGTAGCCGCCGACATAGACCAGATCGATGTTGTCGCGCTTCAGGCGGGAGACGATCGAGTTGAAGTCCTTGTCGCCCTTGTTGTAGGACTCGAACATCTTCTCCTGGAAGCCGGCCTTGTTCAGCGCCTTCTTGGTCTCGTCGGCGAGGCCTTTGCCGTAGGTGGTCTTGTCGTTCAGGATCGCGACGTTCTTGCCCTTGTAGTTCTTCATGATGTAGTCGGCGGCGACCAGGCCCTGCTGGTCGTCACGGCCACAGACGCGCGCCACGTTCCAGAGCTTGCGCTCGGTGAACAGCGGGTTGGTCGAGGCCGGGGTGATCTGCAGCACGTTGGCGTCGGCATAGGCCTCGGAGGCCGGGATCGAGGACGACGAGCAGAAATGGCCGGCCACGAACGGGATCTTCGAAGAGCCGATCTTTTCCGCGATCGAGCGCGCCTGCTTCGGATCGCAGGCATCGTCGTCGGCTTCCAGCGCGAGCTTCTTGCCGAGCACGCCGCCGGCGGCGTTGATGTCGGCGACCGCTTGCTCGGCGCCGTTCTTCATCTGCCGGCCGAAAGCGGATTCGGAGCCCGTCATCGGGCCCGCGACGGCGATGGTGATGTCTTGCGCGAACGCGCTCGCCGATAATGCGAACGAAGCGCCAAGTGCCAGGCCGATCAGCTTCAGTGATTTCATGAGACGTCCCTCGTGGTCGTTGCCTCTTGCGGAAGGGCCCGGCACGCCGGGCCCCAAAACCGCGGGCATTCTCAGCTGATTTCGCGGCGAAGTCACCGGCAATTTTCAGGCAAATCGACGCTGCATCCGCCGCGTCTTGCTTGCGGGGGCGGCACGGAACGTCAAGCTAGCCGCGGCGGCCGCCTTCCAGATAGGCGGCGCGGATTTCCGGGCGCTGCAGCAATTCGGCGCCGGTTCCGGCCAGCGTGATCAGCCCGTTGACCATGACATAGCCGCGATGGGCGAGCTTCAGCGCATGGTTGGCGTTCTGCTCCACGATCAGGACGGTGAGGCCGTCCTGCCGGTTCAGCGTGCGGATGGCCTCGAAGATCTGGCGCGCGATCAGCGGCGCGAGCCCGAGCGAGGGCTCGTCCAGCATCAACAGCCGCGGCCGGCTCATCAAGGCGCGGCCGATCGCCAGCATCTGCTGCTCGCCGCCCGACAGCGTGCCGCCGCGTTGTGCGACGCGTTCCTTCAGGCGCGGGAACAGCGCGAACACCCGCTCCAGCCCGGCTGCACGTTCGGCCTCGCTGCATTCGGTGGCATCGGCGCCCATCTGCAGGTTTTCCGCGACGCTCATGCGCGGAAAGATCCGCCGGCCCTCCGGCGATTGTGCGATGCGCAGCCGCGCGATCTCGTGGGTCGGCACGCCGGTGATGTCACGGCCGTCGAACTCGATGGCGCCGGCGCGGGCGCACGGCCTGCCGAAAATCGTCATCATCAGCGTCGACTTGCCGGCGCCGTTGGCGCCGATCAGGGCGACGATCTCCCCGCGATTGATCTCGATATCGACGCCCTTCAGCGCCTCGATCTTGCCATACGCCGCGCGCACGCCGCGCACCGCGAGCAGGGGTGTCGTTGCCTGTGCCGCGCTCACGTGCCGCTCTCCATCACGGCGATCGCCTCTTCCTCGTCGGCGCCGAGATAGGCGGCGATCACCTTGGGGTCGTCGCGCACCGTCTGCGGCGTGCCTTCGGCGATCTTGACGCCGTAATCCATGACCACGACGTGATCGGAGATCTCCATCACGACCGACATGTCGTGCTCGATCAGGAGGATCGAGGTGCCCTGTTCGTTGCGGATCGACAGCAGCAGCTCGTTGAGCCCGCCGCTCTCGCGCGCGTTCAGACCGGCCGCCGGCTCGTCGAGACAGAGCAGCACCGGTTCAGTGCACATCGCGCGCGCGATCTCGAGCCTGCGCTGGTCGCCATAGGGCAGGTTGCCCGCGGCATCGTCGGCGCGGTCGAGCAGGCCGACGCGCGCGAGCCAGGTCCGCGCCAGATCGATGGCGCGCTGCTCGGCCTCGCGCCAGGACGGCAGGCCGAGCAGCCCGAGCAGGGTCAGGCCCGAGGCGCGCATCAGCGCGTTGTGCTGGGCGACCATCAGATTTTCCAGCGCCGTCATGCCGGGAAACAGCCGGATGTTCTGGAAGGTCCGCGCCACCTTGGCCTGCTTGGAGATGCGGAAATCGTTCAGCCGCTCGAGCTGGATGGTGCGTCCGTCGTCATGGGCGAGGCGGATCGCGCCCCCGCTCGGCCGGTAGAACCCGGTGATGCAGTTGAACACAGTGGTCTTGCCGGCGCCGTTCGGCCCGATCAGCGCGGTGATCTTGCGCCGTTCGGCCGCAAAGGACAGCTCGTTGACCGCGACGATGCCGCCGAAGCGCATCATCAGGCGGTCGACGGTGAGGATAGGGTCGCCGCTCATCCGTGGCCCTCCTTGACGAGGTCGGACGAGATCGCCTGGTTGCGTTCCAGGAACACGGTCGGCGCGCGATGGCCGATCAGCCCGCGCGGCCGCCAGATCATCAGCAGCACCATCGCCATGCCGAACACCAGCATGCGGTATTGATCGAGGCCGCGGAACAGCTCGAAGCCGCCGATCATGGTCAGCGCGGCGAGCGCCACGCCAAGCTGCGAGCCCATGCCGCCGAGCACCACGATCGCCAGCACCAGCGCCGATTCCTGGAAGGTGAAGGATTCCGGGCTGATGAAGCCCTGCCGGGTGGCGAAGAACGCGCCGGCGAGGCCGCCGAACATCGCACCCGTCGCGAACGCCGTCAGCTTGGTCGTCGTGGTGTTGATGCCGAGCGCGCGGCAGGCGACCTCGTCCTCGCGCAGCGCCTCCCAGGCGCGGCCGATCGGCAGCCGCCGTAGCCGGATCGTCACCCAGTTGGTGATCAGCGCCATCGCCAGGATCAGATAGAACAGGAAGACGAGGCGGTGGGTCGGCGAGAATTCGATGCCGAGCTTGGCGGCGAGCCCGTCTTCACCCGCCGTCAGCGGAATGCCGAACATGGTCGGGCGGGGAATTCCCGAGACGCCGTTGGGGCCGCCGGTCAGGCTCTGCCAGTTGATGATGACGAGGCGGATGATCTCGCCGAAGGCGAGCGTCACGATCGCAAGATAGTCGCCGCGCAGCCGCAGCACCGGGAAGCCGAGCAGCACGCCCCAGAACGCCGCCAGGATGCCGGCAAGCGGCAGGCAGACCCAGAACGACAATCCGAAATTGGTCGCAAGCAACGCATAGGAATAGGCGCCGACCGCGTAGAACGCGACATAGCCGAGGTCGAGCAGGCCGGCGAGGCCGACCACGACGTTCAATCCCCATCCCAGCATCACATAGGTCAGGACCAGGATCGACAGGTCGAGAATGTAGCGCTGGTTGTAGAAGATGACAGGCACGAGGAAGGTGAACACCAGGAGCGCCGGCGCCAGCCAGCGGCCGGCGAACGACATCGCCGATTGCACCGGCTTCGGCACGATGCGGTCCTTGTCGACCGGTCCCCACCATTGCCGCAGCAACTCGACGACGATGCTGCCGCCGAACACGGTAGCGACAAGGGCTGCGAGGTCGCCGAACCGCGTCCAGTAGATCAAGCCGCCCTGCGGCCCGGCCTCGGTGCGAATGCCGATCATCAGCGAGAACAGCACCAGCGCGACAAGGGCGCTGATCAGGGCCTTCTTGAGAATGAAGGCGCTGCCCGAGGGCTGCGCGGCGTGCGAGGGGCGGGCTGAGGTCGCGCTCACGAAGTGCCTGTCAGACTTTTTCGACTTCGGGACGGCCGAGCAGGCCGGTCGGCATGAAGATCAGCACCACGATCAGGATCGAGAACGCGGCGACGTCCTTGTACTCAACCGAGAAATAGGCCGACCAGAACGTCTCGATCAGGCCGATTGCGAGCCCGCCGAGCATCGCGCCCGGCAGCGAGCCGATGCCGCCGAGCACGGCGGCGGTGAACGCCTTGATGCCGGCGACGAAGCCCATGAAGAAATCGACCAGGCCGTAATACAGGAGATACATCATGCCTGCGACGGCGGCGAGCGCGGCGCCGATCACGAAGGTCATCGAGATGGTGCGGTCGACGTCGACGCCGAGCAGCGCGGCCATGGTCTGGTCCTGCTCGCAGGCGCGCATGTCGCGTCCGAGCCGGGTGCGCGAGACCAGCCAGGTGAACAGCGCCAGCACGACGATGGTGGCGAGCACGACCATGATCTGGATGTTGGAGAGCTGCACGGCGAAGCCCGACGAGCCTTCATGCAGCGTGTAGCCGCCGGTGATGATCGGCGGCACCGGCTTCACTCGCGCGCCCTGCGACACCTGTGAGAAATTGGTCAGCACGAATGACATGCCGATCGCGGACAGCATCGGCGCCAGGCGGAACGAATGCCTTAAGGGTCGGTAGGCGATGCGCTCGATGGTCCAGCCGTAGAGCGCCGTGATCGCCATCGAGACCAGCAGCACGATCAGCAGGATCAGGGGGATCGCGGTGAGGCCGAGCGACACCAGCACCAGGAACGAGATCAGCGCGATGAAGCCGCCGATCATGAAGATGTCGCCATGGGCGAAGTTGATCATGCCGACGATGCCGTAGACCATCGTGTAGCCGATGGCGATCAGGCCGTAGATCGAACCGAGCACGAGGCCGTTGATCAATTGCTGGGCGAAATAATCCATACGCTGCCGTCAGAGCCTGTTCGGTTGAGAACCGACCAGGCTCTCGTGTTGATCTGGACGCGCTTTCTTCACGCGAACCGGTTCCCACTTCGCTCGAAAACGCTACGTCGAGGGTGACGCGGCGAGGGCCCCGGCAGCCTGATCCGTCGCGTCGTGTCGTTTTCTAACAGTGGAACCCCGGCCGCGGCAACAGCGTGGCAGCAGCAGAAAGGGCTTGTACATAACTAGTTTGGCGGATGCGGTTCCGATGTCACAGGGCCGACATGGCCTTGCCTTGCAATGATCACGCCGGAACCCGTGTTCCCCGAGCAACCGCGCTTCCGACGCGCGCGTTGTCCACAGCTTGATGAAAGCAAAGGGAGTAGCTGAATGAGCAACCCAAATCAGAATCCGGGACAGCCGAACCAGAACCCCAATCAGAAGCCCGGCCAGCAGCAGCAGGGCGGCGGCCAGAAGCCCGGCCAGCAACAGCAGGATCCGGGCCGGCAGGGCCAGAAGCCCAATCCGGAGCGCTAATTCGGACAATTGAGCCGAACTAGCAGGGAGGCCTCGCCGAAAGGCGAGGCCTCCCTTGTTCAGGCTTAAACTCTTTTCGCTTGGGCTGTCTTGTTCAGGCCAACTGGTCGGCGAAGCGGCCGCGGAAGGCGTACGAACCGAAATGCGTGAGCTCGCTTCGAAGGTCGAGCCAGATTTCGCCGCCGAGATCGATCCAGCGCCGGCAGAACGCGTAATCTTCGGATAGATACTCGCCGATTGTCTTGTCGATCATGCATTCGAACAGCGAGACGCGGTCGAGGTCGGCGCGAACCAGGTCGCCGGTGTTCAAGTCGTTGCTCTTGTGGTTCGCCCGATATTTGAGTTCGGGATGGGCGTCGCACAGCCTGACGAGGGCGGATCGCTTCATCATGAGAAAGCCGGTTCCGGCATAGCGGACCTTGGCGAAGCCGTCGCCGCGAGATGTGATCTGGTCGCCCTCCCATGTGACGACATAGTCCAGCGAGGATGACGCGAGGTTCTTGCGCTTGGCGTCCGCAGCCCGCTGCACCTTTGCCCAATCGATGTGCTTGAGCGGATAGGCCGCGGCCGAAACATCAGTGCCGCAATCCAGCAACCGGAACACGGACTCGGGTTCGAACCCGATATCGGCATCGATGAACAGGAGATGGCTGGCGCCGGATGCAAGGAATTGGTGGGCCAGTTCGTTCCGAGCGCGGACAATCAGCGATTCGTTTCCGATCAGATGAAACTGGATGTCGATGCCCCGGGCGGTGGCCGCGGCCTGAAGCTTCAGGGCGGAGAACACATAGGCCATCTTCAGATCGCCGCCGTAGCAGGGCGTTGCGACGAAAACGCGCGTTCTTTCGGTCATTTTGCCCCCTTTATCCCCGGCCGGCGCCGATCTTGCGCAGATCCCGGCCGGGCCCGATCGCATCGATCCGGAACCATCGCATCGCGCTTAACCTTAACAAAGGGTTTAAATTGCTGCCGGCAATTGATCGGCGTTAGCTCGCGCCCTGAACCGTCGCCGGTCTGAAAGGCGCGGGAAGCACGGGAAGCGGCAATGTCGAACAACTGGCGGATCAGCTCCTTCAATGGCGCGCTGCTTGCGGCCTATTTCATTCCGGTCTGGACCATCATCGCCTTCAGCATCATGGTGTCGCCGATCCACGGCCTCTATGAGCGGCCGAGCGTGTCGATCGCGTTCTATGCCAGCGACTATCTGCACCTCGGCAAGATGGCGACGGTGCGCCTCGCATGGCTGCTCGCGCTGGCGCGGATCACCGTGGTGGCGTTCTTCACAGTCTTCCTCGCGATGGCCGCTTTCTCGCCGCTGCGCAAGAGCAGCAGTGGCGCCGACGAGGCGCTCGCGGTGGCTCTCTGCCTTGGCAGCGTGCTGAGCTTCGCCAGCATGATGATGGCTTCCAAGGTCGGCGAGGTCGAAGCGATGCGCATGCATGCGTCCGAGCTTCTGATGCTGCTCGGGACCGCGATCGTGATGCTGTTCGAGACCTCGCCGAAGCGAGCTCAAGCGTCTGCCAATGCAGCAACGACCACCGAAACGCCCGCAGGCCAGCTATCCCTTCAGCAGCCCTAAAGCGCGATAGTCTTCGCGCTTTAGTCGTTTTTTGCGCATGATCTTTTCGGAAAACCGCTTCGCACTTTTCCGGATCATGCTCCTAGCTCGGCAATGATCGCGCCGGCTTCCTTGACGGCGTGGTTGGCCGCTGGCACGCCGCAATAGATCGCCTGCTGCAGCAGGATCTCCTTGATGTCCTCGGGCGTGAAGCCGCCCTCGGCGAGCGCGGCGCGCACATGCAGGCGGAATTCGTCCCACTGGCCGAGCGCGACCATGGTGCCGATCACAAGCACGCGCCGGGTGCGGTGATCGAAATGCGGCCGGGTCCAGATGTCGCCCCACGCATAGCGCGTGATCAGGTCCTGGAAGTCGGTGTTGAACGCGTTGCGGTTCTTGATCGACTTGTCGACCCATTCATTGCCGAGCACCTTGCGGCGCTGCGTCATGCCGTCGTCGCGGCGCTGATTGTCGTCCATGGATGTCTCCTCATGAAATCGTAGCCCGGATGGAGCGCAGCGCAATCCGGGGCTTCAGCGTTGGCCGAAGGACTTGTCCCGGATTTCGCTTCGCTGCATCCGGGCTACGTGCTGATTGTCGCCCATAGAGCATCTTTCCCGGTTACGTCATTCCGGGGCGGTCCGCAGGACCGAACCCGGAATCTCGAAGTTATGGATGCGGATCGAGATTCCGGGTTCGATGCTTCGCATCGCCCCGGAATGACGATGACCGTTACCGTTGCGTCAGGAAGCCGACCACGGCCTCGGTGAAGGCGTGCGACTGCTCGACGTTGGAAATGTGCGCGGCATCGAGCAGCGTCATGCTGGCGCCGGGAATGCCGCTGCGGATCATTTCGCCTGCCGACACCGGCGTCGCCATGTCCTGCTTTCCTGCAATCACCAGGGTCGGGCTCTTGATCTTCGGCAGCAGCGCGCGCTGGTCGAGTGTCGACAGCGCCTCGCAGCAGGCGAGATAGCCTTCGACCGGCGAGGCAACCAGCATCGCCTTCATGCGCGCCGCGGTCTCCGGCTCGCGCTCGCGGAAATCTGCGGTCAGCCAGCCCGCGATCACGGTATCGGCGACCGCGGCGATGCCGCCTTCCTTCACCGCCTTGATGCGGTTCAGCCAGTTGGTCGGATCGGGATAGTAGCAGGCGGTGTTGGCGAGGATGATCTTGCCGAATCTTTCCGGGGCATTCGCTCCCAGCCACTGTCCGACCATGCCGCCCATCGACAGGCCGCACCAGTGCACCTTCTCGATGTTGAGGTCGTCGAGGATCGCCAGCACGTCGCGGCCGAAGCGCTCCATGGAGTAGGGGCCCGCCGGCACGCCGGACTTGCCGTGACCGCGGCGGTCGTAGCGGATGACGCGGAACAGCTGCGTCAGCGCCCGCATCTGCGGCTCCCACATCTGCAAGGTGCAGCCGAGCGAGTTCGACAGCATCAAGGTCGGTCCGCCGTCGCGGCCGTCCACCTGGACGTTGAGCAGGCACCCGTCGGCGTTGATCATCGGCATCGTCTTGTCCCTCTCGTCATGCGCTTGCCGGGTCATCTGCGCGAACATGCGCTTCGCGCTGTTGCCCGGCAATGACATCGTCGCTATTTGTCATCCAGTGAAGCCAGCAGGCGGTCGATCAGCGCTTGCGAGGCGCCCTGATAGGCCATCGGCTCGAACAATTCCGCGATTCGTTTCGCGTCGAGATGCGCGGTGACCTTGGCATCCGCCGACAGCACCTCGCGCAGGTGCTTCTTCTCCGCGACCGCGCGCTTGCTGGCGGCTTCGATCAGATGATGGGCGTCGCTCTTGCCGATCTTGTCGGCCAGCGCAAAGGTGACGGCTTCCGCCATGATCAACCCCTGAGTCGCATCGAGATTGACGCGCATCCGCGCCGGATCGACCTCGAGCCCTTCGGCGAGATCGACGATGGCGGCAAGCGCGCCCGAGGTCACCAGCATCAGGCCCGGCAAGGTCGGCCATTCCGCATGCCATGGACCGGCGCTGCGCTCATGATCCTGCACCTGCGCGGCGAAGATCGTCGCGGCGAGATTCGGCGCCATGGTCGCAGCCCCCAGCGCGCTCGCGGCAGCGACCGGATTGCGCTTGTGCGGCATGGTCGAGGAGCCGCCGCGGCCGGCGCCGGCACGCTCGAAGGCCTCGCCGACATCGGTCTGCATCATCAGCGACACGTCGCGCGCGATCTTGCCGCAGCTGCCGGCGAGGATCGCGAACACCGACGCGGCCTCGGCGATGCGGTCGCGATGGGTATGCCAGGGCGCATCCGGCAGCGGCAGATCAAGCTCTTGCGCAAGGGCGGCGGCGACCGCCAGCCCCTTGTCGCCGAGCGCTGCGAGCGTCCCGGCGGCGCCGCCGAATTGCAGCGCCAGCGTCTCGCGGCGCAGGCGCAGCAAGCGCTTGCGGGAGCGATGCAGCGCCGCGGCATATTCGGCGAGTTTGAGGGCGAACGGCATCGGCAGCGCATGCTGCAGCCAGGTCCGCGCCACCACGGCGGTGTTGCGATGGGCGCGCGCAAGCCCGGCGAAGCCGGCGACGGCGCGGTCGAGGTCGGCCAGCAGCGCGTCGATCCCCGCACGCAACGACAGCATGGTCGCGGTGTCGATGACGTCCTGGCTGGTCGCGCCCCAATGCACGTAGCGCGCCGCCTCAGCGTCCGCCCTGGCGACATTGGCGGTCAGGGCCTTCACCAGCGGGATCGCCAGATTGCCGGACCGCGTCGCGGCGTCGGCCAGCGCGGCCAGGTCGAATGATTCGGCCTTGCAGGCGGCGCCGATTGGTCCTGCGCCAGCTGCGGGAATCACGCCGCAGGCCACCTCGGCGCGGGCCAGCGCGGCCTCGAAATCCAGCATGTTCTGCAGCGTGGCGGCGTCGTCGCACACCGCGCGCATCGCGGCGCTCGACAGCATCGGCGCAAGCAGGGGAGAGAGGGCTGTGCTCATGGCCGGCGACCTAACCACTCCCGCGCGTCGATGCCAATGCCCCGGGGCTGCCTGCATTTTCAACACCGGGGATTGCGCGATTTCGTGAACGATCGGCTTGGCTTGCTGCGGTTGCGAATATGCATCGCTCATCCTCCGAAGGTGCCCTTTCCTTTGCGCCCCGGCTGCTTTACTTGGGGGATAAAGGTTCTAGCGATCGAGGAGATCCCCCATGGCCATGACAATGACCGGCGAAGTCCAGCTTGCAGCGCCGCGCCAGGCTGTGTGGGACAAGCTCAACGATCCCGAAGTGTTGAAAGCCTGCATTCCCGGCTGCGAAGAGCTGGAGAAGACCGACGAGGGCGGCTTCCGCGCTACCGCCAAGATGAAGGTCGGCCCGGTCTCCGCCCGCTTCAAGGGCAAGGTCACCTTGAGCGATCTCGACCCGCCGAACGGCTACAAGATCTCAGGCGAAGGCGAGGGCGGGGTCGCCGGCTTTGCCAAGGGCGGCGCCACCGTGGGCCTTGCAGACAAGGATGGCGGTACGCTTCTGAGCTACAATGTGGAGGCGCAGATCGGCGGCAAGCTCGCCCAGCTCGGCCAGCGCCTGATCAACGGCGCCGCCAAGAAGCTGGCCGATGAATTCTTTGCAAATTTCGCCAAGGCGGTGCAGGGTTAGCCCCGCCTTTCGGCTGGATTATTCAGGTCCGGCCATGTCCTGGAGGGGTGGCTCGAAAGGTTGCCCATCGCGGGGCGCGCCCATATTATGCCGTCTGGAGTGATTTAAAACCGCCTGCTTCGCCGATATGCGGTGGCGCAGATAAGAGAGTGCTGATGGCCAAGATTTCAATGATCGTGAACGGCACCCCCGTGAACGCGAATGTCGACCCCCGTACCCTTCTGGTCCAGTTTCTGCGCGAAAACCTGCGGCTGACCGGCACCCATGTCGGCTGCGACACCTCGCAGTGCGGCGCCTGCGTCGTGCATCTGGACGGCAGGGCGGTGAAGTCCTGCACGACGCTTGCGGTGATGGCCGACGGTCACGAGGTCAAGACCATCGAGGGGCTGGCGGCCGATGGCGCGCCGCTGCATCCAATGCAGGAGGCCTTCCGCGAGCATCACGGCCTGCAGTGCGGCTTCTGCACGCCGGGCATGATCATGACCGCGGTCGACCTGGTCCATCGCAAGGGCCACGAGCTCTCCGACGAGGTGATCCGCGAGGAGCTGGAAGGCAATCTGTGCCGCTGCACCGGCTACCAGAACATCGTTGCTTCGATCGCCGCCGGCGCCAAGGCGATGGCGAAGTCGGACCTCGCCTAGTCAGCAATTCATCGCGAGCGCGATCAGGACATTCCAATGTACGAATTCAAATATCACCGTCCCGGCACCGTGCGGCAGGCCGCCAACCTGCTGGTGAAGAACGAGGACGCCAAGCTGATCGCCGGCGGCCACACGCTGGTGCCGGTCATGAAGCAGCGGCTCGCCAGCCCGCCGCATCTGGTCGATCTCTCCCACATCGAAGGTCTCGACACGATCGAGATGAAGGGCCGCTCGCTGGTCATCGGCGCCACCGCCAAGCATGCCGAAGTCGCGAACTCCGCGGTCGTGGGCGAGGCGATCCCGGCGCTGGCCGAGCTTGCCGGCCTGATCGGCGATCCCGCCGTGCGCCACCGCGGCACCATCGGCGGCTCGCTCGCCAACAACGACCCGACCGCCGACTATCCGGCCGCGGTACTGGCGCTGGGCGCGACCATCGTCACCAACAAGCGCCGCCTCAAGGCCGAGGAGTATTTCCAGGGCCTATTCTCGACCGCGCTGGAGGCCGACGAGATCATCACCAAGGTGATGTTCCCGGTGCCGAAGAAGGCGGCCTACGTCAAGTTCCGCAACCAGGCCTCGCGTTATGCGTTGGTTGGCGTGTTCGTGGCCAAGCGTCCGTCCGACGTGCGCGTCGCGGTCACCGGTGCGGGCTCCGACGGCGTCTTCCGCGTCACTGCGTTCGAGGACGCGCTGAAGAAGCGCTTCTCGCACAAAGTGCTCGACGGCATCGCGGTTTCGGCCGACGGGCTGAACAGCGACCTGCACGGCAGTGCCGAATACCGCGCGCATCTGATCGGCGTTTTGACGCGCAGGGCGGTGGAAGCCGCGAACGCCAAGGACTAAGTACCAAGGCGTGACTTTGCTGACCTCTGTTCGAAGACTGGCTATTCCATGAGTGCATCGGCGTTACCCACTTCCGTCGATGCGCTCGAGGATCTCCTGACCTCGCGCGGCTACCTCGCCGAGCGGTCGCTCGCGACCGTGACCTATCTCGCGCTGCGGATGGGCCGGCCGCTGTTCCTCGAAGGCGAAGCCGGTGTCGGCAAGACCGAGATCGCAAAGGTGCTGTCGGCGGCGCTCGGGCGCAAGCTGATCCGCCTGCAATGCTATGAAGGCCTCGACGTCGCCTCCGCCGTCTACGAGTGGAGCAGCGCGGCGCAGATGATCGCGATCCGCCTTGCGGAGGCTTCCGGCGATACCGATCGCGACCAGCTCGCCAGCGACATCTTCGCCGAGCGATTCCTGATCAAGCGGCCGCTGCTGCAGGCGCTCGAGCCCGATGTCGCGGGTCCTCCGGTGCTGCTGATCGACGAGCTCGACCGCGCCGACGAGGCGTTCGAGGCGTATCTGCTGGAAATCCTCAGCGACTTCCAGGTCACGATCCCCGAGCTCGGCACCGTGAAGGCGCCGGCGCCGCCGATCGTGATCATCACCTCGAACCGCACCCGCGAAATCCACGACGCGCTGAAGCGGCGCTGCCTCTATCATTGGGTGGATTATCCCTCCGCCGAGCGCGAGCTCGCGATCGTCAAGTCGCGGGTGCCGAACATCTCCGCAAAGCTGTCGCAGCAGGTCGTCCGCTTCGTGCAGGCGCTGCGCAACCAGGATTTCTACAAGTCGCCGGGTGTCGCCGAGACCATCGACTGGGCGACCGCGCTGTCCGAGCTCGACGCCCGCTCTCTGACCCCGCAGGTCGTCGGCGACACGCTGGGCGCGCTCTTGAAGTATCAGGACGACATCGCGCGCATGCAGGGCGATGCGTTGCAGAAGACATTGAAGGAAGCGACGAGCGACTAGCCGTCATTCCGGGGCACGCGAAGCGTGAACCCGGAATCTCGCGCCGCAATCTCCAGATTCCGGATCCGCACTTCGTGCGGTCCGGAATGACGAGGCCAAACAACAATGGCGATCAACCACCTCGCGCCTCCGACCGGCCACATGGCCGACAACGTGATCGGCTTTGCCCGCGCGCTGCGGGCGGCCGGGCTTCCCGTCGGGCCGGGCTCGGTGATCGATGCGCTCGACGCGCTGCAGCTGATCGAGGTCGGCCATCGCTCCGATTTCTACGCCACGCTGGAAGCGATCTTCGTCAAGCGCCACGAGCACGCGCTGATCTTCCGCCAGGCCTTTATGCTGTTCTTCCGCGCCGCCGAGGAGTGGAAGAGCATGCTGGATTCGGTGCCGCTGCCGGACCACGCCAGGAAGAAGCCGCCGCCGGCCTCGCGCCGCGTCCAGGAGGCGATGGCGCAGCCGGCGCGGAGCGAGGAGCGGCCGCAGGCCCAGGAGCAGGAGCTGAAGCTCTCGGTCTCCGACAAGGAGATCCTGCAGAAGAAGGATTTTGCGCAGATGACCGCGGCGGAGATCGCCGAGGTGACGCGCGAGATCGCCAAGATGCGGCTGCCGCAGGCCGAGCTCGTGACCCGCCGCTACCAGCCGGACGCGCGGGGCCTACGGCTCGACATGCGCCGCACCGTGCGCAACTCGCTGCGCACCGGCGGCGAGATCATCGACATCCGAAAGCTCGGCCGGATCGAGAAGCCGGCGCCGATCGTGGCGCTGCTCGATATCTCCGGCTCGATGAGCGAGTACACCCGCCTGTTCCTGCACTTCCTGCACGCCATCACCGACGCCCGCAAGCGGGTCTCGGTATTCCTGTTCGGCACCCGCCTGACCAATGTGACGCGCGCGTTACGGGCCCGTGACCCCGACGAGGCGCTGGCGAGCTGCTCGTCCTCGGTCGAGGACTGGGCCGGCGGGACGCGGATCGCGACCTCGCTGCACAGCTTCAACCAGCTCTGGGCCCGCCGGGTGCTCGGGCAGGGCGCCATCGTCCTCCTTATATCCGATGGACTAGAACGGGAGGCGGATGCCAAACTGGCCTTCGAGATGGACCGATTGCACCGTTCCTGCCGCCGCCTGATCTGGCTCAATCCGCTGCTGCGCTACTCCGGCTTCGAGGCCAAGGCGCAGGGCATCAAAATGATGTTGCCCCACGTTGACGAATTTCGCCCGGTGCATAACTTGACGTCCATCAAGGGCTTGATCGGGGCGCTGTCATCCCCGCCGCCGGCGCACCACCGCAGCCTGATCCGCTCTGTTGCTTGAGGAGACGCTCTCATGCTCAACCGCGACGAAGACATTCTTCAGGCCGCCGAGACCTGGCAGAAAGAGGGCCATGGCGTGGCGCTTGCCACCGTGGTCGAGACCTGGGGCTCGGCGCCGCGTCCAGCCGGCTCGAGCCTCGTCATCAATGACGACGGCACCTTCCTCGGCTCGGTCTCCGGCGGCTGCGTCGAGGGCGCGGTCGTAACGGAAGCGCTCGACGTGATCGCGAGCGGCCAGCCCAAAATGCTCGAATTCGGCGTCGCCGACGAGACCGCCTGGAATGTCGGCCTGTCGTGCGGCGGCACCATCCGCGTCTTCGTTGAGAAGGTTGGTTAGCCGTGAAACTCGAGATCCTGAAAGAGCTGAACGCCGAGCGCGCCGCGCGCCGCCCGGTCATCATTGTCACCGACACCGCCAATGGCGATCAGCGCCTGGTCAAGGCCGCGGACATCGCCGCCGATCCGCTGCGCGCCGAGCTCTCAAAGCAACTGCGGATGGGCAAGAGCGGCAATGTCGAGGTCGGGACCAAGAAGCTGTTCCTCAACGTCTACGCGCCGACCGCAAAGCTCGTGATCATCGGCGCGGTCCATATCAGCCAGGCGCTGGCGCCGCTGGCGCGCTCGCTCGACTATGACGTCACGGTGGTCGATCCGCGCACCGCGTTTGCGAGCCCGGAGCGCTTCCCCGACGTGCCGCTGGTCGCCGAATGGCCCGACGTCGCGCTGCCGCCGCTCAACGTCGATCACTACACCGCCTTCGTCGCGGTGACGCATGATCCGAAGATCGACGATCCGGCGCTGCTGCACGCCTTCGACCGCAACTGCTTCTATATCGGCGCGCTCGGATCGCGAAAGACCCACGCCAAGCGCGCCGAGCGGCTGCGTGCGCAGGGCGCCAGGGACAGCGACATCGCGCGCATCCACGCGCCGATCGGCCTCGATATCGGCGCGGTGTCGCCGTCGGAGATCGCGGTCGCGATCATGGCCGAGATCACCGCGCAGCTGCGCTTGCCCCCCAAAGAAAAAGAAGAAGCGGCATGAAATTCGGTCCCGCCAGTCCGGCCGACGCGATTGGCGGCGTCACCGTGCATACCCTCCGCCGGGGCGCGCTGGTGCTCAAGAAGGGCACCACGATCGGCCTCGCCGAGGTCGAGGCGCTGACCAAGGCCGGCGTCGACGAGATCGTCGTGGTGCGGCTCGACGAGGGCGACGTCTCCGAGGACGCCGCGGCCGCCAGCGTCGCGCAGGCGGTGGCGGGCGACGGCGTCAATGTCGAGCGCGCCTTCACCGGCCGCGCCAATCTGTTCGCGGCCCGTCCCGGTGTGCTGGTGATCGATCGCGCCGCGGTCGACCGTATCAACGACGTCGACGAGGCCATCACCTTCGCAACGCTCGCCGCGTTCAAGCCGGTGGTCGAAGGCGAGATGATCGCGACCGTCAAGCTGATCCCGTTCGGCGTCGAGGGGCGCTTACGCGATGCCGCCGTCGCGGTCGCCGGCAAGGATACGCTGCGGATCGCGCCCTATGTGATCCAGAAGGTCGGCGTGGTCTCGACGCTGCTGCCGGGCCTTGCACCGAAGGTGATCGACAAGACGCTGCGCGTCACCGCCGAACGGCTCGCGCCGGCCGGCGCCACCATCATCGCCGAGCGCCGCGTGCCGCATGACGAGACGGTGCTGGCGGCCTCGATCAAGGAATTGCTCGTGCTCGGCGCCGAGCTCGTCATCGTGTTCGGCGCGTCCGCGATCGCCGATCGCCGCGATGTCATTCCTGCTGCAATCACTGAGATCGGCGGCGCGGTCGAGCATTTCGGCATGCCCGTCGATCCCGGCAATCTGCTGCTGATCGGCAGCGCCGGCGGCGTGCCGGTGCTGGGCGCGCCGGGCTGCGCGCGCTCGCCGATCGAGAACGGCTTTGACTGGGTCTTGATGCGGCTGCTCGCCGGCATCAAGGTGACGCGATCGGATCTCACCGGCATGGGCGTCGGCGGCCTGTTGATGGAGATCGTGACGCGGCCGCAGCCGCGCACCGTGCCGGACACCGAAGGCAACCGCAACGTCGCCGCGATCGTGCTTGCCGCCGGCCGCTCGACCCGGATGGGCGGCCCGAACAAGCTGCTCGCCGAGCTCGACGGCAAGAAGCTCGCGCGCATCGTCGCCGAGCAAGCGCTGGCCTCGAAGGCTTCCGAGGTCATCGTCGTCACCGGGCATCAGGCCGAGCTGGTCGAGCAGGCGCTCGATGGCCTCAAGGTCAAATTCGTCCGCAACCCGGATTTCGCCGGCGGCCTCGCCAGCTCGGTGAAGGCGGGAATTGCGGCGGTGTCCGACAGCGCCGACGGCGCGATCGTCTGCCTCGGCGACATGCCACTGATCGATGCGAAGCTGATCGATCGCCTGATCGAGACCTTCGCGCCGGACCGCGGCCATCTGATCGCGGTCCCCGTCAGCGAGGGCCGCCGCGGCAATCCGGTGCTGTGGTCAAGGCGCTTCTTCAAGGAGCTGATGACGCTCGACGGCGACATCGGCGCCCGTCACTTGATCACCAAGCATGCCGAGGTGGTCGCCGAGGTCCCGGTCGACGGCGACAGCGCCTTCCTCGACATCGACACCCCGCAGGCGCTGGAAGCCGCAAGACAGGGCTGAACATTCTCCGCGCCGTCCCGGCGAAGGCCGGGACCCATTACCACCAATCGTTGTTGTTGGTGGGACAGCGGCCAGAGCCTCGCGCAATCATCACCATCGGTGGCTATGGGTCCCGGCCTTCGCCGGGACGACGAGTGGATAGAACTCGCTCTCAACCCGTCATTCACCATCTGGAAACGACCCCTGCGTACAGTCCGCGCCGGGCTTTGGGGGATTTCCGCTTGATCATTTCGACCGCCGTCGCGCAGCGTCGCGCGTTGACGATTCTCGTCCTGACATTGCTGCTCGGCGCCACGCGTTTCTCCGTGGAAACCTTCGTGCCCAAGGCGCGCGCGGCCGGTGCGTTCGCGGTCGGCAAGTGCGGGGCCTATGGCCAGGCCTACGACTATCCGGCGGAAGGCGCGGCGCGTGCCGCCGCGTTGAAGCAGTGCAAGGGCGATTGCACCACGGTGACCATGAAGCGGGCCTGCGCCGCGCTCTCGATCGACATGAAGAATCCCTGCGGCGCCCATGGCTATGCCGTGGCGCCGAAGATCTCGAGCTCGCTCAATGCCGCGACCAAGAAGTGCTACGACTATGGCGGCAAGGAATGCGTGATCCGCGCCTGGGCCTGCGACGCCAAGGGGTAGGGCGGCCGCCACAATCCGCCTGGCGGGCAAAGCGCTGATGGCCTGCACTCCGAGCCGCGCTCAGACGGCGCCATAGAAGTGTCGGTATTGCCAGGCGGCGTCGCGCTCCAATTGATCTTCAGACCACGATTGGTCTTTGAACCGCATGACCGACATCGGCGATAGATCGACGGGCGGCTTGCCGTCCACGATCCAGGCCGCAAGCGCCTCGCCGACGGTCGGCGAGATCGACAGACCGGCGACGTTGCACCCGCTTGCAAAATAGAAGCCGGCCACGCCAATGGCTGGGCCGAGAATATGATGGCCGTCGGCAGTCATCGTCGGAATGCCGCCGCGAAACTCCCGCACCTTGGCGGTTTGCAGGAACGGGAGCTGGTCCTTGACCTCATCGGCGGCTGCATGAAGCACGCCGATGTCGAGCGGCATGTCCTTGACGTCGAAGCCGGCCCCAAGCGACTGCATATCGAAGAAGCGCGGCGTTTCCTCGTAGACACCCCACAGGAAACCGCCCTGACACGGACGGGCATACACCGCGGCATCCATGATGCGGATCATCGGCAGGTCGGCCCGCGCGCCATCCAAAGGCTCGGTCACGATCAACTGCTGCCGGGTCGGCACCAGCGGCACGCGGATCCCGCTCGCCTCCGCGACCTGCCGTGTCCACGCGCCGGCCGCATCGACGACAACCGGACTTTCAATGACGCCGTTCGCGGTGGTCAGGCCGATCACGGTGCCGCCGACGATGTTGACGGCGCGCACGTCGGTCTTCGGCAGCAAGATTGCACCGTTGGCCGCCGCGGCTGTGGCGAAACCGACGGCAACCTGCGCCGGGTCGAAATACCGGTCGTCGCCGATCCGCATCGCCGCAACGACGCCCGCCGGCTGCAAGAACGGATTGAGACTGCTCGCCTCTTGCGGAGAGATCAGCTCGACGTCGAGGCCGGTGCGGCGTCCGCGCTCGAAATCGTCCTCGATCACTTCGGCGTCCTGCGGCCGGCGCGCAATCTTGAGGCTGCCCGAATGCACCCAGTCGAGCGGCTGGCCGGTTTCTTCCGTGAACGCCTCGATCTTGCGGCATGCGTCCTTGATGAGGCCAATCATCAAGTCGCTCTTGCGCGCACAACTCACCATGCCTGCCGCGCGGGGCGAGGTTTGCGATCCGATCTCATGCTTGTCGACAAGGGCGACGCTGAGACCTCCACGCTTGCTCAGGTAATAGGCTGTGGCCGCGCCCAATCCGCCCGAACCAATAACAACAACATCGGCCTTGCTGATCATGATGCAATGCCCTGAAATATGCTGATGGTCATCGAACGCCCGAAGCCTACTACGCGGCGCAGGAGCTGACTATCGCTTTCCGTCCCGGCAGGGATCGGGCCCTTGCGACGTCGCACGGCTAGCGGTCGACGTGTGGGTTGAGCTTCTTCGCCGCAGCGATATCAGCTTCGCCAGCCGCGACGTCGCCCTTCAGGCGGGCAGGGTCCGCCCGTGGGTTGCTCAAGAAAACTAACGTCAGCGCCTGGCGGGCAGATGAGGGATGCGCGGTCAGAACTGGCGTTTGTCGTCAACCTGCGGATAGAATTATCGCCATGCAGTTCGACACCAAGATCGCGGTCGTGATCCGCACCGACCTGGAAGTCTGGCAGAAGCTCAACGTGGCGTCGTTTCTTGCCGGCGGCATCGCGGCTTCCTTCCCCGAATGTATCGGCGAGAATTACCAGGACGGCTCGGGGACCAGATATCTCTCCCTGATAGGCCAGCCGATTCTGATCTACGGCGCCGACGGGCCTGCGCTATCGCGAGCGCTGGAGCGCGCGCTGGCGCGCAACGTGCAGCCGGCGCTCTACACCGAGGACATGTTCAAGACCACGCATGACGCCGCCAACCGCGAGGTGGTGAAGGCGGTCGTGCGCAGCGAGCTCAACCTGGTCGGCCTCGCCATTCGCGCCGAGCGCAAGGTGGTCGACAAGATCCTCGACGGGCTGAAGTTTCACACGTAGCGGACAGCGCGCGTAGTGCGGTCCGGCGCTTATCGGCTCGCCTCCTTGTCCGGCATGATCTGCAGCAACGGCGTCGGCGCAATCGATATCTGGCCGGTGAATGGTCGATCATGCGCGGCAATCAGCAGAACCGATGTGGCCACGCCGGTCGCGAACAGGCCCATCGCGATGGCGGATCCCAACCGGTTGTCGCAGTGAACAAGGGCAATGACCAATAGCTCGCAGATGGCCTGAAGGTAGAGGCACCACCATTTGATCGAGTCGACTTCGGTCTGGCTGACGATGATCCGTTGTCGTCGCGCATCGAGTGCCGAATTCAGATTGGTGATGATCTCGTGCTGGGTCGTCTGCTGGCCCGGGTTTTGCGCGGGCGTTGACACGACAAGGCGCAACGCCGCGGTCAGCGCGGGAGGCGCTGCCTTGAGCGATGCAGCCTGGCGCGCCATCATCGGCCATTCCACGGCGACCGTTTCCTCGACGTATTCGCGAACGAGGCCGCGCAGGCGCGCCTCCTGCTCCGGCGGCAGACCGCCGGCGAGCAAGATGACCGCCCGCAACGAGCTGGCTTCGCGGCTCACCGCCGCGGTGGCGCGATCGCTGTCACTCCAGACCTGTGCCGCGGTGAACGCGACAAACAGGCCGAAAAGGATGCCGAGCACCGGCAACATGCCGGGAGAGATCGATTTGAAAGACGTTGCGCGCTCCTTGGTCGACAGGATCGCAACGCCTGCGAAAATGAGAACGGCAACAAGATAGGTGAAGCCGAAGACGATGAAGGCCATCCACGGCACAGAAAGGTTGTGTAACCAATCGCTCATAGGTGTTTCCCCCAGCCGATCACTTGTATCAAAATCCCCCCAATCCCGCCGGGGAGAGCACGAGGTGAGCCGTAGCCGATCGCGCAGGGAAAGCCGGATTGCTCCGGTTACACCTGTGGTGCCACCCCTGTGCCTTTTTGTTGCACAGGGCCCGCGGGTGCGATCGCCACCCGGCTTTCCCTGCGCCCACTGTTCCCAGAAGGGCGGAAATAAGCAGCAAATTCGGGCATTTGCGCCGCGAGATCGCGAATCTATGCGCATCCTGAGGACCCGGAAAGGCCGACAGGAACGCTTCCGGCCGGCAGGCGTTTTCTCTGAACGCATTGACGATGACTGACTGGTCAGTCATATTATGGCCATGACAAAGCGCATCGAAGAAACGAGCCGCTCCCGGCCTGCCAGGCGCCGGACCACCGCGATCCGGGCTGCCGCGGCGAAGATCCCGAAGGTGGCCTCGGCAAAGCTGCCTGAGCCGAAGCCCGCCGCGAACCGCGCCGAGAAATCGGCGGAGCGGCGCGCTGCGATCGTCGAGGCGGCGATGGACGAGTTCATTGCGCGCGGCTTCGCCGCGACGCGGCTCGACGATGTCGCTAAGCGGGCGGGCGTCGCCAAGGGCACGCTCTATCTGTACTTCAAGGACAAGGAGTCGATGTTCGAGGAGTTGATCCGCACCGCAGTCGTGCCCTTGGTCAATCGCATGGCCGCGCCGCCCACCATCACCGGTCCGGTGCGCGATGCGGTGGAGAGGTTTGCCGAGACCTTCATCCGCGAGATCGTGTCGACCCGGCGCGGCGACATCGTCCGCCTGATCGTCTCCGAAGGGCCGCGCTTCCCGACGATCGCCGACTTCTATTTCCGCGAGGTGGTGTCGAAGGGGATGGCCGCGATGCAGGCGCTGATCCAGCTTGCGATCACGCGCGGCGAGATCAGGCAGCGCCAGCTCGCGCAGTTTCCCCAACTCGTCGTGGCGCCCGCGATCGTCGCGGTGATCTGGCAGAGCCTGTTTGCCCGGCACGCGCCGCTCGATGCTCTCGCGATGTTCAAGGTTCATCTCGATCTGATCTTCGGCGAACGGAGCAAGTCATGACCGTCTCGCGCATGATGAAGCTCGTGACCGCAGTCGTGCTGGCGGCGGCGCTGGCCGGTTGCCAGGAGAAGCGTGATCCCGGCTTCCAGGGCTGGGTCGAGGCCGATATGATCTTCGTCAGCCCCGATGAATCCGGCCGCGTCATCAAGCTCAATGTGCGCGAGGGCGACGAGGTCAAGCCCGGCGATCTGCTCTATTCGGTCGACGACGATTTGCAGCGCGCCGATCTCAACCAGAACAACGCGACCCTTGCCAACGCGCGGCAGAGCTATGACCGCGCGGCCTCGCTGCGCGGCACCGGCGCCGGCACCCAGGCCAATCTGGATTCCGCGGTCTCGGCGCTGCGCGTCGCGGAGGCGCGGGTCAACACCTCGCAGACCCGGCTCGACCGCCGCAAGGGCTTTGCGCCGATCGCGGGCTCGATCCAGCAGATCTATTTCCGCGAGGGCGAGATGGTGCAGGCGCAGCGCCCGGTGCTGTCGATCATGCCGCCCGGCAACATGAAGCTGCGCTTCTTCGTGCCGGAGGCCGAGCTGCCGAAGCTCGCGCTCGGCGACGAGGTGAGGGTGACCTGCGACAATTGCGCCGCCGACCTCACGGCAAAGATCTACTTCATCGCCACCACGGCGGAATACACGCCGCCGGTCATCTACAGCCTCGATGAACGCAACAAGCTGGTCTATCTGATCCAGGCGCGGCCGAGCCGGCCCGATGTGCTGCGCGTCGGTCAGCCGATCAGCATCTACCTCAATCCCAAGACGCCGGTGGCGGAGCGCAGATGAACGGCGGCTCCACCAGCGCGCGGTCCAACGCACCCTCCATCGCGATCGATGTGAAGGGCCTGACCAAGTCGTTTGGCGGACGCGAGGTCGTCCATGACCTGTCGATGCAGGTCAAGCGCGGCTCGATCTACGGCTTCCTCGGTCCCAACGGCAGCGGCAAGACCACGACCATCCGCATCCTGTGCGGCCTGCTGACGCCCGACAGCGGCGAGGGCACCTGCCTCGGCTACGACATCCGGCGCGATGCCGACAAGATCAAGCGCAAGGTCGGCTACATGACGCAGCGCTTCAGCCTCTACCAGGATCTGTCGGTGCGCGAGAATCTCGAATTCGTGGCGCGGCTCTACGGCATGCCGGACGCGCGCGGGGCTGCGGCCGACATGATCGCGCGGATCGGGCTGAAGGGCCGCGAGGAGCAGCTCGCCGCCAACCTTTCCGGCGGCTGGAAGCAGCGGCTGGCGCTCGGCGCCTGCACGCTGCCCAATCCGCAATTGCTGCTGCTCGACGAGCCGACCGCCGGCGTCGATCCCAAGGCGCGGCGCGATTTCTGGAACGAGATCCACGCGCTCGCCGCCGAAGGCCTCACCGTGCTGGTCTCGACCCATTACATGGACGAGGCCGAGCGCTGTCACGAGATCGCCTACATCGCCTACGGCCATCTGTTGGCCCATGGCACGGTGGACGAGGTGATCGCCGCCTCCGCGCTGTCGACCTGGACGGTGACGGGTGAGGATTTCAACGGCCTGATGGCCGAACTCACGGACAAGCCCGGCGTCGACATGGTGGCGCCGTTCGGCACCAGCCTGCACGTCTCCGGCCGCGACAAGGCGGCGCTCGAGGCCGCGATTGCGCCCTATCGGGACAATTCGAAATGGCATTGGCAGGCCAGCGAGCCGTCGCTCGAAGACGTCTTCATCGATCTGATGGGGCGCTCCAAGGATAACTTTCAAGGATAATTTCCAGGGATAATTGCGATGAGCGCAACGGAAACGATCCAGAACAGCGAGGCGAGGGAGCCGGCATTCGGCTTCTGGCGGCGCAGCTACGCGATGCTGGTCAAGGAGTTCATCCAGCTTCGCCGCGACCGCGTCTCGTTCGCCATGATCATCATGCTGCCGGTGATGCAGCTGACGTTGTTCGGCTACGCCATCAACACCACGCCGCGCAATCTGCCGACCGCGGTGCTGACCCAGGAGGACAGCGATCTCGGCCGTTCGATCCTGAAGGCGATGGAGAACACCGCCTATTTCCATTTTGTCCGCGAGGTCCACACCGTCGAGGAGTTCGACGAGCTGCTGCAATCCGGCAAGGTGCTGTTCGGCGTCGAGATCCCGCGCGGCTTCGAGCGCGCGGTGCGGCGCGGCGACAGGCCGGCGCTGCTGGTCGCGGCGGATGCCACCGACCCGGTGGCGTCGGGCTCGGCGCTCGGCGCGCTCGGGCCGCTGGTGCAATCGGCGCTGGCGCATGATCTGCACGTCGGCGATCCCCCGGACATGCCGTTCGAGATCCGCGCTCACGCCCGTTACAACCCGGCGGCGGACTCGCGTCTCAATATCGTGCCCGGCCTGGTCGGAACCATCCTGACCATGACCATGCTGATCTTCACCGCGCTCTCGGTGACGCGCGAGATCGAGCGCGGCACCATGGAGAGCCTGCTGTCGATGCCGATCAAGCCGGTCGAGGTGATGTTCGGCAAGATCATCCCCTATGTGCTGGTCGGCTTCATCCAGGCCACGCTGATCATCGCCATCGGCATTTTGCTGTTCGGCGTGCCGGTCCTCGGCAGCCTCACGCTGTTGGCGCTGCTCACCACGCTGTTCATCACCACCAATCTGTCGATCGGCTACACCTTCTCGACCATCGTCCAGAACCAGCTGCAGGCGATGCAGCTTTCGATGATGTTCTTCCTGCCGAGCATCCTGCTGTCCGGCTTCATGTTTCCGTTCGCGGGCATGCCGGTCTGGGCGCAATATATCGGCGAGGGGCTGCCGCTGACCCACTTCGTGCGCATCGTCCGGGCAATCATGCTGAAGGGGGCGGCGATGCAGAACCTGCAATACGACACCGTCGCATTGGTCGCCCTGATGCTGTTCGCCATGACGATCGCGGTGACGCGCTTCCGCCGCACGCTCGATTGAGGCTATGATGGATGCCATCAATGATCGTCATTCCGGGGCGATGCGAAGCATCGAACCCGGAATCTCGAGATTCCGGGTTCGCTTCGCGCCCCGGGATGACGGGGTGGGAGGCATGGCGGAATCTTCGGACAAAAGCGGCGCAGCGGCAGACACAACCGTATCCGCCGATTTCCATCACGCCCTGATGCGCGAGGTGATGACCACCGAGCTGCTCCGCATCAAGGTGCTGATCGCTACCGCCGCTGCTCTCGCGGCGATCAGTCTGCTGGTGTATTTCTTTGCGCCCGACGCGGTCAGCCGCGTCTGGCACGGCAACCTCAGCCCCGTCTACGTCTTCTACGTCACCATTCCGCTGATCCTGTTCGAGCTCTGGGTGCACGGGGCAATCAGCTGGCACATGCGCAAGGGGCGCGACCTGCCGGTGGTCCGGCGCTACATCGGCGTGCTGGTCGAGACGTCGCTGCCGACCGTCGTGCTGGCGCTGCACATGAATAGCATGGGGCCGCAAGAGGCGCTCGGCTTCGTGGCGCCGCTGATCTATTTCGTCTTCATCATCCTGTCGACGCTACGGCTCGACTTCTGGCTCTCGACCTTCACCGGCTTCGTCGCGGCGGTCGAGCTGTTCTACATGGCGGTGTTCTTCCATCCCTCGGGCGGCGGCGCGGCCGAGACCAGCATCTACTATCACGCCGCGCGGAGCTCGATCATCCTGATCTGCGGCATGTTGGCCGGCGCGGTCGGCATGCAGCTGCGCCGGCAGTTCGCGGCTAGCATCGCGGCCGCCACCGCGCGCGATCGCATCACCAATCTGTTTGGCCAGCACGTCTCGCCGCAGGTGGTCGAACGTCTGATGACGGAGGGTGCCGGCACCGGCAGCGACATCCGCCGTGTTGCGGTGATGTTCGTGGATTTCCGTAGCTTCACGGCCGGTGCGCGCACCCGCTCGCCGCAAGAGGTGGTCGACAGGCTCGATGGCGCCTTTGCCGTGCTGGTCGATATCCTCGATCGCCATGGCGGCATCGTGAACAAGTTTTTGGGCGACGGCTTTCTCGCGCTGTTCGGTGCCCCGTTCGAGACCGGCGACGCCGCGCATCAGGCGGTCGCCGCCGCGCGTGAAATGCTCGCCGCGAACGAGCGCACCAACGCGGCGACGAGCTGGCCGCTGCGCATCGGCATCGGCATCCACATCGGCGAGGTCGTCGCCGGCAATATCGGCTCGCCCCGGCGCAAGGAGTACACCGTGATCGGCGACACCGTGAATTTTGCCGCGCGGCTCGAGGCGCTGAACAAGGAGCTCGGCTCGCAGTTTTTAATTTCCTCCGCGGTGCGCGAGGCGCTCGGCGATGACTGCAAGGACGCGGTGTCGCGCGGCGAGATCCCGGTGCGGGGCTACGAGCACCCGGTGCACGTCTGGCAGTTGGGGTAGGCGGCGACGCTCACATGATCCGAGGCAATCACGCACGGCTCCTCAAGCCGCGCGAGCTGCCTGCATGTGACTACCCGCGATTGCACCGAGTGCTCTGAAGGGCATCGCGCGCGCCGTGCTACGATGACGTCATCGGAATGACCGGAGCACGAGGACAAGCAAGATGCAGCGGCGCTATATCACCGTCGACGTTTTCACCGACCGCGCCTTCGGCGGCAACCCGCTCGGCGTGGTGCTCGACGCCGAAGGGCTGTCGACCGAAGCGATGCAGGCGATCGCGACCGAGTTCAACTATTCCGAGACGACCTTCGTGCTGCCGCCGCAGGACAAGGCCAACGACGCCCAGGTTCGCATCTTCACGGTGCGCTCGGAAATTCCGTTCGCCGGCCATCCCAATGTCGGCACCGCCTTCGTGCTGGCAAGCCGGGCCGCGAAGGCGCCGGCGCGCTTGAGGTTCGAGGAGAAGGCGGGGCTGGTGCCGGTCGAGATCCTGTCCGACGGCGGCAATGTGATCGGGGCCGAGCTGACCGCGCCGCAGGCGTTGCAGCGGACCAACGAGGTGAGCGCGGCCGCGGCCGCCGCGTGCCTGTCGCTGACGGCGGCTGATGTGAAGACCGATCGGCATGCCCCGCAGGTCGTCTCGGTCGGGCTGCCGTTCCTGGTGGTCGAGATCGCCTCGCGCGAGGCGCTGAGGCGCGCCAGGCCCGATGCTGCGGCGTTCGCCAGGACGCTGGCCGAGATCGGCCGCGACGTCGTCTATTTCTACACAAGCGACGTGCCGGCGAGCGAGCAGCCGCTCGACCTGCAGGCGCGCATGTTCCATCCGGGCGCCAGCGGCCTGTCCGAGGATCCCGCCACCGGCAGCGCGACCGCGGCTTGCGCGGCGCTGCTCGCCGATATCGATCCCGCGCGCGATGGCGAATTGCGGCTGCGGATCGGGCAGGGCGTCGACATGGGCCGGCCGAGCCTGTTGCTGACGCGCGTGCGCAAGCAAGGCGGCGCGATCACTTCGGTGCATGTCGGCGGCGGCTGCGTGACGATGATGGAGGGAACGCTGAACGTGCCGGGCGAGGCAGGCTAGAGCTGCGGTGCCGCCAGGTTCTCGATCCCGACGCCGTCGCGCTCTTCGATGATCTCGGCGATCCATCGACGGTGGCAGTGCTGGTGGTCGCGCTCGTAGCAGAGGATGCAGACCGGGCCGGACTGCTTGACCAGCGCCGACAGCTCGTCGAGCTCTTCCTTGGCCTGCGCCGTCTTCAGGTGCGCCGAATAGATCTTGTGCAGCAGCGCATATTGCCCGCTGCGTGCCGCTTCCCGTCCGCTTTTCGGGGTGCCGAGACCGCGCAGATGGACGTAGCCGATGCCGCGCTCGTCGAGACCGGCGGCGAGCTGGGTCTTGGAGAAGCCGGGCCGGCGCGAGGAGGCGATGGCGCGGACGTCGACCAGCAGCTTGACGCCGGCCTGCTCGAGCTCGTCGAGCACCGCCTTCGACGGCGTCTGCTCGTAGCCGATGGTGAACAGCTTCCTGGCCTTCGCCATCGGTTCTCGCTCACTTCACCCGTTCGATCAGCTCCATCGCGCCGGCCGGCGCGCGGACCTTGCCCTCGTGGATCACATAGGCGAACACGTCGCGGGGCGCCTTCTTGGGCGCGGCCTTGTCGACCTTCGGCAGGTCGTCGGGCTCGCTGCCGCCGGCCCAGTCCTGAAACCGCTTGGCCCAGGCGTCGAGCTGCTTCGGCGGATAGCAGGTCTTCAATTCGTCATCGCCCTTCTGCAGCCGGGCATAGACGAAGTCGCTCGCGACGTCGGCGATCGCCGGATATTTGCCGTGCTCGGCGAACACCACCGGCACCTCGTGTTCGCGAATCAGGGCGACGAATTCGGGCACGCAAAAACTGTCATGGCGGACCTCGACGACGTGGCGCAGCGCGCGGCCGTCGAGCTTGCGCGGCAGCAGCTCGAGGAACTTGCCGAAATCGGCGCCGTCGAACTTCTTGGTCGGCGCGAACTGCCAGAGCACCGGCCCGAGCCGGTCCTTCAGCTCCAGCACGCCCGAATCATAGAACCTCTTCACCGAATCGCCGGCCTCGGCGAGCACGCGGCGGTTGGTGGCGAAGCGTGGTCCCTTCAGCGAGAAGATGAAGCCGTCGGGCACTTCGCTGGCCCATTTGCGAAAGCTCTCCGGCTTCTGCGAGCCGTAATAGGTGCCGTTGATCTCGATCGAGGTCAGCTTGGAGGCGGCGTAGGACAGCTCCTTCGCTTGCGCGAGCTTCTCCGGATAGAACACCCCGCGCCACGGCTCGAAGGTCCAGCCGCCGATGCCGATATAGATGTTGCCTGCGTCGGTCTTGGTTGCCTTGGTGTCTGTCTTGGTCGCCTTGGTGGGAGCTTTGGCCACGACTGCACTCATCGTGAGGGAGGGAACAGGAAGCAAGACTAATCAAAATAATCGTGATTGGCCAGTTTGCCAGATCGGCACGGCGGCGCTTATCGTCGCTGTCGCTCTTCGCTACGATGCGCCAAAATGGAGAACAACAATGCGCATGCTGGTTGCGGCCGCCCTCTTGATCATGTCCTCCGCCGCCATATCCTCCGCTGCAATGGCCGATGAGGTCGACGATGCGCACAAGCTCGCGATCACCGGCCGCGACGCCTACTGGAATTGTCTCGCCCGCGAATATCCCCGCGACAGCAACAAGGCGATGTCCGACCAGGAGTTCACCTCGCTGATCGCCAATGTCTGTCCGTCGGAGCGGCAGAACTTCCGTGTGTCGCTGATCGACTTCCTGTCGCTGCAATTTCCGAAGCAGGACGCCGACGCGAATCTGACGACCGCCAACCGTGCGATCGAGCTCGCGCAGAAGGACATCGTGACCGCCTTCACCCGGCGCAGGGCCGCGGCCAAATAGGTTCCCAAATCCTGTTGCGGCCGGCCGATTTTTGATATCAATCCGCGCAGGCGAGGGGATCATCGGCATGAGATCACAATCGACGGCAGGTTTCTTGGGCGCACTGGTCGCGGCCGTCGCGCTGGCGGCGGCGTTCATCTACGGGCCGTCGCCGAGCCAGCTCCGTAACCCGAGCCGGTCCGCCGCACAGCCGCAGGCGGCTCCAGCTGCCGAGGCCGCGCCGGCAGCCCCGGCGCCACGCGGCCCGGTGATCCGGGAAGTCCCGAACAACTAGCGCCTCCTGCGCCCCTTGCGGACCGCCTGGGGCCTTCCTATCTTGCTTGCAACGGCGACGTTGCAGCTTCAGGGCTCCGGCGCCGGACGACCACGACATTGATTGGCTGCGCCGGATGTACGCGCGCCCCTTGTTCGTGGTCGTTGGCATTTTCAGGGGTGTTTTGCCCCGTTTTCCCGCTTTCCGAGCGTGCGTTTGGGTCGGCCTGCCTTGGCAGCGGGAGAGGCTGCGGCTATACGCTGGCGCTCATGAACCAAGCCATCAAGCCGAGCCCCGAAACCTCATCGCAGGCAGCAAGCTTGCCGCTGCTTTCGGTGGTCGTCCCGACCTTCAACGAACGCGACAATGTCACGGTGCTGTACCGCCGGCTCGACGCGATCCTGAAGGACGTGTCCTGGGAAGTCATCTTCGTCGACGACAATTCGCCCGACGGAACCTGGGACGTGGTGCGCGCGCTGGCGCGGAAGGATTCCCGCGTGCGCTGCATCCGCCGGATCGGCCGGCGCGGCCTGTCCGGCGCCTGCATCGAGGGCATCCTGGCCTCGAGCGCGCCCTATGCCGCGGTGATGGACGCCGACCTGCAGCATGACGAGACCCAGCTGCCGAAGATGGTGGCGCTGCTGCAGAGCGGCGAGGCCGAGCTGGTGGTCGGCAGCCGCTATATCGAGGGCTACAAGGCCGACGGCTTCAACAAGCAGCGCGCCGGTGCCAGCGCGTTCGCCACCGAGATCGCGCGCCGCGCGCTGAAGGTCGAGATCGCCGACCCCATGAGCGGCTTCTTCATGATCCGCCGCGACCGTTTCGAGCAGCTCGCGCCGCAGCTGTCGACGCAGGGCTTCAAGATTCTGCTCGACGTCGTGGCGACTGCGGAGGGCAAGCTGCGCGCGGTCGAGATTCCCTACACCTTCGGTGCCCGCCAGCATGGCGAGAGCAAGCTCGACTCGATGGTCGCGCTCGACTTCCTCGGCCTGGTGCTGGCGAAGCTGACCAATGATCTGATCTCGCTGCGCTTCATTCTGTTCGCGGCGGTCGGCGGGCTCGGCCTGGTGGTGCACCTCACCGTGCTGTTCATCGCGCTCGAACTGTTCAAGGCGCCATTCCCGGAGGCCCAGGCCACCGGTGCGATCGTCGCCATGACCAGCAATTTCATCCTCAACAATTTCCTGACCTATCGCGATCAGCGGCTGAAGGGCTTTGGCATCCTGCGCGGCCTGCTGCTGTTCTATCTGGTCTGCAGCGTCGGCCTGCTCGCCAATGTCGGCGTCGCGTTCTCGGTCTACGACCAGGAGCCGATCTGGTGGCTGGCGGGCGCAGCCGGCGCGCTGATGGGCGTGGTTTGGAACTACGCGATGTCCGGGCTGTTCGTCTGGCGCAAGCGATGACGGCGGCATGAACGCGAGCGAGGCGCGGCTGGCCCGAAACACCGCGCTTGCGGTGTGCGCGCTGGTCGTGTTGCGGCTGGCCGCCGCGGCATGGACGCCGCTGACTTTCGACGAAGCCTATTACTGGATGTGGTCGAAGTCGCTCGCCGGCGGCTATTACGACCATCCGCCGATGGTGGCGGTGGTGATCCGGCTCGGCACCATGATCGCGGGCGATACGCCGTTCGGCGTGCGGCTGGTGTCGATCCTGCTCGCACTGCCGATGAGCTGGGCGATCTACCGGGCGGCCGGCATCCTGTTCGGCGGCCGGCGCGTCGCCGCGAGCGCAACGATCCTGCTCAATGTCACGCTGATGGCCGCCGTCGGCACGCTGATCGTGACGCCGGATGCGCCGCTGCTGGTCGCTGCCAGCCTCCTGCTGTACGCGCTGGCAAAGGTGCTGGAGAGCGGTCGCGGCGAATGGTGGCTTGCGGTCGGCGCCAGCGCCGGCGCGGCGCTGCTGTCGAAATACTCGGCGCTGTTCTTTGGTCCGGCGATCCTGATCTGGCTTGCGATGGTGCCGAAGCTGCGGCGCTGGTTTCTGTCGCCCTGGCTCTATCTCGGCGGCCTGGTCGCGCTCGGCCTGTTCAGCCCGGTCATCCGCTGGAATGCCGACCATCACTGGGTGTCCTTCATCAAGCAGATGGGCCGCGCGCGGATCGAGGATTTCCGCCCGACCTACATCGCCGAGTTGATCCCGACCCAGTTTGCGTTCGCAACGCCATTGGTCTTCATCCTCGGCGTGATGGGCCTCTACGCGCTCTATCGGCGCCGCGCCGGCGCGCTGGAGGCGCGCGTGCTGGTCAACACGATGTTCTGGACCATCGTGGTCTACTTCACCTGGCACGCATTGCATGCGCGGGTCGAGGCCAACTGGTTCGCGCCGGTCTATCCCGCCTTTGCCGTAGCGGCCGCGGTCGCGGCAGTCCAGGTGCAGTGGGCGTCGCGCGAGCAGCGCACGGTCGATTTCTGCCGCCGCTGGGCCGCACCCGTCGGCGTCGTGCTGTTCGCGCTGCTGATCGTGCAGGCCAACACCGGTTTGCTCTCGGGCTACCGCCGCGACGCCACCGTGCGCAGCGTCGGTGTCGGCTGGCAGGAGCTTACGGACGAGATCGAGGCGACCCGCGTCCGGACCGGCGCGAGCTGCGTGCTGGCGGCGGACTACGGCACCACCGGCTGGCTCGCCTTCTATCTCCCCAAGGGCACCTGCGTCGCCCAGCAGGGCCAGCGCATTCGCTGGGTCAACATGCAAGAGCCGAGCCCGGCGCAACTGGCTGGCAAGCTGCTCTATGTGCATGAGGTCGAGCAGGCGATGCCGGCCTCGCTGCGCGACAATTTCGCCCGTGTCGAAACGGTGGCCGAGGCCAAACGCATGCGGGGGCCGTTGACCATCGAGACCTACGCGCTCGACCTGCTGGAAGGCGCAAAGGGCGAGATCCTCGACCGTTCCCCGCCGCCGGAACTGCAATAAATCCTCGCCGTTGAGTGTCGGATCGTCCGGGTCCGGGTCGTCTTCCAGACAGCCCGTCAACCACGCGAGGTTCCAACATGACCAGTTCCGTCCTCAAGCCTGCTGCCGAACTCGCCACGACCAATGTCAGGCGCTTTCCCAATGAGAGCGCCGAGTATCGAAGCGCCCGCCAGGAATTGCTCGTCGAAGAGATCGAGCTGCGCCGGCATATCGAGCGCGTCGCCGCGCTACGCCGCGCATTGCCGCCGGGCGGCGAGGTGATCAAGTCCTATGAGTTCATCGGAGAGGCCGGTGCGGCATCGCTCGCCGATCTGTTCGGCAGCAAGCCGACCCTCATCATCTACAGCTACATGTACGGCCCGCAGCGCGAGAAGCCGTGTCCGATGTGCACGTCGTTCATGAGCACGTGGGAGGAGAAGCTGCCCGATATCGAGCAGCGCGTGTCGTTCGTGTTCGTGGCGCGCTCGCCGATCGCACGGCTGATCGAGGCGAAGAAGGCGCGCGGCTGGACGCGTCACAGGATCTACTCGGATGCGTCGGGTGATTACACGCGCGACTATGTCAGCAAGGATGACAGCGACCTGCCGGGCTACAATGTCTTCACGCGCCACAACGGCACGATCCGTCATTTCTGGGCAGGCGAAATGGGTGCGGGCACGATGGACCCCGGCCAGGACCCGCGCGGCGCACCGGACATGGATCCGCTGTGGACCTTGCTCGACACGACGCCTGAAGGACGCGGCAAGGACTGGTATCCGAAGCTCAGCTACTGAGAGATGGTTTTTGCTCGATCCCCGCGCGATTACGGGGCGATCGGCAAGGAAATTCTCCCCTGAATATATTCCGGTATGCCGCGCTGGAGCGGCATACCGGAATGTCCCATGATGGGACAGAAAAGCCGCTTTGGCGGTCCAATGTCATCTTAAAAAAGCCCTACGCCACAGGCACTTCCCGCGCTGCAGGGGATCGCATCCGGTTAAGTCGCATTTAACTAAAAGTCGCCTTAATGGCCGTCTGTGCCCCCGCGCGACGTTGAGCCGAACACCCGTTCGACCCCGCGTCGAGTGAGGGACAAAGGTGGACCTGTTTTGAGCGCCGGGCGTATGGGTACGAGTGCGAGTGCGAGTGCGTATGTTCTTGGGGCGCCAAGCCGCAAGAAATCCTCCCGAAAAATTCTCCCACAGCATTTCCTCGGCAGCGCCGCGGTGGCGGGGCTGGTGCTTGGCTGCGCCTGGACCGTCTACGCCAACATTTTTGCGGCGAGCGTCTATCCCTCCGTGGGCAATGCGTCGTTCGATGCGCCGGTGGTGAAGCGGCCCGTCGCGGTCGCTGCGCGGCCGACGCCGGCCTTCAACGAGGTGTTCGCGTCCTTGACGCCCGCACCGGCGGCGCCCGCGAAGACCGAGGTCGCGAAGTCGGAAGTCCCGGCATCGTCGCTTATGTTTAACGATCGGTTTGCGGCCGCCTCGCCCGAGGGCGTCGCGTCCAGCGTCGTGGCTGACGCCGCATCGCAGATCGACCCGATCAAGCAGGCCGCTGCTCCCAAGGTCGCCGAAGCGGCGAGGGCGGTCGCCTCCGCGGAGCTTGCCGAGACATCGAAGCCGTTGCCGGCGCCGAAGTCGGTCGAGACCGCCAAGAAGCAGGCCGCCGCCAATCTGAAGGTGGCGCTCAACGATCCCACCGCGGACGTTCAGCCCAAGGGGGCCGAGAAGGCGTCCGAGGCGAAGCCTGCCGAGGCCAAGCAGGCTGCGAAGTCCGGCGGCGTTCGCGACATGGCCGCGCGCGCCAAGGCCGCGGTGATGTCGATCGCATCGAACGAGCGGCAGACCATGGTCGAAAAACTGTGGGGCAAGCGGGAGTCGAGCGGCGGACTGCTCTCCTTCGCTTCAGCCGATGCGAACGTGACCGGCAGCATCCCCTCGACGTTGGACCAGAACCCGATGCTCGGCGGCTCGCCGCCCTATGACCGTCAGACCGCGGTCTACGACATCTCAGCCAAGACCGTGTACCTGCCCGACGGCACGCGCCTCGAGGCGCATTCGGGCCTCGGCTCCAGGCTCGACGACCCCAGGTCCTCGCATCTGAAGATGGTCGGCGTGACGCCGCCGCACATTTACGAGCTCAAGCCGCGCGAGGCGCTGTTCCACGGCGTGCCGGCACTGCGGCTCAATCCGATCGGCGGCGAGGGCAAGATCTTCAACCGCGACGGCTTGCTCGCGCACACCTTCATGCTCGGTCCGAACGGCGACTCCAACGGTTGCGTCTCGTTCAAGGACTATTACGCGTTCCTCGACGCCTACCGTAACAAGGGCATCCGCCGTCTCGCGGTGCTCGCGCGGATTCAGTAGTCAGAGCGGGCAGCGGCCCACCGCCGCGGCCTGATCGACGTCTGGAACTGGATGCCATAGTCGCTATACTGCACTGATCCAGAGCGAGTCCAAGCTCGGCAACGGATCTGGTGCAACGCGAACATGTCTCCCACACACTCCATCGAAACCCCGCCGCCGATCACGACCGAAGCGTTCGTCGATGCCGCAGCCGCCGTTGTCCGCCTCGAAGAGATCTACGAGCGCAACACCGGCTTCCTGCGCAATCGTTTCGAGGCCTATGTCAACGGCGTGCCGTTCACGACGCGGGTGCGGGCGCATTATCCGTTCGTCCGCATCACGACCTCGTCGCACGCGCGGCTCGACTCGCGGCTTGCCTACGGCTTCGTCGCAGGACCCGGTGTCCACGAGACCAGCATCACGCGGCCGGATATCTTCCGAACCTATCTCACCGAGCAGATCGGGCTCCTGATCAAGAACCATGGCGTGGCGGTCGAGATCGGCGAGTCGCAGGAGCCGATCCCGATCCATTTCGCCTACCGCCGGGACATCAATATCGAGGCGGCGCTGACCATCGCCGACAGTTCGGCGTTCACCAGGTCGCTGCGCGACATCTTCGATACGCCCGATCTCGCCGCGATGGACGATGCGATCGCCGACGGGACCTTTGAGCTGACGCCGGGCGTGCCGGAGCCGCTGGCGCTGTTCCGCGCGGCGCGGGTCGATTACTCGCTGCGCCGGCTCTACCACTACACCGGCACCGATCCGGAGCACTTCCAGAATTTCGTGATCTTCACGAACTACCAGTTCTATGTCGATGCCTTCGTGCAGCTCTCCCAGCAGCGGCTTGCGTCGGGCGAGGCCGGTCTCGAGGCCTTCGTCGCGCCCGGCAATGTGATCATGCACAATGCGCGGCTCGGCGGCGGCACCACCGGGACCCCGTCCGAACGCGTCCCGCAGATGCCGGCCTTTCATCTGGTCCGGCCCGGCTATCGCGGCATTACCTTGATCAATATCGGAATCGGTCCGTCCAATGCGCGCAACATCACCGATCACGTCGCGGTGCTGCGGCCGCATGCCTGGCTGATGATCGGGCACTGCGCCGGACTGCGCAATACGCAGCGGCTCGGCGATTATGTGCTCGCCCATGGCTATGTGCGCGGGGACCACGTGCTCGATCACGAGCTGCCGCTCTGGGTGCCGATCCCGGCGCTTGCGGAGATGCAGGTCGCGCTTGAGGAAGCCGTCGGCGAGGTGACCGGGCTCACCGGCTTCGAGCTCAAGCGGCTGATGCGCACCGGCACGGTCGCCAGCGTCGACAACCGCAACTGGGAGATCAGCGGGCCGCAGGTGATCCGGCGCATGTCGCAGTCGCGCGCGGTCGCGCTCGACATGGAATCGGCGGCGATCGCCGCCAACGGCTATCGCTTCCGCGTACCCTACGGCACGCTGCTATGCGTCTCCGACAAGCCGCTGCACGGCGAGATCAAACTCGCAGGCATGGCCAGCGAATTCTACCGCCAGCGCGTCGGCCAGCACCTTGAGATCGGTCTCAGGGCGCTGGAGCGGCTCAAGCAGCAGGAATCCGAACGCCTGCATTCGCGCAAGCTGCGCAGCTTTGCCGAGGTCGCGTTTCAGTAGCGAACGCAGAGCGGAGCGGCCCTCAGGCGAGCGCGTTGCCGCGGGCGATGATCGCGAAGCGGTCGGACAGTTCGGCGAGCGCGACGTCGTGAATCAGCCTTGCGGCAATCGTGCCGCCGACGCCGTCGGGCAGGTCGCGGGTGGCGCAGCTGTCGGCGTCGATCGTGGTGCGGAAGCCGAGATCGAGCGCGGCGCGGGCCGTCGAGCTCACGCACATATGCGTCATGAAGCCGGCCAGCACCAGCTCCTTGCGGCCGGTCGCGGCAAGCTGCGCGTTGAGGTCGGTGCCGGCGAACGCGTTCGGCAATTGCTTCTCGATCACGATCTCGCCCGGCCGCGGCGCCAGCGGCGCGACGATCGCGCCACGCTCCGCGCTGCGGTCGAACAGGCTGCCCGGCTGGCCCTTGTGCGCGATGTGGATGATCGCGGCGCCGCTTTCCCGGGCGCGCGCGAGCAATGCGGTGGCGCGCGCAATCGCCGGGTTGGCGTCGGGCAGCGCCAGCGGACCGGCCAGATATTCGTTCTGGATATCGATCAGCACCAGGCAGCTGTCGCCGAGGCGGGGCGGGGTGAGGTCGATACCGGCAAGCTGCATCAATGTCTTGGCTGACGTCATGGTCGTTCTCCAGCGGATGTGTCGCCGAAAACATAGCCCGAGATCGGCCTGCTGTTATGCAGGGATATTGCAGCCAGTGGCTGCGTTATTGCAGGCGGCAGCCGCGCGATGTAGCCTGCCGCCATGAACTGGGACGATCTTCGCATCATCGCGGCCGTCAGGGACGAGGGCACCTACGCGGGCGCCAGCGCGCGGCTGCGCATCGACGAGACCACGGTCGGGCGCAGGCTGGCGCGGATCGAGCGCGCGCTCGGCCTGCGCCTGTTCGAGGCCGTCGATGGCGTCCGCAAGCCGACTCGGCAGTGCGACATGGTGCTCGCGCATATCGAGGCGATGGCGGCGCATGCCGAGGAGATCGGCCGGATCGGCGAAAGCCTGCCTGGTCCGGTCGGGCGGCTGCGCATCGCCTCCACCAGCGCGATCGCCGAGGAGGTGCTGGCGCCGCGCACAAGTGAATTCCTGCGCGCCCATCCAGGTCTGACGCTGCAGTTTCTGACGTCGAGCGACAATGTAAAATTCTCGCGCTGGGAGGCCGATCTCGCGATCCGCTTGCGCAAGCCGGACAAGGGCGACTTTGCGATCTCGAAGCTTGCCGAGGTCAGGTCGTATTTCTTCGAGCCGGCCGCGACGACAGCGGGCGAAGCGATGCTGTGCGCCTATCCCGACGAGCTTGGAGGGATTCCGGAAATGCAGTTCCTGCGCACGAAGCGACTTCGCGCGCGCTGCGTCACCGACAATGTCCGGATCATCCACACGCTGATTCAGTCGCATCACGCGGTCGGCGTGTTGCCGGAGCACAGCTGTGCCGACCTGCTGACCGACCGACGTTTGCGCGCCACGCTGCTGCCGAAGCGACGCGACGTCTGGCTCCTGGTGCAGAACCATCTCAAGCGCGACGCGGCGACGCGCGTCACCATCGACTGGCTGCGCGCCTGCTTCCAGGATGCCACGCAGAGGGGGTGAGGTGCCTCGCAATGACGGGACGTGCCGCGACGCGTGGGTCACAGCAGCGCCCCGTCATGAAAAAATCACACGCAGCCCTCTTGCAACCCGGACGTGCTTCGTCTATTAGCCCGCTCCTTCGCTTCGGCCACGGGTTCGGGCTCGTTGAGATCCCGACTGGCGCGAGCCGCTTTGCGGTGTCGTGTTCCGCCGAAATGAAGATCGCGAGATGAAGCTCATGGTCGAGCGTCGGGGATGAAATCCCGAAGGCATCGGTTCGAATCCGGTCTCTCACAAAGGATAGCTCAGTTGGTTAGAGCAGGTGAATGATACTCATCGGGTCGCGGGTTCGATTCCCGCTCCAAGCGCTCCGTTTCAGCCTGTAAAGCTGATACCTCTGAAGGGGACCGGACGCGCGCTTCAGTCGCAGTCCGGCCGTCCTGCCGCAAGGCATTTCGTCCGAACATCGACACTGTGAGACCGGCTTTGCGCCGCGGTGGATACCGCTTGCGCTGATGCCGGGTGGCTCCGCTCGGCCGCGCGACATTCGTCGCGCGAACGCGCGCGTGCGCCCGTCATCGCGCAAGCCTTAAGCCACGGCCCGCTTGGCTGACAGGAAGCCGCGTTCGCGTCCTCACGTCCTTTGCCAAATGCAACCCGCTCTCAGGCCCATGGGCCTGAAGGCAAACGATGGAGGCGTGTCATGACCTGGCACTTCTTGACGACCAATTTGACGGTGAAGGATGGCGAGCGCGCGTTGCTGACGCGCAACGGCCGGCTCGAGCAGGTGCTCGCGCCCGGACGTCACCGCCTGTTCGATCCCCTGCATCAGCTCAAGGCCGAGCTGTTCAGCGTCGTGCGGACCGAATTCCCCGCGGATCGCTTCGCGGTGATCAAGGCCGCGCGGCCTGATCTCGCCGACGAGCTGTTCGAGGCGGTGGAAACCCGCGCGAACGAGATCGCGATCGTCAGCCTCGACGGCCGTCCCGTGCAACTGATGACGCCTTGGCAGACGCGCGTGTACTGGAAGGTCGCGACGTCGGTCGAGGTCGAGCGCATCGACGTCACCAGCGATCCCAGGGTCACGGCACGCCACCTCGCGATGATCCAGCCCAACCGGGCCGGCGTCATCACCGAGGCGGTGGTCGAGAACCACGAGGCCGGTCTGCTCACGGTCGAGGGCAAGCTGGTCGAGCGGCTCGCGCCCGGTCGGCACGCGTTCTGGATCGCGGGCCGCAAGATCGAGGTCAAGCGCCTCGATCTGCGTCCCCAGGCGGTCGAGATCACGGCGCAGGAGATGCTGACCAAGGATCGCATCGCGCTGCGCGTGACGCTGACCGCGTTCCGCCGGATCATCGATCCCGAGCGGGTCGTGGCAACGGTGCCCGACGTGGATGCGTGGCTGTACCGCCTGGTGCAGTTCGCGATCCGCGAGGCGGTGGCCGGCCGCACGCTGGACGAGGTGCTGTCCGCGAAGACGGCGCTCGACACGGAGCTTCGCGACTTCGTCCGCGATCGTGTCGCGGACAGCGGTGTCGAGGTCACCGAGCTCGGCGTGAAGGACGTGATCCTGCCCGGCGAGATCCGCGAGCTGGTCAACAAGGTGGTGGAGGCGGAGCGGGTGGCGAAGGCCAACCTGATCCGCCGCCAGGAGGAGACCGCGGCGACGCGTTCGCTCCTGAACACCGCCAGGCTGATGGAGGAGAACCCTCTGCTGCTGCGGCTCAAGGAGCTGGAGTCGCTCGAGCGTCTGGTCGAGAAGGTCGGCCGCATCGACCTGCATGCGGGCGAGGGCCAGGGCCTCGATGCGCTGCTGACCAAGCTGGTGCGTCTCAAGGCGCCCGAGAGCGCGTAAGACAGGAAGGGCCGCCCACGGGCGGCCCTTCGATTTTTTAGCCGGGACGGACCGACGGCAATCGTACGAATGTTAGCGTGCAGACGGCTGTAACGGGGCACCGCCACGGCCCAATTCGCATGTCCGGCTCCGGGCCGCAAAACAGAGGTGCCACTCCGGTCAGATTGCGATAACGTTCATGCACCGTGGTCCATTCGGCCAGCCGTCAACCCGTCGGTGAAGCCAGTGCAGCAGATTGCGGAATGGCTCGAGAAGCTGGGACTTGGGCAATACGCGCTGCGTTTTGCCGAGAACGGGATCGACCTCGGCGTTCTTCCCGAATTGACGGATGAAGACTTCGACAGGCTCGGCGTCCTGCTCGGCCATCGCCGCAAGATGCTGCGCGCGATCGCCGATCTCAATCAAGCCGAACTGATCGCCGCGCCGGTTTCACCGCACGATGCCGAGCGCCGCCACCTCACCGTGATGTTCTGCGATCTGGTCGGCTCGACGGCGTTATCGGCACGTCTCGATCCCGAGGACATGTGGGAGGTGATCCGCGCCTATCGCGCAGCCTGTGCGCAGGTGATCACGACATATGACGGCGCCGTAGCCAGATTTATCGGCGATGGGATCCTTGCTTATTTCGGCTATCCCCGCGCCCACGAGGATGATGCGGAGCGCGCGGTGCGCGCCGGCCTCGATGTCATCGCTGCAATCGGCAAGCTCGAGACCCGCGCGGAAGAGGGCGTTGCGGTACGGATCGCAATCGCGAGCGGGCTTGTCGTGGTCGGCGACCTCGTCTCCGGCGGCGCGTCGGAGGAGCAGGCGCTGGTCGGCGATGCGCCGAACATCGCGGCGCGGCTGCAAAGCCTGGCGGAGCCGGGCGTGGTCGTCGTGGCGGCCTCGACCCGCCGGCTGCTCGGCAATCTGTTCACGCTGCGCAACCTCGGCCGCCGCGAGGTCAAGGGTATCTCCGAGCCGATCGCGGTGTGGGCCGTCGAAGGCGAGCCGGCATCGGAAAGCCGTTTCGAGGCGGTGCGCACCGCGCGCTCGATCGGCTTCGTCGGCCGCAAGGCGGAGATCGAATTTGCGCTGTCGCGCCAGCAACTGGCGTGGCAGGGCCAGGGCCAGGCGGTGCTGATATCGGGCGAAGCGGGTATCGGCAAATCGCGCATCGTGGCGATGCTCTCCGACAGCCTGGCGCCCGGAACACACCGCCGTGTGCGGTATCAATGCTCGCCCTATCACACCAACAGCGCGCTGCATCCCTTTGTCGGCCAGCTCGAGCGCGCCGCCGGTATCAGGTCGGAGGATGCGCCGGAGCAGAAGCTGGACAAGCTCGAAGCCATGCTGGCGCTCGGCACGCAGCACGTGCCTTCCGTGACACCGCTGATCGCAGCGCTGCTGTCGATCCCGACCGGCGACCGCTATCCGCCGCTCGGCCTCAGCCCGGCGCAGCAGCGGCGGCAGACATTCGCAGCGCTGCTCGACCAGCTCGAGGGCCTTGCCCGGCAGCAGCCGGTGCTTGTCGTCTGCGAAGACGTGCATTGGGCCGATGCCACATCGCTCGAGCTGCTCGACCTCGCGGTCGACCGGATCAGAGGACTGCCGATCCTGATGCTAATGACGTTCAGGCCCGAGTTCGAGCCGCCATGGGCAGGGCTCGCCAATGTCAGCCTGCTGCGGCTCGATCGGCTCGACCGGCAGGATACGCGCGCGCTGATCGAGCAGGTGACCGTCGGCCGGTTGCTGCCCGGCGAGATGATGGCGCAGATCGTCGAGCGGACGGACGGTGTCCCGCTGTTCGTCGAGGAGCTGACCAAGATGGTCATGGAGTCGGGGCTGCTGGTCGAGAAGGCCGGGCGCTATCGCCTCGACAATCCGCTGCCGCCGCTGGCGATCCCGGCAACGCTGCAGGACTCGCTGATGGCACGGCTCGACCGGCTGGCGCCGGTCAAGGAGGTGGCGCAGATCGGCGCCGCGATCGGCCGCGAGTTCTCATATGCGCTGCTGCGCAGCGTGGCAGGGCGCGACGATCTGACGCTTGCCGCGGCGCTTGCCCAGCTCGAAGAGGCCGAGCTGCTGCTGCGCCGGGGCGTGCCGCCGGACGCAAGCTACAGCTTCAAGCACGCGTTGGTCCAGGAAGCGGCTTACGAGAGCTTGCTCAAGAGCCGCCGGCAATTGCTTCACAAGCATATCGGCGATGTGTTGCGCGACAAGTTTGCCGAGATGGCCGAGATCGAGCCGGAAGTCGTCGCCTACCATTTCACCGAGGCAGGGCTCGGCGAGACCGCGCTGGCGTGGTGGCGCAAGGCCGGTCAGCAGGCGCTGAAGCGCTCGGCCTATTGCGAGGCGATCGCGCATCTCGGCAAGGCGGTCGCCATCGCCGATGAACTGCCCGACGAGCCGGATCGGATGATCGGCCGGCTCCATCTGCAAATCGCCTACGGCCGCGCGCTGCGGGGCAGTCTCGGGCACAGCGCGCCCGAGACCGTCGCCGCCTGGACGCGCGCCCGGCAGTTCGCCTCCGATATCGATGATCCGATCGAACTGGCGCCGATCCAGTCGGGCCTCTTCAACGCCTGCTTGACCCACGGCGAGCTCGCGCCGATGCGGGAGCTGGCGGAGGCGATCATGGGCGCAGCGGAACGGCATCCGCAGTCGCCGGTGGCGACCATCATCGCGCGCTGGGCCAGCGGGGTGACTTGCTGGTTCGCGGGCGAGTACGTGAACGCGGGCATCCATCTCGAGCAGGCCTTCGCGGCCTATGCGACCGAGCCGGATCCGGCAACCTTCAAGGCGTCGACGCTCGACTTGCCGTTCGTCATCATGAGATTTCTCGCCCTGGTGCTTTGGCCGTGTGGCGAGATCGATCGGGCACGGCAGCTCGCGGGCGCGGCCGTGGACGTCGCCGGGAAGCAGCGCGCGCTCGCGCACGCCAATGCGCTGGTTCACAAGGCCGTCTTCGACGGGCTGTGCGGCAGCAGGTTGCGCCAGACCGACACGATCCTGGCCCTCGGCCTGGCGCGCGACCACACGATGCCGTTGTACGTCGCCGCCGGCACCTATCTCAATGGTCTGGAGAAGTGGCGTGCCGGCGACCGCGCCGCAGGTCTCGCGGAGATGCAGCGTGGCTGGTCGTTGCTTCACGAGAACGACTGCTATCTCTGTGAACCGTTCTGGGGATTGCAGATTGCCGTGGCGAATGCGGAGGCCGGGCATGTCGATGCCGGGCTCGACATCATCAATGAGTTGATCGAGGCGACGGAGCAGTCCGGGCAGCACTGGCTGGATGCCGAGCTGTACCGCGTGCAGGCTGGGCTGCTGTCGCATCGTCACAGCCCCGACATGTCCGGCGCCGAGGATGCCTTCCGCCGTGCCCTCGAGATTGCTCGAAGGCAGCAGACCAGGACGTTCGAGCTGCGCAGCGCGCTGGGACTTGCACGTCTTTACAGCCGCAGCGGCCGGGCAGAGGAGATATCGCAATTGCTGGCGCCGGTGCTCGCCGGTTTCGATCCGGCGCTCGACCTTGCCGAGATCAAGGACGCGCAGGAACTGCTCGCGCAGGCGCGTCGGTGGCCGGACCGGCACTCGCGCGCGTCTTGACGGGTGCCGCAGCGAGCGGTCACACCGCGTCCGCTACCTTCCTGCGCCCGCGCAGATAGTGAAAGAGCAGGTTCGGATGTCGCGCGCGGCGCGAGCGATGCGAAACTGGAACTGTTGGGTTCCCGAAGTTCTACGGTGTAACGATGTGCATTTTGCTATTGCGTCCGGCGGCGCATTTGCATCTAACTTTAAGGACGCCGCCGCGGAGAATTCCGCCTTGCGGTCAAACGTTTGGAATATGTTTTTGATCCCGTGTTTGAGTGAGTATGCTGTGCGACCCTTGACGTTCCCGCAGGTGAGCATTTCCGGTGGAACTTGTAATCGCCTTCTCGCGACATTGTCGCCGGCGGATCTGGACCTCCTGAGACCCGAACTTGAGACCGTTGCGCTCGAACAGGATGCAGTCCTGGCGCGCGCCGGTGACGAGATCGACTACGTCTTCTTTCCTCACAGCGGCGCGATCCTGTTGATGATCGACATGGCGGATGGGCAGACGGTCGCAACCGGCGTGGTCGGATGCGAAGGGGCCGTGGGCAGTCTTTCGGTTCTCGGAGCCTCGCCGTCAGGCATTACCGCCGTCGTTCGTGCGGCTGGTACCGCCTCGCGGGTTCCGGCGGCGCGCTTTCACGCCGCTTTCGGGCGCAGTCCGGGGATTCGGCAGGCAATCCAGAAGCACGTCAGATCGATGCTGATCCAGTTTCAGCTCGGCTCCGCTTGCAATGCGCTCCACCCGGTCGAGGCGCGGATGGCGCGCTGGCTGCTTCAGCTTCGCGACCGCGTCGACAGCGACGTCCTCCCGCTGACCCAGCAAGCGCTGTCGCAAATCCTCGGCGTGCGACGAACGACGGTGACCTTGCTGATGGGCAATCTGCGCAAGCGCGGTGCGATCAGGTCAGATCAACGAGGCCAGATCGAGATCGACCGGGCGCGGCTATTGGCGGCGGCGTGCGAATGCCATCGCGTCATGCGTATCGAGGCCGAGGAGATCTTCTCGGGCGACAGGGTTCGAACGCGAGGAATGGCGCCGGCTAACGATCCGGGTATCCCGGAAATCGAGGCTGACGACGCCGTGTGAGCGCGTTCCCTGCTGCGATCAGCTTCCCGGCCGCCGATCAAGCTCCCGTGTCGGGGAGGATACCCTTTCGAGCTCCGCAATCTCACGCAGCACCTTTGCGGTCTCGCGCAACTCATTGCGCTTCGGACCGGGCTTCAGCCGTCGTGCTTCATCGAGAAAGTCCTTGGCCTGCAGCAGCCAGGCAGACGTTTCGGTCGAGATCTGTACCTGCGCCATGGTGTCCCTCCATCGCGGTCGTCAAAAGTGGTGGCCACTTTCAGGCCGGTGAACCGCCGCCGCGGCGTCGCCGCACGCGGATGCTCGGCTCGTCGACCCAGGCGTCCCGCGCAAACCAGGCGTGATCCGCGCGGCAAAATGGACAGGGCGTGCGCGAGAAGAACACGGTACTGCGTCGAAAGCTCTCGCGATCGGTCTTGATTCCGGTGGAAATCGCGTGCCCGGTTTGCGGACATCTGACCATCACCATGCCCATGAGCGCCTCCCTCCCATATTGCCTTTTGCTTTTTGCCTGTTGCCTTGCAGAATAGTCCGGCCGGTTGGATTGGCCTGATCGGTGCGCGGGGTAGTTGGGGGGGCATCGCGCACCTGCGGCGGTTGACGGAGCATCGGGCAGTGGGGGCTGCATGCTCTCGTCACTGGGCTTCTTCCAACCGGCCAGGTCCCTCCTTGAACGAATCCTCGATGTGACTTCAACGCCGCTTCTTCAGGCGGCTCGGCTGAAAACCTTGTCGCTTTCGCTCACTGCACTGCCTCCCTCGCAAGTGAAAGCATTCTCCGCAACGCTTGCCCGCGTCACGGGAGCTGACGCTCCGTGCTCAATTCAGATTGTTGAGAGTGAACTTCGATCTTGTCCCGAGCCTACTGTGCGGGACGAAGATGACGCTGTCGGTTCGGTTTGCGACTCTCGCGCGAAATTTTTTTTGAAATTGTCAACTCAGACCAACGTATATTTACGGAGAGTGTTGTGAATAACGTGCATGCTGTGAGCAGCGTAAGGCTCCTGGTAAGTCGCCCGGCGAGCCTGCCCCAAACAAAAACCCCGGCATCGCTGCCGGGGTTTTGCATTTCGTTGTCGTTGAGCGAGATCCCGGCTCTGCGGTGCACCGCTTCGCGCTGCACCGCGTCCGGGACGACTTCGTCGCTTAGAAGTCCATGCCGCCCATGCCGCCGCCCGGAGGCATCGCGGGGCCGCCGGCGTTCTTCTTCGGCAGCTCGGCAACCATCGCTTCCGTGGTGATCAGGAGCGCGGCAACCGAGGCAGCGTTCTGGATCGCGGTGCGCACGACCTTGGTCGGGTCGATGATGCCCTTCTTGACGAGGTCGGCATAGTCGCCGGTCTGGGAGTCGAAGCCGTAGTTGTAGGTCTTGTTCTCCAGGATCTTGCCGACGATGACCGAACCGTCTTCACCGGCGTTGATCGCGATCTGGCGAGCGGGAGCCGACAGCGCCTTGCGCACGATCTCGACGCCGGTCTTCTGGTCGTCGTTCTTGGTGCGCAGGCCCTTGAGCTGCTCGGACGCACGGAGGAGGGCGACGCCGCCGCCCGGGACGATGCCTTCCTCGACAGCCGCACGGGTCGCGTGCATCGCGTCATCAACGCGATCCTTGCGCTCCTTCACCTCGACCTCGGTCGCGCCGCCGACGCGGATCACCGCGACGCCGCCTGCGAGCTTGGCGAGACGCTCCTGCAGCTTCTCACGGTCGTAGTCCGAGGTGGTCTCCTCGATCTGCGCCTTGATCTGGGCAACGCGGGCGTCGATGTCGGCCTTCTTGCCGGCGCCGTTGACAATCGTGGTGTTCTCCTTGTCGATCATCACCTTCTTGGCGCGACCGAGCATCTGCAGCGTGACGTTCTCGAGCTTGATGCCGAGGTCTTCCGAGATGGCCTGGCCGCCGGTCAGGATCGCGATGTCCTGCAGCATGGCCTTGCGGCGATCGCCGAAGCCCGGAGCCTTGACGGCCGCGACCTTCAGGCCGCCACGCAGGCGGTTGACGACGAGGGTGGCGAGCGCTTCGCCTTCGACGTCTTCGGCGACGATGACCAGCGGCTTGCCGGTCTGCACCACGGCCTCGAGCAGCGGCAGCAGCTCGTTCAGCGAGGAGAGCTTCTTCTCGTTGATCAGGATGTAGGCGTCGTCCATCTCAACGCGCATCTTGTCGGCGTTGGTGACGAAGTAGGGCGAGATGTAGCCGCGGTCGAACTGCATGCCCTCGACGACGTCGAGCTCGGTCTCGAGCGACTTGGCTTCCTCGACCGTGATCACGCCCTCGTTGCCGACCTTCTTCATGGCGTCGGCGAGGAACTTGCCGATCTCGGCATCGCCGTTGGCCGAAATGGTGCCGACCTGGGCGATCTCCTCGTTCGAGGTGACCTTCTTCGAGTTCTTCTGGAGGTCCGCAACGACGGCTTCGACCGCGAGGTCGATACCGCGCTTCAGGTCCATCGGGTTCATGCCGGCGGCGACCGACTTGGCGCCTTCCCGCACGATCGCCTGGGCGAGCACGGTCGCCGTGGTGGTGCCGTCGCCGGCCGCGTCAGCGGACTTGGAGGCGACTTCGCGCACCATCTGCGCGCCCATGTTCTCGAACTTGTCCTCGAGCTCGATCTCCTTGGCGACGGTGACGCCGTCCTTGGTGATGCGGGGAGCGCCGAACGACTTCTCGAGCACCACGTTGCGGCCCTTGGGGCCGAGGGTGACCTTCACCGCGTTGGCGAGGATGTCGACGCCGCGCAGCATCTTGTCGCGCGCGTCAACGGAGAATTTGACTTCTTTAGCTGCCATCTGGGTTTTCCTTGGAATGATTTACTGGGAGGGAAAGAGGCGCTTAGGCGGCCTTCTTCTTGGAAGCGGGGACGTCGAGCACGCCCATGATGTCGCTTTCCTTCATGATCAGCAGGTCTTCGCCGTCGATCTTGACCTCGGTGCCGGACCACTTGCCGAACAGGACGCGGTCGCCGACCTTAAGGTCGATCGGGATCAGCTTGCCAGCTTCGTCGCGGCCGCCCGGGCCGACAGCGGTGACTTCGCCCTGCGAGGGCTTTTCCTTGGCACTGTCCGGAATGATGATGCCGCCAGCGGTCTTCTCTTCGGCGTCGATACGCTTGACCACGACGCGGTCGTGAAGCGGACGGAATTTCATGCAGTCCTCCTAAACATTTGTAGATGCTGTAGATTTTTGGAGAGTTAGCAGTCCAGTCCAGCGAGTGCCAGACTGGCTGGGCAGGAGATAGGCCAAGCCTTGGCGGCGGGCAAGTGCCTCTAGCAGAAAAATTGGCACTCGTAAGTGTCGGCTGCCAAAAGGATACCGAGATCATTTCGGCATCCTTAATACCGCCCCGTGGGGCGCTGCGGCTATTAGCAGATGCGGTAAGCTGCTGCCAACGCAAGAAATTTCAACAACCTATTAAACATTTAGGCTTGAGATGGGTTAGTCGCGTGCGTCACATTTCTCTCATGTGAGCGCATCCATTGCCGGTGGTCCGGCGGGGAGGTCGGCCACCACGTGAATGCGCTCCGTCACAGGAGGTTGGCATGGTCTCGCGAGTTGGTGGGGTTGTTTCCGACGATTTCCGGAAGCAGTTGCTGGGGTACGGGCTGACGACGGCGCAAATCCTCTATCGGATGCCGGATCACCCCTCGTTGCTGCAGACCTATGTCTGGCAGAACTACGACCTGTTTCCGAAATTTCCGGCGCTGCAGGATTTCCTCGCGTTCTGGCAAGCGAAGCTCGAAGGCCCGCTGTTTTCGGTGACGGTGGCGCATTCCAAGCTGGTCAAGCCGGCCGAGCTGCGTGCCGTCGACGGCGTGTTCCGGCTGCATTAGCTGGCAAGGAGGCAAAAGCGCGCTGTGCGCCTTTGCTCGCCTCGCGGCGCGCGACTTGTGTTAGCCTCTCTCCGTCACAAAAAGACGGGAGGCGAAACAATGGCCAAGAAGACGGCATCAAGATCGGCAGCCAAGACCGCGGTGAAGAAGAAATGGTCGGGGCTTGGCGCAGGCGCCAAGAAGACGTCCGCGAAATCGTCCGCGCGCAAGACCATCAAGTCGAAAGGCCGCGTCTCGGCGGCCAAGAAGAGCGCGCCGAAAGCTGCAGCCAAGGCGCGGCCGAAGCAGCGCGTCGCGATCAGCCATCACCGCGAAGAGGACTTTAAGGCCGACGGGCTGCGCGCCTACGCCAAGTACCGCGACCTCGGCATCGCCGCCGCCTCGCATGGCCTCGCGCAGGCACACGTCATCCGGCTGCAGGGACCGTGCAATCCCGATGAGGTGTCGAAGCTGCACTTCCACGATGTCGACTTCCAGATGGTCTATGTGCTCAAGGGCTGGGTGAAGACCTACATGGAAGGCGAGGGCGAGACGCTGATGCAGCAAGGCAGCGCCTGGACCCAGCCGCCGCGCATCCGGCACATGATCCTGGACTACTCCGACGACGTCGAACTGCTGGAGGTGATCCTGCCGGCCGAGTTCAAGACGGTGGAGTTGAAGGCGTAGGCTTTTCGCGGCCGTCATGGCCGGGCTTGACCCGGCCATCCAGCTTGCTTCGAAAGATTCTCCTTGGTCGATGGATGCCCGGGTCAAGCCCGGGCATGCCGATTTTCTAGCACTACTTTGGCAGATTGTTGATTTTGCCGCGTTTTATAGGATTCCCGAATCAATTTTTCAATGATTCATGGGTGGTCGGCTCTTGGAGGGCTGACCATGCCGAGATGGGAAGACGAACTCGAACGCTGGCTAATGCCGTTCTTGGACCGGCTGGGTCATAAGACCCGGCAGCGGATGTGTCCTCTGTATGTTGCGGGATTGATCGGTCCGGGCGATCGCAAGAGCGTTCAGCCGATGGCGGAACGCCTTGCCACGAGCAACTACGACCAGTTGCACCATTTCATTGCGGACGGTGTCTGGGATGCGACGCCGCTGGAGACGGAGCTGCTCAACCAGGCGGACCGACTTGTCGGCGGCAGGGATGCGATGCTGGTTATCGATGACACCTCACTTCCCAAGAAGGGTGAGCGATCGGTCGGTGTTGCGGCTCAATACGCGTCGGCTCTCGGTAAAACCGCAAATTGCCAAACGCTGGTGTCTTTAACGCTTGCACGCGGCGAAGTGCCAGTGATGGTCGCGTTACGTCTCTTTCTGCCTGACAGCTGGACAAGCGACATGTCTCGTTTGAAGCGCGCTCGCGTGCCAGTCGAACACCGAACGCCACGGTCCAAGCCGGAGATCGCTTTGGCCGAGATTGACCGCGCGATGGCAGCCAACATGCGCTTTGGATGTGTGCTGGCGGATGCAGGATACGGCCTCAGCGCACCGTTTCGACAAGGGCTAACAGAGCGCGGGCTGACCTGGGCTGTCGGTATCCCTCGGCACCAGAAAGTGTATCCGGTCGATGTGAAGCTCATTTGGCCGATCACCAAAGTCCGTGGCAAACCACGAAAGCACCACGTGCCCGATATCTTATCGATTGCGGCCGAACAAATGCTGGCCAGCGCCAAATGGAAAACCCTGAGTTGGCGTAGCGGGACGAAAGGTCGGCTCAAAGCTCGATTTGCTGCTCTCCGTGTCCGCACCGCCGACGGCCCTCCGCAGCGAATATGGGATAAAGGTCAGCAGCATCTGCCAGGCGACGAAGCCTGGCTCATTGGTGAGCAAAATACTATCTCGCCAATCTTCCGGCGGCGACGGATCTGCGCACGCTGGCCGCCACCATCAAGGCACGGTGGATTTGTGAGCAGGCGCATCAACAGCTGAAGGAGGAGCTTGGACTTGATCACTTCGAAGGGCGGTCATGGCAAGGTCTTCATCGCCACGCCTTGATGACAATGATTGCCTACGCCTTCCTGCAACATCGTCGCCTCGCATACGCGGGGCGGAAAAAAAAGAATCAACGGGCCTCCGCCTCAGCCAACCATGCCAGCCGTACGTCACGCCATCGTCGATCTCATCCTTCGGCCGCCGCCTCAGCAGTGCCCATATTGCCGAAAGGAAATCCCTGAAAAACAGCGGCGAAAACACAATCTGCCAAAGTAGTGCTAGGCCGTGTACGCATAAAACCGTCGGCGTGACTCTACGTCCGCTTTGCCCCGATAGCGACCAAGTTCGTGCGGCAACGCAAGATGTCGCGATGGGCCAAGAGCGGATATCGACGTACTCTTGATCCGCGCGGGCTTGAAATTCGGCGAGGTTACGCCGATCAATCCCGCGCTCTTTCAAGCGCGTGTCGCATGACCTTTTGATCGTCGCTCGAGAGCTGCGTTGGCCCGAGGTTGAATGTCAGCTTGTCGATCTTGCCGGTAAATTGGAACGGCAGCTTGTAGCTATCATCCACTCCTGTACGGGTGTCGATTCCGATGTCGAAGGACTCGTCGATGGCCATGAGAAATGCAATTGAGTGCGGAATCGACTGACGGGAAAGTTCCTTGCCGTCCACCGAGAGCACCCCGGTGCCACCCTTGCCGAAGCCAGGCCCGTCATATTTGAAGTCGAACACGATAGTGTGCTTGCCCGGCTTGAGCGCAGTGCCCAGCCAGTCCCGCGCGCCTACCCCGCTCTCCCAGCGGTATCGCTTCAAATCCAGCATGTTGTAAACGAAGACGGGCTTGCCCTTGAGCAAGTAAAGGCCATACCCGCTGAACCGGCCGCCAAGGGTTGCAATCATACCCTCAGCTCCGCCCGGCGGGACGGTTACCTCAGCAGTGATCTTGAAGTCCTTGTTCATAATGTTGGGGGCGCTTTCGACCGGAATGCCGGGATTAGCACCACTATAGGTGAACACGGCTCGCCCGGCGGTCGCACTGGGGCGTGGAGTGATCAAGCGCGGAAGCACGGAGTTGTCCAGCGGCAAGACCTGGTACTTGCCCGCCTCGCTAAGAAACAGCGTCTGTAGCTCCTTCAGCTTGTCGGGATTTTTGGCGGCAACGTCGTTGCTCTGTGAGAAATCCTCGGCGAGATTATACAGTTCCCATTTGTAATCGTTGATCTCAGGAAGCTTGGCCGTGCCAAGTAGCCACGGCGGCGCTGGAGGCGTCGTGCACGCGTACCAGCCATCGTGGTAGATGCCGCGGTTCGCGAACATCTCGAAGTATTGCGTGCTGCGCTTTGACGGCGCGTTGGCGTTGGCTTGTTCGAACGTGTAGGCCATGCTCACGCCCTCGATGGGCTTTTGCGCAATACCGTTGACCGTCCCCGGAGCCTGAATGCCCGTGGCCTCAAGAATCGTCGGTACGACATCGATGATGTGGTGGAATTGGGAGCGAATGCCCCCGACATCCTTGATGTGACCGGGCCATGAGATTGCCATCCCCTGCCGCGTGCCACCGAAATGCGAGGCTACCTGCTTCGTCCATTTGAAAGGCGTATCGAAGGCCCATGACCACGCCACCGACATGTGCGGATAGGTTTTGTCGGAGCCCCAGTCCTCATAGTGCCGCATCAGTTCAGCTTCTGGAAGTTTCAGGACGCCGTTGTACGCGGTCATCTGATTGGGAGTGCCTTCCAGGGTACCTTCGGCGCTGGTGCCATTGTCGCCACTGATGTAGATGATCAGCGTGTTGTCGAGCTTGCCCATGTCCTCAACGGCCTGAATGACACGGCCGATTTCGTTGTCGGTGTAGGCCGCATATCCGGCAAATACCTCGGCTTCGCGTGCATACAGCTTCTTTTGAATGAACGAGAGAGAATCCCACTTCGGTAGGGTATCAGGCCAAGCCGTCAGTTGAGTGTTCGCAGGGATTACTCCGAGCCGCTTCTGGTTGGCAAAAATCTGCTCGCGCAGCTTTTCCCACCCCATGTCGAACTTGCCCCTGAACTTGTCGACCCATTCTTTCTTCGGCTGATGCGGCGAATGCGTGCCTCCGGGTACATAGTAGACAAAGAATGGCTTATCGGGCGCCGCCGCGTTCAGACCCTTCATGTAGTTGATTGCTTCGTCGGCCATATCGGTGGTCAGGTTGTAGCCCGACTTGCCGACCCACGGGAAAATCTGAGTAGTGTTCTTGAAAAGGTAGGGCGTCCACTGGTCGGTCTCGCCGCCCATAAAGCCATAGAAATATTCAAAACCCATTCCGATCGGCCATTGGTCGAACGGTCCGGCAGCGCTGTAAAGATACGTCGGGGTGTTATGGTTCTTCCCGAACCACGAAGTAGCAAAGCCATTGTCTCGGAGGATCGTCCCTATCGTCGCGCTCTCAGGTCCGATGACGGAATCGTAGCCGGGATAGCCGGTTGACATTTCACCGATCACGCCAAACCCCACCGAGTGGTGGTTGCGACCGGTAATCAGGGCTGCCCGCGTGGGCGAGCAAAGTGCCGTTGAGTGAAACTGCGTATAACGCAAACCGGCCTTGGCGACGCGATCCATGGCAGGGGTCGGAACGACACCACCAAAAGTGCCGGACACGCCGTAACCTTGGTCGTCAGTCATGATCAAGAGCACGTTCGGCGCACCCTTAGGCGGCACGACGGATGGCGGCCAATAAGGTTTTGATTCCTTGGCGGTTTCATTGATCACGCCGCCGAATTTCGGAGGGTCGGGTGGTAGCTGCTTGCCATCGATCGTGATGGTGGCGCTAGGTGCACCCGGTGTACCCGTGATTTGCTGCGCGTATGCCGTCGTTGTTAGGAAAAATAGCGAAGTCGCTGCAAGCAAGGTTCCTCTACTGGTCAGCTTCGAAGACGCTGGCTTGAAATTGCTCATCACTGAAGCTTCCTTGTGCCCGGAATGCATCGACGTCGGAAAGCCGTTGTGCTTCGGACTAAACCACCAGTTGTTGATTTAAGTCAACGACGTCCGCTTCGGGTCATTCACGTCGAATCGCATCGGGCGGAGCCGCCGGTCGATGTCCGCAATGCTCCGTTTGCGTCCACGCCGGCACTGCGCGGCAAACGACGCTAGGGGCCAATAGCTGCCCACAATGTTGAGACGGCGGCGCGCACTTCGAAACTAACACCGGCACGTCCGGTCGAATCTTCCGTGCCAACGCGACGCGCTCGTTCCAACCGCAAGTAAAAAGGCGAAAACCCTCTGAGAAATCTGCTACACTCGGCCGATGAAAACCTTTTCAGATAAGGTCCGCGACATCGTGCGCAAGATCCCAAAGGGGAAGGCTATGACGTACAAAGCTGTCGCTGCTAAAGCCGGCAATCCGAAGGCTGCACGCGCGGTTGGTGCCATAATGCGCACGAATTACGACCCATCGATCCCCTGTCATCGCGTTATTGCAAGCGACGGCTCAATGCGCGGCTACGTGCGTCCGCGCCGTCGGCCGGCCCAACAATGATCCGCTTGACGGGGAGCTTCATCGCGTCAGCACCGCCCCGGATTGCGCTGAGCCTGTCATCGGGCGCGCGTTCGCGCGACCCGTTGGCTCCATCCGGGCCACTACGCCTGCGTCAACATCCCCACGATCGCGCCCATCAGGCAGGTCGTCAGCGTGCCTGAGACGATCGACTTCAGCCCGAGCGCGTTGATCTCGTCGCGCCGCTCGGGCGCCATGATGCCGAGGCCGCCGATCATGATGCCGAGGCTCGCGAAGTTCGCAAAGCCGCACATCGCGTAGAGCACGATCAGCCGCGAGCGCGGATCGAGCGCGTCGGGGCCGAGCTTCGACAGGTCGACATAGGCGATCAGCTCGTTCAGCACGGTCTTGGTGCCCATCAGGCTTCCGGCCGTGATCGCCTGCGGCCAGGGCAGGCCCATCAGCCAGCACACCGGCGCCATGACGTAACCAAGCAGGCGCTGCAGCGAAATCTTCGCGCCGCCGATCTCCGGCAGCAGGCCGATGATCGCGTTCGCCAGATACACCAGCGCAACCAGCACCAGCAGCATCGCGATGATGTTCATCAAGAGCTCGAGCCCGGCTGCCGTGCCCTTCACGATCGCGTCCATCGTCGACGACACCTGGATATCGGGATTGTCGAGCGATCCGCCGGTGCGCTTGTCCGACGTTTCCGGCACCATGATCAGGCTCACCAAAATTGCGGCCGGCGCGCCGAGCACCGAGGCGATGACGAAATGCGCGGCCGCATCCGGGATCAGCGGCGCCAGCAGCGTCGCGTACAGCACCAGCACCGTGCCGGCGATCCCGACCATGCCGCCGGTCATCACCAGAAACAACTCGCTGCGGGTGAGCTGCGCCAGATAGGGGCGGATGAAGAGCGGCGCTTCGACCATGCCGAGGAAGATATTGGCCGCGGTCGAGAGCCCGACCGCGCCGCCGACGCCGAGCGTGCGCTCGAGCAGCCAGGCCATGCCGTGCACAACAGGCGGCAGCACGCGCCAATAGAACAACAGCGTCGTCAGCACGCTCATGACCAGCACGATCGGCAGCGCCTGGAAGGCGAGGATGAAATCCGAGCCGGGCGCCTTGGGATCGAACGGCGCGGGGCCGCCGCCGACATAGCCGAACACGAAGGCGGTGCCGGCGCGCGTCGCGGCCGCGATCGTGCCGACCGCGTCATTGATCGCGCCGAAGGCCTGCGTCACCAGCGGCACCTTGATCAGCACCAGAGCCGTGACGATCGTGACGACAAGCCCGATCGACGCCTGGCGCAGCGACACCTTCAGGCGATTCTCGCTCAGCGCCCAGGCAATCAAGAGCAACGCCACCACGCCGAACGCCGATTGCAACTGCAGCATCACGCCCCCAAGAACTCTCGCGGGATTATGGGCAGGGGCCTCGCGCAGCGCAATGCTGTTGCGCGTTCTCTCTCCTGCCATTGACAAGTTGCAGGCGCTCGGCCACGCAATCATCCATGTCCTCCGCCACGCCGGCCGGCGCCCGCGATCTGCTCGGCCACAGACCGTTCCTGTTCTTCTTGTCGTCGCGCAGCCTGTCGCGCTTCTCCAGCCAGATCGGCGCGGTGGCGATCGGCTGGCAGATCTATGATCTGACCGGCAGCGCGTTCGACCTCGGCATGGTCGGACTGGTGCAGTTTCTGCCGACGGCGCTGTTGGTGTTCGTCGCCGGCCACGCCGCCGACCGCTTCGAGCGCAAGCGCGTCGTGCAGGCCTGCCAGATCGCGGAGGCGCTGACCGCATTGTTTCTTGCCGGAAGCACTTTTGCCGGCACCATCTCCGAGATACAGATCTTCGTCGCGACCTTCGTGCTCGGGATCGCCGGCGCGTTCGAGAGTCCGGCGACCGCCGCGCTATTGCCGCTGATCGCGCCGCAAGGCTCGCTGCAGCGGGCGACCGCGATATCGAGCGGCGCGGCGCAGGTCGCGACCATCACCGGACCCGCGCTCGGCGGCTTTGCCTATGCCCTGATGCCGAGCGCGCCCTACGGCATCATGATGGTGTTCTGGCTGTTCGGCGCGCTGCTCACCGGCGGCATCGGCCGGTTGCAGCAGGCGCCGGTGAAGAACGGCGGGTCGTCGGACGACCTGTTTGCCGGCGTCACCTTCGTTCGCAGCAATCCGGCGATCCTCGGCACCATCTCGCTCGACCTTTTCGCGGTGCTGTTCGGCGGCGTCACCGCGCTGCTGCCGATCTATGCGCGCGATATCCTGCAAGCTGGCCCGCTCGGCCTCGGCATCCTGCGCGCCGCGCCCGCGGTCGGTGCGCTCTTGATGACGATGGTGCTGGCGCGGCACACCATCAACCGCCGCGTCGGCATGCGCATGTTCCAGGCGGTGATCGTGTTCGGCGTCGCGACGGTGGTGTTCGCGCTGTCGCACTGGCTGTGGCTGTCGGCGCTGGCGCTCGCGGTGCTCGGCGCTGCGGACACGATCAGCGTCGTGATCCGCTTCTCGCTGGTGCAGCTCGCCACCCCCGACGAGATGCGCGGCCGTGTCGGCGCGGTGAACTTCCTGTTCATCAACGCGTCGAACCAGCTCGGCCAGTTCGAGAGCGGCGTCACCGCGGCGCTGCTCGGCACCGTGCCGTCGGCCGTCCTCGGCGGCGTCGCCACGGTTGCGGTCGCGCTGCTCTGGATGAAGCTGTTCCCGACGCTGCGGGACGTCGAGAAGCTGGAGTAGGGAGTTCTCTCCACCCGTCATTGCGAGCGAAGCGAAGCAATCCATCTCACCGCATGCGGAGATATGGATTGCTTCGTCGCTGACGCTCCTCGCAATGACGGAATCGGCTCCGGCTGCAACAGATGTGATATCCCCCGGAGCGAGGGCACTTGCGGGATTTCGGAATAATGGAAAAGTATCGCTGATTTGCCCGACGTGTCAAGTTGCCGTGTCGAAAGCCGGCAGCTGCCGGTTCCTTTGCATGGGGTTGTTTTCGATATTTTGGCGGCGCGCCCCTGCGACGGCATGGCCGGGACAAGCCCGGCCGGCCGTCGCGATAGTCCTGCCGCAAGCAGGGAGAAGGAGCAGATCAGCCCCGGCCGACGAACGGCATCTTGGTCGCCATCACAGTCATGAACAGCACGTTGGCGTCGAGCGGCAGGCCGGCCATGTAGGCAACGGCATCGCCGACCGCCTTGGCGTCCATGCGCGGCTCGTGCTTGGTGGTGCCGTCCGGCTGCAGCACGCCGGGGCCGTTGACCATGCGGTCGGTCATCGGGGTCGCGGCATTGCCGATATCGACCTGACCGACCGCGATGTCATACATCCGGCCGTCGAGGTTGGACGACTTGGTGAGGCCGGTGATGGCGTGCTTGGTCGAGGTGTAGGCGGCCGAGAACGGCCGCGGCGCATGCGCCGAGATCGAGCCGTTGTTGATGATGCGGCCGCCGCGCGGCTTCTGGTCCTTCATGATGCGGAAGGCGTGCTGGGTGCACAGGAACGGCGCGGTGAGGTTGGTGTTGACCACCGCCTGCCATTGCTCGAGCGGCAGATCCTCGAAGTTCACCGGCGGCGCGCCCATGCCGGCATTGTTGAACAGCACATCGAGCCGGCCATAGGTCGCCTTCACCTTGTCGAACAGCGCCGCGATCGCGGCCGGGTTGGCCATGTCGGCCGACACGCACAGGCTCTTGCCGGCGGGACCGAGCTTGGCGGTCTCTTCCAGCATCTCCATGCGGCGTCCGGCGAGCACTACGGTGTAGCCCTTGTCCATCAAAGCGAGCGACGCGGCGCGTCCAACGCCGGTGCCGGCGCCGGTCACGAGTGCGATCTTGCTGGTTGCCTCAGTCATCCGAGTTTCCTCTTACTTGGTTTTTGCTTCGGTTTCGTTCTTGTAGGGTGGGCGTGGAATGTTCTGGTGCGCCGCACGGAGCGCCGCCGACCAGCGCGAGCGCAGGTCGTGGAAATAGGGCTCGCCGGCCTCGATGCGGTGATTGAGATCGGCCTCGCAGGCGTCCGTGCGCACCACCAGCACGTCGATCGGCAGGCCGACGCCGAGGTTGGAGCGCATCGTCGAATCCATCGAGATCAGCCCGGTCTTCAGCGCCTCGTAGAGCTCGACGTCGTAATGCATGGCGCGGTCGAGCACCGGCTTGCCGTATTTGTGCTCGCCGATCTGCAGGTACGGCGTGTCGGTGGTGCATTCGATGAAGTTGCCGGCGGTGTAGACCATGAACAGGCGCATCCGCGAGCCCTTGATCTGGCCGCCGAACAGGAACGAGACGTCGAAGGAGACATCCTCGGCACGCAGCGCGTCGCCCTCGGTGGCGTGCACGGAGCGGATGGCGCGGCCGATCCGCTGCGCCGCCTGGAACATGGTCGGGGCGTTCATCAGCGTCTCGAGCTCGCCGGTGTCCGGATTTTCCATACCCTCGGTCAGGGTCGACAGCACCGACTGGCTGATCGCCAGATTGCCGGCGCTGGCGATCGCCATGATGCGCTCGCCGGGCTTTTCGAAGATGTGCAGCTTGCGGAAGGTCGAGACATTGTCGAGGCCGGCATTGGTGCGGGTATCGGCGATCATGACGAGCCCGTCGCGCACCAGAATTCCGCAGCAATAGGTCATTTAAAGCCCTCAGACGGTCCGAGTTTCTCGGCGGGAAACTAGTAGCCAATTTCGAGGATGCATCCAACCCCAATTCCCCGTGACGGGACGTGCGATGGCCGGTCACGTGGGCCGGGCGCCGGTCCTGGCGATGGTCCGTCCGGGTGCCCTGTTCCGGCCATCGAGGTCGCGAGCATTCCGGTCTCGCTCTGCGTGGCGCGCAGCCGGCAATGATCTTGGCCTCGCGTCGTTGCGAGGGGCGGGGTGTTGTGCTCGACTGCCTGCAACCGACGACAACAAGAAATTTCGGGAGGCGGGAATGTCGTTCAAACTGGCCGCGTGCATTGTGGCATTGGGTATCGCGGCGATGGCCGCGAGCCCTGCATCGGCGCAGAAGCAGGGCGGCACGCTGCGGCTCTATCACAACGACAATCCGCCCTCGACCTCGCTGCTCGAGGAATCCACCATCGCCTCGGTGATGCCGTTCGCGGCCGTCTTCAACAACCTCGTGGTGTTCGATCCGGCCAAGGTGCACGAAAGCATCGACACCGTGATCCCCGATCTCGCCGAGAGCTGGTCGTGGGATCAGACCAACACAAAGCTTACCTTCAAGCTGCGGCACGGCGTGAAGTGGCATGACGGTCAGCCGTTCACGGCCAAGGACGTGCAGTGCACCTGGCGGATGCTGATCGGCAAGAGCGAGACCCAAGACGTCAAAACACAGGACTTCAAGCGCAACCCGCGCAAGGTCTGGTACTCGAAGCTCAAGGATGTCAGCATCAATGGCGACGATGAGGCCACTTTCGAGCTGACCGAGCCGCAGCCCGGTCTCTTGGCGCTGCTCGCCAGCGCCTTCTCGGTGGTCTATCCCTGCCACGTGCCGCAGCAGGTGATGCGCACCAAACCGGTCGGCACCGGGCCGTTCAAGTTCGTCGAGTTCCGGCGCGGTGATTCGATCCGTCTGGTCCGTAACCCCGATTACTTCAAGAAGGACCGGCCGTATCTCGACGAGATCACGGTGCGCTCGATCGACAGCCGTGCCACGCGGATGCTGGCATTCGCGACCGGCGACTACGACATCACCTTTCCGTCCGACGTCAGCATTCCCCTGATGAAGGACGTCAAGGCGCGGGCGCCGAACGCGATCTGCGAGATGACCTCGACCAATTTGCAGATCAATCTTCTGGTCAACCGCGTCAATCCGCCGTTCGACAATCCGGAGATCCGTAAGGCGATGTCGCTGGCGCTGGATCGCAAGGCCTTCAACGGTATCCTGTTCGAGGGCAGCGGGCGGCTTGGCGGCGCGATGCAGGCCAAGCCCGAAGGCGAGTGGGGCATGCCGCCGGAGATCCTGTCGACGCTGATGGGATACGGCCCCGATACCGGAAAGAACCTCGCCGAGGCACAGGCGATCATGCAGAAGCTCGGCTACAGCGACGCCAAGCCGCTGTCGATCAAGATCCAGACCCGCAATCTGCCGACCTATCGCGACCCGGCGGTGATCCTCGGCGACCAGCTCAAGAAGATCTACATCACAGCCGAGCTCGACATTCTGGACACGCCGCGCTGGTACTCGCGGCTGCAGCGCAAGGACTACACCATCGGCCTCAACGTCACCGGCGTCAGCGTCGACGATCCCGACGGCAATCTGGTCGAGAACTATTCCTGCAACTCCGAGCGCAACTACACCCAGTATTGCAACGCCGAAGTCGACAAGCTGCTGGCGGCGCAGTCGCGCGAGGTCGACAAGGACAAGCGCCGCAAGATCGTATTCGACATCGAGCACCTCTTGGTCGACGACGCCGCGCGGCCGGTCATCCTGCACTCATCGGCCGGCAATTGCTGGCAGCCCTACGTGAAGAATTTCCATCCGCACGACAACAGCCAGTACAACAATCTGCGCTTCGAGGATGTCTGGCTGGATAAGTAGCGCGTGGTGGCCCGCCGGCGACGACGTGTGCCGTTGCCCTCGTGCGCTTCGTATCCTTATTTATTCACACGACCAAAGCCGCGGCTGGTCCTGCGCATGCGCGCACTCCCGCGCCGATCGCCGGGGCAAGTCTGCGACGGCGCCCGTCAGTCAGGCCGCGCAGAGATCCATCGGGATATCCGACGTAGCTACGGGAGCTCGGATATCAGCTTGGTCCACTCCGCCTCCGGCCAGGCCCGTGAGGTGCAAGTGCGTATGTTTCCCAGAGAGCTGAGGGCAAGCGCGAGCTTTGTGATGTTGTCGCCGAGCGGTGCTTCGGCGAGGAGAAGGATGTCATGCTCGCCGGAGGTGAGATAGACCTCCTTGATTTCGACACCGAGAGTCTTGGCGAGTTCTTTCGCCGCTCGGCTGCGCTTGGGAGCTTCCTTGACATTACGAATTCCCTGGTCGGTCCAGTCGATCCTCAATATGAATGTCGCCATGTCGTCCTCCAAGGGTTAAGCACTGCCCTTGTCTGCCGCGCGCGCGGCAGGCCAACCTGCTTCATGTTGAAGTTGAGGGAGCGCCACATAAGGCAGGCGCTGCTTTCAGACTGCGATGCCTGCCGACGGCCTGACCGCTGCCCGTTACTTCAAACGGCGACGTCGGCCCGTCCCGTCCAAGGGCAGCTCGCTGCAGATTACGCCATGTCCCTTGCTCGAGAAAGAGGGCTCCCCGCGTTGTGATCGGGACCGCGTAAGCGAGGGTGCCGCGTCAAGATCACACCCTCTGCGCAAGGATGCGGCCGCAGACCATCGCGCGCCGGACAGCTATCCGATGCAAGTCAGGTGTGGGTGTAGTCACCGGGTTTCAACCCGAGCGCCTTCACAGCCGCTTCGGGAAGCGGCCCCAACGCTTCGACCGTTTCATTGGGGGCCATCACGTCCGCAATGATCGCCGTAGCCTTTGCCGCGTCTCCTTCGGCTACGAAGAAGACCGAGCGGACCGGCGGGCCGCCGTCCAACGGTGCAGTTGTTACGAGGACAACCTGACCATTTGCCATGCTCTCTTATACCGCAGTCGCGGCGCTGTTCCACGGATCCTGTCGATCGATCCTCACGACCCGGCCGCTGACGCGTGCGCCAAGAGCGATGCTGCCACGGTATTGCATCGTCGCGGCCCTAACACCAAATAACTGAATGTGGGAGGCAGAACCGCTCCAGGAATGAGCGCGTGGCCAGCAAAAGAGCAAACGAAGAGCTCCCCGTCATTGCGCGCTTTGAGGTGCGCCGCCGCAATTACCTCGCGCCCGACGGCTCGATAGAGCGGCCGCTTCCTGCCTTCGCCACCGATGCCAAGCTGCTGGTCGAACTTTACCGGTCGATGGTGCTCTTGCGTCTGTTCGACCGAAAGGCTGTTGCATTGCAGCGCACCGGTCGGCTGGGAACCTATGCCATTTCGCTCGGCCAGGAGGCGGTGTCGGTCGGCATCGCGAGTGCGATGCGGGAGGATGACGTTCTGTTGCCCTCCTATCGCGACAACGGCGCGTTGCTCTGGCGTGGCGTCGCGCTGGAGGAGATCCTGCTGTTCTGGGGCGGCGATGAACGCGGCAATCAATTCTCCGGTCCGGTGCACGATTTCCCGTTCTGCGTTCCCGTCGGATCACAGGCGCCGCATGCCGCCGGCGTTGCCTACGCCCTGAAGTTGCGCAAGGAGCCGCGCGTGGCCGTCTGCATGTTCGGCGACGGCGCCACCTCGAAAGGCGATGTCTACGAGGCCATGAATTTCGCCGGCGTTCACAAATTGCCGCTCGTGTTCGTCGCCACCAACAATCAATGGGCCATATCGGTGCCGTTGCGTCTGCAGACGGGTTCCGAGACGCTGGCGCAGAAGGCTATCGGCGCCGGGTTCAGCGGCGAGCAGGTGGACGGGAGTGACGTGGTGGCGATGCGTGCAGCGGCCGAGGAGGCCATTGCCGCTGCCCGCGACGGCAAGGGCCCTCACTTCATCGAAGCGGTCACCTATCGGCTCGGCGATCACACGACGTCAGATGATGCATTGCGCTATCGTTCGGCCGAAGAAGTCCAGGCGCATTGGAAGGAAGAGCCGATCGCGCGCCTCCGGTCCTATCTTGTGGGTCAGAAGATGTGGACCAAGGCGGATGAGGAGCGGCTTGCCGCCGAGTGCCATGAGCGCATCGAGGCGGCGGTGGAGCGCTATCTGAAGACGCCGCCACGCCGAGCAGAAACCATGTTCGACAACCTCTATGCCGATCTGCCCGAGGCGTATGCCGCGCAGCGTCGCGAACTCGCGGGAGAGGACGATGCCTGAACTCACGTTGGTCGAAGCCATCAATCAGGCGCTCGGCCGCGCGATGGCGGATGATCCCGATGTGGTCGTGCTCGGCGAGGATGTCGGCGTCAACGGCGGCGTCTTCCGCGCGACCGTCGGCTTGCAGGAGCGCTTCGGTCCGGAGCGCGTCCTCGATACGCCGCTTGCCGAACTCCTGATCAGCGGGCTTTGCGTCGGCATGGCCGCGCAGGGACTGAAGCCGGTCGGCGAAATCCAGTTCATGGGATTTATCTATCCCTGTCTCGATCAGCTGGTGAACCACGCATCACGGATGCGCAACCGTACCCAGGGACGGCTCACTTGTCCGATGGTTCTGCGCACGCCGCATGGTGCCGGCATTCGCGCACCCGAGCATCATTCCGAGAGCACTGAGGCGATGCTGGCCCACATTCCGGGCTTGCGTGTCGTGATGCCTTCGTCGCCGGAGCGCGCCTATGGACTTCTCCTCGCCGCGATCCGCGATCCCGATCCGGTGGTGTTCCTGGAGCCGACGCGGTTGTACCGCGCCGTGAAAGGCGAGGTCGAGGACAACGGCGAAGCCTTGCCGATGGATCGCGCCTTTGTCGAGAGGGAAGGTCGCGACGTCACGCTGATCAGCTGGGGTGCGATGCTGAAGGAAACGATGGCCGCAGCGGACGCGCTCGCCGACGAGAGCATCGCTGCCGAGGTTATCGACCTCGCCACGCTCAAGCCCTACGATGAAAACACCGTGCTCAGGTCGGTCGCAAAGACCGGGCGCTGCGTCATCGTGCACGAGGCCGCGCACACCGGCGGATTTGGCGCGGAGATCGCAGCCATGATCGCCGAGCGCGGACTATCCTCGCTGCTCGCACCCGTGACCCGCGTCACCGGCTACGACACGATCGTCCCGATGGCCCGCCTCGAGCAACGCTACATGCCGTCGGTCGGACGCATCGTGACCGCAGCCCGAAAGGCGCATCAGTACAACTGAACACCAACGGACCTTGTGCCATGCGCCAGTTCACGTTGCCAGACCTTGGTGAAGGTCTTGAAGAAGCCGAGATCGTCACCTGGTACGTCAACGAGGGCGATCACGTCGTAACCGATCAGCCGCTCGTTTCGGTCGAGACCGACAAGGCGGTGGTCGAGATACCGGCGCCGTCGAGCGGACGCATCGCGCGCCTGTTCGGTGCCAAGGGCGATATCGTGAAGGTCGGCGCGCCGCTCGTCGAGTTTGCCGAGGACGCAGGGCAGGACACCGGCACGATTGTGGGCGAACTCGACACCGGCGAGCAGCGGCCGGCGCCAGTAACTGCTTCGCCGCCCAGCGGGCAGGGAGCCCAAGTGTTTCCGGCAGTGCGCGCCCTTGCGCGCAAGCTTGACGTCGCGCTCGATCTCGTCGAGGCGACCGGGCCCGGCGGCACCATCACGCGGGCCGACGTTGAGAGGGCGGCGAAGCGGATGTCTCACAGCGGACCCGCCGAGCCGCTGCGCGGCTTGCGCCGCGCGATGGCCCAACGCATGACGGCAGCGCATGCGGAAATCGTCCCCGCGACGGTCACCGATGAGGCCGACATCGACGATTGGCGGCAGGGCGAGGACGTGACAATCCGCCTGGCGCGGGCGATCGCCGCTGCCTGCAAGGCAGAGCCCGCGCTCAATGCCTGGTATCATTCCGGTACAGGAGAACGGCGCCTGATCGAGCGCATCGATCTCGGCATCGCCGTCGACACCGGCGGCGGCCTGATCGTTCCCGTGCTGCGCAATGTCGCGGAGCGGAGTGTATCGGACCTGCGGGCCGGACTCGACCGTCTGCGAGCCGACGCAATCGCGCGCGCGATACCCCCGGAGGAACTGCGCGGTGCGACGATCACGTTGTCGAACTTCGGAATGATCGGAGGCCGGTTTGCTAATCTCATCATCGTGCCGCCGCAGACGGCGATCGTCGGCGCCGGGCGGATTTCGGAGCGCGTGGTCGCGCTTCGGGGGCAGGTTGCGGTCCGACGCACGCTGCCGCTATCGCTGACCTTCGATCATCGGGTGGTGACGGGCGGCGAAGCTGCCCGTTTCCTGGTTGTCCTCAAATCCGACGTTGAGCGCATTTCGTGACATCACTCATTGCGAGACAGGCAGGGCCGTCACGGCTCCCGGCTTCGTTCCGCAGGTGCATCGACCAGGAAGGCCTCGTCGACCGGTACGCCGAGCGCCGTGACCAGCCGGTTGGTCTCGGCGGCCATGCCGACGATTGCCAGCATTTCCTGATATTCGGCGTCAGTCATGCCCTTGGCGCGGGCGCTCGCGGTGTGCGAGTGAATGCAATAGCTGCAGCCGTGGGCCACCGAGACGGCGACGTAGAGCATCTCCTTGACCTTCGGGTCGAGCGCGCCGGGTGCCATCACCTCCTTGATGCTCTCCCAGGTCCGCCGCAGGGTCTTCGGATCATGCGCCAGCGCGCGCCAGAAATTGTTGACGAAGTCCGAGTTCCGCGCCTTGCGGATGTCGTCGAAGACGGCGCGTGCTTCCGCCGAGAGCTCGTCGTCGGAAAGCAGTTTTACGGTGGCCATGGCTTGTCCCGCTGGTGTGGTTTGAAGCAGCGATCATAGCACCCCTGCGGACATTGCGAGGAGCGAAGCGGCGAAGCAATCCATGCCTCCGCAAGCGATCAGATGGATTGCTTCCCGGAGCCTGTCATCGGGCGCGCGTTCGCGCGACCCGTTGGCTCGCAATGACGGACGCGGAGAGGGATCAGCCCTACGACTGCGTCTGGCTCTGCCACTGTCCTGGACGGCCGGCCTGGTCGACCTTGACCGCGACCGTCAGCGTCTCGTTGCCGCCGCCATAGCGGGTGCCGCGGACCGGGGCGGCGCCGAGATAGTCGAGGCCGATCGCGACGCGGGCATGGGCGTCGGTGGTGCAGATGCCGTTGGCGGCGTCGAAGCCGATCCAGCCAAGATCGGGCACGAAGGCCTCGGCCCAGGCATGGCCGGCCTGCTGGTTGACCATGCCATCGGAGCGCAGGAAGTGGCCGGAGACGAACCGCGCCGGAACGCCGCCGGCGCGCGCGCAGGCGATCAGGATGTGCGCGTAGTCCTGGCAGACCCCGCGCTTCAGCGCGAACGCCTCGGCGGCCGAGGTGGCGCTGTTGGTCGGGTCCTCGTCGAAGGTCATGTGCTCGTAGATCTGCACCATCAGCGCGTGCAGGAAACCGAGCACGTCGGCGCCGGCTTCCGCGCGCAGCTCGCGCACGACGGCCGTCATTGCCGGGTTGAGGTCGGTCAGCGGTGTGGGACGCAGGAACAGGCTCGGCGGAAACCGCTCGTCGCTGCCGCGCAGCACGCCGCCGGTATCCTGGGTCTCGATCAGGCCCTCGCAATGGATCGTGAGGTCACTGATCGAACCATGCGTCAGCACATGGGTGACGTTGCCGAAGGCGTCCTCATGGGTGTCGAGCCGGGAATCGGTCGAGACGTCGATCTGCCAATCCGCGACATACTGGCCGTCATGGCTGCCGGGCGTCATCCGCAGAATCTGGATCACGCCCGAGGCCGCCGGCTCGTAGCGATAGGTGGTGGTGTGGGCTATCCGCAGGCGCATGGCTCAACCGGTGTTCAATCGGTCTTTTCAGGGCAGGAGTGTCATGCCCGGACCCTTCCCGGGCACCCACGTCTTTCTTCCTAATCGGCCGCGAAATCAAGATGTCGATGGCCGGGGGTCACCTATGTCACGAAAGACGCGCTTCGCGCTTTTGCCCGGCCATGACGAGATTTTGCCTCAAAACCGGTCAGATCAGATATTGCTTGGTGATGATCTCACCCAGCCGTGAGTTGTCCGCGATGAACTCCTGGATGAATTCGTGCACGCCGTGCTGGAAGATATCGTCCATGTTGCTGTGCTCGAGCCGGTTCCTGATGCCGCGGGCATGGCGTTGCGAGGCGCCCTGGCGGCCATAGGCGACGCCGATCTGGTCGAGGTTGCGCACTAGGTTGCTGTAGCAGCTGGCAAGCGAGCGCGGCAGCGTATCGTTGAGGATCAACAGGTCGGCGATCAGCCAGGGCTTCAGGGTTTCCCGGTAGACCCAGTGATAGGCGGTCGTTGCCGACACCGAGCGCAGAATGGAGGTCCACTGGTAGTAATCCAGCGGGCCGCCGACATGCTCCTCCTCGGGTAACAGCATGTGATACTTCACGTCGAGAATCCGCGCCGTGTTGTCGGCGCGCTCGAGATGGACGCCGAGCCGCGAGAACCAGTAGGCGTCGTTGCGCAGCATGGTTCGGTAGGCCGAGCCGTCGAAGCGCAGCGAGGTCTCCTGCACGAAGCGCAGGAATTTGGCGAGCTCCTCGCGGTTGGCGGGACCCTTGTTCCAGACCGCCTGCAGCTCGATCCACGCCGAATTGATGGTGTCCCACATCTCCGACGTCAGCGCTGTCCGTACCGAGCGTGAATTGAGCCGCGCCGCCTCGATGCAGTTCTTGATCGAGGACGGATTTTCCGACGAGAAGGAGAGATACTCGATGACGTTCCGCTCGTCGGCTTCCTCATAGTGATCGTAGAAGCTTGCGCCGACGCCGGCGGTGAGCAGTGCGGAATCCCACTCATTGGTCTTGCCGACATAGGCCGCGGGCAGCGCGGTGACGCGCAACGTCGCATCGATGGTGCGCGCCAGATATTCGGCGCGTTCGACATAACGGGCCAGCCAGAACAGGTTTTCGGCGGTGCGCGACAGCATGCGATAGTCCCTACAAGGCGAAACGTGTTTCACCTCCCCCTGAAAGGGGGAAGTCGACGCGCAGCGGCGGGTGGGGGTTTTCTCTCCATTCGGCGTATGCGGCCGACCCCCACCCCGACCCTCCCCCTTGCAGGGGGAGGGAGGGCTCGCGCAGCGCGTTTGGCTTCAAATCACTCACTCAGTATCCAGGTGTCTTTGGTGCCGCCGCCCTGGCTCGAATTGACGACGAGCGAGCCTTCCTTCAGCGCGACGCGGGTCAGCCCGCCGGGCACGATGGTGGTGTGGCTGGAGCCGGTCAGCACGAACGGGCGGAGGTCGACATGACGCGGCGCCAGCCCCTTGTCGGTGCAGGTCGGGCAGGTCGACAGCGCCAGCGTCGGCTGGGCGATGAAGCCTTCCGGCTCGCGCTTGAGCTTGTCGCGGAACGCCTCGATCGTCGCCTTGGTGGCGGCGGGGCCGATCAGCATGCCGTAGCCGCCCGAGCCGTGCACCTCCTTGACGACGAGGTCGGCGAGGTTGTCGAGCACATAGGACAGATCCTGCGGTTCGCGGCAGCGCCAGGTCTGCACGTTCTTCAGGATCGGCTCCTCGCTGAGATAGAATTTTACGATGTCCGGCATGTAGGAATAGATCGCCTTGTCGTCGGCGATGCCGGTGCCGACTGCATTGGCGAGCGTGATGTTGCCGGCGGCGTAGGCCGACATCAGTCCGGGGACGCCGAGCGCGGAGTCCGGCCGGAAGGTGAGGGGATCGAGGAAATCGTCGTCGACGCGGCGGTAGATCACGTCGACCCGCTTCAGCCCCTCGGTGGTGCGCATGAACACCTCGTCGTTCTTGACGATGAGGTCGCGCCCCTCGACCAGCTCGATGCCGAGCTTGTCGGCGAGAAAGGAGTGCTCGTAATAGGCCGAGTTGTAGACGCCCGGCGTCATCAGCGCGACTGTCGGCTCGGCGGAGGCGCTGTGCGGCGCGACCGACCGCAGCGCCGACAGCAGCTCGTCCGGATAACGGTCCACCGGCGCGACGCGGTGCCGCGCGAACAGGTCCGGAAACAGCCGCATCATGATCTCGCGGTTTTCCAGCATGTAGGACACGCCGGATGGCGTGCGCGCATTGTCCTCCAGCACAATGAAATTGTCGGGATCGGTGCGGATGATGTCGATGCCGGCGATGTGGACGTAGATGTCGTGCGGCACGTCCTGGCCGTTCATCTCCGGCCGGAACACCGGGTTCTGGAAGATCAGGTCCTCGGGGATGACGTTGGCGCGCAGGATGTCGCGGCCGTGATAGATGTCCTTCAAGAACATGTTGAGCGCGAGCACGCGCTGCTTGAGGCCCTTCTCCAGCAGCGTCCACTCGGTCGCCGACATGATGCGGGGGATGACGTCGAAGGGGATCAGCCGCTCCTGGGCCTCGGCGTCGCCATAGACCGCGAAGGTGATGCCGATCCGGCGGAACAAGAGCTCCGCTTCCTGGCGTCGATATTCGAGCGCATCCGGCGGCGTCTCTTTGAGCCAGCGGGAGAGCTCCTGGTAGGCCGGGCGGAGATCCTCGCCGAGGCCATTCATCTCATCGAACGCGACTGCCATATAGCCCGACTGCCCTCCCAAGCCATGTGACACAGTGCATGACTTGATGGGATGGTAGCAAGGGGCGGGCCAGCGCGATATGCATTGGCTTGCGGCATTTGCTATGGGTGAAGTGGAAGGCCTGCCCGAAAAACCGGCTGAGGTCTGCTTAATTCGGCGGCAAAACCCCGTGACATCAAGGCATTGGATCGGCAATGTCAGGGGATCAAGTTAGGGAATGTGACCATGAGCGAGATCGTCACGGCGGGGATATTGGTGATCGGCGACGAGATCCTGTCCGGCCGGACCAAGGACAAGAACATCGGCTTCATCGCCGAATACCTGACCAACATCGGCATCGACCTGAAGGAGGTCCGCGTCGTCGCCGATGACGAGGCCGACATCGTCTCCGCCCTTGATGCGCTGCGGCATAGGTACACCTACGTGTTCACCACCGGCGGCATCGGGCCGACCCATGACGACATCACCGCCGACAGCGTGGCGAAGGCGTTCGGGGTCGATATCCATCATCACCCCGAGGTGGTGGCGCGGTTCAGGGAGCGCTGGAGCGAGCAGGACCTCAACGAGGCGCGACTGCGGATGGCCCGGGTGCCTGACGGCGCCGAGCTGATTCAGAGCGCGACGATCCTGGCGCCGGGCTTCAAGCTCGGCAATGTCATCGTGATGGCCGGCATCCCCACCATCATGCAGGCGATGATGGACATCGTGGCGCCGACGCTGAAATCCGGCGTGCGGATGCTGTCGGACTCGGTCAGGGCCGACGCGCGGGAAGGCGACATCGGCGGCCCGCTGCGGGCGATCGCGGAAGCCAATCCGGACACCATCATCGGCAGCTATCCGTTCCAGGACGAGAACCAGAAGCCGAACACCAATCTCGTGGTCCGCTCGCGCGATCCGGAAAAGCTCGCCGCGGCGATGATCGCGGTGAAGGAGATGCTGAAGCAAGTGCAGGCCGCGCAGAAGAAGCCGGCGGGTTGAGACGATATGGCTGAACGAAATTCCGAACCGAGTGCACAGGAGCGAGCCGGCAGGCCGTTTCCGGTCTCGTGGGATCAATTCCATCGGGACTGCCGGGCGCTGACCTGGCGGCTCAATGAGGTCGGCCCGTTCCAAGCGGTGATCGCGATCACCCGCGGCGGGCTGGTGCCCGCAGCGATCGTGGCGCGCGAGCTCGGCTTGCGGGTGATCGATACCGTCTGCGTCGCCAGCTACGACCACGACAAGCAGGGCGACCTGAAAGTGCTCAAGGGCATTTCGGAGCAGACTGCCAAGCTCGGCGGCGGCACCGGCAAGGGGCTCTTGATCGTCGACGACCTCGTCGATACCGGCAAGACCGGCAGGCTGGTGCGCCAATTGCTGCCCGATGCGCATTTCGCGACCGTGTACGCCAAGCCGAAGGGCCGGCCGCTGGTCGACACCTACATCACCGAGGTGTCGCAGGACACCTGGATCTACTTTCCCTGGGATACCGCGCTGTCGTTCCAGCCGCCGATCCGCGACGGGGCGGCGTGAGGAGTCACCTCGCCCCGCTTGCGGGGAGAGGTCGATCGCGGAGCGATCGGGTGAGGGGGAGTCACCGCGAGTTCATCTCTCACTATCTTTGCGGACAAGCCCCTCACCCCAACCCTCTCCCCGCAAGAGCGGGGCGAGGGGGAAGTAAGAAACATGCCCCTGCAAAACCGCGTCACGCCCACCGGCGACATCGTCGCCTCAGACCATCGCGGCACCTTCACCGGCAATCGCGGCATCATCCACGATCCGGCGACGCGCACGCTTCTGAACAAGCGCTGGTCGAGCCCGGCCTGGCTCACCTGCGTCTGCGAGTTCAGGGGACGGCGGCGCAAGGTGATGAGCCGTCAGAGCTGGACCGAGCTGTTCTTCCTCGATGAGGCCACCGCGTTTGCGGCCGGACACCGGCCCTGCTTCTACTGCCGCCGTGACGATGCCAAGCGGTTTCGCAGCTGCTGGGAGCAGGGCAACGGCGTGAGCGATCTCAGCGCCAAGGCGATGGATGCGGTGCTGCATGCCGAGCGGCTCGACCGCGGCAAGAAGCGGCTGCATCCGCTGCCGACGCGATTGCGCGACTTGCCCGACGGGACGATGGTGCAGGCGAGCGGGGACAGCTACCTCGTCGCCGACGGCGCCATGTTGCGCTGGTCGTTTGCCGGTTACGGCCGGGCCGACGTACCGGAGCCGGCAATGCTGCTGACGCCGCCATCGACGTTGCGCGCCTTCCAGGCCGGCTACCGGCCGGTGTTGCATCCGAGCGCGATGGCCGTTCTGGGTTGATCGGCCGGCGTCATCCTTACGCCAGCCGCTGCCGAGCCAGCTTGGCACCGGCGCCCAGCGCGATCAGCTTGGCTTCCGCGATGTCCCGCCGCATCGGCGCCATGCCGCAATTGGTGGTCGCGATGATGTTGCCCTTCGGCACGTGCCTCGCGACCGCCTCGATCACCTTGACGACGTCCTCAGCGGTCTCGATCTCGTCGCTGGCGACGTCGATCACGCCGGCCTGCACGATCTTGCCGGGAAGCGCCGCGAGCAGTTCGATCGGCACCTTCGAGTTGCGGCATTCGATCGCGACCTGCTGGATCGTGCTCTTGTCGATGACGGGGAAGGTCTCCTCGTATTGCCGCCACTCGCCGCCAAGCGTCTGCTTCCAGTCGGTGTTGGCCTTGATGCCGTAGCCGTAACAGATGTGCACGGCGGTGGCGCAGGTCAGGCCTTCGGCGGCGCGCTCCAGCGCCTTGATGCCCCAGTCGCGCACTTGGTCCATGTAGACGTTGAAGGCGGGCTCGTCGAACTGGATCATGTCGACGCCGTCGGCCTGCAACGCCTTCGCCTCCTGATTCAAAAGCTCGGCGAAAGCGAAGGCCATCTTCACACGGTCGCCGTAATACTTGTCGGCGATGGTATCGATGATCGTCATCGGGCCGGGCATGGTGAATTTCAGCCGGTTCCTGGTGTGCGCGCGCGCCGCACGGGCCTCGCTCTCGTGGACGCGTCCCTTGAGCTGCAGCGGTGCGACCACCTGCGGCACCATCGCCTTATAGCGGTCCTTGCGGATGCCCATCTCGACCTTGTGGGCGAAATCGATGCCCTCGATTCGCTCCAGGAAGCCGTGCACGAAATGCTGGCGCGCCTGCTCGCCCTCGGTGACGATGTCGACGCCGGCATCTTCCTGCAGCTTGACCGCCAGCACCGTGGCATCGCGCTTGGCGCGGGCGAGCTCGGCGCCCTCCGACTTCCAGGGTGCCCACAGCATGTTCGGCTCCGCCAGCCATTCCGGCTTCGGCAGCGAGCCTGCGATCGTCGTTGGAAACAGCATGGGTGCCTCCCGTTGGGTTCTGATTGAGGGCCTGTGTGCCATGTCCTAAGGTGGAGGTACAGAACAACAAAAGTCTTTGTGATGGGAATAGAACGCCGATGATCGATCTGCACTACGCGCCGACGCCGAACGGCTGGAAGATCTCGATCATGCTGGAGGAACTGGGGCTGCCCTACAAGGTGATCCCGGTGAACATCCGCGCCGGCGAGCAGTTTCGGCCCGAATTCCTGGCGATCAGCCCGAACAACCGGATCCCCGCCATCGTCGACCATCAACCGGCCGACGGCGGCGGGCCGTTCTCGGTGTTCGAGACCGGCGCGATCCTGATCTATCTCGCCGACAAGACCGGCCGTTTCCTGTCGCGGGAGTTGCGTGCGCGGTCGAACGTCATCCAATGGGTGATGTGGCAGATGGGCGGCCTCGGGCCGATGCTCGGCCAGCACGGCCATTTCGCGCTCTATGCGGCCGAGAAGATTCCCTACGCGATCGAGCGCTACCGCGACGAGACCGCGCGGCTCTATGGTGTGCTCGACCGCCAGCTCGGCAGGACCGGCGCCTATATCGCCGGCGACGACTATTCGATCGCCGACATCGCCTGCTTCCCCTGGACCATGACCCACAAGGCGCAGGGTTTTACCCTCGACGATTTCCCGAACATCAAGCGCTGGTACGCCACCGTGCGCGCCCGCCCGCAGGTGCAGGCGGGGCTTGCGATCGGAAAATTCGTCAAGGAGCCGTTTGACGAGGAATCACGCAAGAACATGTTCGGCCAGCGTGCGAAGGAATTGGTCGAGAAGAAATGATGCCCGTTATTCCGCGGCGCGACACAGTCGCGAGCCCTGCGCCTTGCGGTGCATCCCGGAATGACGAGAATGAATGTGGAAAAGACAAAGGGAAACGCCATGATCGAATTCTTCTTCGACTGCTCCAGCCCGTGGACCTATCTCGCCTGGCACAACATCCAGCCGCTCGCGAAGGAGTTCGACGCTCCGATCACCTGGCGGCCGATCCTGGTCGGCGGCATCTTCAACACCGTCAACCCGTCGGTCTACGCGCAGCGCGAGAAGCCGGTGCCGCTGAAGGCGCGCTACATGAAGAAGGATCTCACCGACTGGGCGCGCTCGGCCGGCCTTGCGATCAAGATGCCGCCGACCGTGTTCCCGGTGAACAGCGTCAAGGCGATGCGCGGCTGCATCCTTCTCGGCAACGAGAAGATGGTGCCGTTCGCCCGCGCGGTGTTCGAGGCCTATTGGGGTGACGACAAGGACATTTCGCAGGATGCGGTGCTGACCGAGATCTGCACTAAACTCGGGATCGATCCGGCGCAATTCCTTGCCGGCATCGGCGACCAGGCGATCAAGGATCAACTCAAGGCCAACACCGAGGAGGTGATGGCGCGCGGCGGCTTCGGCTCGCCGACGATCTATCTCGACAAGACCGACATGTATTTCGGCAACGACCGCTTGCCGCTGATCCGCGAGGCGCTGGCACGCCTCAAGGCGCGGGCCGCCTGATGCCGAAAGCCGTCGTTTGCCGCGAGCTCGGCCCGCCCGAGCGTCTGCAGCTCGAGAACTTTGCCTCGGTGCCCTTGCAGCCGGGCCAGGTGCGGGTTGCGATCCGGGCCGCCGGGATCAACTTTCCCGACATCCTGATGGCCGCGGGCGAGTACCAGCTCAAGCCGCCGCTGCCGTTCACGCCGGGGTCGGAAGCCGCCGGCGATGTCGTCGAGGTCAATGGAGCATCCGGTGTCGCCGTCGGCGACAAGGTGATCGTCAAGATGCGCTTCGGCGCCTATTGCGACGAGACGGTTGCAACGCCGTCGCAGCTCGTGCCGGTGCCGTCGACTTTCGACTACGCGGAAGGCGCGACCTTCCTGGCCGCGCACGGCACCGCCTATCATGCGCTGATCGATCGCGGGCAGATCAGGCCGGGCGAGGTGCTGCTGGTGCATGGCGCCGGCGGCGGCGTCGGACTTGCCGCGGTCGAGATCGGCAAGCTGCTCGGCGCCACCGTGATCGCCGCGGCTTCGAGCGAGGAGAAGCTTGCGATCGCCAAGGCGCGTGGCGCGGACCATCTCGTGCTCTATGCGCGCGAGCCGTTCCGCGATGCGGTCAAGCGCCTCACCGACGGTCGCGGCGCCGATGTCGTGTTCGATCCTGTCGGCGGCGAGGTGTTCGAGAACTCGATGCGCTGCATCAACTGGGGCGCGCGGATTCTCGTCGTCGGCTTCACCGGCGGCATCGGTCTTGCCCGCACCAATCTGTTGATGATCAAGGGCGCGAGCGTGCTCGGCGTTCGCGCCGGCGAGGCGGTGCGCAAGGATCCCGCGCTCGGCGAGGTCAGGTTCAAGGCGCTGAGCGAATGGGCCGAGGCCGGCCGGGTGCGGCCGAATATCTCGCACCGGCTGCCGCTGGAAGACTATGCGAAGGCGATGCGGCTGTTGATCGAGCGCAAGGCGATCGGGCGTGTGGCGCTGCTGACGAGGCCGTGAAGCCATAGATCCGTCGGGCAGGCGGCTTGCCAGCGTCCGCCATGCACCGATAGCAGACCAAATTCTGCAGTGCAGCCAAATGACGCGATGGGCCCGGCGTTCAAGGAATCGAACCCAGGTCCGTCGCGTGATATCCTCTGCCGGCTGAGTGTCGTTGCAGGGGGGAGGATATGACATGCGTATCGCTGTGATGGCGGCCGGTGCCCTCGGCGGTTATTTCGGAGCACGTATGGCCGCGGCAGGGCACGACGTGTTCTTTATCGCACGCGGCTCCAACCTCGAGGCGATCAGAAAGAACGGTCTCAAGGTCGAGAGTGTGCTCGGCAATCTTCATTTGCCCGAACCCAACGTGACCGATGATCCTGCCACGGTCGGTCCGGTCGATATCGTGCTGTTCGCGGTCAAGCTTTGGGACAGCGAGACGGCAGCCAGGTTGTCTCTCCCCCTGGTCGGACCGCGCACCCGGGTGATCCCGCTGCAAAACGGGGTCGATAGCGCCGAGAGGATCGCCCCGATTCTCGGCGCCGACAATGTGGTCGCCGGAAGTGCCTACATTGCTACAGTGCTGTCCGCGCCTGGCGTCGTCACCCACACGAGCCAGTTCGCGCGCATGGTCTGCGGCAGAACCGACGGTAAGCCCGATGACGGCCTCAAGGCCTTTGCCGACGCCGCTCAAGCGGCCGGCATCGACATCTCGGTGTCCGACGGGATTGACCGCGAGCGCTGGCAGAAATTTGTATTCCTCGTCGGACTATCAGGCGCGACCGCAACGACTCGCCAGCCGCTGGGGCCGATCCTGGCCGACCCGGATACGCGAGCGTTCTTTTACAGCCTGATGAGCGAGGTGGTGGCGGTCGGCCGTGCCAGGGGCGTTCCCATTCCGGAGAATTTTGCCGAGGACCGAATGAAATTCGCGGAAGCCTCGCCGCCCACCTTCAAGGCTTCCATGCTGCACGATCTCGAACGCGGCAACCGGCTCGAACTCGACTGGCTCGCCGGAAAGGTGGTGGAGTTCGCCCGCCCGCTTGGCATTCCTACGCCAGCCAACAATGCGGTCTATGCCATGCTCAAGCTGCACAGGATGGGTAACGCCCACGCCTAGTCCACCTGACGATTTGTGCTGAATTGCCCCTCTCGCAAGAACGCGATGGTCTGCGCGATCGCATCGGCGTTGCGCACCAGCCAGGGATGCGAGGTGCGGATCACGATGTGATCGGCCATACCCTCGAGCCTGGTGTTGGCGACCGACACCCGGCCGTCATGCGGCCGCGGCAGGGCCATGGAGGTGATCGGATAGACCGAACGGTTGCCGGCAATGATGCCGGCGGAATAATCGATCGGCGGCAGCAGCGCGCTGGTCGCGGCATCGCGGCGGGTGACGAGCTGCTGCCCGGCCGGACCGAAATAGGCGCGATAAGCCGCGAGGTTCTTCAGGCGGTCGGCGATCTCGCTGCCGCCGTTCGGCGTGCCCAGCATCACGACGCGGCCGAGCCGCGCCGGGCGATGCCTTGCCAGATAGACGCGCACCAGAAGCCCGCCCATGGAATGGCAGACGAAGTTCACGGAGCCGTCGAGGCTCTCTGCGAATCGATCGAGCGAGGGGCGGATGTCCTCGGCCAACACGTCGAGTGGCTTGCGCCGGCTATCATAGTCGAGATTGAGGGTGGCAAAGCCGGCAGCCTTCAGTGCCAGCTCCATCCTGCGAAACGAGCGCGCCGTCCTGCTGATGCCGTGCAGCAGGACGACGCCGTCAAGTGTGGACGCCGCTTGACGCCGTTCGTTCACTTATAGTCGCGCTCTTGCCACCACGGGAAATAGTCGGGCATGTCCGACGACACCTTGTTCTTGAACTGCGCGGGGCGCTTTTCCAGGAACGACACCACGCCTTCCTTGACGTCGTCGGAGCGGCCGCGGGCATAGATGCCGCGGCTGTCCACCTTGTGCGCCTCCATCGGATCGTCGGCGCCCATCATGCGCCACATCATCTGGCGGATCAGCGCCACCGACACCGGCGCGGTCTTGGCCGCGAACTCCTTGGCGAGTGCACGCGCGGTCGGCAGCAGATCGGCCGGCGGCACCACCTTGCTGACGAGCCGGCCGGCGAGCGCTTCCTGCGCCGGGAAGACGCGGCCGGAATAGCACCATTCCAGCGCCTGCGAGATGCCGACGATGCGCGGCAGGAACCAGCTCGATGCGGCTTCCGGCACGATGCCGCGCTGGGAGAACACGAAGCCGAAGCGCGCGGCGTCGGAGGCGATGCGGATATCCATCGCAAGCTGCATGGTGACGCCGATGCCGACCGCCGGGCCGTTCACCGCAGCGATGACAGGCTTCAGGCACTTGAAGATGCGCAGCGTCACTTGTCCGCCGCCGTCGCGCACCTGCGGATCGCTGTAGTCGACGCTGCCGTCAGCATTGCGCTTGACCGGGCCGCGCCGCGCATCGCGGTCGAACGTGTTGGCGCCGGATGAGAGATCGGCGCCGGCGCAGAAGCCGCGGCCCGCACCGGTCACGATGATGGCCCTGACGTCGTCGTCCTTGTCGGCTTTGTCGAACGCGTCGATCAGCTCCTGCTGCATCGTGGCGTTGAAGGCGTTGAGCTTGTCGGGCCGGTTCAGCGTGATGGTCAGGATCTGCTCGGCGACCTCGTACTTGATCGTCTCATACGCCATGGGGATGATTTCCTTCCTTTTATTTGTCATTGCCGGGCTCGACCCGGCAATCCATCTCTTCTTTATGAAGAAGATGGATGCGCGGGTCGAGCCCGCGCATGACAATTTGGAAGGCCGAGGCGCTACTTCTTCGGCGGCGTCGGCCACGGCTTCTGCGGGCCGCGCAGGCTTTCGAACGCCTTGCCCATGCCGAGCACGCCGATGTCGTCGAAGCGGCGGCCGATGATCTGGACGCCGATCGGAAAGCCCTTCTTGTCGTAGCCGCCGTTGATCGACAGCGCGGGGTTCTCCGACATATTCCACGGCACGGTAAAGCAGATGTGCTCGAACGGCTTTGCGGGGTCGTTGAGCGGCGCTGCGAACTCCGCCGGGAAGTTCACCACCGGCGACACCGGCGAGATCACGTAGTCGACCTCGCAGAACAATTTCGCGGCGGCCGCGCGGATCGCCATCGTCATGTTGAAGCCGCGCACCACATCGACGCCGGAGAGCTTTGCACCGGCCTCTGCCCAGTTGAGGATGTAGGGCAGGGTCTTGCCGCGGTCGGCCTGCGACAGTTTTGACAGCTCATCCCAGGTCCGGGCGCGCCAGAAATTGTCGAGCCCTTCGAGCATCTCGGGCGTCAGGATGCCGTCGATCTCGGTGATGACGGCGCCGGCGGATTCGAACGCCTTCGCAGCCTTCACGACGACCTCGCGAACCTCCTTCTCGACCTTCTGGCCGGAGCCGGCGTCGAGCATCAGCCCGATGCGCAGCTTGCGCGGCGACTTCTCCAGCGCCTTCCAGTTCACCTCGAGCGCCGGCAGGCTCATGCCGTCGCGGCGGTCGGGACGCGACAGCACGCTCATCATCAGCGCGGCGTCATCGACGGTGCGGGTCATCGGACCGGCGACGCGGCCGACATAGGGCGGGTCGATCGGCACGCGGCCGAGGCTCGGCTTCAATGCGACGAGGCCGCACCAGTTGGCCGGCAGCCGCACCGAGCCGCCGATATCGGTGCCGAGATGCAAGGGACCATAGCCGGCGGCACCTGCCGCGCCAGCGCCGGCGCTCGAGCCGCCGGGGTTCTTGCTGACATCCCAGGGATTGCGGGTCAGCGGATGGAACGACGACAGGCCCGACGACAGCATGCCGTAGTCCGGCATCGTGGTCTTGGAGAAGATCACGCAGCCGGCCTCGCGCAACCGCGCCGCGGGCGGTGCATCCTTCTCCACGGGCGCCAGCTTGACGCTCGCCGCGCCCAGCGGCACCGGCTGCCCCTTGGTCGCGACATTGTCCTTGATGGTGGCGGGAACGCCATCGAGCGTGCCGGCCGGCTCGGCCTGCTGCCAGCGCTCGGTCGAGGTCCTGGCGACCTTCCGCGCCCCTTCCGGGTCGTACAGATACAGCGCCTTGATGTGCGGCTCCCAGGTCGCGACCTGGGAGATGATTTCCTCCAGCACCTCGGACGGCGAGAACTGCTTGGCACGATAGCCGGCGAGCAGGTCGACGGCGGAGAGATCGTGCAGCGACGTGATGGCGTCCCCTTTGGGCTTATGCATGCGCACCTGCCGGCATGCGTTTCTCGATGATGCGGGCGAACATGCTGGCGCCGATCGGCAGGATCTTGTCGTCGAGAACGTAACCGGGATTGTGAACGGGCACGGAGCCGTCATGGCCGACCCAGAAATACGCGCCGGGAATGGCCTGCATCATGTCGGCGAAATCCTCGCTGCCCATCTTCGGCGTCGAGCGCGTGATGACCTTGGCGGGGTCGACGACGGTGCGCGCGACTTCCTCGACGACGCGGGACTGCTCTTCCTGATTCACCAGCACGCTGAAGCCGTCGCGGATCTCGACCGAGATTTCGGCGCCATATGCCGCCGCAAAGCCGGCGGAGATTTCGCGCATGCGCTTGCGGATCAGCTCACGAATCTCGTCGGAGAAGCAGCGCACCGTGCCGCACATCCAGGCTTCGCCGGGAATGACGTTGTACGCCGACCCGGAATGGATCTGCGTGATCGACAGCACCGCAGCCTGCAGCGGATCGACGTTGCGGCTGACGATCGACTGCAACGCCTGTCCGAGCGTCATTGCGATCACGACCGCGTCCTTGGAACGCTCCGGCATCGCGCCATGGGCGCCATAGCCCTGGATCCTGATGTCGAAGAAGTCGGCTGCGGCCATTGCCGGGCCCGGCAGGATCGCGATCTCGCCATGGTTGAGGTCCGGCGCGTTGTGCAGGCCATAGACCTCGTCGCAGGGGAACTGCTTGAACAGGCCGTCCTTGATCATGGCGCGGGCGCCGCCGAGGCCTTCCTCGGCCGGCTGGAAGATGAAATGCACGGTGCCGTCGAAATTGCGGGTCTCGGCGAGATAGCGCGCCGAGCCGAGCAGCATCGTGGTGTGGCCGTCATGGCCGCAGCCGTGGAAGCGGCCGGGAATGGTCGAACGCCACTTCAGATTGGTGTTCTCTTCCATCGGCAGCGCGTCCATGTCGGCGCGCAGGCCGATCTTCTTGGTGCCGTTGCCCTTGCCCTTGAGCACACCGACCACGCCGGTGCCGCCGAGGCCGCGATGCACCTCGATGCCCCAGCTCGTCAGCTTGTCGGCGACGATGCCCGAGGTGCGGACCTCCTCGAAGCCGATCTCGGGATGTGCATGCAGATCCCGTCTGATGGCGGTGAGTTCGTCGGCAAAACTGTCGATGCGCTCAATGGTCGGCATGGCTCTCTATCCGTTTGTGCGTGATGGGGAGGTGGGTGTGAAAGTAGGGCCGTTCGGCTTGATACGAATGCCGGGACGCAAATGTCTCCACGGCAGCGTGGCGGTATCGGCGGGCATCGCGCCGGGAGCGGCGCAGATCAAGAGCTTCTCGGCGATCGGCTCGAAATCGGCGCGGAAGTGCACCGAGCTCTTGTTGACCAAAATCTTCTGTGCCGTCGGCTCGATGCCGACATAGCGGTACATCGCCTGGTCGGCAAGCTGGGCCTTGTAGGAGCCGACCACGACGCGGACGTCGCCGACCCGCAGGCAGGCCGAGGGGCCCATGTCCATGTCGCGGCCGCCGAAATAGGGACCGGGAGCCACGAATTTTCCATCCGAGAGCTGTTCGACGACAAAAGTCTCCCGGTATGGCGCGTCGCCGGGAATGCCGGACTTGCCGCCGAGCTCGAGCGTGACTGATGCCCCGACACCGGCGCTGTGCGCGGCCTTCGCGGATTGCGGGTCGTAGATCACGCCGGTTGCGGCACTCGCCTTGTTGCGCACCAGCGCGCGCAGCATGCCGGTGGTGTCGGAATCGCCGCCGGCGCCGGGATTGTCCTGGGTGTCGGCGATGATGATCGGCTTGCTGGCCGATTTCGCCAGTTCCATCGCCAGCCGCACGCCTTCGTCGGGCGAATAGATCCGGCCGTCGAAATCGTCCTCATGGCTCTCGACCAGGGCGACGACCTTGTCGGCGGCGGCATCCGCATCGGCCTGGGTCCGGCCGTAAGCGAATACGCTCGGCCCGCAATCCCTGAAATCGGCGGCCGGGAAGCCCGGCGCAAACGACAGCGTCGGCACCGCGTCGCTCTCGAGTGCGGCGAGCTTCTGATAGATGCCCTTGGTCGGCTGGTCGTTGGTGCATTGCCAGCTGATCGGGATCAGGAACGGCAGTTGCCGGAATGCCTTTGCGAAGCGCTGCCTGGACTTGAGCATCAGCGCCAGATGCCGGGCGCAGGCGCGGCCGGTTTCGGCCATGTCGACATGCGGATAGGTGCGGTAGGCAATCAGCGCATCGGCATGCTCGATCATCTTTGGCGAGACGTTCGCATGCAGATCGAGGCTCGCCACCAGCGGCAGGTCGTTGCCGATCGCCTTGCGCACGCGGGCCAGCGTTTCGCCTTCACCGTCGTCATAATGCTCGGTGACCATGGCGCCGTGCAGGTCGAGATAGACGGCATCGATCGGTCCGGCCGCGGCGATGCCGTCGACCATTTCCGTCACGATCCGCTCGAACGCATCCTTGCTGACATGCGCCGACGGGCTCGCCGCGGCGAAGATCGTCGGCACCAGCTCCCAGCCATTGGCTTCCGCCGCCTCGACAAAGCCGGCGAGGCCGACATTGATCTTGCGCATGACCTTGAGCACGTCGGCGCCATGCGTCATCGACGGCCAGCCACCGCCATGCACGAAATCGTCATAGGTTGCCTTCGTCGGTGCGAAGGTATTGGTCTCGTGCAGGAAGCCGCCAACGGCAATGCGGGTCATCAAGTCGGTCTCGATACGTTTCTTCGATCATGATGCGATCATAACGACGCGCGTCATGATCTCATCTCGTTGGTTGGAGCGTGATCTCCGGGGAAGACCGGCGTCCACCTTCAGGGCCACGCTCTAGCGCGCGACGTTAAGCGTGTCGTCGCGCCCAGCGCAAGCCGGGGAGCACCAGCGGATTTGCATGCCCTGTGGGCGGAAAGGCTTGAGGCTAAAGACCTAGGCCGTCGCCACAATGCCTTCCGAAACCGGGCGGAAATTCGCAAAATCCCAGCCGCGTCCGGGCGCCGCATCGAGCAGCGCGCGGGTATAGGCCTGCTGCGGATTGGTCAGCACCTCGGCGGCCGGTCCCTGCTCCACAACGCGGCCATGTTGCATCACGGCGACGTCGTCGCAGATTTGTGCGGCGACGCGCAAATCATGCGTGATGAACAGCAGCGCGATGCCCAGCCGGCGCTGGATTTCGTCAAGCAGATCCAGAACCTGCGCCTGCACCGAGACGTCGAGCGCGGACACCGCCTCATCCGCGACGAGCACGTCGGGATCGAGCGCCAGCGCGCGCGCGATCGCGATGCGCTGGCGTTGGCCGCCGGAGAACTGGTGCGGATATCGCGAGATCGCGTCGGGCGGCAAATGGACGAGCTCGAGCAGCTCGCGCGCGCGCGCCAGCGCATCCTTGCGCGGCATGCCGTAATTGACCGGGCCTTCCGCGATGCTCTCGCCGACGGTGACGCGCGGATTGAGCGAGCGGTAGGGATCCTGGAAGATGATCTGGATCTTCTGGCGATGCGGCTGCAACAGCCGGCGCGACAGGTCGGAGATCTCGCGGCCGGCGAGGCGCACCCCGCCGGAGGTCGGATCGATCAGGCGGACGATGCATCGCGCGACCGTCGACTTGCCGGAACCGCTTTCGCCGACGATGCCGAGGGTGCGGCCCTTGCGCAGAGTGAGCGTGACGTTGCTGGCGGCGGCGACCTCGCGGGCTTTGCCGTACAGCGACCGCTCCCGGTAGACCTTGCTGAGCTCGTTGGCTTCCAGCACCACGGGCTCGGTCGTCTCCGGGCGCGGCGCGCGCGGCACCAGGCTCGGCACCGAGGACAAGAGGTTGCGGGTGTACTCCATCTTCGGATTGCGCAGCACGTCCTGCAGCGGGCCGGTTTCGACCAGGCGGCCGTGCCGCATCACCGCGACGCGGTCGGCGATCTCGGCCACCACGCCCATGTCGTGGGTGATGAACAGAACCGCGGTGCCGTGATCGCGTTGCAGGTCGCGGATCAAGGTGAGGATCTGCTTCTGGGTGGTGACGTCGAGCGCGGTGGTCGGCTCGTCCGCGATCAGGAGCTTCGGCTCCAGCACCAGCGCCATCGCGATCATGATGCGCTGGCGCTGACCGCCCGAGAGGCGGTGCGGGTAGGAGGAGAAGATGCGCTCCACGTCCGGCAGCCGCACATGCTCCATCATCGCCAGGATTTTCTGGCGCCGTGCGCGGGCATCGAGATCTGTGTGGGCGCGCAGCACCTCGTCGATCTGGCGGCCGACCGGCACGACGGGATTGAGCGCGGTCATCGGCTCCTGGAAGATCATCGCCATCCGCGTGGCGCGGAGTTGCCGCAGCCGCCGGTCGCTGGCGGTGAGCAGTTCTTCGCCGACCAGCTTGACGCTGCCGCCAGACGGCACCAGCGTGCCCTTCTGCTGCAGGCCCATCACGGTGAGCGATGTCACCGACTTGCCCGAGCCGCTTTCGCCGACCAGGCACAGCGTCTCGCTTTCACGTACCTGCAGCGAGAGGTCGTCGATGATGCGATGCGCATCCGCCTTGCGGCCGAGGCCGACGACGAGATTGCTGATGTCGAGGACGACGTTGGTCATGTCAGGGTCTCTTGGCGCTGCGAAGGAATTTACCCACTGTCATTCCGGGATGGTGCGCCAGCACCAGACCCGGAATCTCGAGATTCCGGGTTCGATGCTTCGCATCGCCCCGGAATGACGGCTTCAGAAGAGCTGAAGCCGTCACTTGCCCTCACGCTGCTTCATGCGGGGATCGAGCGCGTCGCGGGCGGCGTCGCCGATCAGGTTGACGCTGAGAATGGCGATCGAGAGCAGCAGCCCCGGCCAGAAGATCAGCGACGGCTTGACCTGGAAATAGGCGCGGCCCTCGGCCATGATGTTGCCCCAGGTCGGCGTTTCCGGCGAGATGCCGGCGCCGAGGAACGACAGGATCGCCTCGGTCAGGATCGCGGACGCGCAGACATAGGTGCCTTGCACGATCAGCGGCGCGATCGTGTTCGGCATCAAATGCCGCCACATGATCTTCGGCAGGCTGGTGCCGAGCGAGATCGCGGCCTCGACATAAGGTTCCTCGCGTGCGGTCAGCACCACCGAGCGCACCAGCCGCGCCACGCGCGGGATCTCGGGGATGGTGATCGCGACCATCACGGTCCAGATGCTGGCGCCCGACAGCGACACCACGGCGATCGCGAGCAGGATGGCGGGGATCGCCATCAAGCCGTCCATCACGCGCATCAGCACCGCATCGACCCAGCGGAAGAAGCCGGCGACGAGGCCGATCAGAAGGCCGATGGCGATCGAGCAGACGGCGGCGCCGAGCCCGATCACCAGCGAGATCCGTGCGCCGTAGATGATGCGCGACAACAGGTCGCGGCCATAAGCGTCGGTGCCGAGCAGATATTGCGCGCTCGACGGCTTCAGCCGCTGCGACGGCGTCAGCAGCAGAGGATCGTGCGGCGCAAGCAGCGGCGCGAAGATCGCCATCAGGATGATGAGGGCGAGGCTGATCGTCGCAACCGCGATGATCGGCGTCGACGTCAGGAAGCCGAACTTGACGCGGAACGGCCGGGTGACGGGAAGCGAGGATTCGGGAAGGGTTTCGATCGCCATTGCTCAGTACCGGATACGAGGATCGAGCAGGGTGTAGGCGAGGTCGATCAACAGATTGACCGCGACGTAGATACCCGACGTCAACAGGATCATCGCCTGGATCACCGGATAGTCGCGCGCCAGCACCGCATCGACGGTGAGGCGGCCGATGCCGGGCAGATTGAACACGCTCTCGGTGACGACGACGCCGGAGATCAGCAGCGCGAAGCCGGAACCGATCACCGTGATGACCGGCACGGCGGCGTTGCGCAGCGCATGGCGCAGCAGCACGCCGGTCTCGCCGATGCCCTTGGCCCGCGCCGTGCGCACGTAATCCTCGCCGAGCACATCGAGCATCGAGGCCCGCGTCATGCGTGCGATCAGCGCGACATAGATGAAGGAGAGTGTGCAGGTCGGCAGGATGAGGCGCTGGAAGAACGGACCGAAGCCGGCCGAGATGCTCTTGAAGCCCTGTACCGGAACCCAGCGCAGATCAATCGCAAAGATCTGGATCAGCACGTAGCCGATGACGAACACCGGCACCGAGAAGCCGAGCACCGAGAGCCCCATCACGAAGCGGTCGATCCAGGTGCCGTGCTTCCACGCCGCGATCACGCCGAGCGGCACCGCCACCAGGATCGAGAGGATGATGGTGGCCAGCGCGACCGAGATCGAGGGCTCGAGGCGCGGGACGATCATTTCGAGGATCGGCTTGTTCGAGATCAGGGAGACGCCGAGGTCGCCGTGCAGCAACTTGGCGATCCAGGTGTAGAACTGGATGTAGATCGGCTCGTTCAGACCAAGCGAGGTCCGAATGCGTTCGAGCTGTTCGGGCGTCGCGTTGTCGCCGGCGAGGATGGCGGCCGGGTCGCCCGGCGTCAGCCGCAGCAACAGGAACACGAACAGAGCCACCACGCCCATCACGGGAATGGCGGCGAGGATGCGGCGAAGCAGATATCCGAGCAAATTTGATCCGTTGGGTTGTGGTCGATGAAGTCCGCAGCGGGACCGTTGCACACCAGACCGTAGCACAGATGGTAGCAGACTCACGGTAGAACTTGAGCAAGTCCCATGCCATCGGTGCTGCGGATTTTGCGGTGCAGCTAATCAGTCCTGTTGGCCGCGATTATTCCTCCGGTGAAGTTCGAAGCAGTCCACTGGAAGGTGGATTGATTTCAGCTTTGCGCGCGTCGGCGGGCACATCGAGCCCGGCGCCGAACGACGGCGCCATCGGCGGCGTGTCGAGGTCGCGCCAATCGTCGATCGCCTGGGCCACCATCTGCGCCGTCGCCGCCGACAGCGTCCAGCCGAGATGACCGTGGCCCGTATTGTAGAACACGCCCGGAATCCGTCCGGCGCGAACCACCGGCATCATGTTCGGCATCATCGGGCGCAGGCCCGCCCATGGCACGACTTTCGACGTATCGATCTCCGGGAAATGATGCCGCACCCAGTCCACCAGCGGTTGAATGCGATCGGCGCGAATGTCGCGGTTGAAGCCGTTGAACTCGGCGGTGCCGGCGACGCGGAAGCGGTCGGCGCCGAGCCGGCTGGTGACGATCTTCGCAGCTTCATCGAGCAGGCTGACGGTTGGGGCCGCATTCCGGCTTTGCGGCGCATCGAGCTGCACCGTGATCGAATAGCCCTTCACCGGATAGACATTGACGCGGTCGTTGAGCAGGCTGGCGAAGTGGCGGCTCGCCACGCCGGCGCAAATCACGATCCCGTCCGCCTGTAGCTGCTGTCGCGTCGCGACCGCAGCATCATGTGAAGCAGCTTCGTTCCAGCCGATGCGGAAGCCGTCATCGCCGTGTGCGATCGTGTCGACGTCGGCTTCATGGACGAAGCTCGCGCCACGGCGGATGCAGGCGTCGGCAAGCCCACGCGTGAATTTGTGAATATCGCCGGTCGCGTCGGACGGCGTGAAGAAGCCGCCATAGCAGGTTGTCTGCAGCGCGGGTTCGATGACGCGGATCTCGTCCGGGGTCACCGGCCGGCGGTCGAGCCCGCCTTGCTGCAGCAGCGTGTTGACCTTGAGGCCGGCTTCGAAGCCGGCCCTGTCGTGATAGACGTGCAGGATGCCGCGGCGTTCGAGATCGAAGGCGATGTTTTCGCGCTCTGCGATCGAGAACAGATGCTTGCGCGCTTCGATGGCGAGCTTCGTGGTCTCGATGGTGTTGCCGCGATAGCGCGTGATGTGGCCTACGAACTCGCCGATCCAGGAATATTTGTGCCAGCTCGGCTTCGGGTTCATCAGCAGCGGCGCGTCGCTTCTCAACATCCAGCGCAGCCCCTTCAGAATGGTCGCGGCGCTGTTCCATACCTCGGCATTGCTGGCGGAGAGTTGTCCGCCATTGGCGAACGAGGTTTCCATCGCGGCGTAGCGATGCCTGTCAAGGACAGTCACCTTGTAGCCGCGTTCAAGCAGGGCATAGGCCGTCGTTACGCCGGTGATGCCGGCGCCGATAATCGCGATATGTGGCATGATGGTTGTCAGGCTCCCGTGGGTTAGAGTCGCCGAACCACCGGTCAAACCGGCATTCGGCGCCCCATCTGTCACGGTACCTGAGAGCTTGATCCGCATCGGGCCGGGGCCAGAAGCGAACTATCCCCTTCGGTGGACGTCATGGCCCTTGATGTGCGGCCATGTTCGTCTCTCTCCAGATCGTCCTGACGATACAGTCCTTTTGCCTGAGAGTTTCCGGGGCGGTTGCTCCGTCGGCGCCGAAGGCAACAACACGAACGTTGTCGCTTCGATCTCTCCCGCATCGTCGCGTTGGACGGCCGGACCGTAGGCGAAGCCTTAAAAATGGACAAGGCTAAATTTCGATCCGGCAGTGCCAACGTGTTGTGCAGTGCAAATCGATGTCAGTCCAGCGTCGCCAGCAGTGCCGCCATCAGGCGGCCGCGTTCGGCGAGGCTGTCGACCTCGATGTGCTCGTTGAGCGTATGTGCATCGGCGCCGCGAACGCCGAGGCCGTCGAGCGTGGGGATGCCCATCGCGCCGGTGAAGTTGCCGTCCGAGCCGCCGCCGGCGCTGCCGTGCGGCAGATCGAGACCCATCGCTGCAGCAAGGCCTTTTGCCTTTTCATAGAGCGCCATGGTGCCCGCATCGGGCTCCCACACCGGGCGGGTGACGCCGCGCGTCACCTTGAAGGTCACGTCGTTGGCGGTGCCCGACAGTGCCAGCATGCGCTCGACGCCACGGTCGAGATCGGCCTGGCGCTTGGCCATGCTGAGCGCTTCGCCGGTGCAGGTCGTTGCGACGCAATTGACCCACTGGCCGCCATGCACGATGCCGACCGAGAAGGTGCAGTCCTCGGTGGTCATGCCGTCGATGGCGATGATCTGCCGCGCCATCTCGCGGATCGCGGAGCGGCCGGAAGACAGCGTTGCGCCGGCATGGCTGGGCTTGCCGGTGGCTTCCAGGTTGAAGCGCGCGATCGCATAGCGGCCGGTGACGACGCCGTTGTTTGGACGGCCGGGCTCCGGCACCAGCACATATTTGTTGCGCGCGGCTTCCGCCTCGATGATGTCGCGCGTCGACGGCGTGCCGACCTCTTCGTCGGGGGTGAACAGCACGGTGATCGGCAGCGGAGTCGTGAAAGAGGCGCGCGCCAATTGCCTGATCGCCTCGATCGACAGGTAGTTGCCGCCCTTCATGTCGAAGATGCCCGGCCCGAAGCACTTGTTGCCTTCGCGCCGCCACTTCAGGTTCTCGATGGTGCCGACGGGGTGAACGGTGTCCAGATGGCCGGCGATCAGGATGCCGGGCTGGCCTTGTTTCGGATGGGGAAAACGGGCGCGGACGCAGCCCGCGAAGCCCTGGCGTCCGGCGATGCGCTCGATCGTCGCACCCATGATCGCCATCTCGCGGGCGGCGAGATCGAGCATGCGTTCGACCGCGGCGGCGTCCCAGGTCGGGCTTTCGCATTCCACCCAGCTGCGCAGGCCCTGCAGCATCGTTTCGGAATCAAAGGGGAGATTGGCGGGGTTCATCGTTGTTCTCTCTTGTTGTTCTGACGGCGCCGGCATCGCGCGCGCGTTACGAAAATCTCAGCCGACGATTTTGTAAAGCCAAAATCTGGCGCGCGGCCTCATTCGTTTGTGTACGTCCGATGCGACCTGAAACCGATTGACGCGCTTGGCGCTTGGTGCAAGTCTCGATTTCACAAGCCATACAGCATGTTAGTTCGCCTAAATAACGAACCACATGCATAACGAATAAGCCGGCTTTGACCAGTTACACGTCAGGAGAGATTGCATGTTCCCTATCTCGCGTTGGAAACACCGCACGCTAGCGGCCGCGTTGACGGCGCTCGCGCTGTCGTTCGCGCCGCAGGAATTGTCATTCGCGCCGCAGGCGATGGCCGCGGGCAAGACCATCACCGCGGTGATGCACTCGGATCTGCGCGTCATCGATCCGATCATGACCACGGCCTACATCACCCGCGATCATGGCTACATGATCTATGATACGCTGCTGGCGACGGATTCCAATTTCAAGATCCAGCCGCAGATGGCGGACTGGAAGGTTTCCGACGACAAGCTGACCTACACGTTCACGCTGCGCGACGGTCTGAAGTGGCACGACGGCGCGCCGGTCACCGCGGAAGACTGCGTCGCCTCGCTGCAGCGTTGGGGCAAGGTCGACGGCATGGGCCAGAAGCTGATGGACTTCGTCGCGAGCCTGGAGGCGACCGACGCCAAGACCATCACGCTGAAGCTGAAGGAACCCTACGGCCTCGTGCTGGAATCGATCGGCAAGCCGTCATCGCGCGTGCCGTTCATGATGCCGAAGCGTCTGGCCGAGACGCCGCCGGACAAGCCGATCCCGGAACAGATCGGCTCCGGACCGTTCAAATTCGTGCAGGCGGAATTCCAGCCGGGCGTGAAGGCGGTCTATGAGAAGAACAAGGACTACGTGCCGCGCAAGGAGCCGGCGAGCTGGACCGCGGGCGGCAAGGTCGTCAAGGTCGACCGCGTCGAGTGGGTCACGATGGCCGATGCGCAGACCGCGGTGAACGCGTTGCAATCCGGCGACATCGATTTCATGGAGAACCTTCCGTTCGACATGCTGCCGGTGCTCGAAGCCAATCCGGATCTCAAGATCGACGTCCTCAACAAGTTCGGCTTCCAGACCCTCGGACGCATGAACTTTCTCTATCCGCCGTTCGACAATCCGAAGGTGCGCCGGGCTGCGTTCCTGGCGATGAACCAGAAGGACGTGCTCGACGCGCTGGTCGGCAACGCCAAGTACCAGAGGGTCTGCGGCGCCTTCTTCGTCTGCGGCACGCCGCTCGAGACCGACGTCGGGGCCGAAACGCTGGTGAAGGGCAACGGCCTGGCGGAAGCCAAGAAGGCGCTTGCCGCATCCGGCTATGACGGCACCCCCGTGGTGATTATGGCGCCGGGCGACGTCACGACGCTGAAGGCGCAGCCGGTCGTGGCTGCGCAGCAGTTGCGCGAGGCCGGCTTCAAGGTCGACCTGCAGGCCACCGACTGGCAGACCGTGGTGACCCGCCGCGCCAGCCAGAAGCCGCCGAAGGAAGGCGGCTGGAACATGTTCTTCACCAACTGGGTCGCGGCCGACGTCTCCGATCCGATCGTCAACGCGTCGATCACCGGTCGCGGCAAGAATGGCGGCTGGTTCGGCTGGGCCGAAGACCCGAAGATCGAGGAGCTGCGTGACAAGTTCGCGCGCGCCGGCTCGGCTGAGGAAAAGAAGAAGATCGCCGCGGAAATCCAGACCGAGGCCTACGATCAGGTGATCTACGTTCCGCTCGGCCAGTACACCATTCCGAGCGCATGGCGGAAGTCGCTGACCGGTGTGCTCGACGGCCCGGCAACGCCGATCTTCTGGAATATCGACAAGTCCGAGTAAGCTTGCGGCTTGACGCAAAACAAATGGCCGGGACTTGTCCCGGCCATTTTTCTTTTTCGCGCTGTCGCGTGTCAGGTGTGGCTGTCGCGGAGCTGCTCCAGTCCGTCGCTGAGCGGTGGTCCGCCTTGTGGTGCGTGCTGCGGCGGGGAGGGGCGCTCCTTGCGCTGATCGGGTTGGTCGGTTGCGCGCTGCGCGGATGGATCGTCGTTCGGCATCGTCATGCTCCAATTGCGGCATGACAACGAATACGCAGGGTGCGGGTTCCGAACCGGCGACCGCTAATCGCCGTGGTCTGGTCTCATGCTGCTCGGGCTCGACAAGCTCGTGAGCTGTGTCTGTCCGATGCCGGTTCCGCTCATCCAGACCACCGCTCCAGCGGCAAACGCGAGCAGTCCGTACACCATGATCGCGCCGCGGATCCATCGCCGGTAGATCGCGCGGTCGTCGGGCGCAGCGTCGCGGAAATTCTGGGCATCGAGCCCGTTGCTGCAATGAGCTGCATCGTCGCAGTGTTCGAGAGTAAAGGCACCATGATCGCGCGCCGTTTCGCTGGTAATCCGATTGCAGTTTGCAATCCGATTGCGCTTCGCAATCTCCATCGCCGATCTCCGACAAAAATTGATTTCGAAATGCAACAGCCGCGAAAATGCGCGGCCGGAATTTCCAATGCGGGCAAGACTACGACAGACAGCGACCGCGGCGTGTGAACTGCGCCACAGCCGGAAAACACGACGCTGGCCCGCTCGGGTGCGCGTGGCATGCGAAGGTTGGTGCGGGCGGTGGGACTCGAACCCACACGACGTTGCCATCGAGGGATTTTAAGTCCCTTGCGTCTACCAGTTCCGCCACGTCCGCGTTGCGCCAGGCGCGCCGATTTCTAGCGCGTTTGGGCGCCGAGTGGAATTGTCATTATCCGGTGCTAACAGGTGAGCTTTCAAAGGCTTAAGCGGCGGCCCGCAATTCCATTTGCCTCGGCGGCCGGGCATTGGGATAAGCAGCGCGCCGCCGCGATTGAGCCTCAATCCGGACACCGGTGGCTGCTTTAGGCAATCTCAACACTGTCCGGTTAAGAAAGCTGAATGTCCGTTCGTTTCCCACGCCGCCTGAAGCTGTCGCGCGCGGCGGCCGTCATCGCGCTGTTCGCCTCGGCCGCGGGCGTTTCCGGCTGCGCGCAGATCGGCGACACCGTGCCGTCGGCATTCGCCGATCCCGCCAAGTACGAGCTTTATGATTGCAAGCAGCTCGAGAACGAGCGCAGCAATCTCAAGACCCGCGCGGCGGATCAGGAAAAATTGATGGCCAAGGCGGAGACCGGCGTCGGCGGTACTGTCGTCTCCGAGATGGTCTATCGCAACGAGCTGATCTCGATCCACTCCCAGCAGAAGCTGGCGGATGAGGCCTGGCGCAAGGGCAAGTGCCATGAAAGCCCGCCGGACACGCCTGCGGCCGCTGCCCCCGCTACCCCCACGCCGGCGGCGAAGGGCCCGCGCGCGCCACGGGGCCTCGTCCACTAAGCCGGCGTTTCCAGACGGGTCGGTCGTGATTGGCCGAGCTCAGGCGCGCCAGTCGTAAATCCAGTCCTGCCGCGCCAGCATGCGCTCCGGACCGATGGCGCGGATCGCCAGATCGCGCGCGATCGCCGCGGGCCCACGCAAATGATAGATGCGGCCCTGCTGTCGCGCCAGGCGCTGCACTTTCAGCACGCGCCCGCGCCGCACCCGTGCGTAGCGCTTCAACGCGGCGGGAATGCCCGCGGTGTTTTCCCCGGTGCTGTCGCTCAAGGCCTTGGCGAGCACGGCCGCATCCTCGATCGCCATGCCGGCGCCTTGGGCGGCAAACGGCAGCATCGCATGCGCGGCATCGCCGAGCAGCGTCACCGCGCCTTCGCTCCAGCGGCCGATGTCGGGCAGGGTGAACAGCGCCCATTTGCGCCAGCCGTCGACCGCGCCGATCAGCATCCGCGCTGTAGTGGGCCAGCGCGCGGTGGCGAATGCAGCCTTGATCTCGTCGATGTCGCCGGGCTCGCTCCAGCCCGGCCGGTTCCAGGTGCCCGATACGATCGCGACCACGTTGATCTGGCGTCCGGCCGAGATGGGATAGGCGACGAGATGCGCGTCCGGTCCCATCCAGAGCTGCACGCGCGGTGCGGTGTATTCACGCGGCAGGGCGGTGGCGTCCAGCGTGCCGCGCCAGGCGATCAGGCCGGAGAATTGCGGCTGCACATCCGGAAACAAATGCCCGCGCACCGACGACCAGATGCCGTCGGCGCCGATCAGCGCGACGGCCAATTCCTCCTGCCGTGAATTGCCGCGGCGTTGGACGACGGTGAGGCCTCGCGCATGCTTGGTCACATCCTCGAACTGGCAGCCGAGCCGCAGATCGATATCGGGATGGTCGCTCGCGGCGGCCTGCAGCGCGGCCTGCAAGTCGGCGCGGTGGATTACCCAATAGGGTGCGCCGGCGCGGAACTCGGCGGCCTGGCCAAGCGGCATCCGTGCGATCTCGCCACCGGCCCGCGCGCTCAGGATGTTGACGGATTCAGGCGTGACCGCGCGCCGCGCAAGCGGTTCCTTGAGCCCGAGCTCGACCAGGATGCGGCTGGCATTGGGAGAGAGCTGGATGCCGGCGCCGGCTTCCTCGAGCCGTTCGGCCTTCTCCAGCACGACGACGCGAAAGCCCTGTGCCGCCAGTGTCAGCGACGCCGTCAGTCCTCCGATCCCGGCGCCTGCAACGATGACGGTTCGCGTCAGCGCCACGGAGCGGTCAGGCGACCTTGTCTTTCAGCACGCATTCCGGCGGCCGCGCTTCGCCGGCCGCGAGGTCGGATGCGAAGCGATAAAGCGTCGAGCAGTACGGGCAGATAATCTCGTTGTCATTGCCGAGGTCGAGGAACACGTGCGGATGGTCGAACGGCGGGTTGGCGCCGACGCACATGAACTCCTGCGATCCGATTTCGATCACCGAGACACCGGCATCGTTATGGAAGTGCGGGACGACGTGGTCGGACATATTCTCACCTTGATGGCAACGATGGGCAGACGCAATCAACAGCATGCGGCATCGCGAAATGCCGCGCACCATACTGGCGGGAACAGTTGATTCCTAGAGCCCCGATGGCTCATTTGCTCATGCAAATTCGACACAATCTTGTCGTCCCAGAGAAGCCCTCCTTTGGTCGGAGCCGTTGTGTCGCAAAAACGGCACACTATCTCCAAGGCGAATAAAACTAGAGGTTTTATCGGGATGAATCGGGTGCGCGTCAGCTTGGCGGTGGTCGGCGTGGCAGCAAGTGCTGCCGTGGGCGCGGCTATTTGGCCGCACGCCCGTGACGCCGGCACCGTGCTGGCGGCGCGGGACGATCCCGCTGCGCTCGCCGACATCAGGCTCAATTCCGTGCTGCGCAACAACCCGGCGTTGATCTCGGACAATATCGAGGCGGCGCTGGCCTCCGGCGATGCCGACCTTGCGGCCAGCTTTGTCGAACTCGCCGGCGAGAAGAACATCGCGCTCAGTGATGACCTCACCAAGCGCGTCGATGACGCGCGCGCCGAGCAATCATCCAGCATGCATTTCGCCAAGGGCTTCGCCACGGGCTTGGTGACCGGCAATGCCGACGATGTCGCAAGCCTGTCCGGCACGGTCGCCGGCGACCTGTTCGTATTCGGCGATGTCAGGGATGTCGTGCGCGAGGGCAAGCACCTCGTGATGGGCGAGGACACCGACCAGCTGGTGCTCGGCCTCGCGGCCGCCGGGCTCGCGGTGACCGCGGCCACCTATGTGTCGGTCGGCGGCGCCGGGCCGCTGCGCGCCGGGCTGACGCTGGTCAAGGATACGCGCAAGGCCGGACGGCTGAGCGAGGGGATGATCGAATGGGCCGGACGCTCGACCCGCGAGGTCGTCAATCAGCCGGCGCTGCGCGAGGCGGTCGTATCCGGCTCGGTGCTGCGGCCGATGGAAACCGCAACCGCGATCCGCGCGGCCTTCCGCGCCGAGAAGGCCGGCGCGCTGGTGCGCGTCGCCAAGGACGTCGGGCGCATCGGCGAGGCGGCCGGGGTTCGCGCTGCGCGGGATACGCTGAAGGTCGCCGAGAATCCGAGGGAGATCGCGCGGGCGGCGCGGATCGCCGAGGTCAAGGGCGGCCAGACCCGCGCGATCCTGAAGCTGCTCGGCCGCGGCGCGCTGCTGCTGGCGGCCGGCGCATTCAATCTCACCATGTGGCTGTTCGGCGCGCTGCTGGCGCTGTTCGGCTTCCTGTCGTCGATCAAGGCCACCACCGAACGGGCCACCGCCTGGTGGCTCAGACGAAGCAAGGTGCTGCGCCTGAAGCGGCAGATGGCCGCTCAGGCTACCTTGGCGAGTATGCCCGCCCAGGGTTAGGCTTGCGGTCGCCTGTCGATCGCCAATCGCAAATCCCAAGAACAAACGGAATGGATGATGCCGAGTTTCCATCACGGCGATGTTGAAATTGCCTTTATCGACGAAGGCGCGGGCGAACCGATCGTGCTGGTGCACGGCTTTGCCTCGAGCAAGAACGTCAACTGGATCTACCCGACCTGGGTGTCCGATCTCGTCAAGGCCGGCCGTCGGGTGATCGCGCTCGACAATCGCGGCCACGGCGAATCCGCCAAGCTCTACGATGCCGCGCAGTACGAGATCGCGACCATGGCCGGCGACGTGATCGCGCTGATGGACCATCTCGGAACCGCGCGCGCCGACATCATGGGCTATTCGCTGGGCTCGCGGATGACCGCGATCCTGGCGCGAGAGAATCCCGATCGGGTGCGCTCGGCGATCCTTGGCGGGATCGGCATCGGACTGATCGAGGGCGGCGGCCCCGGCGAGGCGGTCGCGCTGGCGCTGGAGGCGCCGTCGCTCGACGATGTCACCGACCCGGTCGGCCGTACCTTCCGCGCCTTTGCCGATCAGACCCGCTCCGACCGCCGCGCGCTCGCCGCCTGCCTGCGCGGCTCGCGCCGCCTGATGACGCGCGAGGAGGCGGCCGGCATCCGCGTGCCGGTTTTGATCGCGGTCGGCAGCAAGGACGAGATAGCGGGCTCGGCGTCAGCGCTCGGCCGGATCATTCCGGGTTCGGAGGTGCTCGACATTCCGAACCGCGATCACATGCGGGCGGTCGGCGACAAGGTCTACAAGACCGGGGTCACCGACTTCCTGTCGCGGCGAAAATAGATCGTCGGCTTCATCCCTGGCGAAGGCGCGCGCGGCCGCGATCAGCACCACGAAGGTCGCGACCCACACCATGCGCGCGCCGTAGCGGTCGTGCGGTCCCGAGATCACGCCGCAGACAAAGGCATTGCCGAGCAAGGCGAGCGTGACCGTGCCCGCCAGCAACGTCAGATCGTCGAGCCGCCGCTGCCACAGTCCGCGGCCGAACAGGATGACGACCAGGAGCATCGAGCCCAGCGCGACCGGCACGTGGATGCGGTTGATCGCGGTGAAGTCGAGATGCCAGCGTTGCTGCCGCGCCGCGCGCATCGGCCGGACCTGTTTGGGAATGTAGCGCTCGATGATGCCGTAGGTATGCGGGATCCAGCCATTGGTGCCTTCACCGGTCGCGACGTGCATGAGCTGGTCGGCGGTTGCCGTCAGCGCCGCCTTTGCCTGCCATTCCGGATATTCGGCCAGCGAGCGCAGCACGATGGTGCCCATCTCGTCATTCAGTCCCTTGAAGCGGCCGAGCGTGTTGAACATGCTGTGGCCCCACAGGAAGTCGTCCGCGGTCGGCGGCAACTCGTTGCGATAGGGGCAGAGCTTCAGCTTCTCCGTCGCGCAATGATCGTGCAGGTATTGCGCGACGATGCCATCCTGCAGCATGCGGCCGAAGGCGACGCCATAGCCGCCGGGCGTCCAGGCCAGCTGTCCGGACAGCGCAAAGTTCGCCGCCAGCAGCATCGCCGCGCCGGCGACGGTGGTCAGGCTGCCTTGTACCAGGCCCGCGACCGGAATGCGGCGGCCGAGCCACGGACGCAGCATCCAGCCGACGCAGCACAGGCCGAGCAGCACCGCCAGCGTCGCGCTGTGCGTGGCGGCCGAGAACGCGATGAACCCGAACAGCACCGCCTTCTCCAGCGTCGAGATCCGTTCGCCGTGCAGGACGAGGATGAAGAGCGCGAGCACCGAAAGGCCGGCGAAGATGTCGGTCAGCAGCATGCTGGCCAGCCAGGGCAAAGCGGTGGTTGCGATCAGCGCGAGGCTGATCGCGATCAGCCGGACCGGCCGGGCGAGGCCGAGCACGCGCAGCGTCAGCTGCAGGATCCACAGCGTCGCCAGGGTCTGGATGCCGAGGTTGAGCCAGAAATCCGATGTCTCGCCGACATGGAGGTAGATGCCGAATACCGTGGACCGGCTCGGCACCAGGTAGCCCTCATACCAGCGCGCCAGATAGCCGCCGGTATCCCATTGGAGCAGCGGATAGCCGTTCCAGAAGGCAGGGGCGAGCAGCAGGAGGGGGATGGCAATGGTCGCGATCCAGACCGACCGTGCATCGGTCAGGCGGGCACCTAAACTCCGGGTATTGATGATGTTTCCCCCTTTTATTGGGGCCGACCATGCCCAAAACCACACGGGGGACGAAATCCGCCAATAGTTGCAGAAGCACGGCTTGATTTCGGCAAAATCCCGACCAATTCCCCTAGACGCCGGCCCGGGGGTGTTCGGCTGGGGTTTACCGTACTGAGCCATCCCGGGACGCGCTGGGTCCATCGTGCTATAACGCACATCAGAACAACCGAATTGCGAGAGCAGCTATGGCAGTTCATCAGGTCAATCCGCAGGGAGGCAAGCTTGCGGCGCTCGATCCGATCTGGGATCGAATCCGCGGGGAGGCGGAGGACATCCTGCGGCGGGAGCCGGAACTCGCATCCTTCATCTATGCGACCGTGCTGCATCATGAGCGGCTGGAAGATTCGGTGGTCCATCGCATTGCCGAGCGGCTCGATCACGCCGCGCTGTCGGGCGACTTGATCCGCCAGACCTATGGCGAGGCACTGCGCGATGAGCCCGATATCGGCAACGCGTTCCGCGCCGATCTCGTCGCCGTCTATGACCGCGATCCGGCGACCTCGCGCTTCATCGATCCCTTGCTCTACTTCAAGGGCTTTCACGCGCTGCAGACCCACCGTCTCGCGCACTGGCTCTATCAGAAGGGCCGCAAGGATTTTGCCTTCTACCTGCAGAGCCGCTCCTCGGCCGTGTTCCAGACCGACATCAACCCGGCCGCCAGGATCGGCCGCGGCATCTTCCTCGATCATGCCACCGGTTTCGTCTGCGGCGAGACGGCGGTCATCGAGGACGATGTCTCGATCCTGCATGGCGTCACGCTCGGCGGCACCGGCAAGGAGAACGAGGATCGCCATCCGAAGATCCGCCACGGCGTGCTGATCGGCGCCGGCGCCAAGATCCTCGGCAATATCGAGATCGGTCATTGCGCGCGCATCGCGGCCGGCTCGGTCGTGGTCAAGCCGGTGCCGCACAACGTCACGGTCGCGGGCGTGCCGGCGAAAATCGTCGGCGAGGCCGGCTGTGCCGAGCCGTCGCGTACCATGGACCAGATGCTCAGCGCGATCGGGCTTTGATTTCACTCGCTTTCTGATCGCGGCGAAAAAGCGCCCAAGCAAGAGTCGTGTGCGCAACATCACGTCGCCAAAGCCTGAAAAGGCTCTGGCGATCTTTGCCGTCTCGTCCTAAAACTCCCCCGAAAATCATCGACCCGATTGGAGACGGCCGTGGACGTTCAGGAAGTCAGGAAGCTCGACGCGTATCTCAAACGCGTGTTCAGCAATCCCAAGATCCGCGTGGTGCCGCGGCCCAAGAAGGACGACTCGGCCGAGGTCTATATCGGCGAGGAGTTCATCGGCGTGTTGTTCGTCGACGACGAGGACGATGATCGCTCGTTCCAGTTCCAGATGGCGATCCTGGAAGAGGATCTGGCCGAGTAAGGCGGAACAGCCTCGCCTTCACACGTCGTTACGACGAACTCGCGACAAAATTGCAGAGCGATTTTGCGCTGGAGCGACCGTCCTTCGCGGACACGTCGCTCCGCTTGCAATGACTGTGTCATCCCTTCGCGCTGTGCATCTGCGCGGAGAGACGGTTCATCGCGGTGGCGATGTCGCGCCACTGCGCGAGCCAGCTGCGCGGAAAGCGAAAGATCAGGTCGGCGCCGTCGATGCGCCGCTCACTCAGGCACATGCCGGGCGTCGAGGTGTCGCGCGTGCAGCGCGCGGTCAGCTGCGGCTCGCTCGCGGTGAACAGGTCCTCGCCGCCATAGGGCGTGCCGTCGCGGAACGCGCGCGCCGTCAGGCCGTCATCAATGTTTGCGCGCTCGTCGAGATAGCGCGGATAGATCGTGCGCAGGCGCATGTCCGGCGCGAGTGAATCGTGGTGCGCCGCGATCGATACGAAGATCCTGTCGATCGGCTGCACCTTGTCATCGACCGTATCGGCGCTGTAGTGCTTCGGAGCGGCGGGCGCGTCCAGCGACGGATAGAGGAAGCTCAAATCGACGCGCTCCTGCGGCCCGGAGTGGCGCTGGATCTTCATGCGCACCGCCATCGTCGGCACGTTGAACAGCGTGCCGCCGACGCTCACCGGCAGCCGCGACGGATCGCTCGGCGGGATGGTCGTGTAGGTCGGCCACAGCAGATAGGCGACAAGCGCGACCGCGCCCGCCGCGATCACCGCCGAGGCGATGATCGGAACGAGATGCGCGCGCGGGTTGCGGCGGGTGTCGCGGGCGAGATGTTGGGCGGTCGAGAGAAGCGTCATGAGCGAGGCTGAGATCAGGTCGGGAGTGGCCGAATCATCTGCCGAATATGCCACGTAGCGGGGAATTTCCGTACGATTCCAATGGAATCCGGGACCGAATGGCCATGCGCAAACGCCGCGCCTAATGTGTCCGGTTAACCTTTCCTTAAGGATGATGTGGCGGCAGGCTGCCAATTCTGCGAAGCAGGGCGGGTGGCCTGTTGCGTAGCGGAAGTTCCGATGTCGCCCGATACCTTGAATTCCCTGTTCTCGCTCTTGATCGGTTTCGCGCTCGCGGGCGCGCTGGCCAACGGTTACCAGGCGATGGCGGAGCGCCCGGCCGGTTTCGGTCTGCTGCAGGAGGGCGCGGCGCCGAAGACCTTCGCCGCGGTCCCGTTCCTCGTCTTCGCCGCACCGTTCATCATCATGCGCAACACGCTGCGCGGGGCGCGCATCGAGCGCCGCCGCTTCGAATTCGTGATGATGGCAACCGTCATCTCCGGCTTCTGGAGCCTGATGTCGGGCACCTTCTTCGTGATGACGCTGCGCGCTGCGGGCGTGCTGGCCTGATCCGATCATGATCCGCGGCCGATCACGGTCGCGCTTGCTTGAAACCATGTCGGCCGTCGTGCCAAGGTCTCCTGCGATCAGGGCTTCGGTTCTGATTGAATCAGAAACCGAAGCTCTGGATTTTCGTTTCGACGCGTTTCCTTCACGCGAACCGGTGTCCACTTCGCTCGAAAACGCTCCAGGGAGACCTCAATGGCGATCTACGAACTCGACGGGCAGGCGCCCGATCTTCCCGCCGACGGCAGCTACTTCATCGCCGACAATGCCGTTGTAATCGGCAAGGTCCGCCTCAAGTCCGCCGCGAGCGTCTGGTTCGGCGCCGTGCTGCGCGGCGACAATGAGTGGATCGAGATCGGCGAGGGCTCCAACGTCCAGGACAATTCCACCCTGCACGTCGATCCCGGTTTTCCCCTCAGCATCGGCAACAACGTCACCATCGGGCACAATGCGATCGTGCACGGCTGCACGCTGGAAGACGGCGTGCTGATCGGGATGGGATCGATCGTGATGAACGGCGCGCGGATCCGGCGCGGCAGCGTGGTCGGTGCCGGCTCCGTCATCACCGAGGGCAAGGAGTTTCCGGAAAATTCCCTGATCATCGGTGCGCCCGCGCGTGTGGTGCGTACGCTTGACGCTGCGCAGGCCGAGGCGTTGTCGCGGCCGGCGAAGTCCTACGCGATCAGGGGTCCGCAATACAAAGCGGGACTGAAGAAGATCGGCTGAGGCCTCAGCGCTTGCGGCCGCGCTTGCGCGCGGCGTTCGCTGCCGTGGTGCGAGGCTTCGCTGCGTCTTGCGGTCTCGTTGCCTCCTGAACTCTTGCGCTCTTGCGCAGTGCATCCTTCAGGTCAATCGGAATGCCGTGCTTCTTGAGCAGGTCGGCGAAAGCTTCGTCGGCGAGCTCCTGCCAGGTCGCCATCCGGTCGCGCCCCAGCTGTTTCAGCTTGTCGAAAGTGTCGTCGTCAAACTCGATCAGCTTGCGCAAATTGCATTGCTCCCAAACTGTATTGCTCCAACGCCTGCGGGAACCGGCCTTTTGCGGACTCGTTGACGTCCGCAAGGGAGAATTGCCATGCGCAAATTATCTGTCACCACCGCGCTCGCGACAATCGCGATTGTGCTGACGCCCGCGGTTACCGTCGCCCAAGGTACCGGGAGCGGCGCCGGGACCGGCAGCCCTTCGTCAGCCAGCCCGACATCGCCGCAAGCCACGTCGCCGCCGGCCGGGACCAACAGCGCCGGGACCGCGCAATCCTCCGGCGGCCCCAATACCGGCAGAGGCGTTACCACCGGATCGGCAACGACGACCGAGAGCGTCGACAAGGCCATCGCCGACAAGAACGAAAAAGTCGAGCGCCGTACGAAAGGCATCTGCCGCGGCTGTTAACTTCTGACGGCCGTGCTTTGATGAACGCGGGTCGCGCAGATGTGAGCGCGACATAGGCGCGCGGTAGAAGCCGCGGTCCTAGATTGAGCTAGCATACGCAGGACGCGGCGGAGGAGGCTTGAAAACAAAGCCTTTGAAAAGAGGAGTAACGGGTAATGTTGCGTAAAACGATGATTGCCTTGCTGGCGACGGCCTCGGTCGGTCTGTTCACCGTCGATGCTGCGTCGGCACGCGGTGGCTTCGGTGGCGGCGGCTTTCATGGTGGTGGCGGCTTCCGCGGCGGCGGATTTGGCGGCTTCCACGGCGGCGGCGCTGCATTCCGGGCGATGGGCGGAGGCGGTGGCTTCCGGTCGGCTGCGATCGGCGGCGGCGGTTGGGCCGGCCGCGGCTGGCACGGTGGAGGCTGGCGTGGTGGCGGCTGGAACGGTGGCTACTATCGGCGCGGCTGGGGCGGCGGCTGGGGCTATCCGCTCGCGGCGGCAGCGGTCGGCTTCGGGCTGGGCTATGGCGCCTACGATTACTATGACGGCTACTATGGCAATCCATACTACGCGGGCTACGGCTATGACGACGGCTACGGCTACGGTTACGGCGGTTGTTACGTCGTGCGCCGCGGCGTGATGACACCGTATGGCTGGCGCGTTCGGCCGGTGCAGGTTTGCAATTGAGCCATTCGCTCATGCATGGCCGGTCCATTCGCTCGCCATGCTGATGGTCTTGCAATGATCGGCGCGGCCGGCGTTTCGATGCCCGGCCGCCGCGTTCTCTGTCGCGCACTAGTGTGCTGAATGCGAAGTTCGTGCGATTTCGCGGCAACCACTTTCACGAACTTCGCATTCATAAAGCACACTAGAATCATAAGTTTGCTAGTGTCCTTATCGAATCCGAAGTTCGCTCCGAAGGTGCGGCAAATGATGCGAACTTCGGATTCGGGACACTGGTATGCAGCTTGCACCGCCTTGCAGAAGTCCGTGCGTGAGCGCGCCGCGAAAACAGATGGCCCGGCCGCGATTGAAGCCGGGCCCAGAGGACATCAAAGATGCTGACCATTCCGGACCTGACATTGCTGCTCATGGTGGTTGTTGCGAGCCTTGCCGTTGCGCTGATCTACATGCTGCGCGAGCTCGAGCCGAAGCTTGCGCGGCTGCGACTGCGAGGTGGTCGCGTCTCGCGCGATCGCACCGAATAGGGCGGCAATTCCGTTCGCCGCGGCTTTGGCCGCGGTGACGCTGCGCATCCAGAGTTGTCAGCCGAGCACGCCGTATTTCTTCAGGCGGTCTGCATCTTTCGCGCGGCGAGGGCCGCCTTCGGGATCTCGAGCCGGAGCTTTCCTGCCGGGCGGTCGCGAGCGGGATTCAAGGACCCCAAAAAACAAGGCCGTCGACGTAGTATACCGTCAACGACCTTGCCAGCCCCGGATATTGAAATCGGCTCACGCCATCCGGTCATTCGAAGATGACTCGGATTCGAAGGCCGATATGTGAACCAGTTCACAAAGTCAGGATTAATTCACGGTAACGGGCACTCATGATCGGCCGCCGCCGGCAGCCCTCGAGCGCGAAAGTTCCCGTTAGATGATGATCTTGCTCGGGATTTGGCGCATTTTTATGGCTGGTCACCTGGGTGGGCGGGGTCTGCGGGGGCGTCAACCGCGCGACCTGTGGCGCTTCCGGTTGGCGCTACGGGTGGCCTTCGAGCGCTTGCGGGGCGCGGGCTCGGCGGCCGGCTCGTTGGCCTGCGCACTCGCCAGCGACTGGCGCAAACCCTCGACCTGTTCGGTCAGCGCGGCGACCTGGTCGGAGAGCCTCTTGGCATCGGCCGCCTGCAAGGCGAGCTGCTTGCGCATGGTCTGCAGCTGGTCCTGCACCTCCTGCAGCTGGTCGATGGATTCCTGCTGGGTCGCCTCCATGCCCTTGGTCTTTTCCACCAGGGCCTCGGAGACCTGCGCGGTCCGCGCCTGCAACTGCCGCGCGGCGACCATGCGGTCGGTCTCCGGCACGTTGCCGGTGTAGGCGCGCCACAGCGCGATCGAGCCGATCCCGAACAGCACGAGCACCAGCGCCACGGCGCCGATCGCAATCGGCTGCACGCCAATCAGGCTGCTGGCTTGTGAATTCCGGGGGGCAAGTTCGACCATGCGACCAACAACCGGACATCAATTGAAAGGTTCGAAATAGCACAAACCCCGGCGCGGGCAAAACCGGGGGGGTGTGTAGACCACTGCGGCAGCAGCGAAATTTGTATCATATGTTAGTTTTCGGCCGTGCTGCCCGGCCTGCTCGAGGCACGATCGGCCTCTGGCCGACCCGAACTCAACCTCCCCGAATTCAGCCTCTGGGCGCGATCAGGCCGACCCGCATGTCCTTTGCCAGATAGACGCAAGCGCCGTCTGCGAGCACCCGGCCGTCGGCGATGCCCAGCACCAGCCGGCCGCGCCTGGCCTGGCGTATGTCGACCTCATAGCGCACCAGCCTGACATCCGGCGTGATGTGCCCCCTGAACTTGACCTCGCCGACCCCGAGCGCGCGGCCCTTGCCGGGCGAGCCCGACCAGCCGAGCCAGAAGCCGATGATCTGCCACATGGCGTCGAGGCCGAGGCATCCGGGCATCACGGGGTCGGCGGCAAAGTGACAGGCGAAGAACCAGTGGTCCGGCGCAATCTCGAGTTCGCCGGCGACGTGGCCCTTGCCGAACGCGCCGCCGTCCAGGCTGATCTCGGTAATGTGGTCCATCATCAGCATCGGCGGTGCCGGCAGCTGCGCATTGCCCGGGCCGAAATAGCCGCCTTCGCTCGAGCGCAGCAGATCGTGCTTGCTGTAGGACGATTGCGGTGCGTGAAAATCGTGCGGATTGAACAAGATGGCCATCGATGTTTGGGTTCTGGGTGAAGCTTAGCTGCGGCTGCGCCGCGTGGCTCCTGGCCGCGCGGACAGGGGTTTGGCAGGCAAGCGCAGCGCGGCGGCCATGAAGGCCCAGATGTCGCCGGTCAGCCTTGCCGGATCAGGCCGTCTTTCGCTCATGAGCGCGCCGATCAGCGCCTGGCGGATGCCGCCGATCATCAGCGCAATGGTGAGGTGAGGGTCGATGCCGCCGGGCACGATCCCGTCGCGCTGGGCCGCCTCGAGCATGCGGGCGCCGGCTGCAAGCTGCCGGCCGGTGAAGGCGGTCTCGACATCGAGCACCTCGGGCGCGGGGCTGAGCGGTCCGATCACGAGGGGCGCAAACGGGTGGTCATAGTGAAAGGCGACATAGGCGCCGATCCGCTCCTTCTCCCGGTCCGCCCAGTCCGTGGCGGACAGCTTGGCACCGCCGAACGCCGCTGCATCAAGTTGTTCATAGAAGCCTTCGACCACGGCGGCGATCAGGCCCGCCTTCGATCCGAAGTGGTGGTAGGCGAGCCCGACCGAGACCTGCGCCCGCCTTGCGACGGCCTGCATCTCGAGGTGCCCATGGCCCTCGATGAGCTCGGCCTGCGCTGCCGAGAGCAATCGTTCCCGTGTCCCGAGGCTCGCCGCGTCCATCGTGGGCCCTTCGCTGAATTGAATTCAATTCAATCGCTCCGATGCTAGGATGTCAAGCCGCCGACGCGGATGACAAAGCGAGCCGGTGAAAGGATGCGATGGCGTTTGCGATCAAGACCGAGATCCGAAATGCGCGGGCGAAGGTGTTCACCTTCACCGCGCAGAAGACCATGTATGGCGGCAAGCACATCGCGGCCGATGACATCGTGTTCGTGTTCGCGAGCGAGAACGAGGGCGGCAACGGCCTGATCGCCCGCGCGATCGTCGCGTCGGCCGACGCGACACCGCGCAAGGTCGGCATCATCAGGCAGACGCCGCGCGTCAGCATCACGGTCAGACGCACCGCATCCGCGGCGCGGCTGCTCGGGCGCGACCAACTCAGGCGCTTCAAGGATTGGGGCGACGGCCGGCCCGAGACCGAACTGAATTTCAAATTCTATCGCCAGGCCACCAACAAGATCGTCGGCATCTCAGACGAGACCGCGGCGTTTCTCGAGCGGTTCTTCTAGTGTCCCGAATCCGAAGTTCGCATCATTTGCCGCACCTTCGGAGCGAACTTCGGATTCGATAAGGACACTAGCAAACTTATGATTCTAGTGTGCTTTATGAATGCGAAGTTCGTGAAAGTGGCTGCCGCGAAATCGCACGAACTTCGCATTCAGCACACTAGGCGTCGGTCGACGCCGCTCAAAAAAGGTGCGGCCACCCTTTGGGGGAAGGGTGGCCGCGCGCGAACCGGTCTGGGACGGGGAGGGGTGGGGATGTGACCGGGTCGCGAACTCGAAATTTCCTGTTCTGCTCAGCGCGAGCTTGCCGTTGCAACTGCCGGGCGGTTGTCACCGAGCGAGACCCACACATTGGGATCGCCCTGCGACTGCCGCTTGACGAAGCGGTAGCCAGTGTCGGTCCAGGCGACGATGCTCTCGTTCTGGTTATCGAGCACGAACTCGCCCTTGTCGGTCTTCACCGTCAGCACCGCGTGGCCTTCGCCCTTCTTGTCGCGGACCACCGTGATCAACAGCGCCTCGCGGGGCCAGCCGGCGTCCATCAGCATCTTGCGCTTCAGGAGCACGTAGTCCTCGCAGTCGCCGTAACCGTCGGATGGCAACGACCATTTCTCGATCACGCCCCAATGATCCATGTCGGTCATCGGCTTGATGGATTCGTTGACCCACTTGTTGACCCGTACGAGGTCCCGCCAAGCGGTCTGCGACAACACGATGTCGCGTGGTTGCGTCGCGCCGCCGCGGCATTCGCCCGGATTGTCGGCACAGAATTCGACCCAGCCGATCGGCGAACGCGCAACGTCACCCAGGCTGGCGTAGACCACGTCGCCGGCCTTGGCCGACACGCACGTCGCAAACAGAATGGCGGCAACCGCCAAACCTTTCCCCTGTCCCCTGAACCCAAACATCGTGGCCCCCGTTCTTCTTGTTGGGACCACGTTTCGCACAAAGCTTTTGCGCCGCCGCTAAGTACGCAAAGTAGATTTGACGCGAATACTGGTAAAACCTGCGGCGAATTCGAACTGTACTTGAATCGAATTCGCGTAAAATTTGAAACAACTGCAATTGATTCAAATTTTATGCATTAACGCCGCGCGCGCTGCGCCAGCGCGGTTTGTTGCGCCAAACGCTGCGGCCGTTAACCGCCGATTTTCACCGGGGCCAAACGCGCCGACGGCGGCCACCGGTGCACCGGTGGCCGCCTTCGCGGGCAAAAAAAGCGGTTTTGAGCGGTTTTTCGCTTTACCTCGCGGTAACGCTCTCTTCGAGCGTTTCCGCCGATTGCTCGTGGACGAACTCGAGCGCGAAGCCTTCCTCGAGATTTCGCACCACGCGGGACTGTACCCGCCCGAGCATCACGAGCGATTTCAGCGGCGGGCGGTTCTCGGCAGCAATCGCAGCACCGGACAAGGAAAGGTCGATGATGCGGCAGGTCATCCGCGTGCCGTCTTCCTGGGTCAGCAGGGCGATCGGGTTGCGCGGCACGATACGGTCGTGGCGGCGATCCTCGGGCAGATTGAGGATGTCGCGGTTGGCGAGCCAGGTCAGCTGCGCGGCGAGCTTGTCGCGCTTGCGCGCGGTGGCGCCGATCGTCATCGCAAAGCCGTTGTCGATGATGCGGGTGATGCGTCCCTCGACCCGGCCGATATGGTCGAGATAGGCGATCACACGGTCGCCGACATTGCCGATGCCCGGCGCCAGCAAAGCGAGGCCGCCCGGCGACATGTTGATAATCTGGCAGGGAAACTCGCGCCGGTCGGGCAGCATGTAGCGGCCGAGCAGGTGCACCTTGACGCGCTGGAAGCGCCGCCGCTCCTCGGCTACGGGGACGACGGTAGTTTTCTTCTGTGCAAACGACATCACGACAAACCCGGCCACCGTCCATTCGGAGCCCCGACGACCCTAAGGCTGATAGGGTTAACGGGGCGTTACGGTTGAGGCAGGGAACTCGCACACGGTGCAAGAGAAGTGTGAGTGGAAGGGGCAGGGCCGCACATCAGGTTCGCCGAACCACCGCGACATGACCTGAGCGGCTTCATCGATGTGGGGGGCGGTGTCGGCGGCCCATGCGACGAAGCCGTCGGGGCGTACGAGCACGGCATTAAGGCCCAGCCGATCCCGCGCGTCGCTTGCGACATAGCCGATCCGCCCATGCCAGCGATCGGCAAGCGTTTGCAGGGGCGCGCGCCGATCAAAGTCCAGCAGCAGGCCGCGACCATCTCTGAGCAGCTCGCCGAGCTTAGCCCCGCAAACGAACTCGAAGTCGGGGGCGCTGCGGCCCGCCAGCGGATGGTTGCTGCCAAGATCGTAGCGCAGCGTAACGCCCCACACGCGCTCGGCAAAGTAGGTCGCGCCGTCTGATGTCGCGATCAGGTCGCGGATGATGGCTTCGAGCGCGCGCGAACTTCGGCTTGGCCGCATCAGCGCGACCTGGGCGCGCGACCAGTCCAGCACCTGCGCGCCCAGCGGATGCCGCTCACGCGAGTAGCTGTCGAGCAGGTCCACCGGTGTGTCGCCGCGGATCGTGGCCGCGAGCTTCCAGCCGAGGTTCATCGCATCGCCAAGCCCGAGATTGAGCCCCTGGCCGCCGAGCGGAGAATGAATGTGCGCGGCATCGCCCGCGAGCAGCACGCGCCCCTTGCGGTAATCCGTCGCCTGGCAGGCGCGATCGGTCCAGGTGGTGGCAAGCCGGAGCGCCGTCAACGTGACGTCTGTGCCGGAGACGCGGCGCAGCACCGCCTGCACGTGCTCGCGCGTGATCGGCCGGGTTCGGTGGAAGGCGCCGCCGTCGAACTCCACCATCGCGATCGTGCCGGGCCGTGCGTAGGTATACATGCCCGTCGGCGTGTAGTGACGGCCGGTGCGGAGCTTGTCCGGATCTGATATATCGACCTCGACCGAATAGCCGGTGAACTCGGGATCGGTGCCGACGAATTCAAAGCCGCCGGCCTTGCGCACCATGCTGCGGCCGCCGTCACAGCCGACCAGCCAGCGTCCGTGGAACGTCTCGGCACCGTCGCGAACGATCACGCCATCATCCGATTGTTCGAACGCCTCGACGCCTGTGCCGCGCCTGATCTCAACCCCCATCGCGGTTGCGCGCGCGGCGAGGGCGGATTCGAGCGCCTCCATCTCGACCGCCATGCTGGTGCCTGCCGGGCTCGGCAGACGAAACAGCCACTTCGACGTGTCGAGATCATCGTGAAAGAACTGGATGCCGGCAAAATGGCCGGCCGGGCGGCGCGGCTGTTGCATCCAATGCGCGCCATTCGATGCGCTGCTGCCCGAGCCATCCTTTGCGTGCTGTCGTGCCGCGATGTCATCCAGCATCCCGCGACGATAGAACGCCTCGATGCTGGGCGCCGAAAGGCCGCGCATCCCGAAGGGGAGCCGTTTCAGCGGCGAATGCGGGTCGGCGGCCTGCTCCAGCACCAGCACCGAGCACCCTGCGAGCCGCAGCTCGCAGGCAAGCAGCAGGCCGACCGGGCCGGCACCGGCAATCACGACATCATGGGGAAGGGGGCGGCTGGCGTGCATGAACTGCTCCTTTGTCGGTGTTCGACCGGAGCGGTTCGTCGGGTTGAGAACCACACGGACGAACATTGGGCGCCTGGATGGCGTCCGGTGTTCGTCGTGGGGATCTCATGCATGAGGCAGAAGACCAGAGCTTTCGTTCTCGAAAGGACTTCGATCCGAAAGGACTTGGGCTTACCAAACCAAGTCTGCCTTTTCCGACGCGGCGTATATAGCTGCGTGGCGTTCGATCCGCAACGGAAGATGCGCGGCTGCGGATTACTGGAACAATGCGCGGCCGCGATGTCGCGGCGCGACTGCATCGGCGTTGCCTGGTTCGTCGACGCGGCGCGCGCCCGGGCGGGGCGCAAGATTGTCCGGCGTCTTGATGTTGCTCGCGAGTCCTGCGGCTTCGAATGCCTTGATCAACCACCAGCCGAGGTCGATCTGACCCGGCAGCAGCCCGAGCTTCGCGGAGCCGGGATAGGCGTGGTGATTGTTGTGCCAGCTTTCGCCCATGCTGATCAGGCCCGCGATGCCGACATTGTAGCCCTGGGCCGCGACGCCTTCGATGATCCAGGTCTGTCCGCCCTTGCGATGCGAGTAATGACCGATCAGCCAGTGACCGGTGACGCAGACGGCGACGCGGACGCAGATGCCCCAGACCAGCCAGCTCCACGAGCCGATCGCGAGGAACAGGATCGCCCAGGGCAATTGCTGCCACATCCAGGTTCGCTCGACGAAGGCGTAGAAGGGGTCATCGGCGAGCCGCCGTTCGAGCCGGAATTCGGGCGGGTGTTTCAGCACCAGCGTGCAGTGCAGTTGCCACCACGCGTCGCGCCAGAAACCGGCGCGGTGGCAGGAGTAGTCGTGGCACGCCGTCTGGCGCTGCGCCCAGTCGCGGAAATCGTGCAGCCGCACCATGCCGTAGGGGCCGGCCATCCCGACCAGCGTGCCGAGATAGACGCAGAGCCGCTCCAGCCACAGCGGACAGTCGAAGCTCGCATGGATCAGGCGGCGGTGCATGCCGACCGAATGCCCGAAGCACAGCGTGATCGCGCTGGTGACGATGAATAATGCGAACGCGCTCCACGTGAACAGCAGCGGCCCGAGGATGATCGCGACCGCGGTCATGCTGCCAAGCCACAGCGATTTCGCCGGCGCCCATCGCACGCGCCCGTCCAGTGGATCGGTGCTGGCGTCCACGAAGATTCGCTCCGAGCCGGGTTGCGGCTTCATTCCGTCACCTGAGGTTGCATCGCAGGTTGCGGTGAAGCGATCGTCGCTGTCAATCGGCCGCGCACGTCCGTCATGTCGCAGCCCGTATTGGCGTCTGCGGCGGCTTCAGCCGGGTGGCGGCACCCGGCGGATCCGGGGTGTGCGGAAGCGGCGCGGTGAGGTTATTTGGCCTCGGCGTCCATTTCCGGTTCGACACCCGTTTCCGGTTCGACTGCCGCCGCTGGTGGTTCAACAGCCACGGCTTTCAGCACCTTTCGCTTCGCCGCGCGGACCTCAATCTGCAGCGGCGGCTGATAGGATCCGCTTGGCGGCACGAAGACGAAGGCATGGTGTCCATCGCCCTTGTTGAGCTTGAGAAGATCGTTGCGGAACTGATCGGCGACGACCTCGCCAACGAGGTTGCCGTTGAAGTAGATATCGATCGCGACCCTCTTGTCGGGGTGTTGGTTGTACAGCGCCCAGCCGGAAATCCTTTTTTCGTTGATGACGTCGACATGGCCGATGATCTCGCCATACAGGCTCTCGATGCCCGCCTCGATCACCTCGAGGTCGCTCCTGTAGATCGATCTCGTCACATCGAAGCTGAAATTCGCCGTATCGACGCATTGGTCGAGCAAGCCCTGTCGATGCTCCTTCATCCGTTGCAGCGTGTCCAGTTCGCCCAACTTGACGTACATGCCGACGATGCCTTCGATACCAGGATTCATGGTGTCGTTCCCCGCAATGCTACCAGCCAATTCGCCCTCGGCTGCTTTCACAATCGATGCCTCCTTGCGGAAATTACTCCGCCAGGACTAGAAGCGCCTCGTTCCGCCAAGGTCTGTCATGAAGACCTTCATGACAGGCCTTCATGACATCCCAATCGTCCTGACCTAAAGTCGGCTCGGCCGAACCCGGCCCAACGACAAGGACAGGGAGAGCGAACCGATGGAGCAGATCCGCGTCTGCACGCATGATGGACCTGGAGCCAAGCCGGTAATACGGACAGTGCCATGGCCGGAAATCGGCAAAAAGGCGGCCTTGATCAAGGTGGGCGCCTGTGGCGTTTGCGGAACCGATCTGCACATCCTGAAGGGACATTGGCCGAAGCCGTTGCCGTGGCCGTTCACGCTCGGCCACGAGCTCGGCGGCGTGATCGTGGAATGCGGCGCGGAGTTCACCGAGGATTTCATGAGCAAGCCGCTGCAGGTGGGATCGAAGGTGATGATCCCGCCCTTGATGCCGTGCGGCCGCTGCTACTACTGCATCCATTATCCCCAGAGCGCCAACAAGTGCCTGACGCCGGTCTATTACGGCCGCTATCTTGGCTTCGACAAGGCGCCGCACATGTGGGGCGGCTGGGCTGAATATGTCTATGTCGATCTCGACATGCTGCCCGGCACCAAGATCTACAAATTGCCTGACGACATGTCGCTGCGGCTCGGTGCGCTTTCCGAGCCTCTGACCTCTTGCATCCGCGCCTTCAACCGCGCCACCCGCGCCGGCGGTTTCAGCTGGGGCGACACGGTGGTGATCCAGGGCTCGGGGCCGATCGGTATCCTCGCGGTCGCCGCCGCGCAGGAAATGGGCGCGGGGCGCGTGATCTGCGTCGGCGCGCCGGAGGCGCCGCGCCTTGCGCTGGCGCGCAAGTTCGGCGCCGAGGCGACTGTCGATATCGAGCAGCTCAAGACGCCGGAGCAGCGCATCAAGGCGGTGCGTGACATCGTCGGCGGTTTCGGCGCCGACCTCGTCATGGACTGCTCGGGCCATCCGACCGCCGGCCCCGAGGGCATCGAGATGCTGCGCGACGGCGGCACCTATGTCGAGATGGGGCAGTTCACCGATGCCGGCTCGATCAACACCTCGTGGCACCGCATCTGCACCAAGGATCTCAACGTGCTCGGCTCCTGGGGCTTTACCGGCAACGACCTGCCGCTCGGCGTCGACATGCTCTACCGCACGCGCAACAAATATCCCTGGCTCGACATGCAGACGATCTATCCGTTCACCGAGGATGGCGTCGCCCGCGCGGTTGCCGACGCAATGGCGATGAAGACGGTGAAGTCGACCATCGTGCCGTGGCCGGAACTGGTCGGGTGAATCAGATGGCGGATGTTGCAAATCCTGCTGCAGTGCTCCCAAGGATTTGTGTCCATGGTGCGGCCGATTGGGCCCTGATATCGCTCGCCGGGACGACGGCCCGGCGCTAACATCGGATCATGCATTCGAACCGTGTGCCGCCGAGCGCGACGTTTGCGTGGGGAAACGTGTCCGAGGACTTCGCGCTGTTCAGAACCCTCAGCGCGGAGCAGCGGCTGATCGCCTTTGGCGCAATGACCCGGCGCGACCTCGTGCGCGGCGAGCTGCTGGTCGAGCAGGGCGGCGCCTCCGACGCGCTGTTCCTGGTGCTTCATGGCGCGCTCGCGGTGTACCGAACCAGTCATCCCGAACCGATCGCGGAACTTCGCGCCGGCGAACTGGTCGGCGAGATCGGCTTCTTTGCCAACATCCCGCGCACCGCCAATGTGATTGCGATCCGCGACACCAGCGTGCTGGTGTTGACGCGCGCCGCCTATACGACGCTGGCGCGGGAAACGCCCGAGATCGTCGAGGCGCTGCTGGCTGCGCTCGCGCGGCGGTTTGCCACCGAGACTGCGCGCCTGTTGCCGCTCCGGGCGTCGCCGAAGGCGCGCACCGTCGCGCTGATCCCGGGCGGACGGGAACCGGTGCCTGCCGCCTTTGAGCACAGGTTACGCGAAGGCCTTGCCGCTGCCGGTGCCGAGATCGTCGACCTCGCGCGGGTTCAGGCGATGTTTCCCGGCCGCGCGCTCGACGCATCCGAGGTCGCCGACTGGCTCAACAGGATCGAGTACGACGCGCCGCTGGTGGCTTATTTCGGTGGTCCCGACGCATCGGAGTGGGCGCGCAAAACCATCCGCCAGGCCGATCTTGTCGTGTTCGCCTGCCGTGGCCATGCGCCGACGCCCGATCTGACGGAGATCGAACGCTTCGCCTGCGCCGTGCATCCGGCGTCGACGCGGCGCCTCGTCCGGGTTCATGACGTCAGGCGCCACGAAGTCAGCGGCACCGCGGCGTGGCTGGCGCGGCTGCCCTGCTTCATGCATCATCATGTCGCGCTCGAGGACCAGCTCGACATCGACAGCCTGGTTCGCTTCCTGTGCGGTCGCGCCGTCGGATTTGTCGCCGGCGGCGGCGGCAGCCTCGGCACCGCGCATGTCGGCGTCTACAAGGCGTTTCGTGAGCGCGGCGCGATGTTCGACATCTTTGTCGGCACCAGCGTCGGCTCGGCGATGGCGGCGGGCTTTGCCAAGAACTACGACGCCGAGCATCTCGAGCGCGGCACACATGAGATCTTCGTCTCCAGTCGCAGCTTCCGCCGCCCGACCTGGCCGCGCTACGCCTTGCTGGACCACAAGGCGTTCGATGCCGCGCTCGCCGATCAGTACGGCCACAATTGCCGGATCGAGGACTGCTGGCGGCCGTTCGCGGCGGTCGCGACCAATCTGTCGACGCACAGTCTCGAATTGATCCGCACCGGTCTGCTGTGGCACGCGGTGCGGGCGTCGAGCGCCATCCCCGGTCTGCTGCCGCCGTTCTATACAAGGGACGGCTCGATGCTGGTCGACGGATGCCTCGTCGACAACGTTCCGCTGGCGCAGATGCACCAGATGAAGAGCGGACCGAATCTGGTGGTCCATTTCGGAGACCCGGCAACCGAGATGTTCGACGTCGACTATGCCGCGCTGCCGGGGCGGCTTGAGCTGCTTGCATCGCTGCTGACGCCGTTCCGCAAGAAATTGCTTCCGGCCGCGCCGAGCGCCGTCAACGTGCTGTGGCGAAGCCTCGTTGCGCATCAGCGCTATGATACGCTGCCGACCACGCCGCTCGACATGGTGATGCGTCCGCCGACGCCCGACGGCATCGACGTCACCGATTTCGACCGTCATCAGGAAATCTTCGAATCCTCGTACCGCTGGGCCCGCGAGACCATTGCTGCCTCGGAGGCGGTGCATAATCCCGCCATTGCGGCCATCGTCACGTCGGCCAACGGAGCGGACAAGGGATCGGACATGGTCGCCGACGAGGGCGCGGATCGCGCGACAGCGACCGCGCCGGTTTCTGAGCAGGCCCGCGTCGGTTGAGCGGCTTGCAGGCGCCGGCGAAGTCGACCATCGTGCCGGACCGAATCCGGAGAACACGATGCCTTTCGATTTGATCCTGCGCGGCGGACGGGTGATCGACCCGTCGCAGAAACTCGACGCCGTGACCGATATCGGCTTTGCCGCGGGCAAGGTCGCTGCGCTCGGCCGCGAATTGCAAGCCGATCCCGCCACCGAGGTCCGCGACGTCTCGGGGCTGATCGTCTCACCGGGCATCATCGACCTGCACACCCATGTCTATTGGGGCGGCACCTCGCTCGGCATCGACGCGGAGGAGTTTTGCCGCAACTCCGGCGTCACCACGTCGGTCGACACCGGCAGCGCCGGCCCGGGCAACTTTGCCGGCTTCCGCAAGCATGTGATCGAGCCGAGCCAGGTCCGCATCCTCGCCTATCTGCACGTCTCGCACGCCGGCATCTTCGGCTTCTCGGATCGCGTGATGGTCGGCGAGAGCGAGGAGCTGCGGCTGATGAATCCGATCGACGCGGCGCGCGTCGCCGACGAGAACCGCGACCTGATCGTCGGCATCAAGGTGCGGGTCGGCCTGTTCGCCTCGGGCACCTCGGGGCTGGTGCCGCTCGAGATCGCGCTCGAGGTTGCCGAGCAGGTCGGCATGCCCCTGATGGCGCATATCGACCATCCGCCGCCGAGCTATGAGGAGGTGCTCGCGCGCCTGCGTCCGGGCGACGTGCTGACCCATGCGTTCCGTCCGTTCCCCAACACGCCCGCGACCGCGCAGGGCACGGTGAAGCAGGTCGTGCTGGAGGCGCGCGAGCGCGGCGTGCTGTTCGACATCGGCCATGGCAAGGGCTCGTTCGCCTTCAGGACGGCGCGCGCGATGCTCGCCAACGGCTTCTATCCCGACACCATCTCCTCCGACATCCATCAGCTCTGCATCGACGGCCCGGCATTCGACCAGGTGACGATGATGTCGAAATTCCTCTGCATGGGGATGCCGCTGCCGGACGTGATCGCGGCGTCCACCGTCAATGCCGCGATGGCGTTGCGGCGGCCGGAGCTCGGCAGCCTCAAGCCGGGCAGCGTCGGCGACGCCACGCTGCTCTCGGTCCGGCAGGGGACGTTCGACTATGTCGATGTGGTCGGCGAGCATTTAACGGGCGATCGCAAGATCGCATCCGAAGGCGTCGTGATCGGCGGACGCTGGTGGCATCCGCGTCAGGATTGATGGACGCGCCGCTGAGGGCGTCGAGGTGACTGACATGGTCTTCTGGATCGCGGGTGTGGCTGGACTGGCGATCGCCTATCTGCTCGGTTCGACGCCGTCGGGGTATCTGGCGGGGAAGCTGCTGAGGGGCATCGATATCCGCCAGCAGGGCTCCAAATCCACCGGGGCAACGAACGTATTGCGAACCCTGGGGAAGTGGCCCGCATTGGCGGTGCTCCTTGTCGACGTGCTGAAAGGCGTGGCGGCAATCCTGTTCGCCCGCTGGTTTTATCCCTGGCTGTACACCTTGCCGTCCGTCACGCCGCCGGCAGCGCTTGATCCGCAAACGTGCGTGTCCTGGGCTGTCTGCCTGGCCGGGCTTGCCGTGTTGCTGGGGCACGGCCGTTCGATCTGGCTGAATTTCACCGGCGGCAAATCCGCTGCGACCGGGCTCGGCGTGTTGCTGGCGATGTCCTGGCCGGTCGGCCTCGGCGCTGCGGCGGCCTTTGGCGCTGTGGTGGCTGTCTTTCGGATTGTCTCCCTCGGCTCGATGCTGGCGGCATTGACGGCGATCGTCCTCGTCTGCGGCCTGGAGCAACCGTTGCCCTATCGCTTGCTGGTGATCGCAGGCGGCATCTACGTGATCGTGCGCCATCGTGCCAACATTCAGCGGCTGCTGGCCGGCACGGAGGCGCGGCTCGGGCATTGATAAGTGGTTCGGATTTCCTCAGGGAAGGCCGGTCGATCAATCCGATGATCCGGCCTTGAGCGCTCCTGAGCGAAGTCGGTACCGCTGTGCGTGAAGAAAACGCGTTTGAACCATGGATATGGAATCCCGTTCCGATTCAATCGGAACGGGGAAGGCTCTAGTCGGCGACGACCGGCCCGAAGGGCTGCCATCGCTCACCGGTGAAGCGCATCATCCGGAACTCCTTCACCACGCGATAGTCGGCGCGGCTGGTATTGATGGCGAGGCCGGGCAACAGCAGATCGAGTCTGACATCCTTCAGGCTCGCGGCCTGGCGCACGATGTTGTCGCGCGAGAGATCGTCGCCGCATTGGTGCAGCACGCGCACCAGCAGCTCGGCGGCGCTGTAGCCGTAGGTCGTGAAGAGGCTGTTCCGGTCGCCTTCCGGGTAGTAGGAGGCCATGAAGGCGCTCCATCGTTTCATGCCGGCATCGTCGGCCCAGGTCGGGTCGGTGGCTTCCTTGAACGAGCTCGCCGAAATCAGCCCGCGAGCGTGCTCGATCCCCGCCGGCACAAGCACCGCGTCGATCGAGGACGAGCCGACACCCAGCAAATGCAGCGGCTTCCAACCGAGCTCGGCGGTCTTGCGGATGGCCTGCGCGGCGAATTTCGGCGCGGCCATGTCGATCAGCACGTCGACCGCCGCAGCCTTGAGCCGGACCACCTGCGAGTCGATGGTCGGGTCCGTCATGTCATAGGGGGCTTCGGACGCCAGCATGGCCGGCGCCCGCGCGCCGAGCGCGTCCTTCAGCCCCGCGAGATATTCCTTTCCGCTCTCGTCATTCTGGTAGAGCAGGCCGATCCTGGCGTTCGGGTAATTGTCGAGAATGAAACGCGCATAGACGCGGATCTCGGTCCGCAGGTTCGGCGCGAATCCCATGGTCCAGGGAAAGTTGACGGGATCCTCGAACCGCATCGACCGCCCGCCCGCGAAGAGCTGGGGAACGTGGCGGTCGTTGAGATATTTCTGGATCGCGATGTTGGGGGCGTTGCCCACCGACTGGAACATGAACAGGACTTCGTCACTTTCGACGAGCTTGCGGACCTGCTCGACCGTCTTCGCCGGCGTCGCGGCATCGTCGTAGGAGATCAGGTTGATCCGGCGGCCGTTGATGCCGCCCCGCTCGTTGATCATCCGGAAGTAGGCGGCCTGCACCTTGCCGATGACGGAGAATACCGACACCGGGCCGCTATAGGGCATCGTCTGTCCTATCCTGATCTCGGTATCGCTGGCACCGGGATCGTATTTGCGGCCTTCGGCAAACAGATCGGCCGCAGCAAGCAGACCGAGGCTGATGATCGCAACTCCGATTGTCGGCCTGAACCAGCCCTTGCGCATCGCGCGGCTCCACGGTCGGCAGTCATGATGGCGAGTCATCCGCGCACCGGGTTGTGGCAGGCGTGGTACGACCGTCGAGGAGGCGCCGGCGCTTGGCTGCCTGCTGCCGCGCAAGCATTCCCTCGTAACAGACTCCTAGCATTCGCGCGTGCAGGCGGTCTCGCAATGTCATCGGGCGTTTTGCCCGAAGCGGCGTGGAAATACTCCCGACCCTTGCCAAATTTCAACTAGATCAGCGAATGCAAGGCCATGACCGCGGCCTCACGGCTCTCCACCGGAACAAAGAAGCTTACCGAATGCGATGACAAAACATACTTGTCGGCGATGATTCCGTGGCGTTGCAGAATCTGAACCGCCTTGTACGGCAGGTCCGAGGAAATGCCGCCGAAGCAAGTGAGGCTCACCGAACTCAGCGTCTCGCGCTGTTTGCGCAGGTCTTTGCTCCGATCCAGTGTGCGCAGCAACGCGTCGAGTGTTTCCGAATCGCAAGTCATCATGATGCGGGTTTTTTCGGCGGTGAAAGCCGAGGCGAGGAGTTGCGGCCAAGGCAAGCCATTTTGCTGGAGATGCTGCGCGAACTTCTCAAAGCCTTGATTGAGGTCCGCCGAATCGATCTCCACATGCTCGATGCGAGCCATCGAGTTGACGGCCAGGACTTTTCCGTTCTCCATGTCTGCGACCTCCTTCATCACTTGCGTGCTGTGTCGCGCGCCGCCCCACTTTCTCAGGACCAAAGGCACGTTTTGGCTGTGGGCCAGCTCCACGCTGCGAAAGTGCAGGACCTTGGCGCCCCAGAAGCACATTTCGGATAGGGATGCGAAATCCAGCTGACGCAAGGGTTTTGCGTCCGCGACGATGCGCGGGTCAGCCGAGCAAACTCCGTCGACCTCCTTGATGATCTCGCAGCACTCCGCCTTGAGCGCCGCAGCCATGGCGACCGCGGTGGTATCGCTGCCACCTCGGCCAAGCGTCGTGATTTCCTTGGTCAGCGGGTTCACGCCCTGAAAGCCCGCCAAAACCACGATGCGTCCACGATCGAGTTCTTCGCGCACGCGAATGGGCCGCACGTCCAGAATGCGTGCGGAGGAATGGGACCCGTCGGTCATGACACCGGCCTGACTGCCGGTAAAGCTGATCGCCGGCACGCCGAGATCAGACAGCGCCATGCTCATCAAGGACATGCTGATGCGCTCGCCGGTGGTCAACAGCATATCGAGTTCGCGGCGATTGGGATACGGGCTGACCTGATAGGCCATCCTGACGAGTTCATCGGTGGTCTTGCCCATCGCGGAAACGATCGCCACGACACGATGACCACGGCCATGCAAATCGGCGACACTGCTCGCGGCCGCGCGGATTCTTGCCGGTGTTTCGAGACAGACGCCGCCGTATTTTTGCACGATGATGGAATTGCTAGGCATTGTTGCCCGCGTCGTGTTGGAAGGCGCAGCTGAACCCGATCAGATCGTTCTCCCCTTCGACGCCTTTGCGGTCTTTGATCGTTTCGCCATGACCCGCACAGCGCCCCGGTCGCGCTTCTTGCGATCCGCTTCCGCGTGCTGAGCTTTCGTCCCGCCGCGGTGAGCGGCGTATTCCTTGCCGTCGATCGGCGCGACATGCGGTGGATCTCGATCGAGATACGGTCGCCCGATTCCAAAATCCGGTCCACGCGCATCGATCCATTTCCAAAGGGCCTCGGTGGAGACCCAACGCTCCGCCCGCGTCGCGCCTTTGACGCTCACGACATCGACGGCAAGCCCGTGGCCATAGCCGCCGCGGAAGCTCCCTCCATGGTATGACTTGTCGGACGCCGCCTTCAGGCCGCTCGCGATCGATTGACGGTAGTCATCGCGGAACGCGCTGGTGATGCCGGGCGCCAACCCGGCCTGCTCCGCCGCGTAAAGTGCGTGAAACAGCTTGAGTTTGAAGTTTCGATCCACCCCTCCAATCACGTAGTCGATCATCGGCATGCCCACTCGTTCCGCCGCCTTCGGATCTTTCCACGTGAAATCGTTATCGACGCGCCTGGTGAACGTCCTGGTGACAGTCACCGTCTTGCGCTTCTTCTTGACGGTCACTTTCCGCTGCTCTTGTACGCTGATGGTGTCTTGCTTCGGCGTCCGCTGGTAGAGCGCCCACAGGTACCGGTCGATGCAGACATCGACGACGAGGCACTCCTCGAAAATATCGAGGGGTCTCGCGGCCTCCTCGGTGTCACCAGACACTGGAGGCGGGCTCGCCGTCGCCGCCTGCACCGGCGATGTTTCGACCGGCAGCGTCTGCGACGAATCCGGCAAGGCAGCCACGACGATTGACTTCGGCTCGCTCGAGGTTGCTGTCGCATCAGGGGGCGTCGCCGGCACCGATTCAACCGCCATCGCCGCATCGGCGTTGGCGACAGCATTACCCATGACGCCTGCCTGCGGCGGGGCGATCGTGTCGGACGCCGGCCCCGTTAGGGGTTCTGCAGCCATCGCTGCTTCAGCATTTACTTTGGTGACGTTGTCGACTGCCGTGGCCTGTCGCGTATCGGCCAGTTCGGCGTTGGCGGCGAGAGATGGTGCGAGGTCCCCGATGGACACTGCGCCGCTGTTCCCGATGCCGGCAGAGCCGGCAAGCCAGGCAAGGAGCCACCCTGCGAGAACGACCGTCCCGCACAACTCCGGAGTCGCAATTCGCCGCGGGTTCATCACCCCGTAGCCTCCAAGGGCTCGATCCGAGCCCTGTTGCACCGCCCAGCACGCGACGGCATCGATCATTCGGATCAAAATGGAATTGCGCAATGGGCGGAAGCCGTTGGCGCTACGCTTTTCCAGAAAGTGTTGCCCGACCGCAACGCGCGGCCGCGAGCAACCCGGCACGGTGCGTGCTGCTGCGTTCGGTGATTTTCGCAGCGATCGAGCTCTGATTTCCGCTCTGGGTCTTGGTCGTGTAAAAACGCCAGTCCCGAGGCAGTCGGGACTGGATTGGTGTCATGCCGCGATCGCAGCCATCAGCGGCTTGATCCCGACGATGTTCATGACCCGTGTCAGATTGTAGGCCAGGACGGAGAGCGCCATTTCGGCCGCCACTTTCGGAAGCGTTTTGGTGAGGAAGTGTGTCGCTCCCATGCGGGCCTTCATGGTGCCGAACGGATGCTCGACAGTTTCGCGGCGCTGACGCATGGCGTGCGGGCTTGCATCAAGGCGCTGCTGCACAGCCTCGAGCAGATGCTCATGCTCCCATCGCGTAATCCGCCGTTCTGACCCAGGCGTGCATTGGGTCTTGAGCGAACAGCTTTGACAGGCCGTGGTCCAGTAGCGCCGCAGCACCTTGCTGTCTTCTTCATTCGTATAGCGATATGATAGCCGCTCCCCGGCCGGGCAGCGATAGACGTCCTCCTCTGGCAAATAGGCAAAGTCCTGTTTACCGAAGCGTCCGTCTGCCTTAGCGCCGGACGTTAGCGGTTTGGGCAGAGTTACCGTGATGCCCGCTTCGTGGCACGCAAGGATCTCTGGGCTGTTGAAGTAGCCGCGATCGGCTACAGCTTCGAGCGTCTCAGTCTTCAGAACAGCCTTCGCCCGCTTGGCCATATTGGCAAGTTGTGCCCGATCCGAGCCGCTGTTCGTCACCTCGTGCGTCACAATCAGATGGTGTTCGGTGTCTACGGCGACCTGTACGTTGTAGCCGACAACACCAGAGCCGCGCCCGCTCGTCGCCATCGAGCGGCTGTCGGGGTCGGTCAGGGAGATTTGCTGGTCGGGTGACGCAAGCATCTGCTTCTCGTAGACGGCAAGCTTGCCCATTTCCTCCTTCAGTTTCGTCAGCTTCTCGGTAAGCCTCGTCACCTTCGTGGCCAGGGCCTCGGTCGGCTCCTGGCGGTCGGCCGTGTCAAGTTGGCTCAGATAGCGCGCGACGCTCTCCTCCAACTGAGCACGCCGTCGCTCCATCTTCGCGCGCGTGAAGTTCCTGTCCCGGTTGTTCACGGCCTTGAACTTGCTGCCATCGATGGCGACGCTCGCCGTCGCCAGCAGACCCATCTCTCGGCAGAGTTCGACGAAGCGCGCACATACCCTGCGCAGCGCCAGGCCGTTGTCCTTGCGGAAGTCCGCAATCGTCTTGTGATCGGGAGCGAGCCGACCCAGCAGCCACATCACCTCGACGTTGCGCCCGGCCTCTCGTTCCAGCCGCCGGCTCGACTGTACCCGGTTCAGATAACCGTAAATGTAAAGCTTCAGGAGCACCGAGGGATGGTACGACGGCCGACCGGTGGCCGCCGGCTCCACACCCTCAAAGCCCATCTCAGCCAAACCGAGCGCATCGACAAATACGTCGATCACGCGAACAGGGTTGCTCTCGTCAATGAAGTCATCGAGGCATTCGGGCAACAGCGACCGCTGTCCACGATCCGCCTCTTCAACGAAGCGCCTCATCGATTCCCCCAAAGAATCACAGGAGAATCATAACAGCAGCCCAGCGTTTTCACACAGCCAGGGTCAAAGGCGTCGTTTTAGCAATCAGTCGGGTACTTCCGGTCTACCCCAATGAACGGACATCTTCAGAGCCGGTCGCCATATCTCAAAGGTGCTACTTCCAGGATTCGCAGCACGCCTCAGAAGTAGACGTTCGCGTTACGCGGACCGGCCGCGACACCACCTGTTATCAGGCCCTGCCGCAGGACATCGCCGCTGGTGGCAGATATGCGCCACTCACGATGAACATGCTGCCGCTCGGCGCCCGCGCTTGAACTCCTAAGCCGTCCCTGCCGGCCAGGCTGGAGACCCAGCTTGCGTACTTTCAAGATTCCGCTCTACACTCTTGGAGTGTATCGACACGCTAAAGTATTCACAAGTTGTGTCTCGCAATTAACGGGACATTAACCTGCGGGTCAAGCGCGTACCGTGGCCTTGTCGGACAGGAGTGGACCAGCCCCATGTGGAAAGACCCCATCAAGAGCACGCCTTCGATCATCCAGACCGATTTCGGGCCCTTCGGGCAGAGCCTGCCGGGGGACGGTGAAGCCTATTGCGGCCCGACGTCGATGGTCATGGGCCTTTACTGGCTGTCGGCAAACGGCTTCACGCAGGTTGCTCCTGTGGTCTACGACGGCGAGGACGACCCCGTGGCGATCAACCTTGAAAGGGTGGTCGCGGGCTTGGTGCGGACGTCGAGCGAGAGCGGCAGCTTCGTGGACGGCATGACGAGCGGGATGGCCGACTATCTGTCGGCCTGCGGAATCGGGCCTGATCTCTATAATTTGACGAGCACTTCTAATCCGGACCTCGCGTGGCTTGCCGATCAGTTGGCCACGAACGTGTCCGAGAGTCCGCAGACGATCGTCTTGGCCAATTTCGCGGTTGGCTGGTATTCCGTTTCCCAGACGACGAAGGGATACATGGAAAATAACGGCGGCCACGTCCTCGCGCCGCTCACGGTGAACCTGACGGGCGGCACGATCACCATCAACAACGCTTTCCCCGCCTCGTTCGAGAACGTACCCAACCTCCCGTCTAGCAATCCGCAGACCGTCCAGATCGCGCAAATGCCCAGCGGATGGACGCTGGAAAATCTGCCGCTACCCTCCGAAGACTACAGCCAGGTCGTCACCGACGCGCTCACCGGGTGGGGCGTCTACGCCGTGCTCTGGCAGGGGCAAGCTTGGGCGATCTCGCCGTCGGCGCTGCCCTCGACATCCGGATATGAACCCAGCACTTGGACGATCAACCAGCCTAAGGTCATCAATACGAACGGCGGCACGCTGACCGTCGTCGCGCCGATCTCCGGGCTGGGCGGCCTCCACAAATACGGCGAAGGCACGCTCCTGCTCACCAACACGAACCAGCTGATAGGACACAACACCGTAGGCGCTGGGACGCTGGCAAGTACCCGGACATCCGGCACACCATTTGGCAGCTTCAGGGTGACGGTGACGAACGGCGGAATACTCGAGCTTCGTTCGGACGGCGCGACGGTCGATGTGCAGATCGCCTCGGGATCTCTGGCGACGTTCGTCATCGGCTCTACGGGAGGCGCCTTGCAGCTTTCCGGAAGCGGCAACTATCGCGTCGTAATCGGGGGCAATGACGACGGTACCCTGACGAACATTGTCCGCAACTCCGGCGGAACTCTTGTTATCGTGCCGGGCGGCGGCATGGCCCAGCTTGGGCTGACGCAACAGGTGTTCGTGGCAGGAACGGGAGCAAACCTGCCCATCGTCATGAACGGGATCGTCGCTCCCTACATTCTCGGAGAGGACGACGACGCGGCCAGCTCGGGCAAGTTCCTGACCTATTCGCCCTCCGAGGGCTTCGCGAGCGCGGCGACCGTGTCGTCGACCAATGTCAGCATCAACGATGTTCCGGCCGATGCCGTCTACGAGGTCGTCGACAGCCAGGCGGTCGAGAGCGGCGGTGTGCCGCAGGTGGCGGCGCTCGAAGTGAACGGCGGGGCGATTACGGGCGGCGATGCGAGCATTCTGGTCGGAAGCCAGGCGAGCGGCGACGCCGCGGGCCTCATCATGAACGGCGGCAGCATCGCTACTGCGAGCCTTTCGTTCGGCGCGGCAGAAGGCCTGATCTACACCAATGCTACCGGCGGTAGTTCGCAGATCGCAGCCGCCATCGAGGGATCGGCGGGCCTGACGATGTTCGGTCCCGGCACGCTGACCCTGAGTGCAGACAGCAGCGGCATGCTTTCCGGTCTGATCAGGGTCAATGGGGGTACGCTGATTGCCGGCGGTACCGGTGGATCAGCAACGGGTGCCGGCGAGGTGCTGGTATCCTACGCGGCGACGCTGGAGGTCGCCGGCACGGTGACCGGCGCGGTTGTTGTCGGCGAGTCGGGCACACTGTTCATGAACGGTGGGACGGTCTCGGGCCCGGTCACCATTGCAGCGACCGGCACCGATTCGCCTGCTCCCGGCGGCACACTACAAGGGAGCGGAACAATCAGCGGGACCACCTCAATCAGCGGCATCATCCAGGCAGGCCCGCAGGCTGGCCTAATCACGTTCACCGGCGAGACCACTATGACCGGCGACGCGAGCTTCTATTGGCGGCTGCAGAAGCTCGTGGACGATGCTGATCCCGGAGCCGGACCTGGGATCTACTGGAACGCGCTGCAGTTCAACTCGCCGGATACGAACCTCGGCACCAAGAATGCACCTCTCTGGCTCTTCCTCGATTTCAGCGCTCTCGACGGGGACCCGGACGGCGGCAACGCGTTCTGGAAGAAGCCCCATACCTGGACGCTCTTTACCTACGCAGCCGAGGCCGGCTACTTTTGGCCGGCGGGCGAGAACTTCTCGTACCAGTCCGGGAGCTTCAACACGGTCTTCGACAACTGGGTCGTGTCCCTGCAGTGGAAACCGGCCGCCTCGCCGCAGAGCCTCCCGGAGCGATGGCGCGCGAACGCTCGTGCGAGAAGCCGGTAACCGACCCGCGGCAACTGGATAGCCGTGCCAGTCTGTGCCCAAAATTGCGCGCGCCGGGGGACTTCCGCTTTCCCCCGATAGCGGCCACAGAGCGGATATCGCTGGATGTCTCGAACGGGCCGATTCCGTTGAAAAAGACGGCTGTTGCGACGCAGTGATATCAGTGATTCAGTCTGTCTAGTTGGCAGGACTGAAGATCATGATGGGGCATCGACAAGTAGACCAGGCTGCTTTGTTCTATGAGTTCTCGCTCGAAAGACATATCCTCGCCGACCACTTGCTCCGGTCGATCGACAGGTTTGTCAACCTTGAACGGGTCAGGCAGGAGCTGGCGCCTTTCTACAGCAGCATCGGCCGACCTTCGATCGATCCCGAGCTGATGATCCGGATGCTCCTGATCGGTTACTGCTTCGGCATCCGATCGGAGCGGCGGCTGTGCGATGAGGTTCACCTCAATTTGGCCTACCGGTGGTTTTGCCGGCTCGGTCTGGATGGGGCGGTGCCGGATCACTCGACATTCTCCAAGAACAGGCATGGCCGCTTCCGGCAGAGCGACCTCTTCAGTCGCGTGTTCGAGAGCGTCTTGTGCCGCTGCATCGAGGAGCGACTGGTCGGCGGTGAAGGATTTGCAGTTGATGCGAGCCTGATCAAGGCCGATGCCAATCGGCAGAAGGGGATCGAAGGCGACAAGGGACTTCCGCCGGAGGCTGCCGGCCGAGCAATCGATGAGTATCTGGCTGTCCTCGATGATGCCGCTTTCGGAGCCGCGACCGAGGTTACCCCGAAGTTCGTGTCGCCCTCCGACCCGGCGGCGCGCTGGACGGGGGCGCACGGCGGCCAAGCGTTTTTCGCCTACTCGACGAACTACCTGATCGACATCGAGAATGCGATCATCGTCGATGTTGAGGCAACGACGGCAATCCGGCAGGCGGAGGTGTTGGCCGCCAAGCGCATGATTGAGCGCTCGCTGGAGCGGTTTGATCTCTATCCGAGCCGGCTCCTCGGTGACAGCGGCTATGGCTCGGCCGAGATGCTCGCCTGGCTGGTCTATGAGCACGGCATCGAGCCGCACGTTACAGTCTTCGACAAGTCGGCCCGCACAGATGGGATCTTCTCGCGCGACGACTTCGCCTATGACCATGCTGGGGACATCTATCGTTGCCCTGGTGGCAAAGTTCTTACCACGACCGGAACGTTGGTGAATGATGGTGCCACCATGCTTTACCTCGCCAGCAAGCGCGATTGTGATCGATGCGCATTGAAGGCTCGGTGTTGCCCCAAGCAGGCTTCACGGAGAGTGCCGCGCTCGATCTATGAGGGCGCTCGCGACATGGCGCGCCAGATCGCAAGGTCGTGGGAGGGAGGCACCTCGCGCCGGCTCCGCAAGAAAATCGAGATGCTGTTCGCGCACCTCAAGCGCATTCTCAAGCTCGACCGTTTGCGTTTACGAGGCCCAAACGGCGCGCGCGACGAGTTCATCCTCGCAGCCACCGTCCAGAACCTTCGAAAGATGGCCAAGCTGATCCCGATGCCCAGCCCGAGGCTCGCATAGGGTCGGTAGAGCAGTTCGGCCACGTCGCGACGGAGCTATTACAACGAAAACTGCCGGCCTTTTTCAACGGAATCGGTCAAAAGCAGTGGACGACGATCCAGCATGGCAATTGCTGCATCGCCGTCGGAAGCGGACTTTTGTGAGCCCACGCCCTCGTTATCGGCAAGGCTGGGGTGCTGCGAATGATGCGCAGTCGCAGCCAATGGTTCGGCTGGAGGGGGAGGCTGATTTCGGAATATTGGAAATATATTCCTGATTTGCCCGACGTGTCAAGTTGCCCGGTCGAACAGTTGCCCGGTCGAACAGTTGCCCGGTCGAACGTGCCCGGTCGAACGCTGGCGGCCGTCGGCTCCTTTGCATGGGGTTGTTTTCGATATTTTGCGGCGCCCGCAAGCGAGAGCAGTGAAGCGCCTAGGCGGCTGAAACGATGAACCTTCCGACGTGCATCGGCTGGCCCAACGTTGATCAGCGGCGCGCGTCGCTCGCGCCGCTGGTCCTATTCGGTCTTGTCGACATTCCAGAACACCGGCGGCGCCGGGCCTTCCAGCACCCCGGTGAGCGATTTGCGCCAGGCGCTCGGCAAGCGGAACTGGCCGAGCGGAATATAGATCACCTGCTCGTAGGCTTGCTTTTGAATCTCGACCGCGACCTTCTTCTGCTCTTCGGGGGAGGTGGCGCGCGCATAGGCGTCGCGCATCTGCTCGAGCCTGGCGGAGGAGCGTTCTGCGCGAGAATTCGACCATTCGCCGTCTCCCGATCTGTCATTGCGCCGGCATGCTTCACCAATCCGTTGTTGAAAGCAAGCAAGAGCCGCGCCATCGCGTTTGGTCCGGTTGCGAGGTTGCGCAGCCGTGTGCGCTCACTGCTTGAGCAGGTCGCCGAGCAGGCGTTGGTTCCGGGCTTCGCCGCGAGCAGCACGCGCCGACGAGGTTGAGGAGGACTTAACCGGCTGCTGACACTTGTATCGCCTGGGTTAGCCGGGGTTGGACACCTTTCCGGTAGCTTGCCTGATGAGTATTAGGCGGTCGAACCGCCGCGTCCCTTTGAGAGGCAAGACGCCATGCGCCGCGGTCTGCTCGTTCTTCTCATGTTCATCGGCATGGCAGTGTCCGGTCAGGACGTACGCGCCGCGGAGTTCGGCACGCGATACAGCTACCAGCAGCTGCAGGACCTGACCGAGAAGGGTCCCAAGGGCGAAGCGCTCGCGCTAGGCTATGTGAGCCTCACGCACTCCTTCATCCTGCCCTACAAGATGACGGGCTACTATGCCCTGATGGTCAAGGGCTCCGGCAGAGACCTCAACGGCCGCCCGCTCAACGTTTACCACGAGCTCTCGCAGGAGAAGATCGAGCAGATGCAGCGTGCCGGCGCGCTGCCCAATCCGCTTCCCCCTTACCGGCGCACGATCTTCGAATACATGTTCGGCTATGTGTTGTGGTGGTGCATTCCGGCGGCGCTGCTCATCATCGGGATGTTCTCGATGCTTGGTATCGGCTCCGGCAAACGCGGTCAGGCCTGACCGATCTGGTTGGCGGCCTCGTCGCGGCCGGTCGCGAGCGCCACGAAGCATAGGCCGCGCGCCGCCGCCGGCACGCACAAGTCCGCATCCTGCATAGGAGCCTGCGCTTCCTGCCGCACCTCGCAGGCTGTTCGGACCCCGATCCGCCGTGTAGGCTCGCGGTCTGCCGGCCAGCAATAAGGCCACATCCCGCAAATCCTAAGGGAACAAGCAGTCGAGGGAGACCGAAAGAACCGTCATGACCGATATCCGATACGTAGCACCGCGCACGCTTGACGAAGCGATTGGCGCATTTGCTGCCGCCGGGAGTGCCGCCCGCGTTATGGCAGGGGGCACCGACTTATTGGTGCAAATGCGCTCCGGCCTGGTGCGGCCGGGACTGATCGTCGACATCAAGAAGATCGGCGAGATGACCGAAATCAGCGAAACCGCCGATGGCGGTTTCCGCGTGGGTGCCGCCGTCTCCGGCATGGAGCTCGCCGAGCATGCGCGCTTTGGCAAGGTATGGCCCGGCGTGCTCGAGGCCGTGAACCTGATCGGCTCCAAGCAGGTGCAAGGCCGCGCTTCCGCCGGCGGCAATCTCTGCAACGGCTCACCGGCCGGCGACAGCGTGCCGGCGATGATCGCGGCGGGTGCCGTCGTCACCGTGCAGGGTCCGAACGGCCGGCGGGACATGAAGGTTGAGGATGTGCCGGCCGGACCTGGCCGTACCAACCTCAAGCCGGGCGAGATCCTGGTCAGCTTCACGTTACCGCCGCGGCCGAAAGGCTCGGGTGACGCGTACCTGCGGATGATCCCGCGCACCGAGATGGACATCGCGGTGGTCGGCATCGGCGTCAGCCTGACCTTGAAGGATCGCGTCTGTACCGCGGCCCGCGTCGGCCTCGGTGCAGTGGCACCGACCGCGCTGCTGGTTGAGCCTGCCGCCCAGGCGCTGATCGGCTCGAAGCTCGACGATGCCGCGCTCGAAGCCGCCGCTGCCGCGTGCCGCGCCGCCTGTCGTCCGATCGACGACAAGCGCGGCACCATCGCCTACAGGACCAAAACCGCCGGCGTGCTGCTCAAGCGCACCGCCGCGATCGCCGCCCAGCGCGCGGGAGGACACTAGCACCATGGCGAAACTGCACGTCACCACCTCAGTCAACGGCGAGCCGGTCGAGTTCCTGTGCGAGCCGTACGAGACCATGCTCGACGCGCTGCGCGGGCAATTGGGGCTCACCGGCTCCAAGGAGGGCTGCGCGTCCGGCGATTGCGGCGCCTGCTCGATCACGCTCGACGGCCGCCTGGTCTGCTCCTGCCTGATGCTCGCGGCTGAGGCCGAGGGCCACGAGATCGGGACCATCGAGGGCATGGCCAAGGGCGATCGGCTGCATCCGCTGCAGCAGAAGTTCCTCGAGCATGCCGCGCTCCAGTGCGGCATCTGCACCTCGGGCATGCTGGTCGCCTCCGAGGCGCTGCTCGCCAAAAATTCCAACCCGACCGAAGAGGAAGTCCGCTTCTGGCTCGCCGGCAATCTCTGCCGTTGCACCGGTTACGACAAGATCGTCCGCGCGGTGATGGAGACCGCGGCTGAAATGCGGCAAGGAATGGTGGAGACCCGCCCATGAACGTCGTCAACAACAAATGGATCGGCCAGCGCACCATCCGGCCCGATGGCGTCGACAAGGTGACCGGCCGCGCGGCGTTTGCCGCCGACACCACCATGCCCGGCATGATCTGGGGCAAGGTGCTGCGCAGCCCGCATCCGCACGCCCGCATCAGGTCGATCAACACCGCCAAGGCCGAGGCGCTGCCCGGCGTCAAGGCGGTGGTCACCTCGCGCGACATCGTCGACTTCACGATCGAGAAGGGCGCCGTCATGCTCGGCATCCAGGACATGCGCTGGATGTGCCGCAACGTGATGGCGCGCGACAAGGCGCTGTTCCCCGGCCATCCCGTCGCCGCCGTCGCCGCGACCACGGAGGCGATCGCGGCGGAAGCCTGCAAGCTGATCGAGGTCGACTACGAGGTGCTGCCCTGGGCGATCGAGATCGACGACGCGCTGAAGGCGGATGCGCCGATCCTGCACGAGTTCAACAGATTCGAGGGCAAGCCCTCGAACATCATGGGCCGCCTCGAATCCAAGAAGGGCGACATCGCGCAGGGCTTCAAGGATGCCGAAGTCGTCATCGAGCGCTCCTTCACCACGCGCCCGGTGCACCAGGGCTATATCGAGCCGCATGCCTGCCTGATCTCGGTCGCGGCCGACGGCAAGACCACGATCTGGTCGTCGAGCCAGGGCCAGTTCATGGTGCGCGCGATGACCTCGATGCTGACCGGCATCCCGCAGAGTGACATCCGCGCCATCCCCGCCGAGATCGGCGGCGGCTTTGGCGGCAAGACCATCGTCTATCTCGAGCCGCTCGCGACCTTGCTCGCCAAGAAATCCGGTCGCCCGGTCAAGATGGTGATGACGCGCGAGGAGGTGATGCGCGCCACGGGGCCGACCTCGGGCTCGAAGAGCACGGTGAAGATCGGCGCCAAGAAGGACGGCACCATCGTCGCCGCCCATGGCAGCTTCTATCTGCAGGCCGGCGCCTTCCCGGGCTCGCCGATCCGCGGTGCGGTCGGGTGCAGCTTCGCGCCCTATGACATCCCGCATGTGCTGTCGGAGGGGTTCGACGTCTGCTCCAACCGCTCCAAGGTCGCGGCCTATCGCGCGCCCGGCGCGCCGATCGGCGCCTATGCGGTGGAATGCGTGCTCGACGAGCTTGCCGAGGCGCTCAAGATGGACCCCTTAGCGCTGCGGCTGAAGAACGCGGCGAAGGAAGGCACCAAAGCGGCGCACGGCCCGGTGTTCCCGCGCATCGGCTATATCGAGACGCTGGAAGCCGCCAGGAACCATCCGCATTATGCCGCGCCGCTCGGCAAGCTGCAGGGCAGGGGCGTCGCCTCCGGCTTCTGGTTCAACGCCGGCGGTGAATCCTCCGCGCAGGTCAACATCACCGAGGACGGCAACGTCGTCGTCACGACAGGGCATCCCGACATCGGCGGTTCGCGCGCCGGCATCGCCAATATCTGCGCCGAGCTGCTCGGCATCGACTACAAGCGCGTCTCCGTCATCATCGGCGACACCCAGACCGTCGGCTTCTCCAACCTGACCGGCGGCAGCCGCGTGCTGTTCGCCTCCTCGATGGTGGTGACGCAGGCGGCCGACAAGGTGATCGCGACCTTGCGCGAGCGCGCGGCGAAGCTCTGGGAGATCGACCCTGAAGCCGTGAAGTGGGAGAACGGCGCCGCGCATCCGGTGAGCCCGAATGCCGGCCAGTTCGAGCCGCTGACGCTCGCCGATCTCGCCGAGAAGGCGCCGTCGCAGGGCGGTCCGATCGGCGCCAGCGTGCAGCTCAACACCCAAGGCGCCGAGGGCGGCTTCGGCACCCATATCTGCGACGTCGAGGTCGATGTCGATCTCGGCATCGTCCGCGTCGTTCGCTACACCGCCGTGCAGGATGTCGGCCGCGCCGTGCATCCGAGCTATGTCGAGGGCCAGCTGCAGGGCGGCGTCGCGCAGGGCATCGGCTGGGCGCTGAACGAGGAGTACATCTACAACAAGGACGGCAAGGTCGATAATCCCGGCTTCCTCGATTATCGCATGCCGGTCTGCTCCGACCTGCCGATGCTCGACTGCGCGCTGGTCGAGGTGCCGAACCCGAAGCATCCGCAGGGCGTCAAGGGCGTCGGCGAGGTGCCGCTGGTGCCTGTGATGGCCGCGGTCGCCAACGCCGTCCACAACGCGCTCGGCAAACGCTTCTACAGTCTGCCGATGTCTCCGCCGAAAGTGTCGGAGGTGCTGGACGCACCGACGCAGCAGGCCGCGGAGTAGGGAACGTAGGGCGGGTTGCGGTTCGCAAGCCGCCCTGCGGTTCTACAGCGGTTACCGTGTAGCCCGGATGAGCGAAGCGATATCCGGGGGAGAGCTTCCCGCATGTCGGTTCGCTCATGCGGGCTACTCGCCGCATCAGGCTCACCGTGAACGGCTAAGATGACCCACCCCGACGAGCTGTCCGCCTACATGATCTTCGGCCGCAGCGATTGGGCGGCCTTGCGCGCCAGCACGTCGCTGACGCTCTCGGACGCCGATCTCGCGGCGTTGCGCGGCTTGAACGAGCCGATCAATTCCGCCGAAGTCAGCGACGTGTATCTGCCGCTGACGCGCTTGTTGAACCTGCATTTCGCGGCGGCGCGCAACCTCGCGCACGTCAAGGCGGAGTTTCTCGGCCGCCCGGCACGCCGTTCGCCCTACATCGTTGCATTGGCCGGCAGCGTCGGCGTCGGCAAGAGCACCTTTGCCCGCGTGCTGTGCGCGCTGCTGGCCCGCTGGGCCGATCATCCGCGGGTCGAGTTGGTGACGACCGACGGCTTTCTGCATGCCAACGGTGTTCTCGAAGAGCGCGGGCTGATGCGGCGCAAGGGCTTTCCCGAGAGCTACGACCTGCCGCGCATGCTGCGATTTCTCGCGGCGGCGAAGGCGGGCGAACGCGAGCTCGAGCTGCCGGTCTATTTGCATCTGATCGGCGATATCGTGCCGTCGGAACGCCAGGTCATCCGGCAGCCGGACATCCTGGTCTTCGAGGGCCTCAACGTGCTGCTGGCGCGCGGCACGGCGCCGGTGGTGGTGTCGGATTTCTTCGACTTCTCGATCTATCTCGATGCCGATGAGGCCGACATCCAGTCCTGGTATGTCGAACGCTTCCTCAGGTTGCAGCCGACAGCGTTCCGGAATCCCGCCTCCTATTTCCACCACTACAGGGACCTGCCGCCGGGTGACGCGCGCGAGGTCGCGGAGCGGCTGTGGCGCGAGCATCATCGCGCCAATCTCAGGGAGAACATCTTGCCGACGCGGACGCGGGCCGACGTCGTGCTGCGCAAGCGCGCCGATCACTCGATCGGCGAGGTCTGGCTGCGCGAGATGTAGATGTAGCCCGGATGAGCCAACGGGGCGCGCGCATTCGTGCGACCCGTTGGCTCATGCGGGCTACAGAACAGTTCCGCTTACCGCAGCTCCTTCCCCAGCTGCGCAAGCACCGTCTCGCAGGTCATCAGATCCAGATGCCCGCCGCCGGCGTTCTTGAAGAAGGTGATGTCGCTATCCGACAGCCGCCCGGCGACCTTGCCGCCGGCGAGATCGTAGTGATCGCCGAGCACGTCGCTCTCGGTGATCGCACCGCTCGCGATCGGTTGCAGGATGTCGCCGACGCCATCGAAGGCGGATTCGCGGCGGTCGACGAAGATGCGCGAACGCCGCGCCGCCTCGTCGTCGGACTCGCGGGTCTCCGGGGTGAAGCCGCCGACCAGATCGAGATGGGTGCCGGGCTTAAGGTTGGCGCCCTTGACCAGCGGCTCGCGCGAGCGGGTGCAGGTGGTGATGATGTCGGCCTCGCGTGTCGCGGCGTCGAGATCGGAGACGGCCTCGGCCGCGATGCCGTCGCCTTCCAGCAGCGCGGCGAGCTCCTGGGCGCGTTCAACTGTCCGGTTCCAGACCCGCACCCGCTTCAGCCGCGGCCGCACGGTGCGGTGGCCGCGCACCAGCCAGCGCGCCATCTCGCCGGCGCCGACCACCAGCAGCGTCTCGGCATCCGGCCGCGCCAGGTGTTTTGCGCCGAGGGCGGAGTCCGCGGCGGTCTTCCAATGGGTGATCTCGGCGGCGTCCATCACCGCGAGCGGACGCCCGTCATTGCCGTCGAACAGCACGCAGACCGCCTGAACCGCCGGCAGCTTGCCGTGGGCGAGGTTGCCGGGAAAGCTGGTGTAGAGCTTGGTCATCATGAAGCGGCCGGCATCGACCGCGCTGCGCGTCACCAGCTGCTGGCCCTTGTCGTCGCCGAGATAGCCGTCGTGCACCGCGATCTTCGGCCGTCGGTGCGCGGCCTCGATCGCCTCGATCAGGATCGGAAAGCTCAGGACGCGGTTGACCTCGCTGTCGTCGACGATATGCACGTGGTATCTCCTCTGGAGTGCCCCTCGCGCTCTCGCCGGGCGTCCCCCAAACTGTCCGGACTGGATAGCGCGTGGGGGCGGCTAGTCAACCGGACATGCACCATTGGGCGTCCCTTGCTATCCTGCGGACCTGATTCTCTCGCAGGTTTTCGCAAGCCGTGGTTGCATTCATCGTCGCCGTCCTGATCTTCACCCTGCTCGGCGGCGCCGCGCTTGCGACCATGGCGATCCATGCCCGGCTCGCCGATCATCACCGCAGCGACGAGACCAACACCTCGGTACGCCTGGTCGCGACGCTGTTCGTCACCATGCCGTCGCTGCTGCTCGGCCTGATGATGAATAGTGCCGCCAACACCTATGTGGCGGTCGACCGCAATTTGCATGTCTTCGCCACCGACCTCATCCTGCTCGATCGCGGCCTGCGGCCGCTCGGTCCGAGCGCCGACGAGCCGCGCAAGCGGCTGCTCGCCTATGTCGAGCAGGTGCTCAAGGATGTTCCGATCTCCAGGGCAAGCGCGGTGTCCGAGCGCCTGCTCGACGAGGTCGGCACCAGCCTCCGCGAGCTGCGGTTCGACGACGAGCAGAAGGTCGCGCTGTGGAACGACGCGCGCTCGGTCTATCGGCAGGCGGTGCAGCAGCGCTGGACCTTTGTCGAGCAGTCCGACGGCTCGTTTCCGTCGCCGCTGATCTGCATCCTGGTCGGGTGGCTGACGCTGATGTTCGCCACCCTCGGCTTTCGCGCGCCGCGCAACGCGGTGGTGATCTCGACCACCGTCGCCGCCGCGGCGCTGATCTCGGCCGCGATTTACCTGATCCTCGAAATGAGCACGCCGTTCTCCGGCCCGATCCAGCTCTCCGACCGCCCGCTGGTGCGCGCGGTCGAGGAAATCAGGCGGTAGCATATTCGGTGTTGTAGCCCGGATGAGCCAACGGGTCGCGCGAACGCGCGCCCGATGACAGGCTCCGCGATATCCGGGGCGGCTCCCGCATGTCGCTCCGCTCATGCGGGCTACGGGACGGTATCGGCACGCGCCTGCGGCTTTATTCCCCTCGCATTGATCGCCGTCCCGAAAATTCTTCGCGCGCCGTCAGCGGAATAGTGCGCGCCCTTCGGCGTCCTTACGCATGCAAGCCATTTGCATTCGAACAGGAGACATCATGAAGACATCGATCTCGCTCGCGCTCGCCACCGCCGTGTCGCTTGCGTTCGCCTCGGCGGCCTTTGCCGCGCCGCCGACCAAGACCGGAACCACCGCGAAGGGCTCCGTCCTCACCGACGCCAAGGGCATGACGCTCTACACCTTCGACAAGGATTCCGAAGGCAAGTCGGCCTGCAACGGCCCGTGCGCGACGAACTGGCCGGTCTTGAAGGCGGACGCCAGCGACAAGGCCGAAGGCGGCTACACCATCATCTCGCGTGACGACGGCTCCAAGCAGTGGGCCTACAAGGGCAAGCCGCTCTATACCTTCGCCAAGGACCAGAAGGCCGGCGACATCACCGGCGACGGTTTTCTCAACGGCGCCTGGCACCTCGCGCAGCCCTGAGGCTTGCAGGTGGATTGAGGGTATGGCGGGTTAGCGCAAGCGTAACCCGCCATCTCTCCGCGCATGAAACGTGCGGCGCGTCACGCGGAGCTTGCCATCGGGCCGCCCTGCGAGCGGACCCGTTGGCTAACCCACCCGTCGATCGTGCCTGAGGCGACGATCGCGCCTCACGCCCTGCGCTTCAGCGCCATGCCCATGCTGATCCAGCTCACGCCGGCGCAGATCAGGTCGACGCTGAGGAAGATGCCGAGCACGTAGAGGCTCGAGACCGGCCAGCGCGCCAGGATCATGGCGCCGAGCACCAGCGTGATCAGGCCGGAGATCGCGACCATTCCCCACGGCGCTTCCGAGTTCATGCCGAACGCGAGGAAGATGCGGACGATGCCCGACACCACCAGCGCGATGCCGAGGAACAGCGTCAGCGTCGCCGCGGCGAGCAGCGGGTTCTCGAAGGTGATGAAGCCCGCCACGACATAGAGCGCGCCGAGCAGCAGCCAGAACAGGAATTTGCCCCAGGTCTTGAACTGGAACGCGTTGATGATCTCGGCGACGCCGGCGACGATCATCATGGCGCCGACGAACAGCACGCTGACGACGGTGGCGAAGAAGACGCTGCCGAAGGCGAGCACGCCGGCGATCAGGTAGATCACCCCGAGGGCGACGATCCAGCCCCACTTGGCGCGGAGGTTGGAAAGCCCGGATCCGAGGCTGTGAGGAGGTGTGGCGGGTGAGCTGGACGCAGTGGACATCGTATCGCTCCCGAATACTTGATGAAACCATGCTACCATAGGTCAAGGCACGGACAAGGGCGGGTGCGCAGCTGGCACGAAATGCATGCTGGCACCAAAGGCGCCGCGACACGTTGATTCAATTCGTCCGGCGTGTTGCCGCGCAGCATTCGTCGGTTTTGACGATGGCCGGCCCGCATCGGACGATGGACTGTCCGAACCGCAGCGCAAGCGGTCCGGGTCGCGCATCCACAGAGGAGGTCGACATGCCCGCCACGCACGACAAGGATCACGTCTACAAAATCCTGGAACTGGTCGGATCATCGGACAAGAGCATCGAGGCGGCGATCGAGAACGCCGTGAGCCGCGCGTCAAAGACGATCCGGGAAATGAAGTGGTTCGAGGTGGTGCAGACGCGGGGCCATATCGAGGACGGCAAGATCCGGCACTATCAGGTGGCGCTGCGGGTCGGCTTTACGCTGGAGTAGGGCGTTCAGGTCGCTTGCGCCTTGCAGCCTGCAGGATTACTCGGGACCCATGGGTGCGATCGGCATCCGGCTTTCCCTGCGCCCTCTGTCATCAGAGCGGCGAAACGAAATGCAAAACTCGCGCTGCAGAGGCCGCGAGAATGCCGGTGTATGACTCACCGGCCGCGCAACACATTCGCTGTCGTCCCGGCGAAGGCCGGGACCCATAACCACCGAAGGTGATTATTGCGCGACGCTGGGGCCACAGCCTTCCTTGCCAATCCAATCCTGTGGTTATGGGTCCCGGCCTTCGCCGGGACGACGAATGGAAAGTGTCGTGCCCATCACCGTCGCGACAGCGGCGCGGGGGGCGGCGGGGCGGTGGCGCCGGCGGCGAGCGAGCGCTGCACCATCATGGTGTCGGACCAGCGGCCATAGCGATAGGCGACACCGGGCAAATGCCCGACGCGGGCGAAGCCGAAGCGGTCGTGCAGCGCGAGCGAGGCGGCGTTGTCGCTGTCGATGTAGCCGATCATCTGGCGGAAGCCGGCGGCGGCGCAGGTGTCGATTAACTCCTGCAGCAGCCGGCCGCCAACGCGCTGGCCGGTGAAGCGGTGATGCACGTAGATCGAATGCTTCACCGTGTAGCGGTAGGCCGGACGCTTGCGAAACAGCACGACATAGGCATAGCCGACCACCTCGCTGTCGCAGATCGCGACGAGGTGGGGCAGGCGGGTGTTGCGCAGATTCTTGCGGCGGTCGCGCAGATCGTCGGGCTCCGGCGTGCCGCTGTCGTCGACGCTTTCCTCGACGCCGCGGCGGATGTGGTGGCGGTAGATCGACAGCATGGCGTCGACGTCGCTGTCGCGGGACGGGCGGACGGTGATCTTGTGATCATTCTCCATTGTGTTGCGTCCGTTCGCCTATTCGGACACTACATAGGTGTAGAAGCGGACGCGGCCGGAGTCGTCGATCTCCTTGTAGATGCCCTGGACCTCGACCTCGAAGCCGGGGAACGCATTGAAGCTCGCTTCGAACACCTTCAGATAATCGATCATCGGCTTGCTGCGTTCCGACAGCCGCTCGCCGGGCACGATGGTGGCGATGCCGGGCGGGTAGACCACGAACGGCGTCGCGGCGATACGGCCGAAGATCTGGTCGATCGGCAGATAGTCGACATCGTTGCGCACCAGATAGCGCGAGGCCTCGCGCGGCGACATCGCGATCTCGGGCAGGTGCTCGGGCATGAACTGTCTGGCCTGCAGCGCGCTGACGCCGGCATCGCGAAAGAAGCGGTGCATGTCGCCGCAGAGGTCGCGCAGCCGCACCCCGGCATAGCGGCCCGGACGGCGGCGGTAGAATTCCGGGATGACGTCCTCGAGCAGCGCGTTGTCGTCGTGCAGCTTCTTGAAGGCGACGAGCCCGGAGACCAGCGTGCCGGCCTTGCTGGCCTCGACGCCGGGCGTCAGCAGGAACAGCAGGGAATTGAGGTCGTTCTTTTCGGCGACGATCTGGTTCTCGCGGAGATATTGCGCCACCACCGGCGCGGGGATGCCGTGATCGGTGTAGGCGCCGGTGGCGTGATCGAAGCCCGGCGTCAGCAATGTGAGCTTGTTCGGGTCGGTCATGGCGAAGCCCGCGGTCAGCTCGGGAAAGCCGTGCCAGGTCTCGCCGGGACTGAGCTGCCAGTAGGACGGATTGGTCGCGAGCTGATCGGTCGAGATCGTCTCCCAGGCGACATTGTGCACGCCGTTCTCGCGCGCGACGTCGGGGATCTTCACGCGGTCCGGCACGAACGGCTCGAAGAACCAGCGCCGCTCGGGGCGCGTCTCCTTCTCCTCGAACTCGCGCTTCACGGCGCGGATCTTCTTGCGCAGCTCGATGCCGAGCCGGATCGTGTCGTCCCACAAGACTTCGCCGGAGCGGCCCTTCATCATCTGCGCGCCGACATCGAGCGAGGCGAACAGCGGGTAGAACGGCGACGTCGAGGCGTGCTGCATGAAGCTTTCGTTGAAGCGGCGATGCTCGACCCGGCGCTTCTGGCCCTTGATGTGGCGGTCGCGGATGTGGATCTGCGAGGCCTGCGAGAAGCTCGCGAGCTGCTTGTGGGTCGATTGGGTCGCAATGATGCCGGGCGCCTCGGGGCCGAGATCGGACAGTCCCATGGCGAAGCGGCCGGCATAGATCGGGTGGAATTTCATGAAGCCGGCCCAGGCCTCGTCGAACAGGATGTAGTCGCAGAGATGGCCGATCCGCTTGAGGATCATCTCGGCCGAGTGGATGGTGCCGTCATAGGTGCACTGCTCGACCACGGCGACGCGGAACGGACGCTCCTTCTTCCAGGCGTTCTCGTCCTTGACCAGCGGGTGCTTGCGGATGTGGTCGCGCAGCGTGCCCTCGTCGAGCAGGTCCCAGCGCATCGGCCCGATCAGGCCCCAGGCGTTGCGCACCGTCGGCACGTAGACCGGGATGCCGCCGCCGATCAGCAGCGCGCCGTGATGCGCGGCCTTGTGGTTGTTGCGGTCGAACAGCACGAGGTCGCCGTCGGTGACCAGCGAGCCGAGCGCGACCTTGTTGGAGGTCGAGGTGCCGTTGAGCACGAAGTAGGTCTTCTCGGCGCCGAAGATCCGGGCCGCCTCCTTCTGCGCCCGCAGCGCCGGCCCTTCGTGGGTGAGGAGGTCGCCGAGGTCGAGCACGGAATTGTCGAGGTCGTCGCGGAACACCGCTTCGCCAAGGTGTTCGACGAACACCCGTCCGATTGGGCTGCGGCTGTAGAACACGCCGCCATTGTGGCCCGGGCAGGTCCAGAGCTGGTTGCCTTCCTCGGCATAGTCGACCAGCGCGCCGAAGAACGGCGTCTTCAAATTCTCGGCATATTGCTTCAGCCTGGAGATCAGGTTCTTGGCGATGAAGGGCGGGGTTTCCTCGGACAGGAACACGTAGCCGTCGATGAAATCGAGCACCTCGACCGGCAGGTCCTCGAACCGCTTGCGCCGGATCAACAGGATGATCGGGAAGTCGAGGCCGCGCCGGCGCATCAGGTTGATCAGCGCCGCGGTCTTGCCCTCAAGGCCCTTCTTGCCCCAATCGACCACCATGCAGCCGATCGCGGCGTCGGTCTGCACCGCGATCTCGGCATCTTCCAGCTTGCGGGCACGAACCACCTCGAAGCCGGAGCGCTCGATCTCGGCGATGATCTGGTTGAAGCGGATGCCCTCGAGGTCGTCGGCCTCGAACACCGGCGCAGCGAACAGGAAGTTGAAGCGTTTGAAATAGTCCATGCGTGTCCCCGAACTGGTCCGGCGCTGACGTGTCGGCACAATTCATGACGGGCAGATGACAATGGAGCGGATGGAGGATCGAATACGTTGTTGGGGACGCAATCCCTCACTGCACGGCGTCAGCCCGTGGGTATTCGAGCTGCATGGCGACGAAGTCCGCCGTATCACGGCCATAGCGTGTTTCGATCCCGGCAAGCGCCCGGTCGAGCGCCTGCGCGGGCGGCGCGGTGCCGACCGCGGGCAGCAGACGATCTGCGGACCAATCCGGCGCCACGACTTGCGGATAAATACGCAGGCCGTTGCGGGTCGTCACCGCGTCGCCGGTCGCGGCGAACGTCACGGCATGCGAGCGGTAGGTGCGCGACCAGCTGTCGGCGACCAGCGCCAGCGAGACCTCGTCGACGCCGGGAGCCAGCGCGAGGCCGAGCTGTTCCCGGTTCCAGAACGCCAGCGTGTTCCGGATGGCGGTCAGCGCGAAGGGACGCGTGAACTTGAAGGCGTTGCTGTCATGCCGCGCGTCCCAGCCGGGCAGGCCGATCTCGCGCGCGACGGCCTCAGCCCTGGTACGGCCGGCGATCGCCTCGATCAGGGTCAGCGACATCGGCATCGAGGCCGAAATCCCGGTCGTCGTCGCGACGCCGCGATCGACCACGATGCGGCGGTCGGCGACGTATTGGATGGCGGGATGTTTGCTGCGCCAGTTCTTCAGGTAGAACCAGTGCGTGGTGGCGCGCCTGCCGTCGAGCAGGCCGGTCGAGGCGAGCACCTTGGCGCCGGCGCAGACGGCGACGATCACAGCGCCTTTCTCCGCCTGCTGCCGGATCCATTGCATGACCGCCGGATCGTCGTCGCGGCTCATCGCCGGCACGATGACGTAGTCGGCGCCGTCCGGATGTGCGGCGTCGAATGCGGCGATGGTCGCATCAGGCTCGACCTTCAGCACCGGGAATAGCGCGACCGGACCGGGTCCCGTCGCCAGCGTGACGACATCGGCAACATCGGCGCGCTTGAGGATGCCGTAGGGCATCAGATAGTCGGTGGTCTCGGTCATGTCGTTGATGCCGAGCATCGCGATCTGGGGGCGCGACCGCTTCGGCGGCTTCAGCGCCGCGAGCGTTGCATCCTGCTCGGCCTTGGCGATCGGAGGCGGAACCCGGAACGCCGATGCGGCGGGCGGGGTGAAGAGCCAGATGCCGCCGATGATTGGAACCAGCGCGGCAACGGCGATGCCGCTCCACGCGAGAAGCCGCCAGGTCATGATGATCGATCTCAACGTATCCGCGTGCGTCGCCCGGCACGCAAGCTACTCGCCGGCCACGTCGACCAAAACGGCGAAATTCCCGCAAAAACGGACACGCGAACAATGCGGCTCACAGGCATAGCCCGGACGAGCGACAGCGACATCCGGGGCCGGTCCTTCCCCGCATGTCGCTCCGCTCATGCGGGCTACGCGACGCGCTCAGTAGACGAGGTTCGTACCCGGCGGCTTTTCCAGTGCCGCCGCCAGCGTCCGATACTCTTCGCATTCGGTGCCACAGATCTCGGCGATCCGCTGCAGATGATACTGCGCCTGGTCGCGGTTTCCCTGTTCGATCTGCCACAGGCCGTAGTAATTCCACGTCAGGACGTGGTTCGGATCGGCCTTGAGCGCACGTTCGTACCAGACCTGCGATTGCTTGTAGTCGCCGAGCTTGCGATAGGAGTAGCCGATCAGGTTCGCGACGTTCGGCTGATCATCGCGGCCGAGTGCGTGCAACTGATCGATCGCGGCGGTGTAGTCGTTGCGTTCGTAGATTGTCGCATAGGCTGCGCGATAGCCGTCGCGGAACGCCGGGTCTTCGAAGCCGGACTGCTTGACGGGCTTCTTGATCTTGTGCGTGGTCTTTCTGTCCTTTTGCTGGGGATAGGACGGCGCGGGAGTGCCGTAGCTCGACCCGTATGGGTCGCCACCACCACCACCGCCGCCACCTCCGCCAGCCGCGACGGCGGTCTGCGGTGGGAACAGAATGATCGGCGCTGTCAGGAATGCCGCAAGCATCATCGGTGACTTGATCATGTACGCCTCCGATTTGACAAGGACAGTTATTGACCTGAAGCACTAACTCCCGATCGCGGGAGACATTCCGCGCGTTTTGAGAAATTGTTTGCCGAAGCGGCAATCGCACTGTCTCTTCGGGACGTCGCGCTTTCACGTGCACGCCGGCCGAGTGTTTCGTTCGCGCCATCGGACATCGGAGTCGAAACTAACATCGGTGTTAGAATCGCACTCAGATGCTCAATGGCCATCTGGACCCGCGGCAAGGAGGACGATCGATGATGAAAACGGACCTCGCCGAGATCTACCGGAACTACATTGCCTGTTTGAATCGCCAGGACTGGCCGCAACTCGGTCAGTTCGTTGACGAGGATGTGTGCCACAACGGCCGGCGGTTCGGGTTATCCGGCTATCGCGCGATGCTGGAAGGGGATTTTCGCGACATCCCGGACCTTCGCTTCAACATCGTTCTGCTGGTGTCGGATGCGTCCCATGTCGCGAGCCGGCTGGCATTCGACTGTTCGCCGAACGGCACGTTTCTCGGTCTCGGCGTCAACGGCAAGCGCGTCTCCTTCGCCGAGAACGTGTTCTACGAATTCCGCGACGGGAAGATCGTGCAGGTCTGGTCGGTGATCGACAAGGCTGCGATCGAGGCCCAGCTGTAGCGGCAGAGCCGGGATGAGCGTGACGCGGCTACTTCCGCTCCAGATGCCAGGCGCCGTCCCAGTCGGCCGCTGGCGGATCTTGCCTGAACGCTGCGACGCGCGCCTTCATGGCGATCGACGGGCCGTCGCCGGGCGCCGCAGCCAGCGCGGCGGCGAAGGCTTGCTCGGCGTCATCCCAGCGGCGCTCGCGATAAGCGGCGAGACCGTCCGCGTAACGCTGCCGCAACTCGGTCTGCGCCGGCGTCAGTTCGTCCTTCTTGCCGAGGATCTCGAACACCGCGACCGGCTGGGTCTGCCCCATCACCACGAGGCGGTCGATCTCGCGCAGCTCGATGGTTGCGGCGCAGGCCGCGGCGGTGGCCTCCGAGATCAGGCTGCGGCTGCCGTAGAACTTGTTGGCGCCTTCCAGCCGCGAGGCGAGGTTCACCGTGTCGCCGAGCACGGTGTAGCTCATCATGAACTCGGAGCCGATGCTGCCGACCAGGGCCTCGCCGGTGGCGATCCCGATCCGGATGTCGCAATCGGCCGGGATCACGCGGACGCCGAGCAGTTCCGGCAGATCCTTGCGCAGCTGGTTGACCTGGCCGATCATGTCGATGGCGGCAAGCGCGGCCAGATGGGTCTGCTCGGCCTCCTCGACGAAGGGCGCGCCCCAATAGGCCATGATGGCGTCGCCGATATATTTGTCGATGATGCCGCGGTGCGCATGGACCGGCGCCGACATCGTCGACAGATAGAGGTTCATGATCTTGACGAGGCCGCTCGGCGTCACGCCCTCGCTCAGGCTGGTGAAGCCCTTCATGTCGCAGAACATCACAAAACCGTCATGACGCGGCGCTGTCCTTCGGTCGCGGCGATCGCCGGCTGTTCGAGCAGGCCCTCGGCGATCCGCGGATTGATGTAGCGGCCAAACGTCTCGCGGATGCGCTGGTTGTGGCGCAGCGTCTCGATCATGCGGTTGAAGGCGGCCGACAGCTGGCCGATCTCGTCCTGGGTCGTGATGGTGATAGCGCCGTCGAGGCGGCCCGCCTCGACCTCGCGGGTGCTTTCGAGCAGGCGCATCACCGGACGCGTGATGCCGCTGCCGACCAGCATCGCGAACACGAAGCCGAGGATCGCGGCAATCGCGGTCACGACGCCGGAGATGATGATCGCCCGCTGCTGGGCACTCATCACCTTCGCGGCGGCCGAAGCGACCTGCGCCAGCATGTCGGCGCGGATGCTCTCGATCCTGGTGTTGAAGTCGTCGCGCAGGGCGTCGGCGCGCAGCGTGGTCGCTTTCGCCGCCGCAAAGTCCTTGGCGTCGATTTGCTCGAGCAGCGTCTTGTTCTCTGCGTTCAGGCGCATCAAGAGGTCGTTGACGGCATTGTCGATGCGGTCATCGAGGCGTCCGAGCGCGGCGTTGTCGGATGGCGTCGAGGGATCGGCGATGATCGCATCGATCAGCACGCGTGCGGCGTCGGCCTCGCGCTTGATCAGGGGCTCGATCTCGTCGAAGGCCTTGCGCGCGCTTTCGTAGCCGGAATCTTCGCCCGGCGCCTGCATCTTCGCCATCATCATCCGGCGCATGGCGAGCGACCGCTCCAGCGCGCGGATGTTGACGCGGGCGAGGTGGCCATAGGCGGGGATGTAGCGGTTGGTGAGCTCGTCGAGGAGATGGCCGACCTGGCCCGCCATCACCATCGACAGCAGCGACGTGATCACCGCGAGGATGATGAGTCCCGCGGCAATGCCGACGATCTTTTGCCTGATCGAATTCCGAAACATGCCCAGCCCGGCCGCAGCTGCAATGAGCGGGTCCACCCCGCCGTGACGGCCAGACAGCTAATAGAGTTCCGCGGGGCGGGGTGCAAGCGACCGGCGCCTGCCATCCCGTCCCAAGGCGGGCGCCGGCAGCTAGCGGAGGCCTTCGTAGACCATCAGGCCGCGCGCGATGGCCAGCTTGCGCAGGGTCCGCGGCACGAACCGCTCCTGGGGATGCAGGTAACGCCACGAGGTCAGCACCAGGTCGTGCAGCCGGCCGACGTCGTCCTCGAACGGGGCGAGCAGGCCGGTGAGGCTCGCCGGCATATGAACGCGGCTCGTGAAGGGCAGCAGCAGCAGTTCGAGATGCGCCTTGGCGCCGCTCTCGGTCGTGGCGGTGATGCCGGCGATGGCCGGCAGGGTCTCTTCGACGACGCAGGTGATGATGTCTTCGATCTCGCCGCGGCTCGCGCCGGTGAACAGGGCGGAAAAGCTCCGGTTCTTGAGGTCGCAGCCGAGCAGGGCGGAGGTGCGGGTGCCGGCCACGCGGAACGGAAAGCGGGTCTCGCCGTCATAGGACAGCACGAAGATGTCGGACAGCAGTTCGCGTACCGCGGACGGCTCGAACTCACTCCGGTCAGGTGCACGTGCGGTGCCGCGCTTCGCATTCCAATATGCGAAGAACTCGCGGCTCGAGCTGTGTTTCATCTAAACCTTGCCCGGCACCTGTCTCGGCGGGACACATCTGTCCCGGTTTTGCTCAGGCGCCTTCCCTTCTCTGTTGTGCAGGGAAGGCTGTGCAGCGTCCATGCCGTGGCCGCGCTTTGGGCGGCTTATCGGCAGCTTTGTGTTGTTAACGTAAATTTAACTATGTCCTTGGCCCCCGCGGAACCAGTGGGTAGGGTCCGCGCGTTCCCGTTCGCGCCGGCTGCCCCAAGCGCCGGCGCCGTTGGTACACAGGTGGCGTCAAACAGTTTGGTCACCGTGCGGGGAGGGGTGGGGACGTTTCCCGATCCCTCCGGGGCACGAGAAGACCAGCCGATCAGGGAGGGCGTTCTCAGCGCCCTCCCTTTTCTTTTGTCCCGATTCCGCACTGCGCGACATCCGGTGTCCGATTTTGGGATTGTGCACTTGCACAGGGGTGCGAAAGCCGCCTATCTCTGATCCACCGCCGCATCGAGGTCGCCGACCCCTTGGACTCCCATCCCGAATCCCCGCTCGCGCCGCCGCCGGAGGCGCCGCGCGAGCCGATCCTGACCTTGCCGCCGGCGCTCACCGCCTACATCCTCCTGATCGCGGTGATCCATCTGCGGGTGCTGCTACCGCCGGAGCTGGAGAACTGGACCATCGACGTCTTCGGCTTCATCCCGAAGCGCTACGATTCAACGCTGCTCGACATCACCTTTCCGGGCGGCGAAGGCGCCAAGGTCTGGACCTTCGTCACCTATTCGCTGCTGCACGCCAACCTCACCCATATCGGCTTCAACGTGCTGTGGCTGCTGCCGTTCGGCAGCGCGCTGGCGCGGCGGTTCGGCGCGCTGCGTTTCTTTGTCTTCATGGCGGTAACGGCGGCCGCCGGCGCGCTTGCGCATCTGTTGACCCATGAGCACGCGATCGCGCCGATGATCGGAGCGTCGGCTTCGGTGTCGGGCACGATGGCGGCGGCGATCCGCTTTGCCTTTGTGAAGGGCAGCTTCCTGTCGTTCAGCCGTGGCGATGCCGAGGCGGCGGCCAAGGTGCCTGCGCTGTCGCTGTGGCGGGCGCTGCGCAACGGACGGGTGCTCGCCTTCCTGGCGATATGGTTCGGCGTCAACATCTTGTTCGGCGCCACCTCGCTGTCGCTCGGCGGCGAGGGCGCGAGCGTCGCCTGGCAGGCGCATATCGGCGGCTTCCTCGCCGGACTGCTGCTGTTCTCGTTGTTCGATCCGGTGCCGCGCACGCGGGACGATGCTGCAGATGCGTCGTCGGTGGATCAGTCGGGGCGCGTCTGATCGCCGCTTGCGGCCTGGATCGAATTCCTCCATCATCTTTGTGACGCAGAAACAAAGCGGGCCGACAAATCGAGCCCTGCTACTCACCCGCGCCTCGGAACCGAAATCGGCGCGGAACTGTTGATTGAAGACTCTGGCGAACAGGCTCGGCTCCGCTCAAGCGGGGCACGAGCGGATTCAGGGAGGCCGACAATGACGGTACGTTCCATTCTCGATGCAAAAGGCCATCAGGTCATGAGCGTCGCGCCCGGCGCGAAGCTCTCGGCCGCGGTCAAGCTGCTCGGCGAGCGTAGGATCGGCGCGGTGCTGGTGATGGAGCAGAGCCGCATGGAGGGCATCCTGTCGGAGCGCGACATCGTGCGCGTGCTCTCTGAGCGCGGCGCGGGCGCGCTGGACGAACCGGTCAGCGCGGTCATGACCAAGAAGGTCGTGAGCTGCCGCGAGTCCGATACGGTCAGCGGCATCATGGAGATGATGACCACGGGGAAATTCCGCCATCTTCCTGTCGTCGAGGACGGCAAGGTGGTCGGGCTGATCTCGATCGGCGACATCGTCAAGCGGCGCGTCGAGGAATATGAGCGCGAGCAGGAGGCGCTGCGCGACTACATCAAGACCGCCTGAGCGCTACTTCCCGGTGCTGTCCGCGCCGCTCGACGGCGGCGCCAGGATGTCGATCGCTTCCTCGATTGCGCTGATGGAGCGTTCGGCGGCGCGTATCCCGTGCGCGATCAGGTCGTCGGCGCGGTGGAAGTCGAACCAGCCGATCTGACCGACCCGCGGCGAGATCAGCATGTCAGGCGGATCGCCGGCAAGGCGTGCGCGGGTGATGCGGTCCTGCATGATGTTGAAGGCGTCGACCATGACGCTCGAGATGCCGGGCCGGCTGGCGCTGCCGAAAAACTCCCGCTTCACGGTACGTTCGGCGGAGAAGAAGCGGCCAAACCGGCGCTTCGGCGGCTCCGGCTCGAGCTCGGCCTCGGCGGTCACCGCAACCGTCACTTCGGGCGCGGCGGACGGGCCGTGATTGTAGATCGTGGTCGAGTGCGCGAACACGTCGCTGGAGAGGTTCGCCGCAATGACGATTTCGGCGCCGAGCGCGCGCGCGGCCGAGACCGGCACCGGATTGACCAGCGCGCCGTCGACCAGCCAGCGGTCGCCGATCAGGACCGGCGCGAAGATGCCGGGCAGGGCGTAGGAGGCGCGCATGGCGTCGACCACGCGGCCCTGGGTCAGCCAGATCTCGTGCCCGGTGCGCACTTCGGTGGCGACGCTGGCGAACTTGACCGTGAGGTCCTCGATCATGACCTGGCCAAGCGCCGCCTCGATCTCGGCGGCCAGCTTGGCTCCGCGGATCAGGCCGGAGCCGTTGAGGCGGATATCGAGGTAGCCGAGCACGCTGCGCGGCTGCAGGCCGCGCGCCCATTGCTCCAGCGTCTCGATATGGCCGGCCGCATAGGCGCCACCGACCACGGAGCCGATCGAGGTGCCGACCACCACATTGGGGACGATGCCGTGGGCCAGCAGGGTCTTGATGATGCCGATATGGGCAAAGCCACGCGCGGCGCCGCCGCCGAGCGCAAGCCCGATGACCGGCCGGCGAACCGTTCCCAGGCCTACCTTGTCGGGGCCGTCGGAGCTCTTGTGGCCTCGGCCCATCCAGCTATCCAACACGACAAATCTCCTGCCAGCGCGAGACTAGGCTGCGCAGCATGGCTGCGCCAGCGTCGTCCGTCTTCATGGTTATTCCCACAGGCATGATTCATGCCCCGGGTAGTCCGCGGTAGGCAGGGAATGTGACTGGACCGCGACGGTAGAGCTAACATCGGCTTGATCGCGCGGTTCCAAATGGCGGACGCCGCCCGCCCGGACTGTGACAAAGCCTTGGACGCCCCTTGGACGAAGGCTTGAATTTGCCGCGTTTTCGTTGAAAAGCATGGAGATGACTTCGAGGGGCAACGGCATCGGCGGATGCGGGCGGGGCATGCGGCTCCTTCCGCTGCTGACGCTTGCGGCATTTTTGCTGGCTCTGATCCCCGGTTCCGTATCTGCACAGTTCTTCAGCGACCGGCCGCCGCCGATTCCGCCCGCTTCTGTCCCGGAGGTGCCGTCCGGTCCGGCACTCAACCTGGCGCCGCCATCGGGCGGCGGTTCAGGGCCCGTTCTGCCCGGTCCGCTGAACCAGCCGACCATCGTCCAGCCCTCGATTGCGACCGTGCCGCCGGTGGTAGCTGTGCCGCCGGCCGGCTCGCCGGCCGCGGGGCAGGCGGTGCTGTCGCTGACGGCGCGGTACGGCAAGGACCTGCCGGTCATCAATGCCGGGCTGGTGTGGCGGGTGTTCGCCGACAAGCCTGACGACAACGGCACCTACAAGCTGGTCCGCGAAGAGCGCGGGGCGACGCCCAACGTGGTGCTGCCGCCCGGCAACTATGTCGTCCATGTCGCGCTCGGCCTCGTCAGCGCGGTGCGCGCCGTCAGTCTGAAGTCGGAGACCGACCGCGAGTCGTTCGTGCTCCCGGCCGGGGGCCTGCGGATCGAGGGTCGGGTCGGCAGCAGCAAGATCCCCGCCAACCAGATCTCGTTCGCGATCTACAAGGGCAGCCAGTTCGACGGTTCGGACCGTGGACCAATGGTGCCGAACGTTGCAGCCGGCGACGTCGCGCTGCTGCCCGAGGGCACCTACTACATCGTCTCCAACTATGGCGACGCCAACTCGGTGGTGCGCTCCGACATTCGCGTCGCGGCGGGCAAGCTGACCGACGTCACCGTCACCCATCGCGCCGCCGTCATCACGCTCAAGCTGGTCAGCGAGCGGGGCGGCGAGGCGCTCGCCAACACCGCCTGGTCGGTGATCACGCCGGGCGGCGACGTGATCAAGGAATCGATCGGCGCGTTCCCGCGCGTCGTGCTCTCCGAGGGCGAGTATCGCGCGATCGCCAAGAACGAAGGCAAGGTGTTCGAGCGTCCCTTCAATGTCGTCAACGGTGTCGATGGCGAAGTCGAGGTCGTGGCGCGCTGACGTCCGGCCGGCCCTGCATTTCATGCAGCTGTCATAGTCTCTAATGTGAACTAACCATCGCGCGAATTTGAGCCGTCATAATCGCTCGCGGCGAAGCCGGGCCTGCCTATTTTTACATGACGTTAAGCCGCGGCATGACTTGGATGTCGCGGGGACTAGTGTTTGCGTGGGGCGCGCCATGGTCATGGCCAACAAGAAATCAGCAAAAGCATCGGCCAAATTCAATTCCGAGATGTTCGCCGACGTACCGGTTCTGCAACGCAAGTGGCAGGCCGCGGTCCGTCCCGGCGAAAAGCTGCCGCACTATGAAGACGTGATGCTCGGCAGTCTCGGCCGGCTCGCGGATCATATCGTGCTGCTGCGGAGCGTAGATGGCATGCTCAGCGTCTCGCACGCCGGCCGCTATGTCCAGACATGGCTGAACGACGAGCGCTGGGACATTCCGCTCAGCGCCCTGCCGCCGGATTGCGCCACCGCGTTGACCGAAGCCGCCGCAAACGCGCGCGAGAACTGCCGGCCCTATCTGGCGTCGGCGCATTGCGTCCGCGACGGGTTGGTGCGGACCTTCGACGTGCTGGCGCTGCCGACGCGGTCGCGCTGGGGCGGTATCCTGGTCGGCGTCTATGTCAACGAGCGCAATGCGCAGTACAATCTGCTCGATACGATTTTCTCGGCCACCGACGAGGGCGTGCTGTCGCTCGCCGCGATCCGCGATGCGCGCGGCGAGCCGGCCGACTTCCAGATCGTGCATCTCAACCAGGGCGCCGCAAGGCTGCTGATGCAGCCTGCGACCGAATTGCTGTGGCGCCGGCTCAGCGCCGGCGGCAACCCGCTTGCGGCGTCAGCGGTGATGAGCCGTCTGCGTGGATTTGTCGGCGGCGGCCCGGGCGGGCAGTTCGAGATCGACAGCGGCGATCGCTGCCTGCGGCTCGGCGTCACGGCGTTCGGCGACATGCTGTCGCTGACCGTCTCCGACGTCACCGCGCTGAAGCAGCGCGAGCTGTCGTTCCGCCTGCTGTTCGAGAACAACCCGATGCCGATGTGGGTGTTCGACGCCGGCACGATGGAATTCCTCAGCGTCAACGACGCCGCCGTTCAGCACTATGGATACAGCCGGGAAAAGTTTCTCGGCATGACGCTGCGCCAGATCTGGCCGGTGGATGAGTGGAGCGTGCACAGCGCCGCCTTGCGCGAGATCGGCGACGTCTATCAATCGAGCCGCGACTGGCGGCACATCAGGGCCGATGGCAGCGAGATCCATGTGCTGACCTTCGGACGCAAGGTGGCGTTCGAGGGCCGCGACGGCTATTTGGTCGCGGTGGTCGACATCACCGAGCGCCGCGCCGCCGAAGCGCGGATCGCACATATGGCGCACCATGACGGGCTCACCAATCTGCCGAACCGCGATTTCTACCAGGAGCGCCTGCGCGAGGCGCTGGAGCGCGGCCGCAGCGGCAACAAGCGCGTCGCGGTGATGTGCATCGACCTCGACCTGTTCAAGAACGTCAACGACTCCTTCGGGCATCCGATGGGCGACCGGCTGCTCAAGCTGGTGGCGGAGCGGCTGCGCGAGGTGGTCCGCGACGACAATGTGGCGGCCCGCCTCGGCGGCGACGAATTCGCGATCGTGCTTGCGGCCGACGTTTCGCCGAACGAGGCGAGCGCTTTCGCCGAACGGCTGATCGAAGCGCTGAGCGCGCCCTACAACATCGACGGGCTCGAGGTCGTGGTCGGCGCCAGCGTCGGCATCGCGCTGTCACCGGGCGACGGCACGACGTCGGAAGAATTGATGCGCAATGCCGACATGGCGCTGTACCGCGCCAAGTCCGAGGGGGGCGGCGTGCATCATTTCTTCGAACCGGAGATGGATCAGCAGGCGCAGAAGCGCCGCGACATGGAGCGCGATCTGCGCGCGGCCTTCAGCAACGGCGAGTTCGAGCTGCACTACCAGCCGCTGGTCGACATCGCGGCCGACCGCATCTCTGGCTTCGAGTCGCTGCTGCGCTGGCGGCACCCGCAGAAGGGCATGGTCTCGCCTGCGGAGTTCATCCCGGTTGCCGAAGACATCGGCCTGATCGTCGCGCTCGGCGAATGGGTGCTGCGCGAAGCCTGCTCGGAGGCGATCAAGTGGCCCGCCGACGTCAAGGTCGCCGTCAATCTGTCGCCGGTGCAGTTCCGCAGCCGCAATCTGGTCCAGGCCGTGATCTCGGCGCTGGCGCATTCCGGCCTGTCGGCGCGGCGGCTCGAGCTCGAGATCACCGAGTCGGTGTTCCTGGCGGAAACCGAGGCCAACCTCGCGATCCTGCATCAGCTGCGCGAACTGGGCGTCAGCATCTCGATGGACGATTTCGGCACCGGCTATTCCAGCCTGAGCTATCTGCGTAGCTTCCCGTTCGACAAGATCAAGATCGACCGCTCCTTCGTGAAGGATCTGGCGCGGCGCTCCGATTGCCTCGCGATCGTGCGCGCGATCTCGGGCCTTGGCCGCAGCCTCAGGATCACCACGACCGCGGAAGGGGTCGAGACGACAGACCAGCTCGACTGGCTGCGCGCCGAAGGTTGCAACGAGGTGCAGGGATTTCTGTTCAGCGCGGCGAGACCGGCCGGCGAGATCGCGGCCTTGCTGAGCGGCTTTGCGGAGCGTGCGTCGAAGGCGGCGTAGTCGTCATGCCCGACAATGGCGAGGGCTTTTGTAGCCCGGGTGAGCGAAGCGACACCCGGGACGAGTGTCCCGCATATCGCTCCGCTCATGCGGGCTACAAGGCTATACCCTAGAACCGCGTCACGATATCGGACAGGGCCGGGCGCGGGCGGTCCTCGCTCGGCCTGGTCGGGGTGCCGATGTGAATGAGCCCGGCGAGCTTCTCGTCCGGCTTCAGGCCGAGGCCGTCGAGCACGTCGCGGTCGAAGACAAACCAGCCGGTCAGCCAGCAGGCGCCGTAGCCGAGCGCGGTCGCCGCGGTAACGATGTTCATCGCGCTGGCGCCCGCCGACAATTCCTGCTCCCACGGCGGCACCTTGGGGTGCGGCTTGGTGAAGGAGACCACGCCGATCACCAGCGGCGCGTCGGTCAGGCGTTTCTTCTCGACCTCGATGTCGGAGGCCGGCGCCCCGGGATTCTTCCGGGCGAAGACCTTTGCGATCACGTCGCCGGCCCGCGCGCGGGCATCGCCCTCGAACACGATGAAGCGCCAGGGCGCGAGCTTGCCGTGGTCGGGTACGCGTGCGCCGATCGTCAAAATGGTCTCGAGCTCGGCCGCGGACGGGCCCGGGCCGGTCATCTCGCGCGGTTTCATCGAGCGGCGCGTCTTCAGGAGTTCAATGGCATCGGGCACGGAGATGTCCTTCAAGGGGAGTCGTGCCCCCAAGATGGGGGCACGACCGAGCCAATGAAAGCCAGTTTAGACCGATTGTGAAGATCAGGCGACGGATCGCGCCCGCTTCACGTCGGGCGGCGTCGCCTCATCGACCAGCGCGGCGATCGCCTCATCGGTCGGCATCACCGTCTGCCGCTCGCTGCCGAGACGGCGGACCGAGACCGAGTGGGTCTCGGCTTCCTTCTTGCCGACGACGAGCAGGGCCGGGATCTTGGCCAGCGAGTGCTCGCGGACCTTGTAGTTGATCTTCTCGTTGCGCAGGTCGATCTCGACCCGCAGCCCGGCGCGGCGCGCGGTCGCCGCCACCACCTTGGCGTACTCGTCGCCTTCGGAGGTGATGGTCGTGACCACGAGCTGGGTCGGCGCCAGCCAGAGCGGGAAGTTGCCGGCATAGTGCTCGATCAGGATGCCGATGAAGCGCTCCATCGAACCGCAGATCGCGCGGTGCACCATGACAGGCGCCTTCTTCGAGCCGTCATGATCGATGTAGAACGCGCCGAACCGCTCCGGCAGGTTGAAGTCGACCTGGGTCGTGCCGCACTGCCAGTCGCGGCCGATGGCGTCGCGCAGCACATACTCGAACTTCGGTCCGTAGAACGCGCCTTCGCCCGGATTGATCTCGGTCCGGATGCGGTTGCTGCCCTTGGCCTTGATTTCCGACAGGACCGTCGCCATCACGCGCTCGGCGTGATCCCACATCTCGTCGGTGCCGACGCGCTTCTCCGGCCGCGTCGAGAGCTTGACGGTGAGCTCGCCGTCGAAGCCGAAATCGGCGTAGGTCGACAGGATCAGGTCGTTGATCTTGAGGCACTCGTCGGCGAGCTGCTGCTCGGTGCAGAACACATGGGCGTCGTCCTGGGTGAAGCCGCGCACCCGCATCAGGCCGTGCATCGCGCCCGACGGCTCGTAGCGATGCACGACGCCGAACTCGGCGAGCCGCAACGGCAGGTCGCGGTAGCTCTTCAGCCCGTGCTTGAAGATCTGCACATGGCCCGGACAGTTCATCGGCTTCAGCGCGAACCAACGCTTGTCCTCGGCCTCGTCGCCGGCGGACTGCGCCGCGAACATGTTCTCGCGGTACCAGTCCCAATGGCCCGAGGTTTCCCACAGCGCCTTGTCGAGGATCTGCGGAGCGTTGACCTCGTCGTAGTCGCCGAGCAGCCGGCGCCGCATATAGGCGATCAACTGCTGGAAGATGGTCCAGCCCTTGGGGTGCCAGAACACCACGCCCGGGCCTTCCTCCTGGAAGTGGAACAGGTCGAGCTCGCGGCCGAGCTTGCGGTGGTCGCGCTTCTCGGCTTCCTCGATCTGCTTGAGATAGGCGTCGAGGTCTTCCTGCCTGGCGAATGCCGTGCCGTAGACGCGGGTCAACATCGGATTGTTGGAATCGCCGCGCCAATACGCGCCCGCCACCTTCATCAGCTTGAACGCGTTGCCGATCTTGCCGGTCGAGGTCATGTGCGGGCCGCGGCAGAGATCGAACCAGTCGCCCTGGAAGTAGATCTTGATCGGCTCGTTGCCGGGAATGGCGTCGACCAGCTCGACCTTGAAGGCCTCGCCCTTGTCGCGGAACACCTGCTTGGTCTTCTCGCGATCCCAGACTTCCTTGGTGAACGGCTTGTCGCGCGCGACGATCTCGCGCATCCGCTTCTCGATCGCGGCAAAATCTTCCGGGGTGAACGGCTCGTTGCGGAAGAAGTCGTAGTAGAAGCCGTTCTCGATCACCGGGCCGATCGTGACCTGGGTGCCCGGCCACAGCGACTGCACGGCCTCCGCCAGCACATGCGCGGCATCGTGCCGGATCAGTTCCAGCGCGCGCGGATCTTCGCGGCCGATCAGCTCGATTTTGGCGTCGGCCTCGATCGGATCATTGAGGTCGGCAAGCGTGCCGTCGAGCGCCATCGCGACGGTGCGCTTGGCGAGCGAGGGCGAAATGCCTTTGGCGATGTCGAGACCGGTGGTCCCTTTCGGGAAATCGCGCCTCGCTCCGTCAGGGAAGGTGAGGACGATCTTGTTCACGGGTTCTGCGGGTTTGAGGTTAGAGAGGCTGTACTGGAATCCGGATTCGGATTTGGGTGGCGTATCGGCCATGGTGTCTCCTGTAGCTCACTCCTGCGAACGAGCGCAGGTAAGCGGAAAGCAGCGGTATAGCAGGGGATTTGACGCCTGCAATCCGGCAATATCAAGAAAATGGGCCTCCGGCCGCGCGGATTTGAACAAGGCTCGGCTGCAGGCGACGCCACGGATCGTTGCGACGCTGCCGATCATCGTCTAACGTCCGGCCTCCATTTTCCGCCATCGCGCGATCCGCAAGGTTCATGTTTTCCCGTCTCCTGTTTTTCGTGGCGTTGCTTCTGATCCCGGGCGTGTTGCGGGCGGAAGAGACATCGGTCCAGAAGGCCGGATTTGCGAAGAAGCTGACCATCTATCTCGCCCATGGGCCGGCGAACGCCTGCGGCGCCGGCTGCGATCGCTGGATCGCGATCGAAGGCGAGATCGATCGGGAAGCCGCGCAGCGGATTCGCACCTTCCTGTTTGCCAACAAGGACAGGCAGCTTCCGATCTACCTTCATTCGCCGGGCGGAAACGTCGAGCAGTCCTATGGGATCGCGCGGTTCCTGCGCGCGCACAAGGCAATCGCCCGGGTCGGCCGTACCATCGTGCCGGCCTGTTCCACCGGCACGCAGATCGACGCCGCCTGCCTGAAGATCAAGGCTGCCAAGGGGGAGGTCGAGGCCGAGCTCACCACGCGCAACGCGATGTGCGTGTCGGCCTGCGCCTATCTGTTCCTGGGCGCGACCAGCCGCGAAGTGGCGCCCGATTCGGTGCTCGCGGTGCATAACTCCAAGCTGATGTTCGTCGTGCACGGACATCCGCCTGCGCAGGTCGTCGCGGACTTCAGGCGGCGCGAGATGGTGAGCGCCGATCGCGACCGCAATGTATTCCTCGCGGCGATGGGCATCAGCCATGAGCTCAGCGACCTCATCAAGTCCGTGAAGTTCGAGGACCTGCACGTGCTGACGCGGCCGGAGCTTTATCGATTCGGCATCGATACGCGGCCGCTGCCGGAAACCCTGTGGGCGGTGGAGAAGGAAACACGGCCCTATGTTCGCAAGATCGTGCAGCAGAAAAGGGCCGACGGCAGTGCGTTCCGCATGATGGAGTGGCGGCTGTTCTGCGAGAGCAAGGATCGCGGGCGGCTGATGTTCGTGCGCGAGTTTGAGGAGGGGGCAGCCGGCAAGAGCACGGTGCTGATGATGGCCGGCGCGACCAGGACCGTTGCATTCGGCCGGTCGGCGCGGTTCGGCAAATACGAGGTCTGGAGCGAGGCGGTGACCTCGGACATCGTCAAGGCGATGCTCGCGGCCCCGCATCTGCAGATCGGCGAAAGCGCGCCGGCAACCGACGCCAAGCTCGACGCCAAGTCTGACGTCAAGTCCGGCCTTGCGACATTCGATATCGGCACCACCGGGCTGGAGCAGGGGTGGACGCAGCTTCTGGCATCATGCCCGGCGGCGACCGCCGGCCCGAAGCCTGCGAGCCCGTTGCCGGCCGCCGCGTCGCCGAGCGTTAGTGCGGTGCCGGCGGCATCGCCGTCGCGATGAGCGCAAGAGGCGCCGTTCGATAAGGTGCCATGCATTTAGATGCAGTTGCATCGATCTCGGCGTCTGCTAACAACGCGGCGTGAAACGCTTCGCTCCCACCGCATTGATGCTCGGCAACATCGTCACCGGCTGCTCGGTGCTGGCGCCGGCCGGCATGCTGGCGGAGTTGTCCGACGGACTCGGCGTCACGATCCACACCGCGGGTCTCCTGATCACCTTCGGCGCGATCGTGCTGTGCGTGGGCTCGCCGGCGACGGCGTGGCTGACCAGCCGGATCGAGCGGCGGGCCTTGCTGACGGCGACGCTGCTGGTGCTGACGCTGACCAATGCGGCATCCGCCTTTGTGCCGAACTACGACAGCCTCCTGATCATTCGGCTGGTGATGCTCGCGGTCGGCGTGCTCTACACGCCGCAGGCGGCGGGCACCGCGGCACTGATCGTGCCGGTGGAGAAGCGCGGTAGCACGATTGCCTACATCTTCCTCGGCTGGTCGCTTGCTGCCGCGATCGGGCTGCCGCTGATCACCTTCATCGCAAGCCGCTACGGCTTTCGCGCGACCTATGGCGCGATCGCGCTGACCGGGCTCGTCAGCTCCCTGCTGCTGTGGTGGCGGCTGCCAGGCGGACTGCACAGCGCGCCGGTTGACCTCAGAACCTGGGTCGATCTCGGCCGCAATCCGATGGTCATTCTGCTGCTGTCGATCACGACGCTGCAGATGTCCGGCCAGTTCGTGGTGTTCACCTTCATGGGACCGCTGCTCGCCAAACTGACCGGCGCCAATGCGGACGCCGTCGGGATCGTGTTCGCGCTCTACGGCATCTTCGGGTTCGTCGGCATCGTGATCGCAACGCGCGTGGTGGACTCGTGGGGCGCCTGGAAAACCTCGGTCCTGTTCACCGTGCTGCTGCTCGCAGGCGTCGCCGGCTGGGCGCTGAGCGCCGGCGCCTACGCCCTGATGGCCGCCTCCGTCGCGGTGTGGGGCCTCGGCTTTGCATCGACCAATTCGATGCAGCAGGTACGCCTGGTCGGTGCGGCGCCGGCGCTCGCTTCGGCGTCGGTCTCGCTCAATACCTCGGTGCTGTATATCGGCCAGGCCATCGGCTCCGCGATCGGCGGCTTGCTGTTCGCCCGCGAATGGCTGCACAGCGCAGGCTACGTGGCTACAGCCTTCGTCGCGGCGGCGCTCGCGGTCGTGGTCGTTACGCGGCCGCGACGGACGGCCGCCACCGCCGCAGCCGAGTGAACGGTTGGCTTTCACGTTTGTGTTCGCGAGAGCATCCCAACAACGATCCGCGTGCGGAACATCAGGGAGCTCGACTGCGCGTCACCACCTCACGCTTTGGCTGGGCACGATGAACGCCGTCGTGCTCGGCTTGTTCGGATTGTGGGTGAAGTAGCCGTAGGCGGCGACGATCACGACGAGCAAGGCAAGCACGGCCAGCAAGTCGATCTGCCGGGGATCATGACCGTTGTGGCTGATTTTCCAGCGCATTGTTGTTTCCTCCCCAAAGGGGGCAATGAAACAATGCGCCAACTATCGCCACAGTTCCGCCGGGCAGCAATGCGCGCTGCGCTTGGACGTGCCGCAGCAACCGATCAATTGTCGTTGACGCCGCGTCAACCGTTGTTGGCGCCGCGTCAGCCTTCGTTGACGCCGCGCCAGCGGCCATAGCGCCAGGGCAGGTACCAGCGTGCCCCGGGCGGCTTCGTCAGCGGGACATTATCGATCCCGGATGTTCCCCAGGGCTGGCAGCGCAGCAGCCGCGCCAGCGTCATCCAGCCGCCGCCCCACAGGCCGAAGCGTTCGATCGCCTCGTCGCCATAGACCGAGCAGGTCGGCAGATGCCGGCAGTTGTAGCCGACCAGCGGCGACAGCGTGTGCCGGTAGATCCAGATCAGGGCGCGGCCGAGGTTGCGCGGCAAGCGGCGCATGGTGCTGGCACAGTCCATGCATCGTGGATGGTGTGTCGTTGAATGGTTTGTCGGCGGCATACGCAAGTATGTACGTAGTCTTGCGGGGGTTCCAAGCCAAGGAACTGTTTTGTTGCAGATATTTACGCCACAGTTCGTTATTATTGCACAGCACCGATGGCGCTGCAGCAAGGGCTCTATGGACGGTCCGGGTCAGCAACGCTACCGTTCCCATAACGCGCCGCTGACAGAATCGTGGCGCACTGCCATGGGGCCATTGCCACCGCTCGCATCACCAAGGGCTTGGGGGAAGGAACCAAATTGAGGCTCGTCAAGTCGCTCTCGTTGCGCAGTTGGGCGCTTACCGGCGCCGTTGCTCTTTGCTTCGCAGCTTCCGGCACCGCCGCCATGGCGGGCGGTTCTGCGCAGGCCAATTCGACCCTCGAAGAGCGCAAGCTGCCGATGAAGTTCAGCTGGATCGCCTGCCAGCCGAATTGCCGCGGCTGGGTGTCCGCGGTCGGCATCATCACGGCCGATAGTCCGAGGGAATTCGACGAGTTCGCGCGCGGCCGCCAGCTCAACGGCGCCACCGTCGTGCTCGATTCCAGCGGCGGCTCGGTCAACGACGCGATCGCGCTCGGCCGCCGCTTCCGCGGTCTCGGCGTGCTGACCACGGTCGGTACCAGCGTCGTCAATCAGGCCGCGCAGGGTGGCCGCGCGAGCGTTCTGCCGGATGCCTATTGCGAGTCGATGTGCGTGTTCCTGCTGTTGTCGGGCAAGACGCGCTACGTTCCGCCGGCCGCCCATGTCCGCGTGCATCAGATCTGGATGGGCGATCGCGCCGACGACGCCAAGGCCGCGAGCTACACCGCGCAGGACCTGATGATCGTCGAGCGCGATATCGGCCGTCTTGCCAAGTACACCTTCGACATGGGCGGCGCAGGTGATCTGCTGGCGCTCTCGCTCAGCGTGCCGCCGTGGGAAGACCTGCACGAATTGTCGGCGGCCGAATTGCGGCTGACCAATCTCATCACCACCGATGCGGTTGCCGACGTGCTGCCGCGGCAGGACAACACCAAGGACAACGCAATTCCCGTCGCCGAGGCGAAGCCGAAGAACAACGATCGCTTCTTGAGCAGCGCGATGGAGGGCGAGGCGTCGCAGGCGAGAGCGACCAAGACCGCCGAGGTCGTGGTGCCGACCGGCGGCAGCGCGGCGCCGGCGCCGGTCCAGCCCGCGCAGTAAGAACGCACATTGTCGCGTCGTTCCGGGACGCGTAAGCGGACCACAGATGCGCAATTGCGCATCGGGGAACCTCGAGATTCCGGGTTCGATGCTGCGCATCGCCCCGGAATGACCTGACATGCAATTTTACGCCGGCTGCTTCGCCTTGGCCTCGATCTGGCCGATCGCATCGACCACGGCATCGAAGGTCAGCAGGGTCGAGGCATGGCGGGCCTTGTAGTCGCGCACCGGCTCGAGCAGCGCGATATCGGCCCATTTGCCGCCCTGCGGGGGCTGGCCGTTTTCCTTCAGCATCTTGCGGACCGTCTCGCGCAATTCGCGCAGCTCGTCCGCGGTCGAGCCCACCACCCGGCTCGCCATGATCGAGGAGGAGGCCTGGCCGAGCGCACAGGCCTTCACGTCATGGGCGAAATCCGTCACCACGGGACCGTCCATCTTGAGGTCGACCTTGACGGTCGAACCGCACAATTTGGAGTGGGCGGTGGCGCTGGCGTCCGGGTCGGCCAGCCGTCCGAGGCGCGGAATATTGCCGGCCAACTCGATGATCCGCTTGTTGTAAATGTCGTTCAGCATGGGGACAGATGCCTGGTTCCGGCGGTGCCGGGCGCTCTTGGCGGCTGGGTTGCACCGTCCTATATATGGGCGGCAACGCCGGAAACATAGCCCGGCCATGCAGCCACCGCGGCCCACCTCCGCCGCGGCGGTGCTACAATTGTGGGACTCAGGCGCCCGGCGGTCGAACCATCCGCCCCGTCTGCCCGGTGACACATCCGGACCAAGGTCAAATCCGAGGGCCGGTCGAACGGAGAAGACATGGACGCCTTGATCAAATCGATTCGCCCCAACAAGCCGGCCGACGCGAAGCCCGGCGAGCTCGACCCCTCAGAATTCATGACGGCGGCCGTCCGTGCCGACCAGCCGCGCCCGTCGCGGGCGGAGGCGGAGGACGCCGTGAAGACGCTGCTCGCCTATATCGGCGAGAACACCGGCCGCGAGGGCCTGCTCGACACGCCGCGCCGGGTCGTCGAGGCCTATGACGAGCTCTATCAGGGCTACCACCAGTGCCCGGCCGAGGTGCTGAACCGCACCTTCGGCGAGACCGCCGGCTACGACGATTTCGTCCTCGTCCGCGACATCGAGTTCACCTCGCAGTGCGAGCATCACATGATGCCGTTCTACGGCAAGGCGCATATTGCCTATACGCCGGTGGAGCGCGTCGTCGGCCTCTCCAAGCTGGCGCGGTTGACCGACATCTTCGCCCGCCGTCTGCAGACCCAGGAGCATCTCACCGCGCAGGTCGCGGCTGCGATCGACGAGGTGCTGAAGCCGCGCGGCGTTGCCGTGCTGATCGAGGCGGAGCATACCTGCATGTCGGTGCGCGGCGTTGCCAAGCATGGTGCATCGACCTTCACCAGCCGCTTCACTGGCATGTTCCGCGACAATCCGGCGGAGCAGCAGCGTTTCTTGTCCCTGGTGCGAGGACCGAACCGGTAACCTCGCATTTTCCTGAGCGAGGTTTTCCGTGTCCGCAGCGACCCACGATCACGACCGCGAGGAGGGGCTGGCCTTCCAGCCCAAATTCGACGCGGCAGGCCTTGTGACCTGCGTCGCGACCGATGCCGCGACCGGCGATGTGCTGATGGTCGCGCACATGAATGACGAGGCCCTGCGCAAGACGATCGCGACCGGCGAAGGCTGGTACTTCAGCCGCTCGCGCAATGCGCTGTGGCGCAAGGGCGAGAGCTCGGGCCAGACCCAGCGCGTGGTCGAGATCCGGATGGATTGCGATCAGGACGCGGTGTGGATCAAGGTCGAGCAGATCGGCGCCGCCTGCCACACAGGACGGCGCTCCTGCTTCTATCGCGCGGTGAAGGACGAGGGCGGGCATGTCAGCCTGTCCTTTGTCGACGCCGAGAAGCTGTTCGATCCGGCGCAGGTCTATCGCAAATAGATCATTGATCTGAATCAAGTACAGCGCGGCGAAGTCGTGTACTTCGTGGCCCCTGTTACGCCATGCGCAAGCCGTTGCGCAGGGTCGTCACTGGGGGTGAACTGTGGCGCATCGCCTGATACCGCTTGTTGGGTTTTTTGCCTGGGCTGTGTGGCCGATCGGCGAGGCGCAATCGCAAACGACCGAGCGTGCGCCCGATACGATGGCCGCGCGCGTCCTTGCCTGTGCGCCGTGTCACGGCGCCGAAGGCGAGGGCACCAGCGACGCCTATTTCCCGCGGCTGGCCGGCAAGCCGGCAGGCTATCTCTACAACCAGCTCATCGCATTCCGGGATGGACGGCGGAAATACCCGCCGATGAACTACCTGCTGGAGTTTCAGACCGACGATTACCTGAAGAAGATCGCTGAATATTTCGCCTCGCTCAGGCCGGCATTTCCGCCGCCGGTCCCGCCGGTCGACAGCAAGGAGATCCTGGCGCGCGGCGAGACGATCGTGAAGAACGGCGATCCGCAGCACGGCATTCCGCCCTGTTCGGCCTGCCATGGTCCCACATTGGGCGGCATGGAGCCCGGCATTCCCGGCCTGCTTGGCCTGCGCGCGGCCTATATCAGCGGCCAACTCGGGGGCTGGCGCTACGGCACGCGGACCGCGTTCGCTCCCGATTGCATGCAGATCGTCGCGGGCCTGCTGACGGAGGACGACGTGAAGGCGGTGGCCGCCTATCTGTCCTCGCGTCCGGCGCCGGCGGATCCATCCTTCGCGCCGCGAGGCAGCCTTCCGATGCCGCTCGAATGCGGCAGCGAACTGCATTGAAGGGATCGTGCCGATGTCGCGAACCTTAACAGGACTGCTTGTCGGACTGATGCTGGCATTGTCGCCGATTGGAGCAGCGGCGCAGCAGAAGGCGGCCGATCCGGCCGTCCTCGCCAAGGGCGAGTATCTCGCACGCGCCGGCGATTGCATCGCCTGCCACACCGCGCGCGAAGGCAAGACCTTCGCCGGCGGCCTCCCGATGAAGACGCCATTCGGCACGCTCTACACGTCGAACATCACGCCCGATCCGCAGACCGGGATCGGCACGTGGACCTCCGATCAGTTCTACCAGATGATGCACAATGGCCGCTTTCCCGACGGCGGCCTGGTCTATCCGGCGATGCCGTTCGCCTCCTATACCAAGGTGACGCGCGAGGACAGCGACGCGATCTACGCCTATTTGCGCACGGTGCCACCGGTCAGGCAGCTCAACAAGCCGCACGACCTGACATTCCCGTTCAACAACCGCTCGCTGATCCTCGGCTGGCGCACGCTGTTCTTCAGGGAAGGCGAGTTCAAGCCTGATCCGACGAAGTCGGCGGAGTGGAATAGAGGTAACTACCTGGTCGAGGGGCTGGGTCATTGCGGGATGTGTCACACCCCGATCAATGCGCTCGGCGGCAGCAAGCAGTCGCAGGCCTTCGAGGGCGGCCTGATCCCGATGCAGAACTGGTACGCGCCGTCGCTGACCTCCAACAAGGAGACGGGGCTCGGCGACTGGACGATCGAGGAGATCGTCGACTATCTGCGCAAGGGCGTGTCCGCCAAGGGCGCCGTGTACGGACCGATGGCCGAGGTCGTCTACAACAGCCTGCAATATCTCAATGATGATGATGCGCGCGCGATGGCGGTCTACCTGAAGGGCCTTGCGCAGGGCGGTCCTCCGGAGAAGGCGTCGACTTCGCTGCCGTCGGCCGAGAGCAGTCTGCTGCTGTCCTTTGGCAAGTCGATCTATGACCGCGACTGCGCAAGCTGTCATGGCGCGACCGGGCAGGGCATGCCGCCGGATTATCCGCCGCTTGCCGGCAATCAGTCGATCCAGATGGTCTCCGCGGTGAACCCGATCCGGATGGTGCTCAATGGCGGGTATCCGCCGGGTACGTCGGGCAATCCGATGCCCCACGGCATGCCGCCGTTCGCGCAGAAGCTGTCGGATGACGAGGTCGCGGCTGTCGTGACCTACATCCGAACGGCCTGGGGCAATCGCGGCGAGCCGGTGTCGGCGCGGCAGGCCAACGAACTGCGGGCAGCAACGCTGAACTAAAGCATGATCCGGAAAAGTGCGAAGCGGTTTTCCGAAACGATCATGCTCAAACAAAGGAGCTAAAGCGCGATGACTAGTCAACCTCGTCTCGTCGCGCGTTAAGGGGAGCGCGATCATGATCAACTCGTCTTCGCCGCAACCGCCGGCATCGGGCTCGGAAGACGATGATGTCGAGACCATCGTACGCGCCGGTCCAGGTGGCGCGGTCGCGGTCGCGGGCATTGCGACGGCCGTCGTGGTCGGGTTGTGGTTTGCATTCTATCTGCTGGTCTTCCTGCCGCGGAGCGTTCCCTGATGGCGAGCGAGACTGACCACAGCCTCGGTGAGGCCGTTGCCGCACGGATCGAGCGGCGCTGGGCGACGCTGTCGATCGTCATTGTCGGCGTCCTGGTCGGCATGGCGACCTATATCGGCATCCATCAGGCGACGATGCCGCAGGGCCGGGTCGAAACCGCCGATCCCAAGACGCTGCATCTGTCGGGCGAATTCGTCGAGAGCAATCTCGGCAGCGAAATGCTGGCCGACGGATCGGTCACCGTGCGTGCGATTGGCCAGCAATATTCCTTCACACCGCAATGCATCGTGGTGCCCGCGGAGACGCCGATCACCTTCCGCGCCACCAGCGCCGATGTCGTCCACGGTTTCCTGATCGAGGGCACCAACATCAACACGATGCTGGTGCCGGGCTACGTCACCGACCTGCCGGTGCGCTTCAAGGCGCCGGGCGATCACGTGATGCCGTGCCAGGAATTCTGTGGCATCGGCCACCAGGGCATGTGGGGCAAGGTCAAGGTGGTCGACAAGGCTGCGTTCCGTGACATGGCGGCAGCGAAGCGGAGGCTGACCTGTGTTGATTAACAAGCGACTGATCGCGGCGCATTTCTGGCTTGCCTTCATCGTGTTCGGCGTCGCGCTGGTGCTCGGCGCCTGGCAGATGTTCGTGCGCAGCCCGTTGAACGCCTGGCATTTCAATCCGGAATTCTACTATCGCTCGGTCACCGCCCATGGCTCGGCGATGGGATACGTATTCCCGACACTGATCGCGATGGGATTCGGTTACGCGATCACCGAAGCCTCGCTCGAGAAAGAGCTGGTTGGACGGCGCTGGGCCTGGGTGGGCTTCTTCCTGGTCGCCGTCGGCGCCGTTGTCGCGATGATCCCGGTGTCGCTCGGGCTCGCCTCGGTGCTCTACACCTTCTATCCGCCGATGGTCGGCAATCCCTTCTATTACATCGGCGTCGTCATGGTCGTGGTCGGCTCATGGATCTGGGTCGCGCTGATGGTGACCAATTTCGTGATCTGGAAGCGCGAGAACCCGGGCAAGCCGGTGCCGCTTGCGATGTATGCCAATGTTGCGGGCTCACTGCTCTGGGGCTGGACCGCGGTCGGCGCGGCGCTTGAGATCCTGTTCCAGATCCTGCCCGTGGCGCTTGGGCTGAAGTCGACGATCGATGCGGGGCTGGCCCGCGTCTTCTTCTCCTGGACGCTGCACGCCATCGTCTATTTCTGGCTGATCCCGACCTACATCGCCTATTATACGATCTTCCCGCGGGCGATCGGCGGCCGGCTCTTTAGCGACCCGATGGCGCGGATCTCGTTCATCCTGTTCGTCGTGGTGGCGATGCCGATCGGCGTGCATCACCTGTTTGCCGATCCGCAGGTCGGCGCCGGATTCAAGTTCATGCACTCCGTGTTCACCGGCCTCGTCGCGCTGCCGACGCTGCTCACGGTGTTCACGATCTGCGCCTCGGCGGAGATTGCCAGCCGCCTGCGCGGTGGCCGCGGCGCCTTCGGCTGGATCGGCGCGCTGCCATGGTCCAATCCGATCATGCTGGCGACGGCGCTGTCGCTGGTCATGCTCGGCTTCGGAGGCGCCGGCGGTCTGATCAACATGAGCTATCAGCTCGATGCCACCGTGCACAACACGCAGTGGATCACCGGCCATTTCCACCTGATCTTCGGTGGCGCCATCGTCATCATGTATTTCGCCATCGCCTATGATCTGTGGCCGCATCTGACCGACCGTGCGCTGGACAGTTTTGGCCTGATGCGCACGCAGCTCTGGCTGTGGTTCATCGGCATGATCGTGACCACCTTCCCGTGGCACTATGTCGGTATTCTCGGCATGCCGCGCCGCATGGCCTATTATGACTATGCCAACCCGGCGATCTCGCCGCAGGCCTTGTCGGTCACGATGTCGGCAATCGGCGGGTTCATTCTTCTGATATCGGGCCTGCTGTTCCTGCTGGTGCTGATCCGCGGGCAGTTCGGCGCGCGAGGCGAGGCGGGTGCGTACCGCTTCGCGGTGCCGCTGCACATGCCCGCGCGGATTCCGGTCGCGCTCAACTCATTCGGCCTGTGGCTCGCGTTGATGGTCGGTCTCACCGTGGTGAATTATGGTTTCCCGATCGCGCAGCTGATGGCGCTGAACGAGACCAGCGTGCCCGCGGTCTATGTCGGAGCCGGCCGATGAGCGACCAGCCGCTGTTCTCGCTTCGCAATCCGTGGTTCGGCGCCAGCGTCGGCATCACGGTTGCCATCGCTGTGTTGTCGGCCGTCGCAGGCCTGATCTGGTTGCCGCTGGCGCAACCCAATTTGAAGCTTGCCGGCGTCTGGGATGCGATCTGCAGCGCTGCCGGCGTTCCGCGTGCCGCCGTGCAGGAGGCCGGCATCAAGCCGGATTTCAAGACGTCCAAAGTCGTCATGACATCGGAGATGCTGACCAAGGCAGATCAGGTCTCGATCGGGCGGGGCGCAACGCTGGCGCAGCGCTGCGCGATCTGCCACGGACCGCAGGGCGTCAGCGACGCCCATTCACCGAACCTCGCCGGGCAATTTGCTGCGGTGACCTACAAGGAGCTGAACGACTTCAAGACCGGCGCGCGGGTCAGCGTGGTGATGAGCCCGTTCGCGGCGGCGATGAGCGATCAGGACATGAAGGATGTCGCGGCCTATTACGCCTATCTGCCGCGGGTGCCTTCGAACAATCTGGATACCGGGCGTCCCGCGCCGGCGATCGTGGTGACGGGCGCCCCGATGCGCAACATCGCGCCTTGCGGCTCCTGCCACGGCGATGTCGACAACAAGGCGGGAAGCCCCTGGCTCGGCGGCCAGTCGGCGGTCTACATCAAGGCGCAGCTCGAGGCCTTTGCATCCGGGGCCCGCCGCAACGATATCAGTCAGCAGATGCGCAACATCGCGCGCCAGATGACGGCCGAGGAGATCGACCAGGTCGCGCATTACTACGAGGCCCAGCCCTGAACCGGCGCTATTAACGCGCCATTAACCATAATTACGGCACCTTGACCGGACATGGGTGCCGATTGCCGGCGCCCGGCAAGGCACCCGGACAGATGGCGGTCGACCTCTTCAATGCGACGGCTTCGGCAGGTGTCGATTCCTCGCGCCTGAAGGTCGCAAGCTCGATCAAGCAGGCGGCCGCGACCACCGGCACGAGCTTCGAATATCTGCTCACGACCGCGAAGATGGAATCCAATTTCAACCCGCGGGCCGGCGCCACGACCTCGTCGGCGCATGGACTTTATCAATTCATCGACCAGACCTGGCTCGGCACCGTCAAGGAGGCTGGAAGCCAGCTCGGTTATGGCCAGTATGCCGACGCCATCACCAGGAATTCCGACGGCAGCTATTCGGTCAGCGATCCCTCGGCGCGCGCCGCGGTCATGAAGCTGCGCGACGATCCGGACGCGGCGTCCTCGATGGCGGCGGTGCTGACGCAGTCCAACAGCTTCAAGCTTACCGGCAAGCTCGGCCGCCGTCCGACCGATGCCGAACTGTACATGGCCCATTTCATGGGCGTCGGCGGCGCCGGCAAGCTGATCTCGAGCGCCGAGGACAGCCCGAGCGCCAATGCGGCCGCGATGTTTCCGAAGGCGGCAGCCGCCAACCAGTCGATCTTCTACGACAGGTCGGGCAACGCGCGCAGCGTCAGCCAGGTCTATTCGGTGTTGACCACGCGCTACGCCGCGGCCGCGAACTCCCAGGACACGCGCACCGCCTTCGCCGCGGCCGGCGGCGACACCATGTCGCCTTACGCGATCGCAGGCACCGCGCCGACGACGGCGCTGACCATGGATACCGCGTCCTATCTCTCGACCTTCCCGGACTCCCGGTCGGCCGCGCCCGTCGCCGCGACCTCGGCTGTGGCATCGGCACAGCCGGCGCCGACCTTCCGCTCGCTCTACCAGGCCGGCGACCGCTCGGAGCCGATCTCGCCGGCGGTGCAGGAGCTGTGGGGCAATTCCGCCTCGCTGACGTCATCGGCGACGCCGAAGGTCCGCGCGCCCGGACGGCTCGACCTGTTCAGCGATCCGAGCGGCACCTACAGCAACGGCTAGGACCAATCCACATTCAGGATTCCCATAGCTGAATGATGCTGAATCAATGCGTTCCGGACGTTTTGATTCGGAGCGTGCTGATGGGTGTGAAGCGCTATGAGCTAAGTGATGCGCAATGGGCTCGGATTGCGCCTCTGCTGCCAGGCAAGGTGGGCGATCCCGGCCGCAGCGGTGTCGACAATCGCCTGTTCGTGAACGGGGTTTTGTGGGTTCTGCGGTCCGGCGCCTACTGGCAGCACCTGCCGGAGCGCTACGGCAAGTGGAAGAGCGTACACGCGCGTTTCACCCGCTGGGCCAAGGCTGGCGTTTGGGAGAAGGTGTTTGCCGAGCTGATCAAGGATCGCGACAACAAATACCTGATGCTCGACACCACTCTGGTTCGTGTCCACCAGCAGGCTGCGAGCGGAAAAGGGGGGCCAAAACTCAGGAACTGGGGCGTTCCCGAGGTGGTTTGACCACCAAGATCCACATGCTCTGCGACAGCCTCGGTCGGCCGCTGCGCTTCATGCTCACCGCCGGACAACGACACGACAACCTCACCGCAAAAGCCCTGCTCGAAGGCTTCAAGGCCGAGGCCGTGTTGGCCGATAAGGCCTACGACAACAATGATCTACGCACGACCATCGCGGACATGAACGCCGAAGCGGTAATCCCCTCAACCCGCTCTCGTAAGATCCCCATCCCGCATGACGAGACGATCTACAAGCTACGCAACCGCATCGAGCGTTGCTTCAACAAGCTCAAACACTTCCGCCGCTTTGCCACGCGATATGACCGACGAGCAGACTACTTCCTCGCATTCGTCCACCTCGCCGCAATCTGCATTTGGCTCCGCTGAATGTGGATTCGTCCTAGCGCTGTCTTGCTGCGCGCGCGAAGCCGCGCGCCATTGCGGCTTTAACGAAACGTCAATAATCCCAAACGTTTATGGTGAACCCTTTGTTAAGCGTCATGGTTTATTTTTTCTTGCAGTGGCGTCGTATGTCGATGCCGTTTCGTTGCGTAAGCCGGAAGGACCATGATCGTTCGGCAGTTTATTAGTTGGATTAGGACCGCTCCTGCAGGTGAGCGAGCAGAGGCAACGCGGGCGTTGGCCCGGGCCTGGCTCATCTCGGATCTCACCGAGGACGACCGCATCGCAGCCGAAGGCGCGCTGCTGATGCTGCTCGACGACCCGTCGCCGCTGGTACGGCAGGCGATGGCCGAGGTGTTCGCGCGCAGCGCGGACGCACCTGCCGCAATCGTGCAGGCGCTGTCGGCCGACCAGCCGGCGATCGCGCTGCCGGTGCTGGAACATTCACCGCTCTTAATCGATGCCGACCTCGTCGACATCGTCGCCACTGGCTCCGACGAGATGCAGTGCGCGATCGCGCGCCGCACCAATCTGCCGGCCTCCGTCGCCGCCGCGATTGCCGAGGTCGGCTCGGCGGCCGCCGCGCTCGAGCTGATCGAGAATCCTTACGCCGGCCTCGCGCCGTTCTCCTGGGATCGCATCGTCGAGCGCCACGGCCATCTCGCCGCCATCAGGGAATCGATGCTGCAGCTGGAAGACTTGCCGTCGGCAACGCGGCTGGCGCTGGTCGCAAAGCTCTCCGACACGCTGGCGCAGTTCGTCGTCGCGCGAAACTGGCTCGGCAGCGATCGGGCCGGCCGGATCGCCGGCGAGGCCAGGGAGCGCTCGACGGTGAACATCGCCGCGCGCGCCTTCGGCGACGACATGCAGAACCTGATCACGCATCTGCGCGCCACCGGGCAATTGACCGCCGGGTTGATCCTGCGCGCGCTGCTGTCGGGCAATCTCGATCTGTTCGGGGCGGCGCTCGCCGAACTGTCCGGGCTGCCCTATGGCCGCGTCTCCGCGCTGTTGAACGACCGCGGCGGCAACGGCCTGCAGGCGCTGCTGCGCCGCGCCGGCTTGCCGGAATCCACCTACGCCGCGTTCCGCGTCGCGCTCGAGGCCAGCCACGAGGTCGGCTATGTCGACAGCGGTGACGGCGCGGCGCGGCTGCATCGCCGCATGGTGGAGCGGGTGCTGACGCATTGCGAGACCGATCATTCGGCGGCCGAGCCGCTCCTGATCCTGCTGCGCCGCTTTGCGACCGAATCGGCCCGCGAGGACGCACGGATGTTCTGCGAGGAGCTCGCCGCGGAAGACGCCATCGCGGTGCTGCCCTACGACGACGATCTCATCGCGGCCTGAGGGCCGCGCTTCCTTCCCATCGATGGATACTTGAGCGGGCTGCGCAACGCGAGCAGCCGGCCGCGCGGCTATTCGCCGGGCGCGATGCTCGGCGCGAGGATCGCCTCGAGGTGCTCGGGACGGTCGCGGTTGGCGTGGGTCAGGAATTCGTCGGCGATGCCGCGGAGCTGCTTGCTCAGCACGCCGGCGACGACCGCGGTGTCGAGCTTGGTGCGGTTGCGCACGATCGCCTGCACGGCGTTGATGTGGTGCGCAATCAGCTGCGGCGGCACGGCGCCGAGATCCGGCGCGTGCTCGATGATGCGGCACAGGCTCTCCGCGGCTGCGGCCGCCGACGGATAGCCGAATGTCGCGGCATCACCCTTGATGTCATGCGCGGCGCGGAACAGCTCCTCGCGCGTCTTGTCGCTGAAGCCCTCGCGCAGCACGGTGGCGTGTGCGGCGGAGAGGCGGTCGGCCTCGATCGTCATCCACTCCTTGAACTCGCCCGACAGCCCGGCGAGCGCCTTTTCGGCGCGGCCGACCGGATCGTCGAGATCGCTCTCGGGGACGCGCAGCAGCATCTTGCGCAGCGGATTGGGCTGCGTGATGACGTGGTGCGTGCCGAAACTCTTGACCTCGATCGTCCCGGGTTTGTCTTTCGCCATGGCGATGTCCTAGATGGCCGAGCGCGCCTTTTCGAGCAGCGACGGTTGTTGCAGCACCTCGACCTCGCCGCTGCCGCGGCGTTCGGGGCCGATATAGGTGTTGGTGGTGTTCCGGCGGCGGTCGGGGCCGAAATAGGTCTTGGTCTTGATGAACGGGCGCGGGTTGGCGACCACGTTCATGATGCGCTGGTAGAGGCCCTTGGCCGAGATCGGCTTGGCCAAGAATTCGGTGACGCCGGCATCGCGCGCCACGGTGACACGGCGCTTCTCGGAATGCCCGGTCAGCATGATGATCGGCGCGTAGGGGTTGCCCTTGGATTCCGGCTGCCGGATCATCTGCGCAAGCTCGAGCCCGTCGAAGATCGGCATCGACCAGTCGGTGATGACGATGTCGGGCACGTAGTGCGTATACATCTCGAGCCCGGTGGCGCCGTCCTCGGCCTCATACACCTCGCGCGCGCCGAACGAATGCAGCAGCGTCCGCAGGATGCGGCGCATGTGCGGATTGTCGTCGCAAATCAAAAATCGCAGCTTGTTGAAATCGATGCGATACATGGTCCGGCCCTGATAGGGCATACCGGGCCAATGCGGTATTACCCGACGTTAACCATATCCCGCCCGGGGTTAATGATTGGTTGCCGGGCAAGGAGGCAGACGCCGTCAGTAGCCGAACTGCTCGCGCAGGATGCGTTCTTCCAGCGAGTGGCCGGGGTCGAACAGCATCCGCATCGCGATCGTCTTGTCGGACAACACCTCGACCCGGCGGACGTCGCGGACCTCGTCATGATCGGCGACCGCGGCGACCGGGCGCTTCTCGCCCTCGATCACCTCGATCACCACGAAGGCGGAATTCGGCAGCAGCGCGCCGCGCCAGCGCCGCGGCCGGAACGCGCTGATCGGGGTCAGCGCCAACAGCGCCGCGTTGATCGGCAGGATTGGCCCCTGGGCGGAGAGGTTGTAGGCGGTCGATCCGGCCGGCGTCGCCACCAGGATGCCGTCGGCCATCAGCTCGGGCATCCGCTCGTGCTCGTCGATCAGGATGCGCAGCTTGGCGACCTGGTAGGTCTGCCGGAACAACGCGACCTCGTTGATGGCATGATGCAGATGCACGGCGCCGTGGATGTCGGTCGCGCGCATCAACAGCGGATTGATCAGCGACTCCCGCGCGGCGGCAAGCCGGGCGCGCAGATCATGCGTCGAATATTCGTTCATCAGGAAGCCGACCGTGCCGCGGTGCATGCCGTAGATCGGCTTGCCGCTGCGCATGTTGGCGTGCAGCGTCTGCAGCATCAAACCGTCGCCGCCGAGCGCGACCACGACGTCGGCATCCGCGGGTAGATGGTTGCCGTACATTTCCGTCAGCTGCTCGAGCGCCGACTGCGCTTCCACGCTCGCGCTGGCGACGAAGGCGATCTTGTCATACCGCTTGGAGCTGGCCATTCGCTCACGAACTCGTTTGGCACGGAACACGCCGCGCTCGTCTATACATCCCGGGCGGCCTTGTCGAGATGGTCCGGGAACGGACCGCATGCCACGCCGGCGCCGCCAAACTAGCGCAGTTTGTTGCTGGATTGCGTAAATTGGGGCGCGGGGAGTGAACGATATGGCTAACAGTCTTGCGACACGGTTCGCCGCGGCGTTGCTGGTGGCCTGCCTTGCGACCGCGGCGCGAGCCGACGATGACGTCCCGCAGCCATCGCCGTCGCCGAGCGCGCAGGCCCCAAGCGGCCAGAACCCAGGTGGTCAGAACCCGAGCGGCCAGAAAGGGCGGGCAGGACGCGGCGGCGAGGCCGGCTCCGGCGCCGGCACTGCTGCCAATGCCCCTGCAGCCGAGCAGCACCGCCTGCCGCCGGACTCCACGACCAAGCAATCGGTCGCGCTGCCGAACCGTACCCTTAACTTCAGCGCGACCGCGGGTTCGATCCGCGTGTTCGACGACAAGGGCGAGCCGCTGGCCGACATCGCTTATACGTCCTACCAGCTCGACGGCGCCGAGAAGGCGAACCGGCCGGTGACCTTCCTGTTCAACGGCGGTCCGGGCTCCGCGTCGGCCTGGCTGCAATTGGGCAATGTCGGGCCGTGGCGGCTGCCGTTCGACGGCGCGGTGTCCTCGGCCGCGCCCGAGCTGCAGGCCAATGCCGATACCTGGCTCGATTTCACCGATCTCGTCTTCATCGACCCTGTCGGCACCGGCTACAGCCGCTTTGTCACCACCTCGGAGGAGGCGCGCAAGCGCTTCTTCACCGTCGACGGCGACGCCAATTCGGTCGCGCTGGTGATCCGCCGCTGGCTGGAGAAATACGACCGGCTGACCTCGCCGAAATATCTCGTCGGCGAAAGCTATGGCGGCATTCGCGGGCCCAAGGTGGTGCGCAATTTGCAGATGCAGCAGGGCGTCGGCGTCCGCGGCCTGGTGCTGATCTCGCCGGTGCTCGATTTCCGCGAATATACCGGCTCCAGCCTCCTGCAATATGTCGCAAGCCTGCCGACCATGGCGGCGGTCGCGCGACAGGCAAAGGGCCCGGTGACGCGCGAGGATCTCGCCGACGTCGAGAGCTACGCGCGCGGCGATTTCCTGCTCGACCTCGTCAAGGGGCAGGCCGACACCGAGGCCACCACGCGGCTCGCCGACAAGGTCGCAAGCCTGACCGGGATCGATCAGGTGGTGAGCCGCAGGCTGGCCGGCCGCTTCGACATCGGCGAATTCCGCCGCGAGTTCGATCGCAAGAGCGGCAAGGTGACCGGCCGCTACGACGCCTCCATCGAGGGCTTCGATCCCTATCCGGATTCCAGCTATTTCCGCTTCAACGATCCGTCCGGCGATCCGCTGATGGCGCCTTTGACCAGCGCCGCCGTCGACCTCACCACGCGCAAGCTGAACTGGCGGCCGGACGGCTCCTATCATCTGCTCAGCGAAAGCGTGAACAAGGCCTGGGAGTTCGGTCACGGCATCAGTCCGGCGGAGTCGGTGACGCAGCTTCGCCAGGCGCTGGCGCTCGACCCCAACCTGAAACTCCTGGTCGGCCACGGCCTGTTCGATCTCGCCACGCCGTACTTCGCCTCGAAGATCATCCTCGATCAGTTGCCGGCCTTCGCGGGCCCGAGCCGCACCAGGCTCGCGGTCTATCCCGGCGGCCACATGTTCTACTCCCGCGACGGCTCGCGCCAGGCGTTCCGCAAGGAGGTCGAGGCGCTGATGAGGTAAGGGGATGTGGCGGTGTGGATTGCGCCGTCGCTGCAAATACGGTCGTCGTCCTGGCGAAAGCCAGGACCTATAACCACCAAATTCGATTGTGAACGGGATCGCGGCCCCGGCGTCGCGCAACAAATGCCGCTTGGGGTAATGGGTCCTGGCTTTCGCCAGGACGACATCGATAGTGTGACACGGCCGACATCCACCTTCGTCGTCCCGGCGAAAGTCCGCAGCGGAAGTTGGGAGCGGACCTCGTCGTTCCAACATCGCGCAATGGTTCGCGGAATGTCGGGGTTCGTCGCCGGCCAGGCCGCGGCGCGACAATAAATTACGTCCGCTTGCCGCGGGAGCGATCAAGCTCGCGCCGGTTCTTGTTTTGACGCGTTTTCTTCACGCGAACCGGTAGCCGCTTCGCGCGAAAACGCTTAGCGCTCACGGCTCCACGGGAAGAGGGAGGCCGGGAAATCGGCCGCGTAGCGGTGACCGATCGGCGGGCGGGGCTCTTCTTGCGGAGGATTCCGGTCAGGCTCGACCACCTTCCTGTAAAGATGCCAGGTCGCATGACCAAGCACCGGCAGAACGACGCAGAGACCGACGAAGAATGGCAGTGAGCCCACGGCCAGCAATACCGCAACGATCAATCCCCACGCGGCCATCTCAATTGGATTCATCATCACGGCCCGTATCGAGGTGCGGATCGCATCGATCGCGGTCGCATGACGGTCGAGCATCAGTGGAAAGGAGACGACGCTGACGCACAGGGCAACCAAGGCGAAAAGGAAGCCGACGCCGCATCCGACGATGATGAGCGACCAGCCTTCGGGCGTCGTCAACACGCGCTTTGCGAAATCAGGGATGCTCGCAGCCGGCGCATAACCGAACGTCATGATGTAGATCGCGTCCGCGGTGGCGATCCAGACCCCGAACAGAACGAACAGAAGAACGCCAAGTTCGAACATGGCGCCGAACGACGGCGCGCGCAGCACCTGCATCGCATCCCAGGCTCCTGGCTCCTCTCCGCGTTCGCGCCGTCGGCTCAGTTCGTAAAGGCCGAGGCCGGCGAAAGGACCGATCAGGGCGAAGCCGGCGGCGAGCGGAAACAGCAGCGGCAGCACCGAATAGCCAAGCACAAGTCTGAACAGGACAAGTCCGAGCACGGGATACATCACGCACAGGACGATTGCGTGGGTCGGGATGGCCTTGAAGTCTTCCCAGCCGAGGCGCAACGCGTCGCCCAGGTCGGAAAGGCTGATCTTGCGAACGACGAAGGCGGTAGAGACGCCAAACAATTGCAGCTTGGGTCGTGCGAACACCGTGGTCATGGTTCCGGTCTCCTTGCTTGTGGCCGCAGGGGAACGGAGCGCCATCAACACACGCACATCCGCCTCATGCGCGAAAATCGCGACTGAGTCCGGCAAATCAGATTCAACCAGAAGGAGCTTGCCGGACGACGTCTGTCGCAACCGGTCAAGTAAAACTAGTCCGATGCGCGGCAGAAGCAAGGTGGCGAATGCGGTCGGGAGAATTGTGCAGATGCACAAACGAGGTCTTGCGATGCACCATGCGATTGGGGAGGGCCGATCAGTGTTCGCGGCATCCAATGCATTCCCGCCAACACGCGCCGGACAGCGGCGGGCATTACTCCTCTATTGACGTCTGGCTCGATGGGTACCATGTTGATGCTTGACGCCCCCAGCTCCGATGAGGTTGCGGCCGTGACGTTGAGTTTTTGTCATGTCCCAGCATCGCGACCGGCAGAATGGGCGAGGCAAAAGCCACGGTGATGGTGAACGTGAGACCATCCCTCTGACGTGAGCTCCGCCCTTTCGTTCGTCTCCGCAGCCTTCAATGGCAAGGAGGAATGAGGGATGGCTGTAGCGATTTTACTGCTCCTGGTTGCCGTCGCCTCGGTGCTGTTCCACCTCTACAGCCCCTGGTGGTGGACCCCGATTGCCTCGAACTGGAGCTATATCGACCACACGATCAACCTGACATTCTGGATCACCGGAGCGGTGTTCTGCGCGGTGATCGTGTTCATGGCCTATTGCGTCCTGCGCTTTCACCACACCGAGGGACGGCGCGCCCACTACAATCCCGAGAACAAGAAGCTCGAATGGTGGCTCAGCATCGGCACCGCGATCGGCGTCGTCGCCATGCTGGCGCCGGGCCTCATCGTCTGGCACCAGTTCGTCACCGTTCCCGCCGACGCGACCGACGTCGAGGTCGTCGGACAACAGTGGATGTGGAGTTATCGGCTTCCGGGAAAGGACGGCCGGCTCGGCACCTCAGATGCGCGCCTGATCAGCTCCGACAATCCACTCGGGTTGAATCCCAATGATCCGAACGGGCAGGACGACATCGTCGTGCAAAACGAGGATCTGCATCTGCCGGTCGGGAAGCCGGTGAAGGTGCTGCTCCGCTCGATCGACGTCCTGCATGATTTCTACGTGCCCGAGTTCCGGGCGAAGATGGATATGATCCCTGGCTCGGTGACCTACTACTGGCTCACGCCGACCCGGACCGGAACCTTCGACGTCCTCTGCGCGGAGCTTTGCGGTGCCGCGCACGCACAGATGCGCAGCAAGGTCGTCGTGGAAGAAGAGAAGGAATATCACGCGTGGCTGGACAAGCAGCACACGTTCGCCGCCTTGTCCGGCCAGCGCAACGTCGCGAAGGCCGCGTACAAGACTGGCAGCGAATGAACATGCCGACGAGGATCGGCCGGATGTTCGGCCGGATATGAAGTGAACTCGTCGCTGAGCGGAAGACCAAGGAGGGTATTCCGATGGTCGATATCCCGTTTGATGAGGTCGCAGGCATCCCGCCCGCCGAAGTAGGTGAGGTCGAGCTCTATCATCCGCACAGCTGGTGGACGAGGTACGTCTTTTCGCAAGACGCCAAGGTGATCGCCGTCCAGTACTCGATCACGGCGATGTCGATCGGAATGGTTGCGCTGGTGCTGTCGTGGATGATGCGGCTGCAACTGGGGTTTCCCGGCACGTTCTCCTTTATCGATGCCAACCAGTACCTTCAGTTCATCACCATGCACGGCATGATCATGGTGATCTACCTGCTCACGGCGTTGTTCCTTGGCGGCTTCGGCAACTACCTCATCCCGCTGATGGTTGGCGCGCGGGACATGGTCTTCCCCTACGTGAACATGCTGAGCTATTGGGTCTACCTGCTCGCGGTGCTGGTGCTGGCCGCGACGTTCTTCGTGCCGGGCGGGCCGACCGGCGCCGGTTGGACGCTTTATCCACCCCAGGCGATTCTCTCCGGTACCCCCGGGCAGGACTGGGGCATCGTTCTCATGCTGGCCTCGCTGATCCTGTTCATCATCGGCTTCACGATGGGCGGGCTCAATTACGTGGTAACAGTATTGCAGGCCCGCACCCGCGGCATGACCTTGATGCGCATGCCCTTGACGGTGTGGGGCATCTTCACCGCCACCGTGATGGCGCTGCTGGCGTTCCCGGCACTGTTCGTGGCCTCGGTGATGCTGCTGCTGGACCGCCTCCTTGGAACCAGCTTCTTCATGCCGACACTGGTCGAGATGGGCCAGCTGACCAAGTATGGCGGCGGCAGCCCGATCCTGTTCCAGCATTTGTTCTGGTTCTTCGGCCATCCCGAGGTCTACATCGTCGCGCTACCGGCGTTCGGCATCATCTCGGATCTGATCAGTACGCACGCGCGCAAGAACATCTTCGGCTATCGCATGATGGTCTGGGCGATCGTGGCGATCGGGGCGCTGAGCTTCGTTGTGTGGGCGCACCACATGTATGTCAGCGGCATGCACCCGTATTTCGGGTTCTTCTTCGCCACCACGACGCTCATCATCGCGATCCCGACCGCGATCAAGGTCTACAACTGGGTGCTGACGCTTTGGCGCGGTGACATCCATCTCACGGTGCCGATGCTGTTTGCGCTCGGCTTCATCGTCACCTTCGTCAATGGCGGCCTGACGGGGCTGTTCCTCGGCAACGTTGTCGTCGACGTTCCACTGTCGGATACGATGTTCGTCGTCGCGCACTTCCACATGGTGATGGGGATTGCGCCGATCATGGCCGTGTTCGGCGGGATCTATCATTGGTATCCGAAAGTCACCGGGCGGATGCTCAATGACGCGCTCGGACGCTTCCACTTCTGGGTGACGTTCATCGGAGCCTATGCGGTGTTCTTCCCGATGCATTATCTTGGCCTGCTCGGGATGCCGCGTCGCTATCACGACATCGGCGAGACCTCGTTCGTCCCGGCCTCCGCCCATGACCTCAATGCGTTCATGAGCGTGGCGGCGCTGATTGTCGGGTTCGCCCAGCTCGTCTTCCTGTTCAATCTGGTCTGGAGCCTGTTCAAGGGAAGAGAGGCGGGCGGCAATCCCTGGGGTGCCACCTCGCTGGAATGGCAGACGCCGGAGACCCCGCCGGGGCACGGCAACTGGGGCAAGGAGCTCCCCGTCGTCTATCGCTGGGCTTACGATTACAGCGTGCCCGGTTCCGCGAGGGACTTCATCCCGCAGAATGAACCGCCGGCCAAGGTGCTGGCCCAGGGAGCCCATCCGTGAGTGCCATCGTCCTGTTCATTGCTACGATTGCAGCGATCGCGGGATGGTGGCTCTCGCAGCAACGGCTGGCCGCCAAGCCGTGGCTGGAGCAGGGCGGGGGGGGGGGGGGGGGGGGGGGGGGGGGGGGGGGGGGGGGGGGGGGGGGGGGGGGGGGGGGGGGGGGGGGGGGGGGGGGGGGGGGGGGGGGGGGGGGGGGGGGGGGGGGGGGGGGGGGGGGGGGGGGGGGGGGGGGGGGGGGGGGGGGGGGGGGGGGGGGGGGGGGGGGGGGGGGGGGGGGGGGGGGGGGGGGGGGGGGGGGGGGGGGGGGGGGGGGGGGGGGGGGGGGGGGGGGGGGGGGGGGGGGGGGGGGGGGGGGGGGGGGGGGGGGGGGGGGGGGGGGGGGGGGGGGGGGGGGGGGGGGGGGGGGGGGGGGGGGGGGGGGGGGGGGGGGGGGGGGGGGGGGGGGGGGGGGGGGGGGGGGGGGGGGGGGGGGGGGGGGGGGGGGGGGGGGGGGGGGGGGGGGGGGGGGGGGGGGGGGGGGGGGGGGGGGGGGGGGGGGGGGGGGGGGGGGGGGGGGGGGGGGGGGGGGGGGGGGGGGGGGGGGGGGGGGGGGGGGGGGGGGGGGGGGGGGGGGGGGGGGGGGGGGGGGGGGGGGGGGGGGGGGGGGGGGGGGGGGGGGGGGGGGGGGGCATTGCCGTGGATCTTCGCGGCGATCTCGGCTCTTCGGTGCCGGCGGCGAAAATCGGCCTCGGTGTTTTTCTCGCGGTGGTCGGCTCGCTGTTCGCGCTCCTGATCAGCGCCTACTCGATGCGCACCACCATGGTGGACTGGCGCGAGTTGCCGCTGCCGAAGTTAGTCTGGTTCAACACCGGCGTCCTCGTCATCAGCAGCGTGGCGCTGCAATGGGCGCTGATGGCCGCGCGCCGCGACGACCATGAGGGCCTGATCGCGGGCCTCTTGGTCGGCGGTGCATCGGCCGTGATGTTCCTGATCGGGCAGCTCGTGGTGTGGCAGCAGCTCAATGTCGCCGGCTATGTCATGGCGTCGAATCCGGCCAATTCCTTTTTCTATCTGATCACCGCGCTCCACGGGCTGCACGTGACCGGCGGCCTGGTGGCGCTCGGCAGGGCGACCGTAAAACTGTGGCGCGGCGCGCCGATGACGCAGATGCGCCTGAGCGTCGAGCTTTGTACCATCTACTGGCATTTCCTGTTGTTGGTCTGGCTGGTCCTGCTCGGCCTGCTGACGGGCTGGACCGACAATTTCGTCGACATCTGTCGCCAGTTGCTCACCTAGCGAGGGCAGGAAGCGATGACCGAAACCACATTCGCAACCCCCAAGGCGCTGCCCGGAACGATACCCGGATTGCGCGGCATCGCCGCCGACTGGGCCTCGGACCAGCGCGCGTTCAAGAACGTGTCCTGGGGGAAGGCCATGATGTGGATCTTCCTTCTGAGCGACACCTTCATCTTCAGCTGCTTCCTGCTGTCGTACATGACGGCGCGAATGTCGACGACCGTGCCGTGGCCCAACCCCAGCGAAGTATTCGCGCTCAATATCGGCGGTCAGCACATCCCGCTCATCCTGATCGCGATCATGACCTTCATCCTGATCAGCAGCAGCGGGACGATGGCGATGGCCGTCAACTTCGGTTACCGCCGGGATCGCGTCAAAACGGCCGCCTTGATGCTGGCCACCGCGGCATTCGGCGCGACGTTCGTCGGAATGCAGGCTTTCGAATGGACCAAGCTGATCATGGAGGGCGTGCGGCCCTGGGGCAACCCGTGGGGCGCACCGCAATTTGGCGCTTCCTTCTTCATGATCACCGGCTTCCACGGCACCCACGTGACCATCGGTGTGATCTTCCTGATCGCCATCGCGCGAAAGGTTTGGCGGGGAGACTTCGACGTCGAGCGGCGCGGCTTTTTCACGAGCCGCAAGGGCTACTACGAGATCGTCGAAATCATGGGCCTGTACTGGCATTTCGTCGATCTGGTCTGGGTGTTCATCTTTGCCCTCTTTTATCTCTGGTGAGGTCGCGCATGACAGAAGCAGCGGTACATGTGGAAGGGCAGGCAGCACAGCATGCGCTACACAGCTATGTGCATGGTGCGGTGGCATCGGGCGCCGCGCATGCAGAGGGCCAGCAGCACCCGATCAAGCTCTATCTCGTGGTCTGGGGATGGTTGTTCGTGCTCAGCACTTGCTCCTATCTCGTCGACTATTTTGGTATCCACGGCCACCTGCGATGGTCGCTGATCCTGCTGTTCATGGTGCTGAAGGCCGGCCTGATCGTCGCTGTATTCATGCACATGGCCTGGGAGCGGTTGGCGTTGGCCTACGCCATCCTGTTGCCGCCGGTGCTGGTGCTGGTTTTTGTCGGGATCATGATGTTCGAATCCGACTATACGCACCTGCTTCGGGTCATGTTCTTCGCGTCAGCAAGCTAAGAATGGGACGGCCATGACCGCGTGGGTCATGCTGGACAAGGCAAGGCGTCCTGAAGGCGGAGGACTCGCCAGATCGTCCGGAACCCTGCGATGCAGGCCTTTGGCCGATGGTTTTTTCGAACCGACGAGGAATTAGTCTCGTGCAAATCAATCGTTCAATTCTTCGCCGGAGCTATGCCAACATCGGAGACTACGTCGCACTGACGAAACCGCGCGTGATGTCGCTGGTCGTCTTTACCGCACTGGTCGGTCTCATGGTCGCACCAGGCGGCATCGATCCCTTCACCGGGTTCGCCGCTCTTCTTTGCATAGCCGCGGGAGCTGGCGCCGCAGCTGCGCTCAATATGTGGTACGACGCCGACATCGATGCGGTGATGGCGCGCACCGCCATCCGTCCAATTCCCAGCGGCCGCATATCGCGCCCGGAAGCATTGGTCTTCGGATTGATGCTCGGCACGTGCGCGGTCCTGGCCCTCGGCACCTTGCTGAACATGGCCGCTGCTGCGCTGCTTGCTTTCACAATCTTCTTCTACGTCGTCGTCTACACGATGTGGCTCAAACGCCGAACGCCGCAGAATATCGTCATTGGCGGTGCCGCCGGCGCGCTCCCTCCGGTGATTGGCTGGGCTGCGGTCACGGGACATGTCGGGCTCGAGCCGCTCATCCTGTTTCTGATCATCTTCCTTTGGACGCCACCCCACTTCTGGGCACTGTCGCTCAATCTTGCTGGAGAATATGCCCGTGCCGGTGTGCCGATGTTGCCGGTCGTGGCTGGCAAGACAGAAACAAAGCGCCAGATTCTTCTCTATTGCATGCTCTTGGTTCCGATCTCACTGCTGCCTTGTGTACTGGGGTTCGCGGGCGCCGGCTACGGCGCGGCCGCGGCGACGCTGGGAGCGATCATGATTTTTCTCGCATGGCAGTTGCGCCGGAGCGACGACAAGGAAAGGCGGCCTGCTCGTCGCTTGTTCGTGTTTTCGATGCTCTATCTGGTCCTGCTTTTTGGGGGGCTGCTGATGAATGCTGCACCCTACGCTCAGTCTCACTGACTGGACGCATTCGAATCGACAGCCGCGCAGGGCGGTATTCGGAAAAAGCGAATATTGTTGCCGGGCGGGCTTGCGCCGCCGGGCAGCTCAGTGATTGAATTTTCGCGGGGCTCCCGCCAGGGACGGCCCTAGCGCTCGTCTCGCATATATGGACTTCGCTGGGAGACGAGTCTCAAGTCTTGATCTGCCGACATCGTCTGGAGCCCGTGCATATGTGGCCCGCTCGTCGGGTTGCCCAACAGGATCCAGGCGATGGCGCCCGTGGCCAGCATTCCGCCGCAAATAACCAAAAGGTCCCGCCTCATCGCGCGTCCTCCGCATGTGGCCATTTCCAAGCATAAATCAGGCCAATCCATTCGGGCACGGACAGGTGCGGCGCACAGGATAGCGTTGGACAAGTAGGACAGGCTCGCCCTAAGCTTCGCCCATTGCAGCAACCAGGCGCGGTTCAAGAATGGACTGGTCCTACTATCTCGGGGGCACTGCTATTGTCCTGCTCCTTCTTGCCTATCGGCTGCATGGCGGGCTGTTTAGGAAGAATTCACGGCGGGACGAGAAACTAAATCGACTGATTGATGAACGCATCGGACGCTTGGACCTGAAGCGCCGCAACGATTGAACCGCCCTGAAGCGGCACCTCGAGGCCAACGCAACGCCACTCTCCGGAATCATCCTTACGGCGACGGCAGAGCTACCTTGGTCTCCCGAGATGACCATCTCGGCAGATGATACTTTTTATGATTTGAAAAGAGTTGTTTGAGCAATCGAATGAAAGTCTGGGTCTATACCGACACAAGCAAGCCCGTTGGCGAGCCGGAACATCTGAAGATTTTCGCGACCAATGACGCCGCGCAGTCGTGGTTCAAGCGAAACGTCCCGGGGGGCGCCGCATTTGCTTACGAGATTATTCTGGGGCCACGTTACCTCGCCAAGACGCTCCTCGTGCTGTCCGTGCTGCTTCTCGGCATCGCCGATCTCTACACCACCAACACGATCCTGAATCTCGGCCTCGGCGAGTTGAACCCGTTCATGCATGTCGCTCAGACATGGCTCGGCCCCTGGTGGCTTATCCCGAAGCTCGGCTTGACTTATTTCATGATGTGGCTGCTTTGGCGCAGCAACAACCCCTACAATATCGCGATCGTGGCGGCGTTTTGCTGCACGCCCGTACTCAATAATCTTCTGATCATCGCAAGCACGAAGTAGCGAGAAACACCAGTGGTGCCTCCGCCAGGGCAGGCGCGAGACATCACTGGCTTCGCATCGGCTCGCCCGCTGCGGCGATTACTGGCAGTAGTCCCAGAATCCTTGCGTGCGAGACGGATCGGTATAGTACCAGCACATGCCGGGCGCCGGCGCAGCACCGGCCCACGCCGCGGCCGTTGCCGCCGTCACGACCCCGATGGCTGCGCCGGCCGCGATTGCGCCGCCCCTTGGCCAGTAATACCGGCCCGGACGCGCCCATCCGCCGCCTCCCACCACCGTCCGGCCGCGAACCGCGACGTTGCCGCGGGGCCCGACGACGGCGGTGCGGCCGCGATAGGCGCCACCGCGCGGCCCAACGGCTGCGCCACCACGGTGAACGACGGCACCTCCGCGGGGACCGACCGCTGCGCCGCCACGGCGGCCGGCCGCGCGGACTGCAACGACGTCGGATGATTGCGCGACGTGATTACCGATCGGCATCGCGCCGAGCAGCGTTGCAGACGCGGATTCAACCGGCATCGCCGCAATGATCGAGGCGGTGAGGATGGACGCTGCAAGCATCGTAGTACGCTTCAAGTCAAGCATCGGTGTATCTCCTGCTTAAATTCGGTTACGTCCACCGATCGATCCGGTGGGCGCGGCACTGTCCTCCGTCGATCAATCCGCTGCCGCACTCGATGCCGTCCGAGCTCGAAAAGACGAGACTGCCCGAGAGATGACCGCTGGACATCTAGGTCGCGTCAAGGCCCGCGCCGCGAACGGCGTCGCTCAGATCTTCAATTCTCGAGATGGGAAGGCGCGTCCAAACCTCGGCAGGCAGCATGTCGCGCCTCACTTGAACGAAAGCCGCCCGGCGTCGGCGCGACGGCCTCATTGCACATTCTCATCCTACGCGCTCCGTCGCGACGTTACAACCTTGGCCAGTCGCGTTGAGCGGTTTGGCCGCGGCGATCTGTCTCAGCCGTAGGTCTCCACGATGAAGTCGATCAGCGCGCGCAGCTTCGGCGTCATCTTGCGATGCTTCGGCCACAAGATCTGGCGCGCGCGGCTCTGCGTCGCGTAGTCCGGCAGCAGGACCTGCAGCCGTCCCGCGGCGATATCCTCGGCCAGCAGCTCGTCGCGCATCAGCACGATGCCGGCGCCCGCCAGCGCCGCGTAACGGATGCCGAACGCGCTGTTGATGAAGAGGCGGCTCGCGACATCGACATGCACTTCGCCCTCCGGCCCGGAGAAGGTCCATCGTTGCCCGTCCGACCAGCCGGGGTAGCGTAGGCATTCATGGCGGGCGAGATCTGCCGGATGGGTCGGCGTGCCGCGTTCGGCGAGATAGCTCGGCGCTGCGCAAACCACGCCGGTATAGGGCGACAGCGAGCGCGACATCATGGTGGAGTCGGTCAGCGTGCCGACCCGGATCGCCGCATCCAGCCCTTCCTCGAGCAGATCGACCATCCTGTCGCTGAGGATGAGGTCGACCGAGACTTCCGGATATTTCTTCATGAAGCGGACCAGTGCAGGCGCCAGGCTGTACGACCCGAAGGCGACCGAGGTCGCGATGCGGAGCTTGCCGCGCGGCGCGCTCAGGGCCTCCTCGACCAGCGCATCGCCGGCCTCGGCCTGTTCAAGCAATTGCTTGCAGTGATCGAGATAGCTGCGGCCGAGCTCGGTGAGGCCCTGCCGCCGGGTCGACCGGTTGATCAATTGCGAGCCGAGCCGGTCCTCGAGAAAGCGGATATGCTTGCCGATCATGGTCGGCGACATCCGCAACTCCTTGGCCGCCGCGGTGAAGGAGCCGAGATCGGCGACGCGGGCAAACACGGACATGCTGGTCAGTCGATCCATGATTATAAACCAATGGTTGTTTCACTGCGCATCAAGGCGCTACTTATGGGGTGCCTGAACTATATTTATTACCATAAGTGAGCAATCAGCGCGATGATCCGTCCGATTGCTTCGAAATGCTGCCGATTTCGCCCGGAGGGACGCAATCCCGCCGGAGCCTGAACCAGACAGGAGTGTCACGATGCCCTTCCAGATCACGATCAATGGGACCAGTCATTCGGTCGATGCCGACGGCGACACGCCGCTGCTCTGGGTGTTGCGCGACGTGCTGGGCATGACCGGCACCAAGTTCGGCTGCGGCATGGCGCTGTGCGGCGCCTGCACGGTGCATCTCGACGATACCGCGGTGCGCTCCTGCATCACGACCATCGACAGCATCGGCGACTCCAGGATCACGACCATCGAGGCGGTCGGCATGACGCCGGCGGGCAAGAAGATCCAGGACGCCTGGCTCGCGCATGAGGTGCCGCAATGCGGCTACTGCCAGTCGGGGCAGATCATGTCGGCCTCCGCGCTGCTCGCGGGCAAGCCGAAGCCGACCGATGCCGATATCGATGAAGCGATGTCGGGCAATATCTGTCGCTGCGGTACGTACGTGCGCATTCGCGAAGCCATCAAGCAAGCCGCGCAGTCGGGAGGTTGAGCCATGACGCTGATCGACAATCTGTCCGAGCGCGCTGCCGACCTGTCGCGGCGCAACTTCCTCCGCGCCGGCGCGATCGCGGGCGGCGGTCTGCTGCTCAGCGTGAGCCTGCCGTTCGCGAGCCGCGAGAGCGAGGCGGCGGCCTCCGACGGCTTCGCGCCGAATGCCTTCGTCCGGATCGGCGCCGACGGCAAGGTCGTGCTGACCATGCCCTATGTCGAGATGGGGCAGGGCACCTACACCTCGATCCCGATGCTGATCGCCGAGGAGCTCGAGATCGGCCTGACGCAGGTCCGGCTCGAACACGCGCCGCCGAGCGACAAGCTCTACGCCAACCCGCTGCTCGGCGTGCAGGCCACCGGCAATTCGAACGCAATGCGCGGCGCCTGGCAGCCGATGCGCAAAGCCGGCGCCACCGCGAAAGCGATGCTGGTCGCGGCCGCGGCGAAGCGCTGGAACGTCGAGCCTGGGACATGCCGCGCCGAGAACGGCGAGGTGCATCACGCGGCCTCTGGACGCAAGCTGGGTTACGGTGAACTCGCGACTGACGCGGCGCAGATGCCGGTGCCGGAGAATGTCACGCTGAAGAGCCCGGCCGAGTTCAAGCTGATCGGCACGCCGGCCAAGCGGCTCGATACGCCCTCCAAGATCAACGGCACGGCGGTCTACGGCATCGACGCAAGGCCGCCCGGGGTGAAGGTCGCGACGCTGGCGCAGTCGCCGGTGTTCGGCGGGCGGGTGAAGCGCGTCGACGATGCGGCGGCAAAAGCCGTCAAGGGCGTGCGCCAGATCGTGACGCTCGACGACGCAGTCGCGGTGGTGGCCGACCACATGGGGGCGGCGAAGAAAGGTCTGGCGGCGCTCACGATCGAGTGGGACGAGGGCCCTCACGCCAAGCTCGCCACATCGGATATCGCGCGCGAGCTCGAAGCCGCCAGCACCAAGCCGGGCACGGTCGCGCAAAATATCGGCGACGCCGACAAGGCGATGGCGGGCGCAGCGACGAAAGTCGAGGCGACCTATCAACTGCCATTCCTCGCCCATGCGACGATGGAGCCGATGAACTGCACCGTGCATGTGCGTTCCGACGGTTGCGAGATCTGGGTCGGCAGCCAGGCGCTCTCTCGTGCCCAGGCGGTAGCCGCAAAGGTGCTGAACATGCCGCCGGAGAAGGTGGTGGTGCACAATCATCTGCTCGGCGGCGGCTTCGGCCGCAGGCTCGAGGTCGATGGTGTCATTCGCGCCGTGCAGATCGCCAAGCAGGTCGATACGCCGGTCAAGGTGGTGTGGACCCGCGAGGAGGACATCCAGCACGACATGTACCGGCCCTACTGGTGCGACCGGATTGCGGTCGGCCTCGATGCATCTGGCAAGCCGGTTGCCTGGAACAACCGCTTCGCCGGCTCGTCGGTGCTGGCGCGATGGGCGCCGCCGGCGTTCCGCAACGGGCTCGATCCCGACACGACCGAGGGCGCGATCGATCTCGTCTACGACATTCCGAACTTCCATGTCGAATATGTCCGGGTCGAACCGCCGGGTATTCCGACCGCGTTCTGGCGCAGCGTCGGGCCCTCGCACAACGTGTTCGTCACCGAAAGCGTGATCGACGAGCTGGCGGCGGCGGCGAAGCAGGATCCGGTGGACTACCGCCGCGGGCTGCTCGGCAAGTCGCCGCGCGCCAAGGCGGCGCTCGAGCTCGCGGCGGCCAAGGCCGGCTGGGGCGGCAAGCTGCCGGCCGGGCGCGGACGCGGCGTGTCGCTGCAATTCGTGTTCGGCAGCTACCTCGCGCAGGTCGCCGAGGTCGAGGTCGCCAAGGACGGCTCGGTCCGTGTCCACCGCGTCGTCTGTGCGATGGATTGCGGCACCGTGGTCAATCCCGACACGGTGCAGGCGCAGCTCCAGAGTGGCATCAATTTCGGCGTCACGGCGGCGCTCTACGGCGAGATCACGCTCAAGGACGGCCGCGTCGAGCAGAGCAATTTCGACAGCTACCAGATGCTGCGCATCGATCAGGCGCCGGCGATCGAGGTCCATATCGTGCCGAGCACTGAGCCGCCGGGCGGCATGGGCGAGACCGGAACCTCGGGCATCGTGCCGGCGATCAGCAACGCGATCTTCGCGGCGACCGGCAAGCGGCTGCGCAAGATGCCGGTCGATCCGGCGGTATTGAAGCAGACCTAGGGGCGAGTGAGAGCCTCCCCCGGGTGCTGGCGCGATCGTGAAGCCGGACGGATTTGCGCCGTGCACTGATCCGTGCGAGAAGCGGGCATGCATCTGAGGCGGCTCGCCAATCTCTGGATTCTGCTGCTCGTCGCAGCCGGGCTGTTGCTCGCGCCCGTGGCGCCGGCATTTGCCCGGATGATGCCGGATGCCTCGGCCGCTGCGATGCAGGCGATGCCGGACGATCACGCCATGTCTGGACAGGCGATGTCCGAGCAGGCGCTGGCCGACGACATGCCGTGCTGTCCGGACCAGGGCAAGAGCAAGGGCTGCGACGACTGTCCGTTCCTCGCGCTCTGCATGTTGAGCGTTTCGCTGCCGGTGCCCGCCGGCGCCATGTCGCTGATCGAGCGCGATCCGTTGCGCAGCCGGATCGCCGCCCATGACGACCGTCTGCTCGACGGCCTTGGCGCCAAACCTCCCGACCATCCGCCTCGAACCACCGTCTGACGGGCGCGCCAGCGCCTGATCGCTGACGCGTGCGCCAATGGCGCGCGTGCCTTTGCATGCCGCTCACGCGGCTCATCAGACGTATCGAGGATTATCACGATGAAGTCTTTCCACCTGGCGCGCGCCACCGCCGCCGCGCTGATCGGCGTTGCCGTGACGGGCATGTCTGCCCACGCCGAGATCAAGAACTACGAATTCCAGCTCGTGCAGCCGACCGTCAAGGCGGGTGCCGATCGCATCGTCACAGTGCGGCTGGTCGACAAGACGAGCGGGAAAGCCGTGCCCGACGCGGTCATCTTCTCGACCCGGCTCGACATGGCGCCCGACGGCATGCAGGAGATGGCCACCAAGGTGACGCCGATGCCGGGCACCGAACCCGGCACCTACCGGTTCAAGGCGACCTTCGGCATGGCCGGCCGCTGGCAATTGTCGCTCGGCGCCAAGGTGCAGGGCGAGACCGGCGCGGTCGAGAACAAGCTCGTCGTCACGGCCGAGCAATGAGCCGCCGAGCAATGGGCGCCTTAACATGGGCCGGCGCTGCCGCTGCGATCACGGCAGCGGCAGGCGCCGCATGGATCGGCCGCGACCTGCCGCCGCGGCCGGCAACCGCTGCGGTCGTCTCCGTCGCGCGGGCGGCGGAGACTGCTGCGCCGATCTACTACCGCGATCCCGACGGCAAGTCGCTCTATTCGGCGACACCGAAGAAGACGCCTGACGGGCGCGACTATCTGCCGGTGTTTGCCGATGACGAGGGCGGGGCCGGGCAATCGGCAGACGCGAGCGCGCCCGCCGCGAAAGGCGAGCGCAAGGTCAAATATTATCGCAATCCCATGGGACTTCCCGACACCTCGCCGGTGCCGAAGAAGGATTCCATGGGAATGGATTACATCGCCGTCTATGACGGCGATGACAGCGACGACGGTTCGATCACGCTGTCGCCCGGCAGGATCCAGCGCAGCGGCGTCAAGTCCGAGCCCGCGCAGATGCGCCGCATCCGTACGCTGGTCCGCGCACCCGGCACGATCCAGCTCGACGAACGGCGCGTCTCCGTCATCGCGATGCGCGCCGAGAGCTATGTGCAGAAAGTCGCCGACGTCACGACCGGCAGCCGCGTGACGAAGGGCCAGCCGTTGATGGAGATCTACAGCCCGGCAATATCGTCCGCTGCGGCCGAATATGTCGCGACCATCACGTCGAAGGCGACTGCGAACATCGAGCCCTACGGGCGCGGCTCCAAGCAGCGGCTGACCAATCTCGACGTTCCCGAACCCGTCATCGCCGAGATGGAGAAGAGCCGGACGGTTCCGATCGCGATCCAGTGGCTGTCGCCGCGTGACGGCATCGTGCTGCAGCGCGCCGCCATCGAGGGCATGCGCGCGCAGCCCGGCGACGTGCTGTTTCGGATTGCCGACGTCTCTGTCGTGTGGGCATTGGTCGACGTTGCCGAGCGCGATCTCGGCAATATCGTGGTCGGGCAGAACGTGTCCGTGCGGGCGCGCAGCTATCCGGGCCGCAGTTTCGTCGGCCGGATCAGCGTGATCTATCCGCAGGTCAACAAGGAGACGCGCACCGCGCGGGTGCGGATCGAATTGCAGAATGCCGACCTCGCACTGCTGCCGGACATGTATGTCGACGCGGAGATCGACACCGGCAGCCCGGCGCCGGTGCTCGCGGTGGCGGAGAACTCCATCCTCGATACCGGGAGCCGCCAGACCGTGCTGATCGACCGCGGCAACGGGCGGTTCGAGCCGCGCGAGGTCAAGCTCGGGCGGCGCGGCGACGGCTATGTCGAAATCCGCGACGGCATCGCCGAGGGCGATGCGGTCGTGACATCAGCGACGTTTCTGATCGATGCCGAAAGCAACCTGAAGGCGGCGATCAAGGGCTTCGCCGAGGCCGGTGCTGCGCAGGCGGGCGAGGGCGACAGGACGGGGGACCGGCGATGATTGCCCGTGTCATCGCCTGGTCGGCGCGCAACCTGCTGCTGGTGCTGTTCGGCACCGGCTTTGCGGCAGCCGCGGGCCTTTACGCGCTGCTGCATCTGCCGCTCGATGCGATCCCCGATCTCTCCGACACCCAGGTCATCGTCTACACCGAATATCCCGGCCAGGCGCCGCAGGTGATCGAGGACCAGGTCACCTATCCCCTGACCACGGCGATGCTGACGGTGCCGAAGTCGAAGGTCGTGCGCGGCTTCTCGTTCTTCGGCGTGTCCTTTGTTTATGTCATCTTCGAGGACGGCACGGACATCTACTGGGCGCGCTCGCGCGTGCTCGAATTCCTCAACGGCGCGGCGTCGCGGCTGCCGGCCGGCGTCTCACCGACCATCGGGCCCGACGCGACCGGGGTCGGCTGGGTCTACCAGTATGCCGTGATGTCGAAAGAGCTGAACCTTGCGGACACCCGCACGATCCAGGATTGGAACCTGAAATTCGCGCTTGCCAGGGCGGAAGGCGTGGCCGAGGTCGCAAGCGTCGGCGGCTTCGTCAAGCAGTACAACGTGATCCTCGATCCGCAGCGGATGCGCGACCGCGGCATCACCATGCAGCGAATGCGCGACGCGATTCGTGCCAGCAACGCCGATGTCGGCGGCCGCACCGTCGAACTCTCCGAGTTCGAATATGTCATCCGCGGCAAGGGCTATCTGAAGGACATCAACGATCTCGGCAACATCGTGCTGAAGACCGACAGCGGCACGCCGGTGCTGCTGCGCGACGTCGCCCGCGTCGAGCTCGGCCCCGACGAGCGGCGCGGCATCGCCGAACTGAACGGCGAGGGCGAGGTCGCGAGCGGCATCGTGCTGCAGCGCTTCGGTGTCAACGCGCTCGATGTGATCGAGAACGTCAAGAAGCGTTTCACGGAGATCGCGACCAGCCTGCCGAAGTCGGTCGAGATTGTGCCGGTCTATGACCGCTCCAATTTGATCTATGCGGCGATCGACACGTTGAAGCGCACATTGCTGGAGGAGAGCGCGGTGGTCGCGCTGGTCTGCATCCTGTTCCTGCTGCATGTCCGCAGCGCGCTGGTCGCGATCCTGATGCTGCCGGTCGGCGTCTTGATGGCGTTCGGCGCAATGAAGCTGCTCGGCATCGGCTCCAACATCATGAGCCTCGGCGGCATCGCGATCGCGATCGGCGCCATGATCGATGCGGCGATCGTAATGATCGAGAACGCGCACAAGCACCTGGAGCGCGCCGAGCCCGGCAGGTCGCGGGTCGCGATCCTGATCGAGGCCGCGGCGGAGGTGGGACCGGCGCTGTTCTTCAGCTTGCTGATCATCACCGTGTCCTTCATGCCGATCTTCACGCTGGAATCGCAGGAGGGGCGGCTGTTCTCGCCGCTTGCGTTCACCAAGACGTTCGCGATGGCGGCGGCGGCGCTGTTGTCGGTGACGCTGGTGCCGGCGCTGATGGTGATCTTCGTCCGCGGCAGGATCGTCCCCGAGCACAGAAATCCGATCAACCGTTTCCTGATCTGGATCTACCGTCCGGTCATCAACGGCGTGTTGCGGGCGAAGACGCTGGTGATCCTGCTGGCGCTCGGCGCCGTCGCCGTCTCAATCTGGCCGGCGCGGCAGCTCGGCACCGAGTTCATGCCCGACCTCAACGAGGGCACGCTGCTCTATATGCCGACCACGCTGCCGGGGATTTCGGTGACCAAGGCGGCCGAGCTGCTGCAGATGCAGGACCGCATCATCCGCAGCTTTCCGGAGGCCGCTTCGGTCTACGGCAAGGCCGGCCGCGCCGCGACCGCAACCGATCCGGCGCCGTCGGAGATGTTCGAGACCATCATCAATCTGAAGCCGAAAGTGCAATGGCGCGCCGGCCTCACGCTCGACCGCCTGATCGCCGAGATGGATAAGGCGCTGCAATTCCCCGGTGTCTCCAACGCCTGGACCATGCCGATCAAGGCGCGCATCGACATGCTCTCGACCGGGATCCGGACGCCGGTCGGCGTCAAGGTAATCGGTCCCGATCTTGCCGTGATCGACAAGCTCGCCCGCCAGGTCGAGCAGGTGGTGAGGGGCGTGCCCGGCACCTCGTCGGCCTATGCCGAGCGCAGCCTCGGCGGCTACTATCTCGAGATCACGCCGAAGCGTGAGGCCTTGTCGCGCTACGGCATCGCGGTGCAGGACGTGCAGGACACCATCGCGACTGCGCTCGGCGGGCAGAGCGTGACCACGACGGTCGAGGGACGCCAGCGCTTCACCGTCAACATGCGCTATCCGCGCGATTTGCGCGACAATCCGGGTGCGATGGCCAGCGACATCCTGGTGCCGATGCCGGCGGGCGGCGCGGTGCCGCTCGGCGAGGTCGCCGACATCGCGCCGGCGCGCGGGCCGACCACGATCCGGACCGAGAACGGGCAACTCGCGACCTACATCTATGTCGACATCCGCGATCGCGATCTCGGCGGCTATGTCGCGGACGCGCAGCGCGCGGTGCAGGCCGGCGTGCAGTTTCCGCCCGGAACCTACGTGGTCTGGAGCGGGCAGTACGAATATCTCGAACGCGCCGCGGCGCGGCTCAGGATCGTGGTGCCGGTGACGCTGTCGATCATCTTCCTGCTGCTCTACCTCAATTTCCGCTCGGTGGCGGAGACGATGATCGTGATGCTGTCATTGCCGTTCGCGCTGGTCGGCGGCTTCTGGCTGATGTGGGCGCTCGGCTTCAACCTGTCGGTTGCGGTCGCGGTCGGCTTCATCGCGCTCGCCGGCGTCGCCGCCGAGACCGGCGTCGTGATGCTGATGTATCTCAACCAGGCGCTGGGCGAGATCACCGCGCATCGCGCTGAGGAGGGACGCACGATCGATCGTGACGACCTCAATCGCGCGATCATCGCGGGCGCGGTCGAGCGCGTCCGGCCGAAGATGATGACGGTGGTCGCCATCATGGCCGGGCTGTTGCCGATCATGTGGAGCACCGGCACCGGCTCGGAGATCATGCAGCGCATCGCGGTGCCGATGATCGGCGGTATGATCTCGTCGACGCTGCTGACGCTGATCGTGATTCCCGCGATCTTCGCCGGCGTGAAGGGCATCAAGATCGAAGCGAGAGTGTCGGCACCCGAAGTTGCTTCCTGCGCCGCGCGCCAGCAGGCAAGGATGTGATGGAAACATGACGCCTGTTGGTAGTTTCAAATCGGATTGAATGATACCCCAAGGGGGTATATAGCTGATGGCGGTTTGCAGCGAGCTGATTTGCGGTTAGCTTGCGGCGGTCGGAGATGCGAAGCGGGTGCTGGTGCGATTGACGAGATCAGGGCGGTTGCGGGCGGGATGTTCCATCATCCTGGCCTATCTGTTTTGCGTGCTCGCGCCGTCCTTCGCGCTTGCATTCGGGGCGCCGTTTCCGTGCCTGACCGATGAGGTGCAGCCGGCTGTGATGACGCATGTGCATGATGGCGCGATGCCGGTGACACACGCCGATGCTGCCGCGCGCGATCATGGCGGCACGCATTTGCACCACGCCGCCGATGCCGCCGAACCGCCGGCCAAGCACAGCCACGACGGCAAGAACGCGCCGGGGCCGTGCTGCGCCTTGATGTGCGTGTCGGCGCTGCCGGCCGATCTTCCTTTCGTCGCCAGTCCCTTGCACCCGATCGCGACCCGTCTCGCCGAGCCCACCCGGGGCCTGTGGAGCGAGGCTCCGGCGCGGCTCTATCGTCCCCCCATCGCCTGATCTCTCGCTGACATCGTGGCTGCGCCGCGCGCTCGCGTGCGCATGCCTGTGACTCATTTGATGATCGGGACAGATCCATGTTTTCGCATCTCGGGGCGAAGCTCGCCGCCGTGGCCAACTGGCTTGGCCGGCGCGCGCAATCCATACTGTTATCGCGGCTGACCGCCGTCATCGTCGCCGCCGCGCCGCTCGCCGGCTGCATGGCCGACGGCCGGCCGGTTGCCGTCGCGGGCGATCCTGCGGATTCGTCGACGGGCAGGGCCGGTGTCGGCTACCGCTCGACCATCGCGCCCTACAGCAGCCTGCGTCCGGCGACGCCGCTGCCCTGGCGCGAGCGCAACGACGGCGTGACGCCGCCGGCCAAGTCAGAACACTAGGAGGGCGCCATGCGACATCTGGCCATCGCGCCGCTTTTGCTGCTGACGTCAGCGCTCGCGGGATGCGCGTCGTTCTCGTCCGACAGCGGCATGGGCGTGGTCTCCGAGGTCACCGGGCAGGCGATCGGCAAGGACGTCGCCTTTGTTCGCACCGCGGACGAGGCCGCGACCGCCGGCGCCGCGGTGCAGCGGCTGCTCGCGCGCAACCTATCCGCGGATGCCGCCGTGCAGGTCGCGCTCTTGAACAACAAGGGCCTGCAGGCCGCCTATAACGAGCTGGCGCTGGCGGAGACCGATCTCGTCGCCGACAGCCTGCCGCCGAACCCGACCTTCTCGGTCTCGCGCATCACCGGCAACGGCGCCAGCGAGGTCGAGCGGCAGGTCGTCGGCGACATCCTCGCGCTGGCGACCCTTCCGGCCCGCTCCGAGATCGCGCGCGAGCGCTTCCGCCAGGCGCAGCTCAAGGCCGCGCTCGCCACCTTGCGGCTTGCCGCCGAGGTGCGGCGCAGCCATGTCGCGGCCGTCGCGGCAAATGAGATGGTCGGGCTGCTGACGGATGCGAAGGCGACCGCCGAGTCCACCGCGCAGCTCGCGAAAAAGCTCGGCGAGACCGGCGGCATGAACAAGCTCGACCAGGCCCGCGAGCAGGTGTTCTACGCCGAGATCACCGCTGACCTCGCCAGCGCGCGGCAGAATGCGACGAGTTCGCGCGAGCGGCTGGCGCGCCTGCTCGGATTGTGGGACGGCGATCTCGGCTTCCGGATTCCCGGCAAGTTGCCATTGCTGCCGAAGCGGCCATTGGAACAGCCGTCGATCGAGGTCGCGGCGGTTGGCCATCGCGTCGACCTGCAGATCGCGCGGATGGAAATCGTGGCGCTCGCCAAGGCGCTCGATCTCACCGAGGCGACGCGCTTCGTCACACTGCTCGACGTCGCCGGCATCGACAAGCGCACCCACGATCCCGAAGCTCCGCCGTTCAGGGAGCGCGGCTTCGACGTCCAGTTCCAGATTCCGATCTTCGACGGCGGCGAGGTGAGGGTGCGCCAGGCGGCGGAGACCTACCGCCAGGCGATGAACCGCCTGACCGAGAAGGCGATCAACATCCGCTCCGAGGCGCGCGACGCCTACCGCGTCTACCGCTCGACCTACGACATCGCGCGTCATTACCAGCGCGAGGTGCTGCCGTTGCGCCAGATCATCACCGAGGAGATGCAGCTGCGCTTCTCCAGCATGCAGGTCGACGTGTTCGCGCTGCTCACCGAAGCGCGGCAGCGGCTCGCCTCGCTGCGCGCGGCGATCGACGCCAAGCGCGACTTCCTTCTGGCGCAATCCGAGCTGCAGACCGCGATCAACGGCGGCGGCTCGGCCGGCGCAGCATCGACACCGTCTTCCATCGCCTCGGCCGCGCAGCCCGCGGCCGGTGGCGGTCATTGAATGGAGCAGCACATGTTTTCACGACGAGGATTTCTGGGCAGCGCGGCGCTGGTGACGGCAAGCGCGGTCAGCGGCCGCGTCCAGGCCGCCGCCATTCCCGAAGCGCCGACCATGGACAAGGCGGTGATGCAGCCGCCGCTACATCCCGCCAGCGGGCCGGACTACCGGCCGGTCGTCACGCTCAATGGCTGGTCGCTGCCGTGGCGGATGAACGGCGACTGGAAGGAATTCCATCTCGTCGCCGAGCCCGTGGTGCGCGAATTCGCCGACGGCATGAAGGCCAATCTCTGGGGCTACAACGGCCAGGCTCCGGGACCGACCATCGAGGCGGTCGAGGGCGACAAGGTCCGCATCTTCGTCACCAACAAACTGCCGGAGCACACCACGGTGCACTGGCACGGCATGATCGTGCCGTCAGGCATGGACGGCGTCGGCGGGCTCAACCAGCCGCATATCAAGCCGGGCAAGACCTTCGTCTACGAGTTCGAGATGAAGCACAGCGGGACCTTCATGTACCACCCGCATTCCGACGAGATGGTGCAGATGGCGATGGGCATGATGGGCATGTTCATCGTGCACCCGCGCGATCCGGCGTTCCGGCCCGTCGACCGCGACTTCGTCTTCATCATGAGCAGCTACCTCATCGACCCCGGCACCTATCTGCCGAAGGTCAATGAGATGACCGACTTCAACATGTGGACCTGGAACAGCCGCGTCTATCCCGGCATCGATCCGATGCCGATCCGGCTCGGCGACAGGATCCGCGTGCGGATCGGCAACCTGACCATGACCAACCATCCGATCCATGTGCACGGGCACAATTTCGCGGTGACCTGCACCGACGGCGGCTGGGTGCCCGACAGCGCGCAGTATCCGGAGACCACGACCGACGTGCCGGTCGGCGCGGTCAGGGCGTTCGACATGCTCGCCGACAATCCGGGCGACTGGGCGTTCCACTGCCACAAGTCGCACCACACCATGAACGCGATGGGCCACGACGTCAGAAATTTCATCGGCGTGTCGCGCCAGGATCTGGCCAAGGCGGTCGGCAAGCTCGCGCCCGACGCGATGGCGATGGGATCGACCGGGATGGCGATGGGCAACATGGAGATGCCCGCGCCCGACAACACGCTGCCGATGATGACCGGCACCGGACAATTCGGGCCGATCGAGATGGGCGGCATGTTCACGGTGATGAAGATCCGCGAAGGGCTCGGCCGCGACGATTACGCCGATCCCGGACCGTACAAATATCCGCCGGGCACGGTTGCCTATGAGGTCGAGGCGCCCGCCGCCGAGCCCGCGCGCCAGCCGCCGGCGGCGCCCGGGCGAAAAGCCAAGCCATCGATGAAGGGGATGAAGATGTAGCGGATCAAAGCGCCATCCGACGACCAGCAAGCATCAAACACAGAATGGAGAATCCAGTGAAGCAACTCACCAGCATCGGCATCGTGCTGATTGCGCTGTCCGTCACCGCCGCGCCATCGCGCGGCCACGAGAAGCACGGCCATGAATCCTATTCGGCCGGCGAGCCCGGCGATCCGAGCAAGCCCTCGCGCACGGTTGAGGTCGAGATGAAGGAAATGGAGTTCACGCCGTTCCGCATCGAGGTCAAGCGCGGCGAGCAGATCCGCTTCGTGATCCGCAATGCCGGCACCGAGGATCATGAATTCCTGCTCGCGACCACCGAAGAGAATCTGAAGCATGCCGAAGTGATGAAGAAGCATCCGCACATGGAGCATGACGATCCGAACGGCGTTCGCCTCGCACCGAAGAAGAGTGCGGAGATCGTCTGGAAATTCACCAAGGCCGGAACGTTTGAATATTCCTGCCTGATCCCGGATCACCGCGACTACGGGATGACCGGCCGCGTCATCGTGAAATGAAACCAGCAATGAAAGAAAGCACAACAATGATGAACAGGATGATCCAACTTGCCGGCGCCGGCGCGTTCGCGCTGGCTCTGACCCTGGGCGCGGCGCTCGCGCAGGCCGCCGCGATCAATGGCGAGGTCAAGAAGATCGACGAGGGTGCGGGCAAGATCACGCTCAAGCACGGCCCGGCCAAGACCCTTGGCATGGACGAGCCGATGACGATGGTTTACCGGGTCAAGGATCCGGCGCTGCTGAAGCAGGTCAAGGTCGGCGACAAGGTCCGGTTCGAGGCCGAGGAGGGCGACAGCGGCTACACCGTCACCGCGATTCAGAAGGCGAAATGAGGCGACGGCCCGCATCAGCAGGTTGGGCTGTCGGCTGAACGCAGCCGGCAGCCCTTGAACCCGCGACGCATGATCGCCGGAGCTGTTCCAGATGGATCGGCTTGAATGCGTTACGTGGCTGGCCTTATCCTGTCGTCTGGAAGGACGAGCGATGAACGATTGCTGCGGGCAGAAGACGACCGAATGCTGCGCGCCACCGCCGCTGACGCTGCCGATCAAGGCTCGTGTGCGGGCAGGGGACCGCGATGGCGCGGCCGCTTCGTGCGGCTGCTCAGGCGGCGTTCCGGTCTTTGACGGTCTCGATCCGCGCTACAAGCGCGTGCTCTGGACGGTCATCGGCATCAATGGTGCGATGTTCCTGACCGAGATGATCGCGGGTCAGCTTGCCGGATCGCAGGCGCTCAAGGCCGATGCGCTCGACTTCCTTGCCGATACGGTCACCTATGGACTGAGCCTTGCGGTGATCGGCGCCAGCCTGCGTGTGCGCGCCTCCGCAGCGCTGTTGAAGGGCGCGTCGCTGAGCTTGATGGCGCTGTGGGTGTTCGGCTCGACCGTCTACCAGACGTTCGTGCTCGGCGTGCCGAAAGCCGAGGTGATGGGCGCCATCGGCGCGTTGGCACTCGCGGCCAATCTAGGATCGGTTCTGCTTCTGCTGCCGTACAAGGACGGCGACGCCAATGTCCGCTCGGTCTGGCTCTGCTCGCGCAACGACGCGATCGGAAACCTCATCGTGATGGCGGCCGCCCTCGGCGTGTGGGGATCGGTCTCGGCCTGGCCTGACCTTGCCGTCGCCACCGTGATGGCGACGATATTCCTCACCTCGTCGGTGCAAATCCTGCGGCAGGCATGGGCCGAATATCGCGAGGCTGCGCAGCGCGACCCGGCGGCGGCGCATGGCTGACTGAGCTGGAAGCGCCTGCGCACTCCCGCCGGAGGTGGGCGCGGACATTCGCCTTGCATTTACCTTAAATCATGGCACCGGGGGAACGTCTGCGGCAGCGGCGCGTTGCTGTGCATCATTCGAGTGCAGAAGGCCCCCTCCATGACAATCAACGCGGCAATACTGATGGCGGCATTGGTGCTATCGGGAACCGTGTTGGCGCAAAGCTCCGGCCCTTCGGCCGGCTCGGCGGGGGCCGGGCAGGCCGCCAACGTGACCACCACCGGCGAGGCGCTGAACAGCGCCAAGAAGACCGGCGACAGCGGGCCGCCGGTGGAGAAGGCCGCGCGTCCGGCCAAGCCGGATGCCGGCGCTGCGGGCAACACGGTGGGGGCGAGCCGCCCGCAAAAGCCCGATCGTCGCCTCGAGCATTATCCGTAATCTTCATCCGTAACGTTTATGCTGATCCGTGGGATGGGTGGAGCGAAGCGATACCCATCACCTCCGATCCGCGCGGAAGCATGATGGGTTTCGCTGTGCGCTACGCAGCTACGCAGCAAAAAGCCGGCGCGGTCGTCGTGGCCACGCCGGCTCGATGTAGGAAGCGGTTGCCTTAACTCAGTAAACCAGGCCGGTGCCCGGGGGCTTCTCCAGCGCTGCGGCGAGCGAGCGATATTCGTCGCTGCTGGTGCCGGCGAGCTGGGCGATGCGGTTCAGATGGTATTGCGCCTGATCGCGGTTGCCCTGTTCGACCTGCCAGAGGCCGTAATACTGCCAGGTGCGGACATGGGCCGGGTCGGCCTTGAGCGCGCGCTCGTACCAGATTTGCGAGACCTTGTAGTCGCCGAGCTTGCGATAGGAGTAGCCGATCAGGTTGGCGACGTCGGCGCGATCATCCTGGCCGAGCGCCTTCAGCTGCTCGATCGCGGCGGTATAGTCGTGCTTGTCGTAGATCGTGGTGTAGGCGGCGCGATAGCCGGCCAGGAACTTCTGATCGTCGATCGCGGAGCTCTTGTCCTTCTTCGCCTTCTTGCCCTTGCTGCTGCCGCTGTCGGAAGCCGGCGGCGAGGGATTGTCGCTGCCCGCGGCGTAGGCCGAGATGACCGGCCCGGAGGCGAGCGTCATCGAGAGCACTGCGAGGCCCAAAAACTTCGTCTTCCTGCTCATTCCTGGTTGCTCCTGATCGTTCCTGATCGTGCTCGGTAATCCTACACCGAAGCCTGATGACTTGAACACCCAGGGGTGCAGAACATTCCCGGCCGATCCCACGATTGCGTGATCCTGCTTTTCCGGCCGTAGAGGAGAAAACATGACAGAGATGTCATGCACATGAATGAAGTCCGTCAGGGTCCTTCAGAACGGGTTCAGTGCGCGGCCCATAAGGTCACGTGCATTGATCGGTGAGGCCGACCATCCGGCCGGAGACCTCTCGATCCCGACGAGGAGGACCATCATGCTGAAGACGATTTCCGCCGCGCTGCTCGCCATGTCCGTGATCGCAGCGCCCGCGCTCGCCGTCGAGACCGGCAAGGCCGCAACGCCCGCGCCGGCGACCACGACTGCCCCGGCGACCAAGGCCGCTCCCGTGATCAAGAGCGAGCAGCTGCCGTCGAAGGTGCGCAACGCCAACGCCAAGATGCACCACAAGCACTATCGCCATCACCGCCACCACAAGCACATGGGCATGCTGAAGGTGAAGTCGCCGAAGCATGCGACCAAGCACGTCCACGCGAAGGTCGCGACCAAGCACGTCGCGCCGGCCAAACGCGGCTGACCCAAGCGCGGTTGAATCTGATCCGAGGGGCGTAGTTTCGATCCACATTGCCCCGCTGCGCCTTTTGGATGCAGAACCGGCCCGTCCGTCCATTGCTTCCCCAATGGCGACGGGCCGGAGTGCGTCTGGCTCCGGTTGTGAACCCGGGCGAGGAATAACCGAGTTGCGAATTCCCTTCGGCCGCCCGGCAGTTTATGAGACGCCTCCGGGGACTCAGGGAACAGCGTCGTTTGCGGATTTCATCACAACTGGCAGCCATCCTGCTGCTCTCGCTTCCGCTCGCCGGCTGCCTCACCAGCGATGACGGCGGCGGGCCGACCACCTTCACCGACGATCGCGGCGTCGCCAACCAGCCGTTCCCGGACCGCTACCGCGACCAGATCGTAGCCTTCATGCGGACCTACCTGAACAATCCGGTCGGGGTCCGCGAGGCTGCTATCGCCGAGCCGGCGCAGCGCACGGTCGGCGGCCGGCTGCGTTACGTCGTGTGCCTGCGCTACAGCGCGAAGGATACCGACGGCAGTTACCGCGCCGCCCGGGAGCGCGGTGTCCTGTTTGTCGACGGCCGGCTCGACCGCATCCTCGACAACCCCGCCGAGCCCTGCGCCGGCGCGACCTACGCGGCATTTCCGGAACTGGAAAAGATGTCGCGCTAAGACATGATCCGGAAAAGTGAAGCGGTTTTTCCGAAAAGATCATGCCCGAACAAGACGCAGAAGCGCGATCTGATCGCGCTTCTGCGCGGCGGCTTGTCGCAAGCCTGATCGAAACGTTAGCGAACTCCGATCACTTTTCGGGGAGCGTTGAACTTCAACTTAGCCGTCTGCGACCTACATCCAGCCGAGATGCGGTTGCTTAACCGGTGAAAAATCTTGCTGTGCCAGGGAACAAACGGGCGTTGTTGCGACCCTGTCACAACTCGGAAACATCACGGGTGCGGCATTGCCCCAAAGCAACCTAATTGAGGTCACGTTGTTTGGCTTAACAGCGCAGCGTTAGTAACGGGGATCAGAAATGAAGAAGTTTTTGCTCGGCACAGTCGCGCTGGCCGCCCTTGCGGGCCCTGCGTTTGCGGCTGACATGCCGGCCCGCACCTATACCAAGGCACCGCCGCCCTATACCGCCCCCGCCGTCGTCTACAACTGGACCGGTTTCTATATCGGCGGCCATGTCGGCGGCGCGTTCACCGACGGCAACAACCTGATGGGCAGCGACGCGCGCTTCATGGGTGGCGTGCAGGGCGGCTTCGACTATCAGTTCGCCCCGAACTGGGTGATGGGCGCCGAGGCGCAGTATTCCTGGCTGCCCAGCTCCTCGAACAATGGCGTGCTGCTCCCGGGCGGAACGCTGGTGACCGGCAATACCGACCAGATCGGTTCGGTGACCGGCCGCCTCGGCTACACCTGGGGTCCGGCGCTGCTCTACGCCAAGGGCGGTTATGCTTGGCGCGACAACAACAACATCACTGCGTCGGTCGGCGGCGTGCCGGCGTCCTTCACCACCGATGGCGGCCACAAGGACGGCTATACGGTCGGCGCGGGCCTCGAATACATGTTCGCCCCGAACTGGTCGGCGAAGGCCGAATACCAGTACTACAATTTCGGCAAGACCAACTTCACTAGCGGCCCGGCCGACCTCGTCGGCACGAGCTTCCGGAACGACGAGCACACCGTCAAGCTCGGGGTCAACTACCGCTTCGGCTGGGGTGGCCCGGTCGGCTCCCGCTACTGATCGCGGCTTCATCGCATCAATGAAAAGGCCGGCCTTCGGGTCGGCCTTTTTTGTGTGTGCCGAGCATGACCGGCAGCTTGGAGGTGGAAGTCCTCTATCCAGCCTGATGACGGTGAAGGATTAGCGAAGCGCAAGGGCGTCATCGCGAGGTGGGGTCTGAAGGAAGCGTGGAGCAAAGCCGCGGCCCGATGGACAAAAACCGGATAACGAGGCCTACCCGGCCGGACGAGCGAGCACGTGATCGCGAAGTCCACGGTCATCAAGGGCCGGGGTGGTAAATCCGGCGGGCGTGCGGCGAAGGCGGTCGATCTTACCTCGGGAGATCTGCGCTGCGTCTCGGCAACGAGACTGAGGTCGTCGTAAGGCGATCTGACCGCAGTGCAGAAGTCAGCAGAGGGCATAGTAGGCGGAACGAGTTTCGCCGAAGGCCTGAACGCTGGAAGTGACGAGTAGATGCAGCGATATCGCATCGGCCATGCGACTGAATTCCGGGCAACTGGCCTCGGAACGGCGGGAAGGGGTGAAACCCTGACTGACGCTGATCAGAGGAGTCGAAGCTGGCGCGACGATTGCTGACACCCAAACTACGGCGGCAACAGAACAACTCTTGCCGCTTAATCCAGCGAACCGCCGTATACGGACCCGTATGTACGGTGGTGTGGGAGGGGAGGGGCTGCGAGGCTCCCCCCTATCCCGATTGGCCAGCCGCTCGCCCCGGAATGACGGCGGATGCGGTATAGCCGTAGCCCGGATCGAGCGCAGCGTAATCCGGGGCAGCCGATCCGACGAGCGAAGTCCCCGGATTTCGCTCCGCTCCACCGAAGCTACGACCCCACATTCACCTGATGTTCAGGCCTGATCGTGCAATGCAAAAAATAATTCCTGCATTGCACGGAACTTTCATCGTGCTGCGCTATTATGCGATCGCCGGGCTGGTGGACAAACGAACATGCGTAGTTTTGCGTTAGGGCTGATCCTCTCTGCGGTCTCCGTGCCGTGCCTTGCCCAGACCATCCTCAAATCCGAACCCCTGGCGCTCGCGCCCTATGAGGTCGTGTTCGTGCAGGATGCGTCCTGCTCGGCTGGCAAGGTGCTCAAGGTGACCGGCGCGATCCGGGGTCTGCATCGGCGGAAGATTTGCGTTTCGCTCGCCGCCGAACAGGCCTCGCTGGCGACGGCAACGCCATAGGCGCGGGGCGACCGCACCCATCGCATTCCCGGCCCGCCGCTGCGCGCCGCCGGCCAGCCTAACGTCTGATCAGTTCAACCGCGGCTCCAGGCGCGCTTCGCGATCGGCATCGGCCTTGTTCTTGGCCGGATCCTCGTTTGGCTCGAGCTGACAGGGCCGGATCTCGTAGTCGTTATCCAGCACCGGGCGGGGCGCGGACTTCTCCTCGGAGATGGCATCCACCACCAGGCCGGATTTCCTGGCCAGCGTCCAGACATCCGCCTCGGTCGGGTAGGCCTTGCTCAGCTTGGCGTCCTGATAAAACAGCGCGTACGGCATTCGTCGTTCCCCAAACAACCGACAACGCCAGCCTCCGTTTTGGGTTTCAGGCAATATCGCCGTTCCGATCACGGAACCGTGAGCGAGCATTTGCGGCAAGTATCTGAAAATATGAGTCATTTCGGCCCTTTCACGGAATGGCCCTGAGTCCTTAACGGGTGGTAAACCCCCGAAAAAAGAATCCCCGGGACTCTCCGGGTAGAATCGCCGGATGCTCCGGCCATGAGAGCGATCCACCAGCCCCCTTACGAACGCGTGCAGCTCACGCTTGCGGTTGCGCTGCTTGCGGCCTGCGCCGCCAACGTGGCGCTGGTCTGGTCCTGGCTTTAGATCTCCCGGCTCCCGCCAAAATTCGTATGTGGTGGCCACCCGAAAACGCGAGGGCCGCGCGGCGCCGCTGGCGATTGACGGCACCGGCATTGCTCCCATCATTGTCGGCAGAACAAGCGCCCGCTGCGCCCTGCGCGGACGGGCCGCGATCGGGGAGCTGACATGATCGACACGCTGAAGGAACGGGTCAACGGCGACGCCGGCCTGGTGCGGCGCGGCCGCTATCTCACCACGACATTCCTGCTCGAGATCGGCGCGGCCGCCTGGCTGATCGCGATCCATGAGGGCCGGATCGTCGCGGTGACGAAGGGGCCGTTCGTGATGCCCTCGTCGTCGTTCGCGCTGCGCACCTCGGACGAGGAGTGGGACCGGTTCTGCGAACGGCGGCCGCCGCCGGGCTCGAACGACCTGATGGCGCTGATCAAGCGCCGTGTGCTGAAGGCCGAGGGCGAGCTGCAGATCTTCATGGCGAACCTGCGCTACTTCAAGGAGGCGCTCGGCAAGCTGCGCCGCGAGGGAGTCGCCGCATGAGCGCCAGGTTCGAACCGATCGTCGGCCGCTACATGCATCTGGAGCTGTTCGGCCGGGCCCACCGCGTCTATGTCGAGGAGGCGGGCGAGGGCACGCCGCTGCTCTGCCTGCACACCGCGGGCGCGGACGGGCGGCAATATCGCGGCCTGATGAACGATGCGCGCGTCACGCGCAACCATCGCGTCATCGCCTTCGACATGCCCTGGCACGGCAAGTCGTCGCCGCCGCAGGGCTGGCACGACGAGGAGTACCAGCTCACCTCCGCGCAATATACGACCATGATCCTGGCGGTGATGGACGCGCTCGACCTCGACAGGCCGATCGTGATCGGCTGCTCGATCGGCGGCCGGATCGCGCTGCATCTCGCGCTCGAGCATCCCGAACGCTTCCGCGCCATCATCGGCCTGCAGGCCGGCGCGCATGTCGATCCCTATTACGACCTGAATTTCCTGCACCGGCCGGACGTGCATGGCGGCGAGGTCGCCGCCGCCATCGTCTCGGGCCTCGTCGGCCCCGACGCGCCCGACAAGGAGCGGTGGGAGACGCTGTGGCATTACATGCAGAGCGGGCCCGGCGTGTTCAAGGGCGACCTCTATTTCTACAAGGTCGACGGCGACATCCGCGCCCGCATCGCCGAGATCGACACCAGACGTTGCCCGCTGTTTCTGTTGTCGGGCGAGTACGACTATTCCTGCACGCCGGAAGAGACGCTGGCGGTGGCGAACAGCATTGCCGGGGCTGAGGCCACCATCATGAAGGGCCTCGGCCATTTCCCGATGAGCGAGAATCCGGGCGAGTTTCTCAAGCACCTGCTGCCGGTGCTGGAGAAGATCGGCGGCCGCTAGCGCACGCCCAGGGTTGCTTTGGTCCTCGACCTCGGGCGGCGCGGTATGACAGACTGCGCATCCGCACGATTGGGCGTGAACCGGTTGCGCAGGAGGTCCCCATGCTTCCGAAGGCTGAAGCGGCCTATTTCGCGATTGCCGATATCTCCGGCTATACCAATTTCCTTGCGGCGGTCGAGCTCGACCATGCGCAGGACATCATCGCCGATTTCATGGATACGGTGGTGAAAGCGCTGCGCCCGCCATTCCGCCTCGCCAAGTTCGAAGGCGACGCCGCGTTCGTCTACACCACCGCCGAAAAGATCGACGGCTCGCTGCTGCAGGACGCGATCGAGGGCGCCTATTTCAAATTCCGCCGGCGCCTGCGCAACGTGCGCCAGGCCTCGACTTGCGAGTGTCAGGCCTGCGTCGCGATGGGCGATCTCGATTTCAAGTTCGTGGTCCATCATGGCGAGATGGTGAAGCAGAAGATGGGCGGCAGGGAGGAGCTCGCCGGGCGCGACGTCATTCTGGTCCACCGGCTGCTCAAGAACACGGTTGGTGAGAAGGTCGGCGGACGCGCCTACGCGCTCTACAGCGACGCGGCCATCCGCGCGATGGGTGTCGATCCGGTCGCCCAGGGTCTCATCGCCCATCGCGAAACCATCGACGTCATCGGCGACGTCACGCTGTGGGCGCGCGATCTGGAAGCGGCGTGGCGGCAGGAAGACGCGCAAACCCGGATGCAGGTGACGCGCGACGATGCCTACGTCATGCTGGAATTCGACATCGCCGCGCCGCGGCAGACTGTTTGGGAGTTTTTCACCGTGCCCGGGCAATGGCAGAAATGGTGGGACGCCGACACCATCGTCGAGGATTCCGGCAAGGGACGACGCGGTCCCGGCACCAGGAACCACTGTATGCACGGCAACCATACCGTCGTTGAGGAGATGCTCGATTGGCGTCCGACCGATTATTTCACGGTGGGCATCACGCTTCCGATTCCCGGCGCGCCGCGGATCGTGATGACTCGCGCCGTTCTGGACGGTCCAAACGGAATGACGCATCTGGAGCTGCGGGTCGCCAAACCGAAACCAAAGGATCGAGAGTTCGTCGACGGCGCCGCGGTGAAATATGCCGAACGCATGACCAAGGCGATCGCCGGATTGCGATCCATGCTGGAAGGGGAGCAGCCCGCCCTCGATGCAGTGGAGGAGCCGGCATTGACGCGATCGAGCGGACGCTTCCTGACCGAGCCGGTGAAATCGGGCGCGCGCGGCTGATGCCCAACGCACAGTCCGGGGTCTAATGGGGCTGCGTTACTTGCCCGAGCGCGGCAGCTCGTTGATCGCGGCGCGGACCTTGGCCATGGTCGTGGTGCAATATTCCTCGCGCTCCTTCAGGAAGCGCTGCTGCTGTGCGCGGAAATTGGCAACCCGCTCCCGCACCTCGGATCCGAAGTCGCCGCTGATGTCGAGCCTGGCAAAGTGCGGCAGCTGCGCCGGTTGAGGCGGGATTTCGACGACCGTCACCGCCAAAGGCGACGGAGCGGGGGGCAGGCCCTCGATCACGGTCGGCGCCGGAAGCGGAGGCGGCACGACCGCAGCCCGCACCTCAGCCTTGACGCTGAGCGTGGCGACCGCCTCGGCCAAGGCCTGTTCAGCGGCGATCGGCAACGCGGCGGCGGGGGCAGGTGTAGCGGAGGGCGGCGTGGCGGCCGGCTGGACTGCAGGCGCCGTCGCCGTCGCCGTCCGTGGGGCAGGCGCCGGCAGCTCGGCGTCGGGCAGCTTGCCCTTCACCGACTGTACGAAAGCCATTGTCTGCGCGATCAGGAGATCGCGTTCTTTCATCCACTTCATGGCGCACCCTGAGCGCGCGGATTCCAGCAAAGCAACCGCGCGGAATCAAGCGCTCGCCATCATGATGGTTGACGAAGACGCCTGTTTGGTAGGCGCGGTGACATAATTGTGACACGCCGCGCGGGCGTGGACGGTCAGCGTTGACGGGGATTGGTGTTCGGGACGAACGGGGTACCGACGATCCGGACCGGGGTCTGGGCCAATCCCTGATCCGATGCCGACGCGTGATTCGCGGGCGGCCGGGGCGTGGGGTTCGCCGGCGCGGGTGCCGGATCGAGCAGGGCGACGAGGCCGGCCGCGGCCACGCTGAGCAGCGTGAACGTGCCCAGAAGCAGCAGATTGCGGTCGGATTCGCGGACCCTCATGCGAGGAAAATCGCGTGAAAGGGCATAATGTTCCGAACAAATCCTCAGGGCGTTGTCGAGCGGATTTGGCCTCACCTTGAGGACGAGCATCAGGAGAGGACGAACCGGTGAGCCGTCCGGAACGGGGCGGGGGCCAGCCTAATGAGCCGCTATCGCGGCGGGCACCTGCTCGATGCTGCGGGCCTCGATCAGGTCGGCGTAGCGGCCATATTCCTCGGCCATTTCGAGCAACTTGTCGCGCACCGCGGCGTCGGTCACCTGCCGGGCCAGCCGTCGCGCCTGATCGGATTGGAAGCGGTAATGTGCTGTGTCGGACATCGTGGCGGCTCCTCACATATCTGTAAGGGCCACCCGGCAAAGGTTCATCAAAGCGTCATTGCAGCGTCGGTGGACGATCCGCCGGGGGAGCCGACGTGACCGGCGCCGTCTTGTCCTCGCGGACCTCGACTTCGAACCAGCCCATCTCCTTCAGCTCGCGAGCCTTCTTCTCGGCCGCGTCTTCGCTGTCGCGCTTCAGCACGATTCGGCTGGTGCCATCTCGGGCAAGGATCAAATAGGTCATTGGCAGAGTCCCACCCCGCATTCTGCATACCCCGTTTGGGGCCGCAAGAACAGAAGCAAGGCGAGGGATGGGTGATCTTACGGGAAGGATCCCACGATTCCTGCCAGGGGAGTGTCGCAGCGGCTTTCCGAACCGGCCCTGCGGCGCAGCGCCGGTTCGGAAAGGGCGAACTGCCTCAGCGCTTCACCACCACGTCGATGTGGCGGTTTCTGTCGTCCCATCGGCCGCTCTGCAGGCAGCTCTCGCGGTAGCTGTCGCAGATGGCGAGGTCGCCGCCATGGGTGCGATTCCAGGTCTTGCAGGTCGACGCGATGTAGGTGCAGGTGCATTTGCCCGACGCGCATTGGCGCTCGACAGCGGTTTCGGCGGTGGCCGCCGAAATGGTGGCGGCGAAGGTTGCGAGCAAGATCAGCAATCTCATGGTGATTCCTCAAAATGGTGAAGTCTGGTCGGCGATAATTTCAGGCCGATCAGGATTGGCGGTGTGCCTTAGCGTTGGGTGCAGACAAAGCGGGTGCCGATCTTCGTCGTGCCGGTGGCCCGGCTGCCCTTCTTCGCGACAGGATAGTTGTTGCCGTTCGGGAAGCCGGTGAGATGGATGTAGGCGCTATCGCCGCCATCATACGACCCGGAGATCAGACCCGGGGCGGAGCAGGTCCAGCCTGCGGCGCTTGCCGGGATGCAGCCGATGGCAAGGAAGGCAAGGGCGAGTCCGATTTTCATCTCACCCTCGAGGCTCATCGATAGCCCGCGCTGAAGTTATGGTCGCGAATGCCGATCGCCTTGGCCTGTGCTGCGGACACCCGATCCCGACACTGGATGTACCTCAGGACCTGCGCGTCGGTGCCCGCGGAGTGAGCGCGCCACATGTCGAGATTGAAGCCGTTCTTGGCCATGCAGGCCTGGGAGTGAGGGCTGTCATTGCGCTCCCTGGCGTTCGCCGGAGCGACGGCGAGTGTGGACAGGACAATCGCGGTGCAGAAAACAATCTTCATTTTGAAATTCCCAAAGGTGAAAGTGCCGGAACAATAGCCAGCGGGAACAAAATCACAAGTAGTCGTCGCGAGAGTGCTCAACGTTATCGCTAGCGCTTCCTGCAAAACATTGCGAAGCGCAGGGTCGTTGTATTGGCTAGCGGTGAGTGCGATCGACGATGTGGCACTCCCGACAACCGGAATACTACGGCTCGCTTTGTACATTGTGGGCAATCAGGCGAAGCGCTTTGATTGAATCGCGACGACGTGTTCGAATCGCAGCCGGGAACGACGCGGCGTAGGCCGCGCATATCTGATGGAGGACGCGATGCCCAGGCACTTCGGTTTGAAGGCAGCATCGGCCGCAGGACGGTCGGCGTTCACGGGGTCATCAAGGGATTTGCAGCAGCGGACTGCTTCGGCGTCGGCATCGAAGAAGCATGCTCAGGACGGCTCTGCAGCGTCGAAGCACGCTTCCCCATGCTCGGAACTGCCGTATTCGCCTGCGAGCTGGCGCGGCTGCTGCGGTCGACGGTCGATCTCGGCAGACTGAAGCTATCTCGCCATGGCCAAGACAGCACCGGAAATCCAAGCCAATTGGTGCCGGCTGAGGGGATTGAACCCCCGACCTTCAGTTTACAAAACTGCTGCTCTACCGCTGAGCTAAGCCGGCGAATTGGGAATGATTTGCGCGCTCGCATAGCAGACTTGGCGCGCCAGAGCCAGAACCAAGGCTTGAACCGAGCAGGCGAGAAGCGATCGCGCCCCCGTATCGGCCCGACAGCAAAAGGCGGCCCGCGGGCCGCCTTTTGCGCCGTCGGCCTAATCAGCTGAGCTACTGGCAGGGATGCTGGCGGCCGTCGCTGCCGCGGAACCAGGTGCCGGGGGTGCAGACAAAGCCGTTCTGCCGCGCATATTCGGCGCCGCCGATCGGGGCGCGGGCATAATCGGGGCCGCCAAACGGGGCGGTGGCGACCGCAGCCGCCGTGCCGACCGCGCCGCCGACGACGCCACCGGCCACGCGGGCCGCGGCGTCGACGGGCGCGAACGGGCCGGGGTCATAGCGGTTGTAGCTGCCCTGCCAGCCTTGGTCCCGCCGACCGATGCGCTGGTGATAGGCGGTGCGGGTGGTGCCCGGTGCCATCGCCTGGCATCGGGCGTCCGGCCAGGCATTCGAGCAGCGCGCGGGGGTGCCGATCGTCTGTTGCGCCATCGCCGGGCTCGCCAGCGCCGAGGCGAGCAGGGCTGCTGCGCCGAGGATTTTGAATTGTGTCATGCGAAATCTCCTCTCGTCGTCGAGAGCTAATCTCGCGGTGCCGTGCCTGTTCCAGCGCGGCCTTGCCCTGTGTTCAAAGCAGTGTGAAGTTCACCAGGTTCGTGCGCATGATGCGTTCCGGAGCATGCTGCCTTTGACGAGAATTGCGTGTACAGCGGTGAACGGACTGATGTCGGTGCCGACGCGGGGGATTGATGTTCGGAATTTTGAGTCTTGGCTTTCTGCTCGGCATGCAGCATGCGCTGGAGCCGGATCATATCGCGGCGGTATCGAGCATCGCGGCCCGCCGCAGCCATGTCGGTGACATCGTCAAGCACGGGCTGACCTGGGGACTTGGCCACACGCTCACTTTGTTCATCTTTGCCGGCGCCGCGATCCTGCTCGGGCGCGCGATCCCGGAAACGGTCGCACAGCCGATCGAGACCGCGGTCGGTATCATGCTGGTCGGCCTCGGCGCGCATGTGTGGTGGCGGCTGTGGCGCGACCGCGTGCACTTCCACACCCATTCGCACGGCGACGGCACGACGCACTTCCACGCCCACAGCCATGCCGGTGAAGCCGCATCCACCGTGGCGCTTGCGTCCACCGTGGCGCGTGCGTCCACCGTGCCGCACGTCCGCGCCGCGCACAGCCATGCGCACGGCTTCCGCTGGCGCACGCTCCTGGTCGGCCTGATGCACGGCATGGCCGGCTCGGCGGCGCTCCTGGTGCTGACGGTGTCGCAGGCCCCAAGTCCGGTGATCGGGCTCGGCTATGTCGCGCTGTTCGGCATCGGCTCCATGATCGGCATGGGCGTGCTGTCCAGCGTGATCGCGGTGCCGCTGGCAGCTTCGGCGCGCTGGCTGACCTGGGCCAATCGCGGCCTGCAAATGGCGGTCGGCGCGGTCACGATCGCGATCGGCGTCCACGCGATCGTCGAGAACGCCTTCACCTGACGGGTAGGCGGCTCTTTGTTTGAGCATGATCTCCGCGCAAACGCGTCCCGCGTTTGTCGCGAGGGAAATCCGCTTCGCACTTTTCCGGCTCATGCTCCCGGGCGCCCGTTAACGATTTCTGATTCCGCACGGCCGCATTGACCGGATGCCGATGCTTACGCGTTAGGCTTACCGGCAGTTTGGCCGGCGTCCTTAACCCTTCCGCCAAGCCGTTGGATTAGGTTGTGGTGGAACAATTCGGGACGCTGGGTGAACATGCGCGCAAGTCTTGCGCTGGCGATATTGGCTGCGATGAGCTCGACGGCGCTGGCCGGCGGCGGCTTCGACATTGTCGTGCCGGTGCGGCCCGGCGTGCCGATCATCATTAACGGCGTCGACGCCTCCTACGCCGTGGTCGAAAGCGCGATGGGGCTCGCTCGCAACGAGTCGATGGTGCCGACCGTCTATGGCGGCCGCCCGATCGATCCCCAGCCGAATGTCGGCCACTATTATCCGAGCCTCGGCCGCATGCCGGGTTACGGCCGCCTCGAGATCGAGCCGCCGGCCAACCGCCGCCTGCCCAAGCCGGCCGAGAGCTACCATCAATCGTGGGGCGCGGAATCGGCTCCGCTGCCGGCACAGTCCAACGTGCCGGTCGATCCGCCGCCGGTGATCTACGCGCCGGAGTTCAACGGGCCGCGGCCGCTGCCGCGCCCGTTCCCGCGGCCACCGCGACCCCGAGGATTCTGAAATCGACTGCCCGAAATCAAGAGCCCCGCGAAACGGGGATCCTGAATAGCCATCAAGAGCTACGCGACGACGAACAGAGAGACCTACAGGAGAGAGTAATGCGTCAAATGATCAAAGGACTGATTGCGGCGGTGGCCGTCATGGTGGCCGCGCCCGCAATGGCGTGCGGTTTCAACCCTTGCGGCTATTCCGCGCCCGTCGTGAATTACGGCTGCGGTGGTTGCGGTGGCTATGGCTACGGTTACGGTTACGGCGCCGTCGAACGTCTGCCCGACCCGGATGCCGCTTATCCCAGCGCGGCGCAGCAATACTATTACGTCAACCAGGGACCGACCTACACCGGTCCGGGCAACTGGGCACCGCGTCCGTACTACCGCGAAGGCTATGGTCGCCCGTATTACGGCTATCGCCGCTATGGTTACCGTCACTACGGCTACCGCCATCACTACGGCTATCGTTCGCACTACGGCTATCGCTACGGCCGCTACGGCCATCCGGTGCTGCGCCGCTACTATTGATCCGATCGTCAGTTCGAGACATCAGCGCCCGTTCGCGTCACGCGAGCGGGCGTTTGTCGTGTGTGCCGAGCATGACCGGCAGCTTGGAGGTGGAAGTCCTCTATCCAGCCTGATGACGGTGAAGGATTAGCGAAGCGCAAGGGCGTCATCGCGAGGTGGGGTCTGAAGGAAGCGTGGAGCAAAGCCGCGGCCCGATGGACAAAAACCGGATAACGAGGCCTACCCGGCCGGACGAGCGAGCACGTGATCGCGAAGTCCACGGTCATCAAGGGCCGGGGTGGTAAATCCGGCGGGCGTGCGGCGAAGGCGGTCGATCTTACCTCGGGAGATCTGCGCTGCGTCTCGGCAACGAGACTGAGGTCGTCGTAAGGCGATCTGACCGCAGTGCAGAAGTCAGCAGAGGGCATAGTAGGCGGAACGAGTTTCGCCGAAGGCCTGAACGCTGGAAGTGACGAGTAGATGCAGCGATATCGCATCGGCCATGCGACTGAATTCCGGGCAACTGGCCTCGGAACGGCGGGAAGGGGTGAAACCCTGACTGACGCTGATCAGAGGAGTCGAAGCTGGCGCGACGATTGCTGACACCCAAACTACGGCGGCAACAGAACAACTCTTGCCGCTTAATCCAGCGAACCGCCGTATACGGACCCGTATGTACGGTGGTGTGGGAGGGGAGGGGCTGCGAGGCTCCCCCCTATCCCGATTCACATCAGCCCGAGCCGGCTGGCGCCGATATAGAGCGCGAGCACACAGGCGTTCGACACGTTGAGGCTCTTGATCTCGCCGGGCATGTCGAGGCGGGCGACGAGGCGGCAGGTCTCGCGCGTCAATTGCCGCAAGCCCTTGCCTTCGGCGCCGAGCACCAGCGCGAGCGGCGCTTGCAGCGCGGCCTTGCCGAGATCCTCGGTGCCCTCGCTGTCGAGGCCGACGGTCTGGAAGCCGCGCTCGTTCAACTCGTTCAGCGCGCGCGCCAGGTTCTGCACGGTGACAACAGGCACCAACTCGAGCGCGCCGGAGGCGGACTTCGCCAGCACGCCGGTCGCCTCCGGGCTGTGACGGGCGGTGGTGACGATCGCCTTCACCGCGAACGCCGCGGCCGAGCGCAGGATGGCGCCGACATTGTGCGGATCGGTGATCTGGTCGAGCACCAGCACGATGCCCTCCAGCGCCAGCGTGTCGATGCCGGGCGAGGCCAGGGGATCGGCCTCCGCCAGGAGGCCCTGATGCACCGCATCGGGGGTGAGGCGCCGGTCGATCTCGCTGGGCCGGACGATCTCGGGGGTGACGCGGGTCGCGATGTCTTCGTCGGCGAGGCGCTTGGCCGCGTTCTCGGTGAGGTAAAGCTTGCGGATATGGCGGTCGGGGTTGGCAAGCGCCGCCGACACGGTGTGCCAGCCGTACAGAATCACCGGCCCGTCGGAACCGGATTCGCGTTCCCGCCGGGCCGGCGGGCGGCCGAATTTCGGCCCTTTTTGGAAGGGTTTACCGCCCTTGCCTCGGAAATTGGGTTTGCGGTCGCGATCGCTCATGTGAGGCTTGTGTCACGGCTCCTGAATATTGGCAATTTTACACAGCGTTTTCGAGCGAAGTGGGGTCCGGTTCGCGTGAAGAAAACGCGACAAAACAAGAATCTAGCCGCAAGACTCACTACTTTGGAACAGAGATCGCCCGAGCCTGCAAAAGTATCCCAATTAGATGGCTGGCTTGGTTGACTTTGGGGACCGCCTTCCCCCATAAACGCGCCCGACCGCGCACCCGCTTCGGGTCGGCCGGTTATCAGCGTCATTTCGATGACCGGTCCGCCGCCACTCGCGCGGCCGGTCTGATGCTGTTGGACGGGGGAGTGTCCCGAGTGGCAAAGGGAGCTGACTGTAAATCAGCCGCCTCATGGCTTCGCAGGTTCGAGTCCTGCCTCCCCCACCAGCCTTCGCTCGCTTCGCGAGCTACGGCTCGGCAGGCCGGGAAAACTCCATCGTAGCGAAGTGAGTGAAGGCTGCCACGCCATAGCCCGAAGGGCGACGGCGGGCTGTATCGGCGAGGCATGAGGCGCTTCGCGACCCACGGCTCGGCAAGCCCGGAAAACTCCATCGTAGCGACGTGAGCGAAGCTAGGCCACAGCCCGCTCATCCATTCGACACCCGCTTCTTCACCCTATCCGCGCAAACAGCTCCAGCCGCCGCCGGCGTTCCGTTGCTCGGCCCGCGAGTGCAATGGTAGATTGCGCCATTTCATGATTGAGCCGTTTCAGAGGATATGAAGAAAATTTTGCACTGGGACGCTTCTGCAGGAGATGACCCGGCGCTGATGGTTGCCTGCGTCATCTTGCTCGGGGTCTCGATCCTGGTTTCGATACCGGCATTTGTCGGTGGTGGCGGCCAGGCCGGAATCGATTTTTCATGTTTCTGGGGCGCGGGCGCGATGGCGCTCGAAGGCCATGCGGCGGCGGCCTACGATTGGGAGCAGCTGCATCAGCAACTTGTTCTCCGGCTGCAATCCCTCAATCACGCTCCGTATCCTTACGATCAGGTACCGGTTCCGTTCTTTTATCCGCCGGTGTTTTTCCTGGTTGTGGCGCCGCTGGCGCTGCTGCCGTTTCCGATCGCGTTCTGGGTCTGGAGCGCAGCGAAGCTGTCTTGCTGGCTGCTCGTCGTTCATGCCATCCGGCCACGCTCCGCCGCGCTGCTGCTGGCACTCGCTGCTCCGCCAGTATTCTACGACTTCATTTCCGGCCAAAGCGCACTGCTCGCCGCATCGCTGCTCGGCGGCATCCTGCTGACATTGGACAGGCGTCCGCTTCTCAGTGGAATCCTGATCGCGCTGCTCATCTTCAAACCTCAGTATGGCGTGCTGCTTCCCTTCGTGCTGATCGCCACCGGACGTTGGCGCGTCGTCATCACCGCCGCTCTGGTGATTCCGGTCCTCCTGCTGCTCGCCGGGCTGATCTTCGGTTGGGATACCTTCGATGGATTCCGCGCCGCCGCCACCTTCGCCACGACGCAATTCCACCTCAGTGGCGCGCTGCCATGGTACAAACTGCAGAGTATCTATGGGCTCTTGAGAGACGCCGGCCTCGGCTACGGTTTGGCGATGGCGGTCCACGTCGCCATCGCATCCGTGGTTGCGATTGGAGTGCTGATCCTGTGGCGCGGCCATGTCAGCTTCGCCGTAAAGGCCGCGAGCCTCCTGGCGGCAACGCCGCTGATTTCTCCTTACTTCGCGATCTACGATATGCCGATCCTGGTGGTCGCGTTGCTCTTTCTCATGAACGCCAGCGCGGGCCGCCTCGCGTCGCGTTCGGGTCGAAGCGCCTTCCGGATCGCTGTCAGCGTCGTCTTCGTATTGGGATACGCTTTCCCGTTCGTGCGCACGCCTCTCGGCCCCATGATGTGCGCAACCGTGATCGCGCTGATCTGGATGAGATACCGGCAAGAGGCCGGCGAGACAGCTACAGGCGAGGAGTTGCAAAAATCCGCGACCGTCGGAGGCTAGTGTTCCGATCGCGAACAGTCGCGAAGATCATTAGGATCAGCCGTCCTGCTGCGCTGGCGGCGTTGCCGTGCCGGGCACAGCCTCCGCGCCAACCGGGTGCCTGGTGCCCGACGGATCGTCGCGCTTGAGCATCGAGGCCCAGGCGAAAAATGGATAGGCCAAAAGCGCCAGGTACCTCGTGGGCATCGGATGATCGACGCCGAATGCCGTCGGCTTCTGCGCTTCCGGAAGATAGAGGCTGCCGAACAGCACATCGTAGAACGAGAACAGCCCGGCGTAGTTCTTGTCCCTGGCTTCCCGCTCGCTGCTGTGGTGCCAGTGATGAAACTCCGGCGACACCAGGACATGGCGTAGCGGGCCGTAGCCCAGGCGCACGTTGGCGTGCGCGAGCCAGGATTGCCAGTAGTAGATCGCAAGATAGGTCCCGATCGCCTCCGCGGAGAAACCGAGCGCGAACAGCGGGAACAGCGAACCAACCTTCATGAAGGTCACGTCAAGCGGGTGCTGGTGGATCGCGGCGAGCCAGTCCAGCTCTTCGACGGCGTGATGAACGGCATGGATGCGCCACATGGCGGGCACGACATGCAGGATGCGGTGGGTCCAGTAGATGCCGAGGTCCCCGATCACGATCGCGATCGGCGCCTGAGCCCAATACGGGAGATCGCTGACCGCCTGCTTGACGGCCGAGGGCAGGATCGATTGATTGACCAGCGTCGCCAGTGCGATGATCGCGGTCACGCCGATGAACACCAGCCAGCCGTTGAGAAACAGGAAGGCCATATCGGTCGAAAGACCACGCCTGAAGATCTTCTGCTGCCTCGCTGCAAAGAGTTGCTCGAACGGCACGAAGATCAGGGGCGCCAGCAAAAGCTGATATTGTTCCAATAACTCGCGCATTCAAATGGCCACGTGAAATGGCGACAGCCTACCACCCCGGTCCCCGATGGCGTCAATCGGAAACGAAACCCGGGTTGTGGGAGCGTTAATCAGCATCCCCGTGCCGCTACGGGGATCACCGGTGTCCGGGAGCCGGGTTCGTCCGCATGCCCCAATCCCACCGCGTCACTCCATCCTTGCGAACATCTCCACCAGCGTCTCGCGCAGCCAGCGTTGCGCGGGGACGGTGTCGTTGCGCTGGTGCCAGAACAGGCTGACGATGCGCGGCGGCGCCGGCAGCGGCACCGGCATGGCGTGCAGATGGGGCGCGTGGCGGGACTGGGCGCTGAGATCGCGCGGCAGCACGGCGATCAGGTCGGACTGGCGCACGATCTCGTAGGCGGCATTGTAGTGGTTGACGGTCGCGACCAGATTGCGCGACAGCCCGCGCGAGGCGAGAAACTGGTCGTAGGTCGGCAGCGTCTTGCCGGCGAGGCTGACATCGACATGCTTGGCGGCAAGGAAGCTCCGGGTGTTGAGCCGCTTCTGCCTGGCCAGCGGATGGTCCCGCCGCATCATGCAGGCATATTCGACGGTCCACAGCGAGCGTGAGCGGATCACGGCCGGCGGCTGCTGCGCCTCGTTGACATAGACGCTGAGCACGCAATCGACGCGGTTGTCCTCGAGCCGGTCGCCGATCTCCAGGATGGTGTTGGGCACGGTGTGGATGCGCGCGGACGGCGCCACTTCGCTGAAGCGGTTGAGCAGCCGCGGCATTACCAGCGAGGCAACGTAGTCGGACATCGACAGGATGAATTCGGCCTGGGTCTGTCGCGGATCGAAGGCGTCCTCGTCGAGCGCGTGGCGGACATGTTCGAGAGCATCGCCAATCGGCTGCCACAGCGCCACGGCGCGCTGCGTCGGGCGGATCCCGCTCGCGGTGCGCACGAACAAGGGATCGCCCAGCGCGTCGCGCAGCCGCGCGAGCGCGTTGCTGACCGCGGGCTGCGTCATGGTCAGCGCGCTGGCGGCGCGCGTGACGCTGCCCTCGGTCATCAGCGCCTCGAAGACTTTCAGCAGGTTGAGGTCGAGCGTGCGGAAGGACACGAGCAATATTCACAAGGGTGATGTGCCAGATAACGATTATAAATTATTCGGATAATATTGCTTTGTCTATCATTACCCGGCTGACCCTGTGGCGCGTGCCGCCGCGGGGCGAGGGGGGACTTTCATGTCGATGATCTCGGCGCGCATCGAGCGCCTGCCGTTCGCGCGGTTCCACGTGCACCTGCTGCTGATGGGCGGCCTCGGCTATCTCTTTGACGCGATGGATGCCGCCGTGCTGGCGTTCATCCTGCCGGTGCTGCGCACCGCCTGGGGGCTGACCAATGTCGAGACCGGCGTGCTCGGCAGCAGCACCTTCGTCGGTTATTTGTTCGGCGCGCTGCTCGCGGGGACGCTGGGTGACCTGATCGGCCGCCGCGCGGTGATGATGTCGGCGCTCGCGCTCTACAGTGCGGCCTCGCTGGTCAGCGCGGCGGTGGATAGCTGGCCGGCGTTCTTTGCCGCGCGCGTCGTCGCCGGCATGGGCACGGGCGCGGAGAGCGCGATCATCGCGCCGTACCTCGCGGAGTTCGTGGCGCGGCGTTACCGCGGCGCCTTCACCGGCGCGCTGGCGGGCTTCTTCTCGTTCGGCTTCGTCGCCGCCGCCTTGCTCGGCTATTTCATCGTGCCCGCCTACGAGAACGGCTGGCGCATCGTGCTGGTCATCACGGCCGTGCCTGTCGTGATGCTGCTGTGGTGGCGGAGATCGCTGCCGGAATCGCCGCGCTGGCTGGAAAGCCGGGGCAGGGCGAAGGAAGCCGAAGCAGTGCTCGACCGGATCGAGGCGAGCTTCGCGCGAGAGGGCCGTGCGCTGCCGCCTGCGGTCGCCGAGCCGGCCGCGCCAGTCGCCTCGTCGGGAACGCTGTTGAGCAATTTTGCCGCGCTGCTCGCCGGCCGGCAGGCGCGCATCACCACCATGACCTGGATCATGTGGCTGTCGATCACCTTCAGCTACTATTCCTTCTTCGTCTGGATTCCCGGCCTCTTGGTGCAGAACGGCATGAGCATCACCAAGAGTTTCGGCTATTCGCTCGCGATGTATTGCGCGCAGGTACCGGGCTATTTCACCGCCGCCTTTTTCAATGAGCGGATCGGACGGCAGGCGACGATTGCGACCTATATGCTGCTCGGCGGCGTCAGCGCGCTCGGGCTCGCCTTTGCCAAGAGCGATGCGGAGATCATGACGGCCGGCCTGCTGCTGTCGTTCTTCATGAACGGCACCTATGCGGGCGTCTATGCCTACACGGCCGAAGTGTTTCCGACATCGATCCGGACCACGGGTGCCGGGCTTGCCTCCGCGATCGGCCGCATCGGCGCGATCGTGGCGCCGATCCTGGTCGGCTACCTCTACCCGAATTTCGGCTTTGCCGGCGTGTTCGGCGTCACCACGTCCGTCCTCCTGATTGGCGCGCTGACCGTGGTGCTGATGGGCGTGCCGACGCGCGGCCGGTCGCTGGAAGACATCGCAAGCGAAGCCGCGTGATCGCGGCGCCTGGGAGATCATCATGGCTACGAACCTCTTCAAGAATGCCGCGCTGCTCGATCCGCTGCGGTCCGATCTGCTTGAAGGCCACCACGTGTTGGTGGAGGACCGCCTGATCAAGGAGGTGTCGGACCGGCCGATCGAGGCTTCCGCCGATCGGGTCATCGACCTCAAGGGCAAGACGCTGATGCCCGGCCTGATCGACCTGCATGTCCATGCGGTCGCGGTCGAGCTCGATTTGTCGCAGCAGGCGCGGATGGCCAACGTGCTGGTGACGCTGCGCTCGACCATGCTGTTGCGCGGCATGCTGAAGCGCGGCTTCACCACCGTGCGCGATGCCGGCGGCGCCGGCTATGCGCTGAAGCAGGCGATCGACACCGGTCTCACTGATGGCCCGCGGCTGTTCGTCTCCGGCCGCGCGCTCAGCCAGACCGGCGGCCACGGCGACGGGCGCGCCCGCTCGGACTATCTGGCCGACCCGACCTGCTCCTGCTGCGTGCGGGTCGGCGCCATCGCGCGCGTCGTCGACGGCGTCGATGCGGTGCGCAAGGCGGTGCGCGAGGAGCTGCAGATGGGCGCCGACCAGATCAAGATCATGGCGTCCGGCGGCGTTGCGTCGCCGACCGATCCGATCGGCGCCTACGGCTATTCCGAGGACGAGATCCGCGCCATCGTCGCGGAGGCGAGAGCGCGGCACACCTATGTGCTGGCGCATGCCTACACGGCGGAGGCGATCGAGCGGGCAATACGCTGCGGCGTGCGCACCATCGAGCACGGCAATCTGATCGACCTTCCGACCGCGCGGTTGATGGCCGAGCAGGGCGCCTATGTGGTGCCGACCCTGGTCACCTACGAGGCGCTGGCCAATGAGGGCGCGAAGTACGGCCTGCCTGCGGCGAGCGTCGCCAAGATCGCCGACGTTCGCGACGCCGGGCTGCGCTCGCTTGCGATCTATCGCGAGGCCGGGGTCAAGATGGGATTTGGCACCGATCTGCTCGGACCGTCGCAGCGGCTGCAGAGCGACGAGTTCCGGATCCGCGCCGAGCTGCTCGGCCCGCAGGCGGTGATCGCCAGCGCGACCATCATCGGCGCCGAGGTGCTCGGCATGGAAGGCAAGCTCGGCCGCATCGCGCCGGAGGCGTTTGCCGATCTGCTGGTGGTCGAGGGTAATCCGCTGCGCGACGTGGCGTGCCTGCTCGGGCAGGGCGAGCACATCCCGCTGGTGATGAAGGCCGGCAAGGCCGAGGTGGATAGGTTGGGCGGGTAGGGTACGCTAGCCTGCCGCCGCAGGGGCGCACGGCCAAAATATCGAAAACAACCCCATGCAAAGTAGCGGGCGCCTGCCGGCGAACACGACAGCTTGACGCGTCGGGCAAATCAGCGGCATTATTCCATTATACAGAAATCATGCAGCTTCGCTCGTCTCGACCCCGCACGCGGGGCGAGGTGAAGCGGCCTCACCACACCACGCGGAGGCCGGCGGTGCCCTTGTAGCTGTGGTTGTCACCGGCGTCCTGCAGGCTGGCGCGGTAGGTCGCTTCGCCGAACACGGTGTAGCGGCCGCCCGCCCAGCTGTAGCTGCCGCCACCGCCGATCGAGCCCCAGAGCCGGTCGTTGGCGCTGGCGAAGCCGGTGCCCGCGACGTCGACGTTGGTGCCGTCGAGGAATTCGTAGTGCAGGTTGCCGATCGCGTAGAGGTCGGAGCGAGCGCCGTCGCTCCAGCTCTTCCGGTGATTGAGCGACAACCCGACGCGGCCGAGCAGGCTGTCGGCATTGCCGAGCGAGACCAGCGCGCCGAAGCGGTCGGTGAAGCCGTCGAAGTCGACCTTCGAATAGGCGAGCTGCGCCTGCGGTGTCAGCGAAAACCCGTTGCCGATAGTGAACCGCTTGCCGCCCTCGACGCTGAACGCGTAACCGAGGCCTTCATTGCCGTGAGTCATGCTGCCGACGAGATCGGAGGTGAGATCGCCGCGATAGAACATGGTCTGCATCTGGCCGTCGATGTAGACGCCGTTGTCGCCGTACCAGGTCGCGGTGGCGCCGACGCCGGTGCCCTCGGCGCGGATGCGGCCGTTGCCGAAGAACGAATTCACGTATGCCGTCGTCAGGCCGTATTGCAGCGTGAGGCCGACGATCAGGCGGCCGTAATTGTTCTCGAGCGCGAGGCCGTCGAGTCCGGCCTGCGCCTTGAAGTCATCGCTGCTCAAGGTCGAGCCCGTGGTGTTCGACGGCCGCAGGCTGGTTTGACCGCCCTCGATGCGCCCCCAGAACGCCGATTGCGTCCATGAGCTGTCGGCCGTTGCCGCCGGCGTGACGCCCATCCGCGCCATCGCTTCGCTCGGGCCGCTATTGCCGCCCCAATAGCGGTTGCCGACGCGCTCCTGCAGCGAAGGCAGCGCGTTCATGCCGAGCAGCACCTGGGCGTAGTTCTCGTAAAGCGGCACGCCGGGCTGGTACAGCGGACCCGCGGGCGCGCCCCGCGGCGTCGGCGCGGTTGGATCGCTCGACGGTACCAGGCTGGAGCGCAGATACCAGTCGCCATCCGCCGGCGTCGCGATGCCGTTCTTCTGCAGCGTATAGGCATAGGCGCCGGCGACGATCGCCTGCTGACCCTGCAACGAATAATTGCCCGCCAGCGCGAAGACGCCGTTGGAGGCGCCGGTGACGTCGATCAGCTTGATGCCGTCGGCGGTCTGCGCGCCGCCGCCGCCGGCATTGTTGATCCGCACCGTCGAAGTACCCGACGTGCTTGCCGCGACCAGGCGGTCGGTCGCCGAACCGTCGCCGCCGAGCACGGTGTTGAACAGCAGCGTGCCGCCATTGCCGGCATAATTGCCGGCGACCGTCAGCGTCGTGCCGGGCGCCGCGCCGAACCGCAACGCGCCGGCGTTGCTGAATCCGCCGATGGTCTGGTTGAGGCCGTTGAGGTCGATCGTGGCGCCGGCGCCAGCGGTAATGGCAGACGCCGCGCTGAACGCATTGACCGCGCCGGCTTGCAGCGTGCCGCCGGTTACCGTGGTCGCGCCGCTATAGGTGTTGACGCCGGACAGGATCTGCGTGCCGCCGGTCAGCGCAAGCCCGCCGGTGCCGCCGATGGCTCCGGAGAACGTGTCGCTGGCATTGGTGATGGTCAGCGTCTTGGTACCGAGCGCGACATTGCCGCTGCCGGCGAGGCTCTGGATGCTGGTGCCGGCGCTTGTGAGGCCGGAGATGTCGAACGCCGAATTCGCCACCACATGGCTGGAATTGCTGATCGATCCTGCGCCCGTCAGCGCCAGCGTGCCTGCGGAGATCGTGGTCACGCCGCTATAGGTGTTGGCGCCGGACAGTGTCTCGGTGCCGCCAGCAAGCGTCAGGGCACCGCTGCCGCCGATCACGCCGGCGAACGTGTCGTTCGCGGCGGTCAGCGTCAGCGTCTTGGCGCCGAGGTCGACGCTGCCTGACCCCGACAGCCGCTGGATGCTGGTGCCTGCGCCGGAAAGGCCGGCGATGCTGAACGTGCCGTTCGCGATCACCTGGCTGGAAGCGGCGATGTCGCCGCCGCCGGTCAGCGCCAGCGTGCCGCCCGCGATCGTGGTCGCGCCGCTATAGGCCTGCACGCCTGATAGAGCCTGCGTGCCGCCGCTCACTTGCAGCCCGCCGATGCCGCTGATCGCGCCGGCAAACGTATCGTTCGCATTGGTGATGATCAGGTCCTTGGCGCCCAGCGTGACGCTGCCGGCGCTGCTGCCGGCGAGGCTCTTGATGTGCGCGTTGGGGTCCGAGATGACCGAAATATCGAAGTCGGCGTTATCGACCACCCGGCTCGAGGTGGCGACGGCATTACCGGAGCCGGCGGCGCCAGACAGCCGGAACGTGCCTTGCTGGATCACCGTGTCGCCGGTGTAGCTGTTGCCGACGCCGGTGAAGTTGAAGATCCCGGCGCCGGTCTTGGTCAAGCCGCCGACGCCGCTGAAGCCATTGGCCTGGAGGACGGTGAACCCATTGCTATCGATGGTCAGTCCGCCCGCGGCGAGGTTGTTCTGGGCAGCCGTTCCGCTGGAGACAATGGGGGTGTTGATGGCCGCGCGGAACGTGGCGTTGTCAAAATTCACCCGGCCGTTCGCGTTGCCGACGCTGATGCCGAAGCCGTGATTTATCAGTGTGGCATTGCTGACATTGAGCGTGCCAGTGCCGCCCCCAACCGCGGTGCCGAGTATGATTCGGCTTGTAAAGTTGACGGTCGCGCCGTCGGTGACGTTGAGGGTGCCCGTACCGGAAAGGCTGACGGTGATCGTAGTGGCGTTCCAATGCGATCCGGCTCCCGTTACTGTGACGGTCGCCGTACCGCCTGTGGTATTGGAAATCCCGGACGTGCCGCTTGTCAGCGTGCTGCCGTTTTGAATTGTGAGGTGGGTCGTTCCGCCAGCCGCGCTCTGAACATTGAAACTGCCGGCGGTGCCGATCGCCCCAGGGGTCACGCCGAGAACGACGTTTGAGCCCGGCGTAATAACCACCGTAGCACCGCCGGCCGGAGCCGCTCCGGTGTTCCAGTTCGAGCCCACCGTCCAGTCGTTGCTGGTGGCGCCGGTCCAGGTCTGCGCCGCCGCCGAGCCCGGCATCAGCGCCGCGAGCGTGGCGACCGAGGCGCTCAGCAGCAGCAGGCGCTGGAAGTCCGCGCGGGTGCGGGATTGCGATGCAGTCCGGCGTGGATTGAGTGTGGTGTCACCAACGTGTCGTGCGATTGTCGCAGCCCCGATGCATTCGCGCATGGCGCTCAGCCCCTTGTTCTTGCCGCTGCCCGACAGGTTGCATTTCGGCAAACATTCGCCGGCAGCGGATGCGTGTTACGCTATGTGACTCACTGTGAGCTGACAAATGAACCTTGCTGTTCCCCAGGTGAAACAAGGCGCGGTGTGTTCATGATGCAACGTCTGCGCGCTGCAATTAATCGATCGCTAACCAGTTGAATTGCGCCGGGCGCGATGGCATGCGTCGGCGGATGTGAAAACCGCCGGGCAGGGTGGCCATGCCCAGCCCCGGCCGCCCGGCGCGTCCGATCACGTTACCGCTGGCAGCGTTGACCTTACCGCGGGGAAGCACGACATATCGGTTCGCGATCCCACCCGCCGCTCCGGAGCAAGCCATGAACACCCCCAACATCGAATCCGTCACGCCGCAGCCTGGCGGCGACGTTGTGGCCTGGCTGACCAACGAGACCCGCGACGAGCGCTTCATCGACAATATCTTCGCCGAGCTGTGCATCCGGCTCCAGCAAACCGGCATCCCGCTCAAGCGGGCGACGATGAATCTGCTGATCCAGCATCCGCAATGGCTCGGCGCCCGGATCATCTGGGGCGACGGCAAGCGCGAGGCCGAGATCACGCGGGTGGACTACGAGGTCAGGGAGCGCTCGGAATATATCGGCAGCCCGGTCTACGAAATCCACCAGGGCGCTGGCGAAGTGCGCGAGCGGCTCGAACGGGCGCCTGGCCGCGCGCATGCGCTCTATGACGAGATGCGCGCGCAAGGCCTGACCGACTATGTGGCGTGGCCGCTGCTGCATACGCTCGGCAAGCGGCATGTCGTGACCTTCGCGACCGACCGGTCCGGCGGTTTCGATGACGCTGACATCGCCGAGCTGCGCAAGGTGCTGCCGGTGCTGGCGCTGGTCAGCGAAATCCGGATGAAGAACCGCCTGGCGCGGACGCTGCTCGAGACCTATGTCGGCACCCATGCTGGTGAGATGATCCTGGCAGGCGCGACGCGGCGGGGCAGTGGCACCACGGTCCGCGCCGCGATCATGATCTGCGATCTCAGGGACTTCACCCGGATCTCGGATTCCTGGCCGCGCGACGACGTCATCGATCTCCTCAACGACTATTTCGACGCGATGTCGGAGCCGATTGCGCGGCACGGCGGGGAAATCCTGAAATTCATCGGCGATGGTCTGCTTGCGATTTTCCCGCTCAGCGATCCCAGGGCCTGCGCCAACCTGCTGCACGCGGTGTCCGAGGCGCGGCAAGCGATGGCGGCGCTCAGCGAAAAGAACAGCATGATGGGCCGCGCCCCAATGAATTACGGCATCGGCGTCCATGTCGGCGACGTCATGTACGGCAATATCGGATCGCGCAGCCGGCTCGACTTCACGGTGATCGGCCCCGCGGTGAACATGGCCTCGCGGCTCGAGGCTCTGACCAAGCAGTTGGGACGAAACGTGCTGCTGTCGCGCGCCTTCGCCGATCTGGTCTCGCACGATTTCGCGCTCGAGCATGTCGGCGAGCATTCGGTGCGCGGTTTCAGCGAGCCGATCGAGCTGTTTGCCTATCGGGGCTGAGGCTCGATTGGCCAAAGCAGCGTGACGTGCGGCGCACGCACCCGGCTAAGACGGCCCAATGTCCAAAGGCTCCTGCCGTTAAGGAGATTGGCCGGACAGGTTTACTCTCGGTGCGCGCAGTAATTGCTGCTCGGCATAGTTGGCCAGACGATCGTACTCTTCGGCGATCTTCAGAAGATTCGCACGTGAGTTTTGGTATCTGAACAACTCCGCCTTGGCACGTGTCTTGGCGGCTCGATCCCGCCAATAGCCGGCGTTGGTCATGACGTTCTCGACCATGGTGCTTCCCCCTTTCTCAGGGATTGCCCATAGACCAACGTCGCCGCGACAAGTCCGCTCCCCGAGGAACCCGGAACTGGCGTTCACGCATGAAGAGTCACTGAAACATTCCGTTTGTTCCAGACGAAATTTATTCAAGCTGGATTCACACGTGTTGTTTTCCGGAACGCCGGATCGCGCGAATCTTCGGATGCTGGGCAGGCTTTTTCATTCAGGAAATTTTCAAGGCCCAGAGGGTCCGCCTGATTATCGGCACTGGCGGTTCGGCGTGAGCATGGGAATAGGACGGCCCCGGCAACGCAAGATGCCGGGGCCGTTTTCCCTTGATGCCGGGAATTCAGATCGAGGTGATCTTCTGCGCCGGCGCGGCGCGCTCGACGAAGCCCTTGGCGAGGGCGTGATAGACGCCTTCCTTGCAGATCAGGCGTGAGCTCGCGTGCGCAATCAGGGCCGCGGCCATCAAGGGCACGACCATCGCGTGATTGTCGGTCATCTCGGTGACGATCACGAAGGCGGTGATCGGCGCCTGCACCACGCCGGCGAAATAGGAGACCATGCCGAGCAGCATGATGGCCGGCAGCGGCGCGCCGTGAAACAGCGGCGCGATGTTGGAGCCGAGCCCGGCACCGACCGCGAGCGAGGGCGCGAAGATGCCGCCCGGCATGCCGCTGATCGAGGCGAACGTGGTCGCCAGGAATTTCCAGACGCTGAAGCTTGCCGGCAATTGTGTTCCGGCTTCGAGCGCGGATTTGACCTGCTGATATCCCGTGCCATAGATCGCGCCGTCGGACGCAATCCCGCAAATCGCAGCCGCTAATCCGCAGATTGCGGCAAAACCGACTGGATAACGCTTGATCGCGCTTCCGACTGGATTGGCAAACCCGCGTGCCATTGTGATCAGGATGCGACTGAACAGGCCGCCCGCAAGACCTCCGGCAATGCCGCAGAGCGGGACCGCGAGCCAGTCGGTGCCGTTGCGCAGGGCCGTCGCGCTGGTGCCGAAATACGTATAGTTGCCCATCAGAGCGAGCGAGGTCAGGCCGGCAGCGATCACCGCGCCGATGATCAGGCTGCTGGTTCTCGTCTCGAAGGCACGGCTCATTTCCTCGATGCCGAACACGATCCCGGCCAGCGGGGTGTTGAAAGCGGCCGCGACACCTGCGGCCGCGCCGGCAAGGATCAGGCCGGGTTGGCGCCGCGGCGAGAAGCGGCCGAGCGCAAACATGATCGAGGCGCCGATCTGCACCGTCGGTCCCTCGCGCCCGACCGACGCGCCACACAACAGGCCGAACAGAGTCAGCAGGATCTTGCCGGCGGCAACGCGCAGCGAAACCAGGCTTTCGCGCGCGGTCTGGTCGGTCAGATGGCGTGCGGCGATCGCCTGCGGGATTCCGCTGCCTTGCGCGTTCTGAAAGAAGCGGTTGGTCAGAAACACCGACAGCGCGAACCCGGCCGGCGTCAGCACCAGCGAGGCATAATGGAAACGGGATACCACCGCGCCGAACGCGATCTGTGCCAGATCGGCGAGCTGTGCCAGCGCGACGGCCGCCGCGCCGACCGCAATGCCGCCCAGCAAGAACAGGGCGCGGCGCTGCCAGCGCGCGGAGACCAGTCTGAACAGCCGCCTCTGGCGGTTGGAGGGGAAGGTCATTCTGACGAGTTCTGGCTCATGTCGTGGTCCGATACGCAGCGGATCACGTCATTCCTAGCACGCGTCGGCGGTATGCGAAGCTGAAGAAATCAGCACGGTGTGCCGGCGCAGCCGCCAAACTCCAGGGCCGAAATCTACCGCCTGAGGCCTCACTCTTCGGCGATCTCCGGGCGGCTCGCGCGTGAGTTTTGGTGTCTCAACGACTCCGCCTTGGCGCGTACTTCCCCGCCGTGACGCATGATTGAGGGACGCGGAAAATCTGGCACAAACTGCACTTTGCGCGGCTTCCGCCGCGGCGTATTTTGACTGCCCCATTGAAGGGCGCATGTCATGTCCGAAGTGATTGTTCGAGCGGGCATCGTCGTATTGGGACTTTGCCCAATCGCAATGGTTGCCGTTGCTCTGTTCATTTGATGGAAGCTCACCTGGCCCGACCGCGCCAACCGGGCCGGTAGACGGCCCCAGCGCCTGCCCTCCCAGGCCCCCATAGGTTGCTGGGGCCACTCAAGAAGGAGGCCGCCGGTTGGCGGCCTCCTTCTTTTGCCTGGTACCGAGTTGGGTACGTTACCGGGATCATTGCCGCGCGAATGACATGGGGCACTGAATCGAAAAGGGCCGTCGCATCGGCGGCCCTTTTCTGCCGGTCATAATAGGTCTGCAAAAAACTCAGTCGTGAAAAAATGCTCTGCAAAGAACGGCAACGCCGGCAGGGTTGGTATTACGACCGTCCTATCTCTCCGGAAATCCGGATCAGTACGGTGTTCCTGCGGTGGAACTCTTGGTCTGCGGATGTGTATCCGACGATCAATGATGGCGCACCGGAGAGGGTGCTGCGCTGGTCAGGACATTCGCCGCGGGGAATCAGGACATCTCATGTCGCCGCGCTTCGCCAAGCATCATGTTGAGCATCGAGATGTGCTCGGCCGTGAGCTGCCGCTGCATGAGGCTCACGGCCCATCCTTCCGGGATCGCGTCCAGCACCAGATCGAGGGCTTGATCTCGCGAGGTTGCGGCAAGCCAGATCTGGACCTCGCCGTCATCGGTGGTCACGCGTACCAAATGAACCTCAAGGGCGGCCTGCGTACGCGACAAGCACCGCCGAGGGAATTGGTTGCTGACTAACCTGTGTTATTTTTCGGGGGACTTCAGACCGGGCAGATAGCCGTCCCGCCGTGTGATCCTTCAGAGGGTCCGGGCCTCCGCAATTGAAGCACCGATAGAGGCGATTGCCCTTGCCGCCCGGAGGCAATGCGAATTCCAGTTTGCGCCCGCATTTCGGGCAAATCTCGGTTTTCGGTTCCATGACTCCACGCAACGATTAAACAAACTTACGTCGCGTCAAATTGCGGGTCAGCGAGCGCAGATAAATAACGTGCGTTGTCGCCTAGCTAAAAAGCCAGGGCCCTCCGGCGAGGAACCGACGCGGCGGAGCATGATTGTCACACGTTCGGTGCTGTCCCTGCCGGCAGCGTCTGGACGATCAAGGTAAACTCGCGGCCCCAGCTTGTGCCCCTCGCTGGGGCCGTTTCTTTGGGGTGGAAGCGCGGCACTTTCAAGCAGCGATGATCCCGCCGCCTATCTCCGGCGCCGTTGCTTGCTCGGAAACAGCCGGTCGCGGATGTAGCGGGAGGTCGGCGTCAGGCGAAGGCCCCGCGGCTTCTGCCAGGCGGCGCGGTCGATCTCCTTCTTGTCGCCGATCGCCAGTCGGCCCTTGGCGTTCTTGGCGATGAAGATCGCGTCGCTCATCCTGCGGCCGGAACGCTTGTTCCTGGCCGTCACTTCCTTCCACAGGCTGAGCCTGCCGAGCTTGAGCTTCGGCAGCTCCTCCTTGATCTCGCGCTTGAGGCAATCCTTCCCGGTTTCTCGCGCGCGCCTGCGCCCGCCGGGAAACATCCACAGCCCGTCAGATCGGCGTCTAACCAGAAGAACCTTGCCACGCTTCGCGGCTACCAGCTTGGAGGACTTGGGCATCGGAGTACTTGGGCATTTGCTGCGCAATGATCGAAATAGAATCGACCCATTTTAACTTGTCTATTTGTGTAGACAAGTTCGATGCCCACATTGTTCCACAGTCGTATGTCGGCCGTTTGTCTTTGACGGCTGCGATCCTCGCCGCGCGCGGTCGCCCGTGGCTTCTCTGATCCGGCTTGATGTTCGGTACCTCACGTTGAATTCGTGAAAGCTGTTACGGCCCGTGACTGCAACTCACCCGGTTGCGTCGTGATAACGATACCCATGACGGACGGCTTTCACTGCTTGACTCAATGTTCTTGTTTTGTTCTAATTGCCCTCCACCCGGAATTGGAGGACGCCATGGACAACCGCATCAGCGAAATTCGCAGGCAGATCAGGGCGCTGCGCGTCAGCATGCTCGAGGCCGAAGCCATCATGCGCCAGCAGATCAACCGCGATGAGGACTGCGCCTTCGTCGCCGGGGACCTCCTGAAGATGCGGCTGGTCATGAGCCGCCTGGTCGAGGAGCGGGAGGTCCTGGGCGACCGCGATCCGATCATCGTGCATGCGAGCGTTGCACCGCGCCGTCGCGCCGCGACGTCAGCCTTCATTCGCCCGGCGAAGCGAGAGCTGGCCGCCGGCGAAGCGCGTGCATGACCGAGTGCTCGGGACGCGGCGGCTGCGCGCCGAGCTGCAAGACGTGATGTGCCGGAGGAAAAGATGAGAGAGCCGCTTCGGTATTTCCACGACAGCGATGATCACGCGCCCTGGATCAAGGCGCTGGCCGAGGTCCGGCACATGGCGACGCGGGAAGGCTGGTGCTTTCACCACGTGCAGGCGATCATCGTGGCGATCGACCAGTATGCGGAGGCCGCGCTCGGCAATCGCGAGTTCTTCCTCAACCGGCCGCAGACCGTCGGTCCAGTGAGAAGAGGCGACGTGCCTTAACATGCTGACCGGCAGGCACGCGTGTTCGACGTCGCGGCAGCTCGACGCGCTGTCCGCGGCGGCGAAAAGCCTCGCTCAGGAAGTACCGACTATTTCGTGTAGCCTTGACTGCTGCAGTACCACCAGGATTCGGCGGGCGATGCGCCATGCTCGATCACGTATTTCCGGCAGGCTTCGTAGCTGACCGCATACCGCTTCCCGCACGGTACTGCAGAGATGCCGAAATTGCTGGTCGAGCATGTGGATGCGGCGTGGCCCGTCGACATCGACAGGACGCCGATAAAGGGCAGGACCGCTAGAAGTGACAGGGTCTTCATCATTGCCATCGCCTCCCAAGTTGGAGGACAGCGGGGCCGCCGTCCCCGCGGAGAACCTACTACATCGCACGCCGTTCACCACTGGATTTCGCGAGTCTCACGCGCGATCTGCATCGTCACGCACGCCGTGTTCGTCGTTATGCCCGGCGCGTGACGCCTTCCGGGCGCAGGGGCCAAATGTCCCGGCCTGCCTGAGGCGGTCGGGATGGCCAATCCGCTGCCAGCGACATATCGTGACGGTCCGAGGCCGAATCTGAGGCGGACCGTTCATCGCCGGGTCATGTCCATCCGGCCATCGTCAGCGCCGCGCCCGCGAGGGCGGCGGCATATTTGCGGAGGAGTTTCGGATGATCAGGGGCTGGCAGGTTGCGACGTCGGCGCTCGCCATCGTCGTGATGGTTGCAACGCTGGGGGCTGAAGCGAACGCGGCGCAGTGCGGCAACGGGCCCGGCGGGTTCGAAGCCTGGAAGCAGCAGTTCTCGGGCGAGGCGAGCGCCAAGGGGATCGGCGCCACCGCGATCGCCGCGCTGATGCAGACCCATTACGCCAGTGCGACGATTGCAGCGGATCGCGGCCAGCGCAGCTTCGGCCTGTCGCTCGAGCAGTTCATGGCCAAGCGGGGATCTGCGACCATCGTGGCGCGCGGCCGATCGCTGAAGCAGTCGCAAGCCGCGCTGTTCGCCTCGATCCAGCAGCGCTATGGCGTGCCGCCGGGACCGTTGATCGCGATCTGGGGCATGGAGAGCGGCTTTGGCAGCCAGCGCGGCAACCAGAACATGCTGTCCTCGATCGCAACGCTTGCCTATGACTGCCGCCGTCCGGAGTTCTTCACCGACCAGCTCTATGCAGCGCTGAAACTCGTCGACCGCGGCACTTTGTCCGGGAGCACGCGCGGCTCGATGCATGGCGAGATCGGCCAGACCCAGTTCATGCCGAAGAACGTCCTCGCCTACGGCACCGGCAATCTCGACGTCGCGGCCAACGCGCTGAGCTCGACGGCGAACTTCCTGCGCGCCCATGGCTGGCGCGCCGGTGCCGGCTATCAGCCCGGGGAACCCAACTTCGCCGCGATCGAGGCGTGGAACGCGGCAGGCGTTTACCAGAAGGCGATCGCCATCATGGGGCGGCAGATCGACGGCCAATGAGCGCAGGCGCGAGTTCCTTCATCGCCTGTTAACGCAACGATGCCCAGATCGTGCGCTGTGAAACGGAGCAGATGGAGACCGGCTCCATGCTCAAGAACGGCACCTACGCGGCGTGGTTTCGAACGTCGCTTGCGGACGGCACCGGCATCGTGCACGTCGCCGATGGCAGGCTGTGGGGCAGCGACGCGGTCATGCTCTACAGCGGCACCTATGAGGTCGACGGCGAGCGCTTCTCCGCGGTGCTCACCACGCAGCGGCACTCGAGAGACGGCACGACCGTGTTCGGCACCGACGACCTCGTGGTGCGGCTCGAGGGCATCTGGACCGGCGCGATCGCGACCTGCACGGGCAGGGCGGATGCCGTGCCCGATCTCGCCTTCGAGGTGACGCTGATTCCGAGCCAGGAGGTGGCACCCGAGCCGCCGCCGGATTTGCCGCTGCCGAAGTTCGACCCGAGCAAGCTTCCGAAGCTGCCGAAACGCTCCAGCCGCTAAGGCATGATCCGGAAAAGTGCGAAGCGGTTTCCCTCGCGACAAACGCTAAAGCCGTTTGCGCGGGGATCACGCGCTACGCATCGCTCGGGCCCGCGGTCTCCGGAAACGGCGCGCCGGGGATGTAGAGCTTCAGCGCGCGGATCTCGTAGACCGCCGACGGGTTGACGCTGCGCAGGTCGCGCGCCGCGGCGATCGCCTCCGCCTCATCGGCGCAATCGATCACGTAGAAGCCGAGCAATTGCTCCTTGGTTTCGGAGAACGGCCCGTCGATCACCATGCCGTGGCCGGGCCCACGCAGCGTGCCGGCATTGCGGGTATCGCCGAGCCGCGCAGCTGGGCCGAGCTTGCCCTTCAGCCGTTGATGGACCTCGCGCAGACCCGTCATCACGGCAGCGTCCTCCTCGGCGTTCCACGATTTGACCTCGGCTTCGACGTGATAGGCCAGGATGGCATAAAGCATCTGATGTGCTCCTTATTTCTGATGCGACTGGCCCAAGGACGTCTCGCGGCGATCCGAGCCGACATTTCATCTGTAGCGGATCGGACGGTCTCTGTGTTGCGACAAGGTATCCCGCCGTCCGGCATGGCGGCGGCGAATCGCGCAGGCCAAGACAGCAAAAAGGCGCGGCGGATGAGCTTCCGCCGCGCCCCCGATTTTGATGTCTCGCTGGTCCAGGGCTGAGAGCGCCCCGATGCCAGGCTGATTGCTCAGGGCCTAGCGGGCGATCCCAGCGAGGTGACAGCGCTTGAGACAAGACACTAGATCACCTCCTTTCTTTGTTGATGGGACTTCGAATATAGGTGCCGAATCCGCCGCTGTTAAGGCCGCCTCCGGCCCAGCCGCGCCAGGAAAGCGGCCGGATTGCGGCGAAATGGTTTCGTTTACCGGAGAACAGAACGCACGCCGGGCAGTTGAGGCCGCCGCCCGGCCGTGTTAGGTGAACCCGAGATGCGGGTGTAGCTCAATGGTAGAGCAGCAGCCTTCCAAGCTGAATACGAGGGTTCGATTCCCTTCACCCGCTCCAACATCCGCTTGCGGTACGGTCATGTGCATTTGGCGCGCTTTGGACGCCGCGCTCGCTGGCTGATCTCCTCGAAACACAGACCGATCTCGACGGATGGCTGGCTCAGCTCAGCGCCCGGATCGCAACTGCTGGTCCTGCGCCAACTTCCGGAACAGCTTTGTGAGACGACCTTCGGGCGTGAGATGGCCCTGGCCGTAACGCCACCCGATTTCACGGAGGACCTGTCAAATGCCGACGGGACGAGTCACGTCCGTAGGCAGTGCTCAACGAATTCTTGATTTCAGAAGAAGAGATCGTTCGCGACTTCGACGATTCTGACTTCCCTGTCAGAAACTATCTCATTCGTCATCTCGGACATTGCTCGATTCCGGCGAGAAATAGGAACCGCGGCGGGTCAACGGCATTCAAGCGTTCGGCGCCGTCAGCCAACTTGGCGCCCCGGCGACGCAAACCAAACAGGAGTTGATGATGAGAAAACTCGCAATCCTTGCGGCGGGCGTATCATTGCTCGCGGGCACTTACCCCGGCCAGGCATCCGACCATCTGTTCACGGCGGTCGGTGCGGGCGGCCTGACGACCTCCAGCAATCCGTTCGTCAAAACCAATGGTCGATCAGCCGACATCGTGCCGGGGCAGGGAAGTCCGCTGTCCGGCGCAGATCACACCACCCCGGCGGCCGAAGTAGAGTCGTTGCTCACGCATCACTTCACTCAGCCCAACACCAATGCCAATCCCGGCAACGGCACCCTGAAGACCCCTCCACCGGTCACGGCCGGAAAGACGGCGCCCTCAGCCAACAGTCCACATACAGCGGTCTTCATGCCCTGATCCGGCCCAGGGCGATCACTTCGGATCGCGGCCGCGGCGGCGTGGCGACGTCCCAGGCTATCTGGGTCTCGTCGCGCCGTCTGCGGCATCGGAAAGCGCGGCAGCTACGCCTGCTCTCAGCACGGAGGACCGCATCGGTCGGCGCGGTGAGATCATCATTCGTAAGGTCGATCAACCGAACGTCCCGCGAAAGCTTCTGGTGCGTGGAGCGCTGGGAGTTCTTGCGGTTGCCGCAACCTATCCGTTGTGGGCTCCGGATAGTCCGGTCTCCGCGATCGGGGACGGTCAGGATGACCTGCGCTATGTCAGCATCGCCCGCGACAACGTCGTGCAGAATGTCACCGCTTCCGGAACGCTCGAAGCGGTCGACACGGTCGAGGTCAGCTCCCAGCTGTCGGGTCAGGTCGCGAGGTTGATGGCCGATCACAATTCCCCCGTCCGGGCCGGCGAGCCGCTTGCGGCGCTCGACAGCGCGACCTTTGAAGTCCAGGTCAAGGAGGCGGATGCTGCCCTTGAGGTCGCATTGGCGCAGCACGAGGAGGCCAAGTCGGCGATCGAGGGCGTACAGGCACGTCACGATGACGCTCTGCGTGATCTTCAGGTCAAGAGCACGCTCAGCAGAAACGGCAGCGTTTCCCAGCGTGACGCCGAGCGCGCCCAGATGGCGGCGCGGTCGCTCGCCTCCGAATTGTCCGCGGCCAAGGCGCGCGAGCAGATACGCGCGGCCGGAGTGACGGCCGCGCGGGCTTCACTCGAACGGGTTCAGCTCGATCTCGAGCGAAGCATCATCAAATCGCCGATCGATGGCGTTGTCATCCGGCGCAGCGTGGAACTCGGTCAAACCGTGGCCGCGAGCCTGCAGGCGCCGACGCTGTTCACGATCGCGCGCGATCTTTCGGACATGCGGGTCGACGCATCGGTGAGCGAGGCCGACATCGGTGCGGTGCGAACCGGGCAGCGCGCTCGATTCGGCGTCGATTCGTATCCCGGGCGCACGTTCGAAGGGCGCGTGCTTGAGATCCGAAAGGCGGCACGGATGGTGCAAAACGTGGTGACCTACACCGTGATGATTTCAGCGCCCAATCCCGAAGGCTTGTTGCTTCCCGGCATGACTGCAGACGTCCGCATCGTGGTGCAGGAGCAGCAAGACGCGATAGTCGTTCCCAATGCTGCGCTGAGTTTTCGGCCAAGGCAGGAAGGCGCAAGCCACCCCACTCCCGGAACAGGGGTGATCTGGGTTCGCATGAAATCGGGCGCTTTGAAGTCCACTGCCGTTTCACTGGGCGCCAGCGGCGATTCCCTGACCCAGATTCTGTCGCCAGATATAAAGATCGGCGAACGGGTCGCCATCGGTTATCGGAGCAAACCTTAGTGGAGCCGCCCGGCGGTTAGCGCATGAGTCCGCTCGTCATCCTCGATCATATCCACAAGCAACATCGGCTCGGCAACCAAGCCGTTCAGGCGCTTTCGGACGTCTGTCTGGAGATCGATCGCGGAGAATTCGTCGCCGTCGTGGGTCCATCGGGATCGGGCAAGTCGACCTTGCTTTCGATCCTGGGCTGCCTCGACCAGCCGTCGCGCGGGCGTTACCTTCTCCACGGCGAGAATGTGTTTGCGCAGTCGAAGATCCGCCTGAGCGAGCTGCGCAATCGACGCGTTGGAATTGTCTTTCAAAACTTCAACCTGTTGCCGCGCCTCACCGCGCTCGAGAATGTCGCGCTGCCGCTCTTCTACCGGACCGAGCCGCTGCGCAATCCGCTGGCGCGTGCGCGCGCCGTGCTCGAAAGGGTCGGGCTCGGCCTTCGGATGCACCACGTGCCCGCAAAACTGTCGGGGGGAGAGCAGCAGCGCGTTGCAATCGCACGAGCCATCGTCAACGGCCCGGACCTTCTGCTGGCGGATGAACCGACAGGCGCGCTGGACACGAGCACGCGTGACGCCATTCTCGCGCTGCTCTGCCAGTTGCAGCGCACCGCACTCACGGTAGTGCTGGTGACGCACGACCCCGAGGTCGCAGCGTGCGCGCGGCGCATCATCAGGTTACGGGACGGCGCGGTCGTCGGCGAACCGGAACGCCACGTCACGTCATGAGCCTCGATCCACATGGGATTTCGATGCGATCGTTCGGCTATGTTGCTCTGGCGTTTCGGTCGGTACGTGCGCACATATTGCGCTCCATTCTCGCTGTGACCGGCATTATCATCGGCATTGCCGCCGTCGTGGTCGTCGTTGCGGTGGCGGAAGGCGCGCGTGCAGAAATCTCGAAGCAGATAAATTCGCTTGGCTCAAATCTGATGCTTGTGCAGCCCGGTGCGCAACTCGCGCAGGGCGTCCGGCATCAGGCCGGCACCATCCTCTCGCTCACAACGGCTGATGCGCTGGCGATCGCTCGCGAGGTGCCCGATATTGTCGTTGCGGCACCGTTCGTCGGTGAGCAAAAGACGACAATATCAGGGGACATGAACTGGTCGACCCTCGTAGCCGGTGTGACGCCGAATTTTTTTGAAGCGCGGGGGTGGAGGCTCGCGGAGGGCCAACTGCTTAGCGACGATCACGTTGTATCGGCCGCAAAAGTTGCAATTCTCGGCCGCACTTTAGCCCGTGAACTGTTCAAGGGCAGCGACCCGCTTGGCCGTTTCGTCCGTATTGATCGTTCGTCCTATCTCGTGATCGGAGTGCTCGCCGAGAAAGGCCAGGACTTCACCGGTCGGGACCAGGACGACGTCATGTTCATTCCGTTGTCGTCCGCGAAAATCTTCACGATTGGACGCAGCCAGGCTAACCCGGATGCCGTGCATAGCATTCTCGTGAAGACGGAGTCCGCTCAATCGATGCAAGCCGCGGAGGCGGCAATTGCGCAAGTCCTGCGGCTGCGCCACAAGATCGTGGGGCGCAAGGCTGACGATTTTCGCATCCAGAACCTCATCCAGATCGCCCAGACGAGCGACCGGGCCTATCGCCAGTTCACCTTGCTGGTGTCCACGCTTTCGGGAATCTCCCTGCTGGTCGGCGGCATTGGTGTGATGAACATCATGCTCGTATCGGTCACAGAACGGATCAACGAGATTGGACTCCGGTTGGCGTTCGGCGCCCGCCCACAAGACATCCGCGCACAGTTTTTGCTGGAAGGGGTACTCCTGTGTACCATCGGCGGACTGTTGGGACTCGTTGTCGGTTACCTCTGCGCACGCGTGATCCCCTCCGCTCTAGGCTGGCCTGTCGAGTTCAATGGACAGATGGCGTTGATCGCGATCGCCTGCTCCAGTCTCGTCGGTATTGTCTTCGGTCTTCTGCCCGCCGAACGGGCTGCGCGTTTGGATCCGGCGACGCTGCTAAGGTCCGGGTAGTCCGGGCGCGTGATCCGCGTCGCTGGGTGGTGGCCATGAGCTTTGCGAGACGGGGCGGGCCATTGCGATAGGCGCAGATCCACGCTTATGGTCGCGCATTCGCTTGCTGCCATCGTCCGAGGAAATGCCATGCCCAGGATCGATCTGACAAAAGTGCCGGAACGCAAGGAGACCGGCTATCCGGCGGAGTTCGCCGCGCCGTGCGCCGAGCGGGTGCGGCAGCGTCTCGGCGATGCCGGCGGGCTCGCCGACTTCGGCGTCAACCTGATGCGGCTGCCGCCCGGCAACTGGTCGAGCCAGCGCCACTGGCATTCGGACGAGGACGAGTTCGTCTATGTGCTCGCGGGCGAAGTGGTGCTGGTGGAAGACGGCGGCGAGACGGTGCTGCGCGCCGGCGATTGCGCGGCGTTTCCAAAAAAAACTCCGGCAACGGGCATCATCTGATCAACAGATCGCAGATGACGGCAACCCATCTCGAGGTCGGCTCGCGCTCGCGCGGCGACGTCATCACCTGCTCCGACATCGACATGATGAGCCCGAGCTCCGACGGCCGCTTCCTGCACAAGGACGGCACGCCGTACGAATAGCCGCACCAGCCGCGCCGGGCGCGAAATCGGGCGTTGCGGATTGGCCGGCGAAGGACCAATGTTCCGGCAAGGGAGCTTTGGTCGCGTCCATGGCGGAATGGTATTTCATCTGGGTCGACGGTCCGCGCGGACCCGAGCCGCAGAAATGGTCGTCGGACGCGCTGTGGGGCCAGCTCGCGCGTCAGGACGTGATTGTGCGTTTTCCCCTGAGCGATCGCGAGGCCGAATGCGCTCGGCTTGAGTCGGCATTCGCCCTTGCTGCTCCACGACACCAAGCGAAATCAACTGCCTCGCAAGGCCAATTTCCGCTATCTTGCTCGCTCAACCGGACAAGATGATCCCGGATGGATATGCCCGGCGCGATGGACCGTGCGAGATCCCGTACGTGGATTAGGAGGGGGGGAGCCATGCCGAGCTTCGTTCAGTTCCTGCAGAATTCGGGTGTGTACGCTGCGCAAAATTTCATGATCGTTCCTCGGGAAGGCTTCAACCTGGTCTGTCACCGCGACAGCAAGGACGTTGGCCTGTCGTATGATCGCAATCGATTACTGGTCGAGGATGTGCGGCTCGATGACGTCGAACGTGTCGCTCAGGAATACATCAAGACCCGCTTCAGGGAGCAAAAAGGCCAGGAGCGCGACGACCAGTTGCTGCGTCTGCGTACAGCGCTGTATGCCACTGCACGGCCGGACGGCCCTGCGCGCGGCCTCAAGGTCTCGCCCAAGGATAAAGGCATTCCCGAGCTTAAAGCCGTACGCGGCAGCACAAGCATCAAGTTGGATGTCGCCATTCTGCCGCGCAAGGATTTCACGATCGCGTTCAAATTCCTCAAGTACCTCGATCAATCCGGCAATCTGATCAACGCCACGAAATGGACGCCGGACGACGTGCCCTGGTTCCTCACCAAGCTGAACTGGACGTTCGGGGCTCAGGCAAATATCTTCTTCACCCCGGCAGAGGCGACTTGGATGACGGTCCGGAAAGCCCTGGGGCCAAAAATCTCGCGGGATGTTTTCCGCAAGGAGATCGTCCCGTTCAAGGTACGCGGCGCCGATCTCACGTGTTTTCTCGTCGGCGACTATGACGCAATGGATAACGAGGCGGCTGGAGAATATCTGCCCGACGAGCAGGTCTTCGTGGTTGTCGATCAGGGCAATCCACCCGTGTTCGACTATGGCGAGGCGTTCATTGGCGTCATGGCGCACGAGGTCGGTCACTTCCTGCACCACAAGCGGAACATTCCCGGCAGTGGGCACCATAATCGAAGCGGCATCTTGCTTTCCAGCGGCATGGAAAGCCTGTCCCTGGACAAGCAACTCGTCACCGACCTCAACGCGTGGTGAGAGCGCTCGTTCTCCGCTCACGCTTTGGCAGCAATGTACCCGTAATAATTCATAAGGAAGTCCACAATCGAGAGAGGCTTCTGAGCGCCACCCTTGCCCGGATGCGGGATCGCGTAATCTCCCTTGCCCCATGTGAAGATCGTTGTCGTCACGTTTCCATTCGACACTTGTATCCTGTCACGCAAGACGACCCAGTGCCGCGTCAACACCGAGCCTTCGTCCGACTGGTCGTCATATTCGATCATGTTGGCGCTTATGAACAGGCATACGCGGTATCCACTGGCGAGCAGGGCGTTGGCTTCGTTGACGCTGTCGATGCCTTTGCTGAATTTCAGATTGGTCTCCTCGCGCACGTCCTGGTATCCCGCCTTGCGGAACCATTGCTCCATTTCGCTCGGCAAGGTGATCCCCGCGACGTCGCTTACTCTGCCGGTGTCGTCAAAATCGAGGAACCAATTTTCGGAGTCGCGAATGGAGGCGCAAGTCAGCCAATCGACGTGGTCCAGCGAGTAGGGCGGCGTGTAGTTTTTCACGTCCTTTCCCGGCTTGATCAGCAGGCGGCCGAGGTTTGCCTGCCCCTTCTGATACAGATCGATGGCGAACCGCGCATATTGCCCCGGCTTGTCGGATGCGTAGCTGAACATCAGCGCGGACGGACCGCACATGCTCGCTTGATCCTGATCTATGAGGCTCGGCTTCGCAATTCGCCTGAGAATACCTATCCCGACGCGGTGCGGGTCGAGCTTCGGAAAGAACGTGGTCCTCGTGTTCTTGAGGAAATCGCAGACCATCTCCGCGGCAAGCTTCTTTTGATCCGAGTTGAGGTCGTACGGTCCAACCCCGAGCCACTTCTTCTTTTCGTCGCCGACGAAGAGCGTGATGAGTTTCTTCGAAGTCGGAGAAAGCGTTCTGGAGGTGTTTGCAATGGTGGTCAGGTCGTCCAGCTCGAATGCGGTGACCATGCCGTCCGTGACGGTCGCCCTGATGATGTCGACGACTTCCGCGTAGTCCAGCCTGGAATCGTCGAGCAGACCCTTGCGAAGTGCGGCATCGACGGATGGCGTCGCGATCCCGTCCCATTGACCCTTGGGAGGAGGAGGCTTGGCGGCTGCCTTTGTCGCGAGGTCGACCAGCCGAGTGAATGTTGGCCCGCCGGGCCGGATATAGCCGTCCGGCGTGCCCGGGAAGTTCTTCTGCTGGAAATACAGGATCGAGTTGTAGAGGCTGTCGCTGGCGTGACCCGTCACGACCATTTGCGGTTTGAGCGTGGTCTCGGCTCCTCCGTCGGAAATGGCGATCTTGTTGAGGAGCGAGATGACCAGCTCCTGGTCTTGCTTCCAGTTCTGGCAGCTGCGACCCGTCGCGGCAAACCGACCGACTTTGTCTTTCAATTGCGGCATGAGCAATCACCAGCAATATGATCGTTTTCAGTGGCGGATTGCAGGTTCAACTATCGCATTGGTGGTCGGCTGAAGCGTCCACGCTAGCTTGTCGATGAACTCGTACTCAAATAGCGCCTGCGGATCGGTTCCGAAATAATATCCATACTGATGCAGAATCTTGGAGCCCTTGGCGACCATCTCGCGCTTCCATTTCAGGTCCTTGGCAGAGCTGAACTGAAATCCAATCACCACCGCATAGTTTTCGTACGCTTCGGCCACTTGCAGAATGGTCGCGCGCGTCAGGATGCCAGCAGGGTCTTCCAGACCTTGAACTCTGAACGCGGTGATGCGGTTCATCAGATTTGATGCAACTTCCTCCTCGGACCAACCCATGACGCCCGCTGCAACGCCCTTTGCGAACCCCTCCTTGATGAACTTGACTTGAATGTTCTTGAGTGCCTCTCGGGCCGCGACCTTGTCAGCCACCATAAGGACCAGATCGGGGATCATCGCAGCGATGTTCTCGGCCTTGAAAGCCTCCTTTAAACCCGCCTTGAAGCCGGCCTTGGCCGCGCTCCAAAATCCTTCGCCAGCGACGGAGCCTGCCGGCGGCGGCGGGACCTCTGGCGGGGTCGGTGTGTTCCGCGGGACCTTCAGTCTCACCTCCGGTGCCCGGAAGTCGAGCGCTTGAACGCCTCTCCTGCGCATCGCAATGAGCGTTCCTCCGCTGTCCCTGGTCAGCAACACCGGATTCTTGATGCCGCGAGCCACTCCGCCTGCCCTGACCTGGGCAACAACATCGGAATCGAACGCGGAAAGCCCGTGATTCAAACCCTCATTGCCCCACTTCCAAACTTGCGCGCGGGGCACCTGGGTCATCATTTTGTCTTCGACGATCCGCAAGTCAGTGAGCAATTTTTCGCCGGACTGAGCACGCGCTCCCTTTAGAAATTCAAACTTGACCCGCGGTGAGATCAGAACCTCGTGACCGTCCTTGGCCAGATTGAGAATTTCATTCTCGAAGCGTCGGCTGAGCGCTTTCTCGGCGGTGCTCGCCGCAGCTCTTTGCCCGTTCTGTATGTCTATAAGAATATTGGTATCGAGCCAGACGGGGGGCTTTAAGGGCGCCATTGCAACAACACCATTGGCATAAACTGTAGGACGCATTTTGCGTCGGCGAGCCTATCCCTCAGTCGCGTCTGCTGAAGCGCCGGTTCAAGCGGCTCTGCCGCACCCTCGATCGCAGACATGCGATCGTCAGCGCGCGCCTTTCGGCTTGGAGCCAAGCAGATCATGCGTTCCACTGACGCTTAACGTTCCCGAGCACTCGAATCCTCCGAAAATGCCGCAGGAGCCGGTGACGGTGACGCGCAAGTCCTTGCGTTGATACAGGTCGACCGAAACGCCAAATCGCGAAAAATCGTTGGCGCTGTTCGGCAGGATCAGGTCGATGTGATCGATCGCCCAGCGCGGCAGGTGAGGATTGCTCTTCCAGAACAGTTCATTGACGGCGTGGTGGCCGAAATTCGGTCCGACCGTGAGGGCGCCGTCTGCGCCCTCAAACACGAAGCCGGTCTCGTCGATGTGAACATTGACCCGGTCCGGCGCTACCGCGAAATGCAGCGACGTGATGTCCTGCGGCTGCGGGTCCTTGCCGAACTGCGCGCTATAGTCGTCGCTCCATTGCCCTCGGCCGCGCCCGAGCCCGAAGCCGTGCCGGCCCGGAAGGTCTCGCGTCGAGAGCGGCCGGTCGGATAGCTTTGGGCGCCAGATCTCCCGGAATCCCTTGCCGATTGTGGCTGCCATCGACAGATCGAGGGCCCAATGCGACGGCTTCTCCGGGCTTTTGCCTTCGGCGAAGGCGTCGAATCCGTCCGACGTCTTGGCAATGCGCAGCGTCTTGATCAGGTCTTCCCAGTCCTTGGGCAGGAACGTGACGCCGTCGAGCGTGCTCGTCGCGGCCGCGACGCCATACTTCTCCAATTGGCGTCGGATATAGGCCTTCTCGTCATAGAGGCGGACATTGGGATTCGGCCCCGCGAAATATTTCGACAGATCGATCTGCGGCCGGAGCATGGTCAGCCGCGCCGCGATCTTGCGGTAAGTGTCGGTCGTGGTCGGGTCGGTGGTCGTCACGGGGCTGCCCTCCGAGTGAAAGCCAGTCCCCGATTTGTCTGATCCGGCCGGGGCCGGGTTCAACTGAACCTCCCAACCGGAAACGCCGACCACCATTCGTGGAGCAGTGTCAACAGCAAGGACGATCCGATGTCACTTCGGAGCAGGGTGCTAGACGTACTCAATGGCCCGGCGGTCGCACGCATTCGCTTCCGGTTTCCGATCCGTGGCAGCCACGTGACGATTGCACCGCAAACGTTCCATCACGTCGCTCGCGCGATCCGGTTGGGACAGGTCAGCGTCAGAGTTCCGACGGACCTCGCGGCAAATGTTGCGGCACAATATAACGACGTCGCGCGGACCCGGGCGGACGGTACGGTCGTCGCGGCGAATACGCTGGAGGTCGTGTCGGCGACGGGGCGAATGGACGAAGCCTATATCGTCCACGAGGCCTTGCATGCGGCTTACGATCTGCTGCGTACTGGCCTTGACGGCAATGCGGAGGAGGCGTCCGCCTATGTCTGTACCGCGCTCTACTGCCGCATGACGGGCCTGCCGCGACCCCGCTGGGCGAACGGCCCGATCTACGCCAATGCCGCGGAAGTCGCCCGAACGTTGCTGTCGCAATATCAGAAGGGTGATCCCGGCATTCCCTGGGTCGGCGAGCATGAATGGCAGATGCTGCGCGCCGGTGTCGGCCTTAGCGCGGTCTATGCCAGCGGACCCGGCGGCATTCTCACCGGGTGGCTGCTCGGCCAACAATACACCCACGACGGCTGATGGGACGTGGGGCGTCCGCTCCACAAAATGACGGGCCGGCTCCTTGCCGCCCGTCCTCAGGCCACCAGCAAACCCAGTTTGCCGACCGTCGCCAGCGAACGGTCAACGCTTTGTCGGGTTGACAGCAGCAACGGCTCGGCGGGCTGCCCGGCATCATCCAATTGCTTGACCTGGATGGTCGGTCCGAAGGTTTCAGTCATTTCGGCTGTGATTTGCTCGATCGTCCGGGAGCCGTCGAGCAGTTGCAGAAAGTGGCGCGTCCTGTCGTCCTCCAACTGCACGGTTTGGTGAAGCAGATTGGTGACCAGCGGGCCGCTCTGCGCCTGTCTGCGGGCGAGGAGACTCGCCTGCGGACAATCCGTGACTTCTTTCACGAGAAACGGCCGTGATTTCAGAAAGGAGACCTCGCCGCTGCAGGCCAGGATATAGAGCGCTTCCGTCAATATCCGTTGGTCATCGGCTGTTTGCCGGCCTTCCAGCAGCGTCCGGGCGCCATCGAGCAGTTCAGTGAACGAGAGTGCGCGCGGCCAGGCCCGGCCGAGACAAAGATGTGCGGCCTTCAGGAGCGGATTGGTCACGGTGATTCGGCTGCCGTCCTGATTTTCAAATTCCATCTCGGAATCGTCGGTCAGGCAGGCGTCGGGGCGACGTGGGCTGGTGGTGCTCAGCAGATAGAAGGCGGTGATGAAGTCGAGATCGACCTTGCGGTCAAGGGAGATGCCTTCGTGGCAGAGCAACGTACGCCGAAACCCGTTGCCGTCGATGAAGTCCTGATACTGATCGCGCGCCATGAACTCGCTTTCGGGAAAGCGCTGCAGCGTGGCGCGGACCTCTTCGGTGTAACCGGCAAGATAGCGTCGTGAGAAATCGGCGTCGCTCAGATATTGCAGCCCATGTCGGCCGGCGTCTTCGACGACTTCGTGCAGCAGGAACGCCGTCGCGCCAGAATCGAGATCGTCGTGAAAAAGCAACTCGTCCGGAGCCTTGAGCACGCGGTTGCACTGGTCGCGCATGACTGTACCGTGCACCGAGCTGGACTTCGATCCTTCGCTGAGAAATTTCACGATGGCGCGAGCTTGTCCCACTTTCTCCTTCATCCCGGTGATGCGCCGGGTGTGGTAGCGCATCATGTCGCGGACCATGTCGCGAAGATGCGAGAACGGGTGCGCGTTATAACTGACGTAGCAGAGCCCCTGTGGCGCCAAATTCCGTTTGAAGATGGACATCATCTTCTCGCGCACGATCGGTGGTACCCATGAATACACGCCATGGGCGATGATGTAGTCGAACTGTCCGAAGGCAGCGTCGACATCCATGATGTCGCAATGCAGAAGCCTGACGTTGCTCAAGCCCAATGCGGCGATGTTCCGCTGTCCGCGTTCGATCGTAACGCCGCTCAGGTCGATACCGATGAACTCGCTGTCCGGATATTGAAAAGCCATCGGCAACAGATTGCCGCCAACGCCGCAGCCGAGCTCCAGGACCCGGCTGCGCTCGACCGGAGCCGGCTGCATGCCGTAGACCGCAGCGAGCGTTGCCAGATGGTTCGGGTGGGTGAGCCCGTAGACATGCCCGGGATAATACACCTCATCGTATGGTGTGGTGCCGGTGGTCGGCTGGCGGTGCTCGGTCTGGATGTTCATCGCAGTCAGTTCCACGAATATGCAAACTTGTCGTTCACGATCGAGACGCGCGTCTGCTTGACCTCCTCCTTGGCGAGAGACTTGCTGAGGAATTCGCGCGACAGTTCGGGCAGCAGCGTGTTGGTGATGATGTTGTCGATCATCCGCCCGCCGGAGTCCGGATCGTTGCAACGGGATACGATGTGCTCGACGACTGCATCGTCGTAGCCGAAGGCAGCCTTGTGATTATCGCGGAGGCGCTGTCCGATCCGGTCGAGCTGCAATCTGACGATGCCGGCAAGCATCTCGTCCGAAAGCGGAAAGTAGGGGATCGAGACGATGCGCCCAAGCAACGCGGCAGGGAACACCTTCAGCAATTCCGGCCGCAGCAGCCTGGCGAGTTCTTCCGGCTCGTTGCGATACTTCGGATCGCGCGCCAGGCTCATGATGAGATCGGTGCCGACGTTCGTGGTCAGAATGATCAATGTGTTCTTGAAATCGATTCGCCGACCGTTGCCGTCCTCCATGACTCCCTTGTCGAACACCTGGAAGAAGATCTCATGGACGTCGGGATGGGCCTTCTCCACCTCGTCGAGCAGGATAACGCTGTAGGGCTTGCGCCGGACCGCTTCGGTGAGCCGGCCGCCTTCACCATAGCCGACGTAACCCGGAGGTGCGCCCTTCAAGGTCGAGACCGTATGGGCCTCCTGGAACTCCGACATGTTGATCGTGATCATGTTCTGCTCGCCGCCATAAAGGGTTTCGGCAAGCGCGAGGGCGGTTTCTGTCTTACCCACGCCGGACGGTCCGGCCAGCATGAAAACGCCGATCGGCTTGGACGGGTTGTCCAACTTGGCGCGGCTGGTCTCGATTCGTTTCGCAATCATCGTCAGCCCGTGGGACTGGCCGACCACGCGGCGATTGAGAATTTCGGGTAGCTTCAGGACGGTTTCGATCTCGTCGCGCATCATTCTGCCGGTCGGGATACCGGTCCAGTCGGACACGACAGAGGCCACCGACTGCTGGTCGACATGGGCATAGATCATCCGCTTTTCCGGATTGATGCCTTCCAGTGTCTCGAACTTGCCGCGCAACTCGACGCGCTTCGTCGCTCGATCTTCGTCGCCGTTCTCGGAGAGGATTTCGCGAATGCTGCGGATGTCCTTGACGAGCTCCTGTTCCTTGGCCCAGTCGGCCTCCAGGCCGGACAGCTTGGCCTTCAGCGTCGCTATGTCGCCGTCGATTGTGGTGATGCGCTCGCTGTTCTCGTCCCCGAGATCGCCGTCGCTGACCAGCGCTGATCGTTCGGCCTCGCGGGCCGCGATCGCGACGCGAGCGTCCTCGATCAGGGCCGGCGTCGCGCTTTGACTGATGGCTACCCGTGCTGAAGCTGTGTCCAGCAGGCTGACCGCCTTGTCCGGCAGCTGTCGGGACGGAATGTAGCGATGCGACAGGTTGACCGCGGTCACGATCGCGGCGTCCGAAATGCGAACGCCGTGGTGCTTCTCCATCGGGCCCAGGAGACCGCGCAGCATGATGCAACAGGTCTCGACATCCGGCTCATCGACCTGGATCGGCTGAAAGCGCCGTGTGAGTGCGGGGTCCTTTTCGATGTACTGGCGATACTCTGCCCAGGTGGTGGCGGCGATGGTCCGCAGCGTGCCGCGGGCGAGGGGAGGCTTGAGGAGATTGGCCGCGTCGCCGGTGCCGGCGGCGCCACCGGCCCCGATCAGCGTGTGCGCTTCGTCGATGAACAGGATGATCGGGGTAGGCGAGTTCTGTACCTCGTCGATCACCGAGCGCAGGCGCTGCTCGAACTCGCCCTTCATCGAGGCACCGGCCTGCATCAGGCCGATATCCAGCGCGCAGAGCCTGACGTTGCGCAGCGGCGGCGGCACCTCGCCGGCGGCAATGCGCTGGGCAAATCCCTCGACCACGGCAGTCTTGCCGACGCCGGCCTCGCCGGTGAGGATCGGATTGTTTTGCCGCCGGCGCATCAGCACGTCGATCAATTGGCGGATTTCGTCGTCTCGACCGAGGATCGGGTCCATCTGGCCCGATCTGGCCTTGGCGGTCAGATCCTGGGAGAACCGGTCGAGCGGCGTCGTCCCCTTGGGATTCGCCCGGTCCGTACCGTCAGTACCGGCACCGGCCAATCCGGAGCCGTCCATCGGACGCATGGTCTCCTCCTCGGAGCCTGCCCAGATGGCGCGGTGCTCCGCAGCCAATGCGTCGACATTTATCTTGGCGAATTCCTGCGAGATGTTGTTGAGCGCACGACGGATCTCGTTCGATTTCAATCCGGCGACCAGGAGATGTCCGGTGCGGATCTGGGTCTCGCCGAAGAACAGCGTGGCGTAGTGCCAGCCACGGTCGAGAATATCGATGACCGAATTGGCGACGCCCGGCATGTCGGTTTCGTTCTTGCGGAAACCGTTGATGACGCCCGCGAGGTCCGACAGCAGCCGCGCGCGGTCGAGCTTGTAGTGATCCACCGACAGGCTGAGGTCGGTCCGCTCCTGTTGCAGGATGTGAAACAGCCAGTGCGCAAGCTCCACGTTACGGTTGCTGACGCTCTTGGCGTGGCGCAGGGCCTGTATGAAGGCATCGTAGCCGGCCCGGTTCAGTTTGCCAGTCACGGCCTCAAGGCTGATATCGGTCACGATGGCGCCTCCTGCTCAATCCCGGACGATGCCGGGTCGTCGCGGAAATCGGCTCGAATTCCCATGATGTTAGGACAATCGGAGCGATGCTTAGGTTCAAATCGGCTGCTGATCAGTCGCAGCGTTGCGCCGGGCTCTGAGACGCTCGGCAAGGTGAAAGCGTGCATCGCGCCGATACTCCTCGGTCGAGGCCCAGTTCGGCGAAACCCAGCTGGTCCATCCAAGGCGTCCGCTCTGCCCGAGCTTCATCGGGACAACCGCTCCCGCCGGAATGGCAAGTTCCACCTCCCACTCGAGTTCGTCGCCGATGTAGAAGTAGGCGGCGTCAGCCAGGGGCTCGGACAGGTTCGGCGCTTCGGTGGGCAGGAACTGCTCGTATTGAGCAAAATCCTTCACGAACACGCGAACCCTGATCTTGTCTTCGACGCTGAACACACGCGAGCCCAGGAGCGCGTCGTGACCAAGCTTGGCGTGCGTCCCGCCGAGCCGGCTGCAATGGCTTGGGTCGAATGGGAGCCACGTGCCGACGAACTCGTCGATCTCGACCCTGACATCGAACAGCCCTTGCAGCAGCCGCGCCAGTCGTGATGCGGATTTCGCTCTCGGTGAAACCAGCCCGGCGAAGCTCAGCTTCGCCATGTCAGGCACGGTATCCCGATTGGCAAAAATATCGGAGCCGAGGCCGGCGAAGGAGCCGACATAAGCGATGAAGCGGTCGTCGGATGGCCGATCATGCTGGGCGATCGGCCGTGCGTCTGCCCAGGCTCGAAAGAACAACTGCAGAAAGCGTCCGTTCAGCAGGTCGAGAAAACGGGGGAAAGCGTCGTCCCGCATCAACTGCCAGCCGACGCTCTCATCGGTGGTAGCCAGCGGCAGCGCGCCCTGCGGTCCGAGCAGGCCGAGGAATTTGACCAGAATTTTGAGCCTGCCATCACGATCGTCGACCGAGCTCAGATTGGAGGCGGGAAATTCCAGATAGGGGGTTTGACCGAGGTCGACAAACTCCTCGCGACGCGCTGCACTGTCGCCGATCCGCGGTCGATCCGGATTGCATCGCTCGAGCTGGCGGAGCGTCTGAAAGAAATCGAACCGCCACGGCTCGGCCTTCATCTGGTCGATCAGCGTCACAGCGGCCTCCGGGTGCCCATGCGGGCCGGCCAACGCATGATCTCGCCGCGCTCCGGGGTCGAGATGACGGTCTGGGTGAAGGTGTTGAAGCCTGAATAGTCGGCGAAGAAGCGTTCCAGCACAGCCCCGAGCAGGAACACGCCGCTGCCCTCGAATGCCTTCTCGTCAAGCGTGACCGTGATCTCCAGGCCGCGCGCTGCGCCACTGCCGGTACGCTCACGCACCCGCCGCACCACGGGCCTGCTCTCGACGCTGCGCACACCACGAATCTTTCGCTCCGTCGCGTCGTCGAACTGGTCGGCGAACAATGACAGCATCTCCCGCAGTGCTCCGGCGTTCTTGCCGCCGCTGCGTTCCACGAGGCCGAGATAGTTCAAACTCAGCATGTTGATCAGGCGCCAGCTGACGACGCCGCTATTGGCGATTTCGCTGCGGCTGCGCAACTGCGCCACCACCGGCTCGCGTGGTCGGGTGGGGCCGGCGATGCACATCAGCTCGAGCGAGGTGTCGTCCAGCAGGCGAAAGTCGGCTCCGCCCTGGCCGACCGGCAGATGTTCCGTGAGATGCCGGTTGGAGCACAGCGCGCGGACGCTCAGCTCGGCGGCGGATCCGTCGCCGCTCGGGTCGCCGGGCTCGAGCAGCGAGAGGAACATGTCCGTCCCGGTATAGTCCGAGGCCGCGCCATAGGTCTTCTCTTCGACGGTGCGCCGCCGCGGCAGCCGACGAACCGTGTAATAAAGTCCCTCGACCGATCCGGCCGTCCTGTCGACGGCGGCGGAGTACAGCGGACGCACGCGCCGCTTGTCCTTTTCCGCCGGAAAGTGCGCGTAAACCTCCAGCACCTGGTGCGGCTCGTATTCGAGGTAGCGGCTTCGGTCGGGCACCACGTGGTATTCGTAGGTGTTCGACTTGATCGGGATGCGATCACTGGTCTTTTCGAACAGGTTGATCGCCGGGGCGGTGTAGAGACTGAACGTATCCGCCCGGACCGAGGCGGCGAGACGCGAGTTGTGTTCATCGAACGCGAAGACGATATCGATGGATTTGCTGCGCAACCGCGGCATCACAGCGCGAAGCTGCGTCAGATTGACGCCAAGGAACTTGCGCGGAAACACGAAATATTCCCGCAATAACTCCGAGCCGCGAAAGACCCGGTTGTCGTTCGGAAACAGGGATTCGTTCTCGCTGAAGCCGACCTGCTGCACACAGTCGTTCGGAGCCCGGATGACGACCGGATCGCCGAAATCGTCGAGATAGCGAAAATAGAGCCCGACGCAGTTCGAGGTCAGTTGCTCGTAGAGTGCGATGGCATCCGACTCGGCGCCGGTCAGGTAGATGGGCAGTTCGCTGGTGCGGCAGCCGGCGAACCAGGTCTCCGGTTTGTTGCGAGTCTCGGCGTCCGCCGGCTCCTCGTCGAGCCGCGCGGCGGTACGGTGCGTCAAGGAGAGCCTGAGCCCAGCGATAACTTCTCCGCCGACTGGAATCCCGAGGGCCTGCAACGCGCCCGCGGTCGCAAAATATTCGGCGCCGGTGACGTCAAAAGGCCAAAGCACGATATCGCGGCAAAGCCGGAATCGGCAGGCGAGGCTCCGTTCCCTTTCGCGATAGTTCGCGTCGAAATAGGCGCCCCGCGCAATCTTCTTGCCGTCGCGCAATGCCGGATCGGCGTAGGTCGGCTGAATCCTGACCAGCATGGCGGACGGAGTTGGCGCGAGATAATTCGGAACCAACTGCTCAAGCAGGTTCGCCGTGAATTCCGGAAACTCGTGCTTGAGCTTGAGCTGGACACGGGCGGCGAGAAATGCAGCGCCTTCCAGCAGGCCTGAGATCATCGGATCCGAGCGGTCGCGGACCAGACCGCCGAGGCGCTCGGCGATACCAGGATATTCCTCGGCAAAACCTTCCGCGTGCTCGTACAGCAGCGACAGTTCACGATTGTAAAAGTCGAGGAATTCGCGGTTCATGCTATAATCGGTTGATCTGTATATCGCCGCTGTCGAGGTCGACGTCTGCGACGAATTCCACGGGGACGTTGAGCGGTTCGCACTTCAGGTCGGAATGCACGACAAAGCGCAGCTTGAGCTGCTCGGGGCCCACGGAGGTGTCGCGCCGCACCCGGATGGACTTGCGATCGAGTCTCGGCTCGTAAGTCGTCAGCGACATGCGCAGGGCATCGCTGAGCTCCTCGTCGGTGACTTCGTCGATCGAACGGTTTGCGATATCGGGGAAACCATAGTTCAAGATCGAGGTGCGGACGCAGCTGCGACCCGTCAGGTCAAGCGTCGATTCGAGGGCAATGGTGTTGAGGAGAGTTTCGACGTCCTGCGAAACCTCGCGCCTTAGCAGCGTCTCCGAGATCGGGAATCGACCGGCGCTGCGCCGTCCCGCTATGACTCGCTCACCGAACTGATCGCGCAGTTCGAGTGGTTTGCGCGCATCGCGCGCGTCATGAGCCGCACGAAAGGCCAGCATCAATGGCGGAGAGAGCCGATCCTTCCTTGGCGTAACGGTCATTGACGGTCCCCGTACAGCCGGCGCCGATTGCCGCTATGGACAACCGGCGCCGGGCAGGAAGCCTGCGATCAGGCCCATTCCTTGTTGGCCGCAACGTCCCATCCGAACACCGGAGACGCGCCGGCGCCGCCTTTTTCCGTCTGGGTCTTGTAGGTCATTTTGACCTTCTGGAAGTTCAGGCTGACGTTTTCGGTGAGGCGATCCTCGCCGTGCGATCCGCCCGTCGAGACGCTCGAGACCAGAACGTGCTTCATCTCGATCTTGAGATATTCGAGCGGGTGTTCACCGGCCTTGCGTACCGTGAGGATGGCGCTGTCGATGTGCTTTCCATTGGCGCAGACCTTGAAAAGCTCGGGCGTCGCCTTGTCCACGAAGTGCGTGAAGTGGAGGTCTTGAACCGCGACCTTGCCGGCGCCGCCGCCCGACCCGCTGTGGAACGTGCCGCTTTGGCTCTCGCCAAACGACCAGCTCAAAATGTCGATTTCGTCCTTGTGTTTGTCGTCGAGCGACTCGCCCTTGATCGGATCGAGTTTCAAAAAGATGTCGACAGCCATAGCATAGCCCTTTCAAAATTCTCTGATGAGTGACGGTTGCAATAGCGCGGCGTCAGGAGCTCGGGCCTGGCAGGCGCGAAACGAGACTGAGACCGACGTCCATCGCTTCCAGTTGAAAGTGTGGACGGAGAAAGAAGCGCGCGTTGTAATATCCCGGGTTCTCCTCGTTTGCTATGACCTCAACCTTCGCAGCGGCCAGCGGCTTGCGCGCTTTCTGAGCTTCTGACGACAAGGCCGGATTGGCATCAACGTATTCGTTGATCCAGGTCTGCAGCCAGACCGTCAGCTCATCCTTTTCCTTCATGGATCCGATCTTGTCGCGAACCATGCACTTCAGATAATGCGCAAAGCGGGATACTGCGAACATGTAGGGCAGGCGTGACGACAGGTTGTCGGACGCGGTTGCATCCACGCCCTTGTCGCCGAAATACTTCTTCGGCTTATAGAGCGACTGGGCGCCGATGAAGGCGGCCTTGTCGGTGTTCTTGCGATGGATCAGCGGGATCAGTCCCGCCTTTGCAAGCTCGTGCTCGCGACGATCGCTGATGGCGATCTCGGTCGGGCATTTCAGGTCGACGCCACCGTCGTCGGTCGGGAACGTATGCGTCGGCAGGTTGATGACCTCGCCGCCGGACTGGACGCCGCGGATGCGCGTGCACCAGCCGAACTCCTTGAAGGCGCGGTTGATGTTGACCGCCATCGCATAGGCGGCGTTGATCCAGCCGTATTTGTCACCGGTGTGCCCGTCCGTCTCCTCTTCGAAGGCGAACTCTTCCACCGGCTCCGATTTGGCGCCGTAGGGGAGGCGGCCCAGTGCGCGCGGCATGCACAGACCGAGATAGCGCGAGTCGTCCTGATCGCGCAGTCCCTTCCATGCGGCGTATTCCGGCGTGTCGAACACCTTGCCGATGTCGCGAGGGTTGGACAGTTCGGTCCACGAGTCCATTCCCATCAGCGTAGGCTCGGCGCCGCTGAAGAAGGGGGCGTGCGCGGCGCCGGCGATCTTGCTGAGATCGCGGAGCAACTGCACGTCGGTGGGGAGGTGGCTGAAATAGTAGTCGCCGATCAGGCAGCCGAACGGCTCGCCGCCCAACTGGCCAAATTCGTACTCGTAGATCTGCTTGAACAGCGGGCTCTGGTCCCAGCGCGCATCGGGATAGAGCCGCAGGTTCCGATACAGCTCGTTCTTGGAGACGTTCATCACCCGGATCTTGAGGTTGGCGTCGGTCTCGGAGTTGAAGACGAGGTAGTGGAGGCCGCGCCAGGCACTTTCGATCGCCTGGAATTCGGGCGCGTGCAGGATCTCGTTCATCTGCGCGGTCAGCTTCTGATCGATCCGCGCGATCATCTCCTCGATGGTGTCGAGCACGTCCGACTTGATGACGCTCGTATCTTTCAGCGCTTCCTGAACGAGCGTGGACACCGCGTTCTCGACTTCGGTCGCCGCACGTTCGGTGCGCGGCTTGAAGCTTTGCTTCAGCAGGGCGGCGAACTCGTCAGCCTCGACGGTCCCGACCTTGGCGGTGGTCTCTTTGTGGATTGCTTCTTTTGCCATGGTCCCCATTCCTTCCCTTAGCTGTTGCTGTCGGATTCGGTGGACTGGCTGGTCGCGCGCTCGCGCAGTGCGGCCATCAGTTGAGGATCGGCGAGGAGCTTCTTCAGCTGGTCCTCGGCACCCACCTTGCCATCCATGTAGCGCAGCAGGTTGGCGAGCTGTTCACGCGCTTCGAGCAGCTTGGCCGTCGCCGGCACCTGGCGGGCGACCGCCACCGGCGTGAAGTCGGATATCTTGTTGAAGCGCAGGTTGACGGAGATCTTTTCGTCGGACCCGTCGCTGAGACGGTTGGCGACGCGCGCCGTCACGCCGGGCTGGATCGCCGCCATGCGGTTGTCGAAATTGTCCATGTCGAACTCGAGGAACTTGCGCTCCTCGACCTTCGTCTTCTCGATGCCGGGGTTGTTGCCGGAAAGATCGGACAGGACGCCCATGACGAACGGCAGTTCGATCAGCCGCTCGGCATCGTAGGGATCTTCGTAAGTGATGTGCACGCGCGGTGCGCGGTTTCGGCGAATGAATTTTTGACCGCTGTCGGTTGCCATTGGGTTGCCCTCTTCACAAAAAAATCTCTGCGGAAGCCGACTTGCACGACGCAGGCAGGGAAGTGCCTCGGTCTTTCGTCGGCGGAGCTTCCTTCCGTTCAGTTAGTCCCGTCGAACGGAAGGCGGGTTCAATTCGATTTGTCGATCGCCTTCAGAGCGCCCTCGGGCAGCACTTCGTTCAGCAGGCTGAGGAAGTCTCGCTGTGAGAGTTCGCGTGCGCGATCGACCAGGAACGGGATCGGGCTGGACGGCTCCGCGGCTCGGAAGAACGACGCGACCTTGCTCAGCAGGTCCAACGCCTGGGCTCTGTTTTCGGCTGCAAAAACAGCGTCTTGAGCCTCGTTTTCGGCCGCGGATGGGAGCGAGGTGGCGAACTCCGCCATGCGCTCGATCGGCAGGTCGAAGACCTTGTCGCGACCGATATTGATGGCGGCGCTCTCGACGTGGGCCGGCATCAGCATCCGCATCACTTCGATAAACGATTTGCCAACCATGTCCTGCGCCTGCCGCACCAGCAACAGCGCCGGGCTCGACGGTTCCTTTCGAGCGAAATAGTCGGCAGCCGCCGCCAGCGCCGCGGACGCCTGTCCGGGTGACATCACTGCGCCGGCGATTTCGATCGGAGGCTGCGGGCCGTCTTGAGCAGTCTCGTCCGGAGACGGGGCAATTGCGGCCGGATCGCGTGCAGCGACCAGAGTCGCGAGCCAGCCGGCCATGCCATTCGCGACACCCGCCAGCCGGTCGAGACTGATGGGTTGCCCCGAGTTCAACTTTTCGTGCCAAACCGATTTGATGCCGGCGATCTCGGCAGCGACCGCGGAACAGCGGGCGCTCACCGCCTTGAGGGTGTCGAGATCGGTCTCGCTGACGATGCGCTCGATGGTTCCGAGATCTGGCGTGTCGACATCGGCATCGCCGGCGGGAATTTCGCCCTTGGCAATCTGATAGGCACGGTAGTTGAGGCTGCCGTGCCTTCGATTTTCGATCAGGGGGAGGAATTGGAGCGGGTTGATCACCGTCGGAAACACGTCGATCGCCTCGATGGTGACGGCACGAAAGGCATAGTCGCCGTCCTCGCCCCTCGGGTGAACCGCTTCCCATTGTTCGCGGAGCAGCAGGGTGGTTGCCCGCAGGCAGCCGAGGAAGCCGTCGAGATCGCGGTTCAGGATGGAAAACTTGGCGAGCAGCATGGTCAGGCGCAGATCGCGGGTGCGAGCCAACAGGGGCTGCGCAGCGGCGAACTGGCCGGCAATATCGATGGCCTTCGGGTCGAAGCGTCCGCGCTCTCCATTCGCGTTGACGACCTCGAAATACGACATCGGCAGCAGCGATTCCGCAGCTGCGAAGAAGTTCAGGTACTGGACGTCGCCGGCCGCATCGAGGTCTGGCCCGCAGGGATCGTCGGGGTCGATGGGCTGGGTCAGGGATACGACGTCGAGCATGCAAAGAGGATCCGTCTGCGGGCCCCTGGCCCCTCTGCCAGGTCCATGACATCTAGCGGATCACGCGGGGGATCATGATCCGATTGACTGGTAGGTCAGATCAACGCCGGCCTCGGTTCATTCCCGCGATGATGGCGGTTTCCCGTGAACCAGCAAGCGCTTGGAACCGACTACATGAGTGCCGCAGTGGCTTCCCCGGGCGGGTGCGTTGCCGCGTCAGGAGAGGTGACACCGAGCGGACTTGCCGGCCATCCCACCGATGGCCGGCTCGGATTTCGGTCGTTCGTGCTTGACCGCCCGATGCGCCGGTTGCGCAGCTCGTGCGGTCAACGAGGGAGTTTAACGCCCACATGGGCCAGCTTACCCAGGATACCCGCCTCTGCGAGCTCAAGACCCCCCTTGGCAAGGACGTTCTGGTTTTTGCCCGGTTCGAGGCCGCCGAAGGTCTGAGCGAACTGTTCGAATACCGCATCGAATGTCTCAGCGAGGAAGCCGATCTCGACTTCGATCGGGCCATCGGCAAGCAGTGCACCCTCACCATCAAATTGCACGAGAAGGAACGCGAGTTCAGCGGCATTCTCACGGAAGCCCAATGGCTGGGGGTGAAGAACGACTATTTCAGTTACCGGATCGTGCTGAGGCCCTGGTTGTGGCTGCTGTCGCGGACCACCGATTGCCGGATCTTTCAGGACAAGAAGGCGCCCGACATCATCAAGGAAGTCTTCAACGAGCGCGGCTTCACTGATTATGAGTCCAAGCTTACCGAAGAGGGCTCATGTCCAAAGCTCGAATACTGCGTTCAATATCGCGAGACCGATCTGGATTTCGTGTGCCGGTTGATGGAACAGCACGGGATCTACTACTTCTTCAAGCATGAAGGCGGCAAGCACACGCTGGTGCTGGCCGATTCCAAGTCCTCGCACAGTCCAATCAACGGCCTCGCGAAGATCCCCTACATCCCGCTCACCGGCTCCGATCGTCGCGGCGAGCAGCATATTTATGAATGGGCGTCCGAGCGCCGGTTCCGCACCGGGAAGATCGAGCTCAACGATTACAACTACCAGAAGCCCAACGCGCAGATGATCAGCGACGCCAAGGGCTCCGAGCACTACACACGATCCGAGATGGAGTTCTACGACTATCCCGGCAAGTTCAAGGAGAAGTCCGACGGCGAGCGATATGCGAAGATCCAGCTCCAGGCCGAGCAGGCGATGGATCGGCGCCGTCGGGGCAACGGCGACGCCGTCAACCTTTTCCCCGGCGGACTAACCAAGCTCGAGAAGCACTCGAAAGACTCGCAGAACGTCGAATATCTCGTGGTACGAGCCGCGCATTCGTTTTCCATCGAATCCTATCGCACTGGCGGCCCCGGCGACGCCGGACAGCATGTCTACTTCGGCAGCTACGAATTTCTGCCGAGCGATCGGCCGTTTCGAACTCCCATGACGACGCCGAAGCCGAGGATCAACGGCATTCAGACAGCCAAGGTGGTGACCAAGGACGACAATTCGAGCGAGGAGATCGACGTCGAGTCGCTGGGCGAAATCTATGTTCGCTTTTTCTGGGATCGGAAGAAGAAGCGCTCGTGCCGGTTGCGCGTGGCGCAAGTCTGGTCCGGCAAGCGCTGGGGCGGTCAGATCATCCCGCGCGTCGGGCAGGAGGTGGTCGTGGAATTCCTGGAAGGGGATCCCGACCGGCCCCTGGTGATAGGGACCGTCTACAACGATGAATACAAGCTGCCTTACGACCTGCCGTCCAAGAAGACGATTGCGGGTCTGAAGTCCGACTCGACCAAGGGAGGAGGCGGCTACAACGAATGGAACTTCGAGGACAAGAAGGGGTCCGAGAAGATCACCGTGCACGCCGAGAAGGACTACGACGTCACGGTCCGCGACACCGAGACCAGGACCATCGGTGAGGCGGCGTTCGGCGGCGATACTCGTAAGACCACGCTCAAGAACGGCAACGACAAGCTTGATATCCAATTGGGCGGTCAGCACGTCAAGCTGGCGATGGATCAGTCCGTCGATGCGGGCCTGAGCATCACCCTCACGGCCAACGTCAACATCACCCTGCAGGTTGGCCCAAGCCAGATCATCCTGTCTCCAGCCGGCATCGTCATCAACGCGCCAACCATCACCATGACCGCGCAGGCCGCCATGGCGCTCGCGGCCGGCGGCCCGCTGGTTGCCCACGGCACGCCAACCATTGTCGGCTGACAGCCATGAATCAGGTTCGGTTCAGCACAGTCCACGATCTCTTTGAAGCCTATCCGCTGGCGCGCTACGACGTCGGCAAAGCCGCTCCGGATAAACTGTCGTTGGATTTCCTGCAGGAGGCGGCCGATGCGGGCAACTGGCACCAGGCTGTATCCTTCTGCGCGTATCTGCTCCCCAGGCGCGTGGCCGTCGCCTGGGGCTGTCGCTCGTTGCGGCAGATGTTCGACCATTTCGACGGCAATGAAGGCAGGTCGCTCAGTTTTGCCGAGACCTGGGTCCGGCAACCGGACGAGCAATCGCGCAACAAGGCTTTGGCGGTCGGCAACGCCAACGATCCCGAGCAGCCGGCGACCTGGCTGGCGCTGGCGGCGGGTTGGTCTGGCGGAAGCGTGGTTCCCGCGGAATTTGCACCGGTCGAAGCCAAGCCGGACCAGACAGCGCGAGCGGTTCGCGCAGCCCTTTTGATCGGCCTCTGCCGGCTTACCCGTGAGTCCAGGGACCGGATAATGACGGCCTGCCTGGAGGATGGTATTCAATTGGCACGCGGCGAACCGCGCCCTCCACGCTGACGAGACGATGTGATGGTGCTTCGCTTCAACATCGAGAACGAGCCGAACCTTCCAGACGGCGGCCCTATGTCATTTACTGTCACCGGAAGGCGTTCGGTCGACATTGGCCGGGACCGCCATCTCGACTGGACATTGCCCGATCCGGCACGGATGATTTCGGGGAAGCATTGCGAGGTCCATTATCGCGACGGCGGCTACTGGCTGCACGACGTCTCGACCAACGGCACCTTTCTCAATGGTGCCGACCAGCGTATGCGGGGAGCGCATCGGCTGCGCAACGGCGATCGGCTCGTCATCGGCCACTATGTCATTGGCGTTTCGCTGGACCTGGATGAGCCTGCCGAGGGCACGCCGAGCCATGGTGCGCAGCAGCAAGCTCCGCTCGCTCAGCAGCACGCCGATTACCACGAGCTGTGGGCTCCCGGTCGCGACGTGCCGCCGCCAATCGACCCGCAGCAGTTGCGAAAACCGCGCGAGGCCGCGCGGCCCGTCAATCCGGAATTCCTGGACTGGGCAGCGAGCGTTCCCGCGGCGGGTGTGGATCCTGTCCGCCATTCGCCGCAGATGCCTCAACGCGAGCCGCCGCTGCACGACGACATGAGCTGGGCAGCCGGTCCGGTCGCCACGCCAAAACCGCCGGTCGACGTGCTGCACGCGATGCCGACGCCGCGCCGACCGTCGGTATGGGCCGACGACGAAGCGGCTGCCCCGCCACCGCCGGCGCCTTCACCGGCAGGGCATGTGGGAGCGCCGCGGCCGCAACTGGCCGAGCCGGCACCGGCCACGGCCGCGTCGATCGGCAATCCGGAGTTTGCGCGCCTGGTCGCACGTGCTGCCGGGCTGCCGGACGGTTTCTTCGCCGACAAGACCGAAGCTGAACTCGCGGAACAGCTCGGCGTCATCCTGCGCATGACCGTGGAAAACTTGATGGCCCTGCTGCAGGCGCGCACCCAGGCCAAGCAGCTGACGCGCAGCACCAGTCAAACCACCATCCAGGCCATCGAGAACAATCCGCTGAAATTCTCGCCGACCGCGGAAGACGCGATGCGTATCCTGTTCGGGCCGCCGACCCGCAGTTACCTCGATGCGCCGCATGCCTTCGCCCAGGGCTTCAAGGACCTCAAAACCCATCAATTGAAGACTTATGCGGCAATGCAGCATGCCGTCCGGGGACTGATCGCCAGTATCGATCCGACGCTGATGGCGCGCGAGCTCGAGCTTCAGCGCGGCGCAAGATCCTTGTTTGGCTCGAACAAGAGCAAGCTCTGGGACGAATTTTTGACGCGCTGGAACGCGCATCTCGGTCGCGACGAAAGCGCGCCGATCGATACCTTCATGCTGCATTTCTCCGAATATTACGACCGCGCAGACAAGTCGGGGTCAAAGTGAACTGTCGGTGACGATGCAGTCGCCGATCATTGCCAAGTGGATGTAGGAATGTCCTGGTACAGCAAAGTTTTCTGGTCGGAAGGCCTGTTCCTGCGACCGCATCATTTGCAGCAGAACGATCGCTATCTCGAGCATCTGCTGGAAAAGCGCGTTCGTTACACGACACCGTATCCCTGGGGCTTTGCCCAGCTCGAGATCGATAACGATCTTACCCAGCAGAGCAAATTCGCCGTGCGCAGTGCGACCGGCGTCATGCCGGACGGAACGCCGTTCGATATTCCTGCCGACAGCCCGATCCCGGAAGCCATCGAAGTGCCGGATTCGGCCGCAGGCCAGATCGTCTGGCTGATGATGCCGGTCGCGGCGCCCAATACGCGGGAGGTGGATGAGGATCGCACCGACAGCGCAAGTCGCTACGTTCGGACTGCCGAAACGTTTATCGATTCAACCTCGGCGCTGCGCATCGAAGAAGAGATCGACGTTGTCTATCCACGCCTGTCGTTCGAGCTGCGCAAGACGAGCAAGCCGGGATACATGGGTCTCGGCATCGCTCGCATCCTCGAAGTGCGCGACAAGAATATCCTGTTCGACGACAAGTTTGTGCCGCCGATGCTGGTCTGCGCCGCGCATCCGGTTGTCGATGGCTGGCTCAATCGAATCATCGGCTGGGTCGAGACCAAGCTCGACGAGCTTGCACGCTACGCAGTCGATCCGTCGTCCGGCGGCGGTTTGCAGAGCGTCGATTATCTCGTGCTGCAGGTACTGAACCGGACCATTCCGGTGCTGACTCATTTCAAGCGATCCGGCAGCGTACATCCCGAGCGGCTGTACGAGGAATTGCTGAGGTTTGCCGGTGAGCTTGCGACCTTCGCGACCACCGAACGACGCGCACGTGACTACCCGGCATACGATCACGACAACCTCGAATACGTCTTCACGCCCCTGGTGCGCGACATCCAGGATTTCCTGAGCGCGCGGCTGGGCAGGCGGGCGATTCGTCTGGAGATCATCGAACGCGCCCAGAACGCATTTGTATCGCCGATCCGCGATCGCGCGTTGTTCCGAAATGCGACCTTGGTGCTGGAGGTCGCCGCGCGGCGACCTCTCGTGGAGATTCAGAATGAATTCCCGCATCTGTTCAAGGTCGGGCCCAACACGAAAATGACCGAGATCGTGCACGCAAACCTGCCGGGTTTGACCTTGGTGCATCTGCCGACGCCGCCACCGCACATCCGAGCCATCACAGACCACGTCTATTTCTATCTCGATCGCAAGTCGCCGCTGTGGCCCGAGTTCAGCACAGCGGCCTCGATCGGGATGCATTTTTCCGGCGACTGGCCGGAGCTTGAGTTGTACCTTTGGGCCATCCTGGAAGAGCGGCCATGACCGACAGGGACAAGCCGGTTAATCCTTTCGGTCGGGGTGAGCGGACCATCATCCGTCCGAACCCCGGCGGGAAGATGCCGCCGGCTCCGGCCCCTCAACCTCCGGCAGGCGAGGGACCTGCCAGCCGTCCAGCGTACTCACCATCGCCCATGGCTTCGCCTGGTGCCCCTTCGCCGCCCTCATTTTCTCCCACACCGCAGAGCGCAAGCTACGCCGCCCCGCCGACCAGCCAGCCCTCAGAGGAATGGATTTCGACGCCGGCGCAGGCTCAGGCGCCGCAACCGATGCTGCCGCCCGGACCGCCCTTGCGTGTCGACGATCTGGTTGCGCCAAACGCCAATCCGGTAATGCGCGCCGGCGGCCCTTTGCTGCAGTTGCTCGGCCGGCTGCGCGTCGCGCTGATGCGGGCGTCATTCGCGAGCCTGATGGAGCAGGTCGCCGACGCCATCAAGTTCTTCGAAAAGGATATCCGCTCGGCGGGCATTTCCGAGCACCAGGCCAATACGGCAAAGTATATCCTGTGCGCGACCGCCGACGATATTGTGCAGCACATTCCGACCGACGACCGGCACGTCTGGGCCCAATACTCGATGCTCAGCCGGTTCTTCGGCGAGCGCGTGGGCGGCGTACGCTTCTTCGAGATTCTCGACCATTTGAAGACTGATCCGCTCGTCAACTATCCGGTGCTCGAGCTTCAGCACGCCTGCCTTGCGCTCGGATTCCAGGGCATCCACCGGACGTCGCCGGGCGGACTTGCGAACCTCCAGATGATCCAGCGCAACCTCTATGAAACGCTACGCCGGGTTCGGCCCAAGCCGACCAACGATCTGTCGCCGCACTGGCGCGGACAGGCCTTGGCCGGTCGGCGGAAGCGCTTGCGCATTCCGGTCTGGCTGGTGGCGGCCGTGGTCGCCGCGCTGCTGACCGGATCCTATTTCGTTCTGCGAACGTTGCTGGCTGGCCGCGCCGAGAATGCTGCGCAAGTCGCGCTGGCACTGCATCCCGGCGATCCGATCGAGCTCAAGCGCCGCGTCGTTGCGCCGCCGCCACCACCGCCTCCGCCGCCACCGCCGGACCGCATCACCCAGCTGCAGCGCATTCGCAACGCGCTTGCGCAGGAGAAGACGGCGTGCGCCATGACCGCGGATCAGACCGCGAGCTTCATCGTGATCAGGGTGTGCGATCTCGCATTGTTTGCCTCGGGCCAGGCAACCATCCTGGATGGTTTCAAGCCGATCGCGGCCCGCGTTGCCGCGACGCTCGACAAGGAGCCGGGACGAATCCGGGTGGTTGGCCATACCGACAGCTCGCCGATCCGCACCGTGCGTTTCCCCTCGAATTTCGAATTGTCGGTCGAGCGCGCCAAGGCGGTTGCCGCCGCGCTGAAACCCGGCCTGGCCGATGGTTCGCGCGTTGATGTCGACGGCAAGGGATCGGATTCACCAATTGCCAGCAATTCGACACCCGAGGGACGTGCCAAAAACCGTCGGGTCGAAATTTTCATCGAACGTAGCGAATAAGCGGACGCCAGAAGCTCACGCGATAAGCGACAGGTACCGGTCAATATGCTCGCCAAGGACATTCTACGCATCGTTCTCTATGGAGTCGGGCTCAGCTCGCTTGGAGCAGTGATCTACCTTGCCGGTCCCTTCGTTGCTTTCGGCGACTGGCATCCGTTGGAAAATCACATCGTTCGCCAGATCGCGATCCTGCTGCTCGGCGCGGCGGCGGCAGGCATCACCGGCCTTCATTTCTTCAAGCGACGCAAGAATGCCAAAGAGATCGCCGACGGCGTCAGCGCTGCGGACCAGGCTGTCAGCGACGAGCCGGTGCTCAAGGAGCGCATGAAGGATGCGCTCGCAACGCTCAAGACCGCGAGCGGCAACAAGTCCGGATATCTCTACGATCTACCCTGGTACGTCATTATCGGTCCGCCAGGTGCGGGAAAGACCACTGCGCTGGTCAATTCGGGGCTCAAGTTTCCGCTCGCGCGCGGGGCGACGCCGGCGGCGATCGCCGGGGTCGGCGGGACTCGCTACTGCGATTGGTGGTTTACCGAGGAAGCGGTGCTGATCGATACCGCCGGTCGCTATACGACCCAGGATTCAAACAGCAAGGCCGACAAGGAAAGCTGGCTGTCCTTCCTGGACATCCTGAAAAAAAATCGGTCGCGCCAGCCGATCAACGGCGTTCTCGTCGCAATCAGTCTGGAAGACGTGCTGACGCTGCCGAAGCAGGAACTCGCGCTTCATGCCGATGCCATCAGGATGCGGCTCCTCGAGCTGCATCAAAGGCTGAAAGTGAGCTTCCCGGTCTACGCGCTGTTCACCAAGGCCGATCTCGTTGCCGGTTTCACCGAATATTTCGCCTATCTCAGCGAGGCCGGCCGGCGCCAGGTCTGGGGCGCCACGTTCCAGACCGCCGACAAGACCCAGAATCTGGTGGGACAGGTCCCGGTCGAGTTCGATCGCCTGCTGGAGCGTCTGAGCGAGGAAACGCTCGACCGTCTGCAGGACGAGCCGACGCCGCAGCACCGGGTGCAGTTGTTCGGCTTCCCGGCGCAGATGGCGCGGCTCAAGCCGCAGATACACGATTTCCTCAACCAGATTTTTGAGCCGACACGGTATCACGTGAATGCCAATCTGCGTGGGTTCTATTTCACGTCGGGCACCCAGCAGGGCACGCCGATCGATCAATTGATCGGATCGTTGGCGCGTACGTTCGGCGCGGAGGAAGTCGGTGCCGGATCGTACTCCGGAACCGGCAAGAGCTATTTCCTTGCCGATTTGATTTCGAAGGTCATCATCGGCGAGGCCGACTGGGTCTCGACCGACCGCGCTGCGGTGCGCCGCGCCTTGATCCTCAAGACCGCGGCGCTGTCGCTGATAGGTTTGGTGGCGATCGGACTGGTCGGTGCGTGGCTGACCAGCTACAAGCGCAACTCCGACCTGATCGAGCAGAGTTTGCAGGCGGACAACGAGTATGCGGCCGCCGGGGCGCCGCTCATCAAGCAAACGCTGATCGCCGATCACGATCTCGACAAGGTGCTGCCGCTGCTCTATCGGCTGCGGAACGCCCCGGCCGGCTATGCCTCACGGAATGAGCCGGTCGCACTGTCGGCGCGCTACGGGCTCAGTCAGCACGCGCGCCTGTTGTCGCCCGCGAAGGCAGCCTATCACACCGCGCTTGAGCGCATGTTCAGGCCTCGCTTGCTGTACCGTTTGGAAGAGCAGCTCAATGCGCGCATCAACGAGCCTGCCTTCGTCTATGAGGCGCTGAAGGTCTACCTGATGCTCGGCGGCCTGCAATCCCCGGACCGCGAGCTCATCCGTTCCTGGATGCAGCGCGACTGGGCGGACAACCTCTATCCTGGCGCGACCAATGCGGAAGGGCGGCGTCTGCTCGACGAAAATCTCGTCGCCATGTTCGACCTCGAAACCGAGCAGCCGCCGCTGGTCGAGCTTGACGGACGGCTGATCAAGCAGGCCCAGAATTCATTGGCGCGCCTCAGCGTCTCGCAACGCGCCTACGAGTTCCTGAAGTCGGAGGCTCGAGGATCGACCGCCGGCGACTGGATCGCCAGCCGCCGAGGCGGTCCGGACGTGGCAGTTGTCTTCGAAACCACGACTGGGCAGCCCCTGGACAACGTGCGGGTACCCGAGTTCTTCACCTACAACGGCTTCAATCAGAAGTTCATCGCTCGACTGCCCGGATTGTCGGAGCGCATGAAGCGGGAGCGGTGGGTCTTGGGTGACGCCGGCCAGCAATCGGCAATCGACCAGCAGTATGACAATCTGGCTGGCGATCTGCTTAGCATCTACTCCAATGAGTTCGTGACGACGTGGCGGACCGCGCTCGGCAGTCTGCGTCTGAAGAAATTGCTCGCGGACAAGCCGAAATACGAGGTGCTGAGGGCGCTTTCGGCGCCGACTTCGCCGATGCGGCAAATCCTGGAGTCGGTGCGCGATGAGACGATGCTGACCAAGGAACGCCCGAAGCCGGCGAGCGGCGGCACGCCGGCCGCGCCGCCCGCGGTGACCGCGCCGGCGCTGTTCAACAACGCCCAGGATGGTACGCCCGGTGCGGCGATCGAGTCGCAGTTCAAACCCTACCATGCAGTGCTTGAAGGGGAGAGCACCCGCCGGCCGATCGACTCGACGATCGCAAACCTGAACGACATCGCGCAGAATCTGACGCTGATGGTCGAGAATCCGCAGCTGACGGCGCAAGCAACGGCGGGGCTTCAGACCCAGGTTGCGGCGCTGCGCAACAATGCCTCGCGTATGCCGCCACCATTTTCCGATATGCTGCGGGCGGCGGCCGCGGAGTTCGAAGGCAGCATCGCCGCCTCCACGGCCGGTCAGATCCTGCAGTCGTTGCGCGATCAGGTCACGCCGGTCTGTCAGCAGACGGTGACCAACCGCTACCCGTTCGTACGGAGCAGCGGTCAGGAAGTCCCGCTCGCGGACTTTGCCAAACTGTTCAGCCCGAACGGTGTCATGGACAAGTTCTTCACTCAGTTCCTGGCGCCTTATGCGGATACGTCGCGATCCGAATGGGTCTGGCGGAAGGAGAGCCCCGTCGGCCGATCGTTCTCGCCCGATACGCTAAAGCAGTTCCAGAACGCAGCCTATATCCGCGATGCCTTTTTCCAGACTGGCGGCGGTGTGCCGGCGGTGTCCTTTGCGATCCGGCCGCCGGCCGCGCGGCCGGACCCGGCATCACAGTCAAGACCGAGATCGGCGGCACGACGATCACGAGCCCAACCACACCAGGACCAGCCGCAGCTCCCTCCATGTTTGGTGCGCCGCAACCCGCTCCTCCGCCGCCGCCGCCGCAGAGCAATTCACCGACGACGGTGCTCTGGCCCGGCCCATCGCCGCGGACGGCAATTTCGGTCAGCAACGAGACTGGCTCGCCGTCCGTACTCGAGCGCATCGGCCCCTGGTCATTGTTCCGAATGCTGGAGGCCGGCTCGCTGGTCGCCAAGGCGGAATCCGCCAGCGCAACGTTCATTGTTGCCGGACGTGAGCTCAACTATCAGATTTCGACCGGATCGCTGCGCAATCCGCTAAACCTGTCAGTGCTCCGCGAGTTTCGTTGCCCGACCGGAATATGACCATGCGATGCGGCTTATTCGGCAAGATCGGCGCGAAGCGTGATTTCATCGCGATCGCGACGCCGCGCAGCTTCCTCGAAGTCTGGGAGCCGTGGGTGCAGGCCGCCATCTCCGCAAGCCGCCATCAACTCGGCGCCGGCTGGCAGGAAGCGTTCCTGACCGCGCCGATTTGGCGATTCTGGCTTGGCGCCGCGATCTGCGGCACCACCGTCGCGGGAGCGATCATGCCCTCGCTCGACGGTGTGGGGCGATACTATCCGTTGACGCTGCATGCGGTGCCGGATGGTGACGCCGCGCTGTCGCCGCCGCAGATCGACCCGCAGGACGAGTGGTATGGGCAAGTGGAGACGTTCCTGCTCTCGACCCTGGACCGGGCTGCGACGTTCGAGCAGATCTCCGATGCACTGGATCGTCTCGCGCTTCCCCGTCTGCGGACGCCGGGGACCGATCGACCGCCGGTCGTGTCGCTGAGTGATGCGACGCTGAGAATGGTTTCGACGGTCGATGGGTTTGCCGAGTCGTTCGGCACGCTCTGCGGCGCCAACCCTCAAGTCTATGCCGCGGCTAGTTTCTGGTGGACCGCCGGGGGCGAAGGGTTCTCGCCGACCGCACTGTGTTGCCGCGGATTGCCGGATCCGTTTCGCTATTCCACGTTGCTGACCGGCGACGTTGGCCGCGAAGTATCCGGGACGGGATGACGCGCGATGGCACACGTCCCCTCCTTGTTCGATGTCGGTAGCGTCACTCACGCCGGACGGGTGCGGGCGCGGAACGAGGATGCGTGCCTGGTAAGAACCGACGTCGGCCTGTGGGCCGTCGCTGACGGTATGGGCGGTCACGAGGCGGGCGATCTTGCCAGCCGCATCGTGGTGGAGTCGCTTGATTCCATCGGCGCGCCGGACTCCGCGGCGGACCTGCTGGCGCAATGCGAGGCGCGTCTGTTCAGCGCCAACCAGCAGATCCTGGCACTCAGCCATGAAAGGCAGGGTGCCATTGTCGGGACCACGACGGCAGTCCTGCTGGTGCGCGACGGCCATTATGCCTGCATCTGGGCGGGTGACAGCCGGGTGTACCTGATCAACCGCCACGGCATCACACAGGTGTCGCACGATCACAGCGAGTTGGAGGAGCTGATCGCCGATGGCGCGCTGTCGCGCGAAGAGGTCCAGGACTGGCCGAGCAATGCCATCACCCGTGCTGTCGGTGTCGTCGCCGACCCCGAGCTCGAGGTGGTGACCGGTCCGGCCGAACCGGAAGATATCTTCGTGATTTGCAGTGACGGCTTGACACGGCACGTGCGGGACGACGAGATCGAGCAGCACGCGGCCACCCGCCTTGCCCAGACCGCCTGCGACGACATGCTCGCGCTCGCACTTGATCGCGGCGGACTCGACAACGTCACGATCGTGATCGTGCGATTGCTCGCGCCACGATCCTCAGAGCCGACGAGGACGCCGCTTGATCAGGAGCCGCGACCATGACCGCGAACGATCCGTTTCGGTCATCCTACCGCGGTGTGCCGGCCGGCACCCGGCTCAACGGCATTTACGAGATCGAGGCGATGATCGGGGCAGGCGGCATGGGGGAGGTCTACCGATGCCGCGAGATCCAGACCGGATCGCCCGTCGCGGTCAAGATGCTGCTCCCCGACATGGTCGACAACGAGGCGGCGCTTGCGCTGTTCCGCCGGGAGGCGGCGGCGCTTCACAATCTTCCGCACGAAGCAATCGTTCGCTACTTCCTGTTCACGGTCGAGCCCGCACTGCAGCGCCCGTATCTGGCGATGGAGTTTGTGAACGGACGCTCGCTGTCGAACATGCTCGACGATGGGCCGCTGACCTTCGAAGCGCTGATCAAATTGATGCGGCGGGTCGCATCGGGCCTTCAGGCCGCTCACGAGCACGGCATTATCCATCGCGATGTCTCCCCCGATAACATCATCGTGCCGCTCGACGATGTAAGGCGGGCGAAGATCATCGACTTCGGGATCGCCCGATCGACGCAGATGGGCGACAAGACCATCATCGGCTCCGGCTTCGCCGGCAAGGACAATTACGCGTCGCCGGAACAGGTCGGCTTGTACGGCAATGATGTCACCGCGAAATCCGACGTCTACAGCTTTGGTCTCGTGCTGTTCCATGCCCTGACCGGACAGAAGCTCGATATGGGCGGGAGCCAGTTTCAACTGGTCGAGAAGCGTCGGCGCGTGCCCGATCTCGGCGCAGTGGACATGCGCATCAGGCCGCTTCTCGAGAGGATGCTGCAGCCGGACCCGGCCTTGCGCCCGACCATGGCGGAGGTCGCCAACGGGACGCCGGCGGGTTCGGCGCAGCCGTCCGCGGCACCGCTCTACGGCTTCGATCCATTGGGGAAGCCGGAAGCCGGGACGTCTGCGCGGCAGGAGCGGGTGCCATCAACCACACGGAACTCTCGCCGCATCTGGCTCAGCGCTTGCGTCGCGGGGCTGCTGCTTCTGCTGGGCGGCGGTGGGTACACCTTCTATAAATTTGTCTGGAAGACATCGGGCTTGGCGGCCTTGCCGCCGCCTCCGAAACTCGCCGGGACATCCGCGCCGACGAGCGAGCCTGCTCCGCCACCGCCGGCACGTCAGGAGCCGGTGAAGCTGCCGTCTCAGCCGACGTTGACGCCGTCTCCGTCCCTCGACGGGCCGGGTCGAGCCGAGCGCATCCGCAAATATGTTGCCCAGTATGCGGGCGGCGACTGCTTCTTCATCCTGCCTGTTGCCGTGAGCTCAAGCGCAGCCGTCATTGAAGGCTTCGGCGCTTCGACCGCCCCGTTCGATACCTTCGACAAGGCGTTTCGAAAGGAGCAGGGATTTGAGGCTTCGGTCGGCGTCAGGCAGGTGAATCAGGCACAATGTCCGGCCGTCAAATTCCTCAGTCAGGTCGGAAGCGATCAAGCGCGGGCGCCGCGCATCAACCTGTCGGCGACGGAGCTGAAGGCCGGCGAGACCCTCAATGGGACCGTCGAGAATTTTGCCAACCGGGTGGTGGAACTGCTCATGGTCTCGGATCGCGGCGAGGTGCGGAGTTTGTCCTACCTCCTGAAGCCGGGTGTCGACTCGCTTTCCTTTGCCCTGCCGATGGAGCGTACGACCGGTCCGCAACTCCTGTTGGCCGTCGCAGCCCCGCGGGTCCTGGATTCATTGCGCCAGCCGCGACCGATGGCTGCCGACACATTCTTCCTGCAGGCAACCAGCGAAGCTCAACGCGGCAACGTGACCATCACCGCGGCTGGACGCTATGTGATGCTCACCAATTGAGCTGCCGTTCAGAACTTGCCGATCATCAGGATCTTCAGGTCGGCATCCGGCTTGAAGTCGCTCGCCGTGAACTGCCGCGCGTTGTCGGCAGATGACGGCTTGAGCCGCCCTGGACAAAAACTGACCAGACGGTCGTCGCCGCCCGGATCGATCGTCAACGTGAAGGACCGGATTGGACCCGCCCAGTTCGCACCCGTCTTGAGCACGTAGGAAATACGCCGCTCCTGCAGCTTTGCGGTGTTAGCCTGGCTGTCACCTGTGCGCTTGTCCAATTCGGCAAGGAAGGCATCCGTAACGCAATAATCTCTCCGGTATCGCTCGACTTCCGGGCCTAGCGCCGCGCTGTGACGCAGACCGGAGCGCAGGACCGTGTCGGGGCTGGAGCCGACGCTCGGGCGATATTGATGTTCGACCGTGACGGTACGCGCCGCTGGGAACACTTGCTCGCGAACAGCCGACGTCCTGGTTATCCAGCCGGGCGTGTATTGCTGGCGACCGTTGTCGCTCATGCCGGCAGGCATCAGAAGGCCATCATCGATCAGCTTCGTGCGGGTTGTCGCCGGCAGGTCGGCCACCCGTATCTCCCGATCACCGAGCGGCAGCAAAGGCAGCTTGAACTGACGGAGGAGGGCGGTGACATCCTTGTTGCCGACCATGGCGCGCTGGTCGATGGCCAGCGGCACCGGGTTGCCGTCGATCCTCGTCTCGAACGCGACGAAGTTGACTGGATCGCTCGATGGAAGCGCAATGCTCTCGGCTTCGGACAGGTCGATGTCGGGCAGCGGAAAGGCGACCGTGAGTGCAACCGGCTTGCTCGTCTGGTTGACGAATTGGTAGCGAACGCTGACCCGGTCCAGCCCGATACGAAGCTCCTCGCTCGCCATGGCCACGTCCTTGGTGCGGACGAATTGCAGCCCGCCGATGGACAATTCGGCCGCCGAATCGTTCGCCCGCGCAGGCCAGCCGGTTGCGGCCAACAGGGCGATCATCAAGGCTCGCGACCTCAACGACTGCCCGCTTAACGCTCCATTTGCCATGCCGGCCTCCATGCGGCGCCCCAGCGTCTGCCCGTGTGGGTCAATCGATCGCCTGGTAAAGGTCGCCCCATTCCGGTTTCCAGACGCCATCGGGGTCGCAAACCACGATCGCGAGCTTCATGTCATTGGCGAGACGGATTGCGCCGCGAAAGGCATCCTGGGCCGGCATATGGGCGCTGACCTGGTCGCTGCTCAGGCGTCCCCCGCTTGCGGCGGCCGGCAACACGATTGACCCGGAGGCGCCGGCATTGTCGCGTCTCAAAACCAGAGTAATCGCGTCGGGCTGGATTTCACTGACTTGCTCAAATCTGTTTCTGGCCATGATTTTGCACTGCAAGCTGAAGGAGTTCGGACTATCACCGTCCAGTGAAAGAGTTGAACGGGATCGGGGTTGCTCGCCACTAATTGACGCTGCACTCGCGCAGTCTTGGATTAGGCAGTCTTGGATTAGTCGGACTGACGCCGCATTCGGTTCGGTTACATTGAGGCGGATATGCTTCGTCGATCTAGCTGGATCTGGCTCTCTATCGTCGGCGCGGCCATAGCTGCCACCGGGGCTAGGGCCGACGACGCGGTCGTGCGAAGCTTTGCCGGCGGTTCGGCTGCATCCATGGTGGGGATCGTCGCGGCCAGCCAGGACGTCGAACTCGCGGGCCCGCAAGCGCTCAGCGCTGACGGACAGGGAAACCTGTTTGTGCTCGATCAGATCAATGGCCGCATTCTGCAGTTCGACCCGAAACAACCGAACACGGCTCCCGATATCCTGAAGATGCCTGGCGATGTGCAGCCCACCGACCTCGTCGTCCATAACGACGACATCATGGTTTGGGACGGCGGCGTGCGGATGCTGAAGGCGGCAGCAGGACAGTCCACACGCGGGCTTGGCGGAGACGTGATCCAGTTGGAGGAAGTCTCATCCCGCGGAACGGACGACCAGGTCGCCATTTCGGCCTTCGCACAGATGGGCTCGCAGGCGCTGAGCAGCCCCACCGACTTGCTGGATCAGAATACGCGCGCGGCCATCGTGAGGACGACGCGACAGCCCGACCGGCAATATATCGCCTCGCGCAGCAAGGGATCGGTGATCGCCGATATCATTCCCGACAAGGGCAATGCCGGCGTTCGGGTCGAAATCCAGACCATGGTCTCCAACGAGACCATCGGTCAGCTCGGCCTGCGCGTCCGCAACCAGCTCGGCACCGTGGAGTTTCTCGAGATCGACAACAGCGACCGCTTCTACGTGCTGGCCGAGGACATTCCTCCGTCGGGCAAGAATGCCTCCACCTTCGTCGCACGCTATGCCGCGAACGGACGCCTTGAGGGCATCTACGAGCTGCCGCTGGAGAATACGCCCGTGACCCGGCGGTTCGTCACCGTCTCGGGCGACGGCGACGTCTATTTTCTGCGCACCAAGCCGGATGGTGTCGAGGTGGTCGGTGTCGGCTTCCGCCCCCTGGGGAAGGTATCCGTCATTGACGTCAGGCCGTCGCGCACGGCTGCCGCGCCGGCGGCGGCGCAGCCGGATATCAAGTTCAATGCGACCGCCGCTGTGCGGCCGTCCAATCGCCAGCAGGCGATCGAGACGGCCTTCGCCTTTGAGGGCATTCAATGGAAGCTGACACCGGCGAACTACGGTAGCGATCCCGACAGCCAATGCTCCGGTTTCAGTCGTATTCGCCGGCCGTGGTATCTGCAGGGCAAGGTAAACCAGGAAGTGCGCGGCGTGCCCTATTGCTGGGGCTGCCACGGTTCGCTTGCGAATTTCCGGCAGCGGATCGACAGCGGGACCCTGGCGGGCAATGTCTGCACCCGTAACGAGCCACGGCCGGATGTGGCCGGTGTCGACTGTTCGGCGTTCGTCAGTGCCACGTGGGGACTTTCCGTCCACTACACGACCGCCGCCATCCCCGCGATCGCCGCGCCCGTGACCAATCCCTGGGACCTCAAGCCTGGTGACGCCCTGAACAAACCGGGTTCCCACGTGATGTTGTTCCTGCGGTTCACCCCGGATCGCAAGGCCGAGGTCATGGAATCCTCGACGGGTGGCTGCAACGGTCGGGTCTGCCGCAACGTCTACCCGCTCGCGAGCCTGCTTGCGCGCGGTTACGTTCCGGTCCGCTTTCGGGCGTTCGCAGACGATCAGACGACCGTTTCCGCGAACGCCTATCAGGAGACCGAGGCGCCGACAGGCCGCAAGACGGCGAACAAACGGCGCTGAACCTGAAGTCTTGCCAAGGCTACAGATGAACATGGATCACCGCCTGCGCGCTGGTTTCCGGAGGTCCGGACGGCATTTGCCTTTCTGTCTTACCGGTGCGGTTCCAGGGCGGACCTGCTTGATATCGAGGTGGATCGCGATGCGAACGCTCAGGGGCTTTGATCGAAGGACCGGTTGGCTGTGTGCCGCCATCCTGCTCGCCGCGTTGATCGGCCTGCCACTCCAGCGCGCGCATGCGGCGGGTGAACTGTCGATAAGCAATCCCGACGGTGCGGCGCTCCGGGCCCTCGTCATCGGCATCGACGACTACCAGCATGTACGCAAGTTGAAGGGCGCGGTCGCCGACGCCAATGACATCGTGTCCAGCTTGAGAACCATGGGTGTCAGCGATGTGGTCGAGCTGACCAATGCACAGGCGGACAGGGCGAGCGTGCTGCGCGAAATCAGCTCACTGGTGGAGCGGACCAAGAGCAACGATCTCGTCTTCCTGTCGATCGCAGGTCACGGCACGCAGGAGCCGGAGCGGATCAAGGGCTCGGAACCGGACGGAATGGAGAACGTGTTCCTGCTGCCTGAATTCGCGACCACGCCGGCAGGATCTGTCGAGCGCATTCTGGGAAGCGAATTCAACCATTTCATCCGGCAGTTCGAATTGCGCGGCGCAAGGGTGATTTTCGTCGCGGATACCTGCCATGGCGGCGGAATGGTGCGCGATATCGATCCGCGGGCGGCTGAGATGAGTTTTCGGCAGGTGCCCCGCTACACGCTGCTGGTCGATGAATTGAAGCCGGTGTCGAGCAGCGACGACCCGAAGTCCGAACTCGATCTCGACCACACCGCGTTCATCGCCGCGGTCGATCGGCACACCAAGGCGCCGGAAGTGCGGATTCCCGGGATCGACGGCCTGCGCGGCGCCCTGAGTTATGCCGTTGCGCGCGCCGTGGAGGGCAACGCGGACATCAATCATGATGGCAAGGTGACCCTGAAAGAGCTTTTCAGCAATGTTCGGCAGGTGGTCTATCAACTGTCCGACCAGCGCCAGAATATCGTGACGGTATCGTCGCCGGCACAGATGCCGGAAACCGAGGTCGCGTTCGAACTGACCCGCGGCGTGGTGCTGATCCAGGGGACGGCGGCGAGAGCTGCCTCCGGCCAGGTCGCTACCGTCGCGTCCGCCGAGAAGCAGACCCCTGCGCCGCCGGCCGTTACGGCCAAGTCGCAAACCGCTCCAACCAGTGCCGCTGCGACCGCCCCAGCCGCGCCCAGTGCCGCACTGCCGCCCTTCCGCCTCACCACGCCGATCCGCTTGGCAGCGCTTGACGGCAAGATGAGCTATTTCACCAGCGTCAAGCCGCAGGACGCCAGCGTGCAGGCCGTTCAACCGACTGATAATCCCGACCTGATCTGGGACCCCGTGTCCCATGACGTGATCGCCTGGGGCGACGTGGTCGCCTATGGCGTCGACGTTGGCGGCTTGACGACGGTGGTCAACCGAACCGCGGCAATTCGCGAGCTGAAGCGCATGGCGACGCAATCGCCGCAGCTGATGCGTATTTGGCCGGATGATCGACAGCAGCGCAGCGGACAGACCGTCGAGGTCGAATTGTCCGACGTCGGTTCGCGGGCGGTGCTGCTATTCAACGTGTCCGGTGATGGAACCATCCAAATGCTGTATCCGGTGGGTTCCGATGCCGCGATGGCTCGGTCAGCAAATCTGCGGCTGCCGCTTCGGGTAGGCGAGCCGTTCGGCGCCGAGCAGATCGTCGCGGTAACCTCGCAGCAGCGGATGGTGGATCTGGAGACGGTCCTGATGCAGCTCAACCGGCGCCGTGCCTCGGGGCAGGTGATCAAGAGTCTGGAGCGCTACCTGCCGGCGGACGCGCGGATCGCGTCAATCGGCTTTTTCAGCGTTCCCTGACGAAGCTGTGACAGCCGGTCATGTCGCCAGCGAAACTGGTTTCCCGCAAGCAATCCTGGTTCGCGATCGCGCTGCTGCTGGCAGGAAGCGGGGCCGCGTGGGCGACGCCGCCGCCATCGGCCGCTCCATCGGCAGGAGCGACGAACGCTCCGTTGCTCTGGCGCGTACAGACCCCGCGCGGCCCGGCAAATGCCGCCGGCGTGGCGCTTGAAATCCTGCCGGGTCCAACCGTCAACATTGGCGGCAAGGTGTCATTCGGCGTAACCGCCAGGAAGCCCGGCTATCTGATGCTGGTGGATGTTGATGCGGAAGGGCGGATGAGCCAGATCTTCCCGACTGCCGAGCTATTGGCGCAGTCGGTCGGACCCGACATGAATCTTGTCAAGCCTGGCGTCCAATTCATCGTTCCGACCCCGGCGGCACAGCAACGTGGATTTGAATATGTCGTCGCGCCGCCGGCCGGGTCCGCCGTGATCGTTGCGATCCTGAGCGAGCGACGTGTGCAATTGCTCGATTTGCCGGACATTCAGCGCAAGCTTCAGGGGCCGGCCGACACGTTGAGCTATCTGTCGGATTGGACCAGTCAGCTGCGGATACCGGACAGCGGCGGCGGAAGACTGTTGCCGAACAATTGGTCGTTCGACATCAAATCATACTCCATCAAGTAGGTCAGCGATCGCATTGCTCAGGCTGCCCGGGCGGTCGAGGAGACCGTCCCGCGCGATCATGTGGTGAATATTCTTGTGGCCGAAGCTGCTGTCCGGCGTCTTGCGTGCAGGGCCCCGCGGTTTGGCTCCCTTGCCCCCGGCATTGCCGATTGCGGGGAGGAGACGGCGGCCCGATCTCGAGCGTGCCGCCTTGCATGCCGTCCTAGTTGCAGACCTCAACATTGCCGGTACCGCCGCCGGGACCTCCGCCGCCACGGTAATCGAGATGACACCCGCGACGGACCGGGCGGCATAGATAAGCATCACACACGATCTGGCCGCTGCCACCAGAGGGTCTGGCCGTCGCCTGTCGTCGGGGAACGTCGGCTTGCGGCTCGGGCCTCTCACGGACCGGACGATCGGCGCGCGACGGCCGCTCATCCGTGTTGCGCTTCGCCACCGGCTTTTTCCCGCGCCGCTTCTCGCATTCGTTATCCTCGTTCAGGAACGAGCCCTCGGCGCAGGTGATCTTGCGGCACTGGTCGCCGTCGGCCTTGTAGCCATGTTCGCAGATCAGCGGGCAAACCCGGGCCGGCTTCAGCTTGATCGCATCGAGCGCATCGAGGCTTGCAAGCTTGACGTCAAATTTGGTTCCGGCGTGCCGGTTGAACAAGGTCAGGGAGCGACGCGAGGCCGCGTTCCACTCACCGTCGATGGAGCCTGTGAAACAACCAACCCGGCTCAATTCGCTCTGCACCGATTTGGCAAGATCTTCCTGCGGCGGCGCCGTGTTCAGGGCGGCAACCTTCGCGCCCTCGCTATTCTGCGATGGGGTAGCGGTTGCAATATTATCCGGCTTGGCGCTGTCGGGCGCGGGTCCGTTCGCGGAAAGCATGGCGACCGTTGAGGTTTGGGATGCGGTCCGCTTCCGTTCAGCCTCAGCAGCTTGGTCCTGCGCCGCCTGCTTTGTTCTTTCTGCCGCGATACGGGCATCCTCCGCGGCCTTGAATTCTGCGGCCGCCTTTTCCTGCTCCGCTCGCTGGGCACCTTCGGACGCAAGCCGCGCCTTCTGCTGCTCCGCTTCCTGCGCTTTCCTGGTGGCGGTAACGCGCGCGTCCTCCGCGTCGATCTGGTTGAGCTGAAGCTTGGCCAGATTTGCATAATAGCCGTCGGGATGCTGGGCGAGGAACGCGCTCATGGCGGCCTTATTGCCGACCTGCAGGGCCAATTCGTAGTCGCGACGGATCTCCGACGAGGCGTTAACCGCCGGCGGCGCCGGCCCTTCTGCCTTTGGCACGAGCGCAACGTCCTCACCGCCCAGTGAGCCGTAAACGTAAGGCTCCTGCCGGTTGCCGGTCGCTTGCAAGACATCATCGCGGACGAAGCCGAAAGCCCTGCGCAGGTCCAGTCCAGGCTTTGCGATATATTTCACCAGCGCCGTCGCGTAGGGACTGTTCGTGCTGTTGCCGTCGAGCGCGGTCAGTCCGGCCTTCGCCGCAAACGCGATCAGCGTATTGGATACGGCGGGTTCTACCCGGGCGAGCCCGCGGCTGATCGCGCGCGAAGCGACGGTTCGCTTCATGGTGTCGGCAAAAGGATTGTTGCGGCAGGCATCAACGATCACGACGCGGAGCTGCTTGGCGGGCTCGATGGCCAGCAGGACACGATCGAGCGAGAAGGCCTCGTCATAGATATCGGTGTCGCGTTCAAGTCTGGCATCCGTCGGGATCAGATAATTCGTCCCGTCGATCTCGATTCCGTGACCTGCATAGTAGACGATGGCGATGTCTGCATCGCGAGCTTGATCGGCGAAATCCCTCAGTGCCCGCCGCATGTCGCTCGAGGTCAGGTTCAGCCGAGACTCCACCAAATCGAACCCGGCGCCCTTCAAGGTCGCGGCGATAGCGGTGGCATCATTGGCAGGATTCGGAAGTAATGGCGCATTTTGATAGTTCGAATTGCCGACCACCAAAGCCACTCGCTTCGTTGCCCAGGCTGGCTGAGACGCCAGGAGAACCGAAGCAGCAAGAACAACAAGAACTCGGAGGAGCGTGTAGCGCATGGCGAACGTCCAAAAATCGGCTCGAAACAACGGCAGCTTTATCGAAGGTGGCCGCGCGCAAACTCCACTGCGTCAAGCGTTACGGGCGCCGGCATACCTCCGTAGAGAACAAACTTGAGTCCAATCCATTCCTGATGTTGTCGTCCGGGGCAGCGAGATTGTTCAAGGATACACCGAAGCGTGTAGGGCCGGTGGTGCACGGCCGAACAAATGTCAATTGACCTGTAAGATATTGAAATATCTGTCTTTTATCGTTAGCGCCGGAATGGCTGGCAGTGCCGGCATCCGCCTGGGCTTCGCCAAGCGAAGTTCCATCTCTCGATAGTGATCTCGGAATTGAACTCGCATGCTCAAGCGATGCTCGTGCCGGATCGTCAGCGTGTGACGGCCGCGTCGTTAGTCTCGGTGGCGTCGACAGGGTTCAGCCCGTTCGTCTCGGCCGTTTGTCGCAGCCTCGGGCCTCTTCCATAGGAGCGCGAACTGCGTCTATCTGGAAGCAACGCCGATCCGTTCGAGCTGAGACGTGCGAGTCCCGAAAGAATCGAAATCTGCGTCCTCGGGATCCGGACGTCGACGTGTGGACGCCCACCGCAGGTGTCGTCGAAATCTCTGGAGACGCACATGTCTATTCCACTGAAAATCTACATTACGCCATTTGCCGAGAAAGGTGTCGCCGAGCCGCAAAAATGGAGTGGCGAGGCCGCCAAGAAGGCACTGGATGTGGTCAATAAGATCTGGGCGAAGGCCAAGATCGGGTTCGTGATCAATGATTACGTGGAAGATAAACCGCTCGATATGGCGAAGAGCGCGCGCAACAATGACCAGCGCGTGCTGGATGTTCTCAGTTTCCGGCATGCTCCCGACAATGCGGTCCACATCTATCTCGTCAATCCGATAGTCAATCTCTCGGCCGGTGGCGGCTCGTATCTTCATAGCGATCCCGAGCCGGCAAGCTTTGTCCAATGGTATGGCAATGACTTTGCCAACGGACGCGCGTGGGCTCATGAACTTGGGCATTTGATGAGTCTCGACCACGTCGACGTAGATTACGCCGATGAGAAGCAGGCCGCCCTGCGCAGCAACTTGATGACGAAGGGATTGAGCGTGGGAAGCGATTTGACCGGTCAGCAGATCAGCACGGCCAAAGGTTCAAAACTGGTGAAGCGATTTGGCGGCTGACCGCGGAACCTCCTCGCTGCCGCCTTCCATGAAACCAATTGCAGTCGGCCCGATCGCTCGTTCGCCCGCCAACCGCCGGAGAGACGCCATGCCCAAGGTCGACCTTGCAAACGTGCCGGAGCGCAAGGGGACCGGCTATCCGGCGGAGTTCGCCGCGCCGTGCGCCGAGCGGGTGCGACAGCGTCTCGGTGATGCCGGCGGGCTCGCCGACTTCGGCGTCAACCTGATGCGGCTGCCGCCCGGCAACTGGTCGAGCCAGCGCCACTGGCATTCGGATGAGGACGAGTTCGTCTATGTGCTCGCGGGCGAGGTGGTTCTGGTGGAGGACGGCGGCGAGACGGTGCTGCGGGCCGGCGATTGCGCGGCGTTCCCGAAAAACTCCGGCAACGGGCATCATCTGATCAACAGGTCGCAGATGACGGCGACCTATCTCGAGGTCGGCTCGCGCTCGCGCGCCGACGTCATCACCTGCTCCGACATCGACATGATGAGCCCGAGCTCCGACGGCCGCTTCCTGCACAAGGACGGCACGCCGTACGAATAGCCCCACCTGTCGCGCCGCGCACGAAATCGGGCGTTGCGGATTGGCCGGCGAAGGACCAATGTTCCGGCGAGGAGCTTTGGTCGCGTCCATGCCGGAATGGTATTTCATCTGGGTCGACGGTCCGCGCGGACCCGAGCCGCAGAAATGGTCGTCGGATGCGCTGTGGGGCCAGCTGGCGCGTCAGGACGTGATCGTGCGTTTTCCCCTGAGCGATCGCGAGGCCGAATTGTCGCTCGACCAGCTCGCAAGGCTGCACCCGGTGCCGCAGTGAGCTGCGCTGCAGTTCTTTCCGTCGACGTTCAATCCGCCGGGGTGAACGTCAGACCGAAAGATCGAAGCCGGGCGTCGCGATTTCGGTCAGGAACGCGGCGACGAACATCTTGCCCAGCACATGCTTGGCCGCCGGCGTGCCGGCCTTGAGCCGGCCGGCGCGTGTGGCCTCTGCGAGCTCGGCAAGCGTCGGTGCCGCAAGGCTCGTATCGGGTACGGTGCGCGGCGCCGTCGCGGATGCGCTGAGCAGCACGCCGGCATAGTAGAGCCGGGTGAGCGCGCGGACATGTGCGAGCCGTGCGCGCCGCGCCTCGTCGAGCCGGCGGCCGAGCCAGGCACGATGCAAAATGCTTTCCAGCTCCGGCGTCCGCGCCAGGCTGTCGCCGACAATCGCGAGGTCGACCAGCGGATCGGTGCGATAGGCGGATTCCCAGTCGATCATCCAGAGCCTGTTGCCGTCGAACAGGATGTTGGCGGGGAGCGAGTCGTTGTGGCTCGACACCGAGTTGGCCTCATCCCAGGCATAGGCCGCGCGGATGCGCGCGAGGTGCTCGTTGCAGCGCTCAAGCACGCCGGGCGCGAACAGGCCGGTGCGGCCGACATGGGCCCAGAGCCGGGCCACGATGTCGGGGTAGCGCACGAAAGCGGGAAAGGTCGGCGTCGCCTGCAGGCGCGCCAGCAATTCGCCGAGCGCCTTCGCCAGCGCCGGCAGGCCGCCGGGATAGCGGCCGAGCGGCTGCCGCTGCACAAAATCCATCACCGCGACGCGCGAGGCCTCGTCGACATAATGGAGTCGCGGCGCGATGCTGGCCTCGGCGGCGATCCTGAGCGACACATACTGAAACGGATTGCGCAGCGGGCTCGGCATTCCTTCGATTCGGAGCAAATAATTCTCGCCGCCTGCATCGATCCGGAACAATTGCGCCGACGTTGCGCCGCCCGAGACCGATGTGACCGCGTCGGTCGCCGCGGTGCCGATCACCTGACGCAGTGCGGCATGTGCTGCGTCGCGCTGTGCCGGCGGAAGTTTATCGAGAGCACTCATGCGCAAGAAGCTAGCATGGCCGCTATGCGTGCCCAAAATCGCGTTAATGCAGCGTTCGCGATCTATTGCTGGCAGCGCACGACGAAGCATGAAACAATGCTGCAAAAATCATGTTGGGAGAGAACTTGATGTCGTTCGAGCGGGAGTTGCATTGCGCCGTTGCGTGCCGATCATGGATCGCGTTGCCATTATTCTGCCTGATCAGCACGTTCGGAGTGATGCATAACGCCGCCGCGAACGAGTCCTTGCAGATTGTGGACGCGCGCGTGCCGGCGGTCGACAAAGCGGGCGGGGACCTTCCCTTGACGATGACGATCAAGAACGAGGCCGACAGCGCCGATGCGCTGCTTCGTGTCCGCTGCCCGGTTGCGAATTTTTCCGAGCGTCATACTGTGGATCGCGGCGAGGGCGCACCGGCGATGCGCTCGATATCCAATATACCAGTACCGGCAAAGGCAATGCTCGAGCTGAAGCGTGACGGTTATCACGTCATGCTGCTGCAGATGCGTCAGGCGCTCACGCCGGGCGAGACGTTCAAATGCGCGATCGTTTTTCAGAAAGCAGGCACCATCGAGACGGAGGTACAGGTCCAGAAGTGACCTCACAGAAATGACTCAACAAGACGGCGGGTGGTGCACAGCCATGCGCCGGGACTCAAGGCTTCTCGCGTGATCGCCCGTGTGTGACGGGCGGTTCGATCAATGAAGAATGCTAGATCCGGAGGAAATGAACTCATGACAAGGTTGAATTGGGTAAAGTCGCATATGCTCGCCGCGGCAGTAGCATCCGCAGCGACGTTCGCGGGCTCTTTCGCGCTCGCCGACGATGTCGGCCAGGACCGTCTGCTCAATGCTGACAAGGAAGCAGGCAACTGGCTGCACCACCACAAGAACTATTCGGCGACGCGCTTCTCGTCGCTGGCCGATATCAACAAGGACAACGTCAAGAATCTCAAGGTCGCCTGGACCATGCATCTCGGCGGCGTCGAGGGCGGCGGAATCTGGTCGCATGGCGGCCTGGAGGGGACGCCGATCGTCGAGAACGGCTTCATGTATGTCACCGACGGCTGGGGTTCGGTCTACAAGATCGATGCGCATGGCGGCAAAGGCGTGCTGCTCTGGAAGATGGATCCGAAGACCGACCATGACTGGGCCGGTGCAGTCGCCTGCTGCGGCGTCGACAACCGCGGCGTCGCATTGTGGGGAAACCTCGTCGTCTCGCACACGCTCGACGGCCGCCTGATCGCGACCAACAAGGAGACCGGGCAGGTCGCCTGGCAGCGCCAGGTCGCCGATCCCGACAAGGGCGAGGTGATCACCGGCGCACCGCTGATCGTCAAGGACATGGCGATCACGGGCGTGGCCGGCGCCGAATACGGCATTCGCGGCTGGATCGCGGCGACCGACCTGAAGAGCCAGAAGGAAGTGTGGCGCACCCACACCATCCCGGGCAAGGACGAGGCGGGTCACGAGACCTGGAAGGACGACAAGGACGCCAAGGCGAGCGGCGGCGGATCGACCTGGGTCACCGGCAGCTTCGACCCCTCGACCAACACCATCGTCTGGGGCGTCGGCAATCCCGGACCGGACTGGGACAACGAGTACCGGCCCGGCGACAACCTCTACACCGACTCCTCGCTTGGTCTCGATGCCGACACCGGCAAGATCAAATGGCACTACCAGCACACGCCGAACGATCCCTACGACTATGATAGCGTGGCGGAGAACGTGCTGGTCGACGTCCCCGGTCCGAACAACACGACGCAGAAGCTCGCGCTCGAGGCCGACCGCAACGGCTTTGCCTATGCGATCGACCGCAACAGCGGCAAGTTCATCTGGGGTCTGCCGTTCGTCAAGAAGGTGACCTGGACCAAGGGTCTCGACCCCGAATCCGGCAAGCCGGTGGAGTATGATCCGAAGCAGGGCGTGCAGCGCTACAACGCGGCGGTGACGCCAAGCCGGACCAACAAGGTGACGGACATCTGCCCCGGCAACATGGGCGGCAAGAACTGGCCGCCGACCGCGTACAATCCGAACCTGAAGCTCTGGTACATCCCGGTGATCGAGAGCTGCAACCGGATCACGGTCGAGGAGACGACGCCGGACAAGTTGAAGAAGCGTGAGTTCTTCACGGGCGGCGGACCGAGCCAGCCGGTCAAGATCACCGGCAGCGTCACCGCGATCGACGTTACCACCGGCAAGGTGGCAGGGAAGGCGGAGACCGAATTCCCGAACCTCGGCGGCATCCTGGCGACGCCCGACCTCGTGTTCTCCGGACAGCCGTCCGGCGAGGTGATCGCCTACGACGCGAAATCGCTGCAGCAGCTCTGGCAGTTCAACACCGGCGGCGGCGTCAATGCGCCTCCGATGACGTTCTCGGTGGACGGCAAGCAGTATGTCGCGATCCTGGTCGGCCTCGGCGGTGCCTGGGACAAGTGGTTCATCGATGCCACGCCCGAGCTGAAGCGGATGCAGCCGGGCTCGATGCTCTACGTGTTCGCCCTTTGACGTCGCAAGCGCGGGAGGCCTCTCACCGAGGCCTCCCGCGTCGATTTGGCCGAGAAAGACAAGAAAAAAGACAAGAAACAAGACAAATGAAAAAAATATCGCTGGTTGGCGCGTGGCTCGGCTGCGCGCTGGTGATGGGATTTATCGGTACCGCGCAAGCGCAGTCGGCGAGCGATCCGACCGATGCGGGCAAGGCGGTGTTCAAGCGCGGCAATTGCGTCGGCTGCCACAAATGGCACGGCAATGGCGGCGGCGGCTATGGCGGCGACGCGCTGTCGCTGCGCAAGACCGAGCTGACCCGCGAGCAGATCATCGAGACCGTGACGTGCGGCCGGCCGGGCACCGGCATGCCGTTCTTCGTGCGCGGCTCCTACGACACCACGAAATGCTACGAGATGACCCGGCAGGACGTCGCGGACCGCATGCCGCCCGAAGCGAATGTGTTCCTGCGGCCGAACGAGATCGAGGCCGTCGCCGACTACGTGCTCGCCCGCGTCAAGGGCAAGGGCGAGCCGACCTACGATGAATGCATCGCGTTCTTCGGCGATGGCTCGCGGGTCTGCAACATCTACAAGGAGGCCGGCCACGCCGCCGCGCCGTCCGATCAGAGCGAGAAGGCAAAGCCATGAGCAAGCAAGGATCGGCAATCCGTGGCTTGGTCTTCGCTGTCACCGTCACGGCAGCGGTGCCGGCGATGGCGACCGCGGGAGACCTGCGCGACATCAGCGTCGGAATGGCGATCAGCAGCGTGCCGGACGCGGGCTACATCAACCTGACTTGCATCGGCGAGAAGACCCACAGATTGGCTGACTGGGCGCAATGGCAGGCTTGCCAGGCCGGACCGGACCAGCTGCGCGGCATCCGCTTCGAGTACGATCGCGAGAGTGGGCGGGAAGGCACCATGGTCGGCGGCCATCCCGCGATCCTCACCGTCATGATCGACAAGGACGCCAAGATCGCGGCGCTGATGATCGAGACCGATCCGAAGGCGCGGCTCTATCTGCGCAAGAAGGCCTTCCTGCTCGGCCTGCAGGCGAGGTCGCGCTATGGCGAGGACGGCTGGACCTGTTCCAAGGCACAGCCGGGCGCCGACAAGCAGGAGGTCGGCGGCGTATTTGTCGACGAGAAATGCACCAAGACGATCGACGGCCGCACGGTCGAGATCGAGCGCCATCTCTACCGCGAGCCGAACAAGGAGCTCAAGGACATGACCGACGAGACCCGCATCACGATCCGCCGCGCCGGGTCCTGAGCTGCAAACTGAAATAGCCAAATTTCAGCTGCCTAACTGATCTAAAATGACTCTCTTTCTTTTCGTCATGGCCGGGCTTGTCCCGGCCATCCACGTCTTTTCTTACGCGATTGCAGCGAAGACGTGGATGCCCGGCACAAGGCCGGGCATGACGGAGCTACTCTAATGCCGAGCCAGCAGCACCACGACGATCAGGGCCAGGATCGCGCACAGCACCTTCCAGAAGGTCACGGGATCGCGGTCGTGCAGCGATTTGCGGGTGGTGACGGCGGGGCCGGCCCAGGTCGCGCCGTTTTCCAGTTCGTGCGCGAATTCGATGGCATCGCCGAAGCGTTGTGCCGGGTCGACGCTGAGCGCCTTGCCGATCACCGCGTCGAGCCAGGCCGGCAGATCCGGCCGGTAGCGCGACAGCGGCGCGGGCTTGCCGAAGCGCGGCCGCGAGAACGGCTCGATCTCGCCGAACGGATAGTTCGCCGTGAACATGCGGTAGACCGTGACGCCGAGCGCGAACAGGTCGGAGGCCTCGTCGCCGGCCTTGCCGCCGAACAGTTCGGGCGCCATGTAGCTCGCGGTGCCCGGAATGTCCTCGGCGGGAAAATCCTCCAAGAGCGGCACCCGCGCGACGCCGAGATCGACAAGGCGCAACCCGCCGTCCTTCAGCAGGATCACGTTGTCCGGCTTGATGTCGCGATGGATGATGCCGGCGCGGTGCAGCGCGGTGACCGCACGCACCAGCTTGGTTGCGATCGCGATGCCGTCGGTGAGCGACAGCCGCGGCGCGCGACCAAGCCGTTGCTCCAGTGTTTCGCCCTCGTAGAGCGGCATCGCCGAATAGAGCCTGGTCTGCCGCTCCGCCGGCACCTCGATGATCTCGCCGATCCAGAGGCTGCGCACGCGCGCGGCGACCCAGGCCTCGCGCACGAAGGCGAGGCGGTAGGAGCCTTCGCTCGCGACCCGTGGATGGGGAAACTTCAGCACCACGTCGCGGCCGGCGCGCTTGTCGATCGCCTTGAACAGGCGGCTGTAGCGTCCGTCGGACAAGACGTCGCCGAGGCTGAAATCGTCGATCGTATCGCCGGTCACCGGCAAATCGAGGATCGGCAGCGTCGCGATCGCGTGGGTAAGGTCGTCGCGGTCCGCCGGCGGCAGGTCGACGACGTCGAGCACCAGCGCGGTCGTGTTGTCGCTGCTGCCGGCCGCGAGGGCGGCGTCGACGATGCTGCGCGCGGACTCGTCGGGCGGCGTGCGTTCCTCCAGCAATTGCTGGAGACGCAAATCGCCGAGCGCGCCGTGAACCCCGTCGCTGCAGATCAGCAGGCGATCATGTTGCCGGAGCCCGAGGGACGTGTAGTCGAAGCGGGCGAACTCCTCGAAACCGATGGCGCGGCTCAGCATGTGGGCGAGGTCGCCGCGGCCGGCGATATGGTCCTGCGTCAGGCGTTCCAGCCGGCCGTCGCTCAGGCGATAGGCACGGGTGTCGCCGATATGGATCACATGGCATTGCCGCCGTGACAGGATGATCGAGGAGAACGCGCAGGCCATGCCGCTGCGCGCGGCATCGACGCGGCCCTGGCCGTGGATCCAGCTGTTGGCGGCTTCCAGCGCCCGCGCGGCGCGGCGGCGGACACCGAGCGTCTCGGGCAACGAATAATAGGCGTCGATGAAGCTGCGGACCGCAACCTCCGCGGCCTCGCGCCCGCCCTTGTGGCCGCCGACGCCGTCGGCGACCGCGGCGACCACATCGCGATGCAGCGTGCCCGGCTGGCCCAAGCAGGCCGCGACATAGTCCTCATTGGCGGCGCGCTTGCCGGTCTCGCTGGCAAAGCCGACGCGCACCCCCAAGTCCCGTTGCGAACCGTTCGCCACGTCCGGGCCCCGTCATGTTGCGGAGCGGAGTCCTCAGACGCGCGCTCCCGATACCGCGCCCCAGGTGGTGCGCCAGCGAACCTTGACCATGGCAAGTCCGATGAAGCCAAGCAACGCCAGCCCGCCGAAGAACAGGAAGCCGGCGCCGAAGCCGCCGGTCATGCCCTTGGCGGCGCCGAGCGTCTGGGCGAGGAAGAAGCCGCCGACGCCGCCGGCGCAACCGACCAGCCCGGTCATCAGGCCGATCTCGTGACGGAAGCGCAGCGGGATTAGCTGGAACACCGCGCCGTTGCCCATGCCGAGCGCCAGCACGCCGATCGAGAACAGCAGCACCGAGATCCAGGCGATGCGCGGCAGTTCCGTCAACGCCCAGCCGGCCTGCGTCGGCGCCGTCGGGCCCTCCGGCATGAAGGCAATGACGAGATAGGCCGCGACCACGACACCGAACAGGATCGACAGCGAACGGATGCCGCCGATCCGGTCGGCGATCATGCCGCCGACGGGACGGAATCCCGAGCCGAACGCGACGATCAGCGCGACCAGCATGCCGGCCGCGACGCCGGAGACATGATACTGCACGGTGAAATAGAGCGGCAGCGCGTTGGCGAGGCCGACGAAGCCGCCGAAGGTGATGAAGTAGAAGAACATGAACCAGCGGCTGTCGGAATCCTTCAGCAGTGCGCCGTAGGCCTGCAGCGAGACCTTCTTGCGCTCGCCCGGCGCGTCCTTGGCTGCGACCGCGTAATAGGCGAGCACCATCAGCATCGGAATAAGCAGGCAGCCGAACACGGCCTGCCAGCCCCAATGCTCGGCAATGGTCGGCGCGAGCAGCGTGTCGAGCACGACGCCCATATTGCCGGCACCGGCAATCCCCATCACCACGCCCTGATATTGCGGCGGATACCAGCGGCTCGCCTGGGGCAGGGCGACGGCGAACGAGGCGCCGCCGACGCCGAGCGCAAGCCCGAACAGCTCGATCGCGAGCTTGCTGGTCAGCCCGAAGTGCCACACCGCAGCAGTCGCGGCGATCACGACGAGCTGGGCGATGATGCCGGTGCGCTTGGCGCCGATGATGTCGGCGAGAATGCCCATCGGCACGCGCAGCAGCGCGCCGGCCAGCACGGGAATGGCGACCAGGGTGAACTTCTCGTTCACGGCCAGATTCATGTCTCGCGCGATGTAGACGATCAGCGGTCCGAGCGCGACCCACGCCATGAAACTGATGTCGAAGTACAGGAACGCGGCAAGCAGTGTCGGCCAGTGACCTGCCTTCTTGAACTCGGCTAGCTTCATCGCAAGCATCTCGCGTTGATGCGGCGGAGGCAGCCGCGAAAGCGCGGCCATCTCAGGCGCAGACAAATGGAATGTTGGTGAATCGTGAGTGCGCTCGTCGTTGAGACGCACTCCGTCAACAGCTGGGGTCAGCAATTACCGTGCCATCGATCAGGTCGCGTCGCTTTGCCGTGCAGTCGCAAGACGTTGCCGCGCAATCGCGAACAGCGTTCCGCCGCCGCGCGTGGCGTGGCTTGCGGCAAGTGCCGCTGCGCAAACGTGCATGCTGGTGCTTTTTTGTGCGATGCGCCAAGTCCGTGCGATCGCGCATCAAATGCGATTTCGCGATCGCCATCGCGGCCCGCGATGCTGTGATGCACAAGAGATCATCGGCGTGGCTAAAATTTCGGCCGGCTGTCGGCGCGGCGCGCGGACCGGTGGATTTTGATCGGCCGGAAACCTATTGATTTTGCAGCCGGATTCGCCCGCCACGAGTTGGCACGCGTTTTGAATATCAATCAATAACGGAACATTGGTCGTCATCGAAGACGGTCTGCGCCCGCGGCTGGGCTTCCTACAACTCCAAACCTTTATCGGTGCCCATCAACGACGCACGCCGCGTCGCTGCGCAGCGCCGTCGGAATTGAAAGGCAGACCATGCTCGACAAAGTGACCAAGCAGAAGCTCGTGGTGATCGGCAACGGGATGGCCGGCATCCGGACGGTCGAGGCGCTGCTGGAGCGCGCGCCCGATCTCTACGACATCACGGTGTTCGGCTCCGAGCCCTACGGCAATTACAACCGCATCCTGCTGTCGCCGGTGCTCGCCGGCGAGAAGACCGTCGACGACATCATGCTCAACACCGTCGACTGGTACGAGGACAACAACATCACGCTGCGCAAGGGCGAGACGATCACCATGATCGATCGCCGGACCTGCGAAGTCGTCACCGAGGCCGGCGAACGGGTGCCCTATGACCGCCTGCTGATCGCGACGGGCTCAAACCCGATCATGCTGCCGCTGCCGGGCAAGGAACTGCCGGGCGTGATCGGCTTCCGCGACATCTATGACGTCGATCGCATGATCAAGGCCTCGACCGACTATCGCAACGCGGTGGTGATCGGCGGCGGCCTGTTGGGCCTCGAGGCCGCCAACGGGCTGATGAAGCGCGGCATGAACGTCACGGTCGTGCATCTGCTCGACACGCTGATGGAGCGTCAGCTCGATCCGGTGGCCGGCGGTCTCTTGCGCAAGTCGCTGGAAGAGCGCGGCATGGTGTTCAAGATGCCCGCACAAACCCAGGCGATCCTGGGCGAGGATCGCGTCACCGGCGTGCGCTTCGGCGACGGCACCGAGCTGCCGGCCGATCTCGTGGTGATGGCGGTCGGCATCCGCCCGAATTTCGAGCTCGCCAAGAAGGCCGGGCTGTACTGCGAGCGCGGCATCGTCGTCTCAGACACCATGCAGACCTATGACGGCCGCATCTACGCGGTCGGCGAGTGCGTGCAGCACCGCCGCCAGACCTACGGTCTCGTCGCGCCGCTGTTCGACCAGGCCAAGGTCTGCGCCAACCACCTCGCGATGAAGGGGTTTGCCACCTATGACGGCTCGGTCACCTCGACCAAGCTGAAGGTCACCGGCATCGACCTGTTCTCCGCCGGCGACTTCGCGCCGGGGCCGGACAAGGAGGAGATCGTGCTGCAGGACGCCAACCGCGGCGTCTACAAGCGCATCATCCTGAAGGACAAGAAGATCGTCGGCGCCGTGCTCTATGGCGACACCATCGACGGTCCCTGGTACTTCCAGCACCTGCGTGACGGCACCGACGTCTCGCATATGCGCGAGCGCCTGGTGTTCGGCGCCGCCAATCTCGGCGATGGCGGCGTCAGCGGCCAGAGCTCGGTTGCCGCGATGAGCGACGAGACCGAAATCTGCGGCTGCAACGGCGTCTGCAAGGGTGCCATCGTCAAGGCGATCAGCGAGAAGAAGCTGTTCACGCTCGATGATGTCCGCGCTCACACCAAGGCATCGTCGTCCTGCGGGTCCTGCACCGGCCTTGTCGAGCAGGTGCTGGCGTTCACGCTCGGCGGCGACTATTCGGCGGCGCCGAAGGTCAAGCCGCTGTGCAAATGCACCGATCACAGCCACGACGACGTTCGCCGCGTGATCGTCGAGCAGCAGCTCAAGACCATTCCCGCGGTCATGCGCTTCATGGAGTGGAAGACCCTGAACGGCTGCCACTCCTGCCGTCCGGCGTTGAATTACTATCTGCTCGCGACCTGGCCCGGCGAATATCGCGACGATCAGCAGTCGCGCTTCATCAATGAGCGCGTCCACGCCAACATCCAGAAGGACGGCACCTATTCGGTGGTGCCGCGGATGTGGGGCGGCGTCACGACGCCGAGCGAGCTGCGCGCGATCGCCGACGTCGCCGAGAAGTTCAGCATCCCGACGGTAAAGGTCACCGGCGGCCAGCGCATCGACCTGCTCGGCGTCAAGAAGGAGGACCTGCCGGCGGTGTGGGCCGACCTCAACGACGCCGGCATGGTGTCGGGCCATGCCTACGCCAAGGGCCTGCGCACGGTGAAGACCTGCGTCGGCTCCGAATGGTGTCGCTTCGGCACCCAGGATTCCACCGGCCTCGGCGTCAAGCTCGAGAAGTTCATGTGGGGCTCGTGGACGCCGGCCAAGGTCAAGCTCGGCGTCTCCGGCTGCCCGCGCAACTGCGCGGAAGCGACCTGCAAGGACGTCGGCGTGGTCTGCGTCGATTCCGGTTACGAGATCCATTTCGCCGGTGCCGCCGGACTGCACATCAAGGGCACCGAGTTCCTGACCAAGGTCGAGACCGAAGACGAATGCCTCGAGGTGATCGTGGCGCTGACCCAGCTCTACCGCGAGGAGGGCTGGTATCTCGAGCGCATGTACAAATGGTGCGACCGCGTCGGTCTCGAGCAGATCAGGAAGCGGGTGGTCGATGACGTTGCGAACCGCAAGGCGCTGTTCGCTCGCTTTGCCTATTCACAGCAGTTCGCGCAGACCGATCCGTGGGCCGAGCGTGCCAGCCGCGGCGTCGATCGCAACGAGTTCGCGCCTCTCGCCGAATTGGAGCTCGCATGACCCAGTGGATCGAAATCGGCGCATTGACCGACATTCCGCGGCTCGGCTCGCGCGTGGTGCGCACGCCGGGCGGCAACATCGCGGTGTTCCGGACCGAGAGCGACGAGGTGTTCGCGCTCGACGACCGCTGCCCGCACAAGGGCGGGCCGCTGTCGCAGGGCATCGTGCACAACAAGCGCGTGACCTGTCCGCTGCATAACTTCGTCATCGAGCTGGCGAGCGGGCAGGCGGTCGCGCCCGACGAAGGCTGCACGCATACCCACCCGGCCAAGGTCGAGAACGGCGTTGTCTGGCTGTCGGTGCGGCAGGCGGCGGCGGTGAGCTGAGCGGTCAGGCAATGTCCGTCAAGACCACGTGTCCCTATTGCGGTGTCGGCTGTGGCGTCATCGCGTCGAAGGACGCGGCGGGCGCCGTCCAGGTCGAGGGCGACAAGCAGCATCCGGCCAATTTCGGCCGGCTCTGCAGCAAGGGTTCGGCGCTCGCCGAGACCATCGATCTCGACGGGCGTCTGCTCGAGCCGATGGTGGACGGCGCGCCGGCGGCGTGGGACGACGCGCTCGATCGCGTCGCCGATGGCTTTAGCAGGATCATTCGTGAGCACGGGCCCGACGCGGTTGCGTTCTATGTTTCCGGCCAGCTCCTGACCGAGGACTATTACGTCATCAACAAGCTCGCCAAGGGCTTCGTCGGCACCGCCAATATCGACACCAATTCGCGGCTGTGCATGGCCTCCAGCGTCGCCGGGCACAAGCGCGCCTTCGGCAGCGACACCGTGCCGGGCTGCTACGAGGATCTCGAGCAGGCGGAGCTTCTGGTGCTGGTGGGCTCCAACGCCGCCTGGTGCCATCCGATCCTGCACCAGCGCATGCTGGCGGCGAAGGAGAAGAATCCGGCCTGCAAGATCGTGGTGATCGATCCGCGCCGCACCGCGACCTGCGAGGGCGCCGATCTGCATCTGCCGCTGCGCTCGGGCAGCGATTCCGTGCTGTTCAACGGCCTGTTCGCCTTCCTCGCCGGCAGCAACGCGGTCGACCGCGGCTTTGTCGGCAATTGCACGACGGGTGTGGTCGACGCGCTGAAGCAGGTCGGCGGCCAGACCGTGGCGCAGACCGCGGCGACCTGCGGCCTGACCGAAGGCGCGGTCGGGCTGTTCTTCGACTGGTTCACGCGCACCGAGCGCGTCGTCACGCTCTATTCGCAAGGCATCAACCAGTCGTCGAGCGGCGTCGACAAGGTCAACGCCATCATCAATTGCCATCTCTTGACTGGACGCATCGGCCGTCCCGGCATGGGGCCGTTCTCGCTGACCGGCCAGCCCAACGCGATGGGCGGCCGCGAGGTCGGCGGGCTCGCCAACCAGCTCGCCGCGCATATGGAGATCGAGAATCCCGCGCATCGCGAGCTGGTGCAGCGGTTCTGGCGTGCGCCAGTGATCGCGGAGAAGGCCGGGCTGAAAGCGGTCGACATGTTCGACGCGATCGCCGACGGCCGCATCAAGGCGGTGTGGATCATCTCGACCAATCCGGTGGTGAGCCTGCCGGATGCCGATCGCGCGCGCGCCGCGCTCGACGCCTGCGAGCTCGTCGTGGTGACGGATTGCATGCGCGACACCGACACCACGCGCCATGCCGACGTGCTGCTGCCGGCGCTGGCGTGGGGCGAGAAGGACGGCACCGTCACCAATTCCGAGCGCCGGATCTCGCGGCAGCGGCCGTTTCTCGCAGCGCCGGGCGAGGCGCGCGCCGACTGGCGCATTATCTGCGACGTCGCCGGTCGCATGGGATATTCGGGCTTCGATTATGCCTCGGTGGCCGAGGTGTTCCGCGAGCACGCCGAACTGTCCGGCTTCGAGAATAGCGGCCGGCGCGATTTCGACATCTCGGCGCTGGCGGCGCTGGACGATACCGCCTATGACGCGCTGGCGCCGGTGCAGTGGCCGGTGACGTCGGACCATCCGGCCGGCACGTCGCGGATGTTCGAGAGCCAGCAATTCTTCACGCCGGACCGCAAGGCGCGCTTCGTGCCGGTGGCGCCGCGCGCGGCGCGCCACGCCACCAGCCGCGACTTTCCGTTGGTGCTCAACACCGGCCGCGTGCGCGATCAGTGGCACACCATGACCCGGACCGGCAAAACCGGCCGGCTGCTGGCGCATGTGTTCGAGCCCTATGCCGAGTTTCACCCCGAGGATGCGCGGCAGGCCGGGCTGCAAAACGAGGGATTGGTGCGGCTGACCAGCAGCTGGGGCGAGATGATCGCGCGCGTCGTGGTCAGCGCCGACCAGCGCCGCGGCTGCGTGTTCGTGCCGATGCACTGGAACGCGGAGTTCGCCGGCGAGGGGCGCGTCAACGCGCTGGTCAATCCGGCGACAGATCCAGTGTCCGGCCAGCCGGAGTCCAAGCACACGCCGGTCAAGGCCGATCGCTATACGCCGAAATGGCACGCCTTCATCCTGAGCCGCGACGCGATCAGGCGTCCGGCAAGCGGCTATTGGGTCTACGGCAAGGCCGGCGATTGCACGCGGCTGGAGCTCGCGCTCGACACTCGCCCGGAGAGCTGGCGCGACTGGGCGAGGGCGCAGCTCGGCCTCGAAGGTGTCGAGATCGAGTGGATCGCCTATCGCGATCCGGCGGCGGGACGCTTCCGCTACGCGGCGGTGCGCGACGGCCGGCTCGAGGGCTGCGTGTTCATCGCGCCCGATCACGCGCTGCCGTCGCGGGCCTGGCTGACCGGGCTGTTCGCCGAGCAGCAATTGTCGGCCAATGCGCGGATGTCGCTGCTCGCGGGACGGCCGTTCGGCGCGGGCGAGGATGTCGGCCCGATCGTCTGCTCCTGTTTCAGCGTCGGACGGCACCAGATCACCGCCGAGATCAAAAAGGGCGCCGACAGCGTCGATGCGATCGGCCGCTGTCTGAAGGCCGGCACCAATTGCGGCGGCTGCAAGCCCGAGATCGGCAAGCTGATCGGCGCCACCGCGCAGCCGCGGCAGGCGATCGCGTCGTAGGTCGCCGCGCCAGGGCCCAGCCGAGAAATGCGCGATTCAAGATTGTTGCGGCGCAAATTGACCGTGAGCCCTATTTCTACGGCCGCAATTTCCTGATGTGATCTTCAATATTGCGAGCCAGTTTGCGGTTACCCCTGCTGAGGCGCGCCGTGCCGATCACCATCATGTCGTGACCAAAGCCATAGAACAGGAAGGACATTACATGCCTTCACGCCGTCATCTTCTGACCGGCGCCGTCGCGACCGGTGTCGCGCTGTCAATGCAACGCGCCACTGTAGCAGTCGCGCAGCAAAAACGAGTGATCGTCGATTCGCAGGTTCACTTGTGGCCGGCAAGCACTCCGGAGAGACCCTGGCTCCCCGGTGCCAAGCCGCAGCTCCCGGAGCCCTTCACCATCGAGCGAGTCATTCCACTGATGGACGAGGCTGGCGTCGATCGCGTTGTCATCGTTCCGCCAGTGTCGCTTGAAGGTGAGCGCATCGATTATGCCCAGGAGGCAGTCAGACGGTACCCGGGCCGCTTCGCCATCATGGCGCGTGTCGCCCTCGACAAGCCCGACCGCGCGGCACGGCTTGCGACTTGGCGCGACCAGCCCGGCGTACTGGGCGTGAGGTTGAACGTCGGCCCCGGCGAAGCGGCGTGGCTGACAGACGGAACCGCGGACTGGTTCTGGCCGGCGGCGGAGAAGGCCCGCCTGCCGGTGATGTTTCTCACTGAGGGGCAGACGTCGCTGTTCGCCCGCATCGCCGAGCGGCACCCGCAACTTACGCTCATCATCGATCACATGGGCGTCGGCGCGGGACTTCGCCCTCGTCCCGGCTCATCGGAAAACAACATGGTGCCGGAGGCTATCGTCCAGGCGGCCGCGCTCGCAAAATATGCGAATGTATCGGTGAAGTTGTCGTCGGTCCCGCTGATTTCGACTGAGCGATATCCATTCCGCGACGTGATCCCGCACATCCACCGCCTGTTCGACGCCTACGGCCCGGAGCGCTGCCACTGGGGGACCGATCTAACCAACTCATTCGCCCGGGCCACTTACCGGCAGCGCGTGACGCAATTCACGGAGGAGCTTCCGTTCCTCAGCGAAAGCGACAAGGACTGGATCATGGGCCGCGCGATCCTGGCGCGGCTTCGCTGGACGTCGTCCTAGCAGCCGCGGCAGATGCTCTTCAGCTTGCTGTTGAGCAGGCGGTCCTCTTCGTCGGAGGCCGCCTTGGTGTAGGGGTCGTTGCCGTGGCGCTTGTCGTCGGCAAAACTGCCGGCGCCAGTGGCGCCGCCCACGTGCATGCCGTGCATCGCGTGCCCGCCGCCATGGCCGTGGCTGCCGCGCGCGTCCACCGGCGGCATCGCGGCCGCAAGCAGCGTCAGCAGCAACCCGACCGTCGTGATCGTCCGCATGTTTTCCTCCTCGTCGCGGCAAAATACCGCTGACGCTGAGGCAAATGGGTGTCGGCCATCTTCACAATTTCGCGTGGCGGCAATCGGGGCGGGGGCCGGCCGGTTCCGGCCAAATACCGCCGGTGCGCCGCACATAGGCCGCCCGGGGATGGCTTCATGCCGACAATGCAGTGCTCGTCACACCAAAATGGTGTATCGGCAGGCTTGAGCGCGCGCGGGCAGCGGCCCGGTGCGACACAATCAAGATATCGCAAGATTTGGAGGAAGGTTCATGTCGGCTCTGCCACTCTCGGGCATCAAGATTCTCGACCTGACGCGGGTGCTCGCGGGCCCGCTGTCGGCCCAGATGCTGGCGGATCTCGGCGCCGAGGTGATCAAGATCGAGCGGCCCGGCGGCGGCGACGATGCCCGCGCCTTCGGCCCGCCCTATCTCACCGATCCCGAAGGCAAGCAGAACAACAACAACTCGTTCTACCTCTGCGCCAACCGCAACAAGAAGTCGGTCACCGTCAACATCGCCAAGCCGGAAGGGCAGGCGATCATCCGCGAGCTCGCCAAGACGGCCGACGTGATGATGGAGAACTACAAGGTCGGCGACCTCAAGCGTTACGGTCTCGACTACGAGACCATCAAGCAGCTCAACCCCGGTATCATCTATTGCTCGGTGACGGGTTTCGGCCAGACCGGACCTTACGCGCCGCGCGCGGGCTATGATGCGATCCTGCAGGCGATGGGCGGCCTGATGAGCGTCACCGGCCATATCGACGGCGAGCCGGGCGAGGGCCCGATGAAGGTCGGCCCCTCGATCGTCGACTACATGACCGGCATGAACACCTCGATCGGCATCCTCTCGGCGCTCTACCATCGCGACGCCAACAACGGGGAAGGGCAGCACATCGACGTCTGCCTGTTCGACACGGTGATCGCATCGCTGTCGCACTGGCTGCAGATCTACCTCGTCAATGGCAAGACCCCGCCGCGCCGCGGCACCTGGGGCAATGGCGGCATGCCGGCCGGCGTGTTCCGCTGCACTGATGGCGAGCTGATGCTGGTGGTCGGCAATGACGGCCAGTTCCAGCGCACCTGCGCCGTGCTCGGCGAGCCCGAGCTCGCGAACGACAAGCGCTTCGTCAAGAACAACGACCGCGTCGTGCACGGCAAGGAGATCATGGCGATCTTCGCCGGGCTGTTCCTGAAGAAGCCGGTCGCCTACTGGCTGGAGAAGCTCGAGGAGGCCGGCGTGCCGTCGGGCCCGATCAACAATTTCGAGCAGGTGTTCAGCGATCCGCACGTGCAATCGCGCGGCATGCGGGTCAAGGTCGACCATCCGTTCGAGCCGAACCTGTCGCTGATCCGGAACGCGCTGACCTTCTCGGGCACGCCGATCACCGAATACCGCGCCCCGCCGCTGTTGGGGGCCGACACCAAGGAGATCCTGGCGACCATCGGCTATGACGACGCCAAGGTCGAGGGACTGAAGGCGCAGGGGATTCTGTAGGCACTGACTTCGAGGCCGCGGGCGGTGGAGTTTCTCCGTCATCCTGAGAGCCTGACTGAAAAATGGGTGAGTGATCTCAGTGGGGTGTGATTCCATCGGATTTGCAAAGATTCGAGGGAGAGCACGATGCCCTGGACCAAGATCACTCGGGAGCAATATCGGCGGGACGATCTGCGTTATGCAAGCGATATGACCGATGCGGAGTGGGCGGTGATCAGACGCCTGTTGCCGCGAGCGAACCGGCGCGGCCGGCCGCGTAAGACGGAGCTGCGTCGTGTGATCGAAGCGATCCTCTATATCGTTTCGACCGGCTGCCAGTGGCGGGCGTTGCCGCAGGAGTTCCCGCCCTATTCGACGGTGCAGGGCTATTTTTATAGATGGCGGGATACAGGCCGGTGGCAGAGGATTGTCAGCGTGCTTGTCCGACGGGCGCGAAAAAAGCTTGGACGGACACCGAAGCCGACGGCAGCCGTGATCGACAGTCAAAGTGCGCCGACCACGCAAGCTGGCGGACCGCGCGGCTACGATGCAGGCAAGCGCATCTACGGCCGCAAGCGGCATATCGTGACGGATACCAATGGCCTCCTCCTCGGGGTTCATGTTCATCCGGCCAACGTTCAGGACTGCCATGGCGCCGTACCGCTGCTGAAGAACGTGCGGATGAACTTCCCCCGGCTGCGCCACGTCTTTGCCGACCGGGTCTACCGCGGAAATCAACTCCTCGACGCGCTCTCAGACTGCGGTCCATGGACTGTCGAGATCGTCGAGCGGCCTCAAGGCGTCAAAGGCTTCCAGCTTCTGCCGAGGCGGTGGGTGGTTGAACGCACATTCGCTTGGTTCGGCAGATGCCGCCGCCTCGCCAAGGACTTCGAGGCGACGGTGGCAACCGAAGCTGCCTGGCTGCTGATTGCACACATCAGGCTCCTGACCCGCAGACTCGCGGCTGCAGCTAAGGTTGGGTGATTTATGAGTCAGACTCTGAGGTGCGAGCTCTTGCGAGCCTCGAAGGATGAACGGCCCCGCTGGTGGCCGTCGACCCTTCGAGACGCGCGCAAGGGCGCGCTCCTCAGGGTGACGGGACCAGGGTCGTCATTCCGCAACAACACTTCGACCAGCATCGAGGCATCATTGACATCCGCCTGCTAGGTTGGCGCCATCGATCCCTCATCGAAGGTGCCAATCATGAAACGGGAAGTGGTCCGCGTCGAACCGATCTCGAGTTGGCTGGAGCGCTGGAAGGCGCCGGCGTCGCCGGTGACCCGGGCCGGCAACATGGTGTTCGTCTCCGGCCTGCCGCCGTTCGATCCCGCGACCGGCGAGTTCGCCGCCGGCGCGTCGATCGAGCTGCAAAGCGAGCTGGTCATGGAGCAGCTCAAGCAATGCCTCGAGGCGGCCGGCGCCACGCTCGACAATGTGATGAAGTGCAACGTGTTCTGCACTTCGGCAAAGCACTTCACAACCTTCAATGCAGTCTATGCAAGGTACTTCCCACACCAGCCGCCGGCGCGGATCTTCGTCTGCATCCCGGAATGGACCGGGCCGTTCGACGTCGAGATCGACTGCATCGCGATGGTGTAAGGGCAGGGCGCCGCAGCGGCGCCCTCGCTTCACAAATCCTGCCGCGTCAGCCGCCCGTGCATCGCGACCGGTCGCGGCGCCGGCTTGCTCGGCACGTCGCCCATCGTCAGCGCCATCACCGAGACCGTGACCACGCGATCGATGATGCCGCGGACGTCGTCGAGATCGCATTTGCCTTCCGACAGCCGCAGCAGGCGTTCCTTCTCGCGGATGGTGTGGTGCGCCATCGCGAGCGCGAAGTGCAGGCCCCAATAGAGCTCGGTGTCGCTGCTGGCCGGCATCGCGCGGCGCATCGCCGCGGCGAACTTGCGCAGGTGATCGACCTCGCGATTCTTGATGCGGCGGATCGGCGGCACGGATTCGATCGAGGCGCGGATCATGAACCGCGCCGCGGTCGAGCCCTCGCGATCCGGCCCGAGGCAGCCGCGCAGGGTGGGGCCGACGAGGGCGCGCATGATGTCCTCGATCGCGGCGCGGCCGCCGCCTTTTTCCTCCGCCGCCCGCAATTCGTTGAGGCGCTCGCGGTTGGTCTGGATGCTGCGGGTGACGAACAGCTCCGCGATCAATTCGTCCTTGGAGCCGAAATGATAGTTCACCGCCGCGAGGTTGACGTTCGCTTCCGCGACGATGTCGCGCAGCGTGACGTCGCCGAAGCCGCGGTCGGCATAGAGCCGCTCGGCGGCGGCGAGAATGGCGGATCGGGTCTGGTCGCTGGCCATGGCTGAGAGCCTCCGGTCATTCCGGGGCGATGCGCAGCATCGAACCCGGAATCTCGCTCCACAATTTCCGGATTCCGGGTTCAGCCCTGCGGGCTGCCCCGGAATGACGAACGCAAGGTTGCATTTCAAACATTTGTATGAAACTATCGTTTGAACGGTCGGAAATGTCAATCCGCGGATCGCGGGGCAGCATTCTGGCACACCGCCGCCGCCCTTTCGCGAACGCCCTTGCGAGCCGCGGAGGCGGGGTCAACAATGTCGGCAAATGGCTACGGCCCAGGTCATCGGCCCAGGTCAGCGGCCCAAGTCTAGGAAACGAGGAGCGTCCCATGGATTTCACGATGTCGCCCAAGCAGAAGGAGTGGCTGGAGCGCGTTCAGGCCTTCATGAAAACGCACGTTCGGCCCGCCGTGCCGATCTACGACAAGCAGGATGCCGAGGGCCCGCGCTGGAAGGTGATCCCGATCCTCGAGGATCTGAAGAAGAAGGCGAAGGCCGAAGGCCTCTGGAATATGTTCATGCCGCCGTCCTCGCATGAGGACGATGAATTCCACGGCGCGGGATTGACCAATCTCGAATACGCGCTGCTGTCGGAAGAGATGGGTCGCATCTCCTGGGCTTCGGAAGTGTTCAACTGCTCCGCTCCCGATACCGGCAACATGGAAGTGTTCATCCGCTACGGCACCAAGGAGCAGAAGCGCAAATGGCTGCGCCCGCTGATGGACGGCGAGATCCGCTCCGCCTTCCTGATGACCGAGCCGGCGGTCGCTTCGTCCGACGCCACCAACATCGAGACCCGGATCGAGAAGGACGGCGATCACTACGTCATCAACGGCCGCAAATGGTGGTCGTCGGGCGTCGGCGATCCTCGTTGCAAGATCGCGATCCTGATGGGCAAGACCGACTTCAACGCCGCCAAGCATCAGCAGCAGTCGCAGATCCTGGTGCCGCTCGATACCCCCGGCATCAAGGTCGAGAAGATGCTGCCGGTGTTCGGCTTCGACGATGCGCCGCACGGCCACGCCCAGGTGCTGCTCGAGAACGTCCGCGTGCCGAAGGAAAACATCCTGCTCGGCGAAGGCCGCGGCTTCGAGATCGCCCAGGGCCGTCTCGGTCCGGGCCGCATCCATCACTGCATGCGCACCATCGGCCAGGCCGAGGAGGCGCTGGAGAAGATGGTGAAGCGGCTCGCCTCGCGCACCGCGTTCGGCAAGAAGATCATCGAGCATTCGGTCTGGGAGCAGCGCATCGGCGATGCCCGCACCGACATCGAGATGAACCGTCTGCTCTGCCTCAAGGCCGCCGACATGATGGACAAGGTCGGCAACAAGACCGCACAGGCCGAGATCGCGATGATCAAGGTCGCAGCTCCCAACATGGCGCTCAAGATCATCGACCAGGCGATCCAGGCCTTTGGCGGCGGCGGCGTCTCCGACGAAGCAGGGCTCGCCCGCGCCTATGCCCACATCCGCACGCTGCGCCTGGCGGACGGTCCGGACGAGGTGCACAATCGCGCCATTGCCAGACTTGAACTTCGGAAGTATGCAAACACGTCGCACTGAGCATGATGCGGAACGCATGGCGTTCGCGCGCACATCGTGCTCAGAATGAAAAAGAGAGATCAGGCTGGCGTGCCAGCCTGATTGATGGAGCGCCCCGACGCGCTCTTTGAAAAATCGAGTTGAGGGAGCGTCATCGTGGCGGACGGCGTCAGGAAAGACGAAGAATTTTCCGGCACAAGGGAAGTCGAGGAGCGCCATCGTATCAACGAGGCTAGTCTCGACGCCTGGATGAGGGAACACGTCGAAGGCTATCAGGGGCCGCTCACGGTCCTGCAGTTCAAGGGTGGCCAGTCCAACCCGACCTACAAGCTCGAGACCCCCGGCCGCAACTACGTGATGCGGCGCAAGCCGTTCGGTAAATTATTGCCGTCGGCGCATGCGGTCGATCGCGAGTTCCGCGTGATCGCGGCGCTCGGCAAGCAGAATTTCCCGGTTGCGAAAGCCTACGCGCTGTGCACCGACGACGCGGTGATCGGCTCGGCCTTCTACATCATGTCGATGGAAGAGGGGCGGGTGTTCTGGGATCCGACGCTGCCGACCCAGGAGCCCGACGCGCGCCGAAAGATCTTCGCCAGCAAGATCGAGACGCTGGCCAAGCTTCATCTGTTCAATCCCGAGGCGATCGGCCTCGGCGATTTCGGCAAGCCCGGCAATTATTTTGCGCGACAGGTCGATCGCTGGACCAAGCAGTACCGCGCCTCCGAAACGCAGCACATTCCCGAATTCGAGAAGCTCGCCGAGTGGCTGCCGAAAACCGTTCCGGAGCAGAAGCGCGTCTCGATCGTGCATGGCGACTATCGCCTCGACAACATGATCTTCCACGCCACCGAGCCGCGGGTGCAGGCGGTGCTCGACTGGGAATTGTCGACGCTCGGCGATCCCATGGCCGACTTCACCTACCTGTTGATGCAGTGGACCATGCCGGGCCTCGTCAATGCCGACCTCAAGGCATTGAACATTCCGAGCCAGGATGAAGCGGCGCAGATCTATTGCGACGTGACCGGCATCCCGGTGCCGGACCTGAACTGGTATTTCTCCTACAACCTGTTCCGCCTTGCCGGCATCACGCAGGGCATCGCGGGCCGGGTTCGCGACGGCACCGCGGCGAATGCCAAGGCCCTCGAGTCGGCCAAGCGCACCGTGCCGCTGTCGCAGGCGTCATGGGAATACGCGCAGAAGGCCGGCGCAACCTGATCCAAGAATGCGGCGCGATCCAACAGGGCTCGCGCCGCTTTTCTTTTTACCTCGCCCCGCTTGCGGCAGGGGTGTCCGGGGAAATTCAGGCATAGCGGAGCTCCATCTGGTCAGGTGAGATGGTTGATTTCCGACGGCTGGGGTTGATGGGCGGAGGTTTGTCGATGGCAGCGAGGGATCGACGCGTGAGCAGGAGCTGGCCGACGAGTTCGGCGAACCTGAGCGGGAGCATTTTGATGCAGTTGGTGTGAGCGGCGATGCGCAGCAGCAGGTAGGCAATCATCGCAGCGAGCACCTGAAGGCGGATCGCGTTGTCGTTGGCGCCGAGGAACTTGCGAATATCGAGATGCTGCTTGATCCAGCGGAACAGCAGCTCGATTTGCCATCGGCTCTTGTAGAGGGCGGCGATCTCGACGGCGCTACGGACAAGGTCGTTGGTCAGGAGTGTGATCTTGCCGCCTTTCTCGCGTCTGATCTTGATGCGGCGGAGCGGGATTGGAAGGCGCGAATCGCCCTTGCTGGTGAGCTTCACCTCGTCATCGGCAAGGATTTCGAAGCCATCCCCGTTACGCTTGCGGATGGCGCGATGCCTGAGCGAGCGAAGACGGATGCTCGTCTTCGCCCGGGTAACGAAGAAAGCCTTGCTATCATTGATCTTCTGCCACCAGTCGAAACGGCAATAGCCCTTGTCAAACACATAGGTGGTGGCGGGCTGGATTGGGGTCTGTCGGCCGATCTCGATGTCATTGACGTTCGCGGCCGTCATCTCGACGCAGGTCGGGACATCGCTCCTTGGGTCGTAGACGACATGCAGCTTCATGCCGCGGATGCGGCCGTTCCACGTCGCCCAACTGCAGACCTTGCCGAGCGGGATCGGACTGGCGTCGATCAGACGCACCATCTCCATGCCTTCACTCCGCAGCTGGCGACGCGCCATCGCCGACAGCGCCGCAAAGGTTTGCGCGAAAATGCCGATCGGACGGCGGGCATTGGCATCGGACAACGTCGAGCGCGACAGCTTGCCGGTTCCCAAGTGATAGTGATGCTGCGAATTGGCGTTGAAGCCAGTCACCACCCCGCGCAGACTGCTGTTGCCGCTAAGCTGGGCATAGATCAGCGCCACCAGATGATCCCAGCTCCTGAACGACTTGTCGTAGGCATCCCCGTCCAGACGATCCACAACCGTCTGAAACTGCCGTCGATTGATCGGTTCAAGCAGCCTTCCAAAAATGCTACCGCGATATCGCATGCTCGGCCCTCTGTGTCTCGACAACCAGAAAAGACCGATTTGCCTCGGTCCTGCCGAGCATGCACCGCGACACAGTGAATCATTCCCCGGACACCCCTGCGCTTGCGGGGAGAGGTCGGATCGCATGCAGCGAAGCGAAGTGCGATCCGGGTGAGGGGGAGTCTCCGCAACTCGTTTGCCGCCGTCTGTGCGGAGCAAGCCCTTCACTCAACCCACTAAGAGCGAGCTGCGCTCGTCTTGACCCGGCAAGAGCGGCGCGAGGGAGCAGCAGGCCGATCGCGATTCCAAAGGCTCGCGCCGCCGCTGCAAGGTGCGGCATGTTTCCGCATTGTAGCCATCTGTGACTTGAGTTCGCGCTGCCGCTTTGGCAAGTCAGTCCGGTCAACGCCCGCCCTGGTCCTGATCGGACATTTTCATTTTGGCTCTTTCCTCCAATCTTCGCGGCAGCCTGTTCATGGCTGCGGCCATGGCCAGCTTCACGGTCAACGACACCATCACCAAGGCGGTGTCGGCGGAGCTCAACATCGGCGAGATCCTGCTGGTGCGCGGCCTGGTTGCGATGGTGCTGGTCGCGGCGCTCGCCTGGTACCGTGACGCGCTGCGCAGTTTCAGCGTGCTGCTGATCTGGCCGGTCGGGCTGCGCGTCCTTGGCGAGATCGGCGGCACGCTAACCTATCTCTCCGCGATCGCGCAGATCCCGCTCGCCAACGCCTCGGCGATCTTCCAGGCGCTGCCGCTGGTCATCACGCTCGGTGCGGCGCTGGTGTTCGGCGAGCCGGTCGGCTGGCGGCGCTGGCTTGCGATCGCGGCCGGCTTCATCGGGGTGCTTGTCATCGTTCGGCCCGGTGCGGAAGGCTTTAGCCAGGCTGCGCTCTTGGCGCTGGCGTCGGTCGGCTTCTGCGCGGTGCGCGATCTCGCCACCCGCCGTATCCCGAAAGAGCTGCCGACCGTGTTCATCACGCTGCTCACCACCGTGACCGTGACGACGGCGGGTGCTGTCGTCCTTGTCCCGCTCGGCGGCTGGCGGCCGCCGTCCGGCACCGCGCTCGGCCTGCTCATATTGGCCGCGGTCCTGATCCTGATCGGTTATCAGTGCATCATCGTGTCGCTGCGCACAGGCGACATCTCGGCGGTGGCGCCGTTCCGCTATACCGCGCTGCCGTGGGCGATGCTGACGGGCTATCTCGCCTTCGGCCACAAGCCCGACGGTCCGATGCTCGCGGGTGCCGCGATCATCGTGGCCTCCGGCCTCTATGCCTTCTACCGCGAGCGCAAGCGCGACAAGCTCCGTCCCGCCGCAACGGGACCGGGGCTACCGCCGGACGGGTTGTGAGGCGTCCGTGATCCTACGCAATCATTTGCAAATCACTTGGCGCAATGTGCGATCAGCCGTGCGACGAATGCGCCGCACGCCTCGAGCTGCGACATCTCGACGAACTCATCCGGCGTATGCGCCTGTGCGATCGAGCCGGGGCCGATCACAACGGACGGCACGTCCGCCATGCTGACGAACAGGCTGGCCTCGGTGCCGAAGGCGACCTTGGCGTGGTCGTTGCGGCCGGCAAATTGCTTGGCGAGCGTGACGATGGCGGCGTCGGCGGCGGTGTCGAGCGCGGGGTAGTCGAGGATCTCCTCGAATTCGATGCCGCATTCGGGATGTCGCTTGCGCATGTCAGGCTCGATCTCGGCCTTGGCCCAGGCGATGATCGCGTCCGTCACCTCTCTCGACTCGGTGATGCCGATGCCGCGGCACTCGAATTCCACCACGCATTGGTCGGGCACGATGTTCAGCGCGGCGCCGCCATGCACGATGCTGGTGAGCAGGGTCGAGTGCGGGACATCGTAGAGGCTGCCTTGTTCGGCATCCGCGGTCAGCAACGCGGCGCGGCGGCGGATCTCGGTGATCAGGTCAGCGGCATATTCGATGGCGTTGACGCCGTCGGGCGCAATCGAGGAATGGCGGGCAAGCCCGCGGAACGTGGCGCGCACGCCGTGCTTGCCCTTGTGCCCGATGATGACCTGCATCTGGGTCGGCTCGCCGACGAAACAACCGAGCGGCTTGATCGGCTTGCGCGCGACCTCGCGCAGCATCGGACGTACGCCGACGCAACCGATCTCCTCGTCATAGGAGATGGCAAGATTGATCGGCGTCTTCAGATCGGCCGCGAGCATCTCGGGAACCATCGCGAGGCAGACGGCGACAAAGCCCTTCATGTCGGTGGTGCCGCGGCCGTACAGCCGGCCGTCGCGCTCGACGAGCTCGAACGGGTTGTGGCTCCAGTCCTGTCCCACAACTGGCACGACATCGGTATGCCCCGACAGCACCAGCCCGGCCTTGTCCTCAGGGCCGACAGTGACCCACAACGAGGATTTCTGCCCGGTTTCATCGACGATGCGTTGCCCCGCGAGGCCAAGCGAGGCGAGGTAGCGCTCGATGTAGTCGATCAGGGGCAGATTGCTGCGGTCGCTGACGGTGTCGAACGCGACGAGGTCGGCCAATAGCTTGCGGATGCGGTCGGAACGTTGATTTTGCATTGCCTGTTCGTTTGCGAGGGATTGTGCGAGGAATGACGAGTGTGCGAGCGATCCTGCCAGCGAAGTATAACAGCTGGTTGGCCTGCCGAGGCCAAGCAATATTCGGACCGTTGCCGGCGGTTATTGCGGTCCAGGCGTGTGGGATGGGTTGGGTAGAGCGAAGCGAAACCCATCGAATATATCCGCGCGGTGAGATGATGGGTTTCGTGGAGTTTATCATCGGGTCGCGCGTTGCGCGGACCTAGAGCGGAACGAAAGGCAAGACTCGGGCGATTCATGTCGCGAGAATGCGAAACTGTATCCCCATTCTCGGCTGTCATCGCCCGGCTCGGACCGGGCGATCCAGTACGCCGCGGCCTCTCGGCTCAAGCACAGAGGTCTCTGGAATACTGGATCACCCGCATGCGTATGCGCAGGTGATGACACCGCATTGTTTGGCACCTTGAATGCGAACCATCTCCAGCGTCGTCCCGGCGAAGGCCGGGACCCATTACCCCAAATGCCAATGAATGCGCGACGCTGGGGCAACAGCCTTCTTCAACTACTCGACCCTGTGGTTATGGGTCCCGGCCTTCGCCGGGACGACGGTCGTGAATGTGGAGCCATCGGGGCCGCAGCCGGGATAACCACGGAGACTGCCCTCGCTAGATCGGCTTGCCCGTATACGGCATCGATGCGGTGAGGCCGCCGTCGACCGGGATGGCCTGGCCGTTGACGTAGGACGCTTCATCGCTCGCCAAAAACAATCCCATCGCGGCGAGCTCATGCGGTTGGCCGGCGCGCTTCAGCGGATTGAGCTGGCCGATCTTGTCCTGGGTGCCGCGCTCCTTGGCGCGATCGAACACCGGTTTGGTCATGCCGGTCTCGATCAGGCCCGGGCACACCGCATTGATGCGGACGCCGGTGCCGGAGAGCGAGTAGGCGGTGGTCTGCACCAGGCTGATGACGCCGGCCTTGCTCGCGCCGTAGGGATGTCCGCTGGCACCCGACTTCAGGCCCGCGACGGAGGCGGTGCAGACGATCGAGCCGGAACCTTGCTTCGTCATATGCGGAATCGAATGCTTGATCGCGAGGAATGGGCCGATCAGATTGACGCGCAGCACCTCCTGCCAGTGTTCGACGGTCTGGTCGGCGAGTGGGACGAGACCGCCGCTGACGCCGGCATTGGCCCAGATCGCATCGAGCTTGCCGTACTTCGAGACCGCCTTCTCGATGAAGGCCTTCACGTCGCTCTCCGAGCCGGCATCGGCGGTGACGGCCTCGACAGTGCCGCCGGCATCGCGCACCAGCTTGGCGGTCTCGTTGACGCCCTCGGTGCGATCGACCGCGATCAGCTTGGCGCCTTCACTGGTGAACAGCAGCGAGGCGGCGCGGCCGATGCCGCTGCCAGCGCCGGTGATGATGACGGATTTGCCTTCGAGGCGGCCCATGAGTTTCTCCCTGTTCACGTGATTAGTTCGGGTGGTCCTTGGCGCGTCTGCCGCGCGACGGAATTCAAACAAAATTTCAAACGTCCGAAGCACTTGAGACGGTGTGCGGCGTGACGTACAGCGAGACGGGACACTATTGAAGGGCTCATCCGATGTCCAATCCAGACAAGCCTGAGGTGACGGTGACGCGGTGGTGGTGGGTTCGTCACGCGCCGGTGCGCAGCGACGGCGGCAACATCTACGGACAAGAGGATATCGACTGCGACACCGGCGATGTCGAGGTGTTCGAGGCGGTCGCCAAGATGCTGCCGCGCGATGCGGTCTGGTATTCGAGCAATTTGAAGCGCACACACAAGACTGCGGACGCGATCTGGGCTGCCGGGTTTCCAAAGCCTGAAAGCATGACGCAGGAACGCGACTTCGCCGAGCAGCATCTCGGCCAATGGCAGGGTATGAACCGCGCCGCGTTTCTCGCCAGTCGCCCGCCGGGTACGGCCTGGTTCGCCGACGTCAACGATCCCGCGCCCGGCGGCGAGAGCTACATGGATCTCTACACCCGCGTCTGCCGCACCATTGTGCGGATCACCGCCGCGGAAGCGGGCAGGAATATCATCGCCGTCGGCCATGGCGGCGTGATCAAGGCCGCGGTCGGGCTGGCGCTCGGCGGCCAGCCGGACAGGGGGCTGTCGTTCGATATCGATAATGTCTCGGTGACGCGGCTCGATCACATCGCGAGCGCCGGCCTGTCGACCTGGCGCTTGCCGATGGTGAACCAGCAGCCGTGGATTGCCGATCCGCGCCACGCCGCGATGCATCAGCCGTCCGGGCCTGAAGTCAGGCCGGCGAGCAAGCTTGCGTGATCGTCATACCGGGATGGTCCGAAGGACCAGACCGCAGATGCGCAATTGCGCATCGGGGAATCTCGAGATCCCGGGTCGACGCTGGTGCGTCGCCCCGGAATGACGCTAAGACGAACACTTAACATCAGGGAGAGAAACATGACCTTGTTCGACATGAAGGGAAAAGTCGCCGTCATCACCGGCTCGACGCGCGGCATCGGACGCGCGATCGCCGAGCGCATGGCCGAGCACGGCGCCAAGGTCGTGATCTCCTCGCGCAAGGCTGACGTCTGCGAGCAGGTGGCGAAGGAGATCAACGACAGCTACGGCAAGGGCACCGCGGTTGCGATCGCGGCAAACATCTCGTCGAAGGAAAACCTGCAGAACCTGGTTGACGAGAGCAACCGCGCCTTCGGCAAGATCGACGTGCTGGTCTGCAACGCGGCGTCCAATCCTTACTACGGTCCGCTCGCCGGCATCTCCGACGATCAGTTCCGCAAGATCCTCGACAACAACATCGTCGCCAACAACTGGCTGATCTCGATGGTGGTGCCGCAGATGATCGAGCGCAAGGACGGCTCGATCATCATCGTGTCCTCGATCGGCGGCCTGAAGGGCTCGACCATCCTCGGCGCCTACGCGATCTCCAAGGCCGCCGACATGCAGCTCGCGCGCAACCTCGCCTGCGAATACGGCAAGCACAATATCCGCGTGAACTGCATCGCGCCGGGCCTGATCAAGACCGACTTTGCGAAGGCGCTGTGGGACAATCCGGACAATCTGAAGGCCTCGACCGCGCGCTCGCCGCTGCTGCGGATCGGCGTGCCGGACGAGATCGCGGGCGCCGCCGTGATGATGGGCTCGCGGGCCGGCGACTTCATGACCGGCCAGACCATCGTGATCGACGGCGGCGCGACGATCAGCTGAGCATCACTCGTCATTCCGGGGCAGCCCGCAGGGCTGAACCCGGAATCTCGATGTTGTTGCGCGAGATTCCCCGATGCGCGATTGCGCATCTTAGGTTCGCGCCCCGGAATGACGGACTACTCCACCGCCGCGTACACCCCGTTGCGCACCAGCGAGCGGGTATATTCGCGCTGGCCCGGGCCCTGCATCATGAAGACCGCGATCAGGTCTTCGCTCGGATCGATCCAGAAGAATGTGCCGGCCATGCCGCTCCAGAAGTACTGGCCGACCGAGCCGGAGAACGGCGCGATGCCCTGCTGCATGCGCACGGCGAAGCCGAGGCCAAAACTGTGGCCGGGCGACACCAACGTGCCCTGGATTGCCACGCCGGCGCCGAGGTGATCGGAGGCCATGAATTCGAGCGTCTTGCGGCCGATGATCCTGGTGCCGTCGAGCGAGCCGCCGTTCAGCAGCATCTGCGCGAAGCGGGCATAGTCCATCGTGGTCGAAACCAGGCCGCCGCCGCCGGATTCCATCGCCGGCTTCTCCAGCATGTTGAACAGCTGCACCTTCTCGTTGGTCCAGGGATCGTTGGCAAAGGCCTCGGCGAGGCGGCCGGCATTGGCTTCCCCGGTGTGGAAGGCGGTCTCGGTCATCTGCAGCGGCGAGAGGATGTGCTCAGTGAGGTACGCGCCGAGCGTCTTGCCGCTGACGACCTCGATGATGCGGCCGAGTATGTCGGTGGAGCGGCTGTAGTTCCACTCGGCGCCGGGCTGGCAAACCAGCGGCATGCCGGCGAGCATGGTGGCGTGCTCGGCATTGGTGATCTTGCGGCTGCGCAGCCGCGACTGCTGGTAGAGCTGCTGCACCGGGCCGTTGCCGGTGTGGTCATAAGTAAGCCCAGACGTGTGGCGAAGCAGGTCCTGGATCGTCATCTGCCGCTGCACGGGTACCAGCTCGAGCTTGCCGTTGTTGTCGACGCCGACCTTGGTCTCGGCGAATTCGGGGATGAACTTCGCGACGGGGTCGTTGAGCAGGAAGTGGCCGTCCTCCAGCAGCTGCATGATGCCGATCGAGGCGATCGGCTTGGTCATCGAGAAGATGCGGAAGATCGTGTCATGCGCCATCGGCGCCGAGGCGGTCGGGCTTTGCCGGCCGATCGCGTCGAACCAGCCGATCTGGCCGCGCCGCGCCACCAGCACCGTCACGCCAGGCACGGTTCCCTTGTCGACCTCGCGGCGGAAGGTGTCGGACATCGCCTGCAGCCGCGCGCTCGACAATCCGATCGATTCGGGCTTGGCGAGGGGAAGAGAGGGGGTGGTCGGGCTGGCGGCGTGCTTGGTGGCGGTTTGGGCGTTCATGGTCTCTCCCTGGTTCTTGATTCTTGCGGCGAGGTGCCGACACGGGGTGATCGCCGAAGTCTGGCGCAGAAGTTTTGCAATGAACAGAAGCTTCACCGCTTCGCCCTTGCAAACCGGCCATGCCCTGTGCTTGAAACGGCGCGAACCGGCGGCGACGCCGGTTCCCTGCAGGAGTGTAGCTCAATTGGTAGAGCACCGGTCTCCAAAACCGGGGGTCGCAGGTTCGAGCCCTGCCACTCCTGCCAGCCTTTTCCCAATCATTTTAATGTCTTGGCCGAGGTCCCGGACCCCGGCCATGATCATGTTTGCCTACTTGATCAGCGGGCAGCCGCCGTCCTTCAGCGGCCGGAACGCCTGGTCGCCGGGCACTTCGGCGAGCACCTTGTAGTAATCCCACGGCGCCTTCGATTCCTCGGGCTTCTTGACCTCGAACAGGAACATCGAGTGCACCATGCGGCCGTCCTCGCGCACCACGCCGTTGTCGGTGAAGGCGTCGCGGACCGGGGTCGCGCGCATCTTGGCCAGCACCGGCCTGGTCTCCTTGGTGCCGGCGGCCTTCACCGCGTTGAGGTAGTGCAGGGTGGCGCTGTAGGTCGCGGCCTGGTTCATCGTCGGCATCCGCTTCATGCGCTCGAAGAAGCGCTTGCCGAAGGCGCGGGTGCGGTCGTTGAGGTCCCAGTAGTAGGCCTCGGTGATGATCAGGCCCTGCGCGAGCTTGAGCCCGAGGCTGTGGATATCCGAGATGAACATCACGATGCCGGCGAGGTTCTGGCCGCCCGCGACGATGCCGAATTCGGAGGCCTGCTTGATGGTGTTGATGGTGTCGGCGCCGCCATTGGCCATGCCAATGATCTTGGCCTTCGAGGCCTGCGCCTGCAGCAGGAAGGACGAGAAGTCCGGCGTGTTGAGCGGATGCCGCGCACTGCCGAGCACCTTGCCGCCGGCGGCGCGGACCACGTCGCCGGTGTCGCGTTCGATCGAATGACCGAACAGATAGTCGGCGGTGATGAAGAACCAGGTATCGCCGCCGTTCTTCACGATCGCGCTGCCGACGGTGTGGGCGTTGGCGTAGGTGTCGTAAGTCCAGTGCAGCGTGTAGGGCGAGCAGGACTTGCCGGTGATGTCGGAGCTCGCCGCATCCGTCACGATCATGATCTTCTCGAACTGCTTCGACATCTCCATGCCGGCGAGCGCGGTCGCCGAGGTCGGCATGTCGATGATCATGTCGACATTCTCGGCCTCGTACCATTTGCGGGTGATGGTGGCGGCGACGTCGGCCTTGTTGAGGGCGTCGGCGGTGACGAGCTCGATCGGCTTGCCGAACATCGACCCGCCGAACTCCTCGATCGCCATCTTGGTGGCCTCGACATTGCCGGCGCCGCCGATGTCCGAATAGACCGACTGGAAATCCGTGAGCACGCCGATCTTGAGCGGCGCCTGCTGGGCGAGCGCCGGCCCTGCCAGCACAGCCGCGATCAGGCCGGCGGCGGACAGACTCGTGACGATGGATTTCATGATGGTGTGCCTCCCCGAGGTGCTCTTATCAGTTTGTCCGACAAAGCTAGATTTGCCTGGTTCCGGTGTCAATTCCGCCCGCCTGGGTGCGACAACCAGGCTGGATATCGCTCATTTGACGCCCCAAAGGCCTTCGCCTATCCTTTGTCCGACAAACGACAATCGGGAGCCCCGGGGAGCTGAAGATGCCCACCACGCCGCTGTTCCGGCGCATCGATGTCGCGCCGGCCTATCAGAAGGTCGCCGACGCGATCGAACGCGAGATCATCAACGGGCGGATCAAGCCGGGCGAGCCGATCGGCACCGAGCAGCAGCTGGTTGCGCAGTTCGGCGTCAACCGCTCGACGGTGCGCGAAGGCATTCGCGTGCTCGAGGAGGGCGGACTGATCCGCCGCGATTCCAGCCGCCGGCTGCAGGCCTGCCTGCCGCGCTACAACAAGCTCGCGACGCGACTGTCCCGCGCGCTGATCCTGCACGAGGTGACGTTCCGCGAATTGTTCGAGACCTCGATGACGCTGGAGGTCGCGAGCGTCGAGGGCGCGGTGGAGCGCGCGACCGAGGAGAACATCGCCGAGCTCGCCGGCAATCTCGAGCGCAGCGCAGCTGTCGTTGGCAATCCCGCTGCGCTTGCCGAGCTCGATGCGGAATTCCATGTGCTGATGGCCAAGGCCTCGCAGAACCGCGTGCTGCAGCTGGCGCGCGAGCCCGCCGCGCAACTGTTCTTTCCGACCACCGAGATGATCGTGGGCGGCGTGCCTGAGGGCGGCGCGCGGCTGGTCGAGGCGCACCATCATCTGCTCGACGCGATCAAGCGGCGCGACAAGGAGGCCGGCGTGCTGTGGACGCGGCGGCACCTGCAGGACTGGCGGCGCGGTTTCGAGAAGATCGCCTCGCTCGATCGCTCGGTCGAGCACACCTACATGGAACACGCTTACGCCGCGCGGCAATAGCGACGGCGCGGCCGAGACAAGACAAAGACAACGACAACAAGCACATTCGGGAGGGACAAATGAGCGGAGACATCGCAGCAACCATCCAGCGCGCCCGCGAGCACAGCATCGGCGATCTGCTGCGCCGGTCGGCGAAGCGCTACCCCGGCAAGACCGCGCTGATCTGCGGCGCGGTGAGCTGGAGCTTTGCGGAGATGGACGCGATCTGCAATCGGCTCGGCCGCGGCTTGCTCGCGCTCGGCGTTGCGAAGGGCGATCGCGTCGCGGTGCTGTCGCGCAACTCGCACGGCTTCGCCGCGCTACGCTTTGCGGTGGCCCGGATCGGCGCCATCCTGGTGCCGATCAACTTCATGCTCAATCCGGACGAGATCAATTTCATCCTCGCCAATTCCGGCGCCAGGCTGCTCGCGGTCGGCCCCGATTTCGTGGAGACGGCGCACGCTGCGGCCGCCAAGGGCTCGGCGGTCGAGACCCTGGTCTGGCTGCCCGGCGAGGATCCGGCCACCGCGCCCAACGGCATCACGACGTTCGACAGCCTGTTGCACAGCGACGCGTCGGCGCCGGAGGCGTCGGTGGACAGCCTCGATCCCGCGCAGATCATCTACACCAGCGGCACCGAGTCGCTGCCGAAGGGCGCGATCCTCACCCACGAAGCCGTCATGTGGCAGTATGTCAGCTGCATCATCGACGGCGGCATGGCGACGGACGACACGGTGCTGCACGCGCTGCCGCTCTATCACTGTGCGCAGCTCGACGTCTTTCTGGGGCCCGCGATCTATCTCGGCGCCACCAGCCTCATTACCGGCAAGCCGGTGCCTGACAATGTCCTGGCGCTGATCGCGGCCCACAAGATCAATTCGTTCTTCGCTCCGCCGACGATCTGGATCGCGATGCTGCGCTCGGGCGCGTTCGACCGCACCGACCTGTCGACCCTGCGCAAGGGCTATTACGGCGCTTCGATCATGCCGGTCGAGGTGCTGCTCGAGTTGCAGCGCCGGCTGCCCGACGTGAAGTTCTGGAATTTCTACGGCCAGACCGAGATCGCACCGCTCGCGACCGTGCTGTCGCCGGAGGACCAGCTGCCGAAGGCCGGCTCGGCCGGCAAGCCCGCGATCAATGTCGAGACGCGGGTGGTCAGGCCTGATATGACCGACGTCGGGGTGGGGGAGGTCGGCGAGATCGTGCATCGCTCGCCGCATCTGTTGTCAGGCTATTACAACGATCCGGTCAAGACTGCGGCCGCGTTCGCCGGCGGCTGGTTTCATTCCGGCGATCTCGCGACCATCGATGCCGACGGCTACATCACCGTCGTCGATCGCGTGAAGGACATGATCAAGAGCGGCGGCGAGAATGTCGCGAGCCGCGAGGTCGAGGAGATGATCTACCGGTTGCCTTCGGTGTCGGAGGTCGCGGTGGTCGGGCTGCCTGATCCGCGCTGGATCGAGGCGGTGACCGCGATCGTCGTGGTCAAGGCCGGCCAGAGCCTCGATGCCGACGCCGTCATCAAGCATTGCGCGGCGTCGATGGCCCATTTCAAGGTGCCGAAGCAGGTCATCTTCGTGGATGCCTTGCCGAAGAATCCGAGCGGCAAGCTGCTCAAGCGCGAGCTGCGCCAGCGCTATCTCGGCGGCGCCCACGCTCGACCAGGCGGTGCAGAAGAGCTTCGCCGGCTAGGCTGTCTATTGGCCAGCTGTCGCCGGCGCCTTGTCCGACCATTCCGGCGGCAAGCCGAGCTTGCCGGCGGCCATTCCGGCCAGGCCGGGATTGCGGCCGAACGCCTCGCAGGCCGCGTATTTCGGCTTGCCGCCGAGCGTTGCGCCAATCTTGTCGAACGACGGCAGCTCCGGCGCCTTTCCGAATGGCGTGCTGCCGGTGACGACGAGCTTGCTGAAGTCGTCGCTGAAGGAAGGGGCGAGATCGTAGGCGTCACCGGCGCTCGAGACCATCGGCGAGTTGGTGAACGAATTCGCCCCGCGGGCCCAGATCATCGCCGCCTGCTGGCGGCTGGCCTGATCGCGCACCTCGGCTTCGACGGTCAGGCTGCCAAGCCCGACTGGCAACCGCGGCACCGGCACCGGCACGCCTGCGCCGAGCGCGCTCGGCAGGAAGCTGACCACCTTGGAAGTGCCCGCCGCGACCTCGTCGGTGGGCGCCGCCTGGGTGACAAGCGCGTGCACGGACAGATCCGCAGGCTGATCGGCACCAACGACCTGAAGCCGCTCGCTTAGGCCGACGCACAGCGAACGATCGATCGCGTTGGCCACCAGGTGCCGCTGCTCCTGGGACAGCGTCGGCGACGCTGCCTGCGAGAAGGTCGTCGGGACGATCCGCACCGTCTTCGCAGCGAGGACCTCGTCCTTGTTGACGCGAACCAGCGATTTCGCCAGCACGCCGTCGGACGGCGTGAGATTGTCGTAGGATGCCAGTGACCCGCCCCGCGTCATCGGTGCGCTGGCACAGCCCGACAACAACGCCACCACAACCGCAGCGCCCGGCAGAAATTCGATTCTCATGTACCCCTCGAACGACCGCTCACCCCACGAACGATCGCACGTCACGATAGGGCAGGGCCGCCCGGGTCGGGATTAAGAGATATTAAGTCAGATGTAGCTCGCGAAACCGCGCGACCTATTTGAGCCACATTTGGCCGTGCAGGCTTAACAAAACGCTATATTTGCGCACTGCGCATCCGGGGCCGAGGCCTCTAAAATGCCGTGATGCAAATCCTGGAATACGACCTCGTGGCTTTCCCCGTCACCAACGCACGCATCCTCTGCGTCGAGGACGATGCCGATATCGCGCGCATGCTGGCCGAGGTGCTTGAGGACAACGGCTTCAGGCCGGTGCTGGTCGGCTCGGCCGTGGAGATGGATGCGCTGCTCAAGCGCGAGAGCTTTGATCTCGTCGTACTCGACGTGATGCTGCCGGGCGAGGATGGGCTGAGCATCTGCCGGCGCCTGCGCATGTCGTCTTCGATTCCGATCATCATGGTCACCGCGCGCGGCGAGGACATCGACCGCATCCTCGGCCTCGAGCTCGGTGCCGACGACTACGTCACCAAGCCGTTCAATTCGCGCGAACTGGTCGCCCGCATCCGGGCGCTGCTGCGCCGCGTCGAGAGCGGCGCCACGTCGCGGTCACGGCCGCGTCCGCTGACCTTTGCCGGATGGCGCATCAACCCCACCACCCGTGAGCTGCATGACCCCGCGGGCGTCCGGATCACGCTGACCGGTGCCGAGTTCGATCTGCTGCTGGCGTTCTGCCGCAATCCTGGGCAGGTGCTGTCACGCGAGCAATTGATCGAGCAGGCCTTCGGCGGCCTGATCGCCTCAGTCGAGCGCAGCGTCGACGTTCATATCAGCCGCATCAGGCAGAAGATCGAACCGGATCCGAAGGACCGCTCGATGATCAAGACGGTGCGGCTCGGCGGCTACCTCTTCACACCTGCGGTCGAGCAGATATGATGGGATGGGCGCAGCGGCTGATGCCGCGCAGCGTCGCTGCGCAACTCATGAGCCTCGTCGCGCTCTCGGAACTGATCGGCATCACGCTCGCGGCGGTGACCATCATTTTTCTGTTCGATTCTCCCTCGATCACCGACACGCAGAAGTTTCTTGCCGGGCGGGTCGCGGAGCTCACGCAGCTTGTGCGTTCCACGAAGACGCCGGCAGACGCGGATGAACTGCTGGCCGCAGCCAGGCGCGGCGGTCTCGACGTCAGGCGCGTCGCCTTGGGCGAACTGGTGCCTCGAACAGCCGCAGAGACGCGGTCGTTTTCCATGCGAGCGTTCCGGCAACTGGCTGCCGAGCCCGGAATTGAATTAATGGAGGATCTGCGCCATCCCGCAGGCTCGTCGTCACAGGTGATCGTGAGACTCGACGATGGCCACGCGCTGATGGCCGACGTTGCGGTCAAAGGCGGCCTTTGGTCTACTTTGCTCCGCCCGCTGGCCGGGGGGACGATCATCGTGCTGATCTCGATGCTGCTGCTGTCGGTCTATGCGGTGCGTTGGGTGATCGCGCCGCTGGCCGACGTCGCGCGTGCCGCGACCTCGTTCGGCCGCTCGCCGCGGGCTCCCGAGGTGCTGCGCCGGCGCGGTCCGCTCGAGATCGCCCAGGTCGCCGACGCGCTGAACGACATGCGCACGCGTATCGCAGCGCTGCTCGACGACCGCACCCGCATGCTCGCCGCCATCAGTCATGACCTGCGGACGCCGCTGACCCGGCTCAGGCTGCGTACCGAGCGCGTCGGCGACGACACCCTGCGCCCGGCGATGCTGGGCGATATCGCCAAGATGACGCGCATGATCAACGAGACCCTGGAGTATCTGCGCGAGGATGCCCGCTCGGAGGCGGCGTTGTTCATCGACCTGCCGAGCTTCCTGCAGACCATCTGTTCGGACTTCGCCGACATGGGCCACGCGGTATCCTATGCTGGGCCGGCGCGTCTGCCTTATGCCTGCCGGCCCCGCGCGCTGTCGCGCGCCGTCACCAATATCGTGGAGAATGCGGTCAAGCACGGCAGCAAGGTCGTGGTGACGCTTCGCCCCATGGAGGCCGGCCACATCGAGATCGAGGTGGCGGACGACGGTCCAGGCATCCCACCTGCGCTGCACGACAAGGTATTCGAGCCCTTCTTCAAGGCCGACAGCGCCCGGCATGAGGGGGGCTTCGGGCTGGGGCTATCGATCGCGCAGGATATCGCCAAGCGCCATGGCGGCAGCATCGCGTTGAGGCTGCGGGAGCCGAGCGGACTGCTCGTATCGATGCTGCTGCCGCCAAAACCCGGCCTGGCCTAGAGGGGCGAGACGAACGACGCTGATCGCGCCAGGACGCCAGGGGATCGCAGGGCGCCGGCTAAGCCCTTGATTTGGAGAGACCAATGCCCGATCTGCCCGAACCGGGCGGGAGCCGGACCCGACCCCGCCGACCTTGACGTTTGGCCGGTCTCGCAGTAGATACTCGCCACTCGCAGCCGGCCCGCTTTGATGGCGGATATCCGGCGCGGCCTAATTCCCCGAACATTCGAGCTCGTTTATCGGCTCAACCTTCCAAACGAGGGCTGGGTCCGCAAGGTCGGCTGTTCGGATTCCTTGAAACGTTGCAATCGTCCGGAGACGGACGCGGATCTCACGATGGCTTTCAGCCCGTTCAAATTCCTGCAGGAAGTGCGCTCGGAGACCGCCAAGGTCACCTGGCCGACGCGCCGCGAGACGACCATCACCACCATCATGGTGTTCGTGATGGTGGCGCTGGCCTCGGTCTTCTTCTTCGCCGCAGATCAGATCATCCGCTATCTGATTACCCTGATACTGGGCATCCACTGATGAGCATGGGAACTCAATTGATGGACAAGCGCTGGTACATCGTCCACGCCTATTCGAACTTCGAGAAGAAGGTTCAGGAATCGATCCGCGAGCAGGCCAAGCAGCGTGGGCTGGAAGAACTGTTCGAGCAGATTCTAGTGCCGACCGAGAAGGTCACAGAGGTGCGCCGCGGCCGCAAGATCGACGCCGAGCGCAAGTTCTTCCCGGGCTATGTGCTGGTGAAGATGAAGCTGACCGACGAGGCGTTCCATCTAATCAAGAACACCCCGAAGGTGACCGGCTTCCTCGGCGCGGAAAACAAGCCGATGCCGATCTCGGAAGCGGAGGCGATGCGGATCCTGCACCAGGTGCAGGAGGGCGTGGAGCGTCCGAAGGCGTCGGTGTCGTTCGAGATCGGGGAGAACGTACGCGTGGCCGACGGCCCGTTCGCTTCGTTCTCCGGCGTGGTGGAAGAAATCGACGAGGCGCGCTCGCGCGTCAAGGTCGCGGTGTCGATCTTCGGCCGCGCGACGCCCGTGGAACTGGAATTCGGTCAGGTCGAAAAGGTGGTCTGACCGGACGGCGCGGGGTATATGCCTCGCGTCAAGTCGAGAGGCCGTGGGAGGGAGGAGGCGGTCGCCAGCCCCTTCAACCGAACCACGGAACCTGAAACCGCCGGCACGTCCGGCACAACAGGAGTGATAAATGGCAAAGAAAGTGACCGGATACCTGAAGCTTCAGGTCCCGGCCGGTGCGGCGAATCCTTCGCCCCCGATCGGCCCCGCGCTTGGTCAGCGCGGTCTCAACATCATGGAGTTCTGCAAGGCGTTCAACGCGCAGACCCAGAAGGAAGAGAAGAACACCCCGATCCCGGTGATCATCACCATCTATGCGGACCGGTCCTTCACCTTCGAGATGAAGACCCCTCCGATGTCCTACTTCCTCAAGCAGGCCGCCAAGATCCAGTCCGGATCGAAGGCGCCGGGCCGTGACAAGGCCGGCCAGGTGACCAAGGCGCAAGTGCGCGAGATCGCCGAGAAGAAGATGAAGGACTTGAATTGCGACACCATCGAATCGGCCATGAAGATGGTCGAGGGCTCTGCCCGTTCGATGGGTCTGGAAGTTGCGGGGTAACGGGCCATGTCAATCGGAAAGCGTTTGAAGAAGGCCCGCGAGGGCGTCGATCGCGAGAAGCTCTATCCGCTCGCGGATGCCATCAAGATGGTCAAGGAGCGCGCCAAGTCGAAGTTCGACGAGACGATCGAGATCGCGATCAATCTCGGCGTCGACCCGCGCCACGCCGACCAGATGGTCCGCGGCGTCGTCAACCTGCCGAACGGAACCGGCCGTACGCTTCGTGTCGGCGTGTTCGCGCGCGGCGCCAAGGCTGAGGAAGCCAAGGCCGCCGGTGCCGACGTCGTCGGTGCGGAAGACCTGGTCGAGAAGGTGCAGGGCGGCGCGATCGATTTCGATCGTTGTATCGCCACGCCCGACATGATGCCCCTGGTCGGCCGCCTCGGTAAGGTGCTCGGTCCGCGCGGCATGATGCCGAACCCGAAGATCGGCACCGTGACCATGGACGTCACCAACGCCGTGAAGGGCGCCAAGGGCGGCTCGGTCGAGTTCCGCGTCGAGAAGGCGGGCATCGTGCAGGCCGGCATCGGCAAGGCCTCGTTCTCCGAGGACAAGCTGGTCGAGAACGTCAAGGCGCTCGCGGACGCGGTCTCCAAGGCGAAGCCGGCGGGCTCCAAGGGCACCTACATCCAGCGCGTGGCGGTTTCCTCCACCATGGGCCCGGGCGTGAAGGTCGAGCCGGGCACAATCCTCGGCTGAGGTCTCTGGCCGTGACGAGATAAAGAGGGGCGGGACCGGGCAACCGGTTCCGCCCTTTGTTTTGCCAAAGCGTTTTCGAGCGAAGTGGCTACCGGTTCGCGTGAAGAAAACGCGCCAAGACAAGATCTGAAGCCTCTCGCAAGAAAGAACAACAATGCCCGATAAGGTCCTGGTCTATTCACGCTTTCCCAAGGCCCAGCTGATCCGCTTCGGCGAGCGCTATGAGCTGCTGAACGCGGCGGGCAAGCGATTGGATGAAGCGTTCCCGGCGGCCGAGCTCGCCGATATCCGCGCCATGATCACCGCGGGCGGCACGGCGCTCGGCACGGAGGCCATGGACATGCTGCCGAAGCTCGGCGCAATCGTCTGCTACGGCACCGGTTATGACGGCGTCGATCTCGCCGCGGCCGCCAGGCGCGGCATCGCGGTCGGCCACAGCCCGGGGGCCAATGCGGCCTCCGTCGCCGACACGGCGGTGACCTTGATGCTGGCGTCGGTGCGGCGGCTGCTGGTGGCTGACAATTACGTGCGGAGCGGCGACTGGGCCGGTGCAAAGCCGTCGCCGATGATGCGGCCGCAGGCCGGCATGCGCGGCCGCAAGGTCGGCGTCTACGGCATGGGCGAGATCGGCCGCAAGATCGCCGCCCGCGTCGCGGCCTTCGAGACCGAGGTCGGCTATTTCAGCCGCTCGAAGCAGGACGTGCCCTATCAATACTTTCCGACGCTGGAGGCGCTCGCCGATTGGTGCTGCGTGCTGCTGGTGGCCGTCCGCGCCGGCGCCGAGACCGAGCATGCGGTCAATGCCGACATCCTGCGCCGGCTCGGCAGCGACGGGTTCGTCGTCAACATCGCGCGCGGCTCGGTCATCGACGAGAAGGCGCTGGTCGCAGCGTTGACCGACGGCGTGATCGCCGGTGCCGGCCTCGACGTGTTCGCGAGGGAGCCGCATGGGCCCGATGCGCTGACGGCGTTGCCGAACGTGGTGCTGTCGCCGCATCTCGGCGGCCACACGCTGGAATCGCACGTCGCCATGCAGGATTGCGTGCTGGCCAATCTCGACGCGTTCTTTGCCGGCAAGCCGCTCGCCTATCCGGTGGCGACGGCGGCCTGACCGGAGCTTCAGCTCCGGCGCGGCGCGTGGCGCAGCTTGTCCGGGTTGCGGACGATGTAGATCGCCGCGATCCGGCCGGTCTCGCCGTCGATCGCCATGCTCAATGTGTGGTCGACTTCGCCATCGAGGAAGATCAGCGCGCCCGCGCTGCCATTGACCATCATCGGTTCGACGCGAACCTCGCTGCCGGCGTTCTTGCCGGCGATGCCGATGATGAAGCGGACGATCTTCTCTGCCCCCTTGATCGGCTTCAGCGCCGCCAGCTTGCGGCCGCCGCCGTCGGTGATCGCGATGGCATCCTCGCGCAGCAGGTTGGCGAGGGCGGAGACGTCGCCGCTGGCCGCGGCCTTGCAGAATGCCGTCAGCAGCCGTGCGTGGCCTTCGGGCGGCTCGGCGGGAACAGGGCGGTTGTCGCGGACCGATCGGCGGGCGCGCGCGGCGAGCTGCCGGCAGGCCGCCTCGCTGCGCTCGAGGGTGCGGGCGACTTCCGCGAACGGCCGGTCGAACACGTCGTGCAGCAGGAACGCGGCGCGCTCGAGCGGCGTCAGGGCGTCGAGCGCCAGCATCAGCGCGAAGGAGAGATCGTCGGCGAGTTCGGTCGCCGCCTCGGCCGACAGCGCCTCGTCGAACACCGGCTCGGGCAACCAGGCACCGACATAGACCTCGCGCTGGGCGCGGGCGCTCTTCAGCCGGTCGAGACAAAGCCGGGTCACCACCGTGACGAGGAACGCCTCGGGATTGCGGACGTCGTCGACCGCGGCGAACCGCAGCCAGGCGTCCTGGACCACATCGTCGGCATCGCCGCGGCTGCCGAGCATGCGATAGGCAAGCCCGGTCAGCCGCGCCCGATACGGCGCCAGCGGGTCGCGCTCAGGCCGCCTGCTTGATGACATCGATCTGATGGCCGGCCACGGTCACGCGGCGACACTCCCTGGCATATCCCAGCGCCAGCTTCATCATGGGGAAGATCCGGCCGATTTGTAGGGCCATGGCGAGGTCGATCACGCCTTTTTCGCCCCAGCGCGCGCGAACGGCGTCGCGGCAGGCGTCATCGTCGGTCGAGCGCTGCACGATGGCGTCGGCGAAGTGGAAGCCGAGCGCGGTGTCCGCGGTCATGGCGGCAACGTCACGACGGAGCACGGCGGTGACCTGCTGTTCCGCCATTCCGGCTCCGATCGCCATGTCGGCGACCAGTTGCGCACAGGGACCGCAATCTTCCGCCAGGGCGCCGGTCAGCTTGGCAGCATAGAAGGCCTCAACCGGCGCGACCGCGCGGTAGGCGGCGGCCTTCATCGCGCCGGCGAATTTGAAGAACGCGGCGGGCGATTCCTTCAGCATGATCTCGAGATAGGTGGTGTCGTAGCCGTAGCGCCTGGAATAGGCGCGCAGCATGCGGCGCGCGATGAAGCTACGCATGTCGTTCTCCTTGATTTGGCAGGGCGGAATAGAGGGCGAGCGCCGCGGGCAGGACGACCGCCACCAGATCGGATGCGGCATGGCGGTCGTGGCCGCCGGCGATCATCACGAGATGCAGCAGGCCGTGGCCGGCCAGGAACGCGGCGCCCGCGACCGCTGCCGGCCACCAGGCCGGCCACAAGGCTCGCGCGGCCAGGCCGAGCCCGGCCGCGATGAAGGCAATGCCGACGTCCTGGACCAAATGAGGGTTGAACGGACCGGTATCGGCGGCGCCGGGCACCAGCTGCCACCAGAGGGAACCGGCCGACAGCATCACCAGCCCATTGGCGAGGTTGAAGAGGGCGAGAATTCCTGCAATCCATCGTTTCATGCGAGCCTCCAGCGCCCAGACGAGCGGCGGCATTGGAGCGTGACGCCGTCCGGGAAGAAATTTTTCGCTGGGCCGGGCAGGTCGCCGAACTGGTCTGAAATTTGCTCTTGGCAAGCAGGGCAGGACCGGCTACATAGCGCCTTCCGGGCGTGCTGGCACTTGCTGGCATGTCCGTGCTCGCAATCCGAAAACCTGAGATGATAGGAGATCATTCCTTTCCGCATGCCCGCAAGGATGCTCGAAAGGAAGGAGACCCATCGCCTTCAGAGGAATGAGAGCAGGGGCCTTCAGCGTGCTGAAGTGCCTCGATCCTGTCCAAGACTGCAGGCGCCCGCGAGAACTTCGTGTTTTCAACGGCTTAATCGCATGGCCTGCATAGACGGGTGAAGACCGGATTTTGCACTCCACGTCGCGATCAGTTCGCGGCCGGGAGGCTGGTTTGGTTCGAACCTCGACAGCCCATGGCCGCAAGGCTTGGGAGGGCAGGCTTCTAGATGTCGTCTTGCCCGGCATGTCCGAAGGGTCTTGCGCCCCAAGGATCAGGTTTAGGGCGGGACGATGGGTGCAACCCGGCGGTCCTGCCTTCGCGGAAAGGCCGCCAACCGGAAAGAGCTTGCTGTGGAACGAGCGGCAAAAAAAGAGTCGGTCGAACAACTTAACGAGGTCTTCAAGACCACGTCGGTTGCGATCGTTGCTCACTATTCCGGCCTCACCGTGGCCCAGATGCAGAAGCTGCGCATGCAGATGAAGCAGGCGGGTGCGTCGGTGAAGGTCTCGAAGAACCGTCTCGCCAAAATTGCTCTTGAAGGCACTGACGTCGCTGCCATCGGCTCCCTGCTGAAGGGACCGACCGTGATCGCTACTTCGAACGATCCGGTTGCGGCGCCAAAGGTTGCCATCGAATTCGCCAAGGCGAACGAGAAGTTCGTCATCCTCGGCGGCTCGATGGGTAAAACCGTCCTGAATGTCGACAGCGTGAAGGCGCTTGCCTCACTGCCGTCGCTCGACGAACTGCGCGGCAAGATCGTTGGCCTCCTCGTGGCGCCGGCGACCAAGCTTGCTCAGCTCTCCAACGCGCCCGCGGCCAAGCTCGCACGCGTCATTCAGGCTCATGCCTCAAAGGGCGAAGCGGCCTGACCCTTCGCTAATCTCAAACCTGGTTCGAACCAAACGTTTAAGGAACTGAACAATGGCTGACTTGCAGAAAATCGTCGACGACCTCTCGAGCCTCACCGTGCTCGAAGCGGCCGAACTCGCCAAGCTCCTCGAAGAAAAGTGGGGCGTGTCCGCCGCTGCCGCCGTTGCGGTTGCCGGCCCGGCTGCTGGTGGTGGCGGTGCCGCTGCTCCGGCTGAAGAGAAGACCGACTTCACCGTCGTGCTGGCTGGGGCCGGCGACAAGAAGATCGAAGTCATCAAGGAAGTCCGCGCCATCACCGGCCTGGGCCTGAAGGAAGCCAAGGACCTCGTCGAAGGCGCTCCGAAGCCCGTCAAGGAAGGCGTCAACAAGGAAGAAGCCGACAAGATCAAGGCCCAGCTCGAGAAGGCTGGCGCCAAGGTCGAGCTCAAGTAATGCGCGATCCGGGAGCGCCGCAGGGCGCTCCCGGGCCATGCAAACGGCGTGCGACAGGTTGTCGCGTGGCACGCCGGACACAAAAAAGTGTGGGGATCCGTGGACTTAACCCTCGAATCTCCTTTATTGCCATCCCATATCGGGTTGGCAGCGGAAAAACACGGTAGGCGGCGGGGACGGCAGGGTCCTCGGCGGAAGCCGTTGGGAGACAGTCAGATTTCGGGCTTTTTCAGTCCGTAAAGCGGAGCGTTTGGACGAGCGGGTGCAGTGATGCGCCCCGCGCGTTGTTTTGCGTTTTGGAGGTGGTCGGGGCCGGGACGGGGATTTAATTCCTGACCTTGTGCTTCGTTCCTTCGAGACGATTCGAAATTCAACCCGGGGCCGATGGCAGTCGCTCCCGGAAGGTTCGCCCCACAAAGGCGACGAAAATGAGAGGCCACGATGGCGCAGCAGACATTCACCGGTCGCAAACGCGTACGCAAGTTTTTCGGTCACATCAAGGAAGTCGCCGAGATGCCGAACCTCATCGAGGTACAAAAGGCGTCCTATGACCAGTTCCTGATGGTCGACGAGCCGACCGGCGGTCGGCTCGACGAGGGCCTGCAGGCGGTGTTCCGCTCGGTGTTCCCGATCTCGGATTTCTCCGGCACCTCGATGCTCGAATTCGTCCGCTACGAGTTCGAGCAGCCGAAATATGACGTCGACGAGTGTCGCCAGCGCGGCATGACCTTCGCTGCGCCGCTCAAGGTGACGCTGCGCCTCATCGTGTTTGATATCGACGAGGAAACCGGCGCCAAGTCGGTGAAGGACATCAAGGAGCAGGACGTCTACATGGGCGATATCCCGCTCATGACGATGAACGGCACCTTCGTCGTCAACGGCACCGAGCGCGTCATCGTCTCGCAGATGCACCGTTCGCCGGGCGTGTTCTTCGACCACGACAAGGGCAAGACCCATTCGTCCGGCAAGCTGCTGTTTGCCGCGCGCGTGATTCCGTATCGCGGTTCCTGGCTCGACATCGAGTTCGACGCCAAGGACATCGTGTTCGCGCGCATCGACCGCCGCCGCAAGCTGCCCGTGACCTCGCTGATGTACGCGCTCGGTCTCGACGGCGAGCAGATCCTGTCGACCTTCTACAAGAAGATCACCTACAAGCGGACCAAGGACGGATGGCGCGTGCCGTTCGATGCCAACCGCTTCCGCGGCTATTCGACCGTCAACGACCTGATCGACGCCGACACCGGCAAGGTGGTGCTCGAGGCCGGCAAGAAGCTGACAGTGCGCCAGGCGCGCCAGCTTCAGGAGAAGGGCCTGAAGGCGCTGCGCATGTCGGACGAGGAACTCGTCGGCAACTATCTCGCCGAGGATCTCGTCAACCCGAAGACCGGTGAGATCTACGCCGAAGCCGGCGAGGAGATCACCGAGAAGTCGCTCAAGGTGCTGAACGAGCAGGGTTACAAGGACCTGCCGCTGCTCGACATCGACCACGTCAATGTCGGCGCCTACATCCGCAACACGCTGTCTGCCGACAAGAACATGACGCGCGAGGACGCGCTGTTCGACATCTACCGCGTGATGCGTCCGGGCGAGCCGCCGACGCTGGATTCGGCGCAGGCGATGTTCCAGTCGCTGTTCTTCGACGCCGAGCGCTACGACCTCTCCGCGGTCGGCCGCGTCAAGATGAACATGCGCCTCGAGCTCGATGCGCCCGATACCCATCGCACGCTGCGCAAGGAAGACATCCTGGCGGTCATCAAGACGCTGGTCGACCTGCGCGACGGCAAGGGCGAGATCGACGACATCGACCACCTCGGCAACCGCCGGGTGCGCTCGGTCGGCGAGCTCATGGAGAACCAGTACCGGATCGGCCTGCTCCGCATGGAGCGCGCGATCAAGGAGCGCATGTCGAGCGTCGATATCGACACCGTGATGCCGCAGGACCTGATCAACGCCAAGCCCGCGGCTGCCGCGGTGCGCGAGTTCTTCGGCTCATCGCAGCTGTCGCAGTTCATGGACCAGACCAACCCGCTGTCGGAAATCACCCACAAGCGGCGCCTGTCGGCGCTTGGCCCGGGCGGTCTGACCCGCGAGCGCGCCGGCTTCGAAGTCCGCGACGTGCATCCGACGCATTACGGCCGCATCTGCCCGATCGAGACGCCGGAAGGTCCGAACATCGGCCTGATCAACTCGCTGGCGACGTTCGCGCGCGTCAACAAGTACGGCTTCGTCGAGACGCCCTATCGCAAGATCAAGGACGGCCGGGTCACCGACGAGGTGATCTATCTGTCGGCGATGGAAGAGGGCCGCTACCGCGTCGCGCAGGCCAACGTGCCGCTCGATGCCAAGGGCCGCTTCACCGACGACCTCGTGGTCTGCCGTCACGCCGGCGAAGTGCTGCCGGTGACGCCGGACAAGGTCGACTACATGGACGTGTCGCCGAAGCAGCTGGTTTCGGTCGCCGCGGCGCTGATCCCGTTCCTCGAGAACGACGACGCCAACCGCGCGCTGATGGGCTCGAACATGCAGCGCCAGGCGGTGCCACTGGTCCGCGCCGAGGCGCCGTTCGTCGGCACCGGCATGGAAGGCGTGGTCGCCCGTGACTCGGGCGCGGCGATTGCCGCGCGCCGCTCGGGCGTGATCGACCAGATCGACGCCACCCGCGTCGTGATCCGCGCCACCGAGGATCTCGATCCGACCAAGTCGGGCGTCGATATCTACCGGCTGATGAAGTACCAGCGCTCCAACCAGTCGACCTGCATCAACCAGCGTCCGCTGGTGAAGGTCGGCGACATCGTCAAGAAGGGCGACATCATCGCCGACGGTCCGTCGACCGATCTCGGCGAGCTCGCGCTCGGCCGCAACGTGCTGGTCGCGTTCATGCCGTGGAACGGCTACAACTTCGAAGACTCGATCCTGCTCTCCGAGCGGATCGTGAAGGACGACGTCTTCACCTCGATTCACATCGAAGAGTTCGAGGTGATGGCCCGCGACACCAAGCTCGGTCCTGAGGAAATTACCCGCGACATTCCGAACGTCTCGGAAGAAGCGCTGAAGAACCTCGACGAAGCCGGTATCGTCTATATCGGTGCGGAAGTCCGCGCCGGCGACATCCTGGTCGGCAAGATCACGCCGAAGGGCGAGAGCCCGATGACGCCGGAAGAGAAGCTGCTGCGCGCCATCTTCGGCGAGAAGGCCTCCGACGTCCGCGACACCTCGCTGCGCGTGCCTCCGGGCGTGCAGGGCACCATCGTGGAAGTCCGCGTGTTCAACCGCCACGGCGTCGACAAGGACGAGCGTGCGCTGGCGATCGAGCGCGAGGAGATCGAGCGTCTCGCCAAGGACCGCGACGACGAGCAGGCGATCCTGGACCGCAACGTCTACAACCGCCTCGCCGAGCTGCTGGAGAACCGCCAGGGCATCGCCGGCCCGAAGGGCTTCAAGAAGGATACCAAGATCACCCGCGCGGTGCTCGACGAGTATCCGAAGTCGCAGTGGTGGCTGTTCGCCTCGCCGAACGACAAGCTGATGGCCGAGATCGAGGCCATGCGGAAGCAGTACGACGAGTCGAAGAAGGGCCTCGAGCAGCGCTTCCTCGACAAGGTCGAGAAGCTGCAGCGTGGCGACGAGCTGCCGCCCGGCGTGATGAAGATGGTCAAGGTCTTCGTCGCGGTGAAGCGCAAGATCCAGCCCGGCGACAAGATGGCCGGCCGTCACGGCAACAAGGGTGTGGTGTCGAAGATCGTGCCGATCGAGGACATGCCGTTCCTCGAGGACGGAACGCACGCCGACATCGTGCTCAATCCGCTCGGCGTGCCTTCGCGCATGAACGTCGGTCAGATCCTTGAGACCCATCTCGGTTGGGCCTGCGCCGGCCTCGGCAAGCGCATCGGGCAGACCATCGACGCCTATTATCACAAGCAGGATCTCAAGCCGCTGCGCGAGACCCTGAAGAAGATCTACGGCGAGGATGAAACCATCAAGTCGCTGAACGACAACGAGCTGGTCGAACTCGGCCGCAATCTGAGCCACGGCGTGCCGATCGCAACGCCGGTGTTCGACGGCGCCAAGGAAGCAGACATCGAGGAGATGCTGAAGCTCGCGGGCTTCGACGCCTCCGGCCAGTCGACCGTTTATGACGGCCGTACCGGTGATCAGTTCGATCGTAAGGTGACGATGGGCTACATCTACATGCTCAAGCTGCACCATCTCGTGGACGACAAGATCCACGCGCGTTCGATCGGTCCGTACTCGCTCGTCACCCAGCAGCCGCTGGGCGGCAAGGCGCAGTTCGGCGGCCAGCGCTTCGGCGAAATGGAGGTCTGGGCGCTGGAAGCCTACGGCGCCGCCTACACGCTGCAGGAGATGCTGACCGTGAAGTCGGACGACGTCGCCGGCCGTACCAAGGTGTACGAGGCGATCGTGCGCGGCGACGACACCTTCGAGGCCGGTATTCCGGAATCGTTCAACGTGCTGGTCAAGGAAATGCGCTCGCTCGGCCTCAACGTCGACCTGCACAATTCCAAGGTGGGACCGGCGTCGACGTCGGAAGCGGCCGAGTAACGCTGTGATCATGCCCGGCGCCAAACGCGCCGGGCCTCCGCACCCCGCTCGGACGTTGGGCGGGGCGCGCGCTGAATAAAAGTTTCGAATTTGCTGCCGGTGACGATCGGCACGCGAGGAGAAGACCATGAATCAAGAGATTATGAATCTTTTCAATCCGACGACCCCGGCCCAGGTCTTCGACCAGATCCGGATTTCGATCGCGTCTCCGGAGAAGATTCTGTCCTGGTCCTACGGCGAGATCAAGAAGCCGGAGACCATCAACTACCGCACCTTCAAGCCGGAGCGTGACGGCCTGTTCTGCGCGCGCATCTTCGGGCCGATCAAGGACTACGAATGCTTGTGCGGCAAGTACAAGCGGATGAAGTACAAGGGCATCATCTGCGAGAAGTGCTCGGTCGAGGTGACACTGTCGCGCGTCCGGCGCGAGCGCATGGGCCATATCGAGCTGGCGGCGCCGGTCGCCCACATCTGGTTCCTGAAGTCGCTGCCCTCGCGCATCGGCCTCCTGCTCGACATGACGCTGAAGGATCTCGAGCGGATCCTGTACTTCGAATACTACGTTGTGCTCGAGCCGGGTCTCACCGCGCTGAAGGACCGTCAGCTGCTGTCGGAAGACGAGTATCTGAAGGCGCAGGACGAGTACGGCCAGGATTCCTTCACCGCCATGATCGGCGCCGAGGCGATCCGCGAGCTGCTCAAGGGGCTCGAGCTCGAAAAGCTCGAGGCGACGCTGCGTGCCGACATGGCGGAGACCGACTCCGACATCAAGCACAAGAAGCTCGCCAAGCGTCTGAAGATCGTCGAGGCTTTCCGCGTTTCCGGCAACAAGCCGGAATGGATGATCATGACGGTCGTGCCGGTGATTCCGCCGGACCTGCGTCCGCTGGTGCCGCTCGACGGTGGCCGGTTTGCGACCTCGGACCTCAACGACCTGTACCGCCGCGTCATCAACCGCAACAACCGCCTGAAGCGGCTGATGGAGCTGCGTGCGCCCGACATCATCATCCGCAACGAAAAGCGCATGCTGCAGGAGGCCGTCGACGCACTGTTCGACAACGGCCGCCGCGGCCGCGTCATCACCGGCGCCAACAAGCGTCCGCTGAAGTCGCTCGCCGACATGCTGAAGGGCAAGCAGGGCCGGTTCCGCCAGAACCTGCTTGGCAAGCGCGTCGACTATTCGGGCCGTTCGGTGATCGTGGTCGGTCCCGAGCTGCGCCTGCATCAGTGCGGCCTGCCGAAGAAGATGGCGCTCGAGCTGTTCAAGCCGTTCATCTACTCGCGGCTCGACGCCAAGGGCCTGTCCACCACGGTGAAGCAGGCCAAGAAGCTGGTCGAGAAGGAGCGTCCGGAGGTCTGGGATATCCTCGACGAGGTGATCCGCGAGCATCCGGTGCTGCTCAACCGCGCGCCGACGCTGCATCGCCTGGGCATCCAGGCGTTCGAGCCGGTGCTGATCGAGGGCAAGGCGATCCAGCTGCATCCGCTGGTCTGCGCCGCCTTCAACGCCGACTTCGACGGCGACCAGATGGCCGTGCACGTTCCGCTGTCGCTCGAAGCGCAGCTGGAAGCGCGCGTCCTGATGATGTCGACCAACAACATCCTGCATCCGGCGAACGGCCAGCCGATCATCGTGCCGTCGCAGGACATCGTGCTCGGCCTCTACTACGTCTCGATCATGCGCGAAGGCCTGCCCGGCGAGGGCAAGATCTTCGGCGACATGGCCGAGCTCGAGCACGCCCTGCATTCGAAGGTCATCCACCTCCACACCAAGATCAAGTACCGGTGGGAAGGCCTCGACGAGGAAGGCAAGCACTCCAAGCGCTGGATCGAAACCACTGCGGGCCGCGTCATGCTCGGCAACCTGCTGCCGAAGAACCCGAAGATCTCGTACGACATCATCAACAAGCTGATGACCAAGCGCGAGATCTCCGGCGTGATCGATCAGGTCTACCGGCACTGCGGTCAGAAGGAGACGGTGATCTTCTGCGACCGAATCATGGCGCTCGGCTTCTACAACGCCTTCAAGGCGGGCATCTCGTTCGGCAAGGACGACATGGTCGTGCCGGCGTCGAAGTGGAAGATCGTCGATCAGACCCGTACGCTGGCGAAGGATTTCGAGCAGCAGTACAATGACGGCCTGATCACCCACGGCGAGAAGTACAACAAGGTCGTCGACGCCTGGTCGAAGGCCGGTGAAGAAGTCGCCAAGGCGATGATGAAGGAGATCTCGTCCACCAAGAAGACGGCGGCGGGCGCGGATGCCGACATCAACTCGATCTACATGATGGCGCACTCCGGTGCGCGTGGTTCGCCGGCCCAGATGCGCCAGCTCGCCGGCATGCGCGGCCTGATGGCCAAGCCGTCGGGCGAGATCATCGAGACGCCGATCATTTCCAACTTCAAGGAAGGTTTGTCGGTGCTCGAGTACTTCAACTCGACCCACGGCGCCCGCAAGGGCCTCGCGGACACCGCGTTGAAGACCGCGAACTCGGGTTACCTGACCCGCCGTCTGGTCGACGTCGCGCAGGACTGCATCATCACGCAGACCGACTGCGGCACCACGCTCGGCATCAAGATGCGCGCCATCGTCGACGCCGGCACCGTGGTCGCCTCGCTCGGCTCGCGCATCCTGGGCCGCGTGGCCTGCGATGACGTGCGCGATCCCGCCACCAACGAGGTCGTCATCAAGCGTGACACCTTGATGGAGGAGAGCCACGTCGACGCGATCCAGCAGGCCGGCATCCAGGAAGTGAAGATCCGCTCGGCGCTGACCTGCGAGCTGATCAACGGCATCTGCGCCAAGTGCTACGGCCGCGACCTGGCCCGCGGCACCCCGGTCAACCACGGTGAGGCCGTCGGCGTCATCGCGGCACAATCGATCGGTGAGCCCGGCACGCAGCTGACGATGCGCACGTTCCACATCGGCGGTGCCGCGCAGCTCAACGAGCAGTCGTTCGTCGAATCGAACTTCGACGGCAAGATCGTGATTAAGAACAAGGCGATCGCCCGCAACAGCGAAGGCAGCCTGATCGCTATGGTGCGCAACATGGTCGTTGCGATCGTCGATGCCGACGGCACCGAGCGTGCGACCCACCGTATTCAGTACGGTTCGAAGATGCACGTCGACGAAGGCGATATGGTCAAGCGCGGCCAGCGCATCGCCGAGTGGGATCCCTATACCCGCCCGGTGCTGAGCGAGGTCGAGGGCACGATCGGTTTCGAGGATCTGGTCGAGGGACAGTCGATCTCGGAAACGCTCGACGAGTCGACCGGTATCGCCAAGCGCGTGGTCATCGACTGGCGCACGACGCGCGGCGGTTCGGACCTGCGTCCGGCCATCGTGGTCAAGGGCAAGGACGGCAAGGTGATGAAGCTCGCGCGTGGCGGCGATGCCCGCTACATGCTGTCGGTCGACGCCATTCTGTCGGTCGACACCGGCGGGAAGGTGATGCCGGGCGACATCCTGGCGCGTATCTCGACCGAGAGCGCCAAGACGCGTGACATCACCGGCGGTCTGCCGCGGGTGGCGGAACTGTTCGAGGCTCGCAAGCCGAAGGATGCGGCGATCATCGCGGAGACCGCGGGAACGATCCGCTTCGGCCGCGACTACAAGAACAAGCGCCGCATCTCGATCGAGCCGATGGACAAGACCGAGGAGCCGCGTGAGTACCTGATCCCGAAGGGCAAGCACATCCACCTTCAGGACGGCGACATCGTCGAAAAGGGCGATTTCATCGTCGAAGGCAATCCGGCGCCGCACGACATCCTGGCGATCAAGGGCATCGAGGAGCTCGCTGCCTATCTGGTCAACGAAATCCAGGAGGTCTACCGGTTGCAGGGCGTGCTCATCAACGACAAGCACATCGAGGTGATTGTCCGTCAGATGCTGCAGAAGGTCGAGGTCACCGATCAGGGCGACACCGACATGATCTCGGGCGAGCAGGTCGACAAGATCGAGTTCGACGCGCTCAACACCAAGGCCAAGGAGGAGGGCAAGAAGCCCGCCACGGGTACGCCGGTTCTGCTCGGCATCACCAAGGCGAGCCTGCAGACCCGCTCCTTCTTCTCGGCGGCGTCGTTCCAGGAGACCACGCGCGTGCTCACCGAAGCTGCCGTCAACGGCAAGGTGGACCCGCTCGAGGGCCTCAAGGAGAACGTCATTGTCGGCCGCCTGATCCCGGCCGGCACCGGCGCCTCGATGGCGCGGATCCGCGAGGTCGCGGTCAAGCGCGACAAGCTGATCCTCGACGAGCGCGAGAAGCAGCAGGCGGCGATCGTGCCGACGGCTCCGGAAGCGGAGCCGCTGGCGCTGCCGCCCGCCGAATAGGCATCCGCAAGACTACGGGTATGGCGAGAAGGCCGGCGTTTAGCCGGCCTTTTTGCTGCTTTCTTTGCTTGCTGCGGTGCAGGGACGCAATTTGTTCATCTTTCCTTCAGGCAAAAAAGTGCCTTTGCTAGGGTGACTTAGACCGGCTGTTTGGCTCGCGCCGGAGACGACGGAATCCATATGCTCGACTTGGCTATCGTAGGCGGCGGCCCCGGGGGGCTGATGAGCGCCTGGTATTTGAAGCGCAAACTCGGCGACCTCTGCCGCGTTACCATCTTCGAGGCGTCGAACCGCCTTGGCGGCAAGATCGTCACGCGCAAATTCGACACCGCGCCCGCGATGTATGAGGCCGGCGTCGCCGAGATCTATGATTACTCGATGACGGGGCCGGACCCGCTGCGCGAGCTGATCCAGCATTTCGGCCTGCAGACGATCCCGATGGACGCCGAGCAGGTGCAGCTCGACGGCGAGTTGCTTGCCGACGTTCCCGGCATGCGCCGCAAATACGGGGCGAAGACCGCGGCCGCGATCGAGGCGTTCCGCAAGCGCTGCAGCGACCTGGTGTCGCCGATCGAATATTACGAGGGCGTCGGCGCCCACGACAACGAACACCCGTGGGCCTACAAGACCGCCGAGCAGGTCCTCGACGAGGAGGTCGAGGACGCGACCGCCAAGCGTTTCTTCAAGGTGATGGCGCGTTCCGACATCGCGACCGAGAGCCACAACACCAACGGCCTCAACGCGCTGAAGAACTACGTGATGGACGTCGACGGCTATATCGGCCTGTATTCGATCCAGAACGGCAACGAGCAGCTGATCGATTGTCTGCGCTCGGAAGTCAGCGCCGACATCCAGCTCAACCATCGTGTGCTCAAGGTCGGCAAGACCGCTGGCGGCCGCTACCAGCTCAACATGATGAACGGCAAGGGGCCGGAGACGCGCGACTTCGATCTCGTGCTGGTCTGCCTGCCGCACTCCTGGCTCGCGACCATGCGCTGGGACGGCGAACAGCTGCGCAAGTCGATGGTCAAGCACGTCGCCTATTTCGACCGGCCCGCGCATTATCTGCGGGTCTCGATCCTGTTCGACGAGCCGTTCTGGGGCGAGAAGATCCCGGGCGCCTGGTTCATGTCGGAAGCGTTCGGCGGCTGCTGCGTCTACAACGAGGGCGCGCGTCACGATGTCGGCAAGCACGGCGTGCTGAACTGGCTGATCGCAGGCTCGGATGCGCTGGCCTTCGCCAATCTCAGCGATCAGGAGCTGATCGATGCCGCGTTGAAGTCGCTGCCTGCCTCGCTCGGCGATGCGCGCGAGCATTTCCTGGAAGGCAAGATCCATCGCTGGCTGTCGTCGGTCAACGCGCTGCCGGGCGGCCTGCCGGTGCGCGACGTCATGACCAACCACCGGCCCGAGCCGAAGGAGCATCCCGGCATCGTGGTGGTCGGCGACTATCTGTTCGATTCGACGCTGAACGGACTGCTCGATTCCTCCGATGCCGCGACCGACATCATTGTCACCGAGATGATGCGGCTGCGCCGTAGCCGCGCGCAGGACGAGAGCTCGCTGTCCGACAAGATCGACCGCAGCTATTTCGACGATTATCGCGGCGTCGGCCCTTACAGCGAGGTCTGGCGCAACTTCACCGACCCCGCCTATCTGACGGACCTGATCAAGACGGTTTGGGGCAGGGCGAAGGGCTACAAGCTGCTGATCGCCGGCTCCGCCAGCGGCGAACTGGTCGGCGCGCTGCGCGAACGTGGCATCGATGCCTGGGGCATCGAGAACAACCGCTACATCCACGGCAAGACGCCGAAGGCGCTCAAGAAGTACAACAAGCTCGGCTCGATCGCCGACATGCCGTTCAAGGCCAACGAGTTCGACTTCGTGTTCGAGACCTCGCTGTGCCATCTCGGCGAGAAGCAGGTGGTGCGCGGGGTGCGCGAGCTCAACCGCGTGGTCAAGACCGGCGTCGTGTTCGCGTCGGTGACTTCCGACATGGCGGCGGCAGTGATCGATCGCTACGACCTGCTGCGCGGGGTGAAGAAGCTCGGCACCTGGTGGGAGTGGTCGGAATTGTTCTTCGGCAACGGCTTCGATCTGTCGATGCACCGCCGCGACTGCACCGATGCGCTGTGGACATTGACGCTGGCCGCCAACAAGGGGCCAGGGCAGTGGTACGCCGACTCCGACAGCCTGCGCTATTCCTTCTTCGACAAGGTCGAAGCCGACCTCGACGACTAGCGGGACCGACCGGAAGCTTTTGCCGCGAGCCGACCGGCCTCGTGTCAACCAGCTGTCAAACGGCGGCAATGCTTTGCTCCGCGAATCCGCGCGAGCGCGCCGCGGCGCGTCGGCCGTTCCAAACGCTTTGCCGAATTCGTCGTGATCGCATAGGATTACGGGCGCAGTGTTATCAGCTGCGGTTTCGATTTGCGGTCATGCCGGCCGTGGAGCATCGGTTGGTTTCATGGCGCCAAGACCTCCTGCATCAGACGATCCGACGAGAGCGGCGGCCGACGATCCCGAGCTGAAGAAGAAGCCCGCGTCCGGTCCGCCCGCGGCGGCCGCCTCCACGAAGCCGTCCGCGGCGCCGGCTGACGACGAAGAGGAAGACGACGCGGACGACGAGTTCGAGCTCGAATGACGACGATGATGACGAGGACCTCGTCGTCTTCACCGCCAAGGAAGCCGCCGGCGCGCTCTCCACGATCTTTGGCTTCGTCAGGCCGATCCTGGCGAACTACAGGAAGCCGTTCGCCTGCGTCGCCTTCGGCGTGCTGGTCGAGACGTTGTTCAACGTCATCATGCCGCTCAGCCTGAAATTCCTGATCGACGACGCGCTCGGCGAGGAGGATTTCGGGGCCCTCTACAAGATCCTCGGCGTGCTCGCGGTTGCCGGCATCGTCACCTCGATCATCGCGGTCTGGTACGAGCGCTGGGATGCGCGGCTGGGCGCCGGCATCATCGCCGACGTGCGGACGCGGCTGTTCGACCATGTCCAGAACCTGCCGTCGGCCTATTTCGCGCGCACCAAGCGCGGCGAGATCCTGTCGCGCTTCTCGATCGATCTGTCGGCGTTCGAGGGCTCGGTCAAGACCTTCGCCAACAGCGCGGCGCTGCCGGGCCTCGAGCTGGTCGCGGGCATCATCCTGATGCTGTTCCTGAACTGGCAGCTTGCCGTGGTCGCCTTGCTGGTGTTTCCGATCACCCTGATCGGGCCGCGCATCCTGACGCCGAAGGCAGTGCAGGCCAATTACGAGCAGAAGCAGAACGAGGCCGCGCTGCTCGGAACCGTGCAGGAGAACGTCGCCGCGCAGGCGGTGGTGAAGGCGTTCAATCTGCAGCGCCGGGCGCTCGGCTGGTTCACGATGCGCAACCGCGACGTCAGGGCCAAGGCCGCGTCAGCCATGTTCCTGTCGACCATGGTGGAGCGCACCGTCACCATCGCGGTGCTGCTGCTCCACCTCGTGGTGCTGGCGATCGGCGCCTATCTCGCCACCAAGGGGCAGATCACCGTCGGCACCTTCGTGACCTTCGAGAGTGCGTTCTGGGAGGTGTCGTACAACATCGCCCATCTGATGCATTTCATCCCGGTGTCGATCCAGTCGGCGGCGGCGGTGCGGCACATCCAGGAACTGCTCGACGAGCCGACCCGCGGCGCCGACCGTCCCGGCGCGCCGGATCTGCCGCGCATCACCAACGACATCTCCTTCGATCGCGTCACCTTCCAGTATGAGGGGGCACAGACGCCGGTGCTCGACAATCTCAGCCTCAAGCTCAATGCCGGCAAGAGCATTGCGATCGTCGGTCCCAGCGGCTCGGGCAAGAGCACGCTGATCAACCTGATCCTGCGGCTCTACGTGCCGGACGAGGGCCGCGTCGCCGTTGACGGCGTCGATATCCGCCGGGTGACGCGCGAGTCGCTGCGGGCCAACATGGCGGTCGTGTTCCAGGAGAACATGCTGTTCAACATGTCGATCCGCGAGAACATCCGGCTCGGCAAGGAAGGCGCGACCGACGCGGAGGTCGAGGACGCTGCCCGCAAGGCCGAGATCCATCGCTACATCATGAGCCTGCCGCAGCGCTACGACACGCCGGTCGGCGAGCGCGGCGATACCTTGTCGGGCGGCCAGCGCCAGCGCATCGCGATCGCGCGCGCGATCATCCGTAACCCGTCCGTGCTGCTGCTCGACGAGGCGACTTCGGCGCTCGACCAGACCACGGAGGCTGCGATCAATCGCACGCTGCTCAAGGTCGCCGAGGGCCGCACCATGATCTGGTCGACGCATCGCCTGACTTCGGTGGTCGAGATGGACGAGATCATCGTGATCTCCGGCGGCAGGGCGATCGAACGCGGCTCGCACGAGGAGCTGCTGGCCCGCAATGGCGTCTATCGCAAGCTGTGGGACGACCAGGGACATCTGAATCACGACGAGGACGCCGACGACGCGGATGATGACGATGATGACGATGATGACGATGATGAAGATGAGGACGAAGACGAGGATGAGGAGGCGTGAGGCCCGCGTCGCGGGCGATGGTCGAGCGCCAGATTTTTCGTTACGCCCGGTCCGCGGCGTGCGGACGTTGCCGGAAGTGGTTGGCCGGCTGCGTCGTTGACGCCGCCGCCGCAGGGTTGTGCAGCCGGCGCAGCCAGCCGCGGCCGAGATAGCCGAAAAAGCGCGCCCAGCGCTGGGCCTGCCACGTGGGCCCGCTGCCGACCGACACCTCGCGGAAGCTGAATGCCTTGGCGTTCGACCAGGCGTCGCAGGCGGTCTTGACCGGATCGTCGTAGAACGCGGTGATCTTCTCCTCGCCCATGCCGTCGGTCGACAGCCAGGCCGGGATGTAGACGTTGCAGAGCTGGGCGACGTCGGTGAACACCTTGTCGGTACCGGTGCCGGTGACGGGGCAGGTGCTGGCGAAGGCATCACCGACCAGCACCACGCCGGCCTGCCGATAGCCGGTGCTGACAAAGATGTCGGCGGGCCTGATCTTGATATCGCCGGCGATGTCGAACTCGCCGGTGAGCCGGCGCAGCCGCGGCAGCGCGGCGTTCAGCGTCTCCACCGGATTGCGCCGCATCGCCCGCAGCCAGGGATCGTCGGCCTTGCGATAGGTGAAGAGGTTGGCGCGCATCCGGTTTCCGATCGGAAACAGCGTGATGTAGGGGATGCGATCGCTCGGCCGCTCCGAGAAGTAGGTCATGGCCGCGAACGGGAAGGCGGGGCGGCCGACGGGGACGAAATCGAAGCCGAGCGAGATCGAGTGGCAGAAGCTCGTGACCAGCCGCTCGATGCCGAGCATCCGGCGCAACCGGACGTTCAGGCCGTTGGCAAGCACCACAAGGCGCGCCGAGATCTCCTCGCCATTGGCAAGCACGAGCCGCTGCCGCTCGGAACTGGTCGCGACATTGATCACCTTGTCGCAGATGAATTCCGCCGGCCCGGCGATTTCGTTCCGAATCGCCGCAATCAGCGCGTCGTACATGATGCCGTATTGCCGGCTCGGCTGCCGGTCGAGCAACCGGCCGAATCGCGCGATCCAGTTCTCGCCGTCCAGCGTCGCCGAGCGGAGCACCGACTCGGCGAGGCCGGTCCTGGCGAATCGCTCGAGCTGGAGGTCGCCGCCGATCTTTTCGACACGGAAATCGAACGGGTAGACCCGGTGGGGGTCGATCAGGATCGTCGGTATCCCGGCACGGCCGAGCATGGCGGTTGCGGTCGAGCCCGCAAGACCGCCGCCGATGATCGCGATGTCGGTGTACCGCATGAGAATTCCGTGGCTGTGACCCCGATTTTTGCGCTGCGAATGGCAAATAAAGGCTTAGTTTCGAAGTTTGCCTTCGGGACTAACTTGGGGAGAGTTGTTTCTATTCATATTTTACCCGGATGTAATATGATTCCGCACGCGTCCGAAGATTCGGATGAAGTGCGCGGGGAGGTCGGTCGGCCGTCACATTTCGCCTTGCGCCGAACCTCGGTGAAATGCGAAATCCGCAAGTGCCAGAGGCGTTTCTTCGCTTGTCGTTTTGCTTGACTTCACTATCTCTCGATTATACAAGGCGCCCACTTAACGACAGGCGGTGAGCTACGCCAGCGTCGGAACGGAACACCCGAAGGTCCTTTTTGAGGAGCCGGACGGGCACCAACCTCGACGAATGCCGCTCAAACGCTGTCGATGATAGCTAGGCAATGCCAGGACGATATTAGTTCTCTTGAGCACGTCCTCTTGAGAGTGAATTCGGATGCATGACCTCGGTGGCGGACCGAACAGCGAACGCTGAACGGTTCGGGATCGCGGTCCTCTGTGGCGTCGATGCGCTTTCCGCTCAGCGATGAGTGGTTGGCGCGATTTCGCTTTGCGCGGTTGTTTGTTCCGTGTCGAGCGGGCCGTGCGGGACGGCTAGTCCTGAGAAGAAATTTGCGGAGCCATTCAAGGTTTTCGCGCGAACTAAAGGGTGAAGGCTGCATGCCGACGATCAACCAGCTGATCGCAAATCCGCGTGAAGTGCAGAAGTCGCGTAAGAAGGTGCCGGCGCTGCAGCAGTCGCCGCAGAAGCGCGGCGTGTGCACGCGCGTCTACACCACGACCCCGAAGAAGCCGAACTCGGCGCTTCGTAAGGTCGCCAAGGTGCGCCTGACCAACGGCTTCGAGGTGATCGGCTACATCCCGGGTGAGGGCCATAACCTGCAGGAGCACTCGGTGGTCATGATCCGCGGCGGCCGCGTCAAGGACTTGCCCGGTGTGCGCTACCACATCCTCCGCGGCGTGCTGGATACCCAGGGCGTCAAGAACCGTAAGCAGCGTCGTTCGAAGTACGGCGCGAAGCGTCCGAAGTAAGCGGGAACCGATCAGATGTCGCGTCGCCATTCTGCCGAGAAGCGTGAAGTTCTTCCGGATCCGAAGTTCGGGAACATCATCATTACGAAGTTCATGAACTCGGTGATGTACGCCGGGAAGAAGTCGGTTGCCGAAAACATCGTCTACGGTGCGCTCGGCATGATCGAGGCCAAGACCAAGCAGAACCCGCTCGGCGTGTTCGAGCAGGCGCTCGAGAACGTGATGCCGACCATCGAGGTTCGTTCCCGCCGCGTCGGCGGCGCGACCTACCAGGTTCCGGTCGAAGTCCGTTCGGTGCGCCGTCAGGCGCTCGGCATCCGCTGGCTGATCTCGGCCGCTCGCGAGCGCAACGAGAAGACCATGACGGAGCGTCTCTCGGCTGAGCTGCTCGACGCCTCGAACAATCGCGGCAACGCCGTCAAGAAGCGGGAAGACGTGCACCGGATGGCGGAAGCCAACCGCGCGTTCTCGCACTATCGCTGGTAAGGCGAACAACGGAATTTAAGGAACAGTCTCATGCCCCGCCAACATGCCATCGAGGACTACCGCAACTTCGGTATCATGGCGCATATCGACGCCGGCAAGACCACGACCACCGAACGCATCCTGTATTACACCGGCAAGAGCCACAAGATCGGCGAAGTGCACGAGGGTGCCGCGACGATGGACTGGATGGAGCAGGAGCAGGAGCGGGGCATCACGATCACCTCGGCTGCGACCACCGCGTTCTGGAACGGCAAGCGCCTGAACATCATCGACACCCCCGGCCACGTCGACTTCACCATCGAGGTCGAGCGTTCGCTGCGCGTGCTCGACGGCGCCGTTTGCGTCCTCGACTCCAACCAGGGCGTCGAGCCGCAGACCGAGACCGTCTGGCGCCAGGGCGACAAGTACAAGGTTCCGCGCATCGTCTTCGCCAACAAGATGGACAAGACCGGCGCCGACTTCTTCAAGTGCCTGTCCGACATCGTCGACCGCCTCGGCGCCAAGCCGATCGCGATCCAGCTGCCGATCGGTGCCGAGAACAACTTCAAGGGTCTCGTCGACCTCGTGAAGATGAAGGGCGTCATCTGGAACGATGAATCGCTCGGCGCCAAGTTCGACTATGTCGACATTCCGGAAGATCTGGTCGAGCAGGCCAAGGAGTATCGCGAGAAGATGGTGGAAGCCGCCGTCGAGCTCGACGACGACGCTTTGGCTGCCTTCCTCGACGGCAAGGAGCCGGACGAGGCGACCCTGAAGCGCCTGATCCGCAAGGCCGTGCTGACCGGCGCGTTCTATCCGGTGCTGTGCGGCTCCGCGTTCAAGAACAAGGGCGTGCAGCCGCTGCTCGACGCCGTCGTCGACTATCTGCCGTCGCCGATCGACGTGCCCGCGATCAAGGGTACCGACGATGACGGCAACGAAGTCGTGCGCAAGGCTGACGACAAGGAGCCGCTGGCGCTGCTCGCGTTCAAGATCATGGACGACCCGTTCGTCGGCACCATCACCTTCTGCCGCATCTACTCCGGCATCCTGCAGTCGGGCACCGGCGTGGTGAACTCGACCCGCGAGAAGAAAGAGCGTATCGGCCGCATGCTGCTGATGCATGCGAACAACCGCGAAGACATCAAGGAAGCCTATGCCGGCGACATCGTCGCGCTGGCCGGCCTGAAGGAAGCGCGCACCGGTGACACGCTGTGCGATCCCGACAAGCCGGTGATCCTCGAGAAGATGGAATTCCCGGAGCCGGTGATCGAGATCGCGATCGAGCCGAAGTCGAAGGCCGACCAGGAAAAGCTCGGCGTGGCGCTTGCCAAGCTCGCCGCGGAAGATCCGTCGTTCCGCGTGTCGACCGACCAGGAGTCCGGCCAGACCATTCTCAAGGGTATGGGCGAACTGCATCTCGACATCAAGGTCGACATTCTCAAGCGCACCTACAAGGTCGACGCCAACATCGGCGCGCCGCAGGTGGCGTTCCGCGAACGCGTGACCAAGAAGGCCGAAGTCAAGTACACCCACAAGAAGCAGACCGGCGGTACCGGTCAGTTCGCCGAAGTGTCGATCGTCGTCGAGCCGAACGAGCCCGGCAAGGGCTATGAGTTCGAGTCGAAGATCGTCGGCGGTGCGGTGCCGAAGGAATACATCCCCGGCGTCGAAAAGGGCCTCAACAGCGTGATGGGCTCCGGTGTCGTTGCCGGCTTCCCGGTCGTGGACGTCAAGGTGCAGCTGGTCGACGGCAAGTATCACGACGTCGACTCGTCGGCACTGGCGTTCGAAATCGCATCGCGGGCTGCGTTCCGCGAAGCGTTGACGAAGGGCAAGTCCGTTCTGCTCGAGCCGATCATGAAGGTCGAGGTGGTGACCCCGGAAGACTACACCGGTTCGGTCATCGGCGACCTGAATTCCCGGCGTGGCCAGATCCAGGGCCAAGACATGCGCGGCAACGCCAACGTCATCAACGCGATGGTGCCGCTCATGAACATGTTCGGTTACGTGAACAACCTGCGCTCGATGAGCCAGGGTCGCGCGACCTTCACCATGCAGTTCGATCACTACGCCGAAGCTCCGGCGAACGTGTCGGCTGAAGTCCAGAAGAAGTTTGCCTGATTGTCGTTGATGGCAGTCAACGATTGAACGGAGAGTCAAATGGCCAAAGCTAAATTCGAACGTAACAAGCCCCACTGCAACATCGGCACCATCGGTCACGTCGACCATGGCAAGACCTCGCTGACCGCAGCGATCACCAAGGTGCTCGCAGAAACCGGCGGCGCGACGTTCACCGCCTACGACCAGATCGACAAGGCGCCGGAAGAGAAGGCCCGCGGCATCACGATCTCGACCGCTCACGTCGAGTACGAGACGACCAACCGCCACTACGCCCACGTCGACTGCCCCGGCCACGCCGACTACGTGAAGAACATGATCACCGGTGCCGCCCAGATGGACGGCGCGATCCTGGTCGTGTCGGCTGCTGACGGCCCGATGCCGCAGACCCGCGAGCACATCCTGCTCGCCCGCCAGGTCGGCGTGCCCGCGCTCGTCGTGTTCCTCAACAAGTGCGACATGGTCGACGATCCGGAGCTGCTCGAGCTCGTCGAGCTCGAAGTCCGCGAGCTGCTCTCGAAGTACGAATTCCCGGGCGACAAGATCCCGATCATCAAGGGCTCGGCGCTCGCCGCCCTCGAAGACAAGGACAAGAAGCTCGGCCACGACGCCATCCTCGAGCTGATGCGCAATGTCGACGAGTACATCCCGCAGCCGGAGCGTCCGATCGACCAGCCGTTCCTGATGCCGGTTGAAGACGTGTTCTCGATCTCGGGCCGCGGCACCGTCGTCACCGGCCGTGTCGAGCGCGGCGTGATCAAGGTCGGCGAGGAAATCGAAATCGTCGGTATCCGCGACACCCAGAAGACCATCGTCACCGGCGTCGAAATGTTCCGCAAGCTGCTCGATCAGGGCCAGGCCGGCGACAACATCGGTGCACTGCTCCGCGGCACCAAGCGCGAGGAAGTCGAGCGTGGCCAGGTGCTGTGCAAGCCCGGTTCGGTCAAGCCGCACACCAAGTTCAAGGCTGAGGCTTACATCCTCACCAAGGAAGAGGGCGGTCGCCACACCCCGTTCTTCACCAACTACCGTCCGCAGTTCTACTTCCGCACCACCGACGTGACCGGTGTCGTGCACCTGCCGGAAGGCACCGAGATGGTGATGCCGGGTGACAACATCGCGATGGAAGTGCACCTGATCGTGCCGATCGCGATGGAAGAGAAGCTGCGCTTCGCGATCCGCGAAGGCGGCCGCACCGTCGGCGCCGGCGTCGTCGCCGCGATCATCGAGTAACTACGCGAATAGGGAATGGCGAGTAGCGAGTGGGTCACTCCATTCGCTATTCGCTACTCGCCACTCACTAAAGAAAGAATACGGCAATGAACGGCCAAAATATTCGCATCCGTCTCAAGGCGTTCGACCATCGAATCCTCGATACGTCGACCCGCGAGATCGTGAACACGGCGAAGCGCACCGGTGCGCAGGTTCGCGGACCGATTCCGCTGCCGACCCGCATCGAGAAGTTCACCGTCAACCGTTCGCCGCACGTTGACAAGAAGAGCCGCGAGCAATTCGAGATGCGCACCCACAAGCGCCTCCTCGACATTGTCGACCCGACCCCGCAGACCGTCGATGCGCTGATGAAGCTCGACTTGGCCGCCGGTGTCGACGTCGAGATCAAGCTCTAAGGTTTTGGATTTTTACGTCCGCCGCTTGCGGACAGAAAGACAGGAAGCACGCCGATGCGCTCCGGAGTGATCGCACAAAAGGTCGGGATGACGCGGGTCTTTACGGAGACCGGCGAGCATATCCCTGTGACCGTGCTGAAGTTGGGCAACTGCCAGGTGCTGGGCCACCGCACGACCGAGAAGAACGGCTATGTCGCTCTTCAGCTCGGCTCGGGCGCCCGCAAGACCGTGTACATGCCCAAGGCCGAACGTGGCCAGTTCGCGGTCTCCAAGGTCGAGCCGAAGCGCAAGGTCGCCGAGTTCCGCGTGTCCGAGGATGCGCTGATCCCGGTCGGCGCGGAAATCCAGGCGGACCATTTCGTGGTCGGCCAGTTCGTCGACGTGACCGGTACCTCGATCGGTAAGGGCTTCGCCGGCGGCATGAAGCGCTGGAATTTCGGCGGTCTGCGCGCCACCCACGGTGTGTCGATCTCGCACCGTTCGATCGGTTCGACCGGTGGCCGTCAGGACCCCGGCAAGACCTTCAAGAACAAGAAGATGCCCGGTCACATGGGCGTCGACCGCATCACCACGCTCAATCTGCGCGTGGTTTCGACCGACGTCGAGCGCGGCCTGATCCTCGTCGAAGGCGCCGTTCCCGGCTCCAAGGGCGGCTGGATCTCGGTGCGCGACGCGGTCAAGAAGCCGCTGCCGAAGGACGCCCCGAAGCCCGGCAAGTTCAAGGTTGCAGGTGGCGAAGCTGCCGAGGCTGTGGCCGAGCAGGAGGGCGTGTGAGATGGAATTGAAAGTCACGACCCTTGAAGGCAAGGACGCCGGATCCGTCGAGCTCTCGGACGCGATCTTCGGTCTCGAGCCGCGCGCCGACATCATCCAGCGCTGCGTGCAGTGGCAGCTGAACAAGCGTCAGGCCGGCACCCACAAGGCCAAGGGCCGCGCCGAGATCTGGCGCACCGGCAAGAAGATGTACAAGCAGAAGGGCACCGGCGGCGCCCGTCACGGCTCGGCCCGCGTGCCGCAGTTCCGCGGCGGTGGCCGTGCGTTCGGTCCGGTCGTTCGCTCCCATGCGACCGACCTTCCGAAGAAGGTGCGCGCGCTCGCGCTCAAGCATGCGCTCTCGGCCAAGGCCAAGGACGGCGGGCTGATCGTGATCGACAATGCGCAGCTCGAGGCCGCCAAGACCAAGGCGCTCCTCGGCCACTTCTCCGGCCTCGGACTGACCAACGCGCTGATCATCGACGGCGCCGAGCTGAACGCCGGTTTCGCGACCGCGGCCCGGAACATTCCGAACATCGACGTGCTGCCGATCCAGGGCATCAACGTCTACGACATTCTCCGCCGCCAGAAGCTGGTGCTGACCAAGGCTGCGGTTGATGCGCTGGAGGCGCGCTTCAAATGAAGAACATCGATCCGCGCCACTACGACGTCATCATCTCTCCCGTCGTGACGGAAAAGGCGACGCTCGCCTCCGAGCACAACAAGGTGATGTTCAAGGTCGCCGGCAAGGCGACCAAGCCGCAGATCAAGGAAGCGGTCGAGAAGCTGTTCGACGTCAAGGTGAAGAGCGTCAACACTCTCGTTCGCAAGGGCAAGACCAAGGTGTTCCGCGGCAATCTCGGCTCGCAGTCGGACACCAAGCGCGCGATCGTGACCCTGGAAGAGGGCCACCGCATCGACGTGACTACCGGACTATAAGGCGCAACGACGATGGCATTGAAAACCTACAATCCCACGACGCCGGGCCAGCGCCAGCTGGTCATGGTCGATCGTTCGGCGCTCTACAAGGGCAAGCCGGTGAAGACCCTGACCGAGGGCAAGCTCGGCAACGGCGGTCGCAACAACACCGGTCGCATCACCGTGCGTTTCCGCGGCGGCGGCCACAAGAAGGCCTACCGCACCGTCGACTTCCGCCGCGACAAGGTGGACATGCCGGCGGTCGTGGAGCGGCTCGAGTATGATCCGAACCGCACCGCGTTCATCGCGCTGATCAAGTATCAGGACGGTGAGCTGGCCTACATCCTGGCGCCGCAGCGTCTGGCGGCGGGCGACACCGTCGTCGCCGGCAACTATGTCGACGTCAAGCCGGGCAACGTCATGCCGCTCGGCAACATGCCGGTCGGCACGATCGTGCACAACATCGAGCTGAAGATCGGCAAGGGCGGTCAGCTGGCGCGCTCCGCCGGCACCTACGCCCAGATCGTCGGCCGCGACCAGGACTACGTGATCGTCCGCCTGAACTCGGGCGAGCAGCGTCTGGTGCACGGCCGTTGCCGCGGCACGATCGGCGCGGTCTCCAACCCGGATCACATGAACATCTCGATCGGCAAGGCCGGTCGTACCCGCTGGCTCGGCTGGCGTCCGCACAACCGCGGCGTTGTCATGAACCCGATCGATCACCCGCACGGCGGTGGTGAAGGTCGTACCTCGGGCGGTCGCCACCCGGTTACTCCGTGGGGCAAACCGACCAAGGGCAAGAAGACCCGCACCAACAAGTCGACCAACAAATTCATTCTCCTCAGCCGCCACAAGCGGAAGAAGTAAGGAACGCCGGACATGGTTCGTTCAGTCTGGAAAGGCCCGTTCGTCGAGGGTTCTCTGCTCAAGAAGGCAGATGCCGCGCGCTCGTCCGGCCGTCACGACGTCATCAAGATCTGGAGCCGCCGCTCGACCATCCTGCCGCAGTTCGTCGGCCTGACGTTCGGCGTCTATAACGGCCACAAGCACGTGCCGGTGGCAATCAACGAGGAAATGGTGGGTCACAAGTTCGGCGAGTTCTCGCCGACCCGGACCTTCCACGGCCATTCGGGCGACAAGAAAGCCAAGAAGGCTTGAGGATTAACCGATGAGCAAACCAAAGCGCGAACGTAGCCTCGCGGACAATGAGGCCAAGGCCGTCGCCCGCATGCTGCGCGTCAGCCCGCAGAAGCTCAACCTGGTGGCGCAGCTGATCCGCGGCCGCAAGGCGTCCGCTGCGCTCGCCGACCTGCAGTTCTCGCGTAAGCGGATCGCGGTCGATGTCAAGAAGTGCCTGGAATCGGCGATCGCGAACGCCGAGAACAACCATGACCTTGAGGTTGACGATCTGGTCGTCGCCGAGGCGCATGTCGGCAATGGCATCGTGATGAAGCGTTTTGCTCCGCGCGGCCGTGGCCGTTCGGGCCGTGTGTTCAAACCGTTCTCGCACCTGACCATCGTGGTTCGTCAGGTCGAGGCCGAGGCAAGCGCCTAAGAAGGGCGCAGGAGAAGACGATGGGTCAAAAGATCAATCCAATCGGGCTGCGTCTCGGCATCAACCGGACCTGGGACTCCCGTTGGTTCGCCGGCAAGCAGGAATACGGCAAGCTGCTGCACGAGGACGTCAAGATCCGCGAGATCCTGCACAAGGAGCTCAAGCAGGCGGCCGTCGCCCGCATCGTGATCGAGCGCCCGCACAAGAAGTGCCGCGTGACGATCCATTCGGCCCGTCCGGGCGTCGTGATCGGCAAGAAGGGCGCCGACATCGACAAGCTGCGCAAGAAGGTTGCCGACATCACCTCGTCGGACGTCGTGATCAACATCGTCGAAATCCGCAAGCCGGAGCTCGACGCGACCCTGGTCGCTGAATCGATCGCCCAGCAGCTCGAGCGCCGCGTCGCGTTCCGCCGCGCCATGAAGCGCGCCGTGCAGTCGGCGATGCGTCTCGGTGCCGGTGGCATCCGCATCAACTGCTCGGGCCGTCTCGGCGGCGCCGAAATCGCGCGCATGGAGTGGTACCGCGAAGGTCGCGTGCCGCTGCACACGCTGCGCGCCGACGTCGACTACGGCGTTGCCACCGCGTTCACGACCTTCGGCACCTGCGGCGTCAAGGTCTGGATCTTCAAGGGCGAGATCCTCGAGCACGATCCGATGGCCCAGGACAAGAAGATGGCCGAAGGCGACAGCACGCCGCGTTCGCGCCGCGACGCCGCTTGAGGCAAAGCAGGAATTTGAGGGCTTAAAGCCATGATGCAACCTAAGAAAACGAAGTTCCGGAAGGCGCATAAGGGCCGTATCCACGGCGTTGCGACCTCTGGCGCGACGTTGGCGTTCGGCCAGTTCGGCCTGAAGGCGATGGAGCCTGAGCGCGTCACCGCCCGTCAGATCGAAGCCGCCCGCCGCGCGCTGACCCGTCACATGAAGCGCGCCGGCCGCGTCTGGATCCGCGTGTTCCCGGACGTGCCGGTGTCGAAGAAGCCCGCCGAAGTCCGCATGGGCTCCGGCAAGGGTGCCCCGGAATTGTGGGTGGTCCGGATCAAGCCGGGCCGCGTGATGTTCGAGATCGACGGCGTGCCGGTGCAGACCGCGAAGGAAGCGCTGTCGCTCGCCGCCGCCAAGCTGCCGATCAAGACGCGCTTCGTTGCGCGCATTGCGGAGTAATCGCCATGGCCGAGATGAAAGTTGAAGACATTCGCGCGATGAGCGACGACCAGCGGGAAGACGCGATCCTGAATCTGAAGAAGGAACGCTTCAACCTGCGTTTCCAGCGCGCCACCGGGCAGCTGGAGAACACCTCGCGGATGCGGGAAGCCCGCCGCGATATCGCTCGTATCAAGACCATCGCTGCCCAGCAGCGCGCGAAGAAGAAGTAAGGGGCCAGCTATGCCGAAACGTACTCTGCAGGGCGTGGTCGTCAGCGACAAGCAAGCCAAGACCATCGTGGTGCGCGTCGATCGCCGCTTCACCCACCCGATCTACAAGAAGACGATCCGCCGTTCCAAGAACTACCACGCGCACGACGAGAACAACCAGTTCAAGCCGGGCGACATGGTCTGGATCGAGGAATCGAAGCCGATCTCGAAGCTGAAGCGCTGGACCGTGGTCCGGGGCGAACACAAGAAAACGGCCTGATTACTTCGGCTTGGCCGAGGAAATTCAGGGAAATTTTGAGCGCGCTAAAGCGCAGAAAGAGGACGAGGTGCATCAATGATTCAGATGCAGACCAACCTCGACGTGGCCGATAATTCAGGCGCACGCCGTGTCATGTGCATCAAGGTTCTTGGAGGTTCCAAGCGCCGCTATGCCACCGTGGGCGACGTTATCGTTGTGTCGATCAAGGAAGCCATTCCGCGTGGCAAGGTGAAGAAGGGCGACGTGATGAAGGCCGTCGTGGTCCGGGTCCGCAAGGACATCCGCCGCGCCGACGGTTCGGTCATCCGCTTCGACCGCAACGCCGCCGTGCTGATCAACAATCAGTCCGAGCCGGTCGGCACCCGTATCTTCGGGCCGGTGCCGCGCGAGCTGCGCGCCAAGAACCACATGAAGATCATTTCGCTCGCGCCGGAGGTGCTGTGATGGCTGCCAAGATCCGCAAGGGCGACAAGGTGATGGTGCTCACCGGCCGCGACAAGGGTCGCACCGGCGAGGTGTTCGAGGTGCGTCCGGACGAGAACAAGGCGCTCGTTCGCGGCATCAACATGGTGAAGCGTCACCAGAAGCAGACCCAGACCCAGGAAGGCGGCATCATCTCCAAGGAGATGCCGATCGACCTTTCGAACATTGCGTATGTCGGCAAGGACGGAAAGCCGACCCGCATCGGGTTCAAGATTCAGGCCGATGGCAAGAAGGTTCGTGTTGCCAAGAGCTCGGGAGCAGAGATCGATGGCTGATACAGCTTACACGCCGCGTCTGCGCGCGGAGTATGACAAGAAGATCCGCGGCATGATGACCGAGAAGTTCGGTTATGCCAACGTGATGCAGGTGCCGCGCCTCGACAAGGTCGTGCTCAACATGGGCGTCGGCGATTCGGTCAACGACCGCAAGAAGGCCGAGACCGCCGCTGCCGAGCTGACCCAGATCGCCGGCCAGAAGGCGATCGTGACCTATTCGCGGATCGCGATCGCGACCTTCAAGCTGCGTGAGAACCAGCCGATCGGCTGCAAGGTCACGCTGCGCAAGACCCACATGTACGAGTTCATCGACCGCCTGGTGAACGTGGCGCTGCCCCGCGTCCGTGACTTCCGCGGCCTGAACCCGAAGAGCTTCGACGGCCGCGGCAACTATTCGCTCGGCATCAAGGAGCACATCATTTTCCCCGAGATCGACTTCGACAAGGTCTCGGAAGCGCGTGGCATGGACATCACGGTCTGCACCACCGCCAAGACCGACGACGAGGCGCGCGCCTTGTTGACCGCTTTCAATTTCCCGTTCCGGCAGTGAGTAGCTGAACCAAAGCCACTCAAACGCGGATACCCAGGAGCCAAGCATGGCAAAGAAGAGTTCAGTCGAGAAGAACAACCGGCGCAAGCGGATGGCGAAGAACGCTGCTCCGCAGCGCGCGAAGCTGAAGGCGATCATCGCCGACAAGACCAAGCCGATGGAAGAGCGCTTCGCCGCGACGCTGAAGCTCGCCGAGATGCCGCGCAACTCGTCGCCGACGCGCATCCGCAACCGTTGCGAGCTGACCGGGCGCCCGCGCTCGAACTATCGCAAGAACAAGCTCTCGCGCATCGCGCTGCGTGAACTCGGCTCCAAGGGCCTGGTTCCCGGCCTAGTGAAGTCGAGCTGGTAAGGAGGGTCGGAACCATGTCTACGCACGATCCGATCAGCGATCTCATCACCCGCATCCGCAACGCGCAGATGCGCTCCAAGTCCAAGGTCTCGACCCCCGGCTCGAAGATGCGCGCCAACGTGCTCGAGGTGCTGAAGTCCGAGGGTTACATCCGCGGCTACGCCAGCGTCGAGCATGCCTCGGGCCGCAGCGAGCTCGAGATCGAACTGAAGTATTTCGACGGCGAGCCCGTCATCCGCGAGATCGAGCGGGTGTCGAAGCCGGGCCGCCGCGTTTACGCCTCGGTGAAGAACCTGCCGCGCGTGAACAACGGTCTCGGCATTTCGGTGTTGTCGACGCCGAAGGGAATCATGGCTGACCACCAGGCGCGCGACGCCAACGTGGGCGGCGAAGTTCTCTTCACGGTGTTCTGAGGAAGGATTTTACGATGTCACGTATCGGCAAAAGGCCGGTGGCGATCCCGTCGGGTGTGACGGCGACCGTCGAGGGCCAGACCGTCAAGGTGAAGGGGCCGAAGGGCCAGCTTCAGTTCGTCGTGCATGACGACGTCGAGGTGAAGTTCGAGAACGGCCAGGTCAAGGTCGCTCCGCGGATCAAGACCAACCGCGCGCAGGCGATGTACGGCACCGCGCGCGCGCAGGTCGCCAACCTCGTCGAGGGCGTCACCAAGGGCTTCGAGAAGAAGCTCGAGATCACCGGCGTCGGCTACCGCGCCGCGATGCAGGGCAAGAACCTGCAGCTCGCGCTCGGCTACAGCCACGACGTGGTGTACGCGATCCCGGAAGGCATCACCATCGCGGTGCCGAAGCCGACCGAGATCACGATCACCGGCAACGATCCGCAGCGCGTCGGCCAGGTCGCCGCCGAGATCCGCGCCTACCGTCCGCCGGAGCCCTACAAGGGCAAGGGCGTGAAGTACGCCAACGAATTCATCTTCCGCAAGGAAGGCAAGAAGAAGTAACGGAGCCGGTCATGTCACTCAAGGTTACGAATGCCCGGCGCAAGCAGCGCGTGCGCCTTGCGCTTCGCCGCTCGGCAGGCGGCCGTCCGCGGCTGTCGGTGTTCCGCTCGTCCAAGCACATCTACGCCCAGGTCATCGACGACCAGAAGGGCGAGACGCTCGCTTCCGCCTCGTCGCTGGAGAAGACCATGCGCGACGCCGGCAAGACCGGCGCCGACATCGATGCGGCAAAGGCGGTCGGCAAGCTGCTCGCCGAGCGCGCGGCGCAGAAGGGTGTCAAGGAAGTCGTGTTCGATCGCGGCGCCTACATCTATCACGGGCGCGTCAAGGCGCTCGCGGATGCGGCGCGCGAAGGCGGATTGAGCTTCTAAACTTTACGAACGATGACGAGGAAAGAGGCGCAAGGCCTCCTACAGATTGGAAAACACCATGGCAGGTGAACGCGAACGCGGCGGACGCGAACGGAGCAGGGAGCGCGAGGAGCGCGACAGCGAGTTCGTCGACAAGCTCGTCCACATCAATCGCGTGGCGAAGGTCGTCAAGGGCGGCAAGCGCTTCGGCTTTGCGGCGCTGGTCGTGATCGGCGACCAGAAGGGCCGGGTCGGTTTCGGCCACGGCAAGGCGCGCGAAGTTCCGGAAGCGATCCGCAAGGCGACCGAATCGGCGAAGCGCAACCTGACGCGCGTCGCGCTTCGCGAAGGCCGCACGCTGCATCACGACATCGCCGGCCGTCACGGCGCCGGCCGCGTCTACCTGCGTGCCGCTCCGGCCGGTACCGGCATCATCGCCGGCGGCCCGATGCGCGCGGTGTTCGAGACGCTCGGCATCCAGGACGTGGTGGCGAAGTCGATCGGCTCGTCGAATCCCTACAACATGGTTCGCGCGACGTTCGACGCGCTGAAGCATCAGGACTCGCCGCGCTCGGTGGCGGCACGCCGCAACATCAAGGTCTCCACCCTGCAGTCGCGCCGCGTCGGCGGCGACGCCGAAGTGGTGGCGGAATAACAACGCGCGCTTCTCGAAGCGCTATTCGGAGTTACTGTCATGGCCAAGGCCAGCAAGACCATCAAGGTCGAGCAGATCGGCAGCGCAATCCGCCGCCATCACTCGCAGCGTTCGACGCTGATCGGCCTCAAGCTCAACAAGATCGGCCGGGTTGCCGAGCTGCAGGATACCCCTGAAGTTCGCGGCATGATCAGCAAGGTTCAGCATCTCGTCCGCGTCGTCGGCGAGTAAGCAGAGATAAGGAGAAGGGCGATGAAGCTCAGCGATATCGCCGACAACGCCGGCTCGCGCAAGAAGCGCATGCGTGTCGGCCGTGGCATCGGTTCCGGCAAGGGCAAGACCTCGGGTCGCGGCGGCAAGGGCCAGACCGCGCGTTCGGGCGTCCGCATCAAGGGTTTCGAAGGCGGCCAGATGCCGATGCATCGCCGTCTGCCGAAGCGCGGCTTCAACAACATCTTCCGGCTCGACTTCGCCGAGATCAATCTCGACCGTCTGCAGGAAGCGATCGACAACAAGCTGGTCGATGCGAGCGCGACGGTGAACGCCGAATCGCTGGTCAAGGCCGGCGTGCTGCGCCGCGCCAAGGACGGCCTGCGGCTGCTCGGCCGCGGCGAGATCAAGACCAAGCTGACCATCGAGGTGCACGGCGCTTCCAAGTCGGCCATTGCCGCGGTCGAGAAGGCCGGCGGCTCGGTCAAGATCCTGGCCCCCGCCAAGGAAGAAGGCGAGGCGGCGTAACATCTGCGTCATTGCCCGCGACGCGCGGGCAATCCGCAGATCGAATGATGGACTTATCGAGGCCGAGCACCAGATAATGTCCGGTGTCTGCCGGCGCCCAGGGAATTGATCTCTTTGGGGGCGCCGGCGAATGGGGCTCCGGGAGAAAGCCGAAACATGGTCTCAGCAGCCGAACAACTTGCCGCCAACCTCAATTTCGGACAGCTGGCGAAAGCCGACGAGCTGAAGAAGCGCATCTGGTTCACCCTGGGTGCGCTGCTTGTTTATCGGCTCGGCACCTACATCCCGCTGCCCGGCATCGATCCCAACATCTGGGAGCAGGTGTTCCGCAGCCAGTCCGGCGGCATCCTCGGCATGTTCAACATGTTCGCCGGCGGCGGCATCCACCGCATGGCGATCTTCGCGCTCAACATCATGCCGTACATCTCGGCATCGATCATCGTGCAGCTGCTGACCACCGTGTCGCCGCAGCTCGAGGCGCTCAAGAAGGAAGGCGAGGCGGGCCGCAAGACGCTGAACCAGTACACCCGCTATCTGACCGTGATCCTGGCGCTGTTCCAGTCCTATGGCATCGCGATCGGCCTCGAAGGCGCCGGTAATGTCGTCAGCGACCCCGGCATGTTCTTCCGGATCTCGACCGCGATCACGCTGACCGGCGGCACCATGTTCCTGATGTGGCTCGGCGAGCAGATCACCTCGCGCGGCATCGGCAACGGTATCTCGCTGATCATCCTGTCCGGCATCGTCGCCGAGCTGCCGTCGGCGCTCGCCAACATGCTGGAACTGGGCCGCCAGGGCGCGATGTCGACCGGCCTGATCCTGATCGTCATCGTGATGGCGGTCGCCGTGATCGCCTTCATCGTGTTCATGGAGCGCGCGCAGCGCCGGCTTTTGATCCAGTATCCGAAGCGCCAGGTCGGCAACAAGATGTTCGAGGGCCAGTCCTCGCATCTGCCGCTCAAGCTCAACACCTCGGGCGTGATTCCGCCGATCTTCGCCTCGTCGCTGCTGCTGCTGCCGACCACGGTCGCGAACTTCAACGCCGGCAAGGGGCCGGAATGGTTCCAGTGGATCACGACCCAGCTCAGCCACGGCCGGCCGCTGTTCCTGTTCATGTATCTCGCGCTGATCGTGTTCTTCGCGTTCTTCTACACCGCGATCGTGTTCAATCCGACCGAGACTGCGGACAACCTGAAGAAGCATGGCGGCTTCATCCCGGGCATCCGGCCCGGCGAGCGCACCGCCGAGTACATCGACTATGTGCTGTCGCGCATCACGGTGCTCGGCGCGGTCTATCTCGCGATCGTCTGCCTGATTCCTGAAATTCTGATTTCCTACGCATCGGTCCCGTTCTACTTTGGCGGCACCTCGCTGTTGATCGTCGTCAGCGTGACGATGGATACGGTGTCGCAGGTGCAGGGCTATCTGCTCGCTCATCAGTATGAGGGGTTGATCAGGAAGTCGAAGCTCAGGGGAGGCCGCCGCCGCTGATCGCGGCTTGGCTTCGAACTCAAAACACAGGTGTGCGGACGTCGCCCACCTAGCCGGGGGGCGAAACAGATATGAGATTGATCCTTTTGGGGCCGCCGGGCTCGGGCAAGGGAACCCAGGCGCAGCGGCTGGTGCACAAGCACGGCATCGTCCAGCTCTCGACCGGTGAGATGCTGCGCGCTGCGGTCGCCGCGGGCACGCCGGTCGGCCTACAGGCCAAGGAGATCATGGCCAATGGCGGCCTGGTTCCAGACGAGGTCGTGGTGGGAATCATCGCCGACCGGATCGAGGAGCCCGATGCCAAGAAGGGGTTCATTCTCGACGGCTTCCCGCGCACTGTGCCGCAGGCCGAGGCGCTCGACGATCTGCTCCGGAAAAAGCACCTCAAGCTCGACGCGGTGGTTGAGCTCCGCGTCAACGAGAGCGCGCTGCTCGCCCGCGTTGAGAAGCGTGCCGAGGAAACCCGCACGCGCGGCGAGGAAGTCCGCCTCGACGACACGCCGGAAGTGCTGACCAAGCGCCTGGCGCAGTACCGTTCGCTGACGGAGCCGCTGATTCACTATTATTCGGAGCGGCGGAAGCTCCTGACGGTCGATGGCATGATGACCATCGAGCACGTCACCCGCGAGATCAACCGGATCCTGACCGCGCTCGGCGCGCTGGAACCCAGGGAACACGAGGATCGCGTCCCCAAGACGGCTAAAAAGGCCGCCAAGGCGGCCATGAAGGCCAGCAAGAAGGCAGCTAAACCAGCCCAAAAGGCCGCTAAATCGGCCCGGAAGGCTGCCAAGGCGCCCTCCAAGGCCAAAGCGGCCAAGAAAACCGTGAAGAAAGCCGCGAAGAAGGCGGTAAAGAAGGCCGCCCGCGCCGCGAAAGCCCGCAAGGGAGCAAAGACCGCCAAAAAGGCGGCAAAAAAGCTCACGAAAAAGCGAGCTAAACGCTAGGAGCGGTTGACGAAACCGACATGAATCCTTTAATAAGCCCCGCATCCAAGTTGGATAGTTTGATGACGATGCCGGGCCCCGAAGGACATGAGGGGAGGGCGTCGTGTTCGCGTTTGTGGACACAAGCCCGAGAGAGCAAGCACTTGAGAAGCCCGTATCCGTGATGGATCGGCGACAGGAGAGAAGTCCGTGGCCCGTATTGCCGGCGTCAACATTCCTACCAACAAGCGCGTCCTGATCGCGCTTCAGTACATCCATGGCATCGGCCAGAAGAACGCGGCCGACATCATCGAGAAGGTCAAGATCCCGCTGGACCGTCGCGTCAACCAGTTGACCGACCAGGAAGTCCTGCAGATCCGCGAAGTGATCGACCGCGACTATCTGGTCGAGGGCGACCTCCGTCGTGAGGTCGGCATCAACATCAAGCGGCTGATGGACCTCGGCTGCTACCGCGGCCTGCGTCATCGCCGCGGTCTGCCGGTGCGCGGCCAGCGCACCCACACCAATGCGCGCACGCGCAAGGGGCCGGCCAAGGCGATCGCCGGCAAGAAGAAGTAAGTTTTGCGAATTGCAGGTGGGGAGTAGCGAATGGAAATTCGCTACTCGCCATTTGCGTTTTGAGGTGTAGCCGCTGGCACTACGGCGGCGTCGAGATCACAGGAAAGGTTTGAAATGGGCAAGGAAGCCACCCGCGTACGCCGCCGCGAACGCAAGAACATCGCCTCCGGCATCGCGCACGTGAATTCGTCGTTCAACAACACGACCATCACCATCACCGACGCGCAGGGCAACACCATTGCCTGGTCGTCGGCCGGCACCATGGGCTTCAAGGGCTCGCGCAAGTCGACCCCCTATGCCGCGCAGGTCGCGGCGGAAGACGTCTCCAAGAAGGCGCAGGAACACGGCATGCGCACGCTGGAGGTTGAAGTGGCCGGCCCGGGTTCGGGCCGTGAGTCGGCGCTCCGTGCGCTGCAGGCTGCGGGCTTCACCGTCACCTCGATCCGCGACGTGACCACCATCCCGCACAATGGCTGCCGTCCGCGCAAGCGTCGGCGCGTTTGATCTGTAAGTCGTGGGCGGCCTCTGGCCGCCCTGCGATGGTTTTTGGAATTGACCGCGCGGACTGATCCGCGATCTCCAACGCCGGGTTCGGCCATTCGATTTGGCCCTGTGACCGGCAAATGGGTGAAACAGTGACGATCCAGAAAAATTGGCAAGAACTCATTCGACCGAACAAGCTGCAGGTGACGCCGGGCTCGGACGCGAGCCGGTTCGCCACCGTGGTCGCCGAACCGCTCGAGCGTGGCTTCGGCCAGACGCTCGGCAACGCGCTGCGCCGCATCCTGTTGTCCTCGCTGCAGGGCGCGGCGGTGCAGTCGGTGCATATCGACGGCGTGTTGCACGAGTTCTCCTCGATCGCCGGTGTCCGTGAAGACGTCACCGACATCGTCCTCAACATCAAGGACATCTCGATCAAGATGCAGGGCGAAGGCCCGAAGCGCATGGTCGTGAAGAAGCAGGGCCCGGGCGCCGTCACCGCCGGCGATATCCAGACCGTCGGCGATGTCACGGTGCTCAACCCCGACCTGCAGCTCTGCACGCTGGACGACGGCGCCGAGATCCGCATGGAGTTCACGGTCACGACCGGCAAGGGCTATGTCGCCGCCGAGCGCAACCGTCCCGAGGATGCTCCGATCGGCCTGATCCCGGTCGACAGCTTGTTCTCGCCGGTCCGCAAGGTCTCCTACAAGGTCGAGAACACCCGCGAGGGCCAGATCCTCGACTACGACAAGCTGACCATGACGATCGAGACCAACGGCGCGATCACGCCGGAGGACGCGGTGGCCTACGCCGCGCGCATCCTGCAGGATCAGCTCAACGTGTTCGTCAACTTCGAAGAGCCGCGCAAGGAAGTCACGCAGGAGATCATCCCCGATCTCGCGTTCAACCCGGCGTTCCTCAAGAAGGTCGACGAGCTCGAGCTGTCGGTGCGTTCGGCAAACTGCCTGAAGAACGACAACATCGTCTACATCGGCGACCTCGTGCAGAAGTCGGAAGCGGAAATGCTCCGTACTCCGAACTTCGGCCGCAAGTCGCTGAACGAAATCAAGGAAGTGCTGGCCCAGATGGGTCTGCACCTCGGCATGGAAGTGCCGGGCTGGCCGCCGGAGAACATCGACGAGCTCGCCAAGCGCTTCGAGGATCACTACTAAGCTTTGGTCATTCCGGACGTCGCGAAGCGGCGATCCGGAATCTCGAGATTCCGGGTTCGGCTCTGCGAGTCGCCCCGGAATGACGTCCGGGCGAACGCAGGATGCCCACCTGCAAAACTTGTCGCTGAACCACCGCGGCAGAATTGAAGAAGGAAGAAGTCAATGCGTCACGGCAAGGTTCATCGGAAGCTCAACCGCACCGCCGAACACCGGCGTGCGATGTTCGCCAACATGGCGGCCGCGCTGATCAAGCACGAGCAGATCGTCACCACGCTGCCGAAGGCCAAGGAGCTGCGGCCGATCGTCGAGAAGCTCGTCACCCTCGGCAAGAAGGGCGGCCTTGCCCTGCGCCGTCAGGCGATCTCGGAGCTGCGCGACGTCGACCAGGTCAAGAAGCTGTTCGACACGCTGGCGACCCGCTACAAGGACCGCCAGGGCGGCTACACCCGCATCATCAAGGCCGGCTTCCGCTACGGCGACAACGCGGCGATGGCCGTGATCGAGTTCGTCGACCGCGACGTCGACGCCAAGGGCCAGGACTCCGGTCCGGCGCAGGACAAGGAAGCCGAGGCGGCGTAAGCCCCGCTTCGCGCCAGGATTTGAAAGCGGCGCCTTCGGGCGCCGTTTTTATTTGGTGGCCACGCTCCATCCCCGTCGTCCTGGCGAAAGCCAGGAGGTGGATTCACATTCGAAGTGCAACACTTGAGCAAAGGACGCGGCAGGCGTGCGGTAGTCAAGGCATTTGCGCGGGGTGTTGTTGTAGGCGGCGATGAACTGGCGGAACCTGGCGGTCGAGAGGGTTAGAAGATCCGTCTTGCGGGGAATAAAGCGGCGCATCCTGCCGATGGCGTTCTCGATGCCACCCTTCTGCCAGGGGGCATGGGGATCGCAGAAGAAGGTCGCGATCGAGAGGCGGTGCAGCGCCAGGTGACCGGCGAACTCGGTGCCGTTGTCGAAGGTAACGCTCTGGCGCAGCTCTTGTGGAAGGGGCGCGAAGAAGCCCACGAGATGGCGGGCGACACCGCGCGCGACCTTGCTGGCAAGGCGGATGCCGAGCAGCAGCCGCGAGGTGCGCTCGTGCACGGTCAGCACGGCCTGACCGTATTTCGAGAACATCATCAGGTCGGCCTCCCAGTGTCCGGGCACGCTGCGGTCGGCCGCTTCGAGCGGCCGATTTGCCAAGGGTACACGGCCTTCGATGAAGCTTGCGGGGCTGCCGCCCCGCTTGCCGCGGCAGCCGCGCTTGCTCTTGGCGCGCGGCAGATAGCGCCGCCAGTTGAAGTCCGTGGTGCGCCTGAGTTGGCCATAGATGAAGCGGTAGATGGTCTCGTGGGAGATCACCTTGCGCCCGTGCTCGCGGGCCAGCCGGCCAGCGACCTGCTCGGGCGACCAGCCGCGGCGAAGGCGTTGCAACACCGCGCGGCGCAGGCCGGGCTCCCGTTCGAGGCGTCCGCCCGTCCAGCGCCGCGCTCGCATCTGGTGCTGGGCATAGCTCGGCTTGTAGCCGACCTGGCTCCCCCGATTGCGCCTCAGTTCCCGAGAGATCGTTGATGGCGAGCGATCCAGAGCTGCCGCGATTTGCCGGACCGAGCTGCCATTGGCCGATAGGCAGGCAATCTCGCATCGGTCGTCCAGAGAGAGCTGCTTGTAAGTCCGCCCCATGGCAACACCTCCTCAAGGAAGTGTTGCACTTCGTTTGTGAACTCAGGGGACCCATTACCCCAAATCTAAATTGTTGCGCGACGCTGGGGCTCAAATCCTTCTCATAATCACCTGCGGTGGTAATGGGTCCTGGCTTTCGCCAGGACGACGAGGTGTGTTCTATTTCCTCACGCATCGGTGAGATGCAATTGCGGCGCTGCATGCCGCGCCCGATATGTCCGTCGACATCAATGGAGATGACAGATGAAAATCGACCTTTCCGGAAAGACTGCGCTGGTGACCGGCTCGACCGCGGGCATTGGCAATGCCATCGCAAGGGGGCTGGCCGAGACCGGCGCCGAGGTCGTCGTCAACGGCCGCGGTCAGGCCAAGGTCGATGCCGCGATTGCCGCGATCACGAAGGCAGTACCGGACGCAAAGCTCCGCGGCATTGCCGCCGACGTCTCGACCGCGGCGGGCTGCAAGGCGCTGCTCGCGGCGCTGCCGGACGTCGACATCCTCGTCAACAATGCCGGCATCTTCGAGCCGAAGCCGTTCTTCGACATTCCCGACGAGGACTGGAGCCGCTTCTACGAGGTCAATGTGATGTCGGGCGTCCGGCTGTCGCGCGGCTACATGCAGGGCATGCTGAAGCGCAACTGGGGCCGCATCGTCTTCATCTCCTCGGAGTCCGGCCTCAACATTCCGACCGAGATGATCCATTACGGCATGACCAAGACCGCGCAGCTTGCGATCGCGCGCGGGCTCGCCGAGCTGACCAAAGGCACCGCCGTGACCGTCAACTCGGTGCTGCCCGGACCGACCATGTCCGAAGGCGTCGAGACCTTCGTCAAGGATCTCGCCAAGCAGAACGGCCAATCGGTCGAGGAGGCGGCCTCCAACTTCGTCAAGCAGCACCGGCCGACCTCGCTGCTGCAGCGCTTTGCCAGCACCGAGGAGATCGCCAATCTCGTGGTCTATGTCTGCTCCAGGCAGGCATCCGCGACCAACGGCGCCGCGCTGCGCGCCGAAGGCGGCATCGTCAACACCATCGCATGAGGCCGCATGCCGGCCTATGTGATCTCCGAGGTCGAGATGCGGGACGCCGCGGCGTTCGAGGCCTATCGCACGCTGGCGGCGAACACCATCGCAAAATATGGCGGGCGCTACGTCGTGCGCGGCGGCACAGTCGAGGTGGTGGAGGGCGGTCCACCACCGAACGCGATCGTCATCGTCGAATTTCCGACCATGGCGCGCCTGCGCGAATGGTATGCGTCACCGGAATATGCCGAAGCGTTGAAGCTTCGCGCAACCGCGCTGGAGCGACGCCTGCTGTTCGTCGAGGGCGTGCCGCCGACCTAGCTATCCCTTCGCGCCGTCGAGAAACTCGCTGAAGCCTGCGGGACGGTAGGGACCGAAGCAAATCTGCTCCAGAACGCCGATCCCCGTCCGGCTGCCCTGGCGGGCGCGGACCACCTGCTGGACGTGCACATTCTCGCGGGCCAGCGGATCCAGCGTCGATGGATCGAGCGACTCGCCGCCGATCTCGAGCTCGCCCTTCCACATGCCCTGGCCCCATTGCGGATGGCCGTAGCCGAGGCCCTTCATCTGGAATTTGAGGATCGGGTCGAGCGCGATGGTCGTGGTGTGGCCGTCGATATCGACGAGGTCGATTTCAGCCGACTGCGCCAGCCGGGTGTGCGGCACGTATTTGACGCGATGCCGCGCGGTCGCCATGCGGCGGTCGAGGCCGTCGACCACGCCGGGAATCTCGGCCTCGCATCGGTAGAGCGGCGCGGTGATGCCCTCGCGGACCAGCGCCTCGCCCTGCGTCCCGTCGAAGAAGATCGCGTGCGAAATGTGGTCGTCCCAGACCAGCGGCGCCCAGAGGAAGAACACGCTCGGCGGCGGCATCGGCGCGCCTCCGACGTCGCGTTCGCCGACATTGCGCACGCCCCAGGAGCGATCCTTGGTGCCGTAGCAGGTGCGATCGTCGACCTTGATCCCGCCGTCGGGGTGGCTGATGACACCGCTCCAGCGGCCGAACTGGTCGAACCGGGTCGAATCCATCGCGCGGCGGCCGCCCGACCAAAGCGTCTGGCGCGCTTCCTGGATCGCGGCGGTGCGCGCGGAGAAGGTCAGGTCGCAGGCGAGGCCCGTCGCATTGTCGTCGAGCACGACCCGGGTCCGCAGCATCGGCTCGAGCACTTCGAGCCTGAACGGACCGACCTGCATCTCGGTGCGCTCGAGCGGGGCGCGCCGCGAGCCGTAAAAGCAGTGCTGCCGTCCGCCGCGTTCCACGACGCTGAAGGCGCAATCGAGGATCTTGCGGTGCGGGTAGATCGCAATGCCGATCCCGAAATAATACGCGCCGTCGGCGGTGTAGCCGTTGAACCAGGTCCGGTCATAGACATTGCGGTCGCTGGTCGAGGGAACCGCGATCGGCTCCGGCGTCTGGTGGATGGGGAAATCGTCCAGTTTGTTGAGCACGCCGATCCCTTTCGCTGTCAGTCCTTCCAGTATGAAAAGCTGTCGTGGTCCAGGGCTTGCGCGCAGGCGCCGCGGGTCATTTTCAGGAACAGCGCGTCGCCGCGCTCGGAGCGCTGGACGCTGAGCGCGGAGACCACGCCCATCATGATGCCGTGCAGCGTGTAGCGCCGGTAATCCTGCCAGCAACGATCCCAGTCGTAGTCCCGCACGCCGCGCCGGATCAGTTCCGAATGATAGAACCGCACCAGGTCGGCTTCATGAAGCCGCCGTTCGATCGGGTCGATGCCGGCCGAGAGGAAATAGGCGACGTCGACGATTCCTGGGCCCACTGTCAGCGTCTGCCAGTCCAGCGTCGCCATCGGATGGGTATTGCCGCGGACGTCGAACAGCATGTTGTCGAGCCGGAAATCCGCATGCTGGAGGGTTCGCGGCGCCGATCGATCGGACTGGTAGCGCAATAGCGCGTCCGGAAGCCGGTCGATCAGATCAAGGAATTCAGGCTCGATCACGCCGCGATATCGCTCCTTGTAGTGACCGATGATGCCGGGCAGCACCGAGCGAAGGTCTCTGCGCCGGCTTGCGGCCATCACGAAGCATTGCACCGCATCGAGGCTCGGGTCATTCCATCGCGGCGCATGCAACGCCGCGGCCTCGGTCATGGCGATCTGGCAGTCGGCGATCGAGCATCCGGCGAGCTGATCGCCCGGACGTGCGGGCGCGAGGTCCTCCAGGATCAGGGTGAAGTCGTCGGTCGCCGGATCAATCTCGGCAAGAATCGGCCGGGGGGTGTGAATGGCGACGGTGGCGGCCAGCTCGCGATAGAATGCGACCTCGCGGACGTAAAGCGTGTGCGCGGAACCGGAGCGGCGGCTGTCGGGATCTGCGGCCGGGAATTTGCCGACGACGCTCAAAGGAGCGTTCGGCTCGTCACCGTCATAGGTCACACGAAATCGATAGCTGTCGCCGACGAGGCCATTGCCGACCGGCTTGCAGGCGAGATCGACGACCCTGACCTGGTCGATCACACCGGCTTCGCGCAGCGCCCGCGTCATCCACTCCGGATCGATCCGCGACGGATCGGCCGTGAGCAAACTCATCGGTTTCCTCCCATCCCCGTGGGCGTCACCACCGCTCCGGCCGCGTCCTGCGCGGCCGGATTGAGGACGGGGTGATCGTTGCGCAAATCATACAGGCGCTGGCGGCTTTGGCAAAAGCCACCCGCCGGCCTGTGGGGATATCATGCCCGGGATGTTGCCTGGGCATGAGGAAGCGGACGTTAGGAGCCTTACCAGCCCTCGAGCACGATCTTGCCGCGTGACTTGCCGCTTTCCAGCAGAGCGTGGGCGCGCTTGAGGTTGGCGGCGTTGATGGTACCGAAGGTCTGGTCGAGCGTGGTGCGCAGCACGCCCTTGTCGATCAGGTCGGCGACATCGTTGAGCAGATGATGCTGCGCGATCATGTCGGGTGTCTGGAACGAGGAGCGCGTGAACATCGATTCCCAGTGCACCGAGACCGCCTTGCCCTTGAACGCGGCGACGTTGAATTCCGGCGGATCGTCGATCAGGCCGAACTTGCCCTGCGGCGCGATGAAGTCGGCGATCGACTTGTAGTGCTGGTCGGTGAAGGTGAGGCTGGCGACGAGGCCGACCGGCGGCAGCCTCAAGCTCTCGATCTGCTCCTTCATCGGCTGCGAGTGGTCGATCACCGCATGGGCGCCGAGATCGCGGCACCACTTTTGCGACTCCGGCCGCGTTGCTGTCGCAACCACGGTCAGTCCGGTCAGGCGGCGCGCAAGCTGGATCAGGATCGAGCCGACACCGCCGGCGCCGCCGATGATCAGAAGCGTGCGCGGATCGAGGCTCTTGCCCGGCACCGCGCCGAGCCGGTCGAACAGCAGCTCCCACGCGGTGATCGAGGTCAGGGGCAGGGCGGCGGCCTGCGCGAATGACAGCGACGCCGGCTTGTTGCCGACGATGCGTTCATCGACCAGATGAAATTCCGAATTGGTGCCCTGGCGCAGGATCGAGCCCGCGTAAAACACCTCGTCGCCGGGCTTGAAGAGCGAGACGTCGGGCCCGACCGCGTCGACCACGCCGGCCGCATCGAAGCCGAGGATCTTGTATCCGCCGTCGGTCGGCGCCGCGCGCTTGCGCACCTTGTAGTCGACCGGATTGGCCGAGATGGCCTTTACCGCGACGCGGATGTCGCGCCCCTTCGGCTCGGGCTTGGCGATCTCGAAATCGACGAGCGAATCCGCCGCCTCGATCGGCAGCGATTTTTGGTATCCGACGGCCTTCATGCCTGGTCTCCGTGGTGGGCGATTGCCTGCCGATTAACTGTCGCGCTGGCTTCCATTTGGCAAGTACTGTAAAAACAGGGAACTAGTCCCTGTTTGTATACTATTGGGAAAATACTGGATGAAACGGAAGAATTTCGCGCGCCGGCCGGGCTGCGCGGTCGAGGCGGCGCTCGACCTGATCGACGGCAAGTGGAAGGGCGTGATCCTGTACCACTTGCAGGCCGGCACCCAGCGCTTCGGCGAGTTGCGGCGGCGGATGCCCGGCATCACCCAGCGCATGCTGACCAAGCAGCTGCGCGCGCTCGAGGACGACGGCCTCGTGATCCGCAAGGTCTATGCCGAGGTGCCGCCACGGGTCGAGTACACGCTTTCCGAACTCGGCGAGAGCCTGCGCCCGGTGATCGATATTCTGAAAGCCTGGGGCGAGGGCCATCAGGAGCGGCTGTCCTGCGCGCCGGCGCCGGAGGTTGTTGTGAAGAAGTCGAAGCGCGCGGCCTGAAAGCATGTTCGCGCGACGCGCTCCGCTTCACCTCGCCCCGCGTGCGGGGAGAGGCATAGGCCGCCTACGGCGGCCGTTCTCAAGAACGCCGAAGCGGTGCTTCGGCTATGACGCATCGTCAGATGCGTTCCGGGTGAGGGGGAGCCTCAGCAAGCGCAGCTGCTGCCGAATACGCGGAGAGGGCCCCTCACCCCAACCCTCTCCCCGTAAGAACGGGGAGAGGGAGCGCGGCGCCGTCCTGTCAATATTCGACCGATCTCATTCAGCTAGAAACGCGTGAACCAAACGCTCGATGAAAACGGCCGGAGCGATGCCCCGGCCGTCTATGAGTTGGTCTCAGCTCCGATCAGCTCAGAACGCAACCTGCGTACGCAGCGCGACCGCGTCGAACTTCGAGCCGACGTCCGCAGCCGAGGTCGCCGAGGCCTGCTTGGCGATATCGCCGTGCAGGTAGTTCAGCATGAAGCGGACGTTGTTGTTGACGTACCAGTTCAGCGCGGCGGTGTAGACGGTCTGCCGTCCGCCCGCGATGCCGACCGCCTGCGCGATCTGATCGTTGAGGTCCATCGTGCTGACGCGGCCGGCGATTTCCCAGGCGCCCCAGCCGCCGCCGGCGAGCGAGAATGGATCGTGCGGCTTGATCCCGCTATAGGAGGCCGTCGCCGGATTGTAGGCGTGATTCTCGCCGGTCAGCACGTAGCCGACCTGCGCGTAACCGCCGTCGAACTTCAGGCTCGGCGCGCCGAACGGCGGCAGTCCGGTGTTCGCGGAGCGATCGACATTGAACCAGTAATATTCGCCCTGCGCGATGAACGGGCCATAGGTCGCTGCCGCCTCGACGCCGTACACCTGCGCGCCGGAGACGTTGGCGATCGCACCGGTCGAGATCAGTGTTGTCGGATCGATGCGCAGCTCGGGCCGGTCGCTGAGCGTGAGCGTCTGCGCCTGCGTGAGCTGGTTGCGCGGCGGCTGCACCAGCCATTCCGCATCGGCGCCGATGTGCACCGAATAGTTCTTGCCGCTGATCGGATTGCCGGCGACGCGGATGACGCCGCCATACTGCTCGGACGTGCCGGCCGGCGAGGCGGAGGACGCGGAGTGGATGGCGCCCGACGTCGGTCCGGTGACATAGCCGCCGATCCAGAACTGGTCGTTCCACCAGCGGGTGCCGGCGGCCGAACGGAAGTCACCGGCGGCGATGTTCTGGGCGATGATGCCGACCGAGGCGCGCTCCATGAACAGGATGTCGTTGGAGCTGGTCGCTTCGTCGAGCGTCCACGGCACGTCCATGATGCCGCCTTCGATCGCCATCTTGCCGCCGAACGGCTTGAAGCCGGTGTAGCTCAGATACGCATTCTCGATGCCCGAGGTGCCGCCGCCGGGCAGTGATCCCGGAGCCGCGCCGCCGAAGCCGTCGGACGAGCCGCCGAAATCGTAGATCAGCGAGTAATTCCAGTCGCCGAAGAATTTGCCGACGATGCCGATGCGTGCGCGGCGGACGTTCTCGCCGCTGTCGAGCTTTTGCGGCGAGGTGCCTGCGGTGTTCGGACGATAGTCATAGCCGCCGACATCCCAGTGCACGCGACTCGTGATCGCAACGCAGTTCTGTTCGTCCGCGGTGCAGATCGTCGGCCGGTTGTTCGGCATCGTCACCACGACGCCGGACGGCGCGACCGGGCCCTTCACCGGGATCGCGGCGTTGGCGGTCGCCACCCGCGCGGCCTTGGCATCCGCCGCCTTCGCATTGGCGTTTGCGCTGGCTGCGCTTGCGGTATTGGCGTTGGTCTGCTTCTGCAGTTTGTCGAGCTTCTGCTCGAGCATCTTCAGCTGCTGCTTCAGCAGCGCGATCTCCGCATCGCTGCCGCCTCCGGCCGATTGCGAATAGGCCGGCGAGGCGGCAAGCGCCCCTGCCAGGCCTATGGCGATTGCACTGACTTTTGTTGCACCCATTGTGCACCCCTGTTGTGTTTGAATTCCCCACTCACTCACTGAACGGTCCTAGGAGCGTATCGTGACTGACGCACGACAGTGCTTCCGGGCATCGCAGTTCCGCTTGTGGTCCGCAGGCAACAAGCGGAGCGGCGCAGTGAGATGACAGCCATCATAGAAGCTTGGCGGCGCGCTTCAACGCGGCCGCTGCGGGTTGTGCACCGGTACGGCGGGGGGCCAGTTATCCGGCCGGGCGCCCTTCAATTGCCCGGCGAACACGCCTATATTCCGGCGTTTCCACGAGAGGTGAGAATGCTCCGACCTGTCCGCTTTGCTGCCGTATCCGCTCTGTGCACGTTGGCCTTCATGGGGAATCTTTCCGCAGCCGCGGCCCAGGACCGCCGCGTGCCGTCCTCGCAGGCCGAGCTGCAATTGTCCTATGCGCCGATCGTGCAGCGGGTGCAGCCGGCGGTGGTCAATGTTTACGCCGCCAAGACCGTGCAAAACCGCAATCCATTTCTGGATGACCCGATTTTTCGCCGCTTCTTCGGCGTGCCGGGACAGCAGCCCGAGCAGATGCAGCGCTCGCTCGGCTCCGGCGTGATGGTCGACGGCTCCGGCCTCGTAGTCACAAACAATCACGTGATCGAGGGCGCCGATCAGGTGAAGGTCTCGCTCGCCGACAAGCGCGAATACGAGGCCGAGATCGTGCTGAAGGACAGCCGTACCGACCTCGCGGTGCTGCGCCTGAAGGACACCAACAAGGAGAAGTTCGCGACCCTCGACTTCGCCAATTCCGACCAACTGCAGGTCGGTGACGTCGTGCTCGCGATCGGCAATCCGTTCGGCGTCGGCCAGACCGTGACGCACGGCATCATCTCGGCCCTGGCGCGCACTCAAGTCGGGATCACGGATTATCAATTCTTCATTCAGACCGACGCCGCGATCAATCCCGGCAATTCCGGCGGCGCGCTGGTCGACATGACGGGCCGGCTCGCCGGCATCAACACTGCGATCTTCTCGCGCTCCGGCGGCTCGCAGGGCATCGGCTTTGCGATCCCCGCCAACATGGTGCGCGTCGTGGTGGCCTCCGCCAAGAGCGGCGGCAAGAATGTGAAGCGGCCATGGCTCGGCGCGCGGCTGCAGGCGGTGACGCCGGAGATTGCCGAGACGCTCGGGCTGAAGCTGCCGTCTGGCGCGCTGGTCGCCAACGTCGCGCCGAACAGCCCGGCGGCGAAGGCGGGCCTGAAGCTCTCCGACCTGATCGTCGGGATCGACGGCACGCCGATCGACGATCCCAACGCGTTCGACTACCGCTTCGCGACCCGTCCGCTCGGCGGCAACGCGGAGATCGAGGTGCAGCGCGCCGGCAAGCCGGTGAAGCTCACCATACCGCTGGAGACCGCGCCCGACACCAACCGCGACGAGATCGTGCTGACCGCGCGCTCGCCGTTCCAGGGCGCGAGGGTCGCCAACATCTCGCCGGCGCTGGCCGACGAACTGCATCTCGACGCCGGTGCCGAGGGCGTGGTGGTGACTGATCTCGCCGGTGACGGCACCGCGGCCAATGTCGGCTTCCAGAAGGGCGACATCATCCTCGCGGTCAACAACGAGAAGATCGTGCGGACCAGCGACCTCGAGAAGGCATCGAAGACGGGGACGCGGGTCTGGCGCATCACGCTGGTGCGCGGCGGCCAGCAGATCAACGTGACGCTCGGCGGATGAGCCCCAAGCAACCGCGAGAGGCCGGCAACCTCTTTGCTGCGGCGGGGATGGAGCAGGACGCGCCGCACCCGCTGCCGGACCGGCTGCGTCCGCGCACGCTGGCCGATGTCGTCGGCCAGGATCACATCCTCGGCCCTGACGGCGCGCTGACGCGGATGCTGGAGACGCGCACGCTGGGCTCGCTGGTGTTCTGGGGACCGCCCGGCACCGGCAAGACCACGGTGGCGCGGCTTCTGGCCGACGCCACCGAGCTGCATTTCGAGCAGATCTCCGCGGTGTTCTCCGGCGTCGCCGATCTCAAGAAGGCGTTCGATGCCGCGCGTGCCCGCCGCGAGACCGGCAAGGGCACGCTGCTGTTCGTCGACGAGGTGCATCGTTTCAATCGCGCGCAGCAGGATTCCTTCCTGCCCGTGATGGAGGACGGCACGGTGGTGCTGGTCGGCGCCACCACGGAGAACCCGTCCTTCGAGCTCAACGCGGCGCTTCTGTCGCGCGCCCGCGTGCTGGTGTTTCACTCGCTCGATACGGCGGCGATCGAGAAACTGTTCGCCAATGCCGAGAAGATCGAGGGCAAGCCGCTGCCGCTCGATGCCGAAGCCCGCGCCGTGCTGGTGCGGATGGCCGATGGCGATGGCCGCGCCTCGCTGACATTGGCCGAAGAGGTCTGGCGCGCCGCCCGCAAGGGCGAGGTGTTCAACGCCGAGCAGTTGCAGGCCATCCTGCAACGCCGGGCGCCGATCTACGACAAATCGGCCGACGGCCATTACAATCTGATCTCGGCGCTGCACAAGTCAGTGCGCGGCTCCGATCCGGATGCGGCGCTGTATTATCTCGCGCGCATGTTCGATGCCGGCGAGGATCCGCTGTTCCTGGCGCGGCGCGTGGTGCGCATGGCGGTCGAAGATATCGGCCTTGCCGATCCGCAGGCACTGGCGGTGTGCAACGCCGCCAAGGATGCTTACGATTTCCTCGGCTCGCCGGAGGGTGAACTCGCGATCGCGCAGGCCGTGGTCTATCTCGCCACCGCGCCGAAATCGAACGCGGTCTACACCGCGTTTGGTGCTGCGATGCAGACCGCAAAGCAGGGCGGCTCGCTGCTGCCGCCGAAGCACATTTTGAATTCGCCGACCAAGCTGATGAAGTCGGAGGGCTACGGCTCCGGCTATCAATATGATCACGACATGCCGGACGCATTCTCCGGCCAGGACTATTTCCCGGAAGCGCTGGGCCGCCAGACCTTCTACGATCCGCCCGACCGCGGCTTCGAACGCGAGATCCGCAAGCGGCTGGATTACTGGCAGCGGCTGCGCAAGGAACGGGGCGGGAGCTAGGGCAAGACGAGATTGGGCCGTGGCCGCGAATAACGCACGTTCCCGTTTCCACCTGCGGCGTGAAAGCGTCAGTTGCGGAGGCTCGCCAATGCCATATGCAACACCTTCAGGCGAGGAATACTTACGTAAGTTCGGAATATTAGAAATATATTCCTGATTTGCCCGACGTGTCAAGTTGCTTGGTGCCACGCCGATCGCCGCCGGCTCCTTTGCATGGGGTTGTTCTCGATATTTTGCCAGCGCCCGCTGCAACGGCCCATAACCTCATATTGCGCTGGCGCGTCACTTGACGCTCTTCACGAACTCCAAAATCTCGTCCGTCAGCCGCGTGTCCGGCGTGTTGATCGCATAGACCTCCGACATGTGGCTGTGCTGCGGCAGCATGAAGCTGCGGGCGCAGCCGCTCGGCCGCTTGCAGCTGGCCTGCTTCATGAGCTCGAACTGCTCGACGAAGCGCGGCGGATCGAGCTCGGCCGCGGTGATTAGGAACGGGATCGGGCTCGCGACCAGCCCTTGCAGCGAGGAGCGTTCGGCATAGCGCGAGGGATCGGAGCCGTAATAGGCGAGCTCTGCGTCACCGGCCGGCGAGGCCGTCAGATCATAGATGCCCGACACCATGATCGCGCCGGCAAGCCCGCCGCCCTTCACCTTGTGGAATTCGCCATGGGAGACATAGCTCGCGACATGGATCGCGCCGGCCGATTGGCCCATCAGGAAGATGCGCCTGGGCTCGCCGCCGCGGGAGGCGATGTTTTCCGCAACCCACTGCACGATCGCACCGATGTCCTCCGGGCCTGCCGGCCACGGAAAGGCCGGCGCCAGGCGATAGGTGGCATTGACGCCGACGAAGCCGTTCTTCACCGCCCACAGCATGATGTTGTCGTAGAACGGGCTGCCGGGCGCGCGCTTGTTGCCGGCAATGAGTCCGCCGCCATGGATGTAGATCAGCACGGGCCGTGCCGGCGCCGCCGTCTCCGGCGTGAACACGTCGAGCAGATGGCGGTCGGCGGAGCCGTATTTGAGGTCGCGCTCGACCTTGACGCCCTGATAGGGCTCCTTCTGTTGCAGCGGCGCGTAGAGTGCAGCGGTCTTGGGTGGGTCGATGACGCGGCCGAGTTCCAGGAGCTTCCAGGCCAGATCTTCCGGCATCGCGGCTTCGGGCATCGGGCTTTGCTGGGCGAGCGCAGGGTCCGTGAGCATCAGGGCCGCCGCCAAAGCCGATATCGCCAGTCTCATTCCAGGGCCCCCGTCGATTGCCGTATGCGGCCGAACATGGCCGATGTTGCACCGGATTCACACCGATTTCGCCGTGACGATTCGCGGCATTTGCGCTAGGCACAATGCAGGTCTGGAGCCGAAAAATCACCATGAGCCGCCGCATCAAGAGAACTACATCGCCGGGCGACCGCGCCAAAGGGCGCGACAAGGGCCGCGACCGGGACCGCGCCGGCGATCGTGGTAAGGATCGTGGCAAGAGCGGATCGGCGGAGCGCACCCGCAAGCCGGACGATCGCAAGTTCGGTGAGCGCAAGTCTGGAGAGCGTCCGTTCGCGCATCGTGCGGCCGGAAAGCCGCCGCGCTTTGCCGAGTCGCGTCGCGACCGGCAGGAGCGGGCTGAGCCCGCCGCTACGAAGCCCGCGGCCGAGCAGCCGCTGCCGACCAAGGTGCAGACCGTCGTCGTCACCGCCGACGAGAACGGCATGCGCGTCGACCGTTTCCTCGAGGCACGCTTTCCCGGCCTGTCGTTCTCCCACATCCAGCGCATCGTCCGGAAGGGCGAACTCAGGGTCAACGGCAAGCGCGCCGATTCCAAGGACCGGCTGGAGGAGGGCCAGAGCGTGCGCATCCCGCCGCTGCGGCTCGATACGCCGAAGACATCAGGCACGCTCTCCGAGGCCGAGGCGAAGACGCTGCAGGCGCTGAAGGACATGACGCTGTACGAGGACGACGACGTGCTGGTGCTGAACAAGCCGGCCGGTCTCGCCGTGCAGGGCGGCTCCGGCATGACGCGCCATGTCGACCAGATGCTCGAGGTGATGCGCGACGCCAAGGGGCAGAAGCCGCGGCTGGTGCATCGGCTCGACCGGGAGACCTCGGGCTGCCTTCTGGTCGCCAAGACGCGTTTCGCCGCCACGCATCTCACCGGCGCATTCCGCCATCGCTCCGCGCGCAAGATCTACTGGGCGCTGGTCGCCGGCGTGCCGAAGCCGAAGCAGGGCCGCATCTCGACCTATCTCGCCAAGGAGGAGAGCGAGGAGGACAGCATCATGCGGATCGCGGAGCATGGTGACGAGGGCGCGAGCCACGCCGTGACCTATTATGCCGTGGTCGAGACCTCGGCGACCAAGCTCGCCTGGGTCTCGCTCAAGCCGGTGACCGGCCGCACCCATCAATTGCGCGCCCACATGGCGCATATCGATCACGCGATCGTCGGTGATCCCAAATATTTCAACAAGGAGAACTGGCAGCTGCCCGGTGGCCTGCAGAACCGGTTGCATCTGCTTGCCCGCCGCATCGTGATTCCGCACCCGAGGGGCGGCGTGATCGATGCCACCGCGCCGCTGCCGCCGCACATGCTGCAATCCTGGAATCTGCTCGGGCTCGAGGCCGACCGCTTCGACCCGATCGAGAACGCGCCCGAGGAGTGACGGACGGGCGCCGATATCCGGCGCGGACAGCAACAACGATCAAACGGCTCCGCGCTTTGCGGCTATCTTCGCGCGCCGGCCTTTGCCGGCCTGCAACGGAGACTCTCCATGATCGGCACCTGGCTGCGCGTCACGCTTTTCCTGATCGGCTCGGCTGTCGCCTCGATGACGGCGCAGGCCGAGACCATCGTGCTCCGCGGCGGCACGCTCTACGCATCGGCCGATGCGCAGGCGCTGCCGGATGCGGTGATCGTGATGAGCGACGGCGTCATCAGCGCGGTCGGCAAGTCCGGCGACATCCAGGCGCCGCCGGATGCCCGCGTGATCGATTGCAGCGGCAAGACCATCGTCGCCGGCTTCTGGAACAGCCATGTCCATTTCACGCAAAAAGTCTGGCGCAATTCCGGCGCAGCGCCGGCCGCGGCGCTGACGCAGCACATGCAGGAGATGCTGACGCGCTGGGGTTTTACCACGGTCTGGGATCTCGGCTCCGATCCGAGCGACACGTTGCCGCTGCGCAAGCGCATCGTCGCGGGCGAAGTCGCCGGCCCCAACATCCTGCTCGCCGGCAACATCTTCCCGAAGGGCGGGCACCCCGTCTACATCCCGCGCGAAGTGCAGCTTCCCGAAGTTGCAACGCCGGAGGAGGCAACGAAATGGGCGCGCGACTGGCTCGGCATGGGTGAGGACGGTATCAAACTGTTCACCGGCGCGTTCATGGGGGACAAGCCCGTCGTCAACATGGACCCTGCAATCGCCAAGGCGGCTGTCGACGTCGCGCATGCGCAGGGCAGGCCGGTGTTCGCACATCCGCAGAACAAGGTCGGCGTCGAGACGGTGATCGAGTCCGGCGTCGACGTGCTCGCGCACACCACGCCCGGCGAACCCAGCTACACCGCGGATCAGCTGGCGCGGTTCAAGGCACAGGGGACTGCGCTCGTTCCCACACTGTCGCTGTTCACCACGGTGGTGCTCGATCAGAATGTCACCAACCGTCTGGTGGCTTCGACCGTCAACCAGCTCAAGCAATTTTCGGAGAATGGCGGCACGGTGCTGTTCGGCACCGATGTCGGTTTCACCACGCTGTACGACACCACGCAGGAATTTCAGCTGATGCACCGCGTGTTGTCGGAGCGGCAGGTGCTGGCCTCGCTGACGACCAATCCGGCGCGGTTCTTCAAGGCCGCGAAGAAGGGACGGGTCGAGCAGGGCTTCGACGCCGATCTCGTGGTGCTCGACGGCGATCCGCTCGGCGACGTCGGCAATCTTGCGAAAGTGAGCAGCACGATCCGTGCCGGTCACGTGATCTACCAGAAGCCGTAACGATGGCGGGGAACTCGCATTTCGGGGGCAGCATTGACGCTTGGTGCGTTCACTTGAACCGTTGCTGCCGCGTCACGACATATAGGCTATGAAGCGATCCCTGATTGTTGCCGGCATTCTGCTCTGGGCCATCGGCGCGGCAAGCGCGCAAATTCTTGCGCCCGGCCGCTCGACGTGGGATCCGCCGGTCCCTCAGCCTCCGCCTCCGCCGCGGATCGAGGTGCCGGCGATCCCCAGGATGGACGCGCCGACGCAGCCGAGCCTGCGTTCGCGGCCGCGCAGCTCGTTCGGCGACCGCGTCAGCCGGTGCCTCGACGAGGCCGCCGCCGCCGGCCTGAACCAGGCCGAGCGTGCAGCCTATTCGCGATCCTGCGCCAACCACCGCGATTAGAACCTCGACAGCGGAATAGGGCGGCACCCGATGCCGCTTGGACCGATATCGGTCCTGATCCGAACATCTGACATCCTGCTTGGCGCAAAATGAAATCCGCCGGCCTTTGGGCCGGCGGATTGTTGTGTGGCGAGGTACGTCTTCAGTGGTTCCAGTTGCCGCCCTGATCGTTGCCGTCACCATGATGATGGCCGCCACCGTCGAAGTCGAAGAAGTCGAACAGGTCGCTGATCGCCGGGCTGTTGACCGGAACATAGGGATTGCCGGGTGTCGCAACCGGGTTCGGGAAGTTGTCGCGGCTGCGATGCGTGATCGGCTGCAGGTCCCAGTTCCGCTCGATGAATTTGATGATCGAGACGTGATCGGAATATTCATGCGAGATATGGCCCTGCCGCGCGAACGGCGACACCACGATCAGCGGAATACGCGTGCCGTCGCCGAAGTAATCGAGCGGCTGCACATAGCCTGAGTCGAAGTAGCCGCCGCCTTCGTCGAAGGTGATGAAGATCGCGGTGTCCTTGGCGTAGTCGGAGCCCTCGACCTGGTCGACGATCTTCTTCACGAAGCCCTCAAACAGGTTGAGCTTGGACGACGCCGGGTGGCCGTCGGTGAAGCCGCTCGGCTTGACGATGGAGACCGCCGGCAGCGCGTGCTTGGAGAGGTCGGAGTACAGATCAACCGAGTCCTTGATATGGGCTGCGACCTGCTCCGGGTGCGTCATGATCGAGGTGTCGTACTGGAACGGATTGCAGATGTTGCAGTACTCGTCGGCGTTCGGTCCGGCTACGCCCCAGTTGAGCTGGTAGGGGTCGTTGACGTAGTTGTTCCACTGGTCGCCGTAATACTTCCAGGAGATGTTGCGCTCGTTCAGGCTGTCGCCGATGCTCTTGCGGGTCGACGGCGGGATCGTGAACGGCGTGTTGGAGGGATTGGTGTCGGTGTAGGCGTTCTTGCCGTTGCCGAAATAGCCCGGGTTGTAGTTGTTCAAGAGATAATAGTGGCCAGGTTCGCAATTCGGATTGATCCGGAGTCCCTTCAGATAGTCGAGGATCGGCTTGACGCCGGGCTGGCCCGGATCCGAGCAGTCGCTGTAGGAGCCGCCGCCGGACACCGGATTGGTCTGGTAGGGCGGCGCGAAGCCGCCATTGCCGCCAGCGCCGTAACCGTCCTCGGTGTACCAGTTGTTGGTACCCATGGCCGGATTCGGGTTCTCGATCTGATGCACGATGCCGGCGTCGGGCGTGCCGCCGAACACCTGCACGCCGTTCGGCGGCACGGCGGCGTTGCCGTAGGTGTCGCCGAAGTAAAGCATGTCGGCATGGCCGAACATGATGTGATTGGCACCGGTGCCGCCGTTGACGGACTGGTGGAAGTTGTCGCTCATCGCATATTTCTGCGCGAGCGAGGTGAAGTAGGGCGCGTCACCCTTCTGCACATTGTAGAAGCCGAGCGCGGTCGAACCCTCGCCCGTGGTCGTTGCCGTCGGCGAATAGTCGGTGGAGAAGTTGGAGGGCTGTGCCGCGCCGTTGGCGCCGGCGCCGACGGTGACTTCAACCCAGGCGAACAGATTGTTGCCGCAGCCCGACGGATTGTCGCGGCTGGCCGCCGAGTGGTTGCAGTTCAGCTGCTGCCACATCTGGTAGAAGCGATGCACCGGGCTCGCCGCATAGGCGTCGTAGGGCATGGCATCGTTGTTGGTGAGCTGGAACGGACCGGCCGGCAGCGCGCTGACATTGGTGATGCGCTGGTCGGGGGTCTGCGAGGTTTGGCCGGTGCCGCCGGTCAGCAGATACTGGTAGTATTCGGACGGCAGGCCGGATTCCGACTGCTGCGCCAGCGCCAGCGATGCCTCGCACGTGGTGATCGGCGAGCTGCCGCATTGGTTCGGGATGTAGGAGACCTTGGGGCCGCCGACCAGCGGAGCCGGCAATTGATCCCTGGGGAAGTCCTGCTTCGGCGGGCTCAGCAGGAACGCATCGTTCAGGCCGGTATCGGTCGCGGCCTGCTGATGCGCCTTTTCGAAGTTGGGCCCGGGGATCGCGTTCTTGTTGGCATCGAGCTTGACGATGCCCTGCGACAGCAGGTTGAACACGCTTTCGCCGCGCCGTTCAGGCACGTAGGTCGCGAACACGTGGTCGAAGCTGCGGTTCTCGCCGATGATGACGATCACGTGCTTGATCGGCGACCGCGCCTCGTGTCCACCGTGATGATTCCAATCCTCCGCAAGCACCGGGCCGGCGGTGAACTGGCCTAGCGCAAGCGCGCTGAGGGTAAGGCGGCAACCTTGCAGCCAACGTGACTTGTGCCTGTCGCGCATTAGAGCTCTCCTTTTTGCTGATTGGGCGGCTTGATGGAACTTGCGGCGTCTCGCGGCACGACCTTGATCCGTCCCATCATGCCGCCGTCCTCATGCTCGAGGACGTGGCAGTGGTAGACGAAGGTGCCGACGATGTTGGGATCGCGGAAATCCATGCGCAGGCGCACGCTCGGATATTTCAGCATCCGGCTGTTGTAGTAGGGCACATTGACGGTATCGCGCAGGAACGGCTCGTTGACGGCGACGCCGGACCAGTCGAGCAGCTGGAAGTGAAGCTGATGGATATGGAAATCGTGCAGCTCCATCGAGCGGTTCTCGATGATCCAATCCTCGACGTCGCCCTGCTGCACGGTGATGTCGGGCACGTCAGAATGCGGATCGAACGGCTTCGGCGTCTCGCCGTCGAGGGTCATGAAGAACCTGGTCGGGCTGTTCGGATCGTTCGGGTTCTCCGGCTGCTCGGAGAAGAACAGTTTCCTGACGCGCACCGGGGCGACGTTTCCGAGCCACGGCCGCTCGGAGCGGGGCAGCGGCTCAGCGTGCGCGGCCAGTGCGGCCTGCCGTTCGCTTGCATCGGCTGATGCCGTGATCGCCACCAGCGCGCGGTTGGGGTCGTTTTCGCCGGCGGGCCCGGTGTCGACCGCGCGCGTCACCAGCAAGGCCTGTGCGCCGGCCGGCGGTCCTTCGACGATGAACTCGGCGCGCGAGCCCGGCGGCAGGCCGATATGGTTGACCCATTGCACCGACGGCGATGGGCTGCCGTCGAACTGCAACGGCACGCCATCGAGCCCGACGATGCCGATTTGCTGCGGCGCGCGGCCGACCAGCAGCACGAGGTTGAGATAGGTGATCGCGGACGCGTTCAGCACGCGCCAGAGCTGCCGCTCGCCGGGCTTCATCGTGAGCCTGGCCGGCGGATAGTTCGGATAGGGCACCGGCACGAAATTGACGGAGAGATCCTTCGACGGCTTGCCGAAGCCGGTGCCGGAATTGGCGACGTCGCCATCATTGTCGAGCTGGCTCTTGGTCATAACCGGCTCGAATTTTGACGGCGGCGCGTCGGGACTGACCAGATCCTGGTCGCGGATCACGAGCACGCGCTCGGGCAGGCCGGCGAGCTGTGGATCGGCGCGCTCGATGCCTTCGACGATGATGGCGCCGGAAGCGCCGCCGAGCACCTGCGTCTTGCTGTGGCCGTGCAGATGCGGGTGATACCAATAGAGGCCGGGCGGCGCGTCGCCCGGAATGCGCAGGCGATAGTCGAACGGCGCATCATCAGGCTGGATCGAGGTGTTCAGCACCTCATCCTGGTGGCAGACCGGCGGCACGGTCAGCCCGTGGAAGTGCAGATTGGTCGAGACTGGCGTCATCGCGCCGCTCTCGCAAATGTCTGCCGGCTTTTTCGCCGTGCAGATCGGCGCGCCGGCGAGCGGGCGGTCGATCGCAGGCGTTGCCGTGTCGAGGTCGACGAGGTCGTTCTTGAGATGAATGACCAGCTGATCGCCGGGCCTCACGCGCAGCGTCGGCGACGGTTTGCCGTCCGGCGTCAAATAGCAGTAGCGGCTCGTGCCATCCGGCAGTTTCTGATCGTGGATCGTGAGGCCGGTTTCGAGAACGCCGTCGCGGCTGCGCAATTCCGCCGGCTCCGCGATCGCGCTTCCGGGTTCGGGCCGCGCACACACGTCCTGCTGCATGCGCGGCGCATCCTGCAAGCCCGTCGCGCCGAGCCATGCCGTCATGCCGCTCGCGGCGAGCCCGAGGCAGGCCGCGACGATGACACAACAAACGGTCGAAAGTCGTCGTGCCACGCCGCCCCGCCAATACGCCGCCACAGGCGCGCAAGCGCGCTACCGGCGCCACGCGTGACGTCGGTCCACGTCTCGCGACCGCAAGGGTCGGCAAATGCTTCTGTTTGGTGCCGTGAGGCTAGCGGTGCGTTGTTGCCGGAATCTGGCAGGTTTTTAACACGCAGATGACAGAAACTTGCGGCACTTCGACGCAGAAATGGGCGCGACGTTCAAACCTGCTGAGCGATCAATCGGATGGGCATTCACCGACTGAATTGCGGAGATACGGCGACGCGCAGGCAATCGACGAAAATTTTTTCGGTGTGCCGATCCTGCCACCTGTTCGCGGTCCTGCGCCAACCGTCGGACGACGGCGGGGCATGGTCTGATCGACGCACCGTGTCGATGCACGAGACGTGCGGGCCACGGCAACCGGCGGAACTCGCGTCGTCATTCACGACGGCAGGGCCTCACGTAGTGACGGTCCTGCATTCCCCTCACGAAGGCGAGCAGTCCTCCGAACAAAACGGAGGAAATTGTTATCGCGCCGGTGCGAGTTCGAACGGGCAAGCGGCATCGGCCGGCGAAGGCGCGGCGATCCGGTTCAGGGCTGTCGAAATTGCGAATCTGTCTGGCTATCCAAACGGACCGCTTTGATTTCGTCTCATGATCTTGAGCGTGAGCAGGGCCGCTCCGAGCACAAGAAGCAGGACACCGACGACAATTGTGCTTGTCGATTCGAATGTCACACCGACTGCTGTCAGCAAGCAGCCAACAAGGATAGCAATAAGCCCACCAAGCTTCTTTACCAACAGAAGCTGTCCGTCGCTTGCGCGCGCCACCATGATCAACCTCACTCTGCAAGTGATGCGGTCATTCCACCGTCGCCGCGGGCCGGTGTTGCTTGGACAAGCGGCGGGCTCACATCCGCACACGATGATCGTACTCTCGCGTGCCAATGATGGAAATCGCTCGTTGCTGCCATGATGACTTCTCTTTTGATTCAATTGCGCCGCGGGCGATTGGACAATCTTGCTTACCTAGCCGCGCCGAAACGTCGCATGACTGTATCGAATGTGCATCGCGCAACGGCGCTGCGATTCCGCGATACGCAATGCGTTCAGCGCATTTGTCGTAAAGTGTTCTGGACCAACGCAAGCATTGCAAAGGCTGCGGGAGCGGATCGTTGACTCCGTGGATTTTTGGGCGCCTACTTCTGGTTGCCGACTAGAAGACCTGAAGCAATAAGGTCGAAATCCGGAAGGACAGCCAATGCGGCCGCCTTCGATCGCGGAACAAGCGGAGCGGCCCTACATCTCGACCGGGCACTTGCCCGAACCCGAGATGGTGCAGGAGCTCGTGTCTCAAGCGCATCAGCGCTTCAAGTCGAACAGCGAAGGGACCAATTCGCAGGTTTATCCGGCCCTGGCCAGGGTGCCGAGTGAACTGTTCGGCGTCTGCGTGGCCGGTACCAGCGGACGTGTCTACGGCGCGGGCGATACCGAATACGAATTCTCGATCATGAGTGTATCGAAGCCATTCGTATTCGCATTGGTGTGCGAGGCCATCGGCCCTGAAGAGGCTCGTGCAAAACTGGGCGCGAACGCGACCGGGCTGCCGTTCAATTCACTGGCGGCGATCGAGCATGGAGCCGGGCGCACCAACCCCATGGTGAACGCAGGCGCGATCGCGACCACAAGCCTTGTGCCGGGCTCGAGCGCTGACGAGCAATGGCGGTTCATCCATGACGGTCTCTCGCGCTTCGCGGGCCGCAAGCTTTCGCTCAACGAGGAAGTCTACGCATCGGCATCCAAGACCAATTTTCGCAATCGAAGCATCGCGCGGTTGCTGGAGAGCTACGACCGGATCTACTGCGACGCCAGGCAGGCGACCGATCTCTACACCCGGCAGTGTTCGCTGAATGTGAGCGCCAGGGATCTCGCCGTGATGGGTGCGACGCTGGCCGATGGTGGCGTGAATCCGGTGACCCGGCAGCGGGTGGTCGATGCGGCCGTGTGCCACTATGCATTGGCGGTCATGGTCACTGCCGGACTGTACGAGACGTCGGGCGACTGGCTGTACGACATCGGTCTGCCCGGCAAAAGCGGCATTGGTGGAGGCATCGTCGCGGTGTCTCCGGGAAAGGGTGGTTTCGGCACTTTCGGGCCGCCACTGGATGCGGCCGGCAACAGCGTGCGAGGGCAGCTCGCCGCGAAGTTCCTGTCGCAAAGACTGGGCATGGATCTGTTCGTGTCCCAACCGGACGAGTGAACAAGAGGCACTGAAGATCGGTCGAGCCGTGGCCCGATCGATCGCAACGTCGGGCAGGTTGGAGGACGCGATGGCAACGCAAGCAATCTCGATCGGCGACATTCATCAGGAAGAGCGCGCATCATGGGTGCCCATGGTCGCGATTGCGTTCGGCCAGATGATCATGTCGTTCAACGTCGCGTCGTTGCCGGTTGCGATGGGGGGAATGGTGGCCAGCTTCGGCGTGCCGCCGACCACCGTCGCGACTGGAATCGTGGCTTACTCGATGCTTGTCGCCGGGTTCGTGATGCTTGGCGCCAAGCTCGCCCAAAGGTTCGGGGCGGTGCAGGTATTTCGTGCCGCCGTCGTGCTTTTCCTGATAGCGCAGATTGCGATGACGTTCAGCCCCACGGCCTCCGTCATGATTTCCGCTCAGGCGCTTTGCGGCGCTGCGGGCGCGGTGATCGTGCCCTCGCTCGTCGCGCTGATTGCCGAGAATTATGCCGGACGCCAGCAGGCGACGGCCCTTGGCGCGCTTGGCTCGGCGCGGGCTGCCGCCGGCGTGCTGGCATTTGTCGTCGGCGGGTTGCTCGGCACCTATATCGGCTGGCGCCCCGCGTTTGGAGTTCTCATCGTTGCCTCGGCGATCGCTTTCGCTCTGAGTTTCCGCCTGCGGCCGGACCGCGGTCGCGCGGATGTCCAGATCGACCTGATCGGGGTCGCTCTTGCCGCGAGCGCGATCATCTTCATCAGCTTCGGATTCAATAATCTGAACAGTTGGGGCGTGATCCTGGCGACCGCTAACGCGCCATTCGAATTGCTGGGCGTCTCGCCGGCGCCGGTCCTGATCGTGCTTGGCATTGTGCTCGGGCAGGCATTCCTGATGTGGACCCATCGCCAGCAGGCCGCGGGGAGGACGCCTTTGCTGGCGTTGGAGGTGATCGATTCACCGGAGGAGAGGAGCGCCGTCTACGCGCTATTCGCGGTCGTGGCGCTCGAGGCCGCGCTGAACTTCACGGTGCCGCTCTACATCCAGATCGTGCAGGGACGTTCACCAATCGCGACGGCGATCGCGATGATGCCCTTCAATCTGACCGTTTTCCTCTCGGCGATGATGATCGTCAATCTCTACGACAAGCTGACGCCTCGCCAGATCGGACGCTTCGGCTTTGGCCTCTGTACCGTCGCGTTGCTGTGGCTCGCGTTCGTCGTGCGCAACGACTGGAGCGAGATTCCCGTTCTGCTCGGACTGGTGCTGTTCGGCATCGGCCAGGGCTCGCTGGTGACATTGCTGTTCAACGTTCTGGTCACGGCCTCACCCAAGGCATTGGCCGGGGACGTCGGGTCGTTGCGCGGAACCACACAGAATCTGGCGGCCGCAGTCGGCACCGCGGTCGCCGGAGCTCTTCTGGTCGGTCTTTTGAGCACGATCGCGCTCGGCAGGATTGCGGCCAGTCCGGTGCTGACCAAGGAGCTTCAGAGCCAGGTTGATCTCGGCAACATCACTTTCGTCAGCAATGACCGGCTGCGCAGCGTACTCGAAGGCACGAGCGGTACGCCACAGCAGGTCGAGGAAGCCGTCCGGGTCAACACCGAAGCGCGCCTGCGCGCTTTGAAGATCGGGTTGCTGATCATGGCCGGCCTCGCACTGCTTGCGGTCATTCCCGCGGGACGGCTGCCGAATTATCGGCCAGGCGAAATACCGGACGACGGAGCGACCGGCGAGCGCGAGCGATCGACCTGATCGGATGTCGGGCGCCGCGGGGCAAGAAGGTCTCTGCAAGAACGAGGTGCCAGATATGGATGAACTCGATCGTCGCATCGTGCTCAGGAAAATGCTCGGCGGCGTCGCAGCCGTTGGTCTCGGAACCGGCTTGCTGACGCAGGCGGCCAAGGCGCTGCCACTCGTCCCTGAAGATGCCCTCGTCGCGAAGACGGGTGGTCCCGTGCGGCCGCTTCATATGGTCGTCGCCCGACCACCACCGCGCCCGCGTCCTCCGCCACCGCGCCGCCGCTGGCATCGCCGGCGCCGCTGGGTCTGTTGGTGGCACAGAGGTCGCCGCCGCTGTGGATGGCGCTGGTGAGGGCAGGCACAAGCTCCGGCAGCTCGAGTGGCCCGGTTGCGCGCGACCGGGCCATGGCTGCCTGGGATCAAGGAGGACGACATGGCTACCTATGAGAACAGTTCCACGATGCTCCGCGGCCTGCCTGGCCCGCCCTTATGGGTCTGCGTGCTGCTGGGCCTCGTTATGATCGCCGCGGGCCTTCTGGTCCTGGGAGATGTCGTGCTTTTCACCGTGATCAGCGCCATCTTTATCGGCTGGACGGCCATTGTTGCCGGCGGGTTCGAAATCCTGCACGCCTTCTGGACCAAGGGCTGGGGTGGATTCGTGTGGCAGCTTGTGCTGGGGGTGCTCTACCTTGCCTGCGGAATCGTTCTGCTCAGTCAACCGGTGGCGAGCGCGCTGCTCCTGACCTATGCCCTCGGTCTCATGCTTTTAGTCTCCGGGATTGTGCGCATGCTGGTCGGCATCGGCCATTGGCAGCAGTCCGGCTGGATCATGCTCGCATCCGGGCTGTTTGGCGTTCTGGCCGGCCTCGTCATTCTGACGGGATTTCCGGCGACCGGGCTGTGGGTGCTCGGGCTGCTGCTGGGGATCGATCTGCTGTCTCATGGCATCGGATGGCTGACTTACGCTTTACAGCCTGCCGCCAGAGCGGCTCAATAGGCCGTCGATCCTCCAGGGAGCAGCAGAACTCTCATTAATCGTCTGAAATCAAGTCGGCTCCTCGCGAGATCAATGACGGTCTCGCGCGATGAGCCATCGGCGGAGAGTGGACATGTCAGGTTTGAGGAAGGGCGTGAGAGTTTCGGCGCTGGTTGCGTCGATTGTGATGAGCCTCATCGCCTTGCTGCCAGCGCAAGCTCAGCAGGATGGTGGCGTACTGTTTCAGAACGTGCGCATTTTCGACGGCAGGAATGGCGCGCTGTCCGGGCCGTCCAATGTGCTGATCCGGAACAACAAGATCGAGAAAATTTCGACTGGGCCGATTGCGGCCGACGCTCAGGTGATTGCCGGCGACGGACGGGTGCTGATGCCCGGGCTGATCGACGCGCACTGGCATGCATTGCTGGTACGCCCGACGCCGGCGGCCGTGATGGCCAGCGACATCGGTTACATCAATCTTCTTGCGGCCGCCGAGGCAACGGCCACCCTCATGCGTGGCTTCACCACCATTCGCGACATGGGCGGGCCGGCCTTTTCCCTCAAGCGGGCGATCGACGAAGGTCTCGTCGTCGGTCCCCGCATCTACCCATCCGGTGCCATGATCACCATCACCGGCGGCCATGGCGACTTCCGGCCGCTGTCCGATCTGCCCAGAACAATCGGCGGCATGCTCAGCCGCATGGAGAGGATAGGCGGCGCCATGGTCGCGGACAGCCCGGATGAAGTTCGCGTGCGCGCGCGCGAGCAGCTCATGCAAGGGGCTACGCAGGTCAAGCTCACGGCGGGCGGTGGGGTGGCGTCGCCGTTCAGCCCGCTCGATGTGTCCACGTTCACTGAACCGGAGTTGCGCGCCGCGGTCGAGGCTGCGGAGAACTGGGGTACTTATGCCGTCGTACACGCCTACACGCCGGTCGCGATCCAGCGATCGATCGCAGCGGGGGTCAAGTGTATCGAGCATGGTCATTTGATGGACGACGCGTCGGCCCGCCTGATGGCCGAGAAGGGAATTTGGCTGAGCACCCAGCCCTTCCTCGATATGTCGGGCGCCAGCGCCCTTGGACCTGCGGAGCAGGACAAGATGCGGCAGGTTGTTGCCGGCACCGACCGGGTCTACGGCTTTGCCAAGAAGTACAAGTTGAAGACGGCCTTCGGTACCGACGTTTTGTTCTCGAAGGCACTCGCCGACCGGCAAGGCGCCATGCTGTCAGCCCTCACGCGATGGTACACGCCGGCTGAGGCGCTCATCATGGCGACATCGACGAATGCAGAATTGCTCGGTCTGTCCGGGCTTCGAAATCCATATCCAGGCAAGCTGGGCGTGGTGGAGGAAGGCGCGTTCGCCGACCTTCTGCTGGTCGATGGCAATCCAATCGACAACATCAAGCTGATCGAGGATCCGGCGAAGAACTTCTTGGTCATCATGAAAGATGGGAAGGTCTACAAGAATCTTCTTGGTGGTGACCGGAACAGGTAGGCGGACATGATCACGAGGCGGGCCAAGCGGCAGCGTCCAAGCATAAGCTTGTAGCCGATATGGCTGCCGACTTTTGGCCGGTGGAGCAGCGATCGCCGGAAGGGCAAGGGCAGTCTCCTACCGCCGAAACTGCGTCAGAAACGTCCGCAAGGAATCGTGCGGGCTCTCGACATCCGAAATCACCCAGCCGTCGGGACCGTTGACGACGATGAAGTTGAGCGTGACGGCGCGGCCTTCATTGTCGAATGTCACCGTCACGTCGGTCTTGTCGAACTGCCGGCGCGGGATTGCGATCGAGATCGGGCCGAGCCGCCAGGTCGGGCTCTGCACCAGAAAATCGTAGGGCGCATCGTGCAGCGCGGTCCAGGCACCGCGCAGGGTGGGATCGAAGAATCGGCGAGCCGTTTCCTCGTCGCGCGGCAGGCCGTTGGAATATTCGGCGCTGCCTCGCCCATAATGGGCGTAGACGTTGCGGATCAGGGATTCCGGCGAACGGAACCCGGCACAGGCTGTGGCGGCGGCGAAAACCGCCGCAACCAGCGAAAAACCCGCAAGGAATTTGCCGCGTCCCATCAGCTTTATTTGCCGTTGCCCCTGACATATCTTGCAGGGAAATCCCTTTGAACGAAAGCTACCCGGCGCGATGCGCGAACTTTTCGACGATGTCCCAGAACAATCTCCGTTCGATCCGCAGGAGGCGGTGCGGCGCCACATCCGCACGCCCCAGCGCAAGCGGTTCTACACCAGCGCCGGCGTCGCCGAGGCCGATGGCGGATTTTCGATCACCCTCGACGGCAAGCCGATCCGCACGCCGTCCGGCAAGCCGATCGCGGTGCCGACGCGGGCCATTGCGGACGCGGTTGCGGCGGAATGGAATGCGCAGGGCGAGACCATCGATCCCATGACCATGCCGCTGACGCGGCTTGCCAACAGCGTGATCGAGGGGGTGATCGATCGCGTCGACGAGGTCGCCGACGATGCGGCCAAGTTCCTCGGCAGCGACCTCTTGTTCTATCGCGCCGGCCATCCCGAGACGCTGGTGGCGCGCGAGGCCCAACACTGGGATCCGATCCTGTTCTGGGCCGCCGACGCGCTCGGCGCCCATTTCGTGATGGCCGAGGGGGTGATGCATGTCGGCCAGCCCGAGCCTGCGATCAAGGCGGCGCGGGCGGCGTTCCCGACCGACCCATGGTCGGTCGCGGCGCTCCATGTGGTGACGACGCTGACCGGCTCGGCGCTGCTGGCGCTGGCGCTGGCGCATGGCGTCCGCGACGAGGACCAGGTCTGGGCCGCCGCCCATGTCGACGAGGACTGGAACATCGAGAAATGGGGCGTCGACGAGGAGGTCGCCGCCCGCCGCGCCGCCCGCCAGCTCGATTTCAAGGCCGCCGCCGGCGTGCTCAGGGAGCTCAAGCCGGCCGCCGGTTAACGAGGGGTTTACGGCGCCGGGCTAGCCTGCGGCACGTTCCTCGCGCAGGGCCGAGACCTCCGACATGGCACTCGCCATCAATCCCGTGCTGCCGGTGCTCGCCTCGAAGGAGGCGGACAGCGTTGCGCCGGACCTCACGCTTGAGGCCGGCAGCGTCGTCAATGCGCGGGTGCTGAAGGTGCTGTCCGCCGATCTGGTGCGGATCGCGATCGCGAGCCTGTCGATCGACGTCCAGACCGAAGTGCCGCTGCAGCAGGGCCAGAACCTGCAGCTCGCGGTGTCGCAGACCAATGACGGCATCCGCCTGCAGCTGGTCGGGCAGGGCCCTGACACCGGCGATGCCGTACGGCTGTCGCCGGCAGCGGCCAACACCATCGATGCCGCCCAGCCGATCGCCACGGCACCGAAGGCTGTATTGACGCCGCTGGAGCGCGTCACCATCACCGCGACGGCCCAGACCGCGGCTGCGGCGCAGGGCAGCCAGGCGCCGCTGTTTGCCAATCTCGCCGCGGTCGCCTCCGCCAATCTGCCGCCGAAGCTGCAAGCTGCGATCGCGCAGGTACTGGCGCAGCAGACCGGCCTCGACGACGGTCTGAGCGGTGATGCCGTGAAAGCCGGCTTCCAGAAATCCGGCCTGATGTTCGAGGCGACGCTCGCGGCGGGCATTGCACCCGCGAGCGGCAGCGCGCCCGATCTGAAGGCCGCGCTGATCGTGCTGCGCCAGGCGCTGACCTCGCTTGGCGCCGGTGATGCCGGCAGACCGGCGTCCACCACATCGCTCCAGCAACCGGCGCAGGCCAGCGCCGCCACGGCGCCGAGCCTCGTGCCATCCGGCACGCCAGACCTCGACGTTCAGGAGATCCTGCTGCCGCAGGCTCGCCTGCCGGTCGCCGAGGATGTCGGCCGCGGCACCACAGGGCTCGCAGGGGCGCTCGCCGATGCGCTCGATGCCGGCCCGTCCTCCGGCGGCGCGCTCAATCTCATTCAGGAAGCGCTGCACGAGCTCGGCAACCCCGCACGGCAGGGCGCTGTGCCGAGGGAGCTGCTGCCGGGCGAGGTGTCCGTACGCGGCAACACACCGCCACCGCCGTTTCACGGCGCGTTGCCGTCGGCGCAGGCCGTCGCCGGGCCGTCGATCGCGCCAAACACGCCGCTCGCGACCGCCGCGCATCGCCTGCTGGAAAACACCGACGCCGCGCTGGCGCGGCAGACGCTGCTGCAGGTCGCCTCGCTGCCGGACCGCGGCGACGGGTCGCGCCCGCAGCTCGACGCCATGCTGCCGCGCTGGAATTTCGAGATCCCGTTCCTGACCCCGCAGGGCACGGCGATGGCGCAGTTCGAGATTTCCCGCGATGGCGGCGGCAATGAGGTCGAAGCCGCCAAGCGGGTGTGGCGCGCGCGCTTCACGCTCGATGTCGAGCCGGCCGGCCCGGTGCACGCGTTGGTCTCGCTGAACGGCGAGCGCACCTCGGTGCGGATGTGGGCCGAGCGTCCCTCGACCGCCGCGCAACTGCGCGCCGGCGTCTCCGAGCTGAGCCAGGCGCTGACCAGGGCCGAGCTCGCGCCCGGCGATATCGAGATCCGCGACGGCACTCCGCCGCAACCTGCGCCCGCGCGCGCCGGCCATTTCCTGGACCGCGCATCGTGAGCGACGCCAACAACCAGCTCGCGGTCGCGCTGCATTACGACCACGCCGGCGCGCCCCGCGTGGTGGCAAAAGGCAAGGGCGCGATCGGCGCCAAGATCATCGAGGTTGCCAAGGCCAACGACATCCCGATCGAGGAGAACGAGGTGCTCGCCGGCGCGCTCTCCAATGTCGAGCTCGGCGACGAGATTCCGGCCGAGCTCTACAAGGCCGTCGCCGAGGTGCTGGTGTTCGTGCTGCGGATGTCGGGCCGGGCGCGCTAGCGGGCGCGTTTTCGAGCGAAGCGGGCACCGGTTCGCGTGAAGAAAACGCGACAGACAAGTGAGTCTTCTTGCCATCCTTTCACCACGATGGCATCCACCATCGTCGTCAACGCGAACCTGCCCAGGACTTGTCGTGATCCATCGCCGTCATGCGCTCGGTCTGCTTGCTGCCGCCACGATCCTGCCGTCGCGCAGCTTCGCCAACGTGTCCTATCAGCGCAGCGAGTTTCGCGAGGAGCTGCAAAAGCGCTTCTTCGAGCTCGGAACCGAGGGCACCTTCGTCGGCTACAAGGTCGAGGACTATCTGATCATCGCCAGCGACAAGGTCCGCTCGGGCGAGGGCAAATTGCCGGCCTCGACCTTCAAGATCGCGAACGCGCTGATTGCGCTCGATACCGGCGTGGTGCAGGACCCCGACAAGGACGTCTTCAAGTGGGACGGCACAACCCGCAGCATCGAGGCCTGGAACAAGGACCACACGCTGCGCTCCGCGCTCGCGGTGTCGGCGTTTCCGGTGTTCCAGGAGATCGCCCGCCGCATCGGCGAGGAGCGGATGAAGAAATATCTCGAGATCATCGACTACGGCAACCGCGACATCGGCGGCGGCATCGACCAGTTCTGGGTGACCGGCAATTTGCGGATCGATCCGGTGCAGCAGATCGATTTCCTCGACCGGCTGCGCCGCGGCGTGCTGCCGGTCGGCAAGCGCAGCCAGCAGCTGGTGTGCGACATTCTCCCGGTGACGAAAGTCGGCGAGACCGTCATCCGCGCCAAGACCGGCCTCACCGACAAGGAGCACGGCTCGCTCGGCTGGCTGGTCGGCTGGGCCGAGAAGGGCACCGACATCACCGTGTTCGCGATGAACATGGACTGCAAGACGCAGGCGCAGACCGACGCGCGGATGAGCGTCACGCAGCAATGCCTCACCGATATCGTCGCGCTGTGACGGGCTGACCTCCGCGCAAACGCTTTGCGTTTGTCGCGCGCGACGCCATGCTCTAGCATCCTCCGATAAATCAAAGCGGAGGAATCATGCATTCAGCAACAGTCTGGCTCTCGTCGCTCACGCTGGCCGCGGCCGGCGGCTGGCTTGCGGCAACGGTGTTTTCAGCGCCGGCCACCAGCAAGGAGCCGCGCTTCCCGCAGCTCACGATGGAGCAGCTCAGCGACCTGCAAAAACCGCTCGGCGAGCAGATCATGAAGGTGTCGAGCGTCGGCATCGGTGGTCCCTACAATCCGATGATCCGGAGCCCGGTGCTCGGCCAGCGCCTCTACGATCTGTTCTATTATCTGCGCTGGCAGACCTCGGTACCGACCAGGCTGAACGAGTTCGCGATCCTGATCATCGGCCGGCAGTGGCGCTCGCAGGTCGAGTGGTTCGCGCACGCGCCGCTCGCTGCCAAGGCCGGCCTGCCGCCCGACGTCATCGCCGAGCTCAAGGCCGGCAACCGGCCGTCGAAGATGGCCGACGACGAGGCGGTCGTGTACGACTTCGTCACCGAGCTCACCACGACCAAGAAGGTCTCCGACGAGACCTATGCGCGGGCCAGGAAGATTTTCAACGATCAGCAGATCGTCGACCTCACCGCGGTCGCCGGCAATTACGTGATGGTGGCGATGATCCTGGCGATGGCCGAAGAGACGGTGCCGCCGGGCAAGGAGGAGCCGTTCAAGGTGGGAGAGAAGTAGGGGCGGCGCGGACTCCGTTCACCTCGCCCCGCGTGCGGCAGGGGTGTCCGGGGAAATTCAGGCATAGCGGAGCTCCATCTGGTCAGGTGAGATGGTTGATTTCCGACGGCTGGGGTTGATGGGCGGAGGTTTGTCGATGGCAGCGAGGGATCGACGCGTGAGCAGGAGCTGGCCGACGAGTTCGGCGAACCTGAGCGGGAGCATTTTGATGCAGTTGGTGTGAGCGGCGATGCGCAGCAGCAGGTAGGCAATCATCGCAGCGAGCACCTGAAGGCGGATCGCGTTGTCGTTGGCGCCGAGGAACTTGCGAATATCGAGATGCTGCTTGATCCAGCGGAACAGCAGCTCGATTTGCCATCGGCTCTTGTAGAGGGCGGCGATCTCGACGGCGCTACGGACAAGGTCGTTGGTCAGGAGTGTGATCTTGCCGCCTTTCTCGCGTCTGATCTTGATGCGGCGGAGCGGGATTGGAAGGCGCGAATCGCCCTTGCTGGTGAGCTTCACCTCGTCATCGGCAAGGATTTCGAAGCCATCCCCGTTACGCTTGCGGATGGCGCGATGCCTGAGCGAGCGAAGACGGATGCTCGTCTTCGCCCGGGTAACGAAGAAAGCCTTGCTATCATTGATCTTCTGCCACCAGTCGAAACGGCAATAGCCCTTGTCAAACACATAGGTGGTGGCGGGCTGGATTGGGGTCTGTCGGCCGATCTCGATGTCATTGACGTTCGCGGCCGTCATCTCGACGCAGGTCGGGACATCGCTCCTTGGGTCGTAGACGACATGCAGCTTCATGCCGCGGATGCGGCCGTTCCACGTCGCCCAACTGCAGACCTTGCCGAGCGGGATCGGACTGGCGTCGATCAGACGCACCATCTCCATGCCTTCACTCCGCAGCTGGCGACGCGCCATCGCCGACAGCGCCGCAAAGGTTTGCGCGAAAATGCCGATCGGACGGCGGGCATTGGCATCGGACAACGTCGAGCGCGACAGCTTGCCGGTTCCCAAGTGATAGTGATGCTGCGAATTGGCGTTGAAGCCAGTCACCACCCCGCGCAGACTGCTGTTGCCGCTAAGCTGGGCATAGATCAGCGCCACCAGATGATCCCAGCTCCTGAACGACTTGTCGTAGGCATCCCCGTCCAGACGATCCACAACCGTCTGAAACTGCCGTCGATTGATCGGTTCAAGCAGCCTTCCAAAAATGCTACCGCGATATCGCATGCTCGGCCCTCTGTGTCTCGACAACCAGAAAAGACCGATTTGCCTCGGTCCTGCCGAGCATGCACCGCGACACAGTGAATCATTCCCCGGACACCCCTGCGCGTGCGGGGAGAGGTCGGAACGCATCGCAGATGCGTTCCGGGTGAGGGGACTCTCCTCAGGCACAGCTATCACCGTGCAAGAGGAAGCAGCCCCTCACCCCAACCCTCTCCCCGTAAGAACGGGGAGAGGGAGTAGGGCGCCGTCGCTATTGGCGCCCGATCGCCCGCTGCAAGGTCGACATCAGTTTCGGGTCGCGGCATTGCGCGACGTTGAAGCGCATGAAGGCGGCGGCCGTCTGCGAGGCGCTGAACACGTTGCCCGGCGCCAGCACGACATTGTCCGCGAGCGCCAGCCGCGCCACATCGGCGGAGTCGCACCCGTCGGGCAGATGGCACCACAGATAGAAGCCGCCGCGCGGCATCAGCCAGGGTGTAACGCCGATGCGCTGCAGTTTGTCGCCGACGTCGCGGCGGGCGCGGGCAAGGCGCCGGCGCAACTCCTCGACATGCTTGCGATAGAAACCGCTCGACAGCACGCCGGCGATGATCTCGGTGGCGACCGCGCTGGGGCCGCCGAAACCGGTCGCGACCTGGAGATCGACGAGATCCTCGATCCAGTCCGCTCGCGCCGCGATGAAGCCGGAGCGCACCGATGCCGACAGCGTCTTGGAGAAGCTGCCGATCCGGATCACGCGGCTCAGGCCATCGAGCGCGGCGAGCCGCGCCGAAGGCCCCGGCTCGAAGTCCGCAAAGATGTCGTCCTCGACGATGGTGAGATCGTAGGCTGTCGCAGCATTCAGCACGCGGTGCGCGGTCTGCGGCGACAGCGTCGCACCGGTCGGATTATGCAGCGCCGAGTTGGTGACATAGAGCCGCGGCCGCTCGGCGGCGAGTGTCGCCTCGAAGCTGGCGACATCGGGGCCCGATGCCGTGTAGGGCACGCTGACGATGCGAACCTGATGCGCGCGCAGCAGCGCCCGGAAATTGAAATAGCAGGGATCGTCGACCAGCACAGTGTCGCCCGGCCGCAGCAGGAAGCGGCAGACGAGATCAATCGCCTGCGTGCCGGACGCGGTCAGCAAGAGTTGCTCGGGCGGCACCTCGAGGCCCTCGTCGGCAAACCGCGCCATCAGGATCCGGCGCAGCGTGAGCGAGCCGCGCGTCGCGCCATAGTCGGAGAGCACGGCGTCGTCGGCCCGCGCGAGGCCGCGCAGCGCGCGCCGCAGCGCCTCGGTCGGCATCCACTCGGCGGGCAGCCAGCCGCAGCCGGGTTTGAGCGCGCCGGTCTCGGCATCGAGCGATTGCCGCGACACCCAGAACGGATCCACCGCGCGGTCGCGCTGCGGCTGGTCCTTTGCGAGCGCGAGCGGCGGCAGCGCCGCGGACGAGACATAGAAGCCGGAGCCGGGCCGGGCCCGGATCAGGCCCTCGGCGACGAGGCGGTCATAGGCCTCGACGACGGTGGAGGGCGAGACGCCCATGGTCGCGGCGAGGCCGCGGATCGAGGGCAGGCGGTCGTCGGCGACCAGCGCGCGGCTCGCCACCTTGGCGCGGATCGCGTTCATCACCTCGGTGGTCCGCATCGCCTTTGGCGCATCGGATTGCTGTTGCAAGTGTATGCCTACCTTTGCCCATACAGTTTTACGATATTGTACCGATCTGTAGCTGCCTTGGCGAGCCTCCGCCGGCTATGGTCGGTGCGAGGTCGGACTCGGCTTCACCTCGCCCCGCCTGCGGGGAGAGGTCGGAACGCATCGCCAGATGCGTTCCGGGTGAGGGGGAGTCTCCACGAGTTCGGCCGTTACCGAGTATGCGGAGCCGCCCCTCACCCTAACCCTCTAAGAGCGAGCTTCGCTCGTCTCGGCCCCGCAAGAGCGGGGTGAGGGGGCGCAGTTACGTTTTGGGAAGCAAAGTACGATGGACAAGGCTTCGATCGACGGCTGGGGCAGTGGCCTGCTCGGCGTGATTATCTTCAGCGGCTCGCTGCCGGCGACCCGCGTGGCCGTGGCAGGGTTCTCGCCGCTGTTCTTGACTTCGGCGCGGGCGGCGATCGCGGCGCTGCTCGGCGCCGCGCTGCTGGCGGTGCTGCGCCAGCCCTGGCCGCAGCGCAAGGATCTGGTGTCGCTGACCATCGTCGCACTCGGCGTCGTGATCGGCTTTCCGCTGCTCACCGCGCTCGCGCTCCAGCACATCACCTCGGCGCATTCGATCGTGTTCATCGGGCTGCTGCCGCTGTCGACCGCCGTGTTCGGCGTGCTGCGCGGCGGCGAGCGGCCGCAGCCGCTGTTCTGGCTGTTCTCCTGCATCGGCAGCGCGACGGTCGGCGCGTTCGCCTTGTCGAGCGACGGATCGGCGTCGCTGACCGGCGACCTCCTGATGGTCGCCGCCATCATCGTCTGCGGCCTCGGCTATGCCGAAGGCGCGGCGCTGTCGCGGCGGCTTGGCGGCTGGCAGGTGATCTCCTGGGCACTGGTGCTGTCGGCGCCGGTGGTGCTCTTGATGACGATCATGACGCTGCCGCCGAGCTGGCAGGGCATCGGTGCGCCGGCCTGGCTCGGGCTCGCTTATGTCTCGATCTTCAGCATGCTGGTCGGCTTCGTGTTCTGGTATCGCGGCCTTGCGATCGGCGGCATCGCCAGCGTCGGCCAATTGCAGCTGCTGCAACCGTTCTTCGGCCTCGCGCTGGCCGGCCTGTTGCTGCACGAGCAGGTGCCGTGGTCGATGATCGTGGCGACCATGCTCGTCGTCGTCTGCGTGGTGTTCGCGCGCCGCTTTGCTTGACGTCTGTCTCTCCTCACGGAGAGGAGCGCGGAACGCGCGTCTCGAACCATGAGGCCACAGGCGGGCCTGCATCCTTCGAGACGCCAGCAATCGACGCGCACGCTGTCAATTTGACCGGCCGTGCGTGACGTCAGGAAGCGGGTGCTAGGCGGGCTCCTGCGCTTTCCCGATCCGCCCGAGATGGGTGAAGCCAAAGCCTTTCGAATACTTCAGCCCGTAGCCGAGCGCGCGGTCGATCCCGATATGGGCGAGCCAGATCATCGCGATCGACAGCACCAGCGGCGCCGCGGCGGCAAAGCCCAGCGTCATCAGCGCGACCGGCGCCAGATAGCTGTGGGCGGCGTTGTAGACGATGGCGCCGACCCGCGGGCCGGCGAGATAGGCCGCGAAACTCAAATCCGGCACCAGGAACAGCAGGACATAGACCAGCCACGAGCCCTCCCATTGGGCATAGAGCACGGTCATGCCGAGGAACAGCACGAGGCCCTCCAGCCGGAGCAGGGTGCGCACCCCGCCGGTCGGTGCGCCGGTCTCGACCGTGGCCGTGCTCGTGTCGGTCATCGCCATCTCCCCAGATATCGGAAAATCCTACCGTTTTTGCGCCCGAACCCGTCCACAACCGCCTTTCCGGTTCCGAAATGGCCGTGCTAAGCCATTTCCGAACGAAGCGGACCTCGGCTCGCGCCGGGACGCGGACTGTAGCTAACACGGGCGGAAACAAATGAAAGATATCCTCGATACCCTCGAAGAGCGGCGCGCCGGCGCCAAGCTGGGCGGCGGCGAAAAGCGCATCGAGGCGCAGCACGCCCGCGGCAAGCTGACCGCCCGCGAGCGGATCGAGCTCCTGCTGGACAAGGGCTCGTTCGAGGAGTTCGACATGTTCGTCGAGCACCGCTCGATCGAATTCGGCATGGAGAAGACCAGGATCCCCGGCGACGGTGTCGTCACCGGTTGGGGCACGGTCAACGGCCGCAAGACGTTCGTCTTTGCCAAGGATTTTACGGTGTTCGGCGGCTCGCTTTCCGAAACCCACGCGCTGAAAATCACGAAACTTCAGGACATGGCGATGAAGGCGAGGGCGCCGATCATCGGTCTCTATGACGCCGGCGGCGCGCGTATCCAGGAGGGCGTCGCTGCTCTGGCGGGCTATTCCTACGTGTTCCGCCGCAACGTGCAGGCCTCGGGCGTGATCCCGCAGATCTCTGTCATCATGGGCCCCTGTGCCGGCGGCGACGTCTATTCGCCCGCGATGACCGACTTCATCTTCATGGTGAAGAACACCAGCTACATGTTCGTCACCGGCCCCGACGTGGTGAAGACCGTCACCAACGAGGTGGTGACCGCGGAAGAACTCGGCGGCGCCTCGGTGCACGCCACGCGCTCCTCGATCGCCGACGGCGCGTTCGAGAACGACGTCGACGCGCTGCTGCAGATGCGCCGCCTGATCGACTTCCTGCCCTCGAACAACACCGACGGCGTGCCGGAATGGCCGAGCTTCGACGATATCGGCCGGGTCGACATGTCGCTCGACACGCTGATCCCCGACAATCCGAACAAGCCCTACGACATGAAGGAATTGATCCTGAAGGTCGTCGACGAGGGCGACTTCTTCGAGATCTCGGAGACCTTTGCGAAAAACATCGTCACCGGCTTCGGCCGCATCGCCGGCCGCACCGTCGGCTTCGTCGCCAACCAGCCGATGGTGCTGGCGGGCGTGCTCGACAGCGACGCCTCACGCAAGGCCGCGCGCTTCGTCCGGTTCTGCGATGCCTTCAACATCCCGATCGTCACCTTCGTCGACGTGCCGGGCTTCCTGCCGGGCACCGCGCAGGAATATGGCGGCCTGATCAAGCACGGCGCAAAGCTGCTGTTCGCCTATTCGCAGTGCACGGTGCCGCTCGTCACCATCATCACCCGCAAGGCCTATGGCGGCGCCTTCGACGTCATGGCCTCGAAGGAAATCGGCGCCGACATGAACTACGCTTGGCCGACCGCCCAGATCGCCGTGATGGGCGCCAAGGGCGCGGTGGAGATCATCTTCCGCTCTGACATCGGCGACCCCGACAAGATCGCCGCGCGCACCAAGGAATACGAAGACCGCTTCCTGTCCCCCTTCATCGCCGCCGAACGCGGCTACATTGACGACGTCATCATGCCGCATTCGACCAGGCGGCGGATCGCGCGGGCACTGGCGATGCTGAAGGACAAGAAGGTCGAGATCCCCGCGAAGAAGCACGACAATCTGCCGTTGTGAGGAGAGCGTAGGGTGGGTTAGCGCAAGCGTGACCCGCCGCGTTCGCTCCGCACGATCCGTGGCGGGCCTGACCCGCCCGACAGGTCCGAACCTGATGACCGAAGACGAGCCGACCGACGAGATCTCCGAGATCGAGGCGCAGATCGAGGAGCTTGCCGAGAGCGCCGAGCGATCGCGGCGGATCATTCTCGGCTCGAAGATCGCGATCGCAGGCGGGTTCGGATTGTTACTCATTGCGCTGCTCGGCCTGTTCGGGGCCGGTCAGACCGCGGCACTCGGATCGATCGCGCTGGTGCTCGGCGGTATCGTGTCGCTCGGATCGAATGTCAGCACGTTGCGGCAGACCGAGGCTGCGATCAGCACCGCCGAGGCGCGGCGCGCGCGTTTGATCGGCAATATCGACCTGCGGCTGGTTCACGACGCGCCGCTGAAGCTGATGTGACGGAGTATCGATCTCTCCTAATTGTCGACGGGATCGCGCGCCCGTTTAGATGCCCTGCGAGCCTGGGCAGCGACGCCGGCCCTGCTTGTTCGATACAACGGGCCAATTGTTGCAGTTGTGCAACGGCTCGCTGAATAACCGGCTTCCCGTTCATGCCATATCTTTACTTAGGCTGCGTGGTTTGATCTGCTCAACCTGGGGTGGATATAATCAATGAATTTTCATCGTGGTTTGCTGATTTTGTCAGCCTGCATTTTCGCGTCGGCGTGCGCGTATCCGACCATCAATCGGGAGCGTGTCGTCGAAGTTAGGCACTTTGTAGAGATAGTCGAATGCGAATTGCGAGCAGTTCGCCGTTTCCTTCCAGCGGAGGTGAACCCGAAAATTCCGGACGTGTGGGACATTGGCTCGACGCTCGACTTGACGTTAGTCAGTCGGGTCGATGCTGACGGCAAGGTCTCCTGGGCTATTCCAGTCGACTATTCGCTGACGCCGAGCGTTGGCGGGCATGCTCAGGATACGATCACGGCGCACCTTGCGTTCTCGACGGACCTCGCAGCGGTCTTGTCGACGCCGCCGCCCGCTTGGTGCCAGCCCAAGGATATCGATCCATCGGGTACTGGGCTTGGTCTGGCCGCTTGGATTGAAACGGTGTTTACGGCGATTCCCAGAGACAGCAATGGCGGTCTTACTTATACAAAAATTCTGGAATTGCAGGCGAACGCAGGAGCGCGATTTGGCTGGGTGTTCGCTCCGATCAATTTGGATGTCGGCGCCTCTGTTCAAGGCACGAAAACCAACCAGCTCGTAGTAGGGCTGTCTCCTCATGTGGGTCCTCAAAAAGTAATCATTGTTGGTGACACAACGCACAAGGTCGGAGCCGCATCTCGAATAAGTTCATCGGCGACGCGTACTTTCAGTAATCCCAACTTGAACACTCTGCTGCAACGCCAAGCACCGGTCAGGTTACTTCCTGGCCAGACGCTGCGATAGGAATTAGATCGCGCGGCGCCCGAGACTTGATCCGCGCGACACAACTCGGTATCGCGACGTCTATCATCGGGGCGCACATTTATTGAACGATCCGCTGGCGCGGACCATGTTTTGATTTGGCCGGGGCGCAAATCAAATCCGGACGAATGCAAACTCGGACAAATCATGTCGCGAGAAGGCGGGCGCGCATATCCTCATGCTGTTTGATATGTGAATCGGCTTCTATCCTTGGGTCGTCCCGGCCAAGCGCAGCGCGACCCGGGACCCATAACCACAGCTCGATCTTGTTGCACGACGTTGGGGCCACAGCTTGCTTCAACAACGCAACGCGGTGGTTATGGGTCCCTGCTTCCGCAGGGACGACGGCGGAGCAAGCGACGCGTGTCCTCAGCCTGCCGCCAGCGGCACGTAGTCGTATTCGCCGACGCCTTGCAGGATCAAAAAGGTCAGCGACGTCGTGCCGGCATTGGTGACGAGGTGAGGGCGGGTCGGGCGGACGGCGTAGACTTCGCCGACCTTCAGGTTCACTTCCTCCTTGGGCTCCTGCAGGAACAGCCGCATCTGGCCCTCCAGCACATAGAAGGTGTCGGAGATGTTGCTGTGGGTGTGCCACGGCACCTTCTGGGTCGGCGAGAGTTGCAGCTCCATGATGCGGAAGCCGGGTCGGGCGGCGTGCTGGGCGCGGCGCTCGACTTCGTAGAGATGGCTGGCGTCCTTGACCGGTTGTCCTGGCTTCATGGCGGCCTCCCTGTGGTGTTGTCCCGTCGGGCGGGAAGGCGATGATGCTAGTCCTGTTCTGCCGCGCGCGGAACGGCCGGAATGGTTATGGCGGGCGCGCACGGTGCGTAGGGCGGGACAGCCGTAACGCGCCGCCCGGCAAGACCTCACTTCATCCCCATGCAGTTCGCATAGAATGTGGTCGTCGCCGGCCAGTCGGAGAACATCGCGCGGACGCCGACCTGTCTTGCCAGCACGTCGAGCACGGTCAGCGTGTCGCCGTCGCGGTCGATCGCAGCCTTCACCGACTTGTGGTAGAACGCACCGCCTCGGTTGAGCGGCCCGTCGCGCTCCAGCGACCAGCCGATCAGATCGAGGCCGGCGGCCTTTGCCGCCCTGGCGTAAGCCGACGGGACGATCTCGCCCTTGTCGTTCAGCGCCAGCATCGCGAAGATCGGCGGCCCCAGGATCGCGACGCCGGAGGCCTTCAATTCCTGCATCGACGGCTTCCAGGTCTCCGGCCGGTTCGGATCGAGGCCTGCTTTCTCGTAGCGGTCCTCGAGATAGAGCGCCTGGCCGGCAAAGTCGGGTTCGGTCTTCACCCAATAGAGGATGTCCTTGAGGCTGAAGCTCTGCGGGAACACGTCGCTCGGCGGAATGCCGGCGGCCTTGTAGGCGGCGAGCATCTGGCTCGCATATGTTTCCTGGGTGTAGTCGCCGTCGAACGGCATCGCCACCTCCGGCGCCTTCAGCTCGGGCGTGAATTTTGCGCCGAGACTTTTGATCAAGGCGATGCTCTCGTCATGGCTCATCAGCGTGCCGGAATTGGCGTAGAGGTCGGTGCGCCAGCGCGGCGTGCCGTTCTGGTACCCCTCGGGCGTCCTCGCATCCGGATTGAAGCCGTCCATTTTCGCGGTGAGCCGCTTGAATTCGGCGAGCGTGATGTCGCTGGTGCAGCATTTCGCCGAGGCCTTCCTGCCGGCGGCCGGATCGGCCGGGCTGAAGGGTTGCGTGCATTTTGCGGCGAGATCCGGCACCGTCAGGATGTTGGTCGTGGTGTGCAGGTCGCATTGCGAGTGCCGGCACACCAGCTGGCGATCCCGCGTGAAGGTGACGTCGCATTCGATCACGCCGGCGCCCATCCGCGCGGCGGCGAGATAGGATTCCCGGCTATGCTCGGGGAATTGCAGCGCGGCGCCGCGGTGGCCGATCGAAAAGTCGGTCTTGTGGAACGGCCCGGTGCATTGGCTGAGCTGCTGCTTCAGGGGCCCGTCCTTCATCCTGTCGACCAGATAGAACGGGCGCGGCCCGAGCTGTGCGTCGCGCGGTAGCGCGATCTCCCCGGCGGCAGCCGGCAGCGCGGCGCCGAGGGCGAGCAGGAACGAGAGCAGCGCGGTGCGGTGACGGGCAAGCATGGGTGATCCCGCTGATTGGGCATTGTCAGCAGGCCGACATATCACGGAGCATGTGCCGGCCGCCTGTGCGAAATGAAACCATGGAGAGGAAAACCAATGCCGGCAGCCTATTTCGTCGTCCGCGCCACCGTCACGGACGCCGCCCGGCGTGCCGCCTTCGACGCCTGGTATTCGCGCGCGCATCTGCCGGACGCGATGAAATCGTTCGGCGCCGAGCGCGCCTGGCGATGCTGGAGCCTGAGCGATCCCTCGCTGCACCAGGCGACCAGTCAGTTCGCCGACGAGAAGGCGCTCGAGCGCGCGGTGAGCAGTGAGGACATGAAGCGGCTGGTCGCCGACTTCAACCGTGACTAGCCGGAGGTGACGCGCACGCGCGATCTCCTGGTGCTGGCGGAGGAGGCGACGGCGGCATGATGGTTGCGTGACGTCACGACGTCGACAACCCTCGAGTTCCATGAAACGTGAACGCGCGGTTCAGCGAGCGTTCAGCTCGCGAGGCAAAAACTCGCTGCTGCAGTTGGTCCAACTCAGCAACAAAGGGAACGCTCATGGAACGCCGGGATTTTCTGAAGATGGCCTTCGGTGTCGCCGCCGGAGCCGTCACCTTCGCAGCGCCGGCGCAGGCGGCGCCGCTCGCGCCGCTTCCTCTCAACCAGGATGCACGCGCGCCGGCGGCTGGCGACGCGCATCCGGCCGTCACCACGGGTGACGAGGTCGGCCGCATGAAGCCCGAGGAGGTACGCTGGCATCATCGCCATTGGGGTTGGCGTCACCGGCACTGGCACCGCAGGCATTGGGGCTGGCGTCGCCACCATTGGCGCCGTCATCACTGGCGCCGCTGGTGATGTCGACTCCATGACGAAAAGAAAAACCCCGCGCCAGGCGGGGTTTTGTTAGTTCGGAATCTGCCGCGATCAGATCGGGCGGCAACGGCCGTAGCGCCAGACAAAGCCGTACGGGCAGGCGCGGACACGCGGCGCCACCACGACGGGGCGCTCGACCACGACCGGCGGGCGCACGACAACGGCCCCCGGCGCGACGACGACGCCGCGATTCCTGACGCAGCCGCCATAGGGGCCACGGTGCCAGCCGGGGCCGCAGCCACCGGCCGCATCAGCGGCGCTGATGCCGGCGAATGCGGTCGTCACCAGAACTGCTGCAGCAAAAAGATACTTCATGTCTTCTCCTTTTTTATTTTGGGCCGCGCTGCGGCACCGCAACAAACTTTCGTCTACCGATTCGCCCGGCCGGATCATTGCAGAAGGCGTGCCCGATGTCGCCGACCATAATGTTGCGGCCTGAATGCGACATGAATGTTGCAGCTCACAGCTGCGTCAGCACGCCGCAAGCCGGCTCAGCATCACTTCGAAATATTTCGCGGACGCGGGCAGCCGCGCGCTCATGGCGAGCGTACGAAAATACATCGGAAGGCGAGGCAAGCGAGACCGGCGGTTCATCGACGCTTGCCCGAAGGCGCGCCGCTATTGGTCCGGGCCGAACAGCGCAGCGAATCGCTTCTCGCCGTTGCGCGAAAAATTGACCACGCGGCTGCCCGGCGCAGGGTCGCGTGCGGCCCATTTCAGTTCGGTGAAGCGGTCCATCATGGCAGCACCGAGCGTGCCGGCGAGATGATGCCGTCGCTCGCTCCAGTCGAGGCAGGCCTTGCACACCGGCCGGCGCGGATGCGTCAGCGCATCGGCGTCGATCTGCAGCTCCTCGGCCATGAAGCGCTTGCCTTCGCCGGTGAGCTCGATCGCTTGCTTGCTCTGGCGGACCAGCTTCTGCCGCTTCATGCTGTCGAGCATCTGCACGCCGAGATCGCCGGCGAGATGGTCGTAGCAGATGCGGGCGCGGCGCAGCGCCGGATCCTTCGGCCCGGTGCGCACCCGCATATGGCCGGCGCGAGCGGCAATGCCCTGCAGGCCTTCCAGCACGTCGGCGACGTCGGGGTCGGAGAGGCGGTAGTAGCGGTGGCGGCCCTGCTTCTCGGGCTCGATCAGCCCGCCGACCTCGAGCTTGGAGAGATGCGAGCTCGCCGTCTGCGGCGTGATGCCGGCCTCCTGCGCCAGCTCGCTCGCGGTCAGCGCGCGGCCGGTCATCAGCGCGGTCAGCATGTTGCAGCGTGCGGGATCGCCGACCAGAGCGGCGATCCGGGAGATATCGGGTCCTGCTTTCATAGTTCGATGATAGACGAAGCATCGAGGTCGGACAAGCCGCTATTGTTCACCGTGCCGTCATTGCGAGGATTGCTTCGCTGACGCTCGCAACAACGGAAACATGACCGGAGGCCATCAATGACCGTCACCGTTTTCATCCGCTACCAGCTCGATCCATTCAAGCGCGCGATGTTCGAGGAGTATTCGAGAAACTGGCTCTCGATCATCCCGCGCTGCGGCGGCGACCTCATCGGCTACTGGATGCCGCATGAGGGAACCAACAACATCGCCTTCGCGCTGATCTCGTTCGACAGCCTTGCCGCCTATGAGGCCTATCGCGCACGGCTGCGCCAGGACAAGGAGGGCGTGGCGAACTTCAACTTCGCGGAAGAAAACCGCTTCATCCTCGCCGAGGAACGGACATTTCTCCGCAAGGTCGAGGTATAGTAGGGCCACAACAGCAATGTGCGGGAGGCGCCCATGATCGCAGTGATCTTCGAAGTCTGGCCCAAGCCTGAGCAACGGGATCTCTATTTCGACCTCGCCGCCGAGCTGAAGCCGATCCTGCAGGAGATCGACGGCTTCATCTCGGTCGAGCGGTTCGAGAGCATTACCGAGAAGGGCAAGTTCGTGTCGCTGTCATTCTTTCGCGACGAGGCTGCGGTGGACGCCTGGCGCAACACGATCGAACATCGCCGGACCCAGGCCAAGGGCCGCGCGCGGATTTTCGAGAACTACCGGCTGCGGGTGGCAAGCGTGATCCGTGATTACGGCCTGAACGAACGCGATCAGGCGCCGAAGGACAGCCGCGCGGCGCATGAGCCGCACTAGCGAGCGGATGCGTGGGTGCCTATCTGTGCGCGGCCAATGACTCTAGGGAGCGACCAATGCCACTGCCAACTGCTGACAAACGCGCCGCCTTCAGGAAGCTGCATGAGAGCGGCTGCTTCATCATTCCGAATCCGTTCGATGTCGGCAGCGCCCGCGCCTTGCAGCATCTCGGCTTCAAGGCGCTGGCGTCGACCAGCGCGGGCTTTGCATGGACCATCGCCAAGGCCGACAACCGCGTCACCGTCGATGACGTCTGCGACCACCTGACCGCACTGTGCGCGGCGGTCGATATTCCCGTCAATGCGGATTTCGAGGGCGGCTTCGCGGTCGAGCCCGACAGGGTTGCCGCCAATGTCGCGCGCGGCGTCAAGACCGGCGTCGCCGGGCTTTCCATTGAGGATTCCACCGGAGACGCCGCCAACCCGCTGTTCGAGCACAAGCTTGCGGTGGAGCGCATCAAGGCGGCGCGCAAGGCCATCGATGCCGACAACAGCGGTGTGTTGCTCACCGGCCGCTGTGAGGCATTCCTGTGGGGCAAGAAGGACCTCAATCTGGTGATCGAACGGCTGCAGGCCTATTCGGAAGCAGGAGCGGACGTCCTTTATTCGCCGGGCATCGCGACCAAGGAGGAGATTTCCGCGGTTGTGAAGGCGGTGGCGCCAAAGCCGGTCAATCTGTTGATCGGCGGCGCGTCGGAGCTGACGCTGCAATCGGTCGCCGATCTCGGCGTGCGCCGGATCAGCGTCGGCGGAGCGCTTGCTCGGATGGCCTGGACCGGCGTGATGAAGGCGGCCAAGGAGATGGCCGAGAAGGGCACCTTCACGGAATTCGCCAACGGCTATCCCGGCGGCGAGCTCAACAAGATGTTCAAGTAGACTCACACGCAAAAAAGCAGCGGGCCGCCGGGGCCCGCTGCTTCGTCGCTCACGATAGCGAGCGGATTACTTGTTCTTGTCGCCGGTCGAGTCGGACGGCGCCGCCGAGCGGTCGATGTCCTGTCCGGTCGGCTTGTTGGCCGACGGAGAGGCCGGCTGCGCAGGTGCCGCGCCCGTGGTCGTGCCGGGCTGGCTGTTCGGCTTCGGCGTCACGTCGCGCATGCCCGGAGGCGGCGCGGCCGGATTGGCCGGCTGCTGCTGCGCGGTCTGCGCTGACGGCGTGGTACCCGCCTCATGCACCGAGGTATTGTTCAAGCCGTAGAACAACGCACCGAGCACCACGGCCACCGCGACTGCGAACATCGCGATCTTGGTGGTGCTGGCCGGTCCCTCCTGGAGTTCCGGGTCCGGCTGCAGCTCGTTGTCCAGGCTGTTGAAGCGCGCCTGACGGCGCATTTCGTCCTCGGTCAGGTTGGCGCGATACGGATCGTCAGGTTGATGGGTCATTGCAAAGTTCCTCCGTTAGCACCTGAAAGCTAAACGCAGAGGACAATGGCTGGCGCGCGAGGATGTTCCGCGCCAATGTTGCAACCTGTTCATGCAGGAACCGCCGATTCCTCGGGTTCCAACCTGTTTCATGAGGCCTTTTCAATGTGGACCATGCCGCCCACCGATTCGGTGCTGCACTTGCTCTCGTTCATTGCGGTTGCGGCGCAGTCGATGACGGCGGCGCTGGCGGCAGGCAGGCGCAGCATGGACTGGGCCGGCGTCTGCATGCTCGGCGCGATCACCGCGCTCGGCGGCGGCACCATCCGCGACGTGCTGCTCGGACATTATCCGCTGCTCTGGGTCGCGCACCCGATCTACCTTGCGGTCGCCGCGGCGGGCGCCTTCGCCACCATCCTCCTGGCGCGGCTGGTGCACCGGCTCAACCTCGCATTCCTGGTGCTCGATGCGATCGGACTTGTGGTGTTCACCATGGCCGGTTGCGACGTGGCCTCGCAAATCGACGTCCCGCTGCCGATCGTGATCGTCGCCGGCATGATCACCGGCTGCGCCGGCGGCGTGCTGCGCGACATCCTCTGCAACGAGGTGCCGCTGTTGTTTCGCAGCGAGCTCTACGCCAGCGTCTCCGTGGTGACCGGACTGTTTTATGTGACCGGCTCCGGGCTGCAGGTGAACGCCCAGCTCTGGACCGCGCTGACCTTCGCACTCGGGCTGACGTTCCGCATGCTCGCGATCCGCTACCGATGGGAGATGCCGAAATTCGTGTTCAGCGACGAGGAGCGCTGAACGGCTATTTCGCCGTCCGCGCCTTGGCGACCTCGTCCGCGGTGACGGCCGGCGCCGCGTTGCCCCAGGCATTGCGGATGTAGGTCGCAACGTCCGCGACCTCCTGGTCGGTGAGCTTGGGATAGGCCGGCATCGAGCCGCCGTTCGGGGCGCGCAGCGTGGTCACGGTCTGTGCGCCGTCGAGGATGATGCGCAGCGTGCTTGCCGGATTGGCCGATTGCAGATTGGCGTTGCCGGGCAGCGGCGGATAGATCCGCGGCGCGCCGGAGCCGTCGAGCTCATGGCAGGCGATGCAGGCCCCGCGGTAGATGCGTTCGCCATTGCTCATCTGCGCCGGCGAGGGCGGGGTGACCTCCGGCTCCGGCGCGCCGGCGGGCAGGTCCTTCAGATAGACCGCAATGGCGCGCACGTCGGCGTCGCTCATCTTCGAGGTCGAATTGAGCACCACCTCGGACATCAGGGGGCCGGCATGGCTGTGCACGTTGCGGCCGCTCTGCAGATATTCGGCGATGTCAGCGACGCTCCATGATTTCAGCCCGCTGCGCGCTGCGCCATCGAGCCTTGGCGCGAACATGCCTTGCACCGTGCTGCCACTGAGCGCCTGGTCACGCCTGTCGGCGCCGAAGGCGTTCTTGGGCGTGTGGCAGGCGCCGCAATGGGCGAGGGCCTCGACGAGATAGCGTCCGCGATTCCATTCCGTACCCTTGCCCTGGTCCGGCTGGATGATGCCCGGCGTGAAGAACAGTGCGTTCCACGCCCGCATCAGCACGCGGTAGTTCAATGGCCAGCACAGCTCCGGCGGCGGCGCCTTGTTGCTGACCGGCGCCAGCGTCGCGAGATAGGCACGGATCGCCAGGATGTCGTCGCGGATCAGCTTCGTGAAATAGGGGTAGGGGAAGGCGGGATAATAATGCGCGCCGCTCGGCGCGACGCCGATCCGCAGCGCGCGCAGGAAATCGTCGTCGCTCCAGCCGCCGATGCCGGTATCGCGGTCGGGGGTGAGGTTCGGCGAGAACACCGCACCGAACGGCGTGTCGATCCGCTTCCCCCCGGCAAAAGGCTTTGCCGGATCGGCCGTGTGGCAGCTGGCGCAGTCGCCGGCGATCGTGAGCGCCTTGCCGCGGGCGATGACGTCGTCGGTCGGCGCGGCGGCACATTCGCGGGTCGCGAGCGCGCCGCACAACAGCGCTGCAACCAGAATCGCACCCGTCGTTCGAAATCGTCGCCGCATCCGATCACCTTCCGGTCCACAAGACGCGTCACGCCATTTCGCCACGGGCCTGTCCTGCGACAGAAACCGAAACGGCCCTGCAATATTCCCGGCACGAAATTGCGATTTTTGAGCGATGGGCCTGGTCGCCCAGAATTGTGCTGCGCGGGCCGGAAAATCCGACATAGACTGGTTCTAACAAGCTCGGATGACTAGCTAAAAGCAGTCGTCGCGACCAGCGAAAAGAGGGCTAAATGGGAATCAACCAAGGGCCTATCAGCCTCGACCAGAAATACACCCAGGACACCGGCCACGTTTTCATGACCGGCATCCAGGCGCTGGTCCGCCTGCCGATGGCGCAGATCAGGCGCGACCGCGCCGCGGGCCTCAACACGGCAGGCTTCATCTCCGGCTATCGCGGTTCCCCCCTCGGCGGCTACGACCAGCAGCTGTTCGCCGCCCGCAAGCATCTCGAGCAGTACAACATTAAATTCCAGCCCGGCGTGAACGAGGACCTCGCGGCCACCGCGATCTGGGGCTCGCAGCAGCTCGCCCTGTCGCCGGGCGCCAAATATGATGGCGCGGTCGGCATTTGGTACGGCAAGGGCCCCGGCGTCGACCGCTGCGGCGACGTGTTCCGCCACGGCAATGCGGCCGGCTCCGCCAAGCATGGCGGCGTGCTCTGCCTTGCCGGCGATGACCATGGCGCGAAATCCTCCACCGTCCCGCATCAGTCCGACCACGCCTTCATCTCCGCGCTGATGCCCTACCTCTACCCCTCCAGCATCCATGAAATGATCGAGATGGGCCTCCTGGGTATCGCGATGTCGCGCTACTCCGGCTGCTGGGTCGGCATGAAGGTGATCACCGAGACGGTCGAGACGACCGCCGAGATCGACCTCACCGACGAGATGACGCCGTTCATCATTCCGACCGATTTCGAATTGCCGCCGGGCGGCCTCAACATCCGCTGGCCCGACGACCGCTTCGAGCAGGACCGGCGGTTGCAGGACTACAAGGGCTTTGCCGCGATCGCCTTCGCCCGCGCCAACAAGGTCAACCGCGTCACGATGGATTCGCCGAACGCGCGCTACGGCATCATGGCCTCGGGCAAGAGCTACGAGGACATCCGCCAGGCGTTGCGCGAGCTCGGCATCACGCCCGAGATCGCCGCCAAGATCGGCATCCGCCTCTACAAGATCGGCATGCCCTGGCCGCTGGAGCCGGAAGGCGTGCGCAACTTCGCGGTCGGCCTCGAGGAGATCTTCATTGTCGAGGAACGCCGCGAGATCGTCGAGAACCAGGTCAAGCAGGAGCTGTTCAACTGGCGCGACGACGTGCGTCCGCGCATCGTCGGCAAGATGGACGATCACGACAAGCGCTTCCTGACCTTCGCCGCCGAGCTCAGCGTGGCCTCGCTTGCGAGCTCGCTCACCGAACGGCTGCTTCGACTTAATCTCAATCCTGAAATCGCCGAGATGCTGCGCGCCAAGGCCGACTGGTTCAACGGCCGTCAGTCGACGCAGATGCAGGCGACCGCGCCTGTCAGCCGCACGCCGTATTTCTGCTCGGGCTGCCCGCACAACACCTCGACCAAGGTGCCGGAAGGCAGCCGCGCGCTGGCAGGCATCGGCTGCCACTTCATGGCACTGTGGATGAACCGGTCAACCGAGACCTTCACCCATATGGGCGGCGAGGGCGTGCCGTGGGTCGGCATCGCGCCGTTCACCAACGAGAACCACATCTTCGCCAATCTCGGCGACGGCACCTATTTCCACTCCGGCATTCTCGCGATCCGCCAGTCGATCGCTTCCAAGGCCAACATCACCTACAAGATCCTGTACAACGACGCGGTCGCCATGACCGGCGGCCAGCGCCACGACGGCGATCTCTCGCCGCAGCAGATCACCTTCCAGCTCCATGCCGAAGGCATCCGCGAGATCTATCTGGTCTCGGAGAATCCGGACGCCTATCCGGCCGATACGATCGCGCCCGGCGTCAAGCTGTATCACCGCGACGAGCTCGAGAACGTCCAGAAGATGTGCCGCGACACCAAGGGCACGTCGGCGATCGTGTTCGTGCAGACCTGCGCCGCCGAAAAGCGCCGTCGCCGCAAGCGCGGCCTGATGGAGGATCCGCGGCGCCGCGTGCTGATCAATCCCGCGGTCTGCGAAGGCTGCGGCGACTGCTCGGTGCAGTCGAACTGCATCTCGGTCGAGCCGCTGGAGACGGAGCTCGGGCGCAAGCGCACCATCAACCAGTCGACCTGCAACAAGGACTATTCCTGCCTGAAGGGTTTTTGCCCGTCCTTCGTCACGGTCGACGGCGGCAAGCTCAGGCGGCGCGCGCCGCCCGAGCTCGGCAGCATCGATAATCTGCCCGAGCCGGCCTCCAAGCCCGCGCTCGACCGGCCCTACAACATCGCGGTCGGCGGCGTCGGCGGCACCGGCGTGCTGACGATCGGCGCGCTGCTCGGCATGGCGGCCCATATCGAGGGCAAGGCCTCGATGATCCTCGACATGTCAGGTCTCGCGCAAAAGGGCGGCGCGGTGCTGAGCCACGTCCGGCTCTCCGAGCACACCGCCGACGTGACCTGCTCGCGCATCGTGACCGGAACGGCCGATCTGGTGCTTGCGGCCGACGAGGTCGTGGCGGCGTCGAAGGACACCATCACGCTGTGCGATGCGAGCCGCACCGTCGGCATCATCAACAGCCACGTGATCCCGACCGCGGACTTCATCCTGAACCGCGACTTCAACTTCCAGAGCCGCAAGGTCAACACCGTGCTGGAGACCGAGCTGCGCAAGGACTCCGCCTTCTTCGACTTCACCAAGCCGGCCGAGGCGCTGCTCGGTGACTCCATCGCCACCAACATCATGATGATGGGCTTTGCCTATCAGCGCGGGTTGCTGCCGCTGTCGGCGGAGGCGATTCTGCAGGCGATCGAGGTTAACGGCGTCTCGATCAAGATGAACACGCAGGCGTTCCAGCTCGGTCGCCTGGCCGCGGCCGATCCGGCGCGCCTCGCCGCGATGATGAAGGGGCAGGATGACGACGTAGCCCCGGTCAAGTCGCTGGATGCGATGTCGCTCGACGAGATCATTACTCACCGTATCGCGCTTCTGACGGACTATCAGAGCGCGCGTTTGGCAAAACGCTACCGCAAGCTGGTCGACCAGGTGCGCGATGCCGCCACCAAGGGCGGCTATGGCGAGGCGCTGCCGCGCGCGGTCGCGATCAACTACGCAAAGCTGCTCGCCTACAAGGACGAGTATGAGGTGGCGCGCCTGTTCACCGACGGCCGCTTCGAGAAGCAGCTGCGCGATCAGTTCGAGGGCGAGTTCAAGTTCAACTTCAATCTGGCGCCGCCGATCCTCGGCGGCGGCCTCGACGCGCAGGGCCGGCCGAAGAAGCGCGCCTTCGGTTCGTGGATGATGTCGGCCTTCAGGGTGCTGGCAAGATTCCGCTTCCTGCGCGGCACGCCGCTCGACATCTTCGGCTACAACGCCGACCGCAAGCTGGAGCGCGATCTGATCGCGGGCTACGAGAAGGATGTCGCGACCGTGCTGAACCTGCTGTCGCCACTCAACCACGATATTGCGGTCGAATTGCTGGCGCTGCCCGATCGCATCCGCGGCTACGGTCCGGTGAAGGACATGGCGATCAAGGAAGCGAAGGTTCGCTACGCGCAACTCGCCGCCGACCTCGCCAACCCGCCGCCCGCGCCGCGGCAGATGGCGGCGGAGTAGGGGGTGTTCACAGCGCTCGATGCTGCTCCGGAGCGGCTCGACAAACACGAGCAGAACTTCGTCGAGCGGATCCGACGACATGGTTGGTTCGGTACGCATGTCGCATCGGACGACGTAGGCCCGGGCTTCTCGTACACCACCGGATTTTGGCTGAAATTCAAGCTTCCGGAATTGATCCTGTTCTCAATGTCGATGGAGAACGCCCAGGATACATTCTGGCACATCTATCGCGAACTCGAGGCTGGACGACGGTTTCCCGTTGGCGAGCTAACGGAAGAGATATTCGAGAATGCCTCCGCGGTGCTGCTCCCGGTCGCTGTCGAGCATTATCGATCCCATCTCGGGTGGAGCAGATGGTTTTACGGAAACGACAACTTTGAATGCCACCAGATCATATTCCCGGATCGAGGCGGAGAGTTTCCGTGGGCGCCGGGGTCATCGGACGAGTTTAGGTCGGCGCAGCCGGACTTGACCGCTGGCAATCGGTCCGGGCTGCGCGATCGATAGCGTGCCACAAATTCGGTGTCGTCCCGGCGAAGGCCGGGACCCATAACCACCGTCGTTCGCTGTTGCGCGACGATGGGGCCACAGCGCACTCTCACCACACAATCCTGTGGTTATGGGTCCCGGCCTTCGCCGGGACGACAACTGTGTTTTTGGCGCGCGCACTGTGCACATGCTGCAGTCTCGCCTGACGGAATATTTCCGCGCTTGCCAAGGTCGCGTCGTCGGTTCAGAAAAACGCTCGAGCGAAGAAACGCCAGCGGAGAGCGATTTGACCATCAAGGGCAAGGCCTACATTGCCGGGATCTACGAACATCCCACCCGGCACGCACCCGATAAATCAACAGCACAGCTGCACGCCGAGGTCGCCAAGGGCGCGATCGAGGATGCCGGGCTCACCAAGGACGATATCGACGGCTATTTCTGCGCCGGCGACGCGCCGGGCGGGCTGTGGCCGATGGTCGATTATCTCGGCCTCAACACCAAGAAGCTGCGTCATGTCGACTCCACCGAGACCGGTGGCTGTTCCTATCTGATCCATCTCGGCCACGCCGCCGAGGCGATCGCCGCGGGCAAATGCTCGGTCGCGCTGGTCACGCTGGCGGGCAAACCGCGCACCGGCCCGATGCCGCCGCGCGCGTCGGGCGCCGAGGCCGATTTCGAATCCGCCTACGGGGCTACCACGCACAATGCCTATGGCATGTGTGCCATGCGCCATATGCACGACTACGGCACCACCTCCGAACAGCTCGCCTGGATCAAGGTCGCCGCCTCGCATCACGCGCAATACAATCCGCATGCGATGCTGAAGGAGGTCGTCACCGTCGAGGACGTGCTGAACTCGCCGATGATCTCCGATCCGCTGCATCGCATGGATTGCTGCGTCGTCACCGACGGCGGCGGCGCGATGATCGTCACGACGCCCGAGATCGCCAAGAGCCTGAAGAAGCCGCTGGTGCGCCTGATCGGCCATGGCGAGGCGATGAAGGGCCCGCGTGGCGGCAAGGATCTCGACCTGACTTATTCCGCCGGCGTGTGGTCCGGTCCGCGCGCCTTCGAGGAAGCGGGCGTGACGCCGAAGGACATCAAATACGCCTCGATCTATGACAGCTTCACCATCACGGTGCTGATGCAGCTCGAGGATCTCGGCTTCTGCAAGAAGGGCGAGGGCGGCAAGTTCGTCGCCGACGGCAATCTGATCTCGGGCGTCGGCAAGCTGCCGTTCAACACCGATGGCGGCGGCCTGTGCAGCAACCATCCCGTCAATCGCGGCGGCATGACGAAGATCCTCGAGGCTGTGCGCCAGTTGCGCGGCGAGGCGCATCCGAAGGTGCAGGTGAAGAACTGCGACCTCGCGATCGCCCACGGCACCGGCGGTCTGCTCGGCGTTCGCCACGCCGCCTCAACCTGCATTCTGGAGCGTGCGTGATGTCTGAAGCGAAGAAGTACAATGCCCCGGTGACCAATCCGGAGACCGCGCCGTTCTGGGAAGCGGCGAAGGCGGGCAAGTTCATGATCAAGCGCTGCAACACCTGCGGCGAGGCGCACTACTTCCCGCGCGCGATCTGCCCGTTCTGTTTCTCCGACAAGACGGTGTGGGAAGAGTCGAGCGGCGAGGCCACGGTCTACACCTACAGCCTGATGCGCAAATCGCCGACCGGTCCCTATGCGATCGCCTATGTGACGCTGAAGGAAGGTCCGTCGCTGCAGACCAACATCGTCGATTGCGATCTGGAGAAGGTGAAGATCGGCCAGAAGGTGAAGGTGGTGTGGAAGCCGACCGACGGCGCCCCGCTGCCGTTCTTCACGCCGGCCTGATTTTACCCTCTCCCTTGTGGGAGAGGGTGCCTTCGCTGAAAGCGAAGGCGGGTGAGGGGTCTCTCTCCGCGTAGAGAATCTCTCTGTGGCGCGAACCCCTCACCGAAACGAGTTTGAGACGACTGCCGGTGCTGCCCTCTCCCACAAGGGGAGAGGGCGCAGCAATGGGCACCGTGCCGTTAAGAATACATTCGGGGAGAAGACAACAATGCCGATCGTGTACGAACAGCTGATGACCCTGAAGAATCTCGGCCAGAAATACAGCTACAGCGACCGCGACGTGATGCTCTATGCCTATGGCATCGGCTTGGGGGCCGATCCGATGGACGAGAACGAGCTCGCCTTCGTCAATGAGGGCGTGCTGACGCCGCGCCCGCTCAAGGTGGTGCCGACGTTTGCCTCGGTCGCGGCCTGGGGCGCCGGTCCCGGCGAGATGAATCTCAACCGCGTCATGGTGGTCGACGGCGAGCGCGACATCACCTTCCACAAGCCGTTCGCGACCGCCGCGCACATCACGGCCGACTCGACCGTGCTCGACGTGTTCGACAAGGGCAAGGACAAGGGCGCGGTGATCCGCCACCAGACCGTGCTGAAGGACGAAAAGGGCGAGAAGCTCGCGACGCTGGTCGCCTCGCGCTTCGCCCGCGGCGATGGCGGCTTCGGCGGCCCGTCCGACGGCCAGCCCGAGCCGCACAAGGTGCCGGAGCGCGCGCCGGACAAGGTCGTCGACATCACGACGCGGCCCGACCAGGCGCTGGTCTATCGGTTGTGCGGCGACCGCAACCCGCTGCATTCCGATCCGGAGTTCGCCAAGAAGGCCGGCTTCCCGCGGCCGATCCTGCACGGCATGTGCACCTACGGCATCACCTGCCGCGGCGTGCTGCAGACCTATGCCGACTACGATCCGTCCGCCTTCAAGCAGCACGTGGCGCGGTTCTCCTCGCCGGTGTTCCCCGGTGAGACCGTGACCATGGAGCTGTGGAAGGACGGCAATGTGGTGTCGTTCGAGGCCAAGGTGAAGTCGCGCGGCGTCACCGTGATCAAGAGCGGCAAGACGGTGCTGGCGTAGTTTTCCGTCATTCCGGGGCGATGCGAAGCATCGAACCCGGAATCTCGCGCCACAACTTCTGGGTTCCGGGTTCGCGCTGCGCGCGCCCCGGAATGACGGCAATCAAGAACAAAACGGAGAAAACAACCATGGGATTACTCGACGGCAAGGTTGCGCTGATCACGGGCGCCGGCGGCGGGCTTGGTGAAGCCTATGCGAAGCTGTTTGCGCGCGAGGGCGCGGCCGTGGTGGTCAACGATCTCGGCGGCCCGCGCGACGGCTCGGGCTCCGACAAGTCGATGGCCGACAAGGTGGTCGACGCGATCAAGGCCGAGGGCGGCCGCGCCGTCGCCAACGGCGCCGACATCTCGACGCTCGCCGGCGGCCAGTCGGTGTTCGACGACGCCATCAAGCATTTCGGCCGCGCCGACATCTTGGTCAACAATGCCGGCATCCTGCTCGACGAGACCTTCCACAAGGCCAAGGAAGCGAACTGGGACAAGGTGATGAAGGTGCACCTCAAGGGCACCTTCTGCTGCACCCAGCCGGTGTTCAAATGGATGCGTGACAATGGCGGCGGCGTCATCGTCAACACGTCCTCGACCTCGGGCCTGATCGGCAATTTCGGCCAGACCAATTACGGCGCCGCCAAGGGCGGCATCTGGGGCCTCTCCAACGTGCTGGCGATCGAGGGCCGCAAGTACAACATCCGGATCTGGACCCTGGCGCCGGGCGCGCTGACCCGCATGACCGCGGACCTGCCGCGCTACAAGGAGAACCCGGGTGCGGCGCTCGGGCCCGATGGCATCGCGCCGGCCGTGCTCTACATGGTCAGCGATCTCTCGGGCGACCAGACCGGCAAGGTGCTTGGCGTCTCCGGCCCGCGCGGCGTCCGCGAGATGCGGATGATGGAAATGGAGGGCTGGACGCCGCCATTCACGGGATGGAAGGCGGAGGACATCGTCACCCACGCCAAGGAGATCTTCTTCTCCGAGGAAGAGATCAAGAAGTCGGCGCGGCGGTTCAAGTAAGGATTGGCACCCGCGACTGCGGGGACGGCTTCCCGATGCGCAATGGCGCATCGGGAAATGACGCTGTATAGAGGGCGGAAACAGACGAGGCACCCATGACCAAACTCACCGCCCAGGCCGCCGGAACCTTTGCGATCGCGCCGACCCCGTTCCACGACGACGGCCGCATCGACGAGGCATCGATCGACCGGCTGACCGATTTCTATACCGATGTCGGCTGCGACGGCGTCACCGTGCTCGGCATCCTGGGCGAGGCGCCGAAGCTCGACGCCGCGGAGGCCGAGCAGGTCGCGCTGCGCTTCGTCAAGCGCGCCAAGAAGCTCCAGGTCATCGTCGGTGTCTCGGCGCCGGGCTTTGCCACGATGCGCTCGCTGGCGAAGAAGTCGATGGATGCGGGCGCCGCCGGCGTCATGATCGCGCCGCCGCCGCATCTGCGTACCGACGACCAGATCATCGGCTATTTCAAGCAGGCGCAGGAAGCGATCGGCGACGATATTCCCTGGGTGCTGCAGGACTATCCGCTGACGCTGACCGTCGTGTTCACGCCGGCCGTGATCCGCAAGATCGTGATGGATTCGCCGTCCTGCGTGATGCTCAAGCACGAGGACTGGCCGGGCCTGGAGAAGATTTCGACCTTGCGCAACTTCCAGAAGGACGGCTCGCTGCGGCCGCTGTCGATCCTGGTCGGCAATGGCGGCCTTTTCCTCGATTTCGAGATGGAGCGCGGCGCCGATGGTGCGATGACCGGCTATGCCTTCCCCGAACTGCTGATCGACGTCGTCAACCTGTCCAAGGCGGGAAAACGCGATGCGGCGCATGATCTGTTCGACGCGCATCTGCCGCTGATCCGCTACGAGCAGCAGCCCGGCGTCGGTCTCACCGTGCGCAAATACGTGCTGCAGAAGCGCGGCATCATCTCCTCCAGCGCGCAGCGCAAGCCCGGAGCTGTCATCACGCCGCAGGCAAGGGCGGAGGTCGACTATCTCTTGTCCCGTGTGGCGCGCGTCGACCGCCGCGCCAATCTGCAACCGCAATCCAGTGCAGCAGGCTAATCATGACCGAGATCGTTGCCCCGCGCCTTGCGTCGACCGTGCTGCTGCTGCGTGACGGCAGCTCATCGGGCGAAATCGAAGTCTTCATGATGGTCCGCCATCACCAGATCGAGTTCAACTCGGGTGCGCTGGTGTTTCCGGGCGGCAGCGTCGACAAGAACGACAAGGAGATCGCCGCCGATCCCGCGCTCTATTCCGGCGGCGAAGGGCTCGACGGCGACGCGCTCGGCTTCCGCATCGCGGCGATCCGCGAGACCTTCGAGGAGAGCGGCATCCTGCTGGCGCGGCCGGTAGGCTCGAAAGACCTGGTCGATGCGAAGCGCGCGAACGAGATCGCGACCGCGCATCGCACGGCGCTGAACGAAGGCAAGATCAGCTTCCTCAAGGTGCTGACCGACAACGGCATGGTGCTCGCGCTCGATGAACTCGTGCCGTATGCGCACTGGATCACGCCGGAGGGCATGCCGAAGCGCTTCGACACCTGGTTCTTCCTGGCCGCCGCGCCGCCCGAGCAGCTCGGCGCCCATGACGGCAAGGAATCGACCGACTCGATCTGGGTGTCGACGCGCGAGGCGCTGGAGGGCGGCGAGAGCGGCCGCTTCAAGCTGCCGTTCCCGACCACGCGCAATTTGATCAGGCTCGGCAAGCAGCCGAACGTCAGCGCCGCGCTCGCCGACAGCAAGGGCAAGTCGATTGTCGCCGTAATGCCCATGATGACCAAGACCGCCACCGGCCGCCAGCTCCGCATCCCCAAGGAAGCGGGGTACGATGGCGAGGTGTTCGACGTCGGGACGCTGGGGTAGGTCCGTCGTCCTGAGAGACGGCGAGTGCGTGACTCACAGGCAGCGCTATGTCGTCCCGGCGAAGGCCGGGACCCATAACCACCGAACTGCATTGCTGCGCGACGCCGAGGCTGCAGCTTTTTCCAACAACACAACCCTGTGGTAATGGGTCCCGGCCTTCGCCGGGACGACGGGGGAAGGAGAGTCGCTTCTCCACATTTCGGCTTATATCGAAATATCATCACCTCGCAGCGATGTAGCTTCCGTCTCAACCATCGAGACGGAATCCCGCCAATGACCACCGCCCCACGACAGCCGAGCATGGCCTTCGAGCTCGCCTTGCTGCTCGCGCTCGCCACCCTGTGGGGCGGCTCCTATACCTTCATCAAGCTTGGCGTCGCGACCATCCCGCCGATCACGCTGATCGCGGCGCGCACCACGATCGCGGGGCTGCTGCTGCTCGTCATCATGCGGATGCGCGGCGTATCGATGCCGGCCGATCGCGCGACCTGGCGCCGCTTCATCTTTCAGGCCTGCCTCAACAGCGTGATCCCGTGGACGCTGATCGCCTGGGGCGAGCGCTTCGTCGATGCCGGGCTCGCCACCATCCTCAATTCGGCCTCGCCGATCTTCACCTTCCTGTTCACCGCCGCGATCACCCGCCATGAGGGGGCGAGCCCGCGCAAGCTGTTCGGGGTGATATCAGGCATGGCCGGCATCTGCCTGATCGTCGGCGTCGATGCGTTCCGCGATCTCGGGCAGGGGATCGTGGCCGAGGTCGCGATCGTCGCCGCCACCATCTGCTACGCCTGTGCCGCGATCTTCAGCCGCGGCTTCAAGGAGCTCGATCCGATGGCGCCGGCGGCGGGTTCGCTGCTCGCGGGCGCCGCGATCCTCGTTCCGCTCAGCCTTGTCGTCGAGCGGCCCTGGACGCTTTCGCCGTCGACGACATCGCTCACCGCATTGCTGGCGCTTGCCGTGTTCTCGACCGCGATCGCGTTCGTGATCTACTTCCGCCTGATCCAGACCCTCGGCTCGGTCGGCACCACCGCGCAAGCTTACTTGCGGGTGCCGATCGGGGTGGCGCTCAGCGTCATGGTGCTGGGCGAACGGCTGAGCCCGACGGCGTGGATCGGCCTCGCCTGCGTCGTGATCGGCGTCGCCGCGATGACGATTCCTGCACGAAGGATCGCCACAGCCTGACGTCATCGCCGCGATGACGATTCCTGCGCGTAAGATCGCTACAGCCTGAAGTTTCGCCCGCTGAAACCGGCGCCTTGCTGCCGCCGGCCAATGCCTGCATGCTGCCCGCAACGAGATCACTGGGCGGGAAACGGACGATGTTGCGGCGGGTCAGCCTCATTGCCGGTGCGTGCATGGCGTTGCTGGCGATGGCCGGCACGGTGCGCGCACAGGACTTCCCGAGCCGGCCGATCCGCATCGTCATTCCCTACGCGCCGGGCAGCGTCGCCGACGTGTTCGCGCGCATCATGGCGCAGGACATGCAGGAGCAGTGGAAGGGGACGATCGTCGTCGAGGCCAAATCCGGCGCCAATGGCTCGATCGCGGCCGAGGAGGTCGCACGCGCCGCTCCCGATGGTTACACATGGCTGTTGGTGACGACCTTCTTTACCGCAAGCCCGGCGCTGAACACGCAGCTGCGCTGGGATCCCGTGAAGGATTTCGTGCCGGTCGGGCAGATCTGTCTCGCCCCGAACTTCTTCATCGTGCCGACCTCGCTGCCGGTGAAGACCGTCGCCGACTATGTCGCGCTGGCCAAGGCCAAGCCGGGGACGCTGAACTACAGCCATCCCGGCAAGGGCTCGACCGGCCATCTCGGCTTCGAGCTGTTCAAGCGGCTCGCCGGCATCGACGTCACCGCGATCGGCTATCGCGGCTATCCGCAGATGGTGCCCGATATCGCGAGCGGCCTGATCACCTCGAGCTTCCTGTCGGCCAACCAGGCGCTGGCCCAGGTGCAGTCCGGCAGCATCCGGATCATCGGGGCGATCAGCGACGGCCGCTCGAAGTATTTCCCCGACGTGCCGACCATGGCCGAGCAAGGCTTTGCCGAAGCGCAGGTGACGCCATGGTTCGGCTTCGTGGTGCCGGCAGGCACGCCGCAGCCGGTGGTCGAACGCATCAGCGCCGCGCTGGAGACGGCGCTGGCCTCCGCTGAGGTGCGGAAGAAGCTAGATGTCGCCGGTTGCGACGCCCGTAGCGCGCCGCTGAGGCAGTTCGCCGATATCATCAAGGCGGACGTTGCGCTCTGGGCCAGGGTGGTCAAGGAGGCCGGCATCCCGCCGGACTGAGCCCCGCCGCCCTGTGCCGGAATCGGCCACCGGCACCCGCCCGGGGTGACGCCGGTCACACCTCCGGCGGGTTGGGCCGTGCAGCATGTTTCCCCAAAGCCCGTAATTTCCCGTATATTAGGGCGCATTGGACCCCGGCCCTTGATGACATGACCGCTGAATTGCCGCCGAATTCGCAAGCGCCGCGTGCGTTCTCCCTCTCCATTGGCCAGCTCACGTTCGGCAGCTTCCTGCTGGTCCTGGCTGTGATCATCATCACATCCACCGCCAGCGTGATCGCGATCCGTCACATCGATACGACCTTCGCCGAGCTGCAGCGGCTGCAGAGCGTCGGCGACATCGCCGAGGATATCGACCGCCGCATGAACGAGCTGCGGCTGGCGGCGCGCGATTTCGTCACCGAGCCGGGCAGCCAGTCGGTCCAGGTCGCGGAGGCGGCCCAGTCGCTGAGCGAGATCCTGAAAAAGACCCGCATCAAGCTGGCGCCCGAGCAGCAGGACATGATCGACGGCGTCACCCAGCGGCTGGCGACCTATCGCAACGGTATCGAGCGCATCTCGGCGCTGCTCAGCCGCCGCGCCGAGCTGGTCGCCGGGCTGCCGCCGCTGCGCGACGCCTTCGACAAGGCGGTCGCCGCGAGCAACGATGCGGCGTTGGCCAATGCGCTGTCGCAATCCCAGAGCCGGATTGCCACCGCGTTGCTGGCGCACAACACGTCCGCCGCCGAGCAGGCCGCGCAGAGCATGCGGGCGATGACCATCTCCGATCCCGCGCTGCGCGGCGCCGTCGACAATTATGCCGAGGCGATCATCGCGGTCTCGGTGCGTGAGGGCCAGATCGCCGACATCGACAAGGAGGTGCTCGGCGCCGAAGGCCGGCTGATCCAGAAGGTCACCGAGCTGCTGCGCGAGCTCAGCTCGCGCCGCGGCCATGTGCTGTCGCGCGATTTTGCCCGGACGCTGGCTGAAGCAAAATGGCAGAGCATCGTGCTCGGCACGGCGGGCGTGCTGATCGGCCTGTTCGCGTCGGTGCTGGTGGTTCGCCGCACCGTCCGCCCGCTGGCCAGGATCGCGGGCTCGATCCGCAAGGTCGCCGGCGGCGAGAAGAGCGCGTTCATTCCCGGCGCCGACCTCGACAACGAGATCGGCGACATCGCACGCGCCGCCGAAGTGTTCCGCCAGACCCTGGTCGACGCCGACAGCGCGCGCGAGGCTGCGCTGCGCGCGCTCGCCGAGCAGCGGCTTGCCGAGGAGAGCTACCACAAGCTGTTCGAGGCGTCGGTCGAGGGCATCTACGTCACGACGCCGGGCGGCGCGCTGCTCAACGCCAATCCGGCGCTGGCGCGGATGATGGGCTATGCCGCGCCGCAGGACCTGATCAAGGGCATCGACGACATCGCCACCACCGTCTACGTGGATCCGGCGGCGCGCGAGCAGTACCAGCAGCTGATGCAGCGCGACGGCACGGTGCGCGACTACGAGTACCAGGTGCGCGCGAGCGACGGCACCGTGCTATGGCTGTCCGATTCGGCGACCGTCGTCCGCAACGACGAGGGCGAAGTGATCCGCTACGAGGGCACGGTGCGCGACATCACCGACCAGAAGCGCGCCGAAGACGCGATCGCCGAAGGCCGTCGGCTGTTGCAGATGGTCATCGACACCGTGCCCGCCGTCATCAACGTCAAGGACCGCGACCTGCGCTACGTGCTGATGAACCGCTACATGGCGGGAATCTTCGGCATCGAGCCGCAGGACGCGATCGGCCAGACCACCGGCGAGCTGATGTCGCGCTATGGCGCGGCGAAGACCGATGAGAACGACAAGCGCGTCCTGTCGGCGCGGCGCGAGCTCGGCTTCTATGAAGAGGAGTACAAGGACGTCGCCGGCAACATGCGGCAATGGCTGGTCAACAAGCTGCCGATCCTCGACGCGCAAGGCGAGATCGAGAACATCGTCACGGTCGCGCTCGACATTGGCGAGCGCAAGCGCTCCGAGCAGGAGATGCGCAAGGCGAGGGATTCCGCGGAGGCCGCGTTGCGCAATCTGCGGGAAACCCAGAATTCGCTGATCGAGGCCGAAAAGCTCGCCGCGCTCGGCCGCCTGGTGGCCGGCGTCGCCCATGAGGTCAACAATCCCGTCGGCATCAGCCTGACGGTGGCGTCCGCGCTGGAGCGCAAGACCGCGAATTTCGCCACCCAGGTCGAGCGCGGCGACTTGCGCCGCTCCAGCCTCAACGATTTCCTGAACACGGCGCGCGATGCCTCCTCGCAACTCGTCGCCAATCTCAACCGCGCCGCGGAGCTGATCCAGTCGTTCAAGCAGGTCGCCGCCGACCGCAACTATTCGGACCAGCGCACCTTCGACCTCGGCGATCTCACCGAGCAGGTGGTGATGAGTCTGAGGCCCGGCCTGCGCAAGCACAATCTGACGCTCAATGTCGATTGCGAGCCGAACCTGATCATGAATTCCTATCCGGGACCGTATGGCCAGGTGCTGACCAATCTGTTTCTCAACGCGGTCGCGCATGCGTTCCCGGACGGCAAGGCCGGCGAGGTCGAGATCCAGGTCCATGCCGCCGGCGGCGACAATGTCGAGGTGATCTTCGCCGACAATGGCTGCGGCATGAGCCTCGACGTGCGCCGCCGCGCCTTCGATCCGTTCTTCACGACGCGGCGCGATCAGGGCGGCACCGGGCTCGGCCTGCACATCGTCTACAGCATCGTCACCACGCGGCTCGGCGGCCGGCTCTCGCTGGATTCCGCGCCGGGCAACGGCACACGCATCCAGATGATCCTGCCGCGCGTCGCGCCGCTGGAGCAGGCCGCGGAGTAGCGCGAAGCGTAGTGGCCAACCACGCGTTTGCTCTCGATCCGTCATCCCCGCGCAAAGGCGAAGCCCTTGCGCGGGGGTGACGGATCTAGCAGCGAGTTTCAAACCGCTAATTGATATCCGCGAGCTTGTGCAGCGTGGCGCCGAAGATCAGGCTCGCCTTGCCGACCAGCGCGGTCCCGCTCATGGTGCCGCGGGTGTCGGTGAAGGTGCCGGAGACGCCGATGCCGACGGGCGCGGGCCCGCCGAACAGCGGGTTGTCGGTGTCGCGCGGCGTCGTGTGGCGTTGCACAAGGATTTCGCCCTTGAAGGCATCGCCCTTCACCGAGTAGCTGCCGGTGTAGTAAAGATAGGCGTCGCCGCCCAGTATCTGGCCGTCGCGGAAGAGAATGACGCCGCTGCCCTTGCCGACGCGACCGTCCAGCAGGGTGACGTGAATTGAGTAAAGTCCGTTCTTCATGACGTCCCGATTGCTGGCCGCCACGCCCACGGCAAGCCAGTTGGTTTTTTATGCCAAAGCGAGCAACCTCGTGCAATGCGGCAGGTTGATTCCCGGGTGTCCCGCGTTCGGGTGACCCTCGGTTCCTGCCAGGCAGTGTGACGGCGCAATGACAGCGGACCGTACGCGCGAATCAAAGTGGCCCGCGAAATGCATGGCTCTGGTTGCACTGGCCGGTGAGTGCTGGAGCAAACACATGTCTGACTGGATTGAATCCGGCGGCCATTGGGCACGCCCTCGCAGGCTCAATGGAACTCCGGCCCGCTATACGGGCCACATGATCGTATCCCTCGTGCTGATAACGCTGGTGTTGGTCGCGGCCATGCGAATCGCGCAGGCGCGCGATCCCGACGGCCGCTACGCCAATTCGCCGCTGAAGGAATGGTTCGACGGCCTGCGCAGCGGCAAAGGGCCGTGCTGTTCGGATGCCGACGGCACAGCGGTCAGCGATGTCGACTGGGAATCCAAGGACGGGCACTATCGTGTGCGCCTCGACGGGGCGTGGATCGATGTCCCCGACGAGGCCGTGGTCACCGAGCCCAACCGGGTCGGCCGCGCTATGGTCTGGCCGATTCCCAGCTACATGGGCGTGACGATCCGCTGCTTCATGCCTGGCAGCATGACTTAGCGCCGCACGCGTGGCTCAGACGTATTTCTGGTCGCGCTCGAGCAGTTCGATCGAGATGCCCTGCGGGCCGCGGATGAAGCAGATCCGCACGCCCGGACGGATCGTGGTCGGCTCCTTGGTGAATTCGACGCCCTTGGCCTTGATCTCGGCGGCGACCGCGTCGATGTCCTTCACCGTGAGCCCGAAATGATCGAGCCCCTGATAGGGCGTCACCGGCGCGGCGTTGACGCCGTCGCCCTGGGCCACCTCCGCAATGAACACCTTGGCGCCGCCGAGCTGGACGTCGATGCGGCCGGGGCCGCGGATGATCTCGCCGCCGAGAATGTCGCGCAGCCAGGTCGCGGTAGCCTCGGGATCGGGACTGCGCAGGTGGACGTGGTCCCAGGTGACGACAGGCATTGCGATCTCCTTGTTGTTGTCGTGCTGCTGTTCGGTGCGCGGCACTCGCTCCCGGGCGGCGCAAATCTAGCGAGCGGTCTGCTGGGATACCATCCCTCCGTTATGCCTGCCCAAGATTGTCGTCCCGGAATGAAACCATTGCGGCCGTCAGCGATTGTCTTCGCGTGGCCGCTCGACCTGCGGCCGTCCCGGAAGCCGCGCGGTGCGGCTTCCTCTCTGTGTGGGGGGCGGCCCGATCAGGCCGCCAGGGTGAGGGCACGACGATGCGGATCGGCTTGGCGTCGTTTCGGAGGTTGGCCGCCGGACGTCTCGGTGAAGGGGGCTTCTACGCCAGCCTGCTGCTGCCGCTGATTGCGCTCGCCGGGATCGCCGCATGGTTCATGCTCCCCGAGCCGAGCGACGCCGGAGACCAGGATGCCTGGCCGGTGTCGTCCATGATCCGCACCGCGCAGAATGCCCCGACCGGCGCGCAACCAGCCCAAATCACAAATCAGACCGCGAGGGATGCGCTAGCCGCACCGGCGGACGAGCCGACCACCGTCGGCGTGGCCATCGCCCCACAGGGGGCAGAGGAGGCCAAGCCGTTCGGGCCCGGCGCTGAAAGGCCGCCGCTGGACAAGCTGCGGATCGCCTCGCAATCGTGGCGGCGCGGCGGGTTGGGTTCGAAGGCGCTGGTCACCCTGACGCTGCGCAATGCCAATGATTTCGCCGTCAAGGATATCGAGATCGCCTGCGCCTTCATCCGCCGCGACGGTCGGCCGCTGACCGAGCGCAAGCGGCTGATCTCCGACACTATCGCCATGAAAAGCCGCAAGACCTACTCGCAAATGTTGGTCGGGTTCGTCAACGTTAACGCAAACAAGGCGAAATGTTCGGTCGTGACGGCGAGCCGCCTCTAATTCCCGGCATCTCGAAAAAGTGACCGCGAATTGACCTGCCGGGTGAACCGTAACGGCCGGACAGGAACTAACTAATAAACCAGCCGTTGATGAACGACCCGGGAGCGCGGATAGCGTCCGGGTGATCATGCGCAGACGATGAAATCGCCCGCGCGATGACTGATGTCGTCGCGCCGAGATGAGCCGCGCCCTGCTGCGCGGGGGGAGCTACCAAAATGCCTGTGGCGCGTTATTTCCTGTTCGTTGGTGGAGTGCTGCTCGCGCTGCTCTTCGTCGTCAATGCCATCGTGCCGCAGGAGGCCGTGGTCGCCGGCCAGAACCAGGGACTGTCGTCGCCGGGCGTCGACAAGACCATGGTGCGCATCAAGTCGACCCAGAAATTGCCCGAGCGGGTGGTCTACGACACCAATTTGCCGACCATTGTTCCGGCGCAGGTCAACGCGGTCGCCGCGGCCATCCCGTCGGCTACGGGCGATGCGTCGGCGCAAGCCCGCGTCCGCAATACGTTCGCCCAGTTCATTCCGCCGGAGAAGGCTGACGCGCAGAAGGTCGCGGCTGAGGCAAAATCGGCTGAACAACCGGCGCAGGCCCAGCCTCAGCAGCCGAAGAAGCGCAAGGTCGCGCGCTACCATGCCCATCCCCAGCAGCCGATGCGGCTGGCGCAGCCCGGCATGTATCAGCCTTACCGCGTCGCGCAGCAGCAGCCGCGCATGGGCTTCTTCGGCGGCTTCGGGACCTGGTAAGAAAAGGCTGCCGCAGCCGGCAATCGATCCGCCGCCGCAAACACTTGCGGCGGCATTTTCATGTCCGCGATCAGGCACGTCGCCGGATGCGGGAAGGCGTCCGAGCGCCGCCCGCTACCTTTAGCGCGGCAGGCGCGGGATCTTGTCCGCGAAGCCGTTGTAGCAGGTCAGCCGCTCGTCCTCTTCCTTCACGAAGCGGCAATCGTTGACGCCCTTGGCCGGGGCGGCCTTCGGCTTCGGCTGCGGCTTGAAGATCTCGTCGTAGCAGATCAGCCGTTCCTTGGTGGCATCGTCGATGTCCTGACAGGCCTGAAGCTTCTGGGCGACCGATTGCGGCTTGCCGGGCGCGGCAGGCTTCTCGCCCTTCTTGGCGGCCGACTTCTTGCCGACCTGGACCAGCGGCTTGTCGCCGACCATCGGCTGCGAGGTCGCTGCCGGCTTGTCGGCGTCGGCGGGGGCCGGCGTGGTGCCCTGGGCGAGCGCGGCAGCCGGGCAGAAGAGCGCCAGCGCGAGGATGATATGTCTCATGTCGAAAATGTCCGAAATGGCGTGATGACCGGAAGGGATGGCGCCGGGGATCGGAAAAGCCCGGCAAGCGCCGAGACTTAACGCAAGTCTTGCCCGAATCCTACCCCCAGAGGTGACCCGCCCGGCACCGATCCACCGGCAAAAGTGAGGGCAATTCGTCGCCGTTCGACCCGCGGGGAGAGCGTGAATTGCCTTTGCCCGGCGGGGCGGCTATGACCACGCCATCTGCGCGACTGGCGCTTGGATGGACCACCATCGGGGAGCGTAGAGACTGAACGCCGCGCGCCTGGGCACCGCTTCGAAACGGAGGTGCCATGACGGCGAACATTCTCGATGGGCATGCACATGCCCAAATTGTCATCGACAAGATTGCTGGCGAACTCGACCGGCTGCCCCGCGCGCCGGGGCTTGCGGTCGTGCTGGTCGGCTGCGACCCGGCGAGCCAGATCTATGTGCAGAGCAAGGTCAGGATGGCCGAGCGGCTCGGCCTGCGCGGCGAGGTCGCACGCCTGCCGGATGATGCCAGCGAGTCCGATCTGCTTGCCGGAGTAGAGGCGCTCAATGCGCGCGACGATATCGACGGCATCCTGGTGCAGCTGCCGTTGCCGGCGCATATCGACGCCTTGCGCGTGATGGCGGCGGTCGATCCCGCCAAGGATGTCGACGGCCTGCACGCCCTGAACGCCGGCCGGCTGTTTCACGGCGATGACGCGCTGGTGCCGTGCACGCCGCTCGGCTGTCTCCGGCTGATCAAGTCGGTCCGATCAGACCTCACCGGCGCCCATGCCGTGGTGATGATCGGCAGCTCCAACATCGTCGGCAAGCCGATGGCCGCGTTGCTGCTGCAGGAGCACGCGACCGTGACGCAGACCCATATCCACACCCGCGGCATCAGCAGGATCTGCCGCGAGGCCGACATCCTGGTGAGTGCGGTGGGCAAGGCCGGCCTCGTGCGCGGCGACTGGATCAAGCCCCAGGCCATCGTCATCGACGTCGGCACCACGCGCGTCGAGAGGCCGGACGGCGGCTATGCGGTGTGCGGCGACGTCTCGTTCGACGAGGCGGTGCAGGTCGCCGGCGCCATCACGCCGGTGCCGCGCGGCGTCGGCCCGATGACGATCGCCTGCCTGATGGAGAACACGCTGAAGGCGGCAAAGGCGAGGGCGGCGCGGCTGCATTAGCGCGGGATACCTGCGGCGATATGCGAGCGGTGGGTGTCGCTCGCGCATCACGCGCGAAGTTCATGACGTCCGGGGTAATGGAAAGCCCGCACCATTCGTCTATCGTCGCGCGACAGATGGAGGCGCGCGATGCTGTATGCGGAAGATCTCACCGAGGGCCAGACGTTCAGGCTTGGCAGCTACACGATCGGCGAGGCCGAGATCCTGGAGTTCGCCGGCAAATACGATCCGGTGCCAATCCATGCCGATCCCGTCGCGGCTGCGGCAGGCCCGTTCGGCGGACTGATCGCAAGCGGCTTCAACACCATTGCGATCTATCAGCGGCTCGTCGTGGAGGCGATCTGGACCAAGGTGGCGGGGATCGTCGGGCGGAGCTTCGAGATCCGCCTGCCGAGCCCGGTTCGGCCCGGCGCCACGCTCACCGGCCAATCCCAGATCCAGAAGATCACCATCAGGCCGGAGCGGCGCGACGCTGTTGTGATCTTCAAGACGGAGCTGGTCAACGACGAGCAGCGCCCGGTTCTTGTCCTCGTGCTCGACGCGCTGATCCGCATGCGGCCGGCGGAGCAGGGGCCGGTATAGGCGCGGCCTGAGGGGCATCCCGAAGTCATCCGCCTCGGACGGCCGTCAGCGCCTCTACGTGTTCCCCGCACGGGACCTTGTCGTCGCGCAATGTTGCGGCAATTATGACAAGCCGGCGGCAGAACGGCAGCGCATCAATGACGTCATCATCGACGAGGTCGTGCTGCCCGGTATTTACTTCGTCGATGCGCCGAAGGCATTCGACCCAGACGGATGTGCCGCCGTGAAACGCAGCAAGCAGACGAACGGAGAGATCGAAGCCAGGCGGCGCAAGGCCGAGGAATGGCGCCGCATCCAGGCGCAACGCGCCGCTGAACGGCAACGTCTCCGCGACTACAAGATTGCGCTGGCGCGCGACGAGGTTGCCGTGGATACGACGCGGCTCGCGCCATCGAACAGCTATTCGACTCCCGATTTCGTGCTGCGCGGAACCTATCGACCGGAGCCCTTTATCTGCAAGGACTGCGGCGTTGCCGAGGTCTGGACGCCGTTGCAGCAGAAATGGTGGTACGAGACCGCCAAGGGCGATGTATTTACCGCGGCAGTGCGCTGCCGGGCCTGCCGCACCAGGGAGCGCGCGCGCAAATCCGCCGCGCGCCGCGTGCACCTGGAAGGGCTCGCAAGGAAGAAGCCTCCCGTCTCGTAGCGATGGGCGTGACATCAGAGTCGCACTTCACATCTGATACGCGGGGAACCGCTGCGCAGGCGGTCAATGCGTCGCGCGTGCGGAACGTTTCGTTGCCTGATTGGTTCGAGACCTTGAAGCCCCCGATGTGGGGTGCGGGCGGGGAGGAACCAGCCAAGGAAACTTGTCAAGGAAACCTGTCAAGGAAACCATCGCGGCCGGAACCAACGAGAAGGAGCAGCGGATGAAACTCAATTCCACGCAAGTCAAGCAGACCATGACGCAACTGAATGCCCAGGTGCTTCCGGACGATCACCCGGCCGTGGCGCAACTGAACAGCGTGTTCGGTGAGCACACGTTCTTCGTCGACACCAGCGGGCTCAAGGTGCTTGAACCGGCCCAGACCTCCGACATGCCGGGGCAGACCGGCGAAGTCGTCAGTCTCGCCGAGTGGAGCGATCCGGAGCTGACCTCGCTTCGGCCGCACGAGCCCGAGCCGACCGGCGTGCTCATCGCGCTTGAACCCAGCAAGCACTGAAGCGTTCCAGCGCGAAGTGAATACCGGTTCGCGCAACCAAAACGCCACCAAGCAAGGGGATTGAGAGCATGATCCGATTCAATCGGATCGTGCTCTTTGTGCTGCATCGTGCGACACCGCGATCGGCCGTCCTGATGGCGACAGCCCCGACGTCGCATCAAGAGGTGCCGAAAGTCACATGGCAAATCAGCGCCGCCTGCGTATGCATCGGTTTGAGATGGGTATCCAGGCGGTGAGGGGCAGATGGGGATCGTGCGGCGCTGGAGCCCTGACGAGGACGAGAAGCTCAGAGAACTCGCCAGGGCCGGCAAGAACGCTCTCGAGATCAGCAACGAACTGACCCGCAGCGCTTCGGCGGTGCGCCGGCGCGCCGAGGTCCTGTCGGTCCTGATCATGGCAAAGGCGTTTCGCGCGCGCCCCTCGCATGTCGCCACCCATCTCGAGCGGGTCGCGATCGACGCGATCCGCAACCGCCGTCCGTTTCCCGCGGGCGTCGGCCCGAGCACCATTGCCGGAATGATCGAGAAGGGCTGGATCGTCCCGGAGATGGGGCGCAGATACAACGTGACCGATGCCGGCGTGGAGGCCGTGCGTCGGAAGATTCCGAGTGGCTGAAAGGAATGCCGGCTGCACGCCGGGCGCGCCATGCCGAAGCGGCTCGCTCTTCCGGTGGGGGAAGGCGGACTATTCGCGACCGAACGCAAGATTTCGCGCCCGAGACGGATGTCCCATCCGTTCAATCATCGGGGCGCGACGACCTGCGGCCTCTCTGTGTCCTCTTCAGCCCACCGATCTGATTGCGCCGATGCTCAACGCCCAGCCAGCCCAAACCGACCGATACCAAGCCGACCGATACCAGCGTTTCGCCGATCTCGCTGTCACCGTCGGTGACGCGATCAATGCGATCGCCGGGTTGAATCCGGCTCAGCGTACAGACGTGGACTTCCTCGAACGCGAATTCATCCCGGCGCTGGGGCTCAATGACGAACTGCTTCATGAGCAGCCGCCGGAGCTGGCGCCGAACTTCGGCAAGGGCCTCCACCTTTGGCAATACCCGAACCAGCTTGCGCCATACCTCGCCTGGCTTGCGCGCAATTCGTCCGGCGTTTCCTCGTACATGGAAATCGGCTGCCGCTGGGGCGGCATGTTCGTCCTGGTTACGGAGTGGCTCAGGAACAGCGGCGCCGACCTCAAGACCGTGATTGCACTCGATCCGATCGCGCCGACGCCCTTTATCTCGACCTATTTCGATCTGCTGCAGCAGCAGGCCGCTATCGAGCCGATCTACATCCAGGATTTTTCGACCTCGCCGCTGGTCGGTGCGCATGTCGACCGGCTGAAGCCGGACTTCGTCTTTATCGATGGCGATCACAGCCTGCGCGGTGCGCTACAGGATCATCTGCTGGTGCGTTCCCACGCCCGCATCATCGTGCATCATGACATCCATTCCCAAGCCTGTCCGGATACCACGCTGCTCTGGAAGGCGCTGAAGCAGTTCGAGGCGCCGAGCTTCGATACGTTCGAATTCACCAGCCAGTATCTGTCGATCAATGGCTCATTCCTCGGCATCGGCGCCATGAAGCGGCGCTCGGCCCAGATGTAGGACCGGGAGCCGGGCAATCGCCGCGATCACGAGCTCGCGGGCCGATCGCGGAGGTTCAGCTTGCTCTTGTCGCCGCCGGCCCAGGCCAGGGTCTTCGGGTCCATCACGCGGAACCAGAGCGGCGGGATCGCCGCCAGCCCGAACATGCCGGTGTAGCCGTTCGGCAGCCGCGGGATGTCGTCGAAATCGCGCAGCGACTGGTAGGGGCGCATCGGGTTGGCGTGGTGGTCGGAGTGACGTTGCAGGTGGAACGTCATCAGGTTCGAGACGATGTGGTTGGTATTCCATGAGTGGCGCGGCTCGACCGCCTGGTAACGGCCGTTCGGCAGCTTCTCGCGCAGCAGCCCGTAATGCTCGACATAGTTGGCCTGGGTCAGCGCGTACCAGCCGAGGAAATGGTGCGCGACGATGAACGGCGCGACCTTCCAGCCGAACAGCGCAATCAGCACGGCCGCGACGACGAGCGTCAGCGCAAAGCCCTGCAGGATCTCGTTGTTGACCGACCAGACCGGCTCGCCGCGCCTGGTCAGCCGTTCGGCTTCATTGCGCCAGCCGCGCTTGAACGCGCCGGGCAGCTCGCGCGTTGCGAACGCATAGATCGATTCACCGAAGCGCGCGCTGGCGGGGTCCTCGGGGGTTGCGACCCAAGTGTGATGGCCGCGATTGTGCTCGACGCGGAAATGCGCGTAGCCCACCGCGCAGTTGGCGAGCATGCCGAACAGGATGTTGAGCCTGTCCGGCTTGTGGCCGAGCTCGTGCCCGATCAGGAGCGCGCCGCCATTGATGGTGCCGACGCCGAGCAGCAAGGCGACATAGGACCACCACGGCAGATCCTGGGTGCCGAAGAAGGCGATCAGCGCGACGTAGTTGATCCAGGGAAACACCACGGTGACGCGTGCGAGCCGCAGGTAATAGGGATCGGCCTCCATCGCGGCGACCACTTCCGCCGGCGGATTGTGGGTGTCTTCGCCGAACACGACGTCGAGCAGCGGGATCAGGATGAAGATGAAGACGAACGGGATCAGCGTCACCAGCGGATTGTGCGTCCGCAGGAAGAGCCAGTAGGACAACAGCGGGATCAGCGGCGGAATGAACGAGAGCATCCAGAGATAGCGTTTGCCGTCCCGGTAGGTGATCGTTTCGCCAGCAGCATTGGTGCCCGTGAAGATCATCGCATTCCCTCCAGCATCTCTTGCGAGGCGGCGTTCGCCATTGTTGGGCCGAGCATGCCGCGAGGCGGGCCTGCGCCGCCAGTTCACAACAGGCCAATTTTGTGGCATTTTGCGCCAAGCTTGTTCGGCCGGACGTTCACGAGGGGGAGGTCGCCGACGCCATGCACGGATCGGAATCCGATGCCCTTCGCTCGCCGGTCTCCGCGGCCTATGCGCGGGCCCTGGTGCGGGCGTTTGGCCAGACGCGAAGCGATCGCGACGAGCTGCTGAAGGGCACCGGAATTCGGCTCGAGGCGCTCGACCAGCCCGGCGCTCACATGCCGGTATCCTCGCTGGTGGTGCTGGCGGCCAACATCACGCGCCGGCATGGCGAGCTGTGGCCGTTGTCGGCCGCGGCGGTGTGGTCGACATCGCTGCAAGGCGCGCTCGACGTCGCGACCAGGACGGCGCCGACCATCGCGGACGCGCTGGCGACCGGCGCGCGCTTCGGGTCGACCCGCGCGCCCTTCGTCCGTAACCGGCTGCGCAAGACCGCGCGAGCGATCCAGATTGAAATCTCTCCCGCCGTCGCGATGGATGAAGCGCTGTGGCACGCCGTGGCGCTGGCGGTCAGCCTCAATGTGCACGCCGTGTACGTCCAGCTGCTCGAGGATTCGATCGGGCAGGCGACGCTGCAATTTCCCTGGCCGCCGCCTGCGGGCGCGGCGCGGCTGCTCGAGCATTATTCCTGCGCGGTGAAGTTCAACGCTGCCGCTTTCATCTTCGAGGTGCCGAAAGCGCTTGGCGCGCGGCCGTCGCCGTTTGCCGATCCGCAATTGCACGCCAAGGCCATCGAAGCGCTCGAGGCGATCGAGAATCCGCAGCCCGACACCACGGCGCTGGCGGGGATCGTCGAGCGCCTGATCGCGGCGCGCCTGCCGCAGCGTCTTGGTGAGGAGGAGGCCGCGCGCCTCATCGGCACCTCGCGGCGAACGCTGGTGCGGCGGCTCGCCGAGACCGGCAGCGCCTTCCGCCCGCTGCTCGACGGCGTGCTGCGCGAGCGCGCGAGGATCATGCTCGCGGCCGGCACCCAATCGCGCGACGAAATGGCGGCCGCGCTCGGCTACACCGATGCGACGAGCTTCAGCCGGGCGTGCCGGCGGTGGTTCGGCGAGAAGAACGGGCGGGGTTAGGGCGCGATTGTTGGCTCGCGCAAGTCCACAGACCCTGGTGGACGGTACGCAGACCTAAACGATGCCGATCCCGTCAATGCGTATGCAGGGCGTCGTAGGCGTGGGCAAAAAACACAGCGGCGCTGAGGAGCAGCAGCGCGACAATGGTCGCTTCCATCATGACACTTCCCCATTATTGTTTGGGACAAGTGGTACCGGTCAATTGTTTCCGCCCGGTTTCGTCCGCTGATGAAAATGGTTTCGCGGCAGGATCGCTGCAACGATCGGCTGCCGGATCGAGCTCGCGCGGTGCTCGGATCGCTCGGCATCGATACTGTGACGCCGACCTAAAAGCTACGCCGCCGGGCCCGAAATGGTTTGTCCCGGCGGCGCCCTGTCATTCCCAGCGCTAGGGCCCTGAAATTCCCAGTGTCATTTCCTTAGCAGATCCGCGGAGAGACGGCTGTTGCCGAACTCACACAAGCTTCTAAGAGAGGAGCCGACGCCAGGGCCTACACGTCAGCTCCTCCGAAACGTGACCGTGCTGCGTCCCCAACGGTCCCGTCCCTCAGAGAAGCCTGCGCCGATCTAGTTGCCGATTTGCTAACCGTCCCTCTCGTCGGCAGGGCGGCCGATACCATCACTCGAGTTCCGATATCGTTTTTCGGCGAGCCTGGCCGGGAGGTAATCCCTATTGGTGCTATTGGCGGCAGGAACGAGCGGTGGTTTTGGAAGTAGTGTCTTCCGGCTCCCGGCTCTATACCCCCAACCCGGCTGGGAGCCACAGGGGCGGCCTCGGCGCGTGGCGTCGGGGTCGTTCTCATCTTGCAGCGTCGCTTCAGAACAGACGCTAAACCGCCGTATTGCGCCCGTGTTGCGCGGAGTGATTTGTAGCGGCTGGTAGCGCGTTGATTTTACTTGCAGCGAGTTGAGCTGGCTCGCAACGCGAAAACGCTCACTCAGAACGAAATGAGCGCGGCTTAAATTATTGATCTATCGGTAAAATCGCTGGCGCGCTCGGAGAGGTTCGAATTTTCCCTCTAAGTCGTTCAGGCACCAATGAATTTTTGCTTCGATTTTGTTCGAGGGGCAAGTCGAGGGGCTGGCAGTGAGGTCAGTCAATCAAATTTGTCGCCTTGATCTTGCGAGCTGTCGTTCGGGAGATCGGCGGCGCGGTGAAGAGCTTTGGAGACAAAAAAATCGCCGCTCGCTTGAAATAAATCGCGAGCGGCGGCTTCCCAGCCCCCGGGAGGGTCACGCAAAACCCGGTGCCGATCATTCAGCACAAAACGTGCCAAGGTTTTATGTCACGTAGCGTAGGCGGTCGGGGCTCGCTCCCGATTCGGCATAGGAACAACTGGCCCCGGCCCCATCGCCAGGGCCTTTTTGGGCCTGCTGCTCAGCACAATGCCGCCCTGGGGGCTCCGACGATCATTAGCCGGTGCGCTGAATATTTGAGCTTGTCCAATCACGTCCGTGGTCCCGTCTCCGGGGCACCAATGTTGAGGGATGTAGGGCTGGTTCTAAGCACCCTAAGGCTCGGTGCAGCCAAACCATTCACACTGCGTCCACCTACTGCGTGCTGAGCGATACCCCGAGGATATGCGCTTTCGCGGCTGTGGCGGCGGGAGTTCGCTTCAGCGTCTTTGCAATTTTTTTGACGCCAGCTTTTTGCTTGGCAAGCGACTTCAGCGTCTTAACATCATCCTTCGTCCACTCACGACGAGCACTCTTTTTCTTTTTGACCAAGGCATCGATCCTTCATCCACTTTCGTGGCGGCGTTCTAGCACGGGAGGTAGTTGGTGCAAGCGATCAGCCGTTGTGGGCACGGCCCTGTGGCACTCACCTCGAGGAATGTTGCAACGGGGAATACAAAAAAATGGAAGCCGACAGACGAAAGTTTTAAGCGCCACCTGCGTCCCAAACGATGCGAGCCGGCTCAGGTCATCGCATCAGCCTGAACAGCTCAAGCACGTCGGCAAGCCGCAGCTTCGCGCCCTTGGGCATCTGCTCGAGGAGGAGATGACTGGTATCAGCTGCGATCTCGTCCCGCTTGAGCGGATCGTGCTCGACATGAAACGCCCGCATGTTGGCGGCGAACTGCCGGGCTACCGCAGGCGGGATTTCCAGCGGTCTCCGGATGGGCATGTCTGGACAGATAATTATCGGACCCTGGATTTGCGAACCCTAGGCAAATATTCGATTGCGGCAACTGGAAAACAGGCAGAGAATTTGATGGTCCCCGCGGCTTTAGAAGTTGCGCATGCGCCCTAGCGGTACGCAGGGCGCACGCTATCAACCCACAACAAGCCCCACGGCTATCACCGAAGGAGGAGGGAATGACCGCTCATAATTCCGGATGGAGGCCGCCTACTGCCGCCCAACGTGAGGCGCAAAAGGTCTTCAAGGAAACCGATGCCAAGCCGGCGATGTCCGAGTATCAACGCACCCAAGCGGCGTTTCATGCAAACCGCGAGCGCTTAAAGGCTGAACGACTGGCCCGTGAGGCCGAAGCGGCGGCCCGGAAGCACCGCAAAAACTTGGTCACGGCCCACTCTCAGAATGTGCACGGCGGTCTGCGTCACCGCTGATATGAGAATCCAGATTAACCGTCTCAGTTGGCGGAGATTAGACACCAGCGCTGACTGACATGCGTTAATGCGATTAATCGTGCTTTTTGTCGCGCTTCATGTCCATGCGGTCGATGCGTTCGTCGATCAGCCGACGTATTTCCTCGTCCCGCCGCGCTCTTCTTCTCCTGAGGCTGCCACACAGGCCATAGACGAGGATGATCAGGACGAGCGCAAAGCCCACGAGATAGAAGGACCGGTCCATTTCCATTATTCGAGCTGTCGATACATGGCCGGGTGAATTCGGTTCTTGACCTTGATCCAGTGCGCACACCGGCCGCCGCGGTAGGGGCGACTTGGAAACGCCTCACGTCGGTCTTAGTTGCTGGCCCCTCCAACACCACGACGAAGGCTCCCTGACGCACCCATCAACTCAGCGGGGGCCTCCGCGGCTTACGTCACAGCGATGGACGCTTGGAGTTCATATCCATCCTGCACCGGTCGCAATGGAGCCGCCGGCAACAGGAGGGAGAGCAGATGAAGATGACGAGCATTCGTGAACTGTCAGCCGACGAGCCGGGAGCAGTTTCGGGAGGTAAGCCGTCCAGCCCGGTCAGAGTTCCTGCAAATGCGTTACGACAAGCTGCTGGCGGCGATCGACAAGAATCTTGCGATGGTGAAGCAGCTGCAGCCCGGCGGTTACCTTCCGCCCGGCTGAGGCAATCAGCCGCCGATCGGCAACATGCGGATTCACTCAAACAACAACGCCGCCCGCTTGAAATGATCGCGAGCGGCGTTGGTCCAGCCCCGGGAAGGTTCTGCAAAATCCCGGCAGCTAAGGCTGCAACATGTAGAACTAGCAGTCTGTTCGGTGTCCGATACTATTCCGCAGCCCTGACACATGGGCCCATGCGTTGCCTTTGTCATAAGAGGGTCAAATAGCTTTGCTCATACTTTTGTCGGCCGGCTATGGCCGCTGCCAGGATAATTGATGTGGCCGGTAGGGGCCGCCTGAATTTTAAAGCAAGGCAGGCGGTCCCGCTAAACCCTCAAGGTGCGCACGGAAGGCTGTCCGACAATTGTAATCGCCGTGACGTATTAAGCTGAAATATGCTCGAAGGTCTCAGCGAGGAGTGTGGCAATGGAGAATATTCGGAGCTACCGCGCACTCAGCACGTTGTGCCGCCAGAAAGCGGCATTGCGTCCTACCGAAAGATCGATGTGGCTCTGCCAAGCTGAGCGTTGGGAGCAGATCGCCGAGGCCGAAATTGCAGCGCATTTCAGGGCCTGCAACACCGATTATTCGGAGAATAATCAATCGGCGGCTTGAGTTCACACCGATCTTAAGCCGCTTGGAAAGCCCAATCGATCCGCGTGGTTCAAACTCCGAACCAATGCCTCATCTGCCTCAGCATCGCTAGCACGGCATCGGTATAAAAACCGTGGGTCAAATACTGGTCTACTTGCGATGTGCCTAGCACCGCGATTGCTGCAATTGCGAAGCCTTTGATCATAGTGGGCCCCATTGAGAGACCGCCAACTGGGCTAGTCGGTTAAGCCTTTCCGAATTCGCTGTCGTCTGCAGTGAGCCTAGCCTGACACCAATTGGTACCAAATCGTTAATGCGTTGCGTGTTGAAGGGCGGGATAAGTCGCTCACTGCCGGGAGCGTACATGGGCCGTTCCGGTTCGCGCGTCACTTTTTTCCAAAAGAAACGGCCCGAGCACCCTTGGAGCTTAATGCTGGGGCCGTCTCACCGCGCCGGCTGAATCGAGAGGGGGCCGTTCGCGTCTTACGGCCCCCAGCCAAGGAAATTCTCGAAAATCTCACGCACTGAAATGCTCTCACCTCGGCAAGAACCTACTTTACTCTTATCCACAGGCTTGAGGATTCCGGGAGAGCACGGTGTTCCGAGGAGCGGAACCGATCAGCATGTCAGCCAAACAGAAGCCACGCCATACTGGCAAGAAGCGCAATGAATGACACTGCTACAGTGCTGGCGAGGGCGATCTCCACGCTGTCTATCCGATCAGATCAGAGTACAGCCGCATTGAAATTCCCCAGCGATAAAATGACCGCTGTGGCCATTAACAACCGAAGGGTGTCCTAGTTCCGATCTGCGGGTGTCCTAACTAGGACGGTACCCCGAGTTTGCGTGACCCGCGGGCGCGCGCCTCATTTGGCCTTCCCCAGACTGATCTCGACCAGCCGGCGGATCACCTCAGAACGGCTGGGCGTGTCTTTGCGCCCTGCGTCACTGCCTGAGCTCATCTTGCGCTCTATGACCAACACCAGCAAAAGCGCGATCAGTGGGGAGATGATTAACGCAAGGATGAACCATCCTGCTCCATTGCGACCGCGCGCATTCGCGGCGACGCCGACAACGATCGATAGACCTCTTGGTCGAGCGCAAGGGAGTGCGATGCCGTGGTTTTACGGGGGACGATTTGTGAACTGGTTCACAAACGGCCGGCGAGCGAGCTGACGCGCATCTACGCGGACATGCGGGCTCTCAAGACAAAGCGAAACTACCTCGTCCATGGGGAGACTTATGAGGCGTCTTTCAAGCGGCGTCCTCGTGCACCGTATCGCAGTACCCTTTGATAACCATCCGAATTGTACGCAAATGCGTCCGAAACTGCGCCGTTTTGTATCGGTTCGTTGTCGAGCGCTCGCCTTGAATCTATGGCTGTTCCGCTTCTCTTGAAGAGACCGCAGTGAAGGTCTCATGCATCGGTAAGGCGAACACACGCGACCGACGAGCCGCTTTCAAAGCAAAGATCGATGACGATAGCAAAACGCGACGCACCCGTCCGGCCTACCTTGGAAAGACTCGGTCTTACTGTTGCAGAAGCTGCAGTGCTTTCCTCACTCGGCCAGACGTCGGTCTATAAGGCGATTAGGGAAGGGCGCTTGCGAATTCGCAAGTACGGCACACGAACCATCATCACGCGTGCCGACCTGGCGTCCTTCTTGGAGAACCTACCCGATGGTCGCGATGGCTTCGAAGCCTGATACCTAGCGGCGGGCGGAGACAGCCAGTTAGGCGGCCCTTATCGATTTGACGTTGTTTTTTGGTGGTCGCGTCGCGAAGTCAGCAAACGCCTGCATCACGACACGACGCTTCTTGAGCGCCTCACCGCGCTTATAGGCTTTTTCAGCATCATCGCCGGTGATGTGATGTAGGCAATGCTCGACGATCTCCTCCTCGAAGTCGGTTTCCTCCTGTGCCCAGGTCCGGAACGTGGTCCGGAAGCCGTGGACCGTCAGTGTTTCGTCTCCGGTGATCTCCTTCAGATGTTTGAGCATGGTCATATTTGAGATCGGCTGCTTTAGGCTGCGACCTGGAAATACGAACTCGTCACTAACGCGGCTCTGATAGGCCTCGCGCAGATAGGCTAAGGTCTGTCGGGGCATCGGCGTCCGTTTGGGCCGTTCGTTTTTGGTATCAAGCGTGTTCAGATCCCAAAGCCCGCCTTCGAGATCGAGTTGCGGCCAGCGCATGTTCTGCACTTCATTGGTTCGAGCCAGCGTGAGGATTGCGACCTCGAGGGCCCGCGCGCTTTGATCGGGATCAGCGTTGAGCTTCTGCATGAATGCCGGCAGATCATGGTAGTCCATGGCCTTATGACTGCCGCGGATCGTGCCCCGCTTTCGCTGCTTCGGCATAATCGGCTTCAGTCGGCTGTCCCAGTCCGCCGGGTTGTGTTTCGGCCGTGGATTCAGCGCTATCGCCGCGTCCAGAATCTTTTTGATCCGCTGGCGTGCATCGCGAGAGATCTCGCGCTGATGCCAGACCTTCCGCAGGACTCCGCTAACATGTTCGGTTTCAATCTGGTCGAGTTGCAACTTGTGCAGCGGTTGGCAGGTAACCTGTACGATGCGCCGAAGCTTGTTGCGCGCAGCTTTGTGTTTCAGGCCGGTCTCATAAGTCTGCCGCCATTCCTCGGCGAATTCACCAAACAGACGCGATCCTTGCTCGCGGCGTCTGTCCTCGTCGCGCTGATCTCGCGGATCGGTCCCTTTGGCAAGAAGCCGCAGGGCGTCGATCGCCTTGTCCTTGGCCTCTGAGGGCTTGAGGCCTGCAGCTTTGGCCGAGCCGAAACCCATCTTTCTGACGATGCCATTGCGCTGGTAACGGAACGCCCAGCGCCGGCCGCCGCTGGGGGTGACGATCAGATAGAGGTTGTTGCCGCACGGGTACTCGCCGGGACCGACGGAAAGGTAGTTCTTTGCGGTGATCTCCGGTTTTTCAGTTGGAATCTGCATGGGAGATTCGAACTCCTGTCCCTCGCAAAATAATGCGGCTCTCGGCGATGGGAGATTCTAACTCAGATCGAGGGACAGCAAAAGGGGCGTTCCGGCGCGGGATCGCCGGCGACGACGAGCGACGGACGACGACGCTCGGCGACGCGAAAATGAGATGTAAAACAGGCGCTTAGTTGGTTGGTGGAGGCCGCGGGCGACGATGAGCGAAGGGCGGCAAAAGCGGGCTTGGCGCGCTCGGAGAGATTCGAACTCCCGACCCTCGGAATCGAAATCCGATGCTCTATCCAGCTGAGCTACGAGCGCGTCGCGGGTCGATTATCAGACTTGGGCGGGGAGGGCCAGCAGGCACGGAGCGCGGCACCCGGCGGTGCCGGCACGTCCCGCCGTCTCCCCTACAGCCGTCAGAAGCAGGGATGCCGGCGGTGGTCCTGGCCGATATAGGCGGCCGCACTCTGGTAGCACTTGTTGCGCGGGGAGCCGTCGTAATAGGCGAAGCTGCCGGCAGTCGGGCCCGGGCCGTAATTGTGCAGATAGCTGATGTGGTAGGGCAGGCCCCAATGGGCGTGGTGGTGATGCCTGTGGTGGCGCGGATGGGCCGTGAGATCGGCCGCGACCGCCGGGGTCAGGGCCATCACGGCAACAGCGAGGGCGGCGAAAAGCTTGGTCTTGGTCATGGGCGGCCTCCGGGCATTTACGGGAATCGGCATTGTGGGCCGCCCCGGGGGCCCATCTAACCCGGAATCGGGGCCAAAAGCTGCGGGAAATCAGTCACAGCGCGCCAAATTTTGCCTTTTTGCGGATGCTTAACGGATTGCCAACACAGTCCGGCCAGAGTCTTGCGGTCAGGTCCGCCCGGGCCCGGCCTTTCCCGCGGTTTCGAACGATCCATGCGCATCACGCCCCTTGTCGCCTTGCTGCTCTCGGTTCTGGCCGCGACGCCTGCGCGGGCGGTGCTGCACATCACGCGCGACCATGGCGGCTATGTCGAGGAGTACAAGGCCAAGTACAAGCAGATCCGCGAGCGCCGCGAGCGCGTCGTGATCGACGGCATCTGCAACTCGGCCTGCACGCTGGTGTTCGGCATCGTGCCGCTGAACAAGATCTGCGTCACGCCGCGGGCCAGCATCGGCTTCCACCAGGCCTATTACGACAAGGCCTTCACCTTCGGCATCAAGGTCACCAGCCTCGAGGGCACCTCCGATCTGATGTCCTACTACCCCGATACGGTGAAGGACTGGATCCGCCGCAATGGCGGGCTCACCACCGAGATGAAGAAGATCAAGAACGGGGTCGATCTCTGGAAGATCGTCGATCCCTGTCCGGAAGAGTGGTAGGCGCGGACGCGCTCGCGCTTCGAACCTCCTTGCTCAGGTCTTTGTTTCAAGTCTTGGGAGATTCAGGTGTGGGGTTTCAGGTCTTGGGCCTGACGTCGCCATCCGACACCAGCAGCACGGACGCCTTCGACTTGCCGAGCACGGCCGCGGCGACGCTGCCGAAATTCAGGCTGTCGCCCTGGATGCGGTCGACACCGATCACGACGAGGTCGGCCCGGCTTGACGCGATCTCCTGCAGGATCGCGACCTCTGGTGCGGTGTTGGCACGTAGCCGCGTCGTCACGTTGATGTCGTAGCGCGCCGCGGTCGCCGCGATGTCCTTCAGGATGGCTTCCTCATGCGCCAGCGACATGCTGGGGCTGGTGCGGCGGGCGCCCTTGTCGCGCGTGGTCGAGACGTAGACCACCTGCAGCGGCTCGCTCGAGAGGCGCGCCAGCGCGATCGCGACCTCGGCTCCGCGCCGCGAGACGTTGCTGCCCGAGACCGGCACCAGGATCTTCCGCGCATTCGCCGTCGGCTCCTTCTCGTGCACGCCCTTGGCGGCCGCGATCGCCAGCGGACCGTCGAAGCCGGAGGTCAGGTCGTCGAGCCGCCGGTCGAAGCCGCCATCGGGGCCGGCGACCGCGTCCATGCCGACCACCAGCAGGTCGAAACCTTTTTTGGCTTCCTCGGCGATCGCCTCCGCCGCCGTCTCCTCGCGGGCGCGGCTGATGACGTCGACATTGCCGCCGCCGTCGGCATCGGCTTCGGCGCTCGCCTTGGCCGCGTTGATGACCGCCGCCTCGGGGCTCTCCTCATCCGCACGGTTCTTCTCCTGCAGCTTGGCGTTGGCGCCGACATGCAGCACCGTGATCGGCAGACCGCGCCCGCCGGCGAGCTGGCCGGCGAGATGCGCGGCGAATGTCGCGTTGCTGCTCTCGTCGACCGCGACCAGCAGCCGCTCGAGATTGGCGACGAAGCCGCGCTGCTCGTATTCCTCGCGCTCCAGCCGATCCTTCTCGTCCTGGCCGAGCGGCAGCCGCGCCAGCGCGCTGCGCAGCATCGGCGGCATCGCCATCGTGGTCAGGATCGCCATGGTCACGATCATCGAGAACATGGTCTGGCTCAGTACCCCCATCGAAAGGCCGATGGTGGCGATGATCACCTCGGTCGAGCCGCGCGCATTCATGCCGCTCGCCAGCGCATAGGACTCCTGCCGGGTCAGCCCGCCGAGCGCACCGCCGGCAAAGGCGCCGCCGAATTTGCCGATGCTCGCAATCAGCACCAGCGCCGCGGTCAGCCCCAGCACCGACGGATCCTTCAACACCGTGAGGTCGGCGCTGAGGCCGGCGAGCCCGAAGAATACCGGCATGAACAGGCTCGAGATCAGCCCGCGCAGCCGTTCGTCGATCTGCCGGGTCAGGATCGGGGATTCCCCGACCAGCACGCCGGCGATGAAAGCGCCGAGCACGGTGTGCACGCCGATCAGATGCGTGATCATCGCCATCCCGCACATCAGCAGCAGGATCACGGTGATCACCGCCGCCGAAGAGACCAGATTGTCGTTGGCCCAGCGGATCAGCCGGAACACCAGCCGCCGGCCGATCGTGAAGCTGACCGCGAGGAAGGCGAGCGTGCCGAACAGCGCCTGCGCGACCGAGAGGATGTCGAGGCTGCCGCGCGAGGCGAGGCTGAAGATGACAGCGATGATGATCCAGCCGAGGGTGTCGTCGATGATCGCGCTGGCGACGATGATCTGGCCGACATTGCGGCGCATGAAGTTCATTTCGCGCACCACGACGGCGACGATCTTCACCGAGGAGATCGACAGCGCCGTGCCGAGAAACAGCGAGGCGATCAGCCGTGCTTCGGGATGCGGCAGCAGGCCGTCGGGGAGGAATTCGGCGAGCACGAAGCCGCACACGAATGGCACCGCGATGCCCGCGACCGAGATCGTGGTCGCGGCGCGGCCGACCTTCCGCACCAGCTTGAGGTCGGTGTCCATGCCCGTTAGCAGCAACAGGAGCAGGATGCCGAACTGCGCAATGCCGTCGATCAGCGCCTTCTGCTCGCCGGATGGCGGAAAGATCACGCCGTGCGCCGATGGCCACAGCCAGCCGAACAGCGATGGTCCGAGCAACAGGCCGCCCAGCAGTTCGCCGACCACGGAGGGCTGGCCGATCCGCTGCATCAATTCGCCGAGACCGCGCCCGACCGCGATCAGGAGCGCGATCTGGACGAGCAGGATGAACTCGGATGGCTTGCTCGCCTTGTCGCCCGCAGCGTCGGCTGCCGTGATGCTCACGAGCAGGATGACGGTCGCCCAAATCGCCGGTTGAAGCCGCCCCCAGCGGATCACCATGGCATCTCCGATTTCCAATTCCAGCGCGGCTCGGCCGGCTTGCCGCATGCGGTCAACGCCCGGGTTCCGAAAGCGATCCACTGGGTCAGATTTTGGAACGGACGCACCGGCGGTTCGTTTCGCTCATGATGCGTTCATCCTGGTGATGCGAATGTCTCCATGAGCGAGCCTGACCGCCGGAGCGGCTATGGCTCAGCTCGCGCGAACGGGAGGCTGCAATGGCAACCAGATCCAATCTTTCGAAGGCTGAACTCGCGCGTAGCGTTGCCGGCGCCACATCGGCATTGGTGCTTAGCGCGCTCGTCCTATTCGTCGCCGCGCATCACCTGAGCGGCGGGTAGGAAGGCGGCGCGTGCTGCGCCGATTCATCAAAGCAGGAAGGTCCCGATCAGGAGGCCGGCCGCAAATGCCCAAAGCCCGAGGGTGCAGGCCGATATGACCCGGACGAGATTGCGCAGATCCACGTCCTGCCAGCTGCTATGGGACCGATACGTCAATTGCAGGCACCCCCTGCGGCGGCCGCCTTTGCTTCGCTTTTGCTTCTTTGCTTCTTTGCTTCGCTTTTGCTTCCTGGGCCGACAGCCTGTTCCCGATAGGTGCCGAAATGAAGGCAACCGGTGGTGGCGCCCGATCACGCATTTGCGAGCCGTCGCCTAACGCGCGATGAGATCGTGTGCCGTCGTCATCGCGCTCTAGCTCATTGTTTGAGCATGATTTTTTCGGAAAACCGCCGCGCATTTCCCGGATCATGCTCCGGCTTGCGGTATTGTCTTCCTGTCTGTGGGGCCACGTCCGTGCCGGTCAGGCGGCCCGGCGCCTGCGTGCCGCCTTTTTCGCCGAACGCGACCGCTCCGCCGCGGGGCGGCTCGCGGCTGCCTTGCCGCCGAGCTTGCCGCCCTTGCGCGACGGGGAATGATCCTCGCGCGTGCCGCGGCCGGAGCCGCTCTTCTTGCCGCCGTGGGTCTCCTTGTTGACGGTCGCCCATGCGCGCCGCTCGGCCTCGCGATCCGGAACACCACGCGTCTCGTAGCCTTCCTCGATGTGCTCGGCCTGCCGCTTCTGCTTGTCGGTATAGCTCGACTTGTCGCCTCTGGGCATCGCGCTCTCCTGTCTATTTTGATCGAGACGTCTGCCGGACTTCGGCCGTGTCGTCGCTCGTCTCGACAACCTCGAATCTGGATCGGCTGAAGCGGCCCAATCCGCTGAGCTCGTAATAGCCGTCACGTTCGATATCCCTTGTCACCTCGTAGACGCGCCCGAGCGAGAGCGTATCCCGCTGCAACGTGTTGTCGACGCAGCGAACGTGAAAAATCTTGCCGGTTTCGGCCATGCGCTCATCCTGAATTGTTGGTCTGGTTCGGCGTTACTTATCGCGCAACGTCACGATCGCAACCGGCAACCCTGCCGCGGGCCGATCACGAAATTTCGTTCGGTAACTTCCATTCGGGCGCCGGTTCGAACACTTCGCTATCGGCGGGAATTCGCTTCATGTGATAGCCGGTCGGCAGCACCTGGCCCGGCGCTTCATCCGCGACCGGAACGTCGAAGACCAGCCCGCAGATCAGTGCATGTTCCCACGCTTGCTTCTCCGTCGGAAAAGCCTTGTCGATCTGTCTGTCGCGATCGAACAGCGCGTAGGGCATCTGGCATCCTCGCTGCATTGGCTTGGCGCAGGCGGCTCGCTTGTCGTTCGCCCGATATGTCGAAAACGTCCGTTGCCGACCGGTGTTCCTAAATTCGCCCGCCGGCCGCGAACGCCGAGCCGCTCCCTTGCATGATATCGCTGAGATATTTCGCCGGTGGCTTGCCGAGCGCCTTCTTGAACATGGTGATGAAGGCTGTGACGGATCCATAACCGAGTTCGGACGAGACCTGCTGAACGCTCGCGCCGGCGGAGAGTTCGCGCAACGCGACGATCAAATGCAGTTGCTGACGCCAGCGTCCGAATGTCAGGCCGGTTTCCCTCAGGATGAGCCGCGCGAGACTGCTCTCGCTCAGCGCCACGCGTTCGGCCCATTCGGCCATCGTGCGGCGATCGGCCGGATCGTCGGCGAGCGCTGCCGCGATCCGTCGCAAGCGTGGCTCGGGCGAGATCGGCAGATGCAGCTGCTGCAGCGGCATGTGCGGCAATTCGCTCAGCAGCAATTGCGCAACGAGGGTTTCAGTGCCGTGGTCCTGCTGCATACGGTCGGAAAGCGCGATGATCAGCTCTCGCAGCAAGGGTGAGATCGACAATGTGGAGCAGCGGTCGGGCAGGTCGGCCGCACCGGGCTCGATGAAGACGAAGAAGATTCGTGCATTGGCGGTTGCGATATTGGTGTGGCGCGTGCCGCCGGGAAGCCAGACGCCGCAATGCGGCGGCACCATCCACAACCCGTTCGGAACGCGGCACATCACGCCGCCGCCGAGCGCGAAGACGAGCTGTCCCTTCCGGTGCGCATGCTCGGCCGCCTCGACCTTGTTTTCGGTGACGTCGAGGCGCACGGCGATGGCCGCCGCCGCGACGTCATCCGGATCAAGGTCCGGCCAGGGATAGCGAAGTTGAAAGCCCATAAGGGAGCCGGAAACCCGTCGAGTGACCGAATTTAGCGATCGATAGAACAGATATGTAAATTCTTCCGACAGCCAAGTCGATAGCCTGGCGATGCAGATGGGCAGGAGCATGCGATGACGATGATAGCGCCGATGCGCACGCTGGGCGGGCAGGGGCTGTTGTTGACGGGGATCCTGCTGATCGCCTCGACGCTCCGCGCGCCCATTACCGGCGTCGCGCCGATGCTCGGCATGATCGGTGAGACCAGCGGGATCAGCGCGGCCGAGGCCGGAATCCTGACGACGCTGCCCTTGCTGGCGTTCGCCGCGATCTCACCTGTTGCAGCTGTGCTCGGGCGCAAATGGGGCATCGAGCGGTCGCTGTTCGGTGCGCTGCTTGTCATCGCGGCCGGGATCGCGCTGCGCTCGTCCGGTCCGGTCTGGGCGCTGTTCGCGGGCACCGCCACCATTGGTGCCGGAATCGCCGTTGGAAATGTGCTGCTGCCGAGCCTGCTCAAGCGGGACTTTCCGACCCGTATCGCCAGCCTGACCGGCGCTTACGCGATCACGTCCGCATTGGCCCAGGCGCTCGCGTCGGTCGTGGCCATCCCGCTCGCGCAATTGCTGGGATCGAACTGGCATCTCTCGCTTGCCAGCACGCTGATCTTTCCGTTGGTGGCGCTGATGGCCTGGGCACCCCAGCTGGGGGCGCACTCGGCCCCGACAGTCGAGCCGGCCTCCTCGCCGCATCGCGGGCGCATCTGGCACTCGCTGCTCGCCTGGCAGGTGACCGGCTTCCTCGGCCTGACCTCGCTGGTGTTCTACATCATCGTCGGATGGCTGCCCGCCATCCTCGTTCAGGCAGGCTACGCGGCGGCGACGGCGGGTACGCTGCACGGTGTGCTGCAATTGGCGACCGCGGTCCCCGGCCTGATCCTCGGGCCGATGGTCCGGCGCATGAAGGACCAGCGCGGGATTGCGATCACCGTGTCGCTTGCGACCTGCCTCTCGCTGCTGGGATTGTGGCAGTGTCCGTCGCTCGCAATGCTGTGGGTCGCGCTGTTCGGCTTCGGGGCGGGTGCAGCCTTCATCCTCGGCTTGACATTCGTCAGCCTGCGAACCTCGCACAGCCAGCAGGCGGCCGTGCTGTCGGGCATGGCGCAGTGCCTCGGCTACTCGCTCGCCGCCGCGGGCCCGCCGCTCGCCGGACTTGCCCATGATGCGACCGGAGGCTGGGAGGTTGCGCTCGCGTGCTGCGCCGTCGCGACGGTGTTGATGGCAGTCCTGGGCCGATCAGCCGGCCGCGCGGCGACAATCTGATTGTCCTTCGATGCGGAAATATCGCGAGCCAGATCCGGCTCGCAACAAGGCGTGGCGGCGGGCGGTCGGTTGTCTGCGCCGCAGGCGCGCGCTACAGAAGGCGGGAAGCCTCGCAAGCAAGAGCCAAGGGAAAAGTATCGTTGAGGACATCTGCCAGCACGCGCATCGCGATCGGATCGACGCTCTTTGCCTTGGCGTCGAGCGCATTCCTTTTTCTGGTTCCTCCGAGTCCGATCGACAGGAACCTGTTGCGTGGCGCCTTCCGTCTTTACAAGGGATATGCGTATCTCATCCCCGTCAAATACGTGGACGGCACGCTCGAGACTGCCCGATTGTACGAAGACGACCGGCTTCTCGGCCCCGCGAACACCACCCAGCAAGAGATCATCGACAAGGGTGCCGGCCGCTTCGCATTTTACCGGGACACCTGGAATTACTTCGGCCCGGCCTTGATGTTCTCGACAAGCGACAACACCGACCCGAACACCAACGGCAGGAAGTATCACCTGAGATGACGAGCTGACCTGCGCTGTGTCCGGCTGTCGTCACGTCGTGCGTATCACGCCCAGTTCCTTCGACCGTTGGAGCAGAGCCGGCCGGTAAGGCGGGGAGGGATCGTCGTCGTCAGGGATGGCGCAATGGCCGAACTCCTGCTGGATGCGCTGGATCTCCATGACCCGATCGTTCAACCGCTGCAGATGCTCAAGCGATGTTGCCTTCCAGTAGCGGAAGGTGTCGAGCGAAATCGGCACGAAGGCGGTGCCGAACAGGGTTGGATCGGGCACGATGGTCCGCCCGAGCAGCAGGTAGCGATCCTGACCGACGATGACGAGGGTGGCATACGGCCGCCCTTCACTTACCCTGAGGCCCTTCAACGAAAGTTCGCACAGCTTGCTGAAATAGGGTTCCTCGCGCCAGCGGTCGGGATCATCGAGGTCGACCTGCACATTCAGCGCGTCGAGCCCGAAATGCGGCACCATGCCCGTGGTCTCGGGAAACCAATCATCATCGAGGTGGCCTTGCAGCCAGGCACAGCTGAATGAGCGGCACTGCCGGGGACGCTCGTGGTAGATCTCGCATCCGCCGCCCGCCAGGATGTGGCTGCAGACCGTATTCACCGGCTTGCCGAGATCGGTCACCTCAAGCACCTTGCAGCAGAGGGTGCATGATCCACATTGCCTGACCGTCGGAGCCACGGGAAAGCCGAGGGCCCACGAGCCCTGCCGTTCGCGGAGGAGCAGCTTCTGCTTCTCCAGCGTGCTCAGTGCACGCTCGACCTTGAGACGCGACAATCTGGTCACGCCGATAATATCTTTCGTCGTCGTCGCGCCGCTCTCGACCGCCCGAACGACGACCAACGCCACTTGATCCATTGTTTTTCTTCTTGTCCGGCTCGTGGCCGGTTCTTCTTGTGCAGTGTTTTTGGCCGCCGGTATTCGGCGACGGTATATTCCAGTGCAATCCGGAACGTGCCGCGACCGACGGCTGCGAGATTCTACCGAAGCGTATCGGCGAGGGCGGCATGTCGCATCCGACAAACGCGCATGGCATCCCTGAGGACAAATCGTCGTGATTGGCAGCGCGTGCGGCCGGCGCTTCGCATCGCATGAGAGGGCTGACGAGCCGGCGAGCTCGCGAGCCGCTGTTACCGCGGCAAGTCGACCCGACGGGCAACCCCTCGCGCACACCACTGACCGCGCAACACACTCAGTGTCGTCCCTGCCTAGTGCGCAATTGCGCACGGGAGCAGGGACCCGTAACCACGAATGCTGATTATTGCGCGATGCTGATACGACGGGTCCCGTTCACAACAACCGCCGCGGAGTATGGGTCCCTGCTTGCGCCGGGACGAAAGTGTGCTTGCGGAAACGGGCGCGGCACCCCGCCAAAATTCGCGATTGCTGGCTGCCTCATCTTCGGGCAATGACAGCCTGCAATGAACAAGAGCTTCGAGGAAACTGCCGCTCGTCTGGCGCCGGCGATCTTTGTGGTGCTGTGGAGCACCGGATTCATCGGCACCAAATACGTCATCAACAATGCGGAGCCGCTGACCTATCTGGCAATCCGGATGGCGTTCGTGGTGGTGGTGATGGCGGTCATCGCCGCGATCGCGCGGCCGAACTGGCCGGACCGGACTGGTATTTTCCACAGCGCGGTCGCCGGCATCCTGGTGCACGGCTTCTATCTCGGCGGCACCGCGATTGCGATCGCGCATTCGGTTCCGGCGGGGCTCTCGGCCTTGATCCCGGGCCTGCAGCCGATCCTGACCTCGACCATTGCCAACCGCTGGCTGGGCGAGCGCGTCACGCCGCTGCAATGGGGCGGACTGGTGCTCGGCCTCGCCGGCGTCGTCTTGATCCTGCACAACCGGCCGATGACGAGCGAGGCGGGGTGGGGCTGGCTCGCCTCCGGCGTCTCGCTGATCAGCATCACCTTGGGCACGCTCTACCAACGGCGCTATTGCAACCGGATCGACTGGCGCGCCGGCAATCTGGTGCAGTACATCGCGGTGACGATCTTCTTCGGTATCGGCGCCTTCGTGTTCGAGACCAATGTGGTGCATTGGACCGGCGAGTTCGTGCTGGCGCTGGCCTGGCTCGTGTTCGCGCTGTCGATCGGTTCGATCGGGCTGTTGTACTGGCTGATCCGTCACCATGCCGCGACCTCGGTCGCGAGCCTGTTCTATCTGGTGCCGGCGGTGACCGCGCTGATGGCCTACGTCCTGTTCGACGAGCGGCTGGATCATGTCGCCATTGCCGGCATGGCCGCCTGCGCCGCGGCGGTGCTGCTGGTCAATCGCCGCGCTTAGTCTTTGCGACGGATCTTCGCGTAAGCTGCAAGCGCGCGTTCGCGCCCCTGCTTGTGATCAACGATCGGCGGCGGGTACGTCTTGCCGAGTTCGATGCCGGCGCTCGCCAGCTCGATCGGTGTCGCTGTCCAGGGCTGATGGATCAGCTCGTTGGAGAGCTGCGCGAGCTCCGGCACCCAGCGCCTGACATAGCCGCCGTCGGGATCGAATTTCTCGCCCTGCAGGACCGGATTGAAGACGCGGAAATAGGGCGCGGCGTCAGCGCCGCAGCCCGCGACCCATTGCCAGTTGGCGGGGTTGGAGCCGGCATCGGCATCGACCAGCGTATCCCAGAACCATTGTTCGCCTGTGCGCCAGTCGATCAAGAGGTGCTTGACCAGGAACGAGGCCGCCACCATTCGCACCCGGTTGTGCATCACGCCGCTGTGCCAGAGCTCGCGCATGCCGGCATCGACGATCGGATAGCCGGTGAGTCCGCGTTGCCACGCCTCCAGGGCGAGAGCGTTGCGCCTCCACCGAAAGGCATCGAACAGCTCCTGCAAGTTCCGATCCGCCATATCGGGGACGTCGAACAGCAGATGGCGGCAGAATTCGCGCCAGCCGAGCTCGCTGAGGAACTTGTCGATGTCGCCGGCAAGGCGCGAGTCTTCCGCGGCGGCGAAGCGGGCCGCGTGAAAGACCTGCCGCGGGCTGATCTCGCCGAAGCGCAGATGCGGCGACAGGCGCGAGGTGCCGTCGCGGTCGGGCCGATCGCGGTCGTCGGCGTAACCGCTGATCCCCTCATCGAGGAATCGCTTCAGCCGCGCCTGCGCCGCGGCTTCACCCGGTGTCCAGGTCTCGCGCAGGCCGCCGGCCCAATCCGGCCGTGTCGGTTCGAGACCCCAGTCATCGAGGGCGTCGCTCGCGATGCCGCCGATGGATGTGAGTCTCTTCGGCGCCGGCAACGGCCTTGGCGGATCGCCGAGGCCTTGGACGCGCCGCCAGAACGGCGTGAACACGCGCAAGGCCCGGTTGTCCTTGTTGCGGATCGCCTTCGGTTCGACGAGCAGATCGCCGCGGAAAATTTGCGAGTCGATGCTGTCACTTGCGAGCGCGGCTTCGACTTCTCTGGCAACGGCCTGATGCGGTGCCTGCGCGATGTCGTTCCAGAATACGGCGCGTGCGCCGATTTCGCGCGCCACCGTGGCGATCACCGACGCGGCCGGTCCGGTGCGCAGCACCAGCGATCCGCCTGCCATGGTGAGGCTCTTGCCGAGTGCGCGCAACGACTGCGCCAGCCACCAGCGCGTCGCACCCCCGAGCCGACGTACGGCCGGCGGCATCAATGCACAGCTCTCTTCGTCACGCACATAGAGGCCGACGACCGGCGCGCCGCTTGCCGCCGCCTCATGCAACGCCGGGTGATCCGACAGCCGCAGATCGTCGCGAAACCAGACGATGATCGGCTGTGCGCGGGTCACCCGGACGCAGTGAGCCTGCCGTTACTTCGGCTGCGGCACGATGCGGATGTAAGGCTTCGGCGCCTTCCAGCCCTGCGGGTAGATCGTCTTGGCCTCGTCGTCGCTGACCGAGCCCGCGATGATCACGTCCTCGCCCTGCTTCCAGTCGGCAGGGGTGGCGACGCGATGCTTGGCGGTCATCTGCAGCGAGTCGATCGAGCGCAGGATCTCCTGGAAATTCCGGCCGGTGGTCATCGGATAGACCATCACCAGCTTGATCTTCTTGTCCGGTCCGATCACGAACACGTTGCGGACGGTCTGGTTGTCGGCAGGGGTGCGGGTGAGGGGATCGCCCGAGGTCGAGGCCGGCAGCATGTCGTAGAGCTTCGACACGTTGAAATCGGTGTCGCCGATCATCGGATAGTTCGGCGCCGCGCCCTGGGTTTCCTTGATGTCGTCGGACCATTTGGCGTGGCGGTCCACCGGGTCGACCGACAAGCCCATCAGCTTGACGCCGCGCTTGTCGAACTCAGGCTTCAGGCGGGCGAGCGCACCGAGCTCGGTGGTGCAGACCGGGGTGAAGTCCTTGGGATGGGAGAACAAAAGCGCCCAGCTGTTGCCGATCCAGTCATGGAACTTGATCTTTCCTTCGGTGGTCTCGGCTTCGAAGTCGGGGGCGACGGCGCCAATCTGAAGTGCCATGATTTTACCTCATCTCTTTGAAGTTGCGATTGAATTTGTATTTGAGGCTGTCTGTTCCAGTATAGGACGGGATAAGGCTTAAGTGAACGGGTTCTGAAAAAAGGTGAAACATTTCTCCTTGAGGGTGGAATTCCAAGCAACTTGTTTTGATCCGGATCCCTACGGCGAAATATCAGCTGCGGCACAAAGGCTTGGAAATGCCCAGATAATGCCGCTTATCGCAGTCATCACGCCGGCCCTGGCTGCTATAGGACTGAACCGTGACGACGTTTAAAGCGACCAAATAGCAACCATCTAAAAATCTCGGAACGCAAGTTCCGAATCATTAACCACTCGTTTACGCCCGCATGGAAAAGCTGGCCTGAGATAGGAATTGAAAGCTCCCACAATGTCTACCCCAAGTACCAAGACCGCTGAGCCTCTCAGCGGTGCGTTGCATCCGTCCTGCCGCAAGACTGCCGCCCATGCGCTCACCATCGTGCGCGACGGCGTGATCACCGGCGAAGGCCCGACCACCAAGGGCCGCATCCATTTCTCCCGGTCGCTCGATGCCGATGACGCTGCCTGGTGCGCGCGCATCCTGACGGCGGCCGCGGTTGAGCATCAGCCGGTCAGCCGGGCCGAGATCGAGGCGCTGTTCGCGATCAACGAGGCCGCCGCCGAGCGCAGCGATGGCGGCCGGTTCGACGATCTGCTCGCCAAGGCGATCGCCCATCATGCCGCCTCCGAGTCCGGCCTGCCGGTGCCGCCGCGCACGGTGGCGCTGTCGCCCGACACCGAGATCGATCGCTGGGCGCCGAGGCAGGGCGCCAAGATGGACACCAAGGTTCTGGAGTGGATCGCGGGCCAGATGCGCGGTCAGCGCCGCACCGGCCGCGCGCTGGCGGCGATGGTGGCGACGCTGGTCGGCGCGACTGCGCTGCCGCTCGCGGCGCAGCTCCCCAACGTGTTCGACATCGGAATGATGTAAACCATCATCCCGCGTGACTGGAATTCGAGCAGAGCGGCGGGGATTACTTCCCCGCCGTTTTCTGTTTGCCACCGGTTTCCTCGAGCCCGAGCGTCCGCCCCGGAAACCCGGCGACGTCGAAATAGCGGGTCGAAAGCACGCGTTGGAATTTCAGCACGGTGCGCAGGCCGTTGGCCGACGGCTTCTTCGACATGATGGTGCCCTCGGCCATCTTCGGCACGATGCCGTTCGGCAGCGCCTCCGACATCACCCGGCCGATCAAGCCGCCATTGTTCGGCGCGCGCAGGCCGAGCAGCTGGGCCGCGGTCATGCCGACATCGGCGTTGCTGACCGGCAGCGGATCGACATAGCCCGCCTTGAAGTCGGGGCCGATCGCCGCGGTGAAGTTGAAGGTGTCGCCGCGGCTGAAGCTGCCATGCATGCCCTGGCCCTGGCGCAGCACGGTGTCGGCGACCTGCACCGAGCAGTTGGTCGGGATCTCGCAACCGCTCGACCAGGAGCGGAAATTGACCACGATCGACGGGTTCGGCGTCACCGCCTTGCCCTTCAGATTGAGGTTCGAATTCGGCAGCGTGCCGGGGAAGGTGCCGAGCTTGTCGTCGACAAACAGGCCGCTGACATAGTCCTGCTCGAGCAGCGCCTTGATGACGCGGTCGGCGAGCTTCTTGTCGCGGTTCGGCAGATAGATCAGATCCGAGCCGCCATTGGTCGCGATCACGACGTCAGGCTTGGCCGGATCCTGGCCGAGCACGCCGTTGCCGGCCTTCGGGTGGGCATTGTCGGCGACCTTCGCGTTCTTGTCGTTGGGGTCGAACAGCGGCAGGTCCAGCGCCTTGGCGAGGTCGATCGCCAGAAAGCCCATCGGCAGGAAATCCTTCGGCGTGTCGCCATAGACGATCTTGGCCGAGGGGCTGGTCTTGCTCTCCTTCGAGATCGTCGAGAAGCCGTGGTCGGAGGAGACCATGATGTTGGTGTCGGCGGAAAGCCCGAGCTCGTCGAGCGCCTTGCGCAGCTGCGCGAGGTTGTTGTCGGCATTCTTGATGCCGGCCATCGAGGTCGGGCCGTTGATGCCGGGGGTGATGGTGTTGAGGCTGTCGCCGGTGTTGTGCTGGCTGCCGTCCGGATCGCGCGACCAGAACACCAGCACGAACGGCTTGTTGCGCGCCTTGAACATCGGCAGCACGACCTTGGTCGCGACGTCGGCCATGTAGGCCTGCTGCGCCACGTTGGCGACCGTGGTGCCGGGTGTCTTGGCGTCGCCCGCCTTGGCGTTGTCGCCGCGGCTCGGGGTGGCGAGCGGCAGGCCCGCTTTGGTCAGCGCCTCCTTCATCTCGTCGGAGAGCGGCACGCCGGTCTTGCCGCCGGTGGAATCGTCGATCACAATCGTGTTCTTGCCGCGATCGGTGTGGTCGAACAGCAGGGTCGGGCCGACCTTGCCGATGGCGGCGGTGCTGAAACCCTGGCCGCGGGCCATCTTCAGCAGCGTCTCCTCGTTGAGGTAGTCGCCGTTGAAGTGATCGTCGACATCGGCGAGCACCGCGTCGTTCTCGATGAAGGGGACCACGGTGTCGCCGGCGGGCACCGAGGTGTAGCCGGTATAGATCGTGTTGGAGAAGGTGCCGGTGTCGCCGAGATAATGGCCGGTCGACAGCGCCGAGCTGTTAGGTTAGCCATCGTGAAGGTCGGGAACAGCGAGTGCGAATTCTTGAAATTGACGCCCTTGTCGCGGATCTCGGCCATGGCCGGTGCCGTCTCCGGCGTCACGATGCCGCCGCGCAGACCGTCGGGGACGAACAGGATGAGGTTGCGGGGGTTAGCGTTCTGCGCCGAGGCGGCGCCCGCCGAAAGCGCGATCATGCTCGCGGACAGTAAGGTAATGGCACGACGCATATTGTTATTCCCCCTGATGAAGCCCCGCGGCAGCCCGCCGCAGTCTTCGTTTAGTTTTGCCATATGACAGAAATGTTACAGCGCTTGTTCGGCGCTGTAACGGCCGGATTTCTCCCGCGGACGGTCGGTCAACACACCGTCATTCGGCAGGCTGAATCGCGGTTCTCCCATTGCGCGCAGCACTGCCGGCATGCCCGTACCGGGCATAGAGCGCCGGCAGCACGGCAAGCGTCAGCAGGGTCGCGCTGATCAGCCCGCCGATCACGACCGTAGCGAGCGGCTTCTGCACCTCGGCGCCGGTGCCGGTGGCGAACGCCATCGGCACGAAGCCGAGCGAGGCCACCAATGCGGTCATCACCACGGGGCGGAAGCGGGTGAGGGCGCCTTGCTCGATGGCTTCCCGCATCGGCACGCCGCGCTCGCGCAATTGCCTGATAAAGCTCAGCATCACGAGCCCGTTCAGCACCGCAACGCCCGACAGTGCGATGAAGCCGACCGCCGCCGAGATCGAGAACGGCATGCCGCGCAGCCAAAGTGCGGCGATGCCGCCGGTGAGCGCTAGCGGCACCGCGCTGAACACCAGCAGCGCATCGCGGGCCGAGCCCATCGCCGCCAGCAGCAACAGGAAGATCATCGCAAAACACGCCGGCACCACCACGGCCAGGCGCTGTCGCGCCGCGGCAAGATTCTCGGATTGGCCGCCCCAGGTCATCCAATAGCCCGGCGGCAGCTGCACCGATTGCGCGACTTTTGCCTGGGCTTCCTCGACCACCGAGCCGAGATCGCGGCCGCGAACATTGGCTGTCACCACGATGCGGCGCTTGCCGTTCTCGCGGCTGATCTGGTTCGGCCCTTCGGTGAAGGAGAACTGGGCGACGCGGTTGAGCGGCAGGCTCTGCACCGGCGAACTCGGCGTTGCCTTCGGCAACGCGACCGGCAAATTGCTCAGCGCCTCGAGATCGGAGCGCACGCTCTCCGGCAATCGCACCACGATGTCGAAGCTGCGGTCGCCTTCGTACACAACGCCGGCATCCTGGCCGCCGACCGCGGCACCGATCACGTCCTGCACGGCAGAGACGCTGAGGCCGCGCCGGGCGATCGCCCCCTTGTCGACCTTGATCTCGAGCACGGGCAGGCCGCCGGCCTGTTCGACCTTGACGTCGGTCGCGCCGCGCACGCTGCGCAGCGCTGATGCAATCTGGTTGGCGGCTTTCTGCATCGGCCCGAACTCGTCACCGAACACCTTGACCGCGATGTCGCCGCGAACGCCGGCGAGCAGCTCGTTGAAGCGCATCTGGATCGGCTGGGTGAATTCATAGACGTTGCCGGGCAGCCGGCCAACCGCCTTCGAGATGTCCTCGATCAGTTGCTCCTTGGTCAGCGATGGATCCGGCCACTGTTCGCGCGGCTTCAGGATGATGAAGGTGTCGGACGCGTTCGGCGGCATCGGATCGCTCGCCACCTCCGCGGTGCCGGTCTTGGAGAAGACGAACGACACCTGCGGAAAGCGGCTGACGGCCTTCTCGACCGACAGCTGCATCGCCTGCGACTGCGACAGTGCTGTGCTCGGAATCCTGAGCGCGTGCATGGCGATGTTCTTCTCGTCGAGCGAGGGGATGAACTCCTGGCCGAGGCGGAAGAACCCGAACAGGGCGGTCGCGAACAGCACGACCGCCACCGCGATGACCGGGATCGGCGTTGCAACCGCGCGCCGGAGCAGCGGGCTGTAGCAGCGCTTCAGGGCGGCAACGAGCCGGTTTTCCTGCTCCTGCACGCGGCCGGTGATGCCGATCGCGATCAGCGCCGGAACCAGTGTCAGCGACAGCACGAAGGCGGCCGCGAGCGCAAGGATCACGGTCAGCGCCATCGGCTCGAACATCTTGCCTTCGACGCCGGTGAAGGTCAGCAGTGGCACATAGACCAGGAGGATGATGGCCTGGCCGTAGAGGCTCGGCTGCACCATTTCCACCGCGGAGGCCTGCACCGTCGCCAGCCGTTCATCGCGCGTCAGCACGCGGCCGAGCGCATGCTGCTTCTCGGCGAGGTGACGCAGGCTGTTTTCGGTGATGATCACGGCGCCGTCGACGATCAGGCCGAAATCCAGCGCGCCGAGGCTCATCAGATTGGCGCTGATCCGGCCTTGCCACATGCCGATCGCGGTCATCAGCATCGCGACCGGGATCACCAGCGCCGTGATCAATGCCGCGCGGAAATTGCCGAGCAGCACGAACAGCACGGCGATCACGAGCAATGCGCCTTCGCTGAGGTTGCGCGCCACCGTGCCGATCGTTGCATCAACCAGCTGGGTCCGATCCAGCACCGTCTTGACCTCGATGCCGGCCGGCAAGGACGGCATGATTGTCAGCAGTTTGGCGTCGACCGCGGCCGACACGGTGCGGCTGTTGGCGCCGATCAGCATCAGCGCGGTGCCGACCACGACCTCGCGGCCGTTCTCGCTGGCGCTGCCGGTGCGCGTCTCGCCGCCGATCGAAAGCGTGGCGAGGTCGCGGATCCGGACCGGGACGCCGCCGCGGGTGGTGACGACGACGGCGCCGAGCTCGTCGATGTTCTCGAGCCGGCCGCCGGAGCGCACGACGAAGCCTTCGCCGTTGCGCTCGATATAGCGCGCACCGCGGCTGACATTGTTGGTCTCGATCGCCTTGGCGACGTCGGCAAAGGTGAGGCCGAGCGCGATCAGCTTCGCCGCATCGGGATGGACCTGATACTGCTTGAGGTATCCGCCGATCGTATCGACGCCGGCGACACCAGGCACCATCTTGATCTGCGGCTTGATGATCCAGTCCTGCACGGTACGCAGATAGGCGTCCTTCTCGACCTCGCTTTGCAGCATCTGGCCGTCCGCCGTCAGGAAGCGGCCGTCGCTTTGCAGGCCCGGCGCGCCGTCGGCCTGCACTTTCTGCCCGGAATAATGGACGGTCCACATGTAGATTTCGCCGAGGCCGGTCGAGGTCGGGCCGATCCGCGGCTCGATGCCTTGCGGCAGCCGCGCGCGGACCTCGGTCAGGCGCTCGCCAACCTGCTGGCGGGCAAAATAGATGTCGGTGGCCTCGCTGAACACCGCCGTGATCTGCGAGAAGCCGTTGCGGGAGAGCGAGCGCGTGCTCTCGAGCCCCGGCGCGCCGGCCAGGGCCGTCTCGATCGGGAAGGTGATCTGCTTCTCGATTTCGGCCGGCGACAGCGCCGGGGCCACGGTGTTGATCTGGACTTGCTTGTTGGTGATGTCGGGCACCGCGTCGATCGGCAGCCTGGTCAGCGCAAGGCCGCCGAGGAACATCGCGATCGCCGCCAATGTGACGACCACCCAGCGCCGTTGGATCGCAAGACCGATGATGCGCTCAATCATGGTCGTGCTCCGCCTCGTCCTTCTCGAACTCCGCCTTCAGCGTGAAGGTGTTCTGTACCGCGATGGTCTCGCCGGCTGTGAGGCCGGCAACGATCTCGATATCGTCGTCGTCCTCGCGGCCGGTCCGCACCGATCTCGCCTCGAAGCCGTCGGCATCGCGCACGAACACGGTCGGCGTTCCCTTGATGGTTTGAAGCGCCTTCTTCGAGACGATCACGGTCGACGGCGCGCCTGACAGCGGGACCTCGGCGGTGACAAAGGTACCCGGCTTCCAGCGGTGGTCCTTGTTGGGCATGGTCGCGATCACGCGCGCGTTGCGGGTCTCGCGGTCGAGCAGGGGGCTGACAAAGATCACACCGGCATTGGCTTCATCTTCGGTGCCGATGGCCCGGATTCTTACCGAAACGCCTTCGCGGACCGCGCCGATGTCTTCGGGTGAGACCGCGAGGTCGACCCAGATGTCATCGAGATTGACGATGACATAGAGCTCGCTCTCCTGGCCCTCGCGCCCGATCAATCCGCCGAGATCGACGCGCCGCTCGGACACCCGGCCGCTGATCGGCGCGCGCAAGAACTGCGTCCGCAGGCTCTCCGGGGGCTGGTTCGGCAGGTCGGCGATCTCGGCCTCCGAGAGACCAAGCGCAAACAGCTTCTGCCGAGCGCCGTCGAGCTTGATCTGGGCATCGTTCGCGGTCAGCCGCGTGCGCAGGAACTCGTTTTCCGACACGATGCGGGTCTCGACCAGCGTCTTCTGCCGCGCGTAGAGGGTCTGCTGCAGATCGTTGGTGAGCCGTGCGGCGAGGTATTCGCTCTTGGCGTCGGCCACCTCGCGGCTTTCGATCGCGGCGACGATCTCGCCCTTCTCGACGACATCGCCGAGGCGCTTGCGCAGTTCCGTGACCGTCGCGAGCACGCGCACCGATACCCGGCCGATGTGATCCGCATCGGGGATCAGCGATCCCGGCGCGAGGAAATGCCGCTTCAGCATGCCGCCGCTGGCTTGCGCGAACGTGATGCCGGCTTCGCGAACCTGGTCTTCGCTCAGCTCGATATGTCCGGGGGCCTCGTGCCGGGCCTCGGCCTTTGTGTCTGTCGTCGCAGTCTCCTGCATCGCGGCCGGGAACCTGACCGGCCAACCGATCCATCCGGCCGCCACAACGACCAGTGCAATGCCGGCGGCCACGCCGGCGAAAAATAGAACAACCCGTTTCATATGCGCCTCTCCGCAGCGCAGGCCGATGGCCCTGCGCTGTCGCGACATCGATCTGTGCGGAAGGGTGCGCGCTGCCGAATGGCAGCAGCGCACGGCCGGTCATGTCGACCGGATCAGGCGCGGGGTGGCTTGAAGGGCGAGCGGCGATCGGCCGAAGCCGGCAGCCCGATGTTGGTGTCGCCGTAGCTGTGCGGTGCATAGGCGATCGGGAACGCGGCCTCCTGCGGAGCCACGGAGGCGACGTGCGTCAGGCAATGGTCGCTGTGAGGCGAGGCGGGATGCGCCGGAGCCTTGCCGCCGGCGTCGTTGATCGGCTGCGCGATCGAGAAACCGGGAGCCGCGTCGGCATCGCCGTCGGAGGTCCAGCCGTGGAAGAACGACAGCACCAGCGCAAGCGAAATCAGTCCCGCAAGCAGGCTGCGCCAGCGGCGCGATCCCGTCGCGTGAGGGGAAGACTGAATCATGGTGCGCGAAGCGTCCATGAGGCCTACTTAGCGCCGTGCTAGCGCGCATTCAAGTTCGCGTCCGCGACAGATTGGCCGTGGATACTATAACGTTACGCGCTGTCTGCGGTTCGGCGCAGCAGCCATCGGCGCGCCGCGACGACCGCCCAGATCGCTTCGACGAGGCCGAACGGCCAGGCGCCCTGCAGGAAACCGTAGGCCGAGCCGAGCGCGCAGGAGACAGCGAAGGCCAGGATGAACCAGGGGCTGCGATCTTCGGCCGCATAGCAGACGAGCATCATGGTCACGGCGAATAACCCGAACAGCGTCAGCGCATCCATTCCGCAGCAGAACTCCTGTTGTAACGCTGTTGATATCTGAGCATGCTTGGGATGGAATATCCATCCAGCGTCGCCGCCCTGAAAGGACTGCCCCATGAAGCGCATGCATGTTCACGTCGCGGTCAAGGATATCCCGCAATCGGTCGGCTTCTACTCGGCGCTGTTCGGGGCCGAGCCGACGGTCGTGAAATCCGACTATGCCAAATGGATGCTCGACGATCCCCGCGTCAACTTCGCGATCTCGAGCCGCGGCCGCGAACCGGGCCTCGACCATCTCGGCATTCAGGTCGAGAGCGCTGAAGAGCTCGGCGAGGTGTACGGACGGCTGCGCAAGGCCGGCGGCGAGGTCATCGAGCAGGGCCAGACGGTGTGCTGCTATGCCAAGTCCGAGAAGTCGTGGATCGACGATCCCGCGGGGATCGCCTGGGAGACGTTCCATACGACCTGTGAGAGCATCGTCTATGGCGACGGCACCGGCGAGCGGACCGCGCGAGTGGCGCACGAGAAGCAGGAAGACAAACAGAGCGCGTGTTGCGCCCCACAGCCCAAGGCCGCGCCGCCGGAGGCTTCGGCTTGCTGCAGCTCGTGAGTATGGAGCGGCCGAGGGGCCGGCTCTGCGCGAGTCCACGTTGGCCTTAACCGTCCGATAACTGATTTTCCTAACCACCCCTTGGGTTGTGTTCCCGTACAAGGGCATCCACAGGGGCAGGAAAATGTCGGTTGTCTCAACGAGCAGCGTGCCGGAATACCGGCGGCTGTCGATCAAGGGTGTGTTGCGCGCCAGCAGGATGGGCGCGATCCAGTGGCTCGTCTTGAGCGCCGCGCTGTTGGTGCTCGCCATCACGCTCGGCACCGGCTATCTCGCGCTGCAGTTTCGCGAGCGCGCGCTGGAGATGTCCGAGCGCGAGCTCAACAACACTGCGCTGCTGCTGTCGCGGCATTTCGACCAGCAGCTTACAGATCTCCAGCATGTCCACGACGACATCGTGAATTACCTGCGGGCCGAGCAGGTCGAGACCGCCGATCAATTCGAAAAGAATATGTCGCTCTTGAGCGCGCACGAGATGCTGCGCACGCGGCTGGCGGCGCTGCCGCATGTCGGCGGGCTCAATCTGTTCAACGCCAAGGGATGGCTGATCAACTCATCCGAGATGTGGCCGGTGCCCGACATCAGCGTTGCGGACCGGCGCTATTTCCACGAGTTCACTTCGGGGCGTCCGACCTCACCCGTGATCGTCGAGCCCGCAATGAGCAAGGTGACCGGCAACTGGACCACGATCTTTGCGCGCAAGATCACCGGGCGCAACGGCGAGATCATCGGCTTCGCGAGCCGCGGTGTCGAGCCGAGCCATTTCGAGGATTTCGTCGCCTCGCTGGCACTGAGCGGCGACACCGTGATTTCGATGATCCACCGCGACGGCACCATCATCGCGCGCTATCCGCAGGATGCCAGCGTGATCGGTCGCAACATCATCAACCTGCCGGTGTTCCAGAAGGTCATCAGCTTTGGCGGCAACACCTCGGGACGGTTCGTTGGCGCTTCGGGCGAGGAGAGCGTCGGCGCGGTCAGATCGCTGTCGCATTTTCCGATCCTGATCCTCGCTAACACGAAGACATCGAGCGCGCTGGAGGACTGGCGCACCCAGACCAAACTGCAATTCTGCGCGGCCGTGTTGGCGGTACTGATCATCAGCTTCGCGGTCTTCCTGATCGTCCGCCAATTGCAGCGGCAGCACGATGCGGCAAGCCGCCGGCTGTCCGAGAAGAGCCAGCACCTCGACACCGCCATCAACACCATGACGCAGGGGCTGCTGCTGTTCGACGCCTCGGCGCGGCTCGTGATCTGCAACCAGCAATACATCGACATGTTCGGCCTCTCGCCTGATGTCGCGAGGCCGGGCTGCCATCTGCGCGAGCTGATCCTGCATCGCCAGGCGATCGGCTCGTTTGTCGGCGACGTCGACGAGTACTGCGCCCGCTTCACCAACCCGAGGGGCGATGAGGTTCGGGACTCCGTGATCATGACGCCTGACGGTCGCAGCATCCGCCTGATCTATAAGCGTGCGCCCGACGGCGGCTGGGCCACCACTCTCGAGGACGTCACCGACGGGCGGCGTGCGCAGGCGCGGATCGAGTATCTCGCGCATTACGACGCGCTGACCAATCTGCCAAACCGGACGCTGTTCCAGCGCCACGCGGAAGGGCTGCTGCTCGAGGCCGCCACGCGCGAGTTCGCCATCCATTACATCGATATCGACGAGTTCAAGCGGATCAACGACACGCTAGGCCATCTGATCGGCGATGAGTTTCTCCGGCGCGTGGCCGAGAAGTTGCGCCAGTCGGTCGGGTCGAACGACTTCATCGCGCGGCTCGGCGGCGACGAGTTCGCGATCGTCCAGCACGACATCACCTCGAACGACGACGTCGGCGACCTGGTCGCACGCATCTATCAGTCGCTGCGCACGCCGTTCGACTGCCTCGGCCACCATTTGTCGAGCGACGCCAGCATCGGCATTGCGATCGCCCCGCGCCACGGCTCCGATCTGTTCCGCCTGCTCAAATGTGCCGACCTTGCGATGTACGCCGCCAAGGCGGCGGGCCGCAGGACCCATCGCTTCTTCGATCCGGCGATGGAGGCGCAGGCCAATCTGCGCCGCGTGCTGGAGGCCGATTTGCGTATCGCGCTGGCCGAGGGCGGCTTCGAGCTGCACTACCAGCCGCTGGTCGACCTGCGCAGCGACGAGGTGACCGGCTGCGAGGCGTTGCTGCGCTGGCGGCATCCCGTGCGCGGCATGATCTCGCCGGCGGAGTTCATACCGGTTGCCGAAGAGACCGGGCTGATCGAGGAGATCGGGCAGTGGGTGCTGCGCACCGCCTGCACCGAGGCGGCAGCCTGGCCGGCGCATGTGTGCGTCGCGGTCAACGTCTCGCCGATCCAGTTCAAGTCGGAGACGCTGGCGCTGAAGGTTGCGAATGCGCTTGCCGACAGCGGGCTCGACCCGCGCCGGCTCGAGCTCGAGATCACCGAGGCGGTGCTGATCGCCGACGACGATGCGGCGCTGGTCACGCTCGGCCAGCTCCGCGCGCTCGGTCTCCACATCGCGCTCGACGATTTCGGCACCGGATACTCGTCGCTGCAATATCTGCAACGCTTCCCGTTCGACAAGATCAAGATCGACCGCAGCTTCGTCAAGGAAGTGACCCGCAACAGCGGCTCGGCCTCGATCATCCGCGCCGTGGTTTCGATCGCAGCCGACCGCAACATGATCACCACTGCCGAGGGCGTCGAGACCGATCAGCAGCGCGACACCGTGCAGATGCTCGGCTGCACGCAGATGCAGGGCTACCTGTTCAGCAGGCCGGTTCCTGCACGGGACCTGCGGACGCTGCTCGCGGCCGATTGCGTCGCCGCCTGAGCGCCTGCCGATCCGGTCCGTCAGGAACAATCGTCGCCGTCTCCGATTGAGAGTGGAAGCTCTTGAGAGGCGAGGCGGTCCATGAAAAGCAAGCTCGTGTCCGATGCGCCGAGCGCGCAGGTTCACGTCGTCGTGCTCGACAGCGGCGAGGAAGCGTTCGGCGCGCTGACGAAGTTCGCCAATGATGCGAAGGTGACGGCGGCGTCGCTCACTGCGATCGGCGCGTTCGAGCGGGCAACCGTCGGCTGGTTCGATTTCGCATCCAAGAGCTACCGGAAGATCGAGATCAACGAGCAATGCGAATTGCTGTGCGCGATCGGCGATATCGCGACCGGCGACGACGGCAAGGCCAGCCTGCATATTCACATCGTGCTCGGACTGTCGGATGGATCGACACGCGGCGGCCATCTGCTTGCCGGCATCGTTCGGCCGACGCTGGAGGTTGTGGTCACGGAAGCCCCCGCCAGGCTTCGCCGGCGGAAGCGATCCGAGCTCGGCATCGCCCTGATCGATCCAGCCGCGACCGCCTGACGCTTTCCGCCGAAAAGTTCCTAAAAATCGACCTGCCGACGCTGAGGCGCGGAACCGAACCCGTGGAACCGCGTTCCCTTGCGGGGCTCGACCGGCAGGCGATCAATGAAAACCGCAGCAACGTCCGCGGCCATGCTGCTGTTTGCCTCGTGCATGGCAAACGCAGAGAGTGGCCTTGCGTCCTATTATCGTGGCATCGGCAGGAGTGGCGAGATGACCTGCGCGCATCGCAAGCGGCCATTCGGCAGCATGATCACCGTCTCGTATCTGGGAAAATCGATCCGGTGCCGCGTCAACGACCGGGGCCCGTTCGTTCGTGGACGGATCATCGATGTGTCGACCACGGCGGCCCGCGCGCTCGGCATCCTTCAGCTCGGCGTCGCGCATGTCGTGATCCAGTAGAGCGCGGCCGGCGGCAGGATCAGGGCCTGGAAGCAGTCGCCCGCTGTTCGGCGATCGCCTTGCGGAGCGTCCGTGACAGCGCCTCGACCGAATAGGGTTTCTGGATCAGCTCGAAGCCGCTGTGCGCGTTCTCGGCGAGCACGTTGCTGTAGCCGCTGGTCAGCACCACCGGCAGTCCAGGAAAGCGATCGCGGATGATTCCGGCGAGCTCGACGCCGTTCATGCCCGGCATGATCACGTCGGAGAACACCAAGTCGGCGGAGAACTCGTTCTCCGAGAGGATCGAGAGCGCGGCATTGGCATTGGCCGCGCGCTTGACCGAATAGCCGAGATCCTCGAGCAGCTCGGTGGAGAACTGGCCGACATCGTCGTTGTCCTCCACCACGAGGACGCGATAGCCGCGGCCGATCGAAGCCTGCTCGGTGCCCGCGCGGGCTGCGACCTTGGCGTCCGCCGGGCGCATCGCGTGCGGCAGATAGATGGTGAAGGTCGCACCGTGCCCGGGCGTAGAGGTGACCTCGATGTCTCCATCGGATTGCTTGACGAAGCCGAAGGCCTGGCTCAATCCGAGACCCGTTCCCTTGCCGACCTCCTTGGTCGTGAAGAACGGCTCGAAGATCGCGTCGAGGTTTTCCGGCGAGATGCCGGTGCCGGTGTCCTGGATCGAGACCGTGACGAAATCGCCGCTGCGCGAGGCCTGGGCGCGCAGGGCAGGGATATTCTTGACCTTCCGGACGCCGATCGTCAGCTGGCCTTCGCCGCTCATGGCATCGCGGGCGTTGACCGCGAGATTGAGTAGCGCGGTCTCGAACTGGCCGATGTCGGCGATCGCAAAGCAGTCGGGATCCTCGATCCTGACCTCGATGTGGATCCGCGCGCCGACCAGCGGGCGGATCAGCTGCGTCACGCTGTCGACCTGCGTGCCGACATTGAACACTTCCGGATTGAGCGGTTGCCTGCGCGCAAATGCCAATAGCTGGGCGGTGAGCTTGGAGGCCCGCTCCACGGTCTCGGAGATCGCATCGATATAGCGGCGGCGCCGGTCATCCGGCAGATCGCGGCGGCGCAGGAAGTCGGTCGCGGAGCGGATGATGGTGAGCAGGTTGTTGAAATCGTGCGCGACGCCGCCGGTGAGTTGGCCGACGGCTTCCATCTTCTGCGATTGCCGCAGGGCTTCCTCGCCGCGGCGCCGTTCGGTGATATCGACGGCCTCCGGAACGGCGCCGACGATGGTGCCGTGCTGGTCCTGCAGCGGCCGCATCGCGAAATCGAAATAGCGCTCGCCGATCGGCAGGCGCAGCTGCATCTCGATCTTGACTTCCTCGCCGCGCATCACGGTCGCGAAGGCATTCTGGATCACGCGCGGCATGCCCTCGGTCGCGGCGAACCACGGCGTGTCCCAGAACGGCTTGCCGACGACGTCGGCGGCATCGGTACAGATACCGGCCAGCGCCGTCTGGTTGCTGTAGAGCAGGCCGCCATTGCGGTTGAGCAGCATCTGGTATTGATGGCTGGTTTCCAGGATCGCGCGCGTCTGCGCTTCGCGGGATTCGAGTTGCGCGGTGCGCTCCAGGATGCGCCGCTCCAGCGACTCGTTGAGCTTGCGAAGCTCGATCTCGGCTTCCTTGGCCGCCGTGATGTCGTGGGCGACGCCGATGAAGCCGATGTGCTTGCCGTTCGGGTCCCAGCGCGGCTGCGATTCCGAGCGCAGCCAGCGCCAATCGCCTGCGGCGTTCCGATAGCGGGCCTCGAGCACGAATGGCTTCAGCGAGAGCTCGCCGGTGATCTGCTCCTGCAGGATTTGCGGCAGGTCATCCGGATGCAGCGCCTTGCGCCAGTCGAACACGATCGCTTCCTCAAACGGCAGTCCAAGGAAGTCGAGATAGGCCTGGTTGGCAAAGGAGCGGGTGCGGTCGAGCTTGGTCACCCAGATCGGCACCGGCGCGCTGTCGGCGATCAGGCGGAAGCGCTCTTCGCTCTCGCGCAGGGTCTCCTGTGCCAGCATCTGATCGGTGACGTCGAGATCGGCGCCGACCAGCCGCAACGCACGGCCGCTGCGGTCGCGCTCGATCTTGGCGACGACGCGGATCCAGCGGCTCTCGCCGTCGTTCGGGCGGATGATGCGGTATTCGGCCGTGTAGTCTTCGCCGCCGGCCTTGAGCACGCCGAACAGGTGCCGGATCGTGCGCTCGCGATCCTCGGGGTGGATGCGCGCGACCCAGTTCTCATAGGTCTCGTTGACCTCTTCGGGTGGCAACCCATGCACCAGGAGATATTCGGGAGAGCGGCGGTTGCGCACGCCGTCGCGGAAATCGATCTCGAGTCCGCCGACCCGCGCGATGCGCTGGATCCGCGCCAGCTCCGCCTCGCGCTCCTGGAGCTCGCGATGGGCGCGATCGCGTTCGCGCGCGATCTCCTCAAGATGCTGCCGCAGCCGTTCGGCTGCCGCAGCTTCGGGAAGCACATCAGCGGGATCGGATGGGGTCATACGCGCCGGCAACCTCTCGGTGCAGTCTCACACAGGACGCGGCGGCTTTGCCAGCTTGATTTATCGCGATCACTTGCCCTTCACTTGGCTTTGGGCGGCCGGCAATTATAGGCCCGGCGGAACCCGGCGGCCTGTGCATCCTCCTCGGAGCAGAACCAGCGATCCGGATTGCCGAGGCCTGGATAACTGCGGCACGCCTGCAGGTGGTAGATGCCGACATTGCCGGTGACGCGGGCCCGCACGGCGTACTTGCCCTTGATGTTGCAGCTGGCCGGCATCGGCAGGTCGTCGGGGAAGAGCGCGTTGCGGATCTGCTGGTCGCGGTCGGCGGGGCAGGCGTTGCCGAGCAGGGCGCCGTCCTTCCTGGCCGTACGAAAATCGCGTGGCGCCACGAAGCAGCCCTTCCAGAGCCCGGCACGATTGTCCTTGGCGGTGGCTTCATCCGGCTTGAATCGGCCAGTGGCCGAGTTTTCGACATTGAGAGCGTAGCCCTTCTGGACCAGCACCTGGCTGAGGCTGGTCGGGTCGCCCTCGATCTTGCAGACGCCGAGGCGGCGCTTCTTGAAGGTCGGATCGACGCCGATATCGTCGCATTGAATTGGCTTGCCGCCGATCAGCCTGGTCAGCTGGTCGCGCGCCTCGATCCCGCAGGTCCAGGCGTCGGCGTGCTCGTCGATGCAGAGCTGATCGACCGCCGGCGCGTCGATGCCGTCGAGCCGATAGGTCGTGTTGCCGAGCTGAATGGTGCCGGCGTCCTTGATGACCGCAGTGGCCGTGGGGCCTGCGGTTGCAGTCAGGCTGGTAGTTGCAGACAGGAAGGCCAGGAGAAGCGTCGTGGCGACCGGATTTCGAAACCGCATTTTCTCAACTTCAGATCTTTGGCGGGCAGCCGAACTTCTAGCACAAGCCGGTACGATCCAACCAAGGACTGTTCGCGAGTGGGGGCGTGCGCACCGTCACGTCCCGATCGGCATTCCGCGACGTAGAACGGCCGGACAATTGCCATTGAAGCGGTGCGCATGGGCAAGTTTCGTTATCAACGTCCTCCGCCGAAATCATCACCGGCATTTGGAGCCTGCAATGCTTCGCGCGCTGGCGGCGGAAGAGAAAGACGGCCCAGGAGGCCGCGCCCGATCAAAGATCCAATTGACTTGATGGGAACAAAATAGGAACATGATGCGCCACCTGAATCCCGGATACCCCATGATGTCTGCACGGCCCGAATCTGACGACGATGACGGGCTGGAAGCCGCTGTCGATCAGGCCATTTCCGCCTGCGGGGGGAATCTGCGTGCCACTATCCGGGCGCTGATCGTGGCCAATGAATTCCTGGAGAACGAGGTCAGCGAGCTGATGAAGGCCGTCGCGAAGGCTCATTCGCGTGGCCGCTTCAAGACCTATTCGGGCTGAAATACCGATCGGGCTACTGCCGAGGACTGACCTTGGACTGGCCGGGCAGTAGGCAGGGTCTGCATTAGACCGTTGCCTCCGGGGCAATTTGCTGTACCAACGGAGTGGTTACGCCCAATCGCCCGTGCCAGATTGCGCGGGGAGGAATCCTGCCAAATGGACAATTCGAAGTCCGAAAAAGCCCAAGCAAGAAGAGCATGTTCAAACGAATCCTGATCGCCAACCGCGGCGAGATCGCCTGCCGGGTCATCAAGACTGCGCGCCGTATGGGGGTTGAGACGGTCGCCGTCTATTCCGAGGCCGACCGCGACGCGCTGCATGTCGAGATGGCCGATGAGGCCGTGCTGATCGGACCGCCCGCCGCGGCCGAGAGCTATCTTTTGATCGACAAGATCGTCGAGGCCTGCCGCAAGACCGGCGCGCAGGCGGTGCATCCCGGCTACGGCTTCCTGTCCGAGCGCGAGGCGTTTCCGCGCGCGCTGGAAGCCGCCGGCATCGTCTTCATCGGTCCGAACCCCGGCGCCATCGCCGCGATGGGCGACAAGATCGAATCCAAGAAGGCCGCGGCGAAGGCGAAAGTCTCGACCGTGCCGGGTCATCTCGGCGTCATCGAGGACGACAAGCACGCCGTCCAGATCGCCGACGAGATCGGCTACCCCGTGATGATCAAGGCCTCCGCCGGCGGCGGCGGCAAGGGCATGCGCATCGCGCATTCGAAGGCGGAGGTCGCCGAAGGCTTCAACCTCGCCAAGGCCGAGGCGAAGTCGTCGTTCGGCGACGACCGCGTCTTCATCGAGAAATTCATCGTCGATCCCCGGCACATCGAGATCCAGGTGCTCGGCGACAAGCATGGCAATGTGATCTATCTCGGCGAGCGCGAGTGCTCGATCCAGCGCCGCAACCAGAAGGTCATCGAGGAGGCGCCGTCGCCGCTGCTCGATGAGACCACCCGCCGCAAGATGGGCGAGCAGGCCGTCGCGCTGGCGAAGGCCGTGAACTACGATTCGGCCGGCACCGTGGAATTCGTCGCAGGCCAGGACAAGAGCTTCTACTTCCTGGAGATGAACACCCGCCTGCAGGTCGAGCATCCCGTCACCGAATTGATCACCGGCATCGATCTCGTCGAGCAGATGATCCGCGTCGCCGCCGGCGAGAAGCTCGCGATCGCGCAGAAGGACGTGACGCTGACCGGCTGGGCGGTGGAATCCCGCGTCTATGCCGAGGATCCGTTCCGCAACTTCCTGCCGTCGATCGGGCGCCTGGTGAAATACCGTCCGCCGGCCGAGGCCAGCCATGACGGCATCACGATCCGCAACGACACCGGCGTGCAGGAAGGCGGCGAGATTTCGATCCATTACGATCCGATGATCGCCAAGCTCGTCACCCACGCCCCGTCGCGCGCCGCGGCGATCGAGGCGCAGGCGACCGCGCTCGACGCCTTCTATGTCGACGGCATCCGGCACAACATTCCGTTCCTGTCGGCCTTGATGAACCATCCGCGCTGGCGCGAGGGCCGGCTGTCGACCGGCTTCATTGCGGAGGAATTCCCGAAAGGGTTTTCGGCGCGCGCGCCCGAGGGCGAGATCGCGCGGCGGCTGGCCGCGGTCGGTGCCGCCATCGATCACGTGCTGGGCGAGCGCAAGCGGCAGATCTCCGGCCAGATGGGCGGCCGCGTGGTGCTGCGCGAGCGCCGCCGCGCGGTGTGGCTCGACCGTGCCGAGATCGCGCTCGACGTGGCGCGCGAGGGTGACGCGATTGCAGTGCGCTTCATCGGCGCCGACGGGCTGCCGGGCAACCCTCATAACCTCGTATCGAGCTGGGTCCCGGGCGATCCGGTTTGGCAGGGCACCATCGACGGCAACTTTGTTGCCGTGCAGGTGCGGGCGATCAACAGCGGCTTCCGCCTCGCGCATCAGGGTTTTGAGGTGCCGGTCTATGTCTTCACCGAGACCGAAGCGACCTCGGCGCGGCTGATGCCGGTGGTCTCGGCCGCCGACACCGGCAAGAAGTTGCTGTGCCCGATGCCGGGCCTCGTCGTGTCGATCGCGGTGACCGAGGGGCAGGAGATCAAGGCCGGCGAGACCCTGGCGGTGGTCGAAGCCATGAAGATGCAGAACGTGCTGCGCGCCGAGCGCGACGGCACGGTCAAGAAGATCCACGCCGCCGCCGGCGCCACGCTCGCGGTCGACGCGCTGATCCTGGAGTTCGCGTAACCCTGTCATATTGGGGCGCGCGGTACGCGCGAACCCGGAATCTCGAGATTGAGAGCGAGATGAGATTCCGGGTTCGATGCTTCGCACCGCCCCGGAATGACGGAGAATAGGACATAGCAAATGGCCTTCCGCAAACGCCGCGAAGCCCTGCGATCGATTCTCACCGGATCGACCTGCATCCGCCCGGGCTCGGTCTATGACGCGACCTCGATCCGGATTGCGGAGGATCTCGGCTTCGAGCTCGGCATGTTCGGCGGCTCGGTGGCGTCGCTCGCCGTGCTCGGCGATCCCGATATTGCGCTGATCACGCTGACCGAATTCGCCGAGCAGATACGCCGCATGTCGCGTGCGTCGACGCTGCCAGTGCTCGTCGATGCCGACCACGGTTACGGCAACGCGCTCAATGTCCGCCGCACGGTTCAGGAGGTGGAGGCCGCCGGCGCGGCCGGCCTCACCATCGAGGACACGCTGCTGCCGCAGGCGTTCGGCCAGGCCAAGACCCAGCTGATCTCGCTGGAGGAAGGCGTCGGCAAGATGAAGGCGGCGCTTGACGGCCGCAGCGATCCGTCGCTCGTCATCCTGGGCCGGACCGGTGCCGTCTCGATCACCGGTCTCGACGATGCGATCGCACGCGCCAGGGCCTATGAGGCGGTCGGCGTCGATGGCTTGTTCTTCACCGGCATCAAATCGCGTGGCGAGTTGGAGGCGCTCTCGGCCGCGACGACGCTGCCGATCGTGCTCGGCGGCGCGCCGGAGGAGATGACCGCGCTCGACTATCTGGCAAGCCGGCGCGTCAGGATCGCGCTGCAAGGCCACGCGCCATTCGCGGCCGCAACCCAGGCCGTCTACGAGACGCTGAAGGCGCTGCGCGAAGGCACCTCGCCGAAGAACCTCAAGGGTATCGCCTCGTCCGAACTGACCGGCCGCGTCATGCGCGAGGCGGAGACCAAGGCGCGCAGCGGCGAGTTTCTCGGTCTGAAGAAATGAGCGGTGTGATCCGCCACGTCACCATCAGCGGCCGCGTCCAGGGCGTCGGCTATCGCGCCTGGGTCGACGAGCAGGCAAACGCGCGCGGCCTCGAAGGCTGGGTCCGCAACCGCCGTGACGGCAGCGTCGAGGCGGTGTTCGCCGGCCCCGACGACGTCGTCACTGAAATGATCACGGCATGTGGCCGCGGTCCGTTCTCGGCGCGCGTCGCTGCCGTGCACGCCGCATCTGGCAGTTCCGATCTTTTGAACCAGCGCCGGGCAGGGGAGCGGTTCTCGGTCCTGCCCACGATCTGAAGCGCGTCGTTACGCGACCGCTGAGATCACCAGCGCCTGAATCCGGCCTTCGATCGCGCCGTTGCCGAAGCGGCGCGCGATCGCCGACGCGGCGTGCTCGGTCGCGGCATCAAGGCCGATACCGCCGCGCGCCTCGATCTCGCCGCGTAACCGTGATCCCTGGCAAAAGCCGATCGCAGGATCATGCGGCGCATTCGCCCGGCTTTGCAGCCGAACGTCGTCGATCTCGATCTTGCTGAAGCCCGCGGCTGCAAGATCGGCCCGGATCGGGTCGGCCGCGTAGTGGCCATAAGGCGTGCGCGCCAAGAAGCGCGGCGGGTCGGCCGGAAAGACCTCCGCCAATGCCTGGGTCACCACGTCGGCAAACTCGTTGTCTTCGATGCGACCCCACATGCTGAACAGGAAACGGCCGCCTGGCTTCAGCACACGGCGCGCCTCCGAATAACCCTTGGGCTTGTCGGGGAAGAACATCGCGCCGAATTGGCAGGCGACGACGTCGAAGCTCGCGTTGTCGAACGGCAGGTTCAGCGCATCGGCCTGCCGCCAGGTGATTGCGGTCCGGCCCGGCATCTGTGACTTCGCTCGTTCGAGCATCGGTTCATTCAGGTCGGTCGCCACGATCCTGGCGTCGCTGCCGAGCGCGGACGCCAGCGCGCGGGTGACGGCGCCGGTGCCGGTTGCCGTCTCAAGCAGGTCGCGCGGGCCAAGCACCTTGGCGCGTTGCGCCAGATCGCGTGCGTAGGGTTCGAAAATCATCGGCACGAGGAGCCGGTCGTAAAGCTCTGGAATGGACCCAACGAACTCCTTGTCGGACGCTGGCATGCGCAATCTCCCTTGCGGCCGTGACGCGGGCGACCCGGTGCACGGCCCAAAAACATCCACCCGGATCAACTTGGACGAAGAGCTCGGGGGCCACAAAGGAAAACTCCTCACCTCCGATGCACGGCATTCGCCGAGGCGCCGGATAGGTCAGGAGACCTGCCATGTCTCGTGCGCCGTCGTGGACAGCATGGCCAGCCTTGACTTCTGCTCCGAACCGTCTGATATTTCTGTCATGACAGAAATAACCGCCAAGAAAAAACTTCCCGCCGTCGTCGAGCGCTTCATCCTGCATTGGGGCGACATGGGCGACGAATGGGGCGTCAACCGTTCGGTCAGCCAGATCCACGGGTTGCTCTACCTTGCCGAAGCGCCGATGACGGCGGAAGACATCGCCGACACCCTCGGCATGGCGCGCTCCAACGTTTCCAACTCGATCAAGGAGCTGTTGTCCTGGGGATTGATCCGGCGGGTGCCGATCCTTGGCGATCGCCGCGACCACTTCGAGGCCGAGACCGACATCTGGGAGGTCGCGGCCAAGATCGCGGCGGGACGCAAGGAGCGCGAGATCGATCCCGCGCTCGCAGCGCTGCGCGCCTGTGTCTCCGACGCGGCCGACGATCCCGCGATCAGCCCGCTCGCCAGCAAGCGGCTGAAGGAGATGCTGACATTCACCGAGCTGGTCGATCGCTGGTACACGCAGATGCTGAACGTGCCGCGGCCGCGCCTGGTCGCGCTGATCAAGCTCGGCGAGAAGATCGTGAGTTTCCTGCCCACGAGCAGGGCCAAATAAAGGCGGCGGCGTAACGGGAGCGTGCGATGGCGTCAGCAAGGATATCCACCTTAAAGACAGCACCGGCTTCCGATACAAAGCTGCTCGACGACCATCGCTTCCGCGCATTGCTGTCGGACGAGGATTGGGGCCGCCTGCCGGTTGCGATCTGGCGGCGCTTCTCGAAACGGTTCGAGGACGGCAACACCGTCGTCTATGTCGGCGAGGTCGAGGAGGCGGCGTGCAGCCGCATCGGCTGGTGGCTGGCGCAGGCCGCACGGCTGATCGGCGGACCGTTCCCGACCGGCACCGAAACGCGCGTGGCGATGATCGTCACCGTCACCGAGGACGCGGCAAGCGGCGGCCAGGTCTGGACCCGCATCTGCGCGCGCCGCGACGGCTTCCCGCAGGTGATTCATTCCGCCAAGCGCTTTGCCGGTTCGACCGGGCTCGAGGAATATGTCGGCTTCGGCGTCAGCATGGCGCTGCGGATCGCGGTCGAGCACGAGGCGCTGGTGTTTCGCAGCGTCGGCTATTCGCTGCAACTCGGTCCGTTTCGCCTGCCGCTGCCCGAATGGCTTACGCCGGGCGATCTCACCGTGACCCATTCCGATCTCGGCTGCGGTGACTTCCGCTTCACGCTGGAGATCATCCACCCGCGTTTCGGCAGGCTGATCCGTCAGTCCGCCGTGTTCAGGGAGGCCACTCCATGACGCCGCTGCTTTGGACACTTGTCGCCATCCAGATTGCGATGGGCGCATTCGATACGTTCTATCACCACGAATTCACCGAGCGGCTGGCCTGGCGTCCCTCGCAGCGCCACGAGCTGCAGCTGCACAGCGTGCGCAACATGCTCTATGCGCTGCTGTTCCTCGTGCTCGGCTGGCTGCAAGTGCACGGCATCCTTGCGATCGCGATCATGGCCGTCCTCGTCGTCGAGGTCGTCATCACCTTGATGGATTTCGTCGAGGAGGATCTGAGCCGAAAGCTGCCGCCGAGCGAGCGGATCAATCACACGCTGCTGGCGATCAATTACGGCGCCATCCTCGTGCTGCTGGTGCCGGTCCTGATCGGCTGGGCGATGCTGCCGACCGCCGTCGCGCCGGCCTATGCGGGTCCGTTAAGTCTGTTCGCGACGGCTGCGGCCTTCGGCGTCGCGCTGTTCGGCGCGCGCGACTTTGCCGCGACGAGGCGCCTCGGACGGATGGCCAGCGTGCCGGCCGCGACTCTGGTCGAGAAATTGCCGGCGCGGCAGACCGTGCTCGTCACCGGCGCCACCGGCTTCATCGGCAGCCGCCTGGTCGCGAGCCTCACCGCATCCGGCCATCAGGTGATTGCGTTGATCCGCAATCCGGCAAAGGCCGACATGCTGCTGCCGCCGGTGACGCTGATCACGAGCCTCGACCAATTGCCCGCCGACTCCGGGATCGACGCCATCGTCAACCTCGCGGGCGAGCCGATCGGCAACGGCCTGTGGACCGAGGCCAAGCGCCGCAAGATCGTCGCCTCACGCATCGAGATGACGTCTGATGTGGTCAAGCTGATCGCGCGCCTCGAACGCAAGCCGTCGGTACTCGTGAGCGGCTCCGCGATCGGCTGGTACGGGCTCTGGCAGGACCAGGTGCTGACGGAGTCGGCGAAATCCCACGCCTGCTTCAGTCACGAATTGTGCGAGGCCTGGGAGAATGCGGCGAAGCCGGCCGCGGATCACGGCGTGCGGGTGGTATATTTGCGCATCGGTCTCGTGGTCGGCACCGATGGCGGCTTCATCACGCGGATGCTGACGCCGTTCGAGTTCGGCCTCGGCGGCCCGCTCGGCTCGGGCAAGCAGTGGATGTCGTGGATCGAGCGCGACGACCTCGTGCGTCTGATCGCGCATGTGATCGCGAGACCTGAGCTGTCCGGTCCTGTCAACGCGACCGCGCCGATCCCGGTGACCAACACGAAATTCACCGAGGAGCTCGGACGCCGTCTGCACCGGCCGGCGATCTTCCGCGTGCCGGCGGCGCTGCTCCGCGCCGTTGGCGGCGACTTCGCCGACGAGCTCTTGCTCGGCGGCCAGCGCGTGCTGCCGAACAAGGCGCTGAGCAACGGCTTTGTGTTCCGTCACGAAACCTTGCGCAGCGCGTTCGATGCGATCCTGTGAGGAGGCCTCGATGTGCAGCACCTGTTCCCGTGCATTCGGAGGCTGGCTTGCGGGCTGTGGCGCCGCGACCGCGGTGATTTCCGCAGTCGGTCAGACCGTTCTGATGATGACGTCGCACGGCGATGTCGCGCGGCTGCTCTACGGCATCGTCATGATGCTGCTTCCGTCGGCCGCGGTCTTCATCATCACCTGTCTGCTCACAGCAATTCCCACTGCGATCGTCGTCTGGTTCACTGAGGAGTTCCATATCAGGGCCGCGGGATTTTTCGCCTGCGCAGGCGCGGCGATCGGTGCGTTGAGCATCACTGTCCTTCTACGATCCCCGGCTGTCTGGACATCCGGACTGGTTTGCCTGTTCGTCGTGGCCGGGTTTGTCGCCGGCCTGACCTACTGGTTCGTCATGTGCGAACTGGCGGCAAGCGAAGACTCGATGTGAACCGCTACGATGTTCAACCTATGCCGCAGACGCCACGCTCCGAAACGTCGCAGCCAGCGTCCTGAGTGCCGCGAGCTTGGCGGGATCGCTGACTTTCGAATGCAGCATCACCTTCGACGTGCCGAGCCGCGGCAGCTTGTGGGCAGGGCCGATATCGACCAGGCCCGGCGGCGCGATGCGGCGGACGAGGGGCGCGACGGCAAGCCCTGCAAGCGCGGCCGCCACCACCGCGGTGACGCCGCCGCCGACGAAGCTTTCGGTCCAGGCGATGCCGGCCTTGTCAAGCGCGCGCACGGCGAGGGCGCGCACGCCGCAGGGCGGCGCCAGGGTCGCGAGCGGCAGCGCATCGCCGCGCGGCCAGACGAAGCGTTTGGCGGCGAACCAGCCGAATTCGTCCTCGGTCAGCTTCTCGCCGCCGCGCCGGCTGCCTTCCTGGCGCACGATCACGGCGTCGAGCTCGCCGCCATCATAAGCGTCGAGCATTTCGCGCGAGAAGCCGATGGTCACGGATAGGGCAAGCTGGGAGGCCATCGCGTGCAGCCGCTCCAGCAGCGGCACCAGCTCCGGGCCCGCGGCGTGATCGCTGATCCCGAGCGTGAGCTGCTGCCGCGCGGGTTTCTCGCCGGCCAGCGCGCGATCATGCACCTCGATCAGCGCGCGGGCGTGCTGCAGGAAGGTCGCGCCGTCGGCGGTCAGCCGCACCGCGCGCGGCGAGCGCTCGACCAGCCGCTTGCCCAGCACCGTTTCGAGCCGCTGCAACTTCATGCTGATCGCCGCTTGCGTGGTGCCAAGCGCCTCGGCGGCGCGGGTGAAGCCTTGCAGCTCGGCGACCAGGAGGAAGGCCTGCACGGTGTCGATATCGAGCGTGGCGGTCATGATCAATGATCGCTATCATTGCTATCAATATAGATAAGATACCAAGATGATGAGCGAAGGTCTAGCTAGAGGAGGCGCGATTGACCCGCGCCAACCGGATTCAAGGAGACCGATCATGCCGCTCATCACCGTCACCTACGCGACCTCGCGCGAGAGGCCGTCGCTGAAATCCGACATCGCCGCCGCCGTGTCGGACCTGACCGCCGGGATTCTGCACAAGGATCCCAAGGTCACCGCGATCATTGTGAAGTCCGCCGATGCGGCCGACTGGTTCGCGGGCGGCAAGTCGCTCGCCGAGCAGGGGCTCGCGAGCTACTGGCTCGACATCCACGTCACCGAGGGCACCAACACCAAGGACGAGAAGGCGGCCTATCTCGCGGCGCTGTTCAAGCGGATGGGCGAATTGCTCGGGCCGCTCCACACCGAGAGCTACGCCCATGTCGACGAGGTGAAGGGCGACGCCTACGGCTTCGGCGGCCTCACCCAGGAGCGCCGCTACATCGCCAGCAAGCTCGAGGTCGCGCCGCAGAAGGCGGCGTGAAGCCTATGACGTCGCTTCCGGCAGGCGCGCTGCGGTGTCGCCGAACACCTCGGAAAAGGCCTGCCGGAGCGCGACGTCGACATCGGCCATCGTGACCGGCAATCCGAGATCGACCAGCGAGGTGACGCCATAGCGCGGATCGACCACGCCGCAGGGCACGATGGCCTGGAAGTGCGCAAGATCAGGCTCGACATTGATCGCGATGCCGTGGAACGAGACCCAGCGGCGCAGCCGCACGCCGATCGCGGCGATCTTGTCCTCATGGTCCGGTCCCTTGTCCGGGCGCCGCACCCAGACCCCGACGCGGTCCTCGCGGCGCTCGCCGCGGACGTTGAAGGCGGCGAGGGTGCGGATGATCCATTCTTCCAGCGAGGCGACATAGGCGCGCACATCGGGCCGGCGCCGCTTGAGATCGAGCATCACATAGGCGACGCGCTGGCCCGGGCCGTGATAGGTGACCTGGCCGCCGCGTCCGCTCTGGAAGGTCGGAAAGCGCGGCGCGAGCAAATCGTCGGCCTTGCCGCTGGTGCCGGAGGTATACAGTGGCGGGTGCTCCAGCAGCCATACCAGTTCGGGGGCCGAGCCCGCCGCGATCTTCGCCACCCGGTCGTCCATTGCGGCGAGCGAATCGGGGTAGGGCACCGCGCGGTCGGAAATCCGCCATTCGACCGCTTCGCCGCCCGGAGGGCGCGCAAAGGTCGTCAAATCGAGGCTTTGGCGGTCGTTAACCATTAGCTAACCCTAACGTGGTCAGGTGAACCTACAATCTAGTTCCCGTTCGGCGGCTCAGAAGTGCCCACCCTCGATAAAGTCAGCGTTGATCTCATGGTGGTCCTCGGTACCACGACGATGCCGATTCACCAGGTCATGCGGCTGTCCCGCGGCGCCATCATCGAACTGGATGCCACCGAGGCCGACGAGGTCAAGATCCTCGCCAACAACCTGCCGGTGGCCAGCGGCGTGGTCCTGGTCGACCGCAACCGGATTGCGGTCGAGGTCAAGCAGATGCTGCCGAAATCTCCCGGGGTTCGCGGCTAATTCCCGCATTAATCGCCTTGTCCCTGCATCCGTGATTTGTTACATGGCCCCGTCGATCCGGCGGGGCCTTCGGGGTTCCATCCGGTATCCCAAGCGCTCGTGGCGGAATTGGTAGACGCGCTGCCTTGAGGTGGCAGTGGGTAACACCGTGGGGGTTCGAGTCCCTCCGAGCGCACCATGCCTCAACTAATCCTTGAAATCGCTGAGGTTTTCGTAGCGCGGCCGCTCGCCGGCCGCGCGTGACTCATGTCCAGACTTGGAGCCGGCTGCTGAGGCGGAGATGCCGCTCGACGCGATCCTGTAACGCCGACCGAATAGATGCCGGTACCGCGGCCACCGATTCTGGCGATTGCGCGGATGCAAGCTTGCTTACCCGGAGCGCCTGATGATCTTTGGCAGCTACGCCTACCGTGTCGTCTCCAACTTCGTGTTCCTGGGGCTGGTCTATTTCACGCTGAACCTTCTGGAGAAGTACGAGCAGCGCGCGACGGTCGCGATTCTGGTCCTGGTCTATGCGGCGATGCACGCCTTTTCCGGCCTGCGCTCGTTCTATTTCTTCCAGCGCATCGAGCGCCTGGAGGGCGAGACGCGACGGCTCGCCGCGGCGGCCGGCGAGGGGCCCAATGCTGTCGCCTCGCGCAGGCAGATCGTCGCCGATGTCACCGTGCTCAGGCATGCCGGCGAGATCAAATCCTATATCGATATCTTCTTCCTGGCGCTGGTGATCCTGCTCTGCGTCGCCAAGATCGTGGCCAGCTAGATCACGTCAATCAGGCACGCGCCTGCCGGCCGCCGCCGCCTCGGCGCGCGGCGTACGCTTCTTCAGATTATTGGCGACGTGAACTGACGCATTGTCCGCGGCCGGCGGTGCGACATGCAAGGGGGCGCCATGGGCTCTGCCGTGCGCCGCGGCGGGCACGTGATGCGCGGCCTGTTTCGGATGCCTGGCCTGGCGCGCGGAGAACGCCTGCGCGCGCGGTATGCCAACGCCAACTGCCGCGCGCTGCACGAGGCGGCGATTGGCCGCCGATCGGGCTGCGAGCAGGGTCAGGTCAAGCGCCTCGGGAACGCGGAACACGTCGGACGCCGGGACCGGCAATGTCGAGACGGATGCGAACCGGGCAAGCTGGGGCTGCGGCCACAGCGTGCGGACGGGCATCGCAACCCGGGCGTGCTGTGCGTGGTCGAGGATGTCGGCATCGCGCCAATCCATGTCGGCAAACACCGGGGCAGGCAGCGTCCGCGTCGCGGTGAACACGAAATTCGGAATTTTGGGCCAGCGCGTGGTCGCCACCGTCTCGGTCGGCGGATGCAGGTACCATTGCTGCGGCTGGGTCGGCGTCGCCGGGCGATCGGGCGTTGCGGGCACGACATGAACGATCCGGTAGCCGCGCTCCTTCAGCGTGCTGAGGATGCGCGGCAGCGCCGCAACGGTGCGCGGCTGGATGTCGTGCAGCAGCAGGATGCCCTTGCGCTTGGCTTCGATCCGCTGGATCGCGAGGTCATAGACCCGCTGCGGCGAGATGTGGCGCCAGTCGTCCGCGGGGAAGTCGGCGCTCCAGACCTGGATGCCCTGGGACGCCAGATAGGCCTCCGGGATCTCGGCGCGCATCAGGCCGGGAATCCGGAAGAACGGCGCGAGCTTGCTCTTGTCGCCATTGAGGGCGGCGAGCGTCGAGGCGATGCCGTCGTCGACCTCTTGCCGCACCTTCTCGAGCGGCATCTTGTTCATCGTCAGCGGATGGTTCTGGCTGTGCGTGCCGACGGTATGTCCGGCCGCGATCAGCTTGCGCACGCCCTCCGGATTGAACCGGGCCTGGGAGCCGATGGTGAAGAAGGTCGCCTTGACGCACTGGCTGGCGAGAATCGCCAGCACCTGGTTGCTGTATTTAGGTAACGGCCCGTCGTCGAAGGTCAGTACCACTTCGTGATCGGCGAGCGGCAAGGTCTCCGGATACTGCATGGTGCCGATCCGGGGATGCTCCTTGGGATCGACGACGAGGGTCCGCGAGGTGCCGAGTGCGTTGGGGTTAGGGCAGTCTGCGGCGAGGGCGGCATACGGCGTCATCAAGCCGCAGCCCAGCAGCCCCGCGCGGACCACGGTCCGCGACCGCTTCCGGATCATCACCAGGACGTTTGCAATCATCGAATCTCGGCCGCATTCCAAACGCACTGACGAATCCTTAGGTGCGGCGCCATGAATGCCGCCTTAACGGTCTGTAATCCACCTTGGGTCCCGGGTTCAATGTGACCGGTCGGACACGGTTTTCAGCGCCGCCGGGACGACGTGGACGACGTGGTATTTATGCTCCTGCAGGTACCTCAAGAAGGCGGGCAGCATCTCGGCTGTCCGCATTTGCGGGTCATGCAGCAGGACAATTCCCTTGCGGTGGCCTTCGAGCCGCCCGGTGAGCAGCTTCAGTTCCTCCTCGGGGGTCATCTTGTTCCAATCGCTGGCCCAGAAATCGGCTCCGAACACCGCGATACCGCGCTTTTCCAGGTGGTCCAGCAGGGCGGGTGTCGATTCGAAATAGGGGAACCGGAAGAACGGCGTGCTCGGAATCTTGCTCTCGGTGCCGCGCAGGGCCTTCTGGACCGCTTCGATCCCCCGGTTGATGTTCGCCTCGGCCTGATCCGGCGGGAGTTTGTTGAGATGTGGATGGTCCCAGCTGTGATAGCCGATGGTGTGGCCGAGGCGCGCGATCTTGCGGACCATATCGGGATGATCGGCCGCGTTGCGGCCGACCATGAAGAAGGTTGCCTGCACGCATTCAGCCGCCAGCGCCGTCAGCACCTTGTCGGTGACCCCCGGCGTCGGTCCGTCGTCGAAGGTCAGCACGACCTCGCCATCCCTGAGCGGCAGGGTCTGCGGAAAGCTCTTCAGCCCGACGCGCGGATAGGTCGCGGGGTCGACCTCGAGTACACGTGAGGTGCCGAGCGCGTCCTTGCGCTGGCATTCGGCGGCGTGCGCCGAGCCGAACAGTGCAATAGGCGCGAGCGCGACCAGCGCCGCGAAAGCCTTCCGGAGCGGTCGCGGTGCGCTCGACATCTTTCTCATTGCACTGGGCCCCACCGATTAGGTAATCCGTTCCGCACTCATCCAACCAGTTTTTCCCCTCCTGTCAAACCGGCGAAACACGGCATGGCCGAGAATTTCGACGTTGCCGAACCCGCCGAGGCCGATCCGCTGGCCCGGATGCCGATGCGGGACGAGGAGGGCGAGCTCCGCGGCGAATTCGTCGCGGCGATCACCCGGGCCATCCACGCCGCCGACCGGCCGTTGCTGTGCGAGGTGGTGGCGGAACTGCACGAGGCCGATCTCGGCGACCTGATCGCGGCGCTGGAGCCGGACGACCGCGTCACCCTGGTCGAGATCACCGGCACCGATTTCGACTTCTCGGCGCTCAACGAAGTCGACGAGACCGTCCGCGAGGAGATCCTCGAGGAACTCGAGCCGGAGACGGTTGCCGAGGGCGTCCGCGAGCTCGAATCTGACGACGCCGTCGAGCTCCTGGAGAGTCTCGACGAGGAGGACCAGGAAGAGATCCTGGAGAAGCTGCCGGCGGCCGAGCGCGAGGACATCGAGCGCAGTCTGCTGTACCCGGAGAATTCCGCCGGCCGGCGGATGCAGACCGAGTTCATCGCGGTGCCGCCAGATTGGAATGTCGGGCAGGCGATCGACTACATGCGCGACACGCCGGACCTGCCGGATCGCTTCTACGAAATCTATGTGGTCGATGCCGACAAGCACCTGCTCGGCGCCGTGCCGCTCGACGTGCTGCTGCGCGCGCGCCGCCCGGTCCCGATCAAGGATCTGATCGACGAGGACCGTCGCCGGGTTTCCGCGCTGGAAGACCAGGAAGAGGTCGCGCGGATGTTCGGCAAGTACAACCTGGTCGCAGCTCCCGTGGTTGACACCATCGACCGGCTGGTCGGCGTGATCACCATCGACGACGTCGTCGACGTGATCGAGGAGGAGGCAGACGAAGACTTGAAGGCGCTCGGCGGCGTCACCAGCGACGAAGAGCTGTCCGACACGGTGTGGACCATCGCCCGCGGCCGCTTCAACTGGCTCCTGGTCAATCTCGCTACCGCGTTCCTGGCCTCGTCGGTGCTCGGTCTGTTCGAGGGCCAGCTCGAGAAGATGGTGGCGCTCGCGGTGCTGGCGCCGATCGTGGCGAGCCAGGGCGGCAATGCCGCGACCCAGACCATGACGGTCGCGGTGCGCGCGCTCGCCACCCGCGAGCTCGGCCCGTACAACGCGATGCGGGTGGTGCTGCGCGAGACCATGGTCGGGCTCGTCAACGGCATCGCCTTTGCCGTCATCACCGGCGTTGCCGCGGTGGCGTGGTTCAAGATCCCCGGCCTCGGCATCGTGATCGGGCTTGCGATCATCTGCAATCTGGTCGCCGGCGCGCTCGGCGGCATCCTGATCCCGATGGTGCTGGAACGGGTGCGGGCCGACCCCGCGGTCGCCTCCGGCACCTTCGTCACCACCGTCACCGACGTGGTCGGCTTCTTCTCGTTCCTCGGCATCGCCACGCTGTGGTTCGGCCTCAAGTAACGCGCTCGCGGGTAGGGCGGCGCATGGTTCGGGCGCGAGCCGCGCCGGGCCGCTTATCGTTAATCCGAACTTAACGCGCTTCATCGATGATGCCGCTATCTCCAAGGGGCCATCACGGGGGCCATCATGCAGCGGTTGCGGCTCAAGGCGGACGGACGCATCGTCGAATTGCGCGACGGGCAGGAAATCCCGCTCGTGCCCGCACATCCCGACCGGGCGGCGATGCAGCCTGCGGCCGCGCAGCCGGCCGTACGCGATCTGCGCCGCCGGGCCCAGCTCACCCAGCTGGAATTCGCCGCCAAGCTCGGCGTGCCCGTGGAAACCATCCGCAACTGGGAGCAGGGCAAGCGCGCGCCACGCGGACCTGCCCGCGCGCTGCTCGCCGTGATCGCCCATTCGCCGGAGACGGTGTTCGCCGCGCTGTCGAGCGAGCCGACGGCGGCTTGAGCGGGTAGGGCGCGCTCCATCATCGCTGCAATCTCGGTGTCGTCCCTGCCTAGTGCGCAATTGCGCACGGGAGCAGGGACCCATACTCCGCGGCCCGTGTTGTGAACGGGACTCGTCGTTCAACCATCCCGCGACAATGCCGATCTGTGGTGGTCCCTGCTTTCGCAGGGACGACAGCGAGTGTGTTGCACGATCGGGAGTCAAACTTTCGCATTCTCGCGACATGATCTGCCCGAGCTTTGCTTTTTGTTCCGCCCTCTCTTGAACAGAGGGCGCAGGGAAAGCCGGGTGCCGATCGCACCCATGGGCCCCGAGCAAAAGGTAGAAAGCTCGGGGGGTAGGACCACAGGTGTAACCGGAAACAACCCGGCTTTCCCTGCGCGATGGGTTACGGCTTATACGTGCTCTCCCCGGCGAGACTGGGCTTTTTTGTCGCCGCCCTCGCAAACGTTTGCGCACTTTGCGAGAGGACACCTGCCGCTAGGGCGTCAGGCCTGCACGATTTCGCCGTCCGCATCATGCGCACTCGTCAGTTGCGCTTGCCGCGTCCACCGCATCTCACCGCAACACCCGTGACGATGCGCAGCGCCCCTCGATCGGGTGAGACGCGTTATTCATACACTGAGTTGCGCTTCTGATAAAGCGAAATATTTTTGCTTCGGAGGCTTGACCTGTCGGGCAACTCAGTGATCGGCGATTTCCGGGCAGCCTTGCCGCGAGCGCCAATCCGCGTGACACGTCTGGCCATATCAGGCGTTCAAGCATCCATCACCCGCAGCAAGGCTGTTTGGCTTTCGGTACGCAGCAGGACTGCTGTTCCTGGAGCCATCGGTCGCGCGGCTTGCAGCTCGACGGGCGCGCCGAGAGATAGACGCGGATCGCCGCGTCGCCGGCATCCATGCGTTCGGCGCGATAGATCTGCATCGGCCGAACACCGTCGCTCACCTCGAACGTCAGCCGGGCTTGCGGGTCGAAGCCGACGGCCTCGTCGACCTTGCGGATGATCGCAAGAAATTTTCCGGCCGGCATGTGACCGCGGTTTTCCTCCTCGATGTCCCAGAGCTGAATGAAGGTCTCGCTCCAGCTCTCCGGGTTCGCGCCGCAATCGAGCGCCCTGAACGAACCGGTCTTGACTTCGGTCACGTGGTAGCTGGGGCGGACGTCCCGGCCGTCGTAGCTGAAGATCAGCGGTTTCTCCTTGTGCGCCTCAAGGCCGGAAAGGAGGGCCGCGGATGACAGCTCTTCCACCGGAAGCAGGGCGCCGACGATCGAACGGGTATTGGCAAGCGTGTCCATGGCTGCTATCCTCATTCCAATGATTATTGAATTGTAGGATTATCGAAAGATGGAGGAGCGTCAAGCCCGAACCGCGTTTGCCGCGCTGTCGCAGGAAACGCGGCTGCGGATCGTGCGATTGCTGGTCAAGGCCGGTCCTGAGGGGATGGCCGCGGGGGCGATTGCCGAGGCGGTCGAGGTGTCGCCATCCAACGTGTCGTTCCATCTGAAGGACCTCGAACACGCCGGCATGATCCTGCCGCGCCGCGAGGCGCGCTCGATCATCTACTCGGCGGATTTCACCGGTTTGCGCGACCTCATTGCCTTCCTGATGAAGGATTGCTGCGCGGGCCACCCGGAGATCTGCGCGCCGGCGCTCGCCGCCGCCCAGTGCAAGCCTTCCACGAGCAAGAAGAAGGCGCGCGTCTGATGCGCGATTTCGATCTGCCACGGCGCCTTGTGGCCGAAGGTCTCGGCACGTTGCTTCTGGTCGCGACCGTCGTTGGCTCCGGCATCATGGCAGAAACCCTGACCAAGGACGTGGCGCTGGCGCTGCTCGGCAATACGCTGCCGACCGGTGCCATCCTGGTGGTGCTGATCACGATCCTTGGACCGATATCCGGCGCGCACTTCAATCCGGCGGTTACGCTGGTGTTCACGCTCAAGGGCGAACTCCGCCTGCCGCACGCGGCGCAGTACGTCGCGGCGCAGGTGCTCGGGGGAATCCTGGGTGCGATGGTCGCGCATGCCATGTTCGGCCTGCCGCTCCTGGAGTTCTCCGCCAGGGCGAGGACCGGGTTCCCGCAGTGGTTTGCGGAATTCGTTGCCGCGTTCGGACTGGTCGCAACGATCATCGGTGGCCTGCGGTTTCGCGAGGCCGCTATCCCATGGCTGGTCGGGCTCTACATCACCGCCGCCTACTGGTTCACCGCCTCCACGTCTTTCGCCAACCCAGCCGTTGCCATCGCGCGATCATTCACCGATACGTTTTCCGGTATCCGCGCGCAGGACCTGCCGGGATTCATCGTCGCCGAGATTCTGGGGGCGATGGCCGCGCTGGCGCTGATGACGTGGCTCCTGCGGCAGAGCGAAACGAAGATGGAAGCAATCCGATGACGATCACGATTTACCACAATCCCGCTTGCGGGACGTCGCGCAACGCGCTGGCCATGATCCGCCAAAGCGGGGAGGAGCCGGAGATCGTCGAGTATCTCAAGACGCCGCCCGCGCGCGACACGCTGATCTCCCTGATCAAGGCCATGGGCATGACGCCCCGCGCGCTGCTCCGCGAGAAAGGCACGCCTTATGCAGCGCTCGACCTTGCCAATCCGAAATGGAGCGACGACGAGTTGATCGATTTCATGATCGCGCATCCGATCCTGATCAATCGGCCGATCGTGGTCTCGCCGAACGGCGTGAAACTGTGCCGGCCGTCCGAGGTCGTGCTTGACCTTCTCGCCACGGACATTGGCCAGTTCGTCAAGGAAGACGGAGAAGTGGTTCCGTCCAGGACGCCGGGTGCGCGCGCCGGATGAGCCGCCGTGCAGACAACGTCCTGATTGTTGCGCTCGGGACCACGCAAACCCTTGCCTGGGCGTCGAGCTATTATCTGCCTGCCATCCTCGCGGACTCGATCGCGCGGGACCTCGGCATCTCGACGAACTGGCTGTTCGCCGCGTTCTCGATGGCGCTCGTGATCTCCGGGCTGCTCGGTCCGCGCGTCGGCCGCCAGATCGACCGGATGGGCGGACGCGAAGTGCTCTGCGCGTCCAACCTCATCCTGGCGTCCGGTCTGATCCTGCTCGGGCTGTCGCAGGGCGGCGTGCTGATGGCGGTGAGCTGGCTGTTGCTCGGCGTCGGCATGGGTCTTGGCCTGTATGATGCAGCCTTCGCGGCGCTCGGGCGCATCTACGGCAACGCCGCCCGTCGCTCCATCACCGGCATTACCCTGATCGCGGGCTTTGCCAGCACGATCGGCTGGCCGCTGAGTGCGTGGGGGCTCGCAACCATCGGCTGGCGCTGGACCTGCTTCGGCTGGGCCGCTGCGCACATCCTGATCTGCTTGCCGCTCAACGGCCTCCTGATCCCCGGGCTAAAGCGGGAGCATCGGATCGCGGCCGACACGCCGAAGCCGCACATTGCCATCGATCGCGCGATGGTGTTGCTCGCCTTTGCCTTCGCCGCCGCCTGGAGCGTGACGTCGGCGATGGCGGTTCATCTGCCGCGAATTCTGGAGTCGCTCGGTGCGACGCCGGCGCAGGCGATCGCGGCGGGCGCACTGATCGGCCCGGCGCAGGTGGCGGCACGCATTGTCGAAGCGAGCCTGCTGAAGCGCTTCCATCCGCTCTGGTCAGCGCGCCTGGCCTGCATCACACATCCCTTGGGCGCCTGCGTCATCGGTCTGTTCGGCGGTGGCTTCGCGGGGGTGTTCGCGCTGTTGCACGGTGCCGGAAACGGCATCCTGACCATCGCGCGCGGCACGCTGCCGCTGGCGATATTCGGTCCGAAGGATTACGGCTACCGCCTGGGACTGCTCGGCGCGCCGTCGCGACTGTCTCAAGCGCTCGCGCCCCTCATATTCGGATTCCTGATCTCGCCGCTCGGTGGCTACACGCTTGCGGTCACATCGGCTCTGAGCTTGGCCGCGCTTCTGGCGCTGTTCGCACTCAAGGCCGGGCCGAAGACCCCCTCGCGGTAGCATCACGCCCCTTCATCCGCCGAACCGTGTCGATGAACGCCTTGATGATCGGGGAATGACCGCGCCCGCTGTGATGGGCGATGCTGTACTGGGTCTTGATGGTGCGGTCGCTGATCTCCAGCGCGCGCAGGTTGGGATGCGGCACGAATTCGAAGTCGGCGACGACGCTGATGCCGAGGCCGCGCTCGACCGCCTTCCACACGCCCTCGCGGCTCTCGATCTCGAACACCGGCTCGATCCTGATGCCCTCGGCCTGCATCGTCGCCTCGAACGCGCGCCGCGTGGTCGAGCCGCGCTCGCGCAGCACGATAGGCTGGTCGGCCAGCTCGCGCAGCCTGACCGATTTGCGTTTGAACCAGGGATGGTCGCGGTTGACGAACACGATCACGCGGTGCGTGCGGTAGGGGATCATGGTGACGCGCGGATCCTCCGGCACCTCCGCCAGGATCGCGACGTCGGCCTCGAAGTCGACGATGTGGCGGAAGGTGCGTTCGGAATTGCCGAGCAGGGTCGAGATCTGCACCTCCGGATGATCGCGCTTGAACGCCGCGATGATTTCGGTGGCATGAAACGGTCCGACGGTCGCGACCCGCAGATGGCCCTTGGTCGCCTTGCCGTGCGCGGCCAGGAGGTCGTGGGCCTCGTCGCAGAACGTCATGATGCCGCGGGTGATCTCGAACAGCGCGGCGCCGGCCTCGGTGAGTTCGGTATGCCGCGGCTTCCGGATCAAAAGCTCGACGCCGTAGCTCTCCTCCAGCTCCTTGACCTGGATGGTCAATGTCGGCTGGCCGACGTTGAGCACGCGCGAGGCCGCGGTGAAGCCACCATGGGCGGCGACCGCATGGAAGGCGCGCAGCTGGCTGAACACTATTGACATAATCAATAGAACGCATCCGTAGAATGAATTTGTCAATAGCAGCCGGCGCCGTACCTTCGCGCCAAACGGAGGACGCGCTGATGGACTGGACTTATTCCAACCCGGTGAGGATCGAATTCGGAGCCGGCAGCTTCGACAAGCTGCCGGGACTGATCGGCAAGCGCGCCTACGCGCTCGTGACCTATGGCGAGCCGGTCTTCGACGAGCTGGAGCGGCGGCTGCGCGCCGCGGCGGGACCGTCGGTCCTGACCATCCGCGACGTCGCGCCCAATCCGGACTACCGCCTGCTCACCGAACAGACCGCGCGCTTTGCCGGGCTCGCGAGGCAGCCCGAGGTGATCGTCGCGCTCGGCGGCGGCTCGGTGATCGACTCCGCAAAGGTGTTCGCGGCCGCCGGCGGCGACTTCGCGACCGTCAAGACCTATCTGGAGACGCAGCAGGGCGCCGAGCGCCTCGCGGCGATCCCGATCATCGCGGTGCCGACCACCGCCGGCACCGGCAGCGAGGTGACCTGCTGGGGCACGGTGTGGGACGAGGCCAACGGCAAGAAATATTCGCTGGCGCGTCCGTCGCTCTATCCGACCCATGCCGTGATCGATCCGCGCCTGATGCTCGGCAAGCCGCAACTCCTCACCGTCAGCACCGGGCTCGACGCGCTGTCGCATGCACTGGAGAGCATCTGGAACGTCAACAACAACCCGGTGTCGGCCAACCACGCGGTGGCCGCGGCGCGCAGCATCCTCGACGTGCTGCCGAAGCTCGCCAATGACCTCGGCAATCTCGAGCTGCGCAGCCGCATGGCGCAGGCGGCACTGTTTGCCGGCCTCGCGTTCTCCAACACCAAGACCGCGATCGCGCATTCGCTGTCCTATCCGATCACGCTGCGGCACGGCGTGCAGCACGGCATCGCCTGCTCGTTCTCGCTGCCGATGGTGCTGCGCAGCGTCAAAGGGGCAGGCGGGCTCTGCGAGGACAGCCTCCGGCAGATCTTCGGCAGCGACCTCGCGCGCGCGGCCGACGATCTCGAGGACTTCATGGCGCGGCTCGGCATCTCCTGCAATCCGGCCGCCTACAGGATCGAGCGCGCCGAATGGCACGCGCTGATCGCGGACTCGCTCGAAGGCGAGCGCGGCCGCAACTTCCTGGGATCGAAGGAACGGCTGATCGAGGCAGCGCAGACGCAGCGGATGCCGAGCGCGGTGAGCGCGTGACGGCGGCGCAGTGACAAGGAGAGGTATCATGCAAGACAATCGCAAGACAATCACCGTCAACGGGCGCCGTTACGACGCGCCGACGCGGCCGACGGTCGTGATCTGCCTCGACGGCTCGGAGCCTGGCTATATCGAGCGGGCGATCGAGGCCGGCGTCGCGCCGACCTTCGCGCGCTTCATGAAGGAGGGCGCGCATGTCCATGCCGCCAGCGTGATCCCGAGCTTCACCAATCCGAACAACCTCTCGATCATCACCGGACGGCCGCCCGCGGTGCATGGCATCGCCGGCAACTACTTCTATGACACGGCGAACAACGCCGAAGTCATGATGAACGATCCGAAGTTCCTGCGCGCACCGACCATCCTCGCCGGTGTCCACGACGCCGGCTACAAGGTCGCCGCCGTCACCGCCAAGGACAAGCTGCGCACCTTGCTTGCGTACGGTCTGGACTATTCCAGCGGCCGCGCCATCGCGTTCTCGTCGGAGAAGGCCGACCAGGCCACCAAGGCCGCCAACGGCATCGATGATGTGCTCGATTTCGTCGGCCTGCCGCTGCCCGAGGTCTACTCCGCCGATCTGTCGCGCTTCGTGTTCGCGGCCGGCGTCAAGCTGGTCGAGCGCTACCGTCCCGATCTGATGTACCTGTCGACCACCGACTACATCCAGCACAAGGTCGGGCTCGGCACCAAGATCGCCAACGACTTCTACGCGATGATCGACGGCTATCTCGCGAAGCTCGATGCGCTCGGCTGCAACATCGTGGCGACCGCCGACCACGGCATGAACGACAAGTTCCTGCCCGACGGCAAGCCCGACGTGATCTACCTCCAGGACGTCATGGACGACTGGACGGGTACGGGTGCCGCACGCGTGATCCTGCCGATCACCGATCCCTATGTCGCCCATCACGGCTCGCTCGGCTCGTTCGCGACGATCTACACGCCGGAGGGCGCCAACGTCGACACGCTGCTGTCGCGGCTGCGTGCGACGGGAGGCATCGAGGTCGCGCTGACGCGCAACGAGGCCTGCGCCAGGTTCGAGCTGCCGCCGGACCGGATCGGCGACATCGTCGTGATCTCGACCAGGCACAAGGTGCTCGGCACCAGCGAGGCGCGTCACGATCTGTCGGGCCTGACCGAGCCGCTGCGCTCGCATGGCGGACTGACCGAGGAGCGGGTGCCGCTGATCGCCAACCGCAAGATCGCGCTGCCCGCCGGCCACGCCCTGCGCAACTTCGACGCCTTCGACGTCGCGCTCAACCGCATCCAGTGACGCATTCGGACCCCAAGGACAGTGCCATGAACATCCAGAGCCCGGCCGTTCGCCATGAGCAGATGCGCATCGCGGGCATCCTCGTCGACACCGACGAGCATGTCGAGGTTTTCAGTCCCTACACCAACAAGGTGGTGGGCACGGTGCCGGCGGCGCGGCCGGAGCATGTGCGCAGCGCCTTCGCCAAGGCGGCCGCGTTCAAGCCGAAGCTGACGCGCTACGAGCGCCAGCGCATCCTGCTGCGCACCGCCGAGATCCTGGCCGGGCGCAAGGAGGAATTTGCGCGGTTGATCACCGCCGAGTCCGGCCTGTGCTGGAAGGATTCGCTCTACGAGGCCGGGCGCGCCTATGACGTCTATTCGTTTGCCGGCCAGCTCGCGATCAAGGACGACGGCGAGACGTTCTCCTGCGACATCAGCCCGCAGGGCAAGGCGCGCAAGATCTTCACGACGCGCACCCCGCTGCTCGGCGCGATCTCGGCGATCACACCGTTCAACCATCCGCTCAACATGGTGAGCCACAAGATCGCGCCGGCGATCGCGACCAACAACCGCGTGGTGCTGAAGCCGACCGAGCTGACGCCGCTGACCGCGCTCGCGCTCGCCGACGTGCTGTACGAAGCCGGGCTGCCGCCGGAGATGCTGTCGGTGGTGACCGGCAATCCGCATTCGATGGGGGATGCGATGATCACCGATCCGGACGCCGATCTCGTGACCTTCACCGGCTCGGTCAGGGTCGGCAAGCACATCGCCAATAAAGCGGGCTACAAGCGCCTGGTGCTCGAGCTCGGCGGCAACGATCCGCTGATCGTGATGGAGGACGCCGACCTCGACAAGGCGGCCGAACTCGCGGTCACCGGCGCCACCAAGAATTCCGGCCAGCGCTGCACCGCCGTCAAGCGCATCCTCTGCGTCGAGGCGGTCGCTGACGATTTTGTCGCGTTGGTGCTGAAGAAGGCGCGCAAGCTGAAATGCGGCGACCCGATGGACCCGACGGTCGACGTCGGCACCGTGATCCATGAGGGCGCGGCGAAGGAATTCGAGCGCCGCGTCAATGCCGCCGTCGCCGACGGCGCCGAGCTGCTGCACGGTAACGCTCGCGACGGCGCGCTCTATCCGCCGACCGTGGTCGACCGGATTCGCTACACCAGCGAGCTGGTGATGCAGGAGACCTTCGGGCCTGTGATCCCGATCATCCGCGTGCCCAACGACATCGACAGCGTGATCCGGATCTCGAACGCGACCGCGTTCGGCCTGTCGTCTGGCGTCTGCACCAACCGGCTCGACTACATCACGCGGTTCGTCAATGAGCTCGACGTCGGCACCGTCAACGTCTGGGAAGTGCCGGGCTACCGGATCGAGATGTCACCGTTCGGCGGGATCAAGGATTCCGGCCTTGGCTACAAGGAAGGCGTGCAGGAGGCGATCAAGAGCTTCACCAACGTCAAGACCTATTCGCTGCCCTGGCCGGCATAGGGACGTCCGAACGAGGGCCGCACGCGCGCAACAAGAACAACGCGGCGGCCGACTGCAATCACCAATCAATCAGGGGAGGCCTTAATGTCGATCACGTTCAGTCCGTCGGGCGTCGGCTCGGTCGGAGTGCAAAATCCGGAGCTCGCGACATCGTTCCGCCGCGCGCAGTGGCGGATGCTGTTCGCGGCGATGTTCTGCTATCTGTTCTTCTACACCGGGCGGCAAACCTTCGGCTTCGCCATTCCCGGCATCCAGGCCGAGTTCGGCGTCACCAAGGAGGCGCTGGGCTGGGCCAGCGCGGCGCTGCTCTGGTGTTACGCGGTCGGGCAGGCGATCAACGGCAATCTCGGCGACAAGTTCGGCGGCCGCCGCGTGATGAGCGCGGGCGCGATCCTTTCCTTCATCATGAACTGGGCCACCAGTCTCTCGACCGGGATCGTCAGCCTCACCGCGTTCTGGGGCATCAACGGCTATTTCCAGTCGATGGGATGGGCGCCGGGCAGCCGGCTGCTGTCGAACTGGTGGGGCCGCCACGAGCGCGGCACGGTCTACGGACTCTATACATTCGCGGCCGGTCTCGCCTCGGTGCTGTCGTTCGTCACCTCGCTGGTCGTGGTCGGCTACTTCCAGCTCGACTGGCGCTGGATCTTCCGTATCCCGGTCGTGCTGCTGCTGCTCGGCGGCATCGCGTTCTATCTGATCGCGCGCGAGAAGCCCGAGGACATGGGCTTTGCCTCGCCGCATGACGAGGCCGACGATGTCGCCTCTGCGGAAACTGCGGTCAGCGCCAATGAGGGCTCGCTGGCGCGCTACAAGGCGGTGCTGTCGAACTGGCGCCTTTTGGTCGCCGGCGTCGCGATCGGCTTCCAGAACGCGGCGCGTTACGGCCTCTTGGTGTGGGTGCCCGTCCACTTCCTCGGCGGCAACTGGGCCAAGGCCGGCGCCGCCTCGGTGATCGATCCGCGCTGGATCAGCATCGCGCTGCCGGTCGGCATGGCGGTCGGCGCGTTCAGCAATGGCTGGGTCTCGGACAAGGTGTTCGGCTCGCGCCGCTACCTCGCCATCGTGCTCTACATGGCGCTCGCCGCGGTCACCTCGCTGTGCATGTACGCGATCCCGACCTCGGACATCGTTCTCGGGATGACCGTGCTGTTCCTGTGCGGCTTCTTCACCTACGGTCCGCAATCCTCGTTCTGGGCGCTGTGCCCGGATCTGGTCGGCCACAAACGGGCAGGGACCGCGACCGGGGTGATGAACTTCTTCGCCTACCTGTTCGCAGGTCTCGGCGAGCCGATGATCGGCCACTTCATGGACAAGCATAACCAGACCTCGCTGGTGTTCCTGGTGGTCGCCGTCTGCGCAACCTCCAGCGCGGTGGTGGCGGCCTTCATCCGTCGCTAGCTCACTCACTGCGTCCCGGGCAACGGCCCCGGGGCGCCGCTGTCCGTGCCTACGTAGCCCGGATGAGCGAAGCGATATCCGGGGCTGGTTTTGTCCCCGCATGTCGCTTCGCTCATGCGGGCTAGGCTCGTTTTTGCAGTGAGCAGAGCACCGAGGCGGGCGATTGTTGCAGCGGCGACGCCGGGCCAATTCCCTGCAATCGCCTGCCTCGTGCGGCTGACCTGACGCCCAATTCCTGATCATCGGCTGCTCAATTGAAGCGCAAGATTGATAAAATATCGACTTATATCAATAAGATAAACTAAATTGTATGCAGAATACAAAATGTGCTTGTCCCGTTTGCCGCCTTGAAGCAGACTTCACGCAGGGCAGGAGAGGCCAGCGACCGTCAAGGACGAGGGGCGCGGCAGGGCAAAACAATCTGTCGGGAGGAGCAAGCAATGAGCGATCAGGTGTCCACCATCGCAATGGCAGATACGGCAAAGCCTTCAGGCGTGCGCTGGAAGATTTTCCTGCTGATGCTGTTCCTGATCTCGATCAACTATATCGATCGCGCCTCGCTCTCGGTCGCGATGCCGGTCATCGCCAAGGAGTTCGATATCGATCCGGCGATGCAGGGCCTGATCCTGAGCTCGTTCTTCTGGACCTATGCGCTGATGCAGGTGCCGGGCGGCATGCTCGCCGATCGCTTCAAGCCGCGTATCGTGATCGCGCTCGCGACGCTGTTCTGGGGCTTCTTCCAGGCGCTGGCGGCGCTGTCCACCAGCTGGATGCTGCTGCTGCTGACCCGGCTCGGGCTCGGCGCGTCGGAAGCGCCGATCTATCCGGCCGGCGGCAAGCTCAACGCGATCTGGATGACGCAGACCGAGCGCGGCCGCGGCGCCACCTTGCTGGACGGCGGCGCGCCGCTTGGTGCGGCGCTCGGCTCGATCGTGATCGCCTGGTTGATGGCGGCGTTCAGCTCCTGGCGCGTCGCCTTCGTCATCGCCGGCGTCGGCACCATGCTGTGCGGGCTGTGGGCCTGGTACTACATCCGCAACGTGCCGCGCGAGCATCCGTCGGTCAATGAAGCCGAGGCGCGCTATCTCGAGGAGGCGCACGCGATCGAGGATGCGGCGACGCCGCCGTCTTCGGGCGCAAGCTGGATGGCGTATTTCCGGTTTCGCTCGGTGTGGTGCATGTGCCTCGGCTGGATGTTCTTCAACACCACGTTCTACGGGCTGCTGACCTGGATGCCGACCTACCTGTTCAAGGTGCACGGCTTCGACATCAAGGCGCTGGGCGGCGCGTCCTTCATCATCTTCTTCGCAGGCTTCGTCGGCGAACTGGTCGGCGGCTGGATCGGCGATAACTGGCGGGAGCGGGGCGGGTCGCCCAACACCGTGTTCCGCACGCTGTTCGGCATCGCGGCGATCATGGCGACGGTGTCGATCTTCCTCGTCGCCTACGTCACCAACGCGGTTGCGGTCGTGGTGCTGCTGTCGACGACGCTGTTCTTCTTGCGCTGGTGCGGCATGTACTGGGCGATTCCGTCGGCGCTGGCGGGCCGCGGCAAGTCCGGCTTCCTCGGCGGCTGCATGAATCTCGGCGGCAACATCGCCGGCATCACGACGCCGCTGATCGTCGGCTTCATCGTGCAGGCCACCGGCTCCTATTTCCTGGCCCTGATGTATTTCGCCGCCGCGGGCATTGCGCTGTTGATCTGCTCGACCCTGATCGATTACAGCCGCAAGCTCCCGGTCTAAAACGGATGCGGCCGAATCCGCCAAGGATTCGCCCGCTTGATGAGGCTCACCAATGACACGTCCCGTCCGGCTCGGCATGCTGACGCCGTCGTCGAATACCGCGCTCGAGCCGATCACCTGCGCGATGCTATCGGGCGTCGACGACGTCTCGGCGCATTTCTCGCGCTTCAAGGTGACCGAGATCGCGCTGTCGGAGCAGGCGCTGCGCCAGTTCGACGCCAGCGAGATTCTTCGCGCGGCCGAGCTGCTGGCGCATGCCAAGGTCGACGTCATCGCCTGGAATGGCACCTCGGCAAGCTGGCTCGGTTTCGACCGCGACGAGAGCCTGTGCGAAGAGATCACGGCGGCAACGGGTATCAAGGCCTGTACCACGGTGCTGGCCTATCGCGACGTGTTGCGGCGGATCGGCGCCAGCCGCATCGGGCTGGTGACGCCGTATCGCAAGGACGTGCAGGAGCGGATCGTCGCCAACTGGAATTCGCAAGGGCTGCACTGTTTTGCCGAGCGGCATCTGTCGCTGCAGGACAATTTCTCCTTTGCCGAGGTCAGCGAGGCCGAGGTCGCGCGGCTGATCGAGGAGGTGGTGCGCGAGGGCTGCGATGCCGCCGTCGTGCTCTGTACCAACATGCGCGGCGCCGGCGCGGCCGAGCGGCTGGAGCGCGGATTTGGCGTCCCGGTGCTGGATTCGATTGCGGTGACGCTGTGGGCATGCCTTGCCGCGGCCGGCTGCGATCCGTCGCGCGTGCAGGGCTGGGGCAGCCTGTTCTCGAACCCCGATCTGCGCGCGGCCGCCGCGATCCACGTGGGAGGGCGCGATCTCCAATCATGACAGTGAAGGCAAGCGGTGACTGAACCCAAGGCGACCAGACGTAACAAGGAACCCAAGCGCGCGATGACCGCGCTGCAACGGCGCCGCCTGCGTGTGCCGCGGGTCGGGCTACACGAGCAGGCTGCGGCGCGGCTGCGCACCATGATCGTGCGCGGCGAGCTGGCGCCGGGGCAATCGCTGGGGGAGGCGGACCTGTCCGACGCGCTCGGCGTCTCGCGCACGCCGCTGCGCGAGGCGCTGAAGCAATTGGCGAGCGAGGGCCTGGTCGAGCTGCGGCTCAACCACAGCGCCGTGGTGGCGCCGTTCCGCCGTGCCGAACTCGCCGAACTGTTCGAGGCCGTCAGCGGCATCGAACGCTGCGCCGCCGAGCTCGCCGCGCTGCGCATGGAGCCGGACGACTTCGAACGGCTCGCGGCGCTGCAGGACAAGATCGAATGGCATCACGGCCGCGGCGAGCTGCGCGATTATTTTCAAGTTAATCAGCAGATCCATTCGGCGATCGTCGGCTTCGCCCGCAATGCCGTGTTGAAGGCGACGCACGAGGCGCTGCTGGCGCGGGCCGAGCGGGCGCGCTTCTTCGCGCTGTCGGTGCTCGGCCGCTGGGATGAATCGGTGCAAGAGCATCAGGAGATTTTGTCGGCGCTGAAGGCGCGTGATGCGGCCCGGGCCGGACAGATACTGGCCCACCACGTGCGCCGCACTGGCGAGATCGTCGCCGAGACGCTGGATGCCAAGGCAATGAACGACAAGGCGGACGACGCCGCGGCACCGGAGGCACCGGCAAGGCCGCGCGGCCGCAAGACGAGGAACGTTGCGCCATGAAGATCCTGCTGCTCAATCCCAACACGACGGCTGATGTGACGGATCTGCTCCATGCCGCCGGCAGCAAGGCGGCATCCGCCGGCACCGAGCTCGTGCCGCTCACCGCCGCGCGCGGCGTGCCTTATATCGCGACCCGCGCCGAGGCCCAGATCGGTGGTGCGATCGCGCTGGAGATGCTGGCCGAAGCCGGCCCCGGCGTCGATGCCGCTGTCATCGCGGCGTTCGGCGATCCCGGCCTGTTCGGCGCGCGTGAGCTGTTCGCCTTCCCCGTCGTGGGATTGGCCGAAGCTGCGATGCTCACGGCCTGCATGCTCGGCCGCCGGTTTGGTATCGTCACCTTCGCCGGCGCGCTGGCGCCCTGGTACGAGGAATGCGTCGCCATGCACGGGCTGAGCTCGCGCTGCGCCGGCATTCGCACGCTTGACGGTCATTTCCAGTCGATCTCGCAGGTGCAGGCCGAGAAGGAGGAGCTGCTGGTCGCGCTCGCCAACCGTGCGGTCGATCAGGACAACGCCGACGTCGTCATTCTGTCGGGCGCACCGCTTGCCGGACTCGCGGCAAAAGTCCGCGACCGCATTCCGGTGCCGGTGGTCGATCCGGTCGCGGCGGCGGTGCGGCAGGCGGAGACGCTCGCCGTGCTCAAGCCGCGCAAGGCGGTGGCCGGCACCTTCCGCCGTCCCGATCCGAAGCCGACGCGCGGGCTGGCCGAGCCACTCGCCGCAATCATCGAACACCGCTCACCGAAGGAGGGAACAAACTGATGTCCTTCGACACCATTATCCGCGGCGGCACCGTGGTGACCGCGGCCGACACCTTCGCCTGCGACGTCGGTATCCGTGGCGGCAAGATCACGGCGCTCGGCCATGATCTCGGCGATGCAGCCACGATCATCGACGCCACCGACCGCCTGGTGCTGCCCGGCGGCATCGACAGCCATGTCCACTTCGCCCAACCGTCCGGTGACGGCATCGTAATGGCCGACGGTTTTGCCAGCGGCACGCGATCGGCGGCCTTCGGCGGCAACACCACCGTGCTGCCGTTCTGTCTGCAGGAGAAGGGCCAGACCCTGCGCGAGGCGCTGAAGCATTACCATTCGCTGGCCGAAGGCGAGTGCCATGTCGACGTCGCCTTCCATCTCATCCTCACCGATCCGACCGAGCATGTGCTGGGCCAGGAGCTGCCGGCCCTGGTCGAGGACGGCTACACCTCGCTCAAGGTCTTCATGACCTATGAGGGCCTCGCGCTGTCGGACCGCGAGCTGCTCGAGACCATGTCGGTCGCGCGCGAGACCGGCGCCATGCTGATGGTGCATGCGGAGAATTTCGACGCCATCCGCTTCCTGACCGACCGGCTCGAACGGACCGGTAACACCGCGCCGCGCTTCCATGCGACCTCGCGGCCGATCCCGGTCGAGCGCGAGGCCACCCATCGCGCGATCTCGCTGTCCGAGCTCGTCGACGTGCCGATCATGATCGTGCATGTCTCGAACCGCGAGGCGATGGACGAAATCCGGCGCGCGCAGCAAAGGGGCTTGCGGGTCATGGGCGAGACCTGTCCGCAATACCTCATGCTGACCGAAAAGGATCTCGATCAGCTCAACATGGAAGGCGCAAAATACGTCTGCTCGCCGCCGCCGCGCGACGTCGCCAGCCAGCAGGCCTGTTGGGAAGGGCTGCAGCAGAAGGTGTTTTCGGTGTTCTCGTCGGACCATTGTCCGTTCCGTTACGACGACCCGCAGGGCAAGCTTGCGCCGAAGGGACGTACCAGCTTCCGCTGGGTGCCGAACGGAATCCCGGGTGTGGCGACGCGGCTGCCGATCCTGTTCTCCGAAGGCGTGGTGAAGGGACGGATCGACCTCAACAGCTTTGTCACCTTCAGCGCCACCAACCACGCCAAGATCTACGGCCTCTATCCGCGCAAGGGCACCATCGCGGTCGGCTCGGATGCCGACATCGCGCTGTGGGACCCGAAGCGCAAGGTCACGATTCGCCACGAGTTGATCCACGACGGCGCGGACTACACGCCCTATGAGGGGCTCGAGGTCACGGGCTGGCCGGTGCTGACCATGGTGCGCGGTAAGGTCGTCGTCGATAACGGTACGCTCATCGGCGGCAAGGAGCACGGCACCTATCTGCCGCGCGCCAAGCCGCTGAAGGCCGCGACCATTCCGTAACGCGACCAATCCGTAACAAGCAAAGAGAGAAGGCAGGAGATCAACATGCCCTATGCTGTGACAGACGACGGAGTGCGGCTCTATTTCGAGGAGACCGGATCGGGGCATCCGGTGATCCTGGTTCACGAGTTCGCCGGCGACCTGCGCAGCTACGAGCCGCAGATGCGGCACTTCGGCAAGCGCTTCCGGACCATCGCCTACAATGCGCGCGGCTTTCCGCCGTCGGATGTACCGGAGCAGGTCTCGTCCTATTCGCAGGCGCGCGCCGCTGACGATATCCTGGCCGTGCTCGATCACATCGGCGCGCCGAAGGCGCATATCGTTGGTCTGTCGATGGGCGGCTTTGCGACGCTGCATTTCGGATTACGTCACCCTGATCGGGCGCTGTCGCTATGCATCGGTGGCTGCGGCTACGGCGCCGAGCTCGATAAGCGCGAGACGTTTCGCGCCGAGGCCGACGTGATCGCGGGCATGATCCGCAAGGAGGGCATTCCGACCTTCGCCGAGCGCTACGCCTACGGGCCGACCCGCGTGCAGTACGAGAACAAGGACCCGCGCGGCCATGCCGAGTTCAAGGCCATGCTGGCCGAGCATTCGGCGGTGGGATCGGCCAACACCCAGCAGGGCGTACAGAAGGAGCGCCCTTCGCTCTACACGCTGGTCGACGAGATGAAGCGGATCAAGGTGCCGACGCTGATCATCACCGGCGACGAGGATTGGCCTTGCCTGCTGCCGGGCATCCTGATGAAGCAGAGCATCCCGTCGGCCGCGCTCGCGGTGATGCCGAACTGCGGCCACGCCATCAACATCGAGGAGCCCGACGAATACAACCGGATCGTCGGCGAATTCCTGGCGCAGGTCGAGAGCGGCCGCTGGCCGCAGCGCGATCCGCGCGCGGTCAGTGCTTCGATCACGGGAATGAAGGGGTAGGCTTCACGCCGAGTTGAATCGCGGCCTTCATCCGCCACCAGACCAAGCATCCGCGCTTTTCGGGACACATCCCCGGAAGGCGCGGATTTTTTTCGGGCGTGAGCAAGCCGCGACAGCCGGCGGTGCACAACCTGTTCGCATGATTGCTGACTGCTGCAGTCATCTCCAACGCGATCCGTTCAATTCCATGTCTTGTGACCGAAACCGCGTCCACAGATAGCCGATCGCGTGAGACGGAAGAGGAGGGCGTCTGTCATGCGCGCAAAGATTGGTCCCCCGATATCTGCAACCGATGCGGACATGAGCGCGCATCATCGTTCGTCGCATTCATTCGACCGACACAGCGCTGTCATCGGTGGTGGATAACTTGTCGCAGGTCGACGTCATAAATCCTTAAAAATAAAAAGGGGCACTACGGTGAAAGCCAAATTTCTTTCGACGGTCGGAGTCTGTCTGGTTGCTGCCGCTGCGGTGATGTGCAGCGCCGCCGCTCAGGACGACAACAAGGGCAATAACGGCCACGATCATCATCCGCACGACATCCACACCCAAACGCCGATCAAGCATCTCGTCGTCATCTTCAACGAGAACCGCTCGTTCGATCACTACTTCGCAACCTACCCGGTTGCGACCAACCCGACCGGCTCGATTCCGTTCACGGCGAAGCCGCATACGCCGAAGGTCAACAATCTCGCCAGCGCCAATCTGTTGACCAATAACCCGAACACCAATCCGGCCAACGGCACCGGCGCAACCAATCCGTTCCGCCTCGACCGCACCCAGGCCAACACCAAGTCGCAGAACCACGCCTATACGCCCGAGCAGCAGGCGGTCGACAACGGCAAGGAAGACCTGTTTCCGAAATTCACCGGTCGCGGCACCGCCGGCGGCGTCGGCGCGTTCGGCACCAACGGGCAGGTGATGGGCTATTTCGACGGCAACACCGTCACCGCGTTCTGGAATTACGCCCAGAACTTCGCGATGAGCGACAACAGCTGGACCGACACCTTTGGTCCGTCGACGCCCGGCGCGCTCGAGGTCGTGTCCGGCCAGACCAACGGCGCGCAGAACATCGTCGGCTCGTCATCGTCGATCGCCGACGGCCAGGGCGGCCTGACGCTCATCGGTGATACCGACCCTGCCTACGATGCCTGCTCGAGCACGACGAGCCAGGTCTTGATGACCAGCAAGAACATCGGCGACCTGCTCAATGCCGAGCAGATCAGCTGGGGCAGCTTCATGGGCGGCTTCGACCTGACGCTCAAGAACAGCAACGGCACCACCAACTGCGGCCGCAGCACGTTCTCGAGCAACGTCAACGGCACCGTCGTGGACTACATCCCGCACCACGCCTGGTTCCAGTACTACAAGTCGACCGCGAACCCGACCCATGCGCGACCGAGCTCGGTGAATGCGGTCGGACACTCCTATATGCCCGGCAGCAAGACGCTCGATCCGGCCAATCATGCCTACGATCTCGAGGACTTCTATGCTTCGGTGAAGGCCGGCAACTTCCCGGCCGTCTCCTACATCAAGATGCCGGCCTATCAGGACGGTCATCCTGGCAACTCCGATCCGCTCGATGAGCAGGCCGGCAATGTCGAGCTGATCAACTTCCTGCAGAAGCAGAAGGAGTGGGGCGAGACCGCCGTCATCATCACCTATGACGACTCCGACGGCTGGTACGACCACCAGTACCTTGCACCGATCAGCGCCTCGTATGATCCCACCGCCGACCAGGTCAACGGTCCCGGCCAGTGCGGTCGCGGTATCGGCAGGCAGACGCCGCCGAACGGCCTCAACGGCCAGCCGGTAAACGGCCGCTGCGGTCCCGGTACGCGTGTCCCGTTCCTGGTGATCTCGCCCTTCGCCAAGCGGAATTACGTCAGCCACACCCGCATCTCGCAGGCCTCCGTCGTTCGCTTCATCGAGGACAACTGGCTGCACGGCCAGCGTCTCGGCGGCGGCTCGTTCGACGACAACGTCGAATCGATCGCCGACATGTTCGACTTCGAGCGCGGCCACGGCCAGGACCACGAGTACCGGCAGGACACGCTGTTTCTCGATCCGACCGCCGGCACCGTCATCGTCAGCGCGCCGGACGATCACCATCACCACTAACGCCCTTCGGTTCTGATCCAATCAGAACCGAAGCTCTGCCCTGACGCGTTCTGCTCGCGCGAACTGGTCTCCAGTTCGCGCGAAAACGCTTAACGACACTGGATCTGATATGAATGGCCGCACCTTGTGGCTTCTCGGCGCCGGCCTGCTGTGCATGGCCGGCGCCGTTGCGGCCGTCGAGACGCAGGGACTTCCGGGGACCAATCCGAACCCGGTGCAGCTCAGGCGTCCGCCTGTTGCTCCGCTGTCCGCCATGGCGCAGCTCGGCCAGAAGATTTTTTTCGACGCGTCGCTGTCCTCGTCGGGCGCATTGTCATGCGCGTCCTGTCACAGTCCGGACCACGCCTACGGGCCACCCAATGATGGGCCGGTGATGCTCGGCGGGCCCGCGCAATCCCGGCAAGGGACACGCGCCGTGCCGGGCCTGACCTATCTCGAGCGGCAGCCGAATTTCAGCATCGGGCCGGAAAAGGACGAAGACGACAATGTCGTCGACTTCGCGCAACTGGCCGCGCTCGGCCAGCAGGCTCCGCGCGCCAAGAAGGTCGCGACCGGGACTGCCGCGTCGGCGGTCAACATCGTGCCGCAGGGCGGACTGTTCTGGGACGGCCGCGCCGATACGCTGCAGGACCAGGCGATCTTCCCGCTGCTCGATCCCAACGAGATGGACGGCGGCAGCATCGAAATCGTGGCGCAGAAGCTGCGCCAGGCGAGCTACGCGCCGCGCTTCGCCGAGCTGTTCGGCGCCGGTGTCTTCGACAATACGCGGCTGCTGGTCGCGGAGGCGATGTTTGCCGTCGCGCGCTATCAGGTGGAGGAGCCGAGCTTCCATCCCTACACCAGCAAGTTCGACTACTGGCTGGAGGGCAGGGCGCGATTGAACGAGAGCGAATTGCGCGGCCTGCAATTGTTCAATGATCCGGACAAGGCCAATTGCGGCGGCTGCCATACGTCGCAGCCGACCCGGGACGATCTGCCGCCGCTGTTCACCGATCACCAATATGAGGCGCTCGGTGCGCCGCGCAACGCCGCGCTCGCCGGCAACCGCGATCCCGATCATTTCGATCTCGGGGTCTGCGGTCCGTACCGCACCGACATTGCCGAGCAGACGCAATATTGCGGGATGTTTCTGACGCCGACCTTGCGCAACACGGCAACGCGTCGCGTGTTCTTCCACAACGGTGTCTTCACGAGCCTCGAGCAGGTGCTCGACTTCTATAACTTCCGCGATACCAATCCGGAGAAGGTCTTTCCGCGCAGCGCCGACGGCACGGTGCGCAAGTACGATGACCTGCCGGAGAAATATCACGGCAATGTCGACGTCAGCGATCCGCCGTTCGAGCGCCATCTCGGCGACACGCCCGCGATGACGGCGCAGGACGAGGCCGACATTGTCGCCTTCCTGAAGACGTTGACCGACGGCTACCAGCCGGAGCGGTGAACGTTCCATCGCGGAACCGAACTGCGAGTTGGCAGGGCCTCGTCATGCGCGCATAATGAGCGCATGAATGTCGTCGAAGGCAACGGTGCCAGGATCCCGGCAATCGGGCTCGGCACATGGGAGCTGCGCGGGCGGACCTGCGCCCGCATCGTCGAGCAGGCGTTGCGGCTCGGCTATCGCCACATCGACACCGCCCAGATCTATGACAATGAGCGCGAAGTCGGCGAGGGGCTGCGTGCCTCCGGCATCAAGCGCGACGACGTGTTCGTCACCACCAAGGTCTGGACCACGCATTTCATGGCGAAGGATCTCGAACGGTCGGCGAAGGAGAGCCTGGCGCGGCTGCGCCTAACCGAGGTCGATCTGTTGTTGCTGCACTGGCCCAATGCACAGGTGCCGCTTGCCGAGACGCTCGGCGCGCTGGCGCGGGTCAGGCAGGCGGGCCTGGCGCGGCATATCGGTGTCTCGAATTTCAACGTGGCGCTGATCGAGGAGGCGGTGGCGGCATGTCCCGAGCCGCTGGCGTGCGACCAGGTCGAGTACCATCCCTATCTCGACCAGGCCAATGTGATCGAGGCCTGTCGACGCCACGGCATGGCGTTCGTTGCCTACAGCCCGATCGCGAAGGGACGGGTCAAGGGCGACCGCGCGCTGGCGCGGATCGGCGACCGCTATCGCAAGACCGCTGCCCAGGTCAGCCTGCGCTGGCTGGTGCAGCAGAATGTCTCCGCGATCCCGCGTACCTCGAAGCTCGAACGTCTTCAGGAGAACATCGACATCTTCGATTTCGAACTGTCGGTTGACGACATGCGCGAGATCTCGGCGATCGGGAGCGCTGACGCGCGATGATGAGCCCCGCGATGCATGGGTCTTTGCCTGAGCATCAAGTCTTGGAAAGCATCAAGTTTTGGAAAAATGGCTGGGTCCTGATCCGGATCATGCTAATGCCCCGCTGGCCGATTGCGGCTTTGGACCGAATGGGGATTGAGGCAGGCGGGTTCCGGCCGGTATTGTAGCCCGGCGGGGAGAGACGTCACTGATGTGATCGAGTGGGATGAAGTTTCGGCCAAACGCGGATCTGATGGCGTCGGTGTTCGTGCACCTGATGCTGCTCGCGCTGATTTTCCTTTATTCGGAGGTCCATCAATTCGATCCCGTTGCCGCTGACACGGTGCCGGTCGAGATCGTGACGCCGCAGGAGGTCGCCAAGTCCGAGGTCGAGACCAAGCCCGAACCGGCACCGAGCCCGTCGCCGACGCCCGAGTTGCAGTTGCCGTCGCTCGATAAGCCGGTGGATTCGGCCAAGCCCGAACCATCGGCGCAGGCGCCCGCGCCGCAGAAGCAGCAGGCCGCGCCGCAGCCGCCGGAGAAGCAGGCGACGCCGCCGGCGCCCAAGCCCAGCCCGGCACCGCAACGTGCCGCGGCCGAGCCGCCGCCCACGCCGGCACAGCAAACGCCACCGATGCCCCAGCCAGCGGCGCAGCAACAGGCGGCAGCGTCGCCGCCTGCCTATGCGCAGCCCGAGCCTGATCTTTCGGTCAAATACAACGTCATGCTCGGCCTGCCGCCCGATATCTCCGTGAAACCGCCAGCCAGCGCGCCGTCCGGCCCCGGACCCGGCAAGGACAATTTCGACGCGGCCGCCACCGAGCAGGCCGATGTCGGCTCGAGCGTGGTTGCCGAATTCCGCCGTCACCTGAAGACCTGCCTGAAGCTCCCGCCGACGCTGAGCGCGGGCGACGACGTGAAGATCAAGCTCAGGGTGTTCATGAAGCCTGACGGCAAGCTCGCCGCGTCACCCTTGCTGATCGAAGCCACCGCCTCGGAAAAGGGGCCGCTGTTGCTGAAGAGCGCGACCGATGCGCTGCAGGCCTGCCAGCCCTATGCGATGCTGCCGCGGGATCGCTATGGCGAATGGAAGGTGCTCGACCTCGATTTCAGCCCGCGCGATTTCGCGTCGTAGACCAGGGACGAGCGGCGCACTCGGCCTCGCCCCGCGTGCGGGGAGAGGCCGGATTGCATCGCCAGATGCAATCCGGGTGAGGGGGAGTCTCCGCGAACGCGTCTCTCTCCGTCGATGCGGAAACAGCCCCTCACCCCAACCCTCTCCCCGTAAGAACGGGGAGAGGGAGCGCAGCACGGCCTCGACCGTCGCGTCAGCTTCCCATCGCCTGCCAGGCATTCGAGGCGAACTGCCGGCGCCAGATCACGATCACGACGGCGGCTGTCGTGACGAACAGCACCCAGGGGCTGACGAACCAGCCGAGATAACCGAGGGCGAAGAAAAACGCGCGCTGGCCGCGGTTGAAGTGCCGGCCCGCCGTCTCGAACAGCCGCGTGGTGCGGATCACATGGGCCTCGGCCTCCGGCGTATCGCGCTGGTCGGCCGGCGGCATCGCGCCGAACAGGATCGCCACATAGTTGAACAGGCGATAGGCCCAGGCGAATTTGAAGAAGGTGTAGATGAAGATCAGGATCAGCCCGATGCACTTGACCTCCCACAAAGCGGGCGAGGGCGTGAGGTTGACCGGCAGCGCGCCGAGCACGGCGAGCGCGTCATTGGTGGCACGCAAGAGCGCCAGCCCGCCGCCGATGGCGATCAGGCTGGTGGAGGCAAAGAACGCGGTGCCGTTCTGCAGGCTCGCCATGATCTGCATGTCGACCATCCGTGCGTCGCGGTTGAGCAGATTCCGCACCCAGATCTCGCGATAGACGTGCATCCGCGCCGACAGGCTGTCGCGTCCATACGCGGTGTGCTCCAGCGTGATGGCGTAGACCAGCCATTCCAGCGCAAAGAAGCCGACGGCCAGGATGTCGGTCCAATAGCCGGTCATGTTGCCTTCCTTCGTGAGCGCGCGGCTGACTGTCCGCGCCGGGCCGCATCCGCGTCATGTACAGGTTGAACGCGTGCAATGCACTATGGCAAACTACCGAGGCAACAGGATTCCCGGACATGCTCAAGCTCGTCATCGGCAACAAGAACTATTCGTCATGGTCGATGCGGCCCTGGCTGGCGTTGCGCGCCAACAACATCCCGTTCGAAGAGGTCTTCATTCCGCTCTACACGGACCAGGTCGACAAGGACCGCATCCTATCTTTCAGCAAGGCCGGCAAGGTGCCGACGCTGATCGATGGCGACGTCACGGTGTGGGATTCGCTGGCGATCATCGAATATCTCGCCGAGAGATTTCCCGAGGCGAAGCTCTGGCCTGCGGATCGCGCCGCGCGCGCGCATGCCCGCGCGATCTCGGCGGAGATGCATTCCGGCTTCATGCCGCTGCGCAACGAATGCGGCATGAACCTGCACCGGCCGATCCGCGCCGTTGCGCTCTCCGATGATGCGCGCGCCAACGTGGCGCGGATCCAGGAGATCTGGGCCGAGTGCCATGCGCGCTACGGCAAGCGGGGTCCGTTCCTGTTCGGCGCATTCTCCGCGGCCGATGCGATGTACGCGCCCGTGGTGCATCGCTTCCGCACCTACGCGATCCCGGTGAAGGCCGAAGTGCAGCACTATGTCGATGCCATGATGCAGCTTCCGGCGTTCCAGGAATGGACCCGCGACGGCGTTGCCGAGACGCTGCGGATCGCCCGATTCGAGGATGTCTGACGGTTGCTGCGCTTCCGAATTGTGACAGCGGTCGCAAAGATCGCGGCTTGACGCCGCGGGGCCGAAGGCGTCGAATCCCGGAAGGCTGGTTTTGCAAGTCGTGAAAGGACTTAGACCATGGGCATTCTCGATTCCCTGGAGAATTCGCCGGAGCTGAAAGGCATGCTTGGCCAGCTTGGCGCGGCGGTGATCCCCGTCGTGCTCGGCGAGGTCCTGGGCAATGGCGGGCAGGGCGGCTTGTCCGCGATCGTCGCCAAGCTCGAGCAGGCCGGGCTCGGCGAGCAGGTCAAATCCTGGATCGGTACCGGTAAGAACCTGCCGATCACCGCTGAGCAGCTCCAGCAGGTGCTCGGCAGCGACACGGTCAAGCAGCTCGCCGCCAGGTTCAACATTCCGGTGGACCAGCTGTCCAAGGTGCTCGCCCAACAACTTCCGGCTGCGGTCGACGGCGCGAGCCCGGGCGGCAAGCTGCCGCAGACCGCTTGAGCCGGTGGAATCAGGGTTCCAACCGGGCTCGGTGGGCAATTTCCGGCTGGCACGCAAATTGCTGCCTATCGCCCTGAAAAACCTGCAAAATCGCACCTTCGCTATGCCCCAATCTTGCTGGATTTGGGGAGGTGCGATGTGCTAGCTTGCCGCAGGGTTCTCAAAATGCCGGCCTGAGCTATCGGGACTGTCAGCTCAGCCAGCAATCTCTAAGAAAATGGAGAGGGCGTTGAAGCATAAGTACTCGATTGGCGAGACCGTCTATTTCACGGCCAGCAACGTGGCGCGCCCCGCCGCGAGCGGCACCTATCAAGTGATCCGTCTGCTGCCGACCGACGGTGATGATTGCCAATATCGCATCAAGAGCTCGACCGAAGCTTTCGAACGGGTGGCCAAGGAGAGTCAGCTCGCGCTGTCCTGAAGGAGTTGTGCGCAAGCCGGAGGCTGGAGCGGGTTCCGCGCCGCCGCCGTCAAAAGGCCCTGTTCGCAGAACCATTGTGCTGAAGGTTGGACGTCGGGGTGGCGGCGTTCGCCGTCGCCGATTGTGCTTACGCTGCGTTGAGGGACATCGCGCATGAACTGGGCTTCCTCGCTGGATCAGATCTGGCGCTCACCGACCTTCCCGATGTGGCTGACGCTGGCCGCTGCGGGGTTCTTTGGGATCGTCGTTCTGGTCACGCTGCTGCGTGCGGAAAAATCCGTCGCCAACGGCGCGCTGACCGTGATCACGCTGCTGTCGATCGCGGTTGCGGTCGCCGCGACGATCCGTGGCTTCGGCCCGGGCGGGCAGGCGGCGCCGGCCGAGACACGGACGGCGCAACTGGCCAGCCAGACGGTGCCGGCGCTGGCCTGCGTCGACGACCTCGCCGGAGACGCCGTTCTCAACGCCTGCGAGAAGGTGCTGTTCGGTTCATCGGATACGGCCGCGGCGGCGGTCAGCTACGCGGCGGCGCAGGTCTCGCGCCTGACCGCGCTGGGCGACCTCGCGACCGCCGAGCGCAATTCGACCACCGAGTTGCAGGCGCTGCGCCGCGCCATCGAGCATGACCGCTACGGCCTGGTCGCCTATGCGCTGATGGCGCGCGACCACTGCACGCCGACCGCGTGCCCCGCGTTCCGCTCGCTCGGCGACAACCATCAGATCATCGCCAACATGAACGAGCGGACCTACGAGAACCTGATCACGCGCTACGCAGGGTCGTGGAACGCGCCGGCCGGCGCCCAGGCATCGGCTGCCTCCGGCCTGGTCGCGGCGCTGCCGCAGTCGTTGCCCACCGGCAAGCCGACCAATGCGGAGTTTCCGAGCTCAGCGAACACGCCGCCGGTCAGCATCATGACGCCCGAGCCGGCAAAGCCGGCCGCCGCCGCACCAGCGCCGGCCGCGCGCGCCGCCGCGCCGCCCGCCGCAGCCCCGAAGCGTCCGCCGGCGGCGAAGCGCCCGGTCCAGATCGCGCCGGCCCCGGCCGCGCCGGCGTCGCCTCCTGCCGCCGCCAGCGCACCGGCGGCTGCGAACGAGCAATGAGCGTGATGACGGCGGCTTGAGCCGCCGTCGTTGCGCTGTTCCGGCTTCGTTTGGCTCGAAAAGCGCTCTAGTCCCGATATCCACCGCCGCGGAGAGCGCTCCCTTTTCAAAGCGCTCGCCGGCCGCTACATCCGGCGCATGCCGCTTCATCTCATCAAGCTCGCCGTCGGTTGCGACTCCGTCAAGGAACTCAAGGGCTGGGTTGCCGAACGGATGGCGACCGCGAAGAAAAAGGGCCTGCCGCTCCGTCACGTCCACATCACGCGGATGACGCCGAAGCGCGAGGAGGAGATCCTTGCCGGCGGCTCGCTCTATTGGGTGATCCGCGGCGAGATCGCCGCGCGCGAGAAGATCATCGCCATCGAGCCGTTCCGCGACAAGGACGGCATCGGACGCTGCCGGCTGGTGATGCAGCCCAAGGTGATCGCGGTCTCGCCGCGGCCGATGCGGCCGTTCCAGGGCTGGCGCTACCTGACCGCAGACTCCGCGCCGGCCGATCTCACCAAGTCGAGCGCCGCCAGCGTGGCATCGATGCCCGAGCCGATGCGCCGCGAGTTGCGCGACCTCGGCTTGCTGTAAGCAATCGGGTTGCTCTGAGCAATCGAACGGCAGTGATCCGGGATCACTGGGTCACGAGATGCAGCCGAGCCCATTCTGAGGCCGGGACCTCGACATAACGGCCACCCGCCCTGTCGGCGGTGACGTCGAACAGTTCATGGCCGATCCCCATCTCGCTGAGATATCTCCGGAACTGATCGGTGAAGATTGTGGTAAGGCCTTCGCGGTGCTCGGCAGAGACGTTGGGTGCAAGCCGGTCGTAGATCTGCATCCTTGCGGTCAGGATGACGCGGTTGCCGGGCGGCAGGTTACGATGCACGCCGCCCGCAAGCATCAATACACATGCAAGCTCGCAGGGCACACCGGAGAGCTTTTCCTTCGCATCCAGCGGGCCGCCAGGCCGCTTCAGTGCAAAGCATTCCTCCTCGGGTTTTCCGTTGCATGCCTCGACCTCGGTTGCCGCCACCGCCGCATCGATGCCGCGACCGCGCAGGATGCGACCGAGGCTGGCAGCGACGGTGAGGTCGGAGCCCGGTTTGACATTGATCACCACCGGCAGCTTGCGTCCGTTCTGCCGGTCGAGGATCGCTAGCAGGCGCTTGTAGGTGTCCCATTGCACCGCGCCTTCGGCCGCGATCCAGTCCGAGCAGCCGGGGCCGCAGGCATCAGGCGCACCATGCGCGACGTAGAAGATCATGGCGCCGGGCGCCGAATTGACGCCGCCGACCGGCGGCCGGGTCTGTGCCTGCGCCCCAGCCGCGGCCAGCAGCGCGATGCCAAGAACAATGCCTTGCCTGAAGTAATGGTTCATTCCGATCGCCCTTGAAAGGCGCGATCATCCATGCGTCGCGAGCGTGGCGCAAGCACCCGGCCGCACAGATGAGGCCGAGCCCTCATTACAGGCTCGCATCCTCTCTGCGCATGAACCGTTTCACACTTTTCCGGTCCGGTCTCAGACCGCGATATTGTCGATCAGGCGCGTGCTGCCGAGCTTTGCCGCCACCAGCATCCGCATCGGGCCGTCCTTCAGCGAGCCGATCGGCGCCAGGGAGGCGGCGTGGCGCACTTCGAGATAATCGAGCACGAAGCCGGCCCTGGTGATCGCCGCGGCGCCGTCAGCCATTGCGGTCGCGGTATCCTCGCCGGCGCGCAGGCGGCCGGCCGTTTGCTTCATCACCCGGTGAAGCTCAGGGGCGGCGCGCCGTTCCTCCGGCGAGAGGTAGACGTTGCGTGACGACATCGCGAGACCGTCGCGCTCGCGCACCGTTTTGGATCCGATCACCTTGACCCCGAGGTCGAGGTCCGCGGCCATCTGAGTGACGACCCGGAGCTGCTGAAAGTCCTTCTCGCCAAAGATCGCGACGTCGGGCCGGACCTGGGTGAACAGCTTGCCGACCACGGTGGCGACGCCGCCGAAGAAATGCGGCCGGAAGCGATCCTCGAGCCCGGCGGTGGCCGGCCCCTCCGGCACGATCCTGGTGGCGAAGCCGTCCGGGTACATCGCCTTCACCTCGGGATGCCAGATCAGGTCGACGCCCTCGGCGGCGAGCTTGGCGACGTCGGCTTTCCAGGTGCGCGGATAGGAGCCGAAATCTTCGGTCGGCGCGAACTGGGTCGGGTTGACGAAGATCGAGACGACGACCCGCTTGGCGCGGCGCTTGGCGAGCCGCACCAGCGACACATGGCCGTCATGGAGCGCTCCCATGGTTGGGACCAGCGCGACGGTTGCCTTCTTGGCGCGCAGCGTGTCGACGGCGCGACGAAGGGCGGGGACGGTACGGACGACGGTGGGATTTCTCGGCATCTGGTCTCGGCTCGTGGGGCAATCCGGGTGGGAACGAATCTGGGCGGGACGGGTTGGCGTTCGGCAGGTCACGCAGCTTACCAAGTCCGAACCACGATCGGCAAACCGGCCGATAAGCCTTACACGATCTCGAACGTGCGCGGATCAAAGCCGCCGATCGACGCAGCAGTCTTGCTTGATCGATTCATCAGCACGGCCGCAATCGATTTCCTGTCGCAGCGATGCATTTCACTTGACCGCAGCGGCGCTCGCTTTGAAGATCATTGCGGGGATTTGAATCATGTTGGTGCAGGCTCGTCAGGGTCAATCCGGCTCCGCACATGTCATCGTGCTGGGCAACGAGAAGGGTGGATCGGGAAAGTCGACCACCGCCCTGCATATCGCCGTCGCGCTGCTGAAGGCCGGGCAACGCGTCGCCAGCATCGATCTCGACTGCCGCCAGCAGAGCTTCACCCGCTACATCAGCAATCGCCAGGCCTGGGCGCGACGCACCGGGCTCGACCTCGAGCTCCCGGCACACCACTGCATCAAGTACGGCGAGACGATGCAGATCGAGGAGAACGAGAACGCGGAATTCCAGCAGTTCATGGCCGCTGTGAGCGCGGTGGAACGCGCCTGCGATTTCATCGTCATCGATACCCCGGGCGCGGACAGCTACCTGATGCGGCTCGCGCATTCGATGGCCGACACTTTGGTGACCCCGATCAACGACAGCTTCCTCGATTTCGACGTGCTCGGCACCGTCGATCCCGCGACCTATGCGGTGACCGGCGAGAGCCATTATGCGGAGATGGTGCGCGACACCAGACGCAAGCGCCGCCAGCTCGATGGCGCCTCGACCGACTGGATCGTGGTGCGCAACCGGCTCTCGATGCTCGGCTCGCGCAACAAGCAGCTGGTGGCCGACGGCTTGAAACAGCTCTCGCTGCGGCTCGGGTTCCGTGCGGTCGACGGCTTTGCCGAGCGGGTGGTCTATCGCGAATTCTTCCCGCGCGGGCTGACGGCGCTCGACGACATCGACGAGGCGACGCTCGGCACCCGCCCGAGCCTCGGTCACGTCACCGCCCGCGAGGAGGTGATGAGCCTGCTGCGCCAGCTCAAGCTGCCGCTCGACGAGCGCGGCCGCCGCAGGGCCGCCAACCGGGCCGAATGGTTCAGCCAGGTCGACAAGCCGCTGGAAGTCGACGACATCATCGGCAGCTAGACCGCCGGGCACTCCTTCTGGCAGGTTCCAGGGCGTCGGGCGTCCAGGAAGTGACTATCGTCACTTCCTGGCCCGTCCAGAAGTACGGTAGTCTTGCGGGGTTTTCGGCCACTCCGTCGCCAATATGCCGGAACAAAGCTGGCCAGATCCGGTTTTCCCAAGCCAGCCGCGTTTCCGCTCCCCGTCGGTTGGTCTTGAGGTATTATCGTGCCGCAGAGCCATGGCGCCAGAAGCGAATGCACAAAGGTTGTGTGCACCGCACAATGAACGTGCTGCGAAGTCCCAACTTTTAGACTTCCTGTCACAGCGCTGTGACATATATTCTCAAAAGGAGGCCGAAGAGTCTCCGGCCAAGAATAGCCCTGAAAAGGCGGGCACCTCGAGGACGTCATGAAGCGTGGAATTCTCGTTCTGCTTTCTCTCTCCGTGGTGATCACGGCGGCCTATTTCACCGCGAGCAAGTGGGCGATCCGTCACGAAACTCTCATGTTCAAGGACCCGACGCGCGATGAGCGGCCGGTCGCGGTCGACGTTGCCGTGCGCTTCGACAAGGAGATGCAGGCCGACGCTGGCATGATCACGCTGCCGGTTGCGATCCTCAATCATGGCAATACCGTCAAATTCACCGAATATTCCTTCCTCGCGAACGTGTTCGCGGCGCGCGGCTATCTGACCATCAGCATTCAGAACGACCTGCCGTCGGACGGACCGATGGTGACCAAGGTCGGTGAGCTCTATGTCGGCCGCCTGCCGCAGTACCAGCGCGGCATCACCAACATCAAGTTCGCGATCGAGGAGATGAAGAAGCGCCAGCCGAACGCGGACTACAGCAAGCTGACGATGGTCGGCCATTCCAATGGCGGCGACATCGCGATGTATTTCGCCAAGCAGTATCCGGACGAGATCAAGAAGGTGGTGACGCTGGACAATCTGCGCGTGCCGTTCATGACCGACGGCAAGTTCAAGATCCTGTCATTCCGTTCGCATGACTCGCAGTTCAAGCCGGATCCGGGTGTCGTTCCCGATGCCGACGAATGCGAGAAGGCCGGCATCACCGTGGTGAACACCAACTTCCAGCACAACGACATGCGTGACACCGGGCCCGAGAAGGCCAAGGACTCGATCCAGGCCATGCTCGATAAATTCCTCGCCGACACCGACAGCGCTGTCGCGCCGGTCGACACCAGGAATGCGCCGCCGAAGATTCTGGAGCCCGGTCCCGTCTCGCTCTACGTGCCGGTCGAGAAACCTCAGACCTTGACCGATAAGCTCAAGAAGTCGCTCTCGCTGACCAAGACCGAGACGAAGAAGGATCCGTCGGTCACGAATTGACCGGGCGGCCCGCGATCGAGGCTCGCCGGTCAAGTTGACCAATCCACTGCCGCGGCCCACATAGTGTTTGCTGTACGAGGCAAGCGCTGATGGCCGGCAAGACGATCAAACCGACATCCGGAAGCGATGTACGCCCGGCCCATGCGCCTGGCGTGCCGGCATCCAGCGCGAACGACATCGCGGCATTCGTCGCCAAGGCGCGGGCGATGTCGCCGCATCGCGCCGGCGCCCACGGCAGGCTGGTGTTCGCGCTCGACGCCACGATGAGCCGGCAGCCGACATGGGACATGGCGTGCGCGCTGCAGGCGGACATGTTCCGCGAGGCCGGCGCGCTCGGCAGTCTCGATATCCGCCTCGTCTATTATCGCGGCTTCAATGAATGCCGTGCGTCGGGCTGGATCTCCGACAGCGCGCAGCTCGCGCGGCTGATGAGCAAGATCGATTGCCAGGGCGGCAACACCCAGATCGGCAAGGTGCTGTCCGAGACGCGTCGCGAAGCGGTCGAGGCAGGGGTGCGCGCCTTGGTGTTCGTCGGCGACGCGATGGAGGAGAGCGCCGACGATCTCTGCGCCAAAGCCGGTGAGCTCGGCCTGCTCAAGGTGCCGGTCTTCATGTTCCAGGAGGGCAGGGATGCGACCGCCGAGCAAACGTTTCGCGAGATCGCGCGACTGACCGGCGGCGCCTGGTGCAGGTTCGATCCCGGCGCGGCCGCCCAGCTCCGCGAATTGCTGCGTGCCGCCGCAGCCTATGCCGCCGGCGGCCGCGAGGCGCTGCTGCAACTGGCGAAGACGACGAGCGGCGCGGCGAAGCTGATCGGCCAGATGAAATAGCGCCGCGTCGCGTCAGGCTCCGCCTGATGCCGGTGAGACGAAGCTTCGCATGCTTTTTGCCGCCGGGCCGCCTATATTCCCGACATGCCAACGCTGATCGCCGGCGTCATCGCCGTTGTCGTCCTTTATTCCGCGCTGCAGATGTTCCGTGCGGCCAATCCCGCCGTGCTTGCGCGCGCGATCAAGATCGGCGGCGGGGTGCTCGCGCTGGCGGTCGCGGCCTTTACCGGCGTGCGGGGCGAACTGGCGGTGGCAATTCCGCTCGGCATTTTCGGCGCCGGACTGCTCGGCTGGTCGCCGTTCGGAAGCACCGGATTTCCCAATCTCGGCGGTATGTTCGGCGGTTCGCGCAGCCAGGGACAAAGCTCGCGGGTGCGCTCGCAATATCTCGATATGACCCTCGATCACGGCAGCGGCGTGCTCAGGGGCCAGATCGTGGCCGGACCGCAGGCCGGCCGCATGCTCGATGAGTTCGACCTGTCGCAGCTATTGGCGATGGTCCCGAGCTTCGACGCCGAGAGCGTCGCGCTACTTGAAAGCTATCTGGACCGCCGCTTTCCCGCCTGGCGTCAGGACGCACAGGGCGACCGGGCACGGGGGCAGGGCCGTGCGGCGTCGGGCGGCAAAATGACGAACGAGGAGGCCTATCAGATCCTTGGCCTGCAGCCGGGAGCGACGCGCGACGACATCAGCCGGGCTCACCGTACCCTGATGAAGAAACTCCATCCCGACCAGGGGGGCTCGACGTACCTCGCGGCCCGTGTGAACGAGGCCAAGGACACTCTGCTTCGCACGCATCTCTAACTCCGGCTACGCTACCAACGCCACAGCCGAGAGCTGCCTTCCGTTTCTGATTGATGCCCCGTTGGCCCGCCGCTGTCCGGCGTGGCCGATCGCTCTTTCGGGAAAACTTAACCGTAAAATCTTGACGAGAAGTTTCATGGTTGCGCCGCGCGCGGCCGGCCGGCTGTTTTCGCGGCGGCAAAAACAAAACGGCCGGCGCTCGCGGCGCCGGCCGTTTGAAATCAGCAGACGCTGACGATCAGTTGCGAACGGTGATGCAGGAGATCTCGGCGCGCTTCAGCGTCTTGCAAGCCGCCTCGGCCTGATCGCGCTCGAGGCCGGCAAAGCGGGCGCGATAGAGCTTGCGATTATCCTTGGCGACCACCTCGGTGAACGGATCCGCCTTGCTGAGCAGGCCGCGAGCGGAGCTGCGCGCCAGGTCGATGCGCTTGTTGGCCTCGCCCTCGGACTCCAGCGCGCCAACCTGGATGATCCAGCCGGTATGCGCGGCGCTCGGCTTGGCCGCGCTGGTCGGCGGGGCGGCCTGCACGCTGCGGGTTGCAGGTTCGATCGACGCCACGGCCTGCGGCGCCGGGGTAGCGGGCGCATGGACGGCCGAGGCCGGCAGCACGCCGAGGATGCCGTTGCCGGTGCCGAAATTGGCCGGCTGCGGCGGCATTTCCGGCCTCGAGGTCTCGGCGGCCCGCGCCATCATCGCATTGGAGGTCTCGGGGACCTCGCCGCGCGAGGGGATCGTGTTGGTGATCGGAGGCGCGGACTGCGCGGGGCCGGCCGCGGCGAGCTTGATCTGGCCGGCCTTGACCTGCACCGTCTTCACCTTGACCGGCTTCATCGGTTCAGCCGAGCCGGGGATCGCGGCGATCGGCTGGGTCTGGATCACGCCTGAGGTCAGCGGCGCCGGCTCGGGCTTGGCCTGCGGCTCCGGCTTGGCCGGAAGCGGCGGCAGCGCGGCAGCGGCCGCCGCCATCAGCGAGGGCTTGCTGGCCGGGCGCGGCGCCTGGATCGCGGCAGCTGCAGAGGCGGGCTCCGATGCCGCGACCGGCGAAGTGTCCGGCGCACGCGCATTATCCGCGTCGGCGACCTCGACATTGGCGTCGGCCGGATTGCGTTCGGTGATCGCTGCGGCAGTGCGGGTGGTCGCGGCCTTCGCGACGTTCTCGGCGAGCAGGTTGCGCATGATGGCGTCACGCGAGCCGCCGCTGCGGCCGCCAAGCACCACGCCGACCAGGAAGCGATTGCCGCGGCGCATCGAGGTCACGAGGTTGAAGCCGGACGCGCGGGTGTAGCCGGTCTTGATACCGTCAACGCCCTCGACGTTGCCGAGCAGATGGTTGTGGTTGCGGATCGATTGGCCGCGGAAGTTAAACACCGAGGTCGAGAAGTAGCGGTAATAGCGCGGGAAGCGGTCCTGGATCGCGCGGCCGAGGGTCGATTGATCGCGCGCCGTCGTCACCTGCTCATCGTTGGGCAGGCCGGAGGCGTTGCGATAAACGGTCCGGCTCATGCCGAGCGCGCGGGCCTTGCGGGTCATCATCCGGGCGAAATCGTCTTCGCTGCCGCCGATCGCCTCGGCGATCACGACCGCGGCGTCATTGGCGGAGCGGGTGACCAGGCCCTTGATGGCGTCTTCGACCTTGATGGTCGAGCCGGGCCGCAGGCCGAGCTTGGTCGGGTCCTGTTCGGAGGCGTGCTCGGACACCGGCATTTCGGTGTCGAGCTTCATCTTTCCGGAATCGAGGCGCTCGAACAGCAGATAAAGCGTCATGATCTTGGTCAGCGAGGCGGGGTGGCGCAGGCCGTCGGGACTGGTGGCGGTCAGCACCGAACCGGTGTTGCCGTCGACGATGATCGACGCGAATTGCGGGCTGTAGCTCTCGCGCGCTTCCTGGCTGTGGTGGTGACGGGCGTAGTGGCGCCGGTGACGGCGCGCCTCGGCGCTATCACTCGTGATCAGGATCGCCGTCGTGACGGTCACGAGCCCAAGAACGCCAACTCGCAGCGCCCGCGAGGAGGCCAAGGTTGTTCGAAGCATCTACTTCCCCGTCCCAATTTCTATCTAGATCACTGGCTCGTGAGGCGAAATTGTGCCCAGCGGCCATCGATCCTTGCCTGCGCAACAAACCACTTCGGGCAGAACCATCGGCCCACGTGGCGGCTCAGGTCGCTCTTCTAGCTAAGGTGTTGTTCACAAACAGCTTTCGAGGCTGTCTGTCGGAAGGCGAACAAAGTCCGGGAATCAGGTTAGGCGGACCGAGTTTCCAAAAGATTAAGCAACCGTTGCGTAGTCCCCCGGGGTTTATCGCGAATGCCGGAGATTCGGGGCTGTGTGATTGTGCGATGCACAATATTCATTGACTCTATTGTGCGATGCGATATGGCTATCGGCGTCAGGGGGCCGGGAGCTTCCCGGCAATGGGAATTTGCGCCTTCAAGTCTGGGAAAAGGAATTCCATCCATGGTCAAGATCGAAGACATTCAGAACTACGGCAAAGAGCATTTCGAGTCGGTCACCGCGTCGGCGAACAACCTGCAGAGCGGCGTTCAGGCCATCGCTACCGCCTATGGCGACTATGCCAAGAAGTCCTTTGAGGACACCAAGTCGTTCGTCGAGAAGCTGTCGGGCGTGAAGTCGCTGGACAAGGCGCTCGAGGCGCAGACCGAGTACCTGCGCTCGTCCTACGAGACCTTCGTTGCGGAATCGCAGAAGATCGCCGGGCTGTACAGCGACTGCGCCAAGCAGACCTTCAAGCCCTATGAGGGCCTGGTCTCCAAGTTCGCGCCCGCCGCTCAGTAAGCGCAGCGGACCAAGACAAGCGAAAAGCCCGGCCGTTTGGCCGGGCTTTTTTGTTGTGCCTGAGGTGGGCGACTATTTGGCCAGCCGCAGCTTCGAGATCTGCGTGAGAATATTCTGAAAGGCGTCAGCCGTCTGACCGGCTGACGTGATCATCTGGAAGTTGCCGTCGGTCGCGCAATCCTGCAGCACCTGCGATTTCGGGTCCGCGTTGTTGATGTTCACCTGAATCGTGAAGATTGTGATGCTGCTGGTCGGATCGGCCTTGACGTTCGAACACAGCAACTCTTGCCGAGTGTCAATGTCCGACTGGGTCGTGCTCCACCGGTTTTGGGTGTTCAGTCCGTCGGACAGCAGGACGATATAGTCCTTGTATGCGTAGTTGCTCTCTTTCGGCGGTGCCGTGATCGGCGGGTTTGCGGTGTTCAGCGACAGCCATCCCCACGCCAGCCCCACCGCCTGATTGGTGTTGCCGCTTGGATACATATTGTCGATCTGGGTTTTGAGCGTGCTCCACTGGTTGCTCATTGGCGTCACCGTGCCGGGAAGACAATCCGCGAACTGCTCGGCATAGAACTGCGTGGACGGCGTCCCGCTGCCGGAGGAGGGGCCCGTATTCTTCGTATCGTAGTCCTGATCGCGATCGTTCACGCAGCCGGTCCACGTGCTGTGGCTGGGTGCGGCTGCCGCGGTCGCGGTGGTACCGTCGCCGCGCCAGAGGTGAGAATACGTCGTCGGCGTGCTGCAGACTCTGCTGCTGCCGCTCCCGGAGCAGGTGCAATTGCTGGTCGAGCCGCAGCTTGCGCCGGAGCCGGAAGCCACGGTCGTGCCCGGCACGGTAACAGTCGTGTAGCACCCGTTGTAGTAGATGCTGGTCTTGCCGGGTAGCTTTCTGCCGCTGTCCATGCTGGGGCAGATGTAACCTGCATACGTGCCGCTCGAGGGGATTGTGCTCGTGCTTCGGGCACCGCTCACGGTCGCTGGCCGGTCCGTGCACGTAAAGCCGTGCGTCTTGTTCGTGAACGGGCAATCCGATCCTGCTTGGATCGTGTTCCAGCCGCTCGGATAGTTGTTCTTGAGAATCGGCGGCTCACCCTCCCACTCCGTCCAATTCAACCAAGACTGGTTCAGATTCGACGGATCAACATTCACATCCTTCGAGAACGGAATGATCGAAATATAAACATCGCCGGTCTGCTTGTTGTACGTCGACAGCGTATCGATCATGCTTTTGGCAGCGGATTGGAGTGCTGCCATCTTGCCGTTCTGGGCCATTGATCCGGTGTTATCGAGCACCATCGCGACACGCATACGGGTGTTGCCCCATGTGGTGGTCGTCGAGCTTTTGAAACCCAGCGTCGGAAAACCGGCCAGCTGCATGAAATCGGATTTGATGTGGCCGGATCCGCCCAGCAGAATGTTGGCCGCCGCGCCAGAGGTCGGGGTGGTATAGTTGGCCGTGACGGAAATGCCCTGGCCGTCCTTGTTGGTGTAAAGCGCCGTGAAATAGGTCTGCGCCTTGCTCGGGATGTCCGCGGCCGTGATGTTGCCCATGGTCAGATCCTTGGACAGCATCAGCGCGGTCGAATCGAGCGCCGCCTGCATCGCGGAGCGGGCGTTGTTGGCGCGGGTATAGTCGATCGCGGCTCCCACGAAAGCGAGGAGCGGCAGCATTGCGAAGGTGAAGATCACCGCGACATTGCCGTTATTTGCCCTGGAGAACCGGCGAGCAACCGCACAGACGCGATCGGAAATGGCTGAACCAAGCATGGCACTCTCGTCGAAATGGATTGCGGTGGCATCTCGACCGGCGCCGCTAAACAGATGGTGAATCGGGCGCGGGAAACCCGGCAGGGTGGCGCGGGGGAGGCTCAAAAGCCGGGCAAAAGCGCTCGCTATCCTCAATGACGTCTAAATTGGCGGCCCGGCTCCTTTGTCAAATCGGGCAGAAATGATTAACCTTCGAGGGTTGCCGCGCCGGGAATCGGACCGGTGGGCCGCGCCGGGTCTGCGCTTGCGGCAGGGCCTCGCGAGGCCCATATTCGGGAAGTCGATCCGGCCGCCGGATCGGACCGGGAGCGGCAATCTGGAAAGCATTGCTGGGGGTTCCGCGATCAGTCTTGCGGCAATCGCGACCACCATCCAATTGCCATCCGGTTTCCCGCCATCCGGCTTCCCTTGGGGAATTCGAACGCCTGAGCCATGTTGCGATCCACGTTGACAGTCCCGATTTCCGAGCCGGTTTCGTCGATGCCGGCGGTGGCCGCCGCGCCGGCGCCGAAAATGAACAATGACGACAACCGCAATGGGGCGGGCAGCGGCCCGTCGACCTCGGTCATCACCAAGGTCAAGCCGAAGACCAAGCGGCCGAACCTGTACCGCGTCCTGATCCTGAACGACGACTACACGCCGATGGAGTTCGTCGTTCATGTGCTGGAACGATTCTTCAACAAGGACGCCGAGGCGGCGACCAAGATCATGCTGCACGTTCATCACCACGGGATCGGCGAGTGCGGCGTTTTTACCTACGAGATCGCCGAGACCAAGGTGACGCAAGTCATGGACTTCGCGCGCAAGCACCAGCATCCACTGCAGTGCGTGATGGAAAAGAAATAGGTCGCTGGAACGACTGACCCGCCGCGAGGCGCGGAACGGGTCTTGCATCGCGGTTTTTGATGGTGGTGAACGGCGTTCCCGTACGATCACGGGCGTCGCCGCGCGACGCCCCGATGCCCCGAATTTAGAAGAAAACCATCATCGCGGGACCGGTCTTTCGCCACGATCCGTCGTAACTATATCAAAGGCGATCACGAAGGTTGTTATTGCCTGACCCGGTAATGGCGATCATGATGGCAGGGGGCCATAGAGGACGCGAATGCCAACTTTTTCCCAAAGCCTTGAACAATCGCTGCACCGTGCGTTGGCGATCGCAAACGAGCGCCACCATCAATACGCGACGCTCGAACATCTGCTGCTGTCGCTGATCGATGACTCGGATGCGGCGGCTGTGATGCGGGCCTGCAGCGTCGATCTCGACAAGCTCAGGACCAGCCTCGTTAATTATCTCGAGACCGAATTCGAAAACCTGGTGACTGACGGCGCCGATGACGCGAAGCCGACCGCCGGGTTCCAGCGCGTGATCCAGCGCGCAGTGATTCATGTCCAGTCGTCCGGTCGCGAGGAAGTGACCGGCGCCAACGTCCTGATCGCGATCTTCGCCGAGCGCGAGAGCCATGCCGCGTACTTCCTGCAGGAGCAGGACATGACGCGCTACGACGCCGTCAACTACATCAGCCACGGCATCGCCAAGCGGCCCGGCGTGTCCGAGGCGCGACCGGTGCGCGGCGTCGACGAGGAAACCGAGGCCAAGGGCAACGAGGACGCCAAGAAGAAGGGCGAGGCGCTCGAGACCTACTGCGTCAACCTCAACAAGAAGGCGCGCGACGGCAAGATCGATCCGGTGATCGGCCGCAATGCCGAGATCAACCGTGCGATCCAGGTGCTGTGCCGCCGCCAGAAGAACAACCCGCTGTTCGTCGGCGAAGCCGGCGTCGGCAAGACCGCGATTGCCGAAGGCCTCGCCAAGCGCATCGTCGACAGCGATGTGCCGGAAGTGCTGGCGGCCGCGACCGTGTTCTCGCTCGACATGGGCACGCTGCTTGCGGGCACCCGCTACCGTGGCGATTTCGAGGAGCGGCTCAAGCAGGTCCTGAAGGAGCTGGAGGCGCATCCGAACGCTATCCTGTTCATCGACGAGATCCACACCGTGATCGGCGCCGGCGCCACCTCCGGCGGCGCGATGGATGCGTCCAATCTGCTGAAGCCCGCGCTGGCTTCGGGCACGATCCGCTGCATGGGCTCGACCACCTACAAGGAATACCGTCAGCACTTCGAGAAGGACCGCGCGCTGGTGCGGCGCTTCCAGAAGATCGACGTCAACGAGCCGACGGTGGAAGACGCAATCGCGATCCTCAAGGGCCTGAAGCCCTATTTCGAGGATTACCATCGGCTGAAATACACCAATGAGGCGATCGAGGCGGCGGTGCAGCTGTCGTCGCGCTACATCCACGACCGCAAGCTGCCCGACAAGGCGATCGACGTGATCGACGAGTCCGGCGCGGCGCAGATGCTGGTCGCCGAGAGCAAGCGCAAGAAGACGATCGGCATCAAGGAGATCGAGACCACGATCGCGACCATGGCGCGGATCCCGCCGAAGAGCGTGTCGAAGGACGATGCCGAGGTGCTGAAGCATCTCGAGCAGACCTTGAAGCGCACGGTGTTCGGTCAGGACAAGGCGATCGAGTCGCTGGCGGCGTCGATCAAGCTGGCGCGAGCCGGCCTGCGCGAGCCGGAGAAGCCGATCGGCAGCTATTTGTTCTCGGGTCCGACCGGCGTCGGCAAGACCGAGGTGGCGAAGCAACTGGCGGCGTCGCTCGGTGTCGAGCTGCTGCGCTTCGACATGTCCGAATACATGGAGCGGCACACCGTGTCGCGCCTGATCGGCGCACCTCCCGGCTATGTCGGTTTCGACCAGGGCGGCCTGCTCACCGATGGCGTGGACCAGCATCCGCATTGCGTCGTGCTGCTCGACGAAATCGAGAAGGCGCACCCGGATCTCTACAACGTGCTGCTGCAGATCATGGATCATGGCCGGCTCACCGACCACAACGGCAAGCAGGTCAACTTCCGCAACGTGATCCTGATCATGACCACGAATGCCGGCGCGGCCGATCTTGCGCGGCAGGCCTTCGGCTTCACCCGCTCGAAGCGGGAAGGCGACGATCACGAGGCGATCAATCGCCAGTTCGCGCCGGAGTTCCGCAACCGGCTGGATGCGATCGTCTCCTTCGCGCACCTCAATGCCGAGGTGATCGGCATGGTGGTCGAGAAGTTCGTGCTGCAACTCGAGGCGCAACTCGCCGACCGCGACGTCACGATCGAGCTGTCCGAGCCTGCAAAGGCCTGGCTGATCGAGCACGGCTATGACGAGCAGATGGGCGCACGTCCGATGGCGCGCATCATCCAGGAACACATCAAGAAGCCGCTCGCGGATGAGGTGCTGTTCGGTCAGCTCAAGGGCGGCGGACACGTCCGCGTCATCCTGGTCAAGGACGAGGCGACTGCCAAGGACAAGATCGGCTTCGAATATGTCGAGGGCCCGGTCACGCCGAAGCCCGAGAACCTGCCGCCGCGCAAGCGCAAGCCGCCGAAGGGCGGTCCCAACGGCGGCGGAGGCGGCACCAAGGGGCCGGCCTCAAAGGGGCCGATGGTCAAGGTCTGAGGCGCGAGCGAACAACCAAACGAAAAGGCCGGCTGAACAGCCGGCCTTTTGTTTCTGGCGGTGGGAGGCGCGTCTCCGCGCCTTCACTCGCCCTTCAGCCGCTGACCCTCCTGGACCCGCACCCGGTCGGCGCCGCGGCTGCCGGCGGAGGACAGCCGGAGCGTGCTGAGCGCAGCTCCCACGACGGCAAAGCCGACGCCGACCATCAGCGAGATCCGGGTGCCGTCAGCCGGATAGCGCGCCAGCAGCAGCGCCACCAGAGCGGCGCCGATGGTCTGTCCGAGCAGGCGCGCGGTCCCTAACATGCCGCTGGCGCCGCCCGAGCGCTCGCGCGGAGCGGCGGCGATCATGGTGCGGTTATTCGGGGTCTGGAACAGGCCGAAGCCGGCGCCGGCGAGCGCCATGCGCCAGATCACGTCGATCGGCGTCGCGTTGGCCGGCATCAAGGCCAGCGTGCCCAATCCCGTCGCGAACAGCAGCAGGCCGATGCCGCCGAGCAGGCCGGCCGGATAGCGTTCCACCAGCCAGCCCGCGAGCGGGGCCGCGAACGCGACCGCGATCGGCCACGGCGTGATCAACAGGCCGATCTGAACCGCCGAATATCCGAAATGGTTTTCCAGATAGAACGGCATCGCGACAAAGGCCAGCATCTGGCCGCAGAACGAGGCGATCGAGGTGCCGATCGAGAGTGCGAAGATCGGAATCCGCAGCAGGTCGACGGGCAGCAGTGGCGAGGGCAGATGCTGCTGCCGCCGGTACAGCAAATGCGAGGCGACCGCGGCGACAGCGAACTCCAATGCGCAGAGATACAGCGACCCGCCATGGCCGGCGCTGTCGATCGCGCTGATGCCGAACCCGAACGCGATGGCGCTCAGCGCGGCGCTCTGCCAGTCGAAGGCGTGAACCGCCGGCCTGGTGTGCGGCAGGAAGCGCCAGCCCAGCGCCAGCGTGACGATACCGAGCGGGACATTGATGGCGAACAGATACGGCCAGGTCCCGACCGCCAGGATGAACGAGGCGATGGTCGGGCCGACCGCGGCCGAGATCGCGACCACCAGCGCGTTGACGCCGATGCCGCGGCCGAGCAGCGAATGCGGATAGATGAAGCGGACCAGCGCGGTGTTGACGCTGAGGATGCCTGCAGCGCCAAACCCCTGCAGGATGCGGGCGACCGTCAGCAGCGGCAGGGTGTGCGACAGCGCGCAGAACAGCGAGGCCAGCGTGAACAGCAACAGCCCCGCCAGATAGACGCGGCGGTAGCCGATGATTTCGCCGAGAGAGGCCAGCGGCAGCAGCGAGATCGTGATCGCCAATTGATAGCCGTTGACGATCCAGATCGAGAACGCGGGGCTAGCGTTCAGATCCCGGGCAATGGTCGGCAACGCAACGTTGGCGATCGAGCCGTCGACGACGGCCATCACGAGGCCGAGCGCGATCGTGAGAATGGCCCAATTGCGCTGCGGCTGCGGCAGCCCGTCGGGATGCTCAATGATCGCGGACGACATGTCGTGGAGTGGCTCTCGGTTCCGGCGTTGCGGGGGTTACCGCATGCTGGATTAGCCCGGCCTTTGCAACCCCGAATGCCGGATGCCGGCCGCGACTGGAACGAGGGCTCCGAGCCGAGGCGGCTCAGCCCTGGCCGAGCAATTCATTGATGCGCCGCTGAAGCTGCCGCTTCTTGATCTCGCTGCGGCGGACCCGCTCGTCGAGATCGCTGACCGGCGTGTCGGAGGTCATGATCCGGAAGGCGAGGCCGACCTTGTTAGCCTGGCGCCAGATCAGGCGGGCCAGGAACGAGCGGCCCTTGCGTGCGACGCTGAGATTCATCTCTTCGGGCAAGTGCGCGGCATCGCTAAATTCAACGCAGGCACCGCCTTCGCTGATATTGCGGACGACGCAATCCATCGTCGAGCCGCGTCCATTGATCTCCGCAACCGCACCATAGAACACCTTCTCGCGTACGTTCTGGCGCCGGTCCTGCATGGGAAATCCTCCAAATGAACGGCACGACTGTACCGGTCCGCCCCAGCGAAAAGAAGGGCGCCGGGGAACCCGTTGCAGTTAGTGTAAATATTTGCATCCGTGAGGGCGTGGATTCCCGGCTATTTTGCGCCGCAAGAGACCTATGGCTTCCCTCAAAAGCTTTAGTTCGGCAGCCGGCTTTGCCGCCAATCGCGCGGCGACAGGCCGTAATGGTCGCGGAACACGCGGCCGAAATGCGAAAGATCGTTAAAGCCCCAGGCGAATGCGATCTCGCCGATGTGGCGATGCGCGTGCGCCGGCGAGGCGAGGTCGCGCTTGCAGCGCTCCAGCCGCTGCGCCAGCACGAAGCGCTGGAACGAGGTGTCCTCGTCGGCCAGCAGGCTGTTGACGTAGCGCGGCGAGATGCCGAGCGCTGCGGCGGTCTCGGTGAGGTTGAGCTCGGCGTTCGGCAGATGCGCGAGCACATGCGCCTTCAGGCGGTAGAGCAGCGCGGAGCGGTGGGTCGAGGCGGGCAGCGCGGCGCCGCCGAGCCGCTCGCTCATCGCCATCGCGAGCAGGTCGGCGGCCTGGTCGGCGAGGCGGATCGCGTTGTCAGGATCGAGCTTGTCGGCGATCTCGGAGAGCCCCGCGATGAACTGCCAGGCGAGCCGCTGCACGGGACGATCCGATGTGAACGTGGTCGCAGTTAAGCCCTGGGTGCCGGCGAAGCGCCGGTGCAGCATGGCGCGCGGCACCTGGAAGATGGTTTGCGTGAAGTCGGCGTTGAAGCGCAATTCATAGGGCCGGGTGGTGTCGTAGAACGCGAACTCGCCCGGTTGGATCACGGTCTCGCGGCCGTCCTGCAGCACGGCGCCCGCGCCACTCCGGCCGAAGGCGAACAGAACAAAATCCTCGCTGGCGCGAGCGATCCGCGACGGGGTACGCAGCACCCGTTGCCGGCTCGACGAGACGACCGAGCATTTCACCGCGCCCAGCTGCGCGCTGGTGATGGCGCCGTGGAAGGCGGTGCCGAGGTCGGACTTGCAGTCGAGCTGCACGAACACGTCGCAGACGATGTCCTGCCAGAGCGCAAGGCGCCGATGGGTGGGCGCGTCTTCCGTGGTGAACAGGGCCGGCATGATTTCCTCCCTTCACGAGTGCAAACGCTGGCCACGCAAACAAAGCAAGCTTCATACCGGGGACGGCCGGGGAATCTCCTCCGCAGTCGAATTTTCCTTCCGTCCTGGTCGAACGGCGTGCCCGGTCCCGGGGCAGCATGATGTCAGAGGCCGCCATGGCCGATCAAGCACGAACCGGCCGGAAGCGTCGGCCGCGAGGAGGACATCATGGGCATCGAACATCCGAAATACCGCGTTGCGGTGGTGCAGGCCGCACCAGCCTGGCTCGACCTCGACGCCTCCATCGCCAAGTCCATCGCGCTGATCGAGGAGGCCGCCGCCAAAGGGGCGAAGCTGATCGCGTTCCCCGAGGCGTTCATCCCCGGCTATCCCTGGTACATCTGGCTGGACTCGCCGGCCTGGGCGATCGGGCGCGGTTTCGTGCAGCGCTATTTCGACAACTCGCTGAGCTACGACAGCCCGCAGGCCGAGAAGCTTCGGCTCGCGGTCAAGAAGGCCGGCATGACCGCGGTGCTCGGCCTGTCCGAGCGCGACGGCGGCAGCCTCTATCTCGCGCAATGGCTGATCGGGCCCGACGGCGAGACCATTGCGAAGCGGCGCAAGCTGCGGCCGACCCATGCCGAGCGCACCGTCTATGGCGAGGGCGACGGCAGCGACCTTGCCGTGCATGACCGTCCCGGCATCGGCCGGCTCGGCGCGCTGTGCTGCTGGGAGCATCTGCAGCCGCTGTCGAAATACGCGATGTACGCCCAGAACGAGCAGGTCCATGTCGCGGCCTGGCCGAGCTTCTCGCTGTACGATCCGTTCGCGCCGGCGCTCGGCTGGGAGGTCAACAACGCGGCCTCGCGGGTCTATGCGGTCGAGGGCTCATGCTTCGTGCTGGCGCCCTGCGCCACGGTCTCGCAGGCGATGGTCGACGAGATGTGCGACCGCGACGACAAGCACGCGCTGCTGCATGTCGGCGGCGGACACGCCGCGATCTACGGGCCGGACGGCAGCGCGATCGCCGAGAAGCTGCCGCCCGAGCAGGAGGGCCTGCTGCTCGCCGATATCGATCTCGGCGCGATCGGGATCGCCAAGAACGCCGCCGATCCGGCCGGGCACTATTCGCGCCCCGATGTCACGCGTCTGCTGCTGAACAAGAAGCCTTCGAAGCGCGTCGAGCATTTCGCGCTGCCGCTCGACAGCCTTGAGGAGATCGACGCGGCCGCGAGCTGAACAGACTACGGGCATGATCTTTTCGGAAAACCGCTTCGCACTTTTCCGGATCATGCCTTGGGCGACATCCAACCGGAGGCGACTGCCATGGAATCCGCCATTCCTTCTCATCTGCAGACAGCCCGGTCGCGTCATCGGCGTGTGCCCGACGATTACGCGCCGCCTTATCCGTCCTTCGTTGCGCGCCACAAGCCCGCGATCACGCGCGTGATCATGGCCTATTTCGGCGTGCAATATCGCGGTGAGCGGAGCGCGGCGGCGAACGAGGCGCTGGCATCGATCGCAAAACGCTTTGCCGGCGAGAACGGCCCGACGCATTGGGACCGCGCGCAATATGTCGACCAGGCCGGCTTCACCAACGTCGTCTCGGTCGCCTATTGGGACGATGCCGGGCGCTTCGACGCCTGGTTCGACGGCGCGCGCGAGGCCTGGACCGGCGGCGGCGCCACTGAGGGCGTCGGCCGCTTCATCGAGGTGCTGCGGCCGCATGTTGCGCGCTACGAGACGCTGTTCTCGTCGCTCGGCCGTCCGGAGGGCGTCGCGGTGCTTGCCGACGGCATGAGCGGCGAGGTGCAGGAGCACGCCTATTGGGGCGGTATGCGCGACCGTATCCCGCTGTCGCAGACCGACGCGATGACGCCGGGCGGCGAGCCGCGCGTGATCCGCGACGGCGCACGCATCCGTGTGGTCGCGCATGACAATCTCTGCCTGATCCGCTCCGGACAGGACTGGAGCGACACCGAGGCATCGGAGCGCAAGATGTATCTCGACGATGTCGAGCCGGTGTTGCGTGAGGGCATGGATTTCCTGCGCGACGACGGCGTGCCGATCGGCTGCTATGCCAACCGCTACATGCGCGTTGTCGATGCGGAGGGCAGGCCAACCGAAAAATCCTACGGCCAGAGCTGGTGGAAGAGCCTCGCGGCGCTGGAGCGGTGGGCGGAATCGCACCCGACCCATGTCAGGATTTTTGGCGCGGCGATGAAGTATCTCTCGACCTTGGGGCCGAACGCCAAGCTCAGGCTGTATCACGAGGTCACGGTGGCAGGCGCCGACGAGCAGTTCTTCGAGTATCTCGGCTGCCATGAACGGACCGGCATGCTCACCGCCGTACAGGTCGCCCGAGCGACGACACCTTGAGTTGGCAAAGTGCTCGTATCTAGCGCCGAACCTTACGCAACGCGCTCGCGCAGGCCCTTGGCGACTTCCTTCTGCGCGTCGAACTCGCGGCGCAGGTGGGCCAGCTCCTCGGCGCTGAGCGCATCGGCGTTGCTGTAGTCGCGCTTCCAGGAAGCATCCTCGCTCCAGCGCAGCGGTGACTGCACGGTGGTCTGCGGACCGGGCGCCTGCTCAAGCACGCGCAGCGCCAGCTCCAGCGTGAACGCCTGCGAGGCGACGTCCTGCGGCTTGCCTGCGGAATTGCCGAGCGGGAAATCGGAGAACAGGAAGCGCGGCACCGCGGCATGCTCGACGATATCCTTGGCGCAGCCCATCACGACCGTGGAAATCCCGTTGGCCTCGAGATGCCGCGCCACCAGGCTGACGGTCTGGTGGCAGACCGGGCAGTTCGGCACCAGCACCGCGGCGTCGACCTTGTCGTCACGGCAACGCTTGAGGATTTCGGGCGCGTCGGTCTCGATGGTGACGCGGTGGCTGCGGTTGGTCGGGGCGCCGAAGAAGCGCGGCGCGACGTCGCCGATCGTGCCGGCCGCGGCGAGGCGCTTCAGCTGTGCCAGCGGGAACCAGGTGCCGTTGTCGGTCGCCGTGGTGTGGGTGCGGTCATAGGCGATGTGCGAAATCCGCAGATCGTGCTGCTTTGACGTGTCGCCGTCATAGACCGCATAGAACTTGGCCCCGCCGTTGTATTTCGCGCCGGGACCCTGGTCGCCCCGTGCCGGATCGAACGGCGCCGCGGTCGTGATGATGGCGACCCGGGACTGGTTCAGCGGCTTCTTCAGGGGCTGGAACGGGGCGGAGGTGTAATGCGCCCAGCGGTAGGGGGTGGTGTAGCCGATCGCCGCGTAATAATCGCGGGTTCGCTTCATATAGCCGATCGGGGCGTCGTCATCGGGGGCAAAGCCGAGTTGATCGTCGGATGCTGCGGCCATTTTGCGCTCCCTTTTGCGCGCCATCATTTCAGTCCATAGCTAGACCACGAGCTTGCGGTGTCAAGCCGCGCCCGCACGGGAACAGAATTGCCATGCGAACCGGTCGTTGCGCCGCATTGGTCATGCTTGTGCTGCTGGTGCCGCCGGCCCGGGTCGGCGCGGAGGACGCTCCGGCCGCGGCCCCGGCGCCGCCGCCTGGCGCCGAGCAGCCGGCAGCGCCGCCCCCGGACAAGCCCGCTGAGCAGCCCGCGGCCGCGCCGGCGGAGCCGCCTGCGCCACCGCTGGGAGAGCAGGCCGCACCATCGGCCGAGAAACCTGCCGCGCCCCCGGCGGATACGCCCGCGGCGGCGACCGACAAACCCGCGGACGATGCGCGCGAGAGCGACACCCGCGAGGCGATGTGCCTGATGATCGAGTCGGCGGCGCGGGCCAACGATCTGCCGCTCGAATTCTTCGCGCGCGTGATCTGGCAGGAGAGCCGCTTCCAGGCCGATGCGGTTGGTCCGATGACCCGCAACGGCCAGCGCGCGCAGGGCATCGCGCAATTCATGCCGGGCACCGCGAACGAGCGCGGGCTGCTCGATCCATTCAATCCGGTGCAGGCGCTGCCGAAGTCGGCCGAATTCCTCAGTGAGCTGCGCAACCAGTTCGGCAATCTGGGCCTCGCGGCCGCGGCCTACAATGCCGGCCCGCGCCGGATCCAGGATTGGCTCGCCGGCTCCGGCTACATGCCGCAGGAGACGCGCAATTACGTCTCCGCGATCACCGGCTCCAGCGTCGACGACTGGGCCGCTGCCGGGCGCAACGGCAAGATGCCGCAGCGCGCGCCGACCACGAGCTGCCGCGAGCTGATGGCGCTGCTCAAGCGCGCGCCGAATCCGTTCGTCGCTGGGCTCGAGCAGCACATCACGCTGTCGGCCGCCAAGGTCTGGGGCGTGCAGCTTGCCGCCGGCTTCAGCCGCGACAAGGCGCTCGCGATGTATGCCCGCGCCATCAAGCGCCTTGCCAACGTGATCGGCGATCAGGATCCGAGTTTGCTGAGCTCACGGCTTCGCACCCGCGGCAGCGCGACCTTCTACCAGGTGCGCATCGGCGCCGACACGCGCCCCGAGGCCGACGGCCTGTGCAACCGCATCCGCAAGGCGGGCGGGGCGTGCTTCGTGCTGAAGAACAGGGCGTGATTGCGTGGATCGGTAGCCCGGATGAAGCGAAGCGCAATCCGGGACAGCTCTCGCCGGTTGCAAGAGCGGCCCCGGATTTCGCTGGCGCTTCATCCGGGCTACCAAGGCGCATACCCGCCCTGTGCCGTCTCTTGCTTGACCCTGCGTTGTCAGCGCCCTAAGCCGCCGCGATTGCAAAACCATCCGGTTCCCCGTGGCGCTTCCTCCGCTCGATTCTCCGCAATGGCACACCTCGTTCCGCGCCTTCCTATGGGGCGCGCGGTCGATCGGCGCGACCGTGCTGACCCTGGTGCTGTTTGCGACCTATCTCGGCATCGGCGCGCTGGCGCATGATTCCGGCTTCTCGCTGGGCTGGACGCTGGCGAGCACGGCGTTCGTCTGGGCTGGCCCTGCGCAGATCATCGTGATCACGACACTCGGCTCCGGCGCCACCGTGCTGCAATCGGCGATCGCGGTCACCGTCAGCGCGATCCGCCTGTTCCCGATGGTGGTCTCGGTGTTGCCGATGATGCGGACCGAACAGACCAAGCGGCGGCATCTGATCCTGGTGGCGCATCTCACCGCCGTCACGCTGTGGGTCGAATGCTTCCGCTTCCTGCCGCAGGTGCCGCGCAACCGGCGGATCGCCTTCATCCACGGGCTCGGCTGCGGGCTGGTCACCGTCTGCCTGATCGCCAACACGATCGGGTACATGCTCGCGGCCAATCTCACGCCGCTCCTGGCCGCCGGCATGCTGATGCTGACGCCGCTCGCCTTCCTGTTCTCCACGGCGCGCAACTGCCGCGAGCTCGCCGACGTCATCGCGCTGGCGCTCGGCCTATTGCTGTTTCCGCTGGCGGCGATGCTGAACAGCGGCGTTGATATCCTGGTCAGCGGGGTCGTCGCGGGCACCATTGCCTATGCCGTGCACCGGGCGAGGGCGGGCATCGTCGGGGCGCGCGCATGAGTACCTTCATCGGCGACTGGCACGCGCTCGCGATCCTGTTCGTCGCGGGCGTCATCCCCAACCAGATCTGGCGCATGCTCGGCCTGTGGTTCGGCGGCGGCATCGACGAGAACTCCGAGCTCTTGGTCTGGGTGAGGGCGGTCGCCACCGCGATCCTCGCCGGTATCATCGCGCAGATCGTGGTGCAGCCGCCGGGCGCGCTCGCCAGCGTGCCGGACTGGCTGCGCTACGGCGCCGTCGCCGCCGGCTTTGTCGTGTTCATGCTGGCGAGGAAATCGATCTTCGCCGGCGTGATCGCAGGCGAAGTCGTCATGATCGCGGGCAAATACTGGCTCGGCTGATTGCGGCGTCCGCATTATCCGCTACTCTCGCTCCCCAAGAACAAGACAACGGGGAAACGGCATGCAGCGGCGCGCATCATCGCTAATCATTGTTGCTCTGACGGCGTTGCTGGCGGCGACGCTGCCGGCGCGTGCCGCGGATTATCCAACGCGGCCGATCAAGCTCGTGGTGCCGTATGCCGCGGGCGGGCCGACCGACGTGCTCGGCCGCATCGTCGGCGAATATCTCGGGCGCGATCTCAAGCAGGTGGTCGTGGTCGAGAACAAGGCCGGTGCGCAGGGCGCGATCGGCGCCGAGGCCGTGGCGCGCTCCGATCCCGACGGCTACACGCTGTTCGTGACGGCCGCCTCGATCTTCGTGCTCAATCCGATGCTCTACAAGAAGCTGCCCTACGATCCGGCCAGGGATTTTCACCTGCTGTCCGTCATCACGGACGCGCCGATGATCATGGAGGTGCACCCGTCGGTGCCGGCGAGGACGATCGCGGAGTTCGTCGCTTACGCGAAGAAGAATCCCGGAAAACTCAATTTCGGATCGGCGGGCACCGGCGGCACGGTTCATCTCGCCGGCGAGATGTTCAAGCAGATGGCCGGCGTCGAGATGACCCACGTGCCGTACAAGGGCGCAGGACCCGCGCTGACCGATCTGCTGTCCGGCAACATCCAGCTGATGTTCGACACGCTCGGCACCGCGCTGCCGCCGGTCAAATCGGGCCTGCTGCGGCCGCTCGGCGTCAGCTCGACGGAGCGCATCCCCGATTTGCCCGATCTGCCGACGATCGCCGAGAGCGGCTATCCCGATTATGCGGTCAGCGTCTGGTATGGTATCGCAGCGCCGTCGAGGGTGCCTGACGACATCGCCGACAAGATCAAGGCGAGCCTCGACCGGGCCTTGAACGACGAAGCGTTCCGCGCTTCGCTGCTCAAGATCGGTTTCCCGCCGCTGCGCGCGAAGAGCCAGGCCGAGATCGACAAGTTTGTGAATACCGATCGCGCGCGATGGGCGGGCGTGGTCAAGGCGCTGAACATATCGCTGGATTGACACATGGTACGTGAAATGGAACTGCGCCAGGGCGAGGTGGCCGTCGACATGCCGACGGCGCGCGATGCCGGGCTCGTCTTCATCGGCCGCATCCGCACGCCCTGGACCTCGCGGCTGGCGACGCCGCGGCAGGGGCGGCATGACGGCCCGGTGTGCCGGCTCGAGATTTTCGAGCCCTGGGTCGCCGCGATCAAGGGCGTCGATTTCTATTCAAATCTCGAGGTGCTGTACTGGCTGCATCAGTCGCGCCGCGACATCGTGCTGCAAAGCCCGAAGAACAACGGCAACACCCGCGGCACTTTCTCGCTGCGCTCGCCGGTGCGCCCCAATCCGATCGGCACCTCGGTCGTCAAGCTGGTCGGCGTCGAGGGCAACGTCATTTTGGTGCGCGGCCTCGACTGCCTCGACGAGACGCCGCTGATCGACGTCAAGCCCGACCGTTGCGAGTTCACCCCGCTCGCCCCGCCGCAGGCCGGGGACTTCGATACGGAGTAGAATCTCTCAACCGTCATTCCGGGGCGATGCGAAGCATCGAACCCGGAATCTCGAGATTCCGGGTTCGCGCTCCGCACGCCCCGGAATGACAGCGGTGGGATTACTTCAACGCTGCGCTCAGCTTTGCCGCGCTCGCCTCCAGCACCTTGCCATCTTCCTTGTGGCTCGCAGGCGGCAGCAGTGCGACACCGTCCTTGCGTGGCATGACGTGCATGTGCAGATGGAATACGACCTGGCCACCGGCGGGCTCGTTGAATTGCTGCACCGTGATGCCGTCGGCTTCGAACGCCTTCATCGCGGCGGCGGCGATCTTGTGCGAGGCGCGCGCGACATGGGCGTAGTCGTCGGGCTTGATGTCGAGGATGTTACGGGCAGGGGCCTTCGGAATGACGAGCGTATGCCCCGGCGAGCGCGGCATGATGTCGAGGAAGGCGAACACGTGCTCGTCTTCATAGACCTTGTAGCAGGGCAGCTCGCCGCGCAGGATCTTTGCGAAGATGTTGTTGCTGTCGTAGGCGGCGGGCATGGTGGCGGCTCCTCGATGATGCTGCTTTTATTGCCTAGGTGGCGGCGGAGACGTCAAGCGTCGTCGTCGACCGTCTTGCGGAACGGGCCGGCCTCGGCGAGCTCACGGCCGACCTCGGCGACATAGTCGCGCTCGCGCTTGAGGTAATCGGCGATCGCCCGGCGCAGTCCGGGGTCGGCGATGAAATGCGCCGAATAGGTGGTCTGCGGCAGGTAGCCGCGCGCCAGCTTGTGCTCGCCCTGCGCGCCGGCCTCGACCACCTTGAGGCCGCGCTGAACCGCGAAATCGATCGCCTGGTAGTAGCAGACCTCGAAATGCAGGAACGGGTGGTGCTCGATCGCGCCCCAGTTGCGGCCGAACAGCGCGTCGGAGCCGATGAAGTTGATCGCACCGGCGATCCAGCGGCCGTTGCGCTTGGCCATCACCAGCAGCACGTCCCGGCTCATCGTCTCGCCGATCAGCGAGAAGAATTCTCGGGTCAGATACGGCCGGCCCCATTTGCGCGAGCCGGTCTCCATGTAGAACTCGAAGAACGCATCCCAGGCGTCCTCGGTGATGTCCGAGCCGGTCAGCCAGTGGATGGTGATCCCGGCGGCGACCGCCTCGCGGCGCTCGCGCTTGATGCCCTTGCGATGGCGGGAGTTCAGCGAACTGAGAAAGTCGTCGAAGGTCTTGTAGCCCTGATTGTGCCAGTGGAACTGCTGGTCGGTCCGCTGCAGGAAACCGTGGGCGCCGAGGAACCTGGCCTCGTCCTCGCGGGCGAACGTCACATGCACGGAGGACGCCTCGGTGGCGTTGCAGAGCGCCCGCAGGCCCCGCGCCAGCGCCGAGCCGATCACCTCGCGGTCGACGCCGTCGCGGATCAACAGCCGCGGCCCGGTCGCGGGCGTGAAGGGGACCGACACCTGAAGCTTCGGGTAATAGCTGCCGCCGGCGCGGTGGTAGGCCTCGGCCCAGCCGCGATCGAACACGTATTCGCCCTGCGAGTGCGATTTCAGATAGCAGGGCACGACGCCGACGATCCGGCCATCGAGCTTCGCGATCAGATGCCGCGGGCCCCAGCCGGTCCGCGGGCAGGCCGACTTGGAGGCTTCGGCGGCGGCAAAAAAGGCGTGGGAAACGAATGGGTTATAGCTCGAACTTGCGGTGGTCTGGCAATCCTTTGCGGAACCGGGCGAGGCCAGCGTGTCGAGGTGATGGATGCTGTCCGCATCCGCCTTGGGATTGGCGCAGGCGTCCCATTCGGCGGCCGGAATGCCGCCGATGTCGGCTACAGCCTCTAGGGTGATTTCAGAAGACGCCATCGAGAATGAAGACCGGTGCCTCGTTTGAGCGTGATCTTTCCGGAACAGCTGGCTCCACTTCCGGATCATGCCCCGCATTGCGCCATCGCCGATGACGACCAACCCTCGCCAACATCGTGCGTCGCAGCGACGAGTTCAAGACTGCAAGGGCATGTCTCGGACATGTCAGGTTCCCGGCACAAACCCCTCGAAAATCATCTGGTCGGCGTAGCGCGCCGCGCGCTCGCGCTGTTCCACCGTCCGCACGGTCCAGGCCAGCAGCGGACAGCCGAACAAGTTGCGGGCGATCCACGGCTCCGGCGCCGGCAGCTGGTTGACCCAATAGGCGACGAAATGCGGCTCGGTCGTAAAGCCGTGCCGCAGGTACAGCATGCTGTCGCGTTGCGCCGGCGTCAGCTTGTCCCAATGGCCGTCGTCATAGGTGCGCTGGGCGGTGATGCCGCGCGGCAGGTTCGGCATGATCTCGCGCAGCGCCAGCACCTGGTCGGGATCGAACGACATGCCGACCACCGGGCCGGAATACGACGCCAGCACCTCGGCCATCCGCCGCACCAGCTTGCGGTCGCCGTCGAAATGGCTCTTCACCTCGACCACCAGCGGCACGCGGCCGGCGACCAGCGCGCAGAGATCGCCGAGCGTCATCATCTGCTCGGCGGTGTCCTTGAACTTGACGGCCTTCAGCTCGGCCGCGGTCCTGGTTGCCAGCAGGCCCGCCTCCTCGGTGAGGCGGCCGAGCGCATCGTCGTGGTGCACCATGGCCTCGCCGTCGGCGGTGAGCTGGATATCGCACTCGATGGCGAAGTTGCCGGCGACCGCGGCGGTGGCCGCGGCCGGCATGTTCTCGATGATACCGCGCGCGGCATCATGCAGGCCGCGATGGGCGACCGGCCGTTTCGTCAGCCAATCAGGAGCGCGCATCGATCAGGCGACTTCGAACACGCCTTCGACTTCGACCGCGGCGTCCGCGGGCAGCGAGGCGACGCCGACGGTGGTGCGGGCATGGCGGCCCTTGTCGCCGAATGCTTCGACCATCAGGTCGGAAGCGCCGTTCAGTACCTTCGGCCCGTCGAAGAAGTCGGGCGCCGAATTGATGAAGCCGCCGAGCCGCACCACGCGCACGACCTTATCGAGGTCGCCGAGCGCGGCCTTGATCTGGGCCAGCAGGTTGATTGCGCAGCCGCGCGCGGCAGCGGCGCCCTGTTCGAGCGTGACGCCGGCGCCGAGCTTGCCCTTGGCGATCAGCTTGCCCTCGGCGTTGAAGCAGACCTGGCCCGACACGAACAGCAGGTTTCCGCTGCGGACGAAGGGGACATAGTTTGCGACCGGGGAGGTCGGCTCCGGAAGTGTGATGCCCTGTGACGCCAGTTTTTGTTCGACGGTACCCGCCATCTTTTGGTCCCCCAATTGGATTGCACGAAGCCTGAAACGCGGTCAGGGCCAAGTTTGTTTCGATTGTTTCGCGCATCGTGCCGCCGGTTGCAAGCGACGGTAAGGTGAGGACAACGCGGCCATGAGGTGCCGAATCGCACGGAAAGCTGCCGAAAATGACGGCATTTTCGCTGCGTACATTGCCATTTTGTCAGACTTGCCCCAGTTGCGGCGCAATACCACCGTCACTATTGTGGCGAATCCCTGCCTCCTTGAGGAAACCATATGACCCTGCCGTTCCGGACTCCGTCGCGTGCCCTGGTGTTTGCGATCGCCGTTGCCGCAGGATCCGGCCTGGTTCAGGGGTCCGCAGTCGCTGCGGCAAGCGGGCCGTTTCTCGCGCATCAGGCGCTCTACGACCTCAGCCTGGTGAAGTCGCGCGGCTCCAACTCGGTCAGCGATGCGCGCGGGCGCATCCTCTACAATTTCTCCGGCAACTCCTGCGAAGGCTATACCTCCGAATTCCGCCAGGTGTCCGAGCTCGACAGCGGCGAGGGCAAGGTGACGCTGTCCGATCTTCGCTCCACGTCCTGGGAGGACGCGTCGGGCAAAAGCTACCGCTTCAAGATCGACACGCGGATGAACGACAGCGAATCGTCGCCGGTCGACGGCATCGCCGAGCGGGTCGGCGATCATATCACCGTGAAGCTGACCCAGCCGGTGAAGAAGACGTTCAATATCGACGGCAAGATCGTGTTCCCGACCGAGCAGATCCAGCACATCATCGCTGCCGCCCGCGACGGCAAGTCGGTGCTCGAGCAGACCGTCTATGACGGCTCCGACAACGGCGAGAAGATCTACAACACGCTGACCGTGATCGGCCGGCCGATCGCAGGCGACCGCGCGCCGTCATCGCCCGATCCGTCGACGGCGAGCAATGCGATGAAGACCATGACGCGCTGGCCGGTGACGGTGAGCTATTACGACAGCGACGCGCGCGCGAAGGACGGCGAGCAGACGCCGGTCTACGCGATGTCGTTCGAGCTGTACGAGAACGGCGTCTCCCGCGCGCTGGTACTGGACTACAACGATTTCGTGATCTCGGGCGCGCTGGACAAATTCGACGTCAGGGATTCCAAGCCCTGCAAGTGAGGGCTGGCTATCGCCACCCACTCAGCGGCGTCCCGGGCAAGCGAAGCGCGACCCGGGACCCATCACCACAGGGGTGAGTTGTTGAAGGGGGCTGTGGCCCCAGCGTCGCACAACAATCACCTTCGGTGGTTATGGGTCCCGGCTTTCGCCGGGACGACAGCGGAGCAAGCGCCCCCCGCGAGACCGCACTGGCCGTAGCCGTCCGACACGAGTACGCTTCCCTAAACACGCGTGTCAGGGAGGCACATCATGAGCAAGCTCGACCATCTTCGCCCCAGCGGCCTGCATCACAATCCGGCTTACTCCCACGTCGTCGTCGCCTCCGGCGCGCGCACGATCTACATTTCGGGACAGGTGTCGGTCGACGAGGAGGGCCGCGTGGTCGGCGCTGGCGATCTTGCCGCGCAGACGACGCAGGTGATGCAGAACCTCGGCATGGCGCTGAAGGCCGCCGGGGCCAGCTATTCCAATATCGTCAAGATCACGACCTTCGTCGTCGGCTACAAGCCGGAGCTCCGTCCCATCATCGGCAAGGCACGTTCGGCGTTCTTTGAGGGCATGCAGCCGCCGGCCTCTACGCTGGTCGGCGTCACCGCGCTCGCGGCGCCGGAATGGCTGATCGAGATCGAGGCGGTTGCGGTCACGGATTGAAGGGCTGCGCAGTCGTCATGCGCGGGCTCGACCCGCGCATCCATCGCTTTTCAAAGAGTCCTCGTTGATGGATGGCCGGGTCAAGCCCGGCCATGACGACCGGTTACTCCTCCGCGCTCTTCTGCGGCCCCTCATAGGCAATGCCCCTGATCACGGCGGCATTGCCGAATTTCTTGCGCAGATTGTCCATCGCGCGTTCGGCGTGCGCCGAGCGGCGGTCGAGCATGTCGGAATCGTTGGCCTGTGCGCCCGGGCGCAGCGCGCTGACGCCGGCGCCCATCAGGCGGAAGGCGGTGCCGTCAATTTCCTTCGCGAGCATCTCGCGCGACACCGCAAAGATCTTGGCGGCAAGCTGGGTCGGGGTCTGGATCGATTGCGAACGGGTACGCTGGCGGAAGTCCGCGGTCTTCAGCTTCAGCGTGATGGTGCACCCCGAGAGCTCGCTGGTCTTCAGCCGCGCCGAGACTTTCTCCGACAGTTTCCAGAGCAGTCTTTCCAGCGTTGCGAAGTCGCGGATGTCGGTCTCGAAGGTGGTCTCGCTCGAGATCGTCTTGGCGCCGCGATCGGCCACCACGCTCCGGTCGTCGATGCCGCGCGCGAGCCGCCACAGCCGGCGGCCTTCGCTCGCGAACTGCTTCATCAATTCGTTCTCGTCGGCGCGCTGCAGGTCGGCAATGAGGCGGAAGCCGCGCTGCACCAACTTCTCCTGCGTCGCGGGACCGACGCCGTAGATGAACCCGACCGGTTTGCTGGCCAGCATCTCGCGCGCCTCGTCCTGGTCCAGCGCGGCAAAGCCCCTCGGCTTGTCGAGGTCGGAGGCGATCTTGGCGAGGAACTTGTTGCAGGACAGGCCGACCGACACCGTGATGCCGATGTCGCGCTCGACATCGCGGGCGAATTTGGCGAGCACCTTGGCCGGAATCATGCCGTGGACGCGCTGCGTGCCGGCGAGATCGAGGAAGGCTTCGTCGATCGACAGCGGCTCGACCAGCGGCGTCAGCGCCTGCATCGCCTGCCGCACCTCGCGCCCGACCCGGACATACTTCGCCATGTCCGGCGGAATTACGGTCGCATCCGGGCAGAGTTCCAGCGCCTTGAACATCGGCATCGCCGAGCGGACGCCATAGGTGCGGGCGATGTAACAGGCGGCCGACACGACGCCGCGCTTGCCGCCGCCGATGATGACCGGGCGGTCGGCGATCTCGGGATTGTCGCGCTTCTCGACGGTGGCATAGAACGCGTCGCAGTCGATGTGCGCCAGCGCCAGCGCGGGCAGGGCGCGATGACGCACCAGCCGCGGCGAGCCGCAATGGCTGCATCGCTTCACCTTGATATCGAGGTCGCCGAGGCAGTCTCGGCAGAAACGGAGGGGGCCGTCGGAAGCTGCCGCTGCCGTCGTCACGGCACGTCGCGCTCCCATTTCGGGTCGCCCAGCGCCTGATGGGCGGCGGCGATATTGGTCGGGTGCAGTTCCGAGGCCCTGGCAAACGCCTTCACGGTGGCGTCGTCGCGCATCACGAAATCGAGCACGCTCGCAAGAAATTGAGGATCGGACGCGGCGTTCCGCAGCGTCTCTGGACCGATTCCGGTTTCGGCCAGGAACAGGCCCAGCCGCTCGGGATCGCCGGCAATGAAACCGAGCGCCTGAATCGCAACGATTTCAGCAACTTCCCGGGGGTTGTGAACAGGCTTTTTCAACGCGCCGGTTTGCCTTTCCGTTAACTTATGGTCTCTATTGAGAGGCCCATCATGCCCGAGTCTTCCGCATGTGTTCAAGCAACGGAAACCACGCTGCGGAAGTTGGACTTCGGGTTAACGGGTTAGAGCGATTCTGGCGCTAGTTTGAATTCACATTTTCGACGCGCCCCGAGCGCGGTGCGTGAGGTACCGCAGCCGGGCCCGTCTCCTGGGTTTGGGAGGGACGGGATGGCCAAAACCGTCCTGATCGTGGAGGACAATGAGCTCAACATGAAGCTCTTTCGCGATCTGTTGGAAGCGCACGGCTATCAGACTTCGGGCACCAGCAATGGCTTCGAAGCGCTCGATCTTGTCCGCAAGCTGCGCCCCGACCTCATCCTGATGGACATCCAGCTACCCCAGGTTTCCGGCCTGGAGGTCACGCGCTGGATCAAGGACGATCCCGATCTGCGCGCAATTCCGGTGGTCGCGGTCACCGCCTTCGCCATGAAGGGCGACGAAGAACGCATCCGCGAGGGCGGCTGCGAAGCCTATTTGTCCAAGCCGATCTCGGTCGGCAAATTTATTGAGACTGTCCGACGCTTTATCGGATAGGGGAGTTGTGGTGCAATGTCCGCGCGTATCCTCGTGGTCGATGACGTTCCGGCGAACGTCAAGTTGTTGGAAGCCCGTCTGTCAGCCGAATATTTCGATGTGTTGACTGCCTCCAACGGGACCGAGGCACTGGAAATCTGCGCACGCGCCGAATGCGACATCATCCTGCTCGACGTCATGATGCCCGACATGGACGGCTTCGAGGTCTGCCGCCGGCTGAAGTCGAATCCGGCGACCCATTTCATTCCGGTCGTCATCGTCACTGCGCTCGACAGCCCGGCCGATCGCGTGCGCGGCCTTGAAGCCGGCGCCGATGACTTCCTGACCAAGCCGGTGTCCGACGTCGTGCTGATCGCGCGCGTGCGCTCGCTGACGCGGCTGAAGATGATGACCGATGAGCTGCGCATGCGCGCCATCACCTCGCTCGAGATCGGCATGCAGGCGCCCGAGCGCAGCGCGATCGCCGACAAGGGAACCGGCGGCCGCATTCTTCTGGTCGACGACCGGCCGTCGTCCTACGAGAAGCTGGCGCCGATCCTCTCGGCCGAGCATACCGTCGACGTCGAGATCAATCCGTCGGAAGCCTTGTTCCACGCCGCCGAGGGCAATTACGACTTGCTGATCGTGTCGCTCAGCCTCGACAATTACGACGGCCTGCGGCTGTGCAGCCAGGCCCGCTCGCTGGAGCGCACGCGCCAGGTCCCGATCCTCGCCATCTCGGATGCCGACAACAACACGCGGCTGATGCGCGGGCTCGAGATCGGCGTCAACGACTATCTGCTGCGTCCGGTCGACAAGAACGAACTGCTGGCACGCGCGCGCACCCAGATCCGCCGCCGCCGCTACACCGATCATCTGCGCGACAATGTCCAGAACTCGATCGAGATGGCGATCACGGATGCGCTGACCGGTCTCAACAACCGGCGCTACATGGAGAGCCACCTCGCGACGCTGGCGGAGCAGGCCTCGATCCGCGGCAAGCCGCTGGCGCTGATGATCCTCGACATCGACTACTTCAAGGCGATCAACGACACCTATGGCCACGATGCCGGCGACGACGTGCTGCGCGAATTCGCGGTCCGTATCCGCAAGTCGATCCGCGGCATTGATCTCGCCTGCCGCTATGGCGGCGAGGAGTTCGTCATCGTGATGCCCGAGACCGACCTGCACGTCGCCGGCATGGTCGCCGAGCGGCTGCGCCGCTCGATCGCGGGCGAGCCCTTCACCGTCGACAAGGGCGGCAAGCGGATCACAGTCACGATCTCGATCGGTCTCACCACGCTGGAGCGCAAGGGCGAGCAGGTCACCGATGTGCTCAAGCGCGCCGACACCGCGCTCTATCGCGCCAAGCACGACGGCCGTAACCGCGTGGTGTCTGCGGCAGCGTAGCGCGATCTCGTAGCCCGGATGCAGCGAAGCGCAATCCGGGGTATCGCGCCGCTTGCACCAGCTTCCCGGATTTCGCTGCGCTCCATCCGGGCTACGAAGTGCCCTTAGCGGCCGCGCTTCACCGCGTCATAGGCCATCCGCTTGAACTCGAACGAGAACGGATGGACGAACGCCATCTGGCGCTGCGCCATCATCACGCCGGCGATGCCCGTTTTGGGCGAAATCCACCACTGCGTGCCTGCGACGCCGCCCCAATAGAGCTCGCCGGCGGCGTCGGGATGATCGATCGGGGAGGGGTTGAGGATCAGTCCGCCGGTAAGACCATAGGTCTTGCCGGGTTGCTCGCCCATCATCGCGAAGCGGATCCATTGGCCCGGTGTGAGCTGGTTGGTCATCGCCTGCGCGATCGTCTCCGGCTTCAGCAGCGTCGGTCCGCCGGGCAGCAGGCTGCGGATCAGCGCGACCATGTCATGCAGCGTCGAGACGAGGCCGCCACCGCCATTGAAGCGCGGCACCGGGCGCAGATAGGCGCCAGGATAGGGCGCGTTGTCGGTGCGCGTCAGCCCGGGCTTCATCGGGTCCATCAGATCGGCGCCGGCGTAATAGGCGACGAGCCGGTTGTGATCCTTCTCCGGAACATGGAAGCCGGTGTCGACCATGCCGAGCGGATCGAGGATGCGGGCCTTGATGAACTTGTCGAACGGCTGGCCGCTCACCACCTCGACCAGCCGTGCGACCACGTCGATGGCAACGGAATATTCCCATGACGAGCCGGGATGGAACACCAGCGGCAGATCGGACAGACCGTCGACCATGTCAGCGAGCGTCGTCATCGGATTGAGGATCTTGCGCTCGTTGTAGGCCTTGAAAATCGGTGTGCCCGGATCGAACAGGCCGTAGCTGAGGCCGGCTGAGTGGCTCAGCAGATGGCGAATGGTGATCGACCGCTGCGCCGGCTCGGTGTCGTCGACCGACGTCGCGCCCGGCCGCAGCACCTTGCGGTTTCTGAGTTGCGGGATGAAGGTCTCGATCGGATCGTCGAGCCGGAAGCGGCCTTCCTCGACCAGCAGCAGCACCGCGCAGGAGGTGATCAGCTTGGTGTTGGAGAAGACGCGGAAGATGTGATCGGTGCGCAGCGGAATCTGCGCTTCCTTGTCGGCCCATCCGACGCAGCCCGTGTCAGCGATGTCGCGCCCGACCAGAACCGTCCAGGAGATGCCGGACAGGAGATCGTTGTCGATGTAGCGCTGCATGGCCGCGCGCGCCGGCGCGAAATCATAGCCGGTGGCCGTCACCTTCAGATCTTCCATGGTCGTTTCCCCTGTTGTGCCGCAAGTCTTCTAAGTAGCAGGTCTTCGCGCGGTCGCTGCCAATCTCGCCGGACGGAATATCCAGCCGGGAATGCCGTGGCCTGCGGTCGGTGTTAACAACCAAACCTGACTTCCGCACGCAACCGGATTTATCCGGCGCGTTTCTTGCCGGCGGGGGCGGGGCTGCCGACCTTGACGCCTGCATTTGCCAGCAACACGCGCGCGGCTTCCTTGGCCGCGCGCGCCATCGCCGGATCGTCGCGCACCAGATCCTGCGCGATCGAGCCATCGACCAGCAGCGTGAGCTGGGTCGCAAGTCCCTCGGCATCGGCGACGCCGAGCCGCCGCAGCAGATCGCGAAACCAGAGCCGGCGGCTTTCCTTGAAGGCGATTGCGATGTTCCTGAAGGTGCGATCCTCGTCCTCCGGCCCGAGCTCGGCCACCGCGTTCACGAACGGGCAGCCGCGAAAGTCCTTCGCCGAGAAGCGCCGCTCCAGCGAATCGAAGGTTGCGAGAATCTGCTCGGCCGGCGGCTTGTCGGAGGGACGCGGCTGCACGAAGCGGCGTTGCAGATAGGCTTCTATCAGCGCGTCCTTCGACGGGAAGTGGTTGTAGAGCGTGCGCTTGCTGATGCCGATCTCGGCCGCGATGGTGTCGACGCCGATGGCGCGAATGCCCTGCAGGTAGAAGAGCTTGTCGGCGGTCTCGAGGATCCGCTCCTTCATGGTCTGTTTGGGAGGCGGGGAAGCCATGCGCCAGCCGTGATCCTCTTCGCTTGACAGTCAGCCCCCTGTATAGCCTAAGTACACAGGTCTGTGTAACCAAAACATGCATGAATCGCAGGCCATGGCACGCGTGCCGTGCCGTTATGGGAGAACAAGAACAATGCCCCTGTTGCAGGTCCTGCGTCCCACCCTTCCCATCCTGATCGGCGCCTCCATCATGCTCACGCTGAGCATGGGGCTGCGGCAGAGCCTCGGCATCTTCATGCAGCCGCTGACGCACGACATCGGCATCTCGATATCCCACTTCACGCTGGCGCTCGCGGTGCAGAACCTCGCCTGGGGTTTTCTGCAGCCGGTCGCCGGCGCGATGACGGTGCGTTACGGCTTCCGCCCGATCATGCTGGTCGGCGCGCTGGCCTACATCGCGGGCCTCGTGCTGATGACGACGGCGCATGGGCTCGTTGCCATCATGATCGGCGCCGGTGTCCTGATCGGCCTTTCGCTCGCCTGCACCGCGAATGCGATCGCAATGTCGGTCTCGGCGCGCGCGGTGCCGGAGACGGTACGCTCGACAGTGCTCGGCATGGTCTCCGCCGCGGGCTCGCTCGGCGCGCTGCTGTCGGCGCCGATCGGCCAGATGCTCAATGAGGGTTTCGGTTGGCGCGTCGGACTTGCCGGCTTTGTCATTCTCTCGATCTTCATGATCCCGGCGGCGTTGTACGCCGGGCGCGTCGACAAGATTCCGCTGCCGAAGCCTGCTGGCGACGACATCGGCAACGCCACCGCGGCGACGGCGGCGAAGACCGCGTTCGGCAACGCACCCTTCGTGGTGATGACCTGCGCCTACATGGTCTGCGGCATGCAGCTCGTCTTCCTCACCACGCATCTGCCGTCGTATCTCGCGATCTGCGGGCTCGATCCGATGCTGAGCGCGCAGACGCTCGGCATGATCGGCGGCTTCAATGTGCTCGGCTCGCTGTTCTTCGGCTGGGCCGGCCAGCGCTGGAACAAGCTGGCGCTGCTCGGCGCGATCTATATTCTGCGCTCGCTGGCGCTTGCCTGGTACTTCATGCTGCCGGCAACGCCGGGCTCGACGCTGCTGTTCGGCGCCATCATGGGCTTCCTCTGGATGGGCGTCGGTCCGCTGGTCGCGGGCGCGGTGGCCGAGATGTTCGGCTTGCGCTGGCAGGCGATGATCCAGGGCCTCGCCTTCATGAGCCACCAGGTCGGCAGCTTCCTCGGCGCTTACGGAGGAGGGCTGATCTACGACTCGCTCGGCTCCTACACCATGGCCTGGCGCATCGGCGTCGCGCTGGGCCTTGCCGGCGGCATCATCCAGCTCGCCTTCGCGCTGATCCGGCCGGCGCAGCCGCCGCTGCTGAAGGCCGCTTAGCAGAATCCCTGCGAAGCTGGCGGCTGCTCCTTGCGAGGGCAGTCGCCAGATGCTGCCTAGTTTTTGACCGGCCACTTGCCGCAAGAGCGTGCAATGGAGCGCGATGCTGTTCCGGTCGCGGATCGAAGCGATAGCGTTTTCAAAGTGTTACGCGGCGCGCAGTGGTGGCACGAATCTTGTTTCAATTTGGCTAGAAATCGTGCCGGAAACCCTCGCTGAGGGTTCCGGCCTGGGGACTTTGGGAAGGGCTGGCCGCGATGGGGCTAGTCGCCGTCATTCTCCAGCCATCCGCGCACCACGGCCTTTGCCGCGCCGCCGAGCAGGAGGCCCTTGTGCCCTGCGTCGGGCCTGATGCCGCTGCGACTTCGCTGCATCCGGCCACCCGCACCGCGGCACTTCGAGACATCCCGATAGCCGGACGCGCGCTGTCCTTCGGCGCTCACGCTGCGAACGCGCTGCGCCCATTCCGAACGCCAGCATTTCTCTTGTGATGGGAGGTCGATATGGAGTCTGCGACACATACGCGCCAGAAGCTCGTGAGAATCGTGGTTGCCTTGTTGGGCGTGGCGTTCCTTTGCCTGCTGTTCAGCGAGCTCGCGCTGGCCGAGGATGCGGCGGCGCCGCCGGCCTGTGGCGGCAAGATTCTCGAGAAGTGCACGCCGAATTCCGGCGACACCGCCTGGATGCTCACGTCAGTCGCGCTCGTCCTGATGATGACGATCCCGGGGCTCGGACTGTTCTATGGCGGCATGGTGCGCAAGAAGAATGTCGGCGACACCGTGATGACCAGTTTCGCGGTCACCTGCCTGGTCACGATCCTGTTTGCCGTCCTCACCTACAGCCTGGCGTTTCGTGCCGGCACGCCGTTCATCGGCGGCCTCGATCGCCTGTTCCTCAAGGACATCCTGAGCGACATCGGCAAGGGGGGCATCGGCAATCCCAATCCACTCGCCGCGACGATCCCCGAGTCCGTTTACATCTGCTTCCAGATGACGTTCGCCATCATCACGCCGGCGCTGATCGCCGGCGCTTTTGCCGAGCGGATGAAGTTCTCCGCGATGCTCTGGTTCATCGGGCTGTGGGCGATCTTCGTCTATGCGCCGATCGCGCACTGGGTCTGGGGCCCTGACGGAATCTTCTCGGCGGGTAACGACGCTGCGTATGTCAAGGTTCTCGATTTCGCCGGCGGCACCGTTGTGCACATCAATGCCGGCGTAGCCGGCCTGATGTGCGCGATCATGCTCGGAAAGCGTAGCGAGACCGGACCGGCGCACAACATGGTGCTGACCTTCATCGGCGCCTCGCTGCTGTGGGTCGGCTGGTTCGGCTTCAATGCCGGCTCCGCCGTCACGGCCGGAATGCAGGCGGGTATGGCCATGCTGGTGACCCAGATCGCAACGGCTGTGGCAGGCTTCACCTGGATGCTGGTGGAATGGGCGTTGAAGGGCAAGCCGACCGTGGTCGGCATCTGCTCGGGTGCCGTGGCGGGCCTCGTCGCGATCACGCCGGCCTCCGGCTTCGTCGGGCCGGTCGGCGCTTTCGCGATCGGCATCGCCGCCGGCGTCTGCTGCTACTGGGGATGCACCGGCTTGAAGCGCATGTTCAGCTACGATGATGCGCTGGACTGCTTCGGTGTCCATGCCCTTGGCGGCATCGTCGGGGCGCTGCTGACCGGGGTGTTCGCGGTCGAGCAGTATGGCGGAACGGCAGGTGTTCTGGAAGGAAATCCCGGGCAGTTCCTCAATCAATGCATCGGCGTTGCGACGGTTTTCGTGTATGATGCCGTGGTGAGCCTGATCATCCTGTTCGTGATCAATCTCTTCGTCGGGCTTCGCGTGACGCGGGACATCGAGCGCGAAGGGTTGGATTTGGCACTGCACGGCGAGGTCGTGCAGTAGACTTTGGCGGCATTCCGCGCAGCTGGCGATCTTCGCCCGCTGGCGCGGATCTAAGCTGTTCGAGGTGATCCGATGAACTGGTTCTATTGGAACACAGCGTGGTCGCTGTTCTTCAGCCTCATTTGGTTCATGACGATCACACACAATCCGGATGCAGAGATCGCAGACGCGCATCTGCGTGACGAGGCGTTCAAGGGTTAGCTCCGGTAGTAACGCCACATCCTGAGGAACGTCCGGTGGATCTCGTCGGGCGTCCGGTCGAATGGCTCCAGATTGACGCGGACTACGCCACGATGGTCCATGCGCCACGGCAGGCGCATCAACAGCCGGTAGGCCGGCCGCTTGCGCCAATCGGCCACCAGCGCGCTGCCGAGCGGTCCGTTAAGCGCGATCTGCAACTCGTGAACCGTCATCGCGCGCTCGGCGATCTCGACGAGGTCGATGCGCGTGATGGCGCGCCAGCGGATCAGCCCGAAGGCCTGGATGAAGATGCCGTACTGGTTGGCCCCGATCGTCGGACGACCAGCCTCCAGCAGGGGGATGTTGTAATAGGTGAAGCCGCCCGCTGCCGCTGCCGGCGCCAGCCAATAGATCGCGCCCGTGATCCAGGTCGCGGTCAGGAAGATCGCGGCGAGGGCTGCCGTGACATAGACCGGAAAGTAGATGTCCTCGCGGCCGTAAGCGACCGAGTAACCGCCGACGTTTCCCTCGTCCAAGGTTGCGATCATCTGAGCCCTGCGCCCGGGACTGCTCCGGGAATCATGAGGGATGACGCAAGCCTAGAAAGCAAAAACGGGGCCGCGAGGGCCCCGTTTGAAACGTCGGAAGCAGCCGATCTTACTTGATCTTGGCTTCCTTGAACTCGACGTGCTTGCGCGCGACCGGGTCGTACTTCTTCTTGACCAGCTTGTCGGTCATGGTGCGCGAATTCTTCTTGGCAACGTAATAGAAGCCGGTGTCGGCCGTCGACACGAGCTTGACCTTGATGGTGACCGCCTTGGCCATGTGCAAAACCTCGAAAATCGGGGGAATTCGGGAGCCGGCCAAATCGGCCCGCGTTTGGCCCGGAAACTAGCCAGAAACAGCCCAAAGTCAAGGATTTCTGAGCCAAGATCACCCCGATTCCGGGCCTATTACCCCTCGAAGAACTGATTTTTCGGCCGCGGCAGGCCCAAATTCTCGCGCAGGGTCCGACCTTCGTACTCAGTGCGGAAAATCCCGCGCTTTTGCAGTTCCGGCACCACCTTGTCGACGAACTCGAACAGGCCCTGCGGCAGATAGGGGAACATGATGTTGAAGCCGTCGCTGCCCCGGCCGGTCAGCCATTCCTCCATCTGGTCGGCGATGGTCTGCGGCGTGCCGACGAAGGCGAGCCCGCCATAGCCGCCGACGCGCTGCGCGAGCTGGCGCACGGTGAGCTTGTCGCGCGCCGCGACATCGACGAGGCGCTGCCGGCCGCTTTTGCTTGCATTGGTTTCGGGGATCGGCGGCAACTGTCCGTCGGGATCGAAGCCGGATGCATCGGTGCCGAGGATCACCGACAGCGAGGCGATCGCGCTGTCGTAATGCACGCGGCTGTCGAGCAGCGCGCGCTTCTCTTTTGCTTCCTCGACGCTGTCACCGACCACGACGAAGGCGCCGGGCAGGATCTTCAGATGCTCGGGATCGCGGCCGATCTTCTCCATGCGGCCCTTGATGTCGGCATAGAGCTTCTGTCCGTCGGCCAGGCTGCCGCCGCCGGTGAACACGGCTTCCGCGGTCTCGGCCGCAAGCTGCCTGCCGTCATCGGAAGCACCGGCCTGCACGATGACAGGCCAGCCCTGCACGGGGCGGGCGATGTTCAGCGGACCGCGGACCGAGAGATATTTGCCCTTGTGATTGAGCACATGCATCTTGTCGGGATCGACGAACAGTCCGGACTCGACGTCGCGCACGAACGCGTCATCGGCGAAGGAATCCCACAGGCCGGTGACGACATCGTAGAACTCGCGGGCGCGCCTGTAGCGCTCGGCGTGCTCCATATGGTCGTCGAGCCCGAAATTCAGCGCCGCGTCCGGATTGGACGTGGTGACGATATTCCAGCCGGCGCGGCCGCCGGAGATGTGGTCGAGCGAGGCGAAGCGCCGCGCGACGTGATAGGGCTCGTCGAAAGTGGTCGAGCCGGTCGCGATCAGGCCGATATTCTCGGTGACGGCGGCGAGTGCCGACAGCAGGGTGAATGGCTCGAACGAGGTCACGGTGTGGCTGCGCTTCAGCGCGTTGATCGGCATGTTCAGCACGGCCAGATGGTCGGCCATGAAGAAGGCGTCGAACTTGCCGGCCTCGAGCTTGCGGATCAGCGTCTTGATGTGGTCGAAGTTGAAATTGGCGTCGGGCCAGGCCCCGGGATAGCGCCAGGCACCGGTGTGAATGCTGATCGGCCGCATGAACGCGCCGAGCTTGAGTTGACGCTTCGCCATTGCCCCGTTCCGTCCTTGATGTCGTTAGCGGAACAGATAGGGAGGCGTTTCGCGGCGCGCCATCGGGAAGATTATTTTGTTTTTGGCCGCTCTCTCGACAGTGTCATTCCGGGGCATCGCGCAGCGATGAACCCGGAATCTCGCGCCGCAATCTCGGGATTCCGGGTTCGATGCTGCGCATCGCCTCGGAATGACGAGGATCATACTACACCCCCAGCACGTCCTTCTGCATCTTGCCGCCGTAGAAATGGAAGAACGGCACCGGCGCGTCGTGGCGGAGCGGGCCGGTGGCGAGACGGCGGTCGAGCTCGGCGAGCACGTTCTTGGTCATGGCATGCGCGTCGGCGAGCGGCTCGGAGCCGATCTCGACCCAGACCAGCTCGACCAGCTCGGCATCGGCATGCACCACGCCCTCGACACGATGCGCGATGGTCGACGCGTCGGCAGTGAAGAAGCGCGTGTCGAAGCGGCGGACGCGGCCGGGCGGGGTGATCGCGCGCGCGATCAGGAACAGGCCGGATGGATCGGGCAAGAGACCAGCGTCGGCGAACGGTGCCCAGGGCCCGTCGAGCTTGTGCCGCTTCTCGACCTTGCGGCCGAGGCAGAGCCCGGTCTCTTCGCAGGCCTCGCGGATCGCGGCGTTGGCAAGCGCACGCGCGCGGCCGGGCGTGATCTTCGGGCTGCCCTTCAACAGATTGGCTTCGAGCTCCGGCGTGATCGGCGCTGCGACCGGCACGCGGTTGTCGGCCTTGTCGACGCGGCCGCCGGGGAAAACGAATTTGCCGGGCATGAACACGACCTTGTCGTGACGCTTGCCGACCAGCACCTTCGGCTTGGCGCCGGAGCGATCGATCAGGATCAGCGTCGCCGCATCCTTCGGCCGGAAATACGCATGATGGTCGGCTTCTTTTTCGCCCTGGTGGACGACAGCGGCGGGCGCGGCAGCTTCAGTCATTTCATCCCTTTCATTTCTTCTTGCGGCCCGGTTTAGCTAGACCGGCGGGATGTCGCTAGGGGGATTCTCGTCAAAGCCATGCATGCGCAGGGCCCATTGCAAGCCGATCACGGCTCCCTTCACCGGCTGCAACAAAGCCAGCGATGCGAACAGCGTGAACGGCAGATAGATCGCAAGTTGCAGCCACACCGGCGGCGAATAATTTGTCTCGATCCACAGCGCCATCGGTACCACGATATGGCCGACGATAACGATGACGAGATAGGCAGGCAGATCGTCGGCGCGATGCGGCGTGAAGTCGAGGTCGCAGACCGGGCAATGGCCGTCGCATTTGAGAAACTTGCGGAACAGTCTGCCTTTTCCGCATCGCGGACAACGGCTGCGGAACCCGCGCTTCATCGCGCTCCACACGTCGCGCTTCTCGGGTTCGGCCGCCTCGCGAGTCCAGACCACCGTCGGCGGTGTCACATCCATGACTTGCCTCGCTTCGATTTGCCGGACTTCTGCTGCGCCGGCTTGCGATCCTTCTTGCGCGATTTCCGCTCCTTGTGCGCCTTCTTGCCTGATCCTTTTGGTCCCTTGCCAAATCCGGCGGCACGGCGCTCGGCCGTTACGCTGTCTCGTTTTCTGCCGCGCGGAATTGCCTGACCATCGGATAATAACTCAAACCGCAGCGCGCCCGCTATCGGCGCGGCCTCCACCAGACGCACATCGACGACGTCGCCGAGCCGATACATGGTGTTGCTGCGCGTGCCGATCAGCGCGTGGCGGGTTTCGTCGTAATTGAAATATTCGCTGCCGATGGTGCGGATCGGGATCAGACCGTCGGCGCCGGTGTCGTCGAGCTTCACGAACAGGCCGGATCGCGTCACGCCGGAAATGCGGCCCTGGAACGAGGCGCCGACCTTATCGGCAAGGAAATGCGCGATCAGGCGGTCGGTGGTCTCACGCTCCGCCTTCATCGCGCGGCGCTCGGTGACGGAAATCTGCGCGGCGATCTCGGCGAGCGTCTCCACGGTCTCATCGGTCGGCAACGCGCCTTCGCCAAGCCCGAGCGCGCGGATCAGCGCGCGATGCACGATCAGATCGGCATAGCGGCGGATCGGCGAGGTGAAGTGCGCGTAGCGACGCAGGTTCAAGCCGAAATGGCCGTAGTTCTCGGCGGAGTATTCGGCCTGCGCCTGCGAACGCAGCACCACCTCGTTGACCAGCGGCTCGTAGTCCTCGCCGGCAACCTGCGCCAGCACGCGGTTGAATTGCGTGGGACGCAGCGCGCCCTGCTTGGTGAAGGGCAGGTCGAGCGTCTTGAGGAATTCCTGCAGGTTGTGCACCTTCTCCTGGCTTGGCTCGTCGTGCACGCGGTAGATCAGCGGCAGCGCCTTCTTCTCCAGCATCTCGGCCGCGGCGACGTTGGCGAGGATCATGAACTCCTCGATCAGCCGGTGCGCGTCGAGCCGCTGCGGCACGATCACGCGATCGACGGTGCCGTCGGCTTTCAGCAGGATCTTGCGCTCGGGCAGATCGAGATCGAGCGGGTCGCGCTCGTTGCGTGCAAGCTTGACCAGCTCGTAGGCCGACCACAGCGGCTTCAGGATCGGATCGAGGATGGGGCCGGTGGTGTCATCGGGCCTGCCGTCGATCGCAGCCTGTGCCTGCGCGTAATGGAGCTTTGCGGCCGAGCGCATCAGCACGCGGTGGAAGGTATGCGAGCGCTTGCGGCCGTCGGCGCCGATCACCATGCGCACCGCGAGCGCGCCGCGCGGCTCGCCCGGCACCAGCGAACAGAGATCGTTGGAGATGCGCTCGGGCAGCATCGGCACGACGCGATCAGGGAAATACACCGAGTTGCCGCGCTGCAGCGCGTCGCGGTCGAGCGCCGAGCCGGGCCGCACATAGAAGGCGACGTCGGCGATCGCGACATGGACGATGAAGCCGCCCTTGTTGTTGGGATCGGGATCGACTTCCGCATGCACCGCGTCGTCGTGATCCTTGGCATCCGGCGGATCGATGGTGACGAGCGGCACGTCACGCCAGTCCTCGCGGCCCTGCAAGGTTGCGGGCTTGGCGTCTTCAGCTTCGCGCAGCGCAGAAGTGGAGAACACCTGCGGGATATCGTGGGTGTTGATCGCGATCAGGCTGATCGCCTTCTCACTGGCGATCGAACCGAGCCGCTCCTTGACGCGGGCGGAGGCGAGGCCGTAGCCGCGGGTGCGGATCAGGTCGACGCTGATGAGATCGCCGTCTTCGGCGCCGCCGCTGTCGGCCTTGGCGATGTTGAGCTCGCGGCCGGCCTGCTTCTTGTCGACCGGGATCAGGCGCCCGCCGCCATCGGGATTGCGACGGAAGATGCCGAGGATCCGGGTGCGCCCGTGATCGATCACCTTGATGACGCGGCCGCGATAGGGTGTGCCGTCTTGCTCGTCCGTGACTTCGACGCGCAGCAGCGCGCGGTCGCCGACGCCGGCGGTGGTGCCGGGCTTCGGCCGCCGCGGCGTCTCGATACGGATTTTCGGGGCGGTGCCGTTCTCGTCCGAGTCCCACTCGGCGGGCGTGGCGATCAGCTCGCCGTCGCTGTCGCGGCCGGTGATGTCGGCGAGCAGGGTCGGCGGCAGCGCCGCCGGCTCGTGGATCTTGCGGCCGCGCTTGGCAATCGTGCCATCGTCGGCGAGCTCGCGGAGGATCCGCTTCAGCTCGACGCGGTCGGCGTTCTTCAGGCCGAACTCGCGCGCGATCTCGCGGGTGCCGACCTTGCCTGGATTGGCGCGGATGAAGGCGACGATGGCATCCCGGCCCGGAAAGCCATGGTCGGGTTTTCGTTTCACTTATCCTCGTGCCTTGCCGGCGCTCTTCTTCGCGGGCGCTTTCGCTGGTGCCGATGATTTTGCAGGCGACGTCTTGGCACCGGAGGCGACCGGCGCGCGCGCCTTGCTGGTCGCATCCGTTTTCGGCTTCGCCGCGGCTTTCTTCGACGCAGCCTTCTTGGCGGGCTTGGCCTCGCCGTCGCCGTCAGTCTCGGTCGCCTCGGACTTGGCTTTCTTCGCCTTGGCGGGCTTTTCCGCCTTGGCCTTCTTGGTCTTTTTGCCGCCGCCCTTGGCCGCGCGCTCGTCGATCAGCGCGATCGCTTCGGCGAGCGTGATCTGGTCGGGGGTGCGGTCGCTCGGGATCGTCGCGTTGACGCCGCCCGCCGCGACATAGGCGCCGTAGCGGCCGTTCTTCAGCGCGACCGCGCCGAGCGTCGGATGATCGCCGAGCGGCTTGCCGGGATCGGCACCGAAGCGGCGGCCGCTCGGGCCCTTCGCGATCTTCTCCGCGATCAGTGTGACGGCGCGGTTCAACCCGATATCAAAGACCTCGTCGCCGGCCTCGAGGCTCGCATAAGTCTTCTCGTGCTTGACGAACGGCCCGAACCGGCCGAGGCCGGCGGTGATCGGCTGCCCGGTTTCCGGATGCTTGCCGATCTCGCGCGGCAGCGACAGCAGTTTCAGTGCCAGTTCGAGATCGACATCGGCCGGTGAGGTGCCCTTTGGAATGCCCGCGCGCTTCGGCTTCTCGCCTTCGGCGTAATCCTTCTGCTCGCCGAGCTGGATGTAGGGGCCGAAGCGGCCGGCCTTCACCGTGACATCGAAGCCGGTGTCGGGATCGGTGCCGAGCACGCGGTCGGCGCTCTCGGCGCTGTCGGCCGCGAGTGGGCGGGTGTAGCGGCATTCCGGATAGTTCGAGCAGCCGACGAAGGCGCCGAACTTGCCGGCCTTGAGGTTGAGCCGGCCGGTGCCGCAGGTCGGGCACTGCCTGACGTCGCCGCCATCCGTGCGCGGCGGATAGATGTGCGGGCCGAGCATCTCGTCGAGCGCGTCGAGCACCTCGGCGACCCGGAGGTCCTTGATGTCGTTGACCGCGCCGATGAAGCCGCGCCAGAAGTCCTGCAACACCTGCTGCCAGGCGATCTCATTGTTGGAGATGCGGTCGAGCTGCTCCTCGAGATCGGCGGTGAAGTCGTATTCGACGTAGCGCGAGAAGAAGTTCTCCAGGAACGCGACCACGACGCGGCCCTTGTCCTCGCCGTGCAGCCGCTTCTTCTCGAGCTTGACATAGCCGCGGTCCTTCAGGACCTGCAGGATCGAGGCGTAGGTCGAGGGGCGGCCGATGCCGAGCTCTTCCATCCGCTTCACCAGCGAGGCTTCCGAGAAGCGCGGCGGCGGCTCGGTGAAATGCTGGGTGACGGCGAGGCTCTGGCGCTTCACGGCCTCGCCCTCACTCATCGCGGGCAGGCGGCGCGAATCCTCGTCCTCCTCGTCGTCGCGGCTTTCCTGATAGAGCGCAAGGAAACCATCGAACTTGATGACCTGGCCGGAGGCGCGCAATTCCAGCACGCGGGAGCCGGCCTTGGCCTCGATGTCGACGGTGGTGCGCTCGAGTTCCGCCGACTCCATCTGGCTCGCAATGGTGCGCTTCCAGATCAATTCATAAAGCCGCGCCTGATCGGCATCGAGTCTTCGGCCGATGGTCGCCGGGCGACGCGACAGATCGGTCGGGCGGATCGCTTCGTGGGCTTCCTGCGCGTTCTTGGCCTTGGCCTGGTACTGGCGCGGGGCGTCCGGCACGTAGGCGTTGCCATAGTCCTCGCCGATCACCTTGCGCGCCTGCGTGATCGCTTCGGGCGCGATCTGCACGCCGTCGGTTCGCATATAGGTGATGAGGCCGGTGGTCTCGCCGCCGATGTCGATGCCCTCATAGAGCCGCTGCGCGATGCGCATGGTGTGCGCCGGCGCGAAGCCGAGCTTGCGGCTCGCTTCCTGCTGCAGGGTCGAGGTGGTGAAGGGCGCCTGCGGATTGCGCCGCGCCGGCTTGGCCTCGACGGTCGCGACCTTGAACAGCGCGGCCTCGATCGCCTTCTTGAAATCCTCGGCTTCCGCGCCGGAGCCGATGTCGAGCCGTGCGATCTTCTTGCCGTCGGCGCCGACCAGCCGCGCCTCGAAGGCATCGCCGCGCGGCGTCAGCAACGTCGCGACCAGCGACCAGTACTCCTTCGGAACGAACTTCTCGATCTCGAGCTCGCGGTCGCAGACCAGCCGCAGCGCGACCGACTGCACGCGGCCGGCGGAGCGGGCGCCGGGCAGCTTGCGCCACAGCACGGGGGAGAGGGTGAAGCCGACCAGATAGTCCAGCGCACGGCGCGCCATATAGGCGTCGACCAGCGCGCCGTCGATCTGGCGCGGCGCCTTCATCGCCTCGGAGACGGCCTGCTTGGTGATGGCGTTGAACACCACGCGCTCGACCTTCTGGTCCTTAAGCGCGCGCTTCTCCTTCATCACCTCCAGCACGTGCCAGGAGATCGCCTCGCCCTCGCGATCGGGGTCGGTTGCGAGGATCAGACGGTCGGCACCTTTGAGCGCCTTGGCGATGTCGTTGAGCCGGCTCGCGGCCTTGGCATCGACCTCCCAGATCATCTGGAAATTGGCGTCGGGATCGACGGAACCATTCTTGGCCGGTAGGTCGCGAACATGGCCGAACGACGCCAGGACCTCGTAGGAGGACCCCAGATATTTGTTGATCGTCTTGGCCTTGGCCGGCGACTCCACAATGACGATATTCATGTCATTCCAATAGCTTATGGGAAAACTTGAAGGTGGGTTCCGCTAGACTCGCGGCCCGCCGTGTCGGGGCGAACATGGGTGCTGGGGCGGTCCCTGTCAAATCGCCAGATATTGAAGGGAGGCGCCAAGCTGCGGAGTTTCTATCCCAAGGGTTGCAAAATGCGTCCTAGAGTTGCGGCCGGAAAGGGCTTATCTCTTTATATATAGCGTAGGAATCGGATTAGGCCTTTTGAGCAGCACAGGGGGCGGCCGGAAGCGCAAGGCGTCCGGCGGGCGGCGACCGGCGGGCGACGAGACGGCTGGGGAAGGCGGCCCCGACGACGCCCTGGTCCTGATCGCAGGCGCCGCGACCGAACTCGCTAAACTCGCCCGGCGCCACAAATTCGAAGTCCTCGAGCGCCTGTTCGCGATGGCCCGTCTGGAGGCCGACGAGCAACTGCGTTCGCGGAGCCGGCGGAAGTTGTCGTGAGGGGCGTCGCGGGATGGAGGGGCGCCTATGAGCGGGGCTCTCTCCATTCGTCGTCCTGGCGAAAGCCAGGACTCATAACCACCGCAGTCGGTGATGAACGGGATCGCGGCCCCAGCGTCGCGCAACAACTCTCATTTTGGGTAATGGGTCCTGGCTTTCGCCGGGACGACACCCAATATGGGTCGTCGTATGTGAGTCATACATCCCGCATCCTCGCGACGCGAGGCGTATTCGGATAAAGCGAAATATTTTCGCGGGCGAGGATTGACAAGTTTTTGGTGAGTTGCCCGTACCAGCAACACCCGTCCTACGCACTCACGAGGCGCCGCGCGCGCTTCGCTGCAGGCCGCGGCTTCAGCGTCGTATCCGCGGCACCCAGCACGCGTCCATCCTGCGAATAGAGCGCGAGCTTCTTCACCGGCTTGCCCTTGTCGCGGTCGACCAGGATGGTCGCGATCTCGTCCGGATGCTCGTCGAATTCCTCGGTCCATTGCCGCAGCGCGACCAGGATCGGAAAGATGCCGTGGCCCTTCGGCGTCAGGACATATTCCTGATAGGCGCTGCCGTCGGAGGCGGGGACCGTCTTCAGGATGCCGCGTTCGACCAGCGTGCGAAGCCGTGTGGCAAGGATGTTCTTGGCAAGCCCGAGGCTCGCCTGGAATTCGCCGAAGCGGCGCCGGCCGAGGCTGGCGTCGCGGATGATCAGGAGCGACCACCAGTCGCCGAACACGTCGAGCGCGCGTGCGACGGGACAGCTGTCGCCTGCAAGGCTGGTTCGTTTCACCGGCTGTCTCCAGGAGTTTGGGCCATCACGACCTTGTGTGGTTGCAATATTAAACCGTATGCCTTAGCTAGGCAACGAAGTTTAATAATGCAACCAACTGGAGGCGGACATGAGACTGGCGAACAAGACGGCGTTGATCACCGGCGGCAACAGCGGCATCGGGCTCGCGACAGCGAAGCTGTTCGTGGCGGAGGGCGCCAAGGTCGTCATCACCGGGCGCAACAAGGAGACGCTTGCGGCGGCATCCAGGGAACTCGGGCCGAACGCGCTCGCGGTGGCGGCTGATGCCACCGACGTCGCGGCGCTGGAAGCCGCGGTGAAGCAGGGCGCCGAGAAGTTCGGCAAGTATGACGTTCTGTTCGCCAATGCCGGCATTCCCGGCCAGACGCCGGTGGGCGGCACCACGCTGGCCGCATTCGAGAATGTGATCCGGACCAATCTCACCGGCGTGTTCTTCACGGTGCAGGCGGTCGCGCCGTACCTCAACGACGGCGCATCGATCATTCTCAACGGCTCGGTGATCTCCGTGCTCGGCAATCCCGGCTACTCGGCCTATGCCGCGAGCAAGGCCGGCGTGCGCGCGATGGCGCGGGTGATGGCGTCAGAATTCTCGCCGCGCAACATCCGCGTCAACGTGGTGGCGCCGGGTGCGGTGCGCACGCCGATCTGGGGCGCGGCGATCGCAACGCCCGAGGCCGAGAAGATCTTCGAGCAGCGGATCGGCAAGACCACGCCGCTCGGTCGGATCGGCGAGCCCGATCACATTTCGAAGACCGTGTTGTTTCTCGCGTCGGACGACGCCGCGCATGTGCAGGGGCAGGAGCTGTTCATCGATGGCGGTGCAACGGCATCACCGGCGGGCGCGCCGATCTATCGCGGATAGAGCCTTTCCGTTCCGATTAAATCGGGCCGGGGCTCTGGTTTTATTCTGACGCGTTTTCTTCACGCGAACCGGTATCCACGTCGCTCGAAAACGCTCTGGTTTGTTTCTCATTGTATCGAACGGCCGGTGTGAAGCGTTTCATACCGGCCGGTTTGGCTTGCGACTATCATCGCGCATTGAACCTTTGACGTACTGCCCGGACTCCTGATTGGGCGGGGAGTTTTTCACCACGGAATCATTTGGAGTGCCGCCATGCCGAAAGCAGCCCGCATTTCGACGTCGATCCCGGTTTCGCCCGCATCCGAAAGTTCAGATACGACGCAGTTCGTGACGGTCGCGCTGTTCTCCGGCATCGGCCTGTTGATTTCGCTGGTCGCCGTCATCCTCGGCATACAGGGCGTCTGGTTCTGAGTTCGTCCACCTGAACGGCCTGCCGCCGCCAGGCGACGGCAGGCACTTTGAATCACATCAGGCTGCGTTCAGGCTGCCGGCGGCCTGCAGCGCGCCCGCAACCGCCTTTTCGCGATGCTCGGGGCCGACCTGGATGCCGTCGGCGGGGATGAACTCAACATTCTTGACGCCGATGAAGCCGAACACGCCGCGCAGGTAGGTCTCGAGGTGCTCGAGCGCGGCCATCGGCGTGTCGGCGCCGTAATAGCCGCCGCGCGAGATCGCGATGATGACGCGCTTGTTGCCGGCCAATCCCTCGACGCCGCCGGTGCCATACTTGAAGGTCTTGCCCGCGACCAGGATGCGGTCGATCCAGGCCTTGAGCTGGCTCGGAATCGTGAAATTGTACATTGGCGCGCCGATCACGACGATGTCGGCGGCGAGGAACTCGTCCAGCACCGCTTGGCCGGTCGCGATGTCGTCGCGCACCGACGGATCCGGCGCCGCGCCTTGGCTGGCGGCGAGGTGCAGGCCGGAGAGGTGGGCGAGCGGGGTCTGGCTGAGGTCGCGGTAGCTGACGACGAGGCCCGGATTGGCCTGGCGCAGCCGCTCGACGGCAGCGGCCGAGACCTGGCGGCTGACGGAGTGGGGGCCGAGGACCGAGGAATCGATGTGCAGAAGTTTCATGGCTGGGGTCACCTTTGGTATAGGTTTGTAACTGGCGCTATATGAGTGACCGCCCTAAATCTCCGCAAGAACGCACATTTTTGAAACCCGAGCACACCAATGGAACCCGAGCACATCGATGTAACCGCCGAAACCGGCCTGCCGCGTGGCCCCGGGACGCATCAGGACTGCCGCGGCGTGGCCTCGGTGCTGTCGCGGGTCGGCGACAAATGGAGCGTGCTGGTCATCATGCTGCTGCGCGATGGACCGCGCCGCTTCAACGAGCTGAAGAGGATGATCAACGGCATCTCGCAGCGCATGCTGACCTTGACGCTGCGCGGCCTGGAGCGCGATGGCCTGGTGACGCGCACGGTGTTTCCGACCATTCCGCCGCGGGTCGACTACGAGCTGACCGATCTCGGGCGCGGACTGGCGGTGCCTGTGATGGCGCTCGGCGAATGGGCGTTCGCGCATCTGCCGGAAATCGAGGGCGCGCGGAACGATTTCGACGCGCGGAATGGCGAAGGCTGAGTTCGGAGCCTTCGCGTTCGGACAAGCAGACCCGTCATCCTGAGAGCCTGCGTAGCAGGCGTCTCGAAGGATGCACGGCCACCAGTCGGGCCGTCGATCCTTCGAGACGCGCTGCGCGCGCCTCAGGATGACGGACAGGCGTTTGCGCGAGCGAGATATTCAGCTCGTCAAATCATCGACACCAGCCCGCCGCCGTGGCGTTCGAGCCTGCCGGCGAGCTCGAGCTCGAGCAGCACGGCGCGGACAACGGCCGGCGACACGTCGGCCATCCGGATCAGATCGTCGAGGCTGATCGGGCTCGGCCCGAGCAGATCGATGATGCGGGCGCGATCGCCGCTATCAGTGGCAAAGTCCAGCGGCTCGTCGTCCTCGCGCGCGCCAAGCATCACCGGCCGCTCCATGATCGGCGTCACCGCGCTGATGACGTCGGCGGCTTCGGTGACCAAGGTGGCGCCTTGCTTGATCAGGTCGTTGGCGCCGGCGGCGCGCGGATCGATCGGCGAACCCGGCACGGCGAACACCTCGCGGCCCTGTTCGGCCGCCATCCGCGCCGTGATCAGCGAGCCCGAGCGATGCGCGGCCTCGACGATCACGACGCCGAGCGAGGCGCCCGAGATCAAACGGTTGCGACGGGGAAAGTCGCGCGCCCGCGGCACATGGCCGAGCGGCATCTCCGAGATCGCCGCGCCGCGCTCGAGCAGGGCGGCCAGCAGATCCTCGTGCTCCGGCGGATAGATCCTGTCGTGGCCGCCGGCGAGCACGGCGACCGTGCCGCTGGCAACGGTGGCGCGGTGCGCTGCCTGATCGATGCCGCGGGCGAGGCCCGAGATCACGACAAAGCCGGCATCGCCAAGATCGCGCGCCAGGGTGCCTGCAAATTTCAACCCGGCGCCGGAGGCATTGCGGGAGCCGACGATCGCGATCATCGGCCGCGTCAGGGTATCGCGCGCGCCGCGCACGGCAAGCAGCGGCGGCGCGTCGTCGATGGTGGCAAGCCGCGCCGGATAGTGCGCTTCCTCCGGCGCGACGAGATCGATGCCGAATTTGCGGCAGGCCGCGAGCTCGGCGGCGGCGTCGGCCTCGCTGCAGATCCGCCCGGGGCCGGAGGCGCCGCCGCGGCGCGCGAGGTCAGGCAGGCGCTCCAGCGCGTGCGCCGCATCGCCAAAATGGCGGAGCAGCGATGCAAAGGTGCGCGGGCCGACATTGTCGGAGCGGATCAGCCGCAGGCGGTTGAGCCGTTCGGTGTCGGTGAGTTTTGGAGGGCTGGGCGAGCGGGTCATGCATACGGGGCCCAGCTTCGCCCAACCTGAGATTGCGATCAACTGCGACATTGGCGCAGCCGCGCGCGACGCGCTAAAAGCGCTTGCCAAGAAGCCGCCAAAGAACCGTCAGGAAACAGGACGTCCGCCGATGATCTCGCTTGCCGATCTCCAACGCCGCATCGCCTCTGGCGAATTGTCCACCGATGCCGCCATCACGCAGACGCGGGACGCCATCGCGGCGCAGGACAAAACCATCGGCGCTTTCGTCCGCCTCGACGAGAAGGCGCGTGCGCAACAGGCCGGGCCGCTGCGCGGGATTGCGGTCGGCATCAAGGATATCATCGATACCGCTGAACTCCCGACCGAGATGGGCGCCGCAATCTATAGCGGGCATCAGCCGCGCGCCGACGCTCCGGTCGTGATGGCGCTGAAGCAGGCCGGCGCCACCATCATCGGCAAGACCACGACGACGGCATTCGCGGCGAACGATCCGACCGCAACGCTCAATCCGCACAATCACGCGCGCACGCCGGGCGGCTCGTCGTCGGGCTCGGCCGCCGCGGTCGCCGCCGGGATGATCCCGCTGGCGCTCGGCACGCAGACCGGCGGCTCGGTGATCCGGCCGGCCTCGTTCTGCGGCGTCGCCGCGATCAAGCCGAGCTACCGGCTGCTGCCGACCGTCGGCGTGAAATGCTTCTCCTGGACGCTCGATACCGTCGGGCTGTTCGGCGCCGGCGTGCGCGACGTCGCGCTGGGGCTCGCTGCGATGACGAAGCGGCCCGAGCTGGTGGTGCCGTCGAAGGTTTCCGCGCCGCGCATCGGCGTCGTCACGCAGGCCTTCGCCGGCGCGCCTGAACCTTCCGGCGCGGAGGCGTTGCAGAAGGCGGCGCGTGCGGCGGAGCAGGCCGGTGCAACCGTGCACGAGCTCGCTGTGCCCGAGGTCGTCGCGGAGGCGTGGCGGATCCATCCGGTGGTGCAGGAGTTCGAGGCGCATCAGTCGTTCGCCTGGGAATACGGCCAGAACTACGATGCGATGCCGCCGCTGCTGCGCGGCCGGCTCGACGAGAGCAAGGGCGGCACGCCGGCGGAGTACGACGCTGCAATGGACGTCACGCTGCGCGCACGGCTGGCGCTGGCCACGATCCTCACCGAGGTCGACGTGCTGCTGACGCTGTCGGCACCGGGCGCGGCACCCGAGGGTTTGGCGTCGACCGGCGATCCCCGTTACAACCGGCTCTGGACCTTGATGGGCGTGCCCTGCGTCAACGTGCCGACACTGACCGCCGAGGGCGGATTGCCGGTCGGCGTCACCGTGATCGCGGGGTTTGGCGACGACGCGAAGGCGCTGGCGGCCGCGAGCTTTGTCGAGGACGCGCTGAAGCGGTAGGCTTGGTCATTCCGGGGCGATGCGCCGCATCGAACCCGGAATCTCGCCCCACAACTTCTGGATTCCCCGGTGCGCAATTGCGCACCTGAGGTTCATCGCTGCGCGATGCCCCGGAATGACATACGTCACTTCCGCTCGCCGATCTTGCCCTCGGTACCGGCCTGCAGGCGCTGGATGTTCTCGCGGTGCATGTAGAACAGCAGCAGCGTCAGCACGGCGAACAGCGAGGCGAGCGCGTTATGGCCGAACCACCACAGGAACAGCGGCGTCACGAACGCGGCGATCAGCGCCGACAGCGACGAGTAGCGCGTGGTGTAGGCGGTGCCGAGCCAGATCACGGCGAAGATCAGCGCCGCCGGCCAGAACAGGCCGAGCAGCACGCCGAGATAGGTCGCGACACCCTTGCCGCCGCGAAACTTGAGCCAGACCGGGAAGAGGTGGCCGAGGAAAGCCCCCAGCGCCGCCAGCATCGCCGCGTTCGGGCCGTCGATGGTGCCGGCGATGATGACGGCGACGGTGCCCTTCAGCATGTCGCCGAGCAGCGTCGCCGCGGCGAGGCCCTTGCGGCCGGTGCGCAGCACATTGGTGGCGCCGATATTGCCCGAGCCGACCGTGCGCAGATCCTGCGTGCCGGCCATCCTGGTCAGCACCATGCCGAACGGGATCGAGCCCAGCAGGTAGCCGATCAGGAAGGCGAGCGGCAGCAGCCCATCAGCAGACATCGCGGTGGTTCCCTGGAGCGGTCCCGCCCGCACCGGGCAGTGCCGTCAATGAAATATTAACCATAAATCCGCACCATGGCCTTGGTAATGAGGGAGCTTATCATGGCTTCTGTTCGCAGGCGGCTGGAGCAGTTTTTCTTTGTCGTTTACGTCGCGGCCATCGTCGTTGGCACAACGATGGAAGCGATGTCGCAACTCGCGTCGCGCTGAGTTCCACCCAGTTTCAGACGTGCTCGTACACGGTCCGTCCGCCGACGATCGTCCGCGTCACGCGGCCCGAGAAGCGGGCGTCGTCGAACGGCGTGTTCTTGCACAGTGATTTGAGATCGTCGCGGTCGAGCACCCAGGGCGTGTCGGCGTCGATCACGATGACGTCGGCCGGCGCGCCCGCGCGCAGCGTGCCGCCGGGCAGGCCCAGCAACTCCGCCGGCCGCGTCGACATCGCCCGGATCAGCGTCTTGAAGTCCATCTCGCCGTTGTGGATCAGCCGCAGCGCCGCCGGCAGCATGGTCTGCAGGCCGACCGCGCCGCTCGCCGCTTCCGCGAACGGCAGCCGCTTGACCTCGACGTCCTGCGGATTGTGGTCGCTCATCACGACGTCGATCAGCCCGGAGGCCAGCGCCGCGACCAGCGCCTTGCGGTCCTCCTCGGTGCGCAGCGGCGGGGCCAGCTTGAGGAAGGTGCGGTAGGGGCCGATGTCGTTCTCGTTCAGCGTCACGTGATTGATCGAGACCGAGGCCGAGACATTGTGGCCGGCGTCGCGGGCGCGCTTGAGGATCTCCAGCGACTCGATCGAGGTCAGCGACGCCGCGTGATAGCGCCCGCCGGTCAGGCCCGCGAGGCGCATGTCGCGCTCGAGCATGATCGACTCGGCCGCGGTGGGAATCCCTGCGAGACCGAGCCTCGTGGCGAATTCGCCCTCGTTCATCACGCCTTCGCCCACCAGATTCGGATCCTCGGTGTGATGCACGATCAGCGCGTCGAAATCGCGGGCATAGGTCAGCGCGCGCCGCATCACCTGGGCGTTGGTGACGCTGCGGTCGCCGTCGGTGAAGGCGACGGCGCCGGCAGCCTTGAGCAGGCCGATCTCGGTCATCTCCTGGCCCTGCATGCCCTTGGTCAGCGCCGCCATCGGATGGATGTTGACGATCGCGGTGTCGCGGGCCCGGCGCAGCACGAAGTCGACCGTCGCCGAATTGTCGATCACCGGCGAAGTGTCGGGCTGGCAGATGATGGTGGTGATGCCGCCGGCCGCGGCGGCCTGGCTGGCGGAGGCGAAGGTCTCGCGGTGGCTGGCGCCGGGCTCGCCGACAAAGGCGCGCATGTCGATCAGGCCGGGGGCCACGATCTTGCCGGCGCAATTGACGATGTCGGTGCCTTCGGGGACGCCGGCGGCGCCGATGCCGCGCTTGGCGTCACGGATCACGCCGTCGGCAATCAGGACATCGCCCGGACCGTCGAAATCGCGCGACGGATCGATGACGCGGGCGTTGGCGAGCAGGATGGGGCGGCGGTCGGTCAGCATCGGTCTCACGCGTTCGGCAGGTTGCGGGCGAGCGCTTCCAGCACCGCCATGCGCACTGCCACACCCATTTCAACTTGTTCACGGATCAGCGACTGCGCGCCGTCGGCGACGAAGGTGTCGATCTCGACACCGCGGTTCATCGGGCCCGGATGCATCACCAGCGCATCCGGCTTGGCATAGCCGAGCTTCTTCTGGTCGAGGCCGAAATAGTGGAAATACTCGCCCGACGACGGCACGAAGGAGCCGTTCATGCGCTCGCGCTGCAGCCGCAGCATCATCACGATGTCGGCGCCGTTCAGCCCCTCGCGCATGTCGCGCGCGACCTCGACGCCCATCCGCTCGATGCCGGGCGGCAGCAGGGTGGAGGGGGCCACCACGCGGACGCGTGCGCCCATCGTGTTGAGCAGGAAGATGTTGGAGCGCGCCACCCGCGAATGCAGCACGTCGCCGCAGATCGCGATCGTCAGCCCCTCGAGCCGGCCCTTGTTGCGGCGGATCGTCAGCGCGTCGAGCAGCGCCTGGGTCGGGTGCTCGTGGCTGCCGTCGCCGGCATTGATCACGGAACCGTCAACCTTGCGCGCCAGGAGCTCGACCGCGCCGGAGGCGTGGTGGCGCACCACCAGGATGTCCGGGTGCATCGCGTTCAGCGTCACCGCGGTGTCCATCAGGGTCTCGCCCTTGCGGGTCGACATCGACGACACCGACATGTTCATGACGTCGGCGCCCAGGCGTTTTCCGGCGATCTCGAACGAGGACTGGGTCCGGGTCGAGGCCTCGAAGAACAGATTGACCTGGGTACGGCCGCGCAGGCTGGCGCGCTTCTTGTCGACCTGGCGGTTGAGCTCGACATACTCCTCGGAGAGGTCGAGCAGGCCCGTGATGTCGTCAGCGGAAAGGCCCTCGATGCCCAGCAGATGCCGGTGACCGAGGACAAAAGTCGATTTCAATGATGGGGTCATTAAAGCGAGAGCTATAGGCGCGGATGGCCGGTGGGGCAAGCGCGAAGAGGGCTCGCGGGAGTTTTCCCCGAGTAAGATGTCGCCGCCTTCTCGGCGGTCCTGCCGGGGCTCGCCGCGGGACATCCGCGCCTTGCTTTTGCGGGGGTTTCCGGAACAAGACGTGGATGGCCGGGCATAGGCGGAGCGGCCGCGACGCCGTCCTCCTGACGGGCTATACCCGGCCGCGACGCCGGAGCGAGACCTCGTGAAAATTGTCGTGATCGCATGGATGACCATCGCGTTGATCCCGGGGGCGATCTCGCCTGCCTTCGCTCAGAACTTGCCCGGCGACTTCGCGTTCCTCCGCGACATCGACCCGACCATCATCCAGGACATCCGCTACGCCGGCGTGAACAATTTCATGGGCCGGCCGCTCGCGGGCTATGGCGCGGCGGAATGCGTGGTGAAGCGGGAGGTCGGGCTCAGGCTCAAGGCCGTGCAACAGGAACTGGCCCGGCAAAGACTGTCGCTGAAGGTGTTGGATTGCTACCGGCCGGCCCGCGCTGTCGCCGACATAGTGGCGTGGTCGAAGAACGGCACCGAGACCGCCGCCGAGCGGCGCTACAACCCGGCCTTTTCGAAGGCGGATCTGTTCCGCCTCGGCTACATCGCCACCCATTCGGGGCATTCGACAGGGGCCGCGGTCGATCTCACGTTGGTCGATCTTGGTGCCGACAATTCGCACAAGTTCGATCCGGCCAGGGACTATGCCGACTGCACCGCGCCGGCCGCCGCGCGCGCTCCGGAGGGCAGCGTCGACATGGGCACCGGCTACGACTGTTCCGACCTGAAGGCCCACACCGCGACGGGCTCGATCACCCCTGCGCAGAGGCGCTGGCGCGCCATGCTGGTCGCGGCGATGGCCCGGCAAGGGTTCGCGAACTATGCCAAGGAATGGTGGCACTTTTCGCTGCCGCGGGCAGGCGGGCCGGCCTACGACGTCCCGATCGTCCGGGCGCGGTAGCGCGTTTTCGAGAAGTGGACGCCGGTTCGCGTGAAGAAAACGCCTCAGAACAAGAGGCTGGAGCTTCGATTCTGTTTCAATCAGAGCCGAAACTCTAGGGCAGGATTTTCCTCAAATCCGAAACATTTTCGCAAGACGACGCTTGCCATCGCAAAAGTAGCCGAGCGCACTTTCAACACTCCTTAATTGTGGCCGTATGAAGTGCGGGCAACACGGGAGCATGCAGCATGCGTTTCGCAGCCATTGCAATTGTCGTCGTCGGCGTCGCCGGAGTCTTGATCTACGATCGACACGACAAGAGCGCGAATTATCAGCGCGTCGATGCCCGCATCAGCGGCGTCAGCGAGCAATGCTATCTGGAAAAGGTCGAGCGCGGGGTCATCACCAAGACGACGTCGACCTCCGATCTGACTCGCTGCGAGATTGCCGAGCTGCTGCGCAAGGAGCATCCGAAGTGGCAGGGCTATGACGTGAAGCACAAGATCGAGGTGAAGGTCGTCTATGTCTCGCCGGTCGACGGGGCCACCCACCAGTCGAGCCTGCAGATGTCCTATTTCCCCAACGGCAAGCCGCTGCGCGCCGGGGACGTGTTTCCTGTCCTCGCCTCCAAGACCAAGGCGGACAAGACGCGTTCGATCTGACCGCCGCGGTTCGACAGGACGGAAGCACAACCATGCGCCTTGGCCTCTACGCTATGATCGCTGTCGCCGTCGCGAGCTTCTATGTCTATAGCGAGCTCGACAAGCGGTTGAACTTCCGGCCGATCGATGCGCGCGTCAGCAGCGTCAAGGAACAATGCTACATGGAGAAGACCGAGGGGTCGCGAAGCTCGACCTCCGATCTGTTGCCGTGCGAGCTTACCGAGCTGCTGGCACGCCATCATCCGAAGTGGCAGGGCGCCGACATCAAGCACAAGATCGAGATCCGGTTTGCCTACATCTCGCCGGTGGACGGCGCCGCGCATGAGTCCAACCTGCAGTTGGCGGCCTATCCCGATAACCGGCAATTGAGCAGCGGCGACATTTTTCCTGTCCAGGCTTCCAGGAAGGAGGCGAACCGGACCCGCGTCAATGACTGGGTCGATCGCTGGCTCGGCCGCCATGCGCCCAAGCGCGCAAGCATCTAAAGCATGGAAGCATCCAGCGGACGTGTACTTTTCGCTGCCCCGCGTCGGCTCGCAGGCTTATGATCCTCCGATTCCATTGCGCCGCGGCTGGCCCGTGATCCCGGCCGGAAGAGGCCGGTTGTCCAGGCCGCATGCGTGCAGACCAGTTGCCGAGGAGACCATGACGCAGGCTCCGTTTGCCACCCACGACGTCTTCAACCAATCGCCGCCGTTCGAAAATGTCGACCTGTTCACGGTGGATGCGCCGCTCGCCGCGGCGGTCGCTGCCAATGGCGGGGCGGCGGCAACGGCGGAGCTGTCGGATTTCGGCAAGCATTGGGGCTCGGACGCGATGGCGGAGCGCGGACGCATCGCCAACGAGAACACGCCGAAACTGCGCTTGTTCGATGCCAGGGGCAATCGCCGCGACGAGGTCGAGTTTCACCCGGCCTATCACGAGCTGATGGCGCACTCCGCGCATGCCGGCGTGCACAACTCGACCTGGAGCGCCGACGGCAAGCCGGCCGGCGGAGCGGCCGAGGTGGTGCGTGCGGCAAGGTTCTACATCGCTTCCCAGGTCGAGACCGGCCATCTCTGCCCGATCACGATGACGCGCGCCTCGGTCGCGGCGCTGGCCTCGCAGCCGGATATTCTGGCGAAGACGATGCCGGTGATCGGAACGCGCGCCTACGATCCCACCTTTGCGCCGTGGTGGACCAAGCGCGGCATGACCCTCGGCATGGGCATGACGGAAAAGCAGGGCGGCACGGATGTGCGCGCTAACATGACGCGCGCCGAGCGCGCCGGCGAGGCCTGGCGCATCACCGGGCACAAATGGTTCATGTCGGCGCCGATGTGCGACGCCTTCCTGGTGCTGGCGCAGACCATGAATGGGCTGAGCTGCTTCTTCATGCCGCGCTTTGCGCCCGACGGCACGGTCAACGCGATCCACTTCCAGCGCCTGAAGGACAAGCTCGGTAATCGCTCCAATGCCTCGTCGGAGGTCGAATTCCGCGGCGCCTATGCCGAGCTGATCGGCGAGGAGGGCAAGGGCATCCGCACCATCATCCAGATGGTGCAGCTGACGCGGCAGGATTGCGCGATCGCATCCGCCGGCCTGATGCGCTCGGGGTTGGCGCATGCGCTCCATCACGCGCGGCACCGCAGCGTGTTCCAGAAGCATCTCGCCGACCAGCCGCTGATGCAGGCGGTGCTGTCGGACATGGCGCTGCATGTCGAGGCATCGATCGCGCTGGTGATGCGGCTCTGCCGTGCCTTCGATCGTGCGCCGTCCGATGCGGGCGAGGCCGCCTATATGCGGCTGCTGACGCCGGCGATCAAATACTGGACCTGCAAGAGCGCGCCCGGCTTCCTCTATGAGGCGATGGAGTGCCTCGGCGGCAATGGCTATGTCGAGGAAGGCATTTTGGCGCGCCATTACCGGGAGTCGCCGGTCAACGCGATCTGGGAGGGGTCCGGCAACGTGATGTGCCTCGACGTGCTGCGCGCGCTCGGCCGCGAGGCCGATGCCGCGCTCGCGGTGCTGCGCGCGCTCGCCGAGGAGACCAGGGGCCTGCCCGGCGCCGCCGAGGCTGTTGCCTCGATCGGGCAGTCGTTCCGGCGGCCGGACAGCGAGCGCGTCGCGCGGCTTGCGGTCGAGCAGCTGGCGCTCCTGGCGGCAACCGCGGCGCTCAACCAGGTCTCGCCGAAAAACGCCGAACTGTTCGCGGTGACACGGCTTGCCGAACGCCACGCCGGCATGTACGGCGCGGTGGACTTATCCGATGCCGATCAGCGCGCGCTGCTGGCGCGGGCGCTGCCATGACCACATTGACCACCGTCATGCCCGGCCTTGTGCCGGGCATCCACGTCTTTGCTTCGACAGGGCAGGGAAAGACGTGGGTGGCCGGGACAAGCCCGGCCATGACGAATTGATAGAGCCGAGGTTCGCTGATGGATTCTCTCACGCCGCAAGACGCGACTGCTGCTATCGAACCGCCGCCGCTCCCCCCGCGGGTCTGGAAATTCTGGGGCACCGCGCTGTGGGGCCTGTTGATCTTCGCCGCGATGTTCGTCGGCCAGGTCACGGTCATCGTCTGGCGCATCGTCGCGCAGGGCGGGGAGGTGTCGACGGCCGGCATCACCCATGTGGTCGCCGACGGCCTGACGATCTCGCTCTCGGTCCTCGCCGGCCTGCCGATGGTGTTGCTGGTGCTGTGGTTCGCGATCCGCAGGACCCGGATCCCGTTCGCCGATTATCTCGGGCTGCGCGGGACGTCGTGGAAGAACGTGATCATCGGCGTCGTCGCGCTCGTCGTGCTGGTCGGAGCCTGGGACATGGTGTCCCGCGCCGCCGGCCGCGAGGTGTCGCCGGGCTTCATGGGCGACGTGCTGAAATCGGCGCAGGAGCACAGTGCGCTGTGGCTCCTGGTGATCGCCTTCGCCGTGGCCGCGCCGCTCTGGGAGGAGCTGTTCGCACGCGGCTGGCTCTACCGCGGCTGGTCGGAATCCGCGCTCGGACCCTATGGCGCGATCCTGCTGTCGTCGATCGTCTGGACGGTGATGCACCTGCAGTACGACTGGTTCTTCCTCTGCCAGGTGCTGACGATCGGCCTCCTGTTCGGCTATTTGCGCTTCCGCACCGGCTCGACCTGGCTGACCATCCTGCTGCACGGGCTGAACAATTTTGCGGCGACGATCCAGACCTGGTGGCTGGCTGGCTGAGAGTTCCCTATGCTAGGTTGAAGCTAGGCCCACCTTCGCTGCAACGTTGTTGCAGAAGAATCCCATATGTCGAACTTCGAGAATGCCAACGCGCCGGTACCGGCACCGCCGCAGCGGACCTGGGATTTCGTGGAGACGGCATTCGTCATCCTGATCGCTTACGGCGTTTTTACGCTGGTTGGAGGTTGGGCCATGACGATCATCATCGCGGCGCAAGACGGCGTAGCCAGAATGTCGCCGGCTCAATTGCGGGATTTCGCCGCCCAGGGGCGATGGTACGGCGCTGGCCTTACCATCGCGAGCCCCTTGACGATCGGCGTGCTCTGGATCGCGATCCGGAAGGCTCGCCGCGGGTTCGAGGAATATCTCGCGCTCAACTGGCCGAGCCCGGCCGAAGCCATGCGCGCATTTGCAATCTTTGCCGGCATTCTGCTCGGTGAATCGGTCATCAATTCGAGTGTTGGTGGCGAGGGGGCCGCGGTGGATGACCCGGTCTTCGTGGTCAAGGGCGCGAACGGCTTGATGATCCTGCTCATCGGTACCTGCATTGCAGGACCCATCATGGAAGAGTTCCTCATTCGTGGCTTCTTGTATCGCGGCTGGTCGGAGTCGTTTCTGGGTCCGATCGGAGCGATCGTTCTGACCGCCGCCGTCTGGGCTATGACCCACACACAGTTTGACGTTTATGGGAAGTTGGAGATATTCGGGATGGGATTGGCGCTGGGCTATTGCCGTTGGCGCAGCAACTCAACCTGGCTGACGGTCATGATCCATTCCGCCCTCAACACATTCATCTTTTTCGTGACAGGCCCGTATGTCTAGGGCCCAACGGCTGCGATCACGATTGGCATCGTGATGTCCGGGATCGTCTGCGGCGTGATCATCATCCGGAACCAGCGCCGGTGCGTCGCCAGCCATCGGAAGGTTGGAGGATGCCAGCGGCCCCCCTCGAGTGCTATGATCTAGATCAATGAATGAGCGCGGGCCGGACTGAAACCAGGCAGCGGCGGCTGCCGTCGTGCGAGCTCTTCTCATGGCTATCTTGATCCGAGCACTCCTGGCCGGCGTCGTCGCGCTGGCGTCTCTCGGCGCCATCACGCAGCAGGTGCGCGACCAGGGCGTTACCGACACCGAAATCCGCATCGGCAATGTCATGCCGTATAGCGGCGCGCTGGAGATTTTCGGCCAGATCGGCAAGGCGGAAGCCGCCTATTTCGAGATGATCAACGAACGCGGCGGCATCAATGGCCGCAAGATCCGCTTCATGTCCTATGACGATCTGTCAGATCCCTCCAACGCCATGGATCTCACGCGAATTCTGGTCGAGACCGACAATGTGCTCTTGATGTTCGGTTCGTTCGGCACGCCGGGGAATCTCGCGGTGCGGAAGTATCTCAACGAACGCAAGATCCCCCAGCTTTTCGTTGCTTCCGGCGATCACGAGCTCAGCGAGCCGTCGCGTTATCCGTGGACCATGGGCTGGCAGCCTTCGTATCGCGAGGAGGGACGCATCTACGCGAACTACATCCAGGCTTTCTATCCCGGCAAGAAAATCGTGGCGCTTTGGGAGAATGACCAGTTCGGGCGCGAATTGTTCAAGGGACTGGTGCAAGGGCTGGGCGACGTCGCCCACAACATCAGGGTCGACATCGCCTATGATGTCGACGATCAGCACCTGGACGGCCACGTCTCGATCCTGAAGCAATCTGGCGCCGAGGTCTTCGTGTTTGCCGGAGTACCGGAAAATGCCGCCAAGGTGATCCGCGCGGCGGCCGACCACGGCTGGCGGCCGGTGTTCGTCGTGAACCAGATGGCGTCATCGATCGAGACGGTGCTCAAGCGGGCCGGCACGGAGAATGCGACCGGCGTCATCACCGCCGCGTTCCTGAAGGATGCGAGCGATCCGGCCTGGAGAGCGGAGCAGGGCGCCTGGTACAGCTTCCTGGACAAGTATACCAAAGCCGGCGGCAAGGATGACGCGGCCGCAGTCTACGGCTATGCCGCCGCCGAAACGATGGTCGAGGTGCTCAGGCAATGCGGCAACGACCTGTCGCGCGAGAACGTCATGAAGCAGGCCGCGGCGCTCAGGGATTATCAGGCGTCCGCCTTGCTCCCCGGCATCAAGATCAACACCGCTCAGTTCCGACCGGTCGAGCAATTGCGGTTGCTTCAGTTCGATGGCCGTAGCTGGCAGCCGATCGGGGATGTGCTCGATACGGCGTTCGCCGGTTCGGCCGGGAAATAGCGGCGATCAGGAGAAGCCGTACAAGCTGCACCCAGTCGTTGCAGGCCCTCGCTCTTGCTGAAGCGCAAGGGCGAGTTGTGGCGCTACGTCGCTGGGACTCGCGGGCTGGTCTATTGCGGGAGGGCGCGCGCCGCTCGGCGCCGACGGGGCTTCAAAGAGACGCGACTTCGAAAGTGATGACTTGTTGCGCGGATGGCACAGGAGCCCGCGGCCAAATCAGGTACATTGATACTGTATTGAAAGACTTTTCATCACCCGGAGCATTGCGTTGGCGTCAGACGCAGTCAGTCTGGCTGATACTACAAGCGTAGCGGACGCGGCGGCTGCTACAGCGCCTTTTCGCGTAAAGATCGTGACGCGCGACGAAATCGCCGGTTGTCCCGCTTGGGCTGCCAGTTTCGCCGACCTGCGCAAGGATCACCGTTACTACGAGATCCTGGAGGATACGCTCCGCGAGCGTGTCGAGTACCGGTACTTCGCGATCATCGACCGGGCGGGCTGTCTCCACGCCGTCCAGCCGTTCTTTCTTCTCGACCAGGACGTTCTCGAGGGACTTGGAGCGGAATGGCAGCCGCTGCTGGCGCGCATCCGAGGCTTCGTTCCCGGGTTTCTCAAAATGCGAACCCTGATGGTCGGATGCTTCGCCGGTGAAGGGCATCTTGCCGGATCAAGCACGGTGCCGTCCGGCAAGATCGCCGAGATTCTTTGCGGCGAAATCGTCACGCTCGCCCGATCGTGCGGGGCGCAACTCATCGTCCTGAAGGAATTTCCTGCGCGCTACCGGCCGGTGCTGGATTGCTTTGTCCGGCGCGGCTTCGCCCGTGCGCCGAGCATGCCGATGACGGCGCTCAATATCGAGCACGACGACTTCGATGCCTACATGCAAAATGCGCTGCCGCGATCGGCACGCTGGCAGCTCCGCAAGAAATTCAAGGCAACCGACGGTGAAACCATAGCCCTTACCGTCACCGACGACGCAAGGGATGCCGTCGACGAGATCTATCCGCTCTACCTGCAGGTCTTCGACCGCTCGAAATTCCGTTTCGAGAAACTGACAGCCGACTATCTCCGCCGGCTCGGCAGCGACATGAAGGACAAGGTCCGCTTCTTCATCTGGCGCCGTGGCGGCAAGGTGATCGCCTTCAGCCTTTGCATGGTCGAAGGCGACAGTCTGTTCTGGGAGTATGTCGGCCTCGACTATGCTGTCGCGCTCGACCTTCATCTTTATTACTACACCATTCGCGACATGATGAATTGGGCGATCGCCAACGGTTACAGGTGGCTTCGAAGCACGGGTCTCAGCTACGAACCGAAATTCCGGATGCGGCATGATCTCGATCCGCTCGACCTCTATGTGCGGCTTCGCTCTCCGCTTCCGAACGCGATCTTCAGGCTCCTGTTGCCCTGGATCGTCCCGGCCCGCTATGACAAGACCCTGCGCAAGTTCGCGAACTATCACGAAGTCTGGTAGCGACCGATTGCGCGGCGATATTCAAGGCCGATCGGGTACGCCTTCTAAAGCCCCACCGCGGCAATCACGATCGGCATCGTGATCGCGGCCAAAATCGTCTGCAGCGTGATGATCTGGGCGAGCAGGGGCGCGTCGCCGCCCATCTGGCGCGCCAGCACATAGGCTGACGGCGAGGTCGGCACCGCGGCGCAGGCCGCGACGATGGCGAGATTGGACCCGGTGACGCCGAACCACACCGCGAGCGCGACGGTCAGCGCCGGCATCAGGACGAGTTTCAGCACCAATGCCGCGCTGGCAGCGAGGCTGGGCCGGAAGATGCCTTCCAGATGCAGCCCGGCCCCGGTGACGAGCAGGCCGATCGCCAGCGACGAGCCGCCGAGCGCGTCGGCGACGTCATACCAGATCTGTGGCAGCGGGATGTGCGCGACATTGATGACGAGCCCGATGACGCAGGCCCAGATCAGCGGGTTCTGCACGACCGTCATCACGATGGCGCCGGTCGACCGCTTCTCGGACGAGGCATATTTCGCCAGCACGGCGACGCTGAACACATTGACCAGCGGGATGATCGCGACCATCGCGACCGAAGCCAGGGCAAGGCCTGTGCTGCCATAGAGATTGCGCGACACCGACAGCGCGACATAGGTCTGCCAACGGGTCGCGCCCTGGAAGATCGAGGTGAAGGCGGGGCCGTCGACGCCGGCGCGCGCCAGCGGGCCGCGCAGCGCGAGACAGAACAGCGACATCACCAGCGCCGCGAGCAGCAGCGCGCCGCCGACGCCGGCGACCGGCACCGTGGTCAGGTCAGCCTTCACCAGGGTCTGCACCAGGAGCACCGGGAACAGCACGTAATAGGTCAGCCGCTCCAGCCCGTGCCATTGCGTATCGAGCGGCATCAGCGTGCGCTTCAGGACGAAGCCGAGCACGATCAAGAGGAACACCGGCAGCAGCGCCGCGATCACCACGACCATGGTCAGCGCTCACCGCGCAGCTTCGCGAGCCGGTCCAGCGCACCCTGCAGGATGAAGATCGCGGCGTGCTCGTCGATTACCTCGGCGCGACGAGCGCGGCTGACGTCCATCCCGATCAGCTCACGCTCGACCGCCGCAGTCGAGAGCCGCTCGTCCCACAGCCCGATCGCAAGCGCGGTGAGGCCGGCGAGGTTGCGGGCAAACGCCCGGGTCGACTGCGCGCGCGGGCCTTCGCTGCCGTCCATGTTGATCGGCAGGCCGAGCACGAAGCCGACGGCATTGCGTTCGGCGGCGATCGCGAGCAGCCGCGCCGCATCGGCCTTGAACTGCTTGCGCTGGATGGTCTCGACGCCAGTCGCCAGCCGTCGGTCCGGATCGGAGGCGGCAACCCCGATGGTCTTGGTGCCGAGGTCGAGGCCGACAAGCGCGCCGCGCTCGGGCCAGTGCGGCGCAGCTTCGATCAGGGGAAGGATGGGGGCGGGCATGGCGCTAGCGCTTAGCACGCAGCCGCGCGCCGAGGCAAAGCCCGGCACTGCCGTGGCGTCCATGCGAAAACGCCGGTCAGGCGGCGATCACCCGCTCGTCGCCACCGAGGCACGCGGCGAGCCCCTGCAATGCGCTGTACTGATGCGCGGTGCGGCGCTGGATGAACAGCGTCTCGACATGCGCATGCTGCGGACTGAGCTTGTGGATGTTGATGTCGCGCTGGACGTGATCGCGATCGACGACGGCGCGCGGCAGCAGGGTGACGCCCATGTCGGCGGCGACGCAGCCGACCATGCCGTCGAGCGTGCCGAACTCGAAGCGGACCGCCGACGGCCAGCCGAACTCGGTGAACACCTGTTCGAGACGCTGCCGGTAGGTACAGCCGGTGCGGAACACCAGCGCGGTCGGGCCCGACTCCGGCGTGCCGGCGCGCAATGCGGCCAGCGATTTCCAGCGCTGCGCGGTGACCAACACCAGTTCCTCGGTGAAGGCGGATGTCGCCGACAGTTCCGCATGCTCGATCGGGCCGGCGACGAAGGCGCCATCGAGCGAGCCGTCGAGCACGGCGGCAACGAGGTCGGCGGTCGGCGCGGTGCGCAAGGTCAGGCGCACCGCCGGATAGCGGCGATGAAACTCGGCGAGCAGCGTCGGCAGCCGCACCGCGGCGGTGGTTTCCATCGAGCCGATCGACAGCGGACCCTTCGGCTCGCCATCGTCGCGCGCGGCGAGCACGGCTTCGCGCGACAGCGCCGCCATGCGCTGCGCATAGGGCAACAGGCGGCGGCCGGCGCCGGTCAGCGACATGCCGCGGCTGTGGCGCTCGAACAGCGCCGTGCCGATCTCGGCCTCCAGCGCCTTGATGCGCTGGGTGACGTTCGACTGCACGGTGTTCAGCTCGTCGGCGGCCCGGGTGATGCCGCCGAGCCGCGCGACCGTGGAAAAGGTGAGCAGGTCGGTCAATTCCATCTGGGACCACCGTTCTGATTTAGAGATGGTAGCGTTCTCTAGTATTCATTATCCGAGAATGTTAGGCCCGCTTAGGCTGCAAGTCCAGAACAGCAAGTCCAGAACAGGGAGCAAGCGCATGGCGATCAGCACCGAATTGACGGCACGTCTGGACATCGAGCATCCGATCCTGCTCGCGCCGATGGACACGATCGCCGGCAGCGGGCTGGTCAAGGCGGTCAGCGCCGTCGGCGGCTTCGGCATTCTGGGCGGCGGCTATGGCGACAAGACGCGGCTGCAGACCGAGACCGCGAAGCTGAAGGGTTTTGCAAAGCCGTTCGGCATCGGCTTCATCACCTGGAGTCTCGCCAGGCAGCCCGAGCTGATCGACATCGCGCTGGATGCGCGGCCGCGCGCGGTGATGCTGTCATTCGGCGATCCCGCGCCGTTCGCGCCGAAGATCAAGGCGGCGGGCGCGCTGCTGATCTGCCAGGTGCAGAGCGAGGAGATGGCGCGGCAGGCGCTCGACTGCGGCGCCGACATCCTGATCGCGCAGGGCACGGAGGCGGGCGGTCACGGCGCGTCGCGCACCACGCTCGACATCGTGCCGGCGATCATCGATTTCGCGGCGGGGCGCGTGCCTGTGGTCGCGGCCGGCGGCATCGCGGACGGGCGTGGCCTCGCGGCGATGATGATGCTCGGCGCGTCCGGCGTGCTGATGGGAACGCGCTTCTACGCCAGCGTGGAGGCCGACGCGGCCGAGCAGGCCAAGCAGCTGATCTGTGCGGCAAGGAGCGGCGAGACGGTGCGCGGCGTGGTGTTCGACTGGTCGCGCAAGCTGATGTGGCCGGCGCCGTTCACCGCGCGTTCGCTCGCCAACGATCATCTGCGGCGCTGGAGCGGCCGCGAGATCGAGCTGATGCAGCGCGCTGACGAGGTCGCGGTGGAGTATGCCGCCGCGAAGGCCGCGGCCAATTTCGATGTCGCCGCGGTGTTTGCCGGCGAGTCCGTCGGCCTGATCCATGATATCGTTCCGGCGGCCGAGATCGTCGGCCGCATCGTCGCCGAGGCCGAGCAGTCGCTGCAGGGCCGGCGCAACTTTTTTCCTTCTCCCCTTGTGGGAGAAGGTGGCGCGGACGCAGTCCGCGACGGATGAGGGGTCTGTCCCCGCGGAGGGAAACCCCTCACCCGCGCTCGCCTTGCGAGCGCACCCTCTCCCGCAAGGGGAGAGGGTAATTCCGAGCAAGCCAGGAAAGAGACACGCCATGTGGCCGGACCGTCGATTGATCGATCGTTTCAAGACCGAATTCCCGATCGTGCTGGCGCCGATGGCCGGCGTGATGGATGCGGAGCTGGTGATCGCGGTGGCGCAGGGGGGCGGGCTCGGCTCGCTGCCATGTGCGATGCTGTCGGCCGAGAAGGCGCGTGAGCAGGTCAACATCATCCGTCAACGCGTCTCTGCGCCGGTCAACCTCAACTTCTTCTGCCACAAGGCGGTCGACGCCGATCCGGCGCGCGAGGCGAACTGGCGGCGACGGCTGGCGCCCTACTATCGCGAGCACGGCCTCGATCCGAATGCGCCGATCAATGCGGCGAACCGCGCGCCGTTCGATGCGGCGTTCTGCGCCGTGGTCGAGGAGCTGAAGCCGGAGGTCGTCAGCTTCCATTTCGGCCTGCCGGAGCCAAATCTGTTGCAGCGGGTGAGAGCCACCGGCGCCACCGTGATGTCGTCGGCGACGACGGTGAAGGAGGCGATCTGGCTCGAGGAGAACGGCGCCGATGTCATCATCGCGCAAGGCGCCGACGCCGGCGGCCATCGCGCCATGTTTCTGACCGACAACATCGCCGAGCAGCCCGGGACGTTCTCGCTGCTGCCGCAGGTGGTGGATGCGGTGAAGGTGCCGGTCGTCGCGGCCGGCGGCATCGCCGACGGGCGCGGGATCGCCGCGGCATTTGCCCTCGGCGCCTCCGGCGTGCAGGTCGGCTCGGCCTATCTGCGCTGCCCGGAGTCCAAGGTGACGGCGCAGGCCCGCGTCGCGCTGGCGCAGGCGAGCGACGAATCCACCGTCATCACCAATGTGATGACCGGCCGCCCGGCGCGCGGCGTCGCCAACCGTGTGATGCGCGAGGTCGGGCCGATCTCGCCGGACGCGCCGGCGTTCCCGCACGCAGCGACCGCCCTCGGACCGCTGAAGGCGGCTGCCGAAAAACAGGGCAAGGTCGATTTCACCAATCTGTGGGCCGGGCAGGCGGTGCGGATGGGCAAGGAAATGCCGGCGGCCGAGTTGACTCGCGCGCTGGCCGGCGCCGCGCTGGCGCGGATGGCGGCTCTGTCTCAGGCCTGACGCGCGGGCTCGTTCAGACCAGGCATGCCACGTAGAGGATCGCGACCCCCAGCGCCGTGCCGATCGACCAGAGGGCCGGGTCCCAGCCCTCCGGGCGGGGGCTGCCGTTGAGCATTGACATGACGCGCTCCGAACTTTTCTGCTTGGGGTCTTGGTCGTGTAAAAACGCCAGTCCCGAGGCAGTCGGGACTGGATTGGTGTCATGCCGCGATCGCAGCCATCAGCGGCTTGATCCCGACGATGTTCATGACCCGTGTCAGATTGTAGGCCAGGACGGAGAGCGCCATTTCGGCCGCCACTTTCGGAAGCGTTTTGGTGAGGAAGTGTGTCGCTCCCATGCGGGCCTTCATGGTGCCGAACGGATGCTCGACAGTTTCGCGGCGCTGACGCATGGCGTGCGGGCTTGCATCAAGGCGCTGCTGCACAGCCTCGAGCAGATGCTCATGCTCCCATCGCGTAATCCGCCGTTCTGACCCAGGCGTGCATTGGGTCTTGAGCGAACAGCTTTGACAGGCCGTGGTCCAGTAGCGCCGCAGCACCTTGCTGTCTTCTTCATTCGTATAGCGATATGATAGCCGCTCCCCGGCCGGGCAGCGATAGACGTCCTCCTCTGGCAAATAGGCAAAGTCCTGTTTACCGAAGCGTCCGTCTGCCTTAGCGCCGGACGTTAGCGGTTTGGGCAGAGTTACCGTGATGCCCGCTTCGTGGCACGCAAGGATCTCTGGGCTGTTGAAGTAGCCGCGATCGGCTACAGCTTCGAGCGTCTCAGTCTTCAGAACAGCCTTCGCCCGCTTGGCCATATTGGCAAGTTGTGCCCGATCCGAGCCGCTGTTCGTCACCTCGTGCGTCACAATCAGATGGTGTTCGGTGTCTACGGCGACCTGTACGTTGTAGCCGACAACACCAGAGCCGCGCCCGCTCGTCGCCATCGAGCGGCTGTCGGGGTCGGTCAGGGAGATTTGCTGGTCGGGTGACGCAAGCATCTGCTTCTCGTAGACGGCAAGCTTGCCCATTTCCTCCTTCAGTTTCGTCAGCTTCTCGGTAAGCCTCGTCACCTTCGTGGCCAGGGCCTCGGTCGGCTCCTGGCGGTCGGCCGTGTCAAGTTGGCTCAGATAGCGCGCGACGCTCTCCTCCAACTGAGCACGCCGTCGCTCCATCTTCGCGCGCGTGAAGTTCCTGTCCCGGTTGTTCACGGCCTTGAACTTGCTGCCATCGATGGCGACGCTCGCCGTCGCCAGCAGACCCATCTCTCGGCAGAGTTCGACGAAGCGCGCACATACCCTGCGCAGCGCCAGGCCGTTGTCCTTGCGGAAGTCCGCAATCGTCTTGTGATCGGGAGCGAGCCGACCCAGCAGCCACATCACCTCGACGTTGCGCCCGGCCTCTCGTTCCAGCCGCCGGCTCGACTGTACCCGGTTCAGATAACCGTAAATGTAAAGCTTCAGGAGCACCGAGGGATGGTACGACGGCCGACCGGTGGCCGCCGGCTCCACACCCTCAAAGCCCATCTCAGCCAAACCGAGCGCATCGACAAATACGTCGATCACGCGAACAGGGTTGCTCTCGTCAATGAAGTCATCGAGGCATTCGGGCAACAGCGACCGCTGTCCACGATCCGCCTCTTCAACGAAGCGCCTCATCGATTCCCCCAAAGAATCACAGGAGAATCATAACAGCAGCCCAGCGTTTTCACACAGCCAGGGTCAGTAGGCGCCGTGAATGTTTCGGGACGACTTCGCGGCGGCCGCGAACTGGTTTCGCCGTGCGTTTCGCAACCGGAATCCGTGGCAGGGTGTCTTGTCCGGTCGCCGGATGGGCTCCAAAGCCCCGTTGGGCGGGCAAATTCGCGCGGTTGCGGCGCAAAACCGGCCTCTGCTATACGGCAGGCTGACCTTTCAGCCTGACCTTTCAGCCCCGAGGCCCTATATAATGTCCGTAGACGCCACGACCGTCCGCCGCATCGCGCATCTGGCGCGGATCGCGGTCAGCGACGCCGAAGTTCCCCATCTCCAGGGCGAGCTGAACGCGATGCTGGCCTTTGTGGAGCAGCTGTCGGAAGTGAATGTCGACGGCGTCGAGCCGATGACCTCGGTGACGCCGATGGAGATGAAGAAGCGCGCCGACGTGGTCAATGACGGCGAGATCGCCGACGTCATCGTCCGCAACGCGCCCGACACCGTGAACGACTTCTTCCTGGTGCCGAAGGTGGTCGAGTAACGCAAGCATCGCGTTTTCGAGCGAAGTGGATACCGGTTCGCGTGAAGAAAACGCGTCAAACAAAAGCGACAAAGTCCAATGTGTCTGCTGTGCGACGATGAGAAGGCCTACAAGGCCTATATGGACTTCCTCGATGCCATGGAGCGCAAGGGGAAGGTCGCCGATCCCAACGCGGCGATGGACGCCGTGCTTGACCATCTTGAGGCGCTTGACGCCGCCCGCGCCAAGGAAAATGCCAAGGCAAATAACCTGGCGCGCCAAGACGACCCCGCCAACGACAAGACCCTGTCTCCGTTCTTCTGCAGCCCGATCAATAAATGACTGATTTGACATCGCTGACGATCGCCGAGGCCCGCGAGGGCCTGGCGAGCAAGTCTTTCACCGCCCGCGAACTGACCGATGCGCATCTCGCCGCCATCGAAGCCGCGCGTGTGCTCAATGCCTATGTGCTCGAAACGCCCGACCGCGCCCGCGAGATGGCGAAGGCCGCCGACGCGAAAATTGCAAAAGGCGAGGGCGGACCGCTCGCCGGCATCCCGCTCGGCATCAAGGACCTGTTCGCGACCCGCGACATCAGGACCACGGCGTGCTCGAATATCCTCGGCAATTTCATTCCGCCCTACGAGTCGACGGTGACCTCGCAGCTGTGGCGCGACGGTGCAGTGCTGCTCGGCAAACTCAACAATGACGAATTCGCGATGGGCTCGTCGAACGAGACCTCGTGCTTCGGCCCGGTCACCAACCCGTGGCGGCGCGAGGGCTCCAACACCACACTGGTGCCGGGCGGCTCGTCCGGCGGCTCGGCTTCGGCGGTGGCGGCTGCTCTCTGCATGGGCGCGACCGCGACCGACACCGGCGGCTCGATCCGCCAGCCCGCCGCGTTCACCGCAACCGTCGGCATCAAGCCGACCTATGGCCGCTGCTCGCGCTGGGGCATCGTCGCGTTTGCATCCTCGCTCGACCAGGCCGGCCCGATCGCGCGCTCGACGCGCGATGCCGCGATCCTGATGCGCTCGATGGCGGGGCACGATCCCAAGGACACCACGTCGGTCGACATCGCCGTGCCGGACTACGAGGCCGCGATCGGCAAGTCCGTGAAGGGCATGAAGATCGGCATCCCCAGGGAATATCGGCTCGACGGCATGCCGGCCGAGATCGAAAAGCTCTGGAGCGAGGGCGCGCAGTGGCTGAAGGCCGCCGGCGCCGAGCTCGTCGAGGTGTCGCTGCCGCACACCAAATACGCGCTGCCGGCCTATTACATCGTTGCGCCGGCCGAGGCCTCGTCGAACCTCGCGCGCTATGACGGCGTGCGCTACGGGCTGCGCGAACCGGGCAGGAACATCATCGAGATGTACGAGAACACCCGCGCCGATGGTTTTGGCGACGAGGTGCGCCGCCGCGTGCTGATCGGCACCTATGTGCTGTCGGCCGGCTACTACGACGCCTATTATCTGCGCGCGCAAAAGGTCCGGACGCTGATCAAGAAGGACTTCGAGGACTGCTTCGCCAAGGGTGTCAACGCGATCCTGACGCCGGCGACGCCGTCGGCGGCGTTCGGCATCGGCGAGAAGGGCGGCGCCGATCCGGTCGAAATGTATCTCAACGACATCTTCACGGTGACCGTGAACATGGCGGGCCTGCCGGGCATCGCCGTGCCCGCCGGCAAGGACACGCAAGGTCTGCCGCTCGGCCTGCAGTTGATCGGCCGTCCGTTCGACGAAGAGACGCTGTTCTCGCTCGGCGAGGTGATCGAGCAGGCGGCCGGCCGGTTCACGGCGCCTAGATGGTGGTGAGCGATGGCGGATTTCCGCGTCAGTCTCGCTGACACCGCGCCCGATGCGGCGCTGTCGCCACCGCTCGCCGCGTTGTGGTGGGCGAAGAAGGGCGATTGGGACCAGGCGCACCGCATCGTGCAGGACGAGGGCGACGCCAATTCGGCCTGGGTGCATGCCCATCTGCATCGCGTCGAGGGCGATCTCGGCAATGCCGGCTACTGGTATCGCCAGGCCGGCCAGCCGGTCGCAAAGGACACGCTCGAGGCCGAGTGGGAGCGGATCGTAGCCGCGCTGCTGGCGCAGCGCGGCTAAAGGACGCCGGTGCGGAGGCACCGCGAGCATTAACCCTGTTTCGGCCGCCATGCCGCCGCCCAGATTGGCCGTGATAGGCTAGTGGAACCGGGCGGGGGCCAGCGGCAAAAGAGAGTATTCGTGCGTGGGTCGGGCATAGGGGGATGGCTGTCAGCAATGCTGGTGGCCGTGGTGGCGGCGGGCCTTGCCGGCTGCGCCTCCGTCTACAATCTGCCCGGCAATGTGCCGCTCGGCGCCGCGCTCGCCGACAACAGCAGCGCCCGCGACATTCCGGCCTACGAAGATGATCTGCTGCTCGCGCTGTCGTTCTCCGGCGGCGGCACCCGCGCGGCGGCGTTTTCCTTCGGCGTGCTGGAGGAGCTTGACCACACGCGTTCGAGTGCGGCGGGCACCAAGACGCTGCTCGACCGCGTCGACTTCGTCTCCGGCGTCTCCGGCGGATCGGTCACCGCCGCCTATTTCGGATTGAAGCGCCGCGCGGCGCTCGACGATTTCCGCCAGCGCTTCCTGCTGCGCAACGCCGAGGAGGGACTGAAGACCCGGATCTCGCTCGGCAATATCGGGCGCGCGCTCGGCGGCGGCGTCAACGACAGCCAGTTCACCGACTGGCTCGATCAGAATTTGTTCGACGGCGCGCGGTTCGACGCATTGGCCGACGATCGCCGGCCGCGGGTCTGGATCAACGCGTCTGACATCTACAACCGCACGCCGTTCGTGTTCGGCAAGACGTCGTTCGACGCCTTGTGCAGCGACATCAGATCGTATCGTGTCGCCGAAGCGGTGGCGGCATCCGCCGCGGTGCCGCTGGCGTTTGCCCCGATCGTGCTGCAAACCTATCCCGGCGGTTGCGCCGTGCCACTGCCGGCCTGGCTCGAGCGGGTGCGCAACGATCCGAACGCACAGCCGTTGCTGCGCGCCTATGCCGAGGCCCAGGCACATTACCGCGACGGCTCGATGCGCTACGTCAAGCTGCTCGATGGCGGCCTCGTCGACAATTACGGTCTGTCGGGGCTGAGCATCGGCTTGCTCGCCGCTCAGCGTCCCTACGAGCCGCTGAACGAACGGCAGGCGGCCAAGCTGAAGCGCATCCTGTTCCTGGTGGTCGACGCCGGCCGCGGCATCTCCGGCGACTTCGTGCAGACGCTCGAAGGGCCGAGTGGCGTCGAACTGGTGTCCGCGGCCGCCGACACCGCGATCGATGCCAGCGTGCGCTCCAGCTACGCCGCCTTCACGGCGCTTGCCGAGGACTGGTCCGGCAAGCTGAAGCGCTGGCGCTGCGGGTTGTCGGCGGCGGAGCGCAGCCGGCTCGGCGTCGGCGCCGGCTGGAAATGCGGTGACGTCGCGATCTATGTCGAGCGGCTCGGCTTCGACCGCCTCGGACCGGACCGCGCCGGCATCCTGAACGCCATCCCGACGCGGCTGTCGCTGCCGCCGGAGCAGGTCGACCAGCTGATCGCGGGCGGCGCCGACGCGCTGCGTTCGAGCAAGGCCTACCAGCAGTTCCGGCGCGGGCTCTGATCCCGCCTCAGGCGACGGCGGCGGGCTGCAAGGGGACTGGAAGGCGGCTTGACTGGCGCGATTGGTTGCGCGAAGCCCAATCTATCCCAGATATCCTTTATCCGGAAACCGAGATCCATGACCGCATCTGCCGCCCCGCACAAACTGATCAAGAGCGCCACCGGCGATTGGGAGGTCGTGATCGGCATGGAGATTCATGCCCAGGTCACCTCGAACGCGAAGCTGTTCTCCGGCGCATCGACCGCGTTCGGCGGCGAGCCCAACTCGCATGTCTCGCTGGTCGATGCCGCGATGCCGGGCATGTTGCCCGTGATCAATGAGGAGTGTGTCCGCCAGGCGGTGCGCACCGGTCTCGGGCTGAATGCGAAGATCAACCTGCGCTCGGTGTTCGACCGCAAGAACTATTTCTATCCGGACTCGCCGCAGGGCTACCAGATCAGCCAGTACAAGTCGCCGATCGTGGGCGAGGGCGAGGTGTCGCTCGAGCTCGACGGCGGCCGCAGCGTCACGATCGGGATCGAGCGGCTGCACCTGGAACAGGACGCCGGCAAGTTGCTGCACGATCAGTCGCCGACGATGTCCTATGTCGACCTCAACCGTTGCGGCGTTGCGCTGATGGAGATCGTCTCCAAGCCCGACATCCGCGACGCCGAGCAGGCCAAGGCCTACGTCACCAAGCTGCGCTCGATCCTGCGCTACCTCGGCACCTGCGACGGCGACATGGAGAAGGGCAATTTGCGCGCCGACGTCAACGTCTCGGTACGCCGTCACGGCGAGACCGCGCTCGGCACCCGCTGCGAAATCAAGAACATGAACTCGGTCAACTTCATCGGCCAGGCGATCGAGTACGAGGCGCGGCGTCAGATCGAGATCATCGAGGACGGCGGCTCGATCGACCAGGAAACCCGGCTGTTCGACCCGAACAAGGGCGAGACCCGCTCGATGCGCTCCAAGGAAGAGGCGCACGACTACCGTTACTTCCCCGATCCCGATCTGTTGCCGCTCGAGTTCAGCCAGGCCTTCGTCGACGATCTCAAGGCGCAGCTCCCGGAACTGCCGGACGAGAAGAAGTCCCGTTTTATTACGGGCTTCGGCCTGTCGCCCTATGATGCGAGCGTGCTGGTTGCCGAGCGCGAGAGCGCGGAGTTCTACGAGACGGTGCTGTCGGGTCTTGCCGACAAGGCGCGCGATGGCAAGCTCGCCGCCAACTGGGTGATCAACGAACTGTTCGGTCGTCTCAACAAGGAAGGCGTCGAGATCGCGGCCTCGCCGGTGTCGGCGGAGCAGCTCGCCGCGATCGTCGACCTGATCGGCGAGGGAACGATTTCCGGCAAGATCGCCAAGGACTTGTTCGAGATCGTCTGGCAGGAAGGCGGCGATCCGCGCGCACTCGTCGAGGCGCGCGGCATGAAGCAGGTCACCGACCTCGGCGCGATCGAGAAGGTGGTCGACGACATCATCGCGGCCAATCCCGACAAGGTCGAGCAGGCGAAGGCGAAGCCGCAATTGGTCGGCTGGTTCGTCGGTCAGGTGATGAAGTCGTCGGGCGGCAAGGCGAACCCGCAGGCGGTCAACGACCTCTTGAAGTCGAAGCTCGGCATCTGAACAACAGGACAATGATGTTGTCCTTGGCGCATGATCCAGGCGGATCATGCTCCCTTGCATGCTCCTTTGCCGTCACCTTCGGTGTCGTCGCGCGCGCGTGAACGCGGCGTGATCCTGCCTCACACCCTCCGTTCGCGGCGCGCCGGCGCCACTGGCGCCGAATCGCAGAAGCCGCGATTCGTTCGCAAATCCGGTTCGGATGACCTCAAACGAGGCAAAACCCGTCTTACCCACGAAAATTTTTTCGTTGCCAAAAATTACGACTCGGCGTCGGCGTCGCGCCGCTTTTCGTCGCCGCTCGCGACTCAACGCAATGACGGTCGCGCGTCGATCGCTTCAATGCGAATTCAAGAAAGGCCTGCAATACAAGCGTTTCCTGCAACGTTGACAAATGCCGATGTCGGCGGCTGTTGCACTTCTTGCATCGTCGCGCGATTGCATCGTCGATTTGAACGGCGACGCGCGCTGTGCGCGTTGCCACCGCTGCGTCAACACTTCCTTAAGCGGGACACTGTTTTTTTCGGTCTGTTGGTGTATTCGGGAAGTAGTGCATATCGATTCCCGAGTGCACGCAGCGAAGTAGAGCCATCTCACATACTGGAGGGCAACATGGCTAAGAAGGCAAAGAAGGCGAAGAAGGCGAAGAAGGCGAAGAGCGCAGTGAAGAAGACTGCGAAGAAGACCCGCAAGGTCGCCAAGAAGAAGTAAGCCTCTCGCCTCGAGAGGATTGCCGGCGGCTTGACGCCGGCACGTCGCGAGAGCCAGCGGACGGACTGCTGAGAGGCACATCCCACCCCCAAGGCTCTGGCTGACGAAAGAGGGTGTCGGCGAGACATCAGGTCAAACGGCTGGATCGAATTTCGGAGAGGGCAACCTTCCCAAAACCGGTCCGGCAGAAGAAACAGAGATTTCTTCGTTCGGTGCGGAGCCCGCTTGGTTCCGCAATTTCACCGGCGAGAATGCCGAGCTGAAATCTGGTCCTGACGTGTTCGCCGACCCCCTCGTTCCGGCGGCCCGCGCAGTCCGCGCCCGGCAGCCACTTTCCCCATCCATCCCCGTTCCGGATCGACGCTGGGCCTGACGGCCTCGCGTTGCTTTTGTCTGTGCACCCGACCGCACGCCGCTCCGCGGCTCGTCCATGGTCGCGCCGCCCCTCCGTCAATTTCGAAACTGATTGCCTGGTGGGACCCGCCGGCGCCGCGGCCAATGTCCGCCATGGTTATCGTTGTCCCAAACACCAGGGTAAACCGGCGTTCACGAATGCAAGGAAGTGCCTGCGGCACAGGCACTTCTGCGATTCCTCGATGCGCCCTCGGCGACGCCGATTTACATCCCGTTCATCGCGATACTTAAACCGCTCTTCAAATTTGATGGGCCATGATCATCCCAACAAGCCGGCAAACGGCACGCGGTGATCCCGAGGATCGGCGCGGGGCATGATCAAGAGATCAGCCCGGGCATGATCAAAGATCAGCCAGGGAATGACAGGGTAGTTTCAACAGTGGACGGGGGCCGCGCTCGGGGGAGGGCGGCCAACAACAAAAAGGGGAATGAGAATGTTTCAGGGGGTCATCGATCAGGAAAGCGCCGTCCCGGTTGCCGCAACGGCGATCCAGGACGTGCTGTTCGAACGTGGCATGTATTGGGCGAGCGGCCGCTCCGGCGTGGTCAACCTCGTCGCGGCGCACAAATGGTTCAACCTGGCGGCGCTCAAGGGACGTACTGATGCGATCGCGCACCGCCGCGAAGTCGCCGAGCAGATGTCCGATGTCGAGATCGCGGCCGCCCAGCGCGAAGCCCGCGCCTGGATGACGACGCACTAAGCCAACCGATATCGATGGGAGCCTCGGCTCCCTCGCTCCACCTAGAACCAGTATCGCGCCGCGTAGACCACCGTCATCAGCGCTCCGGCCACGATGACGAACTGCCGGACGATGTGGGCGGGAAGGATCCGGATCAGGAAGCCTCCGGCATAGCCGCCGATCACGGCGCCGAGCAGCATCGCCAAGGTCTCCGGCCACCGCACCGCTCCCTGCAAGATAAAGATCAATGTGGCAGCGAGCGACACGCAGGTCGCGAGCAGGTTCTTCAACGCCTTGATCGCCCTGATGTCGTTGGGCTCGGTGATCGACAGCACCGCGGTCAGGATGACGCCGAGACCGGCGCCGAAGAAGCCTCCATAGATGCACGCCAGCCCCAGCCCAGCACCGCTCGCGCCGGTCGAGGGCAAGGCCGCGGCCTTGTGGCGCCCGACGGTCCATCCCTGGATCTGCGGGGCGAAGCCGAACAGCAGCGTTGCGAATGCAATCAAGGCCGGTACCGGCAGCAGGAACAGCCGCTCGGGAAGCAGCAACAGCACGCCGGCGCCGACCGCGCCGCCCACCGTGGCGATCACGACGTAGCTGATCGTGCGCCGCGTCGGCGGCGGCAGCTTGCCGCGATCGGCGAGCGCGGCGATCAAATGCCCCGGCGAGATCGCCACCGCATTCGACGCGTTGGCGATGACGGCCGGCAGGCCCGCCGCGAGCATCGCCGGAAAGGTGATGAGCGTCGCGCCGCCCGCCAGTGCATTGATGATCCCTCCGGCGACCCCGGCCGCCAGCAGCAGAAGACTTGTCTGGGTATCCATCCTTCACCCTCTTCAGGGTGAGCAGGCTAGCGGGCGATGCGCCAATCGGTCTGGAACGTCTGTGACGTCACTTCAGCCGCGCCGGTAGACGCCCGGCGTCGTGCCAAAGGTGCGGCGGAACAGCCGGGTGAGGTGGCTCTGGTCGGAAAAGCCCGCATCGACCGCGACTGCTGCGATCGGCGCGCCGGCGCGCAGCAATTGCCGGGCAAGATTGAGACGGGCCAGCAGGCGGAAGGTATGCGGCGCGATGCCGAGCTCGCGGCTGACCATGCGGCTGAACCCTTCGCGGCTTCGCCCGAAGCCGGCGGCAATCGCTGCGATCGGCGCGACGCTCTCGGCCAGCGCGATGCGGAGCTTCGTCCTGTCGGTGTACTCGGCGGGGTGGGATGGCGCGCACGACAGGATGTCGTCGGCGATCTCGCTGACGTGCTCGGGCGAGATCTCGCCGACGTTCCGCCAACGCTGCCCGAAACGGATGATCCGCACCGATGAGCAGACGCGGCCGGCAGGAACGTAGGCGTTGAGGCAGACCGTTTCCTCGTCCGACATCGTCATCGGCGCATGCAGCATTCCCGCCGGAATAAGCGCGGCATGGCCGGCAGGTACGGTGACGGTCGCGCTGCCGATGCGAAAGGCGCGCGACCCCGACAGCACCAGCACGATCTGGCTCTCGTCATGGAAGTGCGGCTTGAGGCCAAGCGAGCCGGCGCCGCGCCACGATGCCAGTTCGACGATGTCTTCCCTGTCGGCTCGCTGATAAGTCCAGGCATTGGTCATGACGAGGCGCGTGATCACAGAGGCTCGAAACGATGGGGCGGTGATCTCCGAGCGTAGCACGGGGGTCACCGACCGTCATGAGGGCCTCACGCCTGCGCAACTGAGGCGATCGGCGAGGCCGTTCGCATGGTCGCCATTGCAATGAGGGCGGCGACGAGGTTGGCGGCTGCACTGATCGCCACCGGAATGAAGTAGCTGTGGCTGATGTCGTAGGCGAAGCCGGCGGCGCTCGGGCCCAGCAGCGTGCCAACGGCGACGCTGGTGTAGAGGATGCCGATGATGCCGCCGACATTGCGGCCGCCGAAATGGTCGGTGACGACAGCGGGCAGGATCGCGACCCAGCCGCCATAGAACAGGCCGAAAAGCAGCGCGAAGACCGTGAGCGACCAGAAGGTGCCGGCGATCGCCCAGATCGCCAGCGAGACGGCCATGCCGAGATACATCGCGACCAGGAATGCATCGCGGCCGACGCGGTCGGCGATGCCGCCGAGGAAGAACCGGCCGGCCGTGCTGCCGACCCCGATCATCCCGAGCAACAGCACGGCCAGCGTCGGCGCCACCTGATGATCGACCGCAAACGGCACGAGGTGCACGAAGGGCACGAATACGCCGAACGCGCTGATCAGGCAGGCGGTATAGAGCCCGGCGAAGCGCGCGCTCCGTACCGCGCCGCGGATCGAGACGCCCTGGCGGAGCGGCGCGCCCGAAACCGTCTCGAGCGGATCGCCGTCCGGTCCGGTGCCGTAGCGGCGCGGATCGTCCGCGATCAGCAGCGATGCACCGATCCCGGCGACGGCGGCGACAACGCCCAGCAGGACATAGGCATCGCGCCAGCCGAGGCTCGTGATCAGCCAGGTCGCGAGCGGCGCCATCACCAGCGTGCCGACCCCGATCCCGCTGACGGCGAGGCCCGACGCAAAACCGCGCCGCCTGACGAACCAGCGCTGCACGGCGCCCAAGGTCGGCACGTAGGCGCAACCGACGCCGGCGCCGATCCCGATGCTGTAGGCGGCATAGACCTGGAGGATGGTCTGGGCCTGTCCCGCCAGCACCATGCCGAGACCGACCAGCGCCATTCCGAGGCCAGCGAGCCTGCGTGCGCCCCAGCGATCGGCAAGCGGACCGGAGATCATCCCCAGGCCGAAATACAGGAAGCCAGCGAAGGAGAACACCAGCGACACCGAGCCGCGCGAGGCGCCGAACTCCCGCTGCAGGGACTCGACGAAGGACGAGAATGTGTAGGCGCTGCCGAAGCCGATCAGCGTCACGACGAAGGCTGCTGCGACGACGTACCAGCCGTAGAACGGTCTGGCTCGTTGATAACCGGCGTGCATGACGGCATTCCTCATGATCGTTCTCCCTGTGCCGCATGACCACCGGCCGTGCTCGGCGGGTAGAGCAGCATCTGCGTGCAGCGAAACAGCGCGATGGTCTTGCCTGTCGCCTCGCTGCGGATCTCGGCGTCCCACACCTGGGTGGTGCGCCCGGCGTGAACGAGGCGGGCCTCGCAGCTCACGCCGCCTTCGCGCGCGGCGCCGATGAAGTTGGTCTTCAACTCCCCGGTGGCGAAGCCGATGGCGCCGTCCGGCAACGACGCGAGGCACCCGAACCCGCATGCGGTATCGGCCAATGCGACGATGCTTGCGCCGTGCAGCAGCCCGTGCGGCGAGAAGTGTTTTGCGGCAATCTCGAAGCGGCCGCGGATGTGGCCACGTCCGGCTTCGAGCCATTGAAAGTCCAAGAGGCTGGGCAGGCTGCCGGCTTGCGACGCGTTGATGCGCCCGACGAGCGGGCCGGTCTGGCCGCCTGCAGCGATCTCGCGGATGGCGAGCTTGTTTGCGACCTCAGTCATGGCTTGCTCCATCAGGTGAGCTGAGCCGTCGGGAGCGGCAGAGAAGGTTAGAAAATCTAAGTTCCATGGTTCGACTTTCTCTGCGTTGACGCGGCTTTCAGCATCGGATTAGGCTGATAGGGCGCCCGTAACGCTGAATTGGCAAACCAGATTTGCTGCGCAATTGAGATTAGAAAATCTAAATTATGGAAAGCAGGCTTCCACCGCTGAACGCGCTCAAGGCGTTCGAATCCGCCGCTCGCCATCTCTCGGTGAAGCTCGCGGCCGAGGAGCTATGCGTGACGCCGGGCGCGGTCAGCCAGATGCTCAAGACGCTTGAAGTCGATCTCGGCGTGAAGCTGTTCGAGCGGGTGCCGCGCGGTATCTATCTCACCGACGCCGGCCGCGACTATCTGCCGTCGATCCGCAACGCCTTTCGCCAGATCGCGGATGCCTCGCGCCGCGTCGCGGCATCCGTCGATGTCGGTACGCTGACGGTGAGCGTCACGCCATTCTTTGCGTCGGCCTGGTTGGTACCCCGCATGGCCTCGTTCCAGGGCGCGCATCCCGAGATCGATCTGCAGATCGTCACCAGCAACACAGTGGTGGATTTCTCGCGCAGCGGCGTTGACGTCGCGGTGCGCCATGGCCTTGGCCGCTATCCGGGGCTGCGCAGCGACCGCGTCGTCACCGTGGAGATGGTGGCGGTCGCATCGCCGTCGCTGGTGGAGCGACTTGGCCGGCCGGCATCTCCGGGCGAACTCGCGGGCTGGCCGCAGGTGCATGACGCCGATCGCAAGGGGTGGAGCCTGTGGTTTCAGGCCAACGGCATCGCGGAGGTTCGCACGCCGCGCGGACCCTCGTTCGATGACAGCGGCCTTCTGCTGAAGGCCGTGCTGACGGGGCAGGGCGCGGGCCTGCTGCCGGCCGCGATGGTGGCACATGAGATCGCGAGCGGTGAACTGGTCCAGCTGCTCGAGACCGCGCATCTGGAGGAGTTCGCCTACTATCTCGTCTGTCCCGACAACAGGCAGTCGCTTCCGAAGATCGCGGCGTTCAGGGATTGGATCCTGGGACCGGAGGCTCAGTCGGCGGCGGAGCACTAAAGCGCGACGAGATTATGTCAGGTCGAGCAACGGACTCTGCTTCACCTCGCCCCGTGTGCGGCAGGGCTATCGCATATGAGCTCGGTCGCTCCACAAACTCGTCATGCCCGGGCTTGTCCCGGGCATCCACGTCTTTGTTTGCAGGCGAAGAAAGACGTGGATGGCCGGGACAAGCCCGGCCATGACGGTGCGGACAAATCCATTTCCTCCCATATGCGATAGCCCTGCCGTGTGCGGGGAGAGGTCGGATCGCATGGAGCGAGGCGCAATGTGATCCGGGTGAGGGGGAATCTCCGCGAGTCTAACTCGAAGTTATTTTGCGGATGCAGCCCCTCACCCCAACCCTCTCCCCGTAAGAACGGGGAGAGGGAGCACAGCGGGCAGTGGACAGCTTACCGATAGAACGCGTTGGGCGGCACGCCAAAATGCTTGCGGAACATCGCGGTGAAGGCGCTCTGGCTGGCATAGCCGGCATCGAGCGCGACATCGATCACGCGGGCGCCGCGCGCGAGGCGTTCGAGCGCGAACAGCAGGCGGGCCTGCTGACGCCATTCGCCGAACGTCATGCCGGTTTCCCTGGCGAACAGACGATGGATGGTCTTCGACGTCAGCTTCAGCCGGCGCGCCCATTGCTCCGCCGTGGAGCCATCGTCCGGGTGGGCCACCAGCGCGGCGCAAATCCGCGCGAGCCTTTCGTCGCGCGGCATCGGCAGGTGCAGCGGCAGCACATCGACTTCGCGCAGCTGGTCGAGCAGCACGCGCATCAGGCGCTCGTCGGAGGTCGCGGGCGCATAGTCCAGCGGGACGCGCATCGCGGCGACGAACAATTCGCGCAGCAGCGGCGAGACCGCGAACACGCAGCTGGCCTCCGGCAGATCGGGAGCCGCGTCGGCGCCCACGAACACGGTGCGGATCTTGACCGGGCCGCACATCCGGACCTCGTGCGCGAGATCGGCCACCAGCCACACCGCGCGGTTGGGCGGCACCACCCAGGTGCCTTCAGCGCAGCGCACGACCATTACGCCCTCGACCGCATAAAGCAGCTGGCCGCGCGGATGCGCGTGCAGGCCGGTCGACGCGCCGCTCGGATAGTCGATCTCCATCGCCGCCATCGGCCGCGCCGTGGCGTGATAGTCGAGGTGCCGTGTGATCAGCTCGTCCAACACGTCTTCGTCTCGAATGTCCCAATCTCGCTAGGTGGGGTCACTCTAGCGTGAGACGGACGTTAGGGCGACAGGTCGTTGCTGGAGTGTCCTTCACCAACGCGCTGCCGGGTCATGTTCAAGCAGAAAGTCGCACTTCTCTATCCCTTCGTTGCCATCGTGCTGTGGGCGGGCAACGTCATCGTCTCTCGCCTCTCGGCGCACACGATCGGTCCGCAGGCGATCACCTTCTATCGCCTGCTGGTCGCGGTGCTGCTGATGTCTCCGTTTGTGGCGCGCGGCGCCTGGCGCAATCGCCGTGCGATCTGGCCGCATCTCGGTCCGCTCGCGATCCTCGGCTTCCTTGCGATGTGCCTGTTCCAGAGCCTGTCGTATCTGGCGGCCGAAACCACCACCGCGACCAACATGGCTGTCTTCACCGCGCTGACGCCGCTGTTGACGGTCGCCCTCAGTGCCGCGCTGCTCGGCGAACCGCCGACGCTTTGCATGATCTGGGGCGCGCCGCTGTCGTTTGCGGGCCTCGTCTATCTCGTCAGCGGCGGCGACTTGTCGTCGCTGTTGCAGAACGGCGTGCATGCGGGCGACGCGCTGATGCTGCTGGCCGCGATCGTTTATGCGCTGTACGGTGTGCTGCTGAAACGCTGGAATCTCGCGATCACTGGATGGCAGTCCACCTACATGCAAGCGCTGTGCGCGCTGGCCGTGATGTTTCCCGCCTTCCTCGCGACGCCGGCGCCGCTGCGTCAGGTCAACGCCGAGACTTTGCCGCTGATCGTCTATGCCGGCGCGCTCGCCTCGGTCGTGCTGCCGTTCCTCTGGATCCGCGGCGTCGCGCAGCTCGGCCCGAACCGCTGCGCGATCTTCATGAATCTCTTGCCGGTGCTGACCGCTGTGGCCGCGATCGTGATGCTCGGCGAGCCGGTCAAACCATTCCACGTCGTCGGCGGCGGCCTCGCGCTGCTCGGTGTCGCCTGCGCGCAGGCCTTGCCGCGGCCGCTAAAGACCGCGATCGATGCGCGATAACGAAGTGACGGATCGCCGATCTCGCTGTTTTGATCGCATGTGAGAAGCCAGGGCAGAATACAGCGCTACGCTCGGCGATCACCTGTTCGGTGAAACGGAGTGATCGCGATGCGTGTTGCCTTGCGTGTTTGCTTGCCTATGTCCTTGGCCTTGGCGTTGCCGCTTGTGATGCTGTGGAGCTCGGTTGCCGGCGCCGCATCGGCGCATCATCGTCGCGTGCGACAGCACCTCATCATCCGTCCAAGTGAACAGGTCGTCCCTCCGGACCGGTACGTATATCCGGGCTTTGGCCCGATCCCGCCCGGCGAGAACCGAAACCTCGATCCATCCACCCGCGGCAGCGGCTGACGTCGTCGCCGCCGCACTGATGCTTCATCGCATCGATCGCTCTGCCCGCGTGCAAGGAGTTGGTCGAAGACCGAGCTATGCTGCGTCGGTCACCATCTTGTGCTGAGATCTCTCGGCGACACGCTTTTCGAGCGTGGCAATCGTTCCCTTGAGATTGGCGTGCCGCTCATTGAGCGACCTTGCCAAAATCGGATACCTCGCGTCCGATCGGTCATAAATTCCCACGCGCGCTTCTTCGGTCGCGATGTCGGCTTCGATCTGCTGGCAGGCCAGGATGAGATCGGACAGCATCTTGCTGACCGTCGACTCGCGTCCGCCACGTCCGCGACCTGTCTCAAAACGATGATGCATGTTCATTTGCGTGCTCCGAATGTCTGAGTTCGGCACACCGAGAACAGCTGGCGCCGAACTACTCACGGATACATCGCAAGTTCCCTGCCAGTTCGGGGTCCGTGAGAATACTGTCGGGGCGGCGCGGCGTATGCCGCCGGGGGGGCGACAGTTTGATGGCTCGGACTAGTCTCGCCGCCACGCCGGAACGCAAGCACCCAGCGTGATGCGCTTGTAGTCTCGCGCGGCGTCCTGATCTCCCGCCTGTTCGGCAAACCTAACCGCTGCTTCCATGTCTTGAGCGGCGGACGCGCTGTCGCAGAATTGGCTGCGAATTTCAGCCCGGTATCGATATGCCCTGTAGTTCATCGGGTTATACTGAAGCGCAAGGTTGTAGCTACTTTGCTCCTCGGTGGCGCCTCGGCGCGCTTCATCCGACTGACTGCCGAAATTGGTTTGGCGATTGAGCGCCTGGAGTGTCCCGAGCTCCGTGTAACGCAGAGACATCGCACCGAGACTGGCAGGAAGTGCGTCACCCGACGAAGAAGGTTGCCTCGCCGAGGAACGTTCAATTTCGATCTTCTTGTACTTGATGGCGTTGCCGTAGTCTCGCAAGCCTTGGAAGGTGCTCGATATTTCACCGGTGATCGACGCTAGATAAGCGGTCGAGAGGCGTCGATCGCTCAGCAGGTTGAGACACGCCCGTATCTTTGCCTGCGCAGGCAAGACGTCGCGGCATTCCTTGTCAACCACACGCCACTCGTCCCGCGAATGCAGCGTCGGCGGCGTCTGCGCAGCAGGCAGAACGAGAACCAGCGCGAAACAGATCGCTAACCTGAGACCGCGACTTGGGCCATCCATCTATTTCTTCGCCTTCAGCTCGATCTCGACCGGCCGGCGGATTCTTCGTGCGGGCGCCGTGATCAGTTGATGCCAAATAATCAAGCCGAGGGAAAGCTGACGCGGTTCATGGATGGACCTAAAAGTGGGGCCGTTCGTGACTGGGAAAGACCGAACGGCCCCAGCCGGCCCGTAGTGCCAAAATGGAAGAAATAGGCCGGCGCTCCAGCTACGGAGTCGCCGGACAGATGGTTTCACCAGTGCCAATTGACGTCGCTACCGTACGTCCCCGATGCGGCTGCTTGCTATGAACGGGCAGGGTCGGCTTGATGACAGGTCGTCAGGACAAACGCCGTCTTGCTGCATTGCCACTCGCTGCCAAGCGCAGCGCTCGAGACCGGCCGCGGGGCAGCAGCGATCGCCAGCACAACAACCATGCAAGCCAGCGAAGTCGCGACCACGAGCCTGCCTGCCTTGGATGAGAAGCGCTGCCGTAACCAGGGACCCAAGTCGGCGGATCGGCGAAGCTGGGCGTTACGCAGAACCTGGTCGGTATCCTGGAAGTGGATGCCACTGTCTTGCTGCATGGCTTTACCCCGGAAATGTTCAGGTGAAATAAACAATGCGGGGATGGTGGGCGCGGTTTGTTGCGTGCTCGCTTCGCGGAGCCGGGAATGATGTTTCATTCACGCGGAGGTGACAACCGGTCCAGGCCAGGGGCCGATGCCGGCATTCCTCCAGGACGACCCTCTTAGGACCGCCGCTCAAGAGTGAGTAAAGGGCTGCTTTTTCTGCGGCTTATGGACAATACCGGGCGAACAAGAGATCTGGAAAATACTTTCGAAGTCACAGTCAGCGGGTCGCACGCCAACACCGTTTTGGATGTGGGCGATTGCCTCGGCGGTCCCCCATTTCGGATGGAGCAACGGCGAAGGCGCCATCAAAGGTGCGGCGCTCGCCGTGTTGGTCGCTGGGCTGCTCGATAGGCCGCTTCCGGATCGTCTGCCCGGCTGGGCAACCGACTGGATCTGGTCGAATCCCCAAAAAGTACGCCGCCGGTCTCAAAAATACACGCCCGGCGGCGTTTCCTTCCTGAACTGGGACACTGAAATCCCCAGCACGGTCAAAAGTGCAGACGCTATGCCATCGCGGTTCGCGCCGGGGCGGCTAAGTACCCATGCCGCGTCGCTGGATGGCTTGACCTAGATCAAACCCCACGACCGAAAAACAGCCTCGCATGCGCTCCTCCTGTAATTTCAATGGAGGGTAGCATGGCAGTAGTCGTGCAGTACGTGGTCAAGCCGAATCCAGGCGGTGACCTCGCAGGAATACTGGAATTGGCAAAGGAGAGTGCCGGGCTTTGGCGCAAGCATGGTGGCAAACCAAGGTTCTGGTCTGTCGCCGTCGGTGAAGCCGGCAATTTCGTTTTCTCAGTAAATTTTGAGACGTTTTCGGCTTATGGCGCGGCGGTTGATAAGCTAAACGCCGATCCAGCTTTCCAGACCTGGCAAGCGAAGAGATTGAAAGCGGGCTTGACCACCCTTGTGCGCGCGAACATGGCGATCGAGATTGAACTTTAAGGGAGCGCCGTTCAGCACGCCAAAAGTACGCCGCCGGGCTCGAAATGGCATTGTCCCGGCGGCGCTTCTTTATCCAGCCTTGGTCATATTTGCAGTAACGGTCGAACTGATCGCCGTCTCAAGTTTCGGAAAATCGGCTCGATTCTGAGAGATGAATTTGACCACGCTCTCGCACGAGGTTGTCACCCATGTCTTAGGTACGACCTGTTACCCATGTCTCCGGGCTGGACCATAGTTGGCTGGCGGAGACGGAGGGATTCGAACCCTCGATAGGCCTTTACAAGCCTATAACGGTTTAGCAAACCGCCGCCTTCAGCCACTCGGCCACGTCTCCAATGGCGCCGATATGCCCGAGAGGGCGCTGAGCCGCAAGCGGCAGATTCAGATTGCGCCAAGGTGATTTGAGGGCAACTCGGCCGCCGGCCGTCCCCAAGCCTTTATAAACCGCGCCGATCGGCTCGTATCGGAGCGCGCGGTTGCTTAAAATGCAAGATATAACAATAGATTAGCTGGATCTTTGGTCGAGGCTGGAAGCTGCGGTCGCCCAGCCTGTTGAAAACCGGTTGCGCCGGCTCATTCCACGCTGGCGCCGCGTCGCAAATCGGCCTCGATCTGCAATTTGGTGCCGCCGCCGAACCGGGCGCGATAGACCTGCAGGTTTTCCATGATCCGCTGGACGTAGTTCCGCGTCTCCGAGAACGGAATCAGCTCGACCCAGTCGACCGCGTCGACCTTGGGATCGCGCGGATCGCCATAGCGCTCGATCCACTTCCGCACGCTGCCGCGGCCGGCATTGTAGGCGGCGAAGGTCAGGATGTAGGAGCCGCGATAGTCCTCGAGCAGGCCGCCGAGCTCGGCGGCGCCGAGCATCGCGTTGTAGACCGGATCGGTCTTCATCCGGTTGAGGTCGAAGCCGATGCCGGCGCGCTTGCAGACGTAACGTCCGGCGTCCGGCGTCACCTGCATCAGGCCGTAGGCCTGGGCCGGTGACACCACCGCAGGATTGAACGCGCTCTCCTGGCGCGCGATCGCGTAGACGACGCTTTGCTCGACCTCCGGCCCGACCTGGCGGAACGAGGGGATGCCGTTCACCGGATAGGCGTAATGGTCGAACGGCAGTCCGCGGTTGAGCGCGGCCTTGCCCATCAGCAGCATGCCGCGGGCATCGCCGTGGCGCGCGGTGAGCTCGCCGAGGCCGGCAAGGGCTTCCGGATCGCCATTGTCGCCAATGTCGCCGAAGATCGGGATCGCGAGCTCGCGCGCGTCGATTTCGTAGAGCAGCGCTACCGCGCGTACGATCTCCAGCCGCTCGGCGCCGCGGCCGCGCGGCGCGCTGTTCAGCTCGATCTGCGGCAGGCCGAGCTTGGCGCGCGCGAGCTGGCCGTAATAGCTGGTGGACTGCTCGGCCGCGCGTCCGTAGGCGGCGCGCGCCTCCTGGCCGCGGCCGGCGGCTTCCGCGGCGCGGCCCTGCCAATAGCCGGCACGCGCCAGCGCGGTCGGATTAGCGCTGCCGACGCCGATCCGCGCGAAATGCTGGGCGGCGAGGGCGGGATCGTTGAGGAAGCGCAGCGCGATCCAGCCCGAGGTGAATTCCTGCTCGGTCTTGTAGATGTCGCGGGCCGGCAGCGCCGCGTCGCGCGCGATCAGATAGGCGGTGCGAAACTCGTTGGTGTCGATCATCTTGCGCGCCAGCAGCCGGCGCTCGATCCACCATTCGTCGACGTTGTAGAGGCGGGAAGCTTCCTTCGGTGCGCTCAGCATCAGCCGCGCGGCTTCGGAGAATTTCTCCTCGCGGCGGAGCAACTGGATCCTGGCGAACAAGTAGCCGGTGTCGCCGGAGAGTTCGCTCGGCACGGCTTCCAGCAGCGCGCGCAGGTTCGAACCCTTGCGGGTGGCGGCGATGCGTGCTTTCGCGAGCGCCACGTAGCCGGAGCCAAGGCGCTTGGCTTCGCGCATGCCGGCGGCCTCGTTGTCGGTGCCGTACAGCATGGTGTCCATGCGTGCCTTGTGGTCGCCGGCAGTCAGGAAGGAGCCGAACAGCTCAAGCGCGGTGTTTTCGGTGTCCTCGCTCATCCCGTCGTTGCGCCAGGCCTCGCGGACCAGGCGCTCGGCATTGCCGCGGTCGCCGCGTCCGATCATCACCTTGGCGAGCGCGAGCCGGCCCTTGGCCGAGACCGGCGATTCATTCTGGAACCAGGCCCAGACCGCGGAATCGTCGCGGCGGTCGTCCCACAACGAGGCCTCGATGCGGCGACGCAGGAAGGTCTGCGACGGCCAGCTCGGATTGGCATCGAGGAAAGCGCGGTAGCGCTCGACCGAGGCGCCGTTGTCCTCGCTGCGCAGGATCAGCCATTCGGCAAGCTTGCGCGCGACCGGATCTGAGATCGAGGCCTCGGCCTCGGTGGCGTCCGCCGGCTTGCGCTTGCGCAGCAGCTCGACGACGCTTGCAAGCGCTTCCTTGTCCGAGTGCGACGTCGAGGATGTCGCGGCCACGGCCGCAGGCAGCACCGGCTTGCGCGCGATCGGCGCGGCATGCTGGCGGGTTGCCGGAACCAGTGCGGGCGCGGGCACCGACCTGTTCGATACAGTTCCGGTTGCAACCGGAGAGGCGGGCTTTGACGCGGTGGTCTTTGACGTGGTGCCCTTGGATTCCGTTGTCTTCGGAGCCGTTGCCTTGTGAGCTTCGGTCTTGGCAGGAGCGGCCTTGGCTCCGTCTGTCTTGACCGCACCGGGCTTGGGCGACGTTGTCTTGTGAGCTTCGGTCTTGTGAGTGTCAGCCTTGGCCGCGTCGGACTTGGCCGCGTCAGTCTTGGCGGCGCCGGGTTTGGTCGCCGCTGGCTTTGAAGCCGCCGCCTTCGGAGCCGTGGACTTTGGCGCGGTCTTGGAGGCGGCGCTCTTGGAAGCCGCGTCTTGGGCAGCCGGCTTTGCAGTTTGAGCATCCTCGGCGGCCCAGGCATCGGCCGTGATGGCTGCAAGGCCGACAACGAGCGCCAGGCTCGTCGCCAGCGCCGTCGACCGCAATGTGCCTGCACGAACGGAACGGATCACAGAAGTCCTCTGCGGCCCCGAATCATCTGGTCGTTTGGGCCATGGGTTCTTATTTGATTGAAAACGTACACAAAATACTAAGAAGCCTGCCGGTGCGGCTGTTTGCGCCAGCACAACGGCAAAATCGCGGCTGGAAACGATTTCGCGCGCCGCAGATTACCGTTGGGAATAGGTACGGTACGGCCCTTTCGCCTGTCCGCCAGACCCGATATGAATTGCCTTTCATGGCGTTTCGCAACAACCGGGTGCCGGTCGCACGGACGTGAAGCGCGCCAACAACAAAGGTCCGTCGACCTAGCCTTTAGCCTGAAGCGTTTGGAGGAAGTCCATGGCAGCCAAGACAAAATTCCGGGGATCATTCACTGCCTTGGTGACGCCCTTCAAAAACGGCTCGGTGGACGAAGTCGCCTTCCGCGGCCTTGTGAACTGGCAGATCGCCGAGGGCACCCACGGCCTGGTGCCGGTCGGCACCACCGGCGAGAGCCCGACGCTGAGCCACGACGAGCACAAGCGGGTGGTCGAGTGGTGCATCGAGGAGGCCAAGGGCCGGGTGCCCGTGATCGCCGGCGCCGGCTCGAATTCGACCAAGGAGGCGATCGAGCTCGCCGAGCACGCCGAGAAGGCCGGCGCCACCGCGGTGCTGGTCGTGACGCCGTACTACAACAAGCCGACCCAGGAAGGCTTGTATCAGCACTTCAAGGCGATCAACGATGCGATCGGCATTCCGATCATCATCTACAACATCCCGCCGCGCTCGGTGATCGACATGTCGGTCGACACCATGAAGCGGCTGTTCGAGCTGAAGAACATCGCCGGCGTCAAGGACGCCACCGCGAGCATGGTGCGGGTCTCGCAGCAGCGCGCGGCGATGGGCGAGGATTTCAACCAGCTCTCCGGCGAGGACGCCACCATCATCGGCTACATGGCCCATGGCGGCCATGGCTGCATCTCGGTGACCTCGAACGTCGCGCCGCGGCTGTGCTCGGAGTTCCAGACCGCCTGGCAGAAGGGCGACGTCACCACGGCACTGAAGATCCATGACAAGCTGATGCCGTTGCACACCAACCTGTTCATCGAGAGCAATCCGGCGCCGGTGAAGTACGCGATGTCCCTGCTCGGCAAGCTGGACGAGAAGCTGCGCCTGCCGATGGTGCCGGTCACCGAAGCGACCCGCCAGGCGGTCCGCAGCGCCATGGTCCATGCCGGCCTGATCAACTGAGCCGGACCGCGACCGCCGTGAACAGTGCCGTGCGCAATGTCGAGCAGAAGGGGATGGGCATGCTGAAGGAATTCCGCGAATTCGCCATGAAGGGCAATGTCGTCGACCTCGCCGTCGCCGTCATCATCGGTGCGGCCTTCGGCGCGATCGTCACCTCGCTGGTCGGCGACATCATCATGCCGATCATCGGCGCGATTACGGGCGGACTCGACTTCTCCAACTATTTCACCGGGCTTTCCAAGGCCGTGAACGCGACCAACCTCGCCGACGCCAAGAAGCAGGGCGCGGTGCTGGCCTGGGGCAGCTTCCTGACGCTGACGCTCAATTTCCTGATCGTCGCTTTCGTGCTGTTCATGGTCGTCCGCTTCATGAATCAGTTCAAACGCAAGGATGAGGCCAAGCCCGCCGAACCGCCGAAGCCGTCCGACGAAGTCGTGCTACTGACGGAAATCCGCGACCTCCTCAAGAAGAGCTAAAGTGGCCGAGAAGAACGAACGCCCGATCAAGGTTGTTGCCGAAAACCGAAAGGCCCGCTTCAACTACGCAATCGAGGACACGATCGAGGCCGGCATTTCGCTGACCGGCACCGAGGTGAAATCAATCCGCAACGGCAAGAGCACGATCGCGGAATCCTATGCGGATTCCAAGAACGGCGAGATCTGGCTGATCAACGCCAATATTCCTGAATATCTGCAGGCCAACCGCTTCAACCACGAGCCGAAGCGGCCGCGGAAGCTGCTGCTGCATCGCAAGCAGATCAACAAGCTGCTCGGCGCGGTCGACCGCGAGGGCATGACGCTCATTCCGCTGAAGCTGTATTTCAACGAGCGCGGCCGTGCCAAACTGCTGCTTGCGGTTGCCAAGGGCAAGAAGCTGCACGACAAGCGCGAGACCGAGAAGAAGCGCGACTGGAGCCGCGAGAAGGGCCGCCTGATGCGAGCGCGGGGATAGCACGGTGCGGAACGGCGTCATTGCGATGACGGCGGATGGAGAGGGTCCGATGAGCCAGAGCAGCCTCACTGACGTCGACTGGAGCAAGATCCCGGCGCCGACGGATGACGGCGGCGCGGCGCACCTCGTCGGCATGACGATCCCGCCGGTCAGGCTGCGCGCCACCGACGACACCGCGGTGGCGCTGTCGGCGCTCAAGGGCCGCACCGTGGTGTTCGCCTATCCGCGAACCGGCGAGCCCGGCAAGATCGGGCTGGTCGACGATTGGGACATGATCCCGGGCGCCCGCGGCTGCACGCCGCAGACCTGCGCGTTCCGCGACCTGTTCGCCGAGCTGAAGGCGGCCGGCGCTGCCCAGGTGTTCGGGCTGTCGACGCAAAGCAACGCGTACCAGACCGAGATGGCCTCGCGCCTGCATCTGCCGTTTCCGGTGCTGTCAGACGAAGCGCTGGAACTGACGCACACGCTGAAGTTGCCGACGATGTCGGTGGCGGGGCTGATCCTGATCAAGCGGCTCGCCCTTGTGATCGACGATGCGCGCATCAGCCACGTGTTCTATCCGGTGTTCCCGCCCGACCGGAACGCCGGAGACGTGCTGGAATGGCTGAAGGCCAATCCGCGGACGGACTAGAGCAATATGAAGTCGTGGGGTCGTTGCAGGGGGCGCTGCCAAAATATCGAGAACAACCCCATGCAAAGTAGCCGGCGGCGGCCGGCGTTCACCCAGGCAACTTGACACGTCGGGCAATTCAGGGATATTTTCTATTATTCCGAAGTCGCGCGAGCGTCCTGTAGCATTTGCAGACTTTGGATAGCGGTTCGCTAAGCGGACACCGGAAGGGGCGCTAGCCGAGCTCCTTGCGCACGGTCGCGAACACCTTGCGGAACATATCGGTCGTCAACACGCCGGTGTTCGTGTTGTAGCGCGAGCAGTGGTAGCTGTCGTAGAGCTTGAATTTGCCCGCACTATGCACGGCACCGTGCACAAAGGGCGCGGCAGCCAAACGAACATCCAGTGCCTTGAGAGTCGATTCGTGGGCGATTCGCCCGAGAAGCACGATCGCGCGCAGCTTCGGCATCGCGGCGATGGTGGCGCGGAGGAATTGCCGGCAGGTGTTGATCTCGGCCGGCAGCGGCTTGTTCTGCGGCGGCACGCAGCGCACCGCATTGCTGATCCGGGCGTCGACCAGCTTCAGCCCGTCGTCCGGCCGCGCCTGATAGACGCCGCTGGCAAAACCATATTCGAGCAAGGTCGCGTAGAGCAGATCACCGGCGTAGTCGCCGGTGAAGGGACGGCCGGTGCGGTTGGCGCCCTGCAGGCCCGGCGCGAGGCCCACGATCAACAACAACGCATTCGGATCGCCGAACGATTCCACCGGCGAGTTGAACCAGTCCGGATGCAGTGCGCGCGCCTGCGCGCGGAAGTCGGCCAGCCTGACACAAAGCTGACAGTTGCTGTCGGGGCGCGTAGCAGCAGCGACGAGATTACTCGTCGAAATCGTCATCGGCTCCCCGTGGGGCCATGGTGGTCGCGCGCTGCAGGAATTGCGGGGAGTGGTGGCGCGGTTCGCGCGGGGCCGGGCGTTCGGACGGATCACGGCCAAGCTTGGATTGCAACTCGACGAGGTCGGTGAAGACGTCGGCCTGGCGGCGCAGCTCGTCGGCGATCATCGGCGGCTGGCTGGCGATGGTGGAGATGACCGTGACGCGAACGCCGCGGCGCTGCACTGCTTCCACCAGCGAACGGAAGTCGCCATCGCCGGAAAACAGAATCATCTGGTCGATGTGCTCGGCGAGTTCCATGGCATCGACGGCGAGCTCGATGTCCATGTTGCCCTTCACCTTGCGGCGGCCGCTGGCGTCGATGAATTCCTTGGTCGCCTTGGTGACGACGGTGTAGCCGTTGTAATCGAGCCAGTCGATCAACGGGCGGATCGACGAATACTCCTGATCCTCGATGATCGCCGTGTAGTAGAACGCACGGAGCAGGGTGCCGCGACTCTGGAACTCCTTGAGGAGGCGCTTGTAGTCGATGTCGAAGCCCAGCGTCTTTGCGGTGGCGTAAAGATTCGCTCCGTCGATGAAGAGCGCGATCTTGTTGGAAACAGGTGACGACATCAAAGTGTTCTCGCGTGGTTGTTAGTGTTCTTAGCGCGGCGGTGATCAACCGCGCGCAATTTCCGGCGTTGCTGCCTAAAGTTCTGTGAATCTTTCCCCACGACAGTCACCACCGCAATTATGGTGAGGCGAGGGCAAAAAGCCTAGACCCTTGACATTGCAATGAAGAGATTTACTCGCCTGGGACAGCAACCTGGCCATGTCGTCAGACGCTCCGGCCCTTCTGGCCCCCGTCAGACCGGGTTATCAGAGCCTGTTCGGAAGGCAAATCACAAATTTTACCTTGCGAAACGGGGGCTAGCCCTATAACTAACCCTCATAACCTACATGTTCGGTCCCTTTTACCACGGAGCGCCTCGAGATGGCTCGCGTCACCGTCGAAGATTGCATTGACAAGGTCGACAATCGTTTCGACCTCGTCCTGTTGGCCGCGCATCGCGCCCGGATGATCTCCTCGGGGTCGCAACTCACGGTTGATCGCGACAACGACAAGAATCCGGTCGTCTCGCTGCGCGAGATTGCCGATTCGACGATCTCGCCGGAAGACCTGAAAGAGGAACTCGTTCACTCCCTGCAGAAGTTCGTCGAGGTCGACGAGCCCGAGCCCGACACCGTGCCGCTGATCGGTTCCGCCGGTGCCAGCGTCGACGCCGACGACACCGAGGTGGCGGTCGAGCGGATGACCGAGGAAGAGCTGCTGAAGGGCCTCGAGGGTCTGGCGCCCCCGGAGGAGCAGCCCGAGGAAGACGAGTAAGCTCGCCGTCGTTTCGAACAGATTTGCCGAAGGCCCGGACATTGCTCCGGGCCTTTGCTTTTGTTGACAATTTTGCTGTTACGGTGCGTCCTACGCGGACGCGGGAAATTGAATGGTTCCAAGGCCCGCGCGGGGTGCTGCTTCATTGGAAAGCGCACTAGATTGAGGAAAGGTGGGACGTTCCGGTCCCGCGCGAGAGGCAGCGAGTTCATGGCGTATCGACGCCGCAGTTCCATCCAGATGCAGGCTGCAACCGAAACGGTCGCGGTGGCGCCGACGTCGTCCACGGCGGAGAGGCCGGCCAAGCCGCGGACGCGAATGATGCGACAATATGACCTTGTCGAGCGCGTCCGCTCCTACAACCCCGACACCAACGAAGACCTGCTCAACCGCGCCTATGTCTACGCCATGAAGGCGCACGGCACGCAGACCCGTGCTTCCGGCGATCCCTATTTCTCGCATCCGCTCGAGGTCGCTGCGATCCTCACCAACCTCAAGCTCGACGACGCCACGATCGTGGCGGCGCTGCTGCACGACACGATCGAGGACACCGAGGCGACGCGGGCCGAGATCGACAATGTGTTCGGCCACGAGATTGGCGCGCTGGTCGAAGGCCTGACCAAGCTGAAGCGGCTGGAACTGGTGTCGCGCGAGGCCAAGCAGGCCGAGAATTTGCGCAAGCTGCTGCTTGCGATCGCCGACGACGTCCGCGTGCTGCTGATCAAGCTCGCCGACCGGCTGCACAACATGCGCACGCTGGAATTCGTGCCGCCGGCCTCGCGCCGCCGCATCGCCGAGGAGACGCTGGATATCTATGCGCCGCTGGCCGGTCGCATGGGCATGCACGAGATGCGCGAGGAACTCGAGGACCTGTCGTTCTTCGTGCTCGATCCAGAGGCCTATGCGGTGGTCAAGCAGCGGCTCGACTCGCTGGCCGAGCGCAACCGCAATTTGATCGGCGAGATCGAAACCCAGCTCTCCAAGAACCTGCAGAAGAACGGCATCACCGCGCGGGTATTCGGCCGCCGCAAGCAGCCGTTTTCGATCTGGACCAAGATGGAGCGCAAGTCGGTCGGCTTCGAGCAGCTGTCCGATATCTACGGCTTCCGCATCATCCTCGACGATGTCGGCGCCTGCTACCGCGCGCTCGGCATCGTCCACACCACCTGGCCGGTGGTGCCGGGCCGCTTCAAGGACTACATCTCGACCCCGAAGCAGAACGACTACCGCTCGATCCACACCACGGTGATCGGGCCGGGCAAGCAGCGCGTCGAGCTGCAGATCCGCACCGAGGACATGAACCAGATCGCCGAGTTCGGTATCGCCGCGCATGCCTTCTACAAGGAAGGCGCGGGCTCGCCGCACGAACGGCTGAAGCACGAGTCCAACGCCTTCGCCTGGCTGCGCCACACCATCGGCATCCTCTCGGAAAGCGCCAATCCGGAAGAATTCCTCGAGCACACCAAGCTCGAGCTGTTCCACGACCAGGTGTTCTGCTTCACGCCGAAGGGCAAGCTGATCGCGCTGCCGCGCAACGCCAACGTGATCGATTTCGCCTATGCCGTTCACACCGGTGTCGGCAACAGCGCGGTCGGCTGCAAGATCAACGGCAAGTTCGCGCCGCTGTCCTCCGAGCTGCAGAACGGCGACGAGGTCGAGGTGCTGACCTCGAAGGCACAGTCGGCGCCGCCGTCGGCCTGGGAGGCGCTCGCCCGCACCGGCAAGGCGCGGGCTGCGATCCGCCGTGCCACCCGCGACGCGGTGCGCGACCAGTATGCCGGCCTTGGCCGCCGCATCGTCGACCGCCTGTTTGCCCGCGCCAAGATCGAATATGCCGACGACAAGCTGAAGGGCGCGTTGCCGCGGCTCGCGCGCAGCTCGATCGAGGACGTGATGGCCTCGGTCGGGCGCGGCGAGATCAAGGCCTCCGACGTCGCACGCGCGATGTATCCCGACTACAAGGAAGAGCGGCTGGTGCGCTACGGCGCCAAGAAGGGCCTCGCCGCCAAGCTGAAGACGCAGAACCCGCCGCATCCGGCGCGCGCCACCTCGGTGATCCCGGTGCGCGGCATCAATTCCGACCTGCCGGTGAAGTTCGCGCCGAACGGCGGCGCCGTGCCGGGCGACCGGATCGTCGGCATCGTCACGCCGGGCGAGGGGATCACGATCTATCCGATCCAGTCGCCGGCGCTGAAAGATTTCGAGGAGGAGCCGGAGCGCTGGCTCGACGTGCGCTGGGATATCGACGAGACCATGCCGCAGCGCTTCCCGGCCCGTATCCTGGTCCACAATGTCAACGAGCCCGGCAGCCTCGCCCAGATCGCGACCGTGATCGCCGAGCACGACGGCAATATCGACAACATCCACATGTCGCGCCAATCGCCCGATTTCACGGAGCTGACCATCGATCTTGAGGTCTATGACCTCAAGCATCTCAGCGCTATCATCGCCCAGTTGCGCGCCAAGGCCGTCGTCGCTCGGGTCGAGCGCGTCAATGGGTGAAGATGGATGCGCGGGGCATGGGCGAGCGGAAGCGACGCCGTCCTTCGACGGCTATGCCCGCGCATGACAGGATAGAATTGCAGGTCCAGGGAAATGTCGAAGGCTCCGCCGCTGCGTCTCGGTATCAATGTTGATCACGTCGCCACCCTGCGCAACGCCCGGGGCGGAGCGCGGCCCGATCCGGTGCGGCTGGCGCTTGCCGCGATCGCGGCCGGCGCCGACGGCATCACCGCGCATTTGCGCGAGGATCGCCGCCACATCCGCGATGAGGACATGGCGCGGCTCAAGGCCGAGATCTCCAAGCCGCTGAATTTCGAGATGGCGGCGACCGACGACATGCTGCGGATCTCGCTCGCCACCAAGCCGCACGCGGTTTGCCTGGTGCCGGAACGGCGCCAGGAGCTCACCACCGAAGGCGGCCTCGACGTGGTCGGCCAACACAACGCACTGGCGCCGTTCATCGCGCGGCTCAATGACGCCGGCATCCGCGTCTCGCTGTTCATTGCCGCCGATCCCAGGCAGATCGAGATGGCGGCGAAGCTGAAGGCGCCGGTGATCGAGATCCACACCGGCGGCTGGTGCGACGCCGTGGTCGACAGCCACCAGGACAAGGCGGAGGCCGAATGGAAGCGCATCGTCGCCGGCGCCAGGCTCGCGCAGGCGGCCGGGCTCGAGGTCCATGCCGGCCACGGGCTCGACTATGACACCGCGGAGACGATTTCCGCGCTGCCCGAAATCCGGGAGTTGAACATCGGTTATTTCATGATGGGCGAGGCACTGTTCGTCGGCATCGCCGGGACGGTGCGTGAGATGCGTGCGGCGATGGACCGCGGCCGCGCCAGGGCGCAGGGTGGCGTCAGCGCATGATCATCGGCATCGGCTCCGACCTGATCGACATCACCCGGGTGGCCAAGGTGATCGAGCGCCATGGCGAGCGATTCCTCGATCGCATCTTCACCGACGCCGAGCGCGCCAAGGCGATGCGCCGCGCCAACAACGAGAAGATGGTGGTCGCAACCTACGCCAAGCGCTTTGCCGCCAAGGAGGCTTGCTCCAAGGCGCTCGGCACCGGTATCCGGCGCGGGGTGTGGTGGAAGGACATGGGCGTCGTGAACCTGCCGGGCGGGCGGCCGTCGATGCGGCTGACCGGCGGGGCGCTGGCCCGGCTGCAGGAACTGACGCCCGAGGGCATGCAGGCGCAGATCGACCTTTCGATCACCGACGATTGGCCGTTGGCCCAGGCCTTCGTCATAATTTCGGCGGTTGCCCCCGCCAGATGATCCCGCGGTGCCGGATTCTGCCGGAAAACTTCAGCAAACTAAAAAATCATTGATATTTCAATGAATTGCGAAGTTTTGAGGCGGCGATTGATTGCGCCCCTGCGAACAACCGTCTAAAACGCCGCAGGGTTATATCGAGCGAGACGCTGATTCCGGGTTTAGGCCGGAATTTGCCCTCAAGATCAGAATCAAGGCCATTTTCCTCACGCGAAGGCCGAACGCTTCGCGCGAAGAGAACGTTCTGCCACCGCGTGGACATCAGTCCACGGGAATTGAGAAAGCAATGAGCGTGACCACCGGGACCAAATCTGAAAGCGGCTTGGGCGAGACCATCCGCGTCGTCATCCATGCTCTTCTGATCGCGCTCGTCATCCGCACCTTCCTGTTCCAGCCGTTCAACATCCCCTCCGGGTCGATGAAGGCGACGCTCCTGGTCGGCGACTACCTGTTCGTCTCGAAATATTCCTATGGCTACAGCCACTACTCGATCCCGTTCTCGCCGAACATTTTCTCGGGCCGCATCTTCGGCTCGGAGCCGAACCGCGGCGACATCGTGGTGTTCCGCCTGCCGCGGGATGACTCCACCGACTACATCAAGCGCGTCATCGGGTTGCCCGGCGACCGCATCGAGGTGAAGAGCGGGCTGCTCTACATCAACGATGAGCCGATCAAGCGGGAGCGGCTGAGCGACTTCGTCGGCGAGGATCCCTGCGGCTCGGCGGATGCGACCGCCCGCGTCAAGCGCTGGAAGGAGACGCTGCCGAACGGCGTCAGCTATGAGACGCTGGACTGCACCGACAACAGCTACATGGACAACACCATCGTCTACACCGTTCCGCCCGGGCATTTCTTCATGATGGGCGACAACCGCGACAACTCCACCGACAGCCGCTTCCTGTCGCAGGTCGGCTACGTGCCGTTCGAGAACATCATCGGGCGAGCCCAGATGATCTTCTTCTCGATCGCCGAGGGCGAGCAGGCCTGGATGATCTGGCGCTGGCCGCTTGCCGTGCGGTGGAATCGCCTATTCTCTATCGTGCGATGAACGACGATACCGCATCCATCAACGATCCAGCGCCGACCGGCGAGCCGAGCCAGACGCCTGCCGCCGATGGCACAGCCGCGCCGAAGAAGCGGCGCAGCAAGGCGGCCAAGGCCGCTGAGGAGAAGGCCGCGATCGCCGGCACCGAGGCGCGGATCGGGTACACGTTTCAGGATCCCGCGCTGCTGACCACCGCGTTCACCCACGTCTCCGCGCTGAAACCCGCCACCCGCAACCGCGCCGACAGCTACCAGCGGCTGGAGTTCCTCGGCGACCACGTGCTCGGGCTGATCGTATCGGACATGCTGTTCCGGTCGTTCCCCAAGGCCGACGAGGGCGAATTGTCGAAGCGGCTCGCCGACCTCGTGCGCAAGGAGAGCTGCGCCGACGTCGCCAAGGCGCTCGGGCTGCTCGAGGACATCAAGCTCGGCATGGTGAAGGCGGTCGAGGGCGCCCGGCTGCGCAAGTCCGTGCTCGGCGATATCTGCGAAGCGGTGATCGGGGCGATCTTTCTCGACGGCGGCTATGATGCCGCACGCCAGTTCGTCGAGCGCAACTGGACCGAACGGATGCACAAGCTGCGCCGGCCGCTGCGCGATCCCAAGACCGTGTTGCAGGAATGGGCCCAGGGCAAGGGGCTGCCGACGCCGGTCTATCGCGAGGTCGAACGCACCGGTCCGCATCACGATCCACAATTCCGCGTTGCGGTCGACCTGCCGGGCCTGGCCTCCGCCGAGGGCCTCGGTGGCAACAAGCGCGCGGCCGAGAAGGCGGCGGCATCCGCGATGATCGAGCGCGAAGGCGTCGGCACCAATGACTGACGAGGCCAAAGGGCAAGGGGACGCGACGCGCTGTGGCTTCGTCGCGCTGATCGGTGCGCCCAATGTCGGCAAGTCGACGCTGGTCAATGCGCTGGTGGGCTCCAAGGTCACGATCGTTTCGCGCAAGGTGCAGACCACGCGCGCACTGATCCGCGGCATCGTGATCGAGGGCAACGCGCAGATCATTCTGGTCGACACGCCCGGCATCTTCGCGCCGCGGCGCCGGCTTGACCGCGCCATGGTGTCGACCGCCTGGAGCGGCGCGCACGACGCCGATCTCGTCTGCGTGCTGCTCGATGCGAAGTCGGGCCTCGACGAAGAGGCCAACGCGATCCTGGCCAAGCTCGAAACCGTCGCGCATCCGAAGATCCTGGTGCTGAACAAGGTCGATCTCGTGCAGCGCGAGAAGCTGCTGGCGCTGGCGCAGGCCGCCAACGAGCGGATGCGCTTCGAGCACACCTTCATGATTTCGGCGCTATCCGGCGACGGCGTTGCCGATTTGCGCCAGACGCTCGCCAAGCTAGTGCCGGCGGGGCCGTTCCTCTATCCCGAGGACCAGATGTCGGATGCGCCGATGCGGCATCTGGCGGCCGAGATCACGCGCGAGAAGATCTACAGCCATCTGCATCAGGAACTGCCGTACCAGTCGACGGTCGAGACCGACAGCTGGACCGACCGCAAGGACAAGTCGATCCGCATCGAGCAGACGATTTTTGTCGAGCGCGAGAGCCAGCGCAAGATCGTGCTCGGCAAGGGCGGCGCCACCATCAAGTCGATCGGCGCGCAGGCGCGTGCCGAGATCGCCGAGATCATGGGCGTCCCCGTGCATCTGTTCCTGTTCGTCAAGGTGCGCGAGAACTGGGGTGACGATCCCGATCGCTACAAGGAAATGGGACTGGAATTCCCCAAGGAATAAGAGTCGACGCTTGCATGAACGTGCCCAGAAATGTGCTGTGGTTTGAGGTTCTGCTCTATATGTCGCTGACGCTGGATGCGCTGTCGGTGGCGTTCCAGGACCGCACGCCGACCGTCCTGAAGACCGAGCAGGTGATCATGGGTGAGACCCTGACGGCCGGCTGCATGATCCTGCTCCTGATGTATTTCGTCCGGCTTGCCGCGCAGCACCGCAAGAACTGGCCGCGCTGGGCGCTGCTCGCGGTGCTCGTCTTGTCGGTGATGTCCCTGCTGCAGGTCATCGGCGCAAGGGGCATGGAGATCGACAGCGCCATCGAGGTGGTGTCATGCATCCTGACCACGGCCGGGCTGTATTATTCCTTCACCGGCGACGCGCGAGGCTGGTTCAACGCGTAGCGGCACCCACCGTCATTCCGGGGCGATGCGAAGCATCGAACCCGGAATCTCGAGATTCCGGGTTCGCGTCTTCGACGCGCCCCGGAATGACGCGTCGGATAGCTGCGTTCGTCAGCAAAATGCTGCTAGACTCCGCACATGGAATGGACCGACGAAGGCATCGTGCTGGGTGTGCGGCGGCATGGCGAATCCTCCGCCATCGTCGAGCTGTTGACGCGCGAGCACGGCCGCCATCTCGGCCTGGTGCGCGGCGGCGCCAGTTCGCGGATGCGGCCGCTGCTGCAGCCCGGCAACAGCGTCACCGCGGTATGGCGGGCGCGGCTCGACGAGCATCTTGGCATGTATGCGCTGGAGGGCACGCGGCTGCGCGCGGCGACGCTGCTCGGCTCGTCGCATGCGGTCTATGGCGTCACGCATCTGGCGGCGCTGGCCCGGCTGCTGCCGGAGCGCGATCCGCATGAGGACATCTACGAGATGCTGCAGGGGACGCTCGACGATTTCGAGGACGCAGGCGTTGCCGCCGTGCACCTGATCCGGTTCGAGCTCGCGATGCTGACCGAGCTCGGCTTCGGGCTCGACCTGGAAAACTGCGCGGCCAGCGGGGAGACCACCGACCTGATCTACGTGTCGCCGAAATCCGGCGGCGCGGTGTCGCGCGCCGCCGGCGAGCCGTGGCGCGACCGGCTGTTGCCGCTGCCGGCGTTCCTGCGCGAAGGCGAGGGCGGCGCCAACAGCTGGTCGGACCAGGACCTGCTCGACGGCTTCCAGATCACCGGCCTGTTCTTGCTCCGCCACGTGCTGGAGCCCCGCGGCCAGGGCCATTCCGACGCCCGCGACGGATTTATCAACGCCGTGACGAGGCGACGGGGCCGGAGCGCGGTTCCGTAAGGCCGATTCGGGCCTTAAATTCCCGCTGATTCGCGGCTTGCCCGATTCACCGCCAAGGTTTAACGCCTCCCCATGGGAAAACGACAGATTCCGCCGGAAGAGCCGGCCGAAATTCACGAGGTGCCGCTGCGTGACGCGCTCGAGGAGCGCTATCTCGCCTATGCGCTCTCGACCATCATGCACCGCGCGCTGCCTGATGCCCGCGACGGGCTGAAGCCGGTGCACCGGCGCATCCTCTACGGCATGGACCTGCTCGGGCTCGACCCGCGCGCCGCGTTCAAGAAGTCGGCCAAGATCGTCGGCGACGTGATGGGCTCGTTCCATCCGCATGGCGACCAGGCGATCTATGACGCCATGGTGCGCCTGGCGCAGGATTTCTCCTCGCGCTACCCGCTGGTCGACGGCCAGGGCAACTTCGGCAATATCGACGGCGACAACCCGGCCGCCTACCGCTACACCGAAGCGCGCATGACCGAGGTCGCGCGCCTCTTGCTCGAAGGCATCGACGAGGACGGCGTCGAGTTTCGTCTCAACTATGACGGTCAGTCGAAAGAGCCTGTCGTGTTGCCCGGCGGCTTCCCGAACCTGCTCGCCAACGGCGCGCAGGGCATCGCGGTCGGCATGGCGACCTCGATCCCGCCGCACAACGCCGCCGAGCTCTGCGACGCCGCGCTGCATCTGATCGAGAAGCCCGACGCCAAGTCGAAGGCGCTGCTGAAATGGGTCAAGGGCCCGGACTTCCCGACCGGCGGCATCGTGGTCGATTCCAAGGAAGCGATCGTCGAGGCCTACACCACGGGGCGCGGCTCGTTCCGCACCCGTTCGCGCTGGACCCAGGAGGAGGGCGCCCGCGGCACCTGGGTGGTCGTCGTCACCGAGATCCCGTGGCTGGTGCAGAAGTCGCGGATCGTCGAGAAGATCGCCGAGCTCATCAACGAGAAGAAGCTGCCGCTGGTCGCCGACGTCCGTGACGAGTCGGCCGAGGACGTCCGGCTCGTGATCGAGCCGAAATCGCGCACCGTCGATCCGGCGCTGATGATGGAGTCGCTGTTCCGGCTGACCGAGCTGGAAAGCAAGATCTCGCTGAACCTCAACGTGCTGATCAAGGGCCGCATCCCCAAGGTGGTCGGCCTTGCCGAGTGCCTGCGTGAATGGCTCGACCACCTGCGCGACGTGCTGGTCCGCCGGACCAAATTCCGCAAGACCCAGATCGAGCACCGCCTGGAAGTGCTGGGCGGCCACCTCGTCGCCTATCTGAACCTCGACAAGGTGATCAAGATCATCCGGACCGAGGACGAGCCGAAGCCGGTCTTGATGAAGACCTTCAAGCTCACGGAGATCCAGGCCGATGCCATCCTCAACATGCGCCTGCGCAATCTGCGCCGCCTGGAGGAGATGGAGATCCGCACCGAGGACAAGGATCTTCGCAAGGAGCTGAAGGGCATCGAGGGCCTGCTCGGTTCCGAGACGGAGCAATGGGCCAAGGTCAGCGATCAGGTGCGCAAGGTCCGCGATATCTTCGGGCCGAAGACGCCGCTCGGCAAGCGCCGCACCACCTTCGCCGATGCGCCCGAGCATGACCTCGCCGCGATCGAGGAAGCGCTGGTCGAGCGCGAGCCGTGCACCGTCGTGATCTCAGAGAAGGGCTGGGTACGGACGCTGAAGGGCCATGTCGAGGATCTCTCCGGCCTTGCCTTCAAGACCGACGACAAGCTCGAGCACTCGTTCTTCGCCGAGACCACCTCGAAGCTGTTGCTGTTTGCGACCAACGGCAAGTTCTATTCGCTCGACGTGGCAAAACTGCCGGGCGGCCGCGGCCATGGCGAGCCGATCCGCATGTTCATCGACCTCGAGCAGGACGCCGCGATCATCTCGCTGTTCGTCAACAAGGGCGAGCGCAAGTTCCTGATCGCGAGCAGCGAGGGGCAGGGTTTTGTCGTCAAGGAAGAGGACTGCGTCGGCAACACCCGCAAGGGCAAGCAGGTGCTCAATGTCGAGATGCCGAACGAGGCCCGCGCGATCACGACCGTGAGCGGCGACACCGTTGCGGTGATCGGCACCAACCACAAGATGGTGCTGTTCGGCCTCGACCAGGTGCCGGAGATGGCGCGCGGCCGCGGCGTGCGCCTGCAGAAATACACCAGCGCGTCGCTGTCTGACGTTGCGGTGTTCGACGCCAAGGCCGGCCTGAGCTGGAAGGATTCCGCCGGCCGCGAGCACAGCATGACCATGAAGGAACTGGCCGACTGGCGCGGCAACCGCGCCGACGCCGGCCGGCTCGCCCACGGCCTGCCGAAGTCGAACAAGTTCAATCGCGGCGTGGAGTAACGGTGTTGTAGCCCGGATGAAGCGAAGCGAAATCCGGGAGCTCGCGCCGGATCACCAGTGATCCCGGATTGCGCTTCGCTCCATCCGGGCTACGCCTTCGACTAGCGCGGTGTGATAGTATCCACAATTCACCGCGCTATAACCGTCGCCGACGACATCGGGCGACGGTTGCCATGGCGCACAATCACGACCACGACCACAGCGGTCATTCTCACGGACATGCCGGGCATTCCCATGCGGGGCACAGCCACGCGCCCGACAGTTTCGGCACGGCGTTTGCGGTCGGCGCGTCGCTGAACACCGCCTTCGTCGTCGCGGAGCTGATCTTCGGTTATTCCGCCAACTCGCTGGCACTGGTCTCCGACGCGATTCACAATCTCTCCGACGTCATCGCGCTGCTGCTGGCCTGGGGCGGAGCATGGCTCGCCGGCAGGCGGCCGACCGATACTCACACCTATGGCTACCGTCGCGCCTCGATCCTGGCGGCGCTGTTCAATGCCGGGTTGCTCCTGATCGCGGTCGGCGGCATCGCGGTCGAGGCGATCAACCGCTTGCGCGAGCCGGCGGAGGTCGCAAGCTGGACCGTGGTCTGGGTCGCGGCGCTCGGCATCCTGATCAATGGCGGCACCGCGCTGCTGTTCATGCGCGGCCGCGACAGCGACCTCAATGTCCGCGGCGCCTATCTGCACATGGCGGCGGATGCCGGCGTCTCGCTCGGCGTCGTGATCGCCGCGCTCCTGATCATGGCGACCGGCTGGCAGTGGCTCGATCCGGCGATCAGCCTGGTGATCGCCGTGGTGGTGCTGCTGAGTGGCTGGGAGCTCGCCCGCGACAGCGTCAACCTCGCGCTCGACGCGGTGCCGAGGGGGATCGATCTCAAGCAGGTGAGGGACTATCTCATCGCGCTCGAAGGCGTCACCGAGGTGCACGACCTGCACATCTGGGCGATGAGTACCAGCGAGACCGCGCTGACCGCGCATCTGGTGCGGCCCGGCGGACACGACGATGTCTTCCTGCATCATGTCTGCGCCGAGCTCTCGGAGCGCTTCAGCATCCACCACGCCACGCTGCAGGTCGAGATCAGCAGCGAGACCTGCCGGCTGGCGCCGGCGGAAATGGTCTAGCCTAGGCAGCCGCGATCCACTCGCATTCAATTGATCGATCGACCCATGTCCACGTCTTCCACGGGCGGCGACGACACGGCACATTGCGACCGCACGCGTTCAAATCACCGGCGCGATCAAACGGGGGGGGGGCGACATGAAGAAGGCAATCGGTCTTGCGATGCTGCTCTGGACTGTGGGCGCGCTGCCGCATGCGGACGCCGAGCCGGCGAAATCGGGCGTCGAGAAGCTCTACATCCTCAACTGCGGCGAAGGCGTTGCCGGCGACATTTCACGCTGGTCGCCCGGCGTCAATGAAGGCAAGTCGATGGACTTCGTGGACAATTGCTACCTGATCAAGCATGCCCAGGGCTGGTTCCTGTGGGACACCGGGATTCCCGACGCGGTGGCGGCAATGCCGAACGGCCTTGCGCCGGCCGACCCCAAGGCGGTCACCTGGCGGCGGCCGAAGACGCTCGCCGCGCAGCTCGACCAGCTCGGCGTCAAGCCGTCGGACGTCAAGGCGATCGCCGTGTCGCACACCCATCCCGATCACATCGGCAATGTCGAGCTGTTCCCGGCCGCGATGCTGTATGTGCAGAAGGCGGAATATGAATGGCCCGGCACCAACAACGCGCCGCGCTTCAAGCCCGAGCATCCCGTGACCAAGCTCGAAGGCGACCGCGACGTGTTCGGCGACGGCAGCGTCACCATCCTGTCGACGCCGGGCCATACGCCCGGCCACCAGTCGCTGCTGGTGAAGCTGCCGAACACCGGCGCGATCGTGCTGACCGGCGATGCCGTTCACTTCAGGGACAATTGGGACAATCGGCGCGCGCCGAGCATGAACGCCAGCAAGGAGCAGACGCTGGCCTCGATGCAGAAGATCGCCGATACGCTGACGAAAGAGAAGGCGCAGCTCTGGATCAACCACGACAAGGCGCAGCGCGACGGGCTGAAGCTGTCGCCGGAATTCTACGACTGAGCCGCCGTGGCGGTGTTCGCTTTCGACCAGTTTCGAAAGATCTGCGCGGTCTCCTCGTCCATCGGAAAGAAGCTTTCGATGCGCAGCTCCTGCAGCGTGACGTCCTGGGGCGTTCCCAGCGTCGCGATCGTGGTGAACAATTGCAGGCTGACGTCGCCCTTGCGGAACAGCATCGGCAGCACCGGTCCGGATGCGGGACTTGCCGGCGCGGCCAACGCGGCCTCGACACCGTCATAGGCCAGCAGGCGCTTGAGCAATTCCGCCGTCGCGGTGGTGCCGTCGGCGGCGGCATCGGCCTCGACGCTGCGGACGAAGTAGCCGGCAACCTCGGTCCAGTTGGTGAGATAGGGGCGCAACACGCCGGGCGCGACCAGTGCGTCGGCGAGATTCACCGCCGTGCCTGGCGCCAGCGGCCCGACCAGGAATTCCACCAGTTGGCTTGCGCCTGCATTGGCGAGCAGCAGATTCCAGTGCCGGTCGACCACGACCGCCGGGAAGGGCTCCTGCTGTGCCAGGATGAAATCGAGCGCGTAGCGAATCTGGGCGAGCTCCGGCGCGGCGAGGTCGGTTTGCCGCCACACCGGCGCGAAGCCGGCCGCAACCAAGAGCGCGTTCTGCTGGCGCAACGGCACGTCGAGCGCCGCGGCAAGCCGGATCACCATGTCGCGGCTCGGCGCGGCGCGGCCGAGCTCGAGAAAGCTGAGATGGCGCTGCGAGATATCGGCGCGCCCGGCGAGCTCGAGTTGCGAGTGGCCCTTGCGCTGCCGCCACCAGCGCAGGCTGGCCGAAAAATCGCGCTGCTGCGACATGAATACCTGTGAAGTAGTTGCCGGAATGATCTCGCCGGGCAAGATGCCACAAACGAACCGAAAACGCATGGGGATCGGGATGGGCGAGTGGATCGGCGTTGCGATTGCACTGGTCTCGAGCTGCCTCGGCGGCACCGCCGCGGCGATCACGCGTTATCTGGCGGGCAATGCCGACCCGATCACGCTGGCGATCCTGCGCTGGGCGATCGGCTTTCTCTGCGTGCTACCGGCCGCGGTCCTGCTCGGCGCGAAGTGGCCGCGACGCGCGGATTGGCCGGCGGTCGCGGCGCTCGGCGTCGCCTTCTTCGGCGTGTTCTTCGTGCTTTATAATCTCGCGATGTCCTACACGACGGCGGCGCGCGCCAGCCTGGCGCTGGCGACCTTGCCGCTCTCCACCATGGTGGTCGGCGCCATGCTCGGCATCGAGCCGCTGACAATGCGCAAATCGATCGGGGTCTCGATCGCGGTGCTCGGCGTGGCGGCGGCGCTGGCATCCGGGCTGGCGGCGGCGCCAGTGGGGGCATGGCGCGGCGAACTGATCATGGCCGCCGCGGTGCTCTGCATGGCCTTCTATAACGTGCTGTCGCGGCCGTTCATCCGCCGCTCCAGCGCGCTCGGTTTCCTTGCCGTCGGCATGGGCGCCGGCGCGGCCGCGCTGGTGGCGGCGGGATCGTTCACTGGCAGCCTGGCGACGCTGCGCGAGTTCGGCACGTCGCAATGGATCGCGGGGCTCTATCTCGGCATAGCCGGCGGCGCGCTGGCCTTCATCCTGTGGGTGCTGGCGCTCGAGCGGGCCTCGCCGACCCGCGTCGCCAACACCATGACGGTCAATCCGATCGCCGCCGGGCTGCTTGCGAAGCAATTGGTCGGCGAGCCGATCACGGCCAATCTGGTCGTCGGCCTGATCGCGGTCTTCGCCGGGATCTGGATCGCGACCTCGGAAACCAAATCGGTCTGATCAGCTGCGCGGGGCGGCAGGTGCGGTCGTCGGCGGCGCAGGCGAGTGCGTCGGCTTCAGCGTGCCGGCGTAGAACGACAGGACGAACACCAGGATAAGGCCGACAAGATAGACCCCATAGGATTGCGGCGGGGTGATCGCCCATTGCATGAGGCGTCGGATCGGGTTTGGCGGGCCAGTGTCGTTGTCCATGCGCTGTTTGTGCGCGAAGGGCCGGACAAAAGGAAGCGGAATCGGCGCCATTCAGCGGTCGTGTTCCGCGCGAAATGGTGAGGCGGGCGGCCTTGCAATGCCGCATTGGCATCCGCATCTGTCACGCGACGACCTGCCCTTCCTCCCGCACCAATTGCCCGGCATAATCCAGCTTATGGAACTGACGCCCCGTTTGCGCCTCATGAATTGGCTGGTCCGCCAGGGTCTGACGGGCCTGCCGGAAAACGACCTGCTGCGCGGTTTCTGCGAGCGCTGCCGGGCGGCCGGCATGCCGCTGTCGCGGGCGATCGTCTTCATCGATACACTGCATCCGATCTTCGAGGGACGCGGTTTCCGCTGGAACGACGGCGAGAGCAACGAGGCCGACATCTTCGAATACGGTTCGACCAGCACCGGCGAGGCCAGCCAGACCTGGCGGCGGTCGGCCTTCTATCACATGCTCGAAAACGGCCATGACGAGATAGTGATCGATCTCGCCGACACCTCGCACGATTTCTCCATGATCGGCGAGTTGGCCGAGAAGGGCCACAAGCATTTCGCCGCCTTCGTGCATCGCTTCGGCGAGGCCGGCACGATCGGCGAGATGGACTGCTTCTACTCCTACTACACCACCCGCCATTCGGATGGGTTCGACGAGAACCACATGGCGGCGCTGCGCGACCTGGTGCCGGTGCTCGGGCTCGCGATCAAGTCGGCCGCGCAGGTCGAGATCGCCCGCACGCTCGGACGGGTCTATCTCGGCCGTGACACCGCGGAGCAGGTGCTGCGCGGACGCATGCAGCGCGGCATCACCGAGAAGATCAAGGCCGTGCTGTGGTACTCCGACGTGCGCGGCTCCACCGCGATCAGCGAGCGGATCGGCCCGGACGAGATCATTCCGTTCCTCAACGACTATGCGCAGGCATCGATCGACGCGATCCATGACGCCGGCGGCGAGGTGCTGAAGCTGATCGGCGACGGCGTGCTGGCGATGTTCACCGGCGAGAACGTGGCAGGCGCCAAGCGGGCCGCGCTGCGGGCCGAGCACAGATTCCGGCATAACATCCGCGTGCTGAACGATCGCCGCGAGAACGAGGGCCGGCCGACCACCACGGCCTATGTCGGGCTCCATGTCGGCCAGGTCTTCTACGGCAATATCGGCAGCGAGGACCGGCTGGATTTCACGGTGGTCGGACCGGCCGTCAACGAGGTCAGCCGGATCGCGTCGATGTGCGCCTCGGTCGATCGGGAATTGCTGACCTCGACCGATTTCCGCACCGGGCTCGACGCCGCCGGCCGCAACTATCTGGTCTCCACCGGCCGCTTCGTGCTGCGCGGCATCGGACATGCGCAGGATCTCTACACGCTGGACCCGGCGATTGCCGCCGACGAGGTCGTCGGCGGCAAATACGAACGGTACCTGGCGAGCTAGACCTTCCCGTCATTGCGAGGAGCGAAGCGACGAAGCAATCCATCCCTCCGCAAGTGGAGACATGGATTGCTTCGCTTCGCTCGCAATGACGTGGGTGGAGAGTCCGTTCAGCACCGCGCGGGTTCGCCGACCATGTCGGGCTGCCGCGTCAGCGACACCGCGGGCGACATCAGGATCACCAGCGCCTGGGCGGCGAAGATCGCGGCCGCGAGATAGAGGCAGGCTTCGGCGCCGTAGAGGCCGCCGACGATGGCGCCGAGCGCGGAGCCGAGCGGGCGGGCGCCGTAACTCATGATGTTGATCGCCGAGACGCGGCCGAGCAGCGAGGGCGGCGTCACCGACTGCCGCAGCGTGGTGGTCGAGATCACCCACAGGATCGGGCCGACGCCGAGCAGGAAGAAGCTGAGGCCCGCGAGCAGCGGCGTCGCAATCCAGGTCGTCAGCGCCATCACGGCTGCGGCGACGAAGCCGGTAACCGGGCCGAGCCCGATCACGGTGCCGAACGCCAGCCGCTTCATCACGCGGGTCGCGAACAGCGCGCCGACCACCATGCCGACGCCGTACATCGCAAGCGTGGTGCCGACACCGGTCGCGCTGAGCCCGAGGTGGCGCACCGCATAGGGCACGAACACGGCGAGCAGCAGGAACGATGCGGTGTTGAAGATGAACTGGGTGATGAACACCGGCCGCAGCAAGGCGTGATGCATCACGAAGACTGCGCCTTCCTTGATGTCCTGCAACGGATGGCGCCGCGGGGCAGGCTGGCGCGCCGGCTCGTAGATGCCGGCGAGCAGCACGACTGCGATCGCCGACAATGCCGCGGCGAAGCCGAATGCGGGCGCGGCACCGACCCAGCCGACCAGCACGCCGCCGAGCGCGGGGCCGCCGGCGAACGCGACGGTACGCGCGAGCTCGATGCGGGCGTTCGCCGCCGGCAATTGCTGTGACGTCACCAGCGAAGGGACCAGCGCCGGCGCAGCGACGCTATAGGCGACCGTGCCGCAGACCGCGATGAAGCCGAGCAGCGCGAGCAGCGGCAGCGTCATCAGGCCGAGCCACAATAGCAGCAGGATCGCGGCAACCGCGGCCGCGCGCAGCGCTTCGGAGCCCGCCATCACCCAGCGCCGCGACACGCGGTCGGCGAGCAGGCCGGCGGGGATCGCAAACAGGATGAAGGGCAGCGTCAGCGCGGTCTGCAACAGGCCGGTCTGGCCTTCGCCGACGCCGAGCAGCAGCACGGCGACGATCGGCGCAGCCGCTAGCGCAATCTGTTCGGCCGATTGCGCGGCAAGGTTGGACCAGGCCAGGCGGTTGAAGGTGGCCGGCAGGCGAGGCGTATCGGCGGACATGACGGAATCCTTGATCATTCGACTGCCCGGTAGTGTGTGGTTGGAAGAGGCCCGATCCCACCCGTTTCCCGATAACGCCAAAAGCAGAAGCCCGCCGAAGGGGATCGGCGGGCTCTTCCAGAGTCAGACTTGGCTGAAAGCTGTCACTGCGGTTTGGGAGCAGGCGCCAGTTGGCCCGTAATGGTGCCGACCAGCGCGGTTGGCGCGCTTTCGATGCCCACCGTCGGTGTTTCGGCGACCTCGGCCTTGCGCTGCGCCAGCGCGCTGGTCAGGCTGGTGAGCGCGTCGGAGCCGGCCGGGAAGCCGGCCTCCGAGAGGATCTTGTCGATCATCGGCTTGAATGCCGAGACCGACAGCAATTGCGCGGCGAGGCCGTCGCCGAGCCCGAGGCCGCCATTGCCGTTGGCGTGGCCGTTGGCGCCGCCGCGGCCGAGCATGCTGCCGGTGTCGAAGATCCGGATGTCGGAGATCTTCTCGATCGGCTTCACCGCCTCGGCGAGCGCGCTCGGGATCACGTTGATCCGCGCGAGGTTGAGATCGTAGGCGATCATGTCGGCGCTCAGTCTGTTGCGCGCCTCCGCCTTCATGGTCGCGACCTCGGCTTCGGCCTGGCCGAGCGCCTTGACGCCGGCAGCGCGGGTGGTGGCAGCCGCTGCATCGGCCTTGGCGAGCACGTTGGTGGCTTCCGCCTTGTTGGCGGCGGCCTGGCGTTCCGCCTCGGCCATCACCGTGATCGGCATCGCGTCGGTCTCGGCCGCCTTGCGCGCCGCGATCACGTTGATGATCTTGTCGCGCTCGGCGATCTCGGTGGCGCGGGCGGTGGTGACCTTTTCCTCGGCGGCGATCGCAACGGCACGCGCGGTCTCGGCGATGGTCTGGGCCTCCGACTGCTCCTTGCTCTTGGCCGCGACCGCGATCGCGCTTTCCTGCGCGACGATCTGAAGGTCGCGCTCCATCTCGGTGTTGCGGCGCTTGACCGCGAGATCGGCCTCGATCTTGCGCGTGTCGCGGGCCTGGTTGGCCTCGGTCTGCTTGTTAGCGACCGCGAGCTCCTGCTGGATGCGGTATTCGGCCTCGTTCTGTAGCGCGGTCTGTTCGACCTGCGCGGTCTGCGCGCGCATCGCGGCGGTCTTGTTGGCGATGTCGCGCTGCTGGGCGAGCTCGGCCTCGCGCTTGGTGCTTTCGATCGTCAGCGTGGTCTGCCGCGCCACCAGATCCTGCTGGGCGATGTTGACCTCGGTGGTGCGGACGATCTGGTTGCGCTCCTGCTCACGCTCCTTGGTGATCTTGGTCAGCGTGGTGAGACCATGCGCATCGAAGAAATTGCTCGGGTTGAAGTGCTTGATGTCGCTCTGGTCGAGCTTCGTCAGCGACACCGATTCAAGCTCGAGACCGTTGTTCTGGATGTCGGCGCCGACCGCGTCCTGCACCGCCTTGACGAAGGTGGCGCGCTGCTCCTGCAATTCCTCGAGGTTCATGGTCGCGGCGACCGAGCGCAGGCCGTCGACGAACTTGGCCTCGACCAGTTCGCGCAGCTCGGCCGCGTCATTGGTGCGGTTGCCGAGCGTCTGCGCCGCGAGCGCGATCGACGACGCGTCGGGTTTGACGCGCAGATAGAACTCGGCGCCGATGTCGACGCGCATGCGGTCCTTCGTGATCAGCGAGTCCGGGCCGCCGCGCGCGACCTCGAGCCGTAGCGTTTTCAGGTTCACCGCCGCGGTGGAGTGGAAGATCGGCAGCACGAGCGAGCCGCCGTCGAGCACCACCTTCTGGCCGCCGAGGCCGGTGCGGACATAGGCCTCATCGCGCGTCGAGCGCTTGTAGAGCTTTGCGAACAGGAGACCGATAACGAGGATGACGATGACGCCAATAACGACGGGTACAGCAAGTTCCCACATGTGTTATGCCCTGTTGGAAGATCGTTGTTGTTCGACGAGGTCGGCTGGAGCGGCAATCGCGATGAAGCCCTTGGCATCGCGATCGACCAGCAGCACGCTGGCGCCGACCGGCAATGCCTCGGACTCCGCGCTGGCACGCGCCGACACGGTGTGCCAGTTGCCGAAGACATCCTTGAGACGGACCCGGCCGGGCAGGCCCTGATCGAGCGGGCCGACCGACACGGTTGCGACCTTGCCGACAAAGTCGCTGTCGTTGACCGCATAGCTCTCGTCGCGCGGAATGATGCGGGCGAGGCCGCGGCTGGTATTTCTGATCACGGGGATGCTGCCTGCGGCAGCAACCACCGCGGCAAGCGAGACCGGGATGGCGGTGCCTGCGGCGTGCGCCAGTCCCTGAAGCAGGAAGCCTCCGATCGAGAAGATGCCGAGGATCAGGATGATCAGGATCAGGAGGGGAAGCCGTCCGGCGTTGATCCAGAGAAACAGGCCACTGAGAGCATTGTGGCTCTCGGCCTCGACCGCGAAATCCTTGCCGATCAATTCGCTGATCGAAAGTCCGACCATGGTGCTGAGCAGTTCGATACCGCCAAGTGCCACCATGATCGCAGCCGCGACCGCGAAGGGCCGCACGTCGGGGGCGAGCAGAATGTCGCCAACTGCACTCATTTTTCTGACTTGATCCTTTCAAGCCGCGCCGCGATTTCCTTTTCGCGATGCAGGCGATCGAGTTCGTCAAGCTCCTTGTCGCCGAGCACGCTGGAGGCGGGAACGCCGGTGACCCGGGCGATCGCCGCCATGGCGCGCTCAGCACTCAATGTATTGGTCGCGGATGGGCCCCGGCTGGTTTCGTCCTGGGCCTCGCGGATCAGGCTTTGTTCGAGATCGGCCAAGCGCGTCTCCGCCTCGCGGCGCGCGCCGAGCATGGCCTGCAGCGCCTTGGTCTGCTCGTCGATTTCGAGCTCGATAAAATCCATCGCGCGTTCCAGCGCGATCACCTGCGACTCCAGATCAATTTGCCGTGCGACGCCGGCACGCGCGAGATCCTCGCGATTTTCCGCAAGTGCGAGACGAATCTTCTCGTTCAGACCAGCCGTTTCGGTATCCAGTTCTTCGCGCCGCTTCTTCAGGCGGAATTCTTCGGCGCGCGACTTGCCGAGCGCGTAGCGCGCCTCGTCGGCGCCGGCGTCGATCTCGCGGATCGCCTGTTTGACCAGCGCGACCTTGTTGTTGTTCTCGACATTGTCGATGGTCTGGCTCGCGATGGCGGCAAGAAGCCGGCCCATGCGCGCAAGGATGCCTTCGTGAAGCATGGTCTTCTCCTCCGGTTGTGCTGATTTCGATTTGACGGCGATGTGGATTTCGTAGCCGCGTCCATCCGAGATCAAATGCGCCGGGAAGGGGCTTTCCCAGCCCGAGACATATCCCGGCACATCGAACGGCACCAAGACGCGTCCGCTGACAGTGCTAATGGTCAGTGAAGTTGGGCCCTTGATTGCGAACAACTTGTCGTCGAGCGGTATCCGGCGGACGGCGGCGCCTGCGATGTAATTGGCGCGGTCGCGCAGGCCGAGCGTCACCAGCCGTGCGGGCAGGCCGGTCTCCTTGCGGATCTTCTCGTAGGCCTGGGCGTGCAGCGAGACGAGGTTGGCGCCGACGGGGGCGACCTCGGCGAGGATTGCCATCATCCGGTCGTAGGCCGCAAGGGTCGCCTCGATCGCCTCGATGCCTGAAGGGTCAGGGGCGAGGGCGTAGCGCAGGGTTGCGGTGGGCGTCTCGACGGGCAGCTTGATCATGCATCTAACGTAAAGCACTTCCTCAGTACTTTACAAGCAGCGCGGTTGGTATCATTTTCGTGAGCCTAGATGCAGTTGCAAATGAGTTGCAATAACGGGAGAGATCGGCCATCCTTGTCGGATGGATGCTCGGACCCCTGAACTGTCTTCCGTTTCCGTTCCCAATGCCGTGCCAGGCGGCTGGCGGGGCGATGCCGGACATGTGCGCAGCCTGCCGGAGGTGAACGCGACCGTCGCGGTGCCTTCAGGCGGCCTTTGTTGGCGGCGACTGCTGGCCTTCGCCGGGCCGGGCTATCTGGTTTCGGTCGGTTATATGGACCCCGGCAACTGGGCCACCGACCTCGCGGGCGGATCGAAGTTTGGCTACACGCTGCTGTCGGTCATCCTGCTCTCCAACCTGATGGCGATCCTGCTGCAGGCGCTCGCCGCAAGGCTCGGCATCGCCACCGACCGCGATCTCGCCCAGGCCTGCCGCGCGACCTATTCGCGGCCGGTGAACCTGCTGCTTTGGCTTGCCTGCGAGGCCGCGATCATCGCCTGCGACCTTGCCGAGGTGATCGGCACCGCGATCGCGCTCAAGCTGCTGTTCGGCATTCCCCTGATTGGCGGCGCGCTGCTGGCGGCGCTGGATGCGTTCCTGCTGCTGCTCCTGATGAACCGCGGCTTCCGCTTCCTCGAGGCCTTCGTCATCGCGCTCTTGATCGTCATCGCGGTCTGCTTCGTCGTCCAGATCGCGGCCGCCGCGCCGCCGGTTGCCGCTGTGATCGGCGGCTTCATGCCCTCGCGCGAGATCGTCACCAATCCGGAGATGCTGTACATCGCGATCGGCATCATCGGCGCCACCGTGATGCCGCATAATCTCTACCTGCACTCCTCGATCGTGCAGACCCGCGCCTATCCGCGCACCGAGGAGGGACGGCGCGACGCGATCAAATGGGCGACCACCGATTCCACCATCGCGCTGATGCTGGCGCTGTTCGTCAATGCCGCGATCCTGGTGCTGGCGGCCGCGACCTTCCACAAGAGCGGCCATTCCGACGTCGCCGAGATCGACCAGGCGTTCGAGCTGCTGTCGCCGCTGCTCGGCCTCGGTATCGCCTCGACGCTGTTTGCCGTGGCGCTGCTCGCCTCCGGCCTCAACTCGACGGTAACGGCGACGCTGGCGGGCCAGATCGTGATGCAGGGCTTTCTCGATCTGCGGCTCCCCGACTGGCTGCAGCGGCTGGTGACCCGCGGCATCGCGATCGTCCCGGTCATCGTGGTCGCCGCGCTCTATGGCGAGAGCGGCACGGCGCAGCTGCTAGTGTTCAGCCAGGTCGTGCTGTCGATGCAGCTGCCGTTCGCGGTGATCCCGCTGGTGCGCTTCGTGTCCGACAAGCGCAAGATGGGCGCGTTCGCGATTTCGCGTCCCGTCGCGGTGGCGGCGTGGATCGTCGCCGGGTTGATCGTGGTCCTGAACGTGAAGCTGCTGATCGATACGTTCTTCGGCAGCTAGTCTTCGGCAGCTAGTCCTGCGGCTCGGCGAGCACCTCGCCTGAGGCGTCGACGCGGAGCCAGCCCGACGGCGCGAGCCGCTGCTGCGGCAGGAAGCGGCCCTTGTAGTCCATCTTCTTGGAGCCCTCGATCCAGTACCCGAGATAGACGTAAGGAAGGCCCTGCCGGCGGGCGCGGGCGATATGGTCGAGGATCATGAAGGTGCCGAGCGAGCGGGCCTCCAGCCCGGGCTCGAAGAACGAATAAACCATCGACAGCCCGTCGCTGAGCACGTCGGTCAGCGCCACCGCCATCAGCTCGTCGCCGCGGCCGGTGATGGCGCTGTCGGCATTGCGCTTGCGGTACTCGATGATCCGGGTCTCGACATGGCTGTCCTCGACCATCATCGCGTAGTCGAGCACGGTCATGTCGGCCATGCCGCCGTTGCGGTGGCGGCGGTCGAGATAGGCCCGGAACACCGAATATTGCTCCGAGGTTGGCACCGCGGTGCGCTGCTCGCCGATGATGTCGGCGTTGCGGGCCAGCACCTTGCGGAAGTTGCGGGAGGGGCGGAATTCGTTGGCGATCACCCGGACCGAGACGCAGGCCCGGCACTGGTCGCAGGCCGGGCGGTAGGCGATCGACTGGCTGCGGCGGAAGCCGCCATGGGTCAGCAAGTCGTTGAGATCGCCCGCTTTGTCGCCGACCAGGTGCGTGAAAACCTTCCGCTCATGTCGGCCCGGCAAATACGGGCAGGGCGACGGCGCCGTCAAATAGAACTGAGGAGTATCACGCGAATGCTGGGTCACGTCAGATCGTCGGGCTCCACAAACAATACAGGCAGCCGAGTTAACATCGCCCCCCTGAGGCTAACGGTCAATTGGTTTAGGCGGGCCTAATAGGAGGTCCGCGCGGCCGGGGCGACCGGGGTCCGGACCGAGCTGTTGATAATGACGGTTCCGAGGATGATGTCGTGCAGCAGCCGGCGGCGGCCGTTGAGCAGCCCGATCAGGAGCACCAGCGGCGACAGGAACGAGATCGTCACCCAGAACAGCACCGCATGGGTGGCGCCGAGCACGAAATAGCCGCGCGCGCCGTACCAGGTCCGCAGTTCCAGATCCATCATGCGCATGCCGATGGTGGCCGAGTGCTGCCCGCCGATCGAGGCGCCGTAATAGACGATCGCCCAGACGATCGAGGCCGGCGACAGCAGTGCGAACAGGTGCCAGCCTAGGAAGAAGGTGACGAGACCGAATAGCAAAATGAAGATCGCCGCGAGGATCACCGGCACCGACAGCACGAACAGGTCGATCAGGAACGCAAAGACACGGCGCGTCAGCACGCCGCGGAACAGGTCCGGCTGCATCATTGGGTCGAACGCATGCGGAGGAACGCCGCCGTCGTTGCGCCAGGCCTCATTGCGCCAGGTGCCGCCGTCATTGCCGTAGGACATGACCAACCTCCGATGAAAGTCCCGCGCAGGACATGGGAACAGGAGGCGCGTTCGCCAAGCCTGCGCGAACATTAACTAGCCGAAATATTCCGGCGATTCGGGGGCTGGATCGAGCGGTTCTACCTTCACGCCGTCATTGCGAGCGGAGCGAAGCGATCCACTTGTCGCAATAACGGCGACGGCCGTCAGCTCTCCGCCTTGATCTTTTCGGCGGCCTTCGGCGCGAAATAGGTGAGGATGCCGTCGGCGCCGGCGCGCTTGAAGCCGACCAGGCTCTCCATCATCGCGCGCTCGCCGTCGATCCAGCCATTGGCGGCCGCGCCCGCGATCATCGCGTACTCGCCGGACACCTGGTACACGAAGGTCGGCATCGCGAAATGGTCCTTCACGCGGCGGACGATGTCGAGATAGGGCATGCCGGGCTTCACCATCACCATGTCGGCGCCCTCGGCGATGTCGAGCTCGACCTCGCGCAGCGCCTCGTCGGAATTGGCGCTGTCCATCTGGTAGGTGCGCTTGTCGCCGGTCAGCGTCTTGGCCGAGCCGATCGCGTCGCGGAACGGGCCGTAGAAAGCGGAGGCGTATTTCGCCGCATAGGACATGATTTGCACGTCGCCGAAGCCGCTGTCGTCGAGCGCCTCGCGGATCGCACCGATCCGGCCGTCCATCATGTCCGACGGCGCGATCACGTCGCAGCCGGCCTCGGCCTGGGTCAGCGCCTGCTTCACCAGCACCGCGACGGTCTCGTCGTTGAGGATCCTGCCGCCCTCGATCAGCCCGTCATGGCCGTGGCTGGTGAAGGGATCGAGCGCGACGTCGCAGAGCACGCCGATGTCGGGAAACTCCTTCTTGATCGCGCGCACCGCCTGGCAGACCAGATTGTCGGGGTTGAGCGCCTCCGAGCCCTGCTCGTCGCGCAGCGACGGCTCGGTGAACGGGAACAGCGCGATGCAGGGGATGTTGAGCTTTGCCGCGCGCTCGGCGTCGCGGACGATCTGGTCGACGGTGAGCCGGTCGACGCCGGGCATCGAGGCCACCGGCGTGCGGGTGTTGTGGCCATCGACCACGAACATCGGCCAGATCAGGTCGTTGGTGGTCAGCACGTTCTCGCGCACCAGGCGGCGCGCCCATTCCGACTTGCGGTTGCGCCGCATCCGGATCGTGAGGTCGAGCGAGGGGGAGGCGAGGGCGTCAGTCTGGCGCCGCGGCGCATCGCGCAGTTCGATCGGGCGCCCGAATTTGATCGCCATGTTGTCTTCTCCTCGACGGACGGCAGTTCTGGACCAGATAAGGTCTGGACCTGATATAAGTCCGGTTCTAGCACCTGTCAGGGCCGCCGTCATTGCGTCGCTTTTGCATCCGTGGCGCCCTTGATTTGCCGCAACGGCAATTGATTTTGCGTCCCCGGCGGGCCAAGACTGCGCCCATGAACACCATTTTGCAGCCGCTCTGCGGCGATTCGGATGTCTGACACCTCTGCACGCGATCAGGCGCGGGACAATGCCATCTCGGTGAGCGCGATCTCGTCCGACCGGATCGAGCCGGACGACAATGCGTGGACGCGGCGCCTCGTCATCTTCCTGCGCATCATGGCTGTCGTCTCGGTCGCCAAGGGCCTCTATCACTGGGCCCAGGTAACCGGCTTCGTCGGCGGCGAGGAGGAGGCCTTCGAGAACCAGTCGATGGCCTGGCAGACCGCCACGATCTATTTCGCCGTCATCGAGCTCGTCGCCGCCGTCGGGCTCTGGCTCGCGACGCCCTGGGGCGCCGTGGTGTGGCTGACCACCGTGGTGTCGATGGCGGTCATCGAGCTGATGTTTCCCGGCATCTATGGCGGCAGTCTCACCGTGGTCGGGCTCGAGGCGCTGATGCTCGCCGCGTATCTCGCGCTGGCCTGGATGTCGGCGCGCGAACGCCCGCCATAGGCCGGCGTGCAGCGCTGGCCTGATGCACTGTTGCCCCGTGGCGACAGCGCCACGAATAGCCGGCCGCGGCCGGCAATATTTGCCAGCCGTGCGCGCAACGAGAAGACAGCTCTGCTGGTTCTGATAGGTGGGTGCCGACAGATCGCATCCGTTTGAGACACCCCCTTCAGGGACCGTCTCTACGGGACCTGCCGTCGGGGCCCATTTCACCGGACCTCGGCGCGTGTGCCGGCCGGCTTTGCGCGGGCCGACGGCGGAACCGGTCTTGCTCTCCGCAACAGATCTGCACCCGCTTGCGCGCATCGCGTGCACGTCCCGCCGCTGCACTCCGATAAAATTTTCAAAGAATTTTCCGGTAACCAATCGGTCACCGTAAAGGGTTCCCTCATACCCGTTACGCCACCGTTTCGAATTCAGACGATGCTGTTTCCGAATGTGACAGGGCAGGCAGACGAAGCGTGAACAAGGGTCCGCCACCGTCAATGAAAAGTTGCGAAAAGCCTTTGATCCATGGGCTTAATCCACGATTCACTGTCTTAAATTCATGATCTCTTTATTCTCTTATTTAAGCGGATATTCAAACGGCCCCCTTACGTTGGACCTATCAGGCGGGACACAAGTTTCGTCGAATAAAGTCGATAAAAACGACAAACAGGGGAAGTGTCATGATGAAAGCCGTTGCGACAACGGCGGCGGATGCCGCTGATCGCGCTACCGGTCAAGCTCCGGTGCAGCCGCTCTATCTCGAAGCCCTGACTTTGGTGGAGCGGCTGCATCGCCGGCTCCTCGACGTCATCAAGGACGAATTCGATCGTCGTGGCCGCGCCGACATCAACTCGGTGCAGGCGCTGCTCCTGTACAACATCGGCGACAAGGAGTTGACCGCCGGCGAGCTGCGCACCCGCGGCTACTATCTCGGCTCCAACGTCTCCTACAATCTGAAGAAGCTCGTCGAGCTCGGCTTCCTCGATCACCAGCGTTCGCGCGTCGATCGCCGCTCGGTCCGCATCCGTCTGACCCCGCAGGGCCAGGAGGTCCGCAAGATCGTCGACGCACTCTATCAGAAGCACGTCAAGACGGTGGAGCAGGTTGGCGGCATCTCGAACGAGGAGTTCGCGAGCCTCAACAAGTCGCTGCATCGCCTCGAGCGCTTCTGGACCGACCAGATCCTGTATCGCCTCTGAGCCTTCCCGTTTTCGCCTGATGGCCAAGCCGGCCGCGCGAGAAGACCGGCAGCCTTCCTTCAGTCCAGCCTTGCTCCAGTCAACGCATCGGTCATGCCCGGCCGATGCGTTTTTCATGCTGCACCTGCGAAAATAAATGGGCCCCGGCGAGGAACCAAGGCGTTCCCGGCGGCTTATCCGTTAGCCAACGGAGAGGCAGGGATATGTTGCTCGAACGCGGGATTGAGGTGCTGAATGTCGAGGTCGTCGGTGACGCCTACGCGATCGCCTCGAACTATCTGCGCAAATCCGGCGCTATCGCCGACAATTTCGCCACCAATGAGCGCCTGCTCGGCATCATCGTGAAGCTGTTCCAGCGTGGTGAGATGAATCGCCTCCGCCTCGCCAACAAGGCGATCGCAAAGTTCGAGGCCGAGACGCTGGTGGTCGCCTGAGCGTCAACCCGGAGACTTCAATGGAAGCCGCTATCGATCGGATCATGCAGACGTATGATCTGCTGCTCAACCGCACGCCCGCTGCGAGCGACGAAGCGCGGGCGAAGGTGACAGAGTACGTGCAGACGCTGTTCGACGCCGGCGAGCGCGATCCGCATCGGTTGACGGTGTGCGGGCTGACCTATCTGCGCCAGCTCGACGGTAGTACCGACCACGTGAAGGCCGGCTATACCGGGCTGTAGCGGCGCGCCTGGTTTCGCAGTCTGATTCTGCATCGTCGGCAAGGCTTCCTCGGCGGCGGTTTGCTTTGCTCGCAACGACGCGATGACGGTGCGGGTTCCTCACGCACGATCGTCGTCCTGAAAGCAGGACCTATAACCACCGCATTTGGCGATGAGCGGGATCGCGGCCCCAGCGTCGCGCAACAATAGTGATTTGGGGTAATGGGTCCTGGCTTTCGCCAGGACGACACTGAGTTTGTCGCAACTCAAAACTGAAATGGAGCAACCGAAACCGCCAACTTTCCGTCGCTCGATTTCTGCACGGTGAATTCGACTTCCTTGGAAGCCTTGATGTCGCCCACAGAGACCGAGATGCCGCCGCTGCATTGCAATGTTCGCTTGTCCTCACTTGCCGAGGTCGTGACGATCTTTTCACCGAGGAGGTATTGTGGATTTGCGTTTTCCGCAGTGGGCTTCGCCGTCGATTCCCTGGCGGCGAAATTGACAAGCGGATTGCGGTGATCGTTGGAGATGGTCTGGAGCACTGCCTTCCGGGTTTCGATTGAATCGCACTCGAGTTGATCGCCGCAACCACCCAGAACAACCAGAACCGGAAACCCTAAAAACCAAAGCAGTCGTGACGGCATGCCGATTGACTTGTGTGGGATGGATGGTTTCCGACAACCGACCCAACGGAGCATGGTTCCTGCGCTCGCGCTCGGCGCGGCCGCTCCGGCTGCGGCTTGCGATCTTGCTAACCGGCCGGCCACTATCGAAGGGAACGCTAATCTTGCTGCTCCGTTGGTCCTCGATTGCTTGCGAGGAGCCGATCATGCGCACAACTGTCCTATTCGCTGTCCTGGCGTTCGTCCTGGCTTTCGGCGTTGCAGGACTGGCAAGTGTGCGCCCGGCCAGCGCCCGGGATTATCCCTGGTGCGTGCAGGGGCGCGGCGTCGGCTATCCCGGCGATTGCATGTACCGAACCCGTGCCCAGTGTCTCGCGTCAGCTTCCGGAAGGAACGTGACCTGCGGGATCAATCCTCGCGCCGCATATGGTCAGCAGCGGCGGGGATATCGCGACCGCTATTAGTTGTCTCGCCGATGGCGCGCGCGAGGCGATGGGGAAGGGCGCACCCAACGGGTGATGCGGTTAGCTGGGGCCGCTTTTGAGCCGGCCGTTTTGAAACCTCTACTACCCTATGGATAGGTGTGGCCTTTCTGAGCAACGCGCACAGCCAGTGGCGTGCGGGGAAGATCCCCAAACTCGGACGAGTCGTAGTCTCGGCCTTCAGGTGTCACGATGTGGATGTCGTAACACTGCGACCGTGAAAGCTCTTTTGCCTTGCGTAGAGCTGCTTCGGCCGTGCCACGACGGTGCACGATCTCTCCAAACCTGCACCTAGCTTTTACGGTGAAGCTCATCTTTCTTCTTTTTCTTGTTTCGCTTGACGACCTCGGCCTGAGCCCGGAAGGCTTGGGCGAGGCTCTTCATTTGCTCGGCCGCGAATTCGTCAGCCGTCCGCACCGCCGCCTGCTCGGCGGTCTTGGCCTGCTTCTTCAGGTCCTTGGCTATACCCATACCCTGTAACTTCCACGCCGTTCCGGCAGTTCCATCCGTTTGATCTCATTGACGCGAAGCTGGCAGGAACTTTTCACGCTCCCCGGGCTTTTTGATTTTGCTTTTGAGGGGCAGCCAAACGTCAGCGTTGGAGAGAGGAGCCATGAAGCGACGACGCCGGGTTAGGCAGATTTTCCCCCTTGAAAAACGCCTTGTCCAGGAAGCCAAACGGCTACGTCAACGGGCCAAGAACCTACCTCCCTGTCGAGAGCGAGAGACCCTGTTGAGGCAGGCGCGGCATGACGAAACCACCGCCAATTTGACGGCGTGGCTCCTGTCCCAAGGTCCGCGGGCACCCATTTAGGAGGACGCTCAATGCATACAAACCACCACCATATCGACGGTGTGGAGATTGCCTTTGTCAGCGCTGCGACCGTGTCGCTTGTGGCTCTCATCGCCTCCATGGCCTGGCTTTTGCTGTGGTGAAACTTGCCAGGGTGAAATTCGACCGCTCCATCGAGAACCTTCGTTCGATGGTCGTGGCGGCCTCGCCTTGAGGTGCCGGCTTTGCATTCTCTTCCGTCCAGCCGATCGACTGTTGCGCACAAGACACTCGCCTTGGGATATCCCGGCAACGCCTCTCGCTTGCGGGCGACGCTGAGTGCGATACGACACGACCTGATGAAACGCCGCCATGCGCCTATCGGTGAGACCGGCGTTTGGCTCCGTCGCGTGATGCAGGGATACCTGAACTACCACGCGATCCGGGGAACGAAGCGGCTCGGCATGTTCCGCGCCGAGGTCTGCCGGGCCTGGCTGCGCTCGCTTCGTCGACGCAGCCAGCGCTCTCGCATGACCTGGGAAAGGTTCCGACGATTCATTGGGCGATACATCCCGAAAGTCCGCGCATGTCATCCGCATCCCAACCCAAGGATTTACATAAGCTAATGCTGGAACTGCGCGGTTCTTGATGGATGGGAGAGCCTGCCTCCAATAGCTCAGCCCCGGATCAGGCAAATGGCCCCAGCACCGGCCTCCAGGCCCCCAAAGCTGCTGGGGCCATTTCGTGGTTTGGCGCGTTACCTGATGCGTTTCGGACGAGCTTCGACCGCGCCACCGTTCCGTGAGTGATCTGCCGCAGCGTCCCGTCTGCTCTCCGTGAGCAGACGGGACGTCGGTGTTACTTGTTCTCCGGCTTCCACGTCGTGCTGGCGCGATCGTATTTGAAACCAGGCGCAGCCTTCAGGCTGTCCTTGGTCTCGTCGAGCGTAAGCCACCACTTGTCGTCCTTCTTTTGAGACTTGACGGCCGTGAACGGCACGATCACGTCCTTCTCGCGGCGCCGAGGAAGCCGCCGACACCGACGACGAGACCGGTCACCTTGCCGGACTTGTCGACAAGCACGTCGTCAACCGTCCCGATCTTGGAGTCCTCCGGGTCGTAGACATTCTGCTTGTAGTAGTTGGTGATGGTCGAACTGTCCGCCGGGGCGGCGGCGAACCATTCCGAATCAAAGCAAGCGAAAAATGACCGGAGCTGGTGCGGCGATTTGCAGCACTGGCTAGCCGCGCTCTCCGGCTTGCCGAAGGCTGTGGCGAATGGTCGCTAGCGATACGCAGACGCGAGATCGGCGAGCGATTCCTGACCCGAGGGGACCGCGCTGTCCGAATGGCGATGCGATCACGTGACCGGATGCAGCCGGCGATCGGCAGGCTGCTTTCCGAAAATTCAGGAGGAAGCCCCATGATCCCGTCCCACATGCGCCTGTTCGGCGCGGTCGTCGCGCTGTTGCTTGGGGCGAGCGGTCCGGCGCCCGCGCAGCAGCTCGAGCTCAAGCTGATGGCGCCGGCGGCGCCGGGCGGCGGCTGGGATCAGACGGCGCGCTCGATGCAGCAGGCGCTGGTCGCCTCCGGTGTCGCGCGCAGCGTCCAGGTCACCAACGTTCCCGGCGCCGGCGGCAGCGTCGGCATCGCGCAGTTCGTCAACGGCGCCAAGGGCGACGGCAACCAGATGATGGTGAACGGCTTCGTCATGGTGGGCGCACTCGCCATGAACAAGTCGCCGGTGACGCTGGATCAGGTGACGCCGATTGCGCGCCTCACCGAGGAGACCCAGGTCATCGTGGTGCCGGCGAACTCGCCGATCAAGACGGCGCAGGATCTCGCCGCCGCGGTGAAGGCCGATATCGCCAAGGTGACCTTTGCCGGCGGCTCGGCCGGCGGCGTCGACCACGTGATGGCGGCGCTTTTCGCGGGCACGGTCGGCGCCGACGCCAAGAAGATCAACTACATTCCGTTTTCGGGCGGCGGCGAGTCGCTCGCGGCCATTCTCGGCGGCAAGGTCACGGCCGGCATTTCCGGCCTCAGCGAATATGAAGGCCAGATCAAGGCCGGCAAGTTGCGCGCGCTCGGCGTGACGTCGGCGAACCGTCTGCCCGGCGTCGATATCCCGACCTTCAAGGAGCAGGGCATCGATCTCGTGCTGGCCAATTGGCGCTCGGTGGTCGCACCGCCCGGCATCACGCCAGAGCAGCGCAAGGTGCTGAGCGATGCGGTCGAGAAGATGGTGAAGTCCGATGCCTGGAAGGAGATCCTGAAGCAGAAGGGCTGGGATGACGCCTATCTCGGTGGCGACGCCTTCGCGGATTTCCTGAAGAAGGAAATCGTTCGGGTCACTGACGTGCTCAAGTCCGTCGGCCTCGTGAAGTCATGACGCCGGACGCAGCGTCTGAAGATCTCCAGCCCGCGCCGGCGCGGCGCGTCGATCGCGCCGGTGTCGTCATCGCGGCCGCGCTTGCCGGGCTCGCTGCGGTGCTGGTGTGGGACGCCAGCAAGCTGCCGTCCACCAACATGTACGGCATGGGGCCGGAGGCGATGCCGGTCGTCATCGCGATCGGCCTCGTCATTCTGGCGATCGGTAATCTGATCGACGCGCTGCGCGGCAACCTGCCGCCGCGCGAGAGCATGGATCCGAAACCGGTGTGGCTGATCATCGGCGGCCTGGCGCTCCTGATCGCCATCATCGGCTTTGGCGGCGGTTTCATCCTCGCCACCTCGGCGCTGTTCGTCACCACGTCGGCGGCGTTCGGCCGCCGCGCCGTCCTCGCCGACTCCGCCATCGCGCTCGTGATCACGACGCTGATTTATCTCGCGTTCGACAAGCTGTTGACGCTGAGCCTTCCCGCCGGCCCGCTGGAGCGACTGCTGTGATGGACACTTTCGCCGCGCTGGCGCACGGCATGGCGGTCGCCATGCAGCCGATGAACCTGCTTTACGCCCTGATCGGCGTGTTCCTGGGCACCGCGGTCGGCGTGTTGCCCGGCATCGGTCCGGCGCTGACGGTCGCGCTGCTGCTGCCGGTGACCTACAAGCTCGATCCCGGCGGCTCGCTGATCATGTTCGCGGGCATCTATTATGGCGGCATGTATGGCGGATCGACCACCGCGATCCTGATCAACACGCCGGGCGAGAGCGCCTCGATGGCGACCGCGCTCGAGGGCAACAAGATGGCCAAGGCCGGCCGCGGCGGCCCGGCGCTGGCGACCTCGGCGATCGGCTCGTTCGTGGCCGGCACCATCGCCACCATCGGCCTCGCATTCCTCGCGCCATGGCTGGTCGATTTCGCCGTGCGCTTCGGGCCGGAGGATTACTTCGCGCTAATGTGCGTCGCCTTCGTCACGGTGTCGGCAACCTTCGGCGACTCGCCGGTCCGCGGCCTCACCAGTCTGTTCATCGGCCTCACGCTCGGGCTGGTCGGCATCGACAAGCTGACCGGACAGGCGCGGCTTGCCTTCGGCATCCCCGAGCTGCTCGACGGCGTCGAGGTGACGACACTCGCGGTCGGCCTGTTCGCGGTCGGCGAAGCGCTCTATGTCGCCTCGCGCCGTCATCACGCCGAGGAGAAGCTCGAGCCGGTGCGCGGCTCGCTGTGGATGACGCGGGAGGACTGGCGGCGGTCGTGGAAGCCGTGGCTGCGCGGCACGCTGTTCGGCTTTCCGATCGGGGCGCTGCCGGCCGGCGGGGCGGAGATCCCGACATTCCTGTCCTATTCCACCGAACGGCGCCTCACAAAACATCCCGAAGAATTCGGCAAGGGCGCGATCGAAGGCGTCGCAGGTCCGGAAGCGGCGAACAACGCGTCTGCCGCCGGCACGCTGGTGCCGCTGTTGACGCTCGGGCTGCCGACCTCGGCAACGGCTGCAATGATGTTGGCGGGCTTCCAGCAATACGGCCTCAACCCGGGGCCGCTGTTGTTCGCGGAGCGGCCCGATCTGGTGTGGGGCCTGATCGCGAGCCTGTTCATCGCCAACGGCATGCTGCTGGTGCTCAATCTGCCGCTGGTCGGGCTCTGGGTGCGGCTGCTGGCGATTCCGCAGCCTTGGCTCTATGCCGGCATCCTGGTGTTCGCCACCATGGGCACGATCGCGGCGAAGCCGTCGGTCGTCGAGCTGTCGATGCTGGCGGCGTTCGGCGTGATGGGCTTTCTGATGCGCCGGTTCGACTTCCCGATCGCGCCTGTCGTGATCGGGCTGATCCTCGGGCCGATCGCCGAAAGCCAGTTGCGCCGCGCGCTGGCGATCAGCCTCGGCGATCCCATGGTGCTGCTGCAAAGCCCGATGTCGGCGACGCTGCTTGGCATCGCGCTGATCGCGCTGCTGGCGCCGTTCGTGCTCAAGGGGCTCGGGCGATTCGAGGCGAACGAGGATTAGGACGCGACCAGACCGTAAAAGGCCCGCTCCGGGGCTCGCATTTCGGAGCGGGCCAGTCTGGGCACGGCAAATATCGCCGCGACGCGAAACCTAGCGCGACAAGCTGACACCACCCTGACGACAGCGAAAAAAGAGAGGCGGCCGAATGCCGCCTCGCTGTCACATGATTTTCCGTGAGCTGAAAGTTCAGCTACCATTTGTAGGCGAGGCTCGCCGTGATGCGGCGGCGATCGCCGTAGTAGCAGGAGCTGATGGTCGCGCAGCTCGCGACATAGATCTTGTCGGTGACGTTCACGACATTGAGCGCCGCGCGCCAGTTGTTGTCCCATTCGTAATGCAAGGCGAGATCGCCCAGCACGACCCCCGGGACGCGTGCGGTGTTCGCGGTGTCGGCAAAGGACGAGCCGACATAGCGCACGCCGCCGCCAAAGCCGAAGCCCGTGAGCGGGCCGTCACGGAAGGTGTAGTCGGTCCACACCGATGCGAGCTGCTGCGGCGCGTTGGTCGGCACGGTGCCGATCAGCGCGGGATTGAGGTCCTTGCTGACGAACAGCTCGTAATTGGTGTAGCTCGCCACCAACTTGAAATCGCGCGTGATGTTCGCGACCGCCTCGAGCTCGACGCCGCGCGAGGTGACTTCGCCGTTCTGGGTCTGGAACAGCGGGTTGTTCGGATCGGTGGTCAGCGCGTTCTTGCGCTTGAGGTCGAAATACGCGACGCCGAACCGTGCGTTGAGCCCGACCGGCTCGTACTTGACGCCGACCTCGGTCTGCTCGGAGGTTTCCGGCAGCAGCAATTGGCCGGCCGCGGTGGTGCCGATGACCGGATTGTAGCCCGTCATGTAGGAGACGTAGGGCGCAACGCCGCTGTCGAAATTGTAGATCGCGCCGACACGGCCGGAGAACTTGCTGTCGTCGCGGCCCTGGGAGACGCCGATCCGGTTGTTGTTGGTGAGATCGACCCAGTCCTGGCGTCCGGACAGCACCACCGTCAGGCGGTCGAGCTTGACCTGATCCTGCAGATAGAGGCCGGCCATACCCTGGGCGAGATAGCCGTTCTGATAGAGCGGACCGCTATACGGCAGATTGGTGCCATAGACCGGATTGAGCACGTTGAGATTGGTGCCCATGCCAAAACCCTGGCGGTCGTCGATGCCGTAATATTTCAGATCGACGCCGACCAGCGCGGTGTGCTGCAGCGCGCCGGTGGTGAAGCGGTATTCGAGCTGATTGTCGAGGTTGAGCTGGGTGGCGATGCCGCGGGTGTAGAAATTGCCGCGGGTGATGTCGGCGGCGGCCGGCGTCGTCGCGTAGCCGAGCCCATAGAGGCCGGCATAATAGACGTCGACATGCGCCATGCGCGCGTTCTGGCGGAAATCGACGCTGTCAGTCACGCTCTTCTGGAACTGGTAGCCGACCATCTGCTGGTCGCGGCGGAACTGGTCCGCGCTGGGATCGCCGACGAACAGGCTGGTCGGAATCCGGCCGAACGGCGCGTTGGTGACGGTGCCGACATAGGGCAGGAAGTTCAGCGCGCGGGTGTTGCTGTGCGAGGCCATGCCGAACACGGTGAGGCTGGTGTCGGCATCGGGCCGCCAGGTCACCGACGGGGCGAAGAAGAAGTTGTTGTCGTAGACATAGTCGGTCTGGGTGCCGCCGCCCTGGGCCTGGCCGACGAGGCGGTACTGCACCTGGCCGTTGCCGGGCTGCGCCGTCGCGCCGCCGATGTCGAACTGGGTATAGGCATTGCCGAAATTGTTGACGCCGGTCTCGATGTAGCGAATGGGCTCGGCCTGCGGCAGCTTGCTCACCGCGTTGACGAGGCCGCCCGGCGCCGAGCCGCCATACAGGATGCCGGACGGACCGCGCAGCACCTCGACGCGCTCGAGATTGAAGGGCTGCAGCTTCCAGCTCGCATAGGAGGTGTAGAACAGCTGCAGGCCGTCGAGGAACAGCGACTCGTTCTGCGCCGGGAAGCCGCGGATCATGAACCAGTCGTTGCGGAAATCGGCGCCATAGGTGCCGCCGATGACGCCCGGCGTGTAGCGCAGCACCTCGTCGAACTTGCTGACGATCTTCTGGTCGCGGATCTGCTCGGCGCTGATGACCGACACCGATTGCGGCGTCTGGATGATCGGCGTGCTGGTCTTGGTGCCGCTGGCGCTCAGCCGCGCCAGATAGCCGGTGACCGGGCCGTTGGCGCGTTCGTGCCCGCCGCTGGCGCCCGCGGGTTGCTGAGCGGTCCGTGGCTGCGCGCCCACCGGGGCGGCCGTCGCGCGGCGCGAGGCGCTGCGTGCGCGCGTGGACCGTTGCGAAGGCTGCTGCGATCGCGCCGCTTGCCGCTGCGGCGCCTCGACTGTCACGGACGGCAATTGCGTCTGGGCGAAGACATCGTCCGCACCAACAACCGAAAACACAACGACAGCCGAAGCAGCAAACCGCTGCGGCCGAATCCACCTGCACGACATTTATTCCACGCTCCGTAAAAAAATCTTGAGCGAGTCGTTATCACGGTGATTTTCGCGAGCAGCCTGCACGCGGTTAGAAGCTGTCGAAGTTGCACGCAAAGCTTGGCTGTGTGACCGGGAGACAACGGCGTATGACGCGCAATTGCACGCATCGTGTGAGAGCCTTGAATCGATCCAGTGTTGAACGATTCAAAAATTGTCTCGTCATCTCGTGAGTCGATACATCGCGATCGCGCGCGACATGATCAAGCCAGTCCGATGTCGCGCGGTTGCGTGAGCAACGCGTTGAAACCTTGAGGTGATGGTTGTCTTGCTCCGCGGTCCCGCGCGGTCGGGAAGGGGTGTCACGTTCCATTCGGCGGCTGCCACAGCCGTGCTGGCCGCGCGGCGGGAACCGGGTGGCGAGGGCGGCCGTCCGGCCGGCTGGCAATCCCCGCCATCCCCACCATATCTGGCATAATTGACCGGCAGGGACCGCAACCGCTTGGCCATTTTGGGGCGATGTGATAACGCTCTGAAACCAGCTTCGACCGCCACTCGTGACCGTCCGCATCCTGCCTAAAGGCTTGCGGCGGTGGAGATATTTCGCCGATGACCTCATCCAGCAAGACCGCTTCCGCGCCCGATTCCTTCTTCACCGCGACCCTCGCACAGGCCGATCCCGAGATCGCCGCCGCGATCAAGGGCGAGGTCGGCCGGCAGCGTCATGAGATCGAGCTGATCGCCTCCGAAAACATCGTCAGCCGCGCCGTGCTGGAGGCGCAGGGCTCGGTGATGACTAACAAATATGCGGAGGGTTATCCGGGCGCGCGCTACTACGGCGGTTGCGAGTGGGTCGACGTCGCCGAGACGCTGGCGATCGAGCGCGCCAAGAAGCTGTTCGGCGCCGGCTTCGCCAACGTCCAGCCGAACTCCGGCAGCCAGATGAACCAGGCGGCGTTTCTGGCGCTGCTGCAACCCGGCGACACCTTCATGGGCCTCGACCTCGCGGCCGGCGGCCATCTCACCCATGGTTCGCCGGTCAACATGTCAGGCAAGTGGTTCAAGGCCGCGCACTACACCGTGCGCCGCGAGGACCAGATCATCGACATGGACGAGGTGCAGAAGCTGGCCGAGCAGGTCAAGCCGAAGCTGATCATCGCCGGCGGCTCGGCCTATTCGCGCGCCTGGGACTTCAAGCGCTTCCGCGAGATCGCGGATTCCGTCGGCGCGTATCTGCTGGTCGACATGGCGCATTTCGCGGGCCTCGTGGCCGGCGGCGTGCATGCCTCGCCGGTGCCGCACGCCCACGTCACCACCACCACGACGCACAAGTCGCTGCGCGGCCCGCGCGGCGGCCTGATCCTCACCAATGACGAGACGCTGGCCAAGAAGCTGAACTCGGCGATCTTCCCGGGCCTGCAGGGCGGTCCGCTGATGCACGTCATCGCCGCCAAGGCGGTGGCGTTCGCAGAAGCGCTACGGCCGGACTTCAAGGTCTATGCCAAGAACGTGGTCGAGAACGCCAAGGCGCTGGCGGAGACGCTGCGCGGCCATGGCCTCGACATCGTCTCGGGCGGCACCGACAACCATCTGATGCTGGTCGACCTCAGGCCGAAGGGCCTGAAGGGCAACATCTCCGAGAAGGCGCTGGTGCGCGCCGCCATCACCTGCAACAAGAACGGTATCCCGTTCGATCCCGAAAAGCCGTTCGTCACCTCCGGCCTGCGGCTCGGTACGCCGGCGGCGACCACGCGCGGCTTCGGCGTCGCCGAGTTCAAGCAGGTCGGCGGCATGATCGCGGAAGTGCTGAACGCGCTGGCGCAGTCGCCGGACGGCAAGGCGCCGCTGGTCGAGGCCGCGATCAAGGAGCGCGTCAAGGCGCTGACCGATCGCTTCCCGATCTATCAGTAAAAGGTCGTTGCTAGAGGTCCCGTCGGATGCGCTGCCCGAGCTGCAATTCTCTCGACACGCAGGTCAAGGACTCGCGTCCGACCGAGGACTCCGCGGTCATTCGCAGGCGTCGCGTCTGCATGGCCTGCAACTTCCGCTTCACGACCTTCGAGCGGGTGCAGCTGCGCGAACTGACCGTCATCAAGCGCAACGGCCGCCGCGTGCCGTTCGACCGCGACAAGCTGGTGCGCTCGCTGCAGATCTCCTTGCGCAAGCGCCCGGTGGAATCCGAGCGGGTGGAGAAGATGGTGTCCACCATCGTGCGCGAGCTCGAAAGCGGCGGCGAGGCCGAGGTCTCCTCGGAGGCGATCGGCGAGATCGTGATGGAGCATCTGCGCCAGCTCGACGACGTCGCTTATGTGCGCTTTGCCTCGGTCTATCGTAACTTCCGCGAGGCCAAGGACTTCGAGGCCGTGCTCGACGAATTGACCGGCGAAGAGGACCCGCGGCTCGCGACGCTACGCAAATGATCTTCCGCATTCTGGAAGACCAGTTCGCGCAGAAGGCCAAAGAGGCCAAGGAAGCGGCAAAGGCGGCCGATCTGCGCTTCATGCAGCTGGCGCTGGCGCTTGGCCGGCGCGGGCTCGGGCGCACCTGGCCCAATCCGGCGGTCGGCGCCGTCATCGTCAAGGACGGCGTCATCGTCGGCCGCGGCTGGACGCAAGCAGGCGGCCGGCCGCATGCCGAGGTCGAGGCACTCAGGCGCGCCGGCGATGCCGCGCGCGGCGCCACGCTCTACGTCACGCTCGAACCCTGCTCGCATTTCGGTCGCTCGCCGCCTTGCGCCGATGCTGTGGTTGCGGCCGGGCTCGCACGCGTCGTCTCGGCGATCGAGGATTCCAATCCGGAAGTCGCGGGGCAGGGGCACGCCAGGCTGCGTGCCGCAGGCATCGCGGTCGATGTCGGGCTGTGCGCGGAAGAGGCCGCGCGCGACCATGCCGGGCACTTCCGCCGTATCCGCGACAAGCGCCCGCATGTGATCCTCAAGCTCGCGGTGTCCGCCGACGACAAGATCGCTGCCAGCGGCGGCAAAACAGTTACGATCACGGGCGAGGCCGCGCGGACCCGCGTGCATCTGCTGCGTGCGCAGAGCGATGCGATCCTGGTCGGCATCGGCACGGTCAAGGCCGACGATCCGCTCTTGACCTGCCGGCTGCCCGGCATGGCGGTGCGCTCGCCGGTGCGCCTGGTGCTGGACCGCGCGCTGCGGATATCTGGCGACAGCCGCCTGGTGCATTCGGCGCGCGAGACGCCGCTCTGGGTGCTGACATCTGATATGGCGGAGGCGCCTGCCGCGGTGAAGTTAGGCGCCGCCGGCGCACAGGTGATCCGCGTCGTCGCCAGCGCGCCCCAAGGGCTCGATCTGCCGTCCGTCCTGCATGCGCTGGCGGAGAAGGGGATCTCGCGCCTGCTGGTCGAGGGCGGATCGCGCGTGGCAAATTCTTTCGTGGCAGCCGGCCTTGTCGACGAGATCTGGCTGTTGCGCGGGCCTGATGCGATCGGTGCCGACGGCGTTCCCGCGCTGGACGCAATGCCGCTCGACGCAATCACGCAGTCGCCCGCCTTCAGCCTTCGTGCTAGCGAAGCCTTGGCCAAAGATGTTTTGACTATCTACGATCGATCCTAGGTCGTCATGCCCGGGCTTGACCCGGGCATCCACGTCTTGGTCGCCAGCAGTGAAGTAAGTCGTGGATGGCCGGGTCAAGCCCGGCCATGACGAAGAGTAAGAGGTTTGTTGTGTTCACGGGAATTGTCACCGATATCGGTGAGATCACCAGCCTGAAGCAGGTGGCGCAGGGGCAGCTGCACCGGATGCGGATTGCCTGCGACTACGACCAGACCACGATCACCGACGGCGCCTCGATCGCCTGCAATGGCGTCTGCCTCACCGTCGTCGCCTCCGGCACCGCCGATGGCAAGACCTGGTTCGATGTCGATGCGGCGGCCGAGACGCTCGGCATGACCACCGCCAAGCATTGGGGACAGGGCAGCCGGCTCAATCTCGAGCGCGCGCTCAAGATCGGCGACGAACTCGGCGGTCACATCGTGGCCGGGCATGCCGACGGCATCGCGACCATCGTCAAGCGCGACGATCTGCCCGACATGGCGCGCTTCGAGCTGCGAACCACTCGGGAGCTGGCGCGTTTCGTCGCGGCGAAGGGATCGGTCACGCTGGACGGCGTGTCGCTGACCGTGAATACGGTCGACGACGTCAGCTTTTCGGTGCTGATCATCCCGCACACGCTTTCCGTGACGACCCTGAGCGGCTGGAAGGCGGGCAGCGAGGTCAATATCGAGGTCGATCTGATGGCCCGCTACGCGGCGCGGCTGTCGGAGATGAAATGACGGCCTAGCCGTCAAGCGGCAGTCATTCCGGGGCGATGCGAAGCATCGAACCCGGAATCTCGAGATTCCCCGGTGCACTATTGTGCACCTGCGGTCTGGTCCTTCGGACCATCCCGGAATGACAGTGCCTGAGGCATTCGTGCTTGGCTTCAGTCGTCGGGGCGACTACAAACTCGCGAAACGTTGACATCCAACGTTATCGGTAAATGTCAACAAAATGAAATGGATACGTAGATGGCTGACGCGCGGCGCGCACCCCTGAAGGACCAGACCGACATTACCGGCGCACGCGTGCTGATCGTCGAGGCGCGGTTCTATGACGACATCCAGGACGCGCTGCTGGAAGGAGCGCTGGCCGAGATCAAGGCCGCGGGTGCGACGCACGACGTGATCACGGTGCCGGGCGCGCTGGAGATTCCGGCGGCGATTGCGATCGCGATCGATGCGGCTGAAGCGAACGGCAAGCCGTATGACGCGGCGATCGCGCTCGGCTGCGTGGTGCGCGGCGACACCATCCATTTCGAGATCGTCTCGCAGGAGTCCTCGCGCGGATTGATGGATTTGGCCATCAGCCGGAAATTCCCGCTCGGCAACGGCATCCTCACCGTCAACACCGAGGCGCAGGCCTGGGCGCGGGCGCGCGCCAGCGAACTCAACAAGGGCGGCGACGCGGCGCGTGCGGCGCTGGCGATGCTGCGGATCAAACGCCGCCTGGCAAAGGCCTGACCATGGCAGACAACAAGAAGCCCGCGAAAGCCCCCGACAGAAAAGCCAACCGCCGCGGCGCGGCACGGCTCGCGGCGGTGCAGGCGCTCTATCAGATGGACATTGGCGGCGCCGGCATCAACGACATCTTCGCCGAGTTCGAGAGCCACTGGCTCGGCAACGAGGTCGAGGGCGAGAAATATTTGCCGGCGGAAGCCGCGTTCTTCCGCGACGTGGTCTCCGGCGTGGTGCGCGACCAGGCCCGGCTCGATCCTTTGATCGACGAGGCGCTGTCGAAGGGCTGGCCGCTGAAGCGGATCGACGCCATCCTGCGCGCGGTGCTGCGGGCAGGCTCCTACGAGCTCGAGCACCGCAAAGACGTGCCGGGCCGCGTGGTGGTCTCCGAATATGTCGACGTCGCGCATGCCTTCGTTGAGAAGGACGAAACCGGCATGGTCAACGCCGTGCTCGACCAGATCGCGCGCCAGTTCCGCGGCGACGAGTTTGTGCGGAGCTAGGTGCCGCGATGCCGCCCACCTCCGTAGCCGTCACCCTGAGGTGCCGTAGCGAAGCGGAGGCCTCGAAGGGCGACGGCGTGGCGCTACGGTCGCATCGGGGCCGTGCATCCTTCGAGGCTCGCTTCGCTCGCACCTCAGGATGACGGGTTGATGACCCAAGCAAGCAAACATACCTCCGGCGAAGACTCCCTAATCGCGCGCTATTTCAAGCCGCTCGCGACCGATCCGGGTGCGTTCGGGCTCGACGACGACGCCGCCGCGCTGAGGGCGGCCGGCGAGGACATCGTGGTCACCACGGACGCTATCGTCGAGGGCGTGCATTTCCTCGGCGATGATCCGCCCGACATGCTGGCGCGCAAGGCGCTGCGGGTGAACCTCTCCGACATCGCCGCCAAGGGCGCGGTGCCGGCGGGCTTCGTGCTGACGCTGGCGCTGCGCAGCGCCGAGGAGGCTTGGCTGAAGCCGTTTGCCCGGGCGCTCGGCGAGGACGCCGCACATTTCGGCTGCCCGCTGCTCGGCGGCGACACGGTCTCGACGCCCGGGCCGCTGATGATCTCGATCACCGCGTTCGGCCGGGTGCCGCAGGGCACGATGGTGCATCGCGCGGGAGCACAGGCGGGCGACCGTGTGTTCGTCACGGGCACGATCGGAGACGCCGCGCTCGGCCTCGATGTGCTCCGGGGTGGCCCGGTCGCCGCGGCTCTGGCGGACGATGTCGTCGGGCGGGATTTTCTTGCCGCCCGTTACCGTGTTCCGCAGCCGCGCAACGCCTTGGCCACGGCCGTCCGCACCCACGCCAGCGCCGCGATGGATGTGTCCGACGGTCTTGCCGGCGATCTGACCAAGCTTTGCGCAGCCAGTGGTGTGGCGGGCGTGATCAACGTGCCGAGTATCCCGTTGTCGTCCGCGGCCGCAGGGCTGCTCGCGCGCAAGGCGATCGGTATCGAGACCTTGGTGGCCGGCGGTGATGATTACGAGCTCTTGTGCGCGGTCCCGAGCGATCATGTCGACGCGTTTCTGCGCGACGCACGGCAGGCCAAGGTCGCGGTGACCGCAATCGGCGGCCTGATCGCGGGCTTGTCGCCACCAAGCTTCCTTGACGGGCAGGGGCGGGAACTGAAGTTGAAGCGGCTGTCCTATAGCCATTTCTAGAGCGTTTTCGAGCGAAGTGGGCACCGGTTCGCGTTAAGAAAACGCGTCGGAACGGAAGCGGCTCTGGACTTCCCGCGCCTGATCGCGCCGATTTTCCTTCTAAATTGCTGCCGATATCGGCGTTTTCGGCCACAGGTGGCGTTGCACAGCGGTAACGATTTTGGCAAGGTCGCGCCCGATTTGAGGCAATCCGTTTTTGGGGAGGATTGTCCTCGCAAAATAAGCGCCTGCCGCCCCCTAGCGGCACAAGAAGGCGCGGGGGTTACATCAAGGATCTGAGGCAACATGACAGCTTTATGGTTGATTGTGCTCTGCGGGGCGCTTTCCATCGTCTACGCGATCTGGGCGACGCAGTCGGTCTTGAACGCGGATGCGGGTAATCCGCGCATGCAGGAAATCGCGGCCGCGGTGCGCGAGGGCGCACAGGCCTATCTGCGGCGGCAGTACACCACGATCGGCATGGTCGGTATCGTGATCTTCGTGGTGCTGGCCTACTTCCTGGGCCTGCCGGTGGCGATCGGCTTTGCGATCGGCGCCATCCTGTCGGGGGCTGCCGGCTTCATCGGCATGAACGTCTCGGTGCGCGCCAACGTCCGCACCGCGCAGGCGGCAACCACCTCGCTCGCCGGCGGCCTCGAACTCGCCTTCAAGGCGGGCGCGATCACCGGCATGCTGGTTGCCGGTCTCGCGCTGCTCGGCGTCACCATCTACTTCATGATCCTGGTCAAGTTCATGGGTCTGGAAGCGGGCAGCCGCACCGTGGTCGACGCCATGGTGGCGCTCGGCTTCGGCGCCTCGCTGATCTCGATCTTCGCCCGTCTCGGCGGCGGCATCTTCACCAAGGGTGCGGACGTCGGCGGCGACCTCGTCGGCAAGGTCGAGGCCGGCATCCCCGAGGACGATCCGCGTAACCCGGCCACCATCGCCGACAACGTCGGCGACAATGTCGGCGACTGCGCCGGCATGGCGGCGGACCTGTTCGAGACCTATGCGGTGACCGCGGTCGCCACCATGGTGCTCGCGGCGATCTTCTTCGCCAAGACGCCGATCCTGGTGAACATGATGACGCTGCCGCTCGCGATCGGCGGCATCTGCATCATCACCTCGATCATCGGCACCTTCTTCGTCAAGCTCGGTGCCAGCCAGTCCATCATGGGCGCCCTCTATAAGGGCCTGATCGCCACCGGCATCCTGTCGCTGGTCGGCGTCGCGCTCGTGATCAATTGGCTGGTCGGCTTCGGCAAGCTCGACGGCGTCGACTATACCGGCACGGCGCTGTTCTGGTGTGGCGTGGTCGGTCTCGTCGTCACCGGCCTGATCATCTGGATCACCGAATACTACACCGGCACCGACTATCGCCCGGTGAAGTCGATCGCCTCGGCCTCGGTCACCGGTCACGGCACCAACGTGATCCAGGGCCTCGCGGTCTCGATGGAAGCGACCGCGCTGCCCGCGATCGTGATCATCGCCGGCATCCTCGTCACCTACAGCCTTGCCGGCCTGTTCGGCATCGCGATCGCGACCGCCACCATGCTGGCGCTGGCCGGCATGATCGTCGCGCTCGACGCCTTCGGCCCGGTCACCGACAACGCCGGCGGCATCGCCGAGATGGCGGGGCTGCCCAAGGAGGTGCGCAAGTCGACCGACGCGCTCGACGCGGTCGGCAACACCACCAAGGCGGTGACCAAGGGCTACGCGATCGGCTCGGCCGGTCTCGGTGCGCTGGTGCTGTTTGCGGCCTATAATCAGGACCTCAAATTCTTTATCAGCGACGCCAACGCCCATGCCTACTTCAAGGGCGTCAACCCGGACTTCTCCCTGAACAATCCTTACGTCGTGGTCGGCCTGCTGTTCGGCGGCCTGCTGCCATATCTGTTCGGTGCGATGGGCATGACCGCGGTCGGTCGTGCCGCCGGTGCGATCGTCGAGGAAGTGCGCCGTCAGTTCCGCGAGAAGCCCGGCATCATGCAGGGCACCGACAAGCCGGACTACGGCAAGGCGGTCGACCTGCTGACCCGGGCGGCGATCAAGGAGATGATCATCCCGTCGCTGCTGCCGGTGCTGTCGCCGATCGTGGTCTACTTCCTGATCTATGTGATCGCGGGCGGTGGCGCAGCCGGTAAGTCGGCCGCTTTCTCCGCGGTCGGCGCCATGTTGCTCGGCGTCATCGTCACCGGTCTGTTTGTCGCGATCTCGATGACCTCGGGCGGCGGCGCATGGGACAACGCCAAGAAGTACATCGAGGACGGCCACTACGGCGGCAAGGGCTCTGACGCCCACAAGTCCGCAGTGACCGGCGATACCGTCGGCGATCCCTACAAGGACACGGCGGGCCCGGCGGTGAATCCGATGATCAAGATCACCAACATCGTGGCGCTGCTGCTGCTGGCGATCCTGGCGCACTGAGCGGCGGACACGACTGAAACGAAGCCCCGCGGTGAAAGCCGCGGGGTTTTATTTTTGAACCAGACGCGAACAACACGGAGATCAATCGATGTCGCTCTCATCCGCACGGAACTACGCGCTCCGCGCCTTCAAATCGCAGGATCAGAAGGAGGCCATCGAGCTGCTCTCGAAGGCGATCATGGAACTGGCGATGTCGATTGAAGCGACCGACGCCAAGGTCAAGAAGATCAACAGGTCGTCGTAGCCGCACCGTGCTGCGGACTGGGACAGAATCGTAGGGTGGATTAGCGAAGCGTAATTCACCGACAGATCTAACCGCGGCGGCGGATTACGCCTTCCGCCTTCGCTCGTTGAGCTGCGGCGGACGCGGTTGGCTAATCTGCCCTACAGCTCAGCAGTCGTCATCCCCGCGCAAAGGCTTCGCCTTTGTCGCTGGAGGTGCGAGCCTTGCGGCGCAATTGCGCCGCTGGGCGAGCCTCGAAGGATGAGAGGCGGTGCATGTGGCCATCCTTCGAGACGCCGCGCGAGCGCGCGGCTCCTCAGAGCCTGACTGAAAAATGGGTGAGTGATCTCAGTGGGGTGTGATTCCATCGGATTTGCAAAGATTCGAGGGAGAGCACGATGCCCTGGACCAAGATCACTCGGGAGCAATATCGGCGGGACGATCTGCGTTATGCAAGCGATATGACCGATGCGGAGTGGGCGCTGATCAGACGCCTGTTGCCGCGAGCGAACCGGCGCGGCCGGCCGCGTAAGACGGAGCTGCGTCGTGTGATCGAAGCGATCCTCTATATCGTTTCGACCGGCTGCCAGTGGCGGGCGTTGCCGCAGGAGTTCCCGCCCTATTCGACGGTGCAGGGCTATTTTTATAGATGGCGGGATACAGGCCGGTGGCAGAGGATTGTCAGCGTGCTTGTCCGACGGGCGCGAAAAAAGCTTGGACGGACACCGAAGCCGACGGCAGCCGTGATCGACAGTCAAAGTGCGCCGACCACCCAAGCTGGCGGACCGCGCGGCTACGATGCAGGCAAGCGCATCTACGGCCGCAAGCGGCATATCGTGACGGATACCAATGGCCTCCTCCTTGGGGTTCATGTTCATCCGGCCAACGTTCAGGACTGCCATGGCGCCGTACCGCTGCTGAAGAACGTGCGGATGAACTTCCCCCGGCTGCGCCACGTCTTTGCCGACCGGATCTACCGCGGAAATCAACTCCTCGACGCGCTCTCAGACTGCGGTCCATGGACTGTCGAGATCGTCGAGCGGCCTCAAGGCGTCAAAGGCTTCCAGCTTCTGCCGAGGCGGTGGGTGGTTGAACGCACATTCGCTTGGTTCGGCAGATGCCGCCGCCTCGCCAAGGACTTCGAGGCGACGGTGGCAACCGAAGCTGCCTGGCTGCTGATTGCACACATCAGGCTCCTGACCCGCAGACTCGCGGCTGCAGCTAAGGTTGGGTGATTTATGAGTCAGACTCTCAGGATGACGCCGAGTACGCGGCGCGAGCCTTGTTCGGAGGCTATTTCACCTCCATCTGCAAGCCTTCCTTCTCGATGATCGCGGCGAACTTCTTCGTCTCGGCATCGACGAAATCGGAGAATTGCTGGGGCGTGCCGTAGTCGGCGCGCGCGCCCATGCCGGCGATGTTCTTCTTGACGTCGTCGCGCTCCAGCATCGCCTTGACCTGGCGGTTCAACTCGTCGAGCACCGGGGCAGGCGCGGTCTTCGGCAGGAACACGCCGAACCAGGACGAGACGTCGAACTTTGCCAGTTCCGGCGCGCCCTCGCGCATCGTCGGCAGGTTCGGTGCGGAATCGCTGCGCTCCGGCGTGGTGACACAGAGGCCATTGAGCTTGCCGTCCTGCACCTGCGGCAGCGACGGATAGAGATTGTCGAACAGGATCTGGATGTCGCCGGCGAGCCCGGCCTGCAATGCGGGACCGGCGCCGCGGAACGGCACGTGCGTCATCTTCAGCCCGGTGAGTTGCAGGAACCAGGCGCCGGTGAGGTGAGGGCTCTGTCCGGTACCGGACGAGCCGTAGGTGAGCTTGTCCGGATTCTTCTTCAGAAAGGCGATCAATTCGGGGATCGACTTGAGGCCGGTCGACGGATGCGCCGACACGATGTTCGGGATCCGGATCATGTTGGAGACCGGCTGCAACTGGTCGGCCCTGTAGGTCAGGTTGCGGAAGATGCTGTAGGCGATCGCGTTGGGGCCGGGATTGCCGATCAGGATGGTGTGGCCGTCGCCCTTGGCGCGTGTGACCTCGGATGTGCCGATGGTGCCGCCGGCGCCGGAGCGATTCTCCACCACCACCGACTGGCCCCAGAGCGGCTGCAAATGCGCCGCGAGCAGCCGCCCCATCACGTCGGTCGAGCCGCCGGCCGCCGCCGGCACGATGATGCGGACGGTCTCGGTCGGCCGCCAGTCACCGGCGCCGAGGCTCGCGCGCGGCAGGATCGCCGCGGCCGTCAATGCGGCCGTGCCCGACAATACCGTACGACGGGAAAATCTCTTGGCTGTCATGCGTTTACCCCCTGCTCAGGCTCTTGTTTGCGAGCAAACTAGGGGACCGCTTGCCCCTCGGGCAAGCGACAACTTGGCGCAGCGGCTCATGCTCTGGACTCCGGTTTGACGCGTTGTCTCACGCGAACCGGAGCCCACTTCGCTCGAAAACGCTCTAGTTGAAGCTCAGCAGCTTGAAGAGCGGTGTCAGGTAGGACATTTCCTGGCCCGACGTCGGCGTGGACCGGCTGACGAAGTCGAAGATCTTGCCGTCCTTCAGGCCGTAATTGGCCAGTCGGCGCACCTGCCGGTTCTTGTCGAAATAGACCGCGATCACGCGCTGGTCGATCACCCGCTGATTCATGAAGGCGACGGGGCGGGAGGTTCGTTGCGAGATGTAATAAAACACCTCGCCGTCCAGCGTTGCGACCGTCGAGGGCGTGCCGAGCACGATGAGCACCTGGTCCTGGCTCGCGCCGATCGGGATCTGCTCGAGCGCCCCCTCGGGCAGGATGTAGCCCTTCTGGAATTGTTCGCCGGCGCAGCCGCCGAGTGCGGCGCAGACGAGGCCAATCGCCGCGACGGCGCGGAGACGCGAAAAGAACCCGCGCGCGGAAGCGGCGCGAGACTGTCGTGAAAGAGTGTGGTTCATCGGCGGAACTGATCCGTCCCCTTGCATCGGCCGAGGCATTGACGTACCGGGCAGCTCAATGGATTGCAATCATGCCGACCTCCAATGGATGAGCCCTCAACAGGCGTCCTTTGGGGGACCGGCAGCCGGAACCCGCTATGCTTTGGCCGTTCAATCACTTCAGAAGACCCCGGGTGCCCGCGCGCAGCACCATTGAGACCATCTATGGCATGATCGTGACGCAGGCGCGAGAACCGTTGTTTTACCGTGACTTGGGCGTTCCGGACACGGTTAACGGCCGTTTTGACCTGCTTCTCATGCATCTGTGGCTGGTGCTGCGGCGGCTGAAATCCGTCGAGGGCGGCGTTGCGCTGTCCCAGGCCCTGTTTGATCATTTCTGCATCGATATGGACGACAATCTGCGCGAAATGGGCGTCGGCGACCTCACGGTGCCGAAGCGCATGCAGGCGTTCGGCGAAGCTTTCTACGGCCGCACCGCGGCCTATGATCTGGCGCTGACCGACAGCGAGGGGGCCTTGGCCGAGTCGTTCTGCAAGAACATCCTCAACGGTCAGAACATCGGCAAGGCCCGCGAGCTCGCCGCCTACGCCAGGGAGGCGATCGAAGAGCTGGCGCGCACCGATCTCGCGGCGTTGGCCAAGGGCGCGTGGCGCTTTCCGGTACCACAGGCTGCGGGGACGGCGGCATGAGCGGCGGCACCCCAGGGCAGCCCGATGCACGGCGCGACCGCGACCCCTGGCGGGTCCTCGTCAATGTCGCGCAGATCCCGGAGACCGGCCTGCATCGCGAGATCGCGGCCGACGAGGCGGCGCGCAAGGCGATGGCCGAAGTTGCCGAGCTGAGGGAGGTCGTCTCTGCACGTGCAGAGTTCGACCTGCAGCCCAAGCGCGACGGTAGCTACCACGTCACCGGCCGAGTTAAGGCCAGGGTCGGGCAGACCTGCGTGGTGACGCTCGATCCGATCGAGAACGAGATCGATGAGCCGATCGATGTGGTGTTCGCGCCGCCCGAGCAGATCCCGCAAATGGCCGACCTGGTCGACGACGCCGACGACAGCGATGAGGAAACGCCGGACCCGCCGGAGCCGATCGTCGGCGGCTTCATCGACATCGGCCGGCTTGCCACCGATGCGCTGTTTCTCGGCATAGACCCGTATCCGCGCAAGATGGATGCGGTCTTTGAACAGAAGGCTGAAGCCCCTGACCCGGAAAATCATCCTTTCGCGGCGCTGAAGGCGCTGAAGGAAAAGCCGGACGGCAAGAAGCCCAAGGGAAGTTGAGGGCGCCTGGCGCCACATTTGCGGGGATGGCTTGCCTGCAAGCTTGCGCGAGCACTGCTCCTTGTTACTTCAAATACGTGTCACAATACATTGAAATACAATGTATTTCTGGTATGCTCTGATGTGTTGCGTGACGGTTCGGCAGCTGCCTCATTTGCGGTCAAGAGGTTGTGTCGGACCGAGGACACGCTATTGTCGCGGCCCGGCCGGGACGCGAGTTGGTGTTTCGCCGCGCGCCGTTAACGGCGGTGACTTCAAGCTCGCGGTCCTCGTCTGAAGGGCTGCGGGAAAGCAGGCTTCCGGGACGTTCATGCCTCAAAAGGTTCGAATAGCGCTTGACGCCATGGGGGGCGATGTCGGCGCTGCCGTCGTCATTCCCGGCGCTGCGATCTCGCTGAGCCGTCATCCCGACAGCGAATTCCTGTTGATCGGGGACCGGGCCCAGATCGAGCCGGAGCTCGCCAAGCATCCGGCGCTGAAGGCGGTATCGAAAGTGATCCATACCGACGTCGCCGTGAAGAACGATGAGAAGCCGAGCCAGGCGTTGCGGCGGACCCGGCGGGCGTCATCGATGTGGCTCGCGATCGACGCCGTGAAGCATGGCGAGGCCGATGTCGCGGTCTCCGCCGGCAACAGCGGCGCGCTGATGGCGATGGGCAGCATCAATCTGCGGACGCTGCCGGGCGTCGACCGCCCGGCGCTCGCCGGAGTTTGGCCGACTCTGCGCGGTGACTCCGTGGTGCTCGACCTTGGTGCCACGATCGGCGGCGACGCCCATCATCTCGCGACACTGGCGGTGATGGGGAGCGCGATGGCCAGCGTGCTGTTCAACATCGAACGGCCGACCGTCGGCCTCCTCAACATCGGAGAGGAGGAGGTCAAGGGCCATGAGGAAATCCGCGAGGCCGCCGAAATGCTGCGCGCCCTATCTGACATCAACTATATCGGCTTCGTCGAAGGGGATGGCATCGGCAAGGGGCGTGCCGACGTAATCGTGTCCGAAGGATTCAGCGGCAATATCGCGCTCAAGACCGCCGAAGGCACTGCCCGCCAGATGTTCGACCTGTTGCGCGAGGCGATCGGTTCGAGCTGGATCTCGCGCATCGGCTATCTGCTGGCCCGCGGTGCATTCCGGAAGCTGCGCGACAAGCTCGATCCCAACAAGTCGAATGGCGGCCTGCTGCTCGGCCTGAAGGGCGTGGTGGTCAAGAGCCATGGCGGCGTCAACACGGAAGGCTTTGCTTACGCGGTCGATGTTGGCTATGAGATGGCCCACTACGATCTCCTCACCAAGATCAATCAGATGCTTAATCGCGACGGCAGTGCGCTGGTGCAGGCGCAGACCGCGCAGGAGGCTGTCTCGTGACTGCGATACGTTCGGTAGTGCTCGGCTGCGGCTCTTATTTGCCGGAGCGGGTTTTGACCAATGCCGAACTGGCCAGCCGGATCGACACGTCGGACGAATGGATCGTGCAGCGCACCGGCATCAGCGAGCGCCACATCGCGGCCGACGACGAATTCACCTCGCATCTGGCGATCAAGGCGGCGCAGGCCGCGCTCGCCCACGCGCAAGTCGATGCGCAGTCGATCGACCTGATCGTGCTCGCGACCTCGACGCCGGACAACACCTTTCCCGCCACCGCGGTCGCCGTCCAGCACGCGCTCGGCATCAACCATGGCGTCGCCTTCGACCTGCAGGCGGTCTGCTCCGGCTTCGTCTTCGCGCTGGCCACCGCCGATAATTTCCTGCGCGCCGGCACCCACAAGCGGGCGCTGGTGATCGGTGCCGAGACCTTCTCACGCATCCTCGACTGGAACGACCGCGGCACCTGCGTGCTGTTCGGCGACGGCGCCGGCGCGGTCGTGCTGGAGGCGCAGCAGCAGTCCGGCACCACCAGCGACCGCGGCGTGTTGACGACGCATCTGCGCTCCGACGGCCGCCACAAGGCGAAGCTGTTCGTCGATGGCGGGCCCGGCTCGACCAGGACGGTCGGATACCTCCGGATGGAGGGCCGCGAGGTGTTCAAGCATGCCGTCGGCATGATCACCGACGTGATCGTCGACGCCTTCAACGCCACCGGCTTTACCGCCGAGGACATCACCTGGTTCATCCCGCACCAGGCCAACAAGCGAATCATCGATGCGTCGGCGCACAAGCTTCATATTGCGCCGCAGAAGGTGGTCCTGACGGTCGACAAGCACGGCAACACGTCGGCGGCCTCGATCCCGCTCGCGCTGTCGGTCGCCGTGAAGGACGGGCGTGTCAAGAAGGGCGATTTGGTGCTGTTCGAGGCGATGGGCGGCGGCTTCACCTGGGGCTCGGCGCTCGTGCGCTGGTAGCGTATCGCCAAACAGTATCGACAGGTTGCCGGTATCTTTCCTGCGCCTGGATGCTGGTCGCTGTTGACCATTGCGCGCTAAGCTTTTAATTTCAGTCAAGAAATTGTTCGCCGAGAGTGCGGGGCAGGCGATGACCACGGGAACCGGAAAAACAGTTACGCGCGTCGATTTGTGTGAGGCGGTCTACCAAAAGGTGGGTCTGTCGCGCACGGAATCGTCGGCATTTGTCGAGTTGGTGCTGAAGGAGATCACCGATTGCCTGGAAAAGGGCGAGACGGTGAAGCTGTCCTCATTCGGCTCCTTCATGGTGCGCAAGAAGGGCCAGCGTATCGGCCGTAATCCGAAGACCGGCACCGAGGTGCCGATTTCGCCGCGGCGGGTGATGGTGTTCAAGCCGTCGGCGATCCTGAAGCAGCGGATCAATGGCCATGTCGTCACCAATGGCGACGGCAGCAAGGCCGACTAGAGCGTTTTCAAGCGAAGTGGATACCCGGTTCGCGTGAAGAAAGCGCGGCAAACCTAGAATCCGGAGCCCCGTTCCGATTCAATCGGAACGGAAAGGCTCCAGGCATTGAGCTCAAAGGAGCGGGCATTTGGACAAGGCGCCGGATGCGTTCCGTACCATCAGCGAGGTCGCTGATGAACTCGATATTCCCCAGCATGTGCTGAGATTCTGGGAAACGCGCTTCGCGCAGATCAAGCCGATGAAGCGCAGCGGCGGACGCCGCTATTATCGCCCCGACGACGTCGACCTGCTCAAGGGCATCCGCCGGCTGCTGTACGGCGAGGGCTACACCATCCGCGGTGTGCAGCGGATCCTGAAGGAGCACGGCATCAAATCGGTGCAGGGCATCGCCGACCAGACCGCGGCGGTCTCGTTCGGCGCGGTCGAGGAAGCCGTCGGCAACAGCATGGCCGAGCCCGACGACCTCGAGAGCAGCGACGGCCTCGATTTCGACGGCGAGGAGGGTGATGGCGACGAGAAGGGGATCGACTACCGATTCGTCGATCCCGACGAGGATCCGATCCTGTCGACCTACAAGGCGCATGCCCAGCCGGGCAAGGCGCCCGCGGCGCCGCCGGTTCGTCCCGCCGTTCCGTCAGTCGATCGGGAGCGGCTCGAACGCGTGCTGCAGGAGCTGGTCGCCTGCCGGCAGATGATCGACGCGGCGATGAAGGACAGCTGAGGCAAGGAAGCCTGCCAAGGAAACCTGCCAAGGAAACCTGCCAAGGGAACCGGCCTCGGAATACAGTCTTTGAGAGCCTGCCCCGCCTTGCGCGAACGCAGGATCGCAGCTAATGGAACGGCATCGGAGCGTGGCGCAGCCCGGTTAGCGCACTAGTCTGGGAGACTAGGGGTCGGAGGTTCAAATCCTCTCGCTCCGACCATTTTTCTCAAAATTCGTTCGGTGTGGTTTGAAGCGGGCGCGCATCGCTCGCCGTCGGCTTGCGATTGGTTGCCAATGCTGTTCGCCAGTCGCGGAAAGCTGTGCGCGGAAGCCAACACGCTGTCGTTAATATCGAGCAAACGCTCGTTGAAGAGGCCGCACCAAGCCGATCGCATCGGCGGCTGTCGTTGTCGATGAACAATCGTTCATGGAACGCCACTGATTTCAGGCGGTTAGTTGCGGGGCGCATTTTGGAGGACAAAATGAAGCACGCAATCATCGTCCTTTCCGCGGCATGCCTGATGGCTTCCACCCCGGTTGCTTTTGCACAGGGCGTTTCGAGCAAATCACCTGGACACGAGATGCAAAAGAAGGGCTCGAAGAAAGGCAGTCACGGCGCTTCGGGCTATGCACCCGGGCACGAGATGCAGGCACGAGGATCGAAAGCCGGGAGCCCAGGGGCCTCTGGCTACGCCCCTGGTCAGACGACGGGGTCGGGCAGCGGGATGACCGGAGGCAGCTCGACCAGGTCCAGATAGTTACGCTGTAAGTTTTTCGGGGCCCCGGCCGTCAGCGCCGGGGCTCCTTTTCCATGGCCCGTTCACGGATCGACCGCGGCTTGGCCCGTTTCATGCTTTCCATTGAGGGCAAAATGGGGGGGCAACGTGATTGCTGAACACTTCCTGGTCTGGGCTGCACTGCTGAGCGTTGTCGCCTTCCTGGCGTTCCAGTCGCCGGGGCGCGGACACCGATAAGTCTCCGCATCGTACGCTTCGCAAGGTGAGCGGCGCGACCGTGCCGGTTGCCAGTCGTCCCGTCCGCTGCAGAGCCGGTCGCCTCAGGCCTCGGCCTCCATCGCAACAATCAGGCAGGCCTTTTCCAGGCGGTTGGTGAGCATCGAAAGCTTGGCCGTGAACTCGGCCAGCTCAGCCTCGTTGAACTCCTCGAACACGGTTTTCTTGAACGCCTTGTGCTGTTCGGCGAGGCCCGCGAGGTGTTTTTTGGTCTTGTCGGTCAGCGACAGCCGGACCACGCGCGCATCGGCCGGGGAGGGTGCGCGCCGCAGCAGTTCCTTCTGTTCGAGCAGCTTGGATTGCGTGGTCACGAACGACGGATCGACGTGCAGCAGTTTCGACACCACGTTGATCGGCACGCCGTCATCCTTGTCGAGATCCGAGATCGCGATGAGAATCATCCATTGCGGACCGCTGACGCCAAGCGACTTGCCCCAGAACTGACGGACGCGCTCCAGATGCGAGTTGATGGCCGAAATCTCGAGCGTGAACCGCTTGATGATGTCGAGATGTTCGATGGCGCGCTGGCGCGTCGAATCCTTCCTTGTCACTGACACAGCTTCCTCTTCCCTCGGGCGCCGACTCAGCTTTGTGCTGATTTATTTCTTGTTTTCTGCGCTGCAGTAGGTTTTTTCCCGCAAGCCGCCAACGAACGCAAGTGAACGTAAAGTAATTATGATGGTCGTGTGACGGTTGGACTATTTGGGGTGTGACAAGTTTTCTCAGGTCGGCAAAGGGCTTACAGGCAGCGTTGCCGGCGAGACACAGTGTGGCCGCATTCGCATTCCTGACTTTATAAACTATTTTGATTGGCGAACTCGCCAATGCATATTGAACCCGGCGGTAGGGGAATCTCGATCGTCCCGTTGCGGTGATCGTTCAAGTCCGTCGCACACCACAGATTTGATCTGAGGGTGCGGGGTTTGGGGAAAACGGTCTTGGACAATGCGGGAGGATCACGGGGCGCTCGCGGCCTCGGACTCTCCGCATATGAGCAACTTGGAGGTTTAATATGAATTTGAAGAGCCTTATCCTGGGCTCGACGGCTGCGCTGGTCGCGGTCGGCGGGGCACAGGCGGCCGATCTTCCCGTCAAGGCCAAAGCGGTCGAGTACGTGAAGGTTTGCTCGCTTTACGGTCCGGGCTTCTACTACATCCCCGGCACCGACACCTGCATCAAGCTGGGCGGCTATGTGCGTGCTGACGTCGTGGTGAACGGCAACAGCGTGTACGGCGCGAACTACAACGGCGCCAGCGGTGCCAACAACCGTTTCACGAACGGCTACACCTGGCGTTCGCGTGAAGACTTCAACATCGATACGCGCACCGCGACCGAATACGGCGTGGTCCGCACCTATTTCGATGCGGTGTTCACCTGGACCTCCGACACCTATGCCGGCCAGGGCAACGGCTCGACCGTGTACTCGGCGATCGGCTCGTCTTCCGCGCCGAACAACGCCGGTTCGGGCAACGTGGCTGCCGGTACGGTCGGCGTCTACTACGCCTTCATCCAGTTCGCCGGCTTCACGATGGGTAAGGCGGTTTCGCAGTTCGCTGCCCCCTGGAACGGTTATCCGGGCAACAACTACGACGCACTCGTCGGTGGCGTGAACACCACCAACGGCATCAACCAGTTCACCTACACCGCGCAGTTCGGCAACGGCGTGTCGCTGGCTCTGTCGGCGCAGGACCAGGTTGCCTACATGCAGGCTGGCGTGAACAACCTCGGCGTCGGTGGTGCTTACGGCTCCAGCGACTACGCCGGCACGATCGCTCCGGACTTCGTCGCTTCGCTCAAGGTCGACCAGGCTTGGGGTATCTTCCAGGCGTCGGTCGCCGCGCATGACAACCACGCTGCCTACTACGGCGGCACCGAGTTGACCGGTCATCCCGACGACAAGTGGGGTTGGGCTGGTGCGTTGGCCCTGTCGATCAAGAACATCCCGACCGGACCCGGCGACACCATCAACATCCAGGGCGTCTACACCGACGGTGCGACCCGTTACAACATCCAGGAACTGGCCAGCCAGGCCGGCGCGATCGCCATCTTCGGCGGTTCGAGCCTGCCGGGCGTCTATGGCAGCGTTGGCTTCGGTACGGCACCCGACACGGTGTTCGGCCCCGGCGGTCAGCAGCAGTCCATCAAGACCTGGGGTATGCGCGGTGCGTACACCCACAACTGGGATCCCTATTGGAACACCAGCTTGTACGGTGCGTTCGCCGCTGTTTCGTACAACGATGCGGCTAAGTCGCTCATCTGCGGCGTTGGTGGCGTCGGTGGTTCGTTCCGTGCCGCATTCGCTGGCGGCGCTGGCGTGACCGCCTGCAACCCCGACTACAACATCGCGCAGATCGGCGTGATCACCCGTTGGACCCCGGTCAAGAACCTGACCTTCTCGGCCGACGTGACCTACTCGCACCTCGATCAGAAGTATGCCGGTATCATCACGACGTCGTCGACTGCTATCGGCAAGCCGACCGCGACCTACGAGCTGAAGGATCAGGACACTGTCCAGATGCTCTTCCGCGCTCAGCGCAACTGGTAATTCCGGTTGATCTGATCACGATCCAACAGAACCCCGGCAGGCAACTGCCGGGGTTTTTCTTTGCGAAAGATTCTAAGGAGAGCTGAGCTGCGTCATTTCGGTCCACGCGAACGACGAAGACGAGCCATGCGATTCATTAGCCGCAGACTTATTTACTTACCTGATCTACTAAACTATATACGCCACGGCCAACACATTGAATGATGGCTCTTAGCTAGCTGCTAAGCCTCCCAAACCTCCGGCAATGCCCTGCCGGAGGTTTTTGATTCAAGGCCCAGCCGGCGGCGACGATGGTGGCGCGGGTTGCCGTCGCCTTGCCGATTCGATGCCGTCAAGATTTGACGGAATCGATCCGCAGTGCATTCTCGCCATTCATGGGACGCTTCAAGAACAGCCGCCTGGCGCGCATGAGCAGCGGCCACTATTGCCTGATCCGGGATCTCGGGCTGGTGAAGGGCGGCAAGGGATTGCGGCACCATGAGGTAATCATCGATTTCTCCTGGCGCGGCCTGCTCAAGCTGGCCCTGAGCGCGGGTGCCGGCGTCCTGCGGCGGCGCGCGTCCGTGCGCATCGAGACAGCCGAATAGCACGGGGCCGCGTCATGACGCGGCTTGGCCTGCGGCCAGGATGCGCGCGATCATCGCGTGAGTCTCACGCTTCGTGAACAAGCATTCGAATTCGAGCGACGTGATCGCAGCATTGTCAGAGCTTCGCCCATAACGATCGCACGCTGTGCCACGCCGCGCGCTGCGCTGTGCGCCGATTGCGATCAACGTAGTTCATCTGTGCAGGTGCTGTCGCGCTGCTTCGCTGGTGTTACCTCGGCGGCAGCGGCCGCGGTGGAAATTCCGGCCGCGATCGCCATCAGCGTTGTCGCGACCAATCTGTTCAGGATGTGCACGATCATCGTCTCCAATTGTCGATGTCGGATTGTTCGCAACGCGGAATGATTTCGTTACGCGGCCACCGTCTCAACCTGCTGCAGGCGGCTCACTTGCGCGTGAGAAGGAGCCGTTGCTGGGCGACAATTCGGTGATGTAAGGTGCCTCAGCCAAGCGGTTGGGGCTGCGATCCGCGCTCCGGCCGAAACAAAGAAGAACAGGGCAAGAAAAAATGAGGGAAGGAACGGATCTCACATGAAGGATTTCGCCGGAAAGATTGCCGTCATCACCGGTGGCGGCACGGGCATGGGGCGCGAGCTGGCACGGCAGCTCGTTGCCGAGGGCTGCAACGTCGCGATGTGCGACGTCTCGGCCGAGGCGATGGCCGAGACCAAGCGGCTCTGCGAGGTCGAGAAGCTGCCGCAGGGCCTGCGCATCACGACGCACGTTGCCGACATCTCGATCGAGGATCACTACAAGCGCTTCCGCGACGAGCTGATCGAGCAGCAGGCGACCGACAAGATCCACCTGCTGTTCAACAACGCCGGAATCGGTGGCGGCGGCAGCCTGTTCTCCAACACGCGCGAGCAGTGGGAGCGCACCTTCAACATCTGCTGGGGCGGCGTCTATCTCGGCGTCCGCACCTTCCTGCCGCTGTTGGTGAAGGCCGACGAGGCGCACATCGTCAACACCTCGAGCGTCAACGGCTTCTGGGCCTCGGTCGGCATGGGCGTATCGCACACCGCCTACAGCGCCGCGAAATTTGCCGTGAAGGGGTTCACCGAGGCGATGATCAATGATCTCCGCCTCAACGCGCCGCATGTGAAGTGCTCGGTCGTGATGCCCGGCCACATCGGCACCTCGATCGTGTCGAACTCGCGCAAGGTGCAGAACGGCTCCGACCAGCTCAATGCCGACGAGCTCAAGCAGGCCCGTCAGCGTCTGCAGGGGCAGGGCATCGACGTCGCCAAGATGTCGGACGCCGATATCCAGCAGCTCGCGCTCGACCGTGCCCGCATCTTCCACGATGAAGCGCCGACCTCGGCGGCGGCCGCCGCCAAGGTCATCCTCGACGGTGTGAAGGCCGAACGCTGGCGCATCCTGGTCGGCGACGATGCGCATCTGCTCGACGAGCGCGTGCGCAAGACGCCGGAACAGGCCTACACGCCGGAGTTTTATCAGGACCTCGTGGCAGCAACCGGGTGGAAGGTCGGCTGAACGGCCGTCCCGCATCGCGTGCGGGACGGCTTCACTCAAGCGCTATCCGCGCATCGCGCGTTGGCGCGATCCCGCTTGATAGGCGAGGCGGTAATGCCCTGAGCAATAGGGCATGCCGCCGAGCGGTGTGTTGCCGCAGAAGCAGAAATCATCGGCGCCCGGGGTGCTGATCGGCCAGCGGCAGCGCTGCTCGCTCAGCTCGAACAGCGAGCAGCTGTTGGCGCTGACGATCGGGGCGTCGTCGGGCTCCTGCTCGTAGACCGCCTGGAGCAACCGGAGCTGCTGCTTGGCAGTCGCCCGTTGCGCGGCGTGGGCGGCGGATTTCTTGCGCCGCGCCCGACGTTCGTCCGGCGTCGTGCGTGTGAGGTTCAGCCGCGACAGCTTGCCGATCACCGCATTGCGGCTGACGCCGATATTGACGGCGATGTCGCGGCAGGAGAGGCCGGCTTCAAAGTAGATCTTGAGTTGGTCGACGCGCTCCGGCGTCCAGGTCTCTTGGATGGCAATCATCTGACGGTTCCACGTTCTGTGTTGAACCGCCGCGCCGGCACACGCGCCCTTAGTTCTTGAGCATGATCTTTTCGGAAAACCGGTTTCCACTTTTCCGGATCATGCTCTCAGGGCGTGCGGCCGTTGTCGCGGATTGCAAGCAACCCGTCCTTGATGGCGAGCCGAATGCCTTCCTCGATCAATGTCCGTGCGACGCCCGGGACGCTCGTGCCGTGGGTGCCCTGTCTCACCAGCTTCTCGAGGTATCCGATGGTCGAGAGCGCCAGCGTGACCGGGACGCGGTCGGTTTCGGCCTTTTCCGTAGCCATGGTGAAACGCTTAACCCCGAACGCCTGTACTGAAAAGTATCTATTTAGAGTCTATTTAGGAATAAGGCGGTTCGTCAAGCCGTGGGCGGCAAGAAACAGCCAGCCGCGCCCAAGCGCGCTGGAAGCGAGTTCCAGCGCGCGGGTGTCATCGAATTATTGAGATAGATGAAGGTGTTAGGGCCGTAACTCGACCTTGACCGGGAACTTCTTGAGAAGCCGCTCAGCCTTCTCGGCCTTGTCCGGAGGCGCGCTCACGCTCAGGTACAGTCCGCGCGACGGGTCGGTGATCGCGTCGACAGTGACCTCGCCGGACAATCCTTCCAGCGCCAGCAACTCGCGCGCGGCCTCGCCGGCGGCGATCTCGCGCAGCTTCGGCTTGAAGATCTTGCCGACCGGAGTCACCGGCATCTCCGGAATCACCGACACCACGCGCGGGCGCGCCGGCGGCTCTAGGATGTTGTCCTGCACGAAGGCGGCGAGCGCGTTCGGATCGATATGGGTGCCGGGCTGCGCCGAGACGAACAGCATCGGCACTTCGCCGGCGTAGGTGTCGGGACGTCCGACGGCCGCGGCAAGCGCCACGCCCGGAAACGCCAGCGCGGCGTCCTCGATCGCGCGCGGATCGATGTTGTGGCCGCCGCGGATGATGACATCCTTGGCGCGGCCCATGATGTAGACGAAGCCGTCAGCATCGATCCGGCAGATGTCGCCGGTGCGCAGCCAGCCGTCGCGGAACGCCTCCTCGGTCTGCTTCTTGTCGACATAGCCGGCGAACACCTGCGGGCCCCTGGTCAGCAGTTCGCCGACCGGCGAAGGCCACGGTCCCGTGTGGAGCTTGCCGCCGTCGAGGATCGCGAGTTCGACCAGCGGATTGCGGGTGCCGACGCTCTCGGCGCGCGGCTTCACACCGTGCACATCGTGAGTGATGGCACCGGCGAGCTCGGTCATGCCGTAGAGCTGCTGGATGCAGGGGCCGCCCCAGGTCGCAAGATAACGCCGCTCGATCTCCGGCGGGCAGATCGAGGCGCCGGTGGCAGTGACGCGCAGGGTCGAGATGTCGCTGTCCGCGACCGGGATATCGGCGAGGGCGCCGAGTATCGTCGGCACGTTGCCGGCGATGTTGATGCGGTACTTCTCGATGATCTGCCAGAAGTGCCGGACCAGCGCCGGATCGCGCGCGCCGGCGGGGCCGGGGATGACCATCGTCGTGCCGGCCGCCAGGGAATTGGCGGTGGTGCAGAACAGGCCGCCGACATGGAACAGCGGCATCGTGATCATCGCGCGCTCGCCGCGATGGAAATCGAGCGCCATCCGCGAGGATACGGTGGAGGCGACCATCGCGCGGTTGGTGAGCCGCGCCACCTTGGGATGGCCGGTAGTGCCGCCGGTCGGGAGCATCACGGCGACGCGGTCGGCCTCGCTCATGTCCTTGGACTTGCCGTAGTCGTCGCGCCAAGCGGGATCAGGCCGCAGCACCTCACCGTCGAAGGCGATGCTGCCGTCGAGCGGCACGATCACAATGTGCTTCAGGGAAGGCACCTCGCGCTGCAGGCCCTCGACCCTCTCATAGAGCCCGCCTGGCATGCCCGGCGGCGGCGCCAGCAACAGCTTCGCGTGGATCGCATTGAGCTGGGCGACGATCGCTTCGCGCGTGAACAGCAAATTGAGCGGCTCGGCGACGCCGCAGGCGGCTGCGCCGAAGATCGCGACGACGGTCGCGGGGCACGCCGGGAGCAGGACAGCCACCGCGTCGTCCTTGCCGATGCCGTGCTTACGGAAATAGGTTTCAGCGGCCTTGATGCAGCCCATCAAGTGATCGTTCGAGATCACGACCGGGTTGGGATCGAGCGGCGAGCGCAGATAGATCGCGGCTTCAGCGTCCGGCGCGCCCTGCGGGCCGCGGGCAATGAGGTCGAGGATGCGCGGGCATGCCGCGAGCGTCTCCTGCATTTCCCTGTCGCGCGCAGCCTCGTCGGCCGGCGAAAGCCTGTCCTTCAGCATATCCGTCCCCGTCCATTCTTGTTCGTTGGGACGGGGATTGTATCGAGCCGTGCTCGCGGAACACAAGTGCGGCCATAGCACTCAGTCATTCCGGGGCGGCTCGCCGAGCCGAACCTCAGGTGCGCGAATTGCGCACCGGGGAGTCTCGAGATTCCGGATTCGATGCTGCGCATCGCTCCGGAATGAAGTGCGTGGTTACCCGTGGACCACCGATTTGGCGATCATGCAGTGGATGCCCTTGGAGCCGTTGACCGTCTGCGTCACGCGCAGGTCGGCGGCCAGGCTGCACAGCGTGTAGGCGTCCTCGCGCGACAGATTGCGCTTCTCGCCGAGCAGCACGATCATGTCGCGCAGCGCCCGCACCACGCACTGGTCGAGATCGGGATCCATCGCCATGGTCATGTAATGATCCGCGGTCTCTGCGCGCGGATAGGCGAGCTTGATATCCTTGCGCAATGTGAGGCGGAAGCGGCCGGTCAGCGCGGTCTCGATCGCGGTGACGCAGACCTCGCCGTCGCCCTGCACGCCATGGCCGTCGCCGCAGGAGAACAGCGCGCCCGGAACGAACACCGGCAGATAGAGCTTGGCGCCGGCGCCGAGCTCCTTGTTGTCGAGATTGCCGCCCATCGCGCGCGGGATCAGCGAGGAGATCCGGCCCCAGGCCGGCGGCGGCGACACGCCCATCACGCCGAAGAACGGCTTGAGCGGCAGATCGAGCCCCCAGGGCATACGGCCGACCATGCGCCCGCGATCGAGCGGGATGTTGAGGACGCGTGTTTCGTGGAAATCGTCGGGCAGGGTGCCGGACAATGGCTTGATCAGATTGTAACCCCAGTCCTGTCGCAGCTGAACGTCGAGAATATCGACCTCGAGCACGTCGCCGGGGTCGGCGCCGGCAACCGCGATCGGGCCGGTCAGAATGTGTCCGGGTACCATCCGCTCGCACTTCGCATGGATCTCGTCGAGCTCTGGCGGAACGAAGAATTTGCCGCGGTCGGGCACCACGTCCGGGCCGCCGCTGACAGTCTCGATCGTGATCTCGTCGCCGCTCGCGACGGTCAGAACCGGTTTCAGCTTGGCTTCAAAGAAGCCCCAATGGCAGGTTTCAGGGCTCGACTTCAGATGATGATAGGTCATGTGACGGCTTTTGATTGGTTTCCCAGCAGCGTATGACGCTGTAGCAGAACTTCGCAGGGGCTTCTCTTGTTTTTTGTGCTCTCCAAGACGCTCGGCATCATGCTGTTGCCGATCAACTTCCTGATCGGTATCGGCGTGATCGGCACCGTGCTGCTGTTGACGCGGTTTGCGCGCCTCGGCCGCAGGTTGATGGTGGCCGCGCTGCTGCTGCTCGCGATCTGCGGCTTCTCGCCGCTCGGCAATGTCCTGATCTCCACATTGGAGCAGCGCTTCCCGCCATGGGATGCCTCGCGCGGCGCGCCGGACGGCATCATCGTGCTCGGCGGCTCGATCGATGCCGATCTGTCGGTTGCACATGGCACGCCGGTGGTGCGCAGCGCCGCCGATCGCGTCATCGCGGCGGCGGCGCTCGCGCGCAGATATCCGAATGCGCGCCTTGTGTTCACCGGCGGCAGCGCGAACCTGATCTCGAACGATGCGCGCGAAGCCGACTATGCCGCCGAGATGTTCGAGGGGCTCGGCATTGCCAGGTCGCGATTGATCATCGAGCGCCGCTCGCGCAACACGGTGGAGAACGCCGAATTCTCCAGGGCGCTGGTCGATCCCAAGCCGGGCGAGCGTTGGCTGCTCGTCACCTCGGCCTACCATATGCCGCGCTCGGTCGGGCTGTTCCGCAAGGCGGGATTCAATGTCGAGGCCTATCCGGTCGATTGGCGCGTCGGCGATGTCTTCAGCTTCGCGACGCTTGCGATCGACGGCCTGTCGCGCACTGATCTCGGCGTGCGGGAGTGGATCGGGCTTTTGGCCTATCATCTGGCCGGCAAGACCGACGATTTGTTGCCGGGACCGGCTGCACGTTGAGGCGTAGGCACTTGTCGCCTCCAACGGCCAATCCTAACATCAAATCAACAGGCGGCGCCAAGCCGCCGATCACGGGAGTTTTCGCCATGCAACAGCAGACACCGCCGGAACAGTTCGACCTCGGCGCAATCGTCACCGATCTGAACAATCTGCTGCGGCTGAAGACCACGGTGATCGGCATCAAGATGTTCGCGCGCGCCGAGGAGATGGAGGCGATCCCGAAGATTCGCCGTCCGTCGGCGGTCCACACCACGGACCAGATCGTCAGCATGGCCTCGCGGCTCGGCTGGACCGTCGGCATCACCGGCGACGATCTGGTCGGCGCGCAATGCCGCGCCGTGATCGGGCTCGCGCCGCAGGATGAGAAATGGCTTGCCGGCGAGAATTATGTCGGCGTCTGGCACGGCACCGCCGAAGACGCGCGCAAGCGCCAGGAGGCGCTCGACGTGGTGCCTTACGGCCAGTACCAGGCGATGGCGGTGAGCCCGCTGACCAGCGGACGGCTCAACCCGCCCGACATCTGCCTCGTCTATGCGACGCCGGGACAGATGATCATCCTGATCAACGGGCTGCAGTACACCGGCTACAAGAAGTTCGAATGGGGCGTGGTCGGCGAGACCGCCTGCGCGGATTCGTGGGGGCGGGCGCTGAAGACCGGCGAGCCGAGCCTGTCGCTGCCGTGCTTCGCCGAGCGCCGCTATGGCGGCGTGCCGGACGAGGAGATGCTGATGGCACTGCCGCCGGCCTATCTGGTGAAGGCGATCGCCGGCATGAAGCAGCTCGCCAAGAACGGTTTGCGCTACCCGATCGCGCCCTACGGCATCCAGGCCGACGTGCGCGCCGGCATGGGCGTCTCGTACAAGAAATAGCCGATTGCGTCGCCGCGCCCGCGATGACAAAAGGGCGCCCAGTTCGCTGCGCAGGGAGCCTGATCCATGTCCTCGTCGAAACTCGACATCGTCGTCTACGGTGCGACCGGCTTCACCGGCCAGCTCGTCGTCGAATATCTCGCGGCGCATTATCGCGTCGGCAGCCTGAAATGGGCGATGGCCGGGCGCAGCAAGGACAAGCTCGCCTCGGTACGCGACGCGATCGGCGCGCCCGCCGACACGCCGCTGATCGTCGCCGATGCCGGCGATGCCGCCTCGCTGAAGGCGATGCTGGCGCAAACCAGGTCTGTCATCTCGACGGTCGGACCGTATCAGCTCTATGGCAACGAGCTGATCGCGGCCTGCGTGGAAAGCGGCACCGACTATTTCGATCTCTGCGGCGAGCCGATCTGGATGCGGCAGATGATCGACAAATACGAAGCCGCCGCGAAGGCCAGCGGCGCGCGCATCGTGTTCTCCTGCGGTTTCGACTCGGTGCCGTTCGAACTGGGCGCGTTCTTCGTGCAGGAGGAAGCGAGGCGCGTGTTCGGCGCGCCGGCGCCGCGCATCAAGGGCCGCGTGCGCGACATGCGCGGCACGCTGTCCGGCGGCACCGCGGCGAGCGCCAAGGCGACCTTCGATGCGGTCGCCAAGGACCTCAGCCTGGTTGCGATCCTCAACAACCCTTTCGCGCTGACGCCGGGCTTCGAGGGTCCGAAGCAGCCGCGCGGCAGCAAGCCGGCCTATGAGGAGGATTTGCACTCCTGGACCGCGCCGTTCATGATGGCGCTGATCAACACGCGCAACGTGCACCGCTCCAACATGCTGATGGGCTTTCCCTACGGACGGGACTTCGTCTACGACGAGATGGTCCTGACCGGCCCGGGCGAGAAGGGCGAGGCCAACGCCAAGAAGGTGATGGCGTTGAATTCCGAGAAGACCGGCCCAAGCGCGCCGAAGCCGGGCGAGGGGCCGTCAAAGGAGGAGCGCGAGAACGGCCGCTACGATCTGCTTTATCTCGCGGTCGCGCCTGACGGCCGCATGGTCCGCGCCGGCATCAAGGGCGATCGCGATCCCGGCTACGGCTCGACCTCGAAGATGATCTCGGAATGCGCGATCTGCCTGCTGCGCGATACGCCCGACGTCGCCGCCGGCTTCTGGACGCCGGGAGCCGCGATGCAGCACAAGCTCATCAGGCGCCTGGTCGATCACGCCGGGCTGACTTTCGAGGTCGAGAAGTAGCTTCGCTTACCTCGCCCCGCTTGCGGGGAGAGGTCGGATCGCTTCGTCAGATGCGATCCGGGTGAGGGGGTACAGGTCCGTCCGATTGCATTGCTGGTGGAAAGAGCCCCTCACCCCAACCCTCTAAGAGCGAGCTTCGCTCGTCTCGACCCCGTGAAGGACGGGGAGAGGGAGAGGCGCTACGCCGCCGCCCGCGGATCATACGCGTACATGAAGTCCATGCCCTTGGACGACACCGGCAGCAGCAGCTTCAGCATGTGATCGCGGAGCCAGGCGCCGGTCGGGCTGAACTCACGCTTGCTGTTGCCGTTGCGGCGGGCGATCGCCACGATCTTCTCGGCGCGCGGGCGCCGCTCGTGCTCGAAAGCCTGGAACGTCATGCCGAGCTCCTGGCCGCCGCGCATCAGGATGCCGAGCCGCAGCGCGTCCTCCAGCGCCAGCGATGCGCCTTGGCCGGCATGCGGGCTCGTCGCGTGCGCGGCGTCGCCGATCAATAGCGTGCGCTTGCGCGACCAGGTCGGCAGCGTCGCGACGTCGAGCGTGTCGGTCACCACGATATTCTGGGCGGCTTCGATGATCTCGGGGATCGGCGCGTGCCAGCCGGCGTGGAAATCGCGCAGATGCTGCCTGATTGCGTCCTGGCTCCGCAGGCGGTAGGCCGCCGCGGTCATGCCGTGCGACGGCTGCGTGCTCCACCACATCGCGCCCGTGTCCGGATCGGGGCTGCACATCCCATAGCCGAAGAAGCCGCTCTGCCCGAACGTGGTCGCCACCCTCTGGCCGATCGGCAGCTTCTCGATCACCGCGCGGGGCACGAATCCGCCGAAGCCGATCAGCCCGGTGTCGAACGGCGTTGGGCCGTCAGGGATCACGTGGCGCCGCACCGCAGAGTGCACGCCGTCGGCACCGATCACGAAATCGCCCTCGGCGGTGGTGCCGTCGTTGAAATAGGCGATCACGGGCTGGTCGCCGCGGTCTTCGATCTTTACAAGTTTCTTCTCGAAGAACACCGAGACGTTGGAGGCCCAGGCCTTGTCGATCAGCGTCTCGTTCAACGTCGCGCGGCACATGTTCACCGCGGGCTGGCCGAAGCGCTGCTGCATGTTCTGGTTGAGCGAGCCGAGCTTCTTGCCGCCCTGCGAATAGAAGTCGAAGGACTCCGCGATCGAGCCGTTGCGGATCAGTTCGTCGGCGAGGCCGAGCTCGGCCAGCACATGCATGCCGTTCGGCGCGATCTGAAGCCCGCCGCCGACCCCGGTGGAGTAGGGCCAGGCTTCATAGAGCTCGGTCTCGATGCCGGCGCGGGTCAGGAACATCGCGGTGACAGGACCTGCGATGCCGGCGCCGATGATCAGAGCTTTACGGGGACGTGAGGTCATGCCTTGCTCCATGCATCCGTGTGGGATAGGAAAGGTCAGTTGCTAATTATCTTAGTATCTAAGATATTAGGCGAGTAAGATATAGGGGCCGATTTGTCAAGCACGACGTCGCGCGAAACGCTGATGCAGGAACTCGAGGAGGCGATGCGCCGGTCATCCGCGCAGGGCGTGATGTACGGCCAAGCCGTTGCAAACATGGCCGGAATCTCCAATTCCGACATGGAATGCATGGACATCCTGCATCTGGAGGGGCGGGTAACCGCGGGGCGTCTCGCCGAGGTCACCGGGCTGACCACCGGCGCGATCACCGGCGTGGTCGATCGTCTGGAGAAAGCGGGTTACGTGCGCCGCGAGCGGGACGAGAGCGACCGCCGCAAGGTCTTCATCTCGGTGGTGGAGGAAAAAGCGGCGGAGATCGGCAAGTTCTACGTGCCGATGCAGGAGGCGATGCTCAAGCTGTGGAGCAGCTACACCGACGACGAGCTGCGCTTGCTGCTGCGTTTCGCCAATGACGGCTACAAGGGCGTGCTGGAAGCGACCGGAGCATTGAAGGCGGTGATCGACATGCCGCCGGAGCAGCGCGCCAGCCTCAAGATGCCGCCGAAGACTCGTCGATGATCAGTGCCGACGTCGCGCGGTAGCGCTCGGCCGCCGCATACATGCCCCACATCGTGCCGAGCATCATCCAGAAGTGCCGCCAGTGGTCGGTATCGATGATGAAGCTCTCGCCGACAAAGCCGAGGAACGCCGAGAAGACCGCTAGATAGCCGCGCTGCCACGGCACCCGCATGTAGATGTAGCGGAAGCCGATGATCGCGGTGACGAACACCAGCGCCGGATAGCAAATCCCCGAGATCCAACCGCCCGACATGAAGGCGTTGAGATAGGAATTGTGGGTGTCCTCGGGGAAGTAGGTGTGGAATTGCAGCGGTCCGATGCCGAACGGCAGCTCCAGCGCCATCTGGGCGCCGAGGATGTGGCGGCCGAACCGGCCGAAGCGGCCTTCGTCATAGCTCTGGTCGAAGCTCGCGCGCTGCTTGAACATGTCGGCGACCGAGCCGATCGAGAGCAGCACCGCGATCAGCGCCACGGCCAGGATCGCGGCGATCAAGGTCATCACGATGATGCGCGAGCGCTGCGCCTGCGAGCGGCTTGTGAACACCATCAGCGCCAGCATGAAGGCCGCGGTGATGACGAGGCCGCCCCAGGCGGCGCGCGAGAACGACAGCAGGATCGCAAGCGAAATGATGCCGAAGGCGATGGCGTTGCGGAACGCCTTGCCGAAGCGGTCGGAGACCACGCTCTGCAGCGTGAACAGCGCCGGCAGGATCAGGAAGGCGCCGAGCACGTTCGGGTCCTTGAAGGTTCCGCGGGCGCGGTCATACAGCGTCAGCAGGTCGTAGCCGCCGGGCACCAGACGGAAGTAGCCGGCGATGCCGGCGAGCGAAGCGATCATCGCGCCGACGATCAGGCCGCGGCGCAGCATGTCGAGGCGGGCTTCGGTATCCTCCGACATCACCATCGCGAAGAAGATGACGGTGATGGCCATGTACCAGGAGGTCAGGATCCAGTTCACCACCTCCGGCTTGTCGAGGAACGGCACCGCACCGATGCTGTAGCCGACATTGAGCACGATCAATGTGAACAGCAGCGGCATGAACACGAGCCGCATGCGCAGGCCCGTGGCGAAGAACAGCACGCAGGCAGTCAGCGTGACGAGCTCATACGGGCTCGGCTCGATGAACACGATGGCGCCGGACGCGCCGGCCAGCCACACCAGCGCCCGCTGCAGCGCCAGCACGCCCGTTGGTGCTGATGTCAGCGAATGGGTCGTCCCGGCTGTCGCCGCATAGGCCATCGGATACTCACGCAACGCAACGGACACAGAACCTGACACCCGTTATTGCGAGGAGCGTCAGCGACGACGCAATCCACCTATCCCCTAGCGGCAGCGTGGATTGCTTCGCTGCGCTCGCAATGACGTGCGGTTTGAACCCGCCTCGATCAGTACGCGTTCTCGCTTTTCGTCAGCAGCGAGAACGGGGTCTTGAGCAGGATGTAGAGGTCGAACAGCACCGACCAGTTCTCGATGTAATAGAGGTCGTATTCGACGCGCTTCTGGATCTTCTCGTCAGTGTCGACCTCGCCGCGCCAGCCGTTGATCTGCGCCCAGCCGGTGATGCCGGGCTTGACGCGGTGGCGGGCGAAGTAGCCGTCGACCGCCTCGTCGAACAGGCGGTTCTCCAGCTTGCTCTGCACGGCGTGCGGGCGCGGGCCGACCAGCGAGAGATTGCCCTTCAGCACAACGTTGAACAGTTGCGGCAATTCGTCGAGCGAGGTCTTGCGGATGAAGCGGCCGACGCGGGTGACGCGCGGATCGTTCTTGGTCACCACCTTGGAGGCGGTGGGGTCGGCCTGATGGTGGTAGAGCGAGCGGAATTTGTAGACGTCGATCCGCTCATTGTTGAAGCCGAAGCGCTTCTGGCGGAACAGCACCGGGCCGGGGCTGTCGAGTTTCACCGCGAGCGCCACCAATCCCAACACTGGCAGCGCCGCAAGCAAGGCCAGACCGCCGACCACGCGGTCGAACAGCCATTTCAGCACCAGATCCCAGTCGGTGATCGGCGCCTCGAACATATCGAGCGTCGGCACCTTGCCGATATAGGAATAGGAACGGGGGTGGAAGCGCAGCTTGTTGGTATGGGCCGACAGGCGGATGTCGACCGGCAGCACCCACAGCTTCTTCAGCATTTCCAGGATGCGGGTCTCCGCCGAGATCGGCAGCGCGAACAGCACGAGGTCGACGCGGGTGCGGCGGGCGAATTCGACGATGTCATCGATCTTGCCGAGTTTCGGTGCGCCGGCGCAGGTGTTGGTGGCGCGATCGTCATTGCGGTCGTCGAACACGCCGAGCAGATGGATGTCGGAATCATCCTCGGCGTTCAGCGCCTCGATCAGCTGCTCGCCATTGTGGTCTGCTCCGACGATGATGGTGCGGCGGTCGAGCCGGCCGTCATGCGCCCACGCGCGCACCATCGATCGCAGCAGCAGCCGTTCGGCGATCAGCACCGCAAGGCCGACGCAGAAGAACGACGACAGCCAGACCCGCGAGACCTCGCCACCGAGCTTGACCAGGAAGGAGATGCCGATGAACAGCAGGAACACGACGGCCCATGACGAGATCATGCGCGTCATCTGGCGAAGCTGGCCGCGGAAGATCTGCACCTGGTAGATATCGGCGGCCTGGAAGCAGACCACGGCGGCAGCCGACATGCCGAGGATCGATGCGATATATCCCCAGTGAATGCTGCCGCCGGCGAGCGGCCTGACATAGGCGAGATAAAGCCCGACGCCGACCAGGCTGAGCAGCGCGAAGTCGGTGAGGCGAACCACGCCGGCGATCACGACCGGCGAGTAGGCGCCGCGAACCTTCTGGTTGGTAACGGCGAGCGCGGCCGGCGAGAGGCGCCGGCGCCGTTCGATCTGCGGCTGAGCGGCCGTCGCAGACGCAGCGGCATCCAGCATCGAGCGTGCGTTAAACGGTTCCACGAGTCCACGTCCATTCCTGCGCATGCAGATGGGCATCCGCGCGCAGCACGAAAATTCCCCCGGGCGTGACTTAAGGGGACAAATCGGAAGAAACGGTTACGTGTGCAAGAAGTGGTTAACGTTTGGCAAATGCGTCGCGATAGCCGGCCAGTACCCCCTCGACCATCGCGCTTTGCGAGAAATGTTCCGAAATCCGCTCGCGCAGTCTCTCGGCGCGCGCCGCGGTCGCGGCGGGATCGTCGAGCGCGGCCTTGATCGCGTCGGCCATCGCTCCGGCATTGCTCGGCGCGAACAGGGCGTCGGTGTGGGTATCGAAGATCTCCGGGATGCCGCCGACATCGGCTGCGATCATCGGAACGCCCGCCGCGCCCGCCTCGATCACCACATAGGGCATCGAATCGCCGCGCGAGGGCACCACGAGCAGGCTGCCCTTCGAGAAGCCGTAGCGCGCCTTGACGTGACCGATGAAGCGGACTGCCTCACCGAGCGACAGCCGCGTCACCTGCTCCTTGAGGCGCTCGAATTCCTCGCCGTCACCGCCGAGCGTCAACGTCACCGGCTTGCCCTCGGCGCGCAGCTTCGCTACCGCGTCGATCAGGAGATCGGCGCCCTTGATGCGCCGGAACTCGCCGACATAGGCCACGTCGGTGGCATCGTCGGCGCCGGGGACCGGTTCGAATTCCTCCGCGGTGACGCCGTTGAACACGCAGCGCACGAGGCCTGCCGGCTTGCCGACGGTGCGCTGATAGGTGTCGCGGGCAAACGCGCTCTCGAACAGGAACAGGTCGGTGCTGTTCATCAGGGTGCGCTCGAGCTGGCTGTAGAAGCGGCCCTTCCAGGTGTCGAGCGGGTAGTGCAGCGAGCCGCCATGCGGCGTGTAGACCCGGATCACCTTGCTCGACCGCCGCCGCAGCCGGACATAGGCGCCGGCCTTGGCGCCATGCCCGTGGACGACATCGGGTTTCAGCTTGCGGATCAGGCCGGCGATGTGGGCCCAGACCATGAAATCGGCGAAGCGCGGCTCGCGGCGTATTGCCACGCGGTGGACGCCGAGCTTGAGCCGCGGCTCGATCTCGGCAAGCGCCGCGTCGGCCCGCGCGCCGCCGGTCAAACTGTCGGCGACGATGCCGACATGATGGCCGCGTTCGATCTGGCCGTTGGCGACGTCGAGGATGTGACGAATGATGCCGCCGACCGGGGCACGCACCACGTGCAGGATGCGGAGGGGCGGTTGCTGATTTTGATCCTGCGCCATCGATCAGAACCAGCGCTCGCCGACGAACACGGTGTCGCCGGGGCCGATCGGCGTGCCCAGGGGAGCGACGAAGCGGCCGGCGCCGGATGCATTGGTGTGGGTGACGGTAACCTCGTCGCGCCTGGCGCGCGGCGAGAAGCCGCCGGCGATCGCGACCGCGCTTTCGACCGTCATGTTGGGCACATAGGGATATTGGCCGGGGGCCTGGACTTCGCCGAGGATGAAGAACGGCCGGTAGGCCTCGATCTCGACTGCGACCGACGGCTCGCGGATGAAGCCGTTGCGCAGCCGCGCGGTGATCTCGGCGGCAAGCCCGGCGGGCGTCCGGCCGCGCGCCGGCACCGAGCCGATCAGCGGCATGGTGATCGCGCCGGCGGCGTCGATCGCATAGGCGTTGGTCAGCCCTTCCTGGCCATAGACCACAACGCGGAGCTTGTCGCCGGGGCCGAGATTATAGCCCTCGCGCGTCGGTGCGGGATCGGCATAGGCCACGGGCGCAGCATACGCCATCGGTTCGAGACCGGGGTCACCGGCAAGCGGCGACGTTCGGCCCATGCAGCCCGACAGCGCGAGCGCAGCGACCAGATAAATAAGGGGAGCGCGCAGATCGCGCATGCAAGGAATCCCGCGACAATATCGGCTCCGATTAACGGCACCCATGGTTAACAAAGAATGACGGGGCGGGTGGTGGCGGCCATGCCCGTCAACCCCACCGATTAACCCAGCGGCAACCTTAATGGACTGTAATCGCCCCATTGAGATGGAGTCGCGGTGTCCGCGGGGGTTCGTTATGCGTTTTGCATTCTGGCGTAGAGGCAAGGATAAGGCCGTCGTGCAACGGGCGTTGCCGAAGTCTGCGCCCGTCGCCGACGAAGCTGTCGTGAAGCCGGCTGCGCCCAAGCCTGCTCCTGACAAGCCTGCGCCCGACAAGCCGGCGCGCCCGGCGGAGGCGGCCGATCTCGACCTGCACGTGCTCGGCCGCGCGCTGGCGCGCAAGCGCGGCTGGATCATCGTGCCGACGGTGCTGGTGTTCGCGTTGTCGCTTGCCGCGGTCAACGTCGTGACGCCGCGCTACAAGTCGGAAGCGCGAATTCTGATCGACAATCGCGAGAACGCCTTCCTGCGTCCGAACGGCGAGCGCGACCTGGAGCGCACCTCGCTCGACGCCGAGGCGGTGACGAGTCAGGTGCAGCTGTTGCTGTCGCGCGATCTCGCGCGCGACATCATCAAGAAGAACAAGCTGGCCGAGCGTCCGGAGTTCGATCCGGTGCTGCGGGGCTTTTCGCCGTTGAAGTCGCTGCTGGCGCTGTTCGGCATCGGCCGTGATCCGTTCAGCCTGACGCCGGAAGAGCGGGTGCTTGATTCCTATTACGAGCGCTTCCAGGCTTTTGCGGTCGACAAGTCGCGCGTCATGGTGATCGAGTTCCAGTCGGAAGATCCCGAGCTTGCGGCGCGCGTCGCCAACTCGATCGCGGACGGTTATCTCGTGTTGCAGCAGGCCGCGCGACAGGACCAGGCCAAATCCGCCAGCACATGGCTGCTTGGCGAGATCGACAAGCTGCGCACCAAGGTCGCGGAGGCGGATTCGCGCGTCGAGGAATTCCGCTCGAAGTCGAGCCTGTTCGTCGGCACCAACAACATCCCGCTGTCGAACCAGCAGATGGGTGAGCTGAACACGCAGCTCAACAATGCCCGCGCGCTGAAGGCGGATGCCGAGACCAAGGCGCGGCTGATCCGGGAGATGCTTCAGGGCGGCAAGCCGATCGAGGCGTCCGAGGTCCTCAATTCCGAGCTGATCCGCCGGCTCGCCGAACAGCGCGGCACGCTGCGCGCGCAGCTTGCCGAGCAGTCGTCGACGCTGCTCGACAACCATCCGCGCATCAAGGAATTGAAGGCGCAGATCGCCGATCTCGACCGGCAATTGCGCGAAGAAGCCGGCAAGGTTTCGCGCTCGCTGGACAATGACGCCCGCGTGGCCGATGGCCGAGTCATGGCGTTGCAGGCGAGCCTTGACCAGTCGAAGAGGCAGGCGTCGTCTAGCAATAGCCAGGACGTGCAACTGCGCGGGCTGGAGCGCGAAGCCAAAGCGCAGCGCGACCTGCTGGAGGCCTATCTCGCCAAGTACCGCGAGGCGACGGCGCGCGAGAACATCGAGGCCGCGCCGACCGACGGTCGCATCATCTCGCGCGCCTCGGTTTCGAATACGCCGGCCTATCCGAAGAAGCTGCCGATCGTGCTGATCGCGACGCTGGCGACGCTGCTGCTGTCGTCCGGCATCATCATCACCGGCGAGCTGCTGCGCGTCTCCGCGCCTGGTGCGGTTGGCCGCGCCTTCGCGCCGGCGGCTGCCGTGATCAGGCGCCGCGAGCCGGTCATGGATGCCGCAACCGTGGACCAGCCCGCGCCGGCGCTGTCGCCCGAACCCGCGCTCGCATCGCCGGTCGCGCGGAAGCCGGCGGTGGAGCCCGAACTGCCGCTGGAGCCTGCGGCTGCCTATGAACCTCCGCCGCAGCCTGATTCCGCCCAGACCGCCGACGAGATCGATGAGCTCGCCGAGCGCCTCGCCGCCGCCGGTCCCGCCGCCCACAAGGTCACCGTGCTCGGCCCGGCCGCGGCTGATAGCGTTACGTTGACCGCCCTGACGCTGGCGCGTCTGATGGCGCGCCAGGCCAAGGTTGTCGTCGTCGATCTCGTCGCGTCCTCGCCGGTGCTGACGTCGGCGACCGTCGATCCGGCGGCGCCCGGCCTTGCCGAGCTGATGCAGGGCGAGGCGACCTTCGCGCAGATCATCACCAAGGACCGGCAGTCGCGTGTGCAGATCGTCAGCGCCGGGCGTCCGGGCTTCGATCGCTCGCATCTGCAATCGCCGCGGCTCGCTCTTGCGATCGACGCGCTGCTCAGGGTCTACGACCACGTGCTGCTCGACGCCGGTTCGGCCATCGACCTGCCGGCCGAACTGCTGACCGCGAAGGCGCAGGCGGTCGTCGTGCCCGACGCTGCCATGGCGCAGGATGCCCGCCACTCGATGGTCGAGCAGCTCAAGGCGGTCGGCTTCGCTGAGGTGACGATGCTGAGCAAGCCGTGCGCGGCGTCGGAAGCGGTCGCGAGGGGCCCGCGGGTGGTGGCCGCCTGAGTGCCACCGTCAGCCCGTCGGGCTAAATCCGGTCGCCCGCACGATCCCTTTCCAGCGATCGGATTCGGCGGCGAGCAGTTGCGCAAAGTCATTCATCGCGATTGCGTCGACGTCGACCGACAGTTTGGCCATGCCGGATTTGACCTCGTCGGTGCGCAATGACGCCTGGATCGCGCCGTTGAGTTGCGCGACGATTGCCGCGGGCGTCTTTGCCGGCAGGAAGATGCCGAACCAGGTCACGTCCTGAAGCGCGGGGTAACCGGCTTCCGCCACCGTCGGCACATCGGGGAGAGATTTGAGACGGCTGGGACCGGTCGTCGCAAGAGCGCGAAGCTGTCCGGACTGGACCTGACCCAGCAGGCTGTCGATCGGCATCACCGCCGACGCGATCTCGCCCTTCAGGAGATCCTGGACCGCCCCTCTGCCTTGATAGGGCACGTGGAGATAGTCGAAGCCCGCGGTTCGGCCGAGCATCGCGCCGATGAAATGCAGCGTGGTGCCAACGCCCGGCGTGCCGTAGGTCGCCTGTGTCGGGTTGGCGCGGCACCAGGCGACGAAGTCGGCGAGGCTCCTGACATCGTTCGGGACTTTCGGGCCGACCGCCAGCAGCGTCGTGAATGAGCCGACGGTCGATACCGGCGTGAAGTCCTGCGGTGCGTATGCGAGCGACTTGTAGGTGTGTGGAAAAAGCGCGATGAAGCCAAGCGGCGCGAGCAGCATGACCGATCCATCGGCCTCGGCGTTCTTCACAGCCTCGATCGCAATCCGGCCGCTCGCGCCGGGCCGGGTCTCAACGACGATGGAGTCGGCATAGTCCTTCATCTGCCCGGCGATGAGCCTTGCGACGGCGTCCGGCAATCCGGGCGTGTAGCCGGTCAGAATATGGGCGGTCTTCAGGCGGGGCTGCGCGCCGACTGGCCGGACCAGGCCCGCGGCGGCGAGTGCGGCACCGGCCGCTGACGCGCTCAGGACGTGGCGACGGGTCAACATGCATGCCTCCATGGTCGTGGAGCCGCGCCGTCCGGGGCGCGACGATCTGCGTCATCGCACGCGGAGGATGCGTGAGGCGGGGATAAACGTCCAATGCTAGTGTCTGAGGCGTCCATAACCGTTTTGGTAAGAATCGCTGATGCAGGACATCGAGCGTGCCCGACGCCGGATCAAGCTGCGCGACCTGCACATCCTGCTCGTCATCGCGCAGCGCGGCAGCATGGCGAAGGCTGCCGCGGAGCTCGCGGTGTCGCAGCCGGCGATTTCGCGGGCGGTCAGCGACATGGAGCACGCGCTCGGCCTTCGGCTGTTCGATCGTTGCCGTAACGGCATCGAACTGACGGCCTATGGCCATGCTCTGGTGCGACGCGGGGTCTCGATCTTCGACGAGCTTACCCAGGGCTTGCAGGAGCTCGAGTTTCTGGCCGATCCGAGCATCGGAGAGCTGCGCATCGGCAGCACGGAGAGCATCGCAGCGGGCTTGCTGCCGGTGGCGATCGACCGCTTCACGCGGCAGCATCCCGGCATCCGCATCAATGTCGCGCAGACCGTTCTCAGCGATCTGCGCTACCGCGAACTGCGTGAGCGCAACATCGATCTGCTGCTTGGATGGACGCCGACGCCGTTTGACGAGACGGACCTGGCCGTCGAGCCCTTGCTCGATGATCGGCGCGTCGTGGTCGCGGGAAGGCGAAGCAAATGGGCGCGCGCATCCAGGCTCGAATTGGCCGACATCGCACACGAGCGCTGGGTGTTGCCTCCGCCGGACACCTTTCCGGGCGCCGCGGTGGCGGAGATGTTTCGCGAATTCGGAATGCAGACACCAAGCGCGCCGATCACGACGCTGTCGCTTCATTTGTGCTGCCGGCTCGCCGCGACCGGCCGCTTCATCACCGTGCTGCCGGGCTCGGTCGCGCGGTTTGCCGGCGGCGATCTCGGCCTGAAGGTTCTTCCGGTTCAGCTTCCGCGGGCGGCCGCCGTCTCGGCCGCGATCGTCACGTTGAAAGGCCGCACCTTGGGTCCGACCGCCGAGATCTTCATCGCCTGTATCCGCGAGGTCGCCAAGGCGGCCGCAAGCAAGGCGGCCGCTGGCAAGTGACGGGCATTACGAGCGCCGTTCCCTTCCGGTGCGGGCGCCTGACCTCTAATGCGCCATCATCGGCTCGCGCGCGGTTCGCTCGAGCACCGGATCGATCCGCAGCCTGATCGTGACCAGCGCGCCGATCAGTCCCATCACGGCGAGCAGCAGTAGCCCGGCCGTGAAGCTACCGGTCAGGTCCTTCAGATAGCCGACGGCGAATGGGCCGGCGAAGCCCGACAGGTTGCCGAGCGAGTTGATCGCGGCAATGCCTGCCGCCGCCGAGGCGCCGGTCAGGATACCTGCCGGCATCGGCCAGAACATCGGCGGCACCGCCGACACGCCGATCTGCGCAAGGCAGAGCAGGGCGACGATCAGCACCGGATTCGACACCAGCCCGGCAAGGCCGATACCGACGGCGGCGAGCGTCAGCGCGCCGGCGACATGGTATCGCCGCTCGCCGGTCTTGTCGGAATGGCGGCCGAGCAGCACCATGCCGACCGCGCCGAACACGAAGGGCAGGGCCGCGATCAAGCCGGTCTGGGTGTCGGTGACGCCAAACGCCTTGATGATGGTGGGCAGGAAGAATGCGACGCCGTAGCTTGCCGCGTTGAGGCAGAAATACACGAAGGCGCAGGCAAGGACCCGCGAGTCGGTGAGCGACTGCAGGACGGAAATATGCTCCACGGCCTCGGTTTGCTGCCGCTCGCGCTCAAGCGTGGTCTGAATCCACTTGACCTCGTCGGGCTGCAGCCAGCTTGCCTGGCGCGGAAAGTCCGGCAGGAAGGTCAGGACAGCGAAACCGACCAGGACCGACGGCAGTGCCTCGCAAATGAACAGCCACTGCCATCCGGTCAGGCCGGCGCCCGACAGGTTGAGCAGCAATCCCGAGATCGGCGCCCCGATGATGCTCGAGATCGGGATCGCCAGCATGAACAGGCTGATGACGCGCGCGCGGTACACCGACGGGAACCAGAGCGTCAGATAGAAGATGATGCCCGGGAAGAAGCCGGCTTCGCAGGCGCCGAGCAGGAGGCGCAGGAAGTAGAAGATCCATTCGCTCGACAGGCCGCTCGCCGCGGACATCTGCGGGATGAAGGCAAATGCGGCCGAGACGATGCCCCAGCTGATCATGATGCGGGCGATCCACCGCCGCGCACCGAACCGCTCCAGCAGGATGTTGGAGGGCACCTCGAAGAAGAAGTAACCGATGAAGAACAGACCGGCGCCGAGCCCGTAGGCGGCCTCGCTGAGGCCGAGCGCCGCGTTCATATGCAGCTTGGCGAAGCCGACATTGACGCGATCGAGATAGGCCACGAAGTAACACAGGATGAGGAACGGAATCAGCCGCCGCATCATCTTTCCGATCGCGCGCTTCTCGACATCGTCGCTCATCGTTCCCATCCCTTCCTGTTTTTCGATTCGGCAGACGATCACTGCGCTGTTCGGGGCGGCACCTGGCGCACCCGCAGCGGTTCGTCGCGTTGCTCTTGCAAGTCTTCTTTATTTTTGTGTAATCGACTGCCGCGTGACTAATGGCATTTGGGAATGGAGCCACGGCGAAACTGTCATGATGCACCGCGGTATAAACGCGGGAACCCTGGAGCGTTTTCCAGCGAAGTGGCTGCTCGCTCGCGTCAAGAAAACGCCTCAAAGCAGAATCTGGAGCCCCGTTCCGGTTTAGTCGGAGCGGAAGAGGCTCTTGCCGGGCAGGATGGTGGCGGGACGTGATCAATAATCTGAAACTGCGCCAGCTGCGCCTGCTGGTCGCTCTCGACAATGAGCGCAAGTTGCAGCTCGCCGCCGAGCGGTTGAACATCACCCAATCAGCGGCATCGAAGATGCTTGCCGAAATCGAGGCGCTGGCGCGGGTTCCCTTGTTCGAGCGCACGGCGCGCGGCGTCGAACCGACGGCCTATGGGTCGATCCTGATCCGTGGCGGCAAGAGCGTGCTGGCCGATCTCGACCAGGTCACCGACGAGTTCGCGGGCTACAAATCCGGTGAGCTCGGCACGGTCTCCGTTGGAACAGTCGCCAAGCCCAGCATCGACCTCGTCGTCGACGTCATCCAGTATCTCGGCGAGAAGCTGCATCGGGTGAACATCTCGCTCGATGTCAGCACCAGCCCGCCATTGATCACGCGACTGCTGGCGCTCGAGTTCGATTTCGTCGTCGCCAGGATTCCCGCCGGCATCGATCCCCGGCAATTCGACTATTACGAGATCGGCGCGGAGGAGGCGGTGCTGCTCGTTCGCGCGGAGCATCCGTTGGCCGGCCGCGAGACGGTCGAGCTGGAGGACATGGTCGACCAGCAATGGATCTGCCAGCCGCGCGAATCCTTCATGCGACAGGCGCTCGAGAGGTTGTTCATGAGCCGCGGCGTGACGCCGCCGCGCCGGGTCATCAACACCGAGTCGTTTTTCGCCTCGGTCGGAATTGCCGCGGGCATCGACGCGATCGTGCCGGTCCCCATGCTGGTGTTCGATCTGGTCGATCCGCAGCGGTTCAAGGTGCTGCGCCTGCGCGACAGGCTGTTGTTGGAGAATTACGGCCTGATCAAGTTGCGCAAGCGCGCGCTGTCACCTGCCGCGGCACTGTTGTTCGACGCGATGAAGCGGCTCGGCGCACCGAGTGGCGGCGCAGAGCAGGGCGACGCGGCGAGCTGAACACTCAGCGGAACATGCCGCGCAGGTTCTGGGCAATCTCGAACAGCGCCGGATTCTGCTTGACGGCGCGCTTGGCGCGATTGATGGCCGACAGCGCACTGGCCGCCGGCTTGCCGCGCAAGCTGAGCGGAATGAAGCTGTCGACGACGGCTTCATCGTCCTTGCAGAACAGCCGCTTGTACTCGTCCGAGCCGATGCCGAGATCCAGAGCGCGGTAGTTCAGGCCGGCATGGCGATCGATGATGTCGCGCATCAGGATCAGGCCGGGGCTGAACTTGGAATTGGCCGACATCGTGTAGGTGTTGAACATCATCGAGAAGCGATGACCGTCGGACACGCCGGCGAAGATCGCGATCACTTCCTCGTCGCACTCCAGCGCGTGGATGTCGATCGCATAGCCGTTGCCGTCGGCGCGCGGCGCGAGGCAGGCGGCACGAATGAACTGCTCGATGCCCGGCTCGGCGAACACGTTCGGCAGCTTCTGCTCGGCCATTCGCTGCGGCTTGACGCGGAAGAACCAGTCGAGCAGGCGGCAGACATCGGCGCTCTCGCTCGCGACGTAATAGCGGTAGCCGGGCAGCGCCTGCAGCTTGCGCTCCTTGCCCTTGAGGCGGCGGCGGAACGAGTTGCTGATCAGCGCCGCCGGTGCCGCGCTAGGCTCGATCGCCAGCACCGGACAGTCGTTGACCGAAGCCTGGCGCGGCAGCAGCGCCAGCGGATTCGGCAGGTCCCGCCAGCGCAGCGGCTGCTGGCAGAGCACGAGCGCATCGGCGCGGGAGCGTTCGGCGATCGATCCGATCAAAGCCGCGATGTCGGCTTCCGTCGCGTTGGCGGCGAAATCCTTCTCGCACAGCGCCATGTTGAAGGTCGTATGCTTGCCGCCCATGAAGCTCGCGCAGTTCGCGCCGAGGCGGGACTCGATTGCGAGCGGCAGCAGCAGCAGCGGCCGGCGTTCGCTGTCATGAGCGACGACGATGAAGGGCCGCAGGCCCTCGCGCTCGCCGACCTGGCGTTGCCAGCTGGCGAGGAAATCGAACCGCTGATAGGGCGTGTAGCTGTGCTGCGATGTCTCGAAGCTGCGCCAGGTCGCTTCGGCCGCGGTAAGATCATGAAAGATGTCGACGCCGGCGACGCGGATCGCGTTCGGCCACGCCCGCGTCTCAGCCGTCTGGCCTTCGATTGCCGCCGCCATGGTCATCTCGGAACCCGAAATTTTAGGGTATTAATTTACAGTTCTCGGCTGGGGCCGACCTTCGCAGGGAAATGTCAACAAAGAGTAAGAACAATGCCGCGGCGGTGTGCGGGAACCGCTTGACAAGGACGGGGATCTTGGCGCCGGACAGCGGGATTTTACGACGGGCCCGAATGGAGCTCGCGTATTTCAGTGGCGCCTTCAAGCTGCGGGAACGCGAGAGCGGCGGCGCCGGGGTGATCCTGCGCTTCGCCCGCGTTCGTCCCGCGCGACGCGGCCGGTTTCAGCCGCTGAAGTCCCAGGAGATCACCCCGGCTTTCCTCGATCGCACGATCCGAGCGCTGAAGCGCTGGCAGTATAACATCGTCGGGATCGACGAGGCTTGCCGCCGCGCGGTGACCTTGCCGGTGCGCCGGCGTTTTGCCTGCCTGACCTTTGATGGCGCCAGCAAGGACATCGTCACCCATGCCTGGCCGGTGCTCGCCAGGCACGGCGTTCCCTTCGCGCTCTATCTCCCGACGGCCTTTCCCGATGGCGTGGGCGTGGCGTGGTGGCTGGTGCTGGAGGACATCATCGCGCGCGAAAACCGCATCAGCATGATGATCGACGGCCGGGAGCGGCACTTCGCGATTTCAAATCTCTCGGACAAATTCGAGCTGTTCGATTTCCTGTCCGGCTGGCTGCGCAAGCTGCCGCCGTCGGACCTGTCCTACGCGCTGAACGATCTCGCCAGGCGCTATTCGGCCGACGCGGCCCAATTGTCACGCAATGCGTCACTCGACTGGCAGGATCTGGCGAAGCTTGCCGCCGATCCGAACGTGACGTTCGGCAGCGCGACCGTGAACTATCCGGCGCTGTCGAGCCTCAGGGATGCCGACGCGCAACGCGAGATGGCGATGGGCAAGGCGGTGGCCGAGAGCGCGCTTGGGCGGCAGGTCAGGCATTTCGCATTCCCGTTCGGGGACCGCGATGCGTTCGGCCGTCTGCATGTCGTGATGGCCGAGGAGGCCGGCTTTGCCAGCGCGGTGTCGACTATACCGGGGGTCGTCGAGGCGCAGGGGCGCACCAACCTCCACGCGCTGCCGCGCATCGCATGGGACGGCCGCGTGCGCTCATTGCGGATGATGCGGGTGCTGCTGTCGGGCGTGATGTTCGCGCCAGTGCGGCCAACGCGCAGCGCGCGCGACCAGAACGTGACTTAGGCGCGATCGGGCCGCGACATCCAGGCGACGATCGGCATCGCCGGCAGCACCCAGCCGAGGCCAGCGACGACGTAGAAGATCGCCTGCAGCAGCCCCGAATTGGCAAGCCACGGCGTCTGGGCGACCGTCATGCCAAGCAGCGACCACACCACCACCAGGATCAGCAGGAAGATGGTTCCGAGCAGTTTGCGGGTGCGTATGGCCATGGCGGATATGTGCAACTCGTGATCCAGGGCGTTTTCGAGCGAAGCGGTTCGCGCAAAGAAAACGCGTCAAAACAACATTCTGGAGCTTCCTTCCGACTTGATCGGAACGAGGCTCCGGGCGGCGCTTGCGCCGCGGGCGCGGCGGACTATAAGGAGCCCGAAAATCCAATCAAGTCAGGGCGAAATGGCCGGTATTTCCGCAAAGACATCGCAGCTCCGCGCCGTCAGGGTATGGCTGGTCGCGGTCGCCGCCCTGATCGCCCTGATGGTCCTGGTCGGCGGCGCCACGCGGCTGACCGAATCCGGCCTGTCGATCGTCGAATGGAAGCCGGTGACCGGCACGCTGCCGCCGCTGACCGAGGCGCAGTGGACCCAGGCTTTCGAGGGCTACAAGAGGATCCCGCAATATCGCGAGCTCAACGCCGGGATGACGCTCGAGCAATTCAAGACGATCTTCTGGTGGGAGTGGGGCCACCGGCTGCTTGGTCGCGTGATCGGCGCGGCCTATCTGCTGCCGTTCCTGTATTTCCTGTGGCGCGGCGCGGTGAGCGGCGAGCTCGGCCGGCGATTGTGGGTGATTTTCGGCCTCGGCGCGCTGCAGGGCGGCGTCGGCTGGTGGATGGTCGCGTCCGGCCTCTCGGAACGCATCGAGGTATCGCAGTATCGGCTGGCGACGCATCTGGTGCTGGCGCTCCTGATCTTCGCGGCGATCGTCTGGACGCTGCGGCGCCTGACCGACCGCCCAAGCGTGATCGCGCCGCTCAGGCTGAAGATCACGAGCGCGGTGCTGCTCGTGCTGACCTTCGTGCAGCTCTATTTCGGCGCGCTGGTCGCGGGGCTGCGCGCGGGCAGGGTTTATAATACCTGGCCCGACATCGACGGCGGCTTCATTCCGTCGGCTGACCGGCTTTGGTTCGAGACACCGTGGTGGCGCAATCTGTTCGACAACACGCTGACGGTGCAGTTCGAACATCGCATGACCGCCTATCTGCTGTTCGCGCTGGCGATCGCACATGCGATCGATGCCATGCGCGCGCGCGCCGGCGGCGCTGTGATCGCGGGCGCCTGGTGGCTGGTGGCTGCGATCACGCTGCAGGCGACGCTCGGCATTCTGACGCTGCTGCATCAGGTGCCGATCGATCTGGCGCTGACGCACCAGGCCGTCGCCATCGTCGTGCTGACACTAGCGGTGCTGCAGGCCGAGCGCTTCGCCGCGCGCCGGACCGAGCGGGATCAGCCGACCCTCGTTGCGGTCGGCCAGCCCGGTTGATCGATCAACCTCTTTGATCGATCAGGACAGATAGTCGAGCCCGATATCGAGCGCGGCCGAGCTGTGGGTCACCCAGCCGACCGAGATCAGGTCGACGCCGGTTGCGGCAATCGCTGCGGCCGTCGCCGCGGTGATGCGGCCGGAGGCTTCGGTGATCGCCTTGCCGCGCGCCATGTCGACCGCCTGGCTGAGCTGCTCGGTCGTCATGTTGTCGAGCAGCACCGCGTCGACGCCGAGCGTCAGCGCCTCTTCGAGCTGCGACAGCGTGTCGACCTCGACCTCGATCTTGACGAGATGGCCGGCATTGGCCTTGGCGCGCTCGATCGCGGTGCGGATGCCGCCGGCGAGCGCGATGTGGTTGTCCTTGATCAGCACGGCATCGTCGAGGCCGAAGCGATGATTGCCGCCGCCGCCGGCGCGCACCGCATATTTCTCCAGCGCACGCAGTCCCGGCGTGGTCTTGCGGGTGCAGACGATCTGCGCGCGGGTGCCCGCCACGGCCTTGACCAGCGTAGCCGTTGCGGTGGCGACACCGCTCAGATGGCAGAGGAAGTTGAGCGCGGTCCGCTCGGCGGTGAGCAGGCTGCGGGCCGGGCCGTCGATGATCGCGATGACCTGGTCGGGTTCGACCGCGCTGCCGTCGGGCCGTTCGGCGCGCAGCGTGATGGCCGGCGACACCGTCTGGAAGGCTGACTGCGCGACATCGAGCCCGGCGATCACGCCGGGCTGCCGCGCCCGCATCACCAGCCGCGCCTGCTGGCCGGCCGGCACGATGGCGTCTGCGGTGATATCGCCGGCCCGGCCGAGATCCTCGCGCAGCGCGGTGTGCACGATCGGCTCATAGATCAGCGGCAACAGGGGGGGGAGGGTCATGACAGGGCACTCCTGGCAAATGGCGTGGATTCGACGATGTCGCGCGCGGCGGCGAGTGCATCGGCGCGGGTAAGGGACGACGGAACGGCCGACGCAGCAATGTGCGGGAAATCGGTGCGGAAGTGGCCGCCGCGGCTTTCCTCACGCCGGATGGCGGCAACCGCGACCATCAATCCGACCAATGCTGCGTCGGACGCCGCACTGTGACCGCATGCGAGTGGATAGAGACTGCGGATCGCGCGGGCGATCCCGTCGCGATCGCGCAGGACGCCGAGTCCCTGGGTGAGGATCGGTCGCACGGCGGAGGGATCGGAAGCCTGTGGCATCGCATCGTCGCGCAGCATGGCGCGCGGGCCCGCACTTACGCTTTCGATGCTCTCCGCGACCCAGCGCGCGCAGACGATCGCTTCCATCAGCGAGTTGCTGGCGAGGCGGTTGGCGCCGTGCAACCCGGTGCGCGCGGCCTCGCCGCAGGCCCACAGGCCCTGCACCGTGCTGCGGCCATAGCCATCAACCGCGATGCCGCCCATATGGTAGTGAACCGCCGGCCGGATCGGGATCGGATCATGGGCGGGGTCGATGCCGGCCATCTTGCAGAACGCGCTGATCACGGGATAGCGCTGCGCAAACTCCGCGCCCGGATGTTGGCGCGCGTCGAGGAAGGTGCGATGCCCCGCGGCGCGGTGGTGCCACACGGCGCGCGCCACGATGTCGCGTGGCGCAAGCTCGGCGCCGGGCTGATCGGCCATGAAGCGCTCGCCGGTCTCGTCGATCAAGACCGCGCCGTCGCCGCGGATCGCCTCGGTCAGCAGCGGCATCGGGCGCGACGGCCCGTCGAACGCGGTCGGATGAAACTGCACGAACTCGATGTCCGACAGTTTTGCACCGGCATGTGCGGCAAGCGCGAGCCCCTGGCCGAAACATCCGCCGGGATTGGTGCTGTCGGCGAACAGCCCGCCGATGCCGCCGGTTGCGATCACCACGCGATTGGTCGTGATCGTCAGCGCGCCACGGTCGCTCGCTGCAAGCACGCCCCTGACTGCATTGTCCTCGACGATCAGCCGGCGCGCCTCGACGCCTTCCAGCAGTGTGATCGACGGCGTCTGGCGGACCGCCGCGATCAGCGCGCGCATGATCTCCCGGCCGGTGCCGTCGCCGGTGGCGTGCACGATGCGGTTGCGGCGGTGTGCGGCCTCGAGACCGAGGCGCCAGCTGCCGTCGGCGTGCCGGTCGAAGGCGACGCCGAGTCTCGCCAGCTGCTCGACGGCGGCGGGCGCGGCGTGGACGATCCGACTCGCCGCGGCCGCGTCGCAAAGGCCGGCGCCGGCCGCGAGCGTATCGGCGAGATGCAGGGCAGGGCTGTCGTCGGCGCCGACCGGTGCGGCAAGGCCGCCCTGTGCCCACATGCTGGAAGCTTCCGCGCCGAGCGGCGACTTCGACAGCAGCACGACCGGCTCGGGTGCGAGCTGAAGCGCGGTCATCAGCCCGGCGGCACCGCCGCCGATGATCACCGGCCGGCCGTTGAGATCGGAGATATCGGTGCTCATATCGCCAGCATCCTTTCGACGCTCTTGCGCGCGCGATCGGCGATCGCGGGGTCGATGGTGACCTCGTGCTGGTTGGTTTCCAGCGCGTGACGGATGTTCTTCAGCGTGATCCGCTTCATGTGCGGACAGAGATTGCAGGGGCGGATGAAGTCGACACCGGGATTTAGCGCAGCGATGTTGTCGCTCATCGAGCATTCCGTCAGCAGCACGACGCGCGGCGGACGTTTGGTCTCGACAAACGACTGCATCGCAGCCGTCGAGCCGGCAAAGTCCGCTTCGGCGACCACCTCGGGCGGGCATTCCGGATGCGCCAGGATGGTGACATCGGGATGATCCTCGCGCAGCTGGCGCACGTCATCGGCGGTGAACAGCTCGTGCACCTCGCAGTGGCCCTTCCAGGCGATGATCTTCTTGCTGGTTTGCTTGGCGATGTTCTGCGCCAGATATTCATCAGGGAGCATGATGACGCGCTCGGCGTCGAGCGATTCAACCACCTTCAGCGCATTGCCCGACGTGCAGCAGATGTCGGACTCGGCCTTCACCGCGGTCGAGGTGTTGACATAGGCGACGACCGGTGCGTCCGGGTAGCGCGCGCGCATCAGCCGCACGTCCTCCGCCGTGATCGAATCCGCCAGCGAGCAGCCGGCCTTGAGGTCGGGGATCAGCACGGTCTTGGCCGGATTGAGCAGCTTCGCGGTCTCGGCCATGAAATGCACGCCCGCGAGCACGATGACATCGGCATCGACCTTGGTTGCTTCGCGCGCGAGCAACAGGCTGTCGCCGACGATATCGGCGACGCCGTGGAAGATCTCCGGCGTCTGGTAATTATGCGCCAGCACCACCGCGTTGCGGCGGCGTTTCAGCGCGAGGATCGCATCGACGTCCTCGGCGAATGTGGCCCATTCGAACGGCGGGATGACGCGCTTGACGCGCTCATAGAGCGGCGCGGTGCGGGTGAGCAGATCGGTATCGAGTGCAACCATTTATACTCTCCGTGAGCATAAGATGGCTTATACTTATCCTGAGCATAAGGCGTGTCAAGTGCGCGAAAGCGGGAGCTTGGTGCCGGCGACGGCCCGTTCGGCCAGCACGGCATGGCGGAAGCGGAATAGCTTGGCCGGCCGGCCGACGGTATCGGCGGCCATTGCGCCAGTCTCTTCAACGAGTTCCTGCTGCTCGATCAGCCGGCGGAAGTTCTGCTTGTGGACCAGCCGGCCTGCGAGCGCCTCAACACTGCGTTGCAGTTGCAGCAGGGTGAACTCGGCCGGCATCAGCTCGAATACCACCGGACGGTATTTGATCTTGGCGCGCAGCCGCGCGATCCCGGTCGCGAGAATGCGGCGATGATCCGCCGTCATCGGCTTGCCCGGCACGATCGGCGCCTCGCGGCCATGCCCGCGGCCGGCTTCCGGGATCAGGGCGGCCTCGTAGAGCAGCTCATAGCGCTGCAGCACCAGCTCTTCGTTCCAGTCGCGATCATCGAGACCGAAGGTGATGGCGCAACGTTGCCAGCGCTCGCGCTGCAGCGTCGGTGACGGCGCCGCCTTCGCCCACGTTTTGAGCTTCGGCGCGATCGTCTTGGCCAGGAAGGCCGGCGCGCCGGCGCGATGATCCTCCCAGGGGAAGTAGTCGTACCAGCCGGACCAGTGCGCCTCAAAGCCTTCGCCGACACGATCCTCGCGGGTCAGGCCGAGATAGCTGATCGAGACGCTGTGCGGCCCCTTGGTGTCTCCGGAGCGGCCGCGGTCGGCAAAGGTGTAGAGCTGCTCGACATAGCCGAGCGGGTGGCCGGTCTGCGCTTCGACCCAGGCCCGCAGCGCGGTCTGCAGCGAGCGATGGGTGAACTCGAACGGGCCGCTCGGCAGCGCGGAGCCGCCGGCGATGGTCATGATCTTCGGCGTGCCCTCGGTGACGGCGACCAGCACCGCGACGAGATCGGCGGTCACCGCATTCCCCGAAGCCGGTGTGCTGGATTTCTGCGGCGATCTGGCCACCCGATCGGTCCGCGCTAGCAGTAGCCGTAGACGCCACAGGCGTAGGGCAGGCGGTCCCAATAGGTCACATAGGCACCGCCGTAGTACGGGCCGAAATAGTTGTAGGAGTGCCAGTTGCCGTAATAGCCGGGCAGCGACGACGACCCCGGCAGCAGCGGTTCGCCGGGCACGAACGGGATATACGGCTCGGAATTGAGCGGGATCACCACGGGCTGCTCGACGACCACGAGCTGGCGTCCGCGCCGCACATAGGTCGGCGATGTGATCGTGGTGCGGTAGGCGTAATGCCGGTGCGGCAGGCCCGCCGGCAGCTGGCGCGCGGCCTTGACGGTCGCGCTCTTGGCGACGGCCGGGCCGTCGGCGGCGTCAGCAGGCGGGATCGCAAACAATGCGATCGCGAGCGGCAATGTCCAGCGCAGCATCAATGGTCTCCCGAATCATCCGGAGCCTATCACTGCCACTTTAAGCCGGATTGAACGTTAACGAGAGGCCCGTCGGTATTAAGCGTTAACGGGAGGTCGGTCGCTTTGGGCAAGTTGCCGGAGCGATACGGCGCACCGCTCCGGAACAATTGCGGGATCAGGCGCGCAGGGCCTCGTCGAGGTCGGCGATCAGGTCTTCCTTGTCCTCGATGCCGATCGAAAGCCGCACCACCTCGGGCGCCGCGCCCGACCTCACCTTGGCGGCGTCGTCGAGCTGGCTGTGGGTGGTGGAGGCCGGATGGATCACCAGCGAGCGGGTGTCGCCGACATTGGCGAGATGCGAGAACAGCTGCAGGTTCGACACCAGATTGACGCCCGCGTCATAGCCGCCCTTCAGGCTGAAGGTGAACACCGCGCCGGCGCCCTTCGGCGAATATTTGCGCTGCAGGGCGTTGTACCTGTCGCCGGGCAGGCCGGCATAGTTCACCGCTGACACGGCGGGGTGGGTGGAGAGGAATTCCGCCACCGCCTTGGCGTTGTCGCAGTGCTTCTGCATGCGCAGCGGCAGCGTCTCGATGCCGGTCAGGATCATGAAGGCGTTGAACGGCGACAGCGCGGGGCCGAGGTCGCGCAGGCCGAGCACGCGGCAGGCGATCGCGAAGGCGAAGTTGCCGAAGGTCTCCTGGATCCGGATGCCGTGATATTCCGGGCGCGGCTCGCTCAGCATCGGGTATTTGTTGTCCTTCGACCAGTCGAAGGTGCCGGCATCGACAATGATGCCGCCGAGCGAGTTGCCGTGACCGCCGAGGAACTTGGTCAGCGAGTGCACGACGATGTCGGCGCCGTGGTCGATCGGCTTGATCAGATAGGGCGAGGCCAGCGTGTTGTCGACGATCAGCGGCACGCCGGCCTTGCGCGCAACGGCCGCGATCGCCTCGATATCGGTGATGCTGCCTGCCGGGTTGGCGATCGACTCGATAAAGATCGCCTTGGTGTGCGGCGTCACCGCGCGCTCGAAGCTTTCGATCTCATCGGGGTCGGCCCAGGCCACATTCCAGCCAAACGCCTTGAAGGCGTGGGTGAACTGGTTGATCGAGCCACCATAGAGCTTGCGTGCCGCGATGATCTCATCGCCGGGCTTCAACAGCTGCTGCAGCACGACGACCTGCGCCGCGTGACCGGAAGCGACGGCGAGCGCCGCGGTGCCGCCTTCGAGGGCTGCGACACGTTCCTCGAGCACGGCATTGGTCGGGTTGCCGATGCGGGTATAGATGTTGCCGAAAGCCTGCAGGCCGAACAGCGAGGCCGCGTGGTCGGCATCGTTGAAGACGAATGACGTGGTCTGGTAGATCGGTGTCGCCCGCGCGCCGGTGGTGGGATCAGGCTGCGCGCCGGCGTGCACGGCGAGGGTGGAAAATCCCGGAAGGCGATCGGTCATTCTTTAGTATCCTGTTGTGGCCTGGTCGAAACGCGCGGCATGCTGATGGCGACGGCGCCCGCCGTCAAGCGAGTTAGGCACACCGCCAGTTGGAGGGGCATCCGCGCTATACCGGATGATCGCAGCGATTATTCCGCTGCGATGTCAGGTCGTCTCGGTCTTGTTCTTTGCCGCGCGGTCGGATGCCGCAGTCTGGCCGCCGCCGAAGCTGGTGCGGTTGAGCGACAGCCGCATGCCCTGCGTCGGGATCGGCGCACGCTTGGAGCTCAGCGTGCGCGAGTTGACGCCCATCCACGAGATCTCCGACGACAGCCGGCCATACTCGATCTTCGGGCAACGGTTCATCACCACCTTGAGGCCCGCGGCTTCCGCCTTCTCGGCAGCGGCATCGTCGCGCGCGCCAAGCTGCATCCAGATCACCTTCGGCGGCGTCGACAATTTCAGCGCCTCCTCGACCACGGGCATGATGTGGCTTGAGTTGCGGAAGATGTCGATCATGTCGATCGGCCGATCGATGTCCGCAAGCGAGGCGACGAACGGCTTGCCCATCAGAGTCTTGCCGACATGGCCGGGGTTGACCGGGATCATGTCGTAGCCGCGCTGCGCCAGATATTTGAACGCGAAATAGCTCGGCCGCACATTGACCGGCGAAGCGCCGACCATCGCGATGGTCTTGACGTTGTTCAGAATGCTGCGGATGTAGTTGTCGTCGTAGGCGTCGTGATTCATTTTTCTTCCGGGTTTGTCATTCCGGGGCCCGCGCAGCGAGAACCCGGAATCTCGAGATTCCGGGTCTGGTGCTAATGCACCATCCCGGAATGACGACCTCAGGTCGTCACTTGTCCTGCCACTTCGGATCGCGCTTCTCGATGAAGGCACCGATGCCTTCCTCGGCGTCGCGCGCCATCATGTTTTCGGTCATCACCTCGGCGGCGAAGCGATAGGCATCGGCAAGGTTCATCTCGGCCTGGCGATAGAACGCTTCCTTGCCGAGCTTGACGGTGTAGGCCGATTTCAGCGCGACCTTCTCGGCCAGCGCGATCGCGGCGTCGCGTTCGGTGCCCGCGGATACCACGCGGTTGACGAGGCCGATGCTCTGCGCCGTTGCCGCCGAGACCGGCTCTCCGGTCAGCAGCATCTCCATGGCCTGTTTGCGCGGCACGTTGCGCGACAGCGCCACCATCGGCGTCGAGCAGAACAGCCCGATGTCGACGCCCGGCGTCGCGAACGCCGCCGCTTCGGAGGCGACCGCGAGGTCGCAACTTGCGACGAGCTGGCAGCCGGCCGCGGTGGCGATGCCCTGGACGGATGCGACCACCGGCTTCGGCAGGCGCACGATGGCCTGCATCATCGCGCTGCAGGCGTTCATGATTTGCGCGAAATAGGCGCGGCCGCGGTCGGCATCGCTACGGCGCGCGGTAAGCTCCTTGAGGTCGTGGCCGGCGCAGAACGCCGGGCCGTTGGCGGCGAGCACGACGGCACGGATGCGCTTGTCGCCGCCGACATCGTTCAGGGCGGCGTGCAGCTCGGCGATCAGGCCCTCGGAGAGGCTGTTGCGCGCTCCGGGGCGATTGAGCGTCAGTAGCGCGATACTGCCGACGGTCTCGCGCAGCAGGATCGGCTGGTGTTGCGGCGCTTCGGCGCGGGCGGCTTGGGCGGACATGCTGAAATTCCACTTTGGTCTCTGTAACAACTTAATGTAACAGGCAGGCTGAAGCGAGGGCAGGGACGGCATGGCGACTGCGAAAATGAGCGTGGCTGACGTGGAGGAGTTCCTGCGGAGGGAATTCCCGCAGGCGTTCGTCCACGACGATGTCCGGATCGAAAGCGCCGACGGCGAGACGGCCCTGCTGCGCCAGCGCTTCAGCGAGCGCATGCTGCGGCCGGGCGGTACGGTGTCCGGGCCGACCCTGATGGGGCTGGCGGATTTCGCGATGTACGTGGTGCTGCTGTCGGCGATCGGGCCGGTCGGCCTTGCCGTGACCACCAACCTCAACATCAATTTCCTGCGCAAGGGCCAGCCGGGGCAGGACGTGCTCGCGGTGGCGAGGCTGCTCAAGCTCGGCAAGCGGCTCGCGGTCGGCGAGGTCAACCTGCTGTCCGGCTCGTCTCCCGATCCCATAGCCCATGTCACGGCGACCTATTCCATTCCAAATCAATAGGCTTTTCTACGGTATTATTGCACCATATTTGCAAGCCATTGTTTTCTCTGATGTAATTTGAGCGCGTGGGCGTTGACGCGAGATCGCGGCTTCTCTAGAAAGCTGCCAGTTCGGCGCATACGGCGCCGATTTCTTTTTCACGGATTTCACACATGAGCACGTTCTCGGCCAAGCCCGCCGAAGTGACGAAGAAGTGGGTCGTGATCGACGCCAAGGGTCTGGTCGTCGGTCGTCTCGCCACGCTCGTCGCGATGCGCCTGCGCGGCAAACATCTGCCCACCTACACCCCGCATGTCGATTGCGGCGACAACGTCATCATCGTCAACGCCGCGCATGTGGTGCTGACCGGTCGCAAGCGCGACCAGAAGACCTACTACAAGCACACCGGCTTCATCGGTGGCATCAAGGAGCGCACCGCGAAGCAGATCCTCGAGGGTCGCTTCCCCGAGCGCGTCGTCGAGAAGGCGATCGAGCGCATGATCCCGCGTGGTCCGCTCGGCCGCATGCAGATGGGCAATCTGCGCGTCTATCCGGGTGCCGATCATCCGCATGAAGCGCAGAGCCCCGAGAAGGTCGATATCGCTTCCCTGAATCGCAAGAACACGAGGGCCGCATAATGTCCGATACGTTGCAGTCCCTCGACCAGCTCTCGCAGGTCAAGCCGGCCGCTCCCGACGCGCCGAAATACGTCAAGAAGGTCGACAAGTACAACCGCGCTTACGCCACCGGCAAGCGCAAGGACGCGGTCGCCCGCGTCTGGGTCAAGCCGGGCTCCGGCAAGATCTCGGTCAACACCCGCGAGTTCGAAGTCTACTTCGCCCGCCCGGTGCTGCGCATGATGATCCAGCAGCCGCTGGTCGCTGCCGCCCGTAACGGCCAGTACGACGTGATCTGCACCGTCGCCGGCGGCGGTCTCTCCGGCCAGGCCGGTGCTGTCCGCCACGGCATCTCGAAGGCGCTGACCAACTTCGAGCCTGAGCTGCGCGGCGTCCTCAAGAAGGGCGGCTTCCTGACCCGCGACAGCCGCTCGGTCGAGCGCAAGAAGTACGGCAAGGCGAAGGCCCGCAAGTCCTTCCAGTTCTCGAAGCGCTAATTCGAGTTCTAAAATTCGCGGCAATTGCCGCGGGCATCGAGTTGCAAAGGGCGCCGCGAGGCGCCCTTTTTGCTGCGTCCGACCGGCCGTGCTTCGGCGCGAATTAGCGCAGTTTTTCATGAAAACTTGCGTGTGCGTGCAAACGAAATTGGAACTCGCACCTTCTAGCTTGCCGGCTCGCAGTGGCGCTGCATCACCGTATTTATTTGCGCCTGCGAACGTTGCATCACACCGGGCTGGGGTGAGTTTATGTCGTTCGATCCATCGACACTTTATTTGTTCGCCACCATGGTCGCGGGCATGCTCGGCGCCATGCTGTGGTTGTTCGGCAGGCAGGAGAACATTTCCGCGCTGAAATGGTGGGGCACCGCCTATCTGCTCGGCGCGGCCTCGGTCGCTGTCTGGACGGTCGGCAGTTCGACGCTCGATCCGATGGTTCTGCTGGGCCTCAATGCGATCGGCTTCGCCGCCTGCGGCCTGGTCTGGAATGCTGCGCGCATTTTCCACGGCCGCAAAGCCAACCTGCTGGGCCTCGTGCTCGGCCCGATCGCATGGATCGGGGCGGTGACAACGGTTGAGGATCCCGCGATGCGCCTGACGATCGGCGCCGGGATCGTCGCGATCTACGCCGCGCTGACCGCTTCCGAACTGTGGGGCGAGCGCCGCCGCGCGATGCAGCGGCGCTGGCTTGCGATCGTCATCCCGGTCGCGCACGGCTGCGTCCTGATGCTGCCGATCCTGGTCGGCGACCTGCTGCGATTGAACGGCCAGAATTTCGTCTCCAGCTTTTGGGTCACGCTGTTTTCGATCGAACTCGTGCTGTACGCGATCGGCACGGTGTTCGTGATCTTCATGATGGTGTCGGACCGCGCGGTGGCCGTGCACAAGACGGCCGCGTCGATCGACCCCCTGAGCGGCATGCTCAACCGCCGCGGCTTCACCGAGGCCTGCGCGCGGGTGATCGAGCGCGAGTCCATTGCCGGCCGGCCGGTCACCGTGATGATCTTCGACATCGATCACTTCAAGTCGATCAACGACCGCTTCGGCCATCCCGCCGGTGACGAGATCCTGAAGCTGTTCTCCGCCGTCGTGGTCAACAGCCTCAGGATCAGCGATCTGTCGGGCCGGATCGGCGGCGAGGAATTCGCGGCGCTGCTGCCGTGCTCGCTGGAAGAGGGCGTGCTGGTCGCCGAGCGCGTGCGCGAAGCCTTCGAGAACAGCAACATCACCTGCGAGGAAGGCGCGGTCGACACCACGGTCAGCATCGGCGTCGCCGGCGGCCCCGCCGGGACCGAGCTCGAGGTGCTGTTGGCCTCGGCAGACACCGCGCTCTACCAGGCCAAGCGCAGCGGCCGCAACCGCGTCGAGGCGGCGGAGGAATTGCCGCTCTCGCTGGAGAACTGGCGGCGCAAGACTGCGGGCCTGCCGGCTTCGGCGCGGCAAAAGCCGGCGAGCGTCCGGGTATGAGTGCGGTAACGAGTGGTTAACCATTCGATCCCATGCTTTCGGGCATGGAGTCGATCCGCACCCGCAATCCGCAGTCAGCCCTGATGTCGCTCGAAGCCGACGCGGTTTCGGCGCGCAGCGGTTTCGCCTGCCTGTTCTCGGACTCCCATGAATACGAGACCGCGCTGATCGCCGAACGGCGCGCGCAGGGGCGATACCAGCCGCCGAAGAGTCGCTGGCCGATGGTGATGCTGGCCGGCGTGATGCTGATGGTCGCGGGAACGGTGCTGCTGCTCTCCTGACGTGCGGTCACGCGGCCCGCGCCGGATCCTCCGTCTTGAAGTGGTCGATCATCACCTTGGCGATCGCCATCAGCGGCAGCGCCAGCGCCAGCCCCCAGATGCCGAACACGACGCCGAGCAGGATCTGGAACGCGAACAGCGTGGCCGGCGGGATGTCGAGCGCCTGGCGCTGGATGATCGGCGTCAGCACGTAGCTTTCCAGCGCGTGCACGCCGAGGAACAGGATGAAGGCCGACAGCGCCGCGATCCATCCGGTCGCAAGGCTCGCCAGCACCACGATCAGCCCGCCGAGGATCGCGCCGACCGTCGGGATGAAGGCGAGCAGGCCGGCCTGGATGCCGAGGATGAACGAGCTCGGAATGCCGATGATGGCAAGCCCGATCCAGGTGACGAGGAACACCGCCGTCATCGTGATGATCTGCGCGATCAGCCAGCGCTCCAGCGTCTCGCCGATGCGGTCTACGATGACGGTCGCCTGCGCGCGGTACTTCGCCGGCGCGATGAACAACAGGCCGGCGCGGTAGATGCTGGGCTGGGCCGCGAAGGCGAGCCCGAGAAACAGCACGATGAAGAAGTTGCCGACGACGCTGACGGTGCCGAGCAGCACCTTCAGCGTCTGGCTGATGATGGCGCCGCCGCTTGAGGCCAGCGCGCCGGCGCCGGGGATGCCGTGGGACTGGGACGGCGCGGGCGTCGTCGTTGTCGTCGTCACGGCGCTGCCTTCGCCCTTCGCCTCGCCCGCGGCATTGGTGAAATCGAGATAGCTGGTGTCGACCCCGTGCTGTTCGAGGAAGTCCTTGACGCTGCCGAGCTGCGACTTGATCGTGTTGCTCAGCACCGTGGCCTGCTGCGCGATCGTGGTGCCGCCGAGGAACACGATGCCGGACAGCAGCCCGGCCATCGCCAGGCAGACGATCGCAAGCCGCAACGCGTGGGGCAGCTTGGTCAGCCGGCCGAGCAGGGTGGTCATGGCATTGAGGGCGACCCCGAGCAGCATGCCGGCGAACAGCAGGAACAAGGTCGCGGCAAAATGCCAGGCGAAGGTCAGCAGGGCAGCGAACAGCACCACGCCGATGCCGCCGACGGCGATCGCCCATGCCAAGTCGTTGCGGGCCTGCAGGCGATTGTCAGCCGAGTCTGTCACGGGTGATTCCCCCCTTCGCGACGGTGTTTCGAGCAGTCTTTGGCGAAAACCCCGCCGGGATCAAGCTGGCGGGGCCGTGCCGGTTCGCAGCTGACGGGGTGCGGGGCCGGGCGCGATCGGTGGGCATCTGGCCGGCTTTGGGTCCCGAGGGGCGCGAATCTGTGCAGGACTGCAAGCCCCCCTGTGCAGATATAGACAGTTGATCCGGCGGGAACTCGAAGGCATGATCGTCTCCGCAACGTCGCAAACTTAGAAGAATCATTGCGCGAGACTTCAATAATGAGACGGCCCGTGGTCGGCGTGATCGGAAACGCCCATCGCATCGAAAATCGTTTCACAGTCCAGATGGTCGGGGAGCGCAACCTTCGCGCGGTTGCCGAGGTGTCGGGCGCGGTGCCGCTGATGTTCGCTGGCAGCCCCGAAATCACCGAGGTCGGCGCCTTGCTCGACGTGGTCGATGGGGTGGTGCTGACCGGGGCCCGCGCCAATGTTCATCCGACCCGCTTCAATACCGAACCTTGCGCCGCCCACGAGCCCTACGACATCCACCGCGACGACGTTGCGCTGGCGCTGTCGGAAGCCTGCGTCGCGCGCGGTGTGCCGATCTTCGGTATCTGCCGCGGCCTGCAGGAGATGAACGTCGCCTTCGGCGGCTCGCTGCATCCGGAGATCCGCGAGATTCCAGGCCGCATGAACCACCGGATGCCGCGGCTGGAGAACGGCGAGATCCATCCTGACCCGACCGTTGTGTTCGCCGACCGTCATGACGTCGCGCTGACGCCGGGCGGCGCGTTCGCAAAAATCCTCGGCCGGGAGACCATTCGAGTCAATTCGCTGCACGGCCAGGGCATCCTCGAGCCCGGCAAGCGCGTCGTGATCGAGGGCATCGCCGAGGACGGCACCATCGAGGCGATCCGCATCGCCGATGCGCCGGGTTTTGCGCTGGGTGTGCAGTGGCACGCCGAATACGATCCGCAGCGCAATCCGATCAACCGCGCCCTGTTCGAAGCCTTCGGCGACGCGCTGCGCGAACGGCGGCGGGCGGCGTAGGACGGTTTCACCGCCATCGTCCCTGCGCGTTAATCACGACGTCGTCTCCGAAAAACGCGCTGTCGTCCCTACGAAAGCATGGACCCATGCTCCGCGGCGGTTGTTGTGGAGGGGGACTCGTCGTTGCGGCACTGCTCAACAAGGACCGTCGGTGGTTATGGGTCCCTGCCTTCGTGTTTGGTCCCTGCTGATTGGTTGGATGGAATCGGTGTAGAACGAGGCGTGGCTTTTATCATGGAGCGCTTCGCGTCATGGAACTGAGCCTGCATGCGAACGCCACGACGACACCGAAGACGCGTGCCTACATCCAGCGCAGCAGGAAGTCGGTCGCCCAATTGGCGGCCGAGCTGGGGGTCAGCGAGACCACAATCTATCGCTGGCGCGGTCGCAGCACGGTCGAGGATCGCTCGCATCGGCCGAAGCACCTCACGACCAGCCTGTCCGCCCTTGAGGAACGGGCGGTGTGTGAGCTGCGGACATCGCTGCAGCTGCCGCTGGACGATATCGTCGAGGTGATGCAGCGGTGCATCAATGCCAAGCTGTCCCGCAGCGCGATCCACCGCTGCCTGCAGCGCAACGGCATCAGCCGGCTTGCCAAGCCTGACAAGCCCAGGGCCGGCGTCTTCGAAAGCGCCAGCATCGGCTTCATTCATATCGACGTGAAGTATCTGCCCGCGCTGCAACGCCGCACCAGTTATGCCTTTGTCGCGATCGATCGCGCCACCCGATACGTCTTCGTCGAGATCCATTCCAGGCGAGACGGAACGACCGCGACCGGCTTCCTCGAACGCTTCCTGGCCGACTTTCCGCACGGTGTTCACACCATCCTGACCGACAACGGAGCCGAGTTCACCGACCGCTTCGCCGTCGACAAGAAGAACAAACCGGTCGGGAAGCCTTCCGGCGACCACCCCTTTGATCGGCTCTGCAAGCAGCGCGCAATCGAGCATCGCCTGACCAAGCCCTACCACCCGCAAACCAACGGCCTCGTCGAACGCTTCAACCGGCGCATCGCTGAAGCCATCGGCCGCGAACACAAACGGGGCAGCGCGCGCCGTACCTTTGTCAACCACGCCGACCGCGACGCCTTCATCGCCAAGTTCGTCCACGACTACAATCGGACCCGCCTCAAATGCCTCGGCTACCTGGCGCCAATCCAGGCCCTCGCCAATCACACGGGACCGAACACCTTCGCAGGGACGACACCAAAGGTGTGGCGTCGCCTGTCCGTCGGGTCGGTTTGTCGAACCTCGGTTCGGGAAGCCATGAAAGACGCGGGGCTTTCCTTGGCCAATCGATGGGAGCCGAGCGGCAGGCGAGTAGATCGTTCCTAGAACTCAGGACGTCACGAACGCAAAGTGTGTTGTCCCCGCAACGTCACAAGAGTTCCGTTGAGCATCGCACCTGTTGGGACTTCACTGTGTGGCAAATTCCCCGTTTAATAAAGGCGGACCTGAGGCAAAGATTTTACCACCAAGACGTTCATTTAAGATCAGGTTCAAGAGGCCGCTGACCAGCGCCAGCGGCCTCTTCGTGTTGCTTCGTTGATCGCAAAGTGCAGGTATCGGCCGTTGCCGCGTCGACGGCACGCAGGAAGCAGCACGTCACGGCATTAGCGCACTGACCATGGCCATGCCGGCGGTTGCGGTTTGCTGGTGGCGTGCGGCCGCGTCGGGGTTGGCGCCGGTTTGCGCGCCTGGGCAACATCGGTCGACGGCCGCGGACGCGGCAGTGGTATTTCCGGGGCTACCGTTGGCTGTTCGGGGCTTACCTTCGGCTCTGCGGCGTTGGCAATGACACCGGCCAGCTGGTCCTGGCTTGCGTTGAGCCGCTCGGTGACCGTCTCGCTTTCGCGAGCCATCTGATCCTGGGTCGCCTTGATCTGGTCGATGATATCTTTGCTGCGTGCCATTTCTGCTTGGCTCGCCTCGAGTTGGCTTGCGACATTTTTATGGTCGCGGACCAATTGTTCTTGCCTCACCTCAAGCTGTTCGACCGCTTGCCTCAAGGCAGCGAGATCGCGCGCCATCGGTTGAAGCTGCTGCGCCAAGTCGGAAGAAAGTGCGGCGGCAGTTGGCGCAACGTCTTTCGGCGCGGCGTCCTTCGGCGGGGTTTGCGCAGGAGGTGAGGAGTGGCCAGGGGAGGCCACCATCGCCGTATCGCTGGGTGACGACCACCACCAAGCAGCGCCACCAATGCATGCTGCCAGCACGGAACCGACAATGGCCAGGTGGCGCCAATCCGCCAATCGATGAACCGCTTCTAGCGGCGTGTGAAACGCTTTCTTGCCGGTCGGCGGGCCGGAAGGGCTGACTCCTGCTTCGCGCGCGAGGTTCGAAAGCTGCTCTTCCAAGCTCACGAGCCGCCCTTCCGCGACCCTGTCATTCAGCATGGAATCCATTTTGTGCTCCGTAGCAAATGCAAGGTCACCCGCCTTGAGAGCAGATCCGCTCTTCGGCGCGCTAACATTCAACGGGACCCAGATCGGTATTTGCAGCTTAAGCCTACGAGGGATGAGGATGCGGCCTGCACGTCACATCGTCTCTCTTTTTGTAAGCTCATCCTTCCTGAATTGTCCCGACGATTTTGGCCGAGATATTGTTCGTCCGCAATCGGGAACACCGCTTGCCACGGGGCGCTCGAGCTCGTGGATCGAGGTCCTGTTCGGCCGCCTCACGATGCGTCTCGCAGCCGAGGCACGTTACTTCGAGGTGTCGTAAGTCGGCGTTGAGAGCGTCGCCAAGCGCCGGCGAGGGCTGGGCTGGACCCTGAAACGCGGGAGTGGTCCATGTTTGGCGAGCGACCATGTCGGCATCCCGCCTGGCGCGTTCGGCCGACGGCTGACCACGGCGCCAAAACATGTACTCCGGGGCCCTCCTGCAAATTCTCGGTATGTTGAGTTGTGCTGCCGGCGAGATGTACCGCTGGTCGACAGGTCGCAGCTATTCTTCCGGTATTGCGCGTGCGCCGGAATCGGCCTTCCTCCGTACTAATACGGATACGAAAGTGGCGGATTGCGGCGCCGGACTCGGCTAAGCAACAGGGATATTTGCTCCGGCGCCGACGACCCTTTCCGAATACTGCTTTTCCTTTTCCATTTTCGGGTGCAGCCGACACGAGGGGTTGGTCGGGATGAATTTGTTGGGCCGTCTGGCGATGGGGATGTTGTTTCCCGTCGCCGCGCTCCTGCTCGCGCTGGGCTTCATCCATGGCGTGACCTGGCCGGGCGTTCTGCTCGCGGGTGGCGCGGTTGCGGTGGTATTGATGACGGCTGAGGTGATTGCGAGATCGCTGTCCAGGACGCCCGCCCAGCTGGTGCGGGCGGCGGAGGCGTTGTCGCGCGGCCAGCAGGTCTCGCTCGGCTCAAGCGATGACGGCGAGACCGCTCAGCTCGCGGCGACGCTTGCCGAATTGTCGGCGCAGCTGGGCAGCAGGCAGCACCTGCTGGAGAAGACCGTCGAGAGCATCCGCGATCCGGTGGTGGTCGCCGACGAGCACGGGATGATCGTGATCGTCAACGCCGCGGCGCGACGGCTGTACAGTGTCGAACCCGGTTTTGATACCCTGACCGGCGTTCGCACCTTCCAGAACTATTATGCCGACGGCACCACCGTGATGCCGATCCCGGACACGCCGATGGCGCGTGCGCTGCGCGGCGATGACGTCGACGATTTCGAGCTGATCGTCAAACCGCAACCGCCGCAACCGGCCGTCTTCCTTGTCGTCAACGCGCGGCCGCTGCGCGACGATACCGGCAATCTGCGGGGCGCGGTCGCCGTGCTGCACGACGTCACCGCGCAGCGGCGGGCCCACCAGGCGCTTGTCGAGAGCGAGCAGATGGCGCAGGCCATCGTCAGGACCGCGCTCGACGCCTTCGTCCAGACCGACCAGGACGGCGTCATTCTCGACTGGAGCCCGCAGGCCGAGGCGCTGACCGGCTGGACGCGCTCCGAGGCGGTCGGTTATCGGGTGGTCGAACTGGTGTTTCCGGAGGAGCTGCGCCTCGCGCACCGGCAGCGGATCACCCGCTTCCTGCAGGAGACCGCGGCCGGCGGCATGGGCATGCGCTATGAAACGGCGTGCCTGCACCGCGACGGTCACCGGTTCTATGTCGAGGTGTCCCTCAACGCGCTGCGCCGCGGTGACGGCTGGATCATCAATTCCTTTGTCAGGGACGTCAGCCAGCGCCGGATCGCCGAGGAGCAGTTGATCCAGGCGCAGAAGTCGGAATCGCTGGGGCGGCTGACCGGCGGCATCGCGCACGACTTCAACAACATGCTGACCGTGATCACCGGCACGATCGAGATCCTCGCCGACGGCGTCAAGGACAACCCGCAACTCGCCGCAATCGCCAAGCTGATCAGCGATGCCGCCGATCGCGGCGCGCAGCTCACCTCGAGCCTCCTGGCATTCGCGCGCAAGCAACCGCTGCAGCCCGGCGAGACCGACGTCAACGACCTGGTCGGCGAGGTGGTCCGGCTGCTGTCGCAGACGCTCGGCTCGCAGACCGAGATCAGGACGGAGCTCGGCCGCAACGCCTGGCTCGCCTTCGTCGACCGCAGCCAGCTTGGTGCCGCGCTGGTCAATCTCGCCATCAATGCGCGCGATGCCATGCCTGACGGCGGCACGCTGACCTTTGCGACCCGCAACATCCAGCTCGGGATTCCCGACGCCGTGGCGTGCGGCGTCGAGCGCGCCGGCGATCATCTCGTGATCGAGGTGACCGATACCGGCACCGGCATTTCGCCGACGCATCTAGAGAAGATCTTCGATCCGTTCTTTTCCACCAAGGAGGTCGGGCAGGGCGCCGGGCTTGGGCTCAGCATGGTGTTCGGCTTCGTCAAGCAAAGCGGCGGCGGTATCGAGGTCAAGAGCGAGCAGGGGCGCGGCACCATCTTCAGGATCTATCTGCCGAAGGCCGACGGCACCGCACAGCGCGCGGCGGAGGAGGACGATCTGCCCGTCAGGGGCGGCGACGAGACGATCCTGTGCGTCGAGGACGATCCTACGATCCGGGACTATGTCACGGGCCAGCTCGAAAGCCTCGGCTACCACGTTCTGGTTGCGGCGAACGCGGACGCCGCGCTCGAGATCGTCAAACGCGGCACCGCGTTCGACCTTCTGTTCACCGATATCGTGATGCCCGGCAGCATGAACGGCCGGCAATTGGCGGAGACGCTGATGGCCGGGCGCCCGGCACTGCGGGTGCTGTTCACCTCGGGCTACAGCGACGGCGTGCTGCCCGCGCAGCAGGGGCGTGGCGGCCACGGCATTCCGCTGCTGACCAAGCCCTATCGGCGCGGCGAGCTGGCGCGGATGCTGCGGCGCTGCCTTGATCTTCAGGTCGACTTTCAGGGCGATCCGGTTCCGCAGCCTTATTCCGTGCAGCCCGATCTCGAACGCTTCCTGCGCGAGAATCCGCCCGCGAAGACGTAGCCGCGGCGTGACCTGGATGCCAACGGGTCCGCAAGCGCGGCCCGATGATAAACTGCGCGAAACCCATCATCCCTGATGCGGCCGCTATTTGATGGGTTTCGCTTCGCTCTACCCATCCTACGCGCTAAGCTCCCGCGACAAAGGCGCGGCCGGTCAACGGCCCGATTTCAGGGAGTATGGAATGCAGGACCGCAAATGGTCGAGGCGCGACTGGCTCAAGGTGACGGCGGCCACCGCCGCCGGCATGGTATTCGCGGAGCCGCTGCGCGCGGCGGCGCCGCCGGCGGAAGCCGTGACGCCGGAGCTGATCGCAGCCGCCAAGAAGGAAGGCAAGATCTCGTTCTACAGCGCGCTGGAGCTGAACACGGCCGAGCGTCTCGCGCGTGACTTCGAGCAGAAATATCCCGGGATCAGCGTCCGCGTCGAGCGCTCGGGCGCGGAGCGTATCTTCCAGCGCATCGCACAGGAGCAGGGCAGCGGCATCAACGCCGTCGACGTCGCCAATTCCACAGATCCCGCGCATTACCTCGACTGGAAGAAGAACGACTGGCTCGCGGCCTATGTGCCGGAGGACGTCGCCAGGCATTTTCCGGCCGACCAGATCGATCCCGACGGCACCTCGGCGACATCCTGCGCCTGGTTCGAGGTAATCGGCTACAACACCGAGCAGGTGAAGCGCGAGGAGGCGCCGAAGAGCTACGCCGACCTGCTCGATCCCAAGTGGCGCGGCAAGATCGTCAAGGGCCACCCGAGCTATTCCGGCGCGATCATGACCGCGACCTTCGTGCTGGCGCGCGACCTCGGCTGGCCGTATTTGGAGAAGCTTTCGCAACAGCGCGTGATGCAGGTGCAGTCGGCGGCCGATCCGCCGAAGAAGATCCTGCTCGGCGAGCGTGCGGTGATGGCCGACGGCAACGACTATAACCTCGTGCTGGCCAAGGATCAGGGCAAGCCGGTCGAGGTGGTCTATCCCGCCGAGGGCGCGCCGCTGATCATCGTCCCGAGCGGCATCTTCAAGAACGCGCCGAACCCGAATGCGGCGCGGCTGTTCCAGAGCTATTTTTTCAGCGCCGAGACCCAGCAGATGTTGGCTGACGAATTCGCGCACCGCTCGTTCCACGCCAAGGTGAAGGAGAAGGCCGGTCACGTGCCGCTCGACAAACTGAAAATGCTCAAGGCCGATCCGGCCCAGGTGCAGGTGCAGTCGGAGGAGATCAAGGCGAGGTACGCGAAGCTGTTCCGGGTGTAGGTCAAGCTCCGTAGGATGGGTAGAGCGAAGCGAAACCCATCGCTTGTGCAGGGGGCGAGATGATGGGTTTCGCTGCGCTCTACCCATCCTACAGATCCAAGGCTACTAGCGTCATTGCGAGCGAAGCGAAGCAATCCATCTTTCCGGATACGCGGAGAGATGGATTGCTTCGTCGCTTCAGCGCAAAATTGCTTTGCAATTTTGTCGCGAGCTCCTCGCAATGACGCGGATAACGCTCGGACCGCCGGGCGGCGCAGTGAGGGGCTGCGGTCGGCTAACCTCCCACTTCCGCGCTGAGCATCGGCCCGAACAGCTCCCATCGCTCGCCCTTGAGTCGTCTGAGCTGCATCTGCTTGATCGGCGCGAAATCGATCGTGCTGGTGTTCATTGTGATGCCGGGCAGCAGGTTGGTGGTGCGGAAGGCCTTCAGGTTGGCGGCCTGCTTCATGACGTTGGCGCGCGTGAGATCGTCGCCGCACTGCTTAAGCACCTGAACCAGCGTCTGAGCCGCATTGTACCCTGTCATAATCAGGCTGTCGGCCCGATTGCCTTCGGGGAAATATTTGGAGAGATATTCGTCGAACGCCTTCATGCCGGGATCGTCCTTCCATTGCGGATCGAGCGGATCCATCAGGTAGGCCACCGAGATGATGCCTTGTGCGTTCTCGAAGCCGGCAGGCTGGATCACGGCGCCGAGCGAGGAACCTACCGAGTTGAGGATGTGCAGCGGTTTCCAGCCGATCTCGGCCGCCTTCTTGATGGCCTGCGCCGCGAATTTCGGTGTGGCGATGTCGACGAATACGTCGGCATTCATCGATTTCATCTTGACGATGTGCGTGTCGATCGTCGGCTCGGCCACCTCATACGCATCCTCGATCACGATCATCGACGCCGCCTTGTCGCCGAGGCCGTCCTTCAGGCCCTTGAGATAGTCCTTTCCATAATCGTCGTTCTGGTAGAGGACCGCGATCCTGCCGCCCGGCTTTTCCTTCAGGATGTGCTTGGCGTAGATCCGTCCCTCGCTCTGATAGCTGGGCTGCCAGCCCATGGTCCATGGGAAGCTTTGCGGATCGTTCCACTTGGTGGCACCGGTCTGAATGAACAGCTGCGGCACCTTCTTCACGTTCATGTATTTCTGGATCGCGCCGTTGGATGCCGTGCCGAGAGAGGCGAAGATCAGCAGGACCTCGTCGCCTTCGACCAGCTTGCGCGCCTGCTCGACCGTCTTCGGCGGACTGTAGCTGTCGTCATAGGAGATGAAGTTGATCTTGCGGCCATTGATGCCGCCCTCGGCGTTGATCTTGCGGAAATAGGCCGCCTGGGCCCGGCCGCTGGTGCCGTAGGCGGATGCCGGCCCGCTATAGGGCATGATGTTGCCGATCTTGATTTCGTTATCGGTTGCGCCGGTGTCGTATTTCTTCTGGGCGAATGCGCTGCCAGCACAGACAGCGAGAATGGTGATGGCGGTCGAAAGCGCCGCCATTCGTCGAGCGACGAAAGACATCTCGTTTCTCCCCATGCAGAAAAATGAATGTGTGTTTTATCGGAAGCCGCTTTCGGGTCCTTGCCGGCAGTGAACACCCGAGCCCAGGCGTTGTCGATCCCGGAAACACAACCTTGTGTGCGGTTCGCATCACGTCATCAGGTTCGTCAGCGTTGCTGACCGTAGTCTTCCGGGCTTCCTGCGATCAGGCCGCGCGCATCGATCGCTGCGCGCGATAGGCCTGCGGCGACGTCAGCGTGAGCTTGCGGAAGGCTTTTCGAAAGCTGCTCTCGTCCTCATAGCCGGTGGCGCGGGCGATCGCCTTGATCGGCTGCGCCGTTGTTTCCAATAGCGTGCGGGCGTGCTCGACGCGGCGGCGCATGATGAAGGCCTGCGGCGGCTCGTGGGTCAGTTCGCGGAAGCGGCGGTTCAGCGTGCGTTCGCTGAGGCCGAGCGCGTGTGCGAGGCCGCGCACCGTGATCGGGGCCTTGCCGGTGCGGCGCACCAGCATGTCCGCCTTGATCAGCAGCGGATCCTGGCCGAGCATGTAGCCGAGCGGCATGAAGATCGCCTGGGTGCGCTGCGCGGTGTCGATCACCGCATAGTCGGCGCAGACTTTTGCGACCTCCGCGCCTTCGACGAGTTCGATCAGCCGCAGCAACAGATCGACCCACGACATCGGGCCGGCGGCGCAGACCAGGCGATCGGCCTGCGTTATCACGGCATCACCGGCGAGATCGACCTTGGGATGGCGTCGATGCAGTTCGCTCTGCAGCCACCAGGTGATGGTGGCGCGGCGGCCGTCGAGCAGGCCGGCATTGGCGAGCAGCAGCACGCCGCTGCAGAACGCGCCGATCAACCGGCCGCTGGCATGCTGCCGGCGCAGCCAGGCGCCGGCACGGTCATATTGCGGTTGCAGGCGCTCGGCGGTGAGATGATCGACCAGGCTGCCCGGCACGATGATCGCGTCGCACGCCGTCCGCCTGCCCACCGCGCCATCGACGGCGAGCAACTTGCCGCCGCCGGCGCGCACCGCCTTGCCGTCGAGCGAGAGCGTCTGCCAGCTGAAGCGCGCCTTGCCGCCGCGCAGCTGCATCACATGGTTGGCGAGGGTGAGGATGTCGGCGATGCCGGCGACCGCCGATTGCATGCAGCCTTCCAGCGCGAGGATCGCAAGCTTCATGGGACCTCCGGAATTTGCCGTCATGCTAGCCGATCAGCGCAATCGGGCGGTGGCAGATATTGCCCGATCTCTGTCCGATCGGCCACTGCCTGATAGTGCCGTGCCGGTCCATCTTCGCTGCGTTGTCACACCCTCAGCAATGGAGAGAGACCATGCCTTACGTCACCATTTCCACCGTCCGCGGCATCTTCGATGTCGCGCAGAAGCAGGCGCTGCTGGAGCGCGTCACCGACCTCATGGTCGAGATCGAGGGGCAGGTAACCCGGACTTCCGCCGCAACGTCTGGGTCAAGATCGAGGAGGGTGAGCCGGCGAGCTGGTCGCTCGGCGGGATGATCCCGACGCCCGACATGATCGCGGGCAAATTCGGCGCGCTCGACGCCGGCGGACGGCGGCTCGCCAAGGCGAAGGTGTAACTGCCCTGCGTAGGATGGGTGGAGCGAAGCGAAACCCATCATCTCAAGGCTTGCACCGGTGCGATGGGTTTCGCTTCGCTCTACCCATCCTACGCACCGTTCTCACCCAAAAACAAAAGGCGCTTCCGGTGGAAGCGCCTTTCGCATGTCGTCGGTGCCGTAAGATTTACAGCGAGTAGTACATCTCGAATTCCACCGGGTGCGGGGTCATTTCGAAACGCGCGACCTCGGTCATCTTCAGTTCGATATAGGCGTCGATGAAGTCGTCGTCGAACACGCCGCCGTTCTTGAGGAACGCGCGGTCCTTGTCGAGGCTCTCGAGCGCCTCGCGCAGCGAGCCGCAGACGGTCGGGATCTGCTTCAGCTCTTCCTTCGGCAGATCGTAGAGGTCCTTGTCCATCGCCGGACCCGGATCGATCTTGTTCTTGATGCCGTCAAGACCGGCCATCAGCATCGCGGCGAAGCCGAGATAGGGGTTGGCCATCGGGTCGGGGAAACGCACCTCGACGCGCTTGGCCTTCGGGTTCGCGGTGTAGGGGATGCGGCAGGCCGCCGAGCGGTTGCGCGCGGAATAGGCGAGCAGCACGGGGGCTTCATAGCCCGGCACCAGACGCTTGTAGGAGTTGGTCGACGGGTTGGTGAAGGCGTTGATCGCCTTGGCGTGCTTGATGACGCCGCCGATGTAGTGCAGGCAGGTCTCCGACAGGTCGGCGTATTTGTTGCCGGCGAAGGTCGGCTTGCCGTCCTTCCAGATGGACTGATGCACATGCATGCCCGAGCCGTTGTCGCCATAGACCGGCTTCGGCATGAAGGTAGCGGTCTTGCCGTAGATGTGGGCGACCTGGTGGATGCAGTACTTGTAGATCTGCATATGGTCGGCCATCAGCGTCAGGGTGTCGAACTTCATGCCGAGCTCGTGCTGGGCCGAGGCCACCTCGTGGTGATGCTTTTCGACCTTGACGCCCATCTTGGCCATCGCGCCGAGCATCTCCGAGCGCATGTCCTGCACCGAGTCCTGCGGCGGCACCGGGAAGTAGCCGGCCTTGGTGCGGATGCGGTGACCGAGGTTGCCGCCCTCATATTCGGTCGCCGAGTTGATCGGCAGCTCGGAGGAGTCGAGGCGGAAGCCGGTGTTGTAGGGCTCGGCCGAATAGCGCACGTCGTCGAACACGAAGAACTCGGCCTCGGGGCCGACGAACACGGTGTCGCCCACGCCCATCGACTTCACCATCGCCTCGGCCTTCTTGGCGATGCCGCGGGGGTCGCGGTTGTAGGGCTCGCCGGTGGTCGGCTCGAGCACGTCGCACGTGATGACCATGGTGGTCTCGGCGAAGAACGGGTCGATCGTCGCGGTGACCGGGTCGGGCATCAGGCACATGTCGGATTCATTGATCGCCTTCCAGCCGGCGATCGACGAGCCGTCGAACATCGTTCCCTCGGCGAAGATGTCATCGTCGATCATGCTGACGTCGAAGGTGACGTGCTGCCACTTGCCGCGCGGATCGGTGAAGCGCAGGTCGACGTATTTGACGTCGTTGTCCTTGATCGATTTCAGGACGTCTTTGGCGGTCTTCATGAATACCCCTTATGGATGTGCGGGTCGGTTTCCAGCGGAGAGCGACGTTATTCCCGCTTTTGGCGAGTTCGTGTGACTACACAAACGAAATCAGGCTGCCGAAGCAGCCTTTTTTCTCTTTTGCCGTCAGAAAATCCGGATAGCACCGCCCTTAAATAGCGTCCAGCCCGGATTCGCCGGTCCGGATGCGGATGGCTTCCTCGATGTTGGAGACGAAGATCTTGCCGTCGCCGATCCGCCCGGTCTGCGCCGCGCGGCGGATCGCGTCGATCGCCTTCTCGACCAGGTCGTCGCCGATCACGATCTCGATCTTCACCTTGGGCAGGAAGTCGACGATGTATTCCGCACCGCGATAGAGTTCGGCATGGCCCTTCTGGCGGCCAAATCCCTTGGCCTCGGTGACGGTGATGCCTTGCAGTCCGACTTCCTGGAGCGCTTCTTTCACCTCGTCGAGCTTGAAGGGCTTGATGATGGCTTCAATCTTCTTCACTGAGCGCCTCCCGGGCATTGCAGATTGCAGGGTCGAGTTCGATGCGCGTGGGGCGCAGTCTGGTTGGTCTTAAGGCTTCCGGCCGGTGGCCGGAAACACGCGCAATGGTCGCATGAAGCGGCCTTGCGCGCGGCTTCCTCAAAAGCAGGGTCTATGCCAAGTTGTTAAGGTCCCCGATTTCGGAATGTTATCAGCCTTTTAACAGGCAATCGGCTGATATCGAACCACATGGGCTATGATATCCAAGCCCAACAAATAGGCAAATAGATCAATCCGTATGCAGTCGGCCAGTAGAAACCCCGCGAACGTCACAGGAATTGCCTCTCGAAAAGGCGAAGCGATTGAGGATTCGGCATGGACGTTCTGACGACGACCGAGATGGAACGCGCCGACCGGCTGACCATCGCAGCCGGAACGCCAGGCTTCGCGCTGATGATGAGCGCCGGCCAGGCCGTCGCGGAAGCCGCGATGGACCTGGTCGAGGAGGGGCCGATCGTGGTGGTCGCCGGCCGCGGCAACAATGGCGGCGACGGCTTTGTCGCCGCCGCCGAGCTTGCCGCGCGCGGCCGCGAGGTCTCGGTGATCCTGCTCTGCGAGCGCGACAGCCTGCAGGGCGACGCGGCGCTGGCGGCGAAGGGCTGGAAATATCCGGTGCTGCCGTTCAACCCGCAGGCGCTCGGCAAGCCGGCGCTGATCGTCGACGCGCTGTTCGGTGCCGGCCTCAACCGGCCGGTAAAGGGCGATCCGCTGGAGATGATCGCGGCGATCAATGCCAACGGTACGCCGGTGCTGGCGGTCGACCTGCCGAGCGGCATCAACGGCACATCGGGCGCGGTGATGGGCGCGGCCGTGCAGGCCACCGAGACCGTCACCTTCTTCCGCAAGAAGCCCGCGCATCTGTTGCTGCCGGGCCGGATGTACTGCGGCCGGGTGCGTGTTGCCGACATCGGCATCGCCGCGCAGGTGCTCGACGAGATCAAGCCGCTCACCGCCGAGAATGCGCCGGAGGCCTGGCGATGGTCGTTTCCGGTGCCGCGGATCGACGGCCACAAATACGCGCGGGGGCACGCCGTCGTGGTGTCGGGCGATCTCGCCTCGACCGGGGCGGCACGGCTCGCCGCGCGAGCGGCGCTGCGCGCCGGCGCCGGCCTCGTGACGCTGGCCTCGCCGCGTGATGCGCTTGCCGTCAATGCCGCGGCGCTGACCGCGGTGATGGTGCGCGCGGTCGACAACCCGATCCAGTTCGCCGAGCTGCTTGGCGACAAGCGCCTCAATGCCTGCGTGATCGGTCCGGGCGCCGGGGTCAGCGCGCGGACCCGTGACTTCGTCCACACCGCGCTGTCGGCGCAGCGGCATCTGGTGCTCGACGCCGACGCGCTGACCAGCTTTGCCGGCGCGCCGGACCGGCTGTTCGAGGCGATCAAGGCAAGCGCCGGTCAGCAGGTGGTACTGACGCCGCATGAGGGCGAGTTTCCGCGGCTGTTCAGCGATATTTCCAACAAGCATCCCGGCCGCTCCAAGCTCGAGCGCGTGCGCGCGGCGGCCGAGCGCTCCGGCGCGGTGGTGCTGCTGAAAGGCGCCGACACGGTGATCGCGTCTCCCGACGGCCGCGCCACCGTCGCCGCCAATGCGCCGCCCTGGCTCGCCACCGCCGGCGCCGGCGACGTGCTGTCGGGCATCATCGCGGGTTTCCTGGCGCAGGGCGTCGCGGCCTTCGAGGCCGCCAGCATCGGCGTCTGGATGCACGGCGAGAGCGCGAGCGAGGCGGGCCCCGGCCTGATCGCGGAAGATCTCACCGAAGTGCTGCCCGCCGTGTTCCGCCGCCTCTATGACGAGTTCGGGATTGAGTATTAGGCGGCTCGCGCTGGCCGACATGGATGCCGCCGCGCGCGTGCATCGCGCGGCATTCGATCAGGCGCTGCCGCGGCTCGGCGGCCTGCACACGCCTGACGGCATTGATCGGATGATCTGAACAACTGGTTAGATATTTGCGTTTCTGCGATCGGTCGAGCTGGCCTATACGATTCAAAACCGTCGCCTCTCGCCCGGAACAGTCAGATGAACGCGCCGACCAGCCTGCTTTCGACCGCCTCACGTAACGCCGCCCCGGCTCACGGGAGCGTCGACCCCGCGTCCTATCGCGCGGCGATGCGCCACCACGCCGGTGCGGTGACGATCCTGTCGGCGGGCGGCCCGGGCGACAGAACGGGGATGACGGCGACGTCGGTCTGTTCGCTGTCGGACACGCCGCCGCGGCTGATCGCCTGCGTCAACCGCTCGGCGAGCGCGCATGGCCTGATCCGGCGCACCGCCGCGTTCGGCGTCAACATGCTGCACGCCGACCAGGCCGAGCTGGCCAATGTGTTCGCCGGCCGCCGCGGCATTGAGCGGGACGATCGCTTTTCCGACGCCGACGGCTGGCTGTCGCTGGCCACGGGCGCGCCGATCCTTAAGGATGCGCTGATCGGGCTCGACTGCGAGCTGATCGACGAGCATGCGCACGACACGCATTCGATCTTCGTCGGGGCGGTCCGCGCGATGCATCCGCGTGAGGGGGAGACGCCGCTGATCTATTTTGGTGGCGCGTTCTGCGGGTTGGCCCGGCGGACCTAAGGGCGCGGCTTGAGGAATTTGTGAATCACTGATGTCAGCGCGCCGCGCCGGCAGCCGGCGAGAACGATTGTCCGCGCAACGAGACGATGCAGACGGTGCGCTCCAGCGTCGGATTGACGATCGGTAGCGCCTGCATCGTCTTCCTGACCGGCCGCGGCAAGGCGACCTTCGGCAGGATGCCGACGCCGAGACCGGCGCCGGCCAGCGCGGCCAGCGTGTAGCTGTGCTCGACCTCGAACTTGATCTTCATCTGCAGATTGCGCGTGGCGAGCGCGCGCTCCAGCATCGAGCGCAGCGCCGCCGATTTTGAGTTGAGCAGGATCGGATAGGCGGACAGTTCGGTTAGGTCGACAGCGCTGCGCTTGCGAAACGGAAACGCTCTTGTCGCCAGCGCATAGATCGGGTCGTTGAACAGCGGCGCGAACTGAAACTCGGTCGAGCCGTCCGTCTCCGGCCCGATGCCGAAATCCGCCTCGCGCCGGCGCAGGCAGTCCAGCATGTCCTCGGCCGCAAGCTCGCGCAGATTGATGTTGACGCCGGGATAGCTCGCCTGGAAGGCGTGCAGCGCCTGCGGCAGGATGGTCGCGGCAATGGTCGGGACGCAGGCCAGCGACAGCGTGCCGCGCTGGATGTCGATGACCTCACGGATCTCGCGCAGGCCGTTCTCCCATTCGCCGAGCGCGCGCCGCGCATGCGTCAGCAGTTGCAGTCCCTCCGCGGTCAGCTCGACGCGTCGCGTGGTGCGATGAAACAGCGCGGCGCCGACCTGATCCTCCAGCAGCTTGATCTGCATGCTGACCGCGGATTGCGAGCGGTTGAGGTGCTCGGAGGCCTGGCGAAAGCTCTTGTTCTCGGCGACCGCGATGAACATGTGCAGCAGCTTGAAATTGATCTGCGACATCGTTTTGCCCTGCAGGCGATTGTTCCGAAGAACTGAACAGTTCTTAAGATAATCTCGTTAGAAAGATCAGTGTCGGACATCTAGCATGATTGTTGTTGGCCGCGGGAGACGATCCTGCGGCGCGATGCAGAAAAGATGCTCCAATGTCCTTCACCGTCACCAAGCCGCGCACGCGCCGCGTCCAGCGTTCCGAACTCGCGGTTCCCGCGACCTCGACCCATTTCTTCGAACGCGCAGCGAGTAGCGCGGCCGATTTCATCTTCCTGGATCTGGAGGACGCGGTTGCGCCGCCGCGAAAGCCCGAGGCGCGCGAGATCGCGATCGAGGCGCTGAACCGGATCGACTGGGGCAACAAGACGCTGGCGGTGCGCATCAATGGCCTCGACACCGAATGGGCGCATCGCGACATCATCGAGATCGTCAGCCGCGCGCCGCGCCTCGACCTCGTCATGGTGCCGAAGGTCGGCACCGCGTTCGACGTCCGTTTCGTCGACGCGCTGCTGGCGGGGCTCGAGCGCGAGTTCCCGCGCGCAAGGCCGCTGGGCATCGAGATCCTGATCGAGACCACGCTTGGACTCGCCAATGTCGAGGACATCGTGCAGGCGTCGGAACGGCTGGAAGCGGTCATCTTCGGCATCGGCGATTACTCGATCGACCTGCGTACCTGCGGCGAGATCATCGGCGCCTCCGATCCGCGCTATGCCGTGCTCACCGATGCGGACGAGGGCGGCGCGCGCCGGATACACTGGAACGACCAGTGGCACTTCGCGCTCGCCCGCATCGCCAATGCCTGCCGCGCCCACGGCCTGCGTGCCATCGACGGCCCCTATGCCAATTTCGGCGATGCCGCAGGCTTTCGCGCCAGTGCGGCGCGGGCGGCCGCGCTCGGCTTCGAGGGCAAATGGGCGATCCATCCCTCGCAGCTCGAGACCGCCAACGAGGTGTTCTCGCCGACCGCACGCGAGATCGGCTGGGCGCGCGAGATCACGGCCAAGATCCAGTCCGCCAGCGCCGGCGGCGACGGTGCCTTCGGGCAGGACGGCGTGTTGATCGATCTTGCGGTGCTCAAGCGCGCGCAGGCGATCATCGACCGCCATGACGCAATTCAGGCGGCGGGCAGGCAAGGAGCGCGCGATGTCGCATGAGCCACCGCTGTCCGGAATTCGCGTGCTCGACATCGCGACCTTCGTGGCGGCGCCGTTCTGCGGGACGGTGCTGTCCGATTTCGGCGCCGAGGTGATCAAGATCGAGCAGCCGGGCACAGGCGATCCCTTGCGCCGGTTCGGCACTCCGAGCGACTGCGGCGACACCTATGTCTGGCTCAGCGAAGCCCGCAACAAGAAGTCGGTGACGCTCGACCTGCGCAGCGAGCGTGGCGCCGCGCTGTTTCGCGAGCTGGTCCGCCAATCCGACGTGGTGCTGGAGAATTTCCGGCCGGGCACGCTGGAGAAATGGGGGCTCGGCTTCGAGGCGCTGCGCGAGATCAACCCAAAACTCGTGATGCTACGCATCAGCGCCTATGGGCAGGACGGCCCGCTGCGCGACAAGCCGGGCTTCGCCCGGATCGCGCACGGCTTCAGCGGGCTCGCTTATCTTGCCGGCGAGGCGGGACGCCAACCGGTGATGCCGGGATCGACCTCGCTCGCCGATTACATTTCCGGGCTATGGGGCGCGCTCGGCGTGCTGCTGGCGCTGCGCCATGCCGAAGCCACCGGACACGGGCAGGTGGTCGATATCGGGCTCTATGAATCGGTGTTTCGGCTGCTCGACGAGATGGCGACCGTGTTCGCCAAGACCGGCTTCGTCCGCGAACGCCTCGGTGCCGACACGGTCAATGTCGTGCCGCACAGCCATTACCAGACCGCCGACGGTAAATGGGTGGCGCTGGCCTGTTCGAGCGACAAGATGTTCGAGCGCCTGGCGCAGGCGATGCGGCGGCCGGATCTCGCGACCGACCCGCGCTATGCGGCCATGGCCGGCCGCCTGGCGCGGCGCGAGGAGGTCAACGGGATGGTCGCCAACTGGATCGGCTCCATGCCGCTGGAGACGGCGCTTGCCGAGTGCGAGCGCTACGACGTGCCTTGCGGGCCGATCTACAGCATCAGTGACATCTTCGCCGACCCGCAATACCGCGTGCGCGGCAACATCGCCGAGGTGCCCTCGCGCGCCGGGCCGATCGCGGTGCCGAGCGCGATCCCCAAGATGTCGCGCACGCCGCCGCAGTTCCGGCACGCCGGCGTCGCGCTCGGCGCGCACACCGACGAAGTCCTGACCTCGCTCGCGGGCGCAACGGCGGCGGCGCTCGTCGCGCTGCGCAACGACGGGGTGATCTGACATGAAGCAATTCTCCGGCGGCCACGAAGGGACCACGCCATGACCAGGCAGATGAAATTGATCGGCTTCCTGCAGGCCCAGAATTGCTCGAACTATCCTGCCTCCTGGCGCCATCCGGACTCGAAGCCGAACTGGTTCTCGCGCGACTATTATCAGGAGATCGGCCGCACGCTGGAGCATGGCAAGTTCCATCTCGCCTTCTTCGACGACCGGCTCGCGATCCCCGATCGCTTCGGCGACGATTTTCGCGAGACCATCCGCCACGGCGTGCGCGCGGCGAAGCTCGATCCGGTCTCGGTTGCGCTCACGATGGGATTGGCGACCGAGCGGCTCGGCATCGGCGTGACCTATTCGACCACCTATTACGAGCCGTTCCACGTCGCGCGGGTGTTCGCGACGATGGACCTGCTGCTGAACGGCCGCGCCGCCTGGAACGTGGTGACTTCGCTGAACGACTCCGAGGCGGCGAATTTCGGCGCCTCGCAGCATCTCAGCCACGATTTGCGCTACGACCGCGCGGACGAGTTCATGGAGGTCGTGCTCGGCCACTGGAACAGCTGGGAGGACGGCGCGGTCAGCTTCGACCGCGAGAGCGGGCTGTTTGCCGACCCGGCCAAGGTGCACCGGCTCGACCATCACGGGCAGTTCTTCCGCTCGCGCGGCCCGTTCACGGTGCCGCGCTCGCCGCAGGGCCATCCGGTGATCATTCAGGCCGGCCAGAGCGGCCGCGGCAAGACCTTCGCGGCGCGTTGGGGCGAATTGATCTTCGTGATCTATCCCAATCTCGACATCGCGAAGAAGCAGTATGCCGACTTGAAGGGGACGCTGGCCAAGACGGGCAGGGACATCAGCATCGCGCCGGCGGTCTATCCTGTCGTCGCCGAGACTCAGGCCGAGGCCGAGGACAAGTTCGCGGCGATCAACCGGCTCGCCAAGCCGATCGATGCGCTGACGCTGTTGTCGGAGGTGTTGAACTACGATTTCGCGGCCAAGCCGATGGACGAGCCGTTCACGTCGGATGAGCTGGCTTCGATCAGCGGGCTGCAGGCGATCCGCGAGCGCGTGATGAATCTCTGCGGCAAGCCCAATCCGACGCCGCGCGATTTCGTGCAGTTCAGCGGCAGGGGAACGCTCGCCGAACTGCCGACCTTCGTCGGTTCGCCCAAGGCGGTCGCCGATCAGATGGAGCGCTGGTTCTGCGAAGGCGGCTGCGACGGCTTTGTCGTGGCGGCCACCCATGTGCCCGGGACCTACCAGGACTTCGTGCGCCTCGTCGTGCCCGAGCTGCAACGCCGCGGCCTGTTCCAGCGCGAGTATCAGGGCGACACCTTGCGCGAGAATCTCGGCCTGCCGCGGCCGCAGGCCGTGCATGCCGGCGTGGCCGACGAGGAGGCGCGCGTCTCGACCGGATGACGCCGGGACAGAACGCCGGCGCAGACAACGATCAAAACAAAATCAAAATCAGGGAGGCTGAAGTGACCAAGGGCGTTAACGCGGGGGGCCGGCTCGACAGATTGCCGATCGCCGGATTTCACTACCGGATATTCGCGCTGATCGGAGCCGGGCTGTTCGTCGACGGCTTCGAGATCTTCCTCGCCGGCAGCATTCTCGGCGCACTGGTTCAGTCCGGCTATTCGGACCTCGCCCAGAATGCGCGCTTCATCTCGGCGACCTTTGTCGGGATGCTGATCGGCGCCTGGCTGGCGGGCGTCGCCGGCGACCGCTTTGGCCGTAAGTTCGCTTACCAGGCCAATCTCCTGATCTTCGGCCTCAGCGCGCTGGCGGCAACGCTCGCGCCGTCGATGAACTGGCTGATCGGGGCCCGCTTCGTGATGGGCCTCGGGCTCGGCGCCGAGATCGTCGTCGGCTATGTCGTGCTCAGCGAATTCATCCCGCCGCAGCAGCGCGGCCGCTGGGGCGCGGCGCTCGCGACCTGCACCAATGGTGCGTTGTTCGTCGCGACCCTGGTCGGCTGGGTCGTCATTCCGCATCTCGGCTGGCGCTGGATGTTCGCGCTGTGCGGCGTCGGCGCGATGATCGTCTGGTTCCTGCGGCGCTCGCTGCCGGAATCGCCGCGCTGGCTCGAGACGCAGGGCAAGAGCGCCGAGGCGGAGGCCGTGCTGACGGCGATCGAGCAGGAGGTCGGCAAGGGCCGGACCCTGGCGACCCCGGCCTATCAGCCGGCCCCGGTGCAGCCGGACGTTCGCTTCACGCGCCTGTTCTCGCGCGCACTGATCGCGCGGACCATCGTCGGCTGCCTGATCCTGATCGGGCTCAACACCGCGGTCTACGGCTTCATCGCCTGGATCCCGACCTTCTTCGTCAAGCAGGGCATCAACCTGTCGTCATCGCTCGGCTACACCATGCTGATGACGCTCGGCAGCCCGCTCGGCACGCTGTCGGGAATGTGGATCGGCGAGAAGATCGACCGCAAGCCGTCGCTGATCGTGCTGTCGCTCGCGGCTGCCGGGCTCGGACTGATCTATCCGATGTTCATCAACCCCGTCGCCTTCGTCGTGATCGGCTTCCTCCTGGTCTTCACGGTGGCGGTGATGCTGGCGCTGGCCTGGGGGCTCTACATCCCCGAACTGTTCCCGACCGAGCTCAGGATGCGCGGCTCCGGCATCTGCAACACCGCCGGTCGCCTGATGTCGATCGTGACGCCGTTCATCGTGGTCGAGCTGTTCACAAGGTTCGGCGTCACCGGCGTCGTCTCTGTGGTAGCCGGGCTCCTGGTGGTGCAGGCGATCGCGGTCGCGGTGCTCGGCATCGAGACCCGCAAGCGTCCGCTGGAGGCATTGCGGCCGGAGGCGATGGACGGCGAAGCGTCATCCGCGGAGGTGCGCGGCAAGCTGCAACCAAGCCCTAGTGGGATCGCCGCCGGCGGGGAGTAGCGGGACGAAGCGCGCGATGTCCGCGTGATCAACGGATGCGGACATCCGGGCCTCGTCCGTCTTACGATACTTTTGGTGGACGCGTCGAAAGATGCGGGCTAAACGCGCAGGGTATTCCCTCGGCACCGTGAATCTCGCTCGTGAGTGGCAGGCAGAACAATTTCCTCGCTCAGGCGCTGCAACAAGGTGCCTTGGCGTTGCGGGCGCAGCAGTTTGCTCAGGCCGAGCAGATTGCGACGAACGTCCTGAAATCGAACCGCACGGACAGACACGCCGTGCTTCTTCTTGCGCATGCCCTGATGGGGCAGAACCGGGGAGGCGAGGCGATCGCCGCGCTCGAGCGCGTTGCCCGTCGCGGCGACGATGGAGAGGTCGAGACTTTGCTCGGCGCGTTGCTGTGCGGCGCGGGCCGCGTCACCGACGGCATCGCACAGCTTCGGCGCACGGCGGCACGCCGCCCGCCATATTTTCCGTCCTTTCAAGAACTCGCCGGGCAGCTTGCCAAGGCCGGGCAACACGACGAGGCGATCAGCACGATCGAGGCCGGTCTCGCGCTGGCCCCTGAGAGCGTCGACCTGAAGCTCGATCTCGGGCGCCTGTTGCAGGAGACCAATGACATCGCGCGGGCTGCAAGCGTCCTGACGGCGGCACGTGATGCCGCGCCGGGACGCCCCGACATTCTCAACCAGCTCGGGCGGGTCCTGATCCTCCGTGGCGACTACGCCGCAGCCGCGGATGCGTTCCGCCGCGTGCTCGCGCAATACCCGGATGATCGCTCAACCCGCGCCCACCTCGCCACCTGCCTTTTCGAGCAGGGGGAGCGCGATGCTGCCGAGGCAGCGCTGCGCTCGGTGATGCGCGGTCAGCCCCAGCTGTTTGGACGCGCGGCATTCGTCATGGCCTCGGGATCTCATGGCCGCTTCTTCTTCTCCCAGAGCGCCGCTGCGAAGTTCCTCGGCGGGGAGTGAGATTGAGCGCGCGGCGGACGGCATTCCGCCATGCCTTACGCCCTGAAGTTTCTCCGGTAGAGGTTCGGCTGCCGTCTGAGCTCGGTGCGGAGTTCGCCGACCCGCTTGGCGTCTTCGGCGGTGAACGGCGTTGCCTGCGCGGTCCAGTCGTCTCGCTTGACGGGAATACATTGCGCGATCGGAGTCCCCTTGGGGAGGACGCCTCTGAAATTCCTGTCGTGCCAGTACGCCGGAAAGTGCACCCAATTGTCGGCATAGAGGTCGGAATTGACCAGGCCGCTGAGTGTGGTGAATGGCAGGTCGAAGCGGTTGACGGGATGGGTGAAGTAGATCGCGTAGCCTTCCGGGGCTTCGACGGTCCACAAATTGTGGAATTTGAGAAAGAAGCGGCCCTCTTCAAACAGCGGAGTGCCGGTGACCTGACCCGGGTCGTGGAAGCCGATCGGTGAGCGTGGGAATTCCGGCGTGCCTCCCGGCGGCAGGTCCTGGTCCCAGGTGATTTCGCCGTCCTCGACCTTGAGATCGCAAACCAGCGGCAGCAAGAACCCGCAGGTCATCGCATCCACGAACGGCGGGCAGCGCTTGATGGTGTCCTCGTCGTGCAGGTTGATCGAGGAGAAGGCCGTCGCCGGCATCGCCTTGAGCCAGTCGGGAACGCCCTGGGCCGCCGGTATGGGGGCCGGTATCAGTCCGTCAAGCTCCGTCGGACAGCGGAATTTGAGCGTCAGCTTGCTATTGGTCGACATTGGGCGCTCCGATTTCGGATCGACCTACATGAATGCGTCGCAAAGGTGAAGCGTGCGCTCACCGGCCAGGATCGCCGCTAGCTGACGAGATACTTCGCGACGGCCGACTCGTTCCACTCGATGCCGAGCCCGGGACCGCGAGCGGTCACGGCGCCGTCGACGATTTCGGCGGGCCTTGTGAGGATCGCGCCGGCGAAGTCGAGGAACTCGAGCCAGTGCGCGGTCGGCGTCACCGCGAGCAGATGCGCGCTGACTTCCGCGAACAGATGGCTCGACATCGGGATCGATGCGGCGTCGGCTTGGCCCGCGACCTGCAGCCAGCCGGTGACGCCGCCGACCTTCATCACGTCGGGCATGATGAAGTCGGACGCGCCGGCCGCGATCGCTTCGGCAAAGCCGCGCGGAAACCACCAGTTCTCGCCGGCCTGGATCGGCGTCGGCGAGGTCTCGCGGACCTTGGCGTGGCCGGACAGGCTTTCCTGCGGCACCGGCTCCTCGATCCAGTGCAAATCGTAGGGCGCAAGCCGAGCGATGCGGCGGGTCGCCTCCGCCGGATCGAGCGACTGGTTGAAGTCGATCATCAACGCAATGTCGGGGCCGAGCAGGGCGCGCACGCCCTTCACGACGCGCTCGTCATTGGCGGCATCACCGTCGCCGCCCTTGATCTTGATGCCCTTGAAGCCCTGGTCGAGCGAGCGGCGCAGCGCGCGCTCGTCGGCCACGGGATCGACTACGCCGTAGCTGTCATAGGCCTTGATCGGCTTCGCCGAGCCGCCGAGCAGTTCGACCAGCGGCCGGCCGGCAAGCTGTCCGAGTACGTCCCAATACGCCATGTCGAGACCGGATACCGCCATGCCGACCAGGCCCTGCCAGCCGAGCAGCCGAAACTTGGCGTCCATCGCCTTCATCAGGTCGAACGGCGCGACCGGCTTGCCGACCAGCTCGCGGCCGATCTCCTCGATCAGACAACAAAGCGGGTTAAGTGTGAGCTTGCTATAGGCGAAGATGTAGCTGCGGCCGGTAACGCCTTGGTCGGTCTCGACATCGATCAGAACCAGCGGGCCGGAATCGATCACGCCGAAGGCGTTCTTCACCGGACGCTTGAGCGGCACCACGACGCTTCGCGCACGAACTCCGCGGATCGCTGCAACTGTCTGGCTCATGGACGTTTCCTCTTCTTGTTATTGGACACTGTACCATCGGACCAGCCGCGGCGCGGCCCAGTCGGTCGCGACCTGCTCGACCAGATAGCGGCCGGGATATTCGGCAAGGAAGGTGATGCGCTGGGTCTGGCCCGGCTCAATCGCGAGCGTGTCGAGCCAGAACGGCTTCCAGCCGTCGTCGAGCCGGTCGAGCAGACGGAAGTGATGGCCGTGCAGATGAAACACGCTGGCGATCGCGCCGTGGTTGGTCAGCGCCAGCACAACCGGCCGGCCGGCTTTGGCCTGAAAGGCCGGAGCGGCTGATGGCTTGAAGTCCGCCGGCCGGAACCATTCGGTCGGCGTGCCGAGGGTTAGCTCGAACCTTGCGGCGCTCTTGAGATCGAGCTGAGCGGGCATGTCGTTGCCGGGCAGCGGCGGTGCCGGCGGGAACGGCGCCGAGCGGACCGGCGGGTCGTTCGAGACGGCCAGTTTGCCGACCGGGCGGGCCTGCTTGCCGTCGTGCAGCAGGATCGGAAAGCTGGTTCCGGCCGGTCCGGCGGCGTCGACGAAGACATCGGTGCGGCTGCCGGGAGCGAGGACGAGCGCACCGTTGCGGGCCGAAAACGGTTCGGCCGGCTGGCCGTCGATGGCCATCACACGGACGTCGAGGTTCTCCAGCTTGATCGCCAACACGCTGCGTTGGCTGCCGTTGATAAAGCGGAGTCTGAGGCGGGCATTGGCCGGTGCGGAGATATCGTATGAGGTTTTCCCGTTAATCGTATGAATTTGCGTCGAATCTTTTGGATCATTGCCGGCCGGGATTGCGCTTCCGTCCGGCCGCAGGCGCCACTCCTCGATCAGCAGGACCTCGTCGCGGTCGACCGCGACCGGCGAGGTGCCGGTCACGATCAGCGGCCGCGGCCGTGCCGGCGCCGTGCCGCCATCGCCGATCAGCGGCTCGCACAGGAAGGTGCCGGCATGCCGAAGCGGCAGTTGGAAGCTATCCTTGGCCCCGGCGGCAAGCAGCGCCCGGGAGGCCAGTGGCTCCGCCGCCGCGACGCCGTCGAGCCCGCGGCAGTCCAGCGCGGCCGCGACCGGCAGGTCATTGCCAAAGGTCACGTCAAGGACCTCGCCGCGTTTGAAGCGGAGGTCGCCGCTGCCGAGCGACCAGACCGATGTCTCCGGTCCGCCAGGACCCGGTCCGTCCGGACGAAGCGAGATGCGGTCAGGTTTGGCCTGGAGCGCGACCGCGGTCCGGCCCTGCGCCGCGCCGGTGGCCGGCAGAGCGGGGCAAAGCGCCGCGGCGCCGAGGGCGCCCATCAGGTGACGCCGGGTGAGGGAAAATTCGGGACTTGCGGGAGGACTTGCCATCCGGCCGATGCGGACCATTTTCAAGAGTACCTGTCCAGTCGCGATCGGTCGCAGGGCGGGCTCTACAGTGGCCATTTTTTTGCTGCGAACCGGTGGGCGCATGTTATAAGCCCGGCCGCCCGCGGCATCGCGGCCGGACTGGGATGCTTTTCGCGCGGGCGTGGCGGAACTGGTAGACGCGCTGGATTTAGGTTCCAGTGACGAAAGTTGTGGGGGTTCGAGTCCCTCCGCCCGCACCAAGCGCTTACAGCGTTTGCATGACGAATTCTTGGAGAACCTTTGGCCCCGATGGGGTGAGGGTTCGCCGAACCCACAGACGTTAGGCCGCAAGGCCCATCGTCGAACAGATTGAACACTGCCACGGCCGCTCGGGCCGCGGCAAAAGCGGAAGAAGATTGATACCATGCAGGTCACCGAGACCCTCAACGAGGGATTGAAGCACGAATTCAAGATCAGCGTCCCGGCATCCGATCTCGATGCCAAGGCGGACGCCAAGCTGGTCGACCTCAAGGACAAGGTCCGTCTCAACGGCTTCCGTCCCGGCAAGGTGCCGGTGGCGCATCTGAAGAAGATCTACGGCCGCTCGGTGATGGCCGAGACCATCGACCAGACCATCAGCGATACCAACCGGCAGATCTTCGAAGATCGCGGCTTCCGCCTCGCCGGCGAGCCGAAGATCACGATGCCGACCGAGAAGGACCAGGTCGAGGAATTGCTGTCGGGTAAGACCGACCTGACCTACACCGTCGCGATCGAGGTCGTGCCGCCGATCCAGCTCGCCGATTTCAAGTCGTTCTCGGTCGAGAAGCCGGTCGTCGAAGTCTCCGACGCCGATGTCGACGATGCCATCAAGCGGATCGCCGAGGGCAGCCGTCCGTACAATGCCAAGACCGAGGGCGTGGCGGAGAAGGGCGACCGCGTTACCATCAGCTTCAAGGGCACCATCAACGGTGAAGCCTTCGACGGCGGCACCGGCGAGGGCATCCAGGTCGTGATCGGCGCCGGCCAGTTCATCCCGGGCTTCGAGGAGCAGCTGATCGGCATCGGCACCAATGAGACTCGCACGCTGAAGGTCTCGTTCCCGAAGAACTATCTGAACGAGAAGCTCGCCGGCCAGCCGGCCGAGTTCGAGACCACCGCGACGCTGATCGAGGCGCCCGGTGAGACCACGATCGACGACGAGTTCGCCAAGACGCTGGGCCTGGAGTCGCTCGACAAGCTGAAGGAGGCCGCCCGCGAGCGCCTGACGGCCGAGTTCGCCGGCGCCACCCGCCAGAAGGTCAAGCGCGCGCTGCTCGACCGGCTCGACGAGAGCCACAGATTCGAGGCGCCGCCGTCGCTTGTCGCCGAAGAGTTCAATCTGATGTGGAACTCGATCAAGGCGGAGATGGACTCGTCCGGCAAGACCTTCGCCGACGAGAACACCACCGAGGAAGCGGCAAAGGAGGAGTACCACAAGATCGCCGACCGCCGCGTCCGCCTCGGCCTTGTGCTGTCGGAGATCGGCGAGAAGAACAAGATTACCGTGACCGACGACGAGGTGTCGCGCGCCGTGATCGAGCGCGCGCGCCAGATGCCCGGCCGCGAAAAGGAAGTCTGGGACTACTACCGCAGCAACGCCCAGGCGTTGGCCCAGCTCCGCGCCCCGATTTACGAGGACAAGGTTGTCGACTTCGTCCTGGAGCTCGCCAACGTGACCGAGAAGAAGGTCACCAAGGAGGAGCTGTTCAAGGATGAAGACGCCGAGAAAACTGCCGCTTAATTTCGGCACCTCGCGTTAATGATGAACCGCGAAAGCGCGCCTGGCGAAGGTCCCCGTCGCTAGGCGCGAAGACGCGAATCAGCTTGAACTTCTGCGACCTGCCCAGGTGGCTAGTGCGGCGAGTTGACGGCCTTGTCGGCCGGAAATTGGCCCATATCTGGGTTAAGCCTTGAGGCAGTAGTCTTGAGCCAAGTAGTCTTGAGCAAAGTTCTGCATCACCCCTAACCCTTGGGTTCTTTCATGCGCGATCCCGTTGAAACCTACATGAACCTCGTGCCGATGGTCGTCGAGCAGACTAATCGCGGCGAACGCGCCTACGACATTTTCTCGCGCCTGCTGAAAGAGCGCATCATCTTTGTCACCGGTCCGGTGGAAGACGGCATGTCGACGCTGATCGTCGCGCAGCTGCTGTTCCTCGAGGCCGAGAATCCGAAGAAGGAAATCTCGATGTACATCAACTCGCCGGGTGGCGTGGTGACGTCGGGCCTTGCGATCTACGACACGATGCAGTTCATCCGTCCGCCGGTATCGACGCTGTGCACGGGGCAGGCGGCCTCGATGGGCTCGCTGCTGCTGGCCGCCGGCGAGAAGGACATGCGCTTCACGCTGCCGAATTCCCGCATCATGGTGCACCAGCCGTCCGGCGGCTTCCAGGGCCAGGCCACCGACATCATGCTGCACGCGCAGGAGATCCTGAATCTCAAGAAGCGCCTCAACGAGATCTACGTGAAGCATACCGGTCAGACCTACAAGGCGATCGAGGACGCGCTGGAGCGCGACAAGTTCCTCACCGCCGAGGACGCCAAGGCATTCGGCCTCGTCGACAAGGTCATCGACAAGCGTCCGGACGATCCGGCCGCCGCGAAGGCGGCCTGATCTGGGCAGGCATCTCGAGGCGTCGGTGTGATCTCCACATTGACGCCTCACATAACCGGCAAAAGCAGGGTGCTGGACCCGCCGGCGGGTGCATGCGCACAGCGGAAAGTTCCGCTTTCGTGCTCATATACCGACGTGGTAATCCCGCAACGTTCCGTGGATTTCGACGCGTATTCCACGTGCGATCGTTGAAAATCACGGTATTGTCACGGTCTTGAGCCGGCCATCCGATTAGCGAATTCTTGATAGTCGGGTGCCAGCATGGTTGGCTGTGATGCATCGGCTATGATCGCGGAGATTCGAATAAACCGTGATCCACACGGTCAGTATTGCGTAGGGTCTTTTTTGGTACGGAATTTGCTCTATCTACCCAACAGCCCGGTTGTGTGCCGGATTGGGTCGATCTGGCAAACAAGATCGAACGGCGGACGGAGATAATGAATGAGTAAGGTCGGCACGAGCGACGCCAAGAACACGCTATATTGCTCGTTCTGCGGCAAGAGCCAGCATGAAGTTCGCAAGCTGATTGCCGGACCGACTGTCTTCATTTGCGACGAGTGTGTCGAACTGTGCATGGACATCATTCGCGAGGAGAACAAGTCCTCGCTGGTGAAGTCGCGCGACGGCATCCCGACGCCGAAGGAAATCTGCAAGGTCCTGGACGACTACGTGATCGGCCAGAGCCATGCCAAGAAGGTGCTGTCGGTCGCCGTCCACAACCACTACAAGCGGCTCAACCATCAGACCAAGCACAACGACGTCGAACTGGCGAAGTCGAACATCCTGCTGATCGGTCCGACCGGTTCGGGCAAGACGCTGCTCGCGCAGACGCTGGCCCGCATCCTCGACGTGCCCTTCACCATGGCTGACGCGACGACGCTGACCGAAGCCGGCTATGTCGGCGAGGACGTCGAGAACATCATCCTGAAGCTGCTGCAGGCCGCCGACTACAATGTCGAGCGTGCGCAGCGCGGCATCGTCTATATCGACGAAATCGACAAGATCAGCCGTAAGTCGGACAATCCCTCGATCACCCGCGATGTGTCGGGCGAGGGCGTCCAGCAGGCGCTGCTGAAGATCATGGAAGGCACCGTGGCCTCGGTCCCGCCGCAGGGCGGCCGCAAGCATCCGCAGCAGGAATTCCTGCAGGTGGATACCACCAACATCCTGTTCATCTGCGGCGGTGCGTTCTCGGGCCTCGAGAAGATCATCTCCGCGCGCGGCCGCTCGACCTCGATCGGCTTCGCGGCGCAGGTGCTCGCGCCGGAGGATCGCCGCACCGGCGAGATCTTCCGTCACGTCGAGCCGGAAGATCTGCTGAAGTACGGCTTGATCCCGGAATTCGTCGGCCGTCTGCCCGTCGTTGCGACGCTGGAGGACCTCGACGAGACCTCGCTGAAGAAGATCCTGACCGATCCGAAGAACGCGCTGGTGAAGCAGTACCAGCGGCTGTTCGAGATGGAGAACATCGAGCTGACCTTCGCCGACGAGGCGCTTGGCGCGGTCGCCCGCAAGGCGATCGAGCGCAAGACCGGCGCGCGCGGCCTGCGGTCGATCCTGGAGAGCATCCTGCTCGAAACCATGTTCGATCTCCCGGGCCTGGAAGGCGTCGAGGAAGTCGTGATCTCGCGCGAGGTCGTCGAGGGAACGGCGCGTCCACTCTACATCTACGCGGATCGTTCCGACCGCGCCGTCGAGAGCAGCGCGAGCGCCTAAACGGCGCTCGTCTCGACCCGCCAAAAATGCACGGCTGCCGGACGCTCCGGCGGCCGCCGTGGCGCAGCAGCGGCGCCCTTACGGCGTAGCAGCAAATGCTTGTTTAGCCTATATTTCCCGACACTTCTGAGACTTGACACCCCCCCGCCTGATAGCCACCTAATGCTATCGGTGAGGGATCTCATCCGTTGAGATTCGTCGCTTCACGATGCGGAATAAGCGGCTGCCGACGGCATTCTCATTCCGCATCACCAAGGCACCTTGTGGCGGTTGCGCAAGCAGGCGGACTGCGTGCAAGGGGGCACAACAAAAGGATTAGGCCATGACGACCTCAAAACCCCGGCCAACGATCGTCCACGGCGAAAGCCACTCCTATCCGGTGCTGCCGCTCCGCGACATCGTCGTCTTCCCGCACATGATCGTGCCGCTCTTCGTCGGCCGCGAGAAATCGATCCGCGCGCTCGAAGAGGTGATGAAGAACGACGCGCTGATCATGCTCGCGACGCAGAAGAACGCGTCCGATGACGATCCGGCACCCGATTCAATTTACGAGACCGGTACGCTCGCCAGCGTCCTGCAGCTCCTGAAACTGCCCGACGGCACCGTGAAGGTGCTGGTCGAGGGCCTCGAGCGCGCGCGCGTCGAGAAGTATTCCGACCGCAGCGAATATTACGAGGCGACCGCGGTCGCGCTCGCCGACACTGACGCCAACTCGGTCGAAGCCGAGGCGCTGGCGCGGTCGGTCGTGTCCGACTTCGAAAGCTATGTGAAGCTGAACAAGAAGATCTCCGCCGAAGTCGTCGGCGTGGTTCAGGCGATCACCGATTTCGCCAAGCTCGGCGATACCGTTGCTTCGCATCTCGCGGTCAAGATTGCCGACCGGCAAGCGATCCTGGAGACGTTGTCCGTCACGCAGCGCCTGGAGAAGGTGCTGGGCCTGATGGAAAGCGAGATCTCGGTGTTGCAGGTCGAGAAGCGCATCCGCTCGCGCGTCAAGCGCCAGATGGAGAAGACCCAGCGCGAGTATTACCTGAACGAGCAGATGAAGGCGATCCAGAAGGAGCTCGGCGACGACGAAGGTCGTGACGAGTTGGCCGATCTGGAGGAGAAGATCTCCAAGACCAAGCTGTCCAAGGAAGCGCGCGAGAAGGCCCAGCACGAGCTGAAGAAGCTGCGCCAGATGTCGCCGATGTCCGCGGAAGCGACCGTCGTGCGCAACTATCTGGATTGGCTGCTGTCGATCCCGTGGGGCAAGAAGTCCAAGGTCAAGAAGGACCTCGAGGCGGCGCAGGCGGTTCTGGACTCCGATCACTACGGGCTCGAGAAGGTCAAGGACCGTATCGTCGAGTATCTCGCGGTGCAGTCGCGCGCCAACAAGCTGACCGGACCGATCCTGTGCCTGGTCGGGCCTCCCGGCGTCGGCAAGACCTCGCTCGGCAAGTCGATCGCGAAGGCCACGGGGCGCGAATTCGTGCGCGTGTCGCTCGGCGGCGTGCGTGACGAGGCCGAGATCCGCGGTCACCGCCGCACCTATATCGGCTCGATGCCCGGCAAGATCATCCAGTCGATGCGCAAGGCGAAGACCTCGAACCCGCTGTTCCTGCTGGACGAGATCGACAAGATGGGCGCCGATTTCCGCGGCGATCCGTCGTCGGCCCTGCTTGAGGTCTTGGACCCCGAGCAGAACTCGACCTTCAACGACCACTACCTGGAGGTCGACTACGACCTGTCCAACGTGATGTTCATCACGACCGCGAATACGCTGAATATTCCCGGCCCGCTGATGGACCGTATGGAGATCATCCGGATCGCCGGCTACACGGAGAACGAGAAGGTCGAGATCGCGCGCAAGCATCTGATCCCGAGTGCGCTCTCCAAGCACGGTCTGGACTCCAAGGAATGGTCGATCGACGACGCGGCCTTGCTCTTGATGATCCGCCGCTACACCCGCGAAGCGGGCGTGCGTAACCTGGAGCGTGAGCTCTCCACACTCGCCCGCAAGGCGGTGAAGGAGCTGATGATCTCCAAGAAGAAGTCGGTGAAGGTCACCGAGGCGAACATCGAAGAGTTCCTCGGCGTTCCGAAGTATCGCTTCGGCGAGATCGACGACGAGGATCAGGTCGGTATCGTCACCGGTCTGGCCTGGACCGATGTCGGCGGCGAGTTGCTCACCATTGAAGGCGTCATGATGCCCGGCAAGGGCAAGATGACCGTCACGGGCAATCTGCGCGACGTGATGAAGGAGTCGATCTCGGCGGCGGCGTCTTACGTCCGCTCGCGTGCGATCGTCTACGGCATCGAACCGCCGATGTTCGACCGCCGCGACATCCACGTTCACGTGCCGGAGGGCGCGACGCCGAAGGACGGTCCGTCTGCCGGTGTTGCGATGGCCACCGCGATCATCTCGGTCATGACCGGCATCCCGGTCCGCCACGATGTCGCGATGACCGGCGAGATCACGCTGCGTGGTCGCGTGCTGCCGATCGGCGGTCTGAAGGAGAAGCTCTTGGCCGCCGCCCGCGGCGGCATCAAGACGGTGCTGATCCCGGAGGACAACGCCAAGGATCTCACGGAGATTTCCGATGCGATCAAGGGCGGCATGGACATCATTCCGGTCTCGCGGCTGGATGAGGTCGTCGCCAAGGCGCTGGTCCGCGTGCCCGCGCCGATCGTCTGGGAAGAGGAGACCAGCAAGGTCGACGTCAAGCCCGACGCTTCCGATGAGGCGTCCGGTGGCCTGACGGCGCACTGAAGCGAGCTCCGATCGACATAAGAAAACGGCGCCTTCGGGCGCCGTTTTTGTTTTCGTTGTTCGCGATCAGGTCGGGAAGGCTGCGGCTCTGTCCGCGGCGGCAAAGTGCGCCATCTGATCGGCATGCGCTTTTGCGAAAGCCGGCCGCGCGGTGGCACGCGCGACGTAGTCGCGACACGCGGGATATTCCGCCAGTCCGTCGAAGCGGTCGACCAGGCGCAGCACATCCGCCATGAGAATGTCGGCGACGGAGAACGGCCCGGCCAGCCATTTGCGGCCCGTCAGCACCGGCTCCATGTGCCTGAGCCGGGATTGCAGAAAGCCGTCGAAGCGTGTCCATGCCGACGTGCCGCCGCTTTCGCCCGAGAACACCAGGAGCGACCAGGGCAGGCTCGCCATCTCGACCGAATTGAGCGCTGCGAACAGCCATTTCAAAGCCTCGCTTCGCTGGCGTGGGTCGGTCGGCAGCAGGGCGTCGCCGCGCTCGCCGAGATGCAGCAGGATCGCGCCGCTCTCGAAGATCGAGATGTCGCCGTCGGTCAGCCACGGCACCTGGCCGAACGGCTGGTGCGCGAAGTGCTCGGCGCTCCGATCGCGAAACGGCACGCTCGCAACGCGATACGGCAAGCGCGCCTCTTCCAATGCCCAGCGCACGCGGAGGTCTCGCACAAATCCCCGCGGCATCTCCGGAACCCAATCGAAGGTGGTAAGGGTCAGGTCGGCCATTGGGTATCTCCATTTGCTGGCTTCACAGCAAAGAACGAACCAATGGCGCGCATTCCGACACCCCGACGGGCTTTTTCGTCGTTGCGGTACGGAACGATCGAGTTGCCGGCGTGGGTACGCCGGCGCCGGAACTAGTCTTGTCTCTCGACGACGAAATTGCCGATCGCGCCGAGTGCCATCAGCACGCTGGTGCCGAGGAACACCGCGGGCATGCCGATATGGCCGCCGACGAAGCCGCCGCCGAGCGGGCCGATCACCTGGCCGGCATATTGCGCCGAGATCGAATAGCCGAGCATGCTGCCGGTGACCGCATCAGGCACGTTATGCCGGATCACGCTCGCGATGCAGGGCAGGAGGCCGCCGAGCGCGAGCCCCATCAGGAAGCGCAGCAGGATCAACTGCCAGCCGCTGACCACGAAGGCCTGCGGGACCAACAGCAGCGAGGAGACAGCAAGGCAGATGGTGATGATCCGCCAGTGGCCGACCCGATCGGCCAGCTTGCCGAGATGCGAGGACGACAGCAGGCTGCCGAAGGCCGCCGCCGACATCACGAGGCCGGCCACGAACGTCACCTGCGGTGCTTCGACCAGTTGCGCGACATAGACCGTGATGATCGGCTCGATCGACATGTTGGCGACCATCAGCAGCAGGCCGGTTCCCCACATCGCGACGACAGGGCGCTTGTCCGGGACCAGCGACCAGCCGCCACGCGCCTTGCCGCCTTTCGCGGTCTTCGGGCGTGCTTCCTCGCGGATCAGGAACGTCGTGCCGAGGAAGGTGAAGAAGATGACCCCGCCGATCAGGAAGAAGGTCGCGCGGATGCCGATCAGCCCCGGCAGCACGCCGCCGATCAAGGGACCGACCAGGCTGCCGGCCATGATGCCGGCCGACAGCACGCCGATCGCCCAGCCGGATCGCGCTTTCGGCGTCTGCGCCGCGACCAGCACGGTCGAACCCGACGCGTAGCCGCCGAGCAGGCCGGTCAGCAGCCGCAGGCCGACCAGCTCATAGACGTTGTGCGCCATGCCGATCAGCGACATCGCGATCGCCATGCCGAGGCTGGCGCGGATCAGCATCAGCTTGCGGCCGTAGCGATCGGCGAGCCGTCCCCACAGCGGCGCCGTCAGCGCCGCGCTGAAGAAGGTCGCGCCATAGGCGACGCCCGACCATTGCACGATCGCGGCATGATCGGTCACGCCGAGCTGCTCGACATAGAGCGGCAGGAACGGCAGCAGCAGCGTCATCCCCACGATTGTCGTGAAGGAGCCGAACACGCAGACGATCAAATTGCGTTTCCAGGGGCCCGCGTCGAGCAGGGCTTCGCGATCGACTTCGATGTTCATGTCAGCGCAGCCCGATCACGGCGAAGCCGCGCGCCCGCAGGCCGCGGCGATCCTCGTTCAGCGAACGCAGCAGGCGATCACGGGTATCGGTGATGTGGTCGGCGGCTTCGCGCGCCGCGGCCTCCGGATCGTTGGCCTTGATGAAGCCGAGGATGCGCCGGTGCTCGCGCCAGGCCTGCTCGCGCGACGGCTCGGTCCACACTTCCAGCCAGCGTGCCCGCGACAGCCTCGTCATGGCGCCGGCGATCGCCTTGACGATGAAGGGATTGCCGGAGAGCCGCGCGATCTCGACATGGAAATCGGTGCCGACCCGATGCCATTCCTCGCGCGGCGCGCCGGACTGGCAGGCATCCAGCATCTCCTCGACGCCGGCGATATCGGCTGCGCTGGCCCGCGCGCAGGCGAGGCGCACCGCCGTCGTCTCCAGCGGAATCCGGAACTCGGCCAGCGCCTCCAGCTCACCGAGGTCGATCGGTGCGACAATCCAGTTGCGGCCGTCGCGGCGCACCAGCTCTTCGCCTTCGAGCCGGACCAGCGCGGCACGGATCGGCGTGCGCGATCCCTCGAACCGGCTCTCCAGCCAGCGCTCGGTCAGCCGCTCGCCGGGGCCCAGGTCGAGCGACAGGATCATCTCCCGGAGCTGGTCATGGATCTGAAGCATCTGCGACATGGCGCCGTCCTTTGGCCGCCTTAGCGGGTACAGAATCTCGGTCTGGCGGGTTTCGTATCCCGATTTGGTATCCCAAACAAGGCGGGTACGGGATACCGGCGTTGCTCCGTCAAGGGAAGTGGGCCGAGAGCCAGGCCCCCTGGATGATGGAACCGCGCCCACGGCGGTTGCTTTGTTTGACGGAATTGGAGAGCGCCATATGCGTATCGACGGGCAATGCCATTGCGGGGCTATCACCTATCAGGCCGAGATCGACCCGGAACGGGTCTCGATCTGCCATTGCACGGACTGCCAGGCGCTGACCGGCTCGCCCTACCGCGTCACGGTGATCTGTAGCGCCGAACAGGTGCGGCTGACCGGAGGTGCGCCGAAGGTCTACGGCAAGCGGGGCGATAACGGCCGAATCCGCTTCCAGCACTTTTGCGGCGATTGCGGTTCGCCGCTGTTTACGAGCGGCGAGGACGGCGGGCCCGACGACTGGGGCATCCGCTGGGGCAGCATTCGCCAGCGCGGCCAATTGACCCCGCGACGCCAGGTCTGGTGCCGCTCCGCTGCGCCATGGATCAATGATCTCAAGGAATTGCCAGCGCACCCCAAGGACTGGAGCTGACGGATTGAGGTGTTGCGGCCTTGCGCCTCGGGGGCAGGCGAGGCTAAAGAGGCGCGCAGGTAAGGGCGGCTAGCTCAGCTGGTTAGAGCATCTCGTTTACACCGAGAGGGTCGGGAGTTCGAATCTCTCGCCGCCTACCAGCCTTCGCACCTCACGGGCTACGGCTGGGCAAGCCAGCCTGTGAGCACAAATTCATCCGCTTGTTCGGTTCGCAGGGCGAAGGCTGTCGCACCGAAGCTCGAAGAGCGCAGGCGGACCGGCTGCCTGAATGTGCGGGCGTGCTTCCCCGTTTTGGATCCAGCCCTATGGCTGAAGCATCCTGATGGTCGCGATCGGCCACTTCCCGATGTGGCCCTTGATCGAGATGCGCAACCCATGAGATTCGTCCAGAAACACGCCCTCGACGGTCCCTGCGGTTCCATCGGTGAGAACCGCGGCTCGTCCGACCAGCTCGGCCTCCGCTTGCACATGCTCGCGCAGGATGACGGTGGCGCGGTGTTTCACGAGCTGCAAAGCGGCCTCTGGTTGATGAGCCCTACGGAGCAAGGCCATTGCACGGCTCTCGGTGAACGCGCGGAGAGGGCGCGATCCCGGCCGTGGGGTAGTTAGTCTCATGGGGTGGCCGGGACCGCGCTTGCTCCGCGCTGGCGTGCCGAATGTCATTCGATCCCCGATGGTGCGAAAGGTGCCGAAAGTCACGCGCCCCGATTTGATGCCGACGCTGCAGCGATGCTATTCTGTCCGCCTAACCGGGAACTTGATGCATGCGCAAACTCGCCGCGATTTTTCTTCTCACCATGATTGCCGGACCCGCATTCGCACAGTCGGATCACGTTCAGCGCTATCGCGAAGAGGTCGAGAAGTCGCCGGCCGATGCGGCCAACGAGGCGCGCCAGCAGCGCGCCTATCAGCGTGCGCTCAGCGGTGTGCCGGATCAGAAGCCGACGGATCCCTGGGGCATCGCGCGCAGCGACGGGCAGGGCGCGCCCAAGGCGAATGCCGCGAAGCCGAAACCGGCCAAGCCCGCGAGCGCAGCCGCCAAATAGAGCTCCGAGCGCGGATCAGGTCGATGAAATACTACGTCTGCAAATTGACCGGACCGCGCCCGACCTTTCCTCAGGATATGACGCCGCAGGAAGCCGCCATCATGCAGGCGCACGTCGCCTATTGCGGCGAACTGCTGCAGGCCGGCAAGGCGCTGGTGTTCGGACCGGTCGCCGATCCCGCCGGGGTCTGGGGACTCGGCGTGCTGCAATTGCCTGACGACGCCGATCCGCAGGAGATCGTCGCCAACGATCCCGTCACCAAGGCCGATGCCGGATTCACCTATCAGCTGATGCCGATGCTGCGCGCCGCGACGCGCGAGACTTGCTAGGGCATGATCCGGAAAAGTGCGAAGCGGTTTTCCGAAAGAGCATACCCAAACGTGAGACGACAGAAGGTTCCTGAGAAGGTTTGGATCGCATGAACGCAGGCCACCCGCAAAACGCCGATCAGATCGCATACTGGAACGGGCCGGGCGGTCAGCGCTGGGCCACACGGCAGGCCGCGCAGGACATCGTGCTGCAACCGGTGCTCGACCTCCTGATCGATCGCGCTGCGCCGAAAGCCGGCGAACGCGTCGTCGATGTCGGCTGTGGCAGCGGTGCCTCGAGCTTCGCGCTGGCGGCCAAGGTCGCGCCCGCTGGCCACGTGCTCGGCGTCGATGTCTCGGAGCCGATGCTGACGCGGGCGCGGCAGAGCGCGCCGCAGGGTTTGCCGGTCGAGTTCGCGCTGGCCGATGCGACCGTCTATCCGTTTGTCAGCGAGAGCTTCGATCTGTTGGCCTCGCGCTTTGGCGTGATGTTCTTTGCCGATCCCGTGGTGTCGTTCGCCAATCTGCGCAAGGCGATGAAGCCGACCGGCCGTCTCGCCTTCGCCTGCTGGCAGGAGCCGCGTGAAAATCCGTTCTTCATGACGCCGCTTGCTGCCGTCTACAAGCACGTGCCGAAACTGCCGCCGCTAGGGCCCGAGGATCCCGGCCCGTTCGCGTTCGCCTCCGAGGCCCGGGTGAAGCGGATCCTGGGCGAAGCCGGCTTCTCCGGCATTGCCATGGAGCCGTGCCGGGTTGAGCTTGATGTCGCGACCGGGCGCGGCATCGATGCCGCGATCCAGGGCGCGCTCGAGATCGGGCCGGCCAGCCGCGCGCTGGAAGGGCACCCTGATGAGGTGCGCGCTGCGGCGATCGCCTCGATGCGCGAGGCGCTGGCGCCGTTTGTCAAGGGCGATGCGGTGCTGCTGCCCGGCGCGATCTGGATCGTGACCGCGCGGGCCTGATCAGGCCTTCTCTTCCCAGATCATCGCCAGGTGCACGATGGTCTGCACGGCCTTCTCCATGTCCTGCCGGCTGACCCATTCGAGCCGCGAATGGAACGCGTGCTCGCCGGCGAAGATGTTCGGGCAGGGCAGTCCCATAAAGGACAGCCGCGAGCCGTCCGTGCCGCCGCGGATCGAGGTCTTCACCGGCGTGAGACCGGCGCGCTCGATCGCCTCGATCGCATAGGCCACGATCTGCGGGTGGCGATCGATCACATCCTTCATGTTGCGGTACTGCTGCTTGACCTCCATGCGGTAAGTCGAGCGCGGATAGCCCTTCATGACGTCCTTCACGATGTCTTCCAGCAGCGATTCCTTCTGCTTCAGGCCAGCCTCGGTGAAATCGCGCACGATGAAGTCGATCCGCGCGTTCTCCAGCGCGCCCGGAGATCGCGACCGGATGCAGGAAGCCCTCCTTGCCCTCGGTGGTCTCGGGCGAGCAGGTGTCCTTGGGCAGGCGATCGACGATCGCGGCGGCGATCTTGATTGCGTGCTCCATCTTGCCCTTGGCGAAGCCCGGATGGGTCGCGACGCCTTCGATGATGATGCTGGCGCCGTCGGCCGAGAAGGTCTCGTCCTCGATATGGCCGGCGGTCTCGCCATCCATGGTGTAGCCGAAATCGGCCCCCAGCTTCTTGAGGTCGACCTTGTCGACGCCGCGGCCGATCTCCTCGTCCGGCGTGAACAGGATCTTGATGGTGCCGTGCTTGACCTGCGGATTGGTGATCAGGAAATGCGCGGCACCCATGATCTCGGCAAGGCCCGCCTTGTTGTCGGCGCCGAGCAGGGTGGTGCCGTCGGTGGTGATGATGTCGTTGCCGATCTGGTCGGCTAGCGCTTCGTGCTCGGCGGGGCGGATCACCTGCGAGGCATCGGCGGGAAGCACGATGTCGCCGCCCCGATAGTTCTTCACGACCTGCGGCTTGACGTTCTTGCCGGTGCAGTCGGGAGAGGTGTCCATGTGCGAGCAGAAGCAGATCACCGGCACTGTCTTGTCGGTGTTGGCCGGGATCGTCGCATAGACGTATCCGTGCGGATCAAGATGCGCGTCGGATATCCCCATCGCCTGCAGCTCGGCGACCAGCAGGCGCCCGAGATTCTTCTGCTTCTCGGTGGAAGGCGTGGTGGGTGAATCCGGATCGGACTGGGTGTCGATCACGACATAGCGCAGGAAGCGCTCGGTGACGGTGTGTTTGAAGTCGAGAGCCGGTGCCAGCATGAAAACCGCGCAAAAAACTGGAGAAAGGAACAATGCGCTTTGGCGAAGTTGGTTCGCGCGAGCAAACCGCGTCAAGGCGAGTTTCGAAGGACAATCCTATAACAGAAAAGCGCCACTCCGGGGCCGCGTCACGAGCCGGAATGGCGCTTTGTCTTAACGGAGAGAGTAGGCGCTAGACGGCTTCCTTCAGCTCCTTGGCGGCGCGGAAGGCGACCTTCTTGCTGGCCTTGATATGGATCTGTTCGCCAGTCGCGGGGTTGCGGCCCATGCGGGCGGCGCGCTTGCGGACCTGGAGGATGCCGAGGCCAACGATCCTGATGCGCTCGCCCTTCTTGAGGTGCTTGGTGATCCTGGTGACCATATCGGTCAGGATCGCCTCGGCCTGCTTCTTGGACAGCTCCTGCTCCTCGGCGATGGCCGCCGCCAAATGCTTCAGCGTGATCGTCGCCGGTGTCGCTGCTTTCTTCGCCATGTCTGGCCCTCCTCGTTGCTGAATGGCTGGATTGCTGCTTTTCACGCGAATGGCGCGCCGTTCGCGTCGGGAAAATGCGTCCGGAAAAGTCCTGAAAACCGCCGGTTCCGGGAACGGGCAGCGCCGGGCCGGCCACAGGAAACCCAGACGTATCAGGCCTTATTTGATTCGGGGCTTCGCTGACTACGCCGTTTCCCCTGAAAACAGGCGACAACCCGCGTACGCGCCGCGAAAATGCCGACGCTGTGCAGGGATCCGCAACGTCCTTGACTAACCGGATGCGGGCCTTTATGCCCTCGGTCCTGCGCGGATCAATCCGACGATCGGCATCCGCGGGAGTAGCTCAGTTGGTTAGAGCGCCGCCCTGTCACGGCGGAGGCCGCGGGTTCGAGTCCCGTCTCTCGCGCCATTCATTTCAATGACTTAGCAGCGTGTTTGGCCCGAAACCATTGGTCCCTGTGGACCGGTGCCATAACGAGTTGCCTCCCTCCTGTTCACTGCACCTGGCGACTGCCGCGACAGCTCAGGACGCCGCGAGGCCGACAACGCTGACCGGTTGAGCGGCCTGCTCGGGCCTGACCGATAATGCCACGCGCTGTTCGGGCGTCAGCCACCACAGCAGGAACAGCAGTGCTATCCCGTTCGACAGCAGGCCTGTCGTGAGCGGCACGTTCATGATCGCCTGAACTGCGATGCCCGACGAAAACGCGATGAAGCGCGGCGACAGGTGCTTTGAGACCATCGATCCCACTGACAGGATCAGACCACAGACGAAAGCCGACACCGGGGCGAGCGCAAGACCGACCGATGCGATGCCCTCGGTGGCGAGGAAGGACGCGTTGAAATTGCCGTCCTGATAAATCGCTCCGAGGGTCGGGCCAAGCTCGCCGTACGGGCAGGCGGCCATGTATCGCAGGACGGTGATCTGGCAGAACCGGGTGTGCTCGCGGTGCGCGAAGAAGTCGGCGTATTGATCGAGCGCGAGCGACGGGATCGCGACGAAGCGCAGATTGATGGTGCTGAACACGATGTAGGTCTTGTCGGCGACGAGAATGGCGAAAGCCAAAAGGCCGACGATCATCGGGATCAGAAATGCGAGCACCGTGGCCAGCCGCGGGTCGAACCGGCCGTACAGCCAGAACAGAAACGGCAGCCAGATCGGCAGCAACAGGACGGTCTTGTTGTTGACGACGGGATAAAAGCAAAGCGCAAGCAGCAGCACCCCGGCCGCCGGCATCCACCGCCTGCGCGATGCGAAATGCGCGAACAGGTAGGGCAGGACCGCGCCGATCATGATCCCGGTGAGATAGTTCAACAGCGCCGGCCGCACGACGGCGGTGCGGGCTGCGCCATAGGGATCGCCAAGATTGGCCCCGTAGGAGATGTCGCCGATCAGCACGGCAAGGCACGACGCCAGTAGCAGAACCGCGATGCGCTTGACGGCCGCTTCGGACAAATCGGGCCGCCAAACCGGGATATTCTGCAGCATCAGAGGGATCATCGCTGCGGCCAGCGCGACGATCATGGCCCAGCGGGCGATGGCGTGCGGATAGTCGAACGCGCTGAAGAAGCTGAGCCAGACGAAGCCGAACACGGCTGACAGCAGCGAGAAGCCGACCAGATAACCGAAGCTGAATCGTGCCGCGACGAACGCCGGGACGAACGCGACCATGATGGCGGTGCCGAGGACGGCCTGCGCGGTGATGCCGGATCGCCAGACATGCATCGCCGGGAATGCGTGACCGCAGGCGATCATCGAGGCGACGCTGAGGACGAAGAACCCGGGGATCGTGACCCCGACAACCAGGTCACCGCGCGTCAATGTCATCGGTCCGTCCGAATCCGAAAGCTGCCAGGCAGCTAGCCGGTCGGCCCTGGACGAAGCAAGTTAAGCAATATCTCGGTCTGTGTTGTTATGTTTCAGCCTGGCCATTCGTCACCGCGATGCCCTATTGAATTCACACAACGGCAACACCTTGCCTTGATCAGGCAAAGAATGCGGCGAGCGCGTTGAGGTCGGATTCTCCCGGCGTATCGCCGCGCAAATTGGCATCGATGACGCGGCGGCAGGCGTCAACCGTGTGGGTGTCGCCCAATTCGTTGGCGGCTTCGAGGATCGACCAGACCGTGTCCAAGGGAACGTCGCCCTGCGTGGTCGCCTTCGGGTCTGACAGCATTGGCGGGGCCGCGGTTAGAATTCGAACAGGTCGCGGCCGCGCCGCGCCAAATTGTGCAGGTCCGCCACCGTGCCGCGCACCGCGTTGCAGCGGCGGCATTCGATGATGGTGTCGCCGGATGCATGCGCCGGATCGGCGACCTTGATCGCCAGGCTGCCGCAATCCGTGCAGATGATCTTGAAGCCGGTTGAAATTACTTGCTGCTGCAAATTCATCGTGGCCTGCGCCTTTGTTGACGCCGACCTTAGCCGGGCAACTTTTAAGACTGGGGTCGCGGAGCGGATTGCAATCGAACAACCGCGTTAGGGCGCGGTTAAGATTTCGCTGCGGCCGCGCGGCCCTGCAAATGCAGCGTCGGCCTGCCGAGCCCGGCCGCGGCGGCGCGCACGGCATCGCGGGCATTGACGGTGATGATGCCGGCGGCGTGGGCCCAGACCGCGAGGTCGGAGGCGCTGTCGCCGGCGTAGATGAAGCCCCCGGGAAATGTCCTTTGCAACAGGTCGGCCTTGTTGGCGCCCTTGAGATTATGTTCGCCGTCGGAGGCAAGCACCTGGTCGATCCAAGGCAGACGCGACGCCAGCTTCTGTGCGAGCAGCGCGTCGGCCGCGGTTGCCAGCACGATGCGGCGGCCGGCCGCGTTCTCGCGCTCGGCCAATGCGACGACGTCCTGGTGCAGTTCGATCCGGCTCCAGTCGATGCGCTGGCGCTGTGCGAGCCGGCGCTTCAGCGCCGCGCGGCCGCGCGTCAGCCAGGCGGCGCATGACACGACGATCAGCGGATTGCGGCGCAGGATCGAGAAGAAGCTGAGATAGAGCAGGTCGCCCGTGATCAGCGTGCCGTCGAGGTCGAGCACCAGCGGCAGCGATGCCGGGAGGCCGAGCAAAGGGGGCGACCCGTCGGTGCGGGAAGCATGCTGCGGCTTCGCAATGTTGTCGCCGGCGAGGCGAGGTTCAGTCATTCGCGGCGCTCAGCCGGGTTGCGACCTTGCACACGTCGATCGCGCGCACTCCGGTCTCGGTGGTCCACAATCGCCGTAGCCGAACCTGCTCGCAAAGGCCACACCGTCCTGGTCCGAGCTTGAGACGATCAGGACCAACAAGAAAGGCCGCCCCGGGGGCGGCCGTTGTGTCTGCCGAGGCTTGAAAGCGTCTTAGCGGACCGTGGAGGTGCCCGACGAGGTGATCGCCACCGGCTTGCCAGCCTTGATGACCTGCGTGGACTGGGCAGTCTGGGTGAAATCCGCGTTGTTCCGGGCCGAAATGCCGAGCGCCGCGATCCCGATCCCCGCAATAAGAGCAACCACCACAATCTTGAGATGGGTCGCGCGGTCAGCTGAATGGATCGAGTGGTTCATGGTCGCCTCCGGGCGTCTGTGCGCCGTCTATGGCAGGTACTGGTAAGGCCCATCTGTTTCCGGATCGTTTCGTGAGTTCCGGGAAATGGTTTCGTGCCACGGGCGGATTGGTTTCACCGTGCCTTGCGTCACACTGCCGGCCGGCTAAAACTGCCCCAGGCGCGGAAATGCGCTTGGGAGAAAAACAATAATGAAAACAATGAGACTAACCCGGCGCCGGGTCCTTGGAACCGGCTCCGCGGCACTCGCCGCCACGATGTTTGGTAAGCGCGCCGTTGCGGCGGCCGAGTTCGACTTCAAGCTCGGCGTCAACACTCCGGAAACCCATCCGCTAACAATCCGCCTGACTGAGGCCGCCAAGGCGGTCGGCGCGCAGTCGTCCGGCCGGGTCAACATCACGGTGTTCGCCAACAGCCAGCTCGGCGGCGATCCGGAGATGCTGTCGCAGGTCCGCGCCGGCGGGATCGAGCTGTTGGCGGCGCCCAGCATGACGCTGTCGACGCTGGTGCCGCTATCGGGGCTGCCCAGCATCGGTTTCGCCTTCCAGTCCTACGACCAGGTCTGGGCGGCGATGGACGGCGGCGTCGGCGACCTTGTGCGCGAGGCGATCACGAAGACCGGCGTCGTGCCGCTGAAGAAGGTCTGGGACAACGGCTTCCGTCAGATCACCTCGTCGTCGAGCCGGCAGCTCAACAGCGTCGACGATCTCAAGGGTTTCAAGATCCGCGTGCCGGTGACGGCATTGCTGACGTCGCTGTTCTCAGGGCTCGGCGCATTGCCGTCGAGCATCTCCTACAGCGAACTCTATTCGGCGCTGCAGACCCACATCGTCGAAGGGCAGGAGAATCCGCTGGCGCAGGTCTCCACCGGAAAACTCTACGAGGTGCAGAAATTCTGCGCGCTCTCGAACCATTGCTGGAGCGGTTACTGGATCCTCGGCAACCGCCGCGCGATGGCCGGCCTGCCGCCCGATCTGCTTGAGCTCATCAATGCCGCGTTCGACGCCGCGGCGGTGAAGGAGCGTACCGATCTGGTCGAGATGGATCGCTCGCTGCAGGAGGAGCTAACCGGGAAGGGCATGACGTTCAACAAGCCCGATCCCGTGCAGTTCAGGGCCGCGTTGGTGAAGGCCGGCTTCTACACGCAGTGGCAGAAGACCTACGGCGCGGACGCCTGGGCGGCGCTGGAGAAATACACCGGCAAGCTGACGTGAGCGCAGCCTGACATCACGCGCCGGCTCGGCTGAGACGGGTGCTAGCTCGCGCGCGCGATGTCGGCGCGGATCGCGCGTGCCGCCAACACGAACAGCAGGGCACCGAGCGTCGTCGTGAGCGCGGCCGACAGCAGCGAGTAGCGAACCGCATCGACGCCGTAGGTGCCTTTCAGCGCGTCATTGATCATGCCGACGGCGAGGGGGCCGACGCCCTGGCCGAAGCAGGTCGCGGTCAGCAGCACGATCGCCCAGGCCAGCGCGCGCATGCTGGGTTTTGCCACCGTCTGCGCAATCGCGAAGATCGGGCCGAGATGAAAGCCGACCATGAACGAGGTCAGCGCCAGCGTCGCGACCATCAGCGTGAAGCTTTGCGTCAGCATGCACAGCGCGAACACCGGGCCGGCGAGACCGGACATGATCGCGGGCGCCCACAGCTTCCAGCGGTCGTCGCGACGGCCGATCTGCGCCACCACGAGGCCACCGATCAGCGTGCCCGCCATGCCGGCGAGACCCTTGAAGGTGCCGGCATAGGTGCCGATCTCGGCGCTGGTGAGGTGATGGATCCGCGCCAGGAACGGCGGGATCCACACCGCGGTGGCGTAGTTGGTGTAGGTCGTCAGACAAAAGCCGATCAGCACGATGACGAAGCTCGGCTGCGATACCAGGAAACGCAGCGTCGGCCCCAGCGGCTCGGCCTTGAAGGTCTCGGCCATCGCGCCGCGCTTCGGCTCGGCGATCGTCAGCCACAAGACGGCGGCGAGCGCGATGCCGGGCAGGCCGGCGGTGAAGAACGCCATCCGCCAGCCATAGTGCTGGTTGACATAGCCGCCGATGAAATAGCCGAGGAAGACGCCGAGATAGGTGCCGATCGCGTAGATGCCGAGCGCGCGCGGTCGTTCGTTCTTGTCGAAGAGATCGGCGATCATCGATTGCGAGGCCGGCGTGCCAGCCGACTCCCCGATGCCGACGCCGATCCGGGCCAAGGCCAGCGTCGTGACGCTGGAGGCGAGGCCGCAGAGATAGGTCATCGCGCTCCAGAACGCGAAGGCGACCGCGACGATGTTGCGGCGGTTGAGGCGATCGGCCATCCGCGCGATCGGAATGCCGAGCAGCGAATAGAACAGCACGAAACCGAACCCGGCGAGCAGGCCCATCGTGGTGTCGCTGAGCGTGAACTCCTTCTTGATCGGTTCGATCAGCACGTTGAAGATGGTGCGGTCGAGGAAGTTGAGGGCGTAGATGATCGTGAGCAAGGCGAGGACGTAGTAGCGGCGCGCCGAGGGCGCGGCCGCAGCTTGCGTTGGCGCGGCCGCCTGCGGTGCGACATCGACCATCACTTCCTCCCCCGATCTTCTTTGTTGTTGTTGCTTGCGCGCGGGCCTTACGCCTCGCGGATGTAATTCCCTGCCTCGAATTCGACCGGCCTCGTGTCGGCGTCGAACGACACCCCGATCGGGTCGCGGCCGGTGGCCATGGCCTCGAGCTGGTCAGCGAGCATCCGGCGGATCATCAGGATGCCGCGGTCGCTCTGGCCAAAATGCTCTTCGGAATGGATCGTCACCGCTCCCTGGCCGACCTGGGCCTCGTAGTCGCCGGGAAATTGCTGGTGCTCGGCCTCGGTCATGTCCCACCAGAACTTGCCGTTGAACTTCGAGCGCATCCGCCCGATATCGCCCGCGTTCTTGACCCGGCCGGCGACGTAGATGCGGAACGAGGTGTCGTCGATCGGCAAGGTCCAGCCGATCGATTCGACGCGCGCGAACTGCGCGACGCGCGGATTGGGCACGACGCGGAGTGTGGGGAGGGCGGCCTCGGTGACGCGATAGAACACCTTGCCGTCGTCCTGCCTGCGGATCGAACGCACCGTGACGCCGCGCGGCGACATCTCGAACTTCACCTCGGGCATCGAGGCCATCATGTTGGTGAACTGCGGCCCTGAGAACGAGCCGTGCAGCACCGGCACATGGTAGGGGTCCGCGACGTTCTCGAAATGCTGCAGCCAGTTGCAGGGGATCACGGCAGGGCCGCCGCCGCCGATCGAGGAATCGTCGGCCTCGACGAACTCGCCGTCGTCCATGTTCTCCAGGCACTCGTAGCGCGGCAGCACCGGCCTTTTCTCGGCCGGCCCCATATAGGCGAAGATCAGGCCGTAGCGTTCCTGCACCGGATACCAGGGCTGGCGCACCTTGTCCTTGAACAGGCCGCCGTCGGGCTCGCAGGGTTGTTCGAGGCAGCGGCCCTCGGTGTCGAATTTCCAGCCGTGATAGCAGCAGCGGATACCGTCTTCCTCGACCTTGCCGTAATAGAGCGTGGTGCCGCGGTGGCAGCAGCGCGCATGTAGCAGGCCGGCCCGGCCATGCCGGTCGCGGAACAGGATCAGGTCTTCGCCAAGTGCGCGGACTTTTCTGGGGATATCGGAGGCGTCACCGGTGAGGCCGACCGGGTGCCAATACCGGCGCAACAGCTCGCCCATCGGCGTGCCGCGGCCGACCGAGGTGAGCTCGGTCCGGGTGCTCGACGGCTTCATCGCATAGGCCGTGCCGAGATCGCGGTCCCGCTGGGTGATCGTCATGTTGTCCTCCCCCGCCGCTGGTCTGGCGCCGGCGGCTGATCTATCGTTGACCAAGTCAACGATAGATCGATGACAATGTCAACGATATCGTTGAGCTTGGCAGCGCGCGGCTTTGTTGGCAGAGGTTGGTGATGACCGAGAAGCTCAGGACTGAGAGGGCCTTGCCGCCGGAGGCCGTTGTCGATTCCGAACTGGCACCGATCACCGCGATGATGTCGTCGCGGCTGATGGTGCTGGCGAACCTGCTCAGGCGCGGCGCGATGCTGCGCTACAAGCGCCTGACCGGCCTGTCCTCGGTCGAGTTCGGTCTGGTCGCCTCGCTCGGCCGGCGGCCGCCGATGAGTGTGGTGCGGCTCGCCGAGGCCGTCGGCATGGACAAGGGGCAGATCAGCCGGGCGCTCGCCGAGCTCGTGGCGCGCAAGCTGGTGGCGAAGGCGGCCAATCCGCGCGACAACCGGGAGACCCTGGTCTCTCTCACCAAGGCCGGCCTGGCCGCCCATGATGCCATCGTGGCCGGCGCGCAGGAGCGAAACCGGCACCTGCTGGAACAGCTTGCGCCGGGGGATCTTGAGCTGCTGCTCGGACACATCGATCGGCTCACCCTGACCGCCGCCGAGATGCTCGCTGCCGAGCGGGGGCTGGGCTGATATGGGGAGAGCGCAGGGCACCGGATGGCCGCCGCGGCGTTGCCCATGGAGGCAAGCGCATCCGCCTGATGAGGCCAAGAGCCCGCGGGAAGGACGGTAAAAGCGTCAAAATAGCTTGTCTTGCGCCCTCTGTTGCGCTGCGCTAAAGCCTCAAGAACAATTCCAATCAACGAATCTGCGGCACGTCCGAAACCGCAGCAAGAAGGCCTCGCCGATGACCGGCATCCTGCAGAATTATCTCCCACTTGTGGTCTTTATCGGAGTCGCGAGCCTGATCGGTCTGGCACTCCTGATCGCGCCGTTCCTGGTCGCGTTCCAATCGCCGGACCCGGAAAAGCTGTCCGCCTATGAATGCGGATTCAACGCTTTTGACGACGCCCGCATGAAGTTCGACGTCCGCTTCTATCTGGTGGCGATCCTCTTCATCATCTTCGACCTCGAAGTGGCGTTCCTGTTCCCCTGGGCCGTGGCGTTCGGAAAGCTCGGCGCCACCGGGTTCTGGTCGATGATGGTGTTCCTGGCCGTGCTGACGGTCGGGTTTGCGTATGAATGGAAGAAAGGCGCGCTCGAATGGGATTGAGCCCCACCGCCGCAACCTCCCAGCCGGCGATTGCCAAATCTGAGATCGCCATGGCTCCGAAGGGTATTCTTGATCCGTCGACCGGCAAGCCGGTCGGCGCCAACGATCCGTTTTTCCTTGAGGTGAATCACGAGCTGTCCGACAAGGGCTTCTTCGTCGCCGCGGCCGATGACCTCATCACCTGGGCGCGCACCGGCTCCCTGATGTGGATGACCTTCGGTCTCGCCTGCTGTGCGGTCGAGATGATGCAGGTCTCGATGCCGCGCTATGACGTCGAACGCTTCGGCTTCGCACCGCGCGCCTCGCCGCGGCAGTCCGACGTGATGATCGTTGCGGGCACCCTGACCAACAAGATGGCGCCCGCGCTGCGCAAGGTCTACGACCAGATGCCGGAGCCGCGCTACGTCATCTCGATGGGCTCCTGCGCCAATGGCGGCGGCTACTATCACTACTCCTATTCGGTGGTGCGTGGCTGCGATCGCATCGTGCCGATCGACATCTACGTGCCCGGCTGCCCGCCCACGGCGGAAGCGCTGCTCTACGGTGTGCTGCTGCTGCAGAAGAAGATCCGCCGTATCGGCACTATTGAACGCTAAGGTTTCAGGTATGGACGACGGCAAGCTCGACGCCCTTGGGCAGACGATCGTGAGCGCGCTTCCGGGCGCGGCCACGGCGCACTCGGTCGCGTTCAATCAGCTCACTATCGACGTCGAGATTGGCAGAATCGTGGAGGTCGCCAGGTTTCTGCGTGACGATCCCGGCTGCCGTTTCGTCAACGTCACCGACGTGACCGCGGTCGACTATCCGAGCCGCGAGAAGCGCTTCGACGTCGTCTACCATCTGCTGTCGCCGACGCTGAACGCGCGCGTCCGTTTGCGCGGGCAGGCCGACGAGACCACGCAGGTGCCGTCGATCATCGGCGTCTTCCCGGGCGCCGACTGGTTCGAGCGCGAGACCTACGACCTCTATGGCGTGATCTTCACCGGCCATCCCGACATGCGCCGCCTGCTGACGGACTACGGCTTCGACGGCCATCCGCTGCGCAAGGATTTCCCGCTCACCGGCTTCGTCGAGGTCCGCTACGACGACCAGGAGAAGCGGGTGCTGTATGAGCCGGTCCGGCTCAACCAGGAATTCCGCAAGTTCGATTTCCTTTCGCCCTGGGAAGGCGCGGACTATCCGCTGCCCGGCGATGAGAAGGCCAAGGCGGAGCCGAAGCCATGAATGAACAATCGCAAAACCTTCGTAACTTCACCATCAACTTTGGGCCGCAGCATCCGGCGGCGCACGGCGTGCTTCGTCTTGTGCTGGAGCTTGACGGCGAAGTCGTCGAACGCGTCGATCCGCATATCGGCCTGCTTCACCGCGGCACCGAGAAGCTGATCGAGCACAAGACCTATCTGCAGGCGATTCCCTATTTCGACCGGCTCGACTATGTCGCGCCGATGAACCAGGAGCATGCGTTCTGCCTCGCGGCGGAAAAGCTGCTCGGCATTACGGTGCCGCGCCGCGGCCAGTTGATCCGCGTGCTCTATTGCGAGATCGGCCGCATCCTGTCGCATCTGCTCAACGTCACCACCCAGGCGATGGACGTCGGCGCGCTGACCCCGCCGCTGTGGGGCTTCGAAGAGCGCGAGAAGCTGATGGTGTTCTACGAGCGCGCCTCGGGCTCGCGCATGCACGCGGCGTTCTTCCGCGTCGGCGGCGTGCACCAGGACCTGCCGCCGAAGCTGATCGACGACATCGAGGCGTGGTGCGATCCGTTCCTCAAGGTGGTCGACGACCTCGATCGGCTGCTCACCGGGAACCGCATCTTCAAGCAGCGCAACGTCGATATCGGCGTGGTGCCGCTGAAAGAAGCCTGGGAGTGGGGCTTCTCCGGCGTGATGGTGCGTGGCTCGGGCGCGGCCTGGGACCTGCGCAAGTCGCAGCCCTATGAGTGCTACGCCGAGATGGATTTCGACATTCCGATCGGCAAGAACGGCGACTGCTACGACCGCTATCTGATCCGCATGGAAGAGATGCGCCAGTCGGTGCGCATCATGAAGCAGTGCATCCAGAAGCTCAAGGCACCCGACGGGCAGGGCCCGGTCGTGGTCGAGGACAATAAGATCGCGCCGCCGCGCCGCGGTGAGATGAAGCGCTCGATGGAAGCGCTGATCCATCACTTCAAGCTCTACACCGAAGGCGTGCATGTGCCGGCCGGCGAAATCTATGCCGCGGTCGAGGCGCCGAAGGGCGAGTTCGGCGTCTACCTCGTCGCCGACGGCACCAACAAGCCCTACAAGTGCAAGATCCGCGCGCCGGGCTTCGCCCATCTGCAGGCGATGGATCACATCTGCAGGGGCCATCTGCTGGCCGACGTTTCCGCCATCCTGGGCTCGCTGGACATCGTGTTCGGCGAAGTCGACCGGTGACGATGTCCGCATCCGAACCGCGCGCAATGAGAGTTTGATCGATGTCCGTCCGCCGCCTTGCCCCGAAGGAATTGCAGCCCGCGAGCTTCACGTTCACGGACGAGAATCTTGCCTGGGCCAAGAAGCAGATCGAGAAATATCCGCCGGGCCGTCAGGCCTCGGCCGCGATCGCGATCCTTTGGCGCGTGCAGGAGCAGCATGACGGCTGGGTTTCGGAAGCCGCGATCCGCGCCGTCGCCGACCTGCTCGAGATGCCGCATATCCGCATGCTGGAGATCGCGACCTTCTACACCATGTTCCAGCTCTCGCCGGTCGGCAAGAAGGCACATGTGCAGGTGTGCGGCACCACGCCGTGCCGGCTGCGCGGCGCCGCCGACCTGATCGAGGTCTGCCAGCACCGTATCCATCACGATCCCTTCCAGCTGTCGAAAGACGGCAACTTCTCCTGGGAAGAAGTCGAGTGCCTGGGGGCCTGCGTGAACGCGCCGATGGTGCTGATCTGGAAGGACACCTATGAGGATCTGACCAAGGAAAGCTTCGGCAAGGTGCTCGACGGCTTTGCCGCCGGCAATCCGCCGAAGCCGGGCCCGCAGATCGACCGTCAGTTCTCGGCGCCCGCCGGCGGGCCGACGACGCTGAAGGAAATCACCTGATGCGGAGCTTTCAGGTGCTGGCAAACGGGCAGGAAAACAAGGCAGGGAGGGGCGCTGCGATGAAGGCCTGGCGCACGATCGCCCTGCATACCGCTGTCGCGGCGGGCTTCATGTTCCTGCTGCAACGCTACGGCCTGAGCGCCACGCTGGAATCCAGCCTGTTGTGGGCCATCGTGTTCGGCGGCTGCGCCGCCGGGCTCGCTTATTCGCAAGCCAATCGGTGATGTTCGGAAAGTTTTGAGCATGCTCGACGACAAGGACCGCATCTTCAAGAACCTCTACGGCCTGCATGATTGGGGCCTCGAGGGCGCGCGCCGCAGAGGCGCCTGGGATGGCACCAAGGGGATCATCGACAAGGGTCGCGACTGGATCATCAACGAGATGAAGGCGTCGGGCCTGCGCGGCCGCGGTGGCGCCGGCTTCCCGACCGGCATGAAGTGGTCCTTCATGCCGAAGGAATCCAAGGACGGCCGTCCGAGCTATCTCGTCGTCAACGCCGACGAGTCGGAGCCCGGCACCTGCAAGGACCGCGAGATCATGCGGCACGATCCGCATCTTTTGGTCGAAGGCTGCCTGCTCGCGAGCTTCGCGATGGGCGCGCATGCCTGCTACGTCTATATCCGCGGCGAGTTCATCCGCGAGCGCGAGCGGCTGCAGGCGGCGATCGACCAGGCCTATGAGGCCAAGCTGGTCGGCAAGGACAATATCAACGGCTGGCCGTTCGACATCTATGTCGCGCACGGCGCCGGCGCCTATATCTGCGGCGAGGAGACCGCGCTGCTCGAGAGCCTCGAGGGCAAGAAGGGCCAGCCGCGGCTGAAGCCGCCGTTCCCGGCCAATGTCGGCCTCTATGGCTGCCCGACCACCGTCAACAACGTCGAGTCGATCGCGGTCGCGCCGGACATCCTGCGCCGCGGCGCCGCCTGGTTCGCCGGCATCGGCCGGCCGAACAATGTCGGCACCAAGCTGTTCTGCATCTCCGGCCACGTCGAGCGGCCCTGCAACGTCGAAGAGGCGATGGGGATTCCGTTCCGCGAGCTGATCGAGAAGCATTGCGGCGGCATCCGCGGCGGCTGGGGCAATCTCAAAGCCGTGATCCCCGGCGGCTCGTCGGTGCGCATGGTGCCGGCCGAGCAGATCATCGACACGCCGATGGATTTCGACTCTTTGAGCAAGCTGCGCTCGGGTCTCGGCACCGCGGCGGTGATCGTGATGGACAAGTCGACCGACCTGATCCGGGCGATCGCGCGAATCTCCTATTTCTACAAGCATGAGAGCTGCGGCCAGTGCACGCCGTGCCGCGAGGGCACCGGCTGGATGTGGCGCGTCTTGACCCGCATGGCCGAGGGCCGCGCCCACAAGCGCGAGATCGACATGCTGCTGGAGGTCACCAAGCAGGTCGAGGGTCACACCATCTGCGCGCTCGGCGACGCCGCCGCCTGGCCGATCCAGGGCCTGATCGCGCATTTCCGTCACGAGATCGAAGAGCGCATCGACCAGTATTCACACAAGGCCGATCTCGACGATCAGGGCATTCGCGATCCCATGCACATGGTAGCCGCGGAGTAATGCTGGCGATGACGCAACAGGCCGCATGGTGGCAGAAGTACGGGACGCTTGCGCAGATGGCGCAGGCGACCGTGGCGCTGCTCGGCTTTGTTGCAATCCTGCTGCAGATCAACGAAATCCGTACCTCGAACCGTGCTTCCAGCGCGCGTTCGGCGTTTCTCGGCTACACCGATCTCGCATTCCAGAATCCGAAATTCGCTCAGCCGGACTACGAGGCCATCAAGGCCGCCGGTCGCGAGGAGCGATCGCAATATGAGAGTTTTGTCTCGTACTTCCTCTATGCCTGCGAGGAGACCTTTGCCGCATTCGCGGACAAGCGCGAATGGCAGGCATCGTGTGACTACGACCTGAAACCGCATCTGCCGTTCCTCTGCGAGAAGAACCAGGCGCAGCCTGCCTATCTCGCGACCTACGGCGCCGACACCCAGCAATGGGTGAAGACCTCATTGAAAACCGCGAGCGTCGCACCGCCCGACTGCAAGCTCGGAAAGACTTGAGACAGACATGAGCAAGATCATCGTCGATGGCAAAGAGATCGATGTGCCGCCGGAGTACACGCTGCTGCAGGCATGCGAGGCGGCCGGCGCCGAGATTCCGCGCTTCTGCTATCACGAGCGGCTGTCGATCGCCGGTAATTGCCGGATGTGCCTGGTCGAGGTGAAGGGCGGCCCGAAGCCGGTCGCGAGCTGCGCCTGGGCCGTGCGCGACTGCCGGCCGGGCCCGAAGGGCGAGCCGCCGGAGATCTCGACCCGTTCGCCGATGGTGAAGAAGGCACGCGAAGGCGTGATGGAGTTCCTGCTGATCAACCATCCGCTGGACTGCCCGATCTGCGACCAGGGCGGCGAGTGCGATCTGCAGGACCAGGCGATGGGCTACGGCGTCGACACCAGCCGTTTCGCCGAGAACAAGCGCGCGGTCGAGGACAAGTATCTCGGCGCGCTGGTCAAGACCTCGATGAACCGCTGCATCCAGTGCACGCGCTGCGTCCGCTTCTCCGCCGAAGTCTGCGGCGCGCCGGAAATGGGCGCGACCGGCCGCGGCGAGGACATGGAGATCACCACCTATCTCGAGCAGGCGCTGAGCTCGGAGCTGCAGGGCAACCTCGTCGATATCTGCCCGGTCGGCGCGCTGACCTCGAAGCCCTACGCCTTCGCGGCGCGGCCCTGGGAGCTCGGCAAGACGCAGTCGGTCGACGTCATGGACGGCGTGGGATCTGCGATCCGCGTCGACACCCGCGGCCGCGAGGTGATGCGCATCCTGCCGCGCATCAACGAGGCGGTGAACGAGGAGTGGATCTCCGACAAGACCCGCCACATCGTCGACGGCCTGCGTACGCAGCGCCTCGACCGGCCCTATGTGCGCGAGAACGGCCAGCTCCGGCCGGCGACCTGGCAGGAAGCCTTCGCCGCCATCGCCGCCAGGGCCAGCCGCAGCGACGGCAAGCGGATCGGCGCGATCGCCGGCGATCTGGCCGCGGTCGACGAAATGTATGCGCTGAAGGAAATGCTCGCGAAGTTCGGCTCGGTCAATCTCGCCGTGCAGGGCGGCGATGCGTTCGACGCCAAGGCCGGCCGCGGCTCCTACATCTTCAATCCGACCATTGCCGGCATCGACCAGGCCGACGCGATCCTGATCATCGGCTCGCATCCGCGCAAGGAAGCCGCCGTGCTGAACGCGCGGATCCGCAAGCGCTGGCGCACCGGCGGGCTCAAGGTCGGCATGATCGGCGCCAAGGCCGATTTCACCTATGACCACGACTATCTCGGCGCGGGCACCGATACGCTGGCCGATCTCGCGGCGGGCAAGCACTCCTTTGCCGACGTCTTGAAGAAGGCGCAGCACCCGATCATCCTGGTCGGCGCCGGCGCCTACACCAGGCATGACGGGGCGGCCGTGCTGGCGCAGGCCGCCAAGCTCGCAGTCGACGTCGGCGCGCTGAAGGACGGCTGGAACGGCTTTGCCGTGTTGCAGGATACCGCCTCGCGCGCCGGCGCGCTCGATATCGGCTTCTCGCCGGCGGCGGGTGGCCTGACCTCAGCGCAGATGACGACCTTCGGCACGCTCGACGTGCTGTTCCTGCTTGGCGCCGACGAGATCAAGGTGCCGGACGGTACCTTCGTGGTCTATATCGGCACCCATGGCGACCAGGGCGCGCATCGCGCCGACGTCATCCTGCCGGGCGCGGCCTATACCGAGAAGTCCGGCATCTACGTCAACACCGAAGGCCGGGCGCAGATCGCCAACCGCGCCGCATTCCCGCCGGGCGAGGCCCGCGAGGACTGGGCGATCATCCGCGCGCTGTCCGATGTGCTCGGCAAGAAGCTGCCGTTCGACTCGCTGCAGGCGCTGCGTCAGGCTATGTTCAAGGCCTACCCGCATCTGATGCGGCTCGACCAGATCGAGGCCGGCAAGCCCGACGACGTCAAGGCGCTGGCAGGCAAGGGCGGCAGCGTCGACAAGGCGGCATTCAAGCCGACCGTCGAGGACTTCTATCTGACCAACCCGATCGCGCGGGCCTCTGCCGTGATGGCGGAGTGCTCGCGGCTGGCGTCGGGCCGAATGCTGACGGCAGCGGAGTGAGCGTGACCTGATGGCTGAATTCTTCGCAAGCTCGTTCTGGACCGGCTTCCTCTGGCCGCTGATCATCATGGTCGCGGAGAGCCTGTTGCTGCTGGTCGTGCTCCTGATCGCGATCGCCTACATCCTGCTCGCCGACCGCAAGATCTGGGCGGCGGTGCAGATCCGCCGCGGCCCCAACGTGGTCGGGCCGTTCGGATTGCTGCAATCCTTCGCCGACCTCCTGAAATTCGTGCTGAAGGAGCCGGTGATTCCGTCCGGCTCCAACAAGGGCGTGTTCCTGCTGGCGCCGCTGGTGTCGTGCATCCTGGCGCTGGCCGCCTGGGCGGTGATCCCGTTCGATCTCGGCTGGGTGATCTCCGACATCAATGTCGGCGTTCTCTACATCTTCGCGATCTCGTCGCTGTCGATCTACGGCATCATCATGGCCGGCTGGTCGTCGAACTCGAAATATCCGTTCCTGGCCGCGCTGCGCTCGGCGGCGCAGATGGTGTCCTACGAGGTCTCGATCGGCTTCGTCATCATCACCGTGCTGCTCTGCGTCGGCTCGCTGAACCTGTCGGCGGTGGTCGAGGCGCAGAACACCCGCGGGCTTGCGCACCTGATCGGCCTGCCGCAGCTCACCATCCTGAACTGGTATGTGTGGCCGCTGTTCCCGATGTTCGTCGTGTTCTACGTCTCGGCGCTGGCGGAAACCAATCGTCCGCCGTTCGATCTGGTCGAGGCCGAATCCGAACTGGTCGCCGGCTTCATGACCGAATACGGCTCGACCCCGTATCTTTTGTTCATGCTCGGCGAGTATGTCGCGATCACCACGATGTGCGCGCTGGCGTCGATCCTGTTCCTGGGCGGCTGGCTGCCGCCGGTCAATCTGCCGCCGTTCACCTGGATTCCGGGCATCGTCTGGTTCGCCCTGAAGGTGTTCTTCATGTTCTTCATGTTCGCGATGGCGAAGGCGATCGTGCCGCGCTACCGCTACGATCAACTGATGCGGCTCGGCTGGAAGGTGTTCCTGCCGCTGTCGCTGGCGATGGTGGTGATCGTGGCCGGCGTGCTGCAGTTCGCCGGCATCGCGCCGAAGTGAGGCCGTCATGAGTGTCAATGTCAACGCAACAGCCCGCTCGCTTCTGCTGTCGGAATTCGTCTCGGCGTTCTTCCTCGCGATGCGCTATTTCTTCCAGCCGAAGCCGACGCTGAACTATCCCTTCGAGAAGGGCCCGATCTCGCCGCGCTTCCGCGGCGAGCACGCGCTGCGCCGTTATCCGAACGGCGAGGAACGCTGCATCGCCTGCAAGCTGTGCGAGGCGATCTGCCCGGCGCAGGCGATCACGATCGAGGCCGGCCCGCGCCGCAACGACGGCACCCGCCGCACGGTGCGTTACGACATCGACATGGTGAAGTGCATCTATTGCGGCCTGTGCCAGGAGGCATGCCCGGTGGACGCCATCGTCGAGGGACCGAATTTCGAATTCGCGACCGAGACCCGCGAGGAACTGTACTATGACAAGGCCAAGCTGCTCGCCAATGGCGACCGCTGGGAGCGCGAGATCGCGAAGTCGATCGCGCTCGACGCGCCGTACCGGTGAGGTGAGGGCATGATCCTTCCGGCGCTGTTCTTCTACCTGTTTGCTGCGGCGTGCGTGGCCTCGGCGGTGATGGTGATTGTCTCGCGCAATCCCGTGCACTCCGTGCTGTTCCTGATCCTGGCCTTCGTCAACGCGGCCGGGCTGTTCATCCTGATGGGCGCCGAGTTCCTCGGGATGATGCTGATCGTGGTCTATGTCGGCGCCGTCGCGGTGCTGTTCCTGTTCGTGATCATGATGCTCGACGTCGACTTCGTCGAGCTGCGCGAGGGCTTCATCCAGTATCTGCCGATTGGCATCGTGATCGGCGGCATCTTCATGTTCGAGCTGCTGCTCGTGGTCGGCGCCTGGGTGATCAACCCGGCCGTGACAAAGACGATCACCGCGGCGATCCCGACCAATGTCAGCAACACCGAAGCGCTCGGCCTCGTGCTCTATACGAAGTACATCCATTACTTCCAGCTCGCCGGCATGGTGCTGCTGGTTGCGATGATCGGCGCCATCGTGCTGACGCTGCGCCACAAGGCCAAGGTCAAGCGGCAGAACATCAACGTGCAGAACGCGCGCACGCCCGAGATGGCGATGGCGATGCGCAAGGTGGCGTCGGGGCAGGGCCTGCAGGATGCCGACGCGGCGGAGTGGGTGAAATGACGATCGGGCTCGGACACTATCTCGCGGTCGCCGCGATCCTGTTCACGCTCGGGATCCTCGGCATCTTCCTCAACCGCAAGAACATCATCGTCATCCTGATGTCGATCGAGCTGATCCTGCTGTCGGTCAACATCAATCTGGTGGCGTTCTCGACCTTCCTCGGCGACATCGTCGGCCAGGTGTTCGCGCTCTTGGTGCTGACGGTGGCCGCCGCCGAGGCTGCGATCGGTCTCGCCGTGCTGGTGGTGTATTTCCGCAACCGCGGTTCGATCGCGGTTGAAGACGTCAATCTGATGAAGGGCTAGGCGCAGTTATGGTTCAGGCAATCGTATTCCTGCCTCTGCTGGGCGCCATCCTCGCAGGCATTATCTCGCTGGTCGGTGCCCACGCGCGCTGCCCGAGCGGCGATACCGTCGACCATCACGACGATGCGCATGGCGACGCCCATGCCTCCGCCGCCCATGACGATCACGGCCATGACGACCACCACGTCTCCGAGCCGCCGGCCGCCGGCTCGCGTCTCGCCGAGCTGATCACCACGGGCCTCTTGTTCGTGTCGGCGGCGCTGTCGTGGTTCACGCTGGTCGATGTCGGCTTCATGCACCATGACGCGCGCGTCGTGCTGCTGCCCTGGATCAACTCGGGCGACCTGCAGGTGGCCTGGACGCTGCGGGTCGACACCCTGACCGCGGTGATGCTGGTCGTGGTCAACACGGTGTCCGCGCTCGTCCACCTCTATTCCATCGGCTACATGGACGAGGATCCGAACCGGCCGCGCTTCTTCGGCTATCTCTCGCTGTTCACCTTCGCGATGTTGATGCTGGTGACGTCGGACAACCTCGTTCAGCTGTTCTTCGGCTGGGAGGGCGTCGGCCTCGCGAGCTACTTGCTGATCGGGTTCTGGTACCAGAAGCCGTCGGCCAATGCCGCGGCGATCAAGGCCTTCGTGGTCAACCGCGTCGGCGACTTCGGCTTCGCGCTCGGCATCTTCGCGATCTACGCGCTGGTCGGCTCGACCGATTTCGAGACCATCTTCCATGCCGCGCCCGGTCTGACCGGCAAGACCATCAACTTCTTCGGCTGGCAGGCCGACGCGCTGACCTTGACCTGCCTGTTGCTGTTCATGGGCGCGATGGGCAAGTCGGCCCAGTTCCTGCTGCACACCTGGTTGCCGGACGCGATGGAAGGTCCGACCCCGGTGTCGGCACTGATCCATGCCGCGACCATGGTCACCGCCGGCGTGTTCATGGTGGCGCGGCTGTCGCCGCTGTTCGAGCTGTCGCCGACCGCGCAGGCGGTGGTGATGTTCTTCGGCGCGACCACGGCGTTCTTCGCCGCCACGATCGGCCTCGTGCAGAACGACATCAAGCGCATCGTCGCGTATTCGACCTGTTCGCAGCTCGGCTACATGTTCGTGGCGATGGGAGCGGGGGCCTATTCGGTCGGCATGTTCCATTTGTTCACGCACGCCTTCTTCAAGGCGCTGCTGTTCTTAGGGTCAGGCTCGGTGATCTACGCGATGCACCACGAGCAGGACATCCGCAACATGGGCGGGCTGTGGCGCAAGATCCCGTACACTTTCGCGGTGATGTGCATCGGCACCCTGGCGCTGACCGGCTTCCCGCTGTTCGCCGGCTACTTCTCCAAGGACGCGATCATCGAGGCGGCCTATGCGGCGCATAACCCGTTCGCGACCTACGCCTATCTCTTGACCATCGTGGCCGCCGGCCTGACCTCGTTCTACTCCTGGCGTCTGATCTTCAAGACGTTCTTCGGCGAGCCGCACGACCAGAAGCACTACGAGGCGGCGCATGAGAGCCCGGTGTGGATGTTGGTGCCGATCGGCGTGCTCGCCGCCGGCTCGATCCTGGCGGGCCTGCCGTTCAAGGAGCTGTTCGTCGGCCATCACGGCGTGGAAGAGTTCTTCCGCGAGTCCGTGAAGATGAACCCGCACATCCTCGAGGACATGGAGCACATGCCGGGCTGGCTTGCGCCGCTGCCCACCGTGATGATGGCGCTCGGCCTGTTCATCTCGTATCTGTTCTACATCCGCAGGCCGTACCTACCGGTCGAGCTCGCGCAGCAGCAGCCGATGCTGTACCAGTTCCTGCTCAACAAATGGTACTTCGACGAGCTGTACGACTGGATCTTCGTGCGCCCGGCGAAGTGGCTCGGCTACACGCTGTGGAAGAAGGGCGACGGCTTCATCATCGACGGCTTCGGTCCCGATGGCGTCTCCGCCCGCGTGCTCGACGTCACCCGCAACGTCGTGAAATTGCAGACCGGCTACCTCTATCACTACGCATTCGCGATGCTGATCGGGGCCGCCGGATTGATCACCTGGTTCATGTTCGGCTTGGGAGGCCAGTAGATGACAACCTGGCCCATCCTTTCGGTCACGACCTTCCTGCCGGCGGTCGGTGCGATCCTGGTCTATCTGCTGGCGCGGGGCGGTGACGAGACCGCGAGCCGCACGGCGCGCTGGATCGCGCTGTGGACCACGCTGATCACCTTCGCGATCTCGCTGATCCTGGTGGCGCGCTTCGATCCGGCCTCGACCGACTTCCAGTTCGTCGAGAAGGCGTCCTGGCTCGCCACCGGCATCACCTATCACATGGGCGTCGACGGCATCTCGCTGCCGCTGATCATCCTGACCACCGCGATCATGCCGCTCTGCATCATCGCGAGCTGGAAGTCGGTGACGCAGCGCGTCGGCGAATACATGATGGCGTTCCTGATCCTGGAAACGCTGATGGTCGGCACCTTCTCGGCGCTCGACCTCGTGCTGTTCTATTTGTTCTTCGAGGGCGGCCTGATCCCGATGTTCCTGATCATCGGCGTCTGGGGCGGCCCGCGCCGGGTCTATGCGTCGTTCAAGTTCTTCCTCTACACCTTCCTCGGCTCGGTCCTGATGCTGCTCGCCATCATGGCGCTGTACTGGAACGCCGGGACGACCGACATCCCGACCCTGATGCACACCGCGGTGCCGCGGTCGATGCAGACCTGGGCGTGGCTGGCCTTCTTCGCCTCGTTCGCGGTGAAGATGCCGATGTGGCCGGTGCACACATGGCTGCCGGACGCGCACGTCGAGGCGCCGACGGCGGGCTCGGTGATCCTGGCCGCGATCCTGCTGAAGATGGGCGGCTACGGCTTCCTGCGCTTCTCGCTGCCGATGTTCCCGCTGGCCTCGCACGACTTCGCGCCGTTCGTGTTCGTGCTGTCGGTCATCGCCATCATCTACACCTCGCTGGTGGCGATGATGCAGGAGGACATGAAGAAGCTGATCGCGTATTCGTCCGTCGCGCATATGGGCTTCGTCACCATGGGCATCTTCGCGGTGACGACGCAGGGCGTCGCCGGCGGCATGTTCCAGATGGTCTCGCACGGCATCGTCTCCGGCGCGCTGTTCCTTTGCGTCGGCGTCGTCTACGACCGCATGCACACCCGCGAGATCGCGGCCTATGGCGGTCTCGTCAACCGGATGCCGCTCTACGCGCTGACCTTCATGGTCTTCACCATGGCCAATGTCGGTCTGCCGGGCACCAGCGGATTCGTCGGCGAGTTCATGACGCTGCTCGGCACCTTCAAGATCTCGCTGCCGACGGCGTTCTTCGCCACCACCGGCGTGATCCTGTCGGCCTGCTACGCGCTCTGGCTCTACCGCAAGGTGGTGTTCGGGGCGCTGGTCAAGCCGTCGCTGATGTCGATCAAGGATCTCACCTTCCGCGAATGCGTGACGCTGTTCCCGCTGATCGCACTGACCATCCTGTTCGGCGTCTATCCGAAGCCGGTGCTCGACATGTCGGCGGCCTCGGTGCAGCAGCTCGTCAACAATTACCAAACCGCCGTGACTGCCGTGAAGGCAGCCGCGCTGACCGTCCAGTAAGGCCCTCGTCATGAGCTTTTCCAGTGCAGGTTATCAGTTGCAGCCGGTGCTGCCGGAGCTGGTGCTCGCGGTCGGCGCCATGGTGCTGTTGATGATCGGAGCCTATCGCGGGCAGGGGACGACGCGGCTCGTCACGGCGCTGGCGATCTGTCTCCTGGTGCTGACCGGCGTGCTGGAGCTCTGGTTGCCGGCCGGCAAGCTCGTGACCTTCGGCGGCAGCTTCATCGTCGATGATTTCGCGCGCTTCCTGAAGGTCCTCGCGCTGATCGCCTCGGCGGCAACCCTGATCCTGTCGACCGAGTACCTGTCACAGCCGTCGAGCCGCAACTTCGAGTTCTCGATCCTGGTGCTGCTGTCGACGCTCGGCATGATGGTGCTGATCTCGGCCGGCGACCTGATCTCGCTCTATCTCGGCCTCGAGCTGATGAGCCTTGCGCTCTACGTCGTCGCCGCCAGCCAGCGCGACAACGCCAAGTCGAGCGAGGCGGGCCTGAAGTATTTCGTGCTCGGCGCGCTGTCGTCGGGCATGCTGCTCTACGGCGCCTCGCTGATCTACGGCTTCACCGGCACGGTCAGCTTCGCCGGCATCGCGGCCGCCGCGACGACCGGCAGCATCGGCATCGTGTTCGGCCTGGTGTTCCTGCTCGCCGGCCTTTGCTTCAAGGTCTCGGCAGTGCCGTTCCACATGTGGACGCCGGACGTCTATGAGGGTGCGCCGACGCCGGTGACGGCGTTCTTCGCGTCCGCCCCGAAGGTCGCGGCCCTCGCGGTGTTCACCCGCGCGACGCTGACCGCGTTCCCGGGCATCGTCACCCAGTGGCAGCAGATCCTGGTGTTCGTGGCGATCGCCTCGATGGCGCTGGGCTCATTCGCGGCGATCGGCCAGACCAACATCAAGCGGCTGATGGCCTATTCCTCGATCGGCCATATGGGCTTTGCGCTGGTCGGCCTCGCCTCCGGCACGGTCGAGGGCGCCCAGGGCGTCCTGATCTACATCACGATCTATGTCGCGATGACGCTCGGTTCCTTCAGCATCATCCTGGCGATGAAGCGCAACGGCCAGGCGCTGGAGCAGATCAGCGATTTCGCCGGGCTGTCCCGCACCAACCCGTTGCTCGCCTTCATCTTCGCGATGCTGCTGTTCTCGCTGGCCGGCGTGCCGCCGCTCGCCGGGTTCTTCGGCAAATGGTACGTGTTCGTCGCCGCGATCAAGGCCAATCTGTTCACGCTCGCCGTGATCGGCGTGCTGACCAGCGTGGTGGGTGCGTTCTACTATCTGTCGATCGTCAAGGTGATGTATTTCGACCAGCCGCTCGGCAAGCTCGACCCGGTCCGCGTCGAGCTGCGCACCGTGCTGGCGGTCGCCGGCATCTTCAATATCTTCTACTTCGCTTATCCGGGCCCGCTGGTGAGTGTGGCCACGGCGGCGGCCAAATCGCTATTTTGACGCGTGCGGTTCCGAAATCGGGATGCTGGCTTTCGGAACCAATCATGCGCATAACGCTGACATGACCTTCACGCTCGGGCCCGGGGCCATAGCGGCGGGCTACCGGCTCGCCGCCTTCGATCAGATCGGCTCGACCAATGCCGAGGCGATGCTGCGCGCCCGCGGCGGCGAGCAGGGGCCGATGTGGTTCGTGACGCCCGAACAGACCGCGGGCCGCGGGCGGCGGCAGCGGGTCTGGGTCGCGCCGCGCGGCAATCTCGCCAGCACGATCCTTGAGGTGACGGACGTGCAGCCGGCAGTCGCCGCCACCCTCGGCTTTGCCGCCGGGCTGTCGCTCGAAGCCGCGCTGCGGAAGGTCAGCATCGAGGCGGCGCTGCGGCTCGGGCCGGACAGCCCGAAGTTCACCCTGAAATGGCCGAACGACGTGCTGGCCAACGGCAGGAAGCTCTCGGGCATCCTGCTTGAGGCCGAAGCCATCGGGAGCCGGCTGGCGGTCGTCGTCGGCATCGGCACCAATGTCGTCGCAGCACCCGAGGGGACGCCGACGCCGGCCGTATCGCTCGCGGCGCTCGGCATCCAGATCGGGGCGGAGGAGCTGTTTGCCGCGCTGTCGGACGCCTGGGTCGAGTTTCGCGGCATCTGGGACGACGGCCGCGGCTTCCCCGAGATCCGCAGGCTGTGGCTCGAGCGCGCGGCCGGGCTCGGCGAGAAGGTCGCGGTCCAGACCGGCTCGGCGACCCTTGAGGGCACGTTCGACACCATCGATGATACCGGCTGCCTGATCGTCCGCACCGCTGATGGCGAGCGCCTGCCCGTGACGGCGGGCGAGGTCTATTTCGGCACCGCAGCCTCGGTGAGGGCGGACTGATGGCGCGTCCCGACGAGCTCAGCTTTGCGCCGCTCGGCGGCGTCGGCGAGATCGGCATGAACCTGTCGATCTACGGCCTCGGCAACCGCCACCAGCGGTCCTTCCTCGCGGTCGATCTCGGCGTCTCCTTCGGCGACGAGGAGCATCTGCCGGGCATCGACCTGATCATGCCCGACGTCCGCTTCCTCGAGAAGGAGCGCAACAATCTGGTGGGCCTCGTGCTGACGCACGCCCATGAGGATCATTTCGGTGCCATCATCGATCTTTGGCCGAAGCTCGGCTGCAAGATCTACGCGACGCAATTCAGCGCGGCGCTGTTCGAGGCCAAATGCGCCGCCGAGCGCAACCCGCCAAAAATCCCGGTCACGGTGATCCCGTCGGGCGGGCGAGTCGATATCGGTCCGTTCAATGTCGAGTTCATCCCGGTCGCGCATTCGATTCCGGAATCGCACGCGCTGGCGATCAAGACCGATCTCGGCACCGTGCTGCATACCGGCGACTGGAAGATCGATCCGACCCCGATCATCGGCCAGCCGACCGACGAGCGGCGGCTGCGCGAGCTCGGCGATGAAGGCGTGCTGGCGCTGGTCGGCGATTCCACCAATGCGGTGCGCGACGGGCGCTCGCCGTCGGAGACCGAGGTCGCCGCCACAATCAAGAAGCTGGTCAAGGCGGCCAAGGGCCGGGTCGCGGTCACGACCTTCGCCTCCAATGTCGCCCGGGTGCGGGCGGTGGCGGACGCCGCCAACGCCGCCGACCGCGAGGTCGTCGTGGTCGGCCGTGCCATGGAGCGCGTGGTGCAGGTGGCGCGCGAATGCGGCTATCTCGATGGCTCGCATAAATTCCGCAGCGCCGACTATTACGGCCATTTCCCGGCCGACAAGGTGCTGGCGCTGTGCACCGGCAGCCAGGGCGAGCCGCGTGCGGCGCTGGCGCGGATCGCCAATGACGACCATCCGCAGGTCACCCTGAACAAGGGCGACACCGTGATCTTCTCCTCCCGCACCATTCCCGGCAACGAGAAGGCGGTCGGCTCGATCATCAACAACCTCGTCATGCAGGGCGTCGAGATCATCACCGACCGCGAGCATCTGGTGCACGTCTCCGGCCACCCGCGCCGCGACGAGCTGCGCGACATGATCTCCTGGGTGCGGCCGCAACTGCTGATCCCCGTCCATGGCGAGGCGCTGCATCTCGCCGAACACGCCAAGCTGGCGCGCGCCGCCGGCGTGCCCAAGGTCCTGACCTGCCGCAACGGCGACCTCGTCAAGCTCGGGCCCGGCGAGCCCGGCATCATCGGCGAGGTGCCGGCGGGGCGGCTCTACAAGGACGGAACCATCCTGGAGGACGCCAAGTCGCGCGCTGTGGTGGAGCGGCGGCGGATGGGCTTTGCCGGCTGCGCCTTCGTCGCCATCGCCATGACCGAGCAGGGCGAGCTCGTCGACGATCCCGAGGTTGATCTGGTCGGCATGCCGGAGAACAATGCGGCGGGCGAACTGCTCGACGACATCGTGTTCGATGTGGTGGTATCGACGATCGAGGGCCTGCCGAAGCCGCGGCGGCGCGATCCGGACGCGCTGGGGGAATCGGTGCGGCGCGCGGTGCGGGCGGCGCTGAACGAGCAATGGGGCAAGAAGCCGATCTGCGTCGTGCACGTTCTGACGGTTTGAGCCTAAGCATGATCCGGAAGAGTGCGAAGCGATTTTCCGAAAAGATCATGCTCAACTAAAGGGAGAGAGAGAGATGCTGGGCCGGCTCAATCACGTCGCGATCGCGGTCAAGGACGCCAAGCAGGCCGCGAAGATCTACGGCACTGCCTTCAATGCCGAGATTTCCGATGCGGTGCCGCTGCCGGAACACGGCGTGATCACCGTGTTCGTGACGCTGCCGAACACCAAGATCGAGTTCATCGAGCCGCTGGGCGAGACCTCGCCGATCGCGAAATTCGTCGAGCGCAATGCCGACGGCGGCATCCACCATGTCTGCTACGACGTGCCCGACATCATCGCGGCCCGTGACCGCATGATCGCCGAGGGTGCGCGGGTGCTGGGCGACGGCCAGCCGAAGATCGGCGCGCATGGCAAGCCGGTGCTGTTCTTCCACCCGAAGGACTTTTCCGGCGCCCTGGTCGAGATCGAACAGGCCTGAGGCCGCATGGCTTACCAAATCTCCACCGGACTTGCGATCTACTTCGTGCTTTGGTGGCTCGTGCTGTTCCTGACGCTGCCGTTCGGCGTGCGCAGCCAGCACGAGGACAATGTCGGCGCGCCCGGCACCGACCCCGGCGCGCCGATCCTGGCGCGGATGGGCCGCAAGCTGCTGTGGACCACACTGATTTCCGCCGTGATCTTCGCGATCGCGATGTGGGCCTATCATTCCGGCTATCTCTCGATCGAGCGGCTGTCGAAGCTGATGGGGATGCCGTTCTGATACGCAGTTTTCGTGGGATCAGAAGTAGCCCGCATGAGCGAAGCGACATGCGGGATCACTTTCCCGGGTATCGCTTCGCTCACCCGGGCTACGAACCGATGGGGATGCTGTCTTAGAAACTGATGCCAATGGAGTGGGGATCAACCTCGCCCTGGCAATGCGGAGGAGGCGACCACGATGAACCTGCAGTCCCAGCCGGGCTCCGGGCCGAGCGCATATCGAATCCTGCGGGAAGCCGATCTGCGGGCTTATCTCGCGGGACTGCCCGCCATCGTCGCGCAGCTCGGCGGCGCGCCGGCGGACTGGTCGATCAGCGAGGTCGGCGACGGCAATCTCAATCTCGTCTTCATCGTCAAGGGCGGAAGCGGCGGCCTCGCGGTCAAGCAGGCGCTGCCGTATGTGCGCCTCGTCGGCGAGAGCTGGCCGCTGCCGCTGTCGCGGGCGCATTACGAGCACATGGCGCTGGTGCATCAGGCGCGGCTGGCGCCGATGCTCGTGCCGGCGGTGCTGCATCATGATGCGCCGCTCGCGCTCACCGCGATGGAGCTGCTCGAGCCGCACATCATCATGCGCAAGGGCCTGATCGAGGCCACGTGGTACCCGCGCTTTGTCGAGGATATCTCAACCTTCCTGGCGCAAACGCTGTTCTTCACGTCCGACCTTGCGTTGTCGGCCGCGGAGAAGAAGCAGGGCATCGCCGATTTCGCCGGCAACCACGCGCTCTGCAAGATCACAGAAGACCTGATCTTCACCGATCCCTACCGCATCGCCGAGCAGAACCGCTGGACCGCGCCGTATCTCGACGCCACGGCGGCGGCGTTCCGCGAGGACCTCGACCTGCATGTCGCGATCTCCAGGCTGAAGCTGAAATTCATGGCGAGCCCGCAGGCGCTGCTGCACGGCGATCTGCATACCGGCTCGATCATGGTTACGGACAGCGAGACCAGGGTGATCGATCCCGAGTTCGCCTTCTACGGCCCGATGGGCTTCGACATCGGCGCCGTCATCGGCAACCTCCTGATGGCCTATCTGGCCTCCGCCGGCCACGAGCGCACGCCGGGCGAGCGCGCCTCGTTCGAGGCCTGGCTACTCGCGACCATGGAGGGCGTCTGGAGCGAGTTTTCCCGAAAGTTCTTGGCGCTGTGGCGCAGCGAGGCGAACGGCGACGGCTATCCGGTGTCGCTGTTTACCGGCGAGGCAGGTGCCGCGCGGTTGGAGGCAGAACGGCAGGCGTACATGGCGCGGCTGTTCGAGGACACCGTCGGCTTCGCCGCGGCCAAGACCATCCGGCGCATCCTTGGTCTCGCGCACAACATCGACTTCGAGTGGATCGCCGACGAGAAGCAGCGCGCGATCTGCGAGGCGCGGGCCCTCAAGCTCGCCCGCAATATGATGCTGGAGGCGCCGTCCTACACGACGATCGGCGCGGTCACCTACGCCGCCCGCGAGCTGCGCCACTGGCAGCCGGATTTTGCGAGGTAGCCGGGAAGCGTAGGATGGGTGGAGCGAAGCGGTACCCATCATTCTGACCGCGCGATAAGAGTTGATGGGTTTCGCTTCGCTCTACTCGTCCTACGCAGCGCGGCTTTCCCTGCGCCCTCTTCAACGCGAGGGCGGAACGAACAGCAAGCTCGGACAAATCATGTCGCGAGAATGCGGATGTTTGACTCACAAGCGATACACACTCGGCGTCGTCCCGGCGAAGGCCGGGACCCATAACCACCAACGATCATTGTTGAGCGACGCTGGAATGACGAGTTCCTTCAACAATACGGCGTATGGGTCCCTGCTTTCGCACTAGTGCATCTACACGTTTGTCGGGCCATTTGCGAGGATTTGGAAGCGGGCCATTCCGGTGTGGAAGGTGATTGGTCCAGGTGGACGGTGGGAGGCGTAGCCGGTCCATCCGCCGAGTTTTGCGATGATCCATGCCGCCCAAGCAAGAGTGTTGGGGCGATGGTGGTTTTTCTGAAGCTCGGTGCGACCTTTCATGGTTTTGTTGATGGCCCTGAGCGTCTCGATCTCTTCTGCGGTGAAGACAAATTCAGCCGGCAATTCTTCGCCACTGTTGCGGGCCTGAACGAGTTGAATGACGATACATGCCGCTCTGGTGGCGACCGCCACGAGCTTGATCAGGCCTTCGGCGCTCTCGATCTGACTATCCTCGATGCGCAAACCCTGGCTCTTCAGCGAGCGAAAGAGTTGCTCAATGATCCAGCGCTGGCGGTACCAGGAGACGATCTGCCAGGCGTCTTTAACGGTGGCGACCGGATGAGTGGTCAGGAGCAGCCAGCGAATGGGCTCCGCACCTCTCGGCGGATGCAACTCGACCACTTCTACGAAGCTGAGTTTGATGCCCTCCGCCAAGTCGGTGACGCCGGGCCTCTGCGGCCGCTTGAGCACGACGGTTCCGAAGCGCATCGAGAGATGGGCCTGCCGGCCGCGCCGATCCATTCGCTGCGGCAGATCGATCACCGCGTTGTCGCAGAAGCGGCTCCGCTCGACCGCCTGATAAAGTGTGTCGCCATCGACCAGCGCATGGTCGTGCATGGCACGCGACAGAAGATGGACATTCTCAGCTGGCGTCAGCGCCCAGTGAGCAAAGAAATCCCCCTCGCGGTCGTTGACGACGGTGATCATGCGGGCATCTGCCAGGACGTCGCGGCCTTGCTCGGCGGCCGTCACCCAGCGCGCCGACTCCTTGTCGGCCAAGGCGCGCCGCTCATGCGGGATTTTTACCTTGCCTTTGCGCGTCCAAACGTTGCCGCCAGTAAGGCCAAGACAGACCCCGCTGTCGGCATCCACCGCCATCATCGCATGCAACAGCACGCCGCGAGCATTGCCCTTGCCGACTTTGCCCAGCCCGCGCCGCCGTCCCGCCGGGGTCTGGAACTTGACCTCGCTCGTATCCTGGATCGCCAGCACATGACGCCCGCTGACCGCAGTCCGCGTCTGCGCGCTCCAGCCCTCAATCAATTTATCGATCGTGACTTGGGGGTTGTTCACAAACCGCCAGAACGCCATATTGGCAGCCCAATCGCCCCGGGCCATCTGGCGCAAGCAGACGCTGCGCGTGCAAAGCATAGCCCGGAGAAGCGTCGCCCCCTTTTGTCGAGACGAACGTCCCCGAACTCACCCAAAGACAAATCCGGCTGCATCGCTGGCGCTCCTTCGAATCAAAGCGCCAGTGAGAGAATCATACAACATGCTGCAGAGACGCCACTTCTTGCTGCACCGAGTCAATCTGTCGCGCCCCAAAACCGTGTAGACACGCTAGTGCGAAAGCAGGGACGACGATTGGAGAGAGCTGTGTGCTCAGCTCCTTCATCCTTAATCCGCCGCTTGTTCCCGCAGCCGCTGCGCATATACATTGATGATCAGCGCCGCGAGCAGGATCAACCCGCGGATCAGGATCTTCAGGAAACTGTCGATATTGACGTGGTCAAGGCCGTTGTTGAGCACGCCGAGCACGAACAGGCCGACGATGGTGTTGCCGATGCCGCCGCGGCCGCCGAACAGGCTGGTGCCGCCGACCACCACGGCCGCGATCGAATCCAAGAGATAGGTGTCGAACTCGTTCTGCTGGGCGCTGCCGAAATGGGCGACGCCGAGCATGCCGCCGATCCCGGAGCACACCGCCGAGATCACCATCACGCTGCCGAGGATGAGCTTGACGTTGAGGCCGGCAAATTCCGCGGCCTCGCGGTTGCCGCCGACCATGTAGACGTAGCGGCCGAACCGCGTGTAGGTCAGCACCAGATGGCCGCCGAGCAGCATCACCGCGGCGACGATCACGATCCAGGGGATGCCGCCGATCGAGCCGGAGCCGAGCGTCGTGATCAGGTCCGGCACTTTGTAGGCGATCTGGCCGCGCACCAGCAGCGCCGAGACGCCGGCCGCAATCTGCATCATGGCCAGCGTCATGATGAAGGAGGGGATGCCGATCATGGTCAGCCCCAGAGCGTTGACGAGGCCGAGCAGCGCGCACAGCGCCAGCGCCAGCAGGATCGCGACGATGCCCGGCATCGGGACGTTGGCGATGTTGACGTAGGATTCCTGCAGCGTGAAGTACGCCACGGCAATGCCGGTGACGTTGGCGATGCTGGCGATCGACAGGTCGATCTCGGCGCACAGGATCACGAAGGTGAGGCCGACGGCGATGATGCCGGTGACCGACACTTGCGTGAGGATGTTGCCGACATTGTCGATGGTCGCAAACGACGGGCTCGCGATCGCGAAGAACGCACTGAGGAAGATCAGCGTCAGGAACGGCGCGATGTTGCGCATCTGCGAGCGCAGGAAGGGCGCCAGCCCGCGCGACCGCTGGTGATCCGCTCGCGCCGTCGCGCCGTCACTGCTTGCCATCATGTCTCTCCATCAAGCGCGATGAGGTCGTCATCGCGCCTTCTCTGTTCGTTTGAGCATGATCTCATCGGAAAACCGCTTCGCACTTTTCCGGATCATGCTCTAGGCCGCCTGCAGCAGCCGGTCCTTGCTGACCGCTTCGCCCGCGAATTCGCGCACCACCGCGCCGCGCTTCAGCACCAGGATCCGGTCGGCCAGCGACAGCACCGTCTCCGGCTCGGTCGACAGCACGATGATCGCCAGCCCCCTGGCGCGAAGATCGCGCACGATGTTGATCACGTCGTTCTTGGCGCCGACATCCATGCCGCGGGTCGGCTCGCACAGCACCAGCACGCGCGGCGGGTAGGCGAGCCATTTCGCCAGCGCCACCTTCTGCTGATTGCCGCCGGACAGCATGCCGAGATCGAGGCCGACCACCGGCGGCCGGATCTGCAGTTGCTCGACCTGGCGCTGGGCGATCGCACGCTCGCGCACCGGCTTGAGCAGCAGCGCCGAGATCCGTTCGAGGATGCTGATCGAGATGTTCTTGTAGACCGGCTCCTGGTGGAACAGCATGGCGCGCCGGCTTTCCGGCACCAGGGCGACGCCGGCCCGTCGCGCCGCCGCGGTGCTGCGAAACGTCTTCGCTGCGCCGTCGACCGCAAGTGTTCCGCCGTCGGGTCGCAGCTTGCCGAACAGGATGCGCGACAGCTCCAACTGCCCGCAGCCCATGAAGCCGTAGATGCCGAGCACTTCGCCGGAGCGGGCCTCGAACGAGACGTCCTGCAGGCTGCGGCGCAGCGAGAGCTGATCGACCTTCAGCACCGCGGCGCCGCCGCTCGATTGCGGGAGCATCAGGTCATCGGTGTAGCTGTGCTCCAGCGCCTCGCCCCCACGACCGATCATGGCCTCGATCAGGGCGCCCTTGGTGGTGTCCGCGGATGCCGTCTCCGCGATCTTCCGCCCGTTGCGGAACACGGTCACCACGTCGGAGACCCGCAAAATGTCCTCGATGAAATGCGAGATGAAGACGATGCTGGTGCCTTCGTCGCGCAGCCTGTGCAGCGTCGCAAAGAGGCGTTCGACCTCGGGTGGGGAGAGGGCGGAGGTCGGCTCGTCCAGGATGATGATGCGTGCGCCGGAGAACAGCACGCGGGCGATCTCGATCAGCTGCTGCAGGCCGATCGGCAGGTCGCCGAGCCGTGTCATCGGGTCGACGTCGATGCCAAACCGTGCCAGCTGCTCGCCGGCCTCGCGCGCCATCCGCCGCCACTGCACGAAGCCGAGGCGGTTGGTCGGCTGGTTGCCGAGGAACACGTTCTCGGCGACCGTCAGATCAGGCGCGACGCTGAGCTCCTGATGCACCATGCCGATGCCGGCGGCGTGCGCGTCGCGGGTGGAGCGGAAGCGGGTTTCCTTGCCGTCCAGCATGAAGCGGCCGGAGAACTCCGGATGCACGCCGGCGATGATCTTCATCAGCGTGCTTTTTCCGGCGCCGTTCTCGCCGACGAGACCGTGGATCTCGCCGGCGTGCAGCGCGAAGTCGACCCCACGAAGGGCTTCGACACCGCCGAAGGCCTTCGTGATCTGGTGCAACTCGAGGATCGCCGAGCGTCCCTGCGTCATGGGGCCCGCTCAGATCAGGAAATGATCCTCCATCCATTGCATGCCGGCGGCGTTGGCCTTGGTCACGACGGGACCGTCGGTCACGACGTTCTTCGGAATGCCCTGGCCGCTCTTCTCGCCGCCGACCACGGCGGCGACACCCGCGACGATCGCGCCGCCATGGATGCGGCAGGACGGATTGCGGACGGTCGCGAACATGCGGCCTTCGCTGACCGCCTGGATCGCCGGCGGCATGGCGTCGACACCGCCGATCAGGATGTTGGTGCGGTTGCGCGCCCTCATGATGTTGTAGGCGGCGAGCGCCATGTCGTCGTTGTGGAAGAAGGCGGCGTCGATCTGCGAGTATTTGGTCAGATAGGTTTCCCAGAGCCGGGCGGTCTTCGAGACGTCCCAGTCGGCGGGCTGGGTGTCCAGCACCTCGATGTTCGGGAACTGCTTGATGACCGAGTTGAAGCCCTTGGCGCGGCCCTGCGCGCCGGTATGGCCGAGCGCGCCCTGGGTCATGATGACCTTGCCCTTGCCGCCGATCGCGTTGCACAGCGCCTGGGTCACCGAGGCTCCCATGAACTCGTTGTCGGGCGCGAGGAACGAGTGGACGTTAATTTGATCGAGAGGAGCAATAAGCGTGTCCATGTCGATCACGGGCGTGCCGGCGTCGATCATCTTCTGCACCGGCTGGGTCAGCGTGCCGATACCGAACGCCTGGATCGCGACGAAGTCCCATTTCTGCGACGCCATGTTGTCGATCGCGGCGCGCTGCTTGACGGCATCGAGCTGGCCGTCGAACCAGGTCACCTCGACGTTGAACAGCTTGCCCCAGAACTCGGCGGCCTGCTTGCCTTGCGCGCACCACGTCGCCTGCAGTCCGGCATTGGAGAACGCCGCCTTCAGCGGCTTTTCCGAGCGTCCCGTTTCGGCGGCGAGCGCCGACGTCGTCATGCCCATTCCGCCGAACAGGCCGGCCGCAGCTCCACCTGCCGCCGCCATCTGCAGAAGGTCGCGCCGCGTCGTCGACGCCTTGTCCATCCCCTTGTCGGTCCCTGGCATTGCTTGCTCCCTCTTCGTTTTTCTGACCGTCGGCGTCAGTTGCACGCGCCGCGGATAAAGCGAGTGTGTCACAATCGGAACGGTGACGCTACGGCCTCTCGTCCACGAGATGTTTCTGCTGCAGCACGATGGCTTCGATGTCGCCGAGCAGCTTGTGCCACGCAGCATCGACCTCCGCAGTCCACTGCTCGCCGAGAATCTCGCGCAAGCTGTCGGCGATCACCGCGAAGAACGCGACGAACAGTTCGCGCGGCGTTCCGTAGGCGTCGTGCGAGAACACTTCCGATTCGATCAGGCGAAAATGTCCGCGGCGCTCGCCCGCGAAATCGAGGATGGCTTCGATCGTCAGCGCCAGCATCGAGCCTTTCACCGGCTCGCTGCCTTCGGTGCGAAACATCGCCTGCGTCTCGGGATGTTCGCGAAACAGGCGGCGATAGACTGACGGTGTCAGATCATCGCAAGCCGCTTCTGCGAGTTCAAAGCTGCGTTCGATCGGATTCAATGATGGAGCCATAGCGGATTGCGATCATCACATAAAAAAAGAGCAGGGCTCAAAGCCCTGCTCCAAAAATTGTGTCGACCCTATTTGCCCCAAAAATTCGATTTGATCTTGATTGATGGGGTGACGCTGCTTGTGCGCGTCGGGCTCCTCCCGAGACTTGGACCACCAGGACACACCTCGCGGCTGGCCTGAGCCCGAATTGGTAGACTATCTTTCCAGGCTTGTCATCATTTTCGGCAACGATTGTTCAATTTTCGAGCAATTTGCGAAATGATTGGGATGGCGCCACTGGCGGTTGTAACCGGAGATGCAAAACACGTGGCAGGGTAAGGGGATACGACTGATTTCGGAGTTGCCGTGACGCAAGTGCCACGCTCGGTTATTTCCGTCGGCTGGACGAAACCGGACGCGTCGGCGATCTCGACTTCCGGCGTGCATGGTGGTTAGTTCCGTCCCGGATGGTTTTGCGATGCGCCGGCGGCTGAAGAATTTTCTGCCCATCGTCCTGGTTGCCCTGCTGGTGCAGATTCTTGCACCGATCGGGGCCTGCTGGGCGGCGAGCCTTGCCGCGTCCGATCCGCTCGCGGCCGCCACCATCTGCCACGGCGATGCCGGCTCGGGAGCCGGGCAGGGCGACCAGACCGGTCACGACGCCCATGACGGCTGCTGCTCAGCGTGCAGCGTGCTGCAGACCGGTGCGCCCGTTGATAGCCCGCAAGTTACCGCTCAGGCCGTCGAACGCCTGCCGAGCCGGATCGCCTGGCTTGATTTCGCCTCCGAGCTCGATCGTTCGCGCGCCGGCCTCTCGGCGCAAGCCCGCGCCCCGCCGCTGTTTTCCTGACGACCTTGTCGCTGCCGGTGCGTCCCGCGCCGGCAAGTGCCCTTGAGCAAGCCGGCCGAAGTGCCGGTGTCAGGATTCATCCATGTTTCGCTATCACCCGCTGGAGGCGGCAAGCATGCTCGCGCTGGGCGCGACGCTTTGCGCATTGCCGTCCGCTGCCGAAGCCCAGGCGCCCAGCACAGAGCTACCCTCCGTCACCGTCGAGGCGCCCCGGACGGCGGTGCGCGCCAAGCCGGCGGCGCCGAAGCCGCGGGCTCGTGCGGCGTCCGTGCGGCGGCCACCGAAGCCGGCGACAGCGCCGGCCGTGACGGCGGCCCCAGCGGGCGTCGCGAGGCCGGGGGAGACGCTTGCCGCGACCCGCGACGGTTTGAACCGGGCGCCGACAGGCCAGACGCAGACGACCATCGACCGCAGCCAGTTCGACAACCGACCGGCGTTCTCCGTCGCCGATGTGCTGCGGGACAGTCCGGGCATCTCGATCAAGCAGGGCAACGGCCCGCGTGATTTCGGTATCTCGATCCGCGGGTCGAATGCGCGGAACGGCTTCGGCATCCGCAACCTCGTCATCTTCGACGACGGTTTCCCGGTGACCCAGCCGGACGGCCTGTCGCGCAGCGACCTGATCGATCCGCATGCCTATGGCGCCATCGACGTGGTCCGCGGGCCGTCATCGGCGCTCTACGGCAATTATGCGACCGGCGGCGCGCTGAATTTCAGGACCCGGCCGGGCGGCACGATCGACGGCGTCGAGTATGGCGTCGACGGCGGCAGCTTCGGTTACCTCAACAACTATCTCGCGGCGGGCAAGAAGGTCGGCAATTTCGAGGGCTCGCTGTTCGCGAGCGACGCGCGCGGCGACGGCTACATCGGCAACAGCTGGTTCAACACCCAGACCGTCAATTTCCTCGGCACGCTGCAGGTCACGCCGGACGACCGCTTCACGGTGAAGCTGATCAATAATGACCTGACGACGCGCCTGCCGATCCGCTCCTCGCTCAACCAGTTCTACCAGAACCCGTTCCAGCTGGGTTGCACGACCGGCGCGACGGCCGCGCCGGGATGCGCCACCGTGACGCTGTTCAACAATGGGTTCAACGCGGCGGCCGGGACCGACAGGGAGACCGCGCTTCAGGCGGGCCTTGGGCGCGACGACCGCCGTACCATCGTCGGCGGCCGCTGGGAGCACGACTTCGACAACCAGACCACCTGGCGCAACCAGTTCGTGTTCGACGACCGCAACATCAACCAGCCGACGGGATCGACGAGCGCGATCGGCGACTTCCCGTCCTACAACTACATGAGCGACGTCGTCAGACGCGGCGATGTGTTCGGACTGGATTCGACCACCTATTTCGGCGGCTTCTACAATACGCTCACCGCCTCGAGCGATACGCGCAATGTGATGCCGGGCGGAAATGCGACGCTCGGAAGCCTGTCGAGCAATTTGTTCAGCACGACGACAAATTACGGTGTTCGCGCACGCGAGGAACTGAAGCTCACACCTGCGCTGACCGCCGTTGCCGGCATTGGCTGGGAGACCACCAGTCTGACGGGGCGAAACACCGCCTATGGCTATGCCGGCGCGGCCGGGACCAGGACCACGGCGATCACGACGGCGGACCGGCAATTCCAGAATACCGCGCCCGAGCTCGCATTGCTGTACCGGCTGAGCAGCGAGTGGCAAGTCCGCGGGCGGGTGGCAACCGGATACGGCACGCCGCAGGTCGGCAATCTGTTCGTCCTGCCGAGTGGCGCCTCGGGCAACAACACCCAGCTGCAGACGCAAAAGAATCTCGGTTACGATGTCGGTGCCGACTGGACACCGAACAACGCGCTCAAGCTCAGCGTCACCGGCTTCTACGAGTTCTTCAAGGACGAGCTCGTTTCTCAGGCCACGCCGCTTGCGGGCATCTCCTACACGTTCAACGCGCCGCGATCGGAGCATCGCGGCGTCGAGCTGGCCGCCGACTGGAAATTCCTGCCGGGCTGGCGGTTCTCGGCGGCCTACACTTATCTCGACGAGGTCTACACGGAATACGTCGAGAACATCACGAACGGCGCGGTGTTCAGCTTCAATCGCGCCGGCAACAAGATTCCCGGCATTTCGCCGAACGAGCTCACGGCGCGGTTGGGCTACGACCAGCTGTCGGGTCAGTTTCAGGGACTTGGCGGGTTCGTCGAAGTGCAGTGGAAGGACAGCTTCTACATGGACAATGCCAACCTCTTGAGGGCGCCGGGCTACGAGCTGGTGAACCTCAACCTGCACTACAAGACTGATCTTGTCTCCGATTACTTCAAGGCGCTGAACCTCTACATCGAGGTGAGGAACGTCTTCGACCGGACCTACGTGGCGTCGGCGAACAACATCTCAAATTCGGTGACCGCGGCAGGCATTCAAAATCCCGCGAGCGTACTGGCGAACTCGACCAACTCGATCTATGCCGGATCGCCGCGCGCCTTCGTGGCGGGCATGAAGATTGCGTTCAAATGAGGAGCGCATCGATGACCTATCGCAAACCGGTCGCCCTGACGCTGCTTGCATCGCTCATGCTCGCGGCCTTGCCGAGCCTTGCCGTCGCACAGATGAGCCATCAGCACGCCTCCGAAGCGGCCTGCGAAGAGACGGCCCTGCGCTGCGCGACCAAGGTCACGCCCGCCTTTGGGCGGGATGGGACATTGTGGCTGGCGTGGATGGCCGGAGGTCAGATCTCCGTCGCGAGCTCAAAAGACCAGGGCAAGAGCTTTTCCACACCGGTGCAGGTCAGCCGGGAGCGGCTCAATCTCGATTGGGGACCGGATGCGCGGCCGAAGCTTGCGATCGATGCCAAGGGCAACATCGCTGTGGCCTTCTCGATCTTCCGCGATCAGAATTTCAACGGTCAGGTGCTGACCACGCGATCGACCGATGGCGGGCGCAGCTTCGAAGCGCCGAAGCCGATCACCGCGAGCAATGAGAGCCAACGTTTCGAGGCGATTGGCTTCGATCCTGCGGGGGCGGTGTTTGCCGCGTGGCTCGACAAGCGTAACCGCGTGCCGGCGCAGCAGCGCGGCCAGAAATATGATGGTGCCGGATTGTTTTTCGCGTCATCCGGAGATGGCGGAGCAACCTATTCCGACGCGCGGCTCGTCGCCGACAACACCTGCGAGTGCTGCCGCCTTGCGCTGGCATTCGATGGCGCGGGCCGTCCGGTGGTCGTGTTCCGGAACATCTTTGAGGGTGGCGTGCGCGACCATGCGATCGTGACGTTCTCCGACCTGGCTACGCCCGGCGAGATCGATCGGGTGAGCCACGACGACTGGCAGATCGCGGCCTGTCCGCATCACGGTCCGAGCCTGACGATATCGCGCGAAGGAACCTACCATGTGACGTGGTACACCAACGGCAAGGCGCGCAAGGGATTGTTCTATGCGCGCTCGAGCGACGGCGGCAAAACCTTCTCCGATCCGCTTCCGGTCGGTCAGCCGAACCGCAGCCCGTCACGGCCGCAGATTATCGCGGGGCCGCAGGGGCTTGTCATGGCCTGGAAGGAATTCGACGGGCAGAAGACGACAATCGATCTCATGACATCGCACGACGATGGAGCGACATGGTCGAAGCCAAGGGTGATCGCGGATACCGCCGACAGTTCCGACCATCCGCTGCTCGTCTCGGACAGCCGGCAGACCTATCTGTCGTGGATGACGAAGGCCGACGGCTACCATTTTCAAGCGATCGAGGGCGAACCATGAAGCGTTATCTGCTCGCGGCGCTGGTCCTGCTCGCAACGCTACCGTCCGCATTGGCGGCGGGAGAGGGCGCGCCAAAGCCGTTCGAACGCGGCAGCTGGCAGAAGCTGCTGCATGCGCATGCCGGTCGTCCGACCCTGGTGCATTTCTGGGGAGTGACCTGCGGACCATGCAAGGTCGAGCTGCCGGAGCTTGGCCAGTTCATGAAGGATCATCCCGGAATCGATATCGTCACGATCAGCGCGGATCTGGTTCCCAACCTTCCGGAAGCGACGCGATCGATGCTGGATCGCGCCGGCCTCGGCGCGGCCGAAAACTGGATCTTCGACGACGGCTTTGCCGAGCGGTTGAGATTTGAGATCGATCCGGCCTGGCAAGGCGATATCCCGCGAACCATGCTGATTTCCCGGGATGGAACGATCACGACGATCGAAGGGTCGGCCGAAATCGCCGATCTGAACAAATGGTCCAGCGCCCAGTCGGCAGCAACCCGATGACACTTGAATTTCAACTTGAAAGGAAATCCGTCGCCATGAAGACGCTCTCCCGCATCCTTGCCCTCGCAGCGCTGACCGCTGCACTCGCGTCGACGTCCGCGCGCGCGGAGGACGTCAAGGCCGGCGATCTCGTGATCACGCAGGCCTGGACGCGCGCAACGCCGAACGGTGCCAAGATCGGCGGCGGCTACCTGACGATCGAGAACAAGGGGACGACGCCCGACCGGCTGGTGTCAGGCACCGGCGATGTTGCCGGCAAGATCGAAGTCCACGAGATGTCGATGGACAATGGCGTGATGAAGATGCGTGCGCTCGACAAGGGCCTCACCATCGAGCCCGGCAAGACCGTGAAGCTCGCGCCGGGCGGCTATCACCTGATGATGTTCGATCTGAAGAATCCGCTGAAGCAGGGCGACAAGGTGCCGGTCACGCTCGAGTTCGAAAAGGCCGGCAAGGTCTCGGTCTCGCTGGACGTGCAGGCCGTCGGCGCGCAGGGGCCGGGCGGCGGTCATTCCGGCCATGGCGACCATTCCGGTCACATGGACATGAAGAAGATGTGAGGCAGCCATGCGATCACAGACGCTCCTCATTGCCACGGCGGCGCTGCTCGCAGCGCAGCCGGCGATCGCGCATATCACACTCGAAGGAAAGCAGGCGGCGGTCGGATCGTATTACAAGGCGGTGTTCGCCGTGCCGCATGGCTGCGCGGGCTCGGCGACAATCAAGATCCGGGTGCAGATTCCGGAGGGCGTGATCGGAGTTAAGCCGATGCCGAAGGCGGGCTGGACTCTCGATGCGGTCACCGGCAAATACGCCGCCCAATACGACTATCACGGCGCCAAGCTTTCCGAGGGCGTCAAGGAAGTCGCCTGGAGCGGTGGCAAGCTTGCGGACCAGAACTACGACGAGTTCGTGATGCAGACGTTTCTCACCGATACCTTGAAGCCCAACACCACGTTGTACTTTCCGGTCGTGCAGGAGTGCGAGCAGGGCGTCAGCCGCTGGATCGATACCCCAGCCGACGGGCAGGGCGGCGGGCACGACCATGGCAGCAAGACACCGGCTCCCGGCGTCAAGCTGCTGCCGAAGTCGTAAGCGATGCGGCTGGTCGCAAACCTCGCAGCGCTGCTCGTGGCGCTGTGTCTTGCGACCTCAGCCCATGCGCACGCCGTCCTGATCGGCGCCGAACCGGCCGACGGCAGCGTGGTGGCTGAAGCACCCAGGACGGTGGTGCTCCGCTTCAACGAAGCGGTGGCGCCGACGGCGGTCAGCCTGCTCGACGCCGCGGGCAAGCCGCGCGACGTCGCGATCCGCGCCGTCGACCAGTCGGTGATGGTGACGCTGCCGGCGGGCCTGCCGCAGGGCACGCAGGTGGTCAGCTATCGCGTGGTGTCGCAGGATGGCCATCCGGTCGCGGGCTCGCTGCTGTTTTCGATCGGCGTCGTCACCGGCTCGGCGGCGCCGTCAAGCGACGGCGTGCTCGATGTGTTGATCTGGCTGGCGCGGCTCGGGCTCTATCTGGGCCTGTTTGCCGGCGTCGGCGGCGTGTTCTTTGCGGCCTGGATCGGGCAGGGCCCGGCCGGCGAACGGCTGATCATGTGGTCGCTGAAGATCGGCCTTGTCGGCGCGATCGCGTCGCTTGGCTTGCAGGGTGTCGACCTCTTGAACCTGCCGCTCTCGGGCATCGTGACGTGGGCGGCATGGGCCAGCGCCGCCGCTACCAGCCTGTTTCCCGCGCTGCTGCTCGCGATCGCCGCGATGCTAATCGCGGCGATCGCCTGGCGCAGCCCGTCGTTCGGTGCAGCTTTCACCCGCACCGCGATCGCAATGATCTGTGTCGGGCTGTCGTTTGCGGTCAGCGGCCACGCCGCCACCGCTTCGCCGCAATGGCTGACGCGAGCCGCGCTGTTCATCCATGGCGTGGGCGTGGCGTTCTGGATGGGCGCGCTCGCGCCGCTGGCGGTGCTTGCCTGGCAGCGCAAGGATTCGCTGCTGCGGGTGCTGCGGCATTTTTCGACGATCGCGGTGCCGGTCGTCGCGTTGATCGCCTTGTCGGGCCTGGCGCTCGCGATCGTCCAGCTCGACAGTTTTCACGCGCTGATCGACACCGGGTACGGCAACATCCTGGTTGCGAAACTGGTGCTGGTGGTGTTGTTGCTCGGGCTCGCTGCGCTGAACCGGTTGGTGTTCACGCCGGCCATCGCGCGCGAGTTTCATCGGACACGGCCGCTGCAGCGCTCGATCGCGCTGGAATTCGTGCTGATGATCGCCATTCTCGGCCTCGTTGCACTCTGGCGCTTCACGCCGCCGCCGCGCGTGCTGGCGATGTCGGCCGATGTTCCGCTCGCGGTCCACATTCACACCGATGCCGCGATGTTCCAGGTGCTGATCGCGCCGGGCAAGGTCGGGCAAAATGACTTCGTGCTGCAGCTGATGAACGGCGATGCCAGCCCGTTCACGGCCAAGGAGGCGACGCTGACGCTGAGCTTGCCCGAGCGCGGCATCGAACCGATGGAACGCGCCGCCGCGCGCGGTGCCGATGGCTATTGGCACGTGCGCAAGGTGCCGGTGCCGGTGCCGGGCCGCTGGCACATGCAGATCGACGCCTTGGTGACCGATTTCAAGAAAGTGACGCTGGAAGACGATTTCGAGGTCAGGTAAAGCCGCGGTCGGCGCGCTGGGCACTTCGATGGTACGCAATTCGTTCAAATGGCCGAAAATCGCCTGATTTGAAGGGTTTTTCTTATTTGGCGGCCTTGTGTTTTCACAGCCGATCCGGTTTCACTGCAGCTCTTCCCACGCTTTCCTGATTCCCGAGTAACGCCATGCGATTGTCGCGGTTTTTCCTGCCCATCCTGAAAGAAAACCCGAAAGAGGCGGAGATCGTCTCGCATCGGCTGATGCTGCGCGCGGGCATGATGCGGCAGGAGGCTGCCGGCATTTATGCCTGGCTGCCGCTCGGCTTCCGGGTGCTGAAGAAGATCGAGCAGATCGTTCGCGAGGAACAGGACCGCGCCGGCGCGCTCGAGCTCTTGATGCCGACGCTGCAGCTCGCCGATCTCTGGCGCGAAAGCGGCCGCTACGACGCCTACGGCCCGGAGATGCTGCGCATCCTCGATCGTCACAAGCGCGAGCTGTTGTACGGGCCGACCAACGAGGAAATGATCACGGAGATTTTCCGCTCCTACATCAAGTCCTACAAGAACCTGCCGCTCAACCTCTACCACATCCAGTGGAAATTCCGCGACGAGCAGCGTCCGCGCTTCGGCGTGATGCGCGGCCGCGAGTTCCTGATGAAGGACGCCTATTCGTTCGACCTCGACGAGGCCGGCGCGCGGCGCTCCTACAACAAGATGTTCGTTGCCTATTTGCGCACCTTTGCGCGGATGGGCCTCAAGGCGATCCCGATGCGGGCCGAGACCGGCCCGATCGGCGGCGACCTCAGCCACGAATTCATCGTGCTCGCAGAGACCGGCGAGTCCGGCGTCTACATCAACCGCGATGTGCTGGACCTGCCGGTGCCGGGCGCGGACGTCGATTATGACAGTGATCTGACGCCGATCATCAAGCAGTGGACTTCGGTCTACGCCGCGACCGAGGACGTCCACGAGGCTGCGCGCTTCGAACAGGAAGTGCCTGAGGCAAAGCGGCTGAACACGCGCGGCATCGAGGTCGGCCAGATCTTCTATTTCGGCACCAAATATTCCGAGACCATGAAGGCGATGGTGGCCGGTCCCGACGGCGTCGACGTGCCGATCCATGGCGGCTCCTACGGCGTCGGCGTGTCGCGTCTGGTCGGTGCGATCATCGAAGCGTGTCATGATGACGCCGGCATCAAATGGCCCGAGGCCGTCGCGCCGTTCCGCGCCGCGATCCTCAATCTCAAGCAGGGCGATGCCGCGGTCGATAGCGCCTGCGAGCAGCTCTATCGCGAGCTGTCGGCGAAGGGCGTCGACGTGCTCTACGACGACACCGACCAGCGTGCCGGCGCCAAGTTCGCCGCGGCCGATCTGATCGGCATCCCGTGGCAGATTCTGGTCGGACCCAAGGGGCTTGCGGACGGCAAGGTCGAAGTGAAGCGTCGCAGCGACGGCTCACGCGACAACATGAGCCCCGCCGACGTGGTCGCGAAGCTCGCGGGTTAAAGTTTATTCACGCCGTGCTGATCGGCGGGGTAATCCGGCCACATTTGGCCCGAATCATGGGATTATCGACAGATGGATGAGACCATGAGCGAGCCAGTCCGTACCCCGCCCTTTGCGCCATTCGAATGGCTGCTGTCCGGACGCTATCTGCGCGCGCGCCGCAAGGAAGGGTTCATTTCGGTCATCGCCGGCTTTTCGTTCCTCGGCATCATGCTCGGCGTCGCCACGCTGATCGTGGTGATGGCGGTCATGAACGGCTTCCGCAAGGAATTGCTGGACAAGATCCTCGGCCTCAACGGACACATTCTGGTGCAGCCGCTGGAATCGCCGCTGACCGACTGGAAGGATGTCGCCGACCGCATCAGCCAGGTGCAGGGCATCCGCCTCGCCGCACCGGTGGTCGACGGGCAGGGGCTCGGCTCATCGCCGTTCAACGCCGCCGGCGTCTTCATCCGCGGCATCCGCGCCGACGATCTCAACAACCTCACCTCGATCGCCAAGAACATCAAACAAGGCTCGCTCGAGGGCTTTGATGAGGGGCAGGGCGTCGCGATCGGTCGCCGCCTCGCCGACCAGCTTTCGCTGCATGCCGGCGACATGATCACGCTGGTCTCGCCGAAGGGCGCGGTGACGCCGATGGGCACCACGCCGCGCATCAAGCCCTACAAGATCACTGCGGTGTTCGAGATCGGCATGTCGGAATATGATTCGACCTTCGTGTTCATGCCGCTGACCGAGGCGCAGGCCTATTTCAACCGCAACAACGACGTGTCCTCGATCGAGGTGTTCACCACCAATCCGGACAAGATCGAAACCTATCGCAAGCTGGTGACCGAGGCGGCCGGCCGGCCGGTGTTCCTGGTCGACTGGCGGCAGCGCAATTCGACCTTCTTCAACGCGCTTCAGGTCGAACGCAACGTGATGTTCCTGATCCTGACCATGATCGTGCTGGTCGCGGCGCTCAACATCGTCTCGGGACTGATCATGCTGGTGAAGGACAAGGGCCAGGACATCGCGATCCTGCGGACCATGGGCGCCTCGCAGGGCTCGATCATGCGGATATTCCTGATCACTGGCGCATCGATCGGCGTCGTCGGCACGCTGGTCGGTCTGCTGGTCGGCTTGCTGATCTGCTTCAACATCGAAACCATCAGGCAATTCCTGTCGTGGCTCACCAACACGGAATTGTTCGATCCGACGCTGTATTTCCTGTCGAAGCTGCCTGCTGAAATCGATTTTGGCGAGACGCTCGCCGTCGTGATCATGGCGCTGACGCTGTCCTTCCTTGCGACGCTCTACCCGTCGTGGCGCGCCGCGCGCCTCGATCCGGTCGATGCGCTCCGGTACGAATAAGGAGCGCACATGGCGGAGGGGGCGGAAGACACACCGGTCGTCTATCTTCATGACATCAAGCGGGAATACCGGCAGGGCGAAGCGACGCTGACGGTCCTGAACGGCGCCACGCTCGCGCTGTGGCCCGGTCAATCGGTGGCGCTGGTGGCGCCGTCGGGATCCGGCAAGTCGACATTGCTGCACATCGCGGGCCTGCTGGAGACCCCTGATGACGGCGAAGTCTATGTCGCGGGCACGCCGACCTCGCAGATGTCCGACGTCGACCGCACCCAGATTCGCCGTTCCGATATCGGCTTCGTCTATCAATCGCACCGGCTGCTGCCGGAGTTCTCGGCGCTCGAGAACGTCATGCTGCCGCAGATGATTCGCGGCCTCAAACGCTCCGAAACCGTGAAACGGTCGACCGAGATTCTCTCCTATCTGGGGCTCGGCGATCGCATCACCCATCGCCCAGCCGAGCTCTCGGGCGGCGAGCAGCAGCGTGTCGCGATCGCGCGCGCGGTTGCCAACGCGCCCCGGGTACTGTTCGCGGACGAGCCGACCGGCAATCTCGATCCCGGCACGGCCGACCACGTCTTCAACGCGCTGATGCAACTCGTGAAGGCGACCCGGGTCGCGATGCTGATCGCGACTCACAATCTGGATCTCGCCGCGCGAATGGATCGCCGGGTGTCGCTGTCGAACGGACAGGTTGTCGAGCTCGAATAGTGCGCCGTCGCGTGAACTGGCTAGCGGTGCGCGTGAAGAAGCCGCGCTAAGACGAGAGAATCCGGAGCCTTTTTCCGTGTCGCTTCGATCGGAACGAAATGCTTCTGGCTCTCAATAAGCGGGGCGAGGCCGTCTGCCGGATGCTCTCGGCTGCCTGTCGATCGGCGGCCCGGCATAATAGGGGTTGTTGATGCAGATCGCCGCGAGGCCGGACGCCGAAGCCTGGCACTGCGCGATCGACGTGTAGCCGCAGTCGGTATCCTCACCGCCCCATCGGTAGTTGGTTTTGCAGACCGGCGAGGTCGAATCGTATTTCTGGGCGCTGGCCGGCGCGGCTGCCAAGGCCAGGAGTGTCGGCAAGAGTGCCAGAATCAGACTGCGCATCAGAAATCTCCTCGTCGGCGCCGGCAATGCTGATGCCGAGCGCGCGCGAATAGGCACCTGTGCGCAGCGCCGGATCAACTCACATTCCCGCGCCGGGGTTGCCGGACCGAGCGTATCAGTGGATGAACAGGTCGAAGAAATTGCCCTCACGGCGGTCCCGCGGGGACACGTGAAGATACGAGCGCGGGTCGTTGTCGCCGGCATAATAGGGGTTGGCGATGCAGTTCTGCCCGATGCCCGAAGCGGTGGCCAGGCACGCCTCATACGACGGATAGGAGCAGTTGCTCAGGCCGGGATAGCGGTCGCCTTGAATGCAGAACGGGTAACGCACGCCGACGGCGTGTGCGGGCGCAGTCCCCAGCGTCGCGAATGCGACCACAGACGCCGCAGCAGCAAGAATCATCGTCCGCATGTGCATTCCTTTTGCTGCGAAGATTCGACCTTGGCGACGATCCAAATCGGACAAGCCGGTTCCGGTCAACGATCTTGCGCGCAGCTGCGCACGCAGATCCGAATTGTGAAGATTGTGCGGCAACTATGTGGCAAAAGTTCCAGGAAGTGCCCGTAATACAGTATTAACTTCAAATTTGAGGGAAGTCGTTTGGCCCTGCCTGTTGCCGCGAAGTTACAGCAATTCCGCCGGGGGCTGCTATGACGGTGTCTCGCGGCCTTGGGGGCCTGTAGAAAAAGTTGGAACGGGAAAATGAAAAAGATTTTGCTTGTCACCGCCAGCATGCTCGCGCTCAGCGCGACTGCTGCTTCCGCGGCTGACCTCGCGGCTCGCCCTTACACCAAGGCTCCGCCGCCCATGGTTGCCGCTGTTTATGATTGGACTGGCTTCTACATTGGTATCAACGGTGGTTGGGGCCAGAGCCACGACAACCGTTCGGTCGACGGCTTCGGCGGCGTCGGAAGCTTCGACGCCAACGGCGGCACCGTCGGTGGCCAGATCGGCTACCGCTGGCAGGCCGGCGGCTGGGTGTTCGGTCTGGAAGCTCAGGGCAACTGGGCTGACTTCTCCGGCAGCACCGGCAACCTGGTCGTCCCGGGCGGCATCGTTCGCTCGAAGACCGATGCGTTCGGCCTGTTCACCGGTCAGATCGGCTACGCCTGGAATAACGTCCTGCTGTACGCCAAGGGCGGTGCTGCGGTCACCGATCGCAACTTCCAGTTCCTCAACGCGGCCGGCAATCTGGCGTCCGAGACCGGCTTCGACACCCGTTGGAGCCCGACGGTCGGTGTTGGCCTCGAATTCGCCTTCTCGCAGGGCTGGTCGCTCGGCGTCGAGTACAACCACATCTTCGAAGACACCCATGGCGCGACCTTCGTGACCCCGGCTGGTGTTGCCGTGACCGGCTTCCACACCGGTGGCGACACCGACATGGTCCTCGGCCGTCTGAACTACAAGTTCGGTGGCCCGGTCATCGCGAAGTACTGATCGCTCGCTTAATTCAAGCGGCATCGAAAACCCCGGGCTTTGGCCCGGGGTTTTTTGTTGGCCTGGCGGCGCCGCCGATCGGCCAGGAGCAGGGGACGGGCTTTGCCGTCCGCTCCGGGATTCGGGTCGGGTTTGATTGGGCGGGGCTTTCCAACCGAACAGTCAACGCCGCATATTCGCGGCATGACGGACCTGCAGCTGACTTCCCAACTGACGTGCCCATCCTGCGGCCATGTCTCCATCGAGACGATGCCGACCGACGCCTGCCAGTTCTTCTATGATTGCAAGGGCTGCGGCACTCGCCTGAAACCGAAAGCAGGAGATTGCTGCGTGTTTTGCTCATACGGAACGGTCCCTTGCCCTCCCAGGCAGGCTGGGAATTGCTGCGGTAACTAGCTCCCCGGAGGCTCAAGACGAGTTCGCCATCCGGATCACTGTCGGCGGCGAGACGTCGGCCGCTCAGGAATTAACCACAGGGGTCACTTCTCGAACTGAGTCGCCGGCATTGCTTGACTCCTAGAACAAAAAAGGAACAATGTTCTGCATACGTTCCGGTTCAGGGAGAGCGGCTATGTTGAAGATTTTCGTGCAAGAAGCTGCAGCGCTGGCATCGATCACGCTGTTCGTCGGGATGATCGCGGTGTGGGCCCAGCTGATCACCCAATTCTGAAAATTCGCCCGCGGGGACAGGGGCATCGCCGGCGGCATGGTCTGCCCCTGGGGAAAAGCAGGAGGACTTGCCGCCACGCCGCGTTCGGCGTGGACTTGGCAGGGGTCAGGCCCCACCATGGGATTGCGAGTCGGGTCTGACACTTTCGAGTTCCGGCCCTGGCGCTCGCTCCATCCCTGACTCAAGAGATTCCGTAAGCAGCCATGCCGAATGCCGGATTCGTTCACCTTCACGTTCATTCCGCCTATTCGCTGCTGAAGGGCTCGATCAAGATCGCCAAGCTGGGCGAGCTCGCGAAGGCCGACCGCCAGCCGGCGCTGGCGCTGACCGATACCGACAACATGTTCGGCGCGCTGGAATTCTCCGACAAGATGGCCGGCTACGGCATCCAGCCGATCGTCGGCTGCGAGCTGGCGGTGGATTTCGGCGACGTCGATCCGAATACGCGCAGCATCCTTGCGACGACGGGCCCGGCGCGAATCGTGCTGCTGGCGGCGCGCGAGCGCGGCTACCGCAGCCTGATGCGGCTGAACTCGCGGGCGTTCCTGGAGACGCCGGTCAACCAGACCCCGCACATCAAGTTCGATTGGCTCACCGACGACGCCGAAGACCTGATTGCGCTGACCGGCGGCCCGGACGGGCCGATCGCGCTGGCGCTCCGGGCCGAGCAGGCGGCGCTGGCGATCACCCGCTGCGAACGCCTGGCCGGCCTATTCGGCGATCGCCTCTACATCGAATTGCAGCGCCACGGCGCCGACAAGGAACGCCGCACCGAAGGCGGCCTGATCGATCTCGCCTACAGCAAGGGCCTGCCGCTGGTGGCGACCAACGAGCCGTATTTTGCCAGCAATGACGACTACGAATCGCATGACGCGCTGCTCTGCATCGCCGGCGGCCATCTGATTGCCGAGACCAACCGCGAGCAACTGACCCCGGATCACCGCTTCAAGACCCGCGCGGAAATGGCGGTGCTGTTCGCCGACATCCCGGAGGCGCTGGCCTCGACGGTGGAGATCGCCGAGCGCTGCTCGTTCCGGCCGAAGACCCGCAAGCCGATCCTGCCGTTCTTCACGGTGGGTGCCGCCGCCAGCGCCGATGCCGCCGCCGACGAGGCCGCCGAGCTGAAGCGCCAGGCCGAGGAGGGGCTCGCGAATCGCCTGCGGGTGCACGGTCTCTCGCCGGGAATGACCGAAGAGGACTACAGCAAGCGGCTTGCCTTCGAGCTCGACGTCATCACCCGCATGAAATACGCGGGCTACTTCCTGATCGTCTCCGACTTCATCAAATGGGCGAAGGCGCAGGGCATTCCGGTCGGACCGGGCCGCGGCTCCGGCGCCGGCTCGCTGGTCGCCTGGGTGCTCACCATCACCGACCTCGATCCGATGCGGTTTGCGCTGCTGTTCGAGCGCTTCCTCAATCCCGAACGCGTCTCGATGCCGGACTTCGACATCGACTTCTGCCAGGACCGCCGCGGCGAGGTGATCCAGTACGTGCAGGAGCGCTACGGCCGCGACCAGGTGGCGCAGATCATCACCTTCGGTACGCTGCAGGCGCGCGGCGTGCTGCGCGACGTCGGGCGCGTGCTGCAGATGCCCTATGGGCAGGTCGACAAGCTGACCAAGCTGGTGCCGCAGAATCCCGCTGCACCCGTGACGCTGGCGCAGGCGATCGAGGGCGAGCCCAAGCTGCAGGCGTTCCGCGACGAGGATCCGGTGGTGGCGCGTGCGTTCGATATCGCGCAGCGCCTCGAAGGCCTGACGCGCCACGCTTCGACCCACGCCGCCGGTATCGTGATCGGCGACCGGCCGCTGAGCGAGCTGGTGCCGCTCTACCGCGATCCGAAATCCGACATGCCAGTCACCCAGTTCAACATGAAATGGGTCGAGCCGGCGGGCCTCGTGAAATTCGACTTCCTCGGCCTGAAGACGCTGACCGTGCTCGACGTCGCGGTGAAGCTGCTCAAGCAGCGCAACGTTCATGTCGATCTCGCGACGCTCCCGATCGACGATGCGCCAAGCTATCAGATGCTGGCGCGGGGCGATGTCGTCGGCGTGTTCCAGGTGGAAAGCCAGGGCATGCGGCGCGCGCTGATCGACATGCGGCCGGACCGCTTCGAGGACATCATCGCGCTGGTGGCGCTGTATCGCCCGGGCCCGATGGCGAACATCCCGACCTATTGCGCGCGCAAGCACGGCGACGAGGAATCGGAATATCTGCATCCGATCCTGGAGCCGATTCTGAAGGAGACCTTCGGCGTCATCATCTATCAGGAACAGGTGATGCAGATCGCGCAGCAGATGGCTGGCTACTCGCTCGGCCAGGCCGACCTGCTGCGCCGCGCGATGGGCAAGAAGATCCGCGCCGAGATGGACAAGCAGCGCGACATCTTCGTCGACGGTGCGATGAAGAACGGCGTGGCGAAGGGCCAGGCCGAGACGATCTTCGAGCTGCTCGCCAAGTTCGCCGACTACGGCTTCAACAAGAGCCACGCGGCGGCCTATGCGCTGGTGTCGTACCACACCGCCTATATGAAGGCGCATTACCCGGTCGAGTTCCTCGCGGCGTCGATGACGCTCGAACTCAACAACACCGACAAGCTGTCCGAATTCCGTTCCGAGGCGCAGCGGCTCGGCATCAAGGTCGAGGCGCCCAACATCAATCGCTCCGGCGCGACCTTTGAGGTCAGCGACAACACGATCTACTACGCGCTCGCGGCGCTGAAGGGCGTCGGCATCCAGGCGGTCGAGCAGATCATCGAGGAGCGCAACAAGAAGGGCGCCTTCACCTCGCTCGCCGATTTCGCCGCGCGGGTGAGCCCGCGCGCCGTCAACAAGCGGATCATCGAGAGCCTTGCGGCGGCCGGCGCCTTCGACACGCTGGAGCCGAACCGCGCGCGCGTCTTCGCCGGCGCCGATGCGATCCTCGCCGCCTGCCAGCGCAGCCATGAGGCGGCGACCTCGGGTCAGAACGACATGTTCGGCGGCGCGGCGGATGCGCCGAGCATTATGCTGCCGCAGATCGAGCCGTGGCTGCCCGCGGACCGGCTGCGGCGCGAATACGACGCCATCGGCTTCTTCCTGTCGGGCCATCCGCTCGACGACTACGCGACCGCGCTGAAGCGGCTGCGCGTGCAGTCCTGGGCGGAATTCTCGCGCGCGGTGAAGACCGGCGCCACGGCGGGCAAGGTCGCGGCAACCGTGGTGTCGCGCATGGAGCGGCGCACCAAGACCGGCAACAAGATGGGCATCATGGGCCTGTCGGACCCGACCGGCCATTTCGAAGCGGTGCTGTTCTCGGAGGGCCTTGCGCAATACCGCGACGTGCTCGAGCCGGGCGCGGCCGTGCTGTTGCAGCTCGGCGCCGAATTGCAGGGCGAGGACGTGCGGGCGAGGGTGCTGCACGCCGAGCCGCTGGATCACGCCGCGGCCAAGACGCAGAAGGGCCTGCGGATATTCGTGCGCGACACCAAGCCGCTGGAGTCGATCGCCCGCCGGCTCAACGTGCCGGAAGCCGCGCCCGCCCCGGGCGGCGCCGCAAAGGCACCGGCCGTGAAGCCGGCCGCCGCGCCGCCACCGGCGGCGGGGGCCGATGGCGACGTCTCGCTGGTGATGATGCTGGACCTCGAGACCGAGGTGGAGATGAAGCTGCCCGGCCGCTACAAGGTCTCGCCGCAGATAGCCGGCGCGATCAAGGCGGTGGCGGGCGTGGTCGACGTGCAGACGCTGTAAAGGGGGCCTCCGGGCCGCCAAACAGGGCCGTTTCGGCACGATTTTGGGCCGTCCGGCCGGTGCAACCGGCCGTATTTCCTTGCTTCTGGCGCAAATCGCGCTATACAGCGCGCCATCTCACACGGAAACATGGCTCAAAAGGCCGTCCGGTGGCAGCCGGGCCATAAGGCGCGTCTGCTCACACGTTTCCGGAGGAACCAACCGGAGAATTATCACTATGTCGCTACCCGATTTTTCTATGCGTCAGTTGCTTGAAGCTGGCGTTCACTTTGGCCACCAGGCCCACCGCTGGAATCCGAAGATGCAGGATTACATCTTCGGCGCCCGCAACAACATTCACATCATCGACCTCGCACAGACCGTGCCGATGCTGCACCGTGCCCTGCAGGCGGTCAGCGATACCGTCGCCAAGGGCGGCCGCATCCTGTTCGTCGGCACCAAGCGCTCGGCCCAGGACGGCGTTGCCGACGCTGCCAAGCGTTCGGCGCAGTACTTCGTCAACTCGCGCTGGCTCGGCGGCACGCTGACCAACTGGAAGACGATCTCGGCCTCGATCAAGCGTCTGCGCCATCTCGACGACGTACTGTCGTCGGGCGAAGCCAACTCCTACACCAAGAAGGAGCGGCTGACGCTGCAGCGCGAGCGCGACAAGCTCGACCGTTCGCTCGGCGGCATCAAGGACATGGGCGGTCTTCCCGACATGATCTTCGTGATCGACACCAACAAGGAAGACATCGCGATCCAGGAAGCCCAGCGGCTCAACATCCCGGTCGCGGCGATCGTCGACACCAATTCGGACCCGAAGGGCATCACCTATGTGGTGCCGGGCAATGACGACGCCGGCCGCGCGATCTCGCTGTATTGCGATCTCGTGGCGCGCGCCGCCATCGACGGCATCTCGCGCGCTCAGGGCGATTCCGGAATCGACATCGGCGCGTCGGCGACGCCCGTGCAGGAAGACCTTCCGGCGGCTGCGCCGTCCGGCTTCCAGGGCCTCGCCGGCCCGCGCGGCACCGCCGACAACCTCAAGAAGCTCACCGGCGTGTCCGGTGCGATCGAGAAGAAGCTCAACGACCTCGGCATCTTCCACTACTGGCAGCTCGCCGAGCTCGACCACGACACCGCGCACAAGATCGGCGAAGAAGTCGGTCTGCCGAGCCGTGCCGACGCCTGGGTCGCCCAGGCCAAGACGCTCGCCGAAGCGGAATAAAGGCTACGCGGCGTGGCCGGGTCTCGCCCGGCCGCCGCTTCTATTCCACGAACAACGATCTCCCTGTCGCAGATAGCGGCGCCATCGGGCGCCGCGGTTTCTGTACAGGCAAGAAGGACATTGAACGATGGCAACGATCACAGCAGCGATGGTCAAGGAGCTCCGCGAGTCGACTGGCGCGGGCATGATGGATTGCAAGGCGGCGCTGACCGAGAACAACGGCGACATGCAGGAAGCGCAGGATTGGCTGCGCAAGAAGGGCCTCTCCAAGGCCGCCAAGAAGGCCGGCCGCGTCGCGGCCGAGGGCCTGATCGGCGCGCTGACCTCCGGCACCAAGGGCGTGCTGGTCGAGGTCAACTCGGAGACCGACTTCGTTGCGCGCAATGAGCAGTTCCAGGGCCTGGTCAAGATGATCGCCCAGGTCGCGCTGCACAACGGCGCTGACGTCGAGAAGATCAAGGCGGCCAAGGTCGGCGACGTCACCGTCGAGACCGCGATCTCCGACGCGATCGCGACCATCGGCGAGAACATGACGCTGCGCCGCGCCGCCTCGCTCGAGGTGAGCAAGGGCGTGGTGTCGAGCTATGTCCACAACGCGGTCGTCGAGGGCGCCGGCAAGATCGGCGTGATCGTGGCGCTGGAGTCCGCCGGCAAGACCGACGAGCTCGCGGTGCTCGGCCGCCAGCTCGCCATGCACGTCGCGGCGGCGAAGCCGCTGGCGCTCGACCCGGCCGGGCTCGATCCGGAGACCGTCAAGCGCGAGAAGGACGTGCTGGCCGACAAGTACCGCCAGCAGGGCAAGCCGGAGAACGTCATCGAGAAGATCGTCGATTCCGGCCTGAAGACCTACTACAAGGAGGTCTGCCTGCTCGATCAGGCCTTCATCCACGATAGCGGCAAGTCGGTTGCCCAGGCGGTGAAGGAAGCTGAGGGTAAGGTCGGCGGGCCGATCAAAATCGCTGGCTTTGTGAACTATGCTCTCGGTGAGGGAATCGAGAAGCAGGAAAGTGACTTCGCCGCCGAAGTCGCGGCCGCCAGCGGCAAGAAGTAACCGCTGACACCAGGGCGTCCGGCGCTCTGCGCCGGAGGCCTGCCTGCGCGGGATAAGAAAGCGATCGCATCATGGCTGAGCCGATCTATCGTCGCGTGGTGATCAAGCTGTCCGGCGAATATCTGGCCGGCTCTCACGGGTTCGGTATCGATCAACCGACGGTCGATCGCATCGCCGACGACCTGATCGCGGCCCGCAAGCTCGGTATCGAAGTCGCCGTCGTGATCGGCGGCGGCAACATCGTCCGTGGCGTCGAGGTGTCCTCGCGCGGCGTCTCCCGGCCGACCGGCGACACCATGGGCATGCTTGCCACCATGATGAACTGCCTCGCGCTGGAGGCGGCGATCGAGCGCAAGGGAACCCCGGCGCGGACCTTGTCGGCATTCGTGATGCCGGAGATTTCCGAGCTGTTCACCCGTAGTGCAACGCACAAATATCTCGCCGAGGGACGCATCGTCCTGCTCGGCGGTGGAACCGGCAACCCGTTCTTCACGACCGACACCACCGCCGTGCTCCGCGCGGCCGAAATCGGTGCGCAGGCGGTGCTGAAGGCCACCAATGTCGACGGCGTCTACAGCGCCGATCCGAAGAAGGACCCCAAAGCCAAGCGCTTCGACCGCCTAACCCATTCGCAGGCGATCGAGGGCGGCTACAAGGTCATGGACGCGACCGCTTTCGCACTTGCCCGCGAGACGTCGCTGCCTATCATCGTGTTCTCTATCGCGGAGCCCGGTTCGATCGGTGCGATTCTGCGCGGTACCGGACACGGCACCGTCGTCGCCGGCTGATTGCCGCGCCTCCGGGTCCAGATTTTGGACCCGAGGGCGTCGACAGCCGGTTTCTAGTGAAAGGGAGAAACGTCATGGCCGCAGCTGGTTTTGACATCAACGACGTGAAGCGCCGCATGCAGGGCGCCACGCAATCGCTCAAGCACGAGCTCGGCGGCCTGCGCACCGGCCGTGCCGCGGCCTCTATGTTGGAGCCGGTCCAGGTCGAGGCTTACGGCTCGCATATGCCGCTCAACCAGGTTGCCACCATCAGCGTGCCCGAGCCGCGCCTGCTCTCGGTGCAGGTCTGGGACAAGACGATGGTCAAGGCCGTGGAGAAGGCAATCGTCGACTCCAACCTCGGCCTGTCGCCGGCGACCGAAGGACAGGTGCTGCGCTTGCGGATTCCCGAACTCAACGAGGAGCGCCGCAAGGAGCTCGTCAAGGTCGCGCACAAATATGCGGAAGCGGCCAAGGTCGCGGTACGCCACGTGCGCCGCGACGGCCTCGACGTGATCAAGAAGCTCGAGAAGAATCACGAGATCTCCGAGGACGATCACGAGCGCCTGTCGAACGAGGTGCAGAAGGCGACCGACGGCGTGATCGCCGAAGTCGATCAGCTGCTTGCCGCCAAGGAAAAGGAAATCCTGACGGTCTGAAGGCGCTACGGGAACGAGCCGATGTCGAACGCCGCCGCCCCAGCAACTGACGGACCGGATCGCTCCGGCAGTCCGTTGCATGTGGCCATCATCATGGACGGCAACGGGCGCTGGGCCGCTTCGCGCGGCCTGCCGCGCGTCGAGGGCCATCGCCGCGGCGTCGAAGCGCTGCGCCGCGTGGTGCGTGCGGCCCATGAACTCGGCATCGTCTATCTCACCATTTTTTCTTTCAGCTCGGAAAACTGGTCGCGGCCCGCGAGCGAGATTGGCGATCTGTTCGGCCTGTTGCGCCGCTTCATCCGCAACGATCTGGCGACGCTGCATCGTGACGGGGTGCGGGTGCGCGTGATCGGCGAGCGTGACGGGCTTGACGCCGACATCTGCGCGCTGCTCAACGAGGCAGAGGAGCTGACGAAGAACAACGTCAAGCTCAACCTTGTGGTCGCCTTCAACTATGGTTCGCGGGCGGAGATCGCCGCCGCGGCGAGGCGCCTCGCGCGCGAGGTTGCCGAAGGCAGGCGCGACGCCAACTCCATCGATGCCGACACGCTCGGGCAATATCTCGATGCGCCCGACATTCCGGATCCGGATCTGATTATCCGCACCAGCGGCGAGCAGCGTCTGTCCAACTTCCTGATGTGGCAGGCCGCCTATAGCGAACTCGTGTTCGTGCCGATTCACTGGCCGGATTTCGACAAGGCGGCGCTCGAAGGCGCGATTGCGGAATACGGCAAGCGCGAGCGCCGGTTCGGCGGGCTCGCTGCGAAAACCGGATCGTGACCGAGGGCGAGGCCGCGCCGGCGGCAGCAAACGAGCAGAGGTCGCGCGATCTCGCGATGCGCGTGATTGCGGCGCTGGTGCTGGCGCCGGTTGCGATCGCGCTGGCCTATATGGGTGGCGTCGCCTGGTCGCTCCTCGTGACATTGGCGGCGGCCGGATTGTTCGCGGAATGGCTTGGTGTCACCGGACTCGGACGCGAACTCCCTGTCGTGGTGCCCGGCGTGGTCGCGTTGCTGCTCGCCGGACTGTGCCTGATGGCCGGCCGTATCGATGCGGCCCTGATCGTACTCGCCGCCGGTGCGGTTGTTGTGGCGCTGACGTCCGGCGCGGGGCGCAACTGGGCCATTGCGGGATTGCTCTATGCGGCAGGGGCCGAGATCGCATCGGTCCTGCTGCGCCTCGACACGGCGAAGGGCTTTGCCGCGCTGATGTTCGTGTTGCTGATCGTGTGGGTCACCGATATCGGCGGCTATTTCGCGGGCCGCAGCATCGGCGGGCCGAAGCTCTGGGTGCGGGTCAGCCCGAAGAAGACATGGGCGGGCGCGGTTGGCGGCTTCGTGGCGAGCCTGCTGGTCGCTGCCGGCTTTGCCGCCCTTGAGATCGGCTCGACCGGTCCGCTCTTGATGCTCGGCGCCGTGTTGTCGGTGGTCTCGCAACTTGGCGATCTCTTCGAATCCGCGGTGAAGCGGCGGTTCGGCGTGAAGGATTCGAGTCACATCATTCCCGGTCACGGCGGCCTCCTGGACCGCCTGGACGGATTTGTCGCGGCCGTCATTGTGGCGGCGATTTTCGGCTTTCTCCGTGGTGGCGCCGATGGCGTCGGGCGCGGTCTTATGGTTTGGTGATGAGATGAGCGCAGTTCCGTTGCGTAACAACAAGGCCGCGGCGGCATCCGCCGCGCGCACCGTAACCGTCCTCGGTGCCACCGGCTCGATCGGCGACAGCACTATGGACCTGCTGCGTGGCGCGCGCGACCGCTACCGGGTCGAGGCGCTGACCGCGAACAGCAATGTCGAGGGCCTCGCCAAACTGGCCAAGGAATTCGGCGCGCGGTTCGCAGCCATTGCCGATCCGGCGAAGCTTTCGGAACTGAAGGACGCGCTGGCCGGAACCCGGACCGAATGCGGGGCCGGGGAGAGCGCGATTATCGAAGCGGCCGCGCGGCCGGCCGATTGGGTGATGGCGGCGGTCAGCGGCGCGGCCGGGCTGAAGCCCGCGCTTGCCGCGGTCGATCGTGGCGCCACCGTCGCGCTGGCCAACAAGGAATGTTTGGTCTGCGCCGGCGATATCTTCATGGAGCGGGCCAGGAAGGCCGGCGCCTGCATCCTGCCGGCGGACTCCGAGCACAATGCGCTATTCCAGGCGCTGGCTTCCGGCAACCGCGAGGAACTGACGCGGGTGATCATCACCGCGTCCGGCGGGCCGTTCCGCACCTGGGCGCCCGCCGACATCGAGCAGGCGACGCTGGAACAGGCTCTGAAGCATCCCAATTGGAGCATGGGGCAGAAGATCACGATCGATTCCGCCTCGATGATGAACAAGGGTCTCGAGGTGATCGAGGCGTCCTATCTGTTCGCTTTGACGCCCGACGAAATCGACGTGCTGGTGCACCCGCAGTCGATCATCCACGGCATGGTCGAGTTCTCCGATCGCTCAGTGGTCGCCCAACTCGGCACGCCCGATATGCGGATCCCGATCGCGCATTGCCTCGGCTGGCCCGACCGCGTCGTCGGCCCGTCCGCCAAGCTCGACCTCGCCAAGATCGGACAGCTCACCTTTGAGGCGCCGGATTTTGAGCGCTTCCCGGGGCTGCGGCTGGCCTACGAGGCGTTGCGGATGGGGCACGGCGCGACGACGGTCTACAACGCTGCGAACGAGATCGCGGTCGCCGCGTTTATCGCCGGCAAGATCAAGTTCGGCGCGATCGCCCGGCTGGTCGAGGCGACGATGAACGATTGGATCAAGTCAGGGAATCAGCCACCACTGCACTCGGCGGATGATGCGATTTCCGTTGACCATATCGCGCGAAATAAAGCTGCCGCCCTATTGCCTCAAATTGCCTTAAAGGCAACCTAGAGGGTTGGGGACGGAGCCTTTGGCTCTTGTCGAGGGAAAATCGAATGCCCGAGTATTTTATTCATAGTATCAATGCGTTGAGTCATGGGCTTCTCGGTACCATCGTTCCCTTCCTCTTTGTCCTGACCATTGTCGTCTTCTTCCATGAGCTCGGCCACTTCCTGGTCGCGCGCTGGGCCGGCGTGAAGGTGTTGACGTTCTCGCTGGGCTTCGGGCCGGAGCTCGCCGGCTTCAACGACCGGCATGGCACGCGCTGGAAGATCTCGGCGATTCCGCTCGGCGGTTACGTCAAATTCTTCGGCGACGAGAGCGAGGCTTCGACGCCGTCCACCGAGGCGTTCGCCGCCATGACGGCGGAAGAGCGTGAAGGCAGCTTCCATCACAAATCGGTCGGAAAGCGCACCGCCATCGTTGCGGCCGGCCCGGTGGCGAACTTCATTCTCGGCGCCCTGATTTTCGCGGGCATGGCGCTCTACTACGGCAAGCCGAGCACGATTGCCCGGGTCGACGGCCTGGTGGCCGAAAGCGTCGCCGCGAACGCCGGCTTCAAGGTCGGCGATGTCGTCGTGGATATCGACGGCAGCGCGATCCAGAGCTTCGCCGACATGCAGCGGATTGTAGCTTCGAATGCTGGTTCAGAGCTTGGATTCAAGGTGAAGCGCGATGGTGCGATTGTCGCGCTCAAGGCGACGCCGGCGCTCCGGGAGGTCAAGGACCCCTTCGGCAATGCCCACCGAATCGGCGTGCTCGGAATTGAGCACAAGGCTCAGGTCGGCGAAGCGACCAGCGCCTCGGTCGGCGTGCTGGAGGCCCTCAAGATCGGCGTCGAGCAGGTTTGGTACATCATTTCCAGCACGTTCAAGTTCCTGGGCTCGCTGTTCGTTGGAACCGGCAATCCGGCCGAGGTGAGCGGCGTCATTGGAATCGCGAAGCTGTCGGGGCAGGCCGCGAGCGCCGGGTTCCAGTTCGTGATCAATCTTTGCGCCATCCTGTCGGTCTCGATCGGCCTGCTGAACCTGTTTCCGATCCCGCTTTTGGATGGCGGACACCTGCTTTTCTACAGCGCGGAGGCGCTGCGGGGACGCCCGCTGTCGGAGCGGACTCAGGAGGTGGGTTTCCGAATCGGGCTGGGTCTGGTCCTGATGTTGATGGTGTTTGCGACGTATAACGACATCCTCAGGATCGCCGGGTCCTGAAACAGGCTTTTTTGTGGCGTTGCCAATGGGCAACGTCTTGGAACGAAAATGGAAATGTTCGGCTCTAGTAAGTTTGCCCCCTTGGCAAATTTGGTTACAAGCTGAGCGGCAGGTTGGGAATCTGTCGGGTCGTTGGGGAACGATCTGGCATCGTTAAGATAAGGGCGCATTGCGCATGATGTTTGGAATGCGAGTGAGGGGGGGGCTGTTCGCCGCCTTGGTCATGTTCGCCGCGCCGGTGGTTGCCACCTTGGCGACCGTAGCTGTGTCTGTGCCTGCGTCGGCGCAGACCGTCGATTCGATCACGGTGGAGGGGAACCGCCGTGTCGAGCTTGAAACCATCCGCTCCTACTTCCATCCCGGACCGGGCGGTCGGTTGGCCCAGGCCCAGATCGACGACGGTCTGAAGGCGCTGATCGAGACCGGCCTGTTTCAGGACGTCCATATCGACCAGCGGGGCGGGCGCCTCGTCGTGGTCGTGGTCGAGAACCCGGTGATCGGCCGCGTTGCCTTCGAGGGCAACAAGAAGATCAAGGACGAGCAGCTCACCGCTGAAGTTCAGTCCAAGCCGCGCGGCACGTTCTCGCGCCCGATGGTCCAGTCGGACGCCCTCCGCATCGCCGAAATCTACCGTCGGTCCGGCCGCTATGACGTGCGGGTCAATCCGCAGATCATCGAGCAGCCGAACAACCGCGTCGACCTGATCTTCGAGGTCAATGAAGGCGTGAAGACCGGCGTCCGGTCGATCGAGTTCATCGGCAACAGCGCCTATTCGGCGTCCCGCCTGCGCGACGTCATCAAGACCCGCGAATCGAACATCCTGAGCTTCCTCGGCGGCAACGACGTCTACGATCCCGACCGGGTCGAGGCCGATCGCGACCTGCTGCGTCGCTTCTATCTCAAGAACGGCTATGCCGACGTCCAGGTCGTGGCCGCGCTGACCGAATACGATCCCGAGAAGAAGGGCTTCCTGGTTACCTTCAAGATCGAGGAAGGCCAGCAGTACCGCGTCGCGTCGGTCAACTATACGTCGTCGATCGCAACGCTCGACCCGAACGCGCTGCGCACCTACTCGCGCGTCAATGTCGGCTCGCTCTACAACGCCGAGGCGCTGGAGAAGTCGGTCGAGGAGATGCAGATCGAGGCATCGCGCCGCGGTTACGCCTTCGCGGTGGTCCGGCCGCGCGGCGATCGCAACTTCGACAATCACACGGTGTCGATCACCTTCGCGATCGACGAAGGTCCGCGCACCTATATCGAGCGCATCAACATCCGCGGCAACAGCCGTACCCGCGACTACGTGATCCGCCGCGAGTTCGATATCTCGGAAGGCGACGCCTACAACCGTGCGCTGGTCGACCGTGCCGAGCGCCGGCTGAAGAACCTCGACTTCTTCAAGACGGTGAAGATCACCACCGAGCCGGGCTCCTCCAGCGATCGCGTCATCCTGATCGTCGATCTCGAGGAGAAATCGACCGGCGACTTCTCGGTGTCGGGCGGCTACTCGACCACCGACGGCGCGCTGGCCGAAGTCAGCGTCTCCGAGCGCAACCTGCTCGGCCGCGGCCTGTACGCGAAGGCGTCGGTGACCTACGGCCAGTATGCCCGCGGCTACTCGCTGTCGTTCGTCGAGCCCTATCTGCTCGACTACCGCGTCGCGCTCGGCCTCGACCTGTATCAGCGCCAGCAGCTGTCCAACAGCTACATCGCCTACGGCACCAAGACGCTGGGCTTCAGCCCGCGGCTCGGCTTCAGCCTGCGGGAAGATCTGTCGCTGCAGCTGCGCTACTCGATCTACCAGCAGGAAATCACCCTGCCGTCGACGCTGAACAACTGTAACAACGTGCCGACCCTGCCGGATGGAACGCCCAACCCCGCGTTCAATCCGAGCCCGGCCTATGCGAACCTGAACGGGATCAGCCTGGTGTCGACCAATGGTCTCGGCTGCTTCTTTGACGGCGAAGCCTCGCTGCCGGTCCGCAAGGAGCTGGCGGGCGGCAAGACCCTCACATCGGCGCTGGGTTACACGCTCAACTACAACACGCTCGACAACAACAAGAACCCGACCGACGGTCTGATCGTCGACTTCAAGCAGGACTTCGCCGGTGTTGGCGGTGACGTCAGCTACATCAAGACCGCGATCGACGCGAAGTACTACACCCCGCTGGTCTCCGACATCGTCGGCGTGATCCACGCGCAGGGCGGCATCCTGAACAAGCTCGGGACCTCGGATCTGCGCATGCTCGATCACTTCCAGATGGGCCCGAACCTGGTCCGCGGCTTTGCGCCGAACGGTATCGGTCCGCGTGACATCAACCCGTACGGCACCATGGACGCCATCGGCGGCACCAAGTACTGGGGCGTGTCGGCGGAACTGCAGATGCCGTTCTGGTTCCTGCCGAAGGAAGTCGGGCTCAAGGGCGCGGTCTATGCCGACGCCGGCGGCCTGTACGACTACCAGGGCCCGACCTCGTGGGCGGCGACCGGCGAAGTCAACGTGCCTGGCTGTATCAGGCCGACGAACAATCCGCCGTCTCCGGGTACGTGCCTTGGCCTGAGCTACGACGACAGCAAGGTTGTCCGTACCTCGGTCGGTGTCGGCCTGATCTGGCAGTCACCGTTCGGCCCGCTGCGCTTCGACTACGCGGTGCCGCTGACCAAGGGTGCGTTTGACCGCACGCAAGAATTCCGGTTTGGCGGCGGTACGACGTTCTAAGACCGATTGCCAACCGGACTGCGACGGATGGAATGGCGCAGCCGATCTTCTACAAGAGTCCTCCTTCGTCATCGCTGGCCGAAATAGCCGCGCTGACGAAGGCGCAACTGGTCGACCCCGAAAGGGGCGCGCTTCAGATCAGGGGGCTGGCCTCGCTCGACGAGGCCGGTCCGATGCATCTCGCCTTTTTCGACAATCTGAAATACGCCGACCAGCTTGCCGCGACCAAGGCCGGGGCGTGTCTGGTCAGCCCGCGCTTCGAGGCGCAGGTGCCGAAGGGCACTGCCGTGCTGCGGGCGGCGAAGCCGTTCCAGGCGTTCGTCGAGCTCGCCCGGCAATGGCACGCCGATGCCCTGCGGCCGCAATCCTGGTTCGACACCGAGGGCATCGCGCCGTCGGCGATCATCGATCCCACCGCGCGCCTCGAGGACGGCGTCATCGTCGATCCGCTGGTCGTGATCGGCCCGCGGGTGGAGATCGGCTCGGGCACCATCATCGGCGCCGGCGCGGTGATCGGGGCCGACGTCAAGATCGGCCGCGACTGCAATGTCGGCGCCAAGACCACCATTCAGTTCGCGCTGATCGGCAACAACGTCCTGATCCATCCCGGCTGCAATATCGGCCAGGACGGCTACGGCTTCATCTTCTTCGGGCCGGCCGGCCATGTGAAGGTGCCGCAGACCGGCCGCGTGGTGATCCAGAACAATGTCGAGGTCGGCGCCGCCTCGACCATCGACCGCGGTTCCCTGCGCGACACCGTGATCGGCGAGGGCACCAAAATCGACAATCAGGTCCAGATCGGCCACAATGTGACGATCGGCCGGCACTGCCTGCTGGCGGCCCAGATCGGGCTCGCCGGCAGCCTGACCATCGGCGACAATGTCGCGCTCGGCGCCAAGGTGGGCATCAACAACCACCTCAAGGTCGGCGACGGCGCCCAGGTGACGGCAATGAGCGCGGTCAAGGACGACATCCCGGCCAACGGTCGGTGGGGCGGGCATTTCGCCAAGCCGACCAAGCAGTGGTTCAGGGAAATTATCGCAGTGGAGCGTCTGGTGCGCGACAACGAAGCCAAAGGTGAGGGGCAGGAGTGATGGAGGAGGCACCGGTCAAATTCGAGCTGGTGGATATCAACGATATCCTGAAGACGCTTCCGCATCGCTTTCCGATGTTGCTGATCGACCGGGTGATCAATATCCGCACCGACTACAGCGGCATCGGCATCAAGAACGTCACCTTCAACGAGCCGCCGTTCCAGGGCCACTTCCCGGACCGCCCGGTCTACCCCGGCGTGATGATGATCGAGGCGATGGCCCAGACCGCCGGCGTCATCGGCATCAAGTCGGTCGAGGGCACCGAGAAGCCGCGCGCGGTGTATTTCCTCACCATCGACAAGTGCAAGTTCAGGAAGCCGGTGATGCCCGGCGACACCATCGAGTATCACATGCGCTCGCTCGGCCGGCGCAAGACGATGTGGTGGTTTCACGGCGATGCCAAGGTCAACGGCCAGGTCGTCGCCGAGGCCGATGTCGGTGCGATGCTGACGGATTAGGACCAATCCACATTCAGGATTCCCATAGCTGAATGATGCTGAATCAATGCGTTCCGGACGTTTTGATTCGGAGCGTGCTGATGGGTGTGAAGCGCTATGAGCTAAGTGATGCGCAATGGGCTCGGATTGCGCCTCTGCTGCCAGGCAAGGTGGGCGATCCCGGCCGCAGCGGTGTCGACAATCGCCTGTTCGTGAACGGGGTTTTGTGGGTTCTGCGGTCCGGCGCCTACTGGCAGCACCTGCCGGAGCGCTACGGCAAGTGGAAGAGCGTACACGCGCGTTTCACCCGCTGGGCCAAGGCTGGCGTTTGGGAGAAGGTGTTTGCCGAGCTGATCAAGGATCGCGACAACAAATACCTGATGCTCGACACCACTCTGGTTCGTGTCCACCAGCAGGCTGCGAGCGGAAAAGGGGGGCCAAAACTCAGGAACTGGGGCGTTCCCGAGGTGGTTTGACCACCAAGATCCACATGCTCTGCGACAGCCTCGGTCGGCCGCTGCGCTTCATGCTCACCGCCGGACAACGACACGACAACCTCACCGCAAAAGCCCTGCTCGAAGGCTTCAAGGCCGAGGCCGTGTTGGCCGATAAGGCCTACGACAACAATGATCTACGCACGACCATCGCGGACATGAACGCCGAAGCGGTAATCCCCTCAACCCGCTCTCGTAAGATCCCCATCCCGCATGACGAGACGATCTACAAGCTACGCAACCGCATCGAGCGTTGCTTCAACAAGCTCAAACACTTCCGCCGCTTTGCCACGCGATATGACCGACGAGCAGACTACTTCCTCGCATTCGTCCACCTCGCCGCAATCTGCATTTGGCTCCGCTGAATGTGGATTCGTCCTAGTTGTTCAGTCCCGAGGTCAAGTGGATGGGATCGATCCTGAAGCGGTTTGGTTCGTCGGCCCATGCTTTGCAGATAGCTTCATAGGGCGTGAGACCACGCAGGGTCTTAAGGCGTCTGGCGAAGTTGTAAGCATCAAGGAAGGCAGCGAGGTGATCTTCCAATTGCTCGTGGGTCTCGTAGTGGTATCGCCGGACGGTTGCCTCCTTGAGCGTGCGGTTCATTCTCTCGACCTGACCGTTAGTCCAAGGATGATTGGGCTTGGTCAGGCGATGCTCGATGCTGTGTCCCAGGCAGGCCCGGTCGAAGGGATGGCCGCGCCAGCTTGCAGTGGCGCCATCACGATTCTTAGGCAGGTCGGCGAACTGGATACCGTTGTCGGTCAGTACAGTGTGGATCCGGAAAGGGACGGCCGCCACCAGTTCTTCGAGGAAGGCCCTGGCTGCTGCACCCGTGGCCTTCTTCACCAGCCGGGCGAAGGCGTATTTGGCGGTCCGGTCCACCGCCACGAAGAGATAGAGTTTGCCTTCCTCGGTGCGGACCTCAGCGATATCGATGTGGAAGTAGCCAATGGCGTAGCGCTTGAAGGGTTGCCTGGCGGGCTTGTCGCCGGCGATCTCGGGTAAGCGGCTGATCCCGTGACGTTGCAGGCAGCGGTGCAAGGACGAGCGCGTGAGATGCGGGATCGTCGCCTGCAGCGCATAGAGACAGTCATCCAAAGGCAGGAGCGTGTGCTTGCGGAAGGCGACGACCATCGCCTCTTCCTCGGCAGAAAGCACGGTCGAGCGCACGGTCTTTGGCCCCATCGGCGCATCGTGGACAAAGGTGCGCTTACGCCACTTGGCGACCGTCTTTTGGTTGAGCCCGTGCTGGGCGGCTAGCTCTTTGAGCGGAGCCTTCGATCGCTGTATTGCCGCTCGGATCGCGTGCGTGGTCGTGGCGCTGCCATGGAGTATCTGGCCCATAGGTCCTCCCGGAATGAAGGACCAGTTTGGCTGATTCCCCCACACTCCGGGACCAGACACCTAGTCCGCGCCGGGCTCACGACGTTGTGCAGGTGTAGCGGCCGTCCGCGCCCGCGATCCGCAGGACGCGATTGAGGAAGATGCCCATCGACGGTGCGTTCATCAGCGCGTCGTAGGTTTCGGCAGGGACGCCGCAATAGTGCTGGTAGCTGCCTCTGACCGCGACCAGCAGCGCGCGTTGATCCGTGCTGTAGCAGACCCGCTGGACGATCGTGCTCCGGTTGATGTCGTGGCATTCGAAGCTCGAGAGATCGACCGCCGTGCTGTTGCCGAGATCGACCGTCTCCGGGCCGACTGGCGCAGAGAGCAGGCTGAGGATCAGCGCGGCGGCCCGGACCATGGATCGGTTGCGACCTTCTCTTGCAACAGGCCGTCATCATACGTCACTGGACAGGGCAGGCAAAGTCGCGCTAACGACCGCCCAAATCGACAGCCTGGCGCCTCGATAGCACCTTGGCGCCATTAACGAATTCCGGACCGAAACTTCATGAGCATGATCGACCCGACTGCGCGGATTGCCGATGGCGCTGTGATCGGGGCCGGCACCGAGATCGGTCCGTACTGCATCGTCGGCCCCAATGTCGTGCTCGGCGAGAACTGCAAGCTGATCGCGCATGTCACGATCAGCGGGCATACCAGGATCGGCGCCGGCTGCATCATCTCGCCGTTCGCAGCGCTCGGCGGGCCGCCGCAGGATCTCAGCTATCGCGGCGAGCCGACCCGCCTCGAAGTCGGCGAAGCCTGCACCATCCGCGAGGGCGTGACGATGAATGTCGGCACGGTCAAGGGCGGTGGGCTCACCCGCGTCGGCGATCGCGGCTTCTTCATGAACAACAGCCATGTCGGCCATGACTGCATGGTCGGCAATGGCGTGATCTTCGCGACGTCGGCGACGCTCGGCGGCCACTGCGAGATCGGCGACTTCGTCTATATCGGCGGGCTGTCGGCTGTGCACCAGTTCACCCGCGTCGGCTCGCAGGTGATGATCGGCGGCGTCTGCGGCGTGCGTGGCGACATCATCCCGTTCGGCCTCGCCAACGGTCAGTACGCGGTTCTCGAAGGACTCAACATCATCGGCATGCGGCGCCGCCAGTTCACCAAGGCGCGGCTGGCGACGGTGCGCGCGTTCTATCAAAAGCTGTTCCACGGTCCCGGCATCTTCGCCGAGCGGCTGGCCTCGGTGCAGCCGCTGGCGGGCGAGGATCCCGCGATTGCGGAAATCCTGGCCTTCATCGAGGGCGGCAAGCTGCGCCCGCTCTGCCTTCCCGCCGATACCAATTGAGCAGGGGATGGCCGCCAGCATGACGTCAGCGGCTCCCTCGCTTTCCTCGCCGGTCGGCGTCATCGCCGGCGGCGGCGCCATGCCGTTCGCGGTCGCCGAGTCCCTGGTTGCGCGCGGCATCACACCGGTGCTGTTCGCGCTGCGCGGCGCCTGCGATCCGGCGCGCGCGCAGCGGTTTCGTCACCGCTGGATCTCGGTCGGCCAGCTCGGGCGGGCGACCCGGCTGTTCCGCGACGAAGGCTGCCGCGATCTGATCTTCATCGGCACCCTGGTGCGGCCCGCGCTGTCGGAGATCCGGCTCGACTGGGGCACGCTGCGCCTGCTCGGCCACGTCGTGCGCGCATTTCGCGGCGGCGACGATCATTTGCTGTCGAGCGTTGGCCGCATCCTCGAGCAGCAGGGCTTCCGCATGGTCGGGATCAAGGATGTCGCGCCCGATCTGTTGATGCCGGAGGGCGCCGTGACGCGCGCGGCGCCCGACAGCACGGCGCTCGCCGACATCGCGCGCGGACGCGGCGTGCTTGACGCGCTCGGCCCGTTCGACATCGGTCAGGCGGCCGTGGTGATCGACGGTCATGTGGTGGCGGTCGAGGATATCGAGGGTACCGACGGGCTGCTCGCGCGCGTCGCGCGGCTGCGCGCCGAGGGTCGCATTCGCGCCAAGGCCGGCCGCGGCGTACTGGTGAAGGCGCCAAAGAGCCGGCAGGATCTGCGCTTCGATCTGCCGACCATCGGCCCGCGGACGGTCGAGGGCGCGGCAGCAGCGGGCATCGCCGGCATCGCCGTGATCGCTGGCAACACGCTGGCCGCCGAGCCGCAGGCCCTGGTCGAGGCCGCCGACGCTAAGGGGCTGTTTGTCATCGGGCTGGCGGGCTGATGCAGGTGCGCAGCCCCAGCACCGCTCGCAAGATCTTCCTCATCGCCACCGAGGAATCCGGCGACCGCCTCGGCGCGGCGCTGATGCAGGTGCTGCGCCAGCGGCTCGGCGATGCCGTGCAGTTTTCCGGCGTCGGCGGCCGGGCGATGACTGCTCAGGGTATCGCCCCGCTGTTTCCGATCGAAGAGCTCTCGATCATCGGCTTTGCCGCCGTTGTGAAGCAATTGCCGAAAATCCTGCGATTGATCCGGCGCACCGCCGATGCCGTGCTCGCCGACGCGCCTGACATGCTCGTCATCATCGACAGCCCCGATTTCACCCACCGCGTCGCCCGTCGCGTCCGCGCCCGCAACCCGAACATTCCGATCGTCGATTACGTGTCGCCGTCGGTCTGGGCGTGGCGGCCGGGCAGGGCGCGCGCGATGCGGGGCTATGTCGATCACGTGCTCGCGCTGCTGCCGTTCGAGCCGGAGGAATATCGCAAGCTGCAGGGACCGCCGTGCAGCTATGTCGGCCACCCCCTGACCGAGCAGCTCGCCTCGCTGCGGCCGAACGAGGACGAGCAGAAGCGGCGCGATGCGCAGCCTCCGGTGCTGCTGGTGCTGCCCGGAAGCCGGCGCAGCGAGATCAGGCATCATCTGGCGCTGTTCGGCACGGCGCTCGGCCAGCTCAACAAGCAAACGCCGTTCGAGCTCGTGCTTCCCACCATGCCGCATCTCGAGGCGATAGTGCGCGAGGGAGTCGCGTCGTGGCCGGTGGTGCCGCGGCTCGCGATCGGCGAGACCGAGAAGCGCGCCGCGTTCCGTGTCGCCCGCGCTGCGCTCGCGAAGTCGGGCACGGTGACGCTGGAGCTCGCGCTGTCAGGGATTCCCATGGTGACGGCCTATCGCGTCGGCGCCGCCGAGGCGTTCATCCTGCGCCGGGCGATCCGGGTCTCCTCGGTGATCCTCGCCAATCTCGTGATCGGCAGCGATATCATTCCCGAGTTCCTGCAGGAGGACTGCACGCCGGACAAGCTCGCAGCGGCGCTGGGCGACGTGCTTGCGGATACGCCCGATCGTCTGCGGCAGCTCGTGGGATTCGCGACGATGGACGGGAAGATGTCGACCGGCGACCAGCCGCCGAGCGTCCGCGCCGCCGACATCGTGCTGGCGGAAATGGGCCGCCGTTCGACCTAACCAATCGATCGTGTCCTCGTTCTGTAGCGACATCCCGCCGCGACGATCCCGCTTGCGCCAGATATTTAGACCGTACTAATATTAGCAATAGCTAATATTAGTACGGAGCCTGCCATGAACATCGACCCGGTCGCCTATGTCGAAGCCGTCGTTCGCGAAGTCGCGTTCCGGGAACGCGACGGCAAGCCGGCGCGGGCGGTGATCGCGGCCCGCAGCTACGACACCGACATCGCCGATCTCTGGGATGTGCTGACCAACCCCGAACGCATTCCGCGCTGGTTCCTGCCGATCTCGGGCGACCTGAGGCTTGGCGGCCGCTATCAGTTCCAGGGCCATGCGGGCGGCGAGATCACGGCGTGTGAGCCGCCGCGCCGGCTTGCCGTCACGTGGGAGTCCATGGGCACGGTCAGCTGGGTTACCGTGACGCTGGCCGAGAACGGTCCGGACGCCACGCGCCTGGAATTGGAACACCTCTCGGTGATCGAGGGCGACTTCTGGGACCGCTACGGGGCCGGTGCGGTCGGCGTCGGCTGGGATCTCGCGCTGCTTGGGCTCGCGCTCTATCTGGCCATGCCGCCCGGCGAGGAATTCGACCGCGCCGCCGCGTCCGCCTGGCCAGCCACCGACGACGGCAAGGAATTCATCCGCCGCGCCAGCGAGGACTGGTGCAGGGCCTCGATCGCGGCGGGCACCGAGGAGGCTGCGGCGCGCAGATCGGCCGCAAACACCACGGCGGCCTATTGCGGCGAGCCGGAGCCGGGGAGCGGAGGCTAGAGCATGATCCGGAAAAGTGTGAAGCGGTTTTCCCTCGCGACAAACGCGAAGCGTTTGCGCGGAGATCATGCTCAAACGAAGGGCTAAAGCGGGATGACGATGCAGTCTCATCGCGCTTTAGCGACCTTGCACGCCTTCGACATCCTCGGCGATCCCGTCCGCCGGCGCATCCTGGAACTGCTTGCGACCGGCGAGCACAGTTCGGGCGACGTCGTTGCGGTCGTGCAGCGCGAGTTCGGCATCACCCAGTCGGCGGTGTCGCAGCAGCTGCGGATCTTGCGGGACGCCGGTTTCGCGTCGGTGCGCGCCGAGGGCACGCGCCGCATCTATGCGGTCGAGCCGGCGCGGCTGCGCGAGGTCGACGACTGGCTCGACCGGTTCAGGGCGTTCTGGCTGCCGCGCCTTGACGCGATCGCGACCGAAGTTGCGCGGGGCAAACGAAAACGGCGCCATCAGGAATGATGGCGCCGTCCCGGATTCTCTTCAGCGATGCAGCTTACTTGCGCTTGTCGATCTGCACATAGTCGCGGCGCGCGACGCCGGTGTAGAGCTGGCGCGGACGGCCGATCTTCTGCTGCGGGTCCTCGATCATCTCGCTCCACTGGCTGATCCAGCCGACGGTGCGGGCGACCGCGAACAACACGGTGAACATCGAGACCGGGAAGCCCATCGCCTTCAGCGTGATGCCCGAATAGAAGTCGACGTTCGGGTAGAGCTTGCGATCGATGAAGTAGGGATCGCTGAGCGCGATCTTCTCGAGCTCCATCGCGACCTTTAGCATCGGATCGTCGCCGTGGCCGGTCTCCTTCAGCACCGCGTGACACATCTTCTGCATGATCTTTGCGCGCGGATCGTAGTTCTTGTAGACGCGGTGGCCGAAGCCCATCAGGCGAACTTCGCTGTTCTTGTCCTTCACCTTGGCGATGAAGTCCGGAATGTTTTCGACCTTGCCGATGTCGTAGAGCATGTTGAGCGCGGCCTCGTTGGCGCCGCCATGCGCCGGGCCCCACAGGCAGGCGATGCCGGCCGCGATGCAGGCGAACGGGTTGGCGCCCGAGGAGCCGGCGATGCGCACCGTCGAGGTCGAGGCGTTCTGCTCGTGGTCGGCGTGCAGGATGAAGATCTTGTCGAGCGCGTCGGCGAGCACCGGGTTGATCTTGTAGTCCTCGCAGGGCACCGCGAAGCACATGTTGAGGAAGTTCTCGGCAAACGAGAGCGAGTTCTTCGGATAGATGAAGGGCTGGCCGACGGTGTACTTGTAGGCCATCGCCGCCAGCGTCGGCACCTTCGCGATCATGCGCATCGAGGCGATCATGCGCTGGCGCGGATCGTTGATGTCGGTGGAGTCGTGATAGAACGCGGCCAGTGCGCCGACCGCGGCGACCATGATCGCCATCGGATGAGCGTCGCGGCGGAAGCCCTGGAAGAACCGCGCCATCTGCTCATGCACCATCGTGTGATGGATCACGCGATGGTCGAAGTCCTTCTTCTGCGCCGGGGTCGGAAGATCCCCGTACAGCAGCAGGTAGCAGGTCTCGAGGAAGTCGCCGTGCTCGGCGAGCTGCTCGATCGGATAGCCGCGGTATTCGAGCACGCCGGCGTCGCCGTCGATGTAGGTGATCTTCGACTGGCAGCTGCCGGTCGAGGTGAAGCCGGGGTCGTAGGTGAACACCCCGGCCTGGCCGTAGAGCTTGGCGATGTCGATGACATCAGGCCCAACCGTGCCGCTCAGGATCGGGAAATCGTAGTTCTTGTTGCCGATGGTGAGTGTGGCTGTCTTGCTGGATTTTGCGTCCATCGTGATATCCCCGATGAATTCGTTGCGAAAACCGACCTTGCCCAGTCGCTAAATTGCGGCCCATGGCGGGGCGGAACGGCTTGTGGAGAAAGCGTCCGGGATTGGGTAGCTCATTGCCATGTGCGCTGCAAGATGGACCCTGGAGGGGGTCCATGCAGGATCACGCCGCCTGATCGGCAAGGCGGGCAAGGCACTCCTGGCGTCCCAGCACGGCCAGCACGTCGAATATGCCCGGCGACGTCGTACGCCCCGTCAGCGCCACCCGCAGCGGCTGGGCGACGGCGCCGAGTTTCAGGTTGTTCTGCTCGGCGAAATTCCGCATCGCGGTCTCGGTGGTTTCCGCCGTCCAGTCGTTGACGGCTTCCAGCGCGGTGCGCAGGCGGCCGATCAACGCGCGCGTTTCCGGCGTCAGCAGCGCCACAGCTTTCGGATCGAGCGCGAGCGGACGATCGGCGAAGATGAAGTAGGCGCCCGAGATCAGCTCGATCAGCGTCTTGGCGCGCTCCTTCAGGCTCGGCATCGCCCGCAGCAATTGCGCGCGGGTGGTGTCGTTGAGCTTGGCCTTCAGCGCGGCGCCCTCGGGAACATAATCCAGCACGCTCTCGAACTGGGTCACGAGGGATTGATCGTCGCTCTGCCGGATATAGTGACCGTTGAGGTTTTCCAGCTTGGCGAAATCGAACCGCGCCGCAGAACGGCCGATGCCCGAGAGGTCGAACGCGTCGATCATCTCCTGGGTCGAGAAGATCTCCTGATCGCCATGGCTCCAGCCGAGCCGGACGAGATAGTTGCGCAAGGCGGCCGGCAGGTAGCCGAGGGCGCGGTAGGCGTCGACGCCGAGCGCGCCATGGCGCTTCGACAGTTTCGAGCCGTCGGGACCGTGGATCAGCGGAATGTGGGACATGCTCGGCAGTTCCCACTCCAGCGCGTCGTAGATCTGCTTCTGACGCGCGGCGTTGATCAGGTGGTCGTCGCCACGGATGATGTGAGTGACGCCCATATCGTGGTCGTCGACCACGACCGCGAGCATATAGGTCGGGGTGCCGTCGCCGCGCAGCAGGACGAGGTCGTCGAGGTTCTCGTTCTGCCAGACCACGCGGCCCTGCACCTGGTCCTCGATCACGGTTTCGCCGGTCTGCGGCGCCTTGAGGCGGATCGTCGGCTTGATGCCGGCGGGCGCGGTGGCCGGATCGCGGTCGCGCCACATGCCGTCATAGAGGCGGGTGCGGCCCTCGGCGCGCGCCTTCTCGCGCATCGCGGTGAGCTCTTCCGGCGAGGCATAGCAGTAATAGGCGCGCCCGGCGGCGAGCAGGCTCTCGGCGACCTCGCGATGGCGGGCTGCGCGGCTGAACTGGTAGATGACCTCGCCGTCCCAATCGAGCTCGAGCCACTTCAGGCCGTCCAGGATGGCGTCGATCGCCTCCTTGGTCGAGCGTTCGCGGTCGGTGTCCTCGATCCGGAGCAGCATCTTGCCGCCGAGTTTCCTGGCATAGAGCCAGTTGAACAGCACGGTGCGGGCACCTCCGATATGGAGGAAGCCGGTCGGTGAGGGGGCGAAGCGGGTAACGACGGGTTTGTTCATGATCGAGCGAGACGTATGCTGAGACGGCGGTGGTGTATATCAGGAACCGGACATAACTAAACCCCCGGCTGACCTTTTGCCCACCAAACCAGGCCTCAAACCAGACTTGAAACCAGGCTTGGCCGGACGGCACGAATTTGGCAGAAGGTTGAGCCGACTCCTCCAGGGAACCCTTTGATGACGACTGATACGACGGCAGAGGCAGGGCGCGACTTCATCCGCGACATCGTCCAGGCCGATCTCTCCTCCCACAAGCACAACCGGATCGTGACCCGTTTTCCGCCGGAGCCGAACGGCTACCTGCATATCGGCCACGCCAAGTCGATCGCCCTGAATTTCGGCATCGCGCAGGAGTTCGGCGGCCAGTGCAATTTGCGCTTCGACGACACCAATCCGACCAAGGAGGAGCAGGAGTACATCGACTCCATCCAGGCCGACGTCCATTGGCTCGGCTATGACTGGGGAGCCAACCTGTTCTATGCGTCGGACTATTTCGAGCGCCTGTACGATTGGGCCGAGGGTCTGATCAAGGCCGGCTATGCCTATGTCGACGATCAGTCCCAGGAGGAAATCCGGCTGTCTCGCGGCACGCTGACCGAGCCCGGCAAGAACTCGCCGTTCCGCGACCGCTCGGTCGAGGAGAACCTCGATCTGTTCCGCCGCATGAAGGCCGGTGAGTTCTCGAACGGCGCCCGCGTGCTGCGCGCCAAGATCGACATGGCCGCCGGCAACATCAATCTGCGCGATCCGGTGCTCTACCGCATTCTGCACGCCCATCATCCGCGCACCGGGGAAAAGTGGTCGATCTATCCGAGCTACGACTACGCGCACGGCCAGTCGGACGCGATCGAGGGCATCACCCATTCAATCTGTACGCTGGAGTTCGAGGATCACCGCCCGCTCTATGAGTGGCTGCTCGACAAGCTGCCGGTGCCCTCGAAGCCGCGCCAGTACGAAATGGCACGGCTGAACCTGACCTATACGCTGCTGTCCAAGCGCGTGCTGACCCAGCTCGTCCGTGACGGCCACGTCTCGGGCTGGGACGATCCGCGCATGCCGACCATTGCCGGCTTGAAGCGGCGCGGCGTGCCGCCGGCCGCGGTGCGCGAATTCATCAAGCGCATCGGCGTCGCCAAGGCCAACAGCGTGGTCGATGTCGGCATGCTCGAATTCTGCATCCGCGAGGAGCTGAACCGCACGGCGCTGCGCCGGATGGCGGTGCTGCGGCCGCTCAAGGTGGTGATCGAGAATTATCCGGAAGGGCAGGTCGAGGAGATCGAGGCGATCAACCATCCCGACAATCCGGAAGCCGGCACCCGCAAGATCGCGTTCGGACGCGAGCTCTATATCGAGCGCGACGACTTCATGGAGAATCCGCCGAAGAAATTCTACCGCCTCTCGCCCGGCAACGAGGTGCGGCTGCGCTACGCCTACTTCATCAAGTGCACCGGCGTGGTGAAGAACGACGCCGGCGAGATCGTCGAACTCCGCGCGACCTACGATCCCTTGACCAAGGGCGGCAATGCGCCCGACGGCCGCAAGGTCAAGGCGACGATGCACTGGTTGCCGGCGGCGCAGTCGAAGCCGGCGGAGATCCGCATCTACAACCAGCTGTTCGCCAATCCGAGCCCGAACGCGGCCGATTTCGCCGCCGACCTCAATCCGCAGTCGCTCGAAGTGCTGAAGGATGCGCGCGTCGAGCCGGCGATCGCCGAGAGCAATTCACCCGATCCGGTGCAATTCGAGCGGCAGGGCTATTTCGTGCGCGACGCGGATTCGACGCCGGACCGGCTGGTGTTCAACCGCACCATCGGCCTGCGCGACACCTTCGCCAAGGAAGTCGGCGGCAAGGGCTAGCCGAGAGGAAGCGCGTCCCGCGCGGACAAGCGGACGGGGGATCGATGCCTGATGAATCCGACGAGATCGTCTCCGCCATCATCGCCAGATGGTCGGCGGGTTTCAGCAGGCTCGATGCGAATGCGTTAAGCGCGCTCTATTCGAAGAGCGCGTTCTTCTTCGGCTCGAACCCGACGCTGTATCGCGGCCGCGACGGCGTCAAAGCCTACTTTGACGGTCTGCCGCGCTGGCACGCGCCGCGCGTTCAGTTCAGCGATGTCAGGGCAGAGCGGGTCAACGCCGATCTCGTCAACATGGCGGGCATCGCGTCATTCGTCCTCGACGGAGATGCGCCCTCGCTCGCCGTCAAGATCACCTGGGTGATCGCGCGCGAGGACGGCGACTGGAAGATCGTCTGCCACCACGTCTCGTCGCAGACGCCGCTGATCTAGGCTCAGCGCTGGAGCTGACGAAAAAAGTCGAGGGCCGGCCGGGCCCTCGTAGTCAGGGAGGGTGCGCGGGGCCGGGCGCCTCGCGGCTGCACCCAACTCGCAGGCTATCCGGATCGCGCTGCATTGCGAGGAGGGACCAAGGTCGTAGGCTGCGGAGCGCGGCTTCGGGGCGCCCGGACGGCAGCATGGTCGTCGGCTCGCGGATCAGCAGCGGCAACACATCGCAGGTCGGACAGATGCTTTTTTGTCCGCGCCGCACCATATCTTCGGAAGAAGGAGGTGAGGATCATGCGCATTCAACACTGGCAGGATGCTGCCAGCCTGTTGGTAGGCGCCTGGCTGGTCGCATCGCCGTTTGCACTGGGCTTTTCCGGGGCAGCTCTCTGGATCTCCATCGCGCTCGGATTGGGCGTCGTGCTGTTCGCCCTGGAGGCATTCATCATTCCGTCCTATCTGGAGGAATGGGGCGAGATGCTGATGGGGTTGGCTCTGGTGGTCGCACCCTGGACGTTCAACTACCAGCAGGGATCGGTCACGACGAGCAGCGTGCTCGCCGGGGTCGCGGTGATCGTGCTCGCGTGCTGGGAGCTGACGATGGATCGTGATTTCGCCACCTGGTGGCACGATCGCTGGCATCACCGAGCTGGCTGAGAGGAAGCTGACTGAGACGTTGGCCTGACCGCCAACCAAAGGCGGCCGGAGCGGGGATTTGCGTGGCGCAGGATCCCCTCTGCCGCCCGATGCAGGTTCTACAGAGACATCACGCCAGAGACGGCGGGTACGGGACGGATTCAGAAGCGTCGTCCCGCGCTCGCTGGACCGCAGCATGGCGCCAGGGTGAGAGCGGTTTCGACTGGCGTGGATAGCGGCTCGCGTAAGGAAAACGCGTCGAGACAAGCTTCTAGAGTCCCGTTCCGATCCCGTCGGAACGGAGCTCTAGTCGCCCGTCAGCATGGTGACTCCCTCACGATGCGGCTTTCGCCTCGATCTGCTCCCAAATTCTGGTCTTGCGTGTCTCGGGCATGATGAAGACGGCGATCACGAAGCACACCGCGGGAACGACAATCGGGTAGATCAACGCGTAGCCGATGCTGCCGGTCGCCGCGAAGGCGGCCGATGTGATGAACGGCACCAATCCGCCGCCCCAACCATTGCCGATATGATACGGCACCGAGACCGAGGTGTACCTGATCCTGGCCGGGAAAAACTCCGCCAGGAACGCGCCGACCGGCCCGTACACCATCCCGACATAGCAGACGAGGATGAAGATGATGAAGACGGCGACCGGATAGTTGATGTGTCCCGGCTGCGTGACCATGCCGAGCCACAGATACAGCGGATAGTAGGTGATCGCGGCAAGCAGCATTCCTCCGAGGATCACGGACTTGCGGCCGATCTGATCCGACAGCCAACCAAAGAAGATCAGGCTCGGCGTTGCGATCAACAATGCGGCCCCCACGATGTAGGCCGAGGTAACCGCATCGACCTTGGAGACCTGCTGCAGGAAGTACAGTGCCCAGAATTGACCACTGTACCAGACCACGCCCTGTCCAATCAGGACGACGATGGCGATCAGGATGTACTTGATGTTGGCGCTGAGGAAAGCTTCCCGCCAGGGATTCCTGGTCATCTGTCCCTGTGCCTTGATCTCCTGGAAAATCGGTGTCTCCTGGAGCTGCAGGCGGATGTAGATGGCGATGGCCACCAGCAGGAACGAGACCAGGAACGGGACGCGCCACGCCCATTCGTCAAAGGCCTGATTGCCGGCCCAGGTTCGGGTCAGAACGATCACCGCCAGCGACACCACGATCCCCAGCGTCGGCGAGGTTTGTAGCCAGCCCGTGTAGTAGCCGCGGCTGTCGTCCGGAACATGCTCGGCGACGTAAGTGATGGCGCCGCCATACTCGCCGCCCAGGCACAGACCCTGGATCATCCGCAAACCGAACAGAATGAATGCGGCCGTCAGGCCGATCGACTGATAAGTTGGGATCAGTCCGATCGCTCCCGTTCCTAGGCCCATTCCGCTCAGCGTAATGAGGAATGTATATTTGCGGCCGACCCGATCGCCCATCCATCCGAACAGGAAGGCCCCCAGCGGGCGGATCAGGAATCCCGCAGTGAACAGCGCGATCGTGCTCAGCAGGGCTGCGACAGGGTGGGATTGCTCAAAGAACTTGACCGAAAGAACCGCGGCCAGGCTGCCAAAAATATAAAAGTCGTACCATTCAATGATGTTTCCCACTGACGCAGCGACAATCACGCGGCGAAAATCGCTTGGTACTTGAATTGCCATGTGCTGCTCCTCTCAAAAGCAAACGCTACTCCTCGCGTTTTTCAGCGATCTATCCGCTCGCGGAGTGCGCGTGGTGCGCGGCGTTACAGGCGAGATTTGCGCGTTCGTCCGCAACGCCTGATCTCAGGGGAGTTGTGGCCACCTGAGAGGAGCTCCAGCGGCCTTCAAGTGCCGCGAGCCGTCACTGCCTCATCCCCGTCTCTTTGGGAGCGGAGGCATCGGAACAGTCTATTCCTAATGTGATCGGTATCTTAGTGAGACTTTCGGCTCGATCGATTTGACGCAGGCGGCAGCCGTGGCCCGGCGCGAGCTAGGCAAGGCGCGACGATCCAGGTACCCGGGCGTTGCCGGTCCGTATTCTGCATCCGTTCCGCTAGTCGGGTGACGGGGCCATCCGCTAGCCTGCCGGCCGGCAGGGATCGCAAGCGGAATGGCGGAGCAGGGCACGACGCCGGGCGGCAAACGCGGCTACGCGGGGACGTGGCCGCCGCGCACGGCTGCGCCGGTCGGCGGCTTTCTCCCGGCGCGCGCCGGCATCTGGAAGCCTCTCGTCGAGACAGTGCGGCAATGGGCGCGCGCGGAGGCGGGGGCGGGCCGCCTGTTGCCCTGGGTGCCGGTGGCGTTCGGCACCGGCATCGCGTTCTATTTCGCGGCCGAGCACGAGCCGGTGCTGTCGGTCGCGGCCACCGTCGCAATCCTGCTCTGCCTGCTGGCGCTGCTGCTGCGGCGGCGCAGCGTGTTTCCCGTTATCGTGATGCTGGCCGCGGTCGCCGCGGGCCTTGCGACGGCGACCTGGAAGACGGCGCGCGTCGCTCACACGGTGCTGGCGCGACCGATGTTCTCGGTGGCGCTGACCGGCTTCGTCGAGACGCGCGACATCCGCGAGTTTCGATGGAGAGCCCGCGCGACATGACGAAGCTCAATCGGGTCCGGCTCTCGGTGAAGAAGGGCACCGCGCCCGATGTCGGCAGCTTCGTTGAGTTGAAGGCGCGGCTGTTGCCGCCGCTCGGGCCGCAGCGCCCGGGCTCCTATGATTTCGGCCGTGACCTGTATTTCCAGGGCATCGGCGCCTCCGGCTTCGTGATGGGCGCCGTCAAGACCAGGGAGCCGCCTGCGACCGGCGGCTTTGCGCTGCGCTACGCCGCCTTCATGCAGGGCCTGCGCGACGCCATCGACGCGCGGATTCGCACCACGCTCGACGGCGACCAGCGCGCGATCGCAACCGCCTTGCTCACCGGCCGGCGCGATGCGATCTCGACGCCGGTCAACGATGCGATGTTCATCTCGGGGCTCGGCCATGTGCTGTCGATCTCCGGCTACCACATGGCCGTGGTCGCCGGCGTCGTGTTCTTCGCGGTGCGCGCGCTGCTCGCGCTGTTTCCGGCGCTGACGGCGGGGCATCCGATCAAGAAATGGGCCGCGGCGGCCGCGCTGGTCGCCGCGGCGTTCTATCTGTTGCTGTCGGGCGCGGAGGTCGCGACGCAACGGTCGTTCTTCATGACCGCCGTGGTGCTGCTCGCCGTGATCGTCGACCGCCGCGCGATCACCTTCCGGACGCTGGCGGTGGCGGCGCTGATCGTGCTCGCGATCGCGCCGGAGGCGCTGGTGCATCCCAGTTTCCAGATGTCGTTCGCCGCGACGCTCGGGCTGGTGGCGCTGGTGCAGATCGGGCTGCCGAACCTGCTGGCGTCGCCCGACCATTCGGCGACCGCGCGCGTCGCGCTGTGGGGCGGGCGCGAGCTCACGATGCCTGATGCTGGCCTCGCTGGTGGCGGGGCTGGCGACGACGCCCTATGCCGCATTCCATTTCCACCGCGTGACGCCCTACGGGCTGCTTGCGAACCTTGCGGCGATGCCTGTCGTCTCGGCGGTCGTGATGCCGGCCGGCCTGCTCGGGCTCGTCGCCATGCCGGTCGGCTTCGACGGACTGTTCTGGGCGATCATGGGTCTTGGCATCGACTGGATGATCCTGGTGACGCAATGGGTCGCCGCACTCCCGGGCGCGGTCGGCCGCATGGCGGCGTTCGGCATCGGGCCGCTGATCGCAGCGAGCGCCGGCCTCATCCTGCTCGGGCTGCTGCGCACGCCGCTGCGCTGGTCAGGCGCGGTGCTGCTGCTGGTGGCCTCGGTCTGGGCGCTCAGGGTGCCGCAGCCGGACGTGCTGATCTCGGGCGACGGCCGCAACGTCGCGGTGCGTGGCGGTGACGGGTGGCTGCATCTGATGCACAGCGCCAAGGATGCATTTTTGGTCAAGGAGTGGCTGGCGGCGGACGCCGACGCGCGCACCGCCACCGATGCGTCGCTCGGCGAGGGCGTCTCGTGCGATGCCGGCGGCTGCGTGACCCAGGGACCCGGCGGCGTCTTCGTCGCGCTGGCGACCCGGCCGGAGGCGCTGGCGGACGACTGCGAGCGCGCAGCCCTGATCGTGACGGCGCGGCCGGCGCCGCAGGGCTGCGCGGCATCGGTGATCGATGCCGAGCGGCTGCGCCGCCACGGCGCGCTGGTGCTGCGAAGGATCAGGGACGGCTACGCCGTCGATGCGGTCAAGCCCGGCGGGATCGACCGGCCGTGGTCGCCGGCAGTTCCCGGCGACGGCGAGAGCGAAACGACGCTGCGCGCGCCCGCCGCCGCGCCGCGGCCTGCGGTGGATGCGACGCCGGCCGAGACCGATCTGCAGGGCGATGATTAGCCGTGGTCCGGCGAGGGGCCGCTCGGCAGCTCGAACAGGCCGAGATGGTATTCGTCGGAGTCGGGGCCGGCGTCGGGCTTCTTGACGAGGGTGAAGGAAGCCTCGGGAAATTGCTCCCAGACTTTCAGGTCGTCGGCCGTTACCGTCAGCCAACCGAACCGGAACATGTAGCGGCCCGGTTCCGTGACGCGTCCAGCCTTTTGCCATGTGACCTTATCGACCACCGCGCACGTCCTCCGTGCCCGATGATGCGCCAAGGCGCCGGCCGACGCAAATCTCCTTCTGCGCCCCGGAAGCGGGAGTCCGGGGTCGCCCGAAATTGCTTAGGTCATCCGCCGCCGAACAGCTCATTCCGCGGCGACGATGCGCTCAACCCAAAAACAGCGTTGCGAATGCGGAGGGCCGCCGCTCCACAACCTTCGGCTTCTGCTCGACCGGCGGATGCAGCGCCGGCAATTGCAGCACGCTAACGCGCTGTCCCTCGACCAGCTGGGTCACCAGCACATGGCTGCCGTCGGGGAATTCGACCGCGTCATGATGCCGATCAGGCACGTCGGGCTCGACTTCGTTGAACACGCCGACGCGATAGTTCAGCGTCTTGGTCCAGATCCAGCGGCTGTCGTAGCGAACGTTCTCGGCGAAAGCGAGCTCGGTGCCCGGCAGCATGCAGACCGCGACAGTGGGGTCATTCTCCGAAGCAAAGCCGCGGGTCGACGTGCCGCGGAACGTCGTCGTGATCAGCGTCTCTCCGACAATGGCGGGGCGCGATGCCACGGCGTGCAGACTATAGTCACACATCGGATGGCTCCTCATTTCGAGGTAGCGACCCGTGCCTCTCCTTGAGGCATTAGGGCCTCTACCAGAGTGGACGATAGCGAACGAGCGTCTGCTCGTTTCTGGGCGATTGTACGACTGGTCCGAGATCGCTCCGATCACAAACACGCGACGCTGCGCGAGAGGTATCGGAGCGCATCGGGCAGGCCGTACGCTACACTATCATGCAAGGAACGATCCGACGTGTTGCTCGTTCCCGGCCGCCGCAAGTATTTGCAATTCAGTATTTGCGATAAAGGCCGATCAGCTTGCCCTGGATGCGGACCCGGTTCGGCGGCAGGATGCGCACTTCATAGGCGGTGTTGGCCGGCTCGAGCGCGATCGATGCGCCGCGGCGGCGGAAGCGCTTCAGGGTGGCTTCCTCCTCGTCGATCAGCGCCACCACGATGTCGCCGGTATTGGCGACGTCGTTGCGCTGGATCAGCGCCATGTCGCCGTCGAGGATGCCGGCATCGACCATCGAGTCGCCGCGCACCTCGAGCGCATAGTGCTCGCCGGCACCGAGCATGTCGGGCGGCACGCTGATGGTGTGGCTGCGGGTCTGCAGCGCCTCGATCGGCGTACCGGCGGCGATCCGGCCCATCACGGGGACCGCGACCGGACGGTTGCCGTCGTCCTCGGCAATCGGCGGCGTGCTGGCGCGCCGGCCGAGGGTGCCTTCGATGACGCTGGGCGTGAAGCCGCGGCGGCCGTTGCCGCCGCCGGCCGAGAGTTCGGGCAGCTTGATGACCTCGATGGCGCGGGCGCGGTTCGGCAGGCGGCGGATGAAGCCGCGCTCCTCCAGCGCAGTGATCAGGCGGTGGATACCGGACTTCGAGCGCAGGTCGAGCGCATCCTTCATCTCGTCGAAGGAGGGCGGTACGCCGGCCTCTTTCAGACGTTCATTGATGAAACGCAGTAGTTCGTACTGTTTGCGCGTGAGCATCTCGAGTATTCCCCCGGTTGATAGCGTCGTTCGATTCCGAGACTCTTCTGGTGGGGCCTGCAGGCCGGGCCTGACCTCAGGAGCATGTGCTCGATGCACCTGCTTCCACGCGGCTTCCCGATTGTAGACACCAGTACTCGAAACAAATCATGAACGGACACTATATGTTCGATATGTGTTCCGCAACCACTTAATTTCCGGTGAACGTGTCGGGCAACGCACAATCGGCGGGGCGCGAAAACCCTATTCGGGCAGTGTCAGGATCTCGCATTCGCTGCCTTCGACGGCCGCCGCCGCGAACGGCGGGCGCACGAGAAGTGCCCGTGCCGCAGCGAGATTCCCGAGCAGCGACGAGTCCTGCTGCGTCACCGGCGTTGCGATCAGCGTGCCGTCCTCGCGCGCTTCGAGACGCGCACGCAGATAGTCCTCGCGCTGGTCGTTGGCTGCGAGGTCGCGGCCGAGCAGGGCGCTCGCGCGGCGATGATGAATCACTTTCCGGCCGCTCAGCGCCCGAATCAACGGCACCAGGAACAGGAAGGCGCAGACATAGGACGACACCGGATTGCCGGGCAGACCGATCACCCGCATCGCGCCGAGCCGGCCATGCATCATCGGCTTGCCGGGCCGCATCGCAATCCGCCAGAACGCCATCTCGACGCCCTCGGCTTCCAGCGACCGCTTGACGAGATCGTGGTCGCCGACCGAGGCGCCGCCTGTCGTGATGAGGACATCGGCGCCGGCCTCGCGTGCCCGGCGGATGCCCGCCGTGGTCGCCTCTGCCGTGTCGGCGGCAACGCCGAGGTCGACGGTCTCGGCGCCTTCGGCGCGCGCCAGCGCTCGCAGCGCGTAGCCGTTGGAATAGACGATCTGGCCGGGACCGGGCTGCGAGCCCGGCATCACCAGCTCGTCGCCGGTCGCCAGCACCGCGACCTTCGGGCGGCGGCGCACCGCAAGTTCCGGATAGTTCATGGCGGCCGCCAGCGACAGCGCGCGGTCGGACAGGCGGCTGCCGCCGGCGAGCAGCACCTCGCCCTCACGGAAGTCGACCCCAGCCGGGCGGATGTGCCGCCCGACGCTGGCGGCCTCCGTGATCGTGATGTGGTCGCCGTCGACGGCGGTGTCCTCCTGGATGATCACCGCGTCGGCGCCATTGGGGATCACGCCGCCGGTGAAGATCCGCACCGCCTCGCCGGCGCCGACCGTCCGCTCGAACGGCCGGCCGGCGGCGACTTCGCCGATCACCTTGAGCCGGGCCTTTAGATCAGCCGCATCGGCGGCGCGCACCGCATAGCCGTCCATCGCCGACATCGGCTGCGGCGGCTGGGTGCGGAGCGCCGCGAGGTCGTGCGCAAGCGTGCGGTGGTAGGCGGCATCGAGCGCGACCATCTCCTCCGGCAGCGGTTCGGCGCCGGCGAGGACGGCGGACAGGGCATCGGCAACCGGCATCAGGGCCACGCTCAGAGCTCCTCAATTCTTAATGTTCAAATTCCAAGTGCGGTCAAAGCCCTTGCCACGTCATCCGTCGACGTCACGTGGATAGCATGAAGGCCGCGCGCCCGCGCACCTTCGATATTGGCGGCCAGGTCGTCGAAGAACAGGATCCGCGACGCCGGCACGCCGATGGCTTTTACCACATGATCGTAGGCCTCGGCGTCGGGTTTGCGGAAGCCGATGCTCGAGGACAGGAAGACGTTGCGGAAATGGCTGAGCAGCTCGGCATGGGTGACCGAGAAATGCGCGACATGGGCCGGATTGGTGTTGGAGAAGGCGTAGAGCGGCATCCGCTTGGCGGCCGCCGCGAGCAGCGGGGCGATGCCCGGCATCTCGCCGGTGAAGATCGCGTTCCAGCCTTCGAGGAACTGGGCGTCCGTGATGTTGATGCCGAGCGTCCGGCGCAGATTCTCGAAGAATGCCGCGTCGTCGATCCGGCCGATCTCATGATGCTTGAAACTGTCGTCGACGACAAAGCGCGTGGCGAGCTCGGCGGGCGCACAGCCGGCATGCTGCGCCCAGTGCGCCATCACCTTGTCAAAGTTGATGTCGAGCACGACGCGGCCGATATCGAACAGCAGCACGTCGACGGAGTTGGGAGAGAATTGCGAGGTCATTGCGTGAAACCGTGTACGAGAATTGCGGGCAGGCGGCAATGTCCTCGATTTCAGTGACCGGTGTGTGGATTGTGCGTGGCGTTGCATTCATCGCGAGACTGTTCCCGCGCACACCGTCGTCCCGGCGAAGGCCGGGACCCATAACCACAGGGTTGGGTTGTTGAGAGGAAGCTGTGGCCCCAGCGTCGCGCAACAATTGAGATTTGGGGTAATGGCTCCCGGCCTTCGCCGGGACGACGGCGGGTGTCGTCGCTTGTGCGTCAAACATCCGCATTCTCGCGACATGATCTGTCCGAGCCTTGCTCTTTTCACCCTATATTTTTGCTGCGGGGCTTGGCTTGCCGCGTCGGGCAACTCAGTGGCACGCACGCACGAGCTTTCAGCGCACCAAGCGACTTGATGCTTGCCGCGGCCTGACGCCCGCGGTGGCTTGGTGCCCGCCGGACGTAGCTCTCACAGCCTGGACAGTGCCAAGCCGAGGTAACCGATCAGCGCACCGGTGCTGAGAATGATGACGACGAGCGCCTGTTCCGAGCGTGCTTGCAAGGTTTTCCGGGTCACGGCGTTGGACGCTCCGTCTTCGAGATCATGCGGTCCAACGAACAGCATCAATTTCCGTTCCGGTCCTTCCCCCGGGAACCTTCACGACCTGCCGAGTGACGCGACGAATGCGGAACAGGAATGCGGGTCGGCCGCCTATGAGGGCGGTGCGATCCCCGGAACGGGGAAAGCGCGGCACATCTCGACGCTGTTCGACCTCAGTCGCTTGACGACCGCTGCATCTCCCTTCGACCGGAGGGATTCCGCAGTGAGTTCGGCGATCAGGCGCATTTCGGGCTCGCCCATGCCGCGCGTGGTCGCCGCCGGCGTCCCGAGGCGGATGCCGCTCGGCCTGAGCGGCGGCCGCGGATCGTCGGGAATGATCTGCTTGTTTGCGGTGATCCCGACGGCGTCGAGAATGTTCTCGGCCGCGCCGCCGTCCAGGCCGACGCTGGCCACCGTATCCACAACCATCATGTGATTGTCGGTTCCGCCGGTGATCAACGTCATGCCGCGTTCCATCAACGCTTCGGCCAGGACCTTCGCGTTGCGCATGACCAGTCTTGCATAGGCCTGAAAATCGGACGTCGATGCCTTCTTCAGCGTGACCGCGGTTCCGGCCACAACGTTCATGTGCGGACCTCCCTGCAGTCCCGGAAACACCGACGCGTCGATCTTGCCGGCGAACTCCCGGCGACAGAGAACGATGCCGCCGCGCGGCCCGCGAAGCGTCTTGTGCGATGTCGTCGTCATCACGTCGAAACCCGCATCGAGCGGATTGCGCAAGGCGTTGCCGGCGATCAGGCCGCCGTAATGGCTGACGTCGGCCATGGTCAGCGCACCCACCTCATCGGCAATGCTCTTGAAGGACGCATAATCCAGATCGCGCGGATAAGAGCTGTAGCCGCACAGCACCAGCTTCGGACGGACGTGCCGGGCCATGGCGCGGAGCTCATCGAAATCGATGGCGCCGCCGTTTGACGGCTGCGTCTTGTAGCGGGCGAAGTTGAAGAGCCGCCCCATGTGCGACACCGGCGCGCCATGGGTGAGATGGCCGCCGTGTGACAGGTCCATCGCCAAGATCGTATCGCCGGGCTGCAGCAGGCCGAGATACACGGCCTGGTTCATTGGCGACCCGGACAGAGGCTGAACGTTGGCATGTTCGGCGCGAAACAGCGCGCAAGCGCGCTGTCGGGCAAGGTTCTCTATCTGGTCGGTAAATTCCTGGCCGCCGTAATAGCGGCGTCCCGGATAGCCCTCGGAATACTTGTTGGTGAACACCGATCCGAGCAGCTCGAGCACCTCGGGATAGGTGTAGTTCTCCGACGGAATCAGCTCGACGCCGTCTTGCTGGCGGCGCTCTTCGCCCTCGAGCGCAAGGGCAACTTCCGAATCGTTGAGATGGAGTTCATTGCGGAATGACGGCATGGTCCGGGCTCCCTAAGACGCTGGATCATCAGCTGAACGGGTTGCCCAGGCGAACGGCGTTGGAACCCTTCGCGCTTCACCGTGGTCAATTCCACGTAAGCTCGCCAGTCGCGCGAGGGACGAATGAGCCTGCGAGGCTCATCGCGAGCAGAAGGCTATCCAATCCCCGGCGGGCTCGCAAGGGTTGGTTGCTGGCGCCGCCGCGGGCCCAGCGTTGGGCGAGATCGAACATCTGGCGACAGCCACGGCAATGGCGACCAAACCGAGGGACGTCCGGCTTACCCAATGAACCGATGTCCCGATGATCAATGCCGTCTTCGGCTGAGGGCCAACAAGGTGCATGACCATCCGTCACTTGCGGCCCGTCAGGCTTGCGGGGTGGCTGACCGTGTGGCTGTGGCACCCGCGAATCTATTCCTTGACGAAGATATGAGACTTTATCTTCCACTGCCCGTCGGGTTGGCGTTCAAGCAGTCTCACGGTGCTGCCAGAAATTGGCGCCGCCTTCTCATTTACTACTAGCGTGGCCGTGAAATGCGAGGTGGTGTAGGCGTAGTTTCCCATGGGCAACACATCGAGCAGCTCAACCTTGTGATCTCTGACGCTTCTTCCCCGCCCGGCAAAGAAATTACGGATTGCCAAAGGGCCGGTGACTGGCTGCGCACCAGGCGGCATCAATCTGGCGTCAGCGGCATACAACGGTAACAGGGCATCGAAGTCTGCGTTGTTGATGGCGGCATCCCATTTGGCAGCCGCCGAGGAAAGTTCGTCGGCAGGTGGGGCTGCCCCTGCGGGACTGACGCAAATACAAGTAAAGATCAACAACAGGGTGCATGAAAGAAGAGAAGGGCGGCTCATCTTTGCCTCCTTTAGCTGAGATGCTTAGCGCGGGAGCGCATTCGCAAACGCTATAGCCGAGGCAAGCAGAACCACTAGTCCAGAAAGTGGACTGGATATCCTCAACTGGCTGAGACTCGATCTGCGGCCGCCGGCGCCTCATCGGCATATTTGCTGCGTGGGAACCAAGCCCGCATGCTGTTCACAAGATGCCTGGGACCGTCGATCTCGATTTTGCCGAGCTCACACGCCCGTAGCAGCGGCATCTCGTCTACGAAAATCTGCACGAGCGTCAGCAGACTCGCATAGAGGCTGATATCGACCTTGAAGCCGGGGTCATCCCAGCAAAGATCGGCTTCCTCCTTCTTCACAACAAACCACCAGCGCTTTGGCCGAGCGTCCGCAATCTCGATGTACAGAACGAAGTCGCATGGAATGTGCCTTAGATCGAACGAACGGCGCATATTCCACATGAGCCGGCCCGCGTGAAGTTCGTTGGGTGTGAGCTGGCTGCGAGCCCATTTGTGGCCCCAATAGCCCATTGCATCGATAATTGGCCTGGCTTCCCTGGCTGCCTGGGTTGGATGGTACTCCCAATGCCCGTTATCGCCTGATCTGCGTGAGATTAGCCCGGCTTCTTCTAGCGTTTGCAGGCGCTTGGAGAGGAGGGTCGGCGACATCTGCGGGATGCCGCGGCGAAGCTGGTTGAAGTGGTGGGACCCCAGCAACAGTTCGCGGAGCAGGAGCGGGGTCCACCGCTCCGTGAGAATTTCCGCAGCTTTGGCTACGGGGCAAAATGATCCATAGCCTTTCATGACGAGAACTTTAGCATCACGAGGGCCACCAAGGTAGTCCAGGTTCTGAACTATGTCCCAGACGAGCCAGCATCGAGGCTGTCCTGGAGGTCTGTTACGCGATTTTCTCGAGACTCGGCCATTCGACGATGCCGGCTCGATGTTCGGTTTGCCCGAAGGCAGATGCGGCTCGATTTGCCAGTACGCGGCCTGGCTGGTGCCACCGCGGGCTCAGCGTTCGCCGAGATCGATCTGCGTGAGGATGCCTTGCCGCAGCGCGAGGCGGACCAACTCGATATCGGTGCCGACGCCGAGCTTGTCCTTGATCAGGGAATGCAGGTTCGCGACCGTCTTGGGACTGAGGTGCAGCGCCTCGGCGATCTCCTCGGTGGTGTTTTCCGCGAGCAGCATGCGCAGCACCTCGAATTCCCGCGCGGTCAGGAGGTCGGCCGCCTTGGTCTCGCCGGCAAGGTGGCTGAGCGCGAGCTCGTGGTCGATATCCGGGCTGATCGCGATCTTGCCCGACAGCGCATCCATCACTGCGTGCACCAGCGTCTCCGGCGGGCTGGTCTTGGTGACATAGCCGCTCGCGCCGGCGCGGATCGCCTGCACGGCAAAGGCCGCGTTCTGGTGCATGGTGAACACCAGGATTTTTGCGCGCCTGTCCCACTGCCGGAGGCGGCGGATGGCCTCGATGCCGCCGATGCCGGGCATCGACAGGTCCATGATGACGAGGTCGGGCCCGGTCTCCTTGTAGAGGCGGTAGGCCTCGACGCCGTCGGAGGCTTCGGCGACGACGCAGAGGCCCGGCTGCTTCTGCAGCATCGCCCGGTAGCCCTCCCGGACGACGGCGTGGTCGTCGACCAGCATGATGGTGCGCGCCGCATGGCTCATGCCGCGCGCTCCACCGGTGCGGCCGCTCGGCTAACCGCGACGGGAACGATGACGCGGAGCGAGGAGCCGTTGGGCTGTCCGGTCTCGAAGCTGAGCCGCCCGCCCAGCGCGGCGACCCGTTCGCGCATGCCGAGCAGGCCGAGGCCGGACCTGAGCTGGGAATCGCCTTTGGGATCGGGATCGCCGGGCTGGCCGTCATCGTCGATCGCGAGCGCGATCGCGCTGTCGCCGCCGCCGGGCGGCGCCTCGCGCATCTCGAGCCGCAGCATCACGCGCGTGGCGCCGGCATGCTTGGCCGCGTTGGTGAGCGCCTCCTGCACGATGCGGTAGAGATTGGCGCTGACGGAGGCGGCAAGGTGCTCGAACGATCCCGATATGGCGATCTCGAACCGCGGCTGTCCGCGGCTGCGGCCGTTCCAGCCGGCGACCAGGCCCTCGAGGCTGGCCGCAAGTCCGAGTTCGTCGACATCGGGCGGGCGGAGCCGGAAGAGGGCGCCGCGCAACGTCTCCATCATGTCGGTCGCGGTCCGCGCGATGCCGTCGCATTCGGCGAGCAAAGGCGGGCAATCCGCGGCGGCGGTCTGGCGCGCCGAGGCGGCTAGCGCGCGGATGGCGGCCAGCGACTGCCCGAACTCGTCATGCAGCTCGCGCGCGAGGTGGCGGCGCTCCTCGTCCTGCACCAGGATCAGTTTCTGCGTCAGCGCGTTGCGGTCGGAGAGCGCGGCGGCGAGGCGCTCGGCGAGCTGGTTGAAGACATCGCCGATCGCCGACAGTTCGGCGAGATCGAACGGCGGCAGGCGCGCTGCGAGGTCGCCTGCGGCGATCCGCTCGAGCCCGTCGCGGATCTGCCGCGTCGGACGCAGCGCGCGCGCCAGCGACGCATAGACCAGGGCGCAGAGCAGCGGCAGCGCGAACATGAACACCGCCATCAGCCGGCCGGCATCGTGCCAGGCCTCGGCGGTCGGCACCGCCGGATCGATCCAGGCCACGGCCTCGCCGATGGCATTGCCGCGCGAAACCACCTGCCGCACCACCTCGCGGCCGGGATCGAACAGGCGGCGATAGAGCGCCGCGAAGGCCAGCGGCGGCGCGGCCGTGTCAGTCTGCGAGCCGCCGCAGAAGCGCTGGCTGATCTCGCCGCTATTGCTGCGAAAGGCGAGGCACAGTCCCGGCGTCATGACCGAGGCGGCAACGCTGTCGAGATCGGGAAATTCGGAACGCGCATTGTTCAGCCACTGGATCTTGCTCTGCTGCAGCTCCAGCGTCTTGGCGGCGATATCGGCAACGGCCGCGATCCGCCCGCGCACCGAGCGGTCGGCCTCGATCAGGAAATAGCCGGAGATGACGGCAAAGCAGAGCGTTGAGACGATAGCCACGCGCAACGTCAGCCGCAGTTTCAGATCGCTTCCGGACCAATTCCACATTGGCGTATCCTCAAGATCGAAGGCGGGCTTCGGCGCGCGATCGCGGGCAGGGTCGTCACGCACATTAAACGGCAGAACGGAGGCGCCGAGAAGCGCCGGCTTGGGCGTTCTTTTGGCGCGGACCATCGTCGTGAAATTTTCCCGGCGCCGGGCGGGAGGCACTCCGTTGCGGCGCGGCGGCCAGTTGGCCCAGGATGCGACCGACCCGCCCGCGCCAGCACCCGAAAGGCCCAGACCATGCGACAATCCCGTCTTGTCTTGTACGCCCTCGCGTTGACCGGCCTTCTGGCCGGACCTTGTCAGTTGCGCGCGGAAACGGGCACGGTGCCAGCATCTCAGCTTGGCGTCAGCATCGATGATTTCAGTTATGTCGACACCTCGGGCGAGGTCCTCGATCAGACTGCCGCGCATCAGAAGCGGCTCGATGCGTTCATGCGCGCGCTGCGCGCCGACATCGCCGCGGAGCCGCGCTATCGCCTGGTGCCATCGAAGGCACCCGCAGGCGAGGCCCGGATCAAGGTGGTCGGTGGCGTTCAGAAGATGAGCACGCTGGTGCAGTGGGCCAAGGTGGCGGTCGTCGATGTCGAAGGGAGCCGCGTGCTGTACGAAAAGCTCTACACGTTTCGCGGCGACAATGACGAGGCATGGGACCATGCACGGATGTTCGTGTCGCGCGAGGTGCGCGGCGTCCTCGCGGCCGTGTTGCCGCCGGCGCAGACCGCCACGGCTGCGCCGATCGGGCTTGCGGTGTTCGAATTCGAGCTCGAGGACACCTCCGCGGCAACCGCGTCCGGCCTTGCCGACGCCGATGCGGCCTACCTCGCCGATGCCACCAAGGGCGTGCGTGACCGGCTTGCGCAATCGGGCCGCTACCGCCTGGTCGATACCGGCGGCGCGACCGCGGAGCCCGTCAAGGCGCGTGCGCTGCGCGACTGCGACGGCTGCGAGGCGGCGATCGCGCAACAGCTCGGCGCCGATCAATCGCTGATCGGCGTGATCAGGCGGGTCAGCCGGACCGAATACACGATCGGCTTCCAGCTGCGCGACGCCCGCAGCGGCGCGGTCGTCTCACGCGGCGACAGCGGCCTGCGGATGGGCGCCGATTATTCCTGGACCCGTGGCGCGGTCCGCCTGGTCGGCGATCGCCTGCTCGAGGGTGGGGCGCAGCGCTAGGGATGCGTCGCGGCTGCGGCTGCGACTTTGGCAGGCGGACCATAGCAAAGTGCGATAGCTGCTAGACACACCGTCATCTGGCTCCGGGTTCATGCGTGCGCTATCACCGCCGCCTGATCACCGCACAGGAGCCGCCGATGCGTTTGCCCGCCATCTTCTTCGCCCTCACGCTCGCGGCAAGCCCCGCGGCGGCCGAGGAGCTGTCGGGCACGCTGCAGAAGATCAAGGAGACGAAGAAGGTCACGCTCGGCTTTCAGGAGGCTTCCGTTCCGTTCAGCTATCTCGACGACAATCAGCGGCCGATCGGCTTTGCGCTCGACATCTGCCTGAAGATCGTCGATGCCGTGAAGAAGGAGCTCGGCGTATCTGACATCGCTGTCGACTACCTCCCGGTGACCTCGTCGAACCGCATTCCCCTGATGGTCAACGGCACGATCGACTTGCATTGCTCGGCGACCACCAACAGCGCGGACCGCCAGAAGCAGGTGACCTTCACCAACACGCACTTCCTCAGCGCGACACGGTTTGCCGCCAAGAAATCCGCTGGCATCAACACGATCGACGACCTCAAGGGCAAGTCCGTCACCGCCGTTGCGGGCTCGGTGAACCTCACGCAGCTCATCAAGGTCAACACCGAACGCAAGCTCGGCATCAACGTTCTCCCGGCCAAGGACCAGGCCGAGGCGTTCCTGATGCTGGAGACCGATCGCGCCCAGGCCTACGCGCTCGACGACGTCCAGCTTGCGGTTGCGATCGCGCGATCGAAGCAGCCTTCGCTCTACATGATCAGCGAGGAGGCGTTCTCGAAGGCAGAGCCGTTCGGCATCATGCTGCGCAGGGAGGACACCCCGTTCAAGGCGCTCGCCGACCGCGCCACGGCGGAGCTCTACAAGAGCCCCGAGATCGAGGTCATGTACAGGAAGTGGCTGGAAGCGCCGACCCCGCCGAAAGGTATCAATTACAACGTCCCGATGTCGTCGGCGCTGCGCCACGCGTTCGCCCATCCGAGTTCGAGCTTCGATCCCGACGTGTACGAGGTCGGCAAGTAGCGTCACTTGCGGGTGTGCCAGCGCAAATCGATTGTGGTTCTCGGAAGCCGCTGCGCTCACCCCCGCGCCGAGCGGCAGTCCGGGTGCACCTCCAATGATTTACGGCCCCAGCGTGACGGCTGGGGCCGCAGGAGGTGGTGTGTGCCTCTGGGGCAATGAATCAGAGGACAACCACTGAACCGCACATCGATGACAATGTTCCAACAGGCTGCGGCCGGCCGTGCCATGCTGCCATGCAGACTGAGAAGCTTGCAGACCGCGCCAGGACCGTACCATCATGACGTCGGCCGGCCCGAATCGAATGCGGGCCTGGTGGACGTCTCCAGCGTCGGCCTTCGGCCCCAAAGGGTGCCGGGGTCACATTTCTGCTTGCAGCTGATTTTTTTTCGCTATGCCGATTGTTCTGCGGAGCCGACATTGAACCACGACGCATTGGCCAAGCTCACCGTCACCATCATTGTCCTGGTCGCGTTGCTGGTATGGCGCGTTGCCGACCAGAAGAAATCGATTGAATGCGGCGCAAATTGCCCAACCGATCTCTCCGCGAGCCGGAAGGCCGCTCAATAATATCTGAGCGACTCGATCCCGGTTCACGGCCGCCTGGTCAGCATGGCGCGTAGCCTAGCGCTTTGCGGGTGGGCCGCTCTTGTTGCCTGGTTGTCCCTTGATGTTCGACGGATCCTGTTCCTGGACATGCAGGTTCTGCGAGTTCGAGCCGACCGTGCCTTGCTTGGCGGGCGGCCCGCTCTTGTTGCCCGGCGCGCCGGCGATTCCGGTTCCGGAACTTTGAGCGTTCGGGGACGTCGTGGCGTTTGGGGAACCGGCGGCCGTGTCGGGGCGCCCCGGAGGCGTTGCGGCCGCGCCGGGCCTGTCCTGATCGCCGACATAGCCGGATACACCGGAGTTGCGGGTCTTGGCACCCTTGTCGGCCTCGTTTTGCAGGTTCTGGGCAACCGCGTGTTGCGCCAGTATCGGGCCGGTTCCCATGGCACCGGCGATGAGCAGTGCGATTGTGCGGGTTCTCATGAGTGTCCCTCTTCGGGTTACCGGGGACAACACGCATCGCGATCATCATTTCCTGTGCGCGCGAAAAATCGCCGCGAGGGAACAGGCATCGCGAACCTGGCGCGATCCGTTCGAGTGGCCAATTGCGGCCGCCGGCGCGCCTCTATCGGCCATCGCGCGGTGCGTATATCGTCCGCGCCAAACACAAGATCGGTCCCGCACGCCGGGTAACGACGCCTAATGAGGAAGCGATGTCCGACATGCTGCTGTTTTCGCCAATGACCATCCGCGGCGTCACGCTGAAGAACCGCATCGTGGTGCCGCCGATGCACCAGTATTCCGCCGAGAAGGGCTTTCCGACCGACTGGCATCTGATGAATGCCGGCAAGTTCGCCGCCGGCGCGCGCCGGTCTCGTGATCGTCGAATCGACCAAGGTCGAGCGGCGCGGCTGCGGCACGATCGGCGATCTCGGCATTTGGGACGACAAGTTCATCGCGCCGCTCAGCCGCCTCGTCGGCTTCATCAAGCAGCAGAATGCGGTCGCCGGCATCCAGCTCGGCCATTCCGGCCGCAAGGCGCGCGCGAGCCGGCCCTGGGAGGGCGATCGCCCGCTCGAACGCACCGCCGAGATCGAGGACGAGGACTGGGATGCCTGGACGCCGGTGGCGCCGAGCGCGATCGCCCATAGCGAGCGCTGGCCGGTGCCGCGCGCGCTGGACACGCATGAGGTGAAGGACCTCGTCGCAGCCTGGGGGCAGGCGGCACGACGCGCCCATGCGGCAGGGTTCGAGGTGCTGGAACTGCACGGCGCCCATGGCTATCTCGTGCACGAATTCCTCTCCGGGCGCTCCAACCAGCGCAGCGACGAATATGGCGGCTCGGAAGCCAACCGGATGCGCTTCCTGATCGAGGTCACCGAGGCGGTGCGGGCGCACTGGCCGGATCACAAGCCGCTGTTCGTGCGGCTGTCGGTCGAGGACAACGCCGGCTGGGGCCCGGAGCAGAGCGCGCGGCTCGCCAGGATCCTGAAAGCGAAGGGCGTCGACGTGATCGACTGCTCATCGGGCGGAATCAGCGAGATGGCGCCGATCCTGGGCAGGGAGATCAAATACAACTATCAGGTGCCGCTCGCGGAATATGTCCGCACCCATGCCGATATCATGACCATGGCGGTCGGCCTGATCATCCACGGGGACCAGGCCGAACAAATCCTGCGTGATAAACAAGCAGATTTGATCGCGGTCGGCCGGGAAATCCTCAATAACCCGAACTGGCCGATGGACGCCGCGCTCAAGCTCGGCGTCGAGGGGCCGTTCCGCAATGTTCCTCCGCAGTTCGGCTACTGGCTGGGCACGCGGGCCAAGCGCGGATTCGGCACCCAGCCGTCGACCTGGCAGAACGGGTTGCGGGAGACTGGGCCAAAGGCCGACGAAAGGCTGACAGGGGGCTGACAAGAGGCCGATCCGGGCACCGTGACAGGACCGTAATGGTCCGGTGACAAGGCGGCCTTGATCCGACCAAAAAGCCGTTGTGTGGTGCCCCGCGTCGGGGTGGGGCCGAATGTTGCGAAACGTTGCCGGCCGTTAGCGAAGGGATCACGGATAATGCGCAAACATGTTGGCTTCTTGCTCGGGACGGTCGCGGGCGCGTGTCTCACCCTGCTCGTGGCCTCGCCGCAGGGCGCGCATCTGTTCGCCGTCGCCAACGCCGCCGCGCATTCCGACAACAGCAACACCTATTCGCAGCTCAACCTGTTCGGCGAGGTGTTCGAGAAGGTCAAGACCGACTACGTCGAGAAGCCCGAGGACTCCAAGCTCGTCGAGGGCGCGATCAACGGCATGATCTCCTCGCTCGATCCGCACTCCCGCTACATGAACGAGAAGGGCTGGGCGGAGATGCAGGAGACCACGCATGGCGAGTTCGGCGGGCTCGGCATCGAGGTCACCATGGAGGACGGCTTCGTCAAGGTGGTGGCGCCGATCGACGACACGCCGGCCTCGCGCGCCGGCATCATGTCGGGCGACGTGATCACCTCGATCGACGATGACCAGATCCAGGGCATGACGCTCGACCAGGCCGTCAACAAGATGAAGGGCGCGCCCAACAGCTCGATCCGGCTGAAGATCATCCGCAAGGACGCCGACAAGCCGATCGAGGTCTCGATTACGCGCGAGATCATCCGCGTCCGCCCGGTGAAGTATCACGTCGAGGGCGGCGACATCGGCTATATCAGGATCACCTCGTTCAACGAGCAGACCACCGAAGGTCTGCGCAAGGCGATCGGCGATATCCAGAAGCAGATCCCGCAGGACAAGCTCGCCGGCTACGTCGTCGACCTCCGCAACAATCCCGGCGGCCTGCTCGACCAGGCGGTCTCGGTGACCTCGACCCTGATGCAGCGCGGCGAGGTGGTCTCGACCCGCGGCCGCAATCCCGAGGAAACCCAGCGCTTCACCGCGCATGGCGGCGACATGACCAAGGGCAAGCCGCTCGTCGTCTTGATCAACGGCGGCTCGGCCTCGGCCTCCGAGATCGTCGCCGGCGCGCTGCATGACCACAAGCGCGCGACCCTGATCGGCACCCGCTCGTTCGGCAAGGGCTCGGTGCAGACCATCATTCCGCTCGGCACCGGCAATGGCGCGCTGGCGCTGACCACGGCGCGCTATTTCACGCCGTCGGGCCATTCGATCCAGGCACTCGGCATCAAGCCCGACATCGAGGTGCTGCAAGACGTGCCGGACGAGTTCAAGACCCGCTCGGAGATCAAGGGCGAGGCTTCGATGCGCGGCCATCTCTCCGCCGAGGGCGCCGAGCAGACCGGCTCGCAATCCTACGTCCCGCCGGACGAGAAGAACGACAAGGCGCTGGCCGCGGCGTTCAACCAGCTGCGCGGCGTCACCGTCAACGCCGATGCCAAGAACGCCGACACCAAGGCCGCGCAGAAGCGGCCGGTGCCGAACTAGAACCTGTAGCCCGGATGGCTCCATCCGGGCTACGCAGCTGCCAAAATATCGAAAACAACCCCATGCAAAGGAGCCGGTGGCGGCTGGCGCTCGACCAAGCAGCGCTCGACCAAGCACGCTCGACCAAGCAATTTGACACGTCGGGCAATTACAGGGTATTCTTCCAAAATTCCGAAATCGTACGGGCGCCCCTCGGGCTCCCGACTTCCGAGCAGCCTTACGCCGCGCCGGCGACCGGCTTGCGCCGCCGCGCCGTGCTCGCGCCCGCAGCGGGGCCGCGGCGGTGCCCGGCCAGTAGCTCGCGGATTTGGGCAGCGGGCTTTGGCGGGCTGAACAGATAGCCCTGCATCTCCGAGCAGCCGAGCTCGCGGAGCAATTGCTGTTGCTGCGCGGTCTCGACGCCTTCCGCCGTCGTCGTCATGCTGCGCTCGGCGGCGATGTTGACGACGGCCTCGACGATGCCGGCCGAGCCTTGCGGATCGGCGATGTCGGTGACGAAGCAGCGGTCGATCTTGATCTTGTCGAACGGGAATCGTTTCAGGTAGCTCAGCGACGAATAGCCGGTGCCGAAATCATCAAGCGCGATCCTGATCCCGATGGCGCGCAGCTGGTGCAGCGCGGCCAGCGCGGTCTCGTCGTCGCGGATCAGCACCGCCTCGGTGATCTCGAGCTCGAGCCGGCTCGCTGACAGCCCCGACGATGCAAGCGCCGCGATCACCTTGAGCGCCAGCGTGCCGCTGCGGAACTGCACCGGCGAGACGTTGACGGCGAGCCTGACGTGGTCGGGCCAGTTCACGGCTTCCTTGCAGGCCGTCATCAGCACCCACTCGCCGAGCTGGTTGATCAGGCCGGTCTCTTCCGCGATCGGCACGAATTCGGCCGGCGAGATCATGCCGCGCTGTGGATGACGCCAGCGCACCAGCGCCTCGCAGCCGGTGATCTCGTTGCTGCGCAGGTCGACGCAGGGCTGGTAATGCACTTCGAGCCCGCTGCCGGCGGCGATCGTCTGCCGCAACTCCATCTCGAGCTCGCGGCGGGCGCGGGCGTCGGCATCCATCGCCGGCTCGAAGAAGCGGAAGACGCGCCGGCCGGCCGACTTCGCCGCATACATCGCAAGGTCGGCGTTCTTCATGATCTGGTCGAGATCGGTGCCGTCCTTCGGCGCCAAGGCGATGCCTATGCTGGCGTCGGTCGTGACCTGGTGGCCGAGGCACTGATAGGGCGCGCGGATCACCTCGTAGATGCGCGCGACGAGGTCGGCGACCTCGGCCTCGCTCTTCACCCTGGTCTGCACGATCGCGAACTCGTCGCCGCCGAGGCGGGCGACGAAATCGCCTTCGCCGATCACGCCGCTCAGCGTCCGCGCCACGGACTTGAGAAGCTCGTCGCCAACCATGTGGCCGAGCGAGTCGTTGACGCCCTTGAATTCGTCGATGTCGATATAGAGCACCGCAAGCTGGCTGTCGGGCGTGACATGCGGCAGCTCGCGCCTGATCTCCTCGTGGAACAGCGCGCGGTTCGGCAGGTCGGTGAGTGCATCGTAGTGGGCAAGATGCGTGATGCGCTCCTCGGCGCGGCGGCGCTCGGTGACGTCCTCGTGGGTCGCAAGCCAGCCGCCGTCGGCCAGCGGCTCGTTGACGACCTGGATCGAGCGCCCGTCGGGCGTCGTGATCACCATGGTGTTGCGGATGCCGACGTCGCGCAGCACGAGATTGACGTAGCGCTCGACGTCGCCCTGGAACGATCCGGTCCGGTGTCGATGCACGATGACGTCGCGGAAGCTGCAGCCGGGCCTGATGATGTCGGCCGACAACCCGTACATCTCGATATAGCGCCTGTTGCAGATCACCAGGCGCTGCGCGGCGTCGAACAGCAACAGCCCCTGCGTCATGTTGTTGACGGCGGTGTCGAGCCGCAGCTTCTCCAGCGTCAGGCGTTGCTGCTGGGCGCGATGCTGCTGCACCAGCTTGCGCACCACCAGCGTCAGCAGGATCGCGATCGCCAGCACCGAGATGCTGGTCACCGCGATCAGGATGCCGATCTGCTCGCGCCAGTTGGCGAGCGCTGCCTCGGTAGTGCTTGTCGCGACGACGACGATCGGGAATTTGGTCAGTGCCCGCGACGACACCAGGCGGTCCTTGCCGTCGACCGGGCTGGCGAGCCGCGTCGTGCTCTGCGGCTGCTCGAAGACCTGCTGCTGATTGACCGGACCGTTGCGGAAGTTCCTCCCGATCAGCTCCTCGACATGGGGATAGCGCGCCAGCAGCGTGCCGTCGCGATGATGCATCGAGATCGCGGCGCCGTCGCCGAGCGCCACCGTGGAGAAGAACTTCTCGAAGGTCGCCGGCTCGATGCCGCGGCCGACCACGCCGAGGAATTCGCCATGCGGACCGGTGACCTTGCGGACGATGACGGTGGTCCAGTTTCCGGTGACGCGGCCTCACCACCGGCGCGACCTGCATGTCGGGCGAATAGGGGCTCGATTTGAAGATCTGGAAATAGGGGCGATCGGCAATGCTGGCCTGCGGCAGCGGCCAGGCGCCCGAGCTGTTGATCAGAACGCCGTCGGCGTCGAACACGTTGAGACTGCCGACATTGGACAGCGCGTCCATCTTGGATTTGAGCATCGCATGGATGTCGGCGGCCGACATCCGGCGCCTGTAATTCTCCGGCGTCGCGATTGCATTGTCGCGCATGAACGCGATCAGGTCGCGCTGGACGACCTCGAGATCGTCGAGCTGCTGGTCGAAATGCCGCGCCAGCAGCAGCACGGTGTTCTCGAGCTCACGCTCGCTGTTGTGCAAGGCGCGATCGCGGAAATTCTCCGCCATCAGCGTAGCGCCGATCGCGATCGCGGCCATCAGCACGGCGCCGCCGAGGATCAGCCAGCGGATCGGACCGCTGCCGATCACCGAGGTGATGTTGAACGAGGCGCTGCCGTTTGGATTCATGTGCCGCAATCGCTTCCAGGTGTTTCACCCGGAAGTAGGTTTCGTGCACCCCCGGCCCGCGAAAGTCGTATCCAATCGAAATGGAGCGCGGGTTAGCGAGATTGGTTAACGAATGGTTGATGAGGGCGGCGAGGGAGCAGAGCTCACGCCGCATTTGCGCTATGGCGCAACGGCTCAGAGTGCGCCTCAGCATCATGCTCGTCGCGATTCCACAGAATTGCCACGCGCCGGAAGTCAGGCAGTGAATGCTTGGGCGGCGCGGCAGTTCGAAGATCAGCCGTCCAGCAGCGCTGCCATCCGACGTCGATCGATGATGCCGGGAGCCGACGCCAACGGCTGGTCGTCCAGTTCGGCCAGCTTTGCCGCGACATGCGGTCTGGCGATGACCTCCTGAGGCAGTGCAACGCACATCGCGATTTCAAGCATGCCGCGAAACACATCGGCGTCGTGGGATGCGGCAGCAAGAAGCCTGGCCATGACCGGATTGGGCGCCGGCATCGGCAAACCTTCGTCCAGCGCGTTCATCTCGGCGACGCGCGCGCGGTCGGCGGCGATCTGGTTTCGATAAAACGGACCGACCTGGCGTTCGGTCTCCGCGTCGTAGTCCCGGGTGAACGCTTCGGGATCGTTGATATGCCGGCGCGCGACATCGCGGAGCACCTGCGCGTGCAGAAGACCGACGCTCAAGCCCCGCCCGGCGGACGGGTTCGTGCAGGCCCACGCGTCACCGACAGCGGCGAATCCCGTGACGACGGGCCGGTCGTCGACGACGAACCGCCGGTACCGGTCGAGAACTCCCGCCAGCAAAAGGACTGGCGTGATCGGCTCCCCATCGAGCCAGTGGGCGTGCTGCGGGCACGCGGACACGACGCGATGGAATGTGACCGGATCACGCAAGGCGCGCATCGCCTTGTTTTTCGACGAGGTATACAGAGTGACCGACCAGGTGTCGTTGTCTCCGTCCAGCGTCAGGATCGAGACCAGGCCCATTGGCGTGAGTGTGCTGCCCATCCTGCGTGGCCGTTGCCGCCCCGAGAAATAGCGTCCGAAATAGACGAAGTTGCAATCTTCGGCTTCCTCGATCGGACTGCGGCCACCTGCATTGAGGATCCATTCGCGGGCCGGGCTCCCCCGTCCCATGGCGTCCACGACCAGATTGGCGCGGATCTCTTCGGCAGACGTCGTGCGGACCCCGGCGATATGCGGCACCCCTGACATGGCCGATCTGCCCGTGATCAATTCGCGAACCTTCACGCCCCGGCGGATGGTCACGTTCGGCGCCGTTTGCGCCATCGCGGCCACCGCCCATTCGACGGTCGGCCTGCGCCCGGCGATGCATCGCATCGCTTCATCGCCCGGACGCGGCGCCCGGTCCGTGATCGTTGGGGGAAGGAATTGACAGTCGAGATAATCCACCCAGACGCATCCGGCGCGAAGCAGGCCGTCCGTGAGCCCTGGCAGTTCACGATCGCTGATCATCCGAAATCGCGAATGGAGGCTATGGGGTTGTCTGAATTGGGCAACCCCGGGGCGTTGCCACGAATCCCAGCCCTCGATGGAGGTCGAAGGTTGATCTTCGGGGTCGGCCTCCAGCACCGTGACGCGGTGGCCGTCGCGGCCAAGCATCATCGCCGCGCACAACCCGATCACGCCGCCGCCGCAAACCAGGATTTTGCTCATGTCTTCTCCCCTTGCTGCCGTGGATGGCTCCGGAGCGCGGGGCGAGCCAAATCCCGACCTTAGCGTTATCAAACGACCGTGGTATTGCCTTTCAGAAAGCCTTGATTTTCGCTTGAGAAGCTTGTGATTTGTATGCGAGCCAAGCTCACCCCTGAGGGGCCTTATGCGCTTCAAGTTCGGCGACTACGTTCTGGATGCGGGGCGACGCGAGCTGCAATGCGGCGTTCAAACAATTTCCATCGAACCGCAGGTCTTCGATCTGCTTCTGTACCTCGTTCGGCAACGTCATCGGATTGTTTCCAAAGATGATCTCGTGACCTCGGTCTGGTGCGGCCGGATCGTCTCGGACTCGACGATAGCCAGCCGCATCAACGCCGCTCGCCGCGCCGTCGGGGATGACGGCGTCAACCAGCGATATATTCGGACAGCCGCGCGGCGTGGAATCCGCTTTGTCGGTGAGGTGCAGCAGGAGGAGACACGAGCAGCCTCAGAACATGCCTCGCCCCGTTTTCCAAGAGGTGCGTCGGGGCCGCCCAAGGAACTTGGATTGCGCGAGGAGATCACGTTCTGCAAATCGGCGGATGGCGTCTATCTTGCCGCGGCGAGCGTTGGCCAAGGTTCTCCCATCGTCAAGACGGCGAGCTGGCTGACACATGTCGAGCATGACTGGCAAATGGAGGTTTCGAGTCCGCTCTTCGCTCAACTGGCTCCTCGGCACAAACTGGTTCGATACGATCAACGCGGTAACGGTTTGTCCGACTGGCGCGTCGCCGACTTCTCGTTTGCGGCCCTCGTGCAGGACCTTGAGACTGTCGTGGATGCACTGTCGCTGGAGCGTTTCGCCTTGTTCGGCATATCGCAGGGCGCTGCGGTTGCCATCGCGTATGCCGCGCGACATCCCGATCGCGTGGCGCGCCTCGTCTTGCACGGCGGATACTCGCGCGGTTTTCGCAAACGGGGCGCTCCGGACCAGATTGCCAGGTGCGAAGCTCTCGCGACTCTGATCCGGGAAGGGTGGGGCAAAGACACGCCGGCATTCCGTCAGGTCTTCACCTCGCTGGTGCATCCAAACGCGACGCAGGAGCAAATGCGCGACTTCAACGAAGTGCAGCGCATTTCAACATCGCCGGAGAACGCTGCGGCGCTATTCCTGGCCTTTGGCGACATTGACGTTTCCGAGGCGCTGCAACACATCGCGGCGCCGGCACTCGTCATGCACAGCCGCGACGATGCACTGGTCCCGTTCGATCAAGGCCTGGCACTCGCGCACGCTATTCCGGATGCGCGGTTCGTTCCGCTTGAAAGCCGCAATCATATTCTGCTTCCAGACGAACCTGCATGGCCCGGTTTTGTCGCCGAGATATGCGATTTCCTCGAGTAGTCGGGCGCCAAAAAATTCAAGCGCCGGCGCGATAGTGCCCCGACTTGCCGCCGATCTTCTCGACGAGGTGGATGCCCTCGATGCGGATGCCGCGATCGACTGCCTTGACCATGTCGTAGATCGTCAGGCATGCGACCGAGACCGCGGTCAGCGCCTCCATTTCGACGCCGGTCGGCCCCGTCACCTTGACGCTGGCGCGGACGATGCAGCCGGGCAGCTTGCGGTCGGGTGTGATCTCGATCGTGACCTTGGTCAGCGCCAGTGGATGGCAGAGCGGGATCAATTCCGAGGTCCGCTTCGCCGCCATGATGCCGGCGATGCGCGCCGTCGCAAGCACGTCGCCCTTCTTGGCCTGGCCGGTTTCGATCAGCGCCAGCGTCGCCTTGCTCATCACGACGCGGCCTTCGGCGACCGCGGTCCGCTCGGTCGCGGGCTTGGCCGAGACATCGACCATCCGCGCGTCGCCCTTGGCGTCGATATGGGTGAGGGCGGTGCCGGAGCCGGACGGCTCGGCCTTGGTCTTGCCCTTGCTGTTCCGCGCCATTGCGTCAGCGCGTTGCGGTGGCGCGCGGGGCGGCCTGCCGCGCCAGCAAGGCGCGGGTGGCCGCGGTGACGTCCTGCTGCCGCATCAGGCTTTCACCGACCAGGAAGGTCGACATCCCGACCCGTTCGAGCCGGGCGAGATCGTCCGGCGTGAAGATGCCGCTCTCGCCGACCATCAGGCGGTCGCGCGGGATCAGCGGCGCCAGCGCCTCGCTGGTCGCGAGCGTGGTCTCGAAGGTGCGCAGATTGCGGTTGTTGACGCCGATCATCGGCGAGCGAAGTTTCAAGGCACGGTCAAGCTCGGCGCGATCATGGATCTCGACCAGCACGTCCATGCCATAGCCGAGCGCGGCGTCCTCGATCTCCCCGGCCGCCGCGTCGTCGAGCGCGGCCATGATGATCAGGATGCAGTCGGCGCCATGGGCGCGCGCTTCCGCTACCTGATAGGTGTCGAACATGAAATCCTTGCGCAGCACCGGCAGGCTGGTCGCCGCGCGGGCCGCAACCATGAAGTCGAGATGGCCCTGGAACGAGGGCGCGTCGGTCAACACCGACAGGCAGGCCGCGCCGCCGGCCTCATAGGCCTTCGCGAGCACGGGCGGATCGAAGTCGGCCCGGATCAAGCCCTTCGAGGGCGAGGCCTTCTTCACTTCCGCGATCAGCGCGTAGTCGCCGCGCGCATGCTTGTCCTTGAGGGCGCGGACGAAGCCGCGCGGGGCCGAGGCCGATTTGGCCTGCGCCTCGACCTCGGCGAGCGGATGGGCGCGCTTCGCGGCGGCGATCTCCTCGCGCTTGTAGGCCTCGATCTTGGTCAGGATGTCCGACATCGCTTGGCGCCTTGCTTAACCGTTCGAAACCGCGACCAGATGCTTCAGCCGCGCCGCGGCAGCGCCGCTATCGAGCGACTGCGCGCCGATCGCGACGCCTTCCTTGAGGTCCTTGGCGCGGCCGGCCACGATCAGCGCGGCGGCGGCGTTGAGCAGGGCGACGTCGCGATAGGCGCTCGGCTTGCCCTGCAGCACGCTGGAAAGCGCGATCGCATTGGCATCGGCGTCACCGCCCTTTAGCGCCTCGCCGCCGACGCGGCCAAGGCCGGCATCCTCGGGCGTCACCTCTGATGTCCTGATCTCGCCGTTCTCGAGCGTCGCAACGAAGGTCGGGCCGGTGAGGGTGATCTCGTCGAGGCCATCGGAGCCATGCACGACCCAGACCTTGTCGGAGCCGAGGTTCTTCAGCACCTGCGCCAGCGGCTGCACCCATTGCCGCGAGAACACGCCGACCATCTGCCGCTTGACGCCGGCCGGGTTCGACAGCGGCCCGAGCAGGTTGAAGATGGTGCGGGTGGCGAGCTCGACCCGGGTCGGACCGACATTCTTCATCGCCGGATGATGCGCGGGCGCGAACATGAAGCCGATGCCGGCTTCCTTGACGCAGCGCCCCACCTGTTCGGGCGTCAAATCGAGCTTGACGCCGAGCGAGGCCAGCACGTCGGCGGCGCCCGAGCGCGACGACAATGCGCGGTTGCCGTGCTTCGCCACGGGCACGCCGGCGCCAGCCACGATGAAGGCCGCGCAGGTCGAGACGTTGACCGAGCCGGAGCCGTCTCCGCCGGTGCCGACGATGTCGACGGCCTCCGCCGGCGCCGTGACCGGCAGCATCTTGCCGCGCATCGCGGTGACGGCGCCGGTGATCTCCTCGACGGTCTCGCCGCGCACCCGCAGTGCCATCAATAGCCCGCCCATCTGCGAGGGCGTGGCTTCGCCCGACATCATGCTGTCGAAGGCGGACGCGGCCTCTTCACGCGTCAGCGTGGCGCCGGTGGCGACTTTTCCGATGATCGATTTCAGGTCGTCCATTCGCTGGCTCAGGGTCTGTTGTTGGAGCTTGATCGCCGCGCAGCGCGTCGTCGCGCTGTCCCGATCATGCTCAATTATTTGCGCCTGTCACCTGTGCGAAGGCTGCCTGGTTGATGGTCACGCCGATATCGGACTCGATCTTCGTGACATATTGCGCGACCTGCTCGTCGCTGAGCGACCGCCGCAGCGCCTCGGTGAGCTGCTTGGCCGCGTCGGACGCGAAGTCGACCGGCGGCACCGTCACGTTGGTGACGCGGAAGACCACCCACTGACTGCCGCCGGCGACGGAAGTCTGTCCATCGCCGTCCTTGGCGGTCCGGAATGCGGCCGCAATCACGCCTGCCGGCACGGCAGGCAGCGAGGCCTCGCGGTTGAAATTCGACGCGGTTTCGACCTTGACGCCGGCAGCGGCGGCTTCGTCGGCGAGCTTGGCGCCGCTGTCGAGCTTCTGGACGATCTCGGTCGCCTTGGCGCGCAGCTTGGTGGAGATCTGGTCTTCGCGCCACTTGGCCTCGACCTGATCGCGAACCTCGTCGAGGCTGCGTTCGCGCGACGGCGTGATGCCGAGCACGTCGTACCAGACATAGCCGCCGTTGAACTGGATCGGGTCGTTGTCGACGCCAACGTCGCTGTTGAAGGCCTGCGACACCACGTCGAGGCCGCGCGGGATGTTGGTCGCGACCTGGCCGTTCGGCAGCCGCCCGGAGCGATCGACCGCGTCGATGGTGACGGGCGTCAGCTTCAGCTTCTGTGCGGCTTCGACGACGCTGGCGCCGCCGCCGCGTTCGTCTTCCATCTTGTCGCGCAGGTCGGCGACCTTGGTGCGGGCGCGCTCGGAGGCGATCTCGTTCTTCACCTGCTGGGCGAGGCTCTCATAGCTCGGGGTCGCGCCGGGCTCGACCTTGCCGACCTTGACCAGCGCGACACCGAAGCGGCCCTGCACCGGCTGGCTGACTTCGCCTGCGGGCAGGGAGAAGGCGGCATCGGCGACGGCAGGGTCGAGGATCGCCGACTTCGCGACCAGCCCGAGATTGACGTCGGCCAGATTGAGGTTGCGCTCCTTGGCGATGTCGTCGAACGACGTGCCCGACGCGATCCGCCCGCGCGCGGCCTGCGCCTCGCCGGCGTCCGGAAACACGATCTGCGAGACCTCGCGCTTCTCTGGCGTGCTGAGCCGGTCCTTGCGCTCCTCGAAGATCTTCCTGGCGTCCTCGTCCGACACCGTTTCCCACTTGCCGATCTCCTCGGGCGTGATGGCGACGAAGGAGATCTTGCGGTATTCGGGCGCGCGGAACTGGGCCTTGTGGTCCTCGAAATAGGCGGCGAGCGCCTCGGGCGAGGGCGGATCGATGGTTCCGGCCTGCGCGGCGCCGAGCGTGATGTAGTCGATCGAACGCTGCTCGTTCTGGAACCGGGTCAGCGCCTCGACCAGAGATTTCGGCGGCTCGATCCCGGACGAGATGGTGCCGGCGATCTGCCGCCTGAGGCCTACGCGGCGCTGCTCGGCGATGTAGCGACCTTCGGTATAGCCATAGTTGCGGATCACGGCCTGGAAACGCTGCGGGTCGAACTGGTTGTTGAGGCCCTTGAAGTTCGGATCGTTGTAGATCGCGCGCAGCACCTCGGCGTCGGACACATTGAGGCCCATGCGGCGTGCTTCCTCGTCCATCGCGGCTTCCGCAAGCGTCTGCTGCAGCACCTGGCGGTCGATGCCGAAGGCGCGCGCCTGGTCCGGCGTCAGCGGGCGGCCGAACTGGCGGCCAAGCTGCTGCAGGCGGTCGGTATAGATCTGGCGGAACTGCTCGGCCGAAATCTCGGTCCCGCCCACCTTGGCGAAGGTCGACTGGCCAAACCCCTTGAAAATGTCGGCAATGCCCCAAATTCCGAAACTGACGATCAAAACGCCCATCACCACGGCCATAATCGTCTTGCCGAGCCAGTTTGATGAGGCTTTCCGCATTCCTCGAAGCATGGGTCCAACTTGTTTTACAGGAGGGGAACCGGGTCGTGCCCAATGGGGAGCTGAAAGTCGAGGCTTTTGTCCCGCAGCAGGGCGTCACCGGATTGAAAACCCATCATAAAGTGGCCGAAGCGCCCCCGCAACCTTGGCCGCGCGGGTGGAAGCGTCGCACGGTGTGCGCGAAGCCGCGCTCTGGAAGTCGCCGCCCGGCTCTGGTAGCGCAGGGACACGCTTGAACGATGGGAAATCCGACATGACGGACGCCATCCGGCCGCTGATCGCCGGCAACTGGAAAATGAACGGCCTGAAATCCTCTTTTGTCGAGTTCGACGCGATGCTGGCGGGCGCCGGCGATGTCGCCGGGAAGGCTGATCTCCTGGTCTGTCCGCCCGCGACATTGGTCGGGGCGTTCGCTGACAAGGCGCGCGGCTCGAAGGTCGCGGTCGGCGCCCAGGATTGCCATCCCAAGGCATCGGGCGCCCACACCGGTGATCTCTCGGCGGAGATGTTCAGGGATCTCGGCGCGGTCGCGATCATCGTCGGCCATTCCGAGCGGCGCGCCGACCACGGCGAGACCGACGCCTTGATTCGGCAGAAGGCGGAGGCCGTCTGGCGCGCCGGGTCGACCGCGATCGTCTGCATCGGCGAGACGCGCGAGCAGCGCGACGCCGGCAAGACGCTCGATGTCTGCGGCACCCAGCTTGCGGGCTCGCTGCCCGACGGCTCGACCGCGGCCAACCTGGTGGTGGCCTATGAGCCGGTCTGGGCGATCGGCACCGGCCTGACCCCGACCGCCAAGGATGTCGAGGAAGTTCATAGGTTTATCCGAGGTCAGCTCACCGATCGCTTCAAGGGCGAGGGAAACAGGATCAGGATCCTCTATGGCGGCTCGGTCAAGCCGTCGAACGCGGCCGAGCTGATGGCCGTCGCCAATGTCAACGGCGCCCTGGTCGGCGGCGCCAGCCTGAAGGCGTCGGACTTTTTGGCGATCGCTGCGGGGTGTTAGGGCTGCCCCTTTCGCACCGAGCTCTCACACCGTCATCCTGAGGAGGCCGCAACGCGGCCGTCTCGAAGGATCGACGGCCCAGCTGGTGGCCGTCGACCCTTCGAGACGCGCGGAGCCTGTCATCGGGCCGCGCTTTGCGCGGACCCGTTGGCGCTCCTCAGGGTGACGGGATTGGCAGTGTTGCGCAGACAGTTGCCATCGGCATCTCTGCTTGGCTACGGATTCAGGCCGCCGCCGCGCCGATCCGCTTCCAGTAGATCATCGTGCCGGTGAGGCCGCCATGCGGCTTCAGCGCGTAGTCCGGGATGATGCCGGTGAGCTGAAATCCCAGTCTTTCATAGAGTGGCGCAGCGCCATCCTCTGCGGCGGTGTCGAGCACCAGCAGCGTGCGGCCGTGCGCGATCGCAAGCTGCTCGGCCGTGCGCATCAATTCCGTCGCGACGCCGCGATGGCGATGGGCGACGCGTGTCATCATCTTTGCAATTTCCGCCCGATGCGGCTGGTTGGGCGGCAGGTTGAGCAGAAGCGTCACGGTGCCGATCAGATCATTGCCGGTGAATGCACCGAGCACGATGCGCTCGCCACGCGTGGCGGCGCCGAGCGAGTCCTGCCAGAATGCATCGGCGTCATCCGGCGACAGCGGATGCATGAAGCTCACCGAGCCGCCGCTGGCGACGGTCTCGATCAACAATTCGCTGAGCGCGCTGCGAATCCCGGGCTCATCGGCGAGTGGCTTGATCGAAAACTGCGGCATGCATCAGCTCCGGGCCAGGGCGACCACATAGGTGCAGGAGGCGTTGGTCTCGTTGGCGAAGGTCGTCTCTGCCGGCGGGCCGAATCCGAGGCAATCGCCGGCGGCGAGCACGTGGCGTGCGCCGCCTTCGGTGATGACGAGGCTGCCGCTGAGCACCCAGACCAGTTGGCGGATATGCGCGTAGGAGGAGGCGGGCAGGGTCACGGTCTGCTTCGGCGGCAGCTCGACCCGCACCAGCTCGACCGGATGGTCGGGACGGCTGAACACCTGGCGGCGCAGATAGCCGGTTTCCGGATCACGCCAGGCCGGTTGCGCGGCGGCGCGCGACAGCCGTTCGCCCTGGCCTTCGGCGCGCAACATCAGGCCGGCCAAAGTGAGGTCGAACGCCGAGGCGAGGCGCACCAGCACGACCGCGGTCGGGCTGACCTCGGCGCGCTCGATCTTGCTGATCGTCGCCTTCGAGACCCCGGCGCGCTCGGCAAGGTCGGCCAGCGACCAGCCCCGGCCATCGCGTTCGAGCCTGATCCGCTGCGCCAGGCGCTGGCTCAGATCGTCTACCAAAGTATCCATCTGTCTACTATAGTAGAAATTGCCGATTCCCGGCAAGGCCTGGCCGGGCCGCGATCGGCGCCGCTTGTGATCGTCGACAGTGCGACTATCTCGGGGGTGACAATGCCCGGTGCAATCGTGTAACAGGGCGCGACTTCACGAAAACCGTAGAGCCGATAGCGCCGTTTGTCTGGCCGCTTGGCGGCTTGTCACGGAAGGCTTGCGATGCAGACTGTCGTTATCATTGTCCACCTCATGATTGTCGCCGTCATGATCGGCGCCGTGCTGTTGCAGAAATCCGAAGGCGGTGGCCTTGGCATGGGAGGCGGCGCCGGCTTCATGTCGAGCCGCGGCACCGCCAATTTGCTGACGCGAACCACGGCGATCCTCGCGGTGGGCTTCTTCGTGACCAGCCTGTTCCTGTCCTGGTACGCGGGCTACGACCGCAAGCCGAGCTCGATCGTCGGCACCGGCGCACCGGCACAGACGCAGCCGGCCGGCGGCACGCCGATGAACGCACCGACCTCGGGCGGCATCCTCGATTCGCTGAAGAAGGCCGACGAGCAGCAGGGGCAGCAGGCCCCGAGCGGCCCGCAGGCGCCACGGTCGCAATAAAGCAGGGTGGCCATGCAGGATGCCCCGCTGGCATCCTGCATCAGAAACCCCCATCAATGCTCTGAAATCGCTTCCAGTTTGATGCAACCCACAGCCCGGCGAATTGTTTGCCGGGAACAGCCGATTCGTTTTGCGAATCGCCGGAGTCGGATTAAAGGTAAAGTCCCATGGCGCGGTACATATTCATCACCGGCGGCGTGGTCTCCTCGCTCGGCAAGGGTCTGGCTTCAGCGGCGCTCGGCGCTCTGCTGCAGGCCAGAGGCTACAAAGTCCGCCTTCGCAAGCTCGATCCCTATCTCAACCTCGATCCCGGAACGATGTCGCCGTATCAGCACGGCGAAGTGTTCGTGACCGACGACGGCGCCGAGACCGATCTCGATCTCGGCCATTACGAGCGTTTCACCGGTCGTCCGGCCACCAAGGCCGACAACATCACGACCGGGCGAATCTACCAGGACATCATCACCAAGGAGCGCCGCGGCGATTATCTCGGCGCCACTATCCAGGTGGTTCCGCACGTCACCAATGCGATCAAGGAATTCGTGCTGTCGGGTAACGACGAGTTCGATTTCGTGCTGGTCGAGATCGGCGGTACCGTCGGCGACATCGAGGGCCTGCCGTTCTTCGAGGCGATCCGCCAGCTCAAGAACGAACTGCCGCGCGATCACGCCGTCTACATTCACCTGACGCTTCTGCCGTACATTCCAAGTGCCGGCGAACTCAAGACAAAGCCGACGCAGCACTCGGTGAAGGAGCTGCGCTCGATCGGCATCCAGCCGGACATCCTGCTGTGCCGCACCGACCGCGAAATCCCCAAGGAGGAGCGGCGCAAGCTCGGCCTGTTCTGCAACGTGCGCGAGAGCGCCGTGATCGAGGCGCGCGACGTCGACAACATCTACGCCGTGCCGGAGGCCTATCACGCCGCCGGCCTCGACGACGAGGTGCTGGCCGCGTTCGGCATCACCGCGAAGATTCCGCCGGCGCTGCAGAGCTGGCACGTCATCAACGAGCGCGTCCGCAATCCGGAAGGTGCGGTGACGATCGCCATCGTCGGCAAATACACCGGCATGAAGGACGCCTACAAATCGCTGATCGAGGCGCTGTCGCACGGCGGCATCGCCAACAAGGTGAAGGTCAATCTCGACTGGATCGAGAGCGAGGTGTTCGAGAACGAGGACCCGGCGCCGTTCCTCGAACACGTCAACGGCATCCTGGTGCCCGGCGGTTTCGGCCAGCGCGGCGCCGAGGGCAAGATCCGCGCGGCGCAGTTCGCGCGCGAGCGTGACGTGCCGTATTTCGGCATCTGCTTCGGCATGCAGATGGCGGTGATCGAGGCGGCGCGCAATCTGGTCGGCATCGAGGACGCCAACTCGACCGAGTTCGGCCCGACCAAGGAGCCGCTGGTCGGCCTGATGACGGAATGGCTGCGCGGCAACGAGCTCGAGAAGCGCTCGCAGAGCGGCGATCTCGGCGGCACGATGCGGCTAGGGGCCTATCCCGCGGCGCTGAACCGCGGCAGTCGCGTCTCGCAGGTCTATGGCGGCGCGACCGAGATCTCCGAGCGGCACCGCCATCGCTACGAGGTCAACACCGCCTACAAGGACCGCCTCGAGCAGCACGGCCTGCGCTTCTCCGGCATGTCGCCCGACGGCGTACTGCCGGAGATCGTGGAGTACGAGGACCATCCCTGGTTCATCGGCGTCCAGTTCCATCCCGAGCTGAAATCGCGGCCCTTTGAACCGCATCCCCTCTTCGCGTCGTTCATCGAGGCGGCAGCCAAGCAGAGCCGGCTGGTTTAGCTGAGCGGCCGTCAGCTGCGCCGCTACACGGCGCAGTCCTCGCTGGTCCGGCGTTCTTTCTTGATCGGTGAAACGTTTGCACCAGCCGCCGGCGTGCCGTCGCGCGTCATCAGCTTGTATTGCGGGCGTCGCGTCAGCCGGTAGACCGCGGCCGGCGGCACGTTGAGGATGGCGCGATCGACCAGCGTGGCGCGCAGGCCGAGTCGGTCGAGGATCGGCCGCGGCACCGGACAGCGCATGCCGTAGGTGAATTGATAGAACGCGCCGCCGGGACGTAGATAGCTGAACGCGCCGCCGACGATCGAGATGACCTTGCGCGGCGACATGTTGAGCAGCGGCAGTCCGCTGACGACGGCGCCGACCGGCGCGCCATCGTAGAGCCGCTCAGAGGCGAGGCGCGCCGCGTCCATCCACAGCACGCGCGCGCCGGGAAAGCGCAGCTGCAACAGCCGCATGAAATCCGAGCCGTATTCGATCAGCGTAAGATCCTGCTGGCGCACGCCGCGCTTCAACAGCTGATAGGTGAACGCGCCCGTGCCCGGACCGAGCTCGAGCACCGGGCCGGTGTCGGCGCTGATGTCGCGCGTGATCAGTTCGGCGAGCGCGGCGCCCGACGGCGCGATGGCGCCGACGCGGCCGGGGGCCGCCATCCACGCCGTGAAGAAAGACAGCAGATCATGTGACATTGGGATTCCCAGCAAAGTGTCGCGGCGCTTCGACTCAGATGCGAAGCGTGACGCCTTGTTTGCGGGAGCTGCATTGCGACAACATTGCGCGAGAGCCCCGTTCCGATTGAATCGGAATGGACTCTAGTGTCCTGAATCAAAAGTTCGGCGGACTCCAAATCGACTCGATGATAGCGGACTCTCCTGATTTGGGGAGGATTGGCGATGGGTCGGCGCTTTGCTCCGCTGGAGCTTGATGAGGTGGAACGTGCTGAGTTGACATCGTTGGCGTCGCGTCGAAGCACTGCTCAGGCGTTGGCGCTGCGGGCTCGGATCGTCCTGGCCTGTGCTGAGGGCGAGCAGAGCAAGGTCGTGGCGGCCCGTTTGGCTGTCGATCCCGACACGGTCGGCAAATGGCGGCGGCGGTTCTCCGAGCATCGGCTTGAAGGTCTTTGGGACGAGCCGCGATCGGGGACGCCACGCACGATTGAGGATGCCCGGATCGAGGCGGTGATCGTTCGCACCCTTGAGACCCAGCCTCCCGGGGCCACCCACTGGAGTTCGCGCAGCATGGCGCGGGCCAGCGGGCTGTCAGTCTCAACAGTACAGCGTATATGGCGCGCTTTCGGCTTGCAGCCGCATCGGTTGGAGACCTTCAAGCTCTCAACCGACCCCGACTTTGTCGCCAAGGTTCGCGACATCGTCGGCCTTTACGTAGCTCCGCCCGAGCGCGCCATCGTACTGTGTGTCGATGAGAAGTCGCAAATCCAGGCGCTGGATCGCAGCCAGCCCATGCTGCCCATGCGACCTGGCCAGCCGGCGCGCCGTAGTCACGACTACAAACGCCATGGCGTCACCTCGCTGTTTGCCGCCCTCGACGTCGCAACCGGCCGGGTCATTGGCAAATGCTATGGACGCCATCGTGCCAAAGAGTTCCGCAAGTTTCTCGATGAGATCGAAGCTGCGGTTCCAGACGATCTGGACGTCCACCTCGTCATGGACAATTACGCAACCCACAAGACGCCGTTGATCCGCAACTGGCTGGCAAAGAGGCCGCGCTGGCACGTCCACCTGACGCCAACCAGTTCATCCTGGCTCAATCAGGTCGAACGCTTCTTTGCACTCATCACCGAGCGTAAGATTAGGCGCGGCATCTATCGCAGTGTGGCGGCGCTACGGGCCGAGATTGCCTCCTTCATCGACCATCACAACGCTGACCCAATGCCGTTCCGATGGACCAAATCAGCTGACGACATTCTCGGCTCAATCGAACGCTTCTGCGCTTACAATCTGCCCGCCAAGGCATAAAATGCCATGAACTTTTGGTTCAGGACACTAGTTTCGACGCGTTTCCTTCACGCGAACCGGTGCCCATCCCGCATCGAGTGCGGGACAGGCTTCGCTCGAAAACGCTTTGGCAGTCACGACGCGAACGGCGCCGGCGGTAAGGTGAGGCGAAAGCACGCGCCGCCCTTCGGACCGTCGAGCACGGAGACGTGACCGCCGTGCAGCCTTGCGATCTCGCGCACCATGTTGAGGCCGAGGCCGGCGCCGCGGTCGAGCGGCGCGAGCCGATAGAACGGATCGAAGATCCGGGTGCGCTGGTCCTGGGGAATGCCGTCGCCTTCATCCGATACGTCGATCGTCGCGGCGCTGCCGACATGGATGGTGATGGTGCCGCGGCGGCCGCCATGCTGGATGGCGTTCTGCACCAGATTGGTGAGCGCGCGCTCCAGCGCGGCGCGATCGCCCAAGATCTCGACGCGATCGGTTGCGGTATCGAGCGACAGCTCGTAGCCGGCCGCGATCGCGAGCGGCGCGAGGTCGGCCGCGACATTGCGGGCGACCGCGACGAGATCGACGCGGACGAACGGATTGCGGCACTGGTCGAAGCGCTGGATGTCGAGCAGTTGCTCGGCCAATGTCGCAAGCCGCGCCGAATCCTCGAGCAGGCGGGTTTTCTCCGGACCTGGCGGCAGCGACTCCAGCCGCGTGTTGAGGATCGCGATCGGCGTGCGCAATTCATGCGCCGCGTCGGCGACGAATCGCTGGTGCCGGGAATAGCCGTCGTCGAGCCGTTTCAGCGCATCGTTGATGGCGGTCACCAGCGGCGCTACCTCGAGCGGCAGATGGTCCGCCGACAGTCGGCTGCCGCGCTGGCGGAAATCGATGCGGCGCGCTTCGTCGGCGGTGGTATCGAGACCGGCGAAGGCGCGCTTCACCACCATCGGCGTCGCGATGAAGGTGGCGCATGCCATCAGGAAAAGGCCGGGCAGGGCAATGGCGAGGAATGCCAGCGTCGTGGCGAGCGCGGTCTTGACGCTCGACATTGGCCCTTGCGTCGCTGTGAGCACCTGCACGGGGCCGGCGTCGGAATTGACGCGCTTCAGCCGCGCCGGCGGCTTGCGCGGATCATCCTCGAACATCTGCCAGCCGAGCCGCGCCTGGCTGATCTGGTCGAGCGCGTCGCCGATCCTGGCGAATTCCGGCGGCACCGCGCCTTCCGTCAGCGAACGGCCTTGCCGGTCGCGCACCAGGAACCAGAGGTCCGGCGTGTCGTCACGAAGCTTTTGCAGTTCGGCCGTCGAGCGCAAAATCAACTCGCCCTTGCCGTCGCGTGCGACCGCGCCCTGCACGATGGAAATCACATGATCCTCATCGCGCGGAACGATCAGGAAGCCGGTGGCACACAACGCGCTGATCAGGCAAACGATCAGCATGGCAAGCAGCAGCGCCTGGAGCGTCACCAGCCGCCAGCTCAGTTGCGAGCGCAGGCAATAGTGCTCGGCCTGTTCGCTCATGACGTTTGCTTCAAGAGATAGCCGACGCCGCGGATGCTGTGGATCTCGACGCCGGCGTTGGCGTCGGCAAGCTTGCGCCTGAGACGCGAGACGTGCGCATCGAGCGCGTTGGACTGGATCTCGTCCTCGAAATTGTAGACGGCTTCCTCCAGCGTCGCGCGCAGCACGGTGCGGCCCATGCGGCGCAGCAGCGTCTCCAGCACCAGCAGCTCGCGCCGCGGCAGCTCGAGCGGACGGCCGTCGACACTGGCCTCGCGATGGCCGCAATCGAACGCCACCCGGCCGGCCCTGATGATCTCGAGCTGCAGGCCGGCGGGGCGGCGCAGCACGGCGCGCAGCCGCGCCATCAGCTCCTCGACCGCGAACGGCTTGGCCAGATAGTCGTCGGCGCCGCTGTCGAGGCCAGTGATGCGGTCGGTGAGATCGCCGCGCGCGGTCAGCACGATGATCGGCACGCCGTCGGCCTTGGCGCGCAGCTTCGGGATCAGCGTGAGGCCGTCGCCGTCCGGAAGCTGGCGGTCGAGCAGGACCGCGCCATGCACGTCGGCACAGATCGCTTCCTCGGCCTCGGCAAGGTTCGGCACGTGGTCGACCACCATGTCGTAGCCCTTCAGCGCCTGTGACAGCGCCGCCGCCATTTCGGCCTCGTCCTCAACCAGCAGTATCCGCATGTCCTTGTGGGTCCAGCTCCTGAAGGCAGGTTTTAGGGCAAGTAACATTGCAACAACATTGCGGAAATGGCTGCCTGTCGCGAGCAGGGGTGCCATGTTGTCACCCCCTCAAGACAGTCCGGAAGGCGCTGGCTATAACCGCCCGCACACAAATCTGGGAGGACTGCCAATGATCTACGAGACCCGCGTCTATCGCTGCCTGCCGGGACGGCTGCCGGCGCTGCTCAAGCGCTTCGAGACCATCACGCTGAAGCTCTGGGACAAGCACGGCATCAGGCAGGCCGGTTTCTTCACGACGCTGGTCGGGGAATCCAACCAGGACCTGACCTATCTGCTGGCCTGGGAATCGCTCGCCGAGCGCGAGAAGAAGTGGACCGCGTTCGCGACCGATCCGGAATGGATCGCCGCACGCGCCAAGACCGAGGAGGACGGCCAGATCGTTCTCACCATCGTCAACCAGCTTCTGGTGCCGACGGCGTTTTCGTCGGTCAAGTGACGCCCGCTGCGGCCATGTTCCCGTCATTGCGAGCGAAGCGAAGCAATCCATTCGTACTGCATATGCGGAGCGATGGATTGCTTCGTCGCTTCAGCGCAAAATTGCTTCGCAATTTTGTCGCGAGCTCCTCGCAATGACGGGGAGGCATCTTTTCTCGGTCCCTTGGGGAGGGAAAGTTGCAGCGACGCTATTGCAGGCAGCCCGAGGTCTGATCGCCCTGGGTCACCATCGGCTTGCCGTTGATGAAGACGCCGTGGCTGCCGGAGGTCGTCTTGCCGCCGCAATGCGTGCGATCGCCCATGACCACCGCCGGCTTGCCGTTGATCAGGACGTTGGGCACGCCCTCGACGAGCGGGCCGCCATTGCTGGTGGTATCGCCGCTGCGCGCCGCCGGCTTGCCATTGACGGTCACGCCGGTGGCGCCGCTGGTGACGACCCCGGGCTGGCTGCTGGTCTGGCCGTAGGCGAGGCCCGACATCGCCGACAGGGCGGCGACGGCTCCGATCATCAGCGGGATGCGCATGGCTTCCTCATGGGAATCTGTTCCGCGCCAGTTTATAGGCGCTGTTTGGGCGGGATTGTGTTAGCACGGCGCACCCACGGCGTCAGCGCAACCCCCTCATCGTGCGGGATGGCTTGATCCGTCCCGCGCGGGACTGCATGGTCGCCGGCAAAAGGATGCAGCATTTTGACCAATCAGGTTTCCGCGCAGGCCGCCGCGCCGATCGTTGCCGTCGGATCGGCCAAATTCGGCAATGCCTTGCCGATTTCGATCATCGCCGGTCCCTGCCAGCTCGAGAGCCGCGCGCACGCGCTTGAAGTGGCGTCCGCGCTGAAGGAGATCGCGGCGCGGCTCAAGATCGGTCTGGTGTACAAGACCTCGTTCGACAAGGCGAACCGCACCAGCGCGACGGCGGCGCGCGGCATCGGATTGGCGCAGGCGCTGCCTATCTTCGCCGAGATCCGGTCTTCGCTCGGGCTGCCGGTGCTGACCGACGTGCATGAGGCGACCCAATGCGCCGAAGTGGCGCAGGCGGTCGACGTGCTGCAGATCCCGGCCTTCCTGTGCCGGCAGACCGATCTCTTGCTGGCCGCGGCCGCGACCGGCAGGGTCGTCAATGTCAAGAAGGGCCAGTTCCTGGCGCCGTGGGACATGGCCAATGTGGTCAGCAAGATCACCGGCGCCGGCAACGCCAATGTGCTGGTCACCGAGCGCGGCGCGTCGTTCGGCTACAACACGCTGGTCTCGGACATGCGCGCGCTGCCGATTCTTTCGCGCACCACCGGCGCGCCTGTGATCTTCGACGCCACCCATTCGGTGCAGCAGCCGGGCGGCAAGGGCACCTCGTCGGGCGGTGAGCGTGAATTCGTGCCGGTGCTGGCGCGCGCCGCGGTCGCGGTCGGCGTCGCCGGCGTGTTCATCGAGACCCATCCCGATCCGGATCACGCGCCGTCGGACGGCCCCAACATGGTGCCGCTCCGCGACTTCGAGTCCCTCGTCAAGCGGCTGATGCAGTTCGACGCGCTGGCGAAGACGGCGGCCTGACCGGCGGACAACGACATGACCGCAACCAGCGGCATGCCGCAGGCCCTTAACGTGATCACGCTGGCGACCTTCGCAGCGAGCCTGTCGGTGCGCGCGCTGGATCCGGTTCTGCCGCATGTCGCTGAGGATTTCGGCGTCAGCATCGCGACGGCGGCGAGCTTTGCCGCGGTGTTCGCCTTTACCTTTGCCGCGGTGCAGCCGGCGATCGGCGCCGCTGCCGACCTGTTCGGCAAGGCGCGGCTGATGACGATCTGCCTCGGACTGCTCGGCGTCGCCAACATTCTCGGCGCGCTCTCGACCTCGTTTCCGATGCTGTTCGTGACCCGCATCCTTGCCGGCGTCGGCTCGGGCGGCGTGTTTCCGGTGGCGCTGTCGCTGACCAGCGATCTGGTCGGTCCGGATAAGCGGCAGCTCGCGATCGGGCGAACGCTGGCGGGCTCGATGACCGGCAATCTGCTCGGTGCCACGGCATCCGGCCTGATCGGCGACTTCCTCGGCTGGCGCGGCGTGCTCGCGGTTCTCGGCGGCCTCGTGATCATCGTCGCGCTGGCGGTTGCCTCCGGCTTCCGCGGCGCCGCGCTGAACCGTCCGCCGCGCACTAGCCTGAAGGCGCTTCGCCACGGTTATCGCACCATCTTCACCAATCCGAATGCCCGCATCTGTTACTCGGCGGTCTTCATCGAAGGCTGCTGCGTGCTCGGGCTGTTTCCCTTCATCGCCTCGTTCCTGTTCGAGCTCGGCGAGACCTCGCTGTCGATCGCCGGCATCGTGATCGCAGGCTTTGCGATCGGCGGATTGCTCTACACGCTGACGGTGTCGCGCCTGCTGCCGTGGATCGGGGTGAGGGGCATGATGGTCGTCGGCGCGACGCTGGTTGCAATCCAATTGGTCGGCGTCGCCTTCGGGCCGCACTGGAAGCTGCAGATGGCGGGCCTCCTGGTGATGGGCCTCGGCTTCTACATGATCCACGGCTGCCTGCAGGTGTTCGCCAGCGAGCTGTCGGTCGAAGCGCGCGCCACCGCGCTGTCGCTGCACTCGTTCTTCTTCTTCATGGGCCAGACCGTCGGCCCGATCGCTTACGGCTTCGGCCTGCAACACGTCGGCAAGACCGCGACGTTGGTGTCAGCCGCCGCCGTGATGGTCGTGCTCGGCTTTATCTGCGCGCGGTTTCTGCGGCAGACCAGGCCCGCCGATGCGCAGACAACCTAGGCGTCCACGCGCCCACCGGCGGTGGCAGACACAACAAGCAGGGAAGCGGGGTGCAGCGTCAGGATGACGCATGTCGCAGCAGCGTTCGGACGACCGCGCATGGCATGAGGATTGCTTATTTCTCGCCATTTGAGGTGAGAGCGTGGACGTCCAGACTGGCTGGCCTATTCGAGGGAATGCGGACGTCAGGACAACGGGATATGGCACCGAGCCTCCACTTCAACGTTTTCTGGCCTCCTGCCACCAAGAATTCAAATCGGACAATTCCGGCGCGCTCGCCGACTACATTCCGGAGCTGAAACGGGCCAACCCGGCGCATTTCGGCATCAGCCTCGTCACCATCGATGGCCATGTCTACGAAGTCGGCGACAGCGCCGCTCCTTTCACCATCCAGTCCGTTTCGAAGGCGTTCGTGTTTGCGCTGGCCCTCGATCTCGTCGGCGAAGCGCGCGTCGCGTCGGCGATCGGCGTCGAGCCGAGCGGTGAGGCATTCAACTCCATCCGGCTGACCAACGACAACAAGCCGTTCAATCCGATGGTCAACGCCGGCGCGATTGCCTGCTCCGGGCTGATCCACGAGGTCGATGGCCGCGCCGCATTCGAGCGCATCCGGGACAAGCTCGGCCAGTTTGCCGGCCGCGAACTCGACGTCGACGACGCGGTCCATGCGTCGGAGACGGCGACCGGCAACCGCAATCGCGCGATCGCCTGGCTGCTGCGCAACTACCTCGTGCTGCAGGACGGCGTCGATGCCGTGCTCGATGTCTATTTCCGGCAATGCGCAATTCTCGTCACCGCGCGCGACCTCGCGGTGATGGCCGCAACGCTCGCCAATCGCGGCGTCAATCCGGTCACCGGCGTCCAGGTGGTGACGCCGCATGTCGTCGCGCGCACGCTGTCGGTGATGACGAGCTCGGGCATGTACGACTATGCCGGCGAGTGGATCTATCGCGTCGGAATGCCCGCCAAGAGTGGGGTCGGCGGCGGCATCGTCGCAGCGCTCCCGTCGCAATTGGGGCTCGGCACCTTTTCGCCGCTGCTCGATGGGCACTTCAACAGCGTGCGAGGCCTGAAGGTTTGCGAGGCGCTGTCGGCGCGATTTGATCTGCATATGCTCAACCGCAGCGGCGACGTCCGCACCTGCATCATCGCCGACTACGACATCTTCGGCATCACCTCCCGCCGCAGCCGCCAGCCGCACGAACAGCAGATCCTCGATGACCGCCACAGTGACACCCGCGTCATCGAGCTGGTGGGGGCGCTCAACTTCGCGTCGATCGACTACGTCACTCGCCGGCTGTCCAGCGAGCCGCCCGGCGCGCCGCTGCTGATCCTAGATTTCCACCGCGTGCCCGACATCACGGCAGCCGGCGCCCAGCTGCTGGCTGAGAAAATCGCCACGCTCGGAAATTCCGGTGTCACCACGATCATCTCCGGTGTCGAGACGACGTCGCCGGTCTGGGCCACGATCCGCGCGCAGATCGAAGAGCCGAAGCGGTTGCGGCATTTTCCGCTGCTCGACGACGCCGTTGAATGGGCCGAGGATCAACTGATCTACCGCTATGGCGGCTTCACCGAGACCAAGGAGACCGCCCATCTCGGCGAGCAGGCGCTCTTGGCCGATCTCGCGCCCGAGGAGATCGCTGCGCTCGCCGAACTCTCGACGCCGCGCCGCTACGACGCCGGCCAACGCATCGTCGTGGCCGGCGAGCCGGCCAATTCGTTGTTCTTCCTGCAAAGCGGGATGGTGAGCGTGAAGCTGCCGAGCGGCGTGCGGCTTGCCTCCCTCGGGCCGGGGATGGAGTTCGGCGAGATGGCGATCATCGAGAGCCACCGCAGCGCCGACGTCTGGGCGGACACGCCGGTCAAATGCCTCGAGCTACCGATCGACAGCTTTGCCGACTATCGTCAGCTCCACCCGCAGATTTCGATGAAGATCATGCGCAATCTTTCCGCACTGCTGGCGCGCCGCCTCATCCTCGCCAATGCCAAGGTCGATCTGCTGAGCGCCTATTGAGACGCCGGATCAGCCCCGGCCTCGATAGGGCGCGACGCCCTGATCGGGAACCCAGACGCCTTTCGGCAGTCGGCCGGTCTGAAAGAACACGTCGATCGGGATACCGCCACGCGGATACCAATAGCCGCCGATGCGCAGCCATTTCGGCTTGATCTCGTCCGAGATGCGCTTGCCGATCATGACGGTGCAATCCTCGTGGAAGGCGCCGTGATTGCGGAAGCTCGCCGCATAGAGTTTCAGCGACTTAGATTCCAGGAGCCATCGGCCCGGCACATAGTCGAGCACCAGATGGGCGAAGTCCGGTTGGCCGGTGATCGGGCAGACCGAGGTGAATTCCGGGATAGCGAAGCGCACCAGATAATCCGTGCCGGCCTGCGGATTGGGGACGCGGTCGAGCACCGCCTTGTCCGGGCTATCCGGCCACGCGACGGCACGGCCGAGTTGCAGGGTTTTCTTCGCCATGGGCCTCATCCTTGTGGGAGCGGCCGAAATGAACGGAAGCGGGCGGTTCGTCAACCGTCCGCGTGCGGGGGCAGGGTGCTACGCGGGCGCGGCAGTCTGGATCAGGACCAAGCGGTCTTGGCCGGATTCACAGCCCCAGACCTCGCCGGGCCGGCCATCGAGTTGCCGGACATTCGCGCCGGCGCGGTCGCTCGGAAAGGCGTTGAAGGTCGCGCCCACCGGATCGAAGCGCATGATCGCGTTGGCCGAGAAATCGGTGAGCCAGACCTTGTCCTTGTCGTCGACATAGACGGCATAGGTCCGTGGATTGCTGCCGGGCAGCTTCCAGGCCCTCCACGTCCCGTCGGCGGGATCGTGCACCGACACGTTGCCGCTGTTCCATTCGCTGACCCAGATCCGCCCCCGCGAATCCGACCACACCCGTCGCGCGCCCTGTTTCGGCGTCGGCGGCTGGGCCACGCTGGCGTTGCCGGTCGCAAGGTCAATCCGTGCGATATAGCTGCCGGCAAGCGAGGCGTACCAGATGTCGCCGTTTGGGGTCACGGTGATGCCGTAGGGGCCGACGCCGCGCGGTGCCTCGAACACCTTCATCTCACCGGATTTCGGATCGAGCCGGCCGTAGAAGCCGGACTGGCCGGTGAACCAGTAGACGCCGCGCTTGTCGAACACGCCGGTATTGAGATTGGCGTCAGCGGCTTTCTCAGGCAGGCGGAACAGCGTCACCTTGTGGTCGCCGGGGTCGACGCGGGCGATCGCATTCTGCCCGCCCTCGGTTACCCATGGCGCGCCGTCGGGGCCGATCGTGACGCCGTGCGGGGCCGCACCCTTGCCGAGGCTGACCAGCTTGAACGCACTGTCGCGCGGATTGAGCCGGCCCAGCGCACCGCTGCGCTGGCCCGTGAACCAGACGGTGCCATCGGGCGCCGGCGTGACATCGTGCAGGCCGGTCCCGGCGTCGACGTTGAAATATTTCACCCGGAACGGCGTCTGGGCATCCTGCGCCTGCGCTCTCTTGGTCAAAATCGCGGCAGTGGTGGAGGCGAGAAACTGGCGACGGTTCATTGCGTTATCCCGGCTTCGTGAAACAATGGGCCAGCACGCGAAGGTAATCCCGACAGCATAAACCCACCACATTGCACCGTCAGACGGGCCGGGCGGGCGGGCCGTTCACATTTGCTTGCGCGCCGTGTATGACGCGGCGCATCAGCCAACCCCATATCGAGAAAGAGCACGTCATGACTGACATCGTCGACATCATCGGCCGCGAAATCCTTGATAGCCGCGGCAACCCCACGGTCGAGGTCGATGTGGTGCTGGAGGATGGGTCAATCGGTCGCGCGGCCGTGCCGTCGGGCGCCTCCACCGGCGCGCATGAGGCGGTGGAACTGCGCGACGGCAACAAGGCGCGCTATCTCGGCAAGGGCGTCGAGAAGGCGGTCGCCGCCATCAACGGTGAGATCTTCGAGGCGCTCAGCGACCAGGCGGTCGAGGAGCAGGTCGCGATCGACCAGATCATGATCGAGCTCGACGGCACGCCGAACAAGAGCCGGCTCGGGGCCAACGCCATCCTCGGCGTCTCGCTGGCCTGCGCCAAGGCCGCCGCCGAATCCTTCGACATGCCGCTGTATCGTTATGTCGGCGGCACCTCGGCGCGGACGCTGCCGGTGCCGATGATGAACATCATCAATGGCGGCGTGCATGCCGACAACCCGATCGACTTCCAGGAGTTCATGATCCTGCCGGTCGGCGCCACGTCGTTCGCCGAGGCGCTACGTTGCGGTTCGGAAATCTTCCACACGCTGCGCGGCGAGCTGAAGAAGGCCGGCCACAACACCAATGTCGGCGACGAGGGCGGCTTCGCGCCGAACCTGCCGTCGGCCGACGCCGCCCTCGAGTTCGTGATGAATGCGATCGGCAAGGCCGGCTACAAGGCGGGCGACGACGTCGTGCTCGGCCTCGACTGCGCCTCCACCGAATTCTTCAAGGAAGGCTCCTACGTCTATGGCGGCGAGAACAAGACCCGCTCGCGCTCCGAGCAGGTGAAGTATCTCGCCGATCTCGTCGGCCGCTATCCGATCGTCACCATCGAGGACGGCATGTCGGAGGACGACATGGACGGCTGGAAGGAGCTGACGGATGCGATCGGCAAGAAGTGTCAGCTGGTCGGTGACGATCTGTTTGTCACCAACGTCACCCGGCTTGCCGACGGCATCAAGAACGGCCGCGCCAATTCGATCCTGGTCAAGGTCAACCAGATCGGCACGCTGACCGAGACGCTTGCGGCGATCGAGATGGCCTACAAGGCCGGCTACACCGCCGTGATGTCGCACCGCTCCGGCGAGACCGAGGATTCCACGATCGCCGATCTTGCGGTCGCCACCAATTGCGGGCAGATCAAGACCGGCTCGCTGGCGCGCTCCGACCGTACCGCCAAGTACAATCAGCTGCTGCGCATCGAGCAGCAGCTCGGCACCCAGGCGAAATACGCGGGCAGGGCGGCCTTGAAGGCGCTGGCGTAGCGCCCCAGCTTGAACGGGATCCAACAAAACGCAAAAGGGAGGTCGGGATGAGCGATGGCAAGAGCGGTCTGCAACTGCGTTCGCTGCTCAAGAAGAATGGCGAGCTCGAGATATCGCTGGTCAATGTCCCGACCCCCGAGCCCGGCCCCGACGAGGTCGTGGTCCGGGTCGAGGCGACCCCGATCAATCCGTCCGACCTCGGTCTTTTGATCGGCCCGGCCGACATGTCGGCCGCCAAGGTCTCCGGCAGCAAGGAATTGCCTGTGGTGGCTGCGCGCGTGCCGGAAGCGGCATTGCCGGGCCTCGCCGCACGGCTCGATGAGTCAATGCCGGTCGGCAATGAAGGTGCCGGCGTCGTGATCAGGACCGGTTCATCGGATGCGGCGAAAGCGCTGATGGGCCGCACGGTCGCGATGATCGGTGGCGCGATGTATGCGCAATACCGCACGTTGCGCGTCAACGAATGCCTGCCGCTGCCCGACGGCACCACGCCGGCGGAAGGCGCGTCCTGCTTCGTCAATCCGCTGACCGCGCTCGGCATGACCGAGACGATGCGGCGCGAGGGGCACAAGGCGCTGGTGCACACCGCGGCGGCGTCCAATCTCGGCCAGATGCTCAACAAGATCTGTCTCAAGGACGGCATCGGCCTCGTCAACATCGTGCGCAACAAGGAGCAGGCGGACATCCTGCACAAGATCGGCGCCAAACACGTCGTCGATTCCTCCGCGCCCGATTTCATGGACAAGCTCACCGGCGCGCTGGTGGAAACCGGCGCCACTATCGCTTTCGATGCGATCGGCGGCGGCAAGCTCGCGGGCCAGATCCTGGTCGCGATGGAGACCGCGATCAACAAGACCGCCAAGGCCTACAGCCGCTACGGCTCGAATGTGCACAAGCAGGTCTATGTCTATGGCAGCCTCGACACCCGCTCGATCGAATTGCCGCGCGGCTTCGGCATGGCCTGGGGCGTCGGCGGCTGGCTGCTGTTCCCGTTCCTGATGAAGATCGGTCCGGAGGCCGGCAACAAGCTGCGCCAGCGCGTGGTGGCCGAACTGAAGACGACTTTCGCCAGTCACTACACCAAGGTGGTCTCGTTGCAGGAGACCCTGCAGCTCGACAACATCGCCGTCTACAACAAGCGCTCGACCGGCGAGAAATTCCTGATCAACCCGAACAAGGGCTGAGGATCGAAACGCAGGGGCCGTCCCGATGGGGGCGGCCTTTTTGCTTTGCATAGACCAATTCCGCGAAACGCTGCGTTTCCGGAATTGGACGATCCATGCACTTGCATCTTTCTTGGTGCGCCGGTAGGTGAGGGGCACCAGTTTCACGCGCAATCCGAGGGGAATTTGCTATGGCCTATAACATCGTCACCATTGTCGGCAGCATCCGCAAACAGAGCTTCTCGCTCAAGATCGCCAATGCGCTGGCCAAGCTTGCACCGGCGTCGCTGAAGCTCGATGTGACGACGCTTCAGGAAATTTCCTTCTTCAACCAGGACCTCGAGGCTGCGCCGCCGGCGGACTGGCTTGCCTTCCGCGAGAAGCTGCAGAAGTCGAACGGCGTGCTGTTCGTGACCCCCGAATACAACCGCTCGATCCCGGGCGTGCTGAAGAACGCCATCGACGTCGCCTCGCGGCCCTACGGCAAGAGCTCGTTCATCGGCAAGCCGATCGGCATCATCGGCAATTCGCCCGGACCGCTCGGCGGCGTCAACGCAGTGAAGCACCTGCAAAACATCCTGCCGGGCATTTCCGGCCCGATCCTCGGTCAGCCGGAAGCCTATCTCAACGGCGTCGGCGATGCCTTCGACGACAACGGCGAACTGACCAAGGAGTCGCTCAAGGGCGTGCTGCAGCAGTATCTCGATGCTTTCGCGGCCTTTATCGAAAAGCAGAACCGCTGAGCAAGAGCCCCGTTCCGATTGAATCGGAACGGGCTCTGAACATGTTTTGACGCGTTTTCCTCACGCGAACCGGTACCCACTTCGCTCGAAAACGCTCTGGTTCAGCGTTCGTTAACCCCATGGCCGCATGCTCGCGGCCATGGTTTCCCGCACACGCCTCAAATCGATTCTGACCGGGCTCGCCCTCTATACGCTGGCGGCGCTGATGGTCGGCTATTTCGGCGTCAACGCCTACACCGGCAAATACGGCTTGAACGCGCGGCAGGAGCTCGATCAGGAGATCATCGCGCTGACCTCCGAGCTGGCGCGGCTGAAGAAGGAGCGGGCCGAGGGCGAGCAGCGGGTGTCGCTGCTGCGGTCGGACCGGGTCGATCCCGACATGTTGGACGAGCGCGCGCGCTTCCAGCTCGACTACGCCAATCCGCGTGACCTCGTTCGGATCAACAAGTAACTGACGACGCGTTCTCAAATTTCAAAATCATTCGCGCGCTATCACAAAAATGTCGCGCTGCGCTGCAGTGCGGCATAGCAAAATTCCATCGGGCGAACGCAATCCTTCCAAGGCGATTTGAGTTGGGTTAGAGAGGGTTCTCCGACTTCTCTCACCCGGAATTGCCATGGCCGCACCCAAGAAAAGCGTCGCAAAAGAATCAGGGCAGGAGAAGGCCGGCTCTCCCCCCGAATTCACCAAGGAGCAGGAGCTCAAGGCACTGCGGGACATGCTCCTGATCCGGCGCTTCGAGGAGAAGGCCGGTCAACTCTACGGCATGGGTGCGATCGGCGGTTTCTGCCATCTCTATATCGGCCAGGAAGCGGTCGTGGTCGGCATGCAGATGGCGCTGAAGCCGGGCGACGAGGTCATAACCGGCTACCGGGACCACGGCCACATGCTGGCCTGCGACATGGAAGCCAAGGGCGTGATGGCCGAATTGACCGGACGCCGCGGCGGCTATTCCCGCGGCAAGGGCGGCTCCATGCACATGTTCAGCAAGGAGAAGCACTTTTATGGCGGTCACGGAATCGTGGGCGCGCAGGTCTCGCTCGGCACCGGCCTTGCGTTCGCCAACCGCTATCGCGGCAACGATAACGTCAGCGTGACCTATTTCGGCGACGGCGCGGCCAACCAGGGCCAGGTCTATGAAAGCTTCAACATGGCGGAGCTGTGGAAGCTGCCGGTGATCTACGTGATCGAGAACAACCGCTATGCGATGGGCACCTCGGTGTCGCGCGCATCGGCCCAGCAGGACTTCTCCAAGCGCGGCGCCTCCTTCAACATTCCGGGCAGGCAGGTCGACGGCATGGACGTGCGCGCCGTCAAGGCCGCCGCCGATGAGGCCGTGGCCTGGTGCCGCGGCGGCAACGGTCCGATGATTCTGGAGATGCAGACCTACCGCTACCGCGGCCACTCGATGTCCGATCCGGCGAAGTACCGCACGCGCGAGGAGGTCGAGAAGGTGCGTCACGACCAGGACCCGATCGAGCAGGTGCGCAATCGCTTGCTGGCCTCGGGCGCCAGCGAGCAGGACCTCAAGGCGATCGACGCCCAGGTGCGCGAGATCGTCAACGAGGCCGCCGACTTCGCGCAGCACGATCCGGAGCCGGATCCAGCCGAGCTCTACACCGACATCTACCGCTGACCCCACCCGCGCAGACGAATTTCAAGACCGATTTCGGGAGCCGATATGCCCATTCAAGTGCTGATGCCTGCGCTGTCGCCCACCATGGAGAAGGGCAACCTCGCCAAATGGCTGAAAAAGGAAGGCGAGACCATCAAGTCCGGTGACGTCATCGCCGAGATCGAGACCGACAAGGCGACGATGGAGGTCGAGGCAACCGACGAGGGCACGCTCGGCAAGATCCTGATTCCGGAAGGCACCGCGGACGTTGCGGTGAACACGCCGATCGCCACCATTCTCGTCGACGGCGAAAGCGCCGCCGACCTCGCCAAGGCGCCGGCGGCACCGGCGCCGCAGCCGAAGGCCGCCGAGGCCGCGCCTGCCGAAGCCAAGGCGGAAGCGCCGCAGCCCGCGGCGAAGGCGCCGGCCGCGCCCGCGACCGAGCCACTGCCTGATCCGGAAATCCCCGCGGGGACCGAGATGGTCACGCAGACCATTCGCGAGGCGCTGCGCGATGCGATGGCCGAGGAGATGCGCCGCGACGGCGACGTCTTCATCATGGGCGAGGAGGTCGCGGAATATCAGGGCGCCTACAAGGTGACACAGGGCCTGTTGCAGGAATTCGGCGCCCGCCGCGTGATCGACACGCCGATCACCGAGCACGGCTTTGCCGGCGTCGGCGTCGGCGCGGCGATGGCGGGCTTGAAGCCGATCGTCGAGTTCATGACCTTCAACTTCGCCATGCAGGCGATCGACCAGATCATCAACTCCGCCGCCAAGACGCTCTATATGTCCGGCGGCCAGATGGGATGCTCGATCGTGTTCCGCGGCCCGAACGGCGCCGCCGCGCGTGTCGCCGCGCAGCACAGCCAGGACTATGCGGCGTGGTACTCGCAGATCCCGGGCCTCAAGGTGATCGCGCCGTATTCGGCCGCCGATTACAAGGGCCTGCTCAAGGCCGCGATCCGCGATCCCAATCCGGTGATCTTCCTCGAGAACGAGGTGCTGTACGGCCACACCGGTGAGGTGCCGAAGCTGGCTGATTTCGTGGTGCCGATCGGCAAGGCGCGGATTGCCCGCGCCGGCAAGGACGTCACCATCGTCTCCTGGGCGATGGGCATGTCCTATGCGCTGAAGGCTGCCGACGAACTCGCCAAGGAAGGTATCGAGGCCGAGGTCGTCGATCTCCGCACCATCCGTCCGATGGATACCGAGACCATCATCAACTCGGTGAAGAAGACCGGCCGCGCGGTGACGGTCGAGGAGGGCTGGCAGCAGAGCGGCGTCGGCTCCGAGGTCGCCGCGCGCATCATGGAGCACGCCTTCGACTATCTCGACGCGCCGGTGGCGCGCGTCTCCGGCAAGGACGTGCCGATGCCTTATGCCGCCAACCTTGAAAAGCTTGCTCTGCCCTCCGTCGCCGAGGTGGTCGCCGCCGCCAAGGCCGTATCCTACCGGTAACGCCGATGACCGGTCCCAAGGAGCAGCCGCTGCCCCCTGACGTGATGGGCCGCGACGATGCCATTGAAGTGCTGCGCGCCTTCGTCGTCGATGGCGGCCTGTCGATCGCGTTCCAGCGCGCTTTCGAGGAGCCGGACATGTGGGGGCTGATGCTGGTCGACATCGCCCGCCATGCCGCGCGCGCCTATGCGCGCGAGAGCGAATACACCGAGGACGAGGCGCTCGCGCGCATCGTCGAGATGTTCGAAGCCGAAATCGCCCGGCCGACCGACATGGGCCAAACCAAACCGCGGTCGCAACAAGGTCACTGACAATGCCGATCAATATTCTCATGCCCGCGCTGTCGCCGACGATGGAAAAGGGCAACCTCGCCAAGTGGCTCAAGAAAGAGGGCGACAAGGTCAAGTCCGGCGACGTGATCGCGGAGATCGAGACCGACAAGGCGACGATGGAAGTCGAGGCGGTCGATGAAGGCACGATCGCCAAGATCCTGGTGCCGGAGGGCACGCAGGACGTGCCGGTCAACGACGTCATCGCCGTCATGGCCGGCGACGGGGAGGATGTGAAGGCGGCAGCCAGCGCCGGAGCGGGTGCCGCACCGGCCGCTAAACCCGCCGAGGCGCCGAAGCCCGCCGCCCAGGCCGCGCCTGCGGCGGCTCCCGCACCGGCGGCGGCGCCTGCGCCGAAGCCGGCCGCAGCGCCAGCGCCGGCAGCGGCGCCTCAGGCTGCTGCACCGGCCGCGCAGGCTAACGGCCACGCCCGGGTGTTCTCATCGCCCCTGGCGCGCCGGCTGGCAAAGGAAGCCGGCATCGATCTTACCCGCATCACCGGCACCGGCCCGCATGGCCGGGTCATCGCGCGCGACGTCGACGAGGCCAAGTCCGGCAAAGGCCTGAAGGCGCCGGCGGCAGCGCCCGCCGCGGGACCGAGCATCGCGCCGTCAATGTCGGACAAGCAGATCCTCGCGCTGTTCGAGCCGGGCTCCTACGAGGTGGTGCCGCATGACGGCATGCGCCGCACCATCGCGCAGCGTCTCACCGCCTCGGTGCAGAACGTCCCGCACTTCTACCTCACCATCGACTGCGACATCGGCAAGCTGCTCGCCGCGCGCGAGGAGATCAACGCCGCAGCGCCGAAGGACAAGGAGAAGAAGCCGCTCTACAAGATCTCGGTCAACGACTTCGTCATCAAGGCGATGGCGGTCGCGCTGCAGAAGATTCCGAACTGCAACGTCAGCTGGACCGAAGGCGGCATGCTCAAGCACAAGCATTCCGACGTCGGCGTCGCGGTGGCGATGCCGGGCGGCCTGATCACGCCGATCATCCGCAAGGCCGAGACCAAGACGCTCTCGACCATCTCCAACGAGATGAAGGATTTCGCCGCCCGCGCCCGCGCCCGCAAGCTGAAGCCGGAGGAATATCAGGGCGGCACCACCGCGGTCTCCAACCTCGGCATGTACGGCATCAACCACTTCACCGCCGTGATCAACCCGCCGCACGCCTCGATCCTCGCGGTCGGCACTTCGGAGGAGCGTCCGGTGGTGCGCGGCGGCAAGATCGAGATCGCGCACATGATGAGCGTGACCCTGTCGTGCGATCACCGCGCGATCGACGGCGCGCTAGGCGCCGAGCTGATCGGTGCCTTCAAGCAGCTGATCGAAAACCCCGTGATGATGATGGTGTGACGGGCATCCGCCATGTACGCGATCGTCGGTCCGTACGTCCTGCTCGCCGCTATCGCCGTCGCGTTGCTCGTCGCGGTCAACCGCGACCTGATATCGACGATCCAGTTCAGGATCATGATGATCGGCGCCGCGGTGCTGGCGCTGGCGTGGTCCGTGTTCCTCGGTGCGGTATGGCGGGAGTACGGATGAATGGCCGGCACGGCTTGCACGCGCTGGCTCTGGATCTCGCTGTTGCTGTCGGCCGCACTGGTGCTCAATCCGGTCGGATTGGATCTTCTGCACTCCGCGTTCTTCGCCGGCGAACAGCTGGCGCGGAACATCGCCCAGCCGATCGTGCTGACGGCCCTGGCCATCATGGCCGTGGTGATCGGGCTCGAATGGCTGGTCAGGTCATTGATCGCAAGAAGCCGCGCCCGCGGCGTCACACGTTGAGTTGAACGGGAGCCGCCATGGCCGACACATCCTTTGACGTCATCATCATCGGCTCCGGCCCCGGCGGCTACGTGACCGCGATCCGTGCCGCGCAGCTCGGTTTCAAGACCGCGATCGTCGAGAAATCCTATCTCGGCGGCATCTGCCTGAACTGGGGCTGCATTCCGACCAAGGCGCTGCTGCGCTCCGCCGAGATCTATCACTACATGCAGCACGCCAAGGATTACGGGTTGTCGGCCGACAATGTCTCGTTCGATCCGAAGGCGGTGGTGCAGCGCTCGCGCGGCGTCTCGAAGCGCCTCAATGACGGCGTCGGCTTCCTGATGAAGAAGAACAAGGTCACGGTGATCTGGGGCGAGGCCACGATCGACGCGCCCGGCAAGATCACGGTGAAGAAGTCGGCGGTCGAGGCGCCGAAGGGCGCCAGCGGCGAGGGCAGCTATCAGGCCAAGCACATCATCGTGGCGACCGGCGCGCGGCCGCGCGTGCTGCCCGGGCTCGAGCCCGACAAGAAGCTGATCTGGACCTATTTCGAGGCGATGGTGCCGGAGCGGATGCCGAAGTCGCTGCTGGTGGTCGGCTCCGGCGCGATCGGCATCGAGTTCGCCTCGTTCTTCCACACCATGGGCGCCGACGTCACCGTGGTCGAGGTGCTGCCGCAGATTCTCCCGGTCGAGGATGCGGAAATCGCAGGGCTCGCCCGCAAGCGGTTTGAGAAGATGGGGATCAAGATACTCACCTCGACCAAGGTGACAAAGCTCGAGAAGAAGGCCGACAGCGTGGTTGCGACCATCGACGACGGCAAGGAGAAGCCGCAAGCGGTGGAGTTCGAGCGCGTGATTTCGGCGGTCGGCGTGGTCGGCAATATCGAGAATCTCGGGCTGGAGAAGCTTGGCGTCAAAACCGATCGCGGCTGCATCGTGATCGACGGCCTCGGCAAGACCAACGTTCCCGGCATCTATGCGATCGGCGACGTCGCGGGACCGCCGATGCTCGCGCACAAGGCCGAGCATGAGGGCGTGATCTGCATCGAGGCGATCAAGGGCCTGCATCCGCATCCGATGGACAAGCTGATGATCCCGGGCTGCACCTACTGCAACCCGCAGGTCGCCTCCGTCGGCCTCACCGAGGCCAAGGCCAAGGAAGACGGCCGCGAGATCCGGGTCGGCCGCTTCCCGTTCGTCGGCAACGGCAAGGCGATCGCGCTCGGCGAGGACCAGGGCCTCGTCAAGGTGATCTTCGACAAGAAGACCGGCCAGCTGCTCGGCGCACACATGATCGGCGCCGAGGTCACCGAGCTGATCCAGGGCTACGTCGTGGCGATGAATCTGGAGACCACGGAAGAGGAACTGATGCACACCGTGTTCCCGCATCCGACCTTGTCGGAAATGATGAAGGAAGCGGTGCTCGACGCCTACGGGCGGGTGCTGAATATTTGAGTGGCCGAATTCAGCTCGTCATGCGCGGGCTTGACCCGCGTATCCATCAAGCGAAAGCTTTTTTGCAAGATGGATCGCCGGGTCAAGCCCGGCGATGACAAGCGGAAAGAGCCGTTGACGCAAGAAGCCTGAGAAAGAACAGAGCCAGTGAAAGACAACGACAACCTCACCATCGAACGCCCGACTTTCGTCACCCATCTCGAATGCGCGATGGAGGGCGATCATTATCCCGCCGACCAGGTGCACAACCTCTCCAAGGCCGGCAAGCCGCTGCTGGTGCGCTATGACCTTGCCGGGGTGAAGAAGGCGCTGACGAAGGACGCCCTGGCGCAGCGTCCCGCCGATTTGTGGCGCTACCGCGAGCTGCTGCCGGTGCGCAAATGCAAGGATATCGTCAGCCTCGGCGAGGTCACGACGCCGCTGATCCGGCTGCCGCGGCTCGGCGCCAAGCTTGGCGGCGGCGAGATCATTGTGAAAGATGAAGGCCGGCTGCCGACCGGCTCGTTCAAGGCACGCGGCCTGGTGATGGCGGTGTCGATGGGCAAGGCGCTCGGCATCAAGCACATGGCGATGCCGACCAACGGCAATGCCGGCGCGGCGCTGGCGGCCTATGCGACCTCCTGCGGCATCAAGACCACGATCTTCTGCCCGGCCGATACGCCGGAGGTGAATGTCAGCGAGATCGAGCTGCAGGGCGCCACCGTTTATCGCGTCAACGGCTATATCGATGACTGCGGCAAGATCGTCGGCGAGGGCAAGGCGAAGGTCGGCTGGTTCGATACCTCGACCCTGAAGGAGCCGTACCGGATCGAGGGCAAGAAGACGATGGGGCTTGAACTTGCCGAGCAGCTCGGCTGGGACGTGCCCGACGTGATCTTCTACCCGACCGGCGGCGGCACCGGCCTGATCGGCATGTGGAAGGCGTTCGACGAGCTCGAGAAGATCGGCTTCATCGGAAGCAAGCGCCCGCGCATGGTCGCGGTGCAGGCCTCCGGCTGCGCGCCGATGGTGCGGGCCTATGAGGCCGGCACCGAGCACGCCGCGCGCTGGGAGGACGCCCACACCATCGCCTCGGGCATCCGCGTGCCCCAGGCGATCGGCGACTTCCTCATCCTGCGCGCGGTGCGCGAGAGCAAGGGTTTTGCGATCGCCGTCGATGACGACAAGATCAGCGCCGCCCTCAATGAGGTCGCGCGCGAGGAGGGGCTGTTGCTGTGCCCCGAGGGCGCCGCGACCTACGCCGCCTACAAGGAGAGCCTCGCCGACGGCCGTGTCAGCAAGACCGACCGCGTGATGCTGTTCAACTGCGCCAGCGGCCTGAAATACCCGCTGCCGCCGATCACCCGCACGCTCGACCGGCACAAGCCGATCGACTTCTCGCAGTTCTGACGCCTCATCCGAAGGGCCATCTTGTCGAGAGGTGGCCCTTCAAAAATAATTGGAAACAAGAAAATTGAGGGAGAGCGTGATGCGGAAGCTGGTTCTGGCCGTGTTGGCGATGTTGGCGTTAACGGGGAACGTTTCCGCGGAAACCTATCCGACGCACCCGATCACCATCGTGGTGCCGTTTGCCGCCGGCGGTCCTTCGGATGCGATGGCACGCATCCTCGGCGAGCGCATGAAGCAGTCGCTCGGTGAGGTGCTGCTGATCGAGAACGTGACCGGTGCCGGCGGCTCGATCGGCGTCGGCCGTGCGGTGCGCTCGGCGCCCGACGGCTACACCATCTCGTTCGGCCATCTCGGCACCCATGTCGCCAACGGCGCGATCTACAAGCTCGGCTACGACCTCGTCACCGATCTCGAGCCGGTGGTGCTGCTGCCGAGCAACCCGATGATCATCGTCAGCAAGAACGCCGTGCCGGCGAAATCGCTGAAGGAATTGCTGGAGTGGCTGAAGTCGCGGCCGGCGCCGCCGACCGCGGGCACCGCCGGCGCCGGCAGCGGCAGCCATATCGCCGGGCTCTATTTCGAGAACGTTTCCGGCATCAAGCTGCAATATGTGCCGTATCGCGGCACCGGGCCGGCGCTGAACGACCTCGTCGCCGGTCAGATCGACATCATCGTCGACCAGACCTCGAACTCGATCAACCAGGTCCGCGCCGGCAATATCCGCGCCTATGCGGTCACCGATTCCAAGCGGGTCGCGAATGCGCCCGACGTCGCGACGGTCGACGAGGCCGGCCTGCCGGGCTTCCACATGACGCTGTGGTCCGGCCTCTGGGTGCCGAAGGGTACCCCGAAGGAGATCGTGGCCAAGCTCAACGCCGCTGCGGTCGAGGCGATGGCCGATCCGGCCGTGCAGAAGCAGCTCGAGAATTTGGGCTTGCAGATGCCGCCGAAGGATCAGCTCACGCCGGATGCGCTCGGTGCCTGGCAGAAGGCGGAAATCGCCAAATGGTGGCCGATGATCAAGGCCGCCAACGTGAAGGTGGATTGAAACTTGTCATCCCGGCCGCGCGCAATTGCGCGCTAGGCCGGGACGACGTTATTGCGACGGCATTGCCTCAGCCGGCGCCGCGTTGCTCTCCTGCGTTACGACGCGCTCGCCGTTCTTGGCCACTGCCGTGTCGGCATCCTCGAACCGCGCCCGGTAGACCGCGAAATTCTCCATCACGCGCTGCACGTAGTTGCGCGTCTCGGAGATCGGGATCCGCTCCACCCAGTCGACTGGATCGACCTTGGGATCGCGCGGGTCGCCGTAGGCCTTGATCCAGTCGCGGACGCGGCCGCGGCCGGCGTTGTAGCCGGCAAAGGTCATGATGTGGCAGTTGCGATATTCCGACAGCAACGCGCTGAGCTCGGCTGCGCCCATCTGGGTGTTGTAGACGGGATCGGACACCATCCGGCTCCAGTCATAGCTGACGCCGAAGCGCTTGGCGGTGTCACGACCAGCTTCCGGCGTCACCTGCATCAGGCCGACGGCGTTGGCCGCTGACTTGTCGCGCTGGTCGAACGCGCTTTCGGTACGCGCGATCGAGTAGGTCATGCTGCGCCCGATATCTGGCGCGATCGGCATGTGCTTGGGAATGCCGATCACGGGGAAAGCGTAATGGTCGAAGGCAAAGCCGCGCGCGAGTGCGATCTTGCCGATCTGCAGCATGGCGCGGGCATCGTTGCGGCGGCCGGTCAGCTCGCCGAGCGCCTCGAGCATCCCGACATCGGTGCTTTCCTCGGCGAGGTCGGCGGCGAAATAGAGCACGATGTCAGGCTCGCCGATCGCATAGAGCATATCGGCGGCGCGGACGCGCTCATCCGCCGCCATGCTGCCGGCGCTGGCGGCCGGCGAGGGCGCGCGCAGCTCGACGCCACCATCACGGCCGAGCTTGGCCAGCGCGAGCTGACCGTAATAGGCCGTCGGGTAGCGCGCGGCGGCCTGGTAATCGGCCCGCATCGCCGCGGAATTGCCGAGTGCCTCTGCGGCGCGGCCACGCCAATAGGCGGCGCGCGCCAGCACGGTCGGGTTGGTCTGGCCCTCATCGATATGCGCGAAGTGCGCCGCGGCGGCCTTGGCGTCGTTGAGATAACGCAGCGCGATCCAGCCGCGCATGAAGTGCATGTCGGAGCGGTAATAAGGATTGTCGGGCGCCGCCGCGGGCCGGATCACGTCATAGGCCGCCTGGTACTCGCCCTGGTCGAGCAGCTTGCGGGAGAGGATGCGGCGCTCGCGCCACCACTGGTCGGTGTCCTGCTGCGCCATCGTCTCCGGCTCAGCCGCGATCGTCACGCGCGCCGCTTCGTCGACCTTGTTCTTCGCAAGCAGCCATTGAATTCGGCACAGCGTGTAGCCGAGATCGCGGCGGGCATCGGCCGGCACATCGTTGAGCGTGTCCTCTGCCTTGCTGGATTGTCCGCGGACCGCGCCGCAGGCTTTCACGATCGCCAGATCGTTGCTGCCGAGCCGCTGTGCCGCGCGCCTCGCGCCGGCGAGATCCTTGGCGCCGATCCGCTTGTCCATGCGCGCCCGATGGTCGTCGCGCGTCAGCAGGTCCTTGAACGCATCATAGGCGTCGCTCTCGGTGCGATCGGACAGTTCCTCCGAGCGCCAGGCTTCGCGCACCAGCCGGGTGGCGCCGTCGCGGTCGCCTTCAGCCAGCAGCGTGCGGGCGAGCGCGAACTTGCCCTTGCCGCTGATCGGCTGATCGAGGGTGAAGCCGTGCACCGTGGCCGGATCGCTGCGCTCCTGCCAGATCCGCGCTTCGGCGCGCTTGCGCAACAGCGTGACGCTTGGCCAGTCCGGATTGGCCGTCACGAATGCCGCATAGCGGCTGAACGGCGCGCTCGATTCCGAGTGGCGCAGCAGATACCACTCGACGAGTTTTCGCCCGACCGGGTCGGTGATCCTGGCCTGGATGTCGGTCGCATCGCTGGTCTTGCCTCTGCGCGCGGCGAGGATCGCATCCCTGATCGTGGCGAGATCGCCCGACAATTGCGGCCCTGAGGGCTTCTCCGGCTCGGGCGCCTTCTCAGCGGATTTGGAAGGATCGGATTTGGCCTTCGCGGATTTACGTTTGTCGGCGCCATGTCTGGCGTGCCGCCGCTTGCCGGAGGTGCTCTCGCGCGCGGCCTTGCCGCCATGCGCCTTCTTGTCCCCGTGGCCGCTCTTGGCCTGGTGCTGGTGATGCGGCTTGGCGGTCGCCTGGACCGGAAGCAGCGCGAGCGCGGCGGCGGTGGCGAAGCACGCCAGCGGACGTAGGCAACGGTTCATTCCCTGGTCCCCCCTGAGAAACCATGAGGCACAACAGAACGCGTCATACGGCGGCACAACCGCCGCAGATTATCACTACCCTCGATTCTCGAGTCTTAATGCAGCTGCAACTCAACAGGGAAAACGCGGCGAAATATGGAATATGGCGTGTGGAACCCGCTGGAACCGGGATTATTACGGGTGAAAACGGACAGGCAGCACCGTGCTTTGACCGGTTCCGCCTGAGTTGTATCGTCGTAGCGAGCGCACGTGGGGGCTGACGATGTCACTGCAACATCACTTTTCTCGAACCGGTGCATCATGACGGCGCGCCTCAGAACGATCCTCGACGGCGGCCGCTATTTCGAAGGCCCGCGCTGGCATCGCGGGCGGCTCTGGTTCGTCGATTGCATGGCGCGGGCGCTTCTGAGCATCAGCTCGTCGGGCGAGTTGCAGGAGCATGCTGCGCTGACCGACGACACGCCGTGTGGTCTCGGCGTCCTGCCTGATGGCGACATCGTCGTGCTGACGATGTTCAGGAAGCGGCTGCTGCGGTTTTCCGATGGAGCGCTGTCGCTCTATGCCGATCTCTCCGAGGTCGCGACCGGCACGATCGACGACATGATCATCGACGGGCAGGGACGCGCCTATGTCGGCGATCTCGGCTTCGACCTGCCGCCGCCGGAGCGCCGCGGTGCGGTCGGCCGGATCATCCTCGTGATGCCCGACGGCAGTGCCCGCGTCGTCGCGGAAGGCTTGCGGTTTCCCAACGGCATTGCCGTCTCCTCCGACCATCGCCGGCTCGTCGTTGCCGAAATGGATGGCGCAGGTCTCGCCGAATACGACATCGCGCCGGACGGCGGCCTGACCCTGCGCGGGCGGTTCGGCAGCATCAACGATCCCGACGGCATCTGCCTCGATGCCGACGGGGCGACCTGGGTCGCGTCCTTCACGGAAGATGCTTTTGTCCGGATCGATCGCACTGGCGTGGAGCGTGAGCGCATCACGGTGTCCGGTCGCCGCGCGCTTGCCTGCGCGCTCGGAGACGCGGACCGCAGGACGCTGTTCTGCCTGAGCGCGGAGACGTCCTACGAAGAGCTACGCAAGGGCAGGTCCACGTCGCGGATCGATGTGGTCGAGGTCGACACGCCGGGTGATGGCTATCCCTGAGCCGACCGAGGCGAGTCTCACTTCTTCTTTTTCTTCTCTTTCTTCTTCAGGATATCGGCCTGGCTCCTGAAGGCGCGGGCGAGGGAGCGCATCTGGTTGGCGACAAGTGCGTCGGCCGTCGTCAATGCAACCCGCTCCGCGGTCTGCGCCTGCCTGCGAATTGCCTTGGCCATTTTCATGAAGGAACCAATCGCGCCGCGTCGCTCTCGTTCCTGCACCAGCGACAGCGTCTTGACGGCATCTCGCGGTCTTGAGTTTCGTTCTCGTTTCGTTCATAGGAGCGCGCTCCGGGAGAGTGCTGCCATGGACGACGAGCGAGACCGCGAAATCATCAGGCTGTGGAACGAGCTCCGCCGGCTGCAGCGCGAGGGGCGTCCGACGGCGGTGCTGGTCCGCCGGATCGAGAGGGCGCTCGCGGAACGCGAGCAGGAGGCTGCCTGAAACTACGGTCTGCCGCGTCCTCGCAGCGCGCAAGCGGTCTAGCGCCCGCCGTCCGGCCCCATGATCAGATTCGGCAGCCAGGTCGAGATCTCCGGAAAGAAGCAGAGCAACAGCACTGCGAACATCATCAGCAGCACGAATGGCAGCGTGCCCCAGATCACCTCGCTCAGCGGGATGTCGGGCGCGACGTTGCGGATGACGAAGATGTTGAGGCCGACCGGCGGATGGATCAGGCCCATCTCCATCACGATGGTCATGACGACGCCGAACCAGATGATGTCGAACTCGGCCGCGCGCAGCGGCGGCAGGATGATCGGCGCGGTCATCAGGATGATCGAGACCGGCGGCAGGAAGAAGCCGAGCACGATCACCATCACGAGGATCGCAAACAACAGCTCCCAGCGCGGCAGGTGCATGGCGACGATCGCCTCCGCCGCCGACTGCGAGATGTGCAGATAGCTCATCACATAGGAATAGAGCAGTGACATGCCGATGATCAGCATCAGCATGGTGGACTCGCGGATGGTCGATTTCAGGATCGGCGACAGGTCGCTGGGCGTCCACACGCTGTAGATCACGGCGATCAGCCCGAGCGCCAGGAGGCCGCCGAGGCCGGCGGTTTCCGATGGCGTGGCGTAGCCGCCATAGAGCGCGATCATCACGCCGGTCAGCAGCAGCACGAACGGGATCACGCGCGGCAGCGCGCTGAAGCGCTCGGCCATGGTGAATTCGTCATGCTGCAGGATCGCCGCGTCCTTGCCGGTCGCGTCATAGACGGCGCGGGCCATGGCGTATTCCTTGCGGAAGCGGAACACGGCGTAGAGGCCGAACAGCGTCACCAGCAGCAGGCCGGGGCCGATGCCGGCGAGAAACAGCCGTCCCAGCGATTTCTCGGCTGCGACGGCGAACAGGATCATCGTGATCGAGGGCGGCAGCAGGATGCCGAGCGTGCCGCCGGCGGCGATGATCCCCGCGGCAAAGCCGCCGGAATAGCCGCGCTTGCGCATCTCCGGAATGCCGGCCGAACCGATCGCCGAGCAGGTCGCGGGCGAGGAGCCGGCCATCGCCGCGAACAGGGCGCAGGCGAACACATTGGCGACGCCGAGGCCGCCGGGCACGCGGTGCAGCCAGGCGTGCAGCGCCGAATAGAGATCCTGGCCGGCGCGCGATTTGCCGATCGCCGCGCCCTTCAGGATGAACAGCGGGATCGACAGCAGCGTGATCGAGGCCATCTCCTCGTAGACGTTCTGCGTCACCGTATCGAGCGAGGCCGCCGGCATGAAGATCGCCATGAACACGACCGCGACCGCACCGAGCGCGAACGCGATCGGCATGCCGGAGAACATCGCAAACAGGGTGGCAAGTCCGTAGGAGATACCAATACCAAACACGGTCATCGGCGCGCGCCACCCGTCAGCGGAATGATGATTTGCAGGAGGATCTGCACGCAGAGCAGCGTCATGCCCAGCGCCATCAGCACGTAGGGGATGGCGAGCGGCGGCGACCACATCGAGTTGGACACCTGGCCGTCGACATAGGCTTCATGTGCCAGGGTCCAGGACTTCCAGGCGAAGAAGGCGCAGAACGCGAAGCTCGCGACATCGACCAGCCACAGCCGGATGGCGTTGGCGCGCGCCGAGAGCAGCCCGACGAACGCCTCGATGCTGACATGGCCGCGCTGGCTCTGCACATAGGCCGAGGTCATGAAGGTGGCGCCGACCAGGAGGAAGACGGCCGCCTCGTCCTGCCAGTAGTTCGGGCTGTGGAACAGGGCGCGGCCGAGCACGCTGTAGCTCAGGATCACGCAGGCCGCGACCAGAGCGAGCGCGGCGAACACCACGATGATGTTGTTGCAGATGGACAGCGCGCGCCCAAGCAAGGCCACGGGCGTGTTGCCCGCGGCGATGCTTGCGGTTTCGGCCTGATCCGCGACCGGACCATGCATCATGCGGCGACGTCGCTTGCGAGCTTCAGCAGGTTGGCAGCGGTGGCGGTCTTGGCGCCATAGTCCTTCCACGCGGTATCGCGCGCGATGTCGCGCCACTTGCCGACAATGGTTGCATCGAGCGCGCTGACCTTGGCGCCGGCCTTCTCATAGACCTTGGCGACTTCGGTATCGTCGTCCTGCGCCCCCTTGCGGCCAAACGCCTCGAGCTCGGTGCCGACGGCAAGGATGATGTCCTGCTGGTTTTTCGGCAGCTTGTCGAAGATCGCCTTCGACATCATCAACGGCTCCAGCATGAACCAGTAGGAGGCGCCGGCGCCCGAGGTCAGCGACTTCGCGACCTCCTCGAGGCGGAACGAGATCAGGCTGGTGGAGGAGGTGATGCCGGCGTCGCAGGCGCCGGTCTGCATCGCGGCGTAGAGCTCGTTGGACGGCACCGACAGCACGGCGGCGCCGGCGGTCTGCAGCACCATGTCCATCTCGCGCGAGCCGCCGCGCACCTTGAGGCCCTTGGCATCTTCAGGCGCCACGATCGCCCTGGAGCGGCTGGCGACGCCGCCGGCCTGCCAGACCCAGGAGATCAGCAGAATGCCCTTGTCGGCGAGGAAGTCGCTCAAGGCCTTGCCGACCGGCTCCTTCTTCCAGCGCAGGCCCTGATCGTAGGTGGTGACGAGGCCCGGCATCAGGCCGATATTGGTCTCCGGCAATTCGCCGCCGGCATAGGGCATCGGATACAGGCTGAGGTCGAGCGCGCCCTTGCGCATCGCCGAGAACTGCGCGTTGGTCTTGATCAGCGACGAGTTCGGATAGACCTCGGCGGTCAGCTCACCGCCCGAGCGCTTGGCGACCTCGGCCGCGAACATCCTGCACAGCCGGTCGCGGAAGTCGCCCTTGTCGATGGTGCCGCCGGGGAACTGGTGCGAGATCTTCAGCGTGGTCGCGGCATGCGCGGTCCCGATGCCCATCCGCAGGACGGCGGGTGCGGCGAGGGCGGAAGCGAGGACGTGGCGGCGTGTAAGCATTGTTCTCCCCTGAGAGCTTCTTGAGTGGCTGTTAGGCCGGCGCGGAGCTTTAGCTTAGCCGGTCTTCGCGTGAATATTCTCTAGTCTGATAGTTCGAGGCGCCCTGATAGTGCGAGCCGATACGGGGCTGCAAGTCCTGACGTTCAAGTCCTGACATTCAAGTCCTGACGTTCAAGCCTTGCCGTTGTTGCGGTGCACACTGATGCGCGGTGACGCCGCGTCGTCACGCAACCGTCGCGCGACCAGCCGCCGGGCGACCGCAGCCGTGCTGCTTCAAGAATTTGTTATTGGAGGTAACGACGGCCGGCGCAAGTGCGTCGAGTAGAGAGCGGCAAGTCGTCGCGCTCACATTCGACCACACAAGGGATCATCACCATGACCACCAAGACCCGCCTCGGCCTTTCCGCCGCGCTGCTCTCGTTCAGCCTGGCGCTGGCGCCCGCCGCCTTCGCTCAGGACAAGATGGGCAAGGATGACGCGATGAAAAAGGAAGACTCGATGTCCAAGGATGCCATGAAGAAGGACGGTGGCATGATGAAGAAGGACGACGCCATGAAGAAGGACGGCGGCGCGATGATGAAGAAAGACGACGGCATGAAGAAGAACTGACTGCCGTCATCGCCCGCTATCCGCAGGCCCGCCGCTCTGGCGGGCCTGGTTGCGCCTTAGCGCTTCTTCTTGCCGCGCTCCTTGCGTGCCGCGTAGCGGGCATCGCGCTTGGCCTTCTGCTCGGCGAGCAGCGCCTCCTCGCGGGCGGCTTCCTCTTCCTTCTCGCGGGCAATGCGGGCGGCCTCGGCGGCCGCGGCCTCTTCCTCGCGGCGCTTCTGCTCGGCCTTTTCGGCCTCACGGGCCTCCTTGGCCTTGGTGCGGCGTTCGGCGATCGCCGCGCGCTCCTCGGCACGTGCCTTCACAGCGGGATCGTCAGCTCCCGGCTGGGCGCGAAACTTGTTGAGGAGGTTTTGCCGCGCCTGCAGGGCCGCTTTCTGGCGGTCGGCAAAACCCGGTTCCTTGAAGCCACTCATAGAGGAAGCCTTGCTGCTTTCTGTTCGGGTGATGGATGGGGTTGGTTCGGCGTTTCAATAAGTGAATGGCGACGAAATTGCCAGTGGTGAACGGAGGGCTGTGGAGCAAGGGAGATATGAGCCAGCGTCAAGCGGCCATCGTTCGCCCCGCGGACGCGTGGTGAGTGGCTGGTCACCAAGGGCTGTTGAACAAGGGCTGTTGAAAAGTTCAGCCGCGCTGGAGGTGCTCGCGTCGTCCGTTACCCAGGACCTTGGCGACCGTCTCGGCGGTCATCGCGCTCCGGTCCGAGGCGCGTTGGGCTTCCAGCCTGTCGCGCGCCTTTTCGGCGATCAGGAGGCTGATCAGCCGCTGCCTGCTGCTCTCATCGACAGCCTCCGAGAGCAACTGCCTGTAACGCTGATAGTCGTACGTCGTTGCTTCTTGTTCGCTCATCGGCACGCCCCCGCACACGCGCTCCACTTCAGCGAGTAGTCTTTCGCGAGTCGCCCCTGGCGCGCAACGGAATTGCGGTGCCGACGGCCGCGGCCGTGCATTTCGTTGTGCGACTGTTGCAGAATTGATCGCACGCAACCGTGCAAAGGGTCATGATGCGGACCGTGGCAACCGGGAACCGAAGCGGGCATGAGCGAATCCGACGACGGAGGCAGCAGAAGAGGCGCGCTGATCGGACTGCTGGTCGCAGCGGTCATGCTCGCGGTCGGCCTCTGGCTCGCGCATGACCTGACGGCGGCGAGCAAGATGCAGGACTGCCTGATGTCGGGCCGGACCAACTGTAATGTGATCGAGCCGGCGCGCTAACCCCGTCTTGCGGCAGTGCAATATCGATCCCACATCAAGCCCAAAGACTCGGGCTGAACTGTTTGATCCCGGTTGTGATTCCGATCACACGCGGACAGGCGGGCTGCCTCGTCTCCTGGAGATCGGCGGGAACCAAGGCCATGATGTCCAAGCTGTGGTCCGGAAAGGGCGCGGCGCTGGCTGCCGCAGGCGCGGCGGGTGCCGTTTTGGTGGCGTATCTATCCCTGACACTGGCGTCGCCCGAGCCGGTGTCCAATGCGGCGCTCGGGCCGGAATGGCAATGCAGCCGGGTTGCTTTCGTGCTGACCACCTGCACCAGGGGGACCGAGGCTGAGGCTGAGGCCAAGCCGCAGGGCGAGGTCAGAGCGATCCCGGTGCAAGCGAAGGACGATTGTCCGCCAGAACTCTAGCGGCCGTATTTCAAGTCATTTCTTGGTGGTACCGCGCGGCTTGATCGACAGGCCGAGGCGCATCGCCATCTTCTTGATCCGCTCCGGCGAGCGGCCGGTCGCCTTCACGACCTCCTCCAGCGACTTCGAGGAGCGTGCCAGTTCCATCAGTCGTCGGTCCTCCTTGAACGACCACCGCGGCTTTCGGGCCATCTTGTTGGTTTCCTTGTGCATTGCTGGGCAACAAAGCCGCCAGGCGGGGTCGCCTGACGGCCTTGCCGGTGTGGGCCCGGACCTTGGGGAAATGTCCGGTGGATAAGCAATACTGCTTCCGAATAAGGCCGCAATTGAAACCGGAATTTAACCTAACCCATCAAGGTTACTTGCAACATTACTCGGATACGGCGTGGCAGGAGGCCTTATGCGCAAGGTCGCCATTTTGAGTGCCGCAGCATTTTTACTGTCCGGTTGCTGGTCCGACCCGGAGGTTACGGGATCGACCAACAGCTGTGCGGCCAATCTTTACAGTCAGTACAATCCCAAGGTCATGGATCAGTGCGTCAACGCCTGCATCAAATGTGACCGCGGCAACGTTACGACCTGCACGACCTCCTGCACGCTGAAGGGCGCGCGGTAATCGATCCGCGCGTCCGATGCCAGCGAGGCCTCGTGGCGTCACGCCACCGAGCCGCCTTGCGTGGCGCGATGATCGCCTTTATCGCGTCTGGCAGCGGCGCCGTCGGCGCGCGGGACACTGAGAGCGTGGAACAGGGCGCGATGAGCGGGTTTTCCTATGTCGCGGTCGACTGGGGCACCAGCAGCTTCCGGCTCTGGCTGACGGGCGCCGGTGGCAAGGTGCTCGGTGAGCGCCGCAGCGATGAAGGCATGACCGCGGCAGCCAGGACCGGCTTTGCGGCCGTGCTGCAATCGCATCTCGATGCGCTGGGTGTGCCGGCCGACCTGCCGGTCGTGATCTGCGGCATGGCGGGCGCGCGGCAGGGCTGGGTCGAGGCCGGCTATATCGATACGCCGGCGCATCTGTCGGACATCCTCAAGGGCGCTGTCGTGGTCAGCGGGCAGACGCGCGAGATCCGTATCCTGCCTGGAATTGCGCAGCGTGATGCCGCCGCGCCGGACGTCATGCGCGGCGAGGAGACCCAGCTGCTGGGGGCGCTCGGCTTGAATGCGCCGGGCGAGGCGCTCGTCTGCATGCCGGGAACGCATTCCAAATGGGTGAGGGTCCGCGGCGGAACGGTCGAACGCTTTGCGACCTTCATGACCGGAGAGCTGTTCAGCGCGGTCGCGCGCGACACCATCCTGTCGCACGCCGTCGCCGGCGCCGAGGAAGCGGTTGACGGCGATGCGTTCCGCGCGGCGGTCGCGGCGGCATTCGCGGCGCCGGCGCTAGCGGCCAATCTGCTGTTTCGCGTGCGATCGCGGCAGCTGCTGTTCGGCGGCAACGCACAGGCCGCGCGCGAGACGATCTCGGGCACGTTGATCGGCGTCGAACTCGCGGCGGGCCTTGCGGAGCGGGAGCAGGGAGCGCCGGTTACGCTGATTGCCTCGGGCCGGTTGCAGCGGCTCTATCAGATGGCGCTCGAATGCCTTTCGATTCCGCTCAATGTCATGGATGCGGAGGAGGCGGTTCGCCGTGGCCTCGCCGGCGCGGCGGCGGCGATCTGGAAGAACTGAGGGATCAACGCATGAGTATTCCGTTTCCGCCGATGAAGCGGCCGCTGGTCGCGATCCTGCGCGGCGTCAAGCCGGGCGAGGTGCTGGGCATCGTCGGCGCGCTGCTCGACGCCGGCATGACCGCGATCGAGATTCCGCTGAACTCGCCAGAGCCGTTCCGCTCGATCGAGATCGCGGCGAAGCGCGCGCCGGCCGATGTTCTGATCGGCGCGGGCACGGTGCTGACTGCAGCCGACGTCGATCGCCTGCATGACGTCGGCGGCCGCCTTATGGTGTCGCCGAATGTCGACGTCGAGGTGCTGGCGCGTGCAAGGGACCACGCGATGATCACGATGCCCGGCGTATTCTCGCCGACGGAAGCGCTGCTCGCCGCGCGCGCGGGGGCATCGAGCCTGAAATTCTTTCCGGCCAGCGTGCTCGGCGCCGCCGGCATCACCGCGATCCGCGCCGTGCTGCCGCCGGACGTGATGATCGCCGCGGTCGGCGGCGTCTCGGACCAGAATTTCGCCGAGTATGTGAAGGCAGGCATTCGCGCCTTCGGTCTCGGCAGCAGCCTTTACAAGCCGGGCATGACGGGCGCGGATATTGCGGTCAGGGCAAGGCTGACGATCGAGGCCTATGACAAGGCCGTGCAGGGTACCGGCTAGGCTCGGCGCAAGCGCGCTAATCGTCCCGCCTGCCGCCGTCGATCACCCTGAACAGCGGGGCCGCCTCGCGGGGATTCTCAAGCAGCTCTTCGACCATGGCGATCGCGGCCGCGACGTACTTCCCGGTCGCGGCGTCCAGCGGCCGTTCGGCTTCGTCCGAGAGCGCAAGCTTTGCGCCTTCGAGCAGCTTGCGGGTGCGGACGGCGGACTCGTCGCCGGCGGTGAGGGCGGCGCGCGCGATCGATCGCAGCACGAACAATTCGCCCTCCAGCCGCAGCAGGCGGTCGTTCAGCTTGCTCAGGACAGTGTTCAGGTTCCGCATGACGCGCTCTCCGGGCCTTGGACCCGTCTTCCATACACGGTCATTCCTGACGAAATTCTTGTGGCGACCAGGCATCACTTGGTTGGTTGAATGGCGTCCCGGATCTCCTCATGTTCCCGGCGGCCCGGGCGTTGCCATTTGACGGAGGCATCTTTGGCCTTAATAGAATGGCCGCGGTCCGGCGCCGCCCGGGAGGCGCGTCAGCTTCACCCCATCGCTACGAGGGAAGGGAATAGATATGAGGATTGTCGTCGAAACGACCGTTGCCGCGCCGATCGCGGATGTCTGGCGCGCCTATACGACGCCCGACGACATCAAGCAGTGGAACGCGGCTTCCGACGATTGGCACACGACCGCCGCGACCGTCGACCTGCGCACCGGCGGCGCCTTCTCGTCGCGGATGGAAGCCAAGGACGGCAGCATGGGATTCGATTTCGCCGGCACCTACACCAGGGTCGAGGAGCCCCGTCTGCTCGAATATTCGTTCGGCGATCGCAGCGCGGAGGTCGCATTCACGCCGGAGACCGGCGGCGTCAAGGTGCATGTCAGCTTCGATAGCGAGGATACCCATTCGGTCGAGCAGCAGCGTGGCGGTTGGCAGGCGATCCTGGACAGCTTCAAGCGTTACGTCGAAGCAAAGCGGCGGTCCTGATCCGGCGATCGGAGGGCGGCGTGACGCTGAAGCGACCCCGCGCGGCGATGCCGGCGAGCATCCGCCGCGAGCTCGATGCTGCCGGACTGATGCAGGCGTTCAAGACGCGCCCGCCGTATCAGCGCAACGACTATCTGCACTGGATCGGCCGCAGCGTGCGAACTGCAACACAGCGCAAGCGGATCGACCAGATGCTGGCGGAATTGAAGGCCGGTGGGGTGTATATGGGAATGGCGCATCGGCCGAGCAAACCAAAGTGAGACTCTCGCGGCGTGACCGCTGCGCGCTGCGCGCTGTGCGTTCGCATCGCTCGCGTGATGTTTTGGTCGTGCGAATCCTCATCGAACAAAAAGGACGATCTCGGAATCGTCCATCGCGGTCCTGAAAATATCGACGACCGACGCGCGCTCACAATCTTCCAGAGAAACATTCTTGGATTAAGAAATTGCGAAGCGCGCTGCCGGCGCTCACGGCAAGTGGAACCTGCAATCGCACGAACGGAAAGCGATCAGTCCCTCAATCGCCGCCGGAACTTTGTTCACGCACGGAGAACTACGGAATCGTTTCGTGCGCTGAATGATAAAAACGGCGAGTGATTTCACGGCACACGGCGAACATCAAAAAAGAAAGGCCTCAGCGCGTGGGCCACGCTGAGGCCAAGTAGACACTTTGGTCGTGAGGCACCGTCGCCGGCGCCTCGATGCCTAACCTATCTTTGTTTCTGTGTTTCCAAATGGCCCATTTGGGCCATGCCGCGTGATAGCCAATTTGGGACATGCGCCGCTGGCACAAAGTGTGCAGACTTGGAGCTGTCAGGATTTTGCATCACCTTCCTGGGGCTAGGGCCAACGCCGTCCGCATCTATTTCAAGCGGACGGCGTTGTGCATTCCGGCGGCCGCGCCGGCCATCGCCTGGCTGCGCTCAGGGTCAGCGGTCCACCGGCCGAATCTCGAGGTTCTCGATTTTCAGGGGCGGCGTTGAGGGGACGTTCCGCTCGTTCAACGGATGCAGCGTGATCGGCGTATTCGTGCCGCCGGCGAGAACGTTGACGCCGGCGCCGTCGGCATGGACGTAGCCGCCGGCGAGATCGTCGCTTCCAAGCCACGGCACGGGCGCCATCACCTTCCAAGTCATGGTGACTTCTTGATCTCCGATCAAAGCGCCGAGGTTGCGGATGGCCGCGACATAACGACTGTCCGGCGTGCTATCGACGTGCAGCACGCAATTGAGGTTGGTCACCGGACCCACCACGAACCCGGTATCGGGTCCGCCACGACACTCAAGCGTTCCGGCCTGCACCTGCTGCGCATTGGCGGCTGCGAGCGGCGCAGCGAGAACCGCCGCACCACACAGAGCAGAGGCGATCGGACGGCTTGTCACACGCATGGTGCTGGACAACGCGGATCGGCGCGCAATCGGCCCATGACCCCGCGTGCGGCCTTCGCTTGTGGTTAAGAGAGCCTTAGAGATTGGTTTGATTGCTGCCGACGGTCGACGTTCGCGAGCGACCGGCCAGGAGGACGACGATCAACCAGCGGCGATCCTTTTCATCGCCGTGCCGGCTGACACCTCGATGGTGGAGCTATCGACGTCGAACGAGCGTGCTTGATTTCCAGGCAGGAGAGGCCGCGGGCGAAGCAAGGGAATGGTCCCGTCACTGACGCCGGACCGTTCGGATCATGGCGGTGAGCCCGTCCCGAAAAATTACGCCGCCGGGCTCGAAATGCATTGTCCCGGCGGCGCCTGTTCCAATCTGGGCCCGCAATCCCAGTCATGTTTGTGTCTGCAAAACCGGCGCCAAGGTTCGAGCGCCCCCGTAATCATACGGGGACTGGGGGGCCGCGATGGGATTGGTGTTGGCTGCTTGTGCGCTGGCGAAGGTCCGATTGTCCGGGGTGATCCAAGCCGCGGCGCGAGAACGGCTGATCGCCACCGATGCTCTGCCCGCTCAGATATGATGCTCGAGCTTCCGCATCTCCTGCAGGCGAGCCAGGCAGAAATCCCGATACAATTCGTTGATGAAATCCCACATGACCTAATCCCCTTGGTCCAGTGCCGGGACACTACGCCGGGTTTGTTTCCGGCCGGCTTCGCGGCTTCTGGAAAATGGTTTCATTGGAGGGAGTAGGGTGGCGATCCCGGCAGGATTCGAACCTGCAACCCGCGGAGTAGAAATCCGCTACTCTATCCAGTTGAGCTACGGGACCGTGGCGGCCTTGTAGCACCGCCAATATGAAAAATCCGCCTTTCCGCCAAGTCCGTCCGAACCGATTTTTGTGGTCGAACGACAAAGGCGAGCAGGGCGCCCGCCCTGCGTTGGCCTGTCCAGCCTGCCGAGCCGCACGACGCTGCCGCCGGGGTGGTCAAAGGAATGTCGGCAATGCGATCTGCGACGTTTTCGTCCGTTCATGTCCGCGCCTTCACTCCGTCACCTTTTCGCGCACTTTTGGCCCCAACGCGGCGTTCGACCGCGGGGCGTTCAGGAGCTCCATCATGATCGGATTGGTTCGTGCCGCCACGATATGCGCCACGCTGCTGCTCGCCCTGGTGGGCGCCCAGGCCGCGGACAAGGCCTTCAAGCGCGACGATCTCGCCGATTCCGCGATCAAGCTGGAAGCCCAGATCAAGAACGAGGCCGGCGCGGTCAACAAGTCGGCCGCGACCCTGCGCACCGACGCCGACGCCGCGTTCAAGCGCAATGATTTCCGCGGCGGGCTGCAGATCCTCGGCCAGATCGCGGCGACCACGCCCGAGGACGGCGCCAACTGGCTGCGCCTCGCCAGGACGATCTTCCAGATCCGGTCGGCGAGCTCCAGCGAACAGACGTTCCTGATGGAGCGCGCCTCCACTGCCGCCTACATCGCCTATCAGCGCGCCGGCAATGCGGGCGAGGAGGCGGACGCGCTGGCCGTGCTCGGCAAAGCGCTTGCCGAGCGCAAGCTGTGGCGCCCGGCGCTGGACAGCTTGCGGCTGTCGCTCGACATGCGCGAGGTCGCCGATGTCCGCGGCCAGTACGAGAAGATGCGCGACGAGCACGGTTTCCGGCTGCTCGATTATACCGTCGATTCCGACGCCGCCTCGCCGCGGGCCTGCTTCCAGTTCTCGGAGGAACTCGCCAAGCGTGTCGACTTCGCGCCGTATCTCGCGCTCGCCGGCACCGACAAGCCGGCCTTGTCGGCGGAGGGCCAGCAGCTCTGCGTCGACGGGCTCAAGCACGGCGAGCGCTACAACATCAATCTGCGCGCCGGCCTGCCGTCGACCGTCAAGGAGACCCTGCCGAAATCGGCCGAGTTCAACATCTATGTCCGCGACCGCAAGCCGTTCGTGCGGTTCACCGGGCGGGCCTATGTGCTGCCGCGGACCGGACAGCGCGGTATCCCGGTGGTCAGCGTCAACACGCCGGCGGTCAAGGTCGACGTCTTCCGGATCGGCGACCGCAACCTGATCAACACGGTGATCGACAGCGACTTCCAGAGCACGCTGAGCCGCTATCAGCTCTCCGATCTCGGCGACCAGCGCGGCGTCAAGGTGTGGTCCGGCGAGCTTGCGACAGCGACCACGCTGAACCAGGACGTCGTCACGGCGTTTCCGGTCGACCAGGCGCTCGGCGACCTGCAACCCGGTGTCTATGTCATGACCGCCGCGGCCAAGGGGCCGGGCACCGATGACGACGGCACGCTGGCGACGCAATGGTTCATCGTCTCGGACATGGGCCTGTCGGCCTTCTCCGGCAATGACGGTATCCACGTCTTTGTCAACTCGCTGGCTTCGACCGAACCGGTCGCCAACGCCGACGTGAAACTAGTCGCCCGCAACAACGAGATCCTGGCGACCCGCAAGACCGATGCCGCCGGCCATGTGCTGTTCGAGCAAGGCCTGGCCCGGGGCGAGGGCGGGTTGTCGCCGGCACTGCTGACGGTCATGGGCGAGAAGGCCGACTACGCCTTCTTGAGCCTGAAGACCAATGCGTTCGACCTCACCGACCGCGGCGTCGCGGGCCGGGCGATCCCGGCCGGCGCGGACGCCTTCGTCTACGCCGAGCGTGGCGTCTACCGCTCCAGCGAGACCGTCTATCTGACCGCGCTGTTGCGCGACGGGCAGGGCAATGCCCTGACCGGGACGCCGCTGACCATGGTGATCGAGCGCCCCGACGGCGTCGAATTCCGCCGCGCCGTGCTGCCCGACCAGGGCGCCGGCGGCCGGATGCTGGCGGTGGCGTTGAACTCTGCGGTGCCGACCGGCACCTGGCGCGCCCGCGTCTTTACCGATCCGAAAGGCTCGTCGGTCGGCGAGACCACCTTCATGGTCGAGGATTACATTCCCGAACGGGTCGAATTCGATCTGACCAGCAAGGAGAAGGTGATCAAAGCTGAAGTTCCAGTGGAGCTTCAGGTCTCCGGCCATTTCCTCTACGGCGCGCCGGCCTCGGGCCTGCAGCTCGAGGGCGACATGCTGGTAGCGCCCGCGGCGAACGGCCGGCCCGGTTATGCCGGCTATCAGTTCGGCGTCGACGACGAGCAGACCGCGAGCAACGAGCGGATCCCGATCGAGGACCTGCCGGAGGCCGATGCCAACGGCGCGGCGACCTTTCCGGTGAAGCTCGAGAAGGTGCCGACCTCGACGCGGCCACAGGAGAGCCCAGATCTACATCCGCATGGCGGAGACCGGCGGCCGCTCGGTGGAACGCAAGATCGTGCTGCCGGTGGCCCCTGGCGCCTCGCTGATCGGCGTCAAGCCGCTGTTCGGCGACAAGAGCGTGGCCGAGGGCGACAAGGCCGAGTTCGACGTCGTGTTCGTCGCGCCCGACGGCAAGCAGCTGCCGCGCAACGGGCTGCGCTACGAGCTGTTGAAGCTGGAGTCGCGTTACCAGTGGTACCGGCAGAATTCGTCCTGGCAGTATGAGCCGGTCAAGTCGACCCACCGCGTCGCCGATGGCGACGTCAACCTCGCGGCCGACAAGCCGATGCGCCTGGCCTTCCAGCCGCAGCCCGGCCGCTACCGGCTCGACGTGAAATCGACCGACGCCGACGGCCCCGTCACCTCGGTGCAGTTCGACGTCGGCTGGTATTCCGACGGCAGCGCCGACACGCCCGATCTATTGGAAACCTCGATCGACAAGCCGGAATATGCCTCGGGCGACACGATGACCGTGTCGGTCAATGCGCGCACGTCAGGCAAGCTGACGGTCTATGTGCTTGGCGACCGCCTGCTGACCACCCAAAGCGTCGACGTCACGGAGGGCACCCGGCAGGTCAAGCTCCCCGTCGGCAAGGACTGGGGCACCGGCGCGTATGTCATGACGACGTTGCGCCGTCCGCTCGATGCCGCCGCCGGGCGCATGCCCGGCCGCGCGATCGGACTGAAATGGTTCGGCATCGACAAGAAAGCGCGCACGCTTGCCGTCGAACTGTCGCCGCCCGCGTTGGTGCGGCCGGGCTCGACACTGAAGATCCCGGTCAAGCTCGGCGGGCTCAATCCCGGCGAGGACGCCAAGGTGGTGCTGGCCGCGGTTGATGTCGGCATTCTCAATTTGACCAATTACAAGCCGCCGGCGCCGGACGACTACTATCTCGGCCAGCGCCGTCTGACCGCCGAGATCCGCGACCTCTACGGCCAGCTGATCGACGGCATGCAAGGTACCCGCGGCCAGATCCGCAGCGGCGGCGACTCTGCCGGCGCCGAGCTGCAGGGCTCGCCGCCAACGCAGAAGCCGCTCGCGCTCTATTCCGGCATCCTCACGGTCGGGCCTGACGGGACGGCCGAGGTGAGCTTTGATATCCCGGAATTTGCCGGCACCGCGCGGGTGATGGCGGTGGCGTGGAGCGCAACCAAGGTCGGCCGCGCCAATGTCGACGTGATCGTGCGCGATCCCGTGGTGGTGACCGCGACCTTGCCGCGCTTCCTGCTGACCGGTGACAAGGGCACCATCAGCATGGATATCGACAATGTCGAAGGTGCGGCCGGCAACTATGCCATCAGCGTCAAGGCGAGCGGCCCGATCAAGGCTTCCGGCAATTCGACCACGACGGCGAAGCTCGCCGCCAAGCAGCGCTCCTCGCTGTCGCTGGGCCTCGAGGCCGGCGGCGCCGGACGTGCCGAGTTCGACGTCGACATCTCCGGGCCGAACGGGCTGACGCTGGCGCGGCATTATGCGCTCGACGTCAAGCCGGCGACCCAGGTTCTGGCGCGCCGTTCGATCCGCACGCTGGCGAAGGGCGAAAGCCTGACGCTGACCTCGGACATGTTCTCCGATCTTGTGCCGGGTACCGGCAGCGTTTCGGTCTCGGCGAGCCTGTCGACCGCGCTCGATGCCGCGAGCATTCTGAAGGCGCTCGACCGCTACCCGTATGGCTGCTCCGAGCAGATCACGAGCCGCGCGTTGCCGTTGCTCTATGTCAATGATCTCGCCGCCGGTGCCCATCTTGCGATGGACACCGCGGTCGACCAGCGCATCCGCGACGCGATCGAGCGGCTCCTCGCTCGACAGGGGTCCAACGGCTCGTTTGGCCTGTGGTCGGCGGGCGGCGACGAAGCCTGGCTCGATGCCTACGTCACAGACTTCCTGACCCGGGCCCGCGAAAAGGGCTTTGCGGTGCCGGACGTGCTGTTCAAGAACGCGCTCGACCGCGTCAGGAACTCGGTGGTCAATGCCAACGAGCCGGAGAAGGACGGCGGCCGCGATCTGGCCTACGGCCTCTATGTGCTCGCGCGCAACGGCGCGGCGCCGATCGGTGATCTGCGCTATCTCGCCGACACCAAGCTGAACAATCTGGCGACCCCGATCTCCAAGGCCCAGCTTGCGGCGGCGCTGGCGCTGGTCGGCGACAAGGCGAGGGCCGAGCGGGTCTATGGTGCCGCGCTCGATGCGCTGAACCCGAAACCCGTGATCGAGTTCGGCCGGGTCGACTACGGCTCGGCGCTGCGCGATTCTGCTGCGCTGGTCTCGCTCGCTGGCGAAGGCAATGCACCGCGCACCACGCTGACCCAAGCCGTGCTGCGGGTCGAGGCGGCGCGGGGACTGTCGCCCTACACCTCGACGCAGGAAAATGCGTGGATGGTGCTGGCGGCGCGGGCGCTCGCCAAGGAGACGCTGGCGCTCGACATCAACGGCCAGCCGGTCAAGACCGCGGTCTATCGCAGCTACAAGGCCGAGGAGATGACCGGCCAGCCGCTCAGGATCACCAATACCGGCGATGCGCCGGTGCAGGCGGTGATCTCGGTGTCGGGCTCGCCGGTCACGCCGGAGCCGGCGGCCTCCAACGGCTTCAAGATCGAGCGCAGCTATTTCACGCTCGACGGCAAGCCGGCCGATGTCACCAAGGCGAAACAGAATGACCGCTTCGCGGTTGTCCTGAAGGTGACGGAAGCCAAACCGGAGTTCGGTCACATCATGGTGGCCGACTATCTGCCGGCCGGGCTCGAGATCGACAACCCGAACTTGGTGTCATCGGGGGATTCCGGCACGCTCGCGTGGATCGAGGACGGCGTCGAGCCGAAGAACACCGAGTTCCGCGATGACCGCTTCACGGCGGCGATCGATCGGGGCGCCAACGACAAAGCGGTGTTTACGGTCGCCTATGTCGTGCGCGCGGTGTCGCCGGGCAAATATGTGCTGCCGCAGGCCTATGTCGAGGACATGTACAATCCCTCGCGCTATGGCCGCAGCGGAACCGGTGCGGTTGAGGTGAAGCCGGCGAAATGAACAAGGACGCGCGGCGCAAACTCTTCTCGTCATGGCCGGGCTTGACCCGGCCATTCATAGGCGCGTCCATGCGAACGAAGGATGTGGATGCCCGGGTCAAGCCCGGGCATGACAAGCGCAGCGGGCGGCTGGCGCTCCGCGTCGCGGCCGCAATGGCCGTCGTCCTTATTGCGATCACCGGCGCCTTCGCCGCCTGGATCGTTTCGCTCGGGCCGTTGCCGCTCGACAAAGCGCAGCAGGTCTCGACCACGGTGATCGATCGCAACGGCAAGTTGCTCCGCGCCTATGCGATGACGGACGGGCGCTGGCGGCTGCCGGTCGATGCGAAGACGTCAGTCGATCCCACCTATCTGAAGCTCTTGTTCGCCTATGAGGACAAGCGCTTCTATGAGCATCACGGCATCGATCCGCTGGCGCTGTCGCGCGCCGCATTCCAGCTTCTCACCAGCGGTCATATCGTCTCGGGCGGTTCGACGATCACGATGCAGCTGGCGCGGCTGATCGAGCCGCGCCACCAGCGCTCGGTCTACGCAAAGCTGCGGCAGATGGTGCGGGCGGTCGAACTGGAGCGGCAGCTCTCGAAGGACCAGATCCTCGATCTCTATCTCGCGCTGGCACCGTTCGGCGGCAATCTCGAGGGCGTCCGCGCCGCCTCGATCGCCTATTTCGGCAAGGAGCCGAAGCGGCTGTCGCTCGCCGAAGCCGCGCTGCTGGTGGCGCTGCCGCAATCGCCGGAGCGGCGGCGGCTCGATCGTTACCCCGACGCCGCCCACGCCGCCCGCGACCGCGTGCTCGAGCGCATGGTCGAGGATGGCGTGGTGTCGAAGGACGATGCCGCGCAGGCCACGGCGACGGCGGTGCCGAAGATGCGCAAGCAGATTCCGATCCTGGCGCCGCATTCGTCCGATCAGGCGATCGCGACGATGAAGGATGCGCCCGTCATCAAGCTGACGCTCGACGCCGCGCTACAACGGAACCTGGAGGCGCTTGCGCGCGACCGCGCCATCGCGCAGGGGCCTGACGTCTCGGTTGCGATCGTCGTGGTCGACAATGAGACGGGCGACGTGCTCGCGCGCGTCGGCTCGGCGGATTATTTCGATGAGCGGCGGGCCGGGCAGGTCGACATGACGCGCGCGGTGCGCTCGCCGGGCTCGACCTTGAAGCCGTTCATCTATGGCCTTGCCTTCGAGGATGGCTTTGTCCATCCCGACAGCCTGATCGAGGACCGGCCGATCCGCTTCGGCACCTACGCGCCGGAAAATTTCGACATGACGTTCCAGGGCACGGTGCCGATCCGCAAGGCGCTGCAATTGTCGCTCAACGTGCCGGCGATCGCGCTGCTCGACCGGGTCGGTGCCAGCCGGCTGTCGTCGCGGCTGAAGCAGGCCGGCACCAGTCTCGTGCTGCCGAAGGACGAGGCGCCGGGCCTTGCGATGGGTCTCGGCGGTGTCGGCATCACGTTGCAGGATCTCGCTCAGCTCTATTCCGGCCTGGCACGGCTCGGCGCGACTAAACCGTTGCGCGAGATCATGCAGGAGAATGACAGCCGCGACACGATGCGGCTGATGGATCAGGCTGCGGCCTGGCAGGTCGGCAACGTCCTGCTCGGCACGCCGCCGCCGGAGAACGGCGTGCACAACCGGATCGCGTTCAAGACCGGCACCAGCTATGGCTATCGCGATGCCTGGTCGGTCGGCTTCGACGGCCGCGTCACGATCGGCGTCTGGGTCGGCCGTCCCGACGGCGCGCCGGTGACGGGTCTGGTTGGCCGCACCGCCGCGGCGCCGATCCTGTTCGACGCCTTTGCACGCACCGGCAAAATCCCGGCGGCATTGCCGAAGCCGCCACGCGGCGTGCTGGTCGCATCCAACGCGAAACTGCCGCCGCCGCTGCGCCGCTTCCGGCCGCTCGGCGAACTGGTCCGTAGCGGCAACGACCAGGCTCCGCACATCCAGTTTCCGCTGAACGGCTCGCGCATCGATGTCGATCAATCCGAGGGCGGCCGCAATGCCGCGCTGCCGGTCAAGGTCGCCGGCGGGGTGCTGCCGCTGACGGTCCTTGTGAATGGTGTCTCAGCCGGGGACATCGACAGCCGGCGCCAGCGCCTGATCGAGCCGCCCGGGCCGGGCTTCGCGCGGCTCACCGTGATCGACGCCACGGGGGCCGCGGATACCGTTGTGATCCGCGTGCAATGATCGCACGGGAAAGCGAAGCGGCACGGTCGGAAAGCGGAACAGCACAGTTGTTTGCGGTGCGGTTTCATCGTATGCGAAACCCATGGTGGATGGCCTCCAACCCCGGCGCTTCGGAGCAGGGCAACAGTCTGTAAAACCTGCGCATTCGAGCCGCAGGCTGTTCATGGCGTTCGAGTTCGCAACGGCCAGCCAATGGCGTTCGATCCTGTTCCTGACGCTGACCTGCCTGGTGCTGTTCCTGCCGGGGTTCTTCACCATCCCGCCGATCGACCGTGACGAGGTCCGCTTTGCCCAGGCGACCAAGCAGATGGTCGAGAGTGGCGATTTCGTCGACATCCGCTTCCAGGACGACGTCCGTTACAAGAAACCGGTTGGCATCTACTGGATGCAGGCGGCTGCGCTGAAGACCGTCTCCGCGCTCGGGGTGCCGCGCGCCCAGGTCCGCATCTGGGTGTACCGCCTGCCGTCCCTGATCGGCGCCATCGGCGCCGTTTTGCTGACCTATTGGACCGCGCTGGCCTTCGTGACGCGGCAGGGGGCGGTGCTGGCCGCCCTGATGATGGCAAGCTGCGTACTGCTCGGGGTCGAAGCGCGGCTCGCCAAGACCGACGCGATGCTGCTGCTGACAGTCACCGCGGCGATGGGCGCGATGGCGCGAGTCTATCTGTCGTGGCAGCGCGGCGAGGATCCCGCACACCCGTCATGGGGTCCGCCCGCGGTCTTCTGGACGGCACTGGCGGTCGGCATCCTGCTCAAGGGGCCGCTGATCCTGATGTTCGTCGGCCTTGCGATGGCGGGGCTTGCGATTCTCGACCGATCGGCGGCCTGGTTCTGGCGCATGCGCCCGGTCTGGGGCCTGATGTGGACCCTGGTGCTGGTGCTGCCGTGGTTCGTGCTGATTTTCCTGCGCGCCGGCGAGACCTTCTTTGCCGACTCGGTCGGCGGCGACATGCTGAGCAAGCTCGGTGCGCAGGAATCCCATGGTGCGCCGCCTGGACTCTATCTGCTGCTGTTCTGGATCACGTTCTGGCCCGGTGCGCCGCTGGCCGGCATGGCGGCGCCTGCGGTGTGGCGGGCGCGGCGCGAGCCCGGTGCGCAGTTCCTGCTGGCCTGGCTGATCCCGTCCTGGATCGTGTTCGAGGCCGTGCTGACCAAGCTGCCGCACTACGTGCTGCCGCTCTATCCGGCGATCGCGATCCTGACCGTCGGCGCGCTGGAGCGGCGCGTGCTGTCGCGCTCGCCCTGGCTGTTGCGCGGCGCCGCCTGGTGGTTCGCGATCCCCGCATTCGGCGCGGTGCTGGTGATCGTCGGCGCCATCAAGGCGATCCATCAGCCGGTGTTTCCGGCCTGGCCGTTGTTCGCCGTCGCGATGGTGTTCGGCCTGATCGCGTGGTGGTTGTTCGAGGACAGCCGCGCCGAGCGCTCGCTGCTCAATGCGGTGATTGCCGCGGTGCTGATGGCAGCCGGCACCTATGGCGTGGTGCTGCCGCGGCTCACCACCGTATTTCCGAGCCAGGAGGTCGCACGCGCCTTGCGTAACGTGACCTGCGTCGGCCCGAAGGCGGCAGCCGCCGGTTTCCACGAGCCGAGCCTCGTGTTCATGACCGATACCTCGACGCTGCTCACCGACGGATCGGGCGCCGCGGATTTCCTCGGGCAGGGCTCCTGCCGCTTCGCGCTGGTCGAACAGCGCTCGGAGCGCGCCTTCGTGCAGCGCGCCGAGGCGATTGGCCTGCGCTACAACGCGCCGGTGCGCGTCGAGGGCTACAACATCTCGCAGGGCAAGGCGGTCTCGATCGCGATCTTCCGTTCCGAAGGGACGGAATGACATGCCGGCGCTGCCAGCCAACCCGGAATCCGCCAACTATTTCGGACGATTGCTGACGCTGGTTTGGCTGTCCTTTGCCCAGCTCGTGCGGGCGCCGTCGCATTCGCGCCGTGCCGAGGCGGCTCGCCGCTCCGCGCGCCACGGACTTTTGCTCGTCGTCATCGTCGGCGCCGTGATCATCACGCTGATGTATGCGTTCGATGTCACCGAGATCAGTCTGATGCCGCCACGCGGCACGCCAGGTCTGTGGTGGGTGAAGACGCTCACCGATTTCGGCAAGGACGAGTATGTGCTGTGCGCGCTTGGCCTGCTGCTGATCGTGGTCGCGCTGGCGGCGCCTGCGCTGCGCGGCGTGCCGCGCGCCACCTTGCTTGGCTTCGGGACAAGGCTGCAATACCTGTTTCTGTCGGTCGTGCTCTCGGTCGCTGTCGGCGAATTGATCAAGTGGATCGTCGGCCGCGGGCGGCCCTTTGTCGGCGGCAAGGCCAATGCCTTCAACTTCCAGCATTTCGCCGGCACCGAGGCCTATTCGAGCTTTCCGTCGGGACATTCGATCACGGCGTTCGCGCTGGCCTTTGCCATATCCGCGGTGTGGCCGGGCGCGCGGTTCGCGATGCTGGTCTATGCGCTGGTCATCGCCGCAACCCGGCTCGTGCTGCTGGCGCATCATCCGAGCGACGTGGTGGCCGGCGCGCTGGTCGGGGTGATCGGCGCAATGGTCGTGCGCTACTGGTTCGCCGCCCGCCGCCTTGGTTTTGCCATTCATCGCGACGGCACTGTGGTGGCGCTGTCAGGACCGTCGGACGGGCGTCTCAAAAGGGTTGCGAGGAGCGCCTTCGCCCCATAAAAGCGGTCGCCCGACGGCCGGATCGGGCTGGTTCCATCGCCGACAACACCAACCACGAGTGCCGATTTGCCTGCTCCCGATCAGACGCCGGTCGCCGTTTCCATCGTCGTGCCTGTGCGCAACGAGGCGGACAATATCGCGCCGTTGATCGCCGAGATCGCGGCCGCGCTCGACGGACGCTGGGCTTACGAGATCGTCTACGTCAATGACGGCTCGACGGATGCCACCGGCGAGCGGCTGAGCGGGGTCATGGCCGGGCGGCCCAATCTCCGGCAGCTCCGCCACGCGGTCTCGTCGGGCCAGTCGGCGGCCGTGCGCAGCGGCGTGCGCGCCGCGCGCGGCGCGATCGTGGCGACGCTCGACGGTGACGGGCAGAACAATCCCGCCTTCTTGCCGGACCTGATCGCGGCGGTCGAGAGTGGCAACGGCCGCGTCGGCCTCGCCGCGGGCCAGCGCGTCGGGCGCAAGGACACCGGCTTCAAGAAGCTGCAATCGCGCATCGCCAACACGGTGCGCGGCATCATCCTGCGCGACGGCACCCGCGACACCGGATGCGGCCTGAAGGCGTTTCCGCGCGAGGTGTTTCTGGCGATGCCTTACTTCGACGGGCTGCATCGTTTTCTTCCGGCACTGGTCCGCCGCGAGGGGCTGACGATTGCCTATGTCGACGTCGTCGACCGGCCGCGCCATTCCGGCGTGTCGAACTATGGATTCTTCGACCGGCTCTGGATCGGGATCATGGATCTCGCCGGCGTGTGGTGGCTGATCCGCCGCAAGAAGCCGACGCCGGTCGTCACTGAAGTGGTCGCTGAAGTGCCCGATGTCACTGGTGTGCCGGGCGTGACCGAGGTGAAGTGATGCTGATTCAGTACGGTCAGGCGCTGAGCGCCTATCTCTACGACGTGTTCATCGCCAAGTTCGACTTCTGGCTGGCGTTCGGACTGATCGCGCAATTGTTCTTCACCGCGCGCTTCCTCGTGCAGTGGATCTCCAGCGAACGCGCCGGCCAGAGCGTGGTGCCGATGGCGTTCTGGTTCTTTTCGATGGGCGGCGGCCTGATGACGCTGATCTATGGGCTTGCCAAGCGCGAGCCCGTCATCATCATCGGGCAGGGTCTCGCCACGCTGATCTACATCCGCAACATCATGCTGATCGTGAAGAACCGCGGCCGCGGGTCGAAAACGCTCGACAGCTGATTGCCGTCATCGTCGGAGCGGCGAGCGGTATGCCGGGCCTTGTTCGGGAAGCTCGATAGATTCCAGCATCGGGCTCAGCCCGGCATCAATTGCGACCGAATCTGAACCAAGGTCAAACATTCGCCCCAAGCCGCATGGCATCTACGGCTTGCCGTGGGCGTGGCGGCATCTCGAGACCGTGCCCCAGGGGATGAGGGGCGTTGATGACCAGCCGTGACGAAGCGACGAAAGCGGCTGGTTATCTATCGACCGTCCGCAATATTCCGTCGCTTGACGAGCCACCGCTCACCGGCGAGCGCAAATTGCCTGACCGGCGCGCCGTCAGTCTCCGCTGGATGGCGGGGACGATTCTGATCGGATCCGCCGCCGTCGCTCTTCTTGCCGGTGCGCTTCGTGGGGCGTTTGGCGATCACGCGCGATTCGCAGCCGCGCCGGACGTGTCACTTCCGCGCTTTGCAGGGCAGGTGGTTGACGAGGCGCGACGCGGCGATCGTCTCGACCGGAGGCTCGGCCCGCAGGGCAATTCCGCTGCGCTCAAGATTGAGCAGCTGAGCGATGCCGGCGCGGTCCGTCGATTTACCCGCGTGTCAGCGCGGCTCGCGGAGATCGATCTCGCGCCACACCAGGAAGCGCGGGGAGACGAAAAGGACGACGCGCGAGCGGGCTCGCAACGCGACCTGCTGTCGGAGCTGCCGGCCATCATACGGACAGGTCCAGCGCGGCGCCCGCTGCCGGGCGGCACCAGCGCCTATGCTGACGGTGAAGACGTGCCGCATCCGCCGGCTCCGATCGGCGAGGCTGTCAACGTCACCAACCTTCCGAAGTCGCCTACGTCGTCGCGTCACCGTCGACATGTCATTATCGCGAGGAGCGGCGACACGCTGTCCGCCATTCTGCGGGCGCTGGCGGCGGCCGCGGAGGACGCGCCGGCGATCCTGGCGGCTTTCCCGTCGCCTGGCGCTCTGGAGACGCTGTCCGGTGGCGAGAAAATCACGGTCATCGAACAAGGCGAAGACGCCGGTTCGCCGCGCGGCCATGTCGCGAAGGTGTCGATCGAACGCGCCGGCTCCGATGTGTCCGCCGTCGGTCGCACCGATGGCGGCCAATACCAGCCGATCGCGCCCGAACAGCCCGACATCGCCGCGCGCAGCGAGAGCCCGCTGCGTGAGTCGATCGATACGCATTCCGTTCCGGGCGAAACACTGCGTGACGGCCTTGACGCGCTTGCGCGCTCCAACCACGTCGACCAGGGGATCGTTGCTGAACTGATGCGGCTCTGTGGCCGCGATTTCGATCTCGACGAGCCGCTCGGCGACGCCGATGTGGCCGAGATCATCTACGCGCCGAACGACATCGGTCAGCCGGAGTTGGTCTTCATCGATTTGACGGCGGGCGGGCAGACCCGCCGGTACTATCGCTTCACGGCGCCGGACGATGGCAGCTCCGATTTCTATGATGAGACCGGCCAGTCCATCACCAAATTCCTGTTGCGCAAGCCGGTCGTGAGCGGGCGGCTCGGCGACGGCTTTGGTTGGCGGATTCATCCGATCCTTGGCGACCGCCGCTTCCATGAGGGCGTTGATTATGCAGCGCCCTATGGGTCGCCCATCGCGGCCGCGGGCGCCGGCGTCGTCGAGACCGAAGGGTACGAACGCGGGTACGGGAAATATATCCGCGTGCGGCACGACCGCGGCTATGAGACGACCTATGCCCACGTCGCGAGCTTCCCGCCCGGGCTGAAGATCGGAGACCGCGTCCGTCAGGGCGAGACGATCGCCTTTGTCGGATCGACCGGGCTCTCGACCGGACCGCACCTTTATTACGAGGTGCGGATCAACGGCCGCAACGTCGATCCGCTTCGGATGAAGCTGTCGGGCGGCCGGCTGCTGCAAGGGGATCTGCTCGGGGCCTTCGATCGCCAGCGTGACAGCATCAACCAACTCGCTGCGGTTTCTGCGCTTCCGCAGCGGCGTTCCGGCTCCGAACATCGGCCGCCGACATAGCGAGCGCAGATCGCATCACGCCATGCCGGCGCGGCGGGCCTTGCCGGCGTTAGGAACCCGGAGAGCTCGAAGCCGCGGGCGCCGCAACCTCGGTCGCTTCCATGGTGGTGCTCTCGCGATCGGCGGCGGTCTCGCCGGCGGCATCGAGAACGGGATAGGCAACCGAGCAGATGTGCGAATGGATGCGGCGAAGGTCGCGCAGCACGTCGAGATGCAGCGAAGTGGTCTCGATGGTTTCGGGCCGGCCTTCGCGCAGGCGCTCCAGATGACGCTCGACGGCGGCCAATTCGGCCGCGCGCAGCGCCGCCTTCTCGGTGAGCAGCTTGCGCGCCTCGTTGGCATCGCCCGACATGAACACGCCGAACGCGATCCGCAGCGAGTCGATCGTGCGCTTATGGAACGCCGACAATTCCTCGGCGCCTTCGCTGGAGAATTGCAGGCGATGCTTGATCTTCTTGGTTGCGAGCTCGCTCAGGTTCTTGTCGATGATGTCGCCGATATGCTCGAGATTGATCGCGAACGCGACGATCTCCATCGCGCGCTGGCCCTCGCGCTCGTCCAGGCTGCCGCGGGTGAGTTTCGTGACGTAAAGCTTGATCGCCTCGTTCAGCCGGTCGACGGTGTTGTCCATCTTCGACACCTGGTCGACCAGGGCGCGATCGTTGGTCAGCATCGCCGCCATCACCTTGCGCAGCATGGCCTCGGTGTGATCGCCCATATGCAGCACCTCGCGCGCCGCATCGGCCAGCGCCAGTGAAGGCGTCTCCAGCGCACTCTCGTCGAGATAGCGCGGCCGTGATGGATCGGTCTCCTGCGCTCGCTTCGGCAGCAGACGCTCGAGCAGCCGCGCCATGTGGTCGAGCACGCCGATGAACAGCAGCGCGGTCGCGACGTTGAAGGCGATGTGGAACAGCGCAGTCGCCTTGGCGAGATCGGGCTGCCAGGCGTAGATGATCTCGGTGATCGGGCGCAGGAACGGCGCCACCAGCAGGATGCCGACGACGCGGTTGACGAGATTGCCGACCGGCAGCCGGTAGCTCGCCGGATTGTCGCGCCGCGCGCCCTCCAGCAGCGGATTGATGGCACTGCCGAGGTTGGCGCCGAGCACCAGCGCAAATGCGGCATAGGGCGAGATGAACTGGGAAAAGGCCAGCGACATCACCAGCAGCACGCTGGCGACACTGGAATGGACCAGCCAGGTGACGACGGCGCCGATCAGGATGCAGAGCACGGGATCGCCGGTGATCGCGCCCAGGAACACGCGCACGCCCGGGGCATTCTCGGCGGGCGCCATCGTATCGAGCAGGATGTGCAGGGCCAGCAGCATCAGGCCGAGGCCGATCGAGACGCGGCCGAGATCCTTGATCCGGGAGCGCGGCCCGCTGCGGAACGCAACGAGGCCGACGATGAACAGAACCGGCGCGATGGCAGCGACGTTGAACGACAGCACCTGCACGATCAGCGTGGTGCCGATATTGGCACCGAGCATGATCGCGAGCGCCGGCACCAGGCTGACGATCTCTTCGGCGGCGAAGGAACTGGTGATCAGGGCAGTCGCGGTCGAACTCTGGAGCAGGGCGGTCAGGCCGAGGCCGGCGCCAAGGGCGGTAAAGCGATTGCGCAGCGCCCGGGCGAGCAGCAGCCGCAAATCCGGTCCGAAGGCGCGCAGAATCCCGCTATGGACCATGTGCAGGCCCCACAGCAGGAGCGCCACGCCCCCCATCAGATCGAGCAGAACAATGCTTCCCATGCTTCCTGGCATCCCGGCGAATTCGAGTCGAATGAACATAGGTATCGTCTATCGACTGGCGATCAACCCCTTTTTGTTCTCATGCGACCACGGCGGGAGCGACGCACGCTATCGAGTGAGGCGGCCTATCGGGGAGACGTCATTCGACCTGCAGCACAGATCATTCAACTATTCAATTTCTGATTGATCACAGCTCGTATCGCCCGGCGGGGGCGCCGCCGGTAAACGAATCTCGAACGCGACCGCTCAATTGCGATGGGTTCCGCTAGGCAGTTTCCAATCTTTCCCCGCTATGACGATAGGCTAGGAAGTTGCCCAGAAAGGCTTGGGGATCAGAATGTTTATGAATCGCCGCAAGAGCGAACGCCGCCCGTGCCGGAGCGTCGCCAAAATTCAGCTGGGCACAGGGTCGCTGCCACGCGACTGCATGATCACCGATATTTCGGCCGGCGGCGTCAAGGTGATCGCCGAATATCTGGAGATCCCGCCGGAATTCACCATCATCCTGTCGACCGGCAGTCCGCGTCAGTGCCGGCTGGCCTGGCAAATCGGGCACGAGTTCGGCGCCCAGTTCGTCGACTGAATCAGCCATTTGGCTGCTTTCTCGCAAGGCGTCCGGTACCGCATCTGGACCGGATGACGGCGACATGATGGCATCCTTAACCGGACCTTAGGGTTAAGCTGTGAGCATCCCGGAACCTTCGCCGTTCCGAGTCTCGCTTTATGTTTGAGAAATTCCCCCGACCCTCAGGCCGCGCGCGCCGTCTCGCGGGCACGGTATCTGCCGCGATCCTGCTGATCGGGTTGTCCGCCTGTCAAACCTCCGGCCCGTCTGACATCACCGGCTCATTGGGCGACACGGCGGAGGCCACGCCGGCCCCGGCCGATCCGCGGCGCGACATCGCGACCTACCACGAGCGCGTCCGCGCCAACCCGAAAGACACCGACGCCGCGCTGAAATACGCCCGGGCGCTGCGCGCCACCGGCCAGCGGGCCCAGGCGGTCGCCGTCATGGAGCAGGCGGTGCTGGCGCAGCCCAGCAACAAGGCGCTGCTCGCAGGTTACGGTCGGGCGCTCGCCGACAACGGCAATTTCCAGCAGGCATTCGACGTGCTCGGGCGTGCGCATACCCCGGAAGATCCGGACTGGCGCATCCTGTCGGCGCAGGGCGCCGTGCTCGACCAGCTCGATCGCCACGACGAGGCGCGGCAGTATTATGCGAGTGCGCTGAAGATCGTGCCTGACGATCCGTCAGTGCTCTCCAATATCGGGCTGTCCTATCTGCTGTCGAAGGACCTGCCGAAGGCCGAGGAGACGCTGCGCCGTGCCCGGGAGCGCGCCCCCGGCGACATGCGGGTGCGAACCAATCTCGCCGTCGTGGTTGGCTTGCAGGGCCGCCAGTCCGAGGCGGAAACCATCATGAAGGCCGATTTGCCGGCGGAGCAGGGTTCAGCCAACGTCGCCGCGCTGAAGCGACTGTTGGCGCGCAGGGATGCGAGCCGCGCCGACGCCGAGAAGATCCCGGTCGCAGCCAGTCGCCGCGACTAGGGCGCTTTCAGGCGGGACGCTAGCCGGCGACCCGGCGCCCGTCGGTTCGGCGCGACTGCAGCTTCTTGAGGATCGGCGACAGGAACGACTCGCGGGCTTCGGCGAGATCGGGACGGCCGGTGAGGCGCTGCGCGATCTGCAGGAAAGTCCTTGTGGTGCGGTGACGCGCGGAGACTTCCGCGATCATCTGGCCGTTGTTGGCGGCTTCACCGAACAGCCTGCAGTCGAACGGGATCGCCGCGATCGGCTGGCTCTCGATGGTCTTGGCGAAATCCTTGACCTCGATCTCGGGGCGCTTCGACATGCCGACCTGGTTCAGGCAGTAGAGCGGCGGACGGTCGTTCGGACGCGCGGTCCTCAACAGGTTCATCATGTTCTTGGTGTTGCGCATGTTGGCGAGGTCGGGCTCGGCCACGATCAGGATATCGTCGGCACCGACCAGCACGCGTTTGGTCCAGGCGGTCCATTGATGCGGCACGTCGAGCACGATGCAGGACGTCGTCATGCGCATCGTATCGAAGATGGCATCGAACGCCTCGGCGCCGAAATCGTAGACCTGGTCGAGGGTGGCCGGCGCCGCCAGCAGGCTGAGGTGATCGCCGCACTTTGCGAGCAGGCGTTCCATGAAGGCAGAGTCCGGACGCTCAGGCGAGAACACGGCGTTGGCGATGCCTTGCACCGGGTCCTGATTATAGTCCAGCCCGGCGGTACCGAAGGCGAGGTCGAGATCGACGACGACCGAATCCAGCCCGAGGTCGCGTGCGATGGTCCAGGCGACATTGTGAGCAATGGTCGAGGCGCCGACGCCGCCCTTGGCGCCCGCGACCGCGATCAGGCGGCCGACCGAGACCGCTTCGGAGGCCGAGAACAGGCTGCAGATCGAGCGCACGATGTCGAGCACCTTGACCGGCCCGATAACGTAGTCGTTGACGCCGCGCCGGACCAGTTCGCGATACGGCGCAGTCTCGCCGGCCGTGCCGAGCACCACGACGCGGGTGCCGGGATCGCAGACCGTGGCGAGCTCGTCGAGACCGGCCAGGAAATCATGATCCGGCTCGGTCTCGAGCATGATGACGTTGGGCGTCGGCGCCTTGTGGTAGGCGTCGATTGCCGCGGCGATGCCGCCCATATGGACCGAGAGATGAGCCTTGGCTAGCCGGCGGTCGTCGGCAGCCGCGCGTGCGTTCGCGGCGGTCGCGACGCTGGCGCAGAAGGCCTGCACGGAAATCCGCGGCGCCGGCGCGATGTAATCGTTGGCGTGCTGCGGCTCGTCTTGTTGTTCGGTCATTTCGCGGCGTCGCTCAGCTTGGCTTTCTCGGCTTCGGGGTAGGCGGTCGCGGTCGACTCACCCTTGCGGTATTTATCGAACGCGATCGTACGGCGCGGCGTATAGGCTGCGGTCTCGGTTCGCGGCTGTTCGAGGTCGGACGGATTGGCGACCATCGCGGCAAGGTTACGCTGCGTGGCGCAGCCGAAATTGTCGTACTGCTTGTTCTGGTTGTAGTTCGGATTGTAGATCGAGGGACCGAGGTCGCTCGGCCACACTCCGCAGGGACCGGCGACGGCGGCCATCTTCGGATAGCTCAGCCGAATGGTCGGAAGCGCGCGCGGATCATCGAGATGATAGGAGCGCCTGGTGATGGCATGGGCGGGTACGCCCATCGACGCCAGCAGGCCGCGGATCTCCTGATACACCGCCTGTGCCGAGCGCGCGTTCGAGCTGTCGGCCGGCACGTCGATCGCAATCGCGCCTGTGCCTTCGCGGCGCCAGGTGCGCGCCAGCCCCATGACGTCGTCGCGCTGCGCTTCGGTGAGGTTGCCGCGGGCGCGGCCGACGAAGACGACGATCGACTGTTCGCCCTCGGTCACCGCGATCGGATGCCGCTGCCGGTAGTCGTCGCCCACGGTGCCGGTGGCAAGATTGTCGCCCGTCAGATTGCAGCCGCCGAGCGCGATCGCGCTGACGACGAGGGCGCCCAACAGCGACAGCGTCCTGGCACAACCGGCTTGTGTGTTGCGTGTCATCATAGGATCCCCCAACCCCTTCAGGTCCGCGCCTCAGTCGATGATGAAGCCGAAATTGACCGGCGTGGCGCCGATCGGCTCGCTGCGTGCGGCAACGCCGTAGATGCGATTGACGCGCGCCAGCAGTGCCGACTGCGCGTCGGAAGCCGGGGCAAATCCGTCGTCGGGACGGGACAGCTCCTTCTGCGCAACGGCGCGCACCACGTAGGGCGTCACGATGACCATGAGCTCGGTCTCGTTGTTGACGAAGTCCTGGCTCCGGAAGAGCTGGCCGAGGATCGGGATCTGATCGACGCCGGGCATGCCGTTGATGGCCTGCTTGGTCTGCTCCTGGATCAACCCGGCCATCGCGATCGAGCCGCCGGAGGGTACTTCCAGCGTGGTGTCGGCGCGGCGGGTCTTGATCGAGGGAATGGTCGTGCCGTTCTGGCCGCCGGTCAGGGCGTTCTCCATCGAGACTTCGGAGACCTCGGTCATCACCTTCAGGCTGATCCGTCCCTCGGTCAGCACCACCGGCGTGAAGTTGAGCGAGATGCCGAACTTCTTGAAGCTGACGGTCTGCACGCAATTGCCGATCGTGCCCGACGTCGTCGTCTGGCAGGTGACGCCGGTCGGAATCGGAAACTCGCCGCCCGAAATGAAGGTCGCCGACTCCCCGGAGATCGCGGTGAGGTTGGGTTCGGCCAGCGTCTTGACCACGCCGGCGCTCTCCATCGCGCGCAGCGTCGCCGTGACCGTCGGTACGCCGAGCTTGTTCAGGGCTGCGCCCGTCAGCCCGTTGTTGGGGGCGAGCGCGCCGTTATTGGCCGTGAAGGCGTTGGCGTTGTTGAAGACCACCGCGGCGGTGCCGTAGTTCATATTGGCGCTGAGGTCGACGCCGAGCTGCTTGACGACGTCCCGGCGGACTTCGGCGACGGTGACTTTCAGCATCACCTGGTCGCGGCCGCGGACCACGATGGAATTGACGACCTTGTCGGCGCTGCCGACCAGTTTGGCGGCGATGTCGCCCGCCTGCTGGGCTTCGACCGGGCTTGCCACCGTGCCGGTCAGGACGACGCTGTCGCCGACGCCCTCGATCTGGACGCCGGGCAGCATCTGCTTCAGCGCGGCGCGCATGCCGTTGAGGTCGCGCTTGATCGCGATGTCGTAGGAGGCGACCTGGTTGCCGTCGGCGTCGAAGAACACCACGTTGGTCTGGCCGACTGCCGCGCCGATGATATAGGCGCGCTGCGCCGAGCGGATCACGGCGTTGGCGATCTTGGGATCGGCGACCAGAACGTCCTTGGCCTCGCGCGGCAGGTCGACCACGACCGACTTGCCGACGCCGAGCGAGACGGAGCGCGTCTTGGCGGCGATGCTGCTCGTCACCGCGACATCCGCGTTCTTGTCGGGATCGGTCGCGCTGGCAAGGGCAGGGATCAGCATCAGCGCAGTGATCGCCGACAATGACAGCGCGCGGACCAGCGTGGTCGACGTCGCCATTTGTTTCGCACCCGTCGTCATATCGAAGCCCCCATCACTTCTGTGTCGTCAGAGAGCTCGGGATGCCGAAGCGCACCACCTTGATGCTCTCGCCCCGCTTCGGGGCATGGTCTCTGGTCTCGTCGGTCTGCTCGTTGACGTCGGCGATGCTGCGCAGCGCCAGCGCCAGCGTTCCGCTCTGCCGGGCGCGCGCCAGCGTCTCGGCCTGTTCGGGCTTGAGCTCGAGGGTCACGGTCTTGCCGACGAGGGAGTTGTTGCCGTCCTTCTCCTTCGGCGCCTGGTCGATCGCCAGCACGCGGACGTTGGACAGCAGGATTTCAGTGGTGACGATATCGCGGCCGCCTTGCTGATCGGGATTCTTGTCGCGACGCGACAGGATCACATCGACGCGGTCGTTCGGCAGAATGAAGCCGCCGGCGCCCGTCTCCGGCGAGATTTCGGTGGAGATCGCGCGCATGCCGGAGGGCAGGATCGCGGCCATGAAGCCGCTTCCGTTGGCCTTGACCAGCTTCTGCTCGCGGATCGGTTCGCCGACGATGAAGGGCGCGCGTGCGATCGAACCGATGATGTCGTTCATGGCATTGGCGTTGGCGTCGTGACGGATGAACGCGCTGCTTGCAGTTTCAGCCGGCCAGCGCTGCCACTGGATGTCTTCGGCCTTGACCGATTGACCGAGCCCGATGTCGGACTTTGCGACCAGCACTTCGACGGTCGGCAGTTGCGCGACGGGCGGCGCGACCGGCGCCGGTTTGCGATCGCCAACGCTCGCGAGATACATGGCCGCGAGGCCTGCGACGCCGGCGATGCCGAGGACCACGATGCGTGCCGTTTTCATGCGATTGTCTGAATGCCCTTCACACAGGGCAATCGCGTCCTTGCGGCACTGACAGCCCTTCCCGAGGCATCACTACGGCCGCAAAAGTATAAGGGAACTTGATGGAAGGTCCGGACAATTAAGGGATTGGTGGGGATGGTGAACGGCGAGTTATCGGCGCCGTTGCATCTCCGCAGAATCCCGGAGATCGCGCGTGCTTAAGGCGTACGACGTTGGTCGCAACGCGGCGTCAGCGCCGGTGGAGCGTGGTTAATGTCGTCTAACGTGGCAGGGCGCGAGGATCAGAGCGCGGCCTTCAACGCCGCAAATCCACGGTCGAGATCGGCCTTGAGGTCGTCGAGATTCTCGAGCCCGATATGCAGCCGCAGCGTCGGCCCGCCCGGCGACCATTTGGTCGCGGTGCGATAGTCGCTGCAGTCGAACGGGATGGCGAGGCTTTCGAAGCCGCCCCAGGAAAAGCCCATGCCGAACAAAGTGAGCGCGTTCAGCATTGCATCGACCGCGGTCTGTGGCACCGGCTTCAGCACGATGCTGAACAGCCCGGAGGCGCCGGTGAAGTCGCGTTTCCAGATCGCGTGCCCGGGATCGGTGTCGAGGGCAGGGTGCAGCACGCGATCGACCTCGGGCCGCGCGCCGAGCCAGCGCGCGATCTCGAGTCCGGAGCGGTGGTGCTGCGCAAGCCGCACCGATAGCGTGCGAACCCCGCGCAGCGCGAGATAGACGTCGTCGGGGCCGGCGCAGACGCCGAGCAGGCGGATCGCCTCCTGGATCAGCGGCCAGGCTTTCGCATTGGCTGCGATGGTGCCGAACATGATGTCGGAGTGGCCGCCGATATATTTGGTGCCGGCCTGCACGCTGATGTCGACGCCCTGTTCGAGCGAGCGGTGATAGAGCGGCGTCGCCCAGGTGTTGTCGTCGATCATGAGCGCGCCGCGGGCGTGCGCCACGGCCGATATCGCCCGCACGTCCGGCATCTCGAACGTCTGCGAGCCGGGCGCTTCGATCAGCACCGCGCGGGTGTTCGGCTTGAACAGCGTCTCGATGCCGGCGCCGATCAGCGGATCGAAATAGCTGGTCTCGATGCCGTAGCGCTTGAGCATGTTGTCGCAGAAATTGCGGGTCGGCCGATAGGCATTGTCGCACACCAGGAGGTGATCGCCGGTCTTGAGCACGGCGAGCAGCGTGGTGCTGATCGCCGCCAGTCCCGACGGGGCAAGGCCGACGCCAGCGCATTGCGGCCCTTCCAGCGCCATCAGCACGTCCTGCAGCGCCCGCGTGGTCGGGCTGCCATGGCGGCCATAGGTAAATTCGGCGCGATGGGCGTGCAGGTCCTCCGCGGTCGGATAGAGCACGGTAGAGCCGTGAAACACCGGTGGATTGACAAAGCCCTTCTGGGCCTTGGTGTCGCGGCCGGCCGTGACCAGGCGGGTGGCGGCCTGTTGCGGGTGGGAGGGCGTGGAGCCGTCGGAGGAGGTCATGGAGCGCTGCCGTTAAACTTTAGACTTTTTGCCGCAGCCGTACCGCGCCGGGAAGACGGGGCCGGGCCGGGAGGTGTTACTAACAAGAGGTAGAAGACATGCGTCAACCCCTTGACCCGGCTCGTCAGTCGCTATGTGATGCGGCGCAACTACCAGTCGCCGCACGTTGAGGGGCCTGCCGCGACCTACGATCCGTTGCCTGACCGGTTTGCACGTCAAACTGCCGGTCAAATCGGCATTTTTGCTGCAAGGGATCATTGGGATGGCCCGTGAACGCGAGGCGATCACAATGCAAACGTCCACCGGACGACCCTGAAAGGCCCCGCCCATGAAACGCGTATCCCTGGCTGTCACCCTTGCCGCTGCCGCCGCCCTGTCGGTCCAGGCCGCCTCGGCGCAAACCCTCAAGACGGTCAAGGACCGAGGCCAGCTGTCCTGCGGCGTCAGCGGCGGCCTGCCTGGCTTCTCCTCGCCGGACGACAAGGGGAACTGGACCGGCATCGACGTCGACATCTGCCGTGGCATCGCGGCGGCGATCTTCGACGATCCGTCCAAGGTCAAGTTCGTGCCGCTGTCAGCCAAGGACCGCTTCACCGCGCTGCAGTCGGGCGAGATCGACGTGCTGTCGCGCAACACCACCTGGACGCTGTCGCGCGATACCTCGCTCGGCGCCAACTTCACCGGCGTGACCTATTATGACGGGCAGGGCTTTCTGGTGAAGAAGTCGCTGAAGGTGAACTCGGCGCTGGAGCTGAACAGCGCGTCGGTCTGCGTGCAGACCGGCACCACGACCGAGCAGAACCTCGCCGACTACTTCAAGGGTAACAACATGAAGTACGAGGTGATCGCGTTCGCCGGCGCCGATGAGACCGTGAAGGCCTACGAGACCGGCCGCTGCGACGTGTTCACCTCCGACGTGTCCCAACTCTATGCGCAGCGGCTGAAGCTCGCCAACCCGGCCGACCACGTCGTGCTGCCCGAGATCATCTCCAAGGAGCCGCTCGGCCCGATGGTTCGCCATGGCGACGACCAGTGGTTCGACATCGTGAAGTGGGCGCTGTTCGCCCAGATCAATGCCGAGGAACTCGGCGTCACCCAGAAGAACGTCGACGAGATGGCCAAGTCGGACAAGCCCGACCTCAAGCGCGCCTTCGGCACCGACGGCAATCTCGGTGAGCAGCTCGGCCTGACCAAGGACTGGTTCTCCCGCATCATCAAGGCCGTCGGCAATTACGGCGAGATGTACGATCGCAACGTCGGCGTCGGGTCGAAGCTGCAGATCGCACGCGGGCTCAACAATCTCTGGAACAAGGGCGGCATCCAGTACGCGCCTCCGATCCGCTGATCGGCGACGAGGCGGCTGCGGCGATGACGACCGAGCCCCGAAAACCACCGCTGCAGTTCATCTTCCGCCTGAAGCGCGCGCTCGGCGGCCAGTCCGGCTGGACTGGCCTTGCCGTGCAGATCGTGTTCGCGGCGGTGTTGGCCTGGGTCGCCTATGAGATCGTGGCCAATGCCCGCGCCAACCTGGAGACGCAGCGCATTGCCTCCGGGTTCGGGTTTCTCAAGAACAATGCGGGCTTTGATGTCAGCCTGAATCTGATCCCGTATTCGGGATCGGATACCTATACGCGGGTGTTCTTTGTCGGCCTGTTCAACACGCTGCTGGTTGCGGGCATTGGCATCGTCTTCGCCACCATGATCGGCTTCATCATTGCGCTGTGCCGGCTGTCGCCGAACTGGCTGTTGGCGCGGCTCGGCGAGATCTATGTCGAGATCGTCCGCAATCTGCCGCTGCTGTTCCAGCTGTTATTCTGGTACCTCGCGGTGCTGGCGGCGCTGCCGGGGCCGCGCCAGAGCATCTCGCTGTTCAACGCCTTCTTCCTCTCCAATCGCGGGCTGGTGATTCCGCGGCCGATCGGCGAGCCCGGGCTTGATCCGTTTCTGATCGCGCTTGCGATTGGCGTCGCAGGCACGCTGGCGCTGCGCGGCTACGCAAGGCGGGCGCTGTTTCAACGCGGGCAGGCGATCCGGATCTGGCCCTATGTGCTCGGCCTGCTGGCCGGATTGCCGCTGGTGACGATGCTGGTGTTCGGGCTGCCGGTGACCTTCGAGCTGCCGCAACTCAAGGGCTTCAACTTCGCCGGCGGCGCGCGGGTGATTCCGGAGCTGGTTGCGCTGGTGGTCGCGCTGTCGACCTATACGGCGGCCTTCATCGCCGAGATCGTCCGCGCCGGCATTCTGTCGGTCCATAAGGGACAGATGGAAGCCGGCTCGTCGCTCGGTCTGTCGCGCGGCACCACCTTGCGGCTGATCGTCGTGCCGCAGGCGATGCGCGTCATCGTTCCGCCGCTGACCAACCAGTACCTCAACCTGACCAAGAATTCGTCGCTGGCGGTCGCGATCGGCTATCCCGACCTGGTCTCGGTATTTGCCGGAACGACGCTGAGCCAGACCGGCCAGGCGATCGAGATCATCGCCATCACCATGGGCGTGTACCTGCTGATCTCGCTGGTCACCAGCGCGATCATGAGCGTCTATGGCTGGCGCATCAACCGGAGCCTTGGGGCATGACCGACGCCACCGCGTCATCCTTCGTCCGGCAGGATCTGGTGCCTGAACGCCGGGCGCCGGTGAAGACCACCGGCCTCGTCGGTTTCATCCGCACGCGGCTCTTGAATTCGCCGACCAACATCCTGCTGACGATCCTGGCGCTGGGGCTGCTCTGGTACACGATCGTTCCCGCGTTCAAGTTCCTGCTGGTCGATGCGGTCTGGAGCGGCAAGGACCGCAATGCGTGTCTCGCCGAAACCGCCGGCCGTCAGGTCGGCGCCTGCTGGCCCTACATCCAGGCCAAGCTCACCCAGCTGATCTATGGCTTCTATCCGGAAGCCGAACGCTGGCGCGTCAACCTGACCTTCGTCCTTGCGGCCGTCCTGTTGCTGCCACTCCTTATTCCGCGCCTGCCGGCGAAGGGCCTGAATGCGGGTCTGTTCTTCTTCGCGTTCCCGGCGGTCGCCTTCTTCCTGCTGCGCGGCGGCGGACTAGGCGGCTTCGGCGTCAGTTGGGTCGCGAGCCTGTTGCAGCTGTTCGACGACAGCGTCGTCAATGCCGGTCGGGCGCTGGTCAATCTCAGCCGGAGTTCGGCGATCGGGCCGCTGCTGTGGGCCGTCGGCAATATCATCGTGCTCGTCGGCAGCCTGATCGGCTGGCTGATCTTTCCGCTGACCTGGCTGCGCGAGCAGCTCCAGATGTCGGGCCAGCCGCTGTGGTTCGACTTCCTGCTGACCGCGGCGATCGTCTCGCTGATCCTGTTTTTCCTCGGCGGCGGCATGCGAACCGGACAACGGGCGCTGCTCGGGAGCCTCGCGAGCTTTGCCGGCATCGCGATCGTGATCAAGCTGATGGGGCTCGACCGCGGCGGACTGCCCATCGTCGACACCAGGCTGTGGGGCGGCCTTTTGGTGACGCTGGTGGTGTCGGTCACCGGCATCGTCACCTCGATGCCGATCGGGATCGCGCTGGCGCTGGGCCGCCGCTCGACCATTCCGCTGATCCGGATCTTCTCGATCGCCTTCATCGAGTTCTGGCGCGGCGTGCCGCTGATCACCGTGCTGTTCTTCGCAACCTACATGCTGCCGCTGTTCCTGCCGGGCAATTTCAACGTCGACGGGCTGGTCCGCGCGCTGATCGGCATTGCGCTGTTTGCCGGCGCCTACCAGGCCGAGGTGGTGCGCGGCGGCCTTGCCGCGATCCCGCGCGGGCAGGGCGAGGCGGCGAGCGCGCTCGGCCTGTCCTGGTGGAAGACCACGTCGCTGATCGTGATGCCGCAGGCGCTGCGCCACGTGATTCCGGGCCTCGTCAACAGCTTCATCGCGCTGTTCAAGGACACCTCGCTGGTCTCGATCGTCGCGCTGTTCGACCTCTTGGGGTCGTTGCATGCGACGTTCTCCGATCCGACCTGGTCGACGCCGACCACGGCCTTTACCGGCTTCGCCTTCGCTGGAATGATCTACTTCGTGTTCTGCTTTGGAATGTCGCGCTACTCGCTGTTCGTCGAAAACCGGCTCAACGCTCACCGCCGCCACTGAACAAGGTCACCATGTCCACAACCCCGATCGTCAACATTTCCGCTCTCAACAAATGGTACGGCGACTTCCATGTGCTGCGCGACATCAACCTGGAGGTCGGCAAGGGCGAGCGCATCGTGATCTGCGGCCCATCCGGTTCGGGCAAGTCGACCCTGATCCGCTGCATCAACGCGCTGGAGGAGTTCCAGGAGGGCGAGATCGTGGTCGACGGCATCGACCTCGGCCCGAACCTTCGTCGTGTCGACGAAGTCCGCCGCGAGGTTGGCATGGTGTTCCAGAGCTTCAACCTGTTCCCGCATCTCACCGTGCTCGACAATTGCACGCTGGCGCCGATCTGGGTGCGCAACATCCCGAAGAAGGATGCCGAGGCCACTGCGATGAAGTTCCTCGAGCGGGTCAAGATCCCGCATCAGGCCAACAAGTTTCCCGGCCAGATGTCGGGCGGTCAGCAGCAGCGCGTTGCGATCGCCCGCGCGCTGACCATGAACCCGAAGGTGATGCTGTTCGACGAGCCGACTTCGGCGCTCGACCCGGAGATGGTAAAGGAAGTGCTCGACACCATGGTCGATCTTGCCAGGGAGGGCATGACCATGCTGGTCGTGACCCATGAAATGGGCTTTGCCCGCGAGGTCGCCAACCGCGTCGTCTTCATGGACGCCGGCCAGATCATCGAATCGAACACGCCGCAGGAATTCTTCGCCAACCCGCAGCACGCGCGGTCGAAGCTGTTCCTGAGCCAGATTCTGCGGTGATTTCTGCCGTCATTGCGAGCCACCCGGTCGGCGCAAAGCGCCGCCGGATGACAGGCTCCGCGAAGCAATCCAATCTTCCGCATCGGAAGCATGGATTGCTTCGTCGCAATAGCTCCTCGCAATGACGTCTGCGGGGACGCATTCGCTCCCTAGACCAGCGGCAGCTCGATGTTACTGCGCTTTTCCAGCCATTCCGGGACCGGCAGGTTCTTCGAGCGCATGAAGGCCGGGTTGAACAGCTTGGACTGATAGCGGTTGCCGGAGTCGCAGAGGATGGTGACGATGGTCTTGCCGGGGCCGAGCTGCTTGGCGAGCTGGATCGCGCCTGCGATGTTGACGCCGGTCGAGCCGCCGAGGCACAGGCCTTCGTGCTCCAAAAGCTCATAGATGATGGTCACGGCTTCCTCGTCGGAGATCAGGAACGCGGTGTCGACCTTCGCCGTCTCGACCACCGGCGTGACGCGTCCGAGCCCGATGCCTTCCGTGATCGAATCGCCCGGCGTCGATTTGACCTGCCCATTCTTGAACAGTTCGTACATGCCGAAGCCGTGCGGATCGGCACAGGCGGTGACGACGGCCGGGTTCTTTTCCTTCAGGTAGCGGCTGATGCCGGCGAGCGTGCCGCCGGTGCCGACCGAGCAGATGAAGCCGTCGACCTTGCCGTCGGTCTGCTGCCAGATTTCCGGTCCGGTCGAGTCGTAATGCGCCTTGGGATTGTCGAGGTTGTTCCACTGGTCGGCAAACAGCACGCCGTTCGGTTCGGTCTTGCGCAGCTGCTCCGCGAGACGCCTGCCGAGATGCTGATAGTTGTTCGGATTGGCGAAGGGCAGCGCCGGCGCCTCGACCAGCTCGGCACCGCACAGCCGCAGCATGTCCTTCTTTTCCTGGCTCTGCGTCTCCGGAATGACGATCAGGGTGCGGTAGCCGCGCGCACTCGCCACGACAGCAAGCCCGATCCCGGTATTGCCCGCGGTCGACTCGACCACGAGGCCGCCGGGCTTCAGCGTGCCGCGCCTCTCGGCCTCCAGGATCATCCATTTGCCGGCACGATCCTTCACCGACTGGCCCGGGTTCATGAATTCGGCCTTGCCGAGAATGGTGCAGCCGGTCAGTTCGGACGCGCGTTTCAGCTTGATGAGCGGGGTGTTGCCAATCGCTTCGATGACGTCTTTGTTGAATATCATGTCGGGGAATTTCTTTGCCGGGCTGTGTCTTGCTTGGCGAACCTAGTGTGCTGATCGAAAAAGGGAAGGGCTTTTGCACTGCGGCAAAAGGCGGGTCCAACGCGCTTGACGTCGCACGCGCGGAGGCCACGAGCTTGGGGAGAACGCCGTTTTGCGGCGGTCGGGTCGGCCAGCAGAATCATCCTGTGGTCCGCGGTTTCGCGTGAGTTGCGCGCTCTCGGCCAATCAAGACCTGACGGCGCGGTGCGCGGTGGCGCGAGTCTGGCGCCGCGCCGGCACATCTTGCGGATTCAATGCAACAGGAGCCGAGAAATCCCCATGAAATCTTTGTAAGAATCGTGACTTCCGGCACCGGTCCGAAATGCGCGGAAATGCCGTAAAAAATAGGGAAAAGTCGGCATTCAAGGTAGCTACGAATCGCTTGCGATGCGACGCCACGCAATCGTGACAGGGCTGTCCGCCCCATTGTCCCAAGGGTAGGATGGGACAGGCAGGTTCCATTGGAAGCATACCCCCGTGAACGTCACCCAGACCATCGCTGAACGCGTCATTCGTGCGCCACGGGCGAAGTCTGGCTTCGGCGGAGAACGGGTGTGACCCAGCCGGTGTCCGTGATGGTGCCTGGAGGCCGGTTCGGCCTCGCCGCCCGCGTGCGCCGGCTCGCGGCACGTTCGCTCGTTGCGCTCGGCCTGGTCGTTGGTTCTGCCGGCTGCATTCTGACCCAGGACATCCCTGACCCAGCGCTCGACGTGCCGCAGGGCTACAAGGCCGCGCGTCTCGGCCGGCCGGGCGACGCGCTGCCGACGCTCGATTGGTGGCGGGGCTTCCGCTCCAGGGAGCTGACGCAGCTGATGGAGGAGGCGCAGACCGTCAACCTCGACATCGCCGCTGCGGTTGCGCGCTTCCGCCAGGCCGACGCGCTGGCGCGGCAGGCCGGCGCGGCGCTGCTGCCGACCCTCAATCTCAACGGATCGGAAACCTACTCGCGCACCTCCGGCTCCAGCGCCAGCGGCCTCACCAATGGCGGGCGCGAGGTGGTGAACTACAACGCCTCGCTGAGCGCCAGCTATCAGCTCGACTTCTGGGGCCAGAACCGCGACGCCGCGCAGGCGGCGGAGGAGACCGCCGTTGCCAACCGGTTCGACCGCGAGGTGGTGGCGCTGACCACGCTGGCGAGCGTCGCCAATGCTTATTTCACCGTGCTCGCGACGCAGGACCGGCTGCGCACCGCGCAGCGCAACATCGCCAGCGCCGAGCGCATCCTCAATGCGATCAAGGAGCGCTTCAAGGCCGGCACCGGCTCCGATCTCGACGTCGCGCAGCAGGAGACTGTGCTTGCCAACCAGCGCGCGCTGGTGCCGCCGCTGCGGCAGACGCTCGATCAGAGCATCAATGCGCTCGCGGTGCTGGTGTCGCGGCCGCCGGAAAGCGTGCGCGTCTCCGGCGGCTCGCTCAACGCCGTTGCGATCCCGCGCGTCAGGCCGGGCCTGCCGTCCGAATTGCTGACCCAGCGTCCCGACATCCGCCGGCAGGAGGCGCAGCTTGCATCCGCCACCGCCAATGTCGGCAGCGCGCGGGCGCAGTTCTTCCCGAGCATCCAGCTGACCGGGACGGGCGGCTACCAGAGCCAGGCGCTGGTCTCGCTGTTCCAGCCGCATGCCGCCTTCTTCAACCTGGTCGGCAGCATGACCCAGCCGATCTTCGACGGCGGCCGGATCCTCGGCAATTTCGAATACACCAAGGCCAAGCAGGACGAGTTGCTGCAGACCTACCGCAAGACGGTGGTGCAGTCGTTCACCGACGTCGACAATGCGCTGGTCGCGATCCGCGAGACCACGCGCCGGCTGCAGCTGCAGCGCGACGTGCTGTCGTCGTCGCGGCGCGCCTTCGACCTCGCCGAGCAGCAGCTCAAGGCCGGCACCGCCGATATCGTAACTGTGCTAAACACGCAGCTGACCCTGTTCCAGGCGGAAGATGCCTATTCGCAGGCCCAACTGGCCCGGCTATTGGCGATCGTGAGCCTATATCAAGCATTAGGGGGCGGCTGGGAACCGAAGATGGAAAGACCGGTCGATGCTCTTTAAGCCCGACTCGACGGACGACGAGAAACGCACGGCGCCGCGCAAGCGGAGCCTTCTCTCGCGCGTGCTGGGGCGCATGGTGTCCTTGCTCATCACGCTCGTGATCCTCGGCGGGCTCGGCTATCTCGGCTGGCTCGCCTTCCAGCCCAAGCAAAATGGCGGCGGCGGGCGCGGCGCGGGCGGGCGGCCTGACCTGCCGGTGCCGGTGCTGGCGGCCACGCCGCAGGTGCATGACGTGCCGGTTTATCTCGACGGCGTCGGTTCGGTGAGGGCGCTGAATACCGTGACCGTGCGCTCGCAGGTCGACGGCAAGCTGCTCAAGGTGAATTTCGTCGAGGGCCAGGACGTCAAGAAGGACGACGTTCTGGGCGAGATCGATCCGGCGATCTATCAGGCGCAATACGACCAGGCGGTGGCCACGAAGGCCAAGGACGAAGCGCTGCTCGCCAATCAGAAGATAGACCTTGCCCGCTATGAGCAGCTCGCTGCCACCAACGCGGGCTCCAAGCAGCAGGCCGATACGCAGCGTGCGCTGGTCGCGCAGCAGGAGGCCATAATCAAGGCCGACCAGGCCCAGATCGACAATGCGCGCACCACGCTCGGCTACACCAAGATCGTCGCGCCGATCGCGGGGCGCGCGGGCCTGCGCCAGGTCGACCAGGGCAACATCATCCACGCCGCCGATACCACGGGGCTCGTGATCCTGACCCAGCTGCGGCCGATCGCGGTGTGGTTCAGTTTACCGCAGCAGCAGATCATGCGCGTCAACGCCGCGGCGGCGAAGGGCCAGCTCGCGGTCGATGTGTTCGGCAATGACGGCGTCACCGTGATCGATACCGGCAAGCTGACCGGCATCGACAACCAGGTCGATCCGACCACCGGCACGCTGAAGCTGAAGGCGGAATTCCCCAACGCCAGCTACCAGCTCTGGCCCGGCCAGTTCGTCAATGTGCGGCTTAAGGTCGAGACGCTGCCGCAGGCGATCGTGGTGCCGACCTCGGCGGTGCAGCGCGGTCCGGCCGGCACCTTCAGCTACGTGATCGGCGAGGGCGACGTCGTCACCGCCAAGCCGGTCACGGTCACCCAGCAGAACGAGCATGAGGCCGTCATCGCCAGCGGCCTGACCACGTCGGACCGCGTCGTGACGACCGGCTTTGCCAATCTCGCCGATGGCGCGAAGGTCGTGGTCGGCAAGGACGACGGGCCGCCGGCCGCCGATCTCGCGCCGCGCAAGCGCAGCCGCAATCCCGACGGCAAGCGCGGCGCTGGCCAAGGCGAAGGGCAGGGCAAGGACGGCAAGAAAGACTGGCAGGGCAGGGACGGCGAGCATCGCGGCCGGCACGAGCATAGCGAAGGCGATCAGAAGGGGCAGACCGGACCGGCGCCCGCGCCGGCAGCAGGGGGCGAACAGCCGGGCGGCGCGCCGAAGGCGCAGCCATGACTGGCATCCTGACTTCGTAATGGCCGATCTTACAGCGAGCACGCAGCCATGAGCGTCTCCGAACCGTTCATCCGCCGGCCGATCGCCACCTCGCTGCTCGGCATCGCCCTGATGATCGGCGGTGCGCTCGGCTATTGGGCGCTGCCGGTCTCGGCGCTGCCGCAGGTCGACTTCCCGACCGTACAGGTGACGACGCAACTGCCCGGCGCGAGCCCCGACGTGGTGGCCTCGCTGATCACGGCGCCGCTCGAGCGGCAGCTCGGGCAGATTCCGTCGCTGTCGTCGATGAACTCGACGAGCTCGTTCGGCGTCAGCCAGATCTCGCTGCAGTTCGACCTCAACCGCGACATCGACGGAGCCACGCAGGATGTGCAGGCCGCGATCAACGCTGCCGCCGGCATCTTGCCGAAGACGCTGCCGTATCCGCCTGTCTACGCCAAGGTGAACCCTGCGGACGCGCCGGTGATGACGCTGGCGCTGACCTCGGACACGATCTCGCTGCGGGCGATGAGCGATCTCGCTGACACCATCCTGGGCCAACGGCTGAGTCAGATTTCCGGCGTCGGCCGGGTCTCGATCCTCGGTGGATTGAAGCCGGCGGTGCGCGTGCAGGCCGATCTGGCCCGGCTCGCGGCCTACGGCATCGCGATGGAGGACCTGCGCAACGCGATCGCCGGTGCCAACGTGTCGGGGCCGAAGGGATCGCTCGACGGTGCCCAGCAATCCTACACCATCGCCGCCAACGATCAGATCGCCGCCGCCGACGCCTACCGGCCGATCATCATCGCCTATCGCAACGGCTCGCCGGTCACGATCGGCGACGTCGCCCAGATCGTCGATGGCCTGGAGAACGACCGCACCGGCGGCTGGTACCAGGGCACGCCGGCCGTCATCATCGACATCCAGCGCCAGCCGGGCGCCAATGTCATCGACGTCGTCAAGCAGATCCGCGGCGAAATCCCGCGGCTGCAGCGGGCGGTCCCGGCCGGCGTCAAGCTGACCATTGTCTCCGACCGCACCGTGACGATCCGCGCCTCGGTGCGCGACGTTCAGTTCACGCTGATCCTGAGCGTCGTGCTGGTGACACTGGTGGTGCTCCTGTTCCTGCGGTCGCTGCGCGCGACCCTGATCGCCGGCGTTGCGCTGCCGCTGTCGCTGATCACGAGCTTCGGCATCATGTATTTCGCGGGCTTCAGCCTCGACAATCTATCGCTGATGGCGCTGACCATCGGAACCGGGTTTGTGGTCGACGACGCCATCGTCATGATCGAGAACATCGTCCGCCACATGGAAGGCGGCGAGACTGTGATGGAGGCCTCGCTGAAGGGGGCCAGCGAGATCGGCTTCACCGTGATCTCGCTGACGGTGTCGCTGATCGCCGTGTTCATCCCGCTGCTGTTCATGTCCGGCCTGGTTGGCCGCATGTTCCGCGAATTCGCGCTCACTTTGACGATCGCGGTCGTGACCTCGGCGATCGTCTCGCTGACCCTGACGCCGATGATGTGCTCGCGGCTGCTCAAGAACATCCATGAGGAGATGGCGGTCCCGGGCCTCGCCGCGGTCAGCCGTTTCATCGACCGCATGGTGGAATTCTACCATCGGACGCTGCTCTGGGTGCTGCGGCGCCAGCGCGCGACGCTGCTGGTGACGTTCGCGACCATCGCGCTGACGCTGATCATGTATGTGCTGGCACCGAAGGGTTTTCTGCCGCTGCAGGACACCTCATCGATCACGGCGGTGACCGAGGCCGGGCCCGACGTCTCGTTCACCGAGATGCAGCGGCGGCAGAGCGCGGTCTCCGACATCATCAAGGCCGATCCTGATGTGGTCGGCGTTGTCTCGGTGATCGGTTCGGGCTCGGTCAATCCGACCACCAATGTCGGCCGGCTGGTGATGACGCTGAAGCCGCTCGACCAGCGGCGCGAGGGCGTCGTCAAGGTGATCGAGCGGCTGAAGGAGAAGATCGCGACGGTGCCCGGCATGACGGTCTACTTCCAGCCGGTGCAGGACGTGCAGATCTCGACCCAGTCGAGCCGCTCGCAATACCAGTACACGCTGACCGCGACCGACGCCGCCGAGGTCTCGCAATGGGCGCAAAAGCTCGTCGCCGAGATGCGGCGCGACCCGATCTTCCGCGATGTCTCGTCCGAGGCGCAGGAGGGCGGCTTGCGGGCGGCGCTCGACGTCAATCGCCAGCGTGCCGGCCAGCTCGGTGTCAGTCTGCAGGGCGTCACCGACACGCTGAACGACGCCTTCGCGCAGCGTCAGATATCGACGATCTACGGCCAGGCCAACCAGTACCGCGTCGTGCTCGAAGCGCTGCCGATGTATCAGCGCGACCCGTCGATTCTCGACAAGCTCTATCTGCCCGGCGCCAACGGCGCGCAGGTGCCGCTGTCGGCGGTGGCGACGCTGGTCCGGACCACGGCGCCGCTCGCGATCTCGCACCAGGCGCAATTCCCGTCGGTCTCGCTCAGCTTCAACCTGGCGCCGGGCGAGGCGCTGGGCGACGCGGTCGCGGCCGTGAAGGCGATCGAGAGCAGGATCGGAATGCCCGGCAGCATCGTCGGGATCTATTCCGGCGACGCCGCCGAATTCTCGCGCTCGCTCGCCGGCCAGCCCTGGCTGATCCTGGCGGCGATCATCACGATCTATATCGTGCTCGGCGTGCTCTATGAGAGCTATATCCATCCGATCACCATCCTCTCGACGCTGCCCTCGGCCGGCGTCGGCGCGATCCTCGCCTTGATGCTGTGCGGGCAGGATCTCTCGGTGATCGGCCTGATCGGCATCATCCTGTTGATGGGCATCGTCAAGAAGAACGCGATCATGATGATCGACTTCGCGCTGGAGGCCGAGCGTCACCAGGGCATGTCGTCCTATGACGCCATCGTGCAGGCCTGCCTGCTGCGCTTCCGCCCGATCATGATGACGACGCTGGCGGCGCTGTTTGGCGCGCTGCCGCTCGCGATCGAAAGCGGCACCGGCGCCGAACTGCGCTTCCCGCTCGGCATCTCGATCATCGGCGGCCTGCTGCTGAGCCAGCTGCTGACGCTCTACACCACGCCGGTGATCTATCTGGCGCTCGACCGCCTCAACCGCCGGATCGAGCGGGCCGTGCCGGAGCCGGGTCCCAGCGGCCCGCCGATCGCGGGCGCCACCGAGGGCATGCAGTGATCTCGATCTCCGAGCCCTTCATCCGCAGGCCGGTGGGCACCACACTGCTTGCGATCGGGCTGTTCCTGGTCGGGATCGTCGCCTACCAGTTCCTGCCGGTGTCGTCGGTTCCGAATGTCGATTTCCCGACCATTCGGGTGTCGGCGTCCAGACCGGGGGCCGATCCCTCCGTAATGGCCGCGACCGTCGCCGCACCGCTGGAGCGCAAGCTCGGCACCATTTCGGGCGTCGACCAGATCACCTCGACGAGCTCACTCGGCACCACCAGCATCCAGGTGCAGTTCTCGATCGGCCGCAATATCGACCGCGCCGCGCGCGACGTGCAGGCCGCGATCAACGCCTCGCTCGCCGATCTGCCGAGCGACCTGCCGTCGCTGCCCAGGTTCCGCAAGGCCAACCCGGCCGCGTCGCCGGTATTTGTGCTGGCGCTGACCTCGAAGACGATCTCGACCAGCGCGATGTACGATGTCGCCGACACGGTGCTGGCGCAGCGCATCTCGCAGGTGCCGGGAGTGGGCGAGGTGACCGTGAGCGGCGCCGACCAGCCGGCGGTGCGCATCGCGCTCAACCCGGTGTCGCTGGCGAACGCCGGAATCGCGACCGACGACGTCCGGCTCGCGATCATCAATGCCAACCCGCTGGGACCGGTCGGCATCTTCAATGGCAGCCGGCTGAGCGAGACGCTCTCGATCAACAAGCAGATGCGCACCGCGGCCGAATTCCGCGACATCGTCATCAAAAGCTCGAACGGCAATTACGTCCGCCTCGCCGACGTCGCCGAGGTCGAGGATTCCGTGCGCAACTCGCGCTCGATCGCCTGGTTCAACAGGCAGCCGGCGGTGCTGATCCAGATCACCAAGCAGGGCGACGCCAATGTCATCGACACCGTCGACGGCGTTCGCAGGATGCTGCCGGAACTGAGGAAATGGATTCCGGCGGGCGTCGAGATCTCCACCCTGGTCGATCGTACCGGAACGATCCGCGCCAGCGTCGAGGACATGCAGTTCACGCTGCTCGCGACCGCAGTGCTTGTGATGATCGTGGTGTTCGTGTTCCTGCGCCGTGTGGTGCCGACGATCGCCGCCGGCGTCTCGGTGCCGCTGGCGCTGGCCGGCACCTGCGCCGGAATGTGGCTCGCCGGCTTCTCGATCGACAATCTGTCGCTGATGGCGCTGGCGATCTCCGTCGGCTTCGTGGTCGACGACGCCATCGTGATGATCGAGAACATGTACCGCAATCTCGAGCAGGGCATGGCGCCATATCCGGCCGCGGTCGAAGGCGCCAAGCAGATCGGCTTCACGGTGCTGTCGATCTCGCTGTCGCTGATCGCGGCCTTCACGCCGCTGATCTTCATGGATGGCATCGTCGGGCGGCTGCTGCGCGAATTCTCGCTGACGCTGGTGTTCGCGATCGCGGTCTCGACCGTGGTGTCGCTGACCATCACGCCGATGATCTGCGCGCATTACATCAGGGAGGCGACCTCGGATCATGCCACCTGGTACGATCGCGTCATCGAGGGCACGCTGTCCCGTGTCGTGGCGTTCTACGCAGCGACGCTGCGGATCGTGCTCGGCTATCCCTTCCTGACCCTGGTCGTGTTCTTCGCGACCGTCGCGCTGACGGTGACGCTCTACATCAAGACGCCGAAGGGCTATTTCCCGACCGACGACAGCGGCTTCGTGATCGGCTCGACGCGGGCATCGGCGGATATCTCGTTCCAGGCGATGCTTCAGCTGCAGCAGCGGCTCGCCGACATCGTGATGGCCGACCCCGCCGTCGCCGGCATCGGCTCGTCGGTCGGCTCCGGCGGCGGCCCGGGCGGCGCCACCTCCAACCGCGGCATCATGTACATCAGCCTGAAGCCGCCGGAGGAGCGGGGAGGCCTGTCGACCGCGCAGGTGATCGACCGGCTGCGCCGCAACCTGTTCATGGTGCCGGGCATCCGCCTGTTCATGTTCGCCGCCCAGGACATCCGCACCGGCGGCCGGCAGAGCGATTCCGACTACCAGTACACGCTCGCCTCGACCGACCTCGATCTGTTGCAGAAATGGGCGCCGATCGTGGCCAAGCGCATGGAGACGGTGGAGGGCATCACGGACGTCTCCTCCGACCGCGATCCTGGCGGCCTGCAGCTCAACCTCGTGATCGACCGCAAGACCGCCTCCAGCCTCGGTGTCCGCGTGCAGGACATCGACAACGCGCTCAACAACGCCTTCTCGCAGCGGCAGATCTCGTACATCTACACCCAGCGCAACCAGTACGTCGTGGTGCTCGAGATCGATCCGAAATTCCAGAGCGATCCGTCGAACCTCGAGCGCATCTACGTTGCCGGCGCCAACGACGTGCAGGTGCCGCTGTCGGCGCTGGTGCACTACCAGCGTGGATTGTCGGCGCTCGCGGTCTATCACTCCGGCGGCTTCCCCTCGACCACGGTGTCGTTCAACCTCCTGCCGGACGTGCCGCTGGAGGTCGCGACGACGAACATCCAGCAGGCGGTCAACGAGCTGCACATGCCCGAGGGCATTCGTGGCAGCTTCGACGGCAATGCCGGCGATTTCAACAAGACCAGCGGGCGGCAGCCGCTGCTGATCCTCGGCGCGCTGGTCGCGATGTATATCGTGCTCGGCGTGCTCTATGAGAGCCTGGCGCATCCGATCACGATCATCTCGACACTGCCGTCGGCCGGCCTCGGTGCCTTGCTCGCCTTGCAGGTGACCAACACGCCGCTGACCGTGATCGCCTTCGTCGGCATCATCCTCTTGATCGGCATCGTCAAGAAGAACGGCATCATGATGGTCGACTTCGCGCTCGAGGCCGAGCGGCACCAGGGCCTGTCGTCGCGGGACGCGATCTTCGAGGCCTGCCGCGCGCGCTTCCGTCCCATCCTGATGACGACGATGGCCGCGCTGTTCGCCGGCATTCCGCTGGTCATCGCGACCGGCCCGGGCACCGAGCTGCGCCGGCCGCTCGGCATCACCATCATCGGCGGCCTGTTCGTGTCGCAGATCCTGACGCTCTACACGACACCGGTGATCTATCTGTTGATCGACCGGCTGCGCCAGCGCCGCGAGCCGTCAGGCGTGCACGCACCCGCGGAATAGTTTGAATTGCACGATTGCAAGCGTATAGCGGAGCGATGTCCGAACCGACCGAAGCAAAAACCGATACTGTCGCCGAGATCGAGGAGTGCGCGCATTGCGGCAAGCCGTTGCCGCTGTGCATCTGCGACAGCGTCACGCCGATCGAGAGCCGCATCCAGCTCCTGATCCTGATCCATCCGCAGGAGCAGGACAGGGCGCTCGGCACCGCGCGACTGTTGGCACAGCATTTCGAAAACGCCGTGGTCCGGATCGGGCTGTCCTGGCCGAGCCTGGCCAAGGCGCTCGGCCGGCCGGTACCCGATCCGTCACGCTGGGCGGCGCTCTATCTCGGCTCCGCCAAGGTCGAAGACCTCGATACCGATGCCGAGATCGTTGCGATCAACCGCAAGGGCGAGCTCGAGCCGCATCAGCGCGCCATCCTCTCCGACATCGAGGGCATCGTGCTGCTCGACGGCACCTGGAGCCAGGCCAAGGCGCTGTGGTGGCGCAATGCCTGGATGCTGAAGTGTCAGCGGGTGATTCTCGGGCCGAAACGGCCCTCGCTCTACGGCAGACTGCGGCGGGAACCGCGCCGCGACGGCCTGTCCACCATCGAGGCGGCCGCGATCCTGCTGGCGGGGCTGGAGAAGCGGCCGGATATTGCCGCAACGTTAACTAATAGTTTCGAGCGGATGCTGGCGAGATTCCGCGAAGTGCAGGCCAAAATGCCGGAATTGGCGCCAAAACCGAAGAAGCGGGACTTTCGCAGACGCCGGCGTTAGCCGTCCGGCTTGGTTGCCTATCGCAGAGAGGGCGTATATGAAGTGCGCCGCAAGGGGCCACGTGGCGGAGTGGTTACGCAACGGTCTGCAAAACCGTGTACACCAGTTCAATTCTGGTCGTGGCCTCCACTCATCTCATCAATGGCTTGCAGCCAGTCAATGAGAAGCCGCATTAACTCGCGGCGTACCAACCTTCAGGAAACGGAATCAGCGGCCACGGCGCCTGGTTGTCATTGGCCGCGCGCGGTGGCGGCTGAATGCGGGGCGAGGGCTGAGCCACGAGATCCTCCTGAGCAATGGGCGCGATCGCCGTTCGCACGGCGTCCAGCAGCAGATCAAATTCGACTTCGCTCATCACGCTCTCCGAGGTTCGAGAGCGCCATGGTCGCAAAACTGTCTTCGGTCCGGATTGAGCGATTCGTTCGAATTTTATGAAAAGAACGATGGCGCCCGCTTTGGTTAATGAATCGTTGGTGATCCCTTCGGGAACCTAGGTCGGCATGGCCGCACCTCGTGTGAAACAAATCACAACTTTCTAAAAACTCTTGCCGGGATTCCCGGCGGTATTCATAGCCGTCAAATATCGCAGGAATTTTAGGGAGACGTGACAATGGAGGCAAGTATCGCACGGTAGGGACCAGTCGCATGCCGCACGATCCTTGGCTCCTGCTGACGCGAACGGCGTAAGCCGTATGCGCCTGTATCTATCGTTTTTGTACAGGGAATATTCCCAACGCTCGTGCCGGAGCCGTTACGTCAGACCGGTGAGGTCGTGCGGCAGCATGGTCTTGAACTGCGTCAGCGCCTGCCGCGCCTTCCTCGGTGGCAGCGTGATCGCGTGACGCACGGCGGCTGCGATCAGCGTCATGCTCAGGGCGGAAAAGGTGGCGAGGGCGGCAGTCGGCATGTCGGGCGCAATTCGCCTGACCGCGTCGGACAGCAAGCCGGAGAGCACGGCCATGTCGTCCGCATCGAGCTTCTGCAGGGCGCGGTCGGCCTGCGTCGCTTGCCAGATGTCGCGCATGACGGGTTCGCGCATGAACATCTCGTAGTAGCTGTCGACGATCCTGCACAGCGCCGGGTGCAGGTCGCGCGCGGTCGTCACCGCGGCCAGATCGCGCCTGACGCAATCGCGCCCGACCGCGTTATGGCGTTCGGCCAGGGTGCCGATGATCGCGGCCTTGTCCGGGAAATATTGATAGAGCGAGCCGAATGCGACGCCGCTGCGCGCGACGACGTCGCTCATGCGGAAAGCCTCGCTGCCCTTTTCCGCCATGATCTCGGTCGCGCAGGCGAGGATGCGCTCGAAGCGCTCGCGGCTGCGCTGCTGGGTCGGGGCAAGCCGCGCCAGCCCGGGCAGGGGAACGTCCACGGGCGCGGCCTTTGGTCTCGACATCTCTCTCTTCCCTGCGATCGGGGTTGACGGCTCTAATACGAGAGTTTATCGCATTTTACAAATACGAGTATATCTCGCATTTGGAGGCGGAACGATGCGCCAGATCCTGACCTTGGGCTTGCTTTGGTTTTCCGCGCTCGGCTGCGGCCTGCTCGCTGGGCTCTATTTCGCGTTCTCGGCTTTCGTCATGACCGCGCTCGGCCGCATCGATCAGGCCGCCGGCATCTCGGCGATGAACGCGATCAATGTCGATATCGTCCGCTCGCCGTTCATGCCGATGTTCCTCGGCACCACGCTGTCCTGCGCCGTGCTGGTCGTGCTCGGCGGGCTCAGATGGCAGGAGCCGGGCGCGGTTGCGATGATTTGCGGCGGCGGCCTCTACGTGGTCGGCATGTTCGTCGTCACCGTCGTCTTCAATGTGCCGCTGAACGATCAGCTTGCGGCCTCTGACCCGGCGGGCACGTCGGCGGCGTCGGTTTGGGCGCGCTATCTGACCGACTGGACCTTCTGGAACCACGTGCGGACCATCGCCTCGCTGGCCGCGACTGCGCTGTTCATCGTTGCCATCGCCGGGCGGTAGCCAACCCCGTTTGCGCGAGGAGCTGGGCCGTCGCGCCCCTGACAGAATCACGGGCGCCGCGCGACCGCCGCGCTGGCGGTGTTTCCAGGCGCCCGCAGGAGCGCGGGGGCCGGCGGGCTGGGCATGTTGCACGCCGGGCGACAGGTAAGCCCTTGTATCGCAGAGGCTTACCGTGCGCGCTAAAGTTTCGCGTGAGGGGCCATTTGGTTCTTTGCAAGGCCGAAAGGCTTTGTTATACGCTGCCCGCTCGCGAACAGATGTTCGCCTATTCCTCGGTAGCTCAGCGGTAGAGCATTCGACTGTTAATCGAATGGTCGCTGGTTCGAATCCAGCCCGGGGAGCCAGTTTGGTCTGGCCCCATCGATCCCCCAAATCGCCATCACAAGCCCGTGGTCCGCAGCGGACAGGCCGAAAACGTCGTCAAATCGACTCAATAACCCTCAACACTTGCTTTCGTCGGGTCTTGAGAGGTGATTTTGATGACCATTAACTTGATCGACCTGTCGATGCCGCAGCCGACGCTCGTTCCGAATGATGCCCCCGACATCAGTGACGATGAATGCGTCCGCCGACTCGCGAAGGCTGTCGAGGAGCATGATTCCGAGCACCTCGACGAAGTGGCCCGCCTGATCGGCCGGCTTGCCGTCACGATCGAATAAACGGAGCCGCGAGCCCGTTTTGGGAGCACGTTTCGCCCGCCAACGGCGTGTTGCGTTTTGGCGGAGCTTGTTCCAAAAGATGGCCCTGTTCTAGCTTCTCCAGCGGCAATGCCGCAACTTGCAGGGTCTCCGCCAATGACCGGTTTTTCGACCGCGCGCCAGTATATGGTCGATGGTCAGGTGCGTCCGAGCGACGTGACCGATGATCGTATTCTCGATGCCATGCTGACCGTGCCGCGCGAGGTCTTCGTGCCGGCCAGCAAGCAGGCGCTGGCCTACCTCGACCTCGACCTCGATGTCGCCGAGGGCGGTGCGACCAGGCGTTGCCTGATCACGCCGGCGCTGCTCGCCCGGATGCTCCAGGCCGCCGAGATCAAGGCCACCGACCGGGTCCTGGTGGTCGGCTGCGCGACCGGCTACGCCGCCGCCGTCGTGGCGCGCTTTGCCGCAGAGATCAGTGCGACCGAAAGCGATCCGGCGCTTGCCGCAAAGGCGAATACGACTTTCGCCGAACTCGGGATCCAGAATATCACCGTCAAAACGGCCGCGGCCGCCGACGGCGATGCCGCGGGCGCCCCGTTTGACGTCATTATCCTCAATGGTGCGACGGAAATCGTCCCGACCGGGCTGTTCGGCCAGCTCAAGGAGGGGGGCCGGCTGGTCGGAGTGTTCGGCCTGTTGCCGCCGCCGCGCGCCACCCTGGTGACGCACTCCCACGGGGATTTCGGCCATCGCGAGCTGTTCGACGCCTCGGCCCCCGTTTTACCCGGATTCGAGCGAGTTCCCGCCTTCGTCTTCTAACCGTGATCGCGGCGCATTGGCTGATAAAATCCCGTTCCGAATCAGAAGTGTGGCCCGTTTGCCCCATGTGAAGAGTTTCGACCGTGTTCCGTTGCGGGGTAGTTCCGTTGGGCCTAGCTGCGGACTAAGGTGAGGCGGGACTCACTTCGACTGAAGCGACCGCCGGACTGATTTGCGTGTGGGAGACGGCGACTACAATGATTGGATTTCCGGGGATGCGTGGGGTGAAGGTTGTCACCGCGGCTGCGACTGCCGTCCTTCTGTTGGCGGAGATGGGCCCCGTGCCCGCACTCGCCGATACAATCGAGGCCGCGCTGGTGCGGTCCTACCAAAACAATCCCCAGCTGAACGCGCAACGCGCGCAGGTGCGGTCAACTGACGAGAACGTTCCGCAGGCACTGTCGGGCTACCGCCCGAAAGTCGCACTGACGGCAAGCGCGGGGTACCAATACACCGATACGCTGACGACACAGGGTGGCGACGCGAACAATCTTGTCCGCACCCAAATCCATGGCGCCAACGCCCCACGCAGCGCAGGCCTCACGGTCAACCAGTCGCTGTTCAACGCGCAGACCGCGCCCAGGGTGCGCGCGGCGGAAAGCCAGGTCTCGGCGGCGCGCGAGGGCCTGCGTGTGCTCGAGCAAACCGTGATCCTGAGCGCGGCCACGATCTACATGGACTATCTCCGCGACTCCGCCATCGTCGAGGTTCAGCGCAGCAACACGCGCGTGCTGGAACAGACGCTGAAGCAGACCCAGGACCGCTTCAATGTCGGCGAAGTGACGCGCACCGACGTCGCGCAATCCGAAGCGCAGCTCGCGGCAGGCAAAACCCAGCAGCTCACCGCCGAATCGAACCTGACGACGACGCGATCGAATTTCCGCCGCATCATCGGCAACGAGCCGCAGAATCTCGCGCCGGGCTCGCCGGTTGACCGCTTCCTGCCGACGACGCTTGCCTCCGCCGTCGATCTCAGCCTGACCCAGAATCCGAACGTCACCTCGGCGATGTACGGCGTCGACGTCAACTTCCTGCAGGTCAAGGTCAGCGAGGGGGCGCTGTTCCCGTCGGTCAACCTGCAAACGTCCGTGCAGCAGCAATACGAGCAGACCCTGATCAGCCAGCGCGCATTCAGCGCGGGAACGGCGGTCCAGCTGTCGGTGCCGCTCTACCAGGGCGGTGCGGAATATTCGCTGATCCGCCAGTCCAAGGAATCGCTGGCGCAGCAGCGCCTCGTGCTCGAACAGACCCGCGATCAGGCGCGCGCCAACGTCGTCACCGCTTGGGGCCAGCTGGTCGCCGGCAAGTCGCAGGTGGCGTCGGCACAGGCGCAGGTGACCGCGTCGGAGATCGCCCTGAACGGCGTGCGCGAAGAGGCCAAGGCCGGTCAGCGGACCACGCTCGACGTGCTCAACGCGCAGCAGGCGCTCGTCAACGCGCGCAACGCGCTGGTGACCGCGCAGCACGACCGCGTCGTCGCGTCCTATAACGTGCTGAGCGCGGTTGGCCGCTTGTCGCCGCAAGTGCTCGGCCTTTCGACCAACGTCTACGATCCGAGCGTGCATTACCAGCAAGTTCGTGACAACTGGGCCGGCGTCCGCACGCCCGACGGCCGCTAAACACCTTCACATCATCATCGCTTGTCGCGTCATGTTTGTGGTTCTGAGTTAATCAGGACCACAAACAGGCGCGTTTGCTTGCATTCGATAATTGGCCTGACATACCGTTTTGTCGGGCAGCAAGGCGATTCGCGGCGCGCCGGCGTAGCGTGATGACAGGTGCGACGCCACCTGTGATCACGCTGCATTGGGCGACACGAAGCTTGCACAAAGCCTCGGGCGGGCTTGATCTGGGGACAAGTCGGGCGGGATCAGTCAAAATCTCCGCCCGCATCATCGGAACCGGCGAATCCTCTCGGGCTTGATGTAAAATCGTTTCGATGTGGAGTCGGAGATGACGCAACCTGCGAAGGTCCAAGAGCCCTCGATGGAGGAGATCCTGGCGTCGATCCGTCGCATCATTGCCGACGACGAGGCGAAGCCGGCCGCGGCCGAGAAGCCTGCGGCCGCCGCTGCAGCGCCGGCGCCGAAGGTCGAGCCAGCACCAGCAGCCAAGCCCGCGATGAAGAGCCCGCCACCGGCCGCGAAGGCCGCCGCGCCCGCGCCGAAATCACCGCCGCCTGCGCCGGCACCGGCGGCCAGCAACAGTCAGGACGACATCGACTCGCTGCTCGCCAGCCTCGACGAGGCGACGCCCGCAGCCGAGATCAGGCCGTCGCCGCAGCCCGCAGCCCAGCCCGAAGCCGACGTGTTCGAACTCACCGACGAGATGGCGCTGCCGGACCCGGCCGCCGCGCCGTCGTTCCGCAAGGTCGAGCCGCAGGACGATCTCGAGTTCACGGAAGCGCGGAGCCGGGCGCCGGAACCGGCCCGTGAGCCGCCGGCGATCGAGACCGCGCCCATGCAGCAGATCATCTCGGGAACCACGATGCGGGCCGTCGAGTCGGCCTTCAACTCTCTGGCCAACACCGTGCTGAGCAACAATGCGCGGACGCTCGAGGATCTGGTCAAGGAGATGCTGCGTCCGATGCTGAAGTCCTGGCTGGACGACAATCTGCCCGGGCTGGTCGAGCGGATCGTCAAGGCCGAGATCGAGCGGGTATCCCGCGGGCGTTAGCTCCGCCGCGGGCGCTAGCACCGCAGTCGGCGCGAAGCTGGCTCCCGCCGTTGGGCCTGGCGGCCCTCAATCAGCTCCCCAAATGCCCTAAACGTCGATTTGACGTGCCGGTCCGGTTGACTTGGTGCGCTCCGGCGGCTTTCTAACGCTTTCCATGGTCCACAGCGCATTGTCATGATCGAGAAAAACTACCAGCCCGCCGATATCGAGCACCGGATGGCCCGGATCTGGGAGGAGAGCGGTGCGTTCAAGGCCGGCCGGCCTGAACGCAAGGACGCCGCGCCTTTCACCATTGTGATCCCGCCGCCGAACGTGACCGGCTCGCTGCACATGGGCCACGCGCTCAACAATACGCTGCAGGACATCCTGTGCCGCTTCGAGCGGATGCGCGGCCGCGACGTGCTGTGGCAGCCCGGCACCGATCACGCCGGCATCGCCACCCAGATGGTGGTCGAGCGTCAGCTGATGGAACGGCAGGAGCCGGGCCGGCGCGACATGGGCCGCGCCAAGTTCCTCGAGCGAGTCTGGCAGTGGAAGGCCGAGAGCGGCGGCACCATCGTCAACCAGCTCAAGCGTCTCGGCGCCTCCTGCGACTGGTCGCGCGAGCGCTTCACCATGGACGAGGGCCTGTCGCGCGCCGTCGTCAAGGTGTTCGTCGAGCTGCACCGCGATGGCCTGATCTACAAGGACAAGCGCCTGGTCAATTGGGACCCGAAGCTGCTCACCGCGATCTCCGATCTCGAAGTGCAGCAGGTCGAGGTCAGGGGCCGTCTCTGGTATCTGCGCTACCCGATCGAGGGCCGCAGCTTCAGCCCCGAGGATCCGAAATCGTTCATCGTGGTCGCGACGACGCGCCCCGAGACGATGCTCGGCGACACCGCGGTCGCGGTGCATCCGGACGACGAGCGCTACGCCGATCTGGTCGGCCAGCACGTCATCCTGCCGCTGGTCGGCCGCAGGATTCCGATCGTCGCCGACGACTATTCCGATCCGGAGAAGGGCTCGGGCGCGGTCAAGGTGACGCCTGCGCACGACTTCAACGACTTCGAGATCGGCAAGCGTCACGGCCTGCCGCAGATCAGCGTGCTCGACCAGGAAGGCAGCCTCAGCCTGGTGGGCAACGAGGATTATCTGCGCGGCCTGCCGATGGGCGCCGACGAGTTCGCCGCCGAGTTTGACAAGATCGAGCGCTTCGCGGCGCGCAAGAAGATCGTCGCAAGGCTGGAGGAGTTCGGCTTCCTCGAGCGGATCGAGCCCAACACCCACATGGTGCCGCATGGCGACCGCTCCGGTGTCGTGATCGAGCCGTATCTGACCGACCAGTGGTATGTCGACGCCAAGACGCTGGCGCAGCCGGCGATCGCGGCGGTGCGCTCGGGCGAAACCACGTTCGTGCCGAAGAACTGGGAAAAGACCTATTTCGAGTGGATGGAGAACATCCAGCCCTGGTGCATCTCGCGCCAGCTCTGGTGGGGCCATCAGATCCCGGCGTGGTACGGACCCGACGGCAAGGTGTTCGTCGCCGAGACCGAGGAAGAGGCGGTCGGCCACGCGCTCGGCTATTACGTCGAGCAGGAAATCATCACGCCGGAGCAGGGCCACGACATGGCGGTCGACCCCGCCAAGCGCGAGGGCTTCATCACGCGTGACGAGGACGTGCTCGACACCTGGTTCTCGTCGGCCCTGTGGCCGTTCTCGACGCTGGGCTGGCCGGACGACACGCCGGAGGTCGCGCGCTACTACCCGACCAACACGCTGGTTACCGGCTTCGACATTATCTTCTTCTGGGTCGCCCGCATGATGATGATGGGCCTCCATTTCATGAAGGAGGCGCCGTTCTCGACCGTCTACATCCATCGCCTCGTCCGCGACGAGAAGGGCGCCAAGATGTCGAAGTCGAAGGGCAACGTCATCGACCCGCTCGGCGTGATCGACGAATACGGCGCCGACGCGCTGCGCTTCGCGCTGACCCGCGAGGCAGCGCAAGGCCATGACATCCGCCTGTCGCCGCATCTGGTCGAGACCAACCGCAATTTCGCGACCAAGTTCTGGAACGCCTGCCGCTTCGCCGAGATGAACGAGTGCGTCAAGCCGGACGGTTTCGATCCGAAGGGCGCAAAGGAGACGCTGAACCGCTGGATTGCGCACGAAACCTCGCGCGTCACCCGCGAGGTCACCGAGACGATCGAGGATCATCGCTTCAACGATGCCGCGGGCGCGATCTACCGCTTCGTCTGGAACGTGTTCTGCGACTGGTATCTTGAGCTCGCGAAACCCGTGCTGATGGGCGAGGAAGGCGCGGCCAAGGCCGAGACCCGCGCCATGGTCGCCTGGACCCGCGACGAGATCCTCAAGCTGCTGCATCCGTTCATGCCCTTCATCACCGAGGAGCTGTGGGCGGTGACCGCAAAGCGCGACGGCCTGTTGGTGCTGGCGTCCTGGCCGCGCAAGTCGGGCGTGACCGGCGAGCAGCTGGCCGCGATCGCGACAGCCGGTCCGGTGGTCGATCCGATCATTCCGCCTGTCATTGCCGTGCTCGACGCCGACGAGTTCAGCGATCCTGCGGCCGAGGCCGAGATCGGCTGGGTGGTCGATCTCGTCACTGCGATGCGGTCGGTGAAGGCGGAAATGAACATCCCGCCGTCGACACTGACGCCGCTGGTGATCGCGGGCGCCTCCGACGAGACGCGGGACCGCGCGCAGCGCTGGAACGACACCATCAAGCGGCTCGCGCGATTGTCGGATATCTCGTTCGCCGATCACCCGCCGGAAGGCGCGGTGCAGCTCCTTGTCCGCGGCGAAGCGGTCGCGCTGCCGCTGAAGGGCGTGATCGATCTCGCGGCTGAACGCACGCGGCTGGAGAAGGAGCTCGGCAAGGCCGACGCCGACATCAAGCGGGTCGATGCCAAGCTCGCCAACGAGAAGTTCGTCGCCAACGCGCCGGAAGAGCTCGTCGAGGAAGAGAAGGAAAAGCGCGCGGCAGCAGCGGAGCGCCGCGCCAAGATTCTCGAGGCGATCGAGCGGTTGAAGAAGGCGTCATAGCTGATAACGCCGTGGTGCTCAAAACCGCTTGCTGAGGAATTTCGATCCCTTCAGCCCGTAGCGCCAGGGCAGGTCGACGGCCTTGGTGATGCCGATCCGCACCCCGGTGATGATTTCGGGCATTTCCAGGCGCGCATGGAGCGCGATCGGTGCGCGGTCGAGTGGCAATTCGCTGTGCGCGATGGTGATGCCGAGCGCCTCGCAGAGCTTGCCGGGCCCCGAGCACAGCGCGCGCTCGTCCTCCAGCCCGCGCCGCCGGCGCATCGCCGCGAGCCCATGGGTCGGCTCGATCGCGCGGATCAGCACGGCGCTGGCCGAGCCCGCTTCCTCGCAGACGAAGTTGACGCACCAATGGATGCCGTAGGAGCGGTAGACGTAGGAGAAGCCCGGCGGGCCGAACATCACCTGGTTGCGCGGGGTCGGCCCGCGGTAGGAATGCGCCGCCGGATCGGTGTGATGATAGGCCTCGACCTCGGTGATGATGCCGCCGGCGCCGCCGACCAGGAAGGTCGCGCCGATCAGGTCGGGGGCGACCTCGTGGACGCTGCGATCGAAGAAGGAGCGTTTCAGCGCCTTGCCGAGGCGCGGCGCGGTCGCGCTGATGGATCGGGGTTTTTGAGCCATTTTGAGGTGGGAATCGGCATGGAACGGGCCGCAAGACTGCCAATATATGGGCAGGTCTGCTAGGGTCGCGGGGCGGGTTGCGAGCCGCGTCAACACCGATTAGCTAAGCCCTTGGTTCGGAGCATTGATCTGCCTGGATCATGCTCCCGCGACTTGCAGGCATCCATGGTCACCATCGTCGATACCATCTCCACCACTCAGCTCCGCCCGCGGCACCCCGAAAAGGTCAACCGGCCGGATGCCGTGTCGCCGCCGAAGCCGGACTGGATCCGCGTTCGTGCGCCGAACACGCGCGGCTATGCAGATACGCGCCGGATCGTGAAGGAGAACGGCCTCGTCACGGTGTGCGAGGAGGCGGGCTGCCCCAATATCGGTGAGTGCTGGGACAAGAAGCACGCCACCTTCATGATCATGGGCGACACCTGCACGCGCGCCTGCGCGTTCTGCAACGTCAAGACCGGCATGCCCGGCGCGCTCGAGGCGAGCGAGCCGGAATACGTCGCGGAGGCAACCGCCAAGCTCGGGCTCAGTCATGTCGTGGTCACTTCGGTCGACCGCGACGATCTCGCCGACGGCGGCGCCGAGCATTTTGCCGAGACCATCCGCGCCATCCGCGCGCGCTGCCCGACCACCACGATCGAGATCCTGACACCGGACTTCCTGCGCAAGGACGGCGCGCTGGAGCGCGTGGTCGCGGCCAAGCCCGACGTCTTCAACCACAATCTGGAAACCGTGCCGTCGCGCTATCTGACGGTCCGTCCCGGCGCCCGCTATTTCCATTCGATCCGGCTGCTGCAACGGGTCAAGGAAATGGACCCGACTATCTTTACCAAGTCCGGCATCATGGTCGGCCTCGGCGAGGAGCGGCACGAAGTGCTGCAGGTGATGGACGACCTGCGCTCGGCCGAAGTCGATTTCCTGACCATCGGCCAATACCTGCAGCCGACCCGCAAGCACCACGCCGTGATGCGCTACGTGACGCCGGACGAGTTCGCAGGCTACGAGCGCGTCGCCTATACCAAGGGCTTTTTGATGGTGTCGGCGAGCCCGTTGACGCGCTCGTCGCATCACGCCGGCGAGGATTTCGCCAAACTGCAGGCGGCGCGCACGGCCCGCGGCCGCTAGATTTTTGCAAACGGCGGTAAGCCGGCGCCGTCACGCGCCGTTGCTTGATCGGGCCTTGACCGAACCTTGAGCGAACCTTGGACTGGACCAATGCAGCGCGTTCTGGTGATGGGATCGTCGGGATCCGGCAAGTCGACCTTTGCGCGGCGGCTGTCCGCGATGACAGGGATTCCGGCCGTGTCGATCGATGCGCTGTTCTGGAAACCGGGCTGGGTCGAGTCGGGCAGGGACGAATTCGAGCGCCGCATGACCGAAGCAGCCCAGGAGCCGCGCTGGATCATGGATGGGAACTACATGAGGCATGGTGCAGGGCAATTGCGCCGGGAGCTCTCCGATACGATCATCTGGTTCGACCTGCCGCGGTCGACCTGCATGCTCGGTATCTTCAGGCGGATAGCCGGGAGCTATGGCCAGGTCCGCCCGGAGATGGCGGAAGGCTGCCCTGAGAAGATCGATCTCGAATTCTTCCGCTACGTCTGGACCTATCGCCGGCAGCAGCGGCCGAAGCTGATCGAGTATTTTGCCGGCTTGCGGCTCGATCAATCGCTGGTTTGCTTCACCGATCGGGCGCAGGCGGATGATTATCTGAAGCGCCTCGCACTCGGGCAAAACCGTGCGAGTATCCACTGATGCCACGATTCTCAAGCAAGCGGCGGGTCCGGCACACCGCACCCCAAATGTTCGATCTGGTCGCCGACGTCGAGCGCTATCCCGAATTCGTGCCGCTATGCCATTCGCTCAAGATCCGCCAGCGCACGCCCAAGGACGACGGCACCGAGGTCGTGGTGGCGGACATGACCGTGTCCTTCAAGCTGGTGCGGGAAACCTTCACCAGTAAGGTGACGCTCGATCGGCCCAATCTGAAGATCCTGGTCGAATATCTGCGCGGCCCGTTCAGCAATCTGGAGAATCGCTGGAGTTTTGAGCCGAAGTCGGAAACCGAATGCGATGTCGGCTTCTTCCTGAATTACGAATTCAAGAGCCGGATGCTGGCGATGCTGATGGGCGCGATGTTCGACGCCGCATTTTCACGCTTTGCCGCGGCGTTCGAGAAGCGCGCGGATCAGGTCTACGGCAAGCCGCAGCTGTCGACGTAGCGAAGCCGTCTCGTCTACATCCCTGGAACGCAAATGCCCGGCACGAGGCCGGGCACGACGGATGATGCGGGAGACCGTTCGCCGACTTACGGGCAGGATCGCCGCACGCCGCCGGATGCGATGTAGGTGCCCGAAGCCGGGTCGTAGGTGCGGAAACGCTGGGAGCAATAGGCGTCGTTGTTGGCCTTGGCCTGGCTCGCCGCAATCGCGCCGCCGATGATCGCGCCGGCCGCCAGCCCGCCGATGATCGCCGCGCCGTTACTGCCACGATCGCGATAGTAACCACCGCGGTAGCCGTATCCGCCGCGATAGCCGTAACGCGGACCACCGTGCCAGTGCCGATACTGCACATGCTCGACGGAGGTAGGCTCATCCTGCAATCGCGCGGGAGCGAGTGGTGCGGCGGACGAAGGCACAACAGTCGACAGCGTCATGGCGCCAGCGCTGATGGCGGCCACGACCAAAGTTCCCAACTTCATCATTTTCTCCTTGTTGTGGGATTTTGCTGTTGGACGAACAATCGAAACAGCAGAGTTGGAACAACATAAAGCGGCGAAGCCGCGTCAAAGTTCCATTTCAGGTAAGCGTCACCGGGCCGCAGTTGACACAAGCCCGTGTAAGGCGGGCCGTGGCGCGACTTGACTTTGCGTTGGGCCTATCCGCGCGGCGGCCGGCGGCGTTTCGCAGCGTGGCTCCGCGGCGACCGAGCCACCCTTGGCCGCAACCGGCTGGCGGCCTCGCGACGCGGCTTGGCGGCCTGCGGCGGGCGCGCGAGCTCCATCAGCATGCGCAATGCTTCGACCACGGAGCGCTGCCGCACCGTGCTTCGGCCGATTGCGCCAAATCGCTGTTCACGATGAATGATGCGGCCGTCGCGCGCGGCGACGGCGAAATGCACCAGGCCGACCGGCTTGCCTGGTGTCGCACCGCCAGGGCCCGCGATGCCGGTGATCGAGACCGCAAGGTCGACGCCGGCCTTTTCCAACGCGCCGATCGCCATCGCGGTCGCGGTTTCCTTGCTCACCGCGCCGAACGTTTCGAGCGTCGCCGCCTTGACGCCAAGCATGACCCGCTTGGCCTCGTTCGAATAGGTCACGAAGCCGCGGTCGATCACGTCGGAAGAACCGGGAATGTCGGTGAGCGCACCCGCGACCAGGCCGCCGGTGCAGGATTCGGCGGTCGCGATGGTCAGCTTGCGCATCCGGCACAGGTCGAGCAGCGAGCGGGAGAGGGCACGAGCGTCGCTGCCGCCCATGTCAGGCACTCCGGCCTTTATCGTCCCAACCTTTATCGTCCCAGCCTTTATCGTCCCAAGGGAGACGGACCGTGGCGCTCGCGGTTGCCGCGATGCCTTCCTCGCGGCCGGTGAAGCCGAGTCGCTCGCTGGTAGTGGCCTTGACTGCCACGCGCGAGATGTGGACGCCGGAGATCTCCGCGATCTTCGCCCGCATGGTGTCGCGCAAGGGCCCGATCTTCGGCCGCTCGCAGATCAGCGTCACCTCGAGATTGGCAATCCGTCCGCCACGCGCGGTGACGCGCTCGACCGCGTATTTCAGGAACTGGTCGGAGGAGGCGCCTTTCCACTTGGCCTCGCTCGGCGGGAAATGCGAGCCGATATCGCCGTCGGCCAGCGCGCCGAGGATCGCGTCGACCAGCGCATGCAGCCCGACATCGCCGTCGGAATGGGCCAGGAATCCCTTCGTGTGCGGCACGCGCACGCCGCAGATCATCACATGGTCACCGTCGCCAAAGGCGTGCACGTCGTAGCCGGTGCCGGTTCTGATGTCGCCGAGCTGGCTTGCGAGCCGCGCTTCCTCGCGCACGAATTCCTCGGGTGTGGTGAGTTTCATGTTGGCAGCATCACCTTCAAACGTCGCAACCGTCAATCCCGCCCACTCGGCAAGCGCCGCATCGTCGGTGAAATCGGAGCGGCCATCGCGCGCCGCGCGACGATGCGCCTCCAATATTACGTCGAAGCGAAAAGCCTGTGGCGTCTGCGCGATCCGCAGGCGCGCGCGCTCCGGCGTCGCCTCGACGTCGCCGGCATCGCCGGTGAGCTTGATCGTGTCGGTGACGGGAATCACGGGGATCGCAGCGCCGGTCCGGCCGGCCGCGGCGATCGCGCGCGAGATCACGGCTGATGTGACGAAGGGGCGCGCGGCATCGTGGATCAGCACGATGTCCGGCTTTTCGCTTGCGAGCGCCTCGAGCCCGGCATGGACCGAGGCCTGCCGGGTCGCGCCGCCCGGCGTCGGCGGCCGATGGCGGAGGCCTGCGACTGCTTCATCGAACAGCGCGGTGTCGTCAGGATTGACCACAGGCTGCACCGCAAACACGTCCGGATGTCCGGAGAACGCCTCCATGGCGCGGTAGATCACCGTCTGTCCGCCGATCGTCCGGTATTGCTTCGGCCCGCCTGCGCCGGCGCGCAGTCCACGGCCGGCTGCGACAAGGATGGCTGCGGTACGCTCAGGCTTCGGCATTTTGAACCAGTGACAGACGAATCGGGGATGAGGGGGACGGCGAGGATCGCCGCGCACAGCCCTTAGCATGACCGCTGCGCAAAAACAGAGCGTTTGCCGATGACTGTGGGAAAAGCAGATTTTGTTGCAGTGCACCTGCACTGATGATAGGAATGTCTAAACCGTAGGCATGAGCCTTGACTGCACAAGAATTGTGCGCAGAATAGGCGACGTCAGCTGCAATGGCGTGGCTGACAGAACGACGAGACGGCTGTGACCGGCGTGCAAGGTACTCCTCGTAACCCATTGAAGATCGGCGATATTGCTGTCGCCAACCGGGTTCTCCTCGCGCCCATGTCCGGCATCACCGATGCGCCCTTCCGGCGACTCGCTGCCACTTTGGGCGCCGGCCTGGTGGTCTCCGAGATGACCGCCAGCAACGATCTGGTGAACGGCAAGCCGATGTCGAAGCTGCGTTGCGAGGCAGCCGGGGTCGGGCCGCATGTGGTCCAGCTGGCGGGCTGCGAGACCCACTGGATGGCGGAGGGCGCACGGATCGCCGAAGGCGCCGGCGCCGACGTCATCGACATCAACATGGGCTGTCCGGCCCGCCACGTGACCGGGGGCCAGTCCGGCTCGGCCCTGATGCGCGACCTCGACCACGCGATCACGCTGATCGAGGCGACGCTGTCGGCGGTCAAGGTGCCGGTGACGCTGAAGATGCGGCTCGGCTGGGATGACCGCTCGCTCAATGCGCCGGAACTGGCGCGCCGCGCCGAGGACGCCGGCGTGCAGATGATCACCGTGCATGGCCGGACCCGCTGCCAGTTCTACAAGGGCGAGGCGAACTGGAACGCGGTGCGCGCGGTCAAGGACGCCGTCACCGTCCCGGTCGTGGTCAACGGCGATATCACCTCGTTCGACAAGGCTGTCAGTGCGCTCGAGATGTCGGGCGCCGACGCCGTCATGATCGGCCGCGGCGCACAGGGGCAGCCCTGGCTGCCGGGACAGATCGGCCGTCGCCTCGAGACCGGGATCGCCGAGGCCGCGCCGTCGCTCGCCGAGCAGCTCAAGCACGTTCGCGCGCTCTATGACGAGGTTTGCAGCCACTATGGCCTGCGCATCGGGCTCAAGCATGCACGCAAGCATCTGGGCTGGGCGCTGGAGGCTGCTGCGGCCTATAGCTGCGCGCCGGCCGCGACATTGAAGGCCTGGCGGCAGGCCATCCTGACCGCGGAAGAGCCGTCCAGCGTGCATCGCTCGCTTGCCGACGCCTACGAGGATTTTGCCTGGAGTGCTGCCGCATGACGTCAGCCATGGAATTCCGCCGGCCGGTGCCGACTGACGGGGAGGCCATTCTCAATGCGCTGCCCAATCCGGTGCTGCTGGTCGCACCCGACGGGCGGATCGTCGACGCCAATATCGCAGCCGAATCCTTCTTCGAGATCTCGACCCAGTTCCTGCGCCGGCAATCGCTGAAGGAGCTGGTGCCGTTCGGCAGCCCGCTGCTGGCGCTGATCGAGCAGGTGCGGACGAGCGGCTCGCCGGTCAACGAATACAAGGTCGATCTCGGCACGCCGCGGATCGGCGGCGATCGCCAGGTCGATCTGCACGTTGCGCCGCTGACCGAGCGGCCCGGGCATATCGTGGTGATGCTGCAGGAGCGCACCATCGCCGACAAGATGGATCGGCAGCTCACCCACCGCAGCGCGGCGCGCTCGGTGATCGCGCTGGCGGCGATGCTCGCCCACGAGATCAAGAACCCGCTGTCGGGCATCCGCGGCGCAGCGCAGCTTTTGGAGCAGCAGGCCTCCTCCGAGGACCGGCTGCTGACACGGCTGATCTGCGACGAGGCGGACCGCATCGTGACGCTGGTCGACCGCATGGAGGTGTTCGGCGACGACCGCCCGGTGGCGCGCGGTCCGGTCAACATCCATTCCGTGCTCGATCATGTGAAGCGCCTGGCGCAGTCCGGCTTTGCCCGCAATGTCCGCTTCATCGAGGACTACGATCCGTCGTTGCCGCCGGTGCTGGCCAACCAGGACCAGCTGATCCAGGTGTTCCTCAACCTCGTGAAGAACGCGGCCGAAGCGGTGGCCGATCTCAGCACCGATGCCGAGATCCAGCTCACCACTGCGTTCCGGCCAGGCGTGCGGCTGTCGGTGCCCGGCAAGAAATCGCGGGTCTCGCTGCCGCTGGAATTCTGCGTCAAGGACAACGGCTCTGGCGTGCCGGAAGACCTGCTGCCGAACCTGTTCGATCCCTTCGTCACCACCAAGCAGACCGGCAGCGGGCTCGGCCTCGCGCTGGTCGCCAAGATCGTCGGCGATCACGGTGGCATCATCGAATGCGAGTCGCAGCCGCGCAAAACCACTTTCCGCGTGCTGATGCCGATGTACAGCGCCGCCAAGCAACTCGACCAAAGCAACCGCGATGACGTTCCGGGTACGTCCTCGCCTGCCTCTCAGGATGCACGATGAGGAACACCAATGCCTGCAGGTAGCATACTTGTCGCTGACGACGACACCGCCATCCGGACCGTCCTGAACCAGGCGCTGTCGCGCGCCGGCTATGAGGTTCGCCTCACCGGCAACGCCGCCACGCTGTGGCGCTGGGTCAGCCAGGGCGAGGGCGATCTCGTCATCACCGACGTCGTGATGCCCGACGAGAACGCGTTCGATCTCTTGCCGCGGATCAAGAAGATGCGGCCGAATTTGCCGGTCATCGTGATGAGCGCGCAGAACACGTTCATGACCGCGATCCGCGCCTCCGAGCGCGGCGCCTACGAATATCTGCCGAAGCCGTTCGACCTGAAGGAGCTGATCACCATCGTCGGCCGCGCGCTGGCCGAGCCGAAGGAGCGGGTCTCCAGTCCCGCCGATGACGGCGAGTTCGACTCGATCCCGCTGGTCGGCCGCTCGCCGGCGATGCAGGAAATCTACCGCGTGCTGGCGCGGCTGATGCAGACCGACCTCACCGTGATGATCTCGGGCGAATCGGGCACCGGCAAGGAGCTGGTCGCGCGCGCGCTGCACGACTACGGACGGCGCCGCAACGGCCCGTTCGTCGCGGTCAACATGGCGGCGATCCCGCGCGACCTGATCGAATCGGAGCTGTTCGGCCATGAGCGCGGCGCCTTCACCGGCGCCAACACCCGCGCCTCCGGCCGCTTCGAGCAGGCCGAGGGCGGCACGCTGTTCCTCGACGAGATCGGCGACATGCCGATGGAGGCGCAGACCCGGCTGCTCCGCGTGCTGCAGCAGGGCGAATACACCACCGTCGGCGGCCGCACCCCGATCAAGACCGACGTCCGCATCGTCGCCGCCTCCAACAAGGACCTGCGCATCCTGATCCAACAGGGGCTGTTCCGCGAGGATCTGTTCTTCCGCCTGAACGTGGTGCCGCTGCGGCTGCCGCCGCTGCGCGAGCGCATCGAGGACCTGCCCGACCTGATCAGGCACTTCTTCTCGCTCGCCGAGAAGGACGGCCTGCCGCCGAAGAAGCTCGACGCCCAGGCGCTCGAGCGGCTCAAGCAGCACCGCTGGCCGGGCAACGTCCGCGAGCTGGAAAACCTCGCCCGGCGGCTCGCCGCGCTCTATCCGCAGGACGTCATCACCTCGTCCGTCATCGACGGCGAGCTGGCGCCGCCCGCGGTCACCTCGGGCAGCACGGCGACCGTCGGCGTCGACAATCTCGGCGGCGCGGTCGAAGCCTATTTGTCCTCGCACTTCTCCGGCTTCCCGAACGGCGTGCCGCCGCCGGGCCTCTACCACCGCATCCTCAAGGAGATCGAGATCCCGCTGCTGACCGCCGCGCTGGCGGCGACCCGCGGCAACCAGATCCGGGCCGCCGACCTGCTCGGATTGAACCGCAATACGCTGCGCAAGAAGATCCGCGACCTCGACATCCAGGTCTACCGGAGCGGCGGCTAGGGCTGCCAGGGCGGGGCGCAAGCCTCGCTTCAAGCTCGCTACCGTATTGAGTAGTCACAAATGGTTTTGGGGACACGGCGCCGCACCAGGGGTTTGCGCCGCGGAAATGTCGCAATTCGGCAACATTGTGATATGATTGCATCAGTTCGCAATTCCCGCGGGCGATCGCTCTCAGCTCAATTGCCGGTATGACCAGCGCAGAGACCACCGCTTCAACATTACGCGCCCCGTCGGCCGAGCCCAATGCAGAGGCGCGGGGCTTCCCGCTGCGGCGCTGGCTGGCGCCGTTTGCCGTGGCCATCGCGCTGCTGTCCGCCTTCCTGACCTTCGTGGTGCTGACCGGGCTGACCCCGATCGAGCCCACGTCCGAGGTGGTCCGCTCCTTCCTGATGATCAATGCCGGCACCATCCTGCTGCTGGTCGGCATCATCGTCCGGGAAGTCTGGCAGATGGTGCAGGCGAGGCGGCGCGGCCGGGCCGCGGCGCGGCTGCATGTGCAGATCGTCGGCCTGTTCTCGGTGATCGCGGTGCTGCCCGCCGTGCTGGTGTCGATCGTCGCCAACGTCACCATCGAGCGCGGCCTCGACCGGCTGTTCTCCGGCCCTACCAAGCAGGTGATCCAGAATTCGCTGACCATCGCCAGCGCCTACATGCAGGAGCACGCCCAGCTCATCAACGGCGACACGCTGGCGATGGCCAATGACCTCGCCCATGCGCGGCCGCTTTACGACCAGGATCGCATGACGTTCCTGCAGCTGATGACGGCCGGCGCCGAGTCGCGCAATCTCCCGGTCGCGGTGCTGATGGACAAGGACGGCAAGATCGTCGCCAGCGCCGAAACCGGCGTTCGCCTGAACTACGAGGCGCCGCCGCCTGACATCCTGAAGGACATCAACGAGACCGAGCCGAAGATCTCGGTCTTTCCGGAAAACTACGTCGCCTCCGTGGTCCGCCTGCGGGCCTATGACGACATGTTCCTGTACGTGGCGCGGCTGCTCGATCCGGCGGTGGTTGCCCAGCTCAAGCAGACGCAGACCAGCGCGGCCGAATATGCCCAGCTCGAGACCCGCAGGCTCGGCATCCAGGTCGCGTTCGCGCTGATGTTCGCGGTGATCGCGCTGACCATCCTGATGGCCTCGGTGCTGATCGGGCTGAACTTCGCCAACGGGCTGGTGTCGCCGATCCGCCAGCTGATGGGCGCGGCGAGCGAGGTCTCGACCGGCAATCTCAACGTCCAGGTGCCGGTCAACAAGTCGGAAAGCGACCTCGCGCTGCTCGGCGAAATCTTCAACAAGATGACCCAGGAGCTGCGCACCCAGCGCAACGAGCTGGTCGATGCCAGCGAAACCATCGACAGCCGCCGCCGCTTCATCGAAGCGGTGTTGTCGTCGGCCTCTGCCGGCATCATCGGGGTCGACGCCTCAGGCACCATCGGCGTCCTCAACCGCTCGGCGGAGAAGCTGATCGGGCACGCCGAATCGGAGACGCTCGGCCATCCGCTCTCGGACGTGCTGCCCGAGCTCGACGAGATGATGAAGACCGCGCGCGAGGGAACGCAGCGCCTGGTGCAGGGGCAGGTCACGATCCTGCGCGACGGCCATGAGCGCAATCTGTCGGTCCGCGTCTCGGCCGAGCAGACCAGCCAGTCGCGCGACAGCTACATCATCACACTCGACGACATCACCGAGCTAGTGTCGGCGCAGCGCACCTCGGCCTGGGGCGACGTCGCCCGCCGCATCGCCCACGAGATCAAGAACCCGCTGACCCCGATCCAGCTCTCCGCCGAGCGCATCCGCCGCAAGTTCGGCAAGACCATCACCGAGGAGAAGGACAAGTCGATCTTCGAGCAGTGCACCGATACCATCGTGCGCCAGGTCGACGACATCAGGCGGATGGTCGACGAGTTCTCGCGCTTTGCGCGGATGCCGAAGCCGGTGATGGAAGGGGAGGACGTCGCCGACGTGGTGCGCCAGGCGGTGTTCCTGATGAAGGTCGCCCATCCCGATCTCGACATCGAGGCCGACATCAAGCAGTCGCCGCTGCCCGCGCAGTTCGATCGCCGGCTGATCTCGCAGGCGCTGACCAACATCATCAAGAACGCCACCGAGGCGATCGAGCAGGTGCCGCGCGAGGAACTTGGCAAGGGCCGCATCGACGTCGTGGCGCAGCGCGAGAACGACGACATCCTGATCGACGTGGTCGACAACGGCATCGGCCTGCCCAAGGTCGCCCGCGCGCGCCTGCTCGAGCCCTATGTCACGACCCGGGCGAAGGGCACCGGCCTCGGCCTGGCGATCGTCGGCCGCGTTCTGGAGGACCATGGCGGCCGCATCGAGCTCAAGGATGCCTCCGATTTCCGCGACGGCCAGCGCGGCGCCTGGATGCGGCTGCGCTTTGCCGTCACGGGCCAGGCGGCCAAGCCGGAGAACAAGCCCGAAAGCAAGGACCAAAAACCGGACGTCAAACCGGACAAGGCCGAACCGGAAAGTGAAAAAAATCCGCCGGAGGAGCCGACCAACGGCCCGGCACAAGCGACCAACAATGAACCAAAAATCCAAGAACCGACCCAAGAACCAATCCAAGAACCTATCCGAGATCCCGCTGATCAAGGGCCAAACAATCAAGAGCCAAATGCGCAAAAGCCAAAATTCAAAGCCGCGACGAGCGACTGACAAGGCAGGTGTAACCCATGGCAAGTGACATTCTGATTGTCGACGACGAAGCTGACATTCGCGACCTCGTTGCGGGTATTCTGGACGATGAGGGCTTTTCCACGCGCACCGCGCGCGACAGCGACTCGGCGCTCGCCGAGATCGCCAACCGCCGGCCCAACCTGGTCTTCCTCGACATCTGGCTGCAGGGCTCCAAGCTCGACGGCCTGCAGTTGCTCGAGCAGATCAAGAAGGACAATGCCGATCTGCCCGTCGTGATGATCTCGGGCCACGGCAACATCGAGACCGCGGTCGCCGCGATCAAGCGCGGTGCCTACGACTTCATCGAGAAGCCGTTCAAGTCGGACCGGCTGATCCTGGTCGCGACCCGGGCGCTGGAGACCTCGCGGCTCAAGCGCGAGGTGAAGGAGCTCAAGCAGCTGGCTCCGGCGGCGAGCGTCCTGACCGGCCGCTCGGCCTGCATGAACCAGCTGCGCCAGACCATCGACCGCGCCGCCAAGGCCAACAGCCGCATCCTGATCGTCGGTCCCTCCGGCGCCGGCAAGGAGCTTGCCGCGCGCACGCTGCACCATGCCTCCGGGCGCGCCGAGGGGCCGTTCGTGGTGATCAATGCGGCCGCGATCACGCCGGAGCGCATGGAGATCGAGCTGTTTGGCATCGAGGGATCGAACGGCGAGCAGCAGCGCAAGGCCGGCGCGCTCGAGGAGGCGCATGGCGGCACGCTGTTCATCGACGAGATCGCGGACATGCCGCGCGAGACCCAGAACAAGATTCTGCGCGTGCTGGTCGATCAGACCTTCCAGCGCCAGGGCGGCACCGGCAAAGTCCATGTCGACGTCCGCATCATCTCCTCGACCGCGCGCAATCTCGAGGAGGAGATCGCCGCAGGCCGCTTCCGCGAGGACCTCTATCATCGCCTCTCGGTGGTGCCGATCCGGGTGCCGCCGCTGTCGGAGCGACGCGAGGACATCCCCGAGCTGATCGACTATTTCATGGACCAGATCTCGGCCGCCACCGGCCTGCCGAAGCGGCAGATCGGGCAGGACGCGATGGCGGTCCTGCAGTCGCACGTCTGGCCGGGCAACGTCCGCCAGCTCCGCAACAATGTCGAGCGCGTGATGATCCTGGCCGGCGGCGGTCCGGAGGCGATCATCACCGCCGACATGCTGCCGCAGGACGTCGGCTCGATGGTGCCGGCGATGCCGACCTCCAACAATGGCGAGCACATCATGGGCCTGCCGTTGCGCGAGGCGCGCGAGGTGTTCGAGCGCGACTATCTGATCGCCCAGATCAGCCGCTTCTCCGGCAATATCTCGCGCACCGCGGAGTTCGTCGGCATGGAGCGCTCGGCGCTGCATCGCAAGCTGAAGGCGCTCGGGGTCGGCTGACCCCGGCGCGGCAGGCCAGCAGTCCGCTGGCGGCTCGAAGCGAAGCCCCGGCGGTCACCCGCCGGGGAGCCGACAGGCGGCTCTCGGGGCGGTTTGGATCGATCGGCGGGGCGAGGGCGGGGCCGGTACAACCGGGGATTTATCCACTCTCCACGAGAATATTCGTCTCTTTCCCGCACTTTCTTAGAATTGCCACCGTGTTCCTACCGACTGCACCGCGAACTGGCTTGCCTAAAAACCGCGCGTAGCCTCTAATCCTACCGCTATGCCTGCCGGAGGGGGATCTCGTGGCAGGTGGGCAGCCGGAGGAGGCTCCGTCAGAGAGCAACAACCGGTTCAATAAAAAGAAGCACAAGCTTGCGGGACAAAAACAATGGCGGCAGACCGCGCACAAAATCTACAAGACACCTTCCTTAATCACGTTCGTAAAACCAAGACGCCACTGACGATATTTCTGGTCAACGGAGTAAAGCTGCAGGGCATTGTCACATGGTTCGACAATTTCTGCTTGCTGCTGCGGCGCGATGGTCACTCGCAGCTGGTCTACAAGCACGCGATCTCGACCATCATGCCCGGAGCTCCGATTCAGTTGTTCGAAGGTGGTGAGGACGCACCGGCTTGAGAGTGAACTGATTGGAACCCTTCAATCGTGAAGGGGGCGCCGACCGTGCACGGTCGGCGGGGGACGGCAGCACCGGGCGGGTGATCGTCATCGGCCCGTACCTGCGCACGCGCCGTGGCGACGGCGATGCGCAAACAGATTCGTCTGTCCGCGACTATGAAGCGCGGATCGAGGAAGCCGCCGGCCTCGCTGGTGCGATCGACCTCACGGTGGTGGACTCCGTGATCGCGCCGATCAGCCAGGTTCGGCCCGCGACCTATCTCGGCAAGGGCAAGGTTGAGGAGATCAACGGCCTCGTCGCCAGCAACCAGGTCGAGCTCGTGGTGATGGATTGCGCGCTGTCGCCGATCCAGCAGCGCAATCTCGAGAAGGCCTGGAGCACCAAGGTGCTCGACCGCACCGGCCTGATCCTGGAAATCTTCGGCCGCCGCGCCAAGACCAAGGAAGGCGCGCTGCAGGTCGAGCTCGCCCATCTCAACTACCAGCGCAGCCGTCTGGTGCGGTCCTGGACCCATCTCGAGCGCCAGCGCGGCGGCTTCGGCTTCATGGGTGGCCCCGGCGAAACCCAGATCGAGGCCGACCGCCGCCTGATCAGCGAGCGCATCACCAAGCTCGAAGGCGAGTTGAAGAAGGTGCAGGCGACGCGGCGGCTGCATCGCGCCGGCCGCCAGCGCGTGCCGTATCGCGTGGTGGCGCTGGTCGGCTACACCAATGCCGGCAAATCGACGCTGTTCAACCGCCTGACCCGCGCCGACGTGCAGGCCGCGGACATGCTGTTTGCGACGCTCGACCCGACCCTGCGCGCGCTCAACCTGCCGCATGGCGGCAAGGCGATGCTGTCGGACACGGTCGGCTTCATCTCCAATTTGCCGACCCAGCTGGTGGCCGCGTTCCGCGCCACGCTGGAAGAGGTGCTGGAAGCCGACATCATCCTGCATGTCCGCGACATCGCCCATGAGGACGCGGAGGCGCAGGAGCGCGACGTCGAGGCGGTGTTGCGCCAGCTCGGCATCGATCCCGATGCCGACGGTGGCCAGCGCATCATCGAGGTCTGGAACAAGATCGACCGCTTCGATCCCGAGGAGCGGGACAATTTGCGCAATATCGCCGCGCGCCGTCCGCCGGAGCGGCCATGCTTCCTGGTTTCGGCCGCAACAGGCGAGGGGATCGATGCGCTGCTCACCGCGATCGAGGATCGCCTCGCGGCCAAGCGCTCGACGCTCAATCTCTCGATCGACGCCTCCGATGGCGCCGGCATCAGCTGGCTGCACCGCAATGCCGAGGTCCTGAACAAGGAGCTGCATGGCGAGCGCTTCGACATGACGGTGCGCGTCGACGAGACCAAGCGCGACATCGTGATGAGCCGGTTCGCCGCCGTTCCCCACGAGGCGTAAGTCCTCGAAGACGGTCCCTGCAATCTTCCGAAATATGACGACGCCGTGACGTTGCGGGCGCCGATGCGCCTGCGACGCGGCGTCGCACTTTCTGTTTGAAATCCGCGCCGCCTTGGTTCATTGCGCTGCAGAACGCAAAGCCGAGGCGGATCGATGCAGGACACCAGCGAAACCATCACGAAAGAGGCGCTCGCCGGCCAGAGCGGTGATCTTGCCCATGTCCGGGCTCCCGAGATCGTCGATGCGCTCAACGCCCGGGAGCCCGCGGAGGCCGCCAAGCTGCTGCGCTCGCTGCCGGCCGAGAAGGCGATCGAGGTGCTCGACCTGCCCGGGCTCGACAACACCTGCGAGATTCTCGCCGAGCTGCCGAAAGATACCGCGGTCTCGCTGCTGTCGGGCGTCTCCGACGACCGTGCCGCCGATATCTTCAAGGAGCTGGTCGAGCCGCTGCGCACCACGCTGCTGAACGGGCTCAATCCGGAGACCCGCAACGTCATCTCGGGGCTGTTGGCCTATCCCGAGCGCAGCGCCGGCAGCATCATGACGACCGAGTTCGTCAGCGTGCCCTCGAGCTGGACCATCGCCGAGGTCCTGCATCACATCCGGATGGTCGAGCGCACCCGCGAGACCGTCTACTCGATCTTCGTGATCGACCCGGTCAAGAAGACCCTGATCCAGGCCGTGCCGCTGCGTCGCCTGATCTCGGGCGATCCGCACGCCAATGTGCTGACCGCGGCGCCGGCGCGGAAGCCGCTGATGATCTCGCCGGAGGCCGACCGCATGGAGGCGGCGCGGCTGATCTCGCGCTACGACCTACTCGCCGTCGCCGTCGTCGACGGCCCCGGCCATATCCTCGGCATCGTCACGGTCGACGACGTCATCGACGCCATCGTCGAGGAATCGACCGAGGACGCCCAGAAGTTCGGCGGCATGGAAGCGATCGACGAGCCGTATTTGCGGATCGGTTTCGGCGAGATGATCAAGAAGCGCGCCGGCTGGCTGTGCGCACTGTTCCTGTCGGAAATGCTGACCGCGACCGCAATGCAGTCGTACCAGAGTGAGCTCGAGAGGGCGATCGTCCTGACGCTCTTCATCCCGCTGATCATGAGTTCGGGCGGCAATTCCGGCTCCCAGGCAACCTCGCTGTTGATCCGTTCGCTGGCGCTGCACGAGGTGCGGCTGCGCGACTGGTGGCGTGTCGCCGTGCGGGAATTGCCGACCGGCATCGTGCTCGGCGCCATTCTCGGCCTGATCGGCGTCGTCAGGATCACGCTCTGGCAGACGCTCGGCCTGTTCGACTACGGCCCGCATTGGGTGCTCGTCGCAGCGACCGTCGGCACCGCGCTGATCGGCATCGTCACGTTCGGATCGCTGTGCGGCTCGATGCTGCCCTTCATCCTCAAGCGCATCGGCTTCGACCCGGCCAGCGCCTCCGCGCCGTTCGTCGCGACACTGGTCGACGTCACCGGTCTCGTGATCTATTTCGGCGTCGCCGCGGTGATCCTGCGTGGGACGCTGTTGTGAGGCGAGGGGATTGCGTGTTTTGACGCGGCCCATCCACATTTTCGATGTCGTCCCTGCGAAGGCAGGGACCCATAACCACCGGCCATCATTATTGCGCTTGGTCGCAGTTTCACACAAAAACTTCAGCTGCCGGTGACTCGCGCGGGACTGACACCGTCAGTCACCGTTAGATCACGCGGTATGGGTCCCTGCCTTCGCAGGGACGACAGCCAGGGTTGCGCTCTTCGCTTCATTCCACAACGCGTCCATCTCCTCCAGCGACGCACCATCGAGCGAACGCCCCTTCGCCGCCAGCGCCTTCTCGATATAGGCGAAGCGCCGCTCGAACTTGGCGTTGGTCGCACGCAGCGCCGCTTCCGGATCGGCGTCGACGTGGCGGGCGAGGTTGACCAGCGCGAACATCAGGTCGCCGGTTTCCTCCGCGATCTCCGCCTTGTCGTTGCGGTCGAGCGCGGCCTCGATCTCGTCGGCCTCCTCGCGGATCTTGGCGAGCACCGCGCGCGGGTCGTTCCAGTCGAAGCCGACGGTGGACGCCTTGCGCTGCAGCTCCATCGCGCGCGTCAGGGCAGGCAGGCCCGCCTTCACGCTCGCCAGCAGCGATTTGTGCGCGGCCTCTTCTGGCGGCCGCCGCGCGGCGCGCTCGGCCTTCTCCTCGGCCTTGATCCGTTCCCAGGCGCTCTTGACGCCGGCCGGCTGGATATTGCCGTCCTTGTCGGCGAAGACGTGCGGATGACGGCGGATCATCTTCCTGGTGATCGCCTCGACCACATCGCCGAACGCGAACGCGTTCTGCTCCTCGGCCATCCTGGCGTGATAGACCACCTGCAACAGCAGGTCGCCGAGCTCCTCGCGCAGATCGTCGAGATCGCCGCGCGTGATCGCATCCGCAACCTCATAGGCCTCCTCGATCGTGTAGGGCGCGATGGTCTCGAAATTCTGCACGAGGTCCCATGGGCAGCCGGTGACCGGCGTGCGCAGCGCAGCCATGATCTCGATCAGGCGGGAAATGTCGCGGGATGGGGTCATGGGGCACCGGCATCAAAGGGGTATTGGCTTTATGCCAAAACACCCCTCCCGATCCCAGTAAAACACGCCGGAATCGCGACGCTGTCCACGGATTGGCCACGGCGCCGCCAGGTGCTAAATCGCGTTCCATGACCGATCAGAATGCTTCCGACACCGCGCTGGTGCTGTTTTCCGGCGGCCAGGATTCCACCACGTGCCTTGCCTGGGCCTTGTCGCGCTTTGCCCGCGTCGAGATGCTCGGCTTCACCTACGGCCAACGGCACGCGATCGAGCTCGATTGCCGGGACCAGCTGCTGGCCGGGATCAAGCGGGTCCGGCCGGAATGGTCTGCGAAGCTTGGCGACAGCCACACGCTTGATATCCCGACGCTGTCGGAGATTTCCGACACCGCGCTGACCCGCGACGTCGCGATCGAAATGGGCGCGGACGGCTTGCCGAACACCTTCGTACCCGGCCGCAACCTCGTGTTCCTCACCTTCGCTGGGGCGCTGGCCTATCGGCGCGGCATCCGCCACATCATCGGCGGCATGTGCGAGACCGACTATTCCGGCTACCCGGATTGCCGCGACGAGACCATCAAGGCATTGCAGTCCGCGCTCAATCTCGGCATGGCCAGGGATTTCGAGCTGCACACGCCGCTGATGTGGCTCGACAAGGCCGCGACCTGGCGGCTTGCGCACGAGCTCGGCGGAGCCGGGCTGGTCGACCTGATCCGCGAGCACTCGCACACCTGCTATCTCGGCGAACGTGGCGCGCAGCACGATTGGGGCTATGGCTGCGGCGAATGTCCGGCCTGCAGCCTGCGGGCCAAGGGGTGGCGGGAGTACGTCGCGCAGGGCGGCCCGTAACCGTGGACTGATAGCCGTCCGCAGGGGCGCACGGCCAAAATATCGAAAACAACCCCATGCAAAGGAGTCCGCGGCTGCCAGCGTTCGACACGGCAACGTTCGACACGGCAACGTTCGACACGGCAACTGTCCGTAGCGGGTGAAGATGTCGTGTTTTTGTAGCTCGTGATCTGTCGCCTTCGTTTCTGATTTGCAGGGGAGCCGGAAGGCGGGGACGGCTTTCCCTGATTGATCATGCCACGGCTGTTGTGGCGGTTTTAGCCCTGTGGGTGAGTTTCTTTGTTCGACTTGAAGCCCGTTTCTCCGTCCCGACCCGCGCTGTCTCGACGGCGGCGCGCGCAGGAGCGGTCAAGGACGCGCGCTTGCGCGCCCGCCAGGGCTTGTCCTTGACGGCTCCGAGCACGCCGCCAGGCTGAAGCGCGTCGGGGCTGATCTGCTGTCCGTCAGGCGCAAACCTCGCCAATCGATGCGGTCCAAGGAACACGCTGACGGTGCCATCGGGATACTCATGTAGGCGCACCACAGCCTTGACGAAGTGAGGTCTGAGCCGGCTCTCCGGCAGCTGCAGCCGCCGACCGTTCCATGCAACGGTATTGTCGTTGGCGACGGTTCGCTCCTCGATCACGCACAGCGCCTCGCGCCAGGCCTCATGCCGGTCGGCCACGAATGCCGAGCCTTCCTGTTCGGGCTTGATCGCAAACGCGGCGTTGTGCCCGGGGATGTAATGCGCCTTCAGCCACGCGTTGGCAGCCTCAACCGTCGTGATCCCGGCAAGCCGCAGCTCCTTCGGCAGCCGGTCCTGCAAGGTGCCGAACACCCGCTCGGAGCGCCCGCGCGCCTGCGGCGAATAGGCTGCGATATGCTCGATCCCAAGATGCGACAAAGCCCGTCCCACCTGGGTTTGTTGCGTCTTCGAGATCTTCTCGCCAGCTTTTGGGGTCAGGAAATAATGGCTGCCGCGGTCGGTGTAGAGCGCGCAGAACAGGCCATGCTCGCCAATCACTTCGCGCAAGGCCTGGAAGGTCGAGGCCGTTCCTTCTTCCTCGACCAGCACCATCGAGTAGATCTCGCTCGTCGCATCGTCCATCGTGACGATCAGGTCCCTCGCGGGCAGGCCTTCGATCCAAACGTGGCGCGATCCGTCCTGGTGCAGCAGCATGCCCCGAAGCGGCCGCCGCGGCCGCTTCTTGCGGTGCGCCGAACGCTTCGGAGCCTTTCGCACCAGCCCTGCCGCGTGCAGCGCCAGCTTCGTCACCGTATAGCCCAGCACATAATCATGCCGCTTTTGCATCTGCTCGTGGAAGTGCTTCACCGTGAAGTCCGCGTACTTGTCCCGGTACAGCGCAAGCATTCGTTCCAGTTCCTCCTCCGGCGCCCGCCGTGGCGAACGACGCCCCAGCCGGCGGTCGACCAGCCCGTCGTCGCCCTCCGCCTCATAGCGCTCCGCCCAGCGTTGAAACGTCCGAACACTGATCCCAAGAACCTCCGAAGCTGCCTCCTGCGTCAGTTCCTTCGCCTCCGTCCGATCCAGCAAATCTGAAAACCGCATCCGTCGTACACCCTCGTGAATGGATGCCGTGCCCATCGTGCCCCCCTTGTTCCGGAGCACCGAAAACACGACACTTCACGAGCTACAAACAGGCGACAGATCACGAGCTACTGACACGTTCGACACGGCAACTTGACACGTCGGGCAACTCAGCGGTATTCTTCTATTATCCAGAAATTCTGCAGAGCGACCCGACCGGGCGATCCGGTATGCTGCGGCTTCTCGGCTCCAGCACTCCCGTCTCTGGAATCCGTGCGCGCGGTTCTCTCCCCGTCGTCGTCCCGGCGAAGGCCGGGACCCATACGCCGCGGCAGGCGTTGTGGGTGGGACTCGTCGTTCCAGCATCGCGTAACAATTTGCATTTGGGGTTATGGGTCCCGGCCTTCGCCGGGACGACGATGAGGATGAGTTCGCGATTCAAGGCGACCCACCACGCGATGACATCACCCGCGCATGCGCATGTAGGTAATCATGGCATTCGAGGCTACTCGAAATCCCCCGCCGTCAGCACGATCGGCTGGCCGTGCGGGGTGCGGTCGGCGGCGTGGTCCCAGGCGTCGCGGTAGCGGTGCAGTGTCTCATGCGTCGTGACGCCCTTGGCGGCGACGAGATGTTCGAGCGTCGCGAGCCAGTGCTGGTAATAGGTCTCGCCGGTGTCGGGATCGCCGGCCGCCTGCGCGCGCTTGATCTGGTCGGCGAGCGCGGCGGCCCATTCGGGCCAGGTGAACACGCCGCGGTCATGCAGCGTCAAGGCCATGGCGAACGCCTGCGCCTCCCACGGTGCGCGGAATACCGGGCCGTCCTGGTCGCGGGGAATGCTGGAGACGGCGCTGGTGGCGCGCGCGGCGGCACCTGCATCCATCACACGGCCTCCAGATACGGCTCGAACGCGTCGATCGAGACCTTGATGGTCGGATCGGAGTCCGGTCCCCACAGCTCGCGTCCGTCGAACACGACGGTGTACAGCCATTGCGGATGCTCGCCGGCGTCGTTGGCCACGGTATCGGGAAATACGTGACAGCCATGATCGCGCTCGACCACCCCGACGTGACCGCGCACGTAGCGTGGCAGCCGTGTGTGCGTCGCGGGATGGATGTTCTTCGCCCGCACCCGATCGCCGGCCTTGAATTTCGCAGGCCCCGGCGCGGCGCGGCCGAACTTGCCGCGCACCATCACGCGCTCGACATCGGCGACGGAGAACTTGCCGTGCTTGAGCGATTTCGCCGGCGCGACGGAACGTCCGGCGGCGACATCGTCGTTCGAGATGAAGCCCTTGTCGAGCAGCAGGGCCTCCAGCCCGAGCAGCCATTTCCTGTAGTAGGAGCTCGACAGATAGACCTGCGGCGGCAGGGTCTCGCGATAGAAGCGCGAGGCGTCGATGTTGAAGGCGCCGGCCGCGCCCATCGCGCGGACCATGGCGAGCACCCGGGATTCCCATTCCTCATGGAACATCGGCTCGTTCGTCTCGGGCTCGACCTTGCCGAACCCATCCATGCCGCCCATGTCGTGGACGCCGTTCATGACGGCGCTCCCGGCTTGTTGGGAAAGCCGGTGCCGATCATGGAATCGCGCGTCACCAGCTCGGCGAGCTGGTCTTCGCTCCAGCCCTCGGTGCCTTCGGGCCGCATCGGCAGCACCAGGAAGCGTGTTTCCGCGGTCGAATCCCAGACCCGGATTTCCGTCTCCTTCGGCAGGCTGACGCCGAAATCGGCGAGCACGCCGCGCGGATCCTTGACCGCGCGCGAGCGATAGGGCGAGGCCTTGTACCAGACCGGCGGCAGCCCGAGCATTTCCCAGGGATAACAGGAGCACAATGTGCAGACGACCATGTTGTGGCGGCCGGGCGTGTTCTCGATCGCGACCAGATGGTCGCCGACCCGGCTGACATGGCCGAGGGTGCCGACCGCCTTGCTGGCGTCCTCGAGCAGCGCCTTCTTGAAGGAGGGATCGGTCCAGGCCTTGGCGACGACCCGGGCGCCGTTATGCGGGCCGATCTTGGTCTCGTAGGCCTGCACGATGGCGTCGAGCGCGGCAGCCTCGACATAGCCCTTCTCGGTCAGGATCGATTCCAGCGCGCGGACGCGCAGTTCGGTCTCCGACAGTTCGGAATGGTCGTGATCGTGGTGGTGATGATCATGTTCGCTCATACCCACAGAATAGGCGAAACCGTCGTGCTATGTCGAGGCAGGCAGTACACAAGAATGCGAGCGGGGAGGTATGCGTGGTTGACTATGTGACGATCGAGAAGGGCCTCGGGCCGGACGGCCGCATCGGCGTGGTGCGGTTCGACCGCGGCGACGGTATCAACGCGCTGTCGCCGGAGGCGCTGCGGCAGCTGACTGACGCGGCGCGCAGTTTCGAGGACGATGGCGAGACCTCGGTGGTGGTGCTGACCGGCGGTGCCAAATCGTTCAGCGCCGGCTTCGATCTCAAGGATGCCGAAGGGCGTTCGCGCCAGACCATGGATATGGGCACGCTGCGCCGGCACCTGAAGCTCGGGCCGCGGCTGACGCGCGCCTGGCAGGACATGGAGCAGGTCACGATCGGCGCGATCGAGGGGTTTTGCGTCGGCGGCGGCGTGGCACTCGCGGTCGCGCTGGATTTCCGCGTCATGGCGCGCGATGCGCATATTCGGGTGCCGGAAATCGCGCTCGGCATGAACATGAGCTGGCAGAGCGTGCCGCGCATGCTGCATCTGATGGGACCGGCGCGCACCAAGCAGGCTGTGATCCTGGCCGACGACCGGATCTCGGCCGAGGAGGCCTACGAATGGGGCCTAGTGGAGCAGGTGACCGATCCTGGAAAGTCATATGACGCCGCGATGGCGCTCGCGGCCAAGGTCGCCGCCCAGCCGCCGATCTCGGTCGCGATGACCAAGCTGACGGTCAACCGGCTCGCACATGCGCTCGACGATCTCGCCAGCCACATGGACCTCGACCAGTTCGCGCTCGCGAGCCTGACCGAGGATCACAAGGAAGGCGTCGCGGCCTTCCTCGGACGGCGGAAGCCGCACTTCAAGGGGCGCTGATGCGTGTCGTTCAAGAGCCTTTCCAAGCTTCGGATCCAGGCTTCGGAATGGCGAAGGCCCTGACGCCGGGCCGGTGCGTCAGGGCCTTTGCGGTGCGGAGACGGCCCCAGCGCCTTTGCGGGCCCTGGGGCCGACGCTGGGGTCATCCGCCTGCACCGTTGTCGAGACCGAGCAGGCAGCGCGCACCATGCGCCCATCACCGGCATCCGCATTTGCCTATGTGAATCGCGCCTCTCGATCCTAGGTTCCCGAGATCAAGGCTGCGCAGTGGCGAGCGATCGTTGCTTCCTCGTTTGTCGCCATGACGAGCACGTCCACTGAACTGTCCTTGCCAGCAATGTGCAGCTCTGCCGCGGCGTTGGCGGATGGATCGAGCTGGACACCCAGCCATCGCAGTCGTTCGCAGACCTGGCTGCGAACCTCGCTGGCGTGCTCGCCGATACCGCCGGTGAACACCAGGCATTCCAGTCCGCCCAGCGTGCCAGCCATCGCGACGACCTGCTGCGCGGTGCGGAACGTGAAGAGATCAACCGCTTCCTTCGCGGCGGGCTCCTTGCTTGCGAGCAGGACACGCATGTCGGAGGAGATGCCCGAAACGCCGAGCAGCCCCGATTGGTGATAAAGCAGCTGCTCAAGGTCGTCGACCGACATGCCGTTCTGCTGCTGGACGTAAAGCAGAACGCCCGGATCGATCGTGCCGCAACGGGTCCCCATGACCAGGCCGTCGAGGGGCGTCAGACCCATCGTGGTGTCGATGCTCCGGCCGTTGCGCATGGCGCAGAGGCTTGCGCCGTTACCGAGATGCGCCACCACGGTGCGCTTCGAGGAAAACTCCGGCGAGATGTCGGCAAGGCGGCCCGCGACATATTCAAAGGAGAGGCCGTGAAAGCCGTAGCGCCGAATGCCGGCGCGTTCGAGATGTCTCGGGATCGCAAACCGATTGACGGGCGGCGAGAGGCCATGATGGAACGACGTGTCGAAGCATGCGACCTGCATCAGTTCCGGCCGGATCGCGCTGATTGCCCGGATTGGCGTCAGGCACCGAGGCTGATGCAGCGGCGCCAGCGGGGTGAGGGCGTCGAGGACGGCAAGCACCGTCCGATTGACTTCGACCGGTCGCGGAAATTCGCGGCCGCCGTGTACGACGCGATGCCCGACGGCACGCAGCCGCTCGCCGAGATGATGTTCGATCCGTGCCAGGACGTCGGCGAGCAGCCGATCGGGCGGCGCATCTGGTTCGGCTTGCTCCAACGCGAACGACGCGCGGCCGGCCGGATCGGTGAAGACCAATCGCGAGGCGCCCTCGTGCTCATCGATCTGCGCCTTGCAGAGCAGCTTGGGATCGGCATGTGAAGCATCGAAAACGCCGAACTTGATGCTCGACGAGCCGGAGTTGACGACCAGAACCGCATTGGAGGTCGGCATGGCTCAACCGCCGGATTTGGCAGGGGTGGCGCCGCCGGTGCCGTTCGGCCAGACCCAGTCTCGAACCTCCGGCATGTCCTCGCCATGCTCGCGCACATATCGCGCATGCGCGATCAGGGCATCCCGGTATCCTTGCTTGATCTGTGCGGCCTTGGTGGCGAGCCCCGGCACGCGCTCGATCACCTCGATCGCGAGATGATAGCGGTCGAGCCCATTGAGAACGACCATGTCGAAAGGTGTGGTCGTCGTGCCTTCCTCTACAAAGCCGCGCACGTGCATGTTGTCGTGATTGGCCCGGCCATAGGTGAGCCGGTGGATGAGATATGGGTAGCCGTGGTAGGCAAAGATGACGGGGCGATCGCGCGTGAACAGGCTGTCGAAGTCGCGATCGCTGAGGCCATGAGGGTGCTGTTGCATCGGCTGCAGCGTCATCAGGTCGACGACGTTGACCACGCGGATCTTGAGGTCGGGCAGGGCCTTGTGCAGCAGATCAACGGCGGCGAGCGTCTCCAGCGTTGGAACGTCACCCGCGCAAGCCATCACGACATCGGGCTCGCTTGTGGCATCTCCGGTTCCGGCCCACGTCCAGATGCCAGTGCCGGCGTCGCAATGGGTGGCGGCGTCCTGCATCGAAAGCCATTGCGCGGACGGTTGTTTGCCGGCGACGATGACATTGATCCGATCGTAGGTCCGCAGGCAGTGATCGGCGACCCATAGCAGCGTGTTGGCGTCGGGCGGGAAATAGACACGGACGATGTCGGCTTTCTTGTTGGTGACCAGATCGACAAAGCCGGGATCCTGGTGGCTGAAACCGTTGTGATCCTGGCGCCAGACATGCGACGTCAGCAGGTAATTGAGCGAGGCGATCGGACGCCGCCACGCCAATTGGCGCGAGACCTTCAGCCATTTGGCGTGCTGGTTGAACATTGAATCCACGATGTGGATGAACGCTTCATAGCAGGAGAAGAAGCCATGGCGTCCGGTCAATAGATAGCCCTCCAGCCAGCCCTGGCAGAGATGCTCGCTGAGGACTTCCATGACACGGCCGTCTCGAGCGAGATGGACATCATACGGCTCGGTCGGCTCCATCCAGACCCGGTCTGTGGCTTCGAATACGGCATCCAGCCGGTTCGAGGCGGTTTCGTCAGGCCCCATGATGCGGAAATTGCCGGTATCGGCATTCAGCTTGAGGACATCGCGCAGGTATTTTCCGAGCTCGTGGGTCGCTGCGGCGACCGTCTGACCCGGATGCTTCACGTCGACGGCAAATGCGCGGTAATCCGGCAGCCGGAGCTCGCGTTTCAGAAGGCCGCCATTGGCGTGCGGATTGGCGCCCATCCGGCGGTTCGCGGTCGGGGCGAGGGCCTGGAGCTCCGGGATCAGCGCACCATCCTTGTCGAACAGTTGCTCTGGATGATAGCTGCGCATCCAGTCTTCAAGCAGCCTGAGATGCGCGGGGTTGTCGCGGACTTGCGCGATCGGCACCTGGTGCGCGCGCCAAAAGCCCTCGACTTTGAGCCCGTCGACCTCCTTCGGACCCGTCCAGCCCTTTGGACTGCGCAGCACGATCATCGGCCAGCGCGGCCGCTCCGATCGTTTGCCGCCGCGCGCCTCGGTCTGGATCTTGTGAATGACTGCAAGCGCCTCATCCAGGGCAGCGGCCATGGCGCGATGCATCGGCATCGGATCGTCGCCCTCGACGAAAAGCGGCTCATGTCCGTAGCCGCGAAACAGGTTGCGGATTTCTTCGTCGCCCATCCGCCCGAGCACCGTCGGATTGGCGATCTTGTAGCCGTTGAGATGCAGGATCGGCAGCACCGCGCCGTCACGCGCGGGATTCAGGAACTTGTTCGAGTGCCACGATGCAGCGAGCGGACCGGTTTCCGCCTCGCCGTCGCCGACGACGCAGGCCACGATCAGATCGGGATTGTCGAATGCCGCGCCATAGGCGTGGACCAGCGAATAGCCGAGTTCGCCACCCTCATGGATGGAGCCGGGCGTTTCCGGTGCTGCGTGGCTTGGGATACCGCCGGGGAAGGAAAACTGCCGGAACAGTTTGCGCAGACCGTCCATGTCTCGGCCGACATCGGGATAGATCTCGCTATAGGTGCCTTCGAGATATGTGTTCGCCACCATGCCCGGACCGCCGTGTCCCGGACCGCAAATGTAGATGACGCTGAGATCGAGCGCGCGAATGACCCGATTGAGATGGGCATAGACGAAATTCAGGCCCGGCGTGGTGCCCCAATGGCCGAGCAGGCGGGGCTTGATGTGTTCCTTGCGCAGCGGCTCGCCGAGCAGCGGATTGTCGAGAAGATAGATTTGCCCGACCGAAAGGTAATTGGCGGCGCGCCAGTAGCGGTCGAGCAGATCGAGATTGCTGGCGATCGTTCTTTGTTCGATGGTTGCTTTCATGGAGCCAACTCCTCCCCAAAACTATCACAACAGCTACAGGTTGATCCGGCCGGTGATGATCGTGCTCGACTGATGGCGGGGCCGGGCGGGACGTCGGGCAGCGATAGCGGCGGCGGTTCTTGGCTGCGGTTCTTGGCTGATGCATTGCGTTCGCTGGCTCCAACCGCAGGCGCCGACCCTCGTTCCTTCGTTTGCCGCCTTGGAGCGGAGCACCCGCTGCAGCCTAGCGGTGACGGCGACTGGTTTGTTCTTCGGCATCGGCAAACGAGCCATCTCCGGGCGGGATCACCGGTCTCTCATATGTAAATGCCGGAACTAGGCAGAGAGATGACAAGCGGCAGCGACTGATGTTTCGACCGCGATTCGATATCCGCCATAGTCAGCCGAAGGTGCAGTTGATGAATCTCATCGACCGCTACTTTTTCGCCGCAACGATCACTGTGACAATTGTACTCTGGCTGTACGTCGGGTTGCTGGTGGCCGGTAGCTGACGGCGCGCGCCTGCAAAATCGGGACCACCCTCCGCCTTGAATTCCCGCTCTTTGAAATGGGCCATGACCGCTGTCCTAACGGTGCGCGGAACGACGCGCCTGGGAAACCCAACCGGCGGGAGAACGTTAACGCCTCGATCATCCGCGAAGATCAACTGGCAGAGGTACTGCTATGCGTACGATCTTGATCGTGGAGGACGAGTATTTCATTGCCGATGACTGTGCCACGCTGGCACGACAGGCCGGCTATCACGTCTTCGGCCCGTTCGCTTCGATCGACGAAGCCCGCCCGCACGCGTCCGGAGCGTCCGGCGCGCTGATCGACATCAACGTCAATGGAACCTCGTCCTACAAGTTGATCGATACCCTGCTTGCGATGGGAACACCGGTCACCCTGTATACCGGCTACGACCCCAGCACGCTGCCCGAGAAGTATGCGCACCTCCCCGTGGTAACCAAGCCGCGCGGGTGTGCGGAGGCTCTCGGGATCTTGTGCAAGCAGATGAGCGTCGCCGAATAGCCGGCGAGCTCAACGCAGATCGGTGCACGCGCCGCGGGCTGGCCGCGTCCGATCCGGCAGGACGCCGTAGGAACTGTTTTGCTGAGTTGCCCGTCGGCGCCTGTCGCTTGGCCGAATGGCCATCTCCGGCGCCTCGGGCTTCCGGCAGAGCACTTTGTTGGCAACTTTCCTGGTCGAGGTTTGTTGTCTCCTCATCACCGGCCAGGGCTCTGCCCGTAGGCGTCGGTGGCTGAGAGACCGATTGTGCTCCCGCCTGCATAACAGGGACACGCCATGCCCATCGAGCGGCAAATCTATCGTCTTTCCAATTACCGTGATCTCAACGATACCGAGCGGATGATCCGGGTCGTCGAGCACGCGCGCAAGCTCCTCGCCGAAAGCCGCGCCAGCACGTTTCTGGGCCGCAAGACGCAGGAACCCTTCCCGCAGGCGGAAAGCCAATATGGAATCCTGAATCCTGACCTGTGTTGAGCTTTCGCACCTTGCGGAGGCGGAACCATGCTGGATGGGGTGATTACTGTATCAGCCCCGCCGGGGAGCAGGACATGAAGCGGCGCATCGACGCCGGCGACGACCGCGTTCGAACGATCTTCGATGTCTCATGAGATACGTTTGTCGCACTGCCTCGGAGCAAAGCCGCTTCGGACTTATCACATGACAGGGCGGCGGCAGCGATCGGGTGACATGTTTCGTCGATGATTGATCCCCTGTTCGCCCGCGCTCAGCTTGCCATCGAAGAAAGTCTCACTTTGCGCGCACAGAAGCGATCGCTCGCGGATCAGCGAGACGATCAGCTCGCCGAGTTGCGGCAATCGGTGCGTAATTCCGCGAGCACGCGCATGGAGATCAAGGCCCACCGCGACAACAGTACGTAAGGCTTTCGCTGGTGGGGGCGGGCACTTGCAATATCCCGACCGGCCGGTGGGTCGACTTGCGGGCATCGACTAGCGGGCCTTGATGAAGCGTTCGAGATGCGCGAAGAATTCGTAGCTCAGCGCCAATCGTCGCCAGGACCTGGCCAGCAACTCGTAATCCTTGCGCGTCCTTTCGACGCCGGACGTCGCGGCCAGACGGTCGGCCTCGTCGGCCAGTTGCCGGCATTCCGCGATCCGATCCGTTGAATCGTACAGTGTCGTTGTCCTTCCTGAAAACGATGGGAGGATGCATCACGCCGCCGGTTCACCGGAGATCGTTAGCCGAGACAATCAGACAATATGAGCGTCACCCGGCCTCAAGGTCCTGAGCTGCGCGACGACGAGGCGCAACTCGTCCGCCAATTGGGCGTTACGGATGCGGGTTTCCGTGACGGTTGAGAGGTCGGCGACCAGCGCGCGTTCTGCGGCCCTCTGCTCCAGCAGCTCGATACGTCTTTCGATCTCGGTCATTACGCACCCCCGGTCCGATATCGTGACCGGAGTATCGTGAGGCCCTCTGCAAACCTCCGCACTAACATTTGCAAATGCTCCAGCGGATTATTCGTGTCCGGCGGCATCATTGCCGCGCAGGATCATGCCGGCGAGCCCGTGCGCCATGGCGCGATGATCGAACGGCTTCTCCCACAACGGAACGTCCGCGAACTCGCTGCTCAGCACGATCTTGTCGTATCCCGAGGTGAACACCATCGGCACGCCGCGCGCCTGCAGCTCGCGCGCGACCGGATAGATCATCTGCTTGCGGATGTTTACATCGAGCACCGCACCATCGATCACGCCGCCGTCGTGAAGGATACGAAGCGCAGCGTCGATGTCACCGGCCGGCCCGGCGATATCGGCACCGAGCGCGCGCAGCGCGCTGCGCATGTCGTCGGCAAGGAAATATTCGTCTTCGACAATCAGGACGCGCCGTCCGGTCAGGAGAGGGCGTTCGCGCAAAGGTGCAAATTCAGACATGTCGATTCCGGCCGTACCCGGTGTGATGTCGTCGCAAAATTGGAACATAAGCCGAATGCTCGCCTTGTTGTAAATAATATTGGAAAAGGCAGGTTCCATGTCCAATCGGGACATCATCGTCATCGGCGGTTCGGCTGGAGCGACTGCACCTTTGAAGCAGATTCTAGGGCGGCTGCCGGTGGATCTGCCGGCCGCGGTCTTCATCGTATTGCACATACCGTCTCACGGCATCGGCATTCTCTCCACGGTCGCGAGCGCAGCCGGCAAGCTGCCGGTCCGGCAGGCGGAAAGCGGCATGGTCATCGAAAATGGTCACGTCTATCTGGCGGCGCCGGACCACCATCTGCTGATCCAGAACGGCCACCTGATGCTCGGCCGCGGGCCACGCGAAAATCTGGTCCGGCCGGCGATCGACGCGCTGTTTCGCTCGGCCGCACTGCACTATGGACCGCGGGTGATTGGCGTTGTGCTCAGCGGCCTATTGTCCGACGGCGCGGCCGGCCTGAACGCGATCAAGCGCTGCGGTGGGATCGCGCTGGTTCAGGAGCCCCGGGACGCGATGTCCGATGAAATGCCGCTCAGGGCATTGGAAGCGACCACGGTTGACCTCTGTATCCCGGGTGCACGGCTTGGCGATGTGCTGTCCGATCTGGCTCGGGAGCGGCCCGGCGCGATCCTGCCGATTCCGCCCGAGATCGTGCTGGAGGTGAAGATCGCGGCGGGCGAGCGCATCGGCAGCGACACGCTGATCGATATTGCGGATCCCGCACCGCTGACCTGTCCGGGATGCGGTGGCGTCCTTTCCGAGCTCAAGGTCGGGCACCCGCTGCGATTTCGCTGTCAGGTCGGTCACGCCTATACGGCCGACGCGCTTGCCAAGGAGCAGGAGGGCCGGGTCGACGAGGCGCTTCGGGTCGCACTCCGCATCATCGAGGAGCGCGCCGAACTGGTGCACCGGATGGCCGAGGACGGCCGCCAGAGCGGTCGCCCGGCGGTCGCGCAAATGTATGACGCGCGCGCCGCTGAATATCGCGAATACGCCGATATGATCCGGCGAGTCATGCTACAATCGCTCGATCCGAAGCGACCGGCGCGGAAGGAACCGTGATGGCCAGCGCTGAGCATGCGAACTGGGCCGAACAGCTGCGGTCCGAACGTGCGCTGCTGGTCAAGGCGGACGTCGATATCGAGGAGGGCTGGAGGCGGCTGCGCAGCCAACAGGATCTGCTGGATTGGCTGCAACGGGCCGGTCACGACACTGTGCAAGCCGAGCGGCTGGTCGGCTTGCTCAAGCAGACCCTGATCGAGTGGGAGCGGCATCGAAGCCTGATCGTGCAGCGGGTCGCATATCTCGAGGAGCGGGTGACATCGCACTAGCGATTGGGAGGAGGATCGGGGACGCGCCTCAGTGCCCTGAACTCCGCTCCAAGTTCGAACATGTGGTCAAACTGCTGCAGGACGCGCTGGCGCCAGAGGTCGTTCTCGTCGATGAGGCGATAGGCTTCCGCGGTCGCCCGTTCCGCGCGCTTGATCAGGGCCGCGAGCTCTCCGGATCCATCTATCGTCGGGTCGGCTGCCATCACCTAACTATGACCCTTCCGGCTCTGGGCGGCAATCGATCCCGAAGGCGAGGTTCCGGCGAGGTTGGAGAATTCCTACCTATCCCGTTGGGATAGGACTAAACTCTGCTATCAAAAGACGCGGGCGAGATGCCAGCAGGAGAATGAGAGCCGCTGCAATCATGGATGATGTTGGCCAACCCCAGAGCGGAGACGAAGAGCGCCAGTCCAAGGGGCCGCTGATCATAGGTGTGGGCGCGTCCGCCGGCACCCTCGACAGCATCGAGCGGTTCTTCTCGAAGCTGCGGCTCAATCCGGACCAGGCCGTCGTGCTTGTGTTGCAGTACCGGGATGCCATCGAGGACACCCGGTTGCGCGAAGCCTTGCAGCGATCGGAAGGCGCCCGGCTGTCCGAAATCAGCGACGGACAGCTCGTCGAGGGCGGCGTGATCCATCTGTGTCCGTCTGACATGATCACCACCGTTCATGGCGACCGTTTCGCCGTGCGGCGCGCCGAGCAGGCGCGCGCCGAGCGGGCAACCATTGACAGCTTCCTGGTGTCGCTGGCGGAGGAGCGCGCCGAGGAATCGATCGGCGTGGTGCTGGCCGGCACCGGCGGCGATGGCACGCTCGGGGTCGCGACCCTGAAAGATCATGGCGGCCTGGCGATCGCCGAGCGCATCGGGGAGGGCGAACCCGATCCGCACGCGGAAGGCAATTCGGCCGTGGCGATCGCGGATTTCGTCCTGCCGCCCGAGGCCATTCCCGAGCATATCGACGTCTATGCCCGCCACCTGCGCCGGCTCGAGGAGAAACAGGGGTTCGACGAGGTGCTGGCTGCGGCGGCAACATCGCTTGCGCGCATCGCGGATATCCTCCGCAACAAGACCGGAAACGATTTCCACGGCTACAAGCAGAACACCTTCCTGCGCCGCGTCCAGCGCCGCATGCAGGTGGTGCAGATCGACGATATCTCCGCCTATGTCGATTTCCTGAGAAACGACAAGGACGAGGCGCAACATCTGTTCAACGACCTCCTGATCGGCGTCACGGAATTCTTCCGCGACAAGAAGGAGTTCGATGTCCTGGAAACCCAGATCATCCCGAAGATATTCGAAGGGAAGGGCGTCGGCCAGCAGGTGCGTGTCTGGGTGCTTGGCTGCGCGACCGGCGAAGAGGCCTATTCGATCGGCATCCTGCTGCGCGAGCATATGGCCGGTCTCGACTCGGTGCCGCAGGTGCAGATCTTCGCGACTGACATCGACGGGCGCGCGCTCGCCGCCGCGCGCGTCGGGCGCTATCGCACCAGCATCGAGAACGATATGACGCCGGAACGGCTGGCGCGCTGGTTCGTACGCGAAGGCGACACCTACTGCGTCGTCAAGGAGCTGCGCGAGATGTGCATCTTCTCGCAGCACAACGTCATCAAGGACGCGCCGTTCTCCAAGCTCGATTTGATCTCGTGCCGCAACCTGCTGATCTATCTCAATGCCGAGCTGCAGAATCGCGTCATCCCGCTGTTCCATTTTGCGCTGCTGCCGGACCGGTTCCTGTTTCTCGGCAATTCCGAGAACGTCACCCGGCATCCGAAGCTGTTCGCGCCGGTCGACCGGCGCGCACGCATCTTCAAGAAGCTCGAGACCGGGACGCGGCTGCCGCCGGAATTCCCGATCACGACGGCGGCCGGGCGAGCCGCGATCGACATACCGCCGGTCCGCTCCATCGGCCCCGATGTCGGCCTCGAGCGCCGCGCCCAGCGCATCGCCGAGCGCTATGCGCCGGCCTATGTGATCACCGACGACCACTTTCACATCCTGCATTTCTCCGGCCGCACCGGCCGCTATATCGAGCCGACCGCAGGCACGGCGACCCTCGACCTGCTGCAACTCGTGCACCGCGACCTCAGGCTTGAGCTGCGCACGGCGCTCAGCCGTGCCGCGGAAACCAACGAGGCCGCGCATGCCGAGCAGGTGCAGCTCGGCGTCAACGGGCATCGCGTGCTGGTCGACATCACGGCCGAACCAATTCTCGACGGCCCTGCGGGTCACCGCAATTTTGTCGTGCTGTTCAAGGATGGGCCGATCCGCCCTGTGGATCGCGCCGAAACCAATCCCAACGTTCTGGTCAGGACCGAGCATGTCGAGCGGCTGGAAAGCGAGCTGCGCGCCACCCGCGAGCGGCTGCAGGCCACCATCGAGGAGCTCGAAAGCACCAATGAGGAACTGAAATCCTCCAACGAGGAATATCAATCGCTCAATGAGGAGCTGCAATCCGCCAACGAGGAACTGGAGACCTCGCGGGAGGAATTGCAGTCGGTCAATGAGGAGCTGACCACCGTCAACGGCGAGCTGGCGCATCGGGTGCAGGAACTGACCCGCGCTACCAGCGACCTGAAGAACTTCCTCGAGAGCACGCAGATCGCGACCGTGTTCCTGGACAACGATCTGAAGGTGATGAACTTCACGCCGGCGATCACGCATTTGCTGCATCTGGTCGAGACCGATGTCGGCCGCCCGATCGCGCATATCAAGGCGCGTATCCCGATCGAGGAGCTCTACGACGATGTGCGGCGCGTGCTGCGGACGCTGGCCAGCGCCGAGCGCGAGCTGACCGCGCCCGACAGCGGCACGCGCTATATCGTGCGCATCCTGCCGTACCGCAGCATCGACAATTTCATCGCCGGCGTCGTGATCACCTTCATCGACGTCACCGCGATCACGCGGGCCGAGGAGCGGCAGCGGCTGCTGCTTGCCGAGCTGCAGCATCGCGTGCGCAACACGCTCGGCGTGGTCCGCTCGATCGCGCGCCGCTCGGCCGAGACCAGCGCGAACGTCGAGGACTACGCATCGCATCTCGACGGCCGGCTCAACGCCTTCGCGCGGACCCAGTCGCTGGTGACCCGCGATCCGGAAGGCGGCGTCGACCTCGAATATCTCGTGGTCGAGGAATTGCTTGCGTACAACGCGAAGGAAGGCGAGCAACTGAAGGTCGCAGGTCCCAGGATCCGGCTCCAGCCCAAGGCCGCGGAGACCTTCGCGCTGGCACTCCACGAGCTCGCAACCAATGCCTTGAAGTATGGCGCGCTGAGCGATACGGCCGGGCGCATCGACGTCTCATGGCGCATCGATGATGCGGCCGATCCGCGGCAACTGCTGTTCGACTGGCGCGAGCGCAACGGGCCCGCGGTGGCGCCGCCGCGCCGCAGGGGATTTGGATCCGATCTCCTGGAGCGGACGCTGGCGTTCGAGTTCAAGGGCAAGAGCACGCTCGAGTTCAATCCGTCGGGACTGCACTGCACGATCGCCATACCGATGAACCCGCAAGCCATCCATACGCCGAGCATGGGGAGCTAGATGCATCCCCCGATCCTCGAGGGAAATCTGGCGCAGCCGGTGATCCGGCGGCTCAATGCCCTGCGGCAATTGTCCGAACGCGGGATCGCGTTGCTGCAGCAGGCGATCCAGGACGGGCTGCACCGCGCCCGCCCGGGCGAGGACCTCGCGACCGAGGGCGATCCGGTCGAGAGCGTCAGGATCATCCTGTCGGGCTGGCTCTGCCGCTACAAGACGCTGCCGGACGGCCGCCGCCAGATCGTCAATTTCATCCTGCCGGGCGACAGCTGCGATGCCTGCGTTTATCTGCTGTCGGTGATGGATCATTCGATCGGCGCATTGACCCCGGTCACCTACGCCGACATCAAGCGCCCGGCGTTCGAGCAGTTGCTGGCGGGCGACCGTTCGCTGGAGGAAGCGCTGTGGTGCGAAACCATGGTGAACAGCGCGATCCAGCGGGAATGGACGGTCAATATCGGGCGGCGCGTGGCGCTGGAGCGGGTCGCGCATCTGTTGTGCGAACTCTATGAGCGCCTGCTGCCGGTTGGAATGATCGACGGCGATTCCTGCCTGTTCCCGGTCACGCAGATGGATCTCGCAGATGCCACCGGCCTGTCGGTGGTCCACGTCAACAGGACGCTGCAGGAGCTGCGCGGCTCCGGCCTGATCGTGCTGCGCGACCGCATGCTGACGATCAACGACCTGAAGCTGCTCAAGGACACGGCGCTGTTTTCGGCCGACTATCTGCACACCAAGCGGCGCGGCTGAGACGCGGCAAGGCGGCTCTATGCTGCTCCCCCTGAAATCGCGACGGATGCCGGTGCGGCGGGCGCGCGAGGCGCCGCAGGCGTTCGCTGATGCGATCCTTGAAATGTCGCAGCGGGACTGACGCGGAGGCGCGTCATTTTGCAGAGCGCACTGACGATCTGAACATGACAGTGATTTGTCGCGACGAAGACAGCGCGACGGTCGGCCGCGCAAGATTTGGATACGGCTGTTAACATACTTGAACTCCTCTCGCGCGGTGTCGCGCTACGATGCAGTTCGATCCACGAGGGCAGGGAGGCAATCATGCTCGATGGAGAGACGGCCGCAGTGCTTCGCGCGGTGCTCGACGAGGTCTGCGGAGGCGTGCCGCGTTCGGATACGACAAAGCGGACCAACGTCGCCTCTGGATTGCTGCAGGCCATTCGCGAGGGACGCTCGTCAATCGATGAGCTGCGCATCGCAGGCCAGGCCGCGTTGCGCACCGCCCCGAGCATGTGGCGCTAGGCGGTCTGATCGGGCAATCGCAACGGCACGATTGTGCGTCGCACATTTGCAGACGTTAGTGCCGGAACTGATTGCGACGCGCATGCTCTCGCGAGCTGACGCGCCGACCGGCCGTCAGCGCTAACCAGGAGAACCCCGCTACGACCCCAGCTCTCCACCCCTGAGCTGGGGTCACTTGTGTCGAACAGAGAGTGGAGCCACAGCGATCGAGCAGAGCTCGTCGAGGGCTCCTCGATCTCGTCCTCCGGTCACGTCCAGCCGCCATGATGGTGAAGGAACGTTCAGGAAAGTTCCGATCCTGTTCCTGCAACATGCGCGGACGCCGGTCGTTATCACGGCGTACTAGAAAGGAGGATGCCATGACGAAGCTTACTTACGCTCTTGCCGCGGCTGCGGCACTCTCGATAGCGGCACCGACCGTTGCGAGCGCGCAGGGTGTGGGCATCTATGTCGGCCGCGACCACGGCTACTACGGCGATCGATATTATGGTGGCCCGCGCGTCGACGTATACCGGCATGACCGGGGCTGGCACCACGGCTGGTACAACCATCATCGCGACTACTACCGCGACCGCGGCTTCGTGATCCGTGGTCATGACTGGGACGACGACTAACGGTGCTGGTCGCACGTCGTGATGAGCAGATCGCGACGACCAATGAGGGCCTCGCTTCGGCGGGGCCCTTTTTTGTGTGTGCCGAGCATGACCGGCAGTTTGGAGATGGAAGTCCTCTATCCAGCCTGATGACGGTGAAGGATTAGCGAAGCGCAAGGGCGTCATCGCGAGGTGGGGTCTGAAGGAAGCGTGGAGCAAAGCCGCGGCCCGATGGACAAAAACCGGATAACGAGGCCTACCCGGCCGGACGAGCGAGCACGTGATCGCGAAGTCCACGGTCATCAAGGGCCGGGGTGGTAAATCCGGCGGGCGTGCGGCGAAGGCGGTCGATCTTACCTCGGGAGATCTGCGCTGCGTCTCGGCAACGAGACTGAGGTCGTCGTAAGGCGATCTGACCGCAGTGCAGAAGTCAGCAGAGGGCATAGTAGGCGGAACGAGTTTCGCCGAAGGCCTGAACGCTGGAAGTGACGAGTAGATGCAGCGATATCGCATCGGCCATGCGACTGAATTCCGGGCAACTGGCCTCGGAACGGCGGGAAGGGGTGAAACCCTGACTGACGCTGATCAGAGGAGTCGAAGCTGGCGCGACGATTGCTGACACCCAAACTACGGCGGCAACAGAACAACTCTTGCCGCTTAATCCAGCGAACCGCCGTATACGGACCCGTATGTACGGTGGTGTGGGAGGGGAGGGGCTGCGAGGCTCCCCCCTATCCCGATTGGCTTGCCGCATCGCGCCCGTTCGTCGGCGTAGGAACCTTGGCTCCTCCACCAGATTGTCAGGACGAGAAGGACGGAGGAGGTTTTCATGAACCAGTTGATTTATCTGGTCGGACTGATCGTGGTCATTTTGGCGATATTGTCGTTCTTCGGGCTGCGGTAGGCGCGTCATGGATAGCGAGCGAGGGCTTGCCGTGTCCGCCGCCAACAGGACCGGGCTTCGGCTGCAATGGAGCCCGGTCATCGCCGGCGCGCTGGCCGCGGCGGCGCTGTCGGTGATTTTGATCGGCTTCGGCGCGGCGGTCGGGTTGGGTGTGAGTTCAAGCTCGCCGTCATGGCGCGACGCATCAGCCGCGCTCGCGTTGCTGTCGGGATTGTATCTGATCCTGCAGGCGCTGGTGAGCTTCGGCGTCGGCGGCTACATCGCCGGCCGGGCTCAGCGCGTGATCGGCGCGACGCCATCCGACGAGATCGACAGCCGCGACGGGCTTCACGGCCTGACCGCCTGGGCGCTCGCCATCATCCTCGGTGCTACGATCGTCGCGCTGGTTGGCCTGTCAACCGCGCGTCCGGTGGTTCAGAACCGGCCATCTGCGACGGCCGCGGAGCCGCTGCTGAGCGCCGAGCTCGACCGCCTGTACCGGTCAGTGCGGCGTCCGGCCAATCTCGATATCGGCTACGAGCGGGCAGAGGCCGGTCGCATCCTGCTGACGAGCTCCAGCCGCAGTGGCGTCAGCTCCGACGATCGCAGCTATCTGATCCAGCAGGTGGCGGCCGCGACCGGTCTGCCTGCTGCGGAGGCGGAGAAGCGCGTCGACAGCGTGATGGGCGATGCCAGGACCGCCATCCAGCGGTCGCGGCGCAGCGCGGTGATTTTGGCGTTCTCGGTTGCAGCGGCGCTGCTGTTCGGTGCGGTCGCCGCGTGGGCCGCGGCCGGCGCGGGCGGCCGTCACCGCGACGGCGCCGCGCCGGAGTGGATGGGCGGTAGGCCGACGACGGCCGTGCCGATTGTCTGATGCAGTTGTGAATGTCCTTCAAGGGAGACGATGATGGCAACGATCTTGGTGATGGATCACTCCGGCGACACGAGGCAGCAGTTCGACCCCGACAACAGTGAGCAGCTGGCCTGGGCGAATGCTCGCTTCACCCAGCTCACGTCGGATGGCTACACCGCCGCAATCCGGCAAGCGACCGGAGAGGCGAAGTTGGTCCGCGCGCTTGATCCGACCGCCGAGGAAACCCTGTTCTATCCGAGGCTGGTCGGCGGCTGACGCCAATGCTCGGCCGTCTGCGCGAGATGTCCCTGCGGTCCGCGCTCCGGCGCGCCGCCAGCACGCTGGGTGCGACGCTGGCCGCGATCTGGGATCGCTGGCAGGCCTATGAGCGAATTGAGGCGCGCGGACTTGCGCTGCTGTCCGCGTGGCTGTCACCCGAGCAGCGGGCGCAGTTCGAAAAGTATAAGCGCTTCGACGTCATCGGCTCGGAGTCCGGCAAGCGATACCGGATTTGCTACGGCACCTCGACCAACGTCTATGAGATGGACGGCGGCGATCGTATCGTGCTGGGCTGGTGCTTCCGGCCCGTCGGCGCGCTGGCGGCGGGCGACGTGATGCTCGCCCAGAAGATCGCGCTCGAAACCGACGAGCGCGGGACGCTCATGGTCGCGAAGCCATTCCCGAGCTCCATGCCGCCACGCGCAAATCTCCCTCCGGTCAGTTAGCGCTCGGTTCGCGCTGTCCCGCATGGCGCAAACTGTTGCGCGTTGCCGGGGAGGAACGTCGATCTTCCCGCCGGGTTGTCGGATGCCGACTTGCAATGGACCTCGTCATGCGCGTCAACACGTCGTCTTCGCTGAGCCTGATCTTCCGCTCCTACCTTGCGGACTTGCGACAATGGATGACGCGCCTGGTGACCGGCTACGCATTTGCGTGCAGCTTCATGCTGGCGGGTGCGGTCTCGCTTCTGATCGCGACCGGGATCGGGGTTGGCGCGGCTTTCCACGCCCTTGAAATGCATTACGGCATCTGGATCGCATATGCCGCGATCGGCGGCGCCTTTGTCCTCCTCGGGATCCTGGGGCTGCTCATGGGCCGCGTGCTGCTCGCACGTCCTGCGCCGGCCGTGCCGCGCCCGGGCCGACAGGTCGACATGCTCAAGCGCGCGATCGCAGTGCCCGTCGCCGCGCGGCTGATCGCCACCACTCGGACGGGAGCAGGGGCGAGCGTAGATCCCACCACCCGCGCACTGGCCGCCGGGGCTGCAATCATGCTTGTCGGCTGGTTTGCTGCATCGCGCGCCCGGCGTCAGCGCGACGCGATCCAGGACTAGCGATGGCGCCGCGCAATTGGACGAACGACCTGATGCTCGCCGGTGCAACGGCTCTGGCGACGTTGGCGATCTCTCGCCAGCTGTCCCGATCGGAGCGGCCGTCCGCTCGGGAGCAGGGCGTCGAACCCGTGCTAGCGGAAACGCAAGATCGTGGACGGCTCGCCGACACGCCGCTCGAGATTCCGACTGCCGGCTGGAAGGACATTCTGCTCCGCACCTATCAGCAGATCGACGAGGACCGTCTGCTGGCAACCGCGGCCGGCGTCGTGTTCTACGGCTTGCTGGCGATCTTCCCGGCGATCACCGCGCTGGTCTCGAGCTACGGCCTGTTCGCCGATCCGTCCACGATCTCATCGAACCTGCAGAGCCTGGCGCTGATGCTGCCGGAAGGCTCGTTTGCGATCGTCCAGGACCAGATCGCCCGCGTGCTCGCGAAGGGGACCTCGACGCTCGGCCTGACCTTTGCCGCCGGCCTGCTGATCGCGATCTGGAGCGCCAATGCCGGCATGAAGGCGATCTTCGATGCGCTCAACGTCGTCTATGACGAGAAGGAAAAGCGCAGCTTCGTCAAACTCAATCTGATGTCCCTCTCGTTCACGATCGCCGGGCTGATTTCCATCATGCTGATGGTCGGAGCGGTGGTCGTCGTCCCGCTTGTGCTGCAGCAGCTCGGACTGGGCACGACGGCCGAGCTCGTCATCCGGTTCGGACGGTGGCCGATCCTGGTGCTCCTGCTCCTCACCGCGCTCGCGGTGCTGTACCGCTATGGCCCGAGCCGAACCAGGCCGCGTTGGCAGTGGCTCAGCGTCGGCGCCGTCGCAGCGGCCGTGCTGTGGCTGGCCGGTTCGGTGCTGCTCTCCTGGTATCTGGCGAACTTCGGCGATTACAACGCGACCTATGGCTCGCTGGGGGCGGCCATCGGTCTGATGACGTGGATGTGGATGTCCGCCATCATCGTGCTGTGCGGGGCAGAGCTGAATTCAGAGATCGAGCATCAGACCATGCTCGATTCGACCGAGGGCCGCCGCAAGCCGCTCGGAGCGCGTGGCGCAACCATGGCCGACACGGTCGGCAGGGCGTCTTAGCCGGCGCAGACCCCGCCGCAGCGCACCCGGTAATGAGCATAGGAACCAACGGCATGAACCCGGGCTTATGCCAAAATGGTTGAGATCAACGTGCTGGAAAAACCGATCGAGCGGATCAAGCAAACCTGCGAGCTGATGGGCATCGCGGACAGGTTCGACCGCGCGCTTCCCGAACTCGAGACCTTCCTCGAAGCCGAGATCGCGCAGGGCGAAGTCCGCGAGTCGAAGCTGACCCTTGACGGGCTCTGCTACCTGCGCCAGCTGCTGGCGCAGGCGTGAGGTATCGACATGGCATTCTCTGAGGAAATGAACCGATGCGTCGAGACCTGTCTGTCCTGCTACAGGACCTGCCTCGGCACGGCCATGAACCATTGTCTCGTCACCGGCGGCAAGCATGTCGAGCCGGCGCATTTCCGATTGATGATGGCTTGTGCGGAAATGTGCCGGACGGCGGCCCACTTCATGCTGATCAACACCCCGCACCACAAGCACACCTGCCGGGAATGCGCGGAGATCTGTGGTGAATGCGCCGAGGACTGCGAGCGCGTCGGCGGCATGGACGAATGCGTGGCGATGTGCCGTGCCTGCGCGGAATCCTGCCGCAAGATGGCGGCCTGACGGCGCGAGCTCCCCGTTCGGTCAATCGGAGCTGACGTAATGGGCGCGCCAGAGCAGCGCCGTGACGATCAGGGCGATGACCCCGGCGGCAATCACGATCCAAGGTACATAGTCGGCCATTGGCGCACCTGACGCTCCGCTTCGCGAGCCGAGCCTTTGCGAGCCAGGGCCGCGAAGCGGAGCCGTGTAAGTCTAGAGTTGCGCGTGTTGGGTGGTCGGGCGTGAGATCTGGCTGAGCGCCATGCCCGTACCATCGCTGGCCTGGATCAGGGCGATATCCCCGAGGGCAATGATTCCGACCAGGCGCTTGTCCCGGCTCAGCACCGGCAGGCGCCGAACCTGGATCGCACCCATGTTCTGCGCGATGTCGTCGAGCTCCTGATCCTCGAAACAATACTTCACCTCGGCCGTCATGACGTCGCCGACCCGCGAGTCGGGGCCCGCGACCCATTCCGATGCCGCGAAGCGCGATGTCGCGGTCCGTGATCATGCCGACCAGGCGCTCGCTATCGGTAACCGGCAGCAGGCCAACACCGAGCGCTGCCATCGCTTCTGCGGCATCGCGGAGCGTATCGTCGGGGGTGCACAGCTGGACGTCAGGTGTCATCGCGTCGCAAACCTTCATGATAGCCTCTCCATTTGATTTGGCTGGTTGCGTCAACGGCCTAACGATGCCGCCCGGAACGGCGTTCCTATCAAGGCGAGGCGGATGGCGATGTTGGTCCAGGTCGGATGAAGCGGCATGTCCCGCTCCGTGCCTAGGCTACGCCGGGATAGGTCGCCGAATTCAGCAGGCGTGCAAGATGTGCCGCGTTGGCCGCAAGCATGGCGGTGGTCTGCACTGTCTTGTCGTAGGGCTTTTCGAGGTCCTTGTAGTGGGTCGGGGAGGGATCCTTGCCCCGCTTCAGCGTGTAGTTCAGCGCAATGGCTTTCAACGATCGGATGGCATCGCGTCGGCTCGTCTCTTTGGCAGCCAATGCAGGCTGGAACCGTTCGTTCCTATTGCGAACGCCGCCGAGGAACGGTGGCGCCGAGCAGCGCGCAAAGCCGTTTGGCATCCGCCGGCGCTGCGCTCTTCTGGTCGTTGTCGAAATAGACATAGATGTCGCATCCCTGCCGCTTCCAGCCGCGGATGCGTTTGGCCCAGTCGGAAAGCTCGGCCGGCTTGTAGTGCCCGCGATATCGGCCGCCCGGGCCATGGCCGCGGACATAGACGAAATCCGCGGTCCGCTTCCACGGCGCCGGCGCATCGTGATGATCGGAAATGCAGAGCGCGATATTGCGATCCGCCAGCAGCTTCAGGACATGCGGCGCGTACCAGCTGGGGTGGCGGAATTCGAACGCATAGCGCCGCCGCCGCTTCAACAGCGTCAGGAACGAGGCCAGCCGATCGGCATCGATCGTGAAGTTCGGCGGCAGCTGAAACAGGACCGGGCCGGCCTTGTTGCGCAGCAACGACAGACGCTCTTCCAGCAATTGGAGACTGTTGACCGAGTTCGCGGAGAGGCGCTTCCAGTGCGTGACGAATTTCGACGCCTTCCAGGCGAAGACGAAATCCGCATCGGTCGCATCGCGCCAGCCTGTCACCGCCTGTTCGGTCGGCGTGCGGTAGAAGACGCCGTTCAGCTCAGTCGTCGGAAACTGCGTCGCGTAGTAGTCGAGTTGCCGCTTGGGCGGCAAGCCCCTGGGAAAGAACGGACCGCGCCAGGACGAATAGTGCCAGCCGGAGGTGCCAATCAATACGCGCGCCATGCGATGGTCCAAGCGGTGGATCAAGCCTTCGCTTTAAGGCTTGGTGATCCCGTCGCGCTCTGCAAGGTCCGCTTCCCAGCCGAACACCGAGCGGCCGTCGAGCGCGGGCGAACGGGCGCGCTCGTTCGCGACAAACGCCTCGAAGGAGGGGCCGGTGGCGGTTCGTTCCAGCCTGCGGGCCTGATCGTCGAGCCGCTTCAGCGCCTGCAGCTCCTCATCGCGGCCGAGCTTTGCCTGCTGCACGGCCGACTTCAGCACGCGGATGGTCTCGTCATAGACCTTGATCGGCACCGGGAAGGGATGACGGTCCTTGCCGCCATGGGCGAGCGAGAAGCGCGCCGGGTCGCGGAAGCGGTAGGGCGTCCCGTGAACGACCTCGGCGACCATCGCGAGCGACTGCACCGTGCGGGCGCCGACGCCGGGCGTCAGCAGCAGTTCGGGAAAATCCAGTGGCCCGCGATCGGCAGCCGCGGCCAGGGTGCCGTGCAGGCGGCGGACGAACACGTCGCTCGAGCGCACGTCGTGATGCGCGGGCATGATCAGGTGCAGGAGATCCGGTTGCGCGGTCGCGCTCTGCGTCAGCTCGGCATATTCGCGCGTGATGCCGTCCGGCCCCAGCGCAGCGAGCAGATCGAGCTGCGCCTGGCGCGAGCCTTCGGCGCGGTGATCGGTGAGATTGACGATCTCGCCCTGCGTCGGGCCGTCGATCGCGCTGTGCGGCTCGTCGACGAAGCTGCGCAGGCCTTCGGAGTGCCAGTGATAGCGGCGGGCCTGCCGCTTGTCGCCGTTCATGCCTTGCTGGACGACGGTCCATTTGCCGTCGTCGGTGACGAAGAAGCCGTGCAGGTAGAGCTCGAATCCGTCCTGCACCGCGGCGCTGTCGACCTTGGCCACCAGCCGGCTCGCGCGGGTTAGGGCGGCACCGTCGAATCCGACGCGGTCGCCGAGGGCGGACAGTTCATCGGGCGTGCGGCGCGAGTGCTTGCCGCGGCCGCCGCAGACGTGGATTCCGAGCTCGCCTTGCAGCGGCGCCAGACCTCGCTTCAGCGCACCGATGACGCTGGTGGTGATGCCGGACGAGTGCCAGTCCATGCCCATCACGGCGCCGAACGACTGGAACCAGAACGGATGCGACAGTCGCTGCAAAAACGCATCGCGGCCGTAATGGTGGACGACGGCCTGGGTGATGATGCCACCCAGCGTCGCCATGCGCCCCGCCAGCCATGGCGGCACGCGGCCACCATGGAGCGGAAGATCGGCGCTGCCGGTGCGTCGCGCCATCGGGCTCCCGGATGCTGAATCGGCGTCCAATCTACCAGCAAATGCGAGCGTGTGTACAAAGCGGACATCGCTTCATCGCGCGTCTGGTCAGGCGGCTTCGGCGTTGATGCCGCTGACGGCGAGCTTGGTGAGCGCTTCATCCGTCTTCTTTTCCTCGGCCAGGGTCTGGTCGATGAGCTTGACCGCATCCTTCATGCTGAGCCGGTTGGCCCAAGCCTTCAAGGTGCCGTAGCGGGCGATCTCGTAATGCTCGACCGCCTGGGCTGCCGAGAGCAGGCCCGCGTCGAGCGCCGGCGTGTCGGCATACTCCTCCATGATCTCCTTACCCTCGTCGATGATCCCCTCGATGGCGTCGCACTTCTTGCCACGCGCCGGCTTGCCCATCAGGTCGAAGATCTGCTCGAGCCGCTCGATCTGTCCTTCGGTCTCGTCATGATGCTTCTCGAACGCCGCACGCAGATCGTCGGACTCGGCGGCCTTGGCCATCCGCGGCAACGCCTTCAGTATCTGCTTTTCCGCGTAATAAATGTCCTTGAGGGTATCGAGGAAGAGGGCACTGAGATCCTTGTCCGGCATTGGTCGCTCCGTGAGTTGGGTGAATAGTCCGGACTGCCAACACGAGTGCGGAAAGCAAGTTCCTATCCTTGATCGATGCGTGGCAAAGCGCCTCGTCGGCCGTCGCACATTCGAGCGGGTCACGATGGAGCTTGGTCGGATTGCGAAGTCTGGATTGCGAAGTCTTGCCGCAACGTGACTTCGGAACGAAGCCACGGCCGGCCCGTTGGTCGGTCTCATCGTTCAAGGGAGAACCGCAATGGATTGGAATCGTGTCGGAGGCAACTGGAAGCAGGTCAAGGGCAAGGTCAAGGAGCAGTGGGGCAAGCTCACCGATGACGATCTCGACGTGATCGACGGCAAGCAGGACCAGCTCGAGGGCCGTCTGCAGCAGCGCTACGGCTATGCCAAGGATCAAGCCGCCAAGGAAGTGAACGACTGGTACGGCCGCCAGAAATGGTGAACGGGACCGCGTTCCGGGCCCCGCTTCGGCGGGGCCTTTCGCGGCCTGGGCGGCTGAGCCTGCGTGTGACGGCATCCGGTCGGCGCGCGCAGGAGTGAGCAATGGGACAGCTTCTGAGCCCGCCGGGTCCGCGCGCGGCGCACCTTTGCATCGACATGCAGCGGCTGTTCGAGCCCGGAGCGCCCTGGGCGACGCCCTGGATGGACCGCGTGCTGCCATGCATCGTCGAGCTGGCGCAGCATGCACCTGAACGTACCGTGTTCACCCGCTTTATTCCGCCGCGCTCGAAGCACGACGCGCGAGGGATTTGGCGGGCTTATTACGAGAAATGGGAATGCGTGACCCGCGAGCGGCTCGATCCGGAGTTGATCGAGCTCGTGCCGGCGCTCGCCGCCTGTGTGCCGCCGGCCGCCATCATCGACCGGCCGATCTATAACGCGTTCGGTAATGGGCGCCTGCAAGCTCATCTGGATGCGCATGGGATCGATACGGTGATCGTGTCGGGCGGTGAGACCGACGTGTGCGTGCTCGCCACCGTGCTGGCCGCGATCGATATCGGCTACCGGGTGATCGTGGCCGAGGACGCCCTGTGCAGCTCTTCCGATCAAAGCCATGACGCGCTGCTGCAGCTCTATGCCGAACGCTTCAGCATTCAGATCGAGGTGGCATCCACGGCCGATATCCTCCGGATGTGGACCCTCGACGACTGAAGCGACAACGGGCCGAAACGAGGTACCGGTATCAGGGCAATCGGAGCAGGGGTGGCAATACCTGCTTCCTGGGGCTGAGCTGACGCTGGCGATGCGTAGCATAACTGCCGGCGATCGCCGCCAGGCTCATATCCGTAATTCGCATAAGGTATATTATGGAATATTTATATCTACAATTAGATCAGATATTTAGTGGGAAATCTTCGCACTGGTCCGCAAGTTGGCGCGCGTGACGGTGTGTCCCGAACTGTCGCCTAGCCGGTGCTGGTGCCGCAGCGATGCACGCGCGCGCATCTCGTCTGAAAGCCGATATTGCCGCCGCGTACGGACGCTGCAATAAGCCCCAGCTGTGCAGAGATCGCTGGTGACCCGGCGGCATCAGGTCCGTATAGGATGGCATCTCAGAACAACAACAAGCCTCTTGAGGGAGCAACCAATGAGCTTTTCACGACGCACGCTGCTGAAGGTTTCCGCCGCTTCCGCCGTCCTCGGCGGGATCGGCGCGCCCTATGTCGCGCGCGCCCAGTCGGCCGAATTCTCTTACAAGTTCGCCAACAATCTGCCGGAGTCGCATCCGTTCGTGGCGCGCGCCCGGGAGATGGCCGCGGCGATCAAGACCGAGACCAACGGCCGTTTCGACCTGCAGGTGTTCCCGAACAGCCAGCTCGGTTCCGATACCGACATGCTGAGCCAGGTGCGCTCCGGCGGCGTCGAGTTCTTCACGCTGTCCGGCCTGATTCTGGCGACCCTGGTGCCGGCCGCCTCGATCAACGGCATCGGCTTCGCATTCCCGGACTATCCCACGGTCTGGAAGGCCATGGACGGCGAACTCGGCGCCTATGTGCGCGGCGAGATCAACAAGGCCGGCCTCGAGGTCATGGAGAAGATCTGGGACAACGGCTTCCGCCAGACCACGTCGTCGACCAAGCCGATCACCGGTCCCGACGACCTCAAGGGCTTCAAGATCCGCGTGCCGGTGTCGCCGCTATGGACCTCGATGTTCAAGGCGTTCGATGCATCGCCCGCCTCGATCAATTTCAGCGAGGTCTATTCGGCGCTGCAGACCAAGATCGTCGAAGGCCAGGAAAACCCGCTGGCGCTGATCTCGGCGGCGAAGCTCTACGAGGTGCAGAAATACTGCTCGATGACCAACCACATGTGGGACGGCTTCTGGTTCCTGATGAACCGCCGGGCCTGGGCGGCGCTGCCGGACGACATCAAGACCATCGTCGCCAAGAACGTCAACGCGGCGGCCGTCAAGGAGCGTGAGGATACCGAGAAGCTGAACGCCACCGTGAAGCAGGAGCTCACGGGCAAGGGGCTCGTCTTCAACCAGCCCGAGGTCGGGCCGTTCCGCGACAAGCTCCGCGCCGCCGGCTTCTACGCCGAGTGGAAGGGCAAGTACGGCGAGAAGGCCTGGGATCTGCTCGAGAAGTCCGTCGGCAAACTGTCCTGATCGATCAAACAGGAGGCTTGCCATGGCTCATGTCGAGATGACGCCGGCCGTGGCCGGCGAGGCGGCGTCGCAGCCCCCTCGCCGCCGCTCCGTTCTCGGCTCCATCGACGCAGCGCTCGGGATGCTGGTGGAAATCCCGGCGGCGATCCTTGTCGTCGCCGAGGTCGTGATCCTGTTCGCCGGCGTGGTGTCGCGCTACGTGCTCCATGCACCGCTGATCTGGTCCGACGAACTGGCGTCGATCCTGTTCCTGTGGCTCGCGATGCTGGGATCGGCGGTTGCGTTCCGCCGCGGCGAGCACATGCGGATGACGGCGCTGGTCGCAAGTGCGGGACCGCGGCTCTGGGCCTATCTCGATGTGATCGCGACCTGCGCCGCGCTGGCGTTCCTGATCCTGATCGTGCGGCCGGCCTATGAATATGCCTACGAGGAAAGCTTCATCACCACGCCGGCGCTGCAGATATCCAACACCTGGCGCGCGGCGGCGCTGCCGGTCGGCACCTGCCTGATGGCGCTGTTCGCGCTGCTGCGGCTGGCGCGGGTCGGCGATTTCAGGACCTTCCTGCTGGCCGCGCTGACCGTAGCTGCGCTGATCGGGCTGTTCTGGCTGGCACAGCCGATGCTGCGGCCGCTCGGCAATCTCAACCTGATCATCTTCTTCGTCGGCGTGGTCGGCTTCTGCGTGTTCGCCGGCGTACCGATCGGCTTTGCCTTCGGCATGGCGATCTTCGGCTACCTGGCGCTGACCACGCGGACGCCGCTGATGGTGCTGGTCGGCCGGATGGACGAGGGCATGAGCCATCTGATCCTGCTGTCGGTGCCGCTGTTCGTCTTCCTCGGCCTCCTGATCGAGATGACCGGCATGGCGCGGGCCATGGTGGCGTTCCTCGCGAGCCTGCTCGGCCATGTCCGCGGCGGCCTGCATTACGTGCTGGTCGGCGCCATGTATCTGGTCTCCGGCATCTCCGGATCGAAGGCCGCCGACATGGCCGCAGTCGCGCCTGTGCTGTTCCCGGAAATGAAGCAGCGCGGCGCCAAGCCGGGCGATCTGGTCGCCCTGCTCGCCGCCACCGGCGCGCAGACCGAAACCATTCCGCCGAGCCTCGTGCTGATCACGATCGGCTCGGTGACCGGCGTCTCGATCTCGGCGCTGTTCACCGGCGGCCTGCTGCCCGGCGTGGTGCTGGCGATCACGCTGTCGGGGCTGGTGTGGTGGCGCTACCGCGGCGAAGACCGCAGCCACGTCCAGCGCGCCACCGGCAGCGAGATCGGCAAGGCGTTGGTGTTCGCCCTGCCCGCATTGGCCCTGCCCTTCGTGATCCGCTACGCCGTGGTTGAAGGCATCGCCACCGCCACCGAAGTGTCGACCATCGGCATCGTCTACGCCTTCGTCATCGGCCTCTTGATCTACCGCCAGTTCAACTGGCGACGTCTGTTGCCGATGCTGATCGACACGGCATGCCTGTCGGGGGCGATCCTGTTCATCATCGGTACCGCGACCGGCATGGCCTGGGGCCTGACCCAGTCCGGCTTCTCGCGGGCGCTGGCGGCGGCGATGACCGGGCTGCCGGGCGGTTCAGCGACCTTCATCGCGGTCTCGATCCTGGCCTTCGTGATCCTCGGCAGCGTGCTCGAGGGTATCCCGGCGATCGTGCTGTTCGGGCCGCTGCTGTTTCCGATTGCGCACCAGGTCGGCGTCCACGAGGTGCACTACGCCATGATCATCATCCTGGCGATGGGCATCGGGCTGTTCGCGCCGCCGTTCGGGGTCGGCTATTATGCCGCCTGCGCCATCGGGCGCGTCGATCCGGCCGAGGGTATCCGGCCGATCTGGGGTTACATGCTGGCGCTGTTGATCGGCCTGATCATCGTCGCCATCTTCCCCTGGATATCGATCGGCTTCCTGTAAAGCACCTTGCGGATGGGATAGAGCCATGAGTGCAGCTCAGAACCAGTACTCGATCGGGTTGGACAAGACGCCGGCCAACTACGTGCCGCTCTCGCCGCTGAGCTTCCTGGCGCGCTCGGCTGCCGTCTATCCCGACCATCTCAGCGCGGTCTATGAGGGCCGCAGCTTCACCTGGAAAGAGACCTACGAGCGCTGCAGGCGCTTTGCGTCCTATCTCGCGGGCCATGGCATCGGCCATGGCGACACGGTCGCGGCGATGCTGCCGAACATCCCGGCGATGAACGAATTGCACTTCGCGGTGCCGATGACCGGCGCGGTGCTCAACGCGCTCAACATCCGCCTCGACGCGGCATCGATCGCGTTCCAGCTCGAGCATGGCGGCGCAAAGATCATTCTGGTCGATCCCGAATTCTCCGGCGTGATCGCGGAGGCCCTGACCCTGATGAAGGGCGCAAAGCCGTTCGTGATCGACGTCGATGACGCGGCCTTCGGCGGCGGCAAGCGGATCGGCGCGATCGAGTATGAGGCGGCGGTCGCGGCGGGCGATCCCGGCTTCGTGGAACGGCCGCCGGCCGACGAATGGGATGCTATCGCGCTGAGCTACACGTCGGGCACGACGGGCAATCCCAAGGGCGTCGTGACCCATCACCGCGGCGCCTATCTCAACGCGGTCAGCAACATCCTCGCCGGCAATCTCGGCCAGCATCCGGTCTATCTCTGGACGCTGCCGATGTTTCATTGCAACGGCTGGTGCTTCCCCTGGACGATCGCGGCGGCCGCCGGCGTCAATGTCTGCCTGCGCAAGGTCGACCCGGCCAAGATCTTCGAACTGATCCCGAGACACGGCGTCACCCACATGTGCGGCGCGCCGATCGTCTACAACACGCTGATCAACGCGCCCGATGCGCCAAAGGGCGGCAAGGCAAAGCCCGTTGTCGGCCTGATCGCCGGCGCGGCGCCGCCGGTTGCCGTCCTCGAGGGTGGCGAGCGCATCGGCATCAAGCTGACCCACGTCTACGGGCTGACCGAGGTCTATGGCCCCGCCTCGGTCTGCGCCGAGCAGCCGGGCTGGGACGAGCTGTCGGCTGATGCGCGCGCGCAGCTGAAGCGGCGCCAGGGCGTGTCCTATCCGCTGCAGGAAGGCGTCACGGTGCTCGATCCCGAGACCATGCGCGAGGTGCCGCGCGACGGCGAGACCATCGGCGAGGTCATGTTCCGCGGCAACATCGTGATGAAGGGCTATTTGAAGAACGCGAAGGCGACGCAGGAAGCCTTTGCCGGCGGCTGGTTTCACACCGGCGATCTCGGCGTGCTCGACGAGCACGGCTACGTCATCATCAAGGACCGCTCCAAGGACATCATCATCTCCGGCGGCGAGAACGTCTCCTCCGTCGAGGTCGAGGACATCCTCTACAAGCACCCGGCGGTGCTGTTCGCGGCGGTCGTGGCAAAGCCCGACCCGAAATGGGGTGAAGTGCCCTGCGCCTTCATCGAGCTGAAGGACGGCGCCAAGGCGACCGAGGCCGAGATCATCGCCTATTGCCGCGAGCACATGTCGGGGTTCAAGACGCCGAAATCCGTGGTGTTCGGCGTGATCCCGAAGACCTCGACCGGCAAGATCCAGAAATTCCTGCTGCGCAACCAGGTCGGATCCGCCAAGGCGATCTCGGCCTGAGTCTTCAGCCTGCCCGGTCGAGCGTCAGCCGCATGCCGTCATGGGCCGGGATGACGTCGGCCGGCAGGCTCTGCCGCAGCACCTCGTAGTCGAGGTCGGAATGCATGTTGGTGATGACCGCGCGCTTCGGCTTGAAGCGCTCGATCCACGACAGCGCGTCCGCAACGCTGAAATGGCTGGGATGCTGCGCATAGCGCAAGCCGTCGACGATCCAGAGATCGAGACCTTCGAGCGCCGGCCAGCTCTCCTGGGGGATGTCGTGCAGATCGGGCGTGTAGGCGGCGCCGCCGATGCGGTAGCCGAGCGCCGGGATCTTGCCATGGTGCACCAGGAAGGCCGCGAGCTTCAGCGGGCCGCCCTTCCCCTGGACCGTATGGCTCTCGCCGGCCTCGATCGAATGCCGCGTCAGGATCGGCGGATAGTCGCTGCCTTCCGGCGAGATGAAGCAATAGGAGAACCGCGCCATCATGTCCTTCGCGGTCGACTGGTTGAAGTAGACCGGGATGCGGCGGCGTTGGTGCAGCACGACCGATCGTAAATCGTCGATGCCGTGGGTCTGGTCGGCATGCTCATGCGTCAGGAACACCGCGTCGATGTGCTCGACATTGCTGTCGATCAGCTGCTCGCGCAGATCGGGCGAAGTGTCGATCACGACCCGCGTGGTGCCGTGCTCCATGGTGCGCTCGGCCATGATCGAGCAGCGGCGGCGGCGGTTCTTGGGATTGCTGGGGTCGCAGGCGCCCCAGCCGAGTGCCGGGCGCGGCACGCCGGCGGACGAGCCGCAGCCCAGAATGGTCAGTGTCAGCGTCATGCAGCAACCTTCGGCGCCGGCACCTTGGAGAACAGCCGGAAGAAGTTTTCGGTGGTCTGTCGCGAGATCTCCTCCAGGGAAACGCCGCGGGTTTCCGCGAGCACCCTGGCGACCTCGACGACATAGGACGGCTCGTTGCGCTTGCCGCGGAATTTGCCGGGCGCAAGATACGGCGCGTCGGTCTCGACCATGATGCGGTCGGCCGGCAGCTCGGCTGCCAGGGCCCGCAGCGCGTCGGACTTCTTGAAGGTCAGGATGCCCGTGAACGAGATCGACAGCCCAAGCGCGATCGCCTTCATCGCGAGTTCGCGCCCGCCGGTGTAGCAGTGCAGAACCGCCTTGAACGGGCCGTTCGCGACCTCGTCCTCCAGGATGCGGCCGCAATCCTCGTCGGCCTCCCGAGTGTGGATGACGAGCGGCAGGCCGGTTTCGCGAGCCGCCGCGATGTGCGCGCGAAAGCCGCGCTCCTGGGCCTCGCGCGAACCGTGCTCGTAGAAATAGTCGAGCCCCGCCTCGCCGAGCGCCACGACCTTCGGATGCTTCGTCAGTTCGATCAGTTCGCTGGCCGGGATGCCGTCCTCTTCGTCGGCATGATGCGGATGGGTGCCGACCGAGCAGTAGACGTCGGGAAAGCGCTCCGTGATCGCGAGCAGACCGCCGAGCCGCTTCACCCGGGTCGAGATCGTGACCATGCGGCCAATGCCGGCCGCCTCGGCGCGCCCGACGATCCCGTCGAGATCGTCGGCAAAGTCGGGAAAATCCAGATGGCAATGACTGTCGACCAGCATGAATTTCGAACCACTCACTCGGTCTTCGGTTCCACATAGCGCGGGAAGACGCCGACAGGCGCAGGCAAAACCGTACCCGGCTTGATCCGTTCGGCGACCGCCGCGAAGCTGCGGGCGTCAGCAGCGATACCGAGGCTGTCGAGCATCTTGCCGCAGGACTCCGGCATCACGGCCTGCGCCATGATCGCGATCTGGCGCACGACCTCGGCGGTGACATACAGCACCGTCTTCTGGCGCGCGGGATCCGTCTTCGCCAGCGCCCACGGCGCTTCGCCGGCAAAATAGCGGTTGGCCTCGGCGACCACGGCCCAGACCGTGTTGAGCCATTGATGGATCTGCTGCGTCGCCATCGCGGTGCGTGACGTCTCCAGCATGGCGTCGGCCAGCGCCAGAATCGCCTCGTCGTTGTCGCTGAATTCGCCGGGCTCCGGCAGCACGCCGCCGAGTTGTTTGGCGATCATCGACAATGAACGCTGCGCCAGATTGCCGAAATCATTGGCGAGGTCGGCGTTGATACGCGCGACGATGGCCTCGTGGGTGTAGTTGCCGTCCTGGCCGAACGGCACTTCGCGCAGAAAGAAGTAGCGCATCTGGTCGACGCCGTACTGCTCGGCGAGATTGAAGGGGTCGACCACGTTGCCGACCGACTTCGACATCTTCTCGCCCCTGTTGAACAGGAAGCCGTGTGCATAGACCCGCTTCTGCACGGGAATGCCTGCCGACATCAGGAAGGCCGGCCAGTACACGGCGTGGAAGCGGATGATGTCCTTGCCGATGATGTGCACGTCGGCCGGCCAGTAGCGCCAATGCTTGTCGTTCTCATCGGGATAGCCGACGCCGGTGATGTAGTTGGTCAGCGCGTCGACCCAGACATACATCACGTGCTCGGGATCGTCCGGGACCTTGACGCCCCAGTCGAACGTGGTGCGCGAGATCGAGAGGTCCTTGAGCCCGCCGCGCACGAAACTCATCACTTCGTTGCGGCGCGAATCCGGGCCGATGAAATCGGGCCGGCTCTCATAAAGGTGCAGCAGCTTGTCCTGGTAGGCCGACAGCTTGAAGAAATAGCTCTTCTCCTCGACCCATTCGACCGGCGTGCCCTGCGGGCCGCGGCGGACATTGTCCTCGCCGACGACGGTCTCCTCCTCGGCGTAATAGGCCTCGTCGCGCACCGAGTACCAGCCGGCATAGGTGTCGATATAGATGTCGCCATTGTCTTGCATACCGCGCCAGATCGCCTGCACCGACTCGTGATGCGCAGGCTCCGAGGTGCGGATGAAGCGGTCGAACGAAACGTTGAGACGCTCGTCCATCTCCTTGAACCGCGCCGCGTTGCGGGTCGCGAGATCGTACGGCGTCATGCCCTCGCCGGCCGCGGTCTGGATCATCTTCTGTCCGTGCTCGTCGGTGCCGGTGAGGAAGAACACGTCCTTGCCGTCGAGCCGCTGGAAGCGCGCCAGCGCATCGGTAGCGATCGCCTCATAGGCGTGGCCGATATGCGGCTGACCGTTCGGATAAGCGATCGCGGTCGTGATGTAGAAGACGTTGCCGCGGTCCGCGGCGGGCACCGGGACGGAAGCGGCCGCAGGAGCTGCCGCTGCGGGTTGCTTCGGCGCGCGAACCTTTGCCGGTCTCGGCGCCTTCTCGGTAACGGGAGCCATCGGCGCGGCGGGCTTCTTTGCCGCCGGTGCGACGGCTGCTGCGGCTACTTTCTTCGGCGGAGCTTTGATGGCCTTCGCAGCAGCCTTCTTGGCCGTGCTCTTGGCCGTCTTCTTCGCAGCCTTCTTGACGGTCTTTTTGACGACCTTCTTCGCCGCCGATTTCCTGGCGCCCTTGGCTCCGGTCTTGAACGTGGACTTGGACTTGGCGGCCTTCTTCGCTTTCTTGGCGACGCGCCCGGCCTTCTTGGCCGCGCGCGATTTCGCCGTGGCTTTGCTGGTCGCGCGAGCGGGCGATGCCTTTTTCGTCTTCTTGGCTTTCTTCGACGATTTCTTCTTAGCGGTCGCCACCACGGAATCCTTTGCAGATCGAAACGAGATTGTCGGGAGTGTTGTCAGACGGATGTGTTGTCAGACGCGGTGTCTATCGGGTCGCATCCGCGAGCATCGAAAACACCGAGAAAACCAGCGGCTTGCGCTCCAGATTGTAGGCTTCGGTATCGCGCGCGGCGCGGACGATCTTTTCCCATACCTCCGCCAGCCGTGCAAGGCGCGGCAGATTGGCATTGGCGTCGCCCGTGCGCATGCGCTCGCTCATCCAGCGATCGATGCCGTCGATGAAGGCGGCGAGCGCGACGCGGTCGCTGGTGCCGAGCGCTTCGCCCAGCGCATGCAGCTCACGCGGATCGACGCTCGGGAGCGTCGCGAGCAGCGCGGCCGTGCGTTGCTGCAGTTTCAGCGCATCGCCGCCGAGCAGCGACAGCGCCCGCCCGACGCTGCCTTCGGATGCTGCGGCGGTTTCCGCCAGCGCCGGATCTGCGGCTTCGATATCGGTTGCGGCCGCGGCCGCACGCACCACATCGTCCGTCTCCAGCGGCCGCAGCAGCAATTTGCGGCAGCGGGACAGAATGGTCGGCAGCACCCGTGACGGTGCGTGGCTGACCAGGAGGAACAGCGACTGCTGTGGCGGCTCCTCGAGAATTTTCAGCAGCGCGTTCGCGGCGTTGGGATTGAGCTCGTCGACGGTGTCGACGATGCAGACGCGCCAGCCGTCGACCGCGGCCGTCGAGCCGAAGAACGAGATGGTCTCGCGTGTCTCGTCGACGGTGATGACGGTCCGCATCACGCCGCGATCGTTGAGGCCGCGCTCGAGCACAAGGAGCCCGCCATGAGCGCCTGCCGCGACCTGCCGCGCCACGGGGTCGGCCGGATCGACCCGCAGCGTTGGCGCCTGCTGCACCTGGGACGATTTCGGATTGCGAAACGCCAGCACGAACCGCGCCATGCGGTAGGCCAGCGTCGCCTTGCCGATGCCCTGCGCGCCGCCGATCAGCCAGGCGTGCGGAATTCGCCCGCTGCGATAGGCATCGAGCAGCGCGGTCTCCGCCTCGCGATGCCCGAACAAATCCGGCGTTTCGCGCGGATGGCGGGCGGCGCTCTCCTGTTCGACCTTGCGCGCGCTCATGCGATGCTGTCCGCCGCAAGCGTTGCGCGCAGATGTTCGCGCAGCGCGGCCCATATCCTGGCCGTGACCGTGTCCGGATCGGCCGTGGCGTCGATCAGCACGCAGCGCTCCGGATCTTCGGCTGCGATCCGGCGGTACGCGTCACGCAAATCCTGATGGAACTTGATGCCTTCGGCTTCGAAGCGATCGGCCGTAGCGGTGCCGCGGCGCGCGGCAGCGCGTTGCAGTCCGACCTCGACCGGCACATCGAGGATGAAGGTCAGATCGGGCTTGAGATTACCGATGGTCACGCGCTGCATGGCGTTGACGAGTTCGGGCGACACCTGCCCGAGCTGGCCCTGATAGGCACGCGTGGAATCGAAGAAACGATCGCACAGCACCCAGATGCCCTGGTTGAGCGCCGGCAGGATCACGGTGCGGACATGGTCGTCGCGCGCGGCGGCGAACAGCAGCGTCTCGGCCTCCGGCCCGAGCAGCTTGCCCATCCCCGACAGCACGAGGTGACGGATGATCTCCGCTCCCGGCGAGCCGCCCGGCTCGCGGGTCACGATCGCGCGCAGTTTGGCGACATCGAGCCGTTCGGCAAGCTTGCGGATCTGGGTCGATTTGCCCGACCCCTCGCCGCCCTCAAAGGTGATGAAGCGACCGCGCAAGCTCGGCCGTTGGACTGCTGCTTCCGCCATGTCAGAGCTTCTCGACCCCTGCGCGGAACATGCCGATGACCAGCTCCTGGGCGCCATCGAGCGCGCGACGCATCGTCGATCCGGTGCCGACGGCGTCCGCTGCGAAGACCGGAGCCTCCATCGCGACATTGGCGCCGCGCCACACCCGCACCACCCCGATCTTCTGGCCGGCGGTGATCGGCGCCTTGACCGGGCCGCTATAGATGACGCGCGCGAGCAGCTTGTCGTTGCCGTTCTTCGACACCATCACCTTGATCGGATCGGGGCTGACGAGCTTGACCGAGCGGCTCTCGCCGCCGAACACCCGCGCGTAGCCGACCGGCTGATTGGCCGCGATCAGGGTCCGCGTCTCGAAGCTGCGGAACCCCCATTCCAGCATCTTCTTGGCTTCGGTCGCGCGGTCCTCGGAATCCTCGAGGCCATTGACCACGACGATCAGCCGCGTGTCGTTCTGCATCGCCGAGCCGACCATGCCGTAGCCGCCTTCCTTGGTGTAGCCGGTCTTCAGGCCGTCGGCACCGGGCAAGGCGTTCAGCAGCGGATTGCGGTTCTGCTGGCGGATCTTGTTCCAGGTGAATTCCTTCTCGCCGAACAGCTTGTACCTGTCCGGGTAGGTCAGGATGATGTGCCGCGCCAGCATTGCGAGCTCCCGGACCGTCATCTTGTTGGCCGGGTCGGGCAGCCCGTTGGAATTGCCGAAGGTCGACTTGGTCATGCCGAGTTCGCGGGCGCGCTTGGTCATGACGTCGGTCGCAAAGGTATGCTCGTTGCCGGCAATGCCTTCGGCGAGCGCGATGCAGGCGTCGTTGCCGCTCGGGATGATCGCGCCATGCAGGAGATCGTCGACCGAGACCTTGCTGTTGATCGCCGCGAACATCGTCGATGTGCCGGACGGCGCCCCGCCCCGTCGCCAGGCGTTCTCGCTGATCCGGTACTCGTCCGTGAGCTTGACGTCGCCCTTCTTGATGGCGTTGAACACCACCTCGGCCGTCATCAGCTTCATCATGCTGGATGGCGCGCGCAATTCGTCGGCGTTCTTCTCGAACAGCACGCTGCCGCTTGAGGCCTCCACCAGGATCGCGGTCGGCGCATCGCCGTCGAAGCCGCCCTCTTCTTTCTTGGCGCCCTGGACGCTGTTGTTGGCGGCGTAGACCACCCCGCCGCAACCGATCGCCAGCGCGACCGCGGCCGCGACCAGGCCGCGCCAGCAACGCCCGGCGCGAGCTGACAACGTGCGGGGAACTGCGGTCTGGGCTGCCATCGGCGATGTCCTGAAAGACTGCGTTCTAACAGCTGGAAGTATCGCAAACAACTGAGGTTTCTGCGCTTGTGCACGGCAAGCTGGATTGCCGCCTGCGTCGAACGTCCGTATCCTTGGAACCAGCTAACGTCAGCAGAACCGGCAAACAAGGCGGAAACGCGAATGTCATCCTCCCGCACCATCTCCGCCAACGGCATCGACATGTTCCTGCGCGAGGCCGGGCAAGGCCCGCTGGTCGTGCTCTGTCATGGCTGGCCGGAACTGTCCTATTCATGGCGGCACCAGATCGCGGCGCTGGCCGCGGCAGGCTTTCGGGTCGTCGCGCCTGACATGCGCGGCTTCGGCCGCACCGGCGCGCCGGCCGAGGTCGGCGCCTACACGATCTTCGATACGGTCGGAGACATGGTGGCGCTGGTTGCCGCGCTCGGCGAGACACGCGCGATGATCGTCGGCCATGACTGGGGCGCGCCGGTGGCCTGGCACGCGGCCCTGTTCCGTCCCGACATCTTCACGAAGGTCGCCGGCCTCAGCGTGCCGCCGCCGTTCCGCGGCCGTGGTCGCCCGCTCGAGACCCTGCGCGACAGCGGCATCACCAATTTCTATTGGCAGTACTTCCAGCCGCCCGGCGTGGCCGAGGCCGAGTTCGAGCGCGACATCGCCCACACCATGCGCCTGGTGCTCGGGCGTGGCGTCTCCGATCCAAGCTCGATGTTCGTCGACGAGGCCAAGGGCTTCCTCGGCAAGCTGCCGGCCGGAATGCCGTTGCCGGCCTGGCTGACCGAGGCCGACATTGCCGAATTCGCCGAAGGCTATCAGCAATCCGGCTTCCGCGGCGGCCTCAACTGGTACCGCAATCTCGACCGCAACTGGGAGCTGACCGCGCCCTGGCAGGACGCGCAGATCCATCAGCCGTCGCTGTTCATCGCCGGCTCGAATGATTCGGTGATCACCGGGCTGATCGGCGCCAAGCGGGTCGCGGACATGGAGCGCGTGCTGCCGAACCTCAAGCAGAAGCTGATCATCGAGGGGGCCGGCCACTGGATCCAGCAGGAGCGTCCCGACGAGGTCAACGCGGCGCTGATCGCGTTTCTGAAGTGATCAGGCCAACAGCCTGATCTGTAAACGCATGGCTCAGTAGAGCCCGCGCCCGCTCAGGACTTCGGCCGGTCCGCGCGCGTCGATCGGGACATAGGCGGCCGCCGGGCTCGGGCTTGCGGCGTAGCGCGCGTCGCCCTCATAGGAGACTTCGCGCGGATTGTTCAGGGCGCGGCGGTGTGACCGGCTCGAGGCCGACATTTCCGAGGTGGCGCTCACCGAGGCGTAGTCGGCCTGGGTGTTGCCGAGGCTGTAGGGCCGCCCCTCAGGCAACGGAACGTCGCCACGGACCCGGCCCGAGGAGGACGACATCTCCGGCACGAACGGCCGTGCGGAGGCGACGCGGACCATCGACGGGGACGGCGCTGGAGTACCGGTGCGCAAGGTCGCCATCAGCTGGCGGTCGTCGGACCCCTCGAGCGGCGCCCGGCCGACATATTCGACGCGAACGCGCGCCACGCCATTGCCTTTGAATTCAAGCAGTTCTGCGGCTTTGTTCGAGACGTCTATGAGGCGATTGCCGTGGTACGGGCCGCGGTCATTGACCCGAACGACGAGCGATCGGCCATTACTCAGATTGGTGACGCGGGCGTAGCTCGGCATCGGCAAGGTCGGATGGGCGGCGGTGAGCGAGCCCATGTCGAACACCTCGCCATTGGCGGTCAGGCGGCCATGGAAATCGTCGCCGTACCAGGACGCCATGCCCTCGGCGCGGTAGTTCTCGTTCTCCTCCGGCACATAGGTGCGGCCGGCGACAACATACGGCTTGCCGATGCGATAGGTGCCGCCGCCTTTCGGCACGGGATCACCCAGCGCCACCACGCGCGGGCTCGACGACACCCCGTATTTGGGGTCGACCCGGTTGGCGAACTTGTTCGAGGAGGCACAATTGGCGAGGACGAGGCACGTCGCCACCGCAACGGCGCCGCGCGCCGTCCGGATCATCGAATCTGGCCGTCTAATCCCCATCTGCCCCAAGTACCATTCTGCCGGACGTGCGCCTACTCCGAGGCGTCGAAGTCGTTTGCCGTCGCTGTGCGGCCCACCTCCGCACCAGAGCGTGACGATATCGCAACCGGAACACGGCGGAAATGGGGAGAGCCGGCGGGCGGTGGCGTCTTGGTGAATGGTCTGTTGCGCCGCCTCCGTCGTTCTACTGACCTTCGCCCCTGCCAAACGCCCTCGCCTGTCCCGCGATCAGACACACTGTTGCAGCAAATCATCAGTCCGGGCGCATCTTGGATTCCAACAATTGAATCTTTTTGACTGTGCAAGCCTGCAATCGTTCTCTCCTCCGTGTGGGGCGCAAAGGAAGTTTGCGATGATAGAGACGGTTACAGCGGTGATGGGCCTGGTGAGTGCGGCGATCTTCTTGGCGCACGCCGTGGAAGGCTATCGGTACCGGGCCTGACAGTCCGTTGAAGGCGGAAAGACGCGTCACCTCTTTCCAGGAGTGAATGTTCGGAAAGCTTTAATCAATTCGGATGAGCATCGATTGAAGGCAGGTGTATCATGCGTAATCACGATTTGGTCTCCGACGGGTTTCTGACCCTGACCGCAGCAAGCCTCGTGCTGCTGTGCTCGAGCCTGCTGGCGTTCGCTTTCGGCTGAACGTTTTTGAGATTCTACCGGCGCCCGTGCGACGGGCATCGGTTACCCCTACTCATTCCCCGCCAAACGGGTTGCGGCAGACGCGCTGTCTTCTCCCCGCCCCACTCGTGACGCATCCTCGCCGTTTCCCGAAGAGGATGTACGGATGACCGGCAGTGTCAGGGAGGGAACGTCCGCCCTTCTCGTCAGCACAGATGGCCGGCTGCTGATGCAACTGCGCGACGACCTCCCGCATGTTACCGATCGCGGAAAGATCAGCCTGTTTGGCGGACGGCGGGAGGGCGCCGAGACCTTCCTCGAATGCGTCGTTCGCGAGATCCACGAGGAGATCGGCTACTACCTGCCGCCCGAGCGTTTCGAGTTGATCGGCCGCTATTCCGGTCCCGATCATGCAACGCCAAACGGCACGCTTCGCGGCGAGGTGTTCCTCGCGCGCGATGTGCCCATCGGCCAATTGACGGTGACCGAAGGCCGCCTCGAGATCGTCGCCATCGACGATCTCGAACGCATCAGCGACATGCTCGCGCGACCGGCTACGTTTGCGCTGGAGATCTTTCTGAAGCGCGAACCGATGACCTGAGCGCCGAAACCAGTGCGCGGATGTGATCGTCGATCATGGCCAACGCGACTGACGGATGAGCAAAGTCGATATCGTCCACGTGCCAGTAAGTCACACTGTCGGCGACCTCGGGGAACCGGCGCTCGATCAGCGGACGGTGCTCGGTCTCCTTGAGCGCGATCACCAGGTCGGCATCGTCGAAGTCGGCCAATGAACAGGGCTGCGGAAAGCGCGTTGCGCCTTCCGGCACGATGCCGCTCGCGCGGAGACGATCGTCGGTGAAGACTGACATCGGCCCGACATTGTCGGGCGATCCCCGCTCGGCCGCGCCTCTGGAGGATGCGCGCCACGCCAGTTGTTCGGCTCTTGCAAGATGATTGAACAGTTCCTCGGCGTATCGACTGCGATAGTAGTTGCCGGTGCAGAGAAAGAGGACCCGCTTCATGGGCGTCATGATGGCCAAGGTGGGCCCTCGCGGTCAACGGCGTTGCAAGCGTGGGCCCTTTGAGTTCACGGACCGGCGAATGACGGGCCCGCCCGGGTTTCGCTGCCAAGTTCGCGTTGCGTTCGGCGCCGCCCTACGCTAAGGGCCTGATCCTTGATCCGGAAGGGTGGCCGAGTAGTTTAAGGCACCGGTCTTGAAATACAGTTTTCGCTGTCCTTCCAGTCCCGCCCCATCCCCGAGCATCTTGTTTTGTTGGCGTTTCTCGAGGCGGTCGCGCCGGCTGATGCCTGCTCGTCCCTACCCGTTTTATTGAGTTGGGTGCCAATTGCGGTGCCAATCGGCGCTCAGAAATCGACATCCAGTAGGTGTTGCCAATCTCCGAGTAGGTGTTCCCTTTCATACCTAGTAACGGGGGGCCGAGACGAAACATCGCCGCCCAGCGCTCCGCCAATGTGTATCTGAAGTAGAGTTGGCGGAGCGGGTGCCAATTTTGCGGCGGGCGGCAACGAAAACGGCCCCAGCTTGGGGATCGCTGAGGCCGTCGTTTCGTCTGCTGGGGGCACGGGCGCCAATGAGCAGGCCGCCTCGATTCAGCAGAGCGCCGGTACATCCGCGGCAGTCTGAATAGTACTCGACGTCGCTCGTGCTTGCCGAGGTCTCATGGGGTACCCCAGAGGGGCGCATCCGGAAATGTGGGGCCGTTAGCAAATCAGCAACCCCATCGGCGCAGGCTCCTCTGAGGGACGGGACCGTTGGGGACGCAGCACGGTCACGTTTCGGAGGAGCTGGCGCGCCGGCCCTGAGCGTCGGCTCCTCTTTTCGACCTTGTGTGAGTTAGGCAACAGCCGTCACTCCGCGTGCCTGCTAAGGAAATGATGCTGGGAATTTCAGGGCCCTAGCGCTGGGAATGACAGGGCGCCGCCGGGACAAACCATTTCGGGCCCGGCGGCGTAATTTTTGAGATTTACCGCGCTGACGCGTGAGAGGCGTCTCGAGATGTCTGGCGACAAGATTGCTGCAAAGACCGTGCTGTTCGCGCTGGCCATCGGCATTGCCGTATGGGCAACTATGGGGGCGCCCGAGCCAGGCACAAATTCGCCGATGCACGTCGCCAGCAGGCGATGAGGCCCCCTACTTGGTAGATTGGGCGCTGTCGGTTTAGGTCGCCGTCATTCGAGCGGTAGAGAAAGCGTCGGCAGCGGCTTATTGCCCTGCTCGCAACCTGTTCGCCCCTTGACCGGTAGAACCGGCGTCGAGGCATCCGGGGCAGTCCGGCCAATGAAATGGGTCAGATTAACGCCCGATGACCACTCCACATAACCAATAGCCGAAAAGGCGAACGCTCCCACGATGAGAATACTGAGCACTGAAGCGGCGGCTGCTGACGGCAAGCTTTGGCTGCTAAAAAACGGCATCATGATTCTCCGACACCGAGTTGCCACCCATCCGTGCGTTAGGCCGACTCGCGATGATCGAGTGTGAACGGCCTCACACATCACGCACACTTGATGCCGGAGCGTTCGGCTTCAGGTCATTGGCCCGTGGCATAGCCGCATAGCCCCCTGCAGTTTGCTCGGTGCTGGGGATTTCAGCGTCCCAGTTTAGGAAGGAAACGCCGCCGGGGAGTGTATTTGTGAGACTGAGGGCGTCTTTTCTTGGAACTATTTCGATGATCCACAGGGGTATCGTGAAGCTGCTGGGCAGCAAAGACAGTAGCTAGCCGCCCCTCACCAAAAGCCCGATTCCAAAATCTTTAATAAATTCGGACCAGCCTCCTTCCGCGACAGGGAGGTGTATCATGCGTAACCATGACTTCGTGTCCGATGGATTCCTCGCGTTAATCGCGACCTGCCTTGTGCTGTTGTGCTCGGGCCTGCTCGTTATCGCATTTAGCTAGTCTGACCTTGGCGCCCTCATCGTTCCGGATGCTCCTAGGGCCGCTTGGGGCTCCCCCCCGCGCAGAGCCGTGGTCGCGCGTTGGCTGGCGCGCCTGGTCTGCACAGCTTGCGGCGCGGCCGGCGTTGCGAACATCGTTCCGGATTGGCATGACAGAATTGGTCACGCGATGACACTCAGTCAGGGATGGAGGTCGCAATTTCCCTGACGTCGCCTAGCTATTTAGAGTTATGACAACCCGCCGCATCTCCGATTGCCACCTTTTCCCCATACACTTTGCATAGGTGCACCGCGGGGCGCCCATGGGAGCGAGACTGCTCCGGCGTCTATGCCGCCGGGGCTCCTCGACCGCGCCCTGTCTTTGAGAATCCTCTTTGAAATCGACGGGCAATGTTTTTTGCGTGTGCCTTCACACCTGCTCGGCGTCTCTTGCTGTGCGCACCCATTGGAGGATTAACGTTATGCCCAACAGGCCTCTAATTACGCTTCCTCAAGCTGCTACCGATCACATGTCGACGATAGGTCAGCAGCAACTGCCGTCAAACATTTCTCCGGCCGTGCACATCGTTCATGACGACGCAAGTATCCAATTCCAACTCTATACTGGTACCACCGGCGTAACTGACGTCTTCGTTCTTGATTTGAGCCAGTACCAAGGCAATAGCGTTGACGCAATCGACAACTTCGAAGCTGATCGTGATGTCATCGCCTTCATAAATGCTCCAAGTGATTTCACCTACGAGAACGTAACGAACGTGGCGATGATTAAAGGGTTTCCACCTACGGACGACGATCCCTCCATCGTGAATAGTTTAGCTTCGGCATACACCGACTTTCGATCCGTTGACGCATACGTCTTAGACACACTGAGCACGAATACGTCGTTCTCCGCCACGAACCTCGTTCATCTCACCGATGGAACAACAATACTAGTATAGGAGGGGAAAATGCGAAATCCGCGACTTCGTTACCGCAAGCCGCATTGGACAATATGTCCGGCACCGCCGCAGAACCATCTGCCGTTGTGTGATTGAATACTTGGCGGCCAGAAAAAGCCCAACCCCGGCTGCTTCGCCAATTCGATTCGCAAAACCAGCCGAGGATACCGTACCAAAGCGCTACGGCAAGGCGTGGAGCGACTTCCAGCCCGAGATAGGGTTCCACAATCTCCGGCACACCCACGCATCTCAGCTGATCGACGCCGGCGTGGACATCCTCACCATCTTGAGCGGCTCGGCCACGCGAAGCCGGACATCACCTTGCGCGTCTACGCCCACTTGTTTAGGAACGACGACGGCAACGCGGCGGCGATCAATGCGGCGTTTGCGCGTTAGGTGCCAATCGGGTGCCAATCGGGTGCCAATTTCGCAGTTTGTTCTATTCAAACAAGCTGCTAAGCGATTGAAATTGTTGGATTGGAAGGGTGGCCGAGTGGTTTAAGGCACCGGTCTTGAAAACCGGCGTGCCCGCAAGGGTACCGTGGGTTCGAATCCCACCCCTTCCGCCAGAAAACTCTCCTAAGCAATTGATAATGTGAAAATTTCACCGATCGCATTCCCGTTAGCCCTAGCGATAGCCCCTGCAAAGGCTCGCCGACTTTGGCGATATCGAAAATGAGCATGCGTAGAGCGCTCTCGGGACCCCAACGGTTCGGACTTTGGAAGGCTTGGGGCGGTAGGTGTGCGTGGTGCTCGCACCCTGCTTTGTACCCCGAAGTGCAAGTCGACCACTTTGTGCCGTTGGATGCCGTGAAGACCGCCGAAGATCGGCAGCGCATTCGCGAATTTTACAGTCTGCCCGCCGATTTCGACTTCGTCAGTCTCGATAACTGCCTCCCGTCGTGCGCAGCATGCAATCGGCGAAAATCAAACAGAGTCTTCGATTCCTCCCCAGCACTTATTCTGATGCTCAGCAGCGTGAGGATGAATGCCCGGATGGCGCGCATAATCGCCGAACCAATTGAACGCGACGAAGCAAAGGCCAAGATCTTGGTGCGGATCGAGGCAGCGCTCACCAAAGGCGATATTACGCGGGAAGACATTGAAGCGCTGTTCGCTGGTCTGCCGACTCTGGTTCGAAAGACCCTTAGCTTGCCGCCCGCTGTGAGCCTGCGCATCGCTCCTGGCTGGGAAGTAATCGAAGAGCGAGACCATCTAGTGATTGTTGCCTCACCAAATGGTCGCTCGGGGATCACGTCTAAGTCGGGCGATCCCAGCTGGATATGCCCAAGCTGCGGATCGAAGGGCCCTTGGAACGGCGTGATCTGCCTCTGCTGCGGCAGGATGAGCGATCCGAACGACTGAGGCGACTGGCGCCAAGGTGAGCAACTAAGTGCCGCGATTGGCTCGCGGGTTACTGCAACTTGCTACACAACTGTGACGATCCAAATGGACGAAGCCCCGCTCTCGTTGGCCATCATTTTGCTCTGGGCTTCGTTTCTGTCATCAGCCCCACATCGATGAACGCATGTCGGATCGCGTGCGATCGGCGCCCTTCATTGATCCACCGGTCGAGGTGTTTCGGATCGACCCCAATTTCGTGCAAAATCAGGCAATGATACAGCGTTGATAGAACGCCGCCGAAACGTTCTAGTTTGCGTACGAAATCGAGGTAGAGAGCGTCCTTATTGCCACCATAGTGCGATATCTCGTTGCGCAGATCTGCACATACTTTCGCAAACTTATTTACCGCCGTCGGATCGAGCCCGATCGGAAGGGACTTGATGAGAAAAGCTATGCGTTCGGCCAAGGCCGGTTCGTGAGCATTTTTTAGCTTGCCCTCAAGCCAACTTCTGTCCCTTTCCAGGCTAATCTGATTCAGTATCCGCCCAATTTTCTTAACAAGCGGGGTTGCCGGCTCTGCTGGCGGTGTCTTCTTCCGGTGGAACGCTTCCAACCCCCAGACCAGGTTGGCGAAAGAGTGTTCGGGATACAGGTCTTTGCGACGCAACGTGCTCAGATACAGGTAGACACCCGCACCGCTGCGTTTATGAAGCTGGACCCATCGTCGCCAGAGGTCGCCGAGTTGAGTCCGTACTGTTGGAAACGTCGTCCAGCAATCGGTCCAGCCGATCGGCTGATCGCGTTCGGTCTCGCCTCGGAACAAGTGCCACTCACAAGCCGGTCCGTCCTGCAACTTTAATGTCGGCCGCGGAAGGTTGAAATTGCTGCCGGTGAGCAAAACAAAGAAATCGTTCAGGAGGCCGAACAACTCATATTGTTGATCAAGCTGCGCCGCGTCACGGAACGAATGAGTAAGCCTCGCATGTTCGCTCAACGTGACGGATTGATCACCGCGTTTGGTCAAGGCATTGAACTCAATCTCGAGCTTTTCGCCTTCAAATTCGTACGTCGCTTTTTTCGGGCTTCGATACTTGGCAGTCACAGTGTTCCTGGTGCGCCGCGTCTCGAACGAGCGTGATTGGATCCATCCATGGAGGACTTCAAGGTCGATTGTCATAGAACTGATTTTTGGGAGCGCGTTGACCGGAAACGGCGCGTTTGCCAACAAACAATCAAAGGCAAGGAAATGACCGCCATTATTGATCATCTCGACTAGCAAAACATGCCTTCTGCTGGGCGACAAAATTCCCTGAATCGGCTTGTCGAATTTCTCCCCCACGGGCATGAGAATTATGTCGAAGAGCTCCTGCTTCGGCAGCAGTCCATCCAGCTCTAGTAGAATATGATCACCCTCGATCGTAAGTTGGCCTCCGACAGCGGACGGCGGCACGAAATGACGACTTTCAAGAGGCTCCTCGTTCCACCAAAAGAATCCGCGCTCCTGCAATGTTGGCGTCCGTTTCAGGCTCATTGCGCGTCCCTGTTTCTCTTGAGCGTGAGATGCAGCCGGCGACCGGCCGTATTGGGCGGCACATCGCCGGGGTCCACCCGGTAACGAATGTCGGCAGTATTTGACCCGATGCTCACGGCCCGGCACTATCGCGGAGCACCGCCGGCCAAAGGTGCTCCACCACCGCCTCGAGCGCAGCCTTCAATGAAACTTCCGACCCATCGCGCCGGCGAACGATCACATCCGGCTCGAAATATGTCGCATCGATCGAGCCGATCGGCGCTATCTCAACGCTCTCCAAGGAGCCGGCGCTGCTGAGGTCGTAATGCGCGCCCCTGGCATGCAGGTGCTTGTATGCTGTCGCTGCACTCTGAATCGTGCTGAAGTATGGCTCCTTCTTGCAGAGATCAATCCGCAGAGCTCGTAGGGGTTGTCGGCTATTTGCCTTTGTCCATGTCGCAATGCGCGCCGGATCCACGGTTTCATAGTAGGCGATCATGATGTCCGCTAGTTGCGACGCAGACACGCAAGCGTTGAAGCCACGTCGAATATCCTGAGGCTCTTGCCGATAATCCTCGTAATTGGGCCAGACGAAAGCAGAGTAATAGTCATCAGGTGTCGTACGGCCCATGTGCGGATCCTAACGCCTGTGGGAATCGGGGATAGCGTCAAAAACTTACTCGCCTGTGACGCGTGGCCCGGCATCTTAACCGGATCACGCGAATCGGAAAGCTGCAATGACTGAGAAGCAAAAGACTCCCCTGAGCAACGGTGACGAGATCATCTTTAAGTTGAACCACGGCAAGTGGATGGCTCACGTTAAATATGCGAGCGGAGGTATATCCGGCCGCCAAGTGCCAATGTCGTTTGACGAGGTAGTCGCGGCGCTGAAGGAAGATCATCCGTTGTGAGCTCTGTACGCAAATTCTGGGAAGATATCGGCCACGGCCGCAAGTCAAATTTGGTCGTCTACGTTTCAGCCGTCGAGAAGCTGCCGGCGCCGCGGCAAGGGGTGCGATGGTTGGAAGACAGAAAGTTTGACCAGCAAGAGGCCATAGCAAAGGAACCTAGCTTCTCCCGTGTAATTGACCGAGCCTTGCTCGAGGGGATCGTCTGGGTGGACTCCAGTGTTGGCGCATAGGCAGTTTCTATGATGGATTTTCTCGAGAAGAATTGGTCGCTGATTGCTGCGAATCCGCTTCCATTCCTAGGATGCGCGGTACTTGTCGCCGGCATTGTCTGGACTGTGTCTTCAGCCTTCTTCTCCGCTCGGATCACTACAGCGAGAGAACAGGCTGAGTTCGCGGAGAAACAACGTGACGACTTCAAGAGCAAGCTTGCCGTATCGAGTCCGGAAGAGGCGAAGACAAAAGTCGATCGTCTCGAAGGCGAACTGGCCGGCCTCAACAGAATTATAGCCTTAACCGTCGGGTATCAATGGAAGCCCTTAACCGAGGCTCAGGTTCAGGATCTCGGCCAACGGCTAGCGCAGTTGCAGAAGCACCGCGTGCAAATTATGTACGTCAACCAGCTCGGAAAGAGCCTTGCCGAGTCATTCTTTCGTGCATTTCAGATCGCCGGGTGGGATGGAGCTACGCTTTCGGACGGTGGCGGTGCGCACCTTGGAATAATCGCCGGAGCTGGCGCCAATAAAGCGGCGCTGGTCAAGCAAGCAATCGAGACTGCTACGCCATACAAAGTCGAACTCGATAAGCCAACGACCCAAGAATGGGGAGATCTAATCTACCTCTTCGTAGGCACTAACCCAAACAACTCGTAGTTTGCGCCTTCCGACCGAGGAAAACATGACACGCGATATGGATATCGTCCGCTCGCTATTGCTCAAATTGGAGACCTTGAATTCGAACCCGCACCGGATACTCATAATTCGGGGGGCAACCCCAGAGTTGGCGATCGATGGAGCAACCTCAGATCAGGTTGACTATCATTTGTCTCTTCTTCGAGAGCGTGGCCTGATTGAGCCGTCAGAGGGCGGTACTATGGATGGCGGAATTTGCTTCCGGAGGTTGACCTGGGAAGGCCACGACTTTGCGGATTCCGTTCGCGATGAGCAGATTTGGAAGAAGACGCGTCATGGAGCCTTAGCGGTAGGCAGTTGGACATTTGATCTCGTCAAGGACCTCGCAAAGGGCTTCATCAAGAAACAGATCGAAGAGAGAACTGGAGTGATCTTGTAATCATGGATGACATGTCGTGGCAGATTGCTGCGATCGACGCGCTGGGGTTGTTCGACGACGGGGACGCAGCGCAGTGACGACGATCGCTCTGACGAAGCCGGCAATCTTCGCAGCACATTTGGATGCGGCTTTTCACCTGGTAGCGCTCGACGACGCGTATGTTTCGGCTCACGTCGTCATAATGGCTGCGGAGGAAATATTTCGGACTTGGTATGTCAAAAAGAATGTTTACTGGCCGTATGACTACCGGATCCTAATAAAGGACGAGCATCATAGCGTTTGGCTTCAGATGATCCGCGAGAAATATAACTTTTTCAAACACGCCGACCGCGATATCGACGGCGCTATAGACGTTGAACCCGAGGAGTTGCACACGGCAAACCAACTCATGGGTATCCTCATCGCGGGATACAACGAGGTCTTTTCTTCGCTCACTCCAACGATGAAATGCTTCTCGTCTTGGTTCATCGCGAAGTTTCCCGACCTACTTAAATCTGATCTCCCAGGACGCGATGCATTTCTAGCAATCTTGGAAAAGATACCGTCGCTTGGACCGACCCAAAGCCGCATGGCTCTTCGCGCCCTTTTTTATAAGCAGGGCGTTCTTCCTCGGACTGATCTAGTTCTCATGCGGTGAATGAAGAAGCGCCTTTACGTTCGATTTAAACGCTTCTCCCCGACCTTGTCAGGCCACCGGTGGATGATCCGCGACGTGACGGCCTCGCGCGTCACCGTCGTGAGTTGGGCGAATCCGCCGACGTAGCAGAAGTCGCCGTCCTCTTGATGGGGGTTTGCACGCTGGAGCTCGAGCACGGCCAGGCCGTCGACTTCAGGATCGATTGCATCGGGATGCTTACCTTCTAACCGCTCCTGGATGAGTCCCAGCAGGCGCCGATCGCACGGCAGCGGCAAGAAGCCGGCGAGGTCCGTCCGCGTCCGGCGCTCGCCGTGGCGTCTGTTGTTAGGTACAGTAAGCAGTGGCACAGCCGCGTTCCGTGCCGCAAGATGTTGAGGGTTTGCGCTGCGCTTTGACTCCCGCGCATGATGTCAATTATGGGCTCGAAATCTGGGGAGTACATGTTCGGCGCGACCGTCAGGCATCTAGCCGAGCGCGCCAGGGAGACCCGTCTGCAGGCGGATGGCGCGGCCTGCCAAGCATGGAATGCTCGCATGCTCGCTTTTCAAGGGCCAGCCCAGCCATCGCCCGCGCTCGGCGATGCGCTCAATGCAGGCTTTCGCTACCTCGAAGTGAAGTGCCTGGGTGCGAAACGCATCAGACGGTCGCGCTCGATATCGTGAGGCGACCGAAGTGGACGCCCATCCACGAGCTAGAGCGGTATATGCGCTGCAAGCAGTGCTCGCGGGCCTCCGGCTACCCGTTCAAGCGCAGCCACCTTGTGGCATTGCGGACGAACAAGATCTCCACCATGAACCCGCCGTCGACTTGGTGGCCGGGGGAGCGCTAACTGGCCGAAAACACCTGAGTCGCCCGTCACCCATGTTGATGCGGCTGATAGCTTCAGCGGCCTACCCTGCCCGTGCGATCTGCTTCGACGGGGACACGGTGGCGAACGAACCAGCTTTCGAACCAAGAAATGGCAACCTTTGGCGCGTCGTATTTTCATTCGGAGCGACCGCAACTGTCGGTATTGGCGCATACCTCGCCATTCGCTTTTTGATCGGCCTTTAGGCGTCCGAGGAACATTGAGCAGGCTTGATTGTTGTGCAGCCATTATGGCGCCAATCGTCACTGTCCATTTTACCTGTCCCGGCTGCGGCATCGTCTATTCGGCGACGCAGGAACGCAGCGCAACGCATACGAATACTTCTGGGACCTTCGATTGCCGGCAATGCGGAATGCTTGTTCACCACTGGGCTGGGCTCTACGACTATAACGAATGGAGAATCGTTTCCCTGCCGGCCAAGCAACCCAAGATAAGAAATGAAATACGTGGGTGATCGCCCCTACTCCGACCCTGAGAAGGCCGCACGCCGGATCATGGAGCACGTCCGGGCATTCGAGCCCGTGCAGGACGGCCGGATCTACATCGAGAAGATCAACTATCCGATGCTCTACCAGGACAAGGCGACGCCTGCGGAATACTGGGCCGGCTTGGAGTACGCCAAGGATCAGGGCTGGCTCGAGTACCACGAGAGCGGGACGTTCGTGAGGATGCTGCAGGCTGGCAAAGACCCGTTCGCATAAAAACACCAGCGCCCCATACCCGGCGCTGGTGCTGTAGTTCCGCAACGTTATAGCGTCGCCGCTGCGTGCAGAGAGCTTCCGCAAATTGGCCTGCGCAGTACAATGCGCCATTGGTCTATGCGGAACTCGCAAAACCGGCTTCTAATACCTGTCTTCCAGGCATGGCCATCACCCGAAAGCCGCTCGAAATACCGCCGAAGGTCGCTCGGCAGTTCGCCGCTGACATGCGCGCCTATTCACAAAGAGCGGGATGATGTTCGGCGCGGCGAGATCGCGGCCAACACCAGGCACATGCTTTTGGAGCGCATGCCGGCCGGCACCAAGCTGCGGATGAGCGAAGTCAAAGAGCTGTTTGAGCTGATGCGATGACTGAGCCGGGCATGCAGCGGGACGATTGCCCACAGCCGCTGCGAGTGCTGGCCTAGGTGGCTCGCGGACACCTCCTTTTTGGCTTAGACATATCGACCACCGCCTTGTTCGACTTGTATTGAGTGGCACGCGTTGTTTTGCAGAGCCTCTTAACGAGCGATCGAGATAACTCTTCAAAAGTATCGAAGCGCTCTATGTTGTGGGCGGCCGCCCGAGATTCTTCGGAGACCCGAAACCAAGGGCCATTAAACAACAGCGATGCCGACGGCAGCAGAAGATAATCGAGGGGCGATTGGTTGTTTTCGCCCAGTCTCAAAATAATAACCCACCCCTCTAGCCGGCGCACGCGATTACGCATCATCCAGCGCACCACTCGGCCCCCATATTTGCACCATCTGGCGACCCGAAAGCTGACGTTCTCAGCCTTATCCAACCTCAAACACTTGGCCGAGCGATCAAGGCTAGCAAACGACCCTGCCTGTTCGAGGGCAACCCGAAGACGAACTGCATTTTGAAGATGGAATTCGACCCATTGCTTGTGCGCGGCGAGTTTGTCCCAATAGTGTTGATTGCCCGTGTAGCCAATAAGTCGATAAACGTTTTTAAGCGTGCCGAAGTGAGCCAAAAACGAGGAGACTGAGGGCATGCCAGGGCACTCGTCGATAATCCCTGAACTCAGCTTGCCTTTCTTCATCAGCAGCTTTCTAAGCCTTAGCAGCATTTCCTCCTCTGGGATTTTGATGAGCCGCCGTGCCGCCATAACCTTCTGCACGCGCAGGAACACGTTTCGCTCGACGGTAGGCTCGATGATGCCTTCCTTCCTGATCCAGAGGGACTGTGGGTTACGCGCTCTCTTTGTCTCCAGCTTTTCCGTCGTGCGATTGTAAATGAAAGTACCGATATATGCTTCGTTTCGAAGAAGATCACGTATCGCATTCCTGCACCACGGATCGCCTCGGCTGTTTACAATGCCTCGCCGATTGAGTTCGCGCGCGATACCACTTGGCGATTTTCCACTCAGATACTGCTCGTAGATCCATCTCACGACTTTCGTCTGATCCGGCCTTCCCCGGCAAAGTCGTACACGATCTGACGCCAGAAATTTGCGCTCGCCCCGGCCAAGTAATCCCTTTGGAGTTGAGTGTTCGTCTACGACCAGTCGCTGCAATCCATAGGGGGCTGAGCCGCCCATCTTGAAGCCTAGCCCCGCCAACCGCAAAGCTCCCGCATGGACCTTGCCTGAAAGCTCCCGGCTGTACTCCGCCGCCATCACCCGCTTGATATTTTTGACGATGCTCGACAGAAGGCTGCCATCATTGTCGAATTGCTCGGCGCAATAAGCTACCTTGATGCCTGCCTTCCGACAGAGGAATTCATAGTGCGCGCTCTCGTCGACGTCTTGAAACCGTCCCCAGCGACTAACATCCAGGATCAGCAGGTGACCGAAGTCAGCTTCGCCAGACTGGACGTCACGGATCAGTGCAGTCAAGCCGGCTCTCTTCTCGATTTTAAGACCGCTTTCGCCATCGTCGCGGTAAGTGCGAACGATCGTAAGCCCATGAATGGCGGCGTAAGCTGCGATAACAGCCGCCTGGTTTTCAGTCGAGTATTTCTGGAGGTCAGTGGACATTCGGACGTATTGTGCCGCCCGATGTATCTTCTGTGCTTGAGGTAGATGGTCCTTGCGCACAATGAGCGAGTTGGCCATCGCGCTCCTCCCGAAATGACGATTATCTGCATCATCTCATTCAAGGCATTGAGCGACCACAAAAACTAGGACCGCAGCTCGCGCCACACAAGCGATATGCTTGCCTTTGCAGCACCAAACGGATGATGAATTTCCGCGGCTGCCACGAGGGTTTCAAAGCATGTTCAGCAGGCGCGATCGCAGACGGTAACGCGCCCCTCGTCCGGCCACTGATTTGCTTAAAAATCTATCCCCTTTTGGGGCTGTCGCGCGCGCCGATAAACTTCCCTCTTGCGCTCGACTCTCGGTTGATTCAGGATTCCTGAAGGCTTTCACCGGAGCAAGACGACGATGGCAACCATCGGCACCGTGGCTTTTCTCGCACTCGTCAGCATAACGATGCTTGCCAATGCACGCCTCAAAGCGCGCGCGTCCTACCGGCAGCAAATGACCGAAAACGCTATGCGCTCGATGGGCGGCTAGCGCCTCATTCTCTGGCCGGTCCCCATCCGCGGAGGTTCATCAGCCGACCGAATGTTCGAGCCGCGCTTGCCGCAAACCGTGCAGACGAACCGCGGCTCGACGTCGGAAATACGCACCTCGTCAGGCCACGGCGACGCATCCATCTGGACATTGTGCGAGCACCTGTAGTCCTTGCAGAAGACGATGATGCGCGTCGCGCCGGTTTCCCGCATTTCGCCGAATGTGATCTTGGTTGGGTAGTCTTTCATGGGCGCGATTACAGCCGCCTAAGGCGCTATCGGCAATCCCACTGCCTAGCGTGCCTGGTCCGCCCCGTCCACCGCAGATGGGTCAAGAGATTCGCAAACGGCGGACCGCATGCTTATCTTCAGGCCATGCCCATCACCCGAAAGCCGCTCGAAATCCCGCCCGAGGTAGCTCGGCAGTTTGCTGCGAATATGCGGGCTTTCCACGCAGAATACGCTCCGCTCAAGCGTGACGAGATCGCGGCCAACGCGCGCCACCTGCTCCTAGAGCACATGCCGAAGGGCACAAAGCTACGGCTTGCCGATGTGCTCGAACTGTTCGAGATGATGCGATGACTGAGCCCGCCTGCATCCTCTGCGACGATACCGGATGGGTTTGCGAGAACCACCCGGACCAACCCTGGACCGGCAACCATGCATGCCGGTGCGGCGGCGCGGGTGCTCCCTGCCCCAAGTGCAACAGGACGAAGCCGGATGACGGAACTCCTCGGCTGCCCCGAGGATTCCGGAATATGTTTAGAGGGCCAAACCGTCAGCGTTAGGGCTCGCTGCTTGGCCTTCTGGGAAGTCGGCAATTTGCACTGCGATGCCGGCGGCCGCGTCTCCAACGGCCGCCGGCGCAGCGCCAGCCCGTGCATCGACCGTCTGGTCGTTTATACCCGCACTAGCCGGCCGCAGCTCAGACAGCCGAATTCGGACGGCCTCGATTTGTCCATCGGGATGAGGCGTCAGATCGAATTCCACGATTTGCCCGACAAAGGGTAGATCCACTCCGCCGACATACCACCAGACTTCGGCGCAATAGATGTCGCTGGCTCGCGATCGCCCAGACGGCGTAATCAAGGCAAAATGGCGAGAAGTGTTCACGTAAGCGACCACGCCAATCATGAGCGCCCTCCTGATTATCGTGCTCGCGATTGCCGCGCCAAAGCTTCCTGCCAGGCGAGCTCCTTCCGGAGGGCGCCGATCTGTCTTGTCCGTGACGCAGCCTGTGCCTGATTCCGCGGCGTGCCCTGGCCAAGCACACCGATAAGGCGATGACGGATGCCTGCCGCGGCTGCCGTAGGAGAGGCTCGGTCCGCCATCGCAGGAGGAGCAAGCAACGCCGCCTGAAATGGGTCGGCCATTGTTCGCTTACAATCCTCGATGATCCGTGCATCCTCTGCCGCTTCGAGCGCGCAGAGCTTACGCCGGCCTTCTTTTCGATTCGGGAAGATTTGCTGCCAACCCCGATTCTGATTGTCCATAATCCAACCCATTATTGCAGCTCCGCCAGTTTTAGCTTCCTTCGCCGGGCATCCGCCTTGGCTGCACGCGACGCCGATTGGCGTACGACGCTCGTCCATGCCTGATCGGGGTTTGCTTCGATCCGGTCGATCATCCGAAGCCGAAGGGCGTCCCGCGCGGCGAGTACCCGGCCCCCGCCCCATTGCGATTTGACAATTTCGACGCTTGCGTTGCGACCTCGCGCGACCGCACTCAAGAACTCGCCGTAGGTCTTATCGACGCGTTGCTGAAGATAGCTCCTGGCTTTGTCCGAGAGAGGTTCAAACGGATTCGCTTCAGTCTTGTTTTCACCGGCTGAGATGAACGTTGGCGTCACGCCGACATTATCAAGAAGTCTCGAGCTCTCGACGTGCAAGACGTAAACCCCGATGCTGCCGACTTCCGAAGATGGCACTCCGATCAGTTCGCTGCACTGCGTAGCTAACCAAAACCCAGCGCTTGCCGCCAGGGGATCAACGATGCCCGCTATCGGCTTCATCGATCTCGATTTGTAGATCGCGTCCGCAGCCTCAGGTGTGCCGGTGACCTGGCCACCAGGCGTGTCAAAGACCAAGATCATAGAGCCAATCGTGCGATCGGCAGCAAACTCGTGGATCGTCTGGGCCAACGCCCGCATCGAAAACACGTATGGTTGGAACTCAGAGTCATATGTGGCTAAGCCGGATACGGAGATTATCGCAAGGCCCATACCGCCTCGGCCGGCCGCCGGCACAACCGATATCGATCGGGAAGCCACCCCAGCATGCTGTCCAAATGCTGCGGACAGCCTGGCATCGCTCACGTCGCTGCCACGAACCAAATCGGCAATTAATGTCGTGATTGTTGGCGCTCGGCGCTGGTCTAGCGCGAGCAGTTCGCCGTCGAGACCGCACAAAGCACTTCGGATTGAATCAAGCTTGCTCATCGCGGAGATATCCATGACGGCGAGCTTCGCGGCCCCACACGCTGCCAACTGAATCCCAGCTTGGCAGCCAGGCGAACGCCTTCAGGTCGGAACTCAGATTCGGCAACGGCGAAAACATTCCGCCCATCGGCGCCCGCCGCTGAAATTCGTCATGGACCGCGGCCTCTGCTTCCAGCGCCGCGCTCAGCAATTCGAGCGCTCTCGCAATGTCGATGACGGCCCGTTCATGCGCCGGCCGCAGTTCGTCGCGGAGCTTGATAGCCTCCTGCGCGGCAAGCACTTCGAACCGAACCTTTGCGGCCTCGAGCTCCGGCTGCAACTGCATCATGTCGTCGCGCAGATCTTCCAACCTTCGAGCGGTCCTAAGAGGATTTCGCCTTGCAGCGTCGATTTCAGCCGGGGATACGTCGATGATAGCGCGCGCTGGCAGCGGCTCGGTCATCTGGCCCACATCCGCTGCCTGCTGCTGTAGGGCGTGCTTGCGCGCGATCTCCTTTTTACGCGTTGCCAACTGCCGATAGGCCTCGCGAGCGGCTTCGAGTTCGGAGATGTTCGGAGTTGCAGTTGGTGTCAATTTCTGTGCCGCCGGCATTTTGATCCTTCTCGATCGAGATCAGGATCGCGACAGCGCCCCTACTCGACCCAATTAGGATCAGCGATTCGGTGTCCAGATCATTGGACAGCCAAGTCATTGACGGCGATTCAGAATTTCGGCCAGCGTCGACCGCGCCGGAAGATCGCCAAACTTGAGGATCCGCCAAAGAAGCAAGCGGCGCTCGTCGGTGAACGGGCTGAGCAGTTTATGACGAGCGGCGCGCCAATCGGGTCCTGTTCGAAATTTTGAGACCTCTGCTGTCAACCACTTGATCTGCGCGCGGCCGCTGGCCGATTTCGCTCCGAGCCGCCGCAGAAACTGCCGTAGCAGGAAGTCTCGCTCATCCCGATCCCGTGGAGGCATACGGCTGGACAGAGCCGCGCCAAGTCGTTCGAGATCAGCAATCGGCACTGCGCCGGCTCGAATGCGCTCGACCACCTCGGCGATATCGTCGCTCATCCTACGGCCTCGCAAGCCGGTCGTTGCATCGTCCTGGCGCAGCGCCTGGAGCAGAACCGCCCTTCCCTGACCTCGCCGCGCCGTGCCCGACCGGACGGACTGCGCATGACGAACACGAGGCCGCAGGCCTCGCAGGTCCGCCGACGCCGCTCTTCGGCGTTCCGGCGCCGGCCGAGGTCGCCATTTCGCTTTGCCAGGACAGCCCCGCAGACGACGCCGCAGGTCTGCCGCCTCCGTTCGGTAGCCATGAACGGCCTGCTGCACACGGCGCAGACCTTCGGGATCGACGCAACGCGCGGCTTCGCTGGGTAGCGGCCTTCACGCCGGTGCTGCTGATTTTGCGCGAGCGCCCGGGCCGCGCGACATGGGTCAGAGCAAAACCGCCGGCGTCGACCGCGGCCGACGTGCTCATATTCGAAATCCGACCGGCACGTCAGGCATTGAACGACGACGATCACCTAAGCCTCCATATTCCCGAGAACGGGGAAAAATCTCGGTGCGGAGTGTTTTTCGGCTTCGCATTCTTACGCGCCGAAGGCCTCGAAATCGGCTCGGCCTCGGTTTTCACAGTCGTGGCGACGATTTCGATTTTTTCGGTCATTTTGTGCGACCTGGCCAAGAATTCGGGCTGACCCCAAAAAAAATTCTGCGCATGCGGACCTGAGCGGTCCGCGCCCTACCTTTCACTGGGAACCTGCCCCGGGGGCTTCTAGGTTCAATTGGCGAGCAAGCCGCTGGCGACGGGCCGGAAGCGTCCGCACGATGTCAACGACACGCTGGAGCCTCAGCGAAGCGGCATCGATCTGTTCGAGCACTTCGGCGGTGACAGGCATGAATTTGGAATGATCGATGATGTAGCGCGTCGCCCATTCGAGCGCAGCGAACGAGGGCTGCTTGGCCAAGACGCGCTCGGTCATGATGCGCCCATACCCCTCGCCCGAAGCCTTGCTGTTGTGAAAGTTCAGTCGTATCGCGATGAGATGGTTTGTGACCTCATCATCGCTGGCCGGCCTACTGATGCTAGCCAACCGGGATGCATACGCCTCCAAGCCAGGCAAGACCTCATCGACCTCTGCCAGCAACTTGCCGGCCTCGTGGAGGTCCTCATCGCGTCTGAGGACATCCCTCTCCCAAATCTGGAGCAGGCGCGCCGAGCGCCGCTCGACCTGTTCCGATACGCTCAGCTGGTTCGCGGTGGTGTTCAGAGCTGCTACATTCATCATCGTGCTTTCAGTCGGAATCCGGCAAGCTGAGCCGCTTGCACGTCGTGGTGGTTGATGGTGTTCGATACGGTTGCGCTCGGCGGCCGCGGCGGGTTTTTCCAAGCGCCGGCCTCGAGCCAGTTCTTCGGCGACTTGATGTATTGCGGATCCGTGCCTTGCTTTTCCTGGGCATAGCGCATGGCGCCGTTCAGCAGTTCAGCTGCTGACGCTATCCTCCGTGCCTTCCTGTAGGCCTTCCGGGCTGCATCTTCGTCGACCGGATTTGGATACTGAGCCATGAACGCCTTGAAGTCGGATTCGATCTCTGTCGCTTCTGAACGTCTCCTCCGTGGCTGCTTGGTTTCTCGCTCGGTCGGCTGCGAAGCGGCCGACAGCAGATCCCTGGTCCCGGTCCTAGGTCCATGGTCCTTGGTCCTAGATACTGGTCCTAGGTCCGTCGCCGACTCCTCGCGAGGTTTCGCGACTACTCGCGAACCTTCCTCGAAACTTGGCAGTCGCGACTTGCTGGGCTTGTCGATCTTCTGATGTTTCAACCAGTTAGTGATCTCTAGGTAGATCGCGCCGGACACCTCGTATCGCCGGATGCAGCACTCTCGCTGGAGTTCCTCCAACCATCCGTCAATCAGCGCGGGCGCGTCGTCGTCGTACGGGAAGAGAAGGCTCGCGAGCATTCGCGAGGATCCGCGAGTTCTGCCCTCATCGTCGACGATGGTGAACGATTGCAGGAAGAGCAGTCGAGCCTCGCGGCTGACACGTCCCATCGACTCTGATTGTGGAAACTCCGGCTTGATTGTGCGGATGCGCGGCATCACTGCCTTCGCTTTGCGCGAGATTTGACCTCTCCGGGCGGACTTGACTCGACCCGCGCTTGCAGCACGAGCGATGCCGGCGCCTCCCGAATGCTATCTTGCGCCAATCGGGCTTGATCGGGAGCCACATGTCGTTTGATCTCCGCAACCGCAGAATAGAGCAGCCTCTCCAGGCGATCAGCCAGATCGTCCTGCATCTCTTCTGAGAATTTGAAACTGCGAAGTTCGTCGACGTAGTTGTACGCAATGGTTATTTGGTGGAGCGCCCCGACGAGAGACTCGGCCTGCATGTGTGAAGTGACGAGCTTGAGTTCCTCCCTAACGTCGAAGAGAGTGCCCGCCGCCTTATCTAGCCCGAGAAAGCTGGCTTCGTCGCTCTCGATGCTCTCGAGACGCACGCGCTCGCGATTTAGCCATTCGATCTGCTGGGCGATCGAAACAATTCTGCATCTGGATCCTGCGAGAGGCTGGCTCATGCTACAGCCCCCGCCGACTTGCGTTTCGCCCATTCCTGCGGATCGCGCTTCCACTCGGCGATCTCAGCGCGATGCGCGGCGTTCTTCTTTGGGCTGAGCTTAAAGTAGCGCGGAAATAGTCCCGCCTTTTGCATGCGCCAAATGGTTGGCGCTGACAGGCGAACTTCCTTTTCGACTTCCTTTGATAGCATGATGTCGGATTCCGACATAGCGAGCACCTTCGATTTGTTGAGGGTGTCGCTCTGCAGCGCGCCCAACCCAAATGCACGATTCCGCTGCAGCGGAATTCAGTTCAGTGCCTTTTGAGTTGCGCACAATCGCGCGAGTGTCGGCTTCCGTTTGATGGAAGCCTCGGCAACGATCGTTCATCGCCGAAAAGAAATTCAAGAACTGCCCCTCCATGGGTGAACGCAAATCAGATGCGTTCTAACGAATTTGGGTGAGAACGAATCTGCCGTCAACTGAAATTGATTGCACGAACGTGCAAACCTCTTCGCTATGCGGCCTGCGACTGCGAACTGGGATCGAACTCGACCACTGATCTGGAATTTTTTTCCAGATGTTCTGACCATGCATCCATCAGTGCGCGGCGCTTTCTCAGCGCGTCACCGCGGCGATATGCTCGCTCGGAATCGTCGCCGACGAGATGGGCTAAGGCCGCCTCTGCCACCTCGCGAGGGAAGTCCGTCTCGTCGCCTGCCCAATCGCGAAAGGAGGATCGAAAGCCGTGGACGGTGAATTCGGCGTGTCCGGCGCGGCGCAGCGCCATCGTCAGGCTCATGTCGCTCAGCGGACGGCCCGGCTTCGTGCCGCCGAAAACAAACTCGCTCTGCCGCTTACCTGCGATGCGAGCTGCCAGGTCGAGTATCTCGAGCGCGCGGGCGCACAGCGGAACCCGATGCTCTCGCTCTTCCTTCATTCGTTCCGGCGGCACAGTCCAAACAGCGTCGACGCGGTCGAGCTCGGTCCAAACCATCTCTCTAACCTCGCTCGAGCGCGCAGCCGTCAGGATCGCGAACTCTGTCGCAAGGTTTGACATCGTGAGCCGTTTCCGGAGGCTCGAGACGAAAGCTGGCACGTCTGCATACGGCATCGCGGGGTGATGGCCTCGGCTGAGCTTGGTGCGGCCTGGCAGAATGAGGTCTAGGTGCCCGCGCCAGCGAGCTGGATTCTCGCCCTTGCGGTGGCCCTGGGCGCGCGCGGCATCAAGCACCCGCTCGATCCTCCCCCGTATGCGAGAGGCCGTCTCCGGCTTCGCCTGCCAGACTGGACGCAGGATCTGCAGAACGTGCTCAGTATCGACAGCGTCGACCCGCCTTTCCCGGATCGCCTTGCAATAGTCGAACTCCGAGGGATTGCCCTCCGCGTCCCTACCCAGGAGGGTCATGTACCACTGTGCGGCGTGCTTTTCGTTCTTCCACGACGGCCGCATGCCCTCAATCAGCGCCTCGGCGGCCTCCCCGAACGTCGGGACCTCGTCCTCGGCCCGCCGGGCGTCCAGCGGATCCCGGCCGTCAGCGAGCAACGCGCGGGCGGCGGCAGCCTTCTCCCGCGCCTTAGCCAACGGAACGTCGCGCGCGGCTCCCAGCCCCATTTCGATCGGTCGGCTGTTGGCGCCGCGGTACAGGAAGACCCAGCGCTTGGCGCCAGCCTTCGAAACGCTGAGGTAAAGATTGCCACCATCCGCATGGCGTCCTGGCGGGAGTTTCTTGGTCAGAACGTTTGCCGGAAGTCGGTTGATTGCCTTCGCCATAGCCCTAGCACCAGCCCTATCAGCACGATGAAATTTCGTGAAAGAATCTGGCCCGATTTGAGTCTTGCAGACAAGGGCCGCGCGGAGAAAACCCTTATTTTGTAGGGACTTGAAACAACAAGATTGAGAATGAAATCGTAGCTTCGGATGACACCCCTTCCGCCATTATAGTGTTCTCCGTTGTTCTCCACTGTTCGGAATCCCCAGTAAAATCAGCGCCTTCGTCGGCAAACTGTCTTCCTTAGTTCGCCGTCGTTCCTCACAATCGAAGCGCAAACCGTAGCTTGGGACCGTAGGTTCGGAGGATGGTTTTGATCGGAGGAATACGTGGCCGGAAAACTGAAGCCGCTCGACGTCGAACGCGAAACCAAACCCGGCAAGTATGCCGACGGTGGAGGGCTCTACCTGATCGTCACCGGCCCCGCGGCGAAGAGCTGGTCCTATCGTTATTGGAAGGACGGCAAGGAGCGCTGGCACGGCCTTGGCTCCTTCAAGGACGTCTCGCTCAAAAACGCACGCCTCGCACGCGATGCGGCCCGCCTGCGGGTTAAGGGTGATCGCAGCACGGCCGGCGTGGATATCGTCCAGGAGCGCCGTGAAGCCCGCCGAGAGGTGAAGGCGGTAGAAGCTCACACCGCGGCCCCGACGTTTGAGGAATGCGCCGAGGCCTACATCCGCGTGCAATGGTCGTCCTGGAGTGAGAAACACCGTGACCAGTGGCCCTCCTCGCTGAAGCGATATGCCTATCCCACGATCGGGAAGCTGACGATCGCGGAGCTCAAGCCGAGCCATATCCACGAATTGCTTGAACCGATCTGGGTGACCAAGCGTGAAACCGCCAACCGTGTTCGCGGTCGAATCGAAACCATCATCGCCAAGAACGCAAATATCGACGATCCCGATTTTCGCAATCCAGCCGAGTTGACAAAGCAGCTCCGCGAAAAGCTTCCGAAGCGGCCCAAGCGCGTCGTTCGCCACCACCCGGCCCTGCCATACACCGAGGCTGCGCAGTTTATGAGCGAGCTTCGGACGGCACAGGGACGCGCCGCCGAAGCACTGCGCTTCCTGATCCTCACCATCTCTCGCACAAACGAAGTCGTCGGCGCCAAGTGGACCGAGATTGACCGAACCTTTGCGACCGGCCCGGTGTGGAAGATCCCCGGAGAGCGCATGAAGATGGATCAGGACCACTTTGTCCCGCTCTCGCAACCGGCGATCGATATTCTTAACGAGCTCAGCAAAGGCCAACAGAGCGAGCTGATCTTTACTAACCCGGACGGTCAGGAGTTTTCCGAGAACGCCATGCTGGCTGTGCTGGCTCGTCTTGGGTACGGGCACGTCACGGTGCACGGGTTCCGGGCGACGTTCGCAACCTGGGCGGAGGAATGCACCGACTATCCCGACGGTGTCCGGGAAGCCGCATTGGCGCACAAATACAAGAGCGAGACGACGGCAGCCTATCAGCGCGGTCAAAAGCTCGAAAAACGTCGCGCCTTGATGAGGGATTGGGCGAACTTGATCACAGGACGGACCATTGTCCCTCTTCGTGCGGCAAATCTCCCATAAAGGCTCTGCCCAAGCGATGCACCGTTGACGCGTGGCAACCGCCTCTACCTAAAACCCACACTCGGGCTTCAAGCGGTGCACCCTTAAATTCTATGGACGATGCAATGTCGCGCTGGGCCAAGGGGGCGGTAAGTCGGTGGCTCATCCCCGCCGAGGTCAAGCTGCCCGCGATCGCGATCCCGTCGAGAGTGCGTGACGGATCGCCTCGATTACTTATCGGGCGCCGGCAATGGGGAAAGCCCAAGTTCCTTCAGAAATGCGTTGTGCTTCGCCCTTGAGTCTCGAATCTGCTTCTCGATCTCGACCAACTCTCTGTGCGTGGCCGACAGATCAATGGCGACCGCCTTCTCGGCTGTGCTGACATAGCGCGAGATGTTCAGATTGAAGTCGTTGGCCTCAATTTCGTCCATGCCGACACGTCTGGCGTACCGCTCAAGGCGCTCTGGACGCTGTTGGTAGGTGTCAATGATCTTTCCAATATGCCCGTCCGACAAGTAGTTCTGTCGCTTGCCCTTTTCGAAATGCTCGGATGCGTTGATGAACAGGATGTCATCAGGCTTCTTGCACTTCTTCAGGACAAGAATGCAGACCGGGATTCCGGTCGAGTAGAACAAGTTTGCTGGCAAGCCGATGATGGTGTCGATGTGCCCACCGTCGAGAAGCTTTCGACGGATACGGTCGACGACGAAGAGGCACTTGTGGATGCTCTCATTGGTCTTGAGGAGCGTCGAGGTCTTGAAGGACGTGAGCGTCTTACCGGAGCCGGTCGTGTGCCAGATATACCCGTTGCCGCAGTTCTGATCGATGCAGTCGATTATGGCCTTGACGGCGTAGATTTGGTACGCGCGCATCATCAAGAGCTTCTGCTCGCTGGCGATGAGGACCATGTACTTGCTGATCATCTGGCCAAGCGTGCACTTCGCAAGGAACCGATCGGCAAAGTCGTCGAGGTAATTGATCCTCGTGTTGTCCTCGGCCGCGAACTGGTAGATTGGTAGGAACCGCTCGTCTGCGTCGAAGGCGAAGTGCCGCGCGTTGTTGTTCGCGAAGTACCATGTGTCCGTGCGGTTGCTGACGATGAAGAGCTGGACGAAACAGAGAAGCGTCTTGGTGTACACGACGTTGATTTCGTTGCGCTCTACGGCGATTGCTTCGAAAGCTACGGTTCAAATCTACGGTAGACGCTCCATTCGAACCAAACGCCACGGCTCGGGGGCTGCGGACCGGAGGCGGACGATCTTACCGCGCCGCTCACACTGAAACCGGGGACATCAGCCCCCGGCGTGCTCCGTTCACCAGCGTCCGCAGCATTACGCCAAATGATAATAATGGATCATCGTCCCTGCGGCGTTGTCAGCTTCAGTGTGGAATCCGGCCGGATCATACTGACCAAGCAAGATGATGCTTGCCGTGTGGGCTCCGTCCGTGACGCTCAGCGTTCCGCCATTTCCTGCCGCATTCGCGGTGTAGTTGAGCGTTGTGGTCGCCAAGTTGAACTCAAGCAGATCCAGATGAGTGTCTGAGGTCACACCTGAGACGATACCCGAGAAGTCAAAGGCGTGCTCCAATGCCAAAGTACCCGACGATCCGGCCGCAAAAGCCACGTTTTCGGAAGAAGCGGCAGCAAACTCCAGCGTAGCCCCTCCACTAATGATGGCCGATCCAGTGCCACTGACATTTCCCTCCACCGTTAGGTTACCGCCGTTAGCCCACAAAACGCCGTCATTAACGACGTCATTGTGAATGACAAGACCTCCACTTCCGGTAGCCTCAAGGGTTCCGGAGTTGATGACTGAGCTCGCCCCTGTATCGATGTCGAGCGAGTTGGTACCCGTCGCGATAATCGTTCCTTCGTTGATTAGAGCCATCTGGCCGGCCCCGAGATGCCCGGCACCCGAGATGGTGTTGTCCACGTTGGTGAGCGTCGATCCAGCAATGAAATTTCCACTGCTGTCGGATAGGGTCACTTGACCGCCGCCATCCAGCGTGAGGCCGTGCCCGATCAGTTGGAGATCGGTCTCATCGCCGGTCGAATTCAAAGCGATCGTACCGGTGTTGTGGATGACGCCACTGAGTGGCAGGATCGCACCGTCACCGACGGTCATGGTATTCGAATTCTCCACGACCGGAGTCTGGTTGAACACAAAGTCGTCCGCGGAAAGCGATGCAGCATCCACGCCGTGCAGCGTGATCGACTGCCCCTCCCCCAACGTGATTACAGCATTTCCGGAACCGTCGTTGGCAGTATGCGCCTGAATGTCAGCGAAGGATGTGAAGTCGGCATATCCAACGACGTCGATCATGTCGTGCATGGCATCGAAACTGTAGACCACGTCGTGACCAATCGTCTGCGAAAAGACGAGCAAGTCGCTCCCACTTGAAGCCGTCAGAGTATCAGTGCCCGAAACGGCGAAGATGGGAGATCCCGGCGCATAGGCTTCGACATTGTCGATGATCGTCGCAGTGCCGATGCTGCCGTCCGAATGCGTCCAGGACTCTGTAATATTCAGTAGGACCGCACCGGCATAGTCAGCAGGCGGAGTGATAGAGAGGGATGTCACATCACTGGCTACGACTGTCCAACTGCCATCGCTGTTGTGCGTGCCCTCGTTCAAAGTCCATCCCGAAGGAACATCAGTGATGGTGACAGCGATAGGACCAATGTGGTCGGCCGGATCGTTCAGAGCTAGATTGATCTCGGAGCCCGCAATGCCCGCCGGCTTTGCGACACTAAGCGTTATCGTGTGCACGACACTGCCGCTCGTGCCGTCATTTGCCACGACGTTTATTATGCGCGCCGGTGAATCGATGTGCGATCCGGATTTGATGTCGGCGTACTGAAGACCCTTGAGGATTGTTTGGTAGGTGCTCACGGAAGCTGACCCGGTAATAGACAGGGTCACCGGATCGGTATTGTTTACTACGCTCGACGTAAAGGTCACGGACAATCCGGCCGCCGTAGCAGCTGATGTCGCCGCGGCATTGAGAGAGAGTATTTCTCTGATACCGGTGCCCGAACTGTTATCTTGGGGGTTCGTGAGCGTAATAGTTAAAGACGTTAGATTCGCCGAGTCGGCGTCGGTGATCGTCGCCAAAGGCGCGATCAATAGCGGTGTGGTTTGTGATGGATAGCTCGCTGTTGCATCGTTGCCGGAACCTGCTCCGTTCAGATCGACAATAGGCGCGAGGTTCGTCGCGTTAATGGTAATGTCCGCAGTGTCGAGTGCAGTGGAGAATGCCGTCGCACCTCCGTTGGACGAGGTGTTAACACCGGTCGCTCCATTTGAACCGCTGGTCTGGTCCCAGGCACGGAACGTAATCGCGCTCGTATCTGTCCCCGCAAAACCTGGACTCGGTTGGAAATAGAGCCGAGTGTTGGCGTCAGCCGAGAGCAGCAGGGCCGACGTGCTGGACACCGTACCTACCGCCGTCCACGTGCCACCGTTGTTGGTGGAGAAGAACCAGGTGCCATGGCTCGTATCGGTGCCGACCAGCGCGATGCCGGTCACGGCACCAACGTCGGCATCGGTCACATTATCCAGGCCGCCGATCGGTGGGTTGAGATTGATCAGCGCAGAGACAAGGGTACCGACGGCGCCAACCGGTGCACCCGCACCCTGGTTCTCGGACGTGAGGACTGGTGTCTTGGTGGCGTCCAGAACCGGCGCGTCATTAGTGCCGTTTATGGTTACGTCGATCACTTGCGTGGCGGTGCCGTCGACCGACTTCACGGTAAGCGTATCATGCACCTGCGTGCCGCCCGCTAGTCCCTGGACATTGGCTTGACCGTTGGCAAGCGTGTAGCCCCACGTGCCGCTCGTCGTGTTGAAGGTGAAGGTGCCGTAATTGCCAGCCAAAGAAGCCGGGGTTTGGAAATGGTTCTGTCCCGTATCCACATCATTGACCGTCAGCGTACTGCCCGTCGTCAACGCACCGTCCTCAGTCACCGAGCCGCTCGCGGTGCCCGTGATGGTGGCGGCGTCGTTGGCGCCGGTGATGTTGACCGTGATGGTCTGGCTCGCCGTGCCGTCGGCCGACGTCACCGTCAGCGTGTCGGTGGCGGGCTGGCCGGCGGTGAGCGCCTCCGTCGCCGCCTTGCTGTTGTCGAGCGTGTAGCCCCACACGCCGGTGGCGGCATCGAAGGTGAAGTTGCCGTAGGTGCCGGCCAGCGCGGCCGGATCGACCGCACCAAAATGCGCCTGCCCGGCATCGACGTCGTGCACGGTCAGCGTGCCGCCGGCGCTGGCATCGCCAGCCGTCGCCAGGGTGGTCGCGTTGCCGGCACCGGCCTCGGTCACCGAGGTGTCCTCGGTCGCCGACGCCGTGATGGTGGCGGCGTCGTTGGCGCCGGTGATGTTGACCGTGATGGTCTGGCTCGCCGTGCCGTCGGCCGACGTCACCGTCAGCGTGTCGGTGGCGGGCTGGCCGGCGGTGAGCGCCTCCGTCGCCGCCTTGCTGTTGTCGAGCGTGTAGCCCCACACGCCGGTGGCGGCATCGAAGGTGAAGTTGCCGTAGGTGCCGGCCAGCGCGGCCGGATCGACCGCACCAAAATGCGCCTGCCCGGCATCGACGTCGTGCACGGTCAGCGTGCCGCCGGCGCTGGCATCGCCAGCCGTCGCCAGGGTGGTCGCGTTGCCGGCACCGGCCTCGGTCACCGAGGTGTCCTCGGTCGCCGACGCCGTGATGGTGGCGGCGTCGTTGGCGCCGGTGATGTTGACCGTGATGGTCTGGCTCGCCGTGCCGTCGGCCGACGTCACCGTCAGCGTGTCGGTGGCGGGCTGGCCGGCGGTGAGCGCCTCCGTCGCCGCCTTGCTGTTGTCGAGCGTGTAGCCCCACACGCCGGTGGCGGCATCGAAGGTGAAGTTGCCGTAGGTGCCGGCCAGCGCGGCCGGATCGACCGCACCAAAATGCGCCTGCCCGGCATCGACGTCGTGCACGGTCAGCGTGCCGCCGGCGCTGGCATCGCCAGCCGTCGCCAGGGTGGTCGCGTTGCCGGCACCGGCCTCGGTCACCGAGGTGTCCTCGGTCGCCGACGCCGTGATGGTGGCGGCGTCGTTGGCGCCGGTGATGTTGACCGTGATGGTCTGGCTCGCCGTGCCGTCGGCCGACGTCACCGTCAGCGTGTCGGTGGCGGGCTGGCCGGCGGTGAGCGCCTCCGTCGCCGCCTTGCTGTTGTCGAGCGTGTAGCCCCACACGCCGGTGGCGGCATCGAAGGTGAAGTTGCCGTAGGTGCCGGCCAGCGCGGCCGGATCGACCGCACCAAAATGCGCCTGCCCGGCATCGACGTCGTGCACGGTCAGCGTGCCGCCGGCGCTGGCATCGCCAGCCGTCGCCAGGGTGGTCGCGTTGCCGGCACCGGCCTCGGTCACCGAGGTGTCCTCGGTCGCCGACGCCGTGATGGTGGCGGCGTCGTTGGCGCCGGTGATGTTGACCGTGATGGTCTGGCTCGCCGTGCCGTCGGCCGACGTCACCGTCAGCGTGTCGGTGGCGGGCTGGCCGGCGGTGAGCGCCTCCGTCGCCGCCTTGCTGTTGTCGAGCGTGTAGCCCCACACGCCGGTGGCGGCATCGAAGGTGAAGTTGCCGTAGGTGCCGGCCAGCGCGGCCGGATCGACCGCACCAAAATGCGCCTGCCCGGCATCGACGTCGTGCACGGTCAGCGTGCCGCCGGCGCTGGCATCGCCAGCCGTCGCCAGGGTGGTCGCGTTGCCGGCACCGGCCTCGGTCACCGAGGTGTCCTCGGTCGCCGACGCCGTGATGGTGGCGGCGTCGTTGGCGCCGGTGATGTTGACCGTGATGGTCTGGCTCGCCGTGCCGTCGGCCGACGTCACCGTCAGCGTGTCGGTGGCGGGCTGGCCGGCGGTGAGCGCCTCCGTCGCCGCCTTGCTGTTGTCGAGCGTGTAGCCCCACACGCCGGTGGCGGCATCGAAGGTGAAGTTGCCGTAGGTGCCGGCCAGCGCGGCCGGATCGACCGCACCAAAATGCGCCTGCCCGGCATCGACGTCGTGCACGGTCAGCGTGCCGCCGGCGCTGGCATCGCCAGCCGTCGCCAGGGTGGTCGCGTTGCCGGCACCGGCCTCGGTCACCGAGGTGTCCTCGGTCGCCGACGCCGTGATGGTGGCGGCGTCGTTGGCGCCGGTGATGTTGACCGTGATGGTCTGGCTCGCCGTGCCGTCGGCCGACGTCACCGTCAGCGTGTCGGTGGCGGGCTGGCCGGCGGTGAGCGCCTCCGTCGCCGCCTTGCTGTTGTCGAGCGTGTAGCCCCACACGCCGGTGGCGGCATCGAAGGTGAAGTTGCCGTAGGTGCCGGCCAGCGCGGCCGGATCGACCGCACCAAAATGCGCCTGCCCGGCATCGACGTCGTGCACGGTCAGCGTGCCGCCGGCGCTGGCATCGCCAGCCGTCGCCAGGGTGGTCGCGTTGCCGGCACCGGCCTCGGTCACCGAGGTGTCCTCGGTCGCCGACGCCGTGATGGTGGCGGCGTCGTTGGCGCCGGTGATGTTGACCGTGATGGTCTGGCTCGCCGTGCCGTCGGCCGACGTCACCGTCAGCGTGTCGGTGGCGGGCTGGCCGGCGGTGAGCGCCTCCGTCGCCGCCTTGCTGTTGTCGAGCGTGTAGCCCCACACGCCGGTGGCGGCATCGAAGGTGAAGTTGCCGTAGGTGCCGGCCAGCGCGGCCGGATCGACCGCACCAAAATGCGCCTGCCCGGCATCGACGTCGTGCACGGTCAGCGTGCCGCCGGCGCTGGCATCGCCAGCCGTCGCCAGGGTGGTCGCGTTGCCGGCACCGGCCTCGGTCACCGAGGTGTCCTCGGTCGCCGACGCCGTGATGGTGGCGGCGTCGTTGGCGCCGGTGATGTTGACCGTGATGGTCTGGCTCGCCGTGCCGTCGGCCGACGTCACCGTCAGCGTGTCGGTGGCGGGCTGGCCGGCGGTGAGCGCCTCCGTCGCCGCCTTGCTGTTGTCGAGCGTGTAGCCCCACACGCCGGTGGCGGCATCGAAGGTGAAGTTGCCGTAGGTGCCGGCCAGCGCGGCCGGATCGACCGCACCAAAATGCGCCTGCCCGGCATCGACGTCGTGCACGGTCAGCGTGCCGCCGGCGCTGGCATCGCCAGCCGTCGCCAGGGTGGTCGCGTTGCCGGCACCGGCCTCGGTCACCGAGGTGTCCTCGGTCGCCGACGCCGTGATGGTGGCGGCGTCGTTGGCGCCGGTGATGTTGACCGTGATGGTCTGGCTCGCCGTGCCGTCGGCCGACGTCACCGTCAGCGTGTCGGTGGCGGGCTGGCCGGCGGTGAGCGCCTCCGTCGCCGCCTTGCTGTTGTCGAGCGTGTAGCCCCACACGCCGGTGGCGGCATCGAAGGTGAAGTTGCCGTAGGTGCCGGCCAGCGCGGCCGGATCGACCGCACCAAAATGCGCCTGCCCGGCATCGACGTCGTGCACGGTCAGCGTGCCGCCGGCGCTGGCATCGCCAGCCGTCGCCAGGGTGGTCGCGTTGCCGGCACCGGCCTCGGTCACCGAGGTGTCCTCGGTCGCCGACGCCGTGATGGTGGCGGCGTCGTTGGCGCCGGTGATGTTGACCGTGATGGTCTGGCTCGCCGTGCCGTCGGCCGACGTCACCGTCAGCGTGTCGGTGGCGGGCTGGCCGGCGGTGAGCGCCTCCGTCGCCGCCTTGCTGTTGTCGAGCGTGTAGCCCCACACGCCGGTGGCGGCATCGAAGGTGAAGTTGCCGTAGGTGCCGGCCAGCGCGGCCGGATCGACCGCACCAAAATGCGCCTGCCCGGCATCGACGTCGTGCACGGTCAGCGTGCCGCCGGCGCTGGCATCGCCAGCCGTCGCCAGGGTGGTCGCGTTGCCGGCACCGGCCTCGGTCACCGAGGTGTCCTCGGTCGCCGACGCCGTGATGGTGGCGGCGTCGTTGGCGCCGGTGATGTTGACCGTGATGGTCTGGCTCGCCGTGCCGTCGGCCGACGTCACCGTCAGCGTGTCGGTGGCGGGCTGGCCGGCGGTGAGCGCCTCCGTCGCCGCCTTGCTGTTGTCGAGCGTGTAGCCCCACACGCCGGTGGCGGCATCGAAGGTGAAGTTGCCGTAGGTGCCGGCCAGCGCGGCCGGATCGACCGCACCAAAATGCGCCTGCCCGGCATCGACGTCGTGCACGGTCAGCGTGCCGCCGGCGCTGGCATCGCCAGCCGTCGCCAGGGTGGTCGCGTTGCCGGCACCGGCCTCGGTCACCGAGGTGTCCTCGGTCGCCGACGCCGTGATGGTGGCGGCGTCGTTGGCGCCGTGGATTGTGACGGTCAACGTGGTCGTGGCAGTCGCTCCAGCGGTATCTTTGACCGTATAAGAGAACGTGTCTGTCAGCGTATCGCTATATGTCGGCAATGCATTCACCGCTGCATCGCCATTGTTCACCGTATAGGTGTAGGAGCCATCAGTATTAAGATGCAGCGTGCCATGCAGGCCGACGATGTCGGTTCCCGCACCTGTGCTTAACGTGGCACTCGTCGTACCCGCGGCGACGCCGGCAACTGTCTTCGCGGCAGAGCTGAAATCAAAATCGTTCGTCAGAACGTTGCCGGCCGGATTTATACCAGGCGTCCCGTTGTTAACGCCGCCTGCTTCTTTCGCTGAAGCGGTATCCGCGGTAGCTGCAATGGTGAGAATGCCAAAGCTATCACGGACCTCAACCTTCTCGATGGCCGCGACCTGCAAATTCAAGGTCTTGAACGTGTAGATGGTCTCGTCGGCCTGCCCGGTCTGCGCATTAATGTGCGCTGGCACCCAAACATTTTTATAGTAGGAAATTTCCGCCTGAATGTCGCTGTCTGCGAGTTGCGCCGCGCTTAACCAAATCTGAAGTGTATCGGCGTCCGGAGTCGCGCCCGCTTTGCCAAGCTGTACCGCGCCACTTCCGCCGTTGTAGGAGTCGTATCCCTGGAATGAAGATCCTGAGATTGTCGACTGAACCCCAACGCTTCCGAGCGTCGTTTGGTCCGTCCCCGAATCTACCACTCCTCCGCTGATGAACTGGGTTGTTGCGCTGAAACCAGTCGATCCGAGGATGTACTGATTTTCATATGCCTTGTAGATCAGGATGTCCGAACCTGATCCTCCCAGAATTGTGTCGAAGCCACTGCCCCCATTGAGGGTATCGTCGCCGGATCCGCCATTTAGACGGTCATTTCCTGCCCCACCGGAGAGAATGTCGTCGCCCGATCCGCCAACGAGATTGTCATTTCCCGACGTGCCTGAGAGGGTGGTCGTGCCGCTGGCGCTTGCCATTGTTTCTGCTCCAAAATCCTGTTCGCAATAATTTCGCGGTCGGGCGCCGACCGACTACTTCAAAACAAACGTTTCTCGAGATCTGAAATCTCGACGCAGTTTCATACTTCCCTGCGTTCAATTGACGTAAAAGTTCTGGATCGCTTTGATGCCAGCGCGAGCCGCGGTTTGAAAAGAACAGGGGTCATCGCTGCCGGCGCGTAGTCTGCCAGCGAGACACTCGCGAGACCGGCTGATGGATCGAGCGGAAGATCGGAAGAATGATATGCTGACGCTGCTGAGATGCCCTGTAGGCGCCGCTCAAACCTGTCAAGCGCCGGCTCCGTTGTGACACGGGGAAATACAACGCAAACCAATGCTTACCCTCCACTCTGCAACGCAGAGCAGGAGCGATCGCAAACAGAGCTCAATTCACTGAAAACACAAACGCCCGTTAAAAAAATAGCGTGGGCGTCCGGCCAAAGAAACGTCTACCGACGCAAATATGCCTACCGTGAAATGACTCCGATCACCATACCCCTGCCCGTTTAGTGCTTCGGTCCCGTACCGCGCACCTTGGAATTGTTTGTCGCTTAAATTTCCGTCGCTACGATTTTCAAATTACCGAGCCATCAGGTCCAGCCAGGCGACGATTCCTTAACCTAAATCGCGAACAGTTTGCAGCAAATTTGTGCGATGGTCCATACCAGCGCGGTTCGCTCTTGTTTAACCATTAATTTCGCCGGAACACCGACTTAGCCATCAGCGCGAGCCAATCTCAGGGGCGGACCTCCGGCATCATACGGTGTTCCGGTAGAGGAACCGAAGGGCAGTTCAATGTCCACTTCCCATTCGCCCAGCATCCAAAGCCACGTGCGCGCGATTCCCGTGCAGAGGGCACCCGAGGCGGCTTGGTTGCCCACTCCGCCTGCCGGCGTCGCCGATCTGCGACTAGCCACGACCGTCGACATTGCGGCCCTCGGGCTTGCCGCGCACGGCGCGATCCGGCCGGCCGCCCTCCTACCCGTTGAAGCGTCTGCAGATGATCCATTTGTCGCCGCTTTGCGCCGGATCGAATTTGAAAGCAGCCGTCTGATCTAGGCATAAATCTATTTTCTGAAGAGAGACGAACTCAAACCCGTCCGCGCCTCCGTCGGCGTGGCCGTGAATGACCGACATCGACTAGGGCGCAAATTATGGGCGGATGTGCTGGATAGCATCGGGATCAAGCTCCGCGCTGACGACGAATGACGCGGGCCTTGACCCAGATCAACGTTGTCATCACGCCGAACGGCAGTGATCGCAGGATCATCCCATCTCGGATCGATTGCAGAGTCTGATCATGAAGGCCGTTTCCGCCGAAGAAGCCGTCGCGATGATCCCGAATAATGCGCGCGTCATGGTCGGCGGTTTCATGGGCGTCGGCACGCCAGAGCGCCTGCTCGACGAATTGGTCCGGCAAAAGAAGTCGGGCCTGACATTGATCAGCAATGATGCGGCCACGCCGGGCAAGGGCGTCGGCAAGCTGTTCGAGGGGGCGCAAGTATCGAGCATGATCGGCACCCATATCGGGCTAAACCCGAAAGCGCAGCAGCAGATGCTGGGTAAGCAGATCACGGTCGACCTGATTCCACAGGGCACTTTCGTTGAACGTATCCGTGCGGGAGGTTGCGGTCTTGGCGGCGTCCTGACGCCCACCGGGGTTGGTACCCTTGTCGAGGAAGGCAAACAGAAGATCGAAGTCGACGGCAAACCCTATCTGCTTGAAACTGCCCTGCGGGCCGATTTCGCGCTCGTGCACGCCTTCCTGGCCGACTACGCCGGCAACCTGTCCTATGCTCTCACCGCTCGGAATTTCAATCCGGTCATGGCGATGGCGGCAGACACTGTCATCGTGACCGCCGAACACATTGTTCCGGTCGGCGTGATTGCTCCCGATCACGTCGTCACGCCGGGACCGCTGGTCGACTATCTCGTCGCGAATGGGTGAACCATGGATGCACAAACCATCATCGCGCGTCGCGTAGCGAAGGAACTGCAGCCGGGTAACCTCGTCAATCTCGGCATCGGAATTCCGACCTTGGTAGCGAACTACGTTCCGGCCGGGCTCAGGGTGTTCTTTCAGTCCGAGAATGGCTTGATCGGGACTGGCCCAATTCCCGAACAGGGCATGGCCCATCCACTACTGACTGATGCCGGCGGCAAGCCCATCAGCGCATTGCCGGGTGCGGCGACCTTCGATAGTGTCATGTCGTTCGGCCTGATCCGTGGCGGCCATGTCGATATCACGGTGCTGGGTGGCCTCCAGGTGGATGCCGGCGGCCATCTCGCCAACTGGATGATCCCGGGCAAGATGGTGCCGGGCATGGGCGGCGCCATGGACCTCGTCAGCGGTGCCAAGCGCGTCATCGTCGCGATGCAGCATGCGGCAAAGGGAAAGTCGAAGATCGTAGCCAGATGCAACCTGCCACTCACATCAGCGCGCCCCGTTGATCTTGTAGTGACAGATTTGGCGGTGATCGCGTTCCCGGGCGGCAAGGCGACCCTGCTTGAAACGGCGCCCGGCCTGACGGTCGCGGAGGTGCTGGCGGTGACGGAAGCAGAACTCGTGATTCCCGATACCGTCCCCGAAATGACGTTCTGACCAAAGCGAGTCGATGCCTTGAGGATTTTCAACGGGTTCAACGAGCTCAAGTCGGCGGTTGGCACCGAAGTCGGAGTCAGCGACTGGATCGAGATCACCCAGGAGCGCATCGACAAGTTTGCCGACGCCACCTGCGACGAGCAATGGATCCATGTCGACCAGGAGCGGGCCAAGGCCGAAATGCCCGGCGGCAAGACCATCGCCCACGGCCTCTTGTCGCTCAGCCTGACCCCAATGTTCATTCGCTCGGTGATGGGCCTGAAGGGGTTGAAGAACACGCTGAACTATGGCGCAGACCGGATCCGGTATCTGGCGCCTGTTCCGGCTGGATCAAAGCTGCGTGGGCGCGTCGGCATTGCGGAAGCCGAAGACGTGCCACCGAACGGGCTGAGGGTTCATTACCGCGTGGTGATCGAGATGGAGGGCGGTGCCCGCCCTGCCTGCGTCGCCGAGGTCATTGGCCTGCACTACAGCTGAGCCGAATCTCGCACGTTTCAATCGATGATGTGGTAACCGCCATCGATATAGAGCACGCTGCCCGTGATCAGCTTGGCACCATCGAGTGCGAGAAATGCCGTGGCCTTGCCGACGTCATCGATGCTCACGAGGCTGCGTGTCGGCGCCTGTGACTGGGCCTTGTCCATCAATTCGTCAAATTCCGGAATCCCGGATGCTGCGCGTGTGGCAAGCGGCCCCGGCGAGATGGCGTGAACCCGAATGCCTTTCGGTCCGAGCTCGGCCGCGATATACCGCACCGCCGCCTCAAGCGCCGCCTTCGCGACTCCCATGACATTGTAGTTCTTCACCACCATCTGGCTTCCGTAATAGGTCATGGTGAAGATCGTGCCGCCGTTCTTCATCAACGGCTCGGCCAGATGCGCCATCCGCAGGAACGACCAGCAGGACACATCCATCGTCTTCTCGAAGCCCTCGCGATCGACGTCGACGACGCGGCCATGCAAAGCGCCCTTCGGCGAGAAGGCGATCGAATGAAGCAGGAAATCAAGCTGGCCCCACTCTTTCTCGATCCGCTCGAACACTTTCTCGGTCTCTCCTGCGATCATCACGTCGAGCGGCATGAAGATCGGCGATTCCAGCGCCTTGGCCAGCGGTTCGACGTGCTTCTTGGCCTTCTCGTTCAGATAGGTGACGGCGAGATCGGCGCCGAGCGCCCGAAACGCCTTGGCGCATCCCCAGGCGATCGACTGGTCGTTGGCTATGCCGACGATCAACCCCTTCTTGTCTTTCAGCGCAACCTTGGTCTCGGGAAATACCGGGATGTTCATGACATTCTCTCGCGGTTCGGGTTTGGCGATTGCTGGTCCATGAGCAGCGTCAGCGTATCCTGCGCGATCATCAACTCTTCATCGGTCGGTACGACGTAGACGGGAATGCGACTGTCAGACCGCGAGATCCTGGTCGCATGCTTGGCATTCTCGACCGGATCGAGGGCGACGCCGAGCCAGGCCAGCCTCTCGGCGACTCGGGCACGGATCGAAACGGAGTTTTCGCCAATTCCGGCAGTGAAGACGAAGCCATCGAGCCCCTCCAGCGCGGCTGCCAGCATGCCGGCGTTGAGCCCGATGCGATAGACGAAATAGTCGATCGCGAATGCCGCGCGTGGGTCGGCGCTGGCCTCGAGCTCGCGCATGTCGTTGCTGACACCGGACAGGCCCTTCAAGCCGCAATCGCGGTACAGGAAATCCTGAACCTGCGAGACCGACATTCCCTTCAGGGCGATCATGTACAGGACAACGCCAGGATCGATCTGGCCGGGCCGCGTTCCCATCGCGAGACCGTCGAGCGCTGTGAATCCCATTGTGCTCTCGACGCTCTTGCCTGCCTTGATCGCACACATCGAGGCTCCGCTGCCGAGATGGGCGATAATGATTCGTCCGCCGGCAATCTCGGGAGCGACCTGTGGCAATCGCTTGGACACGTACTCGTAGGACAAGCCGTGGAAGCCGTAGCGCCGGATGCCTTCGTCGTAGAGCGCATGCGGAACGGCGTAATGGTCAGCCAGCGGATCATGGTCCCGGTGAAATGCCGTATCGAAGCAGGCGACCTGGGGCAGGCCAGGAAAATTGGTGAGCAGCGATTTGATCGGCGCCAGATTATGTGGCTGGTGCAACGGCGCCAGCGGCGCGTAGCGTTCCAGACGGGTCACGACCGCGGGGTCGATTAGCACCGGTCGCGCATGATCCGGCCCGCCGTGCACCACGCGATGGCCGACTGCGACCGGTTTGATGTTGAGCTCGTCTCTCAGCCAGGCGCCGGCGACGGACATGGCGGCCGGAACATCGGCGACCGTCTCGATCGGATAGCCACGGTCGGCAAGAGGCTCGCCACGCGAGCCGTTAGCGCGCAGCCGCGGCCGGCTGCCGATCCCGTCCATCTGGCCTTTCAGCTGCCGGCGAAGCCTGCCCTCGCCTTCCACCGCGAAGACCTGAAACTTCACGCTGGAGGAGCCGGCGTTGACGACGAGGATCGTATCCATGGCGGTCACGCGGCAGCGATGGGCGCGCTGCGGCGCCGCGCATCCGCATGGAGCGCCGCCACCGCGGCTGAAGCCATCCGGGACCGCGCGGAGTCGGCGCGCGAGGTCAGCACGACCGGCACACGCGCGCCGAGCACGATGCCGGCGCCGTCGGCCTTGGCAAAGTAGGCCAGATTTTTCGCCAGCATATTGCCAGACTCGAGGTCGGGCACGACCAGGATTTGCGCCTTGCCCGCAACCTCCGACTTGATGCCCTTGGTCCGCGCCGCCTCCATGTCGATCGCATTGTCGAACGCGAGCGGGCCGTCGAGCAGCGCGCCGGTGATCTGCTTGCGGTCGGCCATCTTGCAAAGCGCTGCCGCTTCGATGGTCGACGGGATCTTCGAAGTGACCGTCTCAACCGCCGACAGGATCGCCACCCGCGGGGTCGTGCCGAAGCCGGCCTCATTGTAGAGATCGACGGCGTTCTGGATGATATCTCGCTTGGCGTCCAGGTCCGGGAAAATGTTGATAGCGGCGTCGGTGACGAACACCGTCTCGGTGTACGCTGGCACATCCATGACGAAGACGTGGCTAATGCGCCTGTCAGTGCGCAGCCCGCCGACCTTCGCCGTGACGCTACGCATGAGTTCATCGGTGTGGAGGCTGCCCTTCATCAGGACTTCGCCCCTGCCCTCGTGAATGAGTTCAACGCCCTTGGCCGCGGCGGCAGCTTCCGTGGGCGGCGTATCGACAATCTCGCAGCCTTCGATATCAAGATCATGCTTCGCTGCGACATCCCGGATCCGTGCGGCCGGACCGACCAGAATTGCCTTGATGATGCCGGCCTGGGCAGAATCGATCGCCCCGCGCAGCGAACTCTCGTCACAAGGATGCACGACAATCGTAGATACCGAAGGAACGCCCTTTGCCGCCACGATGAGGCGGTCGTACTTCGATCCCGGCTGGGTCTCGCTCGCTCCAGTTGCCATGACACCCATTGCTCCGCTCCGAATTGCTATGACGCCCGGGCCTTTGGGTCGAAAGGAACCGTGTTCCCGTGATCGTCGAGCCCAAGCAGCCCGGAGACCTGTTTCAATCGCTTGGCCACCTCGCCCGAAATCTCCGCGCTTGCCGACAACACGTCCTGAATGCCGCCAAACGCCCTGCGACGCTCCTCCATGTTGTCCGGCAGGAGCTTTGGAATAGCGGCGAGCGCAGCATCCCGATCAAGCAGCAGCATGAAGAATTGCTCGCGGACCAGCATCTTGAACTCCGCAAGGGTCATCCGTGCGGACTCGTCCGCCAAGCGAAGCCGCCGCAGCGCCTCGAGGCTGCGCTCGTCGACCATGCCACGGGCCGATCCTGCATAGAGCAAGGCCCGGATGCCCGCCTCGCGCAAGCCACCAGAGCCGATCCTCGATGTCAGCTCCACGATGCGGGCTTGCAATCGCTCGCGGTGCTTTGGATCCATCTCGCGGCGTTGTGAGGGTGTCGACTGCGGATCGACCCCGACCGCGGCTTGCAGCACCGGAGAGCCGTAGATGGCCAGGAACATCGCTTCGCTCAGGGCCTCCTGCGAGTCACGCCACTGATCGAGAGAACCGACGATCTGCTTCGATATCTGCTCCTGGAACGCCAGGAACGGATTGTCCTTGGTGACAGGTTTGCGCGCGCCGCGCGCCTTGTCCGCGGCATTCTCGACCATCTTCATCCATGGGTTCTCGCTGCTGAACGCCTCGTATTGCAGGCGGAGCGGATGCCAATTGCGCATCATCTCCGCCATCTGCGGCGTCATCATCGATTTGACCCACGGCTGAAGGTATTTCCGATAGGCAGCGAGATTCATCTCCGAGACACGTTTCGCAGTCTCAAACCGCCGCTCGTCCTCGGGCGAATTTCCGCCCATCGCCCGGATGTCATCCAGCGTTCGGGCCTCGCAGCGCATCACCCACTGCCCGACAGCAAGCTCGTCATTGAGCGTATCGGCTCCCCTCACCTCGAATGTTGCCTCGTAGAGGCCGGGCGGCAGCACGTCGATCAAGTCGATGTTGCTCGAGAACTCTGCGTGCTCCTTCTTGGCGACGCCGCCGGAAACGAAAATGCCGAGATGACCAACCGTCTCATGCACGGTGTAAACGATGGTCTGCCCATGCGCCCTGATTTCGTCGACATCCGCATAAAGGTCCAAAATCCAGTTCAGCGCCTGTTGCGGAGGCGTGATATTGTCCCCTTTTGAACAGAACACGACGATTGGCGACCGGATATTGCGCAGATCGACTGCGGTTCCGTCCGACATCTTGACGCGGCCGGCAGCAAGATTGTTGCCGATGAAGAGTTCATCGACGATGAACTGGATCTCCTCGGCATTGAGATTGACGTGCCCACCCCACCAGCGTTCGAACTCCAAGTAGCGATCGGCCTCGGTGTCGACCTTGCTGTAGACGTTGTACTGCTTGGTCCAAAGTGTGTTGGAGGGATTCTGGTTCTCGAAGTTCTGCACCAGCCAGGCACCGTCGAACTTGCCCGCGCCGAGGTCGCTGGAAAGCGCGGTCAACCAGCTGCCACCGAGCAGCCCCCCGGAGTAGCGCATCGGATATTTGCCATGCACGCCAGCCCAATAAGCCAGTGGCGCGCCCGCCACGATTACCGGACCGAATAGTTCCGGCCGCAGCGAAGCGAGAATCATGATCGCCCAGCCGGCCTGGCAGTTGCCAATCACGCATGGTTTGCCGTCGGCATCGGGATGCCGCTCGATGACTTTCTCGATGAAGATGGCTTCAGCGTGCGCTATGCGCTCGATGGTCTGGCCCGGCATCGGCTCGGGCAGGAAACCGATAAAGTAGCAGGGATGCCCTGCCCTCATCGCGACGCCAATCTCACTGTCGGCCTTGAAGCCACCGATTCCCGGCCCATGTCCCGCGCGCGGGTCGACGACGACGAACGGCCGCCGCTCGAGGTCGATCTCCACGCCCTCCGGCGGGATTATGCGCACCAACGCATAGTTGACCGGATGCTCCAGCTTGCGGCCATCCAGGATGAGCTCGGCGGCATAGCTCAGGACGTGGGGCGCTGTCTGGGCGACATACTCACGATACTGGTCACCACGCTGGCGCAGGATGTCCAGAAGCAGCACGCTGCGCTGCCCGGCGTCCACCATATATTCCACGGCCTTGGCGACGACTCCTGACATAGGGCCACCCGGGATTTGCGGATTGTCCAGCGACATCGTTTCGGTCCTTCCGCCAACGCCTCAATAGAACCGCTTGGCGCGCCCGTGGCGTTGACTTAAGTCAAGCTACGATCGAGGCCCTGCGCTCTTCCTTGACCCGGAGGACAGGTCGCGCCGATGCCCGAAAATTATGCAGCGAACGAACGTCTGCGCGATGGCCGAATTGTCACCATCCGCGCCTTACGGCCCGACGACAAAGACGACATGTTGTCCGCGATCAGCCGAACCGGCGACCAATCGCTTCAACGCCGCTTCTTCGTTCCCAAACGCCGCTTTTCGGAAAGCGAGGTCGCCTTCTTCCTGAACATCGATTTTGCCAAGCACGTCGCTTTAGTTGCGCTCACTGAAGAGGACGGACACGAGGTGATCATCGGCGGAGGTCGATATGTCGTCGCGACGGCCGGAATAGCCGAGGTCGCTTTCGTGGTGATCGATGACTACCAGGGACAGGGCGTCGCGACCTTGCTGATGCACAACCTTACGATCCTTGCACGCAAAGCTGAGCTCAAGGAGCTGGTGGCTGAAGTCCTGCCGGAGAATACGGCGATGCGAAGGGTTTTCGCCAAGTTCGGTTTTCAGGTCCGGCGCGGATCGGACCCGCAGGTCGTACACGTGGCGCTATCTCTCTAGTGAGGCAGGAATTCCCCACCCTGCAGTTCAAGATCGAGAATTGCTCCTCGAATGCTCATCAATCATCATCGAGGACACACGATGAAGAAATGCCGCCACGCACGCGCCGTTAGCTGCATCACACCACACCCGAATGCCACCAAATGCATCTTCAAAGGGAGACATTTCCGGCTAAACTTAAGGTACCTCTATAGGTCATGGGGCGTGCTTATGGCCGAAATTCCTTTCCGCTCGAGCATCATCATTTTGGGACTTTTCCCTATCGCACTGGCCGCTATTGCTTTGTTTGTTTGAAAGTAAGGGCGCCACCCGGCTCGTGTCCCGAATCAGGCTGGTAGACGGCCCCCCAGCACCGCCACCCAAGGCCCCAAGGGTTGCTGGGGCCCCTCAACTGGTGGCAGCCGCAGCCGGCGGGCCCTACGAGCCACCGGCATCGCCGGCGGGCAACGATAGAGCTGCCGCTGCCGAATTCGCCCTTGCTCGTCGCCAGCCTGGATAAGCTTTCGAATACGTCTTTGACCATAGCACTGACCGTAGCTTCTGAAGCGATCATTTCAAAAAGGCGAATTCGTTCAATGGCGTTGACAGGACACCCCTTCCGCCACTGCTTTCGATTGGGCGACTGTCCGGCCGGGCTCGGAGCTGAGACCAAAGCGGCCGCGATAGCCAACCACCAGATGGCCGCAACGAAGGTAACGGGTTGCGCGCCGCCGTATCCGGCAACCTCCCGCAAGACGTGATCCGCAGAATGTGATCGCTCCGGCGTTGCGCGGTTGTTTCTGAATATTGCTCGGGCTGGAGCCGCGATGATAGCTCTGAAGAGCAATGCGTCGCGCACTACCTTGGGTTTTGGCCGTTACTTTTCTGATTGGTTTTGTCGCTTCCTTTGCGGAGCTGCAGAGGATGCGCAACCGCTTCGGCGAAGTGTCTCAGCACGCCTTTCACGATCATGCGGCTGTGCGCGAATTCATGATACGCGCTGCGCTCGCCGACGCGCCGGCGCCGATCGTTGTGCTTGGCGATAGCATCACCGAAATGGCTCCGCTGCCCCGGCAGCTCTGCGGACGTCCGGTCGTCAATGCCGGCGTTGGCGGTCAGACCATCGCGGAGGCAAAGCAGCTCGCCGGGCGCGTACTGCAGGACCAGGGCGCGTTCTTGCTCGTCCTCGCAGTGGGCGCGAACGACGCCGGATCGCCAACGGCGCAACGCGACTTCACCGACCTCATCGAGACCGTCAAGTCGCTGTCGACGCGGCCATTGGTGGTCATCGCCGTCGCAGCTGACGAATCGACCAACCGGGCGATCGAAGCCGCCGCAGTTGCGCGCGGTGTTCGGTTTATCGACCCGCATTTGCCGCCCGGCGCGAAGATGGCCGACGGCATTCACTTCACCGCGGCCGCCTACAAGGCCTGGGTGCCGGCACTTGAGGCGGCGATCTCGGCGGAATGCACGATGTGACGCGCAGTCACGTTTGTTGGATGAACTCCGCGATCAAGCCGGTGATTTCCTCAGGCGCATCCTCGAAGCAGTAATGCCCGACACCGGCAAGGCGCCTGACCGGCGCCGTCGGGAAGATTGCGGAAAACAGCAGCAGGAAATGCTCCGCGCGCAGCGTGCGGTCCGCCTCGCCCCAGATCGCGAGCGCAGGCTTGCTGCGGATCAAGCGGTCGGCGGCGGGATCGGGCGCCTGGAATTGATGCGCGCCGATCGCAAATCCCTTGGCCCAGCCAATCGCACCGAGGCAGTCCGCCGGACGGGCGAAGTGCGCGCCGTAGGCGGCGAGCCAGGTGTCCGTGATGACGGCGTTGTTCTCGAATCCGTTGAGCTTCAGCGTGCTCAAAATGTTGAAGCCGAGCTGTCCGAGAACCGGCTCGAGGTCGCCACTCGCATCGGCCTTTGCGATCCATTGAAACCACGGCGAGACCTGCGCGTTGGCGGCGACGCGATCGAACAGATCGCTCTGCCCGAACGGCGTTGGCCCATTGGCGGCGACGATGCGGCGGATCCGGCCCGGATGACGGGCCGCCAGCCCCATGCCGACCGGGCCGCCGAAATCATGCATGACGAGCGTGATGTCGGTGAGATCGAGCGCGCGGACCAGCGCTTCGAGATTGTCGACATGGTCCTGCAGCCAATAGCTGCGATGCGCCGGCGTCGCGCTCTTGCCAAAACCCATGTGATCCGGAACGACCACCCGGTGCGTCGCACTGAGGCCCGGCACGAGGTGGCGGAACAGATAGCCCCAGCTTGGTTCGCCGTGCAGGCAAAGCACCACCTCGCCGTCCCGCGGACCTTCGTCGACATAATGCATCTGAAAGCCCGGCGCCGCACTGAAATGCGGTGCGAAAGGAAAGGTGCCGTCGAACGCGGCGTCGGCTTGGATCATGGTGGACCTCGGGAGGTTTTAATTTGAAACCATCGTGTATCGCTTGAGGTTTTACTTTGCAACCAATATATCGAACCCACGATCGGGTGGTTTTCCGGCCGCGGCACTGAGCGCCGATCATCCCCCAGGGAATGAGTGTTGAGGATCACGATGGCCAAGCGAGTGAGCCACAGGGACTCGATGTGCGGCGTTGCCCGGCCGCTGGATGCGATCGGCGACTGGTGGTCGCTGCTGATTGTCCGCGATGCGTTCGACGGGCTGCGCCGCTTCGGCGAATTTCAGAAGAGCCTCGGGCTTGCCAAGAACATCCTCTCGGCCCGGCTCCGCAATCTTCTGGCGCACGGCATCATGGAGACGGTGCCCGCAAGCGACGGCAGCCCCTACCAGGAATATGTGCTGACCGAAAAGGGACGCGGCCTCTTCCCGCTCCTCGTTGCGCTCCGCCAGTGGGGTGAGGACTTCTTCTTTGAGCCCGATGAGGCGCATGTGCTGCTGGTCGACCGCAAGAACGGGTTGCCGGTGCGAAGGCTCGAATTGCGCGCGCAGGATGGACGCGTCGTTGGCGCGGAGGACACGATGGTACGGCTGCCGCCGGCTTCACCTGAGTGAGAGAAGCGAGCGTGTCGCGCGCGCCGTCAACGGCAACTGGATGTTAACTCTCCGTGCCGCAGCATCCGCGCGTGGAGGTTCGACCAATGCAGACATTCCGGATTTCGCTGAGCGATGGGACGCGGCAATTCCACACGGCGATTCAGGCGCCGGACCCCGCTTCCGCGCGCATCAAGGCCGCCTACTTCTTCGATATCTCGAAGTGGCGGATTCTGAGCGTGTCGCTGAGTGGAGCCAGCGCCGCGGCGGCGTAGTCGCTGCGCGCCCTACGCCATCCGGTCGAGTTTGGCGGCGGCGAGCTGTGCAATCGTAAGGTCGATTTCGGCGAGCGGATCGTCATCCCCCAGAAACCATGCAGCCGACAAGCCGGTCCAGGCCACGATCCATGACAACAGGCGCCGGCGATCCAGCCGCGCGGCTTCAACGACGATGTCGAGCCGCCGCGCAAAGCGTCCGGGTTCGGTCGCGACCGGCCGTCTCGGATCCGCAAGATCCGGATTGGTGAAGATGTTGGCGAAGTCGAAGCCGCGCTCGCCGACAAGATGCTTCGGATCGATCGCGAGCCAGCCGCGCGCGCCGAAGTCGAGCACATTGTCATGGTGCAGGTCGCCATGCAGGACCACGATCTCACGCTGATTGCCCAGCAGAGCTTCGGCAACTTCCGCCGATCGGTTCAGAATGCCGCCATGCGTCCTCGGCGCGGGCCACAACTCACGAAACCAGTGCGTCAGCGCCGTCAGATCCGGCCGCGGCTTCGCTCTCTCGGCGTGAAGCCGATCGGCCGTTGCACAGAGAATCCTGCAGGCCTCGTCGTCCCGGCCGGTTCGCGCCATTTCGCTGAGCGAAGCCGATCCCGTCGCCCTCTCGAGCAGAAGGGCGTCGCCGTCACGGGCAAGAACCCGCGCCGCACCTTCGCCGTCCCACCACTCCATCACGACGGCACCGAGGCGCTCGTCCGGCTCGTGCGAGAGCTTGAGCATCGCTGGCTCCCCATGCCGGCGCACCGGCAGCAACCGTGCGGCGCGCGTCACGATCGGGTCGCCGTCGGGGACAAGGCTCCAGGCCGAGAGATAGGGAGCGAACATTTGGGTGGACTGACCGGGGACGAAGAAGCGAGCCTCGTGGTTCTAATCATTGCTTCCGCGCGCTGCCACGCCGGTTCCCTGCGGCGCATCGTGGCAGGGCCACGCGAACCGGTTCCCCGCTGCCTGCCCATGTTGGCTGATGACAGCCCCCACCCATCTCGCGCTACAATGTCGCAGCCGGTGCTACGGAGGGTGTGGCGATGCCGCGAAAGGGAATTACCGGACACGACGAATGGGTGGTCACGGAGGCCCTGGCCACAGCGCTGGTGGCGCTCGAACAGCTACCGTCAAAGCATCAGCCGCGCGCGCATATGGAGGATGTCCGAAAAATCCTGACCGCCAGATGTGAGGCCGGCGCCGTCACGCTGCATCTTGCGCAGGCCAAGTGCCGGTTGTTTCCCGACACCGATCCCCTGACCATCTACGAGGAATATGGCCTCAAGGACGGGCTCGGCTAGCGCGCGCCGCCTGCAGCGCTAGTCGCGGCTGACGCGCCAGATCGTGCCGTTGCCGTCTTCGGAGACCAGCAGTGCGCCGTCGCGCGCGACCGTCACACCGACCGGACGGCCCCAGACCTCATTGTCGCCGATGACGAAGCCGGTGACGAAATCCTCGTACTCGCCGGTCGGCACGCCGTCCTTCAGCCTGATGCGGATGACCTTGTAGCCGGTGCGCTTCGACCGATTCCACGAGCCGTGTTCGGCAGCAAAAGCATCGCCGCGATATTCCGGCGGAAAACTGCTGCCGGTGTAGAAGGTCAGGCCGAGCGACGCCGAGTGGGCCTGCAACAACACGTCGGGGACCGTCACCTTGTCCTTCAGGTCGGGCCGCGCGCCGGCATGCGCGGGGTCTTCGTTGCCGCCGATGTAATACCAGGGCCAGCCATAGAACGCGCCTTCGCGGACCCGTGTCACGTAGTCGGGCACGAGGTTGTCGCCGCGGCCATCGCGCTCGTTGGTCGAGCACCACGGCGTACCGCTTCCCGGCTGGATCGCAAGCCCGACGCAGTTGCGGATCCCCGTGGCAAACAGCTTCTGGTTCTTGCCGTCAGGATCGAAGGCGAGCACGGCGGCGCGATCGGTCTCGTCGCCCCAGGCAGCGCCGAGCGCATGGTCGCGGCTCCAGGCCTCGATGCCCTTCGGCGGGCGGCCCAGCCCCTCGCCTGCGTTGCCGGCGGAGCCGACCGACACCAGCATTCGCTTGTCGTCCGGCGTGAACACGATATCACGCGTGGAATGGCCGTAGCCGGGCGGCAGCCGGGCGACGATCGTCTCGGGCTTTCCCGACGCCTTGATATCGCCGTTACGGTAGCCAAAGCGCACGACGCTGTCGGTGTTGGCGACATAGAGCCATTGCGGATTGTCACCGCTCGGAAAGAACGCGATGCCGAACGGCTGGTTCAAGCCGGTTGCGTAGATTTCATTGGTCGCAGGCTTGGTGGCGCCGTCGGCGCTGCGCAGGATACGAATGCGGCCCGAGCCGGTTTCCACCACGAAGATATCGCCATTGGGCGCGGTCCGGATGATCCGCGGGCCGCTGAGCCCGCTCGCAAACAGTTCGACCTTGAACCCTGCCGGCACCTGCGGCGCGGCCGACGCAGGTCTCGGCATGACGCGCGGAAACTTGCTGCTCGACGCCGTTGCCCCGGGCTTGGGCAAGTCCTGCGGCGTGATCAGGCGCACCGTGCCCGGCTTGTCGCGTTGCCAGTCGCCGAAAGCTTCCGCGCCTTTCAGCACGGGCTCGGCGCCCGACCGCGTGATGCTGATCGCCGCAAGGAAGACGGCCGACAGACCCGCACCGGCAAGATTCGTCCTGGGCATATGCTCCTCGCGCGATTTCCCTTCGGCCACGCCGTTCATAGCGCGGTTCGGCCGCTCCCGCGTTCACAATGTCGTCTGCTCTAATGTCCCTTCGGTGGCGCCGTCAGATCGACCGGTTTGATGATCAGCGCCAGCGGGATCATCACGAGGCCGATGATCGAGAGCATCCAGAACACGTCGATATAGGCGAGCAGGTCGACCTGCCGCTGCAAGGTCTGGCCGACCCAGGCGACCGCCTGGGACGCGGCGTCCGATGCGTTCGACCCCTGCGCCTGAAAGAAGCGCGTCATCGTGTCGATGGTCTGCTGATACCCGATGTCGGACGGCGCGGCATGCTCGACCAGCCGGCTCTGGTGGAATTGCTGGCGTTGCGCCAGCGCGGTCTGAGCGAGTGCGACGCCCATCGACCAGCCGATATTGCGCGCGACGTTGATCAGCGCCGAGGCCTGGTTGGTCTTATCCGGCGGCACGCCGTCATATGACGCTGTCGTGACCGGCAAGAACAGGAACGGAAGCCCGGCGGAGAGAAAGATGCGTGCGAGCGCAGCATAGCCATAGGTGATGTCGCCGTTCAGTCCCGTCAGGTGCCACATCGAGAATGCAACGATACAGCCGCCGATCGCGATCAGATATTTCGGCTGAACGCGACTGACGAGATGGCCCACCACCGGCATCAAGATCAGCGTGACGACGCCGCCGGGCGACAGTGCGAGCCCGGCAAGCAGCGCAGTATAGTTCAGCTCGGTCTGCAACAGCTGCGGCAGGAGCTGCGTCGACGAGATCAGCACCGCGCCGGTGCACAGCATCACCAGGAAGCACGATCCGAACTGGCGACGTCCCAGCAGGCGGAGATCGACGATCGGGTCCTTGCGCGTCAGCTCCCAGGGGATCAGCGCGATCAGGCAAATCGCCGAGGCCAGCGCGCAGCCGACGATCATGTTGGACCCGAACCAGTCCTTGCGCTGGCCTTCGTCGAGCACGAATTCGAGCGAACCGAGCCCGATCGCGACCAGTACGAAGCCGATGTAGTCGACGCGCAGGCCGTCCTTGAGGAGCTGCTTGCGCTCCTGCTCGGCGCCGGACGGCTCCTTGACCAGCGTCCCGACCAGGACCAGCGAGAGCAAGCCCATCGGCACGTTGATCAGGAAGATCCAGTGCCAGCTATAGGTGTCGGTGATCCAGCCGCCGAGCGTCGGCCCGACCACGGGAGCAACCACCACCGCGACGCCGTAGATCGCGAACGCCTGGCCACGCTTGGCCGGCGGAAAGGAGTCGGCGAGGATCGCCTGCTCGCTCGTCGCCATCCCGCCGCCGCCAAGGCCCTGGATGATCCGGAACAGAACCAGCGCCTCCAGGCTCCAGGCAAGCCCGCACAGCAGGGACGCGAACGCGAAGGTGCCGACGCAGATCATGTAGAAGCGCTTGCGGCCGATCACGGTCGAGAGCCAGCCCGAGATCGACAGCACGATCGCGTTGGCGACCAGATAGCTGGTGATGACATAGGTGCTCTCGTCGATGCCGACCGCCAGGCCGCCCGCGATATGGCGCAAGGCCACATTGGCGATCGTGGTGTCCAGCACCTCCATGAACGTCGCGATCGAGACGACGAAGGCAATCAGGTAAGGATCATGTCCGCCGGCAGCCGAACGCTCCGGCGACCAGGCTGCGCCGCCGCCTGCCGCAACGTCGCTCATCGCACCCTGGTCCAGGGCACGACCGACATGCCCGGCCCGATCGGAAGGTCATTCGGCCAATTGTCGATCACGATCTTCACGGGAACGCGCTGCACGACCTTGACGAAATTGCCGGTCGCGTTCTCCGCCGGCAGCAGGCTGAACGCGGTGCCCGAACCCGGCTGAACCGAAGCCACGCGGCCAGTGAGCTTGCGCCCCGGATACGCATCGATCCTGATCTCGACCGGCTGGCCCGGGCGCATGTCCGTCAGCTGCGTTTCCTTGTAGTTGGCGGTGATCCAGACCTCGTCAGGAACGAACATCATGACGCTCTGGGCCGGCGCCACATAGGTGCCGACCGCGCCGCTCAGTTTGACGACGCGCCCGGACTGCGCCGCGACGATGCGGGTATATTGCAAGTTCAATTTGGCCTGATCGAGCTGGGCCTGCGCCTGCTCCAGCGATGCCTTGCTGCTCTTGAGCTGAGCCTCGAGCGTCTTGACGCCGAGCTCGGCCGCGGTCACTGCCGTCCTGGCGCGGCTGGCATTGGCCTGCTGGGCATCGAGATCCGAGCGGGTCTGCTGCTGCCGCTGCACGGTGCCCGCGCCCTTCTCGACGAGGTTCTGGGCGCGCTCCGCCTCCTCCTGCGCGAACTTCAATTGCGCCTCGGCCTGCTGCTGCTGCGCCTTGGCTTCCTTGATCTGCTCCTGCTGGCTGTCGATCTGGGCCTCGACATTGGCGATATTGGCCTCGGCGACCGCGACCTGTGCGCTGGCCTGATCGACGGCGATCTTGTAGTCGCGCTCGTCGATCCTCGCGAGGAGGTCGCCGGCATTGACGTGCTGGTTGTCGGTGACGGGGACCTCGACGACATAGCCGCCGACCTTCGCCGCCACCGCAAAGCTGCGTGCGGCCACGAACGCGTCATCGGTCGATTCATAGTGACGCACGTTGAGCCAATAGCTCGCGCCACCGATGATCGCGAGCAGGAGCAGACAGGCGCCGACTGCGGTAAGCAGCCAGCGCTCGCGCAGCCGATCGCGCATCGATGGCTTGCGCTCGGTTTCCTGCTGTGGCGAGGATGCGCGGTCAGGTCGCGATCCTTGCTCGGGATTGCGCTCGGGCTGCCGTGGCTTCTCCCCGGACGGCCCGCGCTCTCGGGTTTGGGCATCCACGGTAGCACCTCAAGCCACGAATGGAGCGATCAAGCCCCGTTAACCGCAGCGTCCGGCGCTTGGTTCCTGTTCGGGTGGGATGCGCTACACGGCCCTGGAACTGACCATGGGCTGGCGCTGCTCGGCCGTCGACAAATCGCGGTAGGCCGCGGGCTCTCCTGCCAGCGCCTTGAGCGGAACCGTGAGCCGGCACACCAGGCCCTCGGTGCGCCAATCGAAGTCGGCGCGGCCGCCGAGCTGGGTCTCGATGCTGGCGATGACGCTTCTCGTACCGAAACCCCTCTGCTTCGGCTTGGTCACGGGAGGTCCGCCGGATTCCACCCAGGCCAGGATCAACGTTTCGTCGTGCAGTTCCCAGGTGATCGCAAGCCGGCCCGACAGCACCGACAGGCTACCGTATTTGGCGGAGTTGGTGACGAGCTCATGCAGCGCCAGCGCCAAGGTCTGCGCGGTCGCGGGCTGCAACTGCACCTCTTCGCCATCGATCTGGATCTGTCCAGCTTCCGAATACGGCGCGATCTCCTCGGCGACCAGCCGCCGGATTTCGGCGCCCTGCCAGCTCGACAGCGACAGCACGGTGTGAACGCGTGCCAGCGCTGTGATGCGGCCCTCGACCGCCCGCACATAGGCGGTCACGTTCTGCGCGCGCGTCAGCCGCACGATCGATTGTGCCAGCGCGAGCGCGTTCTTGGCGCGATGGTCCACCTCGCGGGTGAGCAGGCTCTGCCGCTCCTCGGCCCTCTTGCGATCGGTGATGTCGACGGTGACGCCGCTCACCCGTACCACCTTGCCGTTGCGGTCGCTGGTGGCCGCGGCTGTGCCGACGCACCAGCGCACCTCGCCGTCCGGCCGCATGACGCGGAATTCGGTTTCATAGGACGTCTGGCCCTTGCCGAAGCCGGTCCAGGCTTGTCGGAGGTGCTCGACATCGTCGGGATGAAACAGCGCCTGTATATTGTCGGAGGTGAGCTTGAAGGATTTCGGGTCGACGCCGAAGATCTTGTATTGCCCCTCGTCCCACATCCAGTCGCCGTTGACCCAATCCCAGTCCCACGAGCCCATCTTGCCGGCCGCAATCGCCATGCTGCGGCGTGCCTCGCTTTCGACCAGTCGCGTGGTCGACTGCTCGAGCTCGGCGGTGCGTGCGCGCACGCGGTCCTCGAGCTCCGCGTTGAGGCGTTCGAGCTGTCGTGTCTTGCGGTAGAGCTCGGCGAACACGCGGATCTTTGCCCGCAGCACCTCGGGCACGACGGGCACCGGCACGTAATCGACCGCGCCCATCTCGTAGCCGCGGAGCCGGTCGATATCGCTGACCTGGATTGCCGAGATGAAGATCATCGCGGTCTTCTGGAAGCGCGGATGTTCGCGGATCATCGCCGCGAGCTCGAAGCCGTCGAGCTCTGGCATGCAGACGTCGACCAGGATGACCGCGACTTCGTTCTTGAGCAGGAACTCCAGCGCCTCGCGGCCCGACGACGCGGCGACCAGCGTCTCGCCAAGCTCCTTCAGGATGACCTCATAGGCCAGCAGCTTCGCCGGCTGGTCATCGACCAGAAGGATGTTTACCTTTTCGTGGTCCATCATGTTCGATCGCCGATCAGCGGTGCAGCCACATGCGGATCGCCAGCAGCAGTTGCTCGGTGTTCACGGGTTTCGCCAGATAGTCGGACGCGCCTGCCTCCAGGCATTTCTCTCGATCGCCTTTCATCGCCTTCGCGGTCAGCGCGATGATCGGCAGCCGCGCGAAGGCGGAGTTTTGCCGGATGGCGCCGATGGTCTGGTAACCGTCCATCTGCGGCATCATGATGTCCATCAGCACGATCGCAATCTTGGGATTGGATTCGACCAGCGAGATGGCCTCGTGACCGGTTGTCGCAGTCAACACCTTCATACCTCGCCGCTCCAACACGCTCGAGAGCGCGAAGATGTTGCGGGCATCGTCGTCGACCAGCAGTGCGGTCTTGCCAATAAGATCCTCATCGGAACTATTGAGCTTCTCCAGCATCCTCTGTTTTTCGACGGGCAATTCCGTGATCACACGGTGCAGGAACAGTGACGTTTCGTCGAGCAGACGCTCCGGCGATTCCACGCCCTTGACGACGATGCTGCGCGCCATCGTATGCAGTTCCGCGTCTTCTTCCGCTGAAAGTTCCCGGCCCGTAAACACGACAACGGGAATATTGGAGAGCGTCTCGTCCTTGCGGATCTGATCCAGCACCTCGAAACCGCTCATGTCGGGCAGGCGCAGGTCGAGCACGACGCAGTCGCACGGATTTTCGCGCATCGTTGCGAGCGCCCCTGCCCCGGTGCCGCTGGTCACGATCTCGATATCCTCGTGCCCGAGCAGTTCGGTAATGCTGAGCTGCTCCGCCGCATTGTCCTCCACGATCAGCAGGCGCTTGCGGCGTGGTCTGGCGTATTCCTTGATCTGCGACAGCGCAGCGCTGACGCCTTCCGTCGTCGTCGGCTTGTTGACGAAGGAGAACGCGCCGCGCGCCAGCGCGTGCTGCCGGTCCTCGTCGAGCGTGATGATCTGAACCGGAATGTGGCGGGTCAGCGGATTGTGCTTGAGCTGGCTCAGCACCGTCCAACCCAGCATGTCGGGCAGGAAGACGTCGAGCGACACCGCGCTCGGCTGGAACTGCTTGGCCAGATCCAGCGCTTCGGCGCCGCGGCTTGCGACCAGCACCTTGAAGCCCTTGTCGCGCGCCAGATCGATCAGCACCCGCGCATAATGCGGATCGTCCTCGACGATCAGCAGGATGGTGTCGCCGGGCTCGAGATCGAGCCGGTCGTCGGGAAGCTGCTCGATCACACGCTCCTGCGCGCCTGACACCTGCAGCGACGGAGCCGGTGTGTGCGGCATCGCTATCGGTCGAGCCTGCGGGCGCAGCGCCACCGAGGGGCCGGCATATTTCAGCGGCAGATAGAGCGTGAAGGTCGAGCCCTTGCCCGTCGCACTGCGCAGATGGATCTCGCCGCCGAGCAGACCCGCGAGCTCACGGCTGATCGCCAGTCCAAGACCGGTGCCGCCATATTTGCGGCTGGTGCCGGCGTCGGCTTGCTGGAACGCCTCGAAGATCAGCTTCTGCTTGTCCTGTGGAATGCCGATGCCGCTATCCGAAACCTCGAACGCAACGACCGCGGGCGCCGCATTGAGGATCGGATGCTCCATACTCCAGCCGCCGAGCGCGGCCGACACGGTCAGGCTGACGCCGCCTTCCGCGGTGAACTTGAACGCATTCGACAACAGGTTCTTGAGCACCTGCTGCAGCCGCTTGGAGTCGGTCACCATGCTGCGCGCAAGATTGGCGTCGACATCGATGCTGAACGAGAGGTGCCGGTTCTCCGCCTCGTGCCGGAACGGCCGTCCGACGGTCTCGAGCAGGCTCGATGTCAGAATTTCCTCGGCGTCGACCGTCACCGTGCCGGACTCGATCTTGGAGAGATCGAGGATGTCGCTGATCAGGTTCAACAGGTCGGTGCCGGCGCCGTGAATGGTGCGGGCGAACTCGACCTGCTTGCCGGTCAGATTGCCGTCGGGATTTTCGGTGAGCTGCTGGCCCAGGATCAGGATAGAGTTCAGCGGTGTCCGCAACTCGTGAGACATGTTGGCGAGGAATTCGGATTTGTACTTCGAAGTCAGCGACAGCTCGGTCGCCTTTTCTTCCAGCGCGCGCCGCGCCTGCTCGATTTCCTGGTTCTTGCGCTCGACGTCGACATTGCGTTCGGCCAGCTGCTGGGCCTTCTGCTCCAGCTGATCGTTGGTCTGCTGCAATTCCTTCTGCTGGGTCTGCAACTCGCCGGCGAGCTGTTGCGACTGCTTGAGCAGCGCCTCGGTCTGCATCGTCGCCTCGATGCTGTTGAGCACGATGCCGATGCTGTCAGTCAACTGTTCGAGGAAGGTGATCTGCGAGGTCGTGAACGAGGAGATCGAGGACAGCTCGATCACCGCCTTGACCTGGTTCTCGAACTGCACCGGAAACACGACGAGGTTCTTCGGCATGATCCGCATCAAGGCCGAATTGATCGGCACCGCATCGCCGGGAATCTCGGAGACGAGGCGCTGGCGCTTGTCGAGCGCGCATTGGCCGATCAATCCCTCGCCGAACTGGACGATCTGCGGATGCGGATTGCTGCTGTCGCTGGCATAGGCCGACAACAGGCGCAACTGCGCATTCTCGGGATTGTCGACCTGGTAGATCACGCCCATATGCGCGTTGATCAGCGGCGCAAGCTCGGTCAGCAGCAGCCGGCCGACGGTCGCAAGATCGCGCTGGCCCTGCAGCATGTTGGTGAAGCGCGCCAGATTGGTCTTCAGCCAGTCCTGTTCGGTGTTGCGCTCCGTGGTGAGACGGAGGTTGCCGATCATCGTGTTGATGTTGTCCTTGAGCTCGGCGACCTCGCCGCGGACGTCGACCTGGATCGAGCGCGTCAGGTCGCCCTTGGTCACGGCGGTCGCCACTTCCGCGATCGCGCGCACCTGCGAGGTCAGGTTGGCCGCAAGCAGGTTGACGTTGCCGGTGAGATCCTTCCAGGTGCCGGCCGCGCCGGGCACGTTGGCCTGACCGCCGAGCCGTCCCTCGACGCCGACCTCGCGCGCCACGCTGGTGACCTGTTCGGCGAAGGTCGCAAGCGTCTCGGTCATGTTGTTGATGGTGTCGGCGAGCGCGGCCACCTCGCCCTTCGATTTCACCGTCAGGTTCTGCTTCAGATCGCCGTTGGCGACCGCGGTCACCACCTTGACGATGCCGCGCACCTGCTCGGTCAGGTTTACCGCCATGACGTTGACGGTGTCGGTGAGGTCCTTCCAGGTGCCGGCAACGCCGCGCACCTCGGCCTGGCCGCCGAGCTTGCCTTCGGTGCCGACCTCGCGCGCCACGCGCGTCACCTCGCCCGCAAACGCGTTGAGCTGGTCGACCATGGTGTTGATGGTGTTCTTGAGCTCGAGGATTTCGCCCTTCACGTCGACCGTGATCTTGCGCGACAGGTCGCCGCGCGCCACCGCGGTGGTGACTTCGGCGATGTTGCGTACCTGGGTGGTCAGGTTCGCCGCCAGCAGGTTGACGTTGTCGGTGAGATCCTTCCAGGTGCCGCCGACGCCGGGCACCACGGCCTGGCCGCCGAGCCGTCCCTCGGTGCCGACCTCGCGCGCCACCCGCGTCACTTCGGCGGCGAACGAGCGCAGCTGCTCGACCATCGTGTTCAGGGTGTCCTTGAGCAGCAGGATCTCGCCGCGCACGTCCACGGTGATCTTCTTCGACAGGTCGCCGCCGGCGATCGCGCTCGCGACCTCGGCGATGTTGCGGACCTGCGCGGTCAGGTTCGACGCCATGAAGTTGACGTTGTCGGTCAAATCCTTCCAGGTGCCGGCGACGCCGGGCACTTCGGCCTGGCCGCCGAGCTTGCCTTCGGTGCCGACCTCGCGCGCCACGCGCGTCACCTCGCCTGCAAACGCATTGAGCTGGTCTACCATCGTGTTGATGGTGTTCTTGAGCTCGAGGATTTCGCCCTTCACGTCGACGGTGATCTTGCGCGACAGGTCGCCGCGCGCCACGGCGGTCGTCACCTCGGCGATGTTGCGGACCTGCGCGGTGAGGTTGCCGGCCATCGAGTTGACGTTATCGGTCAAGTCCTTCCAGGTGCCGGCGACGCCGGGCACGTTGGCCTGGCCGCCGAGGCTGCCGTCGGTGCCGACCTCGCGCGCCACGCGCGTCACCTCGCCCGCGAAGCGGTTGAGCTGGTCGACCATCGTGTTCAGCGTTTGCTTCAGCTGAAGGATCTCGCCGCGCACGTCGACGGTGATCTTGCGCGACAGGTCGCCGCCGGCGATCGCGGTCGCGACCTCGGCGATGTTACGCACCTGCGCCGTGAGATTGCCGGCCATCGAGTTGACGCTGTCCGTCAGGTCCTTCCAGGTGCCGGCGACGCCGGGCACCTCGGCCTGGCCGCCGAGCTTGCCGTCGGTACCGACCTCGCGCGCCACGCGCGTCACCTCGCCGGCAAACGCGTTGAGCTGGTCCACCATGGTGTTCAGCGTTTCCTTCAGCTGAAGGATTTCGCCCGACACGTTCACCGTGATCTTCTTCGACAGGTCGCCCTTCGCCACCGCGGTTGCGACCTCAGCGATGTTGCGGACCTGCGCGGTCAGGTTCGAGGCCATCGAGTTGACGCTGTCGGTGAGATCCTTCCAGGTGCCGGCGACGCCGCGCACCTCGGCCTGGCCGCCGAGCTTGCCTTCAGTGCCGACCTCGCGCGCCACGCGCGTCACCTCGCCCGCGAACGCGTTGAGCTGATCGACCATCGTGTTGATGGTGTCCTTCAGCTCGAGGATTTCGCCGCGCACGTCGACCGTGATCTTCTTGGAGAGGTCGCCGCCCGCGACCGCCGTCGTCACGGCGGCGATGTTGCGCACCTGCGCCGTCAGGTTCGACGCCATGAAGTTGACGTTGTCGGTCAGATCCTTCCAGGTGCCGGCGACGCCGAGCACGTTGGCCTGGCCGCCGAGCTTGCCTTCGGTGCCGACCTCGCGCGCCACGCGCGTCACTTCCGATGCAAACGCGTTGAGCTGGTCCACCATCGTGTTCAGCGTTTCCTTCAGCTGAAGGATCTCGCCCGACACGTTGACCGTGATCTTCTTCGAGAGGTCGCCGCCGGCGATCGCGGTCGCGACGTCGGCGATGTTGCGGACCTGCGCGGTCAGGTTCGACGCCATGAAGTTGACGTTGTCGGTCAGGTCCTTCCAGGTGCCGGCAACGCCGGGCACCTGGGCCTGGCCGCCGAGCTTGCCCTCGGTGCCGACCTCGCGCGCCACACGCGTCACTTCCGACGCGAACGAGTTGAGCTGGTCCACCATCGTGTTGATGGTGTCCTTCAGCTCCAAAATCTCGCCGCTGACGTCGACCGTGATCTTGCGCGACAGGTCGCCGCGCGCCACGGCCGTGGTCACGTTGGCGATGTTGCGCACCTGGGCGGTCAGGTTGCCGCACATCGCGTTCACGGAGTCGGTGAGGTCCTTCCAGGTACCGGCGACGCCGGGCACGATCGCCTGGCCGCCGAGCTTGCCGTCGGTGCCGACCTCGCGCGCCACGCGCGTCACTTCGGAGGCGAACGAACGCAGCTGATCGACCATCGTATTGATGGCTTCCTTCAGCTGCAGGATCTCGCCGCGAACGTCGACCGTGATCTTCTTGGACAGGTCGCCGTTGGCGACCGCGATCGTCACCTCGGCGATGTTGCGGACCTGGCCGGTCAAATTGTTGGCCATCGAGTTGACGCTCTCGGTCAGGTCCTTCCAGACGCCGGTCACTTCCGGCACCTGGGCCTGGCCGCCGAGCTTGCCCTCGGTGCCGACTTCGCGCGCCACGCGCGTGACCTCCGAGGTGAACACCGAGAGCTGCTTGATCATCGTGTTGACGATGTTCGCCGACTGCAGGAATTCGCCGCGCAGCGGCCGGCCCTCGACGTCGAGCTGCACGGTCTGCAGCAGGTCGCCTTGCGCCACCGCAGCGACCGCGCGGGTGACCTCGCGGGTCGGCCACAGCAGATCATCGATCAGCGTGTTGACCGAGCTCTCCATATCGGCCCAGGCGCCACTGGCGAGGCCGAAATTGACGCGCTGGCGGGTCTGTCCCTCGCGGCCGACGACCTGGCCGACGCGCGCCAATTGCTGCGCCATGCGCTCGTTGGCGGCTGCGATTTCGTTGAAGGCGTCCGCGATCTTGCCGTCGATGCCGAGATAGTCGCCACGCATCCGGACCGAGAAGTCGCCGGCGCGCATCGCCTGCAGCGATTGCAGCAGGTCATGCGAAGAATCGAGGCTTCCGTTTGATTGCTGGCTGCGGCGCGTATCAGCACGGGGACGAGGCGACGAACCGAGATCGGTCATGTAATTTCCCCTACGCGCTGGCTGCGAATCCAGAGACTCGGAAAAGCCAGTGTGACCATAAGAATGACTGCCCTTGATCTATTCAAGCGGGAAAACGCCAAAACCGCAATTTGTGACGCAAACCGAGTACCTTAATCGCGATTGGAACCAAAAGTTCCGACCGTTGGCCGAACTTTTCCGAAGAACGACGGAGCCGGCCCTGATCGCCCGGTCCTCGTGCTCGCATGGAACATTGACCATCCCCGCGCGTTTCGGGCGGGGGCAGGATCGGTGATGGTTAAGAAATCAGAACAACTCAAACGGGGCATCGTCGAGAGCCGGCACGATCGTCGGCCGGTGGCTGGCGGCGTGGTCGACTACGCCATTTGCACGCTCGGCCCCGATGGCCGGGTCATCAACTGGAACAAGGGCGCCGAGCGCATCACGGGCTATCCGGCCAAGGCGATCCTCGGCAAGCACTTCTCGGTCTTCTATCCTGCCGAAGACCGCGCATCCGGCGTTCCGGCGAGAGCTCTGCAGATGGCGCGGAAGGACAAGCACTCAGCGGCCGAAGGCTGGTCTGTCCGCAAGGACGGGTCGCGATTCTACGCCGCTGTGGTCATCGATCCGATCTACGAGAAGCGCAAGCTCGTCGGCTACGCAATGGTCACCCGCGACATCACCGAGCGGCATCAGGCGCGCGCGGATCTCGAGGCCAGCGAAAGCCAGTTCCGCCTGCTGGTGAGCAATGTCACCGACTATGCGCTCTATATGTTGACGCCGGCCGGCATCGTCGCCAATTGGAACGCCGGCGGCGAGCGCATCAAGGGCTATTCGCCCGGCGAAATCATCGGCCAGCACTTCTCGCGGTTCTATACGCCGGCCGACCAGGCTGCCGGCAAGCCCGCCCATGCGCTCAAGATCGCGGAAGAGACCGGGCATTACGTGGAGGAAGGCTGGCGGGTCCGCAAGGACGGTTCGTTCTTCTGGGCGAGCGTCGTGATTGATCCGATCCGCGATACCGACGGCAGCCTGGTCGGCTTCGCCAAGATCACCCGGGATATTTCCGAGCGGCGCGACGCGCATCAGAAGCTCGAACAGGTGCAGCGTCAGCTTGCGGAATCGCAAAAGATGGATGCGCTCGGCCAACTGACCGGCGGCGTCGCGCACGACTTCAACAACCTGCTGATGATCATCTCCGGCAATCTGCACCGGATCAAGCGCGAGGTGATGAGCGAACGGGGGACGCTTGCACTCGGCGCGATCGAAACCGCATCCGAGCGTGCCGCGTCCCTGACCAGGCAGCTCCTCACCTTCGCGCGTCGGCAGAGTGTCAATCCGCAGACCATCAACGTCGCTGACAGGATCACCGCGGTGCGAGAGGTTTTGACCAGCGCGCTCGGCGGCGCGATCAAGCTGAACATGGAGATCGGACCGGATCTCTGGCCGATCTTCGTCGATCCGACGGAATTTGAGACCGCGCTGATCAACCTCGTGGTCAATGCCCGGGATGCGATGACCGGCGGCGGCACGCTGACCGTCGCGGCGCGCAATGTCCCGGAAGCCGCCCAGGTGGTCGTCAGCATTACCGACACCGGCGAAGGCATTCCAGACGATGTCATGAACAAGGTCTTTGATCCCTTCTTCACCACCAAGCCGGTCGGCAAAGGGACCGGCCTTGGGCTGTCCCAGGTTCACGGCTTCGCGCACCAGGCGGATGGCCGGGTCGAGATTACAAGCGCGCTCGGCAAGGGCACGACGGTCAGCATCTATCTCCCGCGGGGGACCGCGGCCGCAAAGCGCACGGCTACGGGGCACAGCACGCCCGGCTTGGCCACGATCCTGCTGATCGAGGACAATCCTGCCGTCGCCGATGCGAGCACGGGCCTGCTCGAACAGCTCGGCTATACCGTGCGCTGGGCCTCGAACGCGGAGGCCGCCTTGTCGGAGATCGACGCCAACGGGATCGATGTGGTGTTCAGCGACATCGTCATGCCCGGCAGGATCGATGGACTGAAGCTGGCGCGCACGATCCGGGACAGAAAGCCCGAGCTGCCGATCCTGCTGACGACAGGCTACAGCGCGAGCGCACGCGACGTGAGGTCCGACTTTCCGGTGTTGCGCAAGCCGTACCACATCCACGACCTCAGCCGCGAACTCGCAAAGTTGACGGGGCACGGCGTCGGCAGCGCGACGAGCGGGCCATCCGGCAACGCTTCGAGCGAGTTCGATGCCACCGCGCATGACGTCGCGGCAAGACCAAAGGCGAAAGCCCGCTCCTAGTGTGTCTGAATGTGAAGTTCGTGCGATTTCGCGGCAGCCACTTTCACGAACTTCGCATTCATAAAGCACACTAGAATCATAAGTTTGCTAGTGTCCTCATCGAATCCGAAGTTCGCTCCGAAGGTGCGGCAAATGATGCGAACTTCGGATTCGGGACACTAGCTCTAAATCGAAAGGCTAGCGTTCCGCCGGCCAGCTTCGCCGCACCAATTGCACCCGCTCGATGCGGCTGCATTGCTCGCAGCGGTACTGAAGAATATCCCTGCCCTCGCTGCCCGGATGGCTGCTCTCGAGCCGCATCGTCCTGATGCAGCTGATGCAGGAGATCAGCGTCAGCAGTGGACTGCGATCGTCATTCATCGATGCCCGCGGTGGCGCGGTCGGATCGGCGATCATGGCGCTGGGCGATGCTATGGTATTGGCTCTCACCACAAGAAAATGCAGATCCTGCGGTCCCGGTTCCTTCCTTGAAACCTGATTTGGGCCTGAGCCGGTGTTCGAGGCTCCCTTCTTTGGACAAACCCCCGGATCACACCCGGGCGTTGCTGTGACCGGGCGTAGGCTTCGCCTTGTCCTTGTCCACCTTGACCTTCGCGCCGGTGCGATCCTCGAAGCTCCGGCTCAGCCGCTCCCGGACCGTGGGGAGACGCTCGCCGCCGCCGGCGGCCTTCCACCGGCCGACCAGTTGGGCCACTTCGGCTCGCATCGCCATCAGCCGGTAGGATGCTTCACTGCAATCGAGGTCGCGGTTGACCTGATCCCTGATCGACGCCTCGATCAGGGTCATCTCAGCTCGCAACGTGCTGATCTTGCGCCGAATTTCATTGATCTTGTTATCCATAGCTTGTTAGAACAAAAATAGAACATATTGTCAAGTCACGATCCAGCAAGCGAGGCAAGCAATGAGCGTGGCAGCGGTAAGATATGGTGGGGTTGCGGAGCGCCTTGGCGGGCTGATGACCCGTGCCCAGGCGCTGCGGTTGAGGAGCCTCGCCGAGGAGGCCTATCAGCCGAACCAGTACGCACGCGACCTGACATCCGAGGAAGCCGAACGGCGCATCGACGCGCTGAAGGCGGAGATCGCACTGGCGGATTCTTTCTGAACCGTCCACTCCAGCCAGGCCGGACGTCCCCTTAAGGCTTTGATATAGCGGCGCAGCTAGGTCTGTTCCTGTTATTGCTGCTTTGTCTATTGCTGCTTGGTCCTGGGGGAGCCTGACGTGCTGGAGCTGGAGAAGCGGTCGCCGCTTGCGTTCCCGATTACGCTGAAGGACGGGCGAACGCTCGCGACGGTCGGCGACGCCGCGGACTACCTGTCCGCGCTGAACCTGGATCAGCGCGAGCGCGGCTACTGGAAGACGGCGATCATGATGTTCAACAACGCCATGCGCGAGCCGGGCTATCTGAAGATCGCAACCATGAACCTCCGGTCTGCGCTCGTGTATGACCGCCTGGTCGATGACGTTGGCCCGTGATTGTGGTGCCGCGGCTACAGCCGAATCGGCGGTGGTTGCGTAAGGCGCTGTTCGTTATGGCCGCAAACAAGGTAACGGCGGTACACGCGACGGCCGGGTGCGCAATGCGCTTCAGCCGCACTCTCGGGCCGCCTTGGAGGGCCAATGGAACACCAAGGCGGCTCATTTTCTTTTCAAAGCAGTTTCGCGCGGACGAACAGCATCCGCAACGCGTTGGTCGCTTGCACCGTCAGCATGGCGTTACCGGCCGCTCTCTCGAGCGCAACCAATGCCTCGTCATGCAGCGAGCGGAACTCCATCCATTCGACGGCGCTGAGATTGCTGATGAAGCTATAGGCCTGGCCGACGGTCGCGAGCGTCACCGTCTCGCCGTTCAGCCGCACCTTGAACGTCGCCTTCAGCGGCGTGTCGGATTTGGATACGTCACCCATGGCGGGGTTGTGCGCCGCGCCGCGTTAATGTCAATCTAATTTCTCTGCGTCCGCCTCGGCGCGTCGGCCCCAATGAATCGCAATGTCTGTTAGCGTTTCGTGGGGGTGATTCGTGACTGATCTTGCCAACACAGCCTATCTCGATGCGCTCAATGCCGAGCAGCGCCGCGCTGTCGAGCACGGGGTCGGCAAGGATTGCATCGTCGGCGCGCCGCTGTTGGTGATCGCGGGCGCGGGGTCCGGCAAGACCAACACCCTCGCCCATCGCGTCGCGCATCTGATCGTCGCTGGCGCCGATCCGCGCCGCATCCTGTTGATGACCTTTTCGCGGCGCGCCGCCGCCGAGATGGCCGGCCGCGTCGAGCGCATTGCGCGCCGCGTGCTCGGCGATCGCGCCTCGGTCATGACCGACGCGCTGAGTTGGGCCGGCACGTTCCACGGCATCGGCGCGCGGCTGCTGCGCGAATTCGCCGAGCGTATCGGCCTCGACCCGGCCTTCACGATCCATGACCGCGAGGATTCCGCCGACCTGATCAATCTGGTCCGCCACGATCTCGGGTTCTCCCGCACCGAAGGCCGGTTCCCCACCAAGGGCACCTGCCTTGCGATCTATTCGCGCTGCGTGAACGCGGAGATGCCGATCGAGGCCGTGCTCGGCCAGTTCTTCCCGTGGTGCTCCGGCTGGGCCAGTGAATTGAAGCAGCTGTTCGGTGCCTATGTCGAAGCCAAGCAGCGGCAGAACGTGCTCGATTACGACGACCTCCTGCTCTACTGGGCGCAGATGGTGACGGACACCGCCCTGGCCGAGGAGATCGGCGGCCGCTTCGACCATGTGATGGTCGACGAATATCAGGACACCAACCGCCTGCAGTCCTCGATCCTGCTCGCACTCAAGCCCGCGGGACGCGGGCTCACCGTGGTCGGCGACGACGCGCAGTCGATCTATTCGTTCCGCGCCGCCACCGTGCGCAACATCCTTGACTTCCCGGCCCAGTTCAGCCCGGCCGCCGAGATCGTCACGCTCGATCGCAACTATCGCTCGACGCAGCCGATCCTGTCGGCGGCCAATGGCGTGATCTCGCTCGCAAAGGAGCGCTTCACCAAGAACCTGTGGACCGACCGGACCTCGACCCGTAAGCCGCTGCTCGTCACGATCCGCGACGAGGCCGATCAGGCCCGTTACATCGTCGAGCAGGTGCTGGCCAATCGTGAGGAAGGCACCCTGTTGAAGCACCAGGCGGTGCTGTTCCGCACCTCCTCGCACAGCGGACCGCTGGAGGTCGAACTGACCCGCCGCAACATTCCGTTCGTGAAATTCGGCGGCCTCAAATTCCTCGACGCCGCGCATGTCAAGGACATGCTGGCGCTGCTGCGCTTCGCCGCCAATCCGCGCGACCGGGTTGCAGGTTTTCGCATCCTGCATCTGTTGCCCGGCGTCGGTCCGGCCTCGGCGCAGCGGGTGCTCGACCGCATGACGGAGGCCGCCGATCCGATTGCTGCGCTCGTCGCGCTGCCCGCTCCGCCCCGCGCCGGTGCGGATTGGCGGCTGTTCGTGGAGACCATCGAGAACCTCCGCTACTCGGAATGGCCCGTCGATATCGAACGCGCCCGCCTCTGGTACGAACCGCATCTCGATCGCATCCACGAGGACAGCGAGGTACGCCGCGCCGATCTCATTCAGCTCGAGCAGATCGCCGCCGGCTACCCGTCACGCGAGCGTTTTCTCACCGAACTCACGCTCGATCCACCCGATGCGACCAGCGACCAGGCTGGCGCCACCGCTGCTCGATGAGGATTATCTGATCCTGTCGACGATCCATTCCGCCAAGGGCCAGGAATGGAAATCCGTCTATGTGCTCAATGTCGTCGACGGCTGCATGCCCTCCGACCTCGGCGCCGGCACGTCGGCCGAACTCGAGGAGGAGCGCCGCCTGCTCTATGTCGCGATGACCCGCGCCAAGGACGATCTGCATCTGCTGGTGCCGCAGCGCTTCTTCGTCCACGACCAGGCGGCCAAGGCCGACCGCCACATGTATGCCTCGCGCACCCGCTTCATCCCGGAACGACTGCTGCCGATGTTCGAGCGGACCACCTGGCCGCGCGCCGCGGCCGCGCAGGCACCCGCGGCCAACCGCGCGCCGCCGATCGACATCGGCGCCCGGATGCGCGGCATGTGGCGCTGACGCCGGTTCGAAGCTTTTCATCCGGGCTGGAACAAAGCCGCCGACCTTGCGTTGAGGCGGCGTTCGTAATCGGCAAACGACCATCCCCGACGGCTTCGGCGCGCAGTTGCAGGCTGGAGCCGTCTTTTTTGCGCCGCGTCAATTCACGCGAAAGCCAATTCACGCAGGAAACAATGTGACGGGCTGGTCGAAGCCCTTCAGGGTGTAATCGGCACCGGCTGCCGTGATCATGTCGCGGGTTCGATCCCGCACGGCCGTCGTCACAAGAATCTCGCCTGACCTGGCGGCCGCCTGCGCGCGCGCCGCGCGATTGACCACCGTGCCGACTGCCGTCAGGTCGCGGTGGGCCTGGCCGAACTCACCGAAATTGGTGTCACCGCTATCCATCCCGATTCCAATGCCGATCTCGATGTCGCCGGCGCCGATCGCCCGCACCAGCGCGTCGTGCCTGTCGCGAAAACTGCGCTGGATCTGGCGCGCCGCGAGCAAGGCCTGCACGGCATGATCGTCGCGCCGCACCGGAAAATTGAAGATCGCGAACACGGCGTCGCCGATGGTCTTGTTGAGGATGCCGTCATAGCGCCAGATCGCGGCGCGGCACAGTCGTCGTAGAACGCGTCGAGCAGCGAGGTCAGCCCGTCCTGCGCGATGGTCTGCGTCAGTGTGGTGTAGCCGCGCAGATCGGCGAACAGGATGGTGGCGTCGATGGTCACGGCGCGCGCCTTCATAATCTTCGAGAAGGCCATCTCGCAGAGCGTGCATGTGTTCGGGTTCATGCGGCTCGGCCGGACGCCGAACAGACGGAACGGCGCCGCCAAGGGACCGCGCAACGGGATCGGCATATGCAGGTTTTGCCAGCAGCCAAGGCAGATCGTTGCAGGTTCCGGAGTCATCGGCGGATCACCTGCTGTTCCAGCAACGAAACCCGACCGCCTTGGCACGCAGGTTCATGGGCGTCCCCAATCGAGATAGCCGCGCTCAGGCGGTTGCCACGAAACTCACTCCAATTCGCGACTTCTTACTCCAGATCACCTGGCACTCGTAGACGACCGAGGCGTCGCGGGCCATCACCAGGCGGAATCGGTGCGGGACGAAGGCCGGATTCTCGACCTCGATGGCCGCCCCCTCCGGCGAGATGTTCACGATCGTGCAATGCATGACCGAACCGCCCGACGAGACATAGCCGGGTTCATTGACCTCGGTTCGCGGATGCTTGCGCTTTTCGTCCACCCGGCTGCTCCCCGCTTCCTCCACGCAAACGTGGGCGATCGGCATTGCAGAAGTCAACGGCTCCGGCGGCTCACATCGGGCTTTCGCACCACCATTTGTGCGCAGCAGTACGCCGAACCGCTTATCGCGCCAATGCAGATGAGCCCCGCGTCGGCGCGGGCTTGTCGTTCGCGCTGGCACGAGGATAGCCTCATCCTATGGGCGATGCGCTGGCGCGACGCACGCTCCGGGGAACAATGAACAGGCGCCATGGGGAGACGCGCCATGTTCGAGATTCTCGATCGCCGGACGACTCTGACCGGCAACCAGATCAAGATCCTGGCGGCGGCCATCATCGGCGATGCGCTGGAATTCTTCGACTACTTCTTGATCGGCTTCGTGCTCGCGTTCCTGATCGGACCGTGGAAGCTCACCTTCGGCCAGTCGGCCACCGTGCTGATGAGTTCCGGCATCGGCGCCATCCTCGGCGCCTACCTCTGGGGCTGGCTCGCCGACCGGGTCGGGCGGCGTATCGTCTTCATCGGCACGGTGCTGAACTTCTCGATTGCGACCGGCCTGCTCTATTTCACACCCGATAACGGCTGGGTCTATCTGGCGATCCTGCGCTTCTTCGTCGGCACCGGCGTCGGCGGTCTTTATTGTGTCGACGTGCCGCTGGTGCAGGAGTTCATGCCGTCGCACAAGCGCGGCTGGGTCGGCGGCCTCGTCACCTGCGTGATCCCGCTCGGCGTCGGCCTCGGCGCGGTGCTCGGAGCCGTCATGGGAACCGATCAGTGGCGGCTGTTGTTTGCGATCGGCGTGCTGCCGTCGGTCCTGGTGCTGCTGGTTCGGATCTGGGTCCCGGAGTCGCCGCGCTGGCTGTGCCGGCAAGGACGCTATGACGAAGCCCGCAAGTCGCTGGCCTGGGCGCTGCAGGTGCCGCCGTCGGAGCTGCCGCTGCCGAGCGCGGCCGACGCCGGTCCGATCGTCACGACGAGCTGGTTCGATCTGTTCAAATATCCGCGCAGCCTGATCGTCTCCTGGCTCGGCAATGCAGGCGCGCAAACCGGCGTCTACGGCATCACGCTATGGGCCCCCGCGCTGTTCGTGCTGCTGCTGAAGGTGACGCCGCAGGAAGCCGCCAAGATGATGATCCTGCTCAGCATCACCGGCTTCCTCGGCCGCATCTCGTTCTCCTGGTTCTCGGAGCTGCTGGGGCGGCGTGTTGCAGGCGGCCTGCTCGGCTTCGGCGCCGGCGCGCTGACCATCATCGCCGGCTACCACTACGACGCGACTTTGTTCGGCATGTCGGCGTTCTGGCTGCTGCTGGCCGCCGCCTTCTTCTTCGCCGACGGCGGCTTTGCGATCGTCGGTCCCTACGCGGCTGAGGTCTGGCCGTCGCATCTGCGCACCACGGGGATGGGGTCGGCCTATGGCTTCGGCGGCATCGGCAAGATCATCGGGCCGGTCGGGCTTGCGCTGATCGTCGGTTCGAACAACTACCTCAAGCCCGACGTGCCACTGACCCAGATCCCGACCGCCTTTGTCTATCTCGGCTGCTGGTTCCTGATGGCGGGGGCCGTCTATTTGTTCTTCGGGCTCGAGACCCGGGGCAAATCGATCGAGCAGATCGACAAGGAGCTCAACGCGACGGTCGACGTCGCGGCCTCCGCAACGATCCGGCGCGCCTGAGGGAGGCGAACATGAATGTGACTTCTGCGGACCTTATCGGTGATCGCGACGTGATTGCCCGCGCCGAGGCGATCAGGGACACGGTGGCGGCCGCCTCCAACGATATCGAAACGACGCGCCGCCTGCCGCCCGACCTGCTCGACCGACTGCATGAGGCGCGGCTGTTCCGCCTGCTGCTGCCGCGTTCAAGCAACGGGATCGAGACCGATCCCGTCACCTTCTTCCATGCCATCGAGACCATCGCCAAGGCGGATGCCTCGACGGCGTGGTGCCTGAGCCAAGCCGGCGGCTGCGCGATGTCGGCGGCCTATCTCGACCTGCCGGTCGCGCAGGAAGTGTTTGCCGACCCGCGTGCCGTGCTGGCCTGGGGCCCCGGCCCGAAGGTCAAGGCGATCGAGTGCGAGGGCGGCTACCGCGTCACCGGGGTCTGGTCGTTTGCCTCGGGCGGGCGGCACGCCACCTGGCTCGGCGCGCACTGCCCGGTCTATGCCGCGGACGGCTCGCCGCGCCGGGATGCCAATGGCGAGCAGGTCGAGCGCACCATGCTGGCGCGGACCGAAGACGTCGCATGGACCGACATCTGGAACACGGTCGGATTGCGCGGTACCGCCAGCGACCAGTTCGCGCTCGACGATTTCTTCGTCCGCGCGGACCATTCGATCACCCGCGAATTCGACCGCGAGTGCCGCGAGGACGGCCCGCTGTACCGGATGAGCAACCACACCTGCTACCAGATCGGCTTTGCCGGGGTCGCCTGCGGCATTGCCCGCAGCGCGCTCGACAATTTCGTCGACGTCGCCCGCAACAAGGTGCCGCGCGGCATGAAGAAGACGCTGCGGGACAATGCGGTGGTGCAGTCCGGCCTCGCCCAAGCCGAGGTCAATCTGCGCGCCGCCCGCGCCTTCCTGCTGCAGTCGATGGCCGACATCTGGAAGGATCTGGTTGCCGGCCACAGCATCACGGTGGCACAGCGCATGACGATCCGAATGGCGGCCACGCACGCCATCCACAAGGCGCGGGAGGCCGTCGATTTCGCCTACAACACCGCAGGCGCCACTGCGATCTTCGACGGCCATCCGCTGGAGCGGCGCTTCCGCGACATCCACACCGTGACGCAGCAACTGCAGGGCCGCTTCAGTCATTTCGAGACCGTCGGCGCCTGGATGCTGGGCGTCGATGCCGACCTCAGCTTCGTTTAACCCGATTTCTCAAGGAGAAGAACCATGCCATTGGGTGGACTACAGCATTACACCATCGAGCCGCAGGATCTGGAGAAGACCAAGGCGTTCTATTGCGATGTGCTCGGGCTCGAGAACGGCGAACGGCCGCCGCTCGATTTCCCCGGCTACTGGCTCTATTCCGGCGGTCAGGCCACCGTCCATCTGATGGGCACCCGCAAGCCCCGCGACGGCATCGTGGTGCGCGGCACCGCGAAGCAATATGAGGACACCGGCCGCCTCGACCATATCGCCTTTGCCGCCAGCGACGTCGAAGCCGTGCGCAAGCGCCTGCAGTCGAAGAACGTCACCTTCCGTGAGCAGATCGTGCCGCGCACCGGCGACACCCAGATCTTCCTCTACGATCCGGACGGCGTCGGTGTGGAGCTGAACTTCCCGAAGAGCTAAGCGCCGGCGTTTTGCGGATCGCTGATTGCCGGGCAGAGCCGTCCGAAGGACATCGTCGCTTTGCCGCGCCGATGTCCCGGTCATTGACGGCTCAATCCGCGCTGGCCTCGGGCGCTGTGGATGGTTCCCGACAAGGCCCTGACTCGGCCATCACTCGGGCGTGATCCGGTCCGTTTTTCTTCAACATTGAATGACGAATTAACCGGGCCGCGCCGCTGCGGCAGAATAGCCGGGTGCTGCGCCTTTAACCTACCCCAGGGCTTGGTGGCCCGGCTATTCGTCCCCACTTGGCCGGCGAGATTTCCTCAGTCGAGCCCGCGTTCGTGGCTCAGGCGGACCATTTCGTTGATGAAGATTTGTTTCTGCTTGTCGTCGAGGCTGGCAAACAGCGGCTCGGCGGCGTCGGCGACGCCGCGCTGATCGACCGCCCGGTCATTGAGGAACTGGGCCTCGTTGCGCATCTGCTCGATGATGTCATCCGGCGGATCGCGCTGCGCCCGCGCGATGCGCAGGTTGAGTCGGTCGGCGCCGTTGTGGCCGAGATAGTGCATCGCACTGTTGAAGCCGGCCCAATTCTTCTCCTGCTCCGGCGTCAGGTTGAGCTCCTTCTTGATCCGTTCGATGTTGGCGTCGCTGTTGGCGACGATCTGTTCGGCCGTCAGCTGCGGCGCGCCGGCCTGGGTCAGCACGGTCGGCACTTGCTTCGCGCCCTTGTCCTTGGCGGCGGCCTTGGCCGACTTGGGGGCCTTGGCGCCGGCCGCCGCGCCCTGTGCGTTCTTGCCGCTGCCGGCATTGGGGTTGTTGCCATTGTTGCCGGTCAACACCCCGGTCACGCCGGTCACCACCCCGACAACGCCGCCGATGGCTCCGCCGAGAACGCCGCCGACCGGCCCGGCAGCCTTGTTGCCCTCGCGCGCCCCCTTTTCGACGCCCTGCACGATCTGCGCATCGACCATATGAGGCACTGCGAGCAACGTGACGGTGGCGGCCCCAACCGCGGCGCACAATCTCCATTGTGCGCGCAGCTTCGCTACCGGGATGAGCATGATCGGGTCTCCGTGATCGGTGGTGGATTGCGGAATTGATGCGGGAGTAGGTTCGACAAATCCGGACTTTAGCGTTTCCGGCTTCAGCAAGTCTATCGGCCGCGCCGGGCATCAACATGGCGGAACAGAGTTCGCTGAGGCTTGACCGGAAAGCTGCGGCTCAACCGCGCACCGTCTGCGACCTTGTCTCCGCGTGCGTCGCAGCATGATCGCAAGACGCGCGGCAAACCGCCGGCAACTGCAATGATGCGAACGACACTGCCTGCTATTTGACCACAACGTTAGTTCTAGTTGGCATCAGCATCTCGTTTCTCGACAGATGCCGGCAATTCTGTTCTGATCGGTTTCAACGCAATCCCGCGACGTCGCGCAAACGCGACGCACAAAAACAACAACGGGATTCAAAAAGTCTTTTGTCCGTCGGCTACCAGGGAGGGAATGCCATGTCACGGAAGAAGCTCTCGCGCCGAGAATTCGTCGCAGCGACAGCGCTGTCATCGGCCGCGCTGATTACAGCCCCCTACGTGCGTGGCGCCTACGCAGCCGGAAAGCTCTCGATGGGCTTCTGGGATCACTGGGTGCCCGGCGCGAACAGTGCGTCCACCGAGCTGGTCAATGAATGGGCTGCCAAGGAGAAGGTCGAGGTCCAGATCGACTACATCACCAGCCAGGGCAACAAGAACATCGTCACCATCGCCGCCGAGGCGCAGGCGAAATCCGGTCACGATATTTTCCAGATGCCGACATGGTGGCCGCAGGCTAACGCCGAGCTGCTAGAGCCGGTCAACGACATCATGGATCCGCTCCTCAAGCTGAACGGCGATGTCAACGGCACGGTGAAATATCTCGGCCAGGCCGGTGGTAAATGGCTCGGCGTTCCCGCCAGCGTCGGCAGCCAGATCAAGGGTCCCTGCTCACGCATCGACCTGATGAAGAAACACGCCAACATTGACGTGCAGGAGATGTATCCGGCCGGAAGCGAGCCGAAAGCCGATAACTGGACTCTCGATACCTTCCTCAAGGCGGCCGAAGCCTGCCACAAGGCTGGATTCCCGTTCGGCATCGGCCTTGGCGAAACCAGCGACAGCGTCGACACCGCCGGCGCGATCTTCCAGTCGTTCGGCGCGCAGCTGGTCGATGCCAAGGGCAATCTCACCGTCAAGACCGACGCGGTGCGCCAGGCCCTCGACTACTACAAGAAGCTGCTCGCGTTCCTGCCGCCCGATGTGTCGGCGTGGGACGACGCTTCCAACAACAAGTGGCTGGTCGCCGGCAAGGGCGCGATGATCCTGAATCCGCCGAGCGCGTGGGCGGTCGCCAAGCGCGATGCTCCGCAAGTCGCGGAGCAGTGCTGGACGCACGGGTTCCCGGCCGGGCCGAAGGGACGCTTCGCGCCCTATCTGCCGTTCTTCTGGTCGATCTGGTCGTTCTCGAAGAACAAGGAGGCGGCGAAGAGCCTGCTGACGCACCTGTCGCAACCTGCATCGATCGAGAAAATGGTGGTCGCCAGCGGTGGCTATGACCCTGCCGGCCTACGAAAAGCTCACGACCTTGAAGGTCTGGGCGGAGCAAGCGCCGCCAAAGGGGACGCTCTACCACTATCCGAACCCCTACAAGCACCAGACGCTGTCGATTGCGGCCTCGCCCGCGCCGCCCAAGATCGCGCAGCAGATCTACTTCCAGGCCACACTGACCAAGATGTGCCTGCGGTACTACCAGGGTGAAAGCATGGAAAAGACACTCGCCTGGGCCGAGGGCGAGTGCGAAGGCTTCATGCGAAGCTGACGACAAGCGAGGTCTCGCGCGACCGCCCGTAATGTTGGCCGCGCGAGGTCCCGTCTTCACATCCCAGCCGCCGAACCGGCGAGCTGTGCAACCAACCCGCGCGAGGGACCTGCGTTATGGTTGATGTCGCATTCCAATCCAACCGCGCGGCCGCTGCCCAGACGGGACGAAGGCGCGTCGGCCTGCGCAACGCGCTGCGGCGCAAGTCGATGGCCGCGTTCCTGATGACTTTGCCGCTGATCCTCCTGATCGCGATCCTGGTGCTCTACCCGGCCCTCTACTCCTTGCACCTCGCGACGCTGAACAAGGCGATGACGAAGTTCGTCGGGTTCGGCAATTTCGAGTTCCTGTTCAAGCGCGACACCTTCTGGCTGGTGGTCAAGCAATCCTGCATTTTCGCGATCTCGGCGGTGATCTTCAAAGCCCTGATCGGCTTCATCGTCGCGCATTTCGTGCACAACGTACCCGCCAACAAGCAGCGCAAGTGGCGCGGCATGCTGCTGGTGCCATGGGTGATCCCGCCGGCGATGAGCACGCTGGCGTGGCTCTGGCTGTTCGACCCCTCCTACAGCGCCTTCAACTACACGCTTTCCTTCTTCGGCATCGGGCCGATCCCGTGGACCGGCGATGCGATGTGGGCGCGCTTCTCGGTGATCCTGGTCAACGTCTGGTACGGCGCGCCGTTCTTCATGATCATGTATCTGGCGGCGTTGAAATCGGTACCCGACCAGCTTTATGAGGCGGCCGCGATCGACGGCGCCAATTGGTGGCAACGCATCTGGTACGTGACCCTGCCGATGATGCGCAACATCATCGCGATCACGACGCTGTTCTCGCTGATCGTGACCTTCGCCAATTTCGACATCGTGCGCATCCTGACCGCGGGCGGGCCGCTCGACCACACCCATATCTTCGCCACCTGGGCGTTCCGCGTCGGCATCGAGGGCAGTGATGTGCCGCTCGGCGCCAGCGTTTCGCTGTTCATGGTGCCGATCCTCGCGGTCGCGGCGATCTTCATCCTGCGCGACATCACCAAACGCGGGAACGAAGCCTGATGAGCTCGCTGACGATCGACAAGTCCGGACCGACCCGCAAGGTCAAGTACGGCAGCATGAGCCGCGACCGCGCCTGGGCGCTACGCTGGTCTTATTTCTTCCTGGTGCTGTTTGCGATCTTCTCGCTGACGCCGCCGATCTACATGCTGATCACCTCGCTGAAGAGCAGCGCCGAGATCTCGGCCGCGACCAATCCGTGGTGGGTCTATCATCCGACACTCAGCAACTACATCGAGCTGCTGACCTCGAACCAGTTCCTGCGCTTCTTCTGGAATTCGGCCTGGGTCTCGATCATCGTGGTCACCATCACGATGCTGATCAGCGTGCCGGCGGCCTTTGCGCTGGCGCGGATGAAATTCTGGGGCTCGGCGACGCTCGCGACCGGCGTGTTCCTCACCTATCTCATTCCTGACAGCCTGCTGTTCATCCCGCTGTTCAAGATGTTCGCCGTGTTCGGCGACTGGACCGGCATCCAGCTCGTCAATCGCTGGTACGTGCTGCTGTTCATCTACCCGACGCTGACGGTGCCGTTCTGCACCTGGATCATGATCGGCTATTTCGCCTCGATCCCGAAGGAGCTCGACGAGGCGGCGATCATCGACGGCGCGAGCTGGTTCCAGACGCTGACCCGGATCTTCATCCCGGTCGCGCTGCCCGGCCTGATCGCGGCCACGATCTTTGCCTTCACCGTCTCCTGGGCTCAGTTCCTCTATCCGCTGGTGTTCACGACCTCGACCGATCAGCTGGTGCTGCCGGTCGGCATCATCACGACCCTGATCAAGGGTGACGTCTTCAACTGGGGACAGATCATGACCGGCGCCCTGCTCGGCGCCGCGCCGCCGCTGATCATCTACGCCTTCCTGATGGACTACTACATTGCCGGCCTGACCGCCGGTGCGACAAAGGGTTGAACTTATGGCTGACGTCAGTTTGCGGAAGGTTGTGAAGCGTTACGACGAGGTCGAGGCGGTGCGCGGCATCGACCTTGATATCGCCGACCATGAGTTCGTGGTGCTGGTCGGGCCGAGCGGCTGCGGCAAGTCGACGACGCTGCGGATGATCGCCGGCCTCGAGGACATTTCCGACGGCGACATCATGATCGGCGGCGACGTCGTCAACGACGTGCCGCCGAAGGACCGCGACATCGCGATGGTGTTCCAGAACTATGCGCTCTATCCGCATATGACCGTTGCCGAGAACATGTCGTTCGGTCTGCGGCTGAAGCACTATCCCAAGGCGGAGATCAAGAGCCGGGTCACTGAGGCCGCCCGCATGCTTGACATCACGGATCTGATCGACCGCAAGCCGAAGCAGCTTTCCGGCGGCCAGCGCCAGCGCGTCGCGATGGGACGGGCGATCGTGCGCAATCCGAAGGTGTTCCTGTTCGACGAGCCGCTGTCCAACCTCGACGCCAAGCTGCGCGTGCAGATGCGGATCGAGATCAAGAAGGTGCATCAGAAGGTCCGCACCACGACCGTCTACGTCACCCACGACCAGGTCGAGGCGATGACGCTCGCCGACCGCGTGGTAGTGATGAACCACGGCAGGATCGAGCAGATCGGCACGCCCAACGAGCTCTACCACAAGCCGGCGACCCGGTTCGTCGCAAGCTTCATCGGCTCGCCCGCAATGAATTTCGTGCCCTGTCGGCTCGAGGACACCGGCGGCAAGCTCAACGTGCGGCTGACCGATCGCCTCGCCTTCGCGCTGCCGCCGGCACGCGCCGCCCGCTACCAGGCTCTCCCCCGCACCGACAAGCTGTTGCTGGGCATCCGGCCCGAGCACGTCATGGAGGCGCGGCCGCATGCCGAACCGGGCATCGAGCCGTTCGACGCGATGCTCGACGTCACCGAGCCGATGGGGATGGAGACCCTGGTCTATTTCACGCTCGAGGGCACCCAGGTCTGCGGCCGGGTCAATCCCAATGCCGGTGCGCAGGATGGCAGCCCGCTCCGATTGGCTGTGGACCTCAACAATATGCATTTGCTAAACGAGGTGACCGGCGTCGTCCTTTGACGGCGCACAAGAAACCTCAAGGGCAGGAAATGGCCACCAACAAGAAGAAGATTTTCGTCACCCAGACTTTGTCACCGGGGGCGCGGGTGCTCCTCAACGAGCGGGACGACGTAGAACTCATCGAATTTCCCAACCTGATCTCCGCCAAGGACTTTCAGACCATGCTCGAGCAGCATGCGCCGGTCCATGGCGTGGCGCTCGGCGCAACCCGCTTCGGCGAGGCGGAGCTGGAGGCGTCCAAGGGCATGATGGTGGTGACCCGGATCGGTGTCGGCTATGACGCCGTCGACGTTCCGGCGCTGTCGCGCCGCAAGGTGCCGCTGATGGTCGCAGGCACCGCGAACTCGCCGTCGGTCGCCGAACAAGCTGTGTTCATGATGCTGACGCTGGCCAAGCGCGCGCAGGAAATGCACACGATGGTCAAGGACGGCACTTGGGCGAGCCGGCTCGGCGTGCTGCCGTTCGATCTCTACGGCAAGACCGTCCTGATCGTTGGCTTCGGCCGCATCGGCACCCGCACCGCCAAGCGCTGCCTCGCCATGGAAATGAACGTGCTGGTCTACGATCCCTACAAGCCCGCCAGCGAGATCACGGCTGCCGGCTGCGAGGCCGTGTCGAACCTCGAAGCGGCGCTGCCGCGGGCGGACTTCGTCACGATCCATTGCCCGAAGAATCCCGAAACCGTCGGGCTGTTCAACGCCGCGCGGATCAGGCTGATGAAGCCGACCGCCTATCTCATCAACACCGCCCGCGGCGGCATCGTCGACGAGAAGGCGCTGCACGACGCGCTGGTGTCGGGCAAGCTCGCCGGCGCCGGCCTCGACGTGTTCGAGGTCGAACCGCCGCCGGTCGGCCAGCCCCTGCACGCTTTGCCCAACGTGATCATGGCGCCGCATGTGGCCGGCGTCACGGTCGAGGCCGTCGATCGCATGAGCGAGCAGACCGCACGCAATATCCTGAGCGTGCTGGATGGCAATCCGCTGCGCCAGAACGTGATCAACCAGGACGTCCTCGGCTGAGCTTTCAGCCTTCCTCGTTTGCGCCGCGGCCGATCCGAAAGGATCGGCCCGGCGATGCGGAGTACCCACATGGCCTTCAAGGAATTCGGCAACTACGATGCGGTCGGTCTCGCCGAGCTCGTCCGCAACAAGGACGTGACGCCGAAGGAGTTGCTCGACGAGGCGATCGCGCGCACCGTCGCCGTCGATCCCAAGATCAACGCTGTGGTCGTCAAGCATTACGACTATGCCGAGCGCCAGATCGCCAAGGGGCTGCCTGACGGTCCTTTCACCGGCGTGCCGTTCCTGCTGAAGGACCTCGATCTGCTCGAAGGCACACGCACCACGTCGGGCGCCAGCCTGCTAAAGGACTTCGTCGCCGATCACAACGGCACCCTGGCCCAGCGTTTCCTCGATGCCGGGCTTGCAATCTTCGGCAAGAGCTCGAGCCCGGAATTCGGGCTGATGCCGACGACGGAATCCCGTCTGTTCGGCCCGACCCGCAATCCCTGGAATCTCGACCATTCCTCCGGCGGCTCGTCCGGCGGCGCTGGGGCTGCGGTCGCGGCCCGCATCCTGCCCGTCGCGCATGCCAGCGACGGCGGCGGGTCGATCCGGATCCCCGCCTCCGCCTCCGGCGTGTTCGGCATGAAGCCGACGCGTGCCCGCAACCCCTGCGGGCCCGATCGCGGCGAAGGCTGGGGCGGCTTCTCGGTCGGCCATGTGCTCAGCATCAGCGTCCGCGACAGCGCGGTGATGATGGATGCGATCCACGGCCCGGAGCCGTCGAGCCTCTATGTCGCGCCGCCGCCGGAGCGACCGTTCTCGCAGGAAGTCGGCCGCGATCCCGGCCATTTGCGCATCAGCTTCACCGACAAGTCGCCCTACGGCGATGCCATCGATCCCGAGATCGCCGCGGCGGTGCGCGGCATAGCCAAGCTGCTGGCGGGGCTCGGCCATTATGTCGAGGAACGCGCACCGCCGCTGGCGGCCGATCCCGCCGCGGTCATGACGACCATCGTCGGCGGCAACACGGCGCTGACCATCCGTCTGCTCGAGCAGCGCGTCGGGCGCACCCTGACGTCGGACGATGTCGAGCGGCTCACGCTCGCCAGCGCCCAGAATGCGACCAAGATGAACCCGGCCGACTACGTGGCCGCGCAGCTTGCAGCGTTCCAGATTTCGCGCGCGCTTGCGACCTTCTTCGAAGGTTGCGACATCTTCCTCAGCCCGACGCTGTGCGCGCCGCCGCTCCGCCTCGGCGAGCTGAACACGATGTCCGAGGACCTCGGCCACATCGCGCCGGTGCTGCGCCGCTACATGCCGGGCACCTCGATGTTCAACATGTCCGGACAGCCGGCGATGTCGGTGCCGCTGGCCTGGAACAAGGCCGGTCTGCCGCTCGGCATGATGTTCGCGGCCAAGCTCGGCGAGGAAGGACTGCTGTTCCGCCTGGCCGGCCAGCTCGAACAGGTCCGCCCCTGGAAGGACCGGCGTCCGCCGGTTTGTGCCTGACGACGCTTTCAGGCGAAGCGGATCCGCTTCGCCTCAAGACTGCGCGCCAGAACCACCGGGGCTGACAAAGGATAGTCAGATCAGGTAGATAGGGAGGGCGTCGGCACGATTCCGCGCGCCGTCAGCCTGGGAGACCAAACCGTGAATGACCCGACCGACAATGCGCTGGCGGCAATCGCGAGCATTCTCGACCAGACAACCACACCTCCCGAGACCTCCAAATCGACCGACAAGACGGCGGACAAGCCAGTCGAGCCCGCAGCGGAGCCCCCGGCGTCGATAGCGATGCCGCCGCCTTTGCCGCCGTCCATCCAGGTCGAGTCCATCGCGGCCGTGTCCGTCGAGGCCGCGCCTGCCGAGCAGACGGCGGTCGAGCCGCCGCCGATCGAGGAGCCCGAGCCGGTCGAACAGCCTGAGCCAAGCAAGGCTGAGCCGAGCAAAGCTGAGGCAAGTGAACCGGAGCCAACCGAACCGGAGCCGAGCCAGCCGGAAGCGGAGCCGGGGTCGATCCAGCTGCCGCCCCAACCGATCGAGGCCAATGGCTATTCCAAGTCCGGCCCAGGACCAATGGCCGCGCTGCGCTTCCGCTGGACGGTGCGCCAGGACGGCGCCCAATATTATGTCGACGAGACCGTCGGCGAGGCATCGACCCCGCTCGTCAACGGCCCGATGGAGCGGGACGCCGCGATCAAATTCGTCGACGATCGCGAGGCCCACGCGCGGCGGCGCTTCGAGCATTTCAAGCACGAGATGCTCAGCCGCACTGCAAGCGTCGTTCAGGCGAGCAAGGACAGCAACGAGGCCTGAGACGCGATACGTGCCCTTCGGGCATCGCAATCAAATGCGGATGGAGAAGACCTCGGTGTTTCGCGCGCTGGCCGGCCTCGCTCTCGCTTTGCTCCTGTCCGCCGCGCACGCGCAGCAGGCGCCGTCCCGGCTCGATGAGATCGTCAAGCGCGGCATCCTGCGCGTCGGCATGACCGGCGACTATTTGCCCTTCACCTATCTCGACAAGGAGACCAAGGCCTTCCGCGGCTTCGATGTCGACATGGCGCAGTCGCTCGGCAAGGCGCTCGGCGTCAAGGTCGAGTTCGTGCCGACATCGTGGCCGCAAATGACCAGGGATTTCGAGGCCGACGATTTCGACATCGCGATGGGCGGCGTCTCCATCACCTTCGATCGGCAGAAGAAGGGTCTGTTCTCGACGCCGATCATGCGCGAAGGCAAGACGCCGATCGCGCGCTGCGCGGACAAGGGCAAGTTTGAGACGATCGCCGAGATCGACAAACCCGGCACCCGAGTCATCGTCAATCCCGGCGGCACCAACGAGCGCTTCGCGCGCGCCCACGTGAAAACCGCCGAGATCCGCGTCTTCAACGACAACACCAAGATCTTCGACGAGATCGCCAAGGGCGACGCCGACCTGATGATGACCGATGCGTCCGAGACGCGCTATCAGCAGAAGCTGCATTCCGGCGTGCTGTGCGCCGTGCATCCCGATAAGCCGTTCGACTTCGCGGAAAAGGCCTATTGGATGCAGCGCGACGTCGCCTTGAAAGCGTTCGTCGACCAATGGCTTCACATCGCGCGCGAAGATGGCAGCTACGCGAGGATCTACGCTGCATGGTTCGAATAGCCCGCGCCACGCTCAAAATTTGAAGCGCACGGCCTGAAACCAGACCGCAATCCAGCGATTTGAACCTTAGCCGCAAGGATACGACTCATGTTCTGACCGTGATCTGGGACACGTTCAACGGGGTGGTCACCGGATAGCCTTGCGAACGCGGCTCCCTGCACCGGAGGTCGAGATGAGAAAGCTTCTGGCGATCGCCACGCTCGTGCTGGCAAGCACGGCCGCAGCGCAGGCGCAGTACACATTCGATTACGGCGGCCGCACTATTCGCATCGATCCCGATCGCGGCACGGTTTCGATCCCCGGCGTCTACGACAATACTCCCCGCCGCACCAAACGCGCCAAGAGCGACGACACCGAGCAGAAGCGCAAGGCTCCGAAGGAAGCCAACACGAACGCCAAGTCGGACACTAAGTCGGACACTAAGACGAATTCCCAGGCCGCGCCGCCCAGCGCGCCAGCAGCGGCTGCTCCGCCTGCCGTCGATCAGGCCGCCGTCCCGCCGGCGCCTGCCGCAACGGCAGAGCCGCCCAGCACGGGCGTTGCGGCCACGCCGCCTTCAGCTACAGCCGCGACCACACCGCCGCCGCCCGCGGCGCCAGCCGTCCAGCAAACTGCGCCGGCTGCAAAGCCCACCACCGCTCCAACGGTCGGCGCCGCCTCGCCGAGCGCTCCGGTGCCCAAGCCGCTCGCCAATCCCGTGCAAGCAGCGAACTCGCCGCTCGGCCTCTGGCTCACCGAAGAAAAGGAAGGCAAAATCCGCATCGAGCAATGCGGCGCCAATCTCTGCGGCTACGCCGTCGACAAGAAATCGAACGCCAACGGCGAACAGGTGCTGATCAACATGAAGCCGGGCAAGGACAAGTGGAGCGGCCGCATCTTCGATCCGAACAGCGGCAGCACCTACGATTCCACCATCGCGATGAGGAGCCCGGACACGCTACGCGTCCAGGGCTGTGCGTTCGGCGGCATGTTCTGCGGCGGCCAGACCTGGACGCGGGTGAATTGATTGCCTGCAAATCGTAGCCCGGATGGAGCGAAGCTTAATCCGGGATTTTCACCATGGGAGAGACCGCCCCGGATTGCGCTTCGCTCCATCCGGGCTACGGTCTCATAAAATCAAAAGCCCCACCTGATAGCGGGGCTTTCATCTTGCGAACTGCTACGGCTGCTCAGCCGACCTTGCCGTTGTATTCCTCGTCGGTGACGTGCTCCATCCAGGTCGAATAGACGCCATCGAGCGCCTCCTGCATGGCGATGTGGGTCATGCTGTTGTCCGGCGAGGCGCCGTGCCAGTGCTTCTCGTTCGGCGGAATCCAGACGACATCGCCGGGACGAATCTCCCTGATCGGGCCGCCCTTGGCCTGCACGCGCCCGATGCCGGAGATCACATACAGCGTCTGTCCGAGCGGATGGGTGTGCCAGGCGGTGCGTGCGCCGGGCTCGAACGACACGCGGGAGGCGTTCAGCCGCGCCGGCGCCGGCGCCATGTTGATCGGGTCCTGCAACACCGTGCCGGTAAAATTCTCCTTCGGCGCGCGGCGGGTCGGCCGCGAGCCGGAAACGTGGATGTCCATGGGGTTACCTCCCTTTCTTGACGTTATTTCTTGGTCGCGGCGTAGCGCGCCTTGGTCTCGGCATTCATCGGATACAGGCCGGGCAGCTGGGCGCCATTGTTCACTTCGTTGACGATCCAGGCTTCCATCCGTTCCTGCTCCGGCCCCTCGGCCAGCACATGATCAAGGAACGCCTGCGGGATCAGCACCGCGCCGTCCTGGTCGGCCACCACCACGTCATTCGGGAATACGGCAACGCCGCCGCAGCCGATCGGTTCGCCCCAGCCGACGAAGGTCAGACCTGCAACTGACGGCGGAGCCGCGTAGCCGTCGCACCACACCGGCAGGCCGGTGCCGAGCACGCCCTCGACGTCGCGCACCACGCCGTCGGTGATCAGCGCCGTCACCCCGCGCTTGACCATGCGGGCGCAGAGGACGTCGCCGAAAATGCCGGCATCGGTGATGCCCATGGCATCGACCACGGCAATGCAGCCCGCCGGCATCGCCTCGATCGCGGTGCGGGTCGAGATCGGCGACGACCAGGATTCCGGCGTCGCCAGATCCTCACGGGCCGGCACGAAACGCAGCGTGAAGGCCGGTCCGACCAGCCGCTTCTGCCCGGGCTTCAAGGGCTTGGTGCCGCGCATCCAGATGTTGCGCAGGCCCTTCTTGAGCAGGACGGTGGTGATGGTGGCGGTGGACACGTGCGACAGCGTCGCGATCGCTTCGGCGGACAGTGACATCTGGAAAGCTTGCTCCGATGGGAGGAAAAGACCGGCGCATGTTGCCGGGCAAAGGCCTTGCGTCAAGGGCTGCGCGAAAAAGCTGCGATCATCCAAATTTATCGCCGGCATGCCGATTAATTTATTGAAGTTGCTGCATCATTTTGCACGAAGCGAATTCCGTTTTATCCCGAAACACGCTAGCTTGATGGCTGACGACAGCGCTTGACCCAATGGCCGAACCCTTAAGTCCTCCCCGCCTTTTGCCGAGTGGCGACAGCGCCATCACGGTGGAATTCAGCCGCACCATCGACGACGCCGCCAACCGGCGGGTGCTGGCGCTCGACCACGTGATATCCGCCGAGCCGATCGCCGGCATCACCGAGACCGTGCCGACCTACCGGTCGCTGCTGGTGCATTACGACCCCGTGCAGATCGGCTTCGATGCGCTCGGGGAGCAACTGCTCGCACGCTCCGCAAAGGCGCCGCCGACCGAGACCGGAACGCGGCGCTGGCGCATCCCGGTGACCTATGGCGGCGAGCACGGCATCGATCTCGAGGACGTCGCGAAGGCGCTCAAAACCACGCCCGACCAGATCGTGGCGCGCCACGTCGCCGGCGACTACCGCGTCGCCATGATCGGCTTCACGCCAGGCTGGTCCTATCTCAGCGGACTGGAGAAGTTCCTGCACATGCCGCGGCGCAAGGATCCGCGGCTACTGACCCCGGCCGGCACCATTTCGATCGGTGGCATCCAGACCGGCGTGCAGTGCCTGGCCGGCCCGAGCGGCTGGCACCTGCTCGGCCGCACGCCGGTGCGAACCTACCAGTTGCATCGCGAGCCGACCTTCCTGCTCGAGCCGGGCGATGCCATCACCTTCACCGCGATCGACGCCAAGACCTTTGCCGAACAGGACCGCGCCGCCGAGGCCGGCGAGTTCGTCGCCGAACTGGTGACGCCATGAGCAAGCTCGTCGTCACCTCGATCGGCCCGGCGAGCTCGGTGCAGGACGCTGGTCGTCCGGGCTCGCAGCGCTACGGTCTCGTGCCGAGCGGCGCGATGGACCGGCTTTCGCTGGCGGCCGCCAACACGCTGGTCGGCAACGACCTGTTCGCCGCCGCGGTCGAGATCGGCCCGTTCGGCGCCAGCTTCACCGCGCGCGGGGGCGCGGTGCGCGTCGCCCTCGCCGGCGCGTCGCGCAATGCCGATATCGGCGGCCGGCCAGTCGCGTTCGACAGCTCGGCGACGCTCGCCGAAGGTGAGACGCTCACTCTCGGCTTCGCGCGCGGCGGCTCGTTCAGCTATCTCGCGATCGAGCACGGCATCGAGGGCGAGCCGATGTTCGGCAGCCTCGCCGTCAACGCCCGCGCCGGGCTTGGCAGCCCCTACCCGCGGCCGCTGCAAAGCGGCGACGAGTTGACGACGCAAGCCGCGAGCGGCGCGCCCGAACGCCGCATCGAATTGCCTGCCGCGACCGATGCGCCGATCCGCATCGTGTTCGGCCCGCAGGACGACGAGTTCGCCGAGGACCACAAGAAGCTGCTGGTCGACAGCGAGTGGAAGATCTCGGCGACCAGCGACCGCATGGGCTATCGCCTCGAAGGTCCCGTCATCAAGCATCTCGACGGCCACAACATCGTCTCCGACGGCACCGTGAACGGCAGCATCCAGGTACCCGGCAACGGCCAGCCGATCGTGCTGATGCCGGACCGCGGCACCAGCGGCGGCTATCCGAAGATCGCAACCGTGATCACGGCCGATTTCGGCCGCTTCGCGCAGATCTCGGCCGGCCGACCGTTCCGCTTCAAGGCGGTGACGATGGCGGAAGCGCAGGCCGAGTCGATCAAGTTCCACGAGCTGCTGCGTTCCCTGCCCGACCGCCTCCGCCGCATTGAGGATTTTGGCCTCAACGTCGAAGCGCTGCGGGATGCGAATGTCGCGGGTCAGGCCGTCAACGCTGTCGATGTGTCGACCTGGCAAGTTGCGCTACCCTGAATCTATACGAACAACAGACGGATCGATCGTCATGACCTCAACCATCGACCTCAATTGCGATCTCGGCGAAAGCTTTGGCCCCTGGGAAATGGGCAATGATGCCGCGATGATCGAGCTTGCGACCTCGGTCAACGTCGCCTGCGGCTTTCATGCCGGCGACGCCGACATCATGCGCAAGACGGTCGAGCTGGCGAAGGCGCGCGGCGTCAGCGTCGGCGCCCATCCCGGCTATCGTGACCTGCACGGCTTCGGCCGCCGCCCGATGCCGGGACTGACGTCCTCGGAGATCGAGAACCTGATCGCCTATCAGATCGGCGCTTTGCAGGCGATCGCGACCGCGGCCGGCCACAAGGTCACCCACGTGAAGGCGCATGGCGCGATTTCCAACGTCGCTTGCGAGGACGACATGACGGCACGAGCGATCGCCAATGCGATCAAGGCAGTCGATCCCAATCTCATCTTCGTGGTGCTCGCCAACTCGAAGCTGGTGCGCGCAGGTGAAGCGGCGAATCTGCGGATGGCGCATGAGGTGTTCGCCGACCGCGCCTATGAGGACGACGGCAACCTGGTGTCGCGCAAGAAGCCCGGCGCGGTGCTGCACGATCCCAAGGCGATTGCCGATCGTGTGGTGCGGATGGTGCAGGACGGCGCGGTCGTCTCGGTCACCGGCAAGGTGATCAAGATGCAGACCGATACCGTCTGCATCCACGGCGACACGCGCGGTGCCGTCGAGATTGCGCGCGGCCTGCGCGAGGCGCTGAAGCAGGCGGGCATCACCGTTGCGCCGTTCAAGACCGCGCACTAAGCCGCGAACATCGATCAAAAAAGGGCCGGTCGCCGCGCCGGCCCTTTTAGATTCCGTTAAGAGTCTTCTTAAACCCAAACTTGCCGTTTGATTGTTAGGTGCAGCTTCCGAGCCTTTGATTGTCCTCTTAGGAAATTGGGTACGAAAGCATGTTCCGCACCAGCCTCTCTCTCACCATTGCCGCGGTTGCCACCGCCGCCTTCACCAGCGCGGCATCCGCCGGCTGCTACAGCTGCTATACGCCGCCGCCCCAGCAGTGCACGACCTGCTATCAGGTGCAGAGCGTGCCGCCGCAGTATCGCACTGTGCAGGAGACCGTCATGGTGGCGCCGGGCCGCGTCGTCGCGCATCGCACGCCGGCACAGTATCGTACCGTGATGGTGCCGAGGACGGTGATGGTCGCGCCCGAAGGCGTCGCCTATGAGCGCATCCCGCCGCAATACGCCACCCAGGAGCGCACCCAGATGGTCTCGCCGGGCTATTCCTACTACGCGCCGGTTCAGCCGACCTGCAACACCTGCGGTGGCGGCTACGGCTACGGATATGGTCGCGGCTACGGCTACTGAGCCGTCAGCATCCAGCCAACACAAAGCCGCCGCCTGATGACATCAGACGGCGGCTTTTGAATGTTCTGAAGGGCTCAGAACGGGTGGACGGACAGCGTGCCGAACACGATGGCCGCGATCACCGCAAAGGCACTGTACAGCGCCGCGGTGTGAATTCCGGTCCCGGACTTCCGTGAAATGTTTCGCGCGTAAAGGTGCAGGCGGGCCTCCGCCGATAGCTCGCGCATGGTCGATCTCCAACGCCCCATTCTCGGGCATATGGAATATCGTTCGCGGGCGGATTCAAGCGGGCGGCAAAAATAGCGATGCCGCCGCCTTCGGGAACACGGTTCCGAGAGGAATATTCCTTCCCGCGCACCCGGCCGAGAATCCTATTCGCTGCTATTCGAGGCGTCGGGAACCCGCGCCAGTCCTGCAATAACCGAAAATCTCGAAAACAACCCCATGCAAAGTAGCCGGAGGTCGATAGCTGAGGCGCTACCGCGCCCGCGCCTGTTGCCCATCCCTGTCCCGGCAACACGACGCACCGGTCGTGCACGTGCCGCCGGAAGCGGCCGCTGCGGCGCGCTCAGGCCTTCCAGCGCCCGATCTTGAACGCCGCCAGATGCCCCGGAACGTCGCTCGGGTCGAACGGCGGGCCGGCGAACGCCCCGATGGCGCTGTAGGCGCCGGCCGGGCGGCCTGATGCGGCGTCGTAGAGATCGGGCCTGAACACGGCCATGGCGATCTTCAGCGCCTCCGGCCGGTACGGCGTCTGGCCCCAGCGAACCATCTGCGCATAGAGCCAGGCCGCCTGCCCCGGATCAGGCCGCGCCGCAGCCTCGCGCCCGACCAGCAGATAGCGATTGCTCTCGCGCATGGTGCCGTCGGGCGAGATCTTCAGGTGGCCATCGAGCGTGCGCTGGATGACGCTGGCATCGACGCCGATCCGCTCGGGCTGCGCCAGGATGCGCGCGACCTCGGACCGGTTCTCGGGCCGCTCGATGAACTCCACGGCGCGCAGATGCGCACGCACCAGCGCCGCCACGATGTCGGGATGCTTCTCCGACCAGCTCTGCCGCACTGCCAGCACCTTTTCCACCGCGCTGAGCAGGATGTCGGAGACGAAGTGCAGGATGTGGCCGATGCCGAGATCGACCGCGATCGAATTCCAGGGCGCGCCGACGCAGAACGCGTTGACATGGCCGTTGGCGAGGCTGTCGACCATGTAGGGCGGCGGCAGCACCACGAGCTGGACGTCCTCATCGGGATCGACGCCGCCGGCGGCCATCCAGAACCGCAACTGGTAATTGTGGGTCGAGAACGGAAAGGTCATGCCGAAGGTCAGCGGCTCCGCCCCGCTCTTGCGCCGCTTGGCCACCACGCGGGCGAGCGCCTGTGCGGTTGCCATCGGATCGAAGCGGTCGCCGTCGATCTCTTCCATCAGCGCGGCGTGCAGCGCCGGCGATACGGTGATGGCATTGCCGTTGAGCCCGAGGTTGAAGGGCGCCGCGATCGGCACCTTGACGTGACCGAGCCCGAGGCTCGAGGCGATCGCCACCGGCGCCAACAGATGAGCGGCGTCGAACAGGCCGATATTGAGCTTGTCGCGGACGTTCGACCACGACACTTCCCGCACCAGCGTGACGTCGAGGCCTTCGGCCGCCGCGAATTCCTTGTCGACGGCAACGATCAGCGCGGCAGCGTCGACCAGCGGAATGAACCCGATGCGCAATGGTGTGGTCATTTCAGGAGCTCCGACGCCGTCAGGATCGATTGCGCGATCTCTCCGATTTTCTTTTTCTCGCGCATCGCGGTCGAGCGCATCAGCACGTAGGCCTCCTCCTCGGTCAGCCCCTTCACCTTCATCAGGATGCCCTTGGCGCGGTCGATCACCTTGCGCTCCTCCAGCGCGTGCTTGGTGCGGTCGAGCTCGTCCTGCAGCTTGGCGAAGGCATTGAAGCGGGAGACGCACAGATCGAGGATCGGCTTCATCCGCTCCTTCTTGAGACCGTCGACGATGTAGGCGGAGACGCCCGCCTCGACCGAGGCCTGGATCGAGGCGGCGTCGCTCTGGTCGACGAACATCGCGATCGGCCGGCGGACGGCACGGCTGACCTGGAACATTTGTTCCAGCACGTCGCGACTGGGGTTCTCGAGGTCGATGACGATGATCTCGGGGTCGAGCGCATAGATTCGCGAGAGCAGGCTCTGCATCTCGCTGATATGCACGACGTCCGTATACCCGGCCTCCCGCAGTCCCTCCTCCAGGATGGCCGCTCGGATCGGGCTCTCGTCGACTATGACGATCTTGGGAGACGATTCAGCGCTCATCGACAACTCTTAAGGCCCGGCAGATGCATCCATATCATGCCGGAAGCCCCGGGAAAGGGTTGTAATTCTCGGCAATTGGGACTAGCTCCTGCCCATTCATCAGGCAGATCAGAGATATGCAAGAGGCCGCCGCGCCGAAAGTGAGCTTTGTGTCCTTGGGGTGCCCCAAGGCGCTGGTCGATTCCGAGCGCATCATCACCCGGCTGCGCGCGGAAGGCTATGAGCTGTCGCGCAAGCATGACGGCGCCGACATCGTCATCGTCAACACCTGCGGCTTCCTCGACAGCGCCAAGCAGGAATCGCTCGCCGCGATCGGCGAGGCCATGGCCGAGAACGGCAAGGTCATCGTCACCGGCTGCATGGGCGCCGAGCCGGAGCAGATCGAGAGTGCCTATCCCGGCGTGCTCTCGATCACGGGGCCGCAGCAATATGAGAGCGTGCTCGACGCCGTACACCGCGCGCTGCCGCCGGCGCACAACCCGCATATCGACCTGGTGCCGCCGCAGGGCGTCAAGCTGACGCCGCGGCACTACGCGTATTTGAAGATTTCCGAAGGCTGCAACAACCGCTGCAGCTTCTGCATCATCCCGAAGCTGCGCGGCGATCTGGTGTCGCGGCCGGCCAATGACGTGCTGCGCGAGGCCGAGAAGCTGGTGAAGGCCGGCGTCAAGGAATTGCTCGTCATCTCACAGGACACCTCGGCCTATGGCGTCGACCTGAAATACGCCGAGAGCCCGTGGCAGGACCGCAGCGTCCGCGCAAAATTCTTCGATCTCGCCAAGGAGCTCGGCGAGCTCGGCGCCTGGGTGCGGCTGCAATATGTCTACCCCTACCCGCATGTCGACGAGGTCATCGGCCTGATGACCGAGGGCAAGGTGCTGCCCTATCTCGACATCCCGTTCCAGCATGCGAGCCCCGACGTGCTGCGCGCGATGAAGCGCCCGGCTGCGCAGGAGAAGACGCTGGCACGCATCCAGAAATGGCGTGAAGCGTGCCCCGAGCTGACGCTGCGCTCGACCTTCATCGTCGGCTTCCCCGGCGAGACCGATTCCGATTTCGCCTATCTGCTCGACTGGCTCGATGAAGCCGGGATCGACCGCCTCGGCTGCTTCAAATATGAGCCGGTTGCCGGCGCCGCGTCGAACGCGATTGGCAACGCCGTGCCCGACGAGATCAAGCAGGAGCGCTGGAATGCGCTGATGGCGCGGCAGCAGAAGATCTCCGCGAGGCGCCTGAAGCGCAAGGTCGGCACCCGCCAGCAGGTCATCATCGACGAGGTCGGCCCCACGGTGGCGAAGGGCCGGTCAAAGGCCGACGCGCCTGACATCGACGGCGCCGTCTACCTCACCAGTCGCCGCCCGCTGAAGGTCGGCGAGATCGTCACCGCCAAGATCGAGCGCTCCGACCAATACGACCTCCACGGCAGCGTCGCCGGATTCTGACGCTTGACATGTTCCGGCGTTCGGCTGTATGGCCCTCCGCCATGAAGCTGAACCGGACCCACCGCCGCGCCATCTGCCGTCGTCGCACCCGCGACGATGCTGGGCTGCGCCGTGTCCGACGCCATCGCTGATCCTATAAATCAGCCAAGGTTTTCGAGAAGGCCGCGCCCCCAAAGCGCGGCCTTCTCGCTTTTCGGCCTGCCCTTTCCCAACACCGACCCAGAGGAGAACGACATGACCAACGCCACCCATCCGTTCGATGCGCTGATGGACATCACCGCTCGCCCCGAGGTCGTGTTCGTGCGCGGCGCGGGCTCGTATTTGTGGGACAGCAACCGCAACCGCTATCTCGACTTCGTGCAGGGCTGGGCCGTGAATCCCCTCGGCCACTCGCCGGTCATCGTAGCCGACGCGCTCGCCGCGCAGGCGAGACGGCTGCTGACGCCAAGCCCGGCGTTCTACAACGAGCAGAGCCTGAAACTGGCAAAGTTGCTGGTCGACAACAGCTGCTTCGACCAGGTGTTCTTTGCCAATTCGGGCGCCGAGGCCAATGAAGGTGCGATCAAGCTCGCGCGGAAATTCGGCGCCAAGTACAAGAATGGTGCCCACGAGATCATCACCTTCGAAGGCGGCTTCCACGGCCGCACGCTCGCGACCATGTCGGCCTCGGGCAAGAAGGCGTTCGAGCCCCTGTTCGAGCCGAAGGTCTCGGGCTTCCGCAAGGCCAGGCTGAACGACATCGAGTCGGTGCGAAAGCTGATCACGTCGTCGACGGTCGCGGTCATGCTGGAGCCGATCCAGGGCGAGGCCGGGGTCTGGCCTGCGACGGATGAGTTTTTGAAGGAGTTGCGGGCGCTGACCCAGCAGCGCGGCCTGCTGCTCATTGTCGACGAGATCCAGACCGGCATCGGCCGGACCGGAAAGCTGTTCGGCTATCAGCACGCCGGGGTCGAGCCCGACATCATGACGCTCGGCAAGGGCATCGGCGGCGGCGTGCCGCTCGCGGCCCTGCTCGCGACCGAGCATGCCTCGTGCTTCGATCACGGCGATCAGGGCGGCACCTTCAACGGCAATCCACTGATGTGCGCCGCGGGGCTTGTCGTGCTCGATCAGATCGCAAAGCCCGATTTCCTGAAATCGGTCGTCGATGCCGGCCTTTTGCTCGAGCGCGAATTGCAGCGGCTGTCGTCGCGGCACGGTCTCGGCGAGATCAGGGGCCGCGGCCTCCTGCTGGCGCTCGACCTGAAGATGCCGATCGGTGCCGCCGTGGTTGCCGAGGCGTTCGCGGCCGGCGTGCTGATCAACTCGCCGCAGCCGGACACGCTGCGCTTCATGCCGGCGCTGAACGTGACGCGGGAGGAGATTTCCCTTGTCATCGACTGTCTGGATACGGTGCTGACCAAGGTCGGCGCGGCGCGGCGGGTGGCGTAGGATCCTCCCCGCTCGTCATTGCGAGGAGCGAAGCGACGAAGCAATCCATCTTCCCGGCTGGAGAGGTGGATTGCTTCGCTTCGCTCGCAATGACGGCGAGAATTACGGCCGCAGGATCGCTGCGCCCGTCGTCGCCCGGCTCTCCAGGTCGATATGCGCCTTGGCCGCATCCTTCAGCGCATAGGCGTGGTTGATCGGCACATGCAGCTTGCCGTTGATCACGGCGGCGAACAGCGTGTCGGCGCCCTCGAGCAGCTCCTTGCGGGTGCCGACATAGTCGTTGAGCTTGGGCCGCGTCGCGAACAGCGAACCGTGGTTGTTGAGCTCGGCGAGCGCGAACGGCGGCACCGGACCCGATGCGTTGCCGAAGGAGACGAACAAACCGCGTGGCCTGAGGCAGGACAGCGATCCCGGGAACGTGGTCTTGCCGACGCCGTCATAGACGACGTCGCAGAGCTCGCCGCGGCTGATCTGCTTGACGCGTTCGACGAAGTTCTCCTCGTTGTAGAGGATGACGTGATCGCAGCCATTGGCGAGCGCGAGATCGGCCTTCGCCTTCGAGCCGACGGTACCGATGACATGCGCGCCGAGCGCCCGCGCCCATTGGCAGGCGAGCAGCCCGATGCCGCCCGCCGCGGCGTGGATCAGCACGCGATGGCCGTGCTCGACCTTGAAGGTCTTGTGCAGGAGATACCAGACCGTGAGTCCCTTCAGCATCAGCACGGCGCCCTGCTCGTAGGTGATGTGGTCGGGCAGCTTGACGAGCTTGTCGGCCGGGATGACGCGCTCGGACGCGTAGCCGCCGAGATTATAGTAGTAGGCGACGCGATCGCCGGGGTGGAAATTGGTCACGCCCGGACCCACGGCCAACACCTCGCCGGCAGCCTCGTTGCCGGCAATGAACGGCAGGCCGGGCGCCTTGTAGAGACCGGTGCGGAAATAGACGTCGATGAAGTTCAGACCGACCGCGTGCTGGCGGATCCGGACCTCGCCCGTCCCCGGCGCGCCCACCTCGACGTCCTCATAGGTCAGGACTTCCGGGCCCCCCACCTGGTGCACGCGCACAGCCTTGGTCATGTCGTCGCTCCCCTCAATATCAGCGTCAAGCGAGCGAATGCCATCGCGGCCGGCTTGTCAACCAAGCGGGCCGGAACCGGCTACGGCACGATCCGGAAAAGTGCGAAGCGGCTTTCCCTCGCGACAAACGCACAGCGTTTGCCCGGAGATCATGCCCATTAGCGCGCCGGCTTCCTGCGGTTGCGCTTGGCCATGACGTTGAACGCCTCGACCGCGGCCGAGAAGGCGATCGCGAAATAGATGTAGCCGCGCGGGATGTGGAATTTGAAGCCGTCGGCCACCAGCGCCACGCCGATCAGCACCAGGAAGGCCAGCGCCAGCATCTTGGTGGTCGGATGCTCCGCGACAAACCGCGCCACCGGTCCCGACGAGATGTACATGATGGCGCAGGCGATCACCACCGCCGCGATCATGATCTCGATGTCCTGCGCCATGCCGATCGCGGTGATGATCGAATCCAGCGAGAACACCAGGTCGATGATGATGATCTGCACGATCACCCAGAAGAACGCGCTGGCGCTCGGCCTGTCATCGGCGTCCGCCTCGCGCGCCTCGACCTCGCCGTGGATCTCATGGGTCGCTTTCGCGATCAGGAACAGGCCGCCGCCGATCAGGATGATGTCGCGCCACGACAGCGCGACGTCGCTGACGGTGATCACCGGTTGGGTCAGCCCGATCAGCCAGACCAGGATCGAGAGCAGCACAATGCGGAACACCAGCGCCAGCAGCAGGCCGATCTGCCGCGCGCGCTTGGCCTGCGCCGGCGGGATCCGCGACACGATCACCGACAGGAAAATCACGTTGTCGATGCCGAGCACGATCTCGAGCGCAGTCAGGGTCAGCAGCGCCGCCCAGGCTTCCGGGCTGGTGATCAGTTGCATCATGCTCTGAAGGCTTTCATCCGGCGGATCACGGTATCGCTGCCGATGATGTAGACGGCGATGGCGCAGAGACCGAAGGTGATCGGGGCTCCGACCACGAAATCGTTGGCAAGCGTGTACATGCCGAGCAGTGCCCATGCGCCGAGCAGCCACAGCGTCAGCCAGCGCAGCCGCACCACACGCAGCGGATGCAGCACGTGGAACGGCGCGAAGGTCAGCGCGATCAGGGCCGCGACCACGATCGTCGACAGCACCGGCGGCAGGTGCAGCAGGAACAGGTAGAACGCCGCCGCATTCCACAGCGCCGGGAAGCCGCGGAAATGGTTGTCATCGGCCTTCATGCGGCGGTCGGCGAAATACAGCGCGCTGGAGACCACGATGCCGATGCCGAGGATCGGCGCCGCCAGCGGCAGCAGCATGCCGCTCGCGGTGATCGCATAGGCCGGCACGAACACATAGGTGACGAAATCAACCACCAGGTCGAGCACCTCGCCCGACCAGTTCGGCTGCAGCCGCACCACGTCGAGCCGGCGCGCCAGCGGGCCGTCGATCCCGTCGATGATGAGCGCAACCCCGAGCCAGGCGAACATGTTGGCCCAGTGCTCGCGCACCGCCTCCAGCATCGCCAGCAGCGCGACCCCGGCGCCGAGCGCCGTGAAAATATGAACGGTGAATGCGGCGGTCCGCATCCGTTCTGGCAACGCATCGGGCTGGCTCGAATGCTCCATCGGCCGAGTGCTATCAGGAATCGGACCGGTTTGCATATGCGGTCTTGCGGCGTTCCGCCGCGCAAAGCGTTGGAAACTCTTGGTGGTTACCGATGGCTTGAAAATCGGGCCAAGCATGTCAAATGTCCTGATATGACCGACAGCTCGCTGGATTATGACGTTATCGTAATAGGCGGCGGTCCGGCCGGATTGACGGCTGCGATTGCCCTTGCCGACGCAGGTGCGCGGACTGCGCTGCTGGCGCGCCGCGCGCCCTATGCCGACAACAGGACCACCGCGCTGCTCGGTGCCTCGACCGATATCCTGGATCGGCTCGACGTCTGGCGGCGCTGCAGCGACCGAGCGGCGTCGCTCAAGACCATGCGCCTCGTCGACGACACCGGCCGCCTGATCCGTGCGCCCGAGGTGCGCTTCTCGTCCGACGAGATCGGCCGCGAGCAATTCGGCTTCAACATCGACAACCGCTCGCTGGTCGCGGCGCTCGAGGACCGCGCCGGCGAAATGTCCGCGCTGACGCGGTTCGACGATGAAGCCGCCTCGGTGCGGCCGGACGATGCCGCGGTCACCGTGGTGACGCGGCAGGGCCAGTCGCTTCACGCCCGGCTCGTGGTCGGTGCCGACGGGCGCCATTCATTGTCCCGCGAGGCCGCCGGCATCGAGGTGACAAGCCGCGAGCTCGGGCAGTCCGCCCTCACCTTCAACGTCACCCACACCCGGCCGCACCACAACATCTCGACCGAGTTCCACACCGAGCACGGCCCCTGCGTGTTCGTGCCGCTCAGCGGCGTCAGAAGCAGCGTGGTCTGGGTCTCGGCGCCCAAGGAGGCCGAACGGCTGATGGCACTCGGGGACGACGAATTGTCCGTCGCCGCCGAGCGACAATCGCATTCGATCCTCGGCCGCGTCGAGGTCCAGGGCGGCCGTCACGTGTTTCCGCTGGCGATCGAACGGCCGCGGCAATTCGCCAAGGACCGGATCGCGCTGGTCGGGGAATCCGCCCATGTGCTGCCGCCGATCGGCGCGCAGGGCCTCAATATGGGACTGCGCGATGCCGCTGATATCGCCGAGATCACGGGGCAGGCGATCGGTCGTGGTGAAGATCCCGGCGCGCCCAATGTGCTGTCGCGCTACCAGGCGGCGCGGCGCCCCGATGTCGCCAGCCGGACCTGGGCGATCGACATCGCCAACCGGTCGCTGCTGAGCGATTTCCTCGGCATGCAGACGGCGCGTGCTGCCGGCCTGCATCTGCTCGGCGCATTCGGCCCGTTGCGGCGCCTCGCGATGCGCGAAGGCCTCGCGCCATCGTGGCGGCGGTGAGCAAAGCGTTTTCGAGCGAAGTGGGTACCGGTTCGCGTTAAGAAATCGCGTCAAATAAGAAGCGCGCCGATCAGGGAAACACCAGCCGTCCGCTCTGGATGAACCACATCACGCTGGTCAGCGTGACAACCGAGGCGAAGGTGCCGATCAGCACCGCGACCGACGCCGGCTCGATCCAGGTGTCGTTCTGCCGCGCGATCACGAACACGTTGAGCGCCGGCGGCAGCGAAGCCATCAGCACCGCTGTCGCGGCCCAAGGCTGCGCGAACGGGCCGAACAGCAGCATCAGGCCGAACGCCAGCAGCGGATGGATCAAGAGCTTGATCGCGACCACGCCCGGGACCTCCCACGGCACCCGCTCGAACGGCCGCAGGGCCACCGTGATGCCGAGCACGAACAGCGCCGTCGGCGCGGCGGCGTTTTCCAGGAACTGGATGGTGCGATCGAGCGCGACCGGGATCGGGATGTGAAACGCGGCGACCAGCGCCCCGAACACCGCCGACATGATCAGCGGGTTCTGCACGATCTGCCGCAGCACCACGCCGAGTGCGTGCAGCAGCGAGGGATGGTCGCGGTCGGTGAGCTCGATCAGCAGCGGCACGATCGAGAACAGGAAGATGCTGTCGCAGCAGAAGATCAGCGCGGTCGGCGCCGCCGCCTTGGCACCGAGCACGGCGAGCGCGAGGCCAGGCCCCATATAGCCGATATTGCCATAGGCGCCCGACAGGCCGGCCAGCGTCGCCTCGCGCAGCGTGAGCCCGCCGATCACCTTGCCCGCGACCATCGCCAGGAAGAATGCGAGCACGGTTCCGAGCGTGGTGGCGATCAGGAATGGCGGGTTGTTCAGCTCCGCAAACGGCGTCTTGGACATGATCCCGAACAGCAGCGCCGGCAACGAAACGTAAAGCAGGAAGAAATTCATCCAGGCGAGCCCGCTCTCGGGCAAACCCTTGGCCTTGCCGCACGCGTAACCGATGAAGATCAAGCCGAAATACGGCAACGCCAGATTGAGGATATCGATCATTCTGAAAGTAGTTTCTCGGCCGGATTTCGGGTCGTTTTTGCAGGGCTGGAATCGGTAAGGCGCGGGTTAATTCGGACCTTAGCCCCTAGCATCGGCCACAATGTTGGTCTATCGACGAGCCATGATCAAAGCGCGCACCGCCAAGTTTCAGATCGGGCAGATCGTCCGTCACCGGGTGTTCTCCTTCCGGGGCGTGATCTTTGATATCGACCCGGAGTTCAACAACACCGAGGAATGGTGGCTGTCGATCCCCGAGGACATGCGGCCCCACAAGGACCAGCCGTTCTACCATTTGCTCGCGGAAAACTCGGAGACCGAGTACGTCGCCTATGTCTCGGAGCAGAACCTCTTGCCCGACGAGTCCGGCGAGCCGATCCGGCATTCTCAGGTGGCGGAGATCTTCATCAAGGACAAATCGGGCGGCTACCGTCCGCGCAATCCGTCGCTGAACTGAGGTCCGACGGCGCTCCGGCGAATGCCACGGCGTTCGCGCTGCCACGCTCACACCCCCTCGCGCCTGGCCAAGACAACCGCGATCGCCCAGACGACAAATCCCGCCAGCGCCAGCCCCGCGCCGACGAGGCCGGTCGACTCCAGCCATAGCCGGCTGCGACCGCCATTCCGCCGAGCCACGGACCCAGCGCATTGGCGACGTTGAAGGCGGAGTGGTTGAGCGCCGCGGCGAGGCTCTGCGCCTCGCCCGCGACGTCCATCAGGCGGGTCTGCAACACGGTGGCGAGCGCCCCGCCCAGCCCGATCAGGAACACGTCGGCGGTCAGCGTCCAGAAATTTCCGGCCGCCAGCGGATAGAGTGCGAGCGTCGCCGCCGACCACGGCAGGAGCCCACCTGCGGTTGCCATCAGCGCGCGGTCGGCGAAGCGCGGCACGATGATGTTGCCGGCGGTGAGGCCGGCGCCGAACACGCACAGCGTGACCGGCACCAGCGCCGGCGAGGTCTGGGTCACCGCCAGCATGGTCGAGGCCAGATAGGTGTAGACCGAGAACAGCCCGCCGAAACCGATGGCGCCGATCGCCAGCGTCAGCCAGACATGCTTGCGCCCGAGTGCCGACAGTTCACGCAGCGGGCTCGCCTTGCTGTTGGCGGCATCACGCGGGGCGAAGATCAGCACCAGGACCGCGGTCAAGAGCGCGAGGCCGGCAACGATCGCGAACGCCCAGCGCCAGCCGATTGCCTGCCCGACCCCGTTGGCGAGCGGAACGCCGATCGTGGTCGCGATGGTGAGCCCCAGCAGCACGCGGCCGACAGCCGCCGTGCGCTTGTCTGTCGGGACCAGCGAGGCCGCGACCAGCATGGCGATGCCGAAATAGGCGCCGTGCGGCAGCCCCGCCAGGAAGCGCAGCGCCAGCATGGTGTGATAATCGGGCGCGAGCCCCGAAAGGCCGTTCATCAGCGCGAAGAAACCCATCAGCGCGATCAGCAGCGTCCGCCGCGTCACGCGCGCCGACAGCACCGCGATGACCGGCGCACCGACGACGACGCCGAGCGCGTAGGCGCTGATCGCGTGGCCGGCCTCGGGCTCGCTGACGTGCAGATCGCGGGCGAAGAACGGCAACAGGCTCATGGTCGCGAATTCGGCGATGCCGATCGCGAAGCCGCCCATCGCCAGCGCGAGATGGACGATGCCGGGATGAAACGTTCCGGGGACGTTGTCCTGGCTGACGCGAACGCCAGCATCGACCGAAGCACCGCCGGTCGGCTGCTCCCGAGGCCGGGAGCCCGGTTCCCGCCGCTGCGTGCTGACTTGCTGGGACATTGCGCGACTTCCATGACTGCGAACGGCGGCCAGGATTCGCGGAAGAACCACGCGCGCATTTGCGCATCGAAGGCGCTGTTCGCGCTTTCGTCTGGCCTCCCGTATCGGATTTATGATTGTGCTTCGACGCCGGACTTGTCCGGACCAGGCACCGCCGATGCGCGCTCACCGCGCGACGCAATCGAAGCACCCTTTGACGACCATCGCACACGATCTGCACGATCACCAGCGCAGCAGGCTGCCAGCAGCCAGTCTGTTTCGCATGACAAAAAAGGCGCCCTTCCGGGCGCCTTTTGATCGCGATGATCTCGCGTTTTCTTGAACGCGTGATTGAGGTGTTTACTTGGCCGCCGGGTTGGCCGGCGCCGGAGCCTGCGCAGAGCCACCGCCCGCGCCTTCCAGCTTCTTGCGCTGCTCTTCGGCGCGCTTCTGCAACTCTTCCTGCAGCTTCTTCGAGTTTTCCTCGAACACCTTCGGATCGGTCGGCGGGCCGTCATAGGCCTTGGCGAATTCGGTGTTGAGCGGCAGCGGCAGCGTCAGCGGCGCGCCGTTGGAATTGATCGCCTGGACCACGAGGTTCTGGCCCTTCTTCATGTTGGCGATCAGCTCGGGCGTTGCTTCATAGTCGGACATGCAGCCGTTCTGGAAGCAGATCACATAGGGCGCCTGCTGCGGCGGGTTGCCGTCGACGATGATGCGGGTGCCGTGCACGAGCTGCATGCCGAGCGGCAGCGTGACGCGCAGGATCTTCTTCGGCTCGCCTTCCGGCTCGATGATCACGGCGGCGATCACCGGCTGGCCGGACTCGATGCGGCCGTCCTTGCCGGTGAAGCAGACCTGCTTGGCGTTGGCTTCCTGGCCCTTCAGGCAGAACTTGGTCCAGGGGGCGTAGATCAGCTGGATCTGCTGATCCTGCGCCGGCGGCTGGGCGGCCGCAGCGGGCGGCTGGCCGGCGGCCGGTGCTTGGGCGGGCGCCTGGGCTGCCGGAGCCTTTGGAGCTGCCTTGGGTGCCGCCTTGGGCGCAGCCTTCGGTGCCGCAGGCGCCGGCGCTGCCGGCTGCTGGGCCCGAGCGGCAGGAACCAGGAGCGCTGCAGAGAATGCCGTCGCCGCCATCAGGGCAACAATTCGCCCATGCGGCCGGACCGGGGCGGCCAAGATACGGAAATTCATTGCGGAAAACCCTTTCTGAACGGAAGCCCGAAACCGCTGCAGGCGCCGACACATAGCCGTTTGGGCGGCTGTCTCCTAGTCAATTGAGGCGGATACGTGACAGGCGTTCCCGCCTTCGAATTGCACGCCTTCAATACAGCGGCGCGCGGAAAGATCAATGCCGACAAGCGGATTTGCGCCCATCTCGCGGCGAGTTTCAGCCGCCTGTGATAAACCTCCGGACGTGACGTTTCGCGAATCAAATCCGGCGCCTCACGCACGTGTTCCCGGGCACACTTGGCGCGCCGCATGGGCCGCCATCTGGCTGGTCCTGGGGTACACGACGAGCGGGCTGGTCCCTGCGGCGGCCGCCGAGAGCCACGCGATCGCGATGCATGGCGCCCCAGCGCTGCCACCCGACTTTACCCACCTGCCCTATGCCAATCCCGACGCTCCCAAGGGCGGCCGCCTGGTCCAGGGCGTGATTGGCACCTTCGACAGCCTCAATCCCCTGATCATCAGGGGCATCGCCGTGCAGCAGGTCAGGGGCTACGGCTATGAGCGCGGTTATGTCTACGAAAGCCTGATGGCGCGGGGCAATAACGAGCCGTTCACGCTGTACGGCCTGCTCGCGCGCAGCGTCGAGACCGACGACGCCAGAAGCTATGTGACATTCCACATCGATCCACGCGCCCGCTTCTCGGATGGACGGCCGGTACTCGCCGACGACGTGCTGTTCTCGCTGGCGCTGCTGCGCGACCATGGCCGTCCGATGCACCGCCAGTATTATTCGAAAGTCGCAAAGGCCGAGGCGCTCGACCCGCTCACGGTCCGGTTCGATTTCGGCGGCGTGGCGGATCGCGAATTGCCGCTGATCCTCGGCCTGATGCCGATCCTGCCGCGGCACGCCATCGATCCCGAGAAGTTCGAGGAAACGACGTTGGCCCCGCCGATCGGGTCCGGCCCCTACCGCGTGACGGCGGTCAAGCCCGGCGCCAGCGTCACCTTCACGCGCGATCCCAATTATTGGGGCCGCGACCTGCCCATCAACCGCGGCCTCTGGAACTTCGACGAGATCAGGCTCGATTACTACCGCGAGGCCAACGGCATGTTCGAGGCCTTCAAGCGCGGCCTGTATGATTTCCGGACCGAGACCGAGCCGTTGCGCTGGCACGACGGCTATGACTTCCCGGCGGCGCGCAACGGCGAGGTGATCCGCGACACCATCAAGATCGGCACGCCGCGGCCGTCCGAATTCCTGGTTTTCAACAGCCGGCGGCCGAAATTCGCCGACCTGCGGGTGCGTCAGGCACTCGCGATGTTGTTCGATTTCGAATGGGTCAACCGCAACTATTATTTCGGACTGTTTTCGCGGGCCGGCGGTTTCTTCGCCGGATCGGATCTGTCCGCCTATGGCCGCCCCGCCGACGATCGCGAGCGCGAGCTGCTCAAGCCATATCTGTCGCACATCCAGCCCGATATCCTCGACGGCCGCTATCGACTGCCGGTCACCGACGGGTCGGGGCGCGACCGCGGCCTCCTGCGCAGTGCGCTCGCGCTGCTCGCCGAGGCGGGCTACGCGCTCGACGGCACAGTCTTGAAGCAGCGCTCGACAGGGACGCCGCTGCGCATCGAGATCCTGGTGACGACGCGCGAGCATGAGCGGATCGCCCTCGCCTATCAGCGTGACCTGAAGCGGGCCGGCATCGAAGCCGCGGTGCGGGTGGTCGACGCGGTGCAGTTCGAGCAGCGCCGGGTCGGCTATGACTTCGACATGATCCCCATCCGCTGGGACCAGTCGCTGTCGCCGGGCAACGAGCAGTGGTTCTACTGGAGCAGCCAGGCCGCCGATGTGCCGGGCACAAGGAATTACATGGGCGCCAAGGATCCCGCCATCGACGCCATGATTGCGGCGCTGCTCGCGGCACGCGAGCGGCCGGCTTTCGTCTCGGCGGTGCGGGCGCTGGACCGGGCCCTGATGTCGGGCTTCTACGCTATCCCCCTATTTAACTTGGGAGAGCAATGGATCGCGCGCTGGAATCGGATAGAACGGCCTTCGACCACGGCGTTGACGGGCTACCTGCCGGAGACCTGGTGGCAGAAGCCCGGCACGCAATCCAGATGATTTGCCGAGTGATACGACCCGACGCGGCATGACCTGGTCCGAGCGAAGCGATGCAACCGACGTTGAACCCGTGAACCAGTCGATCACCTCGCCAACGCTCGATACCCTGTTCAAGCGCACTTTGTCGCGGCAACCCGAGGCGCTGGCGCTGGTCGACCCGCTCAACAAGCAGCGCATCACCGGACAGACCCGCAAGCGCCTGACCTATGCCCAGGCCGACCGCGCGATCTCGGCGATCGCCGCCCACTTCGTGCAGAGCGGATTGCCGGCCAACACGGTGATCGCCGTGCAGCTGCCCGGCACGGTCGAATTCGCTCTGACCGTCCTTGCCGCGCATCGGGTCGGCCTCGTGGTGGTGCCGCTGCCGCTGCTGTGGCGGCAGGCCGAGCTGACGTCTGTGCTCAACCGCACCGCGGCGCGGGCAATCGTCAGCTGCGGCCGGATCGACGGCGTCTCCTATGCCGACATCGCCATGAACGCCGCGGCGGAAGCGTTCTCGATCCGCCATGTCTGCGGCTTCGGGACCGATCTGCCCGAAGGCATGGCGTCGCTCGACCAGGCGATCCTGGAGGACTCCCGGGCCTCGCGCCCGATGATCCAGGACGGCCGCAAGCCGGCGCTGATCTCCTTCGACGTCACCAGCGAAGGTCTTCGTCCGGTGCCGCGGGCGCATTTTGGCCTGATCGCCGGCGGGCTCGCGATGTCGCTGGAGAGCGATCTGCCGCCAGGCGCCACCATCATGTCGGCGTTCGCGCCGATGTCGTTCGCCGGCATCTGCGCGTCGCTGGTGACCTGGCTCCTGTCGGGCGGAACGCTGGTGTTGCACCACCCCTTCGACGAGGACGCGTTCGAGACCCAGTTCAACGATCACACCTGCAATACGCTGATCGCGCCGGCGCAGCTCGCGCTGCGGCTCGACGAGCGCGGCCTGTCGGAGCGCCTGCCCAGCCTGCGCACCGTGATCGGCCTCTGGCGTACGCCGGAGCAGGTTGCCTCCAGCGCGCACTGGAGCTCGCGGCGGGTGACCATGACCGACGTCTATCTGTTCGGCGAGGCCGGGCTGTTCGGCGCCCGCCGCACCGCCGAGGACGGATCGCCGGCCGTGATCAAGCCGGGGCCGCACAGTGCGCCGCGCGAAGCGCCCGGCGCATCGGTCGCCGGCGAGATCCTGCTGACGCCGAAGGGCACGCTCGGCCTGCGCGGCCCGATGGTGCCGGTCGCCGCCTATGCGCCGCCGCCTCCGCCCGGCGACAGCCTGATCGCGCCGCCGCCGCGCGATTTCGTCGACACCGAATATGCCGCGCGGGTCGATCGCGCGACCGGGGCCGTCAACATCACCGCGCCGCCGTCGGGGGTGATGACGGTCGGCGGCTACCGCTTCCTCGCCCAGGAGCTGCAGGAGTGGTCGCGGCGCCTCGGCCAGGGCGCGCTGCTCACCGCATTGCCGGACCGTCTCAGCGGCCACCGGCTCGCCGGACGGGCACAGGACAATGCGCGCGCCCGCGACGCCCTCACAGAACTTGGGCTTAACCCCTTGATGGTCGAGGCATTTCGCGACCGTGGTGGCGCCGGGTTGAGTTAAAATCTTATCATTGTGTTAGTCTTATCATTGTGTTGACGCCGCATTAAGCCATGCGAACTAGCATCGCAGCCGTTGCTGATCTTAAGCATTGGTTTCGAGCGTTCGAATGTCCCAACAAGGTCCGGTCCTCATCGTATCGGCGTCGACAAAGCCGTCGTTTGCCGCAGCCCTCGATGAGACGAAACTCTTCCCGGTCGTGGTCACCGGCTGGAACGAGGTCGGACGGGCCATCGAGCAGGTCAAGCCGGCCGCGATCATCGCGGCCGCCGAGGGGGTCGACTTCGTCACCCTGTCGGGCCTCGCCAAGCGCGCCGCCGCCCGTGCGCCGTATCTGCCGCTGATCGCGGTCGATCCCGCGACCACCCTGCCCGACACCGTGATCGCATTCTTCCAGAGCAAGGGTCTGCCGGATCGGCTGGTCGCCCGGCTCAACGCGTCCTTACGCGTTCGCGCGCTGCATTCTACCGTGATGCGCCGCCTGGTGCCGCCGGCACCGATCGCCCTGTCTGACATCGATCCGATCGGAGAGGCCACCGCGCTGTTGATCGGCCGCGGCGGCGCCTACCCGACGCTGTCGGTCGCGCTCGGCGAACGCGCCGGCGTGGTCGGCGCACTGAGCATCGAGGCCGCCGCCAAGCATCTCTCGAGCCGCGACATCGACGGCATCGTGCTGGCGGAAGGCTTCACGCCGCGGGTGATGGATGCGTTCCTGACCGTGCTGACCGAGGATGTCCGCTTCCGCCCGTTGCCGGTGATCGTCGCCTCGGGCGAGCTGACGCCGCGATACGAGCTGCCCAATCTCGAGATCGTCACGGCCGGGCCGACCCGCATCGCCGACATGGCGCTGCCGATGATCCGCCAGCACGCCTTCGAGGCGCGGCTCGGCCGCATGCTGAAGGCGATCGACGCCAAGGGCCTGATCGATGCCCGCACCGGCCTGCTCACCAAGGCCGCGTTCGAGCGCGACTTCGCGACCGCGGTCTACCAGACCGCCGAGCGCGGCGGCGCGCTCTCGGTGGCACGCTTCACCTTCGACAACACGCAGCCGCGCGCGCAGTTCGACGGCGCACGGATCATCAGCCGGCTGATGCGCCGGGCCGATTTCGGCGCGGTGCATGACGGCCGCTCGCTGGTCGTGGCATTCGCCGGCACCGACCTGCGCAACGCACAAGCGATCACGCGGCGTCTGGCGAGTGTGATGCGCCACACCCAGAACGGCCGCCGCGATGCCCGCTCCGAGCCCGCCGTCAGCGTCGCAACGCTGATGCCGGGCGATTCCGCACTGTCGCTGCTCGGCCGCCTGTTCGGAACGCCGGAGCGCGCTGCGTCGTAAGGCCCGCGGATTTTTAGGGCACAGTCAGGGTGACCTATCAAGCCGCCGCGATTTCAGTCCGGCAACAGCCCCATGCCCGCGGCAAGCAGCACGAGAGCCTCCATGATCATATGGGCGCAGAGCTGGGCGGCCATCCCCTGAACGTCCTGTGGCGGGCTGACCGTGTTGAAATCCATCGCGACGATATTCAAGCCTGAAAGGCTGCGCAGCAATTCGATCCCCTCGCGGGCCGACAGGCCTCCCCAGGCGGGCGTGCAGACGCCGGGAGCAACCGATGGATCGAACACATCCATGTCCCAGCACAGATAGACCGGCCGCGCGCCGACGACCTGGCTGAATTCCGCGACGGTCTGCGCGAAACCGCGCCGCATCAGCTCCTCGATCGTGACGACGCGAAATCCGAGCGACCGCGTATGTTCGAGCACACCCGGGCAATAGGTGAAGCCGCGCACGCCGATGTGCCAGGATCGGCCGGCGTTCACCACGCCTTCCTGCGCCGCGTTGGTGAACTGCGTGGCCGCATTGTACCGATCGTCCGGCGTATACGGATATGCATCGGTATGGCTGTCGATATGCAATGCGACGAGATCCTTGTGATACCGGGCGGCGGCGCGCATCAGCGGAAGCGAAACCGAACCGTCGCCGCCGATCCCGACCGGCACCGCGCCAAGCTCGAGAATCTGGCCAGCGGCAGCCTCGATCTTGACAAAGGCGTCTTCAATGCGTCCCGGCACCAAGGCAACATCGCCGGCATCGACCGCCCCCAGCAATGACAGCACATCGACGTCGGCGAGCGACGGATGATAGCGGCGAATGAGCCGCGACTCCCGCCGGACCTCCAGGGGACCTTGCCGGGCGCCGACGCGGAACGGATGCGTGCCGCAATCGAACGGCACGCCGAGCACGGCAGCGCGGCTGCCCGGCCGCGGTAACCCCGCCGGCAATCCCATGAATGTTTCCGGACCCACGAAACCCACCACGTCGCTCATTCTCTGTTCTCTCTTGTCAGCATGTCGAAGGCGGTCAGCGCGTGCACGCGCGACACCGTCGCCAGTTCGGCGATGTCAGCGTACTCGTCCGGCGCGCCCATGTTGTGAGGTGTCGGTCCATAGACGACCGTCGGGATTCCGGCCATGCGAAACCAGCGCGCATCGGAGCCGCCGACGCGCATGTTGATCGCCGGCGCCCTGCCGATGATGTCCGTCGCCGCAGTTGCGCAGCGCGTGACGATCTCGTTACCGGGGTCGGTGTGATTGGGTTCGAAGCAGCGCAACACGCGCCATGTGATGCCGGGCAGATCGAGCACCTCTCGCAACAGCGCGAGAACAGCTTCCGACGTGACGCCGACCGGCAGACGCAGGTCGATGGCCGCTCGCGCATGGCTCGGCACCAGGTTCGGTGACGAACCGCTACTCACCGTTCCGATGTTGACCGTGACGTTCGACAGGACGTCGGCTTCGCCGGCGCCGCACAACGGTTCGGAGACGGGCCTTGCGCGGCGGATGGCATCGGTGACATTGACCGGCATCGCAACTGCCAGGCTGCGCAGCTCACTCACTCTGTCCAGCGCTTCGCGCAAGCGATCGATCGCATTGATGCCGAGATGGACATGCGCGCCGTGCGCCGCGCTGCCCTCCGCCTCGATCTCGATCCAGAGGAATCCCTTCTCGCCGAAGCGCAACACCATCGGCGAACCGGCGTCGCCAATGATCACGGCGTCGCCGCTGGCATGGGAGACCTGGTCGAGCAGGTATTTGGTGCCGTACGGGCCCATGCTTTCTTCGTCGCCGGCGAGCGTCAGCACCACCTCTCCCGCCCATGCCTCGCGCTGCTCGGCCAGTGCGGCCATCGCGGCCATCGATGCCGCAATGCCGCCCTTCATGTCAGCCGCGCCGCGGCCGTAAAGGCGGCCGCCGACGACCTCTCCGTCGGGATTGACCGACCAGCTCATCCGCTCGCCCAACGGATAGGTGTCGAGATGGCCGTTGAACACGATGCGGCGGCCGGGGGCATGGCCTTTGATCCGCGCGACGACGTTGACGATCTCGGCTGTCCCCGGATGCAGCTCAACCGCAACGCCCGGCACATGCGCCCTGAGGAGATCGGCCGCCAGCGCCGCGACGGCGCGCGTGTCGCCGTCCGGATTTGGCGACGCCACTCCGATCAGCCGCATCGCCAGCTCGACGACCTGGCTGGTCCGATCGCTCGAAACCGCGCGGCGAACTCGATCAACGTCGTGCAAGGCGCGCTTCCCATATGCGGATTGAGTGGGTGAGCGGCCAGCAGATCGCGAAATACACCCCCGCGATGAAGGTGAATATTTCCAGCGGCCTGAACGTTGACGACGACAACTCCATGCCGCGCCGCGTGACCTCGCCGACCGACACCACGGACGCAAGCGAGGAATATTTGATGAGCTGGACGAAATTGGCGGCCAGCGGCGGCAGCACGCTGCGAATCGCCTGCGGGCCAACGATCCGCACAAAGCTCTGCGCGGGCGTCAGGCCGAGCACCTGCGCCGCCTCGCGGTGCCCGACCGGAACGGTCTGGATGCCCGCCCTGAAGACCTCGGAGATGAACACCGCCGAATAGAGCGAGAGACCGAGGATCGATGCGGCCAGCGCATCGATCCTCACATTGAAGACGATCGGCAGCACGTAATAGACCCATAGCAGCTGCACGAGGATCGGCGTATTGCGGACGATTTCGCCGACCGAAAGCGCGATGATGCGCGCGAAGCGGAAGCGGGACATCTGCATGATCGCGATGACGAGCCCCAACAGGGTCGCCACCACGAGCGTGACAATTGAAATGAAAAGGGTCATTTCCATGCCGGAGGCAAGAAAACCCAGATTGTTCGGGATGACGTCCCAGCGAAAGCTGTAGCTTTGCATCTGATGTCTCAGGGCGCGACGATCGGTCCGAGCTTGTTCTTCTCGGCGGCGGCCTTGAGCCGGCCATCGAGCTTGATGGTGCGAACGAACAGGTTCACGTAATTCAACCAGATCTGGTCGCCCTGGTTCATGACGTACGCGTAAGGCGTCACGGACAGGTTTTCCGGCGGCGCCACCGTCGTGGTCCAGTCGAACTGGGCATTCATTTTGATCGAGGCCGGATAATCGGTCATGACGACGTCGACGCGTTGCGCCATCAGCTCAGCCTGGGTCGTGGCCGGAGGTGCGACCGCGACGGTCTTGGCGTTCTTGAAGTAGGACCGCATGAAGTTCTCGACATAGCTGCCGAGCGAGACGCCGGCGTTGACGCCCGGCTTGTCGATATCCGCCCAGGATGTGATAGGGCCGCCCTTGCGCACGACGGCATAGACGCCGCTCGTCAGATACGGGTCCGAGAACGCGACGGCCTGCGCGCGCTTCATCGTCGCCCCGACGCCGAACATGCCGAGATCGCATTTGTTGGCCTGCAGGTCGGCGATGAAACTGCCAAAGCTGGTCTCCACATAGTCCAGCTTCACGCCCATGTCCTTGGCGAGCTCCTTGGAGAGATCGATGTCGATCCCCTCGAGCTGTCCGCTATCTGGATTGCGGAACGAAATTGAATAGTACATCGGCCAGATGCAGACCCTGAGTACCCCGCTCTTGGTGATCTCGTAGAGGAGCGACTGCGTCTGCTGGGCAGCCGCCGGCGTCATCGAGAGAAAGAGCGCGCAAACGAAGGCAAGTCGGCGCAGATTCGGCATGAGCTTCAATCTCCTGTCGTGCATTGATCACTCGTCAAACTGATTGAGAAAGCGCTTGGCGCGCTCGGTTGTCGGCCGTTCGAAAAAGGCGGCCGGAGTGCCGTGCTCAACGATCATCCCCTCGTCCATGAACACGACATGGCTCGCCACGCGCCGGGCGAAGCCCATCTCGTGCGTCACCACGAGCATCGTCATGCCTTCGAGCGCGAGCGTGCGCATGACCTGCAGCACCTCGCGGCGAAGTTCGGGGTCGAGCGCCGACGTCGGCTCGTCGAACAGGAGTATCTTCGGCTGCATGGCAAGCGCCCGGGCGATCGCGACGCGTTGTTGCTGGCCTCCGGACAGCCTGGCCGGATAGGCATCGCGCTTCGCCTCCATGCCGACCTTCTGAAGCAGCCGTTCGGCCGTGACGACCGCCTCATCCCGGCTGACCCCGCGCACCCGCATCGGGGCCTCGATGATATTTCCCAGCACCGTCATGTGCGGCCACAGATTGAACTGCTGGAACACCATTCCGATTTCCGGCCGCACCTTGCGGGCAGCGAGCCGCACATCGGACGATGGCCGGGCCTGCGAGACCGTCGCCCCCTCCATCACGACGCGCCCGTCGGAAGGAGCCTCCAGCAGCGCCATGCATCGCAGAAGGGTCGTCTTGCCGGAGCCGCTTGGACCGATGATGCAGGTCGACTGCCCGGTGCCCAGCGCAAGATCCACGCCGTTCAGAACGGTGTGGGCGCCGAAGCGTTTGACCACCGCTTCGGCGGCCAGGACCGACGCGGCGCACGATGCGTGGCTTGTGTTCATCCCCGCAGACCCTCCAGACGACTTCATCTCGAAACATAAGCAAATATAATGCCAATGCTCGTCACGCTCAGATTGCGGTAACATTATCTGGAATTTCGCCGGCGTGATGTGCGAAAATTCCTTGTGTTATTAGCGTTTCCCTTCATGCTCATACCACGAGCGACATCGAAACGATATATAGATATTGGTTATGGATCGGCGTCTTGTTGAGATTTTTCATGCTGTTATGCAGCATCGATCGGCAACCGAGGCCGCGCGTGCACTCGGGGTATCGCAGCCGGCTGTGAGTGCGGCCTTGAAACGGCTGGAGGCAGATGTCGGGTTTGCGCTGTTTCGCCGGGAGAGCCGCCATATCGTGCCTACGCCGGAGGCGCATCTGTTGCACAATGAAGCGATCCGGGCGCTCGCCGGGTTTGCCGAACTGGAGGACGCCGCTGCCGGAATCTCCGCAGGCAAGCGCGGCGTTCTGACGATCGCGAGTCCGGGACCTGGGATAGTCTGGCTTCCGGGCGTCGTCAGCCGCTTCCAGCGCGAGCGCCCGTCAACAACGATCAGGCTCCTGACCCGAAGCTCCGAGAATGTCCGGAGCCTGGTCTCGGCACGTGCATTCGACTTCGGAGTCGCCGAGCCGCCGTTCGACCGCACCAATGTCGTATTGCGGCGCTACCGAATGTCCCTGGACTGCGTGATGCCTGCAACGCATGCACTGGCTGACCGGAAAGTCGTCACTCCCGATCTTCTCGAGCGACATGATCTGATCATCACCTCGCAGAGCCGATCGACCTATGCCGCGGTATCTCGCGCCTTCGAAGCCAGCGGTACGCCGTTTCATCCGGCGATCGAGTGTGAATTCTTTGCCGTCGCGCTCAACCTCGTCATCGATGGCGCGGGTGTCTGCCTCGTCGACGCGCTCAGCGCGTCCGAAACGCTCAGGCGAACCAGCGGAGCGAGCAAGCTCGTCGTCCGCCCCTTCGCGCCGGCGATCCACTACGAGGTCGGAGTCCTGAAGCCGACGATCGGCGAACTCAGCGTTCTCGCCGAGCAATTCCTGAAACTGCTCGACGACCACGTTGCGCCCTATTTGATCCGATCCTGAGCCGAGGCCTGCGTCGGACCGCGTGTTAAGCCGCCTTCTTGCTCTCCGCGAGGTTGGCGAGCTGGCGCAGGATCTCGGTGGTGCCGGCGAGCCGCTCTTCCGGCGTATCCCATTCCTGGAAGAACACCACCTTCATGTCGGGCCGCACCTTGGCGGCCTGGCCGTGCTGGCGGATGAAGCTCACCAGCCGCTCCGGATGCGCAAAGCTGTTGTCGCGGAATGCGATCACGGCGCCCTTCGGGCCGGCATCGACCTTGCCGACATTGGCCCTTCGGCAATAGGCCTTGATCGCCGCGACCTTGAACAGATAGCGCACCTCGTCCGGCAGCACGCCGAAGCGGTCGCGCATCTCGGCGGCGAAGGCGTCGATGTCCTCGTCGGTGTCGAGATCGGCGAGCCGGCGATACAGCGACAGCCGCACGCTGAGGTCGTTGACATAGTCCTCGGGGATCAGGACCGGCATGCCGATCGTGATCTGCGGCGACCAGCGGTCGGCGGCCGGCTCGGCGACGCCGGCCTTGAGGTTGACGATCGCCTCCTCCAGCATCGACTGGTACAGCTCGAAGCCGACTTCCTTGATGTGGCCGGATTGCTCTTCGCCGAGCAGATTGCCGGCGCCGCGGATGTCGAGGTCGTGCGAGGCGAGCTGGAAGCCGGCCCCCAGCGTCTCCAGCGATTGCAGCACCTTGAGCCGTCGCTCCGCCTGCGCCGTGATCTTCTGCTGTGCCGGCAGCGTGAACAGCGCATAGGCGCGCAGCTTGGAGCGGCCGACGCGGCCGCGCAGCTGGTAGAGCTGGGCGAGGCCGAACATGTCGGCGCGGTGCACGATCAGCGTGTTGGCGTTCGGGATGTCGAGACCGGACTCGACGATCGTGGTCGAGAGCAGGATGTCGTACTTGCCGTCGTAGAACGCGGACATGATGTCCTCGATCACGGTCGGCGGCATCTGGCCGTGGGCGACCGCGACCTTCATCTCCGGCACGTTCTTGTCGAGGAAATCCTTGACGCCGGCGAGGTCCTCGATCCGCGGCACGACGTAGAACGCCTGGCCGCCACGGTAGCGTTCGCGCAGCAGTGCCTCGCGGATCATCAGGGGATCATGCGGCGCGACGAAGGTGCGCACCGCGAGGCGATCGACCGGCGGCGAGGCGATGATCGAGAGCTCGCGGACGCCCGTCAATGCAAGCTGAAGGGTGCGCGGGATCGGGGTTGCCGACAGCGTCAGCACATGGACCTGGGCGCGCAGCTGCTTCAGCCGCTCCTTGTGGCTGACGCCGAAATGCTGCTCCTCGTCGACGATCAACAGGCCGAGGTCCTTGAACTTGATGGTCTTGCCGAGCAGCGCATGGGTGCCGACGACGACGTCGACGTTGCCGTCGGTGAGCCCCTTCTTGACCTGGTTGAGCTCCTTGGTCGACACCAGCCGCGAGGCCTGCGCGACATTGACCGGGAAGCCGCGGAAGCGCTCGGTGAAAGTCCGCGAGTGCTGACGCGCCAGCAGCGTGGTCGGCACCACCACCGCGACCTGCCTGCCCTCCAGCGCCACGGCGAACGCCGCGCGCAGCGCCACCTCGGTCTTGCCGAAGCCGACGTCGCCGCAGATCAGCCGGTCCATCGGACGGCCGATCTCGAGGTCCTTCAAGGTCGAGGTGATGGCCCCGAGCTGATCCTCGGTCTCCTCATAGGGGAAGCGCGCACAGAACTCGTCATAGACATGCGGCTGCAGCGGGAATTTCGGCGCCTCGTGCAGCTGCCGCTCGGCCGCGATCTTGATCAATTCGCCCGCGATCTCGCGGATCCGGTTCTTCAGCTTGGCCTTGCGTGCCTGCCAGCCGCCGCCGCCGAGACGGTCGAGCTCGACATTGGCGCTGTCGGAGCCATAGCGCGACAGCAGCTCGATGTTCTCGACCGGCAGGAACAGCTTTGTTTCGGCGGCATAATGCAGCTCGAGACAGTCATGCGGCGCGCCGGAGACTTCCAGTGTCTGCAGCCCGACGAAGCGGCCGATGCCGTGCTCGACATGGACCACGAGATCGCCGGTTGCAAGGCTCGTCACCTCCGAGATGAAATTGTCGAGCTTGCGGCTCGCCTTGCGCGGCCGCACCAGGCGGTCGCCGAGAATGTCCTGCTCGCTGATGACGGCGAACTCGTCGGTCTCGAAGCCGGATTCCATCCCGAGCACGGCCAGCATGGTCTCGTTGCGCGGCGTCGCCTGCACGATCCGCCAGGTGTTGACGCTGGTCGTGTTCAAGAGCTTGTGGTCGCGCAGCATCGCGCCCATGCGGTCGCGCGAGCCCTCGCTCCACAACGCGATCACCACCTTCTTGCGCTGTGACTGCAGCGCGCCGACATGGCCGACCACGGCCTCGAACACGTTGACATTGCTGTCGGCGCGTTCGGGGGCAAAATTGCGGCCCTGCCGCGCGCCGGCGTCGAACACGTCGGGCGAGCCTTCGGGCACCGCGAACGGCGTCAGCCGCGCCAGCGGCGCATCGCCGAGCAGCTTGGTCCATTCGGCCTCGGTCAGATAGAGCTGGTCCGGCGGCAGCGGCTTGTAGATCGCGCCGCTGCCGGGATGCTCCAGCGCCTCGCGCCGCGCGTCATAGTAGTCAACGATCTGCGAGAAGCGTTCGCGCGCCGCGTCCTCGCCCTGCGGCTCGATCGCGACCGTCGCGCCGTCGAGATAATCGAACAGCGTGTCCATCCGCTCCTGGAACAGCGGCAGCCAGTGTTCCATGCCGGGGTGACGCCGTCCCTCGGAGACGGCTTCATAGAGCTGATCGTCGCGCCCCGGCGCGCCGAACGCGGCGACATAGCCCATGCGGAAACGCCGGATGGTTTCGGTGGTGAGCTGGAATTCCGACACCGGCACGAGATCGAGCCCGCGCATGTCGAGCAGCGTGCGCTGGGTCTCGGCATCGAAGGTGCGGATCGATTCCAGGCTGTCGCCGAAGAAGTCGAAGCGCACCGGCTGGTCGAGGCCGGCCGGAAACAGATCGAGGATGCCGCCGCGCACGGCATATTCGCCGGGCTCGCGCACCGTGGACGAACGGGTGTAGCCATTGTGCTCGAGCCAGGCCACGACCGAATCCATCGGCACCACATTGCCTGGCGCAACCGACAGCGCTTGCGCTGCGACCTGATCGCGCGCCGGCACCCGCTGCACGGCCGCATTTACCGTGGTGAGCACGATCAGCGGCTTGTCGCTGCCGACCAGCCGCGACAACTTGGCCAAAGCGGTCAGGCGTTGCGCCAAAATGCCGGCATGCGGCGAGACGCGGTCATAGGGCTGGCAGTCCCAGGCCGGAACCTGCATCACGGCGATATCGGGCGCGAAGAACTCCAGCGCGCGGGCGAGCTGCTGCATCCGCGCGCCGTCGCGGCACACCACGGCAAGGCTCACCGCCGGACGCTTCGGCTGCGCCGCGATGGCGCGCGCCAGATCCGAGATGACGAGCCCCTCGGCGCCCTCGGCGACGTTGGCGATGGTGAGCACCCGGCCGGGCGCGAGCATCGCGGCCGGTGATTTCATCGGCTGTTTCATGCGCTGGGATCCGCGACCCGGAACGCCTTGATGCGGGCAAACAGCGCGGTGGCATATTCGGACGGCAGCACCTTGTCGCCGGTCAGCGCCGCATAGAGGTCGGGATCCGGGACCTCGATCAGATGCTCGAGCTCGCCGAGCTCGTGGTCGGACAGTTCGCCAATGGTCGCGTCGGCGAAGCGGCCGAGGATCAGGTCCATCTCCCGGGTGCCGCGGTGCCAGCAGCGAAACAAAAGCCGCTTGCGGCGGTCATCGAGCCCGCTGCTCGATCGTGTCGATCCCGTCATGTCCCAAAATCCATCCAACGCCAAAAGCCCGGACGTGCCGGGCGGGCCTGATATAGCCATGGCGATGGCCGATGTCAGCCCTCATTCGCCGCGTTTTGGGTTTCCCTGGGCGCATGCCGTCGCCGGGCTTGCGCGCCCGTCGAAGCCTTGTAGACGGGACCCGGCCGACATCAGCTCCAAAAAAAGACGTGGATGCCCGGCACAAGGCCGGGCATGACGGTGTGAAACGGTCTTGGATTCGTCGATGCGCCCAGCCCTGCTCAATCCGCTGTTTGCCCAGGTCACGACCCTGCAAGGGGTCGGCCCGAAGCAGGACAAGCTGCTGCGCTATCTGCTCGACCGCAGCGAGACGCCGCGGCTGGTCGACCTGCTGCTGCATCTGCCGGCGAGCGTGATCGACCGCCGCGCCCGGCCGAAGATCCGCGACGCCGCGGTCGGAATCATGGTGACGCTTGAGGTCACCGTCGACCGCCATCGTCCGCCGCCGCGCAATTCGCGCGCGCCCTACCTCGTCTATGCCAGCGACGACACCGGCGACGTCGTGCTGACCTTCTTCCGCGCCCAGCCCGGCTATGTCGAGAAGCTGCTGCCGGTCGGCGAGAAGCGCTACGTCTCCGGCACGCTGGCGATGTATGACGGCATCCCGCAGATCGTGCATCCCGATCGCGTCGTCGATGAAGCGGGCTTTGCAAAACTGTCCGGCATCGATCCGGTCTATCCGCTGACCGAGGGGCTTGCGATCGGCTCGCTCCGCCGCGCCATCGCGCAGGCGCTGACCAGGCTGCCGGATCTGCCGGAATGGATCAGCCCCGAGGTGCTGCGCCGCTGCAACTTCCCGCCGATCAGGGAGGCGCTGACCCGCGTGCATGTGCCGGTCGAGCTGACCGACATCCTGCCCGACGGCCCGTTCTGGTCGCGCCTCGCTTTCGACGAACTGCTGGCAGGCCAGCTCGCGCTCGCCCTGATCCGCGCCACGCTGCGCCGCCCCGCCGGTGTGCGCAACGCCGGCGATGGTCATCTGCGCCGGAAGATCATCGATGCCCTGCCCTATGCGCTGACCAGGTCGCAGCAAGAGGCGGTCGCGGCAATCATCGCGGACCTGCAGCAGCCGGTGCGGATGCTGCGCCTCGTGCAGGGCGATGTCGGTTCCGGCAAGACCGTGGTGGCGCTGCTGGCTGCCGCCGCGGTTGCGGAAGCCGGCAAGCAGGCCGCGCTGATGGCGCCGACCGAAATCCTGGCGCGCCAGCACATCAAGACCATCGCGCCGCTCGCCGAGAGCGCCGGCCTACGGGTTGCGATCCTCACCGGCCGCGAGAAAGGCAAGGAGCGCCGCGAACTTTTGGCACAGCTCGAGGCCGGCGAGATCGATCTCTTGGTCGGCACCCACGCGCTGATCCAGGACGACGTGATCTACAAGGCGCTGGCGCTTGCCGTGGTCGACGAGCAACATCGCTTCGGCGTCCGCGAGCGCCTCGCGCTGACGTCCAAGGGCGAAGCCGTCGACGTGCTGGTGCTGAGCGCCACCCCGATCCCGCGCACGCTGGTGCTGACATATTTCGGCGACATGGACGTCTCGGAGCTGCGCGAAAAGCCCGCCGGCCGCCAGCCGATCGACACCCGCGCGGTGCCGATGAGCCGGATCGAGGACGTGATGGACGGCGTCGGCCGCGCGCTCGGCGCCGGCAAGCTGGTCTACTGGATCTGCCCGCTGGTCGATGAATCCGAGGCCGAGGGCACCGAGCATCTCACCAACGCGACCGAACGTTTCGAGAGCCTGCAGAAGCGGTTCGGCGATCGCGTCGGTCTCGTGCACGGCCAGATGAAGGGCACCGAGAAGGACCGCGTGATGGCGCAATTCGCCGCGCACGAGATCGGCCTCCTGGTCGCGACCACGGTGGTCGAGGTCGGCGTCGACGTGCCGGCGGCGACCATCATGGTGATCGAGAACGCCGAACGTTTCGGGCTTGCGCAGCTGCATCAACTGCGCGGGCGCATCGGCCGCGGCTCCGAAGCCTCGACCTGTCTGCTGCTCTACAAGGAGCCGCTCGGCGAGATATCGAAGGCGCGGCTGAAGGTGATCCGCGAGACCACGGATGGATTCCGGATCGCCGAGGAGGATCTGAAGCTGCGCGGCGAAGGCGACGTGCTCGGCATCCGCCAGAGCGGCCTGCCCGGCTACCGCATCGCGCGCTCCGAGGTGCACGGCCAGCTCATCACCCAGGCCCGCGACGAGGCGCTGCGGATCATGAAGGACAACCCGAAGCTGAAGGGCGAACGCGGCGAAGCGCTGCGCGTCCTGCTCTACCTCTACGAACGCGACGAAGCCGTGCCGCTGATCGGCGCGGGGTGATTCAGCGCGACGCACGCCGCCGTCCGTCCCGTCATCCCCGCGCAAAGGCTTCGCCTTTGTCGCTGGAGGAGCGCCAACGGGTCCGCGCAAAGCGCGGCCCGATGACAGGCTCCGCGCGTCTTGAAGGATCGACGGCCACCAGCGGGGCCGATTCATCCTTCGAGACGCGCGCAAGAGCGCGCTCCTCAGGATGACGGTGCGATAGCGCGATGGTACAGCTAGACACGCCGCATAGGCGCGCCGGCCGCTACTCCACCTTCGCCGGCGCGGGCTGAGTTGCCGGCTGCAGCGAAGCCTGGCTCGCAATGCGCGCAGCATTGGCCATGCCGGCGAGCGCCGCGGCGCGCTTCTGATCGTTGGCGCCGGGCTGCACCACGCCGGCGGACATGATCAGCGTCGCGGCATCCTCGGTGCTCATCTCGATCTCGATGATCTTGCTCTTCGGCACGTAGAAGAAGAAGCCGGTGGTCGGGTTCGGCGCGCACGGCAGGAACACCGAGATGTGCTCTTCCGCTCCGGGCAGGCTAGCGGCAAGTTCGGCGCTCGGCGCCTGCGAGATCAGCACGATCGACCACATGCCGGGCGAGGGAAACTCGACGAGGCCGACGCGGCGAAAGCTCGAGCCGTTGCCGGAGAACAGCGTTTCGAACACCTGCTTGAGGCCACGATAGATCGCGCGCACCGCAGGGATGCGGCCAAGCAGCCGTTCGCCGAGATCGACCAGGGTTCGCCCGATCAGATTGGCGGTGAGGAAGCCGAGCAGCGTCAGCGCGATGACCGCGACGATCAGGCCGGAACCCGGCAGCCCGAACGGCAGATAGGTTTCCGGCCGGTAGGCCGTGGGCACGAACGGCCGGACCAGATTGTCGACCCAGTTCACGAACCACCAGGTCAGATACAGGGTGATCGCAACCGGTCCGGCCACCACGAGGCCGGTCAGGAAATAGTTGCGAAACCGCGCCATCAGCCCGCGCGGGGCATCCGGGGGCAATTCACCGGTCGAGGCGGGAGGCACTTGGTTGGAGGTCATTGCTGTTCCAGGGTCGTCGAAGCGGCCGTAGTCCACCACCCAGCTAAGCCATTCTGTCGCATTTTTGAAGGGCCGCGTGAAGCTGCGGCTTGCGACTATTCGACCGTGACCGATTTGGCCAGATTCCGCGGCTGGTCGACATCGGTGCCCATCACGACAGCGGTATGATAGGCGAGCAGCTGCACCGGAACGGCGTAGACCATCGGCGCGAAGGTAGCCCCCATGTCCGGCATCACGATCGTCACCAGCGACTGGATGGTCGCTTCCGCCGCGCCCTTGGCGTCGGTCATCAGGATGATCTTGCCACCGCGGGCGGCGACCTCCTGCATGTTGGAGACGGTCTTCTCGAACACCTTGTCGTAGGGCGCGATCACCACGACCGGCATGTGCTCGTCGATCAGCGCGATCGGCCCGTGCTTGAGCTCGCCGGCGGCGTAGCCCTCGGCGTGGATGTAGGAGATTTCCTTCAGCTTCAGCGCGCCCTCCAGCGCCAGCGGATAGCTGGTGCCGCGGCCGAGATAGAGCACGTCGCGCGACTTCGAGATCTCGCGCGCCAGCTTCTCGATCTGCACTTCGGTGGTGAGCGCTTCCGACATCAGGCGCGGGATCTCGACCAGACCATGCACCAGCTTGGCCTCGTCGGCATCGGACAGCTCGCCGCGCGCCTTGCCGGCGGCGACCGCGAGCGAGGCCAGCACCATCAGCTGGCAGGTGAACGCCTTGGTCGAGGCAACCCCGATCTCGGGACCGGCGAGCGTCTGCAGCACGGTCTCGCTCTCGCGCGCGATCGTCGAGGTCGGCACGTTGACGACCGAGAGCGTGTGTGCGCCCTGCGCCTTGGCGTAGCGCAGCGCCGCCAGCGTGTCGGCGGTCTCGCCCGACTGCGAGATGAAGATCGCAAGGTCGCCCTTGCGCAGCGGTGCCTCGCGGTAGCGGAATTCGGAGGCGACATCGAGCTCGACCGGCAGCCGGGCCAGCCGCTCCAGCCAGTATTTCGCGACGAAGCCGGCATAGCTCGCGGTGCCGCAGGCCGTGATCGAGATGCGCTGGATATCCTTGAAGTCGAACGGCAGCTTCACCGGCATGGTGACGCGCTCGGTCGCCATGTCGACATAGCGCGCCAGCGTGTGCCCGACCACTTCCGGCTGCTCGTGGATCTCCTTCGCCATGAAGTGGCGGTAGTTCGCCTTGTCGACCAGCGCCGTTGCCGTCGTGTGCTTGATCGCCTCGCGGTGGACGATGGCGTTGTCCTTGTCGAAGATCGTGGCGCCCTTGCGGTTCAGCACCACCCAATCGCCATCCTCGAGATAGCTGATCGTATCGGTGAACGGCCCGAGCGCGATCGCGTCGGACCCGAGATACATCTCGCCATCGCCATGGCCGACCGCGAGCGGCGGGCCGTTGCGCGCGCCGATCATCAGATCGTCCTCGCCGGCGAAGATAAAGCCGAGCGCGAACGCGCCGCGCAGCTGCGACAGCACCGCCCTCACCGCCTCGATCGGCTTGACGCCGCCCTTGAGCAGATTGTCGACCAGATGCACCACGACCTCGGTGTCGGTCTCGGTCGAGAACGCCGCACCCTTGGCCTCGAGCTCCTCGCGCAGCTCGCGGAAATTCTCGATGATGCCGTTATGCACCACGGCGACGCGCTCGGTGGCGTGGGGATGCGCGTTGTTCTCGGTCGGCCGCCCGTGCGTGGCCCAGCGGGTGTGGCCGATGCCGGTATGGCCGCCGAGCGGCTTGGCCTCGAGCCGGGCCTCGAGGTTCTTCAGCTTGCCCTCAGCGCGGCGCCGCGCCAGGCCGCCATTCTCCAACGTGGCGACACCCGCGGAATCATAGCCGCGATATTCGAGCCGCTTGAGCGAATCCACCAATTGCTCCGCGACCGGAGCGCGTCCAAGAATGCCGACGATGCCGCACATGCGGTTCAATGTCCCCAAAAATCGCCGAAAATTTGCCAAAGCGGCGACACGGTCCCTTAACGGGAATCGCCGGCCGCAAGATACTCAATAATTATTGCCGATTGCGACAGTCTTAAACGGCAAGGTGATGCGAAAGGTTGGTTAATCGGGGCTAACCATTTTGGCAAGAGCGCGTCAGTGCGGATCCGCCGGCGCGGGCCACGGTTTCGCCTCCCAGATCGTGGTCCATTCCTGACCCGCGCCGCACGCAGGCGCGCTGACCTCGACGCGAACCACGACAAAGCTTTCGCGATTGGTCACGTCTAGCCGATAGACATGCCGCAGGTGTGGGCTGGGACACAGGTCCGATCCGGTTTCAGCCTGAAACAAGCCGGCCTCCTCCCTCCATGTGATGAAACCCGGAGTGTCCGTCGTACCGAAGCCGTTCAGCGCGACGTACGGAAATTCCATCGGCTTTGGTCTGCTGACGTCGGAAAGATCGAACGCGCGATGCGATCCGGTCACGGAAAGCCGACAGAACATCAGCGCGAGACGGTGCCCGGCCACTTTCATGAAGCGAACCGGCAGCTTTTCGATGTCATCACTGTATTTGCAGCCGGATTGCTCGGCCGCAAGCGCGAGCATCCTTGGCACCAAGGCCGGATCGGAAATTTCAAAGTCCGTGCGTCCATTGGCAAGGCTGCTCCATTCGCGAAGCGCCTCGCGTCGTGCATTGATGCTCGCAGTTTCGTCGCCGCGCGCGACCGACACGAGCGGCGGACCGGCCGTGAGAAGACCTCCGAGCAGCACCCTGATCAATCCAGCGATCAGCCGCGCGCTCACGGTTCCCATCCCCGGCCACGCAGCCAGACCTCGCGGCACGTAACCAGCATGCCGAGCAGTCCGTTCTTGAGGAAAAACAGATAGAGCGCGAACAGCAGCACGAAGCTGGGCCGATCGTCGCCCCAGGAAACGAACTCAGGCTGGTCGTGTGTCTTCCGGGACAGCACCGCCAACTGTCCGGTCTCGGCCCATTGGTAGAGTCGTGCGGCGCTGAAGTACGTCACCAGGCTGCAAAAGACTCCAATCAGAACGGTCGCGGCATGTTTGCGCATGCCGTGTTTTGCCTTGTCGCCTCCTAAGAGCGATGAAAACGCAGACGGCAAACGTCGTTAACCGCATCAATATGTCATTAACGCCTTTCGGCGAGGCCAGCCGACGCTGGCGGTAGTCGACGCTCCCGGGACGCCCTAATGCTCCACCCGGTAGAGCCGCCATCGCTCCGGCACGCCTTTGAGCTGGTGCGCGCCGCGGTCCTTGAAGCGGATTTCGGACTTTGACATCAGGTCCTTGACCGCGCTCGAGACCAGCACTTCGCCGGCCCGCGCTTTCGCCGCGACGCGCGCGCCGATGTGAAACGCAAGCCCGATCACCTCCGCGCCACTCACCTTGTATTCGCCCGCGTGCAGTCCGACCCTGATCTCCAGCCCCAGCGTGCGCACGGACTCGCGGATCGCGGTCGCGCAACGGATCCCGGCTGCCGGCGCGCGGAACGTCGCCAGCAACCCGTCGCCCGTCGTCACGACTTCCTTCCCCCGCAAGGCCTTCAGCTCCCTGCGCACAGCGACATAGTAGTGGTTCATCACCGTCGCCCAGCGCGTGTCGCCGAGCCGCGCGGCCTTTTCGGTGGATCGGACGATATCGACATAGAGGATCGTGGCGAGCGCCTGCTTGAGCTGCGAGTCCCGGTCGGTGGTTCGCCGCCGGTTCGCGATATTCCCAGCCAGCGGTTCATAGCGATGGCTGCGTCGCCGCGCGATGGCGGCCTTGGTGTAGTCCTGGGCGCGCTGCACCGTGCGGCAGCGAATGGTTTTTTCCTGCGGTGGAAACGTCCAGTGGACCTTTCGCCTGTCGCCCGCGCCATCAACCTGCACGGCGCCCCATTTCAGGAAAACCGTCGAGCCGGCCCGTCGAATGCACCATGCCTTCGACGTGTATCCGGAAACGTTCGACTGATGGACTCCGATGCGAAGGAATTTTGGCATGAGCGTCCGGCCGATCGAAGGAACGTTTGGCAGCCTACCCAGGGTAAAGCGTAGCCATACATTCCCGCGTTGGCAACGGTGCAGGTTTGCGGACTATCGAGAATGCCGGACCGCGATGTCCGCGTCGGGTCCCGCCCGCGGACGAAGGATCGTGTGAGGCAGCACCAAGGCTTCGTCAGCTCCGGAGGTCGCGGCCCTGCCCATTCGATGCAGCGTCGGCATCGACCGACAGAATTGCCGCGTCTTGCACGTCCGCTATCGGCTGCTCTGGATCGCGGAATCGAGCCGGGGTCAACCGGCTGCGGTCGACCGTCACGCCGAAGATGTCGAAGCGGTTGTAGTAACCGACTACGTCGTGAAACTGTTTCGGCTCGACGCAGCGATTGAGATCGATCTCCGCGTAGGCGATCCCCTCCTCGTCCTGCAATCCATCGCCGAAGACGCTGCCGGTCGGATCGACGAAGAAGCTCGCCGCACGTGGTGTCTGGTCGATCACGTCGGCGATCGTTCGATCGCGTTCAATGAGGAAGGCGCGCAACGCCTGGTCCATGTAGCCGGCGGTGACGATCCCGAATACCTTGGCTTCGAAGCAATGGGCGCTGGCCCGGATGCGGTTGGCGGCCACGTTGTCGAAATTGCCGCCGCCTGCCGGGCGCCGGGTGGGCCACATCGGCGGCCAGCTCGAAATGTGCACCTGCTCGCCCTGCGCCATCAGCGCGAAGCGGGCCAATGGATTGGTATTCTCGCCGCAAATCAACCCGCCGATCCGGCCCTGCCGCGTCTCCGCGACTTTAAGGCCCGCACCATCCCCGGACGACCACACCAGCTTCTCATAGAAGGTCGGAACCAGCTTGCGGTGATGGACGAGAATTTCTCCGGTCTCGCCGATCAGCAGGTTCGAGTTCCACAGCCCCCCGACGCTGACGGCCGAGCGCTCGCTGATACCGATCGAGACCGTGACGCCGAGGGCGCGCGCCTCGGCGCAGAGCCGCGCCACTTCCGGTCCGTCCGCCAGCACGGATTGCTCCGCCATGCGCACGAACAGATCGTGGTTGTCGATTGGAGGCCATAGCGCAGCCCAGACCGGAAAGGCGGGAATATAGGTTTCGGGAAACGCGATCAGCTCGGCGCCGGCTCTGGCCGCCTCGCGAATGATGGCGATCGCCTTTTCGGTGGTCGCCCAGCTGTCGAGGAAGACGGGCGCGGCGTGGACGGCAGCAGCCTTGAAACGAGGAAGCATGTCGAAAATCCCGGCTAGGACTAGGGGAGCGAAGCGGTATCATCCCTGGCTTGCCGGCGTGCATGGGAATTGTCGCAAGGTCGGTTGCGAAGGATCGGAACCGCCACGCGCTGGAACGGGAATTGCTTTGCTGACAAGGGCCGCAATTTCAACGGCCGCAACCTGGAGGCCGGTGATGTTCGACACGATCAACTGGGACGATCTGCGGGTGTTTCTCTGCGCCGCCCGCGCCGGGAATTTGAGCCAAACGGCAAAGCGGCTGCGGCTCGACCATTCCACCGTCAGCCGGCGCATCGCCCAAATGGAAGCTTCGCTCGGGGTTGCGGTGTTCGAACGCCACCGCACCGGCCTCAAGCTCAACGAAGTCGGCGAGCGGTTGCTGCGTCATGCCGAGCGGGTCGAGAGCGCGGTGATCGCGATCCGCGAGGAAGCCAGCGCCAGCGACACCCAGGAGCTCGTCGGGACCGTGCGGCTCGCCACCATGGAGGGGATCGCCTCGCTCTATTTGGCGCAACGCTTTGCCAAACTGCGACGCACCACGCCGCAGCTCACCGTCGAACTCGTCACGTCCGCCCAGACGGTCTACGTCCATAAGCGCGAGGCCGATCTGTTCGTGTCCTTCTTCCGGCCGCCCGGTCCGGGCCTGATCTCGGAGCGCATCGGCAAGTTTCGGCTCGGGCTATTCGCGAGCCAGGACTATCTCGACCACCACGGGATGCCCGCAAGCCTGCGCGACCTGCAGGATCATTGGTTCGTGTCCTATATCGAGGACCTGATCCAGGTCGATTCGGTGCGCTGGCTCGCCGACGTCATCGAAGAGCCGAAAATCGCCTTCCACTCCAACAGCATGATCGCGCAGATGAACGCCGCGGCGGGCGGCCTCGGCATCGTGATGCTTCCGAGCTTTGCCACAAGGGACCGGCCCGACCTGATACCGGTGCTGCCGGCTCTCGCCGGCACCGTTCGCGAGGTCTGGCTCAACGTCCACAGCGACCTGCAATTCGCCCCGCGCATCCGCGCCGTCCGCGCCTTCCTGAAAAATACCCTGAAGCAGGATCCCGACATGCAGGTCACGCTGGCCGATGTCGTGCCGCAGCCGCGCACAGCAGATTGCAAAAATCCATAATTCCCTTCCGTCAGCCCCCGGCTGAAGCTCGTCCGATTGGCGCAAGCAGAGCGCGCTGAAGTTTTGAGGGGCCGATATGAACGTGGTTATTCCCGGCAATGCCGATCCGGCGCCGAACGGCGGCGCATTGGCCAAGAAGCAGGCCGAGCAGCTGGCCAAGAAACTGGCCAAGAAGCGGCTGACGGTCGCGCTCGTTCTGAGCGTTGCGATGATCGTGATCTATTTCGGCTTCATGGGGCTCTTCGCGTTCGACAAGCCGCTGCTCGGCACCATCCTGGTGCCCGGCCTGTCGCTTTGCATCGTGCTCGGCCCGCTCGTCATCATCTCTTCCTTCGTGCTCTGCCTGGTCTACGTGCTGTGGGCGAACCGGGTGTTCGACGCAGGCGTTCGCGAGCTTCGCTAAGGGGACAGGCAAATGGGCAGCAGCACGCTTTCGATCGGGTTCTTCTTCGCCTTCATGGCGTTGACGCTGGCAATCACCTATTGGGCTGCGCGGCGCACGCGCACCACCGAGCACTTCTTTGCCGCCGGCGGCCAGGTCACGCCGTGGCAGAACGGCTGGGCACTCGCGGGAGACTTCCTGAGCGCCGCGGCCCTGCTCGGAATTGCCGGCATCGTCACCTCGAACGGCTTCGACGGCATGATCTATTCGATCGGGTGGCTGGTCGGCTGGCCGATCATTCTGTTCCTGATCGTCGAGCCATTGCGCAATGTCGGCCGTTTCACCTTCGCCGACGTCGTGGCCTATCGCCTGCGCCAGCGCCCGGTGCGCCTCGCCGGCGCCATCGGTACACTTGCCGTGATCCTGTTCTACCTGATCGCCCAGATGGTCGCGACGGGATCGCTGATCAAGCTGCTGTTCGGCCTGCCCTACACCTGGTCGGTCATCGTCGTGGGCAGCGTGATGCTGGTCTATGTGCTGTTCGGCGGCATGTTAGCGACGACCTGGGTGCAGGTGGTCAAGGCGGTGCTGCTGATGGGCGGCGGCATCCTGCTCGCCCTCCTCGTGTTGACCCATTTCGACATGAACCCGCTGAAGCTGTTCGCCGCGGCGTCCGAGAAATACGGCACCAAGGTGCTGCAGCCGGGATCGAAGGTGGTCTCTGGTCAATGGGATGCCATCTCGCTCGGGCTCGGCCTGATGTTCGGCACCGCCGCGATGCCGCATGTGCTGATGCGGGCCTACACGGTGAAGGATTCCAAAGCCGCACGGCTGTCGATCCTCTATGCCACCGGCCTGATCGGCGTCTTTCATCTCATGGTCTTCATCATCGGCTTCGGCGCCATGGTGCTGGTCGGCGCCGAGGCGGTGGCCAAGGCCGGCGGCGGCGGCAACATGGCAGCGCCCCTGCTCGCACTCACCGTCGGCGGCAATGCGTTCTTCGGCTTCATCTGTGCGGTCGCGTTCGCGACCATGCTTGCCGTCGTCGCGGGGCTGACGCTGTCGGGCGTCGCCACGCTCTGCCACGACGTCTGGACCAATGTGATCCGGAGCGGCACCGCTTCCGAGGCCGAGCAGCTCAAGGTCGCGCGGGTCGCGACCGTTCTGATTTCCATCCTCGCCATCGGTCTGGGGATTGCGTTCGAAGGCCAGAATGTCGCGTTCATGGCGGGACTTGCGTTCTCGATCGCCTGCGCCGCCAACTTCCCGTCGCTCGTGCTCGCCATCACCTGGCGCCACTTCACGACGCCTGCTGCCGTGGCGAGCATCCTCGTCGGCACACTGAGCTCGCTGGTGCTGATCTATCTGTCCCCGACCATCCAGGTCGACATTCTCGGCAAGCCGCTCGCCGCGGTCGAGCATCAATGGTGGTTCGTGTCGCTGCGCAATCCCGCGATCATCAGCATGCCGCTATCCTTTGCGGTCGCGATCCTGCTGTCGCTGGTGACACGGGAGAAGAACGCAAACCTCGCCTTCGACGAGATGCAGCGGCGCATCCTGCTCGGACCGGTAGAGCCGAAGACCGACGAGCCGCGCCAGGCGAAGAATGCGGCATGAACCGGGTCAACCGATCGACGTTGCGATCAGCCCGTTGCGAACCCCGTCACCCGATTCGCATGTGTGACTCACAGATCGCGCAACACACTCAGTGTCGTCCCGGCGAAAGCCGGGACCCATAACCACCGACGGTTATTGCTTCACGATGCTGGAACGACGAGTCCTGTCCCCAACTTCCGCCGCGGAGTATGGGTCCCGGCTTTCGCCGGGACGACACCTTATGGTCGAGACAGGCTCGCAAAGATGTCGCGAGAAGATCACTTCCCCTTCGCCGCCTTCTCCTTCAGCTTCGCCGTACGGTAGCGCGCGGCGCCGCCTTCGCGGATGGACTGCTCGCTGCGCTCGAGCGCCATCGCATCGTCGGGAACGTCCTTGGTGATCACGGAGCCCGAGCCGATATAGGCGCCCTTGCCGATCGTGACCGGCGCGACCAGCGAGGTATTGGTGCCGATGAAGGCGCCCTCGCCGATCAGCGTCTTGTGCTTGAGGAAGCCGTCATAGTTGCAGGTGATGGTGCCGGCACCGAGGTTGGAATTGGCACCGACATGGGCGTCGCCGACATAGGAGAGATGGTTGACCTTGACGCCGGCCTCCAGCCTCGAACCCTTGGTCTCGACGAAATTGCCGATCTTCACGCCATCGCCGAGCGAGGTGCCGGGCCGCAGCCGCGCGTAGGGTCCGAGCTCCACCTTCTTGCCGATCGTAGCTTGGGTGATGTGCGAGAAGGAGTGGATCACGGCGCCGTCGTCGATCGAGACGCCCGCTCCGATCACAACGAACGGCTCGATCGTGACGTCCTTGCCGAATTTGGTGTCGGCGGCGAGATAGACGGTCTCCGGTGCGATCAGGGTCACGCCGGCCTCGAGCGCCTGGTTGCGCAGCCGCGCCTGCATCACGGCCTCGGCCTCGGCGAGCTGCGCCTTGGTGTTGATGCCGCGCACTTCGTCTTCGCTTGTCTCGATCACGACGGCCTCCAGTCCGAGTTCCCTGACAATGCCGACGGCATCGGTCAGATAATATTCGCCCTTGGCATTGGCATTGCCGATCTTCTCGATGATCGCGAGCGCCTTCTTGCCGTCGAACGCCATCACGCCGGCATTGCACAGCGTGATCTTGCGCTCTTCGGCACTTGCATCGGCCTGCTCGCGGATCGCGACCAGCTTGCCGTTCTCGACCACCAGGCGGCCGTAGCCGGTCGGGTCGGCGGCATGGAAGCCGAGCACCGCAAGCGCCGCGCCGTCGCGCAGCGGTGCGCGCATACGGGCGAAGGTCTCGGCCGAGATCAGCGGCGTGTCGCCGAATGCGATCAAGAGGTCGTCGGCGCTGCGGGCGATCGCCTCGCGCGCCGCCAGCACCGCATGCGCGGTGCCGAGCCGCTCGCGCTGCACGAAGGTCTGCGCATCGGGCCGCACCCGGCGCGCCTCGGCGGCGACTGCCTCATGGTCCGGGCCGACCACGACCGCCAGCTGCGATCCCTCGCCTGAGGCCGCGGCGTTGAGCACGTGCGCCAGCAGCGGCTGCCCGGCCACCGGGTGCAGCACCTTCGGCAGCGACGAGCGCATCCGCGTGCCCTCACCGGCCGCAAGCACCACTGTCAGGCTCGTTCGCGCAGTCATTCGCAATCCTCGATGTCGCGCGCAGTCCGCTGCGCAAAGCTGTCTTCGAGGCCGTCTTTAATTGTTTTCCCCGGCAGAAGAAACCGATTCGCCTCCGTGGCGCTCCGGATTCAAGTTCCCGGTCCATTTCCTGTTAATCTTTGCCTCGTGATTCGGCGGGCCTCGAGGAGGGCCAAGCGGGCTTTGGCCAAAGATCGCGACAATCTGGCGGCGGAATTCGACACCGAGAGCACCACCGGCTTTTTGGCCGAGGAGGATGCTCTGGATCGCCGCATGCTGTGGCGGCTCGGCTCGTGGGGCGTTGCCGCGGTCGGCGCCGTCACCGTCGCGGTGATGGCCAACCAGTCGGCGTTGACGCTGCGGCGCGACCAGGTTGCCGCAGCGGACCTCGCGCGACAGGCCCAGCAGTTGCAGACGCTGGCGAAGGAGAGCCACAACGAGACGCGCCGGCTGGCGTCTGCGATCGATACGCTCAACGGCGACCGCGACCGGCTGTATTCGCGCGTCACCACGCTGGAGCAGGGTCTCGACTCCGTGACCGGCGCGATCGCCAGGCAGCCGCCGGCACCATCGCCCTTGGCAGCGCCCGGTACCTCGCCCGCAACCGCCAGTTCGTCGCCCGCCGCCTCCGCGCCAACCGTTGCCGCCGTCGCAACGATGCCGACGGTCGCATTGGACAAGCCGGCGGCGATCGACAAGCTGCCCACAGCCGGCGACAGCAAGGCGACGGGGCCGATCGAGAAGCTGGTTGCGGCGGCCGAAAAGCCGGCAACGGCCGACAAGAAACCGGCGCCCGCGCCCGCCAAGCCGCAGGCCGCCGCGGAGAAGCCGCCAGCCTCCGACAATTCGCCGCCGAATTCCGCCACGGCCGCATCGATCGCAAGTCCAATGAGCGCCGCCGCGGCCGGCGCCGAGGATGCACCCGCTGCGCCGGCGCCGGTCGCGGACAAGCCGCTTGCCGACAAGCCGGTCCTGGCATCGCTCGATCCTGCGGCGAACAAGGCAACCGAAACCGTCAAGCCGCCGACCGCCAACGATGTCACCGTCGCACCGATCCCTCCGCTGGTGATCACGGCGGATCCGGACGCCGAGGACGATGCGCCGCAGGCACAGATCCACCGCACCGAGTTCGGCGTCGATCTCGGCACGGCCAACTCGGTCAATGGACTGCGCGCGCTGTGGCGCGGCCTGTTGAAGTCGAAGGCCAACGCGCCGCTGGCGGCGCTGCGGCCGATCATCGTGATCAAGGAGAGCAGCAACGGGCTCGGCATGCAGTTGCGCCTGGTGGCTGGACCGCTGAACGACGCCGGCACCGCCGCCAGGATCTGCGCGGGCCTCAGCCTGGTGCAGCGGACCTGCGAGACGGCGATCTATGACGGCCAGCGGCTGGCCCTCAACGAGCCGGCCGCCGGAGCCAAGCCGGCGCCATCGCATCGGCGGGCCGTGCCGAAGCGCGCCGTCGCACCGCCGCCACCGCAGCAGCCGGTCGCCGAGGACAAGAAGCCGGAGCCGACCACGATCTCCTCGATATTCCGGCGGAACAGCCAATAATCATGTGAGCCAAGGGATTGTGGCCGGATTTTCAACCGATTTCGATGCTCCGACCGAACTTGTCCCGCAACCCGATCCCGACCATAGTGCCGCGATGACAAAACCTCCGTTCCGCCTCTCCCCCTATCAGGTCCAGTTCCTGATGGTCGTGGGCTTCGTCACCGTCGGCTACGCGCTCTACGTGCGCTATCTGGCAATCGAGTTCTCTCCCGTTGCGCTGGCCTGCGACGCCGGCGCGCAGACCATGCTCTGCAAGGCTCGCGCGCTGTCGACCGTACTGTTCAAGAACTCGGTGTTCGGGATCACCGCGCTGGTAATCGCGGTGCTCAACCTGACGCGGCCGTCGATCGTGCTGCTCACCGTCGGCTTGATCGCCGCGGGGCTCGGGATCGTGCTCTACAATGTCGTGCTGTCGGGGCTCGCGATCGGGCTGTTCATCCTGGGTTTTGCGCGGCCCGCGCCCGCCACAGCGTAGCGGCGAGCAGGAGGTACATCACGCAGGTCCAGTCCGACTGCCAGTTGATCGTTCCCTCGTTGTAGATCGTGTAGCCGGCGGCGATCACCAGCAGGCCGGCGAACACGGATTCAGCGAGCGGCCGGATGCCTTCCTTCGGGCGATTGAGCATGGTCAGCAGCGCGAATGGCACCACCGCCATGGTCAGCGAGGCATACGGGAAATCGCGGTAGCGCGGATCGAAGGTGAAGCCGAGCGCGGTTTCGGCAGCAATCACCGTGGTGATGATCAGCACAATCGCCAGCACCGCGCCGATCACGCCCTTGCCGCGATAGTCGCGCGGCCCGACCAGCTCCAGGAAGGTCGGCAGCGAGCGGCCGGCGATCAGCGCATGCGCCGTCAGCAGCGGCGCGGCAATGCCCGCCGCGAGCAGCACGCCCCAATGCAGCCAGCCGCCGACGCCGTAGCTCTCGTAATACATCTTGTCGCCGGCAATCCCGAGCAGCGCCCCCGCCGTCGTCGCCGAAATGGCGACCGCGATCCAGGCCGACGGCCGCGGCGTCCAGGGCCGGCGGCGCAGCGTCAGCCAGGCCGCGAGGAATGTGGCGACGGACAGCGCCATGCCGCCCGCCATCTGCAGCTTCCAGTCCGGATAGTTCGTGATAGCAACGCCGGGCGGATATTTCACCTGCCGCTTGACCGAATCGAACAGGCCCCAATTGCCGCCGACGGTGCCCTCGAGCTTGCGCTTCCAGGGCTGGTCGTAGGCCTCGATCAGGTTGACCCGAAAGCCCTCGCGCTTGGCGAGGTCGAGGATCTCGGACACCACCCGCGCCTGGTTGGTGCGCGACGGCAATGCGCCCTCCCGCATCCGCCCCTGGCTCGGCCAGCCGGTCTCGCCGATCAGGATCTCCTTGCCCGGGAATGTCACCGCCATCCGCTTGCGGATATCGTCGACATGCGCCGCGGCGTACTTCGCCTTGACCGGGATGTCCTCCCAATACGGCAGGATGTGAATGGTGACGAAATCGACCGCGTCATAAATCTCGCGGTTCTTCACCCAGTATTCCCAGACGTCGGCATAGGTGACAGGAAGATTGCCCGCCGCCGCCTTCACCGCGCGGATGTTGCCAGCAAGATCGGTGGCAGTCATCTCGCCGCGCAGCAGCACCTCGTTGCCGACGATCAGCGAGGTGACGACGCCAGGATACTCCTTGGCGAGCCGGACCGCGATCGCGATCTGCTGCAAATTCTTGAAGCGGTTGCTGCTGAGCCAGATGCCCTGCATCACCTTCAGCCCGACCTTGGCCGCAACGCCGGGGACCTGGTCGAGGCCGTTCTCGATCGAATAGGTGCGCACGCAGTCGGTGACCTTGGCGAGATCGGTCAGATCCTGCTCGATCTGCTCGACTGGAATCTGCGTGGTGGGATCCAGCGGCGTCTGCGCGCCGCGGAACGGCGTATACGACACGCATTGCAGCTTTGCAGCGGGATCGATCGGCGCGCGCACGAGCGTAATCGGCGTGGCGAGCCACCACCACACGGATGCAATCACGGCGAGCGAGATCAGGAGAAGCGCCAGCGGCGTACGAAGCGAAATCGGTTCCATCCTCCGGGGGACCGTCGAATTAGCCGGTCACAGCCCATCTGCCAAGAGCGGGATTAGGTCAATACCATGGTTGTCCTGCGACAGTTTTGCGCTGGGTCGATAAAGTTGTGAGTTTGCTGGACAAAATACCAAATTCCAGTCATCAGATTTCGCCAGAGTCTCCGCCGCACTGGAGACCTATTTGGACGGCATCACGCGAGCCGTTAGGATGATCCCGCGGGGGCAGGAACATTATCGGGGAATACATGCGTCGACGGCTGCTTGAGTTGAAGAACACTACTTTGCGCCATCTTGCCGTAACGGGCCTTGCGCTCCTCATTGGGGCTGGCGGCGCGTTCGCCCAGAGCGGCACGCCGAATCCGGCGGATCAGGCCAAACAGCAGCCTGGACAGCCCGACGCCAACGCAAATGCCGCACGGGAAGCCAACCAGCGCAAGGTCGAGGAATTCGTCGAGGCCCAGCAGGCCATCAACGGTCCGGCCGGCAACCCGGAATGCGTCTGGCTCGGCCGCCGCGTCGTCCGCCTGATGTGGAACGACGACCTCGATACCGCGTTCCGCCATCTCGACCTCTACGACCGGTTCGGCTGCCCCGGCGGCCACGTCCAGGCGGCGTTCCGCTGCCTGACCCGGTTCGGCGCCCAGATCGACGACAAGGTCCGCGGCAGCCTCGACGGCCGCATCCACGCCTGCTGGATCAATCCGGGCGCGCAGCCCCAGGCCGCGGCCGCCGCCGCTGCTCCCACCCCGGCGCCGGCGACGGCCGGCACCGCCGCACCGGCACCCGCAGCCTCGCCCTCGCCTGCACCGACCCCGTCGGCGTCACCTGCACCGGCGTCGAAATAGCCATATCCCGCGACCGGGGTCCGGCCGCGATTTTTTTCGCGGCTGGAACGGCTTGCGCCCTTAAAACGCCATCGCGGCACACCAGTTGTTAAATCGGATGGCGGAGATATCTTTCCCTCCGCTGTCGTGTTGGTCGAACCCAGGGGACGGGTTCGCTTAGTCCTCAATCTCAGGCCCCGTATGGTTTAACCGCGATGCGCGCCGTCGTCGCCGTCCTGTTGCTTGTCACCGCCGCCCACGCCGCCCTGTGGGGTCTCTTCCAGGAGAAGCAGCCGGCGCCCGATTTCCGTGGCACGCTGCCGAGCCTGTCCTACGCTCCGTTCGAGTCCGGCCACACCGTCGCCGACGTCGCCGCCGACACCGAGAAGGTGCGCACCGACCTGCGAAAGCTCTCCACGCTCACCAAGGCGGTCCGTCTCTATTCATCGACCGAAGGCAACGAGCTGGTGCCGCCGGTCGCCGCCGAATTCGGCATGAAGGTCACGGTCGGCGCGTGGATCGACAAGGACGCCAACCGCAACAACCGCGAGATCGAAGCCGCGATCAACCTGGCCAAGCGCAACAGCAACGTCATCGGCATCGTGGTCGGCAACGAAACCGTATTCCGTGGCGAGCAGGTGCCGCTGGAAAACCTCGGCTCGGTTCCGGAGATCGGCGTGCCCCCCGAGGAGTCCGAGAGGATTCTTCGCGAGGAAGCGCAGCGCCTCCACGACGCGGAAATGCAGCCGGATGAAGATGGCAGCAGCGGTTTGAGCAAGCGCGCTGAAGCGATCAAGTGGGCGATCGCTGAAAACAACGTGCACCGGCTGATCAAGGTGATCCAGCGGGTCAAGAAGTCGGTCAACGTTCCCGTCACCACCGGTGAAATCTGGAACATCTGGCGCGACCATCCGCAGCTCGCCAACTCGTCCGACTTCGTCGCCGCGCACGTGCTGCCCTACTGGGAAAACTTCACCGACAAGCAGGCGGTGGACCAGGCGGTCGACCGCTACAATTTGTTGCGCGACTCCTTCCCCGGCAAACGCATCCTGATTGCCGAATTCGGCTGGCCGAGCCAGGGCTACAATCTGCGCAGCGCCGTTCCCGGCCCGTTCCAGCAGGCCACCGTGCTTCGCAACTTCGTCACCCGCGCCGAAGCCATCGGCATGGACTACAACATCGTCGAGGCGATCGATCAGCCCTGGAAGTTCTTCGAAGGCGGCGTCGGCCCCTACTGGGGCATCCTCAATGCCGACCGCGAGCCAAAGTTCGCCTGGACCGGACCGGTCACCGATCCGAACTACTGGAAGATCGCGCTGGTCGCCGTCCTGGTCGGCCTGTTCATGTCGCTGCCGATCCTGCGGCTGGACCAACCGACCGTGATGCAGGCGCTGCTGCTGTCGGCGGCCGCCAATGGCGTCGGCGCGTGGGTCGCGACGGTGTTCTCCTACTGGACGACGCACTACTTCGTCTGGGGCTCGGCCTTCGCGCTCAGCCTCGGCCTGGTGCTGCTGGTTCCGCTGGTCCTGATCGCGATGGCGCGGATCGAGGAGATCGCGGCGGTGGCGTTCGGCCGCGGCCCGCGCCGGCTGATCGGCAAGAGCGAGCCGCTTGCGCCTGCCACGATCGGCGAGAACGTGAAGTTTCCGAAGGTCTCGATCCACATCCCGGCCTATTTCGAGCCGGTCGAGATGCTGAAGCAGACCCTCGATGCGGTGTCGCGGCTCGACTATCCGAACTTCGAGTGCGTCTGCATCATCAACAACACGCCCGATCCCGACTTCTGGCGGCCGATCCAGGATCACTGCCGGCTGCTCGGCGAGCGCTTCAAGTTCATCAATGCCGAGAAGGTGCAGGGCTTCAAGGCCGGTGCGCTGCGCATCGCGATGGACCGCACCGCGGCGGATGCCGAGATCATCGGCATCATCGACGCCGACTATGTCGTGCATCCGGACTGGCTGAAGGATCTCGTGCCGGCGTTCGCCGATCCGCGCGTCGGCCTCGTGCAGGCGCCGCAGGAGCATCGCGACGGCGATCGCTCGCTGATGCACTACATCATGAACGGCGAATATGCCGGGTTCTTCGACATCGGCATGGTCCAGCGCAACGAGTTCAACGCCATCATCGTGCACGGCACGATGTGCCTGATCCGCCGCGCCGCCATGGACAAGGCCGGCGGCTGGTCCAGCGACACGATCTGCGAGGACACCGATCTCGGCCTCTCGATCCAGCAGCAGGGCTGGCTCACGCGCTACACCAATGTGCGTTACGGCGAAGGCCTGCTGCCCGACACCTATGAGGCTTTCAAGAAGCAGCGCCATCGCTGGGCCTATGGCGGCTTCCAGATCGTCAAGAAGCACTGGCGGCGCTTCCTGCCCGGCGCCAGCCGGCTGACGCCCGATCAGCGCCGCGAGTTCTCGCTGGGCTGGCTGAACTGGCTCGGCGCCGAAAGCCTCGGCGTCGTGGTCGCGATCCTCAATCTGATCTGGGTGCCAATCGTCGCCTTCGCCGACATCGCAATCCCCGACAAGATTCTGACGCTGCCGATCATCGCCTCCTTCATCGTCTCGCTGGTGCATTTCGTCGCGCTCTACCGGCTGCGCGTGAACATCAAGGCCGGCCAGATGTTAGGAGCCATGATCGCGGCGATGAGCGTGCAGTGGACGGTGTCGCGCGCGGTGGCGCAGGGCCTGATCACCGAGCATCTTGCGTTCGCCCGCACCTCCAAGGGCGGCCTGTCGCGGATGTCGATCGAGTTCCAGGCGTTCTGGGAAGCCGTGATCGGCGTGTTGCTGCTGATCGGCGCCGTCGTGCTTGTCGTCACCAACGGCTACAAGCAGGTGCGCGAGATCTACATCTTCGCCGGCGTCCTGGTGTTGCAGAGCCTGCCATTCCTGGCGGCGGTCTCCATCGCGATCCTGGAAAATTCGCGGATCAACGAGTTCGCATTCTGGCGCAACAGCGCGATCCGCACCGCGGAACTGATCGGGTTGCGCCCGGTCAGCCTGCCCTCGGTCGCCGCCCCGTCGCAGCCGGTCGGCTCGGAAATCCGCCGCGACAACTGAGCCAACTTCAAGAAGCGGCCCTAAGCACAGGCGCCGGAACAGCAAATCCGGCGCGTCGGTGCACAATTGAGCGCCCCTCGGCTATTGACCCGATGGGCCCTGCCCCCTACACAGCGCGGGCTGGAGCACGATCCGGAGCGGTTCACCGCTGGCGTCCGGATCTAATGTTCAGGTGAGTGAGCGCGTAGCTCAGGCGGTAGAGCACGTGACTTTTAATCATGGGGTCGAGGGTTCGAGTCCCTCCGCGCTCACCAAACAAATTCAAACATTCGCGAAATTTCCGTGCGGCAGTGACGTCGCTCCCATGGTGTTGGGTAGCCGGCCCGGGCCCTGACGCCGGCTCTTCTTCTTAATTTTGTGTGAACCAAGCCACAGTTGTTCGGCGTGATCTTTAGTAGGTTTTCGGCGCTGGGGATTTCAGGGCCCAGAGGCTGGAAGAACAGGGCGTCGCCGGGACAAACCATTTCGGGCCCGGCGGCGTAATTTTTCGGGACGGTCAGAACTGCAATCCCAATGCTCGGACCAGACGCATCCGGACGCCAACGGCTCGTTGCTCTCCCTGTCGCAGTCATCACGTTCGGCGTCGCCGGCGTCGAGCCTGCCTGCGGTTCTCCGGACCGGTCGGCGGCGCGCGTATTCCGGCATGAGCCTTGCTCTTTAGGTGGCGCAGGAAATTTCAGTGTCCCGGTTCAGGAACAAGCTGTCACCGGATGTGTCTTTTGGAGACGAGCAGCTGGATTCATTGGGAGGTATCGTTGAGATACGCAGCGCCCCTACAGTCAAGGTTTGTCGTTCGGAGAGGAAGCACCGACTGGATGGTCTATGATCGAGAGCTCAAGGGTCCAGCGCAGTTGAAGAAAGACGGCCACTTCGCCGAGAAGCTGACGAAGGAACAGGCCGAACACATAAAGCAGGCCTTGACGGACGCCCTGAAGCCCGAGCCGTAGACAAAGTTAGATCGAGTACCCCGATCGGTGGCGACACAAACCGCGAACAGATGACATCTGTGTTACCTCGTAAGGTATATGAACAGAGTTGGGCAAAGCGAACGAGGCGCGGCAAAATGGCGGCGCATCGGTGGAGCAAATTAGGCCCTTGCGGAATTCAGCTTTGGCCACTGGACGTTCTGATCGGGCCAGCGTCGTCGTTGAAAGGGAACGATCGGGGAACAGCTCAAGGCAGCTCGAAAGCAGCCCGCGTCAGAGAGGTCGCCCCCGCGCCGAGGGGTGGAGCGCGACGCATGACGGCGCAAGCGCGCCGTTCAGCGCACAATTCGGAGCGAACATTCGGAGCGCTGCTGGAGTTCGGCCGTCAAGATAACGGCAGTTCGCCCTGACCGCCTGTCCAGTCGATGATATCGAGCTGCATCCCTCGCTTCAGCATCTCGGCCTCGAGGCTGCCGGCATGCCGCTTCCACTCGGGCGTCGCGCGGACGCGGAATTTTGGCTCTTCGCCGGCTGCCTCGAATTCGTCGTCGGCTCTGAGCGCACCGCGGACGGCTTCGTACATCATCTTCAGGCTGGCGTCGGTGAAGGCGCCGTAGTCCATCGGTCGTCTCCCTTGGCACTGTGGGACGCAAAAAGCCGCCACGTAGTCACTCGTGGCGGCCTTCTGCTAGCGGCCCATCCAGACGGCCTGGGACGACGTTGCGTGAGTCGGGTTAATGAAACGTTGTTCGTGCGGCGCGCACTCAGATAGCGATGCGTTCGAAGTCGATGGCTATCCGGCTGTTCGGGAAAGTCCTCGTCGCCTCCGCCAGAATGTCCTCGTCCGGGTAGCGGCCGGAGATGTGGGTGAGGATGAGCTGCTTGACCTCGCTCCGCGCCGCGAGCGCGGCGGCTTCGCTGGCCGTCAAATGCCCGTAGTCGCGCGCGATGGCCGCGTCGCGCTTGAGAAACGTCGCTTCGATCACCAGCACGTCGGCGTCCCCGACGTGTTCGGCGAGCCCCTCGGTTGCTTCAGCATCACCGACAATGACGAGCTTCTTTCGCCCCTGGGCCGGGCCAAGCACCTGCTCCGGATCGATGGTGCGACCATCGTCCAGCTTCACCTGCCGGCCCTCCGCCAGCTCCCGGCGAACCGGCCCATCAGGCACGCGCAGCGCCAGAAGCCGGTCCGGGAGGAGATGCCGGCGCACCGCGCTCTGAAAGGAGAAAGCGAAACTGTCCGTATCCCGGTGGCGGACCGGAAAGCAATCGATGGTGAATTCGCCGGCGTCGAGGACTCGCCCCTCGCTCAACGGCACCAGATCAAGCGGGATCGGCGCTCGGCCCTCGCCCCATAGGCCTGCCAGCATCCGGACGACGACATCGAGCGTGCCGGGCCCGGCATGAATCGTCATCGCATCCGAACTTTGCCGCAACCGGAGGGTCGAAAACAGCCCGGGGATGCCGAGCACATGATCGAAATGCCCGTGGGTCAGCAGCAGGTGATCAAGCCGTCGAAAGCCGGCGCCGCTCCGCAGCAGCTGGCGCTGCGTTCCCTCGCCGCAATCGACCAGAATACGACTGCCGGCTGCCTCGACGAGAATGCCCGGGTGATTGCGCTCGGGAGACGGCACGCTTGCCGACGTTCCCAGAAAAGTCAGCGAGAACATCGCAGCACCTCGCCTTCCGACTGCCGACGGCGCCATGCCGCCGGGATCGCGCAATCTGATGGCAGCGTCGCCCGATGTGTTCAAGCATTTCGATACCGACGAAGGTGGACCGAGGCGTCCTGAAGCCGGCGGCGTTACGGGCAGACCGCATCCGCGCCAACGGGATCGATCGTCGTGACCGGCGCACGCGGTGCCCTCGTCACGCTTTCAACCGGTCACAGCCTCAAGCATCGAAACAGCTGCGCGAGCGCAGTGTTGGCGGATTGCGCGCGCCGTTCGACGATTTCGGCCGCGGCGGCGTAGTTGCGCGCCAGGATCTGGAGCGCGCGGCGGGCATCCGGCAGCGTGGATTGCTCCGCCATCTCCAGGCACTGATGCTCGAAATATCTGAGCTCCTCAAGTTCGGTCATTGGCGAATCGTCCGATCGGGTCCTGCATTTTCGAACTCAGTGCGCCAGCGCCCTAGTGAAAGTTTGGCAAGTTTGTTGCGGGGGCCGCGCAATCTGGTCGGAGTGTTTCTGGACGCAGGATTTGATGATCACCGCTCCGTAACCGATGCGAGGGTGAGCCGCGCGGATCGACAAGCGCATGCAATCGTCTCACAATGCGGCGGGCTCGCTTGGCGAGCCTCGGAGCACACGCGGTTGGTGCGGTATCGAATTGGCTTTGTTGGACCGATGAGGAAACGCGATTGGGCTTTCGTGGCGGCCTGTGTGGCAGGCGCGCTGCTCTTTGGCGTCTGGAGTTTCCAGATGGGTATCGCGTTTCATCGATCCCAGCACGCCGCGACCGACCTCTCCAGTTCGCACCGGCGGAGCCAGGACGGCGCGTCCGCGCACAGCCCGGCCCGGCCGAAGGCGGATGATGGCGATCAGGCCGGGCAGCCGCGATAGACGCCACGATCGCGTTCGTCACCGCCACATCGCGTCGGACTAGGCCCAAGCCAAGCCTGCCATGCCGGCGGCGCCATCGTCATCTGTCTTCGCATGCATCAGCCGCTTGCGGCGCGGACCGTCCTTGGCACGACGGTGACGAACGCCAAACCTGTGCAGCGCCATCGGCACATGCTGCATCACGCCGCGGACGAGACCGATAGCCTGTCTGACGACCGCCACAACCGTCGCAACCCGGGTAAAGAAGCCGATCAGGAAGATCATCGAGAAGATGTCGATATAGGCCAGCACATCGCCGACCAGCATCAGCTCGGGAGGAAGCGGAATCCGGTGCCAATAGGCGCCGATCACGATCGCAACCGGGATCAGCGCGATCAGCTTCCGCAACGTCAGCCGATCGAGCAAGGCGGCGAGCTCAACGACCAGGATCTGCCACAGCCAATCGCCAAGCGCGGCCGGCTTGTCGATCGTCCAAGTTTGCCACAAACGCTGCCACATCGCCGCTCCGCCCCCCTTGCGCGCAATACCGGCGCGCTACGGCTTCGACGACGCCTCGCTGCCGCTGCCCTCGTCTGCGGCGCCCTGCGCATCAGCCGGGTCGGCCGATGGAAAGATGCGCTCATAGTTCGCACGCGCCTCGCGGATCAGACGCGCACGCTCGCGTTCGGACTTCGAGATGAACCTGATGATCTCGCCCATATTCGCTCCAAGGCAGAAATGATGATCCGACCGTCAGCTATGCAACCATCGTGCCCGACGGTCGCATGCCCGACCTCCTCGCGCCGCTCAGCGGAACGCCCGCGGCGCCATCCGCTGCTGGCTGAAGGCAACGCGCGGATTGATGCCGCAATAGGCGTCGCGGCCCGACGCGGATGCCTGGCACTGCTGATAGGTCTGGTAGCCGCAATAGCCGGGATATCCCTCCTGCCGGCCCTGGATGCACCAGGGATACTCGTAGGGATCGGCCGCCGCAGGCGACGCGGAACCGACAATCCAGCTCGTTCCGAGCGCCGCGAACGCCAGAATTGCCCAATTCGTCCTGCGCATGATCGTGTTTCCTTGCTCAATCGGCTCCCAGCCGCTGATCTAGGTACGGCGGCAGGATCTGCGAGGTTTCCGGGCACCGCCTCAAGAAGCTGTGACGATGGCTCAAAGCCCGGTCGCGGCACGGTGAGGACCGGCTGACGGGTCATCGGCCCCCGCGGCCTCCAGACCCGCTGCCCGCCGGGCCATCCCAGCGCATGTAGTTAACCGGCGCCTAATCGCAGATGCCCGGTTGAAATGTACGACTTAAGCGCGCCGCAAGGCGGCTGCCCTAGTCTCCCGCGCGGCTCAATGGACGACGACACCCGGAGAGGGCTCGTCGCACGGGGGATAATCATGCGCAGCGCGCTCATTGCTTCAATGATCCTGTCACTTGCGGCCGGCCCGGCCGTTGCCGGACCACGAATGTCGGGGCCGTCCGAGGCGGCACCAAGCAGCGTCGAGAAATATCGCGGCTACGTCTTCGATCTCTCCGAGAACGCCGACCGCAAGGACGTTACCAGCATCGCTGACATGGTCCGCCGCCAGCTCGACGTCGTGGAAACCGCGGGCTTCAGCCCGAAGGTGTTGCAGTTCTTCCATCGCGTGCCGATCGTTGCGAGCGAGATGGCGTGTCTCGACGAAGGCGCGGCAGCGGCCTGCTATGGCTTGACGCCGCCGGAATGGGACCGCGGCACGACGCGCGACGTCACCATCTGGGATCACGACAAGCAGCAATGGACCAATTCGGATCCGCTCGCGCTTGCGCTCGATTCCGGCATCGGCATCATCAGGCTGCGTCCGAACATGATGCGTTACGCGAAGGAGCCGGTGCTGCTGCACGAGTTCCTTCACGCCTATCACGTCCGGCTGATGCCGAACGGCTATGAGAACAAGGGCATCAAGGGCTTCCTCAGCCAGGCCAAGTCGAAGGAGTTGTTCGCCAAGGAGGCCTACGCGTTGAAGAACCAGCAGGAGTTCTTCGCGGTGACGGCGAGCATCTTCCTGGCCGGCAAGGATTCCGAGCACGAACCCTATACGCGCGCCACGCTGAAGGAGAAGATGCCGGACTACTACAAGTTCCTCGTCGGCCTGTTCGGCGCCGATCCCGACGAAACCGGCGTCACGCCGGTCGCATCGGCCAACTGAGCCCGGAATCCCACAAAAAAACGAGGCCCGGTGTGCCTAGGAGACCGGGCCTCGTTTCTGATGTCCCCCGCCTCGTGGCGGATCAGGTCTTGTCGTTACGCGACCTTGTCCGCGCGATCCATCCCGGATGATTACGGGGTCAGGCGCGCGCCGGCCTCACTTGCTGTAGCTGTAGAACCCCTGCCCGGTCTTGCGGCCGAGATGACCGGCATCGACCATCTCCTTCAGCAGCGGCGCCGGCCGGTACTTGGGGTCGTTGAAGCCGGTGTAGAACACCTCCATCACCGACAGCATCGTGTCGAGCCCGATCAGATCGGCGAGCGCGAGCGGGCCGATCGGATGGTTGCAGCCGAGCTTCATGCCGGCATCGATCTCCTCGGCGGTGGCAATGCCTTCCTGCAGCGCGAAGATCGCCTCGTTGATCATCGGGCACAGGATGCGGTTCACTGCAAAGCCGGGACTGTTCTTCGCCGTGATCGCCACCTTGCCGACCCGCTTGGCGAAGGCTTCGGCCTTGGCGACGGTGTCGTCCGAGGTCTGCAGACCCCGGATCAATTCGAGCAGCGCCATCACCGGCACCGGATTGAAGAAATGCATCCCGATGAAGCGGTCGGGACGATCGGTCGAGGCCGCAAGGCGGGTGATCGAGATCGACGAGGTGTTGGTTGCGACCAGCGCGCTCGGCTTCAGTCCCGCACAGAGATCCTTCAGGATCTTGATCTTCAGCTCCTCGTTCTCGGTCGCGGCTTCGATCACCAGATCGCAGGCGGCGAGCTTGGCCTTTTCGGTGGTCGCGTTGATGCGCCCGAGCGTCGCGTCGCGATCGGCCGCGGTCATCTTCTCCTTGGCGACCAGCCGATCGAGACTGCTCCCGACCGTCTTCAGGCCGCGCTGGACCGCCGCGTCGGAGATATCCACCATGGTCACGCCGAGGCCTGCCGCCGCGCAGATCTGCGCGATGCCGTTGCCCATGGTCCCGGCGCCGATAATGCCAACCGTCTCAATCATTGCGTTCGTCCCTCGTCGCTTGCGCGGCCGCGTGGCCGCATCATCAAAAACGGCGGACCGGAGGGGGTCCGCGGATGGCGCATGAATAGCAGTCCGGCCGCACGGCCGATACAGCGGAAGCCGGTAATCCGGTGGGGTCTATTCCGGGCGCGGCGGGACAGGCCGCCGTGGCGGAACGGCCGGCCGCGGTGGCAACTGGGTGCGCGGTGGTTCGGCCGCGCGCGACGGTTCGAGCACGCGGTTAAATCGGACGATCCACCAGGCCAGCCGCCCGTAGCTGCGGCGCAGCGCCGATCCAAATCCCTCGTCGATGTCCTGGTCACGATCCATACCCCTATCAATAACGTGCATCCTTGAAGGAACGGTGAGCGCCATCACGTGCTGCACCGGCAATCGTTAGGAAGCTGGCAACTATTTCGCGCGAGCCTCGGTTGACGGCGTGGGCGCCGTAATCTCCCGGATTGCGTGCGAGAGACATTGCGCCGCAGCATCGCCATGCCGGTGCGACTCGCATTTTGTTGATCGAATTTTCCGCGGCGCGCCGCGACACAAGGACATTAGACGACGAGGGCTACGCCCATGCTTGCTGAAAAATTCTTTTTGGTGCTCGAGACATTGCTCAACGGCCAGACCCATTCCGACGGAAGCCCCCGCGTGGTGAGCACCGCGCCCCACATCCCGGTCGAGCTTCCGCGCGAAGGCCAGCCGAAACGCAGCCCCCGCTAGGCCGCTTGCTGGCGGCAGGTGGTCGCCAAGGCCGAGCTGGAGTCGCCGCGGCCACGTTGCTGCGGAATGCTGATCGCGACGTTTGCCTCCGCCAGTTGGCCCGTCGTGACGCACGAAGCCATTTGGCCGGAGCGGCTCCTCCGCTCGTGATCCAGCTCATAGTTGGTGAAGCCGAGCCACGCTACACCGCTCCCGCAACGACGTGGTGCCGCCGTGGACGATAAGACCGACAGCAAGACCGATTTCGCAAGCATCGCCGTCGCAATCTGCGTCGCCGCCTACATCGCGATCATGCTGGCCTATCTCGCCCAATACGATCTCGGACTGACCGCCGCGCGGACGCGTCATCTCTCGATGCTCGCAGCGCTGTTCCTCGCGCTGCCGGTCGCGCTGGATTTGCTGCGCACCGGGCCCAGCGACGCTCGCTGACGCGGACACGAACACGCCTGCAGCCTTCGATCTCCCCTGCCGCAAACGCGCCTGCGCAACATTGCGCTAGGTGAAGCGACGCGAATCAGCGTTACTTTGCAACTGATCGTTTCGTGGGATTTGGCGGCATGACCCAGCCCGACGTGTTTGATCAGAAGGTTCTGGATCAGAACATTCGCGAACTGCAGGAATGGCTGCGCAAGGCCTGGCAGCAACTCGCGGACCCCTCACTCACCGCCTTCTCCCGCCGCGAATTGCGCAACCAGATGAAGCAATGCAACGCGGATTTGCGCGTGCAACTGCAAGCCGCCTCCAAACGCATGCTGATGCAGCCCGCCTCGTCGGGCAGGAGGTTCGCCAAGCCGGCGCTGCGGATCCTCGCCTAGGACATGATGCCAGCGCGCCAAAATGCCGCGATCTCTTGCCGCATGCTGGCCATACGCACCCTCTGCTTGTGCAGCAACGCCCGACAAGGCACAGCAAAACCGCTCCGGTATGCCTATATTGGGCGTCGTGTAGCGGCCAACTCCGCCAATGTTTAGGGACTCCCGTGTTATATCTGGAACTTGCGATCGTGGCGGTCTTGATCGTCGTCAACGGTCTGTTGTCGATGTCGGAGCTCGCGATCGTCTCCTCGCGTCCGGGGCGTCTTGCGGCGCTGGTCGAACGAGGCGTCAGCGGTTCGCGCCGCGCCCTTGCACTGGCCTCCGATCCAGGCAAGTTCCTCTCCACGGTGCAGATCGGCATCACGCTGATCGGCGTGCTGTCGGGCGCCTTCTCGGGCGCAACGCTTGGCCAGCGTCTGACCCAATGGCTGCTTGAGCTCGGCGTGTCCGCAAGCATCGCGGACGCGGTCGGCGTCGGCCTCGTCGTCGGCGTGATCACCTATGCCTCGCTGATCGTCGGCGAGCTGGTGCCGAAGCAGATCGCCTTGCGCGATCCCGAGTCGATCGCGGTCAAGGTCGCTCCGGCCATGACCATGATGGCGCGGCTGTCGCTGCCGCTGGTGTGGCTGCTCGACCGTTCAGGCAAGCTGCTGCTGTGGGTGCTCGGCCATCGCGAGGATGCACAGGACCGCGTCAGCGAGGACGAGATCAAGACGCTGGTGGTGGAGGCCGAGAACGCCGGTGTGCTCGAGCCCGGCGAAAAGGAGATGATCGCCGGCGTGATGCGGCTCGGCGATCTGCCGGTCGGCGCAGTGATGACGCCGCGCCACGAGGTCAGCCTGATCGACCTCGCCGCCCCTGCGGCCGAGATCCTGGCGACGCTGCAAAAGAGCAGTCACTCGCGCTGCGTGGTGTTCGACGGCAACCGCGACCATGCCCTCGGCATCGTGCAGGCCAAAGACGTGCTCGACGTCTACCTCGCGGGCCAGACGCCCGACATACGCGCGCTGACGCGCGATGCGCCGATCATTCCGGAGACCGTCGATGCCCGCGACGTGGTCGCGATCCTGCGCGACTCCAGAGTGCATATCGGCCTCGTCCACGACGAGTACGGCACCTTCCAGGGCGTCGTCACCAGCGCCGATATCCTCGAGGCCATCGTCGGCGCCTTCCACACCGAGGAAGGCCCGGCCGAGCCTGCCTATGTCCGGCGCGCCGACGGCTCCTATCTGATCTCGGGCTGGATGCCGGCGCTGGAATTCAGCGAGCTGCTCGGCATCACGCTGCCATCGCCGCGGCCCTACCAGACCGCGGCCGGCTTCCTGCTGCATGAATTCGGCGCGATCCCCGATGTCGGCGCGAAAACCGCCGCGCAGGGCTGGGAATTCGAGATCGTCGACCTCGACGGCCGGCGCATCGACAAGGTTTTGGCCAGCAAGCAGCCGGCGGCCTGACATTTGCCACCCGGCCGTCCTGTTGATAAGCGGCAAGACAGCGAAACAGGCCGCCGCGGTGTGCTATCGGCATAGCGGCGGCCCGAGCAATCCCCGAGTAAACCCCACGGAATAGATCCCCATGCGCATTACCCTTGTCGGTTCCCGCCATTTCGGCGTGACGACCCTGAACATGCTGCGCGAACACCACGTCACGCTGGTCAGGGTGGTCGTCCATGACGGCGAGGACCGGCTCGCGGCAGCAGCCAGGGCGGCCGGCATCGAAGTCGTTGTCCAGGCCGATCCCAAGCTGGTGACGGCCGCCGAGATCGCGCCGGACACCGACCTGATCGTGACCGCCCACAGCCACGCCCGGGTCAGCAGGGAGGCGCTTGCCGCGTCCAGGCTCGGCGGCATCGGATACCATCCGTCACTGCTGCCGCGCCACCGCGGCATCGCGGCGGTGGAATGGACCATCAAGGAAGGCGATCCGATCGCCGGCGGCAGCATCTATCACCTCGCCGACCGCATGGACGCCGGCGCCATCGCCGCGCAGGACTGGGTGTTCGTCAAGAAAGGCGAGACCGCCCGCGAGCTGTGGGAGCGCGCGCTGGCGCCGCTCGGTTTGCGTCTGCTCGCCCAGGTCATCGACTATGGTAAGGTCAACGGCTCGCTGCCGGCCAAGGTCCAGGATGAGCAGTTTGCGACCAAGGCGCCGAATCTGAGCCCTGGCAAACACTAACCCGAGCTAGGGTACATGAATACCTCGTTCGAAAAAGCCATGCTCGGATTTTCCGTTCCTGATCCGGAACCGAATTCACCATGATGTGTTTGGGTTCACAGGAACATTTGGGGCTCCCGCGACGCAGCAAATTTTGAACACATTGTGACAGGATAAGCCGCGTCATCACACGAAATTACAGGGATTTGATTCATGCGTTCGATCCGCATTCGCGACCTGATTTTGGTCACTTCGGTCGCCTCGGCTGCCGCCCTCACCGCTGCTCCCGTGTCCGCTCAGCAGCCTTATGACGGGCTTTGGAACGTCACCGTCGTCACCAAGACCGGCAGCTGCGAACCATCGCAGAGCTCGACCGTGACCGTCGCTGAAGGAAAGATCTCGGCACAGGGCGCGGCGATCTCCGGCACCGTCGGCAGCGGGGGACTTGTGCGAGTCTCGATCAATGGTGCATATGCGAACGGACAACTCAGTGGCAACTCCGGATCGGGGAAGTGGAATGGGGCATCAGCTGGCGTACCCTGCAGCGGCCGATGGGAAGCATCCCGTCAGTAAGATCACCAGCCTAGCAAGTTTCTTTGCCATCGCGCGGCGGCCAGCATTTGCAGCCGCCGCGTTTTTCGTGACCGCACTCTCGAGCACCACGGGCCATGCCCAGTCCGGCCCGTTCGCCGGCATGGCGGGCACCTGGTCGGGCGCCGGCTCGGTTACGCTGGACGACGGCTCCAGCGAGCGCATCCGCTGCCGGGCGACGTATCACGTCGGCGGGCCCCGGATGACCATGAGCCTCACCTGCGCAAGCGACGCCTACAAGTTCAACCTGGCGGCCGATGTGCAGGCCGAAGGCAGCGCGGTCAGCGGCAATTGGAGCGAGTCCAGCCGCAATGTCAGCGGCTCGTTGCAGGGTCGCGGCGGCGGCGGCAACTTCCAGGTCGTTGCCAGCGCTCCCGGCTTCAACGCCGATATCTCGATGCGCACCAGCGGCAACAAGCAGGCGGTCACGATCAGGGCCGACAGCCAGTTCCGCGGCGCCAGCATCACGCTGTCGAAGTAATCGATCCGCGCTCCAACGTGGAAAGCCCTCGGGTCATCCCCGAGGGCTTTTTGTTTACGCCCCAGCGGTGCTATGCCGCAGGCACGAATGCCGTGACCTCGATCTCGACCTTGGCGCGCTGATCGACCAGCCCGTCGATATAGAGCAAGGTGGACGGCGGGAAATTGCGCCCGAGCGTCTCCTTCCACGCCGCGCCGATACCGGCGCCCGCGGCCTCATATTCGCTGCGGCTGGTCAGGTACCAGGTCAGGCGGACGATGTGCTCGGGGCCAGCGCCGGCTTCGTTCAACAGCTTGATGATGCGCTTCAACGCGGTGCCGACCTGGGCGGCCATCTCGGGGGCGTAGTCGCCCTTCTCGTCGCCGCCGGTCTGCCCCGCCAGCACGATCCACTTGCCGGGCGCGTCGAACGCGACACCGTGCGAGAAGCCGCGGGGTTTCGACCATTCGGCCGGTTGCAAGACGCGCATGAGCAGATCCTCCTTTTTGGCGTTCGTCATTCCGGGATGGCTCGCAGAGCCAGACCCGGAATCTCGAGATCCCGGGTTCGCCCGTTTCACGTGCGCCCCGGGATGACAGCGTAGTCGATGCTGCTTAGCAGAGATCGCGTGGGTGACGCATCACCGCGCAGACGGAATTGCGCGTTGCAAATTCATGGCAGCTCGCCGATACCGGGCACCCCTCCTCCGCCGTTCCCCGTCATGGATCGCACGCCCTCAAAGACCCGCGCAGCATTGTGGATGTCCGGCTGGCTCGCGCTGATGCTGATCGTTGCGGTGGCCGGCCGCGAGGCGACGCGCGAGGTCAACGTCATCCAGCTGATGGCCGTGCGCGGCGTGCTCGGCTTCGCGATGCTCTATCCGCTGATCCACATGAATGGCGGGTTTGCGATCGTGAAGACGGCACGGGTGCACGTCCATATCGTGCGCAACCTGATCCATTTCTGCGCGCAGCTCGGCTGGTTCTTTGCGCTGACATTGATCCCGATCGGCCAGGTGGTCGCGATCGAGTTCACGATGCCGATCTGGACCGCGATCCTCGCGGCGAGCTTTCTCGGCGAGTGGATGACGCGGTGGAAGATCGTCGCGATGGTGCTTGGCCTGGTCGGCGTGTTCGTGATCGTGCGGCCGGCGGCCGGCGCGATCAATCCGGGCCAGCTGATCGCGCTCGCCGCGGCGGTCGGCTTCGGCATCTCGGTCGCCGTGGTCAAGTCGCTGACGCGGACCGAGCAGACGCTGACGATCATGTTCTGGATGCTGGTGGTGCAATCGCTCGCGAGCATCGGGCCTGCGCTCTATGTCTGGACCTGGCCGCCGCTCTCGACCTGGGGCTGGCTCGCCGTGATCGCGTTCTGCGGCACGTTCTCGCACTATTGCATGGCACGCGCCCTGCTCCACGCCGACGCGACTGTCGTGATCCCGATGGATTTCGTCCGCGTGCCGCTGACGGCGATCGCCGGTTGGCTGATCTATGCCGAAAGGCTCGATGTTTACACGGTGCTCGGCGCGGCCATGATCCTGGCCGGCAACCTCATGAACCTGAAACCGACCGCAAGGAAGCCGGCGCGCGCGAGGTGACGCTCGCGTCGCGCCGCAGCCAGCGCGGCCGCGCCCGCCAGAGCCCGGGGATCGTCCCGGGCCTCCCGGTTTCGAAAGGTGTTACTTTCCGGCGGCCTTGCGCAGCGCCGCGTTGATGCGGTCCTGCCAGCCGGGGCCGCCCTCCTGGAAATACTCCAGCACGTCCTGATCGATCCGCAGCGTGACCTGCTCGCGGACGCCGGGGACAGCGACGGTCTTTGGCACCGCGTCCGCGACCTTGGTGGTGGCGCGCTTGAACGCCGCCTCGGCTTCGCTGCGGGCATCGTTCAGGGTTCGCGGTCGCCTCGGCTGGTCAGCCATATGCTGGATTCCTGTGTCTCAGATTCCTTCAAACAGTACCGTAGAGAGATAGCGCTCCGAGAATGACGGCACAATCGCCAGAATGGTTTTGCCGGCCGCTTCCGGCCGCTTGCCGATCTGCAAGGCGGCAGCGATCGCGGCACCCGACGAGATACCGCCGGGGATGCCTTCGTTGCGCGCCAGCTCGCGCGCGGTCTCGATCGCGGTCGCGCTATTGACCTTGACGATCTCGTCGATCACGGAGCGGTCGAGGATGTCAGGGATAAAGCCCGCGCCGATGCCCTGGATCTTGTGCGGCGTGTGCTGGCCGCCCGACAGCACCGGGCTCTCTTCCGGCTCCACCGCGACGACACGCAATGATGGCTTGCGCGGCTTCAGCACCTGGCCAACGCCCGTGATGGTGCCGCCGGTGCCAACGCCGGCGACGAAGTAATCGATGTTGCCGCTGGTGTCGTTCCAGATCTCCTCGGCGGTGGTGCGGCGATGGATCTCGGGATTGGCGAGGTTCTTGAACTGCTGCGGCATGACAGCGTTGGGCGTCGTGCGCACCAATTCCTCCGCGGTCGCGATCGAGCCCTTCATGCCCTGCGCGGCCGGGGTCAGCACAATCTCCGCGCCGAGAAAGGCCAGCATCCGCCGCCGCTCGATCGACATCGATTCCGGCATGACGAGCTTGAGCCGATAGCCGCGCGAGGCCGCGACATAGGCAAGCGCAATCCCGGTGTTGCCCGAGGTCGGCTCGATCAGCACGGTGTCGGCGTTGATGATGCCGGCCTTCTCCATCGCCACGATCATCGCCGCGCCGATGCGGTCTTTCACGCTGGCTGCCGGATTGAAGTATTCGAGCTTGGCGAGGATCGTCGCGTTGACGCCAGCCGCCTGCGGCAATCTGCGCAGCCGCACGATCGGCGTAGAGCCGATCGCATCGACGATGGAGTCAAAGACGCGGCCGCGTCCGGGTTGCACTGCACTCGTTGTCGACGGCGCGTCCATCAAGCGGCTCCTGTAGCGGATGTGCTGGGAATATGCGGTCTTGTCTCATTAGAAGCAGCGCACCATGGCGCGCAAGTGAGAAACCGCCGCAACGCGAATTCGTTGCATCGCAAAATAGAACCTGCGCAAATAACGTAAAACCTACGCATTTGTGTTGCGACAAGGTCAAACAAATGGGTTTATATACTTTCGTCAGGTGCAGCTCAGAACGCAAAGGAGGTCACATGCCAGCTCTCGCTGAAGTTCTGTCGACCACAGCGTCCAGGCCCGATCCGCGCGGCTGCGATTTGCCGACCTGTCCGGTGTGTGCGGACTCCATGGTGGCGGCGGAAGCCTCCGCGTACCTGTTCGACAATTTGATCAGTTATCTCTGGACCTGCGACAACTGCGGTTACGGGTTCGTTACCAAACACGCGGTGAAACCGATCGTGTGCAACTGATCACACAGCTCATCTTGGAGCGATGTCACCGCGCGCCCAACCGGCGCGCGTTTTCGTTCTGAAGTCCTCGAACGTGCCGTTCGCCACCGCATCGCGGATGCCCTGCATCAGCTGCTGGTAGTAGGCGACGTTGATTTCGGACAGCAGCATTGCCCCAAGTGTTTCGCCTGATCGAACCAGGTGATGCAGATAGGCACGCGAATAGCCGCTCGCCGCCGGCCACGGGCTCTCTTCATCGAGCGGGCGCGGATCGTCGACGTGCCGGGCGTTGCGCAAATTGATCTGCCCGAAGCGGGTGAACGCCATGCCGTGGCGTCCGTTCCGTGTCGGCATCACACAGTCGAACATGTCGACGCCGCGCGCTACCGCCTCGAGGATGTCCTCCGGCGTGCCGACGCCCATCAGATAACGCGGCCGATCGACCGGGAGCGCCGGCGCGGACTCCTCGATCATCGCCAGCATCACCGCCTGCGGCTCGCCGACCGCGAGGCCTCCGATCGCGTAACCGTGAAAGCCGATGTCGGTCAGCCCGCGTGCGCTGGCGTGCCGCAAATCCGGGACGTCGCCGCCCTGTACGATGCCGAACAGCATGTAGCCGTCCGGCGCCGCCTCGAACGCGCGCTTGGAGCGTTCGGCCCAGCGCAGCGACAACTGCATCGCGCGCTCGATGTCGGCGCGCTCCGCCGGCAACCGCACGCATTCGTCCATCTGCATGGCGATGTCGGAGCCGAGCAGCCGCTGCACCTCGATCGAGCGCTCCGGCGACAGTTCGACCTTGGTGCCGTCGATATGCGAGCGGAAGGTCACCGCCTTCTCGGTCACCTTGCGCAGCTCCGACAGCGACATCACCTGGAAGCCGCCGGAATCCGTCAACATCGGGCCGCCCCAGCCGGTGAAGCGCTGCAGGCCGCCAAGTCCGGCAATGCGCTCGGCGCCCGGGCGCAGCATCAGGTGATAGGTGTTGCCGAGCACGATATCGGCGCCCGCATCGCGCACCTCGCGCCAATGCATGCCCTTCATCGCGCCCGCGGTGCCGACCGGCATGAAGGCGGGCGTCCGCACGAGGCCGTGCGGCGTGGTCAGGCGCCCGGTGCGGGCGGCGCCGTCGGTCGCCAGCAGCTCGAAATGATTGGGAAGAGTCATGCGGCTGCTTATTGCGTGTCGCCGGTGCCCGATCAACCCGTCGGATAGCGGCCCTCGCGCGACTTCGTGAACGTGGACAACCGGCTGGACGCTTGCCTTGCATCATCAGTCCCGTTAAATAAAACGAAACCGTGTCGTTTTATGACGACAATCTGGCAACCGGCTTCCCGCAGCGACGTCGATCCGCGAACGTGACTGGCAGAGATGGTCTTACCCCCTAGCGTCCAGCGCGCCGGCGCCGGTCTTCGGATGACGGATGCCCGCGCGATCCGGCAAGCGATCCTGCTGTGCGGCCTCGCCTTGGCGCTTTCGGCCTGCAGCTCGTTGCCGCGGATGTCCTACACGGCCGCCGACGCCGCCAATTCGCGGGTGCTCGACCTCGATGGGCTGCGCCGCTATGCCGACGAGCCGGCGTCAAAATTCAAGTTCGAGAAGCGCAGCGTCGCCCCAATCACGAGCTACCTCGCCCTCTCCGGCGGCGGTGCCGACGGCGCCTATGGCGTGGGCGTCCTCAACGGCTGGACCGCGGCCGGCAACCGCCCGGCCTTTTCGGTCGTCTCCGGCGTCAGCACCGGCGGACTGATTGCGCCCTTTGCCTTCCTTGGCCCGCGCTACGACGACACGCTGAAGGAGGTCTACACTTCGGGCATCGCGGAAAGCCTGCTGCAGGACCCCAGCCTGATGCGGGTGCTGTTCGGCTCCGGGCTGTTCGGCAACAAGCGGCTGCGCGAACTGGTGGCGCGTTACGTCGGTCCGGACATCCTGAGCGAGGTGGCGCGCGAAAACGCCAAGGGCCGAAAGCTCCTGATCGTCACCACCGATCTCGACACCCAGCGCACGGTGATCTGGGACATGGGGCGAATCTCCGCTGTCGGAACGCCCGAGGCGCTGCAGCTGTTTCGCGACGTGATGGCCGCCTCCGCCAGCATCCCGCTGGTGTTTCCGCCGATCATGATCGACGCCGAAGGCCAGGGCCGCCGCTTCCAGGAGATGCATGTCGACGGCGGCGTGACCGCGCCGGTGCTGACATTGCCGGATGCGCTGCTGTTCCGCGAGCGCGGCTGGCCCGCCAACAGCCGCATGAACATCTACATCCTCGTCAACAAGAAGCTCGAGGGCAACTTCGAGCTGGTCTCGAACTCGACGATCGAGGTCGCCTCCCGCAGCATTTCCGCGATCACGCAGGCGCAGACACGCTCCGTGATCCTCTCGACCTATGACTTCGCCCGGCGCAACCGGCTGGGTTTCCATCTGTCCTACATCGAGCGCGACTATCCGGCTCCGGAATCGCAGGGCTTCGACACCGCCTATATGCGCGCGCTGTACCAGTACGGATACGACAAGGCCGCCGCTGGGCAGGCCTGGACTGCGACGCCCCCTTAAGCGGCCTGCTCCTGGTACCGCCGAATGGACGAATCCGCACGGCGCGGGTTATAGACCGGACAGACCCGTCCGATGCACAACGAGATGAATGGGCAAATGGGATTGACGGCAACCAAGGCCAAGGTGGCCAAGCGCGGCGTGATCAAGTCACGCGGCGGCCGGCCGACGCGGGACGCTGCGATCGAGCGCGACCAGCGGCTGATCGAGGTCGCCACCCGCCTGTTCCTCGAGCGCGGCTTCGATGCGACGTCGATCGACGCGGTGGCCGAGGCCGCCCGCGTCAGCAAGCCCACGGTCTATGGTCAGTATGGCGACAAGCGGGGCCTGTTCGCCGCGGTGCTCCGCCGCGAGATCGCCCGCTGGCTTGCCCCGCTCGCCGCCGCGGCGGCCGAAGCGCAGGCCGGCGGCAACTGCGACGGTTCGGTCGAGGAACGGCTGACCGAGCTCGGACGCCAGCTATTGGTGCTGAATTGCAGCGCCGACTCCATCGCTTTCAGCCGGATCCTGACCGCGCAGGCAATTAATTTCCCCGAGGTCGCCAAGCTTGCCGTCGACGAGGGCTGGTCGAAGGCGGTATCCACCACGGCGGATTTCTTCGACCATCTGGTCCACAAAGGCGCCCTCGACCTCGAGGACACCACGATCGCGGCCGAGACATTCCTCAACATGGTGGTCGGCCACACCCACCGGATGGCAACATTCGGAATTCCGATCGACATGAAGACCGCCGAGACCCGGATGGAAGTCTCGATCCGGCTGTTTCTCGCCGGCGCCGTCGGGCCGCAGGACCGGCTTCGCGATGCGGCCAAAGAGGCGATCAAGGAAGCGACGAAGGCGCGCCGCCGCCCGGCCCGCTGACAGTTTTAGGATCGTTGCATCGCCTCACACGTTGTCGTGATGAGCCTTGAAGGAAACAGAACGAAACCGTATTGTTTAGTTGCAATGAGACGCGGAACCCAAGTTCAGCCCCCCAACGGTTTCGTGTCGCCTTGTCACTTCGATCGTCACGACGGAGCTGCCGCCATCGCTCCGTCTGAACGTTCGGCGGCCGACCTCTGACTAACAAAGGTCGGCCGCACTTTCTCTGCCCGGGCGGCGGTTCGACGCGACGGATGCGACCATGACGACGGGACGATTACACGCACTGCGGCATTGGGCATTCGGCACGCGGCTGCTGGCAACCGCGCTCATTGCCCTGCCCTTCGCGACGCCGGCGCACGCGATCACGAGCTCAACGGCTGCAGCGCTTACCCCGCAGGATAACGACACCGCGCTCGATGCGCACACGGTTCGCCGCGAGCTCGACAGCTTCCAGGCGGCCCAGATCTCGCTGCGCAAGGCGATGGCGATTGCGGAGGCGCTGCATTCCGGTTCGATAACCGCCGACATCAGCTTCGACGGCGCGTCGGAGCCTGCGGTCTACCGGGTCAAGACCATGCAGCAGGACCGCATCTGGCGGCACGCCATTGACGCGGCGACCGGCGAAGTGGTGGGTGGCGAGGCCGCCGCGCCGCTGAAGTCGCTCGGCACCGAAGACCGTGACAACCTCGCCGTGCTGAGGGCGCTCCGGCATCGCCTCGCCGACGCCGTGCGGGTGGCCGAGCGCACGACCTCCGGAAAGGCGATCAGCGGTGGCCTGATGCGCGAACGCGGCAAGCTCAATTTCGTTATCGTCGTGCTCGCCGGCAGCGACCTGAAAGAGGTGATCCTCGAACCGCCCGGCGCGCGCAGGCGCTGAGGCCGGCGCGGCACTCGCCAAGTTTTCTCTCGCCAAGTTTTCGCCCAAAAGCCGTTGACGGACGCCGATCTGTCCCGCATAAGTCCGCTCCATGATCACCGCGACCAAACGCACCAGCAAAACCACCAAGCCCTCCGGGGCCTCGGGAGGCGTGCGCGCGTAGTCGGTCGAACCGCATCATCTCTACCCGAAGCCCCGCCTGATGAAGGTCCGGGGCTTTTTTGTTGCCTGAAATACAACTCGAATGGAGGACAAAGTGAGTAACGATCCCGTCGTCGCGATTGTCGGCGTCACCGGTGCCGTCGGCGCCGAATTCATCGCCACCATGGACAAGCGCGGCTTCCGCGTCGGCAAGCTGAAGGCGCTGGCGAGCGCCCGCTCGGCCGGCAAGACCATCAGCTTCCGCGGCAAGCCGATCGTGATCGAGGAACTGACCGAGCGCGCCTTCGAGGGCGTCGACATCGCGCTGTTCTCGGCCGGCAGCGGCATCTCCAGGAAGTTCGCGCCGCTTGCGGTGAAGTCCGGCGCCGTTGTGGTCGACAATTCCTCGGCGTTCCGGATGGATCCGAACGTGCCGCTGGTGATCCCCGAGATCAACGCCAACCGCATCCGCGACCACAAGGGCATCATCGCCAACCCGAACTGCGCCGCCATCACCGCGCTGGTGCCGCTGTGGCCGATCCACCAGAAGAACCGCATCAAGCGCGTGATCATCTCGACCTACCAGGCCGCGAGCGGCGCCGGCGCAGCTGCGATGGAGGAGCTCGTCGAGTCCACCCGCGCCAATCTCAACGGACAGGTCTACACCCCGAAGGTGATGCCGCACCCCTACGCCTTCAACCTGTTCAACCACAACACGGCGATCGATCCGGAGACCGGCTACAACGACGAGGAGACCAAGGTCATCAAGGAGACCCACAAGATCTTCGAGGACGAGAAGATCGCGGTCGGCGTTACCTGCGTGCGGGTGCCGGTGCTGCGCGCGCATTGCGAGTCGATCACCTTCGAATGCGAGAAGCCGATCACCGAGGACCAGGTGCGCGCGATGATGGCGCAGGCGCCGGGCGTCAAGGTCGTCGACGATCGCGCCAAGAACTACTTCCCGATGCCGATCGACGCCTCCGGCCAGGACGACGTGCTGGTCGGCCGCATCCGCAAGGATCTCAGCGACCCCAGCGGTCACTCGATCTCGATGTTCGTCGCGGCCGATCAGTTGCTCAAGGGCGCCGCCCTCAACGCGGTGCAGATCGCCGAGCTGCTGCCCGAACGCGCGATGGCGTGAATGCAAGAACCGTCATCCCCGCGCAATGGCGCAGCCATTGTCGCTGGAGGAGTCCGCGCGGCGGGCGTCTCGAAGGATGCATCGGCCCCAGTCGGGCCGTCGCCCTTCGAGGGCCGCTGAAGAAGCGGCCGCCTCAGGGTGACGGTGAAGCAGCCGTGCTTGCGGAGCTAGCCTCGCGCGCGAAACAGCAAACACGCATCGCCATACGAATAGAACCGGTAGCCGTCCCTGATCGCATGCGCGTAGGCGCCCTGCATCGTCTCGAGGCCGGAGAAGGCCGAGACCAGCATGAACAGCGTCGAGCGCGGCAGATGGAAGTTGGTCAGCAAAATATCGACCGCGCGGAAGCGGTAGCCCGGCGTGATGAAGATCGAGGTTTCCGCCGCAAACGGCTCGATGGTGCCGTCGGCATTGGCGGCGCTTTCCAACAGGCGCAGCGACGTGGTGCCGATCGCGACGATCCGGCCGCCTTTTGCGCGCGCGGCATTCAAGGCGGAAGCGGTCTCGGCGGTGATGCAGCCCCACTCGGCATGCATCTTGTGCTCCGAGGTCTCCTCGGTCTTCACCGGCAGGAAGGTCCCTGCCCCGACATGCAGCGTCAGGCGGTGCAGCTCGACACCGCGGCTCTTCAGCGCGGCCTCCAAGGCCGGCGTGAAATGCAGCCCCGCCGTGGGCGCTGCGACCGCGCCCTCATTGGCGGCGAACATGGTCTGGTAGTCGCTGACGTCCTTCTCGTCAGGCGTGCGCTTGGAAGCGATGTAGGGTGGCAGCGGCGTGGCGCCGACATCGGCGATCGCCTGGTCGAGCACCGGACCATGGAACGAGAATGACAGCGTCACCTCGCCCTCCTGCCCCTTGGCCTCGACCTCTGCATCGAGATTGCCGAGCAGGCACACCCTGCCCTCATTGCCGAAGCGGATGGTGTCGCCGGGGCTGAGCTTCTTCGCCGGCTTCACCAGCGCCTGCCAGCGTGAGCCGTCGAGCCGCTTGATCAAGGTCGCCTCGATCTTCGGTTCGGTGTCGCGCCCGATGCGGCGGCCCTTGAGTTGCGCCGCGATCACCTTGGTGTCGTTGACGACGATCTGATCACCCGGCTCCAGCCACTGCGGCAGGTCGGCGATCGCGGCGTCGCGCAGCACGCCGTCCGGATGCACCACCAGCATCCGCGCGGCATCGCGCGGGTTCGCGGGGCGAAGCGCGATGCTTTCCGGGGGCAGTTCGAAGTCGAAGAGGTCGGTGCGCATGGCGGTGACTAATACTTCAGCGCCGTCATTCCGGGGCACGCGAAGCGTGAACCCGGAATCTCGAGATTCCGGGTTCGATGCTGCGCATCGCCCCGGAATGACGGAGTGTTTGACTTACGCCGCGTCGACGGCCATGCGCGCCTTGACGATCTTGTCCGGATCCTTCACCGGCTCGCCGCGCTTGATCTTGTCGACGTTCTCCATGCCCTCGGTGACCTTGCCCCAGACGGTGTACTGGCCGTTGAGGAACGAGGCGTCGTCGAAGCAGATGAAGAACTGGCTGTCGCCGGAATCCGGATTGGCGGCGCGGGCCATCGAGGCGGTGCCGCGGACATGCGGCTCCTTGTTGAATTCGGCCTTCAGCTTCTTGCCGGAGCCGCCCATGCCGGTGCCCTGCGGGCAGCCGGTCTGCGCCATGAAGCCGTCGATCACGCGGTGGAATACGATGCCGTCATAGAAGCCCTCGCGCACCAACTCCTTGATCCGCGCGACGTGGCCGGGCGCGAGATCCGGACGCATCTCGATCGTGACCGGGCCCTGCGTGGTTTCGAGGATCAGAGTATTTTCGGTAGCAGCCATGCTCGCTTCTCCTGGCTTCGGGGTGGATACTTCTTATTCCTGAACGGGATCGCGAATGGGCGGCCGGCGACTGCGCCGCCCAGGCTCTCGGTAAATGGCAACGGCGTGCAGCGTTGCAACGTCTCCATCACCGCGATCCGGTATGCAATCCGGTCGTTGTCGGTCGCCTCCTGCGATTCATAGCTGATCCTGGGATGCCCGAGGATCGCGCCCTCGCGGTTGAAGCTGACAATGACGGTGATGTCGATCGGGCCGGCCTTGTCTGCCGGCGGCGGCCGCCAGCAGCGGTGGATGGCAAGAACAACGTCCTTGATCGTATTGAGTTGCTCCGGCTCGGCCTGCACCGGTACGGTCAGCGTCAGGCAAACCAGCGGCGCGGCGAACCAGGCGAGTGGTTTGCAGCGCGCCGCCATGCGGATCACTTGATGTCGGATGCGACCTGCACCTTCACCATCTTGTCGGGATCGGTGACGGCTCCGCCAGGAGAGCCCGCAGACGCCTTCTTCAGCTTGTCGACCACGTCCATGCCCTGCACCACCTCGCCGATCACGGTGTACTGGCCGTTCAGGCTCGGTCCGTCGGCGAACATGATGAAGAACTGCGAATTGGCGCTGTCGACGCTGTCGCCGCGCCGGGCCATGCCGACGATGCCGCGCTTGAACGGGACCTGGGAGAATTCCTGCTTCAGGTTCGGATATTTCGAGCCGCCGGTGCCGTTGAAGTTCTGGCCGTCGCCGGTCTGCGCCATGAAGCCGTCCATCACGCGATGGAACGGCACGTTGTTGTAGAAGCCCTCGCGCGCCAGCTGCTTGATGCGCTCGGCATGCTTGGGCGCGATATCGGTGCGCAGCTTGATGACGATGCGGCCCTTGGTGGTGTCGATCACGATCGCATCGGCCTTGTCGAGATTGGCCGGCAGCGGCTGCGCGACCGCGGGCACGACGCAGAGCAGCGCGGCAACGAATGCGAGAATGCGGATCATGGCAACTCCGGAGCTTTAACGTTCGGGGTGTGGCAGGCCGCCGGGATCAGCCGGCGAACTTGGCCTTCAGGCTAGCTGCGACTGATGACGGCACGAATGCAGAGAAGTCGCCGCCCATCTGGGCGATTTGGCGCACCAGTGTGGCGGTGATCGGGCGGACCGCGACCGACGCCGGAACGAACACGGTATGCACCTCGGGCGCCATCGCATCGTTCATACCGGCAAGCTGCATCTCGTAGTCGAGATCGGTGCCGTCGCGCAGGCCGCGAATCATCAGCGTGGCCTTGGCCGCGCGGGCCGCCGCGACCGTGAGATTGTCATAGGTCGCGCTCTCGAAGGCGCAGCCTGCCTGCTGGGCGATGGGGCCGAACACCTCATGGACCATGGCCAGCCGTTCCTCGGTGGAAAACAGCGGCTTCTTGCCGGGATGGACGCCAATGGCGACGATCAGGCGGTCGCAGAGGAAGACGGCCTGTTTCACCACGTCCAGATGGCCGTTGGTGACGGGATCGAAGGAGCCGGGATAGATCGCGATACGGGACATGGTCCCTCCTAACCCGCCCGGCTCTCCCCGGCAAGCCGCCCGGGTTCCATTGCTTGCTCGAAACAAATTTCCAGTCGTCCAGTGAACGAGTCCTGGGATGCCAGCGTCTACGGGGGTGAATGTTTCGTCGGCCGTTGGCGGACGAAACAAAACCGGCCCGCGACGAAACCATTTCCCGCGGTGGCGAAGACACCGGGAAACTTGCTGCCGGTAGACATTGGACAACGAAACGACGGGCCCGGGCGGCCCGATCAACTGGGGACCGTCATGATCAAGGCACTTTCCGCCATCGCTGTTGCCGCGTTCATTGCCGCCGCGCTCACCGTGCTGCCGGGCTTTGCGCCGCAGGTCGAAGCCTCCACCCCGCAGCCGCTGGCCAAGAGCGACCGTCTCGACGTCCACCCGGTCGGCAAGGACTGCTCGCAGCAGGCCTGGCCGAATTTCGAAGCCTCGTGCCTGCGCAGCGCCGGCAACAAGACAGTGGTTCGCGAAGCCCGCCTGGTCACCGCCGACCGTACCCCGTAGCGCGTAGTCGAGCGACGTCCCTCGTCAGCCTGGCGTAAGGTCAGGCCGTCACACAAAACCCAATGGTAATTTGCGACGTCCCGTCGCAGACTATCGTCTAAGGCGCCCGGCCGGATGATCCGACGGGCGCAGCCATCGGGGGATTGCCGTGACGAGTACGCCCGCCATCGTTTCTTCTGGCCACCCCCCGTCCAGTCCGATCCCGGTTGCCGTCACGCTCGGTGCCCTCGGCGTCGTCTATGGCGACATCGGCACCAGCCCCCTCTATGCCCTGAAGGAAGCCGCCAAGGCCGCCACCCATGGCGGTCCGCTCACCGAGAGCGCGGTGCTCGGCGTGGTCTCGCTGATCCTGTGGGCGCTGATCCTCATCATCTCGATCAAATACGCGATGCTGATCCTGCGCGCCGACAACCGCGGCGAAGGCGGCATCGTCGCGCTCTTGGCGCTGCTCTCGGCGCGCAACGCGGCGCCCGGCACCTGGCGCGGCCATCTTCTGGTGGTCGGCCTGATCGGCGCCGCCCTGCTCTACGGCGACGGCGCCATCACGCCGGCCATTTCGGTGCTGTCGGCGATCGAAGGCCTCAAGGTCGACGCGCCCTCGCTGACCCCTGCGGTGGTGCCGATCACCGTCGTGATCCTGATCGGCCTGTTTATGATGCAGAAGCGGGGCACCGGCTTCATCGGGAGGATCTTCGGTCCGGTGATGCTGTTCTGGTTCGCCGTGCTGGCAGCGCTCGGCATTCACGGCATCGTCAAGGCGCCCGGCGTGCTGGTTGCGCTGAGCCCGCTCTATGCATTCGATTTCCTGATCCATCAGGATTTCCACGTCAGCTTCGCCATCCTTGGCGCCGCCTTCCTCGCGGTGACCGGCGGTGAGGCGATGTATGCCGACATGGGGCATTTCGGCCGTTTTCCGATCCGGCTCGCCTGGTTCGCCGTCTGCCTGCCCGCTTTGGTGCTGAACTATTTCGGCCAGGCCGCGCTGTTGATCACCGACCCGACCGCGATCGAAAATCCGTTCTTCCAGTTGTCGCCGGACTGGTCGCATTACCCGCTCGTCCTGCTCGCGACGATCGCCACCGTGATTGCCTCGCAGGCCATCATCTCGGGTGTGTTCTCGCTGACCCAGCAATCGATCCAGCTCGGCTTCCTGCCGCGCATGCACATCGAGCACACCACGAGCGATGCGATCGGGCAGATCTACGTGCCGCTGGTGAACTGGATGCTTGCGGCGGGGACACTCGGCGCGGTGCTCGCCTTCGGCACCTCGGACGCGCTCGCCGGCGCCTACGGCATCGCAGTGTCGCTGTTGATGGCGATCACCACGCTGCTTGCAGCGCTGGTCGCGATCCAGTGGGGCTATTCGCCGATCATCGTGATCGCGGTGAACGGCTTCTTCTTCATCATCGACGCGATCTTCTTTGCGGCGAACTCGACCAAGCTGTTCGAAGGCGGCTGGTTCCCGCTGCTGCTCGCCGCTGCGGTGGCCTTCCTGATGCTGACCTGGCGCGGTGGCGTGAAACTGGTCGAGACGGCGCGCAGCAAGCTGCGTCAGCCGGAAGAAGATCTGATCGAGACCGCGGTCAACAAGTGCCACAGCCGGCTGCCGGGCACCGCCATATTCCTCGCCTCCGCCCCTAACGGCGTGCCGCTTGCCTTGACCCAGTTCGTCAAGCACAACCACGTGCTGCACCAGCGCGTGCTGCTGGTCACCGTACAGATCGAGGAATCCCCCCGCATCTCGGACGAGGATCGCGTTGTGGTTCACGACGTCACCCCGGGCATCATCCGCGTCATCCTGCGTTACGGCTTCATGCAATATCCGACCGTTTACGAAGGGCTAAAGCTCGCCTGTCGTCAGGGCAAACTGCCCGGTCTGCGTCTGACCGATGTGACCTACTACATCGGCCGCGAGACCATCATCCCGCGGGAAGACATTCCGGGCATGTGGGTGTGGCGGGAATCGCTGTTCGCCTTCCTCCAGCGCAACGCCGAGCGGTCGGCGGCGTTCTTCGGCGTGCCGACCGGACAGGTCGTGGAGTTCGGGACGGAGATCGAGATCTAGTCCCACAGCCCGGATGCGGACATGTCAGACGATCCGCCTCTTCAGCTGAAGCCGCGGCTGGCGATTTCGATCGACCAGGCTCAGGCGATCATCGATCGGGTTGCGCCAGGCGCGCGCGTGGCAGGCATCACCGAGCTACGCGGCGGCGAGATCAGCACGATCCTCCAGATCACGCGGGCTGACGCGCCAAGCTGCATCCTCAAGGTCTACCCCGCCCAGCTGCAATGGAAGATGGCGAAGGAGGTCTATGTCCTCGGTCTTCTGCGCGACGCCGGCATTGCCATTCCCCGCATCCTCGTAGCCGACGACAGCCGCGCGCTGATCGACTTCAATTTTGTGCTGATGAGCAAGCTCGACGGCGTCGTGCTCGGCAACCGCGAGGCGGCACTGACGGATCAGGAACTGTTTTCGATCTACGCCGCCATGGGCACGGCGCTCCGCCATATCAATGGCATCACGCTCGACAGCTTCGGCTATATCGGTCCGCACGGCGTCTGGACGTCGCACCCGACCAATCGCGCCTACATGTCCGCGCAGTTCGAGCGGAAGCTGACCGAGTTTTGCACGCGCGGCGGGGACGAAGCGCTGGCCGCGCGGCTGCGGGCCAGCATCCTGGCGCGCAGCGTCCTGCTCGACGCAGCCGACACGCCCCGCCTCTGCCACTATGACTTCCACGCCGGCAACGTGCTGGTGACACCGGAGGGGCAGCCGCGTCTCACCGGCATCGTCGATTTCGAGAATGCCACCGCCGGCGATCCGCTGATGGACATCGCCAAGGCGCTCTATTACTTCACGCCGAGGGACTCGCCGAAGCGCGACGGATTGCTCGCGGGCCACGGCACGAGCGACCGGCCGGACTGGGAGGCCACGATCGCGCTCTACCGGCTGGCCTCGACGCTCGAGCTCTGGTGCTGGTTCGCGCAGATCGGCCGGATGGACGCCCTTCCCGGGCTCACGCGCGAACTGGAAAGCGCCGTCTAGGCCGCGCCCCCACAAACACAGAGCCTGCGGTGCTCCCGATGGCGGCCTCGTCGGCGCCCGCGGGCACAATTCATTCGGGCAATCCCGCCTTCCGAAGCCCCTCGATCAACAGCTGTGCGTTTGGGTACCCGCCCCTGGCGATCATCGCGGATATTGTAAAGGCGGGATCGAGCTGAAGCAGGAGCGCCGCCGCCTCACGCGCCTCCGGATCGCGTCCGAGATGGGCGAACGCGGACGCGAGACAACGGTAAGCCAGCGAATAGGAGGCATTCTGGCGCCGGCATTTGTTGGCTGCGGCAATGGCCTCGTCAAAGCGGCGAAGCTCGATGAAGGCCATCCCCATCCCGACAAGTGTGATGGGTAGCCGCGGGTCTAACGGGCTCAGGCGGATGGCGCGTTCAAAGCTCCGGACCGCTTCTTCCGGAAGCCCCGCAACTCGATAGACACTGCCTCTGGCGGTCCATGCGCGATACGAATTCGGATTAAGAGCGATCGCCCGGTCGGCCAATTCGATCTCACTCTCGCAATCGCCGACCATGTACGCCGAGGTGAGGGAAACCCAGGCCAATGTTTCCGCATCACCATCGTCGATGCTCAATGCCAGGCGAAGCAGCCGAACGGCTTCCTTGCGGTCAAATTGAGGATCGACGGCATGCCCCCAAAGGATGTTCTGCATGTGAGCGAGACCTGCCAGAGCGGCGACAAAACCGAACCGGGGGTCAAGCTCCAAAGCACGATGCGCCAGCCTGATCGCCTCGGCCAACCCGTCGGCGGTCATCAGGTAATGCTGCTGCATGGCGCGGAGATAGAAATCATAGGCGGTGAGGTTCTCCGGTCGCCGTGCCGACAGGCCGATTTCGATCTGCAGCAATTTTGGTTGAATGGCCGAGACGACGGCGACGGTCACTTCGTCCTGGAGAGCGAATATGTCCGTCAGGTCACGCTCGAACCTGTCTGCCCAGATGTGCGTTCCGGTCACCGCATCGATCAACTGCCCGGTGATGCGAACCTTCCCCGCGGCCTTGCGCACAGACCCCTCAAGGACATAGCGGACGCCGAGCCTGCGGCCGACCTCCTTGATATCGACGGCCCGGCCCTTGAAGGTAAAACTCGAATTTCGGGCGATCACGAACAGCCATTTGAAGCGCGACAGCGCCGTGATGATTTCCTCGACCATTCCGTCCGCGAAGTATTCCTGCTCGGGGTCGCCGCTCATATTCTCGAACGGCAGCACGGCGATCGACGGCTTGTCAGGGAGCGCCAGAGCTTGCGCGCTGTCGACCGGCGGCTCGATCGGGGCGCTCGCGGGATGGCCCGCGTTTATCCTCAATCGCCACGCGCGCATCGGCTCAGCAATGTTCTTCAGGTTCTGCGAGCCCATGTCCGCGAACACGGCATCGACCTTGCCGCGGATTTGACGTTGCGCATCGTCCGAGATGCAGATCCCGCCGGGCTCCGCGATCCCTTCAAGGCGGGCGGCGATATTGACGCCGTCTCCAAAGATATCGTTTTCATCGACGATGATGTCGCCGACGTGGATGCCAATGCGGAATTCGATCCGCTTGAGTTGCGGCACCGTGGCATTTCGCTCGGCCATTCCGCGCTGGACCTCAATGGCGCAACGCACCGCATCCACGACACTGCCGAACTCGGCGAGCATGCCGTCGCCCGTGTGCTTGACGACCTTGCCACGGTGTTCGCTGATCTTGGGATCAGCGAGTCCACGCAGACACTCCCTCAGCCGGACGTGTGTCCCTTCCTCGTCCAGGCCGGTCAGCCGACTATATCCGGCCACGTCAGCCGCCAGGATAGCTGCAAGCCGCCGCTCAACGCGATGATCGGTCACAACGGCCTCCCGAAATCGGTAGATCCGCCGGCCCCCATCAAAGCATAGGGCGTTGCCCTTGGGCTAGGGGCGTACGGCATGCCGCCGGATTTTGCGGAGCCTGTCAACGGGGCGCGCATGTTGCGCGCCCGTTGGCTGCGTTCGGGCTGGGGGTTCTCCGAAGCGGCGGCGCTAGCCGCCGTTGCCGTTCTCGCCGCTTTCCTCTTCCGGAATGTGCTCGACCGAGACCACGTGCTCGTCCTCGGCGGTGTCGAACACGATCACGCCCTGGGTCGAGCGGCCGGCGACGCGGATATCGGCCACCGGGCAGCGGATCAGCTGGCCCTTGTCGGTGACCAGCATGATCTGGTCGGCGTCCTCGACCGGGAACGACGCCACCAGGTTGCCGTTCCGGTTGTTGACGCTCATCGCGACGATGCCTTTGCCGCCGCGGCCGGTGGTGCGGTACTCGTAGGACGAGGTCCGCTTGCCATAGCCGTTGACGGAGACGGTCAGCACCACCTGCTCGGCCGCCGACAGTTCGGCATAGCGCTCCTGCGACAGCTGGATCGCATTCGCGGTCTCCTCGCCCTCGGCCTCGACCGGCTCCTCGGTCGCGGCCTCGCCGGCCACCGCGCGCCGCATCTTCAAATAGGCCGAGCGCTCGTCCGAGGTGGTCTCGACATGGCGCAGGATCGCCAGCGAGATCAGCTTGTCGGCCTCGGCCAGCGCAATGCCGCGCACGCCCATCGAGGTGCGGCCGGTGAAGACGCGCACATCGGTGACCGGGAAACGGATGCACTGGCCGCCGGCGGCGGTCAGCAGCACGTCGTCATGCTCGGTGCAGATCTGGACGTCGACGATCGCCTCGCCTTCCCCGAGCTTCATGGCGATGATGCCGGAGCGGCGCACGTCGACGAAGTCGGACAGCTTGTTGCGGCGAACGGTGCCGCCGGTCGTCGCGAACATCACGTCGAGATTGGCCCAGGAGGATTCATCCTCCGGCAGCGGCATGATCGTCGTGATGCGTTCGCCCTGCTCCAGCGGCAGGATGTTGATCAGCGCCTTGCCGCGCGCGTTCGGCGCGGCCATCGGCAGCCGCCAGACCTTCTCCTTGTAGACCTGGCCGCGCGACGAGAAGAACAGCACCGGCGTGTGCGTGGACGCCACGAACAGGCGCGAGACGAAATCCTCGTCGCGGGTCTGCATCCCGGCGCGGCCCTTGCCGCCGCGGCGCTGCGCCCGGTAGGTCGACAGCGGCACGCGCTTGACGTAACCCGCATGCGACACGGTGACGACCATGTCCTCGCGCTGGATCAGGTCCTCGTCCTCGACCTCGCCTTCCTGCTCGATGATCACGGTCTTGCGCGGGGTGGCGAACTGCTGCTTCACCTCGGCCAGTTCGGTCTTGACGATGCCCTGCACGCGGGCACGCGAACGCAGGATGTCGAGATAGTCGGCGATCTCGGCCGCCAGCTTGTCGAGCTCTTCGGAAATCTCGTCGCGTCCCAGCGCGGTCAAGCGCTGCAGGCGAAGGTCGAGGATGGCCCTGGCCTGCTCCATCGACAGCCGCAGCGTGCCGTCCTCGTTGATGCGATGCCGGGGATCGTCGATCAGCGTGATCATCGCCTCGACGTCGCGTGCCGGCCAGTCGCGCGACATCAGGGCCTCGCGCGCGGTGTTCGGATCTGGCGAGGTCCGGATGACGCGGATGATCTCATCGATGTTGGCGACCGCGATCGCAAGGCCGACCAGAATGTGGGCGCGGTCGCGCGCCTTGCCGAGCAGGAACTTGGTCCGCCGGGTCACCACCTGCTCGCGGAACGCGACGAAGATGGTGAGCAGGTCCTTCAGATTCATCGTCTGCGGACGGCCGGAATCCAGCGCCAGCATGTTGGCCGGGAAATTGGTCTGCAGCGGTGTGAATCGGTAGAGCTGGTTCAGCACCACGTCGGGCACCGCTTCGCGCTTCAGTTCGATGACGACGCGATAGCCGTCGCGATCGGACTCGTCGCGCAGGTCCCCGATGCCCTCGATCTTCTTCTCTTTGACGAGATCGGCGATACGCTCGACCATCGTCGCCTTGTTCACCTGATAGGGAATCTCGGTGATGATGATCGCTTCACGGTCCTTGCGGATGGTGTCGATCGTCACCTTGCCGCGCATCACGATCGAGCCGCGGCCGAGATGGTAGGCGCTACGAATGCCCTGGCGGCCGAGGATGACGCCGCCGGTCGGGAAGTCCGGTCCGGGAATAATGTCGATCAGTTCGTCGATCGTGAGCGCCGGATTGTCGATCAGCGCCACGCAGGCGTCGACGACCTCGCCGAGATTGTGCGGCGGGATGTTGGTCGCCATGCCGACGGCGATGCCGCCGGCGCCATTGACCAGAAGGTTCGGGAACCGGGCCGGCAGAACCGACGGCTCTTTCTCGGAGTTGTCGTAGTTCGGCTGGAAATCGACCGTTTCCATGTCGATGTCAGCCAGCACGGCCAGCGCCGCCTTGGTCAGCCGCGCTTCGGTATATCGATAGGCCGCCGGTGGATCGCCGTCGACCGAACCGAAATTGCCCTGGCCGTCGATCAGCGGCACGCGCAGCGAGAAATCCTGCGCCATGCGGACCATCGCGTCGTAAATCGACTGGTCGCCATGCGGGTGATATTTACCGATCACGTCGCCGACGACGCGCGCGGATTTGACGTATTTCTTGTCCGGCGTATGTCCCTGCTCATGCATCGAATAGAGGATGCGCCGGTGCACCGGCTTGAGCCCGTCGCGCGCATCAGGCAGCGCACGCGACACGATCACGCTCATCGCGTAATCGAGGTAGGACTTCTTCATCTCGTCGAGAATGGAAACGGGACGAATATCTGAGGGTCCCGGCGGCTCGCCGGGCTTGTGGTCGTCGTTATCGGACAAAGGGGAAATCCGGTCGGTTCTACTGGGGAATCATATAGCCCATCGGGGGCCTGATAACCACCCTTGCGCGGCTCCGGCAAGCCGTTTTTCCGTTCGTTTTTTCATGCACTTACGGGTGGAGCACCGAGGTTCCGGCTGCTTGCTTGGGAAGCGCGTAGCGAATGGCGAATAGCAATGGAAAAATCCCCTATTCGCCACCCGCCATTCGCGACTTGCCTCTCCCGTCAGTGGCCGAAGACCACCGCGTGCATGATCCGCCCGGGCATCAAGGTGAACAGCCCGGCAATGATTAGCGCGCCGAAGAAAATGCCGATCATCGTGAACCTGTGGCGGCGGACATCGTGGCTCCGCGCGGCCGTGACGCCGAGCGCCAGCATGGCGAGCGAGAAGATCGACAGCAGGTGGATCGGGCTCCAGGGACCGACCAGCTGGATCTGATGGATCCAGAACGAGCTTCCGGCGACCACCAGCATCAGGATCACCCAGATCCAGCCCAGGGTCCGGTGCGGCAGCGTGCCTTTGGGGGCGGCGAGCTGGATGGAGCCCAGCACGAAGGCGGCCATCGCGGCAAAGGCATGGAGCGGGATCGCAGGCACAGCGTCGAGCAATGGCACGAGGCTCATGGTGGCGGCCCTCGAGTGAAGCTCGCGGCCAGGCATCAAATGCCGCAGGCCAATGTAAATATCATTCACATCGAGCTGTGTCAAAGCCCCGCGGAACCGCAAAGGTTCCCTGTCAATGCTCAAATGAGATCAGCCGAGTGCAAGGTTATCCTCATAATCCACACGAAGACATCCCTCCCCGCAATCAGGACGCCGATCCGGAGAACGATCTTCACGGAACGGCGCCTGACGGAATCGATGGAAGCGCGACCACTCCTCAGAACGGGATGTCGTCGTCCATGTCGCTGTTGCGGCTGCTGCCACCACCCGCGGCGACGGCGCGGCGCGGCGCTGAGCTGACCGGTCCGGCCGAGCCGAAATCGCTGCCGCCATCATCGGAGAAGCTGCTGCCCCCACCGCCACGCCCGTCGAGCATGGTGAGGTTGGAGTTGAAGCCCTGCAGCACGACTTCGGTCGAGTACTTCTCGACGCCGCTCTGGTCGGTCCATTTGCGGGTCTGCAACTGACCCTCAATGTACACCTTGGCGCCCTTCTTCAGATACTGCTCGGCGACCTTGCAGAGGCCCTCGTTGAAGATCACGACGCGGTGCCACTCGGTCTTTTCCTTACGCTCGCCGGTGCCCTTGTCGCGCCACGTTTCCGAGGTGGCGATGGAAAGGTTTGCGATCGGACGGCCGTCCTGCGTCCGCCGGATTTCCGGATCCTTGCCGAGGTTTCCCACCAGGATCACCTTGTTCACGCTTCCTGCCATCGCATCATCTCCACTCAAAAACCGGGCGTCCGGACATTCGGCCGCCACTCTCAACCTTCGCCACTTACGTCGCAGGCGTCGTGGATGACCCTATACGCCGGTGCCGGCTCGTCGCCTTTGCCGTCGCGCGGTTATCCACGGATATCGGGATATAGCACCGGATCCGGCATCGTTCCAGTTTTGTTCGCCACAACCAGCCGTAGAAGCGGCCAGTGCCGTCAGAGCGGCAGTCGATCTCGGCGCAGGCCGACGCTCGGCAGCAAGATTTAGAAAAACAACAAACAAATCAGCAGCTTGCCTTATCGATACTTCTCCCGCGAGTGTTGCATTTGGGAGACTGCGTTTGCGGTTGAATCAGCGTATAGCTCCAACCATGGCGCGGGCGCTCGCGTCTGGGATCGTGCTTCGGGACCGTTTGGAAGCCGATCGGGGTGCTGGGGGATTGATAATGAAGAAGTTTTTGCTCGGTACGGTTGCTCTGATTGCGTTTGCTGCGCCTGCCGCGGCTGCCGATCTCGCTGCGCGCCCCTACACCAAGGCGCCGCCGCCAGTGGTTGCCCCGATCTATGACTGGACCGGCTTCTACATCGGCGCCAACGGCGGCTGGGGCTCGAGCCACAATTGCTGGGACCAGCTCCCGGCCGGCATCTTCCTCGCATCAGATGGTTGCCATGATGCAACCGGCGGCGTCGCCGGTGGCCAGATCGGCTATCGCTGGCAGGCCGGCACCTGGGTGTTCGGCCTTGAAGCGCAGGGCGACTGGGCTGACCTGAAGGGCAGCAACAACAGCGCGATCTTCCCGGGCCTGTTCACCAACCAGTCCAAGATCGACGCGTTCGGCCTGTTCACCGGCCAGATCGGCTACGCCGTCAACAACGTGCTGCTCTACGCCAAGGGCGGCGCGGCACTGACCGACAACCGCTTCAACACCTACTTCACGCCGACCGGTGTGCTCGTCGGCAGCGCCAGCGACACCCGCTGGGGCGGTACCGTCGGCGCCGGCATCGAAGTCGGCTTCGCGCCGAACTGGACCGCAGGCATCGAATACGACCACCTGTTCATGCAGGACAAGACCTACAACCTGATCGCTCCCAACGGCACGCTGAACAGCACCATCCGCGATCGCCAGGACGTCGACCTCGTCACCGTCCGCGTGAACTACAAGTGGGGTGGCCCGGTCGTCGCGCGCTACTGATCGCGCCAGGCCGATTGATCCAGACGAAAGGCCGGCCTCGCGCCGGCCTTTTTGTTTGCGCCTGTTTGTGCGCCGGCTTTTTCGTTGCGTGTGCACGCGCACCTCACCGGGGCCGTTTTCGGTGCGTTGTGGTTTCGCGGATACACACGTTCCGGCATTTCTCTGTAGAAGCACCAGCACGTCACGCGACACTGCTGTGACGCTCTCTTCAAGATCTCTGAAGGGACAACAAGAAAATGGGACTGGGACTTTGAAAATGAGGATTGTTTTGCTGGCCTCGGCCGGCATGTTTGCACTGAGCGCTTTTGCACCGGCAATGGCCGCCGACATGGCGGCACGCGCGCCTTACGTGAAGGCTCCGGCGCCGGCCGCGATCTACAACTGGACCGGCTTCTACGTCGGCGGCTTCGGCGGCTACGCCAGCGAGAACTCCGGCACCCCGAGCATGGAAGGCGGCTTCGGCGGCGGCACCATCGGCTACAACTGGCAGGCCGGCAACATCGTGTACGGCCTCGAGGTCGACGCTGCAGGCGCTGACATCGACGCATCGGTCTCGACGCTCGGCGTCACCGCCCGCAGCAAAATCGACTCGCTCGGCACCGTGCGCGGCCGCCTCGGCTTCGCCGTCGACAAGGTGCTGTTCTACGGCACCGGCGGCTACGCCTGGGCCAACAACGAGGTCAGCGTCACCGCGCTCGGCGTGACCGCCTCGCAGAGCAACTTCCACTCCGGCTGGACCGTCGGCGCCGGCGTCGAAGCCTTCATCGCCCCGCAGTGGTCGATCAAGGGCGAATACCTGTATCGCAGCCTCGACAGCGAGAACTATTTCGGCGTGCCCTCCGGTACGCTCGAGCTGCACAGCGCCCAGTTCGGCGTGAACTATCACTTCGGCGGCCCGATCGTCGCCAAGTACTAAGATTGATCTGCGATCAGAACGCACCGAAAGGCCGGCCTCGCGCCGGCCTTTTTGCGTAAGAGCGTTTTCGAGCGAAGCGGATTCCGGCTCGCGGAAAGAAAACGGGTCAAAGCAGGAATCTGGAGCCCCTGTTCCGATTCCATCGGAACGGGGGAAAGGCTTTAGCGGAACCGGCCCTGCTGACGGCTGCTGCCATCAGGCAAACTATCCGTTGATGGACGCGACTCAGCACTGGAAATTGTCGGCCGTTCTTCCTACGTTCCAGCCTTCACACCCCATCGGCGCAAGGTCCCGGCATCACCGGCGATGCGCGCCCAAAAGGCGCCCAAGCATGCGCCCGGAACCGTCGCTATGGATGAAGTGCTCAAGGCGAAGCGCCAACAGAACGCCGGCTCCTCATCGCGCGCCATCACGATCCGTGGCGCGCGCGAACACAATCTGAAGAACATCGACGTCGAGATTCCCCGCGACAAGCTCGTGGTGTTCACCGGCCTGTCCGGTTCCGGCAAATCGTCGCTCGCGTTCGACACCATCTATGCCGAGGGCCAGCGCCGCTACGTCGAGTCGCTGTCGGCTTATGCGCGCCAATTCCTCGAGATGATGCAGAAGCCGGATGTCGACCAGATCGACGGCCTGTCGCCGGCGATCTCGATCGAGCAGAAGACCACGTCGAAGAATCCGCGCTCCACCGTCGGCACCGTCACCGAGATCTACGACTACATGCGCCTGCTCTGGGCGCGCGTCGGCGTGCCCTATTCGCCGGCCACCGGCCTGCCGATCGAGAGCCAGATCGTCTCGCAGATGGTCGATCGCGTGCTGGCGCTGCCGGAAGGCACCCGTCTATATCTGCTGGCGCCGGTCGTGCGCGGCCGCAAGGGCGAGTACAAGAAGGAGCTCGCCGAGTATCTCAAGAAGGGCTTTCAGCGCGTCAAGATCGACGGCACCTTCTACGAACTGTCCGAAGCGCCCGCGCTCGACAAGAAATTCCCGCACGACATCGACGTCGTGGTCGACCGCATCGTGGTGCGTCCCGACCTCGCCCAGCGCCTTGCGGAAAGCTTTGAGACCGCGCTGAAGCTCGCCGAGGGCCTCGCCGTGATCGAATACGCCGATGCGCCGGCGGCGGCAGCGCAGGACGACAAGAAAGAGGACAAGAAGAAGACCGCCAAGATCCACGACAAGAGCGGGCCCGAGCGTATCCTGTTCTCGGAGAAGTTCGCCTGTCCGGTCTCCGGCTTCACGATCCCCGAGATCGAGCCGCGCCTGTTCTCGTTCAACAACCCCTATGGCGCCTGCCCGGCCTGCGGCGGCCTCGGCGTCGAGCAGCATATCGACGAGGACCTGGTCATCCCCGACAAGGAGCTGACCTTGCGCAAGGGCGCGATCGCGCCCTGGGCGAAATCGTCCTCGCCCTACTACATCCAGACCCTGACCGCGCTCGGCAAGCACTACAAGTTCACGCTCGACACCAAGTGGAAGGACCTCACCAAGAAGGTCCAGAACGCGCTGCTGCACGGCTCCGGCGACGACGAGATCAAGTTCTCCTATGAGGACGGCGTCCGCTCCTACGACACCAAGAAGCCGTTCGAGGGCGTCATCACCAACATCAACCGCCGCTACCGCGAAACCGAGAGCGAGTGGGCGCGCGAGGAGCTCGGCAAGTATTTCTCCGACGTGCCCTGCGAAGGCTGCAACGGCCATCGGCTGAAGCCCGAGGCGCTGTGCGTTAAGATCGGCGGCAAGCATATCGGCGAGATCTCCGAGCTCTCGGTCAAGCGCGCCGGCGAATGGTTCGAGACGGTGCCGGAGGCGCTGAACGCGCAGCAGAACGAGATCGCGACGCGCATCCTGAAAGAGATCCGCGAGCGCCTGACCTTCCTGCTCGATGTCGGCCTGAACTACCTGACGCTGTCGCGCTCCTCCGGCACGCTGTCGGGCGGCGAGAGCCAGCGCATCCGCCTCGCCTCGCAGATCGGCTCGGGCCTCACGGGCGTGCTCTACGTGCTGGACGAGCCGTCGATCGGCCTGCACCAGCGCGACAATGCCCGCCTGCTCGACACGCTGAAGCGGCTGCGCGACCTCGGCAACACCGTGGTCGTGGTCGAGCATGACGAGGATGCCATCCGCCTCGCCGATTACGTGCTCGACATCGGGCCCGGCGCCGGCATGCATGGCGGCCACATCGTCGCCGAAGGCACGCCCGACCAGATCATGCGCAACCCGAAATCGCTGACCGGCAAGTATCTCACCGGCGAGCTGTCGGTGCCTGTGCCCGACCGGCGGCCGCCGAACCACCGGCGCACCATCAAGGTCGTCAACGCGCGCGGCAACAACCTCAAGAACGTCTCGGCCGAAATCCCGCTCGGCCTGTTCACCTGCGTGACCGGCGTCTCCGGCGGCGGCAAGTCGACGCTGCTGATCGACACGCTGTACCGCGCCATCGCCCGCAAGCTGAACAACGCCAGCGAAGGCGCCGCGCCGCACGACCGCATCGAGGGCCTCGAGCACATCGACAAGATCATCGACATCGACCAGTCGCCGATCGGCCGCACGCCGCGCTCCAACCCCGCGACCTATACCGGCGCCTTCACGCCGATCCGCGAATGGTTCGCCGGCCTGCCGGAGGCGAAGGCGCGCGGCTACGAGCCCGGGCGCTTCTCCTTCAACGTCAAGGGCGGCCGCTGCGAGGCCTGCCAGGGCGACGGCGTCATCAAGATCGAGATGCACTTCCTGCCGGACGTCTACGTCACCTGCGACACCTGCAAGGGCAAGCGCTACAACCGCGAGACGCTGGAGGTCCTGTTCAAGGGCAAGAGCATCGCCGACGTGCTCGACATGACGGTCGAGGAAGCCGCCGAGTTCTTCAAGGCGGTGCCGCGCGTGCGCGAGACCTTCCAGACCCTGCACCGCGTCGGCCTCGACTACATCCATGTCGGCCAGCAGGCGACGACGCTGTCGGGCGGCGAAGCCCAGCGCGTCAAGCTGGCCAAGGAATTGTCAAAGCGCGCCACCGGCCGCACGCTCTACATCCTGGACGAGCCGACCACCGGCCTTCACTTCCACGACGTGGCCAAGCTGCTCGAGGTGCTGCACGAGCTGGTCGCCCAGGGCAACACGGTGGTGGTGATCGAGCACAATCTCGAGGTCATCAAGACCGCCGACTGGGTCATCGACCTCGGCCCCGAAGGCGGCGACGGCGGCGGCGAGATCGTCGCCTGGGGCCCGCCCGAGGACATCGTCAAGGCCCCGCGCAGCTACACCGGCAAGTTCCTGGCTCCGGTGCTGAAGAAGGCGAACAGCAAGCCGAGGAAGAGCTCAGCGAGCGAGGCGGCGGAGTAAAAAGGACCTGTACGTGGACACGCGCGATCCAAAAGAGAAGGGTCTCGATGATCGGCTGAATGCGCTAACGGCGGTTCGTCCTGACTGTCTCTATTTCGCGATTACGCTGACGGCAGACGACGATGGCAAGGTTATTTTTGGAACGCAGACTGAGTGGGTGGGCTGGTCAGACGAAGACCGACGCGAAGAGCTCCGAACTGCGCGTCTCGTTTACCCACAGTTCGTGGAGCTTTGGAGGCATGCACATCAGCCCTATGCTGTTGTTCATACACCCGACGAGTTGTGTCTCTTCCTGATTGGTGGCCGGAAACGCTCTACTGGAAGAATCTCTGGGACGGTCCATTTTTCTTCGTCTCTTGGGAAGGGCCGGACGTTCGATCCATGACGGCGCGACCGGATTCATTTCGCCTGGTCTACTGCCCGAAACTGCTTTTCGGCGAGCGCCGACGCCAAAAGTAAGAATGCAGGTTTTAACGCGTGACAGGCGACGTTGCCGCATTTGCGGGCGACGTCCTGACGATTGCGAGGACGTTGTGCTTCATGTGCATCATATCCGACCATGGGAAAAGGGCGGCGTCACTGATCTGAGAAATTTGATTACTCTTTGTCACACGTGTCACGGCGGTCTAGAACCTCACCATGATCCCAGTCTTTTTCAATATTTGACGCCTGACGACCCGGTTGCTGCTCAGCTAGCTAGCTTCCGAAAGGGAGTTGCAAACTACCGCCGCGTCGGCTTTCTCTCTGGAATACAAACCAGCACTGATCGACGGATGGCATCAGCACGACGTCGCCGCAATCAACCGAGTGCGCAACAAGCGTAGTGCTGTTGGCCCAATAGTGGTGGCTTGCCCCTACGGTCCTCACTTCCCGCGATAGGTGGCGACCTGCCAGACGTTTGCCCAGGCATCCCGGACCGTCGCGCGTCGGTCGCCATACGGCATATCCGCGGGTATCTCGATGGATTCACCGCCTGCCGCGATCGCCCGCCGATAGGTCTCGTCTACGTTCGGAACATAGACGTAGAGAAAGGCCGGCATCGCCTCGCGCACGCCTCCGCCGTCGCTGATCAGGATGATCGAGTCTCCGATCCGGATTTCCGTTGGCGCGCCGGAGCGGACTTCGCCCTGCGCATCGAAAACGTCTCGAAGAAATCTGGCCAAGCCGGTGAGGTCGCGGGTGACAATTCGCGGTATGACGGAAGGCCAGCCTGCGGACTTGAATTGGGTCATGTGCCTGACTTAGTAGCCCGCATGAGCGGAGCGATATGCGGGGTCTATCAGCCGAACAAGTTGACCGCTCCCGCATGTCGCTTCGCTCATGCGGGCTACGGTCTCTCAACCGCTCTGCTACACCGCCCAATAATTCGGGTGCGTGTAGGATCGCGAGCGGTCGCCCCAGTCGAATTCGTCGCCGTCGAATTCGGAGGGTCCTGACCGCAGATCATCCAGCGTCACCTCGGCCTCGAAGGCCTGCCGCACAGGATCAAATCGCAGCGCGGTCCATCTGACGGGATAGTGGTGGTGGGTGCTCAGCACGCCGCCGGTCTTGATGATGGCGTAGGCCACCGTTCCGCTCACCTTGTCGAGCATCAGCCGCTCGATCGACCCAAGTTTCGTCCCGTCGCGCCCGAAGACGCAGACGTGCTCGACCCGGTCACTGGGCACCAAGGTATGATGCATGGCATCCTCCCTGTTTCCTGGCGTTTGTCTGATAATATAGGCCTGTCGCGCTGGTGAGCCAATGGGTCGCAGCTCGGCGACACGTCGCAGGGCGCGGTTGGCTCTATCCTGCGGCGGCGGACGCTTGCACAATTTCGGAATAATAAAAACGTACCGCTGATTTGCCCGACGCGTCAAGTCGCTTTTCCGAGTCTCGGCGGCAGCCTGCTCCTTTGCATGGGGTTGTTTTCGATATTTTGGGACACCCCACGCACCTTCCCCCTACTCCGTCCGTCTCAGGAATGCCCCGAACGCGCGCGGGCCGTCGCCGACCTTGACCTCGCCTATCACCTTCATCTCGGCGGCGTCGATCACGCTCAGCGTGTTGCTTTCCCAGTTCGCGACCAGGATGCGCTTGCCGTCGGCGGTCGCCTCGATGCCTTCGGGGTAATCGCCGACCGTAATCCGCTTCACGGGCTGCAACGTCGCGAGGTCGAACACGCTGACCTTGCCGTCATACTGGTCGGTGACGAAGCCGCGGCCCTGCGCCAGCGCCACCGCGTAGGGGCGCAGGCCGACATGCACGCGGCCGATCTCGCGCGCGGTTGCGACGTCGATCACCGAGACGTCGTTGGTGCCGACATTGGCGGTGTAGGCACGCTTGCCATCGGCATCGATGGTGACACCGAACGGCCGACTCCCGACCTTCACGATCCCCCTCCGCTCGCGCGAGGCGGTGTCGATGATGGAGACGCTGTCATCGTCGCGATCCGCCGACAGCAGCAGCAGCCCATCCGGCGTCACCGCCAGCCCGGACGGGGATGCACCGACCGCGATACTTGCGACGACACGCCGCTCTCTGGCATCGATCACCCGCACCGCGGCGGCGTACCAGTCGGCGACATAGACCGTCGCGCCGTCGGGCGCGACCGCGATGCCGAGCGGCCCGCCGCCGACATCGACCCGGCCTACCACCTTTCGCGCCGGCGCGTCGACTACCGTGACCGCCTTGGCATCCGGGCTGGTCACATAGGCGAAGCGGCCGTCATTGCTGACGGCAACGCCGGCGGGCTTGCCGCCGATCGCGATGGTCGCAACCGGCTTCGAGGTCGCGAGATCGACCACCGTGAGGTCGTCGCTGAGCTGGTTGGTGACGAACGCCTCCTCGGCATGCGCGGCGCCGAGGCTGGCAAGCAGCGCGACGAGCGCAATCGCGCGCACGGCTAAAGCCCGATGAGATTGGGACAAACCATCATCGCGCTTTAGCCCCTCGTTTTGAGCATGATCTTGTCGGAAACCGCTTCGCACTTTTCCGGATCATGCTCAGGTCCCGCTCTCGATCTTCTTCTTCAGCGCTTCGAGCCCGGCCTTGTAGAGCCCGCTCACCGCCTTCACCGCGGCCTCGTCGCTCAGTTCCGGCGGCGGATCATTGTTCGGAAAACCGCGGTAGAACGCGCCGGCCCATTCCAGCTTCGACTTGCCGTCCGGCGCCGGCGACACCGTCAGCGTCGAGGAATAATTGGTGACCGGCAGCACCTTCACGTCGACCGCCGTGATCCGGTACGAATAGCTCATCATCTCTGGTTCGTATTTGTAGAGCTCCTCGTCGATGGTAATGCCGGGCGCCAGTGTCAGCCGCCGTGTGGCGCCGATCTCGTTGCCCTTCTCGCCCTCGGTCTTGGCGACACCGGCAAGCCAGCTCATGTCCTGGAAATTGCCGATCACCGCCCACACCTTGGCCTGCGGCGCATCGATCTCGATGGATTCCCGCACCTTCTGGCGGGTCGGCCCATGGGCCCAGGCGGCCCCCAACACGGCCAATGCCGCCACCACCACGAAAGTCCGTGCGATCGTCCGCCTCATCCTTGGTCCTCTCCCGATGTCTGTCGGCCCTGCGCCGCCTGGCGCATGCCGCAGTTTATGATTGGAGGTTCTAGACTAGACCGGCAACCTGCTTCTTGCACCAGAGCGAAGTCGCGGCCGGCGGCTTCCCCGGGAGGCAAGCCTGCCGGTCAGCGGTTTCACTCCTCGATCGCCGCCTCGACGAACCCTTTCGGATCGTCGCAGAACTCGCGCATCAGCCGGTAGTGATCGGTGTCCTTCAGGCCCACCGGCTCCAGCCCACATTTGGTAACCCGCAACAGCGTCGCGTTCGGATACGCCATCAGCATCGGCGAATGCGTCGCCATGATCACCTGGCAGTGGCCGGTGCCGTTCATCCGGTGCAACAATTTGAGGAATTCGATCTGCCGCGACGGCGACAGCGCGGATTCCGGCTCGTCGAAGATGAAGATGCCCTGCCGCTGGCAACGCTCGTTGAAGAAGCGCAGGAAGCCCTCGCCGTGGGAATAGGACAGGAAGTTCGGCGGCACGTCTCCGACATCCAGCGCGGCCTCGTCGACGTAGCGCGCCACCGAGAAAAAGCTCTCGGCGCGGAAGAACCAGCCATTCGTGATCTTAGGTAGCCAGCTGGCACGCAGCGCCGACGCAAGCGAGCCGCCCATCTTCTCAACGGCATTGCCGTGGTCGACCGCGCGATAGCCCTTGCCGCCGCCGGCGTCATCATAGCCGGCCATCACGGCGATCCCCTCGAGCAGTGTCGACTTGCCGGTGCCGTTCTCGCCGACGATGATGGTGATCGCCATGTCGAAGCTGAGCTCGAATTCGTCGCGCAGCAGCGGCAGCGCGAACGGATATGCGTTGCGATTGGGAATGCGCTCGGGATCGAGCCAGACGCGCCTCAGATATGGCGCGGGCATGTTGATCGGGCGGTGTCGTCCTCTGGCCATCGGCGCGGATCCGGGGAAACAACGGCGGGTGGCCCAGTTTATATGATAGGAGCCCGCAGCAATCCTAGATGGCCGGATGTCCCATGGCTAGCAAAGCTTACGCCCTCTTCCGCAAGGCGATCCTCAACGAACAGCAAGCGGTCTGCATCTATGACGGCCGGCCGCGCGAACTCTGCCCGCACATCATCGGCCACAACAAGAGCGGTGAGGAGGTCGTGCTGGCCTGGCAGTTCGGCGGCTCGAGCTCGGGCCAACTGCCGCAATGGCGCTGCCTGCGGCTCGCTCACGTCACCGACATCAGCCTGCGCAACGGTCCTTGGCACGAGGGCGGATCGCACCGCACCGAGCAGACCTGCGTCAGCGCCATCGACCTCGACATCAACATCGATGTCCGCAAGCGGCGGTGAGTGGCCCCTGCGCCCTCTGGTCAAGAGAAGGCGGCAAAGGCGGCAAACCTCGGACAATTCATGTCGCGAGAATGCGGATGTGTGACTCGCAGATCGCGCAACAGATTAGGCGTCGTCCCGGGCAAGCGAAGCGCGACCCGGGACCTATAACCACCGAAGGTCAATAGTGCACGACGCTGGAGCCACAGCTCGCTTCGACAACGAACGTCTGTGGTTATGGGTCCCTGCTCTCGCAGGGACGACAGCGGAGGCCGCGGCGCGATATCGGCTCCGGCGAACGCCAGGACGACCGCCGGGAGAACGCGCCCGCCCCTACGGCTGCTCCGCCTCCTCCAACACCTCCAGCGCCAGCTCCATCGTCATCAGCACCGGATTGTCGCCGCGCACCAGGCGTCCCTCGGCGATGCCGCCGAGATAGTCGACCAGTGCGATGTCGAGCTCTGCATGCAGCCGGCCATCCGCGTCCGGTGCGATCTCGCCCGCGGTCACCGCGAGCTCGGTCGCGAACGGCACCACGCTGTGGCCGTCAGTGAAGACGGCGCCGATGGTCGAGCCGACGCCGCCATGCAGCCGCGCGCGCAGGATGCCGTGCTGGCGGCAGAAGCCTTCCAGCGCGCAGGCAAAATCCTGGTTCGGCCGCAGCCGCAGCGCGAAGGCATGGCTCGTGGTCCTGGCCCCACGCGGCGCGCTGGCGACGGGACCGAACAGCTTGAAATTGGTCTCACTGTCCGCTTCGGCCAGGAACGTCGCGCCGTCGATCCCGAACGCGTTCACCTCGAACGGCTCGGCGACAATGGTTTCGTCCGGCAGCATGTGGCCGCCGTTGAAACGGCCGTCGGCTTCGGTCCACAGGCCGTGGCAATGAAAGAACGGCGCGCCGTCGCGTTCGCCGAAGGTCAGCGCCGCGAGCTTGAGCCGCGTCACGCCGTCGAGACGGAACGTGTCGCTGTAGAACGCAGCGTTGACGCCATCCTTCGACAGCGCCGGCATCACATAGGCGAACGGCCCGAGCGCGCCGCTTTTCGCGCTCAGGACGCCGCTGCAAAAGCCCTCCGCCGCAAAGCCGCGGCGCACGGCTTCGAGCAAGGGAATGCCGGCCTCGAGCACGAATGAAAAGGCGCGGCCGCGCGCGCTGACCCATTGGATGCGCTCTGGATGCGGAGCGCCAGGCTGGGCGATGCTGCGCATCGCCTCACGCTCCCGTCGATTTGGCGATCACCTCGAGCAATCCGCGCGCCTCGAGTTCGTCGCGGATCAGCCGCTTCGGCACCTTGCCGTAGCCGGACTTCGGCAGCGCCTCCCAGAAGAAGAAGCGTTTCGGCATCTTGTAGCGCGGCACTTTTGGCGCGAGATAGGCGGCAAGCTCCGCCTCCGCGACCGCCTCGGCGCCCTCGCGCGCGACGCAGACGGCGACGCCGACCTCGCCCCAGAAGGGATCGGGTACGCCGAGCACCGCGACCTCGCCGACCGCGGGATGGGTCAAGAGCTTCTCCTCGATCTCGCGCGGATAGATGTTGGAGCCGCCCGAGATGTACATGTCGGAGGCACGGCCGGTGATGTAGACGAAGCCCTCCTCGTCCATGTGGCCGAGGTCGCCGGTGCGGAACCAGCCGTCGCGAAACGCCTTCGCATTGGCCTCGGGGTTGTCGTAGTAGCCCGCGAACACGCCGGGACCGATCACGCAGATCTCGCCGGTCTCGTGCGCTTTCAGCTCGCTTCCATCGTCGCCCTGGATCGAGACCTGCATCCCGGTGCGCTCGAAGCCGCAGGTGCCGATCCGCGCATGCGGCCCGTCCTCGGGATCGTGCAGGCCGGGCGGCAGCACGGTGATGTTGCCGGTGACCTCACCGAGACCGAAATACTGCACCAGCACGCCACCGAGCTTGTTCAGCGCCGCCTTCTGGTCCTCGCGATACATCGGCGCGCCGGCGTAGATGATGTAGCGCAGCGAGGAATGGTCGTGCTGGTCGGCGGCGGGATGCTCGACCATCATCTTCAGGATGGTCGGCACCGTGAACATGTTGCTGACGCGATGCTTGGCGATCAGCCGGAAGGCTTCGGCGATGTCGAACTTCTCCGACGGCAGCAGGATGGTCGGCACGCCGCGCGCGGTCTGCACCAATTGATGCACGCCGGCGCCATGCGACAGCGGCGCCACCACCAGCGAGGCGTCCTCTTCCGTGGTGCCGGGCATCAAGTCGGCGAGATGGTTGGTGATGACGAAGGCCATCTGGCCATGGGTCAAGACCGCGGCTTTGGAGCGGCCGGTGGTGCCGGAGGTGAAGAAGAACCAGCAGGGATCGTCATAGTCGACGGCAACGTTCTCGACCACAGCGCCGGCGTGCTTGGCGATGACGTCGCCGAGCGTCGCCTCGCCGAACGTGCCCTCCTCCCCGATCTGCCAGACGAATTCGAGCGCGGGATTGGCGGCTGCCTTGGCATGTTCGGGGAAGTCGGCGTGGCACAGAAACGCCTTGGCGCCGGAGGCCGCCGCGAGATAGGCGACCTCGTCCGGCATCAGGCGGAAATTGGTCGGCACCCAGACCGCGCCGAGCCGGAAGGCCGCGAACATCGACCAGAACATCTCGTCGCAGTTCTTGGAATGCACCAGGATGCGGTCGCCCTTGACGATGCCGCGCGCCGCCAATGCCGCCGCCAGCGCCGAGACGTTCTGGTCGATGTGACGCCAGGACCAGGCCTTCTCGTTCCAGACGAAGCCGGGGCGATCGCCGTGGCGGCGGGCGTTCTGTGTCAGGATGTAGGCGAGGTTCATCACCCGGCGCGACACCCGCGCGATCCCGCCGCGCGGCGCGGCAGCAGCCGTCCCGCTCATTGCCGCCCCGCCGATACGCACAACAGACAGGGCAAGGTCAGGACGATCATCGGGTGTTTCCTCGGTCAGAACCGGGCGTCTTCAAGCGCCGCAAGGGATTGGTACCGCCCGGTTTATCGCCAAGCCGCCGCCTTCGGCAAGGCCCGCCGGGCGCGGCCCGATGATACCGCGCGCCGGCGGCGGTCAACCCGTTGTTTTCTGCCCAGCCCACTACTGCGGGTGCTTGGCAAGTTCCTGCTCGCTCAGGTTCCAGTCCTGCCACAGCTGCAACGCGCCTATAAAGGCGACCAGCGCGCCGAGCAGGATGTGCCAGAACTGCAGCGCGTGGTCCTCGGCGTAACCAAAGACCATGGGCGATGCCATCAGCCAGAGACCGAGCAGAATGCTGGCCACCTCCTCCCAGCGGTGCAGCGCGACATATTCGAGCTGGGCGATGCCGAGCACCAGCATGCCGACCATGAAGCTGTTGAGGACGAGGTGGCTGCGCTCGATATCGACGGCGCCGCTCACCTGCATCGGAAACCAGGGCGAGACCATGATCAGCACGCCGAGCAGCATGCCGAGCCAGTCCTCCCAGGGACGGTGTGTGTTGAAGAAACGATTGTCCGACATGACGAACCTCCTCCGACAAGAGGCATACGTCGGCGGCCGGCTCCGCCACTCCGTACCAGACGACCATCCAGCCGCATCAGGGGCGTATGTCTGTCATCAAACGTAATCGAACTGCATCCATCCGCAAGGCCTATCCCCCGTGCGTGAGACGCGACGGGAGCGATCGTTGCCGGCAAGATGTCACCGCGCCCCACCGAGCCGCGCCAGTGCCCCCTTGGCGCTCTGCAAATCGGGCTGCAGCTCGAGCGCCTTGCGGAAATCGGCCGCCGCGCCCTTCTTGTCGCCGAGCCGCAGCTTGGCCTGGCCGCGATTATTCCAGGAATAGACGTCGGTCGGATCGTATTGCAGCGCCTTGTCGTAATCGGCGAGTCCGCCCTTGTTGTCACCCTGAAAGAGACGGATCATGCCGCGGTTGCGCCAGCCGCGCGCATCGGTCGGCGCGATCCTCGCCGCCTCGCCATAGTCGGCGGCGGCGCGATCGAGCTGCTCGGTATCGCGATAGACATTGCCGCGGTTGATGTAGGCGAGCACGTTGGGCTCGAGCTTGATCTCGGTGGTGAAGTCGGCGATCGCATGCGCCGCGTCGCGCTTGCGGTAGTAGACGAAGCCGCGATTGCCATAGGCGGTGGCGAGCTGCGGATTGTATTTGATGGCGAGGCTGAGATCGGCCAGCGCGCGGTCGAGATCGCCCTTGTTGAGCCAGGCATCGCCGCGATTGTTGTAGGCCAGCGCGAGCGCCGGATCGATGCGGATCGCCTCGTCGTAATCGGCAATCGCATGATCGAGATCGCGCTTGAAGGCGTAGACGCGGCCGCGATTGGTGTAGGCGCAGGCATAGGCGGGATCGAGCTTGATGGCCTCGTTGAGATCGGCGAGCGCTGCATCGAGCTCGCGCTTCTCGGTCAGCCCATGGCCGCGATTGCAATACGCCCCGGCCAGCCGCTTGCCGGTCTCGGTCTTGCCGTCGATCACCGTGGTGCAGGCGGACACGCGGTCGCCGGGTGCCGTCGTCAGGCCGACGCAGGTCTGCCAGCTCGGATCGTCGGCGGCGGCGGCTTGCGGCGGGTCTGGAAGCGTCAACGCGGCGCCGAGCAACACGGCGGTCAGGCAGGCCAAAATGCGCATATCGTCAATCCACAAATGCCAATTTGCGGGTTGGTCGCGGCTTTGCACCGGCGGGTTCACACGCTTACATCAGGGCCTGTAAATCAACCCGGGATTTTGCGATGGCCGCCGTCCGCGACAACAAGGACCAAAACCGCTTCGAGCTCGACACCGAGGGCGGCCTCGCTTTTGCGAACTACCGGCGGACGCCCGCGGCCGTGATCATCACCCATACCGAGACACCGCGCGCCCTGCGCGGCCGCGGCATCGCATCGGAGCTGGTCAAGGGTGCGCTGGAGCTGATCCGCGCCGACGGCCGCAAGGTGATCGCCGGCTGCGGTTTCGTGGTTGATTACCTCAACAAGCATCCGGAATACGCGGACCTTGCCGGCTAGTGTGCTGAATGCGAAGTTCGTGCGATTTCGCGGCAGCCACTTTCACGAACTTCGCATTCATAAAGCACACTAGAATCATAAGTTTGCTAGTGTCCTTATCGAATCCGAAGTTCGCTCCGAAGGTGCGGCAAATGATGCGAACTTCGGATTCGGGACACTAGCACTACTTTGGCAGATTGTGTTTTCGCCGCTGTTTTTCAGGGATTTCCTTTCGGCAATATGGGCACTGCTGAGGCGGCGGCCGAAGGATGAGATCGACGATGGCGTGACGTACGGCTGGCATGGTTGGCTGAGGCGGAGGCCCGTTGATTCTTTTTTTTCCGCCCCGCGTATGCGAGGCGACGATGTTGCAGGAAGGCGTAGGCAATCATTGTCATCAAGGCGTGGCGATGAAGACCTTGCCATGACCGCCCTTCGAAGTGATCAAGTCCAAGCTCCTCCTTCAGCTGTTGATGCGCCTGCTCACAAATCCACCGTGCCTTGATGGTGGCGGCCAGCGTGCGCAGATCCGTCGCCGCCGGAAGATTGGCGAGATAGTATTTCTTCTCCCCGGAGGCACGTTGCTCACCAATGAGCCAGGCTTCGTCGCCTGGGAGATGCTGCTGACCTTTATCCCATATTCGCTGCGGAGGGCCGTCGGCGGTGCGGACACGGAGAGCAGCAAATCGAGCTTTGAGCCGACCTTTCGTCCCGCTACGCCAACTCAGGGTTTTCCATTTGGCGCTGGCCAGCATTTGTTCGGCCGCAATCGATAAGATATCGGGCACGTGGTGCTTTCGTGGTTTGCCACGGACTTTGGTGATCGGCCAAATGAGCTTCACATCGACCGGATACACTTTCTGGTGCCGAGGGATACCGACAGCCCAGGTCAGCCCGCGCTCTGTTAGCCCTTGTCGAAACGGTGCGCTGAGGCCGTATCCTGCATCCGCCAGCACACATCCAAAGCGCATGTTGGCTGCCATCGCGCGGTCAATCTCGGCCAAAGCGATCTCCGGCTTGGACCGTGGCGTTCGGTGTTCGACTGGCACGCGAGCGCGCTTCAAACGAGACATGTCGCTTGTCCAGCTGTCAGGCAGAAAGAGACGTAACGCGACCATCACTGGCACTTCGCCGCGTGCAAGCGTTAAAGACACCAGCGTTTGGCAATTTGCGGTTTTACCGAGAGCCGACGCGTATTGAGCCGCAACACCGACCGATCGCTCACCCTTCTTGGGAAGTGAGGTGTCATCGATAACCAGCATCGCATCCCTGCCGCCGACAAGTCGGTCCGCCTGGTTGAGCAGCTCCGTCTCCAGCGGCGTCGCATCCCAGACACCGTCCGCAATGAAATGGTGCAACTGGTCGTAGTTGCTCGTGGCAAGGCGTTCCGCCATCGGCTGAACGCTCTTGCGATCGCCCGGACCGATCAATCCCGCAACATACAGAGGACACATCCGCTGCCGGGTCTTATGACCCAGCCGGTCCAAGAACGGCATTAGCCAGCGTTCGAGTTCGTCTTCCCATCTCGGCATGGTCAGCCCTCCAAGAGCCGACCACCCATGAATCATTGAAAAATTGATTCGGGAATCCTATAAAACGCGGCAAAATCAACAATCTGCCAAAGTAGTGCTAGAGCCCGTTCCGTTCCGATGGAAGCGGAACGGGGCTCTAGCTGCTCCTTATGACGCGTTTTCTTTACGCGAACCGGTATCCACTTCGCTCGAAAACACTTTTTGCGCCGCGTTCGTCAGACGATCTTGATCGACATGTCGGGCAGGCCCTCGAGCTTGCACAGCAGCACGTCGCCCTTGACCACCGGGCCGACGTTCTCCGGCGTACCGGAATAGATGATGTCGCCGGCCTTCAGCTCGAATGCCTCGGACAGCTTTGCGATCTGCTCGGCGACGCTCCAGACCATGTTCTTCAGATCCGAGCTCTGTCGCACCGTGCCGTTGATCGCGAGCGAGATCGCGCCATGCGTGAAGTGGCCGGTCTTATCAGCCGGATGGATCGGCCCGAGCACCGCGGCATGGTCAAAGCTCTTGCCGATCTCCCACGGCTTCTTCTCCGCGGCCATGCCGTTCTGCAGATCGCGCCGCGTCATGTCGAGGCCGAGCGCATAGCCATAGACGTGATCGAGCGCCTTGTCGGCCGGAATATTGGTGCCGCCGGATTTCAGCGCGGCGACCAGCTCGACCTCATGGTGATAATTCTTGGTCAGCGACGGATAGGGATGATCGGCGACGGTGCCGATCGCGACATTCTGGATCGCATCCGTCGGCTTCTGGAAGAAGAACGGCGGCTCGCGCGTCGGGTCCGAGCCACGCTCGATGGCGTGCGCGGCGTAGTTGCGGCCGATGCAGTAGATGCGGCGAACCTGGAACACCTCGCTGGCGCCGACGATCGGGATCGTCACGGCCGCGACCGGAAACATCGCCTTCGGCGCGGCCTCGGCATGGGCAGGCGCGGATTGCGCGGCGGCGCCGGCCAGTGCGAGAGCGCCGGTCGCAAGCATCGTCCGGCGATCGAGATCAGTCATGGGCGTTCTCCTTGTTGTTGTTGGCCGACCTATAGATGTTCGCCGATCGATAAAAAAGGGCCCGCGTTGGCGCGGGCCCTTTCTATGCACGGGAGGATGATCCTGTCAGTGCTTGATGTCGGGGGGCAGCTTGCCGCCATTGGCCGCGAGCTTGGTCATCACCTGCTTGTGCAGCCAGATGTTCATGCTGGCGGAATCGTTGGTGTCGCCGCTGTAGCCGAGCTCCTTGGCGAGCTCCTTGCGGGCCGACAGGCTGGAGTCGATGTCGAGCGCCTTCATCAGGTCGACGATCGAGGTCCGCCACTCGAGCTTCTCGCCCTTGGCGGCAACCGCCTTGTCGAGGATCGGGGCGACGTCAACGGACTGCGCCGGCGCCGCGCCGGCGGGCACTGCGGCAGGAGACGACGATGCGCTGCCGGATCCACCGGCGGGAGCTGCGCTTGTGGCCGTTCCGCCGGCGGGCGCAGCGGTGGCGCTACTGCCGAAGATCGCGCCCATGATTTTTCCGAAAATGCTCATCGTTCGCTCCCAAGAGAGTTGAGATGTGAAGGCCAGACGGCCTTGGGCGCCTGACCGAGGTCGCAGTTCAAGTCTATCGCCCCCTCCATAGCTTGCCAATGCGACATTCACTTAAGCGTGAGTGCTTTTGGCACAGTTTGGGAGTACCCTCGTTTTACAGTTCGCGACACGGCCAGTTCCCTGCTCTGTCTTTCGCGTCTGGCTTGATCGTGATCGCTTCGAGAAGCGGCAGGTTTGTGCCCGCATGCCGGGCGCCAGATGCGACCGCCCAGAGGGAGACAACGACCATGGCCACGTCATACCAAGGCAATGTCAGTTCGATGACGCAGAGCGGACAAGGCGCCGCGTCTGCGCCGGTCATCCGCACCATCGGCTTGTCCGATTTGCATCATGCGCTGCGTCTCGGCTGGGAAGACTTCAAGGCGGTGCCAAGTCACGCCATCGTCCTCTGCCTGATCTATCCGGTGCTCGGCCTCGTGCTTGCGCGCACCGTGCACGGCTATTCCGTGCTGCCCCTGCTGTTTCCGCTGGCCGCGGGCTTTGCCCTGCTCGGCCCGTTTGCCGCCATCGGCCTCTACGAGATGAGCCGCCGCCGCGAGGACGGCGGGGAAGCATCTGCCTGGGATGCCATGGAGGTATTCCGCTCACCGTCATTCGGCGCGATGCTTGGGGTCGGAACGCTGCTGTTCGCGCTGTTCGTGACCTGGATCGCCACCGCCCAGGCGATCTACACGGCGGTGTTCGGCTATGAGACCGCGGCCAACATTCCCGATTTTGCCGCGCGCGTGCTGACCACCCAGCAAGGCTGGTGGCTCGTCGTGGTCGGCTGCGGCGTCGGCTTCCTGTTCGCGCTCGTCGCGCTTTGCATCAGCGTGATCGCCTTCCCCATGATGCTCGACCGCCAGGCGACCGCCGGCGAAGCCATGGTGACGTCGATGCGCGCCGTCGCACAGAACCCGGTGCCGATGGCGGCCTGGGGCCTGATCGTCGCGGTGCTGCTGGTGCTGGGAACGATTCCGTTCTTCCTCGGGCTTGCCGTGGTGATCCCGCTGCTCGGTCACGCCACCTGGCATCTCTATCGCGAGGTCATCGTCAAGGATCCGAATGCGCGGCCGGTGATCCCCGAACCGCGCGAGCGCAAGCCCGCCGCGGACTTCCCGGCCAATCTGTTTCCGTGGCGGCGCAGCGATCGCGGCTAAGCGCCGCTAACCCGGATTCGTAAACGTCAAAGCAACCGCCGGCCGATATGTTCGGCCGGCGGTTTGTCGTTCAGGATCGTCAAATGGGTGTGAAACTGGCGTGGCATTTGCAGCGCGGCCTGAGAAAAAGCGGCTCGGTCACGAGCCTTGTTTTGGCCGCTGTTGCCGCGAACATACCCGCCGCCTTGCGCGACCAATCGATGACATCGCAGACCCCGGAGTGAATCGCTTATGACCTCTCGCTCTTGCTTTCGCACGCTCGCCATCGGCGCGTGGCTCCTGACCTCGACGGCATCGGCGCTGGCCGCTCAATGCGGCACGGGCACGTTCGAATCCTGGCTCGACGATTTCAAGAAGGAAGCTGCGACGAAGGGCATTTCGCAGAACGCGATCCAGGCCGGGTTGACTGGCGTCACGCAGGACAAGGCGATCCTCGCCCGCGACCATTCGCAGCAGGTGTTCAGCCAGACCTTCGAGCAATTCTCGGGCCGCATGGTGCCGCCGCGGCTCAATCGCGGCTCCGACATGATGAAGCGCTACGGCTCGGTGCTGTCGCGAATCGAGGAGGCCTACGGCGTACCGGGCGAAATCCTGGTCGCGATCTGGGGACTGGAGACCGATTTCGGTGTCAACACCGGAAAGTTTCCGACCATACGTTCGCTGGCGACGCTCGCCTATGATTGCCGCCGCTCCGACATGTTCAAGGCCGAGTTGATGGATGCCTTGCGCATCGTCGAGCGCGGCGATCTGCCGCCGCAGGAGATGCGCGGCGCCTGGGCCGGCGAGATCGGCCAGACTCAATTCATGCCGTCGTCCTACATCAAGTTCGCGGTCGACTTTGACGGCAACGGCAAGCGCGACCTCCTGCACAACGTGCCCGACGTGCTGGCGTCGACGGCGAACTACCTGAAGAGCTATGGCTGGAAGAAGGGCAAGGGCTGGGAGCCCGGCAGCGAGAATTTTGCGGTGATCCAGCAGTGGAACAAGAGCGAAGTGTACGCCAAGACAATCGGCTACTTCGCCACCCAGCTCGCCAAGGCTCCGTAGCGCTTTCACACCAGCGTGCGTGGCGCAGCGAGCCAAGGATGAGGCCAACCTTCTGCTCTGACTCGATCAAAGCTGGTCCAGCTGCGGATGAATCAAAAAGGGCCGACTGCCCCAGGCAATCGGCCCCTATCGCTATGACCAAAACCTACTTCGCCATGCTGGCTTCGGCAGCCTTGCTGAGATGCGCGCCGCAAGCGCCCCACTTGTTGTTCAGCATCGCGTCCTGAGCGAGCGAGACTTCCTTCTCCGCCGCGAATTTGACCTCATTGTCAGCCATAGCTTCGACTGCAGCTTCGGTCTTGCCGAGATTGGCACCGCTGCAGCCGAGGCCCGCGTGATGACGATGCGCGGCCTGAGCGGGAGCGACAGCGTAGGCAACGGCAGCCACGGTGGCTGCTGCGATCAATGTCTTAATCATGGGATGATCCATCTGTTGTTCTTGGACAGATCCCAGCGTGATTGCGGAATCTGCGGAACGATTATTCGCTGTCCCCGGCACCGTTCAGAATGAACTTCGCGCGATACAAACGTGATGAGCGCTGCGCGCGCATCGCGCATGCGTTGCATAGTGTTTTGATTACATGTCGGTAAGGAAGCGGCGCCGCAATAGCTTTGCTCGATGCGTTCACTTCAATCGAGCTGCACTTCCGATAATCAGCAGCGCGTTCGCGCGGCAGGCGAAAATCTGAACGGGCGGGAGGACCGAATTACCTCCGAGGTCAATGCGACTGATTGACGCTGCGTCCGCCTAGGTGCCGCCCCATCATGCTATGAATATCAAATCATTCATACAGCAATATTCCGCATGCGAATCGCGCATGGAACACGCCGCCGTGATCTGGCGTCAGACGCGCGTCATCCCTTGACCGAACGGTTCGTAATTACCATATGAACGGCGTAGTTCAAGCCACCACCATTCTTCTAACTCACTGATCTCAAGAAGATTTTTTCGCCGTCGCCGAGCTATGCGGAACTTTGGTCCACCGGACCTGGCTCGATGCGCCAAACGGTTAACCGGAACTTACCATCGCTATGCGTTTTGAGCTTAGCTGCATCGCAACATCGGAACTACCGCACTGCACTATATCATCTATATTCACTTCAACGATGAGGCTTTGGAAAAGCTGAATCTGAATTACTAGGAGACTACCATGTTGCTCTCGCTCATCCGCATGATCCAGGCTTTCCGGGATTATCAGCGCAATGTCAGCGAACTGTCCCAGCTCAGCGATCGCGAACTCGCCGATATCGGCCTCGACCGCTCGGACATTCCGCGCGTTGCCGCCGGCACCTACAACGGCTAATCGGCCGCAAGCCATCTGCTAAACGGATAACGCCCGCTTCCACAGCGGGCGTCGTCGTTTGTGGTGCGGTTTCAGATGCATATGAGATCAAAACGCGCTAACGCTGCGCGATGACACCGCATCAATCCTCTTCCCAACCCGTGCACATCGTGGGCGCGGGGCTCGCCGGCTCGGAAGCCGCCTGGCAGGTCGCCAATGCCGGCGTCCGCGCCGTGCTGCACGAAATGCGCCCGCACCGGATGACCGAGGCGCATCGGACCGAAGGCTGCGCCGAACTGGTCTGCTCGAACTCCTTCCGCTCCGACGATGCCGCCAACAACGCGGTCGGGCTGCTGCACGCGGAGATGCGGCGGCTGGGCTCCCTGATCATGCGCTCGGCCGACGCCAACCAGGTGCCCGCCGGCGGCGCGCTGGCGGTCGACCGCGACGGCTTTTCGGCGGCCGTCACCAAGGTGCTCAACGAACATCCGCTGATCGAGATCAGCCGGGAGGAAGTCTCAGGGCTGCCGCCGGCCGACTGGAGCAACGTCATCGTCGCGACCGGTCCCCTCACCTCGGCACCGCTTGCCGACGCCATCAGGCAGCTGACCGACGAGAGCGCGCTGGCATTCTTCGACGCGATCGCGCCGATCGTGCACAAGGATTCCATCGACATGTCGGTGGCCTGGTTTCAGTCGCGCTACGACAAGGTCGGCCCCGGCGGCACCGGCGCCGACTACATCAACTGCCCGATGACGAAGGAGCAGTATGACGCCTTCGTCGCGGCGCTGCTCGACGGCGAGAAGGTCGACTTCAAGGACTGGGAGACCAACACGCCCTATTTCGACGGCTGCCTGCCGGTCGAGGTGATGGCCGAGCGCGGTCACGAGACGCTGCGCCACGGGCCGATGAAGCCGGTGGGATTGACTAATCCGCACAACCCGACGGTCAAGCCGTATGCGATCGTCCAGCTGCGGCAGGACAACAAGCTCGGCACGCTCTACAACATCGTCGGCTTCCAGACCAAGCTGAAGCACGGCGCGCAGCAGCGCGTGTTCCGCACCATCCCCGGCCTCGAGAACGCGGAGTTCGCGCGCCTCGGCGGCCTGCATCGCAACACCTTCCTGAATTCGCCGAAGCTGCTCGACGGTCAGCTGCGTCTGCGCGCGCAGCCGCGGCTGCGCTTCGCCGGGCAGATGACAGGCTGCGAGGGTTACGTCGAGTCGGCCAGCGTCGGCCTGATCGCCGGCCTTTGCGCTGCCGCCGACATGCGCGGTGCCGCGCTGACGCCGCCGCCGGCGACGACCGCGCTCGGCGCGCTGCTCGGCCACATCACTGGCGGCCACATCGAAACAATCGAGGCCGGTTCGCGCTCGTTCCAGCCGATGAACATCAATTTCGGTCTGTTCCCGCCGCTGGCCAGTGCGCCGACCAAGAAGCCGGACGGCTCGCGGCTGCGCGGCAACGAGAAGACCGTCGCCAAGAAGCAGGCAATCAGCGCCCGCGCGCTCGCCGATCTCGACCACTGGATCGCAGAGCACCTGCGCGTTGCGGCAGCGGCCTGACAGTCATGAGCTTGCCGAAAGACGATGACGCCACCCTGTCGGTGCGGTGGAGCCAGGGCGTGCTGCTCAAGCGCGACGTGTTCTCGACCGTCGAGCGCGGCCGCTTCCGCGCCGCTGACGGCGAGGTCGACGGCGTGCTGCGCCGGCTCGATCAGGTGCCGTTCTGGTCGTTCGCCCTGGCGCTGCATCTGTTCTCGCGCGAGCGCCGCGCGCTGACCTTGGCGCGCGACCTCGACGTCGGGCCGAAGCTGTTGTGGGCCGGCCGTCGCGCGCTGGTGCGTGGCTTCATCGACGGCGCGGCGCTGCATCTGGCGAAGCCGCACGGCGACGTCGCCTATTTTCGTTCCGCCAAGGCCGCGTTGCGCAAGCTGCATCGCGCCGGCATCTGCCACAACGATCTCGCCAAGGAGCAGAACTGGCTGGTCGGCCGCGATGGCCGCGCCTACCTCACCGACTTCCAGCTTGCCGCCTGCTTCAAGACCCGCAGCCGACTGTTCCGCATCGCCGCCTATGAGGATCTGCGGCATCTGTTGAAGCACAAGCGCAGCTACGCGCCGGAGGCGTTGACGCCGAAAGAGCGCAAGGTGCTCGCAAAGAAGTCCGCGGTCGCCAGCATCTGGCTCAAGACCGGCAAGAAGGTCTATCAGGCGATCACGCGCGGCATCTTCAATTTCACCGACCGCGAAGGCGGCGGCCGGAGGCTGGTCAACGACGCCCCGGTATTGATCGATCTGATCCGCAAGAATCCGCAGGTGCGCGACACCGCGATCGTCGCCTTTGCCGACCGGCGCGTCGGCGTCGGACTCTACGCCTTCGTCGAGGCGGACCAGTCCGCGCTGGAAAAGACGCTACGCAACGAGCTTACCGCCGCCAGGGACGTCAAGCCGCCCGAACACATCCAGATCGTGCACGCGCTGCCGCGCGATGCCGCCGGCAAGCCGCGCACCGAAATCCTGCAGCTCGTCGCCATGAACCAGATCGACCTGATCGAACCGATGATGCGCAGCGACGCCGATCGCGAGTTCCTCAAGGACATCCTCGAGCAACGCAAGAATCTGCGCGACCGCTTCAATTTTGAAGTCGCCGAGATGGACCGGCCGGCAGGTTAGCGCGCGCTTGTCGGCGCGGGGCCCTCGACAAACGCGGCGCGAAGCTTCACTCTTTGCGAGGGGTAGCGCGCTCAAGGGACAAGTTTAATGCCACTCACCCGTGGCCGGATCGGGGGATACGATTCCGAACGACTGGCGTTCGGATTCACCATGATGAACGGCGACCAGGAAATCGAATGCCAGATCAGCGACGCCGCGTTGGACGAGCTGGCCGGCACGCGTGGAACGGCGAGCATGGCGCGGCAAGCCCAGTTCGTTGCGCTGCGCGACGCGGTCGAACAGATCGCATCCGACATCTATGACAGTGGCCCGATGGTCAAGGGCATAACGATCCGGATCTTCACCAAGCACATCCCGAAAGCGCAGAGCTAGCGACCGAACTCCTCCGTGCGCGCGGCTCGCCACAACGTCCAGAGCGTGCGCAGGCGCGAAACCGGCTTCGGCAGGAACGGGTCGTAGTCCTCCCTCCTCGCCCGGTTCAGCTCGCGCCTGACATGGGCGAGCGGCAGGAAGATCGGCCTCACGCCGGACGGAACATCCGCAAGCAGCCCGAACGAGGTCTTGAGATGGCCCTGGGCCTCGTCCGCAAGCTGATCGATCGCGGCACGGATGTTCGGCGTCACCTTGCCGGCAAACACCTCCTCCTTGCTGCCGCCGTGCTGCTGCAGCAGCTGTAACGGCAGAAACAGCTGATGCCGTGAGGCGTCGCGGCCGAGCGAAGCGATGACTTGAGCCATGCCCTGGGCAAGACCCGCATGACGGGCCAGATGATCGATCGCCTCCGACGGCCGCGCCACCACGCGCGTCGCCTGCGAGAACAACACTGAGGTCGTGGCGTCGAGATAGCCCTCGAGCGCGGCCAGCGACGGCATTGGGTCGTTGTAGAGATCGAACTGGTGCTCCTCGACCAGCCGCGAGAATGGCGAGACCGGCAGACGGTGATTGCGGATCGTGTGCAGCAGTTCTGCCGCGACCGGATTGCCCTCGACGCCGCCATGGCCCGCACCGGCCAGCATATCGGTCCACCATTGCAGCCGCATCTCGCCGGGCAGCGGCTGGCTGACCTGCTCGTGCACGCGCGAGACCTCGATGTTGAAGGCGTAGATCGCAAGCATCGCGCGCCGTTCCGGACCCGGCAGGAACAAGGTCGACGCGTAGCGCACGAAGTCATGGCTCCGCACCAGATCGGCGCAGAAGGCCGCGCCGTCCTTCGGTGCCTCTGTCGCGCTCATTGCACCGCGATCAGCGCCGCCGCGACGCGACGCCGCTCGCCCAGCATGATGTTGTAGGTGCGGATCGCAGGTCCCGTCTGCATCGGATCGAGCACCACCCGCACGGCCCGCAGAGCCTCGCGCAGGCCCTTTGGCGGGACCCAGACGTCGGTGCCGGTGCCGACGATCAGCGTGTCGATCGCATTGGCGGCCGCGAACACCTTTTGCAGCGAGTATTCGTCGATCTCTTGCGGCCTGGTGACCGGCCAGGCCCAGATCGAGTCAGGCAGGCACAAGAGCGAGCCGCGGTGCGACATATCGGCAAACGCGAAGCCGCCCTTGCCGTAGGCCTCGATCGGCGCCGACCTCGGAAGATGGGGAGCGTCCGAGGAGTTGCTCATGACCGGCTACTTCTTGGCTGCCGCCGTGTCCGGCTTCTTGGCCGGCGCGTCCTGCGCCGCCTCTCCACCCCGCGTGGTGTGAACACCGAGATAGATCAGGATCGGCGCCGCGATGAAAATCGAGGTGTAGGTGCCGACCAGCACCACGCCGAACATCATGACCGCGGTGAAGCTGTGGATCGCCTGGCCGCCGAACAGCAGCAGCGCGAGCAAAGCCAGCGTCACGGTGACGTGGGTGATGATCGAGCGCGACAGCGTCGAATTGATCGATTCGTTCAGCAGCTGCGGCATCGGCATCTTCTTGTAGCGCCGCAGCATCTCGCGGATACGGTCGTAGATGACGACGGTATCGTTGAGCGAATAACCGAGAATCGTCAGCAGCGCCGCGATGCTGGTGAGGTCGAAATCGACCTGGGTGATCGACATGAAGCCGATCGTGAGCACGATGTCGTGGACGTTGGCGATCATGGCGCCGAGCGCGAACTGCCATTCGAACCGGAACCAAAGGTAGATCAGGATGCCCATGATCGCGAACATCAGGCCGATCATGCCGTAGGCCAGCAGTTCGCCGGAGACGCGCGGTCCTACCACCTCGACGCGACGGTAATCGACGGATTCGCCGAGCGCGCCGCGCACTTTCGTCACCGCATCCTGCTGCGCCTTGTCGCCGCCGGGCTGCTCGGCGACGCGGATCAGGACTTCCGCCGGACCGCCGAACTGCTGAAGCTGCACCTCGCCGAGGCCAAGGCCGTTCAAGGTGGTGCGCATCGCGGCGATGTCGGCGGTGCCGGACTTGGCCTGCACCTCCAGTAGCGTGCCGCCCTTGAAGTCGATGCCGAAATTCAGGCCGTGGGTGAAGAACAGCGTGATGGCAAGGATCGAGAGCAGCGCCGAGATCGGGAAGCTGATGCGGCGAAAGCGGGTGAAATCGAAATGCGTGTCGTCCGGCACGATGCGCAGCGGCGGCAGCAGGCCGAGCGCCGCGACCACGGTCAACACGGCGATCAGGATGCCAAGGCCAATGAGAACGGTATGAGTCACAACAGGCCTCTCAGATCGGCACGGTTTGCGGCCGCTTCCACCGCACCCAGCCGGCGACGATCAGGCGCGTCAGGGTAAAGGCGGTGAACACCGTGGTGATGATGCCGATGCCGAGCGTCACGGCAAAGCCGCGGACCGGTCCGGTGCCGATGTAGAACAGCACGGCGGCGGCGATGAAGGTGGTGATGTTGGAGTCGAGGATGGTCGCCAATGCCCGCTTGAAGCCGGCGTCGATCGCCGAGATCGCGTTGCGGCCGCCGCGCAATTCCTCGCGGATGCGCTCGTAGATCAGCACGTTGGAGTCGACCGCGATGCCGACGGTCAGCACGATGCCGGCGATGCCCGGCAACGTCAGCGTGGCGTTGAGCAGCGACAGCAGTCCGAAAATCATGGCGACGTTGATCGCCACCGCGATGTTGGCGAACACGCCGAACAGCCGATAGGTGATCAGCATGAACACGATGACCAGGATCGAGCCGACATAGGCCGCGAGCTCGCCCTTCTCGATCGAGTCCTGCCCGAGGCCGGGACCGACGGTACGCTCTTCGATCACGGTCAGCGGCGCCGGCAGCGCGCCGGCACGCATCAGGATCGCCAGATCGTTGGCCGACTGCACGGTGAAGCTGCCGGAGATCTGGCCCTGTCCGCCGGTGATCGGTTCACGGATCACGGGTGCCGAGATCACCTTGTTGTCGAGCACGATCGCAAACGGCTGGCCGACGTTTTCGGCCGTCGCCTGGGCAAATTTGCGCGCTCCCGACGTATTGAACTTGAAGCTGACGATCGCCTCGCCGGTGCGCTGGTCAAAGCCTGGCTGCGCATCGGAGAGCTCGCCTCCGGAAACCAGGACCTGCTTCTTGACGACATACGGAACCGGCGGCGGTGACGCGCTCATCAAGAGTTCGGAGTCCGGCGGCAGGCGGCCCTGCTGGGCCTGGTCCGGCGACACCGAGCTGTCGACCATGCGGAATTCCATCTTCGCGGTCTTGCCGAGCAGCTCTTTCAGGCGGGTCGGGTCCTGCAGGCCCGGCACCTGGACCAGGATGCGGTCGGTGCCCTGACGCTGGATCACCGGCTCGACCGTGCCGAGCTCGTTGACGCGCCGTTCGACGATCTGGATCGATTGCTCGATGGTCTGCCGGATGCGCTCGGTGATCGCGGCCTGCGGGACCGTCAGACGGATCAGGCCGCCGCCGGCATCGGCAACCTCGAGGCTGCGCTGGCCGCTGGAGCCGAGCAGGCCGCCGAGCGGTTGCGACAGCTCGCGGAGCTTCGACAGCGCCGTCGCCTGGTCGCCTTCCCTGGAGATGCGGACTTCCACCGCGTCGTTACGCGTGTTGAGCCCGGTGTAGCCGATCTTGGCTTCACGAAGCACCTTCCGGACATCGTCGCGGATCTGGTCGAGCTTCTCCTTCTTCACGTAGTTGGAGTCGACTTCGAGCAGCAGATAGGAGCCGCCCTGCAAATCGAGGCCGAGAACCAGGCGCCGCTGCGCCCAGGCCGGCCAGGTCTTCACCTGCGCTTCGGGGAAGAAATTGGGCACGGCGCACAGGCAGACCACCAGCGCTGTCAGGATAATCCCCAGCGCTCGCCACCGCGTGAAATACAACATCGAGTTGACCCGTCAGATTCCAAAAAGGCGCCGCGGCAATCAGCTCGCGGACGCCTCGTCCTTGGCGTCGCCCTTCGCCGGCTCACCCTTGGTACGCACACCCGAGATCATCTGGCGCATCTGGCGCACGCGAACGCCGTCCGAAATCTCGAACTCGATCTGGTCGTCGTCGACCACCTTGGTCACCTTGCCGACGAGGCCGCCCGAGGTCACCACGGTGTCGCCGCGGCGGATGTTCTTCACGAGGTCCGCATGGTCGCGCACCTTCTTCTGCTGCGGGCGCAGAATCAGGAAGTACATGATGACGAAGATCAGCGCGAATGGCAGCAGCGACATCAACATGCTGTTGGTGTCACCAGTCGCTCCAGCCTGGGCAAACGCAGGAGTAATCAGCATTCGGACGATCCTCGGATAAGACGGGAAAGAACCGGCAGCGCCCTCGGATTCGGGGCGGTATGGCGGTCCGGACAAATTCGCGCGGACTATAGCGGCCGCGGTCCCAATTGCAACGTTAACGGACCTTCATTTAGGGCGCTTGCGGGACCGCCGCCAGCCCGATAAGGCTGCGCCGTCAGGAACTGGACAAATGCCGAAAAAAGCCAAGAAAACGACCAGTAAAACAACCCGCAAAACCACCCCCAAGGCTGCCGCCAAGCGCGCTGAAAACGCCGCGACAAAACGCCCGGTAACGGCGCTCGACGGCGCAGCGGCCGAGCGGATCGCGAACGCCCTGGAGGTCATCGCCAGCCGCCTCGCGGACGCCTCCCCGGCCCTCGATCCGGCCGAGACCTTCGGCGCCGCGGACGCCTTTGTCTGGCATCCGGACGGGCGCCTCGCCCCGGTGCCGCGCGTCAGCCGCGTCGAGATCGGCCTGCTCAAGGGCGTCGACCGGATGCGCGATATCCTGATGGAGAACACCGAGCGCTTCGCCGACGGCCTGCCCGCCAACAATGCGCTGCTCTGGGGCGCCCGCGGCATGGGCAAGTCGTCGCTGGTCAAGGCCACCCATGCCAGCATCAATCTCGACCGCAAGCCGGCCGACCGGCTGAAGCTGATCGAGATCCACCGCGAGGACATCGAGAGCCTGCCCGGCCTGATGGAGCTGCTGCGCAGCTCCTCCTTCCGCTTCATCGTGTTCTGCGACGACCTCTCGTTCGACGGCAACGATGCCTCATACAAGTCGCTGAAGGCCGTGCTGGAAGGCGGCATCGAGGGGCGCCCCGACAACGTCATCCTCTATGCGACCTCGAACCGGCGGCATCTGCTGGCGCGCGAGATGATCGAGAACGAACGCTCGACCGCGATCAATCCCGGCGAAGCGGTCGAGGAAAAGGTGTCGCTGTCGGACCGCTTCGGCCTCTGGCTCGGCTTCCACCGCTGCAGCCAGGACGAATACCTCGCGATGGTGAGGGGCTATTGTGACCATTACGGCATCAAGATCGCCGAGGACGAACTCGAGCGCGAGGCGCTCGAATGGTCGACCACCCGCGGCTCGCGCTCGGGCCGCGTCGCCTGGCAGTACACGCAGGAACTCGCAGGCCGGCTCGGCGTGCGGCTTAGTGGCAATTAACAGGAATGGGAGGCATAGCCCTCCCGCCATCGCCTGTGTAGCCCGGATGGAGCGCAGCGCAATCCGGGATCGGTGCACGCCGCGGGTGAGCTCCCGGATTTCGCTTCACTCCATCCGGGCTACGCGGCTGAGCGGCAAGTAATCGTCGCTGCAATCGTCAAAACAAAACGGGGGAGGCTTGCGCCTCCCCCGCTGTCTTTGTTGTGAGACTTGGAAGTCCCTTGAAGTCCCGACGCGTAGCTTACGCGCCGTTGAGGAACTGGAGCGGATCCACCGGCGACGATCCCTTGCGGATCTCGAAGTGGAGCTGCGGCGAGCCCGCCTCGCCGGACTGGCCCGACTTGGCAATCACCTGACCGCGCTTGATGGTATCGCCGCGCTTCACCAGGATTTCGCTCGCATGGGCGTAGGCGGTGACGTAGCCGTTGGAATGGCGGACCAGCACGAGATTGCCGTAGCCCTTCAGCTCATTGCCCGAATAGGCGACGACGCCGTCTTCGGCCGCTTTCACCGGCGTGCCCTCGGGCACCGCAACGTTGATGCCGTCATTGACCTTGCCGTTGGTCTTCGAGCCGTAGGCGGTGATGACCTTGCCGCGCACCGGCCAGCGGAAGGTCGGCAACGCGCCGGTGGCCTCGCTCGACTTGGTGACGACGGGCGCTTCAGCCGCAGCCGCCGGCTGTTCGACGGTCGCGGTCGGCTGGACCAGCCGCGCGCTCTGCTGCGGCAGCGCGGTTGCAACGACCTTCGGGGCTGCGACCGCCGGTGCTGGAGCCACGGCAGCAACCGGCGCGGCAGCAATGGGTTGCGCAACGGACGCGGGTGCGGCCATCGCCGTCTTGGCGCCGGGCACCACGAGCTTCATGCCGAGGCTCAGCCGGGCCGACTGGTCAAGATTGTTGGCGCGGGCGAGCTCGGCCACCGGGATGTGGTGCTGGCGCGCGATGCTGTGCAGCGTGTCGCCGCGATTGACATAGTGGACGCCGGCGGGCGCGGCTGCCACGGCGACAGGGCGCGTGGCCGGTGCGGCCATTGCTGGCGCCGCGGCCGACGCCGTCGGGCGCGGAATGACCAGCTGCTGGCCGGGCGACAGCGCGCGCGGTCCCTTGTAGCCGTTGGCGCGCAGGATCTCGGCGGTCGAGACGTTGTAGCGGCGTGCCAGCACTTCCAGCGTATCGCTGGTGCCGACGATGATGGTGGTGCCGTTGTGCCCGGCAGGGCCTGCGGCGACCGAATGCGGAACGGTGCCGGTGGATTCGATCTGCGGACGCGCGGGCGGCGGCGTGTAGGACGAGACCCCGCGCCCTCCTCCGGAGACGCCGGCATTGCCATTGGCGACCGGATAGGACTGCGGCGCCGCTGCGACCGGCGGCGGCAACGGCTGTGACTGGTATTGCGAATACTGCGGTTGCGTTCGCGGCCGCGCGTATTGCGGCAACTCGCGCGGCGGCGGCGCCTGCTGCACGGTGCCGGTCGGCTGCGGATCAAACGCAAACGGATTTTGCGAGTAGGAGTTTTGCGAGAAGCGCGACGACATATCGGCGCTGCAACCGGCAAAAGCCATGGACATCAGCGTCAGCACCGCAACCTGCGGTACGCGACGCGAGCGAAGCAACTCAACAACCCCAGACATGGTTACTCACTCGTACGCAACAAAAGACTGTTTTGAGTAAACACGTACCGAGTAAATAACCGCTTAACCCTGCGAATAAGGCGTTGGTGCCAAGCAGCAAATCGCCAAATTTACAATTCGCGCGCGATTCCCGGCAACGCCGGCACAAAGCGGACGTCGACCAATTCCTTGCGGTCGAAGCGGTTCTCGGTCCGCACCACGCGGACGAGGGTCTGGATACCCTGATGCGGCCCGACCGGGGCGATCAGGATGCCGCCGGGTTCGAGCCGCTCCAAGAGCTTCTCCGGGATCTGCTCCATCGCCGCGGTGACGATGATGCGGTCGAAGTCGCCTGCCCCGGCCGGAACGTCGAAACCGTCCCCGAGCAGCACCTCGATATTGTAATAACCCAGCTTTTCGAGGCGCTTGCGGGCGCCGTCGGCCAGCGTCCGGTAGCGCTCGATGGTCAGCACCTGCTTGCACAACCGGGACAGCACGGCCGCCTGATAGCCCGAGCCGGTGCCGATTTCGAGCACGCGATGGTCCTGCTGCAGTTTCAACTGCTCGGTCATGTAGGCCACGACGAAAGGCTGGCTGATGGTCTGCCCACAGGCGATAGCAAGCGCGCTGTCGCGATAGGCCTCGTTGCGATCGCGCGGATCGACGAAGACCTCGCGCGGCACCTCCTCCATCGTACGCAGCACCGCCTGATCGCTCACCCCACGCCGCCGCAGGGTCAGCTGAAACATCATCTTCTCGGTCGGATCGGGGTTCACGGCCATGTTCATCAGCGTCTCTGGGCGGCAGCGCGGAATCTTGCCCTCTAGTGTGCTGAATGCGAAGTTCGTGCGATTTCGCGGCAGCCACTTTCACGAACTTCGCATTCATAAAGCACACTAGAATCATAAGTTTGCTAGTGTCCTTATCGAATCCGAAGTTCGCTCCGAAGGTGCGGCAAATGATGCGAACTTCGGATTCGGGACACTAGATGCCATTGAAATCCGAAATACCGCGTTAAGGAAAAATTTCCCGTCGCGTTTTGTTCCCGGCCAGGAACCATCGCCAGATTTGGCATTGGCGCCGGCCCGGCCCCCTCACATATAATCGGCGGCGATGCGCAGTTAACGTCTGGGTGGCGCAGATCAGGGCGCTCGTAGGGCCAACACACCTCGTTGGCTGTTGGGCAAATCTTGCGCAGCAAAGCCCGCCAGCGCGATGCGGAAAACGCTGTGGCGCGCCGGAAAAGGACCAATTCCCGAACGTTTGCATTGCGCGCTGTAATGTTATTTGCGAGCCTGATTCAGGGAAGGGCAAGGATTCCATCATGACAGCGATACGGCCGGCGGGCTGTTCAGTTTTCCTCGTAGAGGACGAGGTCATGATCCGGATGATGGTCGCCGATATGCTGGAGGAACTCGGCCATAGCGTTGCGGCCGAGGCCGGCGAGATCGGCGAAGCGGTCAAGCTTGCGCAATCGACCGAATTCGACCTCGCGATCCTCGACGTCAACGTCAATGGCAAGGTGATCACCCCGGTCGCCGAACTGATCAACGCCCGCAACCGCCCCTTCATCTTCGCGACCGGCTATGGCTCGTCCGGCCTGCCTCCGGAGTATCGCGACCGTCCGGCGCTGCAAAAGCCCTTCCAGCTGGAAACGCTGGCCCAAGTGATCTCCAGCGCGATGAAGGGCGCGCCGGTCTAGCCGCAAGTTGCGCACGTAGCCCGGATGGAGCGAAGCGTAATCCGGGGACTTCACAATACGGGTCCCGGATTTCGCTTCGCTCCATCCGGGCTACAGATTCCCCGAGGATTACTTCAGCGTATCAATCAGCGTTTCCGAAAATGCTTCATCGGTGCGGTCGAGCCGCAGCGGTGTGACCGAGACGTAGCGCGCCGCAAGCGCGGCGAGATCGGTGCCTTCGGCCGGCGCATCCATCATCGCCGCGCGCTCGAAGCCGATCCAGAAATATGGATTGCCGCGTCCGTCGTGACGGCGATCGATCTTCAGGAACCCCTGATTGCGCTTGCCCTGCCGCGTGATCCGGATGCCCTTCACGTCATCGGGCATGCAGGACGGGAAGTTGACGTTGATGACGGTGTTTCTGGGGACGCCGGCGCCGATCACCTTGCGAATGATGTCGGGCCCGAATTTCAACGCGGTGTCCCACAGCGGCGCGTTGCGCGTCTCAATCGAGAATTCCTGCGACAGCGCGAATGACGGAAAGCCCAGAATGGTGCCTTCGAGCGCGCCGGCGATGGTGCCGGAATAGACCACGTCCTCGGCGACGTTGCGGCCCTTGTTGACGCCGCTCAGCACGAGATCGGGCAGCTTGTCTCCGAGAATGTGGCGCGCGCCCATGATGACGCAATCGGTCGGCGTGCCGCGCACCGCGAAGTGACGCGGGCTGACCTCGCGCAGACGCAGCGGATCGTTGAGCGACAGCGAATGCGAGACGCCGGACTGATCGAGCTCGGGGGCAACGATCCAGACGTCGTCGGACAACGCGCGTGCGATCTGCTCGACGACCTGCAGGCCTGGAGCATGGATGCCGTCATCATTGGTGCAGAGAATTCGCATCCGTCAAAGTGCCTTTTGTTCCGATTCGGCGCGGGTATCTTACGCTGCGGCTTCTTGAGTTGACTGCCGTCTTAACCGGCTAGGGCCGCGGAGGCAAACCTGGCGATGGCCCGCGCCATCGTGCCGACGTCACGCGCCATGGACGGACAAATCGCGCGCTGCCGGCGATCTTGCGCTCGAACACCGGCCAGGCTGCTCTGGCCGGCCGCCGAACAACCGCAATCACGGGCGTTGGCCGCGGCGCCTCTGGCACTTTGACCCGTGGGGTCTGACGCAGTTCGGCCCCGAGACCTCGGGACGCGACAGCTTCCGACCTTGGAGGCTCGGGCCTGGCAGGTTCAGGCTTGGCAGGTTCAGGCTTTGCTTCAACCTTGGGAGCTTCAGATTTGAGAGCTTCAACCTTGGGAGCTTCAACCTTGGGCGGCTCAACCCTCCGAGCTTCCGGCCTGGCCGGCTCAAGAGCAATTGGTGCGGTTTGGCGAGGCTCGGGCTCGGGAGGCTTCGGAAGCTCCGACGTGGGGAGCTCGGACTTCTTGATGGGATCGGCCGTGATGGAATCGGCCTTGATGGGATCAGCTTTGGCGGGCGCGGTCGTGAGCGACTCGGCCTTCGGAATTTCAAACGCGCGAGGCTCAGCCCTGGACGGTTCGGGGGCGACCCAAGCCGCTTGGGGGAGCTCGGACCTCGCCGGCTCGACCTTCCGAGGCTCAACCCTGAGCGGTTCGGGTTTGGGCGGCACCGGAGCGAGCGCTTCGCCCAGCGCCGTCGCAGCGGATTTCGATTTCAGCCTGGCCAGCAGCTCCTCGATCGAGGGCACCGATGTCGCGTCAAGCGGCGCGCGCGGCGCGGCCGGCGGCGTCGCCCGGACCGGCGGTGGCGGCGACCCAATCGGTGCAGGTGGTGGCGGCAGATCTGCCGGCGCCAATTGGGCGAACTTGCCGCGCGCGATCTCCAGCGCCTTGTCGAAGTCGGGCCTGTCGATCCAGGCCTTCGATTGCACCTCCGTCACGCGCGCGTCCCACAGGCGCGCGGCCTCGATGTCGTAATAGCCCATCTGCTTCTGATTGATCAGCTGCAGACCGTGGCCCGTGACGGCCCATTGTCGACCTAGCCAGTGGATGTCACGGTGCAGCGGCATCACACTGGCCTCGCCTCACATGCCGTGCTCGATGACCTTGAGCCCGCCCATATAGGGCTGCAGCACATCGGGCACCGCGATCGAACCATCTTGCTGCTGATAGGTCTCCATGACGGCGATCAGAGCGCGCCCGACCGCCGTGCCGGAGCCATTCAGCGTATGCACGAAGCGCGGCTTGCCGTCGGGGCCGCGATAGCGCGCGTCCATGCGACGGGCCTGGAAATCGCCGCATACCGAGCAGCTCGAAATCTCGCGATAAGCGCCGCCGTCGCCCTGCCCCGGCATCCACACCTCGATGTCGTAGGTCTTCTGCGCGGAGAAGCCCATGTCGCCGGCGCACAGCGTCATCACGCGATAATGCAGGTCGAGCTTCTGCAGCACCTGCTCGGCGCAGGACAGCATGCGCTCGAGCTCATCCTTGCCGGCTTCCGGCGTCGTGATCGACACCAGCTCCACCTTTGTGAACTGGTGCTGGCGGATCATGCCGCGCGTATCGCGTCCCGCCGCGCCGGCTTCGGCACGGAAGCACGGCGTCAGCGCGGTGAGCCGCATCGGCAGCTCCTTCTCGTCGAGGATGGATTCGCGCGCGAGGTTGGTCAGCGAGACTTCCGCGGTCGGGATCAGGCCGAGGCGCTCGCTGCGCAGATCGGCATTCGGCGACGCGAGCAATTCGCCCTTGATCGCCCAGAACTGGTCGTCCTCGAATTTCGGCAACTGACCGGTGCCGAACATCACGGCGTCGCGCACCAGCAGCGGCGGATTAATCTCGGTATAGCCATGCTCGCCGGTGTGCAGGTCGAGCATGAACTGTCCGATCGCACGCTCGAGCCGCGCCAGGCCCTTCTTCAGCACGACGAAGCGTGCGCCGGACAGTTTCGCCGCCGCCTCGAAATCCATATAGCCGAGCGCGGTGCCGAGATCGTCATGCAGCTTCGGCGCAAAGCCGTAGTCGCGCTTCTTCCCGTACACGTGGTGCTCGACATTGCCGTACTCGTCGGTGCCGTCGGGCACCTCGTCGAGCGGCAGGTTCGGAATCGACGACAGCTCTTTGGTCAGCTCGTCATCGGACGATTTCGCCGCCAGCTCGAGCTCCGGCATCGTGGTCTTCAGCTCGGCGACTTCAGCCATCAGCTTGGCCGCGCGCGCCTCGTCCTTCGCCTTCTTGGCCTCGCCGATCTCCTTCGAGGCCGCATTGCGCCGCGCCTGGGCCTGCTCCGACGCCAGGATCGCCGCCCGTCGCTTCTCGTCGATCGCCAGCAGCGACGGCGACAGGGCCTCTAGCCCGCGGCGCTTCAGGCCGGCGTCGAAGGCTGTCGGGTTGTCGCGGATCGCTTTGATGTCGTGCATGGGTCAGTCCTGGCAGGCTATGCGTAAGCAACCAACCATTGCGTTGGCAAACTACGGCTATGTAGTTCCACTATCACGACCCTCATCGTCAGCGAAAGCGGGTGATCCGGTATTCCAGAGACGTCGGCGTGTCACCGGGAAGCCGCAGCGTACTGGATACCCCGCTTTCGCGGGGTATGACACCGACTGTGAGGTGAAATCACCCTACTCGGCCGGATTGGTCGCCGACGGCGCCCCGGACGAGGCGGTCGAGGTCGCGGCCTTCTTCTCCACGATCCGGACCGCGATGATGGCGCCCTCGTAGAGCGCGAGCAGCGGGATCGCGAGCGAGGCCTGGCTCAGCACGTCGGGCGGTGTCAGCACGGCGGCGATGATGAAGGCGATCACGATGAAGTAGCGCCGCTTCTCCTTCAGCATCTTCGAGGTGACGATGCCGATGCGGCCGAGCAGCGTCAGGATCACCGGCAGCTGGAACGCGATGCCGAAGGCGAAGATCAGCGACATCATCAGCGAAAGATATTCGCCGACCTTGGGCAGCAGCTGGATCTGCGCGGTCTCCGCGCCGCCGGCCTGCTGCATGCCGAGCGAGAATCGCACCAGCATCGGCAGCACGACGAAATAGACCAGCGCCGCGCCCATCACGAAGAACACCGGAGTGGCGATCAGGTATGGCAGGAACGCGTTGCGCTCATGACGGTAGAGACCGGGCGCGACGAATTTGTAGATCTGGGTGGCGACGATCGGAAACGAGATGAACCCAGCGCCGAACAATGCGAGCTTCAGCTGGGTGATGAAATATTCCAGCAGCGCGGTGTAGATGAACTTCGAATTCTCCGGCCCCGCGATCCAGACGAACGGCCAGACCAGCACGTTGTAGATCTGCTTGGCGAAGAAGAAGCAGATGATGAAGGCCACGCCGAAGCCGAGCAGCGCCTTGATCAGCCGCGAGCGCAGCTCGATCAGGTGATCCATCAAGGGGGCCTTGCTGGCCTCGATGTCTTCGGCGCTCATGACGCCCTCGCGTCCTTGCGCACATCGGGCTGCGCCGGCGTCACGTCCTGCGGCGACGGCTCGGCCTTCACCTCATTGGTGATCGCGAGCGGCTCGCTGGCGGCAGCATGCGCCTCGGCCTCGACGAAGGTTTCCGGCGTCGGCTCGGCAGGAGTCGTGGGCGTCACCGGTGCGTCACTTGACGTCACAAGTGCGTCGCTCGACGTCACCGGTGCGTCGATCGCGGACGCGACCTGCGCATCGACCGGCTTGTCGATCTGCAGGGCGTCGCTGACGTCCTTCTGCAGCGAAGTCATGATGTTGCCGCTGGTGATGCCGGTTGCGGCCTCCTTGACCTCGTCAAAGCTCTTCTTGAGGTCGGCCATCTCGGCCTCGCGCATGGCTTCCTGGAACTGGCCCTGGAATTCGGAGGCCATCTTGCGGGCCTTGCCCATCCATTGCCCGACCATGCGCAGCACGCCCGGCAGTTCTTTCGGGCCGATGGCGATCAGCGCGACGACCGCGATGACGACCAGTTCACTCCACCCGATATCGAACATGAATTCTTCCGCCTAAGCGCGCCGCCATCGGCCCCATCGCTCCCATCAGGATCTGGGGCTGCCGGCGCCTTTTCTCAATCGGCGTCCATAGCGCGTCTGTGCGACGGCGTCACCGTTTCGCGCAAGAAAAAACGTCGAAATATGCGTCAGTACAAGCGCGTTAGACGGCCTTGCTGCCGACGTCCTGGCGCGCGGCCGACGGCGCCGCATTGTGATCGATCGACTTCGTGGGCTCGGTCTTCTCGGCGACCTTGTCGTCGTCCTGCATGCCCTTCTTGAAGGCCTTGATGCCCTGGGCGACGTCACCCATCAGATCAGAAATCTTGCCGCGTCCGAACAGCAGCAGGACCACTGCGATCACGACGATCCAGTGCCAAATGCTCAACGAACCCATCCTGCAACCCTCCAGAAATGGCCGGCGGACCGGCCTGAACTTTGCCGGAAGGTAGGCCCGCGGGGTGTCAAAAACAAGGACCTCGGCCGCGGCAAATCGCTGTCGCGGCTACGTAATATTGCTAGCCTTAACCGGGAATATTCAGGCTTATTCGCCCTTGTCCTCGGTGTCGGCGTCATCACCCGCGTGGTCGGCGCGGTCTTCCGGCTCGCCCGCGTCGGGTTCGGCCGCATCCGCGTCAGAGGCAACGTCCGCCTCGACCTCGACCTGAGCGGTCGTTTCGACCTCGGCAGTCCCAACCTCATCGGTCGTTTCTGCGTCGGCTTTCGGTTCCTCGGCTTCCGGCTCGACGGCCGGCGCCAGCAGCAGTTCCAGCGTATCACCCGGCTCGAGCGGCTCCTCGTCCTCCCGCAGCGTCGCGTCATCCGACGGCGACGGAACGGAAAATCCGGTCGGCAGACGCGAGTCGAGCAGACCCGTGCCCTTCAGCTCCTCGAGCCCCGGCAGGTCGCCGAGCGCTTCCAGGCTGAACTGCGACAGGAACGCGTCGGTGGTTCCGAAGGTGAGCGGACGGCCCGGCGTCTTGCGGCGGCCGCGCGGGCGGATCCAGCCGGTCTCGAGCAGCACGTCGATCGTGCCCTTCGACGTGACCACGCCGCGAATCTCTTCGATCTCGGCGCGAGTCACCGGCTGGTGATAGGCGACGATCGCCAGCACCTCGATCGCGGCACGCGACAGCTTCCGGGTTTCGGTGCTCTCGCGCGTCATCAGCCACGACAGATCGCCGGCGGTGCGGAACGTCCACTTGTTGGCGACACGCACCAGATTGACGCCGCGCGGCGCGTATTCCGCCTGCAGCTGCGCGAGCGCCGCCTTGACGTCGACGCCGTCGGGCATCCGCTTTGCCAGCGTTGCCTGATCGATCGGCTCGGCCGATGCAAACAACAGGGCTTCCAGGAGCCGCAATTCCTCAGGACGCGCCACCGGATCCATAGGAGAAACCTCCTCCTCGGGCTCTTCTCTGCGCACTTCCGCCAAGCTTGCCATGGGCTTGCTCTCCTTCTTCCACTTACTCAACCGACAGGTCCGGCGCTGCCATTGCGGCCTGCGCTTGACGCTTTCGGAAATAGATCGGCGCGAACGCCTGCTTCTGGTTGATCTCCATCTCGCCCTCGCGAACCAGCTCGAGCGCGGCAGCGAAGCTCGATGCGAACACCGTCGCCTTCTGGGTGGGATCGGCGACGTAATTCATCAGATACTCGTCGAGGCAGCTCCAGTCCTCGGCGATGCCGACCAGCCGCTCCAGCGACGCACGCGCTTCGGCCAGCGACCATACGGTACGCTTTTGCAGATGAACCGTCGTCAGCACGCGCGACTGGCGCTGCGTGGCGTAGGCCGACAGCAGGTCGTACAGGGTCGCGGTGAACTTCGGATGCTTGATCTCGGCGATCGATTCCGGATTGCCGCGCGGAAAAATATCGCGCTGGAACTGGGGCCGGTTCATCAGCCGGTTCGCCGCCTCGCGGATCGCCTCCAGCCGGCGCAACCGGTTGGCGAGCGCGGTCGCCATTTCCTCGGCGCTCGGCCCCTCCGCGCTCGGCGGCTCGGGCAGCAGGAGCCGCGACTTCAGGAACGCCAGCCACGCCGCCATCACCAGATAGTCGGCCGCAAGCTCGAGGCGAATCTTGCGGGCAGCCTCGATGAACGAAAGATACTGGTCGGCAAGCGCAAGGATCGAGATCTTCGACAGGTCGACCTTCTGCTGCCGCGCCAGCGTCAACAGCAGGTCGAGCGGGCCCTCATAGCCCTCGACGTCGACCACCAGCGCCGGTTCGCCCTCGGCGAGGTCGGCCGGCCGCCCGGTATCAAACGAAAGAATTTCAGCGGTCATGCCGTCCCTACCCGATCCAACAACGCATCCAGTTCAGCCCGTGCCGCCTGCCGGTCGAGCGGCTGAGGCGGCTTGCGCGCGGCGAGCGTCGCCTTGGCGCGCTCAAGCGCCTTGCCGGTCAGTTCCGGCGTTTCGCGTGCGACCTCGCGCATCTCGTCAATATTGCCGTTGCAGTGCAGAACCATGTCGCAACCGGCGGTGACGATGGCGCGGGTCCGCTCGGCAATCGATCCGGCCAGAGCATTCATCGACACGTCATCACTCATCAACAAACCCTGGAACCCGATCAGGCCGCGAATCACCTGTTCGACGATTGTCGCAGAAGTCGTCGCCGGATGGACGGGGTCGAGCGCGCTAAACACAACATGTGCAGTCATGGCCATCGGCAGATCGGCAAGCGGCTGGAACGCAGCAAAATCGGTCCGTTCCAGCTCGGCCTTGGCGGTATCGACCGTCGGAAGCCGGAAATGGCTGTCCGCGGTGGCCCGGCCATGGCCGGGAATATGCTTGAGAACCGGCAATACCCCGCCCTGTTCCAGCCCGTCCGTGACCGCCTGGGCGATCGCCGCGACCTTGCCGGGTTCAGTTCCATAGGCCCGGTTGCCGATCACCGCATCCGCCCCGGCCACGGGAACGTCGGCCAAAGGCAGGCAATCGACAGTGATTCCGAGGTCGGTCAGATCGGCCGCAATCAGCCGTGAGCTGAGCCGGGCTGCCGCAAGCCCGAGCTTCGGATCGATGTCGTAGAGCGCCCCAAAGCTCGCGCCCGGCGGATAGGCCGGCCAATGCGGCGGACCAAGCCGCTGCACCCGCCCGCCTTCCTGGTCGATCAGGACCGGAGCATCGGAAACGCCGACTGCGGACCGGAGTTCCCCAACAAGAGCCGCCACTTGGGCAGGACTCTCGATGTTGCGCTTGAACAGGATGAAGCCCCATGGCCGCTCGGCGCGAATGAATTCGCGCTCGGCGTCGTTGAGGATCAGCCCGGATATGCCCGTGATGAATGCGCGGTTCGTCATTCGGCCGATTAGGCCGTATGCAGCTCACGGGTCAAGGAAACGGCCTTTAATTTCTTTGGATGAGGCACTGCGGTCCACCCGCCGACATCAGGCTCTTGCACACTTGGCTCGCCTCTTCCGAGGACGCGAACGGGCCCGCGAAGGCGCGGTAGTAGACGCCTTTCTCTCCGAGATCGACGCGCTTCACCACCAAGGGCTGCGAACCGAGCACGTTGCGATACTTGCCCTGCAGCGTCCGGTACGACGCCTGGGCGTCCGCCTCGTTCTTCTGCGAGGAGACCTGGACCAGATATCCGCCGCCCCCAACCGGAGCCGCCGAGGTCGAGGCCACCCGGGTCGGAGGTGCGGCCGGAGCCGCCTCAGCCTGGCCGGGAACAAGCGACATTGGCGAGTTGACGCTGGCGTTGGCCGCAGCCGGGTTGCCGCGCGACACCGGAGACTTCGCCGCCGCCGGAGGTTTCGCCGGCACGGTTGCGGTGGCCTGCGTGCCATCGGGCGTATCGCCCTTGACTGAAAGCGTGCGGACCTTGCGCGGCTCGTTGTTCGGCAACGTGCCGTTCGCGGTGATCGGCGCCGGCGCCGGCTGTGCCGTCTGCACGCTGGCGGGCGGCGGTGGATTCGCATTGGCGTTCAGCGGCGGAAACACGACGCGCGGTCCGGCGGTCTTCGAATTGACGTCGACCGGCGTCTCTTCGCGCGAAACGATCTTCTCGGTGCCGTCGCCCGTCGCCATGCGGTCCGGCGTCTTGGCCGGCGCGTCGGCCTGGGCCGGGATCACCTTGGTCGGCGTGTTGTCAGCCTTGATGATCGGCGGCTCACCGCTGCGGGGCGAGCCGACATAGGTCCGGTAGGCATACGCGCCACCGACACCGAACACGCCGAGCGCCAGCACCGCGGCGACCGTTATCAGGCCGCTGCGCCGCCGACGGGGCTCGGGTTCTTCCTCGTAGGCCTCCTCATAGGCATAGGGATCGTCCGGATAGGCGGGATCGCGCTGCAGGTCCTGCTCGCCGGCTTCCAGCTGGCCGTAGAGCGCGTCGTCATAGCGCGACGGATCCTGACTCTGACTGCCACTCTGATAGCGCGGCTCCTCGTCAAATGCCTCCGGCTGCCGAGGGGCCTCGACCGGCCGATACTGCGCCACCGGCGCGGGCGCGGGCTGCGCCTGCTGAGCCGCGTAGCGATGCAACGGATGCACCGGCTTCGGCTGGTAGTCCTGCTCGGGCTCTTCGTCTTCGATGTTCTGCACGGGAGGCGGAGCGACAGCCTCCTGCCGCGCGCGCTGCATCCAGGGCGGCGGGCCCGCGGGCGGCGCATCCTCGTCCGCGGCCTGCGGCTCGTATTGTTGCGGCCGCGCGTTGGCGCGCGACTGCAGCGGTCGCGGCGGCGGCTTGTTGGCGGAGCCGAAGGGATCCGTCTGGCCGATCAGCCGTGCCAGTTCGGCAAGCGGATCGCTGTCGGCCTTGGAAGCCGTGTCGGCGGGAAAATGTCGGTCCTGATATCGATCAGCCATTGTGATGATGCATCCCCTTCGGGACAGCGCCAAGATCGCCGGCACAGCCGGTCCGTACGAGTTGGCCTCTGCCAGATGCCCTCACAAATCCCCACTCGTGAGGGCCTAATGCCCCTGCCTACCGCATCTCGGTCGGAGCGTGGACGCCTAGAACAGCTAAGCCCGATGCCAGAACCGAGACGACGCCCTGAACCATTGCCAGTCGCGCCCTCGTGATCTCTGCATCATTATTGATAATGAAGCGTAAATAGGGCAAATCGCGCCCCTTGGTCCAAAGCGCATGAAATTCACTGGCCAAATCATAGAGATAAAAAGCGATTCGGTGCGGCTCATGCGCCACCGCCGCAGCCTCGATCATCCGCGGATAAAGCGCAAGCCGCTTGAGCAGCTCGAGCTCGGCCGGGTCGGTCAGCCGCTCGACCGTAACATTACGGAGATAGGCCAGCCGGGCCTCATCGGTCTCGGGCAGATCGGAAACCGCTTCCTCCCGCGCGTTGCGGAAGATCGAATGGCCGCGGGCGTGGCCGTACTGGACGTAGAAGACCGCGTTGTCCTTTGACTGCTCGATCACCTTGGCGAGGTCGAAATCGAGCACCGCGTCGTTCTTGCGGAACAACATCATGAATCGGACAGCGTCGGAGCCGACCTCGTCGACCACCTCGCGCAGCGTGACGAATTCGCCGGACCGCTTCGACATCTTCACCGGCTCGCCGTCGCGCAACAGCTTCACGAGCTGCACGATCTTGACGTCGAGCACAGCCTTGCCCGCGGTCACCGCCTTCACGGCGGCCTGCATGCGCTTGATGTAGCCACCATGATCGGCGCCGAACACGTCGATCAGATTGGTGAAGCCACGCTCGAATTTGTAGCGGTGGTTGGCGATGTCGGATGCGAAGTAGGTGTAGGAGCCGTCCGACTTGATCAGCGGACGATCGACGTCGTCGCCATAGGCGGTGGCGCGGAACAGCGACTGCTCGCGGTCCTCGTAGTCCTCGACCGGCTTGCCCTTCGGGGGCGGCAGGCGGCCCTCGTAGATGTCGCCCTTGGCGCGCAGGAAATCGATGGTCTCGGCGACCTTGTTGTTGCCTGACGTGATAAGCGAGCGCTCGGAGAAGAACACGTCGTGATGGATATTGAGCGCGGCGAGATCGCCCTTGATCATCTCCATCATCATCGCGATCGCCTTGTCGCGCACGATCGGAAGCCACTCGGCTTCGCTCATGTCGAGCAGCTTCTCGCCATATTCCTCGGCGAGCGCCTCGCCGACCGGCACGAGGTAATCGCCGGGATAGAGCCCTTCCGGGATCGCGCCGATGTCCTGGCCCAGCGCCTCGCGGTAGCGCAGGAACGCCGAGCGCGCGAGCACGTCGACCTGGGCGCCGGCATCGTTGATGTAATACTCGCGGCAGACGTCGAAGCCGGCGAACTGCAGCAGGCTGCACAGAGCGTCGCCGAACACGGCGCCGCGGCAATGGCCGACATGCATCGGTCCGGTCGGGTTGGCCGAGACATATTCGACATTGACCTTCTCGGCCTTGCCGATGTCGCTGCGCCCGTAAGCCGAGCCGGCGGCCAGCACGGCACGCAGCGCGTCCGCCCAGACCTGCGGCTTCAAGGTCAGGTTGATGAAGCCGGGCCCGGCGACATCGACCGAGGCCACCAGCGCATCGGCGCGCAGCCGGTCGGCGATCTTGTCGGCGAGCTCGCGCGGCTTGGCCTTGGCATCCTTGGCGAGCACCATCGCGGCATTGGTCGCCATGTCGCCATGGCTGGCGTCGCGCGGCGGCTCCACCACGACGCGGGACAGATCGATGCCGGCGGGCCAATTGTCCTCGGTTGCGAGCGCGGCACAGATCGCGTGCACGCGCGTCAGCATGTCGGCAAAAAGGTGTGGTGAAGCAGTGGTGTCGGCCATGGCAGGGCGCTAACGCAAATCCGGGGTCGAGTCAAAAAGCCTTTGGTGCTCGATCAGGGCGAAACGGTCGGTCATCCCGGCAATGAAATTGCCGATCCGCCTGTTCCGAGCGCTCCCGGTCTCCTGCACGCTGCCCTCGATCCATTCCGCCGGCAGGTCTTCCGGCGATTGCTGGTAGCGCTCGAACAGATTGCGGACCACCTTCTCGGCCTCCCCCATCACCAGCATCACCCGCTTGTGGCGATACATCCGCCGGAACAGGAACGCCTTGATCGCCGCCTCCTGCTCCGCCACCTCGGACGGAAACGCGATCAGCGGGGTATTGTGGTGGCGCACGTCATGGGCCGATTGCGGCTGCGCGGCCGCGAGGCGCCGGCTCGCCTCGTTGAAGACCGCGCTGATGAAGTGTGAGATCAGCTCACGCACCAGTTCGGCGCCGCGCCGGACCTCGTCGAGCCCGGGATAGTGGCGGTCGATCTCGGCGATGATCTCAGCGGTCAGCGGCATCTCCTTGAGGTCGTCGACCGCGAACAGACCGGCACGCAGGCCGTCATCGATATCGTGCGCGTCGTAGGCGATGTCGTCGGCGAAGGCCGCGATCTGCGCCTCGAGCGAGGCATAGCTCCAGAGCTCGAGGTCGTGGCCCTTGTTGTAGTCGGCAATTCCGATCGGGATTCCACTCACCAGGTAGCGGCCGGCGGGTGCGCCACCGCGCTCGGTCAGCGGACCGTTGTGCTTGACGATCCCCTCGAGCGATTCCCAGGTCAGGTTCAGCCCGCCGAATTCGGGGTAGCGATGCTCCAGCGAGGTGACGACCCGCAGCGCCTGCGCATTATGGTCGAAGCCGCCGTCATCCCTGAGGCATTCGTCGAGCGCCCGCTCCCCGGCATGGCCGAACGGCGGATGGCCGAGGTCATGCGCCAGCGCCAGCGTCTCGGTCAGGTCCTCGTCGACCCCAAGTTGGCGGGCCAGCGCCCGGGCGATCTGCGCGACCTCCAGCGAATGGGTCAGCCGCGTGCGGTAGTGATCGCCTTCGTGGAAGACGAAGACCTGGGTCTTGTGCTTGAGGCGGCGGAACGCGGTGGAATGGATCACCCGGTCGCAGTCGCGCCGAAACGGGCTCCGGGTCCGGCTCGGCGGCTCCGCGACCAGCCGGCCGCGGCTGCGATCGGGGTCGCAGGCATAAGGCGCGCGGGGGGCAGCCATTCCGACCGACACTGTATTTTAGTCCTTATCCATTTGATTCCATGGTCCGACGCACTTAACTATGACTGAGGCGGCCGACCAAATGAATTGGGGATGACGCCGGGCCTGATCCGGATCAGATCATGCTCAAATAGGGTTTCGGAGACCGACATGACTGCTGCCATTACCGTCAGCGAACGGGCCGCCCGCCGTATCGGGCAGATCCTCAGCAAGGAAGGCGAAGGCGCCAAGCTGCGCATTTCGGTCGAGGGCGGCGGCTGCTCCGGTTTCCAGTACAAGTTCGACGTCGAGCGCACCCAGGCCGATGACGACCTCGTGATCGAGCGCGACAGCGCGGTGGTGCTGATCGATCCCGCCTCGGTCCCGTTCCTCGCAGGCTCGGAGGTCGACTTCGTCGACGACCTGATCGGCGCCTCGTTCCGCGTCGTCAATCCCAACGCCACCGCCTCCTGCGGCTGCGGCACCAGCTTCTCGATCTAACGCTTCGCGATCCCGAGCGGTTTCTCCCGGCGAGCCGGTTTCCGGCTCGCGCCGAACGCTCGGCTATTCCGCCGCGACCACCTGCGGCCGTTCGACGTCGCCGCCTGCCTCCGCCTGCGGGTCGAGCTTGCGGCGCAGCCTGCGGTCGATGCGGTCGAGATAGATGTAGATCACGGGCGTGATGAACAGCGTCAGCAGCTGCGACACGCAGAGGCCGCCGACCACGGCGACGCCGAGCGGTTGACGCAGTTCGGCGCCGGCACCCGCGCCGAGCGCGATCGGCAGCGTGCCGAAGATCGCCGCGAACGTCGTCATCATGATCGGACGGAAGCGCAGCAGTGCCGCCTCGCGGATCGCGTGCTCGGCGCTGAGGCCGACGCGGCGACGCTCCAGCGCGAAGTCGACCATCATGATCGCATTCTTCTTGACGATGCCGACCAGCATCACGATGCCGATCATCGCAATCACAGACAGCTCCATCCCGAACATCATCAGCGTCAGGATCGCGCCGATACCGGCCGACGGCAGGCCGGAGATGATGGTGATCGGGTGGATGAAGCTCTCGTAGAGAATGCCGAGGATCACGAAGGCTGCGAACACCGCGGCGAGGATCAGCACGCCCTGCCCGCGCAGCGAATCCTGGAACACCTGCGCGGTGCCGGAGAAGCCGGTCACAATCGTCGGCGGCAAATTCGCGGTCTGCTCGAGTTCGGTGATCTTGTCGACCGCGTAGCCGAGTGAGGTGCCCGGCGCGAGGTTGAACGAGATCGTCACCGCCGGCTGCTGGCCCTGGTGGTTGATCTGCAACGGCCCGACCGTCGGCACCAGCCTCGCCACCGCATCCAGCGGAATGGTCTGGTTGTTCGCGGTCTTCATGTAGAGCTTCGAGAGGTCGGACGGATCGACGCGGAACTGCGGCTGCACCTCGAGGATGATCTGGTAGTCATTCGACGGCATGTAGATGGTGCCGACCTGCCGCGCGCCATAGGCGTTGTAGAGCTGGTTGCGGACCTGATCCACGGTGACGCCGTAGACCGCCGCCTTCTCGCGGTCGATGTCGACCGTCATCTGCGGGTTCTTGATGTAGAGGTCGGTGGTAACGTCGAGCAAGCCCGGGATCTTCTCGATCTTGTCGCGCATCTCGGGCGCCAGCCGGTACAGCGCCTCGGTATCGCCGCTCTGCATCACATACTGATACTGGCTCTTCGAGATGCGGCCGCCGATGCTGAGGTTCTGGATGCTCTGGAAGAACGCCTGCATGCCCGGGATCTCGCGCGCCTTCTGCCGCAGACGGCCGATCACCACGGTGGCGTTGTCACGCATCTTCTGCGGCTTCAGCGCGATGAACAGACGGCCGTAATTCGCCGTCGGATTGGGACCGCCGGAGCCGACCGTAGAGTTGATGTACTCTATCGCCGGATCGGTCCGCAGCACCTCGACCAGCGCCTGCTGGCGCACCTTCATCGCCTCGAACGAGGTGTCGGTCGCAGCCTCCGTCACGCCGATCAGAAAGCCGGTGTCCTCCTGCGGGAAGAAGCCCTTCGGCACGATCATGTAGAGGTAGATGGTGCCGCCCAGCGTAGCCAGCGTCACCACCAGCATCAGGGCCTTCTTGGCCAGCACCCAATCCAGCGCCCATTCATAGGCCCGCAGCCAGGCCTCGAACATCGCCTCGAACGCCCGCAGCACGACGTTCGGCCGCTTGGTCGCGTCATGCGTGCGCAGCACGCGGGCGCACAGCATCGGCGTCAAGGTCAGCGACACGAAGCCGGACACGATGATGGCGACCGAGATCGTCACCGCGAATTCGCGGAACACGCGGCCGACGATGCCGCCCATCAGCAGCACCGGGATGAACACGGCGATCAGCGAGAAGGTGATCGAGATGATCGTGAAGCCGATCTCGCGGGCGCCCTTCAGCGCCGCCTCGAACGGCTTCATGCCGTGCTCGATATGGCGGACGATGTTCTCCAGCATGACGATGGCGTCGTCGACCACGAAGCCGACCGAGAGCGTCAGCGCCAGCAGCGTCATGTTGTTGATGGAGTAGTCCAGCGCGTACATCGCCGCGCAGGTGCCGAACAGCGAGATCGGCACCGCGAGCGCCGGGATGAAGGTCGCGGACGCCGAGCGCAGGAACAGGAAGATCACGAGGATCACGAGCCCGATCGCGATCAGCAGGGTCTCCTCGACGTCGCTGACCGCCTGGCGGATCGAGACCGAACGGTCCATCATGACCTGCATGGTCACCGAGGGCGGGATCGCGGCGCGCAGCGCCGGCAGCTTGGCCAGCACGGCGTCGACCACCGCCACGGTGTTGGCGTCGGGCTGCTTCTGGATCGCGAGCACGATCGCCCGCTCGTCGTTCATCCAGGTCGCGATCTTGTCGTTCTCGACGCTGTCATAGACCTTGGCGATCTCGTCGAGCCGGACCGGCGAGCCGTTGCGCCAGGCGACATAGATCTGGCGGTAGTCGGCCGCCTTGTCCATCTGGCCGGAGGCCTGCAGCGCGACGTCCTGCTTGGGGCCATTCAAGGTACCGACCGGCGTCGACGAATTGGCGCGCGACACCGCGGCGCGGATATCCTCCATCGAGACGCCGCGCGCGGCGGCGGCCTCCGGATCGGCCTGAACGCGGATGGCGAATTTCTGCGCGCCGTAGATCAAGACCTGGGCGACGCCCGGCAGCTGCGACAGTGCCTGCCCGATCGTGATGTCGCCGTATTCGTTGACGCTCGACAGCGGCAGCGTCGCCGAGCCGAGCGAGACGAACAGCACCGGGAAGTCCGCCGGGTTCACCTTCCGGAAGCTCGGCGGGATCGTCATCTCGATCGGCAGCCGTCGTTGCGCGATCGTCAACGCGGTCTGCACGTCGAGCGCGGCGGCATCGATGTTGCGGTTGAGGTCGAACTGGATGGTGATGACGCTCGTGCCCTGCGAGGAGTTCGAGGACATCGAGGAGATGCCGGCAATGGTCGAGAGCTGGCGCTCGATGATGCCGGCGACCGAGGCCGCCATGGTGTCGGCGCTGGCGCCGGGCAGGGTCGCGGTCACCGCGATGGTCGGGAAGTCCACCTTGGGCAGCGCCGAGACCGGCAGCAGGCGGAAGCCGAACACGCCGAATGCGATGATCGACGCCGTGATCAGCGTCGTCATGACCGGGCGGCGGATGCAAAGCTCGGAGAGCGTCATCGGTCAGGCTCCGGCCTTGCGCGCCCGCAGTTCAACCCGCGATCCCTCCGAGAGCAGCAGCTGGCCGTCGACGACGACGCTTTCATCGCCCGCCAATCCGTCTGAGATCACCGAGCTGCCCTGGAAGGTGCGATCGACCTTGACCGGCCGGACCTTGGCAACGCCGTCCTTGACGACGAAGACGAAATTGCCGTTCTGGCTGCGCTGCACCGCGACCGTCGGCACCACGACCGCGTCTTCGCTGCGGATGATCAGCTTGGTCTGCACGATGGTGCCGGGCCAGAGCGTCTCGCTCTCGTTGTTCATGATGCCGCGCACGGTCACCATGCCGGTGGTCGCGTCGACGGCGTTCTCCACCATCGCGACCTTGCCGCGCTCGGAGCGCTGGTGGCCGGGAATGGTCGCGATCACCTTTGAATCGCCCTTCCCCATGGCGTCGCGCAGATCGACCAGCGCCCGCTGCGGAATCGCGAAGGTGACGTAGACCGGTGCCATCTGGTTGATGACCGCGAGCGGCTGGGTGTCGGCGGGGCGGACGAAGTTGCCGACCTTGACGTTGGCGGCGCTGATCCGTCCCGCGAATGGTGCGCGGATGACGGTGTAGCTCTTCTGGACGCGGAGGTTCTCCAGCGCGAACCGGTCGGCCTTGATGGTGCCGATCAGGACGTCGGACTGGGTCTTGGCGTTGTCGAGGTTGACTTGGGTGGTCGCCCCCTTGCCGACCAGTTCGGTGTAGCGGCGGAGGTCGCGCTGCGCGCCCTCGAGCTGGGCCTGGTCGCGGGCCAGGACGCCCTCGGCCTGCTCGATCTGCGCGTCGATCTGGCGCGCGTCGAGCGTGAACAGCAGGTCGCCTTCATTGACCCTGGCGCCGTCCTCGAAATGCACCGAGACGATGGTGGTCTCCAGCCGTGACTTCAGCGCCACGCTGGAGATCGGCGTGACCTGTCCGATGGCATCGACATCGACCGGAACCGATTTGCGTTCCGCCTTGGCGAGATCCACGGACACTACGCGCGGCCGCGCCGTCCCTTGCGCGGTGGCGGCGCCGCCACCCATCCATGAAGTGCGGGTCATGTAAGCCGCCCCGGCCGCAATGCCGAGAACAGCGACAGTCAGAACCAAATTGCGTTTTTTCATAAGTTTTGCACGTGCGCCGCCAGCTTCCCTTGAAGGCCGGTGCGCGTCGTCACTCCCCCGTCGGCAATTGTTGCGCCTTGTTTCCTGAGAGGGTTAGCACAGGCGGACCGCCCATGGTATGCCACCTAAGTGAAATAGTGCGGCTTCAATCCGGTGATTTGCATGCGCATCGCCGGACGTTTTGAGTAACCGGGCCGCATCCGTTCTGCTTCATTGAGCTTTCGAATCGCGACCTTATGTCCACCTCCGTCCTTGTCTGCCCCTGGGAAGAAGCTCGCGAACGCTCCCGTGCCATCCGCTACAGCGTCTTCGTCGAGGAACAGCGGGTGCCGGTAGAACTGGAATGGGACGACATGGACGCATCGAGCTGGCATGCGCCGGCGTTCGCCGACGACGATGCGCCCTTGGCCACGGGCCGGCTGCTGCCGGACGGTCATATCGGCCGCATGGCCGTGCTCAAAGCGGCGCGCGGCACAGGCGTAGGCGCCCGCGTGCTGGACGCGCTGATGGCCAAGGCGGCCGAACTCGGCTATCCGGAACTGATCCTCAACGCGCAGACGCACGCGGAGCCGTTCTACGCGCGCGTCGGCTTCGAGCGGATCGGCGCGGAATTCGAGGAGGCCGGCATCCCGCACATCGAGATGCGGAAGCGCTTGGTCTAAGCGGGGCGGCGCTCGGTCACGTTCCCCCACAATGAAGGAAGTCCGATGGCAGTTCGCATCGCTACGTGGAACGTCAACTCGGTCCGGCAACGGATCGAGCTTCTGGTCAGCTGGCTGAAGGAGTGCTCCCCCGACATCGTCTGTCTGCAGGAGATCAAATGCGTCGATGATGCGTTTCCCCGCCTCGAGGTCGAGGCGCTCGGGTACAATGTCGTCACGCACGGCCAGAAGACCTTCAACGGCGTCGCGCTGCTGTCGAAGCTGCCGTTCGACGAGACCAAATCGGGCCTCGCCGGCGACGACGAGGACGCCCATGCCCGCTTCCTCGAAGGCGTCGTCACGCTGAAGCAGGGCGTGATCCGGGTCGCGTGCCTTTACCTGCCCAATGGCAACCCCGCCAATACCGACAAATATCCGTACAAGCTCAAGTGGATGTCGCGGCTTTTTGAGTATTCGAAGGAGCGGCTTAGGGCCGAGGAGCCGTTGATCCTGGCCGGCGACTTCAACGTCATCCCGGCCGCGCGCGACGTCTACAATCCCGCCGCCTGGGCCGATGACGCCCTGTTCCGCCCCGCCACCCGCGAGGCCTTCCAGTCGCTGCTCGGCCTCGGCCTGACCGACGCGCTGCGGGCGGTCAATGACGAGCCGGGCCAGTACACCTTCTGGGACTACCAGGCCGGCGCCTGGCAGAAGAACTGGGGCCTGCGCATCGACCACCTGTTGATGTCGGCACAAGCGAGCGACCGGCTGATCGACGTCGGCATCGACAGCTATGTCCGGGCCTGGGAGAAGCCGTCCGACCACGTCCCGGTCTGGGCCGATCTCGATTTCGAGATCGCCTGACCCCGCCGGCCGGCCGGAAGTTCAATCCCGGCGGCCCTGCACCCAGTGCTCGAGCATCTGCAGCGCCATCGCGCGATCGTCCTCGGAGGCCTTGGCGATCGCCCGGTTGTAGCTTTCCTTGATCCAGGCCTCATCCGGCGTCGCGCTGTCGCGCGCCAGCGTCAGCCACATCAGGCCGCGTGCCCGCTGCGGCGGCAGGCGGTCGCCGTTGAACAGCATCTGGCCGAGCAGCGCCTGCGCCTGATGCTGGCCCTTCTGGGCGGCAAGGCCGAGCCAGCGCGCGCCGTAGCGGAAGTCGTCCCGCGAGGCGTCCGGCGTCTTCAGGTAGAGCCGGGCAAGATCATACTGGGCGTCGGCATTGCCGAAATAGGATGCGGCATAGGAGAACATCTCCCGCGCCCGCTCGGTGTCCGCCTTGACCTTGGAATTGGGAATGCCGCTCAGATAGTAGCGGCCGAGCGCGACGAAGGCGTTGGCCACGATCGAGGCCTGCGGCGCCGACGGGGAATCCTCGGCATGCGCATTGGCGATCCGGCTGAAATACTCGAAGGCGCGCATGTCGTCCTGGATGACGCCGTCGCCCTCGGCGTACATCTTGCCGAGCTTCCACTGCGCCACGGGGTGGCCGCCTTCGGCCTGGTACTGCAGCGTGCTGAACGACGAGGTCGGCGAGGTCGCCGCAGGCGCCACCGGGGTGGCGGCCCGTTTCAGCGCGCCGGCGGTCCCCGGCTGCGGGGAAACCACAGGAAGAACCGTATCTTGTGGGTTGACCGGGGCGCCGTCGAATCCGAATCCGGGGCCCGCCACCGGGGATGGCCCCTAACGCAAACGCCAATATCGTACGCCTAAACGTCCGCATAACACTGTTTCTCGTACGCGCCACCCGGATGGGTGACTGCGCCATCTACCGCCGGCCCCACTTGCTCGGCGTACTTCCACAGCGCACCAGATGTATGGTTCGTCGCGCGAGGGGCCCATTTGGTCTTACGATTTGCGAGTTCGGCGTCGCTCAAATTTACGTTAAGGGTGCCGGAGACCGCATCGATCTCGATGATGTCGCCGTCTTGCAACAACCCGATCGGCCCGCCGACGGCCGCTTCAGGTCCAATATGTCCGATGCAGAAGCCACGGGTGGCGCCGGAGAACCGGCCATCGGTGATCAGGGCGATCTTGCCGCCCATCCCCTGCCCGGTCAGTGCCGCCGTGGTCGCCAGCATCTCCCGCATGCCGGGACCGCCCTTCGGCCCCTCATAGCGGATCACGATCACCTCGCCTTCCCTGTAGGTGCGCTTCTGCACCGCCTCGAAGGCGTCTTCCTCGCGGTCGAAGCACCGGGCCGGACCGGTAAACCTCAGGTTGGACATTCCCGCGACCTTCACGATCGCACCCTCCGGAGCGAGATTACCCTTTAGCCCGACAACGCCACCCGTCACGGTGATCGGATTGTCGGCGGGCCGCACCACATCCTGGTGCGGATTCCATTTCACGCTTTTGAGATTTTCGGCGATCGTTCGGCCAGTGACGGTCAGGCAATTCCCGTGCAGGTGGCCATTGTCGAGCAGCGTCTTCATCAGCAGCGGAATGCCACCTACTTCAAACATGTCTTTGGCAACATAACGGCCGCCCGGCTTCAAATCCGCGACGTAAGGAGTCTTTTTGAAGATTTCGGCAACGTCGAACAAATTGAATTTAATGCCGCACTCATGGGCGATCGCCGGCAGGTGCAGCGCAGCATTGGTCGAACCACCTGAGGCTGCAACCACGGCCGCAGCATTTTCAAGGGCTTCGCGGGTGACGATGTCGCGGGGCCGGATGTTTTTCTCGATCAGCTCCATCACCTTCTCGCCGGCGGCGGCGCAGAAGGAGTCGCGGATCTCGTAGGGCGCCGGAGCCCCGGCGGAATACGGGAGCGCGAGTCCGATCGCCTCGGAGACGGTCGCCATGGTGTTGGCGGTGAACTGGGCGCCGCAGGCGCCGGCCGACGGGCACGCCACCCGCTCGATCTCGTCGAGGTCCTCGTCCGACATGGCGCCGACCGAGTGCTTGCCAACCGCCTCGAACATGTCCTGGACGGTGACCGGCTGGCCGCGGAAGTTGCCGGGCAGGATCGAGCCGCCATAGATGAAGATCGACGGAACATTGAGGCGGACCATCGCCATCATCATGCCCGGCAGCGACTTGTCGCAGCCGGCGAGCCCGACCAGCGCGTCATAGGAGTGGCCGCGGACCGTCAGTTCGACCGAATCGGCGATGCATTCGCGCGACGGCAGCGACGAGCGCATGCCGTCATGACCCATCGCGATCCCGTCGGTGACGGTGATGGTGCAGAACTCGCGCGGCGTGCCGCCGGCCGAGGCCACGCCCTTCTTCACCGCCTGCGCCTGGCGCATCAGCGAGATGTTGCAGGGAGCGGCTTCATTCCAACATGAAGCAACGCCGACAAAGGGTTGATGAATCTGGGCTGTCGTCAGCCCCATCGCATAAAGATAGGACCGGTGCGGTGCGCGCTCGGGGCCCTCCGTCACGTGACGGCTGGGCAGCCTGCCCTTGATGTTCGTCTTGGCGTCCATCGCGACCCTGTTCCCGGCGCTCTTTCCTCCATCAACGCCGGAACCCGAAAAAATGTCCCGTCGTCGGAGCGCTGGCTATTCAGCTACGTGAATATCCTTTCATGTCGGGGTGTGGCTAAAAAGCGGCGCGAGTGCGGACCGGGTGCTTTTAAGGTTAAATGTTCAAGCACCGTTGCAACATCGCAACAATCGTGGCCGCCAGGCAACCATGTATTATCAGTCCTTATAGGAACCAGACGCGGGCCCGACCACATAGCCGATAGATTGCCGCCTTGTGATGGAACCCGCTGGAGTAGCGGGAAAGGCCAGCCCCTGCTCACGGATTCAACTGTCAAACAGCGTATTCGGTGTCATCACCCGCGTGCGCGTGCGAGTGATCCAGTATTCGAGAGGCGCCAGTTGCTGAGCCGAGAGGACACGTCCTCCGCCGTCGTCCCGGCGAAGGCCGGGACCCATACTCCGCAGCGGGTGTTATGGATGGTACTCGTCGTTCCACCGATGCGCAGCGATGTCATCCAATTCGCGGTGACGCGATGGGCGTATCGCTTCAGCCTTCGCTCTTCGGGCTACGGCGGACAAGTCCCTCCATCCTGCAATTTACCCGGCGGCCAGCTTCGGTGGCGACGGAGGTGACCAGCACTCCGTACGATTCCGGCCGTGCTCCTTGGCCTGGTAGAGCGCCGCATCGGCGGCCTTCGTCAGGGCATCAATCCCGGGCATGCTTGTGAGGGCCTCGGCAACGCCGATGCTCACTGTCAGTGGCACCAGTCGATCATCAGCCCTCAACGACAGCGCTTCCGCCCTCTTGCGGATGCGCTCGGCGACGGTTCGAGCGCGCGACAATGTGGTCTCCGGCAGCAAGACGGCGAACTCCTCGCCTCCAACGCGGCCGACGACGTCGGACTTGCGCTTGCCCCGAATGCATATCCCGGCAACAGCCTTGATGGCCTCGTCACCGACCGCATGTCCGAAGCGGTCATTGATGCTCTTGAAGTGATCGATATCGACCATCAGCACAGATACCGAACGATAGTAGCGCTGGAACCGGCTCCACTCCGCATCCAGCGTCGCCAGGAAGTGCCGACGGTTGAACAATCCGGTGAGCGGATCGGTGGTCGCGAGCACCTCCAGCTGCCGTGCGTTGCGTACGAGATCGGTCACGTCGACGAAGGTCAGCATGCGACCGCCGTTTGCCATCGTCGAGCAATGGATCCTGATATGGCGGCCGTCCGGCGTCTGCACGTCGCGCTTGTGATCGCCTGCCTTGATCTCCGCAATCCGCTTCGCAGGAAAGGCCCTGATCTGCTCCGGGGTCGCGCCCGTCGGAACGGCGCGGCGGTTGCGCGTGAGCAGTGTGATGTATGCCGGATGCCGCGCGACCTCCTCCTCGCTCACCTCCCAGAATTCCCGCATTCGCCGATTGAGGAAGATCGCATTGAGATCGCGGTCGAGCAGGACGACGCCGTCCTCCACAGTCTCGAGCGCGCCGGTCAGCACCTTCAGCTTGTCGGACGCGCGCACGATGTCGGTCACGGGCGTGTAGCTCACCATCCGGCCGCCGTCGGGCAGCGGCGTGCACTGACATCGAACCACGTCGCCATTGCTGCGCCTGAGATCGATCGGGCTCGGGTCCCCGACGTTCACGAGGCGGACGCGCTCGGCAACATAGGCTTCGAGCTGCGCGGCCGGCAGCTCGTAGGCCATCGTCTTGCAGCCGTGATGCATCAGGTCGGTTAAGCTGGGGTTGCGGTCGGCCACCTCGTCCGGAAGCCGCCACATGTTCCGAAACGCGCGGTTGATGAACTGGGCCTTCAGCTCCACGTCCAACAGCAGGATGCCGACGGGTATCTGATCGAGCGCCGCGCGCAGCGCCAGCATGTGCCCGCGCAGAATATCGCCGCTGCGCCGCTCCGGAATGGCGGCCGGCGCAGGAGCGGCAGGCGTGGGCGCCGCAGCGTTGGCCTGCTGCTCTTCAAAAGCCAGGCCGAGCTGGCGGTCCGATTGCCACAGCCGTTTGCATGGCTTCACCTGATTGCTGCCGACGAGCAACAGTTGAATGTGATCGGGAATGCCTACGACACTTTCGAGTTCCACGGTGGCGCCCGTCTCCGTGAGCTGGCGGACCGTGCAGTCGAAGGCCGACCGGCCGAAATTGAAGACGATCTTTCCGGCCAGAAACGTTCGGCCGCGGGAAGCTGACACCTGTCCGGACATGGCGAGAATCCACCTGGAGCAATTGCGAGCCCTCTCACCTCAGCACGTTTGAGTCACCAAGCCATGAACGCTTTCGGGAGGGTTTAATCGGGAGCCGAGCCGATGACGGCGGCTGTGTGCGCCGCAAAACGGGTTCCATCCGGCGGAAGGACTCGCTCATAGGGTAGAGCGAAGCGATACCCATCATTTGCGCCGCGGATACTGAATTGATGGGCTTCGCTGCGCACTACCGATCCGATTACGGCTCCGCCGCATCGTCAGTTGCTCACCTCATACCGAGCGCTGCGATTTGCCTCCGGAATTCCTCGAAACGCTCATGCGCTTCCGCCTTCGCTGTTAGAGCTACGGCGGACAAGTCCGCTCCCATCAATCGGTCAAAGTCGCTGCCGGGAAGAATTTAATTCTACCCTATAATTATGCTGTGTTAGACGCAGTCCGAGTAGTAGCGTCGCAACTCCCTCAGTAACGGTGTCAGGGAAACGCCCGCCATGTCTGCTCTCCAAGCAAAACTGGAACGATTTGAGATCCTCGCCGACGAATGCGAGCTGATCGCTAGCAGGACGCTGGATGGGAGCAACCGCGAGCTATACCAGCGGCTGGGCGGGCACTATCGCGAGCTGGCGACCGATATGAGGGCCGTGATCGCGACGGTCAATGCTCCGGCGGCGTAAGAAAAAGGGCCGCTCGAAACAACAAGCGGCCCAAGTCTAGGGAGGAAACGCCCTCAAGGAGGGCGGCGATAGCGCGAAGCGCTGTCGCACCATGCGCATATGGGTCGAGAGTCCAGCTTCGGGAGCCCAGATTGCGCAAGCCAGGGGCGCGACTATGTGCCTTGAATCTGCGCTTCGCAGCGCATAACTCCGGGCGCGACCGCCGAAGATTGAGGCGGCTGCAATCCCAAATCGCTCCAAGCATCCCACAATTTACGATTTGGCGAGCCGCGTGCGCTTCGCGTTGAGCGCGGACGCAACACGGCTGACCGGCGGACGGCCGAGCAAGCCGGCCATCTCGTTGGTCGCGGCCAGCAGTCTGTCCATATCGATCCCGGTCTTCACGCCCATGCCCTCGAGCATGTAGGCGACGTCCTCGGTCGCGACGTTGCCGGTGGCGCCGGGGGCGTAGGGGCAGCCGCCGAGACCGCCGGCGGCGGCATCGATGACGCGGACGCCCTCCTCCATGCCGGCGTAGAGATTGGCGAGCGCCTGGCCGTAGGTGTCGTGGAAGTGCATCGCGAGGTTGCCGATCGGCAACTCAGAACCGACCGCACGCAGCATCCGTTTGGCCTTCAGCGGCGTGCCGACCCCGATGGTGTCGCCAAGCGAGATCTCGTAGCAGCCGAGATCCCACAGCGTCACCGCGAGGTCGGCGACCGCCTTCGGCTTGATCTCGCCGTCGAACGGACAGCCGAGCACACAGGAGATATAGCCACGCACCTTGACGCCGTCGGCCTTGGCGCGCGCCAGCACCGGCTTGAAGCGCTCGATCGATTCCGCGACCGAGCAATTGATATTGGCGCGCGAGAAGCCTTCGGAGGCCGCCGCGAACACCGAGACCACCTCGGCGCCGGCCGCGCGCGCGGCGTCATAGCCCTTCTCGTTCGGCACCAGCACGTGGAATTCGGCGCCCTTGATGTGGCTGACGCCGCGCAGCACCTGATCGGAGCTCGCCATCTGCGGGATCGCCTTCGGCGACACGAAGGCGCCGACCTCGACGGTATTGAGCCCGGCCGCCACCAGCGCCTCGACGAAGGCGATGCGCGCCTCGACGCTGACCGGCGTCTTCTCGTTCTGCAGGCCGTCGCGCGGCCCCATCTCGATGAGTTGGATCTGATCGCTCATGACGCGGCCGCAGGTTCGACTTCGGCAAGCTCGACGCCCTCGCCGACGATGTCGCCGACCTTGCATTTGAGCTTCTTCAGCACCCCGGCATAGGGCGCGCGCAGGGTCTGCTCCATCTTCATCACTTCGAGCGTCAGGATCGGGGCGCCCTTCTCCAAGCTCGCGCCCTCCTCGGCCAGCAGCGCGACCACGGTGCCCGGCAAGGGCGCCACGATCTTGTCCTCGCCGACCTGCTCCTCGCTCTCGCCGCCGAACGGATCGACCCAGTGCAGGTCGAAGCGGCCGTTGCGGGTGCGCAAGTAAAGCTCGTGGCCCTCGATGACCGAGGCAATACGCGACTTGAGGCCCTTGAGCGTCAGGTCAAAGCCGTCATCGCCGGCTGACGAGATGGCGAAGACGAGTTCGCGCCCGCCGACCGTGAGCGTCGACGGTCCGTTGCCATAGTGCAGCGTGATCGTCTGCGCGGGCCCATGGCCCTGCCGGAACGAAAACACCCGCTGCCGGCGGCCGACCGGCATCCAGCCGAACGCCTGCCAGGGCGAGTTGGCCTCGCGCTGCGCCGCCTTTTGCTCGTCGTTGACGATTGCGGCGACTGCCGCGCAGAGCTCGAACTCGCCGGCCGTGCCGGTACCCGATGTCAGGTTCTTTAGCTCGCGCTCGATGAAGCCGGTGTCGATCGCATTGGCTTGTGTGTCCGGATGCGTCACCAGCGCCGACAGGAACGGGATATTGGTGACGATGCCGCGGACATCGGTTTCCTGCAGCCCGCGATTGAGCTTGTCGATCGCGCCCTCGCGCGTTGGCGCCCAGGCGATCACCTTGGCGAGCATCGCGTCATAGTAAGGCGAGACGTTATCGCCACTGCGATAGCCGGCATCGATGCGCAGGCCGTCGCCTTCCGGCGGCGTCCGCCAGGTCTTGATGCGGCCGACCGAGGGCATGAAGTTCTTCTGCGGATTTTCGGCGTAAACGCGCGCCTCGATGGCATGCCCGTTCAGTTTGATCTCGTCCTGCTTCAGCGGCAGCGCCTCGCCGAAAGCGACGCGCAGCTGCCATTCAACGAGATCGACGCCGGTGATCAGCTCGGTGATGGGATGCTCGACCTGCAGGCGGGTGTTCATCTCGATGAAGAACACGTCCTTGCCGTCGGAGACGAACTCGATGGTGCCGGCGCCGATATAGTTGACCGCGCCGGCGGCCTTGCGGGCGGCCTCGCAAACCGTCTCGCGTTGCGCGGCGTTCAGCGTCGGCGACGGCGCCTCCTCGATCACCTTCTGGTGGCGGCGCTGCAGCGTGCATTCGCGCTCCCACAGCGAGAGCAGATTGCCGTGGCTGTCGCCGATGATCTGCACCTCGATGTGGCGCGGGTTCTGCACGTATTTCTCGATCAGCATGCGGTCGTCGCCGAACGCCGCCTTGGCCTCGCGCTTGGCGCTGGTGATCGCGGCCGTGAGCTCAGCCGCCGAATTGACCACACGCATGCCGCGGCCGCCGCCGCCGGCCGACGCCTTCACCAGCACCGGGAAGCCGATCCGGTTGGCGGCTTCTGCCAGCGTCGCCTCGTCCTGCGCCTCGCCGTGATAGCCCGGCACCAGCGGCACGCCGGCCTTCTCCATCAGCGCCTTCGAGCCGGACTTCGAGCCCATCGCCGTCATCATCTCGGCGGTCGGGCCGACGAACACCAGACCGGCCTCGAGGCAGGCCTGCGCGAACTCGGCATTTTCAGACAGGAAGCCGTAGCCGGGATGCACCGCCTCGGCGCCGGTCTCCTTGGCGGCGGCGATGACGCGCTCGATGCTGAGATAGCTGTCGCGCGCCCGGGCCGGACCGAGCAGCACCGCCTCGTCGGCGAGCGCGACATGCATCGCGCCGCGGTCGGCCTCGGAATAAACCGCGACGGTGCGCAGCCCCATGGCGCGCGCCGAGCGGATGACGCGGCAGGCGATCTCGCCGCGGTTGGCGATCAGAAGCGTGCGGAAACGCCGGGTGAGTTTTGAGCGGTCCATGATCAGATCCTGGGTCACATCCTGAACAGGCCGAATTTCGTTGGCTCGATCGGCGCGTTCGCCGCCGCCGACAGCCCAAGCCCGAGCACGAGGCGCGTATCGGCCGGATCGATCACGCCGTCATCCCACAGCCGCGCCGTGGCGTAATAGGGATTGCCCTGCTTCTCGTATTGCGCGCGGATCGGCTCGCGGAACTTGTCTTCCTCTTCCGCCGACCAGCTCTCGCCCTTGGCCTCGATGCCGTCGCGCCGCACCTGGCTCAGCACCATCGAGGCCTGCTCGCCGCCCATCACCGAGATGCGCGCATTCGGCCACAGCCAGAGGAAGCGCGGGCTGTAGGCGCGGCCGCACATGCCGTAATTGCCGGCGCCGTAGGAGCCGCCGATCACGACGGTGAATTTCGGCACGCCGGCGGTGGCGACCGCCGTCACCAGCTTGGCGCCATCGCGCGCGATGCCGCCCGCCTCGTATTTCTTGCCGACCATGAAGCCGGTGATGTTCTGCAGGAACACCAGCGGAATGCCGCGCTGGCAGCACAGCTCGATGAAATGCGCGCCCTTCAGCGAGCTCTCGCTGAACAGGATGCCGTTGTTGGCGATGATGCCGACCGGATAGCCAAAGATATGGGCGAAGCCGCAGATCAGCGTGGTGCCGTAGAGCTTCTTGAACTCGTCGAATTCGGAGCCGTCGACGATCCGCGCGATGATGTCGTGCACGTCGAACGGTTTTCTGCCGTCGGCGGAGACCACGCCGTAGATCTCCTCGGCCGGAAACAGCGGATCCTGCGGGGAACGCATGTTGAGCTGTGCCTTCACCGGCTGCTTCAGAGTCGCCACGATGCGGCGCGCGATCCCGATCGCGTGGGCGTCGTTCTGCGCATAATGATCGGTCACGCCCGACTGGCGCGAGTGCACATCGGCGCCGCCGAGCTCTTCGGCGGTGACGACCTCGCCGGTCGCCGCCTTCACCAGCGGCGGACCACCGAGGAAGATCGTGCCTTGATTCCGCACGATGATGCTCTCGTCGGACATCGCCGGCACATAGGCGCCGCCAGCGGTGCAGGAGCCCATCACGATCGCGATCTGCGGGATGCCCTGCGACGACATCTGGGCCTGGTTGTAGAAGATGCGGCCGAAATGCCGCTCGTCGGGAAAGATCTCGTCCTGCAGCGGCAGGAAGGCGCCGCCGGAATCCACCATGTAGACGCAGGGCAGATTGTTCTGCCGCGCGATGTCCTGGGCGCGCAGATGCTTCTTCACCGTCATCGGGTAATAGGTGCCGCCCTTGATGGTGGCGTCGTTGGCGACGATGATGCACTCGCGCCCCGCGATGCGCCCGACGCCGGTGATGACGCTGGCGGAATGCACGTCACTGCCATAGAGCCCGTTGGCGGCGAGCGGCGACAACTCGAGGAACGCGGTGCCGGGATCGACCAGGAGATCGACACGATCGCGCGCCAGCATCTTGCCGCGCGAGGTGTGCCGCTTGCGCGAGGTCTCGCCGCCGCCGCCGGCCACCTGGTTGAGCTTGCCGCGGAGCTCCGCGACCAGGCCGCGCATCACCTCGGCGTTGCGGGCAAATTCAGAAGATGTGGGATCGATCGTCGAATGAAGCGGCATCGGTGTTGCACGTTTCGTTGGAGTATCGGTAGGGTTCAAGGTCAATTATCGTGCCGGGGCGAGCACAACTGCCACCACTGGTGCGGTGACAGCCCCTCTCCCCGCAAGCGCGGGGCGAGGGAGAAGACATCAGGCTGTCTTGGCGAACAGCTCGCGGCCGATCAGCATGCGGCGGATCTCGCTGGTGCCAGCGCCGATCTCGTAGAGTTTTGCGTCGCGCAGCAAGCGGCCGGTCGGATAGTCGTTGATGTAGCCGTTGCCGCCCAGCAGCTGGATCGCATCCAGCGCGCACTGGGTGGCTTTCTCCGCGGCGTAGAGGATGGCGCCGGCGGCGTCCTCGCGCGTGGTCTCGCCGCGATCGCAGGCCTTCGCCACCGCGTAAACATAGGCGCGCGAGGCGTTCATCGTGGTGTACATGTCGGCGACCTTGCCCTGCACCAGCTGGAACGAGCCGATCGGCTCGCCGAACTGCTTGCGCTCGTGCACGTAGGGCAGCACCACGTCCATACAGGCCTGCATGATGCCGATCGGCCCCGCCGCCAGCACCGCGCGCTCGTAGTCGAGACCACTCATCAGCACGTTGACGCCGCGGCCGACCTCGGAGAGCACGTTCTCCTCCGGCACCTCGCAATCCTCGAACACCAGTTCGCAGGTGTCGGAGCCGCGCATGCCGAGCTTGTCGAGCTTCTGCGCGGTGGAAAATCCCTTCATGCCCTTTTCGATGATGAAGGCGGTGATGCCGCGCGGGCCGGCGTTCGGATCGGTCTTGGCGTAGACCACCAGCGTATCGGCGACCGGGCCATTGGTGATCCACATCTTGTTGCCGTTGAGGACGAAGCGGTCGGCCTTCTTGTCGGCGCGCGTCTTCATCGAGACCACGTCCGAGCCCGCCGACGGCTCCGACATCGCGAGCGAGCCGACATGCTCGCCGGAGATCAGCTTCGGCAGGTATTTGCGCTTCTGCGCCTCATTGCCGTTGCGGCGGATCTGGTTGACGCAAAGGTTGGAATGGGCGCCGTAGGACAGGCCGACCGAGGCCGACGCCCGCGAGATCTCCTCGACCGCGATGCAGTGCTCGAGATAGCCGAGGCCCGAGCCGCCATACTCCTCCTCGACGGTGATGCCGTGCAGGCCGAGCGCGCCGATCCGGGGCCAGAGGTCGCGCGGAAACTGGTTGCTGCGGTCGATCTCGGCGGCGCGCGGCGCGATCTCGTTGGTCGAGAAATCATGCACCGTCTCGCGGATCGCATCCGCGGTCTCGCCAAGGTCGAAATTGAAGATTGCCGCCTGGTTCGAGGCCATGATCCCTCCCGTGAGATTCATCTTGCAATTAAACGATCATACGTTTTTTTCTTGGCTTCGCAAGCAATCGTGCTATGGTTTGCGGGCGAAATCCGCAGTTCATTGAATTCACTGGGATTTCATGCGATATACATACGGTCGTTCGCTTGTTTCCTGGTCCTCCCTGGCAAGCCAACACCCTCCGAGGCCCCGATGGCACGCACGATCGGCTCACACGGCCCCACCACGCTGGAGGCGATCCGCAAGGCCGGCGTGCGCCTGATCTTCGAGCACGGTTACGAGGCCATGAGCCTGCGCCAGCTCGCCGCCGAGGTCGGCATCCAGGCAGGCTCACTCTACAACCATATCTCAACCAAGCAGGACCTGCTGTTCGATCTGGTCCAGGACCATATCAACGATTTGCTGCGCGAGCTTGATCTTGCGCTCGAGGGCAAGGCCGATCCGGTCGAGAAGCTGCGCGCCTTTGTCGCGTTCCACGTCACCTACCACATGACCCGCAAGCGCGAGGTCTTCATCGCCAATTCCGAGCTGCGCAGCCTCGATGCGAAGAACTACGACGCGGTGGTGGCGCTGCGCGGCGCCTATGAGCAGCGGCTGGCGCAGATCCTCACCGACGGGGCGGCGGACGGCGCGTTCGAGGTGGTCGACATCCAGGTCGCGACCTTCGCGATCCTGGCGCTGCTCACCGGGCTGTGCACCTGGTACCGCCCCGGCGGCCGGCTGACCCGCGACGCCATCATCGCGGCGCATGAGAAGCTGGTGCTGTCGGGCGTCGCGCCGCGGGCTGCGATCGGCCAGGCGAGCCACGGCAGCGACAGCCGGCGCGCCGCCGTGGCGGGCTCGTGACCGTGACCGAGCGCCCACAGCTCGATGACATCGATCTGCGGATCCTGTCCGAGTTGCAGCGGGACGGCCGGATCAGGATCAACGAGCTCGCCGAACGGGTCGGCATCACCGCCCCGCCCTGCCTGCGCCGGGTTCGCGCCCTGCGCAGCCGCGGCGTGATCCAGGCGATCCGCGCCACGCTGGACGAGCGGCTGCTCGGCTATGAGGTGACGACCTTCGTGCTGATCCAGCTCGACAGCCAGACCCTGAGCGCGATCGAGGCGTTCGAGGCTGATGTGGCGGCCGTGCCGCGCTTCCTGCAATGCTGGCGGATCTCGGGCGATGCCGACTTCATGCTCCGATGCGTCGCGCCCAGCGTCGACGACATGCGCCAGCAGCTGCTGCAATTCGCCGGCCTGCCCAATGTGCGTAAGATCAGAAGCTTTCCGGTGCTCGGCGTCTCCAAGGACGCGCCGCTGCCGATCCCGGGCGCCCTCGCCGCGCCCGCGGCGAGCTGATCCGGGCGCCAGTCAGGACTTAGTGGGTCCAACCTTAGTGGGTCCAAGGCTCCCAACGGCGGAACGCGAAATTGTCGGCATAGGCGATCTGGCGGTGCGCCGAATCCTTCGGCTCGATCACCTGGTAGGCGATGCCCTTGCGCTCGCAATAGGCGACCGCCTCTTCCTTGGTCTCGAACTGCAGCGTCAGCTGCTGCTTCATGTCGGTGGACGAGGTCCAGCCCATCAAGGGCTCCACGGAGCGCGGCTGCTCCGGCTCGTAGTCCAGTTGCCACTCTTTGGTCTTGGCACGTCCCGATTGCATCGCGTTTTTGGCGGGCTTAAAAATGCGTGCGGTCATGGATGGTCGGCCCCGTGGGATGTGCGACATGGAAGCGATTTGAAGGAAACCACCGGGATAGTATAGAGACACCTATCAACGATCTGATCGGTGATTCCTCGATCTCGGAGGCAGCCTTCGCCGGACCGGTATAGTCATTCTACCGCGCTGTGACAATCTGGCCTCGGGAGGCTTCCCTTAGCAGTCCCCCGGGCCCGCGGCGCGATCTTCTCGACAAGCATCACCTCGAGGAAACGGCGCGCCATGGAAATCCACGCTACCCTGCCCGAAAAAGGACGCGACCTCCGGCTCGACCTGTTCCGCGGGGTCGCCAACTGGGCGATCTATCTCGATCACATCCCCGACAACGTCGTGAACTGGATCACGACGCGGAATTACGGCTTCAGCGACGCCGCGGACCTGTTCGTCTTCATCTCCGGCTACACCGCCTCCTTCGTCTATGCCCGCATGATGCTGGAACGCGGCTTCATCGTCGGCGCCACCCGGCTGACCAAGCGGGTCTGGCAGCTCTATGTCGCCCATATCATCCTGTTCGTGATCTACATCGCCTCGATCAGCTATCTGGCGCTGCGCTTCGGCGATTCCGAGATCATCAACGAGTTCAACGTCGCCGGCCTCGTCGACAACGCCACCGAGACGCTGCGCCAGGGCCTGTTCCTGAAATTCAAGCCGGTCAATCTCGACGTGCTGCCGCTCTATATCGTGCTGATGGGCCTGTTCCCCCCGGTGCTGTGGTTCATGCTGCGGCGGCCGAACTGGACCATGGCGGCCTCGCTCGTGCTGTGGCTGGTGTCGCGCCACCAGGGCTGGAACCTGCCGGCCTACCCGGCCGGCAGCTGGTATTTCAATCCGTTCGCCTGGCAGGTGCTGTTCGTGTTCGGCTCGTGGTGCGCGATGGGCGGCGCCCGCAACAACATGCGCATCATCAACTCGCGCTACACGCTGTGGTTTTGCATCGCCTATATGATCTTCGCGCTGATCATGACGATGGCCGGCCGCTTCCCGGACTTCGGCGCCATGTTCCCGGACTGGCTCTATTCGGCCTTCAACCCGAACGACAAGACCAACCTCGCGCCGTATCGCTTCCTGCACTTCGTGGTGATCACGGTGCTGGTGATCCGCTTCATCCCGAAGGACTGGGCGGCGCTGGAGTGGAAGGTGTTCGATCCCCTGATCGTCTGCGGCCAGCAGTCGCTGGCGGTGTTCTGCGTCGGCGTGTTCCTGTCCTTTGTCGGACATTTCGAGCTCTCGATGAGCTCGGGCTCGCTGTTCGCGCAGATCTTCGTCAGCATCTCCGGCATCGCGATCATGACGATCGTGGCCTATTACATCTCGTGGTCGAAGCGGCAGGACAAGCCGGTCAAGCCGCCGGCGGCAAAACCCACGGCGCCGGCGAAGGCGGCGTAAGTCCCTTATTTTTGAGCAAGGCCGCGCAAACGCTTCGCGTTTGTCGCGGGGAAAACCGCTTCGCACTTTTCCGGGCCATGCTCTAGTGTCCTGAATCAAAAGTTCGGCGGACTCCAAATCGACTCGATGATAGCGGACTCTCCTGATTTGGGGAGGATTGGCGATGGGTCGGCGCTTTGCTCCGCTGGAGCTTGATGAGGTGGAACGTGCTGAGTTGACATCGTTGGCGTCGCGTCGAAGCACTGCTCAGGCGTTGGCGCTGCGGGCTCGGATCGTCCTGGCCTGTGCTGAGGGCGAGCAGAGCAAGGTCGTGGCGGCCCGTTTGGCTGTCGATCCCGACACGGTCGGCAAATGGCGGCGGCGGTTCTCCGAGCATCGGCTTGAAGGTCTTTGGGACGAGCCGCGATCGGGGACGCCACGCACGATTGAGGATGCCCGGATCGAGGCGGTGATCGTTCGCACCCTTGAGACCCAGCCTCCCGGGGCCACCCACTGGAGTTCGCGCAGCATGGCGCGGGCCAGCGGGCTGTCAGTCTCAACAGTACAGCGTATATGGCGCGCTTTCGGCTTGCAGCCGCATCGGTTGGAGACCTTCAAGCTCTCAACCGACCCCGACTTTGTCGCCAAGGTTCGCGACATCGTCGGCCTTTACGTAGCTCCGCCCGAGCGCGCCATCGTACTGTGTGTCGATGAGAAGTCGCAAATCCAGGCGCTGGATCGCAGCCAGCCCATGCTGCCCATGCGACCTGGCCAGCCGGCGCGCCGTAGTCACGACTACAAACGCCATGGCGTCACCTCGCTGTTTGCCGCCCTCGACGTCGCAACCGGCCGGGTCATTGGCAAATGCTATGGACGCCATCGTGCCAAAGAGTTCCGCAAGTTTCTCGATGAGATCGAAGCTGCGGTTCCAGACGATCTGGACGTCCACCTCGTCATGGACAATTACGCAACCCACAAGACGCCGTTGATCCGCAACTGGCTGGCAAAGAGGCCGCGCTGGCACGTCCACCTGACGCCAACCAGTTCATCCTGGCTCAATCAGGTCGAACGCTTCTTTGCACTCATCACCGAGCGTAAGATTAGGCGCGGCATCTATCGCAGTGTGGCGGCGCTACGGGCCGAGATTGCCTCCTTCATCGACCATCACAACGCTGACCCAATGCCGTTCCGATGGACCAAATCAGCTGACGACATTCTCGGCTCAATCGAACGCTTCTGCGCTTACAATCTGCCCGCCAAGGCATAAAATGCCATGAACTTTTGGTTCAGGACACTAGGGCATTTTCGGTTCTGATTGAATCAGAACCGAAGCTCTAGATTCTTGTTTTGACGCGTTTTCTTCACGCGAACCGGTGCCCACTTCGCTCGAAAACGCTCTAGCCGCCGCGACTGGTGTCCTGCGTCGTCGAGGAGACGATGGTGGCGACGTCGCCGAACGTCGTCATCACAGGCGTGACCACCTTGTGCATGGCGGTCTTCGACACCAGCGTGTCATGCATCACGAGGTTGTCGATCCCGGTGGTGAGGAAGCAGCTCACCGCGTCCTGCGGCGTCTCGATGATCGGCTCGCCCTTGACGTTGAACGAGGTGTTGATCAGGACCGGCACGCCGGTCAGCGCCTCGAACTCCTTCAGCAGGCGATAGAGCATCGGGTTGGTCTCTTCCCGCACGCTCTGCACCCGCGCCGAACCGTCGACATGCACGATCGCCGGGATCTTGTCGCGCCATTCCGGCCGCACCGGCTTTGCGATCAGCATGTAGGGCGAGTCCTCCTCGCCTTCGAAGATCTCCTTCATGCGCTCGGCCAGCACGATCGGCGCGAACGGCCGGAATGCCTGGCGGTGCTTGACCCGGCTGTTGAGGATGTCCTTCATCTCGGCCTTGCGCGGATCGGCGATCAGGCTGCGGTTGCCGAGCGCGCGCGGACCGAACTCGGAACGGTCCTGAAACCAGCCGATCACGCGCTGGTCGGCGAGCAGCTTTGCGGTGTCGCGGCAGATATTGTCGCTGCGCTTCGCGTCGATCTGGATGCGCACCAGGAAGCTTTGCAGCGCGGCGGCCACCTCGGCCTCGCTGTAGCGCCGCCCGACATAGGCGTGGTCCATCACGAACGAGCGGCGCTGCTTGAGCACCTCGAGCCAGCCGTAATAGGCGCAACCGATGGCGATCCCGTCGTCGCCGGCGGCGGGCTGGATCCAGATGTTTTCGAAACCCGACTCGCGCGCGATGCGGCCGTTGGCCACGCAGTTCAGCGCGACGCCGCCGGCGATGCAGAGATTTTTCGCACCCGTGGTCTCGCGCAGCCAGCGCGCCCGCGCCAGCAGCACGTTCTCGGTGTCGTCCTGCACCCGCCAGGCGATGTCCTCCCAGTGCCGCATCGTCGGGCTTTTGTCCCAGCTGCCGCTGTCGAGCACGAAGGGCTGCTGGTTCTCGGCGCCCCAGAACGGCACGTGCAGCTTGCCGTCCTTCATCTCGAGCAGATGGCCGACCTGCTCATGGCGGCCATAGGGCGCCAGCCCCATCAACTCGCCGCACTTGTTCCAGTCGCCGAACACATAGGTCGAGACCCGGCTGTACAGCGCCCCCAGTCCCGGCATGTTGTAGAACTCGTCCGACAACAGCCCCCGTGCCGGCTCCATGAAGACCTTCTTCAGGCATTCGAGCCTGGTGTCGTCGAACCTGTAGTAGCTCTCGGACTCGCGGGCCAGCGGCGACGCCTCATCTTCGGAGCAGGACTCCATCGCGTCGGCCCGATAATTGCCGACGCCGTCGACGATCATCACGACGCCGTCCTTGAATGGGGACACCGCGAACGCGCTGTAGGCATGCGCGAGGTGGTGCGAGATCGACACCACCTTGTCGGATTTGGAACGAAACAGCGGGTGCTTGATTGCCTCGTTGCGTTCGGCGATCGGCAGGAAGCCCGGCATATCCTGGTGGAGCATCCGCTCCTCCATCTCGGGCACCGGCAGGATGTAGCTGTTGCGCACCACGAGATCGACGTCGTCGAGGGTGATGCCCTCGGCCGACAGGCAGTAGTCGACGACTTCCTTGTAGAAGCCGGAGGCGTGCTTCTCGCGGGTGATGCGCTCCTTGGAGATCGCGTAGGCGATCGCGCCGTCACGCAGCAGGCAGGCGCTGACGTCATGGTCGTAGACGTTGAGACCAAGGACGTAAGTGTGTTGTTTCGGCATGGGCACTCTTTGGAAGGATACAGCAACGCTGAGAGAACAGGATCGTGTCGACTTCAAGTTCTCGCCGGCATTTTCCGAGGTTCTCAAATCTCTGCTTCTGCGATGCACAAATCAAATCGGCGCAACGCAAGATGAACAGAATGAACGGCGGATGAACGACAAGATGAGCGCAGCAACGACAGTATCCTTTGCAGGCGGGACTGTAACTTGACCTTACCTGTTGGTCTCAATAGAGTCGTTAAAGCTCGCAAGAACCTTAGTGAAAATATTGTCTTAGCATGCACGAACCGAATGCCGGTGTCGCGCGTCTAAGCGAGACAGCCAGCATCAGTTCAGATGTTTGGAAGTGGACTGGAGATCTTCAGAATGACTAAACGCTACAATATCCTGACTCGTTGCCTAGCAGCAGTCGCTTTGTTGTTCGTCTATGTCGCAAGCACCTCTGCCATCCTGGTCGGCGTCACCACAGCGCCTGCGCAAGCCTGGCGCGGACGCGGCGGTGGCTGGGGCTATCGCGGCGGCGGCTGGGGTCGCGGTCGCGGGTGGGGCTATGGCCGCGGATATGGATATGGCCGTGGCTATGGCTACTACGGCGGTTACGCCGGTCCCCGTTGTTGGTGGACCCCGCGTGGTGTTCGCGTTTGCCGGTGGTAACAACCGCCCGGTCGACACAAGCGATATTAAAGACATGAAATCAGGTGCGTCGGTCCCGACGCACCTGATTTGCTTTTTGGGGGTTGGTTCACCTGCCGGGCTTGGCTCAGCTGCGGCACGCAAGAAAGAGCCCCGGAGACGCCGGGGCTCTAGTCACGGGAGAGAACGCTTCCGAAATCGGGACGCGAGGACGAGCCGGCGGCCCGATCACCCAATGCATCTACTGCGTGCATGAAAGCAGATTCGGCTGCCTCAAGCTGTAGCGGTGCCGCAACAACCCGCCGTAATGCACAGCCTGTCCACCGGTTCCCGAAGCTGGCCGATCAGAACCCCGGCGCGCCTAGCCGTCGAGGATGGCGACCGCCCTCGTCCAGCCCGCCGACGCGCGCTCGATCTTCACCGGGAAGCACGACACCATGAACCCGGTCGACGGCAAGAGCTCGAGATTGTGCAGCTTCTCGATGTGGCAGTAACCGATGTGCCGCCCGGCCTTGTGGCCTTCCCAGATCAGGCTGGCGTCCCTGGTCTCAGCGTATCTCTTCGCGGTGAAGACGAACGGCGCGTCCCAGCTCCAGCCGTCGATGCCGGTCAGCCGCACGCCGCGCTCGAGCAGATACATCGTCGCCTCGTAGCCCATGCCGCAGCCCGAATTGACGTAGTCGGGCTGGCCATATTTCGCGCCCGCGCTGGTGTTGACGACGACGATCTCGAGCGGCGACAGCGTGTGGCCGATGCGCTTCAGCTCGGCTTCGACATCGTTGGCGGTCGCGACATAACCGTCAGGCAGATGGCGGAAGTCGAGCTTCACGCCCGGCTGGAAGCACCATTCCAGCGGCACCTCGTCGATGGTCCAGGATCGCTCGCCGCGGTTCATGGTCGGATGGAAATGCCAGGGCGCATCGAGATGCGTGCCGTTGTGGGTGGAGAGCGAGACCTGTTCGACGGCCCAGCCCTGTCCGTCGGGCAGGTCCTCCGCCTTCAGTCCATCGAAGAACTGCAGCATGCGCGGCAGCCCCTGCTGGTGATCGATATACTGGATGGTCGGATGGTTGCCGGGCGGATCGGCCGGAACGTCGTTCTGCAGAGGAACGGAGATATCGATCAGTCTGCGCGCCATGGTGCTTTCTCGCGGATTGGTCTTGTCGGGCCGAACTACCCTGCCAGCGCGCGCGCGTTATCGGCAAGCCACATCCGCTCGAGATCGCGCAGCTCACGATGTCGTGGCTTGGACTGCGGCAAGGCGGCGCAACGTTGAACCTATCCCCCGCCGGCACGACCCATTGGCACTGGGGATTTCAGGGCCCAGTATTTCGACGGCGCCGTCTGGACGAGCATATTCCGTCCAGGCGGCGTTGTTGCCTCAGGCGAGACAATCTCGGCCGAAGCTTGGTTACCCGTACCGGAACGCTGTTCACGCACAGAGAGCCACAGAAACAATACGTGTGCTCATTTCGCGCGGATTGCTGGTGGTGTTGCCACGCCGATACAGAGATACCCCCGCAACGATGCTAACCAACCTGCATCTGAACCAAGACGGGGTTGCGTCGTGTCGGGATTTGATCACTGGAACGGTGCAAATAGAGCCTACTCGTCCGCCGAAGCGCCACATCTGCGCGATGAGCAGCAGCAGTTCGACCGCTATCACAAATTCGACGACCCCATCTCGCGACCGCCGGAGGGTGGCTCAAGAACCGTGATCCTCGATCGCTACAACCCGCCGGCTCGTTGATCTGGTCAGCGCCCGGGCGGCTGAAGTTGCGAGCAGTGGAGCGCGGGGGGCTTCGGTCCCGCGCTTGCTATTTCAGGGTGCCAACTGACCGCGATTTGCGGACCAGGTCAGGCGCGAATGCCGAGCATGCGCCAATCATAAACATCGCGTCTACCGACGGAGCGTCTCTGTTAAGTCTTTGATTTGGATGGTCGGGGCAGCTGGATTCGAACCAACGACCTGCAGTACCCAAAACTGCCGCGCTACCAGGCTGCGCTATACCCCGACATTTCCGAGAAGCCCCGTGGATACACGCTTCAGCCAGCGCCAGCAAGGCACCGGTGCGGGGCTTCGTGCGGCGAATCCGGCATCGGTTTCCGCCCGGAAATCGCGTCGAAACTGGCTGCTAACGGCCGCCGAACAGCGGATGGGCAACCCGGTCGCCGGGCTGGATGCCGTATTTCTGCGCGGTCCCGGCAATCACCTCGAGCACGCCCTTGGCGAGCCCGCGCGACGGAATGATCCGGGTCGAGAGCGGCTCGGTGTTTTCCGCGATCCGCAGGATGCGCCCGTCGGCGCGGATGAAGATCATGTCGAGCGAGATGTAGGTGTTCTTCATCCACATCGACACTTCCTGCTCCGGCGAGAAGTCGAACAGCATGCCTTTGCCGTCCGCGAGCTCCTTCCGGTACATCAGGCCGGTCTCCTTCTCCTGCTCTGTGGTTGCCATTTCGACCGAGAAGACGTGCACGCCCGATTTGGTGACGATCTCGAGCGGCTGGACGCTGGCGGCCTGCGCGGCCGGAGCCAGCAGCGCACCGAACATGATCACGAGGCAGGCCATCAGCCACGAACGATGGCGTCCAACAATGCGAACGAAATTCATCGACAAATACTCACACCGGGGAAGATTTTCCGGCGGACCCTAACCCGACGATTGCGGCAAATGCCAGAGCCGAGACGGCTCGCCGGCGGCTCACGTTTCCGTCAGGGAGGATCAGACCTGGATCAGTGCGACGACAGCGCCGACGGACCGGTCTCCGGGTGGATCTCGGCGGCCATCATGCCCTTGGAGCCGGGCCCGAACCGCACCAGCACGTACTGGCCGGGGCGCAGTTCGGTCATGCCGAAGCGGCGCAGCGTCTCCATATGCACGAAGATGTCGGGCGTGCCCTCGCCGCAGGTCACGAAGCCGAAGCCGCGCAGCCGGTTGAACCACTTGACCTGCGCGCGCTCGAGCCCGCTGGTCGCGGTCACCGTGACATGGGTGCGTGGCGGCAGCATCTGCGCCGGATGGATTGCCGTCGATTCGTCCATCGAGACGATGCGGAAAGCCTGGTAGCCCTTCGCGCGCTGCACGCATTCGACGACCAGCCGCGCGCCTTCATAGGCGGTCTGATAACCGTCGCGCCGCAGCACGGTCACGTGCAGCAGGATGTCGGGCCAGCCATTGTCGGGGACGATGAAGCCGTATCCCTTCGAGGCGTCGAACCATTTGATGACGCCGGAAACTTCGACGAGGTTGGCCGCTGCGTCGCCGAGGCCTGAGAAAGCATCCATCGCCGGATCGCGTGGCGCGCTTCCATACTCGCCTTGACCAATCCTGCTTTGCCCAACTCCGCCCATCGGCGGTCCGCCGAGCTTCTTGGACTCAAATCCGTCCGACCCCATGACCCCGGACCCCACACATCAAATGCAGATCGCCGTCGTTGCGGCGCACCCTGTACACGCTGCTCTCCATGACCAACTCACTCGGACTGATTTGGACGCGGCGCGAATCTCTCAACTAAAAGATAACACTCCCGCTTGCGGGGCATAGCTAAAAAACGATTCTTGCGGGAACTATGAACAGACTTGCACAGCCGCGAATCAATCAGGCATCAATTGCCTACGAAAGGACCAAGCGTGTCGCCGATGTCGTGGCGGATCACCAGATCGGCGATGTCGTCCTGATCGGTCGGCTCGTTGTTGATGATCACGAGCCGCGCGCCGCTCTCCTTCGCCGTCATCGGAAAGCCTGCGGCGGGCCACACCACAAGCGATGAGCCGATTGCCAGAAACAGGTCGCAGTGCCTGGAGAGTTCCGCCGCGCGGCGCATCGCATCCTCAGGCATCGATTGCCCGAACGAGATCGTCGCGGTCTTCACCGGATCGCCGCAGTCCGCGCAATCGGGCGCGCTGCCCGCCTTGTCGAACTGCTGCTTCACCCACGACAGCTCGTAGTCCTTGCCGCAGCCGATGCAGCGGCCATAGGTCGTGTTGCCGTGCAGCTCGATCACGTCGTCGGCCTTGAAGCCCGACGCCTGATGCAGGTTGTCGATGTTTTGCGTGATGATGCCGGGAACCTTGCCGGCCCGGTAAAGCGACGCAAGCGCGCGATGCCCGCGACCGGGTTTGGCCGCCGCAAACGTCTGTTCCATCGCAAAGCGGCGCCGCCAGGACTCGTCGCGCGCGTCCTGGCTGGCGACGAACTCGTCGAACGGAATCGGTCGGTTGCGGGTCCACAGCCCGCCGGGCGAGCGGAAATCGGGAATGCCGCACTCGGTGGAGATGCCCGCCCCGGTGAAGGGCACGATGGACGACGCCTCCGCAATCATGTTGCCGAGCTGCTCGACGCCGCTGCGCAAGTCTTTTGCGATCACTGAAAACAATCCGGTTGGCCGCAGCGACTATAGCACGGCCAGACCGATTGCGAGCTCAACCGTTGCGCGAGCGATCGGCTGCGAGCGGCGTGTCTTGATCGATCGGCTTGCGATCAGCTGCGTCGGCGCCTCCGCTTGGTCGCTCTTCCAGCGCCTCAGCATCATCACATTCCTGCACTGGCTGCTCCGCATTGACGCCCAATTCGCCGACGCCAATGCGCCCGGGACAGGACCACGGCCAGGAGGATGGGCATGACCGATCAGGAAGACCGCGTCGCGCGCGAGCGCGAGGAGATCGTCGCACGCATTGCCAGCTTCAGGGCGACGCAGCAGAAGTTCGAGCGCGATCGCCAGGAATATTACGACAACACGCTCGGCAATGCCTGGAGTGGATTTCAACGCAAGACCGCTTAACGCAAGACCGCTTGATGCCCTGCCAGGCGACCGCGTTCATGGTCCGGGCGCCATGAGGCGCAAGTGAGAAAGCCCCGGGCGGTTTGCTCCGGGCTTATGTCTATTGCCGGTGCCGCCGTGCGATGGTTGCCGCAAACGCAGTTCCGGTTCCCTCGAGCGTTTTCCGTTCCGATCGGATCGCTCGAAAACGCGCCAGCCATGCGATAGCGCAAAGCTACCATCGGTTAGCGCTGGAACAAAAATACAACCTCAGAGATTAGCTTGGCGGTGAACGAGGTTGGCATCAATGCCGGCATGGATGGAACTGCTGCTTAACGTGATGGGCTTTGCCGGCTTCATCGGCATCGCGATGTATCACAAGCATCCGAATGGGAAGCTGCCCGACTGAGCGCCGGCGGCGCGTCTCGGCTTGCCGCTCCCCCGGCTTGCCGTCTTCAGTTTGCCTTCCGGGCCTCTCCCGCGGTCCGGACCAGCCGGTCCGACTTCACTAGCACTTTGCCGCTCTCCGGCTGCGGCCGCAGCCAGAAGCTGATCACGACAAAAGCCGAGCAGAACAGCAGTCCCACCACCATCACGCGCCGGTGGGTCGGTCGATCAGCACTGTGGAACGATGGCATCATGGCTGTCACCCGCAGCCATCCCAATCGCAATCGCAGGTGGAGACAACACGATGCTGCTCTTAACCTAACCAGGTAGGGTTAGCGGTGGCCGGGTAACGCCTCGTCCGGATCTCCCGATCGGCGGCCGCAGCGGGATTCACAGCGATATCCCCTGCTTGTCCGCAGCAAATCCACAACGCCAGCGGGTCCAATTATCCAACGAAATACGCATCTTGCTGCGCGCTTGTCCACAGCCTCGCGCCGCGTGCGCGCATTCAGGCATGGGCGAGCCATTTCAGGGTGGCCCGGAAACCCAGGCTGCGGGTTCCAACCAGCACGGTTCCGAACACCTCAGCCTCGTCGCCGCTGAATGTGCCGGAGAACCCGCTCGTCACTTCCTGTCCGGCGAACAGCGGACGGGTGAACGGGTCCGCGAAGGGCGAATGCTGGTTGGTGCTGAGATGTCCCTTCCAGGTGCCCTCGCCGGCCGTATAGGCCCCGATTGACCAGAAATATGGCCCGCCGCCGATCAAGAGACCGTCGCGCAGGATCAGGATGCCGCTGTCGCGGCCCCTCACGCCGTCGGTCATGTGGATGTGGATCGAATAGAGCCCGTTCTTCATCGATCGCGCCGCCCGGTCCTGGCGGCCCGCAGTATGGCTCCAATCCGGCCGGCGTGCGAGCAGGCCGATACCGCCCGGCCCTCCGAATCGGCGCAAAAAGGCAGCTCCCCGGGCGCTTACAAATCGTTAAGAAAGCACTGACAAGGTTCGATCCTCCGGAGGGAGAGAGCCATGCTCGTATACCCCGTACCTGTCGAAGTGACGCAAGCCAGAGTGCAGCTCGTCGTCGACCAGACGGCGAAGGAGCAGCCGCGCATCATCAATGAGGATGTGCTGGATGTCTTCGCCGCGAAGAACCAGGCCGACCGTGAAGCGGTCGAGACCATCCTCGACATCAAGGTGTGAGAGCAGCAGTAGCCGACAGGAACCTCTCGACTGCGCACGGGTCATCCTGGTGACGCCAGGAGGCACCCATGTGCAAGCTGATCGCGGTCACCGTCTTCACCCTGATATGCGGCGCGGCCTTTGCCCAGGATATTGGTCCAGCGCCGCAGAGCGGCATGGAACGGCCTGAAAACACCAACGGAGCCACTCAGAGCGGCGCGATGGACACCACGGGGATGGATGTGAAGCGGGCCAACAAATCCGAGATGAACACGGCAAAGGGCGCGGCAAAAAGGGACGACGCAAAAAAGTAGGTTCCCACGACGGAACGTCCGGGAAGCTGCGACCTTAAAAAACGACCTTAAAAAAAAGACGCGACCATCAAAAAAAGGAAGGAACGAGTCTCTCGTTCCGCCGTTAGTTTGGCGAGCGGTACAACGAGGGAGAAATCCACCGGAAATATCAGCTCAACAAGCCCCGTCAGCTTACTTCGGTAACTGGCGGGGTTTTTGTTTTGTGGAGGCGCCCATGTACGCCCTGTTCCGCGGCAAGACTCAGCTCGGAAGATCGTTCGCGACGGAGAAGGAAGTTTGGGAGACGGCGCTGATCGACGGTCTTGTCGAGGATGTTCCGGTCGCAGACGAACTCGGTGGCCAGATCCTGCCCGCCGGCTATCGCGTCGAGCGGGTCGATGAATACGAGGCGCAGCCCGATTGGAAAGCCGGACGTTCCTGACGCCGATCGGCCAGCCGGCGGACCCCAGCCGGCCGGAACCGCGTTGAACAGCGCAACGGCACATCACGCGTGGTGCCGACAGCTCACCGCCCTGTCGGCTTTGGAAGACCCCGCGCCCCCCCCTCGCGGGGTCTTTCTTTTGAACCTTTCGCGCGGCGCGAAGACATAAAGGGCGCTGGGGGATTTCAGGGCCCAGCATCCGGCGCAGCGCTGTGGGACGAACATACTCCGTCTACGCGGCGCTGTTGCATTTTACAAATTCAACCTTAAGTTTGGTCTCCAACAGTTGACGGCTCACGCCCTGAGAGATCCCCAGTCCGTCAGCTGGGAAAGCCCCGCATCCAGCCTGCGGGGCTTTCTATTTTCCGGACCCAGGAACCTTCCGCGCGCAGCGACATTGTCTGCCCGGTTGCCGGCACGATCTCCCCAAGGCCGGTCGGCATAGACCTCGCGAGCCCACTCGCGGGGTTTTGCGCTTTAGAGGCCGTCCAACCTCGCGCGTCCTTGATTGGCCGTGATCGGCAATCGGTGCGATAGAGGCCGCGCCTCCAAGGCTCGACCACAAGCCCCGTCCCAGAAATTTCGCTGGGCGGGGCTTTCTTGCATCCGCTGCTGCGCAAGCGTGTCGCGGCACGTCCCGTCCATATCCGGCCGCGTGATCGCGCGGCGCAACCGGAGCCAACGCTCGCGAAGGCGTGAGCATGCGAAGGCGAAATGCGATCGGCAAAACTCGCGCTAACCCCTGCCCCGCGTCGCGTTTTGCTGCTATTCCTTGCCCCGTCTCGCCCGAGCCCAAACAAAATCTCTGAATCTGCAGGAGGATAAAAAAATGCGCTATCTGCACACCATGCTGCGCGTCCGCAATCTTGATGTCGCGATGAAATTCTATCAGGACGCGCTGGGGCTGAAGGAAGTGCGCCGCATCGACAATGAGAAGGGCCGCTTCACGCTGGTGTTTCTCTGCGCGGAGGAAGACCTCCATCTGCTCAAGTCCCTGCCGCAGACCCGCGGCGCGCCGCTGGTCGAGCTGACCTACAATTGGGATGAGGAGAAATACGGCGAGGACCGCCATTTCGGCCATCTCGCCTACGAGGTCGACGACATCTACGCGACCTGCGAGAAGCTGATGAAGATGGGCGTCACCATCAATCGTCCGCCGCGCGACGGCAACATGGCGTTCGTGCGTTCGCCCGACCTGCACTCGATCGAGATCCTGCAAAAGGGCGAGCCGAAAGCCCCGGCCGAGCCGTGGGCATCGATGCCGAACACCGGCCATTGGTAAACACCGCGCCCGCTCCTACGTTCCTGTCGGCGTTTCGCCCTTGCTGAAGCGCCGAGCGATCGCGAGGAACGCGACACGATCGTTGACGTTGCTCCCTCACAAGCATGCGAGGAGGCAACGATGGGAAGAGGAATTTTGCTTTGGCTGTTGGGTGTGCCGATCCCGGTGATCATCGTGTTGTGGTTGTTGTTCGGTCACTGACGGCGTCTTGATGCATAGCGATCAGCGAGGCTCTGCCGCTATGCGGCGGAGCCTTTTTTTGCTCTCGGTACAATTCACCCCCGCGCTTTTCCCCGACGCTTCAGCTATGAACGCGCGCAAAGCACAACAGCGGGAAGAAACGCGTGATGGACAGTAAGCCGCAAGTGACGATCTGGGGTCGGGCGAACTCGGTCAACGTGCAGAAGGTGCTCTGGTGTCTCGCCGAGCTCGACCTCCCCTATCAGCGCATCGATGCCGGCATGCAGTTCGGCAAGAACGATCAGCCCGACTATCTCGCGATGAATCCGAATGGCCGTGTCCCGACGCTGGTCGACGGCGACTATGTGCTGTGGGAATCCAATTCGGTGATGCGCTATCTCTGCATGGCCTATGGTCATGGCGCGCCGCTCTATCCGCAAGCGCCCAAGGCGCGCTCCGCCGTCGACCGCTGGCTCGACTGGACGCTGTCGACGCTGCAGCCGGTCGACCGGCCGGTGTTCTGGGGGCTGGTGCGCACGCCGCCGGAGAAGCGCGATATGGTCCAGATCCAGAAGGACGCCGATGCCGAGGGCGTGGTGTGGCGCGTCGTCGAGGCGCAGCTTGCAAGGCGCCGCTTCATCGAGGGCGATCAGTTCACGATCGCCGACATCGCGCTCGGCGCCTTTGCGCGGCGCTGGCTCGGCGTCCAGGGCGTCACCAAGCCGAAGCTGCCCCATCTCGAACGCTGGTTCGGTGAGATCGCGGGGCGGCCGGCCTTCGTGCGGTTCATCGCGCCGCCGATGTCGTGAGCGCGGGCGGCAAGCCGCTCAACGCCCGCCGCTGGACATCCCGCCACCGACGCTGACGGCGCCACCGAGTTTCACGCAGGTGTCGGAGCCCTCCACCTTGACGAAGCCGGGTCCGTACGACGCGCATGGATTGCTCCGCGTCGCGGATTTCGACGGCAAGGTTTTGCCGGCATCAGTGGGCGTCTGGAAATTGCGGCGGTCGCCCTGCTGGGCGAACGCGGCGGCTGGAAGCAGGACGGCGATGATGGCAATGCAGGTCTTGCGCATCCGGCCTTTTATCCCACGCCACCGGATGAGGCTAGCTCATGATGCGATCGGGAAGGGTCGCAGCATGAGCTAGCTCTTTTCTTGAGCATGATCTGTTCGGAAAACCGGATCCACTTTTCCGGATCATGCTCTATCGCACGAACTTGACGCCGAACGTCCTGCCCTCGCGCCACACCACTTCGCAGGCGCGCCCGGTGCGGGCGTCGCGCGAGAACGCCAGCCGCAGCTTGGCCGGCAGTGTGTTGTTGTCCTGGACCGTGATCTTGGCGCCCGACGAGGACATGTCCTCGACCACGCAGGGCCGCGCGGCGAATCCGCCGTCGAGCGTGATCCAGCCGGATTGCCGCAGCGATTTGCGCGTTTCGCGCTTCTTGGTCCCTGGAGCCATCACATCATCCCGAGCCCAGCCGTATCGCCGCTAACTTACCAAAGGGTTGCGAAACAGCTGCGGATTGCAGCGATCCGCCGACCCGTGCACAACGGCCGAGACGGCGCGGCGAGAGCGTCCGTCCGAGCACAATGCGTTGAGTTGGCTGGATTTCCAGTCTGGCCGTGATGGCGCTCCCTAGCGGAATCGAACCGCTCTCTCCACCGTGAAAGGGTGGCGTCCTAACCGATAGACGAAGGGAGCAAAACTCCCGGCAAATCAATACGTTAGACGTGAGATGCGCCGGACCGGCCACAGCCCTCAAGCCGCGACCGGCGAACGTATAGTGGCGATTGGCCGGGCGGGCAAGCGTTCAGAACGCTTTTCCCGGGTTGCCGCTGGGATCACCGGAAGGACATCACCTGCAGGACAATCCGGCCTCGATCGAGGTCCAGAAGCCGCAATGCGTCGGCACATGCGCATGCGCCCGCGAACCGCCGACGTGAATCAGGATTGCGGCGGCAAGGGCGACGACGACGACGGGAACAATGAATCTTCGGATCGACATGGGCCTGCGCATCGACCGACATCGTGGCCTAACTAAGGCCTGCGGGCCGGCTCGATGTCCGGCAACAGCGCTCAGCGCCAGCCGCTAGTGATTGCTGGCGACGTTCTGACGATTATTCGGCTGCGCCGCCACGGGCGTCCGCTTGATGCAGGTGCTGCAGATCACGAGCTTGCGCGCCAGCCGGTCGTCGGCATCCGCTTCCGACAGTTGCTCAGGCGACGCCTCCGCCACCGCGGGCGACGCATTCCGCGCATGGCGCCGCGGCTGCGGGAGATTGGGGTCCTGTCCGGCACCGTCCCAGGCCAGCGGACCTGTCCCCGGCGGCGGCGTGGTCATGCTGTATTGCTGCGAGACCTGCGCGCAGGCGCCGACAGCGATCGGAAGAAACAGCACAGCGGCCTTGCGAGCCCAGTTCCGGAATGCAGACATGATCACACTCTCACGCTATTCGTACTGCGACCTAAGAGCAGAACCGCTAAGAAATCGTTTGCCCTGATTGTTCCGTCGCATCCAACCGCGTCGGCATCAAGACGGGATTGAGGCGCCAAGGCGCACATCAAGACGTAAAATCAAGACGGCAATCCGGAGTCCAATCATGCCAGGCATCAACGGTCGCTTCGACGGCAAGCGCGTGCTCGCCGATCTCAACGCGCTGCGCGCGATCGGCGCCTACAAGACCGGCGTGCACAAGCCGACATTCTCGGAACCGCATCTGCGCTCGCTCGACTGGCTCGCGACGCGTTTGCCCGACGCCAATCTCACCGCAACAATCGACGGCATCGGCAATGTGCTCGGCTCCAGCGCGAAGGCGGGACCAAAGCTGCTCGCCGGCTCGCATCTGGAGAGCCAGAACCACGCGGGCTGGCTCGATGGGCCGCTCGGCGTGATCTACGCGCTCGAGGCGGCGCGCGTCATCAACACCGACCCGGACGCGAACGGCGCGGTCGAGGTCGCCGCGTGGTGCGACGAGGAAGGACATTTCGGCAGTTTCCTCGGCAGCCGGTCGTTTGTCGGTGCGGTGACCGAAGCCGACATCGATGCAGCCCGCGACCGCTCCAGCGATCGCACCATGCGCGATGCATTGCGCGACGCAGGCTTCGCCGGCCGCCCGCGCCTCAATGCCGAGGCCGGCCGTCATATCGGCTATCTCGAAGCGCATATCGAGCAAGGCGACACGCTGGAAAGCAGCGGGCTCAGGATCGGCGTCGTCACCTCGATCGTCGGCATCTGGCAGTATCGCATCACGTTCACCGGCGAGCAGAACCACGCCGGCACCACGCGGATGGCGGTGCGCAAGGACGCCGGCCTCGCGCTGGCGCGGTTCTGCGTCGCGATCGACGACAGCTTCCCTGCCCTGTCGGGACCGCGCACGGTGTGGACCACCGGCCGCATCACGCTGGACCCAGGCGCACCGAGCATCATTGCAGGCGGCGCCGAGATGCTATTCCAGATTCGCGACGACAATCCCGAGGTGATCGCACGTCTCGAGGAGCAGCTGCATCGCCTGGCGGCCGAGGCCACCGCTCAGGGCCGTTGCGGCGTGAAGGTTGAGCGCATCCGCACCGGAGTGCCCGCGATGATGACGCGCGCATTCCAGGATGCGATCGAAGCCGCGAGCGCAGCCTGCGCCGGCGGCAGATCGATCCGCATGCCGAGCGGCGCCGGCCATGACGCCCAGGTCCTCGCCACCATCATGCCGGCGGCGATGCTGTTCGTTCCGTCGATCGGCGGCATCAGCCATCACTGGAGCGAGAACACCGACGATGCCGATATCGTCACGGGTGCCGAGGTATTTGTCGAAACCTGCCGGCGCCTGCTCGCAGGTTAGAGCACCTTCAGGTCGGACCGCCCCGGTTGCCCGACTTCAGCGAAGCCAACGCGTGCGAGTTCTGCACGGTGCTTCTCCTCGCGGTGAAGAAAACGTACAGCAAGCAGATGTCGATCAGGATCGTGCCGGCCATGACGCTGTAGGCCCACGGGCTTTCCATCAGCTTCACTTCGATCAATACGCGCGACAGGCCGAATCCCACGACCCACGCATCAAAGCTCATGCAGATCCGGCGAAACGTCTCGGCGTCCAACCGCCGGATCAGCCAGGCACCGAGCGGTATGCCGACGACAACGCAGGGAACCAGCACGAGCAGGATGCTCCGGCTCTCGTCGATGAACAGACCGAGCTTGTAATATGCGATTGCAGTCAGGCTGGACTCCGTCACCCGAACCAGCGCGAGACCGGCCCTAAACTCATCTTTGACGAGGCCCTGATTGTTGAAGAGGATCGCCAGCGGCGGGCCCGAAATGGTCGTGACCGAGTACAAGATCCCGAGCATCGTTCCGAAGGGCAAACCGACCAGCCATTTCGACTGGATCGGCCTCCGCCAACCGGCCGCCTGCAACAGAATGAGCGGCAGAATAATCGAGTAGGTGGCGAACTTGGTCCAGCCGGGCTGAAGCGACGTCAGCGCAAAGGCTCCGACCGCGATACCGGGCAGCATGCCGATGAGAATAGGCAGCACGCGCCGCCACACGGCCGGAACGCCGCTCAGGTTGATGCACAGGACATACAGATTGACGAAGACTTCGACGATGACCACCGCGGGATTGAGGACGCGGTTGGTGTAGAAGACGAGTGCGACCGGCACCGTGAGCGAGGAAAACCCGTAACCAAGCGCGCCATTTACAAACGCCGCAAACAGCGCGATCACGGCAAGAACGATCACAGCAGAATCAATCGAAAGCATCTCTGGCTTTTACCGGATCAGTCGCCTTGCCCACGGCATTATAGCCCAACGACGGGGACGCGGTGCCGAAAGCTGATCGGACCCACAGGTCGCGATCCCGGAATCGTCGGGCTACCAAAGCGCCTGGAACGCCATGGACCTGCCGCCGTCAGGAACCTGTCCGGGAGCCGCGCTCGGCCCTTAGCTGATCAAGGCCCGCAACGGCACCTTTCCAGCCTGCTTTCGTAAGGCACCGTGGCATATTGGTCACGAGAACGGCATCAGACCGATTTGCAATCCGCTGAACTTGCTGCCATTTCTTCGGCACGCATCGCTTTGGTGCCATCAAAGGGGCCCGTCCGGCTCATGTTGTTGCTTGAGTCGCTTCCAACCGTCATCGGCGCCGCCGCCATTGCCCCCGCATTGCTGGTGTTGTGGCTGGTCATCGCCGCCGACGAGCGGCCCGGACCGCCGGTTCAGGTGTGGCTCGCCTTCGTGCTCGGCGCGGCCAGCATCTCCCTGCTCGGCCTGGCGCGAATTCCGTTCAATGCGCTGCTTGCGATTCCCGACAATCCCTGGGCGACGCAGGCGGTGCGTGCAGCTTTCGGAGTCGCGGCACCGGAGGAGATCGTCAAGGTGCTCGTCATCGTCGTCATCTCGACGCGGCGCCGCGCCTTCGCCGATCCGATGGATACGGTGGTCTATGGCGCGGCCGCCGGACTTGGGTTTGCCGCCTATGAGAACCTCGCCTATCTGGTCCAGCACAAGGACATGTGGCGCGCGCTCGCGGCATTGCGCAGCGTGCTCACGGTGCCGTTCCACGGCGCGCTCGGCATCATCGCCGGCGCCTATCTTGCGATCGCGCGCTCCGGCGGCGCGCTCGGCGCCTACCGGGGTCACCGCGACTGGGCGCGCATGACGAATTGGGCGCTGGTGCTGGTCGCGCCGGTCGCGCTGCACGCGGCGTTCGATTTTCCGCTGCTCGCGCTCCAGCGCATCCCCGATCTCGGCTCGACCACGCGGCTGCTGCTCGGCTCGGCCAGCGTGCTGATCGGCTTCTCCTCGATCGGCTTTGCAATCCGCCTCGTGCGACGCCTCGGCAAGCATCATGCGCCGCGCACCGACGTTGCGCGCGAGCGGCTCAGCCAGCTGCGGCGGATGTGGGCGCTGCTGCTGATCGGCGGCGGCGCCGGCTTTGCCGGCGTCTCCTTCCTGCTCACCTCGCTGCATCATTGGTACGTCAATCCCGAGCGCAATGCGTCGTTCATCCTGGTCCCGATCGGCTTCACCTCGATCCTGATCGGACTGGCGCTGCTCATCGCGACCACCGCCGTCTACTTCCTCGGCCGCAACCGGATGCGGACCGCCTCGGAGGGCTTTCCGTCCGCTCCCGGTCAAAGCTAGCGCCCCGGCCGGCACCGCTCCCCTTGCAAAACAACCTCGGCGGGTTCAGGGAGAGACACAGACCAGGCGCGAGAGGACGATGGGGCACAACTACAAGAATTATCGGCCGGATATCGACGGCTTGCGGGCCGTTGCCGTCTCGTTGGTCGTGCTCGGCCACGCGTTCCCGCAATATGTTCCCGGGGGTTTCGTCGGGGTCGACATCTTCTTCGTCATTTCCGGCTACCTGATCACCGGGATCATCTATGGCGACATTCAGAACGGGAGCTTCAGCCTTGCGACGTTCTATGCGCGTCGCATTCGCAGGATTTTTCCTGCCCTGATCGTCGTCTTGATCGCCGCCTTCGTTGCCGGATGGCAACTTCTGATGCCGAGCGAGTTGGTGGCCCTTGGAAAGGAGATTGCGGCAGGCGCGGGTTTCTCGGCAAACCTGCTGTTCTATTCGGAGGGTGGCTATTTCGATGCGGCCGCGCAAACGAAGCCGCTGCTCCATCTCTGGTCGCTCGGCATCGAGGAACAGTTCTACCTTGTCTGGCCCTTGCTGCTGTGGGCGCTGGTGCGATGGCGGATCGCCGCCGCCGCTCCCCTTGCCCTGATCTTCATCGCATCGCTTGTCGCAAATATCCTGGTCGTTCGAACCAACCCTGAAGCCGCATTCTACCAGCCGTTCACGCGGGCGGTGGGAGCTCGCGGCCGGAGCATTGGTGGCCGTCTGCCTGCCCAGCGGATTCTCCGCGGCGCGCGACCTTCTCGGATGGTCCGCGCTCGCGGTGATCGCGGCGGTAACCGCGTTCTATTCGCCCTCCATGACCTACCCCGGGATCGCAGCGGTGGCGCCGGTCGCCGCTGCCGCCGCCCTCATCATGTCAGGTCGCAATCGATTTCTCTCGACGCGTACCGCGGTCGCGATCGGGCTGATCAGCTATCCGCTCTACCTCTGGCATTGGCCGATCCTGGTTTTTGCGGCGAGCTTCAAAGGTCGTCCCCTGACTTTGGCCGAGAACGGGCTGGCCGTTGGGGCCAGCTTCATTCTGGCCTGGGCAACCTATCGCTACGTCGAGCGCCCAATCAGGTTCGGGCAGTGGCGGGTGGCGCCGGTCCTTGCGGCATCGATGGTGGCCGTTGCATCGGTGGGAGCATTGGCGATCGTCGACGGCTTTGCCTTTCGGCTTCCGGCGATCGTTCGCGAAGCCGGCGCCATGACCGTATCCAGGGACTTCCTGAGATACGGCGAATGTCATATCTCGGCTTCCGCCGATCCCGCATTTGATCCGAGCTGCGTTGACGCCAGCAAGCGCCCGCTTGTTTTCGTATGGGGCGATTCGACCGCCGGCATGCTTGCCGCCGGGCTGCGGCAAGTCCAGGGCGATCAATTCGGGTTAGCCCAGTTCACCGTCAATTCCTGCCCGCCACTCTTCACCGCGCAGGCCGAGACCATTCCGTTTTGTGTTCAAACCAATCGCCACATCGTTGCTGCGGTTGCCCGCTCGCACCCCGATGTCGTGCTTCTGCACCTGGCGTGGAGCAAAGAACCCACCGCCGACGATCTCCGCCCGACGATTGTCGCCCTCAGACAGGCCGGCGCCGCCCGTGTCATCCTGGTCGGCCCTGTCCCGGTCTGGACCGACACTGTGCCCCATCTGACGGTGCAATATTTCCTGCGCCATCATACATTGATCCCGGAACGCAGCCACGATGTGCGATCGACCAAGCAGACTGACGACAGGATTGGGCAGATCGCCGCCGATCTCGGGATCGAATATCTGTCGCCCTATGACGAGCTCTGCAACGCGGACGGATGTCTGACGAGGGTCGGGACCAGCGCAAACGACCTGGTATCGGCCGACTTCCTGCATCTGTCGCCACGCGCCTCGCGATATCTGGCGGCCAGGCTTGTGCCAAGGATTCTGGCTGTCGAAAACCGCCATGCAGAAAGATGAGCGCACAGCTATTGCCGCCGCAACTGACGGGCTGACCATTTATAACCGGTTAGGATAGACTGCACACGCGCAGATCCGGAGAGCCGCGATGCCCCTGTCCAACGACCTCGACAAGCTGCGATCGAAAATGCAGGCCGCGGTGAAGGCGCACTGGAAGGCGTTCCTGTTCGAAGGCATCCTGCTGGTGATCCTCGGCATCGCCGCGATGATCGTGCCGACCTTCGCGAGCCTCGCCGTCACCATCTTCCTCGGCTGGATGTTCCTGATCTCAGGGATCGGCGGGCTGATCGTGACGTTCTGGGCGCGCAACATGCCGGGCTTCTGGTGGTCGCTGATTTCGGCCGCGCTCGCCGTGCTGGCCGGCATGGTGCTGCTCGCCCGTCCGATGCAGGGTGTGCTGACGCTGACCATCGTGGTCGGCGCCTATTTCGTCGCCGAGGGCGTCGCCACCGTCATGTACGCGCTGGAGCACCGCCGCGAATTGTCGGGACGCTGGTCCTGGCTGCTGATCGCCGGCCTGATGGACATCGTGATCGCCTTCTTCATCATCGCGGGCTTGCCGGAATCCGCGGGATGGGCGATCGGCCTCCTCGTCGGCCTCAATCTGATGTTTGGCGGGGCGACCCTGATCGGCATGGCGTTGGCGGCGCGCAACACCTGACGCCGAACCGCGGGGGGCTTGCATTTGGGGGGTGACAGCCCCAAATCCCTGCGCTATAGAGCCGCCCCATGATCACCGTCGCCACCAGCTATTTTTGGTACTTTAGCTACGACAGCTCGCTGGCGGCAGGAGGATCGCGCTCAATCTGAAGAATTGCAGCAAACGTCCAAAACAAGCCGCCAGACTTGGCGGCTTTTTTGTGTGCCGGCAGGTCCCGAAATCCAAAGGAGCCAGCCGTGTTGAGTACGACAGACGATCTTCGCATCAAGGAATTGAAAGAGCTCAGTACGCCCGAGGAGGTGATGCGGGAGGTCCCGCGCACCCTGACGGCGACCCGGGTGGTGATGGGCGCCCGCAACGCCGTCCACGCGATCCTGAACGGCACCGATGACCGCCTGCTGGTCGTCGTCGGCCCCTGCTCCATCCACGATCCCGCGGCGGCCGTCGATTACGCCGAGCGCCTCGCCAGCCTGCGCGAACAGCTCGCCGACCGCCTCGAGATCGTGATGCGGGTCTATTTCGAGAAGCCGCGCACCACCGTCGGCTGGAAGGGGCTGATCAACGATCCCGATCTCGACGGCAGCTTCGACATCAACAAGGGCCTGCGGCTCGCCCGCAACGTGCTGTCGGCGGTGAACAATCTCGGCCTGCCGGCCGGCACCGAATTCCTCGACATGACGACGCCGCAATACATCGCCGATCTGGTTTCCTGGGCCGCGATCGGCGCGCGCACCACCGAGAGCCAGATCCATCGCGAGCTGGCTTCCGGCCTGTCCTGCCCCGTCGGCTTCAAGAACAGCACCGACGGCGGCGTGCGGATCGCGGCGGACGCGGTGAAGTCGGCCTCGCACCCGCATCACTTCATGGCGGTCACCAAGGGCGGCCGTTCAGCGATCGCCGCGACCAGCGGCAACGAAGACTGCCACGTCATCCTGCGTGGCGGCCGGGCGCCGAACTATGATGCCGCGAGCGTCGATGCTGCCGCCGCCGAGCTCGGCCGCGCCGGTGTCGCGGCGCGGCTGATGATCGACACCAGCCACGCCAACAGCAGCAAGAAGCCGGAGAACCAGCCAGCGGTTGCCTCCGACATCGCGCGCCAGGTCGCAGGCGGCGAACAGCGCATCATCGGCGTGATGATCGAGAGCAATCTTGTCGCGGGACGCCAGGACGTCGTGCCAGGCAAGGCGCTGACCTACGGCCAGAGCATCACGGATGGCTGCATCGACCTCGGGACGACGGCTGACGTGTTGAAGCAGCTGGCCGATGCCGTCGACGCAAGGCGCAGCGTGCGGCGTGACGGCCTGCAGGAGCGTTCGGCCTGACGCGGCCGAACGGATTGAGCGTTGCCGGCGGGGCGAATATCGCGCCTCGCCGGTCAGCTGCGTGGGTTAGCAACCGCGGCAGATGCTCTTGATCTTCCTGTCGAGCGCCGCGTCTTCCTTGTTGGCCTGACTGTTCGGATCGCTGATATTCTTCTCGCTGCCAACGTCGCCGCGGCGCGGCTGACGATGTCCGATCGGCGCCTCCGGGACCGTCCCGCCCTTCTGCATGGAGGACGATCCGCCCTGTTGCTGCGCCCAGGCTTGGGAGATGCCAAGCTGGGGCGCTCCGGCCGCAACCATCATCAGAGCCATCAACAAAACTGTCTTCCGCATCTCGCGTCTCCGCTTCTCAACCCTATCGCGCCCGTTCCGGCACCTCGACGGTAGCACAGTTGCGTCGCCCCTGCGCTGCGCAATCCTGTACCTTCCGTATATCGGCCATCGTGCCAAGGAGCCAGATTCCCGCGGCGACCAGCACCACAAAGAAGCCGAACATCACAGCATTTTCGATGCTGCGGTTGCCCTCATCCTCGGGCGGCTCCTGCCGTCCGTCCCCGGCCCCGCTCATCGCCGCCTCAGGATTGCGGCGGGTAAAGATGAACGTCACCACAATAATCGACGATACGGTAGCGCCGTTCCACCGGATCTTCACGTTCGCGGGAAGCCGGCTGCGACAAATAGCTCGGGCCGATCGGCGCCTTGCCGTGGCCGCCGGGGATGTCGAGCACATAATCCGGCTGACAAAGTCCGGACACACGCCCGCGCAACGCCCGCATCAGTTCCTGCCCGGTTTCGATCGTGGTGCGCAAATGCGCTGTGCCGGGCGCAAGGTCGCCGTGATGCAGATAATAGGGCTTGATTCGGCACTCGACGAAGCCGCGCATCAGCGCCTCGAGCGTCGCGGCATCGTCATTGACGCCGCGCAGCAGGACGGACTGGCTTACCAAGGGAATGCCGGCGTCTGCAAGGCGCGCGCACGCTGCGCGGGCATTGTTGCTCAGCTCACGCGGATGGTTGGCATGGATCGCAATCCAGGTCGTCGCGCCTTCGACCCGCAGTGCCGCGATCATCTCGGGATTGATACGGCCCGGATCGGCGATCGGAACACGGGTGTGGAGGCGAACGATCTTCACATGATTGATGTCGGCGAGATCGGCCATGATCTCGGTCAGCCTGCGCGGCGACAGCATCAAGGGATCGCCGCCGGTCAGGATGACTTCCCAGATCTCCGGATGGCTGCGGATGTAATCCAGCGCCGCACGGTAGGCGTCATCGGACAAGGCCGAGGCCTTTCCCGGCCCGACCATTTCGCGCCGGAAACAGAACCGGCAATACACCGCGCAGACATGGACGAGCTTGAACAACACCCGATCGGGATAGCGATGCACGATTCCGGCGACCGGCGAATGCGCATCGTCGCCGATCGGATCGGCGTTCTCGCCCGGCTGCTCGACGAGTTCGTCGGCGCTCGGGATGAACTGCCGCGCGATCGGGTCGGCGGGATCGGCCGGATCAATCAGCGCGGCGAGCTCCGGCGTCACCGCGACCGCGTAGCGCGCAGCAACCCGCTCGAGCCCGGCCAGTGCTGCGACCGGCGCGAGCCCGGCATCGACCAGCTCGCGCGGCTGTCGCAGCGTCGCCGCCAGTTTTGGATCGATCCTGTTCATGTCTCTCCCGCAGGCGGCGTCCAGACCACCTGATCAATTCGTGGCGCGCCGCTCGCCAACATCACCAGCCGGTCGAAGCCGAGCGCGACGCCGCTGGCCTCCGGCATCTGGCCGACCGCGGCAAGGAAATCGTCATCGAGCGGATAGCGCTCGCCATAACGGCGGGCCTTCTCGTCCATCGCTGCGGTGAAACGATGGCGCTGCTCGGCCGCGTCGGTCAGTTCGCCGAAGCCGTTGGCGAGCTCGACGCCGCAGGCATAGACCTCGAAACGCTCGGCGACGCGCTGATCGCCGGCCTTGGTGCGCGCCAGCGCGGCCTCTGGCGACGGATATTCGAACAGCACCGTCAGACGGCCCTGTCCCAGATGAGGCTCGATATGCTCGACCAGCACCTTGCTGAAGATATCGGTCCAGGTGTCGTCATCTGCAACCCGCACCCGCGCTGCTGCAGCCGCCGCAAGCGCCTCGCGGTCGCCTTCGCCGCCTGAGATCGTCGCCAGGAGATCGATGCCGGCGAAGCGCTCGAAACCCGCCGCGACCGTCAGCAGCTCCGGCTCCGCAAACGGATCGGCCGTCATGCCGCGGAAGGAAAACCGCCCGATCCCGGTCGCCTGCGCCGCATGGGCGATCACGACGATCGTGTCGGCCATGATGGCGTCATAGCCGGCATTGGCGCGGTACCATTCCAGCATGGTAAATTCGGGCAGATGCAGGTCGCCGCGCTCGCGGTCGCGGAACACCCGCGCGAACTCGTAAATCTTCGGCTCGCCGGCCGCGAGCAGCTTCTTGCAGGCGAACTCCGGCGAGGTGCGCAGATAGCGGGGCGCATGTGAGCCATCGGCCTGCCTGAGCTCGGTGCGAGGAGCGTGCAGATGGGTCTCGTTGCCCGGCGAGATCTGCAGGATCGCGGTCTCGACCTCGGCAAATCCCTGCTCCTCGAACCAGGCGCGCAGCGCTCGCGTGATCGCCGTCCGCGCCTGCAGAAACGGCCTGCGGTCGGCATAGCGCTGCGGCATCCACCAGGGCGACGGCCGGTCATGAGCTGTCATCGCCAGAGCATCCTCATGGATTCAACATCAACGAGCCGCCATCCGCACTCAAGAGTACTGCGCAACCGATTGATTCTACGCAAGTTCATAAGCCTACACAGCCCGAGCCTCCGCGGAACGCCGCGAGGCTGATCCCTTCTTGTCGAAAGACGCGCACCTTGTCCATGCGCGCACGTGGCTGAACTTGAACGACGGCTCGCGCGTCCCATCGGCAGATTCGCTGAAACGGATGAGCCCATGGCCGAAAAATAGGGCCGATCGGGACGGCCGGGACGGTTGGCAACCTTGCGAATTCGGCCGCAAAAGACTGGCATCTCAGGGACAAATCAGTATGTTGCAGCCCGAAATCGCCGCCATGACCGAGGGGCTGCCGATCCGGTTGGCGCCCTTAGGCTCTCAAATTCAGGAAAACACCTTTGAAAGTCATCGCCAGTTCCATCCGCAAGGGCAACGTCATCGAGCAGGACGGCAAGCTCTATGTGGTCCTTTCCGCCGAGAACATTCATCCCGGCAAGGGCACCCCGGTCAGCCAGATCGAAATGCGCCGCATCGGCGACGGCGTGAAGGTCTCGGAGCGCTACAAGACCACCGACCAGGTCGAGAAGGCCACCGTCGAGGACCACAACTACAACTACCTCTATGAAGATGGCGACGGCTTCCACTTCATGAACAACGACAACTACGACCAGGTCCAGGTCTCCAAGGAGATCGTCGGCTCGTCCGCGCCGTATCTGCAGGAGAACATGACCGTGAAGCTCTCGATGCACGAGGGCAACCCGGTCGCGATCCAGCTGCCGCAGCGCGTGACGCTGGAAGTGGTCGAGACCGAGCCCGTGACCAAGGGCCAGACAGCCTCCTCGTCCTACAAGCCGGCCATGCTGTCCAACGGCCTGCGCACCGGCGTGCCGCCGCACATCACCACGGGCACGCGCATCGTGGTCATGACCGAAGACGGTTCCTACGTCGAACGCGCCAAGGACTGAGCGCTTGAGGCGCGGTGGGATTTGAAATGAATCGTCACCGCGCCTCAACTTGTTGGTTAAGCGTCAACTTTACCGAAAACCGCTACACACTTTTCCGGAACTTGCTTTAGTCTCTCGGGCGATCAGACATGAGCCCGGGGTGTGCAGTGAACAGGAAGGTGGTCAGCTTCGTCAGTTGCTGGCTGGCAGCCCTGCTCTCGCCTCTTCCCGGCGCCCATGCCGACGAATTCCGAACGCCATCGATCTCGGCCATGCGGGTCGAATGGCGCGCCGTGCTCGACCAGCTGCGGCAGGAGATCGGTAGCCGCCCGGCCATCGCCGCCGGCTTCACTTTCGCAGGCCAGCGCCGCGTCCCCGCCACCGATCCGCGGGCGACGCCTGCGCTGGTGCAGTTGAACGCGGTGACAGCGCCGCTGTTTCCCGGCATTGCGCAGAGCCCGATCCCGGTGCTGCTGCCGTTCGACCCCGCAAGCTATCTCGACGCGCGACAAAACGGTGCGCCGGACAGCCTGTCGATCGCGCGCTACCAGGCCGACTTCCGCGCGGTCGATTTCTTCCATGCCGGTGCGTCGGGCTACGATGCCGTGTTCTCGCTCGACCCCGGCGCCGGCGACGGCCTGCCGCCGCGGACATTTGCCAAGCCGGTCGAGGTGCAGATTTCCGGCTCGATCCTCGTCTACGACCTCGCCGACCGGCTCGGCGGCAAGGGCGAGCCGGTCAGGACGCTGGCCGCGCAGTTTCCGGACCTGCGCCGCTTCGTTCGCGAGGGCTATGTCCGCTACGCCTTCACCCGCTTCGGAATCCCCTATGTGGTCTCGATCCAGTGCCTCGACAGCGCGCCGCGGCCGAAGCGGCTGGCCTGCCGCGAGGCCTATCCGGTCGCCGAGCGCTTTCTGAAGGCCCTGCGCATCGCCGGCGGCCAGCCGTCACGGCCGCGCAGCGACGTCGCCTCCGATATCGCCGAGCGGCCGGCCGTGCAATCCGCCGACTTCACCTACCACCCGAGCGGCGACATCGTCGCGGGCCGCGGCGGCCGCAGGCAACAAGGCGGCCACGCCGACTTCACCGTCTATTCGCAGATCCGCTTTCCGCTCGAGAAGGCGCCGGCCTTCGCCCACTCGCAATCTTTCGCCAAGCGCAAGCCCGGCGCGGCCATCGACACGTATCCCTGGCAAGACAATTTCTGCGAGGCGCGCAGCTTCGAGGTCGGCCAATGCGCCAGCGGCTACGGCCATCAGGGCCAGGACATCCGCCCCGGCGCGTGTCCTGTCGACAGCAAGGATGGCTGCGACCCCAAGCAGCAGGCGGTCGTTGCGGTGCGCGACAGTATCGTGATCCGCTCGGCGCAACAGCAGGCCGCGACATTGCAGGTCAACACCCGCACCGAGCATGTCCGTTTCCGCTACATGCACATGAACCCGTCAGTGATGGATGCCGACGGCCTGCTCAACGGGCGCCGCGTCAGCGAGGGCGAGAAGATCGGCGTGGTCTCGAATTATCTCGACCACCCCAACGGCACATCGCGGCATCTGCATTTCGACGTCCAGCTGTTCACGCGCGACGGCTGGCTGTGGGTCAATCCCTACACCACGCTGGTGTCGGCCTATGAGCGGCTGATCCGCGGCCGCGGCCGCGAGATCGGACCGGAGCCCGGGCTTGCAGCCGCCGTGGCCCATGCCCTGCCCGACGACGTCGTGCATCGCATCGACACCCAGGAAGGCGGCGGCAATTAGAGTGTTGTCGACCGAAGGGGACACCGGTTCGGGGCGCACTGCCAAAATATCGAAAACAACCCCATGCAAAGGAGCCGGCGGTGGCAGGCGTTCGACCTAGCCACTGTTCGACACGACGACTTGACACGTCGGGCAAATCAGCGGCATTATTTCATTATTCCGAAATTGTGCAAACGCCCCACCGCAGGTTCCATTCGGAATCGCGTCGGTGCGCGCCATGTCGCGGCGACAATTGCCAGCTTCAATGATCATGATGGAAGCAGCAAACGGCGGGAACCCGTCCCGCTTTGACCATCGGACGCAAGTCTCTATCAGATGCCCATTCAGGCTGGACCACAACCAAGCATGCTCTCGACCTTCAGCTGGTTCTTTCTTTCGGTGAAAGGCCGCATCAGCCGGCAGGAATTCAGCCTGGGATTTTTCGGCCTTATGCTGGTCGACATGCTCGTCATTCGCGTCGGCGTAAGGCTCGACCCCGGTCCACGCTATTACGACAGCAGCCCGCCCGCCGACGACCTGTCCGTCCTGCGCTTGCTGCTCATGCTGTCATTGTGGCCATTCGCGGCGATCCTGGTGAAGCGGCTGCACGACCTCAACGTCTCGGGTTGGTGGGCGCTGACGATCCTCGCCATTCCCCACCTCGCCGCCGCGCTGCACGTCAAATACTGGATCCCCTATCTGGCGCTCGTTGCAACGCTGAGCGTGCTGCCGGGATCGAAGGGTGACAACCGGTTCGGCCGCGACCCGATGGCGCGCGCCGGCATCTAGCGCCCTCCGCCGTGGTTGCGATCAGTCGATCTCCATCGCCGCCAACGTCTCCTTGACCCGCCTCTGAGCGTCCGCGGGCAGCGGCAATATCGGACGTGGAGGCTCGGCCGTGCAGACCCCTCTGAGATCGGCAAGTGCGTAGACGACACGCAGACTGGAATATGTCCTGAACAGATCCCAAATCGGCTGCAGTCGCCCGTTGAGCTGTCGCGCGCGGGCCGCATCGCCGCTCGTCGCGGCGCGCACGATGTCCACGCAGACCTTCGGGAAGATTCCTGCGAGAACGCTGTACCAGGTGTCTCCGCCCGCCAGCAGCGCCTCGGTGCAATTCCAGTCGGCGCTGTATCCCAACGCAACGCCGTCCGGAACCACAGCCCGCAATTCCCCGAGATGGCCCGCCACGGTCGAAGCATCCAGCGCCGGACTTTTCACCGCGACGATTCCCTCGACCCGGCTCAGACGGCCGATGAGAGCCGGCGTGAATTGAAAATGAGTCGTTCCGGGATTGTCATAGATGCAGATCGCCAACCCGCTCTCGCGGGCCACGGTTTGGAAGTGCTCAAAGACCTCGTCATCGGTCAGCGGCGTATAGGAAACCGCTGCCAACAGGCCCGCCGTCGCGCCGGCATCACGCGCATCCTTCGCCAGCCGCACCGCATCGTCGGTGCGCAGTGCGCCGATGCCAACCAGTATTGGTGTGTTGCCGTCCGCCAAGGCGGTGGCCGCCTGCACGGCGCGCCGCCGCTCATCGCGGCTGAAATACGGATATGAGCCGGTACTTCCGAGCAGCCCGACCGAATCCACCTTCGCCGCAATCAGGGGGTCGAGCAAGGCGCGGAGCGCACCCACATCGACCCGTCCATCCCGGTTCGAAGGCGTGATCGGGAAGGCAGAGAGCCCCTTCAGGCTGATCATCGGTTTGTCCCTCGTCGGCAATCGTCGCCGCAACGTGTCCTGCAATCAATCGACACGCCCCGTTGCGCGCAAGGTCCAGTTTCACGCGAACTGGGCACCAAACTGGTCCAGTGCGCATGTCTAGCAGAACGAGCGCCAACCGATCGCTAATCGAGCATCGTGGTCAGCTGCGCGCCCTCATCCGCCACGAACACCGCGATCAGCTCCGCCGGCTCCGTGGTGCTCGCATTGGCCGAGACCATGTGGGTCGAGCCCGGCGGCTCGAAGAAGGACTGGCCGACCTTGAAGGTCTCGACCGGCCCGCCACCGAGCTGTGAGCGGATTTCACCCTTGGTGATGTAGGCCGTCACCGAACCGGAATGGCGGTGCGGCGGCGTGAAGCCACCGGGACCATAGAACACGCGCACCACCGTGACACGCTTGCCCGCCACATTGGGCAGCGCGTGCGAGCTGATGACCTCGACCTTGTCGAGCGGCGACGCCGCATTGGCGCTGGCGCACAGCGGCGCGATGACGGAGGAGATCGCGTCCATCGGGGTCGGCAGTGCCTTCCCGATCACGAAGGCGGAGACCAGTCCCGCGATCACGGCCAGCATGACCGGCCGCGGCGGCCGCGCGAATGGAAGGGATGGTGTCATCGCCATCGAGGTCATTGTTTTTCTCCCTGTCGGTTGCCGTTTGATCCGTCTCGACGTTACGAAGCCGCCGCGTCCGCGCGCTGCCGGCGCGGCGGCGGCGTCCAGCGATAGGCCGCGCCGAACCGGTTCCAGACATTGATCGATGCGATCGCCGAGGTCAGGTAAGTCAGCTCCTGCTCGGAGAATTCAGCGGTGGCCTCGGCATAGACCTCGTCGCTGACGCCGTTCGGCAGGGTCGTTAACGCTTCGGTCCAGGCCAGCGCGGCGCGCTCGCGCGGCGTGAACTGCGGCGCCTCGCGCCACACCACGACGAGGTTCAGCTTGTCGGCGGGCACGCCGAGGCTCTCGCCCTGCAGGATGTGATACTGCACGCAGAACGCACAGCCGTTGATCTGCGAGGCGCGCAGCTTGACGAGTTCGAGCAGCTGCTTGTCGAGGCCGGCCTTGGCCGCGAACTGGCCGAGTGCGCGCACCGCGGCGAAGACGTCGGGCGCGAGCTTCTCGAAGTCGGTGTATTCCTTGCGGGCATGTGACATTGGTCCGGCCTCATGTTATCAGTGTACTGAGATATTATCAGAGCTCTGATATCATCGGCAAGATGCGGGCATCGGCCGAGGCGACAGCAGGCGACATGGCGGCAATGCAGAAACGAGGCAAATTCGGCACCGCCGAACGGCGTCCAGTCGGAAAAGCCGCCGGCCGAAGGGCCGCAGTGAATGCGGGATCGAGCGCTGGCGACGTCGTGTTCGCCCCTTCCGTTCCGGCGCCGGGCGAAGGCAAGCGCGGCGAGCAGGGCTATCTCGCCTATCTGCTGCGTCAGGCCCACGCGGCCTCGCGGCTGTCGATGGAGCGCCAACTGGGACGGCTCGGCGTCACCTCGCCGCAATTCGTCGTGCTGACGATGCTGAAGGCCTATCCGGGGCTCTCCGGCGCCGATCTGGCTCGCGTCGCGCTGCTGACGCCGCAGACCGTGAGCGTGATCATCCGCAACCTCGAGCGCGACGGCGCGATCGGCAAGACGGCGCACCCGGTCCACGGCCGCGTGTTGCAATGGACCCTGACCAGCCATGGAACCAGACTGCTGGAGAAATGCCGGCAGATCGCCCAGGCCCAGGAACGCCGGCTCGCCGCCGGCCTCGATGCCAGGTCGGAACACGTGGTGCGCCGGTGGCTGTCAAAAATCGCCACAGATTTGCAGGATAGCTAGAGCATGACCCGGAAAAGTGGGAACCGGTTTTCCGATGAGGTCATGCTCAAAACTATAGCTCCTGCGGCGGCGTGGCTTTTGGCTCACCCGATCGGCGCCGCTAGACTGGCCCGATGAAACAGCCTGATTCTCCGAAATCCCCTGCCCGCCGCGCCGTCCTGAAGGCCGGGCTCGCGGCCGGCGTGGTACTCGTCAATCCGCTCGGCGCGCTCGCCGCCGCCCCTCCGGGCTTCGACCAGTGGCGCGACAATTTTCGCGCTCGCGCGCTCGCCAAGGGCATCTCGGAGGCGACCTGGAATCGCTGCATGGGGCGGATCGAGCCCGACATGAGCGTGTTCAGGCAGATGCGCAACCAGCCTGAATTCCACGAGCAGATCTGGCAGTACATCAACCGCCGCGTCTCCGACTGGCGGGTCATTCACGGCAAGGAGGCGCTGAAGAAGAACGAGGCGCTGTTCGGCCGGATCGAACGCGATTTCGGCGTCGAGCGCGGCACGCTGCTCGCGCTGTGGGGCGTCGAATCCGCCTATGGCGATCCGCTGGTGCAGCAGAACCACATGACGCCGGTGTTTCCGTCGCTGGCGGCGCTCGCCTGGAACGAGCCGCGCCGCAAGGCCTATTGGGAGACCGAACTGATCAACGCGATGAAGATCGTGCAGCGCGGCTGGAGCACGCCTCAGGAGATGAATGGCTCCTGGGCCGGCGCGATGGGTCATTCGCAGTGGATGCCGGAAGTCTGGCTCAATGTCGGCTTCGACTATGACGGCGACGGCAAGGTCTCGCCGTTCGGCCGGCCCGACGACGCGCTGGGCTCGACCGCGAAATATCTCGTCAACCGCGGCAAGTGGCACCGCGGCGAGCATTGGGGCTACGAGGTCCGCGCGCCCGGCGGCGGCGCCAGCGGCAGCCGCACCTACGCGGCCTGGGCCAGCGCCGGTGTGACCCGCGCCGACGGCCAGCCGTTTCCGCAGCCAAATGCGTCAGCGCAACTGTGGATCCCGGTCGCGGGTGGTCCGGCCTTTCTGCTCGGTCCGAACTTCAATTCGGTGAAGAGCTACAACCCGTCGATGAACTACGCGCTGGCGATCTGCCATCTCGGCGATCGCTGCCTCGGCGGGCCGCCCTTCATCCAGCCCTTCCCGGGCTCGGAACGCGCGCTGACACTGGCCGAGGTGCAGGAGATGCAGACGCGGCTGACCAAGGCCGGCTTCGACACCGGCGGCACCGACGGCCGCGTCGGCAACGACACCATGAAGGCGATCAAGGATTTTCAGATCAAGATGGGCCTGTTGCCCGCCGACGGTTACGGCGGGCTCAAGGTGCTGGCGCGGCTACGGCAAGGCGGGTAGGCATCATGCGATCTGCGTAGCCCGGGTGAGCGAAAGCGATACCCGGGCACGCATTTCCCGCATATCGCTCCGCTCATGCGGGCTACGACAGTTCGCTCCTATCGGCTCGCAGGCTGCCACATTGACCGCTCACCGTCATTGCGAGCGCAGCGAAGCAATCCATCCCTCCGCATATGCGGGACTATGGATTGCTTCGTCGCTTCGCTCCTCGCAATGACGGAGACTATTTCGCAGGCTGCCGCACCACGCCGCCGGCATTCATGCCGCCGTCGATCACGAGCTCGCTGCCCGTGACGTAGCGCGACGCGTCGGAAGCGAGATAGAGCACGCCCTGGGCGATCTCGATGGCCTGGCCGGCGCGTCCGAGTGGCGTGGCGAACCTTGCCCGCTCCTCCGGATCGATCGGCGCGTTCTGGCCGGCACCGGTCGCGCCGGTCGGGATCTTGCCCCAGATCGGCGTGTCGATGATGCCGGGATGCACCGAGTTGACGCGGATACCGTCGTTGACCTGCGCGCACTCCATCGCGATCGACTTGGCGAACAAGCGGACCGCGCCTTTGGTGGCGCTGTAGCCGGAAAGGGTCGCCGCACCACGCAGGCCAGCCAGCGACGACATCATGATGATGGAGCCGCCGCCGTGCTTGCGCATCAGCGGCAGCGAGTGCTTCACCGACAGGAATACGCCGTCGATATTGATGGCGGTCTGGCGACGCCAGTCCGCGAGCGACATCTCGACAATCGAGGGCGCTCCGATGCCGATGCCGGCATTCGAGACCATGATATCTAGGCGGCCATGGCGCTTGCCGATCTCACTGATGATTTCGATCCAGCGCTCCTCGCTGGTGACGTCCTGCGGCAAGAAGGTCACGTTCCGCCCGGCCTTGGTGAGCCGCGCGGCGAGCTCGGGTCCCCTCAACTCATCGATATCGGTCGCAATAACGGTCGCGCCTTCCTGCGCGAACAATTCAACGATGGCCTCGCCAATGCCCGATGCGCCGCCGGTCACCAGCGCGACCTTGCCTTCTACCTGTCCTGACATGTCCTCTCCCAACGTTTCTTATCGGATCACCGTCGGGCCCTGATCCGGCACCGCGACGTCGAGGACACGGAATTGCACACGTTCGGTGCCTTGCCAACGGTCGACCGCAAGAGAGCCCGCCACGTGCAATTGCTGGCCGCGATTTTGCGTCAAGGCGCTGCCGAGCTTCTGTCCGACGGAACGGAACGCGATACCGTTGACGATGGAGCCGTCGCCTGACTTGAAGCGCAGCCGCAGATGCGCCTGCCCGACTTCGTCGGCATAGACCAGCTGATGCGACGGCAGCGCGATCACCGGTTCCGGATTGGCGCTGCCGAACGGGCCAGCACGATTGAGTGTCGCGGCGAACTCCGGCGTCACCGCGCGCGCGGTCACGGCGCCGTCGATGAACAGCTCGTTCTCGTGCCGCGAATTGGCGACGTCGGCCGCCAGCGCGCCTTCCATGTAGGCGCGGAATTCGGCGAGCTTCTCCTTGCGCAGCGTGACGCCGGCCGCCATCGCGTGCCCGCCGCCCTTCATCAAAAGGCCGTCGTGCACCGCCTGCCGCACCGCCTTGCCGAGATCGACGCCGCCGATCGAACGGCCCGATCCGGTGCCGATGCCGCCGGGCTCCAGCGCGATCGCAAACGCGGGACGCGCGAACTTCTCCTTCAGCCGCGCCGCAACCAGCCCGACCACGCCGGGATGCCAGCCTTCCGCCGCGGTGACGATGACAGCACCCTTGTCCTCGAGCCCGAGCGAAGCCAGCGCCTCGGCCTCGGCCTGCGCCTCGGCCGCCTGCTCGATCAAGCGCCGCTCGGCGTTGAGACGATCGAGCTCGGCCGCGATCCGCGCGGCTTCGGATATATCGCCTTCGAGCAACAACCGCACGCCGAGATCGGCGCGCCCGATGCGGCCGCCGGCATTGATGCGCGGTCCCAGCATGAAGCCGAGATGCCAGGCCTCCGGCGGCCCGTTCAGCCGCGCGACGTCCATCAACGCAGTGTGGCCGACATGGTCGCGGCGGCGCATCGCGATCAGGCCCTTGGCGACGAAGGCCCGGTTGAGCCCGATCAGCGGCGCGACGTCTGCCACGGTGCCGAGCGCGACGTGATGCAGCACGCTGAGCAGGTCCGGCTCCGGCATCTCGCCGGTCCAGAAGCCGCGCTGGCGCAGTTCGCGATTGACCGCGACCAAGGTCACCAGCACGAGGCCGACCGCCGCGAGATGGCCGAGCCCCGAGAGATCGTCGGGCCGGTTCGGATTCACCAGCGCGTCGACCTCGGGCAACACATCGCCGGTCTGGTGATGATCGATCACGACGACCGACATGCCGAGCTTCCTGGCTTCCGCCAGCGGCTCGATGCTGGTGGTGCCGCAATCGACCGTGACCAGCAGCGTCGCGCCCTTCGCCGCCAGCGCACGCACGGCGTCGACGTTCGGCCCGTAGCCTTCGAAAATACGGTCGGGAATGTGGATCAGCGGGTCCAGCCCGCAATGGCGCAGATGCCAGGTCAGCAGCGCGGCCGAGGTCGCGCCGTCGACGTCGTAGTCGCCGAAGATCGCGACCTTCTCGCCGCGCACCGCGGCATCCGCGATGCGCTTGGCGGCGTGCTCCATCTCGGTGACCGTGTGAGGATCCGGCATCAGCTTGCGGATGGTCGGGTCGAGGAAGTCGGGAACCTCGTCGATCCCGACGTCGCGCCCCGCCAGCACGCGCGCCAGCATTTCCGGCAATTGATAGCGCTGCACGATCGCGAGCGCCCGCGCCGCCCCGCGCGGATCCAGCCGGTCGCGCCAGAGTTTTCCGGTCAGCGACCGCGTCACGCCGAGGAACGCCTGTGGCGCCTCGACGGGCAGTGCGGATGCGTGCAGCGTCATGAGCCCTTCCCAATCAGGCAGGAATCGTAACGCTTCGATGATTTGTGGACCAGTTCTAGCAGCCCATTCGGCTGGCGATTTCCCCGAAATCCTTGGCCACGATGTCCCACTCGCCGGTGGCCTCGAAATCGTACTTCTGCAGCGGACCGTATTCGGTCGGACGCGCCACGAAGGCGGTCTTCAGGCCGAGCTTCTGCGCGTGCTTCAGGTCGTAATTGTGCGCGGCGACCATCATCACCTGCTCCGGCGGCAGGCAGAGCAGCTTCGCGGCGCCGAGGTAGGTTTCCGGATCGGGCTTGTAGTGCTCGAACAGTTCGGCCGACATCACGAGATCCCACGGGAGCCCTGCGAACTTCGCCATGTTGGTGAGCAGCGCGACGTTGCCGTTGGAGAGCGGTGAGATGATGTATTTGGTCTTCAGCCGGGTCAGGCCGGCGACGCTGTCGGGCCAGGCGTGCAGGCGATGCCAGCCCAGCGTCAGATGCTGCAAATCGGCCTCGGTCAGCCCCTTGATGTCGAATTGCGCGACGAGTTTTTCCAGCGAGCGGCGGTGCAAGACGTCGAGGATGACGTAGCCGTTCTGCGGGTTCTTGCGCACCTCGTCCATCGAGGCCGCATAGACCGCGCGCCAGCCGTCGACCAGCGCGGTCCAATCGGCCTTGATACCTGATGTCTCGCCCCATCTGGTGAAGTCGTTGATCAGGCTGGTGCGCCAGTCGACCACGGTCCCGAACACGTCGAATACCAGCGCCTTGACCCCGGACAGATCGGACATGGGTGCCTCCCTTTTTCTTGTTGTTGTTTACGCTGTCGTTCCGGGGCGATGCGGAGCATCGAACCCGGAACCTCGAGATTCCGGGTTCGTCCTTCGGACGCCCCGGAATGACAGCGGATATTAGTCCAGGTGGAATTTCTCGAGCTGCCGATGCTCGGCCTTGATGTAGCGCACGGTGCCGGTGACCGAGCGCATCACGACCGTCTCGGTCTCGATCACGTCCTTCTTGAACTTCACGCCGGTCAGCAGCGAGCCGGTGGTGACGCCGGTAGCGGCGAACAGGCAGTCGCCCTTGGCCATGTCCTCGATGCCGTAGATCATCTTCGGATCGGTGACGCCCATCTTGTGCGCGCGCTCGCGCTTCTCCTCGGTGTCGAGGATCAGGCGGCACTGCATCTGGCCGCCGATGCAGCGCAGCGCGACCGCCGCGAGCACGCCCTCTGGCGCGCCGCCGGTACCGATATACATGTCGACGCCGGTCTCATCGGGTTTCGCACAGTGAATGACGCCAGCGACGTCGCCGTCGGTGATCAGCTGCACGGCAGCGCCGGTCGAACGCACGCTGTTGATGATGTCGGCATGGCGCGGACGATCGAGCACCAGCACGTTGATGGCGGTCGGGTCGACGCCCTTGGCCTTGGCGAGCCGGCGGACATTGTCGGCCGGCGGCGCGTCGAGCTCGATCACGTTCTTGGCGTAGCCCGGGCCGATCGCGATCTTCTGCATGTAGACGTCGGGCGCGTGCAGCAGCGTGCCACCGTCGGCCATCGCCATCGTGGCGATCGAGCCCGGCATGTTCTTGGCGCACAGCGTGGTGCCTTCGAGCGGGTCGACCGCGATGTCGACCTTCGGGCCAGCATTGAGGCCGACCTTCTCGCCGATGAACAGCATCGGTGCCTCGTCGCGCTCACCCTCGCCGATTACGACCGTCCCCTCGATCGGCAGCTTGTTGAGCTCGCGCCGCATCGCGTCGACCGCGGCCTTGTCGGCGGCCTTCTCCTGGCCGTGGCCACGCAGCCGCGCGGCCGACACCGCAGCGCGCTCCGTCACGCGCACGATTTCGAGCGTCAGGATGCGCTCGAGCAGCATCTGCGGCGGAACGGAAATATGGGTCGACATCGGCGTACTCCTTAAGCCTCTGGGACAGGGCAGCCTGCCCGCATCAATCGTCTCACGCCCGACCCGTTCAGGCCATGCGCTAGTTTTTCTCGATCCGGATCACCTGCGGCCGCCCGCTGATGACCTTATCGCGCTGCACTGCGGCCAGCGCACGATGCACGGCATCCTCGCTGGTCGCATAGGTAATCAGAATGACCGGGACCGGTGAAGGTTTTTTGGCCGCGCCGTTCACATCGACGCCATCCGGGTGCCGTTGCACGATGGATTCCAGAGATATCTTCTGTTCCGCCAGCCGGGTGGCGATTGTTGCGGCAGTGCCTGCAAGATCGCGCGCCATCAGGCGGATATAATAGCCACCTTCATGGCGTTCCATCGGCGCCTTGGTGGTGTCGCGCAACCGCTCCACCGGACGGCCGAACGGCTTAGCGCGGATGCCGCGGGCGACGTCGGCGATGTCGGCGACCACGGCGGAGGCCGTCGCGCCGCCGCCGGCGCCGGGTCCCACCAGCGTGATCGGCGGAATCCCCTCGCCGTCGATCGCCACCGCATTGGTGACGCCCATCACCTGCGCGATCGAGGATGATTTCGGCACCATGGTCGGGTGCACGCGCTGCTCAATGCCCTTTGCCGTGCGGACCGCGACGCCGAGCAGCTTGACCCGGTAACCGAGTTCCGCGGCGGCCTTGAGGTCTTCCGGCGTGATCGAGGAGATGCCTTCGACGTAAACCGCGCTTTCCGCGACCTTGGTTCCGAAGGCGAGGCTGGCCAGGATCGCGAGCTTCTGCGCGGTGTCATGACCATCGACGTCGAATGACGGGTTGGCTTCGGCATAGCCGAGCCGCTGGGCGTCCTTCAGACACTCCTCGAACGACAGGCCCTCCTGCTCCATCCGGGTCAGGATGTAATTGCAGGTGCCGTTGAGGATGCCGTAGACGCGGTTGACGCTGGTGCCCGCGAGGCCCTCGCGCAGCGTCTTGATGACCGGGATCGCCGCACCGACCGCCGCCTCGAAATTCAGGGCGCCGCCGTGCTTTTCGGCAGCCGCGGCGAGACGCAGTCCATGCTTGGCGATCAACGCCTTGTTGGCGGTGACGACCGACTTGCCGGCCTTCAGCGCGGTCTCGATCGCGGACAGCGCGGGATCTCCGGCGCCGCCCATCAATTCGACGAAGCAGTCGATATTGGGATCTTCGGCGAGCGCCTCGGGGCTCTTCGCCCAGGCGATGCCGCGCAGGTCGAGGCCGCGCTTCTTGGCTTTCGAGCGCGCCGTGACCGCGACGACGCGAACGCCGCGGCCGCTGCGCTCGGCCAGCGCCCGTCCTTGCGTTTCGATGAGGCGGACGACATCGGCACCGACGGTGCCGAGCCCCGCTATGCCCACGTTCAGGGGTGCGACCATGGATTTAAGGGACCTGGAGATTAAGCAACCTGGAAGGATTAGCGTCGGTTGGCGAGAGGAACGACGTTGTGCAACGTTTCGATGCCGCTTTCAAGGAAGCGGCGCACGCCGCGCGCGGCCTGCCGGATGCGCTGCTCGTTCTCCACCATCGCGATGCGGACATAGCCCTCGCCATGCTCGCCGAACGCAACGCCCGGCGACACCACGACGCCGGATTTCTCCACCATCAGGGTCGCGAACTGCATGCTGCCGACCGCCTCGAACGCCTTGGGCAGCGGCGCCCAGGCGAACATCGAGGCCTGCGGCGGCGGAATGTCCCAGCCGGCGCGGCCGAATGACTCGACCAGCGCATCGCGGCGCTTGCGGTAGGTGTCGCGCATCTCGCGGATGCAGTCGTCGGGACCGTTCAGCGCCGCGGTCGCCGCCACCTGGACCGGCGTGAACGCACCGTAATCGAGATAGGATTTGACCCGCGCCAGCGCCGCGATGATCCGCTCGTTGCCGACCGCAAAACCCATGCGCCAGCCGGCCATCGAGAACGTCTTCGACATCGAGGTGAACTCGACGGTGACGTCGATCGCGCCGGGCACCTGCAGCACCGACGGCGGCGGATTGTTCTCGTCGAAATATACCTCGGCGTAGGCGAGATCGGACAGGATGAAGATGTCGTGCTTCTTCGCGAACGCGACGAGGTCCTTGTAGAAGTCGAGGTCCGCGACATAGGCGGTCGGGTTCGACGGATAGCAGACGATCAGCGCAATCGGCTTCGGGATCGAATGGATGATCGCCCGCTCGACCGCCTCGAAGAACTGCGGCGTCGGCTCCGAGGGCACCGAGCGGATCACGCCGCCCGCCATCAGGAAGCCGAAGGCATGGATCGGGTAGCTCGGATTGGGGCACAGCACGACGTCGCCGGGCGCCGTGATCGCTTGCGCGACGTTGGCAAACCCCTCCTTCGAGCCGAGCGTCGCAACCACCTGGGTGTCGGGGTTGAGCTTGACGCCGAAGCGGCGCGCATAATAGGCGGCCTGGGCCTTGCGCAGGCCGTTGATGCCGCGCGAGGCCGAGTAGCGGTCGGTCCGCGGCTTGCCCAGCGTCTCCTTGAGCTTCTCGATCACATGCGGCGGGGTCGGCAGGTCCGGGTTCCCCATGCCCATGTCGATGATGTCGGCCCCGGCGTTGCGCGCGGCCGCCTTGGCCTGGTTGACCTTCTCAAAGACGTAAGGCGGCAGACGGCGAATGCGGTAAAAATCTTCCATGGGACCCTTGCTCCGACAACCGCGATGCCAGAATCGACCCCCCTTGGTCCTAGCTTGCGGAAGCCGGCTCGGCCTCTGACAGAAATCGCACTGAATCAATGACTTAGAGCGAATTCAGGCGCACGATCTGGGGGCTGCGGCCGGATCTGCGGTTGAACTGGGTTTCTTTTAGCACGGACACCGGGCGGCGCCAGCGCTGATCGGCCGTTTGTCGGGTGCTACTTCCCGCTTTGGGCAGCCGTCGAGGCCTGGCGCGCGCGCGCGGCAATCAGCTCCTGCTCGATCTTGGCCTGGTCCGCCGGCTTGATCGTCGGGTCGGCGCGGTCGGGCGGAAGATCATGGACCGGCAGGTAGCCGGTGGCGTCCTTCTCGCGCGCCGGCGCATCGGCCGGCATCGTCATATCGGCGATCGTGCTCGAGCACCCGCTCAGCGCCACCAACGACGCGAGCAGCACTGCGGCCGCGAGCCCCCTGTTCATTCGATCGATCGGCATGCGCCGAATTGTCCCCAACAAGCTAGCGCGCACGTCGCACGTTGCCGACACGGGTCGCACTGGTACGAGCCTTGCAGCGTCCCCGCTGCGTTAATTTCGACTTCAGCGTTTCAAACCATTGTCGCCCGAAACGCTTAAAGCGGGAACACCAAAAGCGAACCCTGAGGCTTCAATATGACGGAACAAAGATTTTTTCTCGCACCGCAACAGAGCGAAATGCTGGATTTTGACTGATTTGCGTTGCCGCACCGCGCGATGACGCCCTCCAAACGACGCGATATTGTACCTCAGATGAGCAACGTTAGTACCGACACCCAGGCCACCCCGAAATTCAACGCCGAAGCCTTCGCCATGAACATCGCGCGGGCGATGGAGAGCAGCGGCCAGGCGCTGGCAGCCTATCTCAAGCCGCGCCAGACGGGAGAAGTCCGCGACAAGCCGCCGAATGAGCTCGGTGAGGTCATCAAGACCTTCAGCGTGATCGCCGAATATTGGCTGTCCGACAAGGAGCGCGCCTCGTCGCTGCAGATGCAGCTCGGCAAGGACTATCTCGATCTCTGGGGCTCGGCGGTGCGCCGCATGGCCGGCGAGGCAGACGCCAAGCCGGCGATCGCCCCGGCCCCGCGCGACAAGCGCTTCCAGGATCCGGAATGGAAGTCGAACCAGTTCTTCGACTTCATCCTGCAGCTCTATTTGCTGACCTCGAAATGGGCGCAGCAGCTGGTCCATGACGCCGACGGGATCGATCCCCACACGCGCAAGAAGGCCGAATTCTACGTCCAGCAGATCACCAACGCGCTGGCGCCGTCGAATTTCGTGCTGACCAATCCGGAGGTGCTGCGCGCCACCGTCGAGACCAACGGCGACAATCTGGTGCGCGGCATGAAGATGCTGGCCGAGGATATCGAGGCCGGCCACGGCACGCTGCGGATCCGCCAGTCCGACTCGAGCAATCTCGAGGTCGGCGTCAACATGGCGACGACGCCGGGCAAGGTGATCTTCCAGAACGAGCTGATGCAGCTGATCCAGTATTCACCGGCGACCGAGAACGTGCTGCGCACGCCGCTCCTGATCGTGCCGCCCTGGATCAACAAGTTCTACATCCTCGATCTGCGCCCCGAGAAATCCTACATCAAATGGTGCGTCGACCAGGGCATCACGGTGTTCGTGATCTCCTGGGTCAATCCGGACAGGGAGCTCGGCAAGAAGACCTGGGCCGACTACATGACCGAAGGCCCGCTCACGGCGATGGACGTCATCGAGAAGGTCACCGGCGAGATGAAGGTGCACACCGCCGGCTATTGCGTCGGCGGCACCCTGCTCGCCTCGACGCTCGCCTATCTCGCCGAGAAGCGCCGCCAGCGTGTGACGTCGGCGACGTTCTTTGCCGCGCAGGTCGACTTCACCCATGCCGGCGATCTCCTGGTGTTCGTCGACGAAGACCAGATCTCGGCGCTCGAACGCGACATGCAGGAATCCGGCGTGCTCGAGGGCAGCAAGATGGCGATGGCCTTCAACATGCTGCGCTCGAACGACCTGATCTGGTCGTATGTCGTGAACAATTATCTGAAGGGCCAGACGCCCTCCTCATTCGACCTGCTGCACTGGAATTCGGATGCGACGCGGATGCCGTCGTCGAACCACTCCTACTACCTGCGCAACTGCTATCTGGAGAACCGGCTGTCGACCGGCACCATGGTGCTGGACAACACGCTGCTCGATCTGTCGAAGGTGAAGGTGCCGGTCTACAACCTCGCCGCCCGCGAGGATCACATCGCGCCGGCGGAATCGGTGCTCTACGGCTCGCAGTTCTTCGGCGGCCCGGTGAGATATGTGCTGTCCGGCTCCGGCCATATCGCCGGCGTGGTCAATCCACCCGCGTCGAAGAAGTACCAGTACTGGACCAACGACAACATCAAGGACATGAAGCTCGCCGACTGGCTGAAGGGAGCCGAGGAGCACAAGGGCTCGTGGTGGCCCGACTGGCGCGGCTGGCTGGAAAGCCATGACCCGGAGACGGTCCCGGCGCGCATGGTCGGCTCCAACGGCACGCAGGTGCTCGAGGACGCCCCGGGCAGCTATGTCCGCGTCCGCGCGTAGCGCCAACTCTTCCGCTCAGCTATAAACAGACGGTCCCGACGGTCGGGAATCGAATTCACGTGAGGGGGAGACGATGACGCGCGAACTGTTCTGGCTGTCGCTGACGGTGATCCTGACCGGGCTGCTGTGGATTCCTTACCTCATCAACCGCTGGCAGGTGCGCGGCCTCTCCGGCGTCATCGGCAATCCCTCGCGTGGCGACAAGCCGCACGCGGAATGGGCCAACCGGCTGATGTTCGCCCATGACAACGCGGTCGAGAACCTCGTGATCTTCGCGCCGCTGGTCCTGATCCTCAACGCGGCCGACTATTCCACGAAATGGACCGTGCTCGCCTGCGCCGTCTATTTCTGGGCCCGCGTCGCCCATCTGATCGTGTACACGCTGGGCCTGCCGGTGTTCCGCAGCGTGGCCTTCACGGTCGGCTTCCTCGCCCAGGCGGTGCTGGCGCTCGCGATCTTCAAGATCGTCTGATCCAAATATTCCCGCCGGTTGCGGCGACAGCCGCGCCGGCGCGGCATCAACTACCGGCTCTTGCGCACCACGATATGCAGCATCGTCGCGGGAGCCTCGTCAAAGCTCTTGATCTCGCTGGTGTCGGACGAGACTTGCGTCCACGCCCCTGAGGCGGCGTAGGTCGCAGCGAGCCAGTCCGCCGCGGGATAATTGTAGTAGCGGCCGATGCTGTCGCGGCCATCGCCATGGCCGATCTTGTAGCTTGCGTAGAACAAGCCACCGGGTTTCAGCGCCCGAAGGATGCGGCCGATGATGCCGACCAATTCGTCGCGCGGCACGTGCAGCAGGCAGGCGCTGGCCCAGACGCCGTCATAGGCTTCGCGGTCCTCGAGCTCGTCGAACAGCATCGCCTCGACGGGATGATTGATGCGGCGCGCCGCGACCTCGGCCATCTCGGGCGACCCGTCGGTCGCACGCAGCACAAAGCCTTCGGCGAGCATGACAGCGGCATGATTGCCGGCGCCGCAACCGAGTTCGAGGATCGCGCCGCCCGGCGGCAGCAGCTTCAGAAAGCCGATCAGCCGGGTGGACGGGGCTTTCGCCCACCCGGCATAGGTCTCGGCATTGCGCCGATAGAATTGCAGCGTGGCGTCGTCCACGATCCGCTTCGCCGTCAGCTGTCGGCCAGCCCGAGCATCAGCCGCATGTTCTGGACCGCGGCACCCGAGGCGCCCTTGCCCAGATTGTCGAGCCGCGCGACCAGCACCGCCTGGTGGTGCTTGTCGCTGGCGAAGACGTAGAGCTCGAGCTGGTTGGTCTCGTTGAGCGCCTCCGGCTCGAGCCGCCCGCCCTTGGCGGCCTCGTTCTGCAGCGGCATCACCGAGACATATTTGCTGCCCGCGTACCACTTCGCGAGAACAGCCTGCAGGTCGGCACCGGTCACCTTGCCCGGCAGCGCGTCGAGTTGCAGCGGCACCGAGACCAGCATGCCCTGCCGGTAGTTGCCGACCGACGGGATGAAGATCGGCCTTCGCGTCAGATGCGAGTAGAGCTGCATCTCCGGCACGTGCTTGTGCTCGAAGCCGAGGCCGTAGAGTTCGAAGGCCGGCGCCGAGCCGTCCTCGAAGCTGGCGATCATCGACTTGCCGCCGCCCGAATAGCCGCTCACCGCGTTGACGGTGACGGGATAATCCGCCGGCAGCAGGCCGGCGTCGACGATCGGCCGCAGCAGCGCGATCGCGCCGGTCGGATAGCAACCCGGATTGGAGACCTTCTTCGCGTTACGGATCTTGTCGGCCTGGTCGGGCGCGAGCTCGGGGAAACCGTAGGCCCAGTCGGGCGCAACGCGATAGGCCGTCGAGGCGTCGAGCACTTTCGGCGCGGCATTGCCCATCGTGTCGATCAGCGCCACAGTCTCCTTGGCGGCCTCGTCAGGCAGGCAGAGGATCACGAGATCCACCTCCTCCATCAGGGCGCGCTTGGCGCCGGCATCCTTCCGCTTGTCCTCGGCGATGTGCTTCACCGCAACGTCGCCGATCGAGAGCAGCCGCTCCTGGATGCCGAGGCCGGTCGTGCCGGACGCGCCATCGACGAACACGGTGGCCTTGGTCGCACCGCTCCTGGTTTTCGGTTGGTTGGTGTCGGTGAGGGTCATGGCACGTTCCTTTCGAGCTCGTTCGTTTCGTTTAACACATCTGGCCGCGCCTGCGCCGCCAACGGGGATGGGCAGTTATCCTTAGATTGAGCGCCCCTCGCCAGCGACAACAACCCCCGCTCATGGAAACAGCGCGATCTGCTCCAGTCCAGTGGTTTCGGGCAAGCCGAACATCAGGTTCATGTTCTGGATCGCCTGTCCGGCCGAACCCTTCACAAGATTATCGAGCGTCGAGAGCACGATGGCGCGGTTCTTGATCCGGTCGGCGACGACGCCGATCTGAACATAATTCGAACCACGCACGTTCTGCGTCTGTGGCAGCACACCCTTCTTCGTCACATATACGAACGGCTCGTTGGCGTAGGCCCTTTCCAGCTCGGCGCGCAAATCGTCCGGCGTAGCCCCGTTGAGCTTGACATAGGATGTGCAGAACTCACCCCGCGCCATCGGAATGAGATGCGGGGTGAAGTTCACCGTCACAGCCGAGCCAGCGGCCGCGCCAATCTCCTGCTCAATCTCCGCCGAGTGTCGATGGCTTCCGATCGAATAGGGCGACAACCCTTCGCCGGCCTCGCTGAACAGCGTGTTCTGCTTCAGTCCGCGTCCGGCGCCGGTGACGCCCGACTTTGCGTCGATGATGATGTCGTCGACGTCAATCAGCTTTGCCTTCGCCAGCGGAACAAGCGCCAGCAGCACCGCCGTCGGATAGCAGCCGGGACAGGCTACCAGCCGCGCGGCCGTGACCTCCTCCCGGTAGAGTTCGGTCAGCCCATAGACCGCCTCGTCCTGCAATTCGAGCGCCCGGTGCTCATGGCCGTACCATTGCGCATAGCTGTCTTTGTTGCGCAGCCGGAAGTCCGCGGACATATCGAGGATCTTGATTCTGGGATTGGCTTTCAGCACCGCGGCGATGATCTCTTGCGTCGTCCCGTGCGGCAGTCCGCAGAACAGGGCATCGAGCCGCGTCCAGTCGACCTTTTCCCATTCCACGAGTTTTGGCAGGTCGAGCATGAAGAAGTGAGGAAACACCTCGCTCATCGTCTTGCTGGCATGGGTGTTAGCGGTAAGCGCGGTGATTTCGGCATTCGGGTGCCGCGCCAACAGGCGCACCGCGTCGGCGCCGGTGTAGCCGGACGCGCCCAAAATTCCGATTTTCTTCTTCGTCATTGCTCGCTCCTCGGAAGCGTAGTCATCTCGGTCTGTATCAGCGCGAAAGCCTGCGGGCGCACCTCGCGCATCAAGGCCGCGATGTCTTGGGCACCGGCTTCGGCCTGCAAAGCGAGCGTGTTGCCGACCGCCGCGAAATCGGTTTCAGACTTGTGCTGGTTCAGCTTGAAGCTGCCCTCCACCTCTTCCACCATCATCTCGAGACCCACGATGGCCTTCTTCATGGTTTCCAGCCTCGCGGCGGTCATCTTGCCCGACACCCACGGCTTTTTCGGCAGCAGCCGGTCCTCGAACTTGGCGCTCAGCGCGTCGATCTGAACGGCAAGCTCGTCATCCGACAACGTCCGCACCGGCCCGGTCAGATGCACCGCCTGATAGAGCCAGGTCGGCACCTGATCGGGTGACACGTACCAGTCCGGCGAAACATAGGCGTCGGCGCCGGTAACGGCCAGCAGCCAAGGTGACCCGCCCGCCAGCTTTACCAGCGGATTGTGACGGGCAACATGAAACAGCGCCCGCGGCGTCCCGTCGGCGGCGTAAGTCAAGTAGAACGGGAGCGCGGAGGCGATCGGCTTGCCGCCGTCCCACGCGCAGGCCATGCCGAAACCGCGCGCTTCCGCGAAGGCAAGGCTCGCGGCACGGTCAGGCTTGAAGGGCGGTGGCGTATACATGGTCAAAGCTCCTGCATGACGAAGGAGCCGCCAGATCGAACCGCGTGTCTTTTTCAGGAGAGCGCCGCGGGATCGGGTCCGGCGGCAGAGGCGATGGTCTTAAACGCGAGCGACCGCTCATACCGCGATAATGCGGCGGCGGCGGGCAATGATGATGGTCGCGGCGTTGATCATGGGCGCGGCTATAAGGCCGCGCCCCCTTGACGTCAAGTTGTTGCTTGTCATTCCGGGGCGATGCACAGCATCGAACCCGGAATCTCGCGCTAGGACCTCCAGATCCCGGGGTTCGCGCTCCGCGCGCCCTCAGGTGCGCAATGGCGCACCGGGGAATGACTGGCTAGATCGCCGGATTCCACGGTGCCGGCACGACGCGATAGCCGCCGCCGTCCTTCACCACATTGCCGAGGCCCGGGAACGGATAGTGGAAGCCCTGCACCTGGAGCCGCTCGGCAACCACCATGTCGTAGATGCGGCGGCGGGTCTTCTCCGCCACGTCGCCGTCCTGGTCGAAGAACGCATGCCAGCCGGGGTTGGTCGCGAACAGGTTCGGATTGTTGGTGACGTCGGACTGGATGAAGACCTTGTCCGGGCCCGAGGCCAGCACGTAGGAGGTGTGGCCCGGCGTGTGGCCGACGGTCTCGACCGAGGTCAGGCCCGGCGCGATCTCCTTGCCCCACTCGTAGGGCGTGACCTTCTTCTTCAGGCCGGCTTCGAAGATATTGCGGTTGTTCTTGAACAGGCCCTGCATGCGGCCGGCCGGCGCCCGGCTCATCTCGCCGTCGTCCATCCAGAACTTCCACTCGGTCGCCGGCACCAGCACCTCGGCATTCGGGAATGCCGGCGTGCCTTCGGCGGTCAAGAGGCCGTTCACGTGGTCGCCGTGGAAATGCGAGATCACGACCATGTCGACATTCTTGGGATCGAAGCCGGCGGCGACGAAATTGTCGGCGAACAGGCCATTGGCGCCCTTCGTGCTGGCCTTCGCCAGCGCGCCATTGCCGGTGTCGATCACCACCAGCTTGCCGCCGGTGTTGAGCACCAGTGGCGCGAACCAGATCGTCATCATGTCGCGCGGCATGAACGCCTTCTCCAGCGCCGCGTTGACGTCGTCCCGCTTCGCATTGGGGATGAAGGAGTCTTCCAGCTTGAAGACGTTCTTGCCATCGGACACCACGGTGACGAGGATGTCGCCGACCTTGTAGCGATAGAAGCTCGGCGCCTGCTTGTCGGCGACCGCCGCCACAGCGGCCGCAGGAACGGCTGATAGCAACGGTGCAGCGGCAATGCCGGCAGCACCCGCGAGAGCGTGACGTCGTGTCAATTCCATGTGGTGTCCTCCCAGTGAAGCGGCGCCCGGTGAATTCGCAGTTGGCAGGCGAGGTTGTATCAGCCTTTCGATGCCCGCGCGATGACGGTTGCGCGACTTGGCCATCGTCCGGGCTAACCCCTGCGCCGCGGCCTTATTCCGAGGCCGACGGTCGGCAAACGGCTCTCGTGGGTCGGATGCGCTGGCGCACGGTCGTCGGCGTAGGCAGATCAGGAGCTCAAAGACGACCGAAGAGTTGGCGCAGGTGACCCAAAATTCCGCCGCCTCCCAGCAATCCCTCGAGACGCGTGCGGGCGAGCGCATTACCGCGATCGGACGCCCTGCTGTACCACTTGGCGGCTTCCCGGATGTCCTTCGGAACACCCGTGCCGCTCTCGTAGGCATATCCCAGATTGTACTGGGCCTCACTGTCGTTCTGATCGGCGGCAACCCGAAGCAGCGCGATGCCCCGTGATAGATCGAGCGGCAAGCCACGGCCCTTAATGTAGAGCAATGCGAGATTCCCCTGCGCCCAAGCCGAGCCCTGATCGGCAGCCTTCGAAAACCAGGTCGCAGCTTGCTGATAGTCCTGGGCGAGACCGGCGCCATCCCGATAGAGGCGCGCGAGGTGGGTCTGACCGAAGACATCGCCCTGCTCGGCTGCCTTGGCGTACCATTGGGCTGCGACCTTCTCGTCGCGCGCCGTGCCAAGCCCGTATTCATATGCGTAGCCCAGCTTCCCCTGGCTGTAGGAATCGCCCTGCTCGGCGGCCATCAGAAACCAACGGATCGCCTCGGCGTAGTTGCGCTCGACGCTGTAGCCGCTTTCGTACATGTACCCCACATAGGATTGAGCCTTGGCGTTGCCATGCTCGGCATACGGTCGGAGCAGAGCCATCGCGCGCACGTAGTTTTGCGCCTGATACGCGTTCACGCCATCGGTAAACTCGGCGCTGATTTCCGTAACGAGCGGTACCGGTTTCGGCGTCAATCCGATCGGCCCGTATTTGAACTCCGCGAACTTGTCCAAGCCAGCCTTGATCGCCGCAGCAAATTCCGCCGGACAGACCGCAGCGTCGACGCTGAATCGCACCAACGCGCTGGAGCGAATCGTGCGGCTGCTGAGCGTGGCGGTCGCGTTGACCTCGATCCGCCCCGTCGCAGCGCCGTATGCCGTGCTGCCGCTGAAACTCTTGCTATAGATGACCGGCGCTGGCTTTTCGTAGAAGTTGGTTCCCTCAGGCACGGTGAGCGAACTGGTCTCCCGATATTCCAGCGAGCGGCACGGAAAGGCCCGGTCGGTTGGCCCGCTGGTGGCGAGCAGCAGCAGCGAGGGGCGCGGGTCAGTCAGCGGCAGCATCCTGATCCGCTCGAGATGATTGAGGCCGACGGGCTTGGTGATCTGGAAGTTCGTGGTGATCGCATAGCTGTCGGACAGGTCGCGCGGATTCGGGAAGCTGTAGTCGCCCGTGCCGCTCAGCCCCGCCTGCTCGATCAGCTTCCTGGCGCCGTTCTGCCGGTCCCCCGCGTCAAGGCCTAGTGCGACGGATCGTCCAACACTTGCTCCCAGTCCATTGCCGGACAACACCGAGCGCGCCTGACGTGTACCATCGCTGTGCAGCGTGTATTCCGTATCCGCTGCCAACACGAAGCGCTGCGGTGCCGTCACCGGGATACGGCCCATCGTCCCCTTGTCGATGTTGAGCGCGGGTTTGCCGCCGAGGTTCGGCGGCAGGGAATCGAACGCCACCAGCGACGAGGTCGGGTCGAGATAGCGGTCGATTGCCGGAACATAGACAATCGCGTGGTCGAAGTTCTGCGTCGCGACCTCCGTCAGCGTGTACTGCAGGCCGGCATTCACCACGACAAGGTTGGCTTCGATCCCCTGAACCGCGAGCAACGCCTTGAGGATCGTCGCATGCGCCTTGCAGTCACCGTAGCGCGCCGCGAGGACTGCGGATGCGGGTTGCGACGTCAAGCCACCATCCTCGAGCCCGATCCCAACGTACCGGATATTCCGCGCGACCCAGTTGTGAATTCGTTCAACTTTGCTTCGGGCGTCCGCGGCGTCGCCGACGATCTCGGCAGAGAGCTTTTCCAAACTCTCGTCAGGCTGCGCCATCGGCGCGTTACGGGCGTTCAATACCGCCGCAAGAGTTGCATAGTCCGCGAAGGTGCTGACCTCGAACCGCCGGGCATCGTCGAATGTCCCTGCGTCCATCTCGCGCGGCCTCGGCGTTTCTTGCCTGAAGAGAACATGATGGACGATCCGGTCGCCTCGCCTCTCCTCTTCATGTTCGACATTGCGCAACCCGACATACAACGGCTTCGACGCGGGCGCATCGAGCGTGAGCTCCATCACCTCGCGAGGTTGATCCGCCATTTGACTCCAGTAGCCCGCAAATTCGCCGGGAAACACGGCTCGCTTCGCCTTGTAGATCAACCGCCCCTTGACCTTGTCGCCGGGAGCGACGTCCGGATAAGCAACCAACCGCTGCCGCTGCTCGTCAAAATAGGGAGAGGAGCCATCCGTCGAGGCCGGCTGGTCTCGGATTGCGCGTTCGTCGACCGCAATGACCCGGCCGTCGGCTTTCAACGTAGCGAGCTCGCTGGATGACAAGTCGTAGAAATAGCTGTTGTAGCGGAAGGTTCGTCGAGCGAGCGCCTCGGCCCCCTTCTCATCGAGCGCCTGGGCTTCGAAATCGAAGATAGTCGTGCTCAGGCCTTGCTCGTCGAAAGTAATCGCATAGCGGCTGATCGTCCGCCGCCAACCCGGATCGATCCAGACCCGGTGCGGGTCCGCAGTCGTTGAAGTCGATGTATCGGCTGCGGCAAAGCTCAACGGCGTCAGTAGCAGTAAAGCGAAAAGGAGACAGATGCGCGCGATCATGGTGATGCAAGCCCGACGACGACCGAAACGTCGGCTGTTGAGCTAGCACCGCGAGATTACCGTCGCCTCGCCGGGATAGAAAAACTTTTAGGTTTCTCTTTTCGCGTGTGGGCACCCGTCCGATGTCGCGGACTGACGGCGCTACACCACCCGCCACACCCACTCGATGGCATGGGCAATGACGTCGCCGAACAGCAGCAGTGCCGCCGACCAGACCAGCGCGGAGACGAAATTGGCGATCTGGAATTGCCAGTACGACATCTCGAAAATGCCGGCCGCAAGCGGCACCGAGGCGCGCAGTGGACCGAAGAAGCGGCCGATGAAGATGCTGGGCACGCCCCAGCTCTTCACGAAGGCCTCGCCCCGCGGCAGGATCTCCGGGTAGCGCGACAGCGGCCACATCTGCGCGACCTGCTCCTTGTAGCGATAGCCGAACCAGTAGGAGACCCAGTCGCCGAGTGCAGCGCCGACGCCGCCCGCGATCCAGATCGGCCAGAAGCTGATCCCGCTGACGCCGATCAGGGCGCCGATCGCGACCAGCGCACCCCAGGCCGGAACCAGCAATGAAATGAAGGCGAGCGATTCAGCGAACGCCAGCAGCATGACGATCGGAGCGGCCCAGGCCTGGTGGTGCCGCACGAATTCGGCCAGGGCCCGCGCAAGGTCTTCCATCTCGTCGTGTGCCTTCCCGCTCCGTTGAACCTCGAATGAACCTTTCTAGCGGCACGCAGCCTAAGAACAGGTAAGCCAGCCGATTGCGTGACATCAAGTCACAAAGGCGGGGATCGACCGTGATTTCCCGTAAGGCCCCTGAGGTCCAGGTTGGCATCTCCCTCACAAGAAAAAGGAATGACTGGATGATCGGATCGCTGATGATGTGCGTGAGCGTTCTCGTCCTGCTGTTCGGAATGCTCGCGGGCATCGCCATGGGTATCCAGCACGACTTCACGTTGGGACCGGCGCATGCGCATCTCAATCTGGTCGGCGGCGTGCTGCTGTTCCTGTTCGGCCTCTACTACCGGCTGGTGCCGGAAGCGGGCAGCATGCTGCTCGCCAGAATCCAGGGCTGGCTGCATATCGTCGGCGGCGTCCTGTTCCCGGCCGGCGTGGCCGCCGTGCTGCTGAAGGGACCGTCGTTCGAGGCGGCGCCGATCGTCGGGTCACTGCTGGTGGTCGCCGCCATGGCCCTGTTCACGGTCATTGTAATCCGCACCTCGCGGGCGTAATCGCGGTTTCCTATCTATGGGGATGGCCAGGCTCCAGGGCGCGGCCGTCCCCATTGGCAGCCCATCCGTGGCATAGTCAGAGCAACCGATTCGCCGCGCCGTGACCGGCGCGCCACTTGAAGAACCATGGCCAAATCATTGAAGTCGAACGCCAAAAGTAAATCTGCCGACGATCTGTTCGGAGCCCCGGAAGCGAAGGGACGCGCCCCGGCGAAGGCTGCTTCGCGATCCGCTGGAAGCGCCGAAGCCGGCTATACGGCGGCTGACATCGAGGTGCTGGAAGGGCTGGAACCGGTCCGCCGGCGCCCCGGCATGTATATCGGTGGCACCGACGAAAAGGCCCTGCACCACCTGTTCGCCGAGGTGATCGACAACTGCATGGATGAGGCGCTGGCGGGCCACGCCACCTTCATCGACGTGGAGTTGACCGCCGACGGCTTCCTGACCGTGACCGACAATGGTCGGGGCATTCCGGTCGACCCGCATCCGAAATTCCCGAAGAAGTCGGCGCTCGAAGTCATCATGTGCACGCTGCACTCGGGCGGCAAGTTTGACTCCAAGGTCTATGAGACCTCGGGCGGCCTGCACGGTGTCGGTGTCTCCGTGGTCAACGCCCTCTCCTCGCTGCTCGAGGTCGAGGTTGCGCGCAGCGGGCAGTTGCATCGCATGACCTTCGAGCGCGGCCACCCCAAGGGCAAGCTCGAAGACCTCGGCAAGGTCAGCAACCGCCGCGGCACGCGCATCCGCTTCAAGCCGGACACCGACATTTTCGGCGCCAAGGCGGCTTTCAAGCCGCAGCGTCTGTTCAAGATGACGCGCTCGAAGGCCTATCTGTTCGGCGGCGTCGAGATTCGCTGGCACTGCGACCAGGAGCTCTTGAAGGGCATCGAAGACGTCCCGTCGGAAGCCAAGTTCCACTTCCCCGGCGGACTGAAGGATTATCTGGCCGCGGCGATCCACGCCGATACGCTGGTGCATCAGGATATCTTCTCCGGCAAATCCGGCCGCAGCGGCGCGCATGGCGCCTGCGAATGGGCCGTGGCCTGGACGGCCGATGCCGACGGCTTCCTGTCGTCCTACACCAACACGGTGCCGACGCCCGATGGCGGTACGCATGAATCCGGCCTGCGCAGCGCATTGTTGCGCGGTCTCAAGGACCACGCCGAACGCGCGGGCCAGGGCAAGCGCGCGGCGTCCATTACCTCGGAAGACGTGATGGTGGGCGCGGCCGTGATGCTCTCGGTGTTCGTGCGCGAGCCTGAATTCCAGGGCCAAACGAAGGACCGCCTCGCCACCGCCGAAGCGCAGCGCATCGTCGAACAGGCGATGAAGGATCCGTTCGACCACTGGCTGTCAGGCAATCCGAACCAGGCCAACCGGCTGCTCGATTTCGTGATCGATCGCGCCGAGGAACGGCTGCGCCGCCGTCAGGAAAAGGAAACCGCGCGCAAGACCGCCGGCAAGAAACTGCGTCTGCCCGGCAAGCTCGCCGATTGCTCCGACGCCGGTACCGAAGGCTCAGAGCTCTTCATCGTCGAAGGTGACTCGGCCGGCGGCAGCGCCAAGCAGGCGCGCGACCGCAAGACGCAGGCCGTGCTGCCGCTGCGCGGCAAGATCCTCAACGTCGCCTCCGCCGGCAAGGACAAGCTGACCGCCAACGCGCAGCTCTCCGATCTCGTGCAGGCGATCGGCTGCGGAACGCTCGCGCATTACCGCGAAGAGGATCTGCGCTACCAGCGCATCATCATCATGACCGACGCCGACGTCGACGGCGCACACATCGCATCGCTCCTGATCACCTTCTTCTACCGGCAGATGCCGCGGCTGATCGACGAAGGGCACCTCTATCTGGCGGTTCCGCCACTCTACAAGCTGAAGCACGGCACCAAGTCGATCTACGCCCGCGACGACGCGCACAAGGACGAGCTGCTGAAGAGCGAGTTCAACGCCAACGCCAAGGTCGAGGTGAATCGCTTCAAAGGCCTCGGCGAGATGATGCCGGCGCAGCTGAAGGAAACCACGATGGATCCGGCCAAGCGCACGCTGCTGCGCGTGGTGCTGCTGGCCGACGATCGCGAGGGCACCGCCGATTCGGTCGAGCGGCTGATGGGTACCAAGGCCGAAGCCCGCTTTGCCTTTATTTCCGACAAGGCCGAATTCGCCAGCGACGACCTGCTCGACGTCTAGGCCCAACCGATTGATCTGAAATGAGTTTCCGGCCGCTCCCAGATTGGGGCGGCCGTTGCCATTTTGCCCGTTCGGAGAGCCCCAGTGGCTTCGTTTTCAGCCGGATGTGTCTCACCAGCAACAGCATTTCCAACGGAACCACGTATAGTTCGATCATGAGTTTCGGGAATCGGTGCCAGCGCACTCCCCTGAGCGACCTGATCGAACGCTAGTCGAGGATTTGGATATGAAGAAGATTTTGCTCGCTCTGACCGCGGTTGCTGCGATGACGGCATCGGCGTCGGCGGCCGATCTGGCCGCCCGCCCCTACACCAAGGCTCCTGCTCCGGTTCCGGTCGCTCCGAGCTGGACCGGCTTCTACATCTTCGGCGGTGGCGGCGGCGGCGTCTGGGATGCTGACACGGGCGTCCAGTCGACCGTCACGGGTGCGCCGATCCTCGGCTTCAACCAGCGCCAGGGCGGCGATGGCTGGTACGGCACCGTCGGCGCCGGTTACGACTGGCAGACCGCCAACAGCTGGGTCATCGGCGTGTTCGCCGACGGTCAGTTCGGCAGCCTGAAGGGCACCATCCAGGATCAGGGTCCGTTCGTCGCCGGCAACATCAAGAACGACTACAGCTGGGCGGCTGGTGCGCGCCTCGGCTACCTGATCGCGCCGAACGTCCTGTCTTACGTCAACGCCGGTTACTCCAGCTCGCACTGGAAGGGCACCACGCTGTTCAACACCGCGAGCGCGCTTCCCTCGGGTCTGCACACCAACGACTTCGATCGCGGCGGCTGGTTCGTCGGCGGCGGCGTCGAGAACAACCTGAACATCTTCGGCATCACCGCGCCGGGCTGGTTCATGAAGACCGAGTATCGCGCCGCTTACTACGACAACAAGAACATCTCGGAGCTGGTCGACGGCACCAACCTCTCGAACGGCCGCGACATCACCTTCAAGCCGCTTGTCCAGACCATCAGCACCTCGCTGGTCTACCGCTTCAACTGGACCGGTCCGGTTGTTGCCAAGTACTGAGCTGCGTACTGATCCCTGCTGAGATAGCAGACCAAAAGCCCCGGCATTGTCCGGGGCTTTTTTGTTGCCCGAACGTCATCGAAATCTCCCCACGCGCAGGCCCGCCGGCGCAGGGCGGACCGGCGGTGGCCGATCTGGTCAGCGCCGGGACGATCGGGCACTCTCGCGCCCGGTTCAAACCTCAGCGGACAACAACAATGAAAAACGGACAGTTTGATCTCTCGGGCCGGGTCGCCATCGTCACCGGTGGCAATGGCGGCATCGGGCTTGGCATGGCGCGCGGCCTGGCGGACGCCGGCGCGGCGGTTGCCGTGGTCGGCCGCAACGAGGCGAAGTCGAAGGCCGCCGTCGAGGATCTCGGCAAGCGCGGCGCCAAGGCGATCGCGGTGGCAACCGACGTGACCGACAAGGCCGCCGTCGCGGCCATGGTCGAACGGGTCGTTCGCGAGTTCGGCCGGATCGACATTCTCGTCAACAACGCCGGCATGAGCATCCGCAAGCCTCCGCACGAGCTCGAGCTGGAGGAGTGGAGCAAGGTGATCGACACCAACCTGACCAGCGCGTTCATGTGCTCGAAGGCGGCCTATCCGGCGCTCAAGGCGTCGGGCCACGGCAAGATCATCAATATCGGCTCGATGATGTCGATCTTCGGTGCGAGCTTCGCCGCGGCCTATGCCGCGAGCAAGGGCGGTATCGTGCAGTACACCCGCGCCTGCGCCAACGCCTGGGCTCCCGACAACATCCAGGTCAATGCCATCCTGCCCGGCTGGATCGATACCGACCTGACCAAAGGCGCGCGCCAGCAGGTGACCGGGCTGCACGAGCGCGTGCTTGCGCGCACGCCGGCGGCACGCTGGGGTGCGATCGATGACTTCGCAGGCATCGCTGTGTTCCTGGCATCGCCGGCGTCGGACTTCGTCACCGGCACCGCGATCCCCGTCGACGGCGGCTATTCGGTGATGGCCTGAAAGCACAAGCGCTCTTCCGGTCGCGCGGCGCGCAGTTCAGCCCGCGGCCGGCGAATGCACGTGCTCCGGCCGCACCCCGACGGCGACCAGACGTGCGGTGAGGCCCTGCAGCCAGGGCATTGCCGTGATCAACCGCAGCGCCAACGGCACCGGCTGATCGCCGGCCTTCAGCGCCGCGCTGATGATGTTGTTCTGCGCAATCACCTGCATGCGCTGCGTCACGCGCACCGGGAATTCGCGGCGACGCCGCACCGCATCGAGTTCGTCTTCCGACGGCACGCCGTGAACGAGCTTCGCCGCCAGGATGTTGGCGGTCGCGACCGCATCCTGCACCGCGAGGTTGACGCCGACGCCGCCGATCGGCGACATCGCATGCGCGGCGTCGCCGATGCAGAGCAGGCCGGAACGGGTCCAGCGCGTCAGGCGATTGATCGCGACCGTGAGCAGCTTGACGTCGTCAAAGCTCTTCACGTCGGCAATGCCGGCCTTGAGGATCGGCGCCAGCCGCAGCACGTCGTCGAGCAGCGCCGGCAATCCCCTCGCCTTCACCGCCTCGTATTGGCCCTTGGCGATCACATAGGCGCATTGCCAGTAGTCGCCGCGATCGAACGTCACCATCATCTTGCCGTGCTCGACGCGGGCGAACAAATTCTCGGTCTCATCCGGACGCCGCCCGACGCGAAACCACAAAACGTCCATCGGCGCGCCGATCTCCTCGACGTCGAGGCCGGCGCGCTCGCGCACGATCGAATGACGTCCGTCGCAGCCGATGGTCAGATCCGCCTCGATCTCGACCGGGCCGTCGGGCGTGTTCGCGTGCACGCCTGCGACAGCATCGCCGCGCCGGATCAGATCGGTCGCCTCGGCCTTCATCAGCACCTTCAGCGAGGGGAAGCGCTTGCCGCTCTCGCGCAGGTAATTGAGGAAGTCCCACTGTGGCATCATCGCGATGAAGGGGTATTTGACGCTGAGGCGGCGGAGATCGGCGATCCGCACCGAGGTGCCGCCGAACATGCCGTCGAGCGTCTGGATGTCCTGATGCGGCAGCTTCAGGAAGCCGTCTATCAGGCCGAGTTCGTCCATCACCTGCAGGGTCGACGGATGCACGGTGTCGCCACGGAAGTCGCGGAAGAAGTCGGCGTGCTTCTCCAGCACCACGACATCGACTCCGGCGCGTCCGAGCAGATAGCCAAGCATCATGCCGGCCGGCCCGCCGCCGACCACGCAGCAGCGCGCCCTGATCTGACGCGTGTTCGGCCCTGCCGGATTGCCTGCATCCATGATGCCGTCCTCACCGCTGCCTCGCCCCTCAGAATCCGATTGTAACGCGGATCGGGCGGCAAGGATGCAAGGCTATCGCCTGAAGGTCTTGATTTCCGACACGCTGCCGTCGCGATAGGTCAGCTCGACCGAGACCGCCTTGGTCTGCGGCGCAAGCTTCAGATAAGGCTGCGCGTCAGACGGGATCGCGCTGGGATCGCGCGAATTGCAGGATGGCATCTTCAGGACCTTGTCCGGCACCGCGGTGTCGATGCCGATGCGCACCTCGCGGATCGCGCAGCGATACGACATCAGGTGCGTATAGTAGACCAGCAGTCCGTTGAACTCGCGGAATGACAGCCAGCTGGTCGCGGTCATGTCGAGGATCTTGCGCTGGTCGCGGATCAGCGCGGCGTCGGGATCGAACTTGATCGGGAACGGCCCCTGCATCATGCCTTGCGTATCGACATAGCGAATCTCGATCGTTGCGGCCGGCGCATCGGCCGGCAGCTCGACCGACGGATTGGGCATCCGCTTGCGCGTGCGCGGATCGAGCGTGTCGATGAAGCCGGTTTCGCGGAAATCGCCGCTGTCGCCGATCCGCCAGGAAATCCCGAGCGTTGGATCGGCGATCGAGAACACCACGGTCCAGCCGCCATTGTGCCGCGAGAAGCTCGCGATCGGCGCGTTGATCGAATCCTCCTTCGGCAGCTTCGGCACCGCGACCGGCGGCAGCGCGGCCACCTGCTGCGGCGGCGCGGACGGCTTGGCCGCCTCGGCCTGCCCCTTCGCGATCCCGTTCAGGAAGACATCGTCGACCATCTGGTCGAAATAGACCGGGATCTGCTTGTGCTTCACGGTCTCGGCCATCTCGCTGACCAGGCGCCGCGTGCGCTGCGCGACCTGCACGAGATTCTCGCCGGGCTGCAGCAGCTCCTTGGCGAAGGTCCGCGTGAACACCGAATTGGGATTGGCATCATCGTTCGAAAGACGGTCGAGCGCGGTCTGGCGCGGCCCCGCCGAGAACACCGAGAACACGCCCTCCGGCAGTTGCGTCATCGGCGCGAGGCCACCGCCGCCGGCGACCGCGCGCGTGCCGGCGCGCTCGAACGGATTGTTGCGGCAGGCGTCGAACACCAGGATCGAGGTGCGCGCCTTCTTGTTCTGCAAGCGCTCGACGATGCGGTCGGCGAGAACAGAGGCGTCGCGCACCAATTCCTCCTGCCCTTCGGTGGCGGCCGGCACGTCGGTCGGCAGCAGGAAATTCTGGCCGGCGATCTCGAAGCCGTGGCCGGCATAGAAGAAGAACGCGGTATCGCCCGGTTCCACGGAGCGGTCGAACGCGAGCAGCGTCTCGGAGAACGCCTGCCGGTTGAGGTTCTCGGCTACCATGACGCTGAAGCCGAGCTGCTTCAGCGTGTCGCCCATGGTGCGGGCGTCGTTGACCGCCTTCTGCAGCCTGGGCACGTTCCTGTAGTCATTGTTGCCGATCACCAGCGCGACGCGCTTTTCGGCCTGGGCGGGTGCGGCCGATGCGACAAATGCAACCGCCCAAAGGATCGCCGAAAGTCTCGAAAGCCAGCTCTTCATCCCGTTTTCCCGCCTGCACGACAAATGCGCCGCCCGTGCGACCGCCGCCTAATAGTCGGACCAGCCGTTTCGCCGGTTCAAGGCCGGCCGCGGACGGCCGTTCCGGCCGGCCACGCCAGGCCGAAATGAGGGATCCGATTTGTCTTAGGTCAAGTTTCTTTTTACGGCCCGCGTGATAGATTCGAACCTCCATCCGGTTCGAGCTCTCCGCACGTCGCAACGGCTTTTCCGTGCACACATGGTCTACTGATCAAGTCGATCCCAAGGATCGCTTCGACTATTGGCGCGAGGTCCGCGCCAAGGGGCTGTTCGGCGTCACCGCCGAGCTGGAAGCCGACCGGCGCCGCGACTTCTTCGGCGAGTTCTCGCTGCGCAAGCTCGGCGATGCCGGGCTGGTCGAGCTGCGCGCCTCGCCGTACCGTGTCGAACGGCGCACCGGCGACATCGCCGACGCGGCCAGCGACAGCCTGTGCATCTATCAGCAGCTTGGCGGCGGCGGCTGGTTCGGCGGCGCGCGGCTCGATGAATTTGCCGTTCGCGACGGCATGTTCGCGACCAGCTACTCGGACCTGCCCTATCGCACTGTCCCCCTGCACGACGACGGCTTCCACCTGCGCATCATCAAGGTCCCGGTCGCGAACATCGTCCCGCCGGGCGCCGAGCTCGGCGAACTCGTCCCCAGGCCGGTGCAGGATGAGACCGCGCTGCGGGCCCTGCTGGAAGCATGCTTCCGCGACCTCATCGAGAGCAACGATGCCGCGGCGGCGGGCACGGCGCCGACGGTGCAGGCGCTGGCCCATATCGCGCTGATCGAGCGCGGCATCATGCGGCCGAAGAGCCGGCTTGCGCAGCAGGCCTTGCGAACCGCCCATTTGTCGCTGGCCCGGCGCCTGATCCGGCGCCACCTGGCGCGTGCGGCGCTGTCGCCAACCCTGATTGCCGGCCTGCTCGGCATCTCGGTCCGTCACCTGCACATCCTGTTCGAGGAAACCGAGATGAGCTTCTCGGAGACCGTCACCGCGCTCCGGCTCGAGCAGAGCCGCCGCCTGCTCCGCGAGCAGCCCAGGCAAACGATCGCCGAGGTCGCCTTTGCCTGCGGCTTCGAGAGCCTTGCGACGTTCTACCGCCTCTTCAATGCATCCGAATCCATGACGCCGGGCGACTATCGCGCACAAACGGCCTGAGCGCCCGTCCGGACCGGCCGGGACACCACGCTCGCAATTCGCCGAAGCTTGGCCGCGCCCCCTTCAGCTCCTTGAACTTCACATCGCCGCGCGATCCGACTTTCGCTGAACCGAAGTGATCAGCCTGCGCGCATTGAGAAGATATTTTCCGGCCATTTCGCCAGAACCACTGCGGCGCTTCGCCCGGGTTCGGCACCGCAAATTTCCTTACCGGCGACGCGCGCGCTCATGCAGAGCGAGGGATCAGTCACGATGCGCGGTAAGCACGGGGATCACAGCCAGGAAACGCTAGCTACAGGCGCGACGCGCATTTATCTCGATGCCGCGGACCCGCGGGCGGATCAAATCCAGGCGTCTGAGCCTGCCCGTGAGGGCTCACCGGCGACCAGCAATCGCGGCTGGGCGCCGTTGCTCGAAGCTTGCCTCGCCGACTTCAAGGAGGCCACGGAGGCCGGTGATACCGCTTGCATTCCTGCGCTGGTCAAGATCGTGGCGGACCTTGCGCTGATCGAGCGCGGTGTGATCAGGCCGGGCAGCCGCCGGGCGCAGCAGGCGCTGCGCGTCGGCCGGCTCAGCCTCGCGCGCCGCCTGATCACGCGCCATCTTGCCAGGCCAAGCCTGTCGCCAGGGATGGTCGCTGGCATCCTCGGCGTCTCGGTCCGCTACCTGCACGTCTTGTTCGAAGCGACCGGGACGAGCTTTTCGCAGACCGTCACCGCCCAGCGCCTGAGCGAGAGCCGAAGGCTGCTTTGCGAGAAGCCGCCGCGGCCGATCGCCGACATCGCCCTCACCTGCGGGTTCGGCAGCCTCGCCACCTTCTACCGGATATTCGGCGATTCCGAAGGCCTGACGCCTGGCGGATTCAGGATGAAAAACAGCGCGGAGGCCCCCGCTGTGGCCTCGCCGTCCGGGACGGGGGTCGTGATTCATTTGACCGCCAAATGACGAAAAGGCGCGTATTTCAGTCAAAACGTTAAGCTTTTTCGGCTATCCGGCCGGTTCCAAGATTGACTTTACCGCTTTCGCCCCTATGTTGCGGGCAACGCGGCCCTCGGATCGAAACGCGATTCGTCAGGTTTGCCGTCCGTCGGCGTTAGTCAGAGCCCCCGAGCTTTATAGAAAAGCGAGCCGTTTCGGGGCCGAACGCGACAGCCTTTTACCTGCGATGCCGAACGGCGGTTTCGACCAGAGGCTCAATGTCTTTTTCCAATCTAGGCCTGTCCGATAAGGTCCTCGCCGCAGTTGCGGCCACCGGTTACACCAACCCCACTCCCATCCAGGAACAGGCAATCCCGCACGTTCTCGCCCGGCGCGACGTCCTCGGCATTGCCCAGACCGGCACCGGCAAGACCGCTGCCTTCGTTCTCCCGATGCTTACCCTGCTCGAGAAGGGCCGCGCCCGGGCACGGATGCCGCGCACCCTGATCCTCGAGCCGACCCGCGAGCTTGCCGCGCAGGTGAAGGAGCAGTTCGACAAATACGGCGCCGGTCAGAAATTGAACGTGGCGCTCCTGATCGGCGGCGTCTCGTTCGGCGACCAGGACTCCAAGCTGATGCGCGGCGTCGACGTCCTGATCGCAACGCCCGGCCGCCTGCTCGACCACACCGAACGCGGCGGATTGCTGCTCACCGGCGTCGAACTGCTGGTGATCGACGAAGCCGATCGCATGCTCGACATGGGTTTCATCCCCGACATCGAACGCATCTGCAAGCTCGTCCCGTTCACGCGGCAGACCCTGTTCTTCACCGCGACGATGCCTCCGGAGATCAGCCGCATCACCGAGGCCTTCCTGCACAATCCTGCGCGGATCGAAGTCTCCAGGCCCGCGACCACCGCCGTCACCGTGACGCAATTGCAGGTCCCGGCCGGTCGCGAAGCGCATGACAAGCGCGAGATCCTCCGCCGCCTGCTGCGCGATGCCAAGGATCTCAACAACGCGATTATCTTCTGCAATCGCAAGCGCGAAGTCGCCGTCCTTCACAAGTCACTCCAGAAGCACGGCTTCAGCGTCGGTGCCCTGCACGGCGATATGGATCAATCCGCCCGCACCGCGGCCCTCGATCAATTCCGGAAGGGCGAGATTCCGCTGCTCGTCGCCTCCGACGTCGCCGCCCGTGGTCTCGACATTCCCGCGGTGAGCCACGTCTTCAATTTCGACGTACCGCACCACCCCGACGACTATGTCCACCGCATTGGCCGTACTGGCCGCGCCGGACGCACCGGTACTGCGATCTCCATCGTCACCTCGCTCGATAGCAAGTCGATGACCGCGATCGAGAAGCTGATCGGCCAGCCGATCCCGCGCGCTGAGGGCGACTACACCGTTCACAGCGAAGCCTCCGACGAGGACGCCGCGCCGCGCCGCTCGCGTGGCCGCGAAGGTTCGCGCGATGGTGCCCGCGGCGGCCGCAAGCCGCGCCGCGAGCGCGAGGCGCGCCACGGTGAACGCGAGCCGCGTCACGGTGAACGCGAAGCGCGTCACGAGCGGGAGCCCCGCGAGGAGCGCGCAGCGAAGCCGGAGCGTGAACCGCGCCACGGCCGCAATTCGGCTCCGCAGGCCGCTCCGTCGCACGTGCCGTCGATCGGGCGTGCCGAGCCACGGCGGCCGCAGCGCGAGGTGGACCACGAGCCCGCCGATCATTCGCACCTGCCCGCCTTCCTGCTGCGACCTGTGCGCGCACGCGCATAAGGCCTGCTCTGACGCCGCCGCGCTAGCGGCGGTATTCCGGACAATTCTCTTGCCGCCCGCGACCGGCGCACGCGCTGATCCTCAGCGTTTGAAGCAAATGCGCGCAGTTTGCGCCTCGCGACAAAGCGCGATGAGATTTGCGTGAAGCGTCATTGTGCCTTAGCTCGTTGTTTGAGCATGATCTTTTCGGAAAACCGCTGCGCACTTTTCCGGATCATGCTCTAGCGAACAAACGAAAAGCGCCCGAAAGTGGCGCTCAAGGCGGACAAACATCGGGCGCGCCGCATGGTCGCCGCAGCCGGCTTCCCCGTAGTTCCACTGTTTACCTTGCCTTCACTCTCGTCCCGTACCCTCGCCCCAATAGTTTAGTCATTGCTGCCGGGTTTAATCGGCATTGCGTGCATTGAGGACGTGACAGTGGTCAAGCTGCTGGACGAACACGAACGTACGTTGGCCTTTGCCGAAGTCGCGCTTGGCCAGATCCGCTCGCTTCGCCAGACCGCAGTCCCCCGCAACTATGAAATCTGGTACGTCTACGCGACCGGATACAACGCGCCGCTCAACAAGGTCATCAACGAGACGCTGGCGCGCAGTGGCAAGCTCTCTGAATCCGATCTCGAGCAGATCTACGAAACCTACCTTTCGCACATCAAGACCTCGGACCGCATCGACAAGGTCGGCGCGCGCGTCATCGGCGAGATCGACGCCGTCATGAAGCTGATCACCGATGCGCTCGACGTGTCCGCGACCTATGACGCCAGCCTCGTCGGCGCCAGCGATAAGCTTGCGAGCGCGACCACCCGCGATCACATCAAGGCAATCGTCGATAGCCTGGCGAAATCGACGCGCGAGATGCGCGAGACCAATCAGGCATTGGAGAACCGGCTCGCGCTGTCGAAGTCGGAGATCAGCGACCTGCAGCATAGCCTCGAGGCGATCCGTGCCGAGAGCCTGACCGATCCGCTCACCGGCCTCGGCAACCGGAAATATTTCGACCGCTCGATCGACATGGCGGTGCAAGCCGCGCTCGCCAGCGGCGAGCCGCTGTCGCTCCTGATGTTCGACATCGACCACTTCAAATCGTTCAACGACTCCTACGGCCATCTCACCGGCGACCAGGTGCTGCGGCTGGTGGCACAGTCGCTGAAGCAGAACATCAAGGGCCAGGACATCACCGCCCGCTATGGCGGCGAGGAATTCGCAGTGGTGCTTCCCAACACGGCGCTGCGGCAGGCGCTGACGGTCGCCGACCACATCCGCCGCGCCGTGATGGCCAAGGAGCTGAAGAAGAAGTCGACCGGCGAGATCCTCGGCCGCGTCACGATCTCGGTCGGCGTCTCCATGCTGAAGCCGACTGACGACACCGACTCGCTGATAGAGCGCGCCGACGCCTGCCTCTATGCCGCCAAGCGCGCCGGCCGCAACCGTGTGATCTGCGAGGCCGATCCGGAATACAGCACCGAGATCCAGACCCGCGTGGCGTGACTTCCCTCACGTCCTCCACAGTCATTGCGAGCGAAGCGAAGCAATCCACCTGCCGCATATGCGGATCCATGGATTGCTTCGCTTCGCTCGCAATGACGTGGATGGATTGGCTGCCTCAGGATGCGGATCGCTTCTTTGCCGATCGCTTCTTCTTGGCCGATGGCCTCTTCGCAACCGCCTTTTCTGCCGTAGCTTTCTTGCCTGCAGTCTTCTTCGCAGGCGCCTTCGACTTTCGCGCAACCGCTCGTTTCCTTGGCCGCTTGCGCAGCGCGGCGCGCTGGGCGGCGCCGAGTGCCGACCGTGCCCAGACCGCGAGTTCTTCCGAATCATCGAACAGCCGTGCCGGCAGCTGCCAGTAGGAGTTCACCGTGACGGTCTTCGACCGTGTCTGATATTGGAATGGCCCGCAGCCCTCCGCCTCAAATTGCGGGATGGTCTGCTCGTCGGCGCGGAAATAAAGCCCGGCCCGCAGGGCCAGCGCGAAATTGGTGCCGTCAGCCGAGATACCATAGCCGGAGAACATCCGGCGCAGCGTGACCGGGCCGAAATCGGCGAACAGGTCGGTGAGGAATTCGCGGTCCATGTGCCAATCGCCCCCGTTCTGTCGCCTCATGGTAAGGAGCACGTCTCCATCCATGTCATTGCGAGCGTAGCGAAGCAATCCATCGCGCAACAAGCGGAAACATGGATTGCTTCGCTACGCTCGCAATGACGGGCAACACAGGTGCCGATCACACAACAATCGATATGCGGACGTCTCTAGACCGTGGCCGGCTTGAGCTGCACCGATTCGCCGCAACCGCAAGCGGAGACCTGGTTCGGGTTATTGAACACGAACTGGGCCTGCATCTTGTCGGCCACATAGTCCATCTCGGTTCCAAGCAGGAACAGCACGGCCTTCGGATCGACCAGGATCTTCACGCCCTTGTCCTCGACCACTTCATCGGTCGGACGGATCTCGTGAGCGTATTCGACGGTATAGGACTGTCCGGCGCAGCCGCCGTTCTTGATGCCGACACGCAGCCCGACGATCTCCGAGTCGGCGCGTTTCGTCAGCTCAGTGATCCGTTCCGCGGCGGCATCGGTCAGTTTCATGACCTGCGGGCGCGGCCGCTTCGGTTTGGCTGGGGTCGGTGAAACTTGCGTCATGTCACTCATGTGGTCAGTCCCAGCGGCAAATCAATTGCCGATCTTCTTGAGCCTAAGTCCAATCCGTAAAGGTTCTTGATCAGAACCTTGACCTCTTGTTCTGACGCGTTTTCTTCACGCGAACCGGCATCCACTTCGCTCGAAAACGCTGCGACGCATCACCACATATTGAGGACGAGGCGCGCCTCGTCCGACATCCGGTCCGGCGTCCAGGCCGGATCCCACACCAGATTGACGTTGACGACGCCGACGCCGGGAACGCTGGCGACCGCGTTCTCCACCATCTGCGGCAGCTCGCCGGCGGCCGGGCAGTTCGGCGTGGTCAGCGTCATCATGATGTCGACCGAGCGATCATCCTTGAGATCGACCTTGTAGATCAGGCCGAGTTCGTAGATGTCGGCCGGGATTTCCGGGTCGAACACCGTCTTCAGCGCCGCGACGATCTCGCCGCTCATGCGCTCGGTCTCTTCCGCCGGCAGTGCCGAGGTGGTTTCCATGGTGGCCGTCTTGACTTCGGCTGTATCGGTCATGCGAACAATTCCCGCGTCTTGATCAGCGCCTGCGCCAGATGGTCGACTTCTTCCCTGGTATTATACATCCCGAAGGATGCACGGCAGGTGGCCGTGACGTTGAACCGCTCTAAAAGCGGCATCACGCAATGCGTGCCGGCGCGCACCGCAATGCCCTGACGATCGATCACGGTCGCGACATCGTGGGGATGCGCGCCCTTCATTTCGAACGAGATCACCGGTCCCTTGTTGCGGGCGGTTCCGATCACCCGCAGCGAGTTGATCTCGCGCAGGCGCTCCTGCGCATAGGTGAGCAGTTCATGCTCATGCGCGGCGATGCGCTCCTTGCCGATCGAATTGACGTAGTCGATCGCAGCCCCCAGCCCGATGGCCTCGACGATCGGCGGCGTCCCGGCCTCGAACTTGTGCGGCGGATCGCCATAGGTGACCCAGTCCTTGGCCACCTCACGGATCATCTCGCCGCCGCCGTTGAACGGCCGCATCGCCACCAGATGCTCGTGCTTCGCATAGAGCGCGCCGATGCCGGTCGGTCCGTACACCTTGTGGCCGGTGAAGGCGTAGAAATCGCAATCGAGGTCCTGGACGTCGATCGGCAGGTGCACCGCACCTTGTGCGCCGTCGACCAGCACCGGGATGCCGCGGTCGTGCGCCAGCCGGATCACGTCCTTGACCGGAACCAGCGTGCCGAGCGCGTTCGACATCTGGGTGATCGCGACGATCTTGGTGCGCGGGGTCAGGAGCTTCTCGAACTCCTCGATCAGGAAGTTGCCCTCGTCGTCGACCGGTGCCCACTTGATCACGGCACCATGGCGCTCCCGGAGGAAATGCCAGGGCACGATGTTGGAGTGGTGCTCCATGATCGAGAGGACGATCTCGTCGCCCTCCTTGATGTTCACCCCGCCCCAGGACGACGCCACCAGGTTGATCGCCTCGGTGACGTTGCGGGTGAAGACGATCTCTTCATTGCGGCGGGCGTTGATGAACTGCGCGACCTTGCCGCGGGCGCCCTCATAGGCCTCCGTCGCGGCATTGGCGAGGTAATGCAGGCCGCGATGCACGTTGGCGTATTCGCTCTTGTAGGCCTCGGTCATGCGGTCGAGCACCGCATTCGGCTTCTGCGCCGAGGCCGCGTTGTCGAGATAGACCAGCGGCTTGCCGTAGATCTGCATGGCGAGCGCCGGGAAATCCTGCCGCACCAGTGCGACGTCGTAACTGCCGTTGGCGACCGCCTTGTGCATGCTCACGCCCTCGCCTGAAGCCAGCGCTGCGCGGTGGCAATTGCGACCTCGCGCAATGCGTCGCTGGCGATGGTCTCGATCGCCTCGCCGACGAAGGCCTGGATCAGGAGCGCCTGCGCTTCCTTCTCGGGCAGTCCGCGGGCGCGCATGTAGAACAGCAGGCTCTCGTCGAGCGCGCCGGTGGTCGCACCGTGACCGCAGGTGACGTCGTCGGCGAAGATCTCGAGCTCGGGCTTGTTGTCAGCCTCCGCGTCGTCGGACAGCAGCAGCGCACGGGTCATCATCTTGGCGTCGGTCTTCTGCGCGTCGGGGCGGACGATGATGCGGCCCTGGAACACCGAATGGGCGCGGTCGTCGACAACGGCGCGGAAGATCTCGCGGCTCGCGCAGTGCGGCACCGCGTGATCCACGAACAGCGTGGTGTCGGCGTGCTGCTTGCCGTTGATCAGATTGACGCCGTTGGTCTCGACCGTCGAGCCCTCGCCGGCGCAGGTCACCGTCAGCTGATAGCGGCTGACATGACCGCCCGAGGTCAGGCCGAAGGTATTGAAATGGGCATGCGCGCCGAGCGACACCGTCGCCGAGGAAATATTGAAGGCATCGACGCTGTCTTCGACCAGGCGCACGTGATCGAGCCGTGAATTGTCACCGATCGCAACAACCAGTCCGTCATGGGTCTGGTAGGCCTTGGCGCCGTCGGCGGCGAGACAGCTCTCCACCAGCGTCACGCCGGCATCGCGGCCGAGCCGGAGCAGCGACCGCGTGAACGTCGAGGCCGGCACAGTGCCGGATGCGACATGCACGATGTGCAGCGGCTGGGTCAGCACCGTGCCGTTGGCGACGTCGATGACGACCCCGTCGGTCGCCATCGCGCCATTCAGCGCGATCATGGGGTTGGCGACATCGGACGCGAGAGCCTGTGTCGCGACGATCTCGTCGCCGGCTTCCAGCGCGAGGCGCAGCGGATTGATCGAGAGCCCTTTCTCCAGATCTCGCCAATCGGAGAGATCAGGCGCGAACGCGCCGTCGACCAGCACCAGACGCCGGACGCCTTCGATCGCGCGGGCCTGTACGACGGCCCTGGCGCGGCTCAGCGCGGCATCATCCGGGGCCGCCGCGAGCGGCAGCACCTCGCGCATCAGCGCGCGCAGGTCGGTGTATTTCCAGTCCTCGATCCGGCGATGCGGCAGGCCTGATCGTTCATAAGCCTCGAACGCCTGGCGCCGCTGATCGGCGATCTTGCCCTCGCCCGGCAGACGGTCGCGCACCACGGCGAATGCGTCGCCCAGCGCGCGCCCGGTCTCGGTCTTTGCAACAACGTTCATCACAAAACCCGCGTTTGTCAGGCAGCGTCTTCGAACTGCGTGTAACCGGACTCTTCCAGCTCCAGCGCCAGCTCCTTGCCGCCGCTCTTCACCACCCGGCCCTTCGACATCACGTGCACGAAGTCGGGCACGATGTAGTTGAGCAGCCGCTGATAGTGGGTGATCACGACCATCGCGCGCTCCGGCGAGCGCAGCGCGTTGACGCCGTCGGCCGCGATCCGCAGCGCGTCGATGTCGAGGCCGGAATCCATTTCGTCGAGGATGCAGACGGCCGGCTCGAACAGCGCCATCTGCAGGATCTCGTTGCGTTTCTTTTCGCCGCCGGAGAAGCCGACATTGACGCCGCGCTTCAGCATGTCCTGCGGAATGTTCAGCGACTTGGCGACCTCGCGGACCTTCTTGAGGAAGGCCGGCGACGAGATCTCGTCCTCGCCGCGCGCCTTGCGCTGGGCGTTGAGCGCCGCGTGCAGGAAATTCCAGGTGGTGACGCCGGGAATCTCGACCGGATACTGGAACGCCAGGAACACACCCTTGGCGGCGCGCTCGTTCGGCTCCATCTCCAGGAGGTCCTCGCCCCTGAACAGGATCTGCCCGCCGGTGACTTCATAGCCCGGCTTGCCGGCGATGACGTGGGAGAGCGTCGACTTGCCGGAGCCGTTCGGCCCCATGATCGCGTGCACCTCGCCCGGGTTCACCGTGAGCGATAGCCCGTGGAGGATTTCACGCTCCTCGACACGAACCTGCAGATCTTTCACTTCAAGCAGAGACATATGATTTTTCCTGAGCGTCACCCCGAGGCGCGTCGGCCGCGCCGTTGGCGGGATGGATTAGCCAACCGAACCTTCAAGGCTGATCGAGATCAGCTTCTGCGCTTCCACCGCGAACTCCATCGGCAGTTGCTGCAGCACGTCCTTCACGAAGCCGTTGACGACGAGGCCGACGGCTTCTTCCTGCGAGAGCCCGCGCTGGATGCAGTAGAACAGCACGTCCTCGGAAATCTTCGACGTCGTCGCTTCATGCTCGAACGTCGCCGAGGAATTCTTGGCCTCGACATAGGGCACGGTGTGCGCGCCGCATTTGTCGCCGATCAGAAGCGAGTCGCAGGCGGTGTAGTTGCGCGCGCCGGTGGCCTTGCGGTGCGCGCTGACCAGGCCGCGATAGGTGTTCTGCGACTTGCCGGCGGCGATGCCCTTGGAGATGATCCGGCTCGACGTGTTCTTGCCGAGATGGATCATCTTGGTGCCGCTGTCGACCTGCTGGAAGCCGTTCGAGATCGCGATCGAGTAGAACTCGCCGCTCGAATTGTCGCCGCGCAGGATGCAGCTCGGATATTTCCAGGTGATCGCCGAACCGGTCTCGACCTGGGTCCAGGAGATCTTCGAATTGCGACCACGGCAGTCGCCACGCTTGGTGACGAAATTGTAGATGCCGCCCTTGCCTTCCGAATTGCCCGGATACCAGTTCTGCACCGTCGAATACTTGATCTCGGCATCGTCGAGCGTGACGAGCTCGACCACGGCGGCGTGCAGCTGGTTCTCGTCGCGCTGCGGCGCGGTGCAGCCCTCGAGATAGGAGACGTAGGAGCCCTTGTCGGCGATGATCAGCGTGCGCTCGAACTGGCCGGTGTTGCGCTCGTTGATGCGGAAATAGGTCGACAGCTCCATCGGGCAGCGCACGCCCGGCGGCACGTAGACGAACGAGCCGTCGGAGAACACAGCCGAATTCAATGTCGCGAAGTAGTTGTCCGAGGTCGGCACCACGGTGCCGAGATATTTCTGCACCAGCTCGGGATGCTCGCGGATCGCCTCCGAGATCGGCATGAAGATCACGCCGGCCGCCTTCAGCTCCTTCTGGAAGGTGGTCGCAACAGAAACCGAATCGAACACGGCGTCGACCGCGATCTTGCGGTTCGGCGTCTGCTCGCCACCGGGCGGCGGCTCGACGCCCTCGAGGATCGCGACCTCGCGCAAGGGGATACCGAGCTTCTCGTAGGTCTTGAGGATTTCCGGATCGATCTCGTCGATCGAGGACAGCGTTTTCTTCGGCTTCGGCGCCGCGTAGTAGTAGATGTCCTGGTAGTCGATCTTCGGATAGTCGACGCGCGCCCAGGTCGGCTCGGTCATGGTCAGCCAGCGGCGATACGCCTCCAGGCGCCATTCCAGCATCCAGGCCGGTTCGTTCTTCTTTGCGGAGATGAAGCGGACGGTGTCTTCCGACAGCCCCTTCGGGGCCTTGTCGGACTCGATCAGCGTCTCAAACCCATATCGATACTGGTCGACGTCGATGCGCCGGACGCGCTCGACCGTCTCTTGTACAGCAGGCATTCAATCCTCCGCTCGCGGTTTCAAGGACCGCGGTGGATCTCAAGTTCCGAAAATCTCTTACGATGCTTTGATGACGAAATCCGCTTAGAACAGTTCAAGCTGTGTTTCGTCGTCCCCCCTTAACTAAGGTATCGGCGAGCTTTCGCCAAGCCTTGAGGGTCAAATCCACGTCTGTCTCCGTGGTAGACCAGCCAAGACTAAGTCGCACCGCTCCTTGGGACACCTCCGAACGGTACCCCATTGCCTCCAGCACGTGGGACGGCTGGACCTTGCCCGAGGAGCAGGCGGAACCGGACGAGACCGCGATTTCCCCAAGGTCGAACCCGATGACCGCCGTCTCGGCCTTCATTCCGGGTGCCGTGAACAAGACGGTATTCGGCAACCGCTTGACGTCATCGGAGAACACCAGCACGTCCGGCGTCTGCCGCAGCCCGTGCTCGAGCCGGTCGCGCAGTCCCCTGACGCGGGCTGCATCGGCCTTCAGCGCCGCCATCGCGGCCTTGGCGGCCGCACCGAACCCGGCGATGCCGGCGATATTCTCGGTCCCTGCCCGCCGCCCGAGCTCCTGCCCGCCGCCGCGCAGAAACGCCTCAAGGCCCTCGACGCCCTCGGCGAGCACCAGCGCGCCTGCGCCCTTCGGTCCGCCGATCTTGTGCGCCGACAGCGTCACCAGGTCGGCCTGCGTCGAGGCCAGATCGAACGGGATCTTGCCGAACGCCTGGATCGCATCGACATGCAGCAGCCCGCCGGCCGCATGGACGATTTCGGCGACGTCAGCCACCGGCTGAATGGCACCGGTCTCGTTGTTCGCCAGCATCACCGAGACCAGAGCCGGCGGACCATCGGCCAGCAGTGCGCGCAGATGGTTGAGATCGATCACACCGGCCCGCGTGACATGGATTGCGGAGGTCGCCTCCGTCGCAAACCGACCGCCCGCGAGCACGGACGCGTGCTCGATCGCCGACACCAGGAGCCGCTGCACCGGCGCGCCCGCAGCGCGGCGCAATCCCGGCGTCAGTGCGAGCGCATTGGCTTCGGTCCCGCCGGAGAGAAACACCACGTCCTGCGGCCGGCCGCCGACCGCCTTCGCCACGGCATTGCGGGCATCCTCAAGCAGCCGTCGCGCCCGCCGTCCCTCGCTGTGCACCGAGGACGGGTTGCCGATCAATTCCCACGCCGCAGCCATCGCCGCCTTCGCCTCCTGGCGAAGCGGCGTGGTGGCATTCCAGTCGAGATAGACGCGATCGGCCATGGAGCTATCCGCGGCAACCACCGTGGTTGCGGCCTTCACTGCGAGATAACGACAGTTGACGACCGAGACCAGATCAGATGTCACCGGCACGGGAGATTTTTCACGCGCGGCGGGAGCCTTGCTGCCGCGAGACACGGCGTTCGCGATCCCCTGAGCGCGATAGCATTATGACAGACTGAAACTTCAGGTAGCCTTCGAGGCGATCCGGCGTGTCGATCCGGATCGCCGCCGACGCACTGGCTGCGCGCGCGTTCGCACGCGGATTCGCGACCGCCAAGCGGCACAATTTCCTTGATTTTTGCCCCTTGCGTCATGCTAGAAGGCCTCCAGCGTGCCGCGCGGCGGTGCCTGCGCCGATTTCATCACGAGCTGCTCTGTTCGCGAACCGTCGCTGAAGATGGCTCCAACCGGTTGATTGATCGACGTCAATCAAGGGAACGCGGCAATCAAGGGAACACAATGCCTGAAGTCATTTTCACCGGCCCTGCTGGCCGCCTCGAGGGCCGCTACCACCCGGCCAAGCAGAAGAACGCGCCGATTGCGATGATCCTGCATCCGCATCCGCAGTTCCACGGCACGATGAACCACCAGATCGTCTATCAGTGCTACTACGCGTTCGCGCATCGCGGCTTCTCGGTGCTGCGCTTCAACTTCCGTGGCGTCGGTCGCAGCCAGGGCTCGTTCGATCACGGCACCGGCGAATTGTCCGATGCCGCCAGTGCGCTGGACTGGGCGCAGGCGATCAATCCGGAGGCGCGCGCCTGCTGGGTTGCGGGCTTCTCGTTCGGCGCTTGGATCGGCATGCAGCTTCTGATGCGCCGGCCGGAGGTCGAGGGATTCATCTCGATCGCGCCGCCCGCCAATCTCTACGACTTCTCGTTCCTCGCGCCCTGCCCGTCGTCGGGCCTGATCGTGCACGGCGACAAGGATGCCGTGGTGCCGCCCAAGGACGTCAACACGCTCGTCGAGAAGCTGAAGACGCAAAAGGGCATCGTGATCGACCAGCAGGTCATCCCCGGCGCCAACCACTTCTTCGACGGCAAGCTCGAGCCGCTGATGGAGACGGTGACCGGCTATCTCGACATGCGTCTCGCCAACGTGCGCTGACGCGATCTTGTAGCCCGGATGGAGCGAAGCGAAATCCGGGATCACGGACTCCGTGGTTGGACCTGCCCCGGATTGCGCTTCGCTCCATCCGGGCTACGGATTCCACGTAGCCCGCATGAGCGAAGCGACATGCGGGGCGCGGCCGACAAGAACCCGGATATCGCTGCGCTCATCCGGGCTACGGTCCCTACTTTCATTCCGGCGCCAGCTTCAGCGCCGCAATCCCGACCAGCACCAGCGCAATCCCCGCGACCTTCATCGGGTTCAAGGCCTCGTTGAACAGCAGCACGCCCATGGCCAGCGTGCCGGCCGCGCCGATGCCGGTCCACACCGTGTAGGCGACGCCGACGCCGAGCACCTGTAGCGCGCGTCCGAGCAGGAACACGAACGCGGCGAGCAGCAGCAGCGAGACCAGCGTCCAGCCGAGCCGCGTATAGCCTTCGGCATATTTCATCGAAATCGCCCAGCCGACGTCCAGCAGGCCGGCGACGACGAGCGCGATCCAGGCAACCGAATGAGACATGGCTTACGCGGCAAGCTTCAGCATATGCGCGCGGTGGCCGACCAGGAACGCATGCAGCAGCGCCGGATAGTCAGGCGACACCGCACTGCGTACGCTCGGCCGCTGTGCCAGCGCGCTGCGCCAGGCGCGAAGTTTTGGCGTGTGCGTGAACACAGCGAGATCGGTCAGCTGGTCGAACAGATCGAAATAGCGGAAGATCGGCGCGAACACCGCATCCACCAGACTGAAATTCTGGTCGGCGAAGAACGGACCGGCGCCGAGCGCAGCCTCGACGCGCGCGAATTTCGCCGCGACCGCCTGCCGCTTGCTCTCGAATGCAGCGGCATCGGTTGCGGTCTCGAGCCCCCAGAGATCGCCGAGAATGGCCGAGCCGAACTCCATCCAGGCGCGATGCTCGGCACGCGCGAGCGGATCTTGCGGATGCAGCTTCGCGCCGCCTTGCGTCTCCTCGATGTACTCGCAGATCACGTTGCTCTCGAACAGCGCGACCTCCTTGCCGTCGTCGCGCGTCACCACCAGCACCGGCACCTTGCCGAGCGGCGAGATCTTCAAAAACCAGTCCGGCTTGCTGGCGAGATCGATGTCGATCCGCTCGAACGGCACGCCCTTCTCACGCAGCGCGATCACCGCGCGTTGCACATAGGGACAGAGCTTGTGGCTGATCAGTTTCAGGGCGGCCATGACGAACCTCGGGTTCAATGCAACTGCATCGAATTAAATGCAACAGCATGGAACTGTCAAGGTAGATGCATTTGCATCTAAATCACGGTCGCGCGATAATGCCGCCGGTCATCGGGATCGGCACCCCCGTGGTGGCGGGGTAGCTCAGCGGCAGGCCCTTCATGCCGCGCGCGGCAAGGAAGCCGAACGCCTGCGCCTCGATCGCGTCCGCCGCCCAGCCGAGCGCCTCGGCCGGCTCGACGGTCGCCGGCGCCAGGCGCTCGCGCAGCATCCGCAGCATCGTGAGGTTGGAGGCGCCGCCGCCGCAGATGATCCAGCTTTTCGGCCGTTTCGGCAGCAGCGGCACGACGCGGGCGATGGCCGCGGCAGTGAAGGCGGTCAGCGTCGCGGCGCCATCGGCCGGCGCCACGGCGCCGAGCTTGAGGCTGGCGAAGTCGTTGCGGTCGAGCGATTTCGGCGGCAGCAGCGCAAAGAACGGCAGCTTCAGAGCCTGTGCGATCCAGGCCTCGTCGGGCCTGCCCAGCGCGGCGAACTTGCCGGCGGTGTCGAACGGCTGGTGCATCTGACGGAACATGAAGTCATCCAGCAGCGCATTGCCCGGCCCGGTGTCGCAGGCGATCAGCGTGTCCGTGCCGTCGATATAGGTGATGTTGGAGACGCCGCCGATATTGACCACGACGATCGGCCCCTCGCGGTTCAGCGATTGCACCAGCGCGCGGTGGTAGACCGGCACGAACGGCGCGCCCTGCCCGCCGGCCTCGACGTCGGCGGCGCGGAAATCGTGCATCACCGGAATGTGGATCACCTTGGCGAGCGCCAGGGCATCGCCGATCTGCACCGTCAGCCTGCGCTCAGGGCGATGCAGCACGGTCTGGCCATGGAACCCGACGATGTCGATGTCCTGGGCCGAGATCCGGTGCTGTGTCGTGAAGCTGGCGACCGCCTCGGCATGGGCCGTGGTGACGGCCTGCTCGGCCTGCCGCAAAATCCCCGGCCGGGCGTCGCGCCGCGACAGATGGACCGCCTCCGTCAGCGCCTGGCGCAGCAGGCTGCGCTCGCCTTCGGTATAAGGCCGATAGCCCGAGGGGCCGAAGGCCTTGATCTGGCGGCCGTCGGTCTCGATCAATGCCACGTCGACCCCGTCGAGCGAGGTACCGCTCATCAGACCGAGTGCCGTTAACATCATGCTGGAAGCGCCCCAGCCGGGAACCCCCGGCTTGTCTCAAACAAGTACATCCTATAATGCCACTGCGCGTCCGCCTGCGGCAGCCTCAAGCATCAAGGTTCCGCAAATAGATGCAAAAACCGTAAAACAAGAATGATCTGGCTCGCCGACAAATGACTGCATTTAAATCGGATTTCCTGAACACTTTACAGGAACGCGGCTTCGTCCACCAGTGCTCCGATTTCGAGGGCCTCGACGCGCTTGCCGCGAAGGGCCAGGCGACCGCCTATGTCGGCTATGACTGCACCGCGCCGTCGCTGCACATCGGCAACTTCCTCACCATGATGATGCTGTACTGGCTGCAGCAGAGCGGCAACAAGCCGATCACGCTGATGGGCGGCGGCACCACGATGGTCGGCGACCCCTCCGGCAAGGACGAGACGCGCGCAATGCGCACGGTTGCGGAGATCGAAGCCAACAAGGCCTCGATCCGCGGCGTGTTCGCCAAGGTGCTGCGCTATGGCAACGGGCCTTCCGACGCCATCATGCTCGACAATGCCGAGTGGCTGACCAAATTGAACTGGATCGAGATGCTGCGCGACATCGGCCGGCACTTCTCGGTCAACCGCATGCTGACCATGGACTCGGTGCGGCTCCGGCTCGAGCGCGAGCAGGAGATGAGCTTCATCGAGTTCAACTACATGGTCTGCCAGGCCTACGACTTCGTCGAGCTGTCGCGCCGCGCCGGCTGCCGGCTGCAGATGGGCGGCTCCGACCAGTGGGGCAATATCGTCAACGGCGTCGATCTCGGCCGCCGCATGGGCACGCCGCAACTGTTCGCGCTGACCACGCCGCTGCTCACCACCGCCTCCGGCGACAAGATGGGCAAGACCGCCAAGGGCGCGGTGTGGCTCAACGCCGACCAGTTCTCGCCCTACGATTTCTGGCAGTACTGGCGCAATGTCGAGGACGCCGACGTCGTCAAGTTCCTCAAGCTGTTCACCATCCTGCCGATGAGCGAGATCAGCAAGCTTGCGGCGCTGGCCGGCGGCGAGATCAACGAGGCCAAGAAGGTGCTGGCGACCGAGGCGACCGCCCTGCTCCATGGCCGCGATGCAGCGAACGAAGCCGCCGAGACCGCGCGCCGCACCTTCGAGGAAGGTGCGCTGGCCGAAACCTTGCCGACGGTGGAAATTCCGCGCGGCGAATTTGAAGCCGGCGTCGGCGTGCTGGTCGCCTTCGTCAAGGCCGAGCTCGTCGCTTCCAACGGCGAAGCGCGCCGGCAGATCAAGGGCGGCGGCCTGCGCGTCAACGATGCAGCCGTGACCGATGAGAAGATGCTGCTGACTTCGGCCAATCTCACGCCGGAAGGCGTGGTGAAACTGTCGCTCGGCAAGAAGCGCCACGTCCTGCTGAAGCCTGCATAGGCGCATTCGCATTTGTCGGTTGTCGGGAGCGCGGAAAGCGCGCTCCCATCTTTCCGATGGACCAGACCACGCCTCCGAACGACACGCTTGCAACGCCGGCGAAGCAGTCCCGCGTCGCGCTGAACGTGCTCGCGCTCTGCTTCGTGCTGTCGGTGCTTGGGCGCGGCCTTAGCGACAGCTTCACCGTTTTCCTGAAACCGATCTCGGAAAATTTCGGCTGGGACCGCGCCTCTGTGGTGTCGGTCTACTCGCTGACCTGGCTCGCCAGCGGCCTGACCGCGCCACTGGTCGGACGCCTGTTCGACCGCTCGGGTCCGCGCGTGGTCTATGCGCTCGGCCTGTCGCTGCTCGGTTGCGCCTTCCTCGTCGCCTCGCGCGCGCAAGCGCTCTGGCAATTCCAGCTCAGCGTCGGCCTCTGCGTCGGTTTCGGCACCGCGCTGATCGGCAACGTGTCGAATTCGATCCTGCTCGGCCGCTGGTTCGGACCACGCCTGCCGACCGCGATGGCCGTGATGTATTCGGCGACCGGCGCCGGCCTGTTGCTGCTGTTGCCGCTGTCGCAGGTTCTGATCGACCGGATCGGCTGGCGCGAGGCCTATCAGGTGTTCGGCATCGGCGCGCTTTGCCTGCTTGTTCCGCTGGTCTTTCTGCCGTGGCAGCTGCTCGCCGGCGGATCGCCGCATATCGTCCGGAAGGCGGAAAGCAGCTTGGCCGACGACGGCTGGACACTGCTCAGCGCGATGCGCCACCACGCCTTCTGGGCGCTGTTCTCCACCTTCTTCTTCACCGCGATCGCGATGTATGCGCTGACCGCGCAGATCGTCGCCTATCTGATCGATGTCGGCTTCCCGCCGCTGCAGGCGGCAACCGCCTGGGGCTTCTCCGGCGTCGCGCTGTTCGTCGGCATGCTGGGCGTGTCCACCCTCGACGGCATCATCGGCCGCCGGCCCTCGGTCTTGTTCAGCTACGGCGTCTCGATCCTCGGCATCATTCTGCTCTGGCTGTTGCAGTGGTATCCGAACTACTGGCTGCTGACCGGCTTCATCATCTGCTTCGGAAGCATGATCGGCTCGCGCGGCCCGCTGATCACCGCGACCGCGCTGAAGATCTTCCGCGGCGAGCGGGTCGGCACGATCTACGGGACGATCATGATCGGCAGCGGCCTCGGCTCCGGCCTTGGCTCATGGGGCGGCGGCCTGATCCACGACTGGACCCACAGCTACAATCCGTTGATCGCCTTCGCGCTGGTCAATGTGGTGCTCGGCCTGATCCCGTTCCTGGTGGTGCCGGCGCTGCGACGGTGAGTTCGGACGCGTCCGCTTGCCCCTGCGGAGGCGATGTGGAATCCGACATGAACGCATGCCGGCCTTGGACCCAACACCTTGGGCCGATAGGCGGCATTCGCGAAATGAAACAGGCCGCCAACAGCAGCGGCCCTAGTCGATGGCTCCAATTCCTTGATTGCGAGAACCGGCTCGAACGGTCTTTTAAGACCCGGAAGTCGATCCTCTGGTCCGGTACTGCTAGCCGCAGCGACGAACTCTCCGGACCGATCCGTCGTCACGCTCGATCGTGACGGTGCGGCATCCGCGATATCCGCGATCATACCCGTAGGCGCGATAAGCGGGTCGATCGTAGTCTCGGTAGTAACGGGGCTCCGGGCCCACTCTCACGCCGCCGAGCGGAGTATCAACGGCAACCTGAGCTGACGCGGGTGCAATGGAGATCGGCGTGGCCATAGCGAAACCGGCGACCGCCAGTACACCAGCCAATAACAGGGCTCTCATGAGAGTTCCTCCTGAGTTTGTTGAATTGCTCTCCAACATCCCAGACAGGGCAAGGTTCCTGCGCGAACGTCATCCGGACGGCGGGCCGCTCGGACTTGGTCGCAGCCTCGGATGAATGCGGACAGGAACCCGCCGCCGCGCGTCAGCGCGCGATCTCAACCGACCTTGAAAGCAGGCGTCGACGAGCGAGCGTTCTAGTTGTTCGTCGTCGGCAGATCGTTCGGGCCGTACTGCTTGAACTCGAAGATCTTGCGCGTCAGGCCGGGCGCCAGCGCGGAGATCGGATTGACGCGCAGCACCGGCGCGCTCGGCGTGCCCACCACTTCGTAGGTCACGCCGATCAGGCCTTCATTGCTGCCGGCGCCGAGGAAAATCCCGAAGAACGGGATCTGGCCGAACATGTTGTTCAACCCGTACATCGGAATGAAGGTGCCGTTCATCCGCACCTGGTTTCCGATATAGTCGATGCTGCCTTCGATGGTCGCGCCGATGGTCGGTCCTTTGACCACACCATTGCGGATCGAAAGCTGGCCGCTCTGGCGCGTGAATTCGGCGCGCAGCGCGTCGAACCCGATGCCGTTCTGGGTGCTGACCGGCCCGCCGGCAACGGCGCGATCGAGTTGGGTTTCGCCCTTCACCGAGAATCCGGTGATATTGATGAGCCCCTCCCTGGGGCTCGGCTCGGGGATCGGCGGCTCCATCGCGAGCGTAAGCTGGCCGCCGACCACCTTCGAATAAGTGTCGATGAAGCGCAGGAACGCACCGGCGTCGCTGGTCTGCAGATAGATCACCTCGCGGCCCTGCTGGCGTCCGCGCATATCGACCGTGACGGGGGTGTCGCGGCCGACCTTGCCGCTCAGCGTGAACGCCTTGAAGAACCCGTTGCGGCGCGAGACCTTGGCGTCGACGCTGCGCAGCGCTTCGCCGTTGAATCCTGCGACCGCGCCGAGTTTCAGATCAACATCGAAATCGGTGGTCCTGGTCTTGCTCTTGGGATCGTTATCGCGGCCGGAGATCGCCGACTTCAGGAAGCCGCGACCGTCGAACACGTCGCCGCGCATCGTCACCTTGATCACGCCGTCGGGACCGCGATCGGCCCGCAGCGAGGTCTTGTCGCCTTCCGACGGCGCGTAGGTCGGGAAGTACGCATTCATGAGATCGCCGTTCTGGTCGACCTCGAGCGCCCCCTTGATCGACACGCCGGCGCCGTCGATCGAGATATCCTCGAACCTGGTCGATTGCCCCTTCGGCACCACGTTGAAGGTCGCCTTGCCGGCCCGGCCCTGCGCCTTGACCCAACCCGGCAGGATGTTGTCGAGCTTGAGCTGGGTCAGGTCGGCCTCGACGCCCATCTTGGTGGTGGGATTGTCGCCGCTGCCGATCTTGCCGCTCAGCTTGATCGGGATCGCGCCCGAGACCGCGGGACCGAGATCAAGCCCGAGGCGCGCGCGGCTCGCATCGTCCAGAGTCGCCTGCAACTTGACGTCGGCATCGCCCTCGGCTGGCTTGCGGTAGTCGAGCGAGGCCGCCTGCCCGTTGATCTTGACATCGCCCTTGACCTGGAAGCCGGTATTGCTGGCGATCACCTTCAGCGCGTTGGCTTCGAGCTTCTGGTTCATCACCAGCTTGTCGACGGCAACGCCGGAGATGTCGGCGGTGACCGAGTAGAGCGTATCGGCCTTGGTCAGCTCGCCCTTCACGGGCATGCCGAGATTGATCGTCGCGGTGACGTTGCCCTTGCTGGCGTTGGGATCGATCGGCGGACCGGAGAGATCGCTGAGCCGGTCGGAGGCGAGGATTTCGGCGGCGGCCGGCACCGGACAGTCGACCCGGAACTTGACCTTCGACGGTGACGGCTTCGGCGCCATGTCCGGCACCTCGAAGGTGAAGTCCGACAGCGTGATCTTGCGGCCCGCCGGCGTGTCGGCAATGCCCTGGTTGATGGTCACGGTCGCGGTGCGGCCGGTCACCCTGGCCTTCAGATCCGCGTCATGCACCGCGGGCATCTGGTCCACCGGACGCACCGTGACACCCGAGGCGACAATGTTGACCGAGAGGCCGTCATCCGGGATCGGCGGTCCCTTGCGCGACAGGTTGTGTACCGGCGAATTGACGCCGACATCGATACGCTGGAGCGTGCCGCGGTCGATCCGCTCGAGCACCCATTCGCGCACCTCGGGCACGATGATGACCGGCCACATCCGTTTCAGGGCCGAGGCCGACATCGGCGTGCCGGCGAATCCGAGCTGCAGCCGCGGCTCGCCGGAATAGTCGATGCTGCCGGTTCCGGCGACGCCGATCTCGCCATTGGAGATGTCGGCCTGGGTCAGCAGCACGCGCTTCTTGTCGGTGTCGAACCGGAAGCCGATGTTGATGCGATTGAAGATCAACGGCGGTTCGTTCTTGTCGGCGCCGGCCAGCACGATGGTGCCGCCCGACAGGCCGGCCTGCCAGTCGGTGACGTTGTCGTTCGGCGGCTCGAGATGGCCGAGCAGCGTGATGCGGTTGGCGCCCGAGATGATCTTGATCGGCGCCAGCAGCACGCGCCGCCCCGAATCCCATTCCACGCTCATCTCGGCGGAATCGATCGGCATCGGGTAGTCGGGCGTGTCGGTGTCGATGATGTTGCCGGCGCCGACATTGATCTTGCCGCGGAAGTAGGTCGGCAGGCCGTCGCGGCCGAGTTCGCCCTTCATCTCGCCCGACAGCGGCAGGTCGGCGGTGTAGGTCAGATCCTTGGTCCGGAGCGCGAGCAGGATGTTCCGGGTGGAAACCTTGTCGGCCTTGATGTCGACCGAGCGCACGCCATTCTGCTGCGGTCCGACCAGCACGCGCACCGACCAGGGTTTTGCGCCTTCCTCGCCGAAGCTGAGCGCAACGCCGCCGCCGCTCGGGCGCCGCAGGCTGAGGCTGATGTTCTCAAAGCTCCATTTGTTGCCGCGCTGCTGATCGTCGACGACGAGATTGCCGTTCTTCAGGCCGATCTCGTTGAGGTTCTGCCCGTCGAGGCCGGTCATGCTGAGGCTGTCGAGCCAGTCGAGACCGGCGAGCAGCCCGCTCTGGGCCGAATCGGGCGACGCCGAGGGCTCGGCGGCAGCTGGCGGCGAAGCAACCGGCGGCGGCGGGGCTGCGGGTGTCGGACGCGGGAATGTCGGCGGCATCCCCGCCTCCCGCTTGGAGGCAACGCCGGTGGCCAGCGGTTTTGCGGTGTCGCCGGCGGACACGGTAACATTGCCGTCCGGCGTGATGCGCACCGACAGTTCAGCATCGACCAGATTGAGGCTCTCCGCCCGCAACTGGCCCATCAAGAGCGCGGTTCCCGACAGGCGCACTTCGGCCTTGGGCGCGCTCGCAACCACCGCATGGTCGCGGTCGCGGACGATGATGTCGCGGATGCGCACCGCGATCCTGACGCGGCCGGCGCGCTCGATCTGCGTTCCGCCGACCTCGACCGTGTTGCCGTGGCCGATGTTCTCCTCGATCGCCGCGGCGAGCCACGGCGTCGCCATGTCGAGATTGATCGGGCCGGCGCCGAGCCGCCACCACAGCCCGCCGAAGCAGGTCGCGAACATCGCGACCAGCACCACGAGGACCAGTCCGATGCGACGGATCCAGCGCTCGCCGTTCAGCCAGCGCTGCATGCCGGAGCAGAAATCGGTGAAGCGATGCAGGTTGGTGTGGGAACGCGCCAGCAACTGCCGCGCACGGTTGCCCGCCGCCTCATCCTGCTCGTCCCACGCAGCGTCGTCCTCCCATTGCGAGAGGTCAGCCCCGGCGCGCGGATTTGGACCCTGCGGCGACGTGTTCCTTGCCATTGCCTCTCGGTGCTGACGGCGAAGCTGATCGCCGCCATCGGGGCGCCCGTCGATTCGTATCGAGCGCTCCTGTGCCGGCATCGCCGCCTATCCTCGCCTAATCATGTTACTCGCCGATGGCCCCCAGAGCGGACCAAACCAACCAATCAAAAGCCAATTCAGCAAGCGGACGGGTCACGCGTCGAATTCCTTGTCACCTTACTCCGTGGCCATCAAACTTGTTACTCCGTGGCCATCAAACTTGCCCAGCGGCCGGTGCGAATCCGGCCGCCGCCAATAAGACCGCAATACCCCAATGGTTGAGCTTCGGAAAGCGACGAAAGGAAGGCGTATGTCCAAGAAAACGCGCAAGAAATCCTCCAACACAACCGGGAAGCGGGTCGCAACAAAGGTTGCGCGCGCCGCAAGCGCAAGCACTGGGAAGTCCGCGACGAAAACCCGCACAGCGGTTGCGAAGAAGGCAGCGGCCAAGAAAACAACTAAGAAAACGACCAAGGCGACCGCAGCGGGTGTTCAAAGCAAAGCCTCGCACAAGGCGGCATCGAAACCGTTAAAGCGAGAGCCGGCCGCTACCGTGACCAGTTCGTCCGCCGTCACACTTGTCGAGGGCGCCACTGCACCGGCCTTCAACCTGCCGCGCGACGGCGGGGACAGCGTTTCGCTGAAGGATTTTGCCGGCAAGAAGCTGGTGCTGTTCTTCTACCCCCGCGCCGACACCCCCGGCTGCACCAGGGAGGCGATCGATTTCACCCGGCTCAAAAGCGAGTTCGTAGCGGCAGGGACCGAAGTGGTCGGCATTTCCGCCGACACGGTTAAGGCGCAGGAGTCATTTCGAAACAAACACCAGCTGTCGGTGCCGCTGGTCTCCGATCCGGCCCACCAGATGCTGGAGGCCTATGGCGCCTGGGGCGAAAAATCCATGTATGGCAGGACCTTCATGGGAATTATTCGCACGACGGTTCTGGTCGATTCCGGTGGAAAAATTGCCCGGATCTGGCGTCATGTGAAGGTCGACGGCCACGCCGAAGCGGTATTGGAGGCTGCCCAGGCGCTCTGATCGGGCGGGTTCCGTTTCCTGAAAATTAACCATGACGGGCTCAAATCGGCCCCGCAAATTAGCCGTACGGAGCTTGGTCCGACCGGCCGCGGGAGTACCGATGTCGAGCCGGTCCGGTCACCACAAACACCATCATCCGCAGGACCATGGCCGGACGCCGATACGCCGTCCGGCAGCCCATCACCCCGCACCTGCCGCCGCGGTGGTGGCGGCCTCCGGCGAGGGCTATACCCTGGTCCATGCCGGCAAGCAGGTCCGGTTCGGGCCGGTGGTGTTCTGGATCATCGTCGGCACCGTGGTGCTGCTCGGCATGTGGTCGGCGGCGACCGCGACCTATTTCGCGTTCCGCGACGACGTGCTGACCCGGCTGATCGCGCGCCAGGCCGAGATGCAATACGCCTATGAGGACCGCATCTCGGAGCTGCGCGCCAAGGTCGACCGCACCACCAGCCGCCAGCTGCTCGACCAGGAGCAGTTCGACCAGAAGCTCGACCAGATCATGAAGCGGCAGTCGACGCTGGAATCGCGCGCCACCGCGCTCGGCGCGATGCCTGATGTCACGAGCACCGGATCGATCAAGCCGCAGGGCCGCGCCGAGGCGGCGCCGTCCTCAGGCACGCCGAAACCCTCCCCGATCAGCGACACCGTGATCTTCGTGGCGCCGCCGGATCGCGAGGCGCGGCTGGAATCGCGCGCGCCGCTGATCGCCAAGACGCAGCCGAACCAGTTCGCCAAGGCCCAGGGCGTCGACAACGTGCTGGTCCGCCTGCAAACCTCGCTTGACCAGGTCGAGCGGCGCCAGGTTGCCGCGCTCGCCTCGGTCGAGGACAGCATCGATTCCAAGGTGCGCCGGATGCGCGGCGTCATCTCCGATCTCGGCCTCAACATGGCGCAGCTCGAGGCGGCGACGCCGCGCTCCGGCATGGGCGGGCCCTTTGTCCCTGTGAAACTCTCTGCCGACGCCGGCGCGTTCGAACGCCAGCTCTATCGCATCAACATCAACCGGGCACAGATGCAGCGACTGAACCAGACGCTGGCGCTGGTGCCTTACCGCAAGCCCGTGGTCGGTGAAGTCGAATTCACCAGCGGCTTCGGCGTGCGCTCCGATCCCTTCCTCGGCCGGCCGGCAATGCACACCGGCCTCGACTTTCGCGCCGCGCAAGGCGATCCGGTGCGTGTCACCGCTAACGGCAAGGTGGTGTCGGCGGGCTGGGCCGGCGGCTATGGCCGCATGGTCGAGGTCGATCACGGCAACGGGCTCTCCACCCGCTACGGCCATCTCTCCGAGATCGGCGTCAAGGTCGGTGAATACGTCAAGATCGGCCAGGTGATCGGCGCCGTTGGCTCGACCGGCCGCTCCACCGGTCCGCATCTGCACTATGAAACCCGCATCGACGGCGAAGCGGTCGATCCGCAGAAATTCCTCCGCGCCGGCGTTCGGCTCAGCGCCGGCTAGCTCAATCTCACGACGATCGATCTGAACATCGGCGCAAGCGGTCTCGCTTGCGCCGATCTTGTTTGTGGTTTCAGCGGCGGCCGCCGCCGCCCATGCCACCGGGCGGTCCGCCACCGCCGAATCCGCCGCCGGGCCCGAACGGACCACCACCGCCGCCAGGACCGAACGGTCCGCCGGGCGGGCCGAAGCCACCGGGACCGGGGCCGGTCGGTCCACCACTCAGGGGATCAGGCGCAGGCCCGCCGCCTGGCGGGCTGCCGCCCGGCATGCCGGACGGCGCCCCACCGCCGCCACCAGGCGCGCCGCGGCCGCCCGGGCCGCCCGGTCCCGATCCATGACCCGGCCCGGATCCGCCGGGGCCGCGGCCCGGCGTGCCCGGGCTCTTCACCGACGAGCCCGGGAACTTGCCGACCGACTGCACCGATTCGACGCGCAGCTCGCGCGGGCCCGACAGCTGCGCGTTGACGACGACGCGCGTATCGGCCGCCGGCGAAAACCGCGAATGGTCGCGCGCGACAAAGCCGGAGCCGAGCTGCAGGTCGTTGCCGACCCGCCGCACATAGGCCTCGATCAACAGCCGGTTCGCGCCGGCGAGATCGGAGAAGTCGTCGGCCCGACTGCGCGACACCTGCATCACGCCCTGCGCGACGTGTCCCTCGGCCTGCACGCGCTGACCGACCAGCGCCGCATCGACGCCGGCGAGCTTGAGCTCGCCGATCCGCAAGACGCCGGCACGGTCGCGCTCGAGCGGCCCTGCGACACGCGCCGCGGCGTCATGGCGCTCCTGCACCAGACTTGCGACGACGATGCCGTCGGTACGGCGCAGCCCGAACACGGCGACATGCGCGCCCACTTTCAGCCAGCTCTCGCGTCCGGTCCAGGCGACCGTCTGGCCGAGCACCGTCAGCCCGCCCGGCTTCATTTGCTCGACCGGCCCGGTCACCTCGCTGGTCACATCGATGCGTTTGGTCGACAGCGTGCCGCCGGCATCGCGCTGCGCCACCACGCGCGCGAGCTGTCCGATCCGCAGCGCCTTGGCGCTCGCCGCCTCGCCGTCGATTCTGACCGGCACCTCGGGTGCGTAGGCGACGCGCTCGCCATTGACATAGATCGAGCCGAACCGCTGGATCACCCCGACGATGCCGGTGCCACCGATGCCCTGATCGGAACCGGTGATGCCGGTGCCGCCGATGCCTTGGTCGTTGCCGCGCTTCTTGACCTGCGCGCCCGCGAGCGACGTTCCGGCAAGCCAGAACGCTGCCAGCAGCGCGCGGCGCGAAATGACCGGCGGGCGCTTCACGCTGCACCGCCTTCGTCGGCATCGTCATCGACCGGACCATCCGGCCCCTCGCGGTAGATGTAGATGCCGAAATTCCAGCGATAGTCGCCGCCCTTGTCTTTTGCGAGCGCGCGGTTGGCCTCGCGGTTGGCAACCTTGAGCGCCTCCATCGCCAGCTCGCGCGAGCGGCCCTCGAGCCGTTTCGCCAGCTTCGCCGACAGGCCGTCGTAATGCACCGCGCGTTCGAGGAAGCGCGGCGCGGCCGACGACACGTTCATCTCGGCGGCCGCCACGTGATCATGCAGGTTGCGGCCGAGATAGTGCCATTTGCGGTCGTCGTCGCCATGCGGCACGAAGGCCTCCTCGACCAGCATGATCTCGTCGTCGTCATTGATGGTGACGAGCTTGCGGTCGAGCCATTCGTCCAGCACGGCGCGCGGCCGCACATCCTTGGTGATCGATTCGACCAGCGTCTCGAACGACGGCGCGCCTCCGTCCGCGGTGCGCGGCAGCGGCAGCGGATCGCCCTTGGCATCGGTGAACTCGGGCCCGGCCAGCCAGCGCGCGATGATCGCGCTGGTGCGCGACAGCGTCGCCGGCACCGCATTGACCGGCGCGCCGGCGCCGCGCAGCCGCGCCACCTCCTTGCGGTGGATGCCGGTCAGCAGGCTGACGCGGCTGTCGGTCTGCTCTTTGCCCTCGAGCGCGAAGTCGTGCTCGGCGACGTTGACATAGAGCTCGCGCAGCAGCTGGGTCAGCGCCGGAAACGTCATGCCGCCGCGGATGCAGAGCCGCACCAGCGGACGCAGCATCCGCGCCAGCGGCGCATGCAGCTTCGCTGCGGCGATCGGCGCAGACGATCCCACCTTCGACTTCGGGCCCTTGGCATTCATGCCTAACTTTTAGCCGTCCGCGCCGTGGGACACAATCCCACCTCACTTGACGTGTGACATTTTCCCACTTATGGGAAACAAAATCACCTCCGGACACAGCTCGCGCGCTCGCCAGCGGGTGTCACGGAGTCCGGCACTGCCGCCATCGCCACGGACCGCTCCATGACGTTTGCCCGATTCGACCTTGCGATCGCGGAAGCCTGCCGGATCGCCCAGGTTCCCTTTGAGGAGTTCGTGTCGACGGTGATGGCGGGCGGCTATCCCTGTCTGCCGGGCGTTGCGCCCGGATCGCCGCGCCGCTTCGACGAAACCGACCTGCTCGCGCTCTACATCTACGGCCGCCTGCTCGCCTTCGGCTTCGGCGGTCTGCGCGCCGGCGAATATGCCTGCCGCGCGCATGCCGGCCTCCGCGCCGAGCCACGCGCGCAATCGATCTCGATTGCGCTGACCTCCGACGGCGGCAAGCGCGTCGTGATCGAGCAGGATCTGCAGCGCCCGGCAGCGGCAATGCTGCCTGAGCGGATTCATTTCGACATCGCCGCGATCAGGCGCCAGTTGCAGCCGATCGAACGCAGCACCGCCGAGCCGGCCTGACGCTCCGCTAGAGCACGCATCTGACGATGCGTTCCGACCTCTCCCCGCACGCGGGGCGAGGTGAAGCGGAGGCCGTTGCTCGATCCACAAGTAGGCTCATGGCGCTTTAGATACGCCCGCATTCGCTCGCCCGCGCCGTCGCGGCGCGATCGCACCGTCATGCGTTCCGCCGCCGTCCGCAAAAAGTTGTCCACCGCCATACGTGGGACATAATCCCACATTTTAGTCCGCCCGCCATTGACGTGTGAAATTTTCCCACGTATCCAGAATTCATCCAAAAGGGAATCCGACCCAATGTCTCTTCGTTCGTCCCGCGAATCCTGTTCATTTCAGGAACCCGGTCGGTTCGCCGCCACCGCACTCCGTTTCACGCCGCAGGCGCCATTCTGTTTCACGCCGCAGGCGCCTTGCGGCCCGATCGAGCCGGTGTTTCCGGCGCTGCTGCGCTCGCTGGTGTTCGCCGCCGCGCTGGCGCTGCCGTTCATCGTCGCCCTGTTCGTCGCATGATCCGGATCGAGCCGCCCATGATCGTCGTCAACGAGCCGGCCCGGCGTCCGTCGGTGCTCCACATCTTCAAGGTCTACTATCCCGACCTGTTCGGCGGCACGCTGACGGTGATCCGCGATATCTGCGCCGGACTGAAGGACACGTTCAACGCCGCCGTACTGGTCTGCTCGCGCTCCGGCGGCGAGCAAAAGATCGTGGTCAACGACGTTGCGGTCGAGCGCGTGCACTCGTTCGGCGACGTGCTGTCGCTGCCGGCCGCGCCGACCTATCCGTGGCGGCTGTGGCGCCGCATCGCCGAGCACGACCTGCTGGCGCTGCACGCCCCCTTCCCGCTCGCCGACCTCGTCTTCGCATTCGGGCTCGGCCGCACCCGCCCGCTGGTCGTGCACTGGCACGCCGACATCGTCTCGCACGCGGCCTTGCGCTTCCTCGTCGAGCCGATGATGCGGCGAACGCTGCGCCGGGCCGCCGCGATCATCGTCTCCGATCCGGTGCTGATCGAAACCACGCCGCTGCTGCAGGAATTTTCCGACAAGTGCCACGCCGTTCAGTTCGGCGTCGATGTCGCCAAATATGACAGGCCGGCCGCACAGGCCGACGACGTCAATGCCCGCGGCCGTCTCGTGCTCGCCTGCGGACGGCTGGTGCCCTACAAGGGTTTTGACGTGCTGGTGCGCGCCGCGCATGCCCGCAATTTCGAGGTCTGGATCGTCGGCGAGGGCCGCGAGCGCGACAACCTCGAGCAGCTGATCCGCGACTATGGCTTGCAGGACCGCGTCCGCCTGCTCGGCTCGGTGTCCGAGAGCGAACGCATCAAGCTGATGCGCATCGCCGACGTCTTCGTGATGCCGTCGGTGACCAATGCGGAGACTTTCGGGCTGGCGCAGCTCGAGGCGATGGCCGCAAGCCGGCCCGTCGTCAACACCGCACTCGACACCGGCGTTCCGCATGTCGCCCGCGACGGCCTCGAGGCCATCACGGTGCCGCCCGGCGATCCCACCGCGCTCGCCGACGCCATCGAGACGCTGATCAACGATCCCGAGCGGCGCCGCCGCATGGGTCAGGCCGCACGCCATCGCGCGATGACGAAATACTCAACCGCAGCCTTCAAGGAGGGAGTCGAGACGGTGTATCGCAAGGTCGTTACCGAGGAGGCCGCCGCAAGGGACGCGGGGTCGTCAGCCCCAGCCCCGCGTCCCCGAACGGCAGGTTTCGTCGGCGCGATCCAGATCGCGGCAACACTGGCCTGGTCCGACGTGCGTCATCGCTACGTCCGCTCCCTCCTTGGACCCTTCTGGATGTCGATCCAGATGGCGATCATGGTGGCCGTGCTCGGCTCGGTCATCGGCCATCTCTCCAACGCCAGCGCGGTGGCGCGGCTGCCGATGCTGGCGGCGAGCCTCACCGCCTGGACCTTCCTGAACAGCGTGGTGCTCGACGCCACCACCGCGCTGCAGGGCTCGGCCAGCCTGATCAAGGATCGCGCGCTGCCGCCGGTGATCTTCCTGCTGCAATGTACCTTCCGCCAGGCGCTGTTCGCCGCCCATAACGCGGTCGTGCCGCTACTCCTGTGGCTCGTGCTGACGCCGCGCGATGTTGGCGGCGCCATTGCCGCCCTCCCCGGCCTCGCCCTGTTCGTGGTCTGCACGCTGGGGCTGAGCCTCGTGCTCGGCGCGCTGGCGACGCGTTACCGCGACATCAAGCCGATCATCGAGTCCTCGCTGACGCTGGCCTTCCTGGCCTCGCCGATCATCTGGACATCCGAGATGATCGATCGCGGCTCGACCGTGATGCGGCTCAATCCGCTGACGCATCTGTTCGCGATCTGGCGCGACCCGCTGGCGACCGGTCATGTCGCAACGGCAAGCGTGATCTACGTGCTGGCGTGCCTCGCCGCGCTCGCGATCGCCGCGATCGTCACCACGACTCATCTGCGCAAAGCGGCATTCTGGATCTAGGGCATGGCAAGCATCCACCTCCGCGACGTCTGCCTCGATTATCCGCTGTACGGCGCCTACGACTTCTCGCTGAAGCGCCGCCTGCTCGGCCGCTTGTTCCGCCAGGCCAGCGAGATGCGGACCATCCGCGCGGTCGACAGCATCTCGATCGAGGCGAACGCCGGCGCCCGCATCGGCCTCGCCGGCCCGAACGGCTCCGGCAAGTCCACTCTGCTGCGGCTGATCGCCGGCGTGTTCCCGGCGACCAGCGGCCGCGTCGAGATATCAGGCAACATCGTGCCGCTGCTCGGCCTCGGTGCCGGCGTCAATCTCGATTTCGTCGCCGCCGACAATATCAGCCTGCTGCTGCGGATCTCGGGACGCAAGCCGACGCCGGCGATCCTGGACGAGATCTGGGCGTTCACCGAACTGGAGGAGCGCATGCAGCGGCTGCCGCTGCGCATGTTCTCGTCGGGCATGCTGATGCGCGTGCTGTTCGCGACCGCGACCGCGTTTCCCGCTGATATCCTGCTGCTCGACGAGTGGCTCAGCGTGGTCGACGAGAATTTCTCGGCCAAGGCCGAGCAGCGGCTGCGCAAGATGGTCGAGACCGCGGCGATCGTGATCATCGCCTCGCACGACCACGCCCTGCTGCGCCGGACCTGCAACAGCATCATCAATCTCGATCACGGCCGCATCGCCAGCACCGTCGGGCTGGATGCGCCCGTCCCGCATCACCTCGAGCTTAGAGAAATCAGCGCATGACAAAGATCCTGGTCGTCAGCGAGGCGCTTGGCGAGCCCAACCACAAGCGCGGCATCTTCCATTTCACCCGTGAATTGATCCGCTCGCTGGCCGGCGACGGCCATGCCCTGACCCTCGTCGTGGAGACCACGCGCCGGTACCGGAAGCTGCACCGCAGGCAGCAGCGGACGCGCCTGCTGCCCGAGGACTCCCGGCTGATCGAGCTGCTCGCGCTCTATCGTTACCTCGATGAAACCGACATGAACTCGCCGATCATGCGCGGCGGCCTGCGCCGCACCGTCAGCTGGTTCAAGCACAAGCTCGACGCGGCGACCTCGCTCGAATTCATCATCGCCTTCCTGCGCTCGATTCATCTGCTGCCGACCAGCGTCAAGCTGATCGAGAACCGGACCGAGGGCCTCGAATACATTCCGACCGATTTGCGCCATCTCGAATTGTTCGGCGATTTCCTGCTCGAGCCCGGCTTCTACAGCTATCAGGACACCTCGGCCCTGACCCGGTTGCCGCCACCGCGGGTCGATGCGCGCGACTATGACGTCATTCTCGTCGACACCCCGACCCGGGTTGCGATCCAACGCCGCCCGGGCGCAAAGGTGATTTGCGTCGTGCACGACCTGTTGCCGATCACCGATCTCAAGCTGGACGACATCGCGACACGCCTGTTCCTGTCGCGCCTTTTCACCAGCGTGAATCAGGCTGACGAGCTCGCCTTCGTCTCGAACTACAGCATGAACCGCTTCCGCGCCCTGCTCCCGCAATATGCGCATATTCCGGCGCGAGTGGTCTATCCGCGGACCCGCTTCGACGTCGCGGAAGCGCCGCTTGCGCCGGTGCCAACCGCCGTCCCGGCTCGGCCGAGCTTCGTCGTCATCGTTTCGAACGAGCCCCGCAAGAACCTCGCGGCCGTCATCCGCGCCTTCCGCAAGCTGCCGGAGGCCGATCTCGTCGTGATCGGCTATGCCGGCGGCGCCAACCAGGCGCGCAACCTGCCGAAGAACGTCCGCTTCTCCGGCTATGTCGACGAGCACGAGAAGGCGGCACTGATCGCGGACGCGCATGGCCTGATCATGCCGAGCCTCGCCGAAGGCTTTGGCGTCCCGATCATCGAGGCATTCGCGGCCAACACTCCTGTGCTGTGCTCCGATATTGCCGTGTTCCGCGAGGTCGCGGGCGAGCTTGCCGACTATTTCGATCCGTTCTCGACCGACTCGATCTGCGCTTCGGTGCGGCGCGTGCTGGCGCAGCAGGAGCAATGGCGCGACCGGATCCGCGCGCGGCGGGCCGAACTTGCAGAGCGGTTCGGCCACCACACCCAGGCGCGCGACCTGCTGTCGCATTGGGCTGCCCCGGACGTCGCGGCCGCCGCCGAGGCGCTCACCGCCGCGATGGCGACCTTCAACGGTGCAACCGCGCACGGCGTGTAACCGGTCATGAGCACCGATTCCGACGCCATTGGTCTCGCAATCGAACCGCCAGCACGATGGCGCGATCGCGTCCGTACCTGGTCCGGCTCAGTCCCCTATGTCCGCGCCGCCGATACCCTGATCGTCTTGGCCGCGGCGTCGCTACCCTGGTCGACCACGGCATTCGCCGTCTTCATGCTGCTGTGGCTTGTCGCCGTGATCCCGACCATCGACTGGGAGCAGTTCATTCTCGACCTCGCGCAACCGGCCTTTGCCTTGCCGATCGCGCTGGTCGCACTCGCGGTGATCGGCCTAGCGTGGTCGGAGACGAGCTGGGTCGAACGGCTGCAAGGCATCAAGCCGCTCAGCAAGCTGCTGCTGCTGCCGTTCCTGCTCGGCTATTTCCAGCGCTCACAGCGCGGGCTCTGGGTATTCGTAGCCTTCCTGGTATCGTGCACGCTGCTGATGATCCTGTCCTGGATCGCGCTGGCGGTGCCGCAGCTCAAGCTCGCGCACACCGCATCCGACGGCGTGCCGGTCAAGAACTACCTCGACCAGAGTCAGGAGTTCGCGCTCTGTGCGTTCGCGCTGGCACTGCCGGCATTGACGACGCTGCGGGCCCGGCAATGGCGCTTCGCTGCCGGCGCCATCGCGCTGATGCTGCTGTTCGTCGCCAACATGCTTTATGTCGTCTCTGCGCGGACCGCGCTGGTCTACATGCCGGTGCTGTTGATCCTGTTCGCCTCGCTGCATCTGTCGCGGCGCGCCACGCGGCTGCTGTTCGCCGGCGTCGCGGTCACCAGCCTCGTGGTCTGGACCACGTCTCCCTACCTCCGCCAGCGCATCGCCGACGTCGGCATCGAGTATCGGGCCCACGATACGTCAGGCATCGCTTCCACGGCGCAGCGCCTGACCTATTGGCGGAAGTCGGTGAAGTTCATCGGCGAGGCGCCGTGGCTCGGGCACGGCACCGGCGCGATCAGGCGCATGTTCACGCAGGATGCCGTCGGACAAGCCGGCCTTGAGGCCGAGGTGATCAACAACCCGCACAACCAGACCCTCAATGTCGGGGTCCAGTGGGGGCTGATCGGCATCCTGCTGCTCTACGCGATGTGGATCAGCCACGTCAGGCTGTTCGCCGGCCGCGATCTCGTGAGCTGGATCGGACTCGCCGTGGTCGTGCAGAACATCACAAGCTCGCTGCTCAATTCGCATCTGTCCGATTTTCACGAGGGCTGGATGTACGTGATCGGCGTCGGCGTCGCCGGCGGCATGGCGCTTCGCGCCCGCCAGCCGGAGAAAATTATGGCGTAGATTTGTGACTCACGCCGCGCAGCACATTCGGTGTCGTCCCTGCGAAAGCAGGGACCCATAACCACAAATGCTGATTGTTGCGCGATGCTGGAACGACGAGCCCCTTCAACAACATCCGCTGCGGCGTATGGGTCCCGGCCTTCGCCGGGACGACAGCGGTGTTTACCGAGCCAGCGCCGCCCTCATAACGACCACTCGCCTACCGCGACGCCTCGTGCCCGACCTCGCCGGTGATGACGTCACCGAACAGCTCCCAGGCCTCGCCGTTGAAGCGCATCAGCTGCATCTGCTCGATCGGGAAGTAGTCGTCGGGGGAGGTGTTGACCATGACTCCCGGGAGCATCAGGTCGGAGTGGAAGTTCTTCAGGCTGGCGGCCTGCTTCATCACGTTCTCGCGCGTGAGATTGTCGCCGCATTGCTTCAGCACCTGCATCATCGCCTCGGCCTGGACATAGCCATAGAGGTTGTTGGCATTGGCCTTGTCGCCGTCGGGATAATATTTGTCCATGAAGGCGCGCCAGCTTTGCACCGCCGGATCCTTGTCCCAGGTCGGATCGGTCGGGTCCTTCAGATAGGCGGTCGAGATGATGCCCTTGGAGAACTCGAGTCCGGCCGGCTTCAGCACCGAGGCGACCGAGGTCGCGGTGTTGGCGAGGAAGAATTTCGGCTTCCAGCCGAGCTCGCCCACCTTCCGGATCGCCTGCGCCGAGCCCTTCGGCGCCGCCCAGGAGAAGAAGATGTCGGCGCCGGAATCGTGCAGCGCGACGATCTGCGAATCGATCGAGGGATCGGAGACCTCGTACGACTTGTCGGCGATGATCATGCCGACCTTGTCGCCGAGCCCGTCCTTCAGGCCCTTGAACTGATCCTTGCCGGCATCGTCATTCTGCCAGAACACCGCGATCTTGCTGTCAGGGAATTTGTCGCGAATGTACTTTGCGTAGATGCGGCCCTCGCTCTGGTAGTTGGGCTGAAAGCCCATCGTCCAGGGGAAGTTCTTGGGGTCGCCGAATTTGGTGCCGCCGGAGGCGACGAACAATTGCGGCACCTTCTTGGCATTCATGTATTTCATGATCGCCGAATTGGACGGCGTGCCGAGCGGCTGGAAGATCAGCAGCACCTCGTCGCTCTCGACCAGCTTGCGCGCCTGCTCGATCGCCTTCGGAGGCGAATAGGCGTCGTCGTAGCTGATGAAGTTGATCTTGCGGCCGTTGATGCCACCCTGCTCGTTGGTCATCTTGAAGAACGCGGCCTCGGTCTTGCCGATCACCCCATAGGACGACGCCGGGCCGCTGTATGGCATGATGTTGCCGATCTTGATTTCGCCATCACTCGCGCCGGGATCGTATTTCTTCTGCGCGGTGGCCGAGGTCGCGATCAGTGCCGCACTTGCGAACGCCGCGATTGCGCCAATATATCCGAAACGAGCCGGCATCGTTTTCTCCCGATTTTTGTCGTTGGTTTTGGCGGCAAGTCTCGCAAGAGACGCATGTGCTGGCAAGCGCTGGGTTTTTCCGTTGGGCGAAACGGCATTGTTGCCTGGCGCTATTTATGATTGAAGGTCGATCTGGGGATCACGAGTCGAGGCGTTCTGATTGCGTAAACCGGACATCCGTACCGGTCCGCGGCATCCGCATCTTGCGGCCGCGGGCTATGAGATCACGCGCCGCCTCAGCGAGTCTGCGCTGGCGAAGCGTGGCCTGCACAAGGCAAATGGCGCGTTCGCGCAGCGCACGATCGCCTCGATCCGCGAAAAGCTGCAGCGCGGCGAGACCGTCTATATCGCAGGCCTCGCCTGCCCCGGCACGCACAATACCGGCGTCGCGCTGGTCGAGATCACCCAGAAGGACGGACCGCGCCTGATCGTCAACAACGAGGAAGAGCGCTTCTCCGGTAACAAGCACACCAACGAGTTCCCGCAACACGCGCTCGACGACATGCGCAAGGTGTTGCAGCGGATGGGCCGCGACATCGGCGATATCGCCGCCTTCGTCACGACATGGGACTATCCGGCGCTGCTGGCGATGCTGATCCGCACCTCGCTCGAGGAAGCGCCGGCCAGCCTCAAACTGCTGCGCGCCCCGATCGCACCGGCGATCAATCTGCGCCAGCTGGATCAGGTGCGGCGGCTGTCGCGCCGGCTCGGCAGGATGTACGGGCTCGACAAGCAATTGCCGCTGATCTGCATGCCGCATCACGACAATCACGCCTGGTACTCGTTCACGGCCTCGCCGTTCGCCGATGCGCGCGAGCGTGTCGCGATCGCGGTGCTCGACGGTACCGGCGACGTCGGCTCGATCTCGCTCTATGTCGCCGAGAACGGCGAGATGAAGCAGCTCTATTGCAACGAGAGCCTGTTCGACTCGCTCGGTGCTTTCTACACCGTGATCTCATCCAGCCAGGGCGGCTGGACCTGGCTCTCCAGCGAGGGCCGCTACATGGGCGCCGCCGCCTGGGGCGACATGAACCGCGCCACCAATCCGTATTATCAGCGCTTGAAGGCGGTGCTACAGCTCGGGCCCAATGGCAGCGTTCAGCTCAATCGCGCGATGGCCAATTGGTACGCCGATCCCGCCGACAATCCCTATCATCAGCCGCTGATCGACATTCTCGGCCCGCCGCTGCGCCCCGACCAGCTCTGGAATCCCGACGCCGTGCTGCGCGTCGAGAACATCAATCACCGCCCCGACACCAAGGACCGCGTCGACAAGGCGGCCGCGACGCAATTGGTGTTCGAGGACGCGATGATCCATGTCATCGACCATCTCCTGCGCACCACCGGCACCGACCGCCTGGTGCTGACCGGGGGCGTCGCGCTGAACGCGCTCGGCAACATGCGTCTGCTCGAGCATTTCGACGAGGCCTGGTTCGAAGGCGCACAGCAGCGCAAGACGCGGCTGCATATGTGGGTGCCGCCGGTGCCCGGCGATCCCGGCGTGCCGATCGGCGCCGCCTGGCTGTTCGCGCATATGGCGGGCGCGCCGCGCGGCGCGCCGCTGTCGCACGCATTCTATTGCGGCCTGCCGCCCTCGAACGCCGACATCGCGACGGCGCTGCAAGCCGACGACGTCGCCTCGACCGAGATCGGCAATGTGGCGACATCAGAAGGGCGCGACGCGGTTGCCGACCTGATGGCGTCCATGGTGGCGCGAGGCGGCGTGATCGCGATCTATCAGGGCGCCGCCGAAACCGGCCCGCGCGCGCTCGGCCATCGCTCGATCCTCGCCAATCCCTGCGACCCCGAGGTGCGCGAGCGGCTCAACGAGCGCGTCAAGTATCGCGAGGCGATCCGGCCGCTGGCACCGATGGCGACACTGCAAGCTGCGCGCGATTATTTCGAGCTCGCAGACGGCGCCTCCGACGCCGACTACAACGCCTATAACTACATGGTGCTGACGGCGCATTCGAAGCCCGAGGCGCGCGCGAAAATTCCGGCGGTGGTGCATGCCGACGGCACCGGCCGCATCCAGATCGTGCGCGAGGCCGACGATCCCCTCACCTACGCCTATCTGAAGGCGCTCGGCCGCCATATCGGCGTCGAGATGTCGGTCAACACCTCGTTCAACGTCGCAGGTCCGATCGCGCAGACGCCGGCGCAGGCGATGGACACGCTGCGCCGCTCCAAGGGGCTAGATGCCGTGGTGTTGGTCGCCGACGACGGCACCGCCTACGCCGCCTGGCACGGCGGCGAGCGTGACAGCGGCCGCTTCAGCGGATGGTATGCGGCGTGGAAGCAGGCGCGCGGCTGAACCAGGCCAGCACGCGGCCGTCGATCAAGAGCAGCGCGCTCGCGATCACCAGCGCGCCGATCACCTCGCGCAGTGCGATCGGCTCGCCGAGCACGAGATACCCGAGCAGCATCGCGGTGACCGGAATCAGCAGCGTCACCAGCATCACATTGGTCGCGCCGGAGCGCTGCAGGATCTGAAAGAACACTATATAGGCCAGCGCCGTCGACAGCGCCGCGAGCCCGAGCACGGCGAGCCATGTCGCGGGATGCGGCATCGGCAACAGCCACGGCCGATCGACGACGGCGGCGATGGGCGCCATCAGCACCGCCGAGGCCATCATCTGGAACGTCGCGGTCCCCAGCGGCGGCACGCGCTGCGGCAGCCGCCGCCCGACTAGCGCCGCGATGCCGTAGCTGAAGGCGCCCGCGAGGCACAGCAGGATGCCGATGCCCTGCCGGCTCTCGAAGCCGAGCGCATCGCCATGCAGGATCGCAACCCCGATCAGCCCGACCAGAACGCCCGCCACGCGGCGCGCTTGCAACCGTTCCTCGCCGACCGCCGCCATCACGATCACCGCGAACAGCGGCGTCGTCGCGTTGAGGATCGAGGCCAGCCCACTCGGAATATAAGTCTGCCCGAACACGATCAGCGCGAACGGCAGCACATTGTTGAACAGCCCCATCGCAACGAACGGCGCCCAGCCGGACAGGCTGCGCGGGAATTCGATTCCGGCGGCCCGCAGCAGCGGCAGCAGGATGATCGTGCCGAGCACGACGCGCAACAGCACCAGGGTCAGCGGCGGCAATTCGCGCAGGATCACGCCGTTGAAGAAGAACGAGCCGCCCCAGAGTACCGACAGCAGGACAAGCAGCCCCCAGTCGCGGCGATCGATCCAGTTGTCGGCGGAAGGCATGTCGGGCACTCACCTGCAGTCGGACAGGTGACTAGGGCAGCGCCGCGAATATTCCCACCCGATTTCCGACAATGGCGGCCCGCCTATTTCGGCCGCGACACGATCTCGATCATCTGGCCCTCGTCGGCGTCGGGCGCATGGGCCTTCGCCTTTTCGTAGGCGGCGAGCGCGGCGCGGCTGACGGGTACTCCGGGCAGCAAGGTCTCGGCGAGCCGCACGGCGTAGTCGGCATCCTTGTGGCGCAGCGCCGCGGTGAAGGAGGCGCCGGAGAAGTTGCGGTCGATCATCCGTTTGCTGTGGCGGATCACCTGCGGGCTTGCCACCGCGCCGGTCGCCAGCGCCTCGGCGACCAATTGCATGTCGAGGCCCGCCTGCTCGGCAATCGCCACGCCCTCGGCGAGGCTTGCGATCTGCACCGCGCCGATCAGGTTGTTGATCAGCTTGAACACGGTGCCGGTGCCGACGGGGCCGAAATGCCGGATCGTGCTGCCGATCGGCGCGAGATAGGGCTGCGCGCGTTCGAGATCGGCCGGATCAGCGCCCACTAGCAGCGTCAGCTTGCCGGCGGCCGCCGCCTCCGGCAGGCCGGTGACCGGACAATCGATGTAGATCAGGCTGCGGCTGTTGAGCTCGCGCGCCATCTCCAGCGTGTGCTGGTATGAGACCGTGGAGCATTCGATCGCGAGCGTACCGGCCTTCATGTTGGCGGCAGCGCCGTCCTTGGTCAGCCAGACCGCGCGCGAGGCCTCGTCGTCGGCGACCATGGTCACCACCGCATCGGCGTCGATCGCGGCATCCTCCGGCGAGGTCGCCCACAGCGCGCCGCGGGCAATCAGGTCCGCGGCCTTGGCCCTACTCCGGTTCCACACGGCGACCGTGAAGCCGGCATCGAGGTAACGGCCGGCCATGCCATGGCCCATGCGTCCCAATCCGATGAAAGCGACGCGCGGCATGGGCTAATCCACATCTTCGACGGATCCTGGCCCGGTGCCGAAGGCACGCTGCGCCAAGGTCGCCGCCATGAATTCATCGAGGTCGCCATCGAGCACCCCCGACGTGTCGGAGGTCTGCACACCGGTGCGCAGGTCCTTCACCATCTGATACGGCTGCAACACGTAGGAGCGGATCTGGTGACCCCAGCCGATGTCGGTCTTGGCGGCCTGATCGGCAGCAGCCTGCTCCTCGCGCTTCTTCAGCTCGATCTCATAGAGCCGCGCGCGCAGCATGTCCCAGGCCTGCGCCCGGTTCTTGTGCTGGGAGCGGCCGGCCTGGCAGACCACGGCGATGCCGGTCGGAATATGGGTGAGGCGCACCGCCGATTCGGTCTTGTTGACGTGCTGACCGCCGGCGCCGCCCGACCGCATGGTGTCGGTGCGGACATCGGACTCCTTGATCTCGATCTTGATGGAGTCGTCGATCACGGGGAAGATCTGCACCGACGAGAACGAGGTGTGCCGCCGCGCGTTGGAATCGAACGGCGAGATGCGCACCAGGCGATGCACGCCGGCCTCGGTCTTCAACCAGCCATAGGCGTTGTGGCCACTGATCTGGATGGTGGCTGACTTGATGCCGGCCTCTTCGCCCTGGGACTCTTCGAGGAACTCGATCTTGAAGCCGTGCTTCTCCGCCCAGCGCGTGTACATGCGCAGCAGCATCTGCGCCCAGTCCTGGCTCTCGGTGCCGCCGGCGCCGGCATGGACTTCGAGATAGGAATCGAACTTGTCGGCCTCGCCCGACAGCAGCGCCTCCAGCTCGCGCCGGGCGACCTCCTTCTTGAGATCCTTGAGCGCCTTCTCGGCCTCGGCGACCACGCCCTCATCGTTCTCGGCCTCGCCGAGCTCGATCATGCCGATATTGTCCTCGAGCTCGCGCTCGACCTTGCCGATGCCTGAGAGCGCGTCCTCCAGTGAGGTACGCTCCTGCATCAGCCGCTGGGCCTTCTGGGGATCGTTCCAGAGATTGGGGTCTTCTGCGAGCTTGTTCAGCTCAGCGAGGCGTGCCGTCGATTGTTCGACGTCAAAGATGCCTCCTCAGCAGCCCGACTGACTGCTTGATCTCTTCAACAAGGCGTTCGATTTCCGCGCGCATGGTCTTTCAGGTGTTGGCTAAAAAGGTTCCGGGGGATGTAGCGACCGGCGCGGCAAAGCGCAATCGACTTGGCCGCACTATCCCGGCGATTTGGCCGGATCGACCGCTAGTAAAGCCCCCCGGTTCCCGGACGCATGAAGAAGCCGCCATCCGGCTGCGCCCCATTCTGCGACGGCTGCGGGCCAGGCGCAGGGCCGCGCCCATCGGCATCGGCGACGCCGATGACCGAATAGTTCTCCGGCGGCGCGGTGCCCGGCTTGAAGGCTTCGAGGATGGTGTTGCCGCCGTCGCCGGGACCGGCGCGCATGCCGGTCTTGGCGTCGACGCGGATCAGCTTGATGCCGGCCGGAACCTTGAACGGCGTCGGCGGCTTGTCGGCGAGCGCAAGCTTGAGGAAATCGCGGGCGATAGGCGCGGCGACGTGGCCACCGGTGGCGGCGCGGCCGAGATTGCGCGGCTTGTCGTAGCCCATGTAGACGCCGACTGCGAGATCGGGCGAGAAGCCGACGAACCAGACGTCCTTCTCGTCGTTGGTGGTGCCGGTCTTGCCGGCGATCGGCTTGCCGACCTCCTTCACGACGGTCGCGGTGCCACGCTGGACCACGCCTTCCATCATCTCGGTGATCTGGTAGGCGGTCATCGGATCGAGCACCTGTTCGCGGCGGTCGACGAGCTGCGGCTCCGGCTGGCTCTTCCAGCCCCCGGGCGCGTCGCAGCCGCGGCATTCGCGGGTGTCGTGCTTGAAAATGGTATGCCCGTAGCGATCCTGGATGCGATCGATCAGCGTCGGCTTCACCCGGCGGCCGCCATTGGCGAACATCGAATAGGCCGTGACCATGCGCATCACGGTCGTTTCGCCGGCACCCAGCGCATACGACAGATAGTTCGGCAATTCGTCATAGACGCCAAAGCGCTTGGCGTATTCGCCGACCAGCGGCATGCCGATGTCCTGCGCGAGCCGCACCGTCACGGTGTTGAGCGAGCGCTGCAACGCGTTGCGCAGCGTGGTCGGGCCGTAATATTTGCCGGTCGAATAGTTTTCCGGACGCCACACGCCGGCGCCCTGCCCCTGATCGATCTCGATCGGCGCGTCGATCACGGTGGTCGACGGCGTATAGCCATTGTCCAGCGCCGACGAGTACACGATCGGCTTGAACGACGAACCCGGCTGCCGGTAGGCTTGCGTCGCGCGGTTGAACTGGCTCTGGTCGAACGAGAAGCCGCCGACCATCGCGAGCACGCGGCCGGTCCACGGATCCATCGCCACCATGGCGCCGGACACTTCAGGCAATTGCCGCAGGCGATACTGGCCTTCGACCGCGTTGCCGTCCTTGGTCACCAGCGGATCGGCGTAGATCACGTCGCCGGGCTGCAGCACCTGCGAAACGGCGGTCGGCGCCTTGCCCTTGGTCTTGGCCCAGCGCACGCCGTCCATCGTGATGATGCCGGTCTGCCGCTCCTTGCTGACCGCGCCGCCGAGCTCGCGACCCGGCTGGAAGCCGATCCGCGCCGACTGATCGCTGGTCTCGAGCACGACAGCCATCCGCCACGGCGAGATGTCGGACAGCGACTTCACGTCGGCGAGCTTGACGCCCCAGTCACCGGAAATGTCGAGCTTGTGCAGCGCCCCGCGCCAACCCTGCGCCTCGTCGTAATTGACGAGCCCCGCCACCATGGTCTTGCGCGCCATCACCTGGATCTTGGGATCGAGCGTGGTGCGCACCGACAGGCCGCCCTCGTAGAGCTTCTTTTCGCCGTAGCGCTCGAAGATGTCGCGGCGGACTTCCTCGGCGAAATATTCGCCGGCGAAGATGTGCGCGCCGTTCGAGCGGCTGGTGACGTTGAGCCGGTCCTTGCGCGCCTTGTCGGCGTCGGCCTGCTTGATCCAGCCGTTCTCCAGCAGACGATCGATCACATAGTTGCGGCGCTCGATCGCGCGGTCACGGTTGCGCACCGGATGCAGCGCCGCCGGCGCTTTCGGCAGCGCAGCGAGATAGGATGCCTCCGCGATCGTCAGCTCGTTGACCGACTTGTCGAAATAGACCAGCGACGCCGCCGCGATGCCGTAGGCACCGAGGCCGAGATAGATCTCGTTCAGATAGAGCTCGAGGATGCGGTCCTTGGAATAGGCGCGCTCGATGCGCATCGCCAGCAAGGCTTCCTTGATCTTACGGCTGAACGAGACCTCGTTGGTGAGCAGGAAGTTCTTCGCGACCTGCTGGGTGATGGTCGAGGCGCCCTGCGGGCGGCGGTTCGAGCCGTAGTTCTGCGCATAAAGGATGGCAGCGCGCGCCATGCCCTGATAGTCGATGCCACCGTGCTCGTAGAAGTTCTTGTCTTCGGCGGCGAGGAAGGCGTTGATCACGAGCTTCGGCACCGCCTGGATCGGCAGATAGAGCCGGCGCTCCTTGGAGTATTCGCCAAGCAGCGCGCCGTCGGTGGCATGCACGCGGGTCATCACCGGCGGCTCATAGTCCTGCAGCTGCGAGTAGTCGGGCAAATCCTTGGAGAAATGCCAGATGGCGCCAGCGACGGCGGCGACACCGACCAGGAACACGACGGTTCCGGCGGCGAACAAGAAACCCATAAACCGCACGAGCAGGCGCATTATCGACGTTCCGTTCCTACCCTCCGGCGCTCAGTCATCAGAAGCGCCTGTCCAAAAGTGCGAGAGCCTCACACAACGAAGCCTTGGCCCAGCGAGCCACCTTGCGCACGCGAGTATACAAGAGCCGCCGGACAATATGGTCGATTCTGCGGACCTGCGGTCCATTGTCTATACCGTCGCGGCTGTGGCCAAACTAGGGCTTCGGCGCAGCGGCCCCGGCTTTTCAGCGAGCCGATTTCACTTTGCCGACCCGGCAGTTGCCAGCCGTTTGGCGAAGAACGTGTCGATCGCCTGCACCATCGAGCCGACCGCCTTGTTCCGCCAGCTCTCGGAGACCAGGTGCTCGAGGTCCCCCTTGTTGGAGACGTAGCCGATCTCGACCAGCACGGACGGCACGTCGGGCGCCTTCAGCACCCGGAAGCCGGCCGATTTGAGCGGATGCTTGTGCATCCGCACCGTGGTCTTCATCTCGTCCATCAGAAGACGGGCGAAGCGATTGGAGAACGTCTTGGTTTCGCGCTGCGCGAGGTCGATCAGGATGTCGGCGACCTCGGTCGGCTCGTCGGTCAGGTTCACGCCGGCAATGGCGTCAGCCTTGTTTTCTGCCTCGGCCAGCCGTTCGGCCTCGGCGTCGGAGGCCTTGTCCGACACCGTGTAGATCGTGGCGCCTTGGGCATCGCCCTCGCGGCGCGGCAGGGCGTCGGCGTGGATCGAGACGAACAGCGCCGCGGACTGGGAGCGCGCGATCTTCACCCGATCGTTGAGCGGAATGAAGGTGTCGTCGGACCTCGTCATGACCACCCGATACTTGCCCGACTTCTCGATCCGGTCGCGCAGGGCAAGGCCAAAGCCCAGCACCAGGTTCTTCTCGGTCTGGTCGCCGGATTGCGTGCCGTTGTCGATGCCGCCGTGACCGGGATCGATCACGATCAGCGGGCGCGCGTCGGTGACCGCGACCGGCGGCAGCGCCGCCGAGGTGACGGCCGGAATGGTGGCGGTGGTGGATTCGGAAATCGCCGGTTTCGATTCGGGCCGGCTCGCGGGCGCCAGCGACTGCACGAAGCTGGTGCGGTCGACCTCCTCGAAGTCCAGCACCAGCCGCGGCGGCTGGCCGTTGGCGGCGTCGAGCACGTAGGAATTGGCGATCTTCACCGGTCCGGTCAGGTCGAACACGATCCGCGAGCCGCCGGGCATCACGAGGCCATAGCGGAACGCCTTCACCAGGCCCCGCCCCGCCGAGCCGGTGCCGGCCGCGAGCTGAAAATCGACCTGCGGGATATCGACCACGACGCGGTAGGGGTCAGCCAGCGGGAAGGCGCGAAACTCGATCTTGCGGTCGAGGTCGAGGATGAATCGGGACTGCTTGGCGTCGCCGGCGAGCCTGGCGCCGGATGCGACCGGGAAATTCGGGGCGCTCGCGGCCGGTGGTGCCGGCGGGCCGTTCTGCGGTCCCTCGGCGGCGCTCGGGGCGCCGGCAATGGCAAACACCGATGCTGCGGCGCACAACAGCCCGCATCCCAGAAAAACAAGGTGTTTTGCGCGGTTCGCCACCCGATTCGTAGCCTCCCAGCTGCTTCTTACCGCATTAGAACCACACGGTTAATCGCCCCCTAATGACGCTCCGGTGAAAAGAACCGAGTGTTGCGGCGGCGTGACGCTTCCCTTGCACGCGGCGGTCAATCCACGTATGTACGAGGTGCTGACGGCTAGTACTCCCGGTTGTGTCGCGTTCAGCCTCCCGGTGCAGCGGTGGAACCTTCCCGATCGAAGATCCCGCCGTGTTTTTCCGGTCCCTCCCCAGCCAGCGCCGCGCGCGGCTGACACGGAGTGGCGGATTCAAGCCCGAGCGGCGTCCGGTCCCAGGCACACTCCCTCGCCAGAGGGACGGTTTGAGACAAGGCATAACCGATTATCCGGTCCCTTGGGGCCTCGATATGCGATGGCCGGCAGGCGCTTCGGCGCCAGACGGGGCTTTCAGCAAAAGATACGGCGGTATTTTTCGCCGCCAACATGTTTAGACGGGCCGACGCTTAATGCGCCAGACTGCATTGCCGACCAGGATCCCCCGAATGATCGCGCTGACGCGAGGTGAAAACTTCGCCCGTCGCATCATCCCGGTGAGTTCCCGTCCGGCGCTGCGCCGCGAGATGCGTTTCGGCCTTCCCCTCACCCCCGAATCAGGTGGACCGTCGCGTCACCGGGCGGCGCAGTTTGCGCGCGCCATGATCCGCGCCCGCCGCCGTCAAGAGCTCCAAAATGCCCAACAAGATGTTGATCGATGCCACCCACCCGGAAGAGACCCGGGTCGTTGTGGTCCGTGGCAATCGCGTCGAAGAGTTTGATTTCGAGACCGCCCAGCGCAAACAGCTGCGCGGCAACATTTATCTCGCCAAGGTTACGCGCGTAGAGCCGTCGCTGCAGGCCGCCTTCATCGAGTATGGCGGCAACCGGCATGGCTTCCTGGCCTTCAGCGAAATCCATCCCGACTATTACCAGATCCCGGTCGCCGACCGTCAGGCGCTGATCGAGGCCGACGAGCGCGCCCATCGCGAGGCCGAGGAAGAGCACGAGAACCGCGGCCATCGCCGCCGGTCGCGCCATCGCAACGCCCGTCGGCGCGGCCATGGCGAGCGCGTCCAGAGCGAGGTGATCGAGGGGGCGAACGACACGCAGGCGCTGCCCACCATCGAGGCCCACGAACATCCCGTCGATGCCGAGCATCATGAGCAAGATGCCGGGCACCACGATCACGGCGTGGTCGCCCACGAAGGCCACGAGCATGAGGAGCATGATCATGCGCATCACGAGGACCATGAGCATGACCACGACGATCATGGCCACCACGATCATGGTCACGACGACCATCACGACCACGATCATGCACATGATCACGACCACGCCCCCGAGGTGAGCGAGGCGGCGGTTGCCGACGCCCCGTCCGACCCCGTCGTTGCTGTGGTCGAAGCCTCCGCCGCGTCGGCCGCGCCCGAGACCGTCGAGACGGTCGAGGTCAATCATGAGCCCGAGCGCGCCCATGAGGAGCAGATCGAGGAAAACGCCGCGCATGCCGACGACGCGCCGCATGTGGCGTCCGACGAGGTTCACGCCGCCGCCGATGAGCACGCGGTCGCCGAATACGGCGCGCTCGCCGAGGTGGTCGCGCCAGAGACCGGGCCTGGCGACGAGGCCGGCGAAGATGACGAAGAGGATGACGGCGAGGAAGGCGAGGAAGAGGACGTCGTCGAGTCGGTCGGCGGCGACGATGTGCTCGAGGAGGTTCCGGAGCGCCCGTTCCGTCCGCGCCGCCAGTACAAGATCCAGGAAGTGATCAAGCGCCGGCAGGTGATGCTGGTGCAGGTCGTCAAGGAAGAGCGCGGCAACAAGGGCGCCGCGCTGACCACCTATCTGTCGCTCGCCGGCCGCTACGCCGTGCTGATGCCCAACACCGCGCGCGGCGGCGGCATCAGCCGCAAGATCACCTCCGCCCAGGACCGTTCGCGGCTGAAGGAAGTGGTGCAGGATCTCGACGTGCCCGAGGGCATGGGGATCATCCTGCGCACCGCCGGCGCCTCCCGCAGCAAGCCGGAGATCAAGCGCGACTTCGAATACCTGATCCGGATGTGGGAAACGGTGCGCGACCTGACGCTGAAGTCGCAGGCGCCGACGCTGGTCTACGAAGAAGGCTCGCTGATCAAGCGCTCGCTGCGCGACCTCTACAACAAGGAGATCGACGAGATCCAGGTGGCGGGCGAAGCCGGCTACCGTGAAGCGCGCGACTTCATGAAGATGCTGATGCCGGCCAATGTGCGGGCGGTGAAGCAATATCGCGACGGCCAGCCGCTGTTCTCGCGCATGGGCGTCGAAAGCCAGCTCGACGCGATGTTCTCGCCGACCGTGCAGTTGCGCTCCGGCGGCTACATCGTGATCAACCAGACCGAGGCGCTGGTCTCGATCGACGTCAACTCCGGACGGGCGACGCGCGAGCACCATATCGAGGACACTGCGCTCAAGACCAATCTGGAAGCGGCGGAAGAAGTCGCGCGCCAATTGCGCCTGCGTGACCTCGCCGGCCTGATCGTCATCGACTTCATCGACATGGACGAGAAGCGCAACAACCGCGCGGTCGAGCGCAAGCTGTCCGACTGCCTGCGCCAGGACCGTGCGCGGATCCAGGTCGGCCGCATCTCGCATTTCGGCCTCTTGGAAATGTCGCGCCAGCGCATCCGCGCCAGCGTGCTCGAAAGCTCGACGGAGCCCTGCCCGCAATGCGGCGGAAGCGGTCACGTCCGCTCGGTCTCATCGGTGGCGCTGCAGCTGTTGCGCGGCATCGAGGAAATCCTGATGAAGGGCGCGACCCACAATCTGGTGGTCCGCACCCGCACCGACGTCGCGCTCTACGTGCTCAATCACAAGCGCGGTCATCTGCGCGACCTCGAAGACTCCTTCCGGGTTTCGCTGTCGATCGTCGCGGACGCCACGGTGCACGGCCAGCAGTCCTACATCATCGACCGCGGCGAACAGGTGCATACGCTCGAAGCGGCCAAGGCGCTGCTCGCTGCGCAGGCTGCCGCTGCGCCGGCCCAGGCCGAAGAGGCCGATGACGAGGAAGAGCTGTTCGAATACGAGGCCGAGATCGAGACCGACGAGACCGAAGGCCTCGCCGACGAGCGGGCGGCCGGTGATGAAGCAGGCTCCGCCGAGGGCGAAGGCGACGGTCAGCGCCGCAAGCGGCGCCGCCGGCGTCGCGGCCGCGGCGGCAGCGAGGCGCGTGAAGGCGCCCAGCAGCCGCGCGAGGACGGCGATCTCATGCATGTCCTGCCCGAAGGCACCGAGGCGGTTGCTGCCGCCGAAGCCGAAGGTGATGAGGACGAAGGCGACGAGCAGCAGGGCGTTGCCCGCGACGACCAGGCCGGCAATGGCGATCGCCGTCCGCGGCGCCGCGGGCGCCGTGGCGGCCGCCGCCGGCGCGGCGGTGGCGGACCGGATGACGGTCTCGCCGGATCGATCTCCGATGAGTTGAGCCCGGCGGCGACGTCGGAGGCCTCCGACGCAGTCGCCGATTTCGATAGTCATGATGCGGAGCCGGCTCCCTCGCTGGCGCAGCCCGAACTGGTCGCCGAGCCGCCGGAGTGGCAGCCGACCGAGGTCGCACCCGTCGAGCCGGTCGCGGCACCCGAGCCCGAAACCGCCGCGGCGTCTGCAGCCGAGGACACGGCTGCCGAAGGCGACCGCGCGCAGCGCCGCCGCTCGACGGTGCGCGAAAAGGTCAACTTCGCGTCGAGCCCACTGCCCGAGGCATCAGCGGCGCTCGTTCAGAGCCCCGCGGAGGAAGCCCCTGAGCCGGCCGCGGCTGCTCCAGAGCCGGCACCGGCCGCTGCGGCCGAGGCTCCGGCCCGCAAGGGCTGGTGGTCGCGCCGCTTCGGCGGCGGCAACTAGCGCCACCTGCAAGTCAAAACGCCCGGTTCACGCCGGGCGTTTTTGTTGAACAGGCAATCCGTTCGTCAGACGCCGGCGTAACGGAGCCTGACGGAGACGGATCCCAATGCAAAGCGCGATCGTTCTTGGCGGCGGCATGGTGGGCGTCAGCACGGCGCTGCATCTGCAGCGTCGCGGCTGGTCGGTGACGCTCGTCGACCGCAGGGAACCAGGCCGCGAAACCAGCTACGGCAATGCCGGCATCATTCAGAGCGAGGCGGTGCGGCCCTACCCGATGCCGCGCGATCCTGCCGTCCTTGCCAGGATCGCGATGGGACGCACCAACGACGTGCGCTATCGCCTGGCGTCGCTGCCGCAGCACGCCGGTCCGCTGCTGCGCTATTGGTGGAACTCGACGCCCGAGCGGCACCGCGAAGCGACCCTCGCCTGGGCGCGCCTGATCGCCTACGCCACCGCCGAGCATGACACGCTGATCCGCGATGCCCATGCCGATAATCTGATCCGCCGCGCCGGCTATCGCCTGCTGCATCGCGACCCGGCCGCGCTCGAACAGGCCATTGCGATCGCCGAGGAGAACCAGCGTGACTTCGGCGTGACGTTTCGCGTGCTTGACGGCCGCGAGCTCGCCAAGGCGGAGCCGTTGCTGCGCGACGACCTGCCCGGCGCCATTCACTGGCTTGGGCCCTGGACCGTGTCGGACCCCGGCGGGCTTGTTTCCGCCTATGCCGGACTGTTCGAGCGCCTCGGCGGCAAGCTGCTGCGCGGCGACGCCCAGACGCTGACGGAGACGACGTCCGGCTGGTCGGTCGACACCAGTGGCGGCCGGATCGATGCCGCCCACGTCGTGGTCACGCTCGGCCCGTGGTCACCGCAATTGCTGCGCAAGTTCGGCTACCGGATCCCGCTGGTACGCAAGCGCGGCTACCACATGCACTACCAGGGCGGCCGCTCGCTCGACCTGCCGCTGGTCGACACTGCAAATGGCTACGCGATGGCGCCGATGGCCAAGGGCATCCGCATCACCACCGGCGCGGAGCTGACCAGTCCCGACGCACCGGCGACGCCGATCCAGCTCGGCTACGCCGAAGCGGCGGCGCGCGAGCTGATCGAGATCGGCAGCCGCGTCGAGCCCGAACCGTGGTTCGGCACCCGCCCCTGCACAACCGACATGCTGCCGGTGCTCGGGCCGGTGCCGCGGCATCGCGGGCTGTGGGTGAATTTCGGCCACGGCCATCAGGGCTTCACGCTCGGCCCCGCGACCGCGCGGGTGCTGGCCGAAACGATGAACGGCGAGGCATCCGCGGTGGACACCTCGCCGTATCGGCTGGACCGGTTCTAACTAAGGAGAACTAGTCCGTCGTCAACGCGGTCTCCATGTCGGTTGGGTCGACCTGTTTGGCGAGATTGGCATTGAGCTTGTCGCGGTCGAGCTCGCCCTCCCACCAGGCGACGATCACGCAAGCCACGCCGTTGCCGCACAGATTGGTCAGCGCGCGGCACTCGCTCATGAACTTGTCGATGCCGAGCACGATCGCCATGCCCGGCACCAGCCGCGGATCGACCACCGCAAGCGTCGCCGCCAGCGTGATGAAGCCGGCACCGGTGATGCCGGAGGCACCCTTCGAGGTCAGCATCGCCACGATCAGGATGGTGATCTGCTGGCTGAAGGTGAGATCGAAGCCCAGCGCCTGTGCGATGAACAGGGTCGCCAACGTCATGTAGATGTTGGTGCCGTCGAGGTTGAACGAATAGCCCGTGGGCACCACGAGGCCGACCACCGATTTCGAGCAGCCGAGACGTTCGAGCTTCTCCATCAATGATGGCAGCGCGCTCTCGGAGGACGAGGTGCCGAGCACGATCAGGAGCTCGTCCTTGATGTAGGCCAGGAACTTGAAGATCGAGAACCCGGCGATCCGCGCGATGATGCCGAGCACCACGAACACGAACAACGCGGCGGTCAGATAGAACGTCGCGATCAGCCCCATCAGGTTGAGGATCGCGCCGGTGCCGAACTTGCCGATGGTGAAGGCCATCGCGCCGAATGCGCCGATCGGCGCCGCCCGCATCACGATCGAGATGACGCCGAACACCGCATGCGCGGCGTCGTCGATGAACGAGCGGATGGTGTGGCCGCGCTCGCCAAGGCCCATGATCGCGAAGCCGAACAGCACCGAGAACAGCAGCACCTGAAGGATCTCGCCCTGCGCGAATGCGCCGACCACTGTGTCCGGAATGATGTGCAGCACGAAGTCGACGCTCTTCTGCGCCTCCGCCTGCTTGGCATAGCCGGCGACCGCCTGCGCGTTCGCCGCCGCATTGCCGAAGCCGGCGCCAGGCCTGACCAGATTGCCGACGAGCAATCCGATCACCAGCGCGAAGGTCGAGACGACCTCGAAATACACCAGCGCCTTGACACCGATGCGGCCGACCTTCTTGGCATCTTGTATATGGGCGATGCCCGATACCACGGTGCAGAAGATGATCGGCGCGATCACCATCTTGATCAGCTTGATGAAGCCGTCACCGAGCGCCTTGATCCACTCGTTGGTGGCAAGGCCCGGCCACAACCAGCCGACCAATGCGCCGAGCACGATCGCGATCAGGACCTGGACATAGAGAACTTTATACCACGGCTTGCTGCCGGCGCTCGCCGGCGCAGCCGTGACAACGGTTGCCGTTGCCATGTGTCACTCCCCCTCAGAAATGGCGGAAACAGCCAAGATCAACTTGGCGGTTCAAGTCAAATGGAACTGTGTGGGCCCTGCCGCTTATCCGCGATGATCCGCCCGCCACAGTGCCGGCGAAACCACGGCACTGCGCTGCGAAACCGATCCGAAAGGCAAAGCGAACGCCGGAAGGCTCTTGATGGCTCTTGGAGTTTGAAGGCTCCTGGAGTTCGCGGGCTATTTAAGCCAATGCGCGATCCGTGCAACTGCTTCCTGCATCTCCGCGGCCGAGCGTGCATAGGAAAAACGGATGAAGGCGCCGCCGTGGATCGGATCGAAATCGACGCCGGGGGTCGCCGCGACATGCGCCTTCTCGAGCATCTCGCTGGCGAAGGCGAAGCTGTCCGAGGTGAAGTCGGAGACGTCGGCGTAGAGATAGAACGCGCCGTCAGCGGGGAGGAATTTGGTCAGGCCGGCCTTCGGCAGCCCTTCGATCAGGATGCGGCGGTTCTCCTGATAGCCGCGCTTGATCGCCTCCATCTCCTCGCGGCCTTCGAACGCCGCTTCGGCCGCGATCTGCGACAGGGTCGGCACCGAGATCGACAGGTTCTGCTGCAGCCGCTCGATCGGCCGCACCAGCACGTCGGGCACCACCATCCAGCCGACACGCCAGCCGGTCATGCAGAAGTACTTCGAGAACGAGTTGATCACGAGCGCGTTCGGCGACAGCTCTGCGGCCGTCACCGCAGGAAACGCATAGTCGAGCCCGTGATAGATCTCGTCGGAGATGAAGCGGATGCCCGCGCTGTCGGCGGCCGCCATCAGGGTCGACAGCGCCTCGCGCGACATCATGGTGCCGGTCGGGTTGGCGGGGCTGCCGACCAGCACGCCCTTCAGCGGCGCCTTGCGATGGGCGGCGAGCAGCGCCTCGCCGGTCAGGGCATGGCGGGTGTCGCCGGAGGTTTCGATCAGCACCGGCTCGCAGCCCAGCGCGGTCAGGATATGCCGGTACGGCGGATAGCCCGGCACGGTCACGGCGACCCGGTCGCCCGGCTCGAACATCGCAAGAAACGCCAGGATGAATCCACCCGACGAGCCGGTCGTGACGATGATGCGCTCAGCGTCTACCGCGCAACCATACGTGTCGCTGTAGTGCCGGGCGATGCGTGCGCGCAGCGAGGGAATGCCAAGTGCCGAGGTGTAGTCGATCCGCCCGTCCGCAAGCGCGGCCTGCGCGGCCGCGATCGCCGGCTTCGGCGCGCCTGCGGCAGGCTGCCCCACCTCCATATGGATGACATGGCCGCCGGCGGCCTCGATTCGCGCGGCCGCCGCCATCACGTCCATCACCATGAACGGCGGAACATCGCTCCGTCCGGACGCTGTCAACAGGCTGCCTACACGGTCTCTCGGTGTCGCTTCACGCATGGATTTCTGCTATTGCACGGCCGCTGCCGAATTCGGGTTCCCGTTACCGGCTGCCGCCCCAGACTGGCCGAAAACGACGAGGGGCAATAACGCTGTGTTTTCAACGCACCTCTTATCACCTGTTCGCATTTTGTGCCGGCATTTTTGATAGGTTTCTGTTAGGAAACTGATACGGACTTCACTCGGTACTGTCAGTTTGAATGCCGCCGAAAGAAAATACCTTGGGGTGTCTCGGATACGGACTCGCCTTCTAGTAGGTCTGGCGGCTAGTTTCGTACCATGGGGTGGATCAAGCGTCACTGGGCCCTATTGTTGGGCCTGCTAACATGGCTTCAACCGCTGGGGCGCCTTATTAAATGGGGCGTCGAACGCGGGGGAGATATCGATTTCCTGATTTCGCGGTGGTCAGACCCGGGATGGGTTGGCGCTGTGATCGGCTTTATTCTAAGCCCGCCGCCTTGGATGATGATCCCGCTAATGATTGCGGGGGCCATTTTGATCGCGTGGGATTATTACCGACATCGAACCGTAGCTCCGCCTCCGCCGCACACATCGGAGCCGCCGCCATCCGATGACAAAATCTTCGCGCCCACCATTACACAGGGCCCCGCACCGCTCCTGTTCGGCTTGTACGTTGCCGACATCGGAATTGGCCTAAAGAACGTGCAGTCCGATCATCACGGCGAAATTAGGATACGCCTCTTCAACGGGACAGGGCACACCTTCGATATCGTCAGTTTGACTGGCTCGATAACATTCAAGGCGGGCAATGTTGTTTCATCAGACCCGCAAATGAAGGGGGAATTGCCAACCCCGATAATTTCGTCAAAGACGCCGAAATCGGCCGCACCTCAAACCGAGTGGAGCATTGTTTTAGACCAGCGCTTCCCCTCAAAGGAGGCGGACAAGATACCGGCAATCTTGCGCGCTCATCCACTTCATTTTGATCTGTCTCTCTTGGACATCCAAATCTCGCGGCGTGGAGACCTGAACAAGGTTGACCGATTGCAATTGTGGGATGGAATTAAGTATGAGCGTGGCGGTTCCGGCACCAAGTCAAGAGTTTAGAGCGTGCATAAAGCGCACCATTCCGTACGAGCGGTCTTACCCCAACAGCAGGCTGACGCGCTAGGTTGTGCTGCGATTTTTCTTCGCTCTTCCCCGTGCGCTGAACATTTCGAAGCGGGGTTATCACGTGCAGACCGTTGAAGTGGAAGCTCACGGCGTTCGCAGGGAACGACGGCGCGCGCCCATGATGAAGGCGCGGTTGGCCTGCACGGCGCTGATCGCTTCATGCCCTCTCATGCTGATGTTGCCACCTGCAACGAAGGCGATGCTGGACCCGCTGTGGGCGTCGTTTCTTGCATCAGTGACGAAAACGGGAGGCTCAACGGCATCATGAGGGCGCTCAAGCTGGATCGGCTCAGCGGACTATCGGAAGACGAAGTAGTCCTGTCTCAGGCCAAGCCGAATCCGTTTCTGTATAGTTGGGAAGCGTCTCGGGCCGCTATCCTTTCCATGTTTGGCTTGAGTGCTTTTCTAATACCTCTGCTGATGTTCACGAAAGGCGGCCCCTTAATATTCCTTTTGAAAGTCGTGGCGCTACTGGATCTTATTGTATTTTCGATTTTCCTTTTGATTGTTGTGCTTTTAGCGCGTGGGCTCTCATTTGTCCTCACGAATAGAAATGTACGTGTCAGGGCAGGCCATCAATGGCTCGGCGTGCCTCTCGAAGAAATCAAGAGCGTGGAGGTTCGTAGCTATGGGTCCGAGTACGGAAGCGTCTATCTTGAGCGATACATTGATCCTCTGGAGATGGTTGCTGGCAAATCAATAGAGCTAGGGAAGCAATCGGGTTCTATTTGGTTGGCGGTTCCGAGGAGCCAGCCTCGACTGTTTGGTTTTCTCGGATTTAAGAATTTTGACGATTTCGGACGCATGATTGTCGATTTGCACAATGCAAGGTGCGTTGGTGGATAGGCCACCTAAGCCATTGCCTCCCCCCACAGCCAGTTGGGAGTTCGCTCCTCGCAAAGACGTTTGTATTTAAGGACGGCAAATGGCGCCTTATGCGCGGCATGGCAAGGCTCGAAACACTGCCGTGAAGATATCGCCAAATATGACGGCAACCTCTCGGTTGGAGAGGTTGTCTCTCTCAGCCAAATTCAAACTGAGGCCACTACCAAAAATTTTAAAGCGACCACTTCGCCATCATCAGATCATGAAGATCGCGCAGAAGCGGACTGCCACCCCTTACTGCTGGTAAGAGGCTGACTAAGCACTTCGTTTCTGTTACAACCCGTTACGGCGTGATCACAAGTAATTGAAATTACAATGGAAATCGCGCAACGCCGAATGCTGGCCGCATTCGGTGGCTCCTTATAACGCTTTCAGGCCAAGTGAATACCCGGTTCGCGTGAAGAAGAACTGCAAAAACAACAGACTGCGCCACGCGCCAAATCCGGTCGGGCCCGGCCCCCGGACTCGCGCCGGCGCGGCCAGTCATCGCCGATAGATCGCCCATGCTGTTCCGCCTCGCGCTTCGCACCAGGACCTTCAAGCTCACCGCGCTCATGACTGCGGTTGCGCTCGCGGTCGGCCCCGTGGTCCCTGCGCGAGCCCAGCAAAAAGGCCCGCCGGTGCTGCGCGACACCGAGTCCGAGCAGCTGCTGCGCGAATACACAAGGCCGATCCTGCGCGCCGCCGGTCTGGAGAAGCAGAACATCCAGATCGTGATCATCAACGACGGCTCGTTCAACGCCTTCGTCGCCGACGGCCGGCGCATCTTCGTCAATTACGGCGCGCTGCTGCAATCGGAGACGCCGAACCAGATCATCGGCGTGCTGGCGCACGAGACCGGCCACCTCGCCGGCGGCCATCTCGCCAAGATGCGCGAGCAGCTGGCGCAAGCCCAGACCCAGATGATCATCGCGATGCTGCTCGGCGTCGGCGCGCTTGCCGCGGGTGCGGGCGGCCGCGGCGGCGGCAACGGTCTCTCCAGCGCCGGCGCCGCGGCGATCTCGGCGCCGCAAGCGGTCATTCAGCGCACGCTATTGTCCTATCAGCGCCAGCAGGAAGAAAACGCCGATCGCGCCGGCGTCAAGTTCCTGAACGCGACCGGACAGTCCGCCAAGGGCATGTACGAGACGTTCAAGCGCTTCACCGACGAGAGCCTGTTCGCCTCGCGCGGGGCTGACCCTTATCTGCAGTCGCATCCGATGCCGGTCGATCGCGTCTCCGCGCTGCAGGAACTGGCGCGCTCCAGCCCCTATTGGGACAAGAAGGACGATCCGGCGCTGCAGCTGCGCCACGACATGATGCGCGCCAAGATCTCGGGCTTCATGGAGCGGCAGGACACGGTCTACCGCCGCTATCCGCTGTCCAACACCAGCCTGCCGGCGCGCTATGCACGCGCGATCACGACCTATCTGCACGGCGATCTGCGCTCGGCGATCGCGCAGATCGACGGCTTGATCCAGGTGCAGCCCAACAATCCCTATTTCCATGAATTGCGCGGCCAGGCGCTGCTCGAAGGCGGCCGGCCGGCAGAAGCCATCGCGCCGCTGCGCCGCGCAGTGCAGCTCTCCAGCAATTCGCCGTTGATCGAGATGCTGCTCGGCCAGGCGCTGATCGCCTCGGACAACAAGGCCTACACCGACGAGGCGATCAACATGCTGCGTGCCGCGGTGGCGCGCGAGCCCGAGGCGCCGCTCGGCTATACCCAGCTCGCGATGGCCTATGGCCGCAAGGGCGACTATGCCCAGGCCGACCTCGCCTCGGCGCAGGCCGCCTATCTCCGCGGCGACACCAAGACCGCCCGCGATCTTGCGTCACGCGCCAAGACGCGGTTCGCGATCGGCACGCCCGGCTGGGTCAAAGCTGACGACATTGTGAGCGCCAAGCCCATGCCGGGTCAGAAAAACAACTAGAAATAAACCGTAGTTCCATACAACGATCACCGAAACCGGCTCACGGCCCCGCCGTTTTTTTGAGCCACCGCGAACAAGGATTTTGTCATGCCAGCGCTTCGTTTTCTTGCCCCTGCCCTGCTCGCGCTCGGCGTTTGCGCCGCGCCGCTTCCGGCGTCCGCGCAGAGCTTCACCGACACCCAGCGCGGCGACATCGAGACCATCGTGCGCAACTATCTGATCGCGCACCCGGAGGTGCTCGAGGAGGCGATGAACGAGCTGAGCAAGCGGCAGGCCGCCGCCGAAGCCGAGAAGCATGAGCAGAGCGTCGCCAAGAACGCCGACACCATCTTCAATTCGCCGCGCGGCGTCATGCTCGGCAACAAGGACGGCGACGTCACCTTCGTCGAGTTCTTCGATTACAATTGTGGCTACTGCAAGCGCGCGATGTCCGACATGCTCGATTTGATGAAGGCGGATCCGAAGCTGAAGGTCGTGCTGAAGGAATTCCCGGTGCTGAGCCAGGGCTCGGTCGAGGCCGCGCAGGTCGCGGTCGCCGTGCGCATGCAGGATCCGACCGGCAAGAAGTATCTCGATTTCCACCAGAAGCTGCTCGGCGGCCGTGGCGCCGCCGACAAGGCGCGTGCGCTGGCGGTCGCCAAGGAGGTCGGTCTCGACATGGCGAAACTCGAGAAGGATATGGCGAGCCCCGAGGTGAAGGCGACCATCGAGGAGAACTTCCGACTCGCCGAATCCATGGGCATGAACGGCACACCGAGCTACGTGATCGGCAAGCAGGTCGTGATCGGCGCCGTCGGCGTCGACAACCTCAAGGAAAAGATCGGCATCGCCCGCTGCGGCAAGGCGACCTGCTGATCGCCGCTCCGACAGCGCTCATCGCGTACAAAATCCGGCTGCGATGCAGCCGGATTTTTTGTTGCCGCCACCCGAACCGATTCCGCGCGGGTCGCAACCAAGGGCCGTCACCAACGACGCAAGTCGCGCGAAGCCGAAAATATAGCGCGACCTAATCTCGAGATCGAAGAGCATTTCGGCGGCTTCAATTTCGGCGGCGGCAACGGCCAGCTCGATCATGCGGGCGCGGAGTTCGACTGGGCCTGCGGTTGAAGCAGCCGCGCATTCATCTCGCGCGTTCATCGCGCATTCACCTCAAGAACAAACCGCAAGGAACCGCAAATCAACAGGAACATCGCACATGCTCTCCCGTTGTCGGCGCGGGCAATGCTGAAAAACGAGGAGGAATTGCGATGTCTAACCGCTTTCTGATTTCGGTCGCGGCGGCGGCTTTGATCGCCGGCACCGGTTTCGCGAACGCACAGGGCGCCGGGCGGCGCCAACAAGGAAACCGGGGCCGGTGGTGGTGCGACCACGCAGCAGTCTGCACCGTCCGGTGGTGCGTCATCGGGCACCATGCAGCATGACAAGAGCGGCATGAAGGGTTCCGAGCATTCGACGACCGGTGAGTCGAGCACCAAGGGTGCGGAGTCCGACAAGTCCGGCACGGCCACCAAGGGCGCGCAGGACAGTACCCAAAAGTCGAAGGGCATGAGCTCGGAGAACGAAGCGACCAAGGGCTCCAAGGAGGGCTCGAAGGACATGAAGGCCGAAGGTCGCGACAAGAGCGGCAACATGAAAGCCGAGGAGCGTGACAAGAGCGGCAAGATGAACGCCGAGGGCCGCGACAAGAGCGGTGCCGGTGCCACGACCAACCAGAACGCTCAGACCAAGAGCCCGGCCGACCCCAACCGCGCGCAGACCAACGACACGAGCCGCACGCAGACCACGACCGGTAACGCGGCAACGTCGGCCACCGCGGCTCCGCCGGCCGAGAAGCGCAGCCAGATCACGACCGCGATCAAGTCGGAGCACGTGACCGAAGCCACCAACGTCAACTTTAACGTGTCGGTCGGCACCCGCGTTCCGGCTGACGTTCACTTCTACCCGGTGCCGGAGCGGGTCGTGACGATCTACCCGCAGTGGCGCGGCTATCAGTTCATCCTGGTCAAGGGCCGCTACGTGATCGTGCAGCCTGAGACCCATGAGATCGTCTACATCATCGAGGGCTAAACCGGCCTCGGTGCGAGGGCGCCCAAACGGGCCCTCGCCTTCATCTCGACCCCGCCCCTTCGGGGCGGGGTCTTGCTTTCGGCCGCACCCCGCATCGCGCAGTGGATGGCGGGCCGGAGCGCCCGCCGAAGGCGCTTCCGCAAGATTTGGTTAATCAGCATTTTCCGCAGGTTAGGACAGTCATCTAACAGGTCGGAGGAAGTTGTTGAAGACGTTCCGATTTCACCTAAAGACTTCCCCTTCGGCCGGTTGTTACCTATAACCCGGCCCACTCCACCCCTTGTCGGACCCCCTTCGGAACCTTTGGCCGGAACCCTTAGCAGGAAACTCTGGAATGGCTGCTGCCGGAACGATCTATGTGCTGAACGGCCCGAACCTCAATCTGCTGGGGACGCGCGAGCCGGAGACCTACGGCCATGCCACCCTCGCCGATGTCGAGAAGCTGTGCGCAGACACCGCGCGCCAGTTCGGGCTGAGCGCCGACTGCCGACAGTCCAACCGCGAGGGTGAACTGATCGACTTCGTCCATGAGGCCCACGCCAAGAAGGCGGTCGGCATCATCATCAACGCCGGTGGCTACTCTCATACCTCGATCGCGCTGCATGACGCGCTGATCGCGGTCAAGATCCCCGCGGTCGAAGTTCACGTCAGCAACATCCACGCCCGCGAAAGCTTCCGGCACCACTCGTTCACTGCTAAAGCCGCCTTCGCGTCACTTTGCGGCTTCGGCATCGACGGCTACCGGCTTGCGATCATCGGCCTCGCCACCAGGATCGGCGTCAAGATCGACGCCAAGCCAAAGACTTAATCGTCAATCCTGACGTTCCCCGTCACCAGACAAAGATTTTGGATCACAGAGCATGGCGCGCCAGCCAGACGACAAATCAACCGCAAAAAAGAACGACTCCAAGAGCGACGACAGCGCCCTCATTCGCGAACTCGCGCTGCTGCTTGCGGAAACCAATCTGACCGAGATCGAGATCGAGCGTGCCGGCCTGCGTGTCCGCGTCGCGCGCAACATCAGCATCGCGGCCTCGGTGCCCGCCGCCTCCGTGGCGGGCGTTGCCGCACCGGCCGCCATTGCCGTCCCGGTGGCTGCGGCTGCGACCGATCTCGCCAAGCACCCGGGCGCCGTGCCGTCGCCGATGGTCGGCACCGCCTATTGGGCGCCCGAGCCGGGCGCCAAGCCGTTCATTGAAATCGGCACCAAGGTCTCCGCCGGCCAGACGCTTCTGATCATCGAGGCCATGAAGACGATGAACCAGATCCCGTCGCCGCGCGCGGGCACCGTGACGCAGATTCTCGTCGAGGACGGCCAGCCGGTCGAATTCGGCGAGCCGCTCGTCATCATTGAATAGCTTCCGTCAACACCAGGCGCTGCGATGTTCGACAAGATCCTCATAGCCAATCGCGGCGAGATCGCGCTTCGCGTGCTGCGCGCCTGCAAGGAGCTCGGCATCTCGACCGTCGCGGTGCATTCCACCGCCGACGCCGACGCCATGCATGTGCGGCTCGCCGACGAGAGCGTGTGCATCGGCCCGCCGCCGTCGAAGGATTCCTATCTCAACGTGCCGGCGCTGCTCGCGGCGTGCGAGATCACCGGCGCCGACGCCGTGCATCCCGGCTACGGCTTCCTGTCCGAGAACGCGCGCTTCGCCGAGATCCTCGCCGACCACAATCTGGGCTTCATCGGACCGAAGGCCGAGCACATCCGCCTGATGGGCGACAAGATCGAAGCCAAGAAGACCGCCAAGCGCCTCGGCATTCCCGTGGTGCCCGGCTCGGACGGCGCGGTGACCTCGGAGGCCGACGCGCTCGCGATCGGCAGAGACATCGGATTCCCGGTGCTGGTCAAGGCGGCGGCCGGCGGCGGCGGCCGCGGCATGAAGGTCGCCCATACTGAGGCTGACCTCGCGCTCGCGCTCTCGACCGCGGCCAACGAGGCCAAGTCGGCATTCGGCGACGCCTCGGTCTACCTGGAAAAATATCTGCAGAAGCCGCGCCACATCGAGATCCAGATTCTCGGCGACGGCCGCGGCGGCGCAATCCATCTCGGCGAGCGCGACTGCTCGCTGCAGCGCCGTCACCAGAAGGTCTGGGAGGAAGGCCCGTCGCCCGTGCTCGCGGCGGCGGCGCGCGCCAGGATCGGCGAGACCTGCGCCAAGGCGATGCGGGACATGAAATATCTCGGCGTCGGCACCATCGAATTCCTCTACGAGGACGGCGAGTTCTATTTCATCGAAATGAACACGCGCATCCAGGTCGAGCATCCCGTCACCGAAAGCATCACCGATATCGATCTCGTGCTGGAGCAGATCCGGATCGCCGCCGGCGGCGACCTTCCGGCCAAACAGGACGACATCGCGATCATCGGCCACGCCATCGAGTGCCGCATCAATGCGGAGAACCCGCAGACCTTCCGTCCCTCGCCCGGACGGATCACGCAATTCCATCCGCCTGGCGGCCTCGGCGTGCGGATCGATTCCGCCGTCTATCAGGGCTATGTGATCCCGCCCTATTACGACTCGCTGGTCGGCAAGCTGATCGTGCACGGCAAGACCCGCGGCGAATGCCTGATGCGGCTGCGCCGGGCGCTGGACGAGATGGTGGTCGACGGGATCGAGACGACGCTGCCGCTGTTCCGCGCGCTGGTGCGCGAGCCCGACATCATCGAGGGCGACTACCACATTCACTGGCTGGAGCAGTACCTCGCCGGTCAGCCGTCCGACGCCGCAAAATAGTTCGGAACTCCGTGGAACCCAGCCCTTCCTCAGACGTACTATAGGGTTATTGGCTTTCCACGGGGACGCGTTGAATCCCACTCCCATAGCGAGATCGTCGTGACGGTCGTTTCACGACGCCGATCGACGTTACAGATCCTCCTGCTGTCGGCGGGATTTTTCGTGCTGGTCGCGGTCAGCGTGGCGTCCGTCCTGCTGGTCAACAAGGCGCGCGAGGACAACGCCTGGGTGATTCACACCGTCGAGACCGACAGCCAGATTGCCAACCTGCTGCTCGACGTCAGGCGCGCCGAAAGCGCGACCAGGGCATATCTGCTGACATCAGCACCACAATACCTGTCCGAGTACCAGTCCGCGGCAGCGGGAGTCCCGGCCGCGCTCAACCATCTCCAGATGATGACCGTGGATAATCCGGCGCAGGTCGCCAATGCCGCGAAGCTCAAGGCCGCCGTCGAGCAACGGCTGGCCGAGTTCGCGCTCAGCATCGAGCGCGTCAAGAACAACGACACGGCGACCAGCGTCGACGTCCTGCGCAAGACCACATCGACCGATGCGGTCGAGGCGATCGCCCGGATCGCCCGCGACATCCGCACCGAGGAGGATCGTCTGCTGGCATTGCGCACCGCGACGGCGGACAAGACCCAGGTGCTGGCCTCCTCCGTCACGATCGCCGGCTCCTGCATGGTGCTGGCGCTCGCCGCCCTCTCGGTGGTGCTGCTGCGGCGATCGTCGCGGGCACGCGACGAGGCCGAGGCCAGGTTGCGCGACAGCAACGTCAATCTCGAAACCATCGTCGACGAGCGCACCTCCGACCTGCGCGAGGCCAACGAGGAAATCCAGCGCTTCGCCTATATCGTCAGCCACGATCTGCGCTCGCCGCTGGTCAACATCATGGGCTTCACCAGCGAGCTCGAGGAACTGCGCGGCGACATCTTCAAGCGGATCGCCACGCTCAATCGCGCCGCCTCGCTAGCGCCGGCGATGCCGGAAGACGCGACCGATGTGGCCGAGCCAGAGCTCGAAGGCTCCGACAAGCAGCTATCCGACGACTTCAATGAATCGCTCGGCTTCATCAAATCGTCGATCGCCAAGATGGATCGCCTGATCAGTGCGATCCTCAATCTCACCCGCGAGGGCCGCCGCGAGTTCAAGCCCGAACGCATCGATCTGCGCGAGCTGATCGACGGCATCGTCAAGACGATGGCTCACCAGGCCGTCGAGGCCAACGCGACCGTCGAGGTCGGCGCGCTGCCAAATATCGTCAGCGACCGCCTCGCGCTGGAGCAGATCTTCTCCAATCTGATCGACAACGCCCTCAAGTACCTCAGGAACGGCGTTCCCGGCGAGATTTCGATCGAGGGCCGCACCAAGCTCGGCTTCGCGATCTTCGAGGTCACCGACAACGGCCGCGGCATCGATCCCAAGGACCACCAGCGCATCTTCGATTTGTTCCGCCGCGCCGGAACCCAGGACAAGCCCGGTCAGGGCATCGGGCTTGCCCATGTCCGCGCACTTGTGCGCAGACTGGGCGGCACCATGTCGGTAGCATCGGAACTTCACAACGGCAGCACCTTCACGATTACGCTGCCTATCAATTGGTCAGGCAAGAACCGGGACAAAGTGACATGAGTGATCCAGTCACCATCATCATGATCGAGGACGACGAGGGCCATGCCCGCCTGATTGAGCGGAATATCCGGCGCTCGGGTGTCAACAATGAGATCATCCCGTTCACCAACGGTACAGAGGCGGTCAACTACCTGTTCGGCAAGGATGGCAGCGCCGTCGAGCGCAAGGGCCAGGCCCTGCTGATCCTGCTCGATCTCAATCTGCCCGATATGACCGGCATCGATATTCTGAGGCGGGTCAAGGAGAACAAATATCTCAAGTCGACGCCGGTGGTCGTGCTGACCACGACCGACGACTCCCAGGAGATCAAGCGTTGCTACGAGCTGGGTTGCAACGTCTACATCACCAAGCCGGTGAACTACGAAAGCTTCGCCAACGCCATTCGTCAGCTTGGCCTGTTCTTTTCCGTGATTCAGGTGCCGCCGGCTTCCGTATGACCAGCGCAACGCCGACACTGCTCTACATCGACGACGACGCGGCGCTGGCGCGCCTCGTCGAACGCGGGCTAACGCGCGCGGGTTATAAGGTCGTGCACGCCGCAAGCGGCCAGGAAGGCCTCGATCGGCTCGCCCAGGGCGGCATCGACGTCGTCGCGCTCGATCAGTACATGCCCGGCCTCGACGGGCTGGAGACGCTGGAGCAGATCCTCAAGATACCGGACGCTCCGCCGGTGGTGTTCGTCACCGCGTCGCAGGATTCGGCGATCGCCGTCACCGCACTGAAGGCCGGCGCGGCGGACTATCTGGTCAAGGACGTCAGGGGCGAGTTCATCCCCCTGCTCCAGGTCGCGGTGAACGGCGCGATCCGGCAGGCCGCGCTCCAGAAGGCGCGCGACGAGGCCGAGGCCGAGGTGCACGCCTCGCGCGACCGCTATGCCGCGCTCGCCGCAGAGCGTGAGGTTCTGCTCCGCGAGGTCAACCATCGCGTCGGCAATTCGCTGCAGATCATCGCCTCGTTGCTGCATCTGCAGGCCAACTCCTCGACCCAGCAGGATGTGAAGGCGGCGCTCACCAACGCGATGGGGCGCGTCGCGGCCGTCGCACAGGTGCACCGCCGCCTCTACACCTCGCACGACTTCAAGACGGTGATGCTCAACCAGTATCTCGAGGCACTGCTCGAGGATCTCCGGCGATCGGCCGAAGGCAACAAGATGTCGCGGCTGACCTTGAAGGCCGACCCGATCGAGATTGATCCCGACCGCGCAGTCGCGATCGGCATCATCGTCAACGAGCTGGTGATGAACGCCGTGAAGTACGCCTATCCCGACGGCGCCGGCCCGATCCATGTCGAGCTGAAGCCGCAAGGCGACGATCTGCAGCTCGCGATCAGCGACGACGGGGTCGGCTTTTCCGATAAGGCCGATCCGCGCGGCACCGGCATGGGCCAGCGGATCGTCAGCGCGATGGCAGCCAAGCTCGATGCCAGCGTCGAGCGCGACCCCGGCCACAAAGGCACCCGCTTCGTGGTGCGGTTCGCCCGCGTCAGCCCGGCGCTCGACAAATCGACAAGCGCCGCCGCCAGCTAATGCCGCCAATTTCAGCAAATTCGATTGATTTGTCCGGTTCGTTTTAACGACTGCGTCATGCTGTTGATCGATCGCTGCCCGCCAGGCCTGACCGTTTAAGAAAGTTCTGGGCGTCCTTTGCGATGCTTGTGCCGACTGCTTGGCAGGAGCGGCACGCGATGTTCGGGCGCAGGCCAGTTTTTGGAAAGAAGCAAGAGACGACCCAAGAGACAAACTCGGGCGAGCTCAAGGAGACCGTGCGTCCGGCGTCGGGCGCCGAGGGCGCGACGCCGGCTTTTCACAAGCAGCAGTGGGATCACCCGCTGATCGGGTCGATGCTGCGCGATGCAGGCTTCGCGCCTGATGGCGAAGCCAGCATCGTACCGACGGCAGACAATCGCCTTGCCGTGTTCGCTGCGGCCAGCAAGCGATTGCAGGACCGTACCGAGACCTTCAACCGCGACATGACGGCGCGGCACGGCCACTGCCACGCGGTGCCGTTCCTGGTCATCGACCAGAAAATCTGGGATGGACCGCAAGGCGCGTTTCTCTACGCGCAGATGGGGCTGATCGGCTACGACGAGTGGAACGTGATCATGCTGGCAGAAGACCCGCAGACCACGGCGTCATGCGGTCTCGCAGGCCATCCCGGCTTCCTTCCATCCGTGACGCAAGTCATGACCGAGCATGTGATCGCGTGGAAGGCGCGGCACAACGCCCTGCTCGAGACGTTCGGGATCACCGCGACCGGCGGCCGGGATATCTCGCACGAACAATACGAGATGGAAAAGGACACCTTGCGCAACGAAATCATCGACAAGGCCGGCTGGATGAAGCTGCGCATCATCGACGAGCTCTTGCGCAAGGCCTAGAGGCATCAAGCCTTTGCGAAGCGCCTCACTCGTGCCTGCCGCGGTGCCGGCGTGCGCGGTGCGGACGGCAGTCCTGGCACGGCGCGCCAAACACAACCTGCGACGGATAGGGTCGCGCGGAATGCCACGGCGTCGAGCCGAACAGGCCGGCCGCACCGAACCCCGCGCTGAAGGGATCGGCCGCGAAATTGCCGGGGAAATAGCCGTTGCTGCGAAAATCCCGGTCGTCGTCCCTGCCGTCGAAATACGCGCCGCCGGTGCTGCCGTAGCGCAGCGGCCGCTGCTGGGCCGATGCCGCGGCTACGCTGAGCGCGATGGCGGCGCAGGCGATCAATCCTCTCATGGCGATCATGGCCAGAACCCTCATTGCGGAAGGGTGCCCCAGTCGCCCTTCCAGGCGATCAGGCGTCCCTTGCCGAATTGCAGATAGAGCCCGTCGCTGCGCCTCGACAGCACGCTGCCCCTGACATTGGGCAGCGCGACGAACAATTCATTGCCCGGCGTGCCGCGCACATAATTCAGGGGAACGCCGAGCGACCGGCTGGCCTGGTCGGCGCTCATGCCGAAGGCGAGCGGAACGCTGTTGGGTGGACGTTGCTGCGCGCGGGACGCGCCGGTCGATACGCCGAGCCCGATGACGAGGGCAACGAGGAGTGTCGCGAAACGCTGCATGGCTGACCTCATGGCACTGCCGCCGCCAGCGTACCGGCGGGCGTCCAGCCGCCGCCGAGCGCCTGGAACAGGCTGCTCGCCGCCAGCAGCTTGTTGAGCCGGACCGTAACCAGATTGTTTTCTGCCGTGAACAGCGTCTGCTGCGCCTGCAGCACCGTGATCAGGTTGACCGTGCCGCCGCGCAGCTGCGTCTCGGCGACCTCGAACGCCTTGCGCGAGGCGGCGACGACGTCGGACTGCAGGCGCTCCTGCAATGTGTACTTCTGCAACGCGATCAGCGCCTTCTCGACATCGGCGAAGGCCGACAGCACCGCCTTGCGATAGGCCTGCAGGTTTTGCAGCTGCTGCCCCTTGGCGAGCTTGAGCTGGCTCTCCAGCAGGAAGCCGTCGAACAGCGGCTGGGTTAGCCCGGCGGCGAGCGTGTAGTACCAGGCGCCGGGCGCGAACAGCGCGGCGAGCGCCGCGCTCTGGAAGCCGGTAGTGCCGGTCAGCTGGATCTGCGGAAAGAATGCCGCGCGCGCCGCGTCGACGCTGAAATTGGACGACGCCAGCTGCGCCTCGGCCTCGCGGACGTCAGGCCGCTGGTAGAGCAATTCCGACGGCAGTCCCGGCGTGACGCGCGGCACCGCGATCTGCGTGGTGGACCCGCCGCGCACCTTGAAATCGGCCGGCGCGCGCGCCACGAGCACGGCGAGCGCCGCGGTGTTCTGCCCGACCGTTACCTCGAGCGGCGGGATCGCCGCGCGCTGCGTGGCGACCAGCGCCTCCTGCTGCGACAGATCCAGCTGCGAAGCGGTGCCGCCCGCAAATTGCGACTTGATCAGCGCAAGGATGCGCTCGGCCGCCGCGAGGTTGCGGCGGGTGACCTTGATCTGGTCCTGCGCCGCCAGCAGCTGGAAATAGGTATTGGCGACCGTCGCCATCGTGGTCAGCGCGACCACCTCGCGATTGTAGCGCGCGACGGTCGCGCTCTCCTCCGAGGCCGACAGCGTCGCGCGGTTCTTGCCCCAGAAATCGACGATGTAGCTTGCGCTCAGCCCCAGGCTGTACTGCGAGAAAGTGCCGCTGGTGCCGAACGACGAACTGGATCCCGTTGCCACACGCTGACGCTCGGCGTTCGCCGATCCGGAGATGGACGGCAGCAGCGCGGCGCCGGACACGCCGACCTGGGCGTCGGCCTGCACGATCTGGGCGATCGCCACCGCGATGTCGAGATTGTAGAGCTGCGCGGACTCCATCAGCCCGGTCAGTTCGGGCGAGCGGAAGCCGCGCCACCAGGCAAGCGCCGGAACAGCCGCGTCGGCATCGCCTTTGGCCGCAGTCTTGTAGCTCGCCGGCACTTCGAGGCTGAGCTCCGGCTTCTCCGCCCCGGGAATACAGCCGGACAGACCGAGGCTGAGGCCGCCGAACGCCGCCACGCGCAGAAACCGGATCGGCTTGCGCATCAACTGAAGATTTCGCAACGCTGTACCTGTCGGCATTTACTCGCCCGGTTGAAGTGAGGAGCCCGGCGTCCGCATCGCGCCGCCACGGCGCGCGCGCTGGGCCCACAGGCGGAACCGGTCGAGATAGAGGTAGATAACCGGCGTCGTGTAGAGCGTGAGGACCTGGCTCAGGATCAGGCCACCGACGATGGCGATGCCGAGCGGCTGCCGCAGCTCGCCGCCGTCGCCCATGCCGATCGCCAGCGGCACCGCCCCGAGCAGCGCGGCCATCGTCGTCATCATGATGGGGCGGAAGCGCAGCAGGCAGGCCTCCCGGATCGCCTCGAGCGGCTCCAGCCCGCGCCTGCGTTCCGCCTCCAGCGCAAAGTCGATCATCATGATGGCGTTCTTCTTCACAATGCCGATCAGCAGGATGACGCCGATCAGCGCCATGATACTGAACTCGGTCTTGAATGCCATCAGCGCCAGCAAGGCGCCCACACCCGCCGAGGGCAATGTGGACAAGATGGTCAGCGGATGGATGTAGCTCTCGTAGAGCACGCCCAGCACGATGTAGATCGCCACCAGCGCGGCCAGGATCAGGAACGGCTGGTTGCTCAGCGAGTCCTGGAACGCCTTGGCGGTACCCTGGAAGGTGCCGCGGATCGTGGCCGGGACCCCAATCCGGTTCATGGTCGCCTCGATGCTGCCGACCGCCGTGCTCAGCGACACGTTCGGCGGCAGGTTGAACGAGATGGTGTTGGCGACCAACAGACCCTGGTGATTGACCGCAAGCGGCGTCGCGCCCTGCTTGAATGCTGCAACTTCCGACAGCGGGATCATGGTCTCGCTGCTGGTGGAGACGGCCGATCCGGTCGAGGCAACGCCCTTCCCGGTCGAACCGATCGAGTTGGTGGCCTGGTTGCGCGCGGCCTGGGCGTTGGCTGCACTGGCCGCGCTGGAGTTGCCTGGGGCGACGACCGTGCCTGCCACCGCGTTGGTCGATTGCGAGCCGCCGACCGATCCGCCGGACGTGCTGATATAGACGTCCTTCAGCGTCTCCGGGTTCTGCCAGTAGCGCGGCGCGACCTCCATGATGACGTGATACTGGTTGCGCGCGACATAGATCGTCGACACCTGCCGCTGGCCGAAGGCGTCGTAGAGGGTGTTGTCGATCTGGCTCACCGTGATGCCGAGCCGGGCCGCGGCGTCGCGGTCGATCACGAGATCGGATTCCAGGCCCTTGTTCTGCTGGTCGCTGTTGACGTCGGCGAGATCAGGATCGCGCTGCAGGGCCGCCGCGATCTTCGGCGTCCATTCATTGAGCTCCTCCAGCGTCGATCCCTGCAGCGTGTACTGATACTGCGCGTTCGAGGCCCTGCCCCCGACCCGGATGTCCTGCACCGCCTGCAGGAACAGGCTCGCGCCCGGCACCACCGACATCTCGCGGCGCAGCCGAGCGATCACGCCGTCGGCGCCGATCTTGCGCTCATCAAGCGGACGAAGCGAGACGAACACGAAGCCGGAATTGGTCTGCCCGCCGCCGGTGAAGCCGACCGCCGTCTCAACCGCCGGATCGCGCTTGATGATGCCGACGAACCGCGCGAGCTTCTGCTGCATCAGCTGGAACGACACGCTCTGGTCAGCCTGGATCGAGCCGACCAGCCGGCCGGTGTCCTGCTGCGGGAAGAAGCCCTTCGGGATCACGTCGTAGAGATAGAAGTTGAGGCCGAACACCGCCGCCAGGATCAGCATCACCGACAGCGGATGCACCAACGCCGCGGTCAGCGTTCTGCGGTAGAAATTTAGCATCGCCTCGAAGAAGCGCTCGCTCGCCCAATAGAGCCGGCCATGGCCGCCGGTGTCCGGCTTGAGCAGCACGGCGCACATCATCGGCGTGGTCGCCAGCGAGACCGCGAGCGAGATCAGGATCGAGATCGAGATCACCATCGCGAACTCGCGGAACAACCGCCCGACGATGCCGGCCATCAGCAGGATCGGGATGAACACCGCGATCAGCGAGATGCTCATCGACAGCACGGTGAAGCCGACCTCGTTGGCGCCCTTCAGCGCCGCCTCGAGCGGGCTCAGACCGTCCTCGATGTAACGGGTGACGTTCTCCAGTACCACGATGGCGTCGTCGACCACGAATCCGGTCGCGACCGTCAGTGCCATCAGGGAGAGATTGTCGAGGCTGTATCCGAACAGGTACATCGCCCCGAAGGTCGCAACCAGCGACACCGAGACCGCCACCACCGGAATGAAGGTGGCCCGCGCATTGCGCAGGAACGCGAACACCACGATGATGACCAGCAGCACCGCCAGAACGAGGGTTCGTTCGACGTCCCGGAGCGAGGTGCGGATGGTGGTCGAACGGTCGACCGCAAAGCCTATATCGATCGCCGGCGAGACTGACGCCTGCAGCTGCGGCATCACCCCCTTCACGAGGTCGACGGTACTGATGATGTTGGCGTTCGGCTGCCGGTAGAGGATGATCAGCACCGCCGGCTTGCCGTTGGCGAGCCCGGCATTGCGCAAATTCTCGACGCCGTCGGCCACCTCGCCGACGTCGGAGAGATGAACCGGTGCGCCATTACGGTAGGCCACGATCAGCGATTTGTAGTCGTCGGCCTTGTTGGCCTGGTCGTTGGCGTAGACCTGGTAGCGCTGGTCGCCGACGTCGATGCCCCCCTTGGGGCTGTGGGCGTTGGCGCTCGACAGCGCCGCGCGGACGTCTTCCAGCCCGATGCCGTATTTGTAGAGCGCCTGCGGGATCAGATCGACGCGCACGGCCGGCAGCGAGCTGCCGCCGACCACCACCTCGCCGATGCCCTCGACCTGCGACAGCTTCTGCGCCAGCACCGTGGAGGCGGCGTCGTAGAGATCGCCGCGCGTCAGCGTATCCGACGTCAGCGTCAGGATCAGGATCGGCGCGTCGGCCGGGTTGACCTTGCGGTAGGTCGGATTGCTGCGCAGGCTGGTCGGCAGGTCGGCCCGCGCCGCATTGATCGCGGCCTGCACGTCGCGCGCCGCGCCGTTGATGTCGCGGTTCAGCCCGAACTGCAGCGTGATGCGGGTCGCGCCCACCGAGCTCGACGACGTCATCTCGGTGACGTCGGCGATCTGGCCGAGATGTCGCTCGAGCGGACTTGCGACCGTGGTCGCGACATCCTGCGGGCTGGCGCCGGGCAGCGTCGCCTGCACCGAGATGGTCGGGAAATCCACCTGCGGCAGCGGCGACACCGGCAGCTTGAAGAACGCGACAATGCCGGCCGCCGCAAGCCCGAACGTCAACAGCGTCGTTGCCACCGGCCTACGGATGAAGGGCGTTGACGGATCCATGGCTCAACGCGACCCGCTCGCCTCGCCGATCTCGTCCGCCCGCCCGGCAAATCGCAGCGCGAGGCGATCGAACCAGAGGTAGATCACCGGTGTCGTGAACAGGGTCAGCAGCTGGCTCACCAGGAGGCCGCCGACGATCGAAATGCCGAGCGGATTCCGCAGCTCGGACCCCGCGCCGCTGCCGAGCATCAGCGGCAGCGCGCCGAGCACAGCTGCCATCGTCGTCATGATGATCGGCCGGAACCGCAGCAGGCAGGCCTGATAGATCGCCTCCCGCGGCGGCTTGCCCTCGTTGCGCTCGGCATCGAGCGCGAAGTCGATCATCATGATCGCGTTCTTCTTCACGATGCCGATCAGGAGGATGATGCCGATGATCGCGATGATCGTGAGATCCTGTCCGGCCATCATCAGCGCCAGCAGCGCGCCGATCCCGGCCGAGGGCAGCGTCGAGAGGATGGTTAAAGGATGGATGAAGCTCTCATAGAGCACGCCGAGCACGATATAGACCGTGATGATCGCGGCGAGGATCAGGAACAGCTGGTTGGACAGCGAGGACTGGAACGCCAGCGCCGCGCCCTGGAAGCTCGTGATCATGCCGAGCGGCTGGTTGATGTCGGCCTGCGCCTGCTTGATCGCCGTCACCGCCCCGCCGAGCGAGGCGCCGGGCGCCAGGTTGAACGAGACGGTCGCCGACGGGAACTGGCCGAGATGCGAGATCTGCAGCGGCGCGGTCTCCACCCGCATCTTGGCCATCACCGACAGCGGCACCGGCGTCGAGCCCACCGATGACGGCAGGTAGATCGACGACAGAGAGTCCAGCGAAGTCTGCAGCGACGGATCGGCCTCGAGGATCACGCGGTACTGGTTCGAATTGGTGAAGACGGTCGAGACGATGCGCTGGCCGTAGGAATCGTACAGTGCGTTGTCGATCGTCGCCGGCGTGATGCCGAACCGCGCCGCCTGGTCGCGGTCGATGTCGACGAACACCGAAAGCCCCTGCGCCGAAATATCGCTCGTGACATCGCTGAGCTGGGGCAATTCCCGGAGCTTGTCGACCAGCTTCGGCGTCCATTCCGCAAGCTCGTTCGGATCGGCATCCTGCAGGATGAACTGGTACTGCGTCCGGCTCACCGTGCCTTCGATGGTGAGGTCCTGGACCGGCTGCATGTAGAGCGTGATGCCGGTCAGCGCCGCCGTGCTCGCCTTGATCCGGTCCATGATCGTCGAGACATTGGCCTTGCGCTGCTCATGCGGCTTCAGATTGATCAGGATGCGGCCGCTGTTCAGCGTGGTGTTGGTGCCGTCGACGCCGATGAACGACGACAGGCTCTGCACGTCCGGATCCTTCAGGATCGCGCTGGCGAGCCGCTGCTGCCGCTCGGCCATCGCCGCATAGGACACCGATTGCGGCGCCTCGGAGATCGCCTGGATCACGCCGGTGTCCTGCACCGGAAAGAAGCCCTTGGGGATAACGACGTAGAGCAGCGCCGTCAGACCAAAGGTGGCGAGCGCGATCAGCAGCACGAAGGTCTGGCGATCCAGCACCCAATTGAGCATCCGGGCGTAGATCGCAATGACGGCCTCGAAGCCTTCGCGGCTGAGCCGCTGGAAGGTGTTTTCCCGCGCCATGGCCTCCGGCTTCAGTAGCTTGGCGCAGGCCATCGGCACCAGGGTCAGCGACACCACGGCCGAGATCAGGATCGTGACCGACAGCGTGATGGCGAATTCGCGGAACAGGCGGCCGACGACGTCGCCCATGAACAGCAGCGGGATCAGGACCGCGATCAGCGATACCGTCAGCGAGATGATGGTGAAGCCGATCTGCTCCGACCCTCGCAGCGCCGCCTCGAGCGGCGACTCGCCCTCCTCGATGTAGCGCGAGATGTTCTCGATCACGACGATGGCGTCGTCGACCACGAAGCCGGTCGCGATCGTCAGCGCCATCAGCGACAGATTGTTCAGGCTGAAGCCGAACAGATACATCGCGCCCAGCGTGCCGACCAGCGATAGCGGCACCGACAGGCTCGGGATCAGCGTGGCGCGGGTCGAGCGCAGGAACACGAAGATCACAAGCACGACCAGGATCACGGCGAGCGACAGCTCATATTCGACGTCGCGCACCGAGGCCCGGATCGTGACGGTGCGGTCGGTCAGGATATTGAGGTCGATCGCGGCCGGCAGCGTGGCCTGCAGCTGCGGCAGCAGGTCCTTGATGCCCTGCACCACCGAGATGACGTTGGCGCCGGGTTGGCGCTGGATGTTGAGGATGATCGCCGGCGTCTCGTTCATCCAGGCGCCGAGCTTGTCGTTCTGCGCGCCGTCGACGACGTTGCCGACATCGCTGAGGCGGACCGGCGAGCCGTTCTTGTAGGCGATGATCAGCGAGCGGTAGTCGCTGGCATTGCGGATCTGGTCGTTGGCATTGATGGTGTAGGCGCGCATCGCGCCGTCGAAGTTGCCCTTCGGCGTGTTGACGTTGGCGTTGCCGAGCGTGGTGCGGAGATCGTCGATGTTGAGGCCATAGGCCGCGAGCTTGCGGATATCAGCCTGGATGCGCACCGCGGGCCGCTGGCCGCCGCTGATGCTGACGAGGCCGACGCCCGGCAGCTGCGAGATCTTCTGCGCCAGCCGCGTGTCGACGAAATCCTGTACCTGGGTCAGCGGCATGGTCTTCGAGGTCAGGCCGAGGGTCAGGATCGGCGCATCGGCCGGATTGACCTTGGCGTAGATCGGCGGCGCCGGCAGGTCCGACGGCAACAGATTGCCCGCGGCATTGATCGCGGCCTGCACCTCCTGCTCGGCGACGTCGAGCGAGATCGACAGGCCGAATTGCAGCGTGATCACGGACGAGCCCGCCGAGCTCACCGAGCTCATCTGGGTCAGGTTCGGCATCTGGCCGAACTGCACCTCGAGCGGCGCCGTCACCGACGAGGTCATCACGTCGGGGCTCGCGCCCGGATAGAAGGTCTGCACCTGGATGGTCGGATAGTCGACCTCCGGCAGCGCCGCGACCGGGAGAAATCTGAACGCCAGCATGCCCGACAGCATGATGGCGATCATCATCAGGGTCGTCGCTACCGGCCGCAGGATGAATGGCCGCGACGGGTTCATTTCTTCTGCCCGTCCTCGGACCGCTTGTGGTGGCCGCCTCCGGGATCAGCGCCGTCCTTACTATCTCCCTTGCTATCTCCCTTCGCCGCCCCCTTGGCCGCAGCGGCAGGGTTCGCGGCATCGGCAGCGGAGCGCACGACCACCTTCGCGCCCTCGCGCAGCTTGTCGGCGCCGTCGATCACGATGCGATCGCCGGCCGCGAGCCCGGACAGCACCTCGACCCGGTCGCCGTCGGTGACGCCGAGCTTGACCGGCCGCACCGAGACCGTGCTATCGGCGTTGACGAGATAGACGAAGGTGCCGGGGACACCGCGCTGGATGCCGGCGGTCGACATCGTCGTCGCATCCTTGTGGGTATCGAGCAGCAGGCGGACGTTGACGAACTGGTTCGGAAACAGCGTGCGCTTGTCGTTCTCGAACTGCGCCCGCAGCTTGATGGTGCCGGTGGTCGCATCGATCTGGCTGTCGAAGGTCTGCAACGATCCCTCGGCGAGCTTGTTGGCGCCGCTGCGGTCATAAGCCGCCGTCGGCAGCACCGCGCCCTCCCTCAACCGCTTCGAGACCGCCTGCAGATTGTCCTCCGGCAGCGTGAACAGCACGCTGATCGGCTCGAGCTGCGTGATCACGACGAGGCCGTTGGTATCGCCGGGCGTCACATAGTTGCCGAGATCGACCTGGCGCAGTCCGACGCGCCCGTTGATCGGCGACACGATGTGACAATATTGCAAATTCACCTCGGCCGACTTCACCGAGGCGCGATCGGCCTCCACCGTGCCCTGGTACTGCGCGACCAGCGCGACCTGGGTGTCGAGCGTCTGATGCGGCACGGCGTTCTGCGCGGCGAGGTTCTGGTAGCGGGTGAGATCGACCTGGGCGCCCTTCAGCTGCGCCTCGTCGCGGGCGAGCTGGCCCTTGGCCTGCGCCAGCGTCGCCTCGTAGGGGCGCGAATCGATCTCGGCGATCAGGTCGCCCTTCTTGACCTCATCGCCCTCCTTGAAATCGATGTTCATCAGATAGCCGCTGATCTGGCTCCTGATCGTCACGGTCGCGAGCGACGTCACGGTGCCGAGCGCATTCAGGCTGACGCCGATATCGCCCTTGCCGATCGTCTCCGGTACGATCGACATCGGCCCGGCGTTGCGCCCGCCACCGGCCTGCGGCGGCGCGGCCTGCTGCCGCGTCCACCAGACGATGCCGGCCAGCACCGCCAGCACGAGACATCCCGTCAGAAACCCCCGCCAACGCGATCCTCGCCTGGTTCGCTCGGGCGCCACAATCGACGGGTCTTTGATCTGCTGGTCCATAACCTGCCCACGAAGAAACACGAATGAGCTCGCGCGGCTCTATGTGTCCCCTGAACTCCGCGCGCGCCACATCCGACGAAGCATTTTGAAGGCTTCTGCCGGACAAAGCGCGTTAAGAATTGTAAAGGATAGCGGCTCTTCCCGGTCGGCCGCTGTTTCTCGCTGGATTGTGGCTATTTTACCCGATCATTTGTAACCAAGGCAACACGATCAGCAACAATCCGGCAAAGTAGATCAGGCCGAAGATCAGCCCGAATTTCCAGAAGTCGCCTTTGCCGATATAGCCGCTGCCGTAATACATCGGCGCCGGTCCCGTGGCATAGGGCGAGATCACGCCCATCAGGCCCAGCGAATACACGCAGAGCAGCATCAGGGTCTGCACCGACAGGCCGGGAATGCTGGAGCCGACGGCGAGCACCACCGGCAGCACCGCGGCGGTATGCGAGGTGATGCTCGAGAAGAAATAGTGGATCCAGAAGAAGAAGGTGACGAGCAGGATCATCCCGACCATCGGCGACGTGCCGGAAAGCGGCTTGGCATAACCCTCGGCCACCCATTTGATGAAGCCGATCTCGTTGAGGCCGGACGACAGCGTGAGCAGCGAGGTGAAATAGAAAAATACCTCCCACGCACTCTTCTCCGCGACGATGTCCTCGAACGCGATCACGCCGGTCAGCAGCATCAGCGAGATCACGACGAACACGACCGTGGTCGCGTTGATGAAATTCGAGCCGAGCAGCGGCACGCTGATGTTGGGGTTGGAGCCGCAGATCCACAGGAACATCGCGAGCACCACCAGCACCGCCATGATCCATTCGTGCCGCGACGGCGGCCCCATCTTGGCGAGCTCGCCCTCGCTCCAGGTCACGATCTCGGGGCTCTCCTTGATCTCGGGCCGGCAGACCAGATAGCTGAGCAGCGGCACCAGCAGCAGCAAGAGGATCCCGAGCGGCGCGAAGCCGATGAACCATTGCGACCAGCCGACCTCGATGTTGACGAGCTTCTTGGCGATCGAGAGCGCGGCGGCGTTCGGCGCCAGCGCGGTCAGGAACAGCGAGCTGGTGACGGCCGTGGTCGCGAACGCGGTCCACATCACGAAGGTGCCGATCTTGCCCGCGGTCGGGCCGGGCTCGGAGCCGTAGATGCGCGGGATGTTGCTGACGATCGGATAGATGGTGCCGCCGGAGCGCGCGGTGTTTGAGGGCGTCGCCGGCGCCAGCACGAGATCGGAGAACGCCACCGCATAGCCGAGCCCGATGGTGCGGCGGCCGAGGCCGCGCACCAAGAGCAGCGCCAGCCGGCGGCCGAGCCCGCTCTTGCGATAGCCGATCGAGAACACGAAGGCGCCGACGATCAGCCACACCGTGCTCTCGGAAAAGCCGCCGAGCATCCAGCGCAGCGATTTGTTCGGGTCGTGCTCGACATAGCCGCCGATGCCGGCGACCGTCAGGCCGATCAGACCGACCGCGCCGACCGGCATCGATTCAAGGATCAGCCCGGTGATCACGGCGGCGAACACCGCGAAATAGTGCCACTGATTGGCGTTCAGCCCCGAAGGCACCGGGACCAGATAGATCACAAGCCAAACCAGCAACGGCGCAAACGTCCGCCATGACCATTTCATGCAGCGTCCCCCTCACCTGTGTCGATTGTCGGGCGCGCAAGCCGCCGTGTCCCGGCAGCGCCGCCATCTTTTTGTTGCAATCTAGCACGACCGCGCAGTCCGTCTCGGGAAACTGCTGCGGAACGGCGCGGCTTGTGGAGGAACCAGCGCGTTTCGTCAACACGTAGCGTCCCGGTGGCAGCCCCCATCGCAAGACCGCCCGCGCTTTGCTATCCTTGGCGGTATGACGTCACGCGACTCCGCCTCCTCCGAGATCACGCCCGAGGTGCTGCTGCGCGCCTATGCCTGCGGCATCTTCCCGATGGCGGAGAGCGCCGACGATCCGACCCTGTTCTGGGTCGAGCCGGAATTGCGCGGCGTGATTCCGTTCGACGGCTTCCGTGTCGCCTCCCGCCTGGCGCGCACCGTGCGCTCCGATGCCTTCACGGTCACCGTCGATACCGCGTTCAAGGCCGTGATCGCCGGTTGCGCGGCGCCGCAGCCCGGCCGCGACGACACCTGGATCAACAGGCGCATCCGCGATCTCTATGTCGGGCTGTACGCGTCGGGCCATTGCCACAGCGTCGAGGTCTGGCAGGACGACAATCTGGTCGGCGGGCTCTACGGCGTCAGCCTCGGCCGCGCCTTCTTCGGCGAAAGCATGTTTCACACCACGCGCGACGCATCGAAGGTCGCGCTGGTGCATCTGGTGGCGCGGCTGATCGCGGGCGGGTTCGAACTGCTCGACACGCAATATGTGACGGAGCACCTGAGGACGTTCGGCGCGATCGAGATCTCGCGGCGCCGCTATCGCACGCTGCTCGACAAGGCGATCACGGGCGCGCCGGCGGATTTCCGCAGGCTCGACGCCACCCAGCCGGTCAAAGGTGCCGACGCGCTGGCAATCATCGCCGAACGCAATTGAACGGTTGATCGCGTAGCCCGGATGAAGCGAAGCGCAATCCGGGACAAGTCTGTCCGCGGAGAGAAACCCGGATTTCGCTGCGCTTCATCCGGGCTACGCCGTGCTTGCTAGTTCCCAAACAATCCGCCGAACAACCCGCCCGGCCGCTGCTGTTGTTGGGGCGGGGGAGGTGGCGGCTGCTGCTGGTATTGCGGCTGCGGCGGCGGACGCGGCGCGGCCTGCTTCGGCGGCGCGCGCTTCTGGGCCGGCGGCGGCGGAGGCGTCGGCGCCTTCGGCGGATCGGGCGCGGCGGTCACGATGGTCTGGTCCGGCCCTTTGCAGTCGGTCAGCCAGATGTCGTAGATCGGATGCTCGACGCCGTGCAGGCCGGGGCTCGCCGCGAACATCCAGCCCGAGAAGATCCGCTTCACCTCGCCCTGCAGCGTGATCTCGTCGACCTCGACAAAGGCATCGGTGTTGGCGGCTTCCGTCGATGGCCTCGTGTAACAGGCATCGGTCTTCACCCGCAGCGCGCCGAACTGCACGGTCTCGCCGATATCCTCGTCGAAATTGATGATGCGCCCGGTGATCTTGTCGAGACCGGAGAAGCTCGCCTTCTTGTTGGTGATCTTGGTCGACGGCGGCTCCTGCACGACCTCGTCGCCCGGCTGCAACGTGGCAGGCGTCTGCGGCGGGGTGCCTGGGGGCGTGCCCTTGGGACGCTGCCCCGGCGGCAGCGGGTTGGCGCCGGGCGGCGTATTGGCGACGGCGGGACCGCCGGGTTGCGGCGGCTGCACTGCGACACCGGGCTGGGTGCCCTGCGGAGCCACCGTCGAGCCCGGCGGCGGCGCCAGCGGCTGCGACTGCACGCTGCCGGGCGGCGGCACCGCCTGGCCTGGCGGCAGCGCCCGCGGCTGTGTCGGCAGCAGACGGCCGCGCGGCAATTCCGGCACTTCCTCGTCGTCGTCGCTGGGAGGAGCCGGCTGACCACGCGGGATCGAGCCGGGCGGACGCGGCGCGGGATCGGAGAAAATCGTTCCGATCTGCGCGCGCGCGGGCGGCGCAAGCGAGATGGTTGAGGCGGCAACCAGGGCCGCAAAGCCAGTCAGGGCAACGGTTCGAAGCATCTCGCGCGGCTTTAAAGGGCGAATCGGGCTCGCGACAGTCTACCTTGATATCGGCCGCTCGCAGGCCACCGGTTAACACGCCGAATACGGCGGGGAAAGGGCACCCGGCCACCTCTCCCCGGTCCACTGGGCAGCCTCTGGTCACTCCTGGGAACACGTGTGATAGTCCTCACGCTGAAGGCACGCCGCCGCGCGTGAAAACCAGGAAAATCCGGATCGAACCGGACCAGCCAGAGGAAACCCACCATGCCCGATCGCATCAGGCTCGACGGCCGGGTCGCCGTCGTCACCGGGGCTGCCGGCGTCATCGGAACCGCCTCGCTCCAGCTGCTCGCCGAACGGGGTGCGCGGATTGTCGCAGTCGACCGCAAGGGCGCCGATCTCAAAGCCGCCATCAAGGACCTGCCGGCCTCGGCCGAGGCCCTCGCAATCGAAGCCGACGTCACCGACGAGAACGAGGTCAAGGACTATGTCCGCGCCGCCGTCGACCGCTTCGGCACCATCGATGCCTTCTACAACAACGCCGGCGTCGAGGGCGACATCAGGCCGATCCCCGAATATTCGCTGGAGAGCTTTCGCCGGGTGCTCGACGTCAATGTGGTCGGCGTCTTCCTCGGCATGAAGCATGTGCTGCCGGTCATGCTGAAGCAGAACAAGGGCAGCATCATCAACACCGCCTCGATCGCCGGCCTTGTGGGATCGCCGATGATCGCGGTCTACAGCGCGAGCAAGCACGCGGTAATCGGGCTGACCAAGAGCGCGGCCTGGGAATGCACCGGCACCGGCGTGCGGGTCAATTGCGTCTGCCCCGGCATGATCGAGAGCCGGATGCTGAGCACGATCCTGCAGGGCCGCTCCGGCGGCAACGCGCCGCCGCCGATCGAGAAGATCGTCGACCGCATCCCGGCGCGCCGGCTCGGCCTCGCAAGCGAGGTCGCCTCCATTGTCGCTTTCCTTGCCTCCGACGAGGCGAGCTACGTCTCCGGCTCCGCCTACACCGTCGACGGCGGCCGCACCGCCGCCTGACACGACCGTCATTCCGGGATGGTGCGCAAGCACCAGACCCGGAATCTCGAGATTCCGGGTTCGATGCTTCGCATCGCCCCGGAATGACATCACCAAAAGAAGGTCCCCCCAATGCCCGTCGTTCTCGATCCCGATGCCGCTGCCGTCTACAAGGCGTTCCAGGAGGCCGGCCGTCCCGCCTACGAGACGCTGACCGCGCCGGAAGCGCGCGACTATTACCGAGCCGCCCGCGTCGTCTCCAATCCCGAGCCGCCCGCGCTGCAATCGAGCAAGCCGCTCGCGATCCCGGCGCCGCACGGCACGATCCCTGCCCGCATCTACACGCCGAACACGCTGCGCAAGAAAGACGGGCTCGCGCCCTGCCTGGTGTTCTTCCACGGCGGCGGCTGGGTGATCGGCGACCTCGATACCCATGAGGTGGTTTGCCAGAAGCTTGCCCATGAGGGCGAGCTGATCGTGATCTCGATCGATTATCGGCTCGCGCCCGAGCATCGTTTCCCTGCCGCGGTCGATGACGCCATCACCGCGACCCGATGGGTCGCCGCCAATGCCAGGGATCTCGGCATCGACGCCGCGCGCCTGATCGTCGGCGGCGACAGCGCCGGCGGCAACCTCGCGGCGGTGGTTGCCCTGACCGCCCGCGACGGCGGGCCGAAGCTCGCGGCCCAGCTGCTGATCTATCCCGCGACCGATTTCTCGCGGAAGCATCCCTCGCATCGCGAGCCCGAGACCAGCATCCTCCTGACGCATTCGGTGATCGGCTGGTTCGCCAACCATTATCTCGGTGACGCCGACAACAACGACTGGCGTGCCTCGCCGGCGCGCGCGAAGGACTTTGCCGGCTTGCCGCCGGCCTATGTGCTGACCGCCGGCGCCGATCCGCTCCGCGACGAAGGCGACGAGTATGCGAAATTCCTCAAGGACGCCGGCGTGCCGGTGACCTATCGGCATTTCCCCGGCCAGTTCCACGGCTTCTTCACCATGGGCAAGCTGCTCAATCAGGCCAATATCGCGGTGACCGAGATCAGCGCCTGGCTGAAGACGCTGGGCTGAGCAATCGGACCCGCGGCGACGTGGCTGGCGTCGTTCCCGATCGGGGCTCGCGAGCGCATCGCGAGCCTCTTGCGGCGTTAGTGCGCCTTGAAGTTCCCCACGCCGCGCGATAGTGCCGCCGTCAGCGCTTCACGCCGCCGGGCACTCCAGCCATCGAGATCGTCTTGCTCACGCCACTCCTCGTCTACGGTATCCCGCTCGATTTCATCCTGTTCGCGCTGACGCTGCTCGGCGTCGCGATCTTCCATCACCACACGCTCGCGGTGGCGCTGACGGGCCTTGCCGCGATCGTCGCCTACAAGCTGCTGTTCGCGGGCTTTGCGAAATTCGGCGCGGGCCTGCCCGGTCTCGCGCATCACATGGAGCATGAGTGGGTCACGCTCGCCAACCTGTTTCTGCTCCTGATGGGCTTTGCGCTGCTGTCGCGCCATTTCGAGGAGAGCCGCATTCCCGACGAGATGCCGGCGCTGCTGCCCGATGACTGGAAGGGCGGACTGATCCTGCTGGTCATCGTGTTCGTGCTGTCGGGCTTCCTCGACAATATCGCGGCCGCGCTGATCGGCGGCACCGTGGCCCGCCACGTGTTCCGTGGCCGCGTCCATATCGGCTATCTCGCGGCCATCGTCGCCGCATCGAATGCCGGCGGCGCCGGCAGCGTCGTCGGCGACACCACGACGACGATGATGTGGATCGACGGCATCAGCCCGCTCACGGTCGTGGAGGCATATGTCGCAGCCATCGTCGCGATGCTGGTGTTTGCGGTGCCGGCCTCGCTGCAACAGCACCGCTTTTCGCCGATCGTGAAGGATGCACCGTCCGGCCTCAGAATCGACTGGGCGCGGGTTGCGATCGTGGCCGTGATCCTGCTCGCCGCGCTGACGGCCAATGTGACGGCCAATCTGAAGTTCCCCGCGCTGCTCGATACGCTGCCCGTGCTCGGGCTCGCGGTCTGGGCCGCGATCCTGGTCACCTCGGTGCTGCGGCGGCCGGACTGGTCGGTGATGCCCGAGACGCTGAAGGGCACCGTCTTCCTGCTCGCGCTGGTGACGGCGGCCTCGATGATGCCGGTGGAGAAATTGCCCGCCGCATCGTGGCAGACCGCGCTCGGGCTCGGCTTCGTCTCGGCGGTGTTCGACAATATTCCCCTGACCGCGCTGGCGCTGAAGCAAGGCGGCTATGACTGGGGCTTCCTCGCCTACGCGGTCGGATTTGGCGGGTCGATGGTCTGGTTCGGCTCGTCGGCGGGCGTTGCGGTGTCCAACATGTACCCGGAAGCCAAATCGGTGGTCCGCTGGATCACCCAGGGCTGGCCGATCATGGCGGCCTATGTCGTCGGCTTCTTTGTGATGCTCGCACTGCTTGGCTGGCATCCCGACGCGCCACATTGACGCAACACAATGCTGCAGCGCACAATTGCGCTTACCTCAAAACTGTGGAAAATCGAGACAATTCCGTTGACATTGCTAAACTCCATTCGCCGTAACAAGTTATGGAGAGTTCGCATGAGTGTTAGTGCAGAAGTCCTCGCCCGCGCTCCGTCGGAGCAGATGGAGGACGAAATCAACACGGTGACTTCGCATCGACCACGCAGCAACATCCGGCCCCTCTCACCGATGCCGGACTATGTCGAGCATCGCAACGGCGTCAACGAGGTGGGCAAGCTGTCGGCCGAGGCGGTCGTGCGCGAATATGAAGCGGCGGTGAAAGAGATCGAGGCCCTTGGATCGGAACTGCAATTGGCCGCGAAGAACTGCGAGGTCATGGTCGCAGGCGTTCATGACATGATCGCCGAGATCAAGGAGTTCGCTGCCGGTTACCGCGATCAGGGCAAGCGTTTCTTCCTGCAGATCGAAGCCGTCTCGTTGATGACCGCGGAGGTCAGGGATACCTGCGAAGCACTCAAGAAGAAGATCGCAACCGATACATTGGGCCAGTGATCTTTCGGTTGAAGCACGGTTCGTGATCAGAGCATCCGTGGATCTCTGCGATCGTGGGCTGATCCTGTATTGGTGAATGACTGCGCTATTCCGGCGCGGTGGAACCGTTAGTTCTATTCAAGACCAAGTCGCTCAAGACTAAGTCGTTCAACATCTTGCCCCGCTTCGGCGGGGCATTTTTTGTTGCGAGACGAGTGATCTCTGCACGGGCTGCGTCCTCGAACCGGCCGGACCTCCGTCCATGCCCTTAACGTGCGTCAGTTGCACGCCCGGTCATGTCCGTTGCCGGAGGCAAATCGGATATCGCGGACCAGCGATCGCTGAAATCCCTGGCCGGGAGCGCGTCCGTGCCGGCGACGGCAATGCCGTCGGTCCGGGGCGCGTGCGACTTGATGGTCGCGGCGGTCGCGGTGACAGCCAGCAGGGCGACAGCCACGAACCCGGTAATCGTTCGATGCTTTGTCATTAGAACCTCCTCGGGTCCCCAATGCCCACTTAACGTGGGTCACGGGAACCCTCGCCAGGTTCATCACTGCAAAGACAACATGGATCGGGTGAAATCGGACAACGAGCTTGTCCCAAACTCGCCTACCCTGCCCGCGCCGCACGCCGCAGTGATTGCGGCGGCTGGCCGAAGGCGCGGATGAAGGCGCGGCGCATCCGCTCGGGATCGCGGAAGCCGGTGATCTCGGCGACGCGCTCGATCGCCTCGCCCGACGACTGCACGCGCTGCCGCGCGACTTCGATCCTGAGCCGCTCGACCGCTTTCGATGGCGTCGTGCCGGTCTCCGCGATGAAGGCGCGGGTGAAATGCCGCGAACTCATCCCGGCCTTGTCGGCGAGGTCCTCGACCGTCAGCGGCGCATCGAGATGCTCGCGCGCCCAGGCGAGCAGCGGCCCGAACCGGCCGTTCGGCGTCTTCAATTCCAGCAGCGAGGAAAACTGCGACTGCCCGCCGCTGCGCCGATGATACAGCACGAGTTGCCGCGCGGTGTTCTGCGCGACCTCGTCGCCATAGTCCTCGGTGATCATCGCGAGCGCGAGGTCGATGCCAGCGGTGATGCCGGCCGAACTCCAGATATTGCCGTCACGCACGAAGATCTGGTCCGGCTCGAGCTTGATCTTCGGATAAGTCTTCACGAAATGCGGCGTGCGCTGCCAATGCGTGGTGGCGCGGCGGCCGTCGAGCAGGCCCGCCTCGGCCAGCACATAGGCGCCCGAGCAGACGCTGGCGACGCGAATGCCACGGCCGGCCATCCGCCGCACGAATGACAGCGTGGCTGGACAGGTCGCCGGCGTGCGCACGCCGTTGCCGCCCGCAATGATCAGCGTCGTGATCGCCGTCGATGGCTTGAGGCCGCGCGCGAGCATCTCGACACCGGACGAAGAGCGCACCGGTCCTGCCTTCACCGCAAGCGTCCTGATCGCTGGCGCGTTGTTGGCGAAGCGCGCCGCGATCTCGAAGGCCGCGATCGGCCCGGCCGCGTCGAGCAGCTGGAAGTCGGGAAAGATCAGGATGCCGATCATCGCCAAATCCTCGCAGGTGACGTTACTTTCTTGGCGATCCTCTCTCAGGAGCCTTGCGTCTCTTGGGAGCCTTGCTTCAGGAGACCTACGTCCGAAAATGAGGGAAATACGCCATTTTGGACGAGAGGCCATCATGACATCGTGGTTCCGTCAAGCGCTATTTGGAGCCCCCGATGACCGAACCCCTGCAGATTGGATTGCTCGTCTTCCCGAAGGTGACCCAGCTCGACCTGACCGGTCCGCTGCAGGTGTTCTCCTCGGTCCCCGGCGCCAAGGTCCATTTGATCTGGAAGCGCATCGAACCCGTTCCGACTGATTCCGTCATGGTCCTGACGCCGACCACGACCTTTGCCGACTGCCCGCAGCTCGACGTGATCTGCGTGCCCGGCGGCTTCGGCACCGACGACATGGTCGGCGACGAGGAGATGCTGGCCTTCCTGCGCAAGCAGGCCGAGGGTGCGAAATACGTCACGTCGGTCTGCACGGGATCGCTGGTGCTCGGCGCGGCCGGCCTGCTCAAGGGCTTTCGCGCCACCACGCATTGGAGCTCGATCGATTTCCTGTCGGGCTTCGGGGCCATTCCGACCAGGACGCGCGTCTGCGTCGACCGCAACCGCTTCACCGGCGGCGGCGTCACCGCGGGCATCGACTTCGCGCTGACGCTGGTGTCGGAGCTCGTCGACCGCAAGACCGCGGAAGCGATCCAGCTCAGGCTCGAATACAACCCGGCCCCGCCGTTCAACGCGGGCTCGCCGGAGACCGCACCGGCCGAGATCCTCGCTTTCATGAAAGAGCGGATCGCGCCGTCGCAGGCGCGCCGCGCCGACTTGATGGGCCGTGCCGCGGCACGGCTGTCCTGACCTGATCGCCGCAAAGAAAAAGGCCGCCCGGTTTCCCGAGCGGCCCTTCCTGTCTCACGGTAGCCTCACATTTGCGGGCGATTTCAGGACGTCTGTACCGGGGGCCTATCTCCCGGCCGCATCCAACTCGGAGGCCGCTGCACATCGGGACAGTCGCGATCTGGAGCCCGATCCGACGCGATGGTTTCCCATCTCCGTAAGATGGCCCTATTGAGCCGCGAACCCGCGCCCGGCGCAAGCGGGCAGCATCGGCTGCGGCCCATCTGTCCCCGCTGTTACCGTTGTTCACAGGCGCGCGCTTGCGCTGCCGGGCGCGTGTGCGATGCACGCGCGTCGTTACGCACGTGCACGTCAGAACAACAATGCGTGAAAGTCAGCTTCCCGGCGTCCAGGCGTGATAGTCGCCGGTCGCCTTGGGGCGGCGGCCGCTCGCCAGCGTCGAGCCGGACGGGCGGTAAGCCTGCGCGGTGCCGGTCAGGTTCGGCAGATGCGGCTTCTCCCATTCGCGCGCCTGGTAGCTCTCCTCGGTCGGCGGCACATCAACCGTGTGATGCAGCCAGCCGTGCCAGCCGGCCGGAATGCGGGAGGCTTCGGCGTAGCCGTTGTAGACCACCCAGCGGCGCTCGAAATGCAGCGTCGGGTCGATCTCACCGCCCTTGGTGCGGTAATAGCGGTTGCCCTGCTCGTCCTCGCCGACCAGTTCGCCGAATCGCGAGGTCCACAATTGCGTGCCAAAGGTCTGGCCATTCCACCAGGTGAAGAATTTCAGCAGGAATTGTTTCATGCGTGGCCGGTCGTCGGTTCGATGCTATGGGCTCTGATGCCACCTCATTCCCCAAATGTCCAGCCGCCGCCAAGGTAGCCCCGCACCCCTCGGACAGCCCCCGGTTTATGCACCCAGTTGGCGACCAAATGACGCGCTCACGAGGAGTTTTGTTCAGCTGCCATACATGAGCCGCCGGCTACGCGAAGATGACCCACAATCAATGTGGAGCACGGGAACGTCCGACCACAGAGATGGTTAGACATTCACCGTTTTGATGGAGTCCAAAATGATCAATATGAAGGTTCTGAGCACCGCCGCGGCTCTGGCGCTTGCGCTGCCGTTGGCTGTGGCGCCGACCGTTTCGTTCGCCCAGTCTGCCGCACAGATGGGTGCGATGGGCGGCGGCGGTGGCCACGTTGGTGGTGGCGGCGGTGGTGGCTTTGGCGGCGGCGGCCGCGGAGGTGGCATGGGCGGCGGAGGCGGCGGCTGGCACGGCGGCGGTGGCGGCGGTCACTGGGCCGGTGGTGGCGGCGGCGGTTGGCGCGGCGGTGGCGGCTGGCACGGCGGGTACCATCGTGGCGGCGGGTTCTGGCCCGGCGCGGTGGCCGGTGCGGTCGTCGGCGGCGCCCTCGCCTCGGGCGCGTATTACGGCTCCGGCTATGGCTACGGCCCCGGCTATTATGACGACAGCTACGGCTATTATGATGAACCGTCTGTCGCCGTGGAGGTGCCGAGTGGCGGCGGCGCCAGCTACTGCGCGCAGCGCTACAGGTCTTACGATCCGGCCTCGGGCACCTATCTCGGCTACGACGGCCGGCGGCATCCCTGCCCGTAATGAAGGCCTGAATTCTTGATTGCAAAAGGGCGGCGCCAGCGCCGCCCTTTTTGATGTACGCAAGTCTTATGTGCGCAAGGCGACCGCGACGGCCGCGAACGTCACCACGAGCGCTGCGATATCGCTCGCATTGAGCGGCTCGCGCAGCATCGCAGCTGCCGCGAGCACGCCGACGACGGGGACCAGCAGCGTGCCGATCGACGCGGTCGCCGCCGGCAATCGCTCGAGCGCCGCAAACCAGCAGACATAGCAAAGGCAGAACTGGATCAGCGTCATGTAGATCATCGACGCCCAGCCGAACTGCGACAGCGCGGCGAGCTGCGGCTGCTCGATCATGATGCCGATGATCGCGATCGGCACGCAGCCGATCGCAAGCTGCCAGGCCGCGAGCGACAGCGGCGGCATCGCGAGCTTGAACGATTTGGTCATCACCGTGCCGAGCCCGACACAGAGCGCGCCGGCGAGCGCGAACAGAATCCCCGGCAGCTTGCCGAGGCTTGCGTCGATGCCGCCGCCGCCGATCAGCGCCGCGATCCCGGCGAGCGCCACCGCAAGCGCAAGCGCACGCGGCAGCGACACGCGCTCGCCGAGCACCGGCCAGGCCACCAGCGCGACCCACACCGGAATCGATATCCCGAGCACAGCCGCCTCGCTGGCCCGCAGCCAGATCAGCGCGAGGCCCATGGACGCGACCCAGCCGCCGATCGACAGTGTCGACACCAAAGCAAGCCGCAACCACATGCCGTCGGGCACGCGCAGCGTCTGTCCCCGCATCAGCGCGACCAGACCGAGCGCAACCGCGCCGACCACGCCGCACAGCCCGCGCGCGGACAGCGGCGGCCACTCCGTGAGCAGGAACTTCATGATCGGGAAGTTGAGTCCCCAGCCGATCGAGGCAACGACCAGGAATGCGAGGCCAAGCGGTGACAGCGGGGCGCGGCCGGCGACGGGAACTGCAGTCATGGACCTGTCGTAAAGGGGATGGACAAATACAGGTGATGTGTCACGGCTAGCTGGAAATCTGCTTGTCAGCAAACAGCATATGCATTCTATGATACAGACTTTCCGTCCAGGTTCCGCCTTAATTGACGAACAGGCCAAGCGAGTCGCCGGCACGCGAGGCCGTTAGAAAGAGGATGCATCGTGCCGAGCGTTCTCGTGGTTGATGACGACCCGATGGTGTGCGTTGCCATCGAGGTGTGTCTGCAACGCCAGGGCTTCGAGGTCACCGTCGCCGATGGCGGCGAAGCCGGCATGCGCGCGCTGGAGCAGGCCACCTTCGATGTCATGCTGGTCGACGTCTTCATGCCGCATATGCGCGGGTTCGAGGCGATCCGCGTCTTCCACGAGCGTGCCCCCGATATTCCCGTCATCGCGATGTCCGGCTATGCCTTCGCCAATGCCGATCGCGCGCCGGACTTCCTGCGGATGACGATCGAGCTCGGCGCGTCCGCCTGCCTGCGCAAGCCGTTCACCCCGCAGGCGCTGATTGCCGCCGTTAACGAATGTCTTGCGAAGTATGCACCTTCCGCTCGTCTTTCGAAATAATTGCTCGTACTAATCGTCGATGGCTTCCCAGCGTCTCATTCTCGGCAGCGGCCTTGCGATCCTCCTCGTCATCAGCGCGGCGTCGATCGGATTGGACGTCAAGTCGCGCAGCGAGATTGATTCGGTCGACCGCACGCTCAGCATCCTGAAGCGCATTTCGGACGCGCGTCAGCTGCCGCGCAGCGTCGAGAGCGGGGCGCGCGGTTTCGCGCTGACCGGCGATGCGTCCTTTGCCGACGAGTTTCGCGAGCAGAGCGCAGCCCTCACCGCGGCCTTCGACGATCTGATGGCGGCGGTGACGTCGGCCCCCGAGGAGGCGCAGCTGATCACGGGCACCAGGGTCGAGGTCCAGCGTGCCATTGCGCTCGGCGCCGAGCTGATCAGGTTGCGCAGCGCGGGCGACACGGCCGGCGCCGCGGCGCTGGTCTCCGCGGGCGAGAGCCGCGCGCTGACCGACAAGGTCGGCGCGGCGCTCGACCGCCTGGTCACCGAAGAGCGCCGCCTGCTCCGGATTCGCACCGACCAGTCCAAGACCAATGGACGGCTGCTGCTGATGATCGATCTCGCCGGCGTGGCGATGATCCTGCTGCTCGCGATCGCGCTAACGGTGACGGCCCGGCGCGCCAGCCGCGAACTGCAGGGCGCGCTCAGCGCGACCAAGGCGACCAATCTGTCGCTCGAGGGCAAGGTCGCCGATCGCACCAAGGATCTCGGTGCCGCGCTCGAAGAGCTCCGCCGTTCCACCTCGGTGATGGAAACCACCTTCCGCACCATGGCGGAGGCGGTGCTGGTGATCGACAGCGCCGGCACCGTGCTGCTGTCGAACCCGGCCGCCGAGAAGATGCTGCGCTACAAGCCGGGCATGACGGTCCGGCAGCTACGCGCCATGAGCAACGTGTTCCAGTCCGACGGCGTCACGCCGATGCAGGCCGACGACATGCCGTCGGCCAGGACGCTGCGCGGCGAGGAATTCGACGGGCTGGAATTCGTCGCCAAGCCGGTGCGCGGCGCGCCGGAGATTCACCTCGTGGTGTCGGGCCGGCCGCTGCGCGATGGCGACGACACCATCACCGGCGCGGCGCTGATCTATCACGACATCACCGCCTCGCGCGAAACCGAGCACAAGCTGCAGCAGGCACAGAAGCTCGACGCCATCGGCAAGCTGACCGGCGGCGTCGCGCACGACTTCAACAACATGCTGACGGTCATCACCGGCACCACCGAGACGCTGGTCGACAGCCTGCGCGCCCAGCCGCAGCTCGCGAAAACCGCCGAGCTGATCGACCGCGCCGCCGAGCGCTGCCGCGAGCTGATCCAGCATCTGCTCGCCTTCGCGCGCCGCCAGCCGCTGGAGCCGCGCACCGTCGACATCAACGGCACCGTGGTCGACATCGCCAAGCTGCTGCGGCCGACGCTCGGCGAGCAGATCGAGATCAATTCGGTGCTGGCGCCCGATGTCGCCAGCGTCCATATCGATCCGTCGCAGCTTGCCAACTCGCTGCTCAACATGGCGATCAACGCCCGCGACGCGATGCCGAACGGCGGCAAGCTGCTGTTCGAGACCAGCAACATCGTGCTCGACGACGCCTATGCGGCTGTCAATCCCGACATCACGCCGGGCCGCTACGTGCTGCTCGCGGTCAGCGACACCGGCACCGGCATGTCGCACGCGGTGCAGGACAAGGTGTTCGAGCCGTTCTTCACCACCAAGGAAGTCGGCAAGGGCTCCGGCCTCGGCATGAGCATGGTCTACGGCTTCGTCAAGCAGTCCGGCGGACATATCAAGATCTACAGCGAGGAAGGCCACGGCACCACGATCAAGCTCTATCTGCCCCCTGCCCGCGGCCAGGTCGAGGTCGAGGCGCCCCCGCCGGAGCCGGTGCGGCGCGGCAGCGAAGTCATCCTGGTGGTGGAAGACGACCAGCTGGTGCGCAACTACGTCGTCACGCAGCTAGGCGCGCTCGGCTACAAGACCATCGCCGTGCCCGACGCCCGCGCCGCGCTGGCGCTGGTCGACAAGGGCGAGAAGTTCGACCTCCTGTTCACCGACGTGATCATGCCCGGCGGCATGAACGGCCGCCAGCTCGCCGACGAGGTGCAAAAACGCCGCCCCGGCATCAAGGTGCTCTACACCTCGGGCTACACCGAGAACGCGATCGTGCATCACGGCCGCCTCGACGAAGGCGTGCTGCTGCTGGCCAAGCCCTACCGCAAGGCGCAGCTCGCCAGCATGCTGCAGCAGGCGCTCGGCGAGTGAGGTGAGCTAGACCAGCGCGATGGATAAGGTCGGGTAGCAACCACAACGGCGCTTTGCTCCCTCGCCCCGCTCTTGCGGGGAGAGGGTTGGGGTGAGGGGCCGTCTCCGCGCATTCGCTGCTAGCTGCGTCTGCGGAGACTCCCCCTCACCCGGAACGCATCTAACGATGCGTTCCGACCCCTCCCCGCAAGCGGGGCGAGGTGGAGTCCATCGCTACCTCGTCGCGAGCGCGACGCCGGCGAGCGTGAACAGCAACGCGACGATCTGGCTTGGCCCCAGCGGCTCGTGCAATGCGACCGCGGACGCCACCACGCCGATGACAGGCACCGCCATGGTGCCGATCGCCGCCACCGAGGCCGGCAGGCGGGCGAGCGCGGCGAACCAGGCGACATAGGCGACGCAGAACTGGATCAGCGTCGAGTAGACCAGCAGCCACCAGCCGACCGTCGTGATGCGGTCGAGATGTGTGGTCTCGATCAAGAGGCCGACGATCGCGATCGGCACGCAGCCGAGGCCGATCTGCCAGGCCGCGGCCGGGATCGGCGGCATCACCAGCGGGTACTTCTTGGCCAGCACGGTGCCGAGCGCAAAGCCGAAGGCGCCGCCGAGCGCCATGATGATTCCCGGCAGCTTCTCTCTGCTCGCGGTGATGCCGCTGCCGCCCATGATCGCGGCGAGGCCTGCAAAGGCCATCACCAGCGCGATGGTCCGCAGCAGCGTCGGCCGCTCGCCGAGCACCGGCCAGGCCAGCAGCGAGGCCCATACCGGCATGGTGTAGGCGATCAGCGCCGCCTCGCTCGCCGGCAGCCAGAGCAGCGCGAGCCCCATCAGCACCATCCAGCCGGTGACGTTGAGCGCCGCATACAGCGCGAGCCGCGGCCACAGCCGTTTCTCGACATGCAGGCTCTGGGCACGGATCAGCGCCAGCACCGCGAGCAGCACGGCGCCGATCACCCCGGTGGTGCCGCGCAAGGTCAGCGGCGGCAGCTCGCCGAGCAGGAACTTGGTGGACGGCCAGTTGAACCCCCAACCCACCGAGGTGATGGCGAGGAACATCAGGCCGGCGGGCGCAAGGCGCGGCCGCGCGGAGGGCTTCTGGACTGTCATGGAACCCGGCGGGGATGTGAGTCGGCCTCACCTTGCCCGCGATTTTGTCGCCCGACCATCACGGCTCTGACATGCCTGATCCGTACTTTGCCCGTAGGCCTACGTGAGTCCCCAAAATTCAATCCGGGACCGCGAATAAAAACTTCGCCTGTGAACAGCGGGGCGAAGCTCCGATCCACAGGCGATAGGAATTTTTTTGGCTTGGGAATCCCTGAGGACTCACCGATAGTTGGCCCGATCACAGGCGCGGCACCGACCCCTGTTATCCCCCTCTTTCCACCATATTTAGTGTTTGATTCAGAAACTCGTACTAGTCCTTGACGGGCGTGACGGACATGGCCTAGCTTTCAACCTGTTCGGCGCGAGTGTGTTTGGGTCCCCGCCGGTCGCTCCCACAAGGGTTCCAAAATGACCACTCCGCCAGGCCCTCGGGCCGCGGGTGAAGGGCTTTTCTGCCCTGATTTTGGGGCCGCCGTCGGGGACGACAAACGGGCCGCGAAGGACCCGGAAACAGAGGCCGCAACCGGCCCGCAAGAAGCGTACGCGTGACGTGTCGCGTGAAGCGTTTGGGGCGTTGAATGCATGACCCGGAGCACCCGACCAGTCGGGCGCCGCGCCGGGACGATGCCGCCGCAGGACCGGTCATACCGGTGCCCAGCGGATGAGAGAAAACAGGCCGGATCCACCGGCTGAGCTGCGGATGACGGGAGGCGTGCTGACGCGTGTTCCCGGAGTCCGCGAACAGACAACATTCCGGCACCTGCGGGGAAACGTGGGGCCGGGCAGAAGAAGAGACGGGGCTCGACCATGCGAATCGAACGACGCAACACCACCAGCGGACAATCTCCCTATGCCGGGATCAATTTCCGCCTGACCACATCAGAGATCCGCAATCCGGACGGCTCGGTCGTGTTCCGCGCCGAGAACGTCGAGGTTCCGGAGTTCTGGTCGCAGGTCGCCTCCGACGTGCTGGCGCAGAAGTATTTCCGTAAAGCGGGCGTTGCCGCGCGCCTGAAGAAGGTCGAGGAAGAGACCGTGCCGTCGTGGCTGTGGCGTTCGGTGCCCGACACCGAGGCGCTTGGCCTCCTGCCGGAGAACGAGCGCATCGTCGGCGAGACCTCGGCCAAGCAGGTGTTCGATCGCCTCGCCGGCTGCTGGACCTATTGGGGCTGGAAGGGCGGCTACTTCTCCACGGAAGAAGACGCCCTCGCCTTCTTCGACGAGCTCCGCTTCCAGCTCGCAAAACAGATGGTCGCGCCGAACTCGCCGCAGTGGTTCAACACCGGGCTGCACTGGGCCTACGGCGTCGATGGCCCCGGCCAGGGCCACTATTACGTCGACTGGAAGACCGGCAAGCTGACCAAGTCGAAGTCGGCCTATGAGCATCCGCAGCCGCATGCCTGCTTCATCCAAGGCGTCGGCGACGACCTCGTCAACGAGGGCGGCATCATGGACCTCTGGGTGCGCGAGGCGCGCCTGTTCAAATATGGCTCCGGCACCGGCTCCAACTTCTCGAGCCTGCGCGGCGAAGGCGAGAAGCTGTCCGGCGGCGGCCGCTCCTCCGGCCTGATGAGCTTCCTCAAGATCGGCGACCGCGCCGCGGGCGCGATCAAGTCGGGCGGCACCACGCGCCGCGCCGCCAAGATGGTCGTGGTCGACGCCGATCACCCCGATATCGAGACCTATATCGACTGGAAGGTGAAGGAGGAGCAGAAGGTCGCCGCCCTCGTCACCGGCTCCAAGATCAACCAGAAGCACCTCAAGGCCGTGATGAAGGCCTGCGTCAACTGCGAAGGCAGCGGCGACGACTGCTTCGATCCCGAGAAGAACCCGGCGCTCCGCCGCGAGATCAAGCTCGCGCGCCGCGCACTGGTGCCCGACAACTACATCAAGCGCGTCATCCAGTTCGCCAAGCAGGGCTACAAGGATATCTCGTTCGACACCTACGACACCGATTGGGATTCCGAGGCCTACCTCACCGTCTCCGGCCAGAACTCCAACAACTCGGTGTCGCTGAAGGACGATTTTCTGCGCGCGGTGGAAACGGACGGTGACTGGAATCTGGTCGGCCGCACCACCAAGAAAGTCACAAAAACGCTGAAGGCCCGCGACCTCTGGGAGAAGATCGGTTACGCCGCCTGGGCGAGCGCCGATCCGGGCCTGCACTTCAACACCACGATGAACGACTGGCACACCTGCAAGGCGTCCGGCGACATCCGCGCGTCCAATCCGTGCTCGGAATACATGTTCCTGGACGACACGGCGTGCAACCTCGCCTCGGCCAACCTGCTGACGTTCTACAGCACCACCACCAAGCGGTTCGACATCGAGTCCTACGAGCACCTGTGCCGGCTCTGGACCATCGTGCTCGAAATCTCCGTCATGATGGCCCAGTTCCCGTCGAAGGCGATCGCCGAGCTGTCCTACGAATTCCGCACGCTCGGCCTCGGCTTCGCAAACATCGGCGGCCTGCTGATGACCATGGGCCTGCCCTATGACAGCAAGGAAGGCCGTTCGCTGTGCGGCGCGCTGACCGCTGTGATGACCGGCATCTCCTACAAGACCTCGGCCGAGATGGCGGCCGAGCTCGGCACCTTCCCGGGCTACAAGAAGAACGCCGCGCACATGCTGCGCGTGATCCGCAACCACCGCCGCGCCGCCCACGGCAACGCCGCCGGCTACGAGGCGCTCTCGGTCAACCCGGTGCCGCTCGATCACGCCTCCTGCCCGCAGGAGGACATCGTCACCCATGCCAGGCTGGCCTGGGACGACGCGCTGGCGCTCGGCGAGGTCAACGGCTATCGCAACGCCCAGACCACCGTGGTGGCGCCGACCGGCACCATCGGCCTGGTGATGGATTGCGACACCACCGGCATCGAGCCCGACTTCGCGCTGGTGAAGTTCAAGAAGCTCGCCGGCGGCGGCTACTTCAAGATCATCAACCAAGCGGTACCGTCGGCGCTGCGCGCGCTCGGCTATCGCGAGAGCGAGATCGCGGAGATCGAGGCCTACGCCGTCGGCCACGGCTCGCTGTCGAATGCGCCCGGCATCAATGCCTCGACCCTGAAGGCCAAGGGCTTCACCGATGAAGCCATTGCCAAGGTGGAAAAGGCGCTGCCGACCGCGTTCGACATCAAGTTCGCCTTCAACAAGTGGACTTTCGGCGAAGACTTCATCCGCGACCAGCTCGGCATCGGCGCGGAAGCGATCGCAGCCCCCGGCTTCGACCTGCTCCAGGCCGTCGGCTTCACCAAGCGCGAGATCGAGGCCGCCAACGTGCACATCTGCGGCGCGATGACGGTCGAAGGTGCCCCCCATTTGAAGGCCGAGCACTACCCCGTGTTCGACTGCGCCAACCCCTGCGGTAAAATTGGAAAACGCTACCTCTCGGTCGAGAGCCACATAAGGATGATGGCGGCCTCGCAGCCGTTCATCTCGGGCGCGATCTCCAAGACCATCAACATGCCGAACGACGCCACGGTGGAGGACTGCAAGTCCGCCTACCTGTTGTCGTGGAAGCTGGCGCTGAAGGCCAACGCGCTGTACCGCGACGGCTCGAAGCTGTCGCAGCCGCTGAACTCGCAGCTCATCGCCGACGACGAGGACGAGGACGATGCGGTCGAAGCGCTCTACGAGAAGCCGATGGCCGCGCGTGCCGCCCAGGTCTCGGAGAAGATCGTCGAGAAGCTGGTCGAGCGCATCGTCGTGATGCGCGAGCGCGAGAAGATGCCCGATCGCCGCAAGGGCTACACCCAGAAGGCGGTTGTCGGCGGCCACAAGGTGTACTTGCGCACCGGCGAATATGACGACGGCCGGCTCGGCGAGATCTTCATCGACATGCACAAGGAAGGCGCGGCGCTGCGCTCCTTCATCAACAACTTCGCGATCGCGGTGTCGCTCGGCCTGCAATACGGCGTGCCGCTGGAGGAATATGTCGATGCCTTCACCTTCACCCGCTTCGAGCCCGCGGGTCCGGTGCAGGGCAACGACTCCATCAAGTACGCGACCTCGATCCTCGACTATGTCTTCCGCGAGCTCGCGGTGAGCTACATGGCGCGCTTCGATCTCGCCCATGTCGATCCGAACGAGTCTGGCTTCGACGCGCTCGGCAAGGGCGTCGAGGAAGGCAAGGAGCCGGATGAGGCCCCCGCCCAGCACCAGGCCACCAAGTACCTGTCGAAGGGCCTGACCCGGTCGCGCACCGACAACCTCGTCGTCATGCGCGGCGGCTCGGCCGCGGTGAGCCCGGGCGCCGACAACGCGCCCGCCGGCAACCGCGTCACCGCGCTCGCCTCCCACGGCGCAACCTCGCGCGGCGCCTCCGACACCGTCGAGGGCGCGGTCGCCCTGAAGCAGGAAGTCAGCCACGACCTCTCGCCGACCGAGAAGCTCGAGGCGCTGAACTGGAGCAAGCCCGGCACCGCAGCCGCCGCCGCCCCGTCCAAGGCCGAGCGTCGCGCCGAGGCGAAGGCCAAGGGCTACGAAGGCGAGATGTGCTCGGAGTGCGGCAACTTCACGCTGGTGCGGAATGGGACCTGCATGAAGTGCGATACTTGCGGGTCCACGACGGGGTGTTCGTGAGAAGAGCCAGAAGACGATAGTCTTCTTCACGACCGGGCTTGGCCCGGGCATCCACGAAGGGCGGCCCGAAGGGGCCGCCCTTCTCTTTTGACCAGATAACCTTTATGAGCAACTTATACGCGTAACTACGGGGCGATACATGCCTGTCAAGGTAAGCATCGGCGATCATCCCACTTTCTGGAAATTCGCGGCCTTCGGCTTTTTGCCAGAAGTACTACCTCCGATCTTTACGTCGGTGGGCTTCGCTAACCAGTGCCAGCTCGGGGTCGACGTTGACTTAAAAGGTCACACGTTTGATCGCATTTCCTACAGCTGCACCAAAAGAGGTTATTCAAGACGAGTGTTCAATTTGATGCACCCGATATCCGTTGCGCTAGCATCGGGCTGGCTGTCCTCGCATTGGGACAAGATAGCGGATCATTGCAACGCTTCAAAATCAACTGCGTCGCCGCTTTCCCTATCCGACGGCCAAGGAACGGACCGCGCGATCCGGACGCCCTCCTTTGAAAACGTGCAGCGTGAAGCAAAGAACCGCTCGGCGCGTGCCCGGCACATTATCAGGGCCGACATCGCCAAATTCTATCCATCAATTTATACGCACTCGATCCCATGGGCCCTTCATGGGAAGCAAGCGGCAAAGTCTAATACGGATCCAAACGATCCAAACAACTACGGGAACCACATGGATTGGGCTCTGCGACTGGGCCAATCAGGACAAACCGTCGGTGTACCGATCGGAACTGACATATCCAGGGTAACGGCCGAAATAATTGGTTCGGCGGTCGATCGCATCGTTCTCGAACGGTCCGGGTCGCGCGCGGTCGGTTATATTCGAAATATAGATGATTTCTATATCGGATGTACCAGCTTAAACATGATCAACAGGCCCAACGACTATTGCATCGGATTCGAGATACGCGCACCTGGATGCTACGTGGAAGGCACGAACTATCTGATCGTCGAGTATGGAAGGCAACTCGCGATCGTTACCGAGGCCAACAAGGGCCTCAGCTAAAGATCCCCGTCCAATACCCATACTCCATTAGAGAAATTCAGAGCTGTCTTTCGTGGTCGTGAAAATGAAAGCAAGGCAAGCGTAGGACGAATTAGCCGAAGGCATAATCCGCCCTTTCGGTGAAAACGATCGCGGCGGGTTACGCTTCGCTGTCCCTATCCTACGCTCCGCGCTTAGATCACCTGGGCCAGACGCAGACATCCGGCACGCTTCCCAATCGCGCGAAAGTGCGGTCATATACCGTCCGGGGGCACTCGGCGTTTGGGGCGAGGGTCTCGGCTTGCGGGGGGAGAATGCGCGTGAAAGAACTCGCTGGAAAGACCGCGTTCGTGACCGGTGCAGCGTCGGGCATCGGACTGGGGATCGCGACGGCTTTGGCCCAGGCGGGGGCGAAGGTCATGCTTTGCGATATTGAGGAAGCGGCTCTGTCCGCGGCGCTCGAGCAACTGAGGCGCACCAACGTCGATGTCGACGGCGTGAAAGCGGACATCTCCCTCAAACCCGAACTCGTGGCGGCCGCCGAAGCCACGACTGCCCGCTACGGCAAGGTGCACATCCTCGTCAACAACGCGGGCGTTGGTGGCGGTGGGCCCTATGGCACCTGGACCGACGGGTCGTGGGATTGGACACTGGGCGTCAACCTGATGGCGACCGTTTGGGGAATCGAGATTTTCGGGCCGTTGATAGAGCAGCATGGCGAGGGTGGACACATCATCTCCACAGCCTCGATCGCCGGTCTTATTTCAGGGGCCAGCAACGCATACAATGTTTCGAAATACGGCGTTGTCGCGCTATCCGAGGGACTGCGGCTTGAACTCGCACCCCGCGGAATCGGCGTATCGGTGCTGTGTCCCGGGTTCATCCGCACGCAAATCGTGAACTCGAGGCGCAACCTTCCCGAGCGCTTCGAGGGGGCGGTCCGTACCTTGCCGACGTCGGGCCCGATTGCCGAGCAGATCAATCTGATCCGCCAACGCGTCTCTCAGGGCATCGATCCCAACTATGTCGGTGAGCTCGTCCGCGAAGGCATCGAAAACGACTGGCCCTATATCTTCACCGACCTCGAATTCGAGCCGATTGTCGACGCGCGCTTCGCCGCAATCAAGCAAGGCTTCGACCGGATCCGCGGGCGCACCCCGAAGCGATGAGCGCGCAGCAAGCGTAGGGCGGATGAGCCAATGGGCCGCGCGAATGCGCGCCCGATGACAGGCTCCGCGACATCCGGGACAAGCATCACAGCACGTGACCACCCGACTCCGCATATCGCTTCGCTCCTGCGGGCTACCGGCTGGCACGCTTTTCAAGAAGCAGCGTGCGGTCGGCGATGTCCCTCAATTCGAACGCCTGGGAGTCGAGGAATGCGACGGAGCCGTTGTTGGGGTCCGCGGCGAGGCGATGGGTTTCGCTGAGATGATGCTTCAGCCAGGCCCGCTGCTCCCTGAGCAATTGCGCGTGCGCCTCGCCCTTCGAGCTGGCGAGAAGGGCTTGATAGGCGGTGTTGAGCCTCGTGTCCCACTTATCGATTTCGGTCTTGCCGCAATCGAGCATCTTCGTCGACACCCCTTCGGCCTTGTCCATGCACGCATCATACTCGACGCTTTGCTGCGCGCGGACCGATAAGGTCCCGAGCACGAGCATCGCCGCAACAATGACTGGCCTCCGCGAAAGCATCACCACGTCCAAATCACCCTGCCTGCGTCTTTCGACAACCATCGCCGCACAAAGGCGTCCCTGGCAGCGCCTGGGGCCGACGGCCGACGCAGTTTACGCCGGCAGCACGATCACCTTCGTTTTGAGGGGCGTTCGCGAATAGAGGTCGATCATGTCCTGACTGAGGAGGCCGGTACAGCCGCTCGTAATACCGTTCCCGATCGTTTCGGGGGCGCTGGTGCTATAGATCGTGTAAAGCGTGTACACCCCATTTTGGTAGAGGTAGAGCACGCGCGCGCCAAGTGGATTGTCGAGACCCCCCGCCATGCCGCGAGCATATTTGCCCGCCTCCGGCTGGCGCGCGATCATCTCCTTGGGCGGCGTCCAGGTCGGCCATTCGGCTTTGCGCCCGACATAAGCCTCCCCGCTCCACCGGAACCCATCGCGGCCGACATTGGCGCCATAGCGGGTCGCGTTTCCTTCGCCTTCGATGCGGTAGACATAGTATTTGCTCGGATCGACGATGATCGTACCGGGCGCCTCATCGCTGTGGTACTTCACGGTCTTGCGGAAATATTTCGGATCGACCTTACTGACGTCGACCGCGGGGATCGGGAATTTCTCGTCGGGCACGGGTCCGTAGACCTTCTCCGCCTCGGCCAGGCTCATGTAGTCGGACGCACAACCGGCCAGGCTCAGTGCGGCGAGACCAGCAGCAGAACCGACCAGAAACGCCCGGCGGTTGAGAAGCCGCGACCGAGGCCCAGGCAGAGCGCCCTCGCCCATCGCACCAGCGTCGGCAATTCCACGGTCCATGATCATGATTTCTGATTTTCCCTTGTCCCGTTGCGCGGCCGAAGCAGACTTTGGCATACAGTAGAAGGGAAAAGAAAAGTTCTTCGTCATTGTCTGAGGTTGACCAACAGATGGTCTTGTGAATCCTTCCGAGAACAATGCGAGAACTTCGGCGGATTACGCTTCCGCCTTCGCTCAATGAGCTAAAGGTCGGCGGGTTACGCCTTCGGCTAATCCGCCCTACGCGATGGCAACAACTGATTGATCACGTTTTCATGCGATTGATCTGCGGCGCTTTGTCGGACCAAATTAGTATGGAATCACCGCCCCGCCACCCTGCCGCATTCCATGCGGAAAATGAATCGAAGGTGAAAACCCAATGAGACGCGTTGTCCAGGCTTCGCTCGGACTCCTCGCATGGAGCATTCTCCAAACCTCGCCCGCATCCGGCCAGCTCAAGGGCAACGCCGACAACATTTGTCGGAACGGATATTTCCCGCGCGAGAGCACCGACTACAGGCTGGCGAAGATCAAAGGCGCAGCCGGCGACAGGATCTATTTCCGCGGCGACGGCAACGAGCGTTGCCCCGACGACCAAGCCTGTCGTCTGAAAACTTATGTCGTTCGCAACGATGAAGTCATTGTTTCCCGGACGTCAGGCAAGTTCGCATGCAGTTGGTTTCAACCTCGCAAGGGCACTGAGACGGTCGGCTGGATCGAGATCGAAAGGCTTGCGTGGCAGGAGGACATACGACGACCGGCAGAACGGGATTGGCTCGGCGAATGGCGTGCCTACGACAACGTCATTCGCATCTCGAAATCGAAAGAGGAAGGTCAGCTGGCCATCAAGGGCGAGGCCATTTGGGGTTCGGGCAGCCGCACCCATTCCGGCGAGCTTGATTACGAAGCAAAACCTTCAGGCGATAAGATGAAATTCGGTGACGGGACGGACGAACTCGACTGTCAGGTCACGATGCAGCTCGTCGGCAAGTTACTGGTTGTCGGCGACAACCTCCATTGCGGCGGGACAAACGTCTCATTTTCAGGTGTCTACCAAAAGAGACCGACGCGATGAACATCTCGCGGCTCGTAGGGCGGATTAGCGCAGCGTAATCCGCCCTTCGTCGCGGTAACGCCGAGCGGCGGGTTACGAGGAGTCTATCATCGGACACGCGCTCCGCGCGATCCGTTGGCGAACCCACCCTATTCGTTACGTGCTTGTTCGTTTCGCTCAGGCCGCCTTCGCTGCACCTCGATCGCGAAGAGATTGGTGTGAAGCTGGCAAGATCATTGCCGCTGTCAGACCGAGATCGGCGGGACGAAATCGACCCGTTGCGGACGTAGATGGGTCGGCCATAATGTCTTCTTTTCAAGGCAATTCGGTCGGAGGCGAGATGGTCGATCCGTGGCCCGCAGATGCAAAGTTTCAGATGGGTGACTATGCCGCCAAGAAAGGGCGAGCATCATGGCGCGGTCGAATCGTTGGTTGGTATCGTACGGATTTGACCAGGCTCGGATATGCGATCGAGAGCTACTTCGAGCCCGGCTCGGTGCAGATTTACCCGGAGACGGCGATCGACGCATGGCAGCCGCCGGCCTTGGAACGTGAGTGACCGATTCTCACCCTCCTGCGACCTTCGGAACGTCCGCGCTAACCCGGCCACCTCGGCGCGCCATCGCAAGCGTCACGGCGTCATTGCAATCGATCGGTCAGGTGTCGCCCGCCACGCGCAACGTGATCCGGGTCAATTCGGACGGGCGGCCGAGCCGCAAGGCAAAGCCGGGCCATAGCGCGGTGCCGTTGTTGACGTAGAGCGTCATCCCGTCGACGTCGTAGCGGCCGGAGACGAAGCCGGCATTGGCGCGCGCGGCGAGGCGATCGATCCCCAGGATCAATCCGCCATGGGTGTGTCCGGAGAGTTGCAGCGCGACGCCGAGCCGGGCTGCCTTTCGTGCGTCGCTCGGCTGGTGGTCGAGCAGGACGATGGGCGCGCCTTTCGGGGCGCCGTCGAGAACCGCGGCAAGGTCGCGGATGGAATGCCCCCGGTGGCGCGACGCGCGATCGGTAATCCCCGCGATCACCAGGCGGCCGCCACCGCGTTCGAGCACGATGTGCCGGTTCTCGAGCGAGCGCAGGCCGAGCGCTTCGTAGTGCGCCATCCAGCCGTCATAGCCGAAGATATATTCGTGATTGCCCGAGATCACGTAGACGCCATCGGCCGCCATCAGGTCGCGCAGCGGCGCGATGCCGCCCCGCCGCGCATCGATGGTGCCGTCGATCAGGTCGCCGGTGATCGCGATCAGGTCGGCGCCGAGCTTGTTCGATCGCTCGACCACGGCGCGCGCCCATGGCGCAGGAAACAGCCGGCTGATGTGAAGATCGGTCAGTTGCAGGATGGTGTAGCCGTCGAACGCTCGCGGAAGTCCGCGGATCCCGACCTCGACATCCCTGAGCGGCGGAATGCGCATCGCCTGATGGACGCCGATCGCGGCGGCTGCGGCCGCGACCGCTGCAAGTGCGTAGCGGACGCCATCAGGCGCGCCGACGAAGCCGCCGTGGATCAGCGCGGCAACCAGCAGCCCGGCATCGAGCGCCAGTTGCAGCAGCGCCAGCAGCATGATCGCGCCGAACGCCCAGTTGAACAGGACGACCACCGGACGCGGAAACTCCGGCGAGAATTCCGATCCCGACGACAGCCTGTTCCAGCGGTGAAACTGCAAGGCGACCAGCACAAGCAACGCGGCAACGATCTTTGCCGCGAGCGGCCAGTCGAGCGGCCAGATGAAGCGGGCCAGGATCAGCAGGCTGGTCAGGCCGAATATGAGCTGGGGAATAGGTCTCGCTCCGGATCGGATCGGTTAAGGCTGTGCGGGTCGGCGCCCTGCGAAGGTAGGGTGGATCGGCCGCGGGCGTAAGCCGCCATCGTCAGCACATTTTCGGCAAGTCGCGCTTCGCCGAAACGCCCTGCGCTTTTGTCCCAGTAGCCCGATGAGCCAACGGGTCGCGCGAACGCGCGCCCGATGACAGGCTCCACGACATCCGGGATCCGCCTCGCAAGAACACGCCACCGGCCCCCGCATATCGCTTCGCTCATGCGGGCTACGGGCTGGCCGCCCCTGTGTCATGGCGCATACGCCAGAAGCCGCCCGATCAGTCTTCGATATCCGCAATGCGCCTGAGCACGATCACGACGGCGAGGACCAGGCCAAGTACGCCGCCGGCAACTCCGGCCAGACCAGAACCGAAGGCGCCACTGACATCCCGGTCGGACAGAACGAACGCAACCACTTCAGCGGCAAAGCCCATCCCCAGCGTCAGAGCCATGATGATTGCGACGGATTTGAAGAGTTCGATCGCAAATCGAACCGCCATGTCTTCCAGGGCGTCGAGTGCGCGGGTCATACGACGATCCGGACGAGGCACGGCCGGGCGAAGCGCGCTCCGATGCGTTCTGATTGAGGCGCTGGAGGTATCGCCGATCAATCGGTTCGCTCGGGGATTGTCGTTGGGATCGTCGAGGGCTCTGATGTCCCGCTTGAGTTCTCGCCGCACGATCAGCGTAACAAACAGCGCAAGACATAAAAGTACGGCCAGGCCAGCGTAGATGCTGATGCTACCTGCCAACAGGATCAGAAAAGCGCCGGCCCACCCGAACGCCTCGCCACAAACGTAAGCCACCGCCGTTGTGGCGATATCGGCGAAAGACGGTCTTCTTTTGGCGACGAAATCCGCCAGCCGCATCGGTTTGCCTTTCGACAGTCCGCTTCTGCACGATCAGCCTCAATCCATCAAGATGTGGAGCTGCGGTCGTCGGGTGCAATCCTTCCGCACGCAACGGCGGCGAGAATCACAAAAGCCGCTGCAAAGGCGGCCAAAAGCTCCTCTCAAATAAAACTTGAACATCGCTCATTTTCCTGATTTATTGTTGAACAATGTTCATTTCTGCGGAGCCGGTGATGCAAACCACCTCCTGGACGGACGGATCGATCGGGCCCAACCGATCCGTGAAATCGTGGATCAAGTACGCCCCGACGATCATCACGATCGGCATCATGGCGGCATTCGCGGCGCACGGACGCATCGCACAGCCGGCCCACTACAACGATTTCGCCGACCACTCGGCCCTCTTGGGCATCCCCCACGCAGGCGATGTCTTGTCGAACATCGGCTTCGCCCTGGTCGCGAGCTGGGGCTGGCTGGCGCTGCGCCCTCACCGCAACAGCGATCAGCTTCGCACCGGATGGCCGGGCTACCGCCTGTTCCTGATCGGATTGTTCCTGACCGCCTTCGGGTCCGCGTTCTTTCACCTCGCCCCCGGCAATGGCCGGCTGACCTGGGACATGCTGCCGATTGCGCTTGCCGGCGCGGGCCTGCTCGTCGGCGTCCGCGGCGACACCCAGCCGGGATCGAAGACGAATATCGAAGCGATCGTTCTCGGGCTTTACGCCACCGCCAGCGTCGCGTGGTGGGTCGCCACCGACCGGCATGGTACGGGCGACCTTCGACCGTATCTGCTGCTGCAGGTCCTCCCGCTCATCCTGATCCCGCTCTGGCAGTCGATCTATCGTGCGCCGCGCGCCGACCGCATCGCATTCGCCGCCGCGATGATGTTGTACGTTGTGGCCAAGATCGCCGAGGTGCTCGACCATCAGATCGCAGACACGCTTCAGTACGTCAGCGGACACACCTTGAAGCATCTGCTCGCGACTTCAGCCACGGCCGCAATCGTCTGGGGACTGACGCGTCGGTTCTCCGATAGCGGTGGTCGAGCGTGCGAATGAGGACTGTAGGATGGGTAGAGCGAAGCGAAACCCATCAGGCTGCAAGCCGAGTGGCGAGATGATGGGTTTCGCTGCGCTCTACCCATCCTACGCTACGCTGCTGACCGCCGAAGCCATTGTGCAGCAATGGGCTGCCTGCACTATTTCGGAATAATGGAAAAATATCACCGATTTGCCCGACGCGTCAAGGCGCGTTTCCGAGTGCCTGCGGCAACCTGCACCTTTGCATGGGGTTGTTTTCGATATTTTGGATGGGCAGCCCTGCTTCGTCGATCGCATCAGGCGGATTGACCGGCATGGCGACCGCATCCATATGCATCTGCATGAACCGGCTGTTCCCCGCCGTTTCGCATCCACCTGGACACAGCCAAATACCATCGGCTCCCCGTCCCTAACGCTCCGGAGTCGCCGTGGCCGCCCTCTCCATTCTCGATCTCGTCCGCGTCACCGAGGAAACCGACGCGCGCGGCGCGCTCTATAACGCGCGCGATGTCGCCGTGCATGCGGAGGCTCTCGGCTATCGCCGCATCTGGGTGGCGGAGCATCACAACATGGCGGGCATCGCCAGCGCCGCGACGTCGGTCGTGATCGGGCACATCGCGGCGGGCACCAAGACCATCCGGGTCGGCGCCGGCGGCATCATGCTGCCGAACCACGCACCCTATGTCATCGCCGAGCAGTTCGGCACGCTGGCGCGGCTGTTTCCCGATCGTATCGACCTCGGCCTCGGCCGCGCGCCCGGCACCGACCAGCTCACGCTGCGCGCCCTGCGCCGCACGCCGGAATCCGCCGAGAACTTTCCGCAGGACGTGCTCGAGGTGCAGGCCTTCCTCGCCGCCGCCGGTCCCAACCAGCGCATCCAGGCGGTGCCGGCCGCCGGCACCGACGTGCCGCTGTGGATTCTCGGCTCGAGCAATTTCGGCGCGATGCTGGCCGGCGAGCTCGGCCTGCCCTACGCCTTCGCCTCGCATTTTGCCCCCGAGCTGCTGATCCAGGCGCTGCAGATCTACCGCGCCCGCTTCAAGCCGTCGGAGCAGCTCGATCGTCCCTACACCATGGTCGGCGTCAACATCATCGCCGCCGACACCGACGAGGAGGCGCGGCGGCTCGCGACCACGCAGCAGATGTCGTTCACCAACATCTTCCGCGGCGCGCGCGGCCTCAGCCAGCCGCCGATCGACGACATCGAGAGCTACTGGTCGCCGTCGGAGAAGGTGCAGGCGATGCGGATGCTCGCGCGCTCCATCATCGGCTCGCCCGCGACGGTGCGCGCCGGCATCGACGCGCTGGTCGCGGAGACCGGCGCCGACGAGCTGATGATCGTGTCCGACGTCTATGATCACCAGAAGCGGCTGCGATCGTTCGAATTGATCGCCCAGGCCGGCGGGATCACACCGCAGACGTAGCCTGCAGGATGGGTAGTGGCCTACGCACTAACGCAGCCTCACTTCGGCGCGCCGGCGGGCGCCTGCGACTGTGCGAGCTGGCCGAGCGTCACGCTCAGCGAATTCGGCGCATTGTCCCGCAGCATCGAAAGCTTGACCGAACTGCCCGGCGCGCCCGCATAGACCTTCTTGGTCAGCTCGTTGGCGCTCTTGATCGGCTCGTCATTGACCGAGGTGATCACGTCGCCTCGCCTCAATCCGGCCTTCGCTGCCGGACCGCCGGTCTGCACGCCGACCACGACCGCGCCGTGCAGATTGTTCGCACCTAAGCTTTCGGCAATGCCGGGGGTGATCGATTGAATCTGGGCGCCCATCCAGCCGCGCGTGACCATGCCCTTGTCCTTCAGCTGCGGGATCACCGTCTTCACGGTATCGGCGGGTATCGCAAACGCGACACCGACCGAGCCGCCGGAGGGCGAGAAGATCAGGCTGTTCACGCCGATCACCTCGCCATGCGTGTTGAAGCTCGGCCCGCCGGAATCGCCGCGGTTGATCCGCGCGTCGATCTGGACGAAATCTTCCGACGACCCGGTCTCCAGGTCGCGCGCACGCGCCGAGACGATTCCCGCGGTGACGGTGTTTCCGAGGCCGAATGAATTGCCAGCCGCGAGCACCCAATCGCCGGTGCGCGGCGCTTGATCCGCGAGCTTGACATAGCTGAAGTCGGTCCGCCCATCGACCTTGAGCAGGGCCAGGTCGCTGACCGGATCCTTGCCCAGGACTTTCGCCTTGTAGACCTTGTTGTCACTGGTGCGGACGTCGGCGCGGTCGCTGCCGCCGAGGACATGATTGTTCGTCACTGCATAGCCGTCCGCCGAGATGAAGAAGCCCGAACCGATCGAGGTCATCTCACCCAACTTCGGCAGATTGCCCGGTCCGCGCCTGCCGGGATCCGGAACGGCCCTTCCCGGCGTGTCCTGATCGGGAGAGCCGTCCGGCCCGAGAGAACCGCCGGGGGAGTCACCGGGAGACTCGCCTGGAGAAGAATCGTCGTCATCCGCCGCAGCCGCCACCTTGGCGTTGACGCCAATCACGGCCGGCCCGACCTTCTCGGCAAGGTCGGCGAACTCGCCAGGACCACCATTGCCATGATCCGCGCGCGAATTCACTGGCTGTGCGTGGGCAAGACTTGCGCTCACAAGACTAGCGCCCACCAGCAACGCCGACGTGAAGGCGGCGGTGACGAGCGACGTGCGAAGGCAGACGAAGGCCGAATTTCTCTGATTCATCTTCCGCGTCCATGTTTGGGATCAGCCGATTGCTCCTGGATGAATTGCCGGCCCGGACGCGACGATCAGTGAACCGTTCCCTGCAGCACAGGGGCGCAATGCCGAGCGACGGACGGCAACGGATAGAGGCGCAGACCGTTCCACCGGCATCCGCGGGTGGACGAGTGGCTCGCCACCTTTGCGCCGCTTTGCGCATCAAATCGCCGGGTTTTTGCTTGCTTTGGCCGCCTGTGCCTCTACGGTGCGCCCGCAACGACGGAGACGATCTCGACTATGGACGCCGCAATGAACTGCCCGAAATGCAATTCCGAGCATGCCTATCAGGACGGCGCTCTCTGGGTCTGCCCGGAATGTGCCCATGAGTGGAGCAGCGATGCGGCCGCGGCCGCCGAGACCGCGCAGGAAGCGGGCGTGCGCGACGCGCACGGCAACCCGCTGACGGACGGCGACAGCGTCATCGTGATCAAGGACCTCAAGGTCAAGGGCTCGTCGTCGGTGGTCAAGGGCGGCACCAAGGTCAGGAACATCCGCCTCACCGAGGGCAGCGACGGACACAACATCGCCTGCAAGATCGACGGCATCGGCGCGATGAATCTGAAATCGGAGTTCGTCAAGAAGGCCTAGCGTAGCCCAGCTTACGCATCCGCCAAGGCTTTCGCCGGTGCGGCGGCAGCCTTCGCGATGTGCCGGTTCTTGTCGTCGACCAGCACGACCCGCGGATGAAATTTGCGCGCCTCGTCGGCGTCGAAGCTGGCATAGGCGACGATGATGACCTTGTCGCCGGCCATGGCAAGCCGTGCGGCCGCGCCGTTGAGGCCGATGGTGCCCGATCCCGCCGGCGCCTCGATCACGTAGGTCGAGAACCGCGCGCCGGTGTCGATGTTATAGATGTCAACACGTTCATTGATGAGGAAACCGGCGGCCTCGATCAAATTGCGGTCGATCGAAATCGACCCCTCATAATGCAAGTCCGCTTCGGTGACGTGCGCGCGATGAATCTTGCCCTTCATCAAAGTCACTTGCATCGAGACCATCCCGTATCGTTGCGTCGGAATTTTCCGCGCCGCCAATAACGGCGCGCCGCCTCCGCGTCAACGTTGTCCGGGTGTACGCTCGCTTCGAGCGCAGTTCCGCGACGATGGGTTTGTCCTGAAATCGTCGACCGCGCCGGGCTGCAATGCTCCGCGCCACCGAAATCGGAGAATGAATGCGCTGCGGCGGAGCCTTTCCGGAGCAGGCTATTATTTGTGACCCGGTAGCGAACGCCCTACTCTCGCTTGCTCGCAATCTCGTTCGCCAAGACCACTATCACCTCGCCGTCGAGGATCGGCTTCGCGACCTCAAAGAAGCGCGCCACAGCCGGCGAATTGTTGTGCCGGTCCATCGCCGCCTGATCCAGGTATCGCTCATACGTCGAAAATATCCGCGGACTGTCGACATCCTGCGAGACGTAGTAGCCGACGGTGGACGGCTCGTTGGCGCGGACATGCTCGACGACGTCGAGCAACGCCTGACGCATCGCCGCCTCATGGCCCTTCTTCGCGCGGATGATCGCCGTGATTGCCAGCATGCACTCTCTCCGGAGGTTGGTAGCCCGTAGGACGGGTTTCGTGGAGTTTATCATCGGGCCGCGCGACGCGCGGCCCCGTTGGCTCGACCCATCCTACACGCTTTTGACTGGCTCACACCCGGCTCAACGCCTGCGCGATGTCGGCCACCAGGTCGGACGGATGCTCGATCCCGATCGAGAGCCGGATTGTCGAATCCAGCACGCCGATCCGCTTGCGGATGTCGGCCGGCACGCCGGAATGCGTCATGGTGGCCGGCAGGCTCGCGAGCGACTCGGTGCCGCCGAGGCTGACTGCGAGCTTGAAGATCTGCAGCGAGTTGAGGAATTTCTCCGCCGCCTGCTGCCCGCCGACGATATCGAACGAGAAGGTCGAACCGGCACCGCTGCTTTGGCTCGCGAACACGCGCCCCGCGGGGGACGCCGGATCGTGATGGCCGAGGTAATGCACCTGCGCCACCTTGGGATGATCGCGCAGATAGTCGGCGACGATCCGCGCGTTGCGGTCGGCCTTTTCCATGCGCAGGCTGAGCGTTTCCAGCGAACGGCTGATCATCCAGCAGGAATGCGGATCGAGCTGGGTGCCGATCGCGCCGCGCAGCGCCTTGACGTCCTTCATCAGCTTCTTCGAGCCGAGCGCCGCGCCCGCGATCAGGTCGGAATGGCCGCCGACATATTTCGTCAGCGAGTACAGCGAGAGATCGGCGCCGTGCTCGATCGGCCGCTGAAACACCGGCCCGAGCAGCGTGTTGTCGCAGGCGATGATCGGCGTATGGCCCTGTGCCTTGCCGATCGCGTCGGCGATGCGCCGCATCAGCGCGATATCGACCAGGCCGTTGGTCGGATTGGCCGGCGTCTCGATGAAGATCATCGCGACACGGCCCTTCTTCATCGCCTCGTCGGCAGCGGCGCGGATGACACTCTCGTCGAGGCCGTCGGCAAAGCCCACGGCGTGAATCGAGAAGCCCGCCAGTGTTCTGGTGAACAGCGTCTCGGTGCCGCCATAGAGCGGCTGCGAATGCAGGATCACGTCGCCGGGCCGCGCGAAGGCCAGCACCGTGGTCGAGATCGCCGACATGCCGGAGGAGAACAGCGCGCAGCTCTCGGTGCGCTCATAGATCGCAAGCCGGTCCTCGACGATCTCGCTGTTCGGATGGTTGAAGCGCGAATAGACCAGCCCCGCCCCCATGCCTTCCGGAGGCTCGCGCCGGCCCGCGACAAAGTCGAAAAAGTCCTTGCCGTCCTCGGCGGTGCGGAACACGAAGGTCGAGGTCAGGAACACGGGCGGCTTGACGGCCCCCTCCGACAGCTGCGGATCGTAGCCGTAGTTCAGCATCTGGGTTTCCGGATGCAGCAGGTGATTGCCGATATGGGTTTTGGACGGAAACGGTTTTGTCATGGCCGGTCTCCTGTTCACGGGCCGCCGCGCTGGCGGCGATTCCCGGAATGATGGGACCAGCATACCCCAGCTTTATGCCATTCAGCCAAAGCACGGCATCAGACAGTTCTGGATAACGAACGGCCGGCGTGCGCCCTGCTCCGCCGGCCGTTCCGAATTTTCACGCAGCGGTGAAGACGCGGGCTACCAGCCGCGATCCACGTTGCGCACCTCGCCGGTCCGCGCGTCGACATCGACCTTCATCCAGCGGCCGAGGCGGTCACGCCCCTCGACCTCCCACTCGTCGCCGAGGAACTGGGTATTGGACACCGTCACGATGCCGAGACCGGTCGCGACATCGAGCGCGGCCTCCATCGAGATCTGGCTACCGGAATCGTAGGCCATCGCCGGCGTCGCTGCGCCGATCGCCAGGGCCGCGATCGCGGGAATAATGAAACTTCGCATGGCTCACTCCTCATGGAACAGGATGTTATGCCGCATAAAACGAGCGGCGCACCCATCAGTTCCGACAACAGGGGTGACGATGCAGCGCGAAACTTCGGCAGTTGCGGCGATTTGGTGGCGGTTCCGGTTTCATCGACCCGCGCCGTTCGCCTTGCGCGCTCGCTTCTTCCACATTCGAAATCCGCCCTCGAATGCGTTGGCGTTGTCGCCGAACCTCACCTTGGGCGGCGGGTTGTCGACCTTGTCGGCATTGCCGCCGCCGAGCACGATGTACTCGGGCTCCAGCGCTGCGGACAGCCGCGCGATGACGTCGTCGACGCTCTTGCGCCATTTCTTCCGGCCGCGCCGCTCGAGACCCGCGGCGCCGACATAATCCTCGAACGTCGCGCCCTTGCGGTACGGCAAATGACCAAGCTCCATCGGCTCGTAGACACCGTCCACGATCATCGCGGAGCCGAGGCCGGTGCCGAGCCCGAGAAACAGCATCCGGCCGCCCTGATAGCTGCCGATCGCCTGCATCAGCGCATCGTTGACGACCCTGGTCGGGCGGCCGAACGCCCGGTGAAAATCGAAGCCGGCCCAGCCGCGGCCGAGATTGTGCGGCTCGGTCAGCGGACGGTTGTGAACGACGGGTCCCGGATAACCGACCGAGATCACATCATAGGACCAGTCCTTTGTGAGCAGCTTGACCTGCCGCACCATCTCGGTCGCGGACAGAGTTGGACCTGACTCGAATTCGCGCTTGATGCGCTCCTTGTCGGTCATGACCTTCACATGCGTGCCGCCGACGTCGATCACGAGCACCGTGCGCCGCGACGCGGGCCTGTTCATTTTCTTGCTGGTCTTGTTGCCTGCCTTCTTGGCCATCAATCCGCTCTCCTATGCGCCGAGTGGAGCAGAGAAACGTATCGCGCGCCACAGCGGCGTTCTGGATCCGACTCCAATTTGTTCGCCAAGAACGAATCGGAATCAGGAAAATCGGCGCGATCCAGATGTTAACAACGCACATACATCGACCGCATCCGAACAATCGATGTTGTATCATGATGGGATTATTGCTCTCGGCGTGCAACACCGCGGCGCATCTCAGGCACACTGCGTTCTCCCGCATCACTGATCGATCGATGAGTCGCACTAAGGCAGCGTTCCCGATCCGACTCCAGTTTGTTCGCGAGGAACGAATCGGAATCGAAAAATCGGCGCGAAGCGATTCTTAACAAGAGGTTTGCGCGCTCGATGCCGCGGCACTTGGTATGGCGGATGAGCGCAAGCGTAATCGGACATCCATCGACGACATCACTGCGTCGGGTTACTCCGCGCCGATTATCGGCCGTGCTTCGCGCGGACCGGTCGGGCCGCCCGCCCTGCACGCTGAGCGAGCCGCCAGCCTTTGAGGTGAAGCCAGAGCGCTTCGGCGACCGGTCCGTGCGAATGCTGGCGATGACGGACTGCCGCAAGATTTTCCTCGCGGCCCGGAAAATTCGGTCCGGCGATGCTGATCAGCCTGCCGTCCCGCAGCTCGTCCTCGATCAGCCATGCGGGCAGATGGCCCCAGGCAAGACGATGCAGGATCAGCTCCTTCTTCATCATCTGGTCCGGCACGCTACACCGGTGCGCACCTTCGATCAGGAAGAAGTTTTCCGACGACGCTCGCCGCGCCGTGTCGCGGATGACGCACTGCGTGAAGGGACGTATCTGCTCCGGCGAGATCCGCTTCGTCCACGCAAACGGCAGAAAGCCGGGAGCGACGACCGGCACCATGGTCGTGCGCGAGAGCTTGATCTGTTCGAAGCGCGGATCGGACGGCTCCGCGCGATGAAACACCAGATCAGCGTTATCATCGATCAGGCGCTCGAGCGGCCCGCCGACCGCCTCATACTCCAGGTGCAGGCGCGTGTTGGGATAGCGGGCAAAGAACGCCGAGAGCATCTGCAGCACCGGCGGCCGCGGGCACAGGTCGCCGATGACGACGCGCAGGACGACCTCTTCTCCGCCGGCAAGCTGCTCCGCATACCCCTGCAGCAGATCGAGCTCGCGCAGCGTCACCTGCGCGCGTGCGTGAAACGTCCGGCCGGCGTCCGTCAGCCCGATACGGTATCCGCTGCGATCGAACAGCGTGAGGCCGAGCTGCTGCTCGAGCCGGGCGACCGCCGCGAACACCGACGGGTGCGACCGGTTCAGCGCCGTCCCGGCGGCCTGAAAGCTTCCCTTGGTCGCGACAGCGTCAAAGCAGCGCAAATCGTGCAGCTTGATCCGATCCATTGTCCATAAAACCTACAGAGATTGATCAATCTTAGTAATTTTTCTTCGGAGGCGCGAGTCCTAGCCTGGCTCGACGCGAAGCCTGCCGGCTTCCACCAGCACAAGGGACTGACGAGATGAGCAGCGATCGACACTTCACCACGGCGGATGGCTGCCGGATTGCGTACTGTATCGACGGCCCCGTCGATCGGCCGGTGCTCGCGCTGTCGAACTCGATCGCCACCAACCTGCACATGTGGGATCGTTCGATGCCGGCCCTCAGCCGGTCGTTTCGGGTGCTCCGCTACGACACCCGCGGTCACGGCGGGTCGGACGCACCGGTGGGCGCCTACTCGATCGACCGGCTCGGCCGCGACGTGGTCGAACTGCTCGACGCCCTCGGCATCGATCGCGCGCATTTCCTCGGTCTGTCGCTCGGCGGCTTCGTCGGGCAATGGCTCGGCATCTTCGCGCCTGACCGCATCGACCGCCTGATCCTCTCGAACACCTCGTCCTATCTGGCGTCCGAACTGGCGTTCGACGAACAGATCCGCGCGGTGCTCGCGGCCACGGACATGAATGGAATCGCAGACGGCTTCATGCGCAACTGGTTTCCGGCAGCGATGCTGGCCGCGCCGAACGAGGTCGTCGACGAATTCCGCAACATGGTGCTGACCACGCCGCCGCGCGGTCTCGCCGGATGTTACGCCGCACTGCGCGACGTCGATCTCCGCCGCGTCATCTCGCTGATTGCGGCGCCGACCCTCGTGATCGGCGGCGAGAGCGACGCGGTCACGCGGGCCAATCATAGCGCTGATATCGCCGCGACAATCACCGATGCCAAGCTCGTTCTGCTGCCCGGCGTTCATATCCTCAATATTGAGCAGGCGGATCGATTCAACAGCGAGGTCGTGAGCTTCCTGGCGCTCTCCGCCCTATGACTGTGTAGCCCGGATGAGCGAAGCGACATCCGGGACCGCTCCAAGAGTACGTGATCGGGCCCCGCATATCGCTTCGCTCATGCGGGCTACATGGATCACGCACCACATGTTCCCCATTCGACTCCATTTTGTTCGCAAAGAACGAATCGGAATCGAACAAATCAGCGCGGAGCGATTCTTAACAACAGGTTTGCGGACCCAATGCCGATCGGCTCTGTGGAGCGAATTAGCGCAAGCGTAATCCGCTCTCTGCCGCCTTGAGACAGCGCCGGGTTACACGGAGCTGACCCGTCCGTGCCGTCCAACGTCGTATCCAAGCTCCGGCCGCAACGCGCGCATCTTCTCCGCCAGCCTTTGGCTCGCCGTCTCCTGCGCCCGCGCAAGGCGATTGACCAGCGCGACATATTCCGCATCGCTCTTGTGCTGGTTGAGCTTTGACTGGCCCTCGATCTCGTCGACGACGATGTCGATCACCCTGATCCCCGCCAGCATCGCTTCGCGCTTGCCGGGCTCCATCTGCGTCAGGTCCCAGGGCTGCTTTTGCAACCGCGCCTCGGAGACCGCGAGCAGCGCGTCGCCATGGCCGCGGTTCTCGCCGTGATCGCGCAGATGCGCGACGCCGGACAAATGCACCGCCTCGTAGAGCCAGGTCGAAACGTTGTCGGGTGAGACATACCAGTCGTTCGAGATGTAGGCGTCATCGCCGGAGACGATCAGGAGGAAGCGCCTGACACCGTCGGCGAGCTCGACCAGCGGATTCTTCGCGGTGAGATGGATCTGCACGATCATGCGCTCGTCGCGCCGCTCGATCACGAACGGCACGTGGGACGCGCGCGGGCCGCGTGCATCGGCGGCGACGATGGCGCCGAAGCCGCGCGCCGCCGCAAAGGCGAGCGCGCGGTCTTGCTCAATGCGAAACTGGGGACGGAGGATGTGCATGGCGGCAGCGCTCGCGAGCTGGAGGGAGACGACCCAGCAAGGCTAGCGCAACTTTCGCCGGAGATCACCGCCATGCACGATCCGGCTCAGCAGATCCTGGCATTGTCGCCGTGATCGCAGACGCCGCCGGGCTGGTCGCGCGGCGGCGCCTCGGACTCGCCGAAATGCGGGACCGCCATGCGCGGCGGACCACCGCTCCAGCGGCCGGCGGCGGCATGGCTCTTCGCGAGCGCGGATGGGCCCGCCGCCGGCACTTCGTGTGCCATGGCCGACGCCGTCAGCATGGCGAGCGCGGTCAGCGCGGCCGCAATCTGTTTGATCCTGGACATCAGTTGCTCCTGTTGGACTCGGCGCGCCGGCGCATTGTTCGCCGCCCGCCGATCGGTTCGCGCTCACATCAAGATCGATCGCTCTGCCGTCTTGTTCCGACGCCATGAGGCAAGCGTTTGGATGCAAGACAGTCCACCCGTGCATCTTCTTCCACGTCGACCCGACACGATCGGTTGATCGCAGCGTGACAGACGAGATCCCGACGCGAACCCGCAAATCAAACCGGCTCCGCCGCCTGCGACAAGACAGCCCGACGGACAACTCAGCAAAACATGTCGATATCAGAATAAGAAAATATTCCGCTTACTGCCCTTTGCTCGCGGCCCATGGGTGCGATCAGACAAAACATGTCGCGAGAATGCGGATATATGACTCGCAGCGAACCACACATTCGATGTCGTCCCGGCGAATGGAGAAAGATGCGCGCACCGACTCCATCACCGTCATGCCGGCAGCAGAGGCGAAGGCTTTGCCCGAGAATGATCGAGCTTAGCAATGCCGCGGAATTCCAATCCGCCGTTGAACTGACGGCAACTGGCAGGTTACGCTGCCTTCACGCTCACGCCCTCCCGCTGGAAGGATTCCCCATGAACGGCAATCGATATTATGGCGTCCGCGTCGAGGGCGCGAAATACGGCGTGGGGTTCGGCTCGGCGCTGGCGATCGCGATCTCCTACACCAAGAACCATTCGATCCTGTGGGCCATCATCCACGGTATCCTGGGCTGGCTCTACGTCATCTACGCCGCACTGTTCGGGTGATGCGCACAAGATGACGGTCATCTCAATCCAGTCACAGGTCGCCTGGGGCCATGTCGGCAACAGCGCCGCCAGCTTTCCGATCCAGCTGCACGGCATCGATGTCGTCGCCGTGCCGACCACGCTGCTCAGCAACCGGCCGGGCTATCCGACCATCCGCGGCCGGGTGCTCGACGTGCAGCTGGTCGCTGACCTGCTGCGCGGCATCGAGGAGCGCGGCGCGGTCGAAGCCGCGCGGCTGATCCTGTCGGGCTATCTCGGCTCGGCCGACATCGCGATGGACGTGGCCGACTTCGTCGAGCGCGCGAAGGCGACGAACCCGGCCCTGCTCTATTGCTGCGATCCCGTGCTGGGCGACCGCGACCGCGGCATGTTCGTGCGATCGGACATTCCGCCGCTGGTGCGCGACCAGCTCTGCCCGCTCGCCGACATCATCACGCCCAACCATTTCGAGTTCGAATTCCTCTGCGGCGCGCGCGTGACGACGATCGATGACGTCGTCGCGCAGGCGAGCGCGCTGATGGCGCAGGGACCTGCGACCGTTGTCATCACCAGCGCCGAGCTGGCGGGCACGCCGCACAGCGAGATCGAGACGCTGGCGATCGAGCGCACTCAATCCGACAAGACTTGCGCCTGGCGCGTGCGCACGCCGAGGGTTCCGATCAGCCCGTCCGGCACCGGAGACCTGTTCGCCGCGCTATTCGTCGCCGCCCGCACGCGCGGCCTGGCGACGCCGGATGCGCTCAGCCACGCCGCGTCAGGCATCCACGGCGTGCTGGAGCGCACGGCGCAGAGCGGAACCGAGGAAATGCGCATTGTCGAAAGCGCCGGCGTGATGCTTGATCCGAAGCCGCGCTTCGCGGCGGTTACCATCGCCGCATCCTGACATCCGGGACAGGTCTTCATGATCGACATCACCACCCTCCTCACCTACGCCGCCGTCGTGCTCGGCCTGTTCCTGATCCCCGGGCCGGCGGTGCTGCTGGTGCTCGCGCGCTCGGTCACCGGCGGAGCGCGCGTCGGCGTCGCGACCGGGTTCGGTATCGCGCTCGGCGATCTCGTCCACACCGCGATGGCGACATTCGGCCTCTCGGCCGTGCTGATGACCTCGGCGCTGGCGTTCTCGGTCGTGAAATATGCCGGCGTGATCTACCTGATCGTGCTCGGCGTCCGCGCCCTGTTCGAGAAGAACGACGAGCTGGATTTGCCGGCGGCGCAGCCGGTCGATCCGCGCCGCGCGTTCCGGCAGGCAATCTGGGCGGAAATGCTCAATCCGAAGACCGCGCTGTTCTTCCTCGCCTTCCTGCCGCAGTTCGTGCATCCCGGCCACGGCTCGGCGGTGGCGCAGTTCGCGACCCTCGGCCTGATCTTCGTCGTCATGAGCGCGGTCTACACCTCGCTGCTGGCGCTCGCCGCCGGCCAGATCAGCCCGTGGATCAGGCGGCATCGCCGCATCGGGCAATGGCAGGGCCGCGTGGTCGGCACGATCTATATCGCGCTCGGCGTCCGCCTTGCGTTCCAGGAGCGCTGATGTCTCCGCTCAAGCCGCAGGCCAGCTACGACGACTTCGCCCGCCTCGATATCCGGATCGGCAAGGTCGTCGAGGTGCAGCCGTTTCCCCGCGCCCGCAATCCGTCCTACAAGGTCGGCGTCGATGTCGGCGCCGGGCGAATCATGTGGTCGAGCGCGCAGATCACGAATTACGAGCCGGCGGCGCTGGTCGGCTCGCTGGTCGTGTGCATCTGCAATCTTGGGCCGAAGAACATCGCGGGTTTCACCTCGGAACTCCTGATCCTCGGCGCCAAGGACGCCAGCGGCGAGGTGATCGTGCTCGGCCCGCGCAGCGAGGTTGCGATCGGCGAGCCGATCTTCTGACGTCGGGCTGATCACGGCCGCGTGATTCAAATCGTCTGGATTCCCCGTAGTTTACCGATGGGGGATCACCCGGATTCTCAGTGCCCGCGCGCGCTGCTATTGCAGCGCGCGAGAATCGCTTCGGCATGGGAATCGGAAGAATGTCCGCAGTTTTCTTTCACTGCTCCGACGACAAGCACGTCATCCTGGATCGCACCGGCGCCGCGATGGATCTGGCGGAGGCGCGCGTGTATGCGGAGCAATTGGCGCGCAGCTTTGTCATGACACCGAGCGTGGAGGACTGGCGCAACTGGGCGGTTCACGTCACCGACGACATCGGAACCGAGATCTTCGAGCTGCCGTTCACCGCCATCCTCGGCGAGCTGCACTGAGGGCATGCCATGAATGCGATGGAACTTGCCCTGCAGCCGTTGCGGCGCCACCTCGCCCGCCTCGTCGCGCGCTGCGTCGCGCTGATCGATGGCGTCATCAATCCCTATCGCCCCGAACTGTACTACATGCGCGGACCAGGCCCGAAATGCCGCGCCCGGCGGCAAGCCACACTGCGCGACTAGCTTCGCGGCATCCCCGACGAGAAAAGGCCGGCGGGCGTTACGCCACCGGCCTTCTCCTGCAGCTGCCGGTTCCCGGAGTCCGGTTCCGCTGCGATTCCACTTGGTCTTGAGCTTGCGACGACTGTTTTAATCAAATCTTAACGGCATGGCGGTGAGCTGGTTCAAAGGACTCCTTCGCCGTGCGGCGTGGCTTGTTCGTTCGTCGTGCTTGATGCGCTGCACATCGTTTTTGCGCCGATCGCACGCCGATTGTGCGCCACGCATCTTAGGGAATGCTCGACTCAGTGTTACCCTGTGATGCAAACCGAAACGGAGACTTCGGAATGCCGTACTACACCTTCGATCTCGTGGTGGGGGACGAGTTCCGCAATCAAGGAACCATCATCCTCGAAGACATCAGCCTCGCCTCCGACCGCGCCGACCAGCTCGCCAACGAGCTGTCGCAGGTCAAGCCGGAGCTGAAGGCGCGCGGCTGCGCAGTGCGCGTCACCGACATCGACCGGCGCGAGCTCTACCGCACGCCGCTCGATCCCGTGCCGCGGTGGCGCCGGGCGGGCTAGCGTCCGTCGGTTAGGGTTGCGGCGATCGCGCTCGCGCGGTCCCTGTGTCGTTGCGCGACGGCGGGGTCGTCTAGCCTGCCCGCCGTCAGCTCTGATGCGGTCCGCGCATCATCTTCAGCGCGTCCTCGATATGGCGCCAGTCGCGCGCGTCGTCGGTCTCGCCCTTGCTCTCGCAAGCCACGGCGTTCTGCGCGGCCTGGGCGATCGCCTCCGGACCGTGCTTCAACAGCATCTGCCGCGCGATGGTGTGGATTTGCATCTCGGCTAACATGGCGCTCTCCTCGGCTGTCGACTGCTGACATCAGAAACCACTGAGCGCCGCGTCTGGTTCCAGCAGCGCGCCGGGCGCGACACAATCAGCGGTTCCCACACGGTGCGGCGGCGGTTACAGAGAGAGCCATGGCGCAGAACATCTACGACGATCCCGGCTTCTTCGCCGGCTACAGCCAGCTGCCGCGGCAGGTCCGCGGACTGCTCGGCGCGCCCGAATGGCCGGCGATCCGCGCCATGCTGTCCGATGTCGCGGGCAAGCGCGTGGTCGATCTCGGCTGCGGCTTCGGCTGGGTGTCGCGCTGGATGCGCGAGCAAGGCGCATCCGACGTGCTCGGCATCGACCTCTCGCAGAACATGATCGCCCGCGCCGCGGCCATGACGCAGGATGCGGCGATCACCTACGAGATCGCCGACCTCGAGACGCTCGAGCTGCCGAAATCGACATTCGATCTCGCCTACTCCGCCCTCGCCTTCCACTACATCAGGGATTTCGATCGCCTGGCGCGCATGCTGTATCGCGCGCTGGTCCCGGAGGGGCATCTGGTCTTCACCGTCGAGCATCCGGTCTACATGGCGGCCGTCCATCCGGACTGGGGGCAGGACGAAGACGGCCGCAAGACCTGGCCGGTCAACCGCTACTTCATCGAAGGCGAGCGCCGGACCGACTGGTATGTGAAGGGTGTGCTGAAATATCACCGCACCATCGGCACCACGCTCAACGCGTTGATCGCCGCCGGCTTCACGCTGCGCCATGTCGAGGAGTTCTGCCCGACGCGGGAGCAGATCAAGGCCGCACCCGAACTGGCCGACGAGCTCGAACGGCCGATGATGCTGCTGGTGTCAGCGCAGCGCTAGGCCGCGAGCAGCTTGTCGAACTCCTCGGGCGGGTATGATTTCCCGTCCTTGTCGGTGATCACCACCTGCCACCCTTCGCTCGCCCAGACCTTGGCCTTGGCGATGATGATGAAGGTGCTCTCGCGCTCGATCCTGACCGTTTCGTTCTCGCGTTCTGCGATCATCTTGTAGGCCAACGCTTGTCCCTCGCCGACTTGGTCCATCCGGCGTTTGTTGGCAGCGGCTTTGGGCCGGATTTCGCTGGGACTGTGACAATTTGGTGGAACCGCCGGCGCAGGATCCGCCAGCGCGCAACCTTCGGTCGCGCCTATGCGAGCTTTCCCATCAAGGTCGGCATATCCAGCGCCAATGAGTTGACGTTGACGCTGCGCGCGAATCGCATCTGCGGTCCCTCGAAGGTGCGGGTCACGGTGTCGCGAAACGCCGATTCCACGAAGGTCCAGGTCATCACGAAAGTGCGCAGGTCGCGCCAGGTACCGCTCGCGACCACGCGCATCAGGTCGGGCTGGTATTCGTGATGCAACTTGTTGCCGGTCATCGTCGTGGTGCCCTCGCGCGGCGCATCGAGGCCGACCTCGATCCGGTGCGTGCCTCTGCCGTCCTCGAGCGTGCGAAGCCGTCCGTTTCTTGATTGTTGTTTGGCATCGCAGCCCTCCAAAGCAGAACGGAGGCTATGGCGTCGGCCTGCGCTGTCAACGCATGCGGCGCGCATGGCGGCCACAAGAAAAAATCCCGCCTTGGAAGGACACCAAGGCGGGGAAGGTTCATTGGGTGGAAATCCACGCGCCTGGAAATGGAGAGCGCGGGGAAGTAGCGGCAACAATTCTATTTGCCGCCGTCGTTCGGACAACAGGATTAAAGCGCGCGCAGCGCCGGGACTTTTTCCCGATCCAGCTGGCAAAAATCCCGGACCTCGCCTGTGCGGCGCGGTTCACTGCACCACGTCGAGCCTGACATTCGTGATGCCCTTGCCGATCATGCCGAGCGATTGCGCCGCAGAATGCGAGACGTCGACGATGCGCCCGGGAACGTAGGGTCCGCGGTCATTGACGCGCACCGTGACCGAACGGCCGCTCTTGACGTCGGTGACGCGAAGCCTGGTGCCGAACGGCAATGTCGGATGCGCGGCGGTCAACTCGCGCCCGTCGAACTTCTCGCCGCTCGCGGTCGGCTGCTCCTCACTGTAGAAGCTCGCGACGCCGTGCGAGGCGATCTTGCTGTTGCCCGTCCTGCGCGAGGCATAAGGCGTATGCCTGCGCGCCGTGGCGACGCGTGTGCGCGTGGCAGATGACGCAGCCCGTGACGGCTCGATCGATGCCGGCCGGCTCGCGAGCGCCTGCGAGCGCTGGCTGACAACGGAGGACTGCGCGCACGCCGCGAGCGACGCCGCGCCGATCATCACGGCGAGCAGCCGGAGCGGCTTTCGGGCATGCGCAAACAGGATCGGGGCCGCAGCACCATGCGCGCTGCATTTGACGCCGACGTACGAGTTGACTGCATCGTCGCGTGACATGTTGCACCCCCAACTTGCGCCCCCAGCCCAAGCCGAAAATCCAACGGCCTATCAGCCGAATCCAATCGGGGCGGAACGGTGGCGGAGCGCGGTCAGACCTGCCGCACGCGATGCGATTTCCCCTCGGATGTGGTGGATGCGCCACACAACCCGGACGCTTCACCCGGAAATGCCGGCTTGAAGCGCCGCACTCGGGCCGTGGATGGCCACGCCCCCTCGCCCCCGGGTTTCGGTTCCCCAAACTCCCCAACCTCTCCACCCTCTCGCCTTGCTTTGGTCAAACCGGACTGGAGTCGTGGGGACAGGGTCAGGGGTCAATACAGAGCGTAAATTTGCCGGCCGCCCATTTGCGGTTGACCTTGGAATGAAACGGGGACCGCCATGCAATCGACACTGAAAGACGCAGATCCACACGATATTTTCGCGATCGAACCGAGCTTCGCTCCGGTACGTCCGGACAACGCCGCAGCGCCAGCCGGAAGGGCAGCGCCGGGGCAACGCGAGCCCTATTTCGGCTCAAGCCTCGCGCCTACGTCCACACCCCCGGTCGCGGCCGTCGCCTCGGTGCCGCCGGTCACGCCAATGTCAGTGGCGGCCGAGCCGGCCTATAGCGCGCCAAGCCATGACGGCCGACTGGACGACATCAGATTGGACCGCGCGCCGCGCCCCACCAGCAAATGGGCGATCCGCGCCTTCTGGTTCTGCTTCGCGATCGCTGGCGCCATGGGCACCGCGGCGTGGCAGCACTACGGCGATCGCGCCAAGCAGATCGCCGCCGAGTGGGCGCCCCAGATCGCTGCACTGACTTCGCTGATCCCAGGCAAGGCAGCCTCCGCCTCGGATCAGGCGAGTGCGCCGCCAGCACCGGCGGCGACAACCGATCAGGCGGCAGCTGAAGCTGCACCGGCCACTCCGCCACAGGACGTCGCCACGGCCGTGCCCGCCGCAGCCGCGCCGGCGCCCGCCCCTGTCGCGGCCCCGGCTGCCACAGCAGCACCGGTTGCGCCCGCTACCGCGGCGGCACCAGCCGCAACGGCACCCGACCAGACGCAATTGCTGCAATCGATGGCGCGCGATCTCGCGTCGATGGGACAGCAGATCGAGCAGTTGAAGACCAGCATCGATCAGCTCAAGGCCGGCCAGGATCAGTTGGCACAGCGCGTCGCGAAGACGACCGAGACCAGGGCCGTCGAGCCGCGGCCGGTCGCTCCGCCGCGCCCGCGCGCCGCGGTCACGCCACAGGCGGCGCCGCATGCCGCCGTTGCGCCGCCGCCGGTGCGCCGACCGGCGCAGGCCTATATCCCGCCGCCTCCACCGCCCGCATCAGCAGCGCCGCTGCCGGCTCCCGCCGCCGCCCCACAGGCGGTTGCGGCACCGCGGCCGGTGCAGCAGCAGTCCTCGGTTGTTGACGCGGATGATGGCGGCCCGGTGGTTCGGCCGCCGATGCCGCTGCGCTGAGCCTGACTGACCTTTAAAAAAGCGTGCGGCCGATCGCGATGACGCGATCGGCCGCAATACACTTTGTATTCGAATTACGCGCTCTGTCCCGGCGGCAGAACAACCACGGTCGCGCCCGGCTTGACCCGCTGATAAAGGTCGATCACGTCGCCATTGGTCATGCGAATGCAGCCCGACGAGATCGCCTGCCCGATATATTCGGGCTGGTTGGTGCCATGGATGCGATACAGCGTGTCCTTGTTGCCCTGGTAGAGGTAGATGCCGCGGGCACCGAGCGGATTGGCCGGTCCACCGGCGACACGCTTCGGATACGGCCCGAGCCGCTCCTGGATATCCTGGGTCGGAACCCAATCCGGCCATTCGGCCAGGCGGCCGACCGTGGCGACGCCGGAGAAGGCCATCGCCTCCTCGCCGACGGCGACGCCGTAACGGATCGCCTTGCCGCCGGGCAGCACGTAATAGAGGTAGCGCGCGTCGGTATCGACCAGGATCGAGCCCGGCTGCTCCCGACGGGTGTACTCGACAATGTGCCGCTGGAACTGCTGCGGGATCTTGGCATCCGCATAGGGCGGATGCGCCAGCAATTGCCGATCGCGCGACGTCATCGCGACATCCGTCGCCGGCGACAGCGTCGCCTGCATGCACCCGCCAAGCGCAAGTGATCCCACCAGCACCGCAGCAAGCCCCAACTTTGACACGATCATTCTCCCCTGCGTCAACTTGTGCCACATGCTGCCGAAATCGTGCTCAAATCGTGGCAGCGCAGGTTGGAACACGTCCGTTTGATCGGTTCTTTCCGTGAGTGTGTCCTGGCGGTTGCACTCGGTTCCCTTGGACGCTAGCTTCACAAAAAACGTCCAAAACCTCCGGAGGAAATTCATGCGTTACGCCCTGCTGATCGGCGGCCTGATTGTCGCAGCAACCCCTGCCCATGCCGATCCGCGCGCGGCCTATGTCACGATGGTGCTTCAGGCCTTTGCCGCCAAGGTCGAGTGCCCCGGCACCGATCTGGTCTATCAGGACCTCGTGCAGCGGGCGCAGGACATGCATCTGCCCGACGGCACCACCGAGAAGGTGCGCAAGGCGATCGCCTTCATGCATACCGGCGGCAAGATGGGCGAGAAGCAGGCCGACGACCTGATGACGGAAGTTGCGATCGCAACCCAGACCACCGACCTCGATCAGCGCCGCGCCGGCAGCATGACGACCTGGTGCCAGGACCAGAAGACGCGGCTCGCGGGCTACATCAGGACGAAGGAATAGAAAGCGTTTTCGAGCGAAGCCTGTCCCGCACTTGATGCGGGATGGGCACCGGTTCGCGTGAAGAAAACACGTCGAACGAGAATCCTCAATCGAGCTCCGGCGGCGCGAACCAGTTGGTCAGCGACAGGCCGCCATCGACCACGATCGACGCCCCGGTGACGTAACCGGAGAGCTTGTGCGAGAGCACGGCAAGCGCCATCGGCGCAAGATCGTCCGCCTGGCCAAGCCGTCCGAGCGGAATATGCTTTGCCAGCGCGGGATCGGCGACGAAGCCGCCGGCCGCGATCGCGCCGGGCACCAGCGCATTGACGCGGATGCCATAGCGGCCCCAGCTCTTGGCAAGCTCCTTCACCAGCATCGCCATGCCGGCCTTCGCGGTCGAGTAATGCGGCAGGTTGCGTGGCGTGCCGGCATGCAGCGAGGTGAGCAGCAGGAACGAGCCCGGCGTCTTCGCCGCGATCAGCCTGCGCGCCAGTTCGCGCGACAAATGAAAGCCGGCATCGAGATTGACCGCATGCATCTGCCGCCAGATCTCTTGATCGACGGCCATCGCATGATCGGCTTCGCGGCGCGGCGGCGAAGCACTGTGGACGAAATGGGTCACCTGCCCGAGCGAGGCTTGCGCATGCGCCAACAGGGCGTCGTACGCCGCGTGCTGCGCGAGATCGCCGGCCCACGCGACCGCGAGTTCGGGACGCGGCGCGGCCTTGATCGCCGCCAGAACCCTGTCCTCATGCAGATCGGCAAACACCGTCCGCACACCTTCGCCGACCAGGGCCTGCGCAATGGCGCGGCCGATGCCGTTGCCCGCGCCGGTGACCAGGGCTGTCTCGCGTGCGGGATCGAACGGCGATGTGAAGAGGCTCATGATCGCGAAACTCCCGGGATTGGCAGACCTGCGCTCAGTAGGGCGGCGCCTTGCGCGCCCGCTGTACCTTGGCGGCTTCGATCCACCAGGAAAAATCCTCGGCAAAGCGCGGAAAGGCGCGTTCGAGCGCCTTGCCGCCCTCGCCGATCGGCTTGCCCTCGGCCGACAGCGTCTGCGCGATCGGCCCCGCACCGATCGTGCTCGATACCACCACCATGCCCATCTCGGACAGCGTACCGTGCCAGGCGGTCGCGGCACGCACGCCGGCGAACCGCCCGGCCGAATAGCTTGCGATCGCCGCGGGACGCCAGAACCATTCCTCGAGGAAATGGTCGGTCAGGTTCTTCAGCCCGGGCTGAATGCCCCAATTGTATTCGCCGGTGACGAACAGGAAGCCGTCGGCGTCGCGGATTTTTCCGGCGAGCGTTTCGAGCACGGCCGGCGCCTGCCCCTTGGGATGTTCCTTGTACATCCGGTCGAGCATCGGCAGGCCGACCTCCTTGGCATCGATCAACTCGACATCGTTGCCGCGGGCACGAAGGCCGTCGACGACGAAGTGTGCCAGCCGGATGCCCATGCGATCCGAGCGATAGGAGCCGTAGAACACGAGTATGCGGTGGGTCATGGGGCGATCCTAGCACGGTGCGGCAACAGCGTCCTGCGGCGCGGGCGCGGTGAGCCGCCGCGCACAAGTGTTAACCGGCATGCCGGCTCGTTCCGCCAGCATTAAGCAATTCGTCGCAGGCCCTTCGCCGTGGCCAAAAATCGCCAGATTTGTTTTCTGGATATGTTTTCGCTTCGAGAAGGAGGAACCGACATGCGGATCGCAAAGCTGGTTTTCGCAGGCTCGCTCGCAGCCATCGCTGCCGTTGCCACGCCCGCGCTGGGCAAGAGTACCGAGCGGCAGAAGGCCGACGACAAATCCACGACCACCACCTCGTCCGGCTGCCAGGCCTATCAGCAGGCCGCCGATGGCACCTGGAACCAGCTCCCCTGCGGCGAAGCGGGCTCGAACGGCGCCACCCAGCACCGCCCCGCGGCCAAGGGCGCTGACGACGACGAGCACTGACGTGTCACGCCTGCCGCCCCACGCGGCCGGGGCGATGCGGCGCCTTCGACTTTCGGACCAAACTGCCGGGACCGTTGCGGCGACTCCCGCATCATAAACCCAAGCTTAATGCACGCCCGCTACGGTTGAGGCCTCCCCTCTCTCGTCAAGAATTGTCCGTAGCGGGTGAAGATGTCGTGTTTTTGTAGCTCGTGATCTGTCGCCTTCGTTTCTGATTTGCAGGGGAGCCGGAAGGCGGGGACGGCTTTCCCTGATTGATCATGCCACGGCTGTTGTGGCGGTTTTAGCCCTGTGGGTGAGTTTCTTTGTTCGACTTGAAGCCCGTTTCTCCGTCCCGACCCGCGCTGTCTCGACGGCGGCGCGCGCAGGAGCGGTCAAGGACGCGCGCTTGCGCGCCCGCCAGGGCTTGTCCTTGACGGCTCCGAGCACGCCGCCAGGCTGAAGCGCGTCGGGGCTGATCTGCTGTCCGTCAGGCGCAAACCTCGCCAATCGATGCGGTCCAAGGAACACGCTGACGGTGCCATCGGGATACTCATGTAGGCGCACCACAGCCTTGACGAAGTGAGGTCTGAGCCGGCTCTCCGGCAGCTGCAGCCGCCGACCGTTCCATGCAACGGTATTGTCGTTGGCGACGGTTCGCTCCTCGATCACGCACAGCGCCTCGCGCCAGGCCTCATGCCGGTCGGCCACGAATGCCGAGCCTTCCTGTTCGGGCTTGATCGCAAACGCGGCGTTGTGCCCGGGGATGTAATGCGCCTTCAGCCACGCGTTGGCAGCCTCAACCGTCGTGATCCCGGCAAGCCGCAGCTCCTTCGGCAGCCGGTCCTGCAAGGTGCCGAACACCCGCTCGGAGCGCCCGCGCGCCTGCGGCGAATAGGCTGCGATATGCTCGATCCCAAGATGCGACAAAGCCCGTCCCACCTGGGTTTGTTGCGTCTTCGAGATCTTCTCGCCAGCTTTTGGGGTCAGGAAATAATGGCTGCCGCGGTCGGTGTAGAGCGCGCAGAACAGGCCATGCTCGCCAATCACTTCGCGCAAGGCCTGGAAGGTCGAGGCCGTTCCTTCTTCCTCGACCAGCACCATCGAGTAGATCTCGCTCGTCGCATCGTCCATCGTGACGATCAGGTCCCTCGCGGGCAGGCCTTCGATCCAAACGTGGCGCGATCCGTCCTGGTGCAGCAGCATGCCCCGAAGCGGCCGCCGCGGCCGCTTCTTGCGGTGCGCCGAACGCTTCGGAGCCTTTCGCACCAGCCCTGCCGCGTGCAGCGCCAGCTTCGTCACCGTATAGCCCAGCACATAATCATGCCGCTTTTGCATCTGCTCGTGGAAGTGCTTCACCGTGAAGTCCGCGTACTTGTCCCGGTACAGCGCAAGCATTCGTTCCAGTTCCTCCTCCGGCGCCCGCCGTGGCGAACGACGCCCCAGCCGGCGGTCGACCAGCCCGTCGTCGCCCTCCGCCTCATAGCGCTCCGCCCAGCGTTGAAACGTCCGAACACTGATCCCAAGAACCTCCGATGCTGCCTCCTGCGTCAGTTCCTTCGCCTCCGTCCGATCCAGCAAATCTGAAAACCGCATCCGTCGTACACCCTCGTGAATGGATGCCGTGCCCATCGCGCCCCCTTTGTTCCGGAGCACCGAAAACACGACACTTCACGAGCTACAAACAGGCGACAGATCACGAGCTACTGACACCTCTCTCGTCAAGAATGGCGCGCATCCCATGAAAATCGGTACTCTCCTGACGGCCGCGATCGTCTCATTGTCCGCGGTCGGCGGCGGACTGGCGGCCTATGTCGCGGTGACCAAGTACCAGACCATGGACAAGGTCTCGACCGCGCAGAGCCGGCTCGAAATCGTCCGCGCCGTCGGCGACATCCCGCGCTACATGAACTCCGAACGCGGCATGTCCACCAACCTCTTGTTCAGTACCGGCGCGATCGACCAGAAGCAGATCACCGATCTCGACAAGCTGCGCAAGCTGACCGACGGCGCGCTCGCCAAGGTCAATCAGGTCCGCGCCACGCTGCCCGGCTCGCTCGACGACGGCGAAGCGGTTGCGAGCGCGATCGATGCGCTGAAGGCCAAGTTCGCCGCGCTCCGCGACGCGATCGAGAAAGCGATCGCAGGTCCGCTCGACGCCCGCCGTCCGGCGGCAACCAAGATCGTCGCCGACAACTCCGTCTTCAACGCCGGCGTCACCGTGCTGCTCGACGAGCAGGTGCGCCGCCTCGCCGGCCTTGACGGCAACGCCTACCGCCAGGCCAGCTACGCCAATGTCGCCTGGACCCTGCGCGACACCGGCGGCCTCAATGCCAGCCTGCACAAGGCGCTGGTCGGCGCCAAGCGCGTCGCGACCGAACAGGAAAAGCTGGAGCTGTTCCGCAGCACCGGCCGCACCGAGCAGATCCTCTCGACGCTGCAGGAGTTGCGCAACAATCCGGCGACATCAGCCAATGTCCTGACGGCGCTGGGCAAGATGCAGGCCGACTATGTCGAGCGTTTCGGCAAGGCCCTGAAGCTCGCCAAGGAAGGCGCGATCTCCGGCAAGTATGAGCAGGACGTCGAGACCTACTATGCCGAGTCCCAGATCGGGCTCGCCTCCATCATCACCGTGCGCGACGCATTCTACGAGAATGCCGAGCAAGGCCTTGCGGGCGCCTATTCGTCGGCGCGCTTCAGCTTCGTGGTGGCGCTGATCGGGCTGCTCGCGGTCGTTGCCGTCAGTGCCGGCCTGATCGTCATGGTCCGCCGCCGCATCCTCAACCCGATCGCGGCCCTCACCGGCCGGATGTCGCGTCTTGCCGCGGGCGAAGTTGCCGAGACGATCCCGGGCGCCGCGCGCAAGGACGAGATCGGCGCGATGGCCGCCGCCGTGCAGGTGTTCAAGGACAACAAGATCGAAGCCGATCGCCTCGCTGCCGAGAAGGAAGCCGAGAACGACGTCAAGATGCGCCGCGCCCGCGTGCTCGACGATCTGACCCGCGCCTTCGAAGCCAAGGTCACCGAGCTGGTCGGCGGATTGTCCGCGGCATCCTCGGTGATGGAGGACACGGCGCAATCGATGTCGGCCACCGCCGCCGCCACCAACCGCCAGGCCGCCGTCGTCGCAGCGGCGTCCGATCAGACCTCGACCAACGTGCAGACGGTGGCGAGCGCCACCGAGGAGCTGACCTCCTCGATCTCGGAGATCGCCCGCCAGGTCGCGACCTCGACCGAGATCGCCGCGCGCGCGGTCGATCATGCCCGGCGCACCGGCGACACCGCGCGCTCGCTGGCCGAGGGCGCGCAGAAGATCGGCGACGTCGTGACGCTGATCCAGAGCATCGCGGCACAGACCAATTTGCTGGCGCTCAACGCCACCATCGAGGCGGCCCGCGCCGGCGAGGCCGGCCGCGGCTTTGCCGTGGTCGCGTCCGAGGTGAAGTCGCTGGCCGGCCAGACCGCGAAGGCAACCACGGAGATCTCCGAGCAGATCACCGCGATCCAGACCGCGAGCGACGAGACCGTGACGGCGATCCGGAGCGTCATCGACGTCATCACCGAGATCGACCAGATCGGCACCGCGATCGCCGCTGCGATCGAGGAACAGGGCTCGGCGACCAAGGAGATCTCACGCAGTGTTCAGGAAGCCGCGCGCGGCACGCAGGAGGTCAATTCCAACATCTCCGGCGTGCAGCGCGCCGCGGACGACACCGGCGGCGCCGCGAACCAGGTGCTCGGCGCAGCCGAACAGCTCTCGACGCAGTCCAAGGACCTCGCCGGCCAGGTCAACCGCTTCCTGTCCGACGTGCGGGCGGCGTAACCGAGAGCACGTGGTGACCACGTGGCAGGTTTTCTCCTCGTCATTGCGAGGAGCGACAGCGACGAAGCAATCCATGTCTCCACTGCGGCACGATGGATTGCTTCGCTTGCGCTCGCAATGACGGGTTTGCTTGAGGGCCGCGCGCCCTGCTAGCCGCCGCGCAAGCCGAGCACGCGGCGGGCGATCGCCTGGCGATGGACCTCGCTCGGGCCTTCGTAGACCCGCATCAGGCGGGCCTTCTGCCACAGCGCGTTCAGCGGCAATTCCAGCGTGACGCCGAGCGCGCCGAGCGTCTGCATGGCTTGGTCGCAGGCGTCATAGGCCATCTCGGTCGCGAACACCTTGATCATCGAGGCCTCGTGGCGGATGTCCTCGCCGCGGTCGGTCTTGTCGGCAGCCTCGCGCACCATCAGCCGGCACGCATGCATGCGCGTGGAGATATCGGCAATCCACCACTGGATCGCCTGGCGCTCGGCGAGCTTGACGCCGAAGGTCTCGCGCTGCCTGGCGTGCTCGCACATCATGTCGAGCGCACGCTTGGTGATGCCGACGCAGGTCGATCCCATCTCGAGCCGCCGCGTGCGCAGCCGCAGCTGCATCGGCGCATAGCCCTTGCCGACCTCGCCCAGCACGGAGTCCTTCGGGATGCGGCAATCCTCGAACACGATCTCGTAGGTCGAGCCGCCGCCGACCATCGGAATCTCGCGCTCGATGATGAAGCCCGCCGTGCCCTTCTCGACGATGAAGGAGGTGATGCCGCCCTGGCGCTGATCGTTGCCGACCCGCGCCATCACGATGATGAAGTCGGCGGCGCGTGCATTGCTGATCCAGATCTTGCGGCCGTTGAGCACCCACTGTTCGCCTTCGAGCACCGCGCGCGTCTTCATGCCCGCGGGATCGCCGCCGGCGCCGGGCTCGGAGATCGCGATCGCCGAGGCCATCCGGCCTTCGATATAGGGCTGCAGATATTTCTTCTTCTGCGCGTCGGTACCGACCGCCTGCAGCATGCGCAGGTTCGGCGAGTCCGGCGGCAGCACGAACGGCACGCAACTGCGGCCGAGTTCTTCGTGCACCGCAGCCATCGTGCGCGTCGGCAGGTCGTGGCCACCGAGATCCTCGGGCGCATCGAGGCCCCAGAGGCCGAGCTCCTTCGAGACGTCGCGCAGCCGCTTGCGCTGTTCCGACGTGAGCTCGGGGTGATCGCTGCCGGGCAGCTTCGATTTCAGATAGTGCGGCTCGAGCGGGATCAGTTCGCGATCGACGAATCTCGCGACGGTCTCGCGGATCATGGCTGTCTGTTCATCGTCGCTCATCCGGGATTCCTCGCCCGCGCTGGTGCTTCAAAAAACCAGTAGCGCATTTTTTACCGGCGAGAATAGCGGAAACGCGCAGCCGTGCTCACGCTCGCGCGATGGTTTCACGGCGCGGAATTCAATATCCCGCGGCGTGGTCGGCGCGTACGCAAATGCGCCGGACACGCCCGTGCATCGCGCAACCGAGCGTGCCGCACGAGGTTGTTCCCCTGAGCAAGCGAACGACGCGGCGCTAATCGGCAAAGCCGACGTAGCGGACAAAATCGTTGTTGGCCTCGCGGTCGGAGCGTACCGCATTGGCGGCAAAGCCGTCGTCGGGATAGCCCATTGCGACGCAGGTCATGATCACCTCGTCTTCCGGGATGTCGGCGACCTCGCGCACGATGTCGGAGCGCATGATGCCCTGGCCGTTGATCACGCTGCCAAGGCCGCGATCCCAGGCTGCCAGCACGATGCCGTAGCAGAGCGCGCCGAGATCGAAATGGCAGACCGCGCCCGGATCGAGGATCCGGTCGTAGGTCAGGACCAGCGACACCGGGGCGTCGAACTGGCGGAAGCCGCGCAGCACCCAATCCTGCCGCATCGGCTTGTCGTCGCGGGCGATCCCCATCGCCCCGAACAGCTTCTTAGCGATGTCGACCTGGCGGCCGCGGTGCACGCCCTGGTATTCGCCATGGCTGACGATGTCGCGCTTCACCTTGGCACCGGCGACCATCTCTTCCATGTTGCGGCGGCGCACTTCCTCCAGCGGCGCCCCGGTCAGGACGTGGACGTGCCAGGGCTGGGTGTTCATCGAGGACGGCGCGCGCTTGGCCACCTCGATGATCTCCTCGACCGTCGCCCGCGACACCGGCTGCTGCTTGAACCCGCGCACGCTTTTGCGTGACTGTACCAGCGTCTCGAATTCCATTCCGCGCTTCCCCGATTTTGTTCCGCGCTGCACGCGGAATTTCCTTGATCTGATCGGGGTATTTTATCGACAAAATCGGCCATGGGAACTTGATCGGGCCAGGAATCCCGTATCCAATCCGGCCGCTGGTTTGGTTTAGGGAGAACCCAGATGAAGCGGATTTTCTTGGCGGCCGTGATCGCGACCTTTGCCGCCGGTTCGGCATTTGCACAGGACGCCTCCTGCGAGACGAAAGCCGTCGGCAAGGACGGCAAGCCGCTGGCCGGCGCGGCCAAGACCTCGTTCATGAAGAAGTGTACGACGGACGCCTGCGAGACCAAGGCGGTCGGCTCCGACGGCAAGAAGCTCGCCGGCGCGGCCAAGACCTCGTTCATGAAGAAGTGCCAGAGCGGCGCCTGAGCCCCTCGACGGGCGTCTACACGCCCCAACAATCGGGAACAGACCATCGGGTCGCGCCGGGCCGCGGCCCGATCGGCTTTTGGCGGTAGAGGGCCGCTGGACGGGACGCGTATTCTGAGGCGCCCTCAGAACGAGACGCCGACCCGCACGCCCCTGCTCCAGACCCGCCGGCAACGCTTCCGGGTGTTGCCGTGAAACATTTCGAAACGTTCCGGCAACTGGGTCGGCTTGGCAAATTCCAGGCACGCTCCGCCGGCGGAATAGTCCACCAGCCGGCATTCGATCAGCGGCGCCTTCGGTTCAAGCTGGAGCTTGACCACGCTGGATACGCATCCGCTCGGACGAACACGCGCAAATCTCCGGGGATGCATTGCCGTCGCCTCTGGTGAAATCGTACCCACAGGCTCGTCGGCGGCCGTTAAGATTCCGTTCAGATCGATGGTTACGAACCGTGTCCGCGGGACGGATCGGCGCGGGTGGCGCCCGGACGGCGCGAGGCGGCCAGCGTCTCCGACGGCGCTTCCCCGAACTGCGACCGATAGCTGCGCGAAAAATCGCTCAAGTGCCAAAATCCGTAGGCCAGCGCGCACGTCTTGACGCTCGGCGCACCGGCCAGCAGTTGCTGGCGCACCAGCCAGAGCCGGCGCAACCGCAAATAGCGATGCAGGCTGACGCCCCGGTAGCGCTGGATGGCGTCATGCAGCGTGCGCACCGACACGCCGATCTGCCTGGCAAGTTCGCCGCTGTAGATCGGGTGCGCCACGTCGCCTGCCAGAATTGCGCGCGCGTCGTTGAAGACCTTGAACTGGCGCGTCGTGTTGGCCCGCGTCGTCCACTTGGCCGGCACGATCTCGGCGAAGGCGTTGTCGATCGCGGCAAGCAGCGTCTCCTTGATCGACTCGCCGCTAGCGAACTGGGCATCCTCGGTCGGCTGCGAGGTCACGAGCAGGATGTGCCTTACCACTTCACGCAGCCGATCCTGCGCGCGTTGAGAAATTTCGTGGATGCTGAAATGAAGACCCGCCCGCGGCCAGCCGCGGTCGACAATCTCCGGCGTGAACATCACCGAGGCATATTGGCGGGGCGTCTCCTCCACCGAGGTGTAGAACGCGCCGCCGCCACCGAGCACAATGACCGCGCGATCGCGCTCGACGCCGTTGAAGCGGATCGGGACCCCGTCATCCATCGTGAAGCCGACCGCAGTGGTGTGCGGCGCAAGCTGTGCGTCGACGATCCGCGGAAAGGACTGCGTGTAGTTGAGCTCGCATCCCGGCAAACTCAGGATGACCTGCTCGGCCGAAATCTTCCGCGCAAGTGGCGTGAAATCAACATCCAGATTTCGGATCGAACTCCGGAATGCATCAACATCGTCAAAACGAAAGACTCTCGGCACCGGTAATGGCGCCGTCAAATGACCGCTCCCGTGAAATGCTCTTGAAAAATTGCGCGCGACGCGGCGCCTTGCGCGCCGGCCGCATCAATAAATTCCATGCACAAAATGCGAATCGTCCAATAGGTTCAATCAGGAAAAATGCGGTCCGTTCGTCGAACCGGACAATCCGCCAATGTAACACGGCTGCCGAATTTCGATAGTCTTTAGCGGGATATCCACCGCCGCAATCGGCCCTCCCCATCAATTTCTATACCCCTATTAAAGATTCGAGGAGCAAATTGGCATCGGGAACGATGATGTTCCTCGTCGCGGACCATTTTAGAGACCGCAATGACAGTTATTGCCTCGCCCGATCTTATTGCCAAACTCGACCATGTCTTGAAAGCTGGCTCGCCCGACCTCCGCACGCGCATGCTGCAGGAGGTGGCCGGGTTGTTTCTCGAAGACGCTCACCGCCTCAGCGCGCACCACGTCGAGATGTTCGACGGCATCCTGGTCCGCCTGACCGAGAGCGTCGAACTACGGACCCTGACCACGCTCAGCCGCTCGTTTGCCGATTTGCGCCTGGTGCCGCGGGAACTCGCGCGCCGTCTGGCCAACCATGACGACGCCGATGTCGCCGCTCCGATCCTGCGCAAATGCGAATGCCTCCCCGATGCCGACCTGATCGACATCGCCTGGATGCGGGCCGAGGGACACCTCTGCGCGATCGCAGGACGCAAGGCCGTCAATGCGGAGCTCACGGACATTCTCCTGATGCGAGGCGACAGCAGCGTGCTTCGAGTCCTCGCGCGCAATCCCGGCGCTGATCTGACCAGCGCAGGCCTCGCCATGATGGTCGATGCCGCCGAGCGCGACGACGACATCGCCGACGCGCTGATATCGCGCAGCGACCTGCCCCATCGCGTTCTTGTCGACCTCGTGATGCGATCAACGCCGCGCCAACAGGCCCGGCTGCTCAAACGCGCACGCCTCGACATTCAGGACGCGATCCGCGCTGCGATCGATGCCAGCGCAGCCCGCGCCTCCGCAACCCCACCAGCCACAATCGACTATGCGGAGGCGCGGGCCACCGTGCTGGCCTTGAACAGAACCGGGCGGTTGAACGATTCCAGCGTCAACCGTTTCGCGATCAGGCGAGAGGTCCGCAACGTCGTTGCGGCGCTGGCGCAGCTCGCAACCGTTCCGATCGAGACGATCGCACCGCTGATGGAAGCCGCCGACATCAGCGGGCTCGTGATCGCCTGCCGCGCATCGCGACTGAACTGGAACACGACGGCTGCCATCGTCAGCTACCGGAAGGCCGGGCTGACGGTTGCACCCGAGGAGCTGCAGCGCGCACGGGACATGTTTGAAGGACTGGCGCTATCCAACGCGCAGCGCACGATCCGGTTTGGTTCGCTTAGCGAGCTGACCGCGAAGCGCTCCCAGGCAGTGTGAGTGATGCAATGACGTATGGTGACCGCAGGGCGGAGCGCGTCAAGCTCGAGACGCGCTATCCCGTCAATCTCATGGGTGTCGACGGCACGTGGCGGCGGAGTTGCATCCTGCTCGACGTCTCGCAGAGCGGGGCCCGGCTCGAGGTCGACGGATCGCTCGATGTGCTGAAGGCCCAGGAGTTCTTCCTGGTGCTGTCCTCGCGTGGACTGGCCTTCCGCCGCTGCGAGCTGGTTCGCGTCGACGGTGCCGAGATCGGCGTGAGGTTCATCGAAGAGAGACGGCGAAAGGGACGCCCCGTCATTCCAAGGTGAGGATTGCCGCAACCGGCCCGAAGGGAAGTTGACGACATGACCGTACAGAGAGCGACCAACATCAGGGTATCGACCACCTCCGCCGCACCGTTGCGCGGGACCATCGAGATCGACTGCGCCGGCACCGTCGCGACGTTTGCGATCGACGAGGAAATGGCGCATCGCCTGTGCGCCGATCTGGAACGGTTTCTGACCCAGGTCCCGCGCCGGACCCGCGCAGCGCGGTGACCTTGAGCTACCGACTGTCGCGCGCCTACTCCCGCTTGAAGCGATAGTCGAAGCGATCGCCATCCGCCTTGATCAGGCCGACCGTCGGGGCCGGAAAATGGATCGGCAGGATCAGCGTGTCGGTCTCGGCAACGGAGGCAAAGAATTTCCGCCGCGATATCGCCGACTGCTTCGGGTCCCAATCGGGCTTGGCCGACCATTCCGGTTCGCGGCACTGGATTGCATGGTGCATCAGGTCTCCGGCGACCACCGCGCGCTGCCCCTTCGAGAAGATGTTGATGCAGCAATGGCAGGGCGAATGGCCCGGGGTCGGCGTCAGCGTCACGGTGTCGTCGAGCGCGTAGTCGTCGTCGACCAGGAGCGCCTGCCCGGCCTCGACGATCGGCAGGCAATTGTCGCGGAACACCGTACCGGGCGGATTGGCGCCCTTGGCGTTCTCGGCCTCCCAGGCCGCATACTCGCCCTTGTGGAAGACGTATTTCGCGTTCGGGAAGGTCGGCACCCAGCGCCCGTCGCGCAGCGTCGTATTCCAGCCGGTGTGGTCGATGTGCAGATGGGTGCAGAACACATAATCGATCTGCTCATAGGAGATGCCGAGCGCAAACAGCTCGTTGCGCCAGCGCTCCTTGCCCGGGAAGTCGAACGGCGGCGGGTGGCCCTTGTCCTCGCCGGTGCAGGTATCGACCAGGATGGTGTAACGCGGCGTCCGCACCACGAAGGTCTGATAGGTGATCATCATCATGCCGCGCGCGGCGTCGAAGACCTCCGGCTCCATCGTCTTCAGATGATACTTGAACACATCGTCGTTGTAGGTCGGGAAGAAATCCTGCGGCCGCCGCCACGGTCCTTCGCGCTCGATCACCGCGTCGATCGTGATGTCGCCGATCCTGATCTGCTTCATGGTTGTTTCGCTCCCGGTTTTTTGTAAAGCGTAGCGGGCGGCACCTCGCCTCACAAGCCGAGCGCCGTGCAGCACGCCATGCGGCTTTGCATTGCTGGAAGGAAACAACCATGCCGCAATTCATCCGAAATCCTGTTCATGCTGCGGGAATGACCCATCGCGCGATTCCGATCGTCCTCCTGATGCTTACGACATTGCCGACAGCGGCGGCAGCCGCGCCCGACACCGTTTTCTTTCCGAGCGCCGACGGCAAGACCGAGATCGTCGGCTACCTGTTCAGGCCGCAAAAGCCGGGTCCGCACCCCGCGATCGTGCTGCTGCACGGCCGCGGCGGCCCCTATTCGACCAACGTCAACAAGGACTGCACGCTGGTGTCGCGGACCAATCCGTCGGCGGCCTGCAATGCCGGCAGCCTGTCCAAGCGCCACGCGATGTGGGGACAGTATTGGGCCGACCACGGCTATTTCGCGCTGCTGCCGGACAGTTTTGGTCCGCGCGGCAAGGCGCACGGCTTCGGCCGCTTCACGCATGACGATCCTGATCGCAGCGACGTCAATGAAAGGACCGTGCGGCCGCTCGACGCCGAGGGCGCGCTGAGCTGGCTGCGCAGCCAGCAGGAGATCAGCGGCAACCGCATCTTCCTGCAGGGATGGTCGAACGGCGGCAGCACCGCGCTGAACGTGATGCAGCGGCAAGGCGCGGCGACGTCGGGCTATCGTGCCGCGCTCGTGTTCTATCCGGGCTGCGGGCCGGCCGCGCTGCTGGCGCAGACGCTCAGGTCGGCAGCACCGATCACGATGTTGCTCGGCACGGACGACGAGGAAGTATCGCCCGACCGCTGCCGGGACGTCGCCAGCCGCTCCATTGCCGCCGGCAGCAAGATCGACGTCGTGGTTTATCCGGGTGCCACCCACGATTTCGACGATCCCGGCCGTCGCCGCCAGTCGAATCTCGCCAACAGCGCGGCGCTCCAGGACGCGATGGTGCGGGCGATTGCCGCAGTGGACGGCTTGAAGGATTAGGCCGCCGCAAATCGACCAGAAAGCACCCCTACCCGGGCCGGCGATCCAGCAAGGAACCGAGTCGCTTGGGCAGGAAACTGAAATACGCGGCAGCGACGATCGTCGCCGTCGCCGCCGCAATCTACCTCAACAACACCAGCCTTCTCGCAACGCATGCCGGCGGCAAGCCGGTGCTGCTCGCCCATCGCGGCATGGCGCAGCGTTTCGACGAGCGCGACCTCAGGAACGACACCTGCACCGCGGCGCGCATGCTGCCGCCGAGCCATGACTATCTCGAGAACACGGTCCGCTCGATGCAAGCGAGCTTCGAGCGCGGCGCCGATATCGTCGAGCTCGACGTCCATCCGACGACCGACGGCGAGTTCGCGGTGTTTCACGACTGGACCGTCGATTGCCGCACCGATGGCCAGGGCGTCACCCGCGAACAGCCGATGGCGCGGCTGAAGATGCTCGATATCGGCTATGGCTACACGGCCGATGGCGGCAAGACCTTCCCGTTCCGCGGCAAGGGCATCGGCCTGATGCCGTCGCTGGACGAGGTGCTTAAGACCTTTCCGGATCGCCGGCTCTTGATCAACGTCAAGAGCCGCGATCCCGCCGAGGGCGAGAAGCTCGCAACGGTCTTGAACCGGCTCGCCGCCGAGCGGCGCAAGCTGATCTTGGTTTATGGCGGCGACGAGCCGATCGAGACGATCCGGCGGCTTGCGCTGGAAACCCGCACCATTTCCCGCGCGGCGCTCAAGAGCTGCCTCATCCGCTATATCGGCTATGGCTGGACCGGCATCGTGCCTGATGCCTGCCGCAACGCCATCGTGCTGGTGCCGATCAACTACGCGCCATGGCTATGGGGATGGCCGGACCGCTTCCTCAACCGCATGGCCGCAGCCAACAGCGCGGTCTTCGTGCTCGGGCCTTATCAGGGCGGCGAATTCTCGACCGGGGTTGACGATGCCGACCTGTTCAGGCGCCTGCCCGAAAGCTATTCCGGCGGGATCTGGACCAACGAGATCGAGACCATCGCCCGCCTCGCCGGGCGTTAGATCCGGCCTCCTCCTGTCATCTCTCCGTCATAGAAATTGTGCGACTGAAGCGGCTCGTCGCATCGAGGACAACGCTATGAACGCACCGAGCCTGACCCGCCCCAAGATCGCCGAAACCGTCATCGAGCCGACGGTCAAGCTGCGCGAGGTCAGGGTCGGACGTTGCTGTGAGGTTCTCGGCGACACCGCGATCGAATACACCGAGCTTGGCGACTACTCCTATCTCGGCAGCGGCTGCATCGTCGCCGACGCCGTGATCGGCCGCTTCTGCGCGATTGCGGCGCAGGTCCGGATCGGCGCGCCCAATCATCCGCTCGAGCGCCCCTCCCAGCATCGCTTCACCTATTGTCCGGAATATTACACCGCCTCAGCCGAGCGCGATCATGACTTCTTCAGGAACCGACGCGCGGATCGCGTCGTGATCGGTAACGACGTCTGGATCGGCCACGGCGTGATCGTGCTGCCCGGCGTCACCGTCGGAGACGGCGCGGTGCTGGCGGCCGGCGCCGTGGTCTCGCGCGATGTCGCGCCCTACACCATCGTCGGCGGCGTGCCGGCCCGGCCGATCAAGGAGCGGTTCAACCGAAAGATCGCCGCCGAGCTGTCGCAGATCGCCTGGTGGAACTGGCCGGCTGAAACCCTCTGGGAGCGCCTGCCGGAATTCCAGTCCGGCGACGTCGAGGCGTTTTGCGCGCGATGGCGGACTTGAGCATAGGACTGACGCGGATTTCGCTTCGCTCCATCCGGGCTACGGGATAGAGCCGTTTGACTTCGTAGCCCGGATGGAGCGAAGCGAAATCCGGGGTAAGCTAGCCGCATGGTACAATATCGGCGTAACTTCATACCCGGCGGCACGTTCTTCTTCACAGTCACATTGGAAGATCGGACTTCGTCGCTACTGGTCGAACAAGGCGGGCTGTTGCGCGATGCCTTTCGCGCAGCGCGCGCCAAGAAGCCGTTCACGCTGGATGCCATCGTGATCCTGCCAGATCACCTGCATACGGTCATGACACTACCACCCGGCGACAGCGACTTCCCGGATCGCTGGCGGCAGATCAAGAGTTACTTCACGCGCGCCGTTGTTGCCGCCGGCGTGCCGCTCTCGGTAAACCACCGCGGCGAGTACCCGCTTTGGCAGCGACGGTTTTGGGAACACACCATCCGTAATGAACGCGATCTCGAACGTTGCGTCGACTACGTCCATTACAATCCGACCAAACACCGCCTCGTTTCCTCGCCTGTCGACTGGCAACACACGTCTCTTCACCGATATGTCCGGGGTGGGATATTGCCGGCTGATTGGGGCGGTAGCGGAGCTATGGACAACGACGACTTCGGCGAGCGGAAGGACTGACCCGGATTTCGCTTCGCTTCATCCGGGCTACGAAGTGGGCGGGGTAATCGCGAACGCTAGCTCCGCAGTCCCGGCGCTTCCTGGCCGGTACGCGCGACATATTCAGTGTAGCCGCCGCCATATTGATGGATGCCGTCAGGGGTCAGCTCCAGCACGCGGTTGGAGAGCGCGGCGAGGAAGTGCCGGTCGTGCGAGACGAACAGCATCGTGCCCTCGAACTCGGAGAGCGCATTGATCAGCATCTCCTTGGTGGCGAGATCGAGATGGTTGGTCGGCTCGTCCAGCACCAGGAAGTTCGGCGGATCGAACAGCATCTTGGCCATCACCAGCCGCGCCTTCTCGCCGCCCGAGAGCACCCGGCACTTCTTCTCGACGTCGTCGCCGGAGAAGCCGAAGCAGCCGGCGAGCGCGCGAAGGCTGCCCTGGCCGGCCTGCGGAAACGCGTCCTCCAGCGACTGGAACACGGTGCGCTCGCCATCGAGCAGGTCCATCGCATGCTGGGCGAAATAGCCCATCTTGACGCTGCCGCCGACCGCGACCGCGCCGTCGTCGGGCTCGGTTGAACCGGCGACCAGCTTCAGGAGCGTCGACTTGCCGGCACCGTTGATGCCCATCACGCACCAGCGCTCCTTGCGACGGATCATGAAGTCGAGGCCGTCATAAATGCGCTTGTTGCCATAGGCCTTGTGGACGTTCTTCAGGCTGACGACATCCTCGCCCGAGCGCGGTGCCGGCTGAAATTCGAACGCCACGGTCTGCCGCCGCCGCGGCGGCTCGACCCGTTCGATCTTGTCGAGCTTCTTGACCCGGCTCTGCACCTGGGCGGCGTGCGAGGCGCGCGCCTTGAAGCGCTCGATGAATTTGATCTCCTTGGCGAGCATTGCCTGCTGCCGCTCGAACTGCGCCTGCTGCTGCTTGTCGGAGAGCGCGCGCTGCTGTTCGTAGAACTCGTAATTGCCGGAATAGGTGATGAGCTGGCCGGCGTCGATCTCGACCACCTTGTTGATGATCCGGTTGATGAACTCGCGGTCATGCGAGGTCATCAGCAACGCGCCCTCATAGCCTTTCAGGAACTGCTCGAGCCAGATCAGGCTTTCGAGATCGAGATGGTTGCTCGGCTCGTCGAGCAGCATGACGTCCGGACGCATCAAGAGGATGCGCGCCAGCGCCACCCGCATCTTCCAGCCGCCGGAGAGTTTGCCGACGTCGCCGTCCATCATCTCCTGGCTGAAGCCGAGACCAGCCAGCGCCTCGCGCGCGCGGCCGTCGAGCGCATAGCCGTCGAGCTCCTCGAACTGATGCTGCACCTCGCCATAGCGCGCGATGATATCGTCCATCTCGTCGGCCTTGTCGGGGTCGGCCATCGCGGCCTCGAGTTCCCTGAGTTCGGCCGCGACCACGCTGACGGGCCCTGCCCCATCCATCACCTCGGCGACCGCGCTGCGGCCGGACATCTCGCCGACATCCTGGCTGAAATAGCCGATCGAGATGCCGCGATCGAGCGAGACCTGGCCCTCGTCCGGGATTTCCCGGCCCGAGATCATCCGGAACAGCGTGGTCTTGCCGGCGCCGTTCGGCCCGACGAGGCCGATCTTCTCGCCCTTCTGGAGCGCCGCGGAGGCTTCGATGAAGAGGATCTGGTGGCCGACTTGCTTGGAGACGTTATCGAGGCGGATCATGCTCTAATACTGGGGAACTGAGGGTTTGCGGCCTCTTATTCGATCTGGGACGTGGGTGGAAGCCCATTCCGCAGGTTCGTGCCGCGTTTCATGCATGCCACGATCGTTGCCAATCGAATATGACATGAAGCGGTTCGACGATCGGTTTTGGGGCATCTTATGCAAGTCTGGTTTCTCTATCTGCTCGCGCTCGGCGCCGGCATCTGCGTCGCCGTTCAGCAGGTCCTGAACGGCAATCTCAGGTCCGCCCTCAACTCGCCGGCCTGGGCCGGGCTCGTCAGCTATCTCGGCGGGCTCGTGACGATGGCGGTCGTGCTGGTCGCGACGCGCGAGCCGGTGCCGTCCTGGAAGCTGGTGACGGCGGTGCCGTGGTGGGCCTGGAGCGGCGGCGTCCTCGGCGGCATCTTTATCCTGCTGATGATCCTGCTGCTGCCGCCACTCGGCGCCGCGACCCTGCTGGCACTGGTGGTTGCGGGTCAAATGCTCGCGGGCATCGCGATGGACCATTTCGGCTTGTTCGGGCTGGCGCAGCACCCGGTGTCGGTTTCACGGCTGGCCGGCATCGCGCTGATCATCGGCGGCGTGCTTCTGATCAAGGATTGACGGGCTCTCGTCAGGCGCGGCGCATCAGGCGCAATTCGGCGGACAGGCGAAGGCTGCGCTTGCCGGCCAGCGCGATGCCTTCGAGCTCGGCACCGTCCGCACGGCACGAACCGGCAAAACCGATGCCGACTTCATAACCGCCGAACACCGGGTACTCGCCCTTCGCCGGCGTATGCTCCTGGTTGACGATCTCGCCTCGCCAGCGGCCATCGGCCGACGAATACGAACCGAGATAGTAGAAGAACGCATCGCCGCCGAGGATGCGGCCGTCCATCAGCAGCATGACCCCGGTGAGCCCGGCATCGACACCGTCGAGCGCGCGCAGATGGATCGAGTACAGTCCGTTGACGATGCCGCCGGGACCGACCGCCCCGCGCGGCGGCAAGGCCTCGTCGTCGAGCGGCGCCAAATTCGCCCAGAACACGCCGTCCGGCATGGCGTCAGCCTTGCCCTCGAGCAGGATGGTGGACCCCTCGCTCCTGCCGCGCACCTTGATGACGGTGACGTCGGCGCCCATCAGCGGCTTGAAGTTCGGATCGTCATTGTGGCGCTCGGTGATCACCTCGGCGGCGATCTCGCCTTCCGTCACCTGATAGGTGCCGAGATGGGCAAAGGCCGAATTGCCGCCCAGCATCCTGCCGTCATGCATGCACATGATGCTGCGGCCGAATGCGCCGTTGATGCCGTACTCGACCTTGTAAAGTCCGTTGAGCACGCAAAAAATCCAAAAAAAATAAAATTGATTCTGTTCGCCACATAGCACCGGGCCGAACGCCGCACCATTGCGTCTTTTGGCGCAGGCAAACCCGCGATGTCCGGGTGTGGACAGCGGCCGATTCGTCGCTTAGCTGTAGGCACCGCCCGCGTCGTGCTGCGTCACGCGGGATCCGGTCTGCCGGTTCTCTACTCTCCCAGTTCATTGTGTCCAAGCATTTGCGCATTCCGCCAATGGTCGCGCGGCCGCACCCGGCCTCGACACAGGCGAGGCTTCGAGGAGCATCACATGATCAATCGCCTTGGCCTGGCCGCCGCGCTGGCGCTGCTGCTCGGCAGCGGTGGCACAGCCCTGGCGCAGTCGCTGCCCGACTATATGGGACCGATCTCCGGTAAGACCTCATCAACGCCGGCCGACGTCGCGACCAAGGACGTGCTCGCGCTCAACACCAGCATGTTCGAGCTCTATGGCGATGCGGCGCGGATTTTCCAGAAGAACATCCTCGACAAACACCCTGTGATCCTCGGCCTGTTCTCCGGCGCCGGCGGCCGCCTGATCCTGTACCGGCCAGGCAAGCCGCCTACCGAGGCGCCGCAGGTGCCGATCGTCTATCAGCTGCTCAAATCGGTCGGCCACAGCACGATGGCGCTGGCCGAAGTGGTCGGCCCCTATGTCAACAATCCCGACGACAAGGCATGGCGCGGGTCGATGCAGGCCTATCGCAGCCGGATGCAGTCGGCGCTCGACGGGCTCGATGCCACGCCGATGCAGGCGGACTGGCGCGACAACAACCGTGCCATCCTCAAGAACAACATCGCCTTCATGGATGAATGCCTCACCGCCGGCGCGATCCCCTTCGCGACGCTCGAGGCGTTCGGCAAGAAGCAGGCGCCGCTGCTCGCCAAGAACGTCGCCTGGGCCGCGCAGACCCAGGTCGCGCACTGGATGACGGTCATGGCCGACTGGAAATCCCAGCTCGGCGCCGACTGGGACAAGACCTACGGCGCGAGCAACACGATCTATGTAGCGCGGCAGAACAACGTGATCTTCAGCGTGCTGGCGCAGTTCTTCGGGCCTGACGCCATCAACAGCCGCCTGATGCTGATCGAGACGATCTCCTTCACCACGACGCCGTCGGACATGCTGGAGTCGCTGACCCGGATCATCGCGGACCGCTCGGTCGGCGCGCTGTTCTTCGGCAGCTATCACCTGATGGACTATGAGCTGATGGGGGGCGACGCGCGCGAGGCGATCATCGCCGAGACCAAGAAGCGCGGCATGACCGCCTTCCTGCCGCCGCTGGTGCCGTTCGGTTCCAAGCAGTGGCCGACGCTGATCACGCCAGGTCCGGGACCGGCCACCATCGCCGACCTGAAGTGAGCCCAAAGCTACAAGTGAGGCAGCTACGACCTATTGCGGCGTTGCGGTTGCGCTCGCTTTGCCGCAATACTTTCGCGTGTATTGCACCAATTGTTAAACCCCGGCGCGATATGCCGTCGTCGAGGTGTCGATGAAAGATCAGACCATGCGGCCTTCGCGACGCGATTTCGTGAAGTGGTTGTCGGCAGGCGGCATCTCGGTCAGCCTGTCGCATCTGGCGCTGGCGAAGGAACCGGCTTTCGCGACCCGCGAGACGCTGCCCGGCCGCGGCCATTTCAACCCGGCGGAAAAGGGCGCCGGCCGTGTCGACGGCGTCGCCAAGGTCACCGGCGCAAAACTCTACGCGTCCGACTTCCGCGCCGCCGACATGGCGGGCTGGCCCGCGACCACCGCGCACGCCATCCTGGTCCGCGCCGATGACGCGACGCATGTCTATGCCGGCATGGACCTCGCCCGTCTCGATGGTCCGGCAAAGCCGTCGGTTATCGTAACCGCTGCCGATCTCGACCGGATCGGCACGCGGGTCCCGGAGTTCTACACCGGCGACCTGTTCTGCCCGGTCGGCAAGACGCCGCTCTATCTCGGACAACCGGTCGCGCTGTTGATCTTCGAGCAGTTCGACGCCTTCGACCGCGCGCGCCTCGCGCTGCGCGACGGCGGCTTCGTCAAATTCGGCGACGAGACCGGGCCGGTCATCCTGCCGAACTACGGCGCGTATCGCTTCACGCGCGTGGCGGGCGCCTCGCCTGACGCGCCCGACGTCTATTCGCCGATCCAGGCCGGTTGGGTTTCGCCGAGCCGCATCCAGAACGCGGCGCTGCCGGTCTGGCTGCCGCTCGCCAAGGAGACCAAGGCCGACTACGCCAAGGCCGCAACCCATGGCGAAGCGATCCGCGCCCAACTCGCCAAGGACGATCCGACACAGCTCGTGCTCGACCGCGAGTTCGAGACCCAGTCGGTCGATCCGATGTTCCTCGAGCCGGAGAGCGGGCTCGCCTGGTACAGCGACAACAGCGGCAATCTCGAACTGGTGCTCGGCGTGCAGTCGCCCTATGAGGCGACCGAGTCGATCGCCTTCATGCTCGGCAAGGCTCGCCCGCCGTTCCGGCCCTCGCACATCAACGCGCAGTTCGCCCATGTCGGCGGCGGCTTCGGCGGCCGCGACCATACCCCGTTCGTGCTTTACGTGGCGCTGGCGGCGATGTTCTTTCCGGGCCGTCCGGTGCGGCTGGCGCAGGACCGCTACCAGCAATTCCAGGGCGGCATCAAACGCCACCCGATCAAGATGCGCTCGCGGATCGGCATCGATCACGCGAGCGGCAAGATCACGGCATTCGCCGCCGACCATGTGCTCGACGGCGGCGGGCTCGCCAACTTCTCCGCCAATGTCGCGGTCGTTGCCGCGACGGCTGCGATCGGTATCTACGACATCCCGAAAGTCGACGTCACCACCGTGGCGCTGCATTCGCGCGGCGTCACCGCAGGCTCGATGCGCGGCTACGGCACGCTGCAGACCATGACCGCGCTCGAAGTCCTGATCGACGAGGCGGCGAGCGAGCTCAAGGTCGATCCGATCGCATTCCGGCGCAACAATGCGCTGAAGCAGAACGGCCGGACCATGACCGGCAATCCCTACATCGTGTCGGTGCGCACATCAGACATCCTCGACAAGCTCGAGAAGCATCCGATCTGGCGGCAGCGTGCTGACTTCAAGCAGAAGGCGCCGGAGGGGCGGCTGGTCGGCACCGGCGTCGCCTGCGTCACCAAGGATTACGGCTCGGGCGCGGATTGCTCGCTCGGCCGGGTCGAGATCGATGCCGAAGGACGGATCGCGATCCACTGCGACCACGTCGAGATGGGCAACGGCGTCGGCACCGCGCTCGCCAACCGGGTCGCGAGCCATCTCGGCGCCGTCGCCGACGAGGTCGCGGTCTCCCGCGTCGACAGCTACGACGCGCTCGGGCTCGTCACCTCGGGCGATCCCTACACGATGGATCAGAAGACCCAGGATCTCGCCGAGAAGAACCCGCGCTGGGTGCCGGCGATCAGCTCGGCAACCAGCGCGTCGATCGGCGCCCATGTCGGCACGCACTCGTCGGCCGAGGCGGCCCGCGTCATCTTCCGCTTCGGCCTGTGGCCGGCGGCGCTCGAGCTCTGGCACATCGCCAAGGCCGATCCCCGCACCCGCCAATGGGACAAGGCGCACTGGAAGGATGGCCAGCTGGTGCTCGACGATCTCGCGCCGCTACCCTTGCCAAAGCTTGCCGCGACCGCGCATGCGCGCGGCTTCGTCACCGGCGCCATCGCGCACAGCTTCTCGCGCTGGGCCTGGTCGCGCGCCCGCTTCCCGCTGTTCGGCGAGCAGTACCGCGCCGAGATCGACGCGCTCGCTGTTCGTCGCGGCCGAAGCCAGTTCGAGCGGATCGACCGAACAAGCGTGAAATTCCCGCCGACCGACAACAACCGGATCGGCACCGCCTACACCTCGATGTGCGGCACGCTGGTCCGCATCGAGATCGAGCGCGCGACTGGCATCTTGCGCATCGCCAGGGCCTACAGCGTGTTCGAATGCGGCCAGGCGCTGGTCCCCGAAGTGGTGCTCGGCCAGTCGCATGGCGGGTTCGCGATGGGCGTCGGCTACGCGTTGCTGGAAACCCTGCCGCCGTTCGAAGGCGGGCCCGGCAACGGGCAGTGGAATCTCGGCCAGTACCTGATCGCGCGCGGCTCCGACCTGCCGCTGCACGATCTCGAGATCGAGATGCTGCCGCCGCTGACGCCGGACGAGCCGCCGAAGGGCATGGCCGAGGTGGTGATGATCCCGATCGTGCCGGCGCTGCTCAACGCCATCAACGATGCCACCGGCCACCGCTTCCGCTCACTGCCGGTGACAACAAGCCTGCTCAAGGGAGCGCTGGCGTGACGACGCTCAACCTTACCATCAACGGCCAGAAGCACGGCCCGATCGAGGTCCGCGACGACCTCTCGATGAACGATTTCCTTCGGGAAATGCTCGGGATGACCGGCACCAAGTTCGGCTGCGGCGCCGCGCAATGCTTGAGCTGTGCCGTTATCATCGATAATCCCGACGGCACGAGCTACACCACCCCGACCTGCGTGGTGCCGGCGGCCAATTTCGACGGCAAGGCGATCCGCACCGTCGAGGGCCACGCCAGGGACGGCGAACTCTCGGCGTTGCAGCGCGCCTTCATCGACCACTTCGCGTTCCAGTGCGGCTATTGCACGGCCGGTTTCCTCAACGAAGGCCAGGTGCTGCTCGAACGGCTGGCGAAGGCGCCGGTGGCGCGGGACCAGCTCGAGAGCGTCATTGCGGATGCGCTCGACGGCCATCTGTGCCGTTGCACCGGCTACATCAAGTATCACCAGGCGGTGCGCGACGTGATCCTCGCCGATTCCAAACGCTATCTGACCGCCAGCAAGTGAGCGCGCAAGAATGCCATCGGAAACGTGGTTTCGGATCGTTGCGGTGCTGACGGCGCTCGCGACCAGCCTGTGCGCAGGCTACGCGGCGTCGGAAAGCGCGAGCCACGCCCTCGCCTCGCCGGAAAGCTTTGCCGGCATCGAGAATGTCGAGCAGCGCTCGGCGGCGATCTTCACCGAGCTCGGCAAGGTGTTGACGCATCCGCGCTGCACCAATTGCCATCCCGCCGGCGACAGCCCGCGGCAGGGCGACATCAGCCGCATGCATCAGCCGCCGGTGACGCGCGGTGCGGACGGCCACGGCAAGGACGCCATGCGCTGCTCGATCTGTCACCAGCACGCCAATTTCGACCCCGGTCGGGTGCCGGGACACCCGGAATGGCACCTTGCGCCGCGCGAGATGGCATGGGCCGGCAAGACCGTCGGCGAGATTTGCGCGCAAATCCGCGACCCCGCGCGCAATGGCGGCCGCAAGGTCGAGGAGCTGGTCGAGCATATCGGCAAGGACACGCTGGTGGGCTGGGCCTGGCATCCCGGCTTCGGCCGCGCACCGGCACCGGGCACGCAGGCGCAGGCCGGCGCGCTGGTCGAGGCCTGGGTGAAGACCGGCGCGGCCTGCCCAGTGCCTTAAGTCGCGCAACTCCGAACTAGTGGCGCTTGAAATACTGCACGTCGCGCTCGTGCTTCTCCGCCGCCGCGCGCGACTTGAAGGTGCCGAGATTGCGGCGCTTGCCGGTCTTCGGATTGACCTTGCGGGAATAGAGCCGGTACTCGCCGGAACTTAGTTTGCGGATCATCGCAACGCCTCGCCAATGCCTTTCGCATGTCAACGACATGCCGCGGAGAGCGTTCCAGTTCGGTTAGAAGCAGAGATTGGTCACGGCATTGCCGCGCTTGTCCTTGATGACATAGGGACAGCGGGCCCGCTCCAGCGCCTTCTTGGCATCCTCGTCGCCGAGCGCCGCCGCCCGCTCGTAATAAGCTTTCGCGGCATCGCTGTCCTTCGGCCCGCCGCGACCGGCCTGCGCGAAGGCGCCCATCCGCTCCAGCGCGCCCGGATGGTTCTGCGCAGCGGCCTTCTCGAACAGCGCCCGCGCGCCGACATCGTCCTGCGCGCCGCCCTGGCCTTCGGCCAGCATCATGCCGAGCTGGTACTGCGCTTCGGCATTGGTCTCGGCGGATTTGGCGAGCAATTCGCGCGCGCGTGCCGGATCAGCTGCCGCGCCGCCGCCGCCGAGCGCGGCGAGATTGCTGACGCCGCGCGCGTTGCCGGCCTGCGCCGCGCGCTCGAACAATTTGCGGGCCTGCGCCTCGTCTTTGGCAACGCCGGTGCCGTTGCCGTAGAGCACGCCGAGCTCGACCATCGCCGAGGTCGAGCCCTTGTCGGCGGCCTTGCGCCAAGCGCTTGCGGCTTCCGCCGTCTGCCGGTTGGCGGCATAGGCCCGGCCGAGCTGGTACATCGCGCGGCGCGACGATCTTGCGGCCACCGCGCAGTACTTGATCGCGGTCGCGATGTCGGCCGACGCGATGTCGGGCACGCCCTTCACGTCGGCCGGCTTGTCGGGATCGGTGGGATCGGCGGCAAGCCGGTCGCACAGCACGAGGTCGGCCGATTGCGCGTGGGCAGACACGGGCGCGGCAAGCGCCGCAGCAAAGACAATCGCGTGAAGTGGTTTGAACATGACCAGCAGGTTGCGTCGCGGTGCGGGCAAATTCAAGGCTCGAGCCCGGTCTCGCGCAGCACTGGCGCGACATCAGCCGACGACAGATAGCGCAGCAGATGATCGGCGGCCGCTGCGCGCTGCGAGGCTGCCATGCGGCCGGCGGAAAACACCGCCGGGGTCTGCAAATCCAGCGGAATCGGCCCGACGACCTCGATGCCCTCGATCTGCTTCAACTCACTGATCTGCTGGATTGCGAGATCGGCGTCGCCGCTGACGAGCTTTTCCGCGGTGAAGCCGCTCGGAATGATCACCGCCCGCGCGTTGATCGCCGCCACAATGCCGAGACGCGCGATCAGCTGCGCGAACAGGATGCCGCTGGCGCCGAGCCGCGAATAGGCCACCGCCCGCGCACCGAGCAGCGCCGCACGCAGCGCGGCTTCAGTTGCGATGTCGGGATGCGCCGCCCCCGCCTTCACCGCGACGCCGACATGGGAACGCGCAAGATCCACTGCGCTCTCCCGCGCAACGCGGCCCTCGCCGATCATCTCATCGAGGCCTTCGCGGGTCAGGATCACGAGGTCGGCGCCCTCGCCGCCGCGCAGGCGTTTGAGCAGCGCCAGCGTCGGCGCAAAATCGGCGTCGATCGCAACGCCGCTCGCCGCCTGATAGGCGGCGGCAAGCCGCGCGACCGCGCCCTTCAACGCCAGTGTCGAAAGAACACGAACCGAATTGCTCATATGGCCTATGCCCGCCGCATCAGCTTGAGCGCGGCCGTGAGGCGCAGGCTGCGCTTGCCGGCAAGCGCGGTCGCCTCCAGCACGGCGCCCTCGGCGTCGCAGGTGCCGGCAAAGCCGATGCCGACCTCATGGCCGCCAAAGATCGGGTTCTCGCCCATCGCCGAAGTGTGCTCCTGATTGAGGATCTGGCCCTTCCAGCGGCCTTTCTCGGAAGTGTAGGTGCCGAGATAGTAGAAGAAGGCGTCGCCGCCAAGGATGCGGCCGTTGTTCAGCAGCATCACGCCGGTGAGGCCGCCGTCGACCCCGTCGAGCACGCGGATGTGGATCGAATAGAGCCCGTTGATGACGCCGCCCTCGCCGACCCCGCCGGCGAGCGGGATGTCCCCCTCGGTGATCGGCGTCATCACCGACTGGAACGGCACGCCGGGCAACTCCTTCAGCTCGCCCTTGAAGCGGTAGAGGTCGCCGTCCGGCCGGCCTTTGGCAATCAGCGTGGCGTCATCGGTACCGGCCATCGCGCGGTAGTTCGGATCGGGGTTATGGCGGACGGTCTGGATCTCGACTGCGACCTCGTCGCCGGCTTTCTCGTAGGTGCCGATATGGGCGAACGCCGAATTGCCGCCCAGCATCTTGCCATCGCCGACATACATCACGCCGCGGCCGACGGCGCCGCCGAGTTCGAACCGGACCTTGTAAAACCCCTCAAACAAGCGCCGCATCCCCGGCAGCCAAGATGCACCCGTTATCTAGCGCGGTTCATAACGCAGCGAAACCGGTTTCGGCGGAACGCCGCCTGCAAAGGGTATCGCTAAATAGCGAAGGTCCGCCAAGGCTGTCGCCCTGGCGGACCCGATTTGCGGTACCGGATGGCTCCATCCGGGTCCGATAGCAGCTTAGGCCGCAGCCTTGGCGCCGGTCGGAACCTCGGAGATCGTCTTCAGGATCTGCGAAGCGATCTGGTAGGGGTCGCCTTGCGAGTTCGGGCGACGGTCTTCCAGATAGCCCTTGTAGCCGTTGTTGACGAAGGAGTGCGGAACGCGGATCGAGGCACCACGGTCAGCCACGCCGTAGCTGAACTTGTTCCAGGGCGCGGTCTCGTGCTTGCCGGTCAGGCGCTTGTCGTTGTCCGGGCCGTAGACGGCGATGTGATCCATCAGGTTCTTGTCGAAGGCCTTCATCAGGCTCTCGAAGTACTCCTTGCCGCCGACTTCGCGCATGTACTTGGTCGAGAAGTTGGCGTGCATGCCCGAGCCGTTCCAGTCGGTGTCGCCGAGCGGCTTGCAATGGAATTCGATATCGATGCCGTAACTCTCGGTGAGGCGCAGCATCAGGTAGCGGGCCATCCACATCTGGTCAGCGGCGGTCTTGGAGCCCTTGCCGAAGATCTGGAATTCCCACTGGCCCTTCGCCACTTCGGCGTTGATGCCTTCGTGGTTGATGCCGGCGGCGAGGCAGAGATTGAGATGCTCTTCGACGATCTTGCGGGCGACGCTGCCGACGTTCTTGTAGCCGACGCCGGTGTAGTACGGGCCCTGCGGCGCCGGATAACCCTCTTCCGGAAAGCCGAGCGGACGGCCGTCCTTGTAGAAGAAGTATTCCTGCTCGAAGCCGAACCAGGCGCCTTCGTCATCCAGAACGGTGGCGCGCTTGTTCGAGACATGCGGCGTCTTGCCGTCGGGCATCATGACTTCGCACATCACCAGCACGCCGTTCTCGCGCGCGGCGTCGGGATAGCAGGCGACCGGCTTCAGCACGCAGTCAGAGCTGTGGCCTTCAGCCTGCTGGGTGGACGAACCGTCAAAGCCCCACAGCGGAAGCTGTTCGAGGGTCGGGAACGACGCGAATTCCTTGATCTGCGTCTTACCGCGCAGGCTCGGCGTCGGCGTATATCCGTCGAGCCAGATATACTCGAGCTTGTACTTGGTCATTGAACCTCTCTGTTGATGATGCAAAACCGTGAGGAACCGAAAGCCAGTCGGCCGCCGCACGCGTACCCGGCCACCATCGGCCGGCTCTTACTAAGCAATTAAAATGCCAGTTGCTGCACTGCGGCGCCCGCCCGGCCGCGGATGTCCACAGCGGAGATCACATTTTTTTCTGCGACATAGCAGCGCGGCTGGCATGCGCCGCGGTCAGTCAAAATCTTCTCTCAACGCTCTCCACCGCCCGTTTCTGCAGCAAATTCGGCTACGGCATCGCCTGCCGCTTATTGCGGCGGCAGCGCCATGTGACAGTTCGTGTCCAACGGTCGGGCGCCCTGCAACCACCGCCGCGGCTCAAGCGTTGGTCAGCTGCATCCTGCCTCACAGGAAGCAAACCCGAATCTGCCCACGAATTGATCAAACAATGACTATTTCTTGTTCACTTGCACCCCGCCGAGCCCGGGCCGATATCGAAAACACGGTAACCACACGCGAATGAGTCGGGCGCACCATGGAGGCTCGCTCCGGCCAAAGGAGACTTTGACATGATCACCACGGGCCAAAACCAAGGACCGATCCAGGGATCGGCAACAATCTATCAATTCCCGGCAGGAGGCCGCGCGGCTCTTGGCGGACGCCGCTACGGCGAGACGCGGACCGCGCTCGAACTCGCCGCTGAAGTCGAGACCTCGGCCTGCAGCGAGAGCTGGTACCATCAGGCGGCCATCGACGACGCCAAGCCGGGCCGCGATCACTGATGCCGATGCGATCGAGGGGCGCGACGCAAAAACGTCAGACAGCAGCAGAACAATAACAAGGGTCGGAACGCGAGCGTTTCGGCCCTTTTTTCATGCCGGCTCGCAGGCTGTCGCCGGCCGCCTCGCATGCCGGAGCCTGGCAAGCCCGGCCCGGCTGATCTCGAGCGTGACCCCGCCGCCCTTGTAGCGCGTGCCAGTCAGCGACAGGCGCTTCTTCAGCGTCACCGCCTTGCCGTCGAGTTGCAGATGCGCGCGCGTATCCCCGTTGAAGAACCCGGCAATGAATTGCGTGCCGTCAGCGCAGCGATAATTCCGGAAGGCGGACTGCGCCGACACGTTCGAGGAACCAAAGAGCTCGAAAAGAATTGCGCCGATGACAATGGCGCCCCCGCGATAAGTCATATTCTCCCCCCAACGGGCCGGTTATAGACCTGTCTGCGCCGCTATTCCTGCGCCAATACCTCATCAGCTGCAACAGGCCCGCCCGATGTCCGAAGCCCCTGCCCGTCATCTCAATCTCGCCGGCGCCAGCAATTTTCGCGACCTCGGCGGCTACCAGACGCGCGACGGGCGGACGGTGCGCTGGCGCCAGATCTTCCGCTCCAACCATCTTGCGCATCTTACCGAGCAGGACGTCGCCGTGGTGCGCTCGCTCGGGGTCAGAAGCGCGTTCGATTTTCGCGGCGTCGCCGAGCGCGCCGAGGCGCTATGCGGCATGAGCGACGTCACCGTGCATTCGCTTCCCGTCGAGCCGACCGTGGTGGCTTCGCTGCGCGAGATCGCCAGCAACCGTCAGCTCTCGGAAGCCGATGCGATCGACGTGATGCGGGACTCCTACCGGGGCTATGTGCAGGACAACACGGCGCGTTACCGCACGCTGTTTGCCCATCTATTGGAAGACCGGGCGCCGCTGGTGATCCACTGCACCGCCGGCAAGGACCGCACCGGCTTTGCCTGTGCGCTGATCCTGCACGCGCTCGGCGTGTCCGATCAGGTGATCGCGGACGACTATCTCCTGACCAACCAGTTCTACAAGCGCGACCCGGCCCACAGCACCGAGCTGCCTGACGACGTCAAGCAGGTGCTCGGCACCGTGCGCGCGGCGTTTCTGGAGGCTGCATTCGAGGCGATCGATGCCGACTATGGCGGCCTCGACGGTTATTTCCGCGACGGCCTCGGGCTCGGCCAAGCCGAGCGCAAGGCGCTCGAAGGCCGCTATCTGCAGGCCTGATCAGTTCGCCCGACTTTTCGAGCGACGTGCACACCGGTTCGCGTGAAGGAAACGCGGCTGAACTAAAAAAGCTCAGGCCGCTGCGGCCTCGAGCTCGAGCTCCGCATCGAGGTCGGCAATCACATCCTCGAACGCCGAGATTGCCTGCTGGATCGCGGCGATCTGCATCAATTCCCAGCTGCCCACTGGTCCCTTGCGGTTTTGCAGCGCCACCACGAGATCGCGCCGCTGCTCCTTAAGCTGAACCAGCGGTAAACCGTGATCCGGAAGATTTCCCATTCGCATAACCCCTACCTTGGCTGGAGTTCCGCTTCTAAGGAAAGGGTTCTGCAAACGACTTACAGAACTGCTGCAAATTTTATCCAACCGGCCCTACCCCGTAGTCTTACGTAGTCGGGCCGACGTCGTTGGGCTTACGTGATCGCCTCCGGCTTCAAGGCGTCGTCGATCGCGCCGAACAGCGACTGGGTTACGCAATTGGTCGCCCATTCGCTGGTATGAAGCTGCCCGCCATCGTCGAGCTCGGCGAGTGGAATCCCGTCATCGGTCCAGCGCTTCATCAGCGCGAAGCGGCTGAACAGATTCACCTTCTTGCTTGCGGTCACTTCGGCGATCATCGGCATGATCACGTTGGCGAGATTGAGCGCAGCTTCAGTGCCGACGATCGCCTGCGTGTACTGGGAATCCATCACGACGACGTCAAGCGGAAGCGCTGTGAGCACGTCGAGCCCGGCCTCCAGCGTCGCGCGCACCTCGGCCGGATTGTAGCCCTTGTAGACGGCGTTGGTGCCGACCTGCCAGATCACCAGCACCGGCGCCTCAGCCGTCACGTCGGACTCGATGCGCGAATATTCCTCCGGCGCCTCCTGCCCGCCGATCCCGCGATTGATCACGTCGATCATCCGGCCGAAGAAGCGTTGCCGCAGCAGCATCTCGAGCCGCGGCGGAAACGGCAGGATGTTGTCGGCGCCCGCGGTCGAGGACGATCCAAGCGCCACCAGCTTGATCTTGCGCTGATGCCGCAGCGCATCCGCGAAGTGCGGCAGCTTATGTCCGAACCTGACGAGATCGGGATGGGTTTCGCACGGTCTGGGTGTCGGCATAGCAAACATCCTTGAGGTGAATGAATTGATGAATGCGCGCAGTAGGCGGCGAAATTGGCGGCATTGCAAATGAATTCCGCCTGATCATAGTGGGCATTCGTTTGCTCGCGAATGCGGAGACCGCCATGCACGGAAAAGCCATCGTCATCACGGGCGCCCTTGGCGCGCTTGGCAAAGTGGTCGCCACAGAGGCGCTGGCGCGCGGCGCGCGCGTCGCCGGCATCGATCATGCCGCGTCAACGCTTGCGGCGACGGCCGACCATATCGAGCTGGGCGGTGTCGACCTCACCGACACTGCGCAGGCGACGGCCGCGATCGACAAGGCGGCCGCGCATTTCGGCCGGCTTGACGGGCTGATCAACATCGCCGGCGGCTTTACCTTCGAGGCGGTCGGCGACGGCGATCCGGCGACCTGGCAGCGCATGTACGCGATGAACGTGATGACGGCGCTCAACACCTCGCGCGCCGCCATCCCGCATCTCACCAAGTCGGGCGCCGGACGGATCATCAATATCGGCGCGCTCGGTGCCCTGCAGGCGGCCTCCGGCATGGGTCCCTACGCCGCCTCGAAGGCCGGCGTGCACCGCCTTACCGAGTCGCTCGCTGCGGAACTGAAGGGCAAGGTCACGGTCAACGCGGTGTTGCCCTCGATCATCGACACCGCCGCCAATCGCGCTGCGATGCCGAAGGCCGACATCTCCAAATGGGTGACGCCGAAGGAGCTCGCCGACGTGATCTTGTTCCTCGCCAGCGATGCCGCGAGCGCCGTCACCGGCGCGCTCCTGCCGGTGAACGGGCGGGTTTAATCCGCAACCAGCAGCCGCAGTTTCGACCTGAAGCGGATGCTCTGCTTGCCGGCGAGCGCCATGCCGTCACCTTCGGCGGTCTGATCGGTATAGGTGCCGGTAAATCCGATCGTGACCACCTTGCGTTCCCACACCGGGCGCTCGCCATAGGTCGGCGAATGCTCCTCGTTGGTGACCTCGCCCTTCCACTTGCCATCGGCTGCGGTGTAACTGCCGTAGGCAAAGAAAAACGAGTCGCCGCCGCGCATCTGTCCGTCGCGCAGCACCATGACGCCCTGGTTGCCGCCAGAGACGCCGTCGAGAAATTCGACGGTGATGTGATAGAGCCCGTTCCGGATCATGAGCTGCGCCTGGTCCCGGTTCCGACAATAGCCGTTCAGCCGTGCCTTGCGCAAATTCCATCCGCCCTCGGCGGGCCCAATTCCGCGCTATGCTGGCGCACCGAGTCGCGGCCGATGCCGCAGGAGCCTGCCTGTTGGAAACCGCGCTTTATCTGCCCGTCAAACGCTTCCTGGAAAAGCTCGGCTTCACGGTGAAGGGCGAGATCGGCGGCTGCGATCTCGTAGCGCTGAGCGGCGATGATCCACCGGTCGTCGTGATCGGCGAACTCAAGCTCGCCTTCAATCTCGAACTGATCCTGCAGGCGGTCGATCGCGCCGGCGCCGCTGACGAGGTGTGGATCGCGGCCAAGGTGTCGGCCCGCGGCAAGGGCCGCGAGAGCGACGCGCGCTATCGCAATCTGTGCCGGCGGCTCGGCTTCGGCATGCTCGGCGTCACCGATCGCGGCGACGTCGAGGTGCTGGTGCCGCCGCCGACCGCCGCGCCCCGCCGCAATCCGAAGAAACGTTCGCGGCTGATCACCGAGCACCAGAAGCGCAAGGGCGATCCCGCAATGGGCGGATCGACGCGGGCGCCGATCATGACCGCCTACCGGCAGCAGGCGCTGGCCTGCGCCTGTGCGCTTTCGGATGGGCCGCGGCGGGTGCGCGACCTTCGCGCGGATATTCCCGACGCCGGCAAGATCCTGCTGCATAATGTCTATGGCTGGTTCGATCGCGCCGAGCGCGGCATCTATGTGCTGACCGATGCCGGTCGCGCCGCGCTGAAGCGTTGGCCGCAGCAACAGACGAGTGCATCCGGGGCAGAAGCCGCCCCGTAGAGCATGATCCGGAAAAGTGCGAAGCGGTTTTCCGAAAAGATCATGCTCAAACAAGAACCTAAAGCGCGATGATGACTTGGCTTCATCGCGCATTGGAGGGGGAAATCATGATCGTCGTCACCGGCAGCGTCACCGCCCGCCCCGACTCGTTCGACGAGGTGCGGCGGCTGAGCCTTGAACATGTTCATCGCTCACGCACCGAGCCCGGCTGTATCTCCCACGCGGTCCATGTCGACTGCGAGAATCCGCTTAGACTGGTGTTCTTCGAGCAATGGGCCGACCGCGCCGCGCTGGCGGCGCATTTTGCGGTCCCTGCGTCGCGCGATTTCGTCCGCTCGCTGCAATCTCTCGCGGCCGCGGCGACCACCATCGAACTTTATGACGCTCACAAGATTGAGAGACTCTAGCTGCATGGCTGGATTGCCATCTCACATTCATATTGCAATGCAACATTGGGGACCTTACGTATCTCCCGCGATTCAATGATGAGGCGGCGATGAGCGGAGACTGGAACACCAAGTATGGCACCCGGCGCGTGCGGCATGATCCGCCGACGCTGGAAGAAGCAATCTTCGCTGCCATCGGCATCACCGATGACGTGGAGGCCCAGGCCGAGATCGCGTCGGCCCTGATGGGACTGCCCTATGACGACGTGCTCGCCGAGGTGAAGAAGACCGCGCGCGTCAGTGCCCGCACCGGCACGGCAACCCGCGTCATCGCCGGCGAACAGGGCGCGCAGCGCTCCGTGGTAGTCGAGCGCCGCGTGGTCCGCCGCTTTGCGACCGACAAGCGCACCGGCACCTGAGACGCACCATCCAATTGCTGAAAGAAAGAGGGCAATCCATTGAGTGGATTGCCCTTTTTCGTTTGATCCGAGATTCTTGTTGGGCGCGTGTCCTTCACGCGAACCGGTATCCACTTCGCTTGGAAACGCTGCCGATTCAGGCCGCCCGGCCCCAGCCGGAGATCTGCATCACCATGCGCCAATACGCGCGGTTCATTTCGACGATCGCGTGCGCAGCCTCGACCGGCGTCACCGCGGCGACAGCCGGCGCCGCTTCGGGCTGCTGCCGCTCGCTCAGGTCGATGCTGCCGGTCGACTCGCCATGACGGAAGGTCAGCTGGGCACCGAACTTGGTAGCGAGCGCCCGCATCGCATCGTTCTGTGCGCCAGTGGTGATGCGCAGGCTGCCGTAGCCCTTGGCGTGCGCCTCGGCGATCAGCTTGCGGAACAGGGTGCTGCCGACGCCCTTCCGCCGCGCCGACCGCTCGACGCTGAAAGCGATCTCGGGCTGGGCATCCGGTGACTGCTCCGGCGGATGCAACTCGGCCGCGCCGCGGACCACGCCGTCCTCGAAATAGGCGATGATGACCGTGCCGTCATTGGCGCAGCGCTCGGCGTAGCGGCGGATGAAACTGTCGTCGATGAAGCCATGAAAACGATCATGACGGCTGGTGCGATCCAGCCGCAGCAGGTGATCGCGCAGCAGCGGAAGCTCTTCCTGCTGGCTCAACGTCCGCACGGTGCCCTTGGCGGCCGTCGAACAAATGGAATCATAGTTCATTTCATAACTCCTCTTGGTAGCCCTCGAGGAGGCGTCGAGTCCCTAGCAATACCTATATTGTGCGACGCACCATAAAATTCAAGTACCGAGATTCATTCAATTAAGGCATGTGGTGATTGGAAAATCACATTATCGCCCCATCATAGTACCAGCTGTGTCTGGGTCACCACCGCGACCAGCTTGCCGTCTTCGGTCTCCAGCCTGGTCTGCCACACCTGGGTCCGTCGCCCGCGGTGAACCGGTGTTGCGGTCGCAATCACGGTCGTCCCCTCCTTGGCGCCGCCGATGAAGTTGGTCTTGCTCTCCAGCGTCGTGGTGCCCTTGGCGTCCCCGGGCAGGTTGATCACGGTCGCGGCGGCGCCGACCGAGTCCGCAAAGGCCATTACCGCGCCGCCATGGATCGTGTTGCGGAGGGTGCAGAGGTCCGGCCGCACCACCATTTTCGCGACCACCCGGTCCTGATCGGCCTCGATGAACGTAACGCCCTTCAGTTCCGCAAACGGCATCTTCATCGACTGGATCTTTTCGAGCGGCGTCATGGGCACTCCCTGCTTTGTGGCCTTCTTCGAGGTTGATATCGGGCATGATGGATTGCCAGAGCGGGCCCGGCAATGACGTCTGAGGTAATGGCGCGAATGACGTCATGACATGAGTGACAATGTGCCTCCGAGCCTGCATACCGCCTGCCATGCGCGACTTCCCTCCCCGCCGGATCGTCTGCCTGACCGAAGAGACGGTCGAGACGCTCTATCTGCTCGGCGAGCAGGACCGCATCGTGGGCGTCTCCGGCTACGCGGTGCGGCCACCGCAGGTCCGCCGGGAGAAGCCGCGCGTGTCGGCGTTCATCTCCGCCGACATGCCAAAGATCCTGGCGCTCGACCCCGATCTGGTGCTCGCCTTCTCCGATCTGCAGGCCGACATCGTCGCCGATCTCGTGCGCGCCGGCGTCGCCGTCCACGTCTTCAACCAGCGCGACGTCGCCGGCATCCTCGCGATGATCCGCAGTCTGGGCGCAATGGTCGGTGCCGCCGACCGCGCCGATCGGCTCGCGCAAAACCTCGAACAACGGCTGGCGACGATCGCGGCAACGCCGCGTCCGGCACCGCGGCCAAAGGTCTATTTCGAGGAATGGGACGATCCGCTGATCAGCGGCATCGGCTGGGTGTCCGAACTGACCGAGATCGCCGGCGGCGAGGACGCGCTGCCGCATTTGCGCGTTCACAAGGCGGCCAAGGATCGCATCGTCACGCCTGACGCGGTGCGCGCGGCGATGCCCGACGTGATCCTGGCGTCCTGGTGCGGCAAGAAGGTCGTGCCCGACCGCATCCGCAAGCGTGAGGGCTGGAGCGAAATCCCGGCGGTGCGCAACGACCGCATCGTCGAGATCAAGTCGCCGATCATTCTGCAGCCCGGGCCTGCCGCGCTGACGGATGGGCTCGATGCGATCGTGAAGGCGTTGTGGCCGGAGCCCCCTTAAGCTCTCGCCATCGTCATTGCGAGCGAAGCGAAGCAATCCATGTCACCGCTTGCCGAGAAATGGATTGCTTCGTCGCTTCGCTCCTCGCAATCACGGAGAGACTACCTACGCCTTCTCTACGCCGCACCATTCCGCGATGAACAGCGCCATCGCCTTGGTCGCTTTGCGCAGCGACTCCAGCTCGACATATTCGTTGAAGCCGTGCATCGCCGCGCCGGTGGCGCCGAAGCAGAGGCTCGGGATGTTGTGGTTCAGACCGTAGAAGCGCGTGTCGGTCAACGCGGTGAAGGCGCGGTCTTCCACCGCGCCGCCATAGACGACCGAGTGCGCCTTGGCGAAGGCAGCTTCCGGTGCCTCGGAGTTCACCAATTCGTAGCCTTCCGACAGGAAGCCCGACCATTCGACCTGCGGCGGATTATTGGAGAGGAAGCGATGATCGCGCGCCGCCGCCGACACGCAGGCAAGAATCTCCTTCTGGCACTCGGCGATCGACCAGCCCGGCAAGACCGCGATGCGGCAGTCGACGTCGCACCAGGCCGGCACGCTGGAGGCCCAGTCGCCGCCCTTGATGATGCCCGGATTGAAATTGATCGGGTGATTGACGTCCTTGAAGTGGCGGTCGGCCTTGGCGCGCTCGTTCCAGGCGATCTCGAGTTTCTCCAGCGCATGCACCAGATGATACGCCGCCATGATTGCGTTCGAGCCCGCGCCGGCCTCGAACACATGCACCGGGAAACCGCGCACCTTCAGGCGGAACCAGATCACGCCGACCTGCGAGCGGATCATCGTGCCGTTGGTCGGCTCCGGGATGAAGCAGGCATCGGCGCGATAGCCGCGCTGCAAGGTCGAGAGCGCGCCGACGCCGGTGCTCTCCTCCTCGATCACGGACTGGAAGTGAATCCGCGCTGTCGGCTTCAGCCCGGCCTTCCTGATCGCATCCAGCGCATAGAGCGCGGCGATGGTGCCGGACTTCATGTCGCAGGCGCCGCGGCCATACATCCTGCCGTCCTTGATGACGGGCGAGAACGGCGGCGTCTCCCACATCTCGAGCGGACCGGTCGGCACCACGTCGCAGTGGCCCTGCAGGATCAGCGATTTGCCGGCATTGCTGGCCGGGCGGTAAGTGCCGACCACCGTGCGCGCCTTCGAGAAATCATGCTCGATCGGGCCGAAGCCGCGCAAATCCTTCAGCTCGTCGAGATTGATGTGCCAGTCGTCGACCTCGTAGCCGCGCTCGCGCAGGAGATCGCCGATCATGTCCTGGCACGGCCCCTCGGCGCCGCGGGTCGAGGGGATCGCGACAAAGGCCTGCGTCGTCGCAAGCTGCGCATCGAATCCCTCATCAACAGCGGCAAGGATTCGTTGTTGCGTCTCGGCAGTCATGCTTTGGCTCCATCGGGAAAACAGATCAGGCGGGAGCCGCAGCGTAGCCCGATTTCACTCCGCGGGGTATTGCGCAAAATAGGCGTCCCGCAATGCATCTTCGAGCAGCCGGCCTTCCGAATAGCCATCGAGCGTCTTCGGCCGCGTCACGCCGTCGAGCAGCCGCGGGCACGGCTCGGGCGCGCCGAGCACGGCGCGCACCGGAATGCGCTCGGCATAGATCGGCAACTCGTAATCCTCGTCATCGTCGGCGACGCCCTTGGCGCGAATTTTTGCCGAGGCCTCCTCGATCTCCATCGCGATGAACGAGGTCGCCTTGATCTCCTGCTTGTTGCTGGCACGCAGGCTCGCGGTGCGCTCGGGGAAGAAACGGTCGACCATCGCGACGATCGCGCGTTCCTTCTCTGCGGGGTCGGTGACGAGATAGGCTGACCCGAACGCCATCACCGCGCGATAGTCGGCCGAGTGGTTGAAGCCGCAGCGCGCCAGCACCAGGCTGTCGAGATGGGCGACCGTCAGGCACACGCGTTGCCCTTCGGACTGGTTCTCCAGCATCCGGCTCGCGCTCGAGCCGTGCCAGTAGAGCCTGGTGCCCTCGCGCCAGAAGAAGGTCGGCGTGCAATAGGGCTGGCCGTCGATCACGTAGGAGACGTGGCACAGCATCGAGGCGTCGAGGATCTTGTGCACGGTGGCGTGGTCGTAGAAGCCGCGGTCGTGGCGGCGCTTCACGCGGCTGCGGGACGACATGGGATAGGACGGAGCGGATGCGCCTTCGGTCACGGTGAGCCTTTCGAAATCTGGAATCTGTCCAGAATTGTAGCGGCTCATTTGGTCTGCGATAGTGCCAATTCCATGCGAAAAATTCCGACCAATTCCCGGGAGCCCGCGGCGCGCAAGGCCGAGCTGCCGCTCGATCTCGCCGGCCCGCACGTCACCCCCGGCGCGGCCTCGCAGCAGCGGCTCTATCAGGCGCTGTGCCACGCGATCGTCGGCGGCCTCGTCAAGCCGGGCGAGCCGCTGCCGCCGTCGCGCGCGCTCGCCAAGCAGACCGGCTTCCGCCGCAACGCGGTCACCACGGCCTATGAGCGGCTGATCGCCGACGGCTTTGCGGTGGCAACCACGGGCTCCGGAACTTTCGTCGCGGCGCGCATTCCGGCGCAGGCCGCCGCGCCGCGCCGCGCAAGGATCGCGATCGAGCCGCCGCAGCACAATGCGCTGTCGCTCGGCTGCACCCATATCGACGAGCGCGCATTGCAGCGCTTCCGCGCCTTCGCCGGCCGCAGGCTGCGCGCCTTCGGGTCCGAGCATCTGCATTACGGCGATCCCCGCGGCAGCAGCGAGCTGCGCGCGGCGATATCGGACCATCTGCTGTCGGCGCGCGGGCTGCGCTGCGACCCCGACCAAATCATGCTGGCGTCCGGCACGCTGCATGCCCTGCGCATCGTGCTCGGGGCGATCCTCAAGCCCGGCGACCAGGTCTGGTGCGAAGACCCCGGCTATCCGGCGGCGCGGCGCGCGATCGAGCATTGCGGCTATCGTCCGGTGTCGGTGCCGGTCGACATGTCGGGCATGCGCATCGACAAGGGGCGCGCGTCCGCGCCGCAAGCGCGCGCTGCCTATGTCACGCCCTCGCACCAGTTTCCGCTCGGCGTGCAGATGTCGATGCCGCGCCGGCTCGAGCTGCTCGACTGGGCACGGGATGCCGGCGCCTTCGTGTTCGAAGACGACTACGACAGCGAGTTCCGCTACGACGGCGCGCCGCTGTTGTCGCTGGCCGGCATCGATCATCTGCGCCGCGTGATCTACATGGGCACGTTTGCGAAGACGTTGTTTCCCGGATTGCGGATCGGCTATTGCGCCCTGCCCGAAGCCTTGATCGGACCGGTGACGGCGGCGCGCGCCGCGCTCGACCGCTTTCCCGCCACGTTGATGGAAGGCGCGGTCGCCGACATGCTGAACTCCGGCGCCTTTGCGGCCAACTTACGCAAATCGCGCAAACTCTATCGCGAGGCGCGCGACGTCCTGGCGTCGACGCTTGTGAGCGCATCCGAAGGCGAGCTCACGGTTCCCGTGCCCTCGCAGGGCCTGCACCTCGTGGCGCGGCTCGATCCCGCGACCGATCCGCTGATTGCCGCGCAGGCAAAGGCTAATGCCGGCGTCGGCGGCTGGTTGCTCGCCGAGACCTATCATCGCGCGCGCCCATTGCCTGGCTTCGTGCTGGGATTTTCCGGGCATCCGGCTCCGCAACTCGTTGCATCGGCGGAACGATTGGCGAAGACAACGCTCGCCGCGCTGCGCGCGACGCGCAAGACATCGGTCAAGCCATCCGCCAAGCCGCAGCGCTCTAGGAGAATCGCAGTCACCTGACTAAGGTCGCCCGCGTTCAGTCAGTGTCCGCTTACGGAGATACCGGATGCCAAATCGCAACGTCCTGTATCTCGTGATCGCCGCGCTGGTCGTGATCGCAGGCATGCTCGGCTACAATCTTTATCAGGCGAACAAGCAGCCCGAAGGCCTTCAGATCAATGTCGGCCCCGACGGGCTCAAGATCCAGAACAAGTGAAGGAGGCTGCGATGCTGCGCTTGGGATTCGTCGCGCTGGTCAGCGTCGCAGCTCTTGGCGCGATGACTCAATCCGCCGCAGCAGAGCAGTCCTACATGCGCGAGGGCGACATCGTCGATCTGCGGGTCGGCCAGCGCGTCCTTGTCGATGACGGCTCGTGCCCGGCCGGGCAGATCAAGCAGGTCGTCGGCTCCAGGCTGAGCCAGAACGGCGTGGTGCGGACCAGCAGCTGCGTGCCGCGCCTCGCCAAAAAGTAAAACGCCCCGCTGACGCGAGGCGCTGCGGTCCTCATTGCTTTGAGGCGCGGCTCAGTTCGAGACCGGCTCGAACATGCATTGCAGGGTCGGCTTGGCGATCTTGGTGAAGGTCGGCCCGATCTCGCCCTGCTTGGACGGCGGCACCCAATCGGTCTCGATGGTCGGCACGCCGGTCTCGCTGATACCGCGTAGCAGCGCCTGGCGTAGGTCGGGATCGTCCACGGTCGCGGCGGCGTGGTCGTGCAGGCAGCCGCACACGGCCTCGGGATGCGCCCAGCGGCCGAGCATATGCGGCGCGCATTGCCGCACGAACTCGTCGCGCGGTTCAGGCACGCGGTACAGCGAGCGGATCTGCATCGATTCGAGGGGGAGCTGGGATTGGGCCTGCGCGGCGCCCGCCAAGGGCCCCATCAGGACGAGCGATGCCAACATCGCGGCGGAACAGATACGGAGCAGCATGGGGAGCCTTTACCGGCAGTTCTGTTTTTTGCGTCGCGCTCAGTTGGCCTGCGCCAGCACCATCGGGACCGGGGTGACTACCGGCGAGCCGTTATAGGAGAAGGTGCCAATCCCGGGCAAACCGCTGTCCGGCGAGCCTGCCATCGACGAACCGGCCATCACAAAGGCGAAGGCGAGGATCAGGCTCATGGTTCGCATCTGAAAGTCTCCGTTATTCCGCTCGTCGGCGTCCGGCGCCGTTGTGTGACGGTCTGATAACGATCTGCCGTTTCCGGAGTTCTGCGGAACAAGCCGAAAATGGTTTCGTCGGAACTCGAATTGTTTCGTCGACCAGCGGTCCACGAAACATTCGGCGGAAAACACCAATGATTTCAGCGGCAGCAGCGTGACTGAAAAGCTGTTGAAAACTTCGCGCGACAATGCCGGCCCCCGGCCACTGCCGGAGCGACAGCCAATTATGCGTGCAAACTGAACGAGCTACCGCGCTTTGTTAACTTTCCTCTGCTGAGAGGAGAAGCAGCACAGCAAGGGCTGCGGTGAACCGGGCGGCGGTTTCGTCGACTCATGTCTGGGCGCCGTGCAACCATCTTCGCGGTGGCACGTTGTCGTAATCCCTCCCGATCCAACGAAGGATGTCAGTCGTGGGCAATGGCAACATCGGTGTTGGCAATGAATCCGCGGCGAGCAAATCCGGCCAGCAGCAGATGACGGCCGCGATGCCGCAGCAAGGCGCCTACGTGATGGGCGACAATGAGTGCGCGCCGCAGAAGCTGGTCCGCCTCGTCGGCTGCCGCGACTCGAAGGTCAAACCGGGCCTTGGCATCAGCGCGAAGCAGTTCGGGCAAACCGAGCGCTAGCTCGCCCACCGCCTCAGCCGCCTGGGCCAAGCCCCTGCCCCTGCTCCAGCTATTGAATGAACTCGCCGCACTTCTGCACGGCAGTATCGGCCGCGCCCCACGGCATGATCGGCACCGACGACGTCGAGTTCTTTGGCGAGCCCTCGATCAGGCGGTCCGAATAGACCATGTAGACCAGCACATTGCGCTTGGCGTCGCAGCCGCGCACGATCTGCATCTTCTTGAAGAACAGCGACCGGCGCTTGCTGAACATGTCATCGCCCTGCCCGAGCTTGGTCTTGAAGCGGATCGGCCCGATCTGCCGGCAAGCCAGCGAGATATCGGAGACTTCCTCGGCAAGGCCAAGCCAGCCCTTGAAGCCGCCCCTCTCCGGCACCGTGAAGTGACAGGCGACGCCCTCGACCTCGGGATCGTCGACGCCATAGGTCGCGAGCTTGTCGTTGGGGCTCACCCATTTGAACACGGTGGAGCGGCGGAAGATCAGGTCCGGCTCGTCGGCCGCGACCGCAGGACCCGCCTGCCCCAAAGCCAGCAACATCAGCAGCACCGCGCATCCCCATCGAGACAACCGTCGCAGGTCACACAAGCTCACAGTTCTCGATGTCATTGAGGTCTCCGCGGGGTGGGTCCCGCCTATGTAGTGCGCAAACGCCGCACAGGAAGGCGCTGACAGTTCGGTGATCGAACGCGGCGCTTTAACCTCTTGTGAGGCTTTTTTGTTACTCTTTCGTCGAAAATACCGCCCTCACGGAAGGGTTAGATCGCTTGCGCTGGTGAACGCGTTGTGCGTCTGCGACAACCAACATGTAGTTTGGACTGGGATTCGGAATATGCGCGCAGGTGGACGGCGGATTTCGGTTTTTGACTTCGCGAATGAGCGGTTCTGGCAGCTGGCAATTCTGACGACCGCCGGCACCGTCGCCGCCTCCACGCAGGCCGATGCAGCGCTCTATTACTGGAACCGCGACTCCGCCTTCTACGGCGACTACGAGCCGATGCCGCTGCCACAGCCGCACCGGCAAAAGCCGAAGCGCAGCACAGCCAAGAAGAATCCGGCGATCGAGAAGGAGGCCGGCAGCAAGCCGCAAGGTCCCCTGATCATCTCGGTCTCGATCGACCAGCAGCGGGTCAGCCTCTACGACGCCAACGGCCTCTATGCCGAGAGCCCGGTGTCAACGGGCATGAAGGGGCATTCGACCCCGATGGGTGTCTTCAGCGTCATCCAGAAGCAGAAGTACCACCAGTCCAACATCTATAGCGGCGCGCCGATGCCGTATATGCAGCGCATCACCTGGTCGGGCATCGCCATGCACGCCGGCGTGCTGCCCGGCTATCCGGCGTCCCACGGCTGCATCCGCATGCCGATGTCGTTCGCGGTCAAGATGTACAATTGGACGCGGATGGGCGCCCGCGTCTTCGTCACGCCGGGCACGATCTCGCCGGAAAGTTTCTCGCACCCGCTGCTGGTCACGCAGAAGGTGGCGCCGCAGCAGCCGGTTGCCGACGACATTCTGAAGATGGATGCGCCGCTCGGCGTGAAGAGCGACAAGGGCGCCGACAAGCAGTCCAGTCTCGATTTGCGCAGCAGCGTCGGTCATGCCGCCGCGTCGCTGCGCGACAACACCCACACCGCCGACGCCAGCAGCGCGATGCCGGCAGCGAGTGCGTCAGTGACAATGTCCGATGCGTCCTCTTCCACGGCGCGCGACGCCATCGCGGAGAAGATCGCAGCGGACAAGTCCGAGACCGTGAAGCCCGAGACGGCCGCCGCCGACAAGCCGGCCGAGACCAATTCCGCCGGCCACGACAGCAACGCGACCACAGATGACAAGACGGTCGGCGAAACCACCGCCAGCACCGACACGCCAAAGAGCGAGGTCTCCGCAAGCGATCCGGTGAAGGCGGAAGCCAAGGCCGACGAGCCGAAGGCGGACGCCGCCAAGCCTGGTGTTGCCGAGGCGCCCAAGATCGATGCACCGAAGGCCGATGCATCGAAGGCCGCTGACAAGCCCGCCGAGGCAGCGATCGCAGCTGATGGGCCCGACGCCAAGAAGGATCCGGCGCGGCTGCCGGGCACCGCCAGGATCGACGTGCCGAAGCGCGCCGGCCAGATTGCGGTGTTCATCAGCCGCAAGGATTCCAAGCTCTACGTGCGGCAGAATTTTGCACCTCTGTTCGAGGTGCCGGTGACGATCGCGGCAAGCGACCGGCCGCTCGGCACCCATGTGTTCACCGCACAAGCCGACAAGACCGATACGAACCTGCTGCGCTGGTCGGTGGTGACGCTGCCGACCCGCAACGTCGCCCGCATCGACGTCGAGGAGCGTGCCTCGCATCGCCGCAAGGTCGCGGCCGCAGCAGTGGCCGAGGCCAGGCCGCAGCCGGTGACCAACAGTCCGGCCGAGGCGCTCGACCGCATCTCGATTCCGGCCGACGTGATGGCGCGGATCAGCGAAGCGCTCGGCACCGGCGGATCGATCATCGTCTCCGACCTCGGTGTGAACCAGGGCGAGACCGGCGAAGGCACTGACTTCATCCTGCCGCTGCGTTGAGGCGATCGATCCCGGATTTCGCTTCGCTCCATCCGGGCTACTCGCCTCCGGCAATAACGCCTTCTTGAAAGCCTGCGCGTCCCCTCCGGATTATGATCCCGACGAACATCTGTTCCGGGGACGAGACCATGATGGACCGCAGGACCCTGATCGTGACCGCGATCGCCGCAGCCGCGGCATCCCGCCCGCTGCATGCCGAGCAGCCCGCGATAAGCCGGATCACCGCCTACGCCTTCTCATTTCCGGCACTCGGCGGCGGCGATATCAGACTTGCCGACTATGCCGGCCGTCCGCTGATGATCGTGAACACGGCCTCGCTTTGCGGCTTCACGCCGCAATATGCCGGCCTGCAGCAACTCTGGACCGAATTCCGCGATCGCGGCTTCGTCATCATTGGCGTCCCCTCCAATGATTTCGGCGGCCAGGAGCCCGGCGGCCCAACCGATATCGCCGAGACTGCGCAGCATCAATATGGCGTCACCTTCCCGATCGCGGCGAAAGCAATCGTCCGCGGAGCGAGCGCGCATCCGTTCTACCGCTGGGCGGCGGAGGCTCGGCCAAAGGACGTGCCGCGCTGGAATTTTCACAAATACCTGATCGGCCGCGACGGCTACATCGCCGACGTTTTCGCTGAGTCGGTTGCGCCCGACGACACGCGCATCAAGACCGGGATCGCACGGGCATCGGCGGCCGCGTGAGATATGACGATAATCCCCGGAATTAACTGATCCGACGAGGATTTTGGACACGCGCTCGCCACGTTCATTGCCTTGGCGTCGCCACTGCGACTAGGGTACGATCGGTTGGGGGCGAAGCGACCCGGTCGCGGCAATGCCGGCGCCGGGAGCGCGAGCAGCAGGGAACACGCCATGCGCATTGCGACAGGTCTGATTTTTGCGGGGACCGTATCGTTGCTCGCGTCGAGCGCAGCTTGGTCGCAGACGTCGCCCCCCAAGGGCGCTACTGCGGCACCGGCGGCACCAGCGGCCGCGGCTCCCGCGCCCGCCGCCGCAGCACCGGCCCCGGCAACCGCAACCGCAGCCCCGGTTCCGCCGAAGCAACCGCCACAGCCGGCGCGCGCCGCCTGCAACAATCCGAACGCGCTCGGCGTCGGCCGCACGGTCGAGATCGATACCACCGGCGGTCCGGGCTTCGGCTTCGAGCATTTCAAGCAGCTCGACTTCCTTCGCGACCATGAGGTGGTGCTGACCTTCGACGACGGCCCGTGGCCGGGCAACACGCCGGCAGTGCTGAAGGCGCTCGCGGATGAATGCACCACGGGCATCTTCTTCCCGATCGGCAAGCACGCGACCTATCACCCCGAAATCCTGCGGCAGGTCTATGCCGCCGGCCACACGGTCGGCGCTCACACCTGGTCGCACGCCAATCTGAACAACAAGAAGCTGACCGAGGATCAGAAGAAGGACGAGATCGAGCGCGGCTACGCTGCGGTCAAGTGGGCGCTCGAGACCTCACCCTCGCCGTTCTTCCGCTTCCCGGCGCTGCAGCATCCGCCGGAGATGGTGACCTATCTCGGCAACCGCAACATCGCGATCTTCTCCTGCGACCTCGACTCCTTCGACTTCAAGGCGAGCAAGCCGCAGCAGGTGATCGACACCGTGATGAAGAAGCTGAACAAGCTCGGCAAGGGCATCATCCTGATGCACGACTTCCAGAAGCACACCGCGGAAGCGCTACCCACGCTGCTGACGCAGCTCAAGGCCGGCGGCTACAAGGTGGTCGCGATGCGCGCCAAGTTCCCGGTGACGGTGCTGCCGCAATACGAGCAGGAGCTCGCCAAGGACGTCAAGCTGCCGACTGTAAGCTCGCGCCCGGTGAACAGCGTCGTCACCACCGTCGATCAGCAATAACGCCGGCGACAATCCTGGTGCCGGCGCTGCGTATCGAAGGCTTCGTCATCGTCTCCGCCGATGGCCGGCTGGCGAATGCGCGGAACGTAATGCCCGACGACCTCAAGATCGAGGGCGACAAGCGGTTCTTCACCGCGGCCCTCGACCGCGCCGACCTCGTCGTGCATGGTCGTAACTCCCAGGAAGAGCAGCCGAACGCGCCGAAGCGGCGGCGCCTGATCCTGACCAGCAAGGTTGCGGCGACCGCGCCCGACCCCGACAATCCGAAGGCGCTGTTGTGGAATCCCGCCGGCTGCCCGTTCGAGACCGCGAGCCGCGAGGCCGGCGTGACCTCGGGCATGGTCGCGATCATCGGCGGCCCCGGCGTGTTCGGCATGTTCATGGATCGCTACGACACGTTCTGGCTCTCGGTCGCGCCACGGGTGCGCATCCCCGACGGCGAGCCGTGCTTTCCCGGCGTCCCCGCCCGCACCCCGCAGCAGGTGCTGTCAGCGCACGGCCTGCACGCCGGCGCGCCGCAGCTGATCGATGCTGCGCAGGACGTCAGCGTTACGCCGTGGCGGCGAAGCGCATAGATCCCGAGCAGCTTGCGATGAACAACGGCATGACCTCCCTGGCGAAGGCCGTAGCTCTTGTGGCGATGGCGTCGCTGGTCGCAACCAGCGCAGTCGGCGCCTGCAAAACCACCCTGCGCGGCGAACTCGTGCAAGCGCCCGGCGACCGCAAGGCCTATGTCGGGGAATTCCTGTACTTCTACCTCGTCGAAATGACGACGGAGGGCCCGACGGGCCCGGAGAAGCTCTTTCAATCGTTCGTGGTTCCCAACACGAGCGAGACGCTTCCCATTCCGTTCGCCCTGGAAATCGATCAGCCCAAAGACTGTCCAGGCGAACTCGAACTGCGCGTCGATACCAAAGACCGGGATATCATGCGACTTGGCACCGACACGTCATCGGCTGGCGGGAAAACGATCAGGCTAGAAAGGTTTGAGAGCGTACCGATGTGGGGACCACTTTTCTGAACCTCACAGTGGCGCATGGATGCGTGACAAGCCGGCAATAACTCGTCGGACGAGCTAGCGCAGCGTAGATCGCCCGGCGGTCTGCCGTGACCTACACGTCCCCATAGGCCGGGTCGTCGCGGCGCGGGCCGCGGCCGTAGCCGGCGATGATGAACAGCGCGCCGATCAACGACAGGTTCTTCAGCGCATCGATCAGCGTCCTGAGGTTGTCGGGCGCCGGCTGATTCCAGAAGTCATGGAAGTAGAAGGTGGCGAAGCACACGAAGATGATCAGGAGAATCGCGAAGAACCGCGCCAGCACGTTCACCGCGATCATCAGCCCCGCGACGATCTCGAAGCCGCCGATCGTGACCGCCAGCAGCTGCATGAGGGGCATGCCGACGGCGGTTTCGATCTGCTGCGTATAGGGCGCGACCACGGCCGGGATCGTCACCTTGGCCGCCAGCAGATCCGCCGTCGCCTGGATGCCGAACAGCTTGCTCGCTCCCGAATAGAGGAACAGCACGGCGAACAGGATCCGCCCGAAGGTGATGAACGCTGGCATGGGTCGGCCTCACTGGATGGCAGAAATCGGACGAAGCAGGCGAAGCGATTATGGTCGCTCCACCTGCCTCGATCAAATCGAATCCATCTCGGTTCAAACACGATGCGGAAAACCGCGCTGCGGTTATCCGAACATAACGTGCTCAAACAACGGCCGTCAGCCGAACAGCGTCGGCTGCGCGCGGCCGGCGCGTTCCTGGGCTTCGACGGCGGCCACCGCCGTCATGTTGAGGATGCCGCGCGCCGTCACGCCGGGGGTGAGGATGTGCGCCGGGCGCGCCGGACCGATCAGGATCGGCCCCACCGGCAACGCGTTGGCCAGCGATTTGATCATTTGATAGGCGATGTTGGCGGCATCGAGGTTCGGCATGATCAGGATGTTGGCCTCGCCTTCCAGCCGCGACTGCGGCAGCACCAGGCGCCGCGCCGCCGCCGACAGCGCGGTGTCGCCCTGCATCTCGCCGTCGGCCTCGATCTCCGGATGCTTGTCCTTCAAGAGCTGGGTCGCTCGCCGCATCTTGCGCGAGGAATCCGTGTCATAGCTGCCGAAGTCGGAATGTGACACGAAGGCGACCCTCGGCTTGAAGGCGAAGCGCTGGACGTGGATCGCCGCGAGCGATGCCACTTCAGCGAGTTCCTCCGCGCTCGGGTTCGGCCGCACCTGGGTATCGGCGAGGAAATGGGCTCCGGTGGAGGTGATCATCAGCGCCAGCGCGGCATAGTCGCTGACCCCCGGCAGGAAGCCGATGATCTCGCGGACATGGCGCAGATGGCTCATGTAGCGGCCCTCGACGCCGCACAGCATCGCGTCGGCCTCGCCACGCGACACGGCAAGCGCCGCGATCACGGTATTGTTGGTGCGGACCACGGTCCGCGCGGCCTCCGGTGTCACGCCGCGCCGGCCGGCGACGTCGATATAGGACTGCACATAGGAACGGTAGCGCGGATCGTCCTCGGGATTGATCAGGTCGAAATCGCGGCCGGCCTTGATCGACAGGCCGAAGCGCTTGATCCTGGTCTCGACCACCGACGGACGGCCGACCAGGATCGGCCGCGCCAGCTTTTCCTCGAGCACCACCTGCGTCGCGCGCAGCACACGCTCGTCCTCGCCTTCGGCGTAGATCACGCGCACCGGCTGGGTCTTCGCCTTGGCGAACACCGGCTTCATGGTGAGGCCGGAGCGGAAGGCGAAGCGTTCGAGATTGGCGGCGTATTCGTCGAAATTGGTGATCGGCCGGGTCGCGACGCCGGACTCGATCGCGGCCCTGGCCACCGCCGGCGCGATGCGCAGGATCAGGCGCGGATCGAACGGGCTCGGGATCAGCGAACCGGGGCCAAACCCCTGGGTCTCGCCGCTCTCGAAACCATGGGCCACCGCATCCGACGGCGGATCGCGCGCGAGCTGCGCGATCGCGTCCACCGCGGCATGCTTCATCGCCTCGTTGATCGCGGTGGCGCCGACGTCGAGCGCGCCGCGGAAGATGAAGGGGAAGCAGAGCACGTTGTTGACCTGGTTCGGAAAGTCCGACCGTCCGGTGCAGATCATCGCGTCGGGACGCGCCAGACGCGCCTCATCCGGCATGATCTCCGGCACCGGATTGGCCAGCGCCATCACCAGCGGCTTGTCGCCCATCTGCTTGACCATTTCGGGCTTCAGCACACCCGGCGCCGACAGGCCGATGAAGATGTCCGCGCCCGGAATGACGTCGGCGAGCACGCGTGCGTCGGTCTTCTGGGTATAGACCGCCTTCCAGCGATCCATCGTGGTGTTGCGGCCCTCATAGACCACACCGTCGATGTCGCAGACCCAGATGTTCTTGCGCTGCGCCCCCATCGAGACCAGCAGATTGAGGGTTGCGATCGCGGCGGCGCCGGCGCCCGAGCAGACGATCTTCACGTCAGACAGTTGCTTGCCGTTCAACAACAGCCCGTTGACGATCGCCGCGGCGACGATGATGGCGGTGCCGTGCTGGTCGTCGTGGAAGACCGGGATCTTCATGCGCTCCTTGAGCTGCGCCTCGATCTCGAAGCACTCAGGTCCGCGGATGTCCTCGAGATTGATGCCGCCGAAGGTCGGCTCCAGCGCGGCAACGGTCTCGACTACGCGCTCGATCGTGTCGGCCTTGATCTCGATGTCGAACACGTCGATGCCGGCGAATTTCTTGAACAGCACCGCCTTGCCTTCCATGACGGGCTTCGAGGCCAGCGGACCGATATTGCCGAGACCGAGCACCGCGGTGCCGTTCGAGACCACGGCGACCAGATTGGCGCGCGCGGTCAGCGTCGCCGCCTCGGCCGGGTTCTTGGCGATCTCGGTGCAGGCGGCGGCCACGCCCGGCGAATAGGCCAGCGCCAGGTCACGCTGGTTGGCAAGCGGCTTGATCGCCTGGATCTCGAGCTTGCCCGGCCGCGGCAGCCGGTGGTAGGCGAGCGCCGCGTTGTGGAGTTCTTCAGACGATGACGACATGCGTGCTCCCCGCGTTTCCGGCCCAAATTTCTTGTTTCTGTGCTAATCCAGGCAAAAGTCAGTTGTCCGGCAAATCGAGCCGGATGTGAAGCATGTCCAACCACTTGGATGCAACATCCGATAATGTCCCCGTCAACAGGCCCGGGCCGGCCGTTCATCGACGCCTGCCCCTCCCCGCGCCTTTCGGCCGGGATTGGCAATTTTTTTCCCTTGATGATCCGGAGTTGACCGAATGAAGAAAATTCTGCTCGGCCTGATCGCCGTGGTTGTGATCGCGGCCGCCGGCTTCTTCGGTTTCGACTTTTACGCCCAGCGCCGGGTCACGCGCGACGTCGAGGCCGCCTTCGAGCAGGTCCGTGCCACTGGCGCCAAGGCGAGCCACGGCAAGATCACGTTCGACGTCAAGAGCCGCACCCTGACGATCGCCGACGTCGCCACCGAGTCGGGGACGCAATCCCCGGTCAGCGTCAAGATTGCCAGTCTCACGATGACCGGCCTCGGTCAAACCGACGCGGCACGGGTCTCCGCCGGCAATGTCGAGTTCAGCGATGTCGAGATCGGCGTGGCAGGACCTACCCCGACGATCACCTCACTGACCTACAAGGCGCCGCGGATCACTGTGAAGGATTTTTCCGGCCCCGCCAGCCTGCCCCAGCTTCCGGCGTCGTCGTCGATCTTCGAGCTGTACCGGTCCGCGTTCGGACTGCTCGCGAGCATCAACGCATCATCGGTCGCTGCGCCTAGCCTGACCGGAACGATGACCTTCAGCGCCGCCGCAAAAGCCGGCGACGGCGCCGGCGGCGAATTCGCCTATTCGGGCATCGCCATCGAAAACATGAAGGACGGAAAAATCGCGTCCAGCAAAACCGACAAGGTTGTGTTCACGATCAACCAGCAGGCGGCCGGCAAGCCGATCAAAATGACCGGCGAGCTCGCCAACATCGCCGCGACCGATATCGACGTCGGCGCGATGGCGGCGATGTTCGATCCAGGCAAGGCCAACGATGACAGGGAGTACCGGGTCCAGGGACACGTTTCGGCCGGTCCTTATGTCATCACCGCTGCGCCCGGCGTGAACATGCGGATCGGGGGCGTGACCGTCGACGACACCAGGATCAATCCGTCACGGATGCAGCTGCCGGCACTGCTGGCAATGATCCCGCCGCAAGGGAGCCCACCGCCGTCTGCCGTCCAGGCGCGCGAACTGCTGGACAAGGTCGCCGGCCTCTATTCGGGCATCGGAATTGCAAATGCTGAAATGCATGGGCTCTCGCTCGAGACGCCGCAGGGCCCGCTCAAGCTCGCCTCGGTGCGGTTCAACTTCGAACACGGCAAGATCGGCGAGCTTGCGGTCGAGGGACTCGATACCCGTGCGCCGAATGGTCCCATCAAGGTCGGACGCTTCGCGCTGAAGTCGCTCGACGTCGCCAACTTCATGCGGCTGTCGGCACAATTCGCTGCGCAGAAGCCGTCGGCCGAACAGGCGCTGGCGCTATTCCCGCTGATCGAAGGCGTCGAGATCAAGGGCGTCGCGTCGCCCTACAAGGCCACCGGCAAGCCGGTCAACATCGACGTCTTCAGTCTCGACTGGGGTCAGTTCGTCGGATCGATCCCGAGCAAGCTGCGGCTGACCGCCAAGCTGGCGGCGCCGCTCGATGCGGCCGATCCGCGGCAGCAACCGCTCGTCGCTGCCGGGATCGACCGGATGGCCGTCGATGCCGATCTCGGCGCCGTTTGGACCGAGACCTCGCGCGCGTTCGCACTCGAGCCGGTCAAGCTCGACATGGCGGGCGTGCTGAGCGCGTCGGCGAAGGTCACGCTCGGCAACGTGCCGCGCGAGGCATTCTCGACCAGCGCCGCGGAAGCGATGGGCGCTGCCGCGCAGATCGAAGCCGGCACGATCCAGCTCACGGTCCACGACCTCGGCGTCATCGATCTCGCGGTCGCTCAATTTGCGCGCACCCGGAACATCAGCCGCGACGAGGCGCGCAAGGTCATCCTCGACGCCATCAAGGCGCAGGGCGGCGAGATCGGCGGGAGCAATCCCGACGCCACCGCGCTCGTCACCGCGATCGGCCAGTTCATCGAGACGCCGGGACAGACGCTGGTCATCAAGCTCACTCCGCGCGCGAAGGCGCCGGCGCTTCAGCTGATGCAGCTCCTCAAGACCGATCCGCAATCGGCGCTGGCGCAGTTCCGGATCGAGGCCTCGACGGGGTTGTGATTCTCCCGCCCGTAGCCCGGATGGAGCGAAGCACAATCCGGGAACAGCGTCGCCGCAGGAGGGACCGCCCCGGATTTCGCTTTCGCTCCATCCGGGCTACGCACCTCTCCTGCCCGCCTAACCCTTCGCCGGCAGGTTGGTGCGGATGTGCAGCTCCTTGAGCTGCTTCGGGGTTGCTTCCGACGGCGCGCCCATCAGCAGGTCCATGGCCTGCTGGTTCATCGGGAACAGCGAGATCTCGCGCAGATTGTTGGTGCCGCAGAGCAGCATCACGATACGGTCGAGGCCGGCCGCCATGCCGCCGTGCGGCGGGGCGCCATACTGGAACGCACGGTACATGCCGCCGAAGCGGTCGATGACCTCCTGCTCGCCATAGCCTGCGATCTCGAACGCCTTCACCATCGCTTCCGGCTTGTGGTTGCGGATGCCGCCGGAGGCGATCTCGTAGCCGTTGCAGGCGATGTCGTACTGGAACGCCTTGATGGTCAGCGGGTCCTGCGACTTCAGCGCGTCGAGGCCGCCCTGCGGCATCGAGAACGGGTTGTGCGAGAAGTCGACCTTCTTGTTCTCCTCGTCATACTCGTACATCGGGAAGTCGACAATCCAGGCGAGCTCGAACCGGTCCTTGTCGATCAGGTTCAATTCCTCGCCGAGCTTGGTGCGCGCGAGACCCGCAAACTTCCAGAATTTCTCGGGATCGCCGGCGACGAAGAACGCCGCATCGCCTTCCTTGAGGCCGAGCTGGTCGCGGATCGCAGCGGTGCGCTCGGGGCCGATGTTGTTCGCCAGGGGACCTGCGCCCTCGCCGCCCTCGCGCCACATGATGTAGCCGAGGCCGGGCTGGCCTTCGCCCTGCGCCCACGAGTTCATGCGATCGCAGAACGCGCGGCTGCCGCCGCCGGTGCCCGGGATCGCCCAGACCTGGTTCTTCGGGTCTTCGAGCATGCGCGCGAACACCTTGAAGCCGGAGCCGCGGAAGTGCTCGGAGACTTCCTGCATCACGATCTTGTTGCGCAAATCGGGCTTGTCGGAGCCGTATTTGCGCACGGCCTCCGCGAACGGAATCCGCGGCCAGTTCTTCGTCACCGGCTTGCCCTTGGCAAAGTCCTCGAACACGCCGGTGATCACAGGCTCCATCGCCGCGAACACGTCGTCCTGGGTGACAAAGCTCATCTCGACGTCGAGCTGATAGAACTCGCCCGGCAGACGGTCGGCGCGCGGGTCCTCGTCGCGGAAGCACGGCGCGATCTGGAAGTAGCGGTCGAAGCCCGACATCATCAACAGCTGCTTGTACTGCTGCGGCGCCTGCGGCAGCGCGTAGAACTTGCCGGGATGGATGCGCGACGGCACCAGGAAGTCGCGCGCGCCTTCCGGCGAGGACGCCGTCAGGATCGGGGTCTGGAATTCGAAGAAGCCCTGCTCCTTCATCCGCTTGCGCATGGAATCGACCACCGCGCCACGGGTCATGATGTTCTGGTGCAGCTTCTCGCGACGCAGGTCGAGGAAGCGGTATTTCAGCCTGATATCTTCAGGATATTCCTGCTCGCCGAACACCGGCAGCGGCAGCTCGGCCGCCGGGCCCAGCACCTCGATCTCCTTGATGTAGATCTCGACCATGCCGGTCGGCAGTTCGGGGTTGTCGGTGCCGGCGGGACGGCGGCGCACCTTGCCGTCGATCCGCACCACCCATTCGGAGCGGAACTTCTCGACCTCGGCGAACGCCGGCGAGTCCGGATCGGCCACGCATTGGGTGATGCCGTAATGGTCGCGCAGATCGACGAACAGCACGCCGCCATGGTCGCGGACCCGGTGAACCCAACCCGAAAGCCGGACCGTCTGGTCGATATCGCCCTCTCGGAGCGCGCCGCATGTGTGTGACCGGTAGCGATGCATAGTCGTTCCAAAAACTGATGTCGGAGGAGAATCGCGATAGGAAACTTCCTATCCGAAGGCGCTGGGTTTACCCGAGCCCGCTCGGGGCGGCAACCAAGGGAACGCCCGCTTTTGGCCCGAAACTGCAGATTTTGCTGCGATCCGGCGCCAGATGGGCGCCAATCGTTTGCCTATTCGGCCCGCAGGCCTATCTTCGGGATATGACCATTCATTTCCCGTTCCAAAACACCTATTCGGCGCTGCCGGCGAACTTTTTCGCCCGCGTCGCGCCGACCCCGGTGGCCGCCCCCCGCCTGATCAAGCTGAACCGGCCGCTCGCGGTCCAGCTCAGGCTGGACCCGGACCTGCTGTCGGCGCCGGAAGGCGCCGAAATCCTTGCCGGAAAGCGGCTGCCTGACGGCGCCGACCCGATTGCCATGGCCTATGCCGGCCATCAATTCGGGCACTTTGTTCCCCAGCTCGGCGACGGCCGCGCCATCCTGCTCGGCGAGGTCATCGACAAGGACGGCGTCCGCCGCGACATCCAGCTCAAGGGATCCGGCCCGACCCCGTTCTCCCGCCGCGGCGACGGCCGCGCCGCGCTCGGTCCGGTCTTGCGCGAATACATCGTCAGCGAGGCGATGTTCGCTTTAGGCATCCCAACCACCCGCTCGCTCGCCGCCGTCGTCACCGGCGAGCCCGTGATGCGCGAGACCGCGCTGCCCGGCGCGGTGCTGACCCGCGTCGCCGCGAGCCACATCCGCGTCGGCACCTTCCAGTTCTTCGCCGCCCGCGGCGACACCGACGGCGTGCGCGCGCTCGCCGACCATGTCATCGCCAGGCACTATCCCGAGCTGACGGACTCCGCCCAGCCCTATCACGCGCTGCTCGCCGGCGTCGTGGCGCGGCAGGCCGCGCTGGTCGCGCGCTGGCTCCTGGTCGGCTTCATCCACGGCGTGATGAACACCGACAACACCTCGATCTCGGGCGAAACCATCGATTACGGTCCCTGTGCCTTCCTTGATGCCTACAACCCGGCGCAGGTGTTCTCATCGATCGACGAGATGGGCCGCTACGCCTATGCCAACCAGCCGCGCATCGCGTTGTGGAATCTGACCCGGCTCGCCGAATGCCTGCTGCCGCTGTTCGCGGACGAGCAGGAGAAGGCCATCGAACAGGCGCAAGTGATCCTCGGCGAATTCCCCGAAAAGTTCACCACAGCCTACAATACCGGCCTGCGCGCCAAGGTCGGCCTGTTCACCGTGCGCGACGGTGACGAGGCGCTGATCCAGGACCTGCTCGACGCGATGGCCAAGAACGCGGCCGACTTCACGCTGACCTTCCGCCATCTCGGCGAGGCCGCAAGCGATGACGCCGCCGACGTCCGCGCGCAGTTCACCGATCCCGCGGCGTTCGACGAATGGGCCGCCCGCTGGCGCACCCGCCTCGCGCTGGAGCCGCAAACGCCGGCCGATCGCAAGGCCGCGATGGGTGCCGTTAATCCGGCCTTCATCCCGCGCAACCACCGGATCGAGGCGGTGATTGCGGCTGCGGTGAACTTGGATGACTACACGCCGTTCGAGGAATTGCTGACGGTGCTGGCAAAACCCTATGAGGACGAGCCGCAGTTCGCGGCCTACGCCGATCCGCCGCTCCCCGAGCAGCGCGTGACGCAGACGTTCTGCGGGACGTGAGGTCTTTCCGCCGTCATTGCGAGGAGCGCAGCGACGAAGCAATCCATACCTCCGTGCATGCGAGCCGATGGATTGCTTCGCTTCGCTTGCAATGACGCTGGTGCGACCCTCACACCGTCACCACGATCTTGCCGAACTGCGTGTTCGACTCCAGGTACCGGTGCGCCTCGACGATCTCCTCGAACGGAAACGTCCTGGCGATGATCGGCCTCAAGGTGCCATCGGCAAGCCCGTCGAGGATGAACGCCTTCGCCGCGGTAAGCCGCGCGGGATCGCGCACGATCTCGTGCACGAGGTAGCCGCGCAGGGTCAGGCTCTTGCCGAGCACGTTGGCGAGCGGAAACGGCGTCGGCTCAGGACTGAGTCCACCATATTCGATCAGGATGCCGCCGGGTGCCATCGCCGCCGTCAGCGGCACGAAGGCGGGGCCACCGACGGCATCGAGCACCACGCGCACGCCGTTCGGTCCCGCGATCTGCTCCAGCCTTGATTGCAGATCCTGCTCCGCCGACGCGATCACGTGCGCCGCGCCGGCCTCACGCAGCGCCTGCGCCTTGGCCGATGTCCTCGTCACCGCAATCGGGACCGCGCCGCCGATACGGTTGGCGCTCTGGATCGCCGCGAGCCCGACGCTGCTCGACGCCGCTGTGATGACGACGAACTCGCCTCGCCCGAGCCCTGCAAGATCGACCAGCGCACCGAACGCGGTGAGATACTGCATCCACACCGCAGCGGCCGTTTCAAAACCGAGCGCGGGCGGATGCTTGACGACAAGCTCCGCCGGAAAGGTCGCGAGCTCGGCATGGGCCGGCCAGCGCACCATCGAGACCGGCGGCACGATGCTCACGGGATCGCCCGGCGCAAATTCTTCGACGCCTTCGCCGATCGCCGCGACAATCCCGGCGGCTTCCAGCCCGAGGCCGGACGGCAGCGTCGCGGTCTCGATATAGCTGCCCCGGCGCAGCGAGGCCTCGGCGCGGTTGAGCCCGAGCGCCTTGACTCGGATCTGAACCTCGCGGGGCGCCGGCGGCGCAACCGCGATCTCCTCGATACGCAGCACCTCGGGACCGCCATGCTGGTGAAAGCGGACGACGCGGGCCATGGGCGAACTCCAAAACAATTGAATGGAATGCCGCTATGCCCGGCGGCGATCGCCGGATAAATCACCCGGTAGCTCCGACAATCGAAACCAGGAGTTTTGAATTGGATCGCCTCAGCAGCATGGCCGTCTTCGTCAGGGCGGTCGATCTCGGCTCGTTCGCGGCCGCCGCCGATGCCCTCGAGATGTCGGCCCCGATGGTCGGCAAGCATGTGCGCTTCCTCGAACAACGGCTCGGCGTCCGCCTGCTCCATCGCACCACGCGGCGGCAGAGCCTGACCGATTCAGGGCAAGCCTATTACGAGCGCTGCCGCATCGTGCTCGGCGAGGCCGAGGCCGCCGACGCGCTCGCCTCCGATCAATCGTCGCAGCCGCGCGGGCGGCTGCGGGTGACGATGCCGGCGCTGCTCGGCCGCTACTGCATCGTCCCCACGCTGCTGAAGCTCGCGCAGAAATATCCGGCGCTCGAGCTCGATCTCGCGTTCGGCGATCCGATCGCCGATCTGATGGAGGGCGGTCACGACCTTGCGATCAGGACCGGCGAGCTTAACGAGCAATCCGGCGTGATCGCGCGGCGCATCGCGCGCCAGCGCATGGTGGTGTGCGGCTCGCGCGCCTATCTGAAGGCCCATGGCAGGCCGCGCACGCTCGACGAGCTCGGCCGGCACCAGGCGATCGTCTACCGCCGCTCGGGCCGCGTTCGCCCCTGGCTGTTCCCGCGCGACGGTCTTGCGCCGCACGAGGTCTGGCCGGCCGGGCGGCTCAGGCTCGACGACCTCGAAGCCATCGCGGATGCCGCAGCGCGCGGCATGGGGCTGGCGTGGCTGCCCTCCTGGCTGGTGCGCGAACGCCTCGACACCGGCGCGCTGGTCCGCGTTCTCGGCGACAGCGGGGAATTTCCCTACGATTGCCACGCGCTGTGGCTGCCGACGCCGCGACTGCCACTCAAGATCCGCTTTGCGGTGGATGCGCTCGCGGCCGCGCTGCCGAAGCTCGTGGCGTAGCGCCGCGCCCCCGATTTGTTTGCAACGATTTCGCGCGCGCATCGTTGGCCGGTCAGCGCGGAACGTGCGGCCTCGTCCGATCCAGGTTCCGTGCCGCCTGTTGATGGAGCGCCAGCATGAACCAGCGCGATGACGACCTGAAAACCGCGATCGAGCGCAGCAACCCGAACGGCGTCGAGCCGCCCTTCTCCGAGGACGATCTGCAGCGCCGGCAACTCGGGCCGCGCGGCGTGCCCGGGCAACCGGACCCGGCGAAGATGACGCCGCAACGCGCCAAGAAGACGCCGGTCGATTCCGGTTCCGGCGGCCACACCGCCTGAACGCCGAAACAACGAAGAAACAAGAAAGGTTTCACGATGAGGATCACCAGCTTCAAGGACATGTATGTCGCCGAGCTTCAGGAACTCGCAAGCGTCGAGGATCAGCTCGCCGTGGCGCTAGCGCGGATGGCGGAGATCGCCTCGCATCCGTCGCTCAAGGATGCGTTCAGCCCGCCATCACCGCGAGACCATCGTGCAGGGCGAGCGGTTGAAGTCGCTGCTGCGGATGCACGGGGCCGATCCGCTTGAGCACACCGACCAGGCCATGCAGGCGCTGATCCACGAGACCGCCAAGATGGTTTCGCTGCTGCCCGACGACAATCTGCGCGATGCCGGCCTCGTCGCGTCGGCGCAGAAGCTCGAGCATTACGAGATCGCCGCCTATGGCAGCGCGGCCGCCCTCGCCGGTCAGCTCAATCTGCGCGACGACCAGCGGCTGCTGCACGACAGTCTCGACGAAGAGCGACACGTCGACACGCTGCTGACGGCGCTCGCCAAGGGCGAGATCAACCAGGACGCCCTCGCCGCGTGACACGGCAGGATGGGTAGCCCGTAGGATGGGTAGAGCGCAGCGAAACCCATCAGCTCATCTCGCGAGCGGCACCACTATGGGTTTCGCGGAGTTCTATCATCGGGCCGCGCCTTGCGCGGCCCCGTTGGCTCTACTCATCCTACGCATCTACGCGCGCGGGAAAAATGCTGCTGCAAATTTCGCGCTTCGCGGGGCTGGTGTCGTTTTTATCTCGCGACTATTGCCCTGCATGAGCCATTCGATCAGCCTCTCATGATCGATGCCGTGGGGAAGACGAACATGAGCTTCAGGTTCAAGCAGGTTTTCGCAGACACCCAACAGGAGCTCGGCGCCGATCCGGCGCAGGCGCAGGCCGTGTTCCAGGCGACTTCGCAACTCGGCGACGGCATCAACAGCAGCGTCACGGTCCGGCAATTCAACGTCAGCGTCGACGAGCCGCCGGCGCTGGGCGGCAAGGACACCGCACCGAACCCTGTCGAGTACATTCTCGCCGCGCTCGGCTCATGCCAGGAGATCACCTATCGGCTCTATGCCGACGCGATCGGCATTCCTCTCAACGGCGTCTCCGTCAAGCTGTCGGGCGCCATAGATCTGCGTGGCTTCTTCAGCGTCGATCCAAACGTGCGAGCCGGTTTCCGGCAGATCGAGGCCGAGGTCGCCATCGACAGCCCGGCCTCCGCGGCCGACATCGCCCGGCTGAAGGAAACCGTCGACCGTCATTGCCCCGTGCTGGACATCCTGCGCAACCCGACGCCGGTGGATCTGAAGCTGCGCACCGGACCGCTCAGCGTAGCCGCCTAGCTTCGCGATGTGAGCGTTAACTCACTCTCCACCATGCGCCGAGGCCGGCAGCGGTAACCATAAGGCTTAACAGCGCGTCAACGCTCCCCCAACAAGTCTAACTGTTTCTGATGGGGGAGAATGGCCCGTGGACGCATTTGCATTCGAATTTATGGGATTGGCGATGATCGCGCTCTGTCTCGTCGTGCTGGCGATGCCCGCCGCGCGCCGGCCGTCGAAGAACATCCGCTACGAGTGAGAGCCGCGAGAAATAACGCGCTCAAACGTCATCGAATGGCGATATACTCGCGCTGACAAGTCCTGACCTGGACACAAGTTGCGGGAATTGACGACGCTTGAACAACACCGACGTCCCGCAGCCCGGCACACCGCCCGCCACCGCGAGCTCGACGCATTCGCCGCTGGAGGTGCTGCTCATCTTCTTCAAGCTCGGCGTCAGCTGCTTCGGCGGCCCGATCGCCCATATCGGCTATTTCCGCGACGAGTTCGTCACCCGCAGGCGCTGGCTTGACGAACAGGCCTATGCGGATCTGGTCGCGCTCTGCCAATTCCTGCCGGGCCCTGCGAGCAGCCAGGTCGGCTTTTCGCTCGGCCTGATGCGCGCCGGGTACCTGGGGGCGCTGGCCGCCTGGACCGGATTCACGCTGCCCTCGGCGATCGCGCTCGTGCTGTTTGCCTTCGGCGCCAGCGGATTGAGCGGCCCTGCGGGTAGCGGCCTGGTGCATGGCCTCAAGCTGGTTGCGGTGGCGATCGTCGCCCAGGCCGTCTGGGGCATGGCGCGCTCGCTTTGCCCCGATCGCGAACGCGCCTCGATCGCGACGGTCGCAGCACTCGTCATCCTCGCCAGTTCGTCGTCGATCGCGCAGATCGGCGCGATCATTCTCGGCGCTGTCGCCGGGCTTTGGTTCTGCCAGGCGCAACAGGCCAACGGGGTCACCCATATCGCGATGCCGGTATCGCGCCGCGTTGGCGTCGCAGCGCTGATCCTGTTCGTCGCGCTGTTGGTCGGACTGCCGCTGCTGTCGCGGACATGGCCCGGCCTCGGCCTGTTCGAGGCCTTCTACCGCTCGGGCGCGCTGGTGTTCGGCGGCGGCCACGTCGTGTTGCCGCTGCTGCGCGAAGCCGTGGTGACGCCGGGCTGGATCGGCGACGATGCGTTCCTGACGGGCTACGGCGCCGCGCAGGCGGTGCCGGGTCCGCTGTTCACCTTTGCCGCCTATCTCGGCGCCGTGATCGGCGGCCTTCCGGGCGCGATCGTCGGCCTCGTCGGCATCTTCCTGCCGGGACTTCTCGTGCTGCTCGCGGCGCTGCCGTTCTGGGATAGCTTTCGCAAACGGCCGGCGGCGCAGGCCATGATGCGCGGCGTCAACGCCGCCGTCGTCGGCCTTCTGGGGGCCGCGCTCTACAATCCGGTGTGGACCAGCAGCGTCCACCGTCCGCTCGATTTCGGCATCGCGCTGGCCGGCTTCGTCCTGCTCACGGCATGGCGCGCGCCGCCGCTCGTGGTGGTCGTGCTCAGCGCGGCTGGCGGCATCGCCACGGGGCTCCTGCAATCGTGAACGACCGCGCGGTCGTTTCGCCGGGTGGATTAAGAACGCCTTCATGCCTCGCCGCCACGATAGCGGATATATGCCGAGCGCTTCTAAACAACCGGATCCGACCCGGGTTCCCGTGCTGGACCTGCTGCGGCTTGCCGCGGTCGGGGCCGTGATCCTGTATCACTACGGCTTCTGGGGCGTGGCATCGAACGGCGTGCAAAAGGTGGCAATGCCGTACCTCGCCCCGGTCGCGCAATACGGCTTCCTCGGCGTCCCCGTGTTCTTCGCGATCTCCGGCTTCGTCATCGCCTATTCCGCCGAAGGCCGCACGCCGGTCGGTTTCGCGATCGCCCGCTTCAGCCGGATCTATCCGACCTTCGTCATCTGCATGACGCTGACCTTCCTCGCGACGCTGCTGTTGGGCCACGCGTACTTCCACGTGACGTGGGGGCAATGGCTGACAAACCTGTTCATCGCGGCCCCGATGCTCGGTCAGCCCTACATGGACGACGCCTACTGGTCGCTGGTGATCGAGGTCGTGTTCTACGTCTGGATCGCGCTGTTCCTGACCTGGGGCATCTTTCCGCGGCGCATCGACACGATCATCGTGGCGTGGATCGCAATCACCTTCGCCAACGAGCTGACCCTCGACGTTCCGCTGTTCGAGAAGCTGTTCATGGCCGACGACAGCGGCTTCTTCGCCGTCGGGCTCCTGATCTATGAGCATTACCGCGGACGGCGCGACACCAGGCTCTACAGCCTGCTGACGCTGGCGATCGGCACGGCGACGTTCCAGGCCGTGCACAAGCTGGAGCGGCTCGGCGTCCACACCCATGGCAGCTTCGATCCCCGCGTCGTGACGGTGATCTGCATCGTATCGCTCGGCATCGTGTTCGCCGCCACTCGCATCAAGTCGGTAGCCCTGCCTGCAGGCCTCGTCAGGGCCGTCGGCGGCATCACCTATCCGCTCTATCTGCTGCATCTGCAGCTCGGCTACGTCATCCTGCTCCTGATCACGCCAACGCCGGACGCGCTGTCGACCGCGCTGGTCGTGACGGGCATGGTGGTGCTGGCATGGCTCGTCTGGCGCTTCCTCGAAGGCCCCGCGCATTATCTCGTCAGGGACAGGCTGACGACGCTGGCCTCGCGGCACGGATGGCCGTCACGCATTCGCGCGAACGAAGCCCGGATCGAACGGGACGACGTTGCCTCGCCAATCGAGGCCAGCAGCATCGCCAACCGCTGATCAATCCGGCGCAAACCGCCGGAACAGCATCCACCCAACGTTGCCGCCCTAGCGAACCTTGGGCCGAAGCGAACACCATCATTCATCTGCGATGCGTGGTGACGACGATCAGGCGTAAGGGGGCGGATGGCGCCGGGGGGCCTCGCTATCCTCAGACCCGCCCGCTCCATTCATGATCTCCGGGCATTTCCATTGCCAGTTCATTCGCAAGCTCGAGCGCTTCCTTGACGTCAGGCGCAAGCAGACCTTCCGTGAATGTTCGGACAACGGGTAGCAGCAGCTCGGCTGCTCGCGCCTGTTTGCCGGAATGTCGCCATAAGCGCGCCAGGCTGACAGCTGACCGTAATTCAAAGGACCGCGCGCTTTGCCTGCGCGCCAGCTCGATCGAGGCGAGGAACATTCGCTCGGCGGATTCAACGGACGATGATCTCGAATCATTGAGCGTCATCTCACCTTGCAGACGATAGATCTCAGCTTCGTAAAAATGCTCTCCCGTTCTTCTCCCGATCGCCAGTGCGCTGTCGAGTTCGTGCAAGGCAGCATCCGGCAAGCCGGCACTTGCATAAGCCTTCGCGAGCAGGCTTCTGAACCAGCAACTGGCTAGCCGGGCGCTCATGCCCTCATAGCCGTCGATAGCCATTCGCATCTGGTTCAATCCCTCATCGACATTCCCGAGCTCGGTCATCGCCCATCCTCGCAGGATGGTCGTCTGATGCTTCCAATGCAGGAAGCCGTGTTCCGATGAGAGAGCCAGTGCCCTGTTGGTGTAGTCGTGGGTCCCTTCGACATCGCGGAGATGCTGGCAAACGTAAGCGCCGAATGTCAGCGCAAATGACAGCGTGAAGGGGTGGCGAAGGTCTTCCGCTTCCGAAATAGCCTGCTGGCTATATCGGCGCGCCGCGTCAGGACGGCCCAGAAACCACGACACGTACCCGAGATACGAGAGCGAGACGATGCCAGGATGGATGCCATGCGTTGCCGTCAGGGCGCCGTGTAGATCAGGACTGTACAGATTCCTGAAGCGATGAAGGTGATGTTCGGCGGCGACAAACCGCCCGCGGTACAGCATGGTCATCGCGATCGCCCGATGCGCCTCGATCAGATATCCCGTCTGTTGCGTCGCGGACGAACTTTGGTTCGATGCCTCGCGCCTTGCGAACTGCAGGAGCTCCGCGCTCAGCTCATGCGCCCGTGCGAGATCGCCGCGGATGAAGTGGCACACCCAAAGTCCGCGCGTCGCCGCAAAGACCTTCGCCATGTTGCCAAGATTCCGGCCGAGTTCGAGCGCGCGAACATAGTTCTCCTCGACTTCCTGCACGGCGTATCCCTTTGCCGCGATCAGGGCGGTACCCAGGGCGATGCGAAGCTCAAGCTCGGACTCGTTTCGGCCCTGCATGCCGGGTGAGGCTTGCAGAACCCCGAGCCCACGACGCAAATGACCGATCGCCTCCAGAGTCGCACCCTTCATCGCGGCCTGCTTTCCGGCCTTGAGCCAGAAACCCGCAGCCGGCTCGCTTTGTCCAGACTCGGTCAGGTGGTAGGCGAGAAGCTCCGGTTCGCGCTCGATCTTTTCCGGATATTTTTCGGCCAGCACGCGTCCGATCTTGGCGTGCAGCGTCCGTCTTTCCCTGTGCAACAAGCTTTCATGCGCCGCATTCTGGATCATCACGTGCTTGAACGAGTACAGCGCCTCCGGCAGAAAGCCGAAGCGGACGATCAATCCGGCTGCCTCCAGATGGTTCAGGGCGGCTTCGATCTGGTCCGCCGGCGCTTCGGCAACCTCGCGAAGGATCTCATAAGAAAACTCGCGGCCGATGGTGGCGCCGATCTGCGCGATTTTCTTGAACGATCCCATCCGGTCGAGGCGGGCCATCAGGGAATCGTTCAATGTCGCGGGAATAGCGAGCTGACGCCACGGACCGGACAAGACGTAACGTCCATGTTGCTCAGTCAAGACGTCGGATTCGAGAACGGCCTTGGTCAGCTCTTCAAGGAAGAGCGGCACGCCATCGGTTTTGACGATGATGTCCTCAATCACCTCTCGGGGAAGCTCCTTTTCTCCAGCCACACGTTCGACCAATATCGTGCGGACCTGTCGGCCGAGACGCTTGAGGTTCGCACTGATGGTGTGCGCGTGATCCTTCCAGCCCGGCTGAAACTCCGGACGACAGGTGATCACGACAAGGATCGACGTGGTGCGAACGTTCTCCACCAGCAGATCGAGCACGGCCCGCGAGGTGGGATCGATCCAATGTGCGTCCTCAAAATCGATCAGGAGCGTCTGCTCGCGCGCTTGCGCGAGCAGATGGTTGACGAGCGTGGCGATCGTCGCATCCTTCAGCTGTTGCGGCGAGAGATCCAGGGCCGCGTAGCGGTCCCCGGTGGGAATTGAAAGCAACGCCGCAAGGATCGGCACCACTGTCGCCGCCTCGCCGTTCGAGGCGGCGACACCGGCTTCAAGCTTTGTCAGCCAAAGCGCAGACGCGTTCTCGCCGTCAAGGCCGAGCGCGAATTTGAGATGCTCGATGAAGGGGTGAAAAGCGGTGCTGCTGTAATAGGGAGAGCACTGGAACGAAACTTGTCCGTGCTGATCACCCGCGATCCGCTCCCGCAATTCCTGAACGATCCTGGACTTTCCGATTCCCGGCTCGCCCGTCAGCAGCACGACCTGCCCCTCATCGGCTTTCGCTTGCTGCCAACGCGTGAGCAGCAACGCCACCTCTTCGGTGCGGTTGACCAGCGGCGTCAATCTGGAGCCCATGGCCGCGGCAAATCGCGTCTCGGCGCGGCAGGGCCGAACCACGAGCCAGGCCTGGGCCTTCGCGGATATCCCCTTCAGCGCGTGAAATCCGAAGTCCTGGTAGTCGAACTTTCCTCTCAGCAGGGATTGCGTCGAAGACGCAATGACGACGCCGTCCGGAGGCGCCAAGGCCTGCAGACGGGCAGCCAGATTTGGCGTCTCGCCGACTGCGGAATCGTGCTCCTCAGTGTCCTGTCCAACCAGGTCTCCGACGACAACAAGGCCGGTCGCAATCCCGATGCGCACACTGGGCCCATGACTTGCAACGTCGCGGGCGTCACTCGCTCTCGCCGACGACAGGCTCCGTACAATTTCGAGCGCCGCACGCACCGACCGCTCGGCGTCATCCTCATGGGCATTCGGATAGCCAAAATAGACCAGAATGCCGTCCCCGAGGTAGCGGGCCGCGAAGCCTTCGTACCGCTTGACCACGCTGACGCACTTTTCCCTGAAGCTCGCGATCATGTCGCGGACGTCTTCGGGATCGAACTGTTCGGACAGCGAGGTCGAACCAACCATGTCGCAGAACATCACGGTCAGCTGGCGCCGCTCGGCGCTCACCGCTGCGCCTTCCGCGACGCTCCTGCCGCCGGCGGGACCGTTTGCCGAACGGGTCAGGGAAGCAACCGCGCGCTGCAAGCGCTTGCGGTCTCCCAGCGGAAGTCCAAGTTCGACCAGATCCTGCTCGGTCAAATCGGGCAGGATGTCCAAACCGATGCGATGCAGGACAAAGAGGTCGCTGTACTGGCCGAGATCAACGGTTTCGAGCCAGTGCTTGAGAGCAGCCTCCATATCGGCGCTTGGCTGTTTCTCCGGCATTGTGATCCGTCCGACTGCGGGCCATTGGCGACAATGGGCCTCGTTCGACGATGCCAAGGGACCTGTTTACCCCAGACTGGACGCGTTCACAAAGTGCGAAAACAAGGAGCAGACCGATCGAAGACGCACTCTGCCCTCGGTCGCTCAGATATTCGAGATAGCGCACGCGCCGGTATTTTGGCCCTTCGCCGACTGCGATGGCGCTGTAGGCGAAACCAGAGTCGCCCCCTCGGGCGCCACCATCCGACCTCCGGCATGCTCGGCACTCGGCGCGACAAAGGCGCCCGGCGAACGATGGCGTGACGTACGAATTTGCGCGCGGAGCCATTCGATTTTGCGCGCTATGGCGGGCAGCCCCTGCCACTGAGTTGCCCGTCCTGGGTTATCCAGTCGTTGGCAACGCTGCTCAGCGCCGTGACCAGCGATTGCTCGCCAATCCGGCACAGAACACCGCATCAGCGCTGTTGGGGATGGTCTGCGCGAATCATCGGTCGACATCCGGCGAGGTTTGGGTCGTCGGCTCATCGCGATAGCGAAGCCGGCCATAGGCCCTCCGCATCACCATCGTCGTCTTCTCGACGGTTTGACGAGGGTACAGGGTTGCAGCCAGTTTGAGACAGAGATCGTCGAGATCATCCGCGCGCGTCGTCCGAGATAGCCGGCACGACGCTGCGGCACTGCGCGCGACCCAGCACGTAGATGACGGGATTTCTCGTTCGCCAGCACAAGCAGAATTCAGCCGGCGCCGCCGGGTGACCGAACTCCGCCGTCATAGCGGTATCGAACATCCGCTTGAAAGAGCCGCGACCACGATGCGTGTCTCTGACGGCGGTACCCGAGAGATAGATCACCGACGTGCCGGCAAGGGCGAGGCGCTGAATGATGAGGTAAGCCACGCATTCACCGCCGTGATGGAGCAGGACAATGCCGTGGTCGGGCTTGAACGGAGAGTGTTCGTGGGACCAGAACTTTTCCTCCGTCAGCCAATTCGTGTCGATGATGCTGTTGATGCTCTCGAGCACTGCATCGCGGCGTTGTTCTGGGACTTCAGAGGCGATTTGAAACAGCTCGCTGGTGACAGCCCCGGGCTGCGTCGCGATCACGATAGCGGCTCCTCGTTGGTCATCGACTTCAGGTTGCTTTGGCAGAGTACGGCACCCATGATCGGCCAGGCAAGCCGGCCCCCGAGAAAGCTCAGCATTCCGGTTGACCCAAATCGCCATCCCGACGGCGCAGGCTCCCGCAGCGGCGCGCCCCCACTACGACTGTCATCGTCCGCGAAAGCGGGCGATCCAGTACGCCGCGGCCTCTCGGTTCGAGCACAACTGTCTCTGGAATACTGGGCGGATTCAACCGGTCGAGCCGGGCGATCAAAGCTGCAAGTGGGGACGCAATGACGGCGCGGTGCGCCTCGTCACCATGACGGGTCGGTTGCAGAAGTCCGCAAATGTCACAGCCCCAAGCGTGGCGACGCATGACTTCGGAATAATGGAAAAATATCGCTGATTTGCCCGACGTGTCAAGTTGCCGTGTCGAACTTGCCGTGTCGAACACCGCTAGCTGTCGGCTCCTTTGCATGGGGTTGTTTTCGATATTTTGGTCGTGCGTCCCGGCGCCAGCGGGCTATCGCCTGTGGCGCTCAGCCCCCGTTCGTCATGCCCGGTCAAGCCGGGCGGTGACACCGAAGATGGCGGACGACCGACGAACTGCCGGCACGACCGGGCCGAAAACACCCTCGAATCACGCCCAATCAATTCAAAAACGGCCCGTCCCTCACCCCGCGCAGGGCCAAAATCCCTGCAAGACCCTTGACATAGCTGCCCTTTCGGCAGAACGCGTGTGGTCAAGCCGTTATGGACACTTCATGGATTTGATTAGCACGACCTCCGACCTCGCCGCCGCCTGCGACCGGCTCGCCAAACACAAGGTCATCACTGTCGACACCGAGTTCCTGCGGGAGACGACCTACTATCCGCTGCTCTGCGTCGTGCAGATGGCGAGCGCGGAAGAAGCGGTCGTGGTCGACGCGCTGGCACCCGGCATCGACCTCAAGCCGTTCTTCGACTTGATGTCGAACGAGGCCGTGCTCAAGGTTTTCCACGCCGCGCGGCAGGACATCGAAATCGTCTGGCACCTCTCCGGCACGATCCCGCATCCGATCTTCGACACCCAGGTCGCCGCCATGGTGCTCGGCTATGGCGACAGCATCGCCTATGACCAGCTCGTCGACCGCGTGACCGGCCACCGCCCCGACAAGACCCATCGCTTCACCGACTGGTCGCGCCGGCCGCTGACCGACGAGCAGCTCCACTACGCCGTCTCCGACGTGACCCATCTGCGCGAAGTGTTCGCAGCCCTCGATGCCGATCTGAAGAAGCGCGACCGTAGTGACTGGGTCAGCGAGGAGATGGAGGTCCTGACCTCGCCGAAGACCTACGACTTCCATCCCGAGCGCGCCTGGGAGCGGCTCAAGACCCGCGTCCGCAAGCCGCGCGAGCTCGCGGTGCTGATCGAGGTCGCGGCCTGGCGCGAGCAGGAGGCGCAGAGCCGCGACGTGCCGCGTTCACGCGTGCTCAAGGACGATGCGGTCGGCGATATCGCCACCCATGCGCCGACCTCGCTGGAGAAGCTCGGCAATCTGCGCTCGCTGCCGAAGGGCTTTGAGCGCTCGAAATGGGGCGCCGACATCATTGCTGCCGTGCAGCGCGGGCTCGCCCGCGACCAGGCCACGCTGCCCAAGCTGGAAAAGCCGAGAAACAATTCCAACGGTGCGGCGACCGTCGAACTATTGAAGGTGCTGCTGCGCATGACCTCGGAGCGGCACGGCGTCGCCAGCAAGGTGATCGCCACCGTCGACGACCTCGAGCAGATCGCTGCCAGCGATCAGGCCGAGGTCGGCGCCCTGCACGGCTGGCGCCGCGAACTGTTCGGCGAGGCCGCGCTCAAGCTCAAGCACGGCCAGCTCGCGCTCGCGATCGACAAGGGCCGCGTGGTGCGGGTGGACCGGGGTTAGCGCGCGCCGTTCGCCTGGTGCGCCCCAGGTTCCACCGGCAGTCGGCCAGTGGCCGAACAGGTTGCGCCGAAGCTTGACCGGCACAGGCTGAGGTTGCGTCACGCAAAACCACCGCGCTTGCTAAGGCGCAATTTTCGTGTTGCAATCCCCTCACAATCGGATTGCGGCCGTTCGACTGTGCGTTTCGCGACGTTGATATCCAAGGCTTCGATGTACAGGGCTTCGATAGGCGAAACTTCGGACTTGAAGACTTTGGATCTGACGACCCGGGAAGTGAACAGACAGCGCAAAGTCCGCTTGTGGCGTGGCACGTGGAAAACGTGGCCGCGTCTTTTTTATGTCTAAACTGGGAGAGAGACGATGCCGAAGGGTACCGTCAAATGGTTCAACCCGACCAAAGGTTACGGGTTCATCAAGCCAGCCGTCGGCGACAAGGACGTGTTCGTCCATATCTCGGCGGTCGAGCGCGCGGGCCTCAGCACATTGAACGAGAACCAGTCCGTCGAGTACGAGCTGGTGGAGAACCGCGGCAAGGCGTCGGCAGAGAACCTCAAGGTTCACTGAACGCCGCTGCCAGCGGAATTCATCCTGATGCCTCCCCCGGCCGCATCACCCCGGGGGATGTCTCCTGCAACCGCGCGCTAGGGCGCCGGCGCGATCAGCGTATGGTCGGTTGCGCCGCTGCCCAGGGTCTTGCAGAGATCGCCTTCGAGCTTGAGCCGGCCGCTTGCCAGCAGCCGCAGCGCCTCCGGATAGATGCGATGCTCGATGGTGATCACGCGCGCGGCGAGCGTCTCGGCGGTGTCGTCGTCAGCGACCGTGACCGCGCCCTGCATCACGATCGGTCCGGCGTCGGTCTCCGGGATCACGAAATGCACCGTCGCTCCGGACAGCTTGACCCCTGCACGCAACGCCTGGCCGTGCGGATCGAGACCCGGAAAGCAAGGCAGCAGCGAGGGATGGATGTTGAGCATCCGCCCGTACCAGTGCCGCGCGAACTCGGCGGTGAACAGCCGCATGAAGCCGCCGAGGCAGATCAACTCGACCTGCCTGTCATCGAGCGTGCGCTGCAGCACGGCCTCGAAGCCGGCGCGGTCCTTGCCGAACGGCTTGCTCTCGATGACGATGGTCGCAATGCCGCTGGCGGCCGCCTTCTCGAGCCCGGCGGCATCGGCGCGGTTCGAGATCACGGCCACGATCTCGGCTGGGAAATCCGCAGCCTTCGCAGCCTCGATCAGCGCGGCCATGTTGGAGCCGCGGCCGGAGATCAGGATGGCGACGCGGCGCTTCATCGCGAGAGATCGAGATGACCGTTATAGATCACGCGATGCTCGCCTTTGGCCTCGATCACCTCGCCGAGCAACGTCACGGTCTCGCCGCCGGCGGTGAACGCCTCGGTCACGGCGTCGACCGCATCAGCCTTGACGATCGCGATCATGCCGATGCCGCAGTTGAAGGTGCGCAGCAGTTCGAGTTCGGCGATGCCGCCCTGCTCGGCCAGCCATTTGAACACCGGGAGCACCGGCAGCCGCGCCAGATCGATGCCGACGCCGAGATGCTTCGGCAGCACGCGCGGAATGTTGTCGGTGAAGCCGCCGCCGGTGATGTGGGCGAGCCCCTTCACCGCGCCGGTGTCGCGGATCGCGCGCAGGCAGGATTTCACATAGAGCCTGGTCGGCGTCAGCAGCGCTGCGCCAAGCGTCATGACCGGCGCGAACGGCGCCGGCGCGTCATAGGCGACGCCGGACTGCTCGACGATCTTGCGCACCAGCGAATAGCCGTTGGAGTGCACGCCGGAGGAAGCCAGCCCGATCACGGCATCGCCCGCCGCGATATTCGCGGTCGGCAGCAGCGTGCCGCGCTCGGCCGCGCCGACCGCAAAGCCGCCGAGGTCGTAATCGCCATCCTTGTAGAGGCCGGGCATCTCGGCGGTTTCGCCGCCGATCAGCGCGCAGCCGGATTCGCGGCAGCCCTCGGCGATACCAGCGACGATCTGCGCGGTGGCCTCCGGGTGCAGCTTGCCGCAGGCGAAATAGTCGAGGAAGAACAGCGGTTCCGCGCCCTGCACGACGAGGTCGTTGACCGACATCGCGACCAGATCGATGCCGATACCGCCATGAATGCCGGTCTCGATCGCGATCTTCAGCTTGGTGCCGACGCCATCGGTCGCGGCCACCAGGACCGGATCCTTGAAGCCGGCGGCCTTGAGGTCGAACAGCCCGCCGAAACCGCCGATCTCGGCGTCCGCGCCAGGCCGCGCGGTGGCCCGCACCATCGGCTTGATCAGATCGACCAGTCGATTGCCGGCGTCGATATCGACACCCGAATCCGCGTAAGTGAGCCCGTTTTTGCGCTCGGTCATGCCCAATTCCAGATGATCAGGGGCTGGTTACGAGGAATTCCGCCCCCGCGCAATGGCTCGCGGCGCTGCCGCCGCGATACTATGTAGATAACACAAGGCGGCTGCGCAAAAGAGCCGGATATCGAGTAAAATCAGGCTTCTAGCCGGGAAGCGATCCAAGTTGAGCATTCCGAACATCATCACCCTCGGCCGCATCATCCTGGTGCCGGTGATCGTCTGGGCCATCGTGTCCAGCCAGATGGAGATTGCGTTCGCGATCTTCGTGATCGCCGGCGTCTCGGACGCGGTCGACGGTTTCCTCGCCAAGCGCTTCAACATGACGAGCGAGCTCGGCGCCCTGCTCGATCCGCTCGCCGACAAGGCGCTCCTGGTGTCGATCTATGTCGCGCTCGGAATCTGGGGCGCGGTGCCGCGCTGGATCGTGATTCTCGTGGTGTCACGCGACATCATGATCGTCTCCGCCGTGATTGTGTCATGGTTGTTCGACAAGCCGGTCGAGATGAAGCCGCTGATGGTGTCGAAGCTGAACACGGTGGCGCAGGTCGCGTTCGCAGCGCTGGTGCTGGCCTCGCTCGGCTTCGGCTTTCAGCCACATCCTTACGACCTGATCCTGATGGGCCTGGTCACGATCTTTACTTTGGGTTCGGTGTCCCTCTATCTCGTGGAGTGGGTGCGGCACATGAGCACCATCGAAGCTCGGTAGGCGGGATCCGGAAAAGTGGAAGCCGGTTTTCCCGCGACAAACGCGACGCGTTTGCGCATGGCTAAAATGAAGTGGTTTGGAGACCTGCGTGGCCAGTAGCGTTCAACCTCGTCAATTGGCCTTGGCCCTGCCGCACGAGGAGAAGCTGACCCGCGACGATTTCCTTGAGGGCCCTGCCAATGAGGCGGCGCTGGCGCTGATCGACGGCTGGCCGGACTGGCCAAACCGAATCATGCTGCTGGTCGGGCCTGACGGCTCCGGCAAAAGCCACCTCGCCGCGATCTGGGCCGAGAGCGCCGGCGCGCGCTCGACCGCGGCGCATGCGCTGACCGCCGACACGGTGCCGACCGCGCTTGCGACCGGTGCGCTCGTCGTCGAAGACCTGAGGCCGGCGGATTTCGACGAGCGCGCAATGTTTCATCTGATGAATCTGGCGCGCCAGGACGATGCCTACGTGCTGATCACGGCGCGCATTCCGCCCTCGGCGTTCGAGATCGAATTGCGCGACCTGCGGTCGCGGCTCCGCGCGGTGCCGACCGTGACGCTGCTGCCGCCGGACGACCAGCTGTTCCGCGGCCTGATTGTCAAGTTCTGCGCCGACCGCCAGATGAGCGTGGACGAACCGCTGGTCAGCTATCTGAGCAACCGGATCGAGCGTTCCTACGTTGCCGTCCGGCAGGCGGTCGAGCTCCTGGATACCGAGGCACTCCGGCTCGGCCGTCCCGTCACGCGGGCGCTGGCGGCGGAGCTGTTGCGCGACGCCTGATCCATCCCGCGGCTTGACGGCGCAGGCGAGCGGAACATCAATGTCATCGAAACGTCATCGCAATATCACATGGTCTCTGCGGCTCTCGGCTACACCGCCCCGGCCCCTGCCCTGAATTGGACCAGCACTTTATGGACTCGGCACAAGCTACTGAAATCAAAGAAAAAGAGGCGGAATTTCCCGCCATTCCCGCAATCGCGACCAGCCCCGAACGCTTCATCAACCGGGAGCTCTCCTGGCTGCACTTCAACCGGCGGGTGCTCGAGGAATCGGTCAATCTCGGCCATCCCGTGCTGGAGCGGGTCCGCTTCCTGTCGATTTCGGCGAATAACCTCGACGAGTTCTTCATGGTCCGTGTCGCCGGCATCAAGGCGCAGGTCCGCGAGGGCATTACCGAGCGCAGCCCGGACGGCCTGCTGCCGGCCGATCAGCTCGTGATGATCAACAAGACCGTCTCGCAGCTCGCCTCCGACCAGCAGGCGATCTGGAGCGACCTGCGGGATATCCTGGCCAAGGTCGGCATCCAGCTGGTCGACGGCCGCGACGTCACCAAGTCCGAGCGCAGCTGGATCGAGGATCACTTCCTCCACAGCATCTTCCCGCTGCTGACGCCGCTGGCGATCGACCCGGCGCATCCCTTCCCGTTCATCCCGAATCTCGGCTTCACGGTGGCGCTGCAATTGTCGCGGATCTCCGACGGCAAGGCGATGAACGCGCTGATCCGCATGCCCGGCAAGATCGACCGCTTCATCCGCATCCCCTCCACCAAGGAAGGCGCGCCGGCGCGGCTGATCACGCTGGAGCAGGCCACCGGTCTCTTCATCGGCCGCCTGTTCCCCGGCTACACCGTCAAGGGCCAAGGCGCATTCCGCATCATCAGGGACTCCGAACTCGAAATCGAGGAAGAGGCCGAAGATCTCGTTCGCCTGTTCGAGACCGCGCTCAAGCGGCGCCGCCGCGGGTCGGTGATCCGGCTCGAGATCGAGGCCACGATGCCCGAAGAGCTGCGCATCTTCGTGCAGCACGCCTTGTCGGCCGCAGACGACGAAGTGATCCTGGTCGACGGCGTGCTGGCGATGAACGAGCTGTCGCAGCTCACCCGCCTCAATCGCCCCGACCTCGAATTCCCGCCCTATGTGCCGCGCCACCCCGAGCGGGTGCGCGATCATGGCGGCGATATCTTCGCCGCCATCCGCCAGAAGGACCTCGTGGTCCATCACCCCTACGAATCCTTCGACGTCGTGGTGCAGTTCCTGCAGCAGGCGGCACGCGATCCCGACGTGGTCGCGATCAAGCAGACGCTCTATCGCACCTCGAACAATTCGCCGATCGTGCGCGCGCTGGCGGAAGCCGCCGAGGCCGGCAAGTCGGTGACCGCGCTGATCGAGCTGAAGGCGCGCTTCGACGAGGAAGCCAATATCCGCTGGGCCCGCGACCTCGAACGCGCCGGCGTGCAGGTGGTCTACGGCTTCATCGAATTGAAGACGCATGCCAAGCTGTCGATGGTGGTGCGCCGCGAGGGCGGCAATCTCACGACCTATGTGCACACCGGCACCGGCAACTATCACCCGGTCACCGCGCGCATCTACACCGACCTCTCCTACTTCACTTCGGATCCGATCATCGGCCGCGACGTCGCGCGGGTCTTCAACTACATCACCGGCTATGCCGAGCCGAGCGACATCGAGAAGATGGCGGTGTCGCCGCTGACGCTGCGCAAGCGGATCATCGAGCACATCCACGGCGAGATCGCCCACGTCAAGCACGGCCGGCCCGGCGCGGTCTGGATGAAGATGAATGCGCTGGTCGACCCTGATATCATCGACGCGCTGTACGAGGCCTCGCAGGCCGGCGTCTCGGTCGAGCTCGTGGTGCGCGGCATCTGCTGCCTGCGGCCGGGGCTGCCGGGACTGTCGGAGAACATCCGCGTCAAATCGGTGATCGGCCGGTTCCTGGAACACGGCCGAATCTATTGCTTCGGCATGGGTCAGGGCCTGCCGAGCACAAAAGCTGCTGTGTATATCTCGTCCGCTGACATGATGCCGCGAAACCTCGACCGCCGCGTCGAGGTTCTCTGTCCGCTGCAAAATCCCACGGTGCATCAGCAGGTTCTCGAACAGATCATGGTCGCGAACCTGAAGGACACCGAGCAAAGCTGGCAATTGTTGCCGGATGGGTCGTCAACGCGTATGAAGGCCGCGAAAGGCGAAGAGCCCTTCAATCTGCATGACTACTTTATGACAAATCCGAGTCTGTCCGGCCGTGGTAAGTCTCTCAAGGAATCTTCACCGCGCCGTCTCACGCGTCGCAACGAGCGTCAGCAGCCATCGTCTTAAGGGGGCCTTACGGTGAAGCGGCCGCGGAAGCGCGCTTCCAGCGTCGCTGTCATCGATATCGGCTCGAACTCGGTTCGTCTCGTGGTCTACGAGGCGATGGCGCGCAGCCTCATCACAATCTTCAACGAGAAGGCGCTGTGCGGGCTCGGGCGCGAGGTGCAGAGCACCGGCCTGCTCGCAACCGATGCCGTCAACAAGGCGCTCACCGCGCTGCGCCGTTTTCGTGCGCTGTGCAAGATCCAGCAAGTCGGCCGCGTCTACGCGATCGCGACCGCGGCCTGCCGCGACGCCAAGAACGGTCCGGACTTCATCGCCAAGGCCGAGCGCATCTGCGGCGCCAAGATCGAGATCCTCACCGGGCCGCGTGAAGCGAAGCTATCCGCGCTCGGCGTCGTCTCGGGCGTGCACAATCCGAACGGCATCGTCGGCGATCTCGGCGGCGGCTCGCTTGAACTGATCGATGTCAAGGGCAGCCGCGTGCGCAGCGGCGTGACGCTGCCGCTCGGCAGCCTCGCGCTGCAGGACCTCTCCAACAAATCGCTCAAGCGCGCCGAACGCATCGTCAAGAACGAGCTGCTCGGCGTCGCCCAGCTCAAGACCGGCCGCGGCCGCACCTTCTATGCCGTCGGCGGCACCTGGCGTGCGCTGGCGCGCATTCACATCATCCAGAGCGGCTACCCGCTCAAGGTGATGCACGGCTATTCGATCCCGGCGGCCGACGCACTCGACTTCGCGCAGCGGCTGCGACGGCTGGCGGCCACCAACATGCTGGCCAATATCGAGTCGGTCGCCGACGCGCGGCGGCCGCTATTGGCCTATGCCGCGCTCGTGCTCGAATACATCATCCGCGTGGCCCAGCCGAAGACCATCGTGTTCTCGACCTTCGGCGTACGCGAGGGCCTGCTCTACGAGATGCTGCCGCAGGCCGAACGCGCCAAGGACGGACTGCTCTGCGCCGCGCAGAATCTCAACGAATTGCTGTCGCGCTCGGCCCGCCACGCCCAGGAGCTGACGGCGTGGACCGACCGGCTGGTGCGCGTCGTCAGGCTACGCGAGACCGAGGAAGACCGCAGGCTGCGGCACGTCGCCTGCCTGCTCTCCGACATCGGCTGGCGGGTGCATCCCGATCATCGCGGCGAGGAAACCCTCAGCCTGATCATGAACGGCAATTTCGGCTCGATCACGCATCAGGGCCGCGCCTTCGTCGCGCTCTCGGTGTTCTATCGCTACGCCGGGCTCAGCGAGGAAAACGAGCCGCCGCCGCAGATCCGCGCGCTGGTGACGCCGGCGATGGACGAGCGCGCCCGCGTGCTCGGCGCCGCATTTCGCGTCGCGCATCTGATCACGGCGGCGCGCACCGGCGTGCTGCCGGCAACCCATTTCCGCACCCAGGGCCGCAAGCTGATGCTGGTGTTCGAGCACCGGATGGTGGATCTGGTCGCCGACCGCGTCGGCAGCCGCTTCAAGCAATTGGCGCGGCTGGTCGGGCGCGCCGGCTCGATCGTGCGGCGCTAGGGCATGATCCGGAAAAGTGCGAAGCGGTTTTCCCTCGCGACAAACGCGGAATGCGTTTGCGCGGAGATCATGCTCAAACAACGAGCTCGACCCAATCGCATCGCGATTTAGGGCTCACGCCGCCTTGGCGGCGTGCTTGGCCTTGCGGAGTGCGTGGCGGCGCCAGATCGACCCCACGACCAGCACCACGATGATGCCGAGCACCGCGAGCGCGATCTCGCCGCCATTGCCGCCATGGGCGAATTGCGGCGACATCCCGACCGACGTCAGCCAGGAATCGAGCTTGGTACCGAGCGGTCCGGCGAACAGCGCGTCCAGCTTCGGATGCACGGCGGGATCGGTCGCGATGACGTCACCCGCGATCCAGCCGAGCAGCGCGGCACCGGCCCAGACCAGGACCGGCAGCTTGGTGAGCAGCGCCATGATCAGCGCCGCGCCGGCAACGATTAGGGGAACGCTGATCGCAAGTCCGAGCACCAGCAGCGGCACGCTGCCATTAGCGGCGGCAGCCACGGCGATCACATTGTCGAGGCTCATCACGATGTCGGCGACGACGACGATCTGAACCGCGGCCCACAGATGCGCGGCCGCGTGCACGCTGTCCTCGTCCTCCTGCTCCGGCACCAGCAGCTTGGCGGCAATCACGATCAGCGCCAGTCCGCCGACCAGCTTCAAATAGGGAAGCTCCATCAGGCTGGCGACGATGCCGGTAAAGATGACGCGCAGCAGCACTGCCGCGGCGGCGCCGAGAATCATGCCCCACAGGCGCTGGCGCGGCGCGAGCCCGCGGCAGGCGAGCGCGATCACGAGCGCGTTGTCGCCCGACAGCAGGACGTTGATCCAGATGATCTTGCCGACGGCGACCCAGAACGTCGGCGTCGCCATCTCGTTCTTGAATTCGGTGAAGAACGCGCCGATGTACGCCGGATCAAAGATCTGCCACAGCCAGTCCACAGCGAGTCCTATTCGGCCTTGCGGCCGCCCCTGGCGGCGGTCGTCCGCCGCTCCCCGGTTCTACTTCGACGCGGTCTCCTCGGGAGACCGCGCCACTTTCAGCAATACGGTGTCAGCCGACGATCTCGTTGCCGGCGAAGAACTGCGCGATCTCGATCACCGCGGTCTCCGGCGCATCCGAACCGTGCACCGAGTTCTCGCCGATCGACTTCGCATAGAGCTTGCGGATGGTGCCTTCAGCGGCCTTCGACGGGTCGGTCGCGCCCATCACGTCGCGATATTTCAGGATAGCGCCCTCGCCTTCCAGCACCTGGACCACAACCGGGCCCGAAGTCATGAAGTCGACCAGCTCGCCGAAGAACGGACGCGCCTTGTGGACGGCGTAGAAGGTCTCGGCCTGGCCGCGGGTCATGCGGATGCGCTTCTGCGCCACGACCCGCAGGCCCGCCTTCTCGATCACCGCATTGACCGCGCCGGTCAGGTTGCGCTCGGTGGCGTCGGGTTTGATGATCGAAAAGGTGCGTTCAATCGCCATGATTTCGTCCTTGTAAACTTGGCTGGGAGTTGCCGGGGCTTATATCGGCGCGATGGGATAACGGCAAGCGACCCTGTGACGCGTTAGCCTTTAGTTTTGACGCATTTTCACGACGAAAACCGTCGTTAGGGCGCCCTCCGGACAGCGGCCGGCTCGGCCAACTTACCGCGATTTCACCTAGGTGAACCCATTCTGTCAGCGCCGTGCCGCTGCCGTTCAGCTCAAGTCACATAGGCTCTGCAGCGATCGGACGCCTTGCTGGCCCCCCCCAATCCGCAAGCCTCACAGGACGTCTCGGGAAATGTCACCGCGGGCGCGTCGCGCGCGCCCATACCTCGAGGAGACGATCATGTTACGCAAACTCTCGCTTGCCGCCGTCGCCGCGGTTTCGCTCGGTGCCGCCGCGCTCGCCCCGACCTCCGCTTCTGCGTGGGGTGGTTGGCATGGCGGCTGGCACGGTGGATGGCACCACGGCTGGTGGGGCGGTCCGCGCGTCATCGTCGGCGGCCCGGCCTATTACGGCGGTTATGGCTACGGCGGCGGCTGCTACGTGCGCCGCGTGGTGCCGACCCCGTGGGGGCCCCGCTGGCGCCTGGTCAACCGCTGCTACTGATCCATCGAATCTACGACTGCTCCCCTGACTTGCTTCTCGCCCCGGCCCTCGCGCCGGGGCTTTTTTCGGGTCCGCCGGGGGAACCCGGGCATATGATGGGACCCACTACCTCAAGGCGAGAGCAAGGCGCGGAAACCAAATTCGGGGTCGCGACTTGTCATGGCGAGGAGCTACTCGAACATGCGAGGTGGAACTCGCCAAGAGACATGCCATGACGATGACAATGAGCAAGATCGACAAGGACGCCGATCAGATTGATCACAAGACCTGCCGTTACATCTGCGATGCCGTAGGCGAACGGCTTCAGCAAAGCATGCGGCCAGAGCCCGCACTTTCGTCTCGCCTGCAGCAACTCCTCGACGAGATGCAACGACGGGAAGGCGATCGCCATTAGGTGTTGAGGGCTGAACAGCAGCCCAATTGCGTTTTTGCAACAGCCCCGGGAGAGATTTTGCGAACAGACGGGGTTGCGTTTGGCGGCGGGTCCGGTGACAACGCTGCATGCTCTCCATCACTGACATCTCGGTCCGGATCGCCGGACGGCTGTTGATCGATCACAGTTCGGTGCAAATTGTACCCGGAGCCCGCGTCGGATTTGTCGGCCGCAACGGCGTCGGCAAATCGACGCTGTTTCACGCCATCCGGGGCGACATCCCGACCGAGAGCGGCAGCATCGCGCTTCCGCCGCGCTGGCGTATCGGCAGCCTCGCGCAGGAAGCGCCCGACGGGCCCGAAAGCCTGATCAACGTCGTGCTGAAGGCCGATCTCGAGCGCGACGCGCTGCTGCGCGAGGCCGAGACGGCGCACGATCCGCACCGGATTGCCGAAATCCAGACCCGGCTGGTCGACATCGACGCCCATTCCGCGCCCGCCCGTGCCGCGGCGATCCTCTCCGGCCTCGGCTTCTCGACATCAGACCAGGCGCGGCCGTGCGCGGAATTTTCCGGCGGCTGGCGCATGCGCGTGGCGCTGGCGGCGACGCTGTTCTCCGCGCCCGACCTCTTGCTGCTGGACGAGCCGACCAACTATCTCGATCTCGAAGGCACGTTGTGGCTCGAGAACCACCTCGCCAACTATCCGCGCACGGTGATCGTGATCAGCCACGACCGCGACCTGCTGGACACCTCGGTCGATCAGATCCTGCACCTCGATCGCGGCAGACTGACGCTCTACAAGGGCACCTATTCCTCGTTCGAGGAACAGCGCGCCGCGCGCGAATTGCTCGACGCCAAGCACGCCAAGCGGCAGGCCGATGAGCGCAAGCGCCTGCAGGATTTCGTCGACCGCTTCAAGGCCAAGGCCTCGAAGGCGCGGCAGGCGCAGTCGCGCGTGAAGATGCTGGAGCGGATGAAGCCGATCACCGCGCTGGTGACCCAGGATGTTCATGAGATCTCGTTCCCGGCGCCGGAGAAGCTGCTGTCGCCGCCGATCATCGCGGTCGATGACGTCTCGGTCGGCTACGAGCCCGGCAAGCCGGTGCTCAATCGCGTGACGCTGCGCGTCGATACCGACGACCGCATCGCGCTGTTAGGGGCCAACGGCAACGGCAAGTCGACGCTGGTCAAGCTGCTGGCGGGCAAGCTCGCGCCGTTTGCCGGCCGGATCACGAGGGCCGACAAGCTGTCGGTCGGCTATTTCGCCCAACACCAGGTCGACGAGCTCAATCTCGACGGCTCGCCCTATGATCACATCCGCAAGCTGATGCCGGAGGCGCCGGAGAGCAAGGTGCGCGGCCGCGTCGGCGCGATCGGCTTCTCCGGCAAGGCCGGCGACACGCTGGTGAAGAGCCTGTCGGGCGGCGAGAAGGCGCGGCTGCTGCTGGGGCTTGCCACGTTCTACGGCCCGAACATGATCATCCTGGACGAGCCGACCAACCACCTCGATATCGACAGCCGTGCGGCGCTCGCGGAGGCGATCAACGAATTCCCCGGCGCCATCATCATGGTCTCGCATGATCGCTATCTGATCGAGGCCTGCGCCGACCGCCTGTGGGTCGTGGCCAACCAGACCGTCACGGCCTATGACGGCGATCTCGACGAATATCGACGCATGATCCTGTCGGCCAATGACGGCCGGCCGGCCTCGCGCGAGCGCGTCAAGGAGGCCGCGAAGCCGGAGCGCATCCGCAACGAGAAGCGTGCTTCACCCAGGCAGCGGGTCGCGCAAGCTGAGGCCGAGATCGAGCGCATCAACGCCATCATCGCCAAGATCGATACCGCACTCGCATTGCCCGATATTTTTACCCGCGACCCCAAGCAGGCCGCGCAACTGACCAAGGCGCGCGCCGGCGCCGAGAGCGCGTTACAGCGCGCAGAGGAAGACTGGCTGGAAGCCAGCGCCGAACTCGACGAAGCGGCGAGTTAGACCGGGCGGAGCCACATATCCGATGTCGTCCCTGCGAAAGCACTAGTGCATCTACACGTTTGTCGGGCCATTTGCGAGGATTTGGAAGCGGGCCATTCCGGTGTGGAAGGTGATTGGTCCAGGTTGACGGTGGGAGGCGTAGCCGGTCCATCCGCCGAGTTTTGCGATGATCCATGCCGCCCAAGCAAGAGTGTTGGGGCGATGGTGGTTTTTCTGAAGCTCGGTGCGACCTTTCATGGTTTTGTTGATGGCCCTGAGCGTCTCGATCTCTTCTGCGGTGAAGACAAATTCAGCCGGCAATTCTTCGCCACTGTTGCGGGCCTGAACGAGTTGAATGACGATACATGCCGCTCTGGTGGCGACCGCCACGAGCTTGATCAGGCCTTCGGCGCTCTCGATCTGACTATCCTCGATGCGCAAACCCTGGCTCTTCAGCGAGCGAAAGAGTTGCTCAATGATCCAGCGCTGGCGGTACCAGGAGACGATCTGCCAGGCGTCTTTAACGGTGGCGACCGGATGAGTGGTCAGGAGCAGCCAGCGAATGGGCTCCGCACCTCTCGGCGGATGCAACTCGACCACTTCTACGAAGCTGAGTTTGATGCCCTCCGCCAAGTCGGTGACGCCGGGCCTCTGCGGCCGCTTGAGCACGACGGTTCCGAAGCGCATCGAGAGATGGGCCTGCCGGCCGCGCCGATCCATTCGCTGCGGCAGATCGATCACCGCGTTGTCGCAGAAGCGGCTCCGCTCGACCGCCTGATAAAGTGTGTCGCCATCGACCAGCGCATGGTCGTGCATGGCACGCGACAGAAGATGGACATTCTCAGCTGGCGTCAGCGCCCAGTGAGCAAAGAAATCCCCCTCGCGGTCGTTGACGACGGTGATCATGCGGGCATCTGCCAGGACGTCGCGGCCTTGCTCGGCGGCCGTCACCCAGCGCGCCGACTCCTTGTCGGCCAAGGCGCGCCGCTCATGCGGGATTTTTACCTTGCCTTTGCGCGTCCAAACGTTGCCGCCAGTAAGGCCAAGACAGACCCCGCTGTCGGCATCCACCGCCATCATCGCATGCAACAGCACGCCGCGAGCATTGCCCTTGCCGACTTTGCCCAGCCCGCGCCGCCGTCCCGCCTGGGTCTGGAACTTGACCTCGCTCGTATCCTGGATCGCCAGCACATGACGCCCGCTGACCGCAGTCCGCGTCTGCGCGCTCCAGCCCTCAATCAATTTATCGATCGTGACTTGGGGGTTGTTCACAAACCGCCAGAACGCCATATTGGCAGCCCAATCGCCCCGGGCCATCTGGCGCAAGCAGACGCTGCGCGTGCAAAGCATAGCCCGCAGAAGCGTCGCCCCCTTTTGTCGAGACGAACGTCCCCGAACTCACCCAAAGACAAATCCGGCTGCATCGCTGGCGCTCCTTCGAATCAAAGCGCCAGTGAGAGAATCATACAACATGCTGCAGAGACGCCACTTCTTGCTGCACCGAGTCAATCTGTCGCGCCCCAAAACCGTGTAGACACGCTAGTGCGAAAGCAGGGACCCATAACCACAGATGGTCGTTGCTGCGCGATCGTCGAACGACGAGTCCGCTCAACCACATCGGCCGCGGCGTATGGGTCCCTGCTCCCGTGCGCAATTGCGCACTAGGCAGGGACGACCCGTGGAGGGAGCCGAGGCTCTCATTCTGTCCGGTGTGATGTCCGCGCGTCCGGTATCATGCCCGCGCATGCAGGCATTGGCCTGCCGCTGCGGCGAAAACGCTCTAGCCGTGCGAGGTCTTTTTCTTCTTCGGCTTCGCCTGCTTCGGCTCGGGCACGGGATCCGGGCCGCGCTCGACGGACGACAGGCGCCCCGAGGTAAAGGTGTAGATGCCGGCGCGCGCGCCACGCGACCAGGTCACGACCGCAACGCGCCCGCCGCCCGGAGCACTGGACAGGTTGACGCTGTCGGGCGCGCCGATGCCGCGCACGACGTCGCATTCAGTGTGGCCGAGTGCAACGCTGCCGCCCGTTGGCTGCGGCGGCGGTGCACCGCCGGCCTGCGCGTTGGCATCGGTGGCGCCCGGCGGCGGTGCCATGCCTGGACAGCTGCCGTCGGCACTGACGAGATCGTCGTTCGTTACCGGCTTGTCCGGCGTCAGTGGCGGCGATTCGATCGAGATGTTGCGGATGAACACCCGCCCGGGACGCGAGAACCATTCCGCATCGCGCGAAAACAAGTCGGATCCGGCGCCCGAACAGCCGGCAAGTCCCGGTGCAAGCACCAGCAACGCCAGCAGCGACTTCCGACTGAATGTTCCGTCCCGCACGATCGACAAAGCTCCTACCCCTTACCTAAGGGCTTGTCCGAACATCACTTTGCGGCATGACCGTGGCCCGCCCCAAGAAACGTCGAATTATCATTAATTAGTAGCTATCGCTATTGGCGCCGCTGCCAGCGTCCCCGCTCGTCGGTCTGCCAATAGGTGACCTCGAAGCCGCGCGCCTTGCAAGCGGTCCAGCTTTCCCTGGCCGAGGCCACCGCGTCGGGGTCGTCGCCGTTGAACACGAGGACCACCCGCTCGTAGCTGTCGCAGTCGGCCGGCAGCGCCGCATTGTCGACCAGGAAGCGGACATTGGCCCGATTCGGGTTGCCCTCCTCGATCGACAGGATGATCGGCTGGTCCTGCGCGTCGGCAACGCGCGAGGTCGCGTGCGGCAGGAATGAATCGTCGCTGTAGGTCCACAGATGCGCGTCGAGCGTCTCGGCACGCTCCCGCGACGTCGATTGCACCACCACGCGCCAGCCGCGCTCGAGCGACTTCTCGAGCAGCGGCGGCAGCACGCTCTCCAGCGTCATGTTCTGCAGGTGGTAGAACAGAACCTCGGTCATGCGCCGGCCGACACTCTATTTCCTGGCTTCATAATAGTCGGAGACCAGCCGCTCGAGCAGCCGGACGCCATAACCCGAACCCCAGCTCTGATTGATCTCGGTCTTCGGCGCGCCCATCGCGGTGCCGGCGATGTCGAGATGCGCCCACGGCGTGCCGTCGACGAAACGCTGCAGGAATTGCGCTGCCGTGATCGAGCCGCCGTTGCGCCCGCCGGTGTTCTTCATGTCGGCAAATTGCGAATCGATCTGCTTGTCGTATTCGGGGCCGAGCGGCATGCGCCACACCTTCTCGCCGGTCTCGAGGCCGACCTTGGCCAGGCGCTCGGCGAGCTCGTCGTTGTTGGAGAACATGCCGGCGTGATCGGTGCCGAGCGCGACCATGATCGCGCCGGTCAGCGTGGCCAGATCGACCATGAATTTCGGCTTGAACTTCTTGGCGACGTACCAGAGCACGTCGGCGAGCACGAGGCGTCCCTCGGCGTCCGTGTTGATGATTTCGATGGTCTGGCCGGACATCGAGGTGACGATGTCGCCCGGACGCTGCGCATTGCCGTCGGGCATGTTCTCGACAAGGCCGATGGCACCGACCGCATTGACGCGGGCCTTGCGCGCCGCGAGCGCGTGCATCAGCCCGACCACGCAGGCCGCACCGCCCATGTCGCCCTTCATATCCTCCATGCCGCCGGCCGACTTGATGGAGATACCGCCGGTGTCGAAGCAGACGCCCTTGCCGACGAACGCGACCGGCGCCTCGCTCTTCTTGCCGCCGTTCCAGCGCATGATCACGGTGCGGCCGGGCCGTGCCGATCCCTGCGCGACGCCGAGCAGCGCGCCCATGCCGAGCTTGGTCATCGCCTTGACGTCGAGCACCTCGACGCTGACGCCGAGCTTGCGAAGCTGGCTGGCGCGGCGTGCGAATTCCTCGGGATACAGCACGTTCGGCGGCTCGTTGACGAGCTCACGCGCCAGATTCACACCGTCGACGACGGACGCTTCAGGCGCATAGGCCTTCCTGGCGGCGGCAACATCGTCGACGGCGATCGAGACGTCGGCCCGCAGGGCGCCGTCCTCGCCGTCCTTCTTCTTGGTCTTGTAGCGGTCGAACTTGTAGGCGCGCAGACGGATGCCGGTGGCGATCGCGGCGGCCTGGCCGGCGGCCATCGCGGCATCGGGCAGTTCCGCGACCACGGTCATCGAACCGCTGCCGGCATTGAGCTTGCCGGCCACCACGCCGCCGAACTTGAGGAAATCCTTCTCCTTGAGGTCGGCCGCCTTGCCGGTGCCGATCACGATCAGCCGCTCGACCTTGATTCCCTCCGGCGCCAGGATGTCGAGGACCGCCCCGCTCTTGCCCTTGAACTGGTTGGCGGCCGCGGCCCGCTTGACCGTCTCGGCGGCGGCTCCCAGCGCCTTCCGGGCGGCGGCTCCCAGCTTCAATTGGTCGTCGCAAAAGACCACCAGAATACCGCGAGCGGACGCGGAGATCGGAACAAAGCCGACCTTGACGGCGTCGGACATAGGAAAATCCTCCAGAACTCAGGGTGTTGCTCGGACCTGAGGCGGTCCTTCCGGCACGCGGGGTGAGCATTGCGATGGCGGTCCGGAACCAGTCCGGACCGGGCTTGTCATACACTATGACCTGCCGGCTGCGCCGCTGCCAAGCGCCGGAGTGGCCGGAAGGCCACAAAAGCGATTAATTAACCATAAATTAAGCGTGCCTTGGCCCGGCCATTTTGTTGACGGATCAAAGGGATGGTAGTGAGAGAGTGACTAGAGAGTGAGCCGGACGGGTCCGCGGCTCGACCATAGGGGAACCCGGGTTGACGGGGATGGTCGAGAGCCGTGCGTTTGGTTGCGTGCAGGGGGCCTTTGGGGGTCGTGCGGTAGCGATGGGGTCGATCGACAAGTACATCTTTAAGACGACGCTGGCGTCGTTTGCGCTTGTCCTGGTCAGCCTCACCGGCGTGATCTGGATTACGCAGGCGCTGCGCGGCATCGACCTGATGACCAGCCAGGGTCAGACCATCCTCACCTTCCTTGGCATCACCGGTCTTGTGATTCCCGCCCTGGTGCTGATCATCGCCCCGATCGCGCTGATGATCGCGATCTCCCATACGCTGAACAAGCTCGCGACCGATTCCGAAATCATCGTCATGAACGCGGCGGGCTTCTCGCCGATCCGGCTGTTCCGGCCGTTCTTCCTTGCCACCTGCGTGGTGGCGGCCCTGGTCGCCTTCATCGGCGCCTATCTCGCCCCCGACGGCATGCGCCGAATCAAGCAGTGGGACGCCGAGATCACCGCCGACGTGCTGACCAACATCCTGCAGCCCGGCCGCTTCGCCCAGCTCGACCAGAACTTGACGATCCGGATCCGCGAGCGCCTGCCCGGCGGCGTGCTCGGCGGCGTCTTCGTCGACGATCGCCGCGATCCGCAGGAGCGCGTCACCATCATCGCCGACCACGGCACCGTGCAGAAGACCGACCGAGGCTCGTACCTCGTGCTCTATGACGGCAATCTGCAACGGTTCGAGGTTGGCAAGCGTGATCCGGCGCTGGTCGCGTTCGCCCGTTACGCCTTTGACATGTCGAAATTCTCGCAGGGCCGCGACGTCACGCTCGGGATTCGCGAGCGCTATCTCTGGGAGCTGATGTGGCCGGACGAGGAAGACAAGACCTATCAGCAACTGTCGGGCCAGTTCTTCGCGGAGCTGCATGATCGCTTCATGGCGCCGATCTATCCGTTCGCGTTCGCTGCCCTCACCTTCGCCTTCCTCGGCGCGCCGCGCACCACGCGCCAGAGCCGCAATTTCTCGATCGGCGGCTCGGTATTCGCGGTGTTCGGCCTGCGCATGGTCGGGTTCGCCTGCTCGGTCATGGCGGTGAAGACGCCGCTCGCGGCGCTGGTGCAGTATCTGATGCTGTTCGGCGGCATCGGCATCGGCATCTGGATGATCGTCGGCGGCGTGGTCGTCGAACCGCCGCCGCGGCTGATGGAAGCGATCGACAGGAATAACGAGCGCATTGCGCGCCTCTTCCGGAGGCCGGCAACCGCATGAGCATGGTCACAAACACGCTCGGGCGTTATTTCGCCGGCCGCTTCGTGGTCGCGGCGGTGGGCGTGTTCGCGGGCATCTTCGTGCTGCTCGTGCTGGTCGATTACATCGAGATGGTGCGCAAGACGTCGGGCCTCGTCTCGGCCTCCGCGATCACGGTCGCGGAAACTTCGCTATTCCGGGTGCCGCAGCTGCTCGAGAAGCTGATGCCGTTCTGCGTGCTGATCGGCGCCATGACCTGCTACCTCGCTTTGTCGCGTCGGCTGGAGCTCGTCGTGGCCCGCGCCGCCGGCGTCTCGGCCTGGCAATTCATCTCGCCGGCGCTGGCCAGTGCGATCGTGCTCGGCATCTTCGCGACCACCGCCTACAATCCGGTATCGGCCAATCTGCGCGAGCTGTCCAAACGGATGGAAGCCGAGCTGTTCGGCTCGGCGCCCGGCGGCGGCATTCAGGACGCGTCCGGCTTCTGGCTGAACCAGATCAACGACGAGGGTCAGGCGATCATCAATGCGGCCCGCAGCGAGCAGCAGGGCGTCCGGCTGACCGGCCTCACCGTGTTCCGATTCGATACGGCGCTCCAGTTCAAGGAGCGAATCGAAGCGCGCGAAGCGGCGCTCGAAGACGGCCGCTGGGTGTTCAAGGGCGTGCGCCGATTCACCCTCGATAAGCCTCCGGTGGATCAGGACACCTTCTACCTGACCACCACCCTTACCCCGGCACAGGTGCGCAACAGTTTCTCCACCCCGGAAACTGTGTCCTTTTGGCAACTGCCGAACTACATCCGTTCGTCGGAGAGCTCAGGGTTCGCGACGGCTGGCTATCGCTTGCAGTATCACAAGCTCATCGCACAGCCGTTTTTGCTGGCTGCGATGGTGATGTTGGCGGCTTCTGTGAGCCTCCGCTTCTTTCGGATGGGCGGCGTGCAGAAGATGGTTTTGAGTGGCGTGGGCGCGGGCTTTCTGCTCTACGTGCTGTCGAAAGTAACTGAAGATTTGAGCAAGGCTGAGTTGATGCATCCCATCGCTGCGGCGTGGTTGCCTGTCGTTGTGGGCAGCCTCACCGGTTTCTTAGCCTTGCTGTACCAGGAGGACGGGTAGTGGCTATCGTCGCCGCCCGCCAGTTGAGGTCGCCTGCTCTCGGGCGGCGCAGTGTCCTGCGCCGTCAACGGAGCCGCATGGCCGCGTTTGGCGTTTCGATCTCAGCTCTCCTCGCCGCGTTCGTCGTGGTCAGCGCGCTCGACGTTGTCGCGTCGACGCCGGCTGCCGCGCAGGCCTTCACCTACAATCCGCGTCCGCCGAAGCCGCCCCGCCCGCCGGCCAAGAATGACGGGCAGATGCTCGTTCAGGCGACCGAGGTCGATTACGACTACAACAACCAGCGCATCTCGGCCGTCGGCAACGTCCAGATGTTCTACAACGGCACCAGCGTCGAGGCCGACAAGGTCATCTACGATCAGAAGACCAAGCGTCTTCATGCCGAAGGCAACATCCGCATGACCGATGCGGAAGGCAAGATCACCTACGCCAACATCCTTGATCTCAGCGACGACTACCGCGACGGGTTCGTCGATTCGCTGCGCGTCGACACCGAAGACCAGACCCGCATGGCGGCGACCCGCGCCGATCGGTCCAGCGGCAATTACACGGTGTTCGACAACGGCGTTTATACCGCCTGCGCGCCCTGTAAGGATGATCCGAAGAAGCCGCCGCTCTGGCAGGTCAAGGGCGCGCGCATCATCCATAACCAGACCGAGAAGATGCTCTATTTCGAGAACGCCCAGCTCGAATTCTTCGGCGTTCCGATGGCGTATCTGCCCTACTTCTCGACGCCCGATCCGACCGTGAAGCGCAAGAGCGGCTTCCTGATGCCGGGCTTCACCACGTATTCGGCGTTCGGCGTCGGCGTCGAAATCCCCTATTACTTCGCGCTCGCGCCGGACTTCGACGCGACGTTCAATCCGCGCATCACCTCGAAGCAGGGCGTGCTGTTCCAGGGCGAATTCCGTCAGCGCCTGTCGAACGGCGCCTATCAGATCCGGCTCTACGGCATCGACCAGCTTGATCAAGGCGCCTTCGCCGGCCAGCCCGGTGACCGCCAGTTCCGCGGCGGCATCGAGACCAAGGGTCAGTTCGCGCTGAACGACAAATGGACCTGGGGCTGGGACGGCGTGCTGCTGTCCGACTACTACTTCATGTCCGATTACCGGCTGGCCCAGTACAAGGATCCGTTCGGATCGTTCCTGTCGCTGCCGACCGAGGCGATCTCGCAGCTCTATCTGACCGGCGTCGGCAACCGCAGCTTCTTCGACGCACGCGCGATCTATTATCTCAGCTACTCCGGCAACCAGAACCAGGTTCCGGTGGTCGCGCCCGTTATCGACTACAACAACGTGATCAACAGCCCGATCTTCGGTGGCGAGTTCAGCTACAAGGTGAACTTCACCAACCTGACCCGCGAAACCGCGGTGTTCGACCCGATCACGACGACGGCCAACACCAACGGCCTGTGCCTGACCACATCCGCGGACCCGATGGCGCGCACGCCGTCGCAGTGCCTGCTGCGCGGCATGCCGGGCACCTACACAAGGCTGACCGCCGAGGCGCAGTGGCGTAAATCCTATACCGACCCGCTCGGCCAGATCTGGACGCCGTTCGTCGGCGTCCGCGCCGATGCCATCAACGCCGACATTTCGAACCAGCCGGGCGTTTCCAACTTCCTGCCGGTCGGCGACACCCAGACGGTCCGCCTGATGCCGACAGTCGGCTTCGAATACCGCTACCCCTTCATCAACGTGCAGCCGTGGGGCACGACGACCATCGAGCCGATTGCGCAGGTCATCATCCGGCCCGACGAACCCAGCGCCGGCAAGCTTCCGAACGAGGACGCGCAGAGCCTGGTGTTCGATACCTCGAACCTGTTCGCGATCGACAAGTTCTCCGGCTACGACCGCGTCGAAGGCGGCAGCCGCGCCAATGTCGGCGTGCAGGCCACCACGCAGTTCGATCGCGGCGGCAGCGTCAAGGCGATGTTCGGACAGTCCTATCAGATGTTCGGGTTGAACTCGTTCGCAGTCGCGGACGTCACCAACACCGGCATCGATTCCGGCCTGCAGAATCCGCGCTCGGACTATGTCGCGAGCCTTGCCTACTCGCCCAACCGCACCTACACGTTCAGCGTCCGCTCGCGGATGGACGAGGCGACCTGGAACATCAACCGGTTCGAGGCCCAGGCCAGCGCGAACTTCGACCGCTGGTCGGTCAGCCTGATGTACGGCGACTATGCCGCGCAGCCGGAGCTTGGCTATTTGACGCGCCGCGAAGGCATCCTCGCCAGCGGATCGATCAAGGTGGCGGCGAACTGGGTGGTTCAGGGCGCGGCGCGCTGGGACCTTGAAGCGAACAAAATCAACCAGTACGCGTTCGGCGCGGGCTATGTGGACGACTGCTTCGTGCTGGCCGCCAACTATGTCACGTCCTATACCTATCAGGCCGGCTCGACGCCGCCCGTCCTCAGCCACGCGTTCATGTTCCAGATCGGGCTGCGGACGATCGCGCAGACCTCCACGTCCAGCAGTTCGGCTGGCATGCAGTAGCGAGCGAGCGGTCTGGCGGGGTGCTTGGATTGCCTGCGGGCCTGTGGCTCCGGCTTGAATTGGTTTAAACGGCTGACATGACGATAATGACGACCGCTAGCCTGCCAACGCGCCGCCATCAGCTAGTGTTGAGTTCCCTGCTGGCTCTTTTCCTCCTGTTCGGAGGCGGCGCGCGACTGCATGCCCAGACCATCGCCGTGATGGTCAATGGCGAGCCCATCACCAATTACGACATCGAGCAGCGCGCCAAGCTGAACGCCCTGACCGGCGGCAAGACGCCTGATCGGAAGACCGTCCTCGACGAGCTGATCGATGAGAAGCTGAAGATCAAGGAAGCCAAGAAATTCGGCGTCGATCCCTCCGCCGGCGATATCGACCAGTCCTTCGGCGGCATGGCGCAGCGGATGCGGCTTTCCGGCGACCAACTCACCAAGGTGCTCGAGGGCAAGGGCATCCGCCCGGACACGCTGAAGCAACGCATCAGGGCCGACATGGTCTGGACCAGCCTGGTCCGCGGCCGCTTCAAGGAAAGCCTGCAGGTTGGCGAAAAGGACGTGGCCAACGCGGTCAAGGAGACCGGAGGCGCGGCTGAGGCCGAGGCATTCGAATACAGGATGCAGCCGGTCGTTCTGATCGTGCCCCGCGGCGCGCCGCAGTCGGAGTTCGAGGGACGCCGCAAGGAAGCGGACAGCCTGCGCGAGCGCGTTACCAGTTGCGAGGAAGCCAACACCTTCTTCAAGTCGATGCGCAACGCCGCGATCCGCGAGATCGTCGTGAAGACCTCGGCTGACCTGCCGCAGTCGCTGCGCGACATCCTGGACAAGACCCCGGTCGGCCACCTCACCCCTCCCGAGGTCACCAAGCAGGGCGTTGAAATGGTCGCCCTCTGCGGCAGGAAGGCAACCACCGTCGACACGCCGAAGAAGCGTGAGATGCGCGACAAGATGTACGTGCAGAAGTACGAGGCGAAGTCGAAGGCCTACCTGCAGGAAGTCCGAAAAGCCGCGATGATCGAATATCCAGGCGGGCGATGATCGACTATCGTTGACGCATGGCTCAACCTCTCGCACTTACATCCGGCGAGCCCGCAGGCATCGGCCCCGACATCACGCTCGCCGCATGGCTGCGCCGCCGCGAACTCGATCTCCCGCCGTTCTATCTGCTGGGCGACCGCGCCGCGCTTGCCGAACGCGCCAAGACGCTCGGGCTTGCCGTCGAGTTGGCCGAGGTCAGCGCCGCGGAGGCATCCGCGACGTTCGCACGCGCCCTCCCCGTGGTTGCGACCGGCAAGACAGCGACGGCGCGACCGGGCCAGCCCGACGGCACGAGTGCCGATGCGGCGCTGGCATCGATCCGGCAGGCCGTCGCCGATGTCGCCGCCGGCAAGGCCAGCGCCGTCGTCACCAATCCGATCGCCAAGAACGTGCTGTACCGCGCCGGCTTCCGGCATCCCGGCCACACAGAGTTCTTGGCCGAGCTTGCCGCAAGCGGCGGGCGCGCGCCGCAGCCGGTGATGATGCTGTGGTCACCGGCGCTCGCCGTTGTCCCGGTGACGATCCATGTGTCGGTCCGCGAGGCGCTGGCGCAATTGACGACCGACCTGATCGTGTCGACCGCGCGGATCGTGGTCGCGGACATGAAGGCGCGGTTCGGCCTCGCAGCGCCGCGGCTCGCCATTGCCGGCCTCAATCCGCATGCCGGCGAAGACGGCACGCTCGGCATGGAAGACGTCGAGATCGTCGCGCCCGCGGTCGAGATCCTGCGCCGCGACGGCATTGCCGTCCGAGGCCCGCTGCCGGCCGACACCATGTTCCACGCAGCCGCGCGCAAGACCTACGACTGCGCGATCTGCATGTATCACGACCAGGCGCTGATCCCGATCAAGACCGTCGCGTTCGAGGACGCCGTCAACGTCACGCTGGGGCTGCCCTTCATCCGGACCTCGCCCGATCACGGCACCGCATTCGATATCGCCGGCACCGGCAAGGCCAATCCGTCGAGCCTGATCGCCGCCCTCCGGCTCGCCGCGCGCATGGCCGCGGCATCAAGCTAAGTGAGCACGATCGACGATCTGCCGCCGCTGCGCGACGTCATTCGCGAGCATTCGCTGTCGGCGCGCAAATCGCTCGGCCAGAATTTTCTGCTCGATCTCAACCTCACCGCGCGCATTGCCCGCGCCGCGGGCCCGCTGGAAGACTCCACCGTGATCGAGGTCGGCCCCGGTCCCGGCGGCTTGACGCGCGCGCTGCTTGCGCTGGGTGCCAAGCGCGTGATCGCCATCGAGCGCGACGAGCGGGCGCTGGCTGCGCTCGACTATATCGCCAAGCGCTATCCCGGCCGCATCGAGATCGTGCATGGCGACGCGCAGCGCTTTGACCCGCGTCCCTTGCTCGATGGCGCCAAGGCCAAGATCGTCGCCAACCTGCCCTACAACATCGCGACCCAGCTGCTGGTCGACTGGCTGTCGATCGAGCCGTGGCCGCCCTGGTACGACATGATGGTCCTGATGTTCCAGCGCGAGGTCGCCGAGCGCATCGTCGCCCATGAGGACGAGGAGGCGTATGGCCGGCTCGCGGTGCTCGCCAACTGGCGCGCCGAGACCAAGATCCTGTTCGACATCTCGCCCGCGGCCTTCGTGCCGCAACCGAAGGTCACGTCCTCGGTGGTACGATTGATACCGCGCGCCGCGCCCGAGCCGTGCGACCGCCGCATGCTCGAGCAGGTCGCAGCCGCCGCCTTCGGCCAGCGCCGCAAGATGCTGCGCCAGAGTTTGAAATCGCTGTCGGTCGATCCGGCGCGGCTTGCTGCCGCAGCCGATATCGACGCGACACGGCGCGCCGAAACCATTCCGGTCGCGGGCTTTGTTGCCATGGCCCGGGAATTGGCCGATATACGGGCCACAAAATAGAACAACAGGAGAAAACGTAATGGCGCGTATGGTTCGCCAATCCCTCGTCAAATTCGATGCACCGCTGTGCGAAACCATCGTCGACACGCCGAAGCCCCAGGGACGCGAAGTGCTGGTGCGCATCGAGCGCTGCGGCCTGTGCCATTCCGATCTCCACATCCAGGACGGCTACGCCGATCTCGGCGGCGGCAAGAAGCTCGACACCACCCGCGGCATGACCCTGCCCTTCACGCTCGGCCATGAGATCGCGGGCGTGGTCGACGAGGTCGGCCCCGATGCGCCGAAGGATCTGATCGGGACGAAGAAGGCCGTCTTCCCCTGGATCGGCTGCGGCCAGTGCCGCGACTGCCTCGCCGGCGACGAGAATCTCTGCGTCAAGCAGCGCTTCCTCGGCGTCTCGATCGACGGCGGCTTCGCCACCCACGTGCTGGTGCCCGACGCAAAATACCTGCTCGATTACGATGCGCTGCCGGTCAACCAGGCCGCCACCCTGATGTGCTCCGGCGTCACCGCCTTTGGCGCGCTGAAGCGCCTGGTCGATCGTCCGCGCCAGCGCAATCTGCTGCTGATCGGTCTCGGCGGCGTCGGAATGATGGGCCTGTCATTCGCGCAGGCGATGTTCAAGCAGCCGATCACGGTTGCCGATCTCAGCCCCGCGGCGCGCGAGACCGCGCTGAAGAACGGCGCGGCGGCCGCCTATGACCCGGCAGAGCCCGATGTCGTCAAGCGCATGCTGAAGGAGAGCGACGGCGGCTTCGACGGCGTCGTCGACTTTGCCGGCAACGAGAAGTCGATGGCGTTTGCGGTGTCGACGGTCGCGCGCGGCGGCAAGATCGTGGTGTCCGGCCTGATGGGCGGCCAGTTCACGCTGCCGATGGTGCAGTGGGTGTACAAGCGCATGACCATCGAAGGCTTCATGGTCGGCACGCTGGCCGAAGGTCAGGAATTGATGGCGCTCGCCCGCGATGGCAAGATCAAGCCGACGCCGATGAAGGAAGAGCCGATGGCCGACGTCCAGAAATGGATCGACGAGCTGCGCGCCGGCAAGGTCGTCGGACGCATCATCCTGAAGAACTAGAGCATTCCGGAAGAGCGTGACGCGGTTTTCCGAAAGATCACGCTGAGACATGACGTGCCGCCGGTGCTGCTATCGCCGGCGGGACGCGGCCGCTCCGATGGAACCTGACGGTCGAACCAAGCCATCGTTCGGTTCATGTTCCGCGGCCTCGGGCTCGCCGCAATTGCGGCACGCCGCGAGCCCCAATTAAGCCCTACCCGTTCCGGATTTGCGGCGCATTGCGACCCAACTCTTTGCCGAGATTGGGATCTCCAGCGTTTGCGTTAAAAAAGAGATACCGGGGACGCGTATGTCAAATCGTTCAGCGAAATTCGCTGCGGCGCTTGCCGCCAGCATCCTGGCCGGCGCCAGTTGCAGCGCCATGGCCCAGACCGCCGCCAATACGGCCAATAGCACCAACAACACGGCGGACACCTGCCTGGCCGCGCCCAAGGGAACCGCGCCTGCGGGAAGCCACTGGTTCTACCATCTCGATCGCAGCAAGAAGAAGTGCTGGTATCTCGGCGAGGCCAAGAACAAGGCCGCCAAGACGGCGACGACGAGCACGCAGCAGCCGCCGGCGGCAGCAGCGCCCGATACCACAACGGCCGACGCGACGCCGCCACAGAGCCAGCCGACGCCGCAGAGCCAGCCCGCGCCGCAGCAGCCGGCGATGCGCAGATCAGTCGCCGATGCCCATGCCGAATGGCCCTCGCCCCAGGTCGCAGCCGTACCTGCGCCAAGCGCCGACGCCGGCCAGGCCGGCGGAACGGCAGCGACGCCCGACCCGGCAGCCACGCCCACCGGTACCAACGCGCAGCCGTCCGACGTGAACGCCAGATGGCTGGATGCATCGAGCATGGCCGGAACCAACGGAACCAGACGCGCCGCAGACCAGCCGACCGCGGTTGCGCAGGCAGACACGACGCCGCAACCGGCGGCCGCGCCGGCGCCTGCCGCCCCCGCCACGGCCGAAGCGTCCGTGGAGAAGTCACCGTCGTCGACGCAGATGCTGCTGATCGTGATGGTTGGAGCCCTGGCGCTGGCCGGCCTGGTCAGCACGCTGGTTTTCCGGCTGACTCGCACGCGTACGCCGCCTTACGAGACCAAGGATGAGTGGCAGGCGCCGTGGGATTCGCTGCACACCGAGCCGGCGCCCCCGATGGCGGTTGTCAGCCGGGACCGTCCGCTGCGGCTGTCCGAGGCTGCGCCGCGCCGCGCCGAGACGCCCGTTCCGCGCCGTGCGGAGACGCCCGCTCCGCGCCGTGCGGAGACGCCCGCTCCACGCCGGGCCGAGAAGCCAGCTCCACGTCGCGAGGCTACGCGTGATCGGGATCAAAGGGAGCAGGACAACAAGCAGATCGCCGCAATGCTGCAGCGGCTTGCGCGCAGCGCGACGAACTAAGGTCCGCTTAGGAAAAATGCAAACGGACGTGATGCGCTCGCATCACGTCCGCAACGCGCTACTTCTCGAGCTGACGCTGCAGGCCGCGCACGAATTCGGTAAGGCCGGTGCGGCGCTCGCGCTTGAGGCGCTCGGCCTTCAGGATCGACTGCACCTCGGCAAAGGCATCGTCGACGTTGTGGTTGACGACGATGTAGTCGTATTCCGCCCAATGGCTCAGCTCATGACTGGCGCGGCTCATCCGTCCGCGGATGACCTCTTCCGAATCCTGCGCCCGGGTATGCAGCCGCCTCTCGAGATCGGCGGCCGACGGCGGCAGGATGAACACCCGCACCACATCGGCGCTGGCTTTCTGGTGGAGCTGTTGCGTGCCCTGCCAGTCGATATCGAACAGAACATCCTGCCCCACCGCTAGGGCGGCCTCGACCGGCGCACGCGGCGTGCCGTAGCGGTTGTCGAATACGGTGGCCCATTCGAGCAGTTCACCCTGCTCGACCATCTTCTCGAATTTCTTCTTGTCGACGAAGAAATAGTCGCGGCCCTCGACCTCGCCCGGCCGCATCGGCCGCGTGGTCGCCGACACCGACATCTTCAGGCCCGGCTCGCGTTCAAGCAGCATGCGAGACAGCGTCGTCTTGCCGGCGCCCGACGGCGACGACAGGACGAACATCAGTCCGCGCCGCTCTACGCCGTCAAAACCCTGCGCCGTCATCATTCACTCCAGATTCTGGACCTGTTCGCGGAACTGCTCGACCACGTTCTTCATTTCAAGCCCGGTGTTGGTCAGCTCGACGTCGTTCGACTTCGAGCAGCAGGTGTTCACCTCGCGATTGAATTCCTGGGCGAGGAAGTCGAGCCGGCGCCCGACCGGACCGCCCTTGCCGATCATCTCGCGCGCCTGGGCGATGTGCGAGGCGATGCGGTCGAGTTCCTCGCGGATGTCGGCCTTGGTGGCGATCAGGATCGCCTCCTGGTTCAGGCGGTCGGCATCGAAGCGGTCGGACGTCTCGAGCAGGGCCGCGATCTGCTCGGCCAGCCGCGCCTTGATCGCCTCGGGCTTGCGGCCGGGAGCGGTCTCGGCGCGCCTGGCGAGCCGCTCGACCTCGTCCATCCGCTGCATCAGGATCTGCCCCAGCGCATCGCCCTCGCGGCGGCGCATCTCGACAAGGCTGCCGAGCGCCTGCTCGAAGGCCATCGCCGCCGCCTCGCGCGCCGCCTTGTCCTCGTCCTCGTTGCTCTCGGGCTCGACCACCTCAATGACGCCCTTGATGCCGAGCAGTCCGTCGATGCTCGGCGCCACCGCGTCGATCCGCTGCGCGAGCGTGCCGGCGACCTTCACCACGGCGGCGAGCACGTCCTCATTGATCCGGATGGTCTGCGCCGCGTCGGTGCGCTTGACGCTGAGATTGGCGTAGACCGTGCCGCGCGACAGCAGCTCGCCGGCCCGCTTCTTGGCAAGCGCTTCCAGTTCGTCCCAGCCCGGCGGAAGCCGCAACCGCAGGTCAAAGCCCTTGGCATTGACCGATTTCAGCTCCCACTCGAACGTATAGGGACCGCTTGCGCCATGGCTTCGGGCAAAGCCAGTCATGCTCGACAGCGCCATCGCGTGAACTCTCCAACAGAAGGATATGGGACTCACCCGGAGCCTGCGAGACTCGTGGGGGGCCGGTGCGACCTTAAAACGGATTCCGTGAAAGTGGAATTACGTTCCACCACCGGAAAATGCAGAGCTACACCATGATCCGGAAAAGTGTATGGCGGTTTTCCGAAAGATCATGCTCAAACAAGAAGCTAAAGCGCGATGACGATCGCGCTTTAGCGCTGCACCACCGGTGGCGAATTGGTCTGTTGGGCTGCGCCCTGCCGACCGCGCGGCGGCTTCTTTTGATTGGTGGGCTTCGGCGTCGTCGCCGTGGGATTGGTGTCGGCGCCGGGCGTCGCGGCGGCGGGCGCCGGATCATCCGCGGGCTCGACGGTGTCGTTCTGGATCTGCTTTTCCGACGCGCGCAGCTTGGCGACGTTCTTCGCGTGCTGGTCGTAGGTTTCGGTGAAGGCGTGGCCGCCGGTTCCGTCAGCGACGAAGAACAGGTCGCGGGTGCGCGCCGGATTGGCGGTCGCCTCCAGCGAGGCGCGGCCGGGATTGGCGATCGGTCCGGGCGGCAGGCCGTCGATCACATAGGTGTTGTAGGGCGACGGCTGCGTGATTTCGCTGCGCTTGATCGGACGGCCCAGCGTTCCCTTGCCGCCCACTAGTCCGTAGATGATGGTCGGATCGGACTGCAGCTTCATCCGCTGGCGCAGGCGGTTCACGAACACGGCGGCGACGCGGCTGCGCTCGTCGGCGCGGCCGGTTTCCTTCTCGACGATCGAGGCCAGCGTGACCAGCTGGTCCGGCGATTTCAGCGGCGTGTCGGTGTTGCGGCGTTCCCAGATTTCGGCGAGCACGCGCTTCTGCGCCTGCTGCAGGCGCTGGATCACCTGGTCGCGCGTGGTGCCGCGCGGGAATTTGTAGGTCTCCGGCAGCAGCGTGCCCTCGCGCGGGATCTCGCGCACCGAGCCGGTGAAGATGTCGTTGTCGGAGAGCCGCGTCACGATCTGCTCGGAAGTCAGGCCTTCCGGTATCGTGATGGCGTGCTGCACCACCTTGCCATCGACGATGGTGGCGATGACGTCGCGCAGGCTGGCGTTCTTCTGGAACGAATATTCGCCGGGCTTGAGATCGGAACTTGCCTTCAGCGCGAACACCCCGCCGATGAAGACCCACGGATTGACGTTGATCACGCCCTCACGCGAGAGCACGTCGGCGATGTCACGCTTGCCGGCGCGCGCCGGGATGTTGACGATCTTGTCTTCCTGCAGCGGTCCCGGCGATTCCAGCGCCTGCTTGCCGTAGTAATACGTCGCGCCGGCGCCGATCATCAGGATGATCAGGATGGTGAAGATGGCATTGCCGACGATCACGAAGGGATTGCGGGCGCGATCCGAGCGCTTGGGCGGCGGCGGAAGCTGTTCGGGCTCCAGCGCGGCGCGTGGGCTCCTCGGTGAAATGGGCGGCCTCTCACTCATCGATGCAAACCAATATCCTGCCGGTTGAATCGTGGCCGGACAAACCCCTGCCCTGCCAATAGCATACGCCCGCTATTAGGAGTCACCGCGGAATACGGCAAAATGGTGGACTAGTTCCAAAGTCCCGTCCCGATCGAATCGGAACGGGACTTTGGATTCTCTTTTTCGACGCGTTTCCTTCACGCGAACCGGCACCCACTTCGCTCGAAAACGCTCTAACGACCTACTAATTGGTCACGCGCTGCACGATCACGGAAGCGTTGGTGCCACCGAAACCGAAGGAATTGGACAGCGCCACATTGACGTCACGCTTGCGCGACGTATGCGGCACAAGATCGATCGCCGTTTGCACCGACGGATTGTCGAGATTGATGGTCGGCGGCACCACGTTATCGCGAATCGCCAGGATCGCGAAGATCGCCTCGATCGCGCCGGCCGCACCGAGCAGATGTCCGGTCGCGGACTTGGTCGACGACATCGAAACCTTCGATGCCGCATTGCCGAGCAGGCGCTCGACCGCGCCGAGCTCGATCTCGTCGCCGACCTGCGTCGAGGTGCCGTGCGCATTGATGTAGTCGAGATCGGATGCCGCAAGGCCGGCGCGCTTCAGCGCCATGGTCATGCTGCGGAAGCCGCCATTGCCGTCCGGCGGCGGCGAGGTGATGTGGAAGGCATCGCCCGACAGGCCATAGCCGGTGACCTCGGCATAGATCTTCGCGCCGCGGCGCTTCGCGTGCTCGTATTCCTCGAGCACGAGGACGCCGGCGCCCTCACCCATCACGAAGCCGTCGCGATCCTTGTCGTACGGCCGCGATGCCTTTTCCGGGGTCTCGTTGAAGCCGGTGGACAGCGCACGCGCCGCGCAGAAGCCGGCGATGCCGATGCGCGAGATCGGCGATTCGGCGCCGCCCGCGACCATCACCTCGGCGTCGCCGAGCGCGATCAGCCGCGCCGCGTCGCCGACCGCATGCGCGCCGGTCGAGCACGCCGTGACCACTGCATGATTGGGCCCCTTCAGGCCGTGCTCGATCGAGACATAGCCGGAGGCCAGATTGATCAGGCGGCCCGGAATGAAGAACGGAGAGACCCTGCGCGGTCCGCGCTCCTTCAGCAGCACCGCAGTCTCGGCAATGCCGGTGAGGCCGCCGATGCCGGAGCCGATCATCGTGCCGGTGGCGAACTGGTCCTCGTCCGACTTCGGATGCCAGTCGGCATCGTCCAGCGCCTGCTTGGCCGCGCACATCGCATAGACGATGAAGTCGTCGACCTTGCGCTGGTCTTTCGGCTCCATCCACTGATCGGGATTGAAGGTGCCGCCAGTGCCGTCGCCGCGCGGAATGTAGCAGGCGACCTGGCTCGGCAGGTCGGACACGTCGAACGTGTCGATCTTCTTGCCGCCGCTGTCTCCGGCGAGGATGCGCGCCCAAGTTGCGTCAACGCCGCAGCCGAGCGGTGTAAGCATGCCCAGCCCCGTGACGACAACTCGTCTCATTTCCACGTCTCCGGCCAGCAATGCGCGGCTGATAATAAGAAGCCGGGGGACCGCTCGATCACGGTCCGTCCGGCCCCGTCAACTTCGCGATCGGCGTCAGCTCTTCGCGTTCTTCTCGAGAAACTTGGTCGCGTCGCCAACGGTCAGAATCGTCTCCGCCGCGTCGTCGGGAATCTCGCAACCGAATTCTTCTTCGAATGCCATCACGAGCTCGACGGTGTCGAGGCTGTCGGCGCCGAGGTCATCGATGAAGCTCGCGCTATCGACCACCTTCTCGGGTTCGACACCAAGGTGCTCGACCACAATCTTCTTAACCCGCTCGCCAATCTCACTCATCGTTCAACCTCGTTGTTCCATTGGACCCGACCCCAAGACGATACGAGCCATCGTGGTCGTCTCGATTACTCAGTCGCGCATAGTCTTGATTCGGCCCGGTCGTAGCCGATTAAAGCCCCGGCGAACGGCAGGCGTCGCCACGCCAATATACAGGGTTTCAAAATCCTGCAATGGCGTTCTTCGCCCATCCACGGGGGCTTCAGCTACCATACTTCCAAAGCCTTGACTACACGCCTGAACCGGCTCCCGAAAACGGCTTTTCGCCGCATTGCGAGAGCCGGCCAGTAGCTCAAATCATAGCCATCCCGCCGTTGACGTGGATCGTCTGTCCGGTGACGTAGGCGGCCTCGTTCGAGGCCAGATAGACCGCCGCGGCGGCGATGTCCTCGGGCGTTCCGAGCCGCGCCGCAGGAACCTTCGCCAGGATGGATTCGCGCTGCTTGTCGTTGAGCGCATCGGTCATCGGCGTCTTGATGAAACCCGGCGCGATGCAATTGGCGGTCACGCCGCGCTTGGCGTATTCGGCGCCCAGCGTCTTGATCAGGCCGATGATGCCGGCCTTCGACGCAGTGTAGTTGCCCTGCCCCGGATTGCCGGTGACGCCGACGATCGAGGTGATCGCGATGATGCGGCCGAAGCGCTTGCGCATCATCAGCTTGGTCGCGGCGCGCGCCAGGCGGAACGTCGCGGTCAGGTTGACCGCGATCACGTCGTCCCAATCCTCGTCGCGCAGCTGCACGAACAGGTTGTCGCGGGTGATGCCGGCATTGGCGATCAGGATGTCGACCTGCCCCATCGCAGCTTCCGCTGCCGGCACCAGCGCCTCGACATCATCCTTGCTGGAGAGATTGCACGGCAGGACGTGCACGCGCTCGCCGAGCTTGGCCGCGAAGCCGTCCAGCACCTCGCGCCGCGTCCCCGAGATCGCTACCGTCGCGCCCTGCGCATGCAGCGCCTGCGCGATCGCGCCGCCGATGCCGCCGGTTGCGCCCGTGACGAGCGCCGTCTTGCCAGTCAGATCAAACATCGAATTCTCCTTCCGGCTGCTTCAAGCCGAAGCTGCGAGCGCGTCCTTGGCCGCAGCGATATCGTTCGGACCGCCGACGGACACGCCGACCGCGCCGTCGGCAATGCGCTTGACGAGGCCGCTCAGCACCTTGCCGGCGCCGATCTCGAAGAACCGCGTCACGCCCTGCCCTGCCATATAGGCAACCGACTCGCGCCAGCGCACGGTGCCCGTGACCTGCTCGATCAGGCGGCGGCGGATCTCGTCGGGATCGGTGATGGCGGAGGCCAGCACGTTGGAGACCAGCGGCGCCGCGGGCGCCTTGATGGTCACCCCCGACAGCGCCTCTGCCATCGCATCGGCCGCCGGCTGCATCAGCTTGCAATGGAACGGCGCAGACACCGGCAGCAGCATGGCGCGCTTGGCGCCCTTGGTCTTGGCGATTTCGACCGCGCGATCGACGGCGGCCTTGTCGCCGGAGACCACCACCTGGCCGCCGCCATTGTCGTTGGCGGCCTGGCAGACTTGTCCCTGCGCCGCCTCGTTGGCGACCGCCACGGCGGTTTCGTAATCGAGACCGAGCAGTGCGGCCATCGCGCCGACGCTGACCGGCACCGCCTTCTGCATCGCGAGCCCGCGGGTGCGGAGCAGCCGCGCGGTGTCGCTGACGGAGAGGCTTCCGGCGGCGGCCAGCGCCGAATACTCGCCGAGCGAGTGCCCGGCAACAAAGGCCGCGTTGCGGCCGACCGAAAAGCCGGCTTCGCTCTCGAGCACGCGCAATGTGGCGATCGACACCGCCATCAGGGCGGGCTGGGCATTTTCGGTGAGTTGCAATGTCTCGCCGGGGCCATCCCAGATGATCGCGGTCAGCTTCTCGCCCAGCGCGGAATCGACCTCGTCGAACACCGCCCTGGCCGCCGGAAAGGCGTCGGCCAGGGCCTTGCCCATGCCAACCGCCTGCGAGCCCTGCCCGGGAAACGTAAATGCTGCCGTCATCGGCGATCCCTACCTTGTTGAGCGTGATCTCCGCGCAGGCGCTTTACGCCTGCCGCAGGGGAAACGGTATCCGCGCCGCGCAAAACGCGCCACAGCGGGTCCGGGCCAATCCCTTGCAACCAAGCCTTGCAACCGGCCCCGGACCCGGCCGTAAGACACTGACGGAGGCGGTGCTGTCAAGCCGCGCCGGAGGAACCCTGGGAATGCCGGTCCGGCTCCGGGCTAGTGTCCCGAATCCGAAGTTCGCATCATTTGCCGCACCTTCGGAGCGAACTTCGGATTCGATAAGGACACTAGCAAACTTATGATTCTAGTGTGCTTTATGAATGCGAAGTTCGTGAAAGTGGCTGCCGCGAAATCGCACGAACTTCGCATTCAGCACACTAGAACCCGCCGGCATTCTGGTCGGCGTTAACCTCGGCGCCGGCCCTCGCCCGGCGTGCGCTGTTGACCAGCTGCCCCGGACGATCCTCGCTGGCGGGCCTGGCGGTCGCCAGCCGCAGCACCGCGGCGTAGCCCGGCTGCACCTCCATCCGATCCGCATAGCGGCTTTCGCTCAGGATGCGGTGGACGCGCGGCAGGTTGTAGCAGGGCACGTAGAACAGCAAATGATGCTCGAGGTGATAGTTCACGTAGTACGGCGCGATGAAGAGACGCTCGAGGACGTTGGCCCGCGTGGTGCGGGTGTTGCGCAGGGGATCGGAGCTGTCGGGCACGACGGCGTGTTCGGCAATGTTGCGGATGCGCGTGATCACCATCATCCAGGTCAGCAGCGGCACCAGCCACAACAGCGGATAGGCCCACCACACGCCGGCGGCGGCAAGGCCCGCGAACAGCAGCGCGTTGGTGACGCATTGCTGCCCGAGCTTCTGCCAGAAGTTGGCGGCGCGCCGCGACAACGGCCACTCCTTCGGCCCGATCGCATTGAGCAATTGCGCCTTGCGCTGCTGGTAGCCGGTCTGCCCGGTGATGTCGCGGAAGAACTTTCGGCGGTAGCTCAGCTTCGTGATCGGAAACGGCGCCGACAGCACGAGATCGGGATCATCCTCCTGCTGCGTCCGCGCATGATGCTGCAGATGATAGCGGCGATAGCCGCGGGTCTCCGCGAAGATCGGATAGGCGCAGAACCACTGGCTCAGCGTCAGGTTGGTCCTCTCGTCCGCCGACAGACAGCCGTGCGCCCCGTCATGCATCAGGATCGCAAGCCCGAGCTGGCGCGAGCCGATGATCGCAACGGCGAGCAGATAGGTCAGCGGATTGGGCCACCACGCGACCAGCGCGATCGCGCCCAGGATCAGCGCCCAGGCGTGCACGATCAGGGCCGCGCCCTTCCACGTCGTGCGCTCGCGCACAGCAACCAATTCGTCCTCGGTGAGGAAATCGCGGGCTCGCATGCGAAGCGCGGTCATGTGCTTGTCTCCCCGTCCGTTGAGGATGAAGTGCTGTGATCGCCGACCAGGCGCAGCCGCGTCCCGTCATTAGCCGACGTCGAAGTTGATGTCGCCTGCTCGCCGAGCGCGCGCAGCAATTCGCGGCACATCTCGTCGGCAGCGCGGCCCATGGCGAAACCTTCGACGATCACGCCGATCGCGATCGCCCAGAACCGCCGCGAGCTCTCCTCGGGCGCGCGCAGCGAACGCCAGCCGTGCCGCTCGACCTGGCCCGCATAGGCGCGCGCGCCCTCGCTGTGCAGCCGTTCGATGGTGCGCTCGACGAGGGGTGCGAGGTCCTGCCGGCGCCGCGTGAGGGTCAAGGCCTCCGCGAAAAAGGCGACCGTGTCGGTCGCGGTCACGGTCTCGGCCAAAGCGTGGGTGTAGTCCCGCGGGGTGTGCGCATTCAGGGCGGCCTGCTCGGTCGCGCGCGCGAGATAGAGCATGTCGCGGCTGGCGGCTTCGACGAACAGCGCTTCCTTGGTGCGGAAGTAATAGGTGATCTGGCTCGGAAAGGCGTCCGCGGCCGCGGCGATATCGGAGATCGATGTGCCCGAGAGCCCGCGTCCTCCTTGAACAGGCGGCTGGCGGCATCGAGCAGCAGCGAGCGCATCTTGCGCCCCGCCGACCGCGTCGCGCGGACCGCGTGCTTCGGATCGGGCGCAGACATGCCGCTGGCGGTCTCCGAACCCATATCTCGTCCTCCCAAAGATATTTGTATGACATACAAACAAAGAAATCAACGGGAAAACGCCTGAGGTTGTGTCAAACGGGCTGGAGGGTTACGACGCCTCGCACATCCGGGGGCCGAGAACCCTTGCTTTCGCGGCCAAAATCCGTATAAGCGCGCCATTCGTGGGCTCCGGCCGGGAGCTGAACGGACGGTCTCAGCAAACTCACCCGTTGATTTTGATGTGGCAGGGCCAGTCGGCCCGTCGTCCCGTGCTCCCGCCTTCTGAGCAGCTCGAGTCCTTTCCGAAGGTCTCGAAGGGCTTGTCGCCGGAAACCGCGCCAACACAGGAAAGGACAACCATGCCTCTTTACGAGCATGTTTTTCTCGCGCGCCAGGATGCGAGCACCCAGCAGGTGGATGAACTGACGGCCCAGATGACGGGGATCGTCGAACAGGGCGGCGGCAAGGTCACCAAGACCGAGAGCTGGGGCGTGCGTTCCCTCACCTACCGCATGAACAAGAACCGCAAGGCGCATTTCGTGCTGATGAACATCGACGCACCGTCGGCTGTCGTCACCGAGATCGAGCGCCAGGAGCGGATCAACGAAGACGTCATCCGTTACCTCACGGTGCGCGTTGAAGAGCACGAGGAAGGCCCGTCCGCGATGATGCGCAAGGCCGACCGCGATCGCGAGCGCGATGACCGTGGTGGTGGCTTCCGTGGCGACCGCGAAGGCGGCTTCCGTGGCGACCGCGAGGGTGGTTTCCGTGGCGACCGTGGCCCGCGCCGTCCGCGTGAAGAAGAAGCTGCGACCGAGGAGTAATGAATCATGGCTGATGCTGGTGCCCGCCGTCCGTTTTTCCGCCGTCGCAAGTCCTGCCCGTTCACGGGCGCGAATGCGCCGAAGATCGACTACAAGGATTCCAAGCTGCTGATGCGTTACGTCTCCGAGCGCGGCAAGATCGTGCCGAGCCGCATCACGGCCGTGTCCGCCAAGAAGCAGCGTGAGCTCGCCCGCGCCATCAAGCGCGCGCGCTTCCTCGGCTTGCTGCCTTACGTGATCAGGTAATCGTTTCCGGCCGGCGGCATACGTCGCCGGCCGCTCATTCTCATAAGGCTTCCGGGTCGTCCGGTCGCCGATGGTTGGGGTTCTCGAAGCAGGACCCCTAACCGCTCAAAGGGGGCGGGACAGCTGATGATCGGGATACTCATTGTTGCACTTGCCGCCGGCGCCGCGTCGGCGCTGATGTTCGCCTCGATCAGTTCGGGCGCGCTGATCTCGATATTGCTGTTCTATCTCGCATCGCTGCCGATCATGGTGGCGGCGCTCGGCTGGGGTCCCCTCACCGCCGCTATTGGTGGAGTGGGTGCGGCATCCGTGCTCGGCACGATCTTCGGCCTTCCCTACAGCATCGCGTTTGCCATGATGGTCGCCGTACCCGGCTGGTGGCTCGGCCACCTCGCCCTGCTCGGACGGCCGATCGCAGGCGCAGCCGGCGACAGCGCCAAGCAGCAGCCGCCTGCACTTGAATGGTACCCCGTCGGCCGCATCCTGCTCTGGATTGCAGCCTTCGCCATCATCATCACGACCGTCGCACTGCTCACGCTCGGCACCGATACTGACACGATCACCGGCACGCTGCGGCGTGGCCTGCTCAAGATGCTCAGCGCCGGCGAAGCCCAGCCCAGCGGTGACATCGAACGGCTGGTCGACGCGTTGGTGATCTTCGCGCCGCTCGCGGCAACGGTCATCTCCATGGTGACGCTGACGCTGAACCTTTGGCTCGCCGGCAAGATCACGCAAACCTCGGGGCGGTTGAATCGGCCGTGGCCGGATTTCCGCACCACGGCGCTTCCCGCCGTGACGTTGGTCGCGCTGCTGGCGGCGGTCGCCGTCAGCTTCATCGGCGGCATGCTTGCGCTGCTGGCGCAGATCGTCACCGCGGCACTCGTAATCGCCTATGCGCTCGTCGGCTTCGCCGTTCTGCACACCTTGACGCTGTCGCTCACCAATCGCGGCTTCTGGCTCGGTGGCATCTATGCGGTCGTCGTCATGTTCGGCTGGCCGATCGTGGCGATGTTCGCGCTCGGCATCGCCGACGCCGTGTTCGGGCTGCGCCAGCGCTATCTGCAGACAAGACCGCCGCCTTTGCCCGCGGCTTGAGATTCGATCCAACCACTTAAACCCGTACTTTGCATCTAAAGGAGAACGAAAATGGAAGTCATTCTGCTCGAACGCGTCGCCAAGCTTGGCCAGATGGGCGAAGTCGTGCGCGTCAAGGACGGGTTCGCCCGCAACTTCTTGCTGAAGCGCGGCAAGGCGTTGCGCGCCACCGAGGCGAACCGCGCCAAGTATGACGGCATGAAGGCCGAGCTCGAGGCCAACAACATCCAGGCCAAGGGCGAAGCCGCCAAGGTCGCCGAGAAGATCGACGGCCGCGACATCGTCATCATCCGCCAGGCCTCCGAATCCGGCCAGCTGTTCGGCTCGGTGACGGTGCGCGACATCGTCGCCGCGCTGGCTGCCGACGGCGTGACGGTGTCGCGCCCGCAGGTCTGGCTCGACTCGCCGATCAAGGTAATCGGCGCGCAGAAGGTGACGATCGCCGTCCACCCCGAGGTCGAGACCAGCGTCACCGTGACGGTCGCCCGCTCCGCCGAAGAGGCCGAGCGGATCAAGCGCGGCGAGGACATCTCGACCCGCCAGGAAGACCAGGACGCTGCCGCCGAGGCGCTCGCCGCCGCCGGCGAATTCTTCGATCCGGAAGCCCAGCAGGACGAGGAAGCCGCGCCGGCTCCGGCCGCCGAAGAGAAGTAAGCTTCTCTCCATCGTCCAACCGACTAAACGCTACGAAGCCCGGCCTCGATCAGGCCGGGCTTTGGATTCGTGCCGCCGCCTTGTCGTCGAGCATGGCGATCGACGCCAATGCGGTCGCGGTGTGCTTCTCCTTGCCGTCGATGACGCAGAACACGTCGGCTGCAACGACGGCGACCTGACGTCCCGGCTTGATCACGCGCGCCCGGCAGATCAGACGATCGCCCGAGGCCGGCGACAGCAGGTTCAGCTTGTATTCCGCCGTCAGCGCCGGCTGGCCGCGCGACGTCGCCGCTGCGATCGTGGTGGCGTTGTCGACCAGAAACGCCGTCACTCCGCCGTGAAACAGGCCATGCTGCTGCAACAGCTCCGGCCGGCGGTCGACCGCGAGCGTGCAGGTGCCGCGCGACAGCTCGGCTACCTCGGCACCGACAAGACCCATGAAGCCCTGCCGGCCGACATTGTCGCGAATTCGCGTCGCGATCGGTGCAAAGTCCGAATCGGTCTCGCTCATGAAGTCTCTCCTGTTCGTTCTGGCGCACCCGGCGCCACCACCGCGCGGACCGCGCAGGCGATCAGCGTCTCGACCTGTTCGCGCGGATCGCCGGTATGGCGGCCCGATAGCCAGGCGCGGCAGAAGATCTGCGCCGGCCCGACGATCTGGCTGAAGAACAGCACGGCGCTCATCGGCAGCAATTCGCCGCGCGCGAGCAGTGGCGCGCGCCAGCGCTCGATGCCATCGGTGAGCCGCGAATTCTCGCTGCGCTGCGCGCCGCGCACCTCCTCGACCCACTCGCTGCGCGAAATCTCGAACAGGAAGCGCGCCTCGCGCCGGTTGCTCACGACCCAATCGAGATGGGCGTGGATCAGCCGCTCAACGCCCTCGCCCGCCCCGCAGCTGGCGTCGACCGAGCTGATGATGGCGGCGTGATAGGCCTGCAGGATTTCCAGGAACAGGGTGCCGGCGAGCGCCTTCTTCGAGGTGAAGAAGTGGAAGAAGCTGCCGTTGGACGCGCGGGCGCGGGAGCGAATCTCGGCCACCGTCGCGCCCTCAAATCCGTCGCGGTCGAACACCTCCAGTCCCGCTGCCAGCAGATCTTCGCGCGCCGTGCTCAAGTCGTCCTCCTGACTAGATTAACACTCTAGAGCACTGCTCTAATGATGGTCAAACAAATACGCCGGACCTTGCGGCCCGGCGTTGGCGATTACTTCGAGGTCGGAGCTTCCGGCGGGCCGGAGCCTGGCGTCGTGGGCGGTGGCGGCGGCGGCGCCGTCGCAGTCACCGGCGGCGCGGCTGGCGCCGGAGCGGGAGATGCGGCTGCTGCCGGCTCGGACGCCGCAGGCGCAGCCGCGGCAGGCGCCGGTGTGACCTGCGGAACCGGATCGGATCGCACGGCAGCCGGCTCGCCGCCGCCATTGCTCTTGGGCGCGTCGACCTTTGCCGTGTCGGGCTCGGCGGCAGGCTTCGCCGGCTTCTCGGCTTCACCCTTGTCATCATGCCGGGTGGATGTCTTGGGGTCTGTCTTGGGCTCGTCGCTGGTCGCCGCGCCCTTGGGCGTCTCCTCGGACTTCGGCTCCTCGACGGGCTTGCCGCGACGGCCGTGCTTCTGACGCGACGGCTTGCCCTCGCCCAAGGCCTGCGGCGTCTGGCCGTCATCCGGCTTCGCGCCTTCCGGCGTCTCGCTCGGGCGGGCCATCCGCTTGCCGCGGTGAGCTGGACGTCCTTCGGGATTCAAGCCATCGCCATCGGGTTTGGCCCCTTCCTGCGGCGCGGCATCCTGGTGCCGTCGGCGGGCCGGACGCTCGGACGGCTGCTCCGGGGACTGGTTCGCCTCCTGCCTGCCTTCCCTACCGCCCTTAGTCCCCTTGGGCTGATCCTTGGCCTGGTAGCGCGGGTCGTTGGCACCATTCGAAATCAGATAGGAGGCAAGCACGCCGGCCATGTCGCTGGACGTCGTGTAGTGCTGGCGCAGGAAGCCCGGCAGCGAACCGGCCGGGACCGATTTCAGCAGGCCGCGCGGGCTCTTGTGGCAAGCTGTGCAGGTGCTTGCGAAGATCTGGGAGGGGCTCTTGCCGGCCTCGAGGTTTTGCGCCTGCGCCGATACGGCTGACAGGCAGCCAATCAGAAGCGCCACCGTCGCCAGACTGAGGGCTCGGCTCAACATTCCTTAAGTCTCCAGATTCCGGAAAAATCGCCGCCAGCGCCTGATGGATCGGCCGCGGCGGTCACCTTTTAGCCGATTATCGCGCGAATGGAAGCGCGCCCATGACGCATCCACGCAATTGTCACATTTTGGAATATCGGCTTTGACCACAACGCTATAGCGCGATCTAATTCCCTGCCTATCTTGAGGTTGGGGACACATTGGAGTGATCAACTCCGGTGGTGTCGGTGTGCAGCTTGCCGTTCCGTTGGTGTTTCGATGGACCGATTGTTGCGATACTTCTTGGGGCGCTTCATCCGCCGCGGTTCGATCACGTTCACGACCGCGAGCGGCGCTCAGTTCACCTGCGGTGACGGCACGGGCGTACCGGTTGCCGTGCGCTTCATGACGCGAGGGGCTGAACTCCGCGTGCTGGTCGATCCCGAGCTTTATCTCGGCGAAGCCTTCATGGACGGCACGTTCGTGGTGGAGCAAGGCACCGTTGCCGACGTGTTGGCGGTGCTTATGGGTCAGGCAGCCATGCTGCCGAACTTTGCCAGGCTGCAGGCCTGGGTACGCTTCCTCGGACGCCGCGCCCAGCAGATCAATGTGCGCGGCCGATCCAGAAGCAATGTCGCCCGTCATTACGATCTCGACGGCCGCCTCTATTCGCTCTTCCTCGACGCGGACAAGCAATACAGCTGCGCCTATTTCGAGACGCCGGACGCGACGCTGGACGATGCCCAGCTCGCCAAGAAGCGTCACCTCGCCGCAAAACTCCTGATCAAGCCCGGGCACCGCATCCTCGACATCGGTTCCGGCTGGGGTGGCCTTGGGCTCTATCTCGCCGAGATGAGCGACGCCGACGTCACCGGCGTCACGCTGTCGACCGAGCAGCTGCAAATTTCCAACGCCCGGGCGGCGGAGCGGAACCTGGCGCAATCGGCGCGCTTCCTGCTGGAGGACTACCGCGACATCCCCGGGCCGTTCGACCGCATCGTCTCGGTCGGCATGTTCGAGCATGTCGGGGTCGCCTACTATGAAACCTTCTTCGCGCGCTGCGCCGAACTGCTCAGCGACGACGGTGTCATGGTGCTGCATTCGATCGGCCGCTCGACCGGCCCCGACGTCACCAGCCCCTGGATCCGCAAATACATCTTCCCCGGCGGCTACATTCCGGCGCTGTCCGAGGTCATGCCGGCGATCGAGAAGGCCGGATTGCTGATCTGCGACATGGAGATCCTGCGCCTGCACTATGCCGAGACGCTGAAGGCATGGCGCGAGCGCTTCATGGCGCGGCGCGAGGAGGCCGTGCGGCTCTACGACGAGACCTTTGCCCGGATGTGGGAATTCTACCTGGCTGCCTCGGAGATGTCGTTCCGCGTGCAGAACATGATGAACTTCCAGCTCCAGCTCACCAAGCGCCAGGGCATCGTCCCGATAACCCGCGACTATATCGGCGGCGAAGAAGCCCGCCTGCGGCTGAAGGAGGCCGGCGCGGCCAAGCCCCGGCTGCAACTGGCCGGCGAATAGGTCTGAAGGAACGGGTGCGGCTAGTTGCGCAGGCTGTAGGCCGACCCGCAATGGCCAAAGGTCGGCGCCGGACGCGCAAGATGGGCCGCGGCGGCCGAAATCAAGCTGGCATCGCAGGGAACATTGCGGACCTCGGGACGCGCCGCCTGCTCCATGGCATCGACAAGCGCCGCCAGCCAGCGGCGATCCATGCCATCTGCCCGGCCAAGCCTTGATCGCGCTGTCTGAAACTCTCGAGCCATCGCCGCCGTATCTTGCCTGAGCGTAGACAACCTGGAATCCGCCGGGTCGTTCCCGCGAACCTGCCGCAAAAAAAGTGCGGCGCATGTGATCTGCTTCACAGAGGTCTGTCCCGGACTGTCGTAGTGGTCCGGAATGACCCGAGAAACACACCAGACGATGTTGGACCCGCAGCGCGATATCGCGACTGACTACGCCCTGATCGCCACTGGCGTGGTGGCCGCCTTGATCGCGCTGGCCTTCCTCATCCTGGTCTGAGAAATCGACGCCAACAGCCGCCTCGCCTCTCCATGGGTCCGCTCGCCTGGCAAAAGGTTCAGGCGGCGTCCAATTTTTGCCAACGACCGTGCTGATCGGCCGGCTCCCGCCCGGTTTCGGACAAAACCCCAGTCAAGCGGAATGCATCCGGCTGTTTCGGATTCACACCTCGCGTTGTGTGAATCGTGCATAAGAAACATCCGTCCTTTCGCTTCGTGCCGGGCTGGCGCTTCATCGCCGCCCCACAGCCGAAAATCTCAGTAACGACGAAATCAGAAGAATAAGCTCGTCCATGGCCTTGATTGATTCGAACGTCCACAAGCTCGCGCCCGACGCCGCATCCCCGGCCTACCGAAGTGCGCCGCACAACATCGAAGCGGAACAGGGCCTGCTGGGCGCGATCCTGGTCAATAACGACGCCTTCTACCGGGTCTCCGATTTCCTGGAGCCGAAGCACTTCTTCGAAACCATCCATCAGCAAATCTATGAGACCGCCGGAAGCCTGATCCGGATGGGCAAGGTCGCGAACCCCGTGACCCTGAAGACGTTCTTGCCGGCCGAGCTCGACATCGGCGGCATGACGGTCGGCCAGTACCTCGCCCGGCTTGCCGCCGAAGCGACCACCATCATCAACGCGCAGGACTACGGACGCACCGTTTACGATCTCAGCCTGCGCCGCAACCTGATCCAGATCGGCGAGGACATCGTCAACGTCGCCTACGACGCGCCGGTCGACTTCGCGCCGCGCGCCCAGATCGAGGACGCCGAGCGGCAGCTCTACGGCCTTGCTGAAACCGGCCGCTATGATGGCGGCTTCCAGCGCTTCGCACAGGCACTGACGATCGCCGTCGACATGGCGGCGAAGGCGTTCCAGCGCGACGGCAAGCTGTCGGGCATCTCGACCGGTCTGCGCGACCTCGACGCCAAGATGGGCGGCCTGCAGCCGTCCGACCTCATCATCCTCGCCGGCCGTCCCGGCATGGGCAAGACATCGCTCGCCACCAACATCGCCTACAACATCGCCAAAGCCTATGTGCCCGAAGTCCAGGCGGACGGCACCACCAAGGCAGTCAATGGCGGCTGTGTCGGCTTCTTCTCCTGCGAAATGAGCGGCGAACAGCTCGCCACCCGTATTCTCGCCGAGCGCACCGGCATTCCCTCGAGCTCGATCCGTCGCGGCGGCATCTCCGAGCTCGATTTCGAGAAGATCCGCGACTGTTCGATCGAGCTGCAATCGCTGCCCTTCTACGTCGACGAAACCGGCGGCCTCTCGATCTCGCAGCTCACCGCGCGGGCGCGACGGCTCAAGCGCCAGAAGGGCCTCGACTTGATCGTGATCGACTACATCCAGCTGCTGCAGGGCTCGGGCAAACGCGGCAACGACAACCGCGTGCAGGAAATCACCGAGATCACCACCAACCTGAAGGCACTGGCCAAGGAACTGAACGTTCCGATCATCGCGCTCTCGCAGCTGTCGCGTCAGGTCGAAAACCGCGACGACAAGCGGCCGCAGCTGTCCGACCTGCGTGAATCCGGCTCGATCGAGCAGGACGCCGACGTCGTGATCTTCGTCTATCGCGAGGAATACTACCTCGCCAACAAGGAGCCGCGCGCGGGCACGCCGGAATATGAGAAGTGGCAGATGGACATGGACCTTGCCCACGGCAAGGCCGAAGTCATTATCGGCAAGCAGCGCCACGGCCCGACCGGCACGGTCGATCTGCACTTCGAGGCCAGCGTCACGCGCTTCGGCGACCTCGCACCCGACGGTCAGGTTCCAGATCACGGCCACTGAGATCCGGACTCGGTTGAACGACGCAAGGCACCCGCGTACAACTGAGCCATGAACATCGTGACTGACGCGAAATCGCAGCTGACACCCGAGGCCAGTTTGCTGGCGGCCCACCCGACCGCCAGCGGTATCCTCACCATCGACCTCGACGCCATCATCGCCAACTGGCGCAAGCTCGAGAAGACCGCGGTGCCGGCCGAATGCGCCGCCGTGGTCAAGGCCAATGCCTATGGCTGCGGCGCCGAGCAGGTTTCGCGGGCGCTCGCCAGGGCCGGTTGCAAGACCTTCTTCGTCGCCAGCGTCGAGGAGGCTGCCGCGGTGCGCGCGGCCGCTCCCGAGGCGACGGTGTATTCGCTCGGCGGCTTCTTCCAGAACACCGGCGACGCCTACGCCAGGATCGACTGCAAGCCGGTGATCGGCGATCTCAACGAGCTCGCCGAATGGGACGTGTTCTGCCGCCGCTCCGGCTGGTCCGGCGGCGCCGGCATCCATATCGACACCGGCATGAACCGGCTGGGGCTCACGGTCAGCGAGGCGCAGGGCATCATCCCGCGGATCAATGCCGGCGACCACGGCATCACGCTGGTCATGAGCCACCTCGCCTCCGCCGAATTGCTCAACAATCCCGCCAACGCCAAGCAGCTTGCGAGCTTCCGCGAGATCGCGAGCCTGTTCACCGGCGTGCCGGCCTCGCTGGCGAATTCTTCCGGCGTGTTTCTCGGCGCGCAATTCCAGTTCGAGATGGTGCGGCCGGGCTGCGCGCTCTATGGCGTCAATCCGACGCCGGAGGCCGACAACCCGATGCAGCAGGTGGTCGATCTCAAGGCGCGCATCGTGCAGATCCGCAACATCGACCGCGGCGAGACCGTCGGCTATGGCGGCACCTGGACCGCGCGCCGGCCGACCCGGCTTGCGATCGTCGCCGCCGGCTATGCCGACGGCTATTTCCGCGCCGCCAGCGCCAATGACGGCACCCGCGGCGCCGAGGTCGTGGTCGCCGGCAAGCGCTGCCCGATCGCCGGCCGCGTCTCGATGGACCTGATCGCGGTCGATGTCACCGACCTCGACAAGAATGCCGTGCGGCGCGGCCACATGGTGACGCTGATCGGCGAAGGCATCACGGTCGACGAGGTCGCGCATCATTTCGGCACCATCGGCTACGAGGTGCTGACCAGCCTCGGCCGCCGCTTCGTGCGCATCTACAAGGGCGGCGATGCCGTCGCCGCGAGAAGCGACGCGGTCGCCGAGACGAGCGAGCCGGCTGCCACGCCCGCAGCACCGCCAGCCTTGCCAACAGCAGCGCCCGCTGCGCCGCCGCCACTGCCGGCCGCCGAGCCAACAGCGACGTCCACCTGACATGATCAAGGTTCGCGATTGCCGGTGCGCATGAAGATCGCGACCTTCAACATCAACAACGTCAACCGCCGCCTGCCCAACCTGTTGCGCTGGCTGAAATCGGCCAGGCCCGACATCGTCAGTCTGCAGGAGCTGAAGGCCAGCGACGCCGAGTTTCCCGCGGCCGCGATCGAGCAGGCCGGCTACGGCGCGGTGTGGCAGGGACAGAAGACCTGGAACGGCGTCGCCATCCTCGCGCGCAAGGCCGAGCCGGTGCTGATCCGCACCGCCCTGCCCGGCGATGCCGGCGATCACGAAGCGCGCTACATCGAGGCCGCGGTGCGCGGCATCGTCGTCACCAGCCTCTATCTGCCGAACGGCAATCCGCAGCCCGGGCCGAAATTCGATTACAAGCTCGCCTGGTTCAAGCGGCTGCGCGCCCATGCCGCCAAGCTGCTCAAGCAGGACGTCCCGGTGGTGCTCGCCGGCGACTACAATGTCGCGCCGACGCCGTTCGACATCTACCCAACGCGGTCCTGGGACAAGGATGCGCTGATCCAGCCGAAGAGCCGCGCCGCCTTCAAGGCGCTGGTCGATCAGGGCTGGTGCGATGCGATCCGCGCCCTGCATCCGGACGCGCCGATGTTCACCTTCTGGGACTACAAGCGCCAGCGCTGGCCACGCGATGCAGGCCTGCGGCTCGATCATCTCCTGCTCAGCCCCGCAGTGGCGCCGCGGCTCGTGAAAGCCGGCGTCGACCGCGCCATCCGCGGCGAGGACGGCGCCAGCGATCACGCGCCGGCGTGGGTGGTGTTGAGGTGACGGGTTTGCGTGTCGCGCTCGCGCCACAATCACTCTGTCGTCCCTGCGAAAGCAGGGACCCATACTCCGCGGCCGATGTTGTGAACGGGACTTGTCGTTCCGGCGGCGCGCAATAATCCGCATTCGTGGTTATGGGTCCCTGCTTTCGCAGGGTCGACAACAAATGTGTTGCGCGGTCTATGAGTCATACCTCCGCATTCTCGCGACATGATTTGTCCAAGTCTTGCTGCGCTGCGCACGATGGCGTGTCGATGGTTCGGCGGCGCCCTTGCGCCGTCTCGAGCCATGAGGTCACACTGAGCCCCTCTCCCGGGGCACGCATTCAGCATGGCTCGGGATCACCTCACCGGAGCGCGCAGGTGGGCTTCCTCTTCGTCCTCATCGTCGGCCTAGTCGCCGGCACCATTTCCGGCATCGTCGGCACCGGCTCGTCGATCATGCTGATGCCGGTGCTGGTCTATCAGTACGGGCCGAAGCAGGCGGTACCGATCATGGCCGTCGCCGCCGTGATGGCCAATCTGTCGCGCATCCTCGCCTGGTGGCGCGAGGTCGACTGGCGTGCCTGCATCGCCTACTCGATCACGGGCATCCCGGCCGCCGCGCTCGGCGCGCGCACCCTGCTCGCGCTGCCCTCGCATGCGGTCGATATAGCGATCGGCGTATTCCTGATCGCGATGGTGCCGGTGCGGCACTGGCTGGCGCGGCACAGGCTGAAGGCCAATCTCTGGCATCTCGCAATCGGCGGTGCGCTCATCGGCTACCTCACCGGCATCGTGGCCTCGACCGGCCCGCTCAGCGTGCCGCTGTTCCTGTTCTACGGTCTCAGCAAGGGCGCGTTCCTCGCCACCGAGGCGGCGAGCTCGCTCGGGCTCTATGTCAGCAAGTCGGTGACGTTCGAGCGCTTCGGCGCGCTGACGCCGGACATCGCGCTGAAGGGCCTGATCGCCGGCGCCTCGCTGATGGCCGGCGCCTTCATCGCCAAGCGCTTCGTGCTGCAGCTGAAGCCGGAGTCGTTCCGCCTGATCATGGACGGCATCATGCTGGCGGCGGGCACGGCGCTATTGTGGTCTGCAATGACGCAGTAAAATTCCGACATCGACCAGGCCCTGGGCAAACGGATTTCACCGTGACGAACACCAACATCCTCCCGATGGTGTCGTAATTCTACGGGGCTTTGCGCATCGGGTGGCGTGTACCCCGAAAGAGTTTTGTTGAGCGCTCACCTTCCGTTGTTATCCGGATTGCCATCGTCCGGCCGCTGCGTTTATGACAATCTCATTACTTGCACTTGATCGTTTGCGGAAAAGAACTTTGCTCCAGCAGGCATCACAGGGTTGATCGACGACCCGGATGCGAGTCCCGAGAGTTCAGACGACGAGGTTCAGCGACACATGGCGTGCAGATCGGGCGCAGAGCCCGGCGCCTGATGTCGCCGATGTCGGCCTGACGAATGCGGGATCGCAAGTCGAAGCATTGGGAGTCGCGGGTCGTCAAAGCCCACGACAGGCGGGAAAGGCAGGCGCGCGATGCGCAAGATGATGATCACGACTGCGGCGATTGTGACGTTCGCCGTTGCCGGCTCGGCGTTCTGGCCGACGGCAAGGCCCGATGTCGCGCAGTTCGGCGACAGCGTCTACGAGACGATCTGGGTCTGGCGAATTCCGGTCTACGCCAACAATCCGTCGTGGCGGGTTCGCTGGAGCTGGAGCGATCCGTTGCGCGCGCAGGCGAGATGCTGCCGCGCTCTGCCGACGAGTCTGACGCCGCGCGAGAAACCGCCGCTGCTGCTGTCGCGGCGGGACATCCACGTTTGACCGCGCGTACAAACGAGAGAGCAGTTCCCTTGCGCGAAGCGCATTTGATTCAAATTCGCGCTGTAGTTGAACTTACTTTTTATCCTTAACCAGAAACCTGATCTTTGATTTACATCTGCAAGATGCGGTTTACCTTGTCTCCGCGAGCACAGCGGATTCAGGGACAACAACAATATGCGCCAACCAAGCTTCACCCTGTGGTTGACCGTTGTTCTGGCGACGCAGGGTTTGAGCGTCGCGGCAGACGAGACAAGACCGGGCCAACCGGGTGCCGTTGCCGCCGCTGACCGCGTTGCATGTTCCCTGCAGCCAAAAAGCGAGGAACCGTCTGATCCGTCGTCGACCTCGGCAATTCCCCACGCCGAAAAATTCGTCGCGCGGGAACATTTCAAGGAGGACATCGCCTCGAGCGCGCCGGTCAGGATTTCCTGGTTAGGCGCGACCTTCGCGCAGCGCTTCACGAACAAGATCGAGGACGATAGCGGCGGCGCATCGTTGCAGACCTTCATCCTGAGCGCAGCCTCGAGCGACAAGGAGATCCTCGCCAAACTGGGTCAGAGCCACGAGAGCAGGCTGGCCGACGTCTGGTGCGCGTTGAGGCGACAGCCCAGCGGCAGCAATGGCCCGCTGGAGGTCAACGCCAAGCCGAACGTGTTTTACGTACGCGACAGCGCCGGAGAGCTTGGTGCCGTCGACGTGCTTTGGGGCGGCGTCGGCTGGGAAATCGGCGCAAGCCCGGTCGGCGACAAGCCGCGCTGGCCGGGCGGAACGCGGGTGTTCTCGCGCTGAGCCGGCCCCGCGATCTGCCGCTCCGTCTTCGATGGATCGTGCGCGGCGGCCGAACCGTGCTATGCATCGTGCGCGATAGCGCGACTCACCTGCTCCATGGCCAAATCTACCCTCTCCTTCGTCTGCCAGAACTGCGGCGCGGCGTATAATCGCTGGCAGGGCAAGTGCGATTCCTGCGGCGAGTGGAACACGCTGGCCGAGGAAGACATCACAGGCTCGGTGCCGGTCTCGATCCGCAGCAAGCGCAAGGGGCGGACGTTTGCGCTGGAATCGCTGTCCGGCAAGACCCAGGACGCGCCGCGGCTGTCCTCCGGGATGGCCGAGCTCGACCGCGTCACCGGCGGCGGCTTCGTCCGCGGCTCGGTGCTTTTGGTCGGCGGCGATCCCGGCATCGGAAAATCCACGCTGCTGACCCAGGCGACCAGCATGATGGCGCGCGCCGGCCACCGCGCCGTCTATATCTCCGGCGAAGAGGCGGTCGCCCAGGTGCGGCTGCGCGCCGAACGGCTCGGCCTCGCGGACGCGCCGGTGCAGCTGGCTTCGGAAACCTCGGTCGAGGACATCGTCGCGACGCTGTCGGAAGGCGCGGTGCCGCGCCTGATCGTGATCGACTCGATCCAGACCATGTGGACCGACACGGTGGAATCCGCGCCCGGAACGGTGACCCAGGTCCGCGCCTCGGCGCAGGCCCTCATTCGTTTTGCCAAGAAGACGGGTGCCGCGATCATCCTGGTCGGCCATGTGACAAAGGACGGCCAGATCGCCGGTCCCCGCGTGGTCGAGCACATGGTCGATGCGGTGCTGTCGTTCGAGGGCGAAGGCTCGCAGCAGTTCCGCATTCTGCGCTCGGTGAAGAACCGTTTTGGCGCGACCGACGAGATCGGCGTATTCGAGATGACCGGCCTCGGCCTGCGCGAGGTCACCAACCCCTCGGAATTGTTCCTCTCCGAGCGCGAGCTCGGCAGCCCCGGCACGGCGGTGTTCGCCGGCATCGAGGGCACCCGTCCGGTGCTGGTCGAGTTGCAGGCGCTGGTGGCGCCGACCTCGCTCGGCACGCCACGCCGCGCCGTGGTCGGCTGGGACCCGAGCCGGCTGTCGATGGTGCTCGCGGTGCTCGAAGCGCATTGCGGCGTCAAATTGTCCGGACATGACGTCTATCTCAACGTCGCCGGCGGCCTGCGCATCCAGGAACCGGCCGCGGACCTTGCCGCGGCGGCCGCGCTGGTCTCCTCGCTGGTGAACGCGCCGCTGCCGACGGATGCGGTCTATTTCGGCGAGATTTCGCTATCGGGCGCGATCCGCCCGGTGGCGCAGACCCCGGCCCGGCTCAAGGAGGCCCTCAAGCTCGGCTTCGCCCGCGCCATCCTGCCCGAATCGGCCCGCGGCGAGAGCGGTGGCGATTCAGGGCTCACCCTCAACAGCGTCGGCAATCTCACCACGCTGGTCGCCGAAATTGCGGCACGCGGTACGCCAAGAGGCGACCGGGGAACACCGCGAGGCGACCGGCGCGACCCGGGCAGCTCCGGAGGCCCTGATGCGGCTGAGAAAAATGCCACACCGGCCCGATTCCGTCGCGAGACCAGCTAAAGCGGGCGTGACGTATCAGCCCCCCGCCGCTATACATCCGCCGCGCGGGACAGGTGGCGCTCTGGCCTTGCCGGATGCCCCCAATGCGCCTCAGTTAGGACGGCACCGACTTCGCCGATTCGCGAGAGCACTTAGCAGCGTAGGCCCTTAACAACGTAAGCCCTTAACAGCGTACAGAAACGTACCAGCGGACCTGACCAGCCGATGCCCATAACGATACTTGATCTCGTCCTGCTCGGCGTGATGCTGATTTCGGGCCTGCTCGCGATGGTGCGCGGCTTCATGCGCGAGATCCTGTCGATCGCGGCCTGGGGCGCCGCCGCGCTGGTCACGCTGTATGCGTTCTCGAAGCTTTTGCCGACCGCCAAGACCTACTTCAACAACGACACGGTCGCGGCCGTCGTCGTGGTGGCCGGCGTCTTCATCGGCACGCTGATCGTGGTCTCGATCGTCACGGTGCGGATCTCGGACATGATCCTGGATTCCCGGATCGGTGCGCTCGACCGCACCCTCGGCTTCCTGTTCGGGCTCGCCCGCGGCCTCCTGATCGTGGTCGTGGCGTTCATGTTCTTCACCTGGCTGGTTCCGGACAAGCAGCGGCCCGATTGGGTGACCGGGGCGAAGTCCCGCGTGGTGCTGCAGGGAACCGGGGATTGGCTGATGTCGCTCTTGCCTGACGACCCCGAGAACACCATCTTAAAGAAGTTCAAGAAGAATAAGCCAGACGACGATTCTGCGGCCGATACCAATGATCAGGCGACGCCGGCGTCGGGTGATGGCTATAGCAAACCTGCGCGTGACAGCTTGAAGAAGCTGATCGAGAAACCCGCGGGCCGATAAACTATTTGGGCCCTTACGAGAGGCGATGAACGAGATGCAGACCCCTTCGGATCATACCGACCAAATGGATCTCGACCTCGGCCCGATCGAACTGCAAGACCCTCTCAGATACCACCCCGACCTCGATGGCGACACGCTCCGCGAGGAATGCGGTGTGTTCGGCATCTTCGGCCATCCCGAGGCCGCCGCGATCACCGCGCTCGGCCTGCACGCCCTGCAACACCGCGGCCAGGAAGCCGCCGGCATCGTCTCCTTCGACGGCAGCCGCTTCCACAGTGAACGCCGCCTCGGCCTGGTCGGCGACGCCTTCTCCCGCCGCGAGGTGATCGAGCGCTTGCCGGGCAACGCCGCGGTCGGCCATGTCCGCTACTCCACCACCGGCGGCACCATCCTGCGCAACGTGCAGCCACTGTTCGCCGAGCTCAGCGCCGGCGGATTTGCGGTCGGCCACAACGGCAACCTCACCAATGGCCTGACCTTGCGCCGCGAGCTGGTCAAGGGCGGCGCCATGATGCAGTCGACCACCGACACCGAGGTGATCCTGCATCTCGTGGCGCAGTCCAAGCGCACCCGCTTCATCGACCGCTTCATCGAGGCGCTGCGCACCATTGAGGGCGCCTATGCGCTGGTCGCGCTGACCAACAAGAAGCTGGTCGGCGCGCGCGACCCGCTCGGCATCCGCCCGCTGGTGCTCGGCGATCTCGACGGCTGTCCGATCCTGACCTCGGAGACCTGCGCGCTCGACATGATCGGCGCGAAATACGTCCGCGACATCGAGCCCGGCGAGATCATCGTGTTCGACGAGCGAGGGGCTCACAGCCACAAGCCGTTCCCGCCGAAGCCGGCCCGGCCCTGCATCTTCGAATACATCTATTTCGCGCGCCCGGACTCGATCGTCGGCGGCCGTTCGGTCTACGACGTGCGCAAGGCATTTGGCGCCCAGCTGGCGCGCGAGAGCCATCCCGAGGTCGACGTCGTGGTGCCGGTGCCGGATTCCGGCGTGCCCGCCGCGGTCGGCTACAGCCAGTATTCCGGCGTGCCGTTCGAGCTCGGCATCATCCGCAACCACTATGTCGGCCGCACCTTCATCCAGCCGACCCAGAGCGTGCGCGAGCTCGGCGTGCGCATGAAGCATTCGGCCAACCGCGCCGCGATCGAAGGCAAGCGCATCATCCTGATCGACGACAGTCTGGTTCGCGGCACCACCTCGAAGAAGATCGTGCGCATGATGCGCGATGCGGGCGCCCGCGAGGTGCATTTCCGCCTCGCCTCGCCGCCGATCCTCTATCCCGACTATTACGGCATCGACCTGCCGGACCGCGGCGGCCTGCTCGCCGCGACCCATTCGCTCGAGGAGATGCGCGACATCATCGGCGCCGACTCGCTCGCCTTCCTGTCGATCGACGGCATGTACCGCGCGATGGGCTATGAGGGGCGCGACCCGGCAAATCCGAGATTCGCCGACCATTGCTTCACCGGCGCCTACCCGACCCACCTCACCGACCAGAGCGAAACCGAGGCCCCGCCGCGCCAGCTCTCGCTGCTGGCGGAGGCGAGCTAGCCACATCCGCGCTGTCGTCCCTGCGAAAGCAGGGACCCATAACCACCGGCCTATCTGGCTGGCGACAGTGTTAGACACGAACTTCCATTACCGCCGTCACGGCGTATGGGTCCCTGCTTTCGCAGGGACGACGATTTGTTAGAGTCCCTTCCATGACAACACCCCTCGCCTCCCGTATCGCCCTCGTGACCGGCGCCTCGCGCGGCATCGGCTTTGCGACCGCGGTCGCACTGGCCAAGGCCGGCGCGCATGTCGTGGCGGTGGCGCGCACGCAAGGCGGGCTGGAAGAGCTCGACGACGAGATCCGCAAGGCGGGTGGCAGCGCCACCCTGGTGCCGCTCTCGCTCACCGATTACGACGGCATCGCGCGGCTCGGCCTCGCGCTGCATGAGCGCCACGGCAAGCTCGATATCCTGGTCGGCAATGCCGGCACCGCAGGGCCGTCGTCGCCGCTCGGCCATATCGAGCTGAAGCCATGGAACGACGTGTTCGCGATCAACGTCACCGCCAATTTCCAGCTGATCCGCTGCATGGACCCGCTGCTGCGGCAATCCGACGCCGGCCGCGCGGTGTTCGTGACGTCGGGCGTGGCCCACAAGGCCAACGCCTATCTCGGCCCCTATGCGGCCTCGAAGGCCGCGCTGGAGGCACTGGTGCGCTCCTGGGCCAACGAGACCGCCAACACAAAGCTCCGCGTCAACCTGTTCAGCCCCGGCCCGATCCGCACCCGGATGCGCGCGCAGGTGTTTCCCGGCGAAGACCCGATGACGCTGGATACGCCCGACATGGCCGCCGAATTCATCGTGCCGATGTGTTTGCCCGCATGGACCGAGACCGGCAAGCTCTACGACTACAAGGCGCGCACGCTGCGCAGCTTCCAGCCGCCGGCGTGAGCGCGGCTCTCTCTCCCGTAGCCCGGATGGAGCGAAGCGCAATCCGGGATAATCTCTACGCGGAGAAACCGGCCCCGGATTTCGCTTCGCTCCATCCGGGCTACGCACCTCCTTGCGATTGACTCGCTCGCATCCCCACGATTGACTACGCTCCCCAGCGGGACGACCGCCAAGAAAAATCTCGGGAGGCAACCAATGACGCCGACGTTCAATCGCGCGCGCTCCATTCTGTCCGGATTGTTTCTCTCCGCCTGCATCGCATCATCAGCCCTCTTCGCTACACCAACCCCCGCGAAAGCCGGCGACATCCCGACCTTCACCGTGGATGCATCATGGCCAAAGCCGCTGCCGAACAACTGGATCCTCGGCCAGGTCGGCGGCATCACGGTGGATTGGCAGGGCCACATCTGGATGATTCACCGGCCGCGCTCGCTGACCGACGACGAGAAGGGCGCGAGCCTCAATCCGCCTCGCTCGAAATGCTGCGTCTCGGCGCCGCCGGTGCTCGAATTCGACGCTGACGGCAATCTGCTGCGGTCCTGGGGCGGTCCGGGTGACGGCTATGAGTGGGTTGGCCGCGAGCACGGCATCGAGGTCGACGAGCGCGGCTTCGTCTGGATCGGCGGCAACGCCGACAATGACAATGCGATCCTCAAGTTCACCCTCGACGGCAAGTTCGTCTCACAGATCGGCTCGATCGCACCGAGCAAGGGGTCGAACGACACCACGCAGCTCGGCAAGCCCGCCGAGACCGCGATCGACAAGGAGGCCAACGAGATCTACGTCGCCGACGGTTACGGCAACCGGCGCGTCATCGTGTTCGATGCCACCACCGGCGCCTACAAGCGGCACTGGGGCGCCTATGGCAACAAGCCCGATGACGCCAAGCAGCCGCCCTACGATCCGAAGGCGCAGGTCGCGCAACAGTTCGGCAATCCCGTGCACTGCGTGAAGATCGCCAATGACGGACTGGTCTATGTCTGCGACCGCATCAACAACCGCATCCAGGTGTTCAGGAAGGACGGCGGCTTCGTGAAGGAGTTCTTCTTCGAGAAGAGCACGCTCGGCAACGGCGCGGTGTGGGACATCGCGCTGTGGCCCGATCCCAAGCAGACCTACCTACTCTCCGCCGACGGCGAGAACAACGAGATCCGCGTCATCAGGCGTGACGACGGCGCGGTGGTCGGCAACTTCGGCCGCAACGGCCGCAACGCCGGGCAATTCCACTGGGTGCACGCGCTCGCGGTCGACGCCAAGGGCAACGTCTATACCGCCGAGGTCGACACCGGAAAAAGGATCCAGAAATTCAAGCTGACCTCCGACGCGCTCAAGTAAGGGTTTCACCGGATGACGCTTCGACGCAGGCCCACCCGGCTTTAGGCGGATTGCCGCGTCCCCCGGGAAAGGGTAAGCGGGAACTTGAGCGACCGGCAAAAAGGCTCCGCAAGAGGGCTGCCCGGGCTTTAGACAGTGGAGGGAATTTCATGACAACGACGTTTGCGCGGCGCTGCGCCGCGCTTCTTGCTTGCGCCGCACTCGGCCTTTCAACTTCTGCGTTCGCGCAGGACAAGACCGTCAAGATCGGCGTGCTCAACGATATGTCGAGCCTCTATGCCGACATCGGCGGCCCGAACTCGGTGGTCGCGATCAAGATGGCCGTCGAGGATTCCGGCCTGCTCAAGAAGGGCTGGAAGATCGACGTCCTCAGTGGCGACCACCAGAACAAGCCCGACGTCGGCGTCAACATCGCTCGGCAATGGGTCGACAACGAGAAGGTCGATGCGATCGCCGACACGCCGAACTCCGGCGTGGCGCTTGCGGTCAACAATCTCGTCAAGGAAAAGAACATCGTCCTGCTGAATTCGGGCGCGGCGACCGCCGACCTCACCGGCAAGGCCTGCACGCCGAACACGATTTCATATACCTACGACACCTACATGCTGGCCAACGGCACCGGCAAGGCCCTGACGAAGGCCGGCGGCGACACCTGGTTCTTCCTGACGGCCGATTATGCATTCGGCCACGCGCTCGAGCGCGACACCACCGCGGTCGTCAACGCCAATGGCGGCAAGGTGCTCGGAAGCGTCAAGCATCCGATCAACACCGCCGATTTCTCCTCGTTCCTGCTGCAGGCACAATCGTCCAAGGCCAAGGTGGTCGGCCTCGCCAATGCCGGCGGCGACACCACCAACGCGATCAAGCAGGCGGCTGAATTCGGCATCGTTTCCGGCGGCCAAAAGCTCGCGGCGCTGTTGCTGTTCATCAACGACGTGCATTCGCTCGGGTTGAAGACCGCGCAAGGCCTGACGTTCACGGAGTCCTTCTACTGGGACATGAACGACCAGACCCGCGCCTGGTCGAAGCGGTTCTCCGCTTTGGCCAACAAAAACGCGATGCCGTCGATGACCCAGGCGGGCAACTACGCGATGGTGCTGCACTATCTCAAGGCAATGGAAGCGCTCGGCGGCAATCCGCATGACGGCGCCAAGGTCGTCGCCAAGATGAAGGAATTGCCGACCGACGATCCGCTGTTCGGCAAGGGCCCGCTGCGCGCCGACGGCCGGCGCCTGATTCCGGCCTATCTGTTCGAGGTGAAGAAGCCCGAAGAGTCCAAATATCCCTGGGACTATTACAAGCTGATCGCCACGATCGCACCGGAGGACGCCGCGAAGCCGCTTGAGGCCAGCGACTGTCCGCTGCTGAAGAAGTGACCGCGTAGCGGTCATTCCGGGGGCGCGCAACGCGCGAACCTCAGATGCGCAATTGCGCATCGGGGACTCTCGAGATTCCGGGTTCGATGCTGCGCATCGCCCCGGAATGACTTTTTGCATCTTCTTACTTCGCCGCCGACTTCGCCTTGACGGGCGGCGGCAACGATGCCGATTCCCTGTCGGCACGGGGGCCGCCGACATCGCCGGTCAGGCCGACGAGCTGGCCCGGCTGCACGTCCAGCGTCTGCGTCCAGGTCTGGGTCTGGCACAGCAGCTTGAGCAGGCATCCCTTGAGCTTCAGCCGGTCGGACTTGTCGCGCCACAGCGAGACCGCATAGGACTTGCCGTCCTCGGCGTTGTAGATGTCGCCGTCGAACCTGCCCTCCGGCGTCAGCTTCAATCCGAGGATCAGCTGATGGCCGAGCAGCGCACGCGTCCGCCTGTCGGGATCGGGATTGAAGCTGTCGCGGAGCGGCTGGCCGTGTGAATCGAGCGGATCCTTCATCCACACGATGAAGCCGCAGACGCGGTCACGCGCCGTGCCGCATCGCTCGAGGCGGATGCGTGCGCGGCCGTCTTCGGTCAGCCAGGTGCCGCTGGGATCGGCCGGGGCGATCGTTTCGGCGCGGCCGGTCGAGCTCATCAGCAAGGCAGCGACGAGGCTGCGCAGAAACATGCGAACCAGAAAGTTCATGGTAAGGGACCTTTCAGTGTCGGGATGGTTTGCGGACGCGCGCGGCGCGCCTCACTTCAATTGCGCTATGAAAGCATCAGCGCCCTTGTCGATGCCAGCGGTGGCCGCGGCGAGATCGCCGACGCTGGCCTTGATGTCGTAGGCATTGGGATATTGCTTGCTGACATAGGCGCCGAGCAGGCGCGAGGTCGAGCTGTCGAACATCTCGACGGCATAGATGACGGAGCCAGTCATCGTTCCCTCGCCGTCGCGCGCGGCCTGCACGCCGTTGTAGACCGCGCCTGCCAGGTCGAAACGCGACAGCGTGCCGAGCACCGGCGTGTTGGTGACCGCGCCGGTCAGCGTCAGCCGCAGGCGGAACGTGTTCGGCCCGCGCGTGTTCACCAGCGTGAAGCGGCCGCGCAGCTTGTCGGCAAAGCGGGTCTGCATGTAGGCGGCGAGCGTCTGCTTGTCCTTCTCGGACATGTCGCCGAACTGATGATCCGCGCCGCGATAAATCACGACCGGATCGATCACCACCTTGTTGTAGCTGCGCCAGTCGACCGGCGGCGCATAGCGATACGGCACACGTCCCGAAGAATCAGACGTATCCGGCGTCATGTAGGCCGACGATGCCACCTCCGAATAGGCCACCGGCGTGACGGCGGCACATCCTCCCGCGAGGACGCAAAGCGCCATCGCTCCCAGACCGCGCGCGGCGATCGAGCTCTCCATTCCAACCTCCTCATCCGACCCTAAAGCGGAAGAGCAGCTCGGCCGCAGCCGCGTCCGGGGCTGAAAGTACGGCTGCGGCCGTCACTGCCGACCTAGCTCGCCGTCGCGGCGCCGCCAGATCTTGCCTCAGTACGATCAACTATAAAACCGACCAGTTGGTTTGTAAAGTTGCAATCGCAGGAAACGCGTCAGAAAAATGCGGCGGTCGAAATGTCGTGTTGGCTGGCGAGGCGGCTTCGCGAATGGCGGCCGCGCGTTGTCACAAACCCGCGACATCTCGTGTGGTACGGCAGAAATCGCCGGGGGATTTCAGGGGCCCGGTGCCGATCCAACGCCGCCAAGCGATCCATATTCCGCTTGGGCGGCGTTGTGCTTTCGGCAGCGCCGGAAATTCAGCCGCGCTTGCGCGCCGATGCCGGCTTTGCCGCGCGCGCGCCGGCCGGAGGCGAAGATGCCGTGCGCGCCGCCGTCGCCTTGGCTGGCTTTACTGCCTCCGTCGCGCCCTGCTCCATCGCGGTCCACTTGCTGTCGTCGAGCAAGCGCTCGAACAGGCGATCCCGCTCCGCCTCGGTCAGCGACAACATGCCGAACAACGAACTGAGCAGCAGCCCCCGCGCCGCCGCCCAGCGCAGCAGCGCGAGATCGGGATCGCTCGCCTCGGCCTTCATCAGCGCGACCTTCTTGATGTCGACATCGCGCGGCATCGCCATCAATTCGGGGTTCTCGTTCATCGCCGCCAGCAGTGCGAACGCCCCTGCCCGCGGCGTTGAGATCGCCTCCCGGAGCGTCGCGATCTGCGCCGACAGTTCGGGCTGGTCCGTGGTCCCGCGTACCTTTTCGATGTAGCGGTTCGAGAATTCCTCGAAATGCGCCATCTGCTGCTCAAGCAAGGCGCGCAGCACCGCTTCCTTGGTGCGGAACTGATGCATCACGCCGCCCTTGCTGAGACCGCTCTCGCGCGCGATCGCGTCCAGCGTCAGGCGCCCCGGACCGTCGCGCGTCACGATGGTGATCGCGGCGTCGAGTGCGGCGTTGCGGGAGCGTTCCGAGCGGGAAGGATTGTCCATGGTGTACTCAGGAAGGAGTCGCTTGAGATCACAGTATCTCAGCGGCTTCGGTCAATCTCAAGCGCTGCATCTGATCTGCGAGGCAGCGCGAACGGCGTCCCCGGAATGGCGGTGTCGCCGTCGGAAGACGCATCAATTTAGGAATCGGTCATCAAGCTATCCGATCGCTCACGCACACAAGCGAACCTTCTGCAGCAGGCCATGAAGGAAGCCGTAGGCCATTCGGCCGACGACCCGTTCCCCTCGACCGCGTGCGCGGGCGATGGCCTGCGCCTCGGCATAACTGGCGGCGACGATTGTCCCGTGCCTGCCGCCATCGAGCTTCAGGTCGGTCAGGTAGACAACGCCGCGCGACGTCAGCAGCGCCGCCTGCGCGGCGCTGAAGCGGGTCAACTCATCGCAGATATCAACGGCCTCGTCGGTCACCATGCTGCTCCTGGCAGAGCGCCCCCGGAGCGAGGCGCGCGTCTCCAACTGGTATCAGTTCTTATACAAACCAACCGGATGGTTTGCAAATGGACAATATGACGCAACCCGGCAGGTGCGGCCGGACGCATCATCGTGTCGGATCGGCGCGCTCGCATTCGTCCTCGAAGCATCAGCCAGCACTCGGAGGTACGCGAGCGATGACACACCAGAAACAGACGGCGGAAACCGAAATCAGGACGCTCATCGATGCCTGGACGGACGCCGTCCGCAGGCAGGACTATCCGGGCATTTTCGCCCATCACGATCCGGACATCGTGATGTTCGACGTTCCGCCGCCATTGCAGTCACGCGGATTGGATGAGTACCGGAAGACGTGGGACTTGTTCTTCAGGTATCACCGCCCCTCCTACGCCTTCGACATCGAGGAGATCGCGATCACGGCCGGCAATGATGTGGCCTTCGCGGTCGCGGTGATGCGGTGCGGCCCGCCTGATGCCGCGTTCCAGTTCAGGCTGACGATCGGATTCCGCAAGGTCGACGGCGCGTGGCGCGTCACGCACGAGCACCATTCGGTGCCGGCGACGGAATAGAACGTCTCGTGGTGGATCCGTCGGCGGCTTGCCCGCCCTAGGCTTGCTTCGCCGCTGTCGCGCGCCACGCGATGGCGAGCGCGAGCAGCAGCAGCGCGCCGGCCAGATAGAACGGCGCGCCGGGCATCTTCACCGGCACGTTGTCGCCGATGAAATACGCAAACGTCAGCGTGAACAGGAACGGGCCGATCAATTCCGACATGCTCTGCACGCTTGAAGTCGCGCCCTGCAACTGGCCCTGTTGATCGGCGGCGACGAGCTGCGTCGTCAGCGCCTGCGTCGCAGCGCCCGAGAGGCCCCACAGCGCCATCACGGGAATGCCGATCCAGAACAGCTGGCCGGTCGGCGCGGCGCCGAAGATCACGAAGCCCAGGGCGCCGCAGACGAGGCCGAGGAACAGCGCGTTGCGCTCGCCGAGGCGCTGCACGATCGGGCCGATCGCCGCGCCCTGCACGATCATGCCGCAGAGCCCGACCAGCGCCAGCGTCGCGCCGACGGTGCCGGTGTCCCAGCCATAGCGATAGGTGGCGTAGAGCACGAACACCGAGGGCAGCACGACATGCGCGAGCTGGCCGAAGAACGTCGCCAGCGACAGGCCGGCGAGCGTCCGGTTCGAGCGCAGGAAATGCAGCGCGCCGATCGGATTGGCGCTCTTCCATTTGAACGGCGCGCGCCGCTCCACGGGCAGCGATTCCGGCAGGATGAACAGGCCATACAGCCCGTTGACGAAGCTCAAACCCGCCGCCGCCCAGAACGGCAGCCGCGGGTCGATCTCGCCGAGCAGCCCGCCGAGCGCCGGTCCGAGGATGAAGCCGGCGCCGAAGGCAACGCCGATCTTGCCGAACATCGCGGCGCGCTGCTCCGGCGCAGTGACGTCGGCGATATAGGCGAACACGGTCGAGATGCTCGACGAGGTGATGCCCGAGATCGCCCGACCGATGAACAGCCAGATCAGGTTCGGCGCCAGCGCCATCAGCACATAGTCCGCGGCAAGGCCGAAATTCGACAGCAGCACCACCGGCCGGCGGCCGAAGCGATCGGACAGCGCGCCGAGGATCGGCGAGCAGACGAACTGCATCAAGGCCCAGATCGAGCCGAACACACCGAAGATGCGCGCCGCATTTGCGGTGTCGTTGTTGACGAAGCCTTCGATCAGCTTCGGCAGGATCGGGATGATGATCCCGAGCGCAAGCATGTCGAGCAGCAACGTGATGAAGATGAAGATCACCGCGCCGCTGCGCGGTTGCGCTACAGCAACCGTGTCACCCCCCGACCTTTCGCTCACGACGGGCGTTTGCGCTTGTGGGCGAACGGATTGGCCTTCTCGCGCAGCGTGATCCGGATCGGCGTGCCCGGCAGATCGAACGTCTCGCGCAGCGAGTTGATGAGGTAGCGCAGATAGGATCGCGGGATCGCATCGGCGCGCGAGCAGAACAGCACGAAGCTCGGCGGGCGCGCTTTCACTTGCGTGATGTAGTTCAGCTTCAGCCTGCGGCCCGAGACCGCCGGCGGCGGGTTGGCCTGGATCGCCTGCTCGAACCAGCGATTGAGCGCCGAGGTCGGCAAGCGCCGGTTCCAGACCGCGTAGGCCTCCTGGATCGCCGTCATCAGGCGGTCGATGCCCTCGCCCATCAGGCCGGAGACGGCCACGATCGGCGCGCCCTTGACCTGCGGCAGCCAGTGGTCGGCATCGGTGCGCAGTTGCGAGATCTGGTTGGGCTTGCGCTCGACCAGGTCCCATTTGTTGACCGCGAGCACGATGGCGCGGCCTTCGCGCTCGATCAGGTCGGCGATGCGCAGGTCCTGCTCCTCGAACTTGTTCTGCGCGTCCATCATCATCACGACGACTTCGGCAAAGCGCACCGCGCGCAACGCGTCGGCGACCGAGAGCTTCTCCAGTTTCTCCTCGATCCGCGATCGGCGGCGCAGGCCGGCGGTGTCGAACACCCGGAACTGGCGGCCCTGCCAGGTGATCTCGACCGCGATGGAATCGCGCGTGGTGCCGGCCTCGGGGCTGGTCAGCAGCCGCTCCTCGCCGAGCAGATGGTTGATCAGCGTCGACTTGCCGGCATTCGGCCGGCCAACGATGGCGACGCGGATCGGGCGCTGCGCGGCCTCCTCCTCCGAGATCTCCTCATCGTCCTCAAGCTCGTCGTCTTCCTCCGGCGTCTCCGGCACCAGCGCGCTCAGCGCCTCGTGGAGGTCACCCATGCCCTCGCCATGCTCGGCCGAGATCTGGACGGGATCGCCGAGCCCGAGCGCGTAGGATTCCATCGCGCCGATCTCGCCATGCTTGCCCTCGGCCTTGTTGGCGACCAGCACCACCGGCTTGTTGGCTTTTCGCGCGAAGTCGGCGAAGGCTCGGTCGGTCGGCGTCAGGCCGACGCGGGCGTCGATCACGAACATCAGGGCGTCGGCGAGTTCGATCGCGGTTTCGGTCTGCTCCTGCATCCGCGCCGTCAGCGAACCCTTGGCGCCTTCGTCCAGACCTGCGGTGTCGATGATGGTGAAGTCGAGGTCGTAGAGCCTGGCCTGGCCCTCGCGACGGTCACGCGTCACGCCGGGCTCGTCGTCGACCAGCGCGAGCTTCTGGCCGACCAGCCGGTTGAACAGCGTCGACTTTCCGACATTGGGCCGGCCGATAATGGCGATGGTGAAAGGCATGGATCATCCAGGCGCGGTCTGTTGTCCGCGGGTCAAGGTGCTGGAAAGAACTACAGCAGGAATGGGGAGCGGTCGAAGCAAATGATGGAGCATCTTCTCCCTCTCCCCGCTCTTACGGGGAGAGGGTTGAAACTCCCCCTCACCCGGAATTCAAGCTGTGCTTGAATTCCGACCTCTCCCCGCAGGCGGGGCGAGGTAGAATCCCGCTCGCAATTAGCGTGAAAATCCGCCGCTCGGTAGCGGTGCGGGGAAGGCGCCGCCGGATTGTTGCGTGGTCTGGGTCTGCTGAGCCGGCGCTGCAGGCTGCGCCTGCTGATCGTCGGCGGGTGGCGCGGTGGTGCGGCGGCGGACGATCTTCTTCGGCTTCGGCTCCGGCGGCAGCGCGGCGGGCGCGCCCTCCTCGGCTGCGGCATCGGGAGCAGCCGCCTGATCCGCGGCCGGCGCTGCGCTACCCTTGGCGTGCTTCTTGGCGCCCTTCGGCGGCTCCGGCGGCGGGGCCGGCTGGGCAGCGGCGGCTGCCGCGGCGTTCTGCTGATCGAGCTGTTCCTGCTGCGAGCCCTTGTACAATTCCTTCGGCACGCCCTGCTCCAGGCCGGGCACGCCTTCGGGGAATACGGGCTTGCGGTCGCCCTGTAGCTTCTTCTTGGAATCGAGGAAGTCGAGCAGGTCGCTCGGATCGAAATTGGACATGCCGCCACCGCCGCACCCCGCCAGCACGCTGCAAAGCGCTGTCAGAACTGCGGCTGCGATCAGGCGTTGCGAGCGGCGCATGGTCGATCTCTCACTCAAACTCGGGTTTCGCGCCAAGTCAGCTTTTCGCGACCGGCGGCAACAAGGCCTGCAGCGCTTCGGCACGCGAGCGCAGGCTCGGCGGCGTCTCGCCGTCATTGGCAATCTGGTCGAGCCACTGCCGCGCGGCGGTGGCATCGTTGGCGCGCCAGGCCGACAGCGCCAGCAGCTCGCGGGCTGAGTGACGGAACGTCGAGTCCTTCGCCGTTGCCGTGGCCTCGAGCCGTTGCAGCATGTTCGGATAGGTGGTGGTTTCCATCGCGAGCTGCGCGGCACGGATCCGCGCCAAGTCGTGCTCGGGACCGCCGACGCTGCGGTCGGCTGCGATCTCGTCATAGAGCTTCGCGGCAGCCGGCTGATCGCGGGTCGCGACCTCGGCGGCCATGCGCAGCCGCGCCAGATTGCGGTAGCCGGACGGTGCCTTGGTGATGAGAGCGGCGAACGCAGCCTCGGCCTCGGCGTGCTTGTTCTGATCGGACAATTCGACGGCACGGTCGAACGCCGCACCGGCCTCGGCGGCCTTCTTGGCCTCAAGATACTGGTAGCCGCGCCAGCCACCGACGCCCGCAACGATCAGGATCGCCAGGGCGATGATAAAGAGCGAGTACTTGTCCCACAGCTTCTTGAGCTGATCGCGACGGACTTCCTCGTCGACTTCGTCAAATAATTCAGACACTTAAGGCTATCCCATCCCCTCGGGACCGCTGCTATCGGTGGGGCCCAGCCCTACCCGATCCCCACATCGCGGCGGCGTTACCCTAATGGTGTGGCGGAGGCAAGGCAAAGCGAGGTGGATCAAAGCGTTAACGGGGGACGTTTGCGACTTGCCGCAACAGGCCCCCAGCCCGCGCTGCACGTGCCGACCTAAGAGCGAGCTTCGCTGTCTCGACCCCCGCAAGCGGGAGCGGTGCACCGAATTCGCGGATGGTACGTCCACGCCGCGCTACGCGCCTATCGCGGACAGGCTCTCCCTGATCTGGCGCTTGATCACCTTGCCGTTGGCGTTGCGCGGCAGCGGCTCTGCTGTCAGCGCCACTGTCTCCGGCACCTTGTAGTCCGAGAGCCGCTCGGCGCACCAGGCGCGCAGGCTCTCCGCATTCACGTCGGTGCGGGTCACGATCACGGCGTGCACGCGCTCGCCGAGCACCGGGCACGGCTTGGCGATGATCGCGCTCTCGACCACGGCGGGATGGCCGGCCAGAACAGACTCGACCTCGGCGGAATAGATCTTCAGGCCGCCGCGGTTGATCATGTCCTTCTGGCGATCGAACACACGGACGAAGTTTGCCGCGTCGATCGAGCCGAGATCGCCGGAATGCCAGAAGCCGGCCGTAAAACTCTCGGCTGTCGCCTTTGGATTGTTCCAGTAACCCTTGATGACCGAGGCGCTGCGGATCCAGAGCTCGCCGATCCCGCCGCGCGGCAGTTCGCGGCCGTCAGCGCCCATCACGATGATCTCGGCACCGGGGCACGGCAGGCCGACGCTGTCGATATGGGCGGCGGTCAGTTCGCCCGGCATCAGCGTCGAGGGCGACGTGGTCTCGGTCGCGCCGTAGCAATTCGCAAGCTTCAGCCCGGGAATCTTGGCGTCGAGTTTTTCGATGGTTGCGACCGGCATCGGCGCGCCGCCGAAGCCGCCGATCCGCCAGCTCGACAGATCGTAGCTGTCGAAATCCGGCTGCATCAGGCAGAGATTATACATCGCCGGCACCATCACCGTGTAGCTGACGCGCTCGCGCGCCGCGACCTTCAGATATTCCGAGGCCTTGAACTCCGGCATGATGATCAGCGCGCCGGCGCAGCGTGCCATGGTGGTGATGTTGGCGACCGCGCCGGTGACATGCGCGAGCGGCACCGCGGCGATCGAGCGATCCGACTTGGTCAGCTTCAGGCACGACACGAACACCATCGAGGAGTGGATGATGTTGCAATGGGCGAGCATGGCGCCCTTCGGCCGGCCCGTGGTGCCCGAGGTGTAGAGGATCATCGCGGTGTCCTCTTCCCTCACCTCCGCCGGCGCCTGGGCCGCAGCGTTGTCGGCGAGACCAGCGAATTGCGATGCGCCGTCATCGCTGACCGAGATGCGATGCTTGAGGCCGGGAACGTCGGCCGCATCAGGGATGCGGTCGGCAAGCGTGGCCTCATGGACCAGCAGCGTCGCACCGCAATCATTCAGCACATAGGCGATCTCGGGCTTCTGCTGGCGCGTCGAGAGCAGCACCGTGACCAGCCCGGCATGCGCGGCGGCAAACATCGTCAGCACGAATTCGATCCGGTTGCCGAGCAGGATCGCGACGCGGTCGCCGGGCGCAAGGCCGAGGTTTGCAAAGCCCGCCGCGACCTTGGCCGATTTCTCTGCGACCTCGCGCCAGCTCAGGCGCGTCGCGCCGCAGACCAGCGCCTCGCCGTCGCCGTTCTGCGCGACGGCGTCAGCGATCATCCCCCACAGGCTGCCCGGCCGCTCCGGGAAAGCCGGCACGACGCGGTCGCCGAACCGCGGCTCAAGCCGCATCGGTGGAATTGCGTGCTGCGACCAGTCCATGCGCGCCCCGTCAGCTCTTCTTCATGCCGTAGACGTGCTCCGGCCCCGGGAAGGCGCGGCTCTTCACGTCGCGCGCATAGCCCGCGATCGCCTCCTCGATCATTGGACCGAGATTGCCGTAGCGGCGCACGAATTTCGGCGCCCGCGGCGACAGGCCGAGCATGTCCTCCAGCACCAGCACCTGGCCGTCGCAGGCCGCGCTGGCGCCGATGCCGATGGTCGGCACCGCGATCGACTGCGTGATCTTGCGCGCCAGCGGCTCGGCGACCGCCTCGACCACGATCGAGAAGGCGCCGGCTTCCGCAATCGCCCTGGCGTCGTTCTCGATCGGCGCCCAGGTCTCCTCCTCGCGGCCCTGCGCGCGGAACGAGCCGAGCGTGTTGATCGACTGCGGCGTCAGGCCGATATGGCCCATCACCGGAATGCCGCGCTCGGACAGGAACGCCACCGTCTCCGCCATCCGCGCGCCGCCCTCGAGCTTGACCGCGCCGCACAGCGTCTCCTTCATGATCCGCACCGCGGATTGAAACGCCTGCTCCTTCGAGCCCTCATAGGAGCCGAACGGCATATCCACCACGACGAGCGCAGCTTGCGAGCCGCGCATCACCGCGCGGCCCTGCAGGATCATCATGTCGAGCGTGACCGGCACCGTGGTCTCGAAGCCGTGCATGACGTTGCCGAGGGAATCGCCGACCAGGATGGCGTCGCAATGACGGTCGACCAGCGCCGCGGTGTGCGCATGATAGGACGTCAGCATCACGATCGGCTCGCCGTTCTTGCGGGCGCGGAGATCGGGCGCGGTCTTGCGCTTGATGGCGGATTGAACAGACATAGTCAGGCTCCCATGACAGGCACGCCGATCACGACCGGGTGGAACGCAAACGCCAGCGCCAGATAGACGATGACACCGACCGCGATCGCGATCAGGTCGTTGGTTGGGCCGCCCACCGGAATCGGCGGCGCGCCGGCATCCGTGCGGCGCTTCAGCGAGATGCGGTCATAGACCGCCCAGCCGAGAAACGAGCCGAACAGGATGATCGAGCCGAGGTCGCCGTTGGCGAGCAGATGCGCGAACGCCCACAGCTTCACGCCGGCGAGCATCGGATGCTTCAGCGTGGTGTAGATGCGGCCGCGGATATAGGAGGCGACGACGAGGATGACGGCGGGCAGCATCAGCGCCACCGTGATGTGCTTGAACGCTGTCGGCGGGGTCCAGACGTCGATCCATCCGCTCGCGCGATAATGCGCAAAGCCCCAGATGATCAGCACGAGCCCGGCCGCGGAGGCGAGCGAATAGGCGATCTTGTAGCCGCCCTCGCCCATCGCCTTGATCAGGCCGGCGCGCATCTCGCGCAGGCTTGACAGCACATGGACGCCGAGGAACAGCACGAGACCCAGGATCATGACGAGCAGTCCCACGATGTTCCTCCCCTGATCGAATTAATGCCTTCGCGTATCACCTTCGCCGGGCGGGTGGCAATGCGTCACGCCACGACTCCGTCATTCCGGGATGGCCCGCAGGGCCAGACCCGGAATCTCGAGGTTGCCGGGCGCGCAAGCCAATCCCGGGATTCCGGGTTCGCGCTTCCAGCGCGCCCCGGAATGACGTGTCTCACGGCTTGTTGGCCGATTTGGCCAGCTCCCGGTTGTCGACATAGCGGATCATGATCGGCCGGCCGGCCAGCGCGCCGCCCAATCCGCCGGTGAATTTCAGCGGCAGGCAGGCATCCAGCGAGGCGTTGATCGCGTTGAGGTAGGTGGTGCGGGTGTCGGCCGGGATGCCCCGCGTCGAAAACGTCAGGCGCGGCGCGCCGATCATCTCGCCCGATCGTTTGAAGCTGAATCGCACCGACATCTGCATGCCCGCGCGCGCGTCGTCCGGCGGTGGCGGCGCCCAGCAGGCGCGCAGCGCGGCGAACAGATCGCCGATGGTATTGAGATCATGATCCGGCTTGCGGTACTTCTCGGCCTGATCCTGCGGTGGCACGGTCAGGATCGTGAGCTGGAGATTTTCGCCGTACGGATAATCCATCTCGGGCAGGCATGGCCCGTGGTTGAACACGCTGCAATAGGACGGGATGCAAGGCCCTTCGTCGAGCACGCTGCAAGGCGTGTGTGCGAAGGGCGCCGGGTTGGTTTGTTGCCGCTGCTGCGCAGAGGCCGCGCTCGCGAGCGCAAAGGCCGGCACGGCAAAAGCGAGGCAGATGGCGACGCGTCGGAGCATGCAGGCGGACCCGGATTGCACTCCGGAGAAAATGGGTCCGCGGCCGGACCGCATCAAGCGGGGCGGCGTTCAATTCCTCGCGCTTGTCAATACTAAAACCTAGGTTCGGCCGGTTCGTGTCCCCTTGATACCGGCGAGGATGAGATCGATGCCGGCGAGATAGTCGACACGGTCGTCGTGGTCCCGCATCGCGCCGGCCACGCTGCGTGCAAACGGGTAGTCGCTTGCGTCGAGCGCGGACCAGTCGGTCGCCACCGCATCCAGGAAGCTCGATCGGTCCAGGCCATGCGTCCGCGCGAACTGCGCGTTGGCTGCGTTCTGGCCACCGACGCCAAGGATGTAGTTCAGCAGGACCGAGACGATCGTCCACTGCGTGTCGGCAGCCACGCCAAGCGCGCGAACCTGCTGGCCGATGCACTCCAGAACGCGCACGGTCGGCAACTGCCCGGCGGCACGGATCAGCGCTGTCCCGACCCACGCATGCGCCTCCATTGCGTCGAACATGCCGAGCGCAAGGGCGCGAATGGTGGCCTTCGGCGATCCGCTGATCGCGTGCGCATCCACCATGCGCGCGACAATGGCGTCGCAGGCGGCGACCAGCAGATCACTCTTGTTGGCGATATGCCAGTAGATCGCGCCGGGACCGGTCGCGAGCCGTTCGGACAGGGCGCGGAACGTCAGACCGTCCTCGCCGCTTTCGTCCAGGAGTTCGATCGAAGCCTCGATGATGCGATCCCGCGAGAGCGAGTCCTCGCGTCGCTGGCTGCTGCGCGCCTTCTTGACCATGCCGCATCTTGACACGTCTGGAACGGCATTCCAAGTATATGGAACGACGTTCCATAACTTTCAGTCTCCGCGCCGGAAGGACTCCGCATGAAATCTCCCGTCACGATCGTCGGTGCCGGCCTCGGCGGCCTGACGCTTGCCCGCGTCCTCCACGTCCACGGGATCGCAACGATCGTCTACGAAGCGGAAGCCTCCGCAGAGGCACGAACGCAGGGCGGCATGCTCGATATCCATGAGCACAACGGCCAACGCGCGCTGAAGGCCGCAGGCCTCTTTGAGGAGTTCCGCGAGCTGATCCACCCCGGCGGCCAGGAAACCCGCGCGCTCGATACCCAAGGCAATGTCCTGCTGCATCATCCAGATGACGGCACGGGCGGGCGCCCCGAGGTACCCCGAGGCGAGCTACGTCGGATCCTGCTCAACTCGCTGCCCGAGGGCACGGTGCATTGGGGATCTAAGGTCACCGCGGCCACTCCGCTCGGCGGTGGAAGGCACCTATTGAGCTTTGCCGACGGCACGACGGTGACGACTGAGCTTCTGGTCGGCGCCGACGGTGCCTGGTCGCGCGTGCGATCGCTTCTCTCCGCAGACAAGCCGGCCTATGTCGGCACTTCGTTCATCGAGACATATCTGTTCGACGCCGATGTCCGTCACCGAGCGAGCGCGGAAGCGGTTGGCGGCGGCGCGATGTTCGCGCTGGCGCCGGGAAAGGGCATCGCCGCGCATCGTGAGCCGAACGGCGTGCTGCACACCTATGTGGCGCTGACCAAGCCTGAGGAATGGTTTGCCAACCTCGACTTCTCCAACCCTACGAGCGCCCTCGCCCGCGTCGCCGAGGAATTCGATGGCTGGGCCCGGGCGCTGACCGCGCTGATCACCGACGGCGAGACGGCGCCGGTGCTGCGCCTCATCCATGCGCTTCCGGTCGCGCATCAATGGGACCGCGTGCCCGGCGTCACGCTGCTCGGCGATGCAGCGCATCTGATGGTTCCATCGGGCGAAGGCGCCAATCTCGCAATGCACGATGGCGCCGAACTAGCAGCGGCGATCGTCGCCAACCCCGGCAATGTCGAGGCCGCGCTCGCCGCCTATGAAGAGGAACTGTTTCCCCGCAGCGCGTCCGAAGCCGCTGATGCGGCGGAACTCCTCGAGTTGTGCTACGGCGCTAACGCGCCGCAGAGCTTGATCGACTTTTTGGGCAGTCACCTCCCCGCCGAGAACCGTAGCGAATGACGGAGAAGCCGCGGCGTACCGGGCCCCCCCGCCTTCCCGGGGGACGACACAGGAGCAAGCGCCACTACGCCTTCTTCTTCACGTCCTTGACGTTGGAGAAGGTGATGCCCTCCGCGCGCTCCCGGGTGTAGCCGAGATAGAACTCGTTCTTGGCCATGAACACGGGATCGCCGTCGACGTCGTCGGCGATGCCGGAATTGTTGGCGGAGATGAAGGCGTCAAGCTGCTTGCGGTCGTCGGACGATATCCAGCGCGCCAGCGAGAATTCAGAGATCTCGAACTCGACCGGCAGCGAATATTCCGCATCGAGCCGCGCCTTCAGCACGTCGAGCTGCAGCGGGCCGACCACGCCGACCAGCGCGGGCGCGCCGTCGCGCGGGCGGAACACCTGCACGACGCCCTCCTCCGACATCTGCTGCAAGGCTTCCTTCAGCTTCTTCGCCTTCATCGCATCGGTCAGCCGAACGCGGCGGACGATTTCCGGCGCGAAGCTCGGCACGCCGACGAAGGTCAGATCCTCGCCCTCGGTCAGGGTGTCGCCGATCCTGAGCGTGCCGTGGTTCGGAATGCCGACGACGTCGCCGGCAAAGGCCTCGTCGGCGACCGAGCGGTCCTGCGCGAAAAAGAACTGCGGGCTCGACAGGCTCATGTTCTTGCCGGTGCGCACCAGCTTGGCCTTCATGCCGCGGCTGAGCTTGCCCGAGCACAGCCGGGCGAAGGCGATGCGGTCGCGGTGGTTCGGATCCATGTTGGCCTGGATCTTGAACACGAACGCGCTCATGCGCGGCTCCGATGCCTCGACCTTGCGCAAATCCGAGTCCTGCGCGCGCGGCGCTGGCGCGAACTTGCCGAGGCCTTCCAGCAAATCGCCGACGCCGAAATTGCGCAGCGCGCTGCCGAAATAGACCGGCGTCAGGTGGCCCTCGCGGAACGCCGCGAGCTCGAACGGCTTGCAGGCTTCCGACGCCAGCGCGAGCTCGTCCTTGACCTCGGCGACGTCGAGATTGGGGTTGCGCTTGCCGAGATCGGCGATATCGATCTGCTCCGTGGCGCCGGTCTTGGCGCCGCCGCCCTCGAGCAGCCGCACGCCGCCATTGACGACGTCATAGGTGCCGAGGAAGTCGCGGCCGCGGCCGACCGGCCAGGTCATCGGCGTGGTGTCGAGCGCCAGCGTCTTCTCGATCTCGTCCAGAAGCTCGAACGTGTCGCGGCTCTCGCGGTCCATCTTGTTAATGAAGGTGATGATCGGGATGTCACGCAGCCGGCACACCTCGAACAGCTTTCGCGTGCGCGCCTCGATGCCTTTCGCGGCGTCGATCACCATCACGGCGGAGTCGACCGCGGTCAGCGTGCGATAGGTATCTTCCGAAAAGTCCTCGTGGCCCGGCGTGTCCAAGAGATTGAACACGAGGTCGTTGAACTCGAAGGTCATCACCGAGGTGACGACCGAGATGCCGCGCTCGCGCTCGATCTTCATCCAGTCCGAGCGCGTGTTGCGCCGCTCGCCCTTGGCCTTGACCTGGCCCGCAAGGTTGATGGCGCCGCCGAACAGCAGCAGCTTTTCCGTCAGCGTGGTCTTGCCGGCGTCCGGGTGCGAGATGATCGCAAAGGTGCGCCGTCGCGCCACTTCCTCAGAAAGCGGCGAGCGGGACGGCGATTCGGCTGAAACTGAAATGTCGGACATGGCGGGGCATTTGGCAGGGAAAACGGGCGCAATCAAGGGCGTTTTGTCGCAATGCGGAACGCCCGCACCATCCCCATATAGGCACCGGAAGGACGACCTTCTCCTCACCATACCGTTCGCGGGGACGACCCTGCCTTATCTGGAGGGTTCGTGATGGCTTGGACCATTCTGTTCACCGCTGGCCTGCTCGAGATCGGCTGGGCGATCGGGCTGAAATATACCGAAGGTTTCTCGCGGCTGGTGCCGTCGGTGCTGACGCTGGCGGCGATGGCCGGCAGCGTCATCCTGCTCGGCCTCGCGCTCAAGACGCTGCCGATTGGAACCGCCTATGCGGTCTGGACCGGGAGATCGGCGCGGTCGGCACCGCGGCGCTCGGCATCATCCTGCTCGGCGAACCCGCGACCGCGATGCGGCTTGCCAGCATCGGACTGATCGTTGCCGGCATCGTCGGGCTGAAGCTGGTTGGCTGATTGCTCCTTTTTGAGACGCGTTTTCTTAACGCGAACCGGCTTCCACTTCGCTCAAAACGCTACTTCAGAATCTGCACCGCCCAATAGCTCGCGGCTGCGACCGCGGCCGACGCCGGGATCGTGATCACCCAGGCGTAGACGATCGAGCTCGCCACATTCCAGCGCACGGCGGAGAGCCGCCGTGCGGCGCCGACGCCGACGATGGCGCCGGTGATGGTGTGCGTGGTCGATACGGGAACCCCGAGATAGGTCGCCATGAACAGCGTCACGGCGCCGCCGGTTTCGGCGCAGAAACCCTGCATCGGCGTCAGCTTGGTGATCCGCAGCCCCATGGTGCGGACGATCCGCCAGCCCCCCATCAGGGTACCCAGCGCCATCGCGCCCTGGCAGGCCAGCACCACCCAGAACGGAATTTCGAAGGTGTCGCCGAGATGGCCCTGCGAATAGAGCAGCACGGCGATGATGCCCATGGTCTTTTGCGCGTCGTTGCCGCCATGGCCGAGCGAATAGAGCGACGCCGAGGCGAATTGCAGGATGCGGAATGCGCGATCGACCGCGAACGGCGTCGAGCGCACCGAGAGCCAGGACACGATCGCGACCAGCACCAGCGCCAGCAGGAAGCCGACCAGCGGCGACAGCACGATCGCGAGCAAGGTCTTGGAGAGCCCGCTCCACACCGCCGCCGAAATCCCCGCCTTCGCCATGCCGGCGCCGACCAGGCCGCCGATCAGCGCGTGCGAGCTCGACGACGGAATGCCCAGCGCCCAGGTGATCACGTTCCAGACGATCGCGCCGACCAATGCTGCGAAGATCACGGTCGCATCCACCACCGACGGCTCGATGATCCCGGTGCCGATCGTGTTGGCAACGTGCAGGCCGAACACCAGGAACGCGACGAAGTTGAAGAACGCCGCCCAGAACACCGCATACTGCGGCCGCAGCACGCGGGTCGAGACGATGGTCGCGATCGAGTTCGCGGCATCGTGCAGGCCGTTCAGGAAATCGAACAGCAGCGCGACCGCGATCAGGATGGTCAGAATTGGAAGACCCAGCGTGGCGTCCACGTGATGCCCCGCTCTACACTTGCTCGATCACGATCGAGTTGATCTCGTTGGCGACGTCGTCGAAACGGTCGGCCACTTTCTCGAGATGGTCGTAGATCTCCGCGCCGACGATGTAGTCCATCGTGTTGGCGTCGCGGTGCTTCAGGAACAGCTCCTTGAGCCCGATATCCTGGAGATCGTCGACCCGGCCCTCGAGCTTGGTCAGTTCCTCGGTGATCTGGGTCAGCATCGAGACGTTGTGGCCGATCGACTGCAACAGGGGCAGCGCGCGGCCGACCAGATTGGCGCATTCGACGATCAGGCCGCCCATCTCGCGCATCGGCGGCTCGAACTCGCGCACCTCGAACAGCATGACCGCCTTTGCGGTCGCCTGCATCTGGTCGACCGCGTCGTCCATCGAGGTGATCAGGTTCTTGATATCGCCACGATCGAACGGGGTGATGAAGGTGCGGCGAACCGCGGTCAGGACCTCGCGGGTGACGCTATCGGCGTCGTTCTCGAACTGATTGACGCGCTGGCAAAAGACCGGAGTCTCCTCCCCGCCCTTCAGCATGTCCTGCAACGCCAATGCGCATTGCACGGAGGTCCGGGCGTGTCGGGCGAACAGGTCGAAAAACCGCTCTTCCTTGGGCAGGAAGGCGCGAAACCAGCGCAGCATGTCTCAGTTCCATCATTCCGGGACAGCCCTTTTAGCGACTGTCACAGAACTGTCATAGAGCATCTGGCGGGGAAAGCATCGGGATCGACCGCCCGAGCGGGCGGTCGTCCACCGCTATGTCGGCCGAAAGTCGCCGGGACCTGCCCTACAGCGACCGCCGCAACAAATGGGCCAGCTCACCGACCAGGCCACGCCGGAACAGCAGCACGCAGGCCACGAAGATCACGCCCTGGATCACCGTCACCCACTGGCCGAAACCCGCGAGATATTGCTGCATGGCGATGATCACGAAGGCGCCGACCACCGGGCCGAAGATGGTGCCGAGACCGCCGACCAGCGTCATCAGCACGATTTCACCGGACATCGACCAGTGCACGTCGGTGAGCGAGGCATTCTGCGCCACGAACACCTTCAGCGAGCCGGCAAAGCCCGCCAGCGTGCCCGACAGGATGAAGGCGAGCAGCTTGTACTGGTCGGTCTTGTAGCCAAGCGAAATCGCCCGCGGCTCGTTTTCGCGGATCGACTTCAGCACCTCGCCGAACGGCGAGTTGATGGTGCGGTAGATCAGCAGGAACCCGGCGAGGAAGCCGACCAGCACCACATAGTAAAGCACCAGCGGCTTCGAGAGATCGAAGATGCCGAGCAGGTGGCCTTGCGGAATGCCCTGGATGCCGTCTTCACCATGGGTGAACGGCGCCTGCAAATAGAGGAAGTAAAGCAGCTGCGACAGCGCCAGCGTGATCATCGAGAAATAGATGCCCTGCCGCTTGATCGAGATGTAGCCGGTGACCAGGCCGAGCAAGGCCGCGGCCGCGGTGCCGACCAGGATGCCGAGCTCCGGCGTCAGCCCCCACACCTTCAGCGCGTGGGCCGAGACGTAGCCGGCGGTGCCGAGGAACATCGCGTGGCCGAACGACAGCAGGCCGCCATAGCCGATCAGGAGGTTGAAGGCGCAGGCGAGCAGCGCGAAGCACAGCGCCTGCATGACGAAGAACGGATAGATCCCCGTCCACGGCACGATCGCCAGCAGCAGCGCCATCGCGGCGAATACGATCATCTCGTCGCGCATCGCGCGCGGCGTGATCGGAAGTGTATCGTCGGTCAATGCTGACATATCAAGCCGCCCGTCCCGTCAGTCCCGTTGGCTTCACCAGCAACACCACCACCATCAGGACAAACACCACGGTGTTGGAGGCCTCGGGATAAAAATACTTGGTCAGTCCCTCGATCACGCCGAGCGCGAATCCGGTGATGATCGAGCCCATGATCGAGCCCATGCCGCCGATCACGACCACCGCGAACACCACAATGATGAGATCGGCGCCCATCAGCGGACGGACCTGGTTGATCGGCGCCGACAGCACGCCGGCAAGCGCGGCAAGACCGACGCCGAGCCCGTAGGTCAGCGTGATCATGCGCGGCACGTTGATGCCGAACGCGCGCACCAGCGTCGGGTTCTCGGTCGCGGCGCGCAGGTAGGCGCCGAGCTGCGTCTTCTCGATCAGGAACCAGGTCGCAAGGCACACCACGAGCGAGAAGATGACGACCCAGCCACGATAGATCGGCAGGAACATGAAGCCGAGATTGACGCCGCCCTTGAGCTGATCGGGGATCGAGTAAGGCAGGCCCGAGGAGCCGAAATAGTTCTGGAACACGCCCTGCACGATCAGCGCGATGCCGAAGGTCAGCAGCAATCCGTAGAGATGATCGAGGCCGGTCAGCCATTGCAGCATGGTCCGCTCGAGGATCATGCCGAAGATGCCGACCACGACGGGTGCGATGATCAGCGCCCACCAGTAATTGATGCCGCCCAGGTTGAGCAGGAAATACGCCACGAAGGCGCCCATCATGTAGAGCGCGCCATGCGCGAAATTGATGATGTTGAGCATGCCGAAGATGACGGCGAGCCCCAGACTGAGCAGCGCGTAGAACGAGCCGTTGATCAGTCCCACCAGAAGCTGTGCGTAGAGAGCCTGCATCGAATGAGCTTTCGCTAGATAGATGAAGCCCGCCGGCCACGCGCATGGCCGGCGGGCATGATCGTCACTTCTTCAGAAGCGCGCAGGTGCTCTTGTCGAGCGGCGTGAAGGCCTGGTTGCCCGGCACGGTGCCGACCAGCTTGTAGAAGTCCCACGGTCCCTTGGACTCCGAGGGCTTCTTCACTTCGAACAGGTAGGCGTCGTGGGTGACGCGGCCGTTGGCCTCGACCTCGCCCTTGCCGAACAACGGATCGTCGGTCGGGATCGTCTTCATCTTCGCGACCACCTTGGCGCCGTCATGCGGATTGCCGCCGAGCGCTTCCAGCGCCTTGAAGTAATGCATGAGGCCCGCATAGACGCCGGCCTGCACCATGGTCGGCGGCGCGCTGTTCTTCATCCGCTCCGAGAAGCGCTTGGAGAAGGCGCGGGTCTTGTCGTTGAGGTCCCAGTAGAACGTCTCGGTGAAGTTGAGGCCCTGCGCGGTCTCGAGCCCGATCGCCTTGACGTCGGTGAGGAACAGCAGCAGCGCCGCGAGCTTCTGGCCGCCCTTGACGATGCCGAACTCGGCCGCCTGCTTGATCGAGTTGGTGGTGTCGCCGCCGGCATTGGCGAGACCGATGATCTTGGCCTTGGAGGCCTGCGCCTGCAGCAGGAAGGAGGAGAAGTCGGCGGTGTTGAGCGGATGCTTGACGCCGCCGACCACCTTGCCGCCATTGGCGGTGACGACGGACGTGGTGTCGCGCTCGAGCGCGGCGCCGAACGCGTAATCCGCGGTGAGGAAGAACCAGGTGTCCCCGCCCGCCTTCACCAGCGCCTGGCCGGTGGCGTGGGCGAGCATGTAGGTGTCGTAGGTCCAGTGCACGGTATTCGGCGAGCACTGCGCGTTGGTGAGATCCGAAGTCGCGGCGCCCGAATTGATGTAGACGCCGTTCTTTTCCTTCACGACGTTGTTGACCGCGAGCGCGACGCCGGAATTCGGCACGTCGACGATGGTGTCGACCTTGTCGACGTCGAACCACTGGCGGGCGATGGTGGTGCCGATATCGGGCTTGTTCTGGTGATCGCCGGAGATCAGGTCGATGGTCCAGCCCTTGGCCTTGAGGCCGGAGTCCTCGATCGCCATCTGCGCCGCCAGCGTCGAGCCGGGGCCGGCGAGATCGGCGTAGAGGCCGGACTGATCCGACAGCGCGCCGATCTTGACCGTCTTGTCGAGCTTTTCCTGGGCGGAGGCGACGCTTGCGGCGGACAGCACCATCGCGGTGCCGAGCAGGAGCGCCGAAATCTTGTTCTTCATGTCGTATTCCCTCGTCCTAAATTTTCTGGTTCTGGCGATATCAGACGCCGAGATAGGTATGGAGCTTGTCCATGTTGGCCGACAGCTCGGAATTCGCGAAGCCGTCGATCACCTTGCCGTGCTCGACAATGTAGTAGCGGTCCGCAACGGTCGAGGCGAAACGGAAATTCTGTTCGACCAACAGGATCGTGAAGCCCTGCGACTTCAGGCGCGCAATGGTGTGCCCGATCTGCTGGATGATGACCGGCGCCAACCCTTCGGTCGGCTCGTCCAGCATCAGGAAGCGCGCGCCGGTGCGCAGGATGCGCGCAATCGCCAGCATCTGCTGCTCGCCGCCCGAGAGCTTGGTGCCCTGGCTGGTGAGGCGCTCCTTCAGGTTGGGAAACAGCGTGAAGATCTGGTCGAGCGGCAGGCCGCCCGGCCGCACCACCGGCGGCAGCAGCAGGTTCTCGCGCACGTCGAGGCTGGCGAAAATGCCGCGCTCCTCGGGACAGAATGCGATGCCGAGCCGCGCGATCTTGTCCGAGGTAGCGCGGATGATTTCCTGATTGTCGAAGCGGATCGAGCCGGAGCGCTTGTTGATGACGCCCATCACCGACTTCAACGTGGTGGTCTTGCCGGCGCCGTTGCGGCCGAGCAGCGTCACCACCTCGCCGGCCTTCACGTTGAAATTGATGCCGTGAAGGATGTGGGATTCGCCGTACCAGGCCTGCAGATCCTTGACCGTCAGCACGTCGGCGCCGGCCGCAGCGACGGGCTTCTCCGCCAGTTTTGCCTCAGCCATGACCCGCTCCCAGATAGGCTTCCTTCACGCGCTCGTCCTTGGAGAGGTCGGCGTAGTTGCCCTCCGCCAGCACCTGCCCGCGCGTCAGCACGGTGATGATGTCGGAGAGGTTGGCCACCACCGAGAGGTTATGTTCGACCATCAGGATGGTGTATTTCGCGGAGATCCGCTTGATCAGCGCCGCGATCTTGTCGATGTCCTCGTGGCCCATGCCGGCCATCGGCTCGTCGAGCAGCATCATCTCGGGGTCGAGCGCGAGCGTCGTTGCAATTTCAAGTGCGCGCTTGCGGCCGTACGGCATCTCGACCGCCGGCGTATTGGCGAATTCGCTCAAGCCGACGTCGTTCAGCAGCTCGTGGGCGCGCGGATTGAAGCGGTCGAGCACGCTTTTCGAACGCCAGAAATCGAACGACGAACCGTGCTGCCGCTGCAGCGCCACGCGAACGTTCTCGAGCGCCGTCAAATGCGGAAATACCGCCGAAATCTGAAACGAGCGGACCAGCCCGAGGCGCGCCACGTCGGCCGGCGGCATCGCGGTGATGTCGTGGCCCTTGTAGCGAATCTGGCCTGCCGACGGCTTCAGGAATTTGGTCAGCAGATTGAAACAGGTCGTCTTGCCGGCGCCGTTCGGCCCGATCAACGCATGGATACTGCCCCGACGCACTTTCAACGCGACGTCGCGAACGGCGAAGAAACCCGCGAATTCCTTGGTCAATCCGCTGGTTTCGAGGATGAACTCATCGGCCAAATAGATTCCCCCATACGCCATCGCTGCGAAGCCCCTCGCCCGCGTGGCCAGCTTTTTTCGTGTCCGACAGGCGTCCGATCCGTCTTGGAAACCGTCCGGGGCCCGTCGCCTCCGGGCCGGAATATGCCGTCATCTGCGGCGGTTACGCAAGGTGGAAAGCTGTGCACTGCGGCATCCGCGTGACCGGTTCCGGTTGATCCTTAGTCGAATGGCATTTCGGCGCGCTTTGCGCCTCGGGAAAGCGGTCGTTAACGGTGTTTTGCTCCGGACTCCCGCTTTCATAGAATATTTGCGCCTCTCGCCGAAGCTCCGGCCATTGCATGATGAACGGCTAGAGCCTTGCATTTCGAGCGCGCCAATCCTTCAGTCGTCAAATCGATCCCGCAACGTGATTTCCTCGGCACGTGGCTGCGACTTTATGCCCGCAGCCAAACCATCCCGCAGATCGATGAACTTGTCCCTGGCCGCATCCCGTCCGGGGATGTGCCTGAATTCGGCTAGCCGATGCAATTCAGAAGTGCCGATCCATCGGTGGTCAAATCGATCACGCAGCGTGTGCTGCTGAACGCCTGGCTGCGCGCGCTGCGCATGCCGGACGCGCTTCCCCTGCTGTGCGACTTCCACACCGAGGGCACCGCCGACGAGCGCGCCGACATGATGGGCTTTGACGTGGTCGGCAGTGGCGAGGCGGCACGTTTCCTGATTACGCAGGAAGGCGCGAGGCTGACGACGGCCTATGGCAACGAGCACATCGAGCCGCCGCTGCGCACCAACCGCTTTCTTGACGATGCGATCGGACCCGAGCGCTATGCCGGCGTGATCCTGTCCTATCGTGCTTGCCTCGCGCGCAAGCGTCCGACCTATACGGTTGCGGAGGTCACGGACGCCGACGGCAAGGACGTGTCCTATGAGCGGCTGCTGCTGCCGTTCGGACGCGGCGACAGCGTCGAGCACATCATCGGCTCCTACAAGGCGATCAGCATCGACGGCCGCTTCCGGCTGCACAACCTGATGGGCGTGAAGGCGAAGTCGGCCCCGGTGGTCACGGAGCGGGCGGTGATCGACCGCAGGTTCGTGCCGGCAGATCGTCCGGCAAGCCAGGATTCGGTCGAGCTGATCTAGACGCGTCGCGTCACGCGAAGCGGTCACGACATCGCTGGAAGCGCCTTAGCCCTTCTTGCGCGCCTTCGCCGGCACTTCCTTGGCGTAGATGTCCGGCTTGAAGCCGACCACGCGCTTGCCCCCGAGATCGAGCACCGGACGCTTGATCATCGAGGGTTGCTCGGCCATCAGCGCCAGCGCCTTGCGCTCGTTCAACCCTTCCTTGTCGGCATCGGGCAGCTTCTTGAAGGTCGTGCCGGCGCGATTGAGCAGCGTCTCCCAGCCGACCTCGTCGCTCCACTGCTTGAGCTTGTCCTTGGCGATCCCGGCGGTCTTGTAGTCGTGGAAGTCGTAGGCGACGCCGTGATCGTCGAGCCAGGCCCGCGCCTTCTTCATGGTGTCGCAGTTCTTGATGCCGTAGATGGTGATGGTCAAAGCCGTTCCCCGCATGCGATTGCGGCGGGGAAATTAGCCTCGCGGCAATCCCGGCGCCAGATCGGAGCCATCAGGTCTCCACACCGATATTGCCGGCGTTCAGTGCGCGTAGCACGTGAAGACGAAATCGTGATCGCTGGCGTGCGCCTCGTGGCAGGCAAAACACGTCTCGTGCTGGGCGGCATCGACCGGCTTGCCGTCGATGAAGCGGCCAAAGCCCCAGCCGCCGGTCGATGCATATTTGGCCGCGTCCTTGACCATGACCTGGACCGTGGTCGCCGGCCCCGTGATGAAGGCGCCGTTGAGGCCTGCAACCGGCTTGCGCTTCCAGGCCAGCTTGACCAGCACGGTGCCGTCGGGGAAACGCGCGGCGCCGTCCTGATAGGCCTTCACGGCGGTGGCGTTGCCGAGCACGCTGCGCAGTTCGTCGAGCCCGGTCTCCTCGCCGACCGCGATCAGCTTCCAGTCGCGATAGCCGTCGGGGATTTTCACGCCGAAGATCGGCGATGCCAGTGCGGCGTCATCGGCATGTCCGACGGCAAACGGCAATGACGCGCTGATGCAGGCTGCCGCGATCGCGGCAGCTGCCCATTTCAAAACCTGTCTCATGATCCTCGATCCGCTCCGTCTCAGACCTTGCTGACGTCGATGATGGCCTGGACGAAGGCCTGCGGCGCTTCCTGCGGCAGATTGTGGCCGATGCCGCCGGTCAGGAGCCGATGCTCGTAATGGCCGGAGAACTTCTTGGCATAGGCCGCGGGCTCCGGATGCGGCGCGCCGTTGGCATCGCCCTCCATCGTGATGGTCGGGATCGCGATGGCAGGCGCCTGCGCCAGCGTCTTCTCGAAGGCATCGTACTTCGCCTCGCCCTCCGCGAGACCTAACCGCCAGCGGTAATTGTGGATCACGATCTCGACGTGATCGGGGTTCTCGAACGCGGCTGCGCTGCGGTCGTAGGTGGCGTCGTCGAACTTCCACTGCGGCGAGGCAAGCTGCCAGATCAGCTTGTTGAAGTCGTGCCGGTTCTTGGCATAGCCCTCGCGGCCGCGCTCGGTCGCGAAGTAGAACTGGTACCACCATTGCAGCTCGGCCTTCGGCGGCAGCGGCATCTTGCCGGCCGCCTGGCTGCCGATCAGATAGCCGCTGACCGAGACCATCGCCTTGCAGCGCTCGGGCCAGAGCACCGCCATGATGTTGGCGGTGCGCGCACCCCAGTCGTAGCCGCCGAGCACGGCCATTTCGATCTTCAGGACGTCCATCAGCGCGATGATGTCGGCGGCGACCGCGACCGGCTGGCCGCTGCGCTTGGTATCGCCCGAGAGGAAGCGCGTGGTGCCATAGCCGCGCAGATGCGGCACGATCACGCGGTAGCCGGCCTCGGCCAGCGCCGGCGCGACGTCGGCATAGCTGTGGATGTCGTAGGGCCAGCCGTGCAGCAGGATCACCGCGGGACCGGACGCAGGACCCATCTCGACATAACCTGTATCAAGCACGCCGGCATTGATCTGCTTGACGGGACCGATCGAGGTGTGGGCGCCAGCCTTTATCGCAGGCAGCGCCGGTTTGGACTGGGCCTGAGCCGAACCGATGAAGCCGAGCCTGGAGGCGGCAAGGATCCCGCCGGCGATGCCAAGGAAGCGGCGGCGCTGCTGATTGATGGACTGCGACATGGCGATCTCCTTAAGTCTGGTGTCGGAATTGAATATTGCAGAGACCGACCCCGTCCGCTTTCAGAGGACGTGGATTTGTCCTTCAGACCGTCGTGATTTTGGCTCCACGCCGCCTGTGCTAGGTTCCGCCACGCATTCAGCTGCCGGCCACCGGACCTTCCAATTTGACCTACTACTTCAATGACTTCACCCTCGATTCCGAACGCCGGGAACTGCGCCGTGGCGATGCTCTGGTGGCCGTCGAGCCGCAGGTCTTCGACCTCCTCGAATTCCTGATCCGCGCCCGCGATCGGGTGGTCAGCCGCGACGAGGTGCTGGCCGCCGTCTGGCACGGCCGGATCGTCTCGGAAGCGACGCTGAGCAGCCGGGTCAATGCGGCGCGGACGGCGATCGGCGACAATGGCGAGGAGCAGCGGCTGATCCGCACCCTGCCCCGCAAGGGTCTCCGCTTTGTCGGCGATGTCAGGGAGGACACCGCGCACGATCGTCCGGCTGCAGGCAATGCCAGCCCGCCGCGGCCGAGCGAGGGCCCGTCGATCGCGGTGCTGCCCTTCACCAATATGAGCGGCGATCCCGAGCAGGATTATTTCGCCGACGGCATCGCCGAGGACATCACCACCGCGCTCGCGCGTTGCAGCCGCCTCACGGTGATCGCGCGCAACTCCGCCTTCACCTACAAAGGCAAGGCGGTCGACATCCGCCAGGTCGGCCGCGATCTCGGCGTCGGCTATGTGCTCGAAGGCAGCGTCCGCCGCGGCGGCGATCGGTTGCGCATCACCGGGCAGTTGATCGACGCCAGCTCCGGCGCGCATCTGTGGGCCGACCGCTTCGACGGCGCGGCCGCCGACGTGTTCGACCTGCAGGACCGCATCACCGAGAACGTGGTCGGCGCGATCGAGCCGACCCTGCTCGTCGCGGAAGCCGAGCGGCTGCGGGCGGCGCCGCCGGACAGGCTCGACGCCTACGACCTGCTGCTGCGCGCCTACAGCCTGCGTTACGAGTTCACGCCCGAGAGCATGGAAGCCGCGCTCGATTGCCTCGACCAGGCGCTGGCGCTCGACCCCGCCTATGCGCCCGCGCTGGCGGCCTCCGCCTATTGTCATGCGATGCGCCATGTCCAGGGCTGGCTGAAGCCGAACGACGCCTACCGGGAGCGCGCGGTGGCGCAGGCCTGGCGCGCGGTCGAGCTCGCGCCCGGTGACCCGCAGGTGTTGTGGATGGCGGCGTTCGCGATCTGGAACATGGCCGACGAGATCGAGCCCGCGCGCGACCTGTTCGAGCGGTCGCTTGCGATCAATCCGAACTCGGCGATGGCGCTCGTGCTCGGCGGCTGGATCGAGGCGATGCGCGGCAATCAGAAAGCTGGCCGCGCCATGATCGAGCGCGCGCAACGGCTGAACCCGCGCGACCCGCGCGGCTGGTTCGCTGCCGCGGCGCTGGCGATCTGCGCGGTGCTCGACCGGAATTTCGCCGAAGCGGTGATGTGGGCCGACAAGGCGCTGGCGCAGAACCGCCGCTTCGCGGTGGCGCTGCGCGTCCTGATCGTGGCGCTGGTGAAGACCGGCGACACCGCACGCGCGGCCCAGATCGCGCGCGAGCTGCTCAAGGTCGACCCGGAGTTCACGATCTCCGGCTTCCTGTCGCGGATCCCGTTCCCGGTGGAAGCGATGTCCGCGACTTATCGTGAAACCCTCACGGCGGCCGGCGTCCCGGACTGACGCCGCTCGCAGGACGCGACGATCATTCACCCGCTGGTTAGGCCAAAATACCTCCATCGACCACCAAGGCATGGCCGACCACAAAGCTTGCCGCCGAGCCGCATAACCATAGAACAGCCGCAGCGATTTCTTCAGGTTCGCCAAGGCGTCCGATCGGTTCGGCTGCTACGAACGCCTTGACGATCTCTGGATCGTTGTTCTTTGTAACCCGCTTCGCCATCGGAGTATTGCCGATAATGCCCGGGCAGACTGCGTTGATACGGATGCCCTTCCCGGCATAATCGAGTGCGGAGGCGCGGGTGAGACCTATCACCCCGAATTTGCTGGCGGAATAGGCGGCGCGCCCTTTGGAGCCCCTCATCCCGCCGATCGACGAGCAGTTGACGATTGCGCCGCTTCTTTGTGCGGTCATGTGGCGAAGCTCCGCCTTCATGCAGTTCCACACGCCGCGCAGATTGACATCGATGATGTTGTCAAACTCGGCATCTTCCGTTTCAACCAATGGCGCAGCATCGCAGTTTATGCCCGCATTGTTGAAAGCTGCATCGAGCTTCCCGTAAGTCTCGATCGCCTGCTCGATCATTGCGTTCACCTGGCCCCGATCCGTTACATCGCAGCCGATGGCAAGGACGTCATGACCCGCGGATCGCAGTTCCGCAGCGGCAGTTTCGAGCAACGCTGTGTTGCTGTCTGCAACGACCACGGACGCGCCTGCAACACCAAATGCCCTGGCTGTCGCCAGACCAATGCCACCAGCGGCGCCGGTAACAAGCGCAACCTTTCCTTCGAAGCTGTCTACCATTGCTGACCTTTCAAAATGCTGGATCTCGTCGAGCAGGCGACGCTGCTCAGAGTGACGGAATTGGCTTACTCAGCTTGCTCAGTGTCGTCACGCGCGCATGCGGGTGATCCAGTATTCCAGAGGCGCCGATTGTTGAGCCGAGAGGCCGCGGCGTACTGGGTCGCCCGGTCGAGTGCCGGGCGATGACAGGTGGAGGGGACAAGGCTCTCTCCACTTGTCGTCCCTGCCGAGTGCGCTATTGCGCACGGAGCAGGGACCCATATTCCGCGGCGGATGTTGTGGACGGGCCTCGTCGTTCTGGCATCGCTCGACGATGACCATCGGTGGTTATGGGTCCCTGCTTTCGCAGGGACGACGGTGAGGATGAGTCGCAATTCAAGATGCCACACCCCGCGGCGTCATCGCCCGGCCGGGCGACGACAACGGTGGGTGAGGACAAAGCTTCGCATCCTCTCAGAGTCCGTCCACAGTGTGCCTTCGGGAGCGACGCCAGGGCGTCCGCGCCACATCGGCGGAGGCGTCGATCATTTCGTCTTTGCGCTGAGCCCTCAACTCACCTTCGATACTGCTCATCGGAGACCTTCTCCATCCAATCCACGTTCTTGCCATTCACTGATTCCTGGATGGCGATATGCGTCATTGCGGTGGTAGGCGAAGCGCCGTGCCAGTGCTTCAGCCCGGGCGGAAACCACACGACGTCGCCTGGACGGACCTCCTTGACGGGCCCGCCCTCGCGCTGCACCCAGCCGAGCCCCGCCGTGATGATCAGCGTTTGCCCGAGCGGATGCGTGTGCCAGGCGGTCCGGGCGCCGGGCTCGAACGTGACTTGGCCGGCGCCGACGCGTGCGGGATCCGGAGCTTGGAACAGAGGATCGATGCGGACCGATCCGGTGAACCAGTCCGCAGACCCCTGGGCAGCGGGACGAGAGCCGTTTCGTTTGATGTCGATATCCATATCCGAACTCCTTCGCTGCACGTTCGAGGTTTCCGCGGTGGCGCTCGTCGCGGCGAATGCAGCAAACGCCGCGGTGGCGACGACGACTTGTCGACGTGAATACGTCACTGCTAGCGGGGCCTTTTCTCGATGACTTCCTTGACCACCGCTGCGGCCGAGAACGCGTTGGGCCAACCCGCATAGAAAGCAAGATGGCCGACGACCTCTCCGGCCGCCTCCTTTGTCAACCCGTTGTCCATCGCCCGGTTCAAATGATAGGTGACCTGGGCGACCTGGCCGGTCGCGACCAAGGCGCTGACGGTGACCAGGCTCCTGTCCCGCGGCGCGAGTCCCGGCCTCAGCCAGAGGTCTCGGAACAGCACATCGGTCGTGTACTGCACGAGGCTGGGCGTGATCTGTCCGAATTGCTGCCCGACGCGCGTGGCACGCTGCGACTCCGCCGCCTCATCCAGGGGAAGTTGTGGTCCGGAAGCCGGCGGCAGTTGATCGGCTCCGATATTGCGACTCTTGAACACGTCCTTTGTTGCCGGAACGGCGTCGATGGCGTTGGCCCAGCCGGTATAGAATGCAAGATGCGTGATGATCTCCGAGATCTCGGCGGGCTTCACGCCGCTGTCGAGCGCGACATTGAGATAGTACGGCAGTTCGACCGTCTGATCGCGCGCGATCAGAGCGGCGACGGTAACGATGCTCCTGTCGCGCGCCGACAGTCCCGGGCGCTTCCACAGATCGCCGAGCACGACGCCTTTGGCATATTTTTCGAGGACGGGCGCGACGGCGCGAATGTCTTCTGACGTAGGCATGACCTTGGTTCCTTCCATCCTGGTCGCCGCCGTCCGGGCAGAGGTCTGTGCCACCAGGCAAAGCGTAATGGCGACCGTCGCGAGGGCTCTCATTAGGAACTCCTTCTTGTTGAACGTGACCCCGCCCGGCTGAATCCGCGCAAAATGCCTAAGATCGGCATACCCCACGGTATGGTCCTCAGTGCGCGGTGAAGCCGCCGTCGACCGGCAGGCCCACGCCGATGACAAAACTCGCGGCCGGACTGCATAGCCACAACACGGCGGCTGCGACCTCCTCGGCCCGGCCGAGGCGGCCGATTGGCTGCTGCTTCATGATTTCGGCCATCGCGTCGGCCTGGCCTTTGAGCATGTCGGCGACCATCGGCGTATCGATTGTGCCGGGGCAGACCGCGTTGATGCGGATACCGCGCGGGGCATATTCGACACCCGCGCTCTTGGTCATTCCGAGCACGGCGTGTTTGGTGCCGTGATAGGCTGCGCGTTGCGGGAGGCCGACGAGACCGCCCAAAGAAGAGCAATTGACGATCGCGCCGCTCCCTTGATCGCGCATCACGCGCAGCTGATGCTTCATGCAGGTCCAGACCCCGCGCTGGTTTACCGCGGTGACGCGCTCGAAATGCTCGATCGGCTCCTCGGCGGCGTCCGACGGCGGCACTTGGATGCCCGCGTTGTTGAACGCCATGTCGAGCCGTCCGTATTCTGCGACCGCGCGATCGACCATCGCCGCCACCTGCGCCTCGTCGGCGACGTCGCAGGCCAAGCCGATTGCGGTGCCGCCGTCTCGGATGATCCGCTCCGCCTCCTTCGCGGCGAGATCGCCGTCCAGGTCGGCCAGCACGACGGAGGCGCCGCTCTCGGCGAACATCCGCGCCGTTGCCAGTCCCATGCCCTTGGCGGCACCGGTGACCAGGGCCACCTGTCCTTTGAAATCATAGACGGGGTTCATTCAGCTCCTCATTTCATCTTGCAGGATCATTCGATCCGTTCGGTTGTCATGCCGGTTTCAGCGCCTCCGCCTCGAATGCCCCTCGGCCAGGACACCGGGCACGCCCGCTCTCGTGACGAGTGCCATCGAATGGCGCTCCCTGCCGCCGCGCGTCGCGCCGACCAGGCTGAACCTAGGTCTTTCGGACGTTAAAGATTAGGTGATAGAACCTGATTGGAATCATTAGTGGAGCTTATGAATGGACCGCGAGAACGCAGGCGACCTCCTCGCATTTCTGGCGGTCGCGAGGGAACGCAGCTTCACAGGCGCGGGAGCCAAGCTCGGCATTTCGCAATCCGCTCTCAGCCAGACCGTCCGCGGTCTGGAGGAACGGCTCGGGGTGAGGCTCCTCAACCGCACCACGCGAAGCGTTGCACCGACCCCGGCGGGAGAGCGCCTGCTCCGGAGCATCGGGCCGAAATTTGAGGAAATGGACGCCGAGCTGTCGGCCCTTGGCGAGCTGCGGGAGAAACCGGCCGGCAACATCCGGATCACGGCGACCGAACACGCCGCCGAAGCGATCCTGCTGCCCGCCCTGGCGAAGATCCTGCCGAATTACCCGGACATCAGCGTCGAAGTCATTGTCGACTACGGCCTCGCGAACATCGTTGCGCAGCGATACGACGCTGGCATCCGGCCCGGCGAACTGGTCGCGAAAGACATGATTGCCGTTCGAGTCGGACCGGATTTGCGGTCCGCGGTCGTGGGCGCTCCGTCATATTTTGCCAACCGAAAGAGGCCGCGCACGCCCCAGGATCTGACCAGCCACAACTGCCTGAACCTGCGCTTGCCGACCCATGGCGGGCTCTACGCTTGGGAATTCGAGAAGGACGGCCGCGCGCTCAACGTGCGGGTCGACGGCCAGCTCGTTTTCAATGGCGCAGGACCGCTCTTGCAAGCGGCGTTGAACGGCTTTGGCCTCGCATACCTGATGGAGCGTAACGTGCAGCCCTACGTCTCCGACGGACGGCTCGTTCGGGTGCTGTCGGATTGGTGTCCTCCATTTTCCGGATACCACCTGTACTACCCTAGCCGTCGTCAATCTTCACCGGCATTCTCGCTGCTGGTTGACGCTCTTCGATATCGAGGGAAGTAGGCGGCACTTCTGCTTGTGGGCCTTCGGCGATCTCGCGAGATGACCGCTTTTCCGCCGCTGTGGGGGTTAAGCGGGGATCAGGCGCCAGCCGCTTATCAGTACACGGCCCAGGCAGTAGACTTGTAAGCGCGAAGCCACAGCCGGATTGAAGCGAGCATTACAATCCCGGTGATCTCGCCGCCCAAGCCTTGGTGGCCTGGCAGCTCTCCATCGCTCGGACGTAGGCAGGGCGTGCCGTCGTGCGGGCGAGATAGTCCCGCTCGGTAGGACCGGGGACGTAATTGCCGGTTCGCATGCCGAGCAGGAGGGCGTAGCTCACCGAGATATCGGCAGCGGTGAATCGGTCGCCGGCGAGATAGGGGCAATCCGCGAGGCGGCGGATAACCAACCCCAGCCGGCTCTCGAAGGTCTCGAATGCCCAACAAGTAACCCGGGCATCTCGCTCGGCTTCGGGCGCCAGTTGGCGACCGACAATGACGGCGTTCATCGGCCCGGCGAGCCCGGCCTCGCCCAGATGGAGAAATTGCAGATAGGACGCGAAGGCGGGATCGTCAGGGGCGACGGCAAGCGAACCTGAGCCGTGGCGGGCGAGCAGGTACTCAAGAATCGCGATCGATTCGACCATGATCGTCTCGCCGTCCTGCAGTACGGGAATGAAGCCGGCGGGATTGATGGCGAGGAAATCGCGATCAACCCCGCCGGCTGCGAGCAGATCGACCGGGCGCAGCCGATAAGCCAATCCCAATTCCTCGAGCAGCCAGACAACACGGAAGCCACGACCTTCGCCATAGACGGTGAGCATAGTTAAGCATTCCTGGATTGGGCTGGATGAACGAACTCGCAGAGGCAAGCCAGCGGCGCAACGGACGATCGACGACGCATCATACACTCAAGGCTTGGCGCATAGTTGTCATCCTACCGTGCGGGCGCTTCCACCTTACGAGTTCACGACCTGGGCTGCGGCCGCGAACAAGGCGCGTTCCCTCTCCCGCCTGCGACGTGGAAGCGTCGGTTGCAGAAGCCCGCAAATGCCATATGCGAAAGCCGTGGGACGAGCGGACGCCTGCGCAATTTCGGAATATTAGAAGAATATCCCTGAGTTGCCCGACGTGTCAAGTTGCTTGGTCGAACGCCGGCTGCCACCGGCAGCGTTGCATGGGGTTGTTTTCGATCTTTTGGCAGCGCCCCTGCGACGGCCCCATCACTTCATAGTGCTCTAGCCTGAGCCGCCCGGCTCGAGCGCCTCGCCGAGCTCGAGCGGATGCGCCATCGTCTCGTGCAGCGCTTGCTTGTCGAGCTCGCCTTCCGACAGGCTGATCACGACGCAGGCGACGCCGTTGCCGATCAGGTTGGTGAGCGCGCGGCACTCGCTCATGAACTTGTCGATGCCGACCAGGATCGCGATCGACTGGATCGGAATATCGGGCACGATCGACAGCGTTGCGGCGAGCGTGATGAAGCCGGCGCCGGTGACGCCGGACGCGCCCTTCGAGGTGATCATGGCGATGCCCAAAATGCCGAGCTCCTGCCAGATCGTCAGATGCGTGTTGGTGGCCTGCGCCAGGAACAGCGTCGCCAGCGTCATGTAGATGTTGGTGCCGTCGAGATTGAAGCTGTAGCCGGTCGGCACCACGAGGCCGACCACCGAGCGCGAGGCGCCGAGATGCTCCATCTTCTGGATCATCTGCGGCAGCACCGTCTCCGACGACGATGTGCCGAGCACGATCAGGAGCTCGTCCTTGATATAGGCGATGAAGCGGATGATCGAGAAGCCGGCGAGCCGTGCGATGGCGCCCAGCACGATCAGCACGAACAGGATGCTGGTGAGATAGAAGGTCGCGATCAGCGCCGCCAGATTCAACAGCGAGCCGAGGCCGTAGGCGCCGACCGTAAAGGCCATCGCGCCGAATGCGCCGAGCGGCGCGACGCGGACGATGATCCGGATGATGCCGAAGAACATCTTGGCGGCCGTGTCGATCGCGGACGCAATCGGCTCGCCGACGTTGCCCATGAGAGCGATGGCGAAGCCCGAGAGAATCGAGATCAGCAGCACCTGCAACAGGTCGCCACGCGCGACCGCGCCGAGATAGCTGTCCGGAATGATCGCCATCAGATGGGCAACGATGCCCTGCTCTTTGGCCTGCGTGACGTAATTGGAGACCGATTTCGGATCGATCGTGGAAGGATCGATGTTGAAGCCGTGGCCGGGCTGCAGCAGCTCGCCGACCAGAAGACCGACCGCAAGCGCCACCGTCGACACCGCCTCGAAATAGATCAGGGTCTTCAACCCGACCCGGCCGACGCGCTTGAGGTCGCCCATCGAGGAGATGCCGTGCACCACGGTGCAGAAGATGACCGGCGCGATCATCATCTTGATCAGCGCGATGAAGCCGTCGCCCAGCGGCTTCAATTCCTTGCCGAGATTCGGATAGAAATATCCGATCAGGACACCTGCCACGATCGCGATCAGCACCTGGACGTAGAGGATCTTGTACCAGGGCTGATGACGGGGATGGGCAACGGGCTTGATCGCGGCTGTGGTCATGAGGTGCCCCGGCTGGGATGAACTCAACTGGTGATGCCATCTTGGCGGAGCCGCGCGCAAGCGACAATGCCCATTCGTGGCGTCGCGAGCGCACACGAATCTGTCATAGACTGCGGCCGGCTCGCACCGGGAGGCTGGGAATGGAATTCACGGCATTATTTCTCGCCATCACCATCGCCATGCTGGTGGCCTGGCGTGGCCCGCGGCCCGTCGCGATCGGCCTGTTCGCGGTGATCCTGATCGCCTGCGTCGCGACCTTGCTGCACCACGCCACCGACCGTCTCACCTTCTCGTTCTGAGGCCGGCCATGAACGACACGCAGGCCGTCACCCTCAATGCCGTCGCGCTCTATGGGCTGGCGCTGGTACTGGCCGCCGCCTTTGCCGCGCAGCTGCTGCTCCACGAGCTGCCCTGTCCGCTCTGTCTGTTGCAGCGCATCCTGTTCGCCCTGCTGGCGATCGGGCCGATCCTCAATATCCGCTTCGGGCCACGGCCGAGTCATTATGCGTTGTCGCTGCTGACGGCCACGGTCGGCGCCACGGTCTCGATCCGGCAGGTGCTGCTGCACATCCTCCCCGGCGACGCGGGTTACGGTTCGGCGCTGCTCGGCTATCATTATTATACGTGGGCGCTGATCGGATTCATCGCCGCGATCGTGCTACTCGCGGCGATGCTGCTGTTCGACCGCCAGTTCGAGCACCGCGGGGCGCCGGGCAGCTCGCCCGGCAGGTTCGCGCAAGCTGCGGTATGGCTGGTGGTCGGGCTGACGGCACTGAATGTGCTCTCCACCCTGCTCGAGTGCGGCTTTGCCGCCTGCGCCGACAATCCCGTCGTCTATGAGCTGCTGAAGTAGGTTGCTTAGGGACGCTTCGGAATATTCAATCCGCGCTCCACCGCCGGCCGCTTGAGACCGCGCTCCAGCCAGGCCGCGACCTGCGTGAACTGGTCGAATTCGACGAGCTCGCGCGCACCGTAGAAGCCGATCAGATTGCGCACCCAGCCGAGCATCGAGATGTCGGCGATGCTGTATTCATCGTCCATGAACCACTGCCGTCCGGCGAGATGCGTCTCCATCACGCCGAGCAGGCGCTTCGACTCGGCGATGTAGCGCTGCAGCGGCCGCTTGTCCTCGTAATCCTTGCCGGCGAATTTGTGGAAGAAGCCGACCTGGCCGAACATCGGTCCGATGCCGCCCATCTGGAAATGCACCCACTGGATGGCCTGATAGCGGCGCGCGACGTCCACCGGCAACAGCTTGCCGGTCTTGTCGGCGAGATATTGCAGGATAGCGCCGGATTCGAACAATGGCAGCGGCTTGCCGCCGGGGCCGTTGGGATCGAGGATCGCCGGAATCTTGCCGTTCGGGTTCAGCGACAGGAACTCCGTCGTCTTCTGGTCATCCTTGTTGAAGTCGACGAGGTGGACCTCGTAGGGCAGCCCGATCTCCTCGAGCATGATCGAGACCTTCACGCCGTTCGGCGTCGGCAGCGAATAGAGCTGCAGGCGGTCCGGATGCTGGGCGGGCCAGCGTTTTGTGATGGGAAAGGCAGACAAGTCGGTCATGTCGACATTCTTTTGCAGGGTTGTTGTTGGACGGCTAATGTACGGAGCTCAGTGAAAGCCGCAAGGTCTGCAACCGGCCATGAACGATCAACAGACGGGCGCAACGACAGGCGCAATGCTCGGCCTCTCCGACGACGAACTCGCAACGCACCCGACCGTGTTCGCCCCCGATGCGCTCGCCGGTCGGGTGGTCGTGGTGTCCGGCGGCGCCGGCGGCATCGGCAGCGCCATCGCATGGCTGTTCGCCCGGCTCGGCGCGCATGTCGTCGTCGCAGGCCGCAATGCCGGCAGGCTCGACGCACTGGTCGATCGTCTCGTCCATCGCGGGCTCAAGGCGTCCGCGCATGTCGCCGACATCAAGGATCCCGACGCGGTCGATGCAATGTTCGAGGCGCTGTGGACCGAGCACGGCCGTGTCGATCATCTCGTCAACAGCGCCGGCGGCCAGTTCCCGCACCCCGCGATCGACGTCTCGATCAAGGGCTGGAATGCGGTCATCAACACCAACCTCAACGGCACCTGGTACATGATGCAGGCCGCGGCGCAGCGCTGGCGCGACCGCAAGCATCCCGGCAGCATCGTCAACATCGTCGTGGTCACGACGCACGGCCTCTACGGCATTGCGCACTCGATCGCGGCACGCTCCGGTGTGATCGGCCTGTCGCGCGCACTCGCGGTCGAATGGGCGCCGCTGAACATCCGCATCAACTGCATCGCGCCCGGCGCGATCGAGACCGAGGGTTGGAACGTTTACAGCGAAGCGGCGCGCGCCGCCTACCCGCGCTCCAATCCGATGATGCGCCCGGGCACGCCCTGGGACATTGCGGAGGCAGCCGCCTACCTCGCCGCGCCCTCCGGCAAGTTCATCACCGGCGAGACGCTGACCGTCGACGGCGGCGGCCAGCATTGGGGCGAGACCTGGACGACCGGCAAGCCCGACTATTTCAGAGGCGGCGAATAACGCACGCATGGCGGTCGCCCTGACGCACTTGCGTCACTTGCCGTCGTCGAAGCTGACGATGACGGCGGCATTCGCGATCAGGATCGGGTCGTTGCCGAGATCGGACGGAATCTCGAGCCCGCCCGCGATCGCCTTCACGGTCTTGGTGCCATAGGGCAATTCCTTCGCGACCGCTTCGATATCGACATCTTCGGGATTCGGCACGGCGATCGTGACGTCGACGAACATGTCGTTGGCGGTCTTGCCGAGCATGCGGAAGAAGCCGAGGCTGGAATGGCGGATGGCGTCCGAGACGGCCCGCTTGGCGGCCTTGGTGGCGTCGCGGCCATGGACGTCGACGCCCATGCCCATTTCGGTGATACAGCGCACGCGTGTCATGAAGGTTCCTGTTGTCGTTGGCGTGAGAGACCTTCATTCCTTCGGCCCCTGCGCGCGCGGCGTCAAGCCGGGTCCCTCGCCTCGCTTACGCTGTTGTGATCGCCGCGCGCCAGCATCCACGCCGCGAGACCGGCAAGGATCGCCGCAGCCACCACCATGACGCAGGCCGCGCGCCAGCCCCATGCCGAGACCACAGCGCCGACCGCGATCGGACCGGTGACCTGGCCGAAATTGCTGCCCGTCATCAACAGGCCCATCATGACAGGCACCATCGCCGCCGATCGCGCCGCCGCGGGTGCGGTTGCCAGCAACGTCGCCGGGATCAGGCCGCCGATCGCGGAGAACAAAAGGCACAGCCAGAATGCGCCCCAGCCGCCGAGCACCGGCAGGAAGATTCCAAGCGCGGACGCGCCCATCACGAATGCCGCCACGGCGATCAGCAGGTTGCGGCTGACGCCGCGCGCAAGCAGATGACCGGCGGCGAGATTGCCGACGATGTTGCCGGCCGCGGCCAACGCACTGAGCCCGCCGGCGCCTTGGCTGGACACGCCGAGCCGCTCGGTCAGCAGGATCGGCAGGAAGCTGAACAGCGCAAAGAACATCAGGCTGTAGAGCGCAAACAGCACCATCAGAAGCGCCGGCGTGCGGCGCTGTGCCAGCGCGGTGGCTTCCTGCATCAGGCCGCTCCGCGCCGGGCCGGTCCGCGATGCCACTTCAGGCACAATGACGCCGGCGAGCACGAACAGCAGGGCGACAAAGGCAGCACTGGCCCACCAGATCGTGCGCCAGCCATCGAAGATCGGACCGGCGACCAGCGCCAGCGCGATCCCGAACGGCATCACGCAGCTCCACACCGCCATGGTGACGTCGCGCGCGCTGACATCGACGACACGATCCAGCAATGCAGGAGCCGCGACCATCACCAGCAGGAAGCCGAGCCCTTCCAGCAGGCGCGACGCCAATAGCACCGCTAACTGTGGCGCGAGCGCGCCCGAGGCTGCCCCCAGCGTGATGGCCGCGAGCCCGCACAGCAGCACCTTGCGAGCACCAACCGCGGCAATCACCACGCCCGCCGGCACGCTGCCGACAAGGCCGAGGACCGCAAAGATGCCGGCGATCGTTCCGACCGCGGCAAGGTCGATGCCGAGGCTCTGTTGCAGCATCGAGGCGGCAATCGGAACCTTGCCGACCTGCAGCGCCGCGCCGATCCCGCAACCGATCACGATGGCGACCGTGGCCCATCGCTTCGCCTCGGTCTGCTGCATCACGGCCGTCTCGATCGTCATGCGTCCACTCCGCCCTGGTCAGAGCACAGAGATAGCGTTTCCCGACCATCGACAGGAGTGATATGTTTTGCATCCGATTGATCGATTTCATAGATCATGCTCGACAACCTGACGCTCGATCAGATCCGCACCTTTGTCGCCATCGCCGAGCGCGGCAGCTTTCGCGCCGCCGCGGCCAAACTGGCGCGGGTGCAATCCGCGGTCAGCCATGCCATCGCCAACCTCGAAGCCGAACTCGGGCTGACGCTGTTCGACCGCTCCAGCCATCGCCCGGCGCTGACGGCCGAGGGCAAGGCACTGCTGGGCAACGCGCGCGACCTGCTGCTCCGTGTCGACGCGATGCGGGCGCGGGCACGCGGCCTGGGCGACGGGGTGGAATCGGAACTCTCGCTCGTCGTCGATACGCTGTTTCCGATCGCCGCCGTCGGCGCGGCGCTGACGGAAATGCGGGCGGCCTATCCGTCCGTCAGCGTGCGGCTCGCGGTCGAACCGATGGGCGGTCCGATCGCTGGCTTGACCGAACGGCGCAGCGCGCTCGCGGTTACGGTCAGCGAGGATTTTCGCGATCCCCGCCTCGCGCTCGATGCGATCTGCGCGGTGCAGATCGTCGCCGTTGCCTCCGCCGGCCATCCGCTCGCGCGCCGCGGCCGCAAGAGCGTGGCGGATCTCGCCGATCATCTGCAGATCGTGCTGTCGGATCCGACCCCGCTGTCGGAGGGCCGCAGCTTCGGCGTGCTCTCGCCGCAGATCTGCCGGGTGAGCAATCAGGACACTAAGCACGCCATGATCCTGGCCGGGCTCGGCTGGGGCCGGCTGCCGCTCTGGCAGGTGGCGCGCGACCTGAAGGAGCGCCGCCTGGTGCGGGTCGAAACCGGCGCGCTCGGCCGCAACGCCGCGCTTGCGATGGAGGCCTATCTCGCCCACCGGCTCGACGAACCGCTGGGACCTGCGGCACGTGCATTTGCCGATGCATTGACGCGGATCGCTGCGGGCACGCATGCGCCGAAGATCAGGGCGAAGACGGCGAAGAAACACTGAGCCGCAGCGATCGCTCGCCCGGCCCTGTGGCGGCCGACCGCAAGCGCCTCAGTCCTCGATCTCACCGCTGCGGATCGCAAGCCGGATGGCCTGCGCTGTCGTGGCGACGCCGAGCCGAAGCCGCGCACGCCGCAAATGGTTCTCGACCGTGCGTTCGGACAGGCCGAGCGATGCCGCGATGTCGGCCTGGCGTCGTCCCGCCGAAATCCAGCGCAACACCTCGCGCTCCCGCGGCGACAGGCTCGACGCACCGTTCGGCTCGTGCGCTTCCATCAGCCCGCGGGCGGCGCGGAAGGCCGCCGCGCCGATCATCGTCAGCGCCGCACGCGTCCGCGGCGACGCATCGATCCGCGTTCCGGCGAAGCTCATCGCGCCTTCGAGGCCGGTGCGCCCGAACACCGGAACCTGCAGCCCATGGAAACCGGGCCCGCGCGGCGTGCGCACCACGCGATACTTCTCGCCGCGCGCCGACATCACCTTGGTCCAAAAAAACGCCTGGTCCACATTGAGGAAATTGCGCGTCACCGGACAATGCCGGACATAGGTCTCGGCATCGACGGTCACGCCTTTGCCGAACCAGTCGCCTTCGACCCAATAGATCCGGTCAACCAGGTCCTCACGTGCCGGCGACGCCGAGAACATCACGAACCGGTCGTAGCCGAGCGGCACGCTCGCGGACCGCACCGCCGCCTGGATCGCGGGCAAGCTCTCGCTGCCCTCGATCGCAACCACGGCTTCGATGTAGCGGTCCATGCGGTGCCATCGTGTCGTGCGGAAGGCCGGTCGCGCGCGGCCGAGCGCGTTGAGGATTTTCCCTCAAGCGAGGTCGGCCTGCAAGGCGCGCGACATTGGCGCGCCGCCGGCGGCGCGGCGAGATTCGCGCCGCCCGGGGGTTAAGCCGCCGCCCGCTCAGCGCCCGCCGAGCGTATCGAGCAGAGCCTGTGCGGCTGCCTTGCCGACATTATTGGCGGCGAAGGGGCTGTCACCGGTGATCAGCTTGCGATCCTGATGGGTCTTGCCGGTGATGTCCTTGTTCAGGATCTCAACCCCGAGCGCCTGCAACTGTTCGCCGAACGCCCAGGTCAGCGCGCCCGGCATGTAGCCGATATCGGGCGTGGTCCGATCGATGGCGTCGGGAAATGCGCAGATCTTGTAGCCCTTGAAGGGATAGTCGCCCTTGGCTTCGCCGACCGCGGACGCCAGCAGCGCCGCCGGGCCATGGCAAAGCGAGATGATGTGCTTGTCGTTGTCGAGAGCCCATTTCAGGGCGGCCTTCACGTCGGTGCTTTCGGGCAAGCCGATCAGCGCACCATGGCCGCCGGGAATGAACACCGCGATGTAATCGGAATCCTTGCCGAGTTTTTTTTCGATCACGTCGGAGAGCTTCAGCGGCTGCTTCAGCCTGGCGAGATATTTCTGGTAGATGCTCTTGACCGCGTCGTCCTCCTTCGGAAACGCCCAGAGCTCGAATTTGACCGGATTGCCCGACACGGTCGCGATATCGAATTCGAAGCCCGCCTTGTCGAGGTGATACATCGGCAACAAGGTCTCGACGGGATGGTTGCCGGTCGAGAACATCGTGCCGTTCTGCAACAGCAGATAGCGCTCGTCCGCGGCGATCATCAGAATTTTCCAGCGGCCGCCTCTGTAGGCGTTGGGATAGTCAGCGCCGGAGAGATCCGACTTGGCCGAGGTGAATTGCCCAAGCGAGTAAGGCGACGGAAAGAAAGCATTGTTCTCCGCCGGATCGGGTACGGGACGCTTGTCCTGGGATTGCTCGGACATCGAGATATCCTCTCTCATCGTGTTGCGATCCGGCAAAGGTAAGCACGAGATCCGCGATGAGGAATGAGGGATTTCCCTCAACCCACTTTCCCGGGCATCCCTATCCCTGTTTCTGCAACACCGTGATGTGCAGGCGGCGGCGGATCTCCATGCCCTGGCGGCGATAGAGCGCGATCGCCGAGACGTTGCTGGTGAAGACGTGCAGGAATGGAATTTCGCCACGCGCCACGATCTGGCGGGCGACCGCCGACAGCAACGCCTGCGCGTAGCCACGGCCGCGATGCTCCGGATGCACGCAGACGGCGGTCATCTCGGTGTAGTTCCCCGGCTTCATCCGTTCGCCGGTCATCGCGACCAGTTCGCCATTGATGCGGATGCCGAGAAAGCTGCCGAGCTCATGCGTCCGCACACTAAACGGGCCGGGCTTTGTCAGCTCCGTCAACGCCATCATCGCAGGAACATCGGTAGCGCCGAGCGTGACGATCTCGACGCCGGGCGCAGAATGGTCCGCGGGCACGCCGATCATCTGCTCGCCGGTCTCGGCCAGCAGCACCTTGAACTGCGGCGGCACCGGGACAGGATCAGGCGTGAACAGCACCGCGATGTCAGGTCCCGACAGTAGCGCACCGAGCGCGGCAAAGCTCCTTGGCGACATGTCGACCATGTCGGCGAAGGGTGCGATCGCGAGCGGAAAGCGCCTTGCATCGGCGCCGCCTTCCGCCAGCTCGCGTTGTCTCGTGGTCAGCGCGCTCCAGATCGGGCGATCGAGCGGATGATTGGGCGGGACTTCGGACATGCGGCGCTTCGCTCCTGATTTTTTTGGAGCAGAGCAAGAAGCGCAGGCAAAATCCAGCATGGCGTGTTGTGGTTGTGGCTCACAATCACGCCAGCAGGTGAAACCCCGCTACGCCACCTTCAGGCAGAGCTCGGTGCCACCTTTGAGCGGCAGCGTGATCGACACGAAGCCGTTGTCGGGACCGCGCACGAACTCCAGGAAATCCGCCTCGGCATTGTCGTTCATGACGTAGCCGCCGACGCGCAGTTGCGGCGCGACGATCTCGACCACCTGGCGCGCCAGCGTCGGCCCCTTGTCGCCCGGCCAGCCGTCGATCAGGATGAAGTCAACGGGACCACCGAGATCGCGCAGCGTCTTGCGCGCATCGCCCTCGCGGATGTCGGCGTAGTCGGCAAGGCCGGCCTCCGCAAGATTGCGCTTCGCCGCTGCGACCTTGGCCGGAACGATCTCCGACCCGATCACGGTGCCGCCGCCATTGTCGCGCATCGCGGCGGCGAAATAGAGCGTCGACATTCCGACCGAGGTCGCGAACTCGGCGACGCGCTGGGCGCGCAGGCCGCGGCACAACAGATAGATCAGCTCGCCCTGCTCCGGGTGGATCGAGAATCCCTGCTCGGCATAGTCGTGCGGGTCGCGGCTGCCGCTCTGCGTCGGATTGCCCCTCACGGGCGCCCGGCGGGTGGCCTGCAGGCGCTCGATGACGGCGGTGACGCGGGCATCACGGATCGCGCTGTGCGGTTCGGCGTTGTACATGAAAGGTCTCCTTTGCTGCGACGGCGTCATTGCTGCAGGATCTCAGCGGCCGCGCGGTCGAGGATCTTTGCGATCCGCCGCGCCTCCGCGGCATCGCAGCCGCGCTTCTGGCGCAGCGCGCTCTTCAGCGCGTGACGGGCGCGGTGCACCTCGTCGGACGCCTCGCCGTCGAGATCGCTCACGCCGGCGAAGGCTTCGCGCACCTCCTCCATGCGGCGGCCGATCCGCGACAGCGCCTCGAGGATGGTATCCGCGGTCGTGCGGTTCTCGCCGAGATACGCCCTGCCCTGCTCGGTGATGCTGTAGAGTTTGCGTGCCGCGTCCTGGGTGACGCTGGCATTGCCGATCTCCTCGAGGAATGTCAGCGCCGGATAGATCACGCCCGGGCTCGGGCTGTAGAAGCCGTCCGACCGCTCCTCGATCCTCTTGATCAACTCGTAGCCGTGCGCCGGCTGCTCGCCGAGCAGCGCCAGGATGACCAGTTGCAGATCCTGCGACGAAAGCCGCCGCGATCCCGGAAAATCACCGCCGCCACCCCGCCCGAAGAAGCCATGGCCGCCGCGGCCGAAGCGATGGCCGCCCCGGCCGTGCCGGCCAATGGCGAAGAACCCAAACCGGAAGCCGTCATCGTCCCGGTCGCGAAACATCGATCGTCTCATTTGCTCATTTCTTACTAAAAACATATCTTACGATATATCTACAGATGGAAAGGCGACAACCCACATTTTCGTGAGATTTCCGAAATGGGCGGCGACCAGAGCTGGCCAAGGATGGCCGGCTCGGCCCCGGGGGCTTGTCGACCCTCGCGCGGCTGGCCTATGGCTTTGAACGCCTTCCAGCCCTGCGACTCATGCGCCCCAAGACCTTCGAAGCCCATTGTCTGCGCCTGCCCGCCGCCACCAAGGTGGTGCAATGGGAAGGCACGTCGGTGTTCAAGGTCGGCGGCAAGATGTTCGCGCTGGCCGGCGGCTACATCGAGAGCACCGGCGGCTTCATGTTCAAGACCTCGAACATGGCCTACCAGCTGCTGATCGAGCAGGGCTTGGCGCGGCCCGCGCCATATCTGGCGCGCGCCACATGGGTGCAACTGGTGAGGAACGACTCCCTGCCCGACGCTGAGCTCAAGGCCTATCTCGGCCAGGCGCATGCGCTGATCGTCGAAAAGTTGACGCGGAAGTCGCGCAAGGCGCTCGGGCTCGACTGATCGGCCAAGCTGCGACGCTATTCAGCCACCCAGCGGCTTGTCGGAATCGCCCGACAGCAATTTCGGAAACAGCTCCTTGAAGGCGAACTTGTCGTCGCCCTTGGCGCGGTCGAAGCGCAGCACGACGTCGAACCGGCTGCCCTCCCATTTGGTCGGCGGGGTGCCCTTGCTGACCGGGATCAGCGGAAGGATATCGGAGATGATCGCCTTGTGCTCCCAGCACAGCAGCACGACGCCCTTCAGCGCCAGCACCGCAGGCACCAGCCTCGGCTCATCGCCCTTGCCAAAGCTTTCGTTCGGGGTCAGGCCGCGCCGTGCGGCAAGCGCCGAGATCGTCTCGGCCGGACGGCTCGACGGCGGCTGATTGGCCGTGGTGCCCGGTGTCGCGGCATAGATTGCATCGGGCTTGGCATAGTCACCGCCGGTGAGATCGGTGCCGAACAACGCGGTCCACGCGCCCGCACGCTCCCACCCACGGAGCACAAGCGAGTCAGTGTCGGAGACGCCATCCGCGGTGAAACCGGGTCCCGGCCAGGAATCGCCCGGCTTCTCGGCATGACGGATGATGAAGAGCGTGAGCGCGTCCATGGGCGGCCTTTCGGGAGAAGATGTGTGGCAGGATCCGGCGTCGGTGACGTCGATCCTATCCCCGTTACAGCCTCCGGTTGACGAACCGCATCACAGTTTGCGAAAACTAGCGCGGTACTGCGCCGGCGACACGCCGAGCCGCTCGCTGAACACGATCCGCATCCGGTCGGCCGAACCGAAGCCGCAGTCGAACGCAACCGCCTTCAGCGGCCGGTCTGAGCCCTCGAGCAGCCGGCGCGCGGCGTCGACCCGCGCCCGCTCGACGAATTCATGCGGCGTGATTCCGGTCTCCTGCAAAAAGGCGCGGCCGAAATTGCGCACGCTCATGCCGACGGCTTCCGCCAGCGACTGCAGCGTGTGGCGATCGCCGACATGCTGCATGACATGCGCCTGCGCGCGCGCAATCGGCGAATCCTCATCGACCGGCGCGGTGAGATAGGGACTGAACTGCGACTGCCCGCCCTGGCGCTGCGCCACCACGACCAGCCGCTTGGCCACCGCGACCGCAACCTGCGGCCCGTGCCGCTCGGCGACCAGCGCGAGCCCGAGATCGATCCCCGCGGTCACGCCGGCCGAGGTCATCAGATGCCCATCGCGAATGTAGATGCGATCGAAGATTACCTCGGCTGCCGGAAAGCGCGCCGCCAGCCGCTGCGCGTTCTGCCAATGCGTCGTCACCTTGTGGCCGTCGAGCAGCCCGGCATGGCCGAGCGCGAAGGCGCCGGTGCAGATCGAACCATAGAGCTCGGCGCGCGCGGGCGCCCCGCGCAGCCACTGTGTCAGTTCGGGATCCGGCGCGGCGTCGGGCAATGCCGGCCCGCCCGCCACCAGCAGGATATCGAACTTCTCCTGTGCCTCGGCGAAGCTGAGATCGGCCGATATCTTCATGCCGTTCGACGCGCGCAGCGGTTCGCAGCCGGCGCCGACCAGCACCGTCTCATAGCCATTCCCCGCGGGCACAAAGCCGTTCGTTTCTGCGAACACGTCGACGGGACCCGCGACATCGAGCGCCTGAACCCCTTCGTGAATCGCGATCGCGACTCTCTGAATCGCCATACCTTCTCCCTGCCCGCTGGCGCGAAACGACGTCTGGTTGGCCCGATCCGGCGGCGCGCGATCGTTGCGGGATCGGGCCCAAACGGGCGACAAGCACGCCACGGATCGCGCCATCCGGCGATCCGCACACACCGCAGAGACGAGCGCCGGGCTCGCGTGTTCGCACGCCACGGCATCGTCTTGCCATATCGAGGAGCGTCTTGAAATGACCGAGATCATCGCCGGCATCCGCGTACCCGACAGCGCGATGGCCCGCGCCGCCACCCAGCTGGTGCGCGATACCGAGGACGACCTGCTCTACAATCACAGCCGCCGCGTGTTCTTCTGGGGCGCGCTGACCGGCAACCGCCGCAAGCTGAAATTCGATCCCGAACTGCTCTATATCGGCGCCATGTTTCACGACATGGGCCTCACCGCTGCTCACGCGAGCCCCGATCTGCGCTTCGAAGTCGACGGCGCCAACGCCGCGCGCGACTTTCTCAAGGGCTATGGCATTCCGGAGCGTGACATCGAGGATGTCTGGACCTCAATCGCCCTGCACACCACGCCTGGCGTCCCCGAGCATATGCGTCCGACCATTGCGCTGGTCACCGCCGGCGTCGAGATGGACGTGCTCGGCATCGCCTACGACGAATTCTCGCACGAGCACCGCGACCATGTCTGCGCGCACCATCCGCGCGAGGCGAACTTCAAGGAGAACATCATCGATCATTTCGCCGCCGGCACCATCAGGAAGCCGCTGACCACCTTCGGCAACGTCAAGGCCGACGTGCTGGCGCTGAAGGACATGAACTATACCAGGATGAACTTCTGCTCGATCATCCTCGGCTCGAAATGGCCGACATGACGCGACGTCAATGGCGGTTGGCGGGACCGTGGTCGGGGCCGGGATCCCGACCGGCGGCCGCGTGGGAGAGCCGGCCCATGTAATGCGCCCAACCCTTGTCGTGGCTCTCGCACTGCGCGGCGTTCGGCAGGCCGCTATGGGTCATGCGGAGCAGCGTGCCGTTGTCCTGCTCCATCAGGTCGATCTCGATCAGGCTCGATCCCGGCGGCACTTCCTCGCTGCCCTCCCAGCCGAAGCTGTAGGCCAGACGATGCACCGGCACGACCTCGCGGAACGCACCGCGCGCGGCGCGGCTGCGATCGCTGCCGAGCCCCTTGAGGAAGTAGAGGCCCCCGGGATGCGTCTCGGTCGCGGCTTCGAGCCCCATCCAGCTCACGATCTTCTGCGGATCGGTCAGAAAGGCGAACACGGTTGCAGCCGGGGCTGCGATCTGGATCTCGCGTTGAACGATGAAGGCTTCAGTCATCGATCCATGCTCCATTGACAGTCGGTGCTCAGGGATAATTCGTGACAAGAGTGGTGCGTCAACCCCATGATGGCGTAATGCAATTGTCCTCGACGTTGAGCTGGCTGGTCGACGCCGCCGCCGAGACCGCGGGCGCCAACCGGTTGTTGGCGGACCTCGGTAGCCACCTTATCACGGATGGCCTGCCGCTTGCCGGCGGCGCTCTGACGCTTGAGGTTCCGCACCCCCTGATTGCAAGACGAACCTGGCTGTGGCGTGCCGACAATGGCGAGGTCATCGAAGCGCTCGGATTCGCACCGGAACAACCTTTTGCGATGCCCGATATGGTGGGATCCGGCGACGCCGGCCGGCGCTGGCTCGGAACTCTCGCGCCCGGCCCGATCCACGAGGGCACGATTGGAACGCGGCCGGATGGCCCGACCCTCGGCTGGATCGGGACACGCGCGTTCACACCTGCCGAGGCGGATCAATTGCGCGAGGCGGCGCGGTTCACGGCCGCGCCGCTCGCCGCGCTCGCGGCGCGCGCGACACTGACGGCGGCGCTGGAGGCCTATCTCGGCCGGCGCAGCGCGGCGCGCGTGCTGGCATCGCCATTGCGGCGCAATACCGGCGAAACCATCCGGGCGGCACTGCTGTTTGCCGACCTTCGCGGCTTCACCTCGCTGTCGGAAAGCCATCCGCCTGCCGAGGTGATCGCGGCGCTCGATGCCTGGTTCGACCGCATCGCCGGCGCCATCCACGCCTTCGGCGGCGAGGTGCTGAAATTCATCGGCGACGGCCTGCTTGCGATCTTTCCGGTCACGACCAGCGCGCGCAGCGCATCCGAGGCGGCATTGCGCGCGGTGTCGGCGGCGCGCGTCGGCATGGCCCATCTCGATGCAGAGCGACGCAAGCAGGGCTTGCCGCCGTTGCCATTCGGCGCGGCGCTGCATCTCGGCGAGGTGCACTGGGGCAATATCGGCGCCGCCGACCGCCTCGACTTCACCGCGATCGGTGCCGCGGTCAATCTGGTGAGCCGGCTCGAAGGGCTGTGCAAGCCGCTGGAGCAGACCGTGCTGGTTTCGGGCGCCCTCGCCGCCGAGACCGAGACGCCGCTGGTCGCGCTCGGCAGTCATGAATTGCGCGGCATTGCGCGGCCATGCGCGGTCTTCACTTTGCCGGAGGGGTGAGCCGATCATCTGAACAGGCGCAGCCACGGCGCCAGATGAAATGCGCTCATCAGCGCGTACATCGGGACCATACCCTGCAATGACAGCGGTCCCTGCATCGCGCCGCAGATCATGTCGGCCGGCGCCATCGCGGCAATCAGCGCCATCACGGCGAAGGTCGGCGCCGCCGCCAGCGACAGAAAGCGCGCCACGATGGGCCCGCGTCCACTGAGCCGCCCCCTCACCCAATCTTCTCGTGTTTCAATACCGGCCATCGTTCGATCTCTCTGGAGATGATCCATGTCGTCATGTGCTAGGTTAGGACCGAGCCTCGGAGGGTGAGAGTGACAAGTGTGTCGGGATTCGAATGGACTCGCTGATAACGGCTGCGGCGCGCGCGCTCGCGGCGGGTGATCCCCTCGGCGCACTGAAACGGGTGGCCCTGCGCGACGATGCGCCGGCGCTGGCGCTGCGCGGCATCGCGATGGCCCGGCTCGGCGATTTCGTCCGCGCCAAGGAGCTGTTGCGGCGCGCAGGACGCGCCTTCGGCCCGCGCGAAGCGGTCGCGCGGGCGCGCTGCGTGGTGGCGGAGGCCGAGATCGCGCTGGTGTCGCGCGACCTTTCCTTTCCCGGCAAGAGCCTCGCCGCGGCGCGCGCAACGCTCGCAGCACGAGGCGATGCACTCAATGCCGCCCATGCCGGCTATCTCGAAATCCGCCGCCTGCTGCTGATCGGGAGCCTCGATGCGGCCGAGCGCATGCTTGATGGCCTCGACCCAGCACCGTTTCCGCCGGCGCTGCGGGTCGGCCATGAACTGGTCGTCGCCGGAATCGCGATGCGGCGGTTGCGGACCAAGCCGGCACGCGAAGCGCTGGCCCGCGCGAGGGAAGCCGCGCGCCGCGCCGGCATCGCCGAGCTCGCGGCCGAGGTCGAGAGCACCGCGCGCATGCTCGCCACACCCGCGGCGCGCCTGATTGCGCGCGGCAGCGAGCAGCCGCTGCTGCTCGAGGAGGTCGAAGCGCTGATGGCGTCGAAGGCGCTCGTCGTCGATGCCTGCCGCTATGTCGTGCGCGATATCGGCACGACGGTCTCGCTGACCCGACGGCCGGTGCTGTTCGCGCTCGCCCGCGCGCTGGGCGAAGCGTGGCCGCAGGACGTGTCCCGCGGCACGCTGATCGCGCGGGCGTTTCGCGGCAAGCACGCCGATGAATCACACCGGGCGCGGCTGCGGGTCGAGATCGGACGGCTGCGCCGGGCGCTGCGGCCGCTGGCCGATCTCAGCGCGACACCGGACGGCTTTGTGCTCCAGCCGCATGGCCGGCGCGAGGTGACCGTGCTGGCGCTGCCGGTCGAGGAGGAGCATGCCGCGGTGCTGGCTTTTCTCGCCGACGGCGAGGCCTGGTCGAGCTCGGCGCTGTCGGTCGCACTGGGGGCGAGCCAGCGCACCGTGCAGCGCGCGCTCGACGCGCTGGCCGCCACCGGTAAGGTGCAGTCGGTCGGCCGTGCCCGCGCCCGGCGCTGGATGACGCCGCCGGTGCCTGGATTCACGACGACGTTGTTACTCCCTGCCCCGCTGCCGAACGGCTAGCATCAGGACACAATTGGAAGCGTTTTCGAGCGAAGCGGATACCGGTTCGCGTGAAGAAAACGCGTCAAAACAGGATTCTGGAGCCTCGATTCTGATTCAATCAGAATTGAAGCTCCAGGCGACGGGAGCGCACATGAAAAAGGCCACGGCCGAGATCATCCGGGAATACGGCCCCTTCGACGGCGTCGAGAACGTCGGCGGCGTCAGCTTCGACGGCGAGCAGGTCTGGTTCGCGGCCGGCGATCGCCTGGTCGCCTTCGATCCCGACAGCGGCAACACCACCCGCACCCTCGATATCGCGGCTCATGCCGGCACCGCCTTCGACGGCAAGCACCTCTATCAGATCGCCGAGGACCGCATTCTGAAGATCGAGCCGAACAGCGGGCGCGTGATATCCACCATCCCCTCACCCGGCGGCGGCCGCGACTCGGGCCTCGCCTGGGCGGAGGGCTCGCTGTGGGTCGGCCAGTATCGCGACCGCACCATCGTTCAGATCGATCCGGAAACCGGCAAGGTTCTGCGCACCATCGAAAGCAACCGGTTCGTCACCGGCGTCTCCTGGGTCGATGGCGAACTCTGGCACGGCACCTGGGAAGGCGATGAAAGCGACGTGCGGCGGATCGACCCGCAGACCGGCGAAATCATGGAAAAGCTGGAGATGCCGCAGGGCGTGTTCGTCTCTGGCCTCGAGTCCGACGGCGCCGACCGCTTCTTCTGCGGCAGCGGTTCCGCCAACAACAAGGTGCGTGCCATCCGGCGACCGAAGCGCAGCCGCGCGTGAAGTGGATCGCTTCACGCGCGCACCGGCCTCATGCCGGCGCCGGCACCGCGGTGGGCCGCGCCGCCGGCATCGGGCGGAACGTCATCATGATCAGGAACGCGCCGATGCCGACCGCCCAGGAGCCGACATAGAGCCACGTGTAGCTCGCGAAGGTGTCGTAGATCAGCCCACCGGCGAGCGGTCCGGTCGCCATGCCGAGGCTGCCGGCCATCGCGGTGCCGCCGATCACCGTACCCATCATCCGCAGCGGAAAATTCTCGCGGATCAGCACGGAATACAGCGGCATGGTGCCGGCATAGATGAAGCCGAAGATCGCCGCGACCGCGTAGAATGCGGCGAGCTCGCGCACGAAGACGTAGCCGAGCGCGCCGAACGCCTGCGCCAGCAATCCGAGCACCAGCACGCGCTTGGCGCCGAAGCGGTCGCCGAGCAGGCCGAAGGCGATGCGGCCGCCCATCCCGGCGAGCCCTTCGACGCTGTAGATCGTCACCGCAGCAACCATCGGAATGCCGCAGGTGACCGCGTAACTCACGGTATGGATGATCGGGCCCGAATGGGTGGCGCAGCAGAAGAAATTGGTCGCGATCAGGATGATGAATTGCGGCGAGCGCAGCGCCTGCGCCAGCGACATCGGCGGTTCGCCGTTTTCGGAGATCGCTTCAGCGTGGTCGCCCTGCAGCGCCGGCGGGCGGCGCACCAGGAACGAGACCGGGATCATGATCGCGCCGACCACGCCCGAGACGATCAGCATCGCGGTGCGCCAGTCGTGGTGGGAGATCAGCCAGGCCGCAAGCGGCGACATCGTCATCGGCGCCATGCCCATGCCGGCCGACACCAGCGAAACGGCGAGGCTTCGATGGGTGTCGAACCAGCCGGTGACGCAGGCCATCATCGGCGCGAAGATCGCCGCCGTTGCCGCGCCGACCACCGCGCCGAACACGAACTGAAAGGCCAGCAGCGATGTTGTCTGGCTGGCCAGCGCGAGGCTTGCCGCCAGCACGACCGATCCGGTCAGCACCACCGGAAGCGGCCCGAAGCGGTCGGACAGCGTGCCCCAGATCATGCTGGTGAAGGCCATCGCGAGAAAGCCGATCGTCATCGCGCTGGAAATGCCGGTCACCGACCAGCCGGTCTCGCGCGCCATGGGCTGGAGGAACACCGGCAGCGAGAACATGCCGCCGATCGCGACACAGCCGAGCAGGCCGCCGGCCGCGACGATCACCCAGCGATAGGTCGAATTGCTCATTCCGGAACTCCCGTTCAGCTCATTCTGGCTGGAAGACGAGCGGGAGGACGCGAAACCGACAGCTGACGAGCGCGCCAGCTCACTTTTTTGCGAGCATCGCGGGCTCGAGCGCCGCTACCGAAATATTCCTCCTGGTCAGCGGCCAGCGGGACTGCACCCCGGCTCCGGCGCGATCTCGCCGAGTGCTCGCACCTGCACGAGTTCCGAACCCTGCGTCCTGGCAATGAACATGTTCATCGCCGCGTGATGATCCTGACCGAGCGCGACAGGGCCGGTCGGCGACGGAATGGCGAGGCCCGCCATCGCGTCGATGATCGCCTCCTTGTCGAGCTTGCCGGCCCTCTCGGCCGCCGCCTTGAGTGCGATCAGCGTGTTGTAATGCGTCATCACATAGTTCGACATCGCGACACCCGGCTCTGCGGCGGCGCGCGCCTTCGCCACGAACGCCTTGACGGCCGGATCCTCGCTCGCCGCGACCGCCGGCACCACTGTGACCATGTTCTGGCCCTTGCCGCGGAAGATGCCGAGGTCGACCTCGGACAGTCCGAGGAATGCCACGGTGATGTCCTTTAGCAATCCGGCCTCGTCGGCCTGCCGGATGAAATCCATCCCGTCGCCCTTCAGCGCGAACAACAGCACCTTGGCCTTGCTCGCCGCGACCTCCTTGATCAGCGGTGAAAAGTCGGTCTCCGTCCCCAGCGTGTATTTGGTCGCGACCACCTTGCCGCCGAGCTTCTCGATCAAGGGCTGCGCGATGTCGAACATCTGGTGCGGCCAGACCCGGTCGGCGCCGAGCAGGAAGTACGTGTTGCCGAAGGCTTGCGTCATGTAGGGCAGCAGCTGGCCGAGCTCCTGGTTCGGCACCGCGCCGAACGAAAACAGATAGCGGCTGCATTTGCCGCCCTCGTAATTGGTGGCATAGAGCAGCGGCGTCTTCGAGCTCTCGGCAAGCGGCACCAGCGCATTCAGGTTGCGCGAGGTGATCGGACCGACCACCGCCAGCACGCCGTCCTTGTCGACCAGCGAACGCATGGCGTCAGTGGCCGCCTCCGGCCGCGTCTTGTCGTCGGCATAGATGATTTCGACCGGCCGGCCGAGAATGCCGCCGGCCGCGTTGATGTCCTTGGCGGCGAGATCGAGCCCCAGCCGCGCCTGCTGGCCGTAGAGCTCGACACCGCCGGAAAATGGCAGCACCGCGCCGACGCGGATCGGTTCGCCGGATTCCGCGGCGCGCGAAGGCTGAAGCAGCGCACCGCAGAGCAGAAGCGCGAGCGTCGTGCAGATGATCGAGCGTGATGCCATATGTGTCGTCCCTTCAAGCTTGATACAACCATGCTTGATCGAGGTTATCGGCGTGGCACTGAAGAATTCGTCAAGCGCCCCCCATTTGCGTCACATTCGAGGCTATGCTCACTCCGCGCGTCGAGACATTTCCGCGCGCCTTCTTCCCCAAAATTTCTGGCCTATCCGGCAACCCGCATCCGCGGAGTGCCGGCCCACGCCTTGTCATGATCGATGAAAGGACACCCTTTGCAAAACCGCTTCGTCCTGATCTCCGGCTGCTCCGGCGCCGGAAAATCGACGCTGCTGGCCGATCTGCGTGCGCGCGGCTATCCGGTCGTCGAGGAGCCCGGCCGCCGTATCATCGCCCATGAGCTCGCGTCCGGCGGCAAGGCGCTGCCGTGGGTCGATGCGGCAGCATTCCTGCATCGCGCCATTGACGTCGCACTGAAAGATATGGAGATGGCCAAAGCCCATTCCGGATGGGTGTTCTTCGATCGCGGCCTCGTCGACGCGGCGTCGGCGCTCCAGGCGTTGACAGGCGAGCCGGTGCTGCACCCGAATTGCTCCATCCATCGCTACCACGGTCGTGTGTTCATGACGCCGCCATGGCCTGAGATTTACGTTACCGATTCGGAGCGGCGGCACGGCTTCGAAGCAGCCACGGCGGAGCATCGGCGGCTGATGGAGACGCTTCCGACGCTCGGCTACGACGTCATCAGCCTGCCGAAGCTATCGCCATCCGCGCGGGCCGATTTCGTGCTGGCGACGCTCGGCGGCGGCGTCCTACCTAAGGCCTGATCAGGCCGTCATTCCGCGGCCTCACGCTGCGGAACGCCCTGCTCGACATCGAGCTGCAAGATGTCGTTGAAGCGATTGAACGCGCCGCACAGCGCGATCCGCCATGTCAGCTCGACGATCTGCGCTTCCGAGAAATGTTCGCGCAGCCGTGCGAATATCTCGTCGCGGGTCTTGTTCCAGTTGTTGGTTACGGCGATCGCATATTCGACCACGAGCTTGTCGAGCGCATCGAGCTCGGGATGATCCTGATAGTCGAGCAGCCGTTCGGCGCCCGCTTCCGAAACTCCCTGGATCGCGAGCTTCGGCGCATGGTGCGACACGCAATAATCGCACTTGTTGAGCAGCGACACCGTCACCAGCGCGAGCTCGAGATGCCGCTTCGAGACCACCGCCTCGTCGGCGAGATCGACCAGCAGCGACCACATGTGCTTGAAGATCGGCGGGCGCTGCGCCATGACGCCGGCCTGGTTCTCGAACGCGCCATAGGTGGTCATCTTGTCCCACAGCGGCTTGAGCTCGCTCGGCAGGTCGTTCCTGGTCTTGATTGACACGCGTGACATGGATTGCCTCGGATCGGAAATTGAACCAATGCAGCCTGCCCCGCTTCGCCTGATACCGCAAGCCGCAGGGCGGCATGGCAGGCGTCACGCTGGCCGCAATCCGCGGCGCGGTCCGGCAAGCGGAGCGACTGTCGGTTCAGAACGACGTCCCGCCTCCGAACCGGAACTCCTGCACGATGTCGTACTTGCCCTTCGTGATCGGCACGGCGTAATCGAACCGCAGCGGGCCGAACGGCGAGGCCCAGATCAGGCCGACACCGACCGAGGTTCGCACCACGTTCCCATCGTCGTATTGAAGGCCGCATTTGCAAGCAGCCGTATTCACCTCGCCGGTTGCGGCCCACGACGTCGGGCCTTGATAACCCCAGAGCGAGCCGGCGTCCGCATAGACGGCCCCCTTCAGCCCAACCTCGGAGGGCAGGAACCAGAACGGCATCTGCAGCTCCATCGACGCGCCCCAATATTTGGTGCCGCCGAGCGCGTCTCCGACTGCGCCAAGGCTCGCATAGGTGATGTCGCGCGGGCCGATGCCGTTGGTGGCAAAGCCGCGCACCAGGTTCGGCCCCATCTGGAAATGGTCCAGCATGCGCAGATCATTGTCGCCGACCTTGGTGAGCAGGCCGCCCTGCAGGTGGATCAGTCCGATCAGGTCGGACACCAGCGGCGTGTAGTATTTCGCGTCGACCGCGCTCTTCAGATATGTCACGTCGCCGCCGACGCCGGCAAAGTCCTGCTTGAAGTCGATCAGCAGGCCGTCGGTCGGGTTCTTGTTGTTGTCGAGGGTGTTGTAGCTCAGGGTGTAGCCGATCTGCGAGGTCCAGGTCGCCCCTGCGGCCAGCTCCTTGCGCACCGGCAAGGTGGATTCTCCGTCGCCATAGCAGCCATACCCATAGAGCCCTGACGAGACCGAGTTCGTGGGATCGACGCCGCCAAGCACACTCTGGATGTAGGCAGGCGTCGGATTGAACGCGAGCGACGGGTTGGACGGATTGTTGTTGCAGTTCGCGTAGGCGCTATCGAGCGAGATTTCCTGCTGATAGAGCGAGTATCGCAACTGGAGGGTCAGGTCTTCGCGCAAGGCCAGGCCGAGCCGCGGCGAGAACCCGATCGTCTTCACGCCATAGGTCGTGTAGTCCGTCGGCAATTGCTCCTTGTAATACGCATCGAGCCCGAGCGCGACGCGATAGTCGAGCAAATACGGTTCGACAAAGGACAACGACAGGCCGCGCGAGTACTGGCCGTAGCTGACCGTTGCCTTGGCAAACAGGCCACGGCCGAGCAGATTTCGCTCCGAGATGCTGACCTCGGCGAGCGCGCCGTCCGTCGTGGAATAACCGCCAGACACGGAGAAGTCGCCGGTCGACTTTTCCTCCAGGTTGACGATCAGAACGACGCGATCGCTCGTCGAGCCGGGCTCGGTGGTGATCTTGACCGTCTTGAAATAGTCGAGATTCTTCAGCCGCCGCTCGGCGCGATCGACCAGCGCACGGTTATATGCATCGTCCTCGGAGAGATCGAACTCGCGCCGGATCACGTAGTCTCGGGTGCGGCCGTTGCCGCGAATGTCGATCCGCTCGATATAGGTGCGCGGCCCCTCCTCCACGCGAAACATGATCCCCACCGTGTGGGCCTCGAAATTCCGGGCGCCGTCCGGACGAACCACCGCGAAGGCGTAACCGCGGCGCGACGCCTCGATCTGCATGTCCTCGACCGATTTCTCGACCGCCTCGACATTGTAGAGCGAGCCTTCGCCGACGCGCGACAATGAACGCAGCGTCGTCGGATCGAAGCCCGCAATGTTCGAACGGAAACCGACCGTCGCAACGCGGTACTGCTGCCCCTCATCGATCTTGAACGTCACCTGAAAGCCCTTGCGCGCCGGATCATACTCGGCGAGCGCTGCCACGACCTGGACGTCCGCGTAGCCGTGCTTCAGATAGAAGCGGCGGATCAGGTCACGATCGGCCTCGACCCGATCCGGGTCATAGATGTCGGCGTTGCCGAGAAAGCTCAGGAAGTTCGTCTCATGGGTCTTGATCACGTCCTTCAGGCGCACCGCCGAAAAACTGTTGTTGCCCATGAACTCGATGGTCTTAATGCCGGTCTTCGCTCCCTCATCGACGGTGAAGACGAGATCGACGCGGTTGTTCGAGCGTTCGATGATCTCCGGCGTGACGTGCACGTCGTAGCGGCCTGAGCGCCGATAAATCTCGGCGATCCGCAGTGCATCCGACTGCACCATCGACCGCGACAGGGTGCCCCGCGGCTTGGACTGCATTTCGGCCGAGAGCTGCTCGTCCTTGATCTTTTTGTTGCCCTCGAACACGACGCGGTCGATCACCGGATTCTCGATCACGGAAACGACGATCCTGCCGCCCGCCTGATTGATCTTGACGTCCAGGAACAACCCCGTCCCGACCAGCTCCTTGAGCCCGTCGTCGATGGCAGCCTGATCGAGATGGCCGCCAGGTCCGGACCTGAAATAGGAGCGGATGGTCTCCGCCTCTACTCTCCGGTTGCCTTCCACCGTGATCGCGTCAACCGATTGGGCCGCCGCCGGAGTCAACAATGGCCATATCACGGGCGTCCCCGGGATCGAAAACCCCGACAGCACGATCGCCGCGACAAAGCCCCGCCACGTCTTCATTCCACACCTCGCGAACAACAAGCTCGTTGTGACGGGATGGTGATGGCTGCGGTGTGGCTGCCGGATTGCGGGATTATTTCCAGTGGTTTGGGACTGTGAGCGCGATGCGACGCGGCCAGCATCGCGGATTGCTTTGGGCTGCGAGCGACGCTTACAGTTCAGAAACATTATGCTTACGAAAAGGCGCAATGCCGCCCACAAGCGACGCGTATGCTGGTCAATTGGTGGCTGAGCGCGCTGGAACGCGCGCCAATGACGTTATGATGAGGACCCAGTCGCGGATCATGCTTGCACACACTCCGAAGATCCTGATCGTCGAGGACGATCTGCCGACCAGAGACTTGATCGCCCGCTACCTGCGCGACCAATCCTGCCTGGTGGCCACGGCCTCGAACGGCAGGGAAATGGATCGTTACCTTGCCGGGCATTCGCTCGATCTCGTCGTCCTCGATCTGATGCTGCCCGGAGAGGATGGACTGACCCTGTGTCGCCGCCTGCGCGGCGACTCGACGATCCCGATCATCATGCTCACGGCAAAGGGCGAAGACCTCGACCGGATCCTCGGGCTCGAGATGGGCGCGGATGATTATCTCGCCAAACCGTTCAATCCGCGCGAGCTGCTGGCGCGGATCAACGCGGTGCTGCGCCGCCAGGCCCAGGCCGGCCTTGCCGGGCGCTCGGGCCAGAGCGCCGCCCGCCTGCGCTTCCAGGACTGGACCATCGATCTTCGCCTGCGCGAATTGCGCGATCCCGACGGCGCCCAGGTCCCGTTGACCAGCGCGGAGTTCGACCTGCTGCAGGTGTTCTGCGAGCGGCCCGGCCGGATCCTGACGCGGGATGGCCTCTTGACCATGACGCGCAGCCGGCCGGCCAGTCCGTTCGGGCGCAGCATCGACGTCTTGGTCAGCCGGCTTCGCCGCAAGCTCGATACGAGCGAAGGATCGTCGGTGATCCGGACGGTGCGCACCGGCGGCTACATCTTCACGCCGCATGTGGAGGACGCATGAGCGGGACCCGCAGGATTGCCGCGCTTTTCAGCTTCCACCGGATCAGTGGCCAGATCGCCGCGCTGATCCTGCTTTCTCTGGTGCTCATCCATGCGCTGATCGGGCTTTATTTCGTCAGCCAGAAGCCGAGATCGTTCGCGGACAGGCCGATCCATCAGTTCCAGCTGGTTGCCAAGCTTCTGGCCGAGGCCCCTGCGGCCGATCGCGCAACGCTGTTGCGCGCGGCCGATCGAGCCTTTCCTCGCCTGCACCTCACATTGCGCGACGCAGGTCCGGGCTCGTCTGACGGTGCTTCGTCAGAGCCGCCCGGCGTCGACGATATCGACGAGTTTTCCTCGAAGACCGCGCCGGCGGCGGCTCGGTTGCCGGACGGAGTCCTGTTCGAAGCGACGATCGGCCCGACGAAAATGCCGCCGTTCTTCGGCGGATTCTGGGTCAGCACGTTCCTGTTCCTGTTCGTCAGCGTCACGCTGCTCGGCGTGTGGGCCGGCCGCGCGCTCAGCGCGCCGCTGTCCGCGTTCGCCCGCGCCGCCGAGAATTTCAGCATCAGCCAGGCGGACGCGCCGCTGCCGGAGACCGGCCCGGAGGAAATCCGCGCCGCAGCGGTCGCGCTCAATCGTATGCGCGAACGCATCACCACCTTGATGAATGACCGCACGCGCATGCTCGCCGCCATCAGTCACGACCTGCGCACACCGATCACCCGGCTGCGGCTCAGGTCCGAATATATCGAAAACGATGCCCAGCGTGCGGAGACCCTGCACGACCTCGACCAGATGCAGGCCATGCTGGAATCCGTGCTGTCATTCCTGAGCGGCGGCAGCGCGGCGAAGCCGACGCTTGTGAACGTCGCTGCGCTGCTGCAGACGATCTGCGAGCAATTCTCCGATTGCGGTCATGTCGTGCGCTACGAGGGCCCGACCAGGGCTTCGCTCCTGATCCGCCCGAGCGAGATCAGCCGCACCGTGACCAACCTGGTGGAGAACGCCCTGAGGTTCGGCAGCGAAGTCGATATCCGGCTGACCGCGTCAACCGATAGGGTCACTATCGATGTCTCGGACGACGGTCCGGGGATTCCAGAGCACCGCCGGGCCGAAATGCTGAAGCCGTTCGTCCGCGGCGACGAGGCCCGCACCATGGACGAGAAAAGCGGCTTCGGACTTGGTCTTTCGATCGCTCAGGCCATGGTGTGCGGGCATGGCGGCGAGCTGTCGCTGCACGACAACACGCAGCACGGCCTTCTTGTCCGCATCAAATTGCCGGGGCCCGTGCACCTCGGATCGGATCGAAGCGGGACGAGCGCGTCGCGACCCGTACTTCCTGAGCTCGTGTCCGGTTAAAGCAAGATTCAGAATCGCTTGCCCCTGCCACCCGGCCGCTTTTGATCAGACCCGGACTGCCGGCGTGACGCGGCAATCGCCGTTCTCCTCCGCGTCATCCCTGAAGCGGCGCGGAGTTGTCGGTCGCGCCGTGGCGAAAATGCGGAAGGGCGCGGCGCGGATACAGCGCGTTACAATCTGGCCCGCAGGATCAGCCCTTCTTCGGATCGGTGCGCGTGTTGCGCAGCAGATTGTCGCGCAGCCTCGCGACGGTCTTCTGCACGACGGGAAATTCGTCTCCGAGCCCGGTGGCTTCGACCAGGGACACATTGATGTCCTTGTCGAGCAGGCGCCGGCCCGCCGCCGTCAGGCTCACCCGAACCTGCCGCTCATCGGCGGGATCTCTGACGCGGCTGATATAGCCGCTCTGCTCGAGCTTCTTGAGGATCGGCGTCAGCGTGTTGGATTCCAGAAACAGCTTCTCGCCGAGCGCGCTGACGGTCTGCTCGTCCTCTTCCGACAGCGCCACCATGGCGATGTATTGGGTGTAGGTCAGGCCGACCGCATCCAGGATCGGCTTGTAGGCGCGGCCGAAGGCCAGATTGGCCGAATAGACCGCAAAGCACAGAAAATTCGAGAGTTTTCGGCCCTTGGTCTCGGCCTTGGAGGTGCGGGTCACGGACGTCTCCGGAGTTTGTGATGTCGCAGTCCATATAAATCGCATCCGATTAAATCGGAAGTGCTTGACACGATCAAGCCTGAAGCCTATTTCGACGCGCACACGATTAGATCGGATACGATCTATATTCACCAAAGGAGCTCGCCATGACCACCAATGCAAAGGTTCTCGTCACCGGAAAGACCCACGTCACCGCCGGCCCGAACGGCGCCGCCCGCTCGCGCGACGGCTTCCTCGACGTCAAGCTGCCGCAGCCGCACCCCGCCGCGGAAAACCTGTTCGCGGCCGCCTGGTCGGCCTGCTACATCGGCGCGATCCAGCTCGCCGCCGGTCAGCGCAAGGTCAAGCTCGCGAGCGAGCCCGAAGTCGACGCCGAGATCGATCTGAACCAGGCCGGCAGCGCCTTCTTCCTGAGCGCCCGCCTCAACGTCCACGTCCCCGGCGTCGAGCGCGAGGTCGCGCAGGAGCTGATCGAAGCCGCGCACGGCATCTGCCCCTACTCCAAGGCGGTCCACGGCAACATCGATGTCACGACCACCCTCGTCTGAAACGAGCACATGACGATCTCCGACGCGGGCCGGCCGCTTGCCGGCTCGCGGTCGGGCAAGTCCAGAAGACTGGAGTTCAAGATGACCAGCAAGCTGATGAAGGCAACGCGCCTGCTCGCAAGGACGGCCTTGTTCAACGCAAGCCTCCTGACCATACCGAGCGCACAGGCGCAGCAACCGACTGGTTTCACGCGAACCGACCTGCAGCGCCACGACCTCAGCGTCGGCGGGCATGAAGCCGTGCAGGTGCGGGTCGACATCGCGCCGGGCAAGGCCTTCGGCCGCCACACGCATCCGGGCGAAGAAATCATCTACGTGCTCGCCGGCACCCTCGAATACGACGTCGACGGCAGGCCGCCGGCGAGGCTGAAGGCCGGCGACGTGCTGTTCATTCCCGCCGGCACGGTCCATGCGGCGAGGAATGTCGGCGACGTCACCGCCAGCGAGCTTGCGACTTACATCGTCGAGAAGGACAAGCCGCTGCTGACCCTCGTGAAGTGACCGGTACCGCCTACCCGCCCCGGCGCCTGGGCAGGCACGGCGACATCGTGTTCACTTCGTGCCGTGAGCCTCGGCCTGCCGCACCGGCCACGCATTGAAGATCAGGAAGCTGAGCGCGGCCATGACCCACACCCCGATGCCGCCATAGAGCATCACCCAGCCGAAGCCGCTCGCGAGTGCCTGATGCACGACCGGGCCGGTCAGCTCCGGCGCGGCTGCGACGTCGCCGGCCGCGATCCGCTCGCCGATCGCGCGAAGTTGCGCGCCGTCCAGCGCCGGTAGCACCGCCTTCAGATGCGCCAGCACGCCGCTTGCCAGGATGAAGCCCATCAGCGCGATGTTGACCGAAAGCGAAACCATCCGCGCGCTCATGTCGATGCCCGAGGCCATGCCGGCGCGGTCGTTCGAGACCGAGCCGGTCGTCGTGTTGGTGACCGGCGTGTTGGTGATGCCGAGGCCAATTCCGGCGAGCAGGCAGCCGGGCAGCATCGTCAGCCAGTCCGGCTGCGCGGCGGCGCTGGCGAATTTCATCAGCATGAATCCGGCGCCGATCGTGAACAGCCCCACCGGAATGATCAGTCCGGGCTGATAGCGCAGCGACAGTCGTTCGGCGAACGGCGGCATCACCAGCGTCGGCAGCGTGTAGGCAAGCAAGGCAAGTCCCGCGGACACGCTGTCATAGCCGAGGCCTGCATGAAACCAGATCGGCAGATAGATCATGAAAGGCCAGTAGCTGAGGTTCATCGCCGCCGAGCCGACGATCGAACCGGAGAAAGCCGGGATCCGAAAGACAGAGAAGTCGAACATCGGCCGCCGGCTGATTCTCTCGGCAACCAGGAACGCGGCGAAGCTCGCCGCGGAGACGCCGAGGATCACAAGCCCCTTCAAGCTGACGAAGCCGAGATCCGGCCCCTGCGTGATGTAGAAGGCGAGGCAGAACACCGCGACCGACATCGTCACGATACCGGCGACGTCGAGGCTGCTGGCCTTTGGGTCCCTCGATTCATGCACACCGCCGATCGTGAGCACGAACGCCGCGGCCGCGAACAGCACGTGGACGAGGAACACCCACTCCCAGCTCAGCACCGCGACGACGGCGCCGCCGATGATCGGGCCGAAGCCGAGGCCGATGCCGAAGATGACGCCCCACCAGCCCCAGGCGACGGCGCGCACCCGGCCGCCCTGGAATTCGTGCGAGAGCACGGCGATCTGGCAGATCAAGAGCGCGCCGCCGCTGAGGCCCTGCAGGAACCGGGCGACAATCAGCGTTTCGACGCTCGAGGCGACGCCGCAGATCAGCGAGGTGATGCCGAATGCCGCGATCGCGACCAGGAAGATGCGCTTGCGGCCGTAGCGGTCCGCCACCGTCCCGATCGCCATCAGCACCGTGGTGACCGCGATCGTGTAGGCGTTCATGATCCATTGCAGCGCCTTGAAGTCGGCATGCAGCACCCGCTCCAGCGTCGGCAGGATCGCGGGGATGCTGGAAATCTCCAATCCGAACATCAGGCAGGCAAGGCATACGGCAGACAGCACGACAGCGCCGCGGCGGCTCAGTTCAGTAGACATGATCAGGCCTTTTGTTGTGGCAAGCCAACGGAGTACCGCACGCTGTTGCCAGGGTGCTGGCAGCAGCGTCGGTCGATCGACTCACGATGTATTGAGGCAGCAGCGGCAGGAATCGGGTGGCCACGGCGCTTCACAACGCAAAGCTAGTCATGGCTTGAGCAGTGGTGAATTGGATGACTAGATATTTCAGAGACAACAAATCCGGATGACTGACATGACCACGCTCGACGTCGACGCCGTGAGGACATTCGTGACCATCGCCGATCTCAAGAGCTTTACGCGCGCCGCTGAAACGCTCGGCACCACGCAGGGCGCGATCAGCGTCAAGTTGAAGCGGCTGGAAAGCCAGCTCGGCCACAGGCTGATCGAACGGACACCGCGCCTGGTGCGCCTGTCGGCGCAGGGCGCAGCTTTCCTCGCCCCGGCGCAGGAATTGCTCGCCGCGCATGATCGCGCCGTCGCGGCGTTGTCGCCCGTGCGCCCGCGTCGCTTCTCGCTCGGCATTGCCACCCATGTCGGAGGCGCGGAGGTTCCGACCTTGCTGACGCGGCTGCATGCGCACGACCCGGCGCTCACCATCGAAGTAAGGCTCGAGGATTCCCGCGACCTGCTCGACGCCTTCGACCGCGGCGAGATCGATGCCGCCATCATCCGCCGCGAGGACGACCGCCGCGACGGCGAGATGCTGGCGACGGACCACTATGGCTGGTTCGCCACGCCGGACTTCGTCCATCGCGCGGGCGAGCCGCTGCGGCTCGCCGCCTCCTCGCCGTCCTGCGGCGTGCTCAACATCGCGACGCGCGCGCTGGCGGCGGCGAACATCCCGTGGACGGAAAGCTTCCTGGGCTGTGGGTCCTTTTGCTGTCGCCGATGCGGTCGCCGCAGGCCTCGCTACGTCGGTGTTCTCCCGCCGGCTCGCCCCGGCCGGGACGATCGAGGTCAGCCGGCGGCTCGGCCTGCCTGCCCTGCCGCCGTCCGAGATCATGCTGCTGTCGGCGCTGTCAGATGCAAAATCACGCGCGGTCCTGAAGACGATCGTTGGTGCCTTTCGCGAGCATCATCGGATGCCTGCGAATCGCGCGGCAGAGGACATCCATACCGTCACGGAAGTTGTCGGCTCCTGAACGGTCTGCGCGCCGGCCGGCTAGTGTGCTGAATGCGAAGTTCGTGCGATTTCGCGGCAGCCACTTTCACGAACTTCGCATTCACAAAGCACACTAGAATCATAAGTTTGCTAGTGTCCTTATCGAATCCGAAGTTCGCTCCGAAGGTGCGGCAAATGATGCGAACTTCGGATTCGGGACACTAGCGGCGCGCCCTTCCGGCGCGCTTTCCCTCGAACAGCGCACGCTCCGAGGCGAGCGCCCTGGCGAGAAAATCGAGCGTCGCGCGGATGCGCGCGGTGCGCTTGAGATCGTCATGCGTCAATAACCACAGCGCCGAGCGCGGCTCCGCCAGTGCTTTCGGCGTCAGGCGGCGCAGCGTGGGCGCGAGATCGCCGACATAGCAGGGCAGCAAGGCAAGCCCCAATCCCGCCGCAGCAGCATCGCGCAGCGCCGGAAGCGCATCGACCCGGCAGGTGATCCGCACCGAACGCACGTTCTCGCGCATCCAGCCGGCGATGACGGTCCCCGCCAGCGCATCGTCGAGCCCGATCCAGTCGTGCACCGACAGATCCCCGTCGACGCGGCGGGCGAGATAGGCGCGCGATCCGTAGACCGCATGGGCAATATCGGCAATGCGCCGTCCGACCAGCAATTCGGATGGCGCCGGCGTCGGCCGGATCGCGATCTCGGCCTCGCGGCGCGTCAGGTTCGCCATCGCATTCGAGATGATGATCTCCGGCTGGATCTCCGGATGCGCGGCGCGCATCGCCGGCAGATGCCGCATCAGCACCGCGCCGAGCGTGTCCGTCGTCGTGATCCGCACCGGCCCCGACGGCCTGAGGTCCTGCCCCGCCAGCTTGCGCTCGAGCGCAAGCACTTCGTCCTCCAGCCGGGCTGCCGACGCCGCCGCGATCTCGCCCGCCGGCGTCGGCGCGTAGCCGTCGCGGAAGCGCTCGAACAGCCGCGTTCCGATCGCATCCTCGATCGTGGCGAGCCGGCGAAACACGGTGGAATGCGTGACGCCGAGCCGGCGCGCCGCCCCCGAGAGGCTGCCTTCCCGCGCAACCGCAAGGACAAGGCGAAGGTCATTCCAGTCAAGCGGGCTGTTCATTTTTGCAAACTCAATTGGCAGAGTTGGCGAATACCTTATCACGGACAAACAGGCCATCTTCCCGAAAAGTTCGGCCGACGGGCGCACCTCGTGTGCCGCGCTGGCAACGCAGAGGAGCTGGCAGGTGACAAGCGAGACTACCGAGACGTTGCAATTGCACGACACGCGGCCCTCGGCGATCGATCCGCGGCGATGGCTGGCGCTGCCGGTGCTGCTCACCGGCGCCTTCCTGCCGATCCTCGACTTCAACGTCGTCAACCTCGCACTGCCGGTCATTCGCGACAATCTCGGCGCCAGCCCGAGCGAGGTGCAGTTCGTGATCTCGGCCTATGCCGCGACCTATGCGGTCTTCCTGATCACCGGCGGCAGGCTCGGCGATCTCCTGGGGCGGCGGCGGATGTTCCTGACCGGCGTCGCCGGCTTCACGATCGCATCCGTGCTGTGCGGCATCGCGTGGTCACCGGCCATGCTGGTCGCCGGACGAATCCTGCAGGGCCTGACCGCGACCGTGATGGCGCCGCAGGTGCTCGCCTCGATCCGCGTGCTGTTTCCGGCGGCCGAACAGGGCCGCGCGCTCGGCTTCTATGGCGCTTCCTTCGGCCTTGCTAATATCTGCGGCCAGCTGCTGGGCGGCGTGCTCGTCTCGGCGCATCCGTTCGGACTGGCCTGGCAGGCGATCTTCCTGATCAACGTGCCGATCGGCCTCGCCGCCTTCGTCTGCGGCCTGCTGTTCTTGACCGACTCGCGCGCCGCGCACGCGCAGCGGCTCGACGTCGGCGGCGTCATCCTGCTGTCGCTCACGCTCGGCCTTCTGATCTATCCGCTGATCGAGGGCCGGGAATCCGGCTGGCCTATCTGGATCGTCGCGATGCTGTTGGCCTCTCCGCTGATGCTCGACGCTTTCGTCCGCTTCGAGGCGCGCCTCGAAGCCCGTGGCGGCGATCCGCTGGTCGCGCCGCATCTGCTGCGCAACAGCGATTTCGTGATCGGGCTGGTGATGGCGCTCGCCTTCTACATGCTGTCGTCGTTCTATTTGACCTTCGCGGTCTACCTGCAAAGTGGCCTGCACCAATCTCCGTTGGAGGCCGGCCTTGCCACCCTGCCCTTTGCCGCCGGCTTCTTCGTCAGCTCGCTGGTATCATCGCTGGTGATGCAATGGCTCGGTGCCCGCACGCTGACGCTGGGCTTTGCGCTCCAGGTCACAGGCTTCGGTGTCGTGATGCTGTCGGTCGGTGGCGCGCTTCCGCAAAGCCTCGAATTCGGCCTGATCTGCGGCGGGCTCGGCTTCGGCACCGTGATGCCCTCGGTGATCAAGGCTGTGATCGGCAGCATCGATCCACGCCATGCCGGGCTGGCATCGGGGATGATGATCTCGACCTTCCAGATCGGCGCCGCACTCGGCGTCGCGATTATCGGCGGCGTCTTCTACAGCCTGCTCGGGCCGCATCCGCAGGCCGACGACTACGCGCACGCCTTCACGATCGCGCTCGGCTGCAATGTCGCGCTGCTGGCGCTCGGCGGCTGGCTGTCGCTGTGGCTGCCGCGCGAGCCGGCGGCGGGTTGAGATCGACACCGCCGACGCGGCTATTGCTTCGCGGCCGCGAGCGGCGGCGGAAACAGCAGCTTGAGCAGGATGGCGGCAAGCAGCGTCACCAGGGCGAGACCGGTGGAGAGATAGAGCGCGCTCGCATCGCCGAACCGGTCGATCACGATTGCATAGATCAGCGGCGCCGCCGCCGGCAGGATGAAGCTCGGGACAATGAGCCGGCCGACCAGCGTGCCATAGCTGCGATGATCGAACAGGATGAGCGGCAGCGTTCCCCTGGTGATGGTCAGAATGCCGTTGCAGGCGCCGTAGAGCAGCGCAAACGCAATCCCCATCTCCCGCGCCGATCCGCTGAACAGGCCGGCGATGAAGGAGAGCGGCATGATCAGGCAGGCCATCAGGTTGAGCGCAAGCGGATCGATCCGGACGCCGAACAGGACTTCGCAGAGGCGCGCGGCGGATTGCCCGATCCCCCGCAGCGTTGCGATCCAGACCGCAACGGTGACGGTAAGCCCGAGGCCGGTGAGCACCGCAATCATGTGCGCGGACATGCCGGCGTTCAAAAAGTTCGCGCCGGTCATGGTCACGGCATAGAGCCCGCTCGCCGCTGCAAGCTGCCGCCGCCCCACCGCGCGCGGTTGCCTTGATGCCACCGCAGAGCCCGGCACGCCGGCAAATCGCTGGTTCGGAATCAGCAGATGCAGCGGGATCGTCAATAGCGCAATGCCGGCATAGACCAGCACCGCGATGCGCCAGCCGAAATGGTCCGAGAGCGCATGGCCGAGCGGCCAGAACACGGTGGCGGCCAAGCCACCAAGCAAGGTGATCCCGGACATCGCACGGCGCGCCTCCGGCCCGCCGATCCGGGCCAGCGCCGCGAAGGCGGCATCGTACAGCGTCAGCCGCATGCCGAGGCCAAGAACGATCCAGGATGCGAAATAGCTGCCGATCTGGTGCGAGACCGCGAGGCCGGCGCAGCCGAGCGCATTGATCGCGGCGCCCGCGACCATGACCTGCCGGCCGCCGCTTCTGTCCACCCACCTGCCCGCAAGGGGCGACGTCACGCCCATCACCAAGAGCGCCGCGGCAAATCCGCCGTAGACGATGTCGCGGCTCCAGCCGAGATCCGCGGCGATCTGCTCGCCGAACCCGCCGACCAGATAGTAGGTCGCGCCCCACGAGATCAGTTGAGCCAGCCCGAGGGCAATCACGACCCGGCGTGCGATCACCGGGCCGTTTCCCTGTCTGACGGAAGCGTGGAAGCGCCCGGCCCCAGCGGCCGCTGCGTCAGCACGGTGTCGACCCATTGCCCGAGCTTGAAGCCCACCGACCTCAACGTTCCGACCATCTCGAAGCCCATGCGACGGTGCAGCGCGATCGATCCGGCGTTGCCGCTGTTACCGATCACGGCGATCATTTGCCGCCACGGTCCCGCCTCCGACCGTTCGATCAGCGCCCGCAGCAGCGCCGCGCCGACGCGGCGGCCACGCAGGGCTTCCGACACGTAGACCGAGTCTTCAATGGTGTTGCGATAGGCCGGCCGCGGCCGGTACGCTGTCGCGTAGGAGTAGCCGGCCACCGGCCCCGTCCGTCGATATCGGCCACGATATATGGCAGCCCAGCGGCCAGCACGGCGGCACGGCGCCCGAGCATCTCGTCGAGTGTCGGCGGCACTTCCTCAAAGGTTGCCAGCCCGTTGAGCACGTGGTGCGCGTAGATGCGCTGCACCTCCGCCATGTCGACCTCTGTGGCGTCGCGGATCACGGTGTCTTCGTTGTCTCTCATCCTTGCCTCGTCTAGCGGCATCATGCCCGTGCTTCGACGGCGCGTCGGTGCACGTTGCGGGCACCACGGGCTCATCTCGACATCGCTGCGCGACAGTCCGACATCCGCAAGCAGGCGATCATCGAGCTCGCGCAGCGCCTGCCGGCGGCGGATGCGCGAATGCGGCGAGACCGCAAGATAGCGCCCTAGCTCGACGATGACACCGCCAATGGACTTGAGGCCGGACAATGCCTGCTCCCGGTCTGCCGAAGCCGTCGCTTGCCGGACTATGCGCCCCGCCGTTATATAAGTGAAGCTTTGACAGCTTATGCGCGGTATAAGAGATACTTTGATGAAGAACCTCAACCTCGATTATCTCGAAAGCTTCGCTGTCGTGATCGACTGCGGCAGCTTCTCGGCGGCGGCCGAGCGGTTGCAACTCACGCAGCCCGCGGTGAGCCTGCAGGTGCGCCAGCTCGAGCGCAGCCTGAATGCGACCTTGATCGAGCGGGTCGGACGCAAGGCCAGACCGACCGCCGCCGGCGTCGCGCTGCTCTCCCATGCGCATCAGATCAATGCGGCGGTGGCATCGGCGGTCGACGCCGTTGCACAGCAGACGACGGGAACGGCAGGCCGCGTGCGGCTCGGCACTGGTGCGACCGCGTGCATCTTCCTGCTGCCGCCGATCTTAAAAGAGTTACGGGCCGCGCTGCCCTCGCTGGAGATCACGGTCACGACCGGCAACACCGCGGAGATCGCAAGGGCGGTCGAGGAAAACACCATCGACATCGCGCTCGTCACGCTGCCGGTGTCGGGACGCAGCTTCGAGATCACGCCGGTCATGAACGACGAGTTCGTGCTGATCGCGCCCCGCGACATGCAACTGCCGGCGCGGATCACGCCGGAGGTGCTGGCGACCAGGCCGGTGCTGCTGTTCGAGCCGGGCGGCAACACCAGGCGCACCGCGGACGAGTGGCTGGCCCGCGGCGGCGTGTCGTTGAAGCCGTTGATGTCGCTCGGCAGCGTCGAGGCGATCAAGGAGATGGTGCGCGCCGGGCTGGGCTGTGCGGTGCTGCCCGGCATGGCCGTCCCCGCCAGGACCAAGCAGCGCGACCTGGTCGTCCGGTCGCTGTCACCAAAGCTCTACCGCCGGCTCGCGGTGGTGATCCGCCGCGACAAGCGCCTCGATCGCGGGCTGCGGCAGACCTTGTCGGCGCTGAAGGCACTCTCGGCCAAGGACAATGGCCGCTAGAGCGTCGAGCGAGGCGGACGCCGGTCCGCGTCAAGAAAGCAGGCATGACAAGGAGCGGGAGCTTCGGTTCTGATCCAATCAAAACCGAAGCCCTCGGAAGCACGCCGCGCGTTCTCCCCGTTCTACCCCTTACGTCGCTTTGCGCTCCTGCTCCGCGATCTTGCGGAACGCGGCCTCGCCGGCATCGGTCACCGCCGCCCATTTTGCGTTCGGCGTGGCCTCGGCGTCGTAATTGTCGTGCCAGTTCCACCATTTGTAGGTCGGGCTCTGCGGATAACCCTTCGGCGAGTCCTCCCAGAGTTCCTGGCGGCCGAGCGGCGTGATGTCGAGATAGCTCCACACCGTACCCATCGCCTCGTCGCCGCGGCTGTTGACGAAATAGGTGCGGAAGATCCGCTCGCCGTCGCGGATGAAGACGTTGTGGCCGTGCCACTCGGCAACGCCGAAGTCGGTGTCAAAACTGTCGGTGATCGTGTACCACGGCATGTCCCACTCCATCCGCGCCTTCAGCCGCGCGATGTCGGCCTGCGGCGCGCGCGAGGCGTAAGCCAGCGTGGTGTCGCGCTGGTTCAGATGGGAGAGGTGACTGACCTGATCGGCGCCGAGCGAACAGCCGCGGCAGCCATGGTCCGGCCAGCCGAACACGCCGGGCTCGAAGAAGGCGCGGTAGATGATCAGCTGCCGGCGGCCCTCGAACAGGTCGAGCAGGCTCGCCTTTCCGTTCGGTCCTTCGAAGACATACGGCTTCTCGACCGCCATCCAGGGCATCCGCCGCCGCTCCGCCGCAAGCGCGTCGCGTGCCCGCACCTGGGCCTTTTCCTTCACCAGCATCTCCAGGCGCGCCGCCTCCCACGCCTCCCGTGACACCACCGGCGGCGTCTGCATCGCTGCCAGTCCGCCGCGATCGTTTTCAGATGATTTATTCATGATGGTCTCTCCATCTCCGATTTGGACGAACTCCGCTCCCCGAGCGCGGTTCCAGCGCCGGCGGCCGTTCGTCATTGGCCATGCCGCAATCTGGCTCGGCAGTGCTGGCGAGCGGGAGTGACAAGTGTGTCGGGATTTTTCGCGCAGGTGGTCAGACCGCATCACCATGTTTGTGATATGCTTGCACTTTGCAATTAACTATGCGAGCCTCGCCGGCATGAAGCAAACCGCTGCCCCCGCGTTCGATGATGGCCTCAAGCTAAGCGCATGGCTGCCCTACCGCCTGTTCCTGGTCGCGGCGCAGGTCGCCCGCCCACTCGAGCGCTTCTACGGCGAGACGTTCGGATTGAGCCAGGCGGGCTGGCGCATCCTCGCCGTCATCGCCGAGCGCGACGCGGCCAACGCCTCCGAGATCGGCCGCGCCTGCGCGCTCGATCCGTTCGCGGTCAGCCGCGGCATCGGCCAGCTCACAGAGCTCGGCTTCGCGGTGCGACGCTCCGGCAAGTCCGACCGACGCTTCGCCGCCGTCAGCATCACCCGCAGCGGCCGGGCCGCGTTCAACCGGATCGCCGCACTCGGCAGCGCGATCGAGGCGCGGCTGCTGGCGCGGCTCTCGGAGAGCGAGCGAACAATACTCGACTCCGCCCTCACCCGGCTTGAGGGAGAAAGCGCGCGGATCGACGCCGACGGCTGGCGCGCACTGCGCGATGACGCCGGCGCGCCATGACGGCCCTGCTGTTCGCAGTGACCGCGCTGCTCTGGGGCGGCGGCGCGCTGGCAACGGCAATGCAGGCCGGCGTGACGCCCGCGCCGTGGTCGGTCGCGCTGCGCATGGTGCTCGCGGGCGTCATCCTGCTCGGCTACAGCCGGATGCGCGGCGTGCCGCTTGCGATCCCGCGCAAGGACCGGCCGGCGGTCGCGTTGCAGGGCCTGCTGTTCTTCGCCATTGCCTTCATCGCCTTCTATGAGGCGACCGCACGCATGCCGAGCGGGCTTGCGGCACTCGTGCTGTCGACATCGTCGCTGTTCGCGGCCGTGATCGCGCGTGCCGCACTCGGCGTGCCGATCTCTTCCGGATTCGTGTGGGGCGCGCTGTGCGGCATCCTCGGACTGGCGATCATCTTCCTGCCCGGTGCCGCCGCGCAGGGAGTCGCACCGCTTGCGGGATTCGCCTGGGCGCTCACCGCGGCCATCGCAACCGGCGCCGGGACAACGGTCGGTGCGCGCAACCAGCGCGCCGGACTGCCTGTCGCCTCCGTGCTCGGCTGGGGCGCGTTCGTCGGCGCGGCGGCGAGCGCGCTGTGGGCCGTCGCGACGGGCACGCCGTTTGTAGCCGACATTTCGCCCTCCTACGTGGCGAGCTTCCTCTATCTCGCGATCGCCGCGTCCTGCATCACCTTCATGCTCTATTTCGAGCTGGTGCGCCGGCTCGGTCCCGGCCGCGCGGCCTATACGCTCGTGCTGGTGCCGCTCGTCGCGCTCGTGCTGTCCGCGCTGTTCGAGCACCTTGCGCTGGGCTGGCCGGTGCTCGCCGGCGCCGCCGCGATCCTTGCCGGCAACGTGCTGGTGCTGGCGCGCGCTTGACCGGCTCGTCGGCGCACAGCCAGAGGCATGCGGCAAGTTGTCCCGCGCCGGCGATCGCCGGCCAGTCAACCTCTTATTTCCCGATCGCATTAATCGGACGTTGTCCGGCTCGCATATAAAGAAGCAACCCGGGACGACGAGGCGGCTTCGCAGGGTTACCCGATCGTGAATTCCATCCGCAGAATCGGCAACACCGAGTACTTCGCAATCCAGGTCGACGGCCAGGATGACTGGATCATGCGTCCTGCCCTCGGCCAGCGGCCCGCGCGGAATGCCGGGCTGCTGCCGGATGGCATCGCCTGGTTCTTCAACACCGACGCTGGATTCATCTTCTATGATCTCGCGCATCGCCAACTCGTCGATCGGCTGCAAACGCCCTGGGCCCGCGGCCACGACGGAAAGGACGCGCGCGACGATTATCTGAGTTACGGATTTCTCCAGAGCAAGGATGGCCGGTTCGTCTATCTCCTGCTTTATCACGCCGCGAACGCGACTGACCTGCATGTCATCGACCTCGAGCGCAGGGCGATCGTCCGCTCGGTTCTGGACATGCCGAGCGGCAACTCGCTGTGCCCGCCGGTTCTGGACCAGGCTGGCCGGATTCTGGTTTCGGCGTTCCGGCACGACAATGGAATTATCGCGCTGCTGCTGCGCATCGATCCTCAGACGGGCCATCACGAGGTGTCGAGCTGCGAGGGATCGCGGGCGAGGTCGTTCCTGATCCGCTCGAGCCCATGCGGCCGCTATTGGTTGCGCGCCGACAACTCCCGCCTTCCAATGCTCACCGAGGAGGCCTCACTCGTCTCGCGAATGCTGGGCAGAGACACCACAGCGCAGCGGGAGTATTTCAGCTTTGCCGTCGAGATCTGGCAGGCGTTTCCGCTGCGGCGGTTGCATTCCGTCGCGCCGATGTGGATGCAGGCGGAAGGGCTGCCCGACAACGGCCACATCGACTACGACCGGCGCAAGCAAGGATTGCCGCCGCAGCGCGGCGGGATCTACCGCACGGTGTCGCAGTTGCTGGATCAGGAGGGCTCGCTCACGACCAACCGGATCAGCGCGACATCGCATCCCGGTCTGTGGCCGGATCCGAACGGCCACTACGCCAATGTCAGCAGCAATCTGCGCGACTTCGAACTCTCCGAGCGCGACGTGATCGGCTGGCAAGGCGATGGCCAGGCCTTCTGGTTGAAGCGGCAAGACTTCGTCGCCTGTGTCGGCGTGGACGGTACGGTCTCGCCCAAGATCATGCTGGAACGGTTCGGGATGGACAGCCGCCCCTGGCTGGTCAACGCTCGCGGTTGGTCGGAGGCGACGCCCCTGCCGGACCGTCGCCTCGATATGCGGTTCACGGAGGGGATGGTGACGGTCTCCGGCGCGCCAGGCGATCCGGTACACCGCGTCCGGGCGGTGCCCGTAACCGAGGATCATTTCAGGCCCGCGCCTCCCGAGCCGCAAGACGAGGACAAGGATGCCGCGCTCGCCAAGAAGGCCGAGACGCTCGCCAAGCGGTTCAGCACCTACGCCGTCGATCTCGCCTCGATGAGCGAGCCCGATTGTATCGCGGCCATCGATGCGCTCACGGCGCAGATCGGTCCCGATATCAACGAGCGTCCCTACGACAACCACCTGCAGGCGGTGTTCCGTTGCGATGGCAAGCGGCTCAACGAGAAGAAGTTCTTCACGCATGTCGCGAAGCACTGCCCCGGCGCCGCGCCTGCGATCCGAAGGCTGATCGACGCGGTATGCACGCACATCGGACCGCATGCCAACGCCTGGTACGATCCTTACGGAGACGAGATTCCGACCGCGCTGTTCGGCTACGCCGCATGGTGCCTCGCGCGCCTGGACAAAACGAGCAACGATGTCCTGCTGCGCTACTACGGGCTGGTCGATACCGACCACGAGAACTTCTTTTTCGAGAAGATCGCTCCGTTGATGCTGGAGAACGCAGGCGACGCGAGTGCTCGCCTGGAGCTCGCGGAAGGGTTCTATTTCGGTGATCTCGGCAATGCCATCGATCACTCGGCGCTCTGGCGAATGGCGAAGATGGCCGAGCATGCGGCGAGCCTGATGACGGCGAAGCAATATGCGGCGCGATTGCTGGCGCGCGCAGCCGCGACCTCCGCCGCGCGATCGAAGTCGGAGTTCGGGTATTATTGTTTCGACAATCTCGCGCGGTTCCTGACGGATCCTTCGCAATGGGAAACAGAGCTGCTGCAAGAACTTCGGCAAGCGGCGAGCGATCTCGCGCCCCAATAGCGCCGCGGCAGATGAGAATATCGCGCCGGCATGTCACATTCGCCGTTCCTCGTTCGTCATGATGTCGTCAACCAACCCAGGGAAACCGACCATGACTGTCAGACTTGATCCGCTCGCCGCCGCCCCCAAGATCATGAAGATCTGGTTCGACGCGTCGGTTGCGATCTCCTCCAGCCTCGAGCCGAAGCTCGCCGAGCTCGTGAAGATCCGCGCCTCGGAGATCAACGGCTGCGCCAATTGCATCAATTTGCACACGACATTTGCCCGCGATGAGGGTGAGACCGAGCAGCGCATCTACCTGCTGTCGGCCTGGCGCGAAGCGCCCTGCTACGCCGATCGCGAGCGCGCCGCGCTCGGCTGGACCGAGGCCCTGACGCGGATCTGCGAGCAGCATACCCACGTCGCAGCCTACGAGACGCTGAAGGCGCATTTCACGCCGGAGGAGCAGGTCAAGGTGACCTTGCTGATCAACATCATCAACGGCTGGAACCGGATCGCGGTCGGCTTTGGCGGCTTCGTCGATCCGCACGTGATCAAGGCCAGGACGGCCGCGGCGTGACCGCGGAAACGGCACGAGACGACGCAGCGGCTGACTTCGCGCCGCTGCGTCCCAGGCTGATGCGCGTCGCCTATCGCATGGCCTCTGCACTAGGCGGCAGGGCTCCGTTCGGTCTGGATCGCCGGCCGATTGACGCGGCGACGATATCTGACTAAAGTCAGATATATGCTCGACCCCGTGTCCCGCGTCCGTCGCTTCAACCGTGCCGTGACCTCCGCCGTCGGCGCGCTCGACACCTCGTTCCTCGGGCGCGGCCGGCCGCTCGGCGCGGCGCGCGTGCTGAACGCGATCGGACACGGCCGCGCCGATGTCGGCGAGATCAGGGATTATCTCGGGCTCGATTCCGGCCTGATGAGCCGCCTGCTGCGCAGCCTCGAGGACGAAGGCCTGATCGAGACCACGGCGCATGGCGACGATGCGCGCCGCCGCATCGCACGGCTGACGGCGGCGGGTAGGCGCGAGTTCAACGCCTATGAGGCGATCTCCAACCGGCAGGCCAAGGACTTTCTCACCCACCACAGCCAACGCGAGGCGCTGCTGGCGGCGATGGACCTGATCGCATCGGCGCTCGGCCGCGACGGCACCGCCCTCGATGAGATGGATCCGCGCAGCGACGAGGCGCGCTACTGCCTCGGCGAATATTACGCCGAACTGGCGCGGCGATTCGAGAAAGGCTTTGACGTCAAGCTGTCGCGCGACCCTGAGGCCAAGGACATGGTGCGCCCACGCGGCAGCTTCATCGTGGCGATGTCGGACGGCCTGCCGATCGGCTGTGTCGGGCTGAAGGGCAGCGGCGGCGAGTTCGCCGAGATCAAGCGGCTCTGGGTCGCACCTGGCGCGCGCAGCCTCGGCCTTGGCCGCCGCCTGATGGACGCAGCCGAGCAGGCCGCACGCGAGCTCGGCATCGCGGTGTTGCGGCTCGACACCAACAGCGCGCTGCCGGAAGCCGGCCAGCTCTATCGCAGGACGGGCTGGACCGAGATCCCGCGCTTCAACGACGACCCCTACCCCGATCTGTTCTTCGAAAAGCATCTCTGAACGGCGCGCCGCACGCGGTGCCCGGGATCAGCATGTTGTCCGGCGCGATGCACTGGCCTAAGACACGGGCATGACCATTCGCCCCATCGTGCGCTATCCCGATCCGCGCCTTGCACTGCCGGCCGAGCCGGTGACCATGTTCGACGAGGCGCTGCGCGAACTGGCGCAGGACCTGCTCGAGACCATGCGCGCGGCGCCCGGCATCGGCATCACCGCGCCGCATATCGGCGTATCCCTGCGCGTCGTGGTGCTCGAGCTCGATGCCAGCGAGGGCGCGCGGACCTATGTCAATCCGGAGATCATCCGGACCTCGCCCGAGATAATCCTGCACAAGGAAGGCAGCGTCTCGATGCCCGGGGTCAACGACGAGGTCGAGCGTCACGCCCGCGTCCGCATCCGCTATCAGGATCTCGACGGCAACATGCAGACCGAGGAATCCGACGGCCTGCGCGCCGTGTGCCATCAGCACGAGATCGATCAGCTCGACGGCGTGTTCTGGATCAGGCGGCTGTCCCGCATCAAGCGGGAGCGCCTGATCAAGCGCTTCGACAAAATCTCGCGGACGTGATCGTAGCCCCGCATGAGCGAAGCGACATGCGGGACAAGCCGCGATCAGCAGACGGAAAGGCCCCGGATATCGCTGCGCTCATCCGGGCTACGCGTCTTGCGCGAGCGAACCAACCTGCCTTCGTCCTACCCTCCCGCCATCAGATCCTTGGCCAGCGCCATGTAGGCCGGCAGCGTCACAGGGTCGTTGGCCGCGTTGCCGGCGGCCGGGTGCGAAGCGTAGCGCGCGATCACCATCTCGGCCTTCGGATCGATATAGAGGCCCTGGCCATAAACGCCGCGCGCCATGAAGGCGCCGTGCGCATTGTGCGTCACCCACCATTGATTGCGGTAGGATGCCCCTGGCAGCGTGGTGTAGCCGGCAGGCTTGAATTTCCCGGGATCGCCGCCGCGCGCGATGTCCTCGACCACCTGAGACGGTACGATCTGGCGGCCGTTGAAGCGGCCGTGGTTGCGGATCGTCTCGCCGAACCGGGCAAGATCGCGCAGCGTCGTCGACAATCCGCCGCCACCGCTTTCGGTGCCGATGCGATCGACGTGATAATGCGCATCCTCCTCGGCGCCCATCGGGGCCCAGATCCGCTCGGAGAGCAGGTCCGATAAGGTCATGCCGCTGGCACGGCGGCAGATCCAGGCCAGCACGTCGGTGTTGACGGTCTTGTAGGCGAACGCCTTGCCGTGCTCACCCAGCTTCTGCTGCGCGCAGAGGAAATCGAAGATATTGGTCGCGCCCTCATAGCCCGGCTCGATCGGCGCCATGCCGTTGGCGCGCCGCAGCCCCCACACGTCGGAATTCTTGTCGGTATAGACCTCGGTGTATTTGAGGCCGGTGGTCATATCCATCGCCTCGTGCACGCGGGCATCGCCGAACGCGCTTGCCTTCAGCTCCGGCACGTAATCGGTGATCGGCGCCTGCGGATCGATCTTGCCCTCCGCAATCAGGATGCCGGCGAGCGTGCCGGTGAACGATTTGGTCACCGACATCGCGATGTGCGGCTTGTGCGACCTCAGGGCGCCGAAATAGCGCTCGTAGATCAGCTTGCCCCGGTGCAGCACGGCGATGCCGTCGGCATAGGTCTCCTCGAGCATGCGCGCGAAGGTCATCGGGCGGCCGTCCATCGTCACCGATGCCCGACGCGCCGATATCATGGTCTTCGCGCGGCAGCACCGACGCCGGCCCTGCCCCGCGCCAGACATTCACGGTCGGCACCAGCTGGCGGATGTTGCTCCAAGCCCAGCGCAATTCGGGGAAGCTGCGGAACGAGCCGTTCTGGAAGGTGATGGTCCTGTCCTGCGGCGGCGGAAAGCCCTGCATCCAGCCAAGCGTCTGCGGATCGGATTCGGCGGCGGTGAGATTTTGCTGTTGATTGGCGGCGGCTGCGACGGACATCAGGACTGGCTCCAGAGCTGCGAATGCGAATTTCGTATCACGCGACAGCACCAGGCACATCCCGCGTTTGCGCCGGGGTGATCGTCGCGGCGAGCGCACGCCGCAACGCAAATGGCCGCGCGCCGCACATACCGGCTCGATCGGACACCTGACTATCGAGCCCGGGCCAAATCATTCCACCACGCGGATTACCCCGCCGCCGCGCGCTCGATCGCGGCGATGTCGATGTTCTTCATCGTCATCATCGCCTCCATCGCGCGCTTGCCGGCGGCGCGGTCGGCGCTGTTGACGAGCTCAAGCAGCCGCCGCGGCGTGATCTGCCAGGCAAAGCCCCAGCGATCCCGGCACCAGCCGCATGGCAACTCCTTGCCGCCGTTGGAAGTGACCGCATTCCAGTAGCGGTCGGTCTCCTCCTGGCTGTCGGTGAGCACCATGAAACTGACCGCCTCGTTCGGCACGTAGTTCGAGCCGCCGTTCAGCCCCACGAAGCGGCGGCCGAGCACGGTGAACTCGACCGTCAGCTCCTCGCCCTGCCCGATGCCCGGTATCGGCGATTGATGGCCTGCGCCGACATGACTGTCGGGAAACGTCGCAGCATAAAACTCCGCCGCTTCGCGCGCCCGGCCCTGATCGAACCAGAGGCATGTAACGAGATCGGTCATGGCAGTCTCCTTGTTTGCGCGCAAAGGACGATTGGCGAAGACGGCAGCCGACATCGCGGCAACAGGCTGATGAAAAATATTTGCGGAACCTCGTTCGTCACAACACCCGCCTCTACACCCGATCGTCGTCCTGGCGAAAGGACCCATAACCACCGCAACTGATTGGGAACGGGATCACGGCCCCAGCGTCGCATAACAATTGAGATTTGGGGTAATGGGTCCTGGCTTTCGCCAGGACGACAGTGAGTGTGTGGCATGGCCTCCATCCCCAATCGTCGTCCCTGCGGGTTCTCGCCTTTGGCAGGACCGGTCCCGGATTTCGCTGCGCTTCATCCGGGCTAGGCTTGGCCAAAATATTCCGGAATCAGCTGTCGGGGCGCGCGCCGCCCGCTCGTCCTCAGAGCCTGACTGAAAAATGGGTGAGTGATCTCAGTGGGGTGTGATTCCATCGGATTTGCAAAGATTCGAGGGAGAGCACGATGCCCTGGACCAAGATCACTCGGGAGCAATATCGGCGGGACGATCTGCGTTATGCAAGCGATATGACCGATGCGGAGTGGGCGCTGATCAGACGCCTGTTGCCGCGAGCGAACCGGCGCGGCCGGCCGCGTAAGACGGAGCTGCGTCGTGTGATCGAAGCGATCCTCTATATCGTTTCGACCGGCTGCCAGTGGCGGGCGTTGCCGCAGGAGTTCCCGCCCTATTCGACGGTGCAGGGCTATTTTTATAGATGGCGGGATACAGGCCGGTGGCAGAGGATTGTCAGCGTGCTTGTCCGACGGGCGCGAAAAAAGCTTGGACGGACACCGAAGCCGACGGCAGCCGTGATCGACAGTCAAAGTGCGCCAACCACGCAAGCTGGCGGACCGCGCGGCTACGATGCAGGCAAGCGCATCTACGGCCGCAAGCGGCACATTGTGACGGATACCAATGGCCTCCTCCTCGGGGTTCATGTTCATCCCGCCAACGTTCAGGACTGCCATGGCGCCGTACCGCTGCTGAAGAACGTGCGGATGAACTTCCCCCGGCTGCGCCACGTCTTTGCCGACCGGGTCTACCGCGGAAATCAACTCCTCGACGCGCTCTCAGACTGCGGTCCATGGACTGTCGAGATCGTCGAGCGGCCTCAAGGCGTCAAAGGCTTCCAGCTTCTGCCGAGGCGGTGGGTGGTTGAACGCACATTCGCTTGGTTCGGCAGATGCCGCCGCCTCGCCAAGGACTTCGAGGCGACGGTGGCAACCGAAGCTGCCTGGCTGCTGATTGCACACATCAGGCTCCTGACCCGCAGACTCGCGGCTGCAGCTAAGGTTGGGTGATTTATGAGTCAGACTCTCAGGACGCAAGGACATGGAGAGAAACGATGACGCCCATCATTACCGCCTTCGAACGGTCGCCCGATGGCGGCAAGGGACTGGCGCGCGATACGCGCGTTCGCTGGGCGCTGGAAGAAACGGGCCAGCCTTACGAGGTTCGCCTTGTTTCGTTCCAGGCGATGAAGGAACCCGCGCATCTGGCGCTGCATCCCTTCGGCCAGATTCCGACCTATGAGGAAGGTGATCTGGCGCTGTTCGAGACAGGCTCGATCGTGCTCCATATCGCCGAGCGTCATGCCGGCCTGCTGCCCGGCGATGCCAATGCCCGCGCCCGCGCGATCACCTGGATGTTTGCCGCGGTCAACACGGTGGAACCGCCGATCCTCGAACTCATGACCGCCAGGATTCTGGAGAGCGACAAGCCCTGGACCAAAGACCGCCTGCCGCTGGTCATGGATCGCATCCGCGACCGGCTGACGCAACTCTCCCCCCGCCTCGGCAAGGCCGACTGGCTCGACGGCGCGTTCAGCGCGGGCGACCTGATGATGGTGTCGGTGCTGCTCAGGCTGAGAGCATCGGGCATTCTCGAAGAATATCCGGGCCTGTCCGCCTATGTCGCCCGCGGCGAAGCCCGGCCGGCTTACCAGCGCGCTTTCGAGGCTCAGTTGGCGGTTAACACGGGTAAACCACCGACCGGCTGAGGTTGGCGACAACAGGGACAGCGCTCTCGCGCAGACGACAAAGCCGCCGGACATCGGTGCACTCGTCCGGGCCAGGTTTGCTAGTCGAATGGATCGTGTTCTGGCAGCGGTTCGGTCAGTTCGAAGCCTGGATGAAGCTGCGAAATAATCTCCAGTGCGGTGCGGCCGGGTGCGATCCCCGCGGGGTGCACGCGGGACGCATCGAAATACTGGTTGCTCAGCACCGCGACACCGCATTGCAGTTCCGGCACGACGATCACGATCGCTTCGAATCCGCCTCTGCTCGTCGCGCCGTTCTTTGTGAAAACGGTATGGCCCTGCGCGTCCGTGGTGATCTGCCAGGCGAGGCCCATGGTGACGCTGGTCTTCTCCCCGCAGATGGGGAATGTCCCCTGGTTCTGCTGCGTCAGCGCGATTTGCGACCCGAGCGGCCCGTTCGGGGCCGCGATCTGCGCCGCGAGAAACCTGATCATATCGTCGCCGGTGGTCTTCAGATCAAAGGCCGTGCCGCCGGTCGGCGTGTTGCGGTCGAAGACGATCTGGTATGGCGGCTCGGAGCTCTTGCTCCAATGCCCGATACATCCCTGCGCGATCTTCCACGACGAATTGAGCACGGCTCCGGTCTGCTTCATGCCGAGTGGACCGGTGACGTATTCGGCCAAAATTTCGTTGTAGTTATGGCCCTTGTCTTTCGCAAACATCTGCGTGACCGCAAAGCCCAAGGTCACGAAGCCGATGTTGGAATACTGCCAGCAGCCTTGCGGCGGCGTATCATATTGATTCCACCAGTTGATGAGTTCACTGGAGGGCGGCTCGTCCGCAAACAGCTGCTCGCTGTAGCCAGTCAAGCCGTCCCCCGGCTGCTCCGGCATGCCGGAGGTATGGGTGGCGAATTGCACGAGCTGGATGGCGTCCAGCACCGGCGTTCCCACCGCGTTCGCGCTGAAGAGGTTCAGATAAGGGCCGATGGTATCGTCAAGAGTGGGCCCACCAGCCTTGACCGCCACCGCCAGCAATGTGCTGGTGAACACCTTGGTCACCGATCCGATCTCGAACACCGTGTCGGTCGTGACACTGAATGGCGCGGGCGAAGAGCCGGCCACGCCTGACAGTCCCTTGGGGTAGACGTAGCCCTTGGTGCCGAACGACTTTTCGTCATAGACCGCGATGCAGCAGCCAGGGGCGTTGCTGATGTCGAGATATTTTTTTGCCGCCTGTTGAACGATCTGTGCCGGACTTGTCGTCGCCTCGATCATCTGGTCGCTCATTTCGCCCTCCTGCCGGTGAAGATGCACCATGTTAACCCTTGGTTGCATCATCTCATATAACGCCGTTCAGCGCGAGTGAAATCACCGTGACTATTTGTTTCAAGTTCGCTCAGTGGAGCGTTCGCGCGGAAAAACAGCGTCGTCAGACGCCGGCTTGCGCCGACTTCCCGGCAGTCGCGAAGAGTCTCGCGGGAAATCGGGGCCGGGTTAGCCGAACGCGTAACCTGCTGCCTCGCGGCCGGCTTCAAGATGTGGCGGATTACGCTTCGCCGGTCCACCTGCGCGCTCAGCTGGATTATGCTTGCTGCCAGGGCATCGGAAATGACATGGTCGATCTCACACTGCCGATGCAGGCAGAGCGCAGGACTTCTTCGTGAGCCCCAATCAAGCGATCAAACTTGCGGTGATCGGACGCGGCCTGATCGGATCGGCAGCTGCGCGGCATCTGAGCAAGATGGGCCACGATGTTGCGCTGATCGGGCCCGATGAGCCGGCGGATTTTTCGCGCCATGGCGGCGTCTTCGGCAGCCACTATGACGAGGGCCGCATCACGCGGAGTTACGATCCGGGGCCGTTCTGGCGGCAAGCGAACCGCGCCGCGATTTCGCGCTACGGCGAGATTGCAGCGGAGAGCGGCGTGGAGTTCTATCGGGAAGCTGGAGCACTTCACATCGGCCGCAGCGAAACCAGCGATGTTGCTTCGATCGGCAGGATCTGTGCCGAAGACGGGATCCGGTGTGAAGCCTATCATGATGCGGGGCTCGCGGAGCGCTTTCCGTTTCTGAAATCGACGGCGGGAATGCAGGGTTATTTCGAGCCGCACAATGCCGGATACATCAGCCCGCGCCGCCTGGTCCGCGCGCAGACGATCGCGGCGGAACGCGCCGGCGCCCGGATCATCGACGAACCCGCGCTGGGGATTTCGGAAAGCGGCTCCGGCGTCACGATCCGGACGCGATCGGGGAGCGTCGAGGCCGAGCGCGTTCTGGTTGCGGCGGGCGGGCACACCCAATCGCTGCTCGGCCGCTCCCTGGGCTTTACGGTCTATGGGCGGACCGCGGCGCTGTTCCGGCTTGGTGCGGCGGAGGTTCAACGCCTGGCCGGAATGCCGTCGATGCGTTGTCTCGGGCCCAAGGGCGACAATCCCTACATCCTGCCTCCGATCCGCTATCCGGACGGCCAGACCTGGCTGAAGCTCGGCGGCGATCCGGTCGATCTTCCGCTCGGCAGCGAGGCCGATATCAAGAACTGGTTCCGCTCGGGCGGATCGATTGAGGTTGCCGATCGGCTTCAACAACAGATCCTTGACCGCATTCGCGACCTCGCTTTCGAGGAGCGCCGCGTCGTGCCTTGCATGACCACATTCGGCGACAGCGGCCTGCCCTGCATCGGACCACTTTCAGAGCGCGTCACAGTCGCCTTCTGCTGCTACGGCAAGAGCGCAAAATGTTCGGACGAACTGGGCCGGCTCGGCGGCATGGCGCTGCTCGGCGAGGTCCGAGCGGAGCTCGCGCCGTGACGGAGTTTTGTGCGGCGTTTGCGTCCGAAAGTTCCTAGGCACGGGTAGCCCGCACGAGCGCAGCGATATGCGGGACGCCACGACACGCCCCGGATATCGCTTCGCTCATCCGGGCTACGCTTGCTGAACCCGTAGGAGCGTCAACGCGCACGTAACGCACCCTCACGATCATCACGCGAAGACGTGATGGATTACGCTTCGTTCATCCGGCCTGTCGGTGATGGTCTGCATCGCGCGACACAACGGCGAGGATCGCATTGCTCACGCAGCGTTGAGCCGGCGTGAGTGATGATTGCATTCAAGTCCGCCGTCGCCGTGCACAAATATCTGACGAGGCCAGACTCCTCGGCCCCATAAACAAAACGGAGAAACTCCATGACCAACGTCAAACTCCTGTCGGCTTCCTTGATCGCGGTTGCCATGATCGCGTCGCCGGCAATGGCGCGTGAAACCCACGCGATGTCCCGCCACGTCGCGGAGGCGAGCGCCGCCGCGCCGACCGAGCCCGTCTATGTCGACGGTCGCGCCTGCATTCCGGCGCCGCGCGTCGGTTCATTCGCCACCGCGCCCTGGACCGGCAACAATGTCCCCTGCGAGCCGGGCCCATATTGATCGCTCAGCGCGCATCGATCGGTCGGGCGGCCTCCTAGCTGCTTGACCGCCGTGGTGTGCCATCGCGACGATGAAACAGCGAGTAGCCCGCATGAGCGCAGCGATATGCGGGGCACCACGCGACACACGGATAGAAATGCCCCGGATATCGCTTCGCTCATCCGGGCTACGCTTTGCTACCGTCAGCAGCGCAAGGGAATTGACCGCGATTTTCGCTTGGTGCAATCGCAGCTCGCCTCCGACCGGATTGCGGCAAGCGCCATCGGCGACCTGCCCGCGCGTCAGTCGCGTGATACGGACAGTCCGGCGAGAAGCGGCGCGTATGCGGTGAGCCTGCGGGATACGAACTCCGTGAAGAGCCGCACGCGCTTCGTCTTGCGTGTCTCCCCCTGTGTGAGAAGCCAGAGCGTTCCGTACATGTGCAAGTCGGTGCCCGGCACCCTCACCAGCAGCGGGTCGGCATCTCCGACGAAGCACGGCAGCGTCGTCATGCCGATCCCCTGCTGCACCGCGACGATCTGCGCCGCGGCATCTGTGGCCCTGAACGGAACCTCGGCGGCGCGAACCTCACCCTCGTGGGCCCAGTCCGGGATTCCGTGAATACTTATGACGATCCACCTGACGGGGTCAGGCGCGCCCGCGCGCCACGCGGCCAGTCGATCGCGGGATATGTAGATGCCTCCGAACAGCTCCGGTCCCTTCAAGCCGTGAAGATTGAGCGGCAGGGTTTTGCGGTCGTAGACGACGCGGATCGCTACATCGGCCTCCCGGTTGGTCAGATTTGCCAGCTCGCCGGACGACAAGATTTCCATCTCGATATCCGGATGCAGTCGCGCGAAATCGGAGAAGTCCGGCATGAGCAGGTGTGTCGCGAGGGGCGGCGCCAGCGTCACCCGCAGAAGCCCGCGCACGCCCTGGTCGCGGCCGAAGACGCGCGTCTCCAGCTGGTGCGACGAGGCCTCCATCTGGTCCGCGAGTTCGAGGACCTCCTCACCCGCAGCCGTCAGGCGGTAGCCCGAAGGCAGCTTCTCGAACATCTGCGCTCCGAGCCGCTCCTCCAGTTGGGCGACGCGTCGCAGCACGGTCGAGTGGTTCACCCCGAGGCGCTCGGCGGCAGCCCGCACCGAGCCTCCGCGCGCGACGGCAAGAAAGTAGCGAACGTCATCCCAGTCGATCATGGTGCAATCCAGCACCGCTGGGGTGCGCCTTCCAAAGCCCGTCTCCAGTACGTCGAACAGCATCTCGTATGTGGGTAGCACGGGCGATCATCATAGCCCAAGCCGAATAGCCACGCCGACAAACGCGCCCCAATTCCGAACGGCGGACACCAATCGTCGCGGCTGGCGTCAGTCATCCGGCCGGATCGATTTCGCACCACCGATGTGCGCGCTTCCGCACTCAACGCCTGACGCCGGCGGAGCTACGTCGAGGTTCTCGAGGGCCATCTGGCAAATGGGACCAGAGACGCTGTCCGGCACGACGAAAGGAGAAGTCATGGGAAAGCTTGAAGGTAAGGTTGCAGTCATCACGGGTGGATCGAGCGGCATGGCGCTGGCGAGCGCCAGGCGGTTCGTTGAAGAAGGCGCATATGTTTTCATCACGGGCCGAAGGCAGGAGGTGCTCGACGAGGCCGTCAGGCTGATCGGCCGGAACGTAACCGGCGTGCGCGGCGACGCGGCCAATCTCGACGACCTCGATCGTCTGTTCGACACGGTCAAGCGGGAAAAGGGCAGGATCGACGTCCTGTACGCGAGCGCCGGCATGGGCGAAGCCGTCCCTCTGGGCGAGATTACCGAGCGGCATTTCGATGCGACCTTCAACCTGAATACGCGCGGAACGCTGTTTGCGGTTCAGAAGGCGTTGCCGCTGTTCAACGATGGCGGATCGATCTTCATGACCGGGTCGGTCGCGTCGGTAAAGGGCTTTCCCGGTTACGGCGTGTATGCGGCAAGCAAGGCGGCGTTGCGCTCATTCGCGCGCACCTGGCTCAACGAACTGAAGGGCAGGAATATCCGGGTGAACGTGCTGAGCCCGGGGCCGATCGCCACACCGATGCAGGACCAGGTTCTCGACGAGGCGGCGAAGCGGATGTTCGAATCCCTGATCCCGCGCGGAAAGATGGGTCGTCCCGAGGAAATTGCGGCGGCCGCGCTGTTTCTTGCCTCAGACGATTCGAGCTTCGTGAATGGGGTGGATTTGTCTGTCGACGGCGGTTTTTCGGCCATCTGAAATCGAATCAACACGGATCGGAGAAGCACTATGAGCTACGCGATTGTAGGATTCGGTAAGATAGGCCAGGCCCTCGCCCACGCCTTCGCCCGTAAGAACATCGACGTGACCGTCGCGAGCCGCCGGCCGCCCGAGGCGTTGGCGCCGCAGGCTCGGGCGATTGGACCCACGGTCGTCGCCAAGTCGTTGCGGGAAGCGCTCGAGGCCGACACAATCATCCTGGCGGTCCCGTTCGGGGAGCATCGCGAGGTCGCGAAGGCCCTGCCGAGCTGGAAAGGCAAGACGGTGATCGACGCGATGAACGCGTTTCCAGTCCCTGAAGAGCTGGACGGCCTGCCGTCCTCCGCCTTCGTCGCGAAGGCGTTCACCGGCGCCAAGCTCGTCAAAGGGTTCAATCACCTGATTGCGGCCATCTTGGCTGCCGATCCGATCGTCGAGGGTGGGCACCGGGTGGTCTTGCTGTCTGGTGACGACGAGGACGCGGTCGCGCCTGTGGCGGCCTTGGCGAAGCAACTCGGGTTCGCACCCGTCAAGCTGGGAAGGCTCAACGAGGGTGGCGCGCTGGTGCACGCACGCGGCCGCACTTGGGGCCCGCTCATCTTCCAGGATTTGTTCAAGAAGGAGCAGTGATTGATCCCGGCCGTGTGATTTGACCGAGAAGTGAGTAGCCCGCATGAGCGCAGCGATATGCGGGGCACCCGCGACGCGCGGATAGAAAATGCCCCGGATGTCGCTGCGCTCATCCGGGCTACGCTTGCCATCCTGACGATCCGCCCTCGCGTAAGACTCGCGAGGGCGGTGTTCGCAAACGACGATCTTAATCAAGATGCCTCGATCGGCTCGGACATCGTTATCCGGTTCTTCACGCTGGGACGCTCCTGCATCACTGCATACCATGCCAAAAGAGCCTCGCACTCCATCGGCACCGGCACCTTCACCAGCCCCGCGAAGATCAAGCCGCCTATGAGGGTGATATCGGCCATCGTGAATGCCTCGCCGGCGACGAACGGCTGTCGTTTCAGAATGCCGTCAAAGTAGTGCATCCCCCTGAGGGCCTTGTCGCACTGACGGAATCCCCATTCGGGATTCTGATAGATCTCGACATGAGGCCCGAGACCCGGCGTGGCGTGGTGGAAATAGACGCTGATGGCATCGAGCAGTTCCAGTTCGGCGCGCTTGCTCATCATGTGGATCACACCCTTTTCGCGCGGCGTCCTGCCGGTCAGCGTCGGCGCGCCATTGAGCGCGTCAAGGTACTCGGTAATGGCCGTGCACTCGCCAATGAACGCCCCGTCGTCGAGTTCGAGCACCGGCAGCGTGCCGGAGTAGTTCTTGGCGAGGAATTCGGGCTTCTTGTGCTCGCCCTTGTAGAGATCGACCAATACGAACTCCACTTGCGACCTCAGGTTCTTCTCGGCCAAAGCGATGCGAACGCGGGCCGGATATGGGCCAGTTGGCCAATCGTAAATCTTCATTATGACTCCTGTCTACCTGTCACTTGGTAGGGTAAAATTAGCCTTCAAATCAGGCCGGCCAACGCCTATCTGTCACTTGGTAGATAACGAAGCAGTGAGGCAACGAAGTGAGTTCGAGCTCTCGGGAGGCCATCCTGGCGGCAGCAAAGCGGACCGCGCAGGCACGCGGCTATGGCGGCTTGATTTTCCGCGATCTCGCGGAGGAAGTCGGGATCAAGGCCGCCAGCATCTATCACCATTTTCCGAGCAAGGCCGATCTCGGCGTGGCCGTCGCGCGGCGCTACTGGGAGGACACCGCCGCCCAACTCGAGTCGATGCTGGCAGAAACGGCCGATCCTGTCCGCTGCCTGCGTCGATATCCCGATGTGTTTCGCAAAGCGCTCGAGAGCAACAACCGCATGTGCCTCTGCAGCTTCATGTCGGCAGAAGTCGACGACCTGCCGGACGTGGTGAAGAAGGAGGTCCAGACCTTTGCCGACGTCAACGTGGCGTGGCTGAGCAAGTTGTTGGTGGCCGCGGGCCTGGTCAGTTCGAGAAAGAGCGAACAGCGGGCCCGCGCCATCTTCGCCGCCGTCGCCGGCGCGCAGCTCGTCGCCAGAAGCCGCTCCGATATTTCGCTCTACGACGCGATGATCGACAATTATCGCGCCGCGGGTCTTTTGCCGGCATAGACGGTACGAACGTCAGGTCGAGGTGAGTAGCCCGCACGAGCGCAGCGATATGCGGGACACCACGACACGCGGATAGGACGTGGCCCGGATATCGCTTCGCTCATCCGGGCTACGCTTGCCGATGCATTGCTACGGACTCATTGCTTAAAGCAATGCTCGCGGTGCCACCTTAGAAAATGCGGATGCGGACGGTCAGACATGCGCTGAGGCGCAAGCGCCTGACCGGACTTGTTGATTATCGATCGTATCCCTTCCGGATCATTTGTCTGTCGCGAGATTAATATCTCCAAATCATCGGCCAAGCTGATCAAGCCCCGATCAAACATCCAATGCGCCGTGCCTGAAAGCGCGATCCCATTGCTGATAACATCAGGCCCGCTCGCTTCCACCGGCCGAATGTGTGCGGCAGCAACCTCCGCCCGGCCTCTTCCGTTGATGAGTTTCAGTCCCGTGATGGCGCACCGTTCATCATAGGCGCGCAGAACGACACGTCGGAAGACGCGATCGCGCAAAATCCTCGACATGGTAATACTAACGCGATCGCGCTGCTGGTCATATGTGAAAGGCACCTGCTCCTCTGCAAGAGACCGCAGCGGTATTTCATCGTCGAGCCGAGGCAGTAAAGGAGCCTTTTCCTCAAGGCCGAGTCCAACGATTCTACTGAAATCTTCAGGAGAGATTGGCCGCACCGCCGATTGAGCGCGTCCCGAAATCCGCCCCTCATCGTTGAGAACGCCTCGCTCTATCGGTCGCCCAGTTGGTTCGCTGAAAGGAACCGGATTCGCAAAGTCGAGATAGCTTCCCGGCTCAATCAGCGCGAGGTACATCCCAGGCGCCCCGGGGTCCGGAATAACTTGTTGAACCTTTGTAATCGCAAAGTAGCCCCGTGTTTCCGCGACCTTGCGCGGTTCGTAGTAAATTATCCAATCACCAACGCAGGCTTCTACGCGACGCAAATACTGGCTGGGAAATTGATATTGTTCGGCTGGACTGTCCTCATAGATCGAGTCCAGCCGATGAATGAATACTCCCAGTCCCATAGCTTGATCGGCAAAGCCTTTCCGTCTTGGTCTTCGAAGCTATTCTCCGAGAGATGGTAACTTGGACGGCCGCATGACGTCCGTCACTACTCCCACTCAATCATTTAGAACGACACTACGGCGTTGATTTGCAAGCACAAACTCTCAAAGCTGGCGGACAAATCCCGACGGTATGCCCGCCCTAACTTCTTGATGCTGAATTCACAGGAAAATTCGTTCTGGTCGGAAGAATGGCGACTTCGGCAAGTATCGGAGTCAATCGGCTAAGTGGCCGCACGTGGCTAGCCGGGACGGCTACCGCTCGTAGTCGCGCTGCATAGCTTTCAGTACCGTCAACGATCAGGAAAGCGCGGGTTCAGTTTGTACGATCATCGCTCGCACCGCTCACTCGACTCCGACGCCGATATACATGTCCGCTTTGCGCCAGAAGCTGCCCTCCCCGCCAAGTCGCAGTTTGACCGAATTGAGACATTTGCTGCGCGTCGGTGACGTTTGTATTCGGGCGCCGCTCATGCTCTGCGCGGCCAGGCAGTTGTTTGAGACCTTGGTTCACGCCGCCGCCGATCCTCGAAACGTTCTTTCCGCGCGTCCTGTCCGAATGAAATTGCGAAGCACATCGCAAAACTCGTCCGTAGCCGAGAACATCGGGTTGTGTCCCCTGCCGTCGAAGAGATAGAGCTGCGCGCCGACAATGCGAGACGCGATGAATACGCTGGCATCGCATGTGACGAGCCGGTCTTCCCGGCCGTGGGTAACGAGGGTTGGGACGGCGATCGATTCGAGCAGCGGCGCGATGTCCATGCCTGGGTCCGGATCGTAGAAGCTAAGGATCGTCTCAATCGGCAACCTGCACATGCGCTCGGAGGCCATCCGCCGTAGCTCGTCGGTATCTGGCTCGCTGTAGACATACCGTGTTTGCAAGCGAACTAGTTCCTCAACGGCGCCCCGCGCATAGGCGTCCTGACGAAGCGCTGTGTAATCCGGGTTAAAAACCGGACGCCCGTTCGGCAGCGTTCCAATCATCGGCGTGCCCACCGTCACGATCTTTCCGACGAGTTCCGGGTGCCTATGAGTAAGCTGGATGAGCAGGTTTGAGCCGCGCGAGATGTCAACGCCGATGATTGGGGCGGCGGCGACCGCGTGGATGATCGCGCGGAGGTCCTCCATGTGTTGGAGGGTTGAGTAAGGACGCACGAGAGGGTCGGATCGTCCGGCACCCCGGCAGTCGACCGTGATGACACGGAATTCCTGGCAAAGCTGCTCGAGAATCGGCTCAAAGGTCGCAAGCCCGTATACGATCGGATTTATGAAAACGACGGTCGGCTCGCCGCTGCCGTGCTCGTAGAAGACGAGGCGTGCACCCTCCCGTACTGCGTACTTGGCACGATGAATGCACTTGCGCGCGCGGTCGCGGTCAGCGTCGGTCTCGCCAAGCGCCATGGCGCGCTCGTAGTAGGCGTTCGCTCCATCAAGGTCGTCGTCGACGCCGGCCAAGTCACCGAGCATCAGGAGGCACTCGTGCTCGATGCGCCGGGCGGGCGGCGCTGCATCCCCTCGAGGACGGGTCGTAAGCTGCAGGCACGTTTCAAGTTGGGATACAGCTTCTTTGACAGCATGCCGCGCCTTTGCCAGCCGACCGGCGGCCATCAGATAAATTGCCCCCTGGTCGGGCAGTGCGCCTTCAATAAAATGATGGGCGACGATCTCGGGCTGGCCCACCGCGATCTCTGGCCGCAACCGCTCGATCGCTTGTGCGACGCGCGCATGCAGCTGCTGACGGGACGATTTGAGCAAGGTGGCGTAGGCCGCGTCGCAGACAAGCGCGTGCTTGAAGCTGTACGCATGATGGGGCGGCGTCCCACGTCGTTGGATGAGTCCCGCCTGGCAGAGCTGACCAAGCGCCGCCGCCAGCTGCGCCTCGGGATATCCGGCGACCGCCCTGACGACGTCCTCATCGAACTCCCGACCGATGCAGGCGGCGATCTGTGCTACCTCGCGTGCCGGAGCCAGGCGGTCGAGACGCGCCATGAGCGAATCCTGCAGCGTCGCCGGAATGGCCGGCGGCGGAAGTGGTCCGGCGAGCTCGAGATCGCTGCCGCCAGCCGTTGTCTTCCAGATCGCCGATTCGATGACCGCTTTCGTCAATTCCTCGACGAACAGAGGCACACCCTCCGTACGGGAGAGAATGGCTTCGATCACGATTGGCGGAAGCGACCGTTCACCCGCCGCCATCTGGATGAGCGTTCGGGATGCTGGCCGCCCGAGGCGGTTGAGACTGAGTAATGTGACGTGCGGAAAATTCGTCCAAGGCGTCGGCACGTCAGGCCGCAAGGTTGTGACGAGAAGGATTGGCAGAACCCGGATCCTGTCCACCATTCGCTCGAACAGCTCCGCCGACGTGGGATCTAGCCAATGCGCGTCCTCGAGGACGACAAGCATCGGCCGCTGCCGCGAAAGCCCCTCCATCTGTGCCAAGAGTATGCCAAAGAGCCGCGCCTTCTTCTCTTGCGGCGTCCCTCCTGGCGCCGCGTAGGGTCCATTGAGCGGCAGCCCCATCAGCTCGGCGAGCAACAGCGCCGCGTCCTCCCCGAACTCTCCGGCCGTGCCGAGAAGCCGCTCCAGCTTTTCGAGCTTCAATGAGGGTGCATCCTCACGGAGATACCCGGCCGCCCGCTGGAGCTGGGTGACTACAGGCCAGAGCGCGCTGTTCGCATGATGGGGCGAACAGTAATACCCGATCCGGAACCGAGGTTCGTTTCGGACACGCTCACGGAGTGCAAGGACAATCCGAGACTTGCCGATGCCGGCCTCGCCGGATAGCAGCACGACCTGACCCTCGCCGCTTTTGGCCATCTCCCAGCGATCGAGGAGGAGAGCGAGTTCGTGTTCGCGTCCGATCAGCGGGCCAACATCGGCGCGTCGCAAGGCCTCGAACCGACCCTCGGCTGCCGCTTCGCCCAGAACGCGGAACGCCGGTAGCGGGGCTTCGATCCCTCGGATCGGTTGGGGGCCCAGATCGGTGAGTGTGAACCAGCTGCCAAGGAGACGCCGTGTGCTTTCGGAGATCACCACAGCACCGGGTTCTGCGAGCTGCTCCAAACGCGCTGCGAGGTTGGGCGTGGCCCCGACAACTCCCTCTTCCTGGGCCGCCCCTTCCCCAATGAGGTCGCCAACGACGACCGGCCCGGTTGCGATCCCGACACGCGTGGAAAGAGCGACACCCGCTCGTTTGTCTAGCCTCTCTACGGCTTCCACGATTGCAAGCCCGGCGCGCACGGCGCGTTCGGCCTCGTCCTCATGTGCCTGCGGCCAGCCGAAATAGACGAGCACGCCGTCGCCCATAAGCTTGGCGATGTATCCCTCGAAGCGCGCCACCGCCGCTGCAACCGCTTGGTGGTAGGCCGCAAGGATCTCTCTCATGTCCTCGGGGTCCAGACGCACCGAGAGGGCAGTCGACCCGACAAGGTCGGCGAACATCACTGTCAGATGACGGCGCTCGGCGCGCTCCATTTTCCTCGAGGAACTGACTTCGGGCACCGGCAGCCCGCGATCGTCCTCCACCTCTCCGTCACGCGGCTGGGATAAGGCGGCGATCGCCGAGAGGAGCCTCTTGCGATGTCCCAATGACGTGACGCCGAGCTCACGCAAATCCTCTGCCGTCAAGCTGAGCAGCGTCTCCGTGTCCACGTCGTTGTCACGAAATGCGCTTTCGTACTGGTCTAACCCGAGGCGTCGCAGCCAATCCGCTATGTCCATATCGACCTCCCAGAGCAAGAGCGTCGATCCTTAGTCGGAGGAGTCTAGCGCCGCCTACGACCGTACACAATCGTGGTTCCCCACTTGCCGGCAAGGAACCGCCGTGGCGCCGCCCGGAGTGCCAGCGCAATCCCAGTCATCGTCCTGCCCAACCTATTGTGACCCCACCGGAGAGCCGCGCGCAATGTCAGCCTTTTGCCCTTTCAGAGACGTGCGGGTCCGGCAGAATGACCGCTTTGCACCAAGAGCTGCCTTCCTTGAACTGAGGGTTAGCGCCTGCACGGCGCCTTGAACTGCTCGCGCAGCAACGACACGGTCGTGAGATCCACCGCGCGTTTGCCGGCATTGTCCTTCAGCGAAGGATCAGCTCCGCGTTCAGTAGCCAGGCTGGTGCAATTGTCGTCTGCCGCCGAAAAAAGAGCGAGCGACACCTCGATGGCGCTCATCTGTGCTTTTTCAACGCGAAACCGATTGCCAAGCTCCTGACATCGTTCGGAGTCGGTAGCTCGAGCAACCATCGCGGTGCTCAGTATGGCGATTGCACCCGAGCATAGAAACAGAACATGTAGGTACAGGATGGAGTCCTCCTTGCGCAGCCTTTTTTCTGCAGGATGACGGAGCGGCATGGGCATGCCATGGTGTCCGGCCTGTCCAAGCCGCTCGTCCAACCTCAGAATCAGAACCGTATCACGAGCGAACCAGCTCCCGTTGATGGCCCTTCGCGGGCATGCGACGCGCGCTGAATGCCTGCCTTTGCGAGAAGCTGCCCTACCCGCGAAGTCGCGTTTTGACCACGGCGGGCAGCGGCGGCCAATCCTGCCGTGATGCAAAACGCTGCGCTCAATTCAGCGACGTGGTAGGGTGTAACGGGCGGCTGCGTCCCGAGGACCCATGGCGCTGTTAGTCGATCCGAGCAATCCCGCCGTTGCCGAGACCACAGCGAACCGGATGCTGGTGGGGATCCGCACGTGGGGGCTGGAGTTGCATTTGCTGAATGCCTCTAGGGCTTCGCGCCAGTTCCCGTCGCTAACACCGCCCGCCCGAGCATATCCAGCGGCCAAGGTGCACTCAGGACTGGATCAGACTTGCGGGCGGCAAGGTCAGGCTGAAGAAAATTGAGCTGAATGGCACGCACGCGACGAAGCAGCGTTCAACCCGAGCTGTATAGGAGAGTGCCTGCACTGGCCCGCGGAAGCTTCGGTTTACTGTCGGTTTGAGCACATACTGCAGGCTCTATGGTCCGGCTATGAAGCAACAAAGTGTGGCGGTAATCCTCCCTTGTCGCAATGAAGAGGCGGCCGTCGGCGCCTCGGTAACAGCATTTCGTGCGGCTTTGCCCGACGCTGCCATTTATGTCTTCGATAACAATTCGACTGACAATACCGTGAATGTGGCTCGTGCTGCTGGCGCGATAGTTCGAACCGAACTGACGCCAGGAAAGGGCAACGTCGTCCGCCGGAGTTTTGCGGACATTGATGCCGATGTCTATGTGATGGCCGACGGCGACGCGACCTATGACGCAGCGGCTGCACCGACGATGATACAGGAGTTGATCGAATGCCAGCTGGACATGGTGGTAGGTGTGCGAAGTGCGGCCGCTGACGCCGCCTTTAGGCCAGGTCATCGCCTCGGCAATGCGATCCTCACTGGAATGTTGTCGTATATCTTCGGTCGCTCGTTCAGCGATGTCCTGTCAGGTTATCGCGTATTCTCGCGCCGGTTCGTAAAAAGCTTCCCCGCTCTCTCGGAAGGTTTTGAGGTAGAGACGGAGATCAGCGTCCATGCTCTGGCGTTGCACATGCCAGTGGCCGAGATCGGGACTGCTTACAAAGTCCGGCCGGAAGGTTCGACGTCCAAGCTCTCCCCATTCCGCGACGGCTGGCGCATCCTGTTGACCGTCCTAACGCTGTTTCGAATTGAAAGACCGATGCTTTTTTTCGGCATAATTGGCACGTTACTCGGGTTCGTTTCGATCGTGATCGCGGTACCTCTTGCCGTCACGTATGCTGAGACCGGCTTAGTGCCGCGTTTGCCCACCGCGGTTCTTTCGACAGGACTTATGATACTCGCCTTCCTTAGCTTCTTCAGTGGAATAATCCTCGACACTGTCGTGCGTGGCCGCCGCGAGTTGCGGCGGCTTGCTTATTTGGCCCTGCGGCCTCCGGAATAAAAGATGTCACTCATTCGTCTTGAGCTTGCTCCGTAAGGACGGCTTTCTTCTAAAGACAGCTCCCAGGTTCAGGAGGCTGCCAACATTGCGGCGCTAGAGCGATGCGCTCGCATTTTCTGCGCACGAGAGCTCGCGAATGATGCGATTAGCCCCTCCGCAGGCATGCGAAAATTTCGGCTAGTTCGACGGCAAAAAGGGACAGCATGAGGCCGACCATCGGCACTGCGGGAATTAGGTATCGCCAGACGTCGAGGGTGTGGGCGCCGGCGGCGGTCCCGATCGAGGCCGCCCACATCACGATGACGATACCTCCGCGCGCTGAGAACTCGGGGCGCCAACGCCACACGGCGGTCACCGTCCAATATATTACGGCGATGACGAACGCGATGGACAAGGCCCTGCACAGATAGGCGGAGATGACTGGGAGATCGGACAGCAGGCCGATCCGAACTGGTCCGCCTTGCAGATCGATCGGCTGAGCCGCCCGGCCGTGCCGCGTCATGATGTCGGACACGTGCGGCACATCGTCGGTCGACACCGGTACGGCGGGGTCGAGTCCGTAAGCCGGCCATGCGACCGTGGCCCCATAGGCCATCTGACGGACGACCTTGCCCGCGTAGGCCAGCGGCCGGTCGCGCACGGCGGCCAGGAAGATGCGCCGATAGGCTCTCGCCGCGCCGACGGCATTCCCGGAATCGCTGGCTACGTCTCGATCCAGTGCGGTGTCGAAGAGGCACGCATCGCCGAAGAACCCGAGTGCCGGCCACCGACCCGGCTCCGCCGCGAAGTCGGCGGCAAGCCGCGCCATCGTGGCGTCGGCGCGGTCTCCGGCCGCCGACGCGATCTCGCGTCGCGCTGCATCGCTTGCGAGCACGATGTTCAGGTGATTGCAGAACAATGTCTTGGGGACGAACACGACGGAGGCTTGGTCGGAGTTGGAAGCCCCGAACCGGGAACCGGTGGCGAGGAGCCCCAGCGCTGCCGCGACGGACACGGCGATCACGGCGAGGCGCGCAGACGTGTCTGGGCGGGCGAGGCTTGCGCCCACCAGGACGGCGACGATCGGGACCAGGACTCCTTGCGATCTCAAGCACGCCGCGAGCGCCGCGCACAGGATAGCGGCAGCGACCGCGTAGCACCGCGCCGTTTTGTTGACGCAGGTGGCAACGAGCAATCCGGCCATTGCGAGATTGAGGAAGACCGCGAAGAGAAGCTCCGAGGTGACGACATTCCTGAACAGCAGCAGGCCCGGATACGTCGCCACGAGGATGATCGGCACAAGCCCACCGGCGTTGCGCGTCGTCGCCTGCGCGGTTGCTGCAAGCGCCAGGATCAGTATGGTCCACGCCGCCTGCTGCAGGCGCACCACCGTCCCGAGGTCGCCTCCGAACGCGAACGTCACGGCCAGCAACGCCGGGTAGCCTGGATCACGCCCACCCGCCACGGTCGGCTGTCCGGCCTCGAGCGTACGAAATGCAGATTCCACGAAGGATGGCGTGTCGCCCCAGATGACCGGGACTGCGGGCCTGAACGACGCGACGATCACCACCAGCAGCGCGGCCCACGCCAGCACGGTCCATGACCATGGGGACCCGACGCCGCCCAGGGAGGCCGCTCCGCCCGTTGTACGCGTCGGAGCTTCGCGCTCTGACCGCACCATCGCCTCCCACACGAGATAAAGCTCGAATTCTAACCCAGTCTCTAGCCAGACCAAAACGCTCTGCAAGACGATCGGCGAGCACGGCGTGCTCTCGGCGCCTTCGCTTTCCCGTCAGTGCGCGCGTCTGCGAGACATGATGGCCGACGCCTGCATGAAGGTGGCATCTGGGATCGAGGCCTTGGTCCAGGCTGGAGCGCCACTAGTTGAGATCGGTGATCCGTCAACTTGGACGGTCGCCGATCTCCTGTCGACGGTTGGCAGGCAGACCTTCACGTTCCTGCCAACGTTCGCTTTGCGCCAAAATTCGACCTCGCGTAAAGGGCAGCTCTTGGCGCAAACCAGACACATCTACGCTTGGGCCACGCACGCAGGCATCATCGACAATCGTCGAAGCCCCCACGAATAGTTGCTGGCGGGGCCGAGGCGGCGGATGACCTGCGTCAGGTCGGCCTCAATCGCGGTGTGAGCACCCGAACGCGCCGCCTGGCCCGTGGGCCAATTTACGAACGCAACCGGAGCGGCGACCTGCTACTTGCAGCCGCGGCAAATCGTGAGCTTGCCCTTTAGTTTGTCATCTTCCGTGGGATCGACCGATTGCTGCCCAGAGACACGATCCGCTTCTTGACCGCGCTTGGATTGCTTTGCCGGGCGCGACCTGACGGGTCGCGTCGTCCGGCTTGACGCGTCATTGTCGTCGACGATGCCGACGCTAAAGCCATCGTAATCGGTGGCCGGCTTGGCCAACGGCGGCAGCCTGTCGATCACCGGTGCTGGCGAAACATCGTCGGACGCCGACGGCGTGTCCTTGACAGTGGCAGATGGTGGGGCGCCCGCGCCGGATGCCGGTGGCGGCACATCTTTGGCGGCTCGGGGTGGAACCGAACCCTTGGCGGTCTCCGCCGGCGGCGGAACGTCATCCATCGCCGGTGACGACCCAACATTGCTCTTTGCTGATGACGTGGGACGTTTGCCAGCCGCCCGCGGTGGCGACACGCTCGGTGCCGCCATCGGCGGCCAAACGCTGTTGGTGGGGGCGGCGGCCGGAGGTGCCGCCCCCTGTTCACTCAACGGCGGCGGGGCAAGCGAAAGCGGCTGGGCCAGCGACGTCTGACATCTCGCGCTGTCGTGGAACAAAACACCAGCGGCCAACAAGCCAAGGGCAAACAGCGCAGCGTTTTTCATTGGCGTTCCGCAAATCGCTTTGACTGAAAGGAATGGATCCCGTGACTTCCCTGGCCACGCTTCGGCAAAAATATCCATGCCTGACATGGCGGTCAAAATTGACGGAAATGGGGAGTCATCGGCGGAAACAAGCGCACTTCGGTCCGCTTGTGGTCTTTCGGCAACCCTCGTTATCAGCCCCTTGGGGTCCCTCGGAAGTCCATGCGGGCCGATCGGATGTCCCTGTGGTCTCGCAGTCGTGACGATCAGCGCTTCCGGTGCGCAGCGCGCCGTATCTCCGGCGCAGACATCGTCAAACCTTCGTATAGCTCCTTTCATCCATTTTCATGGCCTGGGCTTACGCTCGTACAATTGAGCGACCGCGGGGGATTCTTATGCTTGCGGCGATCGTGGCCCGCAACTGCGAGGGTGCGCCTCCTCCCCGCGCCTTTCGAATGCGGATGCCCCTAAAGCGTGATGAGATTGGGATCAATCATCATCGCGCTTTAGCCTTTTGCTTGAGCATGATTTCCGCGAAAACTAGAGGTCGAAACTCGTGGGCAGCGTGACGACGTCGCGATGGTCATGCCGCGTGGCCGCGTCAGCATGAACATCACCACATCAGCCATCTCGCTGGCCCCGGGGACACTTCCGGAATCCTTGGCCTCCTTCAGCTTCTCGGGCTGCCAGTCCGCGAGCAGCGCGCTGATGGCGGGTCCGGGCGAGATCGACGTGCATCGACGGCACACGCCTAAGGATCGATCAGGACGCCCGGGTTGAGCACGCCGCGGGGATCCAGTTCGCGCTTGGCGGCCCGCAACGCGGCAGCAAAAAGCGGTGGCCGCTGCCGGTCGTACCAGGGTCGGTGATCGCGGCCAACTGCATGGTGATGCGTGATGGTGCCGCCTGCCGCGATCAGCGCGTCGCTCGCCGCGTCCTTGATGGCCTGCCACTGCGCGAGCAGCGCACCGTGCCGACCGCGCGCGTGGAAAGAGAAGTAGGGCGCGGGCCCGTCCGGGTAGACGTGGGTGAAGCGACAGGTGACTTCACCCTTGATCCCGGTCGCTTGCAGAATCGCGCGTTCGGTCTCCGCCTTGACCTGATCGTGAAAGCCTTCGAACCGATCCCAGGTGATGGCGGTCTCGAACGTATCGTTGATGATAGCAGCGGGCGTCAAGAATTCGCGCGCATAGGGCATGCGAATGAACGCGTTGCGCCAGATGCCCGCCGCGCCTTCGAGATGCGTGTCGCCGGCCTCTGCGGGCTCCGGTGTCCCGCAGTGGTCGGCGCAGCATTCGAGCGCACGCTTGAACCAGGCGTCCAGGGGATGATCGCCCGATTCGAATGCCAGCACCATGATGGCGGAGCTGCCGTCGGCCGCACCGGTGTTGAACGCCTCCTGCGGGTCGAGGATGCGGCAATTGGAGGGATAGAGGCCGGCTTGCGCGACCGCACGCACCGCGCGCGCGGCATCGAAGAAAGTGGGAAAGCGAACCGATGCGCCGGTGCGGAATTTTGGACGCGGCTGCAATCGCATCCATGCGCGCGAGATCACGCCCAAAATTCCTTCCGAGCCGATGAACATGCGGTCGGGGCTCGGCCCCGCACCCGAACCGGGAAGCCGGCGCGTCTCCACGACGCCAACCGGCGTCACGACACGCAGGCTTTCGACGAAATCGTCGATATGGGTGTAGAGACTGGCGAAGTGGCCGCCCGATCGCGTCGCGATCCAGCCGCCCAGGGTCGAATATTCAAAACTCTGCGGAAAATGCCGCGACGTGACGCCGTGCGGCTTGAGCTGGTTTTCCAGCGATGGACCATAGGTGCCGGCGTCGATCAATGCGGCGCGCGAGACCGGGTCGACTTCGACGACCCTGGAGAGATTGCGCAGGTCGAGCGTGACGGCCGCCTTGTGCCTGATACCATCGGCCTGCGGCTCGACGCCACCGCACACGCTCGATCCGCCTCCGAACGGCGTCAGCGAAGCGCCGACGGACCCCGCCCAGTCCATGACAGCCGATATCTCCGACTCGTTGCGTGGATAGGCCACGACATCAGGCGCGCAATCGTAATCGCCGAGCATGGCCCTGACGTAATCCGGATAGGACTTGCCGTAAGTGTGCGCGGCGCGGTCGTAGCGTTCGGTCGTGCAGAACGGCGCAAGCGAAGCTGGCGGCACCACGCGCGGCTGCACCCGCTCAGTCTTACCCGCATGGGGTACGACCAAATGCCAGGCCGCCATATTCCGCGCGGGTGGAGATCATGCGACAATTTCGAGAGAGCTTTTGCTTGCTGAAAGACCGGTGGAGTCTGCTTCGGAAGGTGCGCATTTGGTCTCCGAAAGTGACCTCGAGCTTGCTCTTGATTTCGTCCGGGCTCGGGCCGCCGGACCGGTCGAGGGCATTTTTGGGCCAGGCTCGATAACCTGGCGGATCGACCGGGAAGCCATCACTTTTTTGGGTGCCGGTCGCGCCTTGCTGCTTCAGCTGGCGCATCCCTGGGTCGCCGCCGCCGTGGTCGAGCACTCGCGGACCTTCGCCGATCCGATCGGTCGCTTCCATCGAACCTTTGACGTTGTGTTTACGATGGTGTTCGGCTCGCTCGATGCGGCGCTTACCGCTGCCCGGCACCTAGACCACCGCCATACCATGATCGTCGGCCGCCTGCCCGAAGCAATCGGTCCGTTCGAGAGCGGCTCGCCCTACCGCGCCAACGAGGTCGCAGCGTTGCGCTGGGTTCACGCGACCCTCGTCGACACCGCCCTGGCCGTCCACGACCTGATCCTGCCTCCGCTCTCGGTCGAAGAGCGCGAGCGCTATTGGGCCGAAAGCCGGTTGTTTGGGGCACTGTTCGGGCTAACGTCGAGCGACTTGCCGGCGGATTGGGATTCATTCGCGGCCTACACCGCGGCGATGATGCAATCGGATACATTGTCCGTCAGCACCGCCGCGCGCGCGGTGGCCCGACAGATCTTCGCCGGTGGACGACCATGGTTGCGGCCGCCGCGCTGGTATCAAACCCTGAGTGCCGAGCTGCTGCCGGACCGGCTGCGCACCGGCTTCGGATTTGCATTTGACGAACGCGACAGGAAGGTCGCAGAGCATGCCGTTGCGCGGATACGACGCATCTATCCCAAAATACCGACCCAGCTTCGCTACGTCGGCCCCTACCAGGAAGCTCAAGCGCGACTGCAGGGAGCGCCGCAGCTGGGCTGGACAACCCGATGCCTGAACAGGGCCTGGATAGGACGACCCCAGTTGGATGACCGCTGGAACAGGTGAAGCTATCCCGGACAGCCGCGGCCGTTCGGATGCGGCCGACTGCCGCCTGCCGCGATCCCAATCTCATCAGATCGAGAACAGACTCCTCGTCGGCGAGCCCCAATAGAGCTGGCGATCGCCCCGACGCTCGTAGCCGTGGTCGCAAGATTGCTCGAGAACGAGAACTACAATTGGGGCTTCAATGCCGCGACTGGCGAATATCAGGATCTGGTCAAGGCCGGCGTGATCGATCCCGCAAAGGTCGTCCGCACCGCGCTGCAGGATGGCGCCTGGATTGCTTCGCTTCTGGTCACGACCGAAGCCCTCGTCGCCGAAAAGCCAAAGAGGTCAGAAGCACAAGCGCCAGCCACGCCGCCGATGGATTTCTGATGAGCGCGCCCGGTCGCCCCGGCACCGGGCGTTCCATCATTGATGGTCGGCATATCGACGAGTAGGCCTGCTCCCGACGAAGCCGTTCAAACCCTCGCGGACGCGGGTGCTTCTGGCTGCAAGAACGCGCAGAACCGCAGACTGCGCACCATTGAGCGCCGGACGGGCCTTAGCTGCCAATCACACGTCGGATTCTCGCCAGCGCCTGATCGAGGTCCGCTGCATTCGTGCAAATCCCGAAACCGAAGCGAAGGCGGTCGCCGCGGTGATCGCAGTGCACGTGGACTTCGGCAAGTTTTGCCTCAATCTCGCCTGCACGCCGCGTCCGGAAGGTCAGAAAATTGCCGTGCTGGGCCCTTAGCGCCCCATGGCGTAATCAAATCTGCAAACCGCAGTCCCTCAATGTGCTGAAGCGCGAGCCCCTCGATGAATAACGTCATCAATGCCTGCGCGTGACGGTGGATTTGCTCAGCGGTCAAGCTCTCACGGGCAAGCCAATCGAATACGGCGACAAGCCGGTAGAGACCCGAGGGATCGAAGGTCGCACCCAGGAAACGGCCGGCATCCCGAGGATACCCGACTGATTTCCCCGGAGGCGCTGCAAGCGAGCCAAAATCGGCGAACCAGCCTGTGTCCCGGGGTCTTGGGCCGTAGCCAGGCGGGCAATGCAGGAAGCAGCATCCCTCCCCTGCCATCGCATATTTGTAACCACCTGCGAGATAAAAGGCGCGGCCCGCGATCTCAGACAGATCGGTTGGACGGGCCATAAAGCCGTGATAGCCGTCGATTACGATGAAAGTATCGCGCGAAGGTACCGCCTCGACCAGGGTCTTGAGATTTCCCGACGTTGCTGACGAGGTGAAAAACACTTGGCTTACAAAGACAAGGTCATGTTCGCCGGTCCCGCATGCCGCATGAAAGCGTTCAGCGAAGGTCTCGAATGGCTCGGCGGATATGCGCGTGACGGCAACCAATCCATCCTCCTCCAGGCGGTCGAGCTGACGCCGTGCGGTATGGAACTCGGCGTCGCTCGTCAGGATACGAATGGGCCGATCCGACGAAAAGCAGGACAACAACCTGCGCAGGAGTTCGTGCGTGTTGGGCGCGACGGCGATGCTCGATGGGTCGGGTAGTTGGAGGTGCTTGGCGATCCCGGCCTGGACCCGCGGGATCAGCTCACCGAACACCAAGCCCCATTTTTCGCCGGCGAGCCGCGCCGCATCGTGCCAGCACTGCTCTTGCGCGGCGAGTGTCACGTCGGGCCAGTCGTGGTGGCTGTGCGCCGCGAGGTTGATCCGCTCAGGCGCCGCGGCGCGAAACTTCGCAAAATGAGCGGTAAGATCGAGCATGGTCATGACGCGTACACGAACCTCATCTGCTCCTGGATCGGGGCCGGGAGTTCAGGCACGGCTGAACGCGGAATGAGGAAAGTGGACAGTCGGAACAGGTCAGAGAAAATGCGATGTCGCTCGGCCGTCATCCGAAGATAGGCGTGACCCGAGGAGCCACCGGTACCTATCTTCAAACCGATCATGCGCTCCACCATGAGTGCATGCCGATATCGCCATAGAGTCAGGGTTTCGTCGATGTCCATGAGCACACTCAAAAGACGGAATGCCGGTTGCACGGCAGGCTTATCACGATAGAGAGTGATGAAAAGAGCAGCCTGAACTGATTGCGGCAACAGCCGCCAACTACCTCCCTCATCTGTTTCCGAGAAAATTTCCGAGAACGACGCAATCGCTCGCTCTATATTCTTCAGTTCGCGATCGCGCTTTTCCGGCGGGATCGCAGCATCCGCGCGCACCAGCTCAGCATCGCGAGCTAGATGTTTTTCCACCGCAGCGCGATAGGCCTCGCGGAATGTCTCCCCTCCCCAGTCGAGAAATGGCGTTCGCGCAAGCCAACGATTGAGCAACTCAAATAACGATGGCCGAACGCCGACGGCTCGAAGAGCGTCCCGATCCGATTGGGAAAGACGCTCGTCGATCGCCTTTTCATCAAATGGAATGCGCGTTTCACGCGGCAAGCCAAGCCGCGTCTCGATTAGCCGGAACTGCAGCGACTGAAAACCAGAAGCCGGCATCAACAGGTCGCGAAAATCCAGGAAGTCAAATGGCGTCATGGTTTCCAGCACGTCAAGCTGGGCCACGACAAGCTTGAGGATTTCATGGACACGATTGAGCCCATGTACGATACGGGCCATGGCATCATCAGTGACTGGGATCGCGCCAAAGTCTGCCTCAACCCGATCGAGCTCATGCAGAATCTGCTTGAACCACAGCTCGTAGGCCTGGTGGACGATGATGAATAGCATCTCGTCATGAGCGTTGATGCCGATTCTGGCACTTTCCGGCTCTTGCGATGTCAAGAGGCGGTCGAGCCGCAGGTAATCGCCATAGTAGACCGGTACGCGCATCGCTGATCTCCATCGAAATGACGGACATCATCCTCTCAATGCGGGTCCGCAGCAAGTGCACACCCGAACGTCGCCGATCTGCGCTTGAAAACCGCTCGGTACTGCATGGCCATCCCGATCATTGGCCCAGACCCATATCGCTTTACATTCAGCCAGGCCCGGCAACTGCAAGCTGTCCTTCTGAACCAAGGATGAGTCTAGTTTCGAACTTTCGACACTCCCGATCCAGTGTCCGCTGGATCCATTCGATATCCCGCCGCGCCGGAATGGAGAGACGGAAGTTCCTGATCTGGAGCGGAATCAAGTTGAGCGCGTGAAGACAGCCATCGGTCGCATCGAGGTCGGCCAAATACATCAACACCAGGTCGTCCCGGTAGCGCTCGTAACCTCGAATCCCCTCATAGTCGTTCAGAAAATCACCGCAGCCATACAGTATGAGACGATCCCGATAGATTTCGATCGCTCTCGGATGGTGCGACGAATGCCCGTGGACGATCGACACATTCGCCTGGTCGATGAGTGTTCGGGCAAAGATCATCTGTTCGTCCGGAATGCAATATCCCCAATTGGACCCCCAATGGATCGAAACGACGATCAGATCATCCGGCCTCTTGAGCGCCACGATTCGATCGGCAATCTCTGAGGCGCTCGCTTCGGACAGGTCAGGAAGCAGGTTGACGCCTGGAGCGCTCTCGGTTGCGGCCCATTCCATGGGAATGCCGCTCGATGTCGAGCCGAACGAAAAGATCAGAAGCCGGGCATAGGCAAGATTGAGCACGGCCGGAGCGCTGGCTTCGCGATCGTTGCGCCCCGCGCCAGTCGCCCTGATGTCGAGCTTTTGTAAGGTTGCCAGCGTTTCCTCTAGGCCTGGGCGCCCATAATCAAGCACATGGTTGTTGGCCAGCACACAGCAGTCGATCTTGGCGGCCGCCAGACAATCTGCATTCTCGGGGCTCATGCAGTAGTTGACGGCCTTGCGCGCGCGGTCCTTGCTGCGGGTCACAGCCGTTTCGAGGTTGATGATCCGCGCGTCCGGCCGCATGCGCGCCAGCAGGTCCAGTGCTGCGCCCCAAACGTAGGACGGCCCATTACGCCGTGGAATGAGCCCGTTTTCCTGCTCGGCGAGCAGCACATATCTCTCCGCCGATCGCACGGATTGCTCGTGAATTTCGGGGCTGCACGGATGCGCCAACACCTGGTCGATGCCACGACCGCACATGACGTCTCCGCATAGAAAGAGACGGAGCGATTTTCGATATCCAGCGGGCAAATATATTTCCTCAGGCATGGTCTAGCAGTGAGCCCCCCTGAACGCCGCCATCACTTCAGCAAGCATCCGTTGCTGCTCCCCCACATAACGTGGAGAGAAGTGAAACGGCTCGACGCGACGCACATTGGCTTCTCGAGCAATTTCTCCAGCAGCTGTGGTCGTGAGATGGGCCCGGTGCCTCGCCAGCGCATCGTCCGCTCCTGCAAACGCCGCTTCGATGAAGAGGATATCCGCGTTCTGCACGAGCGCTACGATGGCGCCACGATTGGCCGGCGTATCGGCGACGTCGGTAACATAGCCAACTTTCTGTCCGACCGTGACGGTCAGGAGATCACGCAAGGCCCCAAGTGGAACGAGCCGATTGTCCGAAACTGCCGATCCATCGATCTTGATCAAATGATCGTCCGCGCGCCGTTCGACCACGGCCTGCTTGAGTGAGCGCAACCACGGACCAACGGGCAGCCCGCGCTCCAACAACCGGTTCTTCCAGACATTGACATGCGCCGCCTCCTGCAGCGCAAAGGCAAGGCAGGGCGTACCGTGTTCAAGGATCACGGCTGACACGCGATGGGTCGGTTCGTCGCAGATCACCCCGGCAACGGTTTTGCGAGAGACTGAGGCCTCTGCGACGAAAGCCTTCCTTAGCCCGAACCGCGTGCTCAAGATGGAATTCGCCGCTTCGAGTTCGTTCACGACGAAGACAAGATCGCTAGAATAGGTTTCGACCAGATTCCAGCGATAGGCCTGAAGCTTGTGAAAGACGCGCTCGGTAAAGCCGGACGGACCAAAGAGCTGCACGGACTTCTCGTGCCCGACAAGCAACCGAAGCAGGTGGTCGAATCCAACGAAATGATCGACATGCTCGTGCGAAACGAAGACTTGCTCGATGCGTCGCAACTTCCGCGGCGGCAACGAAAAAATCTCACCGATATCGAACAGCAGGCTGCGCCTCTCGAACAGCGTCTCCACATACACTGTCGGGTCGCCGTAGCGACCATTGACCAAGTTTGGATGAAAAAGCGGTCGCATGGCAAGCCATCCTACCGCAGCAGCCCGATGGGTCTTCCGATTTAAGCAGACTTTATGGATTTCGCACTCGCCAAAATCGAGCTATACCGCCGCGAGGCGCTCGCCAGCGAGGTTCCGCCGATCGGTCGGGCGAGGTCGCCCGTCTGCGGAGGAACTCGTCAATTCCGAGCCTAGCGAGCCTAAATCCGAGCCTATGTCTCCTGCAACCTGATGGAGGGAGCCATGAAACTCGTTTCAAGCGCCTTCACCGATGGAGCGCAAATTCCGAGACGGTTCACCTGCGACGGAGAAGACCTTTCGCCAGCCCTGCAATGGTCTGATGCACCAGGTGGAACGAAAAGTTTTGCCTTGCTCTGCGACGACCCAGATGCACCCGCTGGCACGTGGCACCATTGGGCGGCTTACGATCTTCCAGCAGTCCTAACGGAGCTCGCGGAGGGTGCCGCGCGGAACAAGAATGTGAAGCAGGCGGTCAATGATTTTCGGAAAGTAGGCTATGGTGGCCCGTGTCCGCCCTCCGGCCATGGGCCTCATCACTATCACTTCCGGCTGCTTGCCCTCTCGACCGACCAGCTTCAGGCAAAGGCCAACGCGTCCTGCCGCGACATCGAACGAGAGGCGCGAAAGTCCTTAATCGCGGAAGCGATCCTCGTCGGTTGGTATGAGAGATAGCGACAGCAGCCGGCGTTGGGGCCGTCCGACGATTCAGTTGTCATCAGCTCAGTTGTCATCAGCACAACCTTTGCCGCGCTTCCAGATACCGCCATCGCAGCACCGTGCCAGGCAATAGAATGCTGGGCCTCTTAGGCCGACTCCTATCGGGACTGCGGCGAGCACCGCAGCCACAGATTTATCCCATTGAAATAACGGAGAATTTTGGGCGAGATATCCGTACCTGAGTCGATCAGAGGACTGGGGTTCATAATGATCGCGATTACTGCACCCGATATTTGCTCGCATAGTGTCTGCCGAGAATCTTGCGGGTCTGATCGGCCAGTCGCTTGTTGCCAGTCGCCGGTGGCTTAGCGTGGCGCTTACGTGGCTTCGGCCAATCCGTTCTCGAGCTCTGCTTTCTTGGCATGCGCATATCCAGATCAAGGTTGTGAGGGGACCGCCTTCAAGAGACGATCTCGACCGGGATGCCGATCACGAGACCAAGATCGCAGTCCGCGCGTCCCTGGTTGACGGCGATTTCGGCGAGCCCGTTCGAATTCTCGTACCAAAAGGCTCCGCCTGGCAGCCGATCGCTGAAGGTCCTCTTGCGCTCGAATACTCGCCCCGCCGCGGCAAGCCTTGCGTCGGGCGTCAGCTTGGTCGCCCTCACCCCGGTCATGGCATTGCCGAAATGGTCGACGTAAACGATCTCGAAGAGGTCGTCCGGCCAATCTGCGCGGCGATCAGCGCAATCATCGCGCGGCTGGCCGGGTGGCGCCAGCATGGCTGCGACCGGTGCGAAGAGGTCGCGCCCGTGAAAGCTGGCCGAGAGGGACTCCAGCCTCCAGTCGATGTCCCAGCTGCGCGTCTTTGTGGCACGGCGCAGGACTAACTCGAACAAGCCGTTGCCGGGGCCGACGTACCACCGGCCGTCGGCCTGGAGCACAATAGCCGGGCATGTCCCGCCGACGCCGGGATCGACGATGCAGAGAAAGACGGTTCCCACCGGAAACCAGGCGGCATAGACCGCCAGGAGGTAAGCCGAAGCCTTGGGATTGCCCACGGGCGCATCGGCGAAGAGGTCGATAGCGGGAACGCCCGGCGCCATCTGGTGCAGCACCGCCCTCACCTGACCCGTATAGGGGCCGTGCAACCCGAAATCGGTGAACAGCACAATCATGTTGTCTTGCTCCCGTGGTTCCCCACGCCGCAACTTCACGGTGCGAGCACTCCTGGACATCAGCGGCCGATATCGCCGACGGTTCGGCCTACGATCTTCGCCCGACAGGGAGTAGAATAAGCTGACGCACACGGGCGCTCATACCCGCAGGCGGGCCCCGGCTGAACATCGTCGCGCAACTCTGTCACGCCGTTGGCCAAAAACTGGGGTTAGCCCAGTGATCGACACGACGAAATCTATGACCGAACCCGAGCGTTTGGAAGGCTTTCCTGGCCGCTACTGGCACCGGCTCGAAGACGGCCGTATCCAGTGTGACATCTGCCCGCGCTATTGCAGGCTTAACGAAGGTCAGCGCGGCCTGTGCTTCGCGCGCGGTCGGCAGGATGACCGGATCGTGCTCACGACGTACGGCCGCTCCTCAGGATTCTGTGTCGATCCAATCGAGAAGAAACCACTGAACCACTATTTGCCCGGAACTCCCGTGTTGTCCTTCGGGACCGCTGGGTGCAACCTGACGTTCAAATTCTGCCAGAACTGGGATATCTCCAAAGGGCGAGAGCTCGATCGCCTACAGGACGCAGCCTCACCTGAAGATATCGTGGAGGCTGCGATTGCGACGGGCTCGCGCTCCATCGCCTACACCTACAACGACCCCGTCATCCTCCTCGAATACGCCGTGGACGTTGCAAAGGCGGCGCGCCGGCGCGGGATCAAGAACGTGGTGGTCACGGCAGGCTACATTGACGCAGCGGCGCGCGAGGAGCTCTACGGCTTCATGGACGCCGCCAATGTCGACCTCAAGGCCTTCACCGAAGAGTTCTACAAGCGGCTATGCACCGGTCGTCTCGGCGCCGTCCTCGAGACGCTCGAATATCTCAGGCAAAGGGCCAAGGTTTGGTTTGAGATCACAACGCTGCTAATCCCAGGCCACAACGACAGCTCGGAAGAGGTGACGAAGCTAAGCGAATGGGTGATGACGAGGCTAGGACCTGACGTGCCCTTGCATTTCACCGCCTTCCATCCTGACTACAAGATGTCGGATCTGCCGCGTACGCCGGCCTTCACGCTGACGACGGCTCGCGATATCGCGCGCAAGGTCGGCTGCATTTCGTCTACACCGGGAATGTCTATGACGAGAGCGGTCAAAGCACGTATTGCCCTGGCTGCAGTGAGCGGGTCATCGGCCGAGATTGGTATGACATCACCAGCTGGCGGCTCACCGCGGATGGCTGTTGCAGTATTTGCTCCACCGCAATCCCTGGCTTGTTCGAGGCACGCCCGGGCAGCTGGGGGCGGCGGCGCGCCCCGATCCGGATCGGCCGACGGCAACTCGCTTGAGCGAGGATCATGCCAGCGCTGAGGCGCCTCACTGCTGCGTGTCGGAGCGGGAGACTGATTGAGGAGGTCACTATGACGATTGACAGCACCATATTCGGCGCGATTACGATTGACGGAAGAACCTATGAGCACGACGTTGTCGTTCGTCTTTCCGGCGAGGTTGTGAAGCGGAAAAAGAAGCTATCAAAGAGGCTCTACGGCACTTCGCACGTGCTTTCAGAAGACGAGGCAAGATTTCTCTTCGAGAAAGGGTGCGACCAGGTCGTCATTGGCTCGGGTCAGATGGGCAACGTGCACTTGTCACCGGAAGCTGAAGCCTATTTCGAAAGAAAAGGCTGCCTGGTTTTGTTGAAGCCGACACCCGAGGCGATCCAGATGTTCAACCGCTCGCGCGCAAGGAGGATCGGGCTCTTTCACGTGACCTGTTGACCCTCGCGAAGGCCAACAGGAAATATGATCCGAATGCCGTGCTGATGACCGGGACAAGGATGTTCGGCTGAAAGTAGTTCATCCGAACGACCCGTTGCGCGACGAGCGCTGCGGATCGAAAACCGGCGGGGTTCGTGACCACGAGCGCGGATTCGGATTGGAAATCCGATTCTGTTGGAGTGCATCGTGCTGGCGGTCCCACCATGCGGATCTGATCTGCTGTCCGCAGTTGCCGACCGAGGCGTTTTCTCGCCGCTGCCGCGGAGTCTCAGACCTCGTTCGCTCGAAAGTTAAAAAGCTTCGGCAATAGTTGCTCCCCTTCAAACAGGAAAAAAATAGCCAGCTCTACGTCAATTTCTGATAACATCCCAACCCGCGACGAAGGTCCGCCTGCACAACAACCAAGAATTCAATAGGAGCAGGAGGCATGCGCAAGAACAGACAACCGAACAGGTCCTGCAATGAGGTTTGTCAGCCTTCCTGACACGGTTGAACCGTGCGGGAAGTCGAGCGGTTGACGCAGGCAAATGGAAGCACGTTCCCGCTTGCGCCGAACTGGGCCTCAGCAGCTTAGGAAGAGCGGAGGGACGATCATGATAAAGTTGAAGATTAATGGCCAGGAACAGAGCTGGGATGGCGCCCCAGATCTACCGCTACTTTGGTTTCTACGCGATGAGGTGGGATTGACCGGGACCAAGTTTGGCTGCGGCCAAGCCCTCTGCGGCGCTTGCACCGTCCTCGTCGACAAGGAGGCCGCACGCGCGTGTATCACCTCGGTTTCCGACGTGGTCGGCCGGGAGGTCACGACGATCGAAGGGCTCCATCCGACGGGCGATCATCCGGTTCAGAAAGCATGGCGCGACCTCAACGTCCCGCAATGCGGCTATTGCCAGGCCGGTCAAATCATGCAGGCGGCTGCGCTGCTGATCCAAAATCCAAAACCATCTCGCGACCAGATACGCGAAGCGATGGCAGGCAACATCTGCCGCTGCGGCACGTACCAGCGTATCGAAAACGCCGTCCATCTCGCATCGACGGAGGTGTGACCATGAATATCCTGACCAATCCCAACAAACTCCGTGGCTTTGAACGACATATCAAGGTCGAGAAAGTCAAAGTCGAGAACGTTTCGCGTCGCAGCATCCTTAAGGGTCTCGGCATCGCCGGCGGCTTCGTGCTCGCCGCTCCCGTGATGTCACGCCCTGCTTTCGCGGCGTACAAGACCGGCGCGGGCGAGATGCCGCACGGTACCGTGGTCGACCCGCAGGTTTTCGTGTCGATCGCACCAGATGGAATCGTCACGATCGTCGCGCATCGCTCCGAGATGGGAACGGGCGTCCGAACCAGCCTGCCGTTGATCGTAGCCGAAGAAATGGGAGCCGACTGGTCGCGCGTCCGCGTCCAGCAGGCGCATGGCAACGAAGTCAAATATGGCAACCAGGACACTGACGGATCACGCAGCACGCGGCATTATCTGATACCGATGCGCCAGATCGGCGCTTCGGCGCGCACGATGCTGGAAGCCGCGGCGGCGAAACGCTGGGGCGTGCCGGCCGCCGAGGTGAAGGCCATCAATCACGAGGTGGTCCATGATGCGACCGGACGCCACATCGGATTTGGCGACTTGGCCGCCGATGCAGCGAAGCAGCCGGTGCCGAGCATCGAAGGTCTGAAACTCAAGGACCCGAAGGATTTCCGCTACCTCGGCAAAGGCGAGATCCGCATCGTAGACCTCCGCGATATTACGGTCGGCAAGGCGCAGTACGGCGCCGATGTCCGCCTGCCGGGCATGAAGTATGCCGTGATAGCCCGGCCGCCGGTAACCGGTGGCAAACTCGTTTCCTTCGACGGGGCCGAGGCCATGAAGGTTTCAGGCGTCGAAAAGGTCATGGAGGTCAAAGGATGGCCGTGGCCCTCCAAGTTCCAGCCGCTCGGCGGGGTGGCGGTGATCGCGCGCAACACCGGTTCCGCTATGAGGGGGCGCGACGCGCTGAAGATTGTCTGGGACGACGGACCCAACGGCAAATACGAGTCGGTCGCCTATCGGGCCCAGCTCGAGGAGGCCGCACGCAAGCCGGGGCTAATCGTGCGCAAGGAAGGGGATGTCGACGCAGCCCTAAAGGGCGCCGACAAGGTGATCGTGGGTGAATACTACCTGCCGCATCTTGCCCATGTCACCATGGAGCCGCCCACCGCGGTCGCAGACGTTAAGGGTGACAAGGCGGAGATCTGGGGACCCTTGCAAAGCCCGGGAGGAACGCGCGAAGACGTCGCGAAAACACTCGGCATTCCCGAAGAGAACGTGACCGTCAACGTCACGCTGCTCGGCGGCGGATTCGGGCGCAAGTCGAAGTGCGATTACGCGCTCGAAGCGGCCCTGCTTTCAAAAGAGCTCGGCGCGCCGGTGAAGGTGCAGTGGACGCGGGAAGACGACGTCCGTAACGGCTTCCTCCACACAGTGTCCGCGGAACGCATCGAGGCAGGCCTTGACAAGAACGGCAAGGTGATCGCATGGCGGCACCGCAGCGTTGCGCCGAGCATCGCCTCGACCTTTAAGGCCGATATGGTGCATGAGGCGCCCTTCGAGCTCGGCATGGGCCTTATCGACATGCCGTTCGAGATCGCCAACATCCAGTGCGAGAACCCGGAAGCAACGGCGCATACCCGCATCGGCTGGTTCCGTTCGGTGTCGAATATCCCGCACGCCTTTGCCGTGCAGTCCATGGTCGGCGAGCTTGCGCACGCCACCAATCGCGACCAGAAGGACATGCTGCTGGAGCTCATCGGCTCTCCACGGATCGTCAATCTCTCTTCCGTGAAGGACTACTGGAACAACGGCGAGCCCTACGACAGCTATCCCATCGATACCGCCCGACTTCGCAAGGTGGTCGAACTCGTCGCGGAAAAGGGCGGCTGGGGACGGTCCGTACCCAAAGGACACGGGCTCGGCATTGCCGTGCACCGGAGCTTCGTCAGCTACATCGCGACCATGGTCGAGGTGTCTGTTGACGACAAGGGCAAGCTCACGGTGCCCCGGGTCGACACCGCCATCGATTGCGGAACATACATCAACCCGGAGCGCATCCAGGCTCAGATCGAGGGCGCTGCCATCATGGGCCTGAGCCTCGCCAAGCATGGCGAGATCACCTTCAAGGACGGCAAGGTGCAACAGGGCAATTTTGACAATTTCCCTGTGGTCCGGATCGACGAGGCCCCGCTTGTAACCAACGTCCACATCGTGCCTCCCGGCCCCGATACCCCGCCGAGCGGCGTCGGCGAGCCGGGCGTGCCCCCGTTCGCGCCGGCGTTGATCAATGCCATCTTCGCAGCGACCGGCAAGCGCATCCGGGCGCTGCCGATCGGCAAGCAACTCGAGGCGTGAAGGTGGGTTAACCCAAAAGAATGCGGCGGACCGAAAGGTCCGCCGCAAGGAGCGGATTCCGTCGGCTTTAATCGAGAATTCTCGCCGAAGGGCCAACACATCGAGCGCGACATCGCCGAGATGAGCCTGTTCATCCTGCTCTCGGCGCTTCGACAGTCTCAATGTGAGGCGCGGATCAGCCTTGCGTGGCACCGACGCGCCCCGAAAAGGTCGAAGCGACCGTCACGACGCCGTCCTTGAGCTTCAGCCCGAGCGCCGCAAGTGGACGCGGAGCCGGCCCACCGATCACCTCGGCGGCGTTTCTGGGATCGAAGATGGAGGCGTGGCAGGAACAGACAAGCGCGTTGCGCTCCTTCGACCACGCGTTCACTGGGCAGCCTTGGTGCGTGCAGATCGCCGAATAGGCAACGACGCCGTCTGCGGCCCGCGCCCGCGTCTCATCGCTCAGTGCGGCGGGGTCGAACCTCGCCAGGATCACCAGATTGAGGCGGTTGTCGCTGCGCACCGTGCCGTCCGGAGCCATCGGATAGGCTTGCACCTGCGGACCGCCGAGCGCAAGGTCCTCCGCCCGCACCACTTCTCCCTTCTTCGGACCGGTCAGAAACGCGAAGCGATCGTCCGGCGCCGGGGGCTTGGCAGCCTCGCCCTCCTCGGCCGTGCACGCGGGACCGGCCAACATCAGCAGCGGCGCAAGCGCCAGCCCGAGGATCGTTCGACGCTTGTAGCAGCGACGGTGCAGCCAATCATCACAAGGCATGCGGCCCACTCCTTCGATTATTCGGTTCCATTGACGTTCGCGATCAGGCGCAGCGACACCATTGCCAGCTCGTCGGGGCCATGGATGTAGCCGACCCTAAAGTAGCCATTGATCGGGTGTCTGCCGGGCTTTGTGGCCCGCACGCCGATTGCGAAGTCGAGCCCGCCCTCCTGGACGGTGCCTCGCACCACACGACGCTCAAACGTCACCCCATCGTCAAACGACGAGAGCTCGATCACGCGATTGTTGTAACCCTGGAGAACGCGGTAGCCGTCGCGAATGCGCAACGTGGCGTGCAGCACGGCCGGTTCACCAACCTTGGCGGACAGCTCGGCCACCTCGACCGCGTAGGCGGGCGATTCATCGGCCCGCGCCCGTTCGCCCCCCAGCAATGCCGGAAAGGTCACCAACGCGGCGATCAGTGCTAAGGCAGAGGAGCGGATCAGCAGCGATCCAGCTCGAACATGGTGCATCGTCAGAATTCCTAAGAGGTGAGGCCCGACCAGGTTGCTTGGCAAGACAACGAAACCCAGCCGGACGAGAAGCCGACCGCCATTGCTGGCGGCCGGTCAACCATGGACTCACTTGGAGACGGCGAAGACCCAGACGACGCCGCCCTGCGGCACGTCCTTCTGCCAACCTACCAGCTCGCTCATCAGCCCCTGCTGGAAGGCCGCGTCGACCCCGTAGCCGGACTGCACCGCTACATACTGCACGCCATTGACCTCGTAGGTCGAAGGCGGCGCCATGATCCCGGAGTTGGTCCTGAAGTGCCAAAGCTGCTCGCCGGTCTTGGCATGGTAAGCGCGGAACTCCCGGTCGTTGGTGCCGCCGGTGAAGAGCAGGCCGCCGCCGGTGGTAAGTATCGAGCCCCACATCATTGAGGCCGGATACAGGTTGCGCCAAACCCGCTTGCCGCTGTCGACGTCGTACGCCTGAATCTCGCCGTAGAAGCTCGCCTTCGTGTCGACCGAGAAGTGCAGATCCGGGATGGCAACGCCCGTCCACCACTGTCCGGGAACGCGCTCCTCAACTTTGCCTTCCAGGTTGTTGCAGTGGTTCTCGTTGGACGGAATGTAGACCATTCCGGTCTTCGGGTTATAGGCCTCGTACGGCCAGTCCTTGCCGCCCCACAGGCCGGGGCAGAACTGGGCCGCCTTGCCGGTGGCCGGCTTGTGGGCCATGTCGACCTCAGGGCGCCCGGTCTTCGGATCGATGCTCTTGAAGACGTTCTGCGGCACGTAGGCCTGGGCGTTGATGTAGGAGATCCCGCCGTCCGGATTGCGCTTGAACCAGTACAGGTAGCCGTTGCGCGCCGTCTTCAGCAGGCCCTTGGTGGTGGCGCCGTCCTTTTGGAAATCCACCAGCATCGGGGGATTCATCTCATCCCAGTCCCACGACTCGTTCTGATGGTACTGGAAGTAGCTCTTGATTTTGCCGGTATCGCCATCGAGCGCGAGCGTTGAGGAGGTGTATAGGTTGTCGCCCGGCCGCTGATCGCCGAACCATGGCGAGGCATTGCCGGTCCCCCAATAGACCGTGTTGGACTCCGCGTCATAGGTACCGGTCATCCAGGTGGAGGCACCGCCGGTCTTCCAGGTGTCGGGCTTCTGCCAGGTGTCGCTTCCCGGCTCGCCGGGTGCCGGAACCGTATAGGTCTTCCACACCGGCTTGCCGGACTCGGCGTCGAATGCCTGCACGAAGCCGCGCACGCCGAACTCGCCACCCGCCACGCCGACCAGAATCTTGCCCTTCACCACCAGGGGCGCCATGGTCATGTAGTAGCCGGTCTTCCAATCCTCGACCTTCGCCTCCCAGACGACCTTGCCGGTCTTGGCGTCGAGCGCGACCAGCATGGCATCGAGCCCGGCGTGATAAACCTTGTCGCCGTACAGCGCCACGCCACGGTTGGTGTTGTGCAGGGCGCTGAACCCTTCGGGAAGCTTGGGCTTGAAGCGCCAGAGCAGATCGCCCGTGGCCGCATCCAGGGCTATCACCTGGCTGTACGGCGTCGAGACGAACATTACTCCGTTGTTCACGATCGGCGGCGCTTCGTGACCCGAATCCACACCAGTGGAGAAAGTCCACACCGGCGTCAGCGACTTCACGTTGCTGGTGTTGATCTGATCGAGCGAGCTGTAACTCCACCCCTTGTAGGTGCCGCGCGTCATCAACCAGTTGCCCGGCTCCGGATTTTCCAGCCGGGCTGCGGTCACCGGACTGTAATCCTCCATCGGACCGGCGACGAGCGGGGTTGAAGCGAGGGTTGCAAATGTGACAACGGACGATAGAAGCCATTGCTTTCTGGTCATGGACGCCATCTCCCTACGTTCTTCACCCACCCCATGGTGGGTGGTGCGATCGATTGGGCGCGGGAATCCATTACGACCGCGCCCCCTCATCCCGGTTGTGGACACCTACCTTTCCAACAAATGTTGCAGCGACGATAAGCGAGCCGTCTGGCGGCCCGCCGAGCGTCAGATCACTAGGCTTGATGCTTCAACCTGATGGTTCCCTTCGGAGAGAACAAGCAAGTCACCTTTTGCGGGTCGCTCATCACTGCCGGGCTGATGTTCCTGCGCCGCAGCGGACCTATCCGCCGCCAAGAACGCTCCGGTGGCAAGCGCCGTCAGAGGTATCCAGCGTCGCGTTTGCTTCGGACACTGCATTTGTCTTCTCAAGCTCCACCATGAACTTGGAATTCAGCCACATGCAGCTTCACCGCCCGCCTCTCCAAAAGGAGGCCAGCGAACAAATTGCTTCCTCTTTCGCTCGCTACTTCTCGCGGTTAAGCCAGCGTCGCCACAGGCCTTGCACAGTCGCGCCCTGGGTTTGAAGAGCAGAGTCGTGGGAAGCTGCAAACCAACACAAACATCCGCTGCTCGTTCCGTCGCCTGCCAAATTCATTACGGCATGCGATGATCCCCGAGAGCTTGGATCGTGTCCCCAAGGACAATTCGTCAGTTTGGTGCTGGCTTCCGGGGATGGAACAGCTCTTCGACCGACTGCTTCGGGTCCTTGATGCGAGAGCGATCCTTGCGATCGTTCTTCCGTGCTTCGAGCTTCTGCAGGAAACGGAAGCGCGGCGATTGGGGCGCGTGCCCCGATCGGCCGTGCTTGGTCATGCCGAAACCCTTTTGACCGCCATGAGTCATTTGATCCCGACGAAAGCTGTCTGGCTCATTTCTTGCGCCCGAGCTGGCACCGCGGGCCAAGCTTCATGCGGTTCGCCGAAAGCACTATTGGACGGAAAGGATAGCCCTGATCGTCAAGGGGCGCGAGGCCGGGGACGGTCGGTTTGCGAGAACCGAATGCTGCACTGCGGCGGACCGGAATGCGCAAGACATCGCCAGCCTGCGCACCACTTCAGTTCAGCGGACAGCGCCGCAATCAGGGCATCGCGTCCCGGCGCAGCCCCCAACAAGGTTCGATGCCCCCAGCACCCGCCTGGCATGCGGCGGCAATGGATCGGTCGGTGTGTTGGAGTCATGAAATCGCTGACGCCGAACGCGGTGTGCGTCAAAGAGACGTCTAAGACCTGTGGTTTGGCGCGATAGAATGGCCTAAAATGTAGCAATGAGCCCCCCATTAGGAGCTTGACGTGACGAGATCATCAATGTCCTCGACAAGGGAGGATAAACCATGGAGCAGAGAAACGTAGACCGCAGAAGCTTTCTCAATCAACTCGGTGTTGTGGTCGGCAGCGCCGCGGCGGCAACCGCAATACCCGCCGCGAACCCTGCATCGGCGCAAACTCCGGCGGCGCCGAAAGGGAACATTCCCGATAGGCCACTCAGATTTGGTCACATGACCTTCTTGACCGGCCCCGGAGCGGTGCTCGGCGAACCTTCACTCAAGGGCCACATCCTGGCTGCCGAGGAGATCAACGCGCAGGGCGGCATTCTCGGCAAACGCAAGATCGAGACAATCACCGCCGACGAGGCAGCCGGTACAGACGCCAACGTGAAAGAGCTTCGCCGCATGAAGCTCTCCGAAAAAATCGACCTGTTCACCGGAGTCATATCGAGTGGCAACACGCCGGCGCTCGGCCCGGTCGCCGAGGAGCTTGGCGCGCTGACGATTTTCGTCGACGGCTGCACCGATTTTCTGTGGGACAAGGCGGTGCCGAATCCGAAATTCGCGTTCCGCATTACCAACATCCAGTCAGCAGACGGTGTCACTTGCGCACTGGCGGCGGCGCAGACCTGGCCTGAGGCAAAGCGGATCGCGCATATTCACCCGGATTACAGCTATGGCCGCAATGCCTTTGACCATTTCAACATCGCGTTCGGCAAGCTTGTGCCGGGCACCCAGGTCGTCTCGGAGGGTTGGCCGAAGCTCGGCACCACCGACTTCACCGCTCACATCACCAAGGCGATGTCGTCGAATCCAGACCTGATCGTTTCGTCGGTCTGGGGCGGCGATTACGTGGCAATGTACAAGCAAGCCCTGCGTTACGGCATGTTCAACAGCGCGAAGTTTGCAAGCACGATCGCTTTTGGTGTTGCGCCGCATGCAATCGGCAAGGACCACCCGGAAGGCGTGATCGCGGGCGTGCACGCGAACTATTACTTCACCTTCCCGCCGGGAAATCGGTGGCCCGCCAACCAGAGGTTCGTCGAGAAGTACTATAAGCGCTGGAACGAATATCCGAACTTCCAATCGGATGGCGCCTATCACACGCTCTATATGTACAAGACGGCAGTCGAGAAAGCGAACAGACTTACGGGCGGCTGGCCGGAGGAAGAGGCGATCATCAGCCAGCTTGAAGGCATGTATTTCGAGACGGCGGCCGGTGATCTCTACATCCGTCCGGACAATCACCAGGGCTACAAGGACGCGGTGACGGGCTTCAGCAAGATCGTGCCCGAGTACCCGTTCCCAATTCTGGATCCGAATCGGATGGTCACCATTCCGATCCGCAATATCACGGCGCCCCCGCACTGGCCGAAACCGGGCAATGGTCACAATGATCCGACGGCCACTTTCAATTGGATCAAGGAGACCTGGCCGCAGGTCGCTTGAGCGCAGCTATCGAGTCGGACACGCCTTTTCTCGAAGGCGTGTCCGTGTTCTGGGACGGATTTTGATCGGGCGGCCGGCAACGCCACATCCGCGCTGTTCGACCGCAGGGGTCCTGTGCATGCCCTGCGGCGGTCTCGGTGGAGCGGAACATGTCTCTGCGAGCAGCTTCGCGTCGGGCGCAAACGGGTGGCTTGGTGTTGGGGCTGACATGGGCGGTTGTCATGGCGCCGCAATCGGCGCTGGGCGACCACGCGCTAGCTTATTTTCCCTCCTTTTACCCGCATGAAATCCGCATCGAGCCGCTTGATCCGGAGGGAGCGGCTCGCGAGTTCGTCAACAAGACCGATCCGCTTCACGTCTATGTCGGCACCGCACCCCGCTTTTCCGGCCAGATTCCCGAGCATCTCAAGTCGGTCGAGTCGCTGAAGTCGCTGATCACCATCAGCGTCAATCCGAGGTCATCGCGGCTTGAGAGCCGCGAGGCGCGTTGCCAAGCCATCGGACAGGCCGCGGCGGCGCTGGCAGCACCACCTGACGTCATTATTCATCCCTATCCGATCACGCCCTATCACGCCGATTATCTCGGCCACGCAGATCGGCTGGCTCCGGGCACCGCCACGCGCACGCCGACCGATGCGCCCGCGCCGACGTTTCGCGCCGGCGCCGATGCGTCCCTGCTCTCGCCGCAGGCCCGTGTCCAGGCCACCGACTGGGATGTGAGTCTCGATGAGACTTCGGTGAGTGCATTGCAGATCGACGCCGGCGCCGCCTTCAATGGCTGGCCAGCGCCACCCTGGACCAAGGAAGGATGGGTCCAGGCCTACACGTTGCTTCGCCCGGCCCTCAGCCAGGCGAGCGACCGAGAACAGGCGGATGAACTCTATGGGCGCCTCACTCATAACGAGTTCCGGGATCGAACTGAACAGTTCAACCTCGAGCGCGCGCTAGTGGCAGCATTGATCGGCAGTTGCGAGCGCGCCGTGATCGGCTATCGGCTGCGGCAGGAATTCTACACGGATGACTATTCCGACGGCATTGAAAACTTGGCCGTCGATTCGCAGTCCGGGCTGAACTCGGCCGTCTTTCTCAGGACGGTCAAGCTCAAGGATTTTCTCTGGAATGGCCGGCTGCGCGTTGGCATCCATCCACGCCCGAGCGCAGCCTGGAATCCAATCGCTGGCTTCACTGATGCAGCCGGTCGTTTGGTGTGGTCAACCGTCGGCGACAACGCCTTCCTGCCGATTCCCGTTAATAGCCGATGGGTCCAGAACCGCGCCGAAATCCGCATCACGGACGAGTCGAGTATCAAGCGGTCGGTTCGCGTTCCCGACGATGCGCTGATGCCGCAAACTATAACCGGGAGGCTTGCGCCGGTCGGGGCTGGCCATGGTGCAACAGCCAAGGTGCTGTATCGCCTCTCGGCCTCGAATTTCAGCGACGGTTCGGTGATGGAGACGGCCGATTTACTCTATCCGTATGCGCTCGCATTCCGCTGGGGCGCCGGCGGGCAGGATGTGGCGGCCCACGATCCCGAGATCGCCGCAGCCACGCGACTGATACGCGAACGGCTGCGCGGCGTGAAGCTCGTCCGCGTGGAAGAAACCGCGCGGCCGGTCGCCGATCAGACCTTCACCTATCGCACCCCGGTTATCGAGGTCTATCTCGATAACCTCACTTTCGACGAACAGCAGAATGCCCTCATCGCTCCGCCCTGGAGTTCGGTGCCCTGGCACGTGCTTGCGCTGATGGAGGCGACGGTCGAACGAGGCCTCGCAGCCTTCTCGCGCGGCGAAGCTGAGCGACGTCACCTGCCCTGGCTCGACCTCGTCCGCGATCCGGCCCAATTGAAGACATTGCGCGCGCTGATCAAGGAGTTTGCGCAAACCGGCTACCGGCCGGCAGCACTTGAATTGCTGGTCGGCCCGGAGACGGCGAAGGCGCGTTGGCAGCTTCTCGACCGGTTCGTTGAAGCCAACGGTCATTTGCTGGTGACCAATGGGCCCTATCGGCTGAAGGCCTGGTCGCCCGACGCGTTCGTTTTCGAAGTTGTACGGGACTTCACCTATCCCGTCGGTCTCGGCACGTTCAACGGCCTTGCCTATCCGGCACGCGCGCTCATCAGCGGAGTGGAGCGCGCAGGCGATCTCGTGCTGGTCAGCGCCGACGCCGAATTCGCTGTCAAGCAGCAACGCGACCATCGCATCGTCCGCGCGCCGCTGCGGCCCGACACGTTGCGCGGCACGCTGCAGCCTATTCGGCCGGAATCGCACTACGTTGCCGTTGGCCGGGACGGCCGGGTCGCTGCCACCGGAAGCTTGGTGCGACAACCGGACAGTCGCTTTGTTGTATCGCTACCGACCACTCTTCAGTCCGGCGACTTTACGTTGCTCGCGGCGATCTTTCTCGACGGGAATGCAATCAATCCGGCAATCGGACGCATCGAGCTGCGAAACAGCGCCAAGGCAGGGCGAGCCGGGAATGCGACGGACGCGGAGGGAGAACCATGACGATCTTCGTCATCCAGATTCTCAATTCGCTATTTTACGCGGCAGTCCTGTTCCTTATCGCTGCTGGCTTGAGCCTCATCTACGGCGTCATGCGCATCGTGAACCTGGCCCATGGGTCGCTCTATGCGCTCGGCGCCTATGTGTCTGCCTGGATTGTCGGCAGCGCAGTCGGCCACGCGCTGGAAGGAAATCTCGGCCTGGCCGGGATGCTTCTCCTCCTTCCGCTTGGCGCTATTGCCGTCGCGGCTGTCGGCGCGCTGATCGAGCCCACCCTGCTCCGCCCGCTCTATCGACGATCGGAAGAATATCACCTGCTGGTAACGTTCGGCCTGCTCATGATCCTCGAAGATCTCATGAAGCTTCTCTTCGGCCGCACCCCCCTATCGGCCGGCGCGATCATGGATCGGATGGGCAGCATACCCGTCGGTCGCCTGATGTACCCCACTTACAACCTGTTCGTTGTCGCAATCGGGCTTGCTGCTGCTATCGGACTGTGGGCGTTTATCTACCGCACCAAGTTTGGGGTCATCCTGCGCGCTACCTCACAGGACCGACGCATGGCTGCGGCGCTTGGTATCGACGTCAGTCGCGTCTATGTCCAGGCCTTCGCCATCGGCTGCTTCATGGCCGGCCTCGGCGGCGCAGTGGTGGTGCCGGCGCAGGCGGCGGTTCTTGGCCTAGGTATCGAGGTGCTAATTCTGGCTTTTGTGGTCGTCGTGATCGGCGGGCTCGGAAGCTTGCAAGGAGCGCTCGTCGGCGCGTTGATCGTCAGCTTCGTGCGCACCGCCGGTATTCAGTTCTTCCCCGAGATTGAACTCGCAGTTCTTTACCTGATTGCAGCCGCGGTCCTGCTCATCCGTCCCACCGGCTTATTCGGAAGGGCATGACGATGGCGATGACGGAAGGCACTGGGACCTCGATTTGGCGGATCACCATCGGCTCCGCAATCCTGCTCGTGATCCTCGCGTTCCTACCGCAGTTCGTCGAGCCCTATCAGACGGTGCTGCTGACCTACGGTCTTATCATGGCCATTGCCGCACTCGGCTTCAATTTACTGCTCGGCTACACAGGCCTTTTGTCATTCGGCCATTCCGCCTATTTCGGGTCCGGCGCCTATTTGGTGGCCTTCATCATGCGAGACCTCGGCGCGCACTCCATGGAGCTATGCATCGTCGGCGGGATGCTTGGCACGCTCATCATCGCGGCACTTTTCGGATTCGTCTGCGTGCGGCACACGCGCATTTTCTTCGGCATCCTGACGCTGGCGTTGTCGCAGGTTCTCTGGAGCCTTGCCTTCAAGTTCTTCTGGGTGACAGGCGGCACCGACGGCATTCGGGTTCCCTATGCCAATCTCACGCTGTTCGGCGGCCTGGTCGATTTCAAGGGGGCGGGTTCGTTTCAGCGTTTCATCTATGCTTATTATTACTATGTGCTCGTGCTGTTTGCCCTCTCCACGTTTATCATTTGGGTGATCGCGCATTCACCATTCGGGAAGGCCCTACAGGCGATCCGTGACAACGAAACGCGCGCGCAGTTCGTCGGCATCTCTGTACGGCGCTATCGCTGGATCGCTTTCATGATCTCCGGGACCTTTACGGGACTGGCAGGGATCCTGTGGGTCCCGCTCAACGGTCTCACCACGCCCGACATTCTCTATTGGCCATTCTCGGGCGAGATCGTGTTCATGAGCGTGCTGGGCGGATTCCGCTCCTTCACCGGTCCGATTGTCGGCGCCGTGGCGTTCAACTACCTGAAGACCTACGCGATCGCCAGCACCGAATATTGGCAGCTTCTCCTCGGCGTAGTGCTTGTCATCCTTGTCATGGCGCTACCCGCTGGCATCGTCGGAACGACCGCGCGGCTGACTGCAAAGCTCGGGAGATCGACGAAATGACTCTCCTGGAGACGGTCAATCTGAAGAAATATTTCGGCGACACGCACGCTGTCGATGATGTTAACCTGACCATCGCGGAAGGAGAGTTCATTTCCGTGGTCGGCCCCAACGGAGCCGGAAAGACTTCGCTTTGCAACGTCATCAGCGCCTATCTCGCTCCCGACTCCGGAAAAATTCTCTTCAGGGGTCGCGACGTGACCCATTCGTCCGTGATCGAGCGGGTACAAGCCGGCATCGCGCGCAGCTTCCAGCTGGTAAACTTGTTCGACGATCTGACGGCGTTCGACAACGTGGCGTTGGCGATCTTCTCGCGCGATCGCAAGATCCGGAACATGGCAGCGCTCGCCGACCGCGACCGCGGGGTAGCTATCGAAGCTGACACGATTCTCGATCAGTTTGGGCTCGTGAGCAAGCGCAACGAGCCCGCACGAGGTCTCGCGCAAGGCGAACGCAAATTGCTGGATGTCGCGCTGGCCTACGCGCTGCGCCCGAAGCTCCTGTTTCTCGATGAGCCGACTAGCGGGGTGAGCACTCGCGAGAAGGACAAGATCATGGATATCATCGCCTCGGTCGTGCGTGGCGAGGGTATCACCGCCGCGATCATTGAACACGACATGGATGTCGTGTTCAAGTATTCCAATCGAATTGTGGTGATGCACCAGGGAGAGATCCTCGCCCAGGGTACGCCGGACGCCATCAGAACCAATGACGACGTTGCGATGATCCTGCTCGGCTCCTCCGGGCCGAACGCATTTTCACGAAAGGAGTAGTCGTGCTGGAGGTCAAAGCGATCCACACCTATCGCGGCCCCGCCCACATCCTCAACGGCGTTTCCCTGCGCGTGGACAAGCAGGAGGTCGTGTGCCTAGTTGGTCGCAACGGAGCCGGCAAGACCACGACGATCGAGAGCATCATGGGCTTCCTGCCGCTGCAGGCGGGCCAGATTCTTTTTGCCAACGAGGACTTGACCAGGCTTGCCCCACATGAGCGCGCCAAGCGCGGAATCGGCTATTCGCCGGAGGATTGCGGCGTCTTCCCGGATCTGTCAGTCGACGAAAATTTGATGATCAGTCGCTGGCTCGGCGATGAGGTGTCGCGCCGGCGGGACGGGGCTGTGCGTCCAGACCCGCAGACGCAGGCTTTCGGAGTCTTTCCGGAAGTTCAGGATTTGCTGCAACGCCAAGGAATGCATCTAAGCGGCGGTCAACGCAAGATGGTCGCGATCGCACGCGCTATGATGTTGTCGCCGTCCCTTCTCCTGCTCGACGAGGCATTCGAGGGTCTCGCACCGGTCGTGGTCAATCGGTTCACGGAAGCCGTCATGAAGATCAAAGCGATGGGTGTCTCCATCCTGATGGCGGAATCGTATCTTGCCGCTGCGTCCCGTATCGGCGACCGGCTTTATGTGATCGATCGCGGCGAGATCATTTTCCAAGGTTCGCCGAAGGACGCTCGCGCAGATGAAAGGGTTATGAAGGCCTTGCGCGGATGATTGCGCATCGTGGCACTCGCGCGCTACGGACCGTCGGCTTGTTAGGACTGCACCATGAAGAGTCGCGTAACGTTTGGACTTCTGCTGTCAGCTCTAGCCGTAATCGGGCCGGCGCGAAGCGGCCACGAATCGGCGGTGTATCCGTCTTTTTATCCGCATGAGATCGAGATCAGGACCGTCGCCCCTGATGCCGCCAGGGCGCTGCTGCTCCAATCCAAGATCCACGCCTATCTGGGGAACGACGCCCACTTTTCAGATTCGGTGTCGGATTTAAGCAGCGTGAAATCACTTGGGTCCCTGGTGACCGTACGCATCAACCCACAATCGTCGTATGCAAAAGCGGATGCGACCGTCTGCGCCGTCGCGCGTGCGGTCGCTCGAAAAATTACCTCGGACAATCCGGATGTGATCCTGCATCCCTATCCGATCACACCGTTGCATGGAGATTATTTGTACCATGTCGATCTCGCCGAAGCGGCGAAGCGACGCCTGCTCTCCGACACGGAGGCTTCGCCAGCATTCCAGGAACTGAAGCTGAGGGCAGCCGACACTTCCACGAAACGGCTGCTCGGCACCGAGAAGGCGGCGTCGGCGTCCGATTGGGACGTTGAAATCAGGGAAATCAGCCTGTCGGAGCTCGTTAACTCGGCAACAACCGTGATCAACGGCTGGCTTGTCCCGCCACAGGCGAGGAGCGGATGGTACCAGGCCTATCTCGTTCTGCACCAGGCTATCGATGCCGGAGCAAAAGAGCGCGTGGAAGCCGACGTGCAACGAATCCAGTCAGGCGATTTCAACGACCCGGTCGATCGTATCAATCTGGAGCGGGCGGTCGTGACGGCGCTTGTCAGCGATTGCCATCAGGTCATTGTCGGCTACACCCTCAGGCGCGAATATTTCAATACCGAATTCTCGGCCGGAATCGAAAACATCGCGTTCGACTCTCTTATGGGCCTCAACGCACCGATTTTCCTCCGCACGGTCAAGCTGAAGGACTTTCCCTGGAATGGCTGGCTCCGCGTCGGAATCGATGCCCGACCGACGTCGGCCTGGAATCCGATCACAGGCTTTTCGGACCCATTCGGACGACTGATGTGGTCCGCTATCGCGGACCCGGCTCTGTTGCCGTCGCCCTACGACCAGGCCTGGATGGCCAATCGGATCTCGGAGATCCAGGCCACTCCACCGCGATGAGGAATTGCGACGATGCCTTGCAACACAGCTTTTCGCACATGTCTTGTCGGCGCGGTGCTCGCCTGGACAACCAGCACGACGATCATCGGAGCCGGCGCGGAGGAGTTCACATTCGACCTGCACATCGAACGTGGGCGGGTGTCAGAGAACATGTCAGTTATCCGGGTCAAGCAGGGAGATATCGTCAGGCTTCAATGGAGCACGGATCGATCAATCATCCTGCATCTGCACGGTTATGACATCGAAAGAAAGATCGAGCCCGGCGCCATCGGCGTGATGGAGTTCACCGCGCACGCCACCGGGCGATTTCCGGTAGAAGTCCATGGATCGCCCGAGGCCGGCGGCCACCCTCACGGGGACGCTCCACTTGTTCGCATCGAGGTCTACCCGTAGGAAAACTCGTCAGCAGTGCTCGATAACGGCTCGATGCTGGCTGTTCGCAGGCGTGGCCGTGCTCCTGAGCGTCACACCGGCCGGCGCGCACGGCTTCGGCCAGCGTTATGACCTCCCCCTGCCGTTGTCTCTTTATCTCTCCGGCGCCGCTGCCGCAGTCGTGTTCTCCTTCGTGATCGTCGGACTGTTCGTGCGCAGCGCACCGCCGACGCATGCCCATTCGCGCGTCGATCTGTTCGATTATCGGCCCGGAAGAGCCCTCGCGGCGTTTGGCGTTCCGCTCAAGCTAAGCGCTCTCGTTCTGTTTGCCGCGATGCTGCTGGCGGGTTTTCTCGGCGATCAAAATCCTTACCGCAACCTCGCGCCCACCCTCGTCTGGATCATTGCCTGGGTCGGCCTCGCCTATGTATCGGCCCTCGTCGGAGATATCTGGCCGCTCATCAATCCATGGCGGACTGTCTTCGACGCAGCGGAAACGGTCTACAGGCACATTTGCGGCCGCAATCTTGCGCTCGACAAAACCTATCCCCATGCACTCGGCATCTGGCCCGCCGTGCTCCTGCTGCTGGCCTTCTCCTGGACCGAACTCGTCTATCCGACGCCTGCCGTGCCGTCACACATAGCCTCCTTCGCACTTGGCTATTCAGTGCTGACCTGGGCCGGCATGTTCCTGTTCGGCGGCGAGACCTGGCTGCGCCACGGCGAGCTCTTCACCGTCATATTCGGCACCTTCGCCCGCTTGGCGCCGACGGAGATCCGCACCGCCCGGCCGAAACCCCAATTTCTGCTGCGACGATTTGGAACGGGCCTGACCGGTCGCGAGCAGGTTTCGCCATCGATGATGGCATTCGTACTGCTTCTCCTCTCGAGCGTTCTTTACGACGGCCTGATTGCGACTCCCGAATGGTCGGTCGCGGAATCCGCGATCATCGCGCGTTTATCTGATGTCGTCGAGCTCGGCTCAGTGGCACTGCGAAGCATCGGCCTGGTTGGGTTCTGGCTCCTGTTCCTATCAGCCTATTGGATGGTGAGCATCGTCATGAGCGCGGTGACGGAGCGGCATTTTTCATCACGGCAGATCGCCCAGACGTTCGCCCTCACGCTGATCCCGATCGCACTCGGCTATCACCTTGCGCATTACCTCGTATACTTTCTGGTCCAGGGGCAATACATCATTCCGCTGCTTTCCGATCCCTTCGGCTACGGCTGGAACCTGTTTGGGACCGCGAGTTACCGCCCCGACATTGCCATCGTGGGCGCCCGCTTCGCCTGGTACACGGCAGTCGCGGCCGTTCTGCTCGGGCACATCGCGGCCGTCTATCTCGCGCATGTGCAGGCGATGCAGATATTTGCCGCGCGCAAGCTCGCGTTGGCCTCGCAGATTCCGTTAACCGCGCTCATGGTGGTCTACACCTGCATCAGTCTGTCAATCCTAGCCGAGCCGATCGTCGAACGCAGCAGGCCCTCCGCGCAACCAACGGCCGTGGCAGAGAACATGGTGGCAATCCCCGCGGACGCGGTGCTGCCTGACCAGGACAGCGGCCGCCTCCAGGTCATCGGCCCCGGCAAATTCGCCAGGGCGAAACTGATCTATCGTCTGCTCGGCTCCGCGTTCCACGACGGGACGAAGATGACGGCAGCCGATCTGCTCTACCCCTACATCTTTGCATACCGCTGGGGCACTCGCGGCGACGGTCGTGAGACGCATTACGATCAATCAATCGATACAGCGACTGCGCCGATACGTCGCGAGCTTGCCGGATTGCGGGTCGTGGGCAGCGAAACCGCATCCAAATCAATCAGGGTCGGCGACGTCGACTTCCTCCGTGAAGTGTTCACGATCGAGGTCTATACGACCAGCGCACCGACGAGCCCGGAGCGAGAGGCGGTCCCGGCGCCGCCCTGGAGCACGCTGCCCTGGCATCTTCTCGTTCTGATGGAAGAAGCGGTCAGTGGGAACTGGGCGGCATTCTCGCAGACGGAAGCCACTCGCCGCGGCGTCGAATGGCTAGATCTCGTCCGCTCGCAAGCGCTGAACGCGCGGTTCGCGGCCTTGACCGAGAGCTTCGAGCGTGACGGTTTTCGGCCCGAAGCATTGCGCCCGCTCGTCGGCGTTGACGAGGCACGCAGGCGGTGGGCGGCGCTCTCGGCCTTCTACAAGGCCAATGGCCATTTTCTGGTGACCAACGGTCCCTACCAGCTCAAGAGTTGGTCGCAAGACAGCGCCGTGCTCTCTGCGTTCAGGGATTTGAGCTACCCGCTGGGCGTGGGCTCCTATGACTCTTACGCGATCCCGCGTCGCGGATTTATCACTGCCGTGGACTCAACCGACGATGGGGTCCGATTGTCGGGTGACGTCGAAATGATCGACAAGTTTCAGCGCAGGTACCGCCTTAAGCGCGTACCGCTCTCATCCATACCACCGGATGTGCTGAAACGAATGCCCCCGGAATGCCGGTTCGTAGTCGTCGACGATCAAAAGCGTGTGGTGCTCGCCGGCGCTGCCCCTCTTGGCGAAAGCTCCTCGTTCCAATTCGATTTCAAGAACCGGTTGCCGGTCGGCCGCTACACGATGTTCGCAGCCATTACGCTAAACGGCAATGTCATGAATGCCGATATTCGCCAGATACCGATCGTCGTTTCTTCCAACTAAACCGCGAAGAATCCCGGTCCGAGTAAGTGCCGCTTGGAACAGCGGCCGCGCCTGAACCGATCGCCGCGCCCCCATCGAACGAACGCTATCGTAGAAAATCGTAGGCTGGCGCACAAAATCGCAGACATGGTCGCGGGGGAGCGAGGCGCCCCCGACGCTACAGTTTATTATCTTCAGTTTGTTCAAAACGGCGCGCGCCCGGTCCCCTGCTTCGCCCAAGTCCGGCTCTCGCCTTTTCGCACGCTATAGTACGCCGCATTACTCCCTCGGCGGAACGTCTGTTGGACATCTGCTTCCCCGGAGTTAAGTCGAATAGGCAACAGGCCAGATCCATCGAGTACGCGAATGAACCTACTCCAATCTCGCCGATAACCGCTGGGAGCACTACTCCCACTCAATCGTTTCGAGCGACATTTCGCCGTTGATTTGCAAGCACACATTTTCAAGTACGACGGACTGATGCCGACGGTATACCCGCCGCAATGTTTTCGTCTTGAATTCACAGAAAAATTTTGTTCCCCACAAGCACTAGCAATTCCGCTACCTATCGGAGTCTATCGACTGAATGGCGCGCCGCATGCGCAATCGAGACTAACACAGCTCGCCTTGGCACAGAGCTTCAGATACTGTCAGAGATCAGGAAGACACATTCAGTCCTGGCGGCGCTCCTCCCACTGCTGTGCGCCAGCCATACAGGTCCGCTCCGCATTCAAAAGCCGCCCACCCCGCCAGTTCGGTTCGTGACCATCGCGGACCTGGCATTGGCGGATCGTAATCGCCGGCTAATGCTCGGAAAATGCCAACGCGGTGCTTTGCCCACTCCGCACGCAGCTAGCCGGTCGCGGGACGCATCGCCTCAGACGGCGTCCAACGCATTGATCTATGGCAGTGTTTTCAAAAACGATTAGCCGCATTTCAATTTCGGCGAGCCGCTTCTGCAGAGCTAAGGCATTCTGCTATGAGGATGTTGAGTCCAAGGGAAGGCAGATGCGACGTCCACAGTTCATCGCCGAACACGCGCGAAATGCGCGAGGCCTCTCGGGCCGGCTAATCGCCTTCATCATGGCGCGCGAAACCTGGAGCCAAAATCTTCGCGCGATGAATGCGCTCGGCATCGAACCGGCCGATCATGTGCTCGATATCGGATGCGGTCATGGCCGCAGCCTGACGGAATTAGCTGCGCGAGCTCCGCGGGGCCACATTGTAGGGCTGGATTCCTCTGAGCTGATGGTCGAGATCGCAAAGAAGCGGAACCGGCGGCTCATCGAATCCGCTCGCGTGGACGTCATCCATTCCGGCGCGGAATCGCTACCTTTTCCTGACAACATGTTCGACAAGGCCCAGTGCGTCCACGTGCTCTATTTCTGGAAGGATATCGAGACGTCGCTGCGCGAGATCGCTCGCGTGCTGAAGCCGGGTGGGCGCCTGGGATTGCTGTTCCGGACGAACGCAGACGCGAAAGCGATCGCGTCCTTCCCACCGGAAATCTACAGCTTCCCCGCGCTCGTCGATGTATCCGCAGCGCTCGAACGCGCCGGCATGGACATCCACCCTGCGGAGGATAGCGCGAATCGGCCGGCTCTTGTGCTGGCGACGAAGCGGTAGTTGAAGCCATCAGACCGCCGCGCTTGCGGCCAGGCGTGCGACGACTTGGTCGATCTCGTCGACTGTCGTTTGCCTTCCTAGGCTGAAGCGGATCGCCCCCATTCCGGTCCTCTCGGGCACGCGCATGGCCGCGAGAACCGGTGAGAGTTCGATCTGCCCCGAATGGCACGCCGAACCTGTCGACGCCGCGACATCGCGTAGCTGGGCAAGGATGTCCGCGCCTATTTTGCCAACGAACGACACGTTGAGAGTATTGGGCAAGCGATGCGTGGGGTGGCCGTTGAGCGCGACGCCTTCACCAAACCTGTCTTGCAGCGCCAGCCATAATCGATCGCGCAGGGCCTGGACGTGGTTCATGGGCGCAAGATCCGCGGCCAGTGCGCAGGCCGCCCCAAGCCCGACTACCAGCAGCGCGCTCTCGGTTCCTGCGCGTAGATCGGCTGCATAGTCGCGGTCACGTGCCTTACTCGGTGCGGTTAAGGTGCAACCAAGGCAGTTGCTCATTAGCAAAAAAATGTTTGCCCGGCTGCAACTCCGCCGCCCGGTCGAAGGCGCCGACGTGATAGTGCGTCTCCGTCGGAAAATACTCGGTAGCGCATGTCAGCGTCGAGCCGCAGCGGGAACAGAAGCCACGCGTGGTTCCCGGCGATGATTTGAACGTCGTGATGGTACCCTCGGTCACCGTGACGGCGTAGTTTTCGAATCCGACGAACACGCTGACTGGAGCGCCGGAATGACGACGGCAGCTATTGCAGTGACACCAGAAGATTCCTTTTGGTCGGCCACGCGCCTCGAAACGCACCGCCCCGCAGAGACAGCGTCCCAGGAAGGTTTCGCTCATTGTCGTGCTCCGGGTCTGCCCTCCATGGCGACAACGACGACCACCCCGGACAGGAAGGTGAGCGCGCCGATCGTTCCGATCGCCCAGGCCATGCCGAGCAGGTCGGCGATCAGGCCGGCCGACAGCGCCCCGATCGCGTAGCCGAGATCGCGCCAGAAGCGGTAAACGCTGAGCGATCGCGCGCGCCAGCTTGGATGCGATGCGTCGGACACGGCGGCGATCAGGCTCGGATAAACCATCGCCGTGCCAATTCCGAGCAGCAGGCTGGCGACGAGCCACCATTCGAAATGACTGGTTGCCGCCGTCAGGAACAACCCCGCGGCCTGGATCCACATGCCGCCTGCAATCAGGCCCTTGCGGCCCCAGCGGTCCGATAAAGGGCCCGTCGCGATCTGCAGGATGCCCCAGACCGCAGGATAGACCGCCTTCAATATGCCGATGCGTTCGACCGAGAGCCCAAAGGACACGAAGAACAGCGGGAAGATACCCCAGCTCATGCCGTCGTTGAGATTGTTGACGAGCCCAGCTTGGGAAGCCGCAAATAGGTTGCGATCCCTAAACGAGGTGAGGAGGAATATCTCCTTGAAGCTGATCGGAGCCGCTTGCCGGGCGTGTCCCGCCATCTCGAGCCGCACGTGCTCACGCGTGTCGCGCACGAGCAGGATCGAGATAGCAAAGCCGAGGATCGCGTAGGCAACACCGAGATAGATGGGTGCCGGCCGCAGCCCGTACTCCGACGCAATGTATCCGGTGAGATAGGCGGTGACGCCCACCGCAAGATAACCGGCGAATTCGTTCAGCCCCACCGCGAGACCGCGCGACTTCGGCCCAACCAGATCGATCTTCATGATCACGGTCATCGACCAGGCAAAACCCTGGTTGATGCCGAGAAGTGCGTTGGCGGCGATGACCCACGTCCAGCTTGGCGCCCACATGATCATGAACGGCACCGGCAGCCCGGCGAGCCAGCCCAGGATCAGAACGCGCTTGCGTCCCCAGGCGTCGGCGAGTTGACCGGATATCAGGTTGGCGCACGCCTTCACGACGCCGAAGCTCACGATGAAGGACATGACAAACGTGGTCGTCTCGACCCTGAATTCCTCGGCGCCGATCAGCGGCACGACGGTGCGCTCGATCCCGACCATGCCGCCGACGAAAGCGTTGATCAGGACGAGTAGCGCGAATTGCGGCCAGTTCTCCTTCAGTCCCAGCCTGACCGACGTGGCCGCTTGTGGCGCGGATAACGCGTCGCTCATGGATCAGGCCGCGGCGGCGGCCGCGCCTGAATTGGCAGCCCTGATCTTCGCGGCTTCCGGAGGAGCCGGCGGAATCTCGGCGACCATGAACCGAACGAACTCGGCTTCGTCCTCGATCATGAACGCCTGATTGTGCCGTTTCTCGAAGCCGATTGCGGACGATGGCTTGCCGCTTAGCCGCCGACCACAGACCGAGCCTGCATAGGCACCCGGCAGCACCTCGATGTAGTCAGGAAGCTCCTTCAGCCTTCGTACGCTCCTGAACAATTGCCTCGCACCTTCCTCAGCGCTCACGGCAAGTTCGGTACGGCCAAGATCGCCGACCATGAGGGTGTGTCCAGTGAAGACGAACCAAGGCTCGTCGGCGCGCGTTCGGTCTGTCACAAGGACGCAGATGTGCTCGGGCGTGTGACCCGGCGTGTGCATCACGGTTGCCGACACATTGCCGAGCGGAAGAACCTCGCCGTCACTCACGCCTTTGTACGGAAACGATACGCCGGCCTGAGCAGAAAGCACGTACTCGGCGCCCGCCGCGGCGGCGAGAGCCCGGCCCGCCGACAGGTGGTCGGCATGGACGTGCGTGTCGATGACGAAACGTATCCGCATGCCGGCATTGTCGGCGGCCTTCAGGTAGGGCTTGATGTCACCGACCGGGTCAACCACGGCGCCTGCGGCTTTGCCGCCGCAGCCGAAAAGGTAGGAGATACCGACTGGATCGCTATGCAAGAACTGGCGGAGAATCATGGACTTGCACTCCCTCGTGAGAAACGCTAGATACATTCAATCGATCTGCTGAATGATATATTGAAGGAGCGCCGTGTCAAGCTCGGGACCGAAACAGGCGATCTATGAAAACCTTGCCCAGGTGGCGCAGGCGCTCGGCCACGCTCACCGGCTTGAGCTCCTGGAGCACCTTGCGCAGGGGATACGCACTGTCGAGGAGCTGTCCGCTCGGGCACATCTGACGTTCGCCAACACGTCGCGGCACCTACAGATCCTGAGGCGCGCGCGTCTTGTCGAGACCGAGCGTCGCGGCAAACATATTCTCTATCGTCTCGCCGGCGATGCCGAAGTGGTCACGCTGATCAAAGCGCTGGGACGCGTAGGTGAACGGAATGTCGCCGAGATCGGTCGTGTTGTGACCGATTACTTCCAGGCCCGTGATGCGCTTGAGCCCGTCTCGCGTGACGACCTGGTCGCGCGGTTACGGGACGACCTGGTTACGTTGCTCGATGTGCGGCCCGAGGATGAGTTCGCGCTCGGCCATCTACCAGGTGCGCTCAACGTCCCGCTTGCCGAACTGGAACGACGCCTCGGCGAACTGCCAAAGGGCCGCGAGGTGATTGCCTACTGTCGCGGGCCCTATTGCGTTCTTTCGTTCGAAGCCGTGTCGGCGCTGAGAGCGCGCGGTTATCGCGTTCGCCGTCTTGAGGACGGTTACCCGGAATGGAAAGCCGCCGGCCTGCCGGTCGAATCCGCGGCTTGAGACAGATCGTCAGGTGCATCATGGATGATAAGCCGCATCGCGCGGAATCCGCGTGGCCGATCGTTGGCGTAAAGGATCACAAGGCGCCCTCGGTGTTCCGGCCTGAATCCCTGTTGAGGGAGGCGCGCCGGCAGAGACAGTTGCCGCTCGTCGCAGTGCCCGAAATCTGCGTGCTCGATCCGGACGGTGACGTCGTCCGTCACCTCAAGCGGACCGGTGCCGGCCGCGTCCACGAAGGTTGGGCCTGCTACCATACCGAGCTTCTTGCCTTCGATCTCGACGGCATCGGCGAGGTCGGGATCGTCGGCTGCGCCGTCGGCGCCCCCTTCGCCGTCCTGGTCGCCGAGCAGCTCTTCGCGTCGGGCTGCGGGTTGCTCGTCAGCGTCACCTCGGCGGGCCAGATCAATCCCATCGGACCGACTCCCTACTTCGTCCTGATCGACCGCGCGTTGCGCGACGAGGGGACGAGTTATCACTACCTGCCTGGCTCGGCTTTCGCCGCGGCACCCGACTTGTCGCTTCTGGATCGCGTCGAGCGGGCGGGCCGATCGCTGCCGGAGAAACTGCATCGGGGCTCGACCTGGACGACGGATGCTCCCTATCGCGAGACCGAAGCGGCGATCGCGCGAGCGCGCGATCTGGGGACGCTCGCCGTGGAGATGGAAGCTGCGGCCCTCTACGCTTTCGGCACAACGAGCGGCAACTCGATCGTCTGCTTCGCTCACGTCACGAACTCGATGGCGCAGACCGAAGGCGACTTCGAGAAGGGCGAGGCGGACGGTGCCAAGGCCACGCTCGCCGTCGTCGCCGCTGCGGCGCGGGGGTGGCGAAGTTCCGGGTCATGACCTGCCTGTGAACGGTATGCGAAAGTTTGGCTACATCTCCATTTGACGTAATCATCAGTTCACGCTAATCATTAGTCATAACTAATTATATGGCGTCGGACAGCCATGGCTAAAGACAGCGTGCAATTGGCCGCTCTGGGCGATTCCACTCGCAGACGAATTTTCGAACTGGTGGGCGCGCGGCCTCGCACCGTCGTTGAGCTCACTCGAGAGCTGACGGTCTCCCAGTCAGCCGTCTCCCAGCATCTGAAGGTGCTGCGCGAATCTCGTTTGGTTCGTGCCGAGCCAAAGGGGGCCAGCAACATTTATCACATCGATCCGGCGGGGCTCGGCCAGATGCGCGCCTGGCTTGACCGGTTCTGGAGCAGCACACTGGCAGCCTACAAAGTGGCCGTCGAAAAATCAGTGGAGGACCAGCAATGATTAAACGTGTATCGGCCGCGCCCATCAAACAATCTATCGTGGTCGAGGCGCCTATCGAGCGTGCGTTCAAGGTCTTCACTGAAGACTTCGGCAGCTTCAAGCCTCGCGAGCACAATCTGCTCTCCGTCCCCGTCGCAGAGACTGTGTTCGAACCCCGAGTTGGGGGGCACGTTTATGATCGGGGTGTCGATGGCAGCGAATGCCGCTGGGCGCGTGTGTTGGCTTTTGAGCCGCCGAATCGCGTCCTTCTGAGCTGGGACATCAGCCCGCGCTGGCAGATCGAAAGCGATCCCGACAAGACCAGTGAATGGGAGGTGCGATTCATTGCCGAGTCGCCGAGCCGGACTCGGTTGGAGCTTGAGCACCGTCACCTCGAACGTCATGGCGAAGGCTGGGAAGGCGTGCGCGACGGAGTCGAGGGCGATCAGGGCTGGCCGCTCTATCTGAAACGGTTCGTAGAGCGCATTGCCCGTGATGTGTGATGCTCGCGGCCGACGTCATGGTGATTGCGGAGGCCCACATGGCAGCCTACTCGCTTAGCATTGTCGGAGTGCTTGTTCTGTGCCTCTCGTCAATTTTGCTGGCGGTCTATTCAGGATCGTCCAAAGGCAGAGCGGGGGCACTCTCCGGACCTGTCCTTCCAGCGGATGACGACAATCTATTATACCGCATCGATCGCGTTCACATGAACACGGTGGAGGCATTGATGCCTTTTGCGGTTCCGGCTGTATTGGCTATGGTGACGGGGGTTGGACCCGCTACGCTTGCAACGCTCGTCTGGATCTATATCGCAATACGTCTGATCCATCTTGCGGTCTATTTGCGCGGCGGCAACGCCGCCAAAGGCGGCAGCATCAGAACCATTCTCTATGTTTCAGGTGCGCTCGTAACTATCGCTCTCATTGCCGTGACCACGGTGGCAGCTATTTCACTAGGGTATCAACACCGGGCCGTCTGACGATGGTTATCATTTCGGCTTTTGGACCTTCTGAGACATGCGGGACCGGCCGAGCGTCCGGTTTGCGCCAAGAGCTGCCTTCCTTCAACTGATGCTTGGGCCCACCAAACTCCGACCTTTCTGCACGCTGCAATGCGCCACAATACCCACCTCGCGAAAGCAGGATGAAGGTCCGACCGCGATCAGGTAAGTGGAAGTCACAACTTTGGACAGTGCCCGGCGATGAAAGGAAGTGGAGAACTGCCCCACCCAAACCTACGCAAAACCACCCGGTAGCAGCCGTTCCCCCTACTCCCACTCAATCATTTAGGACAACACTACCGCGTTGAGTTGCAAGCACAATCTCTCAAAACCGACCGACAAATCCCGACGGCATATCCGCCCTAACTTTTCGATCTTGAATTCACAGGAAAATTTCGGCGCCGCAGCCAAGCCGTCGTTCCAGCGACTATCGAAGTCGATTGGCCAGGCCCCAATATATGGGCCTGTGTGGTGTGCGGCTTTCGCTTGATCTCCGACTGCTGTGCCTTTCCCGATACCGTCAATTCGCGGAAAGCAAGTCAAGTTACCTCCCGCCGATGCATGCTGCCATGGTTCTTCGGCAACGTATTGGTGGCGTGGGGAACGGTACTGCCCACTCCCACATCAGTCAAAGACGCACGACCTCATCCAGTCTCGCGCACAGGTCGGTTGGAGCAACGTAGCTGCGCTCATGCAGATTAATATTAAAGAACTTCGGACTGCAGGTCTGGTGAGAGCGGCCACCGCCTTATTGGCTTCGCCGAAAAGTTCCTTGTGCGCTCGCTATAATCTTGTTCTCGGCAGTGAACACCTGACCCGAAGCGAAATACAGGCGTCTGCCCATGTGAGTTAATCGACCAGCTGCAAATATTCGTCCGCTATCGACTTTGGCGAGATAGCTGATCGTCAACATGACCGTCACCGCATGATCCTGGGCTCCCTCGGTTTCGGGAGTTAGTCCGGCATAGCCGCATGCAGCGTCGAGCAGGGTCGCGATTACACCGCCTTGAAGGCTGGCTTGTCGATTGAGATGACGCGGCTGAACATCGAGATAGAACCTGCAGCCTCCTGCAGTCCATTCGGATAAGCCAACTCCCAGATACTGCAGCAGCGGATTATGCAGATCCATCACCGGCTCTCGGCACCGGCGAAGCGGGCATCGCTTTGGCGGAGGAGATCGTTGTGTTCGCCCAAGGTTGGTGGCGGCATCCGAACGGCCAGGGCTGGACCACCGATCGCAAATCCCGGCATTTCAACCGCGCCGGCACGAGGATGGTCTACCGACGCGACAATGCGCGCGTCTGCAAAGCGCCGGGACGTCTGCACGTGCAGATAATCTGCGATCGGGCCACAGACGATATCGGCAGTTTCCAGGAGGTGAAGCCAGGACGCGCTGTCGTTCGAGCGGAACGTCAGTCCCAGTTCCCGGGTAAGCTCCTCGCGGTTCTCCATACGTCTTGGAAGCGTGGCGAACCGCTCATCATCTGCAAGCTCGTGGCGCCCAATCACGCGGCAAAGCTTTCGCCAATGCTCCTGCTGATAGGCAGCGACCATAATGTAGCCATCAGCCGTCTCATAAGCCTCGTTTGGTGTCGCATAGGGTGCGCCGCTTCCGCTGCGCCTGGGTAGCTCGCCCGAGATAAGAAACTCCGTCAGCGGCACCTGCTGAAGGAGCAGAGCTGAGGCATACAGACTGATATCCAGATGGGAGGGAACGGTGCCGATACCACGTTTGAGCAGGGCGGCGAGGATAGCAATCGTTGCATGATACCCGGTGACCATATCCACCACCGGGGCTTGAAGCTTTGTGGGCGGCTGTCCGTCAAGTCCTGTGATGCTCATCAGGCCCGAGACGGCCTGAAGGACGCCGTCGACACCAGGTTTCCCGGGCTCGGATTGGCCATAGGCAGATACAGAGCAATAGATCAGCTTGGCATTAAGCGCCCTCGCCTGCGCGTAACCGATGCCGAGCCTTGCAGCGACACCGGGGCGGAAGCTCTCCACGAGCACATCGGCGGTTGCTATGAGGTTGTGGGCTTCCGTCAGCCCTCGCTCGGACTTGAGATCCAACACGACGCTGCGCTTGTTACGATTGAGCGAAAGAAACGTGGTGCTCTCGCCGCCGACAAAATTCGGACCCAAGGTGCGACTGATATCGCCGCCCGGCGGCTCGATCTTCACAACGTCGGCCCCCATATCAGCCAGCAGCATGGTGCAGAGAGGGCCGGCGGCGATCTGCGAAAAGTCGACCAATCGGACACCGGAAAGAGCGCCTTCGAGCGGATGCGGCGGCGTTGGGCCGGATGTTTGAGGGCTGGTCATCATCATCGTCCATGAAAGCGTGGCGGGCGCTTCTCGGCGAAGGCATTGCGACCTTCGATCCGATCCGCCGTGTTTTTGATCATGCCGAAGACCATTTCGGTCATGTTGTGAAGCATTGAGCGCGACGAGGTCTCGGTTTCCCGGGCAAGGCGCTTGGTCGCGTAGAGCGACAAGGGTGCATTGCTGGCCACGGCTTGCGCCAGTTCGCTGGTGCGCTCGGCCAGCGACGCGGACGGCCAGACGTCGCTCACCAGACCGATACGAAGGGCCTCCGCGGCATCGATGCGCGCCCCGGTCAGCAGCATCTTCGAGGCTGATGCGGCGGGAATTGCACGCAGCAGCAGCGGTCCGCACACCCCGGCAACACTGCCCACCTTGACCTCCGGTAACGCAAAGCTGGCGGTATTCGCCGCGACACGCAAATCGCATTGCAGCGCAAGCTCGAGCCCGCCGCCGAGGCAATAGCCATTGATCGAAGCGATGATCGGCTTCCAGATCTCCAACCGGTCGATATTCATGAAGCGGACATAGGCGCCCCGCTCGGTTGCGACCTCGTCGCGAGCCGTCCAGGCCGCGACATAGGGATGTTCCGCGGGCGCCGTCCGCTTCAGGTCGGCCCCGACCGAGAAGGCGCGTTCGCCGGCGCCGGTCAGCACGATCACGCGAACCGCATCGTCGTCCCGGGCAACAATCAGCTCGTCGCGCAATCGCCTCTGGGTCTCGACATCCAGTGCATTCAGGGCGTCCTGCCGATCGATGGTGATCGTGGCGACGGCCCTGTCGCGCATTTGGTGGACAGCCATGTCAGACGCTCACGCTGGAGAGGCTGCGGCCGCCGCAGACATAGATCAGCTGTCCCGTGATATAGGAGCTTGCCTGCGCCGCGAAGAATTGCACGGCCTGGGCAATATCCTCCGGCAGCCCGATGCGCTGCATCGGAACGCTCTTTTTGAGCCGCTCCTGGACCTCCGCCTTGAAATCGCGGAACAAAGGCGTGTCGACGATCCCCGGAGCGATCGCGTTGACCGTGATGCCATTGGCCGCAAACTCGATGGCAAGGCTTCGAGTGAGGCTCACGACGCCGCCTTTGGCGGCCGAATAGTTCGCCTGACCGAAGCCTCCGAGCCATGCCCGCGACGAGATGTTGACGATGCGGCCGTAGCCTCGCTCGACCATCACCGGGAGCACGGCCCGTGACATCAGGAACTGCGATCTGAGGTTAGTCGATACGACGAGATCCCAATCGTCGTCGGACAAGTCGAGGAAGCGTCGATCACGAACGACACCCGCATTGTTGATGAGGATTTCGATGCCGCCGAAGGTCTGCTGCGTCATGCGAACCGCGGCTTCGATCTCGCCACGGTCGGTGACGTCCACGGGCACCGGCAGCAATTGCTGTCCGGTTTCGGTCTGCCGCAATTCCTTTACCGCCGACTCCAATGCCGCGGCGTCGCGATCGAAGAGAGCGACGTTATACCCGGCACTGCAAAGGCTCCGCGCAATACCGAGCCCGATACCTCGGGCGGCGCCGGTGACGATCGCGCTGTCTTGTTTCGTCATGACTACACTCCGAGCACGTGGACGGCCGACGCTGCATGATCGACGCCGGCGATGCCGCCGCCCGTACACTGGGTCAATCCGATCCGTGCCCCCTCGACTTGCCGCTTGCCGGCCCGGCTCTGGAGCTGCCAGGCAATCTCGACCATTTGCGCGACGCCGGTGGCGCCGAGAGGATGCCCCTTGGCGAGCAACCCGCCGCTCGGATTGACGGGCACGCGTCCGCCGAGAGCCGTGGCGCCGCGGCGGAGCAGCGCAGCCCCCTCGCCCGGCTCCGCGAGACCCAGCGCCTCGTAGTATAGCAGCTCGGCGATCGTGAAAGCATCGTGCAGCTCGACGACGTTGACGTCGCGCGGACCCAGACCCGCATTTTCGTAAGCCAGCCGCGCGGTCCGTGCGGTGATCTCGGCGTCGAGAATATCGTCGCAACCTTCCTCCAGCCGGCCGGATTGCACGGCCGAACCGAGGACGCGCACAGCAGGGCGCGCAGACGACGGACGAACCGTCGTCAGCACCACTGCCGCGGCGCCGTCGACCATGGACGGACAGCACTGCAGCAATGTCAGCGGCTCCGCGACCGGCCGGGACTGGAGCACTTCGTCGATCGACACGGCCTTGCGCTGCTGCGCCAGGGGATTGAGCTCGCCATGGGCCCGGTTCTTGACGGCGACGCGGGCCAGTATCTCGGGCTTTTCATTGCGCTCGTGCAGATAGCGGGTCCCGCGCATCGCGTAGACAGTTGGCAGCGTCATGCCCTGCGAAGCGTACAGCTCGGTCTTGTAGTCGTTCCGTTGCAGCGGGATCGTCCCGCCGCCGAACGACGTCAGCTTCTCGACGCCCCAGACGAGAACGGTGTCGTAGATGCCGAGCCGAAGCGCATGGCAAGCGAGGTGCACCGCCGTTGCCCCGCTCGCGCAGGCGTTCTCCACATTGTAGAGGGCCGGCCCCGTGATGCCGAGATCCCGCATGAGCACCTGGCCCAGCACCATGCCGCCGTATACATTGGCGTTGTACATCGCTTGAATGCGGTCGGCCGCAATTTCGGCGTCGGCAAGCGCACCGACCACCGCGGACTGCGCGAGGTCCTGCATGGAGAGGTCGTTGTGGCGGCCGAAGGCGGTCATCGCCGCACCGGCGACATAGACGGTCGTTGTCATGATCGGGCCCCCTCGCCGGGAACGAATGCGTAGGTCGTCGCGACGCCCTGCCCGGTGATCCGCGCTTCGACCGGCATCCCGACCAGCGGGCGCTGCTCCTGCGGCAGGAGCAGTCGTCCGAACGCGCGCGCGCCTTCCGGAAAGTCCGCGTAGATGACGACGAAAGGCTGTTCGCCGGTTTTCGGATTCGGGTGGATCACCGAAAAGCTGTAGAGCCGTGCAGTTCGCGACAGGGTCACCGGCTCATAGCGGTGCGCACTCGGCGATCGTGCCGGAACGGGAGGGAAGACACACTGGCCGGTTGCGCGGTCGCGGGATGCAAAAAGCCTCCCGGACCCTTGCGAGCCGATGGCGTCGCGATCTGTCGAGACCGTCTCGACGTTCGAAAGCTGGTTCATTGATCCTCCCGGGAAACCGAAGGCGTGCCGAGCAAGCCATTGACCGAGACGTTTAGGCGGATATCGCGCAGGCTCAGAACGAGAAACGCGGGGGCCATTGTTGACTAAAAGGCAACGATCGGCGCATAGTCGCGGCACGATGGACCGATTGCCTCCGCTCAATCCGCTGCGCGCCTTCGAAGCCGCCGCAAAGTTACGCAGCATCCGCGGTGCGGCGGAGCTTCTGTCCGTGACACCCGGCGCCGTGAGCCGGCAGGTGCAGATTCTCGAATCTCATCTCGGCGTGAAGCTGTTTCGCCGCGAGCCGCGCGCGGTGGCGTTGACCGCCGAGGGAGAGCAGTATCTCGAAGCCATCGCGCACCATCTCGACGGGATCCGTGACGCGACCCGCAAGCTGACGGGAGAACGCTCGGGCAATGTCCTCAAGATCAGGGCCTACACCACCTTCGCGATGAAATGGCTGGTGCCGCGCCTGTCGTCCTATCAGGCGATGAACCGGCTGAACGAGGTTCGCCTCACGACCTCGTTGGAAGAGGTCGATTTCCGGAACGAGGATGTCGACTGCGCGGTGCGCCTTGGCGACGGAAACTGGCCTGGACTGGGCGTGGACAGGCTCGTGGCAAACCATTTGATTCCCGTTTGCAGTCCCAAATATCGGCGGGAGTTCGAGCTGAAGCAGAAGGGCGATCTTCGCCGCGTGCCGCTGCTGCACTCGCTGGCACGGCCGGACGACTGGATGTTGTGGCTCAAGGCGGCGCAGCTCACCGAGATCGCCCCCTACGCGGGACCGAAATTCACGAGCTCCGTCCTCGCCTACCAGGCTGCGCTCGACAGCCAGGGCGTCGCGATCGCGCAGCGCGTGCTCGTCGCCGATGACCTGCGCGCAAGGCGCCTGGTTCAGCCCTTCGGCCCGACGCTCGATCGCGAGGGATTCACCTATTACCTGATCTATCCTCAGAAGAGCCTGCGCAAGCCAGCATTCCGGCAATTTCGAAGCTGGCTGGTCGAGCAGACCCAGGCTGAAGACGAACCGCCGGCGTCGCCGGCGGGTCGCAAATTGCGCAAGGCGATGGCCTGACCGGAGTTACACTCATCCGATCGGCCGCAAGCGCGTATGGTTCAGGCGATGCAGGCTGTGAAAATCGCGTCGGCCTGGCTGACCGTCATCTTCCTCGGCGCGAGGCTCTCGATCACCGTGTCGTCGGTGATCTTCATCGACTTGAACCGCTCGATCCCGGCCGTGCCAGCGTAAAGTCCAGGCACGGCGCGTTCGGCCATTTCCCGAACCTGCTGCTTCGGCAGGGCATCCCTTGCCCAGTGCATGGGGAAGCCGACGTCTTCGTAGAGCTGCCGCAACGCGGAAACAGCCAGGTCGGTGGCCTGTTGGGGCGAGCAGTCGTCATGCAGGCGGGCGCCGAGCGCCCGGGCCACATGTGGTGCTTTGGCCGGCAGCACCATCAGATTGAACGCCAGAACGTGGGGCATCAACACGCCCACGCCAAGCGTATGCGGCATGTCGACGAGACCTTCGAGCGGCAGCGACAGGGTGTGCGCATGCCCCAGGCGCGCGTTGCCGCACGCGATGTTGGCCATCGATGAAGCCAGAAGATTGTCCGCACGCGCATTGACGTCGTGGAGGCCGCAAATCGATGCGCGGAGCGAGGACGCCTGCAACCTGATCGCCTCGAGCGCGATCGCGTCGGTGAGCGGGGATGCGAGACTGCTGGTGTAGGCCTCCAGGGCATGGGTCATCGCGTCCACGCCAGTTGCCGCGGCAATGCGCGGCGGCAGCGACTCGAGCACGGTCGGATCCAGAATGGCGACATCGGGAAAGCTGAGCGGCCCTCCGCACACCAGCTTGGCATGGTTCTCGTCATCCTTGACCACGGTCCATTGCGACACCTCCGAGCCGGACCCGGCCGTGGTCGGGACCATCACCATCGGCAATGCGCGGCGTTCGAAATTGCCGACGCCCGTGCAGTCGCGGAGCGACTTCCCGTTGGCGCCGACGATCGCGATTCCCTTGCCGGCGCACATCACCGACCCGCCCCCAATGCTGATCACGGCACCGACCGACTGCTCGCGCACCCGTTTGCCCTGCGCGTCGATCTGTCTAACGCGCGCGTCGATCTCGCATTCTTCAAACCGCAGCACTGAAAATCCCGCGGCAACGAGCTGCTCGAGCGCGCGCTGATACCAGGATTGACGGGAGATGATCGGGTCGGAGACGAGCATCACGGATTTGACCGCGAAGCCCTTGACCGTTGATGCGAGCGATTCGAGCGCGCCGGTCCCGGAGATGATGCGGGTCGGCATATGATAGACATTGGACACGATTGGTGGCTCCGGGCTGACGGATCTCGGCAGGTTTGGCGCGGCTGGCTTTGGATGACGGCTCTCAACTGAGCACGAACGGGTTTGCGATGCCGGGCTTCGGATTGATGAACACGCTCTTTTCCTCGAGGTATTCGTAGATCGCGTTCAGGCCGTTCTCGCGGCCGATTCCTGACGCCTTGACGCCGCCGAAAGGAGCGAGATAGCTGACCAGCCGATAGGCGTTAACCCAGACCGTGCCCGCCTCGAGCCGTTTCGGAAGCAGCATGGCCCGCTGGAGATCGCGCGTCCAAACGCCGGCTGCCAGCCCATAAGGGCTGTCATTGGCGATCGCGACCGCTTCGTCATCGGTCCCGAATTTCAGCACAGCAAGGACGGGGCCGAACACCTCCTCTCGGGCGATGCGCATGCTGTTGGATACGCCGGTGAAGATCGTCGGCTCGACGAAAAGCCCCTCCTCGCAGCCCGGCCGACGCGAACGCTCGCCGCCAAGCACACATTCGGCCCCTTCCCTTCTGGCGATGTCAAAATAGGCGAGAACCTTCTCGAGTTGCGGCTGCGTGGACACCGGGGCGATATTCGTCTCGGGCTTTCGCGGGTCTCCGAGACGTGCCGTCTGCATGAACTTCACCAGACGCGCGACGAATTCGTCGTGGATCGAGGAATGCACCAGAAGGCGCGAGCCGGCCATGCAGGTCTGCCCCGTGGCCGCAAAGATGCCCGACACGACGCCCTTGACCGCGTCATCGAGATCCGCATCGCTGAACACGATGTTGGCCGATTTGCCGCCGAGTTCGAGCGAGACGCGCTTGATGTTTTCAGCGGCCGCCGCGTAGACATGCCGGCCGCCGTTCTCGCTTCCGGTGAACGCAATGCGCGCCACGAGCGGATGCTTGACCAGGGGTTCGCCGACCTCCGGTCCAAATCCGGTGATGACGTTGACCACGCCCGGCGGGAAGCCTGCCTCTTCGCACAGCCGGGCGAACGCAATTGTCGAGGCCGACGAAAACTCGGACGGCTTGATCACGATCGTATTGCCGGCGGCGAGCGCGGGAGCGATCTTCCACGCGGCGAGCAGCAGCGGAGAATTCCAGGGCGCGATCGCCGCGACGACGCCCAGCGGCTCGTGCAGCGTGTAATGAAAGACGCCCGGCTTGTCGATCGGCGTGACGCGGCCTTCGACCTTGTCCGCCAATCCGGCATAATAATAGAACCATTGCGGCAGGTATCGCATCTGGCCGAGCATTTCGGCCTTGAGCTTCCCGTTGTCGTTCACCTCGAGCTCTGCCAATTCCTCGGCGTGACGAGCAATGAGATCGCCGAGCCGGTGCAGCAGCAGTCCCCTTGCGCTGGCGGTCATCGACGGCCAGGGACCGCTCCGGAAGGCCCTAGACGCGGCCTGGACCGCCGCGTCGGCGTCTGCGGCCTTCCCCCGTGGCAGGCGAGCCCAGTCGCGCCCGGTATACGGGTCCATGCTCGTGAACCATTCGCCGTCTTCGGCCCGGCGCCATTCGGTGCCGATCCGCATCAAGAATTCCTGCATATCCAAACCTTTCATAGAAGCGACGGTGCGACGCACCGCCTAAACAATCCATGTCTCCCGCGCCGTTCCGGCGCGCATCACGCCCCGGAGATGTCGATCCCCTTCGTCTCCCTGGCGAGCACGAGCGCAATGACGAAGGCGACGCCGGCCACGATGCTGGGATAGAGCAGCCCGGCATAGATATCTCCCGTCGCCGCATTGATGGCGAAGGTGGTCGCGGGCAGGAATCCGCCGAACCATGCGGCCCCGAGATGATAGGGAAACGACATCGCCGTGTAGCGGATGCGTGACGGAAACAGCTCGATGAGCGCCGTGCAGCTCGGCGCGAAGGTCATCGTTCCAAAGCTGAGCAGAAGGACGAGGACGAGGATGATGCCGGGCCTGTTGATCGAGGCCGGATCGACCTGATCCAGCACGTACCCCCGCTTCTTCAGGGTCGCCGTCAAGGCTGCGTTGAATTCCTTCTCTCTGCTTCCGGCCCGATCACCCAGAGCGTCGAAGCCCTGGACAAGGTCGTCCCCGATTTTGACCTGAGCTACCGTGCCAGGCGATGCAGGGCTGCTCTGATAGCTGAGGCCGAGCCTGGCGACGGCTGCCCTGACGACGTCGCAGGATGACGTGAAGCGTGCGGTCCCGCTCGGGTTGAATTGCAGCGAACATTGCGCAGGGTCGGCAACGACGACGATCGGATTCTCGCGCTGAGCCTTGTCGAGATCCGGGTTGCCGAAATGCGCAAGCCCGTGAAACAACGGAATGATCAGGACGGCGCCGAGCAGATAGCCGGTCAGATAGACCGGCTTGCGGCCGATGCGATCCGACAGGGCACCGAAGAGAATGTAGAGCGGCGCCGTCACCACGGTTGCGGCAATGACGAGCTGATTGGCTGTTGTCCCGTCGATCTTCAGGACTTTCGTCAGGAAGAACAGCGAATAGAACTGGCCGGTGTACCAGATGACGGCTTGACCCGGGACGATGCCAAAGAGCGCGATGAGCACGAGCTTCAGGTACCGCCACTCACCAAACGTCTCGCCGATTGGCGCCTTGGACGCGCGCCCCTCCTCCTTCATCCGGCGGAATTCCGGCGTCTCATCGAGCTTCAGGCGGATCCAGAGGGAGACCGCGAGCAACAACACCGAAACGAGGAATGGAATGCGCCAGCCCCACACGGCAAAATCAGGTTCGCTCAGGACGAAGCGGAGCGGAATGATGACGCCGACCGCGAGGAGAAAGCCAAGTGCCGCGGTCAGAATGATCCACGCGGTCCACGCGCCGCGCCGATCGGCGGGAGCGTGCTCCGCGACATAGATCATTGCGCCGCCGAACTCGCCGCCCAGCGCAAGCCCCTGAAGCATGCGCATCGTGATGAAGAGAACGGGTGCCGCAATGCCGATACTGGCGTAGGTCGGCAACAGGCCGATGGAAAGGGTCGACAGCCCCATCAAGACGATCGTCACGAGAAACGTGTACTTTCGTCCGATCAGATCGCCGGCACGTCCGAACACGAGCGCGCCGAAAGGCCTGAGAAGGAAGCCTGCGGCAAAACCGAGCAAGGTGAAAATGAACCCGGCGGTCGGATTCACGCCGGAGAAGAACGCCTTGGTAATTTCCGTGGCGAGCAAGCCGATCAGAAAGAAATCGTAGATCTCGAACACGCTTCCTAGCGACGCGGCGAAGACGACGCGCTTTTCCTTCCGCGACATGGTCGCCGTATCGTTGGCCGCGATGGCTGCCGTCATATCCATAAATCCCTCACCCTCTATCAATCGTGACGTCCGGGCCCGGCTCGATCCCGGCCCGGACACTTGAAAATGTGAAATCGGAGACCGGTCAGGCGAAGGCGGCGACTTTCGATCCCACCACTTGCGCCGCCGCATGCGCGCCGGCGATGCGGCCGAACGTCAACGAGCGGAGCACGGACGTCGCCGGCGGATATTCGTGATAGAAGAGGCCTGTGACCTCCCCGGCCGCATAGAGATTCGGGATCGGAATGCCCGCCGGCGTCACGACTCGCGCGTGAAGATCGGTGCGAACACCCCCGTACGTGAAGGTAATCGCTGCCGTCAGCGGGATGCCGTAGAACGGCGCCGTGTCGAGCGGCACCGCCCAATTCGATTTGGGCGGAGTAAGACCGGTCGTGCTTCGGCCGTCCAGTCTTCCGGGTTCGAACTTCCCGGGGACAGCGGCGGCGTTGAATGTGGCGACCGTCTTTCCGAGTTTGGCCGGATCAAGCCCCAGCTTGCCGGCCAGCACTTCAACCGTATCCGCCTTCTCGGGCGGAAGATCGCTGAGCATGCCCATCTCGACGCCGGGTACCTGCATCGTCTTGGCGTCCGCGATCCAGAAGGCCTTCTGGTTCTGGTTGCGCCAGATCTCGTAGCCGATGTGTTCGAAGGTGTTGTCCCAGGTGTCCTTGCCTTCGTCGTAGAACCGCTCAGCCTCACCGTTAACGAAAATGCCGCCGGTGTAGGTGTAGATGACGGCGTCGGCCCTGGCGGTACGCGTGTCAATGGGCTCGGCGTGAACCATGTCGAACTGACCCGCGGTATCGGCGCCGAGTTCGAGCGCCATTCTCAAGCCGTCACCACGGTTGTTCGCAATTCCCGGCGCAATCAGTGGCAGGTCGCAAGCGCGCGCCCCGATGTACCGCGTCAGCATCTCGACATTGCCTTCGAAGCCGCCGGACGCCAGCACGACCGCGGCCGCCCCGATGCGTTTGAGTGTGCCGTCATTCCCGCGGACGATCAGACCGTCGATCGCGCCGGCATCGGACACCGACAGGCGAACTGCCTCGGTTTCATAGAGGATGTCGACGTTGGTGTGCTTCTCAAGCGCCTTGAACAATGCCGAGACGATCGCCGCGCCGCCGCCGACCGGAAGGCCAGGCGGAGTAACGCCGGCCTCGCCATTGAAGGTATGCGCGAACGGAAACTCCGGAAAGACGAGCTCGACACCCCTCTCCTCAATGAAGCGAAGGGTCGTCGGTGTCTCCTGTTCGAGCTTGCGGCAATATTCGTAGTCCGAACGCCCGCCGGAAACACGACGGACGCGATCAGGCCAATCGGCGTCGAGCTTCCGGCTCGCGTTGATCCGCAGGAAAGCTCCGGTCCACTGGGTCGCTCCGCCGCGCCCCTCTTTCTTTGCGCGTTCAAGCACGGCGATCCGGACCGGTCGCCCGACCGTGGCCTCGGCATAAGTGACGGCAGCCGACAAGCCTGCTGCGCCACAGCCGACAACGACAAAATCGTAGCTGCTCAATGTTTGCATTGTGGTCTCCTCCTGCCCGATTTCTCGTTGATTTCGCTGTGCCCGCGCGGGCTGGCATGGCACGCGGCGACCATAGGCAGGTCGTCCCAGCGACCAGCACGAGAAATTGGGAGGTCCTTGTTGACTAAAGAGCAACGATGAGACGGGCTTGGGCCGACCTGCCCGCAGAATGGCGCGTTAGGCACCAGCGATCGCGCGATGGGCGGGCTGTTGACCCCTGGACAACAATCGTCGAGAAAAACTCGGTTGTCTGGTTCGCTCCATCTGGCCTAGGCCCGCAGATGCAGCTTCGGGCCCTGGGCTGCCACGATCCCACAAGGGAGACGGGAGACATTTGATGCGCGTTGCCTTTCTCGACGATTTTCATTGCGCCTATCATGAGACGGCCGGCGTCCAGCGTCTGCGCGAACGGGCCGAGGTCGAGATTCTAACCAAGCCCTTTGGCGAAGCGGCTGCTCTCCGTGGTTTCGATGCGCTGGTGGCGACGCGCGAACGAACGCGATTCACGAAGGAACTTTTCGAGCAATTGCCGGATGTGAGGATCATCGCCCAGACGGGCAATCATGCCTATCACGTCGATCTGGCCGCGGCGGAGCAGCGCGGCATTCTGATCGGCAAGGCGACGGGAGGATTCTGCACCGCCGCCGGCGAGCTTGCCATCGGACTGATGATCGCGATCATGCGTCAGATCCCGTCCGTGGATCATGCCGTGAAGGCGGGAGGATGGCCGACGCCGATGACCCGGGTTCTGCGCGGCAAGACGCTCGGTATCGTGGGCCTCGGAAACATCGGCAAGTACGTAGCGCGGGTTGCGGGCGCGTTCGACATGAAGGTTCTGGCCTGGGGCAACCGGCTGACAGCCGAAGCCGCTGCGCAGCACGGCGCGGAGCGGCGCGAGCTCGACGACCTCATGCGCTGTTCGGACATCGTCTCGGTTCACGCAACGCTCAGCCCCAACTCGCGCGGCCTGATCGACGCGGCAAGGCTCGCGCTGATGAAGCCGACGGCCTATCTGGTCAACACAGCGCGCGGCCCCATCGTCGACGAGAAGGCTCTCTACCGCGCGCTTGCCGATGGTCGCATTGCCGGTGCCGCGCTCGACGTGTTCGACGAGGAGCCCCTGCCCGCGGCTCACCCGTTGCGGCAGCTCTCCAATGTTGTCCTCACGTCGCATCTCGGCTGGCCGACGGACGAAATGTACGGACAGTTTGCGGACGCCGCTGCCGACGTCCTTCTTGGCTACCTCGATGGGAAGGACGTTCCACGTTTCGTGCCGGGACACTAAACAAACTTTCGGCTCGGTCCGTTCGTGACTGGCCGAGTGAGCATGCCGATCCTCGGCTAGGACCGCTTTGCCCCGCCACTTTTCTGCGCGCTGGCCTTCTGACGCACACTGGCCCCGCCGGGCTTCCGCTCATCCCAGTTTCGAACCAAATCCAGAAGGCCGGGAAAGCACCGATTCAGGTCTTCCATACGCAGACGGCTGCGCCGCTCGAGACCGTATTGACGCTGCCGGATCAGGCCGGCTTCGCGCAGCGCCTTGAAATGATGTGTCAGCGAGGACTTTGGCCTGTCGAAGCCGAACCAGCCGCACGTGTGATCATACGCCTCCGATTCCAGCAGAAGCTTGCGCACGATCGTCAGACGGATCGGATCGGAGAGCGCGCCCATGATTGCCTCCAGCCGCATCTCCTTGGCGGCCGGCTCCGGCAGAGGCTCGGGAAGATCATCCACGGCTGCGCATTCCTATGCAGTTTTGACGAACCGATATGAGCGCTGTCTTACATCGCTGTACGAGATTTGTCGAACCATGTTAAGTACGATAAACTTCGTACAGGAGAATAGCATGACCACATGCGATATCGGTCGTCCTTCAGACACATCACGCAGCGAACCCCGCCCCTGGCGCATGTGGAGCGCGGCCTGGGTCGTCACAGCGGTGTTTGTGCTGTCGAATTCGGCAACGCCGCTCTACGTCTATTGGCAGCGGACGATCGGGTTCTCTTCCGGCACATTGACCGTGATCTTCGCAGCCTACATTCTGGGCCTGCTGGTGTCTCTGTCGCTCGCCGGTCAGCTCTCCGATCGCTACGGCCGACGACCAGTTCTGCTGCCCGGCCTTGCAGCGGCGATGTTGGCATGCGTGCTGTTTGCGACCGCGACGACGGTCGGCGCCCTGCTCGTCGCGCGCTTCCTGTCGGGCGTTGCGGTCGGCGTCGTGGTGTCAGCGGGCATGGCCTCCGTCGTCGATCAGGGCGGCCCGAACCGTCGCCGGCTGGCGTCACTGATCGCGTCGGTCGCCATGGTGCTTGGCGCGGGCCTCGGTCCGCTGTTTGCGGGCTCCGTTGCAGTTCAGCTCGCCGAGCCCGTCGTTTTGATCTTCACTACCGAGCTGATCGTGTTGGCGTGCACCGGCCTTCTGGTGCTTGCACTGCCGCAGCAGCGGCTCGATCGCAAGTCTGGCGATGGCTGGCGGCTGCGCGTGCCCAGCGTTCCGCGCGCAAATCGCCGGCAGGTCGCTTTCGGCGTCGCGATCTTCGGCCCCGGCATCACGGCAACCTCCTTCGTGCTGTCGCTCGGACCATCGCTGCTTTCAAAGCTGCTCCATGTCACAAGCCCTCTTGTTGCGGGAGGAACGGCCTGCGCCATGTTCCTGACGGCAACAGGCGTTCAGTTCGCGCTCAGGCAGCTTCCCATTCGAGCGATCATGTTGATCGGTGCGGCCGCCACCGTCATGTCCATGATCAGCATCGCGATTGCGGTCGACGCATCGCTGGCGGGTCTGTTGATCCTCGCCGCCTTGCTCGCTGGCGCGGGCCAGGGCTTTGGGCAGCTCGGCGGACTTTCGTTGATCGGCCTGCACGTTGCTGCCGAGCGCCGCGCAGAGGCAAACGCGGTCATGAACTTCGGCGGATACATCCCCGCTGGTCTGCTTCCAGTGCTGACCGGCTATCTGATCGACCTTGCGGGACTTGCCACCGGCGCGACCATTTTCGCCGCCGCGCTCGGCCTCGTTGCTGCGGCCGGTGCGTGCTTCGTCCAAATGAACCTTAGGGAATAGTTTGATCAGTCCGCTGCAGCAAGGAGGACAGATCGCGCGCCGGAGACAGCCGCGAGTACTGCAGCCATGGAGCGCGGATTATCGTTGAAAGAAGACGTAGGTGAGCTCACAGGGGTGTACCCGTTGTGGCAGGGGAGCGACTCGCGCCACGACATCGACATCCTTCAACCTCGCTGCTCGAACGACAGGACCCGCTCCGCGTACACAAGGAGCTGATTCACTCCGCTCCGCCGTCGTGCGACCCACTCCGCCTGCGCAACCTTTCCGCACGCTCCAACGCGCTTCGATACGCCCGCCAACGCAGATGAATGGATTGCCGAGCTCAATCAAGCTAAGTGGAGGTCCGTAACTCCATCCTCAATGGCAAGGAAAGGAAGTAGACACCCGCACCAGAACCTACGCAACACTGCGCAGTAGCAGCCAGCGACGCTACTCCCACTCTATCATTTTGAACGACGGCACGTCGTTGAGCTGTAAGCACAATTTTCTCGATCTGACGGACAAACGCCGACGGCATACCCGCCGTATTTTTTTGGTCTTGAATCCACAAGAAAAATTGCTCCTCATGGAATGCAGGCAATTCCGCTACCTATCGGAGTCTATCGATTGGATGGCGCGCCGCATGCGCAACCAACACTGACAGTGCCCGCACTGACACAAATCTTAAAATACCGTCAGATGTCAGGAGCATTCCTCCGCTCCCCGGACTGCCGTGCTCCGGCCTAGGCGCCCGGCGTCGACGAACTGGCGACGTCGATAGTGCGCGCTTCGGCGTTAGTCCTCTCCTTCGAGTCAACGTTGAAAGACGATTTTGCCGCCGACAAGCGTGATGTCCGCCTTGATGTCTTTAATTTGCTCTTCCGGAATGGCCATGTAGTCCGCGGAAAGGACCGAGAGGTCGGCAAGCTTGCCCGGCTGGATCGTACCCTTGCGTGCTTCGTCGAACATGTAGCGGGAAGCTGCCGACGTGTAGAGGCGGAGTGCCTGTTCGCGACTGATAGCTTCCGGCGCACCGTAGACGCTTCCGTTCGGATCCTTCCGCGTCACCATGATGTACATGTTGAGGAACGGGTTGATCGGGTTGACCGGGAAGTCGGTTCCGGCACCGAGATTGTCCAGCCCCATCTTCTCGATCAAGGTCTTTGTCGGCACGGCGCGATCGGCTGTTGGCCGCCCCAGGAAGCGCTCGACGGTCGCAGCCTTGTCCCACATGAAGACGTTCTGGAAATCGACCCTGACCCCCAACTTGTGGGCGCGCTCCATCTGCTCAGGTCTGATCAGGCTCGCGTGGATGAGAACAAAACGACGGCCGCTTATGGACCGTTTCTTGTCGGCCGCCTCGAAGGCGTCGAGCACCTGGTCGATGCCGAGATCACCTACGACGTGCACGCCAACACGCCAGCTGTAGCGATTGCAGATTGAGACGAGTTGCGTGAGCCGCTCGGGGGTCTGCTGGGCGATGCCGTGGTAGTTGTCGTGCGAATCCGGATAGACGTCGCGCATCAACGCCGTCTTCAAGGTCATGCCGCCATCGTAGAAGATCTTGATGCCGGCAAACCTGACCCAGTCGTCGCCGAAGCCGGACGAAGCGCCATTACCCGACATGATCGCTTCCCAGGCGCCTAGATCGGCGGGCGGCTCGGGTCTGTACATCAATCCCGTCCGCAGCGTCGCTTGTCCGGACGCCGCGAGCTTCTGCAGCGTACGGACGTCGCGCGCTTCCGTGGCGCCTTCGACCGCGCTCGTGATCCCAAAACTGTTCAGCGCGCCTTCCGCAAGTGTGAACTGCCTGATTTCATCCTCTTCGGTCCACAGCGGAACGGCCTTCTCGACCCGGTCGATCGCGGTCTCGACGAGGACGCCGGTCAGTTCGCCGGCCGCGTCGCGCTCGAAAGAGCCACCGTCCGGGTTTGCGGTGGTCTTATCGATGCCTGCCTTCTGCAACGCCATCGTGTTCGCCATCGAGAAATGCCCGACGGTGCGCAAGTAGACCGGATTGTTCGGAGCGACGCTGTCGATCTCCTGTCTCGTCAGGTAGCGCTTCTCGGCGAGTTGTGACGGCGGGTGCCACGCTCCCCCAACGATCCACTCGCCCGGCTTCTTCTTGGCGACGAAGGCCTTGATTGCCTCGAGCGCTTCCGCGACCGTCTTCGCCCGGCCCATGACGACGACATAGTCGCCAAGTCCAGCCGCCTTGAAGTGCGCATGCGTATCGATCAATCCGGGAACGACGGTCTTACCGGATACATCAAGCACCTGCGTGCGCGCTCCGGCGAGCGCCCGCATGGACGCGCTGCTTCCGACCGCGAGAATCTTTCCGTCCCGGACGGCGATCGCTTCGGTCACGCTGGATTGCTCGTCAAGGGTCAGGACCCTTCCGTTGACGAGAACGAGATCGGGCGAATTGACGTCCGCCGGCTGTGCTGTAGCGGGTGCTGCGGCTGCGAACAGAATTCCAGCACCGAGTATCGCGAGCACCGTCGACCTGCGGACCATTCAAACCTCCCGATTATCTTGTTCAATAGGCGAACATCTGGTCTTTCTTCGATGATAGCCGCGCGTATCGAAGCGGTCCAACAATCCGGCAGCCGCTCACGCCGCGACGGTGGCTCCCCCATCGACGACGACGGTCGAACCGGTCGAGAAGGGATTGCATGCGAGAAAGAGGACCGCGTTCGCGATGTTCGGCCAAAGCGGTCGGCGGAGAGGGTCTGGCGGAATACCAGAAAGGGACGCTGCTTCGTAATGCTGGTCGAGAGCTTTCCTATACGAGCGAGGATGTCGGTGAAGTTGCCCATCAGGCACCGAATATTTTCGCCAGCAGGTGGACGATTTCTGCGGTCGACACTTTCATGCCGAGATCCTTGCCGAGATCGACCAAACGAGTGCCCCAGCGCTTCAGCTTCCCAACATCCGACCGCGGGCAATTCATCTTCTCCCGGACGACTGATCCGATTGGCACAGCGAACGCGAACTTATTTGCTCGCTCTCTCGCGGGCCAAACGGCGCCACTGCGCTGGTGTCGTCCCCGTTCGGTCGATGAACACGCGCCGGAACGCCGCCACAGACTGATACCCGACCGATTCGGCCACGACCTCGATGCTGATCGTCGGCTTCTTCAGCTCGTTGGCGGCCAAGCTCATCCGGATATCCGTCAACAGATCGGCGGCCGAACGCCCCAGCTTGTCCTGAAAATGACGCGCGAAGGTAGCCCGCGACATGCCGCACAAGTCAGCGAGATCGATCAGATTCCAGTGTCGCGTCGGATCACCGAACATTCCTGCAATAGCCGGTGTAAGTCGCGAATAACTCGTCAGCGCCAGCAGTCCTTCTGGAGCTGACTCAGATTCGCTCGCTGCACGTAACACCAGCGTGAACAGCACCGAGGAAAGCCCGCGAAGGATGGCATCGCCTCCCGGTTTGTCGCTTGTTGCCTCCATCCGCATCAGCGCCACGAGATTGGCCAGATGGTTCGAAGCTGACCCAGTATCGTCCCCAGCAAGCCCCTCTATGGACCGCACTACCAGCTTCGTGGGGAGGCAGTTACGAATCAGGCGATCATGGGGCGCTCCAATGAAAAATCGCCCGCACAACATGTCTAGACGCTCACCCGGGCCACTATTCTTTTTGAAGGCCCACCCTCCAGAACCTTGCCGAACATCAGTCGGCCCCGCTGGAGCTCCACTGCCATCGTGCAGCACATAGGCCGACCCATGAGGCAACAGGATGATATCACCGCCTACCAGTTCTTTGGTCGTTTCAGTATCCGTCTCAAGAAACTCGATTACAGTCCGGCCATTGAGCACGATATGGTAAGGAATCTCATGTGCCGCACACTGAGACTTGGCCAAACGCCACGGCGCACCATACGAGCAGCAAATCTCTAGCTGCCCGGTGACGGTAATAATTTGCAGAAGCCGGCTCAGCCAATCGGCCTGGGGCACATTTCCTCCGGAAAATTAACTGCTCCCGCCTGGATGCGCTCTTAACGACTTTTCTTGAGGCGCATCCAGACTCGAACGTTACGCTCGCTAGCTCAGATCGACCCAGCCGGGCTTACGGGAGGGAAGTCTTTGTCTGGATCGAACACGTTGTTGAAGAAGTTCGTCAGGGAGTACATGGCCACCAGGGCGATGATCTCCATGATGTTCGCATCCGTGTAGCCAGCATCGCGCACGGTCTTCAGGTCGGTGTCGCTGACCTGTCCGCGCGACTGGATGACCTTGCGCGCGAACTGGAGGGCGGCGTCGCGCTTCGGATCGGAGGCATGACCCTGGCGCGCAAGGATGATGTCATTGGCCGGCAACTTGGCCATGTGCTCGGCCGTATAGCTGTGCACGGTCAGGCAGTAGTTGCAGCCATTCACCTCCGAGACCGCGAGACCGATGCTGTCACGGGTCTTCACGTCAAGCGTCTTGCTCAAGGAGCCGATTAGGTCGGCCCACGCGTTGAACGCAACCGGGCTCTGCGCGAAGCACGCCAGCATGTTGGGGGTGAATCCAATATTCTTGGTGAACGCATCGAGCGTCGGTTTCGAATCCGCCGGGACGTGTTCCGGCTTAGGGGTTGTAATTCTGGACATCGATAGCTCCGTATGTGTTGGTGCGCCCCGTTATGGGTTCAACGGAAGCTCAGGACGTCGAGCACGGGCCGGCGTGGCTTCGACGGCCAATTCCCATCACGCATCGGCCCGACCGCGAGAAGCATCACGGGGATCTCGTTGTTGGCGAGGCCGTATTCCTTTCTCGCCGCGGCGGGGTCAAAACCGATCATCGGGGTCGAGCCCCAGCCCATCGACCGGGCAGCGTAAATGATCGCGGCCGCGCCGAACGTTGCGCTGCGCATCGCCTCGTCTCGTTGCTGCTGCGGGTTATCGTCGTAAATACCGCGGGCACCCTTTTCCGCTTCAGGAAGCTGGTCCGCCGGCATGTAGCCCGCTTTCACCATCGGGCCAAAGACCGCGGGTACGGTGCTCGCATCAGCGAGCTGGCCGATGATGATGAATGTCACCGCCGCTTCGTAGCTAATCGCCTGGTTCCAGGCGATCGGGCGTAGCCGCTCCTTCGCCTCGGGTGAACGCACGGCAACGAAACGCCAGTTCTGGAAGTTGAACGAGGTCGGCGCCGAGGTCCCGATCTCCACTAGGGCGGTGATCTGTTCGTCAGTCAGAACAGCCTCCGGATCATAATACTTCGTAGCACTGCGGCTCAGCATGGTTTCGATGAATGCATTGGTCATGACGAGACCTACGTTAGCACTGCGAGTTTGAGCGTTTTCGGCGATGGCGGTGGTCATAGCGGTCCTTTGATCGACATGTTGGAGAGGTATAGATACGGCCACGCACTAGGTGGTTCGAGACGAACTCGGCTCAATTAAAGGCTCGATATGCTCATCTTTCTCCGAACCGACGATGCGCTCTCTCCCCCGTGTTGCATGGCGCAGTTGCAGACACGCGGTTCGCACCTCTGCCGTTACAGGGATCAACCTGATTGTCGTAAATGGAGCAGGACGGTGCGAGGCGCTGCCTGCTGGAACAGCATTGGCGTGCCTGGCGACATTCGGAATTGTTTTTAAAAATGGTTAGAGAAGATCAAGCACATCGGCCACCGGCATACGCGGCTTCTGCGGCCAGTTCCCAGCTCGCTCCGGTCCAACGGTCAACAACATGGCGGGCACTTCGTTTTCGCCGAGACCAAACTCGCGGTGCACCGCGTCGGCGTCAAAACCAATCATCGGTGTGGATCCCAGGCCAAAGGAGTGCGCGGCATAGATCATCGCCGCTGCGCCAAAGGTTGCGGTCCGCATAGCTTCATCACGCTGGCGCTGCGGTTGGTCGTCATAAAGACTGCGTGCGCGGCGTTCGCTCTTCGGCACCATATGTGCCGGCATGATCCCGGCTTCCACGACAGGTGCCAGGCGCTGTGGGAGAGTGTTCGCATCCGCCAACCTGCCAATGACGATGAAGGTGACTGCTGCATCCATGATCGCCGGCTGGCTCCAAGCGATCGGACTGAGGCGTGCCTTGGCTTCAGGCGTACGTAGGGCGATGAAACGCCAATTCTGCAATTGAAGGATGTGGGCGCGGTCGTACCGATGCGCACTAGCTCGCGAATCTGATCGTCGCTCAGAGTGGCGGCTGGATCGTAGAATTTGCTCGAGCGGCGGCTCAAGATACATTCGACGACGGGATTGACCTTGGTGATTGTGTTGTTCACGACTATCGCTACGGATGATGGGATAGATCGAGGTACACGGGTGCTTTCGCGCTATGCGGAATTGCTCTCACTCACCGCATGTAGAAGCAGCCAGAACAAACTTGGATGGGCGATGCCTTATCCGCCCGGCGGGGCGGTTTACTCGACGGACGGAAAGTCGACGTCGGTGCCGTTGATGCGGTTGAAGGTATTGGTGAAGATGCCGAGTGCAATGGTCAGCGAGATTTCCGCCAATTGGGTGTCGGTGTAGCCGGCCTCACGGATGGCATTGAACTCGTCGTCGCTGATCGTGCCGCTCGTGGCATGCAGGTAGGATACGAAACGCACCAAGGCATCACGCTTGGCATCGCCCGTGGGCTGCCCTGCGCGAATGGCATGCAGCGCATCGACCGGTAGACCCACCAGTTTGCCGACGAAGCTGTGCGCAGCCACGCAAACGTCGCAACCGGTCTTCTCACTGATTAGCAGTTTGATGGTTTCGTGCTCTTGCCGGCTCAGGTTGCCCGAATTCAATGTACCTTGGGCGTCGAGCACGGCAGCCAAAGACGCCGGTATAAGGTGGCCCAATGCGGCGTACGTATTGGGAACGCGACCGCCGGAAAGTTTTTTCACACGCGCATAAATATCGGCAGTGGCGCCGGTGGCGGACTCGACAGCGGGGATGGCGATGCGGCTCATGGTTCGGCTCTCTCGTCGCAGTTAAGACCTGCCGCTTTAAGCTCAGCCGATACCGAATTCGAGACTAGGTCTGCTCAATAAAAGACCTAAAAGTCTCAAGACAACGAGACGATCGATCCGCCCGGTTGCGGCGCGGGACGGCGGACGTTTTTTCGCCGAGTTGAGCTCGATATTCGGGTCTTTTATCCGGGATGTACACCGAGCGCGAACGCATCCTCGCCCTCGCCCTCGCGTGCCAAGCGCCGCCGCCATTGCCCCGGCCCCATCCCCACCTTGTCGGTGAAAACACGCCGGAATGCTGACACGGATTGATACCCGACTACATCGGCCACGAACTCGGTCGACATTCCCGGCTTCTTCAGTTCGTTGGCGGCTATGCTCATGCGGATGTCCGTCAGAAGATCGATAGGAGAACGGCCCAGCCTGTCTTGAAAGTGCCGCACGAGGGTTGCGCGAGACATGTTGCACAAGTCGGCCAGATCTTGAAGATTCCAGGGGCGCGCCGGATTGTCGAACATGGCTGAAATGGCTGGTGCCAATCGTGAATGGCCGGCAAGTGCCAATAGGCCTGCAGGCGCCTGTTCAGACTCACTTGCAGCGCGCAGTGCAAGTGTGAACAGCGTTAGCGTCAGTCCGTTGAGGATTGCGTGCCCTCCTGGTCTTTCGCCAGCGGACTCTATGCGCATCATGCTCACCAGACTGGCCAGGTGGTTCGAAGCTGACCCGATGCCCGCTTCACCACGACCGGCCATGGCGCGTACCATTAGAGCCCTGGGTAGATAATCGCGGATCAACCGATCATGGGGCGGTGCGACGAAAAATCGCCCGCACAACATGTCCAGATGCTCGCCTCCGCCATCGTTCTCGCTGAGCATCCATCCTGCGGAAACTTGGCGCTCGTAGGTTCGACCCGGTATACGTCCGCTGCCATCGTGCAAGGCGTGTGCCGACCCGTGAGGCAACAACACAATATCCCCGGCCAGCAATTCCGTCGCCGTCCCCGTTTCCGGATCCTCAATAATGGCACTGCCTTTTAGCACAACGTGGTAGGGAATTTCGTGTGCCGCGGACTGCGCGAAGTCCACAAGCCATGGTGATCCATAAACGCAGCGGGCCTCCACTTGGCCAGTGACCGTCATCATTTGCAGGAGATGGCTTAGCCAGTCGATTTGGGACATACGAGAAGTACCTTCACTAATCTCCACGTGCGAAAAGGCGGGAAGGTGAAGAATCGCCCTCCCTTCCCGAGTCCTCAGGGACGAACGCGAATGATCGTCTTCCCCGGCCGTCGCTCGGTCGGGTTGAAGGCAGCGACAGCATCGTCGAGGCTCGCGACAGTGCCAATGTTCGTTCGCAGTCGTCCGTCTCGCACTCGCTGGACGATCTCGCTCAGTTGGTCGCGATTGGCCTCGACAACGAAGTCAATCGTCCGGCCATCAGCGGGGCGCGCCTCTGTCGGGCCTGCGATTGTCACCAGCGTTCCCCCGGCTCGAACCGCGCTTGCAGACCGCTTCGCGATGTCGCCGCCGAGGACATCGAAAACCAGATGGACTCCGCCAACATCTTCCAGAGCGTCGTTATCGAGGTCGACGAACTCCTGCGCGCCGAAGTCGAGAGCCGTCTGGCGGCCGGCAGCGCGTCCCGTGCCGATGACATATGCCCCGGCCTCACGCGCGAGCTGGGTTGCCATCGAACCGACCACGCCAGCCGCACCGTGCACAAGGACGCTCTGCCCCGCACAAAGGCGGCCGTGCTCGAACATCCCCTGCCACGCGGTCAGGCCCGGCATCACGAGGGCCGCACCCACCGTGAAGTCAACGTCCCCGGGTAGCGCGGCGAGGTTGCGGGCCTCGACGACCACATACTCCGCCAGCGTGCCGTCGCGAGTCCAGTCTGTGAGGCCGAACACCCGCTGTCCCACCGATAGCCCCGTCGTTCCATAACTGAGGGCGGAGACCACTCCGGCCAGTTCGTGGCCGGGGATCGAAGGCGTCCGGTCACGGCCGAGACGGTCGATCCAGGTCGAGGGCCATGCCAGCTCATCTCCGGTGAATCCCGACGCATGGACCTGAACAACGACATCGCCGTAACTAGCGCCCGATAGGCTGGCGAGCGCTGCCCCTTGCGGCTCTGGCCGTTCCACCAGCTTCATCCCGGCCGTACCCGCAGCTTGGTCCGTCACAATGATCGCCTTCATCGTGAATCTCCTTGTTTTGACTCACTCGGACTGGCAATGGCATTTGAAAGCTTCGCGCAAGCCGATGGCATCCACTCGCATATGGCGTGATGTTGCGGCCGGCAAACCTAGCTTTCACCAAAACACCATCTCTTCAACCTATTGTATTAACAAAGAAAATTGGCGAACATGGCTTCCTGTGGGGTAAGATAAGCAAGCCAACCAGGTGCCGCAATTGGCCATTTCCGATGGATTGGTTCGGCCGAGGCGAAGGATGAGAATTGCGCTTCGATTTGACGGATATGCGGTTGTTCTTAACCGTGGTGGAGCGGGGCAGCCTCACCAAGGGTGCCGAGAGCATGAATCTGGCTCTCGCTTCCGTGAGCGAACGCATTTCCGGGATGGAATCTACGCTTGGCGCCCAGCTCCTGGAGCGAAATAGGCGGGGTGTCACTACGACGCCGGCCGGTGACGCTCTGGTTCGCCATGCACGGTTGATTCTGGATCAGGTAGAGCAGATGCGCGGTGAGTTGCGCAGCTACGGCACTGGCCTGCGAGGACGCATCAGGCTCTTGTCCAACACGGCCGGGTTGTCCGCTTTTCTTCCTCCTCGGCTCGACCGTTTCTTGGTCGCTTATCCAGATCTTTCAATTGATCTCTATGAACGACCGAGCGCCGAGATTGTACGGGCCATCCTGGAAGGTCGTGCTGACCTGGGAATTGTAGCTTACCACACTGGTCTGGAGGCGTTGCAGACTCACGTTATCGCGCAAGACCAACTCGTCGCTGTTGTGAGCGAAACGCACCGCATCAGCGATCAACAATCGATAGCTTTCGCAGATGTCGTTGATGAGCCGTTCGTTGGCGTGGCCGACGCTGCCTTGGAAGCATATTTAGGAGAACGCGCCGCACGCCTGGGTCGGCAAATTTACTACCGCATTCAACTCAGGCGCGTTGAGAACATCGCAATGATGATTGAGTCCGGTGTTGGGATCGCTATTTTGCCCGAAGCTTCCGCCAAAGATGTGAGCCACCTCGGTTTGACAATCGTGCCCCTTCGAGACTCCTGGGCGCTAAGGCAGCTTCATCTTTGTGCGCGTGACTTCTCTGCGCTCACACCGCACGCCGGTTTGCTTGCGCAGCAGCTTATGGAGCCGAAGGTCGCTATCTCTTAAGCGCTATGGCCGGCGCCCCCCCTCGTGTGGGCTGGCATCGAGCGGTAGTAGGCGTGGCTGTCTATGTCATACGCTCGGACATCGTCATCTGCTTCAGAAGAGGAATGGATGAGCAGCGAGTTCAAGACCAAGAATAGCGATAAGGATCAGGAACCAACGTCGAAAGGTTGCCGCGCTTATGCGCCCACGGACCATTGTTCCGACGTGCATCCCCAGCAACGCAGGAATGATCGCAAGGACTGACAGGGTAATACTTCCAAGATGGAAAGCTCCGCCACGGGCGAGGCCTGCCGCCAATGCAATTGTTGAGACCGTGAACGACAGCCCGAGCGCCTGGATGAGATCGTTTTTGGAAAGACCGAGAGCCTGAAGATAAGGAACGGCGGGAAGCGTGAAAACTCCGGTTGCTCCGTTGATTAGTCCGGTTGCCAACCCGATGACAGGCGACAATGAACGTTCGAAGCGCGTGGGAACCGACAATGGCTTCGCAAATAGGCCGTGCACTGCAAAGATAATCAGGGCGGCACCCAATCCAACACTTGCGTACACGGTATTGGCGCTCGTCAAAAGCCACGAGCCGGCAAGGGTGCCAACCAGTATGCCGAGCATCATCACCCAAAGTCTTTTAATCAGGCCCAGAAAATTCGGCCCTGTAAACAACTGCCAAAAATTTGTGACGAAGGATGGAATGACCAGCAGAGAAGCTGCACTGACTGGCGGCATGATCGCGCTGAGGACGCCCATAGAGACAGTCGGCAAACCCATTCCCGCCACGCCCTTGACGAATCCGGCGACGAAAAACGTCAGCGCGACAAATAGAACATGCCGCGAAAGATAATCACTCATCTCGACTCCTCGGACCAGGCCGTGTCTCCATTTTTGACTTCGCGTAGGCCGATGGCATCCGCGTGCATATAGCGTGATAGCTCCGAAAAAATGTCGCTCTCACTAAGGCGCCATTCTCCAATTTCTTGTTTTATAGTCAAAATCGGCAAGCATGGCGTCGCACTTAGCAAGCTACGCTCACATTACCGATCGCCACAATTGGTCATTTCCGATAGGAAACTTCGGCGACGCCGAAGATTAATAATTGTGCTTCGATTTGACGGATATGCGGTTGCTCATGACCGCGGTGGAGCGAGGTAGGTCCGCGCCAACCTGAACAGAAATCGCGACGAGATCCTTGAGAACACCTTCACAAGAGGCTTGCCCAAGGAAGCGCAATTCGAAGTGTCGCGAGAATTCAAGGACGACATGTCCCGCGCAGGAGCCAGGGCGCGATGACGACAGCAGACGCTTTCTCCCACTACTACTCGCACTTTACGCGGGACCAGGATCATTTCGAATCGCGACTGGCCAGGCTCAAGACTCCGGTGAAGGTGGTTCGGGGCGAGAAGGACCTCTACATCAAGAAAGAGATGGGCCTTGAGTTCGCCGAAAGTATCCACGCAGAACTCACGCTCCTCCCCGGCATTGGGCACTTTCCTCATCTGCAGAACCCAAAGCTGACCATCGATGAGGTTCGTGCTTCATTTCGATGAGTGCGCAATGGCCCCATCGCTGCACCTCGAGCCGAAGTAGAAGCGCCGGTCCGTGATTGACACCAGACTGATGACCGACATGCTTCTGGCCCGTTGCTGCCGTCGGCCCGGATGTCCGCTTCGCTCCAACTGCTGCCGATCCCTCAAACTGAGGCTTCGCCTCGCAGGCTCCGGCCACTCTGCACGCTATAGTGCGCCACAATACTCTGTTCGTGGAAGCGCGGTCGAATTCAGACACCGAGCGGGGTTAAGTAGAGGCCACAACTCGGACCAGAGCTCGTATATGAGAGGAGTGAGAACAGCTTCACCAAAACTACGCCAAACTGCGCGATAGCAGCCGGCCGCCCTACTCCCACTCATTCATTTCGAGCGATTCTATCGCATTGTTTTCTAAGTACAAATTGCCCTCGCCAACGGTCAACTGCCGGTGGCTGATCCGTCACAATATTACGCACTTGAATTCACAGGAAAATTCACGTCGCTCGGAAGAATGCCGACTTCGGTAAGTATCAGAGTCAATCGACCGGATGGCCGCGCGTGCCTGGCCGGGAACGACACCGCTCGCGGTCGCACGGCGTGGCTTGCGGTACCGTCAATGACCAGCGTTGATTTAGTCTGTACGATGATCGCTCACGCCACTCACTCGGCGAGAAACACTTTTTCGCGGCAGCTCCTCGCTTGGAAGAGCCAGGATATGGTTTCAGCGAAGACTCATGAGATCGATCGCCGCAAGAGCATAAATCTTCGCGCAATCGACTACGTCTTGCTCATTGGCATAGTCGTCCACACCGGCCGACAACGTGGGCTGCGGTCCGAAACAAGCGGCCGGAACACCCTTATTCCGCCAATGACGGGCGTCGCTGCCCGGAAGTCGCACGACTAGACGAGGTGTTTTTCCTCGCACCTCACCAATCGCTTGAATCAGGCTCTTCGCATACGGGCTATCAACCGCCTCCCAGTTCGCATCCCACTCCTTCGGGTACGAGAGACGGATTCCCGGAATGGTGCTGGCGATCCTCTGCAGGCGGTCCTTGACGCTTGCAACACTGATTCCCGGCGGAAGCCTGAAATCAAACCGCGCAATCGCGGACGGCGAGATCAGGCTGCGCACTTCGCCCGCGTCGATCACACCCGCGTTGGCCGACAAGCGAAGCCCCAAGTTTCCTTCTCCGCCGGTCACCCCGTTGAGCTCCTGCGGCAAGGTCGCGAAGACATCGTTGAAGGTATCGACCTGTGCCATGAAGTTGGCGAGCTTGCCGACGGCGCTTTCGCCCCGCAGCGCGCGGGAAGAATGGCCTCCCGGTCCGGTTGCCTCGACATCGACCCAGAGAAGGCCTTTCTCCGCAACAGCGAAATCCATGAAACCGGGACCTTCTGCGCTGATCATAAAGTCGCCGGCAAGATCCGGCCGAACAGCGAGGAGGTGCTCGGTGCCGCGTCCGCCGAACATGACCTCGTCGCAAACGGCCGTGAAGCTCAGGGTCCCCGGAAGCTGCTCGCGATGCCGTGCAAGCACTGTCGTCGCGAGGGCCATGGCGGCGAGACCGCCCTTCAGGTTTCCCATGCCAAGGCCGTAAAGACGACCTTCCTTGCGGGTCAATTCGAGACGCGAAACGCTCCACGCGGACTCGTCGCCCGGCTGCATCGTGTCCATGTGGGCGTTGAAGACCACATGCTTTCCTTCCGCCGAGCCACTCAGCGTCAGGTGAACGTTGGCGGCGTCGTCCACAACGGCGATCCGCTCGCTCGCCAGCCCCCTCTCCCGGAAAAACGCCTGCAATTCGTCCGCGACCTCCGTCGTCCGCCCAGGCGGATTCATGCTCGGAGCCGCCACAAATCGACGGCACAGATCGACAAGAGCCTCGCGATCTTTGTCGATCTCATGCGAAACAAGCTTGTTCCAGCCCGACGACGTCATTGCACCAGTTCCTCCCTGGCCGCGTTCGACCAGCCGGCCACGACGCGCTCGGGCGGCTTTCCGACGATCCGCTCGTACACGACTGGATCGGTTGCTCCTTCCGTTCCGATGACCAGCACCACGCTCTCTTCAGTCAGCTTGACCGCATGCCGTGCGTCGGCGTCACCGGCCGCCAGAAGTGCCGCAGCGAGACCCGCGACGGCGGACTCGCCGGCGACGATCGGATGATCGCCGTATCGACCATCGGCAAGCAAGCGCATCGTTTCCGCCGCGGAAGCGTCAGTGATCGAGAAGAATCCGTCGGTGCCCACATCGAGAATCGACCAGGCCAACAGGGAGACCTCCCCGCAGGCAAGACCAGCCATAAGCGTGTCCAGCGTGCCGTGGTCGGCAGTCGGCTGCCCCGCCACCGCGCTAAGGTAGAGGCATCGCGCCGTCTCGGGCTCGGCCACGTAGAACAGGGGCGACCTCTCGCCGAAGCGCTCCCAAAGATAGGAGCAGACGGCCGCCGCGAGGCCGCCAACACCGCCCTGCACGAAGACGTGGGTCGGAAAAACACCGCGCGGCAGTTGCTCTATGGCCTCCTCCACCATAACTCCGTACCCCTGCATGACGTAGCGGGGAATGTCGGTATATCCCTCGTAAGACGTATCGGAGATCACCTGCCAGCCGTTTCGCGCGGCAGTATCCGCAGCCTCGCGAACGGCGGCGTCGTAAGTCCCGTCGACCACGCGTACTTCAGCGCCGTAGGCGGCGATCGCATCGCGGCGGCCCTGGCTCACAGAGGCGTGCACGAAGATCACGCACCTGCACCCGAACGTGCGGGCGCCCCACGCCACGGATCGGCCGTGATTTCCGTCCGTTGCACACGTCACAATCATGCCGGCCGTGATGTCTTTCAGCAATCCGGCCGCAAGCTGCCCGGTGCTCGGGCGCTTGCCGGTGAGAGCCTCGACCTGACGCTGCAGGAAGGAGGCCACCGCATAGGCTCCGCCCAGTGCCTTGAAGCTGCCGAGGTCAAAGCGAGCACCCTCGTCCTTATAGAAGATCGTGCGCACGCCCGCGGCGCGCGCCAGCCCGTCCAGACGCCGCAGCACCGTGGGACGGTAACCGGGCCAGGTCGTGATCTCCTTTCGCGCCTGATCGAGAGCTGCGAGGCTGAGGATATCGCCGCGTCCGTTCTCGCCGTACTTTTCCTGACGAACAGGGTTCGGGTTAGGTTGGAGGGAGAAGTTTTCGCTGAGTATTTTGGACATTTGGTCTCTCAATAGCCTAGTGCGACGCCGTCACGACGGGAATCTGCCCCGCCCCTTAGAAGCCCGCGCTTCCGGTCGATCCAGATCGCCTGGGCAGTTCCGAGTGGATTGGGCGCCGGCGTCGGCCGGTGCCCGAGAGCGCGAAGACCTTCGACAACATGCGCCGGAACGGTTCCTTCGACGTCAAGCACGTCGCCGCGAGCGAAGATGCGCGGTTGGTCGATGGCTTCCTGCACGGACATCTTGTAGTCGAGCAGGTTCGACAGGATCTGGATTTGTCCGATCGGCTGAAAGTGACCACCAGTCACACCGAAGGAAAGCACGCACTCGCCGTCGCGGGTGAGCATAGCCGGCAGGATCGTATGCATAGGACGCCTGCCGCCCGCGAACGCATTCGGATGGTCGGGTTCGAGCACGAAGCCGAAGCCACGATTGTGCAAAAGGACCCCGCACTCGGGGGCGACGATACCGCTGCCGAAATCGTCGAAGATAGAGTTGATGAACGAGACCGCTGTGCGGTCCTTGTCGACAACGGACAGAAACACCGTGTCCTTGTGTTCTGGCATCGCGATCGGAACGACGTCGGCCAACCGCGAGTTCTGCGATATTCGCCCGGTGAGGATGTCAGCACGAGCTGAGCTCTTCATGCGCTCGACAGGTACCGGTGCAGTATCCGGGTCGCCGACAAAGGCGTCCCGCTCCGCATAGCCGATGCGGGCAATTTCGGACAGCAGATGGTAGCGTTCGACCGATACCGGAGCGAAGTCCGCGACATTGTATCGGTCGAGCAGATTTGCCATGGCAAGGACAGCGACGCCCGAGCCGTTCGGCGGGCATTCCCACAATTCGTAGCCACGATAGGACGTCGATATCGGTGTCTCGTATCGGGGCCTGAACGCGGCAAAGTCCGCAAGCGTGTGAAAGCCGCCCAGCGAACGAAGCGTCTTAACGATGCTTTCTGCGATCCATCCCTCATAGAATACGTCCGCGCCCCTTGCAGCGACGTCCCTGAGGGCGCGAGCGAGCGCCGGCTGCACGTGCAGGTGGCCCGGCTTCGGCGCTCCCCCGGAGGGAAGGAAGACCGAGGTCGTCGCAGCAAGGCGAGACAGCTTCGGCACCTGCCTGCTCCAGTCCCGGGCCAGTCGCTCGGTGACCAAATAGCCGTTTTCTGCAGCTGCGATGGCCGGTGCAAGGAGACGCGCCAGATCGAACCTACCGTGGTCCTCAGCAAGCTGCGCCCAGGAGCGCACAGCGCCCGGAACCGTAACCGTGTGGACGTTTTCGGGATCGAGCGTTCTGATTCCGGCTTCCGCGAGACGGCCGAGACTTACAGCGGCCGGCGCAGCTCCGGACCCGTTGAGGGCAATGACCGGCTGCCCTTCCCGCTTCAACAAGACAAAGCAATCCCCGCCAACACCTGTCTGGGTCGGCTCGACGACGGCAAGCATCGCGACCGCGGCTACGGCTGCATCTACGGCGTTGCCGCCATCGCGTAGCACATCGATTGCAGCCAGGGTGGCGAGCGGGTGTGTCGTAGCGGCCATGCCGTTCACGCCGAACGCTTCGGAACGCCCCGGTGCCTCGAAGTTTCTCATGCCTCACTCTCCTGGAATTGGCGGCGCCTAGAACGAAGCAAGGTCAGCATTGCGCAGATCGGTAACGAGCATGGAGGACGGCGCGTGCGTGATGCACAAGGGCGGCTTCGCGTTTGCAGTCGCGAGCTGCGGAGTGAGGCCGCACGCCCAGAACAACGGGATCTCGTGCGAGAGCATCTCTCCCGAGCCTACCCCTCTGTACCTCTTCGACAGGTCCACTCCAATCAAGCCGGGATCGCCGATATGAACGGGAGCACCATGAACATTCGGGAAGCGCGATGTGATCTGGATGGCACGAATTGCTTCCCGGGCTGCGAACGGTCGCATCGTGACCACGAGCTTCGCGCGGAAGTCACCGGCAGGCGTCGTATCGACCGTCGTCTCATAGACGCCAGCCACTTCGCCACGATCGAGATACCTGAGCGCAATTCCCGCTTCCAGCAAGGCGTACTCGAACGAAAAGGAGCAGCCTAAAGCGAAGGTTACCAGGTCGTCCCGCCAGAGCCGGGATATGTCCGTCACTTCTTCTGCGAGTTGGCCATCGCGAAAGACGTGGTACCGCGGCACATCGGTGCGGATGTCGATGTCTTCGCCCAGGCTGGGAAGACAGGGATCGCCCACATCCGATCGCGCAATCAGGGGGCACGGCTGCGGATTGCGTTGGCAGTACAGAAGGAAGTCTTCCGCATGACTGCGAGGAAGAATGCAAATGTTCGCCTGCACGCGATCCGGCGCGAAGCCGGCCGTGTAGCCGACAAAGGCACCGGAGCGTACCGCCCGACGGACCGAGCTGACGTCCCGCGTATCGAAATCAGGAGCCCGACCGCTCATGGCACCGCCTTGGTCGCAGGCACCTCGACGGGTGCGTAATCCGACACTGGCCGAGACATCGTGTCGGTCGCGAGTTCGAGTGAACGTCCCCCGGTTTCACGTCCAAGCAACGCCATGGTAACGGCCTGTACGAAAAGGAGTCCGCCGATCGTGGACAGCACCGCAGCAACGCCCCAGTTGTTGAAAAGATAGACAACACCGAAGGGAACGACAGCCGTCGTAAGCCTTGCTATTCCGACACAGACGGCGTTGCAGCGCATACGAACCGACGTCGGAAAGAGCTCGGGCAAATAGACTGCCTGGATTGTCGCGAGAAGAAAGTAGATCAGCGCGAAAGTGGCAAAGCCGATGCCGACGGCCGCGACCTGTGAAGTGGCCTGGCCGAACAGCACGGTCATGATGGCCGCACCGATAGAGCCGCCGATGATCGCGGCGCGTCGACCCAAACGATCGACCCAAAGCCGGGCGACGAATGCTCCCGTTGGCGCGCCGAGCGACATGAGCGCCGACTGGCCGAGGGTCTGGTTGATCGGGATGCCTTGCTTGAGAAGGAAAGTCGGGATCCACGAGACGAGGCCATAAAGGGCTGCGAACATGATGACCTGCAAAACCGTTCCGAGGACCAGAGGCCGAATGAACGCCTTTTGCCAGATCGACCCCGGTGCAACAGCAGGCCGCCACTCCGGAGCGCCGAGTTCACCGTGCTCCCCGCGAGCCTCGCGCTCGATAGCAGAAACAACCAGGTCCGCTTCGCTGAACCGCCCCTTTACTTCCAGCCAGCGCGGAGACTCGGGAAGCGCTTTTCGAAGCCATAAGATGATCAGTGCTCCGACGCCGGGGACAGCGAACATGATGCGCCAACCGAATACCGGGATGAGCGCCCAGCTCAACAGGGTCGACACCAGTAGCCCCATGCTGGAAATCATCGAGAGCGTGGAAACCCAGCGACCCCGTTGTTGCGGCGGGACGAACTCGGCAAGCGTCCCATAGCCCAGAACGATCTCGGCGCCGAGGCCCACGCCGCAAAGGAAGCGCAGGAAAACGACCCATTCCATGTTGGGCGCGGCAGCACCTGCGAGAGACGCCAGGCCGAAGATCGCCAAATTCCACTGGAACGTCACCCGGCGACCGAACATATCTGCGACGACGCCCGCTCCGACCGTTCCCAGAAACATGCCCAGGAACGTCGCGGACACGAAATACGCGTTCAGTTCGAGACTGGAAAAGCCGGTTGAGAGAAATACGCCCAGCACTGCGCCAGCTATGTAGATGTCAAGGTTGTCAAAGAACATGCCGCCGCCCACGAGGGCGACGATACGCTTGTGAACCCTAGAGATCGGAAGGCGGTCGAGGCGCGCCGATACCGAGTTGGCTTGCTGCATTTTCTCCCCTTCTGGATTTTGTGATTGTTCTACTTATCGCTTTGCGACGCAGTCGATTTCGATCAGGGCGTCCCTCACGAGATCAGTGACACCGACGCAGGTCCTGGTCGGTCGATGATCCGGATGAAAGAACCGGGAGTAGACCTCGTTCATTTCGTCGTAGTCGCGCTTGAAGCTGGTAAGATACGCGCGGACGCTAACGACGTTTTTCATCCCAAGGCCGAGGCTACCCAGCACCCGTTCCATGTTCTTGAGGGTCTGCTCGGTTTGTGCCGCAATACCGTCAGGAAGGCGCGAACCGGGGTCATCGAGATTTCTCGCAAATTGCCCCGTCAAAAACACAAATCCATCCGCCTCCACAGCGTGGCTGCTCGGCGACATCGACGGAGGTAACCCCGGCACGGTGTGGCGCGTAATGGTGGTCATCATCACCTCGTTCGGAATCTCAGGCCCGGATCTCCGGCGCAATTGCCGTCCGGATCGACCGCTGTCATGGAGCTGACAGTATTGCGCTTTGTCGAGAAAAGGCCTCTAAGTGAGCCCGGATCCCGTGATTTTGTTGCGCGCTATGCCACCGACACAAGAATTTCGCTTGAATGATCTCGATCCTCAGGACCTTGCCATCCTGGAGATTCTTCAGCGAAACAACACAACCCCACAGCGGACGATCGGAGAGATGGTCAATCTTTCCGCGGCTGCCGTGCAGCGACGGATCAGTCGTCTGGAAAAGCACGGCGTTATCCAGGGCAACGTCGCGATCCTGAACCCCGCTTCGGTAGGTCAACCAATCACCGTTCTGGTGGAGGTCCAGATCGAGAATGAACGGCTTGACCTGCTGGAGGCGTCAAAGGCGAGTTTCGCTTCGGCCCCGGAAGTGCAGCAATGCTACTACGTGACGGGAGAGACGGATTTTGTGCTCGTCGTGACGGTCGGATCAATGCACGAATACGAGCAGCTGACCAAGCGCCTGTTTTTCGAGAACCACAATATCAAGCATTTCAAAACCCTGGTCGTGATGGACCGGGTGAAGGCGTCGATGGCCTTGAGTCTGCCGAAGTAAGGACCGCGAAAGAAGTCCACCGTTGCGGTCGACCCATCAGGCAAACGGCGAAGACCGGGTCGGCAAGAAGCAGTGCCCCCTGCTGCGGGAACGCCGGGTCAGCCGGCGGTGGTATGCCCAACTCATGCCGTCCGGGTGCTGACCCGATACACCTTGTCGCTTACGAAATTGAACAGCGACGTCTCCTGCAACGCGCCTCGAACAGCAACTCCCGTTGCCGGGTTTGTTCTGGGACGATCTGCGATCAATCTGAACTGCTCGCTCGGTGCCATTTTCATCTCTACCACAAGCTCTGAAGATCCACTGGACGCAGTCGCTTGTGGATCAACGCCAAGGCATCAACATAGTATTCCGTCGACGCAGCAGATGCCGGCATCTCCGGCGAAGTGAATTTGAGGTATGCGAGCATCGGGCGTTTTCTCGTAGCAAAAGAAGATGCTGCAGCGTAGGCCGATGCTGCCCGATGCAGCATTTGATACTCGCAATCAGCGATTTCTTTCAGCGATAGCGGCGTGCACTCGAGCCTCATCAAGGCCAGCCACCCCTTGAGCACTTTCTCCCGGTTCGATATGTCGGCGCCCTTTGAAAGCCAGGTACCGACCGTATCGTATGGAGGCTCGGTCCATTTAGACTCGATGGCAACGCATGCGTTCTCGGAGATTGCCATGATATCGGTGTGTGAAGGGGTCCCTCGCCCCTTCGACTGATGATCGACCTTGAACTCAAAATGGAGGTCCGCCGGCATCGGCACCTCGCACCCACTCAACACCTTCCGAAACGTGTTCCGTTCGTCCTTAACGAGCGCTAGTAGCGGCGCAGTTGATCGATACGGCGAGTTAAACGCGTCGACATTGTATGAATGAAGCAACGCCGCAAGATCACGCACTGGCGTTCGATCAAAATGGAGCCCCGCATCACTCGTCATGCAATATGCCCCCCTCTATGAAAATCTATAAAAACCGGGTCGCCACTTCCGTTCTTTGAGCCAACTCCCCTGCCCTCAATTTTCACCCGACCTGGATAACAGTTCTCCTGGCTGCCATGTCGACAGCCAATCGCTCGCCGGACTCCTTGTCCGCCGCAACGCAGAAAGTGTTGGCGTCTCGGCAGGTGGATGAGCTTTGGCCCTTCTCCACGCTGCCGTCCGCCACAGCACTCCGCCGCTAATGTGGAATAGAAATGCCGGTCTCGATCAAGTTAAGTCGGCATCCACAGCTCTGGCCGCCCGCGGAACGAAAACCGGTGAGAACGACCTCACGAAAATCTATGCCAACCTACGCGATTGTAGCCGATCGCACTCCCCACTCAATCATTTAGGACGACATTACGGCGTTGATTTGCAAGCACAAAGCTTGCAAGCTGGCGGTCAAATCCCGACGGTATATCCGCGCTAACTTCTTGGTCTTGAACTCACAGGAAAATTCAAACCGCTCGGAGGAATGGCTGCTTCGGCAAGTATCGGAGTCAATCGACTAAGTGGACGCGCGTGCTTTGCAGTATGAGCCACCTCCACACTCGCACGGCTTTGTCTCCGATACCGTCAATGATCAGGAAAACCTGGTTTGGTTTGTACGGTGATCGCTCGCACCGCTCACCGGACCACTCCGTCCCCAGACGTTCAGGTCCGCTTTGCGCCAAGAGCTGCCACTCTGGCGAGGTCACGTTTTGACCCAACTCGGAAATTGGAGCCATTGGTCTTGACCGGATTGTTGGTGCGACATCCTGGCCATATGAAGTTCTTTTGGATAGGCGTTGGATTCTGTAGTCTTCTTTGGAGCTGCTTTTCGAGACGGGACGTGCCGACGTCTCCGTTCGAGGCGAATGGCAGCTGGGAATGCCGTCGGCAGGCATCGCACTCTCAATAAAGCCGACAGTCCATTTGTGCCGGTCTCACCGCCACTGCCCGTGCGCGCGGGCACGCGAGTTCATTTGACCGCAACAAGGGAGTGCTGCTCATGGTTAGAAAAACTCATCCCGAACCAGGCGATCCGGCGGCGGGCAACGGAATTCTAAGCCGCCGTATCTTTCTTGAAGGCGCGCTCGTTGTCGGTGCGACCGGCGCGGGCCTGTCCCGCGGATCGGCAGAACCGCTTGCGGTGCAGCCTTGGATGAAGGTCCCGGGTCCGGGATTTGCGGGCTACGGCCAGCCATCACCGTTCGAGAGCAAGGTCGTCAAAGTCTTTCCGCCGCCCCCCAACCCGGCCGGTGTCGGCGCGTCACGCACGCCGCTGCTCATGCTCGAAGGAATGATCACGCCATCCGGGCTGCATTTCGAGCGTAGCCATTCCGGCGTCCCGGAAATTGATCCCGATCAACACCGGCTGGTGATCCATGGACTTGTCAAGCGCCCGCTTGTGTTTACGGTCGAAGCGCTGTCGCGCTATCCGATGCAATCGCGCATCGCCTTCATCGAATGTGGCGGCAACAGCCAGGCGCTCAACGCGCCTCAGGCCCAGCCACTCAATGTGGCGGCTATTCACGGCCTGCTGGGTTGCTCGGAATGGACCGGCGTGCGGCTCTCCACGTTGCTCGACGAAGCCGGAATCGAACCTGAGGCGCGCTGGGTGATCGCCGAGGGCGCGGATGCTGCCGCCATGAGCCGCAGCATCCCCCTCACCAAGGCGATGGATGATGCGCTCCTCTGTCTCTATCAGAACGGCGAGCGAGTGCGGCCCTCGAACGGCTATCCCGTGCGGCTGCTGCTGCCTGGTTTCGAGGGCAACATGAACGTGAAGTGGCTGCGCCGGCTCAAGCTGACTGCCGGCCCCGCCATGACCAAAGACGAAACATCGAAATACACGATCCTGCTCAAGGATGAAAAGGCCTGGCAGTTCGTGTTCCCGATCGAAGTGAAATCCTTCATCACCCGTCCGTCGCCGGGACTCGCGCTGAGAGGACCGGGATTCTACGAGATTTCCGGACTAGCCTGGTCGGGTAACGGCAGCATCCGACAGGTCGACGTCTCGGCTGACGGTGGACGGAGCTGGGCGCCGGCGGCTTTGCAGGGCCCGATCCTGCCAAAGGCGCCCGTGCGCTTCCGCGCAGCGTGGCAATGGAACGGCGGTCCGGCCGTGCTGCAGAGTCGCGCCACCGACGACACGGGCATGGTGCAGCCAACGCGCGCGCAGTTCGCCGAGGAGCGCGGCTTGCGTGGGGTCTACCACTACAACGCCATCGCAAGCTGGCACATCGACGAGAAGGGGGAGGCCAGCAATGTTTACGCTTAAACCCATTGCAGTCTGCGCATCTATGCTGACCGTCGCACCGGCCCTGGCCCAAGTCCCGCAGTTCGGACAACCGATCGCGCCCGCCGATATCGCATCGTGGGACATCAGCATCGGACCGGATGGCGCAGGTCTGCCGCCTGGTCGTGGCACCGCAATCGAGGGGGAAGCCATCTATGTAGCGAAATGTCAGTCCTGTCACGGCGAGAAGGGAATAAAGCCCAGTGTCGCGCTCGCTGGAGCGCTCGTCGGCGGCATGGGCACACTGGCGCCAGACAAGACACCGATAAAGACTGTGGGAAGTTACTGGCCCTACGCAACGACGCTGTTCGACTACACGCGTCGCGCAATGCCATTCCTGGAGTCGAAATCGCTCACCGCGGACGAGGCCTACGCGGTATCGGCCTATATCCTCAATCTCAACGGAATCGTCGGATCGAACGATGTGATCGATGCGCAGTCGCTGCCCAAGGTGAGAATGCCGAACCAGAACGGGTTCATCCCGTTCCCGCGCAATCCGAAGTAGCTTCGGGGCCGGACCTTGGTCCGCTTGTGGGCCCAAAGCGGCTATCCCGGATTGTCCGCTGTCGCCCCGTTGTCAGGGGTGAAGCAGACATCCTACTCCCGGATCGATGTCGCGTGGTCGAAATAGGTATAGCTATTGCCGCCGCGGCTCAGCACCTTGGTGTGTAGCTCGACCGCATACGTGCTGAGTCTCGGATCAATGCCGCGGCCGTCTAGATCGGTCGGCAGCTTTATGGTCAAGCCGGTCCGGGTCGAAGAGCGGTGTGTCTTGCGCAACACGCTGAAGTCGGTGACCGGTGGGCCGTCCTTCAGTGCCTCCTCGAGCACGCGACCCTGCAAGTCCGGCATGCTGAGCTTGAGGATGTGCGCAACGGTCGGGGCGATGTCAACGTTGGCCGTGGGCAGCGTGTCGTAGAGGCCTACCTTGAAATCGGGACCGCGCGCCAGCAGCGAGATACGCGTGTCGGTCGGTGAGAAGCTACCGTGGTCGCCGCGGCGGTTGACCGAGCTTGCGTAGCTGATGCCCGGCTTGCCGGCCACTGCGATGGTCCCGTCGTAATTGAAGCTGACGATGACGTCCGGCGCTCGTCCGGCCACCTTTGATTCCGTGTTGATGAGGCTCATCGGCAGCGTGCCCGCGATCTCGTCGTAGCGGTCGCTCACGAAGATTGCGCCGAATTGCTGCCGGCTCTGTAGGCTGGCGACAGCGGCCTTCACCACACCGAGGTTACCGTCCGGAACGAACAGGTAGTCGCTGCCGGCGTTGGCGGCCACGACGACCGCACCCGCCGGGACTGGCTTCGGCACAACAAATGCCGCGGAGGTAAGTTTCTGGGGCTTGCCGCAAATGCTTCCGTCGTCGTCATCCCGCAGCGGCTGCAGGTGCGTGCCGTCGGGCAGGATGCCCGACAGGATCGGGATAGCGCGGCAGCCAACACCGTCGTAGGCCTTGAGCCCGTCGCGTGACAGTAGCTCGGCTGTGCGCACGAAGCCCGACACCGAGTAACCATGTGGATCGACGGCGCCGGCGCCGCCGTCGGCGATGTCGCGCAACGGGAAGTGCGCGACGTCGCCGGAAACCGTGCTGTGATTGTGGTCCTGGGTGATGATAATGTCGGTCGATTGCTCCCAGCCAAGCTCGCGAAGCTTGTCCATGACGCGGCCCAGAATCTCATCATTCATCCGGGTGGCGTCGATCGAATTGTAGGTCCCCGGTCCATAGGCGTGGTTGGTGGCGTCCGGCTCCTTTGACCAGAACACGGTCAGGTCCGGTTGCTTGACCGGTAAGATGTAGTTGACGAATACATCGGTCAGGTACCGAAAGCCGGGCCGCGACAGCGCCCCCGTACGATCGAGTGGGTTGGCGGTCTGCCCGTCCTTCAGCCGCTGGATCGGGATCGGCGCAGTGGGATCGCCGTTATCCTTGGCGAGATTCAGTTCGCGAGCCGGATGGGCGTTAATGCTGTTGCGCGGCAGCGCGTAGCCCGCGTTCTGCAGTTCCTTGGCGAAGGCGAGCGGTATCGCCGCGTCCTCGTCGAGAATGATGCCGCCCCGTAGATAGTCCTGAATGAAGGCGGCGCCGAACTTGCCCACGGCTGCGGTGGTCAGGCCGTTGGCCTGTGCTGCCTGCAGCAGTGTCGGAACCCGCGTCAACCTGCCCTGGTAGGCTTCGCGCACCGCCTCGACCACGCCGAAATCCTCGATGAAGGCCGGCGCCGAAAAGTCGATCTCGGCGCCTTTGGCGTTCTTTCCGCTCGCGCGCGGGGCGTACACCACGTTGCCGTAGAATCCATGCGTGCCCGGATAGGTGCCTGTCGCGATGGAGGCGGAGTTCATCATCGTAAACGTTGGATACACCGCGTGATGGTCGGCGAAGATGACACCAGTTCGCGCGAGCGCGAAGTAGTTCGGCGTGATTTCCGGTGCCAGGTCGTCAGCGCGCAGCCCGTCCCAGACGAAGACGATCGCCCGCCGCTTGGCGGACGCGTCCGCCAGTTGCGCGAACACGTCGCTGGCGAGCGGGGGCAGTATGATGAAGAGGGCACTGACGAGAGCAAGCGATCTCGCTTTCATGATTCGCCTCCAGTTCGGGCACGGCTGCGGCCATCCGGATCTGAGCAGCGGAGGACCGGCCGCTTGCATCCGCCGGGTGCGTCTCGCGAGAGGCTAGGACTAAAGCTGCAGGGCCGTCCAACACATAATTGTACTATTATTTATGCAATCTGGAGGCCGCCTCAATTAGCGGCGATGTCGCCTGTTGGCCCTGAGTCGAACAACGCTTAAGCCGTTGCCCTGTCTGCTGTCCGCACCAGACCGGACATCGGCCCTCGCTCACCTCGACCGCTGCTTTTGACCCTGGCTGTGTGAAAACGCTGGGCTGCTGTTATGATTCTCCTGTGATTCTTTGGGGGAATCGATGAGGCGCTTCGTTGAAGAGGCGGATCGTGGACAGCGGTCGCTGTTGCCCGAATGCCTCGATGACTTCATTGACGAGAGCAACCCTGTTCGCGTGATCGACGTATTTGTCGATGCGCTCGGTTTGGCTGAGATGGGCTTTGAGGGTGTGGAGCCGGCGGCCACCGGTCGGCCGTCGTACCATCCCTCGGTGCTCCTGAAGCTTTACATTTACGGTTATCTGAACCGGGTACAGTCGAGCCGGCGGCTGGAACGAGAGGCCGGGCGCAACGTCGAGGTGATGTGGCTGCTGGGTCGGCTCGCTCCCGATCACAAGACGATTGCGGACTTCCGCAAGGACAACGGCCTGGCGCTGCGCAGGGTATGTGCGCGCTTCGTCGAACTCTGCCGAGAGATGGGTCTGCTGGCGACGGCGAGCGTCGCCATCGATGGCAGCAAGTTCAAGGCCGTGAACAACCGGGACAGGAACTTCACGCGCGCGAAGATGGAGCGACGGCGTGCTCAGTTGGAGGAGAGCGTCGCGCGCTATCTGAGCCAACTTGACACGGCCGACCGCCAGGAGCCGACCGAGGCCCTGGCCACGAAGGTGACGAGGCTTACCGAGAAGCTGACGAAACTGAAGGAGGAAATGGGCAAGCTTGCCGTCTACGAGAAGCAGATGCTTGCGTCACCCGACCAGCAAATCTCCCTGACCGACCCCGACAGCCGCTCGATGGCGACGAGCGGGCGCGGCTCTGGTGTTGTCGGCTACAACGTACAGGTCGCCGTAGACACCGAACACCATCTGATTGTGACGCACGAGGTGACGAACAGCGGCTCGGATCGGGCACAACTTGCCAATATGGCCAAGCGGGCGAAGGCTGTTCTGAAGACTGAGACGCTCGAAGCTGTAGCCGATCGCGGCTACTTCAACAGCCCAGAGATCCTTGCGTGCCACGAAGCGGGCATCACGGTAACTCTGCCCAAACCGCTAACGTCCGGCGCTAAGGCAGACGGACGCTTCGGTAAACAGGACTTTGCCTATTTGCCAGAGGAGGACGTCTATCGCTGCCCGGCCGGGGAGCGGCTATCATATCGCTATACGAATGAAGAAGACAGCAAGGTGCTGCGGCGCTACTGGACCACGGCCTGTCAAAGCTGTTCGCTCAAGACCCAATGCACGCCTGGGTCAGAACGGCGGATTACGCGATGGGAGCATGAGCATCTGCTCGAGGCTGTGCAGCAGCGCCTTGATGCAAGCCCGCACGCCATGCGTCAGCGCCGCGAAACTGTCGAGCATCCGTTCGGCACCATGAAGGCCCGCATGGGAGCGACACACTTCCTCACCAAAACGCTTCCGAAAGTGGCGGCCGAAATGGCGCTCTCCGTCCTGGCCTACAATCTGACACGGGTCATGAACATCGTCGGGATCAAGCCGCTGATGGCTGCGATCGCGGCATGACACCAATCCAGTCCCGACTGCCTCGGGACTGGCGTTTTTACACGACCAAGACCCGATGCGGACATCGCGAATTGGCGTCCGACAAGTAAGCGTATCGGCCAGACTGAGCTGGTGAACCGAAAAGGCATCCTCCCCAGATTTTTGACAACATGTACGACGACCTCCTGAAAAGGAGTTGCGCAGAGCGTAACTGCGCACCGCGATCCAACCGTTTCTAGCGGCTTTTGACCGGGCTTGACCCGGGGGTCTGTTGGCTGGCCGGGGCAAGCGCGGCCAATACGGTATGAGGGTCGGTTAGTCGTGGATCCTATCGACGATCTCAACCCAGTTCGGCTGCTTACCCATCGGATATTGCTTGACGCTCTTCAGCTCACCGCTGTTCTGGTCGATCGCATGGACGGTCAGGCTCGCTGAATCCATCCCCACGGCCAGCAAGAACTTTCCGCGCGGATCGATATTGAAGCCGCGCGGGGTCTTCTCGGTCGGCCATTTGCCGATCCCGGTCAGTGTGCCCCTCTCGGGATCGATCTTGTACCCATGCAGCATGCTGGTCGTGCGCACGGCGCCGTAGAGGAAGTTTCCGTTCGGCGTGATATGGATGTCGGATGCAAAGGCCGAATCTTTTTGGTTGTAATCGCCGGTGTCGACGAACGCCACCTCGGTAAGGGTACCCTTGTCCTCGTCGATCGAATAGGTGCCAATCGTCGCGGTCGTCTCGGTGATGAGATAACCCCATTTGCCGTTCGGGTGGATGATGAAATGGCGCGGGCCGGCGCCGGCCTTGGTGGCCACCGTGGGCGGATCGTTGGGCGTCATCATGCCGGTGCTGGCATCGAACTTGAACTGCATCACGTAATCGGCGCCGAGCACCGGCACATAGGCATGCTTGTTGCTGGCGTCGATGGAGACGCAATGGGCCTTCGGCTTGGTGTCGATGATCTGGGTCGCCTTGTCTTCAACGAGATAGCGCGCGTCGATCGGGTAGACTGCCACTTTGGCGCCGGCATAGGACGCGCCGAGCAGGTATTTGCCAGTCTTATCGACGTTGATGTAGGCCATCTGATCGACCAGCGCCGTCGCGTTGAGATGGGTGAGCTTCCCGTTGGTATGGTCGATGGAGAACGTCGACACCGGATACGGTTCGCTGCGCAGTTGCGCGTAAAGGAAACGCTCGTTTGGGGCCAGCGCCATCGGCAGGCTGACCAGCGACGTCTTCTCCGCGCCCGGCACCGGCGCCTTCTCGACCATGGTGAGCTCACCGGTGTCGCGGTTCATGCCGAGGACATAGATGTCCTTGGTGCCAGCGTTCGAGACGTAGACGAATGTTTCGGGGCCATCAGCAGTCGCTCCGATCAGGGGAAGGACGCCGAGCGCAGCGATCCCGCCGAGCCCGAGTCGCAATACGCGGCGTCGTCTCATGATGTCCTCCTACCGTTGCAATTCCGGTGGCACTAGGCCGACCTTCTCGTAGACCAGAGGATAGCGTTAGTGAGAATTGTCTGGCAGCGCGGGTCCTGCCAGACTGACGCCTCGTGGCCGAGCGCCGAATAGAATACTCGTCCCTCGCCGAAAAATCGTTTCCAGGCGAGCGGCCAACCATAGAAGCGTCGATGCACACCGGCCTTGCTGAGGTCCACTGAACCCTGGTCGAGGCGCAGGAGCACGCGTGATCCACGATAGTCGAAGTCGCTGATCTGGTAGATTTCATCGTTCAACTGCAACGAATTCCCGAGAAACGCCACCAGTGGATCTGCTGCATCAGCCACCTGGATAGTCACATTCTGATGCCAGGGATGACCATTGAAGTAGCCGCCGATCAGATCGAGATAGTCTGGCCAAGTGTAGAATGTGTCCGTGGCCGAGTGAACGCCGAGGAAGCCACGGCCTGAGCGCACAAAGTTGAGAAGAGCCATCTTTTGGACGCCGCTCATCGGAATTTCACCGCTTGTGTAAAACATCACAGCGGCGTACCGCTCGAGGTTTCCGGTCGAAAATTCAGACACGTCTTCCGTTGCAATGACTTCAAAGGCACCGGAATTCCTTCCAAGCTGCGTCAGGATTGCCCCGGAAAGTGGTATGACGTTGTGCCGATAGCCGGCCGAGTATGTGAAATAGAGGACACGTTCTGGCGGGTGCTCTGCACGCGCACCGAGCGGTCGGATTGCCGCCGCGCTGCTGCCGAGTGCGATGAACTCGCGTCGCGTCACAATCCTCTCCCGATGCCTTACCGGCCAGAAAAGCTTAGCACATATCAGCGCGCCGCGCGTCCTGCGGTGCCGCTCTGTCCAACGCCACCGTTCAATTGATTGCCTCGGCTTGGCAATGTCGCTTATTGGCCCATCGCGTCAGATCGCGCCAACGCAGCACTACGGTCGCTTTCAGCGCGAAGCGGATATAAGCCGCTAGGCAAAGCTGCCTGAATCGGTCGAAAATGACCCAACTCTGACCTCCTGAGTTGACGCACGCCCATTGCCGCCGTGCCACGGGCCCGGCAGATGCCGCTTGCGGCAAACAGGGCTTTCCCGCGATTACCGCTCACAGGACAGCAACAAAGTGCTAGGCTCCTCCCCTGTCCCACCGGCGGGGCTAGTTTGGTCGTTCGGAGTGCGCTGTGACAGAGCAGCGGGTTCAAGGGCGACTAGCGGCGATCTTGGCGGCCGACGTGTTCGGCTACTCTGCGTTGATGCAACGCGCTGAGGAAGCCACCTACGCCGAGTTCGAGCGGCTGAAGCACGAAGTAATCGAGCCTAGCCTCTCCCGCCACGACGGGCGACTAATCAAGACCACAGGTGACGGCGCATTGGCCGAGTTCGCAAGTCCGTCGGCTGCGGAGCGATGCGCGGTGGAGGTACAGGAAAGCATCGCGTCAGGCCGAAGCTCCCTTAAGCTACGCATTGGCATCAATCTCGGGGAGCCGGTTGCATTTCTGCGAGCCGCGCTTTGCTCTCAAACAATGCTTTCAAGGAATTTGGGAGACGACATGGTCGAGGTGTATTCAAACGTTAGGCGTGATCTGCTCGTTGTGAAAAAGGATTTCCGGTGCCGGACATCGGCGTGGAAGGAAAATGGCGCAAGAGCAAGAAGCGGGTCATCAGGGTGAGCGAGGAGATCAGGCAGGTAAAGTGAACGCGTGTGCTGGCCGCAACGGCCACTGCTACCCCTCACCGCCTTCAATGGCAACGCGGAAAGGCCCGGCATCGCTGCCGGGCCTTTTCCCTCGAGCGCTGAACGGTTGAGCTCAGAAGTCCATGCCACCCATCCCGCCGCCCGGGGGCATACCGCCGGCACCAGCGCCGGTGTTCTTCTTCGGCACTTCGGCTACCATGGCTTCGGTGGTAATCAGAAGCGCCGCTACGGACGAGGCGTTCTGGATCGCGACGCGAACTACCTTGGTCGGGTCGATGATGCCCTTGGTGACGAGATTGCCGTACTCGCCGGTCTGGCTGTCGAAGCCGAACGAATATTGATCCTTCTCGAGGATCTTGCCGACGATGACGGAGCCATCCTCGCCGGCATTGATCGCGATCTGGCGAGCGGGAGACGACAGCGCCTTGCGCACGATCTCGACGCCGGTCTTCTGGTCGTCGTTCTTGGTCCGGATGCCCTTGAGATGCACGGAGGCACGGAGCAGGGCGACGCCGCCGCCCGGAACGATGCCTTCCTCGACGGCCGCACGGGTCGCATGCATCGCGTCATCCACGCGATCCTTGCGCTCCTTCACCTCGACCTCGGTCGCGCCGCCGACGCGGATCACCGCGACGCCGCCTGCGAGCTTGGCGAGACGCTCCTGCAGCTTCTCACGGTCGTAGTCCGAGGTGGTCTCCTCGATCTGCGCCTTGATCTGGGCAACGCGGGCGTCGATGTCGGCCTTCTTGCCGGCGCCGTTGACGATCGTGGTGTTCTCCTTGTCGATCATCACCCTCCTAGCGCGGCCGAGCATGTTGAGCGTCACGTTCTCGAGCTTGATGCCGAGGTCTTCCGAGATGGCCTGGCCGCCGGTCAGGATCGCGATGTCCTGCAGCATGGCCTTGCGGCGATCGCCGAAGCCCGGGGCCTTCACGGCCGCGACCTTCAGGCCGCCACGCAGGCGGTTGACGACGAGGGTAGCGAGTGCCTCGCCTTCGACGTCTTCAGCGACGATGACCAGCGGCTTTCCGCTCTGCACCACGGCCTCGAGCAGCGGCAGCAGCTCGTTCAGCGAGGAGAGCTTCTTCTCGTTGATCAGGATGTAGGCGTCTTCCATTTCAGCGCGCATCTTGTCGGCGTTGGTGACGAAATAGGGCGAGATGTAGCCGCGGTCGAACTGCATGCCCTCGACGACGTCGAGCTCGGTCTCGAGCGACTTGGCTTCCTCGACCGTGATCACGCCCTCATTGCCGACCTTCTTCATGGCGTCCGCAAGGAACTTCCCGACTTCGGCATCGCCGTTGGCCGAAATGGTGCCGACCTGGGCGATCTCCTCGTTCGAGGTAACCTTCTTCGAGTTCTTTTCCAGATCCGCAACAACGGCCTCGACCGCGAGATCGATACCGCGCTTCAGATCCATCGGGTTCATGCCGGCGGCAACCGATTTGGCGCCTTCACGCACGATCGCGGCGGCCAGCACGGTCGCGGTGGTGGTGCCGTCGCCGGCAACATCCGCCGCCTTCGACGCCACCTCCCGCACCATCTGCGCGCCCATGTTCTCGAACTTGTCCTCGAGTTCGATCTCCTTGGCGACGGCAACGCCGTCCTTGGTGATGCGGGGCGCGCCGAACGACTTGTCGAGGACGACGTTGCGGCCCTTCGGACCGAGAGTGACCTTCACCGCATTGGCGAGGATGTCGACACCGCGCAACATGCGGTCGCGGGCATCGACGCCTAATTTGACTTCTTTAGCTGACATATTTTTCCTCCCAGAATTGAAATTCGTCTCTCACCTTGCCGAGGCAGCGCAGGGGTGAGCGTCAGCGGCGGTCGGCGTCAGGCCGCCTTCTTGGAGCCGGCGACGTCGGTAACAACGCCCATGATGTCGCTCTCCTTCAAGATCAACAGCTCCTGGCCGTCGATCTTGACTTCAGTGCCCGACCACTTGCCGAACAGCACGCGGTCGCCGACCTGGATATCAATCGGAATCAGCTTGCCGCTCTCGTCGCGGCCACCCGGGCCAACGGCGATGACTTCGCCCTGGGAGGGCTTTTCCTTGGCAGTGTCGGGAATGATGATGCCGCCTGCGGTCTTCTGTCCGGCCTCGATGCGCTTGACCACGACGCGGTCGTGAAGCGGACGGAATTTCATGCGATCCTCCTTTGCTTCTTGTAGTGCTGGGCTGGCAGTCGCAATGAGCGAGTGCTCGCCGCTCCTCACATAGGCCAGTGACACTTGGGCGCAAGGGCTTCAACCCATGTCGCCTGTTCGCCGTTCAAAGACGTGTGGGTCCGGCAGAATGACCGCTTTGCGCCAACAGCTGCCCTCCCCGCCAAGTCCCAATTGAGACATTCGCTGCGCGTCAGTGACGTTCGGGTATTCGGGCGCCGCTCATGCTCTGCGCGGCCAGGCAGTTGTTTGAGACTTGGTTCACGCCGCCGCCGATCCTCGAAACGTTCTTTCCGCGCGTCCTGTCCGAATGAAATTGCGAAGCACATCGCAAAACTCGTCCGTAGCCGAGAACATCGGGTTGTGTCCCCTGCCGTCGAAGAGATAGAGCTGCGCGCCGGCAATGCGAGACGCGATGAATACGCTGGCATCGCATGTGACGAGCCGGTCTTCCCGGCCGTGGGTAACGAGGGTTGGGACGGCGATCGATTCGAGCAGCGGCGCGATGTCCATGCCTGGGTCCGGATCGTAGAAGCTAAGGATCGTCTCAATCGGCAACCTGCACATGCGCTCGGAGGCCATCCGCCGTAGCTCGTCGGTATCTGGCTCGCTGTAGACATACCGTGTTTGCAAGCGAACTAGTTCCTCAACGGCGCCCCGCGCATAGGCGTCCTGACGAAGCGCTGTGTAATCCGGGTTAAAAACCGGACGCCCGTTCGGCAGCGTTCCAATCATCGGCGTGCCCACCGTCACGATCTTTCCGACGAGTTCCGGGTGCCTATGAGTAAGCTGGATGAGCAGGTTTGAGCCGCGCGAGATGCCAATGCCGATGATTGGGGCGGCGGCGGCCGCGTGGATGATCGCGCGGAGGTCCTCCATGTGTTGGAGGGTTGAGTAAGGACGCACGAGAGGGTCGGATCGTCCGGCACCGCGGCAGTCGACCGTGATGACACGGAATTCCTGGCAAAGCTGCTCGAGAATCGGCTCAAAGGTCGCAAGCCCGTATACGATCGGATTTATGAAAACGACGGTCGGCTCGCCGCTGCCGTGCTCGTAGAAGACGAGGCGTGCACCCTCCCGTACTGCGTACTTGGCACGATGAATGCACTTGCGCGCGCGGTCGCGGTCAGCGTCGGTCTCGCCAAGCGCCATGGCGCGCTCGTAGTAGGCGTTCGCTCCATCAAGGTCGTCGTCGACGCCGGCCAAGTCACCGAGCATCAGGAGGCACTCGTGCTCGATGCGCCGGGCGGGCGGCGCTGCATCCCCTCGAGGACGGGTCGTAAGCTGCAGGCACGTTTCAAGTTGGGATACAGCTTCTTTGACAGCATGCCGCGCCTTTGCCAGCCGACCGGCGGCCATCAGATAAATTGCCCCCTGGTCGGGCAGTGCGCCTTCAATAAAATGATGGGCGACGATCTCGGGCTGGCCCACCGCGATCTCTGGCCGCAACCGCTCGATCGCTTGTGCGACGCGCGCATGCAGCTGCTGACGGGACGATTTGAGCAAGGTGGCGTAGGCCGCGTCGCAGACAAGCGCGTGCTTGAAGCTGTACGTATGATGGGGCGGCGTCCCACGTCGTTGGATGAGTCCCGCCTGGCAGAGCTGACCAAGCGCCGCCGCCAGCTGCGCCTCGGGATATCCGGCGACCGCCCTGACGACGTCCTCATCGAACTCCCGACCGATGCAGGCGGCGATCTGTGCTACCTCGCGTGCCGGAGCCAGGCGGTCGAGACGCGCCATGAGCGAATCCTGCAGCGTCGCCGGAATGGCCGGCGGCGGAAGTGGTCCGGCGAGCTCGAGATCGCTGCCGCCAGCCGTTGTCTTCCAGATCGCCGATTCGATGACCGCTTTCGTCAATTCCTCGACGAACAGAGGCACACCCTCCGTACGGGAGAGAATGGCTTCGATCACGATTGGCGGAAGCGACCGTTCACCCGCCGCCATCTGGATGAGCGTTCGGGATGCTGGCCGCCCGAGGCGGTTGAGACTGAGTAATGTGACGTGCGGAAAATTCGTCCAAGACGTCGGCACGTCAGGCCGCAAGGTTGTGACGAGAAGGATTGGCAGAACCCGGATCCTGTCCACAATTCGCTCGAACAGCTCCGCCGACGTGGGATCGAGCCAATGCGCGTCCTCCAGGACGACGAGCATCGGCCGCTGCCGCGAAAGCCCCTCCATCTGTGCCAAGAGTATGCCAAAGAGCCGCGCCTTCTTCTCTTGCGGCGTCCCTCCTGGCGCCGCGTAGCCTCCACTGAGCGGCAGCCCCATCAGCTCGGCGAGCAACAGCGCCGCGTCTTCCCCGAACTCGCCGGCCGTGCCGAGAAGCCGCTCCAGCTTTTCGAGCTTTAATGAGGGTGCATCCTCTCGGAGATACCCGGCCGCCCTCTGGAGCTGGGTGACCACGGGCCAGAGCGCACTGTTGGCATGATGGGGCGAACAGTAATACCCGATGCGGAAGCGAGGTTCGTTTCGGAGACGCTCACGGAGTGCAAGGACGATCCGAGACTTGCCGATGCCGGCCTCGCCGGATAGCAGCACGACCTGACCCTCGCCGCTTTTGGCCATCTCCCAGCGGTCGAGGAGGAGAGCGAGTTCGTGTTCGCGTCCGATCAGCGGGCCAACATCGGCGCGTCGCAAGGCCTCGAACCGACCCTCGGCTGCCGCTTCGCCAAGAACGCGGAACGCCGGTAGCGGGGCTTCGATCCCTCGGATCTGCTGCAGGCCCAGATCGGTGAGTGTGAACCAGCTGCCAAGGAGGCGCCGTGTGCTTTCGGAGATCACCACAGCACCGGGTTCTGCGAGCTGCTCCAAACGCGCTGCGAAGTTGGGCGTGGCCCCAACAACTCCCTCTTCCTGGGCAGCCCCTTCCCCGATGAGGTCGCCAACGACGACCGGCCCGGTTGCGATCCCGACACGCGTGGAAAGGGCGACACCCGCTCGTTTGTCTAGCCTCCCTACGGCTTCCACGATTGCAAGCCCGGCGCGCACGGCACGTTCGGCCTCGTCCTCATGTGCCTGCGGCCAGCCGAAATAGACGAGTACGCCGTCGCCCATAAGCTTGGCGATGTATCCCTCGAAGCGCGCCACCGCTGCTGCAACCGCCTGGTGGTAGGCCGCAAGGATCTCTCTCATGTCCTCGGGGTCTAGACGCACCGAGAGGGCAGTCGACCCGACAAGGTCGGCGAACATCACTGTCAGATGACGGCGCTCGGCGCGCTCCATTTTCCTCGACGGCGGCGAGGAACTGACTTCCGCCACCGGCAGCCCGCGATCGTCCTCCACCGCTCCGTCACGCGGCTGGGATAAGGCGGCGATCGCCGAGAGGAGCCTCTTGCGATGTCCCAGTGACGTGACGCCGAGCTCACGCAAATCCTCTGCCGTCAAGCTGAGCAGCGTCTCCGTGTCCACGTCGTTCTCACGAAATGCGCTTTCGTACTGGTCTAACCCCAGGCGTCGCAGCCAGTCCGCCAGCTCCATATCGACCTCCCATAGAGCGCCGATCCTTAGCCGGAGGAGTCTAGCGCCGCCTACGACCGTACACAATCGTGATCCCCCGCTTGCCGGCAAGGAACGGCCGCGGTCTGCACCGCCCGGAGTGCCAGCGCAATCCCAGTCATCGTCCTGCCCAACCTATTGTGACCCCGCCGGAGAGCCGAGCGTAACGTCAGCCTTTGGCCCTGCAGAGACGTGCGGGTCCGGCAGAATGACCGCTTTGCGCCAAGGGCTGCCCTCCCCGCCAAGTCGGTGCTTGGCCCTTCCGAGACATGCGGCACCGGCATAACGTTCGGTTTGGGCCAAGAGTTACCTTCCTTGAACTGAGGGTTCGCCTGCGTCCTGCCTTCCTTTCTCATCCGAGACCGCCAGCCTGGAGCTCTGGGCCCCCCATGCCGACCATGGTCGGGAGCCCGGACCTGCTCGGCTTCTTTCCCCAGGACAGCTCGTTGGGGCAACTCGCAACAGCCATGCGTAGCAGTCGCAGACCTGCAGAAGCGAGCAGCCAGCTGGGCTGCATGGCTTTATTGAGCGACGGAGAGCATTTTCTCCCGATGCACTAGCAAAAAAGACCGAAGCAAATCGCAGACAGCGAGCCTCTCAACGATCGCTTGGTGCTGGTTCTCGGGTGCCCGAGATCCATGCCAAGCCCCATGCCGCGCCAGAACGGACGGGTCAAGGCCGCGAAGCGCTCGTAGGGCTTGGCCTTGAAGCGACCGGTCTGGTGTGGCTGCATAAGAGAATTGTTATCAGTCCCGGAATGGCTGAACGGTCAAACGCTGGAGCAACGCGGAGGCCAGAGAAAACGCACCCGGTCGCGTGTCAGGTGATAGCGGTGCCGCAGGCAGACGCGCGAACGAGTGCAGCCCCGAGACCGGTCAATAACGGCACCCGGCGCGCGCATTAGTGATAGCGATGCCGCAGGCAAATGCGTGACCGAGTGCCTCCGGCGAGGGGTTCATCGTGTCCTGGCGTAAGGCATTGCGATCCGAAGGGCGCAGCCAGCACAGAATCTCCAGCGGAGATCCAAGCGGGCTCCGGGCAATTGCATGTTTCCGCTTTTCGGACTGCGTTCTGGGTGTCACCATGCTCGTGAAAGGACGGGAGAGCCACCATGCGCAGGTGTGTCTCGGTCGGGGCGGTGCTTGTTGCGGGGGCGATCGTGGGAGGTGACGTTGCGGGCATTGCCGCGCCGACCCCGAACTCTCGATTCGCCGACACCAACCGCAGTGTACAGCCCGTCAATGTCGAGCTCGTTATCGCAGTCGACGTCTCCTATTCGATGGATATGGACGAACTCGCCATTCAGCGCGAGGGCTATGCACAGGCCATCATGTCGAAAGACTTCCTTCAGGCGCTGAGGGCCGTTCCGGGCAGCAAGGTGGCCGTGACCTATTTCGAGTGGTCGATGTCGGGCGACGAAAAGATCATCATTCCCTGGCGCGTGATCGACGGCCCGGAATCGGCGGATGCCGTGGCCGCCGAGATCATGAAAGCGCCGGTTCGTCGCGGCTCGAGTACCTCGATTTCCGGCGCGATTGATTTTGCGGTGCAGCTGTTCGAAGAGAACCCCTATCGCGGGTTGCGGCGCGTCATCGATATTTCCGGCGATGGGCCGAACAACGACGGAGCCCCCGTAACCGGCGCCCGCGACGCTGCCCTGGAGAAGGGCATCATTATCAACGGCCTCCCGATCATGGTGAAGGAGCCATCCCTCTCGACGACCGATATCGAGAATCTCGATCTCTATTACGAGGACTGCGTGATCGGGGGGCCGGGCGCCTTCATCATGACGATCAAAGATCGCGAAAAATTTCAGGAAGCGATCCGGACCAAGCTTGTTCGCGAAGTTGCGGGCCTCACGCAAGAGAGCGGGATCGTGCCAGCCGCGGAGAAAGAGCCCCGGGTGCCCTGTCTGATCGGCGAAAAACGATCGCAGGAGCGCGGCCGGCGGTGAGTGTCGAGGCAATCATTCAGAGGCGCCGGACGAACAAACTTTAGACAGCAGCATATTATGGTCGCCGCCCCACGCGCCGGGCATTGGAGGTGCTAATGTCCGTTCGCGGTCCACACCGACGAATTCCCGCGCTCGTCCAAATCGCGGCTGTTAAGGGTCGCCCGGGAAGGGTCGACGTACGGTCAAAACGGCGCGACTGGCGAAAAGGTTTTGGAAACTGTGCCCCAGCAGGCCGTCATCAGCGTATATTGGGGCACGAGGAGGTGCGATATGGCGACACCAGCTACCCAACTCGTTCTTGATACGCCGGCGGCGGGGTTCCGGCTTCCGGCCACCGACGACAAGACCTACGCACTGGACGACGTTGCGGGGAAAAAAGGCACGGTCGTCGTCTTCATCTGCAACCATTGTCCCTACGTTAAGGCGGTGATCGACCGCATGGTTGCGGACGCCCGCGTGCTGATGTCGGAGAGCGTAGGCTTTGCGGCGATTTGCTCGAACGATGCGGCGAGCTATCCTGAAGATTCATTTGAGAATATGAAGCGTTTCGCGAAGGCTCATGAATTCCCGTTTCCATATCTCCACGACGAGACCCAGACAGTCGCTCGGGCGTATGGGGCGGTCTGTACGCCGGACTTCTTCGGTTACAATGCCGACCGCAAGCTCAAGTATCGCGGCCGGCTCGACGAAGGGCGCACAACCCCGCCTCGCGCCGGGGCGCCCCGAGAGCTTGTCGAGGCCATGCGCGCGATTGCGACCACCGGTCTGGCGCCGGCTGACCAAAAGTCGTCCATTGGCTGTTCGATCAAATGGAAGGACGAATGAAGCCGATCGCTGTCAACGGGTTTCGTATCCGAGACCGCCGCGTGCGGCAGCATTTGCTGCACATGTGCGATTTGACTGGCGGCATCACGAGGGCGCTGCGGCTGCTGCCGGCGTCGCTTCGCCCCCTTCTCCAGGTCTGCTTCCGGGGCAACACGGACATCAACCGGTGAGATACCCGGTTAAGCCCGTCGAACATGACCCACAGCGGACGTTTCAGTGAACAGATTTACCAGGCTGGACGTACCGAACCGTTTTGCGAAGCCGCAGCAGATCGGAGCTCTGCCATCGCCTCTCAGGCAATAGTCGCGCGGTGTTGCAGCCAAACTTCCGATTATACGATCGTGCAGCGTTATTCACGGGTGCGAATCTCATGTTGGCTTTGCAGGCCCGACGCCCTAGAATCGTGGCGATCGCAGGACGAGCGAAATGCAGTATGTTTGCGACGCGCCGAAGGGTAAGACCTGGTTCCGTATCGAGACGGAAGGTGAAGCGGCGCATGAGTCGCGCCTGATGAACCACAACGTCGAGAAATATTTCCGCAACGAGCGGGAGAAGGCACTCCAGTCCTGGCGTCCGGAGCGGCCCAACGCGATCGAGCGCGACATCGGCCTCGAGGCCCATGTACGACGAGAGATGCCGGTTTTCCTCACGTTGCGCGACAGGGAGGGCAATGCACTGGCTACAGCGATGCTGCCACCGGGTGGCAAGGATCGCGGCAGGTTCCGGATCATCATCGTTGCCGCATCCAATGCCGATCCTTATCCTGAGCAGGAAGCGGCCATCGCTGCGCTGGGAGCGCATTTCGGTCTCACACTCGATCGTCACCGCTGCTTCCCTTATGGCCGCTAAGAAGCCTGACAAGTATCGCGCGGGATTGGAGCGACGTCGGCTCATGGCCCCGTTTGGGACATGCCAAGCGGCCCGGAAGCTGTCCGCGCGCGAGCGTCTGCAGGAGCGCGCCGGCCTGACCTTCCGCGCGCGTTAAGAACGCCCAGAATTGCAGCAGCTTGCAGGATTACGTGGATCGTAACCCACGAAAGCGCGGACTGGCGTCCGCCGGTTTGCTCGCTGGCGACGTGATCGCGTTTTGGCTGATGTCGAACAGACCGCCGGGCAGTGCTAACATGGAGGGCTAATCGCTCGGCATTTTGATAACGATCTGCACAGCGACCGGAAGATTCTATCGGCCTCAGTCGCAAGCCGTTAGCCTTCAAGGGCAACTAGACGTTGTCAATGTTCACCTGAAACACGGGGGTTGAGAATGAAGACGATCTTGGTCCCGATCCAAAACATTGCGACCATGGCATCCACACTCGAGGCCGCCGCACGTCTCGCGCAACGTACCGGCGCCTACATCGAAGGCTTTCCGCTCCGGTTCGGTATCCCTCAATACTTAGTCGCAGAATTGGCTACTGGCATCCCTTTGGATTCCTACTATGCGAAGAGCCAGGAAGAGTTAGCCGAAATGCACCGTTTGTTCGAAGCGTTCATGCTAACGCACGATATTCCTCCAGCCACTGCCGGCTCGAGCCGACCATGCTTCGGCTGGCTGGAAACCGCGCCTGAGGGTGAAGACTTTGTTGGAAGTTATGGGCGTGCTTTCGACGTCATTGTAATGCCGCGGTCGGACGTTGATGCTGCCGGCCCGAACCGGCGCGCCATTGAATCCGCACTGTTTGAGAGCGGTAGACCCGTTCTACTGGCGCCACCAGACGCGCCAGGAAGCATCGCGACAAACATTGTGATCCACTGGAACGGTAGTACCGAGCAGGCTCGGGTCAACGCTTTTGCCATGCCGCTGCTTCGTCTGGCAGAACGGGTAACGGTGCTGACCGTGATTGGCGGACAAGACGTACCAGGCCCATCTGCCGATCAGATAGTCCGACAATTGCGGTACAACGACATTGCCGCCAAGCTAGTGAGCATAGAACTGGAAGACCGCGACACAGGTGAGGCGGTTCTTGATGCCGCCAGAGTACAAGGCTGCGATCTGTTGATAAAAGGAGCCTTTACCCGCAACAGGCTGCGGCAAATGATATTCGGTGGCGCAACCAGTTACATCATGGAGCACGCGGATTTACCCGTCCTAATGGCGCATTAGAACTGCGCGTACAATTCGCTCCGCCTCCGACGCAGTGCGGCGCGAGCAAGCATAGAATTGCTTTCTATCGCAGCTTGCCCAACGCAGGAGTGCGCCTTCCTCGCGCCCTGTCAGCCCGCGGCAATTCCTTGGGGCCTTTGGCTTTATCTCTGACCGATAAGAGATCCATCCCTGACTAGGTCCGGTTTGCGCCACAAGACCCTAGTCCAGTGATGGCTCGATATGCTTTGATGCGAGGAGCCGGAAACGCGTAGGTGGCCTCATGTACATGGTCATTCGAAAGTACACCAAGGTTCGTTCGGTCGCGGATGCTGCTCGCCGCGCGAAAAGTGGCATCGGTCAGATCTTAAGGGAATCGCACGGCTTCAGATCTTATTATGTATTGGACGGGGGCGAAGGCGTCGGCGTCGCTGTGATGATATTCGACGACCGAGAAAGCGCCATCGCGGCGAACGATAGAGTACTGGCATTTGTTCAAGCAAGCTTGCATGACCTTGATCTTGGAGACCCCGAAATTCTCGCCGGGGAGGTTCTGGTGGATATAGAGGCGGATGCGTCATCATTCGTGAAGGCTCATCCAGCGCGTGAACGCTAGGTCGTCACACAGGAAGGTGCTTAGAGGACTGCACCTGCGATGTCGGCCGTTGGCCGTTGCTGACGTAGCGCTCCAAACATATGTCCGCTTTGCGCCAGGAGCGGTCCTCCTCCCGATTCGCAGAATGGCCCTTCGCGACATATTGCAGCGCCGCGCGGCTTTGGTCGCTAAGGGCGTATAGCGGAAGTCCGATGGATGCGTAGGAACGGCGGTGCCGGTTGCGTTTGGTTCATCAGATCTGAGTTCCACCATCGCCTCTCAGGCAATAGTCGCGCGGTGTTGCAGCCGAACTCCCGATTATACGATCGTGCAGCGTTATACGGGAGCGAAACTCATATTGGCTTTACAGGCCCGTCGCCCTAAAATTGCGGCGATCGCAGGACGGGCGAAATGCAGTATGTTTGCGACGCGCCGAACGGAAAGACCCGGTTCCGTATCGAGACGGAAGGTGAAGCGGCGCACGAGTCACGCCTGATGAGCCACACAGTCGAGAAATATTTCCGCCGCGAGCGGGAGAAGGCAGTCCAGTCCTGGCGTCCGGAGCGGCCCAATGCGATCGAGCGCGACATCGGCCTCGAGGCCCATGTGCAGCGAGAGATGCCGCTTTTCCTCACGTTGCGCGACAGGGAGGGCAATGCACTGACTACAGCGATGCTGCCACCGGGTGGAAATGATCGCGACGGGTTCCGGATGATCATCGTTGCCGCATCCAATGCCGATCCTTATCCCCAGCAAGGCGCGGCCATCGCTGCGCTGGGAGCGCATTTCGGTCTCACACTCAATCGCGACCGCTGCTTCCCCTACGGCCGCTAGGGAGCCTGACAAGTATCGCTACTTGATTGGAGCGATGTCGGCTCATGGGCTCATCACGTCATTTCGTCGCCGCGCAGTAGTGGGGCGCTTTCGGGGAAAAAGCAGACATCAAACGGCAGGCAGGATCGGTTGGGTCGGTCGCGAATGACCCAAAGCAGTCTGTTGCTAGAAATCAACTGGATTGAATGCTCCACCAAGAGGGCGGCAATGCCGGGGCAGCCGGGACATCGTCAGAGTGCGATTGTTTCCTCGACTACATGTTTCAGCGGCGTCCCCTCAGCGGACAGGGTCATCCGCAGTTTGAGCTTGCCACCTTTCACCGCCCCGCTACGCACCAGGTTCTCAATTTCACGCTGCGATGTAACTCCGACATGCTTCAGAAATTTACGGATAGCCATATTGAAGCGGTCTTCATCGAACTCGGCGATCATGGCTGTTCTCCCTAGTCGGGCAGGCGAAGTCTAACATGAGGCGAGCAAAAACCAAACATCGAGACCCAACTCGCGTCGCCGCCGACCTCCTCGTCAACCTGATTGCCTACAACGCCGGCCCGGAGCTGAAGACTACACCTGAGGCTGCAAGGTCGGCCGTTTGAGGTGGACCGGACACGGCTGGCGCTGTCCCCGACCGCCGCTTGTGACCCTGGCTGTGTGAAAACGCTGGGCTGCTGTTATGATTCTCCTGTGATTCTTTGGGGGAATCGATGAGGCGCTTCGTTGAAGAGGCGGATCGTGGACAGCGGTCGCTGTTGCCCGAATGCCTCGATGACTTCATTGACGAGAGCAACCCTGTTCGCGTGATCGACGTATTTGTCGATGCGCTCGGTTTGGCTGAGATGGGCTTTGAGGGTGTGGAGCCGGCGGCCACCGGTCGGCCGTCGTACCATCCCTCGGTGCTCCTGAAGCTTTACATTTACGGTTATCTGAACCGGGTACAGTCGAGCCGGCGGCTGGAACGAGAGGCCGGGCGCAACGTCGAGGTGATGTGGCTGCTGGGTCGGCTCGCTCCCGATCACAAGACGATTGCGGACTTCCGCAAGGACAACGGCCTGGCGCTGCGCAGGGTATGTGCGCGCTTCGTCGAACTCTGCCGAGAGATGGGTCTGCTGGCGACGGCGAGCGTCGCCATCGATGGCAGCAAGTTCAAGGCCGTGAACAACCGGGACAGGAACTTCACGCGCGCGAAGATGGAGCGACGGCGTGCTCAGTTGGAGGAGAGCGTCGCGCGCTATCTGAGCCAACTTGACACGGCCGACCGCCAGGAGCCGACCGAGGCCCTGGCCACGAAGGTGACGAGGCTTACCGAGAAGCTGACGAAACTGAAGGAGGAAATGGGCAAGCTTGCCGTCTACGAGAAGCAGATGCTTGCGTCACCCGACCAGCAAATCTCCCTGACCGACCCCGACAGCCGCTCGATGGCGACGAGCGGGCGCGGCTCTGGTGTTGTCGGCTACAACGTACAGGTCGCCGTAGACACCGAACACCATCTGATTGTGACGCACGAGGTGACGAACAGCGGCTCGGATCGGGCACAACTTGCCAATATGGCCAAGCGGGCGAAGGCTGTTCTGAAGACTGAGACGCTCGAAGCTGTAGCCGATCGCGGCTACTTCAACAGCCCAGAGATCCTTGCGTGCCACGAAGCGGGCATCACGGTAACTCTGCCCAAACCGCTAACGTCCGGCGCTAAGGCAGACGGACGCTTCGGTAAACAGGACTTTGCCTATTTGCCAGAGGAGGACGTCTATCGCTGCCCGGCCGGGGAGCGGCTATCATATCGCTATACGAATGAAGAAGACAGCAAGGTGCTGCGGCGCTACTGGACCACGGCCTGTCAAAGCTGTTCGCTCAAGACCCAATGCACGCCTGGGTCAGAACGGCGGATTACGCGATGGGAGCATGAGCATCTGCTCGAGGCTGTGCAGCAGCGCCTTGATGCAAGCCCGCACGCCATGCGTCAGCGCCGCGAAACTGTCGAGCATCCGTTCGGCACCATGAAGGCCCGCATGGGAGCGACACACTTCCTCACCAAAACGCTTCCGAAAGTGGCGGCCGAAATGGCGCTCTCCGTCCTGGCCTACAATCTGACACGGGTCATGAACATCGTCGGGATCAAGCCGCTGATGGCTGCGATCGCGGCATGACACCAATCCAGTCCCGACTGCCTCGGGACTGGCGTTTTTACACGACCAAGACCCGAAGCGGACGACAGAATTCCCCGTTTTCATTTACTGCATGCTAGCTTCGAGTGTCGAAGTCCAACAACTAGGGGCTGACATGAAGTCTGGATTTATAGTCGCTACGGCAGTGTTCCTACTTGTATCCGGCGCTGCGAGCGCCGCGGAAATCAAAGTGCTCGCCTCGGGCGCGACAAAGGAAATCATCAATGAAATACTTCCCGCTTTCGAGAACGATTCTGGTCACAAAGTTGCAATCACATTTACAGGCACCGCGAATATTAAAAAGCACATAGCGGCTGGAGAAACGTACGATCTAGTTATCGTCGGGGCACCGGTAATTGATGCGTTCGCACAGCAAGGCAAAATAGCGTCCGGCACTCGGACGGATTTGATGAAATCAGGTGTTGGTGTCGCAGTGCGGGCAGGCGCATCGAAACCAGATATCGGATCGAGCGAAGCGCTGAAAAAGACGCTGCTCGCAGCCAAGTCCATCGGCTATTCAAGCGGACCAAGCGGGGATCATGTGCTCAACTTGGTTGAGCGTATGGGTATCGCCGATCAGGTTAAGTCAAAAATGAAACAGGTCCCCTCTGGCAGCCGGATCAGCACGATGATCGAAAGTGGTGAAGCGGAAATCGGTTTTCAGCAGATCAGTGAACTGATCCACGAAAAAGGCATCGACTATCTTGGTCCGCTGCCCTCAGAGCTTCAGAAGATTACGGTGTTTTCAGCCGGCCTCCACACTGGCGCAAAAGAACCGGAGGCCGCGAAGGCTCTGGTCAAGGCACTGACAGCTCCGAACGCCGCAACTGTCATCAAGGCATACGGCATGGAGCCTGGCTGAAGCTTTCGACTAGACTGTACAGGTTGATGCCTTCCGACCGAACGTCCGCCTATGGCCCAACTCGGACCTCCGATGATGTCCGCCGTTGCGCCGCTGTCAGAGGCACAGCGGACATCGCGAGCGCCTTGTGGTGTTGAGAACGGCTCCCGGCGGGTGGGCCGCGTCAGGAATGCCCACCCGCCGAGCCGCGCCGCCAGACCATGCCGTGCAGCGGCGCATCGGAAAGCGTTATGGGCCGACGCGGTGGACAATGCCGGCTTGACCCTCGTCCTCGCGAGGGACAGCGGGGGCCGCCGAAACCAGCTTGACGCCGAGCACAGCCGCCGGCGCAAGGTCGGCTCGAGGTATGATCGCCGCGCCATCGTGCATCGTCCGCCAGGTCAATTCCGCCTCTAACCGCTGCGCTGCCAGCCGACTGGCAGATAGCTCGGCCATTTTGCGCTGCCTCTCCTCGTCAGACAACGCGGCGCTATGGTCGCTGACTTCGTCGATCTCGACGGCAAGCCGTGAAATCAGCGCGTCCTTGTTCATCCTGCGCCTGACGACATGCCGCTGAACGCTGTTGCCACCGCAAGTCCCGCCCGGACAGCTTGCTCTGCCGCATCTTCGCTTGCGCGCGGCCAGCCGAAATAGGCCTGCACTCCGTCTCCCAGAAACTTCGCGACGTGGCCCTCCAGTCGCGCAATCTCTCCCGCCACCGTGTTCGAGTAGGCCCGCATCACCTCGCGCAGCTCCTCGGGATCTAGACGGCGGCTGAGGTCGGTCAAGCCGACGAGGTCGACGAACATGAGCGTGAGCTGTCGGCGCTCCACCGACGCGACGGGCCGCGCCCGCCGCCAGGTCCGCTGGTAGCAGGCCGATTGCATCGAAAAGCTTCCGCCGGTGGCCGACGGCCTGGACTCCAATCTCCTTGAGATCTTCAACCGTCAGGTGGGGCAGGATCTCAAGGTCAATTCCGTTGTCGCGGAACGTCTGCTCATAGGATTGCAGACGCAGGCTGCGCAGCCATTCTCCGATGTCCAACTTCGTCTCCGTAGTCCCCTCGATTGCGGATCCCCTCCTCTTCTTGTCAGGCGGCCGGTCGCTGTGCGGCGGACGGCCTGATGTTCTGGTTTAGCCGGAACAGGTTGCCGGGATCGTACTTGGCCTTCAGCGCGGCAAGACGAGCGTAGTTCGGGCCGTAGGCGCCGACTACGCGATCGGTCTCGTCCTCCGGCATGAAATTGACGTAGACGCCGCCGGTTGCGTGAGGCGCGGTCTCAGTAAAGAGCCTGCGCGCCCAGGCGATCGAACGTTGCTCATCCGCCGGATCGCGCCATCGCGTGTGAACGTTCATGACAAACTTCGCATCGCGGTGGGGGAACGCCGTGGCGTCGACGGCCTTACGACCGGTGGCGCCACCAAGCTGACCCATGAAAATCTCGCACTCCCCGGTCGGCAGGCTTGTCGTATGGCTCACCAGCGTGTCGAGAAGACCGTCGTTGAGCTCAACGAAATTGTGCGACTTCCAGTAATTACAGGCGCCGGGCGTGAGCAGTGGGTCAAACGCGGTCTGCCAAGCCGCGAAGGGCTGCATGCCGATCACGTCAGCGATCGGCTCTCCGAGCGCGCGCAGCGGCTCTAATGCATGCTTGCCCTCGTTCTCATCTCCCGCATAGCAGACGGCGAACGCGACGATCTTCTTGCCGTGAACCTCGGCGGGCAAGAACGGCAGCGGCGGCGCCTGCCTGAGCACCACCCACACCGTCAGTTCGTCGGGCGCCTTGGCGGCGACGTCGCGATAGCCCGCGAGCAGCTCCTTCGCCCGCGCAAAGGGGTGGACGATGAGTCCGGCCAGAACCATCGGACCAACAGGATGCAGGCGGAACTCGAACGAACTCACCACCCCGAAATTGGCTCCGCCTCCGCGCAGCGCCCAGAACAGGTCGGTATTCTCGGCGATGCTTGCCCGGACGAGCTCGCCTTCGGCCGTCACCACGTCGGCCAAGATCAGGTTGTCGGCGGCAAGCCCGAACTTGCGGCTAAGCCACCCGAAGCCGCCGCCCAGCGTCAATCCCGCAACGCCGGTCGTCGAGTTGATCCCGAGCGGGGTGGCGAGGCCGAAAGCTTGCGCCTCCTTGTCGAAGTCGCCAAGCGTTGCCCCCGGGTCCACGCGCGCGGTGCGGTGAAATGGATCAACCCGGACGGAGCGCATCAGCGAAAGATCAATCAAGAGCCCGCCGTCACAAACGGCATTGCCCGCAATGTTATGGCCGCCGCCGCGCACGGCGACCAAGAGGCCGTGCTCACGCGCAAGCCGTACGGCACGAATGATGTCTGCGGCCCCTCTGCAGCGCACGACCGCGCCTGGGCGGCGATCTATCATCGCATTCCAGATCGTGCGTGCTTCATCGTAGCCCGGCTCCTCGGCCAGACAAACGTTGCCTCGCAAGGTTTGGCGAAAGGCGGCAATTGCATCGCTTTCAAGCGTAGTCGCCCCGCCCTGCAGCGAGGCCAACCGGATCTCCGTCATGGCATCTCCTCCGTGACTAGTGGTCAGTATTGCAGCAGTCCGCTTCATGCTCTTGGACAGATCGGCAAAGGGGCGACCACCGCCCACGGCTCTTGCAACCTTGACGGCGCAGGATCGCCCGTTGCATGCCGCTCGAATTGCGAACGACAGATTTCCGCCTGGAGGTTAGTCCTCCGGCAAACGAATGGTTCTGCGACAGAATGTCTCGCGGATGAGGAGCGCCTACAACCCCGCGCAGGTACCGGCAAACGAAACCCAGAAAATCCGGTCCGCAGAGGGAACTTCGGGGTATCGGAACGGATGGTATCCGCTCTGGCCCCGATCGCTGAAGTCAATTCGCCGGCCGATGTCCGCTTTGCGCGCCAGCAGCTACCACTTCTCGCAAGTCAGCTCATGGCCTTCTGAGACATGCGGGGCCGGCTGAACGTCCGGTTTGTGCCAAGAGCTGCCTTCCTTCGACTGTGAGGCTTGGGCCTACCCGGCTCCGACCTTTCTGCACGCTGCAATGCGCCACAATAGTCACCTGGCAGAAGCAGGATGAAAGTCTGACCGCGATTCAGGATAAGTGGATGGTCACAACTTTGGAGAGTGCCCGGCTATGAAAGGAAGCGGAGAACTGCCCCACCCAAACCTACGCCAAACCACGCGGTAGCAGCCGTTCCCACTACTCCCCACTCTATCATTTCGATCGACGTTTCGCCGTTGCAAGGACAAATCTTGGAGGTCTGACGGACAAATCCCGACGGTATACCCGCCGCAATTTTTCGGTCTTGAATTCACAGGAAAATTTGCACGGGCCGGAGGAGTGGCTACTTCGGCAACTATCGGAGTCGATCGACAAAGCGAGGCGTTTGTTGGGCATACGCAGTGTCCCTCCGCACCGACTTTCTACTCCACGGATACCGACCTATTGGATTGCGTCCCCCCCCGCCCATAGCAGCGCTAATGGACCCAACAGAATCCCGGCTGCGAGAACGGTGAACACCAGCAGCCAACCGCGCGCACTCTGCGGTCCGCCCGCAGCGTCGAGCGCGACGCCCGTCCCCCAAGCACCGACGGCTGAGAGCCCGAAGCCGACGGTGGAGTGCAGAGCCAGCGTCGCACCACGATGCTCGGAGACGGCCGCAGCGGACATGCCGGCCGTTAACGCGCCGGAATCCGCCGGTACTGTCAGGCCATAAATCAGCAGCAGCAACGCGAGCACCCACGCAGGCGCGGTCGCGTTGAGACCGATGATGATCGCAATGCACGCTGATGCAATCATCACAATCGTGATGGCGCGATGTCGTCCGAATTTTAATGCGGTCTCGTTGCCGAGGATGCTGGCCGGCATCGAGATCACCGCGAAGCAGAAGCTCATTAGCACGGGCGTCAACCACGAGGGTGCGCTTTGATGAGCGACGACGAAGGTCCAGAATCCGACCAGCCAGGTACGAATGCCGTACAGCTCGAAGCAGTGGGCTCCATAACCGAAGATGTAACCGAGAGCCTCGCGGTTTGAGAAAGCGGGCCCGAAATTCAACAGCCGCCCTGCCTTCGGAGCGGGCCGACGCCCCTCGATCAGAAGACATGCGATCACCATCGCGATGGGACCGATGCCCGTGCTGTAGAAAGCGACCCGCCAACCCCAGCGATTTGCCTATTGGCCTGCGGATAAGACGCGGGCCATTATCGACGCCAGCATCGGGACTGCGCTCGCCACGACGGCCGCTGAGGCTCCAGATCGCATCGCGCTGATCGAGGTCGTGCCGGCATCTGTGCCTTCGCCGGCGGGCGCCGCACAAACCGATCGGCGCTGGACGTACGCTCAGTTGCAGGACGACGCGAGCCGCTGCGCGAGCTGGCCGGTGGGGAAGTTCAACACGGGCGACCGCATCTGCGTCTGGGCACCGAACGTGCCCGAGTGGGTTGTGTTGCAGTACGGCGCCGCGCTCGCTGGCGTGATCCTTGTGACAGCCAATCCGGCATTCAAGCCGAGCGAGCTGGAGTTCGTCCTGCGTCAGTCCAAGGCCTCCGCCCTCTTCCATCTGTCGAGCTTCCGCGGCGTCGACACCGGTGCCGTCGCCCGCGAAATGGAGAAGATCGGCCTCAAGTGCTACTCCTTCGAAGGGTGGCTCGAGGAGATCCGGAGCGCGCCGGCTACGAACCGAGATCGACCCGGGACATGCTGCGCAGATCCAGTACACGTCTGGAACCACAGGCCGTCCCAAGGGCGCCCTGCTCCATCACCGCGGCCTGGTGACGAACGCGAGCTACATTGCGGCCAAGGCCGGACTGGAAAACGGCGTCTTGCTCAGCCCGATGCCGCTCTTTCACACGGCGGGATCTGTGATGAGCGTTCTCGGATGCATGACATCGCGCGCGACACTAATTCTACCGCTGTTCTTCGATCCGCCTACGGTCCTGCAGGCTATCGAAGCGAGAAAAGCCGAGATCATGTTCGGCGTTCCGACGATGTTGCTCGCGCTGATCGACGCTATGAAGACCGCACCGCGCGACCTTTCGTCGTTGCGCGTCGCGCTGTCCGGAGGCGCTCCGGTCTCCCCGGAGATACATCGGCGGGTGAAGGAAGCGCTTGGTCTTCCCGTCCTTACGGTCTTCGGCCAGACTGAACTCAGCCCGATTGTCGCCCAGACAAGCGTCGACGACCCCGAGACGGAGCTTGTCCACACCGTCGGAAAGCCGCTCTGGAATGTCGAGGTGCGGATCGCTGATCCGATCGATCTACGGGTGCGGCCGATCGGCAGCGAGGGCGAGATTCAGGTCCGCGGCTATCAGACGATGATTGGCTATTTCGAAGCGCCCGAGGACACGCGCCAGGCCATCGCGACGGACGGGTGGCTGCGCACAGGTGACCTTGGGACGCTTGATGAGCGCGGGTACCTGCGCGTCACCGGCCGGCTGAAGGACATGATCATCCGCGGCGGAGAGAACATCTATCCGGTCGAGGTCGAAGCCTGCCTTCTGCGGCATCCCGACGTCGCCGATGTCGCAGTGTTCGGGGCTCCGGACGAAAAGTGGGGAGAGGTCGTAGCGGCCGCCGTCCGCCTGTCACCGAACGCGTACGGATGCGCGGAGAAGCTGATCGAGCACTGCCGCGGGGCGATGGCGCACCACAAATCGCCGACGCTCTGGTTCGCCTGTACCGAGTTTCCGCTGACTGCGTCCGGCAAGGTCCAGAAATTCAGGCTGCGAGAGGCGTTGGCCGCCGGCACGCTCGACAAACTGGATTAGCGAACGACCTTCAGCGGAAGCGCCACGCCCAGTATGCGTCGCCCCGATCCCGCCGCTCAGTGACGTCGATCCTCATGAAGCGGTCGTGCGCCAGCGCGGCGCCGACCCAGAGTTCGTTCCAGGCATCGAACACCGACGGCGAGAGGTTCTCTCGTTCCGACATCAGACGCCACGACGTCTGACGGACGGTGAAGGCGTTTCCGTCCTGGCTCAGTTCGGCGTCGTCGCCCTGCCCGCGCGCGATCCGCGCGAACGCGTTCGCGAAGCCGGCAGCGCCCGGCTCGACGCCGCCGAGGTGCGTCACGACTTCGTCGAAAGTATGCATACCGATCAGCCTGGCCGCTGCGCCAGCTAGATGCCCGCCCTCGTCCGGACCGAGAGTAACGACGGCCTCCGGGACGATCGAAGTAATGTACTCCATCGAGTAGTTGCGTAGCACCTTGAGCAGCCGTTCTTCGGGCCAGGTATTTTCGGGAAGTTTGGGCGCACGCTCCGGATCGAAGGCCGGGCAACGCTCTCCCGGCGAGAACTGCAGCCGCTCCTCGGGAGCCAGGTCGTGATCCCACTCCTTGTAGTAACCCTCCAACCCGGGCTGCCCATCGACGGTCTGGCCGGTGCAGACGAAACCCAGTCGCGGATTGCCGAGAACGACGCCGTTGTTGGCGTGCCATCCCCGTAGCATGGCGCGCGATACGTCGGAAGGGATCCCGCAGATCGCCGTACCCGACCAGATCCATCGCGGCGGCGGGTACCGGACCCACGCCTTTTTGTCGCTTTCGTAGACGTATTCGACCTTCACGCCGCCGACCTGATTGGACAGGTAGTGATACTGTGCGCAGGCCAATGCGTTCGGCAAACCGTCAAGTCCGAGTTTCTTCAGACCGGGAAGGAAGCGGGCCAGTTGTTGACGGCGGAAGGTACGGAAAACGATTTCTGCCGCGCGCTGCGGCCCCGCTTGCGACGACACCTTGAGAATGAGGCCAGTCAGGTAGGAGTGATAAATCAAGTCTATGGCGCGATACGCTGCGACATCAGCGGCTGTTTCGTGGCTCTTTGTCTTCACTTCTTCGCCTCCAGGCCAGCCGTGACGAAATCGGCGATCGATTGAGCCAGCTTCTTCTTGTTTGCCTGCGTCTCGCCGTCGCGAGGTTGATACCAACGCGACGTCCAGTTCAACGCTCCGAGCAGCGGCTTGGCCGCGAGCTTCGCATCGACGCTGCGGAAATCTCCGGACGCCACGCCTTCCTTGATGACGCGAATGTAGAGATTCTCGTTGGCTTCTCGCAGCGCGGCCACTTCCGCGAGTTCCGCTCGTTCGCTTTCGTTGGTGCGCTCGAGCAGATGCATTTCCAGTCCCTGGGCGATCACGCGGAGGTACGGAAGGTGATCGATAACTAGCAGCGTGTGCGCGAAAGCCATGCCGTGCAGCCGCTCTCGCGGGGCGACCTGCAATTCGAAGGGCGGGCGGATTGCCGCGTTGGTCAACTCCATCCCACGGCGATGGACCGCAAAGAACAGCTCGGATTTGCTCCGGTAGTAGTAATAGATCGCGCCCTTGGTCGAGCCGATCTCGTCGCTCACCCGGTCAAGCGAAGTCGCGGCAAATCCCTGCCTCATGAACGCGCGCGCGGCCGCGTCCAGAAGTTCGACGCGTCGGTCGCCTAGCGGTTCCCCTACCTCGACCTTGCCGATCTTGCTCAATGATCTGCTCTCCCCTGAACGAGGTTGACAGTCAAACATACTACTCAGTATCCTGCAACATACTACTGGGTATCTAAGGAGTGCCGCCATGCTGGACGACTACGCCGGCGTACGCGTGCTTGACGTCAGCCAGGGCTTTGCTGGCCCTTATTGCGGCGCGATCCTCGCGCGAGGTGGTGCGTCGGTGATCAAGGTCGAGCCTCCGTCGGGCGACTGGGCGCGCGCAATCGGCGGCGCCGTTGACGGGCACACGGCTTTCAGTCTGGTTCCGAATATCGGCAAGCGCGCCGTCTGCATTGATGGAATCAGAGAGCAAGGGCGCGCCCTCCTGGTGAGGCTCGCCAAGAGCACCGACATCGTCATCCAAAATTTCCGGCCGGGCGTCGTCGATCGTCTTCAGATCGCTGACCACCAGTTGCGGCCCGACAATCCGGATCTCATCTACGTCTCGATTCTCGGTTTCGGGGCCGGCCCCTACGAAAAGCGACCAGCCACCGACACCATCATTCAAGGCTTTACCGGAATGATGGAAATGAATCGCGACTCGCAAGACACGCCGCGACGCATCGGAATGTTGGCCGTCGACACGGCTGCCGGCGTCTATGCAGCGCAACAGGTAGGCGCGGCCCTCTATCGCCGCCTCACGAAGCGAGGCGGGCAGCACGTCAAAATTTCGCTGGTCGAGGTCGTCGCCGCGGCCTTTCAAGCCATGCCGATCGTCGACGACGCGCTGCGCCGCCGCGGCCAGCCGAATGTGCCCTTGAGTGTGCCGATCGGAACTTTCGCGACTGCGGACGGGCACATCAATCTCTCCTGCGTGTCAAACGCGATGTTCCATGGCATCTGCAAGGCGCTAGGCAAGGCGGATTGGATCTTGGACCCGAGATTCGTGACGGAAGCTGGACGTCTCGACCATGCAGGCGAGATCACGGCGGAAGTCGCGCGTATCCTCCATACCAGGCCGAGCGTGTACTGGATCGAGGCGTTCGAACGGCACGACGTGCTGTGCGGTCCCGTGCAGGGCTATCGAGAGTTTCTCGACGATCCGCACGTCCGTGGTTCGGGGCTGCAGGCGACGCTGCAGGGCGGCGCATTCGAAGGGCTGCCCCTTACGCTGCTCCCCGGCACGTCGGCCGCAGGCACCCGCCTGCCCGCTCCGCCCCGGCTGGGCGAACACACCACGGAGGTGCTCGCGGAGCACGGATATTCGCAATCAGAGATCGATCGTTTCATCGAAGACGGCACGATCGTTCAGGCAAAAACCGAAGGGAGAAGACAATGAAAAGAAAATCAATCGCCGCATTGGGGGCTGCCTTGGTCGCAGGCTTCATGTCGTCCTCGGCTCTCGCCCAGGTATCGGACAATGTCGTTCGCATCAGCATTCTCAACGACATGACGGGAATCTATGCCGATGCGGGGGGCAAGGGATCCATCGTCGCTGCCGAACTCGCTGCGGAAGACTTCGGCGGTAAGGTCGCCGGCGCGATGATCGAGGTCGTTTCAGGTGACCACGCCAACAAACCCGATATCGCATCGAACCTTGCAAGAAAGGCCTATGACGCCGAAGGAGTCGATGTAATCGCGGACGGCGGCTCGTCCGCGGCGGCTCTGGCGATGCAGAACGTCTCGCGCGAGAAGAAGAAGATCATCTTGCTGTCGGGCCCGGCGACGGCGGAGATCACCGGCAAGGCTTGCTCGCCTTACAGCTTTCACTGGATGTACGACACCTACGCACTCGCTGCGGCGCCCCCGGAGGGCGTCCTGAAGCGCGGCGGAGACACCTGGTTCTTCATCACGGCCGACTACGCCTTCGGCAAGTCGATGGAAGCTGAAGCGACGAAGCGGATCCAGGCCGGCGGCGGCAAAATCGTAGGCGGCGTCCGTGCACCGCTGGATACGCCCGACTTCTCATCGTATCTGCTTCAGGCGCAGGGATCTGACGCCAAGGTCATGGCGCTGGCGACCGCGGGCAGCGACACCAGCAATGCCATCAAGCAGGCGCAGGAATACAAGGTTATCGGCCCGAACACGCAGGTCGTCACGTTCCTGATGTTCATCAACGACGTAAACGCCATGGGTCTGAAGGACGGACAAGGCTTGATCTCGTCGACGACCTACTATCACGATCTCGACGACGGTAGCCGAAAGTTCGCAAAGCGCTTCTGGGACAAGATGGGCCGGCCGCCGTCCATCGTTCAAGCCGGCGTCTACAGCTCGGTCCTGCACTACCTGAAGGCGATCGCGGCGACAAACACGGATGACGCAGACAAGGTCGCTGCGAAGATGCGCGAGATGCCCGTCGAAGACGGATTCACCCACGGCGCAAAAATCCGAGCCGACGGTCGCCTGCTACGCGATCTCTACGTGACCGAGGTCAAGAAGCCCGAGGAATCAAAGGGGCCTTGGGATTATTGGAAGATCGTTGCGACAATCCCGGGCGATAAGGCCTGGCGGCCGGTCGAGGAGAGCAAATGCCCGTTGCTCAAGACCCACTGACCCAAGGAGGTTGAGCATGGCGGACGATCCGAAGCTGTTGGTCGAGAACGACGGCCTGGTCACGATCATCACCATCAATCGTCCGGCGGTCCGCAACGCTCTCGACAACGAGACTGCCGCGGCGCTTGCGAAGGCGCTGCGGGGCTTCGACCGCGACGAGAGCCAGGCCGTCGCAGTCCTGACCGGCGCCGGTGGGCATTTCTGCGCGGGCGCGGATCTGAAGGAGCTCGCTGCGGGCCACGAATACAAGCCATGGGCCGGCGATCCGGACGGCCCATGCCATGGCATCATGTCGAAGCCCGTGATCGCCGCCGTTGCGGGCTACGCCTGCGCGGGAGGCCTCGGGGTCGCCCTTAGATGCGATCTCCGCGTCGCCGAGGAGACCGCCACCTTCGCCGTTCTTTCCCGGCGATGGGGTGTTCCGATGAGCGATGGAACGACCGTTCGTTTACCGCGCCTCATCGGCGCCGGCCGAGCGCTCGACCTGCTTCTGACGGCACGAAAGGTCTCCGGGACGGAAGCACTTGCGATGGGGCTGGCCGACCGGCTTGTCCCGACAGGCAAGGCTCTGAGCGCGGCGGTGGAGCTCGCGCGTCAGATTGCTGCGTTTCCGCAGATCGCAATGCGGTCCGACCGTATGTCGGCCATCCGTCAGTGGAACCTCTCGGAGAAGGACGCCATTGCTCTGGAGACCGAGCTCTCCGTTGAAGCTCGCGCCAAGGAAGCGCAGGCCGGGGCCGGTCGCTTCGCCTCCGGATCCGGCCGCCACGGTCAGGTAGGAAAGAATTGATGATGCGCGCGGTGATAGGACATCGCTTCGGCGGGATCGACGACCTCGTCTACGACGATACAACCTCACCGGCAATCGAGCCCGGTACTATCCGGGTTTCGGTGCGAGCCGCGGGCGTGAGCTTCGCGAACCTCCTGTTCATCGCCGGCAAGCATCAAAACCGGCCGAGTATTCCGTTCGTACCCGGCACCGAGATCGGCGGCGTCGTCAGCGAGATCGCGTCCGACGTCCGGACCGATCTCAAGGTCGGCGACCGCGTCTGCGCTGGTCTTCCATCCGGCGGGTTCGCCGAAGAAGCGATCGTTGATGCGGCCAATGTCTTCCGCATCCCCGATTCCTTGAGCTTCGAAGGCTCGACACTTTTCCCGACCATCTACGCGACGGCTTATGCCGGCCTTAAGTGGCGCGCGAACCTTCAATCCAGCGAGACCCTGCTCGTCCACGGCGCGGCCGGCGCCAGCGGTTTGGCCGCCGTCGAGGTCGGGCGCGCTTTGGGAGCAACGGTCATCGCGACCGCTGGAGGCGAACGGAAGATCGAAGCGGTGAAGCGGTACGGTGCCGATCACGCCATCGACTACCGCAGAGGCGGATTCCGGGATCGCGTGCTGGAGATCACCGGCGGCCGGGGCGCTGACGTCGTGTTCGATCCGGTGGGCGGCGACGTTTTCGACGAGTCCCTGCGCTGCGTCGCTCCGCTCGGGCGGTTGATTCCGATGGGCTTCGCCGCGGGCCGCATTCCGGAGATTCCCGCGAACATAGTCCTGGTGAAGAACCTCACCGTGATCGGTCTATACTGGGGATTCTATATGGCGTGGGGCAAGACTAAGGCGGATGCCGCGCTGCGTGAGAAGGTCCGCATCCTTTACGGAGAGATGTTTGACCTCTTCGAAGCCGGAAAATTACGCGCGCCCGTCGACGGTTCGCTGCCGCTGGCGGACTTCGCTACAGCGATGCGCCGCGTCGAAAGCCGGGAGGTCGTCGGCAAGATCGTCCTGATACCGGAGCAACGAGCATGACCGCGTCCTTGCAGCCAACCCACGAAGCCCCGTTTCGCGGACTGCGCGTCCTCGACTTCGGTCAGGGCGTGGCTTCGCCGTACGCGGGCTATCTCCTCGCCGCCAACGGCGCCGACGTGATCAAGGTCGAACCTCCTGAAGGCGATTGGTCGCGTCGTCTGGGTACGACCTACGGCAGTCATTCGGCATTGTCGGCCGTCTACAACCGTGGCAAGCGCAGCCTCGTTCTCGACCTCAAGAAGCCCGAGGCAATCGCCACCGCGCGCAAGCTGGCGGCAACAGCTGACGTGTTGGTCGAGGGCTTCCGTCCGGGGGTGATGGATCGCCTCGGCCTCGGATACGATGCGCTGAGCCGCGACAATTCCCGCCTCATCTATCTCTCGATCAGCGGCTTCGGACAGGACGGCCCCTACGCGCAGCGCCCCTGCTCCGACTCCGTCGGCCAGGCGTTCGCCGGCCTTGTCGCGGTCAACGTGGGCGCCGACGGGATCCCGCATCGGGTCGGGGCCACGCTTTCCGACGTCTGCACCGGTCTATATGGATTTCAGGCCATTTCGACCGCGCTGTTTGCCCGCAATGCGGTCGGCAATGGCCGGCACATCGACGTCAGCCTCTCGCAATCGACCGCAGCGCTGCTTGGTCACAAGTTCGCGGAACACGTTCTCGAAGGCGGCGCGCCTCGCCTCCTCAACGTGCCAGCCGGCAGCTACCGGACGAGCGACGGTTGGATCATGGTCACTCTTGTGACGGAAGCGCAGTACGGCCGGCTGTGCTCCGCCCTGCAGCGGGAGGACCTTGCCAGGGATCCGCGGTTCGCCAGCTTCGCGCTGCGCGCCGATTGTGCCGACGAACTCGCCGCCGAACTTCAGAAGGTCTTCCCGACCGACACCACGGCGTCATGGCTCAAAAGACTTCATGCGTCGGATCTCATCGCGGACCGGATTCTGAACCCTTCTGAATGGGTAGCCAACGAACAGGTCGAGGCCACCCGCGGCGCGCTGCGCACAGAAACTCCTAACGTCGGAGGCGTTGTGGCGGCACGAACCCCAGGAAAGGCGGCCGACCTCGAGGGGGATCTGCGTCCGGCTCCAGATGTCGGACAGGACTCCGCTACCATCCTTTTGAGCGGCTGGAGTTGAGCTTTGCCGTGATACCTCCACGACACAAACGCGGCCGCGGGAAAGCTTCACGAGCGGGAGCCTAGGTGTTCGGAGACCTGCTTTCCGCTGAGGGGCATCGATGCGACCGCGCCGTCTACGAGAACCACTCTCTTGATTGTCTTTCCTTGAACAAGCATTCGAGCCACCTCGCCAACGTTTTTCCATGGATTGGCGTCCGCCGCGGCGACTGGCCGCCCGCCTTTCCAGAACCACGCCGAATACACGCTGGAATGCGCAACGTTACTGGCTTAGCGAAAGTAGAATGACAGCTTGATGCGATCAGGTTAAGTGAGGTCACGACTCTGGAGAGTGCCCGGCTATGAACGTAAATGCGGCGTGCCCAACTAAACCTAAACTCTACGCTAAAGCACGCTGTAGCGGCCGTTTCCACTACTCCCACTCAATCATTAAGGACGACGTTTCGTCGTTGATTTCCAAGAACAACTCTTCAAGTTTGACGGACAAATGCCGACGGTATACCCACCGCATTTTTTCGGTCTTGAATTCACAGAATAATTTGTGCCGCTCGGAATATTGGCGATTCCGCTACCTATCGGAGTCAATCGACTGAATAGCTCTGCATACGTAGCGGAAATCGACACTGCTCGTACTGGCACGTCGTCGGTTCATATACCGTCAGAGATCGGGAAGGCGCTGGTTTGGTCGTCCGATGGTCCCCTACACCGCTCACCCCCACTACTGCGCGCTATCGAAGCAGGTCCGCTTTCCGCCAAGACCTGCCGAGGCCGCTTCTGCGAAGCGGTTCGAAGCGCCGGTGCTTTGCAACCACGCGGTGAAGGGAGCGCGGCCTTGACTGCCACGTCATCCGACTCCACCGCTTTGGCTGAAATCGTGCAGATAGTGCTAGTGAGCTCGTTATTTACTCTGTGGTTCCACTCACGAAGAAGCAACGATCCATCGGGATTCGGTAACGGTGCAATGCGCTTTGTCATTTCAGGCGCCCACGATCTTTCTCTCTGGCACGTGCCGCGAGACCAAGCAGGGAGCCCTATGGCTCCACGCCGCGGCGCTCCAATTCGGTCTTTAACGCGTCAAAGAGGATCTCGGTTGGCACCATTGCAAGGCTCGTCCAGAAGATGATCGCGGCGCGTGAGGCGATTAGGTAATAAGTCATGCGGAGGCGCCTCCTAATGCGAGATGCCGGTTAGTCGAGAGATTGGAGCGTGACACCGAGCAGTCAGCAGAACCTTGCTTCCTCTTGATGCTGCTTAGAATGCCAGAGGCCACTTTTATTATCTTGTCCATTGTTGATCCATTTAGAGGGTTTGGGTTGGTTCAGATTGGTCGAGAGCATTAGTCGTCGCCGGTAACTTTGAGTTATTCGCGCGGGTTATGACTGGACTGACTTGCGCCAGCAGCCGCTTCCAGAGGCGCGTCAGGCGTCAGCGATCAATGAGGCGATGTCCTCGAGCGGACGCCGGCTGAAGTCCTTCGCGAACTCGCCCATGATCTTGCCTCTCAGGTCGCGGTGGAAGTGCTTGCGCATCTCCCCCAGGGTCCTGGGGTCGGAGACGACGACCAGGTGTTTTATGGTCCCGTCCAGGCTGAGCTTGTTAAGGTACGCGGCCGTAGCTGCCGCGAAGTCGTCCTCGTCAAGCCGCCTGCCATCGGGGTTGGCGGAGCCGGCGTGGCGCACACCCGAGCCTGAGTGGGCGGGCGCAGGCGGAGCCGCCGTGATCTCGACCAGATGCACCCCAGGTTTCACGCCCGTATTGCGGAACAGACGGACTGTCTCGCCGTCAGCGACTGCTACTGTCGTACCGGTAGGTAGAATCATCGAAAGATCTCCTGTTCACGATCCTGCATAAACGCCCGGCGGGGCTATGATACTTGCATACTGGCGGCCTGCTGCGCCTCTTCGATAAGCTCCTGACGCGAAGCTCCCCAGAGCAGGGCAGTCCCAACGACGGCCGAAAGAATCGACGCAGCGAACACGGCGATCTTGGCGGCCGAGAAGTCGGAAGCGCTTGGAAACGCCTGCCCGGCGATAAAGAGCGACATCGTGAAGCCGATACCAGCGAGGGCTCCCGCCCCGGCCAACTGCCGCCACGTGTACTCTGCCGGCTTGACGGCTATGCCTGCGCGCACGGCCGCAGCAGCCATGAGGAACACGCCGAGCGGCTTTCCTATGACGAGGCCAGCAACGATCGCGGCCATGAGCCGGCCATGCCCAACAAAGACGCCCGGATTGATCGCCACGCCCGCATTCGCCAGTGCGAAGATTGGGAGGACAGCGTAGCTCGATCGCGCGCCGGCGTGCCGCAGCAGCCGATCGGCCGGCGATTCAAGTCTGTCGAAGATTGCATCGAGCGCGTGCAGCGCCGGGGTGGAGGGGCCGTGCCTGAGAACCTCACCCTCGTGCCGGGCCTCGGAGGCGATGATGGTGCTGGCCTGCGTCATCAGGGCAGCCAGGTTGGCGGGCGGGCGCGTGGGAACGAACAGCGCCAGTACCACGCCGGCCAGCGTCGCGTGGAGACCGCCCGCGTAGACGAATGTCCACAACGCGATGCCCAACAGGATGTAAGGCGAGAGAAGGTAGACTCTTGACCGGCTCAGCAGCGCCAGCGCGACGACGACCGCCGCGGCGGCGGCCAAGTATGCCGGATGGATATCGCCGGAGTAGAACACAGCGACGACGACGATCGCACCGATGTCGTCGACGATGGCCGCCGCGGTGAGGAAGATGCGCAACTCGACGGGAACGCGGGCGCCCATCACGGCGATTAAAGCAATCGCGAACGCAGTGTCGGTCGCCATTGGAACGCCCCACCCGTACGACCACGGCCCCGCAGGGATGACCAGCGCGAACAGAAGCGCCGGCACGACCATGCCGCCGAGCGCGGCGGCGATCGGAAGCGCTGCGGAGCGGCGGCTTGCGAGATGACCAACTGTCATCTCGCGCTTCACTTCCAATCCCACGACGAGGAAGAACACCGTCAGTAGGCCGTCGTTGACCCAATGGAGAATGGACATCTGAAAGGCTGCGTCACCCAAGCTCACGCCGAGCTCTTGGCGCCAGAGCGCCTCGAACGACGGCCCGACCGGCGAGTTCGTCAAGACCACCGCCGCCACGGTCGCGAGGACCAGCAAAATGCCGGCGGACGGGCCCCAGCTCGCGAAATCCAGGGCTGCCGTACGGACGCGGTGGCCGAGCGTGCCAAGCATCGCGTCGACGAGAGAGCTCTCGTCCCACGGTCCGTCGTAGCGCCGGCGGTTGATGTAGAAGGTCGGCGTGAATCTCACCCCGCTCGCACGTGAGCTTGCGACGTCCGCCTCCACCCTTGCTCTCGCGCGCCGCACGGCGTCGCTGTCGCCGAGCGCGAAGTTGGCGTTCACGCCAAGATCGGCGGCCACCGCGACGAGGTCATCCTCTGTGAGCTGCATCGACCTCGTCATCAGCTTGATGTGCGCGGACCAGAACGCCTCTGGCGTCTGGGCAAGCTCGGCGAGCTCGGCGGCCCGAAACGAAAGGCTGTTGTCCGTGAGCGGCCTATGGCGGAAGGCGTAGCAGACGCGGTCGCCAAGTTGGTCGCGTGCTTGCGCGATGCGCTCGTTGGCAGCCCTGCAGTGCGGGCACGCGTAGCTGCCGTACTCGACGAGCGTGATCTCGGCATCGGTGGGACCGAGCACGTGGTCCCTCTCGTGGTCGACCGGACGGTCGAGGCGGCCGGGCGGGATCATGAGCTGCATCGCTGAACCGATCTCAGGTGTTAGCGCCGGCTACGAAGTCGGCGCAGCCGCTGCTGGGTTGACGACGTGGAATACGCCGCCGTTGGGTGACGGCGTGTACGCGATCTCCGCGCCGACGATACGGCCGGGGAGCCCAGCTGCGTGCACGCGCGGGAGGAAGAGGCGCACCAGCGTGCCGCCGCCCCGCTCGCTTTCAATACAGACCGCGCCGCCTCGTCCCTCGGCGAAGCGCTTGACCTGGAGGAGCCCGAGGCCGGTGCCGCGGCCCGCGGCCTTTGTCGTGAAGTACGGGGTGAATGCCTGCGAGAGAACCTCGTCGGGCATGCCCTCCCCGTCGTCGGCGACGACGATCTCGACGAATCCCCAGGCCGTGCCAGCGGAAGGTTCGACGTTCCGCGCCGCGACGGTGATCGCGCCGCCTCCAGGCATGGCATCGGTCGAGTTTCGGCAGAGGTTCAGCAGCGAGAAGTACCGCTCCTCCGGGTCAGCGTCGAAGTCCCACAAATCAGGGGCGATATCGGTGCGGACCGTGATGTCGGAACGCAACGCCTGGTCCAGCGAACCCGCCAGCGCTGCGAGGCGGTTGCCTGCGACGAACCCGCCGATCGACTCGGGGTATGGTCGCGCAACGTCGAGGAGCTGACGACTGAGCAACGCTGCTCGCGTGATCGCGTGCTGCATCTTGCTGATGATGGCCTTTCGGTGTGCGGCGTCGCTCTGGCACTCGAGCAGCCGCAGGCCGCAGTCAATCACGGCGAGAAGGTTGTTGATGTCGTGGACCGCGAACTGCGCCACGTCTCCGATCGCCCTCGTTCCCTCCGGCCTGCGGGAGGAGAACACGCCGCGCGTATCGGACCGTGGGAGGGGCCGGCGCAGAACCCCGGAGATCTCGCCATCGCGCCCGACGAGCGGGATCTCGACGCACCTGGACGCGATGAGATCACTGCCGTCATCGCAGACGCTCCACACCCTTGCGCTGAATGCGCGCTGCACTCCAAGCACGACGCCGGCGCTGTCCGCGAGCACGACGACATCCTCCAACGGAGGGCTCTTGACCACGCCGAAGAAGGAAACGTCGGTTGTCTCTTTGATCTGCATGTCGGACCTCCTGGCTTGGGATCGTTCAATGGAACGCCGACTTCGGCCCCTACTCGAGGGCGGGCGACGACGGCTCGGAGATTGAGTCTATGACAGTCAAAAGGAAAATCACCTCTCGCCATGGAGTCGATAGCCGACCGTTATCGGGATGACTGAGAGACGCTTGGCGCGCGCTTCGACGACTCTCCATCCGTCTTTTGCTCATCGACTGGGCTTCCCGCACTCGTCGAGTGCACTACGCCCATCCGATCCAGCGCCGTTGCCCGTCGGCCCTAAGGAGGGGCGGCCGGTCCTCGGGAGGGAAAGGACCGGCCGCGGGCGAACCACGGCGAAGGGGCGATCGCCGTGCGCCGAGCACTTGGGAAGCTGCCTGCCTCCGTGAGGCAAAGTGGTATCCGACGAGGAGCGTCGGTGCGAGTGAAGCAATCCAAATCTCAACAACTCTTGCCGAATGCGTACGCCAGCGAGGCCGCTGATATCGATCGAGATCGACAGCCTTTCGGCCGCGGCGCGCCAATTGAAAACGCCGCTGCCAACAGTCAGCCGCAATATCTTCGAGGTTGAGTCCCACCTGTCGACAATACTGATCAACCAAGCTGCAAGCCCGTCCTTAACCCAAGCGACGATCTTCCAACACTCGCGCCATGATATACTGCGCTCCGAGTTTGCGAGCTCGTCGACATTTCACCTTAAGTAGCCCGGCCATTCTTTTGACCGATCACGCAGCGCCATGTCGCAAGACGCTCAGTCGGATGCTGATTCATCCAGTTGGCAAGCTGCGGTGCGCCCATCAGGCAGGATTGCATCGAGACGTCAGCGAAGTCAGAGGTGGTGACGGTCTGCTCGTGGCAATTTTCCGGAGAAGACAAACTGCAGAGCACGGCGATGATCGCGATCATGATAGGCCCCCCTCGCCGTGATGAACGTCTGCGCCGCTGCGCATATGGCTCGCGGATGCCTCGTCCAGCTGCTCGCGGACGGGCTCAGATGGCGGAAAGACACTGTCGTAGATCGCTCGGGCTTCTCGAATAAGGCGAGCTCGCTCCCGCTCGGACTTTGAGACAAATCGAATAACCTCACCCACGTTTTCACTCCTGTTATACTACGCTACTCATTTCATCCGGCGCCGCAGCGATCTGCGAAAACCTTCTTCGTGTTGGAGCGGTGAAATCGACCTAGGTCATGTTCAACCTCGTTCAACAACAATCCGACGGGACTCAACGAGGCGTTAGCGTCAGAGCTGTCCTCAACCGGACGGCCCGAAGATGGGAGCGGTGACGCGGTGATGATTTGAAACCACATCCAGGTGGTTATGAGCGGGAAGATAATCACCTGCAGACCTCGTGCATCGCATTGTCAGAGAATAGTGAGGGTCAGCTGACGCATTTCGTCGCGGACAGATGTTTGAAAGCGTCAATCACGGAATCGATCGCAGTTAACACCCGCGCGCCGTCGACGCGGCCCGCAGCGACTTGCTGCCGCATCACGGTCTCATACGATGAGGCGGCGTAGGTGCGACAAGTCTTCTCGTTGTCGGTCGCATTATCGGGTTTGTTGTGTACAGTCGCCGAGACCGCGCGAGCGGCGTGAACATTCTTGTTTAACGTGGACTCCGCCGCAAGCCCGGGAATTGTAGATGCATTGATCAGAGCAGAAACGATGAGAACAGTGACTCTCCTCATGAGCGGACTCCAGAGCGCGAGTTGTTGCGAGGAGACTTACATTTCTGCCGGTCCATCTTCTATTGCACATGGGTTGTTCAGGGTGCGGCTGTAGTTGCGCCACATAAACCTTGGCTTAGAAGAGGCGAGTGACGGTTTCGGGTGCCAGCCGAGGGGCCGCCGCCCTCACCCTCCTAGCAATTTGACGGGCTCCAGGAGTTGACGAGAATGTTCGCTACAGTGAATGCCTCACCCGTACAGTGAATGCCTCACCCGAATTTCCTGGTGCTTCGCCAGTCGCGCTCAATTCTCGTGAGCGGATACAGCGACTGAGGCGACGAAACAGTAACCGCGTCCGGGAATGTTGATGATGAAGCGATTCCCATCCTGACCATCACGCAACGCGCGACGCAGCGCTGACATATGAACCGTGAGGTTAGCGGGCTCAACGAAAACATTGGGCCAAACGCGAGCCATCAAATCCTGCTTGCTAACCAACTCTCCGTGGCGTTCAAGCAAGGCAATCAGGACGTCCAGAGCACGACTTCCAAGAGGCACGGGCTCGTCGCCTTCCAGCAAAAGGTACTGCGCTCGAAGCAGGCGAAACGGTCCGAACGAAGCTTCTATTGGCGTTGCGCCGGCTGGTTCGGTTCGTTTCTCGAAGAGTGGACTGGCTGCATTCGGACACTGAACGACACGTCCGACGAAACGCTCCGGTTCGAGATGAAACCTCTCCAAGCGTCGGAAAGCTGCAGTCGATCGCATAATGACCTCGCTTGCTTCGACAGGGCTAATCCCCGCACAGATGTTGGTGACTTGTAATCTGACAGGTTGGAGCGCTGCGAGCTATTCCGCGCAGGTGGCGCGCAATGACAGATTTGGCTGCGTTGCCTAAACCTAGATTTACAAGCCGGGAGGCGGCTTCGATCGGGCGGCAGATTGCAAGTGCAATGGCGGGATCACAGCGGAACCGGACCCGCGAGCCGGCAGTTGCAAGATAAGGTCGGCGGCTTGGCGCCCGCCGGCCCTTTCTCTTGGTTTGCTTTGCAGATTGCGCGAAGGCTCAACTCGTCCGGCCGCGCGAATAGCACATCGAGCAAGAACGCACACCTTAAGCGCTTTGCGGCGTGTTAGGCACCAGCTTGAGCTTGTCAGCCATCCGACCAAGTTCTGGAAGCGAACCGGCCTGCATCTTCTGCATCGCCCTGCTGCGATGCACCTTCACCGTGGCTTCGGCGATGCCGATATCGTGGGCAATCTGTTTGCTCAGGCGACCGCGCGCCACCTGAATTACGATCTCGCGCTCCCGCGGGCTTAGGGAGGCGAAACGCTGCCGTAGGGAGACCAAATCCTTGTCATTCTCCCGCCGCGCTCGATCGCGGGCCAAGCCAAGCTGAATGGCATCGAGAAGATCCTGATCGCGGTACGGCTTGGTCAGGAACTCGATCGCACCCCGCTTCATTGCCTGCACAGACATCGGTATGTCGCCGTGGCCCGTGACGAAGATGATCGGGATCTCCCTGTTCGCCGCAGCCAGCTCGCGCTGGAAATCGAGGCCGCTTTGGCCGGGCAATCTGACGTCGAGCACCAGGCAGGTAGGGCAATCCGGTGGATCGGATTTGAGGAAGTCGGAAATGGAGGCAAATAGCTGAACGTTGATGCCGAGCGATCGCAGCAGGCGCCCGACCGACGCGCGGAGATCCGGATCGTCGTCGATGACCAACACGGTGGAGGTTGCGTCAGACATCGCTGCCACTCGGAAGAGATCGCGAAAATCAGCCTGCATCTTGCTTTTGCAGGTCCGACAACACCGCGCATTTCTAGTCCCAATCCCGGAACCTGAACAGCCCCTTTTTTCTGAAGGATGCGCGCCGGGAACACCAACGCTTGCGAGCACTGACACAACTCGTTTCCTCCGGACCCTCGGGTCGACTTTCGTCTGAAGTTCGATCTCTGGTCGGACCGATAGCTGCTGAGGGAAGCTGCCCATCGGCACTTGTATGCCTCGCGTATTCAGCGCTCGGCGGATCGAGCCGACGCCTTGGCTGCATCGTCGAACGTAGCCCTCTCGGCTCGCCGCTCGTAGTCGTCGGCAAGAGCCTTAAGCTGAGCCGCAATGGCTTGGTCCGTCATGCTTTTGGCAGTGCGAAGCAAAGTCTGCGCTGTCTTCAAATATTCCTTGCCTCGCTGTGAGATCTGAAGCGTCACGACGCTCTCGCACGGTTTTTGGGCGACTGGTCGAAAGCGAATGGGAACCAGCCCATCCAATTGTGGTCACCTTGGCGGCGCGCCTTGAAGCCATCGACGCACTTCCTGGAGCAAAGCGGCGTTCGCCACGAATAATGGCGGACGAGACCAAACTTGCCCCCACAGACCGCGCATCGCATGGCCTTGTCAGACCCGTGGCTTTTCAAGTGGTAAGGCATTGTTTTCTCCTCTTGGCCTGTGCGCATTTCGGATGCACTAAAACTAAGAGGATTGTCACCAACGGCTCAATTGAGCGCAGGTTGAGCTCGGACATCCAAGGGGGGCGGGACGGTGATACGAAGGCTTAGGGCGCTCGGGCGAGTCCTAGAGTTCGCCCGCTACGATCCCGCGACTGCTTTCGTCCGGCGAAAGCCTCGATTTGCAAGTCATGCCGGATAGGCTTCGCAATCATCGTCCAGATAAACCAAAGTTTACGGGGCACAGGCGGCACACTGGTGGCATTCTCTCAGATATCAAGCAATGTGAGTGTTACTATAATTGGATAGTTATCTGCCCGCAGACGCGTCCAGCGAACGGCCATGGGCGGTATGATGAAGAAGGTACTAGTTTCGGTCGTCGAAGATGATCGGTTCCTTCGTGAGTCCATGTACAGGCTCATGAGATCGCTGGGTTATACGGTCGAAATTTTCGCGTCTGCGGCGGATTTTCTCGCCTCCCCGCGGCTTACCGAAACAGCTTGCCTGATCGCCGACATCCATATGCCTGCTATGACCGGGCTCGAACTCCACCGGCATCTTGTCGACACGGGCAACGCGATACCGACAATCCTCGTGACGGCCTTTCCCAATGATGCTGATCGGGCTTGCGCCCTGAACGATGGGGTCTTGTGTTACCTGCGTAAGCCGGTGGATGAGGACCATCTCACACGATGTGTTTGCGCGGCTCTCAGGTCGGCAGGCTCGCCTGAGAAGGGGTCGTGAGCTCCCGTTCCGCCCTCGGCAGTGTGAACTGGAACACGGCGCCGCGGGGTTCGTTCGCCTCCGCCCATAGCTTGCCGCCATGAGCGCGGATGATAGACCGGCAGATCGACAGCCCCATGCCGGTTCCATTGGACTTCGTGGTGTAGAAGGCGTCAAAGACCCGGTCGAGATGTTCCGGATCAATGCCCGGCCCAGAATCGCGCACGGCCACGACGGCGCCTGCTTGGCCTTCCTCTGCGCTGATCAACAACTCTCTCGCCCCCTCCTCCATCGAACCCATTGCTTCAGCCGCATTCAGAATCAGATTCAGCAAGACCTGTTGCAGCTGAACGCGATCCCCCAGAACCGAAACTAGCCCCTCTGCAAGCCGGGCCTGGACCGAAACGCCATTCCTGAGGGTCACGCTTCGAGCCAATACGATCACTTCGTTGATTGCCACGTTGAGGTCAAAGCACTCTTTTCGCGGCGGCGCTTTCTTGATTTGCTCTCGGATGCGATCGATGATTTCTCCTGCCCGATCAGCATCTCCGACGACACAGGAAAGTGCTTCCCTTACCTCACCTAGGTCCGGCGACTGCATCTTCAGAAAATTCTGGGCCGCCCGCGCGTTGTTACGTGCGCTGGCGATCGGTTGCGCGATTTCGTGCGACAGCGAGGCTGCTAACTCTCCCATCGTGCTCACGCGGTTCATGTGGGCGAGATTCGCCTCGCTTTCCCGCAATGATTCCTCAGCTTGTTTGCGCTTTGTCACATCTACAGCGGTACCGACAAACTGGATGAGCTCGCCGTCTTCGTTGAGAACCGGATGACCTGAGGCACTGATGTGCCTAACTGTTCCGTCTGGCAGCACAACCCTGTACTCGGCATAGGTGTCAGTTTTTTTGCGAAGCGACTCCTCAAATCTCTCCTTTACCCACTCGCGGTCCTCGGGGTGGATCTGCAGTCGAAAATTTTCTCGAGAAGGTAGGCTCGACCGTGGATCCAGGCCGTAAATGTGGAACATTTCCTCGGAACAATACAGCACCTGTTCCGTGCGGGGATCCCAAGCCCAACTGCCTGTATGCGTCAGCTTCTGCGCTTCGGCCAAATAATCCTTACTTCGCATCAGAGCTTCCTCGGCGCGCTTGCGTTCAATGAACTGACCGATCTGGCTGCCGATGGTGGCCACCATGTCGAGCAGCTCTTGATCGGGTTGCTTGATCTCGCGGCTGAAAAACTCGATCACGCCCAAGACTTCGCTCCCGAGCAGGATAGGAAAGCCGATGGCCGCGTGTAGTCCTTCGCGTTCGGCGATGGGTCCGCGCGGCAAATTTTTATCAGGAACGACATCCGGAATGTATACGGGCTTAAGGCTGGACCACACCCGGCCCGGTAGTCCCACCCCCGGATTGAAGGTGAACTGCCAATCGGCTCTTTCAAATTCGGGGATTTCTATCGACGCTTTATGCCAAAGCTCGACACAGCGCAGCGCCTCGGCCTCCCGGTCCACACGCCAGAGCGCGCCTACGTCCCATCCCAGACACTCGCCCATGGCCCGCAGTATTCTCGGAGTGACCTCCTCGATCGTGGCCGCTTCCGCCAAGACCTGCGCGACGGTGTGCTGCACGCGGAGGCGGTCCTCCGCACGCTTGCGCTCTGTCAAATCGAGCACGAATGCTAGGCCCTCGTCGCCTCCTTCTCTGAACAGAGCGACGCCAATAAGCACAGGAACGCGGCTGCCGTCTTTCCGAATATACTCCTTCTCGAAGGGCTGAACTATCCCGGTTGAGTTCAGTTCCGCCCGAGTCAACATGTCGCGCTCGCGCCATTCCGGCGGCGACAGCTCGGTCCAGCGCACGCGGCCCGAAACCAGGTCTTCACGGTCATATCCCACGATACGGAGAAACGCGTCATTGGCCTCGAGAATTCGACCTTCGCGGTCGGCAATGATGATCCCAATGATGTTCGCGTCGACCAAACGCCGAATCTTCCCTTCGCGGTCTGCGACGTCGCGATAAAGCCGCGAATTTTCGAGTGAGATCGCCGCCTGCGACGCAAGCACCGTCAACAGGGCGACGCGGTCGGGCGTAAAGGCCATGGGCGTCAGATTGTTCTCCAGGTAGAGGATGCCCGTAAGCCTTCCCTGGTTGATTAACGGAAAACAGAGAATAGAACGGAGATGATTCTCAACGATGTAGGGATCGTCAGAATATGGATTGCGAGATGACGCGTCGTCGAGAATAACGCTTTCCCGGGTGCGCAGAACATAGTGGATCACCGACTCCGGCAGCACTGTCGCAGCCACCTCCTCGTCGCGCAGATGCACGGTCACCGAATCGCCGTCCGTCGTGGCTTCGGCGGCGATCCGTTGCTCAGCTCCGCGTGAAAGAAGCAACAAGCCTCGTTCGGCGCCAGCCTGTTCGAGCGCCGTGCGCATAAGCATTTCGAGCAGCTTCTCCAGCACGATCTCGGCCGAGACGGCCTGCGACACCTTGATCACCGTTGCGAGGTCGAGTTGCTCGACACACGCTGCGATCGTGTTTGTCGAAGCAGGTGCGGGCTCTTCCATCCTGAGGCGCGGATACATCGCATCCAGTTGGCGCACCTTGCCGTCCGCGCCCCAGCGCAGATAGCAGTCGCGGGCGTTTCGCAGATACAGGTGCGCGATTTGCTCGAAGCCGCACGCGGTGTAAAAGCGCGCCGCCAACTCATTGGCGAGCGCCTCGTTGTGGACAAAGCCGTTTGCCCGTGACGAAAGGATGGCTTGTTCGTAAAAGTTCATGGCATCGAACGCGCGGCCATCAATCCTGGCAATCTCCGCATCAACCAACGCAGCGCGGTTCTCGAAGTTTTCCGGACAGGCTGCGGCCCAGCTGGCGAGCTGACGGTGATGAGGGGCCAAGGCCTCCAGAGACGGCGTCCGCTGGCTGGCGGGCATCGAATCGCAAAACGCCGCGTACGACAAGGCGCCGTAGAAGTGATAGTCGGCCGCCTCCATGATCGTGAGGGACATGCTCAGAAGCGGCTGCGCCTTCGATGCAGCATCAACCGCCGTCGCATAGTCACCAGCCAAAAAGCGGGCCTGCAACTTGCAGATCCAATACAAGCATTGGGCGGCCGTCACGTCCGAAGTGTTCGCAAAATCGCGTTCGATTCGCTGCTCATCAAACTGCCCGCCATCCAAGGAGCCGAATCTTGCCGTTGCGCCGCGCAGCATTCGCACGATAGCGAGTGCCACACCGACGATTTCAAGGTTTGTGCCAAGCTGTATGTGGCCCAAGTGTACCCTTTCAGCTTCACGTTCGATGTCGGCAAGCGCATCACCGACCGCAAGAAGATTCAGGACCCTCAGCCCGGAGCAGATCCCTGCATACACGAGGTCGCCGGTTTTCTGCGCCGCATCAAATGCGCGGCCGATGAGTTCACAGCATGTTCTGATATCCCTTGTCCAAGGCATGACCATATTTCCGAAGTTCAGATATACACCCGCCTGGAAACGCCATAGTCCACGCTGCTCGACGAGCTCACAAGCGAGTTGCCCGACGCGGTACGCGCCCTCGTAATCGCCGAACCGCAGCCCGGCGATCATTCCAAGCCGACCATAGGCGACGGCAGACGCGTCGCTGTTGCCACGATCCAAGGTAAGACGCAGCATTTGGCAGACGACGAGCGTGTAGAGGTTGAGGTCGGTGTATTGCGCCGGCGAAGAGAGCCGGTTCAGGACATCTAGCTCGGCGAGGGATGCCGGGTCGGTCATCAAGGGAAGGGCGATCAGCTCCTCGGTCGCGCGCTGGCCGAGCTCCGACCAGACACGCTGATACGCTTGGCGCGCCTCCTCATCCGTCGGATGCGGCGACCAGCTGATGCCGAGGTACCTTAGGTACTCGAGACCGACGGCGACCGAGCGGCTGGGCTGATTGAGCGTGAGGTAAAGGTCGATTCCGAGGCGTGCCACACCCGCCCGATCAGCCATATCCGTGACGCGAGCAGATAATGCTGCCAAGTGGTTTTCTGCGTCCGAGAGCGCGCCAGTCAAGAGCTCGCATTCGGCGCGATGGAGGTCGAGTGCGAAGATGAGCTCCCGCCGGTGCTCCCAGCACCCCTCCGCCAATAGGCCTCGACCGGTGATAAAGTAACTGAGCGCCGAAACGTAGGCAGCCGATGCTTTGGCGCGCCGGCCTGCTGCCAAGTTCCATTCCGCGGCCTGCTCGCGTTCATCGACCGATGTGATCAAACCAAGACCTCGGTTGAGCTGATTAACAATTTCAAAGGTCGCTTCGTCTCGCTTCTCCGGAGATGTCCGTGCCGCGAGCAGTCTCCCTATCCGGAGGTGCGCCTCGCCGCGCAGCTGCTCCGGGATCAGCCCATAGGCGGCCTCCTGAACGCGATCGTGGACGAACCGATAAGCGCCTGCCACACGCTCGACCAACTCCTGATGGAGGGCCGGCCATAGACTCGTATCGAGTTGCTCCTCCGAAATCCCGAGTACCATCGAAAGGACTGTGCTCTCGGCAATGTTTCCAAGACAAGCCAGCTGCTGCAATGCATTCTGCGCCTCGGTCGGCAGGCGGGTTAGCTTCCCGACCATAAGATCAGCGACATTATCGGTGTAGCCCTTGGCTTCAATGCGGTCGATATCCCAGGACCAGCGCGCGCCATCATGATCGAATTTGAGTAGTCCTTCCTCGACGAGCGAAGACAGGAACTGAACGGCGAAAAACGGATTTCCGCCGGTCTTCAGTTGTACCAGCTTCGCAAGCGGCTTTGCGCGCTCTAACTCGCAGCGAAGTGCGTCCGCAACCAACTGCCCAAGGTGCTCTTGGGCGAGCGGCGACAGCTTGATCTCCGCGACCTTTCCGCCAGCGGTCTTGATGGCGTCGAGTTTTCTCGTTAGCGGATGGGCCGCAGTGACTTCGTTGTCGCGATAGGCACCGATAAGCATGAGGTGCTCCGAATCTGGCCGCAACAGGTCCTCCAGCAGATCAAGCGTCGCCGCGTCGACCCACTGCAGGTCGTCGAGGAAGAGCGCCAGTGGCCGGTTCGAGCGGGCAAGTGCGCCAATGAAGCGCCGAAATACGAGTCGAAAACGGCTTTGTGCCTGCTGTGGCGGCAACTCAGGAACCGGTGGCTGGTCTCCGATGACTAGCTTGAGTTCGGGTATGAGGTCGATCATGAGTCGCCCGTTCGATCCAAGCGCCTCTAAAAGCACGTGCCGCCAGCTTGCCAACTCGGTGTCGCCCTTGCTGAGGAGAGACCGGACGAGACTTTGAAAAGCCTGCACCAGTGTCGCGTAAGGAATATCGCGCTTGTACTGGTCGAATTTGCCAGACGCGAACAGGCTGCGCTGCGGCACGAGCGCCATGTGTAGTTCATCGACGACTGAGGACTTGCCGATGCCGGAATATCCTGAGACCAGCACCAACTCCGGCATACCGGTCTTGATGATGCGATCGAAGCACGAAAGCAACGTCGCGATCTCACGATCTCGTCCGTACAGCTTTTCGGGGATCAGCAGCTCATTCGGCGTGTCCTGCAGGCCCAGCGGGAAGTCATCGATGCGGCGGCGCGCTTCCCATTCCGCCAGGCAGCGTCGCAGATCGCGCTCGATACCGCCGGCGGTCTGGTAACGATCCTCGGGTGTCTTGGCGAGCAGTTTCATGATGATCGCCGAGACGGGCGCCGGGACAATCTCCAACCGCTCCCTTGGCGGCATCGGCTTTCTGGCAATATGGCAGTGCACCCACTCCATGGGATCGGCCGCCGTTAAGGGCAGAACGCCCGTGAGCATCTGGTACAGCGTGACGCCGAGGGCGTACAGATCGCTGCGGGCGTCGATCGAGCGGTTCATCCGCCCGGTTTGTTCGGGTGCCATGTAGGCGAGCGTACCGGCGATGGTTTCGGGCGGCTCAGGCGCCTGCCGCTCGCGGGACAGGCGCGATGCGATGCCAAATCCGGTGAGCCGTACGTGTCCATCGGCGCAGTGCACCACAATGTTAGCTGGCTTGATGTCCTTGTGGATGAGGCCGCGCTGGTGGAGCTTGCCTATAGCCGTTGCAGCACCGATCGCGAGGGCCAAGAAGCCTCCCACATCCATCGGTGACCCGAGCAGCCTAGCGAGCGGCTCGCCGCCCGGATCCTCGAGCACCAGCAGCATGGTGCGGCCGCTGCCGCGCTCCACCTTGAGCGGTCGCACAGCCCAGGCTGCGTCCAGCTCATCCTTCAAGCTCAATTCGTGAGCGAGGCGATCGAGTCTTGAGCGGGACGGTTGGTCGATGGCACGGGCATCAAGCAGCACGGCAAGCCGGTTGCCATTGTCGTCCAGTCGCCAGCCACGGCTCAACACGCGCTCGCCGTCCTCCCACAACACCTGAGAGCTACCGTCCGAGTACGCGACGTTCAGCGACTGCTGCACCATCTGTCAGACTCCGACGTCGGGCTTCGGCTTGAAGTCGGCTGATCAAGCTCTTCGTGCGCCACACGCGCGGCCTCCCGTCCCTTAGTCTTGCCGGATGCGCGGACGGAGATCTTCCTTCTCTTTAGCAGCAATTTGGAGCGATTTGCCGGGCTTTACTCGCTACGGCGGCGCACACGAGTCAATAAGCGCCCTGCCCGCTGGTTCCAAGGGAACTCGGAGCGCAACCGCGACCCGGAAGGAAAGAGAACAACCCATGGAGCTTCATCAAGTTCGCTACTTCCTCGCCGTCGCGTCCACACTCAATTTCACCCGCGCAGCCGAGCAGTGCAATGTCACGCAGCCCGCCCTGACCAAGGGGGTGCAGAAGCTCGAGCAGGAACTAGGCGGCCAGCTGATCTACCGCGAGCGCCAGTTGACGCAGCTCACGGACCTTGGGAAGGAAGTCCTTCCGATGCTGGAGCGCACATTGGCCTCGGAAGAGGCGGTGCGTCGCAGAGCCCAGGAGTTCCAACGCAAGGAGGTCGCGCCACTGAAGATCGGCCTCGCCCCCTCCATCTCGGCGTCGCTCGTCCTCGATCCGATCGCGGAAATCGCAAAGTTAGTCCCTGGGCTTCACGTCGAGCTGCGTGAGGGCGCAGCGGAGAAGCTCGTCGACCTCTTGCTTGAGGGGGACATCAACGCCGCAATGGTCGGGGACGTGCAGGACATGCCTGCCCGCATCGATGACTGGTTACTGTTCGAGGAGCGCTACGTCGTGGTTCTCGCGCCGACACACCGGCTCGCAAACCGTCCCTCGATCGGCATCGACGACCTCCGCGAGACCGTCTTGCTGGAACGCGCCGGATGCGACGTCGCCCCGAAGATCCAACGGTCGTATTTCCCCGAGGAACCGCTCCGGCTCGGCTATTGCAGCGGTCACGACTTGCACCTGCAGCACATGGCCGCGGCTGGCTTCGGCGTGATACTCGCACCCGAGCACATGCCACACCTTCCGACGCTCAAGACCATTCCGCTCGAAGGCGCCCCGGTTTCGCGGGAGGTGCGGCTGCTGGCTGTGCAGGGGCGCCGCTACTCGCCCGCGCTGGACGCTTTCGTCAAGGTCGCGCGGCTTCGCGACTGGTCGGTCGATGTCCCCTAGAAGGGCATGCTGCATGCAACGCTTTCGGAGGTGGCGAGCGCGCCCGCATAACCACGACGCGCACGCCGGCGGACAACCGCTTCAGCCACCGGCCGGGGCACTTGCGTCACACTGGAGTGGCCCGGCGAAGCGTAGCGCTATGCAATCCATTCCCGATCGTTATTTCGCGGAGGCCGCGGCGTGCGATAGCGTCGGAGCCATCGCGACAACGTAGCAGGACGAGGAACAGGAAATGACAACGGCGACTTGGAACGGCGCGATGATCGCGGAGTCGGATAAGACGGTCGTCGTCGAGGGAAACCACTACTTCCCGCCCGGGAGCATCCGCAAGGAATTCCTACAGCGGAGTTCGAGGACGAGCCGCTGTCCGTGGAAGGGTACGGCGAGGTACTACTCGTTGGTGGTGGACGGAAAGACCAACGAGGACGCCGCGTGGTACTACCCGGAGCCGTCGACGGCGGCCGCGAACATCAAGGACTACGTGGCTTTCTGGAACGGGGTTGACGTCAGGTAGTGCGCGATGGCGACCGCCAGGCTCGACGCGTGGCAGCAGCTGAGCGAGAACGAGCTTGCCGGCGCCTGGTACCAGGGGCGCCATCGCGGAGACCGCCGCCACGGCAGAACGAGGCGATCAGAACGCGGCAGGGCACTGGCCGCGTCGACCCCGCAATCGAGCGGACCGGGTCCTCGTAGCGTGGAAAATAAGGCGGAAGACCAGGGCAGCATGGAACAGGCCGAGCACGACCTGCTCGCCGACCTACGGCGAGCACGCCGCTCGCTTCGGCTTCAGGACCTGGATGAGCCCGCGGCGGTTGCGCGCCTGACACTGGGCAGAGGATAGCGGACGCGGTCGCCACCGTCATGGGATCGTGGAGCTTCATCATCGTCCCGAGTGCGATCCTTTTCGCCTGGGTAACCGGCAACCTGGTCGGCGCGACGAGGGGCTGGGACCCCTACCCGTTCATTCTTCTCAATCTCGTGCTTTCGTTCCAGTCGGCCTACGCCGCGCCGATCATCATGATGAGTCAGAACCGGCAGCAGGACATTGATCGCAAGGCTGCGGAGAACGACTACCGGATCAATGTGAGGGCAGAGCACGAGATAGAGTTGCCGCACGAGAAGATCGACCAACTGCGTGAGCGCGAAGTCCTGAAGCTAACGGAGGCCGTCAGGACGCTAACCGCGCTGCTGGAGCGGTCGGCGTTGGGTGCACGCGAGCCCGATGCGGAAGGCGGACGGCCGTCATAACGCGCGGCTATCGACTTCATGGCGTGACGTCATTTCCCATTCGCCGCACGGAATACCATGTTTCACGGTACGTTGTGAGCGGCGACCCTTCGCCGCCACTGCGAAGTCGAATAAGGGTCCAACAATCAGGAGTCTACAAATGTCAGTCCAGCAGCCGGTCCTCACGCCGCCACACGGCGGCGAGACAGTGACCTCGAGCGGAGGCTCGAGCATCGAGATGAAAGTGGAGAGCAGCCAGTCCGGAGGCGAATATGGCGCTGTCATGTGGACGGTGCGGGCCGGAGAGGAGCCGCCGCTGCACACCCACTCGCGCGAGGACGAGCTGCTCTACGTGGTGCAGGGCAAGCTCATCGCGCGGGTCGGCGATGCCCGTGTCGAGGTGGGACCGGGCGCCTACGCAGCTCTTCCCCGCGGTGTGCCGCATACGATCGAGGTGGTCGGCGACCAGGCGACCCTGTTGCTCAGCTTCGTGCCGGGTGGGCTGGAGCGTTTCTTGGTCCCACGGAAAGGCGAGCAGCCCGATCCGGCCGCTTTCGGCCTGACGTTCCCCTAGGGGCGGCGACCGCGGCGCGCGGCGTTCGTGACCGCGCGCGCGGGTCCGGGCGCCGACCGCTCGCGACCGCCGGATGATTGATGTCACGCGCCGGCACGGAGGAAATCCACCATGGTCACTCGCGGTTTCACAGGCCGCCAATCCGGATCCGAACCATCGGACCGGATTCCCCCGGGGCAGCACCTCGTCGACAATTTCCCGGTGCTTACGGCCGGCCCCACGCCGCAGATCGAGCCCGCGGACTGGACTTTCACGCTAAAGGTCGGCCCTCGTCCGGCCAAAGCGTGGAGCTGGTCGGAGTTCAACGCGCTCCCTCGAACCAGGATGACGCGAGACATCCACTGTGTGACCTCGTGGTCGAAGCTCAACACCGCCTGGGAGGGCGTGGCCGTCGACGACATCCTCGCCGACGCTGGCCTTACCGCACCCACTCCTTTTGCGCTCGCACATTGCTACGACGGATACTCCACCAACGTGCCACTCGCGGACCTCACGACGGGGAAGGCTATGGTCGCGCTCAAATACGAAGGCCAGCCGCTGCCGCGCGACCACGGGGGACCGGCGCGCCTGCTCGTGCCACATCTCTACTTCTGGAAGTCGGCGAAGTGGGTGAACGGGCTTCAGTTCACGGAGCGTGACGAGGCCGGCTTCTGGGAGTTGCGAGGGTACCACATGTACGGCGATCCGTGGCATGAGCAGCGATACACGAATGACTGAAGCGATTGCCGCAACCGCGCAATGGCAGAGCTGCGCGATTGTCAAGATTGCGACGAGGACGCCGGCTATCAAAAGCTTCTTTCTCCGCCTCTCCGAAACGTTCGACCATACGGCCGGACAGCATGTTGACGTGCGGCTGACCGCGCCCAACGGCTACACTGCCATGCGCAGCTACTCGATCGCCTCGGCCCCGAGCGATTCCGAGGTGATCGAGCTGGCGATCGAGCGCCTCCCGGACGGCGAGGTCTCCCCGTTCTTCCACGACGTCGCCCAAGTAGGCGACATGATCGAGCTTCGCGGGCCGCTCGGCGGACACTTTCTCTGGCCGGGGCCTTCCAACAAGCCAGTGCTCTTGATCGGCGCCGGCTCCGGCGTCGTGCCGCTCATGGCCATGATCCGGTATCGGAAGGCCAGCGGCGAGCCGGTGCCTGTCGCGCTGTCGCTCTCCTCCAGGACCTGGGGTGACGTGCTGTTCAGGGACGAACTCCTCGAGCTCGAGAGCTCGCTTCCCGATTTCGCGCTCGCCTTGGCGCTGACACGCGAGCCTGCGACGCGCCGCACCGACTTCAGCAGGCGGATCGACGCCAGAATGGTCGCTGACGTCGCGGCACGGCTGCCTATGTCTCCCGGCTGCGCCTTCGTGTGCGGGTCGAACGCCTTCGTCGACATCGCGGCGGACGCCGCCCTCGCCTTGGGACTGGAAGCGAGGGCGATCAAGACCGAACGCTACGGCGCTTGAGAGACGACTCCTCTCGCTTTGCGAGAGGATAGTTTTCGCAAAGGCCAGATTATCCGCGCGGCCTGTGGCGATCACGGTCGCGCCGAATGCAAGAAGACGCAACAGCGAACGAAACGGGAGCCGCGTGGATGCTGGCCAAAACGATCGATGATGACAGCTTGAAGGTCTTCTGCCGTGAAGAGCGCGCCTAGCTTGGGCAATTCGACATCGAAATCGACTGCGTCGCACACTCTAAGAGCGGGATACGAACATGTTTTCAGTGATTTTTGAAGTCCTCCCCAATAAAGTGAACTGCAATGACTACCTCGACAACGCCAAGATGCTGCGCCCCGATCTGGAGCAGGTCGAGGGCTTCGTCGACAACGTCCGCTACAAGAGCCTGACCCGCGAGGGCTGGATCCTTTCGGTTTCGAACTGGCGGGACGAAAAGTCGCTCGTCCGCTGGCGCACCCGCATGCGCCATCACGAGGTTCAGCAGAAGGGCCGCGACGAAATCCTCGCTGACTACCACCTGCGAGTCGGCCAGATCACTGCTGACAATCAAGTGCCTCCGGGGTACGCCCTCACGGAGCAGAGGCTCGACGAGACCGAAGTCGGAGACGGAACGACGGTCACGCTGATCAACGCGACTCGCCCCGCGGAGTGGAAGCAGACCAACAACCCTTACGATTGCGCCGAGTGGCTCGGCTTGAATCCGTGGGCCGCCGACAGCACGTCCTGGGACGTCTTCGACGCCATACTTACGCCCGGCGAGCTGATTCTCCTCGTGTCCTGGAAGGACGCCGATGCAGCGCAGGCCTACGAGGACGCTTCCGGGCCGAATGATAAGGCAAGGGTCCGTAGAGTGCGGATCGTGCGCGACTACGGGAAATACGACCGTCGCGAGGCGCCTCAGTACTACGCAGACGCCAAAGGCGGCGAGACCCTCCACGCCTGACACCGCTCCGGAAAGCACGATGACGAATTCGAACGACGATAGAGCCCCTCGCCCACAGGCTGAGGTGGCCGGGGACCTTGACGGTCCTGGCACCCTTAACGGCCGTGCCGGCGCATCGGTGTTTTCGATCGGCGGCCCCGACGGCAGGGGCGGCACGGCGGCGGCAGCTAACCCCTACGAGTTGTTAAGCGCTTCGCTCGCCGCGTGCACAGCGATGACGATACGGCTGCAGGCGCGAAGGCGGAGAATCCCGTTATCCCACGTCGAGGTAGCCGTGTCGTACCACCATGGCGGGGATGGCGGCCGCGATTCCTTCGAGCGCTCCATCAGGCTCGAAGGAAACCTTGGCAACGAGGCGCGCGCGCAACTGATGCAGGCTGCGAACATGTGTCCCGTCGGGCGGACGCTCGGCCTTAGCGCCGACATCCGCACGAACGATAACGTCGACGTCGCGCCAGCGGCAAGCTATGACGACGACTTGAGCGAGCTTTCGATCCCGTACATCGACCCCGACTAGTGTGCCGCGAGATAGTCCGCGAGCGCCACGGCGTTGTTGCGCTCGGTATCGTGCGCGCCGAAGAGCAGCGTGACTTCGCCCGTCGATACAAGATCCGTCAGGTGCGCGACTGCGGCGTGATTGGCGCGGAGTTCCTCGAAGTATCGCCTGTGAAACTCGCGTCGGGTCATGGCCAAACCAGGTCCTGAGGCTTGCGCTCGGGGCGATGTCCTTCCACCCGTCAACGCTGGCATGCTCCTTCGTGAGCCCGCGCGGCCAGATGCGGTCGACGAGCGCCCCTCATGCCGTCCGAGGCCTCGGGCGGCTGGTAGACGCGCTTGACACCAGGCCGCGGGCATCGTCGAGACATCGGATTCACCAGCCCTCCCCTCTCCAAAGGAAGGTGCCTCGCGTTAGCCTGCCTTCGCGGGACTGGCCTTGGGAAAATCGATCGGGGTCTGCACCGCATTGTTCATGAAGTTGGTCAACAGGAACTGGGCAGTCAGCGCAATCATCTCGACGATGTTGGCGTCTGTCCACCCAGCATCCCTGACCGCCGCAAACTGGGCGTCGGAAACTTTGCCGCGCGTCTCGATGAGCGCCTTCGCGAAGGCGACCGCAGCCTGGCGCTTGGGATCGCTCGAGCGGCCCTCCCTGTTCAGCCCGATTTCGTCCGCCGGGATTTTGGCCAGGTTGCCCGCGATGAAGCTGTGCGCGGCCAGGCAGTAGTCGCACCCGTCCGCCTCCGACACCGCCAGCGAGATCCCGTCTCTCGTCTTGACGTCCAGGGTCTTCGTGAGCGATCCCATCAGGGTAGCCCAGCCGGAGAGCGCGTTAGGGCTGATCGACATGAGGCGGTGCAGGTTGGGCACGAAGCCCAGCATCTTGTCAACGTTGTCGAGGATCGGCTTGGACTCCGCGGGGGCGTCCTCACGTTTCGGAATGGCAATACGCGGCATTTGATCCTCCTACCGTAGACCGCGAACGATTATTCGGTTCGTGACGATGCGGGCCGTCACTGACGCCCGACCGTCTCAGCCAGTGTTCGCCACTGGAGTGCCTCGAAAGCTAGCGCGCGTCACGCCGCGGCGGGCATGTTTCTTGATCATGCAATCGATAACAGCAGGTCATCGACTGAGCACCGACCGGCGCACCAATGTCACGTGTCCCGGCCTTCGTCCTCAGCTGCGCCTGCCCCGCCGCGCTGACCATGCGCGGAGCGCCCCTTACCCTCGGATTCTGCCGGGACGTATCCATGCACTTGGCGAAAAGCACGGAGAAAGCTGCTGCAGCTCCTATAACCGACCGCCCGCGCGATCTGCTCAACTGAAAATGTCTTCGCGGCGAGCATATCGGCTGCGCGCTTCATCCGCATTTGCCGGAGCGCGACCATCGGTGAACTTCCGATTGCGCGCACAAACCGCGCCATGAATGCGGATCGGCTCAAGCCAGCTTTCTGCGCCAAGGCCATGACGGAGTGATCGGCCGATGGCCGCGCCACCATATCGGCGAACGCATGGGCGATTTGACGGTCACTCAGGATAGAAAAGCGCTCGAGCCAAACGCTGGTCGAATTCAAACTCCGACGGATGAGCGTGACGAGCACCTGCTTCAGGATGGCGGTAGTCATCGCCCGCATTCCAACCTGCCGGCCGCTAATTTCTGCCAACGCAGCCTGCAACTTTGACCCCAGTTCGTCGTCGGGTTCGAAGCGCTCGACAATCGGCGTGGAAAGGTCAGCAAAGAGGTCGATCGACGAGCCGTAGGTGGCGCGAAAGTACCCGCAGATCAGCATCACCGCCGGGTCGACGTTCCCGGCGACAAATCGCTGGATACCCTCGCCGAAGCGGGGAATCCCATTGAGCTTCGACCACATTCACTGTTTTGGCCGCTGTGCGGTCATCAACCTCGATGTGAAACGGCTTCTTGGGCGGTGTGATGACAAGGGTGTGAGGTACCAGAGGAAATGCGGAGAAACCACTCACGATCATTCGTCCGGTCCCGGAAAGATTGTAGTGGATAGCCGGCGCGTCCGCGCTCTCGAATGACAGGCGCCAACCTGGACTGACCAAACACTCGATAAGACCAATGACTTCGACATCGAAAGTTGCCATCAGTACATCGAGATCGGATCGAGGCAATGCAAGATTTGGACGATCGGACATTTGTTTCGGACTCTCGGGGTGAGCTGATGTCCTATTCTTGGGACAGGACAATTGCAAATCTTGGTACTGCTTTATGGCTAACACGGTGCGTGCCTGCGCCCTGACAGCCTGGGTGGAAGCCTGGAACCTCCTTGACGAACGTGGGCTTGCCGCGCCCCTCATTCCGACGTTTCAGAACTGAGACCTTAGGAGATCCTAATGAACAAAAAGCACTTGATGAAAAAGACGACCGAGCCGATCCCGACGCAAACCCTGACATATGACTGGTCTCGCCTATGATGTTGCACGCAACCGCTGCGTTAATAGGAAACAGCGTCGGTGAGAACACTTTGCGCAAGACGCGGATCGACAATTCCGAGCCGGCGCACAATATCGGTTTCCGCGGAAACTCCGCGACAAACCGCTTTGCCATCGGCTCTGCCTGCTACGGCAACGAACTGGAACGGTCCGAACGAGGGCAAGTCTTTCGAGTATGAGTATGCAGCTCCAGTTTTATCAGGTGCGATATTTCTTAGCTCTAGCAAGGACACTCAATTTTACGCGGGCTGCGGAGCAATGCAATGTGACGCAGCCGGCGCTGACAAAGGCAGTACAAAAGTTAGAGCAAGAACTCGGTGGCGCGTTGATTCACCGTGAGCGTCACCTCACCCAGCTCACCGAGCTGGGCAAGATGGTTTTGCCCACACTGGAGAAGATATTTGCCGCCGCCGAGGCGGTACGGCTTCAGGCGCGAGGCTATCAAAAGAAGACAATCGCCCCGCTCAAGATCGGGTTGGTGCCGTCAGTCTCCGCCGCACTCGTTACGGAATTGCTCCTGGAAGTCGCCAGGATTATCCCTGACCTGCGAGTCGATCTGCGCGAGGCGGATGCCAACGGGCTCATTGCGATGCTTTTGGATGGCGAGATCAATGCCGCACTCGTCGGTGACGCCGTGGAGCTACCTGAGCGTATCGATCGCTGGCGGCTGTTCGAGGAGCGGTACGTGCTCGTCCTGTCTCTGAGACATCCGATGGCGAGGCAAACCGTTATCCGGCTCAAAGACTTGCATGAGGTGGAATTTCTCGAGAGGGTCGGATGCGACGTCGCCGGCCGATTCAAACAGGCTTGTTTTGCCGACCAGCCAGGCCCTAAGGTTGTGCACAGGAGCGATCAGGAAAGCCATCTTCAGGAAATGGCGTCCGCCGGTTTTGGGGCCATCCTGGCGCCAGAGCACGCTCCAAGGCTGCCGTCGCTCGCCGCTATGCCAATTGAGGGCGACCCCGTCCGGCGCGAGGTGCAGCTTCTGGCCGTGGCGGGGAGGCAGTATTCGCCCGCGCTTGACGCCTTTATCAAGGTCGCTCGTGTTCGTAACTGGACGACTGCACTGGACAAACTCCGCTGCGCGTCTGCCCCTACCTCAAGCAATGTCAATGTTCGCAAGGTTGACGCACAAGGTGCAGGCTCCTTGTTCCAGATCACAGGTCCCGGTCCCGCCTCCTCACGCCCGAGCTTGTCGCGGGCATCAACCGTCGTTGCTAAAGTGGCACGAAGTCGTTGATGGTCGAGGGACAAGCCCACGACGCAGTTGCAGTTACCCACGCGTAGCCTCTTGAATTGACTCGTCTCGTTTCCGGTTAGCCTAAGGGCGAGGCTTAGGCCCATCCAATTCGGACAGGGCAGCAAGCACGGTTTCGGTCGTCGCTCCCGTGATGGAGTCCGGCCCGACACACGCTCGACGGATGATCCCTCGTTGGTCGAGGACATATGTGGCCGGCATTGGCAACATCCAAAAGGAGAAGCCATGGGGAGCGGAGAGATCAAGGCCGCGCTGCAAGAGACGGCTCTTTATCTCGGCTGGCACCACGGACACCAGGCCGAACGAAGGGCTCACCCCAAGATCTAGGTCTGAGAGGATTTCCAGATCCAGTCGGTGATCGCATTTGAGATTGCGTGGCAAGTCTCCAGTCTCGGGCGTTATGGCAATTGCTCTGGCGCCGGCAGCGCGGATTCTGGGGGTGGCCCCGTGAAGAACCCGTAGTCCAGCTGCGCACAATGGGGACCAAGTCCCGTAAACGAAGGTGACGATCAACGGTGCAGTTTGTCGCAATTCCAAAGATAAAACGAGCTTTCCATTTGCCTCGGGGAGAAGGAAATCGGGCGCAGATTCGTTCACCTTCAGGGCGCCGTCAGGAACCCCCGCCTCTCTCAGCCATGATGAAATCAGCCGGTCGGTTCGGATATCCAGCGTGCGAAAACCGCTCAAGGTCTCCGCGGCGGGGTCGATCGTCTTACTAACCGGGCGCCCCTTCGAAACTTCATCGTCCATTCTGGTTCTCCCCCAACGGGGGCCCCTCGCAGTACCTGTCCGCGTATGTTTCTTGCATGGTGACCGTGCGTTCCGGGAAACTAAAATTCAACTTTGGAATGGAAGTCGTTGACGAATTATCTTTAGGAATAGTCGGGCGAGCGTCTCAGACCCGTCGCCTGGGCCGATAAATCGGTCCCGGCAGATTGAAACACCTCCTGGTGTCGATCCGCATGGCATCGTTTCTATAGCCGGAGGTGATTGGACGGTCGACCACCCGGTGCGTATCCTCAATGCTGAACAACGAGGAGTACGGCGAATGGCGATCTATAGGAAAAACCTCGAAGCCGTCTCGAAGTTGACTCCCGAGCAGTACCGCGTCACGCAGACCGCCGGGACCGAGCGCCCCTTCGCCAACGAATACTGGGACAACAAGGAGCCTGGCCTCTACGTCGACGTAGTTTCCGGCGAGCCGCTCTTCGCATCCTTCGACAAGTTCGACAGCGGGACGGGATGGCCGAGTTTCACGCGGCCCCTGGAGGCTGCAAACGTCGTCGAGAACGTTGACAGCTCGCACGGCATGGCCCGGACGGAGGTTCGCTCCAAGCACGGCGACAGCCACCTTGGCCACGTTTTCCCAGATGGGCCGCGCGACAAGGGCGGGTTGAGGTACTGCATGAACTCGGCCTCCTTGAGATTCATCCACCGCGACCAATTGGAGCGCGAGGGTTACGGCGCGTATGCAAAGCTCTTCGCAAAGCAGGAGGCCTGACGATGGCAGCGACTACAGAACGCGCAATCCTGGCAGGGGGTTGCTTTTGGGGAATGCAGCAACTGATGCGACGCCTGCCCGGTGTCGTCTCAACGCGGGTCGGGTACTCGGGCGGCAACGTCAAGAACGCCACGTACAGCAACCACGGCACGCACGCAGAAGCGATCGAGATCACGTTCGACCCGAGTCAGACGAGCTTCCGCGACCTGCTGGAGTTCTTCTTCCAGATCCACGACCCGACGACGCCCAACCGGCAGGGAAACGACCGAGGCGCGAGCTACAGGTCGGCGATTTTCTACACGAGCGAGGAACAACGCCGCGTCGCCGAGGACACCATCGCCGACGTGGACGCCTCAGGGCTGTGGCCGGACAAGGTGGTGACGGAGGTTTCGCCCGCTGGCGATTTCTGGGAGGCCGAGCCCGAGCACCAGGACTACCTGGAACGCTACCCGAATGGCTACACCTGCCACTTCGTCCGCCCGCAGTGGAAGCTTCCGCGCAGAAGCGCCGCCTGAGTGCGGCGCGGGGACGTGTGGACGGCGCCGGACACAGCTTACTTCGCTTCGTGAAACGAGGGTTGCGACGCACCCTCGCCAATACCCGCGCTTCCGCGCGGTCGAGGGAGCGGTCGGCGAGTGCAACGGCAACATTCATGTCCGGCCAGTTCGTGCTCCCGGACGGTTCGTGCGTCACACCGCCGGGCCACGTCCGCGCGAGCTACCAGAATTTTTCGCCGGCGCACACGCGTTGGCAATTCGCGGGTCTCTGGCTGGCGGAGCACGCTTCGCTTCGCCACAGTTGGCGAAATCACAAGGAGAGATGAGATGACCACGAACAAGATCGTCCAGAACATGGAAGTGATCGGCGCGGACGGTGTTCACGTCGGCACTGTCGACGGTGTCGCCAACGGTCGCATCAGGCTCGCCAAGGGCGACAGCGGCGAGGGCCAGCACAAGGGCCACGCGCATTTCATCGACCTCGGGCTGATCGCCGACGTCGAGGGGAAAAGGGTTCGCCTCTCGGCAAACGCGGCGGTAGCGGTCACGTTCGAAGAGGAGCAATCGGGAAAGCCCGTTTGACGAAAGAAAACCCGACGACCCTGGCCACGCGCGAGGCATAAAAAGCCGCGAACCGACGACAGGAAACCGGTTTCGCGGGCATGGTGCATGCACGACTTGAGCCGACATCGAGAGGAAAAGGCCTTGGTGTCTAAGCTGGATCAACTACGCGCAATGACAACGGTGGTCGCCGACACGGGCGATCTCGGTGCGGTGGCGCGTCTCAAGCCGGTAGACTGCACGACGAATCCAACGATCGTCCTGAAAGCTATCGACAATCCCGAGTACAGGGATGTTGTCGAAGAAGCGCTGACACGGGGACGAAAACTGAGCGGCGACGCTGCACGCGTCGCCGCCGCGACTGCCGACCGACTCGCAGTCTCCGTCGGCGTCGAGCTCTTGCAACTCGTGCCAGGCTTTGTGTCCGCAGAGGTGGACGCCAACCTGTCGTTCAATATCGGAGCATTGGTCGCGAGGGCGCGCCAGATTATCGACGCCTACAAGCAGCGCGGCGTCGGACCCGACCGCCTGCTCATCAAGCTCGCATCGACGTGGGAAGGAATACGCGCTGCAGAGATCCTCCAAAGGGAGGGCCTGAAGTGCAACATGACGTTGCTGTTGAACCGGGCGCAGGCGATTGCCAGCGCCGAAGCTGGCAGCTTCCTGATCTCGCCGTTCGTGGGCCGCATCTATGACTGGCACAAGAAGTCTGGTGGAGAGGACTTCGACCCCGCCGAGGATCCAGGGGTCCGGTCCGTGCGGGACATTTACGGATACTACAAGTCGAACGGCATCGAGACGATCGTCATGGGGGCGTCATTTCGCAACACCGGCCAGATCGAGGCGCTGGCCGGATGCGATCGGCTGGCGATCGCGCCAGCCCTCATAGACGCGCTTGCGTCCGAGGGGGGCGAGCTCAAGCGGGTCTTGGCGCCGACCGCCGTGGAGCCACGCTCCCTTCGCACGGCGGAAGACGGGATCTGCCACTGGTTCGTGAGCGAAGACGCCGTCGACATTAAGCACCTGGACCCCGCGGGTCCGATGGACGAAACAACCTTCCGGTGGATCATGAACGAGGACGCGATGGCGACCGAGAAGCTGTCCGAGGGCATTCGCGTGCTCGCGAACGACCTGAAGACGCTCCGCCGCAGGACTGCAGAACGCCTCCTGTGAGCCGCGACGTCGCCACGGCCGACAGCGAACGCAGAGCCGTGATCATCGTGATGCACCACCTGAACAACTTGAGGTCTCAAAGATCCCATGGCTGCTCGAGGAGCTCGGGCTGCAGGTCCGTCCAGCGTATCTCGCGGAGTGAAGGCCGGCGTCAGGCCGAATCGGATTCCTCGATCGCATCTTCGCTCGGCGTGGTGGGCCATACGGCAGACCTGCTCCTCAGCGAAATCTTCGGCGATGCAAACGTTCTTTGCTTCTAGCGTTGCGACCACCGAAACTCTCGAGGGGTCTCACCGAGCAAATGACGGAAATGACGTGCTAGATGACCCTGGTCGAAAAAGCCAACAGCGAACGCAATTTCTGCTAACGGAAGATCCGTCCGAACCAACATCTCCTGGGCGCGCTCAACGCGCTTTTGCGTGAGGTAGACATGCGGCGTCACCCCGGCGGATTGCTTAAACTGTCGTGCAAAATGATGCACTGATAGTCCGGCAACTCCAGCCAGCATCGAGAGATCGATAGTTTCGCCCAAATGCACTTCCACGTACTCCCGCACCCGACGCATTGCGCCCGGCGACAATCCGCCCCATGCTTGCGGTGCTGGCGGCAGGGTCGAAACATCAATTGAGCCCAGGCGCGGCCGCGTGTGCAGGTCATGGCTCGTTGGATTGTTTGAGGCAGTCACAGGGCGATCGGGTGGAGTGACAAGCGCGGGCCGACTATCATTGCTGCCGGCGATCGGTAACCGCACAGAGAAATCGGTCCGGTCCCGGTGCCGGAAAATGTCGACGTTTCGCTCGAAGATCGACCACAAGCTGGTACCTGCCCGGAGTCCACGATCATCGAGCATAAGGGACGTGCGCGCGAACCGGTTTGCGCCCATGATACGTTGGTTGCCGTCAATCGCCAGCAACATGCCTTGAGCGCCTCTCTCCGGCGGCGCTATGGCGACGATCCACTCTCGACGGAAGTGCTCACGAAAAAATCGCTCTTCTATCGCGCATGCCGATCGCAGTGTGAGCGCACCAGTGAGCGCGTGCGCTCGTTCCGAGAGTTCAGGATCGACGGCAGAGACGTCCAACACTGCCATCAATCGCCCATCAACCCCGAAGATCGGCGCACCAGAGCAGCTCAGATTAATGTGTCTGGACCTAAAATGCTGGCTTCTGTGGACCGTGACAGGCCGCTCTTCTATGATGCAGGTGCCGATGCCGTTTGTACCCTCCAACTCCTCGGACCACACTCCCCCAAGCCAAGTTCCCCAATATTTGAACTCGCTTGCCCGCATATCTTCACCGCGATGGGCGACTACGATTCCCGCGCTATCACAGAACAAGATGGCATAACCAGCTTCACGAACCACCCTATATAATTCATCTATCTCCTCTTGGGCACTAAAGGTGAGCTTATCCAGCGGTTCGCGAAAATGCTTCAATTCAGCCGGCGTAAGGATGCGCGGCGCCGTGCTATCGACTGGATCAAGTCCGTATTTTTTTACTGATCTTTGCCAGGAGCTTGATACTGCTTCCACCCCCGGCGGAGGCGCCGCCCCCTGTGCAACCGAACAAACGTGTTCGACGTGCCCAGCGAAAGTGTCGAGCGAGCTTGCAGACCGTTCCAGGAGTCCCATCACCGCACCTGGTTCACGATGGACAGGCTTACAGCAATGGCGCGCCGTCCATCTTCTGCCCGTGGCAAAACGCGCTATCGCGGCACGCGGCGCCGCAGGTCCTCAAGACACCACGGACACCTAAAATATCATCCTCGAAGCTGCATCAAGGTATACCGCGCGGAGTACCCTCGCAATCTCCGCAGGGGCAGCTGACGGTACTGCTTTCGGCTATGGAACAGCGAGCCTGACGGCGCGCCGTAGGCCAGAGTTCCAAGTAAAAAAGCAAGGGCCTCCGGTCCGGATCAAATCCCTCCAAGAATGGCTAGATCATTTGTTGGATGGTCAGCCATCGGACCAGACCTTCGCGGTCTTGTGTTCCGCTCCGAACATCCAAAGGAGAACGCTATGATCGACACTGGACATGTGGGCGCCGCGGCAGACAATATTGCTGAAGCGACGCAGCGCATCGCGACGATAGTCGCTAACGCTCGGGCCGCTCGGCACCTTCTGGATTATCGGCCGCCGGACCTAGACGAGATACGACAAGCGCTCGATTGCATCGTGAGGGACGCTTATCGAGCCAGTGACGTGATCTACCGGGTCCGCGGGCTGCGGCCCCTTCAAGGAGGCACCACCGAGGAAGGAGCGCGTGGAGATCAATGGAGCGATCCGCGACGTGCTCAAACAGACGCGTGACGAGGTAACGAAAAACGGCGTATCAGTGCTGACCCACTTCGCAGCGCGCTCGCCGACTGTCCAAGAAGATCAGGTGCAACTACAGCAAGTAATCCTCAATTTGACTATCAACGCCGTGGAAGCAATGAGCGGCATGCGCGAAGAACCGCGCATCCGTCGCCGTCCGTCCAGACACACGGCTCGCCCCGCTTGCTGCGGCGGTATCCTGGACAATCCGGCAATGAACCGGCTTGAAATGCCCTTCGGCGACGGTGCGCTCGCAGTCGCCTACTAAAAGCCGCCTCGCCCTGCTCCACACGGAGGTGCCGCAAGAGCTGTCCGGCCAAGGGTACGGATCGCGGCTGGCACAAGGCTTTTTCGAAGCGTTGCGATGCGATGGAAAAAGGGTGATCGCGAGGTGCCCCTTAATGTCTTCCTACGCCGCCCGACACCTTGAGTATGGCGCGCTCCTCGATGCTGATCGAAGACGGACGGGACGCACGCGCGCACAACGCTTCTGGATGAGGATACCTCCGCCTATCGAATGCATGACCAAAGGTAATTTCTAATTTCGTCGGCTGCGTCCGATCTTTGGGTCTGCTGGGCCGGCCGAGCACACGCGGTCGCCTCCACTAATCGAAAGCATTGCGGCGAGTCACCGTGCCACGCGTGGGCGGTAAAGGAGCCTCCATGAAGTAACCGACGACTGTTGGCCTGGCTGTTGCCGTCTCGCTGCTCGCCACCACTTTGGCGGCGCTCGCGTAGATCAGCGCAGCGGCTCCGACCGGCCCGACCGCGAACGCGCGTCAGGCAGACTGAGCTCCGCATGAGGCGACCCACGCTTCCGCCGCACAGAGGGACGCCTCGCACATGGATGATCACGCGATTACGCCGCGACAAAAAAGTGGACTGCAACTCCGATGACCAATGACCAAAGCGACAAAACCCTCCATCCGAATCGTCGAGGCTTTCTCGGCGTTGCCGCCGCCACGGGCGCCGCTTCGCTGGCTCCGGGTGTCCTGATAGGAACCGTCGTGACAACCGCGGCGCGCGCGGAAGCACCCGAACCGGCCTCCTCCCAATCCGTCGATGCTTCCGCGAGTACTATCGCTGCCAAGTTGCCGTCGCCAGTGCCCGGCTATCTGTCTTTCGGCCCGGACGAAGCCGTCTTCGTCGAAGTGATGGTCAACGTGATGTGTCCCGCGGATGCGCTGACACCCGGCGGCGTCGATTGCGGGCTTGCGGCCTACGTCGACCGACAACTGGCAGGCGGTTTCGGTAAGGGCGCACGCCTTTATATGCGCGGCCCCTGGCGAGAGGGTAAGCCAGAACTGGGTTATCAATTGCCGCTCACACCTGAGCAGTTTTTCAAGGCGGGACTCGCTGCCGCGGATGCGGCCTGCCGGAAACGCAATGGCAAGGCCTTTAGTGAATTAGATGAGATTGGTGCCGACCGATTTCTCCATGAAATTGCCGACGGCAAGGTGACGGACGAGCGCGTCCAGCTCGCCTCGTGGTTCAACGAACTCGTCTATCCGCTATTTGAGCAAGCTTGTTTCGCCGATCCCGTTTACGGCGGCAATGTCGGCAAGGTGTTTTGGAAGGCGATCGGCTATCCAGGTCTCCCCGCGGTTCATTCCCAGGACATGGTCGATTTCCGTGGCAAGCCCTTCCCGGATGCCGCCAATCCGAAATCCATCGCCGACTTCGCGTAAGGGTAGAAATCATGGCTATACGCTTGAAACATCGCACCGTCGTTTTCGTTGGCGGCGGATTTACGGCGGCGCTGGCTGCTCGCCAGCTAACAGCCAAGGGCGTCGATGTCGTCGTCCTTGAACGTGGAATCGACCGCACCCACACTGCCGCAACAAGCCTGCCATCGCAGCGCGACGAACTGCGCTGGGACGTGCATGGTGATCTCTTTCAGGATTGGTCCGTCCAGACCTACACGCTTCGCCATAATGATGGCGAAGCGGCTCTGCCGATACGACGTCTCCAGGCCTTCAAGCCCGGCGAGGGAATGGGCGGTGCGGCCAATCACTGGAACGGGCAGACCTGGCGCTGGAGCGAGTCTGACCCTGTTTTGCGCACCCACCTTGAGAACCGGTATGGAAAGAAGGCCATTCCAGCTGAAATGGCGATCCAGGATTGGGGCGTCACCTATGCAGAGATGGAGTCCTATCACGATCAGTTCGAAAAGCTGTTCGGCATTGCCGGCAAGGCAGGAAATCTGCGTGGAAAGGTGCAGGAAGGCGGAAATCCGTTCGAGGGACCACGGCAGAGCGAGTTTCCGCAAAACCCTCTGCCTATCACCGAAGCGGGCGTGATCTTCAGCGAGGCAACCAAGAAGCTAGGCTACAAACCTTTTCCCTTGCCGGCAGCAAATTCGCCGGAGGCCTACACCAATCCCGATGGTATGCAGCTTGGTCAGTGCCAGTTCTGCGGCCATTGCGAGCGCTTCATCTGCGAAGCCAACGCCAAGGCGAGCCCCGAAGTTCTGCTTTATCCGATGCTGAGAAAGCGCGAGAGCTTCGAATTGCGTCTGGAAACGCATGTTCTCGATATTCTTTATGATCGTAAGGCAAAACGCGTGAGAGGCGTTCGCTACATCGATCGCGTAACCGGCGAGGAGTATGAACAGCCGGCCGACGTCGTCGTACTTTCTTCCTTCACGATGTCGAATATCAAGTTTCTGCTGATGGCGGGGATCGGGACGCCTTACAATCCCAAGACTGGTCACGGGCTGGTCGGCAAGAATTTCTGCCACCAGACGATGTTCGGCACGCGTGTCTTCTTCAAGGACCGCTGGATCAACCCGTTCCTGGCATCCGGTGCGTCACAGACCGTGATCGACGAGTTCAACGGGGACCATTTCGACCACAGCAGTCTTGGCTTCTTCGGAGGCGGCTACATCTACGCCAACGTGACGAACGGACGGCCGATTACGAGCCGGGCTGTGCCGCCCGGCACGCCGAAATGGGGCGCGGAGTGGAAAAAAGCCAACGCGGATTGGTACGCACATAATTTCAGCATAACTGCCCATGGCAGCTGGTATCCGCATCGGGAGAACTATGTCGACCTCGACCCGACCTATGTCGACGCCTATGGGCAACCGCTCTTGCGCATGACGTTCGACGTTCGCGAGAACGAGCGCAAGATGTCGGTATATCTGTCGAAAAAGATCGACGAGATCGCCAAAGCGACCGGTGCCGACATCGCACCGCCGACAGCCCCCCGCAAGGGGCCGTACGATAGTCGCGTGTATCAGACCACCCATGTCGCTGGTGGCACGATTATGGGAAGCGATCCTGCGACGAGCGTCGTCTCCCCTCACCTGCAGCACTGGAATGCGCAAAACCTGTTTGTCGTCGGTGCATCCGTCTACCCCTTCAATGCAGGCTACAACCCGACAGGCCCGCTAGGGGCTCTCGCGCTTCGACTCGGCGACGACCTCAACGATTATGTCGCGCGGCCGCGCCACCTCTGATCCCGACCTAAAAAGGACGTTCCCTATGAAAAGCGCGGGAAAGATTGGCGCGTTTATCGCGGTGCTCGTACTTGCGGGAGCAACCGCGAATCGCGGCTACGCACAGGACGCCGAGCACGGAAAACCCATCTTCAAAGCTTGCGCAGCTTGCCATGCGACAGATCATGCCAGTCGCGCCGGGCCGGGCCTGGGGGGACTCATTGGCAGGAAGGCGGGTACGGTTCCCGGCTTCAGCTATAGTAACGCGATGAAGAAGTCCGACATTGTCTGGGATACGAAGACCCTCGATGCGTATCTGGAATCGCCACAGCAAGTGGTTCCCGGAAACAGGATGCCCTACGCAGGGCTGAAGAACCCGACGGACCGAACGGACCTCGTTGCCTATCTTGCTACGTTGAAGTAACGGCTCATTGAGCGAGGCGTCAGCAAGACGCCATCCATTCGCACGCTAAACATCGATGCCGCCGACCAATGTGTGCGGGCGTCGGAATTGCGTGATGCTGTGTCTGAAATCCTCACCGCCATGCGTTCTGGGCGTGCTGCCTGTGCGCTTCGAGAGCAGCGGCGATACGCGATGCGGTTCCCTGAAAAGACCGAAGGGGCGCACGCGCACAGCGCTTTTAGGAACGATACCCCGCGCTTATCGAATGCATGACCAAACGGAATTTCTAATTTCGCCGGCTGCGTCCGATCCTGAGGACCACTGGGTCGGCCGAGCACGCGGCCGCCTCGACATCGCATGAAGCCATTGCACCGGGCCACCGCGCCGCGCGCGGGCAACAAAGGAGACCCCCATGAAATTACCGAAGACCGTCGGCCCAGCTGTTGCGGTCTCCCTGGTCGCGGCCACCAAGGCGGCGCTCGCGTAGATGAGCGAAGCCGCTCCAGCCGGTCCGACCGCGAACGTGGTGGACGCTGATATGTGACTGGTCAAGCCGCCGCCCTACACCAAGCAGTTCTGGAAGCGAGGTCACACTGTTCTGCCTTCGTTTTCGGAAAACTACCCGTGGTTCCTGGCATTAGATGTCGAACGGACCCATCGCCGCAGCATTTTCAACAGAGAAAGCGAAAGCACTCTCGTACCTCAACCTATCCCTTCACCCATAGGAATCGCCATGACCGACGGAATCACCATGACCAACGGCGTCATCGAATGCATCCTGAGCCGCAGCGCCACCAAGTACTTCGACCCTGCCGCCACCTTGAGCGACGAACAAATCCGCGAGCTGGTGAGAATCGGCACCACCGCGCCGACGTCCTTCCACCTGCAGAACTGGCGCTTCATCGCCGTACGCACGCCTGAAGCCAAGGCTCGGTTGCGTCCGCTCGCTTGGGATCAGCCCGCGATCACCGAAGCAGCCGTTACCTTCATCGTCTGCGGCGTGTTGGCCGATTCCAGCGTTGTACCAGAGCGTCTGGCACCGCTGGTGGAAGCGGGCATCATGCCGGCAACGATGGTGCCTGAATGGGAAATCCCCGCACGCAATCTGTACATGGAATACCCGCAGCGCCAGCGCGACGAGGCAGTACGCACCGGCACGTTCGGCGCGGCGGCGATGATCTATGCGGCCCGCTCGCTGGGCCTGGGTTCGACGCCGATGATCGGTTTCGACGCCGAAGCGGTGCACCGCGAGTTCGGACTGGCCGAGGACGAAGTACCGGTCATGCTGTTGTCCGTGGGGCCGGAGCGTCCGGGAAACTGGGCGCAGAAGCCGCGCCGTCCGGTCGCAGACGTGCTGGATCTCGTATAAGTATTAGTAAAGCCCGAAACTTGCGGAAGAAGACGATGCAAAGAAGTGCAGCTCTAAAGCCGGAACAGGTGCCGGCCGATTCGAAACTGACCCTCGATACGATCACCAAGAACATCGGGTTCACCCCAAATATGATGGCGATCTTCGCGCAGAGCCCGATCGCGTTCAACGCGTGGGCCGCCCTGCTCGGCTCCTTGAGCAAGGCGCTGGACGTGAAGACGCGTGACAGCATCGGCCTCGCCGTCTCGGAAGTGAATGGCTGCAACTATTGCCTGACGGTTCACAGCTTTACGGCCGAGCATATGGCCAAGCTGCCGGCCGATGAAATCATTCTCGCTCGGAAGGGCCATGCCAGCGACCCGAAGCGGGATGCCGCCGTACAGTTTGCGCGCAAAGTCATCGAGACCCGCGGTAAAGTCAGTGACGCCGATCTGAAAGCCGTTCGCGATGCAGGCTACACGGATGCGAACGTCATAGAGATCGTCGCGCTGGTGGCTATGTACTCCCTGACGAACTTTTTCAATAACGTGTTCGATCCCGAGAAGGACTTTCCTGCCGTTGCGCGGGCTGGCTCGACCTGAACCGCACCGAGTTTCTCCGAGGGTGCCTGCAGGCGTCGCGTGATGCGAGCGTAACGCCAAAGGCCAGATGCACCCGGGAAAGTTTCCCGGGAACGAGTCTGGGCTTTTCGTATGTATCGACAAGGCTAGGATGATTTAGCACCACACCAAAATTCCACGATTATCTCCGCGGCCGAGCATGAAAAACCATATGCAGCTCCGGAGGATCGAAGGCGAAATCAAAGAGAGTCTCCCGCCCTGGATATTTTTTCCAAGTTAAAGGTGACGAGCGGCCGATCGTCATTGTGATGGCCGGCCCTATGGCGTGAGAAGCAGATGCTTGTTTCGCACCGTTGATTTCTGCGCGCCGAGCCGGTGGCATCGATTCCATACCCGAAGGTCATTGGACCATCGACTTTCTCCGTTCTATTTGCGCTCATCTGCAAGGTAATTCTGAAAATGACGGCATCCCACACATCGGGAGGTAGACGATGAAGGCGATCGTGGTAACGGACCAGGCTGCGGGAACGTCCGGGATGAAGCTGGCGGAGCGGCCCGAGCCGCAGGCAGCGATAAACGACGTCGTCGTTGAGGTTCACGCATCGGGATTCACCTCGGGTGAGCTGACATGGCCCTCGACCTGGACGGATCGCCTCGACCGTGACCGAACGCCGTCGATCCCCGGGCAGGAGCTGGCCGGAGTGGTCACCGCTCTCGGCTACGGCACGACGGGGCTGTCGGTCGGACAGCGGGTATTCGGCCTCTCGGACTCATATCGCGGCGGCACCCTGGCGGAATACGTGGCCGTCGAGGCACGCAACCTCGCGCCACTGCCGGGCGACGTCGACTTCACAGTGGGCGCGAGCGTGGCGATGCCGGGCCTGACCGCATGGCAAGGGCTGTTCCAGCATGGCCGTCTTCAGGCGGGGCAGAGCGTCCTCGTGCACGGCGCGGCCGGTGCAGTCGGTTCGATGGTGACGCAGCTCGCACGAGAGGCCGGCGCTTACGTCATCGGCACCGGACGCGCCCCCGACCGTCAGAAGGCGCTCGACTTCGGCGCGCAGGAGTTCGTCGACCTCAACAACGACGCGCTGGAAGACGTCGGCGGCGTCGATCTGGTGTTCGATGTCATCGGCGGCGACATCGGGAAGCGGTCCACAGGCTTGATTCGAGCCGGAGGAACACTGGTGACCATCGCCGGGCCAACCGAGGCGCGGCCGGCCAATGGCCTGACGATCGACTTTGTTCTCGTGTCCGATCGCGCCCAACTGAGTGAGATCGTCCAGCGAGTGCGTGACGGGCGACTGCGGACGAACATCGGCAACATCGCGACCCTCGACGATGCCGTCGCCGCTTTCAATCTGACCAAGCGGATCAGCGGGAAGACGATCATCCGCGTTCGTCCGTGAGCGACATGCGCCTGTCACTGCGACATTTCGACCAAAGAGACAAATAACCAAGGAGACAATTCACATGAAGGCGATCGTTGTGATGGACCAGGCCGCGGGAACGGCCGGGATGAAGCTGGCGGAGCGGCCCGAGCCGCAGGCAGCGATAAATGACGTCGTCGTTCAGATTCATGCGTCGGGATTCGTCCCGACTGAGCTGACGTGGCTCCCGACCTGGACCGATCGCCGCGACCGTGACCGAACACCGTCGATCCCTGGCCACGAGCTGGCCGGAGTGGTCACCTCTCTCGGCTACGGCACGACGGGACTGTCGGTCGGTCAGCGGGTGTTCGGCCTCGCCGACTGGTATCGCGACGGCACCCTGGCGGAGTATGTAGCCATCGAGGCACGCAAACTCGCGCCGCTGCCGGGCGACGTCGACTTCACGGTGGGCGCGAGCCTGCCGATCTCAGGCCTAACCGCGTGGCAGGGACTGTTCGAGCACGGCCGTCTTCAGGCGGGGCAGAGCGTGCTCGCGCACGGCGCGGCCGGCGCAGTCGGGTCGATGGTGACGCAACTCGCACGAGAGGCCGGCGCCCACGTCATCGGCACCGGACGCACCGCCGACCGTCAGAAGGCGCTCGACTTCGGCGCGAAAGAGTTCGTCGTCCTCGAGAACGACGCCCTGGAAGACGTCGGCAAAGTCGATCTGGTGTTTGATGTCATCGGCGGCGACATCCAGAAGCGGTCCGCGGGCCTGATTCGAGCCGGAGGAACGCTGGTGACCGTCGTCGGACCGGCCGAGGCGCGGCCCGCCGACGGCCGGGCGGTCGACTTCGTTGTCGACTCCGATCGTGCCCAACTAACTGAGATCGTCCAGCGGGTGCGGGATGGACGACTGCGGACGAACATCGGCACCGTCTCGAGCCTCGACGATGCCGTCGCCACCTTCAATGCGACCGAGCGACGCGCGGGGAAGACGGTCATCCGCGTTCGTCGATGAGCAACGCGCGCCCAGTGATCCGTGCAGCCGGACGATTGCAATCCAGGTCGGCTGGCTGTGTCCTATCAGCCCCAGCCACCAAGAGGCACGCATGGCTTTCACGTTGAAGATCAACGGCACACCTCATGAGGTCGATGTCGACGGCGACACCCCGCTTTTGTGGGTGTTGCGCGACGTGCTCGGCATGACGGGAACCAAGTTCGGTTGCGGCCAAGCGCTTTGCGGCGCCTGCACCGTGCATCTCGACGGCCGGCCGGTCCGCTCCTGCCAGACCCCGGTCGACAGCGTCGGCGATAGTCCGATCACCACGATCGAGGCGATCGGCCAAGCGCCGCAGGGCGCGGCCTTGCAGAAGGCGTGGCTGGAGCTGGAGGTGGTGCAATGCGGCTACTGCCAGTCCGGCCAGATCATGTCGGCGGCGGCGCTGCTGAAGGACACGCCGAAGCCGACGGATGACGACATCGACGCCGCCATGTCGGGCAATGTGTGCCGATGCGGCACGTATCAGCGCATCCGCGCTGCGATCAAACACGCGGCGGGAGTCTGAGATTCATGGATGAGCTTATTCTGAGACAGCAGATTGCCGATGAAACAGCGGTGTCACGGCGCGCCGTTCTTCAGGGCACAGGTTTGCTGCTTGGTTTTGCGCTGACCGGTGCAAGCACGGACTCCGTGTTCGCGGCGCCCGCTTCGCGGGTGGTTGAAAACGAGGTCATGGGTACTTTCGCCCCGAATGGATTTATACGGATCAATCCAACCGGCACCGTGGCCCTGGTCATGCCGATGGCCGAGATGGGTCAGGGGGTTTACACCGCGCTCTCGATGCTTCTGGCCGAAGAACTGGAAGTGGGGCTTGACCAGATTCAGGTTCTGCATGCGCCGGCAAATGATGCGCTTTACGCCAACACGTTCCTGCACATTCAAACTACAGGTGCTTCCTCCTCTGTACGAGCCTTCTGGACGCCCCTGCGTCAGGCAGGGGCAATGGGTCGTGATCTGCTGATTGCGGCTGCTGCCAAGCAGTGGAACGTCGATTCAAAGACTTGCCATGCCAAGAACGGCGTCGTGTTCAATGCGTCCGGATCGAAGCATCTGAGCTACGGCGAACTTGCGAAGGCTGCGGCGAAATTGCCTGTGCCGCCTGCAGCAAACGCCAAATTGAAGGATCCGAAGGCTTTCACACTGATCGGCACGCGTGCCAAGCGCGTGGATTCATCGATAAAGGTCGATGGGCGCGCGCTCTACGGCATCGATACGCTATTGCCGGGAATGAAGTTCGCCGCGGTTGCTATTTCGCCTGTGCTCGGCGGCAAGGCGAAAACGGTGGACGAGAGGGCTGCGCTGGCAGTGAAGGGCGTCCGGCAGGTGGTCAATATCGATGAAGCGGTTGCCGTCGTGGCGGATCACATGGGTGCGGCGAAGAAGGGCCTCGCGGCGGCGGCCATCACGTGGGACGACGGGCCGAACGGCAAGGTTAGCAACGCCGATATCGTCAAGCAATTGGAGGAGAACTCCAAGAAGCCGGGTGCGGTTGCCCGTAACGATGGTGATGCAGGGAAGGCTCTTTCCCAAGCGGCGCAACGGCTCGAAGCCGTCTATCAGGTGCCTTTCCTGGCCCATGCGGCGATGGAGCCGATGAACTGCACCGTTCATCTGCAGAAGGATCGTTGCGACGTTTGGGTCGGGACGCAGGCGATGTCGCTCACGCGGTCTCTGGTCGCCGAACTCAGCGGTCTGCCAAGGGATGCGATCAAAATTCACAATCATCTGATTGGCGGTGGCTTCGGCCGAAGGCTGGAGGCCGATGGCACGGTGCTGGCCGTCAAGATCGCCAAGCACGTCGATGGCCCGGTGAAGGTGATCTGGAGCCGCGAGGAAGACATCCAGCACGATATGTATCGGCCGTACTACTTCGATCGACTGTCGGCCGGACTTGATGCGGTCGGCGAGCCGGTTGCCTGGACGCATCGGATCGCCGGCTCCTCAATCGCCGCTCGCTATATTCCCTATTGGTTCAAGGACGGATTGGATCTCGATGCCGTAGAAGCGGCGGCCAAGCCGCCATATGCGCTGCCCAATATCCACGTCGACTATGTCCGGGTCGAGCCCCCTGGTGTCCGGACGGCTTTCTGGCGCGGCGTCGGACCAACTCACAATGTTTTTGTGGTCGAAAGCTTCATGGATGAGCTCGCGCATGCCGCAAAGCAGGATCCTGTCGCCTATCGCAAGGGATTGCTGGGTCACAATCCGCGAGCGCTTGCTGTTCTGTCCCTTGCCGCGGAAAAATCAAGGTGGGGATCACCACTTCCCGCACGGCATGGCCGCGGGATTTCGGTACAATTCGCATTCGGAAGCTACCTGTCGCAGGTCGCTGAGGTCGAAGTGGCGGCCGATGGCTCTGTCAAGGTCAAGCGGATCGTCTGTGCGGTTGATTGCGGCATGTACGTCAATCCGGATACGATCGAAGCACAGGTTGAGGGTGGAACGCTTTTCGGGCTGACCGCTGCGCTCCATGGGTCAATCACTTTCAAGGATGGACGCGTCGAGCAGAGCAATTTCGACAGCTATCTGCCGATGCGTATCGACGAGGTGCCGGTGGTGGAGACGCACTTGATTAAGAGCGCAGAGGCTCCAGGTGGAATTGGTGAAGCTCCGACAGCCATTGTCAGTGCTGCAGTGACAAATGCGATCTTCGCCGCCACCGGCAAGCGCCTGCGCAGCCTGCCGATCGATACGAATTCGCTGAAGTCGTCGTCATAGTCCTTGCCCATCATCCGTCATCCCTGCCCGTCGCAGCGCGCACGCGATGACTGTCCGGAGCCGACTGGCCCGACTGGGACGATTCCGCGAGACGCACCACTCGAGGGACTGGCCTCAGATGGTATGGCTCTGCGAGGGTCGTAGCAAGGAGTTGCTCCGTGGGTGCTGTAGCTTTCTCGGGCTCTCGCGCAACGAGGCGGTTCGATTGAAGACCAGCCGTTCGGGGCGGGAATCATCATCGTGGCTGAAATAGCCTTGGCGCTCAAACTGCAACGCCTCGCCATGGGGATCGGAGGCGGTTGCGCGCTCGACGAGGCAGCCGCGTAGCGTATGCATGGAATGTGGGTCGAGGTCGGCTGCGAGGTCCGTCGGGCTCGGCCTCGCTGCCAAGAAGAGCCGGCCGTAGAGCCTGACCTCTGCTGGCAACGCATCCACGGCGCTGATCCAGTGGATTGTCGCCCCGACTTTTCGCCCGCCGGCGCCCCCCCTGCTGTCGGGGTCGTAGGTGCAGCGTAGCTCGACCACACGGCCCGCCGCGTCCTTCACGACATCACGGCAAGTGATGAGGTAGGCGTAGCGGAGCCTCACCTCGCGGCCCGGCGCCAGGCGCCGGAAACCGTGTGGTGGCGCCTCGTGGAAGTCGTCTTGCTCGATGTACACCTCGCGGGAGAACCGGACGACTCTCGTCCCGAAGGCCGGGTCCGCCGGGTGGTTTGGCGCATCAAACTCCTCTATCCGGCCCGCATAGTAGTTCTCGATTGTCAATTTGAGCGGCTTGAGCACCGCCAGTCGTCGGGGAGCCCGCTCATTAAGGACATCCCGGATCGCTGCGTCCAGGACACCGTCGTCGACCGTGCTGTTGGCCTTCGAAACTCCGATGCCGCGTATGAACCGACGCACCGCCTCGGGAGGCACGCCGCGTCGGCGCAGGCCTGCAAGCGTCGGCATTCTCGGGTCATCCCGGCCCGCCACGCGGCCGTCGCGCACTAGCTCCGTCAGCACGCGTTTTGAGAGGACGGTATGCGTAATACCCAGGCGAGCGAACTCATACTGTCGGGGTCGCGATGGCATCGGGAGGTTGTCGAGGAACCAGTCGTAAAGAGGTCGGTGATCCTCGAACTCGAGGGTGCACAGCGAGTGGCTCACCCCTTCGATGGCGTCGCACTGGCCGTGCGCGAAGTCATAGCTCGGGTAGATGTGCCAGGCCGTGCCGGTGCGCGGATGGCTGGCGTTGAGAATACGGTAGATGACGGGGTCGCGCAGGTTGACGTTCGCTGACGCCATGTCGATTTTCGCGCGGAGAACCCGCTCGCCGTTCCTGAACTCGCCGGCGCGCATCCGCGCGAACAACTCAGCATTTTCCTTCACGCTGCGGTCGCGAAACGGGCTGTTCCGGCCATGGCTCGTCAATGTCCCCCTGCCCTCTCTGATATCGTGTGCGGACTGGTCGTCCACGTAGGCCTTGCCGATGCGAATGAGATGGCAGGCCCAAGCGTAGAGCTGCTCGAAGTAGTCGGAGGCGAAGTGGAGGCCCTGCGCCCAATCGAATCCGAGCCACTGGACGTCGCGCTTGATCGCGTCGATGTACTCCACCCTCTCCTTTGCCGGGTTCGTATCGTCGAGGCGCAAGTTGCAGCGGCCACCGAATTCCTTCGCAAGCTCGTAATTCAGCACGATCGACTTCGCGTGCCCCAGGTGGAGGAAGCCGTTCGGCTCGGGTGGAAAGCGCGTGACCACGACACGCGTGCGGCCGGTCTCGACGTCAGACGCTATGATGCCGCGAATGAAATTGCTGGCGCTCGCGCCCGCTTCTCCGAAGTCGTTCTGCTGAGACACCTTCCGCCTCAAGCCTGGAGTTCGTCGGGCGGGTGCACGCCGAATCCGTGCATCCTGAGCGCCCATTGCAGCGCCACGACGGCGCCCTTGACCGGCTGCAGGAGAGCTATCGAGGCCAAGGCCGTACTCGGAAGGTAGACGCCAAGCTGAAACGTCAGCGACGGTGCATAGTCCACCTCGATCCAGAGAATTACCGGAACCAAGACGTGTCCGACGATGACGATCACCAAGTATGCCGGCAGGTCGTCGGCCCGGTGGCCGGTGAAATCGAGGTGGCAGACAGAGCAGTGGTTATCGACCTTGAGAAACGCACAAAACAGGCGACCCCGCCCGCAGCGCGCGCACCTTCCTCGAATGCCCCTCCAAAGGGAGAGGCTAACTTTGCGCCCGGCGGCAGTTTCTGCTGACGTCCAGTCATGGTCGTGACTTCCAACATTGCCTTCAACCGTCGTGGCCATCGCCCGTCCTCCTGCCTTACACGGCAGCATGAGTTGTTCCGGCTTCATCGCGCATCGGCGTCACCGCAACTCACTCCGCCGCGACCGCTGTCGTCTGGGTCGGCTTGCCCTCGTTGTTGCCTTCCGCGAGATTGCGCACCACCATGTAAAAGATCGGCGTGAAGATCAGCCCAAACAGCGTGACGCCGAGCATACCGAAAAACACGGCGACGCCGACCGCCTGGCGCATTTCCGATCCGGAGCCGGTGGAGATCACGAGCGGCAGCACGCCGAGGATGAAGGCGAACGAGGTCATCAGGATCGGCCGCAGTCGCAACCGGCAGGCCTCGATCACCGCCTCCAGCCGCGGTTTACCCTCAAGCTCAATGTCCCGCGCGAACTCGACGATCAGGATCGCGTTCTTGGCGGCCAATCCCACCAGCACAATGAACCCGATCTGGGTGAGAATGTTGACGTCCTGGCCCATGATGCGGACCCCGATAGTGGCGGCTAGCAAGCACATTGGCACGATCAGGATGACGGAAAACGGCAAGCTCCAGCTCCCGTATTGCGCGGCCAGAACCAGATAGACGAACAGCACGCAAATCGGGAACACGAACAATCCGGTGTTGCCGCCGGTAACCTGCTGATAGGACAGGTCGGTCCATTCGAAGGAAAAGCCACTCGGCAATTTGTCCTCGGCGAGCTTCTTCATAGCGGCGATCACGGTCGCCGAACTCGTCCCCGGCAAGCCTTCGCCTTGTAGCTCGGCCGTCGGATAGAGATTGTAGCGGGCGACGCGATCGGGGCCCGAGACGTCCTTGAACTCTACGACGCTGCCGAGCATCACCGTGTCGGCATTGGCGTTGCGGGTCCGTAGTCGCGCAAGATCAGGACGCTCCTTCCGGAACGGCAGATCGGCCTGCGCGGTGACATGATAGGTACGGCCGAATAAGTTGAAGTCGTTGACATAAGTCGAGCCGAAATAGGTCTGGATCGTGTCGGTGATGTTCTGGATGGGAACGCCGAGCTTCTGCGCTTTGACTTGATCGATGTCGACGAAGACCTGCGGGGTGTTCGAGGAGAACGGCGAGAACACAGTGGGGGCGAGGAGCAGAGGCGACTTGCGCGCCGCTGCGACGAGTTCGTCAGTCGCAGCCGCCAACAGCTTCGGACCACGGCCTTGCCGGTCCTGGATGCGCATGGTGAAGCCGCCGCCGGTGCCGATGCCGGGGATCGGCGGTGGCGGGATCACGATGATGAACGCACCTTCAATGGCCGATAGCCGCTTGCGCAGATTTGCCGTTATCACCTGCGCGTTCAGCCCCTTCTTGCGGCGCACCTCCGGTTCTTCGAACACTGGAAACAGCGCCGCCGAGTTGCTTGCCTGTGTGCGGGTCGCTCCCGACAGACCTGCAAAGACCGCGATATGCGAAATTCCGGGCGTATCGAGCGCGATGCTCTCGATCCTGCGAACGATCTCAGTGGTCCGCGCCAGCGAGGCCGCGCCCGGCAGTTGCGCGGATATGATCACGTAGCCGCGATCCTGTGCCGGAATGTAGCCCTGGGGCGTGGTGACAAGCAGCCAGCCGGCGCTGCCGATCAGGACCACATAGACGAGCAGCATCACCACGCGATGCCGGATCACGAAGCCTGCAACGTCAGCATAATAACGCGACAGCCAGTCGAAGCCGCGGTTGAACAGCCTGATGAACCATTCCCAGCCGCGCGCGATCAGATTCCAGCCGGCCGACGGCCGCTTCTCCTCGTGCGGAAGGAGGATCTGCGAAGCCAGTGCCGGCGACAGGGTCAGCGAACAGAAGCAGGAAATTGCTGTCGCAACCGCGATGGTGACCGCGAACTGCTGGAAGAACTGCCCGGTAATGCCACCGAGAAACGCGGTCGGCACGAACACCGCGCACAGCACCAGCGCAATCGAGACCAGTGCGCCGCCGACTTCCTCCATGGTCTTCAGCGCGGCTTCGCGCCGGCTCAAGCCGCGCGCGAGATGCCGCTCAACATTTTCGACCACGACAATGGCGTCGTCGACCACGATGCCCACCGCGAGCACGAGGCCGAACAGCGTGAGATTGTTGATGCCGTAGCCGAGGGCTGCCATGGCCGCAAAGGTACCAACCAGCGATACCGGGATCGCCACGATCGGGATGATCGCCGGACGCCAGCCTTGCAGGAACACCAGCACCACGACGACAACCAGTGCCATCGCTTCATAGATCGTCTTGATCAGCTCGCTGATGGACTGCCGGATGAACTCGGTCGGGTTGTAGCCGATATTGTAGTCGAGCCCCTTGGGGAAGCCGACCTTCAGCTTCTCCATCGTGTCCTTAATGCCCTTGGCGGTCGCAAGCGCGTTCGATCCTGGCCGCTGTGTCACCCGCAACGCCACCGCTGACTTGCGGAACAGGAAGCTGTTGGTGGAATAGTCGAGCGCGCCGAGGTCGATCCGCGCCACGTCGCGCAGGCGAACGATGCGGCCGTCCTGGCCCGATTTGACAACGATGTCCTCGAATTGGGATGGATCCTTCAGCCGGCCAACGAAGGTAAGGTTTGGCTGGAAGGCGCGGTCAGCAATCGGTGGGCTCGCAAGCTGGCCGCCCGCGATCTGCAGGTTCTGGGCGCGGACCGCCGCAACCACGTCGTTCGAAGTCAGGCCGAGATTGGCGATCTTGTCGGGATCGAGCCAGAGCCGCATCGAATAATCGCGCGCGCCGAAGATCTGGATGTCGCCGATGCCGTCAAGCCGCAGCAACTGGTCGCGCACCTGCAGCAACGCATAGTTGGAGATGTAGAGCTGGTCGAGCGAGTCGTCGGGCGACAGCATGAACACGACCATGAGGATGTCGGGCGAGTCCTTCTTGGTGACGACGCCGTTGCGCTGCACTTCCTCCGGCAATTGCGGCTGGGCGATTGCGACGCGGTTCTGCACCAGCACCTGCGCCTTGTCGAGGTCAGTTCCGAGCTTGAAGGTGATGGTGATGGTGAGCTGGCCATTCGAGGTCGCCTGGCTGTACATATACAGCATATCCTCGACGCCGTTGATCTGTTGCTCGATGGGAGCGGCCACGGTATCCGAGATGGTCTGCGCGGAGGCGCCCGGATATTGCGCGGTTATCACCACGGTCGGCGGCACCACTTCCGGATATTCGGCGACCGGTAGCGTCCGATAGGCGATCGCGCCCACGATCAGGAGCACGATCGACAGCACCATCGCCAGGATGGGCTGGTTGACGGAAAGACGCCCGAGATTCATGTCTTGCTCCCGCCAATTTCGATCATGTGCGGGTTAACCTTGGCGCCGACGCGGGCACGCTGGATGCCGTCGATGATGACGCGGTCTTCGGGTTTGAGGCCCGTGCGGATCACGCGCAGGCCCTCGTTGATCGGTCCGAGCTCGACCGCGCGCGCTTCCACCGTGTCGTCATCCTTCACCACGAATACGATCTTGCGCGACTGGTCAGTCGCGATAGCCGCATCCGGCAACAGCAGCGCTTCATAGGGCGAGGAGCCGATCAGCCGCACGCGACCGAATTGTCCGGGCAGAATGGACAGATCGTGGTTGGGGATGATCGCGCGGTTGCGCAGCGTGCCGGTCGACGCGTCCAGCCGGTTGTCGAGGAAATCCATCTTTCCTTCATGCGAGGGTTTGGTCTCGCCGGTGAGCGTCACCTGCACGGGGTTGGCCGTGTCGCGCGAGCTCGGCCGCCTGCCCTCGAACCACAGCTTGTTGTTCTTCAGATAGGTCGCCTCGTCCAGGTCGAAATAGATGTAGATCGGATCGAGCGATACGATCGAGGTCAATAGCGTCGCGCTGCCCTCGCTGCCCTGCACGAGATTGCCCTCGGTCACCAGATGGCGGCTGACGCGGCCGGTGATCGGCGCCACCACATGCGTGAATTCGACATTGAGCTGTGCGGCCTTCAACGCGCCGTCGGCCTGGGTCTCGGCGGCACGCGCCGCCTGCAGCTGCTGGCGGCGCTGATCGACGACTTGTTCGGAGACCGCGCTGGTCTGCACGAGGGTCAGGCCGCGCTCGAGATCGCGCTTGGCAAGCTCCCCTTTGGCGCGCGCGTCGGCGAGTTGCCCTTCGGCTTGCAGCTTAACCGCCTCGAACGGGCGCGGATCGATGATATAAAGCAGATCGCCAGCGCGGACGGTCGCACCATCCTTGAACTCTACACTATTGACGAAGCCGCCGACGCGGGCACGGACCTGAACCTCCTGGATCGCCTCGAAGCGGCCGGTGAACTCGTCCCAGTCTGTGACGGTCCGTTTGACCGGTTGTGCCACCATCACCCGCGGCGGCGGAGGCGCGGCCGCCTGCGATTGCGCCCTCTCGTGGCAGCCAGCAAGCGCGAGCGCGAACAGCAGACCGATCGGAGCGCCGCCGCATCGTGCAAAGCGGCGAAACGAACCGCGATCGAGCCGGGGCGCCGGAGCCGGGTACTCCGTTTTGTCAGTCGCACTCACTTTCGCATCCCCGAGGACCTAGAATGTTGCAATTGAAGGAGAGATCGACGGGCTGGGAAACTGCCAGCGCCGTCGCCAGCTTGCGCCGGAGCTTCCCAAGACCGGTTCATATCCTCGACCAGCATTGCCGCGGCGTGGCGCGCGAGCGCCTGGGTCGGGGCGTTCGTGTTGCCGCTAGTGATGTTTGGCATGATAGAGGCGTCAATCACCCGGAGGCCCTCGGCCCCGCGGACCCTGAGCCTTGCGTCAACCACCGCTCGCGCATCCTGGCCCATCCGGCACGTGCCCACCGGATGAAACATCGTCGTGACGGCACGCTTCACCCATTCGCCGATCTCGGCATCCGACTGGATGCGCGGGCCGGGCTCGATCTCTTCCGTGATCACCAGCGCCAGCGACTCCTGCGCCATTACCTTGCGGATCGCGCGCACCGATTCCACCGCGGCCCTCAAGTCTTCTTCCTCGCCGACGAAGTTCGGGTTGATGAGCGGCATCGACGTGGGGTCGCTGTCGGCCAGCCGCACCCAGCCACGGCTCTTGGGCTGAAGCACCACGAGTTCGAAGGTGATGCCCGAGCGGTCGCCCGTCGGGCTGATTCCATCGGCCGCGATGATTGGCACGTGATAGCATTGGATCGTGGGTTCGGCGGTGAAGTCGGACGGATTCCAGTGAGAAACCGTCTCGATGCCGTTGCCCGACGCCGGGCCATCCTTGGTGACGAAATAGCGCAGGCCCGCCTTCACGCTGCCGAGGCCCTGCGCGGCAGCCTGATAGCCGAGATCGCCCTTCACATAGGCACGGACTGGCACGATCGCGTGGTCGTGGAGATTTTCGCCGACCTCCGGAGAATCGATGATCACCGCGATACCGTGCTGGCGAAGTTGCTCGGCTGGCCCGATGCCCGAGTGCATGAGGATCGTTGGGCTATGGACCGTGCCGGCCGACAGCACAACCTCGCCGGCCATGATCCTCCGCAGACCGTTGTCCACGAGCTCGACGCCGACAGCCCGCTTGTTCTCGACGAGAATGCGAAGGACCATCTTGCCGGTGAGAAGAGTAACGCGGCCCGAGGCGAGGTGTGGACGCAGATAAGCGTCGACCGCGCTGCACCGCCGCTGGTTCCCGACTGTCGATTGCACCGGCGAGACGCCGATCTGGCTCTTGCCGTTATAGTCGGGATTATAGGGGATCCCATATTCCTGGAAGGCCTTGAGGCAGTATTGATTCAGCTCGTTGATGCCCTTGGGCAACTGAACCGCCAGACCACCATTGATGCCGTGATATTCGTCGTGGAAGGTGTCGTTGTCTTCCTGCGCCACGAAGACGGGAAGCAGGTCTTCATACGACCACTTGCCAGTGTCGCCGACCGCGTCCTGCCACGCGGCGTAGTCGCGCATCTGACCCCGGACGTAGGCCATCGCGTTGATCGAGGAGCCGCCGCCGAGCACCTTGCCCGAGCGATATGCTCGCTTGGTGCCGTGCTGGGGAACCGTCTCATATTTCCAGACATGCCGGTCGTGGGCCAGTATTTTGGCGAAGCCGGCAGGAATGTGGATGAACGGATCGCGATCCGTGTCGCCCGCTTCGATCAGCGCGATCGAAGCATCGGTGTGTACGGCGAGATAACTCGCAACGACGCAGCCGGCCGCGCCCGCACCAACAATGACGACGTCGTATTGTTCCTGGGACATCAATTTCTTTCTGTTTCGCGATATTTGTATCGTTCAATCAACAACAGGAGCTGGCGCAGCAAGATCGCTGCGCCGGATGCTGAGATTAGTTGGACCAACTTTTGGAAAATGACTTTGCAATGCCGGCAAGGGAAATCACCTCTCGCCATGGAGTCGATAGACGCTTGTTATTGCCGCTTGCCGCGCAGCGTGATACGCGAAGGCAACTTTTCAAACCTGCCTTGGAAGTCGTCTCGCACACCGGTTTCTTTGTTGTGGCTTTATAGGTGTCTATGATGGAAGCACTCGTTCGCCCTCAGAACCGCAGAAGTTTTCTTGAGAAGCACGTTGATTACGTGGCTCTGGTTCCCGCAGCGGCGGCGATTTGTTATCCATTTCTGCTCAATGCTTTTCATGCCATCGTCGACACGCAGGCCGTAAGCCTGCCACCGCTCGCAATCGCCAGCGCGACCTCCATCCTGGTCGTTGCGTTTATCGTGCCGTTTCTTGGGATCGCTCTGGCTTGTCGTCCGACGTCCAATCCCGGTTCAAGACGCCTCGCCTATGCCAGCGTGGTATCGCCAACGCTCTATGTCTTTCTCGGCGTTGTCCAGACCTTGATCAAGAGTCCCATTCCCGACGAGGTCGTCTGGTGCGCAATTTGGCTCGCAATTGCGATCTGGTCGCAGTCTGCCCGAGATCCGGTCGCTGCAGCTGTGCCTGCAGTCGGGACCTGGCGCGTGGTCCACGGGGTAACGGCTGTGGTCCTGTCCCTATATGTGGTGTTTCATCTCACCAATCATCTGTTCGGCCTTATAGGGCCGGATGCGCATGCGGCCGTCATGAAAATCGGACGCGTGGTTTATCGCTCTGCCGTAGGTGAACCGTTGTTGGTGGCGGCCATGCTTTTCCAGATCGGTACCGGCCTCTTTCTGGCGTGGCGCTGGAGCGCCGCAACGCATGACTTCCAGCGGACCTACCAGGTCGCTTCGGGAGCCTATCTCTCAGTGTACATTCTCGGCCACATGAACTCGGTCTTCGTCTACGCCCGAAGCTTCCTCGGCATACCGACAGATTGGAATTTCGCGATCGGAGCCCCGACTGGGCTCATTCATGACGCATGGAATATCCGTCTGCTGCCTCACTACGCGCTCGGCGCCTTCTTTGTCCTGAGCCACCTTGCTTCAGGGCTGAGAGTGGTGCTGATCACGCACGGTGTCGACCAACGTAATGCCGATCGCCTTTGGGGTGTCTGTGTCGCGATGAGCGCCATCGTCGCGGCCGCGATCATCGCGGGAATGTGCGGCGTCAGGATCGGTGCATTGGCTTCGTGACTAGCGAACGTGATTATCGCGGTCGCATACGCCGTTCTGCCTAAGACGCGCGGGAATTCCCGAGTACGGCGCACTCCTCGACGGCTGATCGCAGATGGCCGGCCGCCGACGCCCCGCAGCGCTTTTGGACGACGATACCCACGCTTATCGAATGCATGTCCAAACGGAATTTCCAATTTCGCCGTCTCCGTCCGATTCTGAAGCCCACTGGGCTGGCCGAACACGCGACCGCCTCGACATCGATTGAAGGCATTGCGCCGAGTCGCCGTGCCGCGCGCAGGCAGCAAAGGAGACCCCCGTGAAATTATCGAGGAAAGTCGGCTTGGCTGTCGCCATCTCGCTGGCCGCCGGCACCGTGGCGGCGCTCGCTCAGTATAGCGGCGCGGCACCGGCAGGCCCTACTGCGAACGTGGTGGACGCTGCCGGACACCTTCGCGTGCCGGCCGACTACCGAACCCTCTACCAAGCGCTCGGGAGCTGGGCGATTGCCGCCGACAGCGGTCAAGGTTCGAAGGAAATGCACGCCGTCTACGCATCCCCGGGGGCGATCGACGCCTACCGGAAGACGGGGCATTTCCCGGACGGCGCCGTTCTGGTGAAAGAGGTCTTCGCGACCTCGACGAACGAGATGACCACCGGCACAGTAAGCCACGCCGACAAGCTTAAGGGCTGGTTCGTCATGGTGAAAGACAGCAAGGGAACGCATCCCGGCAATCCGCTGTGGGGCGACGGGTGGGGATGGTCGTGGTTCGACTCGGACAAGCCGCTCAAGACTACCTCGACCGACTACCACACCGATTGCCAAGGATGCCACGTGCCCGCCAAGGACACCGACTGGATTTACGTGAATGGATATCCCGTCCTGCGTCGCTAGGCGGCCGCATACGCAGGCGTTCTCCTCTTGCAGCGGTTTCGCGGAGGCCAGTGTCGTGTCTGGCGAGTTGGTGCGGCGAGCCAGAAGATTGAAGAGCTTATTGTGACGATTTGCTTCGGTCCGCGACCTTTCGGGTCCGTCCGACGTTCAGATTACAAACGAGCGCATGGAGGTCGGCATGTCCTTCTCGGTATATGACATCACAGTCCCTGTCATGCTGCATGGCTTGAACGTGATGGACGACTATCTTGATCACGCCCAAGCGCTCGAGCGGACCAAGGGATTTGAGCCTGGGAGGATCCTTGCTGAACGGCTCGCGCTCGACATGCTCACTTTCGGAGAACAGTTCTCCGTAAGCTGCAACAAGGTCGAGGCGCACATGGCAAAGTTGATGCAGCACGATCCGCCAGCACCCAGTAACACCCCGATGATGTATCCGGCGTTGAAAGGGCGGCTCCTTGAGACTCGCGGATTCCTGCAAAGCGTGCAGCCGGACGAGATTTCTGGCGCCCAGTCCCACACATACGAGCTGACGCCGCCTATAGTGCGCGGGTGGTTTGGCGGCGAAGACTACATCCGCCACCTGGTGCTGCCCGACTTCTTCTTCCACATCTCGATTGCGCACGCGATCCTCCGTCACCTCGGAGCGAAGATCGGGAAGCGTGCCTACCTCGGCAACATCACTCAGCAAAGCGGCGGTGACTACTCGTGAGAGCCGGGCGCGGTGCGCGGCACGGGCCGAGGCCCTCAAGACAGGAAAGCAAGCTCAGGGGATGACATTGTGAGCGATTTGCGAGAGGTCATTGGCGCGCTGCAAAGTGAAGTTGAATTCGAGGCTGCTGTAAGAGAGTTGGGAGCCGCGGGGATCGACCGCGCTCGCATAAGCTTCCTCGCGCAGGAAGAGATCGCAGCGTCTTGTGCGGGCGCTGTTGGCTGCGACATCAAGCAGCTGCCTCGCATCGAGATCGGCTTGAGCGATGACCGCCAGCAGGTTCGCACGCTTGCGACCTCGCTCGCGGCCACTGTCGCGTCGTTCGCCGGCGCCGGTGCCGTCTTGGCAACAACGGGCGGAGCGGCCGCGCCGGCTATGCTAGCTGGGTTGGCTGCCGGGGGTGGTGTGGGCGGGCTCGCGGCCTTGTTCGGGCAGCGACACGAAGCCCAGGTGCATGAGTGGACCGAGAGCCAGATACTCAACGGCGGCATCGTGGTGATCGTCCACCCCGCCAGTGCAGAACAGTTCGAGGCCGCTACCGCTATTATGCGCCGGCACCGCGGAGCCGACGTGTTCGCGACGCCATCAGCCCTAGCAACGAGCCTCACCCTGACTCAGCATCGCCGCTAGTTGCAGGTCAGTTTCCGTCGGTTCGCGACTTCTGGAATGCTTTAGCTGACGGCAGTCGCCAGTTCGGTCGGAAGAAGTGGCAGCTGTAGCCGCCCGGGTGTCGTTGCAGATAGTCCTGATGCTCGGGCTCCGCCTGCCAGAACAGTTCCTCGGGGTTGATTTCAGTCACCAAGGGACCGGGCCACAAACCAGAGGCTTCGATTTCGTCAATCGTCGCGAGCGCCGTGTCCTTCTGCTGCTCGTCCGTGTAGAAGATGGCGGAACGGTAGCTCGGCCCAAAGTCACTCCCCTGCTGCTCGTACGTTGTCGGGTCGTGGACCTGGAAGAAGCATTCAAGGATGGCCCGGTAGGTTACGACCGTGGGATCGAAGACGATCTCGATTGCCTCGGCGTGCCCCTGGTGGTTGCAGTAGCTCGGATTGGGGAGATCGCCGCCAGTATAGCCGACTCGCGTCGAGACCACGCCTCGCAGTCGGCGGAACATATCCTGCATGCCCCAGAAGCATCCGCCGGCCAACACCGCCTTCTCAGTCGTCATGTCAGGATTCCTCCGACCGGCCAAACGCCGCTGCGCGAGAGTAGCGGCTGCCAATTCTGTTGAGGCACCTTCCCCCTCAAGTCTGGAATTCGTCGGACGGATGCTCGTCGAAGCCGTGCATCCTGAGTGACCATTGCAGCGCCACGACGGCGCCCTTGACCGGCTGCAAGAGAGCTATCGAGGCCAAGGCCGTAATCGGAAGGTAGACGCCAAGCTGAAACGCTAGCGACGGCGCATAGTCCACCTCGATCCAGAGTATTATCGGAACCAAGACGTGTCCGACGATGACGATCACCAGGTAGGCCGGCAGGTCGTCGGCCCGGTGTCCGATGAAATCGAGGCTGCAGATAGAGCAGTGGTCGTCGACCTTGAGAAATGCGCAAAACAGACGACCGCGCCCGCAGCGCGGGCACCTTCCTCGAACGCCCCTCCAAAGGGAGAGGCCGACGTTGCGCCCGGCAGCAGTCTCTGCAGACCTCCAGTCGTTGTTACTTCCAGCAGGGCCTGCAACCGTCGTGGCCATCGCCAGTCCTCCTGCTTCACACCGCAACACAGTATTCGGCGACGGCGCGCAAACGTCATGAAGATAGGGCATGTAGTCGATAACCCGGCGTGATCGCGATGGCCTGCGCGGGTCGTGCGTCAACTGCGCGCGGCGCGATCGACGGCGCGCCGCGCCGGGCGAGCGGAATAGAAACAATAACGACCGGGCATTTCTAATGGTCGGCGTATCGGCATAGCCTTTCTGTGCGTCCAGCCGGGCTGACCCGTGGCGGTCGTACGGAGTGCTCGCCAGCAAAGGACGGCGTGATCGTCCTCGTGGGTGGCTGGTCCTCCGCGTCGCAAGGATCCGCTCGAACAACCAAGCACATGGGAGTATCGCCGATGTCGTTCCGCTTCATCACCAAGTCCATCCACGCCTACCTGATCGATTATCCCGTCGCGATCGTTTTGATCGCAGCGCCGTTCGCGCTGAAGCTCGGCCAGAGCGGACCGGTCGCAATGTGGCTTTCGGTTGTTGTCGGTGTCGCGGCGCTACTCTTGGCCGCCCTGACCGACCATCCCACCGGGCTCGTCCGCATCATTCCCTACTGGCTGCACCTTTGGGTCGATCGCGCGGTCGGGGTGGTGTTTGTCGTCGCCCCGTTTGCCTTCAAATTCTTCGGACTCGACGCCTGGTACTACTGGGTCCTCGCTGCCGCTGTCCTACTCACGACGTCGGTTTTCAACGCGCCTGAGAAGCCAGTCGCGATGCGTTCGGGATTGGACACGCGCACGGCGGGTTGAAGGCGGCAAAGAGCTCGTCGGCTTCGACCGCTTTCTTGACGTGCAGGCGTGCCTCAACCGTGGTGTCGCGCGTCCGGCGGCGCCGCGCGGGCCGGAAGTGACGGTGGCTTAGCGAGAGGCTGCTTGAGGTCAAATTGATGTTGCGAGGAGTGTTCCGCGAACGGACACGGCGGCGCGGCTTCTGGCTGCTGGCCAATGAGCGCGCGCGCCGCGAATCGCGCGACCTGACCTGAGAGATTAGGTCGTGAGCAGCGCGTCTCTAATCCTGACCGACCGCAGCCTGGCGCTCTCTGAGCCTAAGGCCGTCGGCGCGCAGGGCAGCACAAAGGTGCTCGCCGCGTCGAGCCTGGGCAGCTGCCTCGTGTTCGTCAGCGGCGCCGTCGTCACGGTCGCGCTCGCGGCGATTGGCCGAGACATGCGCCTGTCGCCGCTCGACCTGCAGTGGGTGATGAACGCCGAACTCCTGCCGCTCGCGGCCCTGACCTTGGTCGCCGGCGCTCTGGGTGACCGGTTTGGACAGAAGCGGATCTTCCTCGCGGGGATTGCTCTCTATGGCCTCGGCGCGACCGCGATTGGTTTCGCGCCGAGTTTCGCCCTGCTCATCGCCAGCCGGTTCCTGCAAGGCTTGGGCGAAGCCTTGATCCTGCCCAACGGCCTTTCCGTGCTCGGGCGGGCCTTTCCCTCAGAGAAGAAAGCCCGCGCGGTCGGCATCTGGTCCGCCGCCGCGGCTGTCGCCAGCGCAGTCGCGCCCGCAATCGCCGGCGCGATCCTGGATCACGGGTCGTGGCGGATGACCTTTCTAATGCTCCTGCCCGTGGTCGCCGGCGCGCTGGCCGCCGGCATTGTGTGGATACCCACGGACTCCCCGACCAGCCACGCCCGGGTCGACGTCGGCGGGGCGATCTCTTCGACAGCCGGCCTCGGCGGGCTGGGCGCGGGCCTGACCAGCCTCACCAACGGTTCCGGTCTGACCCTTTGGGTGCTCGTCACCCTGATCATCGGTCTGGGCGGCTTAGCCTGCCTCATCGTGACCGAACAGCGATTGGGCGAGAACGCCATGCTGCCCCCGTCCCTCATCACCTCGCGGTCGGTCGTCGGCGCGAACCTGTTCACCGCGCTCCTCTACGGAGCGCTCACGGTCATGCTAACCTTGATCCCGTTCGTGATGATCCGGGGCGCACACCTGCCGACGCTGATGGCGGGGCTGGCCTTCATTCCCCTGCAAGTGCTGATTACGGTCGTCTCGCCACTCGCCGGCATACTCTGCCGCGGGTTCGGCCGGCGCTTGCCATTGTTCGCCGGCGGCGCCGTCGTCGCCTTGGGATGCGCCCTGACGCTACGTGTCGGTTCGAACGCGACCTATTGGGCGGACATCTTCCCGCCAATCCTGTTGCTGTCGCTGGGCATGAGCCTGGCAATCGCACCGTTGACGACCCTCGTCCTCACCTCCGTCGAGTCCGATCGCGCCGGGACCGCATCCGGTGTCAACAGCGCGGTCTCACGCGCCGGGTCCCTCTTCGCCATCGCCCTGCTCGGCGGCGTCCTGCAGCAGGGCGGTTCTGCGCTGTTCTCGGGATTTCACATAGCGATGGCTGTCGCCGCGGTCGCGTGCGTTCTCGCCACGCTCGCGGTGTTCATTATCGAGCCGGGGCCCCACATCGACTTCATCCCACCAGACTGACCCGTTCGGTGTCCGCAATCAGCAAGCCGGCGAGGCGGGAGGAAGCAATGAAGAACGAAGACCAACCTATAGGCAGAAGGAGAAAGTCCATGAAGATCCGAACCGTCATCTCCGCCACCTGCGCCGCCCTCACCTTCTCGATGGCCAGCCCCATGCTCGCCCATGACAGTGACGCCGAAACCGTCACGAAGAACTTCGAGGCGACCATTCCCAATATCGCTGGCAAGTCGCTAATCGCCGTGGAAGTCGTTTACGCGCCCGGCGCGGCCTCCGCACCCCACACTCACGCGAATTCGGCTTTCATCTACGCCTATGTGGTTTCCGGCGCCATCAAGTCGAAGGTGAACGACGGAGAGACGCGCGTCTATCGGGCAGGCGAGAGCTGGTCCGAACCGCCGGGCGCTACCCATTCGATCAGCCGAAACGCGAGCAAGACCGAGCCGGCAAAGCTGCTCGCTGTCTTCGTCCTCGACACCAATGACGCCCCTCTGACCAAGCCCATCAAGTAAACCTTCAGACGGATTGAAAAAGAACGAGTATCCGGAAGCCATGAAAGGCTCTCGCTCCGCCGGTACCCGACGAGGCTCATTCGGGTCATGCGTTACTGGCTGCATCTCTGGGCGGACCGCGCATTCGGTGTGGTCTCCATCACTGCCCCTCCGGTTTCCATTTCACTCGGCTTGTCGCCTGCCACTACCGCACCTCGCAAATTTGAGGCAGCGTCTGAAAGCGATAATGCGCCATGAAGGAGGTGCGACCTTCCCATCAGTCGCAAGGCCCTCGTGGGCAGGGCCTAAACCTTGGTGTGGTCCTCTCAGCCAAAGATCCGATGAGGATCAACCTCTGTGCAATGGCTTGGCCCATCTCTCGGAGGCTACGCTTCGGCATAGCGGCTGATGTGTTGAGCGGCATCAGGAATAGGAGAGGTTTATCGATGATAACAATGGGTGCAACCGCATTTTCGGGTTTTGCTCGTAGGACGGCTGAGTTTGTCTCCGACTTCGCCAGTGTCGTTCGCAACCTGACTATGGACGTGCGCGACAGCTACCGACCCGAGCTGCACTACATGCGCGGCCCCGGCCCGAAATGGCTCGCCAAGAATCAGAGTTGGCTGAGATTCGGTTCTGACGCTGTAACGCTGGACGGGCAGCGCCAGCTGTCGCCGGTGCATATACGCGGTCCTAACGCGACTAACACCACCCGATAGTCGGCCGAGGTTATGTAGTCATGCTCGCTCACTGGGCGACCACCCGAGCTTGGATGTTGCTCAGCGCCCCCACCCTTCGCATCGCATTGCTCGGCTTGGTAGCCATGCTGGGCTGCTCGGCGTATGCCGGCGTCGCCCTCGAAGAACGCAGATTGCCGATGAAGTTCAGCTGGGTCGCTTGCCAGCCGAATTGCCGAGGCTGGATCAGCGCAGTCGGCATCGTCACCGCCGACACTCCAAGCGATTTCGATGCTTTCGCGCGCGATCATCAGCTCAAGGGCGAAACTGTCGTGCTGGATTCCAGCGGCGGATCGGTCAACGACGCGATCGCGCTCGGACGGCGGTTTCGGGCGCTCGAAATGGTCACGACCGTCGGGGTGAGCGTGCTTACCCCCAGCGCACGTAGCGGCGAGCGCGCCCACGTGTCGCCGGAGGCCTACTGCGAATCCATGTGCGTTTTTCTGCTGCTGTCGGGCAAGTCGCGTTACGTGCCTGGACAGGCGCATGTCCGCGTACATCAGATCTGGATGGGCGACCGCGCTGAGAATGCCCGGGCCGCGAGCTACAGCGCATATGATCTCATGACCGTTGAGCGCGATATCGGAAGTCTCGCCAAATACACCTTCGATATGGGCGGCGCGGGTGATCTGTTGTCACTATCGCTAAACGTTCCGCCATGGGAAGATTTACATGAACTGTCCAGGGAAGAATTGCGAGTCACTAATCTCATCACTACCGACAAAGTTGCTGAGCTGGGCAGCCCCACTGCAGCGGTGGTCGAGTTGACGCCCAAATCGCTACAAGGTCTGTTCGTAAGCACTGCAGCGGCGGCCTCCGCTGGGCAAGAGTAGCGAGTAGTTCGCCTCCAGAAATGTCAAAGGGCAACGCTGTTTCCTAAGTGTCAGAAACGGGAACGTCTTGAGTTGCCCGCTCCGCGTCCGCTTTCCCCTCAGTACGGACTTCGCCAGGTCATTTCGAAGCGGGATCTCAGAACAGGATCTTGCAAACTCGCGCCAATGGGCCCGTTTCTAACAACGGCCAAGAACAGCATTAAACAAGCAAATTTGGGCCGCTTTGCGCCAAAACCCTGCCGGTGCTCGAAGCTAAGGTTTGGGCCTCCGGCCCTTCTATACGATCCAACGCGCTGCGATACTCCATTAGTGAACACGCAATGGATTTTGGACTTCTACCGGGATAAGCCAAGCTCACCACTTCGGTCAGAATTCTCAATGCGAAGGAAGCGAGAACAACTCGACGAGACCACGCTAAACCACGCGATGCCAGCAGGCCGCACTACTCCCACTCGATTATTCGGGAAGGTACTTTCGCGTTGATTTCCAAGCACAAATCCTAGGAGCTGACGGACAAATGCCGACGGTACGGCCGTTCTAATTCTTCGGTCTTGAATTCACAGAAAAATTCGAGCTCCTCGCGATCCTCATCATTTCGCTACCTATCGGAGTCAATTGACTGATCAGCAGTGCCTGCGTAGCCAAGGCCGCAATTACCGCACTGCTTCGGCGTAGGTTCAAATACCGTCACAGAGCGGGAGCGCGCTGGTCCGGTCGTTCAATTCCTCTCACCGAATTGAAGAGACTCAAACATGAATGCGACCGACTGAAGCAGTTGGCCATTTCGACACTGCATCAAAGACCTTTCAAGCGATCGACGTGCATCAGTCACCGTGCGCAAGTTTCAAAGTTGCCGGCATGACCGTACCGGCACGAAAATACTTGGTAGTTTATAGAGGTTCGGCGCCTCCTCCCCACTCGGCGCCGCACAAGCCCCGCAATTAGTCAGGGCATTTTACGCAGCACAACATGCCGAATCCCATCGTTTGCCGCATCTCAACAGAGTTATGCGCGCTATAAGAAGCTTGCTGATAACGCCAAGGCGCCCGCACAAAAGAAGGTTGTCGAGCGCAACATGAAGCGCGTGGTCGAGTCGCTGAAAGCGCATCAGGTCAGATTCAGCAAGACTATGGCCACACTCAACAAGCTGAAACCCAAGTAGTCCCCACAAGTCCCTTCGGGGGGCTTTTGTTTTTGTGGCGTCCTTCTGCCCAACCTCCTGCCTTACAGCCGCCAGATCACGGCGCCCATCTAGATCCCGCCGCCTGGGCCTGGAGTCTTGTCATGAGCCACACATCAACATTGGGCTTAAGCTTACGCTGCGTGAGCAGGTATAGAGCGATATTGAACCGCCTATGGCCTTCGATCAGCACCAGCGAAACCGGCAGACCGTCTCGCCGACCGACTCGGTCTTCGGACATGTGTGCGTCTAGGTTGTCGAGAACAACAATAGGAGTGGGGAATTCGCCCTCCTCCAGCATGTACGTCGCGGTCGGGTATCTGTCGCCGTTCAACATCCGCTTCTTGCACAGCTCCTCGCCTTTTTCTCGGCAAGCCTTATGTTCCGGATCAAACCGGCACCAGCTTGATACGACCTCAAGGATCTTTTCGGCCGGCCATGTCTGGCGCTCGATTGTGTATTCGCCCGACTTCAGTGAGCTGTAAGGCGACACACCCCAGTGTTCGAATAGCCAATAACGAGCACACTCTTCTGGAACGCCACGATAGAATTTGGACGCCTTCTCCCACCACTCCGGGAAACGGTCGAGGTCGATACCGCCGAATTGGTCGCGGGCTGGTTCAAACTTCTTCGGGTAATCGTCCATGGCAATCCTCTGACGATATACTACGCAACTTGATTCCCTAGGGTCGTGACCCGGCGGCCCACTATCACAGAGAAGCAAAGCGATACATTGCAGCGACTACAGCGCTGATGAAGCCGCCCGCTCCAAATGTCAGAAAGAACCAGCTTGCGAAGCTTAGCCCTTTGGAGAAGTCGGCCTTTCCGGAGACCACTGCCTGCTGGAGTTCTACCTTACTGATCGTGAGCGTTGCATAATAGCCAACTGACCCGAGTAGACCCACTCCGAAGAAAAGGATGAAAACGCCTAAGCCGGGAATGGACGGCACCCCGTCCTTGAGCATCGTTAGGCATCCTCCAAATCCAACACCGTTGCCGCCGAGCATAAGCGTAGCGCCTTTGATGAAGCTCTCCCAATGCTCGTTAGCGGCCTTCATGCCGATCTCAATGCTTGGCATTCTCTCCTCCTCGTTTCACAATTTGTACGTGAAACGGGGACTGCTCGCCATAGGCCATCAAACGCGGAAGCTCTCTAACGTCTCGCCCTTCAGCTTCACCGGGGCAGGCATGGTGCCTATACGGCCTTAACTAATAGGATACAGCGGGTCCGTTCCAGTCGCCTCTCGCGCAAGCTTTCGGGTCGAGCATCTAGACGCTAGACGCGTCTCCCGCCTTGTGGTTGCATTCCTTTTCTGATGAAACTCGGGAGAATTGCTCATGCGCACGATTTTCGTGATTGGATTTTTGGCAGCTGGCATTGTCTCTGCTGCCGCGGATTATCATTCCTGCAGGTATGACGTGGATAAGCGGTATGAAGCCTGCTTGAGGGAGGCGTCCCAACAGCGGAAGCCTGACAGCTGGTGCTCCAACATCAAGCCGATGGGGTACGCCGAGTGTGAAAAAGAGCGCCGATAGCTATCCAAAACCAGATCAACGAGGCCAGGGCGGGACCGCGGTCCCGCCCGATATCGTTTGGGGTAGTCGTCGGATGTCGAAGGTCCTCAAATGAGCTTGTGAGTTCGGCTCTGGCTGGCTCTGTGCCGATGACCGGCTGCTTACGGCGCTCGCCGGCCGCCAGAACATGGGCGATATCTCGCGAGCTCTCGCTGCAGAGGGCGTGACAGTCCCCATTTTCGACTTCAACGAAGAGAAGGGCGAAGCTGTCGCCAAGGAAGTCCGACGCTGGGGACACATACGCCTTGCCGGCTATCGAGATACGGTGCAAAAGCCAGCGGATCAACTCATAACGCTATCACGCATGGAGCGGGGGCCTGGCAAATTTCGGTCCTCGCGCCCCGGCAAGGTCGGCAGTTGCTTGATCTTGCCCAGCCAAGCCACAGAGTTGTTATGAACGCACAAAACCAACTGAGGTACAATGTGACGGCCGACGGCTCCCCGAGAATATTCTGGTCCTGGCAGAGTGACTATTCACCTGAGACCTGCCGTACTTTCGTGCGCGCTTCATTGGTGGAAGCCATCAACCTGATCAACGGCGAAATGGATGTAAGCGACGCTGAAAGACCGGAGCTTGATCACGATACCAAGGGCGAGCGCGGTATGGTCGATATCGCGTCGTCAATCCTGACGAAGATTGCGAACGCAGCCGTCTTTGTCGCCGACTTGACGCCGATCGCCCGTACGAAGGCCCCGGGAGAGAAATGGCTCCCGAATCCGAACGTAATGATCGAATTGGGGTGGGCGATGCAAAAGCCCGGCTGGGAGCGGGTAATTGGCGTCCTGAACACGGCAACCGGTGCTGAAATTGAGGATTTGCCGTTCGATATCCGCCAGAGGCGCATACTTACCTATCACCTGTCCGACGGCGCCGATCCGGCTACGCGCAAGAGCGTGCAGAAGAAGCTGGTCAAGGAATTCAAGGGAGCGCTGGAGACAAATCTCGCCGACCGGGCTGACGAAATCGCCGCGAGTGTGACCGTCAAAGGTGTACCAGCCAACGCAGAGAATCCCTCGATTTGGGCATCCGCAAAGAGTTTGCTGGTACATAACGAAGCGTTTGGTCGTCCCGGGCGGGTCGAAGTCCGACTTCCTGACGTCCCGCGCGCCTACATCCGCGTTACGCCAGCAGGCTGGAAAACGCATCCGCCATCTGTTTCAGAAATCGCAGGCCTGCATCAATCGCTGGCCGTTGAAGCGCCGAGCGATACGGCTTTCGAAGGCAACTACGGCGCTACCGAAGAAGGGTTTGTAAAGTATTGGATCACGAGTGCGCACGGTGAGCCGACATCATCCACCAATGTCACCATGTTCTTCGATGATACTGGCGAGTTCTGGATGCTCCATGGCAGCGTTATCGTCCCGCACAACGGCTACTTGCTCTTGAGGGATCAGTTGATGCTCGGACAATGGTCGCAATTCCTGCGACGCTCGCTCGCCGTGATGGATCGCTTCGGAGGGCTCCCCACGCGTCGCGTTGAGGCCGGACTGGTCAATGTTCGCGACTTGCGCTGGTTTGCCGAATGGGAGATGGACCGGATACAATCCCGCCGGAATGAAGCCATCGAAACCAGACAACGTCATGACTGGAATAACGCCGCCCAAATCGCTTATTTGACTGACGCCTATAATCGCGTGCGAAGCCTCTTCGCATTGCCTCGCATGACGGAATCCCAGATCACCGAAGCCCTTGAGCACTTCGATCCTGATCGCTTCAGACACAAGAATTGACGGCCGCGCAGCACCGCACCAAGGTCGAGATACCGACGCCACCATGCCTTTCCACCCGCAGCCGAGGGGAGCGACCGTTGACCGGAAAGCCGCGCATACACCACTTCGTTCCGCAATTCTGGATTCGAAAATTTGCCGGACTTGACGGTAAACTCTGGGCCTACGACCACCTTTCCGGTCGAATCCGGGAGCATTCCGCGAAACAGCTGATGCAAATATTCAATCTTTACACGATCGAACCATCAGGAGCCGACGATACCACCCTCGAGACAGTTGATCTCAACAAGATTGACTCCCAAGGCAGCGCTGCCTTCGATCGCGTCCTCAATGGCGATTACAGTCTCGCCGCAAAGGAAGAGCTCGCCTCATTTCTGGCAGCGCAAGTTCTTCGCGATCCGGATGTCGTGACGTCCTACAATCCGAAAGCGCAGGAATTGACCTTGAGTCTCGTTGAGGCCTTCGAGGCCCCTGATTTCAACACGTTCAGCCAGACGTGGCAGACGCGCTTTCCCGGTGCTTCCGTTACGGAGGCTGAATTCAAACACATCAAGTCCCTAGGGCTCGGTGGCGCAGAGGATGCGCTGAACAAGATCATAACCGGGCTCGACGCAACGGAAGGCCTGCCGGAGCTGCCGTTCACTGACGTGGTGCGCAGTCCCGACGGCCGCAAAATTGTGCGCGACAGACTGTTATCACTCGATTGGGTAGTGAAGACAGACCCGTGCGGCCGCTTCATCCTGGGTGATACAGGCGTTCTGTACGCCAAGGGGGATATGGAGAGCCTCTCCGCTCCACTATCCCGCGCTACCGCGCTTTATCTCACCGCCAGCGACAGTCCCAAGCCCACGATCACTTCTGCAGCGGCGGCCGCTCACGAGGTCCAGACTCTCAACGCCGAGAGCGCTGCACGCTCACGTCGGTGGATCACAGGCGATAAAGCGGAACTTGACAGGCTGAAGACACAGGTCGGAAACAAGCCGCTGCCGGCCGCGGGCCAGCGTGACGTCTGACTAACCATCAGTCGATAGCTGGCGTTAACGGAGCCAGCCGTCCGGCCCCCGACGTATTCGATTTGCTGTGATCTCCACGAGGAGGTAGGGCTCGCGCCCCTCCCCGCCCAACGCTTTGGCCAGCAGTTGATCCTTCCAGTCGCCGGTCCACAATCCAATTACGTCTTCCACAAGCCACGTTCCAAGCCTCTTCCCAAGTTGAGAAGCCGCGGCCGGCGCGATCTGGGTTGAAGGCTCCCCACGCTCCACAAGGTCGAGGAAAAGACGCGCAGGTATTACAGGCATCGACACGCCTTCGCAGGCCGGACCGACAAGCAACAAAAAGCCTGCCATAGTTTGATCTGCGAGATCCCGGAGCTGCCCCGCATCGACAGGGTAGTAGTCCACCTCCAGCGCTCCCTGCCGGACAAAGATGCGTTTGGCCTGAATGAGAGAGGTCCGGCGCGTGAATGGCCGACCGTCTTCCCGTGCCTCAAATACAATGCAAATGTCAGCCGAAAATCGGTCAGAACCAATACCCCTGCCGCCCTCCTCCGCCTTGCCTACTAGCCGATGCTCCATTTTGAATTCCAGGCGCTCGTTCGCGTTTGTCTCAGCGGCATAGGCTGCTAACCTGTCGCTTATCTTCGAGAATGCGCCCGCCAGTCGCTCGAACAGTATGGCTACGTGAGTTTCCTCGCCGCTGTCCCGCGTCCGGCGCACCTCATCGCCGAAGGCGTGCGTCGCGACTCCAAGCGCATCTTCCATGAGACTCTCAATGCGCTTGTCTCCAATCCAGGTGCGGCTTGCGCCGAATCCGTCGCGGCGCTCGCTGACGGCAGATTTCGGTGCGCTTCTCATTTGCAGGAGCGCCTCAGCGTTCGGCACGCCATTTGCCATATTCAGAACAGCAGCTGCGCGCCGACGGACAAGACCGTCGTGGTGAGATGTGAAAGGCACTATCGCGGCCAGCTCATTTGACGCATGCAAGTCGAGAACAGCAAAGATGACGGCGCGATCATCATGAGGCGAGCCGAACCAGAGAAGCGCCTCAGTGACCGCATGCTTGAGCGCCGCAGCATTGCCAACGACTGTGTACAGGTCGTGTCGCCAGGACGCTCGCGTCTCGGCCGAGAGCTCAGCAAGCCTGTATGACCGGTGACTCGTGATCGTCAGGCCAAGCTCCATAAGGAGCTCCGCGGCCCGATGAACATCAGTTTCGCAGTTCTCAAGGACTGTGTGTGCGCGGTGCTTTTCAGTACCCTTGCGCCAAAGCAAATGCTGAAGTTGGCCCCAGACGCTGCCGCCCGACCATTCGGCGATCAGCGAAGCAAGCTCGTCATACTCACTGAATCCGGACCGCGACGTCACCGCCCTCATAACCCGCGCCGCGGCTGTTTCATCGCCCTGGAGTACCCGCAGCTGACCTATCCCTGCGTTGATTTCCGGTACCCCCCGCTCGAATGAATCCAGAGCTGACGAAAGAAGCAGATGGTCGTTACGGAGCCTCGGCCAGCCCTCGACAAAAGCACCAAAATCCCGACTGAAGGCGTAGCTGGACTTTCCGAAAAGATTCAATGCAAGCGCACGCGCCTGGGTTTCTATCAGGTGCCAGTGCGTGTCGGCCCAGGCCCGGGACACCTGACGAATGTCGGCGGCTGCCTTTGCATCCGGCGCTGCGTCAAGAGCCCTGCCAAGCTTCCAAAAACTCTCGGCATCCAGATTCAGGTGATCAGAACCGGCGACTATCGCAGCGGCAGCTGCGCACCAGTCGACCGGAGCGCGTTGAAGATCAGGCGACAGGTTCAAAACGCGGAAGTAAACACGATCATCCGCTTCACTGATGATATCAGCAAGAGCAGCGTCAGCATTCCCGTAAGTAAATTCCGCTCGGGGCCCGAATTCATCATCAGCGTCTTTCGACATAGTCACCCTTTTGCTTACCAACGTTACCGTTTCACGCGCCTTCCAGATCGGCGTACGCTGAGGCAACGTGCGTGGCGGAATGCGCATTGCCGTGGAGCATACGCAGACGGTTGTCTCCCGGTTCCGCTTGCAGCCATAGCAGGGAACTTGCTCCCCGTCCTTGCACTGCAGCTTGGCGACGCTTGTGAGGCTGGCCCATGTTCATCCGCCACAGCGTTGTGGTGTCAGTATAAAAGCTGTTGACTTCGCACAACCTGTAAATATTCTGTGCAATTACTGCGAGAGTACGCCATAAATTTCGCTGGGGGCACACATGGCTGGCAAGGCAAGATTTCCGAACTTCCACTTTTAATATTCCGGAAGCACTGGGTTCAGGCCTGATATAGGCCCGGCTACCGGCGCACAGTGAGGATGCAGGGGTCGCATTGAGGCGACGCCGGCTGGCCTCGTTCAAGAGTTTCAATCACGGACAAGCTCCTGAACCGGCTGTTTGGAGCGCGCGCTTTCGCGCGCCGACGCCGTTTATTTTGAGCCGAACAGTTTCGAGGGCTGGGTTTGGTCAAGATCACACGCCGGGAATTTTTGGGAAGCTCGACCGCAGCCCTGGCATTTGGCAGTGCCTCCGCATCAGCGCCGTTAATAATAGAAAGCACGACTGGCGGTCTTCTCGTGAGCGAGGGGAATCACCTTCGCTGGTTAGTTGAGAGTCGTTCTTTCGGCCCCTCTGCGGTCGTCAGCAAAACAAGCGAAACTTCGATTGGGATCCGTCAACTATCGCTGTCCGCTAACCTTGAGACCTCCGTTGATCTCAATTTCGAAAAGAGTGATGCAGGCTGGACCCTGCATTGTATCTGGCAGGATTTTGGACAAAGCCGCGCAAACCTGACGTTCGCCCGGTTTCTGCATGGAGAGCCGCTCGCGCTACCTCTGGACGCCTCGTCCCACGCCATATTCAGCAACGCAACCGGCCTGAAGCTGCCCGTTCAAACGAAGCTCGAGCTTCACCGTAACTCATCCGTGGTACTAAGACCTTCCAGGGGTACGCTAAGTACACTCGGCGACACGTTCAAACCTTCTGCACTGCTGATTGGCCCACGTCCAAAGGACGCATCTGGATGGCGCGGAGAATATCTGGCTCCGTTCACCAGCCGGACAGTTCGGTTGGGAGCTGCTCGTGATGTTTCAGTTACTCTTGATCTTGATCCCAGGGCCAGACTGTTTCTGTACGGCGGAGCGCATCCCGTCCGCATTATCGGTGACCTCGTCCTTCGTTTAAAGGGCAGGCAGGAAACACTGGCCGCCCCAATTGCCCAGGCTGAATTCAATCAGGATGGAGCCCGACGGAGCACTACGCTCGCGTGCGACCTTTCCCACTGGCCGTTTCGTTCAAGAGTCGGCACGTTTGACCTGAGCGGTGACGACGATGGACAACCGTTCAAGGTTTCGCTGACGAGCACGGCTGATGCCATAACCAGCTTCGACATGCCGACTCTGCTCTTCAACCACAACATCGCCATTCAGGGCTCTGATCGTACGCGGCTCGATTTCGTCGATCAGAAAGACAGAACCGTCTTCAACCGGCTGGATTTCAAGGGAGCAAACTTCAAGATCTTTCTTCCTGGCTTGCGCCGAAACCCGAATGAATTCGGCTACGAGTTCGGCGCTGCAACCAAGACTGTCCGCCTTCCTCTCGACGATGCAAAACTGAGGATCGCGAGATCACGAGACCTCATGAGTCTGGAGTTCAGGTTCAAGAACATCGATCTCGAGCTGCGAAACGGAAAGCCCTATCTGGTTGGACGCAAGATAGAAGGAGCAAATCCGGAGCGCGTTCTGGTGGTCGATCTTCCACCGCAGCATATCATGGAGCGGGCGTTTCTCCGTCAGCAGTTCGACCTGCCCGATTCTGCTCCGAATATCGTTGCTTCGGACCTTGCAAGGCTGCGGTCATCGAGTCTTGAAGACGTACTACGGTTACGTCGTCAAATACGTGATTCCAAAATTGCCGCAGAGAAGAGTGATCCGGGAAATGCTGGCTTGACACCCTTCGCTGATTTTTCAGCGCTATGGGATGCTGATCCCGAAAAGAAGGTTCCTCCCCGCGAGAAATTCTGGATCGGCCCTCTCGGTCTTGTTTCTGTGCCAGGACGGCAGGCGGCGAGGCAAATTCTCGCAAAGGGCCGACGAAGTGCGATCGACCAAGTGCTTCAGGATCTTGGCAAGGATCGGTCGCCGGCAGATACCGACAAGGACATCGAAAAAGCGGTTGGCCTGATTCCGCTTCCTCCTGTCGGAGTGGATATCCGCAAACAAAAAGAGATTGCCACGCGCGAACGCGATCCGGGAAAATTTTTCGCTGCGTTGTTTGCCGAGGCCCGAATTGACCGCTTCAATCACGACCTGTTCGAAGTACTCAAAAGCTGGGATCTGAAACACAAGGATGTTCTGCTGATATTGCCGAACTGGCCCCTGCGCCAGAAAGACTGGCAAGCGCTGTTTCCGGGCGTTTCTCCCCCCGTGGTGTCCAGAGCTTTCGCGAAGGAATTTCTGACCGTTCAGCTCAAGGAGAGCCTGCAGAAGAGCTCCGAGGATGCCACAACGGGAGTGGATTGCTCCCGTAAATGCGAAACGCCAGAGGGGTTGTCCTTACCCGTGGAAGCCCGAATGTCGGGCGCCTCAAGACTTGCGTTCGACTTCGAGGCTAAGGAACTCGCTCTCACGGTCGAAAATCTAACTGACTGGCGGAGCTTCAATCTGAAGGTGGTGCGTCAGGCCCATCGACTCTACAAGGCGCAGGATCCAAAACAATCAAAACTCGAGCCGCAGGATGACCCCGCGGAAATTCTGCGATATCACGGCATAACCGGCCGCGCCGAACTCTGGAATAGTGCGCACCGTCTTGCCGAGATCAGGCAGGCCATAGCCCGCCCCAGCGACTACGAAACTTCGCTTGAGGTACCCTCCCGACTAATACTTTCGCCATCACAAGATGCGAGATGGAAAACTACTCGCCATCTTCCGGCTCACCTTGACTTCTGGAAACCGCCCTCCGGCTCGCCTACGCTGATCTGGCAGGCACGGCTGCATGAGGCGCTGCCCACGCCCTCACTGAGAGCAATCTGGTCCCCTGACTACCAGCCCGGTGTCTTCAAAACCGACGGACGGGAACGGAGTCCTCCTCTGGGTCCTTGGGCGCCCTGGGATCTCAAGTCCCATAAGAATGACGAATCGAAGGCGCGACGCTTCCGTACCGCGCTTGATTCCGCAGACCGGCACGAACTCGTCATCCTCTCCTCTGTTCCCGGGCTGCCGGTTGTTGGCATTCCCCCGTCCGACAAGGGTTCTGACAAGAAAGACACGAGCCAGGTCGGTCCTCCTGCCGGCTATGGTCTGAGCGACATCTGGACGGAGATTATCCCGGGATCCGGCAAAACCGGCGCCGATACATCCGCAATCTACCTGCCTCGGCCTCTGACGACCAATCGACTTTTGTTGGGCAGTCTTGGTGCGACACTCGATCTGGACACGACTTTCGAGCCACCAAGTGCAGCCAGCATCGATGCCGATGGCAAGCGGACACAAAAGATGCCGCTCTATGAATCATTCAGCATAGAGCGTTGGCGTTCAATCATTGTCGACGGTCGGGACGTCGTAACAACTATCGTTCGACGAGGATATCTGTTTCCTCTTGGCCATAAGGCAGCTCTTGTAAAGCTTACAGAGCCCCGCATTCGACTTGCCGTTACGGACGATCCGGCGTCCGGATACATTGTAGAGCAGGCGCAGCGGTTCTTTATCGAGGTGTCGCGGGACCAACAGCTCTATCCCGCGACGGGACAGCTGTTCAGTGGCAGGGGCTTTCCGGCCAAACGTGTAAAGCTGCTTACCCTGCGAACTCCTGACCTTCTTGATCCAACCGAAGAAATACTGGGGCGCGTCGGCACAGCAAACGATGGTCTCAAGACGCGCCTCCGCGGAAACGTGGTTGGAGCCGTCAGCGATGGAGCCGGTCAGCAGGAGCGCGCTCTCTCAGGCCTCGTGTTCTGGCCTCGTACCGACGCCGGACCAGCCGGATCGGTCCGTTTCAGAATGCTCATCGACGACAGCGCGTCGGCCGTCTCCATGCCCTTGCTGTTCGTCGATAACCGGGCTGCGAATGATCCGCGCACGGTGGAAGCTCTCTGCAAGCGATATTACTCTGACAAGACTGATCCGACCGACCCCAAACCATTCCAGCACGACCTGATTGCACACAATGGCGTTGCGCGGAAATATGCCGATGAGCAGGAACCCGGCCAGTGTACCTTCAATACGGACTGGCAGCAGGTCGCTGCTGAAGGGCGACCTGGCTTCGACTTCGACGGCCCGCTCCAGGCGGCGACGCAGCCACCGTTTTATCCCAGCCTCTCAGTCGCCCAGATCCGTTCCCAGCAAATAGAGGGATTAAAAGGCAGCCCGGCCCCTCCGATCACTGTCACCTACAACAAGGAATACGTCCGACAGGGATTCGGCAGCACGGCCCGGGAGCAGACATTCCTCGACGCCGTTCCGTTCGACTTTGATATGGGCGACAAGGGCGACCGATCAGGCGGGATCGGGCGAATGGCGCTGCGGGTCGTCGGCTTCAATCGCCAACTCGGTCCAGTCGGAAGTTCACCCGACAAGGCCGCGAGGGCCTTGATGGAGGTCCCGCCAAGGGTGCGGTTTGCCGATGCGTCGACTACCCGATCAGATGCCGGCTCCGGCGTATCCCGAGCGACTTCGACCGCGGACTTCGTAGGCAACTTTTTCCCTCCCGGGGCGAAGCTGCTTGGCCTTATTGAATTCCGGCAATTCGTCCTGATTGCCATCGCTCTCATGGGGGAGAACGTCCTTCCGAAACTGCAGGAAGTTTCCCAGTTTGCGATTCCGAAAAATGAAATCGCAGCCATATTCGACGATGAGAAGGGAGTTCTCAAAAGTCTCATCGCAGATCTTAAGAACCGCATCGACAAGATCGGAAGGTCCGTTTTCGCGGATCTCAGCAATGCGCTTGACGAGATGGAAGCTGCCCGAAGCGCCGTGTCCGGCCTGAACCGGACTGCGCAGCCGAACGCCGACCAGCTTGCCATCGAACTTTCGAGAACATGGTCATCCGGTCGACGGGTACTTCATGCGCTGGACGAAATCTCCCGCGCACCGCTGGCCTCGGTCGCCGAAGACATCCGGCAGTCTATCAACGACTTCCAGGCAAGAATCTCCTCTGACCGGCTCCGCGAGCTCGATCCGGCACGCATCATACGCAGTGCGGTCGCGGCCAAGATTGCCGAGGCGACACGCAATGCAAATGCCTGGTCGGATGCCATCCTTTACGCAAACGCCGATCCAGCACGGAAAATCCTGCAGGATCTCAAAGACGACAAGGAACGATGGGCGGCAATCTGGACTGCCCCGGATCCCGTGGCAAAACTTCTCGCCGATCCTCTTTTTGCAGATTTGTCAAATGAAGCGCGCGAGGAACTGACCAGAACCATCGCCGGCCCGCTTTACGCGGAGATCAGGCAGGTCCTTGACGCGATCAACAAACTTGCTGATGCAGGCTTGGACAAGGGCGCGCAGCACATTGATGAAGCCATAAACGCGATCATCTCTGCGGCGTTGCGGTTCCAGGCCGTCGTCCAGAAGGCAAACTCCGTCTGCAGTTCGGGCATAACCACAGTTCGCGATATTATACAGGCTGTATTGCCTGATCTCGGGACCTGCCCTGCTCCCGCCATACATGTCCTCGCTGAACCAACCGGCAGGGCAACGTGCCGCGTTCTGCAGGATGCGATCGCGCAAATGAACAGCAGCCTCCAGGCAATCACGACTGCTGCAGCGGGTCGTGAAGCGCAGCTCGGTGCCTTCAGGAACTACGCTGAGGCGCTGGTCGCCGCAGCGACAAAGAACCTGCAGTCGTTCCAAGACGCAGTGAATCAGCTGACCGCAGCCCGTACTGCGCTCCTGCAACAGTTGACGGCGGGAGCGTGTCTTGCTCCGACAACCACCGTCGCACGTCTTCTCTCCCAGCTCCGGCACATGCGAGACCAGCTGGCCAGCCTTTCGCTTTCCGTCCCCGTCATCGCTTTGCCTCCCCCTAGGGGCGCCATACCGTCAGACATCAAAGCCGAATGGGACAAGCTCACTGCCAGCTACGTCACGGCATCGGCCGCCTGGCTTGACTTCTCCCGCGAAATCACGATCGCGGGTGCGGAGTCGGGAGCCCGGAAGAATGCACTTGAACGTGTCCGCACTCACATCCTCTCGAATCTGATGGGTGACGAACCTGATCCAAACCGGGTCATCAGCAGCATTCAGTCAGATGTGATTTCAAGATCTGCAACCCTCAAGACCCAACTGGAAGAATTCAGCTCGGCAACCGGGCTCGGTCTGGAGGACGTCAGGTCCCGGGTAACAGAGCTGGAAAAGAACTACAAAGCGCTGCTCCAGGCCGCACTCACAAATGAGGCGGAGATACTCCGGCGCGCACTTCGGGAAGCAATCGCAAACCTCCTCCCGGCAGAATTGCAGAGCCTGTTGAATACGGTGCTGAAAGAGGGAGCGAAATCAGTTGCCAGCCTTTACGACGACATTCGAGCTGTTCGAAAACTCGTTCTTGCGAAAGCAACACAGCTCAATCCTGTCGCCGAGACATTCTTCGGGCTCCCGCCTTGCTCGACAGGATGGGCCGAAAGCATCCTCGTAGTACAGAAAGGCGACGGGACATGCTCTGCTGATGACGACGAACTCGTCAAGGAAGCCCAGACTGCGAACGCTGCGGCCAAGGCGATTGAAGCAAAAGCCAGCCTCAACCGCGCAGATGCTATCCCCTTCCAGAACCTTCTCAAGCTGTGGCAAAGCGGGCAATCAGCTCCCCAGAAAATAACAACGCAGGTCAACGACTTTCTCGCCCATGGCGCCCGTGCCCGCCTCCAGCAGCTGATCGATGTCGACAGTGTGCGCCACAGTTTCGAGGATCAGCTCCGCAATCTCGTTCCGGCCCGCAAGACGCTCACCAGCACCCTCACACTTCCACTGTCCAAAGTAACAGTTGCCAGTTTCGTCACCTTTGAGCCCCACGGGTCGAAGCCGGTGCTCGATCTTCGTTCGAATGTAACTACCCACTTCGATCAAGCGAAGGTCACAGCAATTTTCAGCGGCCGGGTAGATCCATTCAAGCTCGAAATCCCCGAGATCATCACTGTCGACTTCAAAAAAGGTATCACTTACTCAGGCGGCTCAGGACAGACCGGGCAGCTTCTGGCGCCTCTCGACACAAACAACATCGTCTTTGGAAAGATTCTCAGTTTTCTGGCCGAGCTGGCAAAGTGGCTTTCCATCGGCGGTGACAACGGACCGTTTACCCGTCTCAGTCTTGTCAATCCGGCGATCGAAGCGGGATATCGAATTGCCATCCCTGTCATCACGGTTGGTGTAACATTCACGAACATCAACTTCTTCGGCTCGATGCTTCTGCCGCTCGAAGACAAGCCGGCGCGCGTTCGGTTCTCACTGGGGTCGCTCGATTCCCCCTTCATGATCTCGGCAGGCATATACGGAGGAACCGGTTACTTCGGGCTTGAAGGAAGCGCAAAAGGCATAGAGGCCTTCGATAGTGCCTGCGAGTTTGGCGGCATTGCTTCGATCGGTTATGGGCCACTGCAAGGCACAGCGTATGTAACTTCTGGCGTGTACGTCCGCCAGACCGCGAACAGCTGCGATCTGGGAGGCATTTTTTCAGCGGGCTTCACTGCGCATATCGCCTGCTTCTCTATTAGCGCCGCCTTCACTCTTCGTATGGTTCGGCAGGGTAACGGAGCACTGGAGGGAGAGGCTACACTCACATTCTCGTTCTCCGTGGGCCTTGCGCGGGTGAGCTACAGTGCCCAGGCAAAGCGCAATATGGGCGCAGGGTTCCAGGGTGGCGGAAACGCAGCCACTGCTTCGCTCGCTCCCAGCTCGCTTGTAAGACTTGCAGATGCGAGCGGCGACATTGCACGGGCTTCCTGGTGCCGCACCGATGACCTCCATCACGCCGAGCTCGCCGTCATTGGCGTGAGTGCCGGCGATAACTGGGGCCTTCATTCTACATATTTTGACGTTGAGCTCGCGCCTTCCCCGATGGATTTGACATGAGTGATTTGGCACTTCCCGGCACCGTTGAGCGGCCCACATACAACGTGAAGCAGTACGCGGCGGCTTCCAGAGCGATCGCAGCGGGTTTACTGAATTACAAGGGTGGTGCTCCGGGAGCTGCCCGTGTGACGATCACCTTTCAACCCACAGCCGACACAGAGATTGAGGCGCTGAAGGCATGGCCGGATATCCTGCGGGCTTTTGTCGAGGGTACAGACGGGACGCCGAAAGATCGGCGCATCACCATTCTGGCGGCGCCCTTCGCCGCGCCTGATCCCCTTGCGAAACATGAGAAGCTGGACGCGACAGTTGAATGGGCCCCACCCACGAAAGAAATTGCCGAGAGAATTGTGAATCTCTGGCACAGAATGATGGCGCGACCCTGGTCAGAAGGCCCTGACGAAGACTGGAAAAGCCTGATCGAGGTTCTCAAATGTGCGGCTAAAGAACAGAGCCTGATCCCTGACGCGATACTGCCGACTCCCTATGCTGAAGCGGCGATGGCGTTCACATTCGAAAGAGGTCGTCTGCTGCTTGACGCCATTGCCGAGCCAAATGCCTCGATACTCAACACCCCCGACCTGAGCCTCGCGTCTGATGTGCATCGTCCATGGCTCGGTGAAACTGCGCCACCTGTCCAGCTTGCGTACAATGCTGTCGGGAGCGATGTCGCGGTCGAACCTTTGTTGATTGGTCGTCGTTCGGACTGGATGGCCCCCTATCGGATTGCGACAGCCGAGGCTTTGTCCAGCCGTATTCCAGAGCCCATATGGCCTCTGCCGAGCACCTTCGCAGACAAGGCCCTGGGGCGCGATGGCGGATTGCAAGATGTGTTCGACAAGATCCATGCGGCGCATCATCACGCTACTCCTGCCCCGGCCCCCACAATAAAATGCAGCAGCGCCGAGGAGTTGCTGAACTCTGCCCGTCGCCGCTTCGCTGCCCTTCTTGCCCATCCTGTGTTGCAACGCCTCGTTGGCTTTGCTGTCGACGCGACCATACCGATAGATGCCCTGAAAGCTTTCACGTCCAGGCACGGCGAATTTTTGCGACTTTCGCTGAATGGTGACCATCGCTGCTGGACCCTTGCGAGGTTGTCACTGGATGGTATCGGTAATTTTCTTCCAGCCACGGAAACAGAGGCCAAGGCGGCGCAGAACCAGCGATCGGTGTCGAAACCAGCTGAGGAACCGGACAGGTTTGGCCTGATCAACCTCGGCATCGCCGGGCAGCATGGACCTCGTTACGAGATCTGCACGGTAGATCCCGCTCTTGCTTCAGAAGGCGATGTTACGCGTCAGAAAAAGGTAGTCGCGCAACATCGGGCCAGGGCTGCAGACGATGCAGCGGCGCACAAGGACGCCGGGGCCCCGGGCAGCCACGATACCCCGGCAGAACTTTCTACCCTTCGCTCGGGTGGATTTCGATTGATCGATCGCGATCGACTGCTCGCCGCTTGCAAGCAGCTCGCAAGCCAAGATGCCGTCAGAGATAGCGCAAACGCCTGCCGAGCCGGAAAAGCCCTTCTTCTGCAGGATGCGGCACAACTGGAAACCGGCAAGCGCTTGCTCGTCGGCGTAAGATCCGGGGAAACCATCGAGTGGCGATGTCCGCAGTTTCGTCGAGTGACGTACCGAGATCCAGCTCCGCCGGCTGGACAGGAGAATTGGGTCGAAAAGGAGCTCGAACGGCGGCTGGGGAGCGCTGATGGAGACCGTCGGCTCAATCTGGATGCCGCCAGTCTTAGCTCGCTCGATCAGGTACACATCAATGACAAGAACGATGATGACAGCCTTGATCGCAAGGTTGTAACGCTCATCATGGACAGTACTGTAGCAGCCTGGGGTGGCGAGCCAATGGGTCTGCCCCCGACTCCGCCACAAAAGGACGGCAAATCTGCTGGTGGAGAAGTCCGCACGCCGTTCCTTGCCGTCGACGAGCTGAACATCTCGCGTTCGTATGCAGCTCCCTCAACAGCGCGCAACAGCAACCGCCATACCGCCGGCGCAAGACTTCGGCTGGGCTGGCCGTACTACGTCAGCGTGATCCGCGTCGTCGAGGGCGGCGTATCAACTACCAGGGAAGGCGCCGCGCAGGTTCTCAAAACCCTGCCGAGCTTCTCGATGCCAGCCGCACAACTGGGCGATATTCCGGTTGAGGGGCGCCGTTTCCTGCGACACGAGAAAGTTGATGCCCCGATGATGCTCTTTCTGGATAAGGAGCTCCAGGCGCTCAAGGGTATCAAGCCAACGCAATACGGGACCTCGATGGTCGTTCGCTCCTCTGGTGAAGCGCACCGTGCACGTCCAAAACAGACCACCCGTTTGCTTGTTGCTCCTCCCGTGCCGATGCATTTCGCCAGCTTGCATGGTGTATTCGACCACCTTGGATCGGCAACGCGCTATCCTCCGGAAGGTTTGCGCGGCTTCAGTCGCCCGGACCTGCGGGCGAGCCAACACGATCCCAACACTCCGCAGCATGTGACCGCAACGCCTCATCGTGCCGAGCAACTTGATCCGGCACTGCGCTATTACCCGGATCCTGCGGCGAGTCTGCTGGTACTTGCCCTGCGCCGGCCCGAGTCAGGCGCAGGCGACGGCTGGCTTGGAAATCCCCTTGTTGTACCTGTTCGCGCTGGAAAAACGTGGCCTGATGCCCTGCCCGTCCTCATCGAACTTCAAGCTGCTGACAAGGGAAGCAAGGATACCCTCCGCCTCATGGATGGAGGACTTCGAAATCTTGCCGGTGCGAGTGTCAAGACAGTTCGCTGTCTGCTTCAGCCTGGCGAGGATGTAGAGCTCCAGGCCTGGTTCGTTCCCACTGTCGGACAACTTGCTAACTGGTTCGACAACGTTGAAGCGGCCAGCCTTCTGGCTACCCATGGTGGCGAGCCGGAAGGCCTGTTCGACAGCTCCAACGCTTGTGCCCGGGGACTGAAGGCTCTCGTTGGGAAACAAATTTCTGACGATCAAAATGGCACTGGCGCTGCATCGGCAGAGGTAAAGGTGTGCACAGGCGCGGGCAATTTGAGCGCGCCATCCGAGGTTCTCAGGCGGCAACTCGCCGTCCAGGTTCATCAGACCATGTTGCGTCGTCCGGTCACTGCACTGGCAACACCTCTTACTATGCGGCTGACGCATGCAATCGACGAGACATTTGTGACGGCTCCGGCATTGCTTCCAGGCACACTCAAGCTTACCCGCAGGCGCTTTGCGGGAGGCGACGACGCTGTTGATCCAACAAGAGAGAGCCGTCTGGACTTTATAGAGAGAATAAGATCCACGGATTGGGACATTAGATATTGCGAAGAGGGATCAGTTGGCGCGCTGTTTGGCGGTCACCTGGAAGTGGATCCCGTGACGACGAGTGCTCTGGAATTGGAAATCGAATGCGCTGCTCCTGATGGAGATCTCGACGACGAAAATCGCGGCCGGGGCAAGAATCAGAAGGTACAGGATATCTGGCCCGAAAATATTCAGGAAGGCGACCAACGGCTTTTCGGTTTCAGCATTGGAAGAGATCATCGTGTCACGTTTCCGCGCCGTCGGGTCATTGCACTTCGATTGGATGGAATACCCCTCCCCGAGGATTGCAAGGCTGGTTTGCGGCGGAATTGGCTTCTTGAGAAATTGCAATCAGCATCCTGGGGCGCTGCCAAACCGCTGGGAGACGCCCTGCGAACCAGTTTGTCTTCTACTCTCAAAACAACTGGCGCACGCCTTCTTAAGGTGAGACCGGTTGCACTCGGCCGCCACGCAGGTCTCATGCCTCCGAGAGACGCGAAGCATGTCGAGGACACGGGGGTAGCAGGTGCCTTCAGCGAGATCTGGCTGCCAAGCACAGCACGCCCGGCTCCCCCGGTCATAGACCGGATACAGGCCGGTTTTCAGGAACTTGCGATTACGCGTACGCAAACGGGGCCGCGCACCTTTACTCTGAAATACGAGCGAACAACGTCTTACCGGATCTGGCTGCGCCGTCCCTGGGCATCCTCAGGAGAAGGTGAAAGGCTGGGTGTGGTGCTTTGGCCGCCGGGCCTGCTTGCGAAAGGCGTCGGGCGAGACGATAGCGGGACGCCGATCCCGAAAGTTGAACTTCTGGATGGAGATCTGGGGGCCGGCGGCCAATATGTGTCACGCTGGGGTGGCGATCCCATCATGAGAGGCGCTGCTCCTGTCGGCCCTCTCCTTGCCCCGTCTCTCGTGCAAGGGCGCGGCGGAGAAACCATCGGAACTGCCTTTATGCCAATCCCGGTCGAGGGACCGTGGTCTTCCGCCGGTCAGGACAATGTGGCCAAGCAAACGACCATCGGGCCGGAAGCGGCGCAGAACCAAAGCTCTGCCCAACCATCGAAAGCGAGCCCGTCAGAATACCTTGCAGTCTCCCTGTCTACGTTCACACCTCTCTTTGATCCGTCAGAAGAGCTTTGGTACGTCGACCTTGCGTTGCGAACCGATCCCTATCCGCTGCCAAGAATGCGCCTTGGCCTCGTTCGCTACCAACCTCATGCTCGGGAAGACATCGAAGTTATTGATGGCGGCGCGCCAACAAGGCTCAGGGTTTCGACGCCTGTTGCGGAATGGGTTCAGCCGTTACCCGGGAGGATCATCGAAGCGACGTGCCAGCACACTGCTGACGACAAGCAGACCAATATTTTCGTAACCGTGAAAGGACCTTTTGCGCTACCGGATCAGTCCGCAAATGAAATAACGGCGACGGTCGATCCAGCTTCATCATTCGCCGGTACCAGACCCGCGCTCGAGGTCGAGTTGATCAGGCACCATCCAGGAGATCATTCGAAACCCGCGTCGGAGGAGTGCGCAATAGACATCAATGGCTCGCGCTGCACTTGGCAAACATGGAAGCCTGGCTCGTCGGGCATTGCCACGCAGGTAGACGGAGGCTGGGCCTGGACCTGCATGTTCACCTTGCCGCGGATGCTGGACAATGACGGCTGGCGGCACGCCGTTTCCGTCCGGGAAATCACGCTGGCCAAGAGCGCAAATGAGGAAACGTTCGATGGTCCGGTCGAATCCGGTCCAAGACTCCTCGCTCGCATCGAACTCGCCTGACCAATGAGAAGGAGATGTGATGTTTAAAACATTATCTGCTGCAACAGCAGTTTTGATCGCTACCATCCAGTGCGTCAGTGCCTCACCGGTCAGCCAGTGCGAAACCCGCACAGGCCGACCGGCCCAGACTGCGAAGGAACAGGCTGCAATCCAGAAACTCGGCTCACTAGCCCAGTGTCAAACCAGGATCGACGATCGAACCGCCTGCAATGTGTTCCTTGGACGGGCGCTCGAACTCCTGTTTGGAAACACCGATTTCAAGACCGGCAACGACAGCTATATGCTTGCCAATGACATCGCCAGCGGGCTTGAAAATACCGCAGCGTCGATGGGCTGGAAAAAAATCGGAGTAGCCACTGATCAAGCTGCTCTTGATCAGGCACAGGCGCAAGCCAACGCGGGCAAACCAGTCGTGGCAGCCCGGCTAGGGCGTCTGGACGGAGAAGTGCGACACGCCGGCCACGTCGTACTGATCATTCCCGGCATCGCCCAGAAGTACGAATTCGAGGACGTCGTAAAGAACAAAACCGTCAAGTTTCAGTGGAGTAATCTTGTTGCTCCCAACTCAGCAAGCTTCTTCCTCGATCGCCCCGACAAGTTCTTCTTGGGCTGCCCCCTCTCGGCGACATGGGTGAAACCCGATGACGTGGGCCTTTACTACAAGCCCTAGAGGAGCCCAAGCTCCCTGATCGTATTCCCGATTTTAGCACCGCCTGATTTTTCCGAGGGTCTCATCATGCGCAGGCTCTATTGGTGGAAGACACTTAGCTTCATTTATCTGGCGTGCCTGGCGCTAGCGACTGCGACGTTCTCACCCGCAGTCGCGATTGATCTGGACCCCCGCCACGCTTCGCCAATCACGCCGGCGCAGTTACCAATTCAGCCACCTGTTCAACCGCCTATACGTCCACCCGTTCAGCCACCAGGAACGCACGATTGCAACGGCCTTCCGGTGCCGAACGGCGTGGCCTGCCCCCAGCTGCCAAATCCGCCGATTACGCCACCGGGCCTTTCACTTTGTCATGGTATCCAGCTGAAGACAGGCATTCCATGCCCACCGGATCCCAAGCAAGTGGCAACGGCCCTCGCGGACCCTGGTGAATTGATGAAGGCGCTAGCTGACTGCGTCACGAAAGCCAGCAATTGCACAACCGATGTGCTCGGATCGATTACAGGGAAAGTGGCTTCGCAGATCTCCGAGCGCTATGCGGCGCAGATCAATGATCGCGTTGCATTCTGGCAGACCCAAACGCGCTACTGCATCAGTTCAAATATTGCGCCGTTTCCTGGAAAATCTAATCCGGACAAGCCACTCCTATGCGATGCCAACGATATGGGCTTGTTCAACGGCCTGCTTTGCTCGGCAGGTGATGCCAACGGCTGCGAAGCAGTTCGGAGGTCACAGGGTCCTGACGGTCAATGGTGGCGCGCGCCATCCTTGATAGGCAAGGATCGAACGCACGGAGGTCCGCTGGCCTCGATGAGCGAGGAGCAAACCTGGAGTGTCTTTCTTTATCTCATCGAGAAGAACGACAAGAACGCCTTTGACAAGTGGGTGAAATGGATCGGCGAAAAGAGCCGTCCCTGCTGGGTTGCCGGAAACGGCGGATCTTGTCTGTTCTCCGGACTTCCCCAGTGGTGTACCGACACGACCGAGACGGCAGCCTGCAATTTCCTCCCTTACGAATGCGTCGCATTCGAACATCTCGCACGTCACTTCAACGAAAATCCGATTGAGGTAAGTCGGAAGCTGGGCTGTGATCTGGTTATGGCCGTGACGTATGGCGGGACCACGGGTGTACTTGGCCTTTCAGCCGGAATTCTAGGCGGGGCGCTCCCCGCTGTCATGGGGGCGCTTCCGGCAGCTCTCACGACCAACGCTGCTTTGAAGGGCAAGCTCCAGACACTGATGTCCGATCCATCGAAATGGGGAGCGAGCTCCCCAGCTTTCGTCCTGGGCAGGAAGGTTACGGAAAACGTAGTTGCGCAGGCCAGGAAGCTGCCACTTCCTCCTACCCCTCCAAATCTTTGCCTGAAGGATTTACCAACCTTCGGACTTCCTTTGCCGAAACTGCCAAACTTGCCGGGTCTTCCCAGAGCCGACAGCTGCATAATTCCACCAACGCTTTTCCCGGCAGGGCTGAATCTTCCGGCTCTTCCAACCCTCGGGCCGATTGCAGGAGGATTCACCACCGGCTATCCAGTTCAGGAGCAAGTCGCAGTTCAGGCTAAAATCACAAAGGTGCCTTACGCCATTCACAAGGTCGCGGTTCAGATTCATCTACTTCAACGGCTGGGCCTCGACAGCCCGATTTTGCAAGCAGCGGCCGGCGAACTGGCCAAGAACGCGAAGCCAAACACATTCTTCGCATACTTGAGCGAGCACGGTTCAAACCGCGTCGCGCAATCACTGTTGGACAGGTGCCCTGCGCCAAACGGCAAGCAATCACCCACGCGTATCGAGTGGATATGGGAACAACCGGACGGTAAATCGGACTTCGCTTATTGGGATTGCATCTTTATCGCCAAGCTATTGGCAAACGCAAAAGCCGGCCCAACGCCCGTGATGCTTGCTATGCAACAGGCGCAGTCGGCTGTCGTTGCAAAGCCCTTTGCCGAGCCTTGCAATGCCGCGTTGTCAACAGCCGTAAACGCCAACGCAGTAGCCGCACCCTCCGATAAGAACGATTTCCAGATTTCTTTTGCTGGCCCCTTCTCGCCTCCAGACGTGTGGCATCAGGGAAAGACCTTTATCGCTCCCTGCGCCGCAATTTGGCCTGGCAGGTCCGATCGGATCCCGGTGATCAGCGCCCCTGGAATCACCGTCCCAGCCTGCACGATGTATGGTGAAGCGGGTCTGGTGACACGGTCAGGGCTTACCGTGCGACGGTCCACAGGGGCGTTCACGAAGGCAAGCTTGCGGTCCTGGCCGTTTTGCGCGGACCCATCGTCGCCAGTGCTCGTTGCGTTCGGTGACGCGACGCGGTCGCTTCCAACCGCCGCGGCGGTGGGCGGACGCGCTCCTCCATTGGTCGCAGCAAACAAATGGCTGATGCGGGCTGCCTCGGTCTCTTGATCCCGGCGCTGCTGGTCCGGATCAGTGCCGATCGGCGGCGACTGGCCTTGAGCGGCAAGTATCGGTCGACCGAGGTCCCCGGGGAGCGGCGGACCAAGCTGCGGAATTGGCTGGCGCGGAACGCCAGCATAGTCCTTCGGCAGCGTCGTAATACCGTCGGCAACATTGTGGTGGTCGGTACTGTAAAGCTCATCGGCAGCTTGATTGCGGGAGCGATTGTTCTGCAGCGACCACAGCACCGCTCCGCCGACGACAAGCAGGGCAACCGCGCTCCCGCCGGCCAAAACCTTCCGCGACAACCGCGTCACGCGCGGGTGCTCTGCTCTCAAGCGGAAGTTCTCGGACTGCTCCACTAATGTCTCCGGTGGAAAAGCTTGCTCGTGATCGTTTTCATTCCGAATGTTCATGACGACGGCCTCCCGTCAGTCCTGACAATCCTGACCTTCTGCTGGTGCTCACCGCCGAGCCGGAGTTCGGCGGCTGCAAACAGTCGATCGACGATCAGCACGTTGCCGTAGGCGCGGTAGTTGACGAGTTCGGTCTTGCCGTCCGGGCCGATGACAAAGAGCGGAGGCATCTCCCCTTGCACGATCCCGCGCGGGAATTCGACATAGACCTTGCGGCCATCGTCATATGCGGTGAGCGGCCGCCATGGAGGACTGTCCCCTTCGATGGCATAGCGGGAGATGCGCCGCGCCGGATCCGGAAGAACGGGCTTCAGAGCGACTGAACGGGATCGTTCACGCACTGTTTCCGGATAGTACCAGGCAACAGACGGCATGTACGGCCGTTCGCGGGAGCGCAGCTCGATCAGGTAGGTGCGCCGGTCGGTATTTACGACGAGATTGGTCTCGATCGATGCGCGGGTTGGCTTAACCAGGATATGGACGCGGCGCGTGTCGCCGTTCCCGCTCTCGGTATCGCCCACGACCCAGCGTACGGTATCTCCGGCCGCGATGGGCCCCGATCCCGTCAACTGCTCTCCTTCCTCGAGTGCGATATCCGTGATCTGCCCGGGTGCGGCATAAACCTGATAGAGCGCACCGGGGCTGTAAGCGTAGATCTGCGCCGCATTGAAATACCCCCGCTTGCGCGGTTCGACCCGCGCCACACTGTTTGCCGTCTCAACCCGGCTCACGGGTTCGGGCTCTTCCTTCCCGGCCAACTTGCCGCCGAGAGTTGGCTTCCAAAGCGGTGGAACGTGAAGCGGCCGGTCGTCCGGCGCCGCTGCAGCCGCCGGCAGCGGCGGGACCTCCGCGTCATAGCTGATCTCCGGCGGCACGTAGGTCGCGCACCCGCCGAGCGCCGACGAACAAAGCAGGAGAGCAAACAGAACTGCTCGCTTCGAATTGGCGCACTCCGACCAAGCCCGATTGAGCCTGCTTCGCTGGATGAAACGTTTCGAATGAACGTCAGACGGCGTCTTGGTCACTGACTCAACTCCTTTGACCAGTTGATGGCGCGGACATAGACGCCAAGGGGATTCTTACGCAGGCGTTCTGCATCGCGGGGGGTCTCGATCACGATCGAGAGAATTGCAGTCCAGCGCTCGGTCGAGCTCAACGCGCCGTTGTCGTAGACACGCTGGGTCCACGCGACGCGAAAGCTTTCTGAAGACGCGCGGATGACGCTTGAGACGTCCACGGAGACTTGCGCCTTGCCTAACTTTGCAAAGGGGTCGTTGTTGCGCGCATAGTCGTTGAGCGCAGCGGCGCCGCGATCGGTCGTAAAATCATAGGCCCGGAGCCAATTTTGGCGCAGAACGATGCCGTCGGCCGGTAGACCTCTGACATCCTCAATAAAGCGCGCCAGATGGTAGGCGATCTGCGCATCAGTGGGTTGATAGTCGATGTTGGCCGGCGCAACCCTTTGGGCCTGGCCAAGATGGTCGACTTCGACCACCCAGGGCGTGATCGATCCTTGATTCGACTGCCAGACCAGGCTACCTGCGAGACCGGCTGACAGCATCAAGCAGCCGAACGCCATCAAGCGCCAGTTTTTGGCTTGCACACGCGCTGATCCAATGCGCTCGTCCCAAACTTGCGCTGCTTTCTGATACGGTGTGACCGGCTCGGGCATACGCCCGTAATGAACGGAAGTTCGTTTGAACATCGATGGTTGCCCCTGGTATCGAGTGATCGGTTTCGAGTCGTGCGATGGAAGGGTTTGAGGCGCTGCTGTGCGGCAGAGGTGCAGTGGTGTGTCTCAGCGCTCTCCTTCGGACAAGTCGACGGAGGAGCCGCTGCCACCATGATCGCCCGAGCGGACGGCGTGGCCAGCAGCCGAGGCACCGTGCCGAATGGTCTGAGCACGCTTCATGCGGCGCGCCCAATCAGGCTGCCCTTCGGCCGAGGCGCTCGCGGCCTGCTCGCCCGCTTGCCGACCTCCGAAGGCAGCCGATGCTCGGCGCAAAGGACTCATGGCGGCCGAAGCGCTAGCCTCCGCGACGCCAGCAAGGCCGCCGCTCCGATAGGCGGCTGATGCTCCGCTTGTGGCAGCGCCGCCACCGCGCGCGGCGCCTGCAATCGCGCCGCCTGCGAGACCAGCACCGCCGGCGGCAAGACCTGCGCCTGCCGCAACAATGCCGCCGGCAGCAAGGCCTGTTCCAATCGCGGCACCGGCGCCGAGCTGGGGTCCGCCCGACACCAGGCCGTTTGCGATACCCGGACCGAAGATACCGAGGCCCAGCAAGGAGAGCGCGGCAAGCACCAGTGACATTGCGTCTTCGATGGTCGGCTGATTGCCACCAAAGCCAGCGGTGAACTGCGAGAACAGGGTCGAGCCGATGCCGACGATGACGGCCAGGACGAGGACTTTGATCCCTGAGGAGACGACGTTGCCCAAGACCCGCTCTGCCGCGAAGGCGGTCTTGCCAAACAGGCCAAAGGGAATGAGCACGAACCCGGCCAGCGTCGTGAGCTTGAATTCAATCAGGGTGACAAAGAGCTGGATCGCCAGAATGAAGAAGGCAAGCAACACCACGACCCAGGCGAACAAGAGAACGACGATCTGGACGAAATTCTCGAAGAAGCTGATGTAGCCCATCAGGTTGGAGATCGAGTCGAGCAACGGTCGGCCGGCGTCAAGTCCGACTTGGGCGATCTTTCCCGGCCGCAGGAAGTCCGACGCGGAGAGACTTGCGCCAGATGCCTTCAGTCCAAGACCGGCAAAGCTCTCGAAGACGATGCGTGCTAGACTGTTCCAATTACCGATGAGCCAGGCAAAAACGCCTACAAACAGCGTCTTCTTGACGAGACGCGCGATGATGTCTTCGTCCGGCCCCCAACTCCAGAACAACGCAGCAAGCGTAATGTCGATCGCCGCAAGGGTTGTCGCTACATATCCGACGTCGCTACCCAGCAGCCCGAATCCGTTGTCGATATAACGCGTGAAGGTTTCGAGAAACTGGTCAATGATCCCGGTACCAGTCATGGCTTGCTCGCCTCAGGTGCCACCAGGTTCGGATATCCCTGCGGGATCCGGCTTTGATCCTTGGGGGCGGTTATCGAACTGGCTGCGTCATCGTGGCCGGGAGCTGCGGCGCCATCTTTCTTGCCGAAGAAGCGACGCCGGTTTTCGGCCCAAACCTGCTGGCAATGGCGATAGCCTGCCGTCTCCTCCGGAGTGACGCTCCGGCAGTGTGCGAGGTCGGAGCTGACTGCATCGGTCCTCTGCTCCGCATTCGGTGCCGGCGGAGAATCGTTTCCGCCACGCAGCTGAATCCTGCAGGCAGCGACGGCCACCAGGCCGATTGTCGTAAGCAGCGACAACGCCTTGAATGCCCTTATGTCGGTCATTGGTGGAACATCTGCACATTGGATGATTGATAGCCCTGCCCCGGTGTCAGGAAGCGCCGAAGCTGTTCTCGTCCCTGCTCCTGGGCCGAGGCGCGCTGAGCCGCTTCAAGACTCTGCGCCCGACCTTGCGCCGTCACGACAGCGGTGAGGTCGGCGAGCTGCTGCGCGTTCAGCGCAAGAATCTGATTGCCGGCCTGAGTTGCTTGCAGAGCGCCGCTGGCGCCTTGGCTAGACGTTACGAGCGCGGACGTCTGGATGCGGTTGGTGTCGAGGTTGCCAACGATACCCGCCTGAACGCGCAGCGCATCTTGCGTCGCGGCATAGGAATTTTGCCATCGCGATTGAGCGTTGGCGACCAGCAACTGACTCGATTGGCTACCAGTGGCCGGCGCATAGCTCGTCGAAAACGCGCGATCGATCTGCTGGACGTCGTAGGCGATACGCTGGGCCTGGGCCAGCAATTGCTGAGTGCGCTGGAGCGAGGATTGCAGTTGCTGCAGCGACGAGTACGGCAGGCTTGCCAGGTTCTTCGCCTGATTGATCAGCATCTGCGCCTCGTTCTGCAACGAGGTGATCTGATTGTTGATCTGCTGAAGTTCCCGCGCGGCAGTCAGGACGTTCTGGACGTAGTTATTGGGATCGAAGACGATCCACTGTGCTCGCGCTGGCACCGTGACGCCGAGCATCAGCGCGACGGTGCCAGCGGCCGCCAACAAGCCAAGTCGCTTCATAGCGATTTCTCCAGATTGACGAGATTGGGGATCAGGTCGGTGGCCCAGGCGACACCACGGTGCTGAAGCCAGGCGGGCACGAAGCCATCAGGTCCATGCTCGGCCAGGAGCTGCGTGATGGCCGCCTGGTCTGTCTTGGAAGAGGCCGCGGTGAATGCGAGCGCGACCTCGCCGAGGCCGAGTTCGAACATCCGGTTGCCGCGACGGGACTGGCAATAGTAGTCCCGCTTTGGCGTTGCCCGGCTCAGAAGCTCGATCTGGCGGTCATTGAGGCCGAAGCGGCGGTAGATGGCGGTGATCTGCGGTTCAATCGCCCGTTCGTTCGGCAACAATAGGCGGGTCGGGCAACTTTCGATGATTGCTGGCGCGATTGCGGAGCCGTCGATGTCTGAAAGCGATTGGGTCGCGAAGATGATGGATGCGTTCTTCTTCCGAAGCGTCTTCAGCCATTCGCGCAGCTGGCCGGCAAAATCCTCGTCGTCGAGGGCAAGCCAACCTTCATCGACAATAAGGAGCGTCGGCCGGCCGTCGAGGCGGTCCGCGATGCGATGGAACAAATACGCCAGCACGGCCGGCGCCGCGCTCGTTCCAATCAATCCTTCGGTCTCAAACGCCTGGACCGAGGCCTCGCCGAGGCGCTCGAACTCGGCATCGAGCAGGCGCCCGGATGGACCGTCGAGGCAATAGGGTTGCAAGGCGCGTTTCAGAGGGTTCGATTGGAGCAGGACAGACAGGCCCGTGAGGGTACGTTCCTGAATTGGCGCCGACGCGAGAGACGTCAGCGCCGACCACAGATGATCCTTGACCTCCGGGGTGATTTCGATCTTTTCCCGTGCCAGGATCGCGCCGAGCCATTCGGTGGCCCATCCGCGCTCCGAAGGATCATCGATCCAGGCCAGCGGCTGCAACGCTACGGGTTTATCGTCTCCGTCGGACAAGGCACCGCCGAGGTCATGCCAGTCACCACCCATGGCGAGCGCGGCCGCCCGGATCGAACCACCGAAGTCGAACGCAAAGATTTGGGCGTCGGGATAACGCCTGAATTGCAACGCCATCAGTGCGAGCAATACCGACTTGCCAGCACCCGTCGGTCCCACCACGAGAGTATGGCCGACGTCGCCGACATGGAGCGAGAATCGGAAGGGCGTCGATCCCTCGGTCTTGCCGAACAGGAGTGGCGGCCCCTTGAAGTGCAGATCCCTCGCCTCACCCGCCCATACGGCCGACATCGGAACCATATGGGCGAGGTTGAGGGTCGACACCGGTGGCTGCCGCACGTTGGCGTAGACGTGCCCGGGCACACTGCCGAGCCAGGCTTCAACGGCGTTCACCGTCTCGATCATGCAGGTGAAATCGCGGCCCTGAATGACCTTCTCGACCAGCCGTAACTTCTCGTCGGCAGCATCGGGATCGCGATCCCAGACGGTAACGGTCGCCGTGACAAAGGCTTGCCCGATCTGATCCGACCCCAGTTCCTGCAAAGCCGCGTCGGCATCTATCGCCTTGTTGTGAGCGTCGGTATCGAGCAGCGTCGATGCCTCGTTGGTCATGACCTCCTTGAGAATGACGCCGATGGATTTTCTCTTCGCGAACCACTGGCGGCGGATTTTGGTCAACAGCTTGGTGGCATCGGTCTTGTCGAGCATGATCGCGCGGGTCGACCACCGATATGAAAACGCCAGGCGATTCAGGTCATCCAGAATTCCCGGGGTCGTCGCCCCCGGAAAGCCCACTATCGTGAGAACCCGCACGTTGGCTGAACCCAGCATCGGCTCAAGCCCACCGGTCAGCGGCTGATCAGCCAACAGCGCATCGATGTACATGGGAATCTCGGGCACCCGAACGCGATGACGCCTGGTCGAGATCGTCGAGTGCAGGTAAGTCAGCGTCTCCTGATCATCGAGCCAGGCGCATTCTGGCATGAACCCTTCGACCAGCTGCAGCACACGGTTGGTTCGGTCGATAAATCCGCGGAGAACCTCGCGCGCGTCCGCTCCAACGGTCCGATCGCGTCCCTCGTAGAGCAGTCGCTCTGCCTGGGCAGCCCCCTCCTCTGGCGGCAGATAGAGGAACGTCAGGAAATAGCTGGACTCAAAATGAGCGCCAGCCTCCTCGAACTGCGCTCGGCGCTCGGCGTCGACCAGCGCCGACGCGACATCCGGAAAGCTGTTGGGCGGATAAGCGCCCGCAGAATGACGCTGCGCCTCAACGAAAACGGCCCAGCCGGATCCCAGGCGACGCAAGGCATTGTTCAAACGACCGGCGACAGCCACGAGTTCAGCCGGCACTGCGCTATCCAGGTCGGGTCCTCGGAACTTTGCTGTCCGCTGGAACGAGCCGTCCTTGTTCAGGATGATTCCCTCGTCGACGAGGGCTGCCCAGGGCAGGAAGTCGGCGAGACGCGCGCTGGAATGACGATATTCGGCAAGGTTCATCATGACCGAGAACTCAAAGGTTGAGATGGCCGGGAATGCGCAAATGTCGGCGCACCACATCGACGAAGGCGGGATCCCGCCTGGCGGCCCAGACGGCGGCCAGGTGGCCGATGAACCAGAGGACAAGACCCGCGATCCAGAGCCGAAGTCCGAGCCCAAGGGCCGCCGCAAGCGTGCCGTTGACGATCGCAACCGACCGCGGCGCGCCACCCATCAGGATTGGCTCAGTGAGCGCGCGGTGAACGGGCACGACAAAACCTGCAACCGGTTCATCCATCAGATCAACACGCCGCCGCCGAAAGAGAAGAACGACAGGAAGAAGCTCGATGCGGCAAACGCGATCGACAGACCGAACACGATCTGGATCAGCCTGCGGAAACCACCTGACGAGTCCCCGAACGCGAGCGTGAGCCCTGTTACGACGATGATGATGACGGCGATGATCTTGGCGACCGGCCCTTCCACCGATTGCAGGATCTGATTGAGCGGCTGCTCCCATGGCATGTTCGAGCCAGCCGCCCATGCCGGCGGGGCTGCCACAAGCACCGCGCCGAAGGCAGCCAACGATGCACCTCGAAGAAAGCGAAATTGCTGACGCATGTCAGTCTCCTGCTGATGAAAGGTTGTAGTCGCCGGCGGCCGCGAGCCCGGTGACGAAGGCGAGCTCAGCGAGGCGACGGTCAGCGCCGCGCCCCGCAAGCACAGCAACGAGGTTGATGGTCTCGGCGATCAGGGCGCGCGGAACCGTGATGACGGCTTCCTGGATGAGCTGCTCGAGCCGCCGCAGCGCACCGAGCGCGGTACCCGCGTGAATGGTGCCGATGCCACCGGGGTGGCCGGTGCCCCAGGCCTTGAGCAGATCGAGTGCTTCTGCACCGCGAACTTCGCCGACCGGAATGCGGTCAGGACGCAGTCGCAGCGAGGACCGAACGAGGTCCGATAGCGTGGCCACGCCGTCTTTGGTCCGGAGCGCTACAAGATTGGGCGCCTTGCACTGAAGTTCGCGCGTATCTTCGATCAGCACGACCCGATCGGAGCTCTTTGCCACCTCGGCCAGGAGCGCATTCGTCAATGTTGTCTTGCCGGTCGATGTCCCACCAGCGACCAGAATGTTCTTCCGTGCGGCGACCGCGTTCTTCAGGATCCTGGCCTGCTCCGAGGTCATGATCTCCCTGGCGACGTAGTCGTCGAGCGTAAACACGGCGACGGCGGGTTTGCGGATAGCAAAGGCCGGCGCTGCAACGACCGGAGGCAAGAGACCTTCGAAGCGCTCGCCGGTCCCTGGGAGTTCGGCCGAGACCCGTGGTGCGCCGGCATGCACTTCGGCGCCTACGTGGTGCGCTACCAGGCGAACAATGCGCTCACCATCCGCTGCGGACAGAGTTTCACCTGTGTCGATCAGGCCATTCGACAACCGGTCGATCCACAACCGCCCATCCGGGTTGAGCATCACCTCGATGACCGCTTCGTCTTCGAGATAACCGGCAATCGCTGCCCCAAGCGCGCTGCGCAGCATTCGCGCACCACGCGAATTCGCTTCCGATTGAAAGGAATGGATTGCCACCGTCGTCCCCACCCAGTGAGAGCGTCCGCAAAGGGCCCTCAGATGGGGACGATTAGAAAAAGCACCTATGGAGTTGGCGCAACAAGCGCTTTCGGTGATCGTAGACTGGCGTAGAAAAAGGAAGACTGAGAACTGATATTGGACGCCTACTCATCGTACCGGTTCGCTAAGAGCTATCGCTCACCACTCCGCGCCGTCGTCCGCGGGCACCAGGATGGGCGAACTCTCGTACAAGCCGACCGACTCGACATCATTGGAAACGGAGGCTGGCATGGAGCGGGAAGTTGAACTCATCCATGAAGCGAAGACTCTACGCCAAGGCAGCGCGAACCAGACCAACGCTGCGATCTGCAGCGCTACGTTGAGGCCGAACGCGACCTGATAGGCGCTGGACGGACCTATGGCCATCGTTCGTGTGCCATTGCTCCAGGATCAGGCCTGTCGCGTATTGTGCCAGAAATGCCCAACCAAAGTGCAAGACGTTTAAAGCGCCATTGGCGCGACCAGCAAGCTCCGGCGGAAAATAATCCGCTATCACCGCGAAGCTGACCACTGTTGCCGTTCCGACAATTGCGACAACGGACCAGGGGAAGATGGACGGCAGAGGCGCTCGCAGGATCAAGACCGACTCGGCTGCGATGAACAGCACTGCAACCAGCGCCAATACCGTCTCAGCCCCGACTCCTCTTCGCTTGACGTAATGGACCGCCATTCCGAACAACCAGGCACCGCCACTAAGTGCGATCGACATCATGAACAGCTGTCTGACGAGACTTGCGCGATCGAGCCCCTCTACGTCTGTCAGCCAAGGCGATGCCCACAATCCCTGCAGGGACCAGGCCGATCCAACGCAAGTCGCCGACAACGGAGCAATGCGCCAGAAGCGCCGATCGCCGAAAACGGAGCCAAGGGTGGCGCGCGCTGTTGATGGGACAGTGCCTCGTTCAGGCACCACGACATAGATGAGAATGGCCGTCGCACCGGTGGCGGCCGCCAGGACCTCAAAGAGTTGCCGCCAGCCCATCCAGGCGAGCAGGTGTTCGACGGGAGCAGTAGCGGTCACCGCTCCTAGCGAGCCGAGCATGACCATGTAGCCGTTCAGCAAGCCAACGCGTTCCCTGGGGAACCAAAGGATGATGGATTTCAGACCTGCCGTCAGCGCCGCCGCCACGCCAAGCCCGATCATCGCACGCGCGATCAAGAGTGACAGGAAGCCGGTCGATACCGCGAACAGTCCGGCGCCCGCTGCCGCGAGCAAGAGTAGGACACTTTGAACGCGACGCGGACCAAATCGGTCCAACAATATGCCGACGGGGATCTGAGCCGTTGCGAAAACAAGGAAATAGACTGAAGTGAGCAACCCAAGGTCGGCAGTCCCAAGCCCGGTATCCGAGCTGAGATGACTGGCGATCAGGGCGTTGATCGTTCGAAACAAGTACGAAAGATAGTATCCAGCAGCAAAAGGGAGAAAAACGCGCGCAATTCCACTCCATCCTTTTGAGATTTGCATGCCGGGCCCTCTCGCTGTCAGCTCGTGCGAGCCGATAGCGCGTCCAGCTTTTTGTCAGTTCGGCTAAATTGTTGCGGTCGTAGGCTGGCGTGGAATAAGAAGGGACGGTGCGATGTCCAGGACGCTCAGTCAGGTTTCGCTGCCCGGCTGCTGACGGCGGATATCTTCTGGAATCTCGCGGAGAAAGCTTTGCCCCTTTTGCAAACGGCGCCCGAGCGCCTCAACAAATCCTTCAAACCGCTCCCGCCCCTTGGCCTGCGCGGCCGCCTGCGCGTCGTTGGGTAGCGGCGGCGTGATCGTCAGCCAGAACCGAATGAAAAGGGCCAGGGTCTCGGCCGTCAACCCAACGTCGCGCTCCAGCCTCTGCATCTGACGCGACAGCCGATCGAGGCGGCGGGTAAACGCTGCTTCCCACCTGTCCGCTCCGTCCGGTGACAAAAACGAAGCGACAGCCGCTTCCACGATGGCAGACCGGGAAAGCTTCTTGCGATCGGCGAGCTCCGAGATCTGTTTCAGAAGCTCTGGCGGGAAGTAGACGTTCATCCGGTCGCGCATATTGCCTCAAAGCTCCATACCGTCATTCGGGTCCATGGCGACCTGACGCGCAACGCCACGCATCTGCTGACGCATAAGTCGAGACCGGCGGACCACGTCCTCGTCGTCGTCAAGTACGGCGGCAAATTCCTCGACCGGCGTCGGCTCGTTTGTTTCCTTGACGATCGCGACGTGATCGGGGAGTTCGGGCTCGCGACGGAGTCCGCTATTCGCCGTGTCCTCCTCGGCCTCCGCAGCTTTGTCAGTTGGACCTGCCGTCGGATCCAACGGTCCGAGCGCTGACCATCCGTCCGTTCGCGACGATCGGCCGGCGCTCGCCGGATCGGGCGGCGGCAGAACGCGCTCCGTGAACCGCCGATCCTCGTAGTAGCGGGCCTTCTTCGCCCGGATCGGCGGCGCGCCCGCCACCATGACAATCTCGTCCATCGGCGAAAGCTGCATGACCTCGCCCGGGGTCAAGAGTGGCCTTGCCGTCTCCTGGCGCGAGACCATCAGGTGACCCAGCCAGGGGTTCAACCTGTGACCGGCATAGTTCTTCATGGCCTTCATCTCGGTCGCCGTACCGAGCGCGTCGGACACACGCTTCGCCGTCCGCTCGTCATTGGTCGCAAAGCTGACCCGGACGTGACAATTGTCGAGGATGGCGTTGTTGGGCCCATAGGCCTTTTCGATCTGATTGAGCGATTGCGCGATCAAGAAACTCTTAATGCCGTACCCCGCCATGAAGGCGAGCGCGGACTCGAAGAAATCAAGCCGGCCCAGGGCCGGGAATTCATCGAGCATCATCAGGACGCGATGCCGGCGGTCACGGGCGTGCAGATCCTCGGTCAGGCGCCGGCCGATCTGGTTCAGCACCAGACGGATCAACGGCTTGGTCCGAGAAATATCCGACGGTGGCACCACGAGGTAAAGCGTGTTCGGGCGGCTATCTGCGATAAGATCGGCAATCCGCCAGTCGCAGCGACAGGTCACCTGGGCCACGACGGGATCGCGGTAAAGTCCGAGGAACGACATCGCGGTGGACAGGACGCCGGAGCGTTCGTTATCGGACTTATTGAGGAGTTCGCGCGCGGTCGAGGCGACCACGGGATGAGCGCCCTGCTCGCCAAGGTGCGGCGTGGTCATCATAGCCTTCAGCGTAGTCTCGATCGGCTGCTTCGGATCGGAGAGGAAGGCGGCGACGCCGGCCAGGGTCTTGTCTGCCTCGGCATAGAGAACGTGGAGTATGGCGCCGACCAGGAGCGAATGACTGGTCTTCTCCCAGTGGTTCCGCTTGTCGAGCGAACCCTCAGGGTCGACCAGGACGTCGGCCACATTCTGGACGTCGCGAACCTCCCATTCCCCGCGCCGGACTTCGAGCAGCGGATTGTAGGCCGACGACTTCGAGTTGGTGGGGTCGAACAACAGGACGCGGCCATGCCGCGAGCGAAAGCCCGCGGTCAGTTGCCAGTTCTCGCCCTTGATGTCGTGAACGATGGCCGAGCCAGGCCAGGCCAGCAGCGAAGGGACGACAAGACCCACGCCCTTGCCGGATCGGGTTGGTGCGAAACACAAGATGTGCTCTGGTCCGTCATGGCGGAGGTAGTCGCGGTCGAGCTTGCCGAGCACCACCCCATCCTGACCGAGAAGTCCGGCCGCTCTGGCCTCTTGCGCATCCGCCCAGCGCGCTGAGCCATAGGTCTCGACGTTTTTGGCCTCGCGCGCCCGCCAGACCGACATGCCGATCGCCGCCGCGATCGAAACGACGGTCCCAGATGCAGCGATGAACGCACCCTCAACGAAGACCTGCGGCGCATAGGCGTCGTAAACGAACCACCACCAGAAGAAGATGGGCGGGTAATAGATCTTGAAACCCAACAGCTCGAACCAGGGCCGCCCAAGCTCCGGCTGCCAGGCGAGCCGCCAGGCCGTCCACTCGGTTGCTCCCCAGATGGCCAGGAAGACGATCAGGCCGACGACGATCACCTGTCCCCAGAGGATTTTGGTTCCGGACATCGCTAACGCCCTTCCGTATTTGAATCGGTGAGATAGCTAGAGGCCGAGGTCGCGCTTCCGACCAAAGCCCCATTCGATGCCACCGCCGTCCCTCACGACGCCGGTGACGTGTTGGCCGAGCCTCTTCTCGAGCTCGCGCGACCAGGGCACGAGCTGGAAGCCGAGCCCATTGTCGATCATGGCGAAGCGTCCCGAGGTAAGCGTCAGCCGCTCGCGATATGTGCCCGCCACATGCTCCCCGGAGTCAGGCTTCACGTAACGGAGGCCGGTGCCGGCCGAGACCTTCGTTGCCACCTCGTCCAGCTCGCGCCGTCGCAACGTGTTCAGGAGGTCGCGCCGCAGGATGATGCGTTGGCCCTGCCGCCGCGCCAGACCCGCCTGGATCAGGTGCTCGGCGCGGGCTTCCATGGCGTCGCGAGTCTCGCGGCCGAAGCCGCCCATGGCGAGCGGCGTGGGATCGCGTTCGACCAGCCTGTGGTCGAGCCAGGTGGCCCCTTTTGCCGTGACCTGCCCACCGAGATCGAGATCGGAACGGGTCGCCAGCACCACGGTCTGCCGCGGGTCTCCGGCCTGACCGAAGCGTCGCACTTCGACGATTCCGCCGATCGGCGGTGCGTGGTCGAAAGCCTCGAGCCCTCGGAAGCGCACGTGGTGCGCGCGTCCGTCTGTCCCGTCGATCAGGGCGTAGGCCTCGCCGGTCAGTTCATCATGCAATCCCCGGTCGACCAGCCGTCCGATAATCTGCGACGTCGGCTGTCCACCTTCGACGACGAAGTCGGCCACGCCGCGCGCTTCCCCGCGCTCGGTAAAGGCGCGGTGCATTGTCTTGATGATGTCGCCGCGCATGCCCAGATCGCGCAAGCTACGTTCGGCCTCGAGGCCCACCATCCATTCCCCTGATGCGGCGGATGCCGCGAGGCCCATCTTCTCCAGGTGTTGAAGGCGACCGATCATCAGGCGCCGGATCTCGGGATCGGACTGGCCGGGAATCTCCGGGCGAAGATCAATAGAACCGGTCTCATCTGCCGCCAGCCGGATCTCCCGATCGAGCCGCGTCCATCGCTCCGCCGCGACTTCCCTTTCCAGCGAATTGTGGATCTCGTGCTCCGGCTTTGGACCCAGTTCGATCGCGACCAGTTCCTCGGCGCGTGAGCGCAAGCCCTGGCTGATGTAGTCGCGGGAAATCACGAGATCAGCACCATCTTGGTCGACGCCCCGAACGAGAAGGTGGACGTGAGGGTTGTCCGTGTTCCAGTGGTCGACAGCTACCCAATCGAGCCGCGTGCCGAGGTCGGTCTCCATCTGCCTGGCGAGGTCGCGGGTGAAGGCCTTGAGGTCAGTCATCTCCCCCGCGTCCTCCGGCGAGACGATGAACCTGAAATGATGCCGGTCGTCCTTGCACCGTTCTGCGAAAGCCGCGCTATCGGCGCGGTCGCCGCCGGCATCGAACATCTCGGACCGCTCACCACTCCGGGTCACGCCGTCACGTTTCAGGTATGAGAGGTGGGTGGTCAGTGGTGCTGAACGGAAGGCTCGCCCTTTATGACGAACCACGCGCGCCTTCACCACAACGCGCCGCGTCGGGCTGAACAATCTGGCGCGGCTAAAGGCCAGCCGGCCGCGGCCAAACGTCGAGCGCCCATAGGCCGCAGAACGCCTGCCAGCCGCGGCCTGCCCCGAGGTGTGTCCTGCTTTCTTCGCGGCACGTAGCACCTGGTTGATGAAGCTCTTTTGCTTGGGCGCGCGGGTACTGCGGATACGCCCAGGCCGGATACGCAGGTCGCTGTCGCCCACGCTCACGGCAGGGCCTCCTGGCGATCAAAATCGCACACAGTGCCGAAAACGCCTTTGATTATATTCGTCAAAATGCAAGGCGCGGCACGCGCCCCGACCGACCGGCACGCCAGAACCCAAGCCATGCCAATGGCTTGCGGTTCGACCGGCGAGCCCCTTTTATCTCGCCGTCCTTCCGTCGTGGTCTCCCGGTCGCCGATTCCCGAAAGAGCCGCCGCGACCTGGCAGCCAACTCGCGAAGTCCCCACTGCTTCCGAGCGCTTGCGATAGCGATCGTTACCCGAAGGGCCGAGACACCCGAAGGGTAGCTCGGTGAGGAGCGAAGCGACGAGTAGAGCGCGGGCCGAAGGCATCGCCCATACGCCATCAGCTTGCGAACCCGCACACCTGGTCATTGCGATGCTCCCGAATCCGATCGAGGGACGAACATGCCAATTGGCCGGGGAACGATGTGCGAAACATCGGGCGCCGAAATTGCGGTCGTGACACCGCCCGACGGCCTGAGCGCGAACAATCGATCGCGCGTTTTCATGGGATCGGATCGCGTGACGAATAGCGTCGGAGTTGCTGATGACTGTCCGCTGGACGTCCACCTCGGCGGCAGTTCGATGCCAAGCAGATTTGCAAGCTTTGCCACGTATGCTCTCGTCTCATCTGGCAAAGAGGCACCCGCGAGATGCTCTTCGTAGCGAGATGGCCCTGCGTTGTACGCGGCAAACAAACCAGGCGAACCATAGCGATCGAGCAATTCGTGCAGGTATGCGGTACCTGCCAGAATGTTGTCGCGCGGATTGAACGGATCGTTGCCCAGATTGTAGCGCCGGCGCAGTTCGTCCCAGGTCGTCGGCATGATCTGCATCAGGCCCATCGCGCCTTTAGGTGATCTGGCGTGCGCGTCTCCAGCACTCTCAATGTTGAGCACTGTGTCGATCCACGGCACCGGAATCGCAAAACGTTGCGAGGCCTCGTCGATGAAGATCGCCGGGTTGCTCATCTGATGGATCGCTCTGACTTCCGATCCGTCTTGCGCCGAAGCAGTCGAGGCAGCGAGGATGAACAGGAGCCCCACGACTGCCCAAACACGCGCTACCGACAGTGCCAAGCGTGCCGCCGTGCTCGCGCCCGTCCAGGGTAAAGCTGCTTCGCGCCGGCCGTTCGGCCGCCCTAGACCGCCCCTGCGCGCGCCGGCCTTGCAAGCGTTGGTCGGGACGGAGGAATGGTCCCACAATCGATCGAACAGAGGAATGGCGGGGCGACCACGTGAAACGCGCACGATCACTCCTCCCACGTCCAGACCGGGAGCGCACGGCCAATGACGGCCGACGACGGCAGGAACCCAAAGTACCGGCCATCCAGCGAATCGTTCGACTGCCAGTTCATAAGAAAGACCTCGCCGTCGCCGACCACGCGGCAGCCCTCCCACTTCGGCAGTGGCCGACCGCGCCCGTCGCGGTCCCGCGCCTCACCCATTGCAATGTCGTCGACCGAAATCGTGAGCCCGCTCCTGCAGACCGTCTGCCCGGGAAGCGCCGAGACCCGCTTGAGCATGCGGACGCCGACCGGCAGATAGCCGTTCAGGTCGAGAAAGGTCGCAAGCGGCTCTGGCGGCTCAACGGCAACAAGCTCGGTGACATGGAAGCGCTTTGTCGGCCGCAAGCTGTAGAGACCGATTGGTACGCTCGCCGATGCATTCCAAATGTAGAGCGGAAGCGGCTCCAGGACGATAGTCGCGACGAGCGCAGCTGCGGCCCCAAGCGTCGCGATGAGCATCTTCAGGCGGACTGTCATCGCATCACCCTTTGGCGATGCAGCCAGGCCTGGTGGCGCGCCTTCGTATAGAGGCGCGGGTTTTCGTTGACGGACAGACGGTTATGAACGTGATGCCAATGATCAGGAGCGACGTCGGCGGGATCGATGCCGAGCGCCTCAACGGCATCGGTCATCTGCAGCACCCGTTCGACCTTCGGCCAGCCCGAGAGCCGTAGCAAAATCTCTCCGCCGGGCTTCACATACGGCACGGTCGAGCAGCGCTGTCCCGGTGCGGCTGCGCGCAAGATGTCGATCCGCGAAATGATCGTGCCAAAGTCATTCGAGGTCCAACGGACGAAGGCAAAGATGCTGCCAGGTGCAAATGACAGGACACGCCGGTGACGATCAATCTTCCGTTCCTCGACAACACGACCGAACCGAATGCGATTTTCGATACGCTTCTCGAGCCACAGAACTTCCACTTCCGTGAGATCGCTCATGCTGCGACTCCCTGACGCTGGAGTTGGCAGCGGTGAGCCCGGGGTTCGGCGAAGAGCGTGTGCGGCTTGCAAAGCCAAACAGGACTGGCGGCCGGCGGCTGCAGGTCGCCTCCATCGCGGCTTTCGGCCTGGTCCGTTAGAAGAAATCCGAAGGATTTCTGGTTAGTAAAGTTAGAGCGGCTGGAATGCGCAGGGAAACAAGCACTTAGCCTCGATTTCGGTCCCCGATAGCACGAGGATTGGGTCCCCGATAGCACGAGGGTTGCGGTCCCCGATAGCACGAGCTGATTCACAGGTTGTCCTCCGTTTTTGGAATGAGACCGCGCCGGCGGAGGCGTGCCGCTAAGGGATCAACAGGCTGAGGGGCGAAGTTCAGCCGCTCGGTGCCATCAGGATCGCGCGTGAGCACGAGCTGATAGCCGGGCAATGTCTGGCGCTGGACGATCTGCCGGATGTCGTAAGCGAAGTGCTTGAGTGGCGAGAGGATGCCGGACTTTGCATGGAGGTGTACAAGATCGAAACTCCAGCCGCCGTCCTGCCGGCCGCCGTGCTTGCGCACGAGCCGGTAAAGCCACCGCTCAAGTCCGCCCGTCAGATCGAAATAAGCGCGATCAATAGTCAGCACGAGCGCGTCGTCGATTACGCCGGCATAGAACCAATCAGGCAGGATCAATTCGAGTCCAAATGGACGACCATTTGCATCGGCCATTTCCTTCCACTCGTTGATCCACGAGAAGCGATGCCGTCGCCGCTCTGCCGGCTGGCGGATAGACGTCAGCACGGTCGTTGACTGAAGTCTGTCAAGACCGGCCTTCAGCCGGTCGTAGTCGCGTGCGCTGGTGCCGCGGCCGACGAACGTCAGAATCTCGTAAGGCGTCGCAGCCATCAGGCGGGACGTCTTCAAGCCGGCGTCACGGGCTTCTACGATCTGGGATGCAGCCCAGATCAGTACGTCCGCATCCCAAATGGTAGCCATGCCGTGTTCCGGCACCGATTCAACGCGAATAGCGATTGCGCCCGCGCGGAAATCGATCGGCACGATGCGCTTCGTTTTTGCGAGCGAGAAGAATGGATAAGCCATGAGATCCTGCGCGTCGCGAGGTGCAAGATCGCCGGGTAGCGCCCGAAACAGCTCAAGCTGCTCGCGCTCGGAATGGTGTTTGCGCCGCATGGTGACTGCTCTTTCGCGACGATCAGCGGCGTTCCTGGCCGGCATACGGGCGCAGCATCGGCTGCTTCCTGGCCGGCAGCACAGTCCCCTTTCCGGGATCAGACGTCGACGTCTTGGCGCCGAGATCAGCCCACGCCTTCAGGTCATCTACCGCGTAGACAACACGGCCACCAATCTTCCGGTACGTTGGTCCTGTACCGTACGTGCGGTGCTTTTCCAGTGTTCGGCCAGACAGGCCAAGATAGCGGGCGGCCTCGGGCGTGCGCAGGAAACGGGGTGGCAGACCGGCCATCGGATCGGGCATCTGAAAGCTCCAGGATGACAGCGCGCTGTGAAGGGTGGCGCCATCGTGTGTGCGGCCATCATGGAGAAGTGCAACGTCGGAGGGGGATGCCGAAGATTGAGGGGGTGATTTTCGATACCCCTGGCCGAGGACGCTATTCGTCTTTGTGCCCCGGTCGCAGAAGTCGGCGATAACCGCCACGCACTAAAGCGAGGCCGGTTTGCACCAGGCGTACAGTTCGGTTGCGGAGATCGTGCGTTTTCCAGGCACGGTCGGGGATGCGCTTCTTGCCGAACAGCGCCTCTGCGATCACCCGGTATGTGCCACCGGCACCCTGCGCATCAAGTGCACGAAGAGCTTCGCCCAATCGCTCGCGCCTTTGTTTTGACAGATCACGAAAGGCTGGGCCCGCCGAGCGGCCGTTTATCGCGCGCCAAAGCCGCCGCGCAGCAAATGCACGTTCTTCAAAATCGACGTCAAAAGGCAGTTCGGCGGTATAGAGACCGCCGACGACTGGAGGTTCTTTCGACCAGACACGGTGCTCGACCGACCCGATGCGCAGCACAGCATGCCAGCCGTCCCGGGCGCGCCGAATCTGGCCAGCCTCAAGATCGAGGAGCGGCTGAGGCAGCGCGCCATTGCCAAGAGGTGGCGCGGCCACTGCCACCGGCACGACGGAAGGCAGAACCGCGGGCGCCCAAAAGATTGTCTGTTCCCGGAAGGACCTTAGCGGGTCATGGGCGAAAGCAGATGCCCCATCTCCTCCTGTATTCTGCGGTCACTTCGCCGCTCGGGTTACTGGCGATCATCGCTTCGTAGTCGCGCTTATAATCCGCGTTACGACGAAGACATTCCCAGGCGATGTCGGTGATTTCTGCTTCCTGAAGACACTTATAGGATTCCGGCGACCGCCAGTCGAACTCAGGCATTCCTTCCGCCCCACTGCACGCAGCTAACAAGGATTGCGGCGCAATAAATATAAACCGGAGGGTTGCAGGAAGGACCTGTTTTGGCACCACGTGGTGCTCGCGGAGTGACCACGGATCGGCTGGAGAAGACGGTGGCCAGAAAGATGTTTCCGACGACGAAATTCTTCTACTTCGTCCCCCCGCCGCGCAAGAGACGCCCCTGCTCCGTCAACCACTTCGCACGAGAAAGATGGCTCTGGTATGCATTCCGGGCGCGGTCCGGTTCATGATCCGGATCGATATGCAGCACTATTCGAGCCACGTCCCGCCAGTCGGCGCCCTCACCCTCGGCTTGCAGCAGGCGAATGTATGTAACGACATGTCCTTCGTCATATGCTGTCAGCGCCGGCTCATTCGGCGCGACCTCCGCAACATCGGGATCCAGCTCGGGCTTGGTCATGGGGTATCCCAATAATCAGCGACTAATTCTAGCCTCCCAAGCGAGCCCAAAATACCCATCAGTTCCATTCTGAACTTGTCCTATCTTTCGACCAATGCGCAGATCGAAATACATATTATAGGAGATAAACCTCATAGTATGTAAAGACGCAACTTGCGCAAATGGACATGCGCAAGTTGGTCGGCCGGAATTTTGCAAGACTGCGGAAGCAAAAGCGCTTTACGCAAGAGAAATTCGCCGAGTTGTCCGGCTTCACTCAACAATACGTCAGCGACCTGGAGCGTGGGCGCCGTAACCCAACCGTCGTAACGTTGTTTGAACTCGCCAGCACGTTGGGTGTCAGTCACGTTGATCTAGTCCTCCCAGACGAAGATGCGCGAACCGAGCGCTCAAGACCTACCAAGCGAAAATAGTCGGCTGAGTATTGCAAGGCCGACCGGCTCGCGCGTAAGCCGCTCAAAACAGGCTATCTCCCCGAGACGAAGTCATCATGCTCTAAGTCATTTCTCTATGGCTGCGGTTAAAGCGCAGCACTGCGCTGCAACCCTGCCCGTCGGCGAGACCGGGGGTAGCAAGTGCCAGGGCGCCCCGTGCGGAGGGGGATCACCCGCCCGACCAAGGGCCGCTCGAAGAGCGGGTCTGCACAAGCGCGTGGGTGGCTCGGGAAACTGCAGGATCCAGGAGAGCGCGGAAGATCGGGGAGACCGCTCGGGGCGGCGCCGGCATGAGCCGGCGCTTTACCCTGGCGCGCGCGAGGGGCAGAGCCCCTTAGCTTTCAAAAGGTCTGTTCGTGTAGCGCAAGCGGAATGCCAAACAATGAAAAAAGCAAAAGAGGCACCCGCAGGAGGGTCAGCATAGCGCCGACGCGCAGCGGCGGGACCCGGGACCGAGTGCAGTCGCGAGACCGGTTAACAAGGCACCCGCGCGATGGGCAGTGATAGCGACGCCGGCATGAAATGACGGCGGGCCCCTCGCGCGAGTGCCTCCGGCGAGCGACACCGCAAGCTCATGGCAGGCTCAAAAGGCAGCTCTGAAAAAGCTCCCAGTGCTGCGCAAGAGCGCTGGGGTCAGGGCCCGTTGTCTCGCCAACGAACAGAAGAACTCCGTCGAACTCCCGGTAGGCAGAGCACATGCAAGCAGGATTGAGCGAGATCCGTAAGGTAGCAGGGTTTATTCCAATAAAGCCCAGATCAAAGAGAGTATGGAGATCACTGCGAAGAAGAAGCCCGTTTCCTGCGCCGTTGTCTTCGGATGACGCATAAGGTCGGATGTGAGCGGCCTCTATTGCGGCGGCAAAATCAAATCCACTAATCTGGCAACGGAGGCCATACCGGCGGATGAGCCTGTCACGAAATTGTTTTTGCCCCCGCCGCAAGCTGATCTCTCGCAAGACCCGCCGACGTGCGGCGATAACGGACTGGAGGTCGTCGTCCCGCGCAAAAGTTGCCTCGTCGGGAACAGACATCCGGCCGATATAGCGTTTCAGCAACCCGTCAGCATTCCCGCCCAGAAACGCCTCGAGACGCGCAAGATCCATCTCCTTGATTGACATCTGGTCACTTGGCCTCAGCACCGCTTCGTTAAGGCGACTGACCGTCAGTTCAGGGGACACAGAGCGGAACGAGGATGCATACCGCGCCTCGTAGGTTTTTACGGCGACAGGCTCGTTGAGAGGCTCATCAAAATAGTGACCGGATTTGCAGGCCCATGGAGGGGTCTTTGTCTGACGTTGCTTGATGTTTGTCGCCCTGCAATGAGGGCAGCGCAGTCGGTCCTTCTGCCCTTCCCCGACATGAACGCTTTCAATCTCGGCAACGCCAAGAACATTCAATCGGGAGCGAACAAACACAACATCACCGACCTGGACCTGAAGGTGGTTCGCTACATCGCTGTCATACCGATAGACGACTTCCGGATCATCGTCATAGCCCGTATTGCCGCCATATTGGCGAACGCCGTCAATCGTTAGAAACGACCATACCCGGTTCATCGTCGGCGCACCTCAGCAGTGCCCGAAGCAAGGGATCCGTCCGCGGCGGTCTGCATGACTGCAAATTTCAGGGAGTCGAGCACATACTCCACTGGCGCCTGGTCACGATGATAGCGATCGGGTGTATCCACGATAAAGGTTCGCAACATTGTGTGGATTCCGCCGAGCGTGCGGAAATCCCCCTGCTGCTTTTCCATGAGCATTACGGTGTTGACCAGTTGATCCCAGGTGGCAAACGAGGTGTCGTCATCAAGCTGCGCGGACCGAAGCGACCATGCGTGATGCCGCGCCAGAACAAGCTTGCGAATTCGCTTTATCTGCAGGCCACGCGGTATACGAAACGTAGCCCCCAACTTTTTCTCGCTCGTGACCTCAAGCCATCCCGACACGACTTCAAGCCAGCGCACCGACTCATCGCGGAAATGCTTCATGCGGGAAGCGTCGACCCGGAAATCACTGGCGGCACTATCCTGAAATTTCAGCTGTATAAGCAACAGATAGCCTTGCTGCCGGTCGATGACGGCCAAATCAATGTCTGTAAGATCTTTTCCATCCTTTCGTAGCCTGACGTTCCGGCGCATTTCAAGATCGGGAAATGAGCTAGTGAGAAGACGTTCAACAGCGCTTTGGAAGGAACCTTCCCGCAATCGCTGGTAGGAATCGAATTCCTTACGATAGGTTCGTCTGAGTGATCCCAGCAGAAACTCCATCTGACGATGTCTCCCGAATAGACATTTAACGATCCCCCCTTGCGAGAATTCGATTATGCAAGGTAGCGCGGCCGCAGCACCGTCGAGAAGTTCAGCGTTGCGGGGAGTGACGGCAACTATTTCGTATATCTGCTTCGCCTGCTCCTCCGTTGTGGTCGTGTAGTGCTGGAAATTGCGACCAACAATGTTAAGGGAATCCCGGATCGAATCTATCAGTCCTGCCCGGTCAGCAGATATCGTCAGAATATTTTCCATCCGCACTTCGGGATGTTTCCTCACCATGGCGCGGCAAAAGGCCTCGTGCTTCAGGCAGAGAGAGTTCACGAACGCCGCCGCGAGAGTATATTTTAAATAGCTAATCCCACCGAATTCGCGGCGCTCGTTAAAGGAGTCGAATCCCGTCGCATTTTTAAGGTCGTTCCATGCGATCTGAAAATAATACTCGTCAAGCAGCGGATCCGCACCATAACCCATGAAATATTCGCGAAAGAGAAACACGTTTTCATCCTGCAGCTCGTCTATGACGTTCCGCAGCTTTAAGCCTTCCGATTGCTGCATCTGTTCATTGCGGATTCGCACAATCTCGCGGGCAAAATGGCTGCTGACGTCCTTCTCAACCGCCGCATGGTTGACGATCTCCGCGGGCAGAACGAACTCATAGCGACCTTCTGCTCCGCGCCCGACTTGGCAGATTCCCGCGAGCGCTGACTCCGCTATCCGGCGGCCCTGCTGAATGAATCCAAGGTGGCTGATGAGGGTCAGGATCTCCCGGTATGGCCCGTCCTGCCGTCTAAAGGTAAGTGCCGGAACAAGGAAACCGCAGTGAAGTTGCATCGAGAGCCGAATGAGCCGGGTCACCCCCAATGAAATAATCAGATACTGCTCTTCCTGCTCTTCTGTTGGCTCGTCCTGCTGCGCATAATTCCAGACATACCAGTCGAGCTCATTGATTGCGGTGCGGAAGGTCATGCCGAGCTGATCCGAGGCGAGGTTGCGACTAACGCTCTCTTCCTCGCGCACGAGTCCGGCTTGAAATTCCCGGATGATTTCCCGCTCTTCCGGCGTCATGTCCCCTCAACGGCATCAGGCTTACTTCAAAGTGCGGAGACAAGCACACAAAAAAAGGCCCCGCCGCAGAAAGGCGGGGCCCATTGTCGCCAGCGATCAGTCGCCGTTGCGGCGCGACCAGATCAGGATGAAGCCTTCCTCGCCTTCGACTTTCACCAGCGAGGCGTAGATAGGGGCCGGGAAGCTCGGATCGTCGAGCTTGACCGAGAGGTATTCACGATCGCTGTCGCGAGCAGTTTTCTTCCAGGCGGCGCCGAACTCGGTCACACCGGCGAAGATGCGATAGTCGGGCGCCTTTTCGTTGTCCTTCTCGGATGGGGCGAACCGTGCCTTGATGTTCAGCGTCAGGGTCTTGATCGAGCCGATGTAGCCGTTGTCCGAAGCTGTGAAGTTGCCGATGGTAGCCATGGTTGTCTCCGTTTGTTGCTCGGGCCGCCCTTCGCAGCCTCGATGGCGATCACTGGGCCCGGGGAGCGATCGGCCCGCAGCCTCCAGGCCCGCAGCGTCAGCGAAGGACGGCGAGAAGCCTGCTTTTTTGTCTTCCGCGAGGAATGCCGTCTCTTCGCGGCAGGGGAAAAAAGCAGGCGTAGCCGTTGCGGGAAGGCGATCGAGGCTCTTGCCGGCCCTCGGGCTTGATCAGCCCATTCGAGGTTGCGTTGGACGCGCCCGATGAACGAACTGACGGAGACAATCATGGCGGCCGGCACCACCGCAGGACAAGGACGCGCCTGGATTGATCGAACAAAAAATGACGGCCGCGTATCAAAGGCAAGAAAGAGGCATCCTGGCGAACGCCAGCTCGCCACGCATTCCCGCGCGTCGGATATAGGTGCTGCTGGCGTGATCTCCCGGACAAGCCGTCGCGAACCGGAAGGCCTCCTGGACTGGGAGGCCGTGGCGGGCCTCGCGCAAGGCCTGTCCTGGCCCCACTTTGAGGCAGGTCGCACCGCGCGTGCTGATGCGGCTGACAAGCACTAAGGATCTTGGCCTTCACGTGCGACTGCCGTCCGACTGTGGGCCGCTCACGAGCCTCGCGCGCGCCGCAGCGCAGCTTCCAATCGCGCCTTCTCTTGATCCCAGCGGGTTTCTTCGGCCTGCAACCTTTTCTCGAGAGCCTCGACCTCGGCCTGGACGACCGCGGCCCGCTTCGTGTGCTCTTGCCTGGCCTTGTCCAGCGCAGCCTGCGCCTTGTCGACCGCCTGCTGACGGCGTTCGCGCTCCTTCTGCCTGGCCGCCTCCTCTCTTGCTCGTTCAAGCTCGCGACGTCTCTGTTCCCGGTCGTAGTCAAGAGCGGCATTTCGCTCCGCAGTCTTGTCGACAGGGCGAGACTTCTTTGCTTTTGAGCCTTTCGACCTGCGGGCAGCCGTTGATCTGCCGTCGCCAAGATCGGTAGGCAGCTCGGCATGCTCGTTGAAAGATCCGTCGGATCCGACCGGGCGCCTGAGAACGACGCCGGGCTTTGCCATGGTCGCGGCGATGACGTCCGGTTCATCGCTTTCTTTGGCCGCGCCCTGATGAAAGAGATTGCTGTCTGCGCCCCACGCGTCCAGCGCCGCTTTCATTGAAGGCGCCGCTATCGCCAGATCGAAGAAGCCCAGCGATGTCTGGTAGGTTTTCAGTTTTCTCGCCATGACAACCTGCCCACCACGCGACCCTACGATTCCGTCTACGCCGCAAGCAGGCATTTCCCAAAGCATGCGAACAGCGCGGGCTAGTCTTGGAGACCGGGATTTGCCGGCCGTCAAAGGCTGCCGCAGACGACGAAGTAGCGACGGCCGGGCGTCACTGGACGCTTACAATACCTAAGCCGACTTCCGCTGCGGTTTTGCCGCCGGCTTCCTGGCCGCAGCCTCTTTCGCCGGCTTCTTGCCGGCGATCGGCATCAGCATTTCCTTCTGCCCGGCCGCCGCCTTACGCGGCTTTTTACCTTGCTTTTTGGGAGCCTCTGTTGCGGCCGCCGCGTCTCGTCCAATGCTCTTGCGCAGCGCGTCCATCAAGTCGACGACGTTCTCGCCTTGAGGGCGCGCTTTCGCGGTGATGGGTTTGCCGGCGCGCTTCTGGTTAATGAGATCGATAAGGGCAGTTTCGTATTGGTCTTCGAACTTGTCCGGCTCGAAGTGGCCCGCCTTCTGATTGACGATGTGCCGGGCCAGGTCGAGCATGTCCTTGGTGACTTTGACATCCTGGATATCGTCGAAATACTCTTCCGCGGGCCGGACTTCGTAGGGATAGCGCAGCAGGGTCCCCATAAGCCCCTTGTCCAGCGGCTCCAGCGCTATGATGTGCTCGCGATTGGTCAGCACCACACGGCCGATCGCGACCTTGTTCATTTCGCGGATGGTTTCGCGGATAACCGCGAAGGCGTCGTGCCCGACTTTGCCATCGGGAGTCAGGTAGTAAGGACGGATCAGATAGCGCGGATCGATCTCGCTGCGGTCGACGAACTCGTCAATCTCGATGGTTCGCGTCGACTCCAGCGCGACATTTTCGAGCTCATCCTTTGTCACCTCGATGAAGGTGTCGGTGTCGACCTTGTAGCCCTTGACGATATCTTCGTTGGCAACCTCTTCCCCGGTATCGGCGTCCACCTTGGCGTATTTGATGCGGTGACCGGTCTTCCGGTTGAGCTGGTTGAACGAGACCTTTTCGGACTCCGACGTGGCCGGATAGAGCGCTACCGGACAGGTGACCAGGGAAAGACGCAGGAAGCCTTTCCAGTTAGCGCGGGGGGCCATTGCGGGAACTCCGTTACTTGGTGCCGGATTCAAGACGAACGGCCCGGCTTGGTTCCGACATCACTCCCCCCGTCAAAACCGAAGATTTTTTCTCGATGTGGTTGGAGCGGACTCGACATTTGTTCTTGTTATGTTCTAATTCAGAATGACCGATCGACCCGCGAGCTGGCGCATGCCGACACCGAAGCAGATGGAAAAGCTGGCCGCTGAAGCCGCCCGCAGGCCGGGCCCCTCCGCGGCTGCGGATGAACCACTTCCCCCGGAATATTGGGAAGCGGTCCTGAAAGACCCTCACGCCGACAGGACCGGAGCCCGGACGCAGCAGCGACGTCTTTCCGAGATTCAGCGCCACGTCCTGCGCATCTGCTGCCGCCGCTGCGAGCGGACCGTGGAAATCCAGACCGCCGATGCAGTGCGATTGTATGGCGGGAACGCAGTCTGGAAGGACGTGGCGCAACGGCTGCTGGACAACACTTGCCAGCAGCGCACCGGCAGACATGAGGAAGACGGGTGCTGGCCGGCGTTCGAGACGTCCTAGCCCCTTCCGGAACGCAATCCGATCTCTTGCGCCTGGATAGGTCCGGATGGCTCCGAAGTACCACCCTACGCCCCTGTCGGGCGGCGATCGCAAGGCTCTGGCGAAAGGGCTCGGCAAGGCACGCGCAATGGCCAACATCCTGGCTGGCCAATCGACGGAGATGCGGGCCAAGGGCGAGGCCATGATCCAGCAAGCTGACAGGCTGCTTTGCGAAAGCTGGAACGAGCGCATGTGGAGCGACGGCAAACCGATTGATCCGTCACCCACTATCGACCAGGCCGTGAATGGAGGCTTTCCTTGGCTTGAAATCAGGTGCACGCGCTGCAAGACACCGAGCGATGTCGACCTCGCAGCAATGCAACATCCGCCAACCACCTTCGTGCACGATCTCGCCAGCCGACTACGCTGCCGCAAATGCGCCAAGGCGGGCCGGCGCCTATCCGCGACTCTGCTACAGCTAACGTGGCAGCCTCGCCATCCCAGACCCGAGCCTGACTGATGTGCAATCTCTACTCGATCACGACAAACCAGGCCGCCATCAGCGCGCTATTCCGGGTCGTGAACCGGTACGTAGGCAATCTGGCGCCCATGCCCGGCGTGTTTCCGGACTATCAGGCACCTATTGTGCGCAACGGGGCCGAAGGCCGCGAGCTCGCTACCGCGCGGTGGGGTATGCCGTCGTCATCAAAGGCATTGATGGACGCCACCAAAAAACGTGCCGAAAAGCTGCAGGCCAAGGACAAGACGGTCGATTTCAAGGAATTGCTGCGGATGGAGCCCGACGGCGGCACTACCAACATCCGCAACGTGAAGAGCAAGCACTGGACACGATGGCTCGGAACCGAAAATCGCTGCCTGGTGCCATTCAATTCCTTCAGCGAGTTCAATAAAGCCGAGTGCGGTGATATCTGGTTCGCGCTCGGTGAGACCCGGCCCCTCGCCTGCTTCGCCGGCATCTGGACCAACTGGACGTCCGTCCGGAAGGTCAAGGAAGGCGAGACGACCAATGACCTCTTCGCGTTCCTCACAACGGAGCCTAACGCCGAGGTCGGCGCCGTCCATCCGAAGGCAATGCCCGTGATCCTGACCACGCCCGACGACATCGAGACTTGGCTGACCGCCTCGGCGGATGAGGCACTCAAGCTGCAGCGACCGCTCCCGGATGAGTCACTTCGGATCGTTGCCCGCGGCGTCAAAGAAGATCCGACCCAGCCAACGGCGTGACGGACGAAACCGACCATGACGCTACCCCGACGTCACCTCACATATGGGCCGGTCCTTTACTCGTCGCGGCAAGCAAAGGCTAATCAACGCGCCTTGGCAACCGCGAAACATCAACACCTGCATCTTCAAGGCGCTTGGTTGCCGCCGCCATGACGGCGGCATCGAACCGCTCTCCGTGCCGCAAGACAATCGCCTCGCCGGTGAGCTCCGGCATGTTTCGCTCGATCAGCATGTCGAAGCCGTCCGTGCTCTTGCTTGTCAAGGCCCAGTCACGGAGCGTCTCGATCACGCCGACGCGCGCGACCTTCTGGCGTGTGCGCCCCAGTCGCGTGGTTTTGCCGCGCTCATCGCTGAGCATATGTTCGAAAGCGTGGATGGTGCGCCAGAAATCATGTTCTACGGTGCCTGCCACCTCCTTTGGGAGAATATCGATCAATCGGCGAAACGCCGCTTCCTCGATTTCTTTTTCGTTTCCTTTTTGGGCATTCGCGATCCAGTTGCGCAACTTCCCTGCATCGTCGCAGACAGCAATCAAAGCTAGCATTTTCGCGTAGTCCGTCATTCGAGATCCTCAAGTCAAAGTAACGTCACGGCAACAATTCCGAGCAGCCCCAACAAACGGCTGTAAACTCAAATTACAAGACTACCTCTGCCCGAAGCTGCGTTAGCGGAATCCGCCACGTCCGTCTCGCTTCACGATCGCAATATTGCCAAGGATCGCGTTGTCTTTAAACGAGTACAGCATCGCCGCATGTTGGGTTCTAAGCCCGAGTAAGGATTTAACCTCGACGGCCAGAGCGAGTTTTTGCCCATCAGGCGAGAGTTGCCCGGACTCAATCTGACACCTCTTCGTGTTTACGGCTGACGATACCGAAGGAAGGATGGCATCCCAACGATCTTGCACATCACCGGCGCGGCGCCTGCCGGCAAGAAGCTCCTCAACAGGCTGGAGACGGCGCGAATCGTCTGACAGATATTGAAAATGAACGGAGAGCCCCAACAGGGCGCATGACTTGAGATCATCCGGGTGGGTGGCGGCCCCACTCCATTGACAACGCTTTGCTTCAATCGGAGCGCAGAACTTTCCGTAAGCCGATCGTATACCCTCCTCTTCCAGGAAAACGGCATCAGACAGGCTGCTTGCGACCAAATTCTCGGCCAAGACCCGCTTGCCGCTCACCGACGATGTCCGAAGCTCGCCGGGAAGCACACGCTTGCCCGTTACCGCGCAGGGCTGAAGAACATCTGGAGCAACGATCTTCCCGGTCTTTGCGCATCGTTCCGCCTCACGCGGCAGCAAGGTGCGTTTGGTTTCCTGGCAGCGAACGAATTCTCGGGCGTGTCCACGCTTGCCGGAGACGACTGAGGATGCCTCTTGATCAAGCCGATATAGCTTGTCTGAAACCTCGCTTTTGCCAAGTTGCTCCGAGAGCACATCAGTCTTTGTAAAAGCGCATTGCCCAAAATGGGCCGGCTCACCTATCTTGCCGGTGATGGCGCAGGTTTTTAACAATGTCCGGTCGACGACTGCATTCGTGATATCGGACATGCCACCCTCGTCGACGAGGATAGATTTCCCGGAAAGCGAACAGCGAAGGAGGTGCTCAGGCAATCCATAACGTCCACTCACCTCCGAGCGCGCCAACCGGTGCTTTAGCGCGCGCACGCCCGACAGTTCACAAGCGGCGAGACAGTCGGCAGGCACCTCTAAACGCGTCAGCGCGCACGGCGCTAGCGCGGGCGCAGTGTCGATCCGACCGTCGGAAGGCGTGATAGTCAGGTCACTCTCATATGAAGCCCCATCGAGCTGGTACCTTACCTTAAGATTTATCCGCCGGCTCACCCGACCATCCAGGGCGACAAGTGCAGTATCAATCTGAGGCGTGAATTCATCTTCCAACTTCTTTCGCTTGCGAGCATCTTTGCCAGCCGACCTCAGTTCGGCGTCGCGTCGCTCGAGATAGAACCGATTAAATTCAACTATGTTCGGATCGCGGCAGGCTTCATCCAGGATAAGCCTTGAGTTGAGACCGGCGGCCGCGGGTTGCTGAAGTAGATCCGGCATAGCGTCCAGCGCAGCGGCAGGTTGGGTGTGCTCAACGGGATTGCAGGTGATTGTCACGATGCGCTCGTAACTGTCATGAGCCGTCGTCGCGCGTATACGGGCAACGGCGTTGCCTTCAAACCGGCGCTGGGCGCTTTGTATTGTCACCTCAGAGTTTGTTCCCTTAAAGCCCGACACCCACTCGTTGACAAGTTCGTCTATCCGCTGCCTCGGTTCATGATCGATATCCTGAACTGCGTGAAGACCGGAAGCCGTGACGCGATCGATGAGGCGCAGGAAGGCGGGACTACCTGGCCTATAGAGCGGCACCTTTGCGTAATCTGAACCAGCATCCTCCTTGAGGCGCACGAGTTCGGGTCCACCTTTGCTCGCGACGCGCAAGACACCGGGGGCGATATCGCTGATGGCTCCGCCGAGTCTCTTAAAGGCCGCCCGTACGAAAGGCTCAAGCTCCATGGAAGGTTTGATCTTTTCGAGCGTCGGAGTCTGGGGGCCGACATAGCCGTAGCCATCCGGCGAGCCCAACGTTTGCTCGATATTTTCTTTTTCTTCTTCGAGGGTCTTCTTTGCAGCTTCGATGCTGCGGGCGATCCTCTCGGCAGCAGCCTTCATATCGCGCCCGGCAAGCGCTGCAACTACAAGCTCGCGTATTTTCTCGTCGAACCCAGCGCCCTCTTCACCGTCGCCGACGCCAGAGGCTTCAAGCAGAGATTCGATATCACCAATGGCATCTGTTGCCATCTGCAGCTTCATCATTAGTCGGCCGACGATATATTCCTCAAATGTGCCGGCGAGCATGACGTTATAGATGATCACGTTCTTATGCTGAGAGCCGAGGCGTTGGACTCGACCGATTCGCTGCTCGACAATCATTGGATTCCAGGGCAGATCGAAATTGATCAGCACGTTGGCAATCTGAAGATTGACGCCTTCCGAACCAGCTTCAGTTGAGACGATGGCACGAATTTCAGGAGGATCGGACCGGAATCGAGCGATGGTTTCCTGATTTCGTTGACCGGACGATCCGTTGATGATGCCGACCTTCAGGCCGAGCTCCTCTAGAAACGCTTGAATCGTGGTCTGAGTTTCGCGCCTTCCAGTAAACACGACCATACGCCAGCCGGTGGGATTTTCCTGCTTGAGCATGGAAACGAGTTGGCGAAGCCCTTCGAGCTTCGCGCTCGTCTTCATGGGGGTGACGATGGCCTTGACAGTCGCCGCAAGTTCCTGCGGCACCGTCTCGTTGCGGGCCATGGTCTGAAGCTGCGCCATAAGTGCATGCGGACTGCTCGTCAGTGCCTGGAGAATGCTTATCTGTGCGAGCCGGTTTAGCTTCTGGATCGGCTCGGCAATAGCATCGATAAGGGCAAGCTCATCAGCGGACGGTGCGACCTTGTGCAACTGAATCTTGCGTTCGGGAAAATCCAGATTGGCATCGCCCCGCCGTACGCGCGACATATAGCCATAGACGATCCTTCGAAACTCCTCCCGCGCTTCGGGTTTCAGGACGCGCGCACTATCGCGCTTGTCGTCGATGAAACGGCGGGCGAACATGCCTTCGTTACCGAAGGGGTTTTCGTGACCGCGCGCAACGGTGAGCAAATCGACCAGGGAATAGAGGTCCCAGAGCCGGTTCTGGATCGGCGTGGCGGTCAGCATCAACACATAGCGAAAGCGGCGCTGCTGAAGAGCTCGATGAAAGACTTTTGCGACCTGCGGCGTGGGATCGACACCGTAGAGATTGCGAAGCTTATGGGCTTCGTCCAACACCAGCATGTCGAAGCGGTCGTCTGGAATCTTTTCCAGATGCGACCGCGCCGAATGATAGGTCGTGATGACGGCCCCTACGTCGTCAGGTTCAGCGGAAACAAGCTTGCTTCCGGTGACAACCTCAGCGGGGATATCGAACTTCGTCCCAAGCTCGTCCTTCCACTGAGGGCCGAGCAATTTGGGAGCGACAATCAGGATCCTGGCAACGCGGTTTCGGGCGATAAGCTCGCTCGCAACGAGCCCCGCCGATATGGTTTTGCCGAGACCGACGTCGTCCGCGAGCAGGGTAACCGGGAGTCGCCTGCAAAAGGTAATGAGGTTTTGGACTTGGTGGTGGAAGGGATCGAGGCGTTCCTTCCAGCGGAATTCCGATTTGAAATCGTCTCGGCTTTCAATGACGATCGGGTCGGTCAGCCCCCATTCGAGTGCAGCCCGATAGACGGAATAGTCTTCTGGCGACTTCGCGCGCCGCAAAATCCTGGTCTGTAATCCCTCCGCCGACGCCATGGCACCCGCCCCCTTTTGCAACCAGAGTGACGCCAGGCTTGAACCATCGCAAGCCCTTCTTTCGCTAAATCTCCCAAAGACTTAAGTGTGTACCCCGTACAGACACCCCGCGGACCCGCACAAGGTCGGGCGCAGGGGCGAACGCAATGTTGTAGACCGGCGCTTAAAGCCCCTTCCGCACGTCGGCGTTGATTTCGATCGTACGGATAGACCGGATCGCACATCCAATTGTCCCGACTACAGCGTGATCGTCTGCGCCAGTTCAAGGTAACGACAGAACGCATTTGCCAGTTGCATCTGGCGCGGCGTTTTGCATTCAGCCTCAAAGATAGCTGGAGACGCAATCATGATCGCGAGACATTTCGCGCGGGAAATCGCAACGTTCAGGCGATTGGCGCTGTAGAGAAATTCCATTCCGCGCGGCGCATCAGCGTACGATGATGTCGCTAGAGAATAAATCGCGATGGCGGCCTCTTGCCCCTGGAATTTATCGACAGTGCCGACGTGCGCGCCGGGAATGCGCTGCTGAATTTCAAAAACCTGCGCGTTATAGGGAGCGATGATAATAATGTCAGAAAGCTCCAGCACTTTCGTTTTGCCGTCCCTGTCCGTCCACTGCGTTCCTGAAGACAGCAAAGAGGTCACGATTCGCGCAACCTCTTCGGCCTCTTCAATCGAACTGGACTGGTTGCCGGTGTGAGAAACCGGCACGTACCGCAACCCCGATCCGAGGAATACCCCGCTGGAAGTCACATTCTGCTGCGCGCATTTGGGTACCGCGTGCAGTTTGGTGTCGTAAAACAGCTCCGAATTAAAGGCGGTAATCGCCGGGTGCATCCGCCAAGTCTCTTCAAGAAAAAGCCCCTGATCAAGAACAATCGTCTGGCGACCGGCGAGGATGTGATGAAGCGCCGATACGCCGGTGCCGTCGGGATGCGATCCCTGCATGGGCTGCTCCAGCTGTTGGGGGTCGCCCAACAGAATAACCTCGGGAGCGGCCTGTGAAACGGCCAAGACGTTGGCTAGCGACATTTGCGCCGCTTCATCGACGAAGAGAACGTCCACACTTTTCGCCACATCCTCACGCGCCCAGAAGAATGACGTGCCGCCCAGGATAGCGATTTCGCGCGATCTAATCGCCGCAATAGCCTTAGGATTGTCGGGATAGACACCTACCTGATCTGTTTCAGAGTCCTTGTCCGAGCATCGATGCCCGGCCTTGACGGCCTGTCCCGCGGCCATTGCCACTTCGATCGCCTTGTCGATCAGATTGCGAATGACCTTGTGGCTGTTAGCGGTGACGCCGACGCGCTTGCCGTCTTTGAGCAGACGACAAATCATGTGCGCACCGGTGAACGACTTTCCGGTGCCGGGTGGCCCCTGGATCGGCAGGATACCGCCTGAAAGCGCAGGAGTGATCCGAAGTGCGCCCTCCAGAGTGCTTTCACTTTCGACGTGCAGCGGCTCGGCACCAAGCCGTGGCGGCAATCGAAGCAGAAGGTCACGTGCCGCCTGGTATTCACCCACACCCTCGATGCCATGATCAGCTACGTAGGTGCCGAGGCGCAGAAGCGATCCTTGTTGCTCTTTCGTGGGAATGTGCGTGTGCTCGAAAACGGCATCCGGATGGATATCCGTCGACTTTTTGGACTTCTTGATATCGATCGTGCGATCATCCTGTGAGATAGCGATAACTGACCCGAATTTCTCACCTCCCAGGACATGCAGGTCGGCTTCCTCGCGAATATCCGTGTCTTGCGAAGCAAATCTGTATCGATCTGTGGGAATGCCTTGTTTGCTTCGTTCGACCGTCCTCACGAATTCCAAGCTGCTAAGGCCCGCCTTTTCGTCAAGCAGGTCTTCGGCCGTCAGCGCCGCCAACCGGAAATACTCCCACCAGTTCGCTTTCTCTTCCCTCCGGTGCCAGTCGAGCGAATGCGCCAAAATGAAGCGACCATGCTGCTCCGGCGTACGTTCAACAGGGTCGATAGGAACATCGAGCGTCAGCCGCCCGATCAGCTCATTGATGCGCGCTTCATGCTCGGCAATATCGTCGCTTGGACCATTACTGCCCGGTTCTGGCCGATCAATCGCGGCGCCATCTGCAATCGTCTGCGCGCGCAACTGCTCCAACCAGTCCCGCAAGGTCGCCGTCGAATTACAGTCGTCCCGATTATACGCTGCCACGGCCTGGCGTGCCGTCTCATTGATCGACTGGGCGTCGTCCAGTTCCAGACCCGCCTGAATAGCTGCCAGCGCCACGTTTGCATCCTGGAGCGGCATCACGCGCGTAAACGCGTAAAAGGGTTCCAGCTTCTTGATCGAGTAGCTCTCGACACTTGCGCGGATTGCATTGCGCACAACGGCATAGAGATCCACCATAACTTTACCGCGCAGGAGATCATCCACCTCGGTCTGCCGCGTGGCATAGCGCCCCATAAGGCGCTTCAGGGCGCCGGGCTCGTAGGGCGCGTAGTGATAGACGTGCATCTGCGGGAACTCGACGCGCCTTGCAGTGACGAAGTCCATAAAGGTCTCAAAGATCGCCTTTTCGGACGCGCGGTCGAATGCCCACTGCGCTTCGTAATGGTCGCGGCCCACCGCGTCGCGATAGCAATAGCCGAACAAATATTCGAAACCGCCTTCGCCGATGAACGGGTCTCCCTCGATATCAAAGAAGACGTCGCCCGGAGACGGTGGAGGCAAAAGGTAAAGGCCCGTTCCAGGGATCATATCGAGCAGTTCGTAGCACAAAGTGCCTGTCTCGCGCCCTTCGACCTGAACACGCGCCTGCTCCCGTGCCTTGATGTAGCTGGTAACTGACCCCCGCTTCGGCTTCCATGGCAGAGGAACGGGCATTGTAGAAAGCGTCTTTGCTGTCGCGATACCATTGGTGCGCAGCTCATTCATCTGCAGCGTGGACACGTTGGCCACCAGACAGAGATGGTCATCTGCGCGCCTGCGCGCGTCGCATTGCGGCTGCCACCGACATACGTCACAATGGGTCTTCGGGTCGGGATAGACGGTGTCGGCAATGTCGGCGCCGCCTTTCACCGCCGTCTGGGTGGCGCGCTGCGCCTTGCGAAAAAACGCCATATAATCGGCAACACGGAATTGCTGCGGATGAAAGTCAGACCACGGCGCAACGACGTAGACGAACTCCGGCTCTACGCCCTGCATGGCAGCGAGAAGCTGCGCGTAGAGGCATAGCTGCAAGACGGTCCCGCCCTTGGTTTCGCGGGCAAGCTTGGTATCGATAATCTCGTAGGACCACTCCCCAAGGTCACTCGGTGCTTCCACTCGCCGCAGAATGTCAGCACGTCCCACCCAGCCTGCGTCGCGCAAAGCTGCCTGGACGATGATTGCATGCCCCGCCTGCATCGCTTCGCGCGTTTGGGTCACGGCATCATCCGTAATGTCGACGCCCTCAATCACGAACGGCTCAAACCCGTTCGCCCTCAGGTGACAGAGGAAGGCCTGTTCGTGTTTCCTGCCGCGCTCGCGCAATATATCCAGGAGCGGATCCCAGCGCGCAGGTTTAGGCAGCAAACCCTGTGCGACCTTAAGATCGACGCTTGTCAAATGCGCGCAATAGAGATTGCCCACGAGATCGTGGGCACTGAGCACTAAAGCGGTGCCGGCTTTTTGCATGATTCAGGCCCCTAAAAGCGCGAAGGCAATCGGACACCTGCCCGCGCTTGGCCACGCCGGCGCCGCAGCAGGTCCCCTCCGGCCTGCCTCTCACGAGACGCCCTCTTCAACGACAATCTCATCGCTGTGGCGCCGCACTGTAAATCCCGTGTCGTACGGCAATGAATTTGGAGAGAAGAAAAGCTCATAGCCCATCGACACCAGGTCAGTCTCATTTTCTCGAACCGGATAAAGGAGCAAAACCCCGGTGTGCGCCGACTGGAGAGCCTTGGTTGCTGAGTTCGGCGTCATGGGATTCTTGCTCTTGATTCCGGCAAGAAAGTCCGCGATGTCACGGTGTCGAGGTTCGCCGAAAACCTGAAAATGGTCACTCTTGCCGCGGCCACGATGCTTTACCGCCATCTGCCCAACACCATCAATCGAGACGGCTTTTCCAAATGACTTGCTCCGTTGCGGAGCAACAATCAGCCAGTTCGATATCTCATGCTTCTGCTTCGTCAGAAACTCTATTTGAAGATTAACATCCGCAGGTCTGTCGCTGTCGTCTTTGTATTCAGTCTCCACCCATCGGTAAGAATTCAGAAGCTGGATCAGCGACTCGTTCGACGACCTAAACACTAAGGCATCGGCTTCAAACTGCTTACCATCGGAAAGTGATCCGCCGAGGGCCATCTGTCCGAGCGCCTTTGCACTCTCAAGCAGAGCGGTAACCACATCGATATTCGCCTTCCGTCTTGCCGGCGTTTCCGGAGTCATCGTCAGCATCGACCGGCGACCACCGAAATTCTTGTTTTTGATCCTTGCGTTGAACATCTTGTTGCGCGCTGTAGGCGGAAGACTGCCGGAAATCGCAATCAGGGGCGGAATGTCCTTCGGGGTGATGCGAGCAGCTCCCTCAACGCGGATGTATCGTTTGATCTCTTCCCGGAAGCGCTCCTCCATCTGGCAAACGTCCTTGAAGAGAGCAACGAGATCCGTGTCGCCTTTCTTGCCTTCCTTGACACCGAGGAAAACCCGGACGAGATCCCGATAACCTGGCCGAAAGCCGAACCAACGCCCCATCTGCATCAACGTATCAGCGGTGTTGGAAACGCGACGATAGTAGCTGACTGTAAGCCCCTCGACTGTGTAACCCCGAGACAGCTTGTTTCCACCGATCAGTATTTTCCAGACCGGCCCGGCGCCGAAGTCCGGCGCATCGTCAGTGTCACTGTTAACGACACGGAATATACGGTTCCCCTCTTCGATCTGCCCAATCGCCTGTGCAAGATGCGGCCGAAGGTCGTCGAATGAAGCAGGAAGCGTCTCTCCATTTCCGACCGCCTGGCTTACCTTCCGGTGGTCTGCCTCCCACAAGTTCCCAAGCTCGCGCAGCCCCTTGGGGCTGTTGAAGGCACATTTCAGCCAGAGCTCCTCCACGCGGCTTGCCGTCGTCACGTGCGCACCCTTGCTCGTAGACGTATGCACCAGCATGGTGTGATGGCGGAAGTATTCGCTCTTATAGTGCTGCGGTTTCAGAGCGCGCCGAAACAGCTTGATTCCTCCAGCCAGCACGTAGCTACGTAGCGCTTTCTGGAGATCCTCATCGTCTTGATCAGGAGCAGACTCGACCCTGCGGATATATGCAATTTCGGGCTGCCCATAGTCATTTGGGTCCAGATCCTCGTAGGCAGATAACGGATCAAAAAAATCCGCCACGCCCATATATCCGGGCGGCCGATCCAGCGAGACGATGAAATCCTTCGGGTAAAGATCCTCGGGATCGTCAGGATCAACAAGCGCGTTGGCGTACGGTGTTGCCGTATAGCCAACATACTGTCCGCGCGGGAAAAGCTTGAGAAGCTCAACGATGCCTTGATTGGTAGGTGCCCGCTTCTTTCCAGTTGCGCGCGGATCAACGGTATTCAGACCGGCCTGGTCCGACTCATCATCTATGATGAGGACCGGCAGCTCCGCGAGCGCCGTACTCAATAGCGCAAGGTCCTTGATCAGGCCGGAAAGGATACCGGCGTGCTTTTTAATCACCAGAAGTTTGACAGGCAGAGTATGGAGATTTGACGGATCGTATAGCCGCGCGGCCTTGTTTCTCCGTTCGAATTCAAGATTGTCGATCGCTTGTTTCAGTCTTCGCAGATCAATATCAGGACGTGTCAGTCGCTGCCAGGCAAAGTGGCCAAGCTCGGCCGGATCGTTACCATGCTCAAGAAATTCATCCCAATCAGAGGGGGGCTGCTTTATATAGGTCTCATCGTTCTTGAGTAGCTCCTTGCCAAGTAGCTCCTTGTCCAGGCGCCGCTGCGTCTGATTTCGCAGGATGTTCCATGTGCCGGCGAGGACGATAATCAGCCGGTAACCAGCGTCGGCCGCGCGAGCCACGACACCGGCAAAGTTTGCAGTCTTCCCGCTCTGGACATAGCCCATCACCAGCCCGCGTGACGCGTATGCTTTCGACGATTCCGGGTTGCCAAGACATTCGACGATCGCGCGCGTGCTGTTGTCGATGGTCAGGATCGAGACGTCATTCCAGTGACGCTTCTCTTTCAGATACTGAACATATTTGCTCCAGTAATAGTCCCTGATGCCTGCCTTCGGCTCATACCAGTCCTGGTGCTTTTCAGAGACGATCAGCGGCTCTTCGAGGCTGTAGAACGGCAGCACCAAGTCGATGCGGCTCTCGTCCTCGGCGGTCGATTTGAGAATTTCATGAATGGCCTTCCGTCGGACCGCGCTATTTCGGGCGGTCTGTGTCCAGTCCACGTTCTTTGCGTTGTCCCATGAGCGCAGGAGATTCGAGAACCGGACGCGCGCCGGCTCGTTCGGGTTAGTAGAGAGTAGCAGGTCGAGCATCCTATCGAGGTCCGATGCTGAGGCACTCTCAAAATCCGGACCAGGCTTCTCGAGGTACGCCCGCAGGGGGCGAGGCCTCAGGCTCATGGCTCCCAGCGCGGTCTCGATCCGTGTATTGAAATCACTCATCGAATATCTCTACCCTGTCACAATGGAAGCCCCGACTCAAAGACGGAAGTGCCGTCCTCGTGTTCCAGGCCTTCGACATTTACGTCGTAGCTCAGCCCCTCAATTCGCGCAGCTGGCGGCCCCAGAACGGCCTGGATTCCAGGGCGGGTGATCGCGGGAAACGCGGCATCGACATGGACAATCGCAGTTGGTCGTCTGATCGCAAACGGACGCGAGTAGTGCACGCTATCTTCCGAGCGAAATTCGTAGCCCTTCAATGCAGCGTTGAACTGCTCCAGCCGGGCCACATCACCAGCGAGAAGACCAGTCAATTCCGCTACCTTCTGGGTCAATGAAAACCCACCCCCTTCGCCAGGAGGCCCGAGGACCGTTGAGACCAGACAGAGCTTGCATTCCTTGGACGGAACGAGCTGCTCAATGCCATTAATGGTATGGATCCGCTGCGCCGAAATGGTCGTTTTGACTTCGAATTCCAGATAGCCGAGGCGAAAATCGTGAGGCTCCGGCAACCACCCAATCCACCCATCGACGGCGCGCGTCCCGATCTTCCGGATCAGACGCTCAAGAAACAAGAGCTCCCCGATCAGTCCAATCTGCCTCTCAAGCGCGAGCAGCGGCTTTGTCTCCAGCAAATCAGCAAAACATCGCAGCTCGAGCGTAACCGCCTCAAGGGGAGGACGCTTCTCAACGATGATCCGTTCAGTCACGGCGACCGAAAAGTGATAGAACTGCCGGTATAGAGAGACAGTAGACGTCGCCACCTCGATGCAATTGCGACCGTTGTGGTTCACCTCCCTCAGCGTTACGGACGCCAGCCGGGACAATTCGGCAGGAACTTCGCTCCCAGATGGAGTCTCGACCCAAAGGCCAATTTTGTTTGTGACCCCGTCACCAAATACTTCAACGAGGGGCGTATCGGTTACGCGATGCACCCGTTGCTCGCCGGCGATCAGGACGGTGGATTTGAAGTTTTCCCAAGAGAGATATTTAGCCGCTGTCATTCAGGGCACCTTTCAAACCGAACTGCACGTACCAGTATTCGATTGATCTGCTCTAGCCGTTCACGCATTTTCGATCCCATCCGCTCAGACGAAAGTGCGTCTTCGAGCACCAGAAACAGCAGACACTTCAGCACAGGTAAATCCGCCGACGAACCGGCAAGGCCGTGCTGCAGCTGTTTTCGATAGGCCTGATTGATGTAAAGATTTCCTCCATCACGATCGATGTCAAAGAAGAGTCCGTTGTCCAGTTTTCTCCACCCGATCTTCAAGTCATGATGCTTCGTGGTCGCCTTTATCCTGAGCTCCTTGTGTAGAAAGGTAACCAGGGTCGCAGGGAGGCCGCCTGAAGGTATCAGCGGTAGTTCGGCATCAGTGACAGCCCGCTTTCGATACGCATCGTTTGCAAGTGATAAGTACTTCTTGAAGTCGATCCCGGTTGCGGTTTGCGCGCGAAGAAGTGACTTTGCCAGGTCAGGCGGAAGCTGAATCTCCATCTTCTTGACGTCGAGACTAACGTCTACATCCAGCTCGGCGGCGATATCGACTTCAAGGCGAGCGAGAGACGAATGCGGCTCCGCTTCGCGGAGGCCGTTCCAGCCACCTGCCTGGATCAGGCGGTTGTTCCTGTAGAAATAGAACCCTTGCCGGCTATTGGCTCCGCCGGGAAGCCGGTAGGCAGGAGTGGCCGAATTGGGCGGCCAGATGTGTGCCATCACCTTGATGCGGTCGCTGTAGGGACCGTCTACTGACATCCGGAGCGGAAATGCGGGATTGCCGCTGCGATCATATCCAAAGGGATCGAGTGGTTTGATCTGTACCGGCAGGCCCGCCGAGTCTGAGTGTTGGTCAAATACGTCGAGGGATATCGCTATTTTACGAGGCCGCCCGGAAAGAAAGCGATGAAAGGCAAGCGCAAGAAAGTTCTCGAGCCTCTTGAGAAGCTTTTGAGCGAACTCTTCGGCCGTGTCCTGATGCCGTCGCAGCCTGTACAAATTTGACCATCTGACAAGGGTTCCGGAGCGCTCCAGTGGATGCTCAGGTATCGCATCGTGGACTAGACGGACGCATTCTTCCTCGTCGAAAACCTTGCATACAAACCCCTGGGCGATGCCATGCTCGGGCCATTCCCGCCCCGAGATCTTTCCATCCTTGCGCGTGACTACCTGAACTTCACGCGCCTGGCTGAGGGAGGCAAGCTTCAGTCCGAGACCAAACTTGCCGAGACGGTTGATGTCGTTCGAAACATCCGCACCGAATCGCATTGCATCCCGAAGCGTGTCCGGATCCATACCGTGACCATCGTCCCAGACGAACAGGTCGAGTTGCCCGTCTTTTCTGATGTAGATCCGGACGAGAACGTTGGGTGCCCGCGCGTCTATCGAGTTATCGATTATATCGGCAACAGCGCTTTCGAACGTGTAGCCGATAGATCGCAACGCCACTTCGAGCTTGCGGTTGATCGGCGGAAGGAGCTCTTCTCTACTCATGCAAATTCGGGGTTCAGTCTGGAGTTGACTCGCAGTCAGGCCAGCGTGCGAGCGTGGGAAAGGCAATCCTTCAGGAAGAGATTGATCTCATCCGTATCGAGCACCTCGAAAACAATTCCGCCGCCGAGCCTGTTCAGTGATTTCATGAATATTCTGAAATTCTTCTCTGCGTCGGTAACCCACGGCTCTGATTTCATCAGGCCGAGAACTGCGGAAGCGATATTACGGCGGCTCGTCATCCAGATCCGCTCGACAAAATTGCTGCGAATGTCTGCGGTCTTCAGGATGAGAGACAGGGCTTCATCCGGATCATCGGGATTACAGGTGCGAGCGATCTGGTAATTCCACCACAGCCGCGAGAGTGCGTGGTCATCGCGAATCTTCGTTTGCCCGGATGCGAAGAAGTGGTCCTCGACTAGCTTCGGAACAGCCTCGTCCCCGGCCTGCCCTATCCAGCGTTCACGCGCATAGTCAAATGCCTCGATGTGCGACAGCCGTACCCAGATTCGTTGCTCGTTAGCGAGCGTAGGTGACAGGTTTGCCAGCGCTTTCCCGACAATGCGGGAATTTGCGAGATCTATTGCGGCAACAGTTCGTGGCGTGCTGTGGTCCAGCGTCCCCAGCATAACTTCGTCGTACTCAACGCCCAGACCGATATTCCAGCCGGGGTCATCTGCAAATTCCAGAAAGCCGTCTGCCTTGTATCGCGCAACATTGGAAATTACGGCACCCTTTAACTGTGCGAGGGCCGCGTCAGAAAGGTATTTGAGCTGGGCGACCATCTACATAGTCCCCACTACGGCTATGGACTTCCTGAGAGGTGCCCTCAAGAGCTTCTGGGCAATCATGAGCGGGGAGCCATTGCGGTCAGCGGGGTTGATGCCCAGATCATCGCACTTCGCCTTGAACACCCGATACCAGTTCATGCCCGTTGCAGCCGTGTCACCGCTCTGCAGCAGCGCAAGGACGTCCATGACCGCTGGCAAATAGACCGAGCTCAGCAGTATGCTTCGGCCGGCCGGCATATTTCGCATGTCCGCTAGGTCCTTGTGCGTCTTTGGTTCGGCAAGGATCGTGATCCGGTCACGCAACGGATCGACCTGAACCATTCCGGGCTCGATCCCCTCACCCACCGCCAGCTCGAAGATGCTTTCAAATGGCTTGAATTTTTTCTTGTCGATCGAGAAACGGAATTCAGGCCCAAGGGCGATAACCGCTCCCTTTGGAAGATTGACCGACGCGCCGAATTCCTTGTGAATAAGCGGGCTGCTGAAGTGATGTACAGGGGTCAGCGTCCATACTGCCGGTCGCAAAGTGACGGCGCCAAACAGCCTTGACCCGTCAAAATGCTTTTCACTGCGTCCCAGCGGAGCCGGCTGAAGAACATTGAAGTAGGTACGACGGCAAACGACGAAGTAACCGGTCGCAGCCTGCTGGTTCTCGATCAGCCTCCGCAGGTCCGTGGAATCAAGGCTCAGCTCCGCAGTAAGCTTAAGCTCACCCTCTCCGGTCATTTGTTGAACGAAGGAGCATTTGAATTCACCGGTGACATAATCGGATGAGAAATCGCTCAGGACGGGATGAGGATACCTCATGCTCTCGTTCAGCTTCATGAAGGCGCTCCGTCCGCAAGAGGCACTACCACGGCTGACGTCTCGATAGGGCCTGCGTATGAACTATCAAACTCGATATCAAGCGCAACCCGATCACCACGCTTGCAGGCAACCTCGATTTTTCCACCGTTCAGGGTGCCACCGGAAACCGCTGCCACTACGAGCTGGTCCGGATTACTGAGACCTGTCGCCTCCACCGACAGGTTCACCGAGCCTGTAACGGGTGACGTGAAAAAAAGCCTGCGCTTCTTGCCTGAAGTACCGTCAAGCAACAGGTTACGCTCGCCTTGCAGCTCAATGCTCCTCGCTTGCGGCTGCGGTCGGGGCGGCTTCGGACCGGAGTCAGAATCAGGACCCGGCTCGGAGCCAGGCTCTGGGGCCGGCTCTGGAGGCAACGGGCCTGGACCTGGAATCGGCGGATCGTCATCCTCGCTCACGGGACTTGCGGCCCGGCGGGGCTTTGGCGGCGATTTCTGGATCACCGTCGGCTTTAGTACGCGCGGGTCGGTTTCAGGGCCGGCATCGTCCCATTCACGGGCCGCGTCCGACGCAAAGAAATCGTTCAGCTCGTCGAGCTCCATGCTGCTGGTCGGCTCGGACTTCGCTAACTCCCGGATGCGCTGGCGTATCTGTTTAGCCAGCCGTTCAAAGGCCCGCTTTCCCTGCGCCCGGAGTTGAGGATCAGTGATCCGGTCTGCTGAAAGGTCGTCGTGGGCCGGATTCTCCAGGCGTTTGAACCACTCACTTTCAGTTATGCCGTCCGGCTCGATAACAACGGCGAATTCGCGGTGCAGAGGAAAGCGCTTGAAGGGCTCGTTGAACTTGGCAAGATTGTCCGTGATATACATGCCATTGCGGATAATTCCGATCGTATAGCCGAGCCCGTCCCTGAGGAGCACACGCATCTGCACCTTGCCGAGGCCCTGAACGTCCAGCATCGTCAGGGTGGTCTTTTCGTCGATCAAACATCCATGCAAGGTCCTAGCAGTCTCGAAGGCCACGCCCGCGTTCGTCAGCCTGACGGCTTCGATCACCTTCGGATTTTGGAAGAGGGATTGCAGTGTATTCCTGTTGATCTTGATAGTGCCGTTATCGATCTCGAATTCCATCTCCTGACGCTCGATAGCGCCGAAGAAGTTGATGATGATGGCTGCGGCCATTTCGTATTGCCAGTCAGCATCGTCGTCGCGCACGCAGGCCGAGAAGATCGACGTACCCTGAAGGTCGCGAAGCATCCACGCCGGGATCTCGGCCTGGTTGTCCAGTGGCAGATATCCGTCCAGCTTGCCCCAGTACCCCTTGCGCCTCCGTGCCTTCCCTTCCGCATCAGTATGAGAAATGAAGAGCGTCTTTCCCATGCAAAGCACGCAATCGGAGCCCTGGTCGTCGCGATAGCGCGTCGAGATAAATGCAGTCTGGATGTCAGAGACAGCGAGGGCAGCATTCTTGCCAATGCCAAAAGAGCCTCCGGAGCCGATATCCTCCTTGGCGCTCACGCTGTCTGACTTGGCGAGCGCATGAAATGGATATCCTTCCTCACAAGGACCACGAACGCCCGTTGTGTTGAAGTCAGCGATTCTCAGAACCCTGATTTGGGAGGCCTCAAGGGCACGTATCGCCTGCTCGAAGAATCCTTTCTCCTTCTCGTTCTTGGGCCGGTCAGCCTTCTTGAGGCACAGTCGTGCGGCCTGCCGATAGGCAGCGATTGAAGGAAAATCCTCGGAGCTCATCGAAAGGACGTCGAAGGTGAGACGCACCGGCCTGGTGTGGTCCCGTCTCGCATCCCTGCTGTTCTGGCCGGTTTCGCGAGCTACAGCTGTAAATGGCTTGTCTCTGAAATTCTCTACGCCGGGATCACTGAGACCTTCGGACTCACCGCCAGTATTCAAAAGAAACTCAAGTCCTATCCTGGGCAATCCTAATGCTCCCCCTGCTGTTGCTCGGTCAGCAATTCCTTTTTGGAAACAATAGGCTGGCTCAACGCCCGGTTGCAAGATGCCATTTCCCAGGCATTTCGTCGGGATCGACTCCGCACTGTGGATTTCGGTCTGCTTCTGATTCCGGCGCTACAAGTTGAAGCCGGATCGACCAATTGGTCGCCGCACGTGTTCACCCGTGGAAAGCGCGAACCATTTCCTTCAATCGGCCGGCACGCATGTGCGAGCAACGCGACCGGAGATGGCGAGGATAGTCTGGCCATGCAGGGCGGTGCCTGGGGCCAAGGACACCGCGCAGATGTTCGCGCGGCTTCTCGCCCTCCACCTCTAAGGGCCCTGCTCCTGTCACCAACCGATGCGCTGGTAATTTTCCTGTGCGCCACCCGCGCCATGAGAACAAATTAGGAACATTTTAATTGTTCGCTGGGAATCTTTGTGTCACGGTGAGACTCGATGACACAGATTCGGGGGGACAAACGGTGGCCGGTAAACTGACGCGATTCACGGCGTTACGCCAGCAGGCCGGCCTATCCTTCGATGAAGCCATTCATTTGATCGGTGTTTCCCGCAGCACCGGGTTCCGTTACCAGAACGGCAAGAATAGGCTCGAAGGCGCCGAGCTGAAGCTGTTGGAGCAGGCTGCCGCGGCCCGCGTAGCTGACGCTCCCGGCTGGTTCCGTTTCATCGACCTGTTCGCAGGCATCGGCGGCCTGAGAAAGGGCTTCGAGAGCATCGGCGGCCGCTGTGTTTTCACGTCCGAGTGGGACAAGAACAGCCAGAAGACCTACGCCAACAACTTCCCCGATAATCACCCGATCGCCGGTGACATCCGCGAGTTTTCAGAAAAGCCCGATCTCATCCCGGAGCACGACGTGCTGCTTGCGGGTTTCCCATGCCAGCCCTTCTCCATCGCCGGCGTGTCAAAGAAAAACGCACTCGGAAGGAAGCACGGCTTCCTTGACGAGACGCAGGGAACTCTGTTTTTCGACACAGCTCAGATCATCAGGCACCATGAGCCTTCGGCATTCGTGCTGGAGAACGTCAAGAACCTCGAACGCCATGATGGCGGCAAGACGTTCAAGACCATCATGAAAGTGCTGGAGGAGGAACTCGGCTATCACGTTCAGCACCGTGTCATCAGCTCGGAGCCGTGGGTGCCGCAGAAACGGCAGCGCATCTTCATCGTCGGCTTCAGAAACCCGACCACATTCGATTTCAAGGCGCTTCAGTTGCCTTCGGCCGAGAATGGACCGAAGCTCGGCAGCATTCTCGAGCCCGAGGTTGACCCGAAGTACACGCTGACCCGTCACCTGTGGAAGTACCTGCAGGACTACAAGAAGAAGCACAACGCCGCCGGCAATGGCTTCGGCTACAGTGTCTTCGGTCCCGACCAAGTGACACGCACCCTGTCGCAGCGCTATTACAAGGATGGTTCGGAGATCCTAGTGGAACAGAAAGGCAATCGCCCTCGCCGTCTCACTCCGCTCGAATGCGCACGCCTGATGGGCTTCGATCGGCCAGGCAAGCCGTTCATCCTGAAGGACGTATCCGACACCCAGCTCTATCGGCAGTTCGGCAATGCCGTCGTCGTGCCGGTTGTAGAGTTCGTGGCCAAGGCAGTGAAGCCGCATCTCGTCGAAGCCATCAAGCCCGAGCAGGACGCGCAGCGAGCGTTCGACTTGCGCGTCGCCAATGGCTGACGTCGTCTCTCCGGAGGTTCGCAGCCGGATGATGTCTGGCATCCGGGGAAAGAATACCAGGCCCGAGATCTTCTTGCGCAAAGGCCTTCACGCGGAGGGCTTTCGTTTTCGGATCCATGCGTCACTCCCCGGCAAGCCAGATATGGTCTTCCCCAAGTGGAATGCCGTGTTGTTCGTTCATGGCTGCTTCTGGCACGGCCATAACTGCCATTTGTTCAAGTGGCCATCCTCCCGCCCGGATTTCTGGCGGGCCAAGATCAGCGGCAATGTCACGCGCGACGAGGCAAACATCACGAAGTTGCTGGATGCCGGCTGGCGGGTCGGGATTGTCTGGGAATGCGCCCTAAAGGGGCGCACGCGCCTTGACTCTTCGCGCGCAATCGCGAGTTGTTCAAAATGGCTAACGTCCAGCAGAAAACGTTTTGAACTCGCCGGGGCATAGAATGCAGCGCGGGCTTCTGTCCGATTATTTCGAGGGCGTCGCTGTCAAACGCCTCAGCGCGGTCGAGGCAGATCCCAAGCGCTCGCGCCAGCACGAATTCCAGGGCGGGCATATCCGCAGACTGCTGGGCGATGACGACCGGCTGAAGATCCCTGCCCGGTTCATTTGGCTCAGCGACGAGCAGGAAGCGATCTCCGAAGACGGCGTTGTGAGCTGGTACGACTCCCGAAGAAAGCAGGTTCACAGGTCTGCGGAATACCGTCTCTACTACTATGAGAACGGCGTCACAGCGTTGATGGGCGAAGGCGACACGTTCTTCGTGGCGATGCGTCCCGACGGGACAGCGATGATCATCGTTACGCCTAAGGACAGCACGATCCAGAGCCAGCTCATTTATCTGTTTGGCCTCGAGCAGCAGCCTGACTTTACGTTCAAGGTGAAGGAGATCCCCGAGGACCAGTCATCCCGGCTGGATTTTGCGGCTCGGTACATCCTTGACGAGCTGGGGATCGATGCCGAGGAGCCGGAAGCGGACAAGCTCGACAGCATTCTAGAGCCCTTCGGCACTAAATTTCCCGCCACAGCCGACTTCTCGAAGTTGGCGCGGGACTCCTTGGCAAACGTGAATGCCAGTGACAACGCTGACGCCGTCCTAATGGCATGGATCGAACGTGAGGAGCTTCTGTTCCGACGGCTCGAGCGGCTGGTCGTGGCCGACCGTCTGCAAGCCGGATTCCTGACCGAGAAGGTCCCCGACGTAGACGGCTTCATCTCGTTTTCTCTCAGCGTTCAGAACCGGCGCAAATCGCGCGCCGGGAAATCGCTGGAACATCACGTCGCAGCGCTGTTCTCCGCTCGCAAGCTGAAATTCGAACGTGGTGTCGAGACTGAACTCCGCAACAAGCCTGACTTTCTCTTTCCTGGCCGCACTGCGTACCAAGATACAAACTTCAATGCCGAGAAGCTAACCATGCTGGGCTCGAAGTCGACCTGCAAGGACCGGTGGCGACAGGTCTTGTCGGAAGCACAACGAATTCCGCACAAGCACCTTATCACACTCGAGCCGGGCATATCCGAGAACCAGACCGACGAGATGCGTGCGAAGAACCTCCAGCTCGTGTTGCCAACTTCGCTGCACGCGACTTATCGTGAGAAACAGAGAACTTGGCTCATGAACGTCGAGGAGTTTGTCAGCCTTGTAACGATCAGGCAGACTTGACTGCTTTCTTTGCTTTTCTTGCCGTTTTGGCAGGAGCTTTCTTGTTCACCAGATTCTTCATGTGCCAGGCAAGCGCGTCCTCATGCGGGACCTTCGATCCATCCGACGGCTTGCGAAGTTCTTTCGTTGCAAATGCGGCCAAAGACGCGTTCTGGGTCAATTTGCCGACGTCATCCCTGACAAAGACCGCTCCGGAGGCGAGTACGCCCCACATCCCCTTGTCGAAGGCCCAATGGTGAGACCTGCACAGGGCCAGTCCATTGCGAGCGTCGTCCTGCCCGCGCCTGGCTCGAGGAACGATATGCGCGGCTTCAGTTTCCGACGCTCCGCTCGCTGTAACCAGTGCTTCCCCGCACAGCGCGCACCTTCCGCCATAGTAATCTGAAATTAGCCTCTTGAACGTGCTTGATCTCGCCAGCCGGCGCGTTCGGGATTCCTGGTATGGCGCCGCCGTATCAAAGAGATCGAATTTCTTCTTTTCCCGTTCCCGCTGCTCGCGCTCTGCATCTTCAAATTCCGTTTCCGTGGCCGGAGACAGGCCTTCGGTCGTTACAGCACCGGATCTCTGCCCACCAGCGATGGCATCGACACTCAGGAATTCAGGCGTGCCCTTCTTCAGAAGAGTCAGTCGGTACATGCTCCGGTCAGCCAGACTGCGCTCGATAACCAGAATGTCATCCTCAGCGGACAGCCTGTGGAGTGGCGCGATTCGCGTGATGCGATATTCGCCAGTTCTCTTGTTCCCTCTGGTCTGCATCTTGTAACTAGCAGCAACCGTCTCCAGCTCCTTCGATCCACTGACGAGGATCGCCGTGATTGGGAGGGTCGCGGATCCCTTCCCCACAGGTCGATTCAGTTTTGGAAAATAGGCGACGAGGTCTTCAGGGATCAGTGGTCCGCCCTGCTTTCCCTTCGCCTCCGCAGTATCGTTCTTGGCCAGCTTCTTGAAAACGGGCACATCGAACTCAGGTACTTCGTCCATTCGCAGCTCTCCAGCTGCTAACGGGCTACCTGATTCTCCAGCCGCCAGGTCACGACGGTACATTGGCCATTAGTTCAACGCAGAGCCCCGACCTCTCTGCCCGGTTGCTGCAATTGAATGGCATGGACGAGGGGCTTGTTACACCGTTTCGCCCTGCCCCCTACGAAGGGGTCGCATGACGTCAACGCTTGTTCAGCGGCTCAGATCGAAGTGCCCGACTCCCTGGCGGCTCGTGAAATAGTTTCCACTTAATCGGTTCGGGCCTGAGTTCGAAATCTTGAGGATAGCAGATCCCTCATATGATGAACCGGCGTCGGCCTTATTGTATTTCGGGATCACGCGGTAGACATAATAAAGGATAGGCCTGCCGGACTCCGGATCCTTTTTGGGCAGAGCAATCAGAGTTTCCGAGTCGGAGTCGCGAGAGAACACCTCCATGCTGATGCGAAGTAGATCCTGCTTGATCTGTGCTCTTGCTACGACGAAGCCGCTCCGTTCTGCATTCTGCCAATGAATGTTCATAATCCAGTCGCCGTTCAGATCGGGAAAGACAAGCCGATTGAGCTGGGGAAACATTGCCCAAATCCGCTTCCAGCCAACATAGATCAAGAACAGCAACAGGATATTCAACGTGGTCGCACCCGAGAACGCGACACCGACGCTCGACCAAACGGTCGGCTTGTCCCCCCATTGCCAGACCATCGCAAGGATCGCAGCAATGCAAGCAGCGTAGGATACCGCGATGATTGCGATAATGCGGGCAAGGGGAAGAACGCTGATCATTTGGTTTCCTCAAAGAAGACCTCGCGGCCCCGCTCAAAAATTGCGATCCCGAAATCCTCGCTAGCGATGCCTGACAGGCTTACGGCAGGAATGGACGACCCAAAGAGAGCAGCCAAATATCGTCCGCCAAATCGCTTGGAACGATCGATTACGGCATCGTGGGCAATTGGCGGCGAAAAATACTGCGCAACTCTGATCAGTTGCCATGAAGGGGAGATGATATGGAAGCCATCATGGTAAGCGCTGCCGCGTGAAGCAATCGCAATTAGCTGTCGTACAAGATCACCCTCTTCAATATTCGGCTCGGACTTCGAGAGAGGTACGATTGGCAATTTTTCGGGCGAACTACAAACGACGAGGCCGATGCCAGAGAAATCGTACGTTCGCCGCGCCATCACGTCGCGGAGGATGTCCCTTGTGCGCTCGATTCGAACCACCTGATCAGACCACATGAGATCTTTCGACGTTTGCTTTTGCCTACCTCACTGAAGCGCGCCCGGAAATTGAGGCGGATCAGGCACGTGCGACAGAAATTGTTGAAGCCCGGGATAGGCAGCCACCTTCTGAAAGCTACCCTCCGCCAGACCTAGTAACGTGCCTTGAGCGTTTTCATCAGCAACATCCAAGGCCAGATCCGCCTGCTGCTCTTCCGATTGGGTGGTATCGATCCGCAGGTAGCGGTCGCCAAGTTGGTGGCGAAGCATGTAGTCAACGAGTTGCTGCTGGGAAGAAACGATCGTTCTCAACAGCCGGCCTCGCATCATCCATTTAGCGCTGCCGAGATTGCGACCGAGGGCACGTTTGAGCGAAAAACCGGTCGATGTGGTCCCAATGCTCAGGATTGAGACCTGACACACATCTTGCTTCAAAAAGTGCGTTGCCTCATGTAGGGCGCATTGATCGGGCGCATTGGCCACGAGCCCACCGTCGGCATAGTGCGCATGGTCGACTTCGGCCAGCGGGAAATAGGTCGGCGCGGCGCTGGTTGCCATGACCACATCGACCAGTCGCCGGTTGGGGTCTATCGTAAAGTCTGGGTGATGACCCGTCTTGAACATCTGGACACTCCCCTTAGTCATATTGACCGCTGGGATGATGAGGCGGTGCTTACAGGCAGCCAGCGTCGTTTGATCGCCGATAATTTCCGACACAACGCTCCGCAACGCTCGGCCATCGTATTTCGGACCTAGCAATGATCGCCCCGCGTCGATCCAGCCGAACTTCGGCCGCGGCCGGCTCGAAAAGATGTCCCGACCTCGTTCAATGAAAAGGTCTCGCATCCGGGCAGCCGGCACATCCAGCGAAGCGCCCGCTGCGAGGATGCCACCAACCGATGTGCCGGCGATCAAATCAAAGCAGCTTCCAATGGGTCTGCCGGCCATGCCCTCGAGGCGGGCAAGGATCTCGGAGGTATATAGCCCCAGATAGCCACCCCCACTCAGAGCAAGTATCTGAAACAGCTTCTTTTTTGTGGATTCTGTTGCCAATTCGTTCTCCGATACCAAGAAAGGCGCTATTGTATAGCGGTAGCCATCGATTCGTGCCGCTGGATGCAAGCCGTCCCCGACGCCCGGATCGCCGAACGTCGGTGGCAAGCGACCTGCAAACAGAAAGGTACCACTGTGGCAAACGTCGATAAGCTGCTCCATGGCGCCCAGGGGGGCGTCGACCTCCTCGCCAAGCTCGAACTGTTGGCTGACGAACAGGGCAAACTACAGAAGGCCAAGCGAAAGATCCGCGACCATCTCAGGGCAGTGATCGCGACCGAGACGAAGCGTCAATTCGGAAGACAGATCATTCCGCGCTTCTTCACCCAAGGCAGCGAGGCTTACAAACTGCTTAACCGGCGGGCATGGATGCCGCCGCAGCAGATCGACGTGGACGACGGCCTCTATCTGCCGATGACGTTCGTCAAGGGCAATGGTCCCACCGAAGCAGCGATCCTTTATTTCGCCATTGTCGATGCCGCGCTGAAGGTGCTGATCGAACGCGAGAAGTGGAAGGGCTTCGAGGAAAAGGACACCTGCGCGCGGGTCATCATCGACGATTGCCTGCACGTTGACGTCCCCTTGTACGCCATACCGGATGACCAGTTTGGCAGGCTGACCAAAGCCGCAATGGATATGGCGATTGCCGATTCTGAAGACAACATCGACTTCATGAGTTCGCGGAAGATGCGGATCGAGAGTTGGGATCAGGTCGATTCCGATAAGGTCCTGCTCGCGCACCGCAAGGAGAACTGGAAGCCATCCGATCCGCGAAAGATTCACGACTGGTTTCTCAATGCCATCGACTTCTATGGCGAACTCTTGCGGCGCGAATGCCGGTACTTGAAGGCCTGGCGCGATCATCACAAGCTTGATCATGTCTCATCGATCATCCTGATGGCCTGCGCCTTTTACGCCTTCGAGGACGTTGGCCATCTGAGCGTCCCTCGCCGCGACGATCTCGCGCTCCTCGAAGTGACTTCGCGCCTTGCCGATATGTTCTCCGGTGAAATTCTCAATCCAGCCGAAACCACCGAAGTTCTCGGGTCATCCTGGACCCGCGAGCAACGTCAACAGGCCATCAAGGCTGCCAACGCGATGCACGAGCAGCTGGATGACGCGATCAACCATTGCTACCTGCCAGAGGTCGCCGTGGACCATCTGAAAGCCATTTTCGGCGAGCGAATTCCCAACCGTCCTGATCTCGTCAAGGCTCACGCGGCTGCGGCAGCGGCTGTAGTAGCTGCACCGGCCATCATCTCGCCGGCGCCGTCTGTGGGACGGTCAACCAGTGGATGAGCAGGAGGGCCTCCGAGCAATCGATGCCGCGCTGAGACAGGAGGGCTTCAAAAAGGATTGGAGCCAGAGCGCGCATCCATACTACGTTGGCCGGATCGACCGGCATGGTCTGGAGGCCGAGGTGTCGATCGAGGTGCCTGACCTTGATTTCGTCGATCCGCCGGTCATCAAACTGCTCTCGCGCGGCAAAGCGGAAGGTAAGCGAACGCCGCATTTGCTCGGGCCAGACAACATGGTGTGCTACGTCGCAAGAAATGCCATGGTGCTCGATCGATATGACCCCGCGGGGACCGTTCTGCAATGTCTGAAGCTGGCGGAGAAGGTTCTGGGCGATGGGCTTCGAGGCCGTTCCGATGTCGACTACGTCGACGAATTCAGCCAATACTGGGCTGCCGGCCCTTTAATCCTGGTGGATCTGCCAGAGGGTTTTCGAGGCGAGGGTGAGATATTCTTTGTTGGGCTGTCACGGACGGCCAACGACAAGCTAGTGCTGGCGCCGAAGGACGGTCTCGCCCCTTCCCTCAAGGCGCTCCATGCGGCTAACCGCGGTATCAAGGCTACTCCGGAAACTGCACCTTGCCGGATCGTGCGGGTAGATTTCGATCTGGGCGCAGATGGGGGCGGAGCCCTGCCCCGGAATCTTCGAGCCCTTGCCGCTTTTCTCGACCGGATTGGCATAGCAAGCGAATTGGAGCCCGCGCTGGGGCTGGGAACCGGTCTGACGCGTTGGATCGCGATCTGCGCACCCAATGCCATCTGTCTCGCGGAGATCAAAATCCCCAAACGCTTTGATCGCCCCGAATTCATGAAATCGCGGAAGTCGGCTCTGCCGAAGCTCCTGCTCGACCACACCGAGGATGTGGCGGTCGAACGCCATCTGGGTTCTCCAATCGATGAACGCTTTCTCTACCAGCGCAATCTTGGGGCTTTGCCGAGCCTCGCCGGAAAGAACATAGTTCTGATCGGTTGCGGGACCATCGGTGGCTTTCTCGCCTACAATCTCGCGCAAAGCGGTGCCGGGTCGCTGGGAGGATGTCTGAAGCTGATTGATTACGACAGATTATCGCCGGCCAATCTCGGGCGGCATATTCTCGGAATCTCGTTTTTGGGCCAGAACAAGGCTGACGGTTGTGCCGAGTACATTCGCGGACAGCTTCCGTATCTCGCAATCGAATGCCGCCCTCTGGACGCGACAGCGATCTTGAAGTCATTGTCGGGCGACCTGATCATCGACGCAACGGGTGAAGAACCGTTCTCGATTGCTTTGAACCATCATGCCGTGTCCCAGCGTCCAAACTTTCCTGCAGTGCTTCACGCTTGGATCGTCGGCAACGGCGGCTCGGCTCAGGTTTTACTTTGCGACGGACCGGAATACGGGTGCTTCAAATGCCTCAAGCCCAAACTAGCCGGCGAGCCGCGGCACCGGGTCATGCGTCCGGACGCCGATAACGAGTTACGGCGCAATCCAGCATGTGGGGATGGGCTCTACGCTCCATTCCCGGTCTCGGCATCGATGTCGGCAGCGGCCTTGGCGCTGGATCTTGTACTCGCATGGAGCAGCGGCGATCCAAGACATCGCTTCCGAACGCGCGTGCTAGATCCGGACCGCAGCTTCCAGATCAAGGACATGAACCTGACGCCAGCTTCAGAGTGTCCAGCTTGCCAAGCACGGGTTCAGTGATCTTCCGCGCCCGCCTGCGGCTCATAGTCGTCCACGAGCAGGTGACGAAGAGAATCGATAGCTACTTGCGCGCTCCCGAGAACGCGACAGAGGCTGGAGGGATCCTGATTGGTTGCTATAGAGGCCCCCATATCGAGATCACGGAATGTTCGGAACCTCTGCGGCGCGATCGCCGTGCAAGACTACGATTTGATCGAGACGATCCCGGGCATCAGACGCTCGCCAAGAAGCGATGGACCGAGAGTGGCCGCACCCACACATTTGTCGGTGAGTGGCATACGCATCCCGGTTTTTCGTCGGCGCCATCAGTGATCGATCTGAATACGTGGCGAGAGGTCACACGGAGTAACGTAGCCGGAAGCTCAGTCTTTCTCATAAGAGGCGAAGATGGCTGGTGGGCAAGTCTTGGCTCTCGAAGGGCCATCACCAGGATGTCGATAGTCCCTTCTGATGACGGATGAGTGCAGCTACGAAGGGCGTCGGCGAGAGGAAAGCGCAGCCGGTTTTGCGAGCGTTTAGAGAAGACTGCTGGCGACATTTTCGAAGGATTCTAATGCTGATAATCAGTCGTTCGTCGCGCAAGGACTCGCTAAAAGGTCTGGGGATTCCAGCTCAAATGTACGGGTTGTATGAAAATCGAGAGAAGAGAGAGAGAGAGAGAGAGAGAGAGAGAGAGAGAGCAAAAAGTTGACTTAGAAACTGTTCTGGATAGCGAAAGCACGCTGGAGCGGGTGAATGGATCAAACCTTTGGATTTAGCTTGGAAAGCGTACGACCGCCGCCCGACCTTTCTTTTTCCACGATCCGCTCCCCAAGAAGTTGCCGAGAGCGAACCCAAGCTCTTACCTGCTCGAGAACAATCAGACTCAATCGAGAATCTAGAAATATGGCACGTCAAGAAATCATCCGCATCAAACGCACCATCCGGCGAGACCAGCTTCGCGAGATGGTCCCGCTTGCCGACAGCACCATCTATGAGATGGAGCAGCGCGGCGACTTTCCGAGACGGTTCGCACTCTCGGCCCGGTGTGTGGTGTGGGACCTTGCTGAGGTCGAAGCCTGGCTGGCTGCGCGCAGATCGACTCCTCCTGCTCGTGCGCCGCATCCTGACGTGAGGCAACGTCGAGCCCGGCCGGTTAAAGGGCCGGGTCGGGCTGCAGGAGCGGCATTGAAGGCGGAATGAGCGTTGGGATGTATTTCTGGCCACCGGCCCAGGCATCAACGATGTTGGACCACTCTTGCATCATGTGACGACGCTGCACCTCGTATTCGGCCTTGTTGTAGACTCCCCGGGATGATCGTCCGTCCTCGTGCGCAAGGCACTTTTCAATCCAGTCGCTGTTGAACCCGAGCTCGTTCAGAAGGGTGGACGCGGTCCTTCGCAGGTCATGAACCGTGAACGGCTGCAGCGGAAGCCCTTCCTTGCTTGCCTGCTCAACGACCGAGTATGTGACCCGGTTGAACGTTGCCCGCGACATCGGAGCGTCGGCGTCATAGCGCGACGGCAGGACATACTTTGAATTCCCTGCGCAGGTCTTCAACGCAATGAAGATATCGAGCACCTGGCTCGAGAGATAGACGTTGTGCGCCTTCGAGCGCTTCATACGCTCCTTCGGAATCGTCCAGACCGCATTCTCGAAATCGACTTCATCCCATGTGGCATCGAGCAGTTCGCTCTTGCGGACCATCGTGAGCAGATAAAGACGCAATCCTAGCCTGATGGTGGGCAATGTCGCGACATGATCCAGTTGTTTGAGCATGACGCGAATTTCAGCCGGTGAAAGCGAGCGGTCTCTCGGGACAAAGCTTGCGATCGACGCAGGTCCCACCTCGTCCGCTGGATTTGCGATCTTCTCGCCATGCAGGATCGCAAATCCATAGATCTGCTTCACGATATCACGGACGTGGATCGCGGTTGCGGGAGCGCCGCGCTCCACGATGGCAGCGCAATGAGCGCGAAGATCGCCGGGTGCGATCTCATTCAAAAGGCGCTTGCGCCAAACGGGAAGCAGTTCGCGTTCGAAGATCGATCGCCGCATTGCCCGGGTGCTATCGGCCATGGGTGCCGCGACGAGCCACTTCTCTCCGAGCTCACCGAAACTCCTGGCTTCAAGGAGACGCCGTTTCTCGCGCTGCTTCTCGATAGCGGGTGACCGCCCCTCGCCTACCGCGCGCCTCGCATCGATGCATTTCTCGCGAGCGCGTGCGAGCGACAAGCCTGTCGGGCCGTACTTTCCGAGAACCACAGTCTCGCGTCGACCATGCAGACGGTAGTCTAGTCGGAAAGACAGCGTGCCGGCGGGCGACACAACCACGTACATGCCGTCTCGGTCGGTGACCTTGTATGATTTTTCCTTTGGTCTCAGCGCCTTAAGCGCAGCGTCTGTCAGCAAGGACATTCCCTCCAGGCAAATACCGTCAGCCATTTTTGAGCCGCGTTTGACTGGAGATCTCTTTGTTTTCCAAGCACTTGGGCAAAGAAAAATACCGTCAGACGCAGCATCGCGTATGACGGTATTGATCGGGATCGATGGTTTCAATGGACGGCGACACCGTCAGGCGCTCCGTCTGTCCGGTTTTATGCGCGCCGATAGTTCTCGAATGCAGATGACGATTTAGATCGTAAAATCAGTCTGTTAAGTCGTGCAATTGGACAGAGCGGGATAGTCCTGGACGGATCCGAATTATTCCCACTCAATCGTCCCCGGCGGCTTGCTGGTCACGTCGTACACCACGCGGTTCACGCCCTTCACCTCGTTGATGATGCGCGTCGCGGTCTCGGCGAGGAACTTCATGTCGAACTGGTAGAAGTCGGCGGTCATGCCGTCGGTCGAGGTGACGGCGCGCAGACCAACGACGTATTCGTAGGTGCGGCCGTCGCCCATCACGCCGACGGTCTTGACCGGCAGCAGCACCGCGAAGGCCTGCCAGATCGCATCGTAGAGGCCGTGCTTGCGGATCTGGTCGATATAGACCGCGTCCGCATTGCGCAGGATGTCGAGCTTTTCCCTGGTGATATCGCCGGGGCAGCGGATGGCGAGGCCGGGGCCCGGGAACGGGTGGCGGCCGACGAACACTTCGGGCAGGCCGAGCTCGCGGCCGAGCGCGCGCACCTCGTCCTTGAACAATTCGCGCAGCGGCTCCACCAGCTTCATGTTCATGCGGGCCGGAAGGCCGCCGACATTGTGGTGCGACTTGATGGTCACCGACGGGCCGCCGGTGAACGAGACGCTCTCGATCACGTCGGGATAGAGCGTGCCCTGCGCCAAAAATTCGGCGCCGCCGATCTTCTTGGCTTCCGCCTCGAACACGTCGATGAACAAGCGCCCGATGGTCTTGCGCTTCACCTCGGGATCGGTGACGCCCTCGAGCTCGCCCAGGAACTCCTTCGACGCGTCCACATGGACCAGCGGGATGTTGTAGTGGTTGCGGAACAGGTCGACGACGGTCTTGGCCTCGTCGAGCCGCAGCAGGCCGTGATCGACGAACACGCAGGTGAGCTGGTCGCCGATCGCCTCGTGGATCAGCACCGCCGCCACCGCAGAATCGACGCCGCCGGACAGGCCGCAGATCACCTTGCCCTTGCCGACCTGGGCGCGGATCTTCTCGATCGCCTCCTCGCGGAACGCCCGCATGGTCCAGTCGCCGGTCAGCCCCGCGACCTTGCGCACGAAGTTGCGCAAGAGCTTGGCGCCGTCGGGCGTGTGCACCACCTCGGGATGGAACATCAGGCCGTAATATTTGCGCGTCTCGTCCTGGATGATCGCGAACGGCGCGTTCGGCGAGGTGCCGGCGACGGAGAAGCCGGGCGGCATCTTTGTGATGCGGTCGCCATGGCTCATCCACACCTGGTGTTTTTCGCCGTGGCCCCAGATGCCGTCGAACAGCTGGCTGTCGGTCTTCACCTCGACATCGGCGCGGCCGAACTCGCGATGATGCCCGCCCTCGACCTCGCCGCCGAGCTGGGCCGCGAGCGTCATCTGGCCGTAGCAGATGCCGAGCACGGGAACGCCCGACTCGAAGATCAGCTGCGGCGCCCGCGGCGATCCGGTCTCGTGCACCGATTCCGGACCGCCGGAGAGGATCACCGCCTTCGGCTTCATCTCCTTGAAGGCGGCCTCCGCCTTCTGGAACGGCACGATCTCGGAATAGACGCCCATCTCGCGGACGCGGCGGGCGATCAGTTGCGTCACCTGGCTGCCGAAATCGACAATCAGAATCTTGTCATGCGCCGAGGCCACGGAGGGCGTCGACGGCGCTTGAGCTGTGTCTTGGGCTGTGTGCTGGGCTGTCATGGCAAGCAGATACGCGACGGCGCCCGCCCCCGCAACCGCGCTCGAAGGGGCGCCCACATTCTTCTTTGGGCATGGACAAATCCGTATAGGTCAGTATTATTGACCTAATTTGGCCATAAGCCACATGGAGGAAACCAATGCCGGATTTTCACGAGCCGCCCCGCCTTGCGGCGCTCGGCCGCGACTGGATCGCCGCCTGGAACGCGCGCGATCTCGAGCGGGTGCTGGCGATGTATGCCGAGGATGCCGAGATGACCTCGGACCGGATCCCGCCGCTCGGCTTCGGCGCGTCGGGAACCGTGCGCGGCAAGGCGCAGCTGCGGGCCTATTGGAGCGCGGCGCTGGCGAAATTGCCCGAGCTGCATTTCGAGCTGATCGACCTCTATGTCTCGCCCGACAGCGTCGTCGTGTTCTACCAGAACGAACGCGGCAAGAAGATCTGCGAGTATTTGCGGCTGGATGATCAGGGCAAGATCAGGCAAGGCTCGGCGAACCATCTGGTGGGTTGAGGTTGCCGCATGCAGTAATCCGTCACCCTGAGGAGGTCGCGAAGCGACCGTCTCGAAGGGCGACGGCCCGGCTCCATCCCCATCCTTCGAGGCCCGCCGAGCGCTGCTGGCGCACCGCTCGACGCGCACCTCCAGCGACAACGGCTTCGCCGTTGCGCGGGGATGACGCCGGCATTTGGAGATGCAGACGCGTAGAGTCACAGAACGTCAGGAACCACCCCCATGAAAATCCCGTCCCTGCCCTTCACCGTCACCGACTGGAGCAAGCTCGAACCTTCAGTGCATCCCGGCGAGACCGGACAGGCGTTGTGGCGCACGCTCAACATCGGCGAGCTGCGGGTGCGGATGGTCGAGTATTCGCCCGGCTACCTCGCCGATCACTGGTGCGATCGCGGCCATGTGCTGTTTGTTGTCAGCGGCGAGCTCGACACCGAGCTGCGCGACGGCCGCACATTCACGCTGATGCCCGGCATGAGCTACCAGGTCTCCGATTTCGGCGACGCCGCGCACCGTTCGTCGACCAAGACAGGTGCGACGCTGTTCATCGTGGATTGATCACACGTCATCCGTCACCCCCGCGCAAAGGCTTCGCCTTTGTCGCTGGAGGAGCGCGTAGCGCGTCTCGAAGGGCGACGGCCTGGCTCAATCCCCGTCATTGCGAGCGTAGCGAAGCAATCCATCGCGCCGCTTGCCGAGACATGGATTGCTTCGTCGCTTCGCTCCTCGCAATGACGTGGAGAGAGTTCGCCCTTCGCTCACCGCCGCCGCGCCACCTTCCTCACCTTCGTATCCGCCCAGCCCAGCGGCTTGCCGTTCTTCGACGGCAGCACGAGCTGCCCGACCGCCTGGCCGGCCTGGTCGAGCAGCACCGAATGCGGCTCGCCGCGCGCAAAGAGATGCGCCTCGCCCCATTGCCGCAAGCCGACCACGATCGGGAACAGGTCGTGGCCCCGCCTGGTCAGCACATATTCCTGATAGGCGCTGCCGTCGGAGGCCGCGACCTGCTCGAGCACGCCGAGCTCGATCAGCGTGCGCAGCCGTGTCGTCAGCATGCCCTTGGCGATGCCGAGATTCTTCTGGAAGTCGCCGAACCGGCGCAGGCCGTCAAACGCGTCGCGCACGATCAACAGCGACCACCAGTCCCCGATCGCGTCCAGCGCGCGCGCCACCGGGCATTCCGCTTTTGCAAATGCGGTCCGCTTCATCGCGCTCCCGCCTCCCTCGATCACGATTCCGAACTGGTCTTAAAATAGGACTAGACAGCGTCCGACGCAACTGGTCTCATGATGAGACCAGATTGCGAATTGCAGCGGAGGCAAGATGACGAACCAGACCATGGCTGAGGCCCGGCCGGCCGAGGACCATCACAAGACAAACGACAAGACCGGCGACGCAACGCCGCGCGCTCTGTCGCCCGCCGTCGTGCTGCTGTTCGCCGTCGCCTGCGGCCTCAGCGTCGCCAACATCTATTTCGCGCAGCCGCTGCTCGACACCATGGCGCAGGATCTCTCCATTACGCCGGCGGTGATCGGCGGCGTCGTGACGCTGACCCAGGTCGGCTACGCCTTCGGCTTGATGCTGATCGTGCCGCTCGGCGACCTCTGGGACCGCCGCAGGCTGATCGTCGGCCAGACCGTGCTGTCGGCGATCGCGCTCACCATCGTCGGCACCGCGCCGAACGCCGCGGTGCTGCTGGTCGGCATGGTGCTGGTCGGGCTGCTTGCCGTCGTGATCCAGGTGCTGGTCGCCTACGCCGCGACGCTGGCGGCGCCGGCCGACCGCGGCCGCACCATCGGCACCGTCACCAGCGGCGTGGTTTCGGGCATCCTGCTGGCACGGTTTGCCGCCGGCGCGCTGGCCGATCTCGGCGGTTGGCGCGTGGTCTACCTCACCTCGGCCGCGCTGACGCTGGTGCTGGCGGCGCTATTGGCACGCGCGCTGCCGCAGCATGCGCCGCAGGCGATGGCCGGATCGTCCTACGCCAAGCTGTTGCGCTCGACGCTCGCGCTGTTCGTCGAGGAGCAGGTCTTGCGCGAACGCGCGGTGTTCGCGCTCTTGATCTTCGCGAGCTTCAGCGTGTTCTGGAGCTCCGTCGTGCTGCCGCTCGCCGCACCCCCGCTCTCGTTGTCGCACACGACCATCGGCATGCTCGGAATCGCGGGCCTCGCCGGCGCGCTGGCGGCGCGCAATTCCGGCCAGCTCGCCGATCGTGGCTGGGGGCAGCGCACCACCGGCTTGTCGCTGCTCTTGATGCTCGCCGGCTGGGTGCCGATCGCCTGCCTCAACACCTCGCTATGGCTGGTCGTGGCCGGCATCCTGATGATCGACTTCGCGGTGCAGGCGATCCATGTCACCAACCAGAGCCTGATCGTCGCCGCACGCCCCGACGCGGCGAGCCGGCTGGTCGGCGGATACATGGTGTTCTATTCGATCGGAACGGGTTTTGGCGCGATCAGTTCGACAATGGCCTATGCCGGCGCCGGCTGGCCCGGCGTCTGCGTGCTGGGTGCCGCGATCAGCGCCTGCGCGCTGCTGTACTGGGTCATCGTGGTGAGCCGGACGCCGGCGGCAGTTGGTGCGGCGTATGATTGCGGGCACTCATGACGTGGATTTCGTCATTCCGGGGCAATGCGTAAGCATTGAACCCGGAACCTCGGGATTCCGGGTTCGTCCTACGGACGCCCCGGAATGACGATCGCTGTTACGCCTTCCTCAGCACCGAGACGAAGAACCCATCCGTGCCGGTGCGGCGTGGCGTCATCAGCAGGCCTTCCGCTGACTGCAGCGCAGCCTCGACAAAGGCTTCGGCCTTGTCCCACAGCACCGCTGCGGTCTGCTCCGGCGGCTGCACGGAAAACTCCGGATGCCGCGCGATGAAGGCCCTGACCTGCTCGCCGTTCTCGTCCGAGAGCACCGAGCAGGTGATGTAGGCGATCCGGCCGCCGCCCTTCACCAGCGGCGCGGCGCGCTCCAGCACCTCGGCCTGGTCCTTCAGCCGCACCTCGAGCGCGCCGGGGCGCATGCGCCATTTGGCGTCCGGATTGCGGCGCCAGGTACCGGTGCCGGTGCACGGCGCGTCGATCAGCACGAGGTCGGCGGACGCCTTGATGTCCGACAGCACCTCCTCCTCGCCGCGCGGCGTACGCACATCGCAATTATGCACGCCGGCGCGCGACAGCCGCTCATGGATCGGCGCGAGCTGCCGCTTGTCGCTGTCGGTCGCGATCAGCCGGCCCTTGCCCTGCATCATCGCCGCCACCGCCAGCGTCTTGCCGCCGGCGCCGGCGCAGAGGTCGATCACCTGCTCGCCCGGCTTGGCCGCCGAGAATAGCGCGGCGAGCTGCGAGCCCTCGTCCTGGACCTCGATGGCGCCCTTGATGAAATCCTCCTCGGCATGGATGCCCGGATTGCGCGCGTCGGCGCCGAGCTCGATGCGCAGGCCGAGCGACGACCACGGCGTTTCCCTGGCGCCGAGATGCGACAGCCGCGGCAGCACCTTCTCGCGCTTGCCGCGCAGCGTGTTGACGCGCAGATCGAGCGGCGCGCGGCTCGCCATCGCGGTCGCTTCCGCCGCGCGGTCGTCGCCGAATACCTTTGCCAGATGCGGATCGAGCCAGTCCGGATAGTCGCCCGCGACATGCGCCGGCGCATCCCTGAGCGAGCGCGAGGCCAATGCGGCCTCCTCGGTCGCGGTCAGCGGATCCGGCGCGAACCGGCCGCCGTCGCACAGCGCCTGGATCGTGGCGATGTCCATGCCGCGTTCGAGCTTGAGCATGCCGAGCACGCGCGACCGGGCGCTGGCGTCATCCATCAACCAGGCCGAGGAGGATTGCCGACGCAGCACGTCCCAGATCAGGCCGGAGATCGCGGCGCGATCGCCGGAGCCGGCATAACGGTGCGCGGTGCCCCATTCCTTCAGCGCTTTCGCCGCGGGAATGCGCTGTGCGTCGATGGTGGCGATCAGCTCGATCGCGGCGGAAAGCCGGGCAGCGGGGGTCATTGATCTCTTTCGGTTGGGCGCATCAGATCAGCAGCAGCAGTCTGAGCGCGAAATACAGCCACATGGCCGCCAGCACCAGCGCGCCGGCGAACCAGACGAGCGAGCGCGGCCGCACGTCGTTGGAGGTGACGAATACGCCGGCATGGGCAAACCGCGTCACCACGAACACCCAGGACATCAGCACGATGAACAGATCGGCACGGCGCAGCGGCAGCGCAATAGCGATCAGGACATAGAACAGGATCGGCAGCTCGAACTGATTGGCGAAGCAGTTGCCGAACTTGGTGGCCTGGGCCGGCCAGTTCGGCTCGCGCAGCGCGATGTCGGCGATCTTGGTCTCGCCGCTCGTCAGCGCCCTTGTACGCGTCGTCGCCATGGCGAACAACAGCGCGAAGGTGAGCCCGATCTGGATGAAGACCGGCAGCAGAACCATTTGAACCGACATCAAAATCTCCCTCAGCCGCGGGCGCCCGGCCGCCCTCTTAGCCGCCACCGCCGCCCAACACAATGAAGCGTGCGCGGTAACCCGTTGAACCGTGATCCGAGCCCGGGTGACCAACTCCCAGGACCAATGGCGGTTTCAGCCCCTCACGGTTGGCCCGATCAGCATCATCACCCTGATCCTCGACAGCGCGGCCCCGGGAAGCGGTGTGCCCGGTGACGGCGGGCTCGCCGGCGTCGGTGCGGCAACTGGCGATCAGCGGCCGCCCAAAAGGCGCCAAACCAAACAACACATCAAACAGGGCTTCAAACGAGGCATCGAACAAGACGGCGAAATCGTCATCGTTCCGACTTCGCGCCGACCTATGCTCCGGCCGAAAGGAGCGATGCATGCCCCAATTTCGCCTGACACAGATCTCCGACACCCATCTCGCGCGCCGCTTCAAGCCGCTGATCGACAACTTTCATCGCGTCAGCGAGCACATCGACGCGACGCGTCCCGATCTCGTGCTCAACTCCGGCGACGTCTCGTTCGACGGGCCGACCAGCCGCGACGACCTCGCATTCGCAAAGGAGCTGCACAACGCGCTGCCGGTCGATTGTCTCTATCTGCCGGGCAATCACGACATCGGCGACAATCCGACCGCGGTGGGCGCGCCACCGACGCAACTGCCGACCGAGGAGACGCGCGACGCCTTCACCTCGGTGCTCGGCGAGGACCGCTGGCATTTCGACGCTGCCGGCTGGTGCTTCATCGGGCTGAATTCACTGATCATGAGCACCGGCCTCGACAGCGAGGCCGAGCAGTTCGACTGGCTCGCAGGCGCGCTCGACAAGGCGGTCGGCAGGCCGGTCGCGCTGTTCCTGCACAAGCCGCTCTATCTCGACCTGCCCTACGATGCCGAGCGCGCCGAGACCGCCATCCGGTTCGTGCCGCAACCGGCGCGCCGCCGCCTGATCGAGATGTTCGGCAAGGTCGATTGGCGCCTGGTCGGCAGCGGCCATGTGCACCAGCGTCGCGACTATACGTTCGAGCATGTCAGACACATCTGGGCGCCCTCGGCCGGCTTCATCATCTCCGACGCGCGGCAGGAGGTGATCGGCATCAAGGAAACCGGTCTCGTCGAATACCGCTTCCAGCCCGACAGTTTCGAGGTCCGCCACGTCAGGGCGAAGGGCCAGGTCGATGTCGACCTGGACATGCTGCTCGGCAAGCAGCCGGCCTGAGCCGCGTCAGCTCCGCGCCGCGTCGTGCAGGTCCTGCTTGATCACGGTGAGCAGCGCCTGAAGCGAGTCCCTGTCGGGCTGTGTTGCCGCCTGCGCGGGCCGTACGCGAGATACGTGCGGCATGAAGCGGACCGGCGTCGTATCCGGCTGCTCCTCGACGAATTTTCCATGCAAGACGTCATCGCGGCGGCCCATGACGAACATCGTCGCCCAATAGCCGACGGCGAGGAGAATGACCCCGACAACAATAGCTTCAAAAATCATGGCTACACCTGAAATATAGCCATATTGAATCAACTGCTGCGGGTCTCCGTCAAGCAAATGGGGGCCAAAAGGCCCCCAAATCCCCGCCATTGTGGCGCATTTGATACTTTGTTGCGCGGAATGGGAGCTTCCGGGGCCTGTAACTCAGGCCTTGTCCGGCCCGACCCGGACCAGCTGCTTGCCGAAATTGGCGCCCTTGAACAGGCCCATGAAGGCCTCCGGCGCGCTGTCCAGGCCCTCGGTCACGAACTCCTTGTACTTGACCTTGCCCTCACGCACCCACTGCGACATGTCGCGGAGGAAGTCGCCATGCATGGCGGCGAAGTCGCTGACGATGAAGCCGCGGAAGGTCAGCCGCTTGGTCAGGATGTTGCGCATCATCGCGCCGGCCCATTTCGGGGCATGCGCTTCGGTGTCGTTGTAATGCGCGATCAGACCGCAGACCGGGATGCGCGCGAACGCGTTGAGCAGCGGAAACACCGCGTCAAACACCGCACCGCCGACATTCTCGAAATAGACGTCGATGCCCTTCGGGCAGGCTTCCTTCAGCTTCGGCGCGAGATTGGGATCGCGGTGGTCAAGGCACTCGTCGAAGCCGAGCTCGTTCTTGACGTAGGCACACTTGTCTTTGCCGCCGGCGATGCCGATCGCCCGCGCGCCCTTGATCTTGGCGATCTGGCCGACCGCCGAGCCGACCGCGCCGGACGCGGCCGCGACCACCACCGTCTCGCCCGCCTGCGGCTTGCCGATCTCGAGCAGGCCGGTATAGGCGGTCATGCCGGGCATCCCGAGCACACCGACCGCGGTCGAGATCGGCGCGATCTTCGGATCGATCTTGGCAAGGCCCTTGCCGTCGGACAGCACATGCGTCTGCCAGCCCGCGCGCGACAGTACGATATCGCCCTTGGCAAAGCCGGGATTGTTGGAGGCGATCACCTCGCTCACCGTGCCGCCTTCCATCACGCCTCCGACCGGCACCGGTGCGGCATAGGACGGACCGTCGGCCATGCGGCCGCGCATATAGGGATCGAGCGACAGCCAGATGGTGCGGAGCAGCACCTCGCCCGCACCCGGTGCCGGCGGCGTGTAGTCCTCGAGCCTGAAATTGGCCGACGTGGGCTCGCCGTGCGGGCGCGAAGCCAGAACGATGCGCTTTCCTTGGGACATGATTTCCTCTTGGGATGATTGGTTCGTGGCGCACACGTAGTCATGCAATCCACCTCCCCGCAAGGGAAATGGATTTGCTGTCTTCGCGTTGCGTTGTTTGAAATGTTGTTTGAAATGACAGCCATCATGCCAGGCACATTGGCGCCAACGCGATACCGTCACGTCGCGGCGGTTCGCAGGGCCCCCTGGTGGCGGCAGTTTGTCACGGCGCGCCACCGGCAAACGAAGCGGCCATCGTCAAGTCGCCTGACCCGACCTCGCGATCCGGCACGGCGGAGCCAAGGCGGTCAGGCGGCCCTCCATGGTCGCAACGAGGCGGCCGCCCAGCTGATCGGCAATCGGTTTCCGGTCGCCCTCGAAACCTGATGGCGCAGGACTTCGGTCCGCTTCGCGGGACCGTCCGACGGACGTGAGGCTCTCCGAAGCATTGGGGTTACCTCTTGAGAGCCGATCAGCGTCTTCGCGCCGCAATGTCCGTCTGGTGGCGGCCGGATTCACCTTCGGCGAATTGGCAGCCGGTAGACCTATCTCTGCCGCGCGCGCCCGCGGCAAAACGCGACCTATCAATCTGGCACTTGTCGGACTTTCGATTCGCTGTAATCTCTGACCATGCGGCACTCGCATGTCTGTTACCCAAAAATGGGGCAGGCATCACCATAACAGGAGCGAACCAACGCTTCGGTTTTTGGATCGAGACCGACATGGCCGGCGGCGCATCGTATGACACGTTTCCCAAATTGCTGCTGCGAAACACGGCACAATTTGGCACGCGGCCAGCGTTCCGGCACAAGGATCTTGGCATCTGGCAGAGCTGGACCTGGGCTGAGGTTGCCGAAATCATACGTAGCTACGCTGCCGGCTTGCATCGCCTCGGCTTGCGGCCAGGCGAGACAATCGCGGTCGTCGGCTCCAATCGGCCCAAGCTTTACTGGACCATGATGGCAGCGCAGACGCTGCGCGCGATCCCCGTTCCAGTCTACTCCGATGCAGTGGCTGATGAGCTTGCTTTTGTTCTCGCTCACGCCGAGGCGACGCTGGTCGCTGCGCAGGACCAGGAGCAGGTCGACAAGGTCCTGTCGGTGTCCGACCGACTGCCGCAACTGAACAGGATTATCTACGATGAACCGCGCGGAATCGACGGCTACGACCACGGTCGACTGATCGCAATCGGCGATATCATCAATGACGGCCGCGCCGCGCTTGCAGCCGATCCCGCGCTTGGCGAACGGATCGATGAGTCCATTCGGGCCGGCAACGGTTCGGACATCGCGGTCATCCTCTACACCTCGGGAACGACCGGCGCGCCCAAGGGCGTCATGCTGTCGGCGCGAGGCTGCATCGATGCCGCAACCGACACCACGCGGTTCGACAAGTTGACCGACAAGGACGTGGTGCTGGCCTATCTGCCGCTGGCCTGGGCGGGCGATCATTACGTCAGCTATGCGCAAGGCATGGTGGCCGGATTCTGCATGGCGTGCCCCGAGAGCAGCAACACAATCGAGCAGGATCGGCATGAGATAGGACCAACCTTCTACCTGGCCCCGCCACGCGGTTACGAGGCCATGCTGACGCGGCTGATGGTCAGGATGGAGGACGCAGCGCCAATCAAGCGGCACTTGTTCAGCTACTTTCTGGACGTCGCGCGGCGGTATGGCGAGCAAGTCTTGACGGGACGTCCGGTGCCGCTGTCGGGCCGATTGCTCTATGCGCTCGGGCGCTGGCTGCTCTACGAGCCCCTCAAGAACGTTCTTGGCCTGTCTCAGGTGCGCGTCGCATACACTGGAGGTGAAGCTATCGGTCCTGATCTGTTCGCGTTCTACCGCGCGATCGGACTGAACCTGAAACAGCTCTACGGCCAGACCGAAGCGTTCCTCTATGTAACGTGTCAGCCCGATGGCGAGATCTACCCCGATACGGTTGGTCCGCCGGCGCCCAACGTCGACATCCGCATCGCGGACTCGGGCGAAGTGCAGTTTCGCTCGCCCGGCATGTTCCTCGGATATTTCAAGGATCAGGCAAAGACCGCGGAAGCGATGACGTCCGACGGATATGTCAGGACTGGCGATGCGGGCTTTTTCGACGAGAAGACCGGGCATCTGAAGATCATCGATCGTGCGAAGGACGTCGGTCGATTGGCTGACGGCACGATGTTTGCTCCCAAATACCTTGAGAACAAGCTGAAGTTCTATCCCAATATCAAGGAAGCGATCACGTTCGGTGACTCCAGAGAGTTCGTATGCGCCATGCTCAACATCGACCCGGTCGCGGTCGCGAATTGGGCGGAACGCAACAACGTCGCCTACGGATCCTATCAGGAGCTTGCCGGGCATCCGCTGGTCTACGACATGGTCGCCAAAGACGTTGCCGCGGTGAACCGCTCCCTAGCCGGGGAAACGGTGCTCGCGGGCGCCCAGATTCGCCGCTTCCTCATTCTGCACAAGGAGCTCGACGCGGATGACGGCGAGCTGACCCGCACGCAGAAAGTGCGCCGCCGCTTCATTGCCGAACGCTATGCGTCGCTGGTCACGGCACTCTACAACGGAGCGCATGACGCCGACATTTCCACGGAAGTGACGTTTGAGGATGGCCGGAAGGGCACGATCGCGGCACGAGTCGAGATTCGCGACATGCAAATCATCGGTCCGGCAGAATCGCTGGGAAGAGCAGCATGAGAGCGCCAAACGCCAACGAAATCCTGCTGCAGGTCGAGGGCGTGGCACTGGCCTTCGGCGGCGTCAAGGCGCTGCGGGACGTCTCGTTCAACGTCAGAAAAGGCGAAATTCGCGCCATCATCGGCCCCAACGGCGCCGGCAAAACCTCAATGCTGAACGTCGTCAACGGGTTCTATCACCCCAACCATGGCGCCATCACCTTCAAGGGAAGCACCCGGTCCAAAATGCAGCCGTTCGAGGCGGCGCGCGGCGGCATCGCGCGCACCTTTCAGAATGTCGCCCTGTTCAAGGGCATGAGCGCGCTCGACAACATCATGGCAGGCCGCACCTTGAAGGTGCGCCGGGGGCTGTTGTGGCAGCTGCTGCGTTATGGCCCTGCCCTCGCAGAGGAGATCGAGCATCGGCGCAAGGTCGAGGAGATCATCGACTTCCTGGAGATCGAGACAATCCGCAAGGTACCCGTCGGGCGTTTGCCATACGGCTTGCAGAAGCGTGTCGAACTCGGTCGCGCCCTGGCGATGGAGCCCGACCTTCTGCTCCTGGACGAGCCGATGGCAGGCATGAACCTCGAGGAGAAGGAGGACATGTCGCGGTTCATCATTGATGTGAACAACCATTACGGCACGACCATCGCCCTGATCGAGCACGACATGGCCGTGGTCATGGATCTGTCGGATCGCGTAGCGGTGCTTGATCACGGCGTGAAGATCGCCGACGGCACGCCTGATGAAGTGAAGAGAAGCCAAGCTGTCATCGACGCATATCTTGGCGTCGCGCATTGAGGTGCGTCCATGATCGCACTGGGTCAGTTTCTCGAGGTCCTGATCGGCGGATTGATGTCCGGCGTGCTCTATTCGCTGGTCGCGCTCGGCTTCGTGCTGATCTTCAAGGCATCCGGCGTATTCAACTATGCGCAGGGAGCAATGGTGTTGCTCGCGGGATTGGCGCTGGTTCGCGCCCTCGACCTCCTGGTCGCCAACGGCCTTCCGCTTTGGGTCGCGGTCATCCTCGCTATCGGCTTTGCCGCCGTGATCATGGCAGCAACCGCCTGGCTCATCGAGCGGTTCGTGATCGGACCTCTGGTCAATCAGGATGGCTTGACGCTGTTCATGTCGACGATCGGCGTGACATTCGTTATCGAGGGCGCCGCGGAGATGATCTTCGGATCGGATGTCTACCCGCTGCGGCTGTTCCCGACCGACGCCTGGTTCTTGTTTGAAGGCCTGTTCCCGGGCGGGATTCTGGTCAACAAGCTGGATGTCTGGGGCGCATTGATCGCGGGCGTCCTGGTCGCCGGCCTCGCGGTCTTCTTTCAGCGTACCAAGACCGGTCGCGCGCTCAGAGCCGTGGCCGACGACCATTTGGCCGCGCACTCGATCGGGATTCCAATCAGTTGGATTTGGTTCGTGGTCTGGCTCGTTGCCGGCCTCGTTGCGCTCGTCGCGGCGACCGTGTGGGGGACCAAGCTGGGCGTGCAGTTCTCCATCACGTTTCTCGCGCTGAAGGCTTTGCCGGTCCTGATCATCGGCGGCCTCACCTCCATTCCCGGAGCCATCGTCGGCGGGCTCATTGTCGGGGCGGGTGAGAAGCTCGCAGAGGTATATCTCGGGCCATCCATCGGCGGCGGCATCGAATATTGGTTTGCCTATGTGCTGGCATTGGCGGTGCTGCTCTTGCGGCCACAGGGCCTGTTCGGCGAGCGGATCATCGAACGCGTCTGAGGCAAGGAGGTCGTTGTGCTCTATCGCGAAGCCGGCCAGTTCAAGGCGACCTATGCGGAGGATATGGCGATCTTCCCGATTCGACAGGATCGTATTGCCCTCGCGGTCTTGCTCGGAATTGCCTTCATTGGCGTGCCGCTGTTGGCCACCTTCCGGATCTGGCCGTTCGGCACCGACTATCTGTTGTGGGCCATCCTGCTGCCCTTCCTCATCCTGGCGCTCGCCGCCATCGGGACAAACATTCTCGTCGGCTATTGCGGCCAGATTTCGCTCGGCAGCGGCGCGTTCATGGCCATCGGCGCCTATTCCGCCTACAAGCTGGCGACCGGCATTCATATCCCGCTTGCCTGGCTTGGCTTCGCGATCGCGATTCCGCCGTTGCCCGTGCTGGCATCCATTCTGCTGGGCGGGTTCATGGCGGCGGGCGCCGGAATCCTGTTCGGCATTCCCAGTCTGCGGATCAAGGGTCTCTACCTGGCGGTCGCAACGCTCGCCGCGCAGTTCTTCTTCGATTGGGCCTTCCTGCGGCTCCCGTGGTTCACCAACTACGCCCCGTCGGGATCGGTGAATGCGCCGGAACTGAATTTCTTCGGTATGGTCGTTCGCACGCCGGTCGAGCGCTACCTGCTGTGTTTGCTCTTCGTGACCGTGATGGCGTTGCTGGCAAAGAATCTCGTGCGCGGCAATCTCGGCAGGCAGTGGATGGCGATCCGCGACATGGATATTGCCGCCGAGCTGATCGGCATCAGGCCGCTTTATGCAAAACTGACGGCTTTCGCGGTCTCTTCGTTCATCATCGGGGTGGCGGGTGCGCTCTGGGCGTTCGTCTACCTCGGTTCATGGGAGCCGCTTGCATTCTCGATCGACCGCTCGCTTGAGCTTCTGTTCATGGTCATCATCGGCGGGCTCGGCTCGATCATGGGTTCGTTCATCGGAGCAGCTTTCATCCTCATCGTGCCGATCATGCTGAATGTGATTCCGACCAAGCTCGGCCTGCCACTGTCGACGCAAACGATCACTCATCTCCAGTTCATCATCTTCGGATCCTTGATCTGCTATCTGCTCATCAAGGAACCCCATGGCTTCGCCCGGCTGATCTCGATCGGCAAGGAGAAGCTCAGACTTTGGCCGTTTCCGTATTGAGGAAGCGATCGTGCCTCGATCGCAATCGGGTGACGGCCGCCGACAACCTAGAGGAAGGAAGTACCGCAAGGAGGATATCAATATGGCAAGTATTGCACGCAGGTTACTGATAGTCGCGACCGCCTTGGCCGGCGCGGCGCTTAGCGCACCGGCCGCAGCGCAAAACGAACAGTTCATCCCAATTCTGTCCTACCGGACCGGACCGTACGCCGTGAACGGCGCGCCCTACGCAAACGGCGTAGTAGACTATTACAACCTGATCAATGAACGTGACGGCGGCATCAACGGTGTCAGGATTCTGATCGAGGAATGCGAGACGGGGTACGCGACCGACAAGGGAGTGGAGTGTTACGAGCGTCTCAAGAGCAAAGGACCAACCGGCGCGGCCTTCATCAATCCGCTGTCGACCGGGATCACCTTCGCACTCACCGAAAAGACCGCGGCTGACAAGATCCCGATCATTACGATGGGGTATGGCCGTGCCGATTCCAAGAACGGCGCGGTGTTCGCGTATAATTTTCCATTGCTCGGCACTTATTGGTCCGCGGCCGACATCGCGATCCAGCACGTCGCCAAGGAACTCGGCGGCTTCGACAAGCTGAAAGGCAGGAAGATTTCGCTGCTGTACCATGACAGCCCCTATGGCAAAGAGCCAATCCCGATGCTGCAGGTGCTGGCGCAGAAGTACGGCTTTGAGTTCACGCCGATTCCCGTCACGCATCCCGGCGTCGAGCAGAAGTCGCAATGGCTGGCGATCCGCCAGCATCGGCCGGACTATGTCCTGGTCTGGGGCTGGGGCGTCATGAACAGCACGGCAATCAAGGAAGCCGCCGCCGTCGCCTATCCGCGCGACAAGATGATCGGTGTTTGGTGGTCAGGCGCGGAGCCGGATGTGACGCCGGCGGGCGATCAGGCCAGCGGTTACAAATCGTTGATGCTTCAGCATGGCGCAGGAAAATTCCCCGTGCACGCCGACATAGAGAAGTACGTCTACGCCAAGGGAAAGGGTTCGACAGAACCCGGCAAGATCGGCGAAGTCCTCTACAACCGCGGCATCACGAATGCCATGCTCGGCGTAGAGGCGATCCGCAAGGCGCAAGAAAAATTCGGCAAGCAACCGCTGACGGGCGAGCAGGTCCGTTGGGGGCTTGAGAACCTCATACTCACCGATGCACGAATCAAGGAGCTCGGCTTTGAGGGTATGTTGAAGCCGGTCAGCATTTCCTGCTCCGACCACGAAGGCGCGCGCTACGGGCGCGTCCAGCAATGGGATGGCAAGGGTTGGAAAGTGATCTCCGACTGGTACACGGCTGACGAATCGCTGATCGAACCACTCGTCGCCGACGTGTCCGCGAAGTATGCCGCGGAGAAAAAGATCAAGCCGCGCGACTGCGCGAAGGAAACCTGACCCCGTGCGAGTGATCCGGGAGGCAGGATTGCCTGCTCCCGGATCGCAGCCCCTGCTCAGTTTGGAGGTCTGCGCATGTCAATCGCCAAGGTCGTCACCGCTGCGACGGAAGCGGCAGCGCTGATTTTATCGGTCAACAATATAGAGGTTGTCTACGATCACGTCATTCTCGTGTTGAAGGGCGTCTCGCTGGAGGTCCCGCGAGGCGGCATTGTTGCGCTTCTCGGCGCCAACGGCGCCGGCAAGACGACGACGCTGAAGGCGGTCTCCAATCTGCTGCACGCAGAGCGCGGCGAGGTCACCAAGGGCTCGATCCTGTTCAACGGCGTCGAGGTGAAGTCCCTGTCGCCAAACGAGGTGGTGCGACGCGGCTGCATCCAGGTGATGGAGGGGCGGCGCGCCTTCCCTCATCTGACGGTCGAGGAGAACATCCTGACCGGCGCCTTTACACGGACGGACGGCAAGCTCGCGATCGCGCAGGACCTTGAACGTGTCTACGCTTATTTCCCCCGCCTCAAAGAGCGACGCAGTTCCACCGCCGGCTATACGTCGGGCGGCGAACAGCAGATGTGCGTGATTGGCCGCGCGCTGATGTCACGCCCGAAGATGATCCTGCTCGACGAACCATCGATGGGCCTCGCGCCGCAGATCGTCGAAGAGATCTTCGAGATCGTGAAGGATCTCAACGCCAGGGAAGGTGTGTCGTTTCTTCTCGCCGAGCAGAACACCAATATGGCGCTCAGATATGCAAGCCACGGCTACATCCTCGAAAACGGCCGCGTGGTGATGGACGGCGAAGCGCACGCGCTCGCCGCAAATGAGGACGTCAAGGAGTTCTATCTCGGCGTCGCCGGAGAGAAGCGAAAATCATACCGCGATGTGAAGCACTACAAGCGACGCAAGCGCTGGCTCGCCTAGCGGATGATGTCGTCCCGGACTCCCGGGACTCCGGGTTCGGCCCTTCGGACCGCCCCGGAATGACGGTGCTTGTGCTTACACCCCGCCCGGATAGTTCGGGGCTTCGCGCGTGATGGTGACGTCATGGACGTGGCTCTCGCGCAGGCCGGCGCCGGTGATGCGGACGAATTCGGCCTTGTCGTGGAAATCCCTGATGTCCTTGGCGCCGACATAGCCCATCGCCGCCCTGAGCCCGCCGGCGAGCTGGTGCATCACATTGCCGACCGGACCCTTGTAGGGCACCTGGCCCTCGATGCCTTCGGGGACGAGCTTCAGCGTGTCCTTGATGTCCTGCTGGAAGTAGCGGTCGGCCGAGCCGCGCGCCATCGCGCCGACCGAGCCCATGCCGCGATAGGCCTTGTAGGAGCGGCCCTGCCACAGGAAGACTTCGCCCGGCGTCTCGTCGGTGCCGGCGAGCAGCGAGCCGACCATGGCGATGTCGGCACCGGCGGCGAGCGCCTTGGCGAGGTCGCCGGAATATTTGATGCCGCCGTCGGCGATCACGGGCACGTCGGCCTTCTTCGCGGCCGCGACCGCATCCATGATCGCGGTGAGCTGCGGCACGCCGACGCCGGCGACGATGCGCGTGGTGCAGATCGAGCCGGGGCCGATGCCGACCTTGATGCAGTCCGCGCCGGCATCGATCAGCGCCTGCGCGCCGCCCTCGGTCGCGACGTTGCCGGCCACCACCTGCACCGCGTTGGAGAGCCGCTTGATGCGGTTGACGGCGTTGAGCACGTGGCGCGAATGGCCGTGCGCGGTATCGACCACGACGACGTCGACGCCGGCATCGATCAGCCGCTCGGTGCGTTCATAGCCGGTCTCGCCGACCGTGGTGGCGGCGGCGACGCGCAGGCGGCCGTGCTCGTCCTTGCAGGCGAGCGGATGGGCGACCGCCTTCTCGATGTCCTTGACGGTGATCAGGCCGACGCAGCGATACTGGTCGTCGACGACGAGCAGCTTCTCGATGCGATGCTTGTGCAGCATCCGCTTCGCCTCGTCCTGGCCGACGCCCTCGCGCACCGTGACGAGGTTCTCGTGCGTCATCAGCTCCGAGACCTTCTGCCGGGGATCGCTGGCGAAGCGCACGTCGCGGTTGGTCAGGATGCCGACCAGCTTGCCCGGCACGTTCTTGGCGGCACCGGTGACGACCGGAATGCCCGAGATGCCGTTCTCCTTCATCAGGGTCAGCGCATCGGCGAGGGTGGCGTCGGGGCCGATGGTCAGCGGATTGACCACCATGCCGGACTCGAACTTCTTGACCTGCCGCACCTGCGCGGCCTGCCCTTCCGGATCGAAGTTGCGGTGGATGACGCCGAGACCGCCGGCCTGCGCCATCGCGATCGCCATGCGCGCCTCGGTGACGGTGTCCATCGCGGACGCCATGATCGGGATGTTGAGCGAGATTGCGCGGGTGACGCGCGAGCGAATATCGACTTCCGAGGGAAGCACGTCGGACAAACCGGGCTTCAGCAGCACATCGTCGAACGTGAAGGCTTCGCGGATAGCCGGAAATCCCGTGGCCATTGCCAACTCCTTTATCTGCGGCCCAGCCGCGACGGTCTTACGGATGAACGCTACCTGCGGCGACGCTCGCTGCGTCACCGTCGAATCGGCGCCCATCGGTGGGGTTGACGCTGGTCGATAGCATGGCGGCATGACGAATCAAAGTGTTTGCCAGCCATGCACAGGCCTTTTTAGGGTCCGGTTCAGGGCGCCCGGTAACCCGGCGGCGGCCCATGGCGGCGGATCGCCTCGACCATTTCGCGATGGCGCCGGTCCTCGCGCTTCATGTGGACCGCGATCACGGCATGGGCCGACGGCACCAGCAGCAACACGTGGAAAAACAGCCCAAAAATCGCGCAAAACACGATCAGGACCAGATTAAAGATGGCCGAAAACGGCTGTCCGTTCAGGAGCAGTCCGATCGGCGGCAGGAGAGCGGCAAGGACGTAGATCACGGCGAACCTTTGGACACGGGCGGATGCATACCAGCGTCACGCAGGATTTAGGGCGTTTGGCCGGTTCCGCAATAGCGTGGCCGAGGGCAGGATGATATGGCCCGCTCGCCCGCCTTTTCAGCACAGCTGTCCTATTTTGATGAACAAGCAACGCCTGATCCCGCTCATCGTGGCCACCGCCCTGTTTATGGAGAACATGGACTCCACGGTGATCGCGACCTCGCTGCCGGCGATCGCCGCCGATATCGGCACCAGCCCGCTGACGTTGAAACTGGCCATCACCTCCTATCTGCTGTCGCTCGCGGTGTTCATCCCGGCGAGCGGCTGGACCGCGGACCGCTTCGGCGCCCGCATCGTGTTTGCCGGCGCCGTCGGCGTGTTCATGCTGGGCTCGATCGGCTGCGCACTGTCGTCCTCGGTGACCGATTTCGTGTTCGCCCGCATCCTGCAGGGCCTCGGCGGGGCGATGATGACCCCGGTCGGGCGGCTGGTGCTGCTGCGCTCGGTCGACAAGAGTGCGCTGGTCAACGCGATGGCCTGGGTGACGGTCCCGGCGCTGATCGGCCCGGTGATCGGGCCGCCGCTCGGCGGCTTCATCACCACCTATTTCTCCTGGCACTGGATCTTCCTGATCAACATCCCGATCGGGCTGCTCGGCATCTTCCTGGCGCTGAAATACATCGATCCGATCAAGAGCGAGGATCCCGAGCGCTTCGATCTCGTGGGACTGGTGCTGGCCGGGATCGGCCTCGCCGGCATCGCCTTCGGGCTGTCGGTGGCCGGGCTCAATCTGCTGCCGTGGCCGATCGTCGCCGTGCTGGTCGGTGTCGGCACGGTCTCGATGACGCTTTACGTCATCCACGCACGGCGGACCGGTTCGCCGGTGCTCGATTTCGGCTTGCTGCGGCTGCCGACCATGCGCGCGTCGATCGTCGGCGGCTTCATGTTCCGGCTCGGCATCGGCGCGCTGCCATTCCTGCTGCCGCTGTTGATGCAGGTCGGCTTCGGCCTGTCGCCGTTCCAGTCCGGTCTCGTCACCTTTGCGTCGGCGGTCGGCGCCATGGGCATGAAGACGCTGGCGGCGCGCATCATCCGCGCCTTCGGCTTCCGCAACATGATGACCGTCAACGCGGTGGTCAGTTCGGCCTTCCTCGCCGCCTGCGCCCTGTTCACGATCTCGACGCCGCTGATGCTGATCTTCACCATCCTGGTGGTCGGCGGCTTCTTCCGCTCGCTGCAGTTCACCGCGATCAACACGGTGGCCTATGCCGAGGTCGAGGCGCCGCAGATGAGCCGGGCCACCACCCTCGTCAGCGTCAACCAGCAGCTCGCGGTGTCCGCGGGCGTCGCGGTCGGCGCGTTCTCGGTTGAAACCACGCTGGCGCTGCACCACCAGACCGAGCTCTCCGCCGACGTGTTCGCGCCGGCCTTCATCGTGGTCTCGCTGATCTCGGCGGCCTCGGCCTGGTTCTTCTGGCAGATGCCGGCTGAGGCCGGCAACGAGATCGCCGGCCGCAAGGCGATCGACATCTCGAGCCGCAAGGGCGCCGAGAAGCGCGCCGCGACGGAAGCCGTCAAGGTCGCCACCGAGGACACCCAGAACGCACGCGATCAGCGGCTCGGCTAGTCGATCGAACGAGCCGTCTCCGAAGCACGGACACCGCGAGTCGCCGTCAGGTCACGACCAGGCCATCAGGGGTGGCCGGTCATTCCGCCTGGCTGTCCTCGATCCGGACGTTCGATTAGTTCGTATGTAGGAACGTGGGTCGCTTCCAACCACGATTCCAGCGCAGCTCCGCAGACCGTGCAGATCGCATCACCCGTATGCGGCACCAAGAACTTCTCTTCAGTGCGTCTGTACTCGGCGCCGCAATTGCATTGAACAATGGTCGCCATCTGGGAAATATGCGCTTGCGTCGCCCGATTTTCCAGTCCTGCAAGAAACGGCCCCAGTGCGCGAAACCTGACGCTGCACCAAGGCCGCCAACCCAGTTGGGGTTTTCTCCCGGTGGGCTTGGGGGGCATTGGCCGGGAGCAAAGGAGTCGACTCCAGCCGCGCACCGAGGTTCCAAGCAGTCGCGTCGAAATGTCGTGCTGCGCGCCTTCAGATCGGGATGACACCCGACTACCCACCCTCCTGAGGCAAGCGGTCGGGATGTCCAGCCGCATCGGCTGCGCCTCCGCCGCGATCGGTGGCCGAACGCCCCACAGTGCCACCATACGACGGTCGTTTCGTCCCGGAAAAAAATCTCCGCGAGAGTCAGAAAGCGAACGGAAGCTGCACCGCCGATCCTGCATAGTCCTGCTCAAGCGAGCACGCGGTGACCCGGCATCAGCAAAAAACCAGGTGGAAGGGAGCGCTCCAGCTACGCTTCCCCAGCGTCCGTGCACTGCGAGGCGCCGATTTTCCTTGATTTTGTTTCGCTTGAAAGGATCAGAGCCAGTGAGTGACGTCCAGACGAATGAAGTGAGCGACAATCCGAAAGCCGGCGGCTTCAGCCTGCCCCTGTTCGCGCTGCCCCAGGCCTTTCAGGGTATCGCCGAACAAAATGCGACACGCGCCCGGGAACAGTTCGAGAAGGTCAAGGAAGCCTCGGAGGAAATCTCCGTCTTGCTCAAGGAGGCATATGCGGTCAACGCCAAGGGCGCTGCGGATTACGCAGCCAAGGTGATCGAGATCTCGCATTCCAACGCCAGTTCGGCCCTCGCTTTCATATCCGAACTCGCCGGCACCAGGTCGCTGTCGGAAGTCATCCAGCTTTCGGCCGATCACGGCCGCAAAAATTTCGAAGCGACGACCGCGCAGAACAAGGAGCTCTGGGAGATCGCGAAGAAAGTCGCGACCGAGACCTCCGAGCCGATCAAGAAGAGCTTTGCCAAGGCCTTGAAAACACCTTCCTGAGGAGCCCCCCCCCCCCGCTCCCAGGCCGGCTGGACCAAGGGTCTCCGTCAGAAGAGGCACGGTCCAGCCGACGGTGCGCGGGACCAGCAATTCCTGACATTGGAGGAGGACCAAGGTGGGCGTCATCATGATCAAATGCCCGCGGACGGGACGTGCGATCAATACCGGCATGAAATCCGACCGTGAGACGTTCCGGTGCAGCACCGTGTTCTTTTCGCGCAGCTATTGCACGAGCTGTCGGACCAATCACGAATGGTTCGCCAGGGACGCGTGGGTGCACGAACCCGAGCACGAATTGCGCAAGGCGTCCTGACACCCGCGTCTGCGTTGCAACCGCATTCAATGGCTTCGTGATCGCTCAGCACCCGCGCCGCGGGTATGTGCATGAACCTTGTCGCCATTGGTCCACGGTCCGGCGTGCGAACGCCGATGTCCGTGTGGCGGCCCGCCGTGACCGGACGACCTCATCCCTTCCGCGGATACGATGCGGTCGATCCTGCCGCGCATGATCTCGTAGCACTCGCAGGCCGCGGTTTCGAGCCGCGGCCTGTCAACCTCGATCGAGCTCCGCCGGTTGGAGCGGATTGCGCCCGAGGCGCGAAGCTTGTGCACGACGTGGGTCACGGTCGTTCGTCGCACGCCGAGCAATTCCGACAGCGTCTCCTGCGTCAACGGCAGCGTGTCGTCGCCGATCTGATCGTGAACCTGCAACAACCACCGGGCCAGACGGGCCTCCACGGAATGGAGCGCATTGCACGCCGCGATATGCTGGAACTGAACCAGCAGCGACCGCATATGGAGCTGCACCGCGCTGCCAAGCGCGTGACTGTGCGCGAGCGCGGCGTGAAATCGTGCCGGCGAAATCTGCCACGTCGTGCCCGCGACGCGAACCACCGCGGTCATCGGCGAGCGTATCGACCTGAGTGTCGACAGGATGCCGGCGGCGCCCTCGTTGCCGATCATTGTCGTCGCAACGGCCTGTCCGTTCGGCATGTCCATAACGAACGCGATCAATGCCGTGCAGGGAAAATAGATCTGTTCGACGAGGTCGCCCGACCGCACCAGCACGGCGTCGCGTTCGAGCGATATCTTGCGGAGATGAGGCGCAAGCAAATCAAGGTCGGCGGGCGGCAAGGCCGCCAGAAGGCGATTACCTATGCTCGACCTGCGTTCCATCACGGAAGAGCTCCGCAAGACGGAGGCGCGGCTCGCTGCACAAACCTGTCATGGCGCCAGGCCGAAACACGCAACGAACTGACCGCGCCGGGAAGATAGAATACGCCGTAACGGAAAGAGTTCCAATGGATTCAGGTCAGCTCGCGACGCGCTCGCGTACCGGGCAGCGCTCCGGCCGGGCCCTATGAGGGATCTGGATTGCCTTCGCGGAGGCTTCGGCGAACGCGTCGCCGCTACGCCCCGCGCAATGACGGCTGTTGCTGCCCGCGAAATCCCGTCGCCAGCACGTAGCGCTCCGACGAATCCTGCCGGCTGGCGGCCGGCTTGACGTGGCGGACGGTCGCGAAATCGCGCTTCAGCTGCGCCACCAACTCGGCGTCGGCGCCGCTCTGGAACACCTTTGCCAGGAACGTGCCGCCGGGATTGAGCACCTCGCCGGCGAAATGCGCGGCGGTCTCGACCAGGCCGATGATGCGCAGCTGATCGGTCTTGCGATGGCCGGTGGTGTTGGCGGCCATGTCGGACATCACGATGTCGGCGCGGCCGCCCATCATCGCGATCAGTTTTTCCGGCGCGTCGTGGTCGAGGAAGTCGAGCTGCGCGAAGGTGACGCCGGGAATCTCGCCCATCTCCAGCAGATCGATTGCGACCACCTTGCCCTTGCCGTCGACTGCTCCTGTGCGTTTGGCCGCGATCTGGCTCCAGCCGCCGGGCGCCGCGCCGAGGTCGACCACGGTCATGCCCGGCTTGAGCAGACGGTATTTGTCGTCGATCTCGAGCAGCTTGAAAGCTGCGCGGGAGCGGTAGCCCATCGCCTTGGCCTTGGCGACATAGGGATCGTTCAGCTGGCGCTCGAGCCAGAGTTTTGACGACAGCTTGCGCTTGCCGGCGCTCTTGACCGTGACGTGCAGCCGCCCGGTGGTGTCTTTCGCCATACTGCTTCTCTACTCCCTCGCCCCGCTCTTGCGGGGAGAGGGTTGGGGTGAGGGGCTGGTTCCGCAATGAAGGTGAGAGATGCGCTCGTGGAAAGTCCCCCTCACCCGGATTGCATTGACATGCAATCCGGCCTCTCCCCGCAAGCGGGGCGAGGCAAGAGAAGCTCTAGCACGCCCGCAGCGCGCCGTCCTCGCGCATCATCTCGACCAGCATGCCCTCGCGCAGGCCGCGATCAGCGACGCGGAGCCGCGGCATCGGGAACGCGTTGCGGATCGCATCTAGGATCGCGCAGCCGGCGAGCACCAGATCGGCGCGCTCGACGCTGATGCAGTTGTTGTTGACGCGCGCCTCATAGCTCATGCCGAGCAGCTTCTGGATCGTCGCGGTAACGTCGCAATCGTTCATCCAGATGCCGTCGATGCGGCGGCGGTCGTAGCGCGACAGATTGAGGAACACGCCGGCGAGCGTGGTCACGGTGCCGGAGGTGCCGAGCATGTGCATGTCGCGCAGATCCTTGCCGTGCTCGGCCGCGAACGGCGCGACGTGCCGCGCAACCTCATCGATCATCCGCGCATACAGATCCCTGGTGACGTTCTTGCCGCCGAAATGTTCGGCCAGCGTGACGACGCCGAGCGGGATCGACATCCATGCCTTGATGCGTGGCGCCGCGTCGGGCGCGTTGGGGTCGCGCTCGATCCGCACCAGCTCGGTCGAGCCGCCGCCGATATCGAACAGGATGGCGCCCCGCCCCTTCGGATCGAGCAGCGGCGAGCAGCCGATCACCGCGAGCGTCGCCTCGGTCTCACGATCGATCACCTCGAGCTTGATGCCGGTCTCGGCCGCCACCCGCGCGCGGAAGCTCTCGGCATTGCCGGCGGCGCGGCAGGCCTCGGTGGCGATCAGGCGGAGCCGGCGCGCCTTGCGATAGCGAATCTTGTCGCTGCAGATGGCCAGTGCGGCAATCGCCCGCTCAATCGCGGCCTCGCTGATCGAGCCCGTGGCGGCGATGCCCTCGCCGAGCCTGATGATCCGCGAGAATGAATCGACCACGCGGAACCCGTCGCCGGTGGGACAGGCGATCAACAGCCGGCAATTGTTGGTGCCAAGGTCCAGCGCGGCGTAGACGCCACTTTCCGCCGCTGCCGCAACCAACCCTGGCGGGGCTTCGCTGGCCGGGGGGCCGTCGCAAAGCCGCACATGGTCGTTCATCAAAACTGTCTTTCCGCGGGACCCCAGGGGATCCGTAGGATCCTTTAGGCCCGCCGAATAATTATCGTTCACGGAAACTTTAGCAGCGTCAAAGCCCTACGCAAACTCCGTTCACATTGGGTCCATGCCCAATCGGGCGTTGTCGTTAAGGGGGGTGTGCGTTATCTCCTCAGCGCCCCCAAACTCCAGCAAATCCGGGCATTTCAGGTCATTTTCGATGCAAGATCACACGCCGCCTGCCTCCCTCGAAAACGCTATCGCACTGCAAAAATACGGTGTCGGACAACCTGTTCGACGAAAGGAGGACGACACCCTGGTGCGCGGCAAGGGCAAATACACCGACGATTTCTCGCTGCCCGGCCAGGCCTATTGCTGGATGGTTCGCTCCTCGCATGCCCACGGAATCATCAAGGGCATCGATACGGCGGCGGCCGGGGCGATGCCGGGCGTGCTCGGGGTCTGGACCGGCGCTGACCTTGCGGCCGCCGGCTACAACCCCTTCACCTGCGGCCTGCCGCTGAAGAACCGCGATGGCTCCCCGCTCAAGCAGACCAACCGCCCCGCGCTCGTGACCGACAAGGTGCGCTTCGTCGGCGATCCCGTCGCCTTCGTGGTCGCGGAGACCGCGGCGCAGGCGCGCGATGCCGCCGAAGCCGTCGAGGTCGATATCGAGCCGCTGCCGGCGGTGACCGACGCGGCTGAAGCCGCCACGCCCGGCGCGCCGCAGCTCTATGACGACATCCCTGATAACGTCGCGCTCGACTATCACTATGGCGACACCGCCAAGATCGAGGCGGCGTTCGCCGGCGCGGCGCACGTCACCAAGCTCGACATCGTCAACACCCGCGTCGCCGTGGTCTCGATGGAGCCGCGCGTCGCCCTCGCCCATTACGACAAGAAAACCGAACGCTTCACGCTGCAGGTGCCGACCCAGGGCGTCTCCGGCAACAAGGCGATCCTGGCACGCCTGCTCAACGTGCCCGCCGACAAGGTCCGCATCCTCACCGGCAATGTCGGCGGCTCGTTCGGGATGAAGAACCTCAACTATCCCGAATACACCTGCATCGCGCATGCTGCGCGTGAACTGGGCCGTCCGGTGAAGTGGCTGGACGAGCGCTCGACCAGCTTCCTCTCCGACAGCCAGGGCCGCGCGCAGCTGATCCATGCCGAGCTCGCGCTCGATGCCGACGGCAAGTTCCTCGCGGTGCGGCTGTCCGGCTACGGCAATCTCGGCGCCTACATCACCGGCGTCGCGCCGGGCCCGCTGTCGCTCAACACCGGCAAGAACCTCGCCAGCGTCTATCGCACGCCGCTGCTCGGCGTCGACATCAAGACGGTCCTGACCAACACCACGCTGATGGGCGCCTATCGCGGCGCCGGCCGGCCCGAGGCCAATTACTACATGGAGCGGCTGATCGATGCGGCCGCCGACGAGATGGGCATCAACCGCTTCACGCTGCGCAAGCGCAACTTCATCAAGCCGTCGCAGCTGCCGTTCCCGGCGGCGTCCGGCGTCACCTATGACAGCGGCGATTTCGCCGGCGTGTTCCAGAAGGCGCTGGAGATCTCCGACTACGACAACTTCGCCAAGCGCAAGAAGGAAAGCAAAAAGAGCGGCAAGCTGCGCGGCATCGCCGTCGGCTCCTATCTCGAGGTCACCGCGCCGCCGAGCGGCGAGCTCGGCAAGATCAGCTTCGAGCCCGACGGGGCGGTGAAGCTCACCACCGGCACGCTGGATTACGGCCAGGGCCACGCCACGCCGTTCGCACAGGTGCTGTCCGACCAGCTCGGGGTGCCCTTCGAGAAGATCACGCTCGAACAGGGCGACAGCGATCTGGTGCGGTTCGGCAACGGCACCGGCGGCTCGCGCTCGATCACCGCGACGGGGCAAGCGATCGTCGAGGCTTCCGCGCTCGTGGTCGAGAAGGGCAAGAAGGCCGCCGCGCACATGCTGGAGGCCTCCGAGGCCGACATCGAATTCGGCCAAGGCCGTTTCACCATCGCCGGCACCGACCGCTCGATCGGCATCATGGAGCTCGCCGAGCGGATGCGCGAGAGCAAGATGCCCGAGGGCACGCCGGAGACGCTCGACGTCGATCACGCCACCAAGGAGACGGCGTCGACGTTCCCGAACGGCTGCCACGTCGCCGAGGTCGAGATCGATCCCGACACCGGCGTGACGCGGATCGTGCGCTACTCGGCGGTCAACGATTTCGGCGTCGTGGTCAATCCGATGATCGTCGCGGGCCAGCTGCATGGCGGCGTCGCGCAGGGCATCGGCCAGGCGCTGATGGAGGAAGTCAGCTACGACGCATCAGGCCAGCCGATCACCGGCTCGTTCATGGACTACGCGCTGCCGCGTGCCGGCGACGTGCCGTCGATGCTGGTCGGCGATCATCCCTCGCCGGCGAAATCCAACCCGCTCGGCACCAAGGGCTGCGGCGAGGCCGGCTGCGCCGGCAGCCTCGTCTGCATCGTCAACGCCGTGGTCGACGCGCTGTCGGAGTACGGCATCAAGCACATCAACATGCCGCTGACGCCCGAACGCGTCTGGCGCGCGATCCAGGACGCCAAGGCGAGCGCGGCATAAGGGCTCTCCTGCTCCCTCGCCCCGCTCTTGCGGGGAGAGGGCTGGGGTGAGGGGCTCCATCCGGCGAGCAAGGTCGTTGTAACTGGAATTGTGCCTTGCCCCTCACCCGGATCGCATCTGCGATGCGATCCGACCTCTCCCCGTGAAGAACGGGGAGAGGTGGAAAGTTACGCCGCGGCCTGCTCGCGCGGCTGGGTGATCGCGATGTGCCAGCAATGCGCCAGCGGCACACCGTTGCCGAGCACCAGCGCGTCGAGCTCGACGAAGCGGTGGCCCTTCTTGTCGTAATTGCCCGTCACCTTGGCGCGCGCGGTCAATTCGTCGCCGATCTTGCCCGCCGACAGCAGCTGCATGCGGGTGCCGACATGGATCCAGGGCCCGAGGATCGCATTGTCGACCAGCAACTTGTTCATCACCCGCGGCAGCAGGCCGGGATGGCCGAGACCTTCGCGCAAGTAGATCGGGTCGGTCTCCCTGATATCGGCGAGATACTCCTTCGCGGCATCGCCCGACCAGTCGCGCGGGATGGTGCCGAGCCACTTGCCCTCTTCATAGGACGACGCGCTGACCGGCTTGCGCTCGGCGACCGCTGCGACCTGCTTGTAGTCGTCGAGCACGAATTTCGGCGCCGACGGCGGCAGCGATGCGGTGCCGGTCGCGCAGAGCTCGCCGCGGCTGTGGAGTTCGATCGTCAGCCCATTGCCGGTCTCCTGGCCGGTCAATTCCGCGATCTCGCCGTCATAGACCGGCTTGACGAAGCGCGCCTCGATCAGGCCGCGCGCGAGGAAGTCGCGGCCCCATTTCTCAACCGGCAGGTGCATCATGTAGGCCATCACGTCGACGCCGGGCACCAGCCCGCCGGAAAAGCCGAACTTCCGCGCCACCGTGTCGTCGTGGATCTTGTTCTCCGACAGTTTCGAGGTGTTGTACGCCGAGACGCGGTAGGTCAGCGAAGCCGTCTTCGAATCCATGGGGTTTCCCCTTATTTCCGTTGTTTTTCTCAGGCAATCGTAGTCGAACCGGGCAGCGTGACAAGCCTCTCGTTTTGCTCGCTATTTTCCGCCCGATGGAGTACACGCAGGCCGCGCCTGCCAACCCTGGAATCGATGACTGAAACCCCTGCTCCCACCCGCATCTATGTCGACGCCGACGCCTGCCCGGTGAAGGACGAGATCTATCGCGTCGCGATCCGGCTCGGCGTGCCCGTCAGCGTGGTCGCGGGCAATTTCATCCGCGTGCCGCAGGATCCGCTGATCGAGCGCATCGCCGCCGGTTCCGGCATGGATGCGGCCGACGACTGGATCGCGGAACGCGCGCATGAAGGCGACGTCGTGATCACGGCGGACATTCCGCTGGCGAGCCGCTGCGTCAAGGCCGGCGCCGATGTGATCGCGCCGAACGGCAAGCCGTTCACCGAACAGTCGATCGGCATGACGCTCGCGGTGCGCAATCTGATGACCGATCTGCGCTCGTCGGGCGAGATCACCGGCGGGCCGAAATCATATTCGCCGCGCGACCGCTCGACCTTCCTGTCGACGCTCGACCAGACCATCCGCCGTATCCAGCGCCGTCGCGCCGAGCAGGCGCAGGCGAGCCAGCCGGGTTAGCGCGATGGCTCCGCCTCCTCTGATCCAGCTCAAGGACATCAGCCTGACCTTCGGCGGCACGCCGCTGCTGACGGGCGTCGAGCTGTCGGTCTCCGCCGGCGAGCGCGTCTGCCTGATCGGCCGCAACGGTTCCGGCAAGTCGACCCTGCTGCGGATCGCGGCCGGCCTGGTCGAGCCTGACGCCGGCAGCCGCTTCGTGCAGCCCGGCGCCACCATCCGCTATCTGCCGCAGGAGCCGGATTTCGGCGAGCATAAGACGACGCTCGCCTATGTCGAGGCCGGCCTCGGGCCCGGCGACGACCATTACCAGGCACGCTATCTGCTTGAGCAGCTCGGCCTCACAGGCGAGGAAGATTCCGCGCATGTCTCCGGCGGCGAGGCGCGCCGCGCGGCGCTGGCGCGCGTGCTGGCGCCCTCGCCCGATATCCTGCTGCTGGACGAGCCGACCAACCATCTCGACCTGCCGACCATCGAATGGCTCGAGGCCGAACTGGAAAGCCGGCGCTGCGCGCTGGTGCTGATCAGCCACGACCGCCGCTTCCTCACCAATCTGTCGCGCACCACGGCCTGGCTCGACCGCGGCCAGATCCGGCAGATCGAGCGCGGCTTCGGCGCCTTCGAGACGTGGCGCGACGAGGTGCTGGCCGAGGAAGAGCGCGAGCAGCACAAGCTCGACCGCAAGATCGTCAACGAGGAGCACTGGCTGCGCTACGGCGTCTCCGGCCGCCGCAAGCGCAACGTCAAGCGGCTCGGCAATCTCTTCGCGCTGCGAGACCAGCGCCGCAACTATCGCGGCGCCACCGGCAATGCAACGCTCCCCGCCGCCGAAGCCGAAAAGTCCGGCCGCCTGGTGATCGAAGCCAAGAACATCGCGAAAGCGTTCGGTGAACGCAGGATCGTCGACGGCTTCTCGACCCGGATCCAGCGCGGCGACCGGCTCGGCATCGTAGGTCCCAACGGCGCCGGCAAGACCACGCTGGTGCACCTGCTGATCGGCAACGATCCGCCCGACTCCGGTTCGGTGCGGCTCGGGGCCAATATCGAGATGGCAACCCTCGACCAGCACCGCGAGAGCCTCGATCCGAAGCTGACGCTGGCCGAGGCGCTGACCGGCGGCCGCGGCGACCATGTGATGGTCGGCGACAAGTCGAAGCACGTCATCGGCTACATGAAGGATTTCCTGTTCGCGCAGGAGCAGCGCGGCACGCCGCTCGAAGCGCTCTCCGGCGGCGAGCGCGGCCGCCTGATGCTGGCGCGCGCGCTGGCCAAGCCGTCGAACCTCTTGATCCTGGATGAGCCGACCAACGACCTCGACCTCGAAACCCTCGACGTGCTCGAGGACATGCTCGGCGATTACGAAGGCACGGTGATCCTGATCAGCCACGACCGCGACTTCCTCGACCGCGTGGTGACGTCGGTGATCGTGCCCGAAGGCCAGGGACGCTGGATCGAATATGCCGGCGGCTATTCCGACATGCTGGCGCAGCGCGGCGCCGACGTGAAGCGCGAGACGGTGAAGGCGGAAGCCGCGACCGAAGAGAAGAAGGAAGCCAAAGCCGCGGCGCCCGAAGCAGCACCGAGGCGCCGGCTGAGCTTCAACGAGAAGCACGCGCTGGAAACCTTGCCGAAGACGATCGACAAGCTGCACAACGAGATCGCCAAGCAGCAGAAGCTGCTCGACGATCCCGATCTCTATACGAAGGATCGCAAGACATTCGACGCCGCCTCGGCCGCGATCGCAAAGGCGCAGCAAGAGCTCGCTGCCGCCGAGGACCGCTGGCTCGAACTCGAAGTCCTGCGCGAAGAGATCGAACAGGCATGAACACAATGATTCTTGCCGTCATTGCGAGGAGCGGAGCGACGAAGCAATCCATGCATCTGCAAACGCGGACAGATGGATTGCTTCGCTCCGCTCGCAATGACGGAAACTCTGCAATGGAGCCACCCCGATGACGACGCCCCTCGCCGCCAAGATCGCCAAGGAATACGGCACGCCCTGCGCCGTGATCGACATGGACCGGATCGAGCGCAACATCGCGCGCATCCAGAAGGCCTGCGACGAGGCCGGCGTCGCCAACCGTCCGCACATCAAGACGCACAAGAACCCGATGCTGGCGCAGCTGCAGATCAAGGCCGGCGCCAAAGGCATCACCTGCCAGAAGCTCGGCGAGGCCGAGATCATGGCGGACGCCGGCATCGACAACATCCTGATCAGCTACAATCTGCTCGGCGACGAGAAGATGGCGCGGCTCGGCGCGCTGCAAGCAAAGGCCAGCGTCACCGTCGCAGCCGACAATTCCGTCGTCGTCGGCGACCTGCCGAAGGCCGCCGCCGCCTCCGGCCGCCCGCTCTCGGTCGTGGTCGAATGCGACACCGGCCGCAAGCGCGCCGGCGTCGAGACCCCGGCCGAGGCGATCGCGCTGGCGCGCGAGATCGCAGCCTCCAAGGGCCTCAGCTTCGCGGGCTTCATGCTTTACCCGACCGAGACCGGCTGGGCCGATGCGCAGAAATTCTATGACGAGGCGCTGGCCGGCGTGCGCGCCCACGGCCTCGACGCGACCATCGTCTCCACCGGCGGCACGCCGAACCTGAAGAACCTCGGCAAACTGAAGGGCGGCACCGAGCATCGCTTCGGTACCTACATCTACAACGACCGCATGCAGGTCGCGGCCGGCGTCGCGACCTGGGACGATTGCGCGCTGCATATTTATTCCACTGTCGTCAGCCGCGCCGGCCCCGAGCGCGGCATCCTCGATGCCGGCTCCAAGACGCTGACCTCGGACACCGGCGGCCTCGAAGGCCACGGCCTGATCCTCGAACATCCGGAGGCCAGGATCGCGCGCTTCGCCGAGGAGCACGGCTTCCTCGACCTGTCCCGCAGCAACACGCGGCCCAATGTCGGCGACGTGGTGCGGATCGTGCCCAATCATGTCTGCGTCGTCGTCAACATGATGGACGAGGTCGTGATGGTCCGCGGTGACGAGATCATCGGTGCGCTGCCGGTGACGGCGCGGGGCAAGCTGCGCTGACTGAGCGCCCGCGCATCCTTCGAGGCTCGCTTCGCGCGCACCTCAGGACGACGCTCTCTTGAAGCCGTCACCCTGAGGTGCCGTAGCGAAGCGGAGGCCTCGAAGGGCGGCGACGGGCCAAAGGTCGCGCAGCGCACAAACCTCGCTACTCTCGCATCAGCGCCTGCAGCTCGCGGTCCAGCGCCGCGCGAAACACCTCGATCGGCCGCGCCAAGCGGCCGGCGGGCGGGCGATGCACGATCCAGGCGCGGACTGCGGGATTGAAATCGGCGATCTTCACGGCCTTGAGCCGGCTGCGGATCGGGCTTCGTTTCAGCGCCACCGGCGTCACGAGGCCGATGCCGAGCCCGCGCGCCACCAGCGAGAGGCGCAGCTCGCTGTCGAGCGCCTCGACCGCGATGTTGAACGGCAGATGCGCCGCATCGAATTGACGCTTCAGCGTCTGGCGAAAGCCGCAGCCGTCCTGGTTGATCACCCATCCGGTCCGCGACAGCCATTCGAGATCGACCGACTTCGGCGTCTTCATGTCGCGCGCGACGACGAACACCACCGGCTGCGCGCCGAGATCGTCGGCCGCGAGATCGTCGGGCGGCGCGGTGCCGTCAGGCAAACAGATTGCAGCGGCATCGAGCTCGTTGCGGCTGACCCGCTCCATGTGGTTGGGCGACCAGCCCGAGACGACACGCACCGCCAGCGCCGGAAATTCGCCGCGCACCGCGTCGAGCGGACCGGTGAGCCCCGCCTCCGACAAAAACGGCGTCAGGCCGAGCCTGAACTCACCGCGCACCACGCCGTCATTGGCGACGCCTGACTTGAGGTCGTCGAGCATGCGCAGCAGCCGGCGGCCCTGCTCATAGGCCTCGATTCCCGCCGCCGTCGGCTTCAGCGGCTTCGATAGCCGGTCGAGCAGCTGCGCGCCGAGCATCTCCTCGAGATTCTGGATCCGCCGCGTCACGCCGGGCTGGGTCAGGTTCAGCCGCGCCGAGGCCGCGACGATCGATCCGGTCTCGACGACGGCGACGAACGCCACGAGGTCATGGGTGTTCATAATAATCTCGCATATTCTTCATCATCTTATTTGAATTGTAGCATATTATCCCGATCCCCTAAAGGGGGCCTCGCCACTCCATCGCGAGGTCCCATGACCATCTCCGAAGCCACCAAACTCTCCCCGGCGCGCACCGTCGCCGTGCGTCCGCTGATCTGGATCGGCGCCATCACGACCGGCACCGTCGTCACCAATCTCTTTGCGCCGCAGATCCTCGTTGGCCTGATGGGCCGCTCGCTCGGCATGACCGCGCTAGAGGCCGGCCTGATCTCGACGTTGACCCTGCTCGGCTACGCGCTCGGGCTGCTGCTGCTGGTGCCGCTGGTCGACCTCGTCGAGAACAAGCGGCTGATCCTGCGCACGTTGGCCTGCGCTATCGTCGCGGCGATCGGCACCGCGATGGCGCCGACGCCGCTGATCCTGCTGGCCGCCACCTTCATCCTTGGCGCGTCGTGCGCCGCGATCCAGATGGTAGTGCCGCTGGTGGCGTCGATGGTGCCGCCGGAGCGCCGGGGACAGGCGATCGGCGATGTGATGAGCGGCCTGATGATCGGCATCCTGCTGTCGCGGCCGATGGCGAGCGTGATCGCGGACAGCTGGAACTGGCGCGGCTACTATGTCACCTCGGCCGTGCTGATGACGGTGCTCGCCGGCGCGCTGGCGCGCACCCTGCCGACGCTGCAGCCGGCGGCGAAGGTCAGCTACGGCGCGCTGCTGCGTTCGTTCCCGACACTGCTGCGCGAGGAGCCGGTACTGCGCGTCCGCTCCTGGACCGCGGCGCTGGTGATGGCCTCGTTCACCGCGTTCTGGGCCGCCGTGGCGCTGCGCCTGCCGGATGCGCCGTTCAAGCTCGACGCCAGGGGGATCGCGCTGTTCGCGCTGATCGGCGTTGCCGGCGCTGTCGCGACACCGCTGGCCGGCCGCTGGGGCGACCGTGGCCTGGCACGGCCGATGCTGATCGGCTCGCACCTCCTGATATCGGCATCGCTGGCGCTGTGCGCGTGGGCCGGGGTGATGGAGTCGCGGATCGCAGCACTCGTCGTGCTGAGCGCCGGCACCATCCTGCTCGATCTCGGCATCACCACCGACCAGACGCTCGGCCGCCGCGCCGTCAACCTGCTGCGCCCCGAGGCGCGCGGCCGCATCAACGGCCTGTTCGTGGCGCTGTTCTTCATCGGCGGCGCCGTCGGCGCGGCAGCGGCATCCGCGGCGTGGAGCTTTGGTGGCTGGACAGCTGTGTGCGCAGTGGCTGCGGCGTTCGGTGTGCTCGGCTTGATCACGGACATCGCGACGAAGACGGGCTCGGAATGAGCGGCATCGCGTAGGATGGGTAGAGCCAACGGGTCCGCGCAAAGCGCGGCCCCGTTGGCTCTACCCATCCTACAGAGCTACGATTTCTGCACGAACCATCGTAACACGCCCCTCCCAGCTGCGACGCCGGTTGCAAACGACGCCTGCAACAGATAGCCGCCGGTCGGCGCTTCCCAATCGAGCATCTCGCCGGCCACGAAGACGCCGGGCAGCCGCCGCAGCATGAACTGCGTGTCGAGTTCGTCGAACCTGATCCCGCCGGCGCTCGAGATCGCGCGAGCGATCGGCGCCACGCCGGTGACCTTGATCGGCACCGCATTGATCAGCTCGGCCAATTCCGCCGGCGGCAGCGCGGTCAGCGAACGGCCGGCGGCGACGGTCGCCTCCTGCAACAGCCCGATGCCGACCGGCGAGAGCTGCGCGGCCTTGCGCAGGAAATTGGAAAGGGATTGCTTGCCCTTCGGCGCCGACAGACGCGCGACCAGTTCGTCGCCCGCAGCATCGGGCCGCAACGCCGCCGTCAGTGTCGCCGTTCCCTTCGCGAGCACCGCCTCGCGCAATTCCGCCGACAGCGCATAGATCGCACCGCCTTCGATGCCGGCATCGGTGACGATGGCCTCGCCGCGCACCGTATGCGAGCCGATCGTGAGCGCGACGCCCTTGAGCGGCTGGCCCTCGAACCGGTCGCGGAAGATATTCGACCAGGCAACCGTGAAGCCGGAATTGGCTGGCTTGATCGGCGCCACCGCAACGCCCTTCGCGGTGAGGATCTCCGCCCAGGCGCCGTCCGAGCCGAGCCGCGGCCAGTTCGCGCCGCCGAGCGCCAGCACGGTTGCATCGGCATTGACTGTGCGCTGGCCGTCCGGCGTCTCGAACAGCAGTCCCCCGCGCGCGTCCCATCCAACCCAGCGATGCCGGAATGTGAACGCGACGCCCGCGGAATCGAGCCGCCGTAGCCAGGCGCGCAGCAGGGGCGACGCCTTGAACGCCTCGGGGAATACGCGGCCGCTGCTGCCGACGAATGTCGGCTGCCCCAGCGCATCGCTCCAGGCGCGTAAGGCATCGGGCGGAAATGCCTCGACCGCAGCCGCCAAGCGCGGCATTGCCTCGCGATAGCGTTTGAGGAAATCCGGCAGCGGTTCGGAGTGGGTCAGGTTGAGCCCGCCGCGGCCGGCCATCAGAAACTTGCGGCCCGCCGACGGCATCGCGTCGTAGACGGTGACCTCAGCGCCGCCGTGCGCAAGCACCTCCGCCGCCATCAGGCCGGCAGGCCCGGCTCCGATGACGGCGACGGTCATGCTCAGAGCTTGATCCCGGCCCGCGCGGCGGCCTGGGCGACATACTTCTGCGTCTGCTCGAACGCGCCCTGCAGCGCCTTCGCGGTCGACATGTCGCTGATCGCGTTGAAGTGCGCGGCGACGCCGTCCGGCGTCCATTCGGACTGCGGCAGGTTGACGCCTTCGGTCTCCAGCACGCGGATCACGGCAAACGAGCCGGCGCCGGCGCCCATGATGGTGCGGGTCGGTGCGTCTTCCGAGAGCAGGAATTCGACCGCGGGCGTGATCGCTTCCGGCTTCATCAGCGCCAGCGCCTGCGGCGGCAGCAGTTCCTCGGTCATGCGGGTCGCAGCGGTCGGCGAGATGGTGTTGACCTTGATGTTGTTCTTGCGGCCCTCTTCGGCGAGCACGTTCATCAGGCCGACCATGCCGGCCTTCGCCGCGCCGTAATTGGCCTGGCCGAAATTGCCGAACAGGCCGGACGACGAGGTCGTCAGCACGATGCGGCCGTAATTGCGCTCGCGCATGCCGGCCCACACCGCCTTGCAGCAGAAGAAGGTGCCGGTGAGATGCACGTCGAGCACCTTGGCCCAGTCGGCGACCTCGAGCTTGGTGAACGACTTGTCGCGCAGGATGCCGGCATTGGCGCACAAGAGATCGACGCTGCCCCACTCCTTGGTGGCGCGCTCGACCATCGCGGTGACCTGCTCGAAGTTCGAGACGTCGGCGCCGTCGGCCATCGCGGTGCCGCCGGCTTTCCGGATCTCCTCGACCACGGTCTCGGCCGGCGACAGCGACCCACCGGTGCCGTCGCGCGCGCCGCCGAAATCGTTGACCACCACCTTGGCGCCGCGGCCGGCGAGCCCCAGCGCATGCGCCCGTCCGAGACCATTGCCCGCGCCGGTGACGATAGCGACGCGTCCGTCAAACCTGATTGCCATGCTTGTCATTCCTGCTCTGACTTCCCTGCTCCCCTTGTGGGAGAAGGTGGCGCGCGCGAGCGCGCCGGATGAGGGGTTCTCTCCACGGATGAGCACGCGGAGAGAGACCCCTCACCCGGCTTCATCTCGCTCCGCTCGATTTCGCCACCCTCTCCCACAAGGGGAGAGGGTTAGTGCCCGAGCGGCATGAAAAGGTTGGAGACTTTTGAGCAGCGATGGATGGCCGGGTCAAGCCCGGCCGGGGCAGCCAAGGACGGCCAGCGGGCGCGCTAGACCGAAGGGGTCATCGACCCGCAGGGTTTCAGGCTTTTGAGCAGATGTCCGCTCCAGCACTCGTGATGCTCTTGAGCGTAGCTAATCGCACCGATCACAATCAAAGCGACTACGACAATTCCGGCGACGATGTTTTGCACCATGGCTGCCACTCCCGGGACCGCACCGCCTAAAGCGGGCATCATGGACACCAGGGAACACAGCCGTCAATGCGCCACATGGGCCAGAGCAGAGCATCGCCAAAAAAATCAGATTGGGGTGGCTCGCTGCACCTCCCCCGCTTGCGGGAGAGGTGGCGCAACTCTTCGCGGTTGCAACACAACCGCGTCTTGTGACCCTAGCTGAAATAGATCAGTCCGAGCCAGTCGGCGACCAGCGCGGGCTTTTCCTCGCCCTCGATCTCGACCGTGACGTTGGTGCGCGACAACAACTCCTTGGGCTTGCGCAGCGTGGCTTCGGCCAGCACGAAGCGGCCGCGGACGCGCTTGCCCGAGCGCACCGGCGAGATGAAGCGCAGCTTGTCGAAGCCGTAATTGACGCCCATTGCGGTGCCCTCGAGCACCGGCATCACCTCGTAGGACATGATCGACATCAGCGACATCGTCAGGAAGCCATGCGCGATCGTGGTGCCGAAGGCGGTCTCCTTCCTGGCGCGCTCGGGATCGACATGAATGAACTGGTGATCCTCGATCACGTCGGCATAGGTGTCGATGCGGCCCTGATCGAGCAGGTGCCACGAGGACACGCCGATCTCCTTGCCGACCATGCCCTGGTAGGTTTCCAGCGACACCGGCGGCTTCTTCCAGACTTCGTTCATTGGCTAACCTCTGCTAACCGGAGGTCCGCACCTTCTGCAGCTCCGGAAATTCTTCCTCGCGGAACTCGACCCCGCGCAACGCATCGCTTCTGACATCGTCGTGTTCGAGCCGGCGCAACTGCACACGACGGATTTTTCCAGAAATCGTCTTCGGCAGTTCGGTGACCAGCTCGATCTTGCGGATGCGTTTAAACGGTGCGAGCCGCGTGTGCAAATGTTTGAAGATCGACAGCGCGGTCTCCGGCGTTCGTTCGACGCCTGATACCAGCAGCACATAGGCCTTCGGGACCGCCAGCCGGATCGGGTCCGGGCTCGGCACCACGGCGGCTTCCGCCACCGCGTCGTGCTCGAGCAGCACGCTCTCCAGCTCGAACGGCGAGATGCGGTAGTCGGAGGATTTGAACACGTCGTCGGTGCGGCCGACGAAGGTGAGATAACCCTCGTCATCGGTGAACACGACGTCGCCGCTGCGATAGATCTCGCCGTCGGTGCCGATCAGCTTGCCGTCGTCGCCCTGATAGCCCTGCATCAGGCCCGCCGGCCGGTCTGCGCCGAGCAGCAAGGTCACCTCGCCTTCCTTCGCGGCGTGGCCGTCATTGTCGGTGACCTGCACGCGATAGCCCGGTAGCGGCCGGCCCATTGAGCCGACCTTGACCTCCTGTCCCGGCGAGTTGCCGGCCAGCGCGGTGGTTTCGGTCTGGCCGTAGCCGTCGCGGATGGTCAGCCCCCAGGCCGATTTGACCTGGTCGATGATCTCCGGATTGAGCGGTTCGCCGGCGCCGCACACCTCGCGCAGCGAGACCTTGAAGCTTGCGAGCTCTTCCTGGATGAACAACCGCCACACCGTGGGCGGCGCGCACAGCGTGGTCACGCCGCAGCGGCCGATGATCGAGAGCAGTCCCTTCGCCTCGAAGCGTGGCTGATTCGCGATAAAGATCGTTGCGCCGGCATTCCACGGCGCGAAGAAGCAGCTCCAGGCATGCTTGGCCCAGCCGGGCGAGGAGATGTTGAGATGGATGTCGCCGGGCTGCAGGCCGATCCAGTACATGGTCGAGAGATGGCCGACCGGATAGCTGCGCTGGCTGTGCCGCACCAGCTTCGGCTTTGCCGTGGTGCCCGAGGTGAAATAGAGCAGCATCGGATCGTCGGCCTTGGTCGGGCCATCGGGCGTGAACGCCTCGGGCGCCTTCGCCGCATCCTCGAACGGCAGCCAGCCGTCCTGCGGCTGCGTCGCGCCGACCACGATACGGGCGAGCTTGTCGCTGCCGAGGCCGACGAACTTCGCGACCTGATCCTGCGTGGCGACCACCGCCCTCGCCTTGCCGCGGTCGAGCCGGTCGCGCAATTCATCCGCGGTCAAGAGCGTGGTGGCGGGGATCACGACGACGCCGAGCTTCATCGCCGCCAGCATGGTCTCCCACAGCGGCACGACATTGCCGAGCAACAGCAACAGATGATCGCCGCGCTTCAGCCCCTGCGCGCGCAGGAAATTTGCAACCTGGCTTGAGCGGCGCGACAGCTCGGCGAAGGAAAGCTTGGTCTCGTTGCCGCTGGCGGCATCGACGATCCACAGCGCCGGCCGGTCGCGGCTGTCAAGATTTCGCGCCAGTTCGGCATCGAACCAATCGAGCGCCCAGTTGAACGGCACCGGATCGGGCCAGCGAAATCCCTTCACCGCGGCGTCGTAGTCGGTGCGGTGCTTGAGCAGAAAGGCGCGTGCGTCCTGAAATGTGGTCATCCGGCTTCACCACGTATTCTGTCGTCATCCTGAGGAGCCGCGCATTGCGCGGCGTCTCGAAGGATGGCCACGGACACCATCTTTCCATCCTTCGAGGCTCGCTCCGCTCGCATCTCAGGATGACGGCGATTTACTTCGGGGCAAGGGCCCTAACGTGCTGGATAATTCCGGAAAAGTCGACCCCGCCGTGGCCCGACGCGTCGAAGGTCTTATAGATCTCCTGCGCGTGCTTGCCGAGCGGCGTGACCGCGCCGGCGGCATTGGCGGCGTCCTGCGCCAGGGTCAGGTCCTTGACCATCAGGTTCGAAGCAAAACCCGGCTTGTAATCGTTGTTGGCCGGCGACGTCGGCACCGGGCCGGGAACCGGGCAATAGGTCGTCAGCGACCAGCACTGTCCCGACGAGGTCGAGGCGACGTCGAACAGCGCCTGGTGCGACAGGCCGAGCTTTTCGGCGAGCACGAAAGCCTCGCCGACCGCGATCATGGAAATACCGAGGATCATATTATTGCAGATCTTGGCTGCCTGCCCTGCACCGCCCGCGCCGCAATGCACGATCTTCTTGCCCATGTTTGCCAACATCGGCTGGGCCGCCGCGAATGCCTTCGGCTCGCCGCCGCACATGAAGGTCAGCGTCGCGCCCTTGGCGCCACCGGTGCCGCCGGAGACCGGCGCATCGACCGAGGCCAAGCCGTGCTTGGCAGCCAGCACATGCGCCTGCTTTGCGCTTTCGACGTCGATGGTCGAGCAGTCGATGATCAGCGCGCCGTTGGCCATCGCCGGCAGCACCTCGTTCCAGACGCCGAGCACGTGCTTGCCGGCCGGCAGCATGGTGATGACGACATCGGCGCCCTTCACCGCAGCAACGCTGCTCTCGGCGATCGCGGCGCCGTCACTCCTGGCCTGATCGCGAGACGCTGCGACCAGATCGAACGCGGTCACCTTGTGGCCGGCCTTGACCAGATTGGCGGCCATCGGCCCGCCCATATTGCCGAGCCCGATGAATGCGACGTTTGCCATGGGAAGTCCTCCGCTTGCGACGTTTCTATTTGCTGTCGGGAAATTTCAATTCGTCAGCGCCGATCTCGGCGAAGTAAGGCGTGAGCATCTCCGGCGTCACCTGTTCGATCCCGGCCGGCGACCATGTCGGATTGCGATCCTTGTCGATGACGGCTGCGCGCACGCCCTCGCGGAAATCGTCGCTGGCGAACACCTCGAGCGCGGCGCGATATTCGCGCTTCAGGCACTCTTCCAGCGTCGCGGTCGCGCGCGCCAGCCGCAGCAGTTTCAGCGTCACCACCATGCCGCGCGGCGACTTCTCACTGAGCGTCTTTAGCGCGGCCTGCGCCATATCCGATCCGTCGGCCGTCAGCGCGGCGACGACGTCCTCCATCCGGCCGTGTGCGAACCAGCCGTCGATTTTGGCCTGCATCGCGGCGACAGGGCCAGCCGTCTCGCTAGTGGCGAAGCCTCCGATCAGCCGATCAATCTCGGCCGAACTCGTACCCGGCGTAACCTTGGTCAGCGCCTCGCGCAGCGCCGGCAGCTTTGCGCTCGGCACCACGGCGTCGGCGAATTTGGCGTAGATCGCATCGGGTCCGTTCATGGTGGTGCCGGTGAGCCCGAAATAGGTGCCGATCTCACCCGGCGAGCGCGACAGCAGATAGGTGCCGCCGACATCGGGGAAGAAACCGAGGCCGACCTCGGGCATCGCGAGCTTGGTCCGCTCCGTCACCACGCGGTGGCGGCTATGCGCCGACAGCCCGACGCCGCCGCCCATCACGATGCCGTCCATGAAGGCGACATAGGGCTTTGGGAACTTCTTGATCCGCGCGTTGAGGATGTATTCGTCGCGCCACAGGATCTTGCCGAGATCGCCCTTGACCTTGGAGCTCTCCCAGAGCGCGCGGATGTCGCCGCCGGCGCACAGGCCACGCTCGCCCGCGCCCTCCAGCACGATGACAGCGACATCGGGATCGGCCTCGAACGCATCGAGCGCCCTGTCGACGTCGTGGAACATCTCCAGCGTCACGGCATTGATCGCCTTCGGCCGGTTGAGCCGGATGATGCCGGCAGAACCTTCCTTGCGCGCGATCAGATCGCCTTCGGCTGCTGCCGCATCATTCATCGCGCGCCCTCGATCAACTTGCGCGACACGATCAGCCGCATGATTTCATTGGTGCCTTCGAGGATCTGGTGCACGCGCAGATCGCGCACGATCTTCTCGACACCGTATTCGCTGAGATAGCCGTAGCCGCCATGCAGCTGCAGCGCCTGGTTGGCGACCTCGAAGCCGACATCGGTGCCGAACCGTTTTGCCATCGCGCACAGCATGGAAGCGTCCGGATCCTTGCGGTCGAGCGCGGCGGCCGCCCGCCACAGGAAGGTGCGTGCAGCTTCCAGCTCGGTCGCCATGTCGGCGATCTTGAATTGCAGCGCCTGGAATTCGTCGAGGCGTTTGCCGAATGCCTTGCGGTCCTTCATGTAGGCCAACGCCTTGTCGAGCGCCGCCTGCGCGCCGCCGAGCGAGCACGCCGCGATGTTGAGGCGGCCGCCGTCGAGGCCGGCCATCGCGATCTTGAAGCCGATGCCCTCCTCCCCGAGCCGGTTCGCGACCGGCACGCGCGCGTTCTCGAACATCACAGCGCGGGTCGGCTGCGCATTCCAGCCCATCTTGCGCTCGTTAGCGCCGAACGACACGCCCGGCGTCTTGCCGTCGATCACCAGCGTCGAGACGCCGCCCGGACCGTCGCCGCCGGTGCGCACCATCGCTACCAGCAGGTCGGTGCTGCCGGCGCCGGAGATGAACTGCTTCTGGCCGTTGAGCACGTAATGATCGCCGTCGCGCACCGCGCGGGTGCGCAGCGCGGCCGCGTCGGAGCCGGCGCCCGGCTCGGTCAGGCAGTAGCTCGCGATCAGCTCCATGGTGCAGAGCTTCGGCAGCCATGTGTGGCGCTGGATGTCGTTGCCGTAGGCATCGATCATCCAGGACGCCATGTTGTGGATCGAGATGAAGGCCGACGTGGTCGGGCACCCCGTCGCCAGCGCCTCGAAGATCAGCGCCGCGTCGAACCGCGTCATCGCCGAGCCGCCGACATCGTCCTTGATATAGATGCCGCCGATGCCGAGGCCTGCCGCCTCGCGCATCACGTCGACTGGAAAGTGCTTTGTCTCGTCCCATTCGAGCGCGCGCGGCGCGATCTTCTCCGCCGCAAACGCCCGCGCCATGTCGCGAACCGCGATCTGGTCCTCGTTGAGAGCGAACTGCATCTCGCCGCCTAGCCCTGAAGGTTACCCCACCGTCATTGCGAGGAGCGAAGCGACGAAGCAATCCATTCTTCCACGCGGGGGATAGATGGATTGCTTCGCTGCGCTCGCAATGACGTTCCCGGAAATTACTTCATCGTCGGGATCGAGAACTCCGCGCCTTCCTTGACGCCGGACGGCCAGCGCGAGGTCACCGTCTTGGTCTTGGTGTAGAAGCGGATCGAGTCCGGACCGTGCTGGTTGAGGTCGCCGAAGCCGGACTTCTTCCAGCCGCCGAAGGTGTAATAGGCGATCGGCACCGGGATCGGCACGTTGATGCCGACCATGCCGACATTGACCTTGGCGGCGAAGTCGCGCGCGGCGTCGCCGTCGCGGGTGAAGATCGCGACGCCGTTGCCGTAGTCGTGGTCGGACGGCAGCGCCAGCGCCTCGTGATAGTCGTGGGCGCGCACCACCGAGAGCACCGGGCCGAAGATCTCTTCCTTGTAGATCCGCATGTCCTTGGTGACGTTGTCGAACAGCGAACCGCCGAGATAGAAGCCCTTCTCGTAGCCCTGCATCTTGAAGCCGCGGCCGTCGACCGCGAGCGTCGCCCCTTCCTTGATGCCGATGTCGATGTAGCTCTTGACCTTCTCGACCGCCTCGCGGGTCACCAGCGGGCCGTAATCGGCCGACGGATCGACCGAGGTGCCGATCTTGAGCGACTCGACGCGCGGGATCAGCTTCTCCATCAGGCGGTCGGCGGTGGTCTTGCCGACCGGCACCGCGACCGAGACGGCCATGCAGCGCTCACCGGCGGAGCCGTAGCCGGCGCCGATCAGCGCATCGACCGTCTGGTCCATGTCGGCGTCCGGCATGATGATGGCGTGGTTCTTGGCGCCGCCGAAGCACTGGCAGCGCTTGCCGGTCTGCGCGGCGCGCTCGTAGATGTACTGCGCGATCGGGGTCGAGCCGACGAAGCCGATCGCCTTGATATCGGGATCGTCAAGGATGGCGTCGACCGCCTCCTTGTCGCCGTTGACGACGTTGAGGACGCCGGCCGGCAGGCCCGCCTCGATCATCAATTCGGCGAGCATCATCGGCACGCCGGGATCGCGCTCCGACGGCTTGAGGATGAAGGCGTTGCCGCAGGCGATCGCCGGCGCGAACTTCCACATCGGGATCATCGCCGGGAAGTTGAACGGCGTGATGCCGGCGACCACGCCGAGCGGCTGGCGCATCGAATAGATGTCGATGCCGGGGCCGGCGCCCTCGGTGTACTCGCCCTTCATCAGATGCGGGATGCCGCAGGCGAACTCGGCGACCTCGAGGCCGCGCTGGATGTCGCCCTTGGCGTCGGGAACGGTCTTGCCATGCTCGCGCGCCAGCAGCTCGGCGAGCTTGTCGTAGTCGCGCTGCACCAGCTCGAGGAACCGCATCATGACGCGGGCGCGGCGCTGCGGGTTGGTGGCGGCCCATTCCGGCTGCGCGGCCTTGGCGTTCTCGACCGCGGCGCGGAGCTCGGCCTTGGAGGCCAGCGCCACCTTGGCCTGGACGTCGCCGGTCATCGGCTCGAAGACGTCAGCCGTACGGCCCGACGTGCCCTTGACCTCCTTGCCACCGATGAAATGTCCGATTGAGCGCATGGAAAAACCTCCCTGAAGCACCTGAAGCGCCGCTCCTCGCGGCGGGATCGCTTTACAAACCCTATTGACCCTGCATTTTATGGGATTCAAGTCCGATAAATTGCACCATAGATGTGCGGAAATGCTGGATCAAGGCGGCGGCACAATCGACTGGGACGACTTCCGTTTCGTGCTTGCCATCGTGCGCGGCGGGTCGGTTTCGGCTGCCGCCAAGCAGCTCGGCGTCGATCATGCCACAGTGATCCGCCGTGTCGACCGGCTGGAGCGCCACCTCTCCGCAAAACTGTTTGATCGGCGCAAGACCGGCTATCTGCTGACCGAGGCCGGCCAGCGCGTCGCCGACAGCGCGGAGGCGATGGAATCCACCATCGTCGCCAACCAGGAGGCGGTCGGCGGCTCGCGCGCCCACCTCACCGGCACGGTGCGGATCGGCGCGCCCGACGGCTTCGGCAGCCACTTTTTGGCCTCGCGGCTGGTCAAGTTCACCGAGCGGTATCCCGATCTCGATCTGCAGCTCGTCGCCACCGCGCGGCTGTTCTCGCTCTCCAAGCGCGAGGCCGACATCGCGATCAGCCTGACCATGCCGAAGGAAGGGCGCATCGTCGGCCGCAAGCTGTTGGACTACACGCTCGGGCTTTATGCCGCACCCGCCTATCTCGCCCAGGCGCCGGCAATTGTTGCGCGCGCCGACCTGCCGCAGCACCGCTTCGTCGGCTACATCGAGGAGCTCTTGTTCACGCCGGAGCTCGACTATCTGCCGCAGGTCTCGCCAAAGATCTCGGCGAAATTCCGCAGCGCCAATCTGATCGCGCAGCTCAACGCCACCATCGCCGGCTTCGGCATCGCCGTGCTGCCGCACTTCATGGCGACGGCCCACCCCGAGTTGCAGCCGGTGCTGCCGGACGAGGTGCGGATCTCCCGCACCTTCTGGCTGCTGATGCACGCCGACAGCAAGGACCTCGCCCGCATCCGCGCGGTGGCGGACTACATCTACGAGACGGTGGAAGCCGAGCGCGCGCTGTTCAGCGGGATGTGAGGCGCACACCCTGTTATTCCCGTCATCCTGGAGCGCGTAGCGCGTCTCGAAGGATGTACGGCCCGGCTGGTGGCCGTCGACCCTTCGAGACGCGCGCGATGCGCGCTCCTCAGGGTGACGGATCGAGTATTAGGCGCGCCGCGCCAGTTGGCGCTTAAAGCGCTAATTCACCTTCTTCTTCGCCGGTGCCTTGGCCGCGGCGGCGCGCCCCAGCACCGCCTCGCGGCCCGCGCTCAGGATCTCGTCGGACATTTCGCCGCTGCCGGCGATGCGCGACATTACTATGGTGCCCATCATGGTCGCCAGCGTCGCCATCGCCTGCTTGCGGGCGGTCTTGCGCGGCACGTCGATGATCTGGTCGGCCATCATGTCGATCATCTGGTCGAGCTTGAGGGCAAACGCCTTGCGGGTCTTCGGGCTCTCGCGGGCGATCTCGGCGCCGAGCGCCGGGATCGCGCAGCCCTGGCCGGGATCGTCGCGGTGCACCGCCGAAAGATAGCCGTCGATGATGGTCGAAAGTCGCTTCTCCGGCGGCGTGTCCGCGGCGACCTTGCGCCAGCGCTCGATGGCGCGGTCCATCGCGTAGCTGAAGGCCTCGATCACCAGCGCCTCGCGCGAGTCGAAATGCGCGTAGAAGCCGCCATGGGTCAGGCCGGCGTCCTTCATCAGGTCGGCGACACCGATGCCGTGGGCGCCCCGCTCGCGCAGCCGCGTCGCGGCCTTCTTGACGATCCGCGCGTGGGTCTCCTGCTTGTGTTCTTTCGAATAGCGCATGCCGGTCTCATGGAATGTTTCTAATCATATAATAGCAGATTTGCGGCCGGAATGCTGCAGTTATTTCGCCTTGTCGGCCACTTTCGGTTCCCCGCCGAGCATCGAAAACGTCGCGGTCGCGTGCACCGCAAGATTGCCCCTGCCGTCGCGGACGAAGCCCTCGGTGTAGCTGGTCTGGCGGCCGAGCTTGATCACCTTGCCTTCGGCGCTGATGGTGCCCGAACGTGCCGACAGCGGCCGCAGATAGGTCAGCTTGAGGTCGAGCGTCACCGAGGTCTGCCCCGCCGGCAGCATGGTCGAGATCGCGCAGCCCATCGCGGTATCGAGCAGCGCCGCGGCGGTCGCGCCGTGCAGCAGGCCGATGGTGTTTTCCAGGCTCTCATGCGGCTCGAGTTCCATCACGATGCGCCCCTGCTCGACCACGGCCATGCGGAAGCCGATTAGCTTGGCCATCGGCGGCGGCGGCAACCGGCCGTCGCGGATCGCGCGCATCGCCTCGATCCCGGACATCGGCAGCGCCGCTTTCGCCACCGGTCCGGGCGCCTGCCATTCCACCACGCGGGTGCGCGTTAGATCGGGCGAATGAAGGTCGATGCTTTCGGCAGCGGTCATGAGGGCTCCATTTATATGATGCGTATAATTCTATAGATCCGCATCCCTCGGCGCAACCGCCGCACCCGGTCCCTTGACAGAGCCATGCTTTGTCCGGGACATGGCGCAAGTCATTCCGGGGCGACGCAAGCGTCGAACCCGGAATCTCGAGATTCCGGGTCTGGTGCTTGCGCACCATCCCGAAATGACTTGTCGATCCATTCCTGCGCCGGGGCTTTTCCATGGACATGCTCAATCCCCACTGCGGCATCGCCCGCGACGACAGAGGCGTCGTCCGCCTCACCATCTGCAACGCCGGCAAGCTGAACATCGTGAGTTCCGCGGTCACCAACGGCGTGCGCGAGGGTTTTGAGCATCTGGCCGCCGATCCGAGCATCCGCGCGGTGATCCTGGCCGGCGAAAGCGAGCGCAGCATGATCGGCGGCGCCGACATCAAGGAAATGGCGACGCTCGACCAGACATCCGCCGAAGCATTCATCAGCCGGCTGCGCGACCTCTGCGAGGCCGTGCGCAGATTCCCGGCGCCGGTGATCGCCCGCCTGCCCGGCTGGTGCCTCGGCGGCGGCCTCGAGGTCGCGGCCGCCTGCGACGTCCGCGTTGCCGCACATGACGCGATGTTCGGCATGCCCGAGGTGCGCGTCGGCATCCCCTCGGTGATCCACGCCGCGCTGCTGCCGCGCCTGATCGGCTGGGGCCGCGCCCGCTGGCTGATGATGACCGCGGAGAACATCGACGCCCAAACCGCGCTCGCCTGGGGCCTGGTCGACACCGTGGCAAAGCCCGGCGGCCTCGACGACGCCGTCGAACGCACCGTCAAGGCGCTGCTGGAATGCGGCCCCGAGGCGCTACGCATCCAGAAGGACCTGCTGCGGCAATGGGAAGAGCTGCCGCTGACCGAGTCGGTGAACCTCAGCGTCGGCGTGTTCGGAAAGTCGTTTCAGACCGGCGAGCCGCAGCGCCTGCTGCAGGGATTTTTGGACCGGAAGCGATAGCGGTTCAGCACCTGTGGCCCGTATGAGCGCCGCGACATGCGGGGCCAGTCATCTGTAGCCCGCATGAGCGAAGCGACATGCGGGGGGCCGGATGCCCCGGATATCGCTTCGCTCATGCGGGCTACGGGCGACTGAGTGCGACTAGCTTAGCAGCGCCTGTCAACTCAAGAGGTCCTTGGCGACGATATCAAGTTCTTCTGCCTGTTCACCTGCCGTCGGGCTGGTAGCAAGGCGTTCAAGGTCCGTCCTAAGCTTTGCTTGCAGATCTGCTGATTGCGCAACGATGAAGCGCAGCGTCCAATTCTTCCAAACGTCGTCATCTGCTTGCAGAATGCGTCGAACGTGCGGATAGAGCGGCGTACCGATCCCCGCCAAAAATGGCTGCAGCACTCGAGCGACCGGCCAGTTCATGTCCTGCATCCATTCAAGCAGGGCCGGAACGATCGGCTCGACAGCTGGGAAACCCAAGGCGACGATGGCCTCGGCCCTCTCTGTATCGAATTTGTCTCTTGGTAGAAGCGCCGCCAAGTCGGAACACATCGTCCACTCCCCATGAGTTGCTGAAGCTTGTAGCACCTGTAGCCCGCATGAGCGCCGAGACACGCGGGGCCGGATGCCCCGGATATCGCTTCGCTCATCCGGGCTACGCTGCTGCGGGTGACCTTCGCCGCGCGTTCGCAGGCACCTGCACCGGCCCGAGGTCGGCCCGCCCGCTCAGCTCGAGACGGGGATCTCGATCAGCACCAGCGTGCCGCGGCCCGGTTCGCTCTCCAGCGCGATCCGGCCGCTGAGCGACGACACCACGGTGTTAAAGGCGATGTGCAGGCCGAGGCCGATATTGCCCCGCTCCCGCCCGGTGGTGAAAAACGGATCGAACACGCGGGCCTGCAAATCCTCGCGGATGCCGACGCCTTGGTCGGCGCAGGCGATCCGGGCCAGCGCCTGTTCCGGCTGCGTCACCGTCATGGTGAAGCGTCCGCCGCGGCCGTCGGGATAAGCATGCGCCGCGGCGTTGAACGCCAGGTTGCTGATCACCTGCGCCAGTGCGCCGGGATAGCTGTTCAGAACGATGCCTTGCGGGCAGTCGAGTTCGACGATCAATCCCTGCCGGGACAGCAGCGGCCCGAGCTTTGCGATCAGCTCGGACAGCCATCCGCCCAGCTCGAACGTGTGACGCTCCTCGTCGGCCTGATGGATGGCGACTTGCTTGAAGCTGTGCACCATCTCGGATGCCCGATGCAGGTTTTCCGAGGTCAGTCGAAGGCCGTTCTCGATCCGTGCAATGCCCCTTGTCAGGTCGGAGCGCCGGACAGCTGCGCCGTTCAGCGCCTCGCCCATCGCGCGAAGGTCCGCCTCCATCGTCGTCGACGTGGTCAGCGCCAGGCCAAGCGGCGTGCTGACCTCGTGTGCGACACCGGCGACGAGCTGCCCGAGCGAGGCCAGCTTCTCGGCCTGCACGAGCTGCGATTGCGTCGCGTGCAGATCGCGCAACGAGGCTTCCGAACGCTCCTTTTCCTGCTTCAGCGCCTGCGCCGTTCGAAACTGCTGGCGCGCGCGGAACTCGCGGGCGGCGACGGCGTAAAGCGACAGCGCAAAGGCGTTGAGGACCAGGGAATGATTGATGAAGCGCAGCCCCGGCGGCAAAGCCGGCCCGAGCGATTCAGCGATGCATAGCGCAATCCATGTCGTGAGACAGAACACGGCCAGCGGCCCGATCCGGAGCGGCAGCATGGTCGAGACGAACAGGATCACCATCATCACGCCGGGTGCCGCATAGGTAAATCCCGAGGGCAGCACGAGGTAGACGCTCGGCAGCACGCAGCCTGGAACGACGCAATAGACGAGGAAGATCGTCTCGGCCCACGGCTTCATCGCCGGCACCGAGAGCAAGGCGGTGAGCGGCAGCAGGACCAGCACGGCGACCCCGCTGCGGATCGCCAGCGTGGTCGCCACGACGTCGGGATAGAGCACCCAATCCCAGAACGCATATCCGGCATAGGTGAAGGCGCCGAGCAGCATCGCGACCTGCGTCCAGCCGATATTGCCCCGCACGTACTGGTCTACAAATCGGCGCTCCTCGACGATGTCGTCGAAGCGCAGTCCAAGGCGGGTCAAAAGACGGAGCATTACGATATCAAACAAAAAAGGCCTGGCACCGGAACTTGGCGCTGCAAATGGGAGCGTCGAAAATGATCTACGACAGCTTGCCCGCGCTGTCGCGTCCTTTTGGCGCATCGGCGACCGCGGCGCGGCATCGCGCCGCGCCCCTCACCGGGCGTTGGCCGGGGCGTGGGTCGGCCAGAGGTCGGCGCGCCAGTGCAGCGCGATCGCCAGCATGGCGACGAAGCCGGCGGCGGCGAGCAGCGTGCCGGTCGCGGTGTAGCCGATCAGGTCGATCAGGCTGCCGGCGGCGAGCAGCCCGAGCGGCAGGCCGTAGATCACCATCATGCGCACGCCCATGACGCGGCCGCGCAGATGCGCGCTGGCATTGCGCATCAGCATCACGGCGGCCGAGATCATCGACATGCTTTGCGCGATGCCGGCGAGCAGCAGGCAGGCCATCGCGACCGGCATGGTCCGGAGCTCGACGAACACCAGGAGCATGGCGTACCAGGCGAGCGTCGCGCCGATCAGGAGCCGCGCGATGCGTACCCCGCCGGCCATGCTGAGCGTGATCGAGCCGATCAGCGAGCCCACCGCAAAGCTGGCCGAGAGATAGCCGAGCCCGGTCTGGTCGGTATGGAAGATGTCGCGCGCGACATAGGGCAACAGACCGTTGGTGAGCGGGAACGCCGTGAGGTTGGCGAGGAACGCGACGCAGAGCGCGGCGCGCATGCCCGGACCGCTCCAGGCATAGACGATGCCCTCCTTGAGGTCGCGCAGCAGCTTTGAACCCGGCGCGTCGCCGGAGGCGAGATCGGTCGTGCCATGCGACTTGGGGCGGCTCATGCAGAGCATCAGGATGGCGGCGACGAAATAGAAGCCGGCGATCCCGACATAGACATAGCCGATGCCGAGCGCCGCGAACAATCCGGCCCCGGTCAGGGCTCCTGCGATGCGCGCGGAGTCCTGCGTGGTGCGCGCCAGGCTGATGGCGCCGACCAGCTGCTCCGGCGGCATGATGTCGGCGAGCAGCGCGCCGCGCACGCCGAGATCCGACGGGCGGATCACGCCCATGATCGCGACGATGATCATGACGTTCAGCGGGGCGAGATGCCCGGTCAGCGCCAGCGTCATGATGGTGCCGGCGAGCGCCGTATAGGCAAAGCGCATCACGGCGAGGAGATCGCGGTGCCCCATGCGGTCGCCGATCATGCCGACGACCGGCGCGACCAGCGTGCCGACATATTGCAGCGACGCCAGCACGGTCAGCAGCAGCACCGAGCCGGTCTCGACCATGATGTACCAGCCGAGCACCAGCGTCTCGACCTCGAACGCCCAGGAGGTGAGCAGATCGGACGGCCATTGAAAGCGATAGCTGCGGATGCGAAATGGCGCGAGCGCGGAGGTCCGCGTGGTCCCGCTCAAGACGCGATGACGCGTGTCACGGCGTGTCCTGCCCTTTTTCCTTGTTCTTCTGGGTCTTGCTTCTTGGTCGTGCTTGCGGCGCTTTGAATCTGTCTTGAGTCGCTTGGGAAAATGCCCTGTTCCGGCAGCGTAGCGCCGAGGCGATTGGTGTCAATCGAAGCCGCCGCATGCGGCCATGCACGATGGTATCCGCGGCGACGGGACTAGCGCAGCCTCGCGAGCGCAGGCCCTACACCGGCGGCACGGCGCGCCGCAGCATGAAATGGGTGGGTATGAAGGCAAGCAGGGGCAGGCCGATCATCAGGCCGGCCAGCCAGACCAGCGGCGGCACGAAGCCTTGCGCCGCCCTGTCGCTGGTGCCGAAGACGTAGTTGATGTTGACCGGAGTCATGCCAGGGTCCGGCCGCGGTCCTGGCATCACAAAGTAGCAGATCAGCAGCAGCGCCCATGCCAGCACGCTCCAGGCGATCAGCGCGCGTTGGTCATAGCCGAGCCGCCAGACCAGGAACAGCAGCAGGAACGGCAGCCAGCCGTGGAAGCCCGACAGGAACCGCAGGAACAGCGAGAGGTTCTGGTCGAACATGTAGTCGGTCATTCCGGTGAGCGAGCAGCCGGCGACATGGGCGAGAAAGTCGATCACCCAAAATGTTTGCGGCACAAGGAGTCCGACGGCGCACATCGAAATTAACAGCGCGCTCTCGGTCCAGACCCCGATCAGGGTGAGGATCAGGCAGACGTCGCAGAAATACAGAAAGTTGGTCGGCCCGTAGCAGTAGGTGTACACCGGCACCAGGACGGCCATGAAGGCGCTGAAGCCGATCTTGACGGAGAGCGGAATGCGGGCGGACGGCTGCTCGACGGCGATCACGGACATTGCGGTGGGACTTTCCGTTGCACAATCCGCCAGCCCTAGCGCCGGATCGGTAAACAGACCCGTATTCCGCAACCTTGAATTGATCAGCGCTCGGGAATTCGGTTAACGCCAACTCAGCGGCGCCGGTACAGTTTTATCCGCCCGCGAGGTGGTCGTGCTAGCATGCCTGTTCCGAGGCAGCGGAGGACGACATGAACGCCTTCGAAGTTTTCGCGATCTACCTGATGCCCTTTGTAATCATCGCGATCGCAATCCGGCTGCTGATGCGGCGTTATGCCGTCGACCTGCCGGACGTGCAGAAACAAGCGGGCTCCGCGCCGAAGCGACGATTTCTGCTCGGCGCCTGGCGGTTTGATTAGATCAGATCGCAGACTAGCTCGGATGCCGCCGCCCTGCGAAATTCTCAATCACTGACTGCCCGACGACGCAAGCGAAGACCAATCCAGTGTATGGTTTGTCCGTCTCACCCGATCGAGGGGCGAATCGCGATCGTCACGAACGTGGGTCGAGATGCGGACACCTATTCGGTGTCGTCCCTGCCTAGTGCGCAATTGCGCACGGGAGCAGGGACCCATAACCACAGGCCGTCATTGTTGAGCGACGCCCGAACAACGAGTCCCATTCACAATATCCGCTGCGGAGTATGGGTCCTGGCTTTCGCAGAGACGACGCCTGGGAAGCAACCGTGCGCTCTCATTCTCCCCGGCATCGTCATGAATCGAGGACCATCCTCGTCGTCCTGGCGAAGGCCAGGACCCATTATCCCGAATGCGAATTGCCTCGCTATGCTGGGGCCGCTACCCTCCAACAACACAAGTCGGTGGTTATTGGTCCTGGCTTTCGCCAGGACGACATTGGTGATGGCGGAACGATCCCATCCCCAGCTCATGCGAACACGACATTTTGTCATGAGAGCCGCAGTTGCATTTTTTGCATTGCATCATATGATGACAATAATTCAATCAAATCCCCGGCATTGAAGGGACTCCTGCCATGGCAACCAGCACCGATCCCGTCGTCATCCTCTCCGCCGCCCGCACCCCGCTCGGCCGCTTCATGGGCGAGCTCGCGCCACTGCCGGCGCACAAGCTCGGCTCGCATGTGATCGGCGCGGCGCTCGAACGCGCAAAACTTGCGCCCGAGCGCATCGACGAGGTGTTCATGGGCAACGTGCTGCCCGCCGGCCAGGGGCAGGCCCCTGCCCGCCAGGCCGCGCGCGGCGCCAGACTGCCGGATGCCACCGGCGCCACCACGGTCAACAAGGTCTGCGGCTCCGGCATGAAGGCGACCATGCTGGCCCACGACATCATCAAGGCCGGCTCGGCCGAGATCGTGCTGTCTGGCGGCATGGAGAGCATGAGCAATGCGCCGTATCTGTTGCAGAAGGCGCGCGGCGGTTATCGCGCCGGCCACGACCGCATCATCGATCACATGATGATGGACGGGCTCGAGGACGCCTACGAGACCGGCCGCTCGATGGGCGATTTCGGCGAGGCGACCGCGGAGGCCTATCAGTTCACCCGCGCCGACCAGGACGCGTTCGCGATGGAGACGTTGAGCCGCGCCCGCAAGGCGGTCGAGGGCGGCGCCTTCAAGGCCGAGATCGCGCCGATCACGCTCGCCGAGAAGGCCGGCCCGCGCATCGTCGCCAATGACGAGCACCCGCTGAAGGTCGATCCGGCAAAAATCCCCGGCCTGAAGCCGGCGTTCCGCGCGGGCGGCACCATCACGCCGGCCGCCTCCTCGGCCAATGCCGACGGCGCCGCAGCGCTGATCCTCAGCCGGCGCTCGCTCGCCGATCGCGACGGACTGCCGGTTCTGGCCGAGATCAAGGGCCACGCCACCCACAGCCAGGAGCCGCAGTGGTTCACGACGGCGCCGATCCCGGCGATCAGAAAACTGCTCGACAAGGTCGGCTGGAGCGTCGGCGATGTCGACCTGTTCGAGATCAACGAGGCGTTTGCGGTGGTCGCGATGGCGGCGCAGCGCGACCTCGGCATTCCCAGGGACAGGCTGAACATCAACGGCGGCGCCTGCGCGCTCGGCCATCCGATCGGCGCCACCGGCGCGCGGCTGATCGTGACGCTGCTGCACGCGCTGGAGGCGCAGAACCTGAAGCGCGGCGTTGCCGCGCTGTGCATCGGCGGCGGCGAAGCCACCGCGATCGCGGTGGAGCGGGTCGCGCACTGATCCGGTATGCCGTCATTGCGAGCGAAGCGAAGCAATCCATCTCTTTTCACAAACCGAACGATGGATTGCTTCGTCGCTTCGCTCCTCGCAATGACGGCTAGTTATGAAAGGCGTCCATGAGGCAGTACGACGGCCTGGCGTCTGAGTCCGAAAACGAGGGAACTATGGCATTTTAGACATGGCTCCTCCGTGCCATATTGCGCATCACGCAAAGCTTTCACCGCAATCGATCCGGAACACAATGATCTCGAACTGGCTTGCTTCCACCCTCGCCCGCCGCAACATCCACTACGGCTGGGTGATGGTGGCCGTGACTTTCCTTGCCGCGCTGATCTCCGCCGGCACCGTCGGAGCGCCCGGCGTGTTCATCGTGCCCCTGCAGAAAGAGTTCGGCTGGTCCACCGCCGAGATTTCCTCGGCGCTGTCGATCCGCTTCATCCTGTTCGGGCTGATGGCGCCGTTCGCCGCCGCGCTGATGAACCGCTACGGCCTGCGCAACGTGACGCTGGCGGCGCAGCTGATCGTGGTCTGCGGCCTATTGGCCTCCCTCGCCATGACCCAGGTCTGGCAGCTCATCCTGCTGTGGGGCGTCGTGATCGGAATCGGCACCGGGATGACCGCGCTGGTGCTCGGCGCGACCATCGCGGCACGCTGGTTCGTGGCGCGGCGCGGCCTCGTGGTCGGCATCCTCACCGCGAGCGTCGCGACGGGCCAACTCGCCTTCCTGCCGCTGCTTGCGACACTGACCGAGCGCTACGGCTGGCGTGTCGCGCTTGGGCTGGTCTGCGTCATGCTCGGCGTCGCCGCCTTTGCCGTGCTGATGGTGATGCGCGACCGGCCGAGCGACGTCGGCCTGCGTCCGTTCGGCGACGAGGGCACCGCGCCGCTTGCCGCGCCGCCGCCGGCCAATGCGCCGATCGTGGCCGCCGCGCTCGGCACGCTGCGCGACTCCGCGAAATCCTCGGTGTTCTGGATCCTGTTCGCGACCTTCTTCGTCTGCGGCGCCTCGACCAACGGCCTGGTCCAGGTTCATTTGATCCCGATGTGCCTCGATTACGGCATCCCGCAGGTGCAGGCAGCGAGCCTGCTCGCCGCGATGGGGATCTTCGATTTCTTCGGCACCATCGTCTCGGGCTGGCTGTCGGACCGCTACGACAACCGCTATCTGTTGTTCTGGTATTACGGCCTGCGCGGGCTGTCGCTGCTGTTCCTGCCGTTCTCCGACTTCACGTTCTACGGACTGTCGCTGTTCGCGATGTTCTATGGCCTCGACTGGATCGCGACGGTGCCGCCGACGGTGCGCCTCACCGCGCAGCGCTTCGGCGCCGAGCGCGCCAATCTGGTGTTCGGGTGGATCTTCGCCGGCCACCAGCTCGGCGCAGGCGCCGCCGCGTTCGGCGCCGGACTGTCGCGCACGATCTATCAAAGTTACCTGCCGGCGTTCTTCATTGCCGGTGCGCTGTGCATCTTTGCCGCGCTGATCGCGCTGGCGATCGCGCGGCCGCAGCCGAAATCGGTGGCGGTGCCGAAGCCGGTCGCGGCCTGAGGTCGCTTCCCGCGCGACGTGCGCCGGTCAGTACGACAGGATGGTGCGCATCCCGAACACCACGCTGTCCTTGATCCGATGCGTTTGCGTCGGATCGTTGGGATCGACGGCGCCGCCGCCGGGATGGGCGATGTATTGAAACATCGGCTGCATGGTGAAATTCGGGTTCACCACGTGCTGGTAGGTGATCTCGAGAATCGCCTCGTAGTCGCGGATCGGATACGGCGTGCCCGTGAAGATCTGGGTGTCGCGGTCGAGCGCACGCGCGGCGTCCGAAATCCTGGCATAGATCGCGGCGATGCCGAACCGATCGTCCGGATATGTCTCGCTGAAGCCGGTGAACAGGAAGCCGCCGTCGACATAGGTGCTGATCAGGTTGCGGTCCGATGGGCTGACCGAGGCGCGCATGAAGAACGCGACGCCCTTGTCAGCGTCCGGCCTGGCGCGCGCAAGCAACTGCTCGTAGACCATGAAGATGCCGTTGTCCCGCCGCAGCCAGCGCGTGTCGCCGGAGCTGTCGGGATCGGCGAGCGACAGCCCGTCGGCCGAGAAGCGCTGGTCGGCGAACGAGCCCATGTGATACCAGGCGCCGCCGGTGATGGTCGCCGGCAGCCGGCTCTCGCCGATCTCGAACTTGTATTTGAGCTGGCCGATCCACCACGGCGGATCGTTGGCCCGGAAATTCAGCCCGTGGGCGTTCAAGATCTGCGGATCGTCCGTCCCCTGCGGCGGCGAAGCCGAACCGTCGAACAGCGCCAGATAGGCGGTGATGCGGTCGGACAGATTGGCCTTGATCCGGATGCCGGGCACGGCGAGTGGCGGCGACGGTCCGCCGGCCGGCAGAATGGTGCCGACAATGCCGGGCCAGCCCAGCGCCGAATTGATGAAGATGTCGTCGTACTGGCTGTCGATGAACTCGACGTCCGAGCCCTGCTGGCCGACGCGCACCGAGAGTTTGCCGCCGAGCAGCTTCTGCTCGATCCAGAATTCATAGAGCCTCGTCGCCGGCAACGACTCGACGCCGGACACCAGGAACAGGTTGCCGACATAGCTCCGCGACAGCCCGTCGCCGTGGATCTGGTACATGTTGGCGTGGAAGGTCGCGCCGGTCCAGCCGATCGCCTTCTCGAGGTCGATGGTGGTGCCGAGATCGAGACGGCCGGTAAAGGCCGCGCCATTGCTGACGCCGCCGGAGACGTTAGCAAAACCCTCCCCGATATAGGTCAGGCTGAACTGGTAGCCGGCCTCCTCGAGCGCAGCCCGCGTATCCGCAATCCGGTCGGCGGCCGGCTTGTCCTCCGCATGCGCCGGCGCGCCGAGCGCGAGGGCCGCGGCCACCAACATCGCGCGGGAAAGAACTCTGCACATCGGGAATACCGCGGTGCGCTCGCGCTATTTGACGATGCCGAGCCGCCGCATCAGCAGATAAGCCAGCAGCGCCGACCCGATCAGAAGGCCGGCCGCGACCAGGAACCCGCTGTCGACGTCGGTCAACGGCAATCCCTTGGTGTTCATGCCGAAGATGCCGGTGACGAGCGTCGGCGGCAGCAGCATCATGGTGACGACGGACAACGCGTGGAGGTGCTTGTTGCTCTCCTCCTCGAGCTTGAAGCGCAGCTCCTCCTCGAGCAGGCGGCTGCGCTCGTGCAGTTCCACGATGTCGTGGTCGAGGCCGTCGAGCCGCTGCGCGAGCTTGCCGGCCTGCAGCCGCAGCGCCGGACTGAGATTGTCGGTGTTCTTCTGCTCGAGCCGGTGAAACAGCACGCGCAGGCCGGCGAGCTGGCGATGCAGGCGCACGCAGGTGCGGCGCATCCGGCTCAGATTCTTGCGCAGCTCCGATCCGGTATCCTCGGCGAGCACCCGCTCCTCGATCGCATCGATATCGGTGCCGATTTTGTCGGCCATGCGGTCCATGGTGTCGGCGATCTCGTCGACGATCTTCTCCAGCAGCGCCGCGACGCTGCCGACGCGATGGCCGCCCTCGAGCACGCGGCGTGTCGCATCGGCGGAGCACAGCGCCTGATGGCGGCCGCTGACCAGGAGGCGTTCGGTCATCGCAAAGCGGAGAAAGCCGGTCTCCCGGGTCGCGGCGTCGATATCCCGCACCAGATCGGAAAACACGCCGTAGACGCAATTGTCGACGACGTGGATCTGCTGGAAATTGTCATTCGACAGCAGCAGGTCCCGCGCCAGCTGCGGGATGTGCATGTTGGCGAGCCATGCCCGGGTGCGAACGTCGGTCAGGTTGAAGTGCAGCCACAGCCTTCCGTCATGGCTCGGTTCGATCGGCGCATCGATCGGAAGCGCCTCGGCACGGCCGTCGTGATGCAGGCGGAACGCCCAGACCAGACCGGGGACCGCCTCGCGGGTCAGCAGCGACCCGACCGGAGCGGGAGGTGGATCAGCCAGCATGGCCCGCCCCCAAGGCAATCGATAACGCAACCGCGCGAAATGACATGTTCAAGACCTCGCCCACGCGCAACGCTGAGCAAGCGCGTCCCTTCGACGCAACATAGGAGGACGCGCCTGTTACAGTTTTATGTCAGCGACCGCCCTACTCCGCGGCCAGGCCGGTCGGCGCCGCCTCCGCAGCCTCCTTGTTGTAGTCATGCACGACGCGGCCGAACGGCAGCGTCAGATCGGCGAGGAAGTGGTGCGCGCCGACGACACGCTTGACCGGGAAATCGGCGACCGGTGCATTGACATGCGGCACCAGGTGAAGCCGGCCGGGTCCGATCCAGGAGCCCTTGACGACGATGTCGGTCAAGTTGATCGCGACCAGCTGGCAGACCTCGAGATGGCCGTCGACGCCGGGGATCATCTTCAGATTAACTTGCGTCTTCGACAGCGTCGCGCGGGTGACGTCGCCATTGCCCGCCATGCTCTCGTGCTTGTAGCCCATCGTGCCCATCGCAACGAGCTGGCCGGCATATTCCAGCGTGCCGGTCAGCGTGTCCTTGACGATCTCGAGCTTGGGATGAGCGTACTTCTTCGGAAAGCCCCAGATCTCGCGGCCGGCCGCGATCGGCGGATCATCGTCGAGATACATCTGGCAGACGAAGTTGACCTCTTCGCCATGCAGGCGCGCGGGGATCACGAGGCCGGACTCGGTGTAGCTGCCGAAGCCGAAGCTGTCGGGCATCTTGATCCATTCGTAATGCACGATCGCCTGCTCGATCGACTCCAGCGGCTCGGGCAGGCCGGCGCGGATCAACTCCGGATCGGTCTCATAGGTGATGACGAGGAATTCGCGATCGATGAAGCGATACGGACCGGCGGGATAGCTCGGGCCGGCGGCCGGCATCGACGGAAGCTTGAGCAGATCTTCCCTGCGCATCGCAATAACCCCTGTTTGAAAAGTTTACGCGGAAGCTAACGGCCGAGATTGACAGCGATGTGAGGAATTTCCGTCAGGCGCATGACCGCGGTTACGCGTCGTGACCCGCGTCGCGCTACTGGGGCCAATGCTAACCATGCAGGCAGCCATGCCGGATGCGCCTTGCGCGGCCGCCGCAATTGTCATCACGGCGTCATCGGCGCGCTGAATTCTCGCCGCGAATTTCTGGAGTGTCTGATATGGACGCGCGAACCCCGCATTTCGACGACATCGAACACGCGACGCCGGGCCGGCGTCCAGAAGGCTGCGATCGTGTGGCCCTGGTCCTGCAGGGCGGCGGCGCGCTCGGCGCCTATCAGGCCGGCGTCTATCAGGCGCTGCATGAATCCAACATCGAGCCGGACTGGGTCTGCGGCGTCTCGATCGGCGCGATCAACTCGGCGATCATCGCCGGCAATCCGCCCGAAAAGCGGCTGGAGCGGCTGCACACATTCTGGGATCGCATCACCAGCCGCAAGATCTGGCACTACACTCCGGACGGCGACGTCTTCCGCAAGGCGCGCAATTTCACCAGCTCATGGCTGACGACCACGCTCGGACAACCCGGCTTCTTCACCCCGCACCAGGCCAATCCGTGGTTCAGCCCGGCCGGCGCGCGCACCGCCACCAGCTACTACGACACCACGCCGCTGCGCGAGTCCTTGCTCGAGCTGGTTGATTTCGACCGCATCAATTCCAAGAAGATACGCTTCGCGGTCGGCGCAGTGAACGTGCTCTCCGGCAACTTCATCTATTTCGACAATGCCCATGACGAGATCATTCCCGAGCACATCATGGCGAGCGGCGCGCTGCCGCCGGCGCTGCCGATGGTGAAGGTCGGCACCGATCATTTCTGGGACGGCGGCATCGTGTCCAACACGCCGCTGCAGCATCTGCTCGACCAGGAAGACAACATGAATTCGCTGGTGTTCCAGGTCGACCTGTTCTCGGCGCGCGGCGCGCTGCCGCGGGACATCCAGGACGTGATGGCCCGGCACAAGGACATCATGTATTCGTCGCGCACCCGCTACAACACCGACGTCTATCGCAAGACCTACAATCTGCGCACCGCCCTGCACAATGCGCTGGGAAAAATCCCCGACGATCAGCTGTCGGACGAGGAGCGCCAGCTCAAGAAGGCAAACGCCCGGTTGCCGGGCATCACGCTATTGCAGCTGATCTATCAGCAGAAGGCCTATGAGGGCGACGCCAAGGATCACGAATTCTCCGGCACCTCGATGCGCGAGCACTGGGTGAGCGGGCACGAGGACACCAAGCGCTCGCTGAAGCGGCGCGAATGGATCAAGATGCCCGAGAACGGCATGGGCATCGTGATCCACGACGTGCATCGCGAAGCGGAGTAAATACGTGTCGTCGTTGCGAGGAGCGCAGCGACGAAGCAATCCATACCTCAGCACATGGTTATATGGATTGCTTCGCTGCGCTCGCAATGACGATTGAGGCGCCGCTTACGGCCGCGTCGACATGTTGCTCGGCGGACCAGCCTTGCGGATCGGTTCGGCGAGGCGCGCGAACTCGCAGAGCAGCGAGCGCGTCTTGCGCGGATCGATCACCTCCTCGACCCAGAACTTCTCGGCCGAGCGGAACGGCGAGCGCAGCTTGTTGAGGCGATCCTCGATCTCGCGCAGCTTGGCGGCGGGATCGGCGGCCGCATCGATCTCGGCGCGATAGGCCGCCTCGATACCGCCTTCGAGCGGCAGCGAGCCCCAATAGGCCGACGGCCACGCATAGCGCATCGAGAAGCGGTTGGCCGGCTGATGCACCACGCCGGCGACGCCGAAGGCGTTGCGGATGATGATGGTGCACCACGGCACCGTGCTCTGGTTGACCGCCGCCATCGCCCGCACGCCGTGGCGGATGGTCGCCGTCTTCTCCGCCTCGAGCCCGATCATGAAGCCCGGGCAGTCCATCAGATAGACCACCGGCAGATGGAAGGTCTCGGCGAAGTCGACCCAGCGCACCACCTTCTGGCAGGCGTCAGCGGTCCACGAGCCGCCATAGTGGAACGGATCGCTGGCGAGCAGCAGCACCGCCCTGCCCTCGATCCGCGCCAATCCGGTGATGATCGGGCGGCCGAAATTGGTGCCGACCTCGAAGAACGAGCCCTTGTCGACGACGGCATCGATGATCGGCCGCATCTTGTAGACCTGCCGGCGGTTGCGCGGCACGGCCTTGAGCAGCGATTGCTCGGCACGCTCCGGATCGTCGGTGCAGGGAATGGTCGGCGGCAGATCGTAGACCGACGACGGCAGATAGGACAGGAAGCGCCGCGCGTAGTCGAACGCCTCCTCTTCGGTCTCGACGGCCTGATCGATCGCGCCGGCGCGGGTCTGGATGTCGGCGCCGCCGAGCTCCTGCTTGGTCAGATCCTGCCCCAGGCGCTTCACCACCGGCGGGCCGGCGACGAACATCGCGGAGCTCTTGGTCATCACCGAGTAATGCGTGGCGGCAAGCCGTGCGGCACCGAGGCCCGCGACCGAGCCGAGCCCGAGACCGACCACCGGCACGCGCGCCAAATTGGCGGTCGTGTACCAGTACCAGCGCGTGCCGCCGACGCCGCCGGGCAGATTGGCGGCGCCCCTGGTCTCGATCGTCTTCACCGAGCCGCCGCCGCCGGAGCCCTCGATCACGCGAACGATCGGCAGGCGGAAGTCGTGCGCCATCTCCTCCGCCATCAACGGCTTGGCGGAAATCGATGCATCCGCCGAGCCGCCGCGCACGGTGAAGTCGTCGCCGACCACAACGACGGTGCGGCCGTCGACCCTGGCGCGGCCGAACACGCAGTTCGCCGGCGTCAGGTGCTTGAGTTCGTTGCTCTCGTCATATTCGGCGATGCCGGAGATGGCACCGACCTCATGGAAGCTGCTCTGGTCGACGAGCTTGTCGATGCGCTCACGAACCGTGAGCCGGCCCTGGTCGCGTTGCCGCTTGACCTTGTCAACGCCTCCCATCTCCCGCGCGAACGCTTCGCGGCGGGCGAGGTCGTCGAGTTCCGGCTTCCAGTTCATTCACTGCTCCCGTCTTGATGATTTTGTTGTTGTTATGGGCGGTCACCGGAAGCGTCTTGCGCTCGATCCGATTGCTGAAGATGTCGCCGTCGGCGCCTTCGAGCAGGCTGCCGAGCGCGGCGGCGAGCTCGACCATTTGCGGCGCGACCTCGCGATGCAGCCGCGCCTCGTCATACATCGCCGAGAGCAGGCCGATCGTGGTGACCACATAGGTCTGATACTGCGGCGACCACAGCGGCACCGCGACGCCGTTGATATGCGGGCTCCACAGGCCGCAGGCGACGACGTAGCCGTGCTCCTGCAAATGCCGGCGGTTGGCCTCGATGCGCGGCGTCAGCATCTTGGCGCTGTCGGGCAGCTCGCCCTCCATCTCCGCGATCAGCGCGTCGCCGACCGCGGGATCGAGCGCGGCCGTGTAGGCGTGGCCGGCCGCGGTGGTCGCCATCGAAATCCGGCTGCCGGTGGCCTCATGCAGGCCGAGCGCGTTCGCCGCGCGGGCGAACTCCAGATAGACCAGGTGAAAGCGGTCGGGGATGACGAAGCCCACCGTGCCGGGCAACTGATCGGCGACATCCTGCAGGCGCAGCCGGATCAGATTGCGCAGCTGCAGCCCCTTCATCATCGTGGTGCTCATCGCGACCGCGCTCGGGCCGATGCGATATTTCTGGTCGCGCGGCAGATAGACCAGCTGTCCCATCCGCGTCAGCGTGTGCGTCAGCCGCGACACCGTCGAACGCGGCAGACCGCAGCGGTTCGAGATCTCGAGATTGCCGAGCCGGGCCTCGTGTCCCTCGAAGCACCGCAACACATCGAAGGCGCGCGACACCACCTGGATGACATCGCCATCGCCTGTCTCGCTGGCGAGCATTCCCTGCCTGCTAAGCCGTTCCGAGCGCCTTCCCATCTGTTTGGCTCCATTCCGTCCTGCGGAATAAAATTCCACTTGCAGAAGAAGCTACCTCAGGCAATCTGCCGCCACAACAAAAAGCCGTTCGCCGGATGAAATTTCCGCAAGACGGTATCGGAGAGTGGAATGCCAGAGATCAAGGTTGTGACCGAAGTTGCCGGACGCGTTTGCGCGCTTCCTGTCGAGACCGGCAGCAGCATCGGCAATGGCGACGAGATTGCGTTCGTCGAAGCGATGAAGATGGAAATACCGGTCACGTCGACGGCAGCAGGCAAAATCAAGTCGATTCTGGTCAAGATCGACGATGTCATCGCCGAAGGCCAGGCGGTCGCGATCGTCGAGACCTGAGATCCCGTCCTTCCAGTCCGGCCGCGACAATCTGTCCGGTGATGCAGCGGCCGAAATCGCCGGCTTGCGCCGGAGGTAGCGTTGCCATCGCCGGATCACGATGCAATCATTCCGCCCGGAAAAGTTTCGCACAGCGAAACAAAGGGAGGAATTATGATCCATCGGCTGATGGCGCTCGCGCCTGCCGCTCTTGCCGGCATTTCGATCTTCGCTGCCCTGCCCGCCTCGGCCGAGGACGTCAAGCTGCCGCCGACCATGGCGGTGACCGCCTACGATACCGGCACCGCCGGCTTCAACATCGCGGTCGGCGTCGGCAAGATGATGAAGGACAAATACGGCACCGACGTCCGCGTGCTGCCGGCCGGCAACGACGTCGCGCGGCTCGCGCCGCTGCGCGCCAAGCGCGCGGTCTCCTCGGCGATGGGATCGGGGACCTATTTCGCGCAGGAAGGCGTGTTCGAGTTCGGCGCCAAGGAGTGGGGCCCGCAGCCGCTGCAGCTCATGCTGTCGTCGGTGGACTGCAATTGCGGCGCGCTCGGCGTGGCAGCCGATGCCGGCGTCAAGGAAATGAAGGACCTTCGCGGCAAGCGCGTCGGCTTCGTGGTCGGCTCGCCGGCGCTGAACCAGAACTCGCTCGCGATGCTCGCGTTCGGCGGCCTCACCCAGAAGGACGTCAAGATCGTCGAGTTCGCAAGCTACGGCGCGATGTGGAAAGGCCTGATCAACAACGACACCGATGCCGCGTTCGGCACCACGATCACCGGCCCGGCCAAGGAAGCCGAGACCTCGCCGCGCGGCCTGATGTGGCCACCGCTACCCGCCGACGACAAGGAAGGCTGGGCACGGGTGAAAAAGGTCGGCTCGTTCTTCTTCCCGCAAACCGCAACCTGCGGCGCCGGCATCTCGCCGGACAAGCCGATCCAGCTCGGCAATTACCCTTACCCGATCTTCGTCGCCTATGCCGCGCAGCCGGTCGACCAGATCTATGCGATCACCAAGGCGATGATCGTCAACTACGACGCCTACAAGGATTCGGCGCCCGGCGCCGCCGGGCTCGGTGCCAACCGGCAGACCAAGAACTGGGTCGTCCCCGTGCATCCCGGCGCGGTGAAGGCGCTCAAGGAAACCGGCCACTGGAGCGACGAGCAGGAGGCGCACAACAACACGCTTTACAAGCGCCAGGAGGTGCTGGCCGCCGCCTGGACGGATTACGGCAAGTCGAGCCCGCCGTCGGACGACAAGGCCTTCCTCGATGGCTGGATGAAGGCGCGCGCTGCCGCGCTTGCGAAAGCCAATATGCCCAATGGCTTTGAGTGAGACCCGCCAACGCGCGATGAGATCGGGTTAGTCGTCATCGCGCTTGCGCCCGTTCGAGCATGGTGCTTCCGGAAAACCGCTTCGCACTTTTCCGGATCATGCTCTAGGCTACGGGCAAAACGGACAACATTGGGGGATGCGTAATGCCCGAGAACGCCGCGGCTGCGCCTGCGAAAAGAATCGAGTTTGAAGATCCGCATGCCGGTCTCGACAATCTGCAGGAGGCCGAGGTCACGCGCGTGCGCACCCTGCGCGGGGTGTGGCGCTGGGCACTGGTGGTCGCAACCGCCGCAACCATCCTGCTCTGCATCAACCAGCAATTCTCGCTGCGCTTCTTCATCGACTACACCCAGCTCAACACCGAATATTTCTATCTCTTGATCGCGCTGATGCTGCCCTTCACGTTCCTGATCTTCCCCGGATCGGAGCGCGCGCCGCTGAACCGCATTCCCTGGTATGATCTCGCGCTCGCCGTCGCGACCTTCGCCGCCTCGATCTGGCTGATGCTGAACGTGCGCAAGGCGGCGCAATATGGCTGGGAGTCCGACGGCGCCCCGAGGAACGTCATCATCGCCGGCCTCGTGATGTGGGTGATGCTGATGGAGGCGCTGCGCCGGACCGGCGGCTGGAGCCTCCTGCTCAGCGTGCTGCCCTTCACCGTCTATCCGCTGTTCGCCGAGGCCAGCTGGCTCGGGCCGTTCCGCGGCTCGCAGCTCACGCTCGACCAGACCACCGCCTATCACGTGTTGTCCGGCGAGAGCCTGCTCGGCATTCCGATCCAGGCCTTCGCCGATACCGTGATCGGCTTCCTGGTGTTCGGCACCGCGCTGATGATGACCGGCGCCGGAAAATTCTTCATTAACCTCGCCTTCGCGCTGTGCGGCACGTTCCGCGGCGGCGCCGCCAAGGTCTGCATCTTCGCGTCCGGCCTGCTCGGCATGATGTCGGGCTCGATCGTCTCCAACGTGCTGACCGCCGGCACGATGACGATCCCGGTCATGAAGAAGAGCGGCTTCCGCGCCTCCTATGCCGGCGCGATCGAGGCCTGCGCCTCCACCGGCGCCGTGCTGGCGCCGCCGGTGATGGGCGCCACCGCGTTCGTGATCGCGCAGTTCCTCAATATCAGCTACGCGGAGGTCGCGGTGGCCGCGATCATTCCTGCGGCGCTCTACTATGTCGGCCTGTTCATGCAGGTCGACTCCTACGCCGCACGCCACGGGCTGAAGGGCATTCCGCGCGCCGAGCTGCCGCGCGTGATGGATACGATCAAGAACGGCTGGTATTACGTCTTCGTCATTGCGCTCCTGATCGTGATGCTGCTGTATTTCAAGCGCGAAAGCCACGCGCCGTTCTACGCCACCGCGCTGCTGCTGGTGCTCAACCAGATCTTCTCCAAGGAGAGCCGCTGGACGCTCGGGACGATCGGAAAATTCCTCGAGGTCAATGGCCGCACCTTCGTCGAGCTGGTCGGCATCCTCGCCGGTTGCGGTCTGCTGATCGGGGCGTTCTCGATGACCGGCGTGGTCTCGAGCCTCGCCAACGATCTGTTGACGCTTGCGGGCGACAACGCGTTCCTGCTGCTCGTGATGTGCGCCTTCACCAGCCTGATCCTCGGCCTCGGGCTGACCACCACCGCCTGCTACATCTTTCTCGCCATCCTGGTCGCGCCCGCGCTGGAGAAGCTCGGGCTGAACCGGATGGCGGTGCACATGTTCATCTTCTATTGGGGCATGCTGTCGTCGATCACCCCGCCGGTGGCGATCGCCTCCTTCGCTGCGGCCGGCATCGCCGGCTCGCCCGCGATGAAGACCGGATGGGAATCGATGTGGGTCGGCAGCATCATCTATTTCATCCCGTTCTTCTTCGTGCTGAACCCGGCGCTGGTGATGCAGGGACCGAGCCCCTATCTCGCCGGCCTCGGCCTGATGGCGCTCGCGGCGTGCGGCACGCTGTTCATCTGCGGCGGCATCCAGGGCTATCAGGCCTTCGTCGGCGACCTCCGCGGCGCCGGTGCCCTGGAATGGCCGCTCCGGGTGCTGCTGGTGATCGGCGGCTTCGTGCTCGCGACGCCCGGCGGCGGCATCAACCCGCTGTCGCAGCTGCAGGTGTCGCTGCTGGGGGTCGCGATCCTCGCCCCGACGCTGTTGATCGCGTTGCTGCTGGTCCGCCGTCAGGCGCTGGTTCCGAACCAGTTGCGCGCGCCCTGATTGCGATGCACAACAGGAGGCGATGAAACGATCGCCTCCTCCCGTCACCGCCACCACCACGGCCTGGTCCAGCTCGAAGCCGCCGCTGCTGCGGTTTCTGCACACCTGTTACGCAGACTTCCTGCCGGAGACCGCCGGCGCGGTGGCCGACTACATCCCCGAGCTCGGCAAGGCCGACCCTGCCCATTTTGGCATCAGCCTGGCGACGCTCGACGGCCACGTCTACGAGGTCGGCGACACCAGGGTGCCGTTCACCATCCAGTCGATGTCGAAGCCGTTCGTGTTCGCGCTGGCGCTGGACACGCTGGGCGCCGAACGAGTGGAAAGCGTGATCGGCGTCGAGCCATCCGGCGACCCCTTCAACTCGATCCGGCTCAATGCCGAGAACCATCCGTTCAATGCGATGGTCAATGCCGGCGCGATCGCCTGCTCCGGCCTGCTCCACGCCGACAAGGGCGACGGCGCGTTCGACTATATCCGCCAGGCGCTCGGCCGCTTCGCCGGGCGTGAGCTCGATGTCGACGAGGCGGTCTACGCCTCTGAGAGCGCCACCGGCGACCGCAACCGGGCGATCGGTTATCTCCTGCGCACCAACAGCGTGATCACCGAGAACGTGCCTGCGGTGCTCGATGTCTATTTCCGGCAATGCTCCATCCTGGTCACCGCGCGCGACACCGCCGTGATGGCGGCTACGCTCGCCAATCGCGGCATCAACCCGCTGACCGAGGAGCAGGTGGTGACGCCCTACGCCATCGCGCGCACGCTATCGGTGATGACCTCGTCGGGCATGTACGACTATGCCGGCGAATGGATCTACCGCGTCGGCATTCCCGCCAAGAGCGGCGTCGGCGGCGGCATTCTCGCGGCACTGCCGGCGCGGCTCGGGCTCGGCAGCTATTCGCCAAAACTCGACAAGCACGGCAACAGCGTGCGCGGCATCAAGGTGTGCGAGACGCTGTCGGCGCATTACGACCTGCATATACTGAACCGCAGCGACGACGCCCGCCACAGCATCATTGCCGACTACAATATCGGCAAGAACCCGTCGCGGCGGGTGCGCCGGCCGCAAGAGCAGGAGACCCTGGCAAAGCACTTCCAGGAGGTGCGCGTGATCGAGCTGGTCGGTACGCTGTCGCTTTCCAATGTCGACTATGTCTCGCGCCGCCTCGCCGGCAGCCCGCGGCCGGAATTCGTGATCTTCGATCTGCGCCGTGTCACGGCGACGACCCGCGCCGGCGCAAGGCTGGTGGCCGAAGCGTTCCAGGAACTCGCCGAGCTCGGCGTCACCGTGATCCTGTCCGGCATCAAGCGGACCTCGCGCGAATGGGCCACGATCAGCGAGTGGACCAGGCGGCTCGGCAATATCAGGGATTTCTACCTGCTCGACACCGCGATCGAGTGGGCCGAGGACCAGATCGTCTACCGCTACGGCGGCTCGATCGACTTCCTCGAGACCACGGAGCTTTCCGAGCAGCCGCTGCTCGCCGGATTGAGCGAAGCCGAGATTGCCGATCTCACCGCGCTTTGTACGGTCCGAACCTACCAGCAGAACGAGAAGGTCATCGCCGCGGGCAGTGAGGCGGCCTCGCTGTTCTTCCTGCGCAGCGGCGTGGTCCACGTCACTCTGCCCGACGGCATCCGGCTTGCGACGCTGACTGCCGGCATGGCGTTCGGCGAGATGGCGCTCTTGGAGCCGACGCGCTCGGCGGATGTGCTCGCTGACATGTCGGCGACCGCCTATGAGGTCACGATCAAGGATTTCGAACGCTTCCGCGAGCAGCACCCGCGCGCCGGCGAGCGGATCATGCGCAACCTCGCGCAGATCCTCGCCGATCGGCTGATCGTGGCGAATGCCAAGGTGGATCTGCTGACGTCGGGGTAGGTCTCTCTGTTCTCCCTCTCCCCGCCCTTCGCGGGGAGAGGGTCAGGGTGAGGGGCTGCATCCGCAAAATAACTTCGAGTTAGACTCGCGGAGATTCCCCCTCACCCGGACCGCATTCCGCTTCGCTGCATGCGCTCCGGCCTCTCCCCGCAGGCGGGGCGAGGCGAAGGACTCCGCGACGCGATCCGCTCAGCTCACCACTTCCGTGACCGGCTGCATGTCGATCTCGAAGGTCTCGAGAAATTTCGACGTCATGATGTAGAACCCGACCGAGAGCTGCAGCTCGATCAGCGCGGCCGGCGTCAGCTTCGCCGCGATCGTCTTGAAGGTCTCGTCGGTCGGCTTCTTCAGCTTGACGATCTCGTCGGTAAAGGCGAGCGCCGCGCGCTGCACCTCGTTGAAGCAGGTCGCGGACTGCCAGTCCTCGAGCGCGGCGTTCTGCTCGTCGGTGACGCCGACATTCTTGCCGATGCGCTTGTGCGCGACGATCTCGTAGGGCGCCTCGCAGAGAATGCCGGTGCGCGTGATCGCAAGCTCGCGGACGACGGGATCGAGCTCGCCCTTGTGGCGGATCGCGCCGCCGAGCCGGCAGTACTGTTCAAAGTAACTTGGCGAATGCGCCATCATGCGGAAGATATTGGCGTTGCGGTTCTTGTCGAGGATCTCGCGGGTCCGCGGGCTTGCCTTCGCGGGATCGGAGTAGTCGATACGGGCCATTTCCTAACCTTGATCTTGCTGTCGTTTCTGTCGGGTTCCGAAACACTAGAGCTTTTTCCGTTCCGATGAAATCGGAACGGGGCCCTAGATCCTTGTTTTGACGCGTTTTCTTGACGCGAACCGGTATCAACTTCGCTCGAAAACGCTCTGTACGAGCTGCTGTCGCAGGAGCAACACGCGCGAGTCAAATTGCCGCCGCATTCCCAGACAACGCTGTCACAGTCGATATTCGCTGAGTGGGGACTCGTCAAAAGCGAATACTCGACGCGGGGTGTTCCGAGTAAAAAATCCGGCCGTCTTGCGCGCAATTTGCGCAACGATGAGTCACGCCCAAGTCTAGGGGAAACGCATGAAGGAAGCCACCAAGAGGGCGGCCTCGGAAGCGCTTGCGCAAATGCTGGCGGTGACGGCAATGCTCGTCATCGCCAGCTTCATCTTTTATTGGCACTGAGGCATGATCCGGAAAAGTGTGTAGCGGTTTTCCGAAAGATCATGCCCAAAATGATCCGCAAACTATGAGGGGCAAGAGCGAACCAGTTTAGCCTGGTCTTGCGTTCTGACTGGATCGTTCAGCCCCTCATTTCGCCTTTGCGAAATATGGAACCAGCCTCCCCGCGAATTGCGTGAAGCGCGCCGCGACCTTGTCGCCGATGGCAAGGTCATTGTCGCCATGAGCCATCATGCGAAAGCCCTCGTCGGCATCGACAAGCACGATGTTGTACGGCACATGTGCCCGCGTCTCGGGCGTCGCGGCGCGGCAGACCAGCGAGGTCGCATACACCGTCCCTGCCCCGCTCGCGCGATGCTCGGCAAGATCGGGCGAGCCGCAGGCGGCGCAAAAGCTGCGGCGGAAATATTGCCGCGCGCCGCAGCCGTTGCAGGTCTGGTAGACGATGGCTTCAGTGCCCTTGGTCCAGTCCACGATCGGTCCGCTCATCGCACGCGCTCCAGGAACATGCTGACATGCGACGACAGCACGCCGCCATCGCCGTGCAGCAGCGCCACCGAGGCGTCGCGCACCTGACGATTTTCGGCGCGGCCGGTCATCTGCAGATGGGTCTCGATCAGATGCGCCATCGCGCCGCCGACGCCGCAATGGCCGTAGCTGAGCAGGCCGCCATGGGTGTTGAGCGGCATCTCGCCATCCTGATTGAAATAGCCGGCGCGCACCCGCGCCGCCGCCTCGCCGCGTCCGGCAAGGCCGAGATCCTCCAGCAGCATCGCGAGCGTGATCGTGAAGCTGTCATAGACCGCGGCGTAGCGCACGTCCGGGATCGCGACGCCCGCCGCCTGCTTCGCTTTCGCGATCGAAATCTCGGCGCCGAGTTCGCTCAGCGCAGGTGCTGCGGTGACGTGCTGATGGGTGTGTGCCTGGGCGCAGCCGCGGACGCGGACCTGCCGCTCGCCGGTCGGCTCGCGGCTGATCACACAGGCCGCACCGCCGTCCGACACCGGGCAGCAGTCGAGCAATTTGAGCGGCATCGCCACCGGCTTGGAGGCCATCACGTCGGCAACCGTGATCGGCTCGTGGAATTGCGCGCCGGGATGCGTCAGCGCGTGCTTGCGCATCAGCACCGCGAACTCGGCGAGGTCTGCCTGCGTGAGGCCGTATTCATGCATGTAGCGCGTTGCGACCAGGCCGTAGTAGGCCGGGATCGTCGGCCCCAGCGTCACCTCGTAATCGGGATGGCCGACCTGGGCCAGCGCCTGGATCGAGGCGTCGCGGCTCTGCCCGGTCAGCCGGTTCTCGCCGCGCCGACCACCAGCACGTGTTTTGCAACACCGGCATCGACCAGGTGATGCGCCAGCATGGTCATCGCAAGCCCGGTGGCGCCGCCGACCTGCACGGCGTGCGCGTAAGCCGGGCGAATGCCGAAGTGCTCGGCGAACACCGTGGCCAGCATGATATGCGGCGAGACCGTGGAGTAGCCGCAGAGGATGCCGTCGATCTCGGAGCGCTTCAGCCCGGCATCCGAGATCGCAAGCTCGGCCGCCTTGCTCATCAGGTCGAGCGAGGACAAGCCCTCATGCTTGCCGTAGGACGTGAGGCCGACGCCGGTCACGAAGCTCATCGTGTCTCTGCCCTCTCCATCGTCATTCCGGGGTGGTCCGAAGGACCATTCCCGGAATCTCGAGATTCCGGGTTCGATGCTTCGCATCGCCCCGGAATGACGCTGTGGGAACTTCCTGTCATCAATACGACTTCGGAAGGCCGAGCACCTTCTCGCCGATGAAGCTGAGGATCAGCTGTGGACTGATCGGCGCGATGCGCGGGATCAGCGATTCCCGCAAGTAGCGCTCGACGTGATACTCCTTGGCGTAGCCGAAGCCGCCATGGGTCATCACCGCCTGCTCGCAGGCATGGAAGCCGGCTTCCGCCGCGAGATATTTTGCGGAGTTCGCCGCGGGGCCGCAGGGCAGGTTCTGGTCATACTGCCAGCCGGCGCGCAGCACCATCAGCCAGGCAGCCTCCAGTTCCATCCAGCACTTCGCCAGCGGATGCTGGATCGCCTGGTTCATGCCGATCGGACGGTTGAACACGATGCGGCCCTTGGCATATTCCGACGCCCGCTTCAGCGCGATCTGGCCGAGGCCGACCGCTTCGGCCGCGATCAGGATGCGCTCGGGATTCATGCCGTGCAGGATGTATTCGAAGCCGCGGCCCTGCTCGCCGATGCGGTCTTCGACCGGGATCTCGAAATTCTCGAAGAACAGCTCGTTGGAATCGACCGGCTTGCGGCCCATCTTCTCGATTTCGTGCACGGTGACGCGCTTGCGGTCGAAATCGGTGTAGAACAGGCTGAGGCCATGGGTCGGGCTGCGCACCTCCTCCAGCGGCGTGGTGCGCGCGAGCAGCAGGATCTTGTTGGCGACTTGGGCGGTCGAGATCCACACCTTCTGGCCGTTGACGATGTATTTGTCGCCTTGGCGCACCGCGCGGGTCTTGAGCTGCGTGGTGTTGAGGCCGGTGTTCGGCTCGGTCACCGCGAAGCAGGACTTGTCGCGGCCGTCGATGATCGGCGGCAGCATGCGCTGGCACTGCTCCTTGGTGCCGAAGACCACCACCGGATTGAGGCCGAACACGTTCATATGCACCGCGGACGCGCCGGACATGCCGGCGCCGGATTCGGAGATCGTGCGCATCATGATCGCGGCATCGGTGATGCCGAGCCCGGAGCCGCCGTACTCCTCGGGGATGCAGATGCCGAGCCAGCCGGCATCGGCCAGCGCGCGGTGGAAGTCGGCCGGATAGCCGCCCTCCTTGTCCTTCTTCAGCCAGTAGGCCTCGTCGAAGCGCGAGCAGATCTTGGCGACGGCATCGCGGATCGATTCCTGGTTGGCGGAGAGTGCGAAATCCATCTGTCGTGCTCCTATGCCTGCACCGCTTTGGCCGCGCCGTCGCGCACCATTGCCGCGATCTCCTCGGTGGAGAAACCTGCCTCCTGCAAAATCTCCGCGCTGTGCTCGCCGAGCCGGGGCGCCAGCCGACTCGGCTCGACCTTGGTCTCCGACCACCGCGCGGACGGCGTCATGCTGCGGATCCGGCCCTCGGTCGGATGATCGACCACGGGGAAGACGCCGGTCGCGACCATATGCGGATCCTCCAGCAGGCTTTCGAGATCGTGCATCGGCATCACCGGCACGTCGGCCTTTTCGAGGATCTCGTTCCACGCGGCGGTGGTCTTGGTCTGGAGAATACGCGCGAGCTCGGCGTAGACGACATCGATATTGGTGGCACGGCCGGCGAAGGTCGCGAATTTCGGATCGCTGCGCAGATCGTCGCGGCCGGTTGCCTTGAAGAAGTTCTCCCACTGCTTGTCGTTGTAGACGATCACGCAGATATAGCCGTCGAGCGTCTTGTACGGCCGCCGGTCCGGCGACAGATGGCGCGCATAGCCGCCCTTGTCGAGCGGCGGATCGTAGGTCAACCCGCCCATGTGGTCGCCCATGACGAAGCCGGCCATGGTCTCGAACATCGGAATGTCGACGCGCTGGCCCTGCCCGGTGCGGTCGCGATGCACGAGGCTCGCACAGATCGCGCCGACCGCGGTGAGGCCGACGATGCGGTCCACCAGCGCGTTCGGCACATAGCGCGGCACGCCGTCCGAGGTTTGCGCCATCAGCGCCGGCAGCGCGGTCGCGCCCTGGATCAGATCGTCATAGGCGGGCTTGGCGGCATAAGGTCCCTCCTGGCCGAAGCCGAACACGCCGGCATAGATCAGCCGCGGGTTGACCTCGGAAACGACGTCATAGCCGAGCTGCAGCCGCGCCATCGCCTGCGGGCGCACATTGTAGACCAGCACGTCGGCCTTCGCGATCAGCCGCAGCACCGCCTCGCGCCCCGCCGGCTTCTTCAGATCGAGGCAGACCGAGCGCTTGCTGCGGTTGGTGTTGAGGAACACCGGTCCCATGCCGGGATGCCGCGTTGGGCCGATCTGCCGCGTCACGTCGCCGTCGGGCGATTCCACCTTGATGACGTCGGCGCCGTAATCGCCAAGCATCTGCGTGGCGTAGGGTCCCATCAGCACGGTCGTCATGTCGACGACCTTGATACCCTGCAGTGGTCCCATCGTCCTGTTCGCTCCCGGATGTCGTGGTTATGGAGCTAGTAACGGGAGCTATTCCAAGAGATCAAGCTGCGCCGGGCGTATGGGCGTATGCATGGCCGCGGCCGGGCCGCTTCCGTGCGGCGGAACGCAGGGTGGGCAAAACGAAGCGGATTCACCGCCGCCCTTATGCCAGCGACTGCCCCGTCATCACCTCGCGCGCCTTCAGGAGCTTCTCCAGTTCCGCATTCTGCTGCTCGAGCCGCTCGGCGATGCGCTCCTCGACTTCGGCGCCGGCAGCGCCTGCGGCCTGCTCGATCAGCTGCCTGATATTGTCCCGGAGGATCGCGATACGATCGTTCACTTCCGACAGCGACAGAGACGTCTCGATTCCCATGGTCCGTTCTCCCGGTGACAAGCACAGGCAGCTTAGCGCGGCGGGAGGTCCGGGCATATCCCCTAACCGCCTTAGTGACCCCAATCCCTACTGTGCATGGGGTTGTTTTCGATGTTTTCGATTCAACCCAGCCTCGCCCCGCTTTAGCCCATGCCTTTGGCCAGCATCTCCCGCAGCGCGGTCTTCAGCACCTTGCCGTAATTGTTCTTCGGCAGGGCATCGAGATAGACATAGCGCTTCGGCCGCTTGAAGCGGGCGATCGAGGCAAGGCAATGCGCGTCGAGCTTGCCGTCGTCGGCGGCAGTGCCCTCCGTCAGCACGACGCAGGCGACGACGATCTCGCCCCATTCCGGATCCGGCACACCGACGGCCGAGACCTCGCGGACATCGGGATGGGTCAGCAGGGCTTCCTCGACCTCGCGCGGATAGATGTTGGTGCCGCCGGAGATGATCACGTCCTTGGAGCGGTCCGACAGCGTGAGGAAGCCGTCGGCGTCGAGGCGGCCGACATCGCCGGTGCGCAGCCAGCCGTCCTTCAGCGTCTCGGCATTGGCCTTCGGATTGTTCCAGTAGCCGAGCATCACGGTCGCGCCCTTGACCTCGATCTCGCCGGTCTCCCCGGCAGGCAGCGGCTTGCCGTCCCTGTCGGTGATGCGCACGGTGACGACGCTCTGCGCCAGCCCGACCGAAGCCAGCCGTTCGAGATAGCGCGGGTGATCGCTCCGGGCGTGCCAGCCGCGCGACAGCGCCGTGATGGTCATCGGCGACTCGCCCTGGCCGTAGATCTGCACGAAGCGCTGGCCCATCGTCGCCATCGCATCGGTGATGTCGGCCGTGTACATCGGACCGCCGCCATAGATGATGGTGCGCAGCCCTTCGCCGTTCTCGCCGCGCTTCTTCGCGGCATCGACCAGGCGGCGCACCATCGTGGGGGCCGCGAACATCACGACATTGTCGAGCTGGCGGCCGAGGTTGAGCACCTCGTCCGGATCGAAGCCGCCGGACTCCGGCACGACGTGGCGGCCGCCCATCCGGACATGCGGGAAATTGTAGAGGCCGGCGCCATGCGAGATCGGCGCGGCATAGAGCGAGGCATCGTGCGGCGTCGCCGGATCGACGTCGGCGAGATAGCATAGCGACATCGCGACCAGATTGGCGTGGCTGAGCATCACGCCCTTGGGACGGCCCGTGGTGCCTGATGTGTAGAACAGCCATGCGAGATCGTTGCTTTCGCGCGGCAGCGGCGCAGGCGCGCCCTCGCCGCTTCGCATCGTCCTGTAAGCGGCGCTGTCGACCGACAGCGTGGTCATTCCGGCGGGGCAGTCGTCCTTCGCCTCGTTCAACGCACCGATCGTGTCATCAGAGACGAAGGCGAGTTTGGCACCGCCATTGCCGCAGATCCACGCAGCCTCGCGGCCGTGCAGCTTGGCGTTGATCGGGATCGCGGCGGCGCCGATCCACCAGATGCCGTAGAGGCATTCAAGATATTGCGTGCAGTTCGACGCAAACAGCGCGATGCGGTCGCCGGCGGCAATGCCGTGATCGCGCGCCAGCGCCGCCCCGATCGAGGCGGCGCGGCGGGCAAAGGTGGCGTAGTCGGCGTCGAGATCGAAACCGGTCAGCAGCGCCGGCGCGTCGGGACGCGCCCGTGCCGTCGCCGCCAGCCATTCGGCAATGTTCAAGCTACTTCGCCGGCTCGAGGATCGAGACGTAGTTGGCGACCGCGGCGCCGCCCATGTTGAAGATGCCGCCGATCTGCGGGTTCTTGAGCTGCATGCCCTCGGGCGCCTGCCCCGTGAGCTGCATCGCGCTCATCACATGCATGGAGACGCCGGTGGCGCCGATCGGATGGCCCTTGGCCTTGAGGCCGCCGGACGGATTGACCGGCAGCTTGCCGTCCTTCTGGGTCCAGCCTTCCATGATCGCGCGCGCGCCCTGTCCCTTCGGCGTCAGGCCCATCGCTTCGTATTCGATCAGCTCGGCTACGGTGAAGCAGTCATGGGTCTCGACGAAGGACAGGTCGGAGAGCTGCAGGCCGGCCTTCTGCAGCGCGCGCTGCCAGGCGGTGGTGCAGCCTTCGAACTGCAGGATGTCGCGCTTGGACATCGGCAGGAAATCCTGCGCATGCGCGGTGGCGCGGATGTTCACCGCCTTGCCCATGGTCTTGGCGGTCACGGCATCGGTCAGCACCAGCGCGGCGGCGCCGTCCGAGACCAGCGAGCAGTCGGTGCGCTTCAAGGGACCGGCGACGAACGGGTTCTTGTCGCTCTCGGCGCGGCAGAACTCGAAGCCGAAATCCTTGCGCATCTGCGCATAGGGATTGGCGACGCCGTTCTTGTGGTTCTTGGCGGCGATCATCGCCAGCGCATCCGACTGGTCGCCGTATTTCTGGAAATAGGCCTGCGCGATCTTGCCGAACACGCCGGCGAAGCCGCCGACCGTGTCGCCATCCTCGGGCAGATACGACGCCTTGAGCAGGTTCTTGCCGATCTCCGGGCCCGGCGTCTTCGTCATCTGCTCGACGCCGACCACCAGCACGATCTTCGCGGCGCCGGCTTCGATGGCGCGAATGCCCTGATGCACGGCGGCCGATCCGGTGGCGCAGGCATTCTCGACCCGGGTGGTCGGCTTGAAGCGCAGCGCCGGATTGGCCTGCAGCACCAGCGAGGCCGTGAAGTCCTGGGGCGAGAAGCCGGCGTTGAAATGGCCGAGCATGATCTCGTCGACATCGGATGCAGCGATGCCGGCGTCAGCCAGCGCCTCGTTGGCGACCTTGACCACGAGACCCTCGACGGTCTCCGCGTCGAACTTTCCGAATGGCGTGTGCGCCCACCCCACGATGCTGGCGGTCATGGCTGTATCTCCCTGTTCCTGTTCGGAGAGTTATGTAGCGTATCTTCAGGCGGCTTTCAGCGTTTTCATCGCCTTCGCGCACATGGCGGTTATGCCGGCCCAATTGCCGGCGCGGATATCGGCCGCGGGGCACAGCCAGGAACCGCCGACTGCCAGCACATTCGGCTCGGCGAGCCAGGTCGCCGCATTGGCCTCACTGACCCCGCCGGTCGGGCACACCCTGACCTGCGGAAATGGCCCGGCCAGAGCCCGCAGTGCCTTGATACCGCCCGCCTGCTCGGCCGGGAAGAATTTGACGACGTCGAAGCCGTGGGCCAGCGCCTGCATCAACTCGGAGGCGGTCGCGATCCCCGGCGCGAAGGGCAAGCGGCTTGCGGCCGCTGCCGTCAACAGCTCGGGCGTCGCCCCCGGGCTGATGCCGAATTTGGCGCCCAGTGCCTCGGCGCGCACCAGGTCGTCACCATTGAGGATCGTGCCGATCCCGACGATCGCCTCCGGCACACCGGCGATGATGGCCCTGGCCGCGTCGACCGCGACCGCCGTCCGCAGCGTCACCTCGAGCGTCCGCACGCCGCCGGCGACCAGCGCCTTCGCCAGTGGCACCGCGTCCTCGAGCCGCTCGATGGTCAGCACCGGGATCACGGTGGCCTGGCGGATCAGCTCGGCGATCCGGTCCTGCTTCGATGTCGTTGTCATTGCGAGGCCTTGCGGGATGGTGGGAGACGAAGCGCCTTCTTCGGCGGCATGGCGTAACGCGGAATGATCGCGCCGGGATAGCACACCACGACACCGGCCAGCCGATGGCCGGCACGCGCGGCCTCCTCGGGCTCGGCGCCGCCGAGCCGCGCGGCAAGATAGGCGGCGGCAAAGCTGTCGCCGGCCGCGGTGGTATCGACCACCGGCTTGGTAAGCTGCTCCGCCTTCACCTCGCGCGTTCCGCCGGCCGAGCGCACGATGCAGGCCGGCTCGGCGAGCTTCAGCACCACCTCGGGGCTCGAGATGCCGGCCAGCAGCGCCGTGTTGCTCTCGCCGGGATAAAGCGGCGCCAGATCCTCGGTCGAGGCAAGCACGATATCGGCCGTCTCGAACGCGCTGCTGAAGACCTTCCGCGCGACGTTCAGGTCCGGCCAGCCGCGGGCGCGGAAATTTGTGTCGAACGCAAACCGCGTCCCCAGCAGCCGCGCACGCTTCAGTGCCGCCAGCAATCGCTCCCGCCCATCCTCGCGCAGGATCGAGAGCGTGATCGCCGAGAGATAGACGACGTCATAGGTCGCGAGTGAGTTCAGGATGTCTTCCGTTCCGGGCAGATCCATCAGGTCGCGCGCGGCAGCGCTGTCACGCCAGTGGAAGAAGCGCCGCTCGCCCTTGTCGTCGGTCTGGATCAGATAGAGGCCGGGCAGCTTGCCCGCCGATCGCACTACATGCTTGGTCCCGATGCCCTCGCTCGCCCAGCCCGCGATCATCTCATCGCTCAGCGCATCATCGCCGAGCGCCGTGAAGTAATCGACGTGGACGCCGAGCCGGGACAGATAGACCGCGGTGTTGAGCGTGTCACCGCCATAGGAGCGCGAATACAGCCCGCCGAGCTGGCCACCAGGGGCCTGGCGCAGCTCGATCATGCATTCGCCGATGCTGGCAACTCTGGTCATCTCGAGCGCCGCGCTAAAGCGCGATGAAGCCTGGTTGAATCATCATCGCGCCTTAGCCCCTTGTCTGAGCATGATCTTCGCGCAAACGCGTTCCGCGTTTGTCGCGAGGGAAACCGCTTCGCACTTTTCCGGATCATGCTTTAGCCCGGACGTTGCTCAGGCGGCGAACTTGCCGCCGAGTTCGTCCTCGATATGGATCCGGATGATGTCGTCGAACGTCTTCTCGGCCGTGGTGAAGCCGAGCTTCAGCGCGCGGTCAGTAGCGAAATCGCGCGGCCAGCCCGAGACGATGCTGATGATGGTCGGATCGGGCACCCGCTTGATGCGCGCGGTGACGTTCTTGCCGGCGACGCGCTCCAGCGACGCGATCTGCTCGCCGACGGTGACGGACATCCCCGGCATGCTGAGATTGCGCCGCGGCCCCATCGCATTGAGATCCATCGTGCCGGCGTGAACCAGAAAGCCGACCGCCGATTTCGGCGAGGCGTGCCAGTGCCGGACGTCCTCGGAGACCGGCAGCACTGCCTCCTCGCCCGCCAGCGGCTCGCGGATGATATTGGAGAAGAAGCCGGACGCCGCCTTGTTCGGCTTGCCCGGACGCACGCAGATTGTCGGCAGGCGGATCGAGATCCCGTCGAGCAGGCCCTTGCGGGTGTAGTCGTTGATCAGGAGCTCGCAGATCGACTTCTGCGTGCCGTAGCTCGTCAGCGGCGTATGGAAGAACTCGTCGCCGATCTTCTCGGGGAACGGCGCACCGAACACCGCGATCGAGGAAGTGAACACCAGCCGCGGCTTGTAGCCGCCGCCAACGGCACGGATGGCGTCGATCAGATAGCGGGTGCCGTCGAGGTTGATCCGGTAGCCCTTGTCGAACTCGGCCTCGGCCTCGCCCGAGACGATCGCGGCGAGATGGAAGATCACCTCGGGACGCTCGGCGATCAGGGGCGCCGCGGCTCCGGCATCGGCGAAATCGGATGCGACCACATTGACCGGGATCGAGGCGTTGGCGGGCTTCGCCGGCGCGACCACGTCCTGCAGCGTCATCCGGGTGATCTCTTGCTTGCCGAGGCGGCCCTCGCGCAAGAGACGCTCGGTCAGCTTGCGGCCGACCATGCCGGCGGCGCCCAGAATCAGAATGTGCACGACCCTGCTCCTTTTCTTGTCTTGTTGTTCGAATTCAGCTGCGGGCCTTGCGCGCTCATTCCTTCACGGCACCCGTCATCGCCGAGACATAATGCTCAACGAAGAACGCGTAAAGAATAACCAGCGGCAGCGAGCCGCATAGCGCCCCTGCCATCAGGGACCCCCAGCGATAGATGTCACCGTCAACGAATTCGTTGACGATGGCGACCGGGACGGTCTTGTTCGGGGTCGATTGCAGGAACGTCAGCGCATAGATGAACTCGTTCCAGCACAGCGTGAAGCAGAAGATGAAGGCCGAGATCAGGCCGGGAACGGCGAGCGGCAGCACGATCTTGATCAGTATCTGCCAGCGGCTGGCGCCGTCGATCAGCGCGCATTCCTCGAGCTCGAACGGGATGGTCTTGAAATATCCCATCAACAGCCAGGTCGAGAACGGAATCAGGATCGTCGGATAGGTCAGGATCAGCGCCAGAGGCGAGTCGAACAGGCCGTACTGAAACACGACGGTCGCGAGCGGAATGAACAGGATCGACGGCGGCACCAGATAGGCCAGGAAGATCAGGCCGCCGACGACGTTGGCGCCCTTGTAACGCAGCCGCACGATCGCATAGGCCGCGAGCACACTCGCGATGATCGACAGCACGGTGGCACCCACCGCCACATACATCGTGTTCCAGAGCCAATGCGGATAGTAGCTCTCGAACAGCAGCTTGTGGACGTGCTTGAAGGTCGGATTCCAGGTCCAGAACGGATTGTACTTGTCGAGGTCGAGCAGTTGCTCGTCCGGCTTGATCGCCGTCAGCCCCATCCAATAGAACGGGAACAGCAGGATGATCACGATGATCGACAGCGGGATGTAGAGCGTCACGATCCGCCGCGGCACCGACTGCAGGTAGCTCATGCCCTCGCTGTTGTCGACGCGCGACGGCGTCGACAGGATGCTCTTGAGGTCGACCTTGGAGGCGGGAAGATCAGTCATTGCTCTCTCCCTGCTGCCACTTCCTGCGTTGCAGGCCGAACCATGACACCATGATCGCGGCGAGCAGGAACGGGATCATCGCGCTCGAGATCGCGGCGCCCTCGCCCAGCTGCCCCGCGATGATCGCGCGCTGATACGACAGCGTCGCCATCAAATGAGTGGCGTTGACCGGGCCGCCGCGCGTCATCGCCCAGATCAGCTGGAAGTCGGTGAAGGTGAACAGCACCGAGAACGTCATCACGACGGCGATGATCGGCGTCAGCAAGGGATAGGTGATGTAGCGGAACATCTGCCAGCGCGAGGCGCCATCCAACGTCGCCGCCTCATACAGCGACGGCTGCACGGTCTGCAGGCCCGCCAGCAGCGTGATCGCCACGAACGGTACGCCGCGCCAGATATTGGCGAAGATCACGCAGATCCGGGCCCAGGTGGTGTCGCCGAGGAAATTGATGTTCTGGGTGATCAGGCCGAGATGCTTGAGCGACCAGGAGATGATCGAGAACTGGGAATCGAAGATCCACCAGAACGCCAGCGCCGACAGCACGGTCGGCACGATGAAGGGGATCAGCACCGCGGCCCGCAACAGCGCCTTGAACGGCATGCGCTCGTTGAGCAGCAGCGCCAGATAGAGCCCGACCGCGAACTTCACGGCGCTCGCGATGAAGGTGTAGAGCAGCGTGTTGAAGACCGACAGCCAGAAGATGGCATCGTCCCACAACCATTCATAGTTCTCAGTGCCGATGAAATGACCGACGCGGCCGATGCGGGTGTCGGTGAAGGACAGCCAGATGCCGAGCCCAAGCGGATAGGCCAGGAAGAAGATCAGGAACGCCATCGCCGGCAACATGAACCAGAAGCCGAGCCAGTTCTTGTTGTGGCGGAGCTGATCCCATGCGGTCGCTTCGCGGATTTCGGTTTTCGCACGTCGCGGCGCGAGGGCGATGTCAGCCATAGGCGATGTCCCGATTGCTCAACGGATTGAGCATGACTACGCAATATTCCAATGATGGCATTCCAATGATGACGCGGGCGGCGGCGCTCCGCCGCCCGCGGCCATCACATCAGCGATAGATACGCTTCAGCTGCCGTTCGGCTTCCGCCATCGCGGCCTTGCCGTCCTTGGCACCGGTGCAGTAGTTCGCGAACATGTCGACCACGATGAAGTCGGCGATCGCGGTCGCGGCCTTCTCGCCGGGCGTGCCGATGCCGGAGGCCGGCAGCGCGCGCTTCGAGGCCTGGCCGAACACCGCGTTCTTCGGATCGGCGGTCCACACCGGAGCCGAGTCGTAGGCGTTGAGCGTGTGGGTGAGATAACCCCGCGCGCCCGACAGCCACTTCTCGAAATTCTCCTTCTCCAGCATGAAGGCGATGAAGGCCTTCGCCGCGTTCGGATATTTGCAGAAGTTGAAGGCGAGGATCGGAACCGCGAGTTGCAATTCGGTCGGCTTGCCGATCGAGCCGACCGGCCACAATGCGTGGTCGATGTCCTCGGCGAGCTCCTTCTTGCTCGGATCGTCCTTGGCCGCGACGTAGATCGAGATGCCGTTCGAGGTCAGGAACAGCTCGCCCGACAGGAAGGCCTTGTTGTTGGAGGAATCGTTCCAGGACGCGACACCCGGAATGAAGGTCTCCGACAGCGCCTTGGCATACTCCAGCGCCTTCATCGTCTCCGGCGAATTGATGATGACCTTGTCGTCCTTGTCGACGGTCCAGGCGTTGTGGCCCCAGAGGATGTTGTGCACCCAGGCATTGGCGTCGCCGGTGGCGTGGCCGAGCGCGAAGCCGGCCGGCGTGTTGTTCTTCTTCAGCGCTTTGCACAGTTCAAGATAGGCCGGGAAATCGGACGGCACCTGCTTGAAGCCGGCCTTCTCGACCGCCGACTTGCGATAGGTCAAATAGCCGCCGATGGTCGCGACGGGAATGCCGAGCCAGTCATTGCCCTGCTTGCAGGTCTTGGCCGCGGCTTCGGTCCAGCCGCCATATTTGTTGCCGAGATAGTCGGCAACGTCGTTCATCTTGAGAACCTTGGTCGGGAACAGCTGCGGCAGCGTGTGCAGGCCCCAGGCGAGGTCGAGACCCGAGCCGGTGTTGGCGGCGACCGAGGCCTTCGGCTGCACGTCCTCGAAGGACTCGCTGAACACGTTCATCTCGGTGCCGGTTGCCGACTTGAAGGCCGCGACCATGGCGTTGAATGCATCGTCTTCCGCGGGCACGAAGCGCTTCCAGCGCATCACGGTGAGCTTGGCGCCGGGCTCCGCCTTCCAGGGCGCGCTCTGCGCCCAGGCCTTGGCGAAGTCAAACAGCGCCGGCCCGGTGAGCATGCCGGTTGCAGCCAGCGCCGTGCCGCCCTGAAGTAGCGAGCGGCGAGTAAAATCGTGCATCGTCCTTCTCCCTATGATTGTGTTTTTGTTGTTTTTGATCTGGCCTGTTGGTCGGCCATTAAGATCGATCGGTCCGTCAGCTGTTCAGTCGCTTCCCCGTCGAATCGTCGAACAGATGGACCAGCGACGGATCCGGCTTGAGCCGAACCTTGTCGCCCGGGTTGAACAGATGGCGCTCGCGGAACACGGCGACGACCTGCTCGCCGCCGAGCTTGGCGAACACCTGGGTCTCCGAGCCGGTCGGCTCGACCACCACGATCTCGGCCTCGGCGCCGTCATCGGCGATGGTGAAATGCTCGGGCCGCACGCCGTAGACCGCGGGTTGGCCGTCGGAATTGGCCGGCGCCGATTTCAGCGGCAGCTTGACGCCGTTCGGTCCCTCGAAATAGGCGGCGCCGTTCACCTTCACATTGCCCTTGAGGAAATTCATCGCCGGCGAGCCGATGAAACCGGCCACGAACTGGTTCGCCGGCGTGTCATAGAGTTCGAGCGGCGAGCCCATCTGCTCGACGATGCCGTCATGCATCACGACGATCTTGTCGGCCATGGTCATGGCCTCGATCTGGTCGTGGGTGACGTAGACGGTCGTGGTCTTCAGCCGCTGGTGCAGCTCCTTGATTTCGGTGCGCATCGCAACACGCAGCTTGGCGTCGAGGTTCGACAGCGGCTCGTCGAACAGGAACACCTGGGGATCGCGCACGATGGCGCGGCCCATCGCGACGCGCTGGCGCTGGCCGCCGGAGAGCTGGCGAGGATAGCGCTCGAGCAGCGGCGTCAGCGCAAGGATTTCCGCGGCGCGCTTGACGCCGGTCGAGATCTCCTCGGGCTTGGCGCCGCGCAGCTTGAGCGAGAAGCCCATATTGTCGGCGACGGTCATATGCGGATAGAGCGCGTAGTTCTGGAACACCATCGCAATGTCGCGCTCTTTGGGCTGGACATTGTTGACGACGCGGTCGCCGATCGAGATCGTGCCGGAGGTGATGTTCTCGAGCCCCGCCAGCATGCGCAGCAGGGTCGACTTGCCGCAGCCGGAGGGGCCGACCAGAACGACGAACTCGCCGTCCTCGATCGGGATCGACACGCCGTGCAGGACCTCAAAATTGCCGAACGATTTCCGCACGTCGCGAATCTGGACCGACGACATCCACTTCCCTCCCTCAAGTTCCCGACGACGTACGACGAGTGCCGCCACCGCTCTGTTTTGTGTTCCGGCCGCGCTGGGTGCGCGGCGCTGTTGGACTGGCGTTATTGTCCGCAGTTTATCCGGTTTTGGCAATCGTTCGATTAGCAATCGCTTGGTAGCGCTGTCAATATCAGTTTGTCTGCGACGAACGTCGTGATATGAGCGGCAAATGGCCCGAAAGCGCATCACGCCAGGCAAGATCCGGCTCGCCGAAGTCGCGAAGCTCGCCGGTGTCAGTCCGATTACGGCCTCACGGTTCTTCAGAAATCCGGAAGCACTTTCGGCCGGCAAGCGCGCGCGGGTCGATAGTGCGGCAAAAGAACTCGGTTACGTGCCCAATCTCGCGGCACGCGCGCTTGCGTCGCAGCGCACCGAGGTGATCGGTGTCCTGATCCCGTCGCTGACCAACAACGTGTTCTCCGACGTGCTGCGCGGCATCTATGACGCGCTCGACGGCAGCCGCTACAGCATTCAGCTCGCCAACACCCGCTACAGCATCCTGCAGGAAGAGCGCCTGCTTCGTCTGTTTCTGGCACAGAAGCCCGCCGGGCTGATTATTACCGGCATCAACCAGACCGCCGATTCCCGCCGCATCATGGAGACGGTCGATTGTCCGATCGTCCAGATCATGGAGGTCGGTCCCTCCCCGATCGACATGATGATCGGATTCTCGCATTTTGACGCCGCAAAAGCGGCCATTGCCCACCTGCTCGCGCAGGGCTACCGGCGGATCGGCTTCCTCGGCGCGCGGATGGACCCGCGGGTGCAGCGTCGGCTCGACGGCTATCGCTCCGCGATGACCGACGCTGCGCTGTTCGATCCACAGCTTATTGTGACAACGGCGATCCCGACCTCGGTCACGCTCGGCGGGACGCTGTTTGCCGACCTGCTCGCCAAGGCGCCCGACATCGACGCCGTGTTCTGCGTCAATGACGACCTTGCGCTCGGCGCGCTGTTCGAATGCAAGCGCCGGCACGTGGCGGTGCCAGAGCAGATGGCGATCGTCGGCTTCAATGACCTCGAATTCATGGCGTCGAGCGAGCCGACCTTGAGCAGCGTGCGCACCAATCGTTACGAAATGGGCAGAAACGCTGCCGTGATGGTGATCGAGACGCTGGAAGGGCGCCGGCCCGCCGAACCCGTCGTCGATCTCGGCTTCAGTGTCATGGAACGGCAAAGCTCGGCGCGACGCAATTGAGGTCGCCCGGCAGCTGCCCGTCATAGGAGACGCGAAAAATGATAAAATGATAGCGCAACCAAGACCCTTCAACTAAGGTCCAATCCATCACACGAAACACCTGTGCGTGATCGGTCGGGTTTGTAATGCACGACGATTTGCGCAAGGTAGCAACGACGTTGAACCAGAGCCCTTGAATGGGCCCACCAGTTTGCATTGCGGGAGAAACCAATGACAAAATCCCCCACCAACGGGCACGACGCCGCAGGCGCGACCAGCAAGGGCAAGGGCCGCAGGCTCCGCTCCCAGGAATGGTTCGACAACCCGCACAATCCGGGCATGACCGCGCTCTATCTCGAGCGCTATCTCAACTACGGCCTGACGCGCGAGGAATTGCAGTCGGGCAAGCCGATCATCGGCATCGCGCAGACCGGCAACGACCTGTCGCCCTGCAATCGGCATCACCTCGAGCTCGCACACCGCGTCCGCGAGGGCATCCGCGCCGCCGGCGGCATCGCCATGGAGTTTCCCACCCATCCGATCCAGGAGACCGGCAAGCGCCCGACCGCGGCGCTCGACCGCAACCTCGCCTATCTCGGCCTCGTCGAGGTGCTGTTCGGCTATCCACTCGACGGCGTGGTGCTGACCACCGGCTGCGACAAGACCACGCCGGCCTGCATGATGGCGGCGGCGACCGTCAACCTGCCGGCGATCGTGCTGTCGGGCGGCCCGATGCTGAACGGCTGGCACGAGGGCCAGCGCACCGGCTCCGGCACCGTGGTGTGGAAGGCGCGCGAGCGGCTCGCCGCCGGCGAGATCGACTATGAGCAATTCATCGAGATCGTGGCCTCCTCGGCCCCCTCGGTCGGCCATTGCAACACGATGGGCACCGCCTCCACCATGAACTCGCTCGCGGAAGCGCTCGGCTTCTCGCTGCCGGGCTGCGCGGCGATCCCGGCGCCGTATCGCGAGCGCGGCCAGATCGCCTACGAGACCGGCAAGCGCATCGTCGACATGGTCTGGGAGGATTTGAAGCCGTCGGACTTCCTGACGCGCGAGGCGTTCGAGAACTGCATCGTGGTCAACTCCGCGATCGGCGGCTCGACCAATGCGCCGATCCACATCAATGCGCTGGCGCGCCATGTCGGCGTCGAGCTGTCGATCGACGACTGGCAGAAATACGGCCATGACGTCCCGCTGCTGGTGAACATGCAGCCGGCCGGCTTCTATCTCGGCGAGGAATATCACCGCGCCGGCGGCGTGCCCTCGGTGGTGCGCGAGCTGATCAAGCACAAGCGCATCCACGAAGGCGCCCTCACCGTCAACGGCCGCACCATGGGCGAGAACTGCAAGGAAGCACCTGCGCCCGACGGCGACGTGATCTGGGGCTACGACAAGCCGCTGGTGAAGGACGCCGGCTTCATCGTGCTGCGCGGCAATCTGTTCGACTCCGCGATCATGAAGACCAGCGTGATCTCGAAGGAATTCCGCGACCGCTATCTGTCCAACCCGAAGGACCTCAATGCCTTCGAGGGCCGCGCCATCGTGTTCGAGGGGCCGGAGGATTATCACAACCGTATCGAGGATCCCGCGCTCGACATCGATGAGCACTGCGTCCTGTTCGTCCGCGGCACCGGCCCGATCGGCTATCCCGGCGGCGCCGAGGTGGTGAACATGCAGCCGCCCGCCGCGCTGATCAAACGCGGCATCCTATCCCTGCCCTGCATCGGCGACGGAAGGCAGTCCGGCACTTCGGGCTCGCCCTCGATCCTCAACGCCTCGCCGGAGGCCGCCGCCGATGGCGGGCTCGCGATCCTGAGGACCGGCGACAAGGTGCGCATCGACCTCAACAAGGGCAGCGCCAACATCATGATCTCGGAGGATGAGCTGCGCACCCGCCGCGCCGAGCTGAAGGCCAAGGGCGGCTTCCCGCATCCGGCCAACCAGACGCCGTGGCAGGAGCTCTACCGCAAGACCGTCGGCCAGCACGCGACCGGCGCCTGCCTCGAGCTCGCGACGCGCTACCACGACATCGCCGGCAAGGTCGGCGTGGCGCGCGACAATCACTAGGACGCAAACCGTCATTGCCGGGCGCGACCCGGCAATCCATCGCTCCTCGAAGATGGATGCGCGGGTCAAGCCCGCGCATGACACTGCAAATCGTCAAAGAAGGAAGAAACGCATGTCAGACCGCCTGAAGGGCAAGCGCGCATTCGTAACCGCAGCGGCCGTCGGCATCGGCCGCGCCTGCGCGCTGGCCTTTGCCCGCGAGGGCGCGAGCGTGTTCGCGACCGATATCGACGAAGGCAAACTTGCGCTGCTCAAGCAGGAAGGCGTCGCCGAGGTTGCGAAGCTCGACGTGCGCGACACCGCAGCCGTCGAGGCAATGGCAAAACGCGCGGGCAAGACCGACATCCTGCTCAATGCCGCGGGCTTTGTGCATCACGGCACAGTGCTGGAGTGCTCGGACGACGACTGGGATTTCTCCTTCGACCTCAACGTCAAGTCGATGCACCGCACCACGCGCGCTTTCCTGCCCGGCATGCTGGCGCAGGGCGGTGGCGCCATCGTCAACATCGCCTCCGCCGCCGGCGCGGTGAAGGCGGCGCCGAACCGCTACGTCTATAGCGCCACCAAGGCCGCGGTCGCGGCACTGACGCGCTCGGTCGCGGCCGACTTCATCACCAAGGGCATCCGCTGCAACTGCATCTGCCCCGGCACTATCGAGACACCTTCGATGCTTGAGCGTGCGGCGGCTGCCGGCCCGCAGGGACGCGAGATGTTCGTTGCGCGCCAGCCGATGGGCCGGCTCGGCACCGCCGAGGAAATCGCCGCGCTCGCCGTCTATCTTGCCAGCAACGAAAGCTCGTTCACGACAGGTGTCGCGCATGTCATCGACGGCGGCTGGACACTCTAATCGGGAGGCAACATGAACAAGATCGATCTCAACGGCCGCTGTGCCGTCGTCACCGGCGGCGCGCAGGGATTTGGCCGCGCCATCACCGAGCGCTTTGTCGCGTCGGGCGCCAAGGTCGCGATCTGGGATTTCGACCAGCCGCTGGCCGAGAAGACCGCGCGGGCGATCGGCGAGAACGTGATCGCGATCAAGACCGACGTCACCAATCCCGACGCGGTCGACGCCGCGCGCGATCAAACGCTGCGGGCGTTCGGCAAGATCGACATTCTCGTCAACAACGCCGGCATCACCGGAGCCAACAAGCCGGTATGGGAAACCGATCTCGAGGACTGGCGCCGGGTGATGCGCATCAATCTCGAGGGGCCCTTCATCTGCTGCAAGGCGATCGTGCCGACCATGATCGGCCGGAAGTACGGCCGCATCGTCAACATCGCCTCGATCGCCGGCAAGGAGGGCAATCCGAACGCCGCGCATTATTCGTCGTCGAAGGCGGGCCTGATCGCGCTCACCAAATCGCTCGGCAAGGAGCTCGCGCAGCACGACATCCTGGTCAATGCGGTGACGCCGGCCGCAGCGAAGACCGCGATCTTCGACCAGATGACGCAAGCGCACATCGACTTCATGCTGTCGAAGATCCCGAAGGCCCGCTTTGTGCAGGTCGAGGAGCTCGCCTCGATGGTGGCATGGCTGGCCTCGGAGGATTGTGCCTTCTCCACCGGCGCGGTGTTCGACATTTCCGGCGGCCGCGCGACCTATTAGATCGCCGCTCGCCTCGCCGGCTGCCGCAGCGCCGCGACGAGATGATCGGCCAGGAGTGACGCCGCGTGCGACAGGTTTTGCGCGCGATGCAGCCGTATCTCGGCCCGCGGCAGCCGCGGCATGCCGTCGCGCGCGGTCAGCCGACGCAGCGTCGGCGGAAACGTCCCCGACTTGACCACGGTCACGGCGAGGCCCTGCGCCGCGATCGCCTCGACCGCGGACAGGCTGTGGCTGACAAAGGCGAGCCGCCACGGCCGGTTCGCCTCGTCCAGCGCCTGCATCGCCCAGCTCCGGAACAGGCAGCCCTGCGGATAGAGCGCGACCGGCAGCGGATCGAGTTCCTCGACGCGATGTGCGGCGCTCGCGGCCCACACCGCCTGCTCGGTGCGCAGCAACTCGCCCTCGCCGCGTCCCTCGGGGTGCATCGCGATCACGAGGTCATAGGCTTCGCCGAGCCGATCGGTCATTGTCGACGTCAGCCCGGTCTCCATCTCGACATGGATCAGCGGATAGCTGGCGATGAAGTCCTTGAGCAACGGCGGGACGATCATCGTCCCATAGTCGTCCATCACGCCGAGGCGAACCCGTCCATCCGTGCCGTGCGCGCGCACCCGGCCGACCGCTTCCGCGTTGAGGCTCAAAATGCGGCGGGCATAGCCGAGCAATCCCTCGCCTGCCGCAGTCAGGTCGACACTGGACGTGCTGCGGTGAAACAGTTCGGCCTGCAGCCGCTCTTCCAGCCGCTTCACCTGCATGCTGACGGCGGATTGGGTCCGGTTCAGCGCCGAGGCCGCGCGGGTGAAGGAGCGATGCTCCGCCACCGCGACAAAGGCCTGCAGAAGATCCGGGTCCAGGATGGGCGCACTCATAACGATCTGTGATTTAGTCAATCACATCTATTCCATTCCCTGATTATGTTCCCTTCCCTAGATTGCGCAAGCAAAACCAAGGGGCCAACGGAATGGGCGAGATCTGGGGGGTGTTGGCGGCGGTGGCCTCGAGCGCGCTCGGCGGCACTTCGATCGGCGCGACGCGGTTTCTGGTCGGCGCCATCGACCCGCTGGCGATCGGCGCGTTCCGCTTCGGCATCGGCGTCCTGCTGCTGCTGCCGCTGGCACTGCTGCAACGCCGGAGCTGGCCGACGCGGCGCGACTGGCTCGGCGTTGCCGGCCTCGGCCTGCTGTTCTTTGCGGCGTTTCCGGTCCTGTTCAACGCCTCATTGATCTTCACCACCGCCGCGCGCGGCGCACTCGCGCTGTCGACACTGCCGCTGCTGACCATGCTGGTCGGCGCGGTGCTGGGCGCCGAAGCGCTCACCGCGCGCAAGACCACAGGCGTCCTGATCACCATCCTCGGCGTCTCGATGGCGCTGCTCTCAGGCCTCGCCACGGCGCCGCCTGGTGCCTGGCGCGGCGACCTCCTGATGATCGCAGCCGCGCTGTGCATGGCGCTCTACAGCATCTGGTCAAAACCCTATATCCGCCGCGCCGGCCCGATCCCCTTCACCACGCTCGCGATGGCCGCCGGGGCGGTGGTGCTCATTGTCGCCTCGCTGCTGCGCGGCAGTTTTGCGCCGGTTGCCGATTTCGGCGCGCCGCAATGGTTCGGCGCGATCTATCTCGGCGCCTTCGGCGCTGCGCTCACCTTCTATCTCTGGGCCTTCGCGCTGGAGCGGACGACGCCGACCCGGGTGGCGATCTCGGTCACCGTCAATCCGATCGCGGCATCGCTGGTCGGCGCAGCCCTGCTCGGCGAGCCGCTGAGCTGGAATCTGGTGGCCGGCATCGTCACCGTGTTCGCCGGCATCTGGATCGCGACCACCCACCCGCCTCTGGCGCACGCGGTCGCCCCCGACATGCGCTGACCTGCGGCAACGCTCGCCAGCAAGGCCTTCCGCGAATCCGTGCTAGCCTGAGGTCCGGTCCCAGCGAACCCGAGGCGGCACGCCATTGAACATCTCCCTCTATGACATCTCCGTCTGGGTATTGCCGGTCGTCATTGCGATCACGTTTCACGAAGCCGCGCACGGCTTCGTCGCTCATCGGCTCGGCGACGACACCGCCTGGCAGCTCGGCCGCGTCAGCTTCAACCCGCTGAAGCACATCGATCCGTTCGGCACGCTGATCCTGCCTGCAGTGCTGCTGTTCGCGCATTCGCCGTTCCTGTTCGGCTACGCCAAGCCGGTGCCGGTGAACTTCCGCAAGCTCAATCATCCCAAGCTCGACATGGTGTGGGTGGCGCTGGCCGGCCCGGCCACCAACATCATCCTGGCGATCGCCGCGGCGCTGGCATTCCACGCGCTGCCATTGGTGCCGGCCGATGCCGCAAAATGGACCGCGGACAATCTGAAAAACGCCTTCCTGATCAACATCGTGCTCGCGATCTTCAACATGATGCCGATCCCGCCGCTGGACGGTGGCCGGGTCGCGGTCGGGCTGCTGCCAAGGCCGCTGGCGATCCCGCTCGCCCGGCTGGAGCCCTACGGCATGCTGATCCTCATCGGGCTGTTGATCCTGCTGCCGGTGATTGGCCAGCAAATCGGCCTAAATCTTGATGTTATTTCAACGATACTGCGAACTCTGACCGGCTATGTAATCAACGCCCTTCTCCTCATTACCGGAAACACATAGCCTTGATCTGCGCACGACCCGACCGAAAAACCGGTAGCCATTTTTCCGGGTCGCGCGTTGAGGACGGGAACGCTTCGAGGCCATGGTGATCAAAGCTGCCGATATGCTGATTGCACGACGCGCCGACACCCGCGCGCGGGCCGACTTTGCGACCTGGAAGATGATGGCCAAGCTGAACGGCGCCTCCGCCTTGCCGCCTGAGGCGCAGAATTTCCTGGCCATTTACAACAAGCTGCTGGGACAGATGAGCGAAGCCGACGCCGGCGAGGCGACCATCCAAGAGATGTACCGCACTTACTATGTCGAGATGGGCGGCGCCGGCAAAGCGCCGGAGGTTCCAGCGCGCGCGCGCGAGCCGGTCGCCGACAGCGGCAACGTCACGACGTTCCGCCGCCTGCCCCCCAAGAAGACGAGCACCTCCGACCCGAACGCCAAGCGTTCGATGCCGGTGGCACTGATCTTCGCCTGCCTCGTCGTGGTCTACGTCGCGATCCGGTACTACTGGAAATAGTGCCGTCCCCGCTTCACCCTATCCGCGTCTGATGATCGAACTACGCACACCGCGGCATCCCGTCGCGCGTTACCGGCTGCGCAATCGCCGTGGCGTGGAATATCGCGCGCGAGCGATCGCGCCGGCGCTCTAGGCGATGCGCCCGATGCCGGGCATAATGCGGAACTCAAAAAAACAAAATCATATTGGAGGGAAGATGAAGCGTTCCATTGCAGCCTCGGTCACGACGGCCTTGGTCATGACCACGAGTCTCGTGTTCTGCGGCGGTGCGTCGGCGCAGACGATGGACAAGGTCGCCAAGGTCGGCGCGCTCGGCGATCAGTCCGGCCTCTATCAGGATATCGGCGGTCCCGGCTCGACGGTGGCGGCGCAGATGGCGATCGAGGATTCCGGGCTGCTGGCGAAGGGCTGGAAGATCGATCTGATCTCGGCCGATCACCAGAACAAGCCCGATGTCGCGGTCAATATCGGCAAGCAGTGGATCGACGTCGAGAAGGTCGACGTGTTCGTCGATCTCGCGGCCTCCAATGTCGGGCTCGCGATTGCCAACCTCTCGAAGGAGAAGAACGTCGTCAACCTGAACTCGGGCTCGGCCTCGTCCGACCTCACGGGCGCGCAATGTTCGCCGAACACGGTGCACTGGGTCTATGACACCTACATGCTCGCCAACGGCACCGGCAAAGCGCTGGTCAAATCCGGCGGCGACACCTGGTTCTTCCTCACCGCGGACTATGCGTTCGGCCAGGCGCTCGAGCGCGACACCTCGGCGGTGGTCACCGCGAATGGCGGCAAGGTGCTCGGCAGCGTCAAGCATCCGCTCAACAATGCCGACTTCTCGTCCTTCCTGCTGCAGGCGCAAAGCTCGAAGGCCAAGATCGTCGGCCTTGCCAATGCCGGCGGCGACACCACCAACGCGATCAAGCAGGCCGCGGAATTCGGCATCGTCTCGGGCGGCCAGCGGCTTGCGGGCATGCTGCTGTTCATCACCGACATCAACGCGCTCGGCCTCAACGTCGCGCAGGGGCTGAACTTCACCGAGACATTCTATTGGGACATGAACGACCAGACCCGCGCCTTCTCCAAGCGCTTCATGGAGCGCTTCAAGAAGAACCCGCCGACCATGGTGCAGGCCGGCGTCTATTCCTCGCTGATCCACTATTTCAAGGCGCTGGAAGCGCTCGGCGGCAATCCGCATGACGGCCGCGCCGTGGTCGCCAAGATGAAGGAGATGCCGACCGACGATCCCCTGTTCGGCAAGGGCTCGATTCGCGTCGACGGCCGCAAGATCCACCCGGCCTATCTGTTCGAGGTGAAGAAGCCGTCCGAGTCGAAATATCCGTGGGACTATTACAAGCTGGTCGCCACCATCCCCGCGGACGAGGCCTTCCTCCCGCTCGAGAAGAGCGTCTGCCCGCTGGTGAAGAAGAGCTGAGGCAACGTCGTTCCGGGCCGCGTGAAACGGCGAATCAGGAATCGACCAGCGGCTCATTCAATGGAGAAATGATTTCCGGGTTCGCGACTTGTCGCGCCCCGGAATGACACCGGCGTCTGATCGCAGGCAGCCGCGGCTCGCTACTTCTTCGGCTTGTTGTAATTGACGTCGAGGCTGAAGGAGAACTGATCGTCGGTCAGGTCGGCCGGCGGCGCCGGGACCGGATCGGACCGGTGGACCATCGAGATCGCCGCGTCGTCAAAGGCGGCATCTCCGGACGATTCCAGCACGGCAACCGACAGCACCTTGCCCAGACGATTCAGCACCAGGGCGACCTTCACCTTGGCCTCCTTGGCCTTGCCCTTCTCCGGGAATTTCTTGTGCAGGTCGAGATAGGCGCTGATCTTCTTGCCCCACTTAGCGGTCAGCAGCAGCTTGTCCTTGCCGATGCCTGGGTTGGGTGCCTTGGTGGTTTCCGACTGACGCGCGTCCTCCAGCTTGGTCGGCGCGGCCGCCTCCGAGGCCTGCTGCGCTTCCTGCGCGTTGGTCTCGACCTTGGCGACCTTGGCCTCCTCCTCCTTCTGCTTCTTGGCAGTGTCTTCCGTCACGATGCGATCGGGGTCGTCGGACTCCACCGGCTTTTCCTGAGGCAGGTCGGTGTCCTTCACCTCGGCCTTCTGCTGCGCCATTTCCTGCACAGCCTGCTGCTCGTCAGCCAGCGGTCCGGGCGGTAGGGCCTCCTCGGTCGCATCCGCGGAAGCCAGCTCGACGGCGTACTCCGCGCCGGCAGCGCCGAGCCCCTCGTCGCCGTCGTCGCCGCGCAAATTGGTCAGCGCCAGCGCGGCACCGCCCAGATGCATCCCGACTGCCGTCACGGCAGCGATCACCCAGAGCCGCTTCGAGGTCCGCAGATCGAGATCGGGGTTGGTGGACATCGCGTTCGCCGTCAGGGTTTGGCAGGATCGGCCTGCGCCGCCGCGGGCGCTCCCGGAACGCCCTCGAGCGCGACCAGCTTCACGTGCGTGTAGCCGCCGGCGCGCAGCAGCTCCATCACGCCCATCAGCTCGCCATAGGGTACCATCCGATCAGCCCGCAGGAACACGTATTTGTCCCGGGTCATGTCGGGCACGGCATCCAGCGAATTGACCAGGTCGACGCGCTTCACCGCGTTCTCCCCGATCGCCAGCGTCAGATCCGGCTTGATGCTGAGATAGGTCGGCTTGTCCGGCTTCTTCTGCGGCGTCGCGCTGGAGGTCGGCAGATCGATCGGAAGATCGACGGTCGAGAGCGGTGCTGCCACCATGAAGATGATCAGCAGCACCAGCATGACGTCGATGAACGGCGTGACGTTGATCTCGTGGGATTCCGCGAAATCGTCGTCGCCATCGTTCTCGGAGATCGAGACTGCCATCGCCTACTCCGCCGCCGCGGCGCGCGCATGCGCGTTGCGCGGAACGTCGCCATGGGTGCGGTCGAGATCGCGCGACAACAGCCGTCCTGCGGCACCCGAGGCGCGGTTGACCAGCTCGAGATAGACCTTCGTGACGCGCGAGAAATGGTTGTAGATGATGACCGCGGGGATCGCCGCGACGAGGCCGATCGCGGTCGCGAGCAGCGCTTCCGCAATGCCCGGCGCCACCACGGCAAGGTTGGTCGTCTGCGACTTCGAAATGCCGATGAAGCTGTTCATGATGCCCCAGACGGTGCCGAACAGGCCGACGAAGGGCGACGTCGCGCCGATGGTCGCGAGCAGGCCCATGCCGATGCGGATCTTGCGGGCTTCGGCGCGCACGATCTCGGCGAAGCTCGACGCCGCGCGCTCCTTGATGCCGCTGTCGCTCGAGATGCCCGCCGACAGGCGCCCCTCCCGCATCGCAGCTGCGATGAATGACGACAGCACGCTGCCCTTGGCACCGAGCGCGAACTGCGCTTCGGCCAGCGAGCGCGATTCAGCGATCTTGGCCAGCGCGCCGCGCAGCTTGCGCTGCGCTACCGTCAGCTCGACCATCTTGGCGATGAATACGGTCCAGGTCACGAGCGACGCGAAAGCGAGACCGAGCATCACCGCCTTCACGATGATGTCGGCGTTCAAGAACATATTCCACGGCGACAATTCGTGCAGGCCGGTCGAGGTCGACTTCAGCGACTTGCTGTCGCCGCTCGCGGGCGCAGCCAGGGACGCCTCGTTCGCCGTCGGTGCCGGAGCCGCCACCGCAGGGGCCGGCGCGGCCTGAGCCTGCGGCGCCGCTTGTGCCGGCTGGGCGGCCACCGGCGCGGCCTGGGCAGCCGCCGCAGGCTGGGCTGCCGCCGGCTGGGCCGCGGGTGCGGGCTGAGGCCGGGTCACGGGAGCAGGCTGCGCTACAGGCGCCGTTTGCTGCTGCGCCGAAGACGGCGCGGCCAGCATCAGCATCGCCAGCGAGGCGATCATGGCGGATGCAGCGGGGAACTTGAATGTCATCATCAGTTACACTTCAGCCCAGTGACGGATCAGGTTGTGATAAATCCCGGTCAATTTGACCGTTTCGGGGTCATCGCGCCCCAGCCGCTCCACCAGAGCCTGGATCGCGGTATCGAGATCAAAGATCAGACTGCGCGCGTGTGCATCCCGTACCATGCTCTGCAGCCAGAAAAAAGACGCTACCCGGGTCCCCCGCGTGACCGGCGTGACCAGATGCAAACTGGAAGCAGGATAAACTACGAGATCGCCCGCCGGCAGCTTGATTTCATGGGATCCGTAGAGGTCTTCGATGACGAGCTCGCCGCCGTCGTAGTCCTCCGGCTCCGATAAAAACAGCGTGACCGAGAGGTCGGTGCGGATCCTCATGCCGGTCAGCCTGTCGCCGCGCACCGCATTGTCGACGTGCAGGCCGAAATGGTGCCCGTCGCTGGCGGCATAGCGGTTGAACAAGGGTGGAAAGATTCTAAGCGGGATCGCCGCCGAGATGAAGCGCGGGCTCGCCGACAGCGCCGACAAAATGCGATTGCCGAGCTGCCGCCCGACCTCGCTGTCGGGCGGCAGCTGCTCGTTGCGCTTGACCATCGCGGACGCGGCGCCGGCGGTCGAGCGGCCGTCCTCCCATTCGGCTTGCGCCATGATGCGGCGGAAGTCCGCCACATCAGCCTTGCTCAATACGTTGGGAACACAGATCAGCATCTCGTGCCGCGAAGCCTCCGTCAGTAACGCGCAGAAACAACCAGATACGCGGCGCGTCCCGGCGCTTCGAGCACGAACGGCGCCGCGCTCTGGTACAGCGCGTCGTAGTAGCGCTTGTCGAAGATGTTGTTGACGAACAGCTTCATCGTCCAGTGCTTGTCGATCTTTGCTTCGGCAAAGGCGTCGAAGCGCCAGTAGCTCGGGATCGAGGTACCCTGGTTGGCCGCCAGCAGCGTGCCGCCATAGACCTTCGAGCGATACACCGCCTGCCCGCCAAGCTCCCACATGTCGGTGAGCTGATACTTGGTCAGCATGCTGAACGACTGGTGCGCGACGTTGGCGAGCGGCAGTCCGACATTGCTGGAGTACAGGATGGTGTTGGCCGGCGGCGCCAGCGACCTCGTCACTGCCGACTGCATCAGCACGAGACCGCCGAACACGCTCCATTTGTCGGTGATCTTGCCGCCGACACCGAGATCGATGCCGCGGATGCGGTAGGCCGCGCCCGCGGTGATGCAGGAAATATTGCCGGTCGTCCCGGTCGGATAGGAGCAGCCGAGCGCCGCGGCCGCGGTTGCGTTGTTCACGTTCTGCGATTCGCGCGCATTTTCCTTCTCGGTCTGGAACAGCGCCGCCGTCACCAGCAGATGACGATCGAACAATTCCCACTTGGTGCCGACTTCGATCGCCTTGTTCTTTTCCGGCCCGAAAATCTGGGTATTGCCGCCGTTCAACACCGGAGACAGGCCGCCATACGCAGTGCTGGTACCGTCGAACTCGGCGCCGACAGGGTTCGACGAGGTCGCATAGGCCGCATAGACGCTGCCGTTCGGCAGCGGCTTCAAGGTAAGGCCGAGGTTGAAGTTCGGCATCCCGAAGTCAGCCGACTGACTGCCGAATGTGGTCCTATTGCCCGACGTCAGATATCCTGACGTGTTGATCTTGTAGTCGTCGTAGCGGATGCCGCCATTGAGGATCACGAAGTCATTATAGTTCGCGGTATCCATGATGTAGCCGCTGGTGGTGTCGATCCCGATCTTGGTCGGCATCCCGGACAACCCCGACGGAATCGGGAACGGAATGTTGGTGTATTGCGGATTGAACACGCTGACGCCGGAGAGCGATCCGCTTCCCGTGAAAGCCGATGTGCCGGTCGTTATTTCCGAGCTCAGGCCGAGATATCTGTCGATCGAGGACCGCTCGTTGTCGTATTCGACGCCGGCCGTCGTCGTGTGCTTGAAGCCGAGGCCGTCGACCGATTTGTAGGTCGCCTCGGTCTGGTTGGCGAACACGTCGGTGACCTGGTAGCGGCTTTGCGGATTGGCGCTCAGCGTATACGCCGTGAACGGAGCGCCGGCGGCAAGCGTCGGCGCTTCCGGCAGCGTGCCGATGTAGTTCTGGGTCGAACGCGATTCCCGGATCTTGTTGCTGACCACGAGGTCCGGCGTGATCTGCACTTCGGCGTTGATGGTGCCGATGTCCTGCCCGGTCCTGAAGAAGTCGCGGTTGACGAAGCCGTACCAATTGTTGCGGTTGACGCCGAAATCCGGGAACGGGCCGCCGGCCGTGCTCGCGGTGCTCGGCCGGTAATACGGCACGCCGAAATCCGGGAGTCCGGTCAGTTCAGTGTGGATGTAGTTGCCGGTGATCTTCACCGCATCAACCGGCTTCCATGTTCCGGCGACGAACGCGCCGTTGCGGTCGTCGGTGACATAGCTGCGGCCGGCGACGCCGGCATCCTGGAACAGGCCGCCGGCGCGGATCGCCAGCGTCGGGCTGATCACCTGGTTGACGTCGAGCGTCACGCGCTTGGTGCGATCGGTGCCGAACGTGGTGTCCATGTTGTAGAAGCTGTTCTGCGTCGTCGCCTGCTTGGTGACGATGTTGATCGCGCCGCCGGTGGTGCCGCGGCCGGCAAAGGACGAGCCCGGGCCGCGCAGGATCTCGACCTGCTCGGTGAAGAAGTTCTCGCGGACGCTGACGCCGGAGTCGCGCACGCCGTCGATGAAGATGTCGTTGCGCGCATCGAAACCGCGGATGAAGAAGCGGTCGCCGAAGGCATTGCCGCCCTCGCCCGTGCCGAGCGTGACGCCGGCCGTCGACAGGATCGCCGACTTCAGCGAGGTGGCGTTCTTGTCTTCGAGCACGTCCTTGGTCAGCACCGTGACCGATTTCGGCGTGTTCAGGATCGGCTCGGGATATTTCCCGGACGACTGCAAACGGTCGCCCTTGTACGGCGCGGCCGGATCCGCGTACGGATCGCGGTCGGCGGGAAGACCGCCGGCGTTGGGAAACGGCACCGGCGCCTGCAGTGCTTGCTGGTTGTTGCGGCGCGCGGCGCGGCGCAGCGCGTTGCGGGCGCGGACCTGGTCCGACGTGGGCTTTGACGTCACGGGCCGCGGGCGAGCGACCGGGGCATCGACATTCACCGGCGGCAGGTTGGATTGCTGCGCTTCGGCCCCCGAAAACGACGCCACCGCGATTAGGCTCGCGACTGCGGAGACCTTCGTGGCGGAATAACCGGTGTCATCAGCCGAACCGATCGCTGCATCGAAGCGCAGCGATCTCGGCGCCTTCACATTGCTCATGTCTTGCTCGCCCCAGAAAAATCAGCTCGTTCGCGAAATGAAGCTGCGACGAACTGTCTCCATCGGTTATCGAGCGTGACCTTTTTTATCAATGCGGTGAGCGCAACAGTCGGCTTGAATCGCCCCAATTCAAAGCGATTCTAATCTACGGTTTGAAATCGTTCTAAAGTAAAGTTTTTAAGCGTTCTAATAATCGTTCTAAATCAGAGCTGCCCGTCATTGATCGCGGCTTGCGGGCGCTGTCCATGCGTCCACGCGATTACTCGGCGCCTGGCGGCTTCATCAGCGAAAACAGCTCGTCGATCGTCCGCTGCGCGACCTGCCGCACGCGGTCGCTGTTCTCGAGGCCGGCGATGTTGACGCCGTTGACGACCGCTTTGATCTCGTCGCGGAAGTCGGTGAGAAAGCGCAGCGGATCCCGCTGCTCGTTGGCGACGCGCGCGATCAATCCGGTGACCAGGATCTGGCATGCCATCATGCGCCCGTTCAACTCATCCATCGCAGCCCTCGTCCTCTCGCATCGTTGCCGCGCGATATGAACGACATCCCGCGACGATTCAACCGGCACGCTGCAACGGGTGAATGGATAAAGCGAAGGAATCTGCGCGCGATGAGATGCGCTATTTCGCAGCGATGCGCTCCGCCTCCTCGCCGAGCGCCTTGATGCGATCCTTGACCTCGCGCAGCGTGGCGAGGCCGCTTTCGACGTGCTTGTCGGAGACGTCGCGCAACACGTCGCCGGCGATCGCGTCGCGCAAACTGTCGAGATCGTCGACGAGACGACGCCCGCTCCGGGTCAGGAACAGGCGATTGGCACGGCGATCCCTGGGATCGGGCCGGCGTTCGAGCAGGCCATGCTCGACGAGGCGGTCGAGCAGCCGCACCAGCGAGATCGGTTGCAATTCGAGGACGTCGGCGAGATCGACCTGGGAAAGTCCCTCCTGCTCGCGCAGGCGGAAGAGCACGATCCATTGCGCACGCGTGGTGCCTCGCGCCTTGGCGCGATGATCGATATAATTGCGCAGCAGCCGGGAACTCTCGACAAGCTGCGCGATAAACTGGCGTTTGAGATCGAGCGACATAGGGGTCCTCGGTGCGTTTCCCAGGCGAATTGTTTCTGCTCGTTTCTGACCTAAACCTTTCCAAATGTTTAGGATTCTCAAGCCTTGGTGTGTTTACACATTAAGTGCACGCATATTATATCCGCAAGCTCTGTGAACCGTTTCGATCAGCCTTTATTGTTACGTCGAACCCAAGAGTCCGTATGTCAAAGTCACGCACCATCGGTTGGGTTTTAGTGATCGCTGCGGTCGGCGCCGCCGGTTATTTCGGCTGGCAGAAACACACGAGCAACCAGCAGGCGATCGAAGCCGCCCAGAAGCGCTCCGCCCAACGCCCGGCCGTCCCGGTCAAGATCTCGCCGGTCGAGAAAGCCGACTTCCCGGTCTATCTCACGGGTCTCGGCACCGTGCAGGCATTCAACACCGTCCAGGTCCGCACCCGGGTCGACGGCCAGATCACCAGGATCGCTTTCAAGGAAGGCCAGTTCGTCAAGGCCGGGGACACGCTGGTCGAGATCGATCCGCGGCCCTATCAGGCAACGCTCGACCAGGCCAAGGCCAAGAAGGCCCAGGACGAAGCCAATCTCGCCAACGCCAATCTCGACCTGCAGCGCACCACCAGGCTCGGCGAGTTCGCGACACGCCAGCAGCTCGACACCCAGCGCTCCACGGTGGCGCAGCTGACCGCCCAGATCTCGGCTGACGAGGCCGCCATCTTCAACGCCCAGACCCAGGTGGACTACACCACCGTCAAGTCCCCGATCGACGGCATTGTCGGCCTGCGACTGGTCGATATCGGCAACATCGTCAATGCCTCGGCCCAGACTGGCATTGTCACGATCACCCAGATCGAGCCGATCACGGTGATCTTCACCGCGCCGGAAGACCAGCTGCCGGATATCAAGGCGGCGCTGGCCGTGGCGCCGCCCAAGACCATTGCCCTGACCACCGACGGCAAGCGGGTGCTATCCACGGGAACCCTGGCGCTGATCAACAATCAGGTCGACACGTCAAGCGGGACTGTCCGGCTGAAGGCGGTGTTTGATAACAAGGACCACGCGCTGTGGCCGGGCCAGTCGGTCTCGACCCGCCTTCTGGTCAGAACCTTGAAGGATGCCACCGTCGTCCCGGATGACGCGGTGCAGCATGGCACCGATGGCCTCTACGCGTATTCAGTCAATCAGGAGAACAAGGCCGAGCTTCGCAAGATCAAGGTCAGTCAGTCGATCGACGGCAAGTCGGTGATCGACGAGGGCCTGTCGCCGGGACAGCAGGTGATCACCGCGGGCCAGTACAAGGTCTCGCCGGGAACCCTGGTGACAACGGCGGTGGCGAGCTCGGATCCGTCCCAGTCGAAGGTTGCGCAGGAATGAGCGTCGGCGCCGGAATTTCCGCACCATTCATTCGTTTCCCCATCGGCACCTCGCTGCTGATGGCGGGCATCCTGTTCGTCGGTCTCGTCGCCTATCCCCTGCTGCCGGTCGCGCCGCTGCCGCAGGTCGACTTCCCCACCATCCAGATCACCGCGACCCTGCCCGGCGCCAGCCCGGAAACGATGGCGACATCGGTCGCCCAGCCGCTGGAACGCCAGTTCGCGCAGATCCCCGGCATCGCGCAGATGACCTCGACCAGCTATCTCGGCACGGCGGCGGTCACCATCCAGTTCGACCTCAACCGCAGCATCGACGGCGCCGCCAACGACGTGCAGGCCGCCATCAACGCGGCCAGCGGCCAGTTGCCGAAAACCCTTCCCTCGCCGCCGACCTACCGCAAGGTCAACCCGGCGGACTCGCCGATCATGCTGCTGTCGGCGACATCGGACACGCTGCCGCTGACGACGGTCAGCGATGCCGTCGACGCCCAGCTGGCGCAGCAGATCAGCCAGATCTCGGGCGTTGCGCAGGTCATCATCGGCGGCCAGCAGAAGCCGTCGGTTCGCGTCCAGATCGACCCCGCCAAGCTCGTCGCCAAGGGCCTGTCGCTGGAGGACGTCCGCGCCGCGATCAACATCGCCACCGTCGACAGTCCGAAGGGCAATATCGACGGCGCCACCCGCGCCTACACCATCTACGCCAACGACCAGTTGCTGACGGCGAGCCCGTGGAACGACGTCATCATCGCCTACCGCAATGGCGGGCCGCTGCGGATCCGTGACATCGGCCAGGCCGTCACCGGGCCCGAGGACGCCAAGCAGGCCGCCTGGGCCAACGGCAAGCGCGGCGTATTCCTCGTCATCTTCAAGCAGCCCGGCGCCAACGTCATCGACACCGTCGACAAGATCAAGGCGACGCTGCCCCGGCTGGTCGCCGCGATCCCGCCGGCGATCAAGATCGACGTCATCAGCGACCGCACCACCACGATCCGCGCGGCGGTCGAGGACGTCCAGTTCACCCTGCTGCTGACCATTTTCCTGGTCGTGATGGTGATCTTCGTCTTCCTGCGCAGTTTCTGGGCGACCGTGATCCCGACAGTCACGGTGCCATTGGCGCTGCTCGGCGCCTGCGCGTTGATGTGGGTGTTCGGCTACACGCTCGACAATCTGTCGCTGATGGCACTGACGATCGCGGTCGGCTTCGTGGTCGACGACGCCATCGTGATGCTGGAGAACATCAGCCGCTACATCGAAGAGGGCGAGAAGCCGATGGCTGCCGCCTTCAAGGGCTCGCAGGAAATCGGCTTCACCATCGTTTCGATCAGCATCTCGCTGGTCGCGGTGCTGATCCCGCTGCTGCTGATGGGCGGCATCATCGGCCGCCTGTTCCGCGAATTCGCGGTCGTGCTCGCGATGACCATCTTCGTCTCGATGTTCGTGTCGCTGACGCTGACCCCGATGATGGCCTCGCGCTTCCTGCGCGCCCACAATGACGAGAAGCACGGCCGGTTCTACCAGCTCAGCGAGCGCGGCTTCGACGCCATGCTGCGCGGCTATCAGAGCGTGCTCGACCTCGCTTTGCGCTGGAAGTTCACGACGTTGATGATCTTCTTCGGGACGCTGGCGCTGTCAGTCTACCTGTTCGTCGTCATCCCGAAGGGCTTCTTCCCGCAGCAGGACGTCGGCCTGATCACCGCGACCTCGGAAGCCAACCAGGACATCTCCTTCGCCGACATGAAGCGGAAGCAGGAGGAACTCGGCAAGATCGTGCAGCAGGATCCCGCGGTGGCGACGGTGGCGATGGCGATCGGCGGCAGCGGCCGCGCCGGCAACAACGGCGCGATGTACATCACGCTGAAGCCGCTGAAGGATCGCGACGCCAACGCGCAGCAGGTCATCGCCCGGCTGCGGCCGAAGCTGGAGAAGGTCGAGGGTGCCCGGCTGTTCATGCAGGCGGCGCAGGACGTCCGCCTCGGCGGCCGCCCGACCCGCACCCAGTTCGAATTCACGCTGCAGGATGCCAACCTCGCCGAATTGAACGAATGGGCGCCGAAGATTCTCGGCAAGATGCAGACGCTGCCGCAGCTGCGCGACGTCGCCACCGACCAGCAGACCAACGGCACCACGCTCGAATTGAAGATCAACCGCGACACCGCCTCGCGCTATGGCATCCAGCCGCAGCTGATCGACGACACGCTCTATGACTCGTTCGGCCAGCGCCAGGTGACGCAGTACTTCACCCAGCTCAACAGCTACCACGTCATCCTCGAGGTGTTGCCGGAGCTCCAGGGCGCGATCGACACGCTGAACAAGATCTACATCAAGTCTCCGCTGACCGGCGAACAGGTGCCGATCTCGACCTTCGCGACCTGGACCAGCGTGCCGGTACGGCCGCTCTCGATCAGCCACCAGGGCCAGTTCCCGGCGATCACCATCTCGTTCAACCTGGCGCAGGGTGTTGCGCTCGGCCAGGCGACGGAAGCGGTGCAGAAGGCGATGGTCGACCTTGGCGCGCCGCCGACACTGAGCTCGAGCTTCCAGGGTACCGCGCAGGCGTTCCAGCAATCGCTGTCGACCGTCCCGCTGTTGATCCTCGCGGCGCTCGTGGTCGTCTACCTGATCCTCGGCATTCTCTATGAGAGCTACATCCACCCGATCACGATTCTGTCGACGCTGCCGTCGGCCGGCGTCGGCGCGCTCGCGATCCTGATGGCGGCCGGCTTCGACTTCTCGCTGATCGCGCTGATCGGCATCATCCTGTTGATCGGCATCGTGAAGAAGAACGGCATCATGATGGTCGACTTCGCGATCGCGGCCGAGCGCGACCAGCACATGGAGCCGGTGGCGGCGATCCGCCAGGCCGCCCTGCTCCGCTTCCGCCCGATCATGATGACGACGATGGCCGCTTTGCTCGGCGGCGTGCCGCTGATGCTAGGGACCGGCACCGGCTCGGAAATCCGCCAGCCGCTCGGCTACGCCATGGTCGGCGGCCTGATCGTCAGCCAGGCGCTGACGCTGTTCACGACGCCGGTCGTCTATCTCTATCTCGACAGGCTCTCCAACGCGTTTGCCAACTGGGGCCGCTCGCCGCGCACCGACCACGATGCTGACGACGACGAGCATGGATCGGTCAAGGAGGCCGCCGAGTGACTTGACTTTGCCGGCATCCCGGCACATCCGAAAGATGTCCATTTCGGAGCCGGTACCGTGAAGATTGTCGCAAAGTCGCTCTTCGTCCTGTTCACCGTGTTCGGCATAGCCCACTCCGGCCACGCCCAGACGGCCAAGAGCAAGAACGCGCCCACTCCGGCAGCTGCGCCCGCGGCTCCTCAGGGTGATACAGCAGCGCCCAACAATTCCGGCTGGGTCGCGCGCTGTACCAGTGCGAGCCGCGACGCTCCGCTCGAATGCGCGATGGAACAGACCGCGGTGCTCACCAAGACCGGCCAGCTCATCGTGCTGGTCAATATCCGCGTTCCCGGCGACACCCGCACGCCGGTGGCGCTGATCCAGCTTCCACTCGGATTGAACCTGCCTGTCGGCGCCAAGCTGCAGGTCGACGACGGCAAGGCCGTCGACGTGCCGATCCAGACTTGCGAGGCGCGCGGCTGCTACATCAATACGCCGATCGCCGCCGATGTCCTGACCCAGCTGAAATCGGGCAAGCAGCTGAAGGTGTCGTTCCAGAATCTCGGCAAGGAAACCATCTCCATCCCGATGCCGCTCGCCGATTTCGCGACGGTCTACGACAAGATCAAGTAACGCCGCGCAGTTATCGCTCCCGCTTGTAGAGGAACGCGTTGTCCGGCTGCGGCATGCCGATGGTCTTGTAGAACCCAATCGAGTCCGGCGCCGACAACAGCAGGCACATCGATTCAGGTCCGGCGAGGCGCCGCGTTTCCGCGATCAGACGCTTGCCGATGCCATGTCCCTGGTACCCGCGATCGACCGCAAGGTCCGACAAATAGCAGCAATAGGCGAAATCGGTCAGCGCGCGCGACACGCCGACCAACTTGCCCGCCTTCCGCGCCGTCACGATCAGATTCGCATTGGCGATCATGCGCTCCATCCGGTCGGTATCCGCCAGCGGTCGCCGCTCGCCGAGGCCCGACTGCCGCAGCACCTCGATGAACTCATCGACGCCGATCGACGCTTCGCGGGCATAGAGAATTTCGTCCATCAGCCTAAACCTCTGGTGCAACGAGCCGGACCACACGCGCGAGACCATGGTGGATTACGCCGGACCAATCCACCCTCATGCCGTGATGGCACACATACGACTGGACCTCCGTCGGCAGCTGCAGCCGGCAATCTCGTCGGGATTTGAGAGGCTGATTCACGCCACCGAGGCGGATTGGCTGGGGAACCTGGATTCGAACCAAGACAAACAGAGTCAGAGTCTGTTGTGCTACCGTTACACCATTCCCCAAGAATAGTCCGTGGTATCAACAGCTTAGCTGGATGACTGGACATCTCGGTGCAGCGGGTTCGCCTGCCAAATCAGCGCCCGCGCGAGAGCGACCTTCTACCCGCTTGGTCCCACGCTTGGCAAGCATTGTTGGCGAGGAATGGGCGTGAAAATCGCGGCCCGAAGGCCTGCCCACCAAGCCTCAGTACAGCCCGCCCGTCCCTGACCGCATCACGGCCCGATCGGCGTCCGGCGAAATGCCCTGCTGGGTGCCGTCGATCACATCGGTACCGGCGACCATCCCGGGATCATTGACCGGCGGCGCCTGGCCCGGCTTGAAGGCTTCGAGCACCACGCCCCTGTTCTGACCGGGCGCGGCGCGCTGGCCGGTCTTGGCATCGACCAGGACCAGCCGGATGCCGACCGGCTGCTTGAACGGGGTGGCGGGCTTGTCGGCCAGCGCGAGCTTGAGGAAGTCGCGCGCGATCGGCGCCGCGGTGTGGCCGGCCTGCGCGTTGCGGCCGAGCGAGCGCGGCTTGTCGTAGCCGACATAGAGACCGACCACGAGGTCCGGCGAGAAGCCGACGAACCAGAGATCCTTGGCCTCGTTCGAGGTGCCGGTCTTGCCGGCGAGCGGCTTGCCGACGTCCTTCAGCGCGGTGCCGGTACCGGCCTGAATCACGCCCTCCATCAGCGAGGTGATCTGGTAGGCGGACATCGCGTCGAGCACCCGCTCGCGGCGGTCGACGAGCTGCGGCTCCGGCTGGTTCTTCCAGCCCTCCGGCGCGTCGCAGCCGCGACATTCGCGCTGATCGTGCTTGAAGATGGTGTGGCCGTAGCGGTCCTGGATGCGGTCGATCAAGGTCGGCTTCACGCGGACGCCGCCATTGGCGATCATCGAATAGGCCGTGGCCATCCGCATCACCGTGGTTTCGCCGGCGCCGAGCGCGTAGGCGAGATAGTTCGGCAACTCGTCATAGACGCCGAAGCGCTTTGCATATTCGCCGATCAGCGGCATGCCGATTTCCTGCGCCAGCCGCACGGTCACCGTGTTGAGCGAGAGCCGCAGCGCGTTGCGCAGCGTCACCTGGCCCTGATACTTGCCGGTCGAGAAGTTTTCGGGCCGCCAGATGTTGCCCTGCCCCTGGTCGATCTCGATCGGGGCGTCGATCATCATGGTCGATCCGGTGTAGCCGTTGTCGAGCGCCGACGAATAGACGATCGGCTTGAAGGTCGAGCCGGGCTGCCGATAGGCCTGCGTCGCGCGGTTGAACTGGCTCTGGTCGAACGAGAAGCCGCCGACCATCGCCAGCACGCGGCCGGTGTGCGGATCCATCGCCACCATCGCACCCGACAGTTCGGGGATCTGGCGCAGCCGGTACTGGCCTTCGATGCGCTGGCCGTCCTTGCTGAAGAGCGGGTCGGCGTAGATCACGTCGCCGGGCTGCAGCACCTGCGCCACCGATGTCGGCGTCTTGCCCTTGCTCTTGGCCCAGCGCACGCCGTCCATCGTGATGATGCCGGTATCGCGCTGCTTGCTAATGGCGCCGCCGAGCTCGCGGCCCGGCTGGAAGCCGATCCGCGCCGACTGGTCGTTGCTCTCCAGCACCACCGCCATCCGCCACGGCGAGATGTCGGACAGCGACTTGATCTCGGCGAGCGGCACGCCCCAGTCACTGGTCAGGTCGAGCTTCTGGATCGCACCGCGATAGCCCTGCTGCTCGTCATAGTTCACGAGCCCAGCCACCATGGCCTTGCGCGCCATCACCTGGATCTTGGGATCGAGCGTGGTGCGCACCGACAGGCCGCCCTCATAGAGCTTCTTCTCGCCATAGCGCTCGAAGATGTCGCGGCGGACTTCTTCCGAGAAGTATTCGCCGGCGAAGGTGTGCGCGCCATTGCTGCGGTTGGTGACGGTCAGCGGCTCCTTGCGCGCCTTGTCGGCGTCGGCCGCGGTGATCCAGCCGTTCTCCTGCAGGCGATCGATCACGTAGTTGCGGCGCTCGACGGCGCGCGCGCGGTTGCGCACCGGATGCAGGCTGGCCGGCATTTTCGGCAGCGCCGCCAGATAGGCCGCTTCCGCGACCGTCAGCTCATTGACGGACTTGTCGAAATACACCAGCGAGGCCGCCGCGATGCCGTAGGCGCCAAGGCCGAGATAGATTTCGTTGAGATAGAGCTCGAGGATCTTGTCCTTGGAGTAAGCCCGCTCGATTCGCATCGCCAGCAAGGCTTCCTTGATCTTGCGGGTGAACGACACCTCGTTGGTCAAAAGGAAGTTCTTGGCGACCTGCTGGGTGATCGTCGAGGCGCCCTGCGGCCGCCGGTTGGAACCGAAGTTCTGGATGTAGGCGACACCGGCGCGCGCCATGCCGGTGTAGTCGACGCCGCCATGCTCGTAGAAATTCTTGTCCTCGGCGGCGAGGAACGCGTTGATCACGAGCTTCGGCACCGCCTGGATCGGCAGATAAAGCCTGCGCTCCTTGGCGTATTCGCCGAGCAGCGAGCCGTCGGCCGCGTGCACGCGGGTCATCACCGGCGGCTCGTAGTTCTGGAGCTGCGAATACTCGGGCAGGTCCTTGGAGAAATGCCAGAACAGCCCTGCGACCGCGGCCAAACCAGCCAGGAACAGGATGGTGCCTGCGGTGAACAGGAACCCGAAGAACCGCAACAGAAATTTCATCGACCAGATTTCCGTGGCGAATACGTCGCTCGTTCTGAGCGCGCTGCGTGCCACTTAGGCCGCCCGGTATATCGGTCGCTCCATGGACCTGCAATTCAACACCGGAGAATTAAAGCAAGCCAGGCGTCAAACTTATGCCATAGAGCCCGGCTCGCGCCCGCAGCCAAATCGGCAGACCTCGCCGACTGGCAGCGCCCCGCGGAGGCTGCATCGATCTCCGCTGCAGCGCTGCGCGCTTCGCGCACCGCGCCTGATAGCGCTGCGGTCTCGATACGCTTGCGCGGAGAGCACGTTCCGAAAGAAAAGCGCGGGCCGGACGGATCGATTCCCCGATCCGGCCGACGATTTGGGTGCTGCGACATCAGAAACCGGTGGACAGCGCCGGCGCGCCAATCACATTAAGGATTTGTTAACTATAACTACCGCAAGTTGTTGGCATACACCGACTCGCGACGGGCTGATTTGGATGGCACTGCGCGGATTTAAACGGCCATTTACGGCCGACCCTAACGTTCTTGGATTTCCAAGACCACCCGCATCGGCCATGGGCACAGAAGCCTTGGACCTCGTCTACCAGGCGGCGGATTTGTTCCGCAGCATCGAGGACAGGGCTCGCGCCGGCGAAGCGCGCGCCGAGGCCGCCGAACAGGCGCAGCTCGAAATCATTGCCGCCACCGAGCGCAAATTGAGGGATGCGTCGCGGGCGCTTGAGGAAGCCCGACGGCGCATCGAGTCCCAACAGGAGCAACTCGATGCGGCCGAATTCCGCGCCCGGGCCGCCGAAGCCGAGGCGCGCGAAGCCAAGCAATCCCTGGCTCTGATCGAAGACGCGATCCGCCGGCGCCTGCTGCTGACCAGCGGGCAAAAGGACGGCAGGTCGACCGCCGTCGCCTGACCGCAGCACGGATCAATTGGAGCGGCAGCCCGCACGAGCGGAGCGACATGCGGGAGCTCAACAAGACCCGGATGTCGCTTCGCTCATCCGGGCTACGGATTGTCGCTAGCTAGCCGTCACCATCAATAGCCCGCGGCGAGCCCCGAATTGCGGCGCGGGTCGTTCGCGCCATAGAAGCGGTTGCTGCCGACCGGCTTGCCGCCCAGCGACGGCGCGCCGATGATAATCACCGCGAGGTGGTTGGCCGGATGCGGCGGGCCGAATTTGTGGCCCATGCCCTCCAGGATCTTCCGCGTATCCGGCGACAGCGTGTAGTCCTCGAGGTTGGTCGCCTCGGGGAGCCACTGCTGGTGGAAGCGCGGCATGTCCACGGCCTCCTGCGCGTTCATGCCGTAGTCGATGGCGTTGATCATCGTCAGCAGCACGGCGGTGATGATGCGGCTGCCGCCCGGGGTGCCCATCACGATGACCGGCTTGCCGTCCTTGGAGACGATGGTCGGGCTCATCGAGGACAGCGGACGCTTGCCGGGGACGATCGCGTTGGCCTCCCCCTGCACCAGCCCATACAGGTTCGGCACGCCGACCTTGGCGGTGAAGTCGTCCATCTCGTCGTTCAGCAGCACGCCGGTCCTGGCCGCCGTCACCTTGGCACCGAACCAGTCGTTCAGCGTGTAGGTGACCGACACCGCGTTGCCGTCCTTGTCGGCAATCGAATAGTGCGTGGTGTTGCTGCCCTCATGCGGCGGAACGCCGGGCTTGATGTCCCTGGACACACCGGCCTTGGCCGGGTCGATCGCGGCACGGATCTTCGCGGCGTAGGTCTTGTCGAGCAGGCGCTCGAGCGGATTTTTCACGAAGTCCGGATCGCCGAGATAGCTGTTGCGATCGACGTAAGCGTGGCGCATCGCCTCGATCTGGTAGTGCACCGCTTGCGCCGAGTGGTAGCCGAGCTCCTTCAGCGGATAGCCCTCGAGGATGTTGAGCATCTCGCAGATCACCACACCGCCCGAACTGGGCGGCGGCGCCGAGACCACGTGGTAACCGCGATAGTCACATTCGACCGGCGCCAGCTCGCGAACCCTGTAGTTGCCCAGATCCTCCTGCGTCAGCAGTCCCTTGCCGGCCTGGCTCGCGGCGACGATCGCAGCACCAACCCAGCCCTTGTAGAAGCCATCACTGCCGCGCTTGCTGATCTCGCGCAGCGTCTCGGCGAGCTCATGCTGCGTCAGCCGTTCGCCGACCTGGAACGGCTTGCCGTTGTTGAGGAAGATCGCGGCCGAGGCCGGATCGTCCTGAAAGTCCTTGGTCGAGGTCTGCAGCATGCTGACGTCGCCCTGGTCGAGCACAAAACCATCCTCCGCCAGTTGCAGCGCCGGCGCGATGACGTCAGCGCGCTTCATTGTGCCGTATTTCTCGCGCGCATACTCCATCCCGGCCACCGAGCCCGGTACGCCGACAGCGAGATGCCCCTTGGTCGAAAGGCCGGGGATAACGTTGCCGTCCTTGTCGAGATACATGTCGGCTGTGGCGCCTTTCGGCGCGGTCTCGCGGAAATCCAGGAAGGTCTTGCGGCCATCGGCGAACTGGATGGTCATGAACCCGCCGCCACCGAGATTGCCGGCGGCGGGATAGGCCACCGCAAGCGCGTAACCAACGGCGACCGCCGCATCGACCGCATTGCCGCCCCGCTTCAACACCTCGACGCCGACCTGGGTCGCGAGATGCTGCGCGGAGACCACCATGCCGTTCTCGGCAGCGGCCGGCGCAACCGAGGCTGCGCGACCGGGCGCAGCCGACGCGATGCTGATCGAGACGAGCGCGGCGACCATCCATCGCGCGCCTGCCGTTGGATTTTGCATGGAAGTCTCCCCGGGGAATGCCGGCCTGTCGCGGCTTGCGGTGCTATCTCAACGCGTACATCTAGCAGGCCGCACGCGCGCGCACTATAGGCCCGCGCGGTCCCCGCCGCCTGCCCGCAGCCGGCTGTGCCGTCTGCCATAGGCCGCATAGATCACAAGCCCGATCATTAGCCACACCGCGAGCCTGATCCAAGTGTCGAGCGGCAGGCCGAACATCAGGAACAGCGAGGTTGCAGCGGCGGCGGGGGCCACCAGCCAGATCGCCGGCGCCTTGAACGGACGCGGCAATTCCGGATCGCGCACGCGCAGCACCAGCGTGCCGATCGAGACCACCGTGAACGCGAACAGCGTGCCGATCGAGACCAGTTCGCCGACCAGCCCGATCGGCAACAGCCCACCGAGAAGAGCGGCCACGGTGCCGGCGAAGATGGTCGAGACATAGGGGGTCTGGAAGCGCGGATGGATCTTAGCGGCAAAGCCCGGCAGCAATCCGTCATGCGCCATGGCGCGAAAGATCCGCGGTTGCGCCAGCAGCATGATGAGGATCACCGATGTCAATCCGAACAGGATGCCGAGCTTGATGAACGGACCGAGCCAGCCGATACCGATCGCATCGATGCCGACCGCGATCGGATCGGGCACGCTGAGCCGGTCATAGGGCACGATGCCGGTCAGCACGAATCCGACCGCGACATAGAGCGCGGCGCAGATCACGAGCGAGCCGAGAATGCCGATCGGCATGTCGCGCTCCGGCGTCTTCGCTTCCTGCGCCGCGGTCGAGATCGCGTCGAAGCCGATATAGGCGAAGAACACCACCGCCGCGCCGCGGACCACGCCGGACCAGCCGAACACGCCAGGACCGGCATTCGGCGGGATCAGCGCGCCCTCCGGGTTGCTCGCCGTCACCCAGTTCGCCAGCGTCACCGAGGAAGCCGCGGTGGCGAGAAACAGCGCGATCACGACGAGCTTGACCACGACGACGAAGCTGGTGAAGCGCGCGGACTCGCGAATGCCGACCACCAGCAGCGTGGTCACGAAGGCGATGATCGCCATCGACGGGATGTTGATGACCGCACCGGTCGACGACCACGCGCCGGTGTTGACGTCGTAGGCGAGCGGCGCCGAGGTGAATTGCGGCGGCAGGTCGATGCCAAAATCGCGCATCAGACTGACGAAATAGCCGGACCACCCGACCGAGACCGCGATCGCGCCGACCGCGTATTCGAGGATCAGATCCCAGCCGATGATCCAGGCGATCAGTTCGCCGAGCGTGGCATAGGCATAGGTGTAGGCGCTGCCGCAGATCGGCACCGTCGACGACATCTCGGCGTAGCACAGGCCGGCGAAGGCGCAGGCCACCGCACCAATCATGAAGGAGAGCGTGACCGCGGGACCGGCATTGGCGGCGGCCGCGTGGCCCGTCAGCACGAAGATGCCGGCGCCGATGATGCCGCCGATACCGAGCGTGACCAGTTGCAACGCCGACAGCGACCGCCTGAAGATCGGCGTCTCCGCGTCGCCATCGGCCCGCGCCGCCTCCCGCAACAGGTCCGAGGTCGACTTTCGGTCCCAGAAACCGGCCAGAGCATCTGTCACGCCGGGTGTCCTCCGCCGCTCGGGTCCGGCGGGACCCGACACGATCGGCGGACTATAACGCGCCTAACGTCCAGTCGTTCGGGCGCCGGGCGAATGCCGGCGCCCTTATCCACCGCCAAGCGCGGTACAGGGCCTTATCGGCAGGGATGGCGGCGGCCGTCGCGGCCAAGGAAGGTACCGGACGCCGGATCGAATGAACGGTAACGCGCGCAGGCGGAAGATGGCTCCGCCGCGGACATGGCGCCGTAGGCGTTCGCCGGATTGCTGCCGCGCTGCGCGGCCTCCTGGGCCTCGCCCCATGGCGTCAGGGCGCCGCCGTTGATCGCGCTGCGCCCGGGATTTTGCGCGTCGAAATATGCCGGCTCCGACATCTGGGCCGCGACCGGCGTAAACGTCATTCCCACGAGCAGCACAGCGGCTGCGACTGCCCATGACCTGGTCATGCGGCCTCTCCTATCGATCAATAAACGTGTGCCGGATGACGGCCGAGCCGCCCCCAAACGGAGATAGGGACGGCAATCCTCCAGGCACAGGGGCCACGACGTCACGATGCTGCGAGCCAGCCGGCCGTGCCTGCCGCTCAGTGGTTGTGCACGTCCGGCCGCGGATCGGAGACGAAGCCGTCGCGGTTCGGCATCTTGACGGCGGCGAGCGACTTGGCGTCGAGCACCGCATTGGCCGGCACGATGCCGTTCAGGCTGAGGATGTAGGCGGAAACCGCGTAGACGTCCTCATTGCTCAGCGACTGCGGCGCGTTCTGCGGCATCGCGCGGCGGATGTAGTCGAACAGCGTCGGCGCATAGGGCCAATAGCTGCCGACGGTGCGGATCGGCTTGAGACTCGCCAGCGTGCCCTGTCCGCCGACCAGGCGGTCGCCGACGCCGCCCTGCCCGTTGTCGCCGTGGCACGCCGCGCATTGCTCGCTGAACACCGTGCGGCCGCGCTCGACGCTGCCGTTGCCCGGCGGCAGGTTGGAGCCGTCACGGCCGATATCGATGTTCCAGCCGCCGATCTCGACAGGCGTTGCCGCACGCCCGATGCCAAAGCGATCCTCGGCCTGCCCGGCAGTCGCGAGCATCGCGATCGCACTCACGAGGAACGCCGCCTTGAGCTTACGCCTGGCCATTGGTCACCTCACCATTCGCATCGATGCGCCAGGGCCAGATCGCGTTGTTGTGGTAGAACGAGTTGAGACCGCGCACCTTGACCAATTCCGCCAGCGTCGGCTGGACGTATCCGGTCTCGTCGACGGCGCGGCTCTGGATCACGGCGGGTTTGCCGTCCCAATGCCAGGGCAAGCGGAAACGCGTGAGCGCGCGCGTCAACACCGGCTCCTGCAATTCGGCCTGCTGCCAGCTCTTGCCCTCGTCGAGCGAGACCTCGACGCTCTTGACCTTGCCGTGACCGCTCCAGGCGATGCCGGTAATCTCGTGAAAGCCCTGCGCGGTCAGCTTCTGCCCGCCGGACGGCCGCGTGATGATCGACTTGGCTTCCATATAGAAGGTGAATTCGCGCGACGTGCCGTCGGGCATCGGGTCGGTGTATTTCGAGGTCTCCTCGCGCGAATAGGCCGGCTCGGCGACGACCTTGAGCCGGCGCAGCCACTTCACGTTCATGTTGCCCTCGAAGCCGGGCAGCAACAGGCGCAGCGGATAGCCCTGCTGCGGGCGCAGCCGCTCGCCATTCTGGCTGTAGACCAGCATGGCGTCGTCGAGGCATTTCTCGATCGGGATCGAGCGCGTCAACGCCGCCGCGTCGGCGCCTTCGGCCACGATCCATTTGGCACCCGCCTGCAGGCCCGCCTCGTCCAGCACCGTCTTGAGCGGCACGCCGGTCCATTCCGCACAGCTCAGCAGGCCGACGAGGTCGGAGGCCGTCTTGCCGTACGGCTTGGTGTAGACCGGATTGCCGGAGCACTCGAGGAAGTGGATGCGCGACTGCGACGGAAAGCGGCGGATGTCCTCCATCGTGAACACCAGCGGGCGATCGACCATGCCATGCAGCACCAGCCGGTGCTCGGCCGGGTCGATGGTCGGCACGCCGCCATGGTGGCGTTCGTAGAACAAACCGTTCGGCGTGATGATGCCGTCGAGCTCCTGCAGCGGCGTGCGGCCCGAAGCGGAGATGTATTGCGGCAGCGTCTTCGAGATGTTCTTGACGACAGCCTTCTCGTGAACCGACGGCGTGCCATAGGGCTGGCTTCCCATCGGGTCGCCGGGCGCTTTCATCCATTCCGGCACATTGGGCGGAAGATTATTCCCCTGTTCGGCAAGCGCGGTAGAACCGGCAACTCCCGATATGGCGGAGCCACCGGCCAGTGCTGCGCCGGCCTGAAGGAATCGCCTGCGAGACGCCTCTCGCACGCGCTTGTCCGTCGTGTGTTCGCTCATCGACGTTTTCCTCTGACGTTACCAGAGCATGATCCGGAAAAGTGCGAAGCGGTTTTCCGAAAAGATCATGCCAGGACAACAATCCAAAGCGCGATGGCGATTCATCGGGCTTTGGTGCAGCCTAACACCAAAGGGCTGAGGCGAGGCAATGCTCTATCGCGCAGAGCTGCATCGACAGCGCGTCGTGGCCGCTGCTTACCGGTCCTGACCTGCGTTGCCACTCACATCCGTTCGCCGGGCAATTGACTGGCTTGCTTCACCCACGCGGTGAACTGGGCTTCGTCGAGCTCGTCGTTCTCGTGAATGTCGAGATAGCGCGTGTGCTGCTGCTTGGACTCGCCCGGCGGCACCGGATGCAGCGACGCACCGCGAAAGAAAGCCACCTTGACGTAGCGCGTGAAGACATGGATGCCGAGGAACCAGCCGTCGCCTTCCATGCCGTAGAGCGGCGAGTTCCACTTCACCGCCTTGTGCACGCCGGGGACGGCACGCACGATGAGCGCGTCAAGCTTGCGCCCGACGTCGCGCTTCCACCCGGGCATCGCGGCGATATAGGCTTGCACCGGAGCATCGCCATAGCCTTTTGCGATCTGCGGATTGCCGCCCGCGAGCAGACGCGGCTTTGCAGAGCCACGCTTCGCGGCGCTCTTTTTCGCCCCCTTCGCCGACGTCTTTCGCGTCTTGCCAGCCATTGTGCCCGCTCTCACCGGTTCAAATTTCGCGCGGCGCAGCGTCCGCCGCCGCGAACCGGATCATATCGGTTGCGCGTCGGTGTTGTCGTCAGCGAGCGCGGGTGTTCGCGGCGGCGTATCGACGCGCTCGGGCGGCTTTTCGTGCGGCGGTCTCGCGTCTAGTCGATCACGGGCGGGGTGCCGTGGGTGTGAAACGACTCGATCGTCTTCAACCCCCACGCCTGTCCCTTCCTGCGCTCTTCCTCGGTCCACACGATCGGCTTCCAGTCCGGCGCGAGGATCAGGCGTGCGCCGGCGTTGGCGACCTCGACGCGGTTGCCGCCGGGTTCATAGACATAGAGGAAGAAAGTCTGCTGGATCGCGTGCTTGTGCGGCCCGGTCTCGATATGCACCCCGTGCTCGAGAAAAATATCCGCAGCACGCAGGATCTCCTCGCGGCTGTCGAGCGCGTAGGTAACATGGTGAAACCGGCCGCGCTTGCCGTAATGGTCGCGCGTATAGGCGAAGTCGTAGCTCTTGTTCGACATCGTCATCCACATCGCGGCTTCCGTGCCGTCGTTGAGTACGATCTGCTCGGTGGTGCGGCAGCCGAGGTAGTCTTCGAAGAACAGACGGTTGGCCTTGATATCGACCGCGAGGCAATTGAGATGGTCGAGCCGCCGCACATTGACGCCGCGCGCCGGAAAGCGCTGCGCCTGGTTTTTCAGCGCGGGCTTCAGCTCGGCCGGCGCCTCGTACCACTCGGTCTCGTAATAGAGCTCGATGACATGGCCGTCGGGATCGCGGCAGCGGAATGCCGGCCCCTGCCCCATGTCACCGTCGATCCAGCCGATATCGAAGCCCGAGCCCTTCAGCGCGGCAACGCGGCGTTCGAGCGCCTGCGGGCTGCGCGCCCGCAGCGCCATGTGCTCCATCCCCGAAGTCTTCGACGCCGTCAGCTTCAGCGAATAGCGCTCGTAATCGTCCCAGCCGCGCAGATAGACCGACTCGCCCTTGCGGCCGCTGACGGTCATGCCCATGACGTCGACAAAGAATTTCAGGCTCTCGTCCGGCTTCGGCGTCAAAAGCTCCATGTGCCCGAGATGCGCGAGATCGAAGATCGGTTCCGGCTGCATGGACGGTCTCCCTCCGCGACGACGCCGGATCGACGACTTGCGGTTGGACAGGTGAGCGGCGCGCCGATTTGTACTAGTGTACAAATGATTAGGTCCCGTCAACAAATTACTGGCGACGGCAATTGCGCTCGCAGGGCATTCCGTGGCCGGAATCACCTCGTGAAAGCGGTCAAGGCAGGCGTCAGGCGACCGAGACAGCCTTCTCGTGATCCGACGACAGGAGCTTGCGGATTTCAGCCGATGACACCGGCCGGCTGAACAGATAGCCCTGCATCTCGGTGCAGCCGAGGATGCGCAGCAGGTTGCGCTGCTGCTCGGTCTCGACGCCCTCCGCGGTCGTGGTCATGTCGCTGGCAGCGGCGATGTTGACGACGGCCTGGACGATCGTGGACGACGCGCCGGTCCCGGCGAGATCCTTGATGAAGGCGCGATCGATCTTGATCTTGTCGAAGGGGAAGCGCTGCAGATAGCTCAGCGAGGAATAGCCGGTGCCGAAATCGTCGAGCGCGATACGGACGCCGAGTTCGCGCAGCTGATGCAGGATATCGAGCGCAGCCTCGTCGTCGCGGATCAGCACCGCCTCGGTGATCTCGAGCTCGAGCCGCGAAGGTGCCAGACCTGTCGCGGCGAGCGCGGCGGCGACGTTGAGTGCCAGCGTCTGGCTCTTGAACTGGATCGGAGACACGTTGACCGCGACATGAACATGCTCCGGCCAGTTCATCGCCTCGCGGCACGCGGTGTTGAGCACCCAGTGACCGAGATCGTTGATCAGGCCGGTGTCCTCGGCGATCGGGATGAAATCCGCCGGCGAGATGGTGCCGCGTTCGGGATGACGCCAGCGCACCAGCGCCTCGCAGCAACTGACCTGGCCCTCCTCGAGATGGAGCAGCGGCTGATAGTGCAGCTCGAAGCTGCCGTCGGCGATCGCCTGGCGCAGCTCGAGCTCGAGGCTGCGCCGCGCCTTGGCGCGTGCATCCATGCCGGTCTCGAAGAACCGGTAGGTGCGGCGGCCGTCGCTCTTGGCTCCGTAGAGCGCGAGGTCGGCATTGCGCAGCAATTGATCGATGTCGAGGCCGTCGGCGGGCGCAACGGCGATGCCGATGCTGGCATCGGTGGTGATCAGATGCCCGCTGCAGTCGATCGGCCGGCGGATCGCCTGATAGATCGCAGCGAGGAGCTGCATGGTCTCGGTCTGATCGCGGACGGCGGTCTGGATCACGGCAAACTCGTCGCCGCCGAGCCGCGCCGCGACGTCGGTGTCCCCAACGCAGCCGCGCAGGCGGTCGGCGATCGCCCTGAGCAATTCGTCGCCGATCTGATGGCCGAGCGCGTCGTTGACGGCCTTGAACTCGTCGATGTCGATATACATGACCGCGAGCTGCTGATCCGGCCGGATCGCCTTCAGCGCCCGCTCCAGGCGTTCGCGGAACAGCACGCGGTTCGGCAGGTCGGTCAGCGCATCATAGTGCGCCATGTGGGCGATCTTGTTCTCGGTGCGCGCACGCTCGGTGACATCCTGGATGGTCGCCACCCAGCCGCCTTCCGGCAGCGGCTTGTTGACGATCTCGATCGCGCGCCCGCCCGGCGCCTGCGTCAGCTGACGCGTGGCGCGGCCAAGCTTCACGTTGCCGATGATGGCGTCGCAGAAGTCGTCGACATCGCCGTCGAACGAGCCCGTCTCCTGTCTATGCGCAATCAGCCGGTGCATCGTGCAGCCGGGCTTGGCGACGTCGGGCGAAAGCCCGAACATCTCGATGTAGGGGCGGTTGCAGATGATGATGCGCGCCGATGCATCGTAGAGCACGAGGCCCTGCGGAATGTTGTTCACGGCGGTCATGAGATTGCGACGTTCGGTGGCGAGCCGCTCGTCGGAGATTTCGTGCCGCTTGAGCAACAGGAAGACGATCACGGCCATGATCGCGAATGCCGCCATCAGCAGGCCTTCGCGCTCACTCCATTGCGCGGTCGCGCTTCCGAGCAGGCTGCCGACCAACAGGCCGGCACAGAACGCCAGCCCCTTGGTCGAGCCAGCATCGGCATTTCCTGACGATGAATTGCGGTGTTCGATGCGCACGCTGATCTCTCCCAGGGCGCGGCATCGTTACGCAGCACAAATGGAAAGGTCGTTACAACTCGCAGTTAGCAATCGGTTACGCGATACCGGGCGACAGCGTATGACAAATCGCGCCCATTGCCCCGTAAACCTACGGAGCTGCCGATGCACTCCTCAGAGATGGTGAATCCCGCCTTAACGGAAAAACCGGGAAACAAACGCGGCTGTGCCGGAAAGCGACGATTCCACCGCCGATGCGCGCGACAGCGCATAATCTCCCGGTACGACAGAAACAAATCGTCACCGGGAAGGTGTAGATTTAGCCGATGCGGAACCCCGGCGATTTAACGGTTTTTCCAATCCCGGGCGGGCATATTGGTCCGGACATTTAGATTTTGAGAACGAGCCAGGCTGGAACTGTGACACCCTTCGGACGTGTGATCTCTGTGCGCGGCTCGCAGGCCCGGGTTGGGCTGCTGGCGGGCGGCCAGATGCAACTTTCAGAGATGCGAGCGACCGTCGGCCGGTTCGTCAGTATCCGCTGCGCGAGCTCGGTCATCGTCGCCATGATCACCGAAGTGACGTGCGAGAACCTGCCGGCGTCCGACGAATACATGGCGACCGCCTCGGTCGACCTGCTGGGCGAGATCCTGGGCGGCGACCGCCCGAAATTCCAGCGCGGTGTCACCCACTATCCGACCATCGGCGACAGCACCGATCTGATCACGAACCAGGAGCTGCGCACGGTCTATGCGCCGAGCGGCTCGGACCAGATCAATGTCGGCACGCTGCAGCAGGATCGTTCTGTCATCGCCTATGTCGACGTCGAGGAGATGCTCTCCAAGCACTTCGCGGTGCTCGGCTCGACCGGCGTCGGCAAGTCGACCGGCGTGTCGCTGCTGCTCAACGAGATCCTGAAGTCGCGGCCGAACCTGCGCATCTTCCTGCTCGACGTGCACAACGAATACGGCCGCTGCTTCGGCGAGCGCGCTCAGGTGCTCAACCCGCGGAACCTGAAGCTGCCGTTCTGGCTGTTCAACTTCGAAGAGATCGTCGACGTGCTGTTCGGCGGCCGGCCCGGCGTGCCCGAGGAGCTCGACATTCTCGCCGAAGTGATCCCGATGGCGAAGGGCATCTACACCCAGTACCAGAACTCCGACCGGGTCGGTCTCGGGCTGAAGCGCATTGACCCCAAGCAGGTCGGCTACACCGTCGATACGCCGGTGCCCTATCGTCTGGTCGACCTGATCTCGCTGATCGACGAGCGCATGGGCAAGCTGGAGAACCGCTCCTCGCGCATCATCTATCACAAGCTGATCTCGCGCATCGACGCGGTGCGCAACGATCCGCGCTACGCCTTCATGTTCGACAATGCCAATGTCGGCGGCGATACCATGGCCGAGGTGATCAGCCATCTGTTCCGCCTGCCCGCCAACGGCAAGCCGATGACGATCATGCAGCTCGCCGGCTTCCCCGCCGAAGTCGTCGATTCCGTGGTGTCCGTATTGTGCCGCATGGCGTTCGATTTCGGGCTGTGGAGCGACGGCGTCTCGCCGATGCTGTTCGTTTGCGAGGAAGCGCACCGCTACGCCTCCGCCGACCGCAATATCGGCTTCGGGCCGACCCGCAAGGCGGTGTCGCGCATTGCCAAGGAAGGCCGCAAATACGGCGTCTATCTCGGCCTGATCACCCAGCGTCCGGCCGAGCTCGACGCGACCATCATCTCCCAGTGCAACACGCTGTTCACGATGCGCCTCGCCAACGACCGCGACCAGGCGCTGCTGCGTTCCGCGGTCTCGGACGCCGCCGCCAACCTGCTGTCCTTCGTGCCCTCGCTCGGCACCCGCGAGGTGCTGGCGTTCGGCGAAGGCGTGGCGCTGCCGACCCGGCTGCGCTTCAAGGAGGTGCCGCCGCACCAGCTGCCGCGCGGCGAGGCCACCATCGCCACGGTACCGTCGGTCACCGCCGGGCATGACATGCATTTCGTCAGCGCCGTGCTGGAGCGCTGGCGCGGCGCCACCTCGCATCGCGACAGCCCGAGCGGCGACGCCAACTTCAACTCTCCCGCGCCGGCGCGCAGCATGGCGCCGGCCGAGGCGCCGATGCTGCAGCCCTCGCTCGGCCTCGATCCGGACCGCTTCTCGCTGCTGAAGAAGCCGCTGCGTTAGCCGAATTCCGCCAAGGCGCCGATGCGCCTTGCGCCCAAGGCGTCATCCACTATGGTCTCGCGTGACGCCGCATCCAGGCGGCACGCCGGAACCATCTCATGACGCAGCCGACCGCAAAACGCTTCCCGACGCCCGCTCTCGACAAGCTCCCCGAGGACATCCGCGCCCGCATCCTGGCGGTGCAGGAGAAATCCGGCTTCGTGCCGAACGTCTTCCTCACGTTGGCCTATCGCCCCGACGAGTTTCGCGCCTTCTTCGCCTATCACGACGCGCTGATGGAGAAGGACTCCGGCCTCTCGAAGGCCGAGCGCGAGATGATCGTGGTGGCGACCAGCGCCGCCAACCAGTGCCAGTATTGTGTGATCGCCCACGGCGCGATCCTGCGCATCCGCGCCAAGAATCCGGAAATCGCCGACCAGATCGCGGTCAACTACCGCAAGGCCGACATCACGCCGCGGCAGCGCGCGATGCTCGACTTCGCCATGAAGGTGAGCCGCGCCGCCGAGGAAGTCTCGGAGGCGGACTTCGCCGCGCTTGCCGCCCACGGCTTCAGCGACGACGACGTCTGGGACATCGCCGCGGTTGCGGCATTCTTCGCGCTGTCGAACCGGCTCGCCAACGTCACCGGCATGCGGCCGAACAGCGAGTTCTACATGCTCGGCCGGCAGCCGAAATAGAGGACGCCTTGGCGGACTGGAGCGAGATCGTCCTGCGTCTCGGCGCGGCCACCCTTGCCGGTTGCGCGATCGGGCTCGACCGTGACCTGCGCGGCAAGCCGATCGGCCTGAAGACGCTGGGTCTCGTCAGCCTCTCGACAGCCATGGTCGTGCTGCTGGCATTGCAGGCCGTCGAGCCCGGCAAGTTCACCGACGCGGTGAGCCGCGTGATCCAGGGCGTGCTGACCGGCATCGGATTCCTCGGCGCCGGCGTGATCGTGCGGCAGGGCGACCGCTTCCAGGTCCGCGGCCTGACCAGCGCCGCATGCGCTTTCTTCGCCGCTTGCGTCGGCATCGTCTGCGGCGCCGGACATTGGCCGATCGTCGTCACCGCCGTCGCGCTAGCCTTCCTGCTGTTGACCTTCGGCAAGCGGACCGAGCGGTGGCTGCACCACGCGCTCGGCGGCAGGGAGGATCAGCACGGGCCGGCGGTCGCGGCAGATCAGTCGTCAGATGCCGGCCCGCACCAGCCGGGCAAATAGACCGCGTCCTTGCTGCGGCCGAGCGCCAGTCCCTTCTCCAGCGCCTTGGCGAAATTGTTCTCCACCGTCTTGCGCGGGATGTGGCGGCGCAGGAAATCGGCCCACAGGAATTCGCTGAACGGCGTCGTGTCCTTGGCAAAACCGCCCGCCCGGCGCATCTCGCCGGCGAGGCTGCGGAACGGATCGTCCCTGAGGTCCTTGATCGATTTCGGAATGTCCTTGAAGTGGCGGCGCTCGCCCTTGGAATCGTAGGGATAGACCCAGCGCTTGTTGTCCATCACGCCCCAGAACACGTCACGCTCGACCATCGTGAGATCGCCGATCACCGTGACCAGGATGTCCTTGACGCCCTCGTCGTGCAGCGCCCGCGCCATGTGATGGTGATCGACCACGTAGTAGCGATCGTCGGGACCATGGACGACCGGGATCATGTGCTTGCCCAGCAGTTCGGCGCGCTTCTTGTCCGACTTGTGCTCGCGCCAGCGCTTCCGCTTCTCCGTCACCTCCTGCATGCCGACCGTCATCTGGGTCGGCCGCAGCGACAGGATCGGGACCGGTTTGACGTAAGGCTCGCGCGTGTGGGCCATGATTTATGCTCCCTTTTGACCGGCACTCCGGAACGGGTTCCACTATGTCATGAGCCCGCAGGCGGGTGAAAGAGTCCGGTGTGCCGGAATGGCTTCACGAAGCGGTGGGGGCCGATGGCCGGATGGTCCGCCCTCGGCTGTCGATGCTCCCGGGCTGTCAATGCCCGGGCGCGCAGCCTCAACCTCCGTGACGGCGTTGCAGCGCAAACTGTGCATGCGCGAAGGTCGAACGAATATGTCGACATGGTCATCGCCGAGCATCCCGCGCGCCGCAGCAGCCGCCTCGACGGCAAGCCAGTTCCTGGAGGTGATCGACGCATGAATACCACCTCTGCGCGCACCAAGATTTTAGGTGTGAAGTGCAGCGAACATGCTAAACATAATCGGCGACGCGACCGGACTGACAACAGTGAAGACGCAGCGGCCAATCTCCTCGGATGCCGAGCACGTGGTGCTCAAATTCCGGCCGCGTACCTCGGCGCAGCCGCCCGGCAAGCGCGAGGAGCCGCACCGAACGACGCGCCCGGCTTCCGTTGCCAGCGATCTCTCTCGCTATGAGAAGCCGCGCGAGGAGCCGGACGATTTCCGCCAGCGCATGCTCGCCAACATCGCCGCCTTCGCCTTCACGGTGGCGCTCACCGCGATCGGCATCTGGCTTGCCATGAGCATCGCCGATTTGCGCAAGACCCAGGATTGCGTGCTGATGGGCCGCCGGGATTGCGCGAAGATTACGGTGATGCCGCGCAGCTAGGCTGGCCGGAACCCTGCCCAAAAACCGTCCTTGCGAGGCCGGCCAAGCTCCATTGAACTAACGGCCCTGCTCCGATATACGGGCACACGACTCCGGCACCAGCAATCGGGCATTCCGGGGCAACGCGCCCGCCTCCTCTGAGCCGACCCGGAATTACCTTCAATATATCAAAGGCTTAATGATGTCCTCCACATTCGAGCAGATCGCCAACATTATCGCGGAGACCTGCGACATCCCGCGCGACACGATCAAGCCGGAGAGCCACGCGATCGACGATCTGGGGATCGACAGCCTCGACTTCCTCGACATCGCGTTTGCCATCGACAAGGCCTTCGGGATCAAGATGCCGCTCGAAAAGTGGACCCAGGAGGTCAACGACGGCAAGGCCACGACCGAGCAGTATTTCGTGTTGAAGAATCTCGCCGACCGCATCGACGAGCTGGTTGCAGCCAAGAACGCGGGCACGGGCTCGGGCTCGTAATCGCCCATCATGCAGCTCGAGATCTTTCAGCTGATTGATCGGATCGTCGACCTCAACCTCGACGCAAGGACCATTGTCGTCGAGGCGGATGTCCCGCCCGACAGCCATTCGGTGTTCGCGGGGCACTTCCCGGGCTATCCGATCATGCCCGGCGTGCTGCTGACCGAAGCAATGGCCCAGAGCTCGGGCTGGCTGATCCTTGGTCTGACCAAGTTCGAGCGCATGCCCTTCCTTGCCATGGTCAAGGAAGCCAAGATGCGCGGCTTCGTCAGCCCCGGCTCGGTCCTGACCATCGAGGCCAAGATCGAGCACGAAGGTTCAGGCTTCGCCGTGACCTCGGCGAAGGTTCGCGTCGGCAAGGAGCTCAAGTGCAATGCCGAGCTGACCTTCCGTCACATCCCCTTCCCCAGCCCGGACTTGCGCGTGCACATGGATGCGATGGCCGCCAAGATCGGGTTTCCGCAGCAGGCACTGAGTAATGGCTGAGAAGGAAGTCTGGATCACCGGCGTAGGCCTGCTCTCCTCGCTTGGCGAGGGACTGGATGCGCATTGGGAGGCGCTCGGCGCCCGGCGCGTCAATGCCGACGAGAAGCGTCTCGCGCCATACGTGATCCATCCGATCGCTCCCGTCAGCTTCGACGCCCAGATCCCGAAGAAGGGCGATCAGCGTCAGATGGAAACCTGGCAGCGGATCGGCACCTATGCCGCCGGGCTGGCGCTCGATTCCGCCGGCGTCAAAGGCAATCAGGAAATCCTGTCGCGGATGGACATGATCATCGCAGCCGGTGGCGGCGAGCGTGACCTCACTGTCGACCTCGCGATCATGAACGCCGACGCACAGGGCAAGCTGCCGCCAGCCCTCCTCAACGAGAAGCTGATGAACGAGCTGCGCCCGACGCTGTTCCTGGCGCAGCTCTCCAACCTGCTCGCCGGCAACATCGCGATCGTTCACGGCGTGTGCGGGACCTCGCGCACCTTCATGGGCGAGGAAGCCTCAAGCATCGACGCGGCACGGATCGCGGTCGCGCGCATTGGAGCCGGCCAGAGTGACATCGCCTTGGTCGGCGCCGCTCATAACGGCGATCGCGGCGACCTCTTGATGCTCTATGCATTCGGCGATCTCGCCCTCAAGGACCAGCATAGCTCGGTCTGGGCCCGCAGGAACAACCCGGGCTTTGCCATCGGCTCCGCCGGCGCCTTCCTCGTGATGGAATCGCGCGAACATGCCGAGGCCCGCGGCGCAAAGCCGTACGCCAAGCTGACCAAGGTTGTCGCCGACCTTGCCCGACGCAAGGAGCCGGGCGCCGTGACGAAATCGCTGCAGGCGTTGTGGCCGCAGCTCGGTGTCAGCGGCGACAACGGTATCCTGATCACGGGCGCGACCGGCGCCGAGCCTGCGACCGCCGAAGAGCGCGCATTCCTCAGCCAGCATGCCGACTTTGCCGTCCGCGCCACCGGAACGACCTTCGGCCACACTATGGAGGCGCAATTCCCGCTTGGGCTCGCGCTGGCCGCGTTGTCGATCTCGCGCGGCGCGCTCTATCCGGCCAACGACCCGACCGGGCTGGAGGTTGAAAAGACCGAAGCGCCAACCCAGATTGTGGTGTTGGGGGTCGGCCACTGGCAGGGCGAAGGCATGGCACTGGTCGAGGCCGTCAGTTAGAGCATGATCCGGACAATTGTTTCCGAACATCATGCTCGAACAAACAACTAGGGTGCGATGAAGCTCATCGCACTTTAAGTCCGGCGCAAGCACCGACGGGGACACCATGACAGCACCACGCGATAAATTCGGCCGACCGATCGTTGTCGTGACCGGCATGGGAATCGTGACGTCGCTCGGCGGCGGCAAGACCGACAATTGGAAGCGCCTCACCGCGGGTGAGTCCGGCATCAAGACCGTGACACGCTTCCCGCTCGACAGTATGAAGACGACGATGGCCGGCGCCGTCGATTTCGTCACCGTCGACCCGTTCTCCTCCACCAGCCTGTCGCAGCGTCTGGCGGAGATCGCGACCGAAGAAGCGCTCGAGCAAGCCTGCATCGGCAGCAAGGGCGACTTTCCCGGCCCGCTGTTTCTGGCAGTCGCCCCGATCGAGACCGAGTGGCCGCAGCGGCTCGAAGTCGCGCGCGAGGTTCCGACCAAGGACTTTGGAATCATTGAATACCTTGCGACCTGTAGCGGCGGGAAGTTCGCGCACTTTCACCGGCGCTTCACCTTCGGCTCCGTCGCGCTCAACCTCGCCGAGACCTTCGGCACCAAAGGGTCGCCGATTTCGCTGTCGACGGCTTGCGCCTCCGGCGCGACCGCGATCCAGCTCGGCGTCGAGGCGATCCGCCGCGGCGAAACCGATGCAACGCTGTGCATCGCGACCGACGGCTCGGTCAATCCCGAAGCCATGGTGCGCTTCTCGCTGCTGTCGGCTCTCTCCACCCAGAACGACCCGCCGCAGGCCGCTTCGAAACCGTTCTCGAAGAACCGCGACGGCTTCGTGATGGCCGAGGGCGCCGGTGCGCTGGTGCTCGAGAGCTACGACGCCGCGATGGCGCGCGGCGCGCGCATCCTCGGCGTCGTTGCCGGCTGCGGCGAGCTCACCGATTCCTTCCACCGCACCCGCTCGAGCCCGGACGGCAAGCCGGCGATCGGCTGCGTGCGCAAGACGCTCGCCGATGCCGGAATGGAGCCCGAGCAAATCGATCACATCAACGCGCACGGCACCTCGACGCCGGAAAACGACAAGATGGAGTATCTTGCGACGTCGGCCGTGTTTGGCGAACACACCAAAAACATTCCGGTGTCGTCGAACAAGTCGATGGTCGGCCACACCATCTCGGCCGCCGGTGCGGTCGAGGCGATCTTCTCGCTGCTCACGCTCGAGCATCAGCGGATTCCACCGACGATCAACTACGAGGTGCCCGATCCCGCGATCCCGTTCGACGTGGTCGGCAACAAGGCGCGCGATGCCAAGGTGACCGCCGTGATGTCGAACTCGTTCGGGTTCGGCGGGCAGAACGCCTCACTGATCCTGACGCGCGAGCCGGCCTAGCGCCCTCGCCTCATCAGATGAAACGCCTGCTCCTTCGCACCAGGGCGCACCTGCGTGACGCCGCGAAGCCCGTGACCGACGCGGCGATCGGCGGGCTGACGATCGGCCTGCTGCGTACGACGCGCTACTTCGATCCCGAGAAGACCGCAAGATTCTTCGGCCGCGCCGCGCATTTCATCGGCCGCCGGCTGCGCGAGGATCGCATCGGCCGCGAGAACCTCAAGGCCGCCTTCCCGGAAAAGTCACCGGAGGAGATCGAGGAGATCCTGACGGGCGTCTGGCACAACCTCGGACGCATCGGCGCTGAATTCGCGCACATCGACCGCATCTGGGACCACGATCCCCAGAATCCCGACAAGCCGGGTCGCGTCGAATTCTCGGCGCGCAGCAAGCAGCTGTTCGATCAGTTGCGTGACGACGGCAAGCCGGCACTGTTCTTCGCCGCACATCTCGGCAACTGGGAGCTCTCTCCAATTGCCGCCGCAGCGCATGGGCTCGACGCCACCATCCTGTTTCGCCGGCCGAACATCGAAGCCGCCGACCGCGCCATCGAACGCATCCGCGCGGTCAATCTGGGCACGCTGGTGCCGGCCGGCCGTGACGCGCCGCTCAAGCTGGCGCAGGCGCTGAAGAACGGCCAGCACGTCGCGATGCTGGTCGATCAGTATTTGACCAACGGCGTTCCCGTCACCTTCTTCGGCCGCAAGACCACCGCAAATCCGCTGCTGGCGCGCCTGCGCCGGCAGATCGATTGCCCCATCCACGGCACGCGGATCATCCGCCTGCCCGACGGCCGCTTCCGCGGTGAGGTCACCGAGGAAGTCAAGCCGGTGTTCGACGCATCCGGCCAGATCGATATCCAGGGCACCATGCAGGCGATCACCGACGTCGTCGAGGGCTGGGTCCGTGAGTATCCCGATCAATGGCTCTGGCTGCACCGGCGCTGGCGGTAGACGGAGACTGTCATTCGTCATTGCGAGCGAAGCGAAGCAATCCATCTCGCCACTTGCGGAGCCATGGATTGCTTCGTCGCTGACGCACCTCGCAATAACGGCACGCTACTGCGACGAGTATGTCATTTCCCGGTCTTCACTCTCGTCCACAGGCGATTGATGATCCGCTGCGTCGCGGGATCGCGCGCCGTGATCACGAACAGCTTCTTCTGCATCGCCTCATCGGGATAGATGTTCTTGTCGTTGAAGATCTTCGGATCGATCAGCTTCTGGCTCGCCAGATTGCCGTTGGCGTAGGACAGGAAGTTCGAGTTCTTCGCCGCGATCTCGGGACGGTACAGGTAGTTGATCAGCTCATAGGCCTCAGCGACGTTCTTCGCATCCGCGGGGATCGCGAGATTGTCGAAGAACATCTGCGCACCCTCCTTCGGGATCGTGTAACCGATCTCGACGCCGGTGTTGGCTTCCGCCGCCCGGCTGCGCGCCTGCATGATGTCGCCCGACCATCCGACCACGAAGCAGATCTCACCCGAGGCCAGCGCGCTGAGATATTCGGACGAGTGGAATTTGCGCACATAGGGCCGGATCTTGATGACGAGATCGGCGGCCTTCTCGAGGTCGGCCTGCTTGGTCGAGTTCGGATCGAGGCCGAGATAGCTCAGCGCCGCCGGCAGGATGTCGTCGGCGGAATCCAGCATGTGGATGCCGCAATCCTTGAATTTCGCGAGGTTCTCCGGCTTGAACACCATGTCCCAGCTGTCGATCTTCGCGTCCGGACCGAGTATCTTCTGCGCGATCTTGACGTTGTAGCCGATGCCGGTGGTGCCCCACATGTAGTTGGCGCCGTAGCTATTGCCGGGATCGTAAGTCGCAAGTTGGCTCGTCATCACGGGCCATGCATTGGCGAGGTTCGGCAGCTTCGACTTGTCGAGCTTGAGGAACACCTTCGCGGTGATCTGGCGCTGCAGGAAGTAGCCGGTCGGCACCACGACGTCATAGCCCGACTTGCCGGCGAGCAGCCGCGTCTCCAGCGTCTCGTTGGCGTCGAACGTATCGTAGACCACCTTGATGCCGGTTTCCTTGGTGAAGTCCTCGAGGACCCCTGGCGCCATGTAGTTCGACCAGTTGTAGAAGTTGACCGTGCGCTCCTCGGCGTCAGCGGAGGCTGAGAGCAGCAGGACCGTCGCGACCGCGCCGACGAAGCTGACGAGACGACGATTCTGCTCTCGCATTCTGGCCTACCTCTTGCGGTGGTGAACGGCATCCGACAACCGCTCCAGCGCGGCGTCGAGTGTCGAGTCCTTCTTGGCGAAACAAAAACGCACGACCGACGTCACCGCATCCTGCTCGTAGAACGCCGACACCGGGATCGCCGCAACCTTGTAGTCCTGCACGATCCGCCAGCAAAACTCCGCATCGGTCTCGTTGAGCCCGAGCGGCGACAGGTCCACGGTGAGGAAGTAGGTTCCCTGCGACTTCAGCACCGGAAAGCCGATGCTCTCCAACCCCTTGGTCAGGCGGTCGCGGCTCCGGGCCATGTCCTTGCGCATGTCGAGGAAATAGTCGTCGGGCTTGCCGAGCCCATATGCCACCGCCGCCTGCAGATTGGGCGCCGTCGTGAAGGTAAGGAACTGGTGCACCTTCGCCGCGACGCGCAGCAGCGGCGGCGCGGCGCAGACGAAGCCGATCTTCCATCCGGTCAGCGAGAAGATCTTGCCAGCGCTGCCGACCTTGATGGTGCGGTCGCGCATGCCCGGGATCGTGATCAGCGGGATGTGCTCGCGGCCGTCGAACACCACGTGTTCCCAGACCTCGTCGCAGATCGCGACCGCGTCGAATTCCTGGCAGAACCGCGCCAGCAGTTCGAGGTCCTCGCGCGGATAGACCACCGCCGCCGGATTGAGCGGATTGTTGAACAGCACCGCCTTGGTCTTGTGGTTGAAGACGCTGCGCAGCATCTCCTCGCTCAGCCGCCACTCCGGCGGTTCGAGCCGCAGCAGCCGCGGAATGCCGCCAGCCTGGCGGATGATCGGCAGATAGGAATCATAGACCGGCTGGAAGCACACCACCTCGTCACCGGGCTCGACCACGGAGAGGATCGAGGCGGTCAGCGCCTCGGTGCCGCCCGAGGTGACCATCACCTCGGTCATCGGATCGAGCTTGAGTCCGTGCCAGTGGCCGTAATGCGATGCGATCGCCTGACGGAGTTCCGGGATGCCCATCATCGACGGATATTGATTATAGCCGTTGATCGAGGCGTCCGCGGCGGCGCGGCGGATGTCCTCCGGACCGGGATCGTCGGGAAAGCCCTGGCCGAGATTGATGGCGTTGTTGTCGCGCGCGGCCTGCGACATCGCCTCGAAGATAGTGACAGGAAGGTCCGCGAAGACCTTGTTCATGGAGGTCATGTCAGGGATCAGCCGCCGGTCTTGGTCGGCAGTCCCGCCGCCTTCCAGCCGATGATGCCGCCCGCCAGATGCTTGTCATAGGGCAGGCCCGCGGCTTGGGCGGCCAGCGAGGCCGTCACCGAGCGCTTACCGGAGCGGCAGGCGAACACCACCTGCTTGCCCTGCGGATCCGGAATCGCCGCCGGGTCGAACGTCGACAGTGGCACCACAACGCCATCGGGATAGGCCTCGACGGCGACCTCGTTCGGCTCACGGACGTCGACCAGGAGATAGCGGCCTTCCGCTATGCCCTTCGACACCTCGTCCGGAAACAAATCTTCCACCTTGTGGTCCGCCACGGAAATATCCTCCCGACATGATCTTTGGCGAGCATCGCGCGGCTCACCGTTCCGGGCCGCAAAGTCGCCTCTTGCGCGGAGAAAATCAAGCGTCCGAAACGGGTTAGATGCCACGCGGAATCGCCGGATCGTAGTCCTAGATCGTGACCTGCGTGCCGACCTCGACCACCCGCCCGGTCGGGATCTGGAAATAGTCGGTGGCATCGTTCGACGAGCGGCTCAGCGCGATGAACAGATGGTCCTGCCAACTCGGCATGCCCGAATGCGCCGCCGGCTTCAGCGCACGGCGGGACAGGAAGAACGAGGTCGACATGATGTCGAACTGCCAGCCGAGCTTGCGGGCGATCGCCAGCGTCTTCGGCACGTTCGGCTGTTCCATGAAGCCGAACTTCAGCGTCACCTTGGAGAAGGTCTCACTCAGCTGCTCCATCCGCACCCGCTCGGACGGATCGATGCGCGGCGTCGGCGCGGTCTCGATGGTCAGGATGACGTTCTTCTCGTGCAGCACCTTGTAGTGCTTGAGGCTATGCATCAGCGCGGTCGGCGCGCTGACGGGATCGCTGGTCAGGAACACCGCGGTGCCGGAGACCCGTTGCGGCGGCCGCTTCTCCAGCATCGCGACGAGATCGGCGAGCGGGAATTCCAGCTTGCGCGACTTCTCGAACAACAGCCGGCTGCCGCGCCGCCAAGTGTACATCACCACGATCATGGCGCCGCCAAGCGCGAGTGGCACCCAGCCGCCCTCGAACACCTTGAGCAGGTTGGCGGCCAGGAAGGTGATGTCGAGGAACAGGAAGGGCGCGACCAGCGCGGCGGCCGCGATCGGCGACCAGCGCCAGACCTTCCAGATCACGACAAAGCCCATCATCGCCGTCACCACCATGGTGCCGGTCACCGAGATGCCGTAAGCCGAGGCCAGTGCGCTCGACGAACGGAACATCAGCACCAGCACGATGACCGCGATGAACAGGAAGCGGTTGATGCGCGGCATGTAGATCTGCCCGGAATGCGCTTCCGAGGTGTGGCGGATCTCGAACCGCGGCAACAGGCCGAGCTGGATCGCCTGCCGCGTCAGCGAATACGCACCGGTGATGACGGCCTGGCTCGCGATCACGGTCGCCATGGTCGCCAGCGCTACCATCGGGATCAGCGCCCAGTCCGGGAACATCAGGAAGAACGGGTTCTCGATGCCCTTGGGATTGCCGATCAGGAGCGCGCCCTGCCCCAGATAGTTCAGCGCCAGCGACGGCAGCACGATGAACAGCCACGCGGTCTGGATAGGGCGTTTGCCGAAATGGCCGAGGTCGGCATAGAGCGCCTCGGCGCCGGTCACCGCGAGGAAGACCGCACCGAGCGTGATGAAGCCGATCACGCCGTGATGCAGCATGAACGACACCGCGAGGATCGGATTGAGCGCGTATAGCACTTCGGGATGCCGCGCGATCTGCGGCAGCGCCGCGACCGCGATCAGGGCGAACCATACGCACATCACCGGGCCGAAGAAGGCCGCGACGCGCGCGGTGCCGCGCGACTGCACCGCGAACAGGACGACAAGGATCACCACCGTGAGCGGCACGACATAGGGATCGAATGTCGAGGTGACGAGCTTGATGCCCTCGATTGCCGACAGCACCGAGAGCGCCGGCGTGATGACGGCGTCGCCATAGAACAGCGCGCCGCTGATGATGCCGAGCAGCACGATCGCGGCGCCGCCCTTGGTCGCCGCGCGCTGCGCCAGCGCCATCAGCGCCAGTGTGCCGCCCTCGCCATTGTTGTCCGCGCGCAGCAGGATCACGACGTATTTCAGCGTGACGACGACGATCAAAGCCCAGAGGATCAGCGAGAGCACGCCGAGCACCGCATGCGCCGTCACCGCGCCCTCGCCGCCGGCGGCGGCAACGACGGCCTCGCGCAAGGCGTAAAGCGGGCTGGTGCCGATGTCGCCATAGACGACACCGATGCTACCGAGCATCAGGGCCTTGAAGGTGGCGGTTGAATGCGCCTCACCATTGCCGTTTGCCGCCGGCGTTTCCGCCGCGGTGATCGCACTCTCGGATGACATGGGGAAGCTGTGCCTCTGTCTTCTGCCGCACCGCACAATGCCGGGTCGCAGCGCTATACTCCCGGCAGGAATGCATAGGTTAGCCCGGATTCAGGCCTCCGCCATGCACATCACGCATGGGTCACGGCCGATCAATGTCAGAATCCTGCGCCCGGTCAGATAGTTACCTGGGTACCCACTTCAACCACCCGGCCGGTCGGGATCTGGAAATAGTCGGTGGCATCATTGGCGGACCGGCTCATCGCGATGAACAGGTGGTCCTGCCATTGCGGCATGCCGGACTGGGCCGACGGCTTCAGCGAGCGGCGTGACACGAAGAACGAGGTCGACATGATGTCGAACTGCCAGCCGAGCTTGCGCGCGACCGCCAGCGCCTTGGGCACGTTCGGCGATTCCATGTAGCCGAAGCGCAGCCGCACCGCGGTGAACTTGTCGCTCACCTTCTCCATGTTGACCCGCTCGGATAGATCGACGCGCGGCGTCGGTGCGGTCTCGATGGTCAGGATCACGTTGTGCTCGTGCAGCACCTTGTTGTGCTTGAGGTTGTGCAGCAGCGCGGTCGGCACGAAGCTCGGGTCGCTGGTCAGGAATACCGCGGTGCCCTTGACGATATGCGGCGGCCGCTTCTCCAGACTGTGGATCAGGTCGCGCAGCGGCACCTCGATGCGCCGGGTCTTGGCGACCAGGATGGCGGCGCCGCGGCGCCAGGTCCAGATCATCGTCGCCATGACCACGCCGAACAGCAGCGGCACCCACGCGCCCTCGAACAGCTTCAGGAGATTGGCGCTGAAGAAGGTCATGTCGACGATCACGAACGGCAGGATCAATGCCGCCGCCGACGCCATGCGCCAGTTCCACAGCTTCCAGATCACGATGAAGCCCATGATGCCGTCGGCGACCATGGTGGTAGAGACGGCGATGCCGTAGGCCGACGCCAGCCCGCTCGAGGTGCGGAACAGCAGCACCAGCAGCAGCACGCCGATCAGCAGCAGCCGGTTGACGCGCGGCAGATAGATCTGACCGGCATGGGTCTCCGAGGTGTAGCGGACCTCGAAGCGCGGCAAGAGCCCAAGTTGCACCGCCTGGCTGATCAGCGAATAGGCGCCGGTGATCACCGCCTGGCTCGCGATCACCGTCGCGGCGGTGGCGAGCCCGACCAGGGGCAGCAGCAGCACGTCGGGCACCATGCGGTAGAACGAGTTCTCGATCGCGCTGGGATCGGACAGCACCAGCGCGCCCTGCCCGAAATAGTTCAGCAGCAGCGAGGGCAGCACGAAGAACAACCAGCCGGACTGGATCGGCTTGCGGCCGAAATGCCCGAGATCGGCATACAGCGCCTCGCCGCCGGTCACCGCGAGGAACACCGCGCCCAGCGTCACCAGACCGATGGTGCCGTGGGTCAGCATGAACTGGAGCGCGTAATAGGGATTGATCGCCGCCAGCACCGACGGGTCGTCCATGATGTGAACGAGCCCCATCACCGCCAGCGAGGCGAACCACACCACCATCACCGGACCGAAGGCGGAAGCGACGCGCGCGGTGCCAGAACTCTGCACAGAGAACAGCACGACCAGGATCAGGATCGTCAGCGGCACCACATAGTGCTCGAGATGCGGGGTGGCGAGCTTGAGGCCTTCGACCGCCGACAGCACCGAGATCGCCGGCGTGATCATGGAATCGCCGATGAACATCGAGGCGCCGACCACGCCGAGCGCGAGCAGCGGCCAGCTGCGCCGACCGATCGCGCGCTGGCCGAGCGCCATCAGAGAGAGCGTGCCGCCCTCGCCATTGTTGTCGGCGCGCAGCAGCAACAGCACGTATTTCGCGGTGACGACGGTGAACAGCGCCCACAGGATCAGGCTGAGCACGCCCAGCACCATGATGCGGGTGACCGGCTGGCCGTGCGCGGCGCCGCCGACCGCCTCACGGAATGCGTAGAGCGGCGAAGTTCCGATATCGCCGAACACCACCCCGATGCTGCCGAGTGTCAGGGCCCAGAAGCTGGAGGTCGGTTGTCCTTCCTGAGCTTCGGTAGATGAGACGCTGACAGCCATGGCGAGGTTGGAACGCCCGATCGGTTGATTTGATCCGCGCGGCTATCGACGCTTCCGCATCGCGTGTCAACCGCGCAACAATGGTAGTTGACGGTAGTATGGTAACCCAGAGCTACGGCTTCAGATCCGGCGGCAGCGGCGGATTTTCCCGCATCAACGTGATGGTCACGCGACGGTTGGCCGGCAGCGTCGGATCGTCGGGAAACAGCGGCTGGCCGTCGGCCTTGCCGGAAACCGCGAAAATATGCGACGGCGGCAGCCCTTCCCGCTCCAGGATCTGCCGCACCGCGTTGGCGCGGTCCGCGGACAAGTCGAAGCCGTCATAATCGCTGCGCGCCGGCACGAAGCCTGCGGCTGTATGCCCCACGATCGCAACCCGCAGCGGCGTCGCCTTCAGCGGCGCGGCCAGCTTCTGGATCAGCCGGCGGGTGCGGTCATACGGCTCCCTGGAGCCGTCCGCGAACATCGAGCGGCCGTCCTGGTCGACGATCTCGAGGTTGAGTCCCTCCTTGGTCTCCTCGAACATGATGTTCTTGGAGATCTCGGTCAGCTCCGGCATGTCCTGCAGCGCCTGGCGAAGCGAGGCCGAGGCGAGCGCGAATTCGCGGTCGATCTTCAGCCGCGCGCCGTTGATCTGGCTGCGCTCCTTCTCGTCCGGCGTCGGATTGGCCGAGGAGTCCTCCGGCGAGATGTGCTCGACGTTCTTCAGCTTCGGCCGGGTCGGCAGGCCGTCGGATTCGACGATGCCGGAATAGCGCACATTGGTCTGCACGCCGAAGGCATCGCGCATCGAGCCGGCGACGATCTTCAGCTTGTTGTTGTCCATGGTGGAGAACGCGACGAGCATCACGAAGAAGCTCATCATCAGGCCCATCAGGTCGGCGAAGGTCACGAACCAGCCGTGACCTCCGGTATGGGCGTCGCCGCGCTTTTTCTTGGCCATCGCTGCGTTTCCCGAAAGCGCGGTCCGGTCAGGCCGGAACCGGCTCGCCTTCCTCCTGGCGATGCTTCTCCGGCAGATAGGCCAGCAGCATCTCGCGCACCAGCGCCGGGCTCTTGGAGTCGCGGATCATCAGGATGCCGTCGATGATCAGCGTGCGGTTGGTCTCCTCGTCGAGCAGCTTGCCATGCAACTTGTCGGCAATCGGCAGGCAGAACAAATTGGCGACCAGCGCGCCGTACAGCGTCGCGAGCAGCGCGGTCGCCATGAACGGGCCGAGCTTGGAGGGGTCGGTCATGTTGGCGAACATCTGCACCATGCCGATCAGCGTGCCGATCATGCCGAACGCCGGAGCGCAGTCGCCGATCGCGCGATAGATCTTGCTGCCCTCGTCGAGGTGCATCAGGAAGTTGTCGCGGTCGCGCTCCATGTTGTCGCGGATGAATTCGAGGTCGTAACCGTCGGCGACGTAACGGATGCCCTTGGCGAGGAACGGCTCGTCGGTCTCGACCTTTTCTAGGCCGACCGGCCCCTGCTTGCGGGCGATCTCGGCGATGCGGGCGAGCTCGTCGACGAGGTCGCGGGCCGACAGCCGGCTCATCGTGAAGGCGAATTTGGCGCCGAGCGGCAGCCCATGCAGCATCACGCCCAGCGGGAAGCGGATCATCGTCGCCGCGATCGAGCCGCCGAAGATGATGATCATGGCGTGTTCGGAGATGAACATGTGCAGGTCGCCGCCCATGAACATCATCACCGCGATGACGATGATGCCAGCCAACAGCCCGGCGCCAGTCATGATATCCATAGGAGACTCCAACGCGTACGCAACCTGCCCGTCCTGGACGGCGCGCAGCCCAAGGCGGGCCGCGTGGAAAACCCTAACGTTAACGCCATTAAGGACGCGTTACCGAATTTGGTAGGGATAACAACGGGTAAACGCCGGTCTTTTCGCGATGTCGTTGAAGATGCTGGCTTTCCGCATGCGAGCCTGCCGTCGCATGCGCAAATCCCCTCCCCGTAGAACAACGGACATGGGATAGGTTTGCCGGAAGTGTATTCGCGCGAACTGGCTACCGGCTCGCGTGAAGAAGACGCGTCAACACAAGAATCCGGGGCCCCGTTCCGATTCAATCGGAGCGGAAAAGGGTCTCGAGGAAACCAACCAATGAGCAGGACAGGATGAAGGCCGTCGTCGTCGAGCAATACGCGCCAATCGATCAGATCGGGTTGAGGGAGATCGCCACCCCCGAACCCGGCCCCGGACAGATCCGAGTCCGGGTCCACGCCGCGAGCATCGGCTTCGTCGATGGGCTGAAGGTCGAGGGCCGCTACCAAACCAAGGATGCCCTGCCCTTTACGCCGGGCGCGGAATTCGCCGGCGTGGTCGATGCGGTCGCAGGCGACGTCGCCGGCATCGCGCCGGGCATGCGGGTGATGGGCGCGGCGCGCTCGGGCGCGCTGGCCGAGCACATCGTGGTGCCGCCCGACGCCGTCGAGATCATGCCCGACGGACTGTCGATGGAGGCCGCCGCGGCCTTTCGCACCAATTACCTCACCGCGCTCTATGCGCTCGGCGAGCGCGGCTCGCTCAAGGCCGGCGAGCAGTTGCTGGTGCTCGGCGCCGCCGGCGGCACCGGCATCGCCGCCATTCAAATCGGCAAGCTGCTCGGCGCGCGCGTCGTCGCCGCGGCCTCGACGGAGGAGAAGCGCAACTTCGCCGCAAGCTTCGGTGCCGACGCGGTCGTCGACTACACGCGACCCGACTGGCGCGACGCGCTGAAGGACGCGACCGGCGGCCATGGCCCCGACGTGATCTTCGATCCGGTCGGCGGCGAGGTCTCGCTGCAGGCGTTCCGCTCGATCGCCTGGAACGGCCGCCATGTCGTGGTCGGCTTCGCGGCCGGCAGCATTCCCGCATTGCCGTTCAATCTGCCGCTCCTGAAAGGAGGCCTCCTGATCGGCGTCGATGCCGCCCAGATCGCGCGGCGCGAGCCCGAGGCGCAGGCGCGCGTGATGACGCAATTGTCGGCATGGCTGAACGATGGCCGACTGACGCCTGTTGTCGGTAAGGTGTTCGCATTCGACGATTTTCGCGCGGCCTTCACCACCATGCAGACCCGCGCGGCGCTCGGCAAGATGGTGGTGCGGATCGGGTCGTGAGAGAGGCAGCGCTATCGCCTCATCCTCGCTGCGTCCCTGCGAAAGCAGGGACCCATACGCCGCGGCGGACGTCGTGAACAGGGCTCGTCATTCCAGCGAAGCACACCAATCAGCGCTTGTGGTTATGGGTCCCTGCTTTCGCACTAGGGGATGCACACATCTGGTGCGACGGATTGACTCGGGTCAGAGATTGGGGATTCCAGAATCGGGGGTCTCGGTGACTTCTATTACGGCACTTCGGCTTGGGCGGAGGTGCCAGCATGTTGTCGCGGATTGACTGGACGTTGGGCCGGTTCGAGGATGGTCGTCTCGATAAAGGGGGGCGGCGCTCATCGGACGCATGGTCGCGGGCAAGGATGTATGCCTTCGGCGGCTTTCCAAGGGAGACCGCGCGCTGGAGGTGCGGTTCAACCGCTTTCTCGGTAACTCCAAGGTGACGAAGGAGCGCATCATCGAAAGCTGGAGCGAAAGCACGGCTGCGGCGGTTACAGGCCGCCATGTTTTGGCGATCCAGGACACCAGCGAGATCCACTTCAACACCACGCCGCAACGCCGGCGCGGGCTCGGGGAGATCGGCAAGGGCAATCACCACGGCGTGCTGCTGCACCCGATGCTGGCGGTGGATGCGGACAATGGCACCTGCCTGGGACTTTTGAGCGGCGAGGTGTGGACGCGTGAAGGCCCTCGGAGCGTCTCGCATGACAGCCGCGACCTGTCGGACAAGGAATCGCAGCGCTGGATTGCCACCGCCCTTGCGGCCAAGCCGCTGCTTACCGGTGCTGCAATGGTGACCCTGCTTGGTGACCGCGAGAGCGACATCTTTGCTCTTTATGCCAGCGCAGCCGAGCAAGACTACCGCGTGATCGCCCGCAGCATGCATGATCGCAAGCTGGCCGACACGACGGGTTTGTATGCGGCGATCGACGCCATGACGGCGGTAGAGCGTCGCATCATCGAGTTGCCTGCGCGTGCGGGGCGGCCTGCACGTCCGATGGACCTCGAACTTCGCTTCGGCGCAATCGAGCTGGCCCGGCCGCAAAGCAAGTTCCTGCGCCATTTGCCGAAAAGCCTGCATCTGGCCATCGTTGACGTCCGCGAGATCAATGCCGATCCCAACGTCGAGCCGTTGCACTGGCGTCTTCTCACCTCTCACGAGGTCACCAGTTCAGACGATGCCTGGCGCATCGTCGCCTGGTACAAGCAGCGCTGGATCATCGAGCAGTTCTTCCGCGTCCTCAAGACGCAGGGCTTCAAGCTCGAGGATAGCCAGATCGGCACCGCCGGCCGGCTTCTCAAATTGGTTGCCATCGCTGCCAAGGCCGCGATCATCACCATCCAGCTCCTGCAAGCGCGCAACGGGAGCCAGCAGTCGCTTCACGTTGCCTTCAATCCCAGCGAGATCGATGCGTTGACCGCCCTCAATCAGCAGCTTGAAGCCAGGAACAGACGACTGAAGAACCCGCATCCGTCCGATCGTCTTGCCTGGGCGGCCTGGATTATCGGCCGCATTGGAGGATGGGACGGCTATCCGTCCTCCAAGCCACCAGGCCCCATCACCTTCAAAAACGGTCTCGATTACTTCCGCGCCGTCGCTCTCGGATGGAGCCTCAGAAATGTGTGCATGCCCTAGTGCTTTCGCAGGGACGACACTGAATGTCGCAAGCCAAGCTTGCCTTGAGGGTCAGAAAAATACGCGCCCCTCGCCAAGGTTCGCGAAAATTATCACAGGTTATTGTTACGCGGTTCTGTGCCGCCTTAGCGTTGCGGAGTACGGCATTCGGGGACGAAAAATGCAGGACATGCTGACGCATCTCGAAAAGCTTCGCCGCGACGCGGCGGAATGTGCGTTGATCCGAGACCTGGCGACTGACATGCGCAAGCGCGAGTTGTTCAGCAAGCTCGCCGAACATCTCACGGCCCTTGCCGCCGAGGTGGAGGAAACCATCAACGCAGCCCGCAAGGAGGACCAAGTCATCTAGCGAGGCCTACGTCGAGCGTTCGAAAGTATCGACACTTGTCGTGACGGCTCGCCACCAGTTCACGGGCTTCAGGGCCGCCGCTTCGCCCTCGCGGACCGCGACCAGCGCCTCGTCCGACATGGCAATTTGCCGGATGGAACCAACGTCGCAACGGCGCATTGTCATTTCACCCATCGGTTGACAGGTAATATGCCGCCAGTATCGGTAGACGTGCCGATGCTGTAGCATTGCTGGTTCGCCGAGGAGCCTATTCGCCGCAATGTGTTGTATTTCAGGATTCTTTGTCTTGGCACTTTTTGCACATCGAGCATCGAGCATCACGTCGCGATCGCGCGGGCGGATTACCACCAAAGAGGCGCGATGAAGACCGACAAGGCCATCTGGTACGTCTCGTTCGCCATGCGAAATCCTGACGCCGGACATCACCGCTTCGCGCGCCAGACCCGTACCTTCACGACCGAGCAGGACGCCAAGGCGTTTGCGCGCACGCTGCTCGTTCAGACGCAGGACGTCAGCGCCGGAACGATCAATCCGCACGCACCGCGACGCGTGATCGCACCGGCCGCGATCACGGCCTGGGCCGGCGACAGCTGAGGCTTCGCCGCCGTTGCTTCCTACAGGAAGCGCGAGGGCGCAAACGGGGCGAGCGGAATCTCCGGCGCCTTGCCGCTCAGGAGTTGCGCGACCAGCCGGCCGGTCCGGGCCGATCCGACCAGGCCGACATGGCCGTGGCCGAAGGCGTAGACCACATCGCGCGTGGCACGGGCATAACCGATGCAGGGGCGCCCGTCCGGCATGCTCGGCCGATGGCCGAACCAGGTCTTGATCCGCGATGGCGGAATATCCGTCGGCAGCTTCGGGAACATGCTGAAGAGGTGCTCGCGCAGGATCTCGGCGCGCTTCCAGTTCGGTGCTGCGTCAAGCCCCGCGATCTCCACCGTGCCGGCGGCGCGCAGGCCCTTGTCGGTCCAGTTGACAACCATGTTGGCATCCGAGGCCATCATCGAATTGCGCGGGCCGGATTCCGGATTCTCGATCATGACGTGATAGCCGCGCTCGGTCTCCAGCGGCAGCGGATCGCCGATCGAGGCGGTCAGTTGCCTGGAGCGCGCGCCCGCGGCGACGACGGCGGCGTCGCAGGCGATCTCGCCGCTCTCGGTGATCACAGCGACCAGCCTGTCACCGGCAAGCCTGAGGCCCGTTGCCTTGGCGGCGACGCGTTCGGCGCCGTTCGCGACGGCGTGCGCGGCAAGCGCCGCGATATAGGCGCCGGGATCGCGGCAGCGTCCCGCCTCCTCCACCACGACGCCGAATTTGTAGCGCGGATGCAGATCGGGCTCGCGCTGGCGCATCTCGTCTTCATCGAGCTCCAGCCATTCGATGCCGACGCGCTTGCGGATGCGCCAGCCGAGATCGCGGTCGAACGGCGCGCGTGAGGGAAACACGTGCATCACCCCGCGCCGCTCGATCAATTCGCCCACGCCGGCTTCCTCGGCGAGCTGCCGGTGCAGCAGCGGTGCATCCTTCAGGAGATCGCGCATCGCCCGCGCGGTGGCCTCGACCTGCGCCTCGGTCCGGCTCGACAGCAGATACTTGACCAGCCACGGCAAGGCCTTCGGCAGATACGACCAGCGGATCGCCAGCGGCCCGAGCGGATCCATCAGATAGCCCGGCACCTTCTTCCAGGTGCCCGGCTCGGCCGGCGGGATCACCGAATGCGACGACAGCCAACCGGCATTGCCGTAGCTCGCCGCCTGGGTGCCGCCGGGCTCGCCCGGATCGATCAAGGTTACGCTGTGGCCCGCACGCAGCGCCTCGATGGCGCTGATGACGCCGACCGCGCCGGCCCCGATGATCGCGACGTGACGGGACTTTTGTTTGGGCATGATCTCCTCGGAAAACCGCTTCGCACTTTTCCGGATCATGCCCTAGCGCGTGGCCTGCGGCGCAAAATCCTTGCCGACCGACAGCGCACGCTGATCGACCAGGCAGTGCAGGATCGCGGGCTTGCCGGAGGCCAGCGCGCGCTCGAACGCGGGCGCGAAGTCTTCGGTGCGCTCGACCCGCTCGCCATGGCCGCCGAACGCCTTGGCGTAAAGCGCGAAGTCCGGGTTCTTGAGCTGGGTGCCGACGACGCGGCCCGGATAGTCGCGCTCCTGATGCATGCGGATGGTGCCGTATTGCGCGTTGTCGATGACGACGACGATCAGCGGCGCGTCATACTGCACGGCGGTGGCGAACTCCTGCCCGTTCATCAGGAAGCAGCCGTCGCCGGCGAACGCCACGACGACCCGGTCCGGATGATGCCGCTTGGCCATCACAGCCGCCGGCACGCCGTAGCCCATCGAGCCCGAGGTCGGCGCGAGCTGCGCGGCGAAAGCGTGGAAGCGATGGTGGCGGTGAATCCAGCCGGCATAATTGCCGGCGCCGTTGCAGACGATGGCATCCTTCGGCAGGCGATCGCGCAGCCAGGTCACGACCTCGCCATACTGGAAGCTGCCCGGCAGCTCGCGCGGCTTGTCGGTCCAGGCGAGGTAATCCGCGTGCGCCTTGGCCGCCTCGCCCTTCCAGGCCGGCACTGCCGCCGGCATCATGGTCTCGACCGCGGCGGCAAAGGCCGCAGGCGTCGCCTGGATCGCCAGCGCCGGCTGGTAGACACGGCCGAGCTCCTCGGCGCCGGGATGGACATGGATCAGTTTCTGGCTCGGCACCGGAATGTCGAGCAGCGTGTAGGACGAGGACGGCATTTCCGACATGCGGCCGCCGATCAGGAGGATGACGTCGGCGCCGGTGATGCGATCCCTGAGCTTCGGACTCGGGCCGATGCCAAGATCGCCGGCATAATGCGAGTGGTCGGCGTCGAACAGCGAGGCGCGGCGGAACGAGGTGGCAACCGGCAGGTCGAAGCGCTCGGCGAAGCGCGCGATGCCCTTGGCGGCCTCCGCGGTCCAGGCCGAGCCACCGAGCACCACGATCGGCGCCTTGGCGCCGGCGAGCATGCTGCCGAGGCGCTCAAGATCGGCCGGCGCAGGCCAGGTCGCCGCAGGCTCGACCTTCGGCGCGTCGGCGACCGCGGCGGTTTCAGTCAGCATGTTCTCCGGCAGCGAGATCACCACCGGACCGGGCCGGCCCTGCAGCGCGACGCGGAAGGCGCGCGCGACCAGTTCCGGAATGCGATCCGGACGATCGATCTCGACCGCCCATTTCGCCATCGTGCCGAACACCGCCTTGTAGTCGAGTTCCTGGAATGCCTCGCGCTCGCGCATGCCGGTGTCGACCTGGCCGACGAACAGGATCATCGGGGTGGAGTCCTGCATCGCGATGTGCACGCCATGGGCGGCATTGGTCGAGCCCGGACCGCGGGTGACAAAGCAGATGCCCGGACGTCCCGTGAGCTTGCCATAGGCCTCCGCCATCATCGCGGCCCCGCCCTCGGCGCGGCAGATCACGACGTCGATCGGGCTGTCGTGCAAGGCGTCGAGCGCCGCCAGATAGCTCTCGCCCGGCACGCAGGTGACGCGCTCCACCCCTTGCGCGACCAGCTGGTCGATCAAGATCTGGCCTCCGGTGCGGGCATTGCTTTTGGTCATGAGGGCTCCCTGCAAGTACTGGCGCGCGTTTGAGCTTCGCGCGGATCGTGGTCCCACGGGGTATGATAGACGGAAATGGGGTGCAAGGCCGAAGCTGCGTCTCGCGGCCGCAGCGGCGTCAAGCCATGCGGTAGGCAATGGGCAACGCAGTTTCGTCATCGATTTCCGCAGAGCGGACGATCGCCGGCAGGATTGAAGCCGCCGGCCGGCAAGCAACGCAGGTCACGATCGTCCGGCTCGAGGGCGATCTCGTTGCGCTCGCGCGGGACCACGACGCCGGTCTGTGACCCCGATCGGGTCTCGCGCGGCATGATCAACCTGCGCGGGCTCCTTTCACGAACACCCGCATCGACGATGCGGCAGCCTGTCATCACGGAGGCGCCGACCGACGCAACAGAGCGCAGGCGAAAGAATGCTCGCACGCCACGTTGCCAAGACCGACAGCGCGTGGCCGCCGAGAAGATTGCAGTCAAGAACTCTCCGCTGCGCGCGATGGCGTGGCACAATCTGCATGAGCCACCGCGTTATGTGCACGATAACAATCATTAGGAGCGCACGCTTCTGCTTCCGTATGATTACGGTGCAGCGATCGGCCGCTTCGCATCTTCGTCGCCGGATCGCGTGGATTTCACGGCAAATCGCGGTGTTGCGCAACGTTTTCGGCTGCGCTCATCGCGAGCATCGCGCGTTCGACCTGCGCGAGTGCACGCGGCGCATTGCGCGCCCTTCTTGGTGGAACTCGAATCGCCTACCGTTCCACGCAGTCAGAAATTGTAAATCGTGTAGCGCACCTGCGTGGGGCCGGCGGTGGAAGGCATTCCGTCGCCGATCAGGTGCACCGTTTCAATTCACCAAGATCAATATCAAGGCTGGAGGCAATGCATGTTGGGGATGAAGAGCGTCGCAAGCGTGATCGGCTCGGACAGTTCGTATCGGCTGTTCGACGACATGCCGATCAGTGTCATGCTCTGCGAGCTGGACAATTTCAAAATCACCTACATCAACGAGTCGACGCGGCAGAACCTGAAGAAGATCGAGCATGTGCTGCCGGTGAAGGTCGACGCGCTGATCGGGCAATCGATCGATATCTTTCACAAGAACCCGCAGCATCAGCGCCGGCTGCTGTCCGACCCGAAGAACCTGCCGCACAAGGCGCGCATCACCATCGGCGGCGAGACGCTCGATCTCACCGTGACAGCCATGACCAATTCGCGCGGCCGCTACACCGGCCCGATGCTGACCTGGGAGCTAGCGACCGAGAAGGCGCGGCTTGAAACGCAGACCGAACGGCTGTTGCAAATGCTCGACAACATGCCGATCAACATCATGATGTGCGACACCGACTTCAACATCACCTACATCAACCAGACCAGCCTCAAGACGCTCGACACCGTGAAGCACTTGCTTCCGATGGCGCCGGACAAGATCCTCGGCAACTCGTTCGACATCTTCCACAAGAACCCGGCGCACCAGCGCCGCATCGTCGGCGATCCCAAGAACCTGCCGCATGCGGCCAAGATCAAGCTCGGTCCGGAAACGCTCGACCTGCGGGTCTCCGGGCTGACCGACAAGCGCGGCAACTACACCGGCGCGATGCTGAGCTGGTCGGTCGTGACTGGCAATGTGAAGCTGGCGGACGATTTCGAGAAAGACGTGAAGGGCCTTGCCGGGATGCTGGCGTCGGCGTCGACGCAAATGCAGGGCACGGCGCGATCGCTGACGACGACCGCCGAATTCGTCAATCAGCGCTCGGCGAGCGCGGCGTCCGCGTCCGAGGAGCTGTCGTCCTCGGTCAACGAGATCAGCCGCCAGGTGGCCGAGGCGAGCCGCATTGCCCGCATGGCGGTCGACGAAGCCGAGAAGTCCGACAAGCTGGTCGCGGGTCTCGTGACCATGGCGCAGAAGATCGGCGACGTCGTCGCCCTGATCAGCCAGATCGCCGGCCAGACCAACCTGCTTGCGCTCAACGCAACCATCGAATCCGCGCGGGCCGGTGAGGCCGGACGCGGCTTCGCCGTCGTCGCCTCCGAGGTGAAGGCGCTGGCCAACCAGACCGCCAAGGCCACGGAAGACATTTCGGCGCAGATCAACGAGATGCAGGCCGCGACCGGCAACACCGCCACGGCGCTGAAGGCGATCTCGCAGGTCATCGTCCAGATCAGCGAGATCTCGACCGTGATCGCCAGCGCGGTCGAGGAACAGGCCGCGGCCACCAAGGAGGTCACCGCAAACATCAACGGCACGACCAAGGCGATCGACGATGCCAGCAAGGCCGCCGAGAACGTGCTGGCGGCCTCCGGAGAGCTCGCCAGCAACGCCTCAGAGCTGGAAGTTCAGGTCGACAAGTTCCTCAAGAACGTGCGGGCGATGTAGCGGCGCACGGCCGAAGGAGATGAGCGCGCACTCACCCCTCCGCGTCATTGGGGCGATGCGCGAGCATCGAACCGGAATCTCAAGCCGCAACTTCGAGATTCCGGGTTCACGCTTCGCGTGCCCCGGAATGACGGCCAAAGACGCGCCCGCCTACAGCGAACGCGCGATCAGGAGCTTCATGATTTCGTTGGTGCCGCCATAGATCTTCTGGATGCGGGAATCGATGAACATGCGCGAGATCGGATATTCCTGCATGTAGCCGTAGCCGCCATGCAGCTGCAGGCATTCGTCGGCGGTCTCGATCTGCTTCTGCGAGCACCACCATTTCGCCATCGACGCCGTCACGGTGTCGAGGTCGCCGGCGACCAGGCGCTCGACGCACCAGTCGACGAACACGCGGGCGATCATCGCCTCGGTCTTGCGCTCGGCAAGCTTGAAGGCGGTGTTCTGGAATTCGAGCAGCGGCTTGCCGAACGCGGTGCGCTCCTTGGTGTATTCGGCGGTGATCCTGACCGCGCGCTCCATCGAGGCGACCGCGCCGATCGCGAGCGACAGCCGCTCCTGCGGCAATTGCTGCATCAGCTGTATGAAGCCGTTGCCCTCCTCGGCGCCGAGCAGGTTCTCCGGCGGCACCGTGACGTTATCGAAGAACAGCTCCGACGTGTCTGATGCGTGCAGCCCGATCTTGTCGAGGTTGCGCCCGCGCCGGTACCCCTCGGCGCCCGCGGTCTCAACCACGATCAGCGAGATGCCCTTGGCGCCCGGAGCCCCGGTCCGCGCCACCACGATGACGAGATCGGCGGCCTGGCCGTTGGTGATGAAAGTCTTCTGGCCGTTGATGACGTAGGAATTGCCCTGCTTCTTCGCCGTGGTCTTGACGGCCTGCAGATCCGAGCCGGTGCCGGGCTCGGTCATCGCGATGGCGCCGACCATCTCACCCGACGCCATCTTCGGCAGCCAACGTTTCTTCTGCTCCTCCGAGCCATAGTTGACGATGTAATGCGCGACGATCGCGCTGTGCACGGAGACGCCGGTGGTCAGCTCCGGCACCGTGCTCTCGAGGTCATCGAGCACGGCGGCGTCATAGGCGAAGCTGGCCCCTAAGCCGCCATAGGCCTCGGGCACGCTCGGCAGCAACGCGCCCATCTCGCCGAGCGCGCGCCAGGCCGAGCGATCGACCAGCTTCTGCTCGCGCCATTTTTCGGCGTGCGGCGCCAGATCCTTGGCGAGGAATTTGCGGAACTGGTCTCGGAAGGTGTCCAGCTCCTCGGTCATCCAGGACGATCGGTAGTGCATTCTGCCCTCGTATTAAATCAGAAGACCGCCGCCGGCGACGATCACCTGACCACTGATGTAATTCGATTCCGGAGCGCAGAACAGATAGACCGCATCGGCCGCCTCCTCCGGCGTGCCGCCGCGGCCGAGCGGGATCATGCGGCCCATCGCCTCCAGCATCTGCGGCTGGACGCCGACCTTGATGTCGCGGCCGGCGACGTCGATGGTTTTCTGCTGGGTCTCGATCGGCTGGGTCAGGCGGGTGTTGATCAGGCCGAACGCCACGCAATTGACGTTGACCTTGTAGCGGCCCCACTCCTTGCACATCGTGCGCGTCAGCCCGATCAGCGATGCTTTGGCGGACGAATAGCTCGCCTGCCCGGCATTGCCGTAGAGGCCCGCGATCGAGGAGATGTTGACGACCTTGCGGAACACCTCGCGGCCCGCCTCGGCCTCCCTCTTCGCCATCACTCGGATCGGCTCCGACGCCGCGCGCATGATGCGGAACGGGGCGACCAGATGGACGTCCAGCATCGCCTGGAACTGCTCGTCGGTCATCTTCTAGATCGTCGAGTCCCAGGTGTAGCCGGCATTATTGACGATGATGTCGAGACCGCCGAACCGCTCGATCGCGGCGCCGACGAAGCGATCGGCAAAGCCGGCTTCGGTCACGCTGCCATTGACCGCGATCGCCTCGCCGCCCATGGCCTTGATCTCGGCGACGACCGCATCGCCCGGCTCGGCATCGAGGTCGTTGACCACGACGCGCGCGCCCTCGTTCGCCAGCTTCAGCGCAATCGCGCGCCCGATGCCGCGGCCGGAGCCTGAGACGAGCGCGACTTTGCCTTGCAGCTTTGACATTCAAACCTCCCTCAAACAACGTGATCTTTGCGGTATGCCCGCCTCACCTCGCCCCGCTTGCGGGGAGAGGTCGGAACGCATCGTCAGATGCGTTCCGGGTGAGGGGGTACAGGTCTCACCACCTCCAGAGTGCGCGGAAGCAGCCCCTCACCCCAACCCTCTCCCCGCAAGAGCGGGGCGAGGGAGCGCACAATCCTTCGTGGCGAGACCTTCGCGCTACAGCGCGACAACCGCCTCGCCGGCGAGCTTGATCTCGCCGTTCTGATCCCTGGTGGTCAGCGCGAGTTTTGCGCGCCTCTCACCGCCCTGCTCGACCAGCTCGGTCACCGTGCCCTCGCAGGTCAGCTTCGCGCCGAGCTGGGTGATCGCCGCAAAGCGGGTCGAGAACGAGCGGATGCGCGACGGCACCACCGCGTCGGTCAGCGCCTGGCCGAGATAGCCCATCACCAGCATGCCGTGCGCGAACACGTCGGGGAAGCCGGCCGCCTTCGCGAAATCGATGTCGACATGGATCGGATTGTGATCGCCGGAGGCGCCGCAATACAGCGCGAGGCGATGGCGGGTGATCGGTGGAAACTCCTTGTGGACGATGCGGTCGCCGACAGAGGGAGAGCTGCTCATGACGGCCTCGCATTGCGTACCACGACGGTGCGCGAGACATCGGCGACATGGACACCGTTCTGGTTGGTGACCGGGGTGTCGACCACGATCAGCGTCATCGCCCCGCCCTTCTTGTCGGTCACGCCAGTGACACGCGGATGGAAGGTCAAGGTGTCGCCGACGACCACGGGAGCGTGATAGTCGAAGCGCTGCTCGCCGTGCAGCACGCGGGCCAGATCGATGTCGAGCGCCGTGAGGAACTCGAACGGGTCAGGTGCATCCATCATCTCGAGGCAGAACAGATAGGTCGGCGGCACTGGCGCTGCCGTGAAGCCGGCCGCCTGTGCGGCCGCCTCGTCGCGATAGACGGCATTCGTCTCGCCGAGCGTATCGAGGAAGAAGCGCAGCCGCCCCGGCTCGACGCGCGCGGTCACAGGCGTAAATGTACGCCCGACAGCGGATTGATCGACCATGACGACCTCAGGCGCGTTCGTAGAGCGTCACGACGCAGGCGCCGCCGAGGCCGAGATTGTGCTGCAAACCGATCCGCGCGCCTTCCACTTGCGTCGCCGCAGCGGTGCCGCGCAGTTGCCGCGTCAGCTCATAGCACTGCGCAAGCCCGGTGGCGCCGAGCGGATGGCCCTTCGACAGCAACCCGCCGGACGGGTTGGTGACGATCCTGCCGCCATAGGAGTTGTCGCCGTCGTCGATGAATTTCGCGGCCTCGCCCTCGCCGCACAGGCCAAGCCCCTCATAGGTGATCAGCTCGTTGTGCGCGAAGCAGTCGTGCAGCTCGACGACGTCGAGATCATCAGGCCCGATGCCGGCGGCCTCATAGACCTTGCGCGCGGCATCCCGCGCCATGTCGTAGCCGACCACCTGCATCATGTCTGACGCACCGAACGTCGAGGGCGTGTCGGTCGTCATCGCCTGCGCCGCGATGCGGACCTGCTTGTTGAGGCCGTGCTGGTCGGCGAATTTTTCCGAGACCAGGATCGCGGCGGCGCCGCCGCAGGTCGGCGGGCACGCCATCAGCCGCGTCATCACGCCGGGCCAGATCACCTGGTCGTTCATCACGTCGTCGGCGGTGACCTCTTTGCGGAACAGCGCCAGCGGATTGTTCTTGGCATGACGGCTCGCCTTGGCGCGCACTTTTGCAAAGGCGGAGAGCGGCGTGCCGTATTTCTTCATGTGGCTGAGGCCGGCGCCGCCGAAATAGCGCAGCGCCAGCGGCACGCCGGGCGCGTCGACCAGCTTGTCGGCCGCGGCGTCGAAATCGTCGAACGCACTGGGACGGTCGGTGAACACGGCCCCGAGCGCGCCGGGCTTCATCTGCTCGAAGCCGAGCGCCATCACGCAATCGGCCGCGCCCGACTCGATCGCCTGCCGCGCCAGGAACAGCGCGGTCGAGCCGGTCGAGCAGTTGTTGTTGACGTTGACGATCGGGATGCCGGTCATGCCGACCGGATAGAGCGCGCGCTGCCCGCAGGTGGAGTCGCCATAGACGTAGCCGACATAGGCCTGCTGCACGCGGCCGTAGTCGAGCCCGGCGTCGGCGAGCGCCAGCTTCGCCGCTTCGGCGCCCATCACGTGATACGGCGCATTGGCGCCGGGCTTGACGAACGGGATCATGCCGACCCCGGCAACATAGGTGCGTGACGTCATCGCGTGTCCTCCCGAAAATTACCCACTGGACTGTTTGTTACCCATGGGTAATATACGGGCGATCTTCCGGAGTCAATGCGACAACAGCCGACGCGATGGACGCCCACTCCCCCTCTTCCAGCAACGAGTCGCCATGGCTGCCATTCGAAAGCCGGCGCCGCGCCCGCGACGAGAAGCGCGAGGCAGTGCTGCGCACGGCCGTAGCCCTGTTCCTCGAACAGGGCTATCACCGTGCCACGCTGAACGACGTCGCCAAGCGGCTCAACATCACCAAGCCGGCGCTCTACAACTACTTCCGCGGCAAGGACGAGATCCTGTTCGAGTGCTGGTCGATCGGCAATGAGCTGGTCGACGAATGTATTGCCGAAACTTCGGCGGGCGGCGGCTCAGGGCTCGACAAGCTGCGCAAGCTCACCGTCCGCTATGCCGAGCTGATGACCGCGGACTACGGCAAGAGCCTGGTCCGGTTCGACATCCGCGACCTCAGCGAGGACAATCGCAAGATCGTGCAGACGGCGAAGCGGCGGATCGACCGCGCCTTCCGCGACTATATCGCACAGGGCGTCGCGGACGGTTCGGTGAAACCGTGCGACCCGAAGCTCGCGGCTTTCGCGATTGCCGGCTCGCTGAACTGGATCGGCCACTGGTTCCAGCCGGGCGGCGAGCTGAGCGGACGCGCCGTCGCCGAGGAATTCGCGATCCGCCTCACCGAAGGCATCGCCAAAACAACAACGCAAATGACATCAACGCGCAAGACAACGGCGCACGAGAAGGCGGACAAACCGCTTCGCAGGGGAAACGCATCAAGGGAGGAGACAAGTGAACATCACACACGGACTGCGGCGCGCGCTGCAGGTCAATCCAAACGGGCTCGCAGTCGTCTGCGGTGAGCGGCGGCGCAACTGGCGCGAGGTCGGCGAACGCGTCGCCCGCCTCGCCACCGCGATCCGCGGCCTCGGCGCCCAGGACGGCGATCGCGTCGCGATCCTGTCGTTGAACTCCGACCGCTATCTCGAGCTCTACCTCGCGGTCGGCTGGGCCGGCGCCGTGATCGTGCCGCTCAACATCCGCTGGTCTCCGATCGAAAACGAGGACGCGCTGCGCGACTGCCGCGCAACGATCCTGTTCGTCGACAAGGCGTTCGCGCCGGTCGGCACGGCGCTGGCAGGCGCTATCCCCCGCCTGAAGCTGGTCTATGCCGACGAGGGCGAGACGCCTGCCGGCATGGCGAATTACGAGACGTTGATCGCGCGCAGCGCGCCTGTTCCGGATGCGATGCGCGGCCGCGACGATCTCGCCGGCATCTTCTACACCGGCGGCACCACCGGCCGCTCCAAGGGCGTGATGCTGAGCCACGGCAATCTGATGGCCAACGCGCTCAACGCGCTCGGCGAAGGCTTGTGGCCGAGCAGCACGATCTACCTGCACGCGGCGCCGATGTTCCACCTCGCCAATGGCGCGGCGATGTATTCGGTGCTGCTGTCCGGCGGCTCCAACGTCGTGATCCAGGGCTTTACGCCTGACGGCGTCGCAGCCGCCGTGCAGAAGGAGCGCATCACCGACGTGCTGCTGGTGCCGACCATGATCCAGATGTTCGTCGACCACCCGACGCTCGGCAGTTACGACCTGTCGTCCTTGAAGCGGATCTCCTACGGCGCCTCCGTGATCAGCGACGCCGTGCTGATGCGCGCCATGAAGGCGCTGCCGCATGTCGAGTTCACGCAAGCCTACGGCATGACCGAGCTGTCGCCGATCGCGACCCTGCTGCACTGGAAGGAGCATATCGGCGACGGCCGCGCCAAGGGACGGCACCGCGGCGCCGGCCGCGCCACGCTTGGCGCCGAGGTCAGGATCGTCGATGCGGAGGACAAGGTCGTACCGACGGGCACCGTCGGCGAGATCGCGGTGCGCGGCGACATGGTGATGATGGGCTATTGGGAGCGGCCGGAGGAGACCGCGCGCGCCGTGATCGACGGCTGGATGCACACCGGCGACGGCGGCTACATGGACGAGGACGGCTTTGTCTACGTCGTCGACCGCGTCAAGGACATGATCATCTCCGGCGGCGAGAACGTCTATTCGGCCGAGGTCGAGAACGCGCTCGCCCAGCACGCGGCGGTGGCGCAATGCGCCGTGATCGGGATCCCGAGCGAACGCTGGGGCGAGCAGGTTCACGCCGTCGTGGTGATGAAGAGCGGCGCCGGCGCCACGCCGGAAGAGCTGATGGAGCACTGCAAGGTGCTGATCGCCGGCTACAAATGCCCGCGCAGCGTCGACATCACCTCGACGCCGCTGCCGCTCTCCGGCGCCGGCAAGATCTTAAAGCGCGAGCTCAGAAAGCCGTATTGGGAGAACCGCGAACGGCGGGTGAGCTGAGGGACAGCTCTCAACGTCACCCCCATCATTCCGGGGCGATGCGAAGCATCGAACCCGGAATCTCGAGATTCCGGGTCTGGCGCTAACGCGCCATCCCGGAATGACGATGTCTCATGACGCCATTCGACCGCGAGCGTTGACATCGGAGCACATGGCCGATTGGATCGGTTCGAGATTCAATCCAGCGAGTTCCGATGTCCGCACCCGATACCAATACCGACGGCAAGCCCCGCCGCCTGATGCACCGCCGCTCCGTCGAATGTCTCGGCTATCTCCGTGACGACGGATTGTGGGAAGTCGAGGCGCAGCTGGTCGACACCAAACCCTATGCCCGACAGGACAAGCATCGCGGGCTGCAGCAGCCCGACGATCCCGTGCACGACATCCGCCTGCGGCTCGCGGTCGACGACAGTTTTACGATCCGCGAGACCGGCACCACGATGGCCTCAACGCCCTACCCGTCCTGCCTCGACGTCGAGGGCATCTTGCAGCGCCTGGTCGGCGAACGCATCGGCAAGGGCTGGCGCGAACTGGTCCGTCGCAAGATTGGCAAGCTCGAAACCTGCACCCATCTCGCCGAGCTGCTGGGTCCGGCGGTGACGACGCTGTTCCAGACCGCAACCTCCGGCAAGGACCCGCAGGGCCGCGGCGCGCTCGATCACCAGCGCGATGTCACCGAGCCGCCATTCTTCGTCGGCGGCTGCTATTCATGGCGGCTGGATGGGCCTGTCGTGGCCGAGACCTTTCCGCAGTTCGCGCAGAAGCCTGTCGAGGCGAAGCACAGTTCGTGAGCGGTGCCCCGCCGCTGGCCAAGGCGAGTGCATGGTGCGCCGCTGCTGGAGCTCAAATGCAGCTCCTCGTCGCAGCTCTATCCCATTCACGCAGATGATCGAACGCGGCACTAGCTCTCCGGCACGCCGGCCATGCGCATTCCCTCATAAAAGCGCTTACGCTTGGCGAGCCATACCGGATTGTCGGACAGGAAGACGACATTGACGTCGTATCGACGAATGCTGAAGTTGGGATCGAGTGCCAGTCCGGCTTTGGCACTGGATCGTGCTTCCTCGAGGTCTCCCATCATGGCCAACGCGCCAGCCAAGTGAAAGTGAGCGAGCGCAAAATTGGGATTAGCCTCAATGCTCCGGCGAAGCCAGTCCAGCGCCTCGAGGTCTGCGTTGGTGCAGGACATCAACTTGGCCATCCCGACAACCATGATCCAGAGAAAGGCACGCGTATCGCGAGGGGACAGTCGTAACGCCTCTTGAATATGCCCCTCGACTTCCTCACCACGCCCCAGCGCATGCTTCCCGAGGCCAATGAACCCATGCGCATCGGCCAAATTCCGATCGAGCGCCAGCGCCTGGCGACATTCAGCGATACCCTTTGCAGCGCGGTGCGTCCGAATTTGAACCGCGCCGAGCAACATGTGGGCTCTGGGGTGATTGGGCGCACGCAACAACACGCCATTCAGCGCCTTCTCCGCGGCCCTGAAATATGCCGGTCCGTCATCGGCCATGGAGGAAGAACCGATCGCAAAATCGACCTGAGCCGCGGCAACCGCTGCTTCAATATTGTCGGGATCAAGCGCGAGGGCGCGCATGAAGAAATCCCTTGCTCGCGCCATAACCGCAGGCGCTATTCCTTTGTTCAGGACAGCCCTGCCCTGAAAATAGAGATCCATCGCGTCCGGCTGGGGCAACCGTTCTGCCCGTCGTGCTTCGGCCTTGATAAGCTCGGCGTTCAATGTATTGGCGAGCCGGGATACGATCTCATCCTGCATGTCCAGCAAGTCGGCAGCGGGCTTGTCGAAGCGCTCGGCCCACACATGGGCTCCGGTTTCCGTGTCAGTCAACTGAACGTTCAGGCGAAAGCGGTTGCCGCCGCGTTGCACCGCCCCTTCCAGCGCGTAACGGACATTCAATTCGTGACCGATCTCCCTCACGTCCACCGCCTTTCCCTTGAAGGTGAACGCGGTGCCCCGGCCGATGACGAACGCGCCGGCGATCCGCGACAGGTCGGTAGTCAGACTGTGAGTCACGCCATCGACAAAATATTCCTGCTCCAGATCGCCGCCAATATTTGTGAATGGTAGAACAACAATGGACAGGTGTGGGATCGAAGATGAACCCGCTGGCCTTCCGGCGTTGTCCGGCATCGACGAGGTCGTGACACTGGCAGAAGCCGGGCGGTCGGCCTGCTCGCCATCCACGACCAGCATGTAGCCGCGGCGAGGCAAGGTTCTCAGGGCCAATCGGCCCGCCCCTCCCAAGGCGTGCCTGATGTCGCCGATGGCCTGGACAAGCGAGTCTTCCGTGACCTCGCAGTCCGACCAGACCTCATCCAATATCTCGTCCTTATGCACCAGGCGCCCGACGCGTTGCGCGAGGAGCCGCAGCACCGCCCAGGCTTGAGGACGCAACGGCACGATGTCGCCGCGCCCGTCGAGCAGCAATTCGCGGGCCAGGTCCAAGGTCCGGTCGCCGATCACAATCGAAGGCTGCGATGACTTAAGCAAGAACGCCTCGTTGGGCCATTTCGGAAAATATCGGCAGAATATCGGCGAGGTTTCGGGACCTGGCGGCAATTGTACAGCATCATCTTGCGGCGCGGGATAGCAAAACCGTCCCGAGCAGCGATCCACCAAAAGCGGTCAGCGCCAGGCAGGCCTCCATGATCAGTTCTGTCATCCATACTGCGCTAAGTATTTCAGGTTTCAACCCTTCCCCAGTTGCGGGGACGGACCGGCGATGCGGTCCCGGCGTCACCGACACCGAGATCAGGATCGGCCAATCAATGCCGCGCAGCGCGCCGCTTTCGAGCCTGAGCAGGTTTGCCCGGGAGCGCTGGACCAGCACCAACGAGCAACATGAGGGGGAATGATCGATGGCCTCTGTCCAAGCATCCGCAAGATTGCTGCACCTTATTCAGTCGCAGCGCGTGACCGCGGTCATCTACGTCGCCGCGAAGCTGGGGATCGCCGAGCTCCTGCGCGATGGATCGCGGCCCCTTGGCGAACTCGTCGAGGCGACCGGTGCGAACAAGCAGGCGCTCCGCCGCCTGCTGACCGCGCTTTCGACCATAGGCATTTGCACGGTCGCTGAAGAGCGATACGCATTGACCGAACTGGGGGCTTGCCTTGACGGGGCCGCAACCCAGTCCCTCAAGAACTGGACGATCTTTGAAGGCCAATTTCTGACCGAATCGTGGACCGGGTTGCTGGACTCGATCATGACCGGCAAGACCGCCGCGCAACTGCTTGACCATGAAAACAGCTTTGATCTGATGGCGCGCGATCCGGAGATGGTCAGCATATTTAATGCGGCTATGACGGAGGGGACCCGTCTGGCGATTCCGGATATCCTGGGGGCCTACGACTTCGGTGCGTTCGCTCATCTCATGGATGTCGGCGGCGGCTCCGGCGAACTCGTTGGCGCCATAGCCGGGCAGCATCCGCATATCCGAGGGACTATTTTCGACCTTCCGCGCTGCGCCGAATCCGCGACTGGCCACCTGAGGCGCAGCGGGCTCAGTGATCGCATCGAATTCATGGCCGGCGATTTCTTCCAGACGATTCCATCGATCGCGGATGCCATCGTCATGAAGAACATTATTCACGATTGGAGCGATGAGCGCAGTATGGTCATCCTCGCAAACTGTCGAAGGGCGTTCCCCGGAGGGGGCGTGCTCCTGCTTGTCGAACGGATCATGCCGGAATTCCCGAGCGTAAGCGATGCGCACAGGGAACAGACGCTGACCGATCTGCTCATGCTTCGCGGGCCTGGCGGTCTCGAAAGAACGGAAAAGCAGTACGCTTGGCTGTTTCGCGAATCCGGCTTTACTCACACCGCGACCTATCCGGCCGGGCGTCTCAGCGTCATCGAGGCAAAGGTCACCTGAGCTTTCGAGGTCAGACCATTACTCCCGCGCAATGGAGCAGCGACTGGTTCGAAGGACATCATAGGCAAAAGCATACTTTGGAAGGAACAAGAATGCATCTGCCTGCTGCAAGCAAGTCGTCGTCGCCGATATTGGAGAACCCGGCGTACAAGGCCGTGTTCGCCAAGGTCGACTGGGCCCTTGTACCTTTGCTACTGATCGCCAGCATGGTCGCCTTTCTCGACCGCATCAACATCGGCTTCGCACAGCTTCAGATGAAGCAGACACTACCGTTTGATGATGCAGTCTACGGGCTCGGCGCTGGCATCTTCTTCGTCGGATATTTCCTGTTTGAGGTGCCCAGCAATCTTCTTCTGGAAAGGATCGGCGCGCGCAAGACCCTGTTGCGGATCATGGTGCTCTGGGGATTGGCGGCGACCGCCATGATGTTCGTATCGACGCCGCTCCAGTTCTATGCGGCGAGGTTCTTCCTTGGTGTCTTTGAGGCCGGCTTCGCCCCGGGCGTGCTGCTGTACTTGACGTACTGGTACCCGTCGGTGAGGCGCGGGCAGGTCATCGCGATCCTCGCGTCGGCGCCACCCATTGTGATGTTCATCGCTGGTCCGCTGTGTGGTTCGATCCTGAAGTATTTCGACGGCGTCAGCGGTCTTTACGGCTGGCAATGGCTGTTTCTGATCCAGGGGCTGCCCGCGCCAATCCTCGGCGTTCTCGTGTATTACCTGCTCAAGGACAAACCGTTCCAGGCCGCGTGGCTCTCGAAGGGGGAGAAGGCGCTGCTGGACGATGCTTTACAGCATGACGAAGAGAACATCGTTAAGGCGACCTCGGGGACGTTCCGGCAGCTGCTGCGAGACCCGAAGGTCTACCTGTTGTCGCTGGCCTGTTTTTGTCTGCTGGGCGCCAACTACACGATGGTATTCTGGATGCCGACCCTGATCCATAGCTGGGGAGTAAAGGATCCGCTACTGGTCGGCGTCTATCACGCAGTAGCCAACGCTGCGGGTATCGTCTGCATGATCCTGATCGGTCGTCATTCGGACAAGCGGCATGAGCGCCGCTGGCACTATGCGACCTGCGTCACGATTGCCGCCGGCGGCTTGTTCTTTCTCATGTTACTCCACGGCACTTTTGTTGGTTCGATCCTGGCTCTCTCCTTCGCCGTCATCGGGTTTGTATCAGCGCCGCCGCTCTTCTATGCATTGACCAGTGAGTATCTCTCAGCGGGCGCGGCGGCCGGCGGCCTTGCCCTCGTCACCAGCCTCGGAAATCTCGGTCCGGCGGTAAGCCCGTCGATCACCGGGTTCATCGTGCGGAACACCGGCGACAACATCTATGGCATGTACTTCGTCATGGCGCTGTACTTGCTCTCCGGCGCACTCCTGCTGCTGAGCATGCGGCCCGCAACGAATGAGTTGCTTCCGTCCAGGAGTTGACCCATTCCTGCCAAGATCAAGCCGCCGCAGCGGAATGCTCGACCACGGCCTGCGGCGGGTTGCGGAAGCCGATTGCGATGCGGTTGTAGGTATTCATCAGGCCGATCGCGATGGTCAGGTCGACCAGCTGCTTCTCGTTGAACACCTCGCGGGCCACCTGGTAATCGGCATCCGGGATCGCGGTCTCGGCCACGCGGGTGACGGTTTCGGCCCAGGCCAGCGCGGCGCGCTCCTCGGCGTCGAACAGCGCCTCGGCCTCGCGCCAGACCTGCAGCACCGCAAGCTTCTCGACCTTGACGCCCATCTTCAACAGGCTGCGGGTATGCGAGTCCAGGCAATAGGCGCAGCCGTTGATTTGCGATATCCGCAGATAGACCAGTTCGACGAGCTGCGCGGAAAGCCCGCTTTGCGTGATGTAGCCATAGACGCCGCCGAGCGCCTTGATGCCCGCTGGCGCGACCTTGTTGTAGTCGATCCGCATGCTCATTGCTTGTGTCCTTCCTTGTCGAACACAGTCAGCGCCTTGTCGTTGCTGTCGACGACGAACACCGCAAGCAGCTTCGCCGGTTCGGTCGCGCTGGCGTTGCGCCCGAGCACGTGATGCGCGCCGGGCGGCTCGAAGAAGCTGTCGCCGGCCCGATAGACATGCGCGACCTCGCCTTCCAGCTGGCTCTCGATCGCGCCCTGGAGCACGTAGACATAGAGAAACGCCGATTTGGCGTGATGATGCGGCGCCGACGGCTCGCCGGGCGGAAAGTTGACCTCGACCGCGATCAGCGACTTGCCGGGAATGTTCGTGATCATGTGCTCGAACTTCGGCGTCACCGATTGCGCCATCACCGGGGTCGCAAGCGCCGCGCAGGCCAGCAGCGTCGTCATCAAGGTCTTCATCTCGTGCCTCCATTGCTACCGGATAGATGCGGGCACGCATGGCCAAAAAGAAGCACCAAGAATGAACCGAATTGGTGTACCACGGGCCATGTCCAACCCGCTTCCCATCGCGCTCGACCGGTCGGCCAGGACGCCGCTCTCCGAGCAGATCCGCAAGGCGATCGCGGCGGCGATCGACAACGGCGTGCTGGTGCCGGGCGCCCGGCTGCCATCGTGGCTCGACCTTGCCGCGCAGCTCGGCGTTGCGCGCGGCACCGTGCGGGCGGCCTATGACAAGCTGTCGGACGCCCAGCACATCGTGTCGTCGAAGGCGGGCGGCACCACCGTCGCGAGGCGGCCCAGGAAGGCCGCCAAGCCCGATGCGCCGGTCGCTCACGGATCGGTCGTGGAGATGTTTCGCGATCTGAGCGGTCAGGGACACTTCCGGATGGGCGTCCCCGCGCAGGATAGCCTCCCCGCCAAGCTGCTGGCGCGAATCCGCGCGCGCGCCGTCCGGGCGGAATTGAGCGCGGTGATGCGCTATGTCGATCCACGCGGCGAGCTCGAATTGAGACGCGAGATCGCGGCGCATCTCGCGATCGCGCGCGGGCTCGAATGCTCGCCCGCGCAGATCGTCATCACCTCGGGATTCAGCGGAGGACTCGGCCTCGCGATGCGCGTGCTCGGCCTCGAAGGCCGCCGCGCGTGGATGGAAGACCCGGGATTTCCATTGACGCGAAAGGGCCTCGAGCTCGGCCGGCTGGAGGTCGTCCCGATCCCCGTCGATGCCAACGGCATCGATGTCGAGCACGGTCTCAAGCACGCCCCCGACGCGGCGCTCGCGGTCGTGACCCCGGGCCAGCAGGCGCCGCTCGGCCCGCCGCTGTCGCCGCAACGTCGCGCGCAGCTGCTCGACTGGGCCGCCCAAACCGGAGCCTTCATCATCGAGGACGACTATCTCGGCGAATTGCAGCTCGATGGCCGTGCCGCGCCGGCGCTCGCCTCGCTCGATCGCGCCGGCCGGGTGATCCATCTCGGCTCCTTCAGCAAGACGATCTCGCCGACGCTGCGCCTCGGCTTCCTGGTTGCGCCAGAGCCATTGGCGGCGCAGTTCGCCGATGTCGCGACGTGCCTGGTCCCCGCTCCCGGCCCAGCGGTGCAGCTGTCCACCGCGGAGTTCATGCGCGACGGTCACTACATCCGCCATCTCAGGCGAACCAAGCGGGCCTATTGCGACAACCGCGATGCGCTAACGACGGCGCTAAGGAGCTGGAGCAACGACGTGCGGATTGCCGGCCTCGCCGTCATGCTGACGCTGCCGGACAAGACCGCCGATGTCGAGATCGTCAGGGCACTGCTCGCGCACGGGCTGGCGCCCGCCCCGCTCTCGCCCTGGTATTTCTCACCGAAGCGCGCGCAGCCGGGTCTCTTGCTCGGCATTGCGACGGTGCCGGATCGCGGCGTTGCGGCCGCATGCAAGCGCCTGTTCGAGGCGATCCGCGCCCAAGGTCGCGTCCAAAGTGCGCCGGTCTCGCGCCGGATCAGGAAGCCCGCAGCCCGGTGAGCGTCAGGCTCAACGCCTTGAGCCGCTCGCGCGCCTCGGCGTCATAGGCCTGGGCATGGGCGCGCGCCTCGCGCTTGCCGTCGAAGAACAGCCCGCTCCGGCCTGCCACATCGTCGTCCTGGACCAGACGCAGGATGGCATCACCGCCCTGCTCGACGGTCGAGATCGGCGTCGCGCCGCTGGCGCGCACCATCGTGGTGTTCATGTAGGTCGCGGGGTGAAGCGAGTTGACGGTCACGCCGGAGCCTTCCAGCTCCGCGGCCAGGTCGATGGTGAACATGATCTGCGACAGCTTGCTCTGCGCATAGGCGCGCGCACCGCTGTAGTTCTTCGTGATCATCACGTCGCCGAAATCGATCGGGTGCTGGCCGAGCGACGCGACATTGACGATGCGCGCCGGCGCGCTCGCCTTGAGCCGCGGCAGCAACAGATGCGCGAGCAGGAAGCCGGCGAGATAGTTGACCGCGAAGCGCAGCTCGTGGCCGTCCTTGCTGGTCTGCCGCGCCGGCCCCTCGTTTTGCGAACCGATGCCCGCGTTGCTGACGAACACATCAAGGCGTTCCTGGTCGTCGAGCACCAGCTGGGCGAACTCGCGGACCTCGGCGAGCGAGGACAGATCGGCCTGGTAGAACATCGGCTCGCGGCCGCTGAGGCGCTTGATCTCGTCGGCGAGCGTCTGCGCCCGCTTGGTATCGCGGCCGTGGATCAGGACCCGGGCGCCAGCAGACGCCAGCTTCATCGCGACGTAGCGGCCGACGCCGTCGGTGGAACCGGTGATCAGCACCGTCTTGCCTGCCATATTCATCGAAATTGCCTTTCGATCGTTCGCCCAGCGCTGTCAGCAAAGATAAAGGCGCCGCGCGGACTTTGCCATGGCATGCCACCGCGCTGGCGGCGCCAAAATGGCGTCCAAGATCACCCCCCGGGGGCTCGGGCCTTCTCCGGAACCGCATACGTACATCTTGTCGCGCGGCCGGCGGTCGCGCGGCGCCGCGTCGCGCGTCAAAGAGATCGCGTTCTGATATCCTCGACGTGAACGACAAGTCAGGATCGGTAAAGGACCGGAATGTCCTCGATCATTCCAGACACGATGCTGCGAAAGACTCCCTCTCTGGAGCCGTTCGGCATGCTGCTGTTGTTCGGCGCGCTGACCGCGCTGCCGATCGTCCTGACGCTCCGTCTGGTTGAGCCTGCACTCGTGCTGCCCGTTCTCAGCCTGTTGTTGTTCGTCCAGGCAGCCATTGCTGCGATTGCGGCGCGCGTGATCCACGCGCGCTCAACCGTGGCGAACCTCACGCTGTGGGATTTTGCCGGCGCGTTCACCTTCATGGGGTGCGCAGCGGCGATCCTCGGCGAACCGGATCAGGCGGCGCTGTTCTTCGAGGAAGAAGCAGCAATGCGTCCGGTGTCACGACCGTAATCCCAGGCCGGGCCCCTCTGGCAGCCACAAGCTGCGATGTCGGACTGGAACTCAGTTGGAGTGGCCCTGCTTCGACCCGTGACGCGATAAGTGTCGCGGTGGATTTGCCGTCCGCATGACGGCAAGAGCCGGTTTCGTCGAAAGGGTCCGCTCCCCGACCTCAAGGGGAACATGACCCATGTCCGAACTATTTTCGCCCGAGTTGTTTTCACTCGACGCCCTCAGCGCATTGCTGCAGGTCGTCGTCATCGACCTCGTGCTGGCCGGTGACAACGCCGTCGTGATCGGCCTTGCCGCGGCCGGCCTGCCGGAGAAGCAGCGCGGCAAGGCGATCCTGATCGGCATCGGTGCCGCGACACTGCTGCGCATCCTGTTCGCCCTGGTCACCACGCAATTGATGCAGATCGTCGGCCTGCTGCTGGCCGGCGGCATCCTGCTATTGTGGGTGTGCTGGAAGATGTGGCGCGAGCTGCGCGCCGACGCCCACGAGACCACGGCCGAACACGCCGATGGCGCAAAGGGCCAGCGCAAGACGCTGTGGCAGGCCACCACGCAGATCATCGTTGCCGACGTCTCGATGTCGCTCGACAACGTGCTGGCGGTCGCGGGTGCGGCGCGGGAGCAGCCGATCGTGCTGGTGTTCGGCCTCGCGCTCTCGATCGCGATGATGGGCGCGGCGGCCTCCGTCATCGCGCGGCTGCTGCAGAACCACCGCTGGATCGCCTATGTCGGACTCGCCGTGATCCTCTATGTCGCCATCGACATGACGGTTCGCGGGGCGAACGAGATCGCGAAGGTGGCTCCGGCCTGACACCGAAAGCAAAACGGCGGGCCCTCCGGCCCGCCGCTCTGCAAATCGACAACGCGTGCTGCATCAGTGGATCTCCGCCGAACGCTTCAGCGCGTCCTTGAGCTTCTCGAGCGAAAAATCCTTGCTGCGTGCGATGTCCAGGATCGGGGTCTCGCGCCGGCCGCAGAGTTCCGCGGCCTCGGGCAGCTTCGCCGCAACCTCATAAGGGATCACGATCGCGCCGTGGCTGTCGGCGTGGATCAGATCGTCGGAACGCACGGTCATGCCGGCGACGCGGACCTCGCCGCCGAAGCTCTCCGCATGCACCCAGGCGTGCGACGGGCCGATCGAGCCGGCCAGCGCCTGGAAGCCCGGCGCCCATTGCGGAATGTCGCGGATCGAGCCGTCGGTGATGACGCCGAGGCAACCGAGCGCCTTGTGCACGTTGCTCTGCACCTCGCCCCAGAACGCGCCATAGCCGACGTCCGGGCCGTCGATGTCCTGGATGACAGAGATGCGCGGGCCGAAGCCGGTGCCGACATATTCGTAGTATTCGATGCGGCGCTTCGACTGCTCCTCGGCCGAGAGGCCGGATTTCAGCACCGAGCGGATCGTCGTGGTGCGGGCGTAGCCGACCATCGGCGGCAGCGTCGGGAACGGGCAGACCAGCGGTTTCACGGTGTAGCCGATCAGACGGCGCTCCGGCGCGACGATCTCCATCGCGTTGCAGATCGTCGGCGTATCGTAGCGCGCCAACGCTTCAAGGACGGAAGCAGGAAGCGGGGCGGAAGCGGATGTCGTCACGGCGTTTCTCTCCTGATTTTTGGCGTCAGATCATGATGCGTTTCCAGGGAAACGCATCATGATCTCATTTCTTTGTTTGAGCATGATCTTTTCGGAAAACCGGTCTCCACTTTTCCGGATCATGCTCGAGCGGGCCGTCTCAGCCTATAGCCGAGATCGCAGGCGAACCCAACCGAGGCACGCTCATGGCTGATATTTGCTGGAATGAAACCACTCTATCACCGTCACCCTGAGGTGGCCGCTTCTTCAGCGGCCCTCGAAGGGTCGACGGCCCCAATCTCGGAGCCGGGCCGTACATCCTTCGAGGCTCGCCCGGCGGCGCAATTGCGCCGCAAGGCTCGCACCTCAGGATGACGGTCGACTACCGAGGGCGCACTCAGTGCAGATGCGTCGGACGATCGTCGTGGTCACTCTCCGCGACCGGCGCCGTATAGGGAGCAGCGGCCTGCGCGGCCACCGGCGCGCTTGCAGCCTGCGTCTGCGCTGCAAGCTGGCGCTCCTGGTCGCGGTAGGACTTCCAGCCCCAGGGCAGGCTGATCAGATAGAGCACCGAGCCCGCCGACAGGATGTGCCAGGGATAGCCGATCAGCAGCGCGACGATGAACACCACCGACACGAACACCGGCAGCACCATTTCCGGCGGCACGCGCATCTTCACGGTCTTGCCGGAGAACACCGGCAGCCGCGACACCATCAGGAAGGCGATCAACAGCGTGTAGAACGCCGTCAGCGTCGCCGGCGGCATCGGCACGCCGAGGAAGGCGAGATAGATCGGCAGCAGCACGGTGATCGCACCGGCCGGCGCCGGCACGCCAGTGAAATAGTTGGCGGCAAACGCCGGCTTGTTCGGATCGTCGATCGAGGCATTGAAGCGCGCAAGCCGCAGGCCGCCGGAGATCGCGAACACCATCGCGGCGATCCAGCCGCCATTGTTCAATTCATGCAGCTGCCAGAAATACAGGATCAGGCCCGGCGCGACGCCGAAATTGACGAAGTCGGCGAGGCTGTCGAGTTCGGCGCCGAATTTCGACTGGCCCTTGATCATGCGCGCGACGCGGCCGTCGATGCCGTCGAGGATCGCGGCGAACACGATGGCGGCGACCGCCAGCTCCATCCGCCCTTCCGTCGACAGCCGGATCGCGGTGAGGCCGGCGCAGATCGCCAGCAGCGTGATCATGTTCGGCACCAGCATCCGCACTGGGATCGGGCGGAACCGGCGGCGGCGATACTCGGTGGAATTCGGATCGAATGGCGTCATGGCCTGATGAATATAGCAAGCGCCGCCCGGCTCCGCCATTGCGGCGGGAACCGGCTGATGGGGCTGGCGAAACAGAGTTAATCGGCGCGGTAGGTCCGGCCCGGATCGGCGTTGCGGAAATCCGCCAGAATCGTCTCGCCGGCAACCGCGGTCTGCCCCTCCGAGACCAGCGCCTTGGTGCCCTCGGGCAGATAGACGTCGAGCCGCGAGCCGAAGCGGATCAGGCCGAAGCGCTCGCCGGCGCCGATCGACTGGCCTTCCTTGACGAAGCAGACGATGCGCCGCGCCACGAGGCCCGCGATCTGGACCACGCCGATGCGCCCGTTGGAGGTCGAGATGACGAGCGAATTGCGCTCATTGTCCTCGCTCGCCTTATCGAGCTCGGCATTGATGAAGGCGCCGGGCCGGTAGGCGATGCGGTCGATGCGGCCGACCACCGGGCTGCGGTTCACATGGCAGTTGAACACGCTCATGAACACCGAGACCCGCGGCAGCGGCTTGTCGCCGAGCCCGAGCTCGGCCGGCGGCAGCGCCTGCACCACCATCGAGACGCGGCCGTCGGCCGGCGATACCACGATGCCGTCGCGCAGCGGCGTCACGCGAACCGGATCGCGGAAGAACAGCGCGCACCAGACGGTCAGCAGCGTCCCGATCCAGCCCAGCGGGGTCCAGATCCAGAACAGGATCAGGCTCGCCAGAGCGAAGCCGCCGATAAAGGGATAGCCCTCGGGGTGGATCGACGGGATCTGCGCGCGGATGGAGTTGGCGATCGACATCAGAGCTCGCTTGCGTTTCCCCGCCCCATTTGGCGGGAGAGGCCCTAAATCGACTATTCCGCGGCGGTCGGCAAGGGTTTCTCACCCGCATCAGGGCTGGAATCCTCCGACGTTTCGGTGACCGCCGGCGGCAGCCGATTCGGCGCGGTGCCGTCGTCATCGACCTGGGCGAGCCGTTCGCGGGCCTCCTCGGCCTCGCGTTGCCGGTTCCACATGCTGGCATAGAGGCCGTCGGCGGCCAAAAGCCGCGCGTGGGTGCCGCGCTCGGCGATCCGGCCCTGGTCCAGCACGATGATCTCGTCGGCGCCGACGATGGTCGACAGCCGGTGCGCGATCACCAGCGAGGTGCGATTGCGCGAGACCCGCTCCAGCGCGCCCTGGATCTCATGCTCGGTGTGGCTGTCGAGCGCGGAGGTCGCCTCGTCCAGCACCAGGATCGGCGGCGCCTTCAGCACCGTGCGCGCGATCGCGACGCGCTGCTTCTCGCCGCCGGAGAGTTTCAGGCCGCGCTCGCCGACCTGCGTCTCATAGCCCTGCGGCGACATCCGGATGAAGCCGTCGATCTGCGCAAGGCGCGCCGCCTCCTCCACCTCGTCGTCGCCGGCGTCCCAGCGGCCGTAGCGGATGTTGTAGCGGATGGTGTCGTTGAACAGCACGGTGTCCTGCGGCACCATGCCGATCGCCGAGCGCAGCGAGGCTTGCGTCACGGTCTTGATGTCCTGGCCGTCGATCAGGATGCGGCCGCTCGAGACGTCGTAGAGACGGAACAGCAGCCGCGAGATCGTCGACTTGCCGGCGCCGGAGGGGCCGACGATCGCAACCGTCTTGCCGGCCGGCACCTCGAAGCTCAGGCCCTTGAGGATCGGCCGGTCCGCCTCGTAGGAGAAGCGGACATCCTCGAACCGCACGCTGCCGGACGACACCGCAAGCGGCTCGGCACCCGGAATGTCCTTCACCTCGGGATCGCGCGCCAGCACGTCGAACATCTTCTCGATGTCGATGATCGCCTGCTTGATCTCGCGATAGACCATGCCCATGAAATTCAGCGGCTGGTAGAGCTGGATCATCATCGAATTGATCAGCACGAAATCGCCGACGGTGTGGGTGCCGTTGCGGATGCCGAACGCGCACATCAGCATGGTCGCGGTCAGGCCCGCGGTGAAGATGATCGCCTGCCCGGTGTTGAGCACCGCAAGCGAGGTGTAGGTCTTCACGCTGGCCTGCTCGTAGCGCTCCATCGAACGGTCGTAGCGCCGCGCCTCGCGCTCCTCGGCGCCGAAATATTTCACTGTCTCGTAGTTGAGCAGCGAGTCGATCGCCTTGGTGTTCGCCTCGGTGTCGGAATCGTTCATCCTGCGGCGGATCTCAATCCGCCACTCGGTCGCGATATAGGTGAAGTACATGAACACGACGACCGTGAGCAGCACCGCGAGCACGTAGCGCCAGTCGAACTGCCAGAGCAGCACCGCCGCCAGCAGCGCGACCTCGACGATGGTCGGGATCAGCTGCAGGATCACCATCCGCACGATGGTCTCGATGCCGGAGCGGCCGCGCTCCAGCACGCGGGTCAGGCCGCCGGTCTTGCGCTCGAGATGGAAGCGCAGCGACAGCTCGTGCATGTGCACGAAAGTGATGTAGGCGAGCCGCCGCACCGCATGCATGGCGACGCGGGCGAAGATGCCGTCGCGCCACTGCGTCAGCACCGCCATGATGATGCGCACCGCGCCGTAGCTGATCGTCATCAGCACCGGCGAGGCGATCAGCCAGACCACCCAGTTCGAGGCCGCAACCGGCGCAGAGCCGGTGCCGTTCAGCGCATCGATCGCCCATTTGAAGGTGAACGGCACCGACAGCGTGGCAAGCTTGGCGAACAGCAGCAGCACCACCGACCAGATCACGCGCGTCTTCAAATCGGCGCGATCGCCGGGCCAGATATAGGGCCAGAGATGAACGAGGGTGCCGAGCAGCGTCCCCTTCTCGGCGGCCGGCGACGTGGCCGTGGGCTGTGCGGCGCCGGTCACACTCTGTTGCGGCGGCACCATCAGGCGCCCGCCCGCGCGGTCACGGCGCGGCGGTCCGCTGCCACATCTTTTCCACGGTTTGCCATTGTGCCCGTCATATAGATCGTTTGAACGCGGCGTACAGGCTTATGACGAAAATTGTTCGCGATTCGCGGGAATTTACGGGATTTTTTGGCTCTCCATCCCCATATGGGAGTCTTGACCCTGTTTACGCTGCAGTGCCACAAGGAACGTATGAACCAAATCAAGACTGTCTGTGTTTATTGCGGCTCCGGCCCCGGTAACAATCCCCGTTTCGTTGAAGCTGCCGTCGCACTCGGCAAGAGCTTTGCCGAAAGCAACGTGCGCCTGGTCTATGGCGGCGGCTCGATCGGCCTGATGGGTGCAGTCGCGAAATCGACGCTCGATCATGGCGGCTCCGTCACCGGCATCATTCCCGAATTCCTGCGCGCGCGCGAGAACGCGCTGACCTCGGTTCAGGAGATGATCGTCACGCCCGATATGCATGAGCGCAAGCGCCTGATGTTCGAGCGCTCGGATGCGTTCGTCGCGCTGCCCGGCGGCATCGGCACGCTCGAAGAGCTGGTCGAGCAATTGACCTGGCAGCAGCTCGGCCGTCACCACAAGCCGATCCTGCTCGCCAACATCGACAATTTCTGGGAGCCCCTGCTCTCGCTGCTCAACCACATGCGCATGACCGAGTTCATCCGCCCGACGCTGCCGATCAACGTCCTGATGGCCGATCGCGTCGATGAGATCCTGCCACGGCTGCGTTCGGCGGTGGCACGCATGCCCGAGGCCGCGAAGGAACTCGCGCCCGAAGTGGCGCGGCGGCTGTAACTGTTCGCCGCACTTTCGGCTCCATGACCGTCATGCTGAGGAGGCCGCAGAGCGGCCGTCTCGAAGCACGACGGCCCCGCTGGTGGCCGTCGATCCTTCGAGGCTCGCTTCGCGAGCGCCTCAGGATGACGGGTCTAACCAAGCGTCCGTTTGAAGTCACCCTACTCGCTCGGAAACGTCACGGCCTCGATGCGGTTGCCGTCGGGATCGAGGACGAAGGCCGCATAGTAGCGCACGCGGTCGTGCGGGCGCAGGCCCGGAGGGCCATCGGAGAGGCCGCCGGACGCCAGCGCGGCGACGTGAAAGGCATCGACCTCCGCGGTGGTCTTCGCGCGCAGGCAGATATGGGTGCCGCTCGCATGCGGCACCTGCGCCATCATGGCGCGCAGATTGATCCAGAATTCGGGATAGGCCTTGCCGAAGCCGATCGTCGCCGGCCGCGTGACGAGGCGGCTCAGGCCAAGCGCGGCCAGCGTCGGCTCGTAAAACCGCGCGGCCCGTTCCAGATCGCGGACGCTGACGGAGACGTGGTCGATCATGGATACTCCCTCCCCGTTGTCATTCCGGGATGGTCCGAAGGACCAGACCCGGAATCTCGAGATTCCGGGTTCGCTGCTTCGCATCGCCCCGGAATGACGGCTCAATCACTCACGCCTGCGCGCCTGACTTCACCAGCTTATAGAACACCGAATCCATCAGCGCCTGGAACGAGGCGTCGATGATGTTGGGCGAGACGCCGACCGTGGTCCAGCTCTCGCCGGTCTCGTCCTCGCTTTCGATCAAGACGCGCGTGACCGCCTCGGTGCCGCCATTGAGGATACGCACGCGGTAGTCGATCAGCTTCAGGCCATCAATATATTTCTGGTACTTGCCGAGGTCCTTGCGCAGCGCGACGTCGAGCGCGTTGACCGGGCCGTTGCCTTCGGCGGCCGAGATCAGCCGCTCGCCGTCGACATCGACCTTCACCACCGCGAGCGCCACGGTGACGCGCTGGCCGTTAGCGTTGTAGCGCTGCTCGACATTAACGTCGAACTGCTCGACCTTGAAATATTCCGGCACCTTGCCGAGCGTGCGGCGCGCCAAGAGATCGAACGACGCGTTGGCTGATTCATAGGCGAAGCCCGCGGCCTCGCGCTCCTTCAATTCCTCGACCAGCCGCGTCAGCCGCGGATCGCTCTTGTCATAGGCGATGCCGGCACGGTCGAGCTCGGCCATCACGTTGGAGCGGCCGGCCTGATCGGACACCAGCACCTTGCGGTGGTTGCCGACGGAATCCGGCAGCACGTGCTCATAGGTCTGCGGATCCTTCATGACAGCCGAGGCATGGATGCCGGTCTTGGTGACGAATGCGCTTTCGCCGACATAGGCCGCATGGCGGTTGGGCGCGCGGTTCAGCATGTCGTCGAGCGTGCGCGACACCTTCATCAGCGTCGCCAGCTTCTCCGTGGTGACGCCGATCTCGAACTTGTCGGCAAACTCCTGCTTCAGCTTCAAGGTCGGGATCAGTGAGCAGAGGTTGGCGTTGCCGCAGCGCTCGCCGAGGCCGTTGAGCGTGCCCTGGATCTGCCGCGCGCCGGCCCGCACCGCGGCGAGCGAATTCGCCACCGCCTGCTCGGTGTCGTTATGGGCGTGGATGCCGAGATGGGCGCCGGGCACCTGCTTGATGACTTCGCCGACGATGGTCTCGATCTCATGCGGCATGGTGCCGCCATTGGTGTCGCACAGCACCACCCAGCGGGCGCCGGCCTGATAGGCCGCCTTGGCGCAGGCGAGCGCGTAGTCGCGGTTCTCCTTGTAGCCGTCGAAGAAATGCTCGCAGTCGACCATCACCTCGCGGCCGAGCGCCTTCGCGGCCGCGACGCTATCGCGGATCGAGGCGAGGTTCTCCTCATTCGTGGTCTCGAGCGCGACGCGGACCTGGTAGGCGGAGGATTTCGCGACGAAGCAGATCGCGTCCGCCTTGGCCTCGAGGATGCCGGCAAGCCCGGGATCGTTCGACGCCGAGCGGCCCGGCCGCCGCGTCATGCCGAAGGCGGTGAAGCGTGCGTGGTCGAACGCAGGCTTCTTGCTGAAGAACTCGGTGTCGGTCGGATTGGCGCCGGGATAGCCGCCCTCGACATAGTCGATGCCGAGCGCGTCGAGCATGCCTGATATCACCTGCTTGTCCTGCAAGGTGAAGTCGACGCCGTTGGTCTGCGCGCCATCGCGCAGCGTGGTGTCGAACAGATAGATGCGCTCGCGGCTCACGCGTGGCCTCCCGGGGTCGCTACACCATCGAGCTGCTTCTGCATCGTGGTGTTGGCGAGCCACTCATCGTTGATAGTGACAGAGTTGCGCTGCTGAGCGACGTAGCCGCGCTTGCGGAAGAATTCCAGCGCGGTGTCGCTGGCATCGACCTTCAGGGTCTTGGTGCCGCGGGCACTCGCGATCTTCTCAAGCGCATCGCACAGCGCGCTGCCGACACCCTGCCCGACCGCGCTCGGATGCACATAGAGCATGTCGATGAGATCGGCGCCCTTCAGCGAGGCGAAACCGACCGGGGCGCCCTGCAAGGTCGCGATCAGCGTGAGCTGGCCGGCGAGCTTCTTGCCGAAGGCCGCCTCGTCGTCGGCGGCCATCGCCCAGGCTTCCTGCTGCGCCTCGCTGTAGTCGTCGCCGGTCAGGTCCATGATCGAGGCCGCGAAGATCGCCGCCAGCAGCGGCGCGTCGTCGGGCAGATACGGGCGCAAGGCGGGCGCGGAGCGGCTCATCGCGCGACCTCCCAGGTGGTGATCGGCTTTCCTTCGGCATCCTTTCCGTCCTTGATCGCCACGCCCATCGCGGCGAGCTGATCGCGGATCCGATCCGACTCCTTGAAGTCCTTGCGGGCCCGCGCCGCGGTGCGCTCGGTGATCAGTGCTTCCACCGCGGCGGCATCGACACCGCTCGCCTGCTGCTTGCGGGCCTCCCACGCGGCCGCGCTCTCCGACAGGAAGCCGAGCAGCCGGAGCGAGCCGGCAAACTCCCTGCGGCTCTGTTCGCTGCTCGACGCAGCACCGCGCAGGCCGTGCAGCACGGCCATCGCCTGCGCCGTATTGAGGTCGTCGTAGAGCGCCTCGACCATCGCCGGCGACGGCGCGCCGGGATCGGCGTCGGCCGCGACCGCGTACCAGTCGTCGAGTGTCTTCGCGGCCTCCTCGGTGGCCTTGGCGGTCCAGTCGAGCGGCGAACGATAATGCGTCTTCAGCATGGCAAGCCGCAGCACCTCGCCGGGCCAATCGGCCAACAGATCGCGGATCGTGAAGAAGTTGCCGAGCGACTTCGACATCTTCTCGCTTTCGATCTGCAGGAAACCGTTGTGCATCCAGACATTGGCCATGCGGTCGGAGTGGAACGCGCAGCAGGTCTGGGCGAGCTCGTTCTCATGGTGCGGGAACACCAGGTCGATGCCGCCGCCATGAATGTCGAACTTCTCGCCGAGATGCTTCCAAGCCATTGCCGAGCACTCGATGTGCCAGCCGGGGCGGCCCTCGACCTTGATGCCTGCGGGCGACGGCCATGACGGCTCGCCCGGCTTCGACGGCTTCCACAGCACGAAATCGGTGTTGTCGCGCTTGTAGGGCGCGACATCGACGCGGGCGCCGGCGATCATCTCGTCGAGCGAACGCTTCGACAGCGCGCCGTAACGCGGCAACATCGAATTGGCCGCGTTCATCGCCTGCGGCGAGAACAGCACGTGATCCTCGGCGACATAGGCAAAGCCGCCGGCAACCAGCTTCTCGATGATGGCGCGCATCTCCGGGATGTGCTCGGTCGCGCGCGGCTGCACGGTCGGCGGCAAGCAGCCGAGCGCCGTGACGTCGTCCTGATACTGCTGATAGGTCTGCTCGGTGACCTTGCGGATCGCCTCGTTCAGCGGCACGCCGGGATAATCCCGCGCGGCGCGGACGTTGATCTTGTCGTCGACGTCGGTGACGTTGCGGACATAGGTCACGTGATCGGCGCCATAGCGATGGCGCAGCACGCGAAACAGCACGTCGAAAACGATGGCGGCGCGGCCGTTGCCGATATGGGCGAAGTCGTAGACCGTCGGTCCGCAGGCATACATGCGGACGTTGTCGGCATCGAGCGGCACAAACGGCCGCTTCTCCCGGGTCAGCGTATCGTAGAGGCGCAAATCCATGGAAACCGTTCCCTTGCGGCCGGGCGGTCCAATGCTCTCATGTGTTGAGAAAAGACGGCCTCAGCCAGCGAATCGCTAGCTCATAATCTCGCGGCAAATGCTGCAGATGGCGAGGTGGCCGTTCATGGTTCCACCATGTCTCACGGCCCCATTATTGCGTCAAGGGGCTGTTTTCGGGCGGTTAGCCACCCGCTTCGCACCGAAATCACGTCAACGCCCTCATGGTTAATCATTATTAAGGATTTGGGCGTATCCGGTCGCTTGCGGATTCCCCGCCATTTTCACTGGTGCACCATGCGGCCTGTTTCAGCATTGATTGCCTGCACGCTCTTTGTTGCTCCGTCCTTCCTTGTTTCCTCGGCCGCGCTGGCCGACAGCCGCGTCTTCATCGTCGCCAACCAGGCCGACGGCTACGGCATCGACCAGTGCCTCGCCCGCGGCGATCGCTGCGGTGCCTCCGCCGCCCGCGCCTATTGCCGGTCACGCGATTTTGCGCAGGCCACCAATTACCGCCGCGTCGATCCCGACGAGATCACCGGTGCGGTTCCGCACGCCGCGAATGAAAAATGCAACGGCAACAGCTGTGGTGAATTCGTCGCCATCACCTGCCAGCGCTGAGCCAAGCCGCTGGCCAGACGGGGTTATTGCCACACCGGCGCCCCGGAAACGACGTGACGCTGCCCCGAGAAACGGCTATTGCAGCGGCCTTGCCCGCGCGCTTTGGCGTTGATCGCCGCGCGGCGTCGTTTTAATGGCCGGATATGCCCAATAGCTCCCGTTCTCGCTTCTCCCGCTGGTTTCTGAGTTGCGCCGTGCTGGCCGGCATGTCCCTGCCCGCCATGCATGCCCTGGCGCAAGTGCCGCCCGGCCCGCCCGGTCCGGCTCCGCAAGGCGCGCCACAGCCCAATCCGCAGGCCAATCCGATGTGCGGCCGGCTCGAAGGCCAGCTGGCGGCGATCGACCGCGGCGGCGGCTCCGGCGACCCGGCCAAGGACGAGCAGATCCGCCGCTATCAGGACGCGGCAACCCGCCAGCAGGGCGAGCTCGATCGCGTGACGGCGCAGGCCCGGCGCATGGGCTGCGACAGCTCCGGATTCTTCTCGCTCTTCAACAACAATTCGGCGCAGTGCGGTCCGGTCAACACCCAGATCCAGCAGATGCGCGCCAATCTCGACCAGATCACCGCCAATCTCGAGCGGCTGCGCTCGGGCGGGCTCGGCGGCGCCGACCGCGAGAACCAGCGCCGTTCGGTCCTGACCGCTCTGGCGCAGAATAATTGCGGCCCGCAATATGCCGCGGCCGCGCGTGGCCCCGGCAACTTCCTCGAGAACCTGTTCGGCGGCGGTGGCGGCGGCAATCCCAACAATCCGCTGCCCCCGCCCGATGCGCAGTATGGCGCCCAGTCCGGCACCTTCCGCACCGTCTGCGTCCGCACCTGCGACGGCGCCTATTTCCCGATCTCGTTCGCGACCGTGCAGGCGCGCTTCGCCGCCGACGAGCAGATCTGCAAGGCGCAGTGCCCTGCCGCGGATGCCAGCCTGTTCACCTACCGAAATCCCGGCGAGGACATCAACCAGGCGGTCTCGATCAGCGGCGTGTCCTACTCGTCGCTGCCGAACGCCTTCAAGTACCGCACCGAGTTCAATCCGTCCTGCTCCTGCAAGCCGGCCGGCCAGAGCTGGGCCGAGGCGCTGAAGGCGGTCGACGACAAGGCGTCCGCCGAGCAGCAGGGTGACATCATCGTCACCGAGGAGAGCGCGCGGAAGATGCAGCAGCGCGCCCAGACCAAGGCCGCCGCCGGCAAGAAGGGCGCGCCCGCAGCCGCAGCTCAACAGCAGCCCGCCGCCGCTGACGCCGCGGCACCGGCCGCGCCGGCGAGCGACGGCCAGATCCGCACCGTCGGCCCGACCTTCATTCCCAAGCGGTAAGAAGAGTTCAGCCCTCGAACGCTTCCGCCGACGCGCGCGAGGTGCGCGCCACCAGCGTCTCGTCGGGCGCCGGCAGCGCCTTGCCGAAATCGCGGAAGCGGTTGGTGATGGGATAGCGGCGGTCGCGGCCGAAGTTCTTCCGCGTCACCTTCACCCCCGGCGCCGCCTGCCGCCGCTTGTATTCGGCGATGTTGAGCAGGCGATCGACCCGGGCCACCACGTCGCGGTCGAAGCCGGCTTCGATGATGGTCGCCAGCGGCTCCTCGCGCTCCACCAGCCGCTCGAGGATCGCGTCCAGCACGTCGTAGGGCGGCAGCGAATCCTGGTCGGTCTGGTTCTCGCGCAACTCGGCGGTCGGCGGCCGGATGATGATGTTGACCGGGATCACCTCGCCTGACGGCCCGAGCGCGCCGTCCGGCTTCCAGCCGTTGCGCAGGCTCGACAGGCGAAACACCTCGGTCTTGTAGATGTCCTTGATCGGATTGAAGCCGCCGTTCATGTCGCCGTACAGCGTGGCGTAGCCGACCGACATCTCCGACTTGTTGCCGGTGGTCACCACCATGGCGCCGGTCTTGTTGGAGATCGCCATCAACAGCGTGCCGCGGGCGCGCGCCTGCAAATTCTCCTCGGTGATGTCGCGCTCCAGCTCCTTAAACACCGGCGCCAGAATCGTCTCGAAGCCGTTCACGGCATCGGCGATCGGCAGGATCTCGTAGCGGATGCCGAGCGCCGCGGCGAGCTTGGCGGCATCGTCGAGCGACACCTGCGCGGTGTAGCGGAACGGCAGCATCACGCCGCGCACCTTGTCGGCGCCGAGCGCATCGACCGCGATCGCCGCGCACAGCGCCGAGTCGATGCCGCCGGAGACGCCGAGCAGCACGCCGGGAAAACCGTTCTTGCGGACATAGTCGCGCAGACCGAGCACGCAGGCCGCGTAATCGGCCTTGTCGCCCTCGAGCTGCGCCGTGATCGGCCCGTTGCAGCGCCAGCCGTCGGCGGTCTTGCGCCAGGTCAGCGTCGTGATGTTCTCCTCGAACGCCGGAAGCTGCGCCGCGACGGAAAGATCGGCATTCAGCGCGAACGAGGCGCCGTCGAAGATCAGCTCGTCCTGGCCGCCGACCTCGTTGAGATAGACCAGCGGCAGCCCGCTCTCGGTGACGCGCGCCACGACGATCGACAGCCTGAGGTCGGCCTTGTCGCGGGCATAGGGCGAGCCGTTCGGCACCACGAGAATCTCGGCGCCGGTCTCGGCGAGACATTCGACGACGTTCTCGTATTCTTCGGACTCCTCGAGCCAGATGTCCTCGCAGATCGGCACGCCGATACGCACGCCGCGCACCGTCACCGGGCCCGGCGCCGGGCCGCGCGCGAACAGCCGCTTCTCGTCGAACACGCCGTAATTCGGCAGATTGGCCTTGAAGCGCAGCGCGGCGATGCGGCCGCCGTCGAGCAGCGCGCAGGCATTGTAGAGCTTGCCGTCCTCGACCCACGGCGTGCCGATCAGCATCGCTGGGCCACCATCCCTGGTCTCGCGCGCCAGTTCCTCGATCGCGGCGCGGCAGGCCGACTGGAACGCCGGCTTGAGCACCAGATCCTCCGGCGGGTAGCCGGCGATGAACAGTTCCGACAGCACCACGAGGTCGGCGCCGTCGGCCTTGGCTTTCTCGCGCGCGGCGCGCGCCCTCGCGGCGTTGCCGGTGACGTCACCGACCGTCGGATTGAGTTGCGCCAGGGTAATCTTGATCTGTTGTTCGCTCATACGCTTAAGTTGTCCTGCACAACAGCAAACTTCAATCACCTTCCAGTCATGGTGCGATTGCAGAAATCGCGCCATGACCGGCGGGAGCTTCTTTTGAGCATGATCTGATCGGAAAACCGGTCCCACGTTTCCGGATCATGCTCGGGAATCAGAACGCGCCCATGCGTTCAGCGAGGGCGAACAGCCAGAACAGCCCGGCCATGACGAGCGCGACGCCGACCGCGGCCGAGCCCATGTCCTTGACCCGCCCGATCTGCGGATCGTGATCCATGGTCAGGCGATCGGCTAGCTTCTCGATCGCGGTGTTGAGCAGCTCGATGACGAGCACCAGCACCACGGTCGCGACCAATTCGACCCGGCGCATCACGGTGGCGCCGACCAGCCAGGCCAGCGGCAGCGACAGCGCCAGCGCCACCACCTCCTCGCGAATCGCCTGCTCCGAGCGAATGGCGAATGCCAGCCCGTTGCGCGAGTTGATGGTGGCTCGCCAGAACCTCAACAAGTCACGGCCCCCAAGTCCAAGTCACTGCCTGCCCAAGCCACAGCCCCAATCACAACCCCGCAGCGGCCGGCATCGGCTTGACCTTGCCGGCGCGCTCCTGCTTCAGGAGTTCGGCGATCAGGAAGGCCATGTCGATCGACTGTTCGGCATTAAGACGGGGATCGCAGACCGTGTGGTAGCGGTCGTTGAGGTCCTCATCGGTGATGGCGCGCGCGCCGCCGATGCATTCGGTGACGTCCTGTCCGGTCATCTCCAGGTGCACGCCGCCGGCATGGGTGCCTTCAGCAGCGTGGATCTGGAAGAACGACCTCACCTCCGATAGCACGCGGTCGAACGGCCGCGTCTTGTAGCCCGAGGTCGAGGTGATGGTGTTGCCGTGCATCGGATCGCACGACCACACCACCTTGCGCCCTTCCCGCTGCACGGCGCGGATCAGGCCTGGCAGATGGTCGCCGACCTTGTCGGCGCCGAACCGGTTGATCAGGGTGAGGCGCCCCGGCTCATCGTCGGGATTGAGGATGTCGATCAGCTTCAACAGTTCGTCCGGCTTCAGCGACGGGCCGCATTTCAGGCCGATCGGGTTCTTGATGCCGCGGAAATATTCGACATGGCCGTGATCGAGCTGACGGGTTCGGTCGCCGATCCAGATCATGTGGCCGGAGGTCGCGTACCAGTCGCCGGTGGTGGAATCGACCCGCGTCATCGCCTGCTCGTAGCCGAGCAGCAGCGCCTCGTGGCTGGTGTAGAAATCGGTGGCGCGCAGCTCGGGATGGCTCTCGAGATCGAGGCCGCAGGCGCGCATGAAGTTCAGCGCATCCGAGATGCGGTCGGCCAGCTCCTTGTAGCGGCGTGATTGCGGCGAATCCTTCAGGAAGCCGAGCATCCACTGGTGCACGCTGCCGAGATTGGCGAAACCACCGGTGGCGAACGCGCGCAGCAGGTTCAGCGTCGCGGCGGATTGCCGATAAGCCATCAGCTGGCGCTGCGGATCGGGAATGCGCGCTTCCGGGGTGAAGGCGATGTCGTTGACGATGTCGCCGCGATAGCTCGGCAGCTCGACGTCGCCCTGCTTCTCGGTCGGCGACGAGCGCGGCTTGGCGAACTGGCCGGCGATCCGGCCGACCTTCACCACCGGCAGCGCGCCGGCATAGGTCAGCACGACCGCCATCTGCAACAGGACGCGGAAGAAGTCGCGGATGTTGTTGGCGCCGTGCTCGGCAAAGCTCTCGGCGCAGTCGCCGCCCTGCAGCAGGAAGGCCTCGCCGGCGGCGACCCGCCCCAGCGCCTTCTTCAGGCTGCGCGCCTCGCCCGCGAACACCAGCGGCGGAAAAGTCGCCAGCTGGGCCTCGACATCGGCCAATGCCTTGGCATCGGGATAATCGGGCACCTGCAGCACCTTCTTGGCGCGCCAGCTATCGGGTGTCCACCGCTCGGACATGAGGTCAACTCCTGAGCAAAAACCGCGACTTAATCACGGCATGAGGAAAGCCCGGCTTATACACAGGCCCCCGCTTTCCCGCTAGAAGGATTCCTGCAATCTGGTCAAGCCCTTGCAGGGAAATCCGAATTCGCATTTGGTAGAGCATAGCATGAATGCCGGGGAAATCGCCGTGGCCTCCGCCGCGCTGGACGACGTTTTTAGCGACGACATCGTCGTGCCGGCCGCGGACGGCTATCCGCTCGCCGCGACGTTGTTCCTGCCCGCGCGGCACGCGGCGCCAGGCCGTGCTAATCAATTCGGCGACCGCCGTGCCCCGCAAGGTCTATCGTGGTTTCGCCGGCTACCTCGCCCGCCGCGGCGCCGCGGTACTGACCTACGACTACCGCGGCACCGGCGATAGCCGGCCGATGGCGGCGACCGGCCTCAACAAGCCGAAATCGCTGGCCGGCTTCAAGGCCACCATGGCCGACTGGGCCTCGCTCGATGCCACCGCGGCGGTGAGCTGGATGCGCGAGCGATACCGCAACCTCCCCTTCGCCTATGTCGGCCACTCCTTCGGCGGCCAGGCGCTCGGGCTGCTTGCCAACAATGCCGAGATCCCGCGCGCGCTCCTGATCGCATCGCAGGCTGCCTATTGGAAGCTGATGGCCTCGCCCGAACGCTACCGCGTCATCGCCTTCATGAACGGCGTCGGCCTGCCGCTGGCGCGCACGCTCGGCTACCTCCCCGCCTGGGCCGGCGTCGGCATGGACCTGCCGAGGGGCGCGTTCGAGCAATGGCGGAGCTGGGTGATGCGGGAGCGCTATCTGCTCGATGATGCCACGCTGACAGCGCGCGAGAATTTTCCGAAGTTCAAGGGCAAGCTCCGCGCGCTTGTCATGACCGACGACACCTGGGCAACGCGGCCGGCGGTCGAATTGCTGTGCTCCGCCTTCACGTCGATCACGCCGGAGATCATCTCGATCCGTCCCGCCGACGCCGGCGCAAAAGCGATCGGCCATCTCGGCTTCTTCCGCAGCGACCACCGCGATGCGCTGTGGCGCGGCGCCGCGGAGTGGATTGAGGTGGAGGGGTAAGCACAGCACTCTCCGGCGTCGTCCCTGCTTTCGAAAGCAGGGACCCATACGCCGCGGCCTTTGTTGTCGTCGGGACTCGTCGTTCCAGCGCCGCGCAACAATTGAGATTTGGGGTAATGGGTCCTGGCCTGCGCCAGGACGACGATGAGGATGGTTCTCGCGCGATGCGATGCACCGCTGATGCGTAGCTCATCTTGAACCGAGAAGCCGCGGCGTACTGGATCGTCCGCATGCGCGGGCGATGACACAATGAGAGGTCGCTGCTCTTTCCACACGTCGTCCCTGCGAAAGCAAGGGACCCATAACCACAGGGCTGCGTTGTTGAAACAGGTTGTGGCTCCAGCGCTGCAAGCCAACTGACGTCGGCGGCTATGGGTCCCTGCTTTCGCAGGGACGACACCGCATGTATTGCGCTGCCGGTGAGTCATACATTCGCATTCTCGCGACATGAATCGCCCGAGCTTTGCTCTTCAACTCGGATTCGCGGTCAAGATGATGGGTATCGCTTCGCTCCACCCATCCTGCCAGTCTCACACCACCTTCCGCGGCGCAGCCGTCGCAGCGTCACCCGTGTTCGGCGTCCCGGTCGGTTCGATCAGCAGCAGATGCACCTCTTCCCTTGCGACAGGCCGATGCTCGACGCCCTTCGGCACGATGTACATCTGGCCGGGCGTTAGCGTCACGGTGCGGTCGCGCAGCTCGATGTCGAGGATGCCTTTCAGCACGAGGAAGAAGTCGTCGGTGTCGTCATGCTTGTGCCAGACGAACTCGCCCTGCACCTTCACGACCATGACGTCGCAGGCGTTGAATTGCGCCACGGTGCGCGGCGACCAGTGATCGGAGAATGTCGACAGTTTCTGCGAAAGATCGATCGCGCCGCTCATGATGCCTCCGGGTCCGGGCCAGCCTGCCGGACTCGTTAGCTCAGCCGTGCGACGCACTCAATGCACGCCCCTCAGCCTCTCCGGATATGTACTCGGCCCATTGTGCCCGTTGATGTCGCAAGGCGCTTCGCCGTTGGTGGCCCGCCGCGCCAGCAGTTCCTTTTCGGCCTGATACCAGAGCTGATCCATCTTGCCCGGCGGCTCGCCGGCGTCCTTCCACAATTCGTAGGCGCGGGTCCGGATCTCCTGCTCGGTTGGGCCTCTCATGCGCGGCTCCCTCAATTTGAGACGTCAAACTGTTTGAGAGTGGAACGGACAGCATAGCGCAAGGTTCCAGGGTGCGCGAGACGGCCGCGCGCCGGTGTTGTGTCGCCTGTGCACAAGCGCCGCTGCGCGAAGCCGCGTTCGATTTGAGGGCACGAAGCGGCCCTGAGGAAAAGTCCCGGGCGGATGTGCACGTCAACAAGGGTGCCCTAATTCCCGGGCACGAAGCGCGGCCGTCGGCGCCGGTCTTGCGGAGGCGCGCTACCCCTTCTGAGGTATGCAACCTTTGCCCGCTTCCGCAGACAAATACTCATCAGGATTTTGCCAACCTTCCTGGGGCTAGAGACAACGCCGTCCGCATGTATTTTAAGCGGGCGGCGTTGGGCTGTCAGGCAGGGCTCATTCCCCGTTCCCCATCGCCAGGAGAACACCAGGACGGCAGCGCCGGCCTGCGGGCTACCGCTACTCCGCCGCCTGGCGCACGTAGCGCGCGGTGGGCGTGCGCATCGTCACCAATTCTTCGGAAGCGGTCGGATGCAGCGCGATGGTGGCGTCGAAATCGGCCTTGGTCGCCTTCATCTTGACGGCGATCGCGACGGCCTGGGTGATTTCGGCGGCGCCATCGCCGACGATGTGGCAGCCGAGCACGCGGTCGCTCGCGCCGTCGACCACGAGCTTCATCAGCACGCGGGTGTCGCGGCCAGACATCGTCGCCTTGATCGGGCGGAAATCGGTCTTGTAGATGTCGACGTGGCTGAACTGCGCCCGCGCCTCCTCTTCCGTGAGTCCGACGGTGCCCACCTCCGGCTGCGAGAACACGGCGGTCGGGATCGTGGCGTGGTCGACCTCGACCGCGCGCTTGCCGAACACCGTGTCGGCGAAGGCATGGCCCTCGCGGATCGCAACCGGCGTCAGATTGGTGCGGTGGGTGACGTCGCCGACTGCGTAGATGTTGTCGACCGAGGTCTTCGACCAGCCGTCGACCTGGATGCCGCCATTGGCGGGATTGATGGCGACGCCGGCGGTCTCGAGCCCGAGATTGGCGACATTGGGATGCCGGCCGATCGCGAACATCACCTGGTCGGAGGCGATGCTCGAGCCGCTCGACAGGTGCGTGGTGAAGTCACGGCCGTGCTTCTCGATCTTCGCCACCGTGCAGCCGGTGATGATGGTGATGCCGCGCTTCTCCATCTCGGCGCGGACATGCTTGCGCACGTCCTCGTCGAAGCCGCGCAGGATGTTGTCGCCGCGATAGATCACCGTGACGTCGGAGCCGAAGCCGGCGAAGATGCCGGCGAATTCCAGCGCGATGTAGCCGCCGCCCTGGATCACGATCCGCTTCGGCAGCTCCTTGAGGTGAAACGCCTCGTTGGAGGAGATCACGTGCTCGATGCCGGGCACGATCGGCCCGTGATTGGGCGCGCCGCCGGTGGCGATCAGGATATACTTCGCCGTCACCTTCTCGCCGGTGGCGAGTCTGATGGTGTGGGCATCCTCCAGCACCGCGCGGGTCTTCGCGATCCGTGCGCCCGACTTCTCGACATTGGTGGTGTAGGCGCCCTCGAGCCGGGCGATCTCCTTGTCCTTGTTGGCGACCAGCGTGGCCCAGTCGAACGAGACCTGCCCGATACTCCAGCCGAAGCCGGCCGCGTCCTCGATCTCGTCGTGGACATGGCTGCCGATCACGAACAGCTTCTTCGGCACGCAGCCGCGGATCACGCAGGTGCCGCCCATCCGGTACTCTTCGGCGACCATGACCTTCGCGCCGTAACCCGCGGCGATGCGGGCGGCACGAACGCCGCCCGAACCACCACCGATGACAAACAGGTCGACGTCAAACTCGGCCATGGTAAATCTCAGCTCTAATCGCCGGAATTCGGCTTGATCAACTGCTTTCCCTCATCTTGAGGGCATCTAGTCTTTCACCGCCGTCATTGCGAGGAGCGATAGCGACGAAGCAATCCATCTCTCCGCTTGTGGGACAATGGATTGCTTCGCTTCGCTCGCAATGACGTAGATAGTGCGGCGCACTCAACTTGACGCCCGTCATGCTGAGGCGTCGCTTAGATATCCTTGCCGCGCTTCTTCATCTCGGCCTTGAACTGGGCGTTGACGATCACGCCAAACTGCTGCGCCCACTGCTGCATATATTGCAGCGAATCGTTGATTGCCTTGGGCTCGGAGGTCAGAAGCTTCTGACCGAGCGGCGTCTTGTAGAAGATCACGAGATCCTTCAGCTCCTGCTCGGTGAACTCGGCGGCGTAGAGCTGCGCCATGCCTTCGCCGATTTCCTTCTCACTGCCACCCAGGTTCTTGGCGATGACGAGCGCGACCTCGTTGAGGTCCTTCTGGTAGTTGAGGTATTGCTGGAGCAGGCCGGTCTTGGTCTTCTCGATGATTCCAGGAACGGCGCCGGCATACATCACCTGCACGTTCTTCATCTGAAGGATTTCCTTGGCGTAGCCAATCGCCGCGGGGGTCGACTGCTTGACCTGGGGCATGGGAGGCAGCTGCGGCTGCTGCGCCATCGCCGGTGCGAGCGCCAGTCCAGCCGCCAGGGCCGCAGCCGACAAAAGTCCCGAAAAACGATTCATTCCAAGTCTCCTTGCTTGCGGCCGCATGGCCGTTCAACAACCCGAATTCCCTGCGCGCCGGCCAGCACGGCGACGCTGCCAAGCCCGATGAACAGGCCGTGTTCGACCACGCCCGGAATCACGCTGAGCAAACCGGCAAGACGCGGCGGATCGCCGATCCGGCCGAGATGGGCATCGATGATCCAGTGGCCGCCATCGGTGACAAAAACGTGACCGTCCTTGCCTTTCCGGATCAGCATTTCGCCTGACACGCCGGCCTCGGCGAATGCCCGCGCCATCGCGGCCTGCGTTGCGGCGAGCCCAAACGGGATCACCTCGACCGGCAGCGGAAAGCGGCCGAGCACATCGACCCATTTGCTGTCGTCGGCGATCACGATCATGCGATCACTGGCGGCCGCGACGATCTTCTCGCGCAGCAGCGCACCGCCGCCGCCCTTGATCAGGTTGAGCGCCGGGTCGATCTCGTCGGCGCCGTCGATGGTGAGGTCGAGATGGTCGATCTCGTCCAGCGTGGTCAGCGGAACGCCGCAGCGGATCGCATCCGCGCGGGTCGCTTCCGAGGTCGGCACGCCGATCACCTTCATGCCCGACCGGACCTTCTCGCCGAGCAGCTCGACGAAATGCTTCGCGGTCGATCCGGTGCCGAGCCCGAGCTTCATGCCGTCGCGCACCTCTTCGAGCGCGCGCGCCGCCGCCTGGCGTTTCAGTGCGTCCATGTCCACGTGCCGATAGCCCCTCGGTTGTCCGTTACGGGCCGCCATCGGGTGGCCCGGCGGGCGCATATCTAGCGTCGTTTTGCAGGCAGGAATAGCGGCAAGCGGGCCAGTCTTTAGGCCGAAACGGCGTCCATCGCGGCCAAAATCGCCGAAAAACGCTGTTCGACCTCGGCCCGCATCCCGGGGTGGGTGAAAATGTAGAACTGGTCGTCGCGGATCGCGGCCAGCACATGTCCTGCAACCGACGCCGGATCGAGACCGGCCTCCAGGCGTCGCGCGATCTCGGCGACGACAGCGGCCATCGGGCTTGCCGGATCGAGCGGACGGGTCGGGCCGTACTGCTCGCCGCGGTTGCGCCCGCTCTCGCCGATCCGGGTCCGCACAAAGCTCGGACAGAGCACGCTGACGCCGATCCCGAGCGGCCTGAGCTGCATGGCGAGCCCTTCGGACAGGCTGACGACGGCGAACTTGGTCGCCGAATACGGGCTCAAGCCAAGCCCGGCATTCATCCCGGCCATCGAAGCCGTATTGACGATATGGCCACCCTCGCCGTGCCCGCGGATGTGCGGCAGGAAGCTCCTGATGCCGTGCACGACGCCCATCAGATTGACGTCGATCACCCAGCGCCAGTCGTCGACCGAGATCGGGTCAATGCCGCCGCCGGCCGCGACGTCGGCATTGTTGCAGAGGACATGAACCTTGCCGAAGGCGCGGAACGACGCCTCCGCCGCGCGATCGACGCTTAGGGGATCGGCAACGTCGCAGACCACGCCGTGAACATCCGCACCGCCTGCGCGCAGCGCATCGACGGCCTTGTCCAGCGGACCGGTTTCAATGTCGGCGAGCATCACCTTCATGCCCTCGCGAGCAAAGGCGGTTGCCATCGCAAGTCCGATTCCGCTGGCCGCGCCGGTGACAAAAGCGGCTTTTCCGGCAAGTTCCCGCATCTCAGCCTCCCCTACCTCATGACGTGCCCACATCTACTCTTGCATCGCAGCGCCTGGCCCGATAGCCAAAAGCATCATGTCCGCCGCCTCTCCCCCCATCGTCGTATTCGATCTCGACGGCACGCTGGTCGACACCGCGCCCGATCTGATCGGCGCGCTGAACCATGTGCTCGACCGCGAGGGCCTGCGGCCGGTGCCGCTGGCGGCCGCGCGCAGCATGATCGGCGCCGGCGCCCGCAAGCTGCTGGAACGCGGGCTCGAGGTGGAAGGACGCGCGGTCAGCGTCGGTGACCTTGACCGCTTAACCGCGGATTTCGTCGACTATTATGCCGAGCATATCGCCGACGGCTCGCGCCCGTTCGACGGGCTCGAGGCCGCGCTAGACCGGCTCGAGGCAAAGGGCCATCGCTTTGCGGTGTGCACCAACAAGCTGGAATGGCTGTCGAAGCTGCTGCTCGACCGGCTCGGCCTGACCAAGCGCTTCGCCGCGATCTGCGGCGCCGATACGTTCGGTATTGCAAAACCCGATCCGACGTTCCTGCGCGAGACGGTGGCCCGCGCCGGCGGCCGGCTGCCCGGCGCCATCATGGTCGGCGATGCCGGCCCCGATGTCGGGGTCGCAAGGCGCGCCCAGGTCCCGGTGATCGGCGTCGATTTTGGCTATACGGACGTTCCGATGACCGAGCTGAAGCCGGACCGGCTGATCAGCCATATGCGCGATCTGCCGGACGCCGTCGCCAGCCTGAGCGCGGCATAAACTTTCCGCAACGCACTGATATCGCTAGGCAATATTCAGCCATGCGATTCTGCCATTAACCATCCGCTAACGAACAGGGCCCCCGCTGTTGCGCCTCTGTTCCGACGCACCTATGGTCCGCTCCGGGGATTGTGGCTGATTGCCGCAGTAGAGTGTGGATCATGCGTCGTATCATCGTAATTGCGGCCGCCGGGCTGAGCCTGGCCGGCTGCTCCTCCTTCTCGTTGGATTCGTTCAAGTCGGCGCCACCGCCGATGCCGGTGCAGCTGGATTCGAACCCGCCGGGCGCCGACGCCGTGACCTCGCTCGGACCGGGCTGCAAGACGCCCTGCACCGTGTCGATCCCGGCGCCGGAGACCAACTTCTCCGTCACCTTCAACATGCCGAAGTTCCAGCCGGCGACGGTTCCGGTCACCGTGACCCGCGTTCCCGGCGACTTCACCACGCCGGCGACCACGACGCTGGATCCGAGTCCGGTGTTCGCCGAGCTGCAGCCGGCCGGACCGCCGCCGCGCGCGGCGAAGAAGCCGATACGGAAGAAGAAGCCGAAACCGGCTGCCGCTGCGGCGCCTGCCGCCGCCGCTCCGGACTCCGCGTTCCCCGCCCCGAGCGCGGCTGCGCCGGCGCCGGCCGCCGCGCCGTCGCGCTAGCGCGGGCGGCCGAACCGCATTTGCACTGCACAAGAGCCCGACCCAAAGCCGGGTTTTTGTATTTGGCCGAGACACATCCGCGATTGCGATCATGCATCGCGCGATATGCCTCGCCTATCGCTTTGCATGTTGCGAATCATCCATACGATCATCCATTGGGACGCATTGTGACAACGCGCCAACATGCATAGATTGCGGATGCCGGAGCCGATCACGGCGCGGCAGGCAGGAAACAGATTGCAAGGCCCGAACTGAATGAACGGATCCACGCAAGCACATTCCGACACGCTGTTTCGTCCGATGACCGATCCGTTCGGCCGGACCATCCGTTATTTGCGCGTCTCCGTCACCGACCGCTGCGACCTGCGCTGCTTCTACTGCATGTCGGAAGACATGACCTTCCTGCCGAAGGCCGATCTGCTAACACTGGAAGAGCTCGACCGGCTCTGCTCTGCGTTCGTCGCCAAGGGCGTGCGCAAGATCCGCCTCACCGGCGGCGAGCCGCTGGTCCGCCGCAACGTGATGGGCCTGGTGCGCTCGCTGTCGCGCCATCTGACCACGGGCGCACTCGACGAATTGACGCTGACCACCAACGGTTCGCAGCTGGCGCGCTTCGCCCAGGAACTGGCCGATTGCGGCGTGCGCCGCGTCAACGTCTCGCTCGACACCCTCGACCCCGTAAAATTCCGGGCCATCACCCGCTGGGGCGACATCGACAAGGTGCTGTCGGGCATCGAGGCGGCGCGGTCGGCGGGACTCGCGGTCAAGATCAACGCGGTCGCGCTGAAGAACCTGAACGAGGACGAGATACCGGCGCTGATGGAATGGGCGCACGGCAAGGGCATGGGCCTCACCTTGATCGAGGTGATGCCGATGGGCGACATCGGCGAAGGCCGGATCGATCAGTACGTGCCGCTGTCCTTGATGCGCGCGCGGCTCGAGAAACACTACACGCTGACCGATCTGTCCGACGACACCGGCGGCCCCGCCCGCTACGTCCGGGTCGCCGAGACCGGCGGCAAGCTCGGCTTCATCACGCCGATGACCCATAATTTCTGCGAATCCTGCAACCGGGTGCGGATCACCTGCACCGGCACGCTGCACACCTGCCTCGGCCACGAGGACGCCTCCGACCTGCGCCGGCCGCTGCGTGCCTCCGCCGACAACGATTTGCTGGCGGCGGCCATCGACCGGGCCATCGGACTGAAGCCGAAGGGGCACGATTTCATCATCGACCGCCGCCACAACCGTCCGAGCGTCAGCCGCCACATGAGCGTGACCGGCGGCTAGTCTTCAAGCTCCCTCCCGACGCGCGGCCTGTCCCCCGATTACCAAGGCGGGACAACAGTTTGCCGCGGCGTCAATTTGTCCATTTTCCGATTGACGGCGTTCCACGGCGCTGATTTGGTGAATCAGCTTTCACGCTAGTCTGGCCAGCATAGGCCGCTGCCCTCCGTCGGCTCCTGCCGACGATCCCCGGCAGCCAAGAACGGCTGAAGCGGATTTCGGGGGAGGACGAACGTTTGCAACTGCTCCTGAAAGTGAGCCGTGGCTCCGTGCGCATGCGCGCGGCGGCCAGATGATGCTTGAAGAGATATTCGGCGCGCGGATGGCGCGACCGTGGAGATCGTGATGCGCCCATTGTTGGCATTAAGTCAGGCCATCGACCAACTCAACGAGAAGATCGGCTACATCTGCAACCTGCTGGTGCTGATCTCGTGCCTGGTCAGCGCCGGCAACGCCATGATCCGCTACGCGTTCAGCTACTCGTCGAACGGCTGGCTCGAGGCGCAGTGGTACATGTTCGCGATCCTCGTGATGTTCGGCGCCTCCTACACCTTCAAGCGCAACGAGCATGTCCGCGTCGAGATCATGTATCTGATGCTGTCCGAACGCGGCCAGCTCTGGCTCGACCTGATCGGAACGCTGTTCTTCCTGATCCCGGCCTGCCTCCTGCTCGCATATCTGTCGTGGCCGTTCTTCTACCAGGCCTATGCGGTCGGCGAGATGAGCGGCAACGCCGGCGGCCTGCTGCGCTGGCCAATCAAGTTCGTTATCCCGTCCGGCTTCGTGATGCTTGCGCTGCAAGGCGTCTCAGAGGTGATCAAGCGGATCGCCGCGCTGCAGGGCTACGTGACCATCGACGCGAAGTATGAGAGGCCGACTCAATGATCACGCTGGAGATGATGCCGCCACTGATGTTCGGCGGCCTGATCGTAGCGATGCTGATCGGTTATCCGGTGGCGTTCACGCTCGCCGCGGTCGGCCTGTCGTTCGGGTTCCTCTCGATCTATCTCGGCTTCTTCGACCTCAACTTCCTGCAGGCGATCCCGGGCCGCATCTTCGGCAGCGTGCTGTCCAACGAGCTGCTGCTGGCGATCCCGTTCTTCACCTTCATGGGCGCGATATTGGAGAGATGCGGGCTCGCCGAGGACATGCTGGATTCGATGGGCCAGCTGTTCGGCCCGATCCGCGGCGGCCTCGGCTATTCCGTGATCATCGTCGGCTTCATCCTCGGCGCCATCACCGGCACGGTGGCGGCGCAGGTGATCGCGATGGCGCTGATCTCGATGCCGGTGATGATCCGCTACGGCTACAACATCCGCTACATCACGGGCGTGCTCGCCGCCTCCGGCACCATCACACAACTTGTCCCTCCCTCTCTCGTCCTGATCGTGCTCGCCGACCAGCTCGGCAAGTCGGTCGGCGACATGTATCTCGGCGCCTGGGGCCCATCGGTGTTCCAGATCCTGCTGTTCGCCGGCTACACCTTCCTGCTCGGCATCTTCAAGCCAAGCCATGTCCCCGCGGTGCCGATCGAGGCGCGCACGCTGACCGGGTGGGCGCTGTGGAAGAAGTGCCTGCTCGGCATCATCCCCTCGGCGGTACTGATCTTCGTCGTGCTCGGCACCATGATGATGGGCCTTGCGACCCCGACGGAGGCCGGCGCCATGGGCGCGGTCGGCGCCATCGTGCTCGCCGCCATCCACCACAAGGATTTCAGCGCCACCGGCAACAAGGTGCTGATAACAGGCGTGATCGCCGGCGGCATCGGCACCATCATCGCGATGCTCTACAGCGAGAACCTGATCTTCAAGCTCGCCTTCGCGATCACCTACGCCGCGGTGGTCTGGATCTGCCTCGAGGCCGTCAAGATCCCGGACCTGCGCGACCTGATCAAGCAGGGCTACGAGACCACCATGCGGATCACTTGCATGGTCACCTTCATCCTGATCGGCTCGACCTGCTTCTCGGTCGTGTTCCTCGGCGTATCCGGCGGCACCTGGCTGGAGCACCATCTGACCTCGCTGCCCGGCGGCGTCTGGGGCTTCCTGATCTTCATCAACCTGTTCATCTTCTTCCTGGCGTTCTTCCTCGACTTCTTCGAGATCGCCTTCATCATCCTGCCGATGGTCGCGCCGATCGCGCAGAAGGTGCTGGCGCCGGTGGTCGGCCCCGACGCCGCGCTGATCTGGTTCGGCGTGATGCTCTGCGTCAACATGCAGACCTCGTTCCTGCATCCGCCGTTCGGCTTCGCGCTGTTCTATCTGCGCGGCGTGGCGCCCAAGGAAGTGAAGAGCTCGGACATCTACTGGGGCGCAATGCCGTGGATCGGCCTGCAGGCGATCATGGTGGCGCTGGTGATCGCGTTCCCGGTCGTCGTCACCGGACTGCTCGACAAGCCGCTCGATGTCGACCTCAACAAGGTCAAGATCGAGGTGCCGCAGATCGACCTGCCGCCGCTCGACTTCGGACAACCGAAGCAGTAGCCGGCATCAGCGCATTCGGCGTGCCCAGAGCATTTTCGGTTCTGATTGAATCAGAACCGAAGCTCTGGATTGTTGTTCTAACGCGATTTCTTCACGCGAACCGGCGTCCACTTCGCTCGAAAGCGCTCTTGCGGGCGCGAGGCACGCCGCTGTTGACGGCACCGGCGAGGCCTGTGAAGACGGGGATACGGATCGTCCTCCAACTCACAGATCGCCGCCATGCCCCAAATGCGTCCCGCCCGCTCGTTCATTCGCCCGCTGATGCTGTCGTTTGGTTTGGCGCTCGCCGCGCCCGCAGCGCATGCAGCCGACCTTCGCGCGCTGGCGCAACAGGAACAGCAGCAGCCGCTGCTCGACACCCTGCGCGACCTCGTGCAGATCGAATCCGGCAGCAAGGACATCGAGGGCCTGAACCAGCTCGCCGAGCGCGTCGCCGGCCAGCTCAAGCAGCTCGGCGGCACGGTCGATATCCTGCAGACCACCGATATCTACCGCCTCGACGACACGCCGGAGAAGATCGGTCCCGCCGTGCAGGCCGTCTTCAAGGGCACGGGCAGCGCGAAGATCATGCTGATCGCGCACATGGATACGGTGTATCTCAAGGGCATGCTGAAGGACCAACCCTTCCGCATCGATGGCGACAAGGCCTATGGGCTCGGCATTGCCGACGACAAGCAGGGCGTCGCCACCATCCTCCATGCCGTGGCGTTGCTGCAGAAGCTGAACTTCAAAAATTACGGTACGCTCACCGTGCTGATCAATGGCGACGAGGAGATCTCTTCGCCCGGCTGGCGCAGCACCATCACCCGCATCGCCGCGGAACAGGATGCCGTGTTCTCGTTCGAGGGCGGCGGCACGGACGGCACGCTGCGCCTCGCCACCAGCGGCATCGGCTCGGCCTATCTCACGGTGCACGGCAAGTCGTCGCATGCGGGCGCCAGGCCCGAAGGCGGCGTGAATGCGCTCTATGAGCTGTCACACCAGGTGCTGCAGATGAAGGACCTGTCCAAGCCGGAGCAGGGCCTGAAGCTGAACTGGACGGTGTCCAAGTCCGGCACCAATCGCAACGTGATCCCAGCCGAAGCCACCGCCCAGGCCGACGCGCGCGCGCTCAAGGTGGCGGATTTCGACGAGCTCGAGAAAGCCCTGCAGGACAAGATCAAGAATCGCCTGCTGCCGGACTCCAGGGTGGACGTGAAGTTCGAGGTGCGCCGCCCGCCGCTCGAAGCGAGCGACGCCTCGCGCCGCGTGGCCGGCCACGGCAAGACGATTTATCAGGAGCTGGGCATGTCGCTGAACGTCGCCGAGCGGGCCACCGGCGGCGGCACCGACGCCGCATTTGCCGCCCTCAAGACCAAGGGCGCCGTGGTGGAAGGCATGGGCCTGTCGGGCTTCGGCGCGCACTCCAACGATGCCGAATACGTGCAGATCAACAGCATCGTGCCGCGCCTGGTGCTGACCACACGCATGATCATGGACCTGTCCGACGGCAAGGTGAAGTAGACCGGCAAGGCCGCGGCACGTTCGCGGGCCGGCTCAGGACGCCGCCGGCTCCGCCTTCGCGAGGCGGAAGCGCAGCGTGAACTGGGCGCCGCCGGACGGCAGGTTCTCCACCCTCACCGTCGCATCGTGATCGTCGACGACGCCGCGCACGATCGAGAGCCCGAGCCCCGCGCCGTCGGTGCGCTGGCGATCGCTGCGCCAGAAGCGCTGGAAGATCAGCCCCTGCTCGGCGGGCGCAATCCCCGGCCCGCAGTCGCGCACCTGCACCGAACCGTTGTCGTGCACCTCGACATCGACCGAGGTCCTCTCGGCGGTGTACTTGATGGCGTTCTCCGCCAGATTGAAGATCGCCCGCTGCAGCATCTCCGCATTGCCCCTGACCTGCACCGGACTGTCGGTGCCGCGCAACGCGATGTCCTTTTGCTGCGCCAGCGCGTAGGGCGCGATCGAGCCGACCACCTCGGCGCACACCGCGCGCAAATCCGCGGTCTCGCCGGGATCCAGCACCAGCGTGTCGAGCTCGGCGATCTCGAGCAGCTGGCTGACGATGCGGCTCATGCTCTCGATGTCGGCATGCAGCTCCCTGGTTCCCTTGGCCGCATCGAGCGTCTCGATCCGGGTCCTGAGGATCGCAAGCGGCGTGCGCAGCTGATGCGCTGCATCGGCCGTGAACTGGCGCTGCACGTGAAAGCCTTCCTCAAGGCGATCGAACGCCTGGTTGACGGCGGTCACCAGCGGCAGGATCTCGCTCGGAATCCCCTCCGTCGGAAGGCGGATATCGGTCCTTGCCGGTCCGATGCTCCTCGCCTCCTCCGAGGCCCGCAACAGTGGAATCACCGCGCGGCGGAAGATCAGGATATCGGTGGCAAGCAGGATCAGAAGGATCGGGATGGTGATCCAGCCAACCCGCCGGAAGAAATTGGAGACGATGTCGTCGATGATGACGTCGCGATGCGACAGGTCCTCGGCGACCAGGATGCGCAGCGTCTGGCCGCCGAGCAGCTTGGTGACACTGGCACCGGAAATCCGGTTGGCGGACGCCGGAAGTCGCGGCGCCTCGCGATGCGACGAAAACAGCAGATGACCGTCGGCATCGTAGATGTCGTAGCGATAGCGGCCATAGGCGTCGGAATAGAGCCCCCTCAGGCTGTCCGGCAGGTTGAGCTGCACCTTGCCCGCGGCATCGACCGAGAGGTTCTGGCCGAGATCGGCGGCCTGGTCGCGCATCGCTTCGCGATGCAGCTGATTGATCTCCGAATTCAACAGCCACAGCAGCAGCAGCGGCAGGAAGATCGCCGCGACCGCGACCGCCACGATGTGCAGGAACACGATCCGCGACGTCAGCGACTTGAAGCGGAACACGCCTACTTCTCCTCCGCCATCAGATAACCGACGCCCCGAATGGTATGGATGATGACCCTGGCGCGGTGCTCGGCGAGCAGCTTGCGCAGCCGCGACACGTAAACCTCGACCGCGTTCGAGGCGACCTCGCCGGCGAGGCCGAAGATGTGGTCCTCGACATTCTTCTTCGGCACCACCCGCCCCTGCCGTCGCAACAGGATCTCCAGCACCGACGTCTCGCGCGCCGAGAACACGTGTGGAGCGCCGTCGACGAACACCTGCTTGCTCTCGGTGTCGTAGACCAGATTGGCGAGCTTCAGCGAGGAGCCGAGCAGCTGGCCGGGCCGGCGCAGGATGGCTTCGAGCCGCGCCACCAGCTCCTCCAGCGCGAACGGCTTCGCCAGATAGTCGTCCGCGCCGCTGCGCAGGCCGCTGACCCGATCCTGCAGGCCGCCCCGCGCGGTCAGCACCAGCACCGGCAGCGGATCGGTCTTGCGGCGAAGCTCCGACAGCACCGACAAGCCATCGCCGTCGGGCAGACCGAGATCGAGAATCATGGCGGCATAACTGACGCTGCGCAGCGCATCGCGCGCCTCGGCAACGCTGTTGACGACATCGGACTCATATCCCGCCGCCATCAGCCCGCTGGCCAGCAGCCGCGAGAGCTCGACATTGTCCTCGACGATCAGAAGGCGCATCGCAGCAATCCTGACTTCATTCAATCGATCTTCTGCTTGCTGTCGTCAAAACAAGACGCATGCGAAGGTGACGTCTCGATGGCGACACAAGCGCATGTTGCTCCAGCTCGTGTTACTGCCCTGAAAACAGATACCGCCTCCCCGCTGCAATCAAAATCTACGCCAGGCGCCTTTGATTGCGCCCGTGTAAGGCTGACGTCAGCTAGCCATGATAACATAACGGATTGCGCGTTCGCGCCCGGAGATCGAGAACTGGCAGCTGCCGCCACGGCCAGCGACCGGCGGTCATGCGTCTTCGCAAGTCGCGCCGCGGCCGCGATCGCGGCATGGAAAAGCCCCGGCGCTTTCGCTCCGAGGCTGATTTCCTGTCCAACTCGCAGCGGTCACGCCTGCGAGTGGCGCGCCATGAAATTGTCGTAGCCGACCTCGGCGACCTGGAACCATTGATAGCCGTTGTTGGAGAACGAGGTCAGCGAGTCATAGACCTTCTTGAAGTTGGCATTGGTCGCGGAAACCTCGGCATGCAGCTCCTTGGCGGCCTTGAAGGAAGCTTCCATCACCGCAGTCGGGAACGGGCGCAGCTTGGTGCCGACCGCGAGCAGCTTCTTCAGCGCGATCGGATTGGCCTGGTCGTAGCGCGCCATCATCCAGTTGTTGGCGAGATGGCCGGCCTGCTCAAGCACGAACTGATAATGCTTCGGCAGCGCGTTCCACTTGTCGAGATTGATCATCGCCACCAGCATGGGGCCGCCCTCCCACCAGCCGGGGAAGTAATAGTTCGGCGCGACCTTGTAGAAGCCGAGCTTCTCGTCGTCGTAGGGACCGACCCACTCGGCCGCATCGATCGTGCCCTTCTCCAGCGCCGGATAGATGTCGCCGCCGGCGAGTTGCTGCGGCACCGCGCCGAGCTTCTGCATCACCTTGCCGGCAAAGCCGCCGATGCGGAATTTGAGGCCCTTGAGATCGTCGACGCTGTTGATCTCCTTGCGGAACCAGCCACCCATCTGGCAGCCGGTGTTGCCGGCGAGCAGCGAGGTGACGTTGTAGCTCTTGTAGAACTCGTTGAGCAGGTCCTTGCCGCCGCCCAGCATGAACCAGGCCTGGTTGAGGCGCATGTTGGGCCCGAACGGCACCGCCGAGCCGAAGGTGAAGGTCGGGTCCTTGCCGAAATAATAATAAGGCGCGGTGTGCCCCATCTCGACGGTGCCGTTCTGCACGGCGTCGAGCACCTGCAGGCCCGGCACGATCTCGCCCGCGGCAAAGGTCTGGATCTGGAATTTGTTGTCGGTGGCTTCACCGACCGCCTTCGCCATCAGCTCGGCGCCGCCGTGCAGCGTGTCGAGCGACTTCGGCCAGCTCGTCGTCAAGCGCCACTTGAGCTCCGGCATCGACTGCGCGATCGCGGGAGCTGCGACCGTGGCGGCGCCGGCGACGCCCAGACCCGTGACCTTGATGAAATCTCTTCGCTTCATTTGAATCCTGCCCTGTTCGATTGTGTTGTCCGAGCGTCGACTGCTTTCGATCGTCGCGCCGCTTTTCTTTTTGCCGTCATGACCGGTGACCGATCACACGCCGCCTTCGTGCCGAGGCTTCGGATGCGAGCATGGAACATCCCCTTCACGAATGCCAGACGCAAAAAAACCCGGCCTCCTTGCGGAGGCCGGGCAATGCGTTCGCGTCGCGCGAACGCTCGTCCAAAAGGCTAGAGCGTTTTCGAGCGAAGTGGATACCGGTTCGCGTGAAGAAAACGCGTCAAAACAAGAATCTAGAGCCCCGTTCCGATTCCATCGGAACGGGAAAAGCTCTAGACGCCGATCAGCCGCGGGTGCGCGAGCGGATCATGAAGCTGTCGAAGGTGTATTCGGCGACCTGCCACCACAGATACTGGTCGGAGCGGTACGCCTGCATGGCCTCGATCGACTTCTTGAAGTCGGCATTCTTGGCCGAGATTTCACCCCACAGCTCGTTGGTCGCCTTGAGGCAGGCCTCAAGCACCTCGTTGGTGAACGGACGCAGCTGCGTGCCGCCGGCAACCAGCCGCTTCAGCGCGGAGGGGTTCTGCATGTCGTAGCGCGCGGCCATCCAGCTGTTGGCGTTGGCGGCGCCGTTGGCCAGGATCGCCTGGTAGTTCTTCGGCAGCGCGTTCCACTTCTCCAGGTTGACGAAGGAGTGCACGGTCGGACCGCCTTCCCAGAAGCCCGGATAGTAGTAGTACTTGGCGACCTTCTGGAAGCCGAGCTTCTCGTCGTCATAGGGACCGACCCACTCGGCCGCGTCGATGGTGCCCTTTTCGAGCGCCGGATAGATGTCGCCGCCGGCGAGTTGCTGCGGCACCACGCCGACCTTCTGCAGCACCTGGCCGGCAATGCCGCCGATCCGCATCTTCAGGCCCGACATGTCGGCGACGGTCTTGATCTCCTTGCGGAACCAGCCGCCCATCTGGGTGCCGGTGTTGCCGGTCGGGAAACCGATCACGCCGAACTTCTTGAAGAACTCGTTGCCGAGCTCCTGACCACCGCCCTGATACCACCAGGAGTTCTGCATGCGGGCATTGAGACCGAACGGCACCGACGCGTAGATCGCGAAGGTCGGGTCCTTACCGACATAGTAGTAGGCGACGGTGTGCGACATCTCGACCGTGCCGTTGGAGGTCGCGTCCAGCGCCTGCAGGCCGGGGACGACTTCGCCCGCCGCGAACACCTGGATCTGGAACTTGTTGTCGGTCATTTCGGCGACGTACTTCGACAGCTCGACGGCACCGCCATAGATGGTGTCGAGCGACTTCGGGAAGCTCGAGGTCAGGCGCCACTTGATTTCAGGCGATGACTGCGCGATCGCCGGCGCGGCAACCGCCGTCGCGGCAGCACCGGCCGCAGAAACTTTCAAAAAATCACGACGCTTCATCGTAAGACTTCTCCTTCAGGGGCGTTTCCCAGTGACCGCAAGCAGTTCTCCGGCAGGCGCATGAAGGCTTGCCGAGGCGCTCTGGGTCGGCCCTTTAACACGGAAGGTGGCTTCACGGAAACGCGACAATGGCATGACCGCGCCAATTAAACGAAAGTCTGATGAGGCTGGAAATCAGCCGGAAAATGCGCCTTCAAGCAGCGACGATGACGCCTGGCAGGTGGCCGCGGAGCTGCCGCCGACCGCGCGGTAAATCGCCGCGTGCGGCCGTCCGGTCCGCTCTCAACCACCGGGTTACGGGAGCAATCAGCGCCGCGTCGTCGCCCGCGCCTTCTTGGCTTGATCAGCCAAATACCGCCCGCGCCGGATCCAGCTTTGCGCGGTTGTCTTGCTGACACCATACGTCTTGGCGATCACCTCGGCGGCCTCGCCGATCGAGTCGGATTTCTTGGCCATGTTGAACGCCAGCCGGGAGGCCTCTGCGCGCTTCTCCCGCGTCAGATGTTTGCGGTGCTGCTTGTTTGCTTCGCGTGATGCTGCCATGTCGATGGTCGCCTCACGGCCCCTTCCCGCAGTTTTGGCTTCACCCGTGGCCGCCTTCCGCTGATCGAAGGGTGGTACGATTCGGCCACTCCTGCATAAACATACAGGCCGGAACCGATTCAGCAATCGTCCAAAGGCCACGAGCCTGTGAAGAAAGCCCGCCGGGCTCCCGACGCTTCGCGACCAATCGGCCCAGCAGCGCAGGCTCAGGCTGCCGCGATGACGCCTTGCAGCTGCTCGCGGACCTTGCCGCCGATCGCGCGGTAGATCGCCGCGTGCGGGCCGTCCGGTTCGCTCTCGACCACCGGGTTGCCGGCATCGGAGGCGGTGCGGATCGCGATGTGCAGGGGGATTTCGCCGAGGAACGGCACCCCCAGCTTCTCGGCTTCGTGGCGGGCGCCGCCATGGCCGAAGATATCCGAGCGGGTGCCGCAATGCGGGCACTGGAAATAGCTCATGTTCTCGACGATGCCGAGCACCGGCACGTTGACCTTCTTGAACATCGCAAGCCCGCGCCGGGCGTCGATCAGCGAGAGGTCCTGCGGGGTCGAGACGATGACGGCGCCCTTGAGCGGGACATTCTGCGCCAGCGTGAGCTGGGCATCGCCGGTGCCGGGCGGCATGTCGACCACGAGCACGTCGAGCGTGCCCCAGGCGACGTCGCGCAGCATCTGGGTGATCGCCGACATCACCATCGGCCCGCGCCAGATCATCGCGGTGTCTTCCTCGACCAGGAAGCCGATCGACATGATCGACAGGCCGAAGCGCTGTAGCGGGACCATCTTCTTGTCGTCATTGAGCTGCGGCTTCTCGCGGATGCCGGTCAGCCGCGGCACCGACGGGCCGTAGATGTCGGCGTCAAGCAGCCCGACGCGCAGGCCGAGGTCGCGCAGACCGAGCGCGAGGTTGAGCGCCGTGGTCGATTTGCCGACGCCGCCCTTACCGGAGGCGACGGCGATGACGGCGGAGATGCCGGGGATCTCGGCCTGCCGGGCCATCGGCGATTGCCCGCCGGGCGGATGCGGATGACGATGGGCGGACGCCGGCGGGACGCCGCCGGCCGGCCGCGGCGCGGGCGCCGCACCGCCCGCCTTGCGCTCGGCGGTCAGCGCGATCATCGCGACGCTGACGCCGGGAATGGCGCGTACGGCGTTCTCGGCCTGCGCACGCACGCTCTCCCAGGCGCGCGCCTCCGCGGCGTCGACATTGATCGAGAAGAACACCTTGCCGTCGGTGACCGTGATCGCCGACAGCACATTGGCGTTGGTCAAGGCCGTGCCGCGTGGCGACATCACCTTGGCAAGGCAATCGAGAACCTGTTGCTGCGTCACGCTCACCGCGCATCTCCTGGAAAGTTCAAGAGACCGACCCATAGAGCGTTGCAGCGCAAAAGGCTACCTCGCTCCGACGTCGTCCCGCCGCTCGGCCGGCGCAGCCGAGCCGCCTTCCTTGGCGGCCTCGTAGTTCAGCTCGATCATGACCCCGTTCGGGTCGTTGACGAAGATCTGCCAGAGATCGCCGCCGGGAACCTGGCGCGAGTCGAATTCCATCCCCTTGGACTGAAGCCGCTGCCGCATCCCATCGAAGCCCTGGCTGGCAAAGGCGACGTGATGGACGACGCCCGAGTCAGGCTTTTGTGCCTCGTCGGTCGCCGAAATATCGACCAGATGCACGACCGCCTTGCCCTCGCTGTACATCCACGCACCGGGGAACGCGAAGTTCGGCCGCGCGCCCTTTTCCAGGCCCAGAATGTCCTCATAGAACCGCACCGTGGCGGAGAGATTCCGGGTCCGGATATTGAAATGATCGAGCACACCGACGCTCATGCCCATGCGAGACACTCCCTTTTTTGTGAAGTTCGTTGGTGGGCCGATCCTAGCACAAAACCGCCTTCTGCCATCCCACCAAGGCCGTTGCCCTCCGCTGCACAGGGGGTATGGTGCGGCTCCTTCCATGGACGGAATGCCCTGCCCGCCGCGAATTTGCCGGCAGGCGAAGGGCGATCACCACGGCAAATCACAAGGTAACAGATATGGCTAAAGTCGCTTTTCTCGGTCTCGGCGTGATGGGTTTCCCGATGGCGGGACACCTCGTGAAAAAAGGCGGCCATGAGGTCACCGTGTACAACCGGACCGCGGCGAAGGCGAAGGAATGGGCCGACAAGTTCGGCGGCAAGACGGCGCCGACCCCGAAGGCCGCCGCCGAAGGCCAGGATTTCGTGATGTGCTGCGTCGGCAACGACAACGACCTGCGCGCGGTCACGATCGGCCCCGACGGCGCCTTCGCCGGGATCCGGAAGGGCGCGACCTTCGTCGATCACACCACCGCCTCCGCCGAGGTCGCCCGCGAGCTCGATGCCGCCGCGACCAAGGCCGGCTTCAAATTCGTCGACGCGCCGGTGTCGGGCGGCCAGGCCGGCGCCGAGAACGGCGTGCTGACGGTGATGTGCGGCGGCACCGAAGACGCCTATGCGGGCGCCGAGCCGATCATCACCGGCGCTTACGCGCGGATGTGCAAATTGCTCGGCCCGGCCGGCGCCGGCCAGCTCACCAAGATGGTCAACCAGATCTGCATCGCAGGTCTGGTTCAGGGCCTGTCCGAGGGCATCCACTTCGCCAAGAAGAGCGGCCTCGACGTCGCCGCCGTGATCGAAACCATCTCCAAGGGCGCGGCGCAGTCCTGGCAGATGGAGAACCGCTACAAGACCATGAACGAGGGCAAGTACGATTTCGGCTTCGCGGTCGAGTGGATGCGCAAGGACCTCTCGATTGCGCTGGCGGAGGCCCGCCGCAACGGCGCCACCCTGCCCGCCACCGCGCTGGTCGACCAGTTCTATGCCGAGGTCGAGAAGATGGGCGGCAAGCGTTGGGACACGTCGAGCCTGCTGGCCCGTCTGCAGCGCTAGTTCCTCCTCGCATACGGCCATGGTGATCCGCGCCGGCGGGTCACCTGCCACGTGACCTCGTCGCCTATGTTTGCGGACGCCGGGGCGCGACCGGTGGCGATTGCGAGCCTCCATTCGCAACGGCGCGGCGCCCGTGCGCAAAAGTTAATTTAACTTCCCGTTTACGCTTTTCCTTAGCTCTTTAAGGCAACGCTTAATGATTTAGCGTCACAGATAGACAATGCAAAAAGCCCGCGCGGTTCGTGGGCAGGATTTGTGTTGTTGATGAGTAATCCCGCAGAAAAGCCTGAAGTTGTAGCGCTTCCGGCAGGACCTCAGGTGACGGCGCCGGTGAACAGCCGGCGCGTCGCCGCGCAGCGGGTGCGCGAGGCGCGGGATCGGTTAACGTCAACCAGTGGAACCCGCCCGGCGTTCGACGCCGAACTGCTCCGTCAATACGCCCAGACCCGGATCTCGGCGTCCTACGTCGTGATGCTGCTCGTGGTGGCAACCGGCGTGCTGTTTGGCCTCTGGATGAGGCCGATCGTGGCCGGCGCCTGGACGGTCGGCATCCTCTGCGTCCATCTCGCGATCATCCGCAGCTGCGCCCGCTTCCTCGCCGAGCCGACCTCGGTCGCGGTGACCCGCAAATGGCGGACCCGCTTCGTGCTGCTCGACCTGCTCTACGGGCTGTGCTGGACCGCGATCCTGATCCACCCCGCCGGGCGCGATCTCGCCTCCAACACGCTGATGATGTTTTTGATGCTGCTGGTGATCGCAGTCTCCAGCATGCTGGCCGCGAGCCTGCCGATCGCAGCCCTTGCGGCGACCGTTCCGGTAACAGTCGGGATCGCGCTCGACCTCGTGCTCAACGGCGCGTTCGACAATTACGTGCTGGCGCTGCTGGCGCTTGCGGCCGAAGGCTATTTTGCCCTGCTCGCGCACCGCCTGCATTCGACCACGCTGGCGACGCTGGAGGCCCGCGCCGAAAAGGATGCGCTGATCGGTGAGCTGGAACAGGCCAAGGCGATCTCCGACGAGGCGCGACACCGCGCCGAGTCCGCCAACGTCGCCAAGTCGCGCTTCCTCGCCCAGATGAGCCACGAACTGCGCACACCGCTCAATGCGATCCTCGGCTTCTCCGAGGTGATGAAGAGCGAGATTTTCGGCGCGCATACCGTGCCCGTGTACAAGGAATATTCCGCCGACATCCATAATTCCGGCGTGCACCTGCTCAATCTCATCAACGAGATACTCGACCTGTCGCGGATCGAGGCCGGCCGCTACGAGCTGAACGAAGAGGCCGTAGCGCTGGTGCATGTCGTTGCCGACTGCCACCATCTCCTGAAGCTGCGCGCCTCCAGCCGCGGCATCACCATCCACGAGGTGTTCGAGCACGGCATGCCCAGGATCTGGGGCGACGAGCGCGCCATCCGCCAGGTCGTGCTCAACCTGCTCTCCAACTCGATCAAGTTCACGCCGCAGGGCGGCGAAATCTGGCTGAAGGTCGGCTGGACGGCGTCGGGCGGGCAATATCTGAGCGTCAAGGACACCGGCAGCGGCATCGCCGAGGACGAGATCCCGGTCGTGCTGGCCTCCTTCGGCCAGGGCTCCAACTCGATCAAGTCGGCGGAACAGGGCGCGGGCCTTGGCCTGCCGATCGCGAAAAGCCTGATCGACATGCATGGCGGCACCTTCACGCTGAAGTCGAAGCTGCGCATCGGCACCGAGGTGATCGTCACCTTGCCACCGGAACGGGTGATGAGCGCGCTGGCGCCAATGACTGAAGAAGCGCCGCCGATGCAGCCGCCGGAGCCCGTCGAGCCCGCGATGGGCGCCGACCGGAAACGCGTGCGCCGCAAGTCGATCATGAGTGCCGGCACCGGATTGTAGAGCATGTCGCGGAAGATCGTGACGCGGTTATCGCCAGAGCCCTTTCCGTTTCGATGGATTCGGAACGGGGCTCCAGATTTTGGTTCTGACGCGTTCTCTTTACGCGAACCGGTATCCACTTCGCTCGAAAACGCTTTGGCAACAAACCCAAGGCGTTCGCGCCAGGACCATGCTCGCGACAAAATGCCGAGGCGTGATGCTGCATCCCATGTCAACCGGCTTGCACCGGCCGCCGAAACCGTTCAACACTTGAACAATGAGCTCAGAGACGCCGTGTATCGCAGTCTGCATGATGGACCCCAGGACGAAGCTCTGCTTCGGCTGTGGCCGCACGCTCCCGGAGATCGCGCGCTGGCACAGGATGGACCGCACGGAGCGGCTGTCGGTGATGGCGACGCTGCCGGCCCGCATGGCCGAGGCTGGGCTCGAGCGCATGGAGCCGCGTCCGAAGCGCGCGTGATCGCGGCGGGAGTTGCGCCGTGACCCGTATCCTCCTCGTCATCGTGCTGCTGATGGCAACCGCCGGCGCCGTCGTTGCCTATGGCGACCCCGAGCAGATCGCCCGCGCCAGGGAGAATCTGACCCAGATCTTCGGCCGCAGCATCACCGCCGCAGCCTCCAGCTCCGCCCCCGCGGTGCAGATCGCGCGCGGCCAGGGCGGCGAGTTCGCGTTCCGCGCCAAGATCAACGGCGTCAGCGCCCCGATGGTGATCGACACCGGCGCGACCTCGGTCGTGCTGACCTGGGAAACCGCGAAAGCGATCGGGCTGCCGATCGATATGCTCGAATACAATGTCGACCTCGAGACCGCCGGCGGTCACACCAAGGCGGCTCGGCTGACGCTCGACCGGCTAGCGGTCGGCAAGCTGGTCGAGAAATCGGTGCCGGCGCTGGTGGTGCAGCGCGGGCAGATGAAGACCAACCTGCTCGGCATGAGCTTCCTCGACCGGCTCGAGAGCTGGGGCGTTCGCGCCGACACGCTGAGCCTGACCGGCTACCCCGACGTCACCGGCAGCATCAACACCTCAAGTCGCCACCGGCGCCCGCGTACGGCCGTCGACTAGCGCGACGGCGCCTACTCCACCGCTACCGATCGTCGTCGTGAATCGACGACGGGTGCCGGCACAGCGGCGTGACCTGGATCTCCATGAACGGAAACAGCGGCAGGCTCGACAGGATGTCGTGCAATTCCTGCGCGCCGGACACGTCGAAGATACTGACATTGGCGTAGCGCCCCGCCACCCGCCACAGATGGCGCCAGGCCCCCGTACGCTGCAGCTCCATGGCGCGGACGCGTTCCGCCTGTTTCAGCGCGTCGACCTTCTCGACCGGGAGATCGTGCGGAATCCGCACATCCATTTCGACGTGGAACAGCATGACAAGTGAACCCCTTCTGCGACAAGATGGAACAGCGTGGAGCCGCCACGCAACTGTGGCGGCTCCATTGATCCGTCTAACAGATCGTCAGCCCTGCACCAGACCGCGGCTGACGAGGTTGATGTCGTCGGGGTTGACGAGGTCCTTCGCCGTCCAACCGGAGACGTCGTAGTCGCTCATGCAATTGCGGACGAAATCCTGCATGGCGCCAAGGTCGCCGGTGGCGCTCGCGGCCATCAGCGTCTCGACGCGCAGGTTCTCGTAATTGCCCGCATAGTTGCGCTCGTAGAGCTCATGCCGGCCGCCAAACTCGGAGCCGACCGCGTCCCAGAGCAGCTTCAGCAGCTTGATCCGGTCGATCGCGGCATAGCCGTTGGAACCGCGCACGAAGCGGTCGAGATAGGGCCGGATCGCCTCGCTCTCCAGATCGGCCGAACTCGACGGCAGATAGATCAGGCCGCTCGCGACATGGCTCTCGATCAACTCCTTGATCCGCGGATAGGCCATCGGTGCGAAGACGCGATAGGCCAGCCCGTAGTTCAGGTTCGGCAGATTGTAGCCCTCGGTCCCCTGCCAGGCGATCGGCGACTTCACCATCGCATCCGCAATGCCGTGGAACAGATTGCGCCAGGCGATCACCTCGCCCACCGCCGTCTGCACGCCGCGGAAGTCCTTCGACCCGGTCGCCTCGACCGCCATCGAGAACAGGCCGGCGATGAAGTCGAGCTTGACGGCAAGTCGCGTCACGCCGTGCAGCGTGAATCGCGGGATGAAGCCCGAGGCCGGGAAGAACTGATTGATCTTGTCGACATCGCCATAGATGAAGACGTTCTCCCAGGGCACCAGCACCTTGTCGAACACGAGGATCGAGTCGTTCTCGTCGAAGCGGCTGGACAGCGGATAGTCGAACGGCGAGCCGGTCGCCGCCGCCGTGAATTCGTAGGACGAGCGGGCAATCAGCTTGATGCCCTTGGCATCCATCGGCGCCGTGAAGATCAGCGCGAACGACTTATCCTTGATCGGAATACCGTAGTGGGCGATGAAGTTGTAGTGCGTCAGCGCCGAGCCGGTCGCGACCACCTTCGCGCCCGAAACGATCAGGCCGGCGTCTGTCTCCTTCTCGACATGCATGAAGACGTCGCGCACCTCCTCGATGGCGCGGTCGCGATCGATCGGCGGATTGACGATGGCATGATTCCAGAAGTCCAGACGCTCCTGGGTCCGGGCATACCACTTCTTCGCATTGCCGGCGTAATCGCCATAGAAGCTTGAATTCGCCCCCAGCGTGCCGAGGAACGACGCCTTGTAGTCCGGCGAGCGGCCCATCCAGCCGAACGCAACCTTCTGCAATTCGGCAATCGCATCGCGGCCCTTGACGAGGTCGTCGGCCGTCTTCGAGCCGAGGAAGAACGGATGGGTCAGCTGTCCCGAGCCGGTATCGGTCAGGACGCCGATCTGATCCTTCTTCTCATGGAAACGGTCGTACCAGCGCGCCACCATCCGCGCCGAATTGCGGAAGGCGGGATGCTGGGTGACGTTCTTGACGCGCTCGCCGTAGATGTAGATTTCCCGGCCGTCCTGGATGCTGTCCAGGAATTCCGCACCGGTATAGACGCTGGTGGTTGACGCTGGCACGTCGGCCCGCAGGGCTGCTGCTGTAGTCATGGGTTTCTCCTCCGCTTGTGTCGCTGGACCGGCGGCGTTGCCACACCGGCCTTAAGACCATCTCGTCACGCTCTTGGACGGCGTGACATCGGAGGAAACGCTACGCGCTCACCCGGAGCGGGCGAAAGGTATCACACCATACCGCGCAGACCGGCCCGGCTCGGGCTATGACTCGATGGCACGGACCGGACGGCAGGGATCTTTCGGCCGGCGCAAGCCGCAGCTGATGCAGCACGGCAAGGGAGCGAACCATGGGCAAGGGTTTTGACAGCAGCGCTGTCGCTTTCCATCGCGATGGGGAATTGGCCCTCGACGCCTGCGTCGTGACCATCGGCGCATTTGACGGCGTCCACTGCGGCCATCAGGAACTGCTGCGGCAGACCATCGCGGCAGCGCGGCGCCGCGGCATTGCAGCCGTGGTCTACACCTTCGATCCGCCGCCAAAAGTGTATTTCGGCCAGGCCGAGCCGCTGATTTCGCTTCGCGAAAAACTCGAGCGCATCGCAACATTCGCGCCTGACCACGTCGTCGTCGCCGATTTCAACCAGATCTACGTCCGGCGCACCGCGCTCGATTTCCTCGCCGAATTGCAGCTTCTGCGACCACGCGAAGTCATCGTTGGCGAGGATTTCCGCTTCGGGTCCTGCAAGGGCGGCACCGCGCTGCTGTTGCGGCAGCACTTCAACACCCGCATCCTGCCGCCAGTGCGCTGCGGCAATGGCGAGATCGTCTCCAGCAGCCGGATTCGCGCCTTGCGACGATCCGGCCTTGCCGCCACCGCGGCGACGCTGGAAAACTGGCGGGATATCGTGACCGCGCCACCGGCCAACCGATCCGGTTTGGCCCAACTCGAGGTCGCAAGCCAATGACCGCCATCGATCCGCGAGAGTTGCGCAACGCCTGTGGCCAGTTCGGCACCGGCGTCACCATCATCACCACGCATTGCCAGGGCCGCGATCACGGCATGACGGCCAACGCCTTCATGTCGGTCTCGCTCGATCCGCCGCTGGTCGCGATCTCGATCGCGAAGAGCGCGAAGATGCTGTGCAACATCCAGAACACCGGCCGCTTTGCGGTCAGCATCCTCGCCGAGGGCATGGAGGATTTCGCCTGGCATTTCGCCGGCAAGCCAAGGCTCGACCTCTGCAACGTCTTCGAACGCCGCAACGACCTGCCTGTGATCGCCAACGCGGCGGCATACTTCGTGACCGATCTCGCCGATGAGATCGTCGCTGGAGACCACACGATCTTCCTTGGCCACGTCCGCGAGATGTCGCTGGAGCCCAGCAAGAAGCCGCTGCTGTTCTTCCGCGGCCGCTTCGGCGGCCTTGCCGATCCGCACCCCGCGCCCGCGACGCTGGAGAATGCCGCTTACGAATTTGTCTGGTGAGACCAGCAACCGATATTCCCGAAAAAACGGGGATGCAAGTTTGAGCAAACTGCAAGAAAAGGAGGAACGACCATGCTGAACGTCAACAAGGACACCATCACCGACCACGTGATCGCCGCGCTCTCCAAGGACATTCCGGATCGCAACCGGCAGATCATGACGAGCCTGATCCGCCACATGCACGACTTCTGCAAGGAGGTGGACCTGACCTTCGCCGAGTGGTTCGCCGCATGCGAATTCCTGCGCCGTGCCGGCGACATCTCGGACGAGAAGCGCAACGAGTTCATCCTGATCGCCGACATCCTCGGCGTCGAGGTGCTGGTCGACATGCTCGATCACCGGGTCACCGACGGCGAGAGCGAGTCGACCGTGCTCGGACCGTTCTACCGGGAAAACCCGCCGGTGCTGCCCAAGGGCGCCTCCATCATCAAGAAGACGTTCGACAACGCGCAGACCGTCAAGGTCTCAGGGCGCATCAGCGACACCGCGGGGCGGCTGATCGAGGGCGTCACGATCGACGTCTGGGAAGACGCGCCGAACGGCCTCTACGACCTGCAGGATCCGGAACAGCCGGCCTACAATCTGCGCGGACGCTTCACGACCGACGCCAACGGCGAGTATGCCTTCGTGGCGCTCCGCCCCGAGCCCTATCCGATCCCCTATGACGGCGCCGGCGGCGAGCTGCTGAAATATATGGGCCACCATCCCTGGCGTCCGGGCCACATCCACTTCATGCTTTCGAAGGACGGCTATCAATCGCTGATCTCGCAGATCTACGATTCCGAGACCAAGTATCTCGACAACGACTCGGTGTTCGCCGTGAAGCAGAGCCTGATCGGCAGGTTCGCCAAGGCCCCCGCCGGCGCCGACACCGATCTGGTTCTCAACTTCGACTTCAAGCTCAAGAAAGCCGCCGCCGAACGGCTCGTCGCGGCCGAGTAAGACCCGTTACGTCCTGCCAGGCCCATCAGCCTGGCAGGGCTCACTCTGAACTGACCTGCGAGGACATATGAGTCGTGCCGTGATCGAAATCGCCGAGCCCGTGGAGCGCGTGCAGGCTCACGCAAAGGACACTGCAATCCGCAGCATCCGCGCGACCATCGTGGAGGCACCGACCCGCCGCCGGCACAAGCTCTCGAACACGGAAGTCACCCATCAGGGCTACGTGCTGGTGCGCGTCCTGCTCGATAACGGCGTGACGGGCATCGGCGAAGCCTCGACGCTCGGCGGGCCGCGCTGGGCCGAGGAGAGCGTGGAGTCGATCAAGGCCGCGGTCACGAATTATCTGGCGCCGGCGCTGCTTGGACAGCCTGCCCTCGCCTTCGAAGCCAATGCCTTGCGCATGAGCAAGGCCGCCACCCGCAATTTCGCCGCCAAGGGCGCCATCGAGTCCGCCCTGCTTGACGCCGCAGGCAAGACGCTGGGCCTGCCCGCCAGCGCGCTGCTCGGCGGCGCGGTGCGCGAACGCATGGAGGTGATCTGGGCGCTGGCGTCGGGCGACAGCGGCCAGGAGGTGGAAGAAGCGAAAGAGAAGCTGCGACGCCGCGAACACCGCCAGTTCAAGATCAAGTTCGGCTTCAACCGGCCGCAGGTCGATCTGAAGCGGCTGCAAGCGCTGCGCGCCGGCCTCGGCGACGAGGTGCGCCTGATCGTCGATGTCAACCAGGGCTGGACCGAGGCCGAATGCATCCGCTTCATGCCCGCGCTGGAGGAGCTGGATGTTGCCCTGATCGAACAACCGGTGTCGGCGCTGCAACTGGAAGCGATGGCGCGGGTCGCGGCCCGCACTTCGATCCCGTTGCTGGTGGACGAAGCGGCTTTCACCAAGGAGGAAATCGCGCGCGCGGGCGCGATGGGCTGCGGCAGCGTCTACTCGCTGAAGCTCGTCAAGAGCGGCGGCCTGTTCGAGATGAAGCGCGCCGCTGCGGTCGCGGCCGCGCACGGGCTCGAGCTCTATGGCGGCTGCCTGCTGGAGAGCAGCATCGGCGCGGCGGCGCATCTCGCCGCCTTCGCCACCCTGCCCAGGCTCGAATGGGGCACCGAACATTTCGGTCCGCGAATCCTGGTGGAGGATCTGGTCGTCAACCCGATCAGATTCGACGAGTTCGAGATCTGCGTCCCTGATGGCCCCGGTCTCGGCGTAGAGGTCGACGAGGACAAGATCCGCACCTTCGCCCGGAAGGACTAGCCGGATGGCGTCGTTCCCGCGGACAATTGACAATCCACGGACCCACGCCCAGTCTTCGCGTCGGAACCATCGTCTCGATCGTGCGCACATGACCACGCGATATCAAACCCGGCAGGATTTTTCCGCCGCTTCCGCGGAAGCGCGCGAGCAAGCGTTCGGCTAGCCGTGACCGATCGCGACGATGTCATGGATCTCAGGCGGCTGGTCTATTTCGTCGCCGTCGCCGAAGAACTGCATTTCGGCCGTGCCGCATCGCGGCTCGCGATCGCGCAGCCGCCGCTCAGCCGGCAGATTGCGCAACTCGAGAGCGATCTCGGCGTCATGCTGATCGACCGGAGCCGCAGCCAGATCCGGCTGACCCAGGCCGGCAGCGTTCTTCTGGAACGTGCGCGCGACGTGCTGGAGCGGCTCGACCGCACGCACCGCGAGATCAAGCGGATCGGCGAAGGCTTTTCCGGGCACCTGCGCGTCGCCTTCGTCGGATCGGCGACCTATGGCGTGCTGCCGAGCGTGATCCAGGCGTTTCGTTCGGCCTATCCTGACGTCGAGCTCGCGCTGTCGGCGATGAACAACGCCGAGCAGAAGCGCGCGGTAATCCAGCGCGAGATCGATATCGCCATCGCCCGCCCCTCGCTCGACGACGAGGAGCTGAAGTCCGAGCCGCTGCTGCAGGAGCCGCTGATTCTCGCGCTCTCAGACACTTCGCCCTTGCTCGATCAAAAGGTCCCGCGGCTGGCGGCGCTGAAGGCCGAGACGTTCGTCCTCTACCCGCGCAAGCCGCGCCCGAGCTTCGCCGACCACATCCTCAATATCTGCCTCGAAGAAGGCTTCATTCCGAAATCGCAGGTGCTGGCCCAGGACTATCAGACCGCGATCAGCCTGGTGTCGGTCGGCGTCGGCATCGCGCTCGTGCCGAAATCGGTCTCGGAGGCGGAGCGGCCCGGCGTCGCCTACCGCGCCTATGAGGGACACAATCCAGGCACTGCGCTGTCGCTGAACTACCGGCGCGACAACCGGATGCCGCATCTGTTCAATTTCCTGAAGGTCGCACAAGACGTCACGCGGCGTCAGCGCAAGCCATAACGATCGCCCTCAGGCCGCGACCGCCGCCGGCGTGCGATCGTCGACGCATGCGATCGCCTCGCGCAGCACATCGATGTCAGCCCCCGGCCGAACGCCGTTCTCCGCGAGGTGCCTGCGGAACGCACGCGCGCCCGGGACGCCATGGAAGGCGCCGACGAAATGCCGCGTGATCGAATGCAGCCGCGTGCCTTCGGCAAGCTGCCGCTCGATATAGGGCAGCATCGCCGCGAACACGTCCTTCATCGTCACGTGCGGCGCAGTCTCGCCGAACAGCTCGGAATCGACCGTGAGCAGCCGCCAAGGCTCCTGATAGGCCGCCCGCCCCAGCATCACGCCATCGACATGCTTCAGATGCTGCTTTGCCTCGGCAAGGCTGGTGATGCCGCCATTGATGATGATGGGCACGTGCGGCAGCGCCGCCTTGAGGCGATAGACCCGATCGTAGTCGAGCGGCGGGATGTCGCGGTTCTCCTTCGGCGACAATCCGTTGAGCCAGGCCTTGCGCGCGTGCACGACGAGCGCGGCCGCGCCCGCGGCAATCACCCCGCGCGCCAGCGTATCGAGCGCGACTTCCGGATCCTGGTCGTCGATGCCGATCCGGCATTTCACCGTGACGGGAATCCGCACCGCACGCTTCATCGCCGCAACGCCTTCGGCGACCAGCGCCGGTTCGGCCATCAGGCAGGCGCCGAAGCGGCCATCCTTCACCCGATCGGAGGGACAGCCGACATTGAGATTGATCTCGTCGTAACCGAACTGCTCGCCGATCTCTGCGGCCGTCGCGAGATCGCGCGGGTCGGAACCGCCGAGCTGCAGCGCCACCGGATGCTCGCTGGCATCGAAGCCGAGCAGCCGGGCCCGGTCGCCGTGGATGATGGCGCCGGTCGTCAGCATCTCCGTATAAAGCCGCGCCCGCCGCGACATCAGCCGATGGAAGACGCGGCAATGCCGGTCGGTCCAGTCCATCATGGGGGCCACAGAAAAGCGATAGTCTTGCGATTTCAATTATTTACCTTACGCTTCAACAGGATGAACCATGAACATGTGCACTCCAAACTAGCCGAAATTGCACACGTTTGTACCCGTTTTGACCCGTCAGTGCACACGTAGCGCACACGAAATAAGGAGTGCACACGGCCGTGGCCAGCTTCATTCAGCTGCCTTCCGGGAACTGGCGGGTCCAAGTCCGCCGCAAGAACCGCTACGTGGCAGAGACCTTTCGCCGCCGCAAGGACGGTGAGGACTGGGCGCTCGAAATGGAGCGCAGCATTGATCGCAGCGGGTCCCCCAAGCCGCCCGCTGCCGTCAAGGCTAAAACGTTCGGCGACATCATCGATCTGCATATTGAGGACATGCACGAAGTCGGCCGCCCTCCCCCGCCGATCCAAGGCGGCCGTCTTGGAGGCGCTTAAGGAGGATCTCGGATTGACGAAGCTTCCCCGGCTCGATCGTGCACGGCTGATCGAGTACGGCAGGAAGCGAGCGAAGGAAGGTGCCGGCCCTGCCACCCTCGCAATCGATATGTCGTTTATCCGGACCGTCGCGACGCATGCAGCGGCCGTTCATGGCATCGAAGTGTCCGCCGAAGAAGTTCGCCTGGCCCGCTTCGCACTGAAACACCTAGGTCTCGTCGGAAAGTCAGATGAGCGAGACCGGCGCCCAACTCAAGATGAGCTCGACGAGCTCATCCAATACTTCGACACCAATCCTCGACAGGTCATCCCGATGGGGCGCATCGTCCGATACGCTGTTGCGACCACGATGAGGCAAGAGGAAATTTGCCGGCCTGACTGGCCGCATGTCGATATGAAGAAGAGAATTCTCACGATCATCGATCGCAAGGATCCGAGAAAGAAAGACGGTAACGATCAGAAAGTCCCACTCCTCAATCTGACCGGCTACGACGCTTGGGAGATTCTGCTCCAACAGCGGATCATCACCCGGGGCCAGGGTCGGGTAAGCCCCTCATCCGGGCGCGATCTTCGAACAGCTCGTGCGGCATCAAGTCGTGGTTGGTACCCCACGCATACAGCATAACTGAACGAAAGAGCGGTCCCTCGGCCCACGCCGCGACGGCATTGGCAATACCGGTTTGCCCGGAAGGAAACAGGCTCGGTTGCGGGTACCGCCTTTCAAGCTCCCGAAGAATCAACGGGTGTCGCAGTAAATGTCCGCACCAATCTGCAGGACGGGCGCCCGGCGATAACCGCCAGTCAAAGCCGTCAGATCCGGCTTCGGTATCACGGGCGGAACGATTACGCTCGACCATTCCAGGGATTTGTAGCCCAGAGCTACGCGAACCTTTTCCGAATAGTTCGAGAAGTCGTAGTGGTGCAGGATCAATCCGGACATAGACACCCTTACCTTACCGCTCCGTGCATCGGAGCAATCCAAGTGTAAGCCGTGTCCTCGGGGCCGCAATGCATTCCGACCCGTTGGAAACGTGACCGGAGCGGATAAGGAGGCGGCCATCGTCGAACCGAACGGGAAGAACCCTCCAGCTTCCTCACCAATGGCGTCCTCCGTTGCTGGCCTCCTCCAGGCATGGCAGGCTGCCGTAATTGGTGATCAGGGGGACACATGAACCGGCTTCAGAAATTCGTTGAGCAAGGAACTGAAGGTCCCGGCCGGACGGCCTACGCCCTGGATCCTGCGAAGCTGCCCCTACCAAACGCAGGCTTCGAATGGCGCGTGGCGAAGGACTTCAGACCCGGCGAAGCCATATTGGCCGATCAACGCCTGAAGCCCCTGTTTCAGCGCGCGCTTGAACATGGCGTCGCGCTGGTGTCGGCAATTGATTGACGAGGAGGTCACGATGGCCGGACGGGCGAGCCCAGCGCCGGCAAATCTGCCCGATCCCAATCGGCATCGTCCGGCTGAATGACGACACGCCGCTCGTAGTGATCGGCCAGCTGCAACAAGCGCTTCTTGATGAAGGGATCAGCTTGCTCGGCAAGCGCCCGCACAGTCCGCGCTCTCTCTTTGCAAAACTCGTCGTCCATGGTGTCCCGCTGAAATTACAGCCGGATAGTGCGAGTCAGGCAGGGTCGCGTGTGAAGCAGATTACATCGCCAAGGGTTTTCAACGCAATTTACGCGCATCCCGGGAGGAGTTCGTCACGCAACGAACGAGACACCAACCCAGTCGCCCTCGCGCCAAACAACGTTGCACGAGTAAGTTTTGCTCGGCGGAACGATAAGCGTGAATTGATCAGGAACGGGGGATGGCGGATCTTCTGCCTTGAGCGCTGCACCACGCTCTGTGACATCGCGCACGACACAGCACAATGACAACTCACGAAATCTGATCAACGCATTGTCCAGCGATGGATTTCGCACAGACTTTCGTCTGTCCGGAAGAGCAATCATGTCCGTGCCCATCAATAACTAATGCAAATAAGATTCATGCTGCGCGAGAAATGTTGCGTTTCTCCTAACGACGAAGTCAGCCAAAGCGCTTCACGCTGTACGCCGATTCGATCGACTTTTCCCTCGGCGGCGCCGCGAACCACTGCGACGGTGCCTGCGAGGAGGATCAGACAGTTTCGTCGCATTTGTTGAAGCGGACTCGCTCGTTGGCGGATCGTCGACTGGGCGAAGCGGCGACCTTCGAACAGCGACCGCTGTCTGAAGGGCACCGAGGAATTGCCGCCCCTCTTCCGTGATCTCCCAACCGTCCGCATCGCGAAGCACAAATCTGGCCGAGAAGATGTTCAGACCAGGTGCTTGTTCGGCCAATCGCTTCATGCGATCGGTCCAATCCTTGCCGCTGTTCATCAGTATTTCGACCGCATGCCGGATTTCGGCGACAGAGGCTCGCCCGGCGGGCTGACCGGCCAGCACTTTCAAGACGGTCAGCTGGAAGGACAACTTCCACGTCTCCGGTGAGGCTGGATGTAAAGTCTCGGCGAGACCGGTTAACCGCCGATCAAAGATTGCAATTACCGAATGCCTAATGGGCGCAATGGATCGGGCACGACCTGAAGGTGTAATGACGTCGCGAGATTAACCTGAACTAGAATGGCTTGGTTCGAGCAGCGAGGTTCCAGATTTAACCTTTCCGCCCGACATCAAGCTTAACCGGCGAGTTCGATTGCTTCGATCAAGAAACGATCAGAGATTGAAGCACCGGATTTTGCCCTCCATCCGGATCCACCATGGCGAAGCCGTCACGTCAGGATATTCGGCGCGTCGGCTTCGTCTACACGGACGATCGACATGATTGAAGAAGTCGAATGACGAAGCCGGACTGGATGTCGCTTTGGCACGTATGGACCATAATCATCCCGCGGAGAACAATCAGCAGCGAGTTGGCCTGGGGACGCGTCTGGCGACGGTTCGACGGGCGATCCTGGATATACAAGCGCTTCGCCGAGCTGGAGGCCGAACTAGCACTACTTTGGCAGATTGTTGATTTTGCCGCGTTTTATAGGATTCCCGAATCAATTTTTCAATGATTCATGGGTGGTCGGCTCTTGGAGGGCTGACCATGCCGAGATGGGAAGACGAACTCGAACGCTGGCTAATGCCGTTCTTGGACCGGCTGGGTCATAAGACCCGGCAGCGGATGTGTCCTCTGTATGTTGCGGGATTGATCGGTCCGGGCGATCGCAAGAGCGTTCAGCCGATGGCGGAACGCCTTGCCACGAGCAACTACGACCAGTTGCACCATTTCATTGCGGACGGTGTCTGGGATGCGACGCCGCTGGAGACGGAGCTGCTCAACCAGGCGGACCGACTTGTCGGCGGCAGGGATGCGATGCTGGTTATCGATGACACCTCACTTCCCAAGAAGGGTGAGCGATCGGTCGGTGTTGCGGCTCAATACGCGTCGGCTCTCGGTAAAACCGCAAATTGCCAAACGCTGGTGTCTTTAACGCTTGCACGCGGCGAAGTGCCAGTGATGGTCGCGTTACGTCTCTTTCTGCCTGACAGCTGGACAAGCGACATGTCTCGTTTGAAGCGCGCTCGCGTGCCAGTCGAACACCGAACGCCACGGTCCAAGCCGGAGATCGCTTTGGCCGAGATTGACCGCGCGATGGCAGCCAACATGCGCTTTGGATGTGTGCTGGCGGATGCAGGATACGGCCTCAGCGCACCGTTTCGACAAGGGCTAACAGAGCGCGGGCTGACCTGGGCTGTCGGTATCCCTCGGCACCAGAAAGTGTATCCGGTCGATGTGAAGCTCATTTGGCCGATCACCAAAGTCCGTGGCAAACCACGAAAGCACCACGTGCCCGATATCTTATCGATTGCGGCCGAACAAATGCTGGCCAGCGCCAAATGGAAAACCCTGAGTTGGCGTAGCGGGACGAAAGGTCGGCTCAAAGCTCGATTTGCTGCTCTCCGTGTCCGCACCGCCGACGGCCCTCCGCAGCGAATATGGGATAAAGGTCAGCAGCATCTCCCAGGCGACGAAGCCTGGCTCATTGGTGAGCAACGTGCCTCCGGGGAGAAGAAATACTATCTCGCCAATCTTCCGGCGGCGACGGATCTGCGCACGCTGGCCGCCACCATCAAGGCACGGTGGATTTGTGAGCAGGCGCATCAACAGCTGAAGGAGGAGCTTGGACTTGATCACTTCGAAGGGCGGTCATGGCAAGGTCTTCATCGCCACGCCTTGATGACAATGATTGCCTACGCCTTCCTGCAACATCGTCGCCTCGCATACGCGGGGCGGAAAAAAAAGAATCAACGGGCCTCCGCCTCAGCCAACCATGCCAGCCGTACGTCACGCCATCGTCGATCTCATCCTTCGGCCGCCGCCTCAGCAGTGCCCATATTGCCGAAAGGAAATCCCTGAAAAACAGCGGCGAAAACACAATCTGCCAAAGTAGTGCTAGAGCACTGACCCCGCGGCTATTCCTTTAACGTACGGATCTGCGATCCATCAGTAGCTCCTCCCGGTGGGGCAATGTCGACACTCAATGACCCAGGCTTGTCCGGCGCGGGGAAACCACCCCGGTCAAAGCCAGCGCGAGCCGACGTCAGCATCGACGAGATCTCCGGCAGGTCGTGGGAGCGCGCGTATCGGCGTCCTGTCCAATTCGGCTGGCGACGATCGACTGCTTTCGCATCATTGGCATGCACACGATCAAGGCCATGATACCGCGCGGTATCCGCTGACCCAACACGGCCGGCCGCTCGAGTTCGCCGACGCGTGTATCAGCGCCGACGTCTTGGTGCTAGATTCGTCAACGGCAGGGAGCACCTGCTGCCTGCTTCTTACTGAACAGGAGAACGAAATGGCTGAAAGCGTTTACAAGGTCATTGAACTGGTCGGTACTAGCAAAGACTCCTGGGAAAAAGCCGCCGCCAATGCGGTCGAGCAAGCTGCAAAATCTCTCCGAGACCTTCGTGTTGCAGAGGTCGTCAAACTCGATATGCAACTGGACGATAAGGGAAAAGTAGAGGCCTATCGCGCCAAGCTCAGCGTGTCGTTCAAGTTCGAAGGCACCTGAGCCTGAGTACCTCGCCCCGCTCGCGGGGCGAGGTTGGCTCGTTGTAGAAAGGCGCACATCCATTTTCCTTGCGCGCCGCTGCTGCCATTACCCAGAGCACTTGTTTCGAGATTGCTTACCGTCTGGCTGACGACAGAGTATGTTAAGACTGCGCTCGCCCAAGCTAGTACCGAGCCCAATTCTCAGAATCAACCGTCAAGACCTGCTGCTCATATTATAGCGATCCTGATTTTTTCTTTCCTCTCTTGAATTCCGAATCGCTCGCGAGAAGCGCCTCAAGCATAAATGGTATCAGCTCGGAAACCTCCTCCCGACTGCCATAAGTCTCGGCATAGAAATCAGCGTACTCTCGTAGCCGTTGCGCAAGTACCGGAGTAAACACAATGGTGATCTTCACGGGACTGCGGTCAGGCAACTTCGCAAGCTTCATCCCTCACCTGCCCTTCGCAACTGTCTCAACGTCCTGATAAGGCTTCAGCACCAGATCCTTCGAAACAATCACCCGTAGCGGCCAACCCGGCCGCACCGTGATTGTCGGCTGCACATCGAGCTCCCGCTCCACCAGCCGCTGTCCCGCTCGATTGGTCGTTTGCTGCGTGCTCTCCCGCAACGCCTTGACAAGATCGCTCTCATCGTTGCCGATCGAAAGTTGGGTCCCGACCCCGATCAAAGTCGCCAGGGCCACGCCCTTGAGCAACTGCCAGGTGTGGAAGTCCACCTCGTCCTCAAGGCCGGCGTAGCCTGCGACGTCGGTCGCCGGAAGGCTCTCGATCACGATCGAATTGCCGTTCGGCAGGATCAGCCGTGTCCAGACGACCAGTGCACGCTTCTGGCCGAACGCCACGACGCTATCGTACTTGCCCACGAGCCGCGTCCCCTGCGAAAAGCGAGTTGGGTGGTCCGTCCAGTTCTATTTCGTCTTTTCCGAATAATGTGATCGGAGATACCGACGCGCCGGTTCCACGGAGAAGTCCATGCGGAGCGGCGGCCATCTACGCGCACCGAAAAACTATCCACAGGCACTGCGGTGCCTGGACTGGTCCGATCGGCTAGACTGGCGAACTTTCGACCCAATGATCGTCCGCCACACGACATGACCGTTCAACCGCCCCTCGCCGAGATCGCCGGTATGCTGGAACAGTCACCCGACTACCGGGTGCTGCGCCGGCTGGTTCCTCGCTCCGACTTTACGCCGAGCGACGGGCAATCGACCAAGACCGCGGTCCTGCTCGACGTCGAGACCACCGGCCTCGATCCGGCCCGCGACGAGATCATCGAGCTCGGGATGGTCAAGTTCACCTATCTTCCGGACGGGAGGATCGGACGGGTCATAGATACTTTCAGCTGCTTCAACCAGCCGTCGATCGCCGTTCCCACGGAGATCACGGCGCTGACCGGCATCACCGACGAGATGGTCGAAGGCCATGCTCTCGATGAGGCGCGCATCAACGAATTCGCCTCCGATGCGGTCGTGGTTATCGCCCACAATGCGGGTTTCGACCGCAAATTCATGGAGCGCTACGCGGCACTCTTCGCGCTCAAGGCCTGGGCCTGCTCGGTCAGCGAGGTCGAATGGCGCGGCCATGGGTTCGAGGGTTCGCGGTTGTCCTACCTCCTGATGAAGGCCGGACTGTTTCATGAGGCGCACCGAGCGGTCGACGATTGCCTGGCCTGCTGGAGATCCTCGCGATCAACCTGCCCCGGCTCGATCGCACCGTGCTCTCCATGCTGCTCGAGCGTGCGCGCCGCAAGACAATCAGGATCTGGGCCGAGCGGTCCCCCTTCGAGCTCAAGGACGCGCTCAAGCGGCGGGGCTATCGCTGGAGCGATGGCGCCGACGGCCGGCCGCGGTCGTGGTACATCGATGTCGACGAGAGCAATCAGAATATCGAAATCGAATACCTGCAGAAAACGATCTATCAGGCGGAAGTTGATATCCAGATCCAGATACTGACTGCGTTCGACCGCTTTTCAGTGAGAAGCTGACCTGCGAATGGATGCCGTCGCGGCGCTTTTTTACGCCCAACCAATGTTGCAACTAGCGACGAGCCAGGACGACCCCAAGCAGAAATGCGGCTGCAATGGATTGAAGCGGAGCCACCTTCGTCGCTTTGCTCAAATGATGCAGCCACCGCTCCTGCTGCGGTTGAGGTTCGAACACGTTGTCTTCAGCCATACGACGGATCGCTTCTGATGCCTGATTTATTCGCTGTTCTGGCGTAGCGGTCGGCGCCATGGAAAATTCGTCAGCCATGTAAGCTTCCTTGCGCCTGTACGCGACGCTCGTACGTGATCCACGCACCAACAGGCTTTTTGCCTGAGCATCAACGTCCACCGCACGCTGACTGTTCCTAAGCGTCCTGGGGCTGCAATAGCCAGCCGCCAACCTGCTCTCCTCATTACGGCTTCGCCTCAGATTTCCTCCACCAGGATTTCTAGTGCTGCGGCGCGCTACTACTTTTGCCCCACACCGCGTCTCGGCGGAGACGGGAGCTCATCGCCCACTTTTCAAAGTCCAGTAGTTGCCGCTGCGATGGGTTCTGGTTTGTGATGCCGAAGTTGGGGCCGTCCGTAACTTGGGAAAGCGGACGGCCCCTGCCGGCCAGTTCCAATTGCCCCTGCCTCAAACAGAAGCGATAGCCGACCAGTCGGGAACGTAAATGAGACTGCCTTGGTTTCGCACTGCAAGGCGGCCATTCGCTTTCATCTGATCCATTTGAGCTAGGATCGCTCGCCTGGGGCCGGAGGAGAGTGGAGCCCGGCGCTTCAGCTCTCTCTCTACCGGGCCAATACTTCGCTTTGGTTGCGATCCAGCGCTCGGCGTCGGCTTCCGTATCGAAATCTCCGATGTGGGAATCGGGCCCATTGCCGGTCTTGACGGCGACAAACCAGCGACCGTCCTTTGTCTTCGCGGGCTGAAAATGAGGCGTCTTGATCGTCATGCCGCTCACTATGAGATGTTGACGTCCAACATTCTACACACTGCGACTGCGCCGGACGCTTAGCCCATTTGGAGCATGTGAATGACCCATACGGTCTATCAAGATCGCGAATCGTATTGCTAAAAACGAAGTGTCCGTATTCGCACGGATACAACGGGCGTGTTTTGAGGATCATGATCGTTCCCTCGGCAAATAGCGCATGGGGACGTTCGCTAAGCCAACAATGTCCAGGCAAGAGATCGAAGCGCTCGCATGCAAATGTGACGCTTGCGGGCGTCATATGACGTTGTTGGCCGAGCTGCCCTCTGTCGGCAAGTACGAAGCGGTCCATGTGTTTCGTTGCTATGGCTGCAATTCAGTGAAGTCGGAGCAAGAGGCACGGCGCTCAGTGTGTACTTGACCGACTGCTTGTCGATTGGCGTTCTCCAGGCGCGACTTTTCTCGATCCTGCCTTCAGATGCGCAACAATCTGCGACCGCGTTGGACGTTCTCCTCTACCTGGTTAAGCGACCGGTGATCTGCAGTCCGAAAGACAAAGACCAGTACAGCCGGATCGTTGCCGTCTGCAAGGTAGGCGATCCTGGCCCCGACATGGCCCCGCGGCGCTGGAGCGAGCCCGAGCGATGGCCGCGCAAAGGAACGCATTCCGTATAATCGTGGAGCCGTGATCGGAGAGCGGTCACGGTGGGTCGAGCCTGCTCTATTGGAACGTCAGAACCCTGCGGCGGTTTTGTCTGGAAACAGGGTTGGAACCGCGGACGTGGCAGACGAACTCGAATATTCGGCGCACCGACTAGTGGTCATCGAACAGCCTGGTGGCGGTTTCCTGGTCGAGATCACGCCTCTCGGGGGCGGTCAAACCGTCAGGACGATGACCTATCAGAGTACGCAGGAAGCGATTGCTGCCGCGAAGAGGACCATCGACAAGCATCCCCAAGACAGGCGATCTATCAATCCGACCCGCTCTTGAAGCGGCTCCCGGCTCATTGAGAGCGACGCTCTTACAACTCGCGAACCCGGTCGATCTCCATTTGAGGCGGGTGAGAGTTTCGTCCCTGGTTTCAGCGACGCTCACAGCATCTCGCCGATCTGTAAAAGTAGTCGATGTAGATGTCGATGCGGCTGCGGATTACAAACCTCTGCTCGGAATGAACAAACGCAACCATCACGCCGCAATACGCGCCCCGCAACTGCTCGGGGGCGGCTGGCGTATTTGAATAAAACGGGAGACCGCCGCCTTTGGCTATCTTGCGCGAGCGCTGGCTTTCACGACAGCGGGTCTTTACTAAGACCTTTGGCTATCCGCGACATGCGCCGGTTTGTTCACCAGCGAGCGGCGGTCTCATTGGCCAATTAACGTCCTGGCGAGGCATCTCGTTCCCCAATTTTGATCGCAAATGGAATGAGGAGTCTAGGGCGCACAGAGCCGCAGCAAAGCATTGATCTTGCAGAGTGACGGGCTCCGCCGGCGCGGGTAGGAAATCGCTCGCGCTCGGGAACCAATTCCAAAAGTGTACTGTTGATTGATGGGGCCGATGCAAGGACCATCGCCATGAGGATCGATCATCTCGCTGCAATTGCGATAGCTGTTTGTATCGCTGGTGCCGGATTGCCGCCCGCATGCGAAGCGACAATGTCTCGTTTTTGGACTTCCATTTGCTCCCGATTCGCAGGGCTCTGAAACCTCGATTGACGTTCAGGAAATCTCGACAGGCCGAGATTCTTCCGTTTCGCGCGGCGACGATCGATGCCGCAGCTAACTCAATTATGCGCGCGGCGGCGACGCTAGAGCAGTCCCCCTCTCGAGGCCGATTGACCAAGCATTAAGCAGGTGTTCGAAACAAGCCTCCCCGTCGCGACAATCAACACGTCGTGGGTCCAAAGAGTCATTGTCTTCCCGCAGCTTCCCGAAGGGCACTGCGAGAGCAGCGAAGCGGTAAGCAAGCGAAGTGCGCTTGGCAGCCGCCGGAGTGACGGTGCGGCGATTACTCTTGGAATTATCTGGCGCGATAATTGCGCGCGGGCGCTGTCGCGTTGACTGTCGTCGGATTCTTCTTGACCTCCCGGTGCGCACGCAACCTCCTAACCAATTGAAAAACCTAAGTTCTCGTTCTAACCACTGCCGACCAAGTTGAGCAAATTTCAACAGGACGGCGCCAGCGAGCGGCACCATAGGCAAAGCACTGGGGCCCGCTCACTGCCCGAGCAAAGGGCTGACGATGGATAATGATCAATCGCTGACGCCTTCTGTCAGATGTTGCCATACGCAGCGGAATCTGCTTCGACAGCGATCATTGGTTGCACGAGCCGGCAGGCCAATATTTCGAGATGGAGCTTGCGGTAAGCATGAAGGCGGTGCGGTCAACCCTGCGTTCCGGTGACCGGTCTGGCCCGAGGCCGGCGGCGCGCCGGCCGAAAGTCCCATCCACCAGCCGAGGGCGCAAGGCCGAGCCCGAAAAAACCTCTGCGATCGCAACCCCTAAATCCGAGCGGTCGCGAGACCTCATCCTGCATTCCGCGGCCCAGCTGTTTCGCCGACAGGGATTTTCAGCCACCACCCTGCGCCAGATCGCAGCCAGGGCCAAGATCAAGGCCGGTAGCATTTACTACCATTTCGACTCCAAGGAGCAGATTCTCGACGAAGTGCTGGACCGCGGCCTCCGCCACGTGTTCGAGACCGTGAAGAACTCGGTCGAACGTGCCGGAAAGGTATCGCACCGGCGCAAGATTGGTCTTGCAATCGAAGCCCATCTCGTCGCGCTCCTCGAGACGAGTGACTTCACCTCAGCCAACATTCGAATCTACGGGCAACTGCCGGAGCAACTGAAGAAGCCGCACCGGCCGCTGCGGCGCGCATACGCAGAATATTGGGACCAGCTCTTCATCGACGCGCGGCGCGCCGGCGAGATTCGCGCCGACATGGAGGTGGTACCATTGCGCATGTTCGTGATTGGCGCTCTCAACTGGACGATCGAATGGTTCAGGCTGGAAAACAGGGATGCCGTGCTCGAACTAGCCCGTCGCACGGAGACGCTGATCTTCGAAGGCGTCAACAAGCCCTGATCGCAATCTATCGGCCCTGCCAGACCGGCTTTCGCTTCTCTGCGAACGCCTTCGGCCCTTGGATCGCATCGAGACTGGCATAGACCTCTTTATGCAGCCGCTCCGCCTCAACGAGGCCCTGTGCAAGCCCCAGGTCCATTGCGGCAAGCACGCTTGCCTTGGCCGCCTTGACCGACAGTGGTGCGCCCTCGACGATCTTCCGCGCCAATTCAAGCGCCCGTTCGCGCACAGCCTCTGGCGTGTCCTCAAGCGAGTTCAGGAACCCCTGCTCCGCGAGCCGTTCGATCGCGATCGTCTCGCCCGTCAGAACCATCTCCATCAGCAGCGGCTGCGGCACCATCCAAAGCATCGGCACCGCCCACGGGGACCCGCGCCCCATCTTGACCTCGGTTATTCCCGCACGGGTGCCGCGCAGCCCGATCCTCAAGTCACACTTCAGCGCAAGCATCATCCCGCCGGCCATCAAAGATCCCGTCATGGCAGCAATGATGGGCTTGGAGACCTTCTGCATCGCGTGCTGCATGGGATCCCGCATCAGCGTCAGGATATCCACCCCGTCCCTCGCCCGGATTTCTGCGGCCTGCTTCAGATCCAACCCTGCGCAGAATACCCCGCAATCTGTTGAGGTGAGGATGATCGCGCGGACGGAGGCGTCGGCTTCGACCCTGTCCCAGGCGTCGGTCAGGCCGTTCATCGCCTCGACCGAGAGCGCGTTCTTGCGTTCGGGACGGTCGATGGTGACGGTCGCGATGCCCTCTTCGACCGAATAGCTGACTTGCTCTTTTTCAACCACGATATCTTCTTCCTTGAATTCTAACATTTGTTAGAATACATCGCCGCACGCCAGATGCAAGAACATGGCGCAGCTCTTGAGGCAGGAGGAAGCAAGATGGCGTATCTCTGGACGCCCCCCGCGGAACTGGTGGAGAAGAGCAACCTGAGCGCGTTTCTTCGCGCCACGGGGCAGCCGAACTATGACACGCTGGCGGCCAAGGCCGACATCGATCCAGCCTGGCTCGCGCAGGAAGTGTTCGGGTTCTGTGACGTTCGCTTCTATCGCAAGCCCGAGAAGATCCTTGATCTTGCACAGGGCGAACCGTGGGCGCGCTGGTGCGTTGGCGGGACCACGAACATCGTCCTCAATTGCATCGACAAGCACCGCGGAACTGAAGTCTGGGACAAGACATTCCTGGTCTGGGAAGGCGAAGACAGACGCGAGCAGCGGCGACTGAGCTACGCCGAGTTCGCATCCGCTGTCGAACGGCTAGCATCGGGCCTGCGCAAGCTCGGAATCGGCAAGGGCGACGTCGTCGCGATTTACATGCCCAACCTGCCCGAAACCTTCATGGCTTTCTTTGCAATCCTGAAGATCGGGGCGATCGTGATGCCCCTGTTCTCCGGCTTCGGTCCCGACCCGATCAGGGCGCGGCTCAACCATGGTGAGGCGAAGGCCGTCATCACCGCGAACGGTACCTGGCGTCGAGGCGCGCCGGCTCCGCTGAAATCGGTTCTCGACGAGGCACTGGAGACCGCACCAACCGTCCAGCACGTGATCGTGGCAAACCGCGGCGGGCTCGGCGTCGACACCCCCATCCAGGTGGGACGCGACCACTGGTGGGATGAGATCGCCAAGGAGGAAGCAAATCTTCCGACCGTCGAGATGGACGCGGAAGATCCCGCCATCCTTCTTTACACGTCGGGTACGACCGGCGAACCAAAGGGCTGCGTGTGGACGCATATCAGCTTCATTGGCTCAATGGTGACGCGGGATATGATCATCTGCGGCGACTTCAAGCCAACGGACCTGTTTTTCTTCTTCAGCGACATGGGATGGATGGTAGGCGCGATGTGCGCCTGCATTCCAAGCTTCGCTGGCGGCAGACTCCTCGTGGCCGAGGGGACGCCCGATTATCCCGATACGGGACGCTTCTGGCGCCTGATCGCCGATCACAAGGTCACCTATCTCGGTGTTTCACCGACCATCGTGCGCGGCATGATGCGCCATGGCGAGGAGGTCGAACGGTACGATCTCTCGAGTCTGCGAATGACTGCTTCAGGCGGCGAGGCCTGGACGGAGACACCGTGGCGATGGTTCTTCGAACACGTCTGCAAGTCAAAGATCCCAATCATCAATATCTCCGGCGGAACGGAAGTCGGCGGCTGCATCTTTACCGGCACCCCGAACCATCCAATGAACCCATGTTCGTTCTCCCGGCCGGCCCTCGGAGTCGGCGCGGATATCGTCGACATGGCGGGTAACCCTGTCCCCGACGGCGAGGTCGGCGAATTGGTGCTGCGTCATGCATCGATCGGGCTCACCAAGAGCCTTTGGAAGGGCGACCAGCGCTATCTCGAGAGCTACTGGAATACGATTCCGGGAATCTGGGTGCATGGCGACTTTGCCATGCGCGGCAAGGACGGTCTCTACTACATTCTTGGCCGCTCGGACGACACCCTCAAGATTTCGGGCAAGCGCGTCGGTCCGGCAGAGCTCGAGGGCGTGCTGACCGCAACCGGCAAGGTCGCGGAAGCTGCCGTCTTCAGCGTCCCGCATCCAGTCAAAGGTTCCGCTATCGTTTGTGCTTGCGTGCCGAGCCCTGGTGCGAAAGACCTCCGCGCGCTGTCGGAAGAGCTTGCCCAGGCCCTGGTGCACGGAATGGGCACCTCGTACCGCCCGGAAAGGGTATTGTTGGTCGATGACCTGCCGAAGACGCGCAACATGAAGATCATGCGCCGCGTGCTTCGCGCAGTCTTCGAAGACAAGGACCCCGGCGATCTGTCGGCGCTCGCCAACCCCGAGGCGATCGACCATATCCGTCAGAAGCTCAAGGGATAGCTGTCGGCCCGGATTGGCCCGGTCCAGGCGACGTCGCATGGCGTGAAGCCAGACATCAAGGCAACCACTCAGGTCGGTTGCCTTGACGGGGATCAGACGATCCTAGATCGGGCAGTCCTTGGGGAAAGCTGGCTTGCGCTTCTCAAGGTGCGAGGCCAGGCCTTCGCGGGCTTCATTGCCGGCAAAGCCGAGGATTTCGAGGGCGGTTGACGTGTCGAACAGCGGTCCGTTGACGCGAAGCCAGTTGTTCAACGCATATTTGGTCCAGCGGATCGCACTCTGTGCACCGGTGGCGAGATCCTGCGCCGTTTCCAATGCGATGCCTTGCAGCTCCGCATCTTCGACGCACAGCGAAACCAGGCCGATCCGCTCGGCTTCCTCACCCGACAGCGGCTTGCACGTGAGCAGATAGTACTTTGCCTTCGCCAGTCCGCAGAGCAGCGGCCAGATGATACAGGCGACGTCGCCAGCGGCGACACCGAGCCGGGTGTGGCCGTCCACGATCCGCGCCGATTTGCCACAGATCGACACGTCGGCAAGGATCCCGACGACGAGGCCGGCGCCCACGGCGACGCCGTTGATCGCCGAGATGATTGGCTTGTTGCAGTTGATGACGTTGTAGACGAGATCCTTGGCCTCTTTCCAGGTCGCCATCCGCGCGGCCGGATTGTCGAGCAGTGACTTGATCAACTCGAAATCGCCGCCGGCCGAGAATGCCTTGCCCGCCCCCGTGACAATCACCGCGCTGATGTCGGGATCGCTGTCGATGTCTCTCCAGATGTGAGTGAGCTGTGTATGGGTCTCGGCGTCGACGGAGTTATAGGTCTCCGGTCGGTCGAAAGTGATCCGAAGGATCCTTTCGGCCGGATAGTCGAGCTTCAACCTCGTGTAGGCCGCGTACCGATTGGACATATTGATCTTCCCGCTTTTGGCGCCTAAGAAGCGCTACCAATTATTTCTAACAGATGTTAGAATTTGTAGTCGGCCGGCGCAAGCACTGGCTCGAAACAAGAAGGTCGAAAGACAGCGCTCGAGGAAACGTTGATGGAAACCGGGCTCAGTATCCAGACAGGCGGCGGATCCGGCATCGGAACCGTCGGTGCACTGTTCGAGGCCTGCGCGGAGCTTCATGCCAACAGGCCTGCGATCGAATACCGCGGCCGGCACGTGACTTATGGGGAGTTGCGCGACCGGGTCCGTCGGTTGACCGTCCTGCTTGCCGCGCGGGGCCTGCAACGCGGCGACCGGCTTGGCCTGCTGTCGCGCAACCGTCCCGAATATCTCGAGATCGAGTTGGCGGCCGCCAATCTCGGGATCATCACGGCTTGCCTTAACTGGCGGTTGTCGGAGCGCGAGCTCTCCTATTGCATCGAACTGGTGTCGCCCAAGCTGCTGCTGGTCGAGGGAGACCTCGCGGCAAGCCTTCTGCCGGCCGCCAAGGCGAATCCAGTCCTGGAGATCGGACCTCAATACGAAAGCGAACTCGCGCGAGCGGACCGGCGGGCACCCCCGTCTGTCGCCCAACCGGAAGATGGGCTCGTCATTCTCTACACCAGCGGAACGACCGGCCTGCCGAAAGGTGCCGTGATTTCGCACCGCGCGATGGTCATGCGGGCGTTGGTGTTCTCCTCCGAACTCGGTATCGCTCCGCACGACACATTCGTCGCATGGGCCCCCTTGTTCCACATGGCCTCGACCGATCATGCGCTCGCCACCCTGCTGCGCGGCGGAATTGTCGTTGTGATCGACGGCTTCCAGCTTGAACCGCTGCTGACGGCCGTTTCCCAACACGACATCGGCTGGCTGGTCCTCATTCCCGGCATGGTAGAGGCTCTTATCGATGGTCTGAAAGGGCAACGCATCAAGGTGAAGGGAGTGCGGGTGTGCGGAGCCATGGCGGATCTGGTCGCCCCGCACGCCATTGCCGAGGTCACCGAAATGCTCGGCGCCCCCTATCTCAACAGCTTCGGCTCGACCGAGACCGGCCTGCCGCCGGCGACGCGCGCGCTGATTGCGCCAGGCGATGTGCCGGCCAGCCTGTCCAAGCGGCAAAATGCGTTCTGCCAGATCAAGCTGGTGGACACCTCCGACAACGAGGTCGCGCTCGGCGAGCCCGGCGAGTTGGCCATCCGCAGCCCGACACTATTCTCCGGCTATTGGCGCGCGGACGAGACTAACACGCGCGACTTCCGCGGCGGCTGGTTTCACATGGGCGACGTGTTCAGGCGCAACACCGACGGATCGCTCGATTTCGTCGACCGCGCCAAATACCTGATCAAGTCGGGCGGCGAGAATATCTATCCCGCCGAAATCGAACGCGTCCTGCTAGGTGACGATCGGATCGCGGAAGTCGCAGTCGTCCGCGCTGCTGACCCAAGGTGGGGAGAGGCCCCCGTCGCCTTTGTCGCTTGCCGCGAAGGGGCCGCAATGACGGTAGCCGAGCTCACCGAACTGTGCCGCCGCGAGCTGGCGAGCTACAAGCGGCCGCGCGAATTCCGTTTCATTGCCTTTGGTGAATTCCCTCGCTCGACAAGTGGCAAGGTCCAGCGCCACGAACTCGAGCGCCTGCTGAAAGCCTCCACATGAGCGACACCAGCCTGAGAGGAAAGGTTGCCGTCATCGGCATCGGATTGTCGGCGGTCGGCAAGGTACCAGGCCGCAGTCCACTCTCGCTTGCGGCAGAGGCCGCGGCAAACGCACTCGCCGACGCCGGGCTCGCCAAGAGCCAGGTGGATGGCGTGCTGTCGAGCCATGCCTTCGCTTCCCCGTTCCATCGCTTCAGCGTTGCCTTCAGCGAATATTTTGGAATGCGTCCGACCTTCTCAAACACGTTGCAGGTGTCCGGCGCCACGGCGGCGACGATGTTCAGCATTGGTGCGGCCGCCGTTCACGGCGGACTCGCCAAGGTGGTGCTGCTGGTCGCTGCCGACAGCCTGATGACGGGGCTGACGCCGGATCTGGCGCTGCGTTCGCTCACAGAAAGCCGGGATCAGCAATACGAGATGCCGTTCGGCATTCCGGTTGCCAACACCTTCGCAATGACCGCACACCGACATATGAGGGAGTTCGGCACCACGCCCGAGCAGCTGGCGGAGGTCGCCGTCGTGCACAGGCGTCACGCGGCGCGGACCCCCGGCGCGCAGCAGACGACGCCGATCACCGCAGCGGACGTGCTGAATTCGCCTATGGTCACCACGCCCTATCACAAGCTCGACTGTTCGCTGATCTCGGACGGCGGCGCGGCATTTGTCCTCACGTCGGCCGAACATGCGAAGGCTCTCGGAATCGAGAAGCCGATTGTCGTCCTCGGTTGCGGCGAATGCTACACCCACGAGCACATCTTCCTGATGCCGTCCCTGACCACGACCGGTGCTGTCGAATCCAGCCGGAGAGCCTATGCAATGGCCGGCTACCAGCCGCGCGATATGGATGTCGCCGGCATCTATGACTGCTTCACGGGCACCGTGGTGATGATGCTTGAGGACCTCGGCTTCTGCCGGAAGGGTGAAGGCGGCCCGTTCGTCGCCGACGGACAAATGAGCTACGGCGGCCAAATACCCTCCAACACCCATGGCGGCCTGCTGTCATTCGCGCATTCCGGAATGCCTGGCGCCCTGTTTCACTTCCATGAGGTGATCGCGCAGCTGCGCGGCCAATGCGGCGAGCGGCAGGTCGACGGCGCCGCGCTCGGGCTGGTGCACAGCCTCGGAGCGGGATTCGCCACCAATGCCACGACCATTCTGGGCACTGAGGGAACGCTGTGATGGCATCCGAAAATTCCACTCGAAAGCCCCTGCCCGCGCCGGATGCCGATACGACCGCATTCTGGCGTGGCTTGCGCCAAGGCAAGCTCCTGTTGCAGCACTGCCGCCGATGCCGCAACGTGCAGTACTACCAGCAAACCACATGTCGCGAATGCGGCGGCGATGAGCTCGTGCACAGGCCCGCGACCGGCCGCGGCAAAGTGCACTCCTTCAGCGTGGTCTACCGGGCTCCCGGCCCCGCATTCAAGGCGGATGTCCCCTATGCCGTGTTGCTCGTCGAACTCGACGAAGGGCCACGCATGATCAGCACCCTGACGGGGAGCGATCCGGCGGACGTCACCTTCGACATGGAGGTCGAGCTCGCATTCGACCAGGTCTCTGACGACATAACTCTGCCGCGCTTCCGGAAAGCCTGAGGGATTCGCATGAGTTCTGCTTGCATCCGCGTGCGATCAATTCTAACAATTGTTAGAATTTTGCAGCACCTCGATTTTGTGGCGCTCGCACCGCCGACCCACCGGTCGATTTACACCAGCGGCAGGTCCCCGACGGGCTCGCCGCGCAGCCGCCAGGACCACCCGCAATGGCAATCATGAAATCGGACGTCGTCACCTCGACCGAGGACTACGCCCGCAACCGCAGCGCCTACGCCGAACGCGTTGCGGATCTCAGGCGGCGCCGGACCGCGGCAGCACTGGGCGGTCCGGAACGGGCACGCAAGCTTCACAAGGAACGCGATCAGCTGCTGCCGCGCGAGCGAATCGCGGCGCTGATCGATCCCGGATCACCGTTCCTCGAATTCTGTCAGTTGGCCGGCGACGGCCTGTACGAAGGCGTGCCGCCCGGCGGCAGCATCATTACCGGCGTTGGAATGATCTCCGATCGTCCCTGCATGATCATCGCCAACGAGCCCACCGTAAAGGGCGGCACCTATTACGGTATCACCTGCAAGAAGCATGTTCGTGCGCAGCGCTTCGCCTGGCAGCACCGCCTGCCCTGCGTGACCCTGGTCCAATCCGGCGGCGCCAACCTGCCCGACCAGCCCAATATCTTCCCTGACGATGGCCAGTTTGGCTCGATCTTCTACAACCAGGTCAGGATGTCGGCTGAAGGCATCCCGCAAATTGCGGTGGTGCACGGTCCCTCCACCGCGGGTGGCGCCTACATTCCCGCGTTGAGCGATGAGACCGTCATCATCAGAAACCAGGGCGCCATGTTCCTCGGCGGGCCGCAGCTGGTCTATGCGGCGACCCGCGAAGAGGTCGGCATCGAGGCACTCGGCGGCGGCGAGATGCATAGCCGAGTGAGCGGTGTCACTGACCATCTCGCCGAGAACGACGCCCATGCAATTGCCATCACGCGCGAGATCGTCGCCAGTCTCGGCGAGATTCCCCGGCAAACCCGGACCGTCGCCCGGGTGCGCGAGCCACACTTCGACCCCAACGAAATCTACGGCCTGATCAGTTCGGATCCGCGCATTCCCACCAATAATCGCGATGTCCTTGCGCGTCTCGTCGACGGCAGTGAATTCCATGAGTTCAAGCCGCTCTATGGCGATACGCTGGTGACTGGCTTTGCGCGAATCATGGGCTTCGAGATCGGCATTCTCTGCAACAACGGCGTGCTGTTCTCCGAAAGCGCGCTGAAAGCGACGCACTTTATCGAGCTGTGCTGCAAGCGCGACATCCCGCTGCTGTTCATGGCGGATGTCACGGGATTCATGGTTGGCCGTGAAGCCGAGGAAGGCGGCATCACCAAGAACGGCGCAAAAATGATTACGGCAATGGCAAGCGCCAATGTCCCGAAATACACGCTCATCATGGGTAATGCCTACGGCGCGGGCTACCTCGCGATGTGCGGCCGGGCGTTCCGGCCAAATGCCATGATGATGTGGCCAAATGCCCGTTCCGCCATCATGGGTCCCGACCAGGCCGCAACCACGCTCGCGATGGTTCGCGACGAGGTCCACAAACGCGAGGGAACGAGTTGGACGGACGCTGAGCGCGAGGCCTACATGGCGCCGACCCGGCGAACGTTCGAGGATTTCGCCAATGCCTACAATTTCGCCCGCAACACCTGGTGCGACATGGTGATCGATCCGCTCGAAACCCGCAGCGTGATGGCGCTGTTGCTTGACCTCGCCGGGCGCGTCCCGCGTCCGCACACCGATTTCGGCGTGTTCCGGATGTAATCGCAGGGGACCCGCCATGTTCAGGAAAATTCTGATCGCCAATCGAGGCGAAATCGCCTGCCGGATCGCCCGCACCTGCCAACGCCTCGGTGTTGCGGTCTCCACCGTGCACTCCACCGCGGATGCCGACGCGTTGCACGTCAGGGCGATCGGTGAATCCATCGGGATCGGCGGCGCACCGGCCTCGGAAAGCTATCTGCGGATCGATGCCGTCATCGCCGCCGCGAAAACCACCGGCGCGGAGGCGATCCATCCTGGCTTCGGCTTCCTGGCGGAAAACACCGACTTTGCCCGCGCGGTCGAAGCAGCCGGTCTGGTGTTCATCGGACCGACGCCGGAAACCATCGAGCGACTTGGCGACAAGGCGTCGGCGAAGCGGGAGGCTGTCGCCGCCGGCGTCCCCACGGTACCCGGCAGCGACGCTCCGAGCGAGGATCGCCTCGAAGTCGAACGTATCGTCCGCAGGCTCGAACTGCCGGTCATGCTCAAGGCCGCGGCCGGCGGCGGTGGCAAGGGTATGCGGGCGATCTCGACCTACGACGGGCTTGGCGACGAAATCGAGTCCGCGATGCGTGAGGCAAGGAATGCTTTCGGCGACGCAGGGCTGATCGTCGAAAAACTGATCCTGCAAGGCAGGCACATCGAGGTGCAAATCGCAGGTGACGGCGACGGCAACGTGATCCACCTGTTCGAACGTGAATGCACGCTGCAGCGTCGCCACCAGAAGCTGATCGAGGAAGCGCCAGCCGCCAACCTGGCTTCCGCCTTACGCCAGCGTATCCTCGACGACGCCGTCCGGCTCGGACGCAGGCTCAGATATCGTGGCGTCGGCACGGTCGAATTCATCGTCACCGGCACCGACTACTATTTCCTGGAGGTCAATCCCCGGCTCCAGGTCGAGCATCCCGTAACCGAAATGGTTACCGGCATCGACATCGTCGAGGCTATGCTCCGCATCGCCGCTGGCGAAGGCCTGCCTATGAAGCAGGGCGAAGTGTTGTGCCAGGGTCACGCGATCGAGGCGCGCATCTGCGCCGAAGATCCGAATGACAGCTTCATGCCATCCACTGGAGAGCTCGCCCATGTCAGGTTCCCGTCCAGCGGCATTCGGGTCGAGACTGGCGTCGAAAGCGGGTCGATCGTTACGCCCTATTACGATTCGATGCTCGCCAAGCTGATTGCTCATGCCGCCTCCCGCGATCAGGCGCTCGACCAACTTGATCGCGCGCTCGGCGAAACCTCGATCTTCGGTGTTGTCACCAACCGGGATTTTCTCCGTCGATTGATCGCCTTGCCCGCGACCCGCGCCGCGACTTTTCATACCCGTCTGATCGACGAACGGATCGATGCGCTTGCGGCCACCGCTGGCGACGTTGACCCGGAGGCGCTGGCGGTTGGTGCGTATTTCTGGATGAAGCGGCAGCGCGCTGCCGCTTCCGGCAATCCCTGGCAGTCCAGCAGCCTGACCGGCTGGCAGATGGCGGCCGCCGATGACGGCTTGTCACCGATCCCCATTCTCCACCTCGAGACCGCAGGCGACAGCGCGGAGATCCGCTTTGCACCCTTGCAGCCAGACGGCTCGATGCTGATCGGCGTGGACGATGCCAGGATTCGGGTGCAGCTTTCGCCGCTTGCCGATGACATGTTCGCTGCCGCAGTCAACGCGCGCTGCGAGACGGTGCGGATCACCCAGAAAGACCATGCGATCTTCGTGCACGATCCGCGTCGCGCCCATACCATGACCGCGATCCCCTACCTCAGATACATCAGCGCCAGCGCCGAGATCAGCGGCGAACTGCGCGCGCCGATGACCGGCGTCGTGTTGAAGATCAACGTCAAGGTCGGCAGCCGCGTGAAGGCAGGCGATCCGATCGTCGTCATGGAATCCATGAAGATGGAATTGCGCATCGCCAGCGAGGTGGACGGTGTGGTGACCGCCGTCCACTTCAAACCCGGCGATACCGTCGAGCGAAACGCCGTCGTCGCCATCGTCGAGCCCGAACTCATCCCGCAGTAGCCGCCTTATGAACGATCAGGACAGCATATGTTGCGATTAGGAAGCGTGAATTACGTCGTCCGCGGCAAGATCGCGATCTTGACGCTCGACGAACCGGAAAAGCTGAACGCACTGACCGCCGGCATTCGCGCAGGCATACGTGAGGGCCTGCAACGGGCCGACAAGGACGATGGGGTACGTGTCAGCATCATCACCGGTGCCGGCGGCAAAGCATTCTGCGCCGGCGCCGATATCGGTACCTTCGATTTCGATCCGGAGAAAGCGCGCGCCTTCTTCATCGACGCCATGGAGGTCCTGAGCGCTCCGGAACGCGCACTCAAGCCGGTGATCGCTGCCGTGAACGGGATCGCCTATGGCGGTGGATTCGAGCTTGCCATCGCATCCGACTTCATCCTGGCGGCCGAGAGTGCCCGCTTCGCCGTACCCGAGATCAAGCTAGGCCTATTGCCTGGCTTCGCTATCGTGCGCCTCCAGGACATTGTTGGGCGCGCGAAAGCCAAGGAAATGAGCATGCTCGGCGACCCCGTCAACGCCGCGGAAGCGAGCCGCCTTGGACTCGTATCCCGCGTCGTTCCCGACGAACGCCTTCTCTCCGACGCAATCGCGTTCGCGGAGCGCATCGCCTCACAGCCCCGCCTTGCTGTGCAGATGGCCAAGTCCTTCTACAATCGCGGTCTCGGCGGCGACGAGATGCGCCACGCAATCGATGGGTTTCCGTTCCTGCTGACGCACGCCGATGCACGCGAAGGTATCAACGCATTTCTGGAGAAACGCGCGCCACGTTTCGAAAACGGGTAGCTGCAACATCTGTGTTTTGGCTTCGTCGCGCAGACATCCTGCCCGCGTGACCAACACTCCACTGTCCAATGAAAGAAAATGAGGGAGCACACGTGAAGAGGAATATCTTGGCCTTGGCCATCATCGTTGCGACAGCGTCGACCGCGTCGGCCCAAATCTCGAATGACGTGGTCCGGATTGGCGTGCTGACGGACCTTTCAAGCTGGGGACGCGACAACAGCGGTCCCGGCTCGGTCGAGGCGGCAAAAATGGCCGTTGAGGAGTTCGGCCCGACGGTACTCGGAAAGCCGATCGAAATCGTGAGCGCCGACCACCAGATGAAGACCGACGTGGGCCTGCAGATCGTTCGCGACTGGTTCGACAACGGCAAGGTCGACGCAGTCGCCGACATTCCGAACTCGGGAATTGCGATAGCCGTTCACAATATGGTGCGGGAGCGCAACAAGATTGCGCTGCTCTCCGGCCCGGGCGCGAGCTCCCTGACCGACGAGCTGTGCAGCCCGAACACCGTCCATTTTTCTTACGATACCTACGCGCTGTCCAAAGTGACGGCGTCGGCTGTCATCAAGGAGGGTGGCAAGTCCTGGTTTTTTGTCACCGCCGACTACGCGTTCGGCCAGCAACTTGAGAAAGACGCGACGCGCTTCATCAAGGAGCTGGACGGCAAGGTCCTCGGCAACGTGCGGCATCCGACCAACACCGCCGACTTCTCGTCATTTGTACTGCAGGCGCAAAACTCCAAGGCGGATGTTGTGGCCTTTGCCAATGCTGGCCAGGACACCGACAACGCCATCAAGCAATCCGGTGAATTCGGCCTGGTTCAGGCCGGCCAGAAGCTTGTTGGCCTGCTGATGTTCGATACCGACGTGCACGCTGTCGGCCTGCAGGCCGCACAAGGCACTTACATGACGACGGCCTCCTACTGGAACATGGATGACAAGACCCGCGCCTGGTCAAAGAGGTTCTTCGCCCGGACCAACGTCATGCCGACCATGATTCACACCGGCGTCTACGGCTCCGTGCTGCACTATCTCAAGGCGATCAAGGCCGCCGGAACAGATGATCCCGCCGCGGTCATGGCCAAGATGCGCGAACTTCCGGTCGAGGACACATTCGTACATGGCGCCAGGCTGCGCGAGGACGGGCGGGTGATCCGTGACATGTACCTGGCGCGCGTAAAGAAGCCATCAGATTCCAAGGAGCCGTGGGACTATCTCGAGATCGTCAAGACAATCCGAGGTGAAGACGCCTATCGGCCTGTCAGCGAATCGAAGTGCGCGCTTCTCAAGAAGTGAAACGACCTGATCGGCGCAAAGAGCGAGCGAAGGCCACTGCTTGGCCGGGCGGGATTTTGGGAAACAAGTAAGGCAAATCATTGCCGAACATCAGAAGGACGATCAGTTCGTGACCACAGCACCATCTCCAATCGAACTCGTCGTTGCCGACAGGATCGGGACGATTTGGCTGAACCGGCCGGAGCGAGGCAATGGGGTCGAGCTCGGGCTGGCGACTGCGCTCAGGGCAGCTGCCTTCGACCTCGAAGGTGACGCCAGCGTCAAGGTTGTCGTCATCCGAGGCCGCGGAGCAAATTTCTCGGTCGGCGGAGACCTACGAGCTTTCTCCGCTGCCGGCGCCACCTTCCCGCGGCTTGCAATGGACATCATCACTGCTTTCCACGACGCACTCGTTTCACTGAGACGCTCAGGAAAGCCGGCTATCGCCGCGGTGCACGGGGCTTGCGCCGGCGGAGCAATGTCCCTGGCGTTGGCCTGTGATTTCGTTCTAGCCGCCGACACGGCGCATTTTTCAGTGGCCTACCGGCGGCTGGGCGTTCCCGCCGATGGCGGCATGAGTCACTCGCTGACGCGCCTCGCGGGGCCAAGGCGAGCGCTGGAGTTGATGCTCCTCTCTGACCGCATAAGCGCAAGCGAGGCACTGTCGCGCGGATTGATCACGAGAGTATGTGCAGAGCAGGAGCTCGAGGCCGAGCTGACCCGAATGGCGCGGGCGCTAGCCGATAACTCGCCCGCCGCAAGCCGTGCGGTGAAAGCCCTGGTCTGGAGCGCCGATACCGCAACGTTCGACGAACAACTGTCGGCCGAGCTAGCTTCATTCGTCGACTGCGCCTCCTCGGCGGACTTTCGCGAGGGCATGAAGGCGTTCAACGATAGGCGGCCGCCGATATTCGCAGGAGAGTGAGAAAATGGGATCCCTGGACGGTAAGGTCGTTTTCATTACAGGCGCGAGCCGCGGCATAGGCCGGGAGATTGCGCTCAAATTCGCATCGGAAGGAGCGCGAGTTGCGCTCGCGGCCAAATCGAGCGAGCCCCATCCAACTCTTCCCGGAACTATCCATACAGTGGCCGAGGACATTCGTAAGCTCGGTACCGCCGCCCTTCCCCTCCGTGTCGATGTACGCGACGCCGATGCGCTCGCAAACGCCATCGAAAGGACGGTTCAGGAATTCGGCGGGTTGGACATCCTCGTGAACAATGCCAGCGCCATCAGTCCGACCGGCCTGCTCGATACTCCGGCCAAAAAGTTCGATTTGCTGAGTGCCGTGAACGGCAGGGCGACCTACATCTGTGCCTATCATGCTGTACCGCACCTGAAGCGGTCGTCAAATCCCCACGTTCTCACCTTGTCACCGCCACTGCCGAAGTCGGCAATCTGGCTCGGCAAGTATCCGGCGTACGCCACCTCGAAGTACAGCATGACGATGTACACTCTGGCGCTGGCCGAGGAATTTCGATCGTTTGGAATTGCCGCTAATGCTCTTTGGCCAAAGACCATGATTGCGACCGACGCCGTGCGTGTGCACTACCAGTCGGATTATCGCCGCAGCCGCTCGCCTTCAATCATGGCCGATGCGGCACACTTTATCGTTACGCAAGACAGTCGCGCATTTTCGGGCAAGACCTTGATCGACGAGGAGGTTTTGCGTGCGCGGGGTGTCGACGACCTGTCGGTCTATGCAATAGATCCTGCCAGCCAGCTAGCGCCAGACATCTTGATCGAATGACTGCAGCAACGATCAGGGAAAGCTTCTCGGCAGGGAAGCATCGAGGTGTACTGGGACTTACCCGGCTGCAGGAATGGTTTCCGAATGAATACCGCCAGCGCGCGCATCGCCATTGTTGTGAATCCAGCCTTGCCGCTTGGGTTGATTGCGAACACAGTTGCGGCCTTGAGCATCGGTATCGGCGCCGCAGAGCCGGACCTCGGAGGAAACCTCTTGACCGACGGTAACGGGCTCACCGTCTGGACCAGTGCAAACCGTCCGGTACCAATTCTGCAAGCCACGCCCGAAGCGCTGTCCGTACTGCTGACGCGCGCGCAGCCATTGGCGAGCGGCGCCGTTTTGGTCCCCTTTCCTCAATTCGCCAGGGGACTCCACCGCTTTGAGGACTATCTCGCCGAATTTCCGCTGCGCGCGCTCTCGAACGAGACGATTGACGGCTTGGGCTTCTACGGGCCCGAGAAATGGGTTCGGTCGCTGACCGGCAATTTGAAGCTCTTGCGCTGAAGATAACGCCCCGTCGTGAACCTGAGGACTGACCTCATCATGAGCATGGTCGTGTACCCTTACGCCATGGCGCCATCCCCGCTCAAGCATAGCTGCGAGGTGCTCTCGTTGGGAGATTAAGACTTTCAGCCCTCGTGAGCCACGTTTCAAGCTCACCGGGAAGCCCTCGAGTGCGAGCGTCCGGCTACCTCAAGAGGAGCCGTGTGACATTAGAGCTTCTGGATTTCGGCTGGTGGTCGGCCGGCCCGCAGGCCTTCCCGAGCCGAAGCTGTCCTCATCACGGTGGAAAAGCTTTTGCGCTCGTCAGCCAGGCCTTCGGCCAACGGACGGTCGAGAGCTGACCGGGTAAGGCGCTTGGCAAAGGCCAGGCCTTCGGCACTTCGGCCCGATAGCTCAGCGCCGATCTCAAGGGAACGCGCGAGCGGATCGGCGACGACCTCATGCACAATTCCGATTTCGTGCGCGCGCTGTCCCGTCACTGTCAGGCCACGAAGGATCATCTCGAGCGCCCTGGCCTCTCCAACGATCCTGGGCAAACGCTGTGTACCGCCACCACCCGGAAAGATGCCGATGCGCGTTTCCGGAAGCCCGATCGCCGTAACACTGCTCCCGGCGATGCGCAGGTCGCATGCCAGCGAAAGCTCGAAGCCACCTCCCATGCACAGGCCATTGATTGCCGCAATGACCGGCTTGTCGACGGCTGCAATCGCATCCGTCAGCGCGTGGAAACCAGGTGGCCGAGGACCAGGCGACGACGGGGCGCGAGACGCTCCGCGCTCAATCGCATCAGCGGCCTCGGAGAGTTCCGCAACGTCGTAGTGACGGATGAAGATGCCAGGTAGGCCCCCTGTAATGACAATGACCCGGACCGATAGGGCCATCCCTGCAGCGGCTACCGCATCGAACATCTCAGCCGCCCCGACGGCCGTCATGGTGCCGAATGGGGCGTTAGCATAGGTGATGACACGGATCGCGTCGTGATCCTGGATGGAAACAAGGCGCATAGCCTACTCTCACTGCAACCGCTCGCCGGACAATCACGCGTTGGCGCTGCACCGCTCAGAATGCGCCCGGCTCCCGCACCGATCAAGCCTCGGCGCGCTAAGATTGCCATTGCAGCCGCGCGGTTCATTCTTAAAATCTGCCTCCCCGGCATACGTTTCGGACGGGCCTGTACAGCGGAGTAGACGTTATGCCCAAGCCGGAAAGCTTCCCAATCGAGAAGATCTACGTTCCCGTGAAAAGAAGGAAGGCAATCAAGCCTCAAGTCGTCGAGGAGATCGCTGGAAGCATTCTGGAAATCGGACAACAAACCCCCATTCTCGTCAGGCCCGACGAAGACCGCTTCGTTCTGGTCGAGGGACTACAGCGGCTCGAAGCTTGCAAGGCGCTTGGAGAGACGACGGTTGTGGGCATCGTGGTCTCGGCGGAGGATGCTCAGCAAAGGACGCTCTTGTCCGAGGGACCCGAAGCAGATGCGGAACGCGACAAGATGGCGCGATTGAAAAAGCTGCGTCTTGAGAAGGAAGCTGCAGAAAGTTCGAGTGCTGCCTTGAACCGGACGGATAAGCAGCGAGCCCGCTCGGCAAGGGGCGCGGGCGAGAACCCGAGAACATCGCCAAGCCGGACCTCAGCGCCGACGCCGAAAAAGACGTTGTCGGATTGGATCGCCCAGCAGAAGCGCGACGGTGGCCGTTATTGATTGCCCGCCTTCGGTCCTGCATCCAACGTCATCTAGCTGGCGATGGATTTTTCTTGATCTCTCGCTGCTCAAGCGATCTTCTAAGTCACAGCAATACTTGAACTTTCGCCCCATCCATCCTGCGCTCGTTTGAGCCAGCTTAAGCCAAGAGAAATAACGTCGACACACCGGGTCCGGCTCGTCTGCGTCTGGATTATTCTTGCCAATCCACAAAACTTGTTAGCCGGTCGAGTGACCGTCCACCCGGTCAGCGCCTTGCTTCAGCCGCCATTGCAGCAACGAAAAGGATGGATCGGACTCCGGGTGATGTTCGAAGACTCCTCCAACCTCAGTTCCGATGACCACGGTCTGGCGCGGATCGCCCAGCAGATTACCCACCATGCGCACGCCACCGGCGTGTGGTAGCTCGACGAGCAGCGCGAGATACGGGCCGTGCTGCTTTAGCGCCGGGTGTGACGGATGCCACACGCGTTCCCAACTGTAGATGCGGCCGGTCGGCTCGACGTCCGTCCACCTAAGGTCAAAGGAATGACAATTGTGGCAAATCCATTCAGGCCCGAACTGCCAGGAACGGCAGCGGGCGCAGCGTTGCACCAGCAGGCGGTTTTCCCGCAGGCCCATCCAATACGGCGCCGAAAGCCCATCTGGGTCACTGACCGGAATGGGCAACCCGGCAGGAAGATAGTGCGCACGTGAAGACCCACTCATAGCGTCGCCTCTGAACCCAGAATGAGGTTGCTGGCCGGCGTCACCATCGGGCCGCCGATCACCAGCGCCACATCATTTCGTCGAGCCTGGCTCGCCGACGCGCCACGCACCTGACGAACCGCTTCAAGCACCAGCTCAAAGCCGTGCATGTAGCATTCGGCAAGGTTGCCGCCACTGGTGTTGAGCGGGAGCCTCCCGGATGGAGCGATCAAATTGTCGAAGGTCAGGAAGTCGTTGGCCTTCTCGGGCCTGAAGAAGCCGTGCTCCGCCAGCGCCATCACGACACCGCCGGTGAAGTTCTCGTACGCCTGGACCACACCGACATCTGACGGCCCTACCCCGGCCATGCGGTACAAATCGGATGCAACGGTGCCGAAGTTCGCGGTGGCGTAGAGCGGCGCATTGTGCGCCGTTGCCGCCGCACGATGTCCGGATCCGAAGGCCGCACCGAGCAGATAGGCCGGCTTGTGCCGGAAGTCGCTGGCGCGCTCTGCCGATACCAGCACCAATGCCGCTGCGCCGTCATTTTCCATGCAGCAATCGTAAAGATGGAAGGGCTCCACGATCCAGCGCGAGGCATCGTACTTCTCGATATCCAGCGGCTTGCCTCGCATCACCGCGCGCGGGTTGGCCTGGGCATGATGATAGGAGGCGAGCGCAATCGCGCGCAAAGCCTCCTGTCGCACGCCATGCTCGTGCATGTAGCGTTGCACCCGCATGGCAAAGCGCTGCGGGGGAGCCAGCACCCCATAGGGCATCAGATAGGACCGTTCGCCCGAAACGGTGTGAATCCCGGCTGCCTGTCCGAAACGGCCATATTGGCCCTGCGCCAATGAGCGGAACACCACGACACAATCGGCAAGGCCCGCGACGATCGAGGCGGCCGCATTGGCAACCGCCGCGCTGCAACCGCCGCCGCCTCCGCCCCATTGCATGGTCGCGGAGCGCAGTCGATGCGTACCCAGCGCCGCAGCCAGCCGTGACGCCTCGCTGCGATCGTCGCTGTAGGACGAGAAGCCATCGATCTCGCGGGGATCGAGCCCGGCATCCTCGCAAGCCGTGAGGATCGCCTTCAACGCGAGCTTGAATTCCGGATCGGGAGAAGCGCCATGACGATAATATTCGGTTTCACCGATCCCGATCACGGCCACACGGCCCCGCAGCGTCCGCTCGTCTCGCGCGCGCCCGGTCACGGTTTGGCATCCTGTCGCGAAGCCTCGCTGCCGAAGGCTCCGCCTCCGGCAAGGCGCGCGATCTCCGTCTTGTCGTAGCCGAGCAACTCAAGCAGCACATTCTCGGTGTGCTGCCCAACTGCCGGTGCCGCAACGGGATCCACGATCGGTGTCCGCGAATACCGGATCGGCAGGTTCACGTTCGGCACCCACCCCACCGTCTCATGCGGGATCCGGGTGACGATCCCGCGCTCCCTCGCCTCGGGCGAACGGATCGCCTCGCCGACGGTGCGCAGCTGGCCGCAGGGCACGCCGGCCGCCCGCATCCGCGACTGCCAGTGCGACCAGGGCTGCCGGGCAAAGGCATCGCCGAGGATCGCGAACAACTCCTCGCGCCGGCGGATTCGATCGGGGCCGGTTGCATAGATTTCGGCCCCCGCGAGATCCTCGCGCTCGAGAACCTGCGCCGTCAGGCGCTGGAAGATCTTGTCGTTGCCGCAGTTGATATAGAAGGAACAATCGCTGGCCTGGAACACACCCGACGGACACGTGTCCGGGCTGGTGTTGCCGCTTCGCCTCGGATCGGCACCGCTGAACAGCGACTGCGTGGTCGCGTAGCCGGTCATCAGGACGGCGTTCTCGAACAATGACACCTCGATGGCCTGGCCGTGCCCGCTGCGCTCGCGCGCCAACAGGGCGCCAAGGATCGCATTGCTGGCCATCATCGCAGTGCTGATGTCCATCACCGGCGACAAAGCCCGCACGCCTTCGCGGTCGGCATAGCCGTTCATCGACACGAAGCCGCTCTCGACCTGCGCGATCGGATCAAAGCCAAGCCGGTCCGAAAACGCCCCGTCGCGGCCATAGGCCGACACCGAGCAGTAGATGATCTCGGGTTTGATCTTGCGGCAGCTCTCGTAGTCGAGCCCCAGCCGTGCCATCACGCTCGCAGAAAAATTCTCGACAAGGACGTCCGCCGTCGCGATCAGCTCGCGCGCGATCTTCAGGCCCTCCAGGGATTTGAGATCGAGGGCGACGCTGCGCTTGTTCCGGTTGGTCCACAGGAACGGCGCACCGTGCCTGAGATCGGGATGCACCGGGGGATAACGGCGCAGATCGTCGCCGCGGCCCGGCGCTTCGATCTTGATCACCTCGGCCCCCATGTCGGCGAGGATCATGGTGGCAAACGGCCCCGCGATGAAATGCGAGAAATCGATCACCCGGATCCCCTCGAGCGCTCTTGGCGCGCCGGCGGGACGAGGCGTGTGCTCGGGGAAGTCGGCTTCAAGCTGATCCAGCATCGGGATATCCGTCAATTTGAGCAGTGTTGATCCAAGGATCGCGGCCGTCGTCGTCAATTGCTCTTCGGCGGGTCGATGAGCGAGCAACCGCCCTGGTCGAGCGGCCGGAAGGCTTCCGGCCCGGACAGCGCGCCGACCTGCTCCAGCAGGTCCCACTTGCTCTTCGAGGCACTCGGGCTCTTCACCTTGAAGATGTACATGTTGTGGATGGCGCGGCCGTCGGCGCGCACCACGACCGGCCCGAACAAAGCGTCATCGATCGGCTTCTCCTTCAGCTTCTGGATCACGGCCGGCGCGTCATTGGTTCCCGCCGCCAGCGCCGCGTTCAGATAGGCCAGCACGGAGGAATAGACGCCGGCGTGGAAGGCGGTCGGCGACTGCCCATGCTGCCGCTCGCCGAATTTGGCCGACCAGGCGCGGCTGGCATCGTCGAGGTCCCAGTAGAACGGCTGCGTGATGATCAGCCCCTCCCCGACCGCAAGCCCGCTAGACTCGACATCGTTGGTGGTGGTCAATAGCGCGGCGAAGGTGCGCCCGCTCTGCTTCAGCCCGAACTCGGCGGATTGCTTGATCAGGCTGACGGTGTCGCCACCGGCGGTCGCGAACGCGATCACGTCGGCGCCCGAGCCTTCGGCCTGCAGGATGAACGAGGCATAGTCCGCATTGTTGATCGGTACATTGACCGATCCGAGAACGGTCCCGCCGCCGGCACCGATCACCGCCGTTCCGTCGCGCACCATCGATTTGCCGAGCGCATTGTCGGTGGCGATGAAGTACCATTTCTTGCCGCCGTGCTGCACGAGATAGGCGCCGATGGTGTGAGAGGCCGCCCAGGTATCGAAGGTCCACTGAATCGTATTGGGTGAGCAGTATTTCCCGGTCAGGTCGGACGACGCCGCGCTCGATGCGATCAGCGCCGCTTTGGTGCCGCGCATGACCTCGTTGACCGCCAGCCCAACGGCCGAGTTCGGCACGTCGGCGACCGCATCGACCTTCTCCTGATCGATCCAGCGGCGCGCGATGGCGGCGCCGACATCAGCCTTGTTCTGGTGGTCCGCCGAGACGATCTCGACCTTGAAATCCGGATGAAGCCGCATGAAGTCCTCGGCCGCCATTTTGGCCGCTGTCACCGAACCTTCGCCGGCATTGTCCGAGTAAGGGCCGGACGCGTCGTTGAGCACGCCGATCTTCAGAGACCGCGCGGCGACCGCCGTCGCCGGCGAACCGGCACAAAAGGCCAGGAGAGCTATTCCGGCTATCTGCGAAAGATACTTCATTGTTTCCACCCGTCGTATGTTGTTGTGTTAGAGATCGAGCACAAGCGTCCGGGACTTGGCGCCCGAGCAGCAGATCATGACGCTCTTGTTCGCCGCCTGCTCTTCGTTGCTCAGGAACTGGTCGCGATGGTCGGGTATGCCCTCGAGCACGCGCGTCTCGCAGGTGCCGCAGACACCTTCGGTACAGGCATAGTTCGCGGCGATCCCGGCCTCCAGCAGCGCATCGAGAATGGTCTTGCCGGCCTCGACTGCGATGGTGCGGTTGCTTCGCGCCAGCTTGACGTCGAAGCCACCTTCGGTGGCTGGAGCTTCCCGGGCCTTGAAATATTCGACATGTACGTGATCGGCCGGGCGATCGGCCGTCGCCGCCTCGAGCGCCTCGAGCATGGGCACCGGACCGCAACAGTAGAGATGCGCGCGAGGCGGAGCGTTCCTGACGAGCGCCGGGAGATCGAACACCCGTCCCGATCGCTCGTCGTCGAAATCGAGATGTACCCTCGATCGATACGTGCCGAGTTCGTCGAGGAATGCGGCAGCGGCGCGCGTCCTCGCGGCATAGAACAGCTCCCAGTGACGTCCAAGCGCCTCAAGCCGTCGGATCATCGACAGCAGCGGCGTGATGCCGATGCCCCCGGCGATCAGGACAGAATGGTCGGCCTCCTCACGGAGCGCGAAGTTATTCCGCGGCTCGGAGATCCTTATGATGTTCCCGACCCCGACGGTGTCGTGGACGAAGCTGGACCCACCCCGGCTCTCGCCATCCCTGTTCACCGCGATGACATACCGGTGCCGCTCGCATTGGTCGTTTACCAGCGAATAGCTGCGGATCATGCCGTTCGGCAGATGCAGGTCGATGTGGCTCCCGGCCGTGAACGGCGTCAGTTCGCCGCCCGTCGGGGCAATCAGCTCATACGAATTGATCCGCTCGGCCTCATATCCGATACGCTTGACCAGCACCTCCAGCGTACCAGCCGTGTGTTTGAATGCGCTCACAGCTCGTACCCGAAATCGGCGCCAAGCTTCGCACGCATGAACGGCGCGCCGACGTCAACCCACAAATCCTCCGGCGGCAACCGCAGCGAGACCGCTCGCACCATGAACACGTCCGGGTCCAAGACTCCTTTGGGCTTGATCGCGTGATCGCGATAGGCGCCAAGCGCTTCAAGAATGAAACGTCGCGTCATCGCGATGCCGGTATCACTTGAGCAGAGCGTCTCCTTGGTGCGATCAAAGATCGGCGAGACGCCGCTTTGGCAGGCGCCGTCCTGCACCCAGAGCCCCGGCAGGCCCGAGAACCAGGTGGTCCGCTGCGCCTCATAGTCGAACTGAAAGCCGTTCTGCGGATTGTATTTCGTCCAGTAGCCTGCGTATGGGACCGTCACCGGGTGCTGGACGAGCGCGTGGCGGCTGGCATGACCACTCTCGCGGCCCTTGTGTCCTTCGGCGAAGACCTGCCGGGTTTTCTCCAGCAGCGGCTCCGATGGATGATAGGAGAACATGATGCAGAGCGTGTTCTCGTCATCGATCGGGACCCAGGCGTGCCCGCTCAAATCCGGGAACGGAGACAGCGGAGGCACCAGCGTATAGAACGGCAGCAGGAACTGGTTGACCCGCCAGTACAGCGTGTTGGCATCGTAATTGCGCCGCGCGGCGATGCTCATGCCGAAATCCTGCTTGATGCATTCGAAGGTCGGGCGCAGGTCGCGCTTCTGGATCCAGGCGCTCGTCGTGCCCTGCGCATCCAGCCGTCCATGAAGCAGCGGCGCGTGCGCCGAATCGATCTCACCCTCGACCGCCTGCAGCCAATTGCACTCCTGGACGCGAACCGAGATGTGCACCTGCTCGGCCGGCACCAGATTCCATTCGAGGTTCGGCAGCGGCGGAAGCTCAGCCTGGTCGGGACCCATATAGGTCCAGATCATCCCGTTGCGCTCCTTGCAGGGATAGGCCTTGATCCGCACCCGCTCCTTGAGGCGGCTGCGCACTGGCTCTGCCGGCATGTCAGTCACGGCGCCGGTGACGTCGAATTTCCAGCCGTGATAGACGCAGCGCAGCCCGCAATCCTCATTTCGCGCAAAGACCAGCGGCGCTCCGCGATGCGGGCAGGCCTGGTCGACCAGCCCGATGCGCCCCTCGGAATCGCGAAAGGCGACGAGATCCTCGCCCAGCAGCCGGATGCGCTTCGGCTGCCCGTCCGCGGCGAGATCAGCCGACGGCAGGAAAGGAATCCAGTACAGGCGGAAAAGTTCGCCGAGTGGCGTTCCCTTGCCGACCCTCACCAGCCGTTCATTGTCTTCGCGCGAGAGCATGGGGTTGCCTCCTTCAATTGCGTGTGGCCGGGCCTGCCGCGCCGCCGAGAAGCGCGGCGACACGGTCAGACAGTCCGAGATCCTGGGCGGTCCAGAGCGGATCGGATGCGGTGAGCGGCTGGCGTGGAATGGGAGGTTGCTTGCCCTCCTCCACCAGGCCGACAATCAATTCGATGCGCCGCCGCTCGAGCTCGCGCAGAGCGTCCTCGACGACGGCGGCTTCAGCCGTGCACCCCGGCAGCTCCGGATAGGCAAGGCGAACCCGCCACTGCCCCGGCTCGGTTTCGACTGCCTCCGCCTCAAGCAAATAGGGAATCGACAGCAGCTCACGCAGGTCCAAGTTTCAACCTCCCTGAACGACGTCTTCGCTCGCATTTGATACGTATACGTACTACATTATCGGAAGGCTGACAAGAGCCGAGGGCGACCCTGTCTCCCTCAGAAGAGGCTGGTGACGTGGTTCGCCACAGGGTTGAGGACGATCAGCCAAGCTGCTAACGGCTAGGACGCAATTCGCAGAACGCAGCTGGGATCCAGACAACGGCATGGCAGCCGATAAAGGCAAGCAGACAACCTCGGCGGCAGACGTTGCACGCGACTGGCAGCTCGAGGGTGGTGTCGGATTCCTGTTGCGTCTGCTGGAGGCCCGCTACGATGGGCTCTATCAAAGCATGACGCGCCAGAGCGATATCACGCCGCGGCAGTTCGGTGTGCTGATGGCGCTGTATCAGTTAGGTCCTCTAACCCCCTCCGTGTTGGCCGAACGGATCAGCTGCGACCGCAACACGCTCAGCGAAATGCTGAAGCGCATGGTCGCGCGCAGACTGGTCTCGAAGAAAGACAATCCGGACGACCGCCGCTCGCTCCAGGTGCAGATCACGGCTAAAGGCGAGGAAGCGCTTCTCGCCGTCATTCCGGCCGCCGCCGAGCTGCAAAACATCATGCTGGCCCCCCTTCGCAAGGAGGACCGCGCGCATTTCCTGAAATGCCTGCTGGCGATCGCGAAGGCTCCGCCGCCGGACAGTCCGGCCGATACGTGAAATCGCCGGCGTCCAGCGGCCCTACGCCTGCACCTTCCCGAACGTGCCCGCAGCGGCGAGCGTCGCGATTGCGTCCGGCGACAGGCCCAGGATCCGCGACAGCACATCGTCCCGCTGCGCGCCGATCCCGGGAACTCGACGTCCCATCGGCGTATCGGCCCCGGACATCTGCCATGGCGCATTGACGCCGATGAAGTCACCTGCCCCGTCCGAGACGGTCCCAAACACCCCACGTTGGCGCAAATGGGCATCGGTCAGCGCCGCGCCCGGCGTCCGGTACTCGGCGCAGGGAACACCGGCGCGATCCAGCGCCGCGATGCATTCAGCAACGGTGTGGCGTTCGGTCCATTTCTCGATCACCTGCATCATGGCGGTCCAATTGGCGCCGCGCGCTGGAATGGTCGAAAAGCGCGGATCGTTCACCAGCTCTTCCTGCCCGGTCACCTCGCACAGCGCCGCGAAATTACGCGGCGTGACCGGGGCGATCAGAATATCGCCATCGCGCGCGCGGACCGGCCCATAGGTCGGGCGCGGCGAACGGATCGGGAATTGCGCCTCCTGAAGCTCATAGACCAGCAGATTCATCATGCAGTCCATCAAGGCTACATCGACGCGCTGTCCTTTCCCGGTGCGCGTTCGCTGGACCATCGCGGTCTGGATCGCGGAATAGCCGAAGATGCCGCCGAGGATATCGGCGACAAAGATCGCGCCCGGCGCGGGACGCTCCCGGTCACCGGCATAACGCATCAGGGAGTGATCGAATCCGCTCTCGGCATGGACGATCATCGCATAAGCCGCGCGCTCGGCTGCTGGGCCTGACTGGCCATAACCCGAGATCGAGCAATAGATGAGGCGCGGGTTGATCTCGCAGAGCGTCTCGTAGCCAAGACCAAGGCGGTCCATCACGCCAGGGCGGAAATTCTCGACGAGAATGTCCGCCTCCGCGACCATGCGATGTACGAGCCTGATGGCGTCGGCATTCTTCAGGTCCAGCGCCAGGCTACGCTTGCCGGCATTGAGCTGGCCGAAATAGGTGCTGTGGCCTTCCCGCAGCGGCGTTCGCAACCGCATGTCATCGCCTTCCGGAGGCTCGATCTTGATGACCTCGGCGCCGACATCGGCGAGCAGCCGCGCGCAATACGGCCCTGCCACCATGATCGAGAAATCGAGCACGCGCACGCCGGCGAGCGGCGCCCTGACGCCATCCTTCTGCATCCAATCTCTCCTATCTCGGCAGTCCGAGCGCGCGTTGCGCGATCAGACTGCGCTGAATCTCGTTGGTCCCGATGCTGATGACCCACATCAGCGAATGCCGCAGGTTTTGCTCGAAGCGACCGTTGTCGATCGCGCCCGGCATCTGCTCGGACAGCGCGGCCCGCATGCCAAGGATGTCGAGCGCGGCCTCGCCGAATCGCTCCATCAGCTCACCGGAAAACACCTTGCTGATCGCGCCATATTCCGGCAGCGTCACGCCGTCGGCGGCAAGCTCGGCGCAATGCATCATCAAGAGACGGCCGATCTCGATCTCTGACGCCAAGGTCACCATCCTGTCGCGGATGATTGGATCATCGGCGAGAGACCGATCACCTTGCTTCGCCATCACATGCGAACGCAGTTGCTCGAAGGCGTGCGCGACCTTCAGGACGATCCCGCCACCAACCAGCCCGCGCTCGAAGGCCAGCGCGCCGGTCAACACTTTCCAACCGCCATTGACCTCGCCGACCAGGTTCTCCGAGGGGATGCGGACGTTGTCGTAGAAGATATTGGCAAACGTGCCATCATACATGGTTGCTGATGGACGGATCGTGATGCCCGGCGCATCCATCGGCACGATGAACATGCTGATGCCCGCGTGCGGCGGCTTCGCGTCCTTGTCGGTCCGCGCGGCGAGGAACATGTATTTGCCCCACCAGGTGGTGGTCCAGATCTTCTGGCCGTTGATCACCCAGTGATCGCCGTCCCTGGCCGCACTGGTGCGCAGCGCGGCAAGGTCCGACCCTGCCTGCGGCTCGCTGTAGCCCATGCCATGCATCGCTTCGCCACGCAGGATTTCCGGAAGGTATTTCTGCTGCTGCGCTGCCGTGCCGAACATCATCAGCGCATTGGCTTGGATCGCCGCGCCGATCCGCGGCGCCTCGCCCCGCTCCATCGTCTCCGTGAAGGCGATCTGCTCCAGCGGCGAGCGCGCCTGGCCGCCGAATTGCTCTGGCCATCCGAGCCCGATCCATCCGGTCTCACCGATGTCGCGGGCGAAGCCGGCATCGAACTCACGCTTGGCGAAGGGTCTTCCGTCGAATGCTTGCTTCGTATCTCCAGTCCAGTGTTGCTCGAGCCAGAGCCGGATCTGCTCGCGAAACGCATTTCCAGCGGCCCCGAGGTCATATTGCGGCAGCCCGACGCCGCCCGCATCCAGCAGCCGCGCTGCCAGCCTGCTCTTGGCATCCGAGGCGCCGCCAAGCGCGATCGTATCGAGATGCACGCGCTTGAAGTGGATTGGCGCCTCGTGCTCTTCGGCATAACCGATCGCACCGAACGTATGCTGGACCTCCAGCGACACCTGCCGCAGCGCATGACCGGAGAACGCCGATGCGCAATCGGCGAAGTAGCGCCAGCCGCCCTCGCCGCCGTCATGCAGTCTGGCGGCATGGTCGAGGATCAACCTGACGCCTTCGAGCGCAATCAGGCAGTCGGCCAGCTTGTGCTGGATGGCCTGGAACCTGCCGATCGGCTGCCCGAACTGGTGCCGTTCCTTGGCGTAGTCCACGGCGAGCTCAAAGGCACGCCGCGCAGCGCCATAGGCACGCGCGGTCAACATCGCTCTGCCCTTGATGCGGAGATGGTCGAGATCGACCGTATCTATGGGAATGCGCGTGAGCGGCGCTTCGTTCAGCCGGACCTCGTAGAGTCCCCACGCTCCCATCGCGCGGGTTGCGACGCACTCGACACCGGAACCGTCAAGATTGATCAGCCCAAGCTGGGCCTGGTCTAGAACGACCAGAAGATGCGTCGCGTCTCCGGCAGCCTCGACAAAACGAAGCACGCCCTTTGCCTTGAGGTCCGTGACCTCAACCGCTCCTGTGCGGGCGTCCGGATCCAGCGCACCGAATGAGAAGGCGACGGTCGCCTCCCCGGACTGCAGCCGCTCCAGCAGATCCACCGCGACGTCGACCTGCGATCCGGAGATCGCAAGATTAGCGAGCGCCGCAGACCACATCGGCGCCGTGCAGCCGGCCCGGCCGAGTTCCGCCATGACGACGAAGATTTCGGCGAGCCCGCCTTCGCCGCTCTCCGCACCAAGCGCGGCGACGCCCTGCCCAACGAGCTTGCGCCAGATCGCCGACACCTCGTCCGGCGAGGACGATGCGGCCAAACCGAGTGGAAGCCAATGCTCGTCCAGGAAACCGCGCAAGGAATCGCGCAGCATTCCTGCGACATCGTCATTCGACGCTTCGATCGCCGCCATGGTGAGGCCCGCGCTATGCCTGGCCGAATCTGGGCTTCCGCTTCTCCTTGAACGACATAGTCGCTTCCTTGTGGTCGGCAGTCTCGAACGTCACCTGCTCCAGCGCCATCGACGCCTCCAGCAGCATGTTGACGCGCTCCTTGACGATCTGATTGATCGACAGCTTGGTCCAGCGAATGGCCCAGGTCGGACCGTTGGCGAGCTCGACCGCGATCGCGCGGGCCTTGGCCAACACCTCCGCGCGCGGCGCGACATGATTGACCAGCCCGATCCGCTCCGCCTCATTTCCCTTCAGGAGCGTGCCGCGGATCAGGAATTCCTTGGCCTTGTTGATGCCGACCAGCAGCGGCCAGATCACTGTGCCGCCGTCGCCGGCGACGAGGCCAACACGCGAGACGTGGGTGTCGCCGATCCGCGCGTCTTCCGCCATCACCGTGATGTCGCAAAGCAGCGCATGGGTCGCCGCAAGGCCGATGGCATCGCCATTGATCGCCGCGATGATGGGCTTGTCGAGCTCGAGCTGGCGGGTGACTCCGCGGCGGCTGATCATGGGATCGTGTACCTCGCCCTCTTCGAGCACGTCGCCGCCGGGCCGCTCGGACATCGCCTTGACGTCGCCACCGACGCTGAAGAAGTCGCCCGCCCCGGTCAGCACCACGGCATTAACGGCGTGATCGTCGGCGAGGTCGTCCCAGATCGTGCGCAACTCGCGGATCAGCTTCTGATTGATGGCATTGCGCGCCTGCGGGCGGTTCAAGGTCACGGTCGCGACCTTGTCCGCGACCTCGACCGTCAGGCATTCATATTTGGCGTAATTGGACACGTTTGCCTCCATTGTTTCGCTGTTTGAGTTGTTGATTATTGGCAACGCAGGCGCGCGCTAGCGGCGCATCCCGGGCTGCACATCCGCCAATGCGACGTGAAGCGACATGGCGCCCGGATCCTGCTCGAGCATGCGCTGCACGGATTCCAGATGCGATCGCAGCAATCGGCTTGCCAGATCGACGTTCCGTTCGCTGAGGGCTGCCAGGAATTGCCGCCGCTTCTCGGCCAGCCGTGCCATCGCGACCCCGCTGGAAGCGACCTTGGCGTAGACGAAGCGCATGTGGATCTCGGTGACCGAGTCCACGATCATCGCAATCACCTTGTTGCCGGTCGAGGCCGCCAGCAGCTTGTAGAACTCGCGCGAACATTCGACCCGGTCGAGCAGCCGCCCCTCCTTGGTCGCAAGCTCCGTCCGCTCGATATTGGCTTCCAATGCATCGAGATCGGCCCGGCGGGCATTGGCACAAGCCAACTGCACCACGAGGTCGAGGACGTGGACCCGCGCCTCCGACAATTCCCGCACCGAAATCGTGCCGAGGCTCAGCATGTCGCGCATGACCTCGTTCATGCGGCGGGTGTCGCCCTGCTGGATGAAGGCGCCGCCCTTGACGCCCTTCTGCAGCCGGAGCACGCCGGCCATTTCGAGGCTGCGCAATGCTTCCCGCAGCACATTCCGACTGACGCCGAGCTGCTGAGCCAGCTCGCGCTCGGCCGGCAGCTTGTCGCCGGGCTTCAGCACGCCGAGCGCGAGTTGCTCGCGAATGCGCTCGCAGATCTCCTCGAACGTCCGCCTGGTGTGAATCGGCTTGAATGTCGGCGCGGCCGGCGAGCCGGCCGCACGATGATCGGTGGCCCGCTCCCGGCGGCTCGGCGAGGCGGCACGGGAGCGCCGCGGCGCGCGAGGGCTTGACTTGGTGCTCATGCGGTGAATTATTAAATGGATCACCCATTCAATGGAAGCCCTTTTTTAGCTTCCGGCAAAGAAAACGAAACGGGAGTTCGCATGAGTTTTTCCGAGGAGCAGGTCGCGTTCCGCGACAACGTGCGCAGAATGGTCGCCAGGCACGTGGCGCCGATCGCCGCCGAGATCGACGAAACCGACCGCTTCCCGCTCGAACTGGTCAAGCTGTTCGGCGAGATGGGACTGATGCAGCTCTGGGTGCCGGAGCGCTATGGCGGCCCGAATGGCAACCTGACCATGGCCTGCATCGCGCGCGAGGAGATCTCCAAGGTCTCCCCTGCCTGTGCGTCGATCGCCGCGCTCAACACCATGTTCATCATGCCGCTGCTGCATTTCGGCTCTGAGGAGCAGCGCAAGAAGTATCTGCCGATCATCGCCGAGGGTGGCGTGGTCACGGCAATCGCGATCTCGGAGCCGCAGGCCGGCTCCGACGTCGCCGCGCTCAACACCCGCGCCCGCAAGGACGGCGATAGTTATGTCCTGAACGGCCGCAAGCAGTGGTGCAGCTATGGTGTCGCGGCCGACTACATCGTGGTCATGGCGCGAACCAGTGACGGCGCCGGTGCGGACGGCATCAGCGCCTTCATCGTCGAGCCGAAGAGAATGCCGGGCATCACGTTCGGCCGCCACGAGCGCAAGATGGGCTTTCGCGGCGCGCCCAACACGCCGATCTTCTTCGACAATGTCCGCGTTCCCGCGGAAAACCTCGTCGGTGAGGAAGGCAAGGGCTTTCGCGCGTCGATGCGCGCGCTCGACCTCAACCGGCCGACCATCGGCGCGCAATCCGTCGGCCTCGCACAAGGCGCACTGGATGCCTGCGTCGCCTACGCCAAGGAGCGCAAGCAATTCAAGAAACCGATCGCCGAGTTCCAGGGCGTGCAGTTCATGCTCGCCGACATGGCCATGCAGATCGAGGCGGCCCGCGCGCTGGTCTACGAATGTGCCCGCGCCGGCGATGCCGGCGACTGGAAGCGGCTCAACGTGCTTGCCAGCATGGCCAAATGTGTCGGCAGCGACATGGCGATGAAGGTGACGACCGACGCGGTCCAGATCTTCGGCGGCTACGGCTACACGATGGACTATCCGGTCGAACGCATGATGCGCGATGCCAAGCTGACCCAGATTTTTGAAGGCACCAACCAGATCCAGCGCGTGGTGATCGCCCGCGAGCTGCTGCGCTAGCGCGGATCGATTTCAAGAAGAAGCAATTGCAGGGAGGAACGAACTTGAACCACATCATCAACCGGGCGCTGATAGCCGGCGCGGTGTCAGCACTGCTGGCGGTACCTGCCTATGCTCAGAAAGCCTACGGTCCCGGTGCCAGCGATACCGAGATCAAGCTCGGCCAATCGACGCCGCTGAGTGGTCCCGCATCCGCGTTCGGCGCGGGCGCCGGGCGGGCGGTGGTCGGCTACTTCGAGATGCTGAATGCCAAAGGCGGCATCAACGGCCGCAAGATCAACTTCACGCAGCTCGACAATGCCTACAGCGCGCCGAAGGCGGTCGAACAATCGCGCAAGCTGATCGAGGACGTCGGCATATTGGCCGAGGTCGGCACGATCGGCACCGCGCCCAACGTCGCGATCCAGAAATACCTGAACGCCAAGCAGGTGCCGCAGCTGTTCATCACCGCCGGCGGACGCCGCTTCAACGATCCCAAGGCCTTTCCCTGGACGATCCCGCTCTATCCCGACTTCGAAACCGAAGGCCGCGTCGTCGCCAAATACATCCTCACCGTAAAGCCGGACGCCAGAATCGGCGTGCTTTATCAGAATGACGACTATGGCAAGGACTACCTGAAGGGCCTCCGCGCCGGCCTCGGTCCGAAGGCCGAGCTGATCGTCGCCCAGGCCTCCTACGAGCTCGCCGATCCGACGATCGACTCGCAGATCGTGCAGCTGAAGGCCGCCGGCGTCGACACCCTGATCGAGCAGTCGTCGTCGAAGGCCGCCGCGCAATCGATCCGCAAGGTTTACGAGCTCGGCTGGAAGCCCCTGCACGTGATCGGCGGCTCGACCGCGTCGGTCGAAACTATCCTGAAGCCCGCAGGCCTCGAAGCATCGAAAGGACTGGTCACAACGCAATTCCTCAAGCAACCGGGCGATCCAGCCTGGGCAAATGATGATGAAGTCAAGGCCTACAAGGAGTTCCTGAAGGCGTACGCACCTTCAGCCAATCCGGACGACTATTCCGTGCTCGTGGCCTATATGAACGTGCACGCTGTGGAGCTGGCTCTGCGCAAATGCGGCGACGACCTGACCCGCGAGAACCTCATGAAGCAGGCTACCTCGCTGAATGGCGAACGATTGCCGATGATGCTCCCTGGCGTCGCGATCAGTACCCGGCCCGGAGACTACACACCCTTCAGAGCTCTGCGGATTGCGACATTTGACGGAGCAAGCTGGTCCTTGACCGGCGCCCCTCTATCGGCCGACTAGACCAGACCAGACTGCGGGCGAGAGCCATCAAGGCTCTCGCCGCGGCAAAGCCCAATAAATTGGCCTAGCCGCCCCGCGCCGTAAAACCCGATTTCCGATCAAACCCAACGGGCTAGACGCAATAACTACTGCCATGATTGCCTCTTGCCCATCCTACCTCAACGTTGGGGCGCATCATCTGCTCCCTCAACTTAGCGATTGCTTCTGTCGCTAGCTTTGAGGAGAATGTTTTTATTGTGCCGGAAGTTTTTCAGTATGTGCTTTTTGGATTGGCCCATTGAAGTCCAACAGGCCGCGCGCAAAGCAGACGCGCGGCGCAAGCGTTTGACCGAAGAACTCGTCGTCCGTTTTGCAAGGAAATTTCCGCAGATCACATACACCTTGATCTGGGACTCGCCACTAATAAACGCGCAGGCTTGGCGACTGGGAGAGCAGCGCAACGTCTATCTCTATGGCGGTTTCGTGCGGCAGCCTGCTATTACGCGCGCCGGATTGGCGCTCGCCTTGGCACATGAGACGGGACACCATCTTGGGGGAGCGCCCTACGACCCGGCCATGACCTGGATGACTAGCGAAGCGCAAGCGGACCATTGGGCTGCAGTTTCAGGCATGCCTAGCCTGTTTGGTAGCAGAGCAAAAAGATTAACCTTGCGAGGTGCCTGCGAGATCGCCGTGGTGCAACGTCAATGTCAATGCGGAGCAAATAGCGACGATAAAGAGGTGAACGAACGAGTTCTTCAATTCTATTCTAGCATTCAGCAGAGTTCGTCTGCTGGCATTGGAGAGAGCAAATGGGAGCGCTGATCAGAACTGTCGGAACACGCATGCTCATCCAGCATTTCAATCACGAATTTTGTGGCAGCCGACTTAACGACATTCGTACACAACATCCGATGGTTGATCCCAAGAATCAGTTGATCCAAGAGTATTTCAAGACAGATAAGGACCTGTTGTGGCTCACCAACAATAAAGCACGGGCACGCCCGCAGGCCCGACAACAAATGCTTTCTTCCAGTCAAGAACAAGGATAAGGCCGCGCCGAACGCGATATCAAGATGGACTTGGTTCATCGACAAGGCGAATATTAGTGGGCTTGACGCCTTAACGGCTGCAAATCATGTAGCTGTCTGCGATGCGATCTACACAGGCTTGACCGGAGCTTCTAGCACCGGCGGCCGTTACGACCGAATTGAGTTCGATGCCATAGACGGAACGTCAGTAAAGGGAGCAGCGGATCAGTTTGTGCTGCAAGCTGAGGAGACGGACCCTGACGGCGCGAAGTACTACAAAGTTATTTTGGTCACGCCACCGATCCCGGCCGCTGCTGGGGGCGGAAGGCCGAAAAAAGATGATCAACCAGGAGACCCATAAAGAGCGGTGGGGAATTTCCCTCTGTCAGGGAAAAGGATGCGAATTGAGTGCCGAGCCTGCCCTTCAGGCGCTCTTTGCGCGCCTTCAGACTCACGAGGTGACCAAGCCATTTGCTGTCGAAACGGGCCTCGATGAGCCCACGTTGGCACGGGTACGCGCGATTCGCACTGAGCGGCTTCAGACCGGCAAGAACGTGCTCTTGATGGATTTTTTCTGCATCTCTCGGTGCACCACCGTGTGCACACGCAGCTCTCTAACCAATTGAAACCCTTGAGCTCTCGCTCCAATCCATCACCACCCAGCTCGGGCAAGCTTCCGCCAAACAGCTCAAATTGGAGGAGGTTCAGGGAGAGCCGGTTTCCGCCGATGGTAAGCTGATGATGCGCGGCGCGCCGACCTCCCGGGGCAGTGGCGCGCCGAGCACAAGCGACAGCTGATGCGAGGCGTCGGTGAGCCGGGCCGCCAACGCCCCGAGATCGGCGCGACGTATGCGTTCGACGGGGCCGCTGACCGTCATGGCCCCCACCAGTGCTCTGTCGTGGCCGAAGACAGCGGTGGAGAGAGAGGCCGTCACGGCGTCGTAAATTCCGGAGCTGACAAAGATGTGCACGCCGTCATCTACCCGGTCCGCCCAACGGGCCATCCTCAGCACTTGTCCTGTCGAGGTCAAATCAAGCGGCGCGAGATTTGTGAGCCGTGCGACGTCGCGTACTAGTTGCGGCGAATCCACCCGAAATAGGCAGAGCCGGCTGTCACGTTCGCGCACGTGAAACGCGCTGCTCTCCAACGTCTGCTGGCTTAGCCGCTGAAGCACCGGCAGCACATGCTGTTCGAGATTGAAATTGGCCCGATAGGTGGTACCGAGCTGGAAAGTCTTCGCACCGAGTGCGTAGCGGCCGTCGCTGAGGCGGACGACGTAGCCGGCTTCGTCCAATGATACCAGCGAACGCATCACCGTTGGTTTTGCCAAACCCGTGATCTTGGCGATGTCGGCCAGGCTGCGCGAGCCGGCTCCAGCGAACGTATCCAAGATCGCCAGTGCGCGCTGCACGGCGGCGACCCCCTGCGTTTTCGGCATCGAAATCCCCTGTTCCGCCGATTCCGGGTTGACCTCGGCGTATCACCATTACACTATGCGTAACGGCGTTCCATTTTCAATGGGGTTCGGTATGGCCGTAGGGTTCAGGATCCACTCCCGCAAGCGCGCTGTCGCGGACGAATGGATCAAGCGGGCTCGCGCCCTTCCGGTCGCCAATATTAGTGATGTGATGTCACGCATGGCCTCGGGCGGCGCGACGCTCCGGCCCATGCATGCGGCCGGTGGCATGGCTGGTCCCGCTCTGACCGTGAAGACCCGCCCCGGCGACAATCTGATGGTTCACAAGGCGCTCGACATGGCAGTTGCCGGCGACGTCATCGTGGTCGATGCGGCTGGCGACCTTAGCAACGCAATCTTCGGAGAGATGATGCTCGCGCAGGCGGCCAGGCGCGGCGTCGCCGGCGTCGTCATCCATGGCGCGATCCGCGATGCCGCTGCGATCCGGGCGAACCCGCTGCCCGTATTCGCAGCGGGTGTCACCCATCGCGGTCCATACAAGGACGGTCCGGGCGAGATCAACGGGCCGATCGCGATCGGTGGCATGGTCATACTGCCCGGCGATTTGGTGTTGGGCGACGACGACGGCGTCCTCGCAGTTGCCGTCGACGATTGCCGAGCGGTGATCGAGGCCGCCGAAGCCAAGGGGGCTGCCGAGACCAAGCAAATGGCGGCGATCGAAGCCGGTACGCTCGATCGTAGCTGGGTCGACGCCTCGCTCCGCCGTCTCGGCTGCGAGATGCCAGAGGTCTAACGATGGCCGGGCGTACGATCTCCGAGAAGATACTTGCTCGAAAATCCGGGCAGGATGCGCAGGCCGGGGACCTCGTGGTCTGCGAGGTCGATTGCGCGCTCGGTACCGACGGTTCAGTCCCGATGGCGCTCGATTATTTCAAGGCGATGGGCGGGAAGAACGTGCACGATTCCGCGCGATTGGTCTTTGCGCTCGACCATTACGTGCCGCCCGCGAGCCCGCAAACGATCGAACTGCATCGCGTGATGCGAGACTTCGCCAAACGCTTCGGCGTCACACTGCACGAGGCCGGCGAAGGAATCGGCCACCAGCTCATCGTCGAGACCGGCCGCGCGCTGCCGGGCAGCTTGGTCGTTGGAGCCGACAGCCACGCCGTGACATACGGGGCGCTGAATTGTTTTGCGACCGGGATCGGCTCGTCCGACCTTGCCGCAATCATGCTGTGCGGCCGGATGTGGTTGCGCGTCCCTGACTCGATCCGCGTCGTTCTGACCGGAGAACTGCCGAGCGGCGTCTATGCGAAGGATGTCGCGCTGGCGCTCGCGGGCCGACTCGGCGCCGACGGTGCGGCCTATCAGGCGCTCGAATTCGCGGGGCCCGGCCTCGCCACGCTCACGCTGGAGGACCGCCTCGTCCTGAGCAATCTTGCGGTCGAGATGGGGGCGAAGACCGGCATCTTCCCGGCCGATGAAGAGACCGTCGCGTATCTGGAAGGTCGCACCGGCCAAGCCTTCGAACCGATCGCACCGGATCCGGATGCCCGCTACACCCGGACCGTGGAGATCGCGCTCGACGCACTCCCGCCGCAGATCGCGTTGCCGCATCTGGTGGATCAGGTCGTGCCACTCGAGGATGTGGCCGGTACGCCGGTGCAGATGGTCTATCTCGGCACCTGCACGGGCGGCAGGCTACGCGATTTCCATCAGGCCCGCGCCGTGCTCGAGGCGGGTGGAGGCGTTGCGCCCGGCGTGCAGCTCGTGGTCACGCCGGCATCGCGCGAGGTCCGCGACGCTATGGCGGCCGACGGCACGCTCGACGCCCTGGTCGGCTTCGGCGCGACGGTGGTCGAGCCGGGTTGCGGCTCCTGCTGCGGAACCTGCGGAGTGATCCCGGCAGACGGGGTTTCGGTGATCTCGACGGCCAACCGCAACTTCAAGGGCCGCATGGGGAACGCCAAGGCATCGATTTACCTCGCCTCCCCGGCTGCCTGCGCAGCCACGGCAACACGCGGCGTGGTGACTGATCCCCGCGAGGAGTCGCGATGACAGCTCTGCGGGGACGCGCGCGACTGGTTGGCGACGACGTCAACACCGACTCGATCATCAGCTCGAGCCGCAAGCGGGAGAGCCTCGATCCCGCCATTCTGAAGCAATTCCTGTTCGAACATGTCGATCCTGCCTTCGCAGCTTCTGTACAGCCCGGAGACATCCTGGTGGCGGGCAAGAATTTCGGTTGCGGTTCGGCCATGGAGGTCGCCGTCACGACAGTGCTCGGCGCCGGCATTCCGGCAGTGCTGGCTCGAGGATTCTCGCGGACCTACTACCGCAACGCCATCAACAACGGCCTGCTGCCGCTCGTCTGCGATACCGGCGGGATTAGTGAGGGCGACATCCTGATCTACGACGGCAGCGGCGCGATCCGCAACGAACGTAGTAGCGAGATGCTCAGCCCGGATCCTCTGCCACCGATCATGCTGGCGATCCTGCGCGCGGGCGGCCTGGTTCCCTACATGCGTCAGAACGGTGACTTCAAGCTATGACGGCCACAGAGACTTCCTCCGCCATCGCCTCGACAGGTTACCGTCTTCGGCTTCCCGGTCCAACTGAGGTGCCCGAGCGGGTGCGGCATGCATTGGCCCGGATAATGGTCAACCATCGCGGTCACGAATGCCGGACCGCGATCGGCGAGGCGGAGAAGATGATCCGTCCGATCCTGGGGACGACAAACCATGTCCTGTTCTTTGCGAGTTCCGGAACAGGCGTTATGGAGGCCGCGCTCGTCAACGTAGCCGGACCCGGCAGCCGGATCCTTGTGATCGAGCATGGTCAGTTCGGCGAGCGTTTCACCGCCATCGCGAAGGCCATGAACATCACGGTCGACACGGTCGCGATCGAATGGGGCCAGGCGATCGATATCGCCGCGGTGGAGACCCGGTTGCGCGAGCACACCTATTGCGCCGTCGTCGCCGTGCACAATGAGAGCTCAACCGGGATCGTGGCCGATCTCGCAGCGCTCGGCGCGCTCGTGCGCAACCGGCCAACGCTGCTGATCGCAGATTCTGTCAGCGGTCTTGGCGGCATCGAGATGCGGCAGGACGAATGGGGCGTCGATATCGTGGTCTCAGCCTCGCAAAAAGCCTTGATGTGCCCGCCCGGCCTCGCACTTGCCAGCGTGAGCGCCAAGGCGTGGCGCGTGATCGGGCAGGACAAGCAGCGATCGACCTTCTATTGGGATTTCCGTCGCGCGCTGAAATCCGCAGAGCAGAACGAGACCGCATTCACGGCGCCGGTGAGCCTCATCTACGGTCTGCGAGAGGCCTTGACGATGATGCATGAGGAAGGCTTCGCCAATGTGCTCGAGCGCCACAAGAAGCTCTCAGCCGCGCTGCGCGCCGGCGGCGCGGCGCTCGGACTAGCAGATTTTTGCCGCGATGGGCCGCGCTCGAGCACGGTCGTGGTCTTCAAGGTCCCAGACGGGCTCGAAGGCGGAGCCATCGTCCGGCAGCTCTACCAGGATCACCGCACGGTGATCGCAGGCGCCCGCAACCGTCTCTCTGGCCGTGTCATCCGGTTTGGCACGATGGGTGCTTTGAGCACGGGGACCATTCTGACCGACCTTCTGCATCTTGAAGACTCACTCACGAAGCTCGGCTTGCCGATTGAGCCGGGCGCCGGGCTCAAGGCGGCCACCGTGTACCTCGCTGCCACCACATGAGCGACGATTGAACCGATAAAGGCGAACTATGATGAGATGTCCTGCCTCCGTCCTCGCCAGAGTCGTGGCCCTCGCGGTATCGCTGTTCGCGGCCGGGCTGGCCGCGGCCCAGCAGAGCGTCGTGCTCTATTCGGCCAACGACGACACCGTGAACAAGCTTGTCGCCGAAGGCTTCGCCAAGGCGACGGGGATCAAAGTCGACGTGGTTTCGACCGGATCGGGTGTCCTTGTACGCCGTGTCGCCTCTGAGTCCGCCAATCCGCAGGGTGACGTAATCTGGGGTGTCAATGCGACGCTGCTGCGGCTGGCGAGTCCACATCTTCAGGCTTACCCGGCCACGGGCCGCGAAGTCGTGCCCGCCCAATTCCGCGATCCAAACGACCTTTGGCTGGGCACCAACATCCAGGTCGTTGTGATCGGGCAGAATACCAAGGCGATCGACAAGACCAGCGGGCCCAAATCCTGGGCCGACCTCCTCGATCCGAAATGGAAGGGCAAGCTCGCTTTCACCGACCCGGCCAATTCGGGATTCTCATATGCGGCCGCGACCACACTTCTGTCGCTGTGGGGTGCGGATGACGCGGCCTGGACGAGGATGGACGGGTTGCTTGCCAATGCGAAGGTGCTCAACCGCTCGACCCAGGTGTTCGACGGGATCGGTAGCGGCGAATATCCACTTGGCATCACCCTCGAATATGCCGGCTTCTTGTGGGCCCATAATGGCGCGCCAGTGAGCGTCACCTATCCGGCCGAGGGCACATATGCGGGCGTCGAGGGCGCGGCCATCCTGAAAGGCGGACCGAACCCCGGGCCCGCCAAGCGGCTGGTCGACTACCTGGCCAGCAAAGAAGTTCAGGAGATGTTGCTGAAAGCGACTTTCCGGCGCCCTGCCCGTCAAGATATCGAGCTCGAGGCAGTCGCACCCGGGATGCTGCCCTTCCGGGCGATCAAGGTGCTGCCTTATGACGACGCCAAATGGGAAGCGGCCCGGCGCGACACCCTCGCGCGTCTGAAGACCACGATCCAGAACACGCGCTGATCCCATGACCAGGATTCGGATTGAAAGTCTGACCCGCACCTTCGGCGCGGTGCGGGCCGTGGACGACATTTCGCTCGACATCAGGCACGGCGAGCTGTTCACGCTGCTCGGGCCTTCGGGCTGCGGGAAGACGACGCTGCTGCGCATGATCGCCGGCTTCGTGGATGTCGAATCCGGATCCATTTCCTTCGACGACCGGCGCATCGATGCCGTGCCCGCGCATCGCCGCAACACCGGCATGGTGTTTCAGAACTACGCGATCTTCCCGAACCACACCGTCGCCGAAAACGTGGCCTACGGGCTGAAGGCCAGGAAGGTCCCGGCTGCCGAGATCGCATCGCGTGTCGACAAAGCGCTCGAGCGGGTGCGCCTAGCAGGTTACGGTCCACGCTCGCCACACCAGCTCTCCGGTGGCCAGCTTCAACGCGTGGCGATCGCCCGCGCGCTCGTGATCGAACCCGCCGTGCTCCTGTTCGACGAGCCTCTCTCCAATCTCGACGCGCAACTGCGCACCGAAATGCGAATCGAGGTCCGACAGCTCCAGCAGGCGCTCGGCCTCACTGCGATCTACGTGACGCACGATCAGGAGGAGGCGCTCGCCATCTCCGACCGCATCGCCGTCTTGCGTCGCGGCAAGATCGAGCAAGTGGACACGCCCGAACGCATCTATCGGATGCCGCAGACTGCGTTCGTCGCCGAGTTCCTCGGTTCGACCAATGTGGTGCCGGGCATCGCCGGCGCTTTCGATGGCCGCAACACCCCTGTCGCGGCGGCCGGAACGGAGTTCTCGGTCAGAGGCGAGGTTGCGTCACCGGGCGCACCGGTGTTGCTGTCGGTCAGGCCGGAGGCCCTGCGGCTGGGAAGCAGTTCCGAGGGTCCGCTCGTCCAGGCACGTCTGGCGCTACGCGAATTTCTGGGCCCGATGCAGCGTCTCCACGCAACCTTGCCGGACGGCACCCAGCTACGGATCACAGCGCTCGGCGGCCAGGTACTTGATGTCTTGCCCGGCGCGCCGCTCACCCTTGCCTACGATCCTGCCCAGATCACGGCGTATCCGGCGCCATGAAACGCTTTGCCACCATCGTGGCGCTGGCGGCGCTGGTGCTGCTCGCGGTCTTTCTGCTCTACCCGCTGGCTCTCGTTCTGGATGCGAGCATACGGATCGACGGCACAGGCGGGCTGACGCTTGGGAATTTTGCGGCGATTGTGAAGAGCCGATACTACCTTGGCGGCATCGGCAATAGTCTGCTCTGCGCCGCGCTCGCGACGGCCTTCACATGCGCGATCGGCATCCCGCTCGCCTTCTGTCTTGCCCGGATCGACATACCGGGCCGCGCACTGCTGCTAACGCTTGCCTCCCTGCCGCTGGTCCTGCCCTCCTTCGTCAGCGCCTATGCGCTCGTGCTGCTGTTCGGTCATGCCGGCGTCATCACTAGCGCCTTGCGCGGACTCGGCATCCCGATCGGCTCGATCTATGGCCTACCCGGCATCGTCATCGTGTTCACGTTGACTCTCTATCCCTACGTCGTCATGCCCGTGATGGCCGGCTTCCAGGCCGTCGATGCTTCGATGGAGGAGGCAGCCCGCAATCTCGGCGGTTCACGGTCCTATGTGATCCGCACCGTGCTGCTGCCGATCGTGATGCCGGCGATACTTGCCGGCGGAATTTTGGTGTTCATTGAGGCGCTGGAGAATTTCGGCGTGCCAGCGGTGCTGGCTGAGGACCGCCCGTTCCTGGCCGTCGACATCTTCAAGCTGTTCGCCGGCGAATCTGACGCCAATCCGGCTGCTGCGGGTGCGCTCAGCGTGCTCCTGATCGCCTGCACGGCGCTCGCGCTTGTCGTTCAACGGCACTATCTCGGCAAGCGCCGCTTCTCAACCAATGCCCGCAGTGCGGCCGCGAAGCTGCCGCTGACACCGGGACCGCGGCTGGTGGCTACGGTCGTGAGTTGGGGCATTGTGATTGCCTCGCTGCTGCCTTTTGCAGCCGTGTTGATGATCTCCGTCCTGCGCTTCCGTGGCCCCGTGCTGACCTGGGAGTTCGGATTGGGCAATTACGCGACCTTGTTGTCGGGCTCCTATCGGCCGCTGCTCAACACGCTGATACTCGCCAGCATTGCGGCCATCGCCACTATGCTGATCGGCGCTCCGATCGGCTACGTGGTGGCCCGGCACCGCTCGCGCTTGTCAGGATTGCTCGATTTCGTCGGCATGGTGCCGTTTGCGGTTTCCGGTACGATCCTGGCGATCGGACTTATCATCGCGTTCAACAGCGGCCCTTTGATCTTGACCGGCGGCTGGCTGATCCTGGTCATCGCCTACGTCGTCCGCAAATTGCCCTTCGCGATCCGGTCGTCCTCAGCGATCGTGCATCAACTCGATCCCTCGCTCGAGGAAGCCTCAATCAATCTCGGGGTCTCGCCGAGCAAAACCTTCGCGACTCTGACGGTGCCGCTGATGGCGAGGGGCCTTGTCGGCGGGCTGGTGCTGGTCTGGATCACCGCAGCCTCCGAGTTGAGCGCAACTATCGTGCTCTATGCGAGCGGCTGGGTCACCACAACCGTCGTGATGTACCATGCCATCGAGGGCACTGGCGCGGGACTCGCAGCCGCCGCAGCCGCGGTGCTCATCCTGGTCACCGCAATCCCGTTGCTCCTGATCAACTGGCGCATAAGCAAACACGAAACGACCGTGATCTGACGGCGGCCGAGGACGGCATGAACGAAGCAACCAAAGCGCTCCCGAATTTTCGCAGCGACAACGTCGCGCCGGTCAGCCCTGAGATACTGCGAGCGATCGAGGAGGCTAATCGTGGCTCAGCCGCCGCTTATGGCGACGACGATTATTCGAAATTGCTGAATCAGCGCTTCTCGACGCTGTTCGAGACCGAGGTCGCGGTGTTCCCAGTCTCGACCGGCACGGCAGCCAATGCTTTGGCGCTCGCAGCCTGCGTGCGGCCCTACGGCGCGATCTATTGTCACAAGGAAGCACATATCGACACGGCGGAAGGCGGCGCGACCGAAGCCTTTACAGGTGGCGCAAAGCTTCTCACGTTGCCCGGCCGGCATTTTCGGATCGAGCCACCAATCCTGCGCGAGGTGGTTACCGGGGCGGCTTGGGGAGTCCGCAATCGCGCCCAGCCCGATGCGGTGTCGATCACTCAGGCCAGCGAATATGGGACGGTCTACCCTCTCGCCGAGATCGCCGCGATCGGCGAAATCGCCCGTGACAAGAATCTATCGCTGCACATGGACGGCGCCCGGTTCGCCAACGGCTTGGCGCGGCTCGGCTGCAGCCCGGCCGATATGACCTGGCGAGCGGGCGTCGACATCCTGTCGTTTGGAGCAACCAAGAACGGGGCGATGTCAGCGGATGCGATCGTGGTCTTCGACCACGACCTTGTTGAACCCCTGTCCTATCGGCTTCGCCGCGCCGGACAGACCGCGTCGAAGATGCGTTATGCGTCCGCACAGCTGCTCGCTTATGTCGAGGATCGCCTTTTTCTACGACTCGCGGCAAAGGCCAATTCCGTGGCTGCCTACCTTGGAGCAGGACTCGCCGCACTGCCTGACGTTCGGCTCGTCGCTCCGGTGGAAGCCAATTTGATTTTCGCCAAGCTGCCCGCACTAGCCATCGACCGGCTCACGGCGAACGGGCTGCAATTCGCGCGACGAGGCGACGAGGTGATCCGGTTCGTCGCCCGCTTTGACAGCACCGAGCAGGAAGCCGATGAGGTCATTGCCCTCGTCCGTCACGCGGTCACGGGACCAACATCAGCTGACTTGTGACGCCTGCGCGCCCCCTGTTGATGAACATAGAAGAGCAGTGTGGCGGACAAAGTGCAGCCCATGCGAACAGGGAGCGACCCAAACCCCACATTAACTCTATCGTCGACTGTAGTTGGTTCAGCTTCTCCCGAACGGCCGAATGCCGTGAGGAACACTAGCGTCTTCGCCACAATGCGCGAGCCAGCGGCTCGACCTCTCTCTACCCATCACCGCTTTGCAGCCGTCACACGTCAATTCAAGGAGGCCCTCAAGACTTGACGACGATAGATTTTTCTTGATCTCCCGGTGCACACGCGGCCTGCTATCTTTTTTCAAGACTTGAACTCTCGCTCCATCCATCATGGGCTGGTTTGCGCAAGCTCCAGCCAAATTGCGGCAGGTCGCCCCAAATTGCAGAAAATCAACGGGCGGGCACCGCTTACCATCACGGCTTCGCTGATCGACACACACAGTTCGTTCTTGTCCGGCTTAGCGCAATATCCGCAACAACGGCTATCAATCGTTGGCTTCGCTCAGCTCGTCGTTGCCGCACTTCGCTCGAAAGGTTTGTTTTCTGCGATGAACCTTGCCGCCAGCACGAGAGCGCCCATAGAGAACTCCTTGCCATGCGCGGCGATCATCCGCTCGGAAAGCTCGGCCAGCTCCTTGAAGTACTGATCTTTGCTGTCGGCTTCATTTAGCGATCGAGTAGACGTCATGGTACCCCTCCTAATGACAGCGGAAGACTTTCGCTCTGGCGCGGACCCGCTATTTGAAAATGTGGGAAGGAAACGTAATGATCGCCGCCTCCCCGTTATCCGAGCCGAATGCAAGATGCTGGCCATCGGCCGACCACCGAAGTGCGTGGACCGCGCCCCCGCCAGGTGGCTTGACGACCAGTTCGTCCGATTCCCCCATCTTGGCGACAACCACCATGCCGTCCCGGTACCCTGCTGCAATCAGCTGACCCTCGGGGTTTATATCTATTGCATCCACGAGCACGGGTCGGGCATGGCCTGTCGAAAGGCTGGCCGGCCGTTCGCTGTCGTCGCTCAGGCTGGAAATGTCCCACGCGATTATTCGATAAGCTCCGCTCGTGACAAGAACGCGGGAGTCCGTGCTCCACGCCAGGGATGAATTGTTCCCAGGATAACTGGAAATCCGAACGATCCGGGCATCGGCAAGGCGGACCAAGACGACGCCAGTCCCCACGATAGACGCGGCCAACCAGCTTCCATCGGGACTCCACGCCAAATTGGAAATTGGGCCGAGCTCGAATGAGGCCACCGGCTCTGGTCGTGCCCCGAAGGCACGAACAAGCACGCAATCGTCGACTCCCATCGCAAAGCGCCGACCATCACTTGATACAGCCAGTGCCGATGCATTCCTGCCCGCGCGCTCCTGGAGCCAGCCGACTTCGCCATTGGGATCGTAAAATATGACCGATCCACCGGAAGCGGCCAGAATGCCCCCGGCCTGCACCGGGGCGACGAGATCGATTGCGGACCCATGGTCCGCGATCAGATGCGTGACGCCGGATGGCGACACGCCGAGCAGCCGGCTGCGCTCATTTGCGACAAAGCCCGACGACCCGATCGAGGCGAGATGAAGCGGTGCGTCGCTAATGACGACCTTCGTCAATGGGGGCACCGGTTTCCGCCGCGGCGAGATTGTGGCGCGGCCTCCGTCCAGCGCGATACGACAGCGATCCTGCGGCCGCTCGATATCGGTCAACGGAGCGATTGCCAGCGCGCCATCGGTGAGCGCAAATGCGACTGCGTCTCCAGCGAAGGCCGTACTGGTGACGGGCGCCCGCACCGTCCAGTGCCGCCCGAGCAAATCATAAAGCGTTGCAGTCTCTGCTTCCATCGTGTCCATCGAACGTCTCACCTGCCGGCGGCAATCCGCCTGTCAAGATCGTCAAGGCGTCGTTCCAGTACGGCGCATTGAGTGTCGCATGCTGCCATGCCGGCGGTTGCGCTTTTCAGGCGCGCCCGTGCTTCCTCAAGCGCCTGGGCGAGCGCATGCGAGGCGCCTGTCGTGGCAATCTCACGCTCAATCTCCTGAATCTCGAATTCCGCACCACCGCCAAGCTGGAAGTTCAGAAGATTGCGCGATTGAGCGGCCGATATCTCCTGAACGACAGCCAATCGTTCCTTCAGCACTTCGATCAGGATCGGAGGATCGTCACTCATGAGTCCGCCTCGATCTGAGTCAGGATCCGCTGCAGGCCTCCGACACCAGATACAAAGTGTTGCTGCGCGTCATTGATGTGAGATTGCAGCGAGTCCCACAGATCGACCCTTAGCAACCGCGCCGGATCGCCGGCCATCGTCTCGATGACCTGAAGGCCGAACTGGTGCCGTAAGCCGATTCCCTTCAAGACGAATTCCGAAAGCTCGCGTGCATGCGTTTCGACGAAGGGACGCAATAGCGGATGCGCACCGTAACTGATATCGCGCTTTGCGAGTTCGACCTCGATGAACACGATGAAATGCCTAACCAGCAGATTCTGGCTTTCGCCAAGCAGTTGCACCACGAAAGTGACATCGCGGTCTGCGCGTGCAAGGATCTGCGATGCGATTGCCACAGCGTTGGTCGCCCCCTCGCCGCCGCTCTGCTCTTTCCAGACAGCCGCCATGCCTCATCCCGCCTTCAGGTCCGGGAACGGTATTGGTGCAATTTTCGATACAGCGTCGCGCGCGAAAGCCCGAGCTTCTCGGCAGCGGCGGCAATGTTACCACCTGCATTCGCGACCGCCCTCTCGATGGTACGGCGTTCCACTTCGTCGAAACGCGCAATCTCATCGCCTCCTGATCCCGTCGAGCTCTGCCCCGCCTGCACGGACACCGAGGAGGGCTGAGCCGACGCCATTTCCACGAAATCCTCCGGCAAATCCCGGGGAGCGACGATGCCGGTGATCGTCATCAGCACGAGGTTCTCGACCAGATTGCGCAGTTCGCGAACATTCCCCGGCCAGCTATAGCGCCGCAGCAACTCCATCGTCGTTGCCTCGAAATGTAGCGGTTGGGTGCTGTAGGTCTCCGCAAACTGCCTGTTGAAATGATCGATCAGGATATCGACATCACCCAAACGCTCACGAAGTGGCGGTATGGTGAACTTGACGACACCGATCCGGAAGTACAGGTCCTTGCGAAAACGCCCCTCCGCCACTTCCTGCTTCAGATTCCGATTGGTCGACGCTACGAGCCGGACGTCCACAGGTCGCGCCTTGCTGTCACCAAGCCTGTACACCGCGCGCTCCTCCAGCACACGGAGCAGGTAAGGCTGCAAGTCCATCGGCATCTCGCCGATCTCGTCAAGGCTGAGCACGCCGCCATTGGCAAACTCAAACCGTCCGGGCCTGCCCTCGCGCGTCGCGCCGGTATAAGCGCCCGGCGCATGCCCGAACAATTCGCCGCCGAGAAGCTCCTTGGAGACCGCACCGCAATTGAAGGCAATGAATGGCTCCTTGCCCGTATTTTGGCTGGCGGCGTGAACCAGACGGGCGAAGAGTTCCTTGCCGACGCCCGTCTCACCCTCGAGCAGGATTGCCGTTCGTCCAAGCGCCGCCCGCTCAATCTTCTCGATCGTTTGCACCAGCGCGTCACTGCATCCAACAATCGCTTCCTTGGCCGAGACAAGTGCGGTGTGGGCTGCTGGCGACATCTGGGATCGGGCAAGCCTGGCGCGTGGCTTCGCCGCGAGCACAAGCATCGCGCCCTTCACCACGCCGTCGACCACCAACGGCTCGATCCGCTGCTCGCGCAGTTCCTCGGGCAGCCCTTTGGCGAGGTCTCTCGCCAAAAAGCCCTCGTCACTTGGGAGAAGCTGCTGCCCGATACTCAAGTCATGCGACTGCGCAATCCGGTGCCAGCGGACGGATGCCATGTCGTTGTGGTGAATGACCCGGCCGAACCGGTCGAGAATGACAACCCCGTCAGCACTATTCATTCCCGGCATTCGGGAAATGCTCGCCTCGAGAAGCCGTATTCTCTCGATGCGGACCTTTTCCGAGAGCGCCAGTTCGATGTGATGGGCCGCGACCACCGCCAGGGCCACATTGTGCCGATGAAAGATTGCCTGAGGTCCGGAAAAGTCTACGATGCCGATGATGCTGCGGTCTATCGGACTGCGAATGGGGCTACCGACACAAGTCCATGCCTTGATGCCCTCCGAGAAATGCTCGGCCGCATGGACATGAACCGGCTTTCCCGTGACCAGCGCTGTGCCAATGCCATTGGTGCCGGTGACCGCTTCGGCCCAGGCCGCGCCGGCTTCCAGGCGAATATCGTGCCCTGCATCAATGGTCCGCCGATCGCCCCCGACCTCCAGCACGACGCCGTTCCTGTCGGTGATGACGACCATCGTTGCGGCGTCACCAAGCACCTCGGCAATGCGGCGGAAAGTCTCGGCGCTCGAACCAAGCAGGTCATCGTTCTTCAAACGCAGCTCATAGAGATCATCCGGCGAGGCGAGGAGATTACTGCCCTTGCCACGAGCATCGACCCCGGACTTGACACTGCGTTGCCATGACTCCTCGATGAGACCGCGCACCGGAGCGTTTTCGCGCCTCAGGTCTCCGAAGGTCAGGAAATTTTCCCATGCCTTGTTGGTTTCGCCCTCATCGTATGGCCGCCCCTGCTCCGCGTCCGAAGCTTTGTAGCCTTCCAGGGAAAACGGCGGCTTGGCCATGAGCGTTTCCGTCAGCATTGGAGCACCATACGTCCGTTGGCAAACAGCAACCCGATCGGCAAACACAAACTGAGCCGGAGCCCATCGGGATCACTTTCCCTACAGGCTCCGCTCACGCAGATCATTCGACGCTTCTGGAGATCGCGTCCAGGCCGAGGCGACCTGAGATGACCTGTTCAAGGTGGGCTTCCGACGTCTCGTCGGGCACACTCACTCCCTCAAGGTCGGCCAGGACCCTGTACAATTCGTCGTCTAGCGGCTCGAAGATCCCGTTCTCGCGTGTCGCCAGAGCGAAGTATCGCGATTGGCCGTTGCCGCGCAATTCGCCGACAAAATCGAGCTGCCGTCCCGATGCAAGATCGGCGATCACGACGCGACCGTTATGGCTGATCCGCACATAGGGCTCGGCCTCCTTTGGACGGGCCGGCGGCGTGGACCAGAGTTTGCCCGATGGCTGCGGTTGCGGAGGAGGCGTCGGATTGCGCAGCTGCTGCCAACGCCCGAGTGTCAGATGATTGGCGAGCGCGTTGATCGTGGTGCGGTTCTTCTGAAGGAAGTCCTTGGCCGCCACCTCTTCCCGGTGCGGACCGTCGCGCTTGGAGATGATGTAGACCATGTCCCTTTCCTCCCGCCCGGCTGATCGGATGAGCCTGGAGGCTTGTTACACTGCCTCCTTCGGCTCATGCCGGGACTTTCAAGATTGTAACCCGTTCCGGATCGTTGTCACGGTGCAATCAGTCATGCGATCGCGAACGTCACGCCGTCGCCACCATCTGGCGCGTCACCCCCGCCTTGAAGACGTAACCGGACAGTGCGGCCCCCAGGCACGGCGCTACAAAATAGAGCCACACCTGTGACAGCGCATCGGAGCCAGCAAACAATGCAGGCCCCAGCGAGCGCGCCGGATTGACCGATGAGCCCGACACGGCAATGCCGGCAAGATGGATCGCGACCAACGTCAGACCGATCACCAACCCGGCATAGGCAGACGCCGCTCCGTTTTGCGTCGCACCAAGGATCACCGTCAGAAACAGGAAGGTTGCCGACGCTTCGAACACAAACGCGGATAAAACACCGTACTGGCCCCAGCCATTCTGGCCAAAGCCGTTCGCCGCGACATCGTAGCCTCCGACCTTGCCTTCGGCGATGAGGTACAGCACGGCTGCAGCCGCGATTCCTCCGACGAATTGCGCAACGATATAGCCGGAGAAATCCCGCGGCGACATCCGCCCGGCGACGAGCATCCCGAGGCTGACGGCCGGATTGAGATGAGCACCGGAGATATGTCCGATCGAATAGGCCATTGCGACCACGGTCAGGCCGAATGCGAACGCGACGCCCAGCAAGCCGACCTCAGCTCGCATGAAGATCACGGTCGCACAGCCAAAGAACACCAGCGCGAACGTACCGATAAATTCCGCAACATACTTCTGCATAGCTCCCCCTCCCTGGTGATGGATTCGATATCGAGGCCTCTGTCCCCCTGGTCGCGGCCCGCATCGTCTCCTGAGACGGTGCGGTGGAACGCGGACCGCGTGCACGTGCCTCATGCGCGGCCAAGCTTCTCCGCTCCGCCGCCCAATGCCGGCCCTTGTGTCGGATCGATGTACTCCGGCACATCGGCAATCAGGGTGTTGGTGGTCAGCACGAGCGTGGCGACGGAAGCGGCGTTTCGAAGTGCCGTATAGGTCACCCGGACGGGGTCGATGATGCCAGCCGACACCATGTCGATGAATACGCCGTTGGCGGCATCGAACCCGACCCCTGCCCGGGAACTCTGCAGATCGGCTATGACCGTCTCCGCATCATGGCCTGCGTTCCGGGCAATGAAAGCGGCGGGACGCGACAGGGTTTCGCGCACCAGCTTGATGCCCTCACCCAGATCGCCATTGATGTTGCCGAGTGTGCGCGTCACCACCGGCGCGCACTGCGCCAACGCCGTGCCGCCACCGGGCACGATGCCCTCCTCGACCGCGGCGCGGGCCGCGCTGAGCGCATCGTCGATCAACTGGATCGTCCGCTTCTGCTCGACGGGAGTGACGCCGCCTGCAAGGATCACGGCGGTCCCGCCCGACAGCTTCGCCAGCCGCTCCTTGAGCTTGTCCTGTTCGATGTTAGGCGGTGCCAGATCGTGCTGCTTGGCCACCTGCTGACGCCGCGCCGCAATCGCCGCATCGTCGCCGCCACCGCGAATGATCACCGTTTCCCGCGCGCTGGCCCGCACCTGCCGTGCGGTCCCGAGATCGGTCAGGCCGGTTTCTTCCAGTCTGCCGCCAAGCTCGCGCGCGATGACCCGTCCGCCGGTGATGATGGCGAGATCGTCCATCATTGCCTTGCGCCAATGACCATAATCAGGCGGATTGACCACCAGGATCTTGCCGCGATTGTCATCGCCGAGCAGCGTGACGACCACTTCCGGCGCAATCTCCTCGGCGACGATGACGAGCGGCCGCCCGGTCGCGGCAACGGTCGCACGCACCGCCACCAGCTCGGCCGGCGTTTTGATCTTCAAGTCGGTCAGGAGGATGTACGGCTGATCGAGCACCACCTCCATCTTTTCGACATCCGTCACCATGTGGTGGGAGATGTAACCGCGATCGAACGACATGCCCTCGACGACTTCGAGCGTCGTGCTGGTCGTCAACCCGTAGTCGGAACTGATGATGCCATCCTTGCCGACGCGCTGGACCGCCTCCGCAATCAGACCGCCCAGATGGGCGTCGGTCGACGCAATCGTGGCCACCGCCTCCAGCGTCTTGCGGTCCGATACGACGATTGCCGAGCTCTTCAAAGCATCGACAACGACCTCGACGGCCCGGTCGATCCCTTTGCAGAGATCGACGGCCTTGGCGCCCCGCTCCAGTGCTGCAACGCCTCCCTGGATGAGGCCATTTGCAAGCACCATGGCGGTGGTCGTGCCGTCGCCGGCGACCTCGTTGGTCTGCATCGAGACCTCGCGCACCACCTGCGCACCCATGTTCTCGAAGCGATCAGGCAGTTCGATTTCAGAGGCAATGGTGACGCCATCGCGCGAGACGATGGGCGTGCCGATCGGCCTGTCGACCATCGCGTTCATGCCCTTGGGACCGAGGGTCGATTCGACCGCCGCTGCAAGCTTCTGGACCCCGCGCGCGAGAGCACGGCGGGCTTCGGTATGATGTAGTAATACTTTCGGCATTGGCTTCGCTCCCAAGCGGTCGGATCTTGTTGTCTGATTGGGCGGACTTGCTGACCGCTCCGGTTCTTGGCGCTTCCGGGCAGCGCGCAAAACGCACTCCCACGCTTCTAGCTCCTCTAAGGTCAGGGGCTGCCCGATGAAGCAGCACAGCGGCTGCCACAGCCTCCGCACGGTGACGGCGTCCGTCCAGGATTGCCGTCGCTGAGTCCGCGATCGCGGACAGCAAGCAGGCCTCTGCACAATGAACTGTTGAACTCCATATTGATGCGCACTCCCCGCAGCCGCTGCAGATAAGACGCCAGTTCGTGCCGTTTGATGGGGGCCCCCTCGTAGGTGACAAACGTGCGATCCTCCGGGAGGCAGGCCAGGCCTGCTTCAATCAGAAGCTCGCGATAGCGGGGCTTCTGGCGCGCAACATCCGGCGAAGCGAACTCGACCTCGTCAAAGCTACGCAGACTCATCCGGCAGATCTCCGGATCCTCATAGCCCAGCCCCCGCAAGGCCAGTATCATGACCTCCTGGCGCCGCTCGAACGCCTTGCGGCGGAACTTATCCCGCAATTCGTCAAGCGAGCCTCCAGGCGCAAACTCCTTGAGTGCATCGGCAAACGACCTCCCTTCGCGGACACCAAGGTTGATCTGCTCCGCGACCATATGGTCCCGAAGCTGCGGCCGCGCCTCGCGAACCCACGACAGCGACGACACCGCCCGGCGCATGTCGTCGGCCATGAGGAATGCGAAGTTCGCCGAACACCAATATGTCGGCAACCGAAAGACGATATCGACATCACCATCGTCGTCGACGGTGACATGCTCGACGAATCCGAGATCGGTCACCGACTCGTCGAGTTCGGGGTCTGTGACCAACGCGAGGCGCTGCCACACCTCGCTGGTCCTTCGGTCATGCTTCAAGAACGGCGCGTTCATGTGATGTCACCCCGCCGCGGTCGCGTAGGTACCTTTGGCAAGCTTCGCCTTCTGCGCCTCGACGTCCACGCCATAAAGCCGCGCAGCGTTGAGACCGAGGATCTTCTTCTTGGCCTGCGGCGTCAGATCGACACCGTGCTCCTGCTTTAGATCCTCCGGCAGCTCGAAGTTCCAGAACTTCTCGACCAGCCAGCGGGGCGTCCAGATGGCATAGTCGCTGCCGAACAGAATCTTGTCCTCGCCGACCCAAAACAGCAATTCGCTGATCACTTCCGCGAAATACCGGGGACGTCCGTGAATGAACGGAAGCGCGACCGCAAGGCCGCCATAGACGTTGGTCTCCTGCACGGCGATCCAGCAGAAATCGTCCAGTCTGGGCAACCCGCAATGCTCGATGATGAAATTCAAGCCCTGGAAGTCGGTCGCCGCATGATCGACGTCGTGAACATCGAATGCATCCTTGTCCAGCGGGATGATGGTCGGCCCCTTGTGGACGTGGATGTTCGTGATACCGAGCTTCTGGCAGAGCTCGAAGCAACGATAGGCGTTCGGATCGGTGAGCTTCCAGCCCCGCGACTCGCCCTTCCACTCGGCGGTGTAGAGCTTGACGCCCTTGATGCCGAACGTTTCTTTCATGTAGTGAATATATTCCAGCGCCCGCTCGCCGTCGCGCGGATCAAATGCGCCGTTGACGATGAAGCGGTCCTTGTACTTCTTCGCCATTTCGGCGTTGCGGTCGATGGTGTTGAATCCATTCTTGTAGAATTCCGTGAGGTAGGTCGACTGCACGATGGCCATGTCGTCCGGACCGTCGACGAACAGATCGCGGTACATCTGCTCTGCGCTGTACTTCTCGAACTGCTCTTTGGGCCATAGCTTGTCCTTTGGACTGAGCGAGCTGTGGTAGGCATAGAAGCAATCAATGAACTGCTTGCCGTGAATGTTGAGCTGGTTCGCCGGACTGCCGTCCCAAAAGTGGGTGTGACCGTCGATGACGAAGACTTCCTCGCCCGTGGGAGTTATGAACATGATGGTCTCCAGGAATTTGATTAGCTCTGTTCGATCAATCCACGCGTCGTAGCTGCGCGAACACCTTGGAAGCGGCGGGCCACACCTTTGAGGATGCGGCCCCCAGTGAGTGAGCTTCACTCGATGTATTCGAAGACCTCGTCCATGTTCCCGAACAGCGTCACCGTATTGTCGTCGATGCGCACCATCCGGCCGTAATGGGTCGAGGTATTCACTTCGAATATCTCGGCCGTCATGTCCTTTCCGAGGATGTCGCTGATCTCGTCCATCTTGAAGATCAGCTTGCCCTCGCCGTCGATGCGGATCAGGGCCGGCTGGTAAGTCACGGTCACGTTCGGCTTCTTGCCCATGAATTCAGCGATGGCGCGCGCCTCGACGCTGTCGTTCATAGTGACGCCGCACTGATGGGAAATCGTCTGTTCGAAACGAAGATCTCCCATCTTCTGGAAGATGTTCTGGTTAGTCGCACTTCTTGAAGCAACGGACATTGCAGTCTACTCCTTGGGAAGGACGAGACCGAGCTCGCCGAGAATCTTCTTGATGCGCTCGACCGACTGCGCGCGGACGTCGGCGTACTGCACCGGCTTCGAATGTGGCTGCGACCAGATCGGCTGCAGTCCGGCGGCCGCCTTGCTTGCCAGCGCCACGTGCTTGTTCACCCAGCCCTGAAACAACTTCTTGTTGTGCGCGGCATACTGATTGTCGCTCACCAGCAGATGCATCAGATCGATCGTGTTGGCGAGATTGCGCTCATAGTCGGCCTCGGCCGCCGAAATCACCGTCGGCGTGATGAAATCGCCGTTCGGCGAGCCGACCTGCATCAGGAAGCCGCTGCGGAACAGCTCGCCGACCAGCGGCTCGAACACGATGTTGGTGGCGAAGTACTGTTCGAGATAGTCGGCCGACCCCATGATCGACTCGATCGCTTCGCGGGTGCCCTGCCAGCCTTTGTCCTCCAACCACGCCCGCTTGCCTGCGGCGTCGTCGAAGCCCGGAATGTCCATTCCGATCTCGGCGAGATAGAGCGTAATGTCCTGGGCCAGACGAAGCTTGTAGGACGAGTTCGTCAGGGTCGCGTTGTTGATCATCTGGGTATAACCGTAGCGCTGAGCCTGCATCAGCGACGTGCCGAGCCCGAACTCGGCATGTTTCCACGCGCCGAGATGGTTTTGCAGGATCTTGACCCAGGCCTTGTCGAACCCCTTCGGCGCGCCGGACTTGCGGCCGTTGGCGATCACCGATTGGACCATCGTCTCGATCTTGGACTGGCGCTGGTAGTGGGTGCGCTCCCACTCCTGGTCGGGCGCACGGAAGGCGTGCCAATTCGAGCTCAACGCGGCCGTGTTGTCCTTGGTGTAGGCCCCCTTCCCGTTGGGAAACGAGATGATCCAGTCCTGCAGCAAATAGCGCTCAGGATCGGGCTGAACGTCTACGGTCACGTCCTCATAGTGCGTCGCCCGCTTGCTGCGTGGCTCGAAATACCGGTACTTGCGGCTGTCCGAATCCGGAAATACCGCAGCTCCTGCTGCACCGGATTTCGCTAGAACACTTTGAACGGCAGTCATGGTCGTCTTCCTCCTCCCTTGGTGGGCTCTACAAAAGGCACGCTCGCTAGTCGGAACTCTCAGTTGTTGGCTGGTGTGAACTTGTCGAAGAAGATGCGATCCGACTCGACGTCGTTCATCTGCAGCACTGGCACCAGCGCCTCGATCATCGGCGACGGTCCACAGGCATACACGTCGACGTCTTCGCCATATCCCGCGCTGCGAAGATGCGCTCCGACAGCTTCGTGCACGAAGCCCTTTGCTCCATCCCAGGCCGTGTCATCGGCCGCATGGGAGAGCACCGGAACGAAGTGGAACTCCGGATGCCTGGCGGCGAGCTCCGCGAAGCGATCGAGATAGAAAAGATCGTTGCGCGTCCGTGCTCCGTAGAAGAAGTGTACCGGGCGTTCTTCGCCAGACGCGATGTGATCATGCAGAATCGACCATAGCGGCGACATTCCCGATCCGCCGCCGACCAGGACTATGGCTCCGGTTCTGTTTTCTCGCCGGAAGCAGGTCCCGTAGGGTCCGCGGAGTCCGACCGCGGTTCCGACGGCGAGGTCTCCGTCGAGCCGGGAAGAGAAGCGTCCGTTCGGGTACTTCTTGATGATGAAGGCGAGCTTTTCGCCCTCGATCGGCGAATTTGCCATGGAAAACGAGCGCGTAATCGTCTCTGCCCCCGAGAGCGTGATGTCGACATATTGACCAGCCCAGAACTTCAGAGGTTGCTCGAGCGAAATCTCGAGAAGCCGGATGTCATGGGTCAGTGCGGAGACGCTCGTGACTGTGCCCGTGAAGTCCCTGACCGGGATCGATTTCGACAGCACCTCCTCGTCATAGTTGAGGAGCTCCACCTCGAGATCCGAATAGGCCAAGGTCCGGCACAGCAGGATGTAGTCCTGGCCTCGCTCCATCTCGTTGAGGGCGAACGTCGAATACTTCTTGAGTTCTACTTCGCCTCCGGTGAGAACGCATTTGCACGCCGAGCACTGCCCCTCCTTGCAACCATGAGGCAGTGCGATGCCCTGGCGGAATGCGGCGTCAAGAACGGTCTCGTTCTCCTCGACCTCGAATTCTATGCCTACCGGCTGCAGGCGAACGACATTAGCGGGCGTGCCCATAGGGCCTCCTCAAACCAAGGCTTGCGTATCTTCCGGAGATCGATCGGGAAGAGCCGGCCGGAGCCGGCTCCTTCCGTCTCGGTTAGTTGCAGGGATTGATGGTGAATCCCTTGCGGTACTCGGCGAGGTGCTTCTCCCGGTCGGCCGGGCTCATCTCCCGCAGCGTGAGCAGCGGGCTCTTCAGGATGTGGCCGCGGACGTCGTCGAGCGTCCACATTTCCTTCTCGTCGAAGCGCAGGTGCGGCTGGGCGACCAGGGTCTTGCCGTCCGTGCGCACGAAGCCGAGATCCTTGATGGCATCGGCGATATCCACGTTGTGGTAGACGCTTTCCCATTCGCGACGGCCGCTGAACCGTCCCATCGCCGGGGTCGGACGCCCCTGGTACTCGCCGGCGAAGGCTTCGACGGCCGTCCACCGATCGAGCTCATGGGCGAACGTGTAAAGCTTGCCGTCGATCTCGCCCGTGACCATGTCCTCGCGGATCAGGCAGGGCACCAGGCACGACCAGCAACGATGCGGATAGACGTAACCGACATCGCTGTTGAAGAGGATGTTGGTCTGTCCGCGGTGCGACAGCTTCTCGTACCATTTCCAGAAGTCGCCGAACTGCGCATACCAGCCAGGATACTTGTGCTCGAACCACTCGAAGTCCTTGTCGGTCTGGGCCTCGATGCGCCAGAAGTTGGCCGACCAACCGACCGCGAAGAACTGCGCGACCTTGTGGACGTAATGCTTCTCGGTCAGCCGCTTCCAGGCAGTCTGAACGTCGTCATGATGGATCTTGATGCCATACTTCTCGAGCGGCAGCATGTACGTGCGATAATAGTCCTCGAAGATCCAGCGGTGCCACATCTCCGCATAGGACTCCTTGGCCTTGTCGCGGTTCGTGGTGCCGTATTCGATGAAGGTTCCGATCGCCGCGTCGACGATGGCGTGGTTCTGCCAGAACGCATAGCGCATGTCGCGCTCCAGCAGCAGATGGTTCTCCGGCTCCTTCAGCATCGACATCAGCATCGAGTGGCCGTTGCCGATGTGCCGGCTCTCATCCGACTGAACTGACAGGAACACCGTCGGCAACGCATAGTCACCGTTGCGTGCGGCTTCCGACGGCATGGCGACGAACAACGTGTTGGTGAACGCGGTTTCGGCGACCACGGTCAGATACACGTTCGCGGAGGTGATTGCGTCCCCAGTGATGAAGCCCTCACCGAACTGCCTGCCGATCGTGGTGGCGTAGCACTTTCCGAACGCTTCCTCTGTGATGTCGAAGCCGGCCGGATCGATGTAATTCTCCATGTACCACTTCTTGAGATTCATCTGGATCGTCGAGTGACGGAACTCGTCGACCATCTGCATCGTGAAGCCGGTGCGAAGATCTTCACCCGGAGCAAGGCGACCAACCATGGCCATGGATCGCGCTGCGGAGATTTCCGGGAACGGAATGATCGCCAGGAACAGCTTCATCCACTCGACCCAACGTGGCTCGACGTTGCGGAACATGTCGCCGCGCAGCGCAGCGTCGAGCGCACCGTAGACGCGGTTGTCCTTCTCCTCCTGCATCGGAAAATAGGAGCGGAGGACCTGCTTCATCGGATCCTTTGGCGCCTTCGCAATCTTGTAGTCCGTGGGAAAAGTCATCGCTTCCTGGACGTAGGAAGGGTTCCATCCGAGATCTGCAATCTTCTTTGCAGCATCACCGACGGATATGCCGCGCTGAGCGGTGATCTTGTTGAGTGTTAAAGTTCCAGACATCTCGTCTTTCCTCCTGATCGGGTCAGAAACCACATCGATATTCCGCCTGCCTGAGCCTTCGAGGACCGGGCAGTGCTTACCCGCGCGTTACGGGCCACCTCGCGACCGTTTGCACGGCCGGACGCTTGATATCGGCAAGGGTTTCGGGAACGACTGTGGTGCACCGCAACGATGATCAGGAGCGATCTTCCGAACCACGGTCCTTCGATCGCAATGCTTCATCCCGCACATCATGCGCCCTCAGCCAAGCGTCCCCTTCCCTCGTTCTTGTCGCGGCTCGCCCCGGACGGAGCAGTCGGCATTGTTGTGAGCAGGAGCTTTGCAATGGGCGTGCCAGCGCGTTGGAAGCACTGGCCAGCGCGCTTTCAGAGGCGCTGATGCTGATATTGAGTGGACGGAGCCGTCACATCCGCCCGGCTTGCGGGTGAAGGAGATGCAGATTGCGACGGAAATTGCAGAATGAGAATCTCGACAATGCAAAAGCATCGGCGTGCGCAGAAATTTTTGCACCGCAAAAGCGAAGTGGCTTCGTCGGAAGCCGCAGCGACCGCACGTTGGATGCCGCGATGTTTCGGGATCTCGACCTGGATGGCTTTCTTGCCCGAACGCTTCCCCCACACGGTTGGACGAGCTAGCGGGAGGTGTCCGCAACGGCCGAGTGCTTCGTCTGCGCCGCCTTGGAGATCCAGCGGTCGCAATAGAGTGCGTAGCAGTCATGACCGCAGAAGGACAGCCCGGTGCTGAATTCCTTGAGATAGCTCGCGCCGATTGGCTCACAGCAAAGCATGCAGAGGGTTCTCGGGCGCAGCCTCATGCCGTTCACCAGAATGAACCTCATGTGACGCCTCTCAATGCGAAGAAACGATGTCACTGGCAATCGCCCCAAATCATCCGCGGAACCGCGAAGCATCTTGCAGTCGGCTCCCGGCGTTATTGAATCGATCAATGCGTGCTGCGATGGGTGCCTGCGCATAGTTCGTGCAACGGCCGTGCCAGATCATCCAGAGTCTCCCGACCACCGCTTCCTGAACAAAGTGATCGCCGGTGATCCTGGATGACCGCGCCGCCCCGACTTGAGAGCGACCGCGACGCAAATTGCGACAACGATATGCAAATTGAGACTCGCTGCGAACTTCCGTCGGTGTTTTTGCGATGCAAAATGAGCATCTGTTGGATGCCTGGAAGCCGATTTGATCGACTGGCTGCTTCCGCCCGGTCCTAAAAACCTCCTTCCTTCAAGCCATCTCCGGCCTACACAACCGAACGAGAGCTCCTTCGCTGTGACAGGTGGCCGGGCCTGTGAAATCCACCACGAGCAAATGCTCGCGGTGGACCACGTTCGACTTCACGGAATCAATACGGCGCGTCCATGAATCTTGCCGGCATTGAGATCATGCAAGGCCTTGTTTGCATCGGCGAGGCGATACTCGGCGGTCGCCAATTCAACCAGACCGCGGTCTGCGAGCGCCATCAACTCCGTCAGTTCGGCCCATGTGCCAACCAGATTGCCGATGATGTTCTTCTCGGTGATCACCATGTCGACGGTCGGAATGCGGATGTCCTCGCCATAGCCGACGACATAGTAGCTGCCCATCGAACGGGTCATCGCCAGCCCCCTGGATGTCGTGCCCTTTTCGCCGACGAAATCGATCACCGCCTCTGCGCCGTTTCCGCCAGTCAGAGCCAGAACGGCAGCCACTTCATCGCCGTCGGCTTTCACCAGATGGTCGGCACCTGACTTTTCGGCTAGCTTCAGCGACGCTTCGGACTTGTCGACGACGATAATATCGGCGGCGCACATTGCCTTGAGGCACTGGATTGCGATGTGGCCCAATCCACCTGCACCGATAACGACGCAAGACTCGCCGGGCAAAAGGTGACGCGTCGCCTTCTTGACGGCGCGATAGGCGGTGAGCCCCGCATCCGCGTAAGGCGCCACCTCCTTGGGGGCAAGCGTCCGTGGCAGCGGCACGATATTCCGCTCCGAGGTGCAGAGGAATTCTGCATAGCCGCCGTTGCAATCCAGACCAGGAAATGTGCCGGGGCCATGCATGTCGAAGCCGCGACGACAGGCGAGACACGTCCCTCCGGTGATCTTCGGATGAACGATGACGGGGTCTCCCTTTTTCAGTCCCTCGACTTCCTTGCCGACCTCCTCGACCCAACCTGCATTTTCGTGTCCCATGATGATGGGGAGGAGTTTGTCGCCGGACGGATCCATGTGCGGCTTCCAGACGCCTTCGATGATATGGAGATCGGTCCTGCATACGCCCGCGCCGCCGATTCGGACGATAACGTCGGTCGACTTCGCAAGCTTGGGATCAGGTACGTTTTCTTCGATGACCCAGCGGTCGTTGGACAGCTTCTCGTCATACGCTCTCAATACTTGGGCTCTCATGTTCTCCTCCGTCTGCCCAGCGAACCTTGCGCTCGCCGTCGCGGAGGCGCCTCAGCATTTTTTGTGCCAGCACAATTGCTATTGCAGCGCGACGCAGGACTCGGGGTGCCTGTCGGGAAACTTGCCCCGATCAAGATGGTGCCCGTCACGCCAATTGGATGACCCAACGCGATCGAACCTCCTTTGACGTTGATCTTGTTTCGATCGATCCGCAGGTCGCGGATGTACTTCTCCACGGCGACGGCGAACGCCTCGTTGACATCGAACAGGTCGATATCATCGAGAGTCAGTCCGGCCCTGGCGAGCACCTTGAGGGTTGCGGGAACAATATCCGTGGCCGGCGCGACAATCTGCACAGTGCGAAGCGATTCGTAGCGCCCCATGCTCGCGCTGCCTATCGTGAGATTTTTCTTGATCTCCGGGTGCACACGTCGTGCACACGCGGCCATCTAACCAACTGAAAATCTTGAACTCTCGCTCCAATCCATCATCGGGGCAACGGAAAATTTCCATGTCATCTCAATTGCCTAGCCGCAACATCGGTTCAATGCAACATGATGTTTCGGAGCGCTGCCCGGCCGAAACAGGCCCGGCCCAACCAAAATATCGAAAACAACCCCATGCAAAGTAGCTTCGCCATTGCGGGGAGCTCAACGGAGGCGGTCAGAACTGTACCGGCTACCCGGGAAGTCGACAGACATCCGGATGCAGCAGCGGCGCCTCCTTGATCCAGATTTTCGCGCCCTGCGGGCCCACCGTCGCTTTCAGGTCGACGCCGGCGGGTAGCCGACCCCAGCCCTGCGGCTGCAGCGTCTCGCCCCCGATCGTTAGTCCCCCCGATAGAACAAAGAACTCGAGCCCGCGCGCGTTCGCAAGGCTGATCGTCTCACCCGGTCGCCAGTCTTCAAGGCGGACCTCTTCGTCGCCGTCCTTAAATAGAATGCTGACGCTGCTTGCACCGGGGCGCGGCGCAACCTGTTGGCCCTCACCTGGCTGACGCACGACCTGGGTCCGGTCCTCGTCCCGGAACTGCCAGAGCCGCACGAAGATGGTGCAGCCGTCCTTCGAGGCGGGAACATGTGACGTCCCCGGAGGGTTGCGGAAGTAGCTGCCCGCGGGATAGTCGCCATGCTCATCCTGAAAGGTACCTTCAAGGACGACAATCTCTTCTCCACCGCCATGCGTATGACGCGGGAAAGCGCTGCCGGGAGCGTAACGCACGATCGAGGTGGCGTGCGCGACTTCGCCGCCAATGCGGAACAGCATGCGCCGATCCACGCCGGCCGACGGACTGGCCACCCAGTCCAGCTTCGAGGCGTGAACGATAACAGGCTTCGACAGATCATCGTTGATGCGCATCATTACTCTCCCTCAGGCGGCGCCATCCGAAACCCACCACTTCGCGATTTCGGATCTCTTGGCCAGTGCAGGTCCCTAAACCAGGACACGTTCAGATGCCCGCGAGCGGAACGCCACTCGCCGCATTCTGCGGTCGTCGTGACGCGATCAGCCGCCGCGCCTCGTCGGCGCGACCACTGCGCAGCAAGGCGCAAGTGACGGAATATTCCAGCAGGTCGCGCTGCGCGCGGCTGCCTCCAACCCTTTCATGGGTTGCCAGGACGGGCGTTAGCTCATCGACGACCCGTGTCCAGTCGCCCTTGGCCAAACCATCGAAGCCGCGCGCGATGGGCACCACCATGTCCGCGGCGGGTCCCTTCGGGTTCTCGATGATCCTCGCCAAGGCCTCCGCATCGCCGGCCATTGCAAAGGCGAGCGCGCTGTGCATGTCGGCAAAGATGATCCCCGAGTTGGGAAACCACTTCGCCGCATACTGGCTGATCTCGCTCCACAGTTCCGGATACCGCGGCTCGCCCGCCATCTCGGCGCGTGCAAGGAACGAGGCGCAATCGGTGAGGACATTGATTTGCGGCCCCCACGAGCCGCCCGGATGCAGCGCCTCACGATAGATCTTCCAGGCTTGATCCCGCCTGCCGGTCTCCAGCGACCACAGGGCAAGATGCCAACTGATGTGGCAATGCAGTTGCGCCTCGCGTGGGTAAGCGGCGTTCCATTGCTCGAGATAAGCCAGCCCCTCCTCGCGCTGTCCCTTCTCATAGAACAGATGGGCCTTGATATGCGCAGCGTGAGCGTTGCGGGGACAACCACGAAGGGCGGTCTCGATATTCCTGAAACCACTGTCGAGCCTGTGCAGCTCGATTTCGGCAAACGCGAGCACGGTTCGAAACCACCAGTCATCGCCGTAATGGGTTGCAAGCGGCTCCAGCATCGCCAGTTGCTCAACCTCGCGGCCGGACTTGCCCGAGAAGCCGATCAAGCCGAAGACACCGGTGGCCGGTGCCAGCACCATGGCATCGCGCGGCCAGTGCTTGATATGTTCGGCGATCGCCGAAACCGCCGCAGCGCCTTGACCACTCAGGATCTTGGCAAAGATCGCAATATGACCTTGCTCGCGCGAAGTCGTAGCAGGCGCTAGCGCGATCGCGCGTTCGAGCGGCGCTTTGACTTCGTTGCCGCGACCGAGCAGTTGCAGGGTTCGCGCAAGCGCAATGTGCGCCAGAGCAAAACCTTCGTCGGCGGCGATCGCGTCGCGGAATGCCTGGTCAATCCCCGACCCAGCCGAGAGCAGCTTGTCGACGCCGGCGACATATGCGTCGCGGGCGGCGGCAGAGCTTGTGCTCAAGGGGTTGCCGTACCGGTCTTCAAGAACGCCCACCCGATTTCCCATCGAACTCTCGGTCATTTTGATGACACTCCCTCCATGGAAACCTGCTTGGCCTTGGCTTGCCGCCGGCGGCGCTCGTCACCCAGCTTGAGCAGCCGCTCGCGATCCTCTGGATTTACTCTTCCATACCGGGGCCGCCAAAGGGAACCCTCCTCCTTCCACGCAAATGGCGCTTTCACAGTCGTTCGCGGCGCCGTCGCCGTGTCAAAAAGGGCGAGCGCCTGGCGCATGATTTCGCGCTGCATGTCCGGTCGCCAGGGATGCCCGCAAGGATTGCCCAGCGGGAAATCCGTGAAATAGAACCGTGGCACGCCGCAGTGCTCCACGACATCCTGCGCCGAGCCGACAATGACCGTCGGAATGCCGTTCGCTTCCAGATGCCGGGCCACCAAGCTTACGGTCTGATGACACACGGGGCAAAGGGGGCAAAGGATCGCAGCATCAGCCCCGTCTTTTCGAACCCGTGCCAGGATTTCAGGTGCATCCTCCGCGTTCGTTTTCCGTTGGCTGTATTCTGTCGGCACGCCGTGAAAGTGCCGGGTCAGTCCGACAAGGGCGCCCTCGCCGACCAATCCAAAAGCGGCTTCTACCGGCAGGAAGCTGCCCGGATCATTGGTGTGGGTCGACTCCTTGTCCCACGCAACGTTGTCGGTAAACAGCTTCCCGGGCGGCGGCGAAACCTCACCCGACCACACCCGTTTGACGCCGTCAAAATCCGGCGGACTGGCCGTGGTAATCAGTGCGATACGCAGATCCGATGACAGTTTGGCAGGTTTGATGAAAGGGACATCATCAAACCTCGCCCAGACATAGTCGTTGTCGTAACCAAGGGCACGGTAATATTGGCGCGTTCGCTCCATATATTGAACCGGGGTTTCCGCTACGCTCATTTGGATTCTCCTCGAGACGCTAGCTTGGTCGTGCGGTGGGCCGGTATGAAAAGCCGATGAGTGCCAGCAATGCGGCGACGAGTGGTGCGAACGACAGCATCAGGACGGTCGACCAGCCGAAGGACGACAGCAGCCCGCCCGACAGGAAGGAGCCGACGGTCATCGTGCCGAAGACCACGAAGTCATTGAGCGACTGAACGCGCGCCTTTTCCTCGGGACGATGGCACTCCAGAACCATCGCGGAGGCGCCGATGAAGCCGAAGTTCCAGCCGATCCCGAGCAGGCTCAGCGTCGCCCAGAAATGCACGACATCGATCCCGAGCAGGCCCACCGACGAAGAGGCCGCAATCAATACCAGCCCGACCGCGACGATCGCGGATGCGCCGAAGCGCGTGATCAAGCGGCCGGTCCAGAAACTCGGGGCGTACATCGCAATGACGTGCCACTGCAGACCGAGATTGGCCGATTCCTGAGGCAGCCCGCAGAGCTTCATCGCCAGCGGGGCTGCGGTCATGAGGAAATTCATGAGCAGGTAGGAGACGACCCCGCAGATCACGGCCAGGATAAAGCGCGGCTGCCGGGCAATGACAGCGAGCGGCCTTCCGGCGTTGAGATGCGTTGCAGTCAACGGAGGAAGCTCAACGCCCGCCAGAATAACCGCGGAGAGCGCTGCAACCACCGCCTGGCCGACAAACGTTGCGGCAAAGAGGTACGGCGCCCACAGATTCATGGTGTGCGTCACAAGCTGTGGACCGATCACACCGGCGAACACACCGCCAGCCATCACGGCCGAGAGCGCGCGCGGACGCCGTTCAGGTGCTGCGCAATCGGCCGCCGCAAAGCGGAAAGAGAGTACCACGGCCGCGTAGACGCCGCCAAAGAAGGTCCCGGCGCAGAATAGCGGGAATGACGCGTTGAGTACCGCCAGGAGCGCAATCAAGCCTGCGAGGACGCCGCTGCCTGCACCAAGCAGGAATGTCATGCGCCGGCCGTAGCGCTGCGCGACAACGCCCGCCGGCAGCGTGCACAGAGCCATGCCGACGACAAAAACCGAGACCGGCAGCGTCGCAAGTGCCTTGGTGGGCGCCAGCATGTCGCCGACCACGGCCCCGGTTGCGTAGACGACCGTGGAATTGGCGCCTGCGAGGGCCTGGGCGACGGCAAGCCTTGCGACATTGTTGCGCTCGCGGCGAATGGCGGTCGGCGCCTCATGGCTGGGAACGGAAAAATTGAAGTTCACGCTGCGGCTTGCTCCGCCGTTAGATGTCCGTCGACCGGACGTGGCCGATAGGACCGGTGGCCGGTCCACCGGGCCGTGGATTACCCGCGGCGGAGTTAAGGAGAAATCGCTGGACTTTTCCTTCTACAGATTGCCAATTTATGTCGATGAAACGTCACATTTCGCCAGGGAACGCCGGCTGGAAGACGGTCGATGCCCCGCACGGCCTCGGATCACCGAAGCCTCTGATCGTTCGGGTGCAGTCTCTTCCTGCGAGGAGCTACTTCGCCGAACACAGTCACAGCTGGAATCAGCTGGTCTACGCGATCTCAGGCGCGCTCACCGTGAAGGCTGATGGACGGCGCGTCGTCATTTCTCCGGAACAGGCCGTCTGGCTGCCGGCCGGTACGAAGCATTCGGTCGGCTCCCTGATGGGAGCGGAATTCCGGAGCCTCTGGGTCGCCAATGCGGCCGGCCAAGGCATGACGTCCGGCACGACGGTCATCCATGTGTCCCCGCTCCTGCGGACGCTCATCGTGGAAGCCGCGTCGCTGAAAGGTGAGGATCGTCGCTACGCCGCTCGCGTTATCGCGCTCATCCTCGATCAGTTGCGGCGGGCGACGCCGATCTCGGCAGCGTTACCTTGGCCCACCCACCCGGGCCTGCTGGCCCTCTGTGAAACCCTCTACGCCGATCCTGCGAATCCGCGCCACGCCGAGAGATGGGGGCGTGAGATCGGCATGTCGCCACGAACCTTGACGCGACACTTCGAGCGCGAAGTCGGCATGAGCTTGCGCGCATGGCGTCAACGTCTCCGCCTGCTCAAGGCTATCGAATTGTTGGGCAGCGACCTGCCGATCACGGAGATCGCGTTGCGTCTGGGTTACTCATCGGCCTCCGCATTCACATTCATGTTTCGCTCTGAAATGCGCGTTAGTCCCCTGCAACATCGGCGCAGTCTGGGCCATGCTGCCAGCAGAGGGACTCCATCAAGGCGTCGATCCGGATCTCAAGATTCGCCCCGCCGGGCGGCTCTCAATGGTGAGCTAAGCGCGAGCCGTCCCTGCCCCGTCATCCAGCGAAAACGACGACCATGATCGATCCCCAGGTCGTCAGCAGAATATTGGAGATCGGATAGGCGGGCGTGTAGCCGAGCACCACCACGGAGCTGCCCGAGCGCTCCTGAATGGCGGCCATCGCGGCCGTGACCGTCTGTGCGCCGGTCAAAGCGCCGAGCATGAGGATGGGGTTCATGCGCAGCACGAAATGGCCGAAACAGAAGCCGACGATCTGCGGCAGCAGGGTTACAAACATGCCACCCAGCAGCAGGCCGACGCCCGACTCCCGTATGGCGGAGAGGAAGACCGGACCGGCATGGATCCCGGTCAGGCCGACGAACGCAGCCAGTCCGAGCGACGTCATCAGGCTGATGGCGCCATCGGGGATCCGGCCGAAATACGGCAGACGTGTGCGGAGATAGCCGACAAGAAGTCCAGCGAGCAGCGTACCGACGCTGGTGCTCAGCGAGATCGTGACGCCACCAATCGAAAAGCTCAGGAGCACGCCAACGAGGCCGCCGAAGAAGATCGCGAGCCCCAGCACCACGAAATCGATGCTGGTGCTGGGGCGCAACCATGACGCCGATGCTCTTGGCTGCATTCTGCACCACCGATTCAGGACCGACGACGCGAAGCATATCGCCGCGCTGCAGGACAACGCCGGCCGCGATGGGGAGAGCTTCATCGCCGCGGCTCAACGAACGCAAGTAGAGGCCGCGTGCCCAGCTCTGTTCCGACGCCTGCTGCAGACTGCTGCCTGCGAGCTCCCGGTTGATCAGGAACACGTCCGCCGAAATCACGGGGATGTCGAGCAGCTCGCGGTCCTCCACCTCCTCGCCGCGCGGTCCGATCAGTTCGACGATGGTCTGGCGCGGCGCCGACAGCGCGATGATATCGCCGGCCGCGAGCACCGCTCCAGGCTCTGTCTCCAAGATGCGCTCGCCGCGACGAATGCGGTGGATGAACACGCGTTGCCCGGGCACACGAGCTTCGGCGGCGGCCACCGACAATCCGGCGATCGCCGCCTGAGCATCCAGCCGGTAGGCACGCAATTCGAATTTGCGCCAGGCAGACGCCAGGCCGGGCTTGGCGCGCGTGATGCCCAAGGTCTGCTCCAGCTTGAGCGCCTCCGCCTTCAGATCGATCTTCAGCAGCGCCGGAACGATCAGGGTGCAGAATGTGATCACGCCGGCATAGCCGAAGATGTAGCAGACCGCGTCGGCCACCGCGATGTGCGAGACCAACAACGCGCGCTGTGCTTCGGTCACGGCGAGCCCATTGACTGCATCGGTTGCCGTACCCATCGCCGCGCTTTGGGTGAGCGCGCCCGACATGAGCCCGGCTGCAAAGCCGGCGTCGAGCCGCAGCACGCGTGCCGCGACGATCGCTGCCGCAAGCCCGGTGAGGCTGACGACAACGGCCATCAACATCGGCTTCAGCCCGTCGCGCTTCATCGCCAGCATGAATTGCGGACCGACCGAATAGCCCACCCCGAACAGGAACAGCAGGAACAGGAACGATTTGGTCATGCTGGAGACGGGCACATGCGCGAAATCGCCGACCGCGAGTCCTGCGAACAGCGCGCCCGTCACCGGGCCGAGGCTGAAAGCGCCGATCTTGAAGCTTCCGATCCAGTAGCCCGCGGCGATCACCAGGAACAGCGCGAGCTCCGGATACCGAACGAGAAATTGCGCCAGCCAGGTCAACATCGTCTCAACACGGTCCCGCGCCGCGGCTATGTCATCATCATCACCAGCACCATGCCCCAGATCGTCAGCAGCGTGTTTCCGACCGCATAGGTGACGGTGTAGCCAAGACCGGGAATCTGGCTCTTCGCGCGGTCGTTGATCATGCCCAGCGAAGCGGTCGTGGTGCGCGCGCCGGAGCAGCATCCGAGCAGGATCGCGTCGTGGAAGCGGAACACGTATTTGCCGACGAACATCGCCAGGATCAGCGGCACGGTGGTCACGACGACGCCCCAAAGGAACAGGCTGAAGCCGAGCTTTTGCAGGCCGGCGACAAATCCCGGGCCCGAGGAGATTCCGACCACGGCAATGAAGACGTTCAGGCCGACCGAGTTCATGAACCACACGGTGGGTGACGGGATGCGGCCGAAGGTTGGGTGCACGGACCGGAGCCAGCCGAAGAACAGGCCGGAGATCAGCGCGCCGCCGGAGGTGGACAACGTCAGCGGCACGCTTCCGATCTTGTAGACGAAGGCGCCGACCAGGGCGCCGATCGCGATCGCAGCCCCGATGAAGGCGACGTCGGCAACATCGGTTGCGCGGTCCGGCCGGCCCAGCATCTTTGTGGTGGCAGCGACATCGGACGTGCGGCCGACCAGGGTGAGGATGTCGCCCCGATTGATCTTGGTGTTCGGCAGGATCGGAATCTCGGTCGCGATCGCCCCCCGGGCGATCTTGCGCAGGAATACGCCGCGAGCGCCCGGTTCCTTGGCCAGTTGCTCCAGCGTCTTGCCGTCGACGTCCTTGCTGGTCACGTAGACATCGACACCTTCGATCGGCACCGCCAGCAGCTCGCGATCGTCGACTTCCTCGGCCTGCTCGCCGATCAGCTGCACCAGCACATCGCGGCGCCCGGCGACGGCGACGACATCGCCGGCATGTATCACGGTGTCGGAGGTTGCATCCACGATCTTGCCGGCTTGCCGGAGCCGGAGGACGAAGATGCGATGATCGGGAAGCAGCGCCTCGGCCTGCCCGACGGTCTTGCCGGCGACGGGTCCGCGCTCATGAACGCGATAGGCGCGCACATCGAACTGGTGCCAGGCCGTCCCTGGGCCGCCCAGCTCCTTCTTGCCGCCATGCTCCTCCTCGTATTTCTTGCACGCGGCTTCGAGATCGATCCCGAGCAGCGCCGGTCCGAGCAGCGCCAGCACGATCGCCGACCCAACCGTGCCGAAGATATAGGTCACGGCATAGGCGACCGGCATGGCATCGAGCAGCTTCTTGGCTTCGTCCGCGGGCAGACCAAGGCGATTGATGGCGTCGGTCGCGAGTCCCATCGACGCGGAGATCGTCTGCGAGCCGGCATAGAGCCCGATCGCCGATCCGACGTCGTAACCGGCGACCTTGGCGCCGAGATAGGCGGACAGCAGACAGAAGACGCAGACCACGGCCGCGAAAATCGCCTGCGGGACGCCGTCCTGCGCGATACCGCGCACGAATTGCGGTCCGACACCGTAACCGATTGCAAACAGGAACATCAGAAAGAAGAACGGCTTCAGCGGCCCTGATATAGTGATCCCGATCTGGCCGATGATGACAGCGGCGACCAGTGTCGCGGTGACCGCGCCCAGTCCAAGCCCCTTATAGGTGAAGGAACCGAAATAGTAGCCCAGGGCCAGCGAGAGGAAGATCGCAATTTCGGGATAGGTGCGGAGCGTCTGGAAGAGCCAATCGATCATGATGTCACCCGTTCATGCTGTCCCGGGGCTTCGGCGTGCGCCCGCTTCGATCTCGTGCACGGGTGCCGAAAAGGGCGAGCAACCGTATCGGTCGACATCAGACGGCGGTTGGCGAGCAGGATGTTGATCTATGTCAACCGCAGCTGCGAGAGCCTCGCGATTTCATGATCTTGCCGACACCACACATGTGCCGCGCACTCGCATCGTGAGCGACTATCCGTCGCAGCATCGTATCGCCTGCGCGTGACCGTTGACATAGATCAAGGCTCGTAACCGGTCGCCGATCATGCTGCGCGCGATTGCGCAGGCAACGGAGCCTGTCGCCTCCATTCCAACAGCATGCATCGCCCCGGGAGTGTCAAATGGCCGATCTTCTGACCCTGAAGAAATTCGAGGCGTTGAGCCCCTTCGAGATCAAGGACGAGCTGATCAACCTCGCCAAGAGCAATTCGAAGCGGAGCCAGATGCCCTTCCTGAACGCCGGGCGGGGCAATCCGAACTGGGTGGCCACGACGCCGCGCGAAGGCTTCTTCCTGCTGGGACAATTCGCCATCACCGAGAGCAAGCGGGTGATGGAGCACCCGGCGGGCATCGGCGGCATGCCCCAGGCAAGCGGCATCGCCGGCCGGTTCGAAGCCTGGCTCAAGCAGCACAAGGACATGCCGGGTGCGAGCTTCCTGACCGAGATGCTGCCCTTTGCGGTCAAGAAATTCGGCTTCGTCCCCGACGCCTTCGTCCACGAGCTGGTCGATTCGATCATCGGCGACAATTACCCGGTGCCGGACCGCATGCTGGTGCACAACGAAAAGATCGTGCACGAATACCTGATGTGGGCGGTTTGCGGCGAGCCCCGGCCGGCCGGAAAATTCGACATCTATGCGGTCGAGGGCGGCACGGCGGCGATGTGCTACCTCTTCAAGTCGCTGAAGGCCAACCGGCTGCTGGTGCCCGGCGATACGATCGCACTGGCGACACCGATTTTCACGCCCTACATCGAGATGACGCACCTGGAAGACTACGACCTGAAGGTCGTTCAGATCAGGGCTCCGCAGGAAAACAAGTTCCAGTTCACCGACGAGGAAATCAAGAAGCTGGAAGATCCGAAGATCAAGGCCTTCTTCGTGGTCAATCCGTCCAACCCTCCGGGGATGGCGTTGAGCAAGGAGACGATTGCCAAGCTGGCCAATCTGGTCAAGACCAAGCGCCCCGACCTGATGATCCTCACCGACGACGTCTACGGCACCTTCGTGCACGGGTTCCGTTCGCTGCTGGGCGAACTGCCGCACAACACCATCGGCGTCTACTCCTATTCGAAGTATTTCGGCTGCACGGGATGGCGGTTAGGGGCGATCGCCATCCACGAGGACAACATCTTCGACAAGATGATCGCCAAGCTCCCGGACGAGGCCGTGAAGGCGCTCGACAAGCGCTACGGGCCGCTCACGCTCGAACCGCGCAAGCTCAAGCTGATCGACCGCATCGTCGCCGACAGCCGCGACGTGGCGCTCAATCACACCGCGGGCCTGTCGTTGCCGCAGCAGGTGATGATGAGCCTGTTCTCGCTCGCCGAGATGATGGACGAAAAGAAGGCCTATCAGGCCGCCTGCATGGAGATCGTCAACAAGCGCCTGTGGTCGCTGCTCGACGGCCTCGGGCTTGCCGACAAGCTGACCCCGAATCCGAGCTATGATGCCTACTACGCCCTGATCGATTTCGAGTTCTGGGCCCGAAAGAACATCGGCGACGAGGCGGTTGAATACCTGAAGAAGAACGTCCATCCGCTGGACCTCGCGTTCAGGCTGGCTGAAGCCCACGGGATCGTGCTGTTGAACGGTGGCGGATTCGATGCGCCCGAATGGTCGCTTCGCGTCTCGCTCGCGAACCTGCCCGACGATGTCTATGACGATATCGGGCGAGGCGTTCGGACCATCGCCAGAGGCTATCGCGACGCCTACGAAGCAGCGAAGGGCGCAGCCGCAAAGCGCTGACAGCGGCGCTTGCCGCACTTCGGACATTTGGTCCGGTAGCCGCCAAAACTAAAAGAAAGGCCCCGGCAAGAATGCCGGGGCCCAAATTACATCCATCCAGGGAGATCAGTATCTCGCGACGACCGGCCCGCCGAACCGATAGTTCAGGCGGATCGTCAGCAGATCCACATCCTGTCCGATCCGGTTGGCGGCGCCGGCCACGATGGGATTGACCACCGAGAACGTGTTGTTGGCATCGCCCATGAACAGACGGTCATATTCGAGCCCGACGGACCAGTTCGGGGTGAACCCGTACTCGAAGCCCACGCCGACGGTACCGCCCCAACGGGTCGATGTCGCCGACGCGACCCCGATTCCGCCGACCGTGGTAAAGATGTCATAGCGATTGCTGGTGACCGCTGCACCGCCCTTCACGTAGAACAGCGCGGCATCCCAGGCCCAGCCGAGTTGGCCAGTGAAAAGGCCCAGTCCGTCGGTCTTCGTTGTCGTCGAGAACCTCGGATCGATCAGGCTGAGGCGCGAGCTCTTCAGGTCCGCCCAGTCACCCTGTCCTTCCAGGCCGAAGACGAACTGGCCGGCCTGCCAGCGATAGCCGAGCTGTCCGCCGAAAACGCCACCGGAGCGCGAACTGCACCCGTCGGCCACGACACCACCGACGGCAGGGATGAAATCCCAGCAGGTGCGGCTCTCACCCCAGCCGCCATTCGCACCAATATAGAAGCCGGTCCAGTTGTAGACCGGCGGAGGGACCGGCACAGGCGCCGCCTTGACGGCCATGTCAGCCGACAACGCCGGCGTGGCCATGCCGATAATCGCGGCGACAGAAAGCAAAAATCTCTTCATGGAATGATCTCCGGGTCTCTTCGCGTTAAATCGAGAACAGCAGTCCTTGCGCTCGCCCAATCGGGGCAGTGATCGAAGCCTAGATGTGAGTCACGAAAAGGCGCGTGCCAAAATGGCAACACTCAAGGGCAAACGAACACCGTGCTTGGGCTGTGCTTTCAACATTCGGTGCAGCACGAAGCTCGTGCTGCCGGAGAGGAAGCGCCGGAGCCGACTCACTGTTCGACGAGCCAATCGGCGATGTTCTGCGAGGGGATCAATTGCCTGGGGAGGTGCGGATTGATGGTGCCGGCAAACACGACCAGCCCTTCGTCCAGTTTTGACCGTGCGAACGCCTTGGCTTCCGATTCGCTGGCAAATGTCCTGGTCTCGCGAGGACTGCGCGCCCTTTGAGCCAGCAGACCACGTCGGCGAATTTCATAAGTGACATACCAGATGGCCGACACCGCGACACCGGAGAGAGCGAACAGCCCTAGCGACACACCATCTTGCCAGTGGCCGCGCCTTGACCTCGGTCAAGGGCGCGGACCGTAAAAATACGGGCGCTGCGGCCCGAGTTGAGGGAGAAGCGGTTCGATCGGAAGCGCGAGTGAACCGCGACGAGCCTGCCGACCGTTGGCATCGCCGGCTTCACCTCCGACCCGAGAAGGACAAGGATGCTGTCCGCTGCCTGCGCGATCGCAGCGACGATGGTCAGCGCCAGTTCTTTTGCATCGCATTCATCACGGTGTCTGTCTTGTGCGACTTGCAGTACTTGCCGATGACCTTGCCGTTTCGCTCGACGTAGCGAAAATCGACGACGGTCAGGTTCTTCGATGCGCTGAAATAGCCCGACATCCAGGAGCTGATCAGCATTTGTCTTTCCTGGTCCGCCTCCAGCAGTTGCTTGCAGGTAATGAGGGACAGATCGACGACGACTTGGGCTTTGGCCACGACGCTCGTGGCGAGCAGTGCAACCGTCGCAACGGCAAGAATCGATGGTTTCATTGTTATCTTCCAATCCTGTTTGATCACTGGCCGGCCGTAGAGCGCTCAAGGCCGGCCATCACGGTCTGAGTGGGATTGGTCGCGCACCATGCCTTTACGCTTGCGACATTTCGCGCATACGCGTTGAGATCGACGAAGACGTATCCCTTCTTCTGATTGAACCAGCCACTCATCCAGGCAGAAAATACGGAAGAATCGCCCGGGGACATGGCGAGGTACTGCGCGCAGGTTATCCGCGCCATATCGACGCTCGTCTGCGCTTGCAGCGGGCCCGACAGCATCGCACCGGCAAGAGCCAGGCACACAGCGATTTTGTTCATTCGATTTCTCCCAAGCTCCATGCACAGTACTTTCTATCCACCGATCTGCACCCTCACTGACAGACAAGGACCGGAGTCCTTGCTTGCGTCAGCACCTTGTTTGTCACACTGCCGATGAGCAGCATGGAGAGCCCGCTGCGCCCGTGCGATGACATAACGATGAGATCGCAGCCCTTATCCGCGGCTGCCGCGATGATGGCTTGATGGGGTTGGCCGCTCTCGACTTGGCTTGTCTCGCAGGGAACGCCGGCCTCCCTGGCCGCGTGTGCGGCACGATCCAGCGCGCTCGTGGCCTCTTCCTTACGTATCTCGGCAAATCTCGCGAGCAAATCACGGTACCGCCCTCCTATTTCCGAGAGCGGCTCAACGACGAAGATGACCGATACTTTGGCTCCGAGAGATTTCGCCAGCGCCAACCCCTGCTTCACCCCTTGCTCCGCCAGTTCCGACCCATCTGTCGGAGTGAGAATGTGCCGGTACATGCCTCCCACCTCCCGGTTACCTGGATGACCTATCGCCGCCCCGCCGAATGCAGGTTGAACCTGAGCCTCGGACCCGGCCTTGAGATAGATCAATCCATCGCTCAGCGCCGCACCCCGGACGCTGGTCGTCGCGCGGCGGAGGCACCTTCCACCTGCGGCCCATCTGAGGCAGGGCGAATCGAGCCCGAGCTCAGCGCAGCGAAATCGTGAGTCCGCCCAGATTGGCGGCGAACTCCAATCCCGCTTTCGGCCCTTTGAGCATGAGAACGACGCCGTGCTCATTGCGCAGGCTCACCCCGCCTACGCCCGCGGCCCACGCGCCGCCTGCCCCGACCAGCGCGTAACTGCCGGCGAAATCGTTGACGTCCCTGATGCCTGAGGCGGTGCCCTCCAGCCAAGTCACCGACGCACCGGCAGTCACGCCGAGGCTGAAGCCGGACGCGATGAACCGATAGTGCCGCCCGCGGTAGGTCAACGTGCCGCTGCCGCCGCCGCCGCCCACCACGAGCGCGGCCTTCACGAACTTGACCTGGACGTGGCCGACGGCCTGGGCGAAGCATGGCGCGACCAAGAGGACCATCGCGACAAGCGCCAGTATGACGGAACGGATCATGGGTCGCGTCACTGCAGCCCTTCCTCGCTCAGGGATTAGTCGGATCCACTTTCTTCCAGGTGTGATCCGGATCGAAAACGATCATGCGCTTGGCGAGGAAATCGGTGCGTGAGCCGAGATCCTTCTGATAGACCGTGCCTGCGTGGTTGACCAGGAAGGTCATGACGCCGGAATTGCCGTATTCGGCGGGATAGGCGACCAGCGCGAATCCACCGATCATCTTGCCCCTCACGACATAGTTCAGCGCGCCGCCAGGAGCGTCGGAGCCCTGTGCCTTCAGGATCCGATAGTAGTAGCCGTGGTACGGCATGCTCTGCTCGCCGACCTTGTAGCCTTCCGCGGCGGCCTGGGCGGCCAGCTCGCCGAGCGGGCTTGGATCCTTGTCGTCGCGCCAGAACAACCCGTCCGTCTTGCCCGGCCTGCTGACGATGCGCTGGGCATAGGCGCCCACACCCTCGCCGCGATCCTTCTCTGCGTATTCGTTCTGTGCGTCGACATAGGCAAGAGAGGTCTGGATCGCGGCCAACTCGTTGCGGCCTATCCTGCGGTAGAGGATTTCGCGACGTCCCGCGGCGGCGTCGAAACTCCAGCCGTCATTGTTGTTGACGAGCGGGATCGGGAACGGGAAATCGTCCCTGCCCAGAATCAAGGTGGCTTTCTTGTTGCCATCAGCCTTGATCGAATGCTTGGCGTCGTAGGCAGAAAGAAAGCTCTCTCGCGCATTGGCGTCGGCGACATCGTCGCCCGACTCGATGATATCGGCGGCATCGCGGCCCAGCACCTTCAGCATCGCCCGACTGGTGCCGGTCTTGACCGCGGTTGCCAAGGCGGACGCCGCGTCTTCCGGATTGGGGAAGCCTTGCTGCGCGCGCGCCGGAGTCAGCAGCAAGGCGAGTGCTGTTGCCGTGGCCACGCCGATGGAGGCAATATGATCCAGTCGCGAGTACGAGGGGCCTGTCATCGTGATGCCTCCGACGGGGATGGAATCTTCGCGCCGGCGGCAAGCCAATCGTTGTAGCTGCGGAACTTGAGTCCGAGCTTGTCGTAATAGACCCTGAGATAGCCGTCGGCGCCGCGCGTCACCGCCGCCGGCATGACCTGCTCGACCTCCTGCGCCATCACGCCGACATAGGCCTTGCTGCTACCGAGATAGCTGAAGCGGTAGTAGCCGAGGCCGTTGGCGAGATGCCCAAGCAGCTCGATGTCGTGCTTGAGCGCGATGTCGGAGCGCCGTCCACCGCCGCCGCCGCGAAAACCACCGCCTCCGCCACCGCCGCGGAAGCCACCTCCGCCGCCGCTGAAGCCACCGCCACCACGGCCGGTAAAACTTGCGCCGCCGCCGCGCGGCATGCTGGCCATACTCGATCGCCCGCGCGCCGATGCCGCCGCCGCTGCCCGTCCGGACGATACGTTCATGGCGCCGCCACGACTGCCACCGCCGCGATTCGCCGCAGCTGCGCGGTTACCGGCATTGCCGCGGTTGGCGGCCTTTGCGCGATCGCCACCGCCCTTGTTGCCGGCACCCGCGCGGTCGCCGCCCTTGGCGCGATCGCCTGCACCTGCACGGTCACCACCCTTCGCACGATCTCCGCCGCGGTCGCCTCCACGATCTCCAGCGCGATCGCCCGCACGATCTCCGGCGCGATCACCCGCACGGTCGCCGCCGCGGTCTCCTGCCCGGTCACCTGCGCGATCTGCACCCTGGCGATCGCCCGGATTGAGAACCTGCTGACCGTCACGGCCGCGAAAGTTCATCCGATCGCTGGCACCGGCCCGATTGGCGTTGCCGCCGAAGCGCTGCTGGACGTTGCTGTTGTTGTAGCGGACGCCCTGGCGATGCGCCGGATTGTGCTGCCAGCCATTTGCGATGTTGGTGGTCCGATGATTGACATAGACGTTGCGATTGCCCCAGTTGAAGCCGCCACCCCAATAATTGCCCCAGCGCCCGATCGCCCAGCCGGCGCCGAAAGCAAGACCTGCCGCGACAACACCGGCGCCGATATAGGACGGATAGCCGAAATAGTACGGCGGGTACGCGGCATACGGCCACGCGCCGTAGACCGTGGCGGGATCGTAATAGGGCACATAGACGGTGTTCGGATCGGTCTGCTCTATGACGATGACCTGCTTGTTCTCCTGGGTCTGGACGCTGACCTTCTGCTGCTTGGTCGTCACCAGCTTGTTGTTGGCCTGCGCCTTGCTGCGCAGCCGCTGAATCGCATCCATGACGTCGGGCTGCTGGGCCAGCACGGCATCACCCAGATTCTTCGTCCAATCAATCTTGTCGCTCATCATCGCGAGCACGTCGGCGGTGCTCGTGAGCGCCTTCACGCTGTCATCCCAGGCCTGCTTGTCGACCTCGGCCTTCAGCGCATCCCCTTTCAGACTCTTGCGCTCCTTGAGCCAGCGATCGGCCTGCACGACCTCGAGCGGATAGGTCGACGCCGCCAGGACGTTGGCGAGCAGTGAGTCCGGGTAGAGCGCGATCGGCGCCACCAGGGCTTCCAGCTGTTCCGGCTTCAGGAGCTGATCGGTCGGCTGGGTTGCCGCAGCCGGCTGGCTAGCCTGGGCGGGCGGGCTGGTCTGGGCGGGCGGCTTGTCAGCCGTTTGCGCGAATGCGGCAACGGACGTCACCGACACCAGCACAACCGCGAGCAGAATCTTGCCCCAACGGAACATCGCGACCTCCATCGACACCAACGGTCGACAGCATCGGCCACGATCCCCTCCCCTCCTTGATCGAGATCAAGGAAACTGTCCTTCGGCTCAGCTTTCGACTCAGCTTTCGACCTGGCTTCCGGCCTGGCCCGGCTGTCGCGACGCAAGGTGGATGCGGCGGTCGTGAATCAGGTTCTCGAGCCGATGGGCCGCAACGTTCACCGCCGTGACGGCGCGCTCGGCCTTGTCGTCCGCGACCGGCTGCTCGCGCTGCGTACGCAGCACCTGATCGATTTCGCGCTCGATCTCTTCGAGATCCGACACACGCCTGGCCATCCGAATTCGCCCTGCCAGTGCATAAAGCGTGTCGAGCGCCTCCTTCCGGCTCGGTGCCTCGCTCGAGCGGAGAAATTTCCACGCCGCCGCGAGCACCGACGCAAGCCCGCCTGCGATCATCGGCGCCAGGAAGATCGCATTGCCCCATTGATCGAGAAAGCTCTCCCTGGTCCCCTCATAGACCGCAGCCGCCCCGGGATGCACGGGAATGTAGGCGCCCGCGTCGGTATCAGGCGTAGCGATCTGGGAGAGCGCCGGCAGTTCGGCGAGCAACTCTCGCCGCGCGTTCATGATCGACTGCGTCAGGTCGCTGATCACGTCATTCCCAAGCTTCTTCTGTGCCACCAAATAAAACGACGTCTGCAGCGTCGTCAGGTCATCAGCAGGAACAGGCGGCGAGCCGCGCAGGGTTCCCTTGGGTACGTCGAAGCTTTCGTAGGCGCGCTCTTTCTCGGCGATCGCTCCGGCGGACTCGATGGCGATCATCACCGGGCCGGCTCGCGTGGTGCGCGCGAAGACATTGCGCAGCAGCGAAAGATATTTTTCAGTCAAAGGCATGACGAGCAGGATCGCCCGTACCTCCTTGGTGTCGAGCGCCCGGCGCGCATCCGCGGGGGCGAGCGGCTTGAACGTCACGCCCGCGCGCGTCAGATCGTATTCGTCGGTCAGCACCTTGATCAGCTTCTGATTGGCTTCGGCGCCGATCACACCGATCGCGACGCGTTTCAACTCCGCCACGTCAGATATCGCAGCGCCGGGCGGCGCGACCAACAGGACGGTGGCGTGGGCCAACACGATCACGGCCTGGGCCCGCGATAGATCGCCGACGTCTCCACGGACGACCGCGAGGTCCACCTTTCCGGACGCGAATGCCTTGGCGGACTCAAGCGGTCCCGGCGTCTGGACCAGGCTGAGCCGGACTGGTGCTTTCGATTGGGCGAACTTTCCTGCGATCGCCGAGACCAGCCTCCCGGCCTCGCCGTCCAGCGACCCAACCGCGATCGTCAGGGTCGTCGGCCGCTCGTACCAGCGATAGGCGAACAGGCTCGCACCCCCCGCCAAAAGCACAAGGCCGGCCACCAGGGCGATGCGCAATGACCTCGGCAACCTGCTGGGATCCACGGCGCATCACTCGATCGGTTCGGCGCCAGCCGACAACGGTCCGGCGGCGCTGAGCCAGCGCGGGGAGCGGATGCCTCTAGATCTTGCAACGATGATAGTTGACCTCCATCCCCTCGATGCCCGGGAATTGGCGCGTAATGGTATCGTCGTCGACGGCCTTAAGGAAGAACTGCACATTCGATACCATGATTCCGGACGCGCAGCCGACGATGATGTTGATGGTCTGGCCGTCGTCCTTGCGCGATTTGATCTTGCAGTTCTCGAACTTGCTCCGGAGGCGATCGGGCTCGGCGATGAATCCGCCGCCATAGACGCCAGAGAAGTTCGTGAAGGTCAGCTGGTTCGCCCTGCCCTTGTGGGCGAACACTTTCCGGCATTGCTCGGCGCTCGTGGCCCAGGCACCCGTGAGATCGAAAGCCTGCGCGCAACCCGGCAATCCGAAGATCATGCCCGTCGCCACGATTGCGCGAAACTTACAGTCCGGTTTCATATGGTGTCTCCCCGTTCGCGCCCGTCAGTGACCGCTTAACACCAGCGTCTTGATCGGCAGCAGCAGAGCTTGAATCCGAAGCAGCAAGGCATGAACGAGTGCCGTCGCGTCGACGGCGTGCAGGGCAAAGCCTTTCAACGCCCCGGTTTTCGGATCGGCAATCTCATCATGGTTGCTGGTGTAGGCATTGACGATGCAAGTGCTGCCCGGCGTCACGCCGTCAAGGCCTCCCTTGTAAAGCGGCTCGAGGAACACGAGGATCGAACCTGGCTGTTGCAGGTTCTGCGGGTCGATCAACAGCTCGCTGGCCCGAAACTGGCCGGCGGCGATGAAATCCTGCACGCTGGTGACGACCAGCGGAATGATCACCCAGGGTTTCGACATACAGGTGGCTTCCGCGACCATGCCAGGCTTCATCACCTGGGCCTCGATCTGCCCGAAGCCCGCCTGCAACCTGTTGCGGCCCGCTTCGTCCGGTATCAGGATTCCGGCCGGCCGCATGATCTGGGCGACGAGATCCCCGGGGCGAACGAGGAATTGCTCGACGCGGCCGTTAACGCCGGCACGGACGAAGGTCTTGTCGAGATCCACTTGCGCCTGCGCCCGCGCAGCCTCGGCGCTCGCCTTCTCGGCCGGCAACAGCGTGGAGACGCGCAACGTCGCCGACTCCCTGGCGGCGCTGGCGGCATCGACGCCGGACTGCCGCTGATCAACCAGCACCTGCAGCTTCTCGATGTCACGTTGCGGCACGATGCCGGGATTGCGGCGCTGCAACTCGCTCTTCACCTCCAGTTCGTCCTTGGCCTGCTGCAAGGAGGCCTTCGCCTCCCCGATCTGAGCGTCCGCCTTTACGACGTCGGCCTGCGCCGCGATCAACGACGCATCCACCTCGGCGATCTTTCGCTTGGCGGTCTCGAGCGCCGCCTCCTGCTTCGAACTGTCGAGCCGGAACAGAACGTCCCCCTTCTTCACCGGCGCGGTGAAGCCGACATTGACCTCGACGACACGTCCGGAGCCTTCGGGCAGGATCGGCACGGTCCTGAAGTAGATCGCCGCCGAGGTTGTCGAGGGATGAAAGTAGAAGATCATCGTGATCAGCGAGATCGTGAGCATCAGGCAGCCGGTGATCCCCCATCTCAGTTCATACCAGACAGAGAAGAACGTGATCTCCTTGCCGAACCGCTTGCCTTGCCGATAGCGGCGGTAGAGGTAATCCGGCAGGATCGTCACCAGCGAGCAGATCATCAGCTCAAGCATGGTTGTGCACCTCTTGCTTCGCGGGCGTCCGGACATCGGGACCGCCGCCAGGTCCGGATTCGGCTACCGGTTCGGCAGCGCCCGGCGTGGCGTCGGCTATGCGCTCGACGGAATCTGCGATGCTGCGCATCGGCGTGCCGAAATCCGGCAGGTCGATGAGTGCCAGCAACAGGCCGGCGACCCAGAAGATATGCATGTGGGTGAAAAGCGATATCAAGCCGAGAACGGCGACGATCTCAAACTGAAGTTTCTGGCTCTTGTGCGCCATGCGCTCCGGCAGGCTGTGCAGCTTCCAGTACAGAGTGCCAACCCACAAGACGGTGGCTACGAGGAAAATGCCCATCACCACCATCAGGGTGTCCGACCCGTCGGCGCCGGGAATGAAAAACGGCAGATGATGGGGGGCCGCCGGATGCATCTGTTCGCTCAAGCCAAGTCTCCCGGTCGCAATAACACCGCAGGCGAATCCTGATCGACACTGCTGACGATCCTATCGCGCTTGCTTGATCTGGATCAAGGAAGCCGGTCGGCTCATCCCTACCGTTCCGGGGGCAAGGTGGAAGATCGGGTTAGGAGTCCCCAGCCATGCGAAACAAGATCGATGACCTGATCCCGAAGGCGCACGAGATCCAGAAGCAGGCAGCGCTCAAGGAAGCGGAGAAGGCCGAGGAGCATGCCAAGCGTGCGGCTGCTATCGAAGCCGAGAAGCGCGCGTTGATCGAGCGGCTGAGCAAGCCCTCGGGGCTTACCGAGGACGAGAAGGTCAAGCTGGCGTCGACGGTGATTCAGCGGGCGGTGCGCAATGGCTTGAGCGAGGTCCAGGTCTATCGCTTCCCGAACTCGCTGTGCTCCGACAAGGGGCGAGCGATCAATCAGATGGAGGCCGGCTGGGAGAAGACGCTGACGGGTATCCCTAAGGAAATATACCAGCTTTGGGCTGACTACCTGCAGCCGCGCGGCTACCGCATCCGCTATCAGATCGTCGATTACCCCGGCGGCATGCCCGGCGATATCGGAATCGTCATTGCCTGGGGCGACTAGTTGAAAACGATGGACGGATATCCATGGCGAAAGACAAGCCGACCGAGAAGATGAAGCGCAAGGACTATGAGGAAGAGCTGCAGAAGCTGCAGGCCCAGCTCTGCCAGCTCCAGGATTGGGTACAGGCGAACAAGCTCAGGGTCATCATCCTGTTCGAGGGACGCGATGCGGCCGGCAAGGGCGGAACGATCAAGGCCCTGACCGAGAAGGTCAGCCCGCGCGTGTTTCGCGTGGTCGCCCTGCCCGCGCCCTCGGATCGTGAGAAGTCCCAGCTCTTCATCCAGCGCTACATGCAGCAGTTTCCGGCGGCCGGCGAGATCGTGATCTTCGATCGCAGCTGGTACAATCGCGCGGGCGTCGAATATGTGATGGGGTTCTGCACGCCGGCGGAGCACAAGCGATTCCTTTCCCTCTGCCCGCAGATGGAGCAATACATCATCGAGGGCGGCATCATCCTGATCAAGCTGTGGCTCGAGGTCGGGATGGAGGAGCAGGAGCGCCGCTTCAGGGCGCGGATCGACGATCCGATGCGGCAATGGAAGCTGAGCCCGATGGACACCGAATCCTATCGCCGCTGGTATGATTACTCCCGCGCGCGCGACCTGATGTTCAAGGCGACGAGCTCGAAGCACGCGCCCTGGAACGTCATCCGTTCCGACGACAAGCGGCGGGCGCGGCTGAATTGCATCTCGTTCCTGCTGAAGACAATTCCTCACGGACGGGTCAGGCGCGACAAGGTCAAGCTCCCCAAGCGCTCCAACAAGGGTCGCTACAACGATCAGGCCGGACTGCGCGGAATGAAGTTCGTCGAGGAACGCTACTGAGAGGACAGGCCGCGCAGGGCGCGCGGCCGGCCTCCCTTGGACCTACTTCAAGCGGATGGAAACCCCGCCCACGGCGGCCGAGACTTCGGCGCCGACCTTCGGGCCGCTGAGCTGCAGGATCACGCCATTGGCGTTCTGAAGCTGCACGCCGCCGGCGCCCGCGGCGATCGCCCCACCGGCGCCTGCCGCGCTGTAGGAGCCTTCGATCGAGGCAGGCCCTCTGAGATTGAGGGCGCGCCCGACCAGCTTGGTGGTCGAGGCGCCGATCGTGAAGCCGACGCTCATGCCCGACACCGTGAACGGATAGTGCTTGCCGCGCAGCGTCAAGACGCCCTCGCCGCCTCCGACACCAACGATGAATCCACCCTTGGTGAAGATGACGGCGACCGAGCCGGTTTCAGCCAGCGACGGCGTGCTGAAGCCGGCCAATCCAATGGCCAGCATTGCAAGAGCTCCGATCAAACTCACTTTCCTCATCATGTCCCTCCAGGAACCGGTTGCGTTACGCCTTGTTGCGCAAGACTCATCGCCGCAAGAATGCGAAGACGCCTTGCGGAATCTCCTTCGTCTATGATGCAGCCTTGAACTTCGGCGCGGCCGCTCGCGGCTTGCCCATCCTGCCCAATGCCTCGGTCGTCACCAGCTTCAAGCCCTCGGCCGCGTCGTAGCCATGGATCTCCTTCACATCCAGCTTGCGCATGAAATCGATGGTCTCCTGCGTGATAACCTGGCCAGGGACCATGATCGGGAAGCCCGGCGGATAGGGAATCACGAAGTTGGCGGAGACGAGAGCGGGCCCGTTCTTCAGACGCCTGTCGATCTCGGGATCGTGCAGGCGAATATATTCGCATCCTGCCGCGTCATAGGCCGAATAGAATCCGCCACGGATGTCGCCCTCATTCGTCTTCGCGCCGGCATCGCCGCGATAGGCGTCGTGGAAATGCGAGAAGTTCGGCAAGTCGGGGACATCCTTCATTAGGCTGTTGACCCGCATGTCGAAGTCGACCCTGGCGTTCGCGCCGCCCTTGGTCAGGCCGCGATCGATTTCACCGGAGATTTCGGCCAGCACCCGGACGAGATGCGCGACGTCGCTCCGCGTATTGTTGATGTTGGACTGGATCAGGACCGAGTTGCGCGAGGTCTTGTTGACCTGGATGTTGTAGCGGCTGGCGAGCAGCCCCTTGAACGACGTTCCGTCGTACCCGGCGGTGCCGCAGACCAGCGTCATGCGGGTCGGATCGAGGCAGAACTCGTCGTCGTTCAGGCTCTTCAGGGCGCTAGCCCAGTTGGTCCCGGCCGCCAGATAGTCGGTGAATCCGCTCTCGCGGTATTGCTTCGGCACCATGGCATCCGCGCCAAGAACGCGGAAATATCTCGAAATCAACGGATTGGTGTTGACCGCGTTGCGGATGGCGAACGCGATCTCCATGGCATTGGCCACCAGTCCATATCCCTCGAGCTCCATCTGCCGGCGCGAGACGTCGAGGCTCGCGATCAGCTGCTGGTTCGGGCTGGTCGAGGCGTGCGTGAATACGGCCTCCTTGAACTGCGCTTCGACGGTGTGGAATTCGATGTCCTTGACCGCCAGCATCGAGCCCTGGCGGATCGCCGACATCGACTTGTGCGTCGAGTTGGTCTGGTAGACGCGCAGCCGGATCTGGCGCGGATCGGGGATCAGCCTGGTCTTGAGCAGAACCTCGTCGGACGGATTCTTGCCGAGCTCGGCCTGCTGTTTCTCATAGGCGGCGACCGATTTGGGATCGCGCATCCAGGCTTCGATCTCATTCGCCGCGCCCATCGCGGTTCGCCGCCTCAGGAACGGCGAAAACCGCGCGAAGCCGAACCATGCCTCGTCCCAGAGGAAGATCAGGTCAGGCTTGATCGCGAGGCATTCCTCCATCACCCGCCGCGTGTTGTAGATGTGGCCGTCGAAGGTGCAATTGGTCAGGTCGATCAGCTTGACCCGATCGAGCCGGCCATCCGCCTTCGCGTTCAGAAGCGCCTGCTTGATCGTCTGTAGCGGCACCGCGCCATACATCGAGTATTCCGTCATCGGGAATGCCTCGACGTAGAGCGGCTGCGCGCCGGCCAGCACCATGCCGTAATGGTGCGACTTGTGGCAATTGCGGTCGACGATTGCGATGTCGCCGGGACCCAGCAGCGCCTGCACCGCCATCTTGTTGGACGTCGAGGTGCCGTTGGTCACGAAGTAAACGCGGTCGGCGCCGAGCGCGCGCGCGGCCTTCTCCTGCGCCTTCTTGATGTTGCCGGTCGGCTCCAGCATGCTGTCGAGGCCGCCGGTGGTCGCGCTGCTTTCGGCAAGGAACAGGTTCAGCCCGTAGAATTCTCCCATGTCGCGGATCCAGTCCGACTTGAACACGGACTTGCCGCGCGCGATCGGCAGCGCGTGGAAAGTGCCGATCGGCCGCTGCGCATATTTCTTCAGATTGTCGAAGAACGGCGTGTCAAAGCGATCCTGCACGCCCTCCAGAATTGAAAGGTGCAATTCGAGGATATCCTCGACCGAGTAGAACACGCGGCGCACCACATCGGCTTCGGGATTGCCGGCCAACTCCTCGACGTCGCGATTGGACATCAGGTAGAGGTCAAGCTCGGGGCGCACCCGCTTCAGGATATGGGCCAACCGGAGCGCGGACGCATCGGACTCCTCGCTGAGCCCCATGGCGCCGGTCATCGCGCGAAGCACCGGCGCATCGTGGCGCGAGCGCAGCCCGAAGCCTTCATTGATCACCACCGCCGCAATATTGGGGTTCAGCATTGCCGCACAGAAGGCGTCCTCGAGGTTGCCCACGACCACGGGCTCATAGATGAAGGCGTCGACCGGACGCCGCAGCTTGCGCCACTCCGACAGGAGTCCCGGCCAGTTGCTGGCCGGCACCCCGGTCACGATCAGGGTCTCGAAGTAAGGACGGCGCACCGCCGATTGCCCCAGAGTTGGTGGAAGCAGATCGGGAACGTCGCCATTGCCCTCGTCCTGCGTGCTCCAGTCACCTGCATGCTGGCGGAAGGATTTTGTCTGAAGCGCCTGGGCGATCCGCGTCGCAAGCATATGCGAGGTGGCGGCGTCGCCCGCCGCCGCGGCTTCCTTCAGCGCCGCCATCAAACGAAGGCCCGGATAGCCGTGAAACTCCTCCGTCACCGCAAGCGCCGTCAGCGCGGCGTCATACGCCGCACGGTTGCCGTCCCTGCTCCATACCTTCGCCGCCTCAACCAGATCGCGCCAATTGTCGGCGCGTCCGCCGGGCCCGGAGAAGAACTGATCGATGCGCTGCTGTGCCGGCTTCGCGTCGTTGGCCATGAGTGTCTCCCGATCTCGATCTCAGCGCTGGTTCTGTCCAATCGTACAAACCGGGCCCATTGCGCCCTTTGATCCAAGTCAAGCTGCAAGCTGGATTGAGACAGCCCCCAAGCGCGCGTGATCGCGACGTCTTGCGACGCAACAAGGCTGGAATGCCGCGGCGTCCATGCGGCCGCGCACGCTAGATGCTTGCCTCCGGCTTCCTGTTGCTCAATACGCTGTCGAGCGTACGCGTCCAGTCGCCGCTATCGGTCTTGTCGGCAAGACCGTCCGCCCGAAGCAGATCCCGCAACTGCGCGTGCGCGCCCACGATGCAGAATGTGATCTGGCGCGATGCGAGTTCCTGATGAAGGTCGTGCAGCATGCGCGAGCCCGCAAGGTCGATGAACGGCGAGGCCGACAGGTCACAAGCCACCAGCTTGACGTCAGGCGACGTCCGAAGCGCCGCCAGCACCGTTTCGAGGATCGTCTCGGCATTGACATAGAGAAGCGAGGTCTCGGGGCGGAACGCGATGATCCCGGTCAGGGGCTCGACGTCATCGTGTCGCGCCCGGTCGGAATAGCGCCCGCTGCCGGCTTGACGGCCCAGAAACGCGATATTGGGCTGCGACGCCCGCAACAGCAGCAGGAAGATCGAGGCGACGGCGGCCAGCAGCACGCCCTGCAATATCCCGAGGAACAGCACGGACACCAGCGCGATGATAGCGGCATAGAAATCGATCCGACTGATCCGCCACATTCTGGCGAGCGCCGGAATATCGACCAGTTTGTAGACGGCTGAGAAAACGATCGCGGCGAGCACGGTCTTCGGCAGATTGGTCAAGAGGCCCGTGAAGAACAGCAGGCAGAGCGCGAGGGTTGCCGAACAGAACACCAGCGCCAGCGGCGTGCGTGCGCCGGCGGCGTCATTCACGGCCGACTGCGACAACCCGCCGGCGACGGGATAGCTATGCCCGAAGGCTGCGGCGAGATTGGCCGCGCCGAGTCCCAGAAACTCCTGCCTGACATCCAGCGGGTATCCATGCTTTGCCGCAAAGCTGCGCGCGGCAGACACCCCTTCCACATAGGCCAGCACCAGGCATCCGGCAGCGATCGGAAAGAGATCGTCAAATTCGAGCAGACCAAATGTCGGGAGCGACATCGTCGGCAACCCGGTCGGGATCGGCCCGGTCACCGGCAGTCCCATTTGCGCGAGCCCGAGCGCGGAGACCATCAGGATCGAGAGCGCGACCACCGCCAACCCGATGGGCTTTCCCGGCAATCTCTTCTCGCCGAGCAGGAGCAGCACCGTCGCAGTCACACCGAAGCCGAGTACCAGCGGCCTGGTATCGCCCAGCTGGCCGGCAAGCTTGATCACGCGGTCGAAGAAGTTGTGGCCGCCTCCAGCGACGCCGAACAGGCTGGGCAGCTGGCTCATGATGATGGTGAGCCCCGCTCCGGCCTTGAAGCCCACCAGAATACTGTCGCTGATCAACCGCACCAGCACGCTGAGCTTGAACAGCCAGGCAATCAGGCAGAGCACTGCGACGCTGAAGGCCACGAGACTGGCAATCTGCCCATAACGCGTGGCGTTGCCGCCGGCCAATATGCCGACGGCGCCGGCGATCATCAGCGAGATCGCCGACGTGGGCCCGACCGCGAGCTGCCGGGACGAACCCAGCAGGGCGTAGCCCACGCCGCCGAGCAGATAGCCATAGACGCCGATCTGCGGCGGCAGACCCGCAAGCCCCGCATAGGCCAGCGACACCGGGATCGCGTAGGCCGCCAGCGTGACCCCGGCGATTGCGTCCGCCCCAAGCCAGGATGCGCGGTAGTCGGCGAGCCAGTTCGCCGGCGGAAACCAGCGCATCCAACTCGTCTCTGCCAGGATCGACATCAAGCCCGCCGTATGACGCCACAATGGTCGCATGTGGTTGCGCCGGCGGGCCCGATGCGCGTTGATTCAGATCAAGCCTTGCAGTCGACAATGTGCTTCTGATCTTGCGCGGCTCGATCGTCGTAACCTGCACATTTGCCAGATGATTGCCGGAGCGCATGACATGCGTCAGCACCGCTTACGGACCCTCGCAACCGCAGCGCTGCTGTTGCTTGGCCTGACCGCTCCAGCACGCGCCGATGACCGACAGTCGCCCCAGCGCATCCAGGAAGAGATCTGGGCGTTGCCGACCCCGCTGCCAATGTTCGCTTATCTGGTCCGTCCGCTCGGCGATGGCCCTTTCCCACTGGTCATCATGAACCACGGCGTGTCACTGAATGCCAGGGATCGCAGCTTCTTCCCGCTGGTCGAATTTCGCGATGCCGCAATGTGGTTTGCACGGCGCGGCTATCTCGTGGTGGCGCCGGTCGGGACCGGCTATGGCGCGGCGGCCATCGATATTCCCGAACGCGGTCTCTATGGCCCGTTCTTCTCGAAGGTCGGCAAATGCACCAATCCGAATTTCCTCGATGCGGGCCTCGCCGTCGCGCAGGTCGATCTCTGGATCATCGATTACATGGCCGCCGAAAAGCGCACCTTGCCGAAGGACGTGATCGTCGTCGGACAGTCGGCCGGCGGCTGGGCTGCGATCGCGTTATCGAGCCTCAACCCGCCGCAGGTCAAGGCCATCATCACCTTCGCGGCAGGCCGCGGCGGCCGTGTCGACGGCAAACCCAACAACAATTGCGGCCCCGACAGACTGGTCGAGGCCACCGGCATGTTTGGCCATACGTCGCGGGTGCCGATGCTGTGGTTCTACATCGAGAACGACACATTCTTCGGCCCGGCCCTGTCGAAGCGAATGCACGAGGCCTTCACGCGCGCCGGCGGTCGTGCCGAGTACCATCTTTTGCCGCCGTTCGGCGACGAAGGGCATTTCCTGATCGGCTCTCCCGATTCCATTCCCATATGGTCGCCTTTGGTCGAACGATTTCTCGACAAGGTTCGCTAGGCGGCCGTTCGCGCTGGAGGAGCATCCATGGTCCGATATGGTGCCTTGGCGAAGTTGGCGCTGTTTGCGGCCGGCATCAGTGCTGCCCACGCTCAACAGACGTCCTCACCGCCTGCTACGGTGAAGGACGGCGGCGAAGTAGCCCCGCGGGGGGCACGTCAGCCGGTGCGGGACATCAAGTATGGCGAGTGGCGAAAGGTCTGCTTCAACGCCGCCGGCGCCAAGACACTATGCCGGACGACGATCACCGGCACCTTCCCCACCGGGCAGACGGCCGTTCGCCTCGATCTGATCGAGCGAGAGGACGGCAGCAGCCGCGTCCAGCTATTCCTGCCGGTCGGGATGTATCTGCAAGCCGGCGTCAAGCTATCGGTCGACCAGAAGGCGGTTCGTCGGCTGCCCTACACCTGGTGCGCGACCAACATGTGCATCGCGGCCGATGTCGCCGATCCCAAGCTTCTCGAGGACATGGATGGCGGAAAGACGCTCTCGATCGAGGTCGTCGACACCAGCATTTTGACGATGACGACATTGGTGCCGCTCGACCGCTTTGCAAGCGTGCGCAAGGGCGCACCCGCGCTGACACTCGATCAAGTGATCGATGAATGATTGAGACCGGCAGCTGCTAGACCACGCCGGCCAACAGCCGTTCAATCGGCTGGATCAGCGAATTGGCGGTGAATGGCTTGGTCAGATAGGCCACGCATCCCGATGCCGTTGCCGCCATGCGCGTCGCCGGGTTGTCATTTCCGGTGATGTAAATGACGGGGATTTCGATGCCCTGATCCGCCAGGCGGTGCCGCAGTTCGATCCCGGACCCATCGCTGAGATTGATGTCCAATATCAGGCAAACCGCGCTGTCAAAGCTGCCATGTCTCAGTAACGCGCTTCCGGTCTCGAATAACCTGGATGCAAATCCACACTGCCGTAGAAGCCGTCCGATTCCACGGAGCATGGAGGGATTATCATCCACGACGAAAACGAGTTTCGCGGTCGGCAAATCCTGAAGCCTCTACCTATCGCTGAATGACCTTCGCCCGCGTATGGATAAAGGGCACGTCAAGCGGCTACCGGCGCGCAATATTCTCGCGGCCAAGATCGGAGATACGCCGCGTCACAGAGCTTTCATATTGTACCATGGGACAGGAGGGGCAGAGCTGCCCGGCAGATCAAGCCTTGACCTCGCCACCGGATGCGCGCGTGCCGAGCTGCTCGGCGATCGAAACCAGCTCGGCAAATGACTGCACCTGCATCTTCTCCATGACCTGGTGACGATGGGCCTTGATCGTGCGTTCGGTCGTGCCAAGCTCGTGAGCAATCTGCTTGTTGATCCGGCCGCACACAATCAGATCGAACACCTGCCGCTCACGCGGGGTCAACTTCGCCAGCAGCGCGCGCAGCGAATCGAGCCTGGTTCGCCGGCCACGGGCCAGTTCGTGCCGCGCAAGGGCGCGATTGATCGCCTCGATCAGCTGTTCCGACGCGATCGGCTTGGTCAAAAAATCTTCGGCACCTGCCTTGATCGCCTGGACGGTGGTCGCCGTGTCGGCATGTCCGGTCAGGAATACGATCGGGAGCGTCGACCCCAGTTCGTTGAGACGCCCCTGCAGCTCCGGACCACTCATTCCGGGAATGCGTACGTCCAGCAGGATACAGCCGGCCCCTTCGTCGTCAGGCAATTGGTCGAGCAATTCCCGGGCCGATGCGTAGGTGGCGACGCGATAGCCTGCGAGCTTGAGCCGGCGCTCGAGCGCTGCGCGAAACGAGGCGTCGTCGTCGACTATGTGCACGTAAGCGTGCATTATTGCTCCACCGGCCAAAATCGCCGCTACCTGTAGAATGACCATCAGCGGCGATCTGAAAATGCTGCGTTCGTCGTAAATTGAACCTTGCAATAAGGCAAACAAGACCCAAACGCGCTACGCGGCCAGCGGCAGTGAAAGGTGGAATACCGCCCCTCCTCCGGACTGATTCTCGGCCCAGAGCTGGCCGCTATGCGCAAGAACGATCGTCCGTGCGATGGACAGGCCGATGCCCATGCCCTGCTCCTTTGTGGTGAAGAACGGATCGAAGATGTCGTTCAGCCTGTCCTGCGGAATTCCCGGCCCGGAATCGCTGATGGAAATCACCGCCGACGCGTCCCCATTGACTTCCGTACGGCCGATGATGGTGCGCCCGTAGGGCATTTTGGCCATCGCGTCCATGCTGTTGACGACGAGGTTGAGAATGACCTGCTGCAACTGCACCGGGTCGCCCTTCACCCGCAGGGTCTGCGGTGAGGTCTGCAGATAGATTGCGACGTTGCGCGTCGAGGCCTGCAGCTTGAGGAAATCAAATGCTTCCCGCATGGTCTGGTTGAGGTCGATCTCCTTCTTCTCAAATGGCGCACGCTTGAGCAGGCTGCGCATCCTGCGGATCACCTCGCTTGCACGCAGGTCATCGCGCTTGATGTCGGAAATGATTTCCCGCACCTCCTGAAGGTCGGGCGTCGGCGACGCGAGGATCAGCTCCGCGCTCTCGGCATTGGTCAGGATCGAGCCCAGCGGCTGGTTGAGCTCATGGGCGATCGAGGACGAGAGCTCACCGGCAGTCGCCTGCCGATTGATATGGGCGAGTTCGGACAGGCGACTGCGGGCTTCGACCTCGGCACTCCGCCGCATGTGACGCTCGTGCAGCAGGAACGCAATGAGCGCGGTTTGAACCAGCAGCGCCACTGCCAGGGCAACGGCCCGCCAACGATATTTTTCCAGGAAGGACGGCTCACGGAAGCGAATTTCGTTGCCTCTTGGCAGACTGGCTTCGCTGACGTTCCAATGCTGCATCTGCCGCCAGTTGAAGATCGGCTTCACCGCATCGATGACCGACGGTGGCAGGCTTTCCGGCGCCTCGCCATCCAGAATGCGCAGCGCCCTTCCCGCAGCCTCGGCACCGATCAGCGACGGAACTATGACGAATCCGCCGATGCCGCCCGCCCCGAGGAAGGTCTCCGCGGCGACGACAATCGGACGATTGGCTCTTGCCGCGACAAATGCGAGGGCATCCGACGGCGGATAATAGTTGCCTTTGCCGTCGCTATAGAGGCCCGTGTAGATGATCGCGCTATGATCGGGGAGCGCCGCGACCCGCTCAACGATCTCGGGCATCGGACGTCCGATGATCTCGACGATGTCGAGGCCCGGAATGCCGGCCGCTGCCTGGTCTTTCCAGTTGCGAAACAGAACTTGCCGGTCCCAATCCGCGCCAACCAGCACGACGGTCTTGAGGCCCGGCAACACGGCGCGGGCAGCCGTGACGGCATCCTTGAGTTTCAAGTTCACGATGCCGCCGGTAACATAGGCCGGCGGCTGCAATCGCTTGAAATCGGCCTCTTCGACCAGCGAAAACACGATTGGCGTGTCGGGCCAGAGCTGCGGGCGCCAGCGGAGCGCAAGCTCAAGCGCAGCCGCGCCAATGGTGACCACCACGCCGATCGGCCGATCGCGATATTTCGCCTCGAGGAATCGCCGGAAATCCTCCTGATAGGCCTCGCCGCCGAAGCGATTGAGATCGAGGCTTTCGGTGTAGACGGTGGTCGGCGCGTGCCCGTGAGCGCTCACCGCATCCCTTAGGCCAACGAACACCTGGTAGTAGAAGGGGCCACGTCGATCGGACTGGTCCAGCACCAGCATGGAATGCGGGCGCGTTTGTTGCGCCCGGAGATCAGCCGGTGCCAACAAAGCAGCCAGCAGGATGATCAGTCCAGAGAGCCGAATTGCACTGCCCATAACGTTCGGAGCCGGAGACCAACGGGTTCAAAACCTAGCACCCGGTTGTCGCCGAGAAAATTGAAAAGTAATCTAAGACTGTGCGCACCAATTTACGAACAAATTGCCGCATTTCGCGCACCCTGTCCTTTAGGACAATGACCTCAAGACCAATAGAGACCGGCCGGGCCCTGTCGTAGTTATTGCGCGCGGACAAAAGCATTTCGAGCCGCCGCGGACGCTGCATCAGTTGTTACCCGAGAGAGTTAGTCCATGTTTGCTCGCGTCAATGCCAGACCCGCCAATGTGCCGAGCATCCTCGGTGGGTTGACCGTCCGGCACGCCAACTGCATCACCAGCGAATTCCACTACAGGAAAGGCACCGAGATCTACGGGGAGAAGGAGCCGGCAGAGTACGTCTACCAGGTCGTTTCGGGGGCGGTCCGCAGCTACAAGCTGCTTTCCGACGGACGCCGCCAGATCGGTGCCTTTCACCTCGTCGGGGATATTTTCGGCCTCGAGAATGCCGAAACCCATCGCTTTACCGCGGAAGCCATCGTCGACACGAACGTGCACCTGATCAGGCGGATCAGCCTCGAACGCGTGGCCGACTCCGATTTCGCCCTGGCTCGCAACCTGCTGGTCATGACGACAAGCAACCTGCGGCATGCCGAGGAGCACATGCTGCTGCTCGGCCGCAAGACCGCATTGGAGCGGGTTGCCGCGTTTTTGCTCGAAATGGATCGCCGGCTGACCGGAGTCGGCGTCGTCGCTCTGCCGATGTGCCGGCGTGATATTGCCGACTATCTCGGGCTGACGCTCGAAACCGTGTCACGTGCGCTATCCAAGCTGCACGCCTACGGCGCGCTCAACTTCCTTGGCTCGAACCAGCGCGAGATCATGCTGGTCGACCGCGACCAGCTGTCCAGGCTGGACGACTAGCCGACGTCAAGGGGATTTCGTGAGCGCCGCCTGGCGCTCGATGGTCTTTTGCAACACTTCGAACAAGACCGCGGTCGACCATCCGAACATGAGAATGCCGTTCATGGCCGCCATCGGTCCGATCAACAGCCACTGCTTGACCGGGATGACGTCGCCATAGCCGAGCGTGGTGTAGTTCACAAAGGCGAAATACAGCAGATTGCTGCCGGCAGGCGCGGCGCCGAGCACCCAATAGGCCAGGCTCCACACCACGATCTCAAGCGTGTGAGCCAGCATCAGCGCAAGCGCGGTTGCGACCATCACGCCGCTGAGCTGTAGCCCCGCCCGGCCGGCCGCGCTCAAGGCAACGTTGCGAAGCAACCCGATGGCCGCGACTGTCCACAGCGAATGGATCGCGATGTTGATCGCGCTCACCGCCGATCCCACGAGGAGCTGAAACAGCATTATCGCTCTCCCGCCAGCCGGGCGCGGTCGTCCCGGATCCATGCCGTGAGCAATTCCCAGGCGACCGCGAGAATGATTGGACCGATGAACAGGCCCACGATGCCGTGGGCAAGCGTGCCGCCGATCACGCCGACAAAGATGACGAGCGCCGGCGTGGTCAGGCCCCGCCCCATCACCAGCGGCTTCAGCACATTGTCGAGGACGCCGACGACCAGGAAGAAGAACGTGAGGGCGAGTGCGGTCGTGAAATCCTTGGCCGACCATAGCCAGATGATGACCGGAAACAGCACGATTGCCGCCCCGATCTGCACGATCGCGAGCAGCATCACGACAAACGCCAGCAGCCCCGCACTCGGGATCCCCGCCAGCTTGAAGCCAATGCCGGCCAGCAGCGATTGCAGGACGGCGACGCCAATGACGCCGCGGGAAACCGCCCGGATGGTCGCACCTGCAAGATCGAGGAAGTGCTCGCTCTGCTCCGGCACGATGCGGGACAGGAAGCTCCGGCACGCCGCCGCAAGCTGCAAGCCATAGGGAAACAGAAACCCTGCCACGACGACCGCCAGCAGAAACTTCAGCATCCCGATCCCGGCATCGCTGGCAAATGCAAACAGGGTCCCGGCCAACGGCTTCAGTTGCGGCACAACCTCGCGCAGCACGGCACGCAGATTGGTCGACGCCCGATCCCAGATCTCATGGAGCGGGCCGCCGATCAGCGGCCAATCCTTGATCTCGGGCGGCGGCGACGGCACGACAACGTGGCCGGCGCCGAGTTGTTCGGCGAGCTCCCTCACCCCCTCTACCGCTCCGATTCCGAGCCAGGTCGCCGGCCCGATGACGACTCCCAGAGAGATCAAGGTCAGCACGAGCGCCGCGACGCCGGTATGGCCGCCGAGCATTGCTGCGAGCCAGGTAAAGACGGGATAGAGCGCGACCGCGAGCACCACGCTCCAGGCCAGGATCGGCACGAACGGGCTGACCAGAACGAACGACCAGTAGATCAACAGTGCCAGCAATCCGAGGCGAATTGCGAGCTGGACGAACTCGTCTCCGGTCACGAGCTGGCGAAGGGTTTTCAAGAGCGTGCTTTCGAATCGAGCATCAGCAGCTACGCGGGAAGTGATGCCATCGCCTTGCTGCGCACGGCTTGATTCAGATCAAGCGTGACGCGTCCGGACTTTCACCGAGGAAGCGGCCCGGTTCAGGGGCAGGACATCACGAGCGCGATCGAGCCCCATCAGGCGGCGTCCTGCCTATCCGCGGCAATGTCCCAGGCGCAGGATCAATCGTCCGCACCGCCCTCTTGCCACTTTGATTCAAATCAAGCTTCGGGCCGGCCGCGGCTGACAGGCTCGGCGTCCTCATGGATCGGACAGCCGCTCTCGATTTGGCTGCCTTTCGGTCGCGACTGCCTGTGTCACCCCGATGTGGAGGACGTCATGAAGAACACCAAGACCCTGCCGGCCTTGATCCTGCTTGCGAGCATGGTCGGCATTGGCGCGAGCCAGGCGGCCCCGTTGCCGACCAATGTCGCGGCCATGAAGGGCATGGTCGAGAGCAACACCGCCCTTCAGGTGCGCTGGGGCGGCTGGGGCGGCTGGCGCGGCGGCGGCTGGGGCTATCGCGGTTGGCGCGGCACCGGCGGCTGGGGAGGCTATCGTGGATGGGGCTATCGAGGCTGGGGCGCTGCGGCCGCCGGTGCGATCGTTGGCGGAGCCATCGCGAGCTCGGCCTACTATGGCGCGTATCCCTACTATGGCGGTGGATACGGCTATGGCGGCGGCTATGGCTACGACTATTGCCCGCCGGGCGGAGGCTACGGCTATTACGCTCGGCCACGCTACTATGACGGATGGTAGTGCCGGCTTTACGTGACAGGCCGGCCTTCGGTGATGTCACCGAAGGCCGAGCAGCGAACGCCGATAGCCGCTCTCGCGCGCTTCATTCCTGCACACGAAACCGCCATCGAAGCCCCTGGCATAGCGGCTTTGCCCTTTGAGGTAGTAGCGTCCGCGCCGAAAATCGAGCCAGACCACGCTATCGCCGGGGCAATGCCGCTGAGCCTGGGCTTCATAGCGGAAAGGCGTCAGCGGCAGCGCGGCCGTCTGTTGCGCGCAGCAAAACAAGAAGGTCGCGGCGCAGGCCCCGACGCCCAACCTGGCCGCCAGACGGTCTCGACGTCCGCTCGATTTTTCAGCTAATTCGAAGTGCATTCATTGCCGCCGGGAATGATCCGTGTCGTGCCGAGGACGATAGCTCATTTTGTCAGAGCTTCGCGGGCGGAGCACCTCAGAACGACGATTCCAGCATCACGCGCGGCCAACAAGAGGCGCGCTCAGGACGATAGCAATCCAAAGGCGATCGCCGCGGTCGACAGCATCCCGGCCGTCACGACCACGACCTTGAAGGCAATATCGCCGTCGGCCGCTTCAAGCCATCGACGCAGCCAATTGCGAGCGCCAGCCGGCTGGCTTGCACCACGCACTCGCCGAAATCTGTCGCTGGTATGCCCCATGGCTGCGATTGTAGATCGCGGTGGAATGGAGAGACCAGTGCAGCTTGTGCCAAGCAGTCAGGGTCACGTGCGACGGCTTGACTGACCCAATTGGGCTATTCGAGCCGGTTCGGCGCCGAGGCCCGCTCAACCAGCGCCCTAGCTTCCCTTCGAGCCGGCGGCGTTCCGCATCGGCCGCTCCTCCTCCGACGCGCTCTTCGAGGGCGCCGCGCCGCACATGGAGCTGCTACTCCTTGATTCCGCGGTCGCCGCGCGAGCGGTGCGATCAAACGGATTCCGCTCCATGACCTTTAGCGAAGCGAGCTCCTCCTTGTTCAAATAGGAGATCTTTCCCGGCGGAGTCATGACCATCCTGCCGATGGCCGACGGAGGAATACGGAGCTTGGCCGACAACCTCGCAAGCTTGATCGTGTCACGAATCGTTCGACTGTCCTCGTTGCCGTGTAAATTGGAAACCGAATGGACGCCGATCTTGGCATTTGGCGCCACATAACGCTTCCTGCTCGCCAGGAAAATGAAAGCGCATGCCGAGTCGCATTCTCCGGAAACGTAACTGGCGATTTGCCTCTGGTGCGCGAGCATGGCGATTCGGAAGCCTTCGTAGAGGGACCCACCTCGGGAATCGAGATCGAGGCCAACGACCCGGCGCTCAGTCGCCAGATATCCGCGAAAGCGGACAAAGTCCCCATCCCTGATATCTCCACTGAGCTTCAAGACATCTCCAAAGCACCCCTGGACACGGGAGAACTCCATCGCGAGACAGTTCGTCGAGGTCAGCACGACCGCGATGCTCAAAACGCATCCTGCAATCCGCATCGAGCGAATTGCAGGCGCTCGAGAATGAAGTTGACCCGCTGCGACATCGCTTCGGGGTGGCCGCAACCCATGCGTGGCGCACCGGCTGTTTGCGTCGCCGTCGATAAATGTCGCGCGGAGGACTCTCAAAGCGTGCTTCCAGGCTGCCACGGCGCTCCCCATTGGACCCGGGACCTCACACGGTAAACAGAGCATCGGAGCGCATCGTGGGTTGATCTGAATCAAACCCAATTCAGCAAGCGCGCAGCGGCAGCGCCATTTCGACGTCTGGAGAGGGACACCGGCCCTCAAGCGCACGCTCTGTGCCGAGAGCGAACATCATCTACCGGGACCGTAAGATCAGCCAGTCCAATCCAACATCGGGGTCACCGACAATCTCTACCTTAAGTCATTCATTTCATTTATTTCTTTTTGCCCCCGATCCTTGAGGGGCCCGGACCGCCTGAGGAATCCCATTAAGGCTCGACGTGCGCGATCAATCCACGCTCCACGCGAACTGCTGGTCGCCAAGGCAACCTAACGCGGGATGCGGCGTCTCGATGGTGCAGCGTCCCGAAAGCCGCCGCTTGCGCCCCATGGCTTGAGCGATGGCCGCCCACACGCGCCGGACAACGCTGTCCGCGACGCGTCATCTTGTGTAAACTCCCACGGCATCCCGATCGATTTGGGAGAACGACAATGAAAGTCTTCTTGCTCGCCTGCGTGGCCGCCGTCGTCGTGTCGGCATTCGGGGCCCTGGCGCTAAACCGGGTGCAAGAACCGGTCGCACAGGCCTTTGCAACGACGGGCGTACGGCTGTAGCAAGTTCGCGTTCAACGGCTGCGCGCCCCTACTCCGCCGCGGTGACGGAGGGCTGGGATCGCGCATCGCGCGCATTCTCCTCTTCCAGCCAGAGGCTGTGGTGCTCCCTGGCCCAATTGACATCGACGGTGCCGCTTCCCATCGCCTCGAACGCGCCTTCCATGCCGATCGTGCCGATATAGATGTGCGCCAGCATCACTGCCGTGAAGAGCATCGCGACGATGGAGTGGACGATCTGCGCAAGCTGCATCCCTTCGATGCCTGACAGGTAGAAGGGGAACATCAGCGCATATCCCGTCGCCGCCACCAGACCTCCGCCGATGACCACGATCCAGTAGATCGCCTTCTGGCCGGCGTTGAAACGATAGGCCGGCGGATGATCGTGCCCGACGATGCCGCCGCCGCGCTTGATCCAGTCGACATCCGCCTTGTTCGGGATATTGCCGGCGATCCACATCAGGAAGATCAGCACGACGCCGATGGTGAACGGGAAGCTGAGATAGTTGTGAACATATTTCGCCCATTGCGACCATTCGGAAAACGCCTCGTGGCCGATCAACGGCAGCAGCAATGGACGTCCAAAAGTGACGTTCAACCCCGAGATCGCCAGAATGATGAAGCAAGTCGCCGTCATCCAGTGCACGAAGCGCTCGAATGCGGAAAAGCGCACGATGGTGCGGCCGGAACGACCGCTCTGCAGCCGCACCATCCCGCGGCTGAGATAGAAGATGACCAGCGCCGCGAGCATGCCAAGAATGGCGATGCCGCCGATCCAGCGCAGCGTCACGTTCCGGAACTCGCGCCATTCACGGCCGGCCGGCTGTTCGAGAACGCCCGAGCGCTGGTCGGGAATGCTGACGCGTCCCTGCACCCGGTTCAGTTCCTGCAGCAGCTGCTGCTCCTTGACCGCGCTTGCGGTCGGGTTGACCTGCTGGGCTACGGACGGGGAAGCCGCGGAGACGAGCAGCAGGAGTCCAGCCACGCCAATGACGAGCCGAACACATCGTGCAAAACACGCCATAAGGTCCTCCCGATATCGACGCGACCCGCGCCAGGTCGTCGTCAGGACTCGATCGTCTCGCGATAGGCGGTCTTCCAGCCCCATGCGCCTGAGCCGTAGCCGCGCTTCAGCACGCGCTCTTTATAGATCTGGGCAATGATCTCGCCATCGCCGGCGAGCAGCGACTTGGTCGAGCACATCTCCGCGCACAGCGGCAGCTTGCCTTCGGCAAGCCGATTCGCGCCGTATTTCTCGTACTCTTCCTTGCTGCCATCGGCCTCCGGGCCGCCAGCACAATAGGTGCATTTGTCCATTTTTCCGCGCGAGCCGAAATTGCCGACCTTCGGATATTGCGGCGCGCCGAACGGACAGGCGTAGAAGCAGTAGCCGCAGCCGATGCAGAGATCCTTGGAGTGCAGAACCACGCCGTCGGCGGTGGTATAGAAACAATTCACCGGGCACACCGCCGCACAGGGCGCGTCCGTACAGTGCATGCAGGCCATCGAGACCGAGCGTTCGCCCGGCTTGCCGTCGGCGATGGTGACGACCCGGCGGCGGTTGATGCCCCAGGGCACCTCGTGCTCGTTCTTGCAGGCCGTGACGCAGGCGTTGCACTCGATGCAACGGTCGGCGTCGCAGAGAAACTTCATACGTGCCATCGTCGTTGCTCCCTTATGCCGCCGCGATCTGGCAGAGAGTGACCTTGGGCTCCTGCATGCCCGTCGCGGGATCGTATCCGTAGGTGGTGATCGTGTTCGCGCTTTCGCCGAGCACGATCGGATCGGTGCCCTTCGGGTAGTTGCCGCGAAGATCCTTGCCCGCAAGCCAGCCGCCGAAATGGAAGGGCATCCAGGCAACGCCCTTGCCGACCCGCTCGGTGACGAGCGCCTTCATCCTCGCCCTGGAATTGTTCTCGGCGCCGGTGACCCAGACCCAGCCACCGTCCTTGACACCGCGATCGGCGGCATCGGCGGGATTGATCTCGATGAACATGTCCTGCTGCAACTCGGCGAGCCACGGGTTTGTGCGCGTCTCCTCGCCGCCGCCCTCATATTCGACCAGACGGCCGGACGAGAGGATGAGCGGAAACTGCTTTGCAATGCCCTTCTCCACCGCGGCCTTCTGCACCGAGAATCCGATATTGGGCATCCGGAACTGCTTGGCGTCGGGCAGCGTCGGGTATTTGGCGACGAGATCGACGCGTGGCGTATAGATCGGCTCGCGGTGAACGGGGATCGGATCCGGCAAGCCGAAGGCATTCATGCGCGCCTTGCCGTTGCCGTAGGGTACGCAGCCGTGCGCCAGCGCGACGCGCTGAATGCCGCCCGACAGATCGAGCGACCACGACACCGTGTCCGGATTGGCCGGATTGATCTTGTTGATCACGGCCATTTCCGCTTCGGTGAGCTCGGTGTCCCAGCCGAGCTTCTTCAGGCTCGCCAGCGTGAATTCCGGATAGCCGTCCTGGATTCCCGACCCCAACGAATACGAGCTGTCCGCGAGCAGGCTTACCTTCCGCGTCGTTCCGTCCGGCAGCTTCTCCTCGCGCTCGACGCCGAACCGCGGCCGGAACGTGCCGCCGCCGTCCATCACATGCAGATTGGTGTTGTAGAGCAGCGGCGTGCCGGGGTGCTTGACCTCGGGCGATCCCCAGCACGGCCAAGGCAGGCCGTAATAGTCGCCGCCAACCTCGGGATCGTCCTTCGGCGCCCGCATCGTCAGCATGTCGAACTTCGCCTGGTTCTTCATGTGCGCCTTGAGGCGCTCGGGCGATTGTCCGCAATAGCCGGTCGACCAGCTGCCGCGGTTCATCTCGCGCAGCACGTCCTCGGCCTCGGGCAGGTTGTTCTCGACCTTGATCTTCTTGAACATCTGGTCGGCGAAGCCGAGCTTCTTCGCCATCAGATAGATGATTTCGAGATCGTCCTTCGACTCGAAGATCGGCTTCACGATCTGCTCGCCCCATTGCAGCGAGCGGTTGGAAGCGACGCGCGACCCCTTGCATTCGAACTGGGTGGCGACCGGGAGAATGTAGACGCCTTCCGTGCGTCCCGCCTCGACCGCGAGCGAGGCCCAGGTCGTCGGATGCGGATCGGCGATGACGAGCAGCTCGAGCGCCTTCAGGCCGTTGAGGGATTCAGGGATACGCGTGATGCTGTTGGAGGCGTGTCCCTGCACGAACACCGCCTTCACGTTGTCCTTCTGGGCAACCTGCTCCTTCGGCAATGTCACCGCTTCGAACCAGCGGGTCAGCGGAATGCCGGGGGTTTCCATGATCTGCTTGGAATCGAACCGCGACTTCAGGAAGTCATAGTCGACCTCCCAGACCCGCGACCAGTGCTTCCAGGCGCCTTCGGCGAGACCGTAGTAGAACGGCAGCGTGACGATATCGAGCCCAACATCGGTCGCGCCCTGCACGTTGTCGTGGCCTCGGAAGATGTTGGCGCCGGCGCCGGCCTTGCCGACATTGCCGGTCATCAGCAGCGCGATGCAGCTCGCCCGCACATTGGCGGTGCCGACGGTCTTCTGCGTCTGGCCCATGGCCCAGATCAGCGTTGCCGGCTTCTCGGTGGCGAACATCTTGGCGACACGCTTGAGCTGCTCGCCGGGAATGCCGGTGACGCGCTCGACTTCCTCCGGAGGCCATTTCTCGACCTCCTTCTTGAGGTCGTCGAAACCGTAGACGCGCTGCCGGATGAACTCCTTGTCCTCCCAACCATTCTGGAGGATGTGCCACATCATGCCGTAGAGCACCGGAATGTCGGTACCCGGCCGCATCCGCACATATTCGGTCGCGTGCGCGGCGGTGCGCGTCAGGCGCGGGTCGATGACGATGAAGTTGGCCCTTTGCAGCTCCTTGCCCTCGAGCAGATGCTGCAGCGAGACCGGATGCGCCTCAGCCGGATTGCCGCCCAGGATGACCTGCGTCTTCGCATTGCGGATGTCATTGTAGCTGTTGGTCATCGCGCCGTAGCCCCAGGTGTTGGCGACGCCGGTGACGGTGGTTGAATGGCAGATGCGGGCCTGGTGATCGGTATTGTTGGTGCCCCAGAACGCGCCGAGCTTGCGGAACAGGTAGGCCCCTTCGTTGGTCATCTTGGCTGAGCCAAGCCAATATACGGAATCGGGACCCGACTTCTCACGAACAGCCTGAATCTTGTCGCCGATCTCATTGATCGCGGTGTCCCAGGAGACGCGGGTCCACTGCCCGCCCACCAGCTTCATCGGATAGCGCAGCCGCCGCTCGCTGTGCACGAGCTCACGCACGGAGGCGCCCTTGGCGCAATGCGAGCCGCGATTGATCGGAGAATCCCAGCTCGGCTCCTGGCCGATCCATACCCCGTTCAAGACCTCGGCCGTCACCGTGCACCCAACCGAGCAATGCGTGCAGATGCTCTTGCGCACGGTCGCTCCCGCCGTGAGCGGACCGGCCGCCGCGGCTTCCGCCTTGCGCACGCTGCCGAGCGGCAAGGTGCCGAATGCGGCAAGCGCGCCGCCGGCAAGACCGGATTTGCGCAGGAAGCTGCGGCGGTCGAGGCCACCGGCCTGATCTGCAAGGGAGCTGGCGGCGGAGCCTTGGCGCAGGGAACGCTGGTTTGTTCGCTTGATCAGCACGGTCAACCTCCCTTGGCCGGATAACGATTGACGCGGTAGAACGCCTTGACGTGATCGGTTTCCTTGTAGCGCGCCTTGCGCTTCTCATCGTTGGTTTCGCTGTCAGCCTGCGCAGAGCCGACCAGCGGCGTTGCCAGTGTCGCGCCGGCGCCCACCGTACCGACGCCGACCTTGCGCAGGAAATCGCGGCGCCCGACTGTGGTAGTCCTGTCTTCACTCATCGCATCTCTCCTGGACCCGCGGATGCAGGTCAGTTCGCGAACGTGAATGCTTCTGTCTCGATCTCGATAAAGGCGCGACCAAGCGCACCGACCGCACGATAGAAGACGGCGCTCTCCGCGCGCTCGATGTCGACGAACAGCCGCCCCATCCACGGCGCGACGTGTTTGCCGAAGAAGGCGCGCTGCGCGTCGAACGGCGCCGGGAAACGCCCTCCCGCGAAGCCTGCCATGATCTCGCACAGGATAGCCGCGTGATCTTCCGGCTCGGAATTGTTCGCGATGCGCTCGATCCCGGAGGCAGCGAGGTCGGCGCGCAGCCTCGACAGCGGCCGCTCGTTGAGAAAGCCGGTCAGATAGTAGGAGGCGTAGGGCAAGAGCTCGCCGCGGCCTAGACCTGTGAACAGATCGAAATATTCGCGTTCGACCGTCGCCGCGACTGCATTGGCGGCGGATTCGGCCAGCGCGGCATGCGCGCGCCCAAGCGGCGTGGCATCGGCGGTCAACGCGGCCAGTTGATCGAGCAGTTTCTTCGATGGTGCGGCGGACAACAGTGTCGCGAGCAGCAGATATTCCTGCGCACGCGCGACATCGACAGAATCAATCGGCGCTTCGGCATGAAGCGGCTCGCTGTACAGATCAGGCCGCAAATGATCGCGCGAGATGCCTGTGGCGGCTTCGACGGCGATCACCCGTTGCGCGGGCACCTTGTTCCAGTTCGAAACAGAGGGCTGGCTGATGCCGATTTTGCGCGCAAGCTCTGCAACGCCGCCGGCGGCGTCAATGGCTCGCTCAAGGCCAGCATCGCGCACGTGGACCTCCATCCAAGTCCCGGGTGCTGATTTTGCTTTTCTTACAAAGCGCTAGCGAAGCCTAGTCCCGGCCCAACGGGGGGTCAATCAGCTCGCATAGTCTGAGGCTATGGCCTTTCGTCGCGGTCCCTAGCGGGGCAGCGCACTGCCGTGCGTGCGGCGCTCAACCGGCACCTGTTCGCCGTCGGCGCTTTCCGCGACCGTTCGTTGCGTTGCAGCAGGATCAGGCGCGGATCCCGTGGTCGCGGCTTCTTCGGCCGCGATGCCCGGCAGTTCGACCTCGCGCAATTGCTGCGAAGAATCCGCGACTTCAACCGAACGCTCGGGCGGTGCCTCGGCCGGCTTGCCGAGGCCGCCGACGATCCTGTCGATGAGCGCGGCCAGTTCCGGCTCGGAGCAATCCAGCGGGCCAAAGCCCGGCATCGCGGTCGGGTCGTTGAAGTCCCAGGCGTTCTCGGCAAGCCCGACAAAGTCGCGGATGACGGGATCGGCGCTCCAGGCGCGACGAAGCGCCGCACGCGTCAGCTCCTGCGGAATTCCCTTGCGCAGGAACGCCGTGATGTCGGTCGCCGACGTAATCGAGTCAATCGAAGGCAGGCTCGAAAGGTCGAATTCCGTGTCATCATCGTTCACGGCAGGCGGCGGCATCGACTGCATGTCGTCGCGCATTGCCGGGTCCGGTGGCGTGGCGTTCGCCTTTGCCTCCTGCTTGCGACGGGACCAGCGTGTCAGGAACTTGTCCTCACTCATTCGTGTCCGCCTTCATGCTGCCGGCGCGCGAGCGCCTCCGGATCGGCCTGCCGTCGCTTGCGCTTGAAGAACTCACGTTCGACGTGGTGCTCGGCAATGAAGCTTTCAATCTGCTCACGCAGCATCTCCGGCATGGTGACAGCCTCGACCAGATTCGCACCGGCCTCCGTGAACGCCTCGCCCTCCGAAGGATCGGCGGTCGCGGCAGCCACCGAATAGGGCCAGGCGCCTTCCGCCGGCGACAAGACCGTCCAGATGGCCGGACTGCCCGAGGCGAGATTGTCGCGATAGCGCGCCGTCTCGGAACCATAGAGATCGACCGTGGCACTACCGGCATAAAACAGCGTCGTCCCGTTCTCTTCGCGAAGCACCGTCCAGGGTTTTGTGTCCGGCTCGTCGGGCAGCACGGCAACCGCGCGCCAGACAAAGTCGGTCCACGGCGAATCCGCCTGGTGCCGCTCCACCACGACGCCGACGGGAACGCGCACAAGCGGCAGCGCAGCCGGACTCATGTCGCCATCTCCAGATGTTTGACCGGCAGCCCCGTCAGCAAATTCTGCGGCTTCATCCGGAGCTTCTGGTCGGCGTTCATCGACAGAATGAGATAGACCGGCTCGCCCCGCATCTCGTCTGCGGCCACGCTGGCGTCCGCAAACGTCAGGCGGAACAATGAGAGCACGCGTCCGGCGCTGCGGTCGTCGAGCTGCTCGCCATGCCAGAGACGGTCGCCGAGCCTGGTCGCATCGGCGTCGAGCCCGACATACCAGGTGAGACGTGCATCACGCAGTTCGCGCAGCGGCTCAATGCTGACGTCGATCCCGAGCAGATGGGAGATCCAGCGCGCCATCGCCTGCGCCAGCGCCGCCGGCCCGCGGCCGCCTGCGGTGAGGTCGAATGCCATGTCGAATTGATCGCTCCGGCGCCAGTAATCGCCGGCATTGTCCTCGCGCAAGACGTCGAGCTCGGCATCGGTCAACGCCCCCAGCATCGACATCAGCGAGAGCACCGGGGGCGGAGTCTGTCCCCCGACGACCTCTTCATCACCGAGCAGCAGGGCCTGCTCCTGCGGCAGGATGCGCTGCGGGCGGAAGAACAGCTCGGCTGCGCGCAGCACGAACGGATCATCGCAGCCATCGAGCGCATTGCGCAGGATCACGTGCACGAGCTGATTGACGAACAGCGGCGGCAAATCGCTCGTCCCGGACCGGACGGTTGCAAGATAGGCCTGCTCCAGCGTCGGATGCCGCAGGAGGAGATCGCGGAAGGCAAGCACGAGCCGCCAGTTCTCCCGAGCATCCGCATCGACGATCGCGTCAATCTCTTCCGCGCCGACCGGCCTGCGGGGAGCCGCGAGCAGCGCGCGGTGCAGCCGCCGCTCGACCGGGCATGCTTCGTCCGGCGGAACCAGCTCCGGACGAGCAAAACAGGCCTTCAGGAACTCGTCGGTGACGCAAAGCCCCCCGCTCTCGTCGCGATCGAGCAGATGGTGGCCGCACGCGATCCAGAAATCATTCATCGGTGCCGCGACTCCCCATTCATATCGGCAAGCTTGAGATCACCGTCAGGCTCGACATCGTCTTCGACTTCCATGAACGAGAACGCCTTGCCGTGTCCCTGACCCTGACGCAGCTGCAGCCTGCGGAACGACTCCCGGACTTCGCCGTCGCTCACCGAACGGTGAACGGCAATGAGCGAGCTGACCGGATGGTTGCAGAGCGACTGCGCGAAGGCGACCTCCTCTTCCGCCGCCGTCCGCGCGGTCGCCAGATCCGGCGCTCCGAAACGATCGATCAATTGCCTGGCGAGGCGGTCGATCAGCGCGCTGCAATCGTTCTCGGTCGCAGGCACAATCTGCACCAGCGTCGACCAGCCCCAGGACTGCACGCCGAGGAAGCCACTGCGGAACGCGACGCGGGCCTTGCCGGTCAGCTTCGTCGGATCCTGATCGCAGAAGCGGAAGGCACCGGAGACGGCCCATTCGCCCGGCTCGGCCGCCACATCGAATACGAAGGTGTCGGAGGGATCGAGCGCGATGCTGCGGAGCAGTTTCACAGTCGCGGCCCTCCGAGCTTCGGATCGAACCAGGACGGCGTTCCGAGCGCCTTGACGAGTACGCTGCGTTCGATCCTGTCGGCGCCGACGCGGCGCGTGAGGAGATCGCCGCCGTCATCGATCCGCAGCACGGTTCGCCGCTCGCGGGGGATCCGGCTGAGATAGTCGCGCGCGAGGCTGCCAAAGCCATCGGTCTGCCAGCTATCGATCGCCCGCATCAGGTGCCGCGCAAAGCTCTCGGTCACCTGCACGGCTCCCGCTTCGCCAAACCCCTCCTCATCCAGCGCGGACGCGAGCGGATGGACGCCTGGTCCCTGATCGGCCATTGCGACCGTCCGGATCATGGCGCCGAACACCAGCCAAGCAGGCGGCTCGTCCTCGCGCGCAGACGTCGGCCATCCCATCCGTCCGCCGCCCACCAGCCCACCGTCGATCGCGACGGTGTCGGGCCAGCCGATCGCGACCGTCTTGTGCGGCGGCGCATAGGCGCGCAGGGCGTCGGTGAGCGCGACCATGCCAGCATAGAAGGCGCGCCGTGCGGTGGCCAAGGGCTCGCCCGGCTCGAGCACCACGGCGAATTCGGCAAGATCGAACCGCCCGACATACACCAGCGTGCCGGCACCGCTTTTGGGTGCAATGCGGCAAGCGTGAGCAAAGGCGTCTCCGCTCTCACGCAACCGGACGAGCGTGAATGGCGGCGGCAGATGGATCGCTTCCGTCACGGAGACGCGGCTGGTCGGGGTCGACCGCAAGGGCCGTCCTCCACTTTCCTTTTCCTTCCGATAGTGAATATCTATACGAGGTGAAGGAATGGCGCGAGTCCGCAAGACGGCGCCGCACCCGCGGAGGGATCGACCTGGAGCAGCCAGCGAAGACCGTCCTGATCTGCTCGTGTGAAGACACGATGCGCCTTGACGTGGCCGCGATCCAGCGTGGATGTCCCAACTGCGAGATCAGGAGCCATCGTCATCTCTGCGGCGCCGAGCTCGAAGATTTCCGCAACGCCGCGAAAGCCGACGACCCGCTGACCGTCGCCTGCACGCAGCAGGCCGGCCAGTTCACCAATGAGATGGGCGAACGCGCCGGCCCGATCAGCTTCGTCAACATCCGCGAGACGGCGGGCTGGTCGCGCGATGGCGCGAAGGCGGGCCCGAAGATGGCGGCGCTGCTTGCAGCGGCGGCGGTTCCCGCGCCGGACTATCCGCTGGTCACATTGTCGAGCGATGGCATCATCCTGATCTATGGGCGCGACGAGACCGCGATCGAGGCTGGCCGGCTGCTGGCGGACCATCTCGACGTCACGGTCATGCTCAGGAAGCCGGCGGACGTCGTGCCGCCTGCCGCGGCCGTGTTCCCGATCGTGCAGGGCACGATCCGCAATGCGCGGGGGCACTTTGGCGGCTTCGAGCTCGCGATCGACGACTACGCGCAGCCACGCCCGTCCTCACGCGCCCGCTTCGAGTTCGAAGCCCCGCGCAACGGCGCGATCTCGCGCTGCGATCTCGTGCTCGACCTCTCCGGCGAGCCGCCTCTGTTTCCCGCACACGATCTGCGAGACGGCTATCTCCGCGCGGATCCGCGAGATCCCGCGGCCATGCTGCGTGCGGTGCTCGCCGCCCGCGATCTCGTCGGAAGCTTCGACAAGCCGAGATATGTCGACTTCACACCCAGCCTCTGCGCGCATTCCCGCTCGAAGCTGATCGGATGCCATCGCTGCCTCGATTTGTGCCCGACCGGCGCGATCACGCCGGACGGCGACCATGTCGCAGTCAACGCGGAGGTGTGCGCAGGCTGCGGGCAATGTGCGGCCGCCTGCCCCACCGGAGCGGCATCCTACGCGCTGCCACCCGCCGATACCCAGTTGCAGATCCTCCGCGCCATGTTGCGCGCCTATCGCGAGGCCGGCGGCACACATCCGGTCCTGCTGCTGCATGACAGCCAGCACGGCACGCCGCTGATCGATGCGCTCGCCCGCCATGGCGACGGATTGCCGGCCAATGTGCTTCCCCTCGCCGTCAACGAGCTGACGCAGGTCGGCCTGGAAGCCATCATCGGCGCCTTCGCCTATGGCGCGGCTGCCGTGCGGCTCCTGCTGCGCGCCAAGCCACGACACGACGTGACCGGATCGTTGCTGACGATCCGGATGGCCGAGACCATTCTCGCCGGACTCGGATTTGACGGCCGCCGCGTGAGCACGATCGAAACCGACGATCCCGACACTCTGGCCGAGCAACTGACGGGGATTGGCCCCCTCGCCGGCCTCGAAAATCCCGCGACTTTCCTGACGGTCGGCAAACGCGGCGATCTGCTTCGCTTCGGCTTGAGCGAACTGCATCGCCTCGCCCCCAAGCCGGTTGACGTGATCGCCTTGCCTGAGGGTGCACCTATCGGTGCGATCACCGTCGACGTCGCCGGTTGCACGCTGTGCCTGTCCTGTGTTTCGGCCTGCCCAACCGGCGCGCTCCGCGCCGATCCCGACCGCCCTGTCCTCAAATTCGTGGAGGACGCCTGCGTGCAGTGCGGTTTGTGTCAGAGCACCTGTCCTGAAAAAGTCATCAGGCTCACCCCGCAGATCGATTTCCGGGCAAGACGCGCGCCGGCGCGGGTGATCAAGGAAGAAGAACCTGCCCTGTGTATTCGCTGTGGCAGGCCGTTCGGCGTCAAGAGCACGATCGATCGGATCGCGACCAAACTCGAGGGACGGCATTGGATGTACCCTGCCGGGGACCGTCGGACCGAGGCCTTGCGGATGTGCGCCGATTGCCGGGTCATTGTCATGAGCGAACAGCAGTTCGATCCGATCCAGGACGTGCCGGAACGCGCGCCGCCACGAACGACGGATGACTACCTGCGTCAACGCGAGAACAAGGACTAGCCGCATGCCTCGATTCATGAAGGTTCTGTCGACGTGCCTTGTCACCACGGTCCTTGGCGGCACAGCCGTCGAGGCCGCCGCCCTTACCAAAGCGGAAAAGGTTGCACTCAAGCAGGCGGTCGTCGCCTGCAAGGCCGAGGCGAAGGGCAAGAAGATCAAGTGGCTGTCCGGCCGCAAATACGTCAACCAGTGCGTCGTGGCGGCGCTCAAGGAACATCCCAGCATTAGTATCGCCCGCATGCTCAAGGAGAACCCGGAGCTGACGAAAATTCCGGTGGAGCAATGGCCGGGGTATTAAAGTCTCATATCGCGGCTTGACGCCTTCGCTTGAGTATGCGCAAGGCGGCTAGCGCCAACGCGGGCTATTTCGACGTCGCACGCGCCAGGAAGTCTGTGAGCGCGCGGCGATCTTCGGCCGAGCCGATCTGCTGCTCCGGCATCTTCGTGCCGGGCGTATAGGCGTTCGGCCCGATCTCGAACAATTTTGAGACGGTCTCCGGCGTCCAGACGATGTCCATCGTCTTGAGTGCGTCGGAGAAGCGATAGCCCGGCAGCGAGGCGATCTTCCGACCGAACAGTCCGGCAAGGGTCGGACCGGCACGCTGCACCTCCGTCTCCGACAATGTGTGACAGGCGACGCAGGCCCTGAAGACTTCGGCACCGTGGTCGTCGGCATAGGCGGCGAGCGGGTCCCCCGGCGTGCCCACCACGTTCGATCCGATCGCCGCGCCGGTCAGTGCATTCCAGCGCCTGATCTTGCCGTCGGCGCCGCCGGTCAGGAGCGTCACGCCATCGGGCAGGAATGCAACCGACCAAACCGGCCCGCCCAGCCCGGCGAACGTGCGCAGCACGCTGCGCGCCTTGCGATCGACGATCGCCACCGTGCCGTCAATTGCCGCCGCGGCGATCAAGGCGCCGTCATGCGAGACCGCCAAGGCGACGACCGGCGTGGCGCCGGCGATGACCTCTCCGCTTGCCTTGCCGTCGGCCGTCATCATGCGCAGCTTGCCGTCCGCTGCGCCGGTGACGATTTCGCCGTCAGGCGAGATGGCCACGGCATTCAGCGGCAACGGCACCGTGACGACCTCGGCGCTGCCGTCCGGCAGGCGCCAGATCCGCACTGTCAGATCGTAGCCCACGCTTACCAGCGATTGTCCGTCGGGGGCAAAGGCCACGCCATTCACGTTTTGCGAGTGACCTTGCAGCACGCGCGAGCCCCCGTCGGACAACGACGAGAGCCGCACGGTATGGTCCCACGAGGCGGATGCGAGCTTGGATGCATCGGGCGAAACGGCGAGCCCGACGATGGGTCCCGTATGGTCCGCGAAAACCCGGTCCGGCTGCGGCCGGCCCGACGTCCAGATCGCAATCCGGCCATCCGCACCCGCCGTTGCCATTCTTCCATCGCCGAGGAAGGCGACCGCATTCACCGCACCCGAATGGAAACGAAGCACCTGCTCCGCCGACTCGGTTGCCAGCGACCATCGGATCGCCGCAGTGTCGAAGCTGCCCGACAGAACCGTCCTGCCGTCGCCTGAAACGGCGATCGCGCGGACAGGTCCGCCGTGTCCGGCCAATTGCGCTTGCGCGGGTTGCAGCGCAAGAAGCAACGATGCCGTCACAAGGAACGTGGCGAGGCGCAAAATCAAATCCATGGCCGTCGGAGACACTCGCAGCGAAGCCCCGGGCCATTCTGCCCGTTTTTGCTGCCCGGCCAAAGTGCTCCCTGGCGTCCATCGGCCCCGCCGGCGGTCATTCTGAAAATCTGGCGTGTCCATGGGCGACGGGCTTGGCCCCTGGCAACAACGTGCCCATTTCACCAGTAATCAACATGGGAGCTCGTATTCGGTTCGGGGTGCGACAAGCGGCGCCTTGAAGAGCGACCCACGCGGTCGCAGTCTTGGTAAAGGCGCCTCACAATCGAGGTCGAACATGCAAATACATCCGAAAGCATATCTGCAGTTCATCTCGCGCATTTGGCATTCTCGCGTGTTGCCGCCGCGGGATCGCAATCCCACCAGCCGGGACGCGTCGCCACTGCTGATCTACATCGCTGCGGTGTTGGCGCTGCTACTGGCAATTCTGATAGTCGATCGCCACGGTGCGCCGTTTCAATTCCCAGAACATGTCGGCGATCCCGCTGAGATCAACCCGATCTTCATGAGTTTTTGAAACACAGCGCGCGACGGGGGCTGCGCAAGCGAACAAGCCGTCCGACGCGTCGCGCTGTTCAACGCCAGACGATTTCCAGCCCGCTCATCCCGAACCGAATGCGTTCGGATGCGACGGCACCATTCTCTCTATTGCTGAGTTCCCCTCGGAAACACCAGCGATCGATCGTCGAAATCTTCAACCGGCAGCTTATCTTGCGCAGCGGGCATCCCTGCCACCGATGTGTGGCTCACGGACGATGGATGCGATCTCGGGACATTCGTCGCAGCCAGAAAAAGCGCGAGGGCGGTCAGGCTGGCGATCATCAGGAGCTTCATGCGAACCTCCGTTGGTTCTGAGAAATTCCTGACTAGTGCAGGACTCGACGTCCCCCTGTGAGATCGCTCACAACTCTCCTTTTGTTGATCAGCGCTGGAGCCGATGCCCTCGGCTCCAGCCCCCTCCCAACCCGCCTATGGCAAATCTTTCGGGCGCGGCCACAGGCCGCCTTCGGACCAGGATTCGGATTCATCGGGCGACAACGAATCCGCGCCACCGCCGGTTCGTGCGGGATCGACATTGAGCAATCGGCGCAATTCGAGCTTGCCGATCTGGTTGCGGTGGACCTCGTCGGGGCCGTCGGCCAGTCGCAACAAGCGAGTCGTCGCGAGCGCTGCCGAAAGGAAATGGTCGTTGTTGGTGCCGCCTCCCCCGAACGCCTGGATCGCCCAGTCAACAATGGTCTGCGCCATGTTCGGCGCAACGACCTTGATCATCGCGATTTCCTGCCGCGCTGCCTTGTTGCCGACCGTGTCCATCATGTAGGCAGCTCTGAGCGTCAGCAGCCGCGCCTGGTCGATCTTCATGCGCGCTTCGGCCACCCGCTCGAGCGTCACGGTTTGCTCGGCGAGAGGCTTGCCGAAGGCGACACGTTTCAGCGCGCGCCGGCACATGCGCTCGAGCACGCGCTCGGAGAGGCCGATCAACCGCATGCAATGATGAATGCGTCCGGGCCCGAGCCGACCCTGCGCGATCTCGAACCCACGCCCCTCGCCGAGCAGCATGTTGGCGGCCGGCACGCGTACATTGGTGAATATCACCTCGGATGCACGATCCGGTACGCCGTAGAAGCCGAGCACGGGCAGCGAACGGACGACATGCACGCCGGGCGTCTCCTTCGGCACGAGGATCATCGACTGACGCTTGTGACGATCCGGATTCTGCGGATCGGTCTGCCCCATGAAGATGATGATCTTGCATCGCGGATCGGTGGCGCCGGTGGTGTACCATTTGCGACCGTTGATCACGTAATCGTCGCCATCACGGACGATCGAGCTGGCCACATTGGTCGCGTCGGACGAGGCGACGTCGGGCTCCGTCATCGCAAAGGAAGAACGGATCTCGCCGGCCAGCAAGGGCTTCAGCCAGCGGTCCTTCTGCGCCTCCGTACCGTAGCGCAGGATGGTCTCCATGTTGCCCGTGTCAGGAGCACTGCAATTGAAGACCTCGGGAGCAAGATGCGAACGCCCCATGATCTCGCACAGCGGGGCATATTCGAGATTGGTCAGCCCGTCCTCGTGAGCGGGTAGAAACAGGTTCCACAGGCCGGCCTGTTGTGCGAGCGGCTTCAGTTCCTCGACAACCGGGTGCACAGCCCAGGGCCCGAGCCGCTCGGCCTCCTGATAGTATCGGCGCTCATTCGGATAGATGTGCTCCATCATGAAGCGCTGGAGACGCGCGGCCAGTTGCTGGCTGCGCTCGCTTTGGGTGATATCCATGTAGATTCTCCTTACCGGCCGCGTAGGCCGTCCCTGAGCGTGTTTCGGGTGATTTTTCCGGATTCCGTCTTCGGCAGATCGTCCAGCACGCGAATGTCGACCGGGCACTTGTAGGCCGCCAGTCGCTCGCGGCAGAAGCGCGAGAGCGCGGCAACATCGATCACGGTGCCGGGTTGAGCGGAGACGAAGGCGACCACCGTCTCGCCGCGATAGGGATCGGCGGCGCCGACGACGGCTGCTTCGCGCACGCCCGGAAAGCCATAGATCACGTCTTCGACTTCGCGCGGCCAGACCTTGAAGCCGGAGGCGGAGATCATGTCCTTCTTGCGGTCCACGAGGTAGAACCAGCCGCTCTCGTCAAAGAAGCCGACGTCGCCGCTATGCAGCCAGCCGTTGGTCAGCACCTCGTCGGTTTCCGCCGGCTTCCTCCAGTAACCGGCCATCACGCCTGAGCCACGCACAACCACCTCGCCATGCGCGCCGGGTCCGAGCGGGCGGCGCTCGTCGTCGACGACGATCGCATCGGCGCCCGAAGTCGGCCTGCCGATCGACAGCGCGCCTGAGTCGGGATCGACCGGAATCCGACCTTCGTTGGGCGCAAGATGGCTTGCAGAGGTCAGTTCGGTCATTCCATAGGAACTGCGGATCGCCCGTCCAAACCGTCTCGCAAAGGCATCGATGACCGAGGGCGCGATCGGCGCGCCGCCGGAATAGATATGTACGAAGCTCTCGAAATGCCGGCTCGTTGCGTCGGCCTGGTTCATCAGCGCGATGTATGCGGTGATGGCACCGACGATGAATGTCGGCCGCCATTCAAGGAAGGCATCGAGCGCGACCTGGGGCTGGAAGCGATAGGTCAGCACCATCGCCGCACGCGCGGCAAACGCCGCGACCATCTGGATTTCAAAGCCGGTGATGTGGAACAGCGGCGCGACCCCAAAGATGCGCGACATGCCGTTCAATTCGAAATGATCGCAACAGATCAACGCGGTCGCCACCAGATTGCGATGCGTGAGCACGGCGCCCTTTGGAACGCCCGTGGTTCCGGAGGTATACAAGAGAAGGGCGATGTCGTGGGAAGTCAGAACCGGCGCCGGTGGTGCGGCTGCATTTTCGGCGAAAACCGTCGCCAGCGCCCGGGCCGGCGGCGCTGCGCCCGGCACTGGCAGCACCCGGACATCGTTCCGCGTCTGGAATTCGCCAGCGCCGGTCCAGAACACCAGCTCGGAATCGACCGAACCGGCGGCCAGGAAAACGTTCTCCCATTGATCGTCGTGGCAGATCACCGCCTTCGGCTCGCAATCCCCGAACAGCTTGCGAAGCTCCGGCGTGCGGTACATCGGATTGAGGCTGACGACGATGGCCCCGACCTTCCAGGCCGCCACGCTGACGATGACGAACTGCGGCACATTCTGAAGAATGACGGCGACCCGATCGCCGCGCCCGACCCCTTTCTGCGCGAAGCGGGCAGCGAGCCGGTCGCTGAGCCGATCGATATCGGCATAGGTCTGCGTCGCATCGAAATAGAACACGGCCGGCGCCTCGCGCGGCGCGGCTTGAAACAGATCAAGCGCCGTCCGCCTTCCGGGATCGGGCGGAGCGACCGACGATTCCCCGAGCCGCGCGCGCTGCCGGCCCGCGGCTTCCTCGTAAGCGCGCGCACGCGACACAGAATCCAGGCCGAGCGTCATCGCCGCTTGCTACCAGTGTCGTAACGACGGCAGCCCCGTCCGGCCCGGCGGCCGCTATAGCCCGCCGCCATCTGGCGCCGCAGGAACCGTGGCAAAAGGCGTTCGCCGCCACTACTCATTGGCACTTTTTCCTCGATAGACCGAGCCGAGACGCGCATGCGGCAGCGCGGCACGGCTTGCAAGGGGCGGCTGGGCCGCCCCACTCTCTTTTGCTTGAATGACAACGCGCGTGCGCCGGATGTGGAGACGCACCAACACCTGTGCAGCTTCGACATCGCGCGCCCGGATCGCGTCCATGATCAGGACATGCTGGGGATCGGAGAACGGAAACCCGTCCTTGGCATAGGTCTCGCTCACAAACTGTCGCCGGAAATGCTGCGTGCTGTTCCAGAAGCGTTCGACCATCGCCAGCAGTTGCGGCATCCGCGCCCGCGAATAGGTCCGTAGATGAAACTCCCGATCAAGCTGGATGTATTCCTCGAGCGTGGTGACCTGCTCAAGTTCGCGCACAATGCGGTCAAGCGTCTCGATATCCTCGTCGGTCAGATTTGGAACGCTTTCGCCGATGGCAAGCGGCTCGACCGCTTCACGGATCTTGTAGATCTCGATCGATTCTTCCGAATTGACGTCCGCAATCCAGGCGCCACGGTTCGGCGCCATCACGACGAGCCCCTCGTTCTCGAGCTGCTTCAGCGCCTCGCGCACGGGAATGCGGCTGGCTCCGAAATGGGCCGCAAGAAGCTCCTGCCGAATCCGCGTGCCTGGCCGCATCTCGCCGCTCAGCACCGCGCTGCGAATCTCGCTTGCGATCCTCTCGCTCATCAGGCGACGGGACTCCGGATCGTCCTCATTGCCGTCCCGCGTCATGTCCTTCCAATGGGGAGGCCGCTGATAAGGACTCATGAAAGGCCCTCCTTCAATGAATGGCCGCGTACATGATCTTGTCCTCGGTCGCATCAGCCCGTGCCATTTCCTCGACGATACGTCCGCCGCGAGCGACCAGGATCCGATCCGAGATAGCCAGAATCTCCGGCAGATAGGAAGAAATAACGACAACCGCCTTGTTCTCGCGCGCCAGCCTGCGAATCGCCTCGTGAATTTGTGGAATGGCGCTCACATCGACACCACGCGTCGGTTCGTCGAAGATGACCACCGTAGGCTCCTGGGCCAGAGACTTTCCCACCACGACTTTCTGTTGGTTGCCGCCGGAATATTCGACAATCTTCAGCGTCCGCTTCAATGCAGAGATCGAGAGCGCCGAGATCCATTGATCGGCGATCCGTTTCATCTCGCGCGCGGAGTAAAGGAACCGCTTGACGCGCGGCGACGACAGATAGCCAAGATAGATATTCTGATCCACCGTCATCGTCTCGAAAAAACCGTCGACCTTGCGATCCTCGGTGATGTAGGCGATTCCGTCGCGCACCGCCTGCCGCGGCACCCGGTAGCGGACCGGCTTGTCCCGCAGATAGATCATCCCGCCGCGCAGGAAGTTGCGCTTGCGGGCGCCGCTGACGATCTGCGCGATCTCGGAGCGCCCTGCCCCGACCAGCCCGAAGATCCCGACGACTTCTCCGTTGAACACCGAGAACGACATATTCTTGACGATGCTGCCCATCGTCACGTTCTCGACCGAAAGCACCTTCTCACCGCGGGAGGCATGCGGCTTCGGCGCATCCGGATCAGCCCCGTGGGTCGCGTACTGCGCTGCGGTTTCCTCACGGCCAACCATCATCCGCACGAGCGCGTCCCGCGTGACGTCCTTCGCCGGTACGGTGGCGACCAGCTTGCCGTCGCGAAGCACGGTGATGCGATCGGCGATGTTCAATGCCTCTTCCAGCGCATGCGAGATGAAGATGATCCCGGCGCCCTTCTCCTTCAGGGTGTTGAGAAGATGGAACAGATGCTGCGTCTCTTCGGGGGTCAGCGATGCGGTCGGCTCATCAAAGATGAAGACCTGGGCGTTGTGGCGAACCGCACGCACGATCTCGACCATCTGCCGCTTGGCGGTTCCGAGATTCTCCACCAGCACCAGCGGGTCGACGTTGAAGTTCATCGATTGCAGCGACTGGGTCGCCGCGATGTTGATCTTGCTGTAGACCGTGACCCACTTCTCCATGCCGAGCTCAAGGTTCTGCGCCACCGTCATCGAGGGGACCAGGCTGGATTCCTGGTAGACCATCGCGACCCCACCCTCGAGCGCTTCCTTTGGCGACGCGAACGAAACCTTGCGTCCCTGGATCAGGTAGTCGCCGGAGGTCAGCACGATCGCACCGGCAATCGCCTTGCAGAGCGTCGATTTCCCCGCGCCGTTTTCTCCCAGCAGCGCGTGAATTTCGCCCGGCCGCAGATCGAAATTGACAGCATCGATCGCGTGCAGGCCGCCATAGACCTTGCTGCCATTGACGATCTGAAGCAGCGGGGTTCCTGCCTGTTGTTCGGCCGCCATGGCGTTCATCCTTCTTGCATGCCGCGACCAGGCGGCAGTTCGACGAGGCAATCGCGTCCCTTGGACACCGCCAGCACACGCGAGCCGACCGGGCGGACGGCGGTGATTCCATGAACCCGACCATCGACGCGACTGTGCAGCGTCTCGGTCGCCGTGCCCCTGTCGTCGAGCCGGGCGACGAGGCCATAGGAACGCGGCGGGGCCCACGGCTTCTGGATACCGAGTTTCTTGATGCGGCCGATCTGGGTCGGTTCGCGCGGATTGAGGCGGCCATCCAGCGCCGGCCCGATCCAAAGCTCAGGTGGCACCGTCCGCATCATCTCTTCGCAGAATGTCCGCTCGCGCAGGACGAATTCGGTCAATTGCGTGCGGAGCGCGAGGAAGGCCATCCAGACCTCACCATTCTCGCCTCGGGCAAGACGCGCCGGGTAGCCGGTATGATTCTTGACGATCACGCGCCTGTCGTCACCCGCACGTGAAAAAGCGGTCAGGCGGTGGGCCCAGGACTCGGCGACCCACACATCTTTGCCGTCACCGGATACGACCACGCCGAGCGGCCATGCGAGCTTGTCCGCACGCGCGCTCGCACCGCCGAGCGAGGAATTGCAGGCAATGAGCCGGCCCGACGGGGCGCGGTTCTGCATCAGGTCGGTCAGCCAATGCTCTGGCCGATTGTTTCGCGAACCGTCGGTCAGGTAGATCGCCCCGTCCGGCGCGACCGTCACCGACAACGGACAGGCAATCTTCTCACCACCGACGCTTTCGAGCTTGCCGGCGATCTCGCCAGTTGGCGAAAGCGCCACCAACCCCACGCCGGAGACGCAGGCGAGCAGCCGGCCGTCCGGCGTGCAGGCAAGCCCGCCGACCGGGCCGTCGAGCGTCGCGAACTCCGTGCGCGTGTTGAAGTCGTCTCCCGCGCAACGCAGAACGCGGTTGCCGGTCGAGACATAGAGCGCACCGTCCTGCCCGAGCGCGATGTCGTCCGGTCGCTCGATCTCGTCGCCGAGCTGGCGCGCCTGGTCGAGCCGCTGGTTCGGCGAGAAGGCGCCGTCGAGCACCGGAATGCCGTGAATTTCCCGGTTCGGGGACAGCACGCGATCGATGATATCGCCAAGCAGAGACATGGCTCAGGCCCTTCCCCAATAGGACTTGTGCGCTTCCCAGGTCGGGTCGGCGTCCTGCAGGCGGATGCGGCCGATGCGGTTGTTCTCCAGCCCCCCGATATAGAGATAGCCCTTGTGTTCACGGACCGACGTGATGGTCGGATGCGAAAGCCCGCCTGGATCCCAGAGCGATTCCGTCACCACGCCATTGTCGTCGAACTTGACCACGCAGCCGTAGTTGATGCCGGGGCACAGCCACTCGTCCGGCGGGATTTGCTTGACCATGCGGGTGCGGAAAACAGGGTTGCGCATCGCAAGGTCATAGACCGGCGTGCGCAGGCCGACGAAGGCGAGCCAGTACTTGCCGTCGGAGGCGCGGTTGATGTTGTCGCAATAGCCCGGAAGGTTGTCGATCAGGATTTCGCTGGTGCCCGCCTTCGGGCCGGCGATCCAGAAGCGGTTGATCTGGCATAGCCAGGTGCTGGCCCACAGCACCGACTGACCGTCATGCGAGATGCAGATGCCGTTCGGGAACGTCAGGTTCTTGAGGACTGTCCTGGTGGTGCCGGTCTTCGGATCGTGGCAGATCAGCCGGCCGTTGCCGCGTCCCTCAAAGCCGTCGAGCGCCCAGTCGGTCAGTTCATATCGGGTCGAAGCCTCGCTGAAATAGATCTTGCCGTCCGGCGCGACGTCGAGATCGTCAGCGAGATAGAGCCGTGAATCGTCCTTGAGGCGCGTACGCGTGCGCGTGGTGCGATCGGTGACCTTGAAGACCGAGCGATCGGGCTTCACGCCGTAAACGCCCATGCCCGCGATGCAGACGAGGAGGTTCTGATCCCGATCGAACGCCAACCCGAGCGGCCGGCCGCCGATGCGCGCGAATTCCTCGCGCACGGTATAGTCCGGTGCGAGAAAGCGGATGATCGAGCCGTTGCGGTTGACGGTGTAGAGGTTGTCCTTGCGGTCAAGGATGATGTCTTCCGGGCCCTCGATCATGTTGAGCGCGATCGCTTCCGCGTTCTTCAGGCGGTCGTTCTCCGCGAACGGCGTGCCGCTGCCCCGCTCGACCGACGGCGGCGGTTCGAAATCAACCCAGCTTGGGGTGACATAGACCTTTTGCAGCATCTTGCCCTTGTTCTTGACCCACTTCACGTTGAAGCCGACCGCAAGCAGCAGGATGATGCCGATGATGGCGGTTGTCAGGTTGCCGGAGATCCCGAGCCGGACCATGCCGCTGGTGAGCATGAAGATGATCGCCGCGCCCATGACGGCGCGCGCGATGGTACCGCGGCCGCCGGCCAGGCTGATGCCGCCGAGCACCACCGCGGCCAGCGCGTTGATCTCCCAGCCGACGCCGGTGTCGGTGCCCGAGCTGCTCTGCCGCGCGGCATAGAGGATCCCCGCCAGCGCCGCGATCGCGCCCGACATCACATAGGCGGAGAACAGCACGCGCTTGACGTTGACGCCGGCGTGGCGGGCCGCCTTGCGGCTCGACCCGACCGCCATGATGTGGACGCCGGGCTTGATGCGGGTGAGGAAGAAGTGGGTTCCGACCGCAAGCAGGATCAGCACCAGCATGTTGAAGGGAATGCCGAGAACCCTCCCCGAGCCCATGAAGTCCCACGTACTGGACCCGCTGTCGATGCTCGCGAGTTCGTTCGTGAACGCAACCGTCACCTTGTTGTAGGCGGCGCGGACGATGATGAGGACGACGAGCGTCGTCAGGAACGGCCGGGTCTTGCCGTAGGCAATCAGGCCGCCGTTGATCGCGCCCATCGCCGCACCGAACAGGACCACAAGCACGATCGTCACGGGCAGCGGCAGCCCGAGGATGAGATACAGATAGAGCGCGAGGAAGTTCGACATCGCGAACACCGCGCCGACCGACAGGTCGATGCCGCCCGACAGCACGGAGAAGGCCATCGCGACCGCGACCATGCCCTGCTCCGCGAAATTCCGCATCAGTTCCTGCAGGCTGCCCGCCGTCAGGTAGCGCGGGATCATGATCGCGAAGGCCAGGAAAACCGCGATCGTCAGCGTGAATGGAATGATCGGCTCCATCCAGCGCTTCTCAAGCAGTTCGCCCAGGAACAACTGGGGCGAATGGCGGTGCCAGGCTCGTTGCAGGCTCTTCATCAACAGACTCCGGCGGGCTCGGCGCAGCAGCAGCCGAACGGCGGGACGACACGGGGGATTTGGATCGACAGCTCCGGCCTGCCCGCGCCGCGGTGGGCGCGGGCGCCGGAACGACTTACTTCGCGCCCTTCGGGATGCTGAAGCAGTACATGCGATCGTCCTTCGACTTCACCCAGGCGGGGGTCGTGTAATAGGCGATGTTCTTCGCGCCCGGCTTGTCGCCGCTCTGCAACAGCGCAATCACCGCGTCGGCGATGGTCTGGCCCTGCACGTCGGCGCGATACGACAGGTTCGCGGAGAACGCGCCTTGCTCGAGCAGATCGCAATCCGCAGGTTGGCCGTCGCTGGCGACGAACACCTTCACCTTGTCGCCCATGTTGGCGGCCTTGATCGCCTGCGCCGCGCCCGCGGTTTGCGGTCCCCAGACGCTGAGGATCCCGCACAGCTTGGGATGCTGCTGCAACACGGTGGTCGTGATGTCGCCGGCCTTGTTGGCGTCCCAGCTGGTCGGCTGCGACGACACGACCTTGATCGACGGGTCGGTCTTGAACACCTCCATCGCGCCATTCTTCATGTCGAGCGAATAGGCCGCGGTCGCCTCACCTTCGAGGATCGCAACCTCGCCGGAGCCCTTGCCGCCGCCACACTGATTGATGACCTCGCGCGCGATCTTGGTGCCGAGATCCTTGGCATCGACGCCGACATAGGCGTCGGTCAGGGTGTTCGATGCCATGTTGACCTGCACGACATAGATGCCCGCGTCCATTGCACGCTTCAGCTCCTTGGCGAGCAGCGTGACGTTCGGATTTTGCACCACGATCACGTCGGGCTTGTCGTTGATATAGTCGCTGACGGTCTGAAGCTGGATGTCGGACTTCATGTTGGCGTCGCGGGTGACGAGCTTGATGCCGTAATCGTCGAAACGATCCTTCATCACGCGCGTCCATTCGGATTCCAGAACACCCATCCAGACCGGCGACCAGGCCACCGTCTTGCCCTTGAGCGACTTGTCGAATTTCTCGCGCAGCTGGTCGCGCGGCCCGGCCGCCTGCGATGGCGCAGCCACCAGCGCGGCGGTTGCCACCATCGCGGCCAGCCCGATGCCGGCAAACGCCCTCCTGTGCACAGCTTTCGTCATGTCAATTCCTCCCCTGTTATGTCGGCCGACTGTTGCGGCCCGTTGGTTGATGCAGAGCTTTAATCGCCCTGCTTCGACGTCTCCTCGTCGCGCGGATGCAGCCGGGAATCGAGCAGGATCGCGATCAGCAGCACGACACCCTTGACGATGTTCTGGGTCTGCACGTCCATGTCCATGATGGTCATGCCGTTCAGCAGCACGCCGATCAGCAGCGTTCCGGCGATGACGCTCATCACGTTGCCGCGGCCGCCGACGAGGCTGACGCCACCGAGCACCACAACCATGATGACGTCGAAAATGATCGTCGATTCCGCGACCTGGAGATGCATCAGCGCCGTCTGCGCGACCATCACGACACCGCCGACATACCCGATCGCGGCGCACAGCGCGTACTCGATCATGGTCAGCGGGCGGGTCGGCAGACCGGTCTGACGCGCGGTATCCGGATTGTCGCCATGGGCATAGACGAAGCGCCCGATCACGGTGCGCGACAGGAAAAGATGCACCACGACCGCGGTGGCCGCGAAGATCAGGATCGAGATCGGAACGCCGCCCCAGATGTTGCCGCCGAGCCGCAGGAATTCGTCATGCCCCTTGGAAAGATAGACGACATAGTGCTGCACCGCTGTGGTGCGCACGATCCCCAGCACCGCCAGGCTCGACGCCAGCGTCGTCAGCAGCGGCGGCATCTCGATCACCGAGATCAGAAACCCGTTCAGGATGCCGATGGCGATCGCCATCACGAAGCCGATCAGCAGCGCGACCGGCGTCGCGTAGCCCGAGTTCATCAGGATGATCGCGATCGCGGTGGAAGCGGCAAAGGAGGCGACTTGCGACAGATCCAGTCCACGCCCGATCACGACCACGGCCATGCCGAGCGCGAGAATGCCGAGTATCGAAATGTTGCGCGCCAGCGCGAACAGATTGCCCAGCGTCAGGAAGCCCTTCAGGAAGATCGAAAAAATGACGATCAGGACCGCGCACATCACCAGCACGGCCGTCGTCTGCGTCAATTTCGCCCCGCGCGCGCCCGAACTGCCGGTCACCGGGTCCTCCCAGGATTGATTTTATTGTGGGCGGAAATTGAACAGAATGTATCCAGAAGTCAACATCCGTATCCAAGATTTGGACAGCAGCTGGTTTGACCGGAGGATATATTCACACCTGACCCCCCCATAACTGTCTATATCTACATGGATATATGTATGTTCTGGCGATCCGCGATCGAAGCGCATTTTCCGAGTTCGACCGGTCCTTTTGAAGCCGACATTGCTATATTGGATACATTCGGCTTGAGAGCCTGTCCCTAAGGCCAACTGGTCCTCATAGCGCCGTCACCCGCGGCGACGGAACGAAGCCGACGACGTTGCGGCAATCGCTCCTGGCCAAGGCCTGAAGATCGTGGCGAAAGAGAATGCCGAGACCGAGCTTTGACGCCGCCTTTCGCCCATCGAAGCCGCGCCAGATGGAAGACCGAGCGACCTGACGGCCGGTTTAAATTCAGTCTCGGCGCGCCCATATGCGTGGCAGGTTCGCAATCACTGACGGCACCAGATTGTCCGAGCAACTGTCGATGTTCGATGCGCCCGCCGCAGGACCGGCGGGTCTGCGCTACGCGCCGGATTTCATCTCCAAAGCAACCGAGGGCGAGCTCATCCGCCACATCCGGGCACTTCCGCTTGCCCCCTTCCAGATCGGACAGTTCGAAGGCAAGCGCCGCGTGGCCTCGTTCGGTTACCGGTACGACTATGGGTCGCGCCGACTGGAATGTACCGAACCGATCCCCTCCTGGTTAAGCGACATCGTCGCCGCGATCCAATCCTTCGGCGGCGCGTCGACCGAGATCGGGCAGATCCTGTGCACCGAGTATGATCGCGGCGTCGGTATCGGCTGGCACCGCGACAAGCCGCATTTCGACAGGATTTTCGGACTGTCCCTGGGATCCGCATGCAAGTTCCGCTTCCGACGCCGGACGGAAAACGGGTGGGAGCGGTTCACGCTCGAGGCGGCGTCCCGATCACTCTATCTGATGGCCGGTGATGCACGGCAGATATGGGAGCACAGCATTCCGCCGGTCGAGGCCCCCAGATATTCGATCACTTTTCGAACCATGGTCGAAACGGCGCGGGGCGCCAAAGCGTCGCGATGACCTTGGATTGCCGGTTCCAGCGATCCGCTGCGCATCGCCGCATCAACCCTGATCGAGCGCTACTTCGATCCAATCGGAAGACGCAATCATGAGCGGAAGGTGCGACCAACGCCGCGCGAATGGTTGATGGGACGGGGGCGGACGAACTTGGGAAGTTCGTCCGCCGAGAGATCGCGCGTCCCCGGAGTCGATCGCGGGGAACGCACCGGGCTTCTCACGCCGCTTTCGCAGCAGCCTTGTCCGCCGGTGCCGTTTCCATGGCGCGCATATAGAGATCGAGCAGGGATTCGCGCTCGTCACGCTCATCCTGATCCTGCTTTCGCAGTTTGACGATCTCCTTGAGGATCTTCACGTCGAAACCCTCACCCTTGGCTTCCGAAAACACTTCCTTCTTCTGCTCGTTCAGTTCCTGCAGTTCAGCGTCCAGATTCTCGATCCGCTCGATGAAGGAACGAATTTTTCCGCCGGGAATGGTGATGTCAGACATGGTGCCTCTTTGTTGAATGAGGCGGTGAAAATGAAAGCAAAGTGATAACCAATGTCTTAAGCTTCATCGGTTCCTGTAGCGCATCTATCCCGCGGCTTGCCGCGGTATTTCAGACCGCGATCCAGCTGATCACGGCTGCGGCCGACGTCCAGAGTGTCCATCCAAGGCCAAGCAGGGACATCACCGCGGCCGCCATTGCTACGGCCAGCAGCAGACCATCTTCCTGCAGGTAAGCGATCGCGATCAGGACGACCACAATTCCGGGAATGACGTTGACCAGAGGCAGGGGCCAGCCCGCCAGCAGACCCAACAGGAACACGACCAAGCCAACAAGCCGGTCAGTCACGTCATGGCGCGCGTTCCAGCGCGGCCGGCTGATGTTCTCGATCGCGCGCAGCAGCGGACCCGCCCTGACGGTGAACCGCTTGAATCGCTTGAAGTCGAACGGCCGCTTCGACAGGAAGCGGGGAAAAGATGGAGCACTGTGCCCCAACATCATCTCGACCGCCGGAAACAGGAGGGCCAGCGTCGCAATTGTGGCCACGCCGGGGACGATCACGAGCAGCCCCAGCAACAGCAGGAGCAACCCGAACGAGCGCCTGTCCAGATGGCTGAGGAGCCATTCGAGGTCGACGGGGCCGTCAGGTGCTTGCGCGACGAGTTCTTCGAGGAGCTGGGAAGTACGGGTAGGCGCTGAGAGGGGAGCGGGCAAATGAAGCATTACCCGGTAACATGGTCGAACTCCGTATCGATTGCAACGAATGCCAGAGGCGCCTAGGAAGCATTGATGGACAACGATTCCGACCAGGCGTGGCACGGCCATGCGCCGAACAGCCCCCTGCCCGCCGGTCGCCGCCGCTGGCCATGGTTTCTTCTGATCGTCGTCGTCGCCCTTGTCGGCGCCGGCGGCGTCTACGCTTGGCCCGAAGTCGCGGCATTGGTCCCCGCCATAAGCCACGAATCGTCCGGCGGAGCGATGACGACGAGCGACAAGGAGGCGTTGCCAACTCTCCTCGCGGCCCAACAGAAGCTCGAGGAAGACCTCGCCGCACTCGATCGGTCAGTAGCCGACGGGCAGGCGCAGTTGAAGGCCATTACCGACCAGTTGGCGGTCCTGACCTCGAAGGTCGAAGAGTTGCAGCATCTGCCCCCGCCGACAGCGCCGCCGCCACCTGTTACGGCCGAGGCGCCGCGTGCCCCGATCCCGCCACCCGCCCCGCAGCCGAGAAAGCCGCCGCCTCGGGCCGTCAGGCCTTCAGGTCCCGTTTCGACTGGCGGCGCACCGCTCAATGTCGCGCCCGGCGGCATGGCCCGTTGAGTTCAGAAATGCCCCAAACCGTATTCCGATATTTGGCTTGGGGTTTGATCCTGGGCCTCTTCATCGTCACCGATACAACGCTGGCATTTCGTCCCCACACGTTGATATCGCCAAACGCCGATCGCTTTGCGGCGCTCTTCGTCGTCGGTGCCGTTTTTTCGCTCGCCTATCCGAAGCATGTCCTGCCGATCCTGCTGGCACTGCTCGCCGTCATCGTCGGCTTCGAACTCATTCAAAAGCTGCTCGCCGGCAGGCATGGCTACATAAAAGACATATTCGTCAAAGGTGCCGGCTGCTGCGCAGGCGTTGTCGCCGCCAATGCCCTGAGACGCGCGCTTTCAGCGATGTCCAAGCCGACAGGTACCTCCTGACATCCTGCGCCGCCTTTGCCCTGTTCGACGTTGGCGCAGAGGCACGTGTCGGCAACCTTCGGTCCAATCCATCATCAAACCTGCCTTGGCACGTGCAAGTCCGCTATTCAAATTGGACCGGCTCGGATCCGGGATAGGAATGAGCGACGAACTCGCAGAACGCGCGAGCCGCCGGAGAAAGCTTCGCCTTGTCCTTCCAGGCAAGCCCGACATCCATGGTGTGGACGGCGTCATCGAGCGTCTTGAGATCGATGCGATGTCCTTCGAGCGACCAGGGACGGTAGACCATGTCGGACAGGATTGTAATTCCCATGCCGGTTGCGACCATGCTGCGAACCGCTTCGACCGACAGGGTCCGGAAGATGACGTTCGGCACGTACGCCGTATGCTGCCAGTAACGCATCGCGGAGCGTTCGGCTTCATCGACGGTCAACATCAGATAGGGCTCGCTCACCAGGTCCGCCAGCTTGATGCTGTCCTTGCGAAGCAACGGATGATTGACGCAAGTCCACAAGCGACGCGGCGAGCGCAACAAGAGCCGCGAGCGAATGGAGTGCCGGTCATGCAAGTTCGCAACCAGCATGATGGCCGCATCGACGCTACCGCTGATCAAGCTCTGCTCGATCGCGTCACGCGGAAACTCGTGGAGACGCACCGTGATGCCCGGAAATGATCGCCAGAAGCGCGACAACAAGGGCGGCAGGAAATATCCGGCGATGGTGTAGCTGACGGCGACATCGACGGTGCCGTCCACCTGCATTCCCCAGCGATGCGGCCCGCGTATCGCATCCGATACGCTGGCCTCGATCGCGCGGGCACGCTGCAAGAACTCCCGTCCGTCAAAGGTCAGCGTCACGCCGTTCGAGTGACGGTCGAACAGCTTGTGGCCGAGCTCGGCCTCGAGCGCCTTGATGGACGCGGTGACCGCAGATTGCGTCACGCTGAGCGCCGCCGCGGCAGCCGAAACGCGCCCGGTCTCGGCGGTTGCGATGAAATGCCGAACCTGACGGAACGTCAGAGACATAAAAATTTCCGATATCAGCGAACGATATTTCGAATTTTACAATCCCCCGGCGGACCGGAAAAATCAATCCATCGGTTCGCGAGTGAGAGGCATTGAGGTCATGTCCGATGGTTTGGAGTTGGTCGCTCGCGATATCAGCGTCCAATTCGAAGGCCTGAAGGCGCTGTCCAACGTGACCTTGACCGTACCGCGGGGACGTATCGCCGGACTGATCGGTCCGAACGGAGCCGGCAAGACCACCCTTATTAATGTGCTGACGGGTTTCCAACCGGTTGGCGCCGGAACCGTGGAACTGGAAGGCGAGACGCTGAGTGGCATTGCAGCGCACAAGTTGCGCCGCAAAGGCGTGGCGCGAACCTTCCAGTCGGGCCGACTTTTCCGCGACCTGCCGGTGATGGACAACCTTGAGGTCACCGGCGTCGGCCTGGGCCAATCCCGTCCGGAGGCGATCGGTGAAGCCGAGCGCGTCATGGCCTGGCTCGGCATTTCGCATCTGTCCAACACCATCGCCGGCGCCCTGCCCTATACCGACGAGCGCCGCGTCGCGATCGGCCGCGCCATCATGTGCACACCGCGCTATCTGCTGCTCGACGAACCGGCGGCAGGAATGTCGGAGCATGAGAGCCACGAACTTGCCGCCATCATCCGGCGGATCGCGGGCGAGCTCAATGTGGGGGTGCTGCTGATCGAGCACAATATCGGCCTCGTGCTCGAGCTCTGCGAGCGCATCTACGTCCTCGATTCCGGCGAGGTCATCGAAGCCGGCCCGCCTGCTCAGATCCGTGACAGCGACGCGGTCAGGCACGCCTATATGGGCACGCAGCGCGACGAGCCGCTTCCGCCGGTCGGCGCCGAACAGGCCGTCGCGTCATGACGCTGCTTGCCGTCGACGACATCACCGTCAGCTATGGGCGCCTGACGGCTCTCCGCGGCCTGACGCTGAAGATCGATGAAGGCGAAATCCTGTTCGTGACCGGCCCGAACGGCGCTGGCAAGTCGACCTTGCTGAACGCCATCGCGGGCGTCGTGCCACCGGGCTCCGGGTCCATCATGATCGATGGCGCAAAGATCACGGGTGCCGCACCCGAAGACATCGCCCGGCGCGGATTCTCCCTGGTTCCGGAGGGACGCAATGTCTTTGGCGCGCTGACGATCGAGGAGAACCTGAAGGTCGGAACCGGCATGCGCGCCGACCGCAAGAAGATCGCCGACGACCTGGATCAGGTCTACGAGGAATTCCCGATGCTGGCCGAGCGCCGCCACACCCCGGCGGGCATGCTCTCCGGCGGCCAGCAGCAGATGCTCGTCATTGGCCGCGCCTTGATGGCCGCGCCCCGCATCATGGCGATCGACGAGCCGTCGCTCGGCCTTGCGCCAAAGATCATCGACCAGGTCTACGAGATCCTGGTGCGGCTGCGGACGCAGCGCAAGCTCACCCTCCTGATCGTCGAGCAGAGCTCGACACGCGCCATGATGACGGGCGGACGGATGGTCCTGATCCGCGGCGGCCGCATCGTGCTCGAGGGCCCTGCGGCCGATATGGTCAGGGATGATCGTCTGAAGCAGTCCTATTTCGGCTTCGGAGATCATTGAGATGCGCGAACTGCTCCAGATCATCTTCGATGCCCTCAGCCTCGGCAGCCTCTACGCCCTTGGCGCGCTCGGCATCGCCCTGATCTTCGGCGTGATGCGGCTCGTCAACTTCGCCCACGGCGATTTCATCGCATTTTGCGTCTTCGCCATGCTGTGGCCGTCGATCGATGCTGCGGCGATCGTCTTTGCCGGGCAGCTGCCGTTCCATCTGTTGATCCCGCTGCTGCTCTTGATCGGCGCCGCGCTGTCGATCCTGTCGGAGATCGTCGTCTTCCGCCGCTTCCGCAATGCCAATCCGGCGACGATGATGATCGCATCCTTCGCGCTCGGCTTCGTGATCCGGCATCTCCTGCTGATGCTGTTTTCCAGCCGGCCGAAGTCGATCACGCTGTGGCCGAGCCTTGGCCTGCCGGTCGAATTCCTCGGCGCTCACATCCCGATGCTCCAGGTCGTGACCATCATCATCACGCTGGCCGTGCTGGCGGTCCTCGTCCTGTTCCTCAAGCGCACGCGCTACGGGCTCGAGATGCGCGCGGCCGCCGACAATTTCACCATGGCGCGCATGCTCGGGGTCCGCGCCAACGGCGTGATCCTGCTGGCCTTCGCTATCAGCGGCATGCTGGCGGCGGCGATCGGCCTGATCCTGGCGACCAATTCCGGCACCGCCGACATCGGCATGGGCGCCAATGTGATGCTGATCGCGTTCATCGCGACCGTGATCGGCGGCCTCGGCAGCATTCCCGGCGCCGTTGCCGCCGGCTTCCTGATTGGTGCGGCCAGCGTCGTGTTCCAGGCGACCCTGCCGCATGACGCCAGGGTATTCCGCGACGCCTTCGTCTACGGCGCCGTCATCGTCGTCCTTCTGGTGCGGCCGCAGGGCCTGTTCGCACCGAAATCCGCCAAGCAGAGGGTCTGATCGATGTCGCAGCGGCCGTCCGTCATCCGGCAAACGATCATCACGCCGATCGTGCTGATCGTGGCGCTGCTCATCATGGCGGCCCTCTCCTATCAATTCGGCAGCCGGGCCTTCAACCGCACCGTGGTCGAGATGTTCATCAACATCATGGTGGTGGTCGGGCTCTACGTCTTCGTCGGCAATTCGGGCCTGCTGTCGTTCGGCCATATCAGCTTCATGTGCCTCGGCGCCTACATGACCGCCTGGCTCACGATTCCGCCGGTGATGAAGTCGATCACGCTCAAGGGCCTGCCGGCGTGGCTGCTCCACGCGCAACTGCCGATGTGGGTGGCGACGCCGATATCCGGACTGTTTGCGGCACTGTTCGCGCTGATCGTCGGCCGCGTCATCATGCGCCTGTCGGGCATCGCCGCCTCGATTGCGACCTTCGGCCTGCTCGGCGTCATCAACAATGTCTATTCGAACTGGGATTCGGTGACGGGCGGACAGGGTTCGATCGTCGGCATTCCGCCCACCATGACCGTCTGGACCGGATGGATCGGCGGCGCCGTGGCCATCGCGATCGCCTATCTCTACTCGATCTCGCGCTCCGGACTGGCACTTCGCGCCACGCGAGACGAAGCTGTCGCGGCCAGCGCCTCCGGCATCGACATCGTCCGCGAACGGTTGATCGCCTTCGTCGTCAGCGCGTTCATCATCGGGCTCGCCGGCGCGCTGTACGCGCATTTCCTGAGCATCGTCAATCCCGGCGCATTCTATCTGCGGACGACGTTCATCACGCTGTCGATGCTGGTGGTTGGCGGCATGTACAGCCTCAGCGGAGCCGTCTCGGGCGTGGTCGCGATCTCCGTGTTGATCGAGCTGTTCCGCAATCTCGAGAAGGGCATCAGCCTCGGCGGTCACACCGTCGGCCTGCCGAACGGTGTCCAGGAGATCGCGATCGGCATCATCACCATCGCGATCCTGATGTACTTGCCGACGGGACTGACCCGCAACCAGGAATTCTCCTGGCGTCGATGGCCGTTGCAGCGCCGCCTGACGCCACCGGTCCAGACCGCGCTGAAGGAACTGCACTGACGCTTGTTTGTACAATTGGAGGAGTGGGGATATGCGCTTTACGACATTACTCAGCATCTTGGCCGGAGCATCCGCGCTCTGGTTCACGCCGGCCCGGGCAGCCAACGAGATCGTTGTTGGGTTTGCGACCGCGGCATCCGGATTCATGCAAGCCTACGACAAGCCGGCGCAGGACGCGGCGCTGATCCGGATCGAGGAGATCAACAAGGCGGGCGGCCTGCTCGGCAAGAAGATCAAGCCCGTCTTTGCCGACACCAAGACCGATCAGGCCGAGGGTGCCAAGGCCGGCCTTGCGGTGCTCGACCAGGGTGCCGACCTCGTCATCGTCTCCTGCGACTATGATTTCGGCGCGCCCGCGGCGCTGCAGGCGCAGGCCGCCGGCAAGGTTTCCTTCTTCCTCTGTGCCGAATCGATCAAGGCCGGCATCCCCGGCGTCGGCCCGTTCTCGTTCTCGGCCTCGGTGCTGGCACCGGTGCAGGGAGCGACCATGTCCGAATGGGCTTACACCAAGAAGAACGCACGCAGCTTCTATCGGCTGCTCGACAGCTGGACCGTCTACAACAAGGGCATCTGCGACGGCTTCGACTGGATGCTGCCGCGCCTGAAGGAGGCCAAGCTGGTCGGCAGCGACACCTTCAAGAACGACGATGCCTCGATCGCCTCGCAGATCACGCGCATCAAGAGCCTGCCGAAGGAGCCTGACGCCATCATGCTCTGCACAATGATGCCGGGCGCTGTCTCCGCCATCAAGCAGATCCGTGCCGCCGGTATCAAGTCGATGATCCTCAACGGGTCGGGTGTCGACGGCAGCTACTGGATGAACGCCGTTCCTGATCTCTCGAACTTCTACGTCCCGGTGCAGGGCTCGGTCTATGGCGACGATCCGAACCCGAAGGTCAACGAGTTCAACAAGAAGTACAAGGAGGTCACCGGCGGTGACCCCTCCAGCCAGTACGTCTATCCGGGTTACGTCCTGATCGACGTCTGGGCCAAGGCGGTCGAACGCGCCAAATCGACCGATGCGGCAGCCGTCGTGGCCGAGCTCGAGAAGATGAACAACGAGTCCACGCTGTTCGGGCCGCGCACCTTCACCAAGGACATCCACCACCAGAACCAGGGTCGTTACCTGATCGTCGACACCGAGACCGGCAAGCCGCAGGTGATCGACCAGTGGACGATCTCGGAAAAGATTCCGCTCGACTATCTGGTGTCCAAGTAACCCGGCAATGCGCCGCCCTGGGTGCGCCAGTGATACCCCGGGGCGGCCTTCGCCGGTCATGTGCAAAGCCAGTTGGAAGGAAATCAGGAGATGGTCGTGATCAACTGCGACATGGGCGAGGCCTACGGCCTCTACAAGATGGGCGACGACAAGGCATTGATGCCTCATATCGACGTCGCGAACGTCGCCTGCGGCTTTCATGCCTCCGACTTCAATCACATGCGCAAGACCGTGCAGCTCGCCAAGCAATTTGGCGTCAAGGTCGGGGCGCACCCGTCGCTGCCCGATCTGCAGGGATTTGGTCGCCGGGAGATGAAGATCGACCGCGAAGAGCTGGCCAATTGCCTGCTCTATCAGATCGGCGCACTCAAGGCCTTCCTGGATGCCGAAGGCATGGCGCTCAATCACATCAAGCCGCACGGCGCACTCTACGGCATGGCATCGCGCAACGAGGAGATCGCCGAAGCCGTGGCTGATGCCGCCGACGTCTACAAGGTGCCGTTGCTCGGCATGAAGGGAACGTTGCACCAGAAGGTCTACGAGCGGCGCGGTCATGCCTTCGTCGCCGAATACTATGCCGACCTCGACTACAATGCCGACGGCAGCCTGATCATCACCCGCGAGCACGAGGCGAAGGATCCGGCCGACGCCGCCACCCGATGCGCAAGGGCGGTCAATGAAGGCAAGACGCGCACGGTGGCCGGAAACGACATCGTGGTCGGCTCCGATTCGATCTGCATCCACTCCGACACGCCGAACGCCGTCGCCATCGCCGAGGCCGTCCGCGAGGCGGTGCGCCCCTATCTCACCGCGCGCTGAACCGTCGCGGCAACGAACCAAAGACTCTCAAGAGGAAACAATGGCAACGCAGCAGATCTTCTCGCCGCTCCCAGGCATCTTTTATCGCAAGCCCGCACCCGACAAGCCGGTCTACAAGAACGACGGCGACGCCGTCGCCGAGAGCGACACGATCGGGCTTATCGAGGTGATGAAATCGTTCAACGAGGTGAAAGCCGGCATCGCTGGCAAGATCGTCCGCTTCCTGGCCGAGAATGAAGATGCCGTGATGGCCGGCCAGCCGATCGCCGAAATCGACGTTTAGGGCTCTTCGACCAGCCATGGCGATCAAGAAGCTCCTCATAGCCAATCGCGGCGAGATCGCGGTGCGCATCATCCGCGCAGCGCGCGATCTCGGCATTGCAACCGTGCAGGTCTACAGCAAGGCCGACCAGGCCTCGCTTGCGGTCAGGCTCGCCGACGAAGCGGTCGATATCGGTCCGCCGCAGGCGTCGAAATCCTATCTCAACCAGGCCGCGATCCTCGCCGCGGCGCGGAGCACCGGCGCCGACGCCATCCATCCCGGCTACGGCTTCCTCGCCGAGAACGCCGAGTTCGCCGCCGCAGTCGAAGCGGCGGGATTGATCTTTGTCGGTCCGACCGCGCAATCGATCCGGCTGATGGGCGACAAGGTCGCGGCACGCGAGGCCGCCGCCGCGGCCGGGGTGCCGACCGTCCCCGGCAGCCAGGGGCGGCTGGAGTCGGCGGACGCGGCCTTCGCGCTGGTCGAGAAAACCGGCTTCCCCGTGATGATCAAGGCCGCTGCCGGAGGCGGCGGACGCGGCATCCGCATTGCGCGGTCGCCCGAGGAGTTTCAGCATCTGATGCCGCAGGCACAGGCCGAGGCGCTCGCGGCCTTTGGCGACGGCGGGCTTTACGTCGAAAAGCTGATCGAAGGCGCGCGGCATATCGAGGTGCAGGTGCTCGGCGACGGACACGACGTGATCCATTGCTTCGAACGCGAATGCTCATTGCAGCGCCGCCGCCAGAAGGTCTGGGAAGAAGCCCCCTCGCCCTCGCTCACCCAGGCCGTGCGGGAGAGGCTCTGCACCTCGGCTGTGGCACTCGCCCGAGCGGTCAATTATCGCGGCGCCGGCACGCTCGAATATCTCTACGACGACGCCACCGGTGAATTCTACTTCCTGGAGATGAACACCCGCATCCAGGTCGAGCATCCGGTCACGGAAATGATCACGGGCATCGACCTCGTCCGCGAGATGATCCAGATCGCCGGCGGCGAGCGCTTGCGCATCAGCCAGAACGAGATGCGCGTCAGCGGCCATTCGATCGAAGTCCGTATCAACGCCGAGGATCCCGCCAGAAACTTCCTGCCGAACCCGGGCACGGTGAGCGCACTCAGCCTGCCCGTCGGCGACGGCGTTCGCTTCGACAGCATGCTCTATCAGGGCTACACGGTGCCTCCCTTCTACGACAGCCTGCTCGGCAAGCTGATCGTGCACGACAAGGATCGGCCGAGCGCCATGAAGAAACTCGAGCGCGCGCTTGCCGAGCTCACCGTCGAAGGCATTTTCACGACCAAACCCCTGCACCAGGCGCTGGCGCGCGACGCCGACGTCCAGGCTGGACGCTTCCATACGGCATGGCTCGAACCCTGGCTTGAGTCCCACGCCGCCACGCTTGCCACCGCTCAGCCGCCATCAGCTGCGAAGGTCGCCTCATGATGGCGAGAGAATCCGCCCCGTCAGCAACAGGAGGCCGCTAGCATGCAAACTCGATTTTCCTTCGGCGGCGATGAGCACATTTTCGCCGAGGTCGGCGAAGCGATGTCGCTCGAGGCCTTTTTCAAGAGCCTGTTCATCACCAATGCGGTGCGCGATGCCAGGATCAAGGGTGTCACCGAGATCTGTCCGGCGAACGCGTCCTATCAGGTCAAGTTCGATCCGGAGCGGATCAAGCCCGACGATCTCCTCGCCGAGCTGAAGCGGCTGGATTCCGCATCCGAGAAATCGGAACCGGTGATCAAGACGCGGATCATCGAGATTCCCGTGCTCTACAACGACCCCTGGACCCGTGAGACCTTGATGCGCTTCCGCAAGCGTCACCAGGATCCTGACGGCACCGACCTCGAATACGCCGCGCGGATCAACGGCCTCGACAGCGTCGATGCCTTCATCAAGGCGCATTCCAGCGCGCCCTGGTTCGTCTCGATGGTCGGCTTCGTCGCCGGCCTGCCTTTCCTCTACCAGATGGTCGAGCGCAAGCGGCAGCTTCAGGCCCCGAAATATCTGCGCCCGCGCACGGATACGCCAAAGCTCACCGTCGGACATGGCGGCTGTTTCAGCTGCATCTATTCGGTGCGCGGCGCCGGCGGTTACCAGATGTTCGGCATCACGCCGATGCCGATCTATGATCCCAATCAGACCATCAGCTATTTGCGCGACTTCATGTGCCTGTTCAAGCCGGGCGACATCGTGAAATGGAAACCGATCGACCGGGCAGCCTATGACGCCGCGGTCGCCGACGTCGACGCCGGCCGGTTTGCGCCTGTGATCCGCGACGTCTCATTCTCGCTGACCGAGTTCAACCGCGACATTGATGGCTACAACAGCAAGCTCGATGGAGTTCTCCATGGCCGTTAGGGTTTTGAAGCCGGGTCTTGCGACCACCGTCCAGGACCTCGGACGTCCCGGCTATTATCACATCGGCATCCCGCTCTCCGGCGGCATGGACCGTCACGCGCTGGTCGCCGCAAATCTGCTCGTCGGCAATGATGCGGGCGCAGCCGTGCTTGAAGCGGTGTTCATGGGGCCCGAGCTCGAATTCACCGAGGACGCCACGGTCGCCGTCACCGGCGCGGAGCTGCCGCCGAAACTCGACGGCGAGCCGCGCGAGACCTGGACCAGCTTCAAGGTAAAGCGTGGCCAGATCCTCTCCTTCGACTTCCTCAAGCGAGGCGCACGCGGCTACATCGCGGTCGCCGGTGGCATCGATGTGCCCGTGGTGCTCGGCTCGCGATCGACCTACGCACTCGGCGCGCTCGGCGGCTTCAAGGGCCGCAAGCTCGAGGCCGGCGACGAATTCCCGGTCGGCCGTGCCAGCGTGACGGTCAAGGACGGCCGCACCGTCGCCAACGATTTGCGCGGGCAACCGGCGGGAATGCCGACGGAGCTGCGCGCCATGCCCGGCCTCTATTGGCACCGCATCACCGAGGCCGCCGGCAGCGGGTTCTTCTCCGACACCTGGAAGGTCGCGCCGGAAGCGGACCGCATCGGCTACCGCTTCAAGGGTGGCAAGGCGCTCGAATTCGTTCCGCGCGAACCGCCGTTCGGCGCCGGCTCCGATCCGTCCAACATCACCGATGCCTGCTATCCCTACGGCTCGATCCAGGTTCCCGGCGGCACCGAACCGATCGTGCTGCATCGCGACGCCGTATCCGGCGGCGGCTACTTCATGGTCGGCACCGTGATCGCCGCGGACATGGATCTGATCGGTCAGCTTCAGCCCAACACGCCGGTGAAGTTCGTCAAGGTCGACATGGATCAGGCGCTTGCGGCACGCAAGAGCCGGACCGAGCTGCTGGGCAAGCTTCGCAGCGCCATGGCGTAATCGCGAGGGGGCCCACCGCATCTGCCAACGGACCTCGGCCGCGGGCGCCGGAGCGATCGCGCATGGTCAAGTCTAAACCTGTGGCTGTCGATTGCGCGCTCGCACATCTGAGGTCTGTGCCACGGTGTGCTGTCCGCCGGACGGCACGAGAGTTGCAGCGGACACATTCGGGCTGAGAAACACTGCTCATGAGTTGTGCAAACATCGGAACAACCGCGATGTCCGTTTCTCTGAAACAGATCCGCTACTTCGTCGCCGCCGCCGAGACCGGGCGGATCAGCCAGGCGGCCATCGATCTCAACGTCTCGCAATCAGCGGTCACCGCGGCGATCCAGCAGCTCGAGGCCACCGTCTGCGCCCGCTTGCTGGAGCGCACGCCGAACGGCGTAACCGTCACCATGGAGGGCAGCCGCTTCCTCTCCCAGGGCCGTCATATCCTCGCCGCCGTCGCCGAGGCGGTGCGCGACACGCAGATGTCCGCCGGCCCCCTGTTCGGGACGATCCGCGTCGGCGTCACCTACACCGTGTCGGGCTACTTCCTGCCGCGTCATCAGATGCGCTTCAAGGCGAGTTTCCCCGGGATCACGATCGAGCTGTTCGAGGCGCCGCGCGACGTGCTCGAGCGCGCACTCGTCGATGGTGCCCTCGACCTCGCGGTGATGCTGGTCTCGAACCTGCGCGACAACGCCATGCTCACCAGCGAGACCTTGCTGCGATCGCCGCGCCGGCTGTGGCTTGCGCCCGAGCATCCCCTGACCCGTGCCGAGCGGGTCCACCTCGCTGACATCGCGACCTATCCCTATGTCATGCTCACGGTCGACGAGGCCAAGCACACCTCGATGCGCTATTGGAACAACGCCTCACTCGAACCGAAGACGGTGTTCCGCACCTCCTCGGTCGAAGCCGTCCGCTCCATGGTCGCCGGCGGCATGGGGATCGCCATTCTGTCCGACCTGATCTACCGGCCCTGGTCGCTGGAAGGACAGCGGATCGAGACCCGCGTCATCGAGGACGAGGTGCCCAGCATGGACATCGGTCTTGCCTGGCGTCGCGACACCAAGCCATCGGAGGCTGCGATGGCTTTCCGCGATTTCATGCGCTTTGCGGTTGCCGGCGTCGGGCCGGCCCGGCCCCCCGTCAGCATCGATCACCGGCACCAGGCCGAGGAGGCCATCGAAATCTAGAATATCAGTTTCCGTTTTATTCGACTTGACGCCGTCCGGCTGTCCTCGCCAAACTTTGCCCGGGGACACGACGACCGGAGGCACAGCCGGCGGCGGGAGTGAGACATGCAAGTCACCTACACGACCAACGACATCCCGTTGCAGACCCGCCGCCAGTACTGGCAGGAGGTCGTCTCGAAGACCTATTACTCGCTCGACCTGCGTTTCCCGAGCACGCGCGACTTCAATGCGCGCCTTGGCGCCTGGTCGATGGGCCCTGTCTCGGTGTCCCGCAACATCGCCAACGGCCTGCTGTACAAGCGGCATGAGCGGCATCTCCTGAGCGAGCGGGAGGAATCCTTCCTGATCACGGTGCCCGAACTCGCCGAAATCCGTTTCGAGCAGGACGGCAAGGTGGTGCATTGCCGCCCGGGCGCGTTCCTGATCGAGCGCAGCCACCTACCCTACGAGTTCAGCCATCAGGATCCGACGGCGCTGTGGTGTCTGAAGATCCCGAGCGCGGTGCTGCGCGCCCGCATTTCCCGGCCCGAGCGCCTCGCGACGCTGCAATTCGACGCCAGCCGCAGCGTCGGCGCGCTGTTCGTCGACACGCTGCGCCTGTCCGGTGAACGGATCGAGGAAATGGACGAGACGGCGCGCACGATGATGGGCAAGCACCTAATCGAGCTGCTTGCGATGGCCATTGAATCCGACGACCGTGTGTTGACCGGTCACTCGTCCTCCGTGCGCAACGGCCATTTGCTGCGTTGCGAGCAATTCATCCGGGCCCGTCTCGACGATATGCGGCTCACGCCGCAGATGATTGCCGACGGCTGCGGCATCTCGCTGCGCTATTTGCACCAGATCTTCGAGGGCGAAGGTCTGACCGTCTGCGCCTACATCCGCAACCAGCGCCTTTCAATGTGCGACGCCCTGCTGCGCGATGCGAACTGCCGCAAGAGCATTTCGGAAATCGCCTATCAATGGGGCTTTGCCGACCAGGCGCAGTTCAGCCGCAATTATCGCGGCCGGTTCGGATGCACCCCGAGCGAGGCCCGCGCCATTTCGCGCACAGCCAACTCCTGAAGACTGGCCTGCTGATCGATTCTTAGGCACACCGCCGCCGGTCTGGGCATGCATGGGCACCGGCACGGTTCGCTCTCTCGCACAAATCTTCCTGCGCTCAGCGTCAAGAACGAAGGCCGCCGCTCTGCCTAAGATCGGCGAAACGCTCGTTCGAAAGGAAGAGGCATGGCGCAGAACCTTCGTGTGGCCGTCGATGTCGGTGGCACCTTCACCGACATCTGCATCATGGACGAGACGACCGGTCTCGTGCGCATCGAGAAGACCTCCTCCACGCGCGATCCGATCGAAGGGATCATGGGCGGCGTATCCAAGGCCGGCATCGACCTGTCCAAGGTGGCGCTGTTCTCGCACGGCACCACGATTGCCACCAACGCGCTGATCACCCGCCGCCTGCCGCGCACCGCGGTGGTCACGACCAAGGGGTTCCGCGACGTCATCGAGATCCGGCGCGCCAACAAGGAAGACCTCTGGGACACCTACAAGGACGTGGTCCGGCCCTATGTGCCACGGCGCGACCGCCTCACCGTGCCCGAACGCGTCGATGCTGCCGGCACAGTGATCGAGCCGCTCGACGTCGAAGCCGCGCGCAGCGTCGCCCGCATCCTCAAGCGTCGCGGCGTCGCCGCAGTCGCGGTGTGCTTCATGAACGCTTATCTCAACAGCGCCAATGAGCGCGCCATGCGCGATATTCTGCTGGCCGAGATGCCCGATATTCCGGTCTCGATCTCCTCGCAGGTGCTTCCCGAGATCTTCGAGCACGAGCGGTTCTCGACTACGGTCGCCAATGCCGTGGTGAGCCCGGTCGTCGTCAACTACACCAGCCGGCTCGGCGAACGCCTCTCGGACGAGGGCTACACCCGCGATCTTCTGCTGCTGCACACCGGCGGCGGCGTGATGACGCCGGCGAGCGTGAAGGATTTTGCGGCACGCCTTGCCGGCTCCGGCATCGCCGCCGGGGCCATCGCCAGCCGCCATATCGCCGGTCTTTGCGGTTTCCCCAATTCGATCGGCCTCGACATGGGCGGCACGTCGACCGACGTGTCGCTCGCCTATGAGGGCCAGTCGCGGATCACCAAGGACTGGCACATCGAGTTCGGCTATCCGATCCGCTTCGCATCGATCGAGGTGCTCACCATCGGTGCCGGCGGCGGCTCGCTGGCCTGGACCGATCCGGCCGGCTCGCTGCGCAACGGCCCGCAATCGGCCGGCGCCTATCCGGGACCGGCCTGCTACGGCAACGGCAATACGCAGCCGACCAACACCGATGCCAATGTGACGCTCGGCCGGCTTGGCACCGATCTCGCCGGTGGCAAGGTCAAGCTCGATCCCGAGCTGGCACGGCAAGCGGTCGAGGGCGGCGTCGCCAAGCCGTTCGGCCTCGGCCTGCATGAAGCCGCGGATGCAATCGTCAAGGTCGCCAACGCCAACATGTCGGATGCGGTGCGGCTGATCTCGATCAGTCGCGGCTACGATCCACGCGATTTTGCGCTGGTGGCGTTCGGCGGCGCCGGTGCCCTGCATGGGGTCGACGTCGCACGCGAGCTGGCGATTCCCGTCGTGATCGTACCGCCCAATCCCGGCGTGACCTCAGCGCTCGGTTGCCTGCTCGTCGACATGCAGCACGATTTTTCGCAAAGCTGCATGGTCGACGCCGCCGAGGCCGACGCCACCGAGATCGAGGCACAGTTCGCCGAGCTCGAGAAGGCTGCGCTCGCACGGTTGACCCATGAGGGCGTCGCGCAGCAGGACATCGTGCTGCAGCGCTCGATCGACATGATGTATCGCGGCCAGTGGCGTTCGCTTGCCGTCAACGCGCCGCGGCCGATCGGCGCGATCGCCGATCTGGTGCAGAGCTTCCATGCCGAGCATCAGCGCGAATACAATTTCCGCCGCGACAGCGCGCCGGTCAGCTTCTTCCGTCTCAATCTGAAGGCAGTGGGCGTGGTCCCCAAGGCCGAGTTTGCCGTCCACGAGCCGATCGGCGCTAGCCCCGAGCCGGTCAGCCGCCGCAGGGTCTGGTTCGAGGGCAGCGGGCTCGATACACCCGTCTATCGGCGCGACAACCTGCCCTGCGGCTTCTCCTTTCAAGGCCCCGCGATCATCGAGCAGGTCGATGCCACCACGGTCGTTCCGCCCGGCGCCGCCGCCGAGGTCGACAGATATCTCAACATCATCATCCGCGTGAAGGAGTGAACCATGGCCGGAGCTCTCCCGCTCGACCCCGTGACCTTCGAGGTTTTGAAGAACTCCTTCATCACCAGCGTCGACCAGATGGGCGAGCAGGTCCTGAGGACGTGCTACTCCTTCGTCATCTACAATCGCGATTTCTCGAGCGCGCTGCATGACGCCAACGGCGAATGCGCGGCGCAGGGCAACCAGGATATCGCCGTCCACGTCGGCACGCTGCATTTCACGTGCAAGGATGTCATGCGCCATTTCGAAGGCGACATACATGAGGGCGACGTTTTCGCCATCAACGATCCCTATGCCGGCGGCACGCACTTCTCCGATGTCCGCCTGATCCGTCCGATCTTCGCCGACGGCAGGATCATTGCCTTCAGCCAGTCCAACGGACACTGGTCGGACGTCGGCGGCAGCGTGCCGGGATCGTTCGACGTCGCCGCCCGGGAGATGTTCCGCGAGGGCCTACGCATCACGCCGGTCCGCCTGTTCGACAAAAATGGCCTGCGCAAGGACGTCGCGCATCTGATCGCCTCGAACACGCGCGACCCGGCCTCGATCATCGGCGACATCCAGGCACAGGCCGAAGCCACCGCCGTCTGCGAACGCGAGATCCTGCGCCTGGTCGGCAAATATGGCCGTGATACGGTCGAGACCGGGCTTGCCGCCGTCCAGGACTATGTGGAGCGTTCGGCGCGCCAGCGCATCGCGGCGCTCCCCGACGGCGAATGGGAAACCGTCGACTTCATCGACCGCGATCCGGCCGGCGGCGAAGGCATGATCCCGATCCGCATCAAGATGACGATCAAGGGCGATCGCGCAATCTACGACTTCACCGGCAGCCATCCAACCATCGGCTCGATCTACAATTCGGCGTTCGGTGCAACCTTCTCTGCCGTCGCCGCCGGCATGAAGACTTTCTTCCCCGACCTGCCACTCAATTCCGGTTTCTACCGCTGCTTCGAGATCATCGCCCCCGAAGGATCGATCGTCGACGCCAAATGGCCGATCGCGGTCACCGGCTTTCTGATGCCGTTCGAGAAGATCATGAACTCGATCTACGAAATGTGGTCGAAGCTGATGCCGGAGCGCGCGCTTGCTTGCGCGTTCAATCTCGAATATCTGCTCACCGGCGGGCTCGATGCCCGCAGCTCCGACAAGCCGATCTTCATGTTCTATGACTGGCTGCCCGGCGGCTGGGGCGGGCGCAACGGCAAGGATGGCAGCAATGTCACAACCGCCTGCTTCGGCACCGGCTTGATGTCGCAGCCGGTCGAAGGCCAGGAGCGCGCCAACCCGATCCTGACCACCGAATGCGAGATCCTCAAGGACTCGCCCGGCCCCGGCAAGTGGCGCGGCGGCGCCGGCGTGGTGAAGACGTCGCGGATGCTGCAGGCCGAGAAAACCGTGATCTCCTATATCTGCGACCGCGAGCGCGCGATCGTGTGGGGCATCGAGGGCGGCCTGCCGTCGATGCCGCACGGCCTGACCCTGAAGCGCGCCGGCAGCACGGCCGCGGAGCGGCTCGGCTCGATCTTCTCGGACGTCCCGATCGGCGAAGGCGACACTTTCTCGCGTCCGACCGCCGGCGGCGGCGGATTTGGCGATCCGCTGGAGCGCGATCCGAACCTCGTCGTCGAGGATATCAAGGACGACTATGTCTCGGTCGAGCGTGCCGCCAAGGACTATGGCGTCGTGGTGCACACCATCGACGCCGAGCTCTGTAACTACGAGGTCGACAAGGTCGCGACCGAGGCGCTCCGTGCGAAGATCCGCTCCGAGCGTGTCGCCAATGTCCGGCTCGATCCGGAGTTGGTGGCGCAACGCTATCGCAGCGGGGCAATCGACGCGCTCGACGCGATCCGCAAGCACGCGGTGATCCTCGATTGGGGCACCGGTGCCTTGCTTCCCGAATCCACGCGCCAGTTCCGCGAGGTGTTTGAGCGGCGCTCGGTCGCAACGTGGAAAGCAGGCTGAATGCCATCGCCGGCCGCGACGTCGGCAGACCGCACAGAGCGTTCACGAAAAACTGGATCCGACACCGCCCCTCCACTTTCATTCGAGCCATGAGGATTGTGCTATGACGAGTACGACGTGCCTTTCCCCCAATCGAGTTTGGCCAATCCGCCCCGCACTCGGCCTTGCCGCAGGCCTCGCCCTTGCCGCTGCGGTCGCGCCGGCTGCGGCCGAGACGCCGTGGTTTCCGATGAAGGTCTACGACGCGTCGTCCGGCACACCGAAGCCGGCCGAGTACACGCCGCTGCCGAAGGCCGAGAAGCCCTACAGGCTCTGCGTGCTGTTTCCGCACATGAAGGACAGTTTCTGGGTCGCCGTCGCCTATGGCATCGTCAAACAGGCCGAGGCGATGAACGTCAACATGAACCTCTACGAGGCCGGAGGTTACGAGAACCTGCCGAAACAGCTGTCGCAATTCGATGACTGCATGGCGAGCGGGCCGGACGCCATCATCGTCGGCGCCATCTCCGGCGCAGGCCTCAGCAAGAAGTTCGAGGAAGCCAAGGCCAAGGGCGTGCCGGTCGTCGGCGTCACCAACCCGCTTCCGCCGAACGCGCTGCCCGCGGCCAACTACGTCGACTTCGTCGCCATGGGCGAAGTCACCGGCGCCGGCCTGCTGGCGCAATCCAAGCCCGGCGACAAGCTCAACATCGTGACGTTCCCCGGTCCGGCCGGCTCTGGCTGGGCGGAGTCGTTCAACGAAGGCTTCAAGAAGGCCGTTGCCAAGAACCCGAATGCCAAGATTCTGGCTGAGAAATTCGGCGACTCCGGCGTCGCCGTGCAGCTTCAGCTCATTCAGGACGCCTTGCAGGCCTATCCCGGCATGAACGTGATCTGGGGTACCGCCCCCACCGCTGAAGCCGCCATCGGCGCCGTTGCCGAGGCCGGCCGAAGCGACCTGAAGATCGTATCGTCTTACGAAAACCAGGCCATGCTTGACGCGCTCAACCGCGGCGACATCCTCGCCTTCGCAACCCAGTATCCGGTCGGAGAAGGCGCCGTCGCGATCGATCAGGCGGTGCGTCTCATCGAGAAGAAGCCGGTCATGAGCCTTGTCCAGCCGATCGCCGCTGTCATCGACAAGACCACCGTACCGAAATTGCAGATGGACCTCGTGCTGGCTCCGGCGAGTTGGACACCGGTCTATTCGGTCAAGGCCAAGTAAGCCGCTCGCGAATGATGCCGGGTGGGAGCACCTGCTCCCACCCGTCTTGCTCACGGCCCAACGGAGACGCGGATGGATGTCGAGATTGACCCGAAGCCTGCCGAGCCTCTGCTTCGATTGCGGGGGATATCAAAGCGCTTCACCGGCGTTCGCGCGCTCGACCGGGTCGACCTCGACGTTCGTGCCGGCGAGCTTCATGTCCTGTTCGGCGAGAACGGTGCCGGCAAATCGACCCTGATCAATGTCGTCTCGGGAACGTTTCCGCCGGACGAGGGCACGTTCCATTTTGGCGACGAGGAGATCCATCATCTCACGCCGCAGCGGGCCCGCACGATCGGCATCAGCCCGGTCTTTCAGGAGTTCTCGCTGATCCCGAGCCTCACGGTGGAAGAGAACCTGTTCCTCGGCCGCGAGGTCACCCATGGCGGCGTGCTGCGCTCGCGCGAGATGCGCAAGCGCGCCAGAGCGCTGATCGACGAGCTCGGCTTCGATCTCGATCCGGCGCAGCGGATCGACGACCTTTCCCGCGCGCACCAGCAGATGGCCGAAATCGCCAAGGCCCTGCTCGGCCGCGTCCGTCTTTTGATCCTTGACGAGCCGACCGCCTCGTTGACCGAGCGCGAGACCGGACGGCTGTTCGAGCTGATCGCGCGTCTGAAGAGCCAGAATGTCGGGCTGATCTATGTCTCGCATCGCATGCGCGAAATCCGCGCCCTTGCCGACCGTGTGACGGTGCTGCGCGACGGCCGCCACATCCAGACCCTCGACGCCGCCGGCTCGACCGACGGCGAGCTGGTGGAGCTGATGACCGGCCGCAGGATCGACCTGCTGTTCCCGGCCATCGCCCACCGACCTGACAAGGTGATGGTCGACATCGAAAACCTGACGCTCGCGGACGGCAGCGTTCAGGAGGTGAATTTCCATGCCCGCGCCGGCGAGATCACCGGCATCGCCGGTCTCGTCGGCTGCGGCAAATCGGAGCTGATCCGCGCGGTCTACGGCATCGAGCCCGCGGCATCAGGCGTGATCCGGATCGACGGTCTGCCTTACGAATTCCCGACCCCGAGGCAAAGCCTCAAGCGCGGCATCGCCTATTTTCCTGCCAATCGGGTTGCCGAAGGGCTCGCGCTGTCCCGTCCGATCCGCGAGAACGCATCCATGACGGTGCTCGACCTGCCCGCGTTCGCGCGCTTCGGCGTGCTGCGGCAAGCCGCCGAACGCGCCACGATCGCGGACATCATGGAGCGGTTGCAACTGAGGCCGCCGAACATCGAACGGAGCGCCGGCGCGCTGTCCGGCGGCAACCGTCAAAAAGTGATGCTGGCACGCGCGCTCACGCGTGAGCTGACCGTGTTCCTGTTCGACGAGCCGAGCGTCGGGATCGACGTCGGCGCCAAGCTCGAGGTCTACCAGTTCATGAAGCGCCTGGTCGAGGCCGACGCCGCCGTGATCGTGGTGTCGTCGGAATTGCCGGAGGTTCTGGCGCTGTCGAACCGGCTCTACGTCATGCATCACGGCCGCGTCGCCGCCGAGCTGAGGGGCGCCGAGAAGACCGAGCAGAACGTGCTGTCGAGCTTCTTCCGCGACCATCTCGCCGCGGAGGTCGCGTGAACACCGCGCTGGTCACCGCAAACCCGCAAGGCGCGATCGGCCTGCGATCGATCGCAGGCCGTGTCGGGTTCCTGCCGGCCCTGCTGGTCTTGCTCGTCGCCGGCATGTCGGCGATCGATCCGCAGTTCTACGGCATCATCAACATCCTCAACATCCTGCGCAACGCTTCGCTGCTCGCGATCGTCGCCTGCGGTCAGGCGCTGGTCATCATCGCGGGCGGCTTCGATCTTTCAGTCGGTGCCGTCGTGGCGCTCGCGAGCGTCGTCACCGCCAAGACCATGGCCGCCGCAGCCACCGCGTTTCCCGGCAACAACGCCCTCATCATTGCCAGCGGGATGGCGGCCGGACTCGGCTCCGGGGCCGTGGTCGGGCTCGTCAACGGATTCTGCGTGGCGAAGCTCAAGGTATCCGGCTTCGTGGTGACCCTGGGCACGATGTCGGCGACTGCGGGCGTCGGCCTGATGATCACCAACGGAATCCCGGTTTACGGCATGCCCGATATCTTCGTGAAGGGCTTTGGGCGCGCCCAGGCGCTCGGCCTGCCGACCGCCGTCCACGTCGCGCTGGTCATCATCATCGTGATGGTGTTTGCGCAGCGGCGCACGCTGTTCGGCCGTTACGTCTACGCGATCGGCGGCAATGTCGATGCGGCCATCGTGTCGGGCGTATCGATCCAGCGTCACGTCGTCGGCACCTACGTTGTCTCGAGCATGCTCGCGGCATTGACCGGCATCCTGTTGACCGCGCAGGTCGGCTCCGGCCAGGCCAGCTTCGGCGGCGACCGGATGATGCTGCAATCGATCGCGGCCGCCGTGATCGGCGGCGTGAGCTTGCGCGGCGGCGTCGGGCGCATCGAAATCGTCGCCATCAGCGCCCTGTTCCTGACCATCCTGGGCAATGCGCTCAACCTCCTGCACGTCGACTCCCGGCTGCAGCCGGTCTTCCTCGGCGTCATCATGGTCGCTGCCGTGGCGCTGGACGAACTCAGCCGACGGAGCAAGGCTCGTGTCTGACCTCGAATTGTCCGTCGCCGCCAAGAACGCGGATCGCCCGAAATTGGCGCCGGGTCGCTGGCTCTGGAGCGCAGTGCTGCCGGTCGCGTTGGTGGTCCTGTTGCTCGGCTTCGCCGCGGTCGACCGCGGCGTGTTGTCGCCGGCCAACCTGCTCAACATCGCGCAGCAGACCAGCTATCTGGCCCTGTTCGCGATGGCCCAGACCGTGGTGATCCTGACGCGCGGCTTCGACCTCGCACTCGGCCCGACCGTATCGATGGTGAGCGTCGGCACCGCGCTGGCGATGGCCGGCGCGACGGCGTCGGGCCATGGTACAGGCGCCGTGCTGCTCGCCGGGCTTGCTGCCGGCTTCGTACTCGGCACCGCGTGCGGCCTCTTCAACGGCGTGGTTATTGCGCTGCTCGGGGTCAACCCCTTCGTCGCAACGCTCGGCAGCTACAATATCGCGATCGGGATTGCGACCACACTGTCGTCCGGACGGCCCGTGCAAGGCGTGCCGGCGCCGTTCTCGCAGATCTTCTACGGCGGCAGCGTCTTCGGAATTCCGGCGGCCATCGCGATCACGGTCGGGGTCGGCGCCGTGCTCCATTGGACCCTGACGCGGACCGTGTTCGGCCGTTCGCTTTACCTCATCGGCACCAACCCGCGCGCAGCGGCGGTCGCCGGCCTGCCGGTCAAGCGCACCCTGATCGCGACCTATGTGCTGTGCTCCGGGCTTGCGGCGCTCGGCGCGATCATGATGACGGCGCGGACCGGATCGGGCGAGCCGAACCTCGGCGGAGCGCTTTCACTGCAGGCGATTGCCGGCGCCGTGGTCGGCGGAACAAGCCTGGCAGGCGGGCGCGGTGGGGTCGGCACCGCGGTGCTCGGCGCCCTGTTCATCACCATTCTGTCCAACGGCATGAACCTCACCCGGATCGACGGGTACGTCCAGATGGTCGTGCTCGGCGCGATCGTCATCGTCGGCGTTCTGCTCGATCGCCTGCGACTGGAGCGACGCCAATGACGACGGGTTCTCCCATGCAGAGCGTCGCGGGCGAGACTGCACCTGCCTCGATCTACGTTGCGCCCTCGCTCGCTTCCGCACTCGACGCACTGAGCGAATTCGGCACGGCCGGCGCTGCCTTTGCCGGCGGCACGTGGATCATGCGGTCACCGATCCGCCATGAGCGGTTGAAGCCACATTATGTCGCGATCGGCAAGATCGCCGAGCTGACCACGGTTCGTATCGACAGCGATGCAATCGAGATCGGCGCGGCGGTTACGCATGCGGCACTCGCGGCGGCCCTGGCCCATCATGCGGAATTCGCGGTCCTGGTCGACGCCGCCGGCCGCTCCGCCAATCCCGCGATCCGCGCGATGGCGACGATCGGCGGCAACCTTGCGACGTCGGAATTCGCCGCCGCGGATTGCGTGCCGGCGCTGCTCTGCCTCGATGCCCAAGTTGAAATGTCGGCCCGCGACGGCCGCGAGCGCATCGGCCTGGCGCATTTCCTGAAGATCCGATCGTCCCTTCCCCCCGGTCATCTGGTGACGCGGATCATCTTGCCGCGGTCGGCGCGCAGAAGCGCCCATGCCCGCCTGCCGCTGCGTAAATCGGGTGACTACCCGGTCGCCATCGTCAGCCTGTCGGTCAGCATCGATGCAGCGGGCCGTGTCCAGGCGGCGCGCGTCGCGGTCGGTTCAGTCGAGCCGGTGGCGCGCCGCTGGGAGCGGCTCGAGGCAGCGCTGATCGGACGCCTGCTCGATGCGGCGGAGGCAGCGCAGAGTGCGGCCGCGTTGGCGGACGACTTCGTCGGCCGCGACAGCGTCGATGCCCCTGCCTGGTATCGGGTCAGCGTGCTACCCGGTCTCGTCCGCCGCGCTGCGATCGCAGCGCTTGGCTCCTGAACTGGAGGGGATCGACATGGGATTCAAGCTGACCGTAAACGGCGATCATCTTTCTTCCGCGGCCGATCCCGCCACTCCGCTGATCGACATTCTGCGTGAGGAGATGCATCTGACCGGCGCGAAACCGGTCTGTCGCGAAGGCTTTTGCGGTGCCTGCATGGTGCTGGTCGACGGCGAGCCGACGCCATCGTGCCTGCTGCCCGCCGCGCTGGCCGATGGCCGCGAGATCCGCACCGTCGAAGGCCTTGCGCCTCACGGCGAACTGAACCGCGTCCAGGCGGCCCTCGAGGCCGGTGATGCCGTCCAATGCGGCATGTGCTTTCCCGGCATGGTGGTGAGCCTGACGCATCTCTTGACGACCCGGCCCGACGCCACCCGTGACGATATCCGGGCGGCACTGACCGGGAACATCTGTCGCTGCACGGGATACGAACGCATCGTCGAGGCGACGCTGCTCGCCTTGGTCACGGCATAATCGGGAGGCGCAAGCATGTCCGACGTTTCCGCGACGATGGATCTGCGCCGGCGGGACGCCGCCGACAAGCTGCGTGGCCGCACGCGCTACACCATCGATCGATATCTGCCGGGCATGCTGCACGCCGCGGTGCTGCGCGCCGGCGTGCCCTCGGGGCGGATCATTCGTCTCGACACGTCGAGGGCTGCCCGCATGCCGGGGGTACGTGCGATCGTGACGGCAGAAGACGCGCCCGGCATGATCGGAATCGGCATCGCCGATCACCCGCTGTTCGCCCGCGATGTCATTCGCTACGACGGCGAACCGCTTGCCGCGGTCGCAGCTGTCACGTTGGCGCAGGCGCAGGCTGCGCTTGCGGCGATCGACGTGGAGATCGAGCAACTCCCCGCGGTGCTGACCATGGCGCAGGCGCTGGCACCAGATGCGCGGCTGGTTCATCCGGACTGGCGCGGCTATGAGGTCCTGGTCGAAGGCGGCGCGCGTGCGGGCAATGTCGCCTGGGAGGCGACCGTCGTTCGCGGCGACGTCGACGCCGCCTTTGCGCGGCCTGACGTCGAGATCGTCGAAAGTTTCTATCGCGTCGGCCGGCAGAACCACGTGGCCTTCGAGCCGCGTGCGGTCGTCGCAAGCTACGAGGACGTCCGCTTCCATATCGAGACGTCGACGCAGGTTCCCTGGAGCGTCCGCAATGCAACCGCGCGCGCGTTGGGCGTGCCGGCATCGCAAGTGCGCGTCACTGTGCCGCCGGTCGGCGGCGGCTTCGGTCTCAAATTCGATCTGGCGGTTGAGCCCTTCGCCGCCCTCCTCGCCCGCGCCAGCGGCCGGCCGGTTCGCCTCGTCAATTCCCGCGAGGACGAGATGCTGACCTGCCTGTTCCGCGAGAACGCCGATATTCGCATCCGCTCGGCGGTGACGCGCGACGGAGAAATCGTGGGCCGCGAGGCGGTCGTGCTGATGGACTGCGGCGCCTATGGCGGCGAACAGATCTTCCTGACCACCATGACCGCACACACGCTCGGCGGAAACTACAGGCTCGGCAGCGTGCGCATGGTCTCACGCGCGGTCTACACCAACACGGCGCCGAACGGTGCGTTCCGCTGCTGCAACGGCGTCTACAACACCTTCGCGCTCGAGCGGCACACCGACGAGATCGCAGCGCGGATCGGAATGAATCCGCTTGCTTTCCGGCGCCGCAACGTGCTCGGCGACAAGGATCTCGGCGCCACCGGCCAGGTATTCGAAGGCGATGTGCTCGGCCCGATGCTCGACCGGATGGATACGTTGCGCGACGCGGCAGCGCCGCTGCCGGCGCGCACCGACGGCAAGCTCCTTGGACGCGCGACCACCGTCGGCACCTGGTTCGTCTTCGTCGGCCCATCGGCCGCGACGGTGAACATGAATGCCGACGGCACGGCGACCCTGGTCACGTCGGGTGTCGAGATCGGATCCGGCTCGATGATGCAGAGCCTGCCGCAGATCGTTGCCAGCACGCTCGGCATCGCGCCCGAGCAAGTGATCGTCCGCGCCGCCGATACCGATGCGGCCGGTTATGATGTCGGCGTCGGTGGCGGCCGCACCACCGTCTCGCTCGGCGCCGCCAGCCTGTCGGCGGCACAGGAGGTCCGCACGAAGCTTTTGAGGATCGCCTCCGAGATGATCGAAGCCGCGCCCGGCGATCTCGTCATGCGCGATGGTCGGATCGAGATCGCGGGCGCGCCGGGCTCCGGCCGCACCGTCGCGGAGGTCGCGACCCGCGCTCAAGCGCTGGGCGGACCGGTCGCCGGCACCGGCGCCTTCACCGGCGCCGGCGTGCCGGCGATGCCCGGTTGCGTTGCCGGTCATTTCATCGACGCGATCGACATCCCCGTCTTCGCCGTCCACGACTGCGAGGTCGCCGTCGATCCGGAGACCGGGCATGTCGAGGTGCGAAGCTATCGCGTGGTCCAGGACGTCGGCCGTGCGCTGAATCCACGCGCAATCCACGGCCAGATCCAGGGCGGCGTCGTGCAGGGCCTGGGCTATGCCCTGCACGAGGAGGTGACGATCGGCAGCAATGGCCGTGTCGGTCAAAGCGGCTTCGAGACTTACCGCGTACCGCTTGCGCTCGACGTCGTACCGGTGGAGATCAGCCTCTATGAGGGCGCGCCGTCGGTGGGGCCGCTCGGCACCAAGGGCGCCGGCGAGGTGCCGATCCTCAATGTCGGCGCCACCGTCGCCTGCGCCGTTGCCAACGCGACAGGAAAGCGGGTGCAGGAATTACCCCTAACGCCGCCGCGCGTGCTCGAGCTTCTGCTCGAGCGCAAGCCGGGTCTGGCACTGTCTCACATTGCCGAGGTGTGGGCGGACAACCTTGTTCGTCCTCACCAGTGGCCCTAGGGACATCAGAGAATGCCCAGCAAACAATCCGAACGCTGAGCGACCGACTTGGGCGCCAGGCGCCTGATCCGTGGCAGGTAGGCGCTACCGTCCCCGCACCGACCAGGCCCACGATATTTTCGTCCATTCCCCTCCGCGGCGCTCAGGCAGCCGCGACCTCGTGGCCCGCCATGACCTCCAGCGCTCTCAGAATGCCGGAATGGTCCCAGCTTTTGCCGCCGAGGGCGGTACAGGCGTTGAACAGCTGCTGGGCTGCGGCAGTGCCTGGCAGCGACAAGCCGAGCGCGCGCGCCCCTTCCAGCGCGAGGTTGAGGTCCTTCTGATGCAGCTCAATGCGGAAGCCCGGATCAAAATTGCGCTTCAGCATGCGATCGCCGTGCACTTCGAGGATCCGGGACGACGCGAAGCCGCCCATCAACGCCTGGCGCACCAATGCGGGGTCGGCCCCGGCCTTGGAGGCGAACAGCAACGCCTCGCTCACCGCCTCGATGGTCAGCGCCACGATGATCTGGTTCGCAACCTTGGTGGTCTGGCCGTCGCCGTTGCCGCCGACATGCGTGACATTCTTCCCCATCGTTTCAAACAGGGGCTTCATCGCATTGAACGCCCGCTCCCGCCCGCCGACCATGATGGTCAGGCTGGCCGCCTTTGCACCAACTTCGCCGCCGGAGACCGGCGCGTCGAGATAATCGGCCCCGAGCGCATCGATCCAGCGTGCAAACTCCTTCGTCGCCAGCGGAGAGATCGAGCTCATATCCGTCACGATCATGCCTTTGGAGATGCCCTCCGCGACGCCGCCTTGACCGAACAGCACAGCTTCGACATGCGGAGTGTCCGGTACCATGATGATCACGGCGTCCGCCTCCTGCGCCACCTGCTTGGCGGACTCGCAAGCGATACCGCCGGCCGCGATCAACTCAGGCGCAACAGGTACGACGTCGTGCAGGAACAGGCGATAGCCGGCAGCCAGGAGGTGGCCGGCCATCGGACGTCCCATGGTGCCAAGTCCGATGAATCCGATGTCTTTCATTGTCGTTGCTCCCTGTCAGCCGGATGAAGGCGTTTTTCCGGCGAGCGACTCTCGGCTCGCGTGAAGAAACCGCGTTAAATAAAATTCCAGAGCTCCGTCCCGATTCAATCGCAACGGAACAGGCTCTAGGTCACGAAAGTCTGTGCGGCGTGCCAGCCCAGGCTCTCGAGCGTGGTCGTCCGCGGCTTGTATTCGCACCCGATCCAGCCCCGATACCCGATGCTGTCGAGATGCTTGAACAGATAGGAGTAGTTGATTTCGCCGGTTCCCGGTTCATAACGGCCCGGATTGTCGGCGAGCTGGACATGCGCGATCCGGCCGAGATGCTTCTGCAGGGTCCGCGCGATATCACCTTCCATGATCTGCATGTGATAGATGTCGTACTGGATGAACAGATTGGATGAGCCAACCTCGGAAATGAGCTGCACCGCCTGTTCCGTACGGCTCAGGAAGAAGCCGGGAATATCGAGCGTGTTGATCGGTTCGACCAGGAGCTTGATGCCATGCTGGGCGAGCGCGCCTGCGGCGAAGCGCAGGTTGGACACGAGGACTTCCTGCAGGTCTGCCCTATCCGTATCGGCTGGAGCGATGCCGACCAGGCAGTTCAGCTGCCGGCAATCCAGCGCCTTTGCGTAGTCGATCGCGCGCACCACGCCGTCGCGAAATTCGTCGACCCGATTGCGCAGGATCGCAATGCCACGCTCACCGGCGGCCCAGTTGCCGGCTGGAAGATTGTGCAGCACCTGGGTCAGCCCACAGCGCGCCAATTCCTCCCGCAACGCGCCCTTTTCGAAGTCATAAGGAAAAAGATACTCGACTGCGTTGAAGCCGGCCGCCTTGGCGGCCGCGAACCGATCGAGGAACGGCAGCTCGTTGAAGAGCATGGTGAGATTGGCGGCAAATTGAGGCACGGGTCGTATCTCCGCTTGAAGCGCTGAAAGATGTGGTCAGGCCGGCAACAGCGTGCCGGATCGTGACGCACTCGGCACGTCATCGAGCGGAAGATCGAGCACCTCCTCGAACTCGACGATGTTGTCGATCTCCGTTCCCATGGCGATATTGGTGACTCGCTCGAGAATGAACTCAACCACCACGGGCACGCGATGCTTCGTCATCAGCTCGCGTGCGGTCGCGAACGCCGCCTGCGCGTCATTCGGATCGGTGACCCGGATCGCCTTGCAGCCCAACCCCTCCGCGACGGTCACGTGGTCGACGCCGTAAACGCCGATCTCGGGCGCGTTGATGTTCTCGAACGAAAGCTGGACGTGATAGTCCATGTCGAAGCCGCGCTGCGCCTGCCGGATCAGGCCGAGATATGAATTGTTCACGACGACGTGGATGTAGGGCAGATTGAACTGCGCCCCGACCGCGAGCTCCTCGATCAGGAACTGGAAGTCGTAGTCACCCGACAGCGCGACGATGTCGCGGTCGGGATCGGCGGCACGCACACCAAGCGCGGCCGGCAGTGTCCAGCCGAGAGGACCGGCCTGCCCGGCGTTGATCCAGTTGCGCGCATTGTAGACGTTGAGGAACTGGGCCCCAGCGATCTGCGACAATCCGATCACGGTCACGTAGCAGGTGTCGCGGCCAAAGGCCTTGTTCATTTCCTCGTAGACGCGCTGGGGCTTGATCGGGATGTTTTCGAAGTGGCTCTTGCGCAGCATCGAACGCTTGCGGTCGCGACAGGCGGCGGGCCAGGCCTGCCGATCGCGCAGCCTCCCGGACTTCCGCCACTCCCTGGCGACGCTCACGAACATTTCCAGCGCGGCCTTGGCGTCGGAGACGATACCGAGGTCCGGATTGAAGACCCGTCCGATCTGCGTCGGCTCGATGTCGACATGCACGAATTTGCGGCCCTTCGTGTAGGTCTCGATCGAGCCGGTATGCCGGTTGGCCCAGCGATTTCCGATGCCAAGCACGAAATCGGATTCGAGCATCGTGGCGTTGGCGTAGCGATGGCTGGTCTGCAAGCCGACCATGCCTGCCATCAGCGCATGATCGTCAGGAATAGCGCCCCATGCCATCAGCGTCGGAACGACCGGAACGTTGACCGCTTCGGCGAAGGCGACCAGCAGCTCGGACGCATCGGCGTTGATCACGCCGCCGCCGGCCACGATCAGCGGCCGCTCCGCGGCGTTCAGCATCTCGAGCGCCTTCTCGATCTGCTTGCGCGTCGCCGTCGGCTTGTAGACCGGCAGCGGTGAATAGGTCTCGTCGTCGAACTCGATCTCGGCCAATTGCACATCGAGCGGAAGATCGATCAGCACCGGTCCCGGCCGCCCCGACCGCATGACATGGAAAGCCTGGCTGAACACGCGCGGCACCAGCGCCGGCTCGCGCACGGTGACGGCCCATTTCGTCACCGGCTTTGCGATCGACTCGATGTCGACGGCCTGGAAATCCTCCTTGTAGAGCCGCGCCCGCGGCGCCTGACCGGTGATGCAGAGGATCGGAATGGAATCCGCGATCGCCGAATAGAGGCCGGTGATCATGTCGGTGCCGGCCGGACCCGATGTGCCGATGCAAACGCCGATATTGCCCGCCTTCGCCCTGGTATAGCCTTCCGCCATATGCGAGGCGCCTTCGACGTGCCGTGCCAGGATATGACTGATCGATCCGTTGCGCTTCAGCGCGGAGTAAAGCGGATTGATCGCCGCGCCGGGAACGCCGAATGCGCACGTGATCCCTTCGCGTTGGAGAATGCGCACTGCTGCATCGACTGCTCGCATTTTCATGTGATGATCCCGCTTCGCTATGAGTTGGTCTGAGCAGGATCATCAGGCCCGCGAGCATCGATCTCAACGCAATCGATTGGAATTTCCGCGCTGTGGCAACGCTCGCGATTTCTTGCGCGTCTTCAAACGATTAGCGTCAGTGTAGAAATGGAAATTGTTGCGGACGGAATTGCAGCCCGCCCTACGCCTGCGTTTGCTGCGTGCGGTTCCCGCGAAGTTCGGCCGTGAGTTCGGCTGCGATCCGGTGCACGATCGTACCGATCTCGGGCAAGCGTTCGTTCGTCAGCCTGTCCGCCATGCCGGATACCGAGATCGCGGCATATGGCTCGTTGCAATCGTTGAAGACGACCGCGGCCACGCAGCGCAGCCCGAGGCGCGCCTCTTCATCATCCACCGCATAACCCTGACGCCGCACGCTCTCCAATTCCTTGAACAACTCGCCGGGCCGCACGATCGATTTTTCCGTCAGCCGCGGCATGCCCTGACGGCGAATGATCGCATTCACGTCGGCATCGGAATAGGTAGCCAGCACCGCCTTGCCCACTCCCGAGGCGATCATTGCGACGCGCCCGCCCACCTTGGTCAGCGAGCGCATGATCTCGCGGCTTTCGATGCGGGACACGACGATGATGGATTCGTCATCGACCACCGCAAGGTTGGCCGTTTCCCTGGTCTGGTCGCGCAGCTTGCGCAGATAAGGCAGCGCCTGCGCGGCAAAATTCCGCCGGCGCACGAAGGTAGAGCCGACCACGAAGCTTTGCGCGCCGATGTGCCACTTGGACTCCTCGCGGTCGAACTGCACGAACCTGCGGTTCTCGAGCGTGGTCAGCAGACGATGAACGGTCGAGGGCGACAGGCCGGTACGGATCGCCAGATCGGTCAGCCGATAGCCTTCATCATCCTCTGCAAGTGTCTCCAGGATTTGCATGGCGCGATCAACGGACTGAACACCGCCGTCGCGCGCGTCCGGCTCCGGCTGCGCGCGAAGATCGGGGTCGGACGGCTTGCGCCGGATCGGCTCTCTTTTCATCACGACTTGCCCCTAACCGGTTGCAGTTCAGAACGAAATTGCTCGTCGAGAACGAGTGCCACAATTGGCATATGGCATACCAAAAGACCCTGGAGTCAAGGCGACAATATTCGCGAATAGGTCAGTATTTTTGCCATTCTTCTTACCAAATGGCTCGATTCTTTTGTTTGACTTCTGGGATAATGTATACCACGATCATTTCACGACGATCCAAACAAACAACCGGGAGGACGATGCCATGTACGTCGGGGACATCCTTCGCGCCAACAATGCGCACGTGGTGACGATCGGCTCGAACGAAACCGTAAGCATTGCGGCGAACCTGATGTACGCGAGCAATGTCGGCGCCCTCGTGGTCAGGAACGCCTCGCGCAGCAAGGACGCCGCCGTGATCGGAATGTTCAGCGAGCGCGACGTCGTCGCTGTGATCGCCGAGCGCGGCACCAATGGACTTGCCATGAAAGTCGCGCAGTTCATCTCGCCGCGGCCGCTGCTATCCTGCAATTCGCAAGATGCGCTCACGGATGTCGAGCGCCTCATGGCCCGTCATGGGATCCGCCATGTCCCCGTCATCGACAACGGCCGGCTCGTCAGCGTCGTGAGCATGCGGGACATCACCCTTGCTTACGAGGAAGCCGCCTGCGCGGCCTGACGGACTTTCCCAAGGCCATTGCCACGCTACTCGGTTCGAGCCGCTGCGGCTCCTGCTGTGTCCCCACTCTGCTTGCGAGGATCGAATGAGAATCTGCATCTACGGCGCCGGCGCGATCGGCGGCTATCTCGGTGTCGAATTTGTGCGCGCTGGTGCCGACGTCAGCCTGGTCGCGCGGGGTGCGCATCTCGCCGCAATGCGGCAGAACGGCCTGAAGCTCCTGATCGGCGACGAGGAGCGCGTCGTGCATCCTCGCTGCACCGATAACCCCGCCGAACTCGGCGAGCAGGATTACGTCATCATTTGCCTCAAGGCGCATTCGATCACTGGCGTCATCGAGCCGATGCGGGCGCTGCTGGGCGATCGGACCCGCATCGTCACCGCCGTCAACGGCATTCCCTATTGGTATTTCCACAAGCACGGTGGTCGGCACGAAGGATCGACGCTCGAGAGCATCGATCCTGGCGGTCAGCAGTGGAACGAGCTCGGCCCCGAGCGCGCCATCGGCTGCGTGGTGTACCCCGCCACCGAAATCGAGGCGCCCGGCGTGATCCGCCATGTCTACGGCAACAACTTTCCGCTGGGCGAGCCCTCCGGCGAGATCACATCCGACGTCCAGAAACTTTCCGAGCTGTTCGTGGCCGCGGGCATGAAAGCTCCGGTCCTCGACCGTATCCGTGACGAGATCTGGCTCAAGCTGTGGGGCAACGTCTGTTTCAACCCGATCAGCGCCCTCACCCACGCGACGCTCGACGTGATCTGCAGCAATCCGGGCACGCGCGCGCTGTCCCGGGCGATCATGCTGGAGGCCCAGGCGATCGCGGAAAGCCTCGGCGTCAAGTTTCGGGTCGATGTCGAACGCCGCATCGAAGGTGCGCGCAAGGTCGGCGCGCACAAGACCTCGATGCTGCAGGATCTCGAGCGCGGACGTCCGGTCGAGATCGATCCGTTGATCACCGTGGTGCAGGAGATGGGCCGGATGACAGGAATCGCGACGCCCGCCCTCGATGCGGTGCTGGCCCTGGTCGCGCAGCGCACCAGGCTGGCCGGCCTCTATGACGGGGCGGCCGGCGCCGCAGCAGCAGAAACGCTGGCGGTGGCGTGATCCCGATGAGCAATGTTACGCGCTGGGTCCGCTTCCGCCACCATGCCGAAATCGGCTTCGGGCAACTCATTCCATCCGGCATCTCCGTGCACGAAGGGGACATGTTCGGCGACATGCGACCGACTGGACAAACGCTGGCGCTGGACAACGTCGAGCTGCTCGCCCCGACGCAACCGAGCAAGGTCATCGCGCTCTGGAACAATTTTCACGCGCTTGCGGAGAAGCTGAAATCACCTGAGCCTGCCGAACCGCTGTACCTGTTGAAGGCGCCGACCAGCGTCACCGCGCCTGGTGCCGTCATCAGGCGTCCCTTGGGCTATGATGGCAAGACGACCTACGAAGGTGAACTCGGCATCGTCATCGGCAAGAGCTGCACGGCGGTCGCGCCCGAGCAGGCCGACGCCTTCATCTTCGGCTACACCTGCACCAACGACGTCACCGCCGCGGACATCCTCAATCGCGACCCGACCTTCCCGCAATGGGCGCGGGCCAAGGGCTTCGATGGATACGGCCCGTTCGGCCCCGTGATTGCGTCAGGCCTCGACCCCGCACGCCTCGTGGTGCGCACCATTCTGAACGGCGTCGAGCGCCAGAACTACCCGATCGCGGACATGATCTTCAGCGCACAGACGCTGGTCAGCAAGATCTCGCACGACATGACGCTGTTGCCGGGCGACCTGATCTGCTGCGGGACATCGATTGGCGTCGGGGTGATGAAGGAGCCCGTCAACACGGTCACCGTCGCGATCGACGGAATCGGCGAGTTGACCAACGAATTCCGTCAGTAGGCTGCGGCGGGACGACAACCCGACGCAGCCGGCCCAAACGACGATTATCTGCCTTAGGAGCGTACATGATCTCCACGAACCCGGCATCATCGCCCGGCGGCTTCCGCTGGCTGCAACTGGCGATCGGCATCGTCTGCATGGCGATGATCGCCAACCTGCAATATGGCTGGACGCTGTTCGTTGATCCGATCGACGCGAAGTTTCACTGGGGCCGTCCGGCCATCCAGCTCGCCTTCACGATTTTCGTGATGACGGAGACTTGGCTTGTGCCGGTGGAGGCCTGGTTCGTGGACAAATACGGCCCCCGCATCGTCATCATGTTCGGCGGGCTGATGATCGGGTTGGCCTGGATCATGAACTCATACGCCTCCTCTCTCGTCACGCTTTATGCGGCAGCTGTCGTCGCGGGCATCGGTGCCGGCGCCGTCTACGGCACTTGCGTCGGCAATGCCCTGAAATGGTTTCCGGACCGGCGCGGCCTGGCCGCAGGAGCAACCGCCGCCGGGTTTGGCGCCGGTGCGGCCCTCACCGTCGTACCGATTGCCAACATGATTGCCGCCAGCGGCTACCAGAGCACCTTCCTGACCTTCGGGATCGGACAAGGCCTCATCGTCATCCTGCTGGCCTGGTTCGTCCGGCCACCGCATGGCGTCGAAGCACCCAGGAAAAAGCGTCTCAATCTGCCGCAGAGTGCGATCGACTACACTCCGCCCCAGGTGTTGCGCACCCCGGTCTTCTGGGTCATGTACGTGGTGTTCGTCATGGTGGCTTCCGGCGGCTTGATGACCGCCGCGCAAATCGGGCCGATCGCCCATGACTTCAAGATCGCGGACGCGCCGGTCACTCTGGCGGGCTTCCAGATGGCGGCACTGACGTTTGCCATCTCGCTCGATCGCGTCTTCGACGGTTTCGGCCGTCCGCTCTTTGGCTGGGTCTCCGACAATATCGGGCGCGAGCACACGATGTTCATCGCGTTCGCGACAGCGGCGCTGATGTTGCTGACGCTGTCCACCTACGGTCACATTCCGGTTGTCTTCGTGCTGGCCACGGCGATCTATTTCGGCGTCTTCGGCGAAATCTACAGCCTGTTTCCCGCGACGTCGGGCGACACGTTCGGCGCCAAATATGCAACCACCAACAACGGCATGCTCTACACGGCGAAGGGCACGGCGGCGCTGCTCGTGCCGCTCGCGAGCATCATCTCTTCCCAGCTCGGCTGGCAGGCCGTGTTCATCGTCGCGGTTGCACTCAATGCGACCGCTGCCCTCACCGCGTTGTTCCTGATCAAGCCGATGCGGCGCGCGTTCATTCTCGGCAGTGAAGCGACGGCAAGTGCCGCAATCGCTCGCGCAAAGGTCTTTCCCGGTGAAGGCGGTCGACTTGAGGCACCCATGTCTTACGACCGTCTCGAGAAGGCGCCATAACAAGAGACCTATCGGCCGGAGCGCAAGCGATTGAACGACAGATGGACGGATGTGCGGGCTCGGACCGCCCTGCGGCGAATCTTCGACGCCGCCATCGCCAGCGCCGATCCGAGGATCACGATTGCCGACGCCCTGCCGGCAAAGCCGAGGGGCAGATGCATCGTCGTCGGCGCGGGTAAGGCGTCGGCGGCAATGGCTGCGGGCCTCGACGCGGCATGGCCTGACGTCGCGCTTTCCGGCGTCGTCGTCACGCGCCACGGCCATTCGGTTCCAGCCGGCCGTATCGAAGTGCTCGAAGCGTCTCACCCCGTGCCGGATGACACGAGCAAGGCCGCGGCCCTTCGCATGCTGCACGCCGTCGAGGGGCTTTCAGCAGACGATCTCGTCATCGCCCTGATGTCCGGCGGTGGCTCGGCGCTGATGACCCTGCCAGCATCTCCGATGACTCTCGCCGACAAGCAGGCGGTCAACCGGGCACTCCTTGCAAGCGGCGCGACGATTGCCGAGATGAACGTCGTCCGCAAACATCTGTCCGCGATCAAGGGCGGTCGGCTGGCGCTGGCCGCCCGTCCCGCCCGCGTCACGACCCTTGTGATCTCAGACATTCCCGGCGACGATCCCGCGGCGATTGCCTCCGGTCCCTCGCTGCCGGACAGCAGCACAAAAGCCGCTGCGCTGGAGATCGTTGGCCGGTTTGCCATCGACCTGCCGGAAGCGGCGCGGCTTGTGCTTGAACAAGCTGACGAGACACCCAAGCCCGGCGAGATCGATGCCGACGTCCGCATCCTTGCCGCTCCATTTCATGCGCTTGACGCTGCGGCCAACGCCGCCCGGGACGAAGGCCTGACGCCGATCATCCTTGGAGACGCGATCGAGGGCGAGGCACGGGAACTCGGAACCGTGATGGCCGGCATCGCCCGGTCGGTCGCGGGGCATGCACAGCCGGGCCCTGCCCCCGCGGTGCTGCTGTCCGGAGGCGAGACGACGGTGACGATCGGGCGCGGTCCGGCGGGACGCGGCGGCCGCAACACCGAATTCCTGCTGGGGCTTGCCGTCGCCCTGTCCGGCGCATCCGATATCTGGGCCGTTGCGGGCGACAGCGATGGAATTGATGGAACGGAAGATGCGGCTGGCGCTTTGATCGGTCCGGATACGCTGCGGCGCGCCGCCGCGAATCTGCTTGACGCGCGGGCGCATCTGGCTGCCCATGACAGCTACACGTTCTTCGACCGCCTTGGAGACCTCGTGCGCACCGGGCCGACGCTTACGAACGTCAATGATATCCGTGCCGTGCTGATCGCAGCCGGCCAACCACCGACGAGGTGATCCATGCGTCGTCATCGACGAGCCAAGATCGTTGCAACCGTTGGTCCAGCAAGCAGTTCCCCCGAGATGCTCGAGGCGCTGCTGCTGGCTGGCGTCGATACGTTCCGCCTGAACTTCAGTCACGGAACGCAGAGCGATCACGCACGCATTCACGCAGCGATCCGAAAGCTGGAACAGGAGGTCGGCCGGCCGATCGGCATCCTGATGGACCTCCAGGGCCCGAAGATCCGCGTCGGCACCTTGCGCGATGGAAAGATCACCGCGGTGGCCGGAGAGACCATTCGGTTCGTCTTGTCCGGATCGGAAGGCGACCGAACCGCAATTCCCCTCCCGCATCGGGAGATCTTTGCCGCCGTTGCCCCCGGCCATGACCTTCTGATCGACGACGGCAGGGTCCGCGTTCGCGTTACCGGGCTCGGTGACGATTTCATCGAAGCCAAGGTGATCGTCGGTGGCACGATCTCGAATCACAAGGGCGTCAATCTGCCGGGGACGGTCCTCGATCTTTCACCGCTGACCGCGAAGGATCGCCTCGATCTGGAGTTCGGCCTGAAACTTGGCGTGGATTGGGTTGCCCTGTCGTTCGTGCAGAAGCCCTCGGATATCATCGAAGCGAGAGGCCTCGTTGGGGACCGCGCCGGTCTGATGGCCAAGATCGAGAAGCCGGCAGCGCTCGAACGGATCGACGATATCATCCAGTTGTGCGACGCCATCATGGTTGCGCGGGGAGATCTCGGCGTCGAAATCCCGCATGAGGACGTGCCGGGGCGCCAGAAGGAGTTGGTGCGGGCCTGCCGTCTCGCGGTGAAGCCCGTGATCGTCGCCACGCAAATGCTGGACTCGATGGTCGCCGCCCCGACGCCGACGCGTGCGGAAGTCTCCGACGTTGCGACCGCCATCTATGACGGCGCAGACGCAGTGATGCTGTCGGCGGAGTCCGCGACAGGCCGATATCCGCGCGAGGCGGTCGAGATGATGGACCGCATCATCCGCAGCACCGAACAACACAAGATGTACCGCTCGATCGTCGAGGCGACCCAGCCCGGCGAAGAGCAGACGCCACCGCATGCCGTGGCCACGGCAGCGGCCGATCTCGCCTCCGTCGTTCACGCCGCGGCCATTGTGGCCTACACCTCGAGCGGTACCACGGCCGCACGCGTCGCGCGCAAGCGGCCGAGCCGCCCCATCCTCGCCATCACCCCAAGCCGCGAAGTGTCCCGCCGCTTGTGCCTGCTTTGGGGCGCTCACAGCGTGCTTTCCGGCGACGTTCAGAGCTATGAGGAGATGGTCGAGCGTGCAACTGCATTCGCGCATGCAGAGCAGTTTGCATCGAGCCGCGATCTGCTGGTCGTTGTCGCCGGCATTCCCTTTGGACAAGCGGGAACAACCAACAATCTACGGGTCGTATCGCTGCCCTGAGAGTACCGTCGGCCCGAGCGATTGCATCATCAGCGCACAGTGCGGCAAGGCGAACGCGACGGTCGCGCGCATCCCGATCGCCTAGGTCAGCATCGAGATGATCGACTGAAGCTGATCGGATGCCGACGTCACGAGCCCGTCGAACGATGTCTGGCCGTGAGCTGCGGCTCGCAGGATGCATTCCGCAACAGCGGCCTTGAGACCGAACACGGATTGATCCGCCGGCACGCTTGCCATGACCGCATCCAACGCATTGCGCATCGTCTGGATCAGTTCGGCGCTGTGCTTCATGGCTGTCCCTCCGCAGGCTCAAAATAGGCCGGCCGTACGGGGTCGCCACTCACAAGCGCGCGATTCCAAATTGCCTTTTCTTAATGCAGTGACGGATACGTGAACCGGCGAGCGTTAAAGGTCTCTCTCGGCAAGCTTGCGAAACGCGTCGGGCACCGAATGAACCGCCTCCAGCGCGACTGAACCATATCCGATCGCCTCCCAGCCAAAGCGATCGCGGATCCTGTCGATCGCACGGTCCGCTGCCCAGCGGGCCATCCCTGTCGGACTTCCAGGCCGAAGCGCTTCGTCCTCCAGTCCGAGTGGAAGCTCCAATGCAAGATCCCAATGCTCCTCGAGATGCGAAACCGAGATCGCCAGCAGCGAGATGATCTTCTCGCCGGGATGGTCGGCAAGAGCAGCGCGCACGAGATTCTCGGCGAGCCGGGCCAGGACGATGGTCGTGCACACCGGCGCATCGAGCGTCATCGAGCGCGTCACCGACTTCAGGTCGGCGAAACGGACGCGCACCGTCACGGTTCGTCCAGGCCGTGATTTCGCCCGAAGCCGCGTGGCGACGCGGTCGGCGAGATGAAGCAGCGTGGGCCGGATGACTTGCTCGATCGCAGGCTTTCGGCCAAGCGCCGATTGTGCCCCCGCCGATCGCGCGCGCCGGTGTGGCTTGAGCTGTCGCGGATCGCGATTCCAAGCCAGCGCGGCGAGTTTCTCGCCCGCTGCCGGACCGAGCAAGTGGGTCAGCGACCGTTCCGACAATTTGGCGAGCTGACCGATCGTCGCAACGCCGATCGCGTCCAACCGGGTCTTGGTCACCGGCCCTACCCCCCACATCAACTCAACCGGCAATTCGTGAAGGAAGCTTAGCTCGGCGGCGGGATCAACGACGACGAGTCCGTCGGGCTTTGCGACCTGCGAGGCGATCTTCGCCAGATGCTTGGTGCGGGCGACGCCGACCGAGATCGGAAGGCCGAGCTCGCTGCGCACGCGCCACCGGATCGACGCGGCTATTTCGGCAGGCGTTCCGAACAGGTGAGTGCAGCCGGCAACATCCGCAAACGCCTCGTCGATCGAAATTCGCTCGACCAGCGGCGTGAAGTCGCCGATCACCTTGATGGCCGCGTCACCCAGCCGCTGGTAATCGCTGAAATGGCCGCCGACGAAAACGAGTTGCGGGCACAGTTGGCGCGCTTCCCGCCCCGACATGCCGCCATGCACCCCGAAGGCCTTGGCCTCATAGGACGCCGCCAGCACAACCCCGCCCCCGACCGCGATCGGCTTGCCGCGCAGCGAGGGCTCGAGCAGTTGCTCGACCGATGCGTAAAATGCATCCAGGTCCGCATGAAGGATGGTGGCTGCGGCTGCCATCTCGACCCCTCATCCCTGACCTGACCGAAGCCGCCGGTGGAAATGGCTGATATCGTGACGCTGATCGACAAGCGCGAAGGGGCACCGAAGAAGCGCGGCCCCTATAAAAAACATCTAACGACCACGAACTGAGGTGGTTTTGCCGCGAAGTCTCGCCAAAGCTCTCCTCGATCGGCGCAGTACAACTGTGCTTTGCGCAAGCACCCTATAGCTGTGTTCAAGCGACTCAAGCACGTATCGATCGGATCGGTCCCTAGTGTCCTGAACCAAAAGTTCATGGCATTTTATGCCTTGGCGGGCAGATTGTAAGCGCAGAAGCGTTCGATTGAGCCGAGAATGTCGTCAGCTGATTTGGTCCATCGGAACGGCATTGGGTCAGCGTTGTGATGGTCGATGAAGGAGGCAATCTCGGCCCGTAGCGCCGCCACACTGCGATAGATGCCGCGCCTAATCTTACGCTCGGTGATGAGTGCAAAGAAGCGTTCGACCTGATTGAGCCAGGATGAACTGGTTGGCGTCAGGTGGACGTGCCAGCGCGGCCTCTTTGCCAGCCAGTTGCGGATCAACGGCGTCTTGTGGGTTGCGTAATTGTCCATGACGAGGTGGACGTCCAGATCGTCTGGAACCGCAGCTTCGATCTCATCGAGAAACTTGCGGAACTCTTTGGCACGATGGCGTCCATAGCATTTGCCAATGACCCGGCCGGTTGCGACGTCGAGGGCGGCAAACAGCGAGGTGACGCCATGGCGTTTGTAGTCGTGACTACGGCGCGCCGGCTGGCCAGGTCGCATGGGCAGCATGGGCTGGCTGCGATCCAGCGCCTGGATTTGCGACTTCTCATCGACACACAGTACGATGGCGCGCTCGGGCGGAGCTACGTAAAGGCCGACGATGTCGCGAACCTTGGCGACAAAGTCGGGGTCGGTTGAGAGCTTGAAGGTCTCCAACCGATGCGGCTGCAAGCCGAAAGCGCGCCATATACGCTGTACTGTTGAGACTGACAGCCCGCTGGCCCGCGCCATGCTGCGCGAACTCCAGTGGGTGGCCCCGGGAGGCTGGGTCTCAAGGGTGCGAACGATCACCGCCTCGATCCGGGCATCCTCAATCGTGCGTGGCGTCCCCGATCGCGGCTCGTCCCAAAGACCTTCAAGCCGATGCTCGGAGAACCGCCGCCGCCATTTGCCGACCGTGTCGGGATCGACAGCCAAACGGGCCGCCACGACCTTGCTCTGCTCGCCCTCAGCACAGGCCAGGACGATCCGAGCCCGCAGCGCCAACGCCTGAGCAGTGCTTCGACGCGACGCCAACGATGTCAACTCAGCACGTTCCACCTCATCAAGCTCCAGCGGAGCAAAGCGCCGACCCATCGCCAATCCTCCCCAAATCAGGAGAGTCCGCTATCATCGAGTCGATTTGGAGTCCGCCGAACTTTTGATTCAGGACACTAGTATCGAGTTTTGCGCTACGGCAACGCTCAGCCAGTTCTAGGTATTCTTTCAGGACGTTCATGGAACGTGAAGCCAGCACGCGTCGGTTAGTTCCTAACTGACATTAGAACAAAATAGGAACATTCTGAAATCGTGTCAACCCACCAACGTCGTCGCGGCCGCTGGCGCCGCGAACGACGCCAGGTCGTCAACGCGCGTTGCGACCCGCGCGCGCGTACCGCGCCGCGATCTGCCGGCGCTTCGTTCAGCCGGGTTCGCCCCATCGCCCCCGATCTCGGCCCGCGAGAGATCGAAGTGGGAGTTGCTGCGAGGCATCGACGCGAGGCACATCCGTGGATCGTTCGAGAGCATGACGGCGGCTTCTGCGATGCACGACCGCACGCAGCTTGCGCGTATTGCCGCACCAGCTCACTCACCAGCCGGCTGACTTTGCCGCGCAGGGCTTTTTCGGGTAGATATTTTGCAATGACCGACCAATCCCATCAGGTGGACTTCCAAGCTGCGGCCCACCTTTACAAATGGCCTTCTCTCAACAACTCCAGGCGAGAGGATCGCGCGCCCTATATGGTCGTCAACGGAACGCTCGACCAATGCATTCGGGATTTCATGGGCAAGCCCGAGAAGACGCGACATCTTTACGAGATCCGGACCAAGTCGCAGCCTCCCCTCGTCCCCGACGTGCTGTCACCCGAGCATGTGATCGAGCTTTCCAGGCTTCGCGAGTTTCTCTGAGGCGCGCAACGAACGCGATCCCGACGCGTGTCGTTTGCGGGCCGACTTATCCATCTGTCGTAGGTCTGGTGCCGGATTGTTTGCCCCTCGGCGAGCCGGTACACTTGCTTGACTCCCTGACTGACCGACGTCCGCGCCGACATGATTGATCCGCTTCGACCCCGCTGAGGCTCGCACGTCGCCTGCACGGGAGCGGAACGGCGGCACGGCCGGTTGATGGGGTATCGCGAGGCGCCGCATGAGGTTCAATCTGGCGATCCTGAGTGTGCTGGCCGCAAGGCCCGGGCAGCGGATCGCGATCGACGAGGTCAGCCGCGAGGTCAAGCGCATGATCGCGGCCGGCGATGAAGCCACGCAGTCGAAGCGGCCGTCCGAGCTTGGCGACGCCGACGTCTTCCAATCGGGATGGGCATCGATCAACGACGCGGGCCTGCAGATCACCGATTCGGGGCTCTCGCTGTGGCGCTCGCTTGAAGCCGCCCGCATCGAACACGGACCCGATCGACAGGAAACGGAACGATTGGACGCCGCTGCGGCCGACACGCGCCATTACGTTGCGGATACTGCGATCGACCGTCCCGACGACGTTGATCTCGAGCTCCCCGGCATGACGCGCGAGGACCACGATGGCCGCCAGCCATCCGGCGAGGGCCGTTCGACTACTGCTCCCGACATTCCCTCGGCGCACTCTCCGATCGTCCCGGCGCCTGCATTCGGCTCCTTTCAAGAGGCGAACCGGGCGGTGGCTGCGCGGCTGTCCGGTCTGGTCAGCTTCCTCGGCACGATCAAGCCGAAATTCGCCGCCGCGCGGCAACGGCGATCCGCGGAGGATGTCCGGGATCGTCGTGCCGATCGTCGAGGCGGATTGACGGGGCTGGCGGTGGCTTGCCTCAGCCTGATCTCGGTCGTCGCTTGCGTTGCCGCCGCGATTGCGCTTGGTCAGCTTTCTTCGCTGAAGTCGGACATGGCCGCGTTGCGGCGGGAGATCGCGCCGCTGAGGGAACGCCTCACCAGACTCGAACAGGTCGAAGTCGCAAAACGCGAGGCTGCCCAGCAGCAAGATGCGCAAGACAAGGCCGAGGCGGAAAAGAAGCTGCCTGACGGCGCAGGCGAACAGGCCGCGCTCAGCCTCTCGCGTGAAGAGATTCAGTTGATAAGAGAGTACATCAAGGCCGCGCCTTCGGCCGGCGCAGCTGTCGCGCCGATCAATGTCGGTGATCCCATCACCGGCGGAATGATTCCGCTGCCTTCATCGCTGACGGAGAAGGTGCCGCGGCTTCTCGGTGCGAGATTCGCCACCCGCAACGGCGCCATCGTCATCAGCACACGAAACAGCCGCCGCGTCGATGCCGTGCTGATGCCGAACTAGATCGTGGCGAGGTCAAGTCGCAGGGGCGAGCTGCCAAAATATCGAAAACAACCCCATGCAAAGGAGCCGGCGGACCCGGCAACTCGACGCGCCGGGCAAAATTTGGTATTATCATACCCCTAAGAAATCATGCAGAGGCTCGTGAACCGCTGTCAACCTACGGCTGATTGTTCGGCGGCCGCTCGATGAAGCGCCGGCTGCCGTTGAGAAGCTCGAGGTTGTTGGCGATGACGGGGTTGCCCGGATCGAGCGAATACGCCTTCTCGAACTTCCGCCGCGCGCCGCTCAGATTGCCGCGCAGCATGAGGGAATAGCCCTGATCGTTGAGGATCTGGACGGTCTCGCCGCCAAGCCGGATCGCCTGCGCATAGGCCTGATCGGCAAGGTCGAAGCGGCGCAACTTGTCATAGCTCGCCGCGAGCCCGACCCAGGCCGTCACGTCCTTCGGCGCCTTCTCGACCGCTTCCTTGAAATAGCGCTGCGAGATTCCGTAATTGCCGCGGTTGTAGTGCTCGAGCCCCATCCGCACCGGTTCGTCGGAGGGATAGTATTTGACGTCGGTCGGCTCCTGCACCGGGTCGCCGCCCGGCGGATCCACGGGGGCGACGATCGCCGCCTCCCGCGTCGTGTAGTCACAGGCCCCAAGGCCGGTCGCCAAGCCGCAACAGATCAACGCCGGTGCGAGGCGATGCAATCCTCGCCCCGTTCCCCAAGTCCAGCGCATCCCCCGCACCATTCGAAGATCCATCGCAAAACTACCTACGAAAACAGACGGCACGATCGAAATACCGAGGTCCGCCGAAACCCAACGTCGCACTTCCCTTCCGAATCCCCGCCCCGGCACCTGGCCGACGCTGCAAGGACACTACCTGCCGCCTCCTCCGACCCCGACGGCCACCGATCCTCCGGTCCCTGCTCCCAATCCGGTCGTGTTGACGTTCTGAATCGTGGTGACCGGCGGTGCCTGGCCCATCGCCGTCGTCGGAGCGCCCATGTCGGGGAGCTGATCCAGCGGGCGTTGCTGAGTGCCATAGCGCTGCACGGCACCGTTTGTACGCCGCGCGTCATACGCGATCCTGCGATCGCCGACATAGGCCGGCCATGGGTGGATCGTGTGCGTAGCGGCGTTGACCTCTTTGGCGTTGCCGGCGCTCATCGTGATGGTGTCGGAACGCTGGACGTAGCGGTCCATCTCGTCATGCCCGTAAACGCCGTAGCAGCCGCCGAGCAGGAAGGGCGCGAGCAGAGCGAGGTATCTGACGGTCATCTCTCGCCTCCCCTAGTTCAAGGTCTTCACGACCGGCTGGTTCGCACCGACAGCCGGTGGCGGAGCCGGTACAACGGCGTTTGGCGCGATGATGTGACCATAGGGTCCCTTCACGTCGCCGCCGGAATTGACGTAGTCGTCGTAACGCTTGCGAACTTCCATCTGGCCATTGAGGAAGAAATCGACGTCGTTGGCCGGCAGGCGGGAATCGAGCGGCGACGCCAGTTGCTGGCCGGGCGCCGCCGGCGCGACGAGGCGCGGCGTCACGATGATGACGAGGTCAGTTTCCTGCTGCTGGTACGACTTGCTGCTGAACAGGGTTCCGATGACAGGCACCGAGCCGATCCACGGCAGTTGCGAGACGTCCTGCCGGTTGCGGGTTTGCAGCAGGCCGGCGATGGCAAAGCTCTGGCCGTCGCGCAATTCGACCGTGGTGCGTGCGTCACGGCGGGTCAGCGCCGGGATCGTCGTTCCAGCGATGCTCACCGCGTTGGTAAAATCAAGTTCGCTGACCGAGGGCTCGACGCGGAGATTGATCACTCCGCGCGACAGCACGGTCGGCACGAAGGCCAGTTCGACGCCGAACTTCTTGTAGTCGATGCTCACGGTTGGCAGTGCGCCCGGGACCGGCGACGAGGCGACCGGCACCGGGATCTCGCCACCCGCTAGGAATCGCGCAGCATCGCCCGACAGCGTGGTCAAGTTCGGCTCCGCCAGCCGGCGGGCCAGCCCCTTCGTTTCCAATGCGGTAATCAGAAGGTCCACCGAACTGCCATTGCTGGTTCGAAGAATGCTCGTCAACAGGCTTCCGAATGGGGGCGCAGCTACGCCGCCGGCGGAACCAACAAGCGTTCCGATCGTTCCGAGCAGCGGAAGACTGCCAGTGGGAGGAGCGCCGACGTTGCCGTTGACACCGCCAATGGGCGCCCGCCCTACGGCCCCCGGCACTGCCCCACCCAGCCCCGTGTTCGCAACATTGGTGCCGTTGGCGTTTGCTGCATAAAGATTCACGCCGAGGTCGCGCCCGGCTTCGCGGCTGACCTCGAGGAAGCGCACCTCGAGCATGACCTGCTGCGGCGCCGCAACGCTCATGGCATTGACGACGATGGCGTCCTTGGGAACGCTGCCCTGGGCAATCGTCATCGCCCGCTCGGCGGAGACGGCATCGGCGGCCATTCCGCTCAGCACCACCTGCCCTTCGGAGGCGGACACGCGAATCCCGCGTGTGCCGGTGCCGGCCTGGATGTTCTGCTGCAGATTGCCGATATCGAGCGTCACCTCGACATCGAGAATGCCGATCTGCTTCATCGAGCTGTCGAACAGGATGACGTTGGTGGTGCCGGTCTTCTTGCCCTGGACATAGATCAGGTGGTCGCTCAGCGACTTCACGTCGGCGATTTCGGGCGAGCCCGCGACGATCGACGAGAACGCCGTATCGACCCTGAAAGTGCGCGACTTGTTGACGGTCACCCTGACGCGCTGGACGTCGCTCATCTCGCTGACGAACACGCCGCTGGACGACGGCGCCCGCCGGTCGGCGGCGGCGGCGGGATCGGCGAAATGAAACAGGGCGATCGCAGCGCCAAACGCCATCGCGCTCAAGGCAACCAGCCCAAGTCCCGCATCAACCGAAACGCGACTTCCCATCATCCCAATCCCCTTCGCCGCGTCTCCGCGACGATCCCCGTAAATCTACGACCTCGGCGTCCCGATCACTCCCGTTCGTCCACCACGCCGTAGAGTTTACAGTCTGTCCGACTACAAATCGTTACTCGCGAAAATTCCCATTTCCCCGCGCACCGAGTACTCACCCGGGTCGCAAGGCCGCTAATGGCGGCTCAAAGATCATCCCCCGCCATGCACCTCGATTGCAAGAAGAGAGGTCCGCCCGGCTGCGGCAACGCCGGAGAAAACTCCCCGTTGTTGCCAGCGCGCACCACTTCCATAGCCCGCCCGGGCTATTTCCGGCCGCCCAACGGGCCGAGCCGCTCCGCCGGCCGCCAGGCCGGCGCCGCCGATCAGCCTCGCCGAATCGAGGCTCCTCAGAAAGGAATCGTGGTGGACGCGCTCGGCGCGTTCAAGGACGTGCCCCAGATCGGCATGATCATGGCGAAGCCCGACTGGGATGCCGTCACCGTCAGCGCCGAGGCGCCCGCCGTCGTGGTCACCGTCGGCGTGAGACTGGCGCCATACAGGAAGGGAGCAGCGTCCTGCTTTTCTGCGGCCGACAGGTAGTCACCGGTACAACCGGATGGCGATGTGCCCCCGACTACAGCAGGGTTGTAGCACCAGACGATGTTTGCCCGAGCGGCAGCAGCCGCAAGCATGCGTAACGATTGCATCGTGATTGCGTACCGTCCGAAATCAAAGATGGCGAAGATCAAAGTGAACAGAGGCACGGCGACCAGGCAAAATTCCAGTGCCGCCACGCCTCGCTGATCGAGCTTCCTCATCATGGCACCAAAAGAACAACTTGGGTTTTCGCAACTGTACCGGGAACGCAGCCGTTCGTGTTCAAATAAGCATTGCCTGTCATTGTCAGAGTGTTGGCTATGACCTGTGAACAAGTCGTATTCGCGTTCGCGCTTGTACCGCTCCAAGTCACATCCACATTTGGAAAGTACATGGCGCCACCAAGGTTGACGGTGGCACCATTGCCGTTGACGGTGACAGCATTGTTGCTCTTGTTCGGCGCCTGATCATCAATCAGAACTCCGGCGAGTGCCGGGTAAGTAGAGTTGCTGGAAGGGGCTGAAAGGCTAACCGAAGCGCCGCCGCTGATAGAGATTGACGAGTCCCCGAGCAATACAAGGGTTACGCCCGTGCCCGAGACGGTGCCGCCGTTCAGTTTGATCGTTGCGTTATAAAAGAAATAGGTTCCCGGGTTAAGCGTTACCGTATCCCCGGTCGTGCAGGTCAGATCGCCGTACAGATTGGCAGTGGTGTTCGGCGACAAAGAACCGCTACATGACAATTTGGTTGTTTTGCCTGTCGCAGAATTGAATGAAGCCGAATCCAGCGCCTGAAGTGGATTCATCGCAGTTGGCATGAAGTAGTTGTACGGGACACCGGGACTGCCACACTGATTGGCGTTCGGGAGGCAGCCTTTTGCGGCGTCGACGGCCCAACCCGTTCCGGTGAAAGTTGGAGCGCTCGAATATTTGACGGTGTCGTTGGACATCAATCCGCAACCATTTCCGGTGTTGGTGACATTGCCGCCGATTGTAAGCGCGCTGTTGTTCGGCCACCTGCCGAGGCCCAATGCGCACAGGTCTTTCGGGTTCTGCACTTGGGCAACGGCCGTCGCAGCTATGTTGACAGTGGACAAGCCGAGTACCGCCGCCAAGTATGCGCCCTGCTGCTGGCTTACGGTGGCCTGTACGAATTCTCCGCTGTTGCCCTTCCATGATGCAAGCGAAGCAATCGTGACGACCTGCGAGACGCCGGTCGGAAGGCTGGGCACACAAATGGAGCCCGGATACGACGTATCACCCGAGTTACAGAACGCGTTCTGCGCGGCGAATTGTTTGCCGCGATAATCCATTGTCTGCGTATCCGCGCACGTTAATGATCCAAGAGAACACGCCAGTCGCAAGGCGCCTGAATAGGCTGCCGCATCAGCGGCATTCTGCGCACGCTGCTTGATAACGTACCAAGATCCCGCCTCGGCGCCGAGCGCCATCACTCCGATCAGAGGTATCAAGGCGACGACCGTCGCGAACGCGACTGAACCTTTGCGGCAATGGAGCATGTTGCTCATCGAATACACCTATTGAAACCGTTCAGAATAAGACAGCGTGTACGTGCAGGAACTGCTGCAAAGCACCGATCTTAACACCATAGGCGCAAAGGTAATTGTCGTCGTATATGAGTAGTATTTGGGCGAGAGCGAAGCATCAGAACAGCCGGTCTGATTGTCGCCGCAAATGACGTTCGGATCGCTCATAGGATAACGCGGATCAGCACTTGCCCTCGAACGCACAGTTGTGAGCCAAGTCGACGTGCTCGTGACATCAGTCGGCTGATTGTATTGCAAATATTGTCCAAACCCACGTAATGCCGCGAACGCCTGGATATATTGAAAGCCCGCCAGCGCCAGGTCGGCAAGCGGCAGCAGAATAACCAGGAACAGGAAAGCGAAAACGAAGAGCATCTCGAACGCGACGGCGCCGCGTCGATCCGCGATCAGAGAACGCTTGCCGTTCACACGGATTTTCCAGCTTCGCATGGCCGCTCACCAGACATAGGGAATCAATCTCCAGCGCGACGCCTCGTAGCTGGAATATTCAGGAAGCGTGCGCCGAAGCACGTCCTCCTCGTAATGAATTCGCCAGACCTGGATGCAGATGTGCAGGATCAGCAGGCCTACGGTCATCCAGCTCAGATGCTGCAGCACGACACCAAGGAACACGATCTCTTCCGACAGATAGAGCGGATGCTTGATCCACCGGTACGGCCCGGTTTGCACCACCGAACGCGCCTGCGGCACCAGGCTGAACGACCGTCCGAGATGGCGGACGGTCACGAGGATCATGATCATGCCGGTCAGCACGCAAACCGCGGACAGCAAATTCGGCAATGCGCCCTCGGTCTTCTCGAAAAACGTGATCGTCCACGGCCAGTAGGTGCCGACGAACGCCGCAATCCTCGGCAGCAGGCCTTCGGCCTGCGCCTTTGCGGGACCGCGGATCAGGATCAGCAGCGCCAGCATCAGGTAAAACACCGCGACGAGAAAGTTCGAGACGAGCGACGGCCATGGCTGCCCCGTCTTCGCAAGATTGGTTGTCACGGCAAGTCCCAACAGCAGGAACCATGCGCTGCCCAAGAATCGGGTCGCCCGATCGTAGGCCAGGTTCGTCGAAAGACTCATTGCAGCTGCGCTCATGGCTCAATTGCCGAGGTTGGAGAATGTACGGATCAAATGAAGGAACGGGCTTCCGCCCAGAATGACGAACATCGCCGGAAGCAGAAACAGCACCATCGGAACGGTGAGCTTGGCGCCCAGTTTGTGCGCCCGCTCCTCGAGCTTGGTGATGCGTTCCCGGCGCAGGTCGACTGCGATGCTGCGCAGCGCCTGACTGAGCGGCGTGCCATATTGCAGGCTCTGGCTGACCATGGTGCCGAAGCGACGGAGGCCCTCCGACGTGGACGCGAGCTTCTCGAAGGCGTCGGCACGGTTCGGCAGGATCCGGAGATCATCGAGAAGACCGCGCAGCACGTGGGTGATAGCGGGATTGGTCTCCCGCATCTCCTCCGCCACACGCTCAATCGCGCTCTCCAGGCCCATGCCGGCTTCGCTGCAAACCACAAGCAGATCGATGGTGTCCGGCGTGCCGAGCCGGATCGCGGCATCGAAGCGTCGCTTCACGACCAGCAAGATCAGGCGCGGAATCATGATTCCAAACGCCAGGCCAAGCAGCGTGAAGATCATCACGTCGGTGAACGGCCGTCCGAGAATCTGCGAAACAGAGAAAGCCGCGATCGGAAACGCAAACGTGCTGACCGTCTTGAAGCCGATCCAGATGGGCAGGGTTCGATAGTGATTGAACCCTGCCGACTGAAGAACCATCCTCAGCTGGTCGAGATTCTCCTGGGCGTAGTAACGCCTGTAGCGCATGCCGACCGATGAAAGCCAACCGATCAGATCCTTCGAATTCGATCGATCGGAAATGCCCAGCACGGCATTCGAGACACGCGTGTCCAGGGTGCGCAGATGTATCTCGCGAATGACCAGCAGGAAGGTCGCGGCCGCGAGTGCGACGGCAAGCGTGGCAAAACCGAGAACAGCCGTCATAGGGTGGTTTCCCTTCTGACCATCCAACGGATCACGAAATGCCCGATCAGGACCGAGCACGCCGCATAAGCGAGCAGCACGTTTCCTTGTGGATCGAACAACAGCAGGTCGACCGACTGCGGATTGATCAGGTAAAGCATCCCGCCGATAACGACCGGCGCGCAGGTGAGCGCACGCGATGAAAAGATGACCTCTCCGGCCAAGGCCTTCGCACGCGCCGCCAGCGCAACCCGCTGACTCACGGTCTCACCCAACGTCTGCAGCGTTTCCGCCAGGCTGCCGCCGGTCTTCAATTGCACCGCGAGGGTTACCGCAAACATCGCATACTCCGACACCTGCGTTCGCTGATAGATCTCCTCGACGGCCTCCTCGGGCGACCTGCCCAGGTTCAATTCATTACAGACGATGGCAAATTGCCCGGATGTCGGTTGCGGCATCTCGCGGGCGATGGTGCGAAAAGCTTCGTGGACGGGCAATCCGGACCGGACAGTGCTCGTCACCAGCTGGACCGCATCGGGAAGCTGCTGGAAGAGCTGGTTTGCAAAGCGCTGTTGCTGCCATCCGAACAGGCCGCGCACGACCAGGATGGCGACGCCGGCAGCCGCAATGGCCCCATAGGAGCCAGGGAACCGCAGGAATCCATTGACGTAGAGAATTCCCGCCGCTGCCATTCCCCCTGCAAGCAGCACATAGACCGGCCGAACGACATACACCATATCAGGGCGGTAATTGGCGAAGCGCTGGAGCGCGCGCCAACGCGACGTCTTGGCCGCGCGACGGATGGACACCAAGGCTGCTGCTTCAGCCGTCGGCAGCGCAATCTCGAGCTGGCGCTCCATTCGTCTCTGTCGTGCGTCGAGCCAAAGGGTGTTGGCCCCAGCACACAACAGAAGCACCAGAACGATGATCAAGGGCGTCGACATCAGATGTGCCTCATCGCTTCTGCCCAGGCCCGATCGAGCCCGTAATAGACGAGGCGGCTCTTGAACTTCGGAACCGCATTGGTGGAGCGATAGGTGCCGGATATCCGCCCCTGGACATCCTCGTCCTTGTACTCGAACAGCGCGATGTCGTTGGTGGTGATCACCTCACCCTCGAGGCCGATCACCTCGCTGATCTGCACGATACGGCGCTGACCATCCCGCATGCGCTCGACTTGCACAATCAGATCCAGGGCGGCGACGATCTGGGAGCGGATTGCGCGCGACGGCAGATTGACCTGCCCCATCTGCACCATGTTCTCCACGCGCGTGAGCGCGTCGCGGGTACTGTTGGCGTGCACGGTGGAGATCGATCCATCATGGCCGGTGTTCATCGCCTGCAGCATGTCGAACGCCTCGGCGCCGCGCACCTCACCGACGACGATGCGGTCCGGACGCATACGAAGTGCGTTCCACAGAAGGTCGCGCTGCGTCACCTGGCCGGTGCCCTCGAGGCTGGCCGGACGGGTCTCCAGACTGATCACGTGCGGCTGCTGAAGCTGCAGCTCCGCCGCGTCCTCAATCGTGACGATGCGCTCACTATGGTCGATGAACTGACTCAAGGCGTTCAGCAGCGTCGTCTTGCCGGAACCGGTGCCTCCGGAGACCAAGACGTTAAGCCGGCAGCGGGAGGCGATCTCCAGCAGCTGTCCAAGCGCGGCGGTCATCGAGCCGTTTTCGATCATCCCGGCGATGTTCAGACGCCGGTTCGGAAATTTTCGGATCGAGATGCAGGGGCTATGAATAGCCAGCGGCGGCAGGATGATGTTGACACGGCTGCCGTCCGGCAGACGGCAGTCCACCATCGGGCTGGATTCATCCACCCGCCGGCCGACCTGCGAGGCGATCTTCTGTGCGACCGAGGCGATATGGTCATTGTCGCGAAACCGGACCGCGACCCGCTCCAGCTTGCCGGCCCGCTCGACATAGACGTTGCTCGGCCCGTTGATCATGATGTCGTTGATCGTCTCGTCGAGCAGAAGCGGACGCAGCGGCCCGTAGCCGGTCATGTCGTCGGCGATCTCCTCCGCCAGGAAGAGCTGCTCGCGGCCCGACAGCTCCAGCCGCTCCTGGTTGGCGATGCCGTGGATGATTTCCTCGATCTGCCGCCGCAGGACGTCGCGGGGAACGGTCGCGGCCACCGACGGCTCGATCTGCTCGATGACCCGTTCGCGCAGGGATGCCGACATCACCGGATGGTGGGTCGCAGGTTCTTCATGCTTCGGCGCCGATGCAAACAGGCTGGACGCCGGTGACGCCACGCTCGGTTCCACCGGCGGCAAGGGTGGCGGCGCCGGCCGCGCGCTTGGCGCCGCTGCCGGGGCGTCCGGCACCGCTGCGGGCATCCGCACTGGCATTTCGTCTGCGCGCCTGCCGAACTTTTTCATAGCCCGAGCCACCTCTTCCACCCGGCCCTTTTCTTGGCACCGACGCCGGTGATTTCCCGTACGATCGGGGCAAGGTGGCGCCGCAGACCGGATACGTGCTTCAGAGCCGGAACGCCGAGGTTGACCGCCTGGGTCATTCCCTTGCCGAGATCCGGGATCACCATGTCCGGCTCGGCGCCCAACGCCTTGACGATCGTCGCCCTCGGCAGACCGCCGGCGCGGTCGGCACGATTGAGCAGGGTAAACACCCGATCCTTGCCCGCGATGTTGGTGACGGCGTTGCGCAGCGCATGGGCATTGCGCAGGCCGGTTACTTCGGCCTCCAACAGCACCAGCACATGACGGGACATCTGAATGACCGGATAGATCGATGCCGGGAACGGCACCGGCACATCGACAACGACGTAGTTGAACCGCTGACGGAGCAGGCCCAGCACGTGCCGCACGCCGGCTTCGGCGATGTCGAGCTTGGCATCGAGCTCCTCGTCGCCGGAAATCAGGCAGACCCGATCGTTCACCTCGATCGCGGCCCGTTCGAGAAACAGCGTGTCGGCCCGCATCGGGTTTTCAAGGGCGATGCGGAGGCCGGGTCCAGGACGAACGCCCAGCATCACCGCGGTCTCGCCGCCCTGCAGATGCAAGTCGAGCAGCGCCACCTTCGCCTTGGTGGTTTCGGCCAGTTGCAGCGCGAGGTTGATCGCGACGCTGGTCGCTCCGGCGCCGCCCTGCGCACCGCAGATCGACACCACGTGCCCGCCGCGGTCGTTCTGGGCCGGCGCGACGTCCCCGATCAGCTTGGGACGTAGCTGGTCGAGCACCATATCCCTAGTGATCGGCGTCGGCAGGTATTCAGTAAGGCCGATCTCCATCAGCTCGCGGTAGAAGATGATCTCCCTGTTGTCGCCGATCAGGGCCACCTTCACATCGGGCGGACAGACACTGGCGAGGCGCTCCAGTTCAGTGAAGGGATCATCGATCCCGCTGATGTCGGTCACCAGCGCGTACAGATCGGTGTCGGTCTCGAGCATGCGTGTCGCATGACGGATCGTGCCGCGCCGGATCACCAGATTGCTGCCGTCGAGACCCTTGCGGAGGGCTGCCGCGCTCAGCTCGTCATTGACGAAGCAGACGATGCGGTTGCGCGCGACAAGAGACGTCGTCTCTTCGGGTTGTTCCACCACTGCCATGTTCGCACTCATCAACGTTTCTCCGGTCCCTTGCCGACGTCACTCGCTGCCGCTGTGGTCTGACGATCGAGTTCGGACGGCACGTCGCAGCCCGCGCGGGCGTCGTCGTCAAAATCCTGTCTCCTGACCGAGTATTGCTTGACCTCGCTGCCGGTATAGATCGCGACCGTCGTGCTCTGGCCGGCAACTGCACTCTGGCGCGCCAGTTCCGGCGATACGTCGCAGCTGGACGTTACGCTTGTGTCGGCCTTGTCCCACTGCTCGGCCGCAGCGCGGATGACGAGCGACAGCGTTCCGAGTTGCTTTGCGACGGCCACCTTCTTGACCTGATCCGGCTTGAGCTCCAGTGACACGGTCTGTGCCGTCTTGCCCGGGACGGCATTGGTGATCGGACGCCCGCCTTGCGCAATCTCCTGGTCGATCGCGATCACGCGCACATTGGACAGAACGGTTTCGCTGACGGCTCGCTTCACCGGCGCGGCCTTCTCGAACACCTGGGTCAGCACCACGTCGACATTGTCGCCCGGCCTGATCAGACCGGACACACCGGTCTCCTCGTCGACCTTGATGCTGATGGCGCGGCTGTCCGGCGCCAGGACGCTGGCAAGGAAGCCGCGATCCTTCGGACGCAGGATGTCGTCCAGTGTAATCGCGCTGCCGGCGTCGACGAACTTGCGAACCAGCGAACCGGGCAGCCCGGCCTTGGAGTCAGGCGTTTCGAGGATCGCCCCCGCGGGGACACGGTTCGGTGCCGTCTGGCGCACCGCGAAATCTTCGTCCCGCGCGAGCGTTCCCTTCGACAGCGGGCGTGTGGCGACAAAGTAGCCGACCGTCGCGGCCGCAGGCACAGGCGCAGGCTTCTCTTCGACTGCCTGCGCAACAACCGGATCTGCGGGGCGGTTCATGCTGTAGGCGATCATTCCAAGCGCCGTAGCCGCAAGCAGCAGCACCATGATGATCGAGACACGGAGAGCGGACGACATGTCAAATTCCTTTGCTCAAAATGGCCCAGATACCGCCGCATGCGATGGCGACCCCGTAGGGAAGCGGTGCATGTCGCAAATGACGCCAGCGCTCGACCGCGTAGACCCGGCGCATCAGCGATGATCCGGCGGGCGCCAGCTTCGGTTGGGGCAGACGGCGCATCATCAGATGCACCGCGGCCAGAACGCCGCCGGCCAGTGCAGTTGCCGTCAACAGTTCAATCACGCCGGTCAGCGGCAGACCGATCGCCAGGGCAACCAGCAACTTGACGTCGCCACCGCCGATCGCTCCGCGTTGGTAAATCACGAAGAGCGCCAGGAACAGGATTGCGGCAACGATCAGCGACTGGCCGATCTGCATCGGACTGGCCAATTGGCCGACGATCCCAAGGAACGCCAGCGCCAGACAAATTTCGTTTCGGATCAACCGTGTCGCGATATCGATCGTTGCGACATACAACAACAATGCGATTTCCAGACACAAGGTCGTGGACGCAATCCAATTCATGAAATAATCGCCTTAGAAAAATGGCGGGGGGCAAAAAATAATGCCCCCCTCCGGAGCGCCGTCCCTCTGGACTTAGGCGCTAACCGCGTTGGCAACCGCGGTGCCGATCGAAGTGAGCGAGGTGGTCAGAACACTGCCAATGCCACTCGCGGTACCCGTACCGAACGCTGCGGAAACGGCGGCGACGATACAGGCGGCGACGATCACGTACTCGAACGACACAACGCCGTCCTTGTCCGTGCGCAAACGCCTCAATACTTCTGTGACCTTGATATATGACTGCAACATAGGAGAAAGCCTCCTTAAGGCTCGCGCACATCGCAATCCGGTTGACCGCTGTTGACAGAAAGAATCTGCCAACAGCATTCAACATCCGGAGTTAAGCGGAGACTGCGGTGGCGACCTTGCTGGCGATCGTGGTGATGGAGGCGTTCAGAACCGAGCCGATGCCGCTGGCGGTACCCGTACCGAACGCAGCAGAGACGGCGGCCACGATGCAAGCGGCGACGATCACGTACTCGAACGACACAACGCCGTCCTTGTCCGAGCGGAGACGCTTGAAGGCTTCGGTGGTCTGGATGTACAGCTTCAACATAGGAAAATATCCCTTTTACGATGAAATTTACTCAATACGTTGGCGGGGGGCAAAATCCGGGTGCCAACTAGCATTTTCTTATAATGCGTCGCGAGAAAACTGTCGATTGGTAATCCTTTATTAACCCTACCGGCGTAGCGGCGCACACCTTCTCCTCGGCGAGGCGCTCCGACAACGATGCACGAAACCCCTTAAATTGTAGGACTTTCGACATTTCACACTATTTCAACTTCGCTGCTCCGTGCGAATACGGTGACAGCGTCGGACGTGATGCTGTCACGACAACGACCTCGGAGGTGACGGTGTCACGATCCGGTTCCATTCCCCGATGGCCGTTTGCAGGATTGCTCGTTTCAGTAGCAGGTCCCCGAATCCCCTCCGAGCCGGCCGCAACTCTCCCCATTGGATTGCCGCCACTGCGTGACGGCCAGCGGCGGCTTGCTCCCGTCCGCGGGCGCGGCCGATAGCCTGCTGCGCTCCTCTTCGAGGAGCTGCGAATGCAGCTTCTGGATCTGGATGTTGCGCTCGAGCAGGGACATCGTTCTTGTCTGAACCTGCTCGGCCAGCGCCTTGCGCAGGGCGTTCTCCCGGTCGAGCAGTTCGGGAAACGGCAGCAGCGGACGTACGAGGTCGGTCGCCTTGATCACGCAGGACGCCCGCGCCACGGCTTGCGCGATCTGATCCGGAAACGCGCTCCGGCATTCCGCGAGCGCGCCGCTCAGGTTGACCGTTGCCGCCGTCGGTGTCGGTACCGGTGTCGCCTCCGGTATCGTTGTCGCCGCTGGTGCCGGCTCTGTGGGCGCTGTTGCCGTCTCCGTTGTTGGCTCCGCTACCGGTCCCGCCTCCTTTTCGATGGCCTGGCGAGGGGCGCCGCAACAGGACAGCAGGATGCAGAGCGAAGCCACGAGTGTGCACCGAAAGGAGCCCCTTAGAGCTTGCAGGACCCTTGACCAGGTCACCCCACGTGTCATGGGCTCAGTTGGTGACGCCGAGCGCAACCGTCAGCCCGCTCAGCGCAACCACGAGAACGCAACCACTCCGCGTTGCCACGCCGGCGCCCCACGCCAAGCCATGTCGCGGCTGAGCCGCGAGCGGTGAACTGGCAGCCGCCACCCTGCCCCCGATCCAGCTCAATCATCGCAAACCCATGTCGCGGTCATTTCTGTCGGAACGAATGGTTGAACGACATGATGAGCGGCCCGACGATATACTCGAATGCGGTACGCTGGACGGTCGGGATCATGACGGTGGCCGGCATGCCTGGATAGAGGTGGATATTGGGCATGCTTGCGAGTTCGCTCTCATCGATCCGGACGAAGGCGACGTAATACGGATTGTTGGTCTTCGGGTCGGTAAGACGATCGGCCGAGACTTGTGTGACATCACCATGGATGATCGGCACGATTCGCTGCTTGTAGGCCGTCAGATGAACCTCGGCTCGCATGTTCGGGCGCACATCGCTGATGTCCTCGACCGCGATCTGCGCCTCGATTGTCAGGAGATCCTGATCAGGAACGATATCCAGGATCTTGTCGCCTCGCTGAATGACGCCGCCAACCGAGAATACCGAGAGGCCAACGACCCGGCCCGCGTAAGGAGCCCGGATTTCCATACGCCCGAGCACGGCCTTGGCGTTCATCGTCTTCGGGATCACCTCAAGGATCTTTGCCTGGGTATCGCGCAAATCCCTGGTGACGTCGGTCATGCGATCATTGTCAAGCTGCGCGATCTGTTGATCTTGTTCGGCAATCGCCTGGCGTGCTTTGGCAATGCTGGCGTTGGCGTCCGCGATCTGCCCCTCGAGACCAAATGCGGAGCGTTCAAGCTGCAGAATTCGCGGGCGTGCGATCAATCCACGCGCGACCAGTGGCGCGATGTCCTTGGCTTCCGCACGGACCGACGTGATCTGGTCGGTAAACGACTTGACCTGGGCTTCGGCGCCGGTGATCTGCGATCCAAGCTGGTTGATCTTTTCCCGGATGACGCTGCGCTGGCCCTCAAGGGCGGACCTGCGGCTTTCAAACTGGCTGACCTGCCCGTTCCAGACGCTCTTCAGATAGGGGTCGCCGGCACGCGCATTGAGGTCGTCAGGCATCGAGAGCATCGAACCGTGATCGAGCTCCGTGAGCAGGCGTACCTCAGTGGCCCGCAGCACGAGATATTGTTGGGAAAGCACATCGTACTCGGCCCGCGCCTGGGTCTCGTCAAGGACGATCAGCGTATCGCCAACGTGGACCTTGTCGCCCTCCTTGACGCGCAGCTCCTTGACGATGCCGCCATCGAGATGTTGTACGCTCTTGCGGTTGCCGTCGACCTTCACAACGGCGTTGCCGACGACCGCACCATTCAGCGGCGCGGTCACGGCCCATGTGCCGATGCCACCGAAAAAGACCGCAATGATGATCCAGCCGACCAGCGCGACCCCGCGGATGGAATCGCTCGGCGCAGAATCAGCAAGCTTTCTCGGAGGCGCTGGCGCCGCGGGAGCTCCCTGAACGTTGACATCCAAGATGGCCATGAGCTGCCCTTTAAATCGCCTTACCCTGGACCGCAGGGACCGGCACAGGACGCGTTAGACGCGCCAGGATCTCGGCTCGGGGACCGAACATCTCGGCGACGCCATCTCTCAGCACCAGGATCTTGTCCACAACCCCGATCGTGGCCGGCCGGTGAGACACGATGACAACCGATGTTCCCAGCTTCTTGAGCTGCAAGACACAGTCCGCAAGCGCCGCGTCCCCGTCCGCATCCAGGTTCGAACTTGGTTCGTCGAGCACCACGACGCTGGGATTTCCGAACACTGCGCGCGCCAGCCCAATCCGCTGGCGGTACCCACCCGAGAGGATCGATCCACCGTCGCCGACCTGCGTGTCATAGCCCTCGGGCAAATGCAGGATCATCTCATGCACGCCGGCCATTTGCGCCGCACGGATCGTCTCCCGATCCTGGCCTTCATGAAAGCGGCTGATGTTGGCGGCGATCGTATCCGCGAACAGCTCGATATCCTGCGGCAGGTAACCGATATGCTCGCCCAGCGAGGTTTTGACCCAGCTGGAGACCTCAGCGTCATCGATACGCACCGCGCCGGCAGTCGGCAGCAGGACGCCCACCAAATGCCGCGATAGCGTCGACTTGCCCGCACCCGACGGCCCGATAATGCCAAGCACCTCGCCCGGCTCGATCGCAAAGGTCACGCCTTTGAGGATCGGCTTGTTGGACCTTGGGGGGACAAAGGTCACGCCCTCGACCGACAATCTCCCTGTCGGCCGAGGCAGCGAAAGTCCGGGACCTTGGGCAGGACTGGCCGACAACAGGTCCCGGATCCGCAGAAAAGCGGCTCGTGCCGACACCAGATTGCGCCACGAGCCGACGAGCTGCTCCACCGGCTGCAGGGTGCGTCCCAACAAGATGCTGGCTGCAAACATCGAACCGGCGGTGGTCATCCGCTCGATGACGAGATAGGCGCCAAGGCCGAGGATCAGGGATTGCATCGCGAGCCTGAGAAAGCGGATCAGGCTCTGCATCGTTGCCGCGCGATCGCTCGCCACGACCTGTCGCTCGAGCATCCTGTCGCGATCGCGACGCCAACGCTGCAGCAGACCATCGGTCATGCCCATCGCGCGCACGACCTCGGTGTTTCGCAGACTCATCTCGGTAAAGCTATAGTTGCGCGCGGAGCTCTCGCCAGCCTCCATCAAGGGCAGCTTCACTCGCCATTCGTTGAGTACCGCCATCAGGATAAGCAAGCACGTGCAACCGAGCGCAAAAGCGCCAAGGAACGGGTGCAGCACGAAGATAACGGCAATGTAGATCGGTGCCCACGGCAAGTCGAAGACCGCGTTGATGCCGGGGCCGGTGATAAACTGCCTGAACGTATCGAGATCCCGGAGCAACTGGCTGCGCGCGCCGCCGGCATTGGCAGACCGATCAATGATCGCCGTCATGACGCGCGCGGCGACCTGCTGATCGAGCCGGACGCTCGCTCGGGTCAGCACGCGGGCACGGACGGCGTCCAGTCCGGCGAGCGCCATAAATGCCAGCAAGAGGGCTATCGTGAGCATCAGCAACGTGGTCTCGCTGGCGCTCGAGATCACACGATCGTAGATCTGCAGCATGTAGAGCGGGCCCGCCAGGTACAACAGGTTGATGGCGAGGCTGAACATACCGGCCGTCGCGAAATATCCCTGGCAAGTCTGCAGCAGGCGCCTAAGCTCGTCCGGCCTCTTGAAATGCGCGCTCACACAATCCGGCGGATCTCCGCCCCTCTTATCAAGATGACCGCCGGACCACCCGGCAAGGCTAAGAACCAATTGGCGATAGCTAAAGTTTTTGTGTAATTCGGCCCGTTGGTTAGCATGGGCATCGCTGGTCGAGAAAGCGATCCATGCTCGAAAGGTAAAGACGCCCGTAGAGCTACGGAGCTTCCCATCGCCGCAGCCTGCCCTCATTCTGCCTTGCGGGCCGATCGTTCGACCAGGTGGGTCGGAGCGCAAAGACGGCGTGCATCCAGCACCTACCCTGACGCGGTCTGCCGTCAGGTCCGGGATCTTTGCCAAAACAGGCACCGCATCGGTTGGATCGATACGGTGCCTGCATCTCTCGCGCTGACTATCGTCAGACCAGGTGCTCCTGGCTCAACGTATGCCAGAAATTGTCCGTGGCATTGGTATGAAGGTTTTCGAACGTGCCGTTGTTATTCCAGGCAACGTTCGCGCCATCCTGACTCACCACCAATTGCCCCTGATTGAACCACGCCAGCGCGTTCGCGATGTCCTGGCCGTTGACCATGATCGGTCCGCTCCCGTCCGCGGGGAAGACGGCCTTGTCGGATCCCCACGTTCCATTCCAGCTGCCGCCCCCGGCTCCAAGCACCACCTGGTTCTTGGAGACGGTAGCCTCCGAGTTCGAGAGCACATCGTCAGCGAGAATGCCGCCAGTGTCCTTTAGCCAAGTAATCGCTTCGACAACCAATTTCTGGGGTTCGAGGTCTGCAACGCCATATTTATTCCAGTCGTTGTTGATGTTGAGCTGCGTCGCGATCAGCTGGGCCAGCATGATAGCCCGCGGATCGCCGAGCTTGGCGGATGACTCGAGCGACTGCGCAAGCTTGAGATCGATCGTCAGATTCACGCCGTCGTCGGCGTTACCGTCGTGGTCGGTATCTCCCAGTATCAGCAGGTTGTTCTTGTTCGGGTTAGCCTCGGCCCCAACGTCTGAAGAACTTGTCGTCTTTCCGAGACCGTCCTTGCCATCCCAGGCGTCAGTGTGAGACCCCCAGTAGCCTTGGGTCAAAGTATAGGCCGGCTTGAACAGATAATTCGCGAAGTCGAGCCCGGTCTCGTCATGGCCCGATGTTCCAACGATGGTGTAACCATCCTGTCCAACGGTCTGCACATAGCCGCTCGGTAACACCTCGTAGACCGTCTTGCCCGCATAGCCGGGACCGAGATCATGGAACGACCATGTGCCATCGGCGGCTGTCGTCGTCCATTGATCGCCCTCGCCGGAATCCCATACGCCATTGTGGTTGGAGTCGGTCCAATTGAAGACCTTGTTGTCGTTCAGGTCGATGTAGATCTTGATCTTACCAAGCCCGACATCGTCTGCCGTGATCCCGTCACCGGTCTTGTCGAGGTACTTGGTGCCGGAGATGTCGAACTTCTCGAAGTTCGCGAAGTTGTTGCCGGTGCTGTCGGTTCCGCTGGTCGGCGTGATCGTGTAGCCGGCCGTGCCGTAGGTCTGCGTCCAGCCGTTCTCGCCGATCTCCTTCACATAATACTTCGCGCCGGCGGCAAGCGGACCGAGGTTGTCAAACGACCACGCACCCGTCGTGGCGTCCGTCTCCGTCGTATCCAGCTGCGTCAGCTCGCCGTCCTGGACCTGGCCGTCCCCGGTGTCGACCCACTTGTAGAGGTTGATCGTGAACGTCTGGCCCGGCGTGCCCGCATGATCGTCGCCGCCGAGCGCTGCATTGTTGTCGAGCCCGTCGACGTCGGTGTACTTGGTGCCGGAGATGTCGAACTTCTCGAAGTTCGCGAAGTTGTTGCCGGTGCTGTCGGTTCCGCTGGTCGGCGTGATCGTGTAGCCGGCCGTGCCGTAGGTCTGCGTCCAGCCGTTCTCGCCGATCTCCTTCACATAGTACTTCGCGCCGGCGGCAAGCGGACCGAGGTTGTCAAACGACCACGCACCCGTCGTGGCGTTCGTCTCCGTCGTATCCAGCTGCGTCAGCTCGCCGTCCTGGACCTGGCCGTCCCCGGTGTCGACCCATTTGTAGAGGTTGATCGTGAACGTCTGGCCCGGCGTGCCCGCATGATCGTCGCCGCCGAGCGCTGCATTGTTGTCGAGCCCGTCGACGTCGGTGTACTTGGTGCCGGAGATGTCGAACTTCTCGAAGTTCGCGAAGTTGTTGCCGGTGCTGTCGGTTCCGCTGGTCGGCGTGATCGTGTAGCCGGCCGTGCCGTAGGTCTGCGTCCAGCCGTTCTCGCCGATCTCCTTCACATAATACTTCGCGCCGGCGGCAAGCGGACCGAGCTTGTCAAACGACCACGCACCCGTCGTGGCGTCCGTCTCCGTCGTATCCAGCTGCGTCAGCTCGCCGTCCTGGACCTGGCCGTCCCCGGTGTCGACCCACTTGTAGAGGTTGATCGTGAACGTCTGGCCCGGCGTACCCGCATGATCGTCGCCGCCGAGCGCTGCATTGTTGTCGAGCCCGTCGACGTCGGTGTACTTGGTGCCGGAGATGTCGAACTTCTCGAAGTTCGCGAAGTTGTTGCCGGTGCTGTCGGTTCCGCTGGTCGGCGTGATCGTGTAGCCGGCCGTGCCGTAGGTCTGCGTCCAGCCGTTCTCGCCGATCTCCTTCACATAATACTTCGCGCCGGCGGCAAGCGGACCGAGGTTGTCAAACGACCACGCACCCGTCGTGGCGTCCGTCTCCGTCGTATCCAGCTGCGTCAGCTCGCCGTCCTGGACCTGGCCGTCCCCGGTGTCGACCCACTTGTAGAGGTTGATCGTGAACGTCTGGCCCGGCGTGCCCGCATGATCGTCGCCGCCGAGCGCTGCATTGTTGTCGAGCCCGTCGACGTCGGTGTACTTGGTGCCGGAGATGCTGAAGTTGTGGAAGTTGATGAAGTTGAGACCTGATTGCGTGCCATTGGCGGCCACGGTCACGGTAAATTCGTCGGGACTCAGCGGTGAGAGCTGGGTCCATCCCGACGGGAGATCTTCGCGGATCGTGTAAGTCCCTGCAGCAAGCCCCGTGAACGAAAAATTGCCGTTGGCATCTGTTGTCGTCGAGACTTCACCAGCGTCCAGTTGGTTGTTGTCGTTCCCGTCGATATAGATCGTCCAGCCGGCAAGATGGGTCTGGTCGCCGGTGGTCTGCAGGCTGCCGTCGGCGTCGACCAGCTTGGACCCTGAAATTGTCGCGGTGCCCGTGTTGATCTTCGCGACGCTCCATTCTTCGAACGTGCTGTCCTGCACGTAGCTAATGCCGTCGACTGTGCCCTGATAACCAAACGCCGAATACAACAGCACCTTCGACGTCGCGTCCGCCCCTGCGGCGGTGAAGTCAGAATTCGGGATCAACACCCGGTAATTGGTCTGGCCGTTGCCTGCATTCAGATCCTTGAGAGCTATCCATCTGTCGGCGCCCGCATCGAGATCGTAAACGAGGGTGCCGCCAGTCACCCCGGTCGAGGCCGTGCCGTCCTGTTGAAGCGGCCGGTCCACGCTCGAGACGGTCGCGAGGCCCGCACCACCGATGTAAACCTGAAGCGAATCCAGCGAAATATAGGCTTGGGCGTTGTCGCCATTGCCCGCTTCACCGAGATCCAGACGAAATTCCCGATATTGGATGCCGCCGACCGTCACGATCGGCACGTCGCTCAACGAAAGCGAGTGCGTGAAGGTCAGATTGTCGATGTCGTCCAGCGGCGCTTTCGGCGGGGTCCGATAGTCGGTGTTGAACCCCTCCTCCGTTGTTGACGAACCGTCAGTGTCATTCGGTGCGCCATTGATGCGAACGAAGGCGGTCACCGAGCCGCTGCCGGTGCCGCTACCTGTCACTTCCTGGAAGATCGCGTTGCCGACGTTCCCCTGGGAGCCGGCTGTCGTCAAAGTAAGCGCTGCAGGGTTCGCGTTCGGGGTGGCGAATTGGACGACGGGCGTATTGCCGTTACCGGCATCCGTGAACGTGGTCGTCGCAAGCAACCCCGCGGTCTGGTCCATCGCGCTGAGCACGAACGACTCTCCGGCCGCGTCCTGGCCGACCGCCCACGTCGTCTGGATCACCCCGTTTGCGACCCCATCGAGGTCCCCTGCTCCGCCATCGGTCACCGTCCAGGGCTGGCTCGTGCCGGAGACGTCCTTGCCGAGCGTGTCGCTCACATTGAAGGTGACGGTGTCTCCGATTCCGCTTTTCGCTGTGAAGTATGCGGTCGAACCTGGCGCGTAGTCGGGAAGATCTGTTGCAACCGAGAAGTTGGCTAGATCGGTGCCAAGAAGAGTCGAGTCATCGACGAGCACAAATGCGTTGGTGCTTGGGTCGTATTTGTAAACTGACATGACCAAAATCCTTTTGATACCAACACGACAATCCCAGGCACGTGTCGGCCGTAATCGGCTCGCTATCAGTGAGGGCGAAAAGTCCTATTGAGACGACAAAACAGACGTGCCGCCTTGCGTCACGCCTGTCGGTAGCAACAAACTGTCTAGGCAATCAGGACGCAAAACCGTCCTTCCTCTATGGCGAAAAGTTCGGCGACAATCGGCATCTGCAAAAGCACAAGAAAATCGCGTCGGCGCAAAATGGCACCGACACGGTGAAGTTGATTTTAGGTGTATTTCTGTTGGTGACGCAATAGTAACCATCAGTGGCCGCCCAATGTGGCCGCCCAGCACTGCTGCGGTGCACAATTCCCAGCACTGTCCCCGGCGGCGGCTTCCCTCTCCTGGTCTGCGGCATCATCGATCGCAAATGGCCGCCCCGAACGCGCTTCGCCGGCGCGAACTGCCGCATCCTTGGTCAACGACGACCGTTGCGTTTTGCCGGTCGCGTCCAGCCGCGCGCTTCGCGCTTATCAATAGGCGCACGACTGGTACGGCATGCGCCCGTGGTGGCGAAAATTTCCGCTTCTTCCCGGCCAAGCCCTTGCTCTAGGATTAGTCATTTCAGCTAGGGTGCTCACCCACGATGCGCCCGTGGAATTTCAGAACCACAGCATACAGTGACTGATCCGGGCGTCATGGGGATTTGAGATGGCCGATCGCATTGCACTTTTCATTGATGGTGCGAACCTCCACACCACGGTCAAGAACCTCGGCTTCGAAGTCGACTTCCGGCGACTGCTGTCGGAGTTCGGCAAGCATGGACAGATCGTCCGCGCCTACTTCTACACGGTCGTGAGAGACGACGACGAGTTCAGCAGCCTTCGGCCGCTGGTGGATTGGCTCGATTACAACGGATATGCGGTCAGGAGAAAGTTAGCCAAAACGCACGATGACGGCGAAGGGCGGCGGCGAATGAAGCGCAGCATCGGCATCGAGCTCGCGGTCGACGCATTGGAAATCGCGCACCGCATCGACCACGCGTACCTGTTCTCTGGCGACGGTGATCTGCGCGCCGTTGTCGAAGCCGTCAGGCGGGCTGGTGTCCGCGTGACGGTCGTTTCCAGCATCCGAACAAAGCCTCCCATGATCGCCGATGAGCTTCGCAGGCAAGCTGACGTCTTCCTCGAACTCGAAAGCCTCAGGGCATCGATCGAACGTCCAGCGCACCCGATCGCGCCCGAGTAAAATCGCGGGCGCCTCTTCCGGCGAGGAAGCAAAGCAGCTCTGTTTGTCCGTAAATCACCGAGTTGCGCGAGTCAGGCGCTGACATCACTATCCTCCAAACAACGAAACAGAGGGTAACACCCATGTGGAGGTCGGTTGGCTGCCTGTTGCTGTTCTTGGCGGCGACGAGCGCTGCGATCGCCGAACCTTCCCGGTTCACCTGCGACACGCCGCGGGGCAAACGGGTCGAGCTCGGCCCGTGCGGCAAAGGCGGCGACGCCCAGTGGATCGATGACGATCTCGATACGGTCCGGCCCGCCGTCGTGATCGATGGCGACACCTTCACGGTCACTTGGGGGACATCTGTCGCGGCAGAAGGCAAGGGAGGAGCCAAGCTCACGACCTACGTCTTTGCGGCCGCCCGCCGTACCGCCGCGTCGATCTTCGCGACCCGCACGGACGACACCACGGCCGAGATCTTCCGGTTCTATTTTGGCGACAAGTCGCTCTACAAACTAACGAGCCGACTGGGAGGCCCCTCCGCGGACACCAAGGCCGCGCCCTTCGTTGCAACCTACCTGGCGACCTGTCGCCAGCAGTAGCCGGCTGCCGCCAACCTTAAGATGGGCTTAACTGATCTTTCATGTTCCGGTCCCCGGTGTTGCGGCTCGGCACCAGTTCGCGCGATCACAGAACATCATATAAATCACTGAATTTTAATAAAAATGTTTAGATTTGCGCGCACCGGACCTCGGATGGTTCGGCCCCCACTTAGGCCGCCTGTGTGGCTGAAATGTCATAGGTCGCGGAACTGTCCTTTGTTACCCTTTGGAGGATTCTACATAATATTTTTGTGAGTAGGGGCTGAGATTATGAAGTCGGCATACACGGTCATAGCGTGCCTATGTCTGGCGGCAACGCCAGCATGTGCCGAGGTTTTTTCTATTAATGATGCTTTGCGCCAGGCCATGCAGACCAACCCGGGTATCGGCGAGGCTTCGGCGAACCGGCGGGCGACGGAAAGCGAGCTGCGGCAAACCCAAAGCACACTGCTGCCGCAGGTGCGCATTGACGCCAGCTACGGCCCGGAAAAATTCGATCAATCGCCGGGCTTCATCACCCCGAACATTCAGGCGGCGCCGACCGTGGGTTCAGGACCATGGCGCAATGGCAGCCAGGAATCGGTCGTGGTGCGCCAGCTGCTGTGGGACGGTTTTTCGTCGATCTATGACGTCTGGCGCCAGACCGCGCGGGTCAATGCCGCCGCCTCCCGCGTCAAGGAGAGAACCGAGCTGCTGGCCCTCGACGCCGCCGAAGGCTACATCGACGTCACGCGCTACATGCGGCTGGTCAGTCTTGCCCAGCAAAACGTCGCCAACCACGAAAAGATCTTTTCAAACGTGAACTCCCGCTTCTCGGGCGGCCGGGCGGGCGAAGGCGATCTGGAGCAAGCCCGCGAGCGCGTCGAGGCTGCCCGTGCGGCACTTGCCGAATTCCAGCGCAGCCTGGATGACGCCAGGGCGAAGTACCGCAAGACGGTTGGCCTCGAGCCGATCAATGTTCGCTTCCCCGCCCCTCTCGCGGGATTGCCGCACAGCCGCGACGAAGCGTTGGCGACCACGCTCCGGTTCAACTCGACGATCGCGGCGGCACAGTCCGACGCCGACGCCGCCAAGCACGCGTTCAAGGCCACCGACGGCACCTTCGGTCCGAAATTCTATCTCGAGGGACGGGCAACCCATTACGACAACTCCTACCCATACGTGGCGGCCCCGGGAACTCCCGCCATCACGCATGAGGACTACAGTGGGAAGGTTGTCATGTCGTGGGACATCTTCCGCGGCGGCCAGGACGCGTGGAATCGGTCAGAGAAGGCCGAGCGCTACACCGAAGCCACCATGCGCCACGCTCGCCTGCAACGCGACGCCTATGAGTCGATCGACAAGGCGTGGAATGCCCGTACGATTACGGCCACGCGCATCGGTGCTCTGACCCGTGAGCTGGAAGCAGCCAGGAAGACCATCACGGCCTACCAGAAGGAATACGAACTCGGTCAGCGCTCCCTGATCGATCTCTTGAACGCGCAGAACCAGTTCTTCAACACGTCGGTCTCGCTCACCTCAGCCCGCGGCGTCGTGGTCTTCGCGGACTACCAGCTGCTGGCCGCGATGGGGACCCTGATCGAGTACCTGAAGGCTCCGCCGCCGGTCGATGCTGCGCCGACGGACATGCTTTCGATTGGCCTGCCCCGCTACTCGTTCCCGACCCTTCGCGTGAACCTCCCGCAAACCGGGTCCGAGCCGCTGCGCGTCGCCGTTCCGGCGCCTGTCGCCCGTCCTGCCAAGACCTATGCGGCAGCCCAGCCGAAGGATGTTGGCTTTGCGGACCGCTTCACCGGTGCGACGACGACCGCAGCGGTGCCCGGTTCAGCGGAATGGATGCAGCAGCAAAAGACCGCTGCGGACGGCCCGAACGTCATTTACGCGGACCCTTCAGTCACGGCGAACGCGAGCTCCTATGCGTCGACCAAGCCCCACTGGCTGCTGTCGGCCTTCCCGAGTTCCGCTCGATAGCGACCGCCAACAAGCTCAGGACAGGACTGCCGGAAGGGCCCCAAGTCGGGGCCCTTTCGATTCCTTATTAATCGTTAAGATAAGTTTCGCTGAATTTGTTCGCTGTTTGTTGTAGTCTGCCCGAAATCTAATGCGATTGCTGCATTTCCATTTTGCTTGTCGAGGTTTCAGTTGTTGTTTCGAACCCCCAGCGCGGCGGCCGACGCCGTCCGCCCCTCGCCGGATGACTCAACCTCAAAGCCTGTCGCGATAAATGGGCCACGCGCGCTGGGCGACGATCCCCTCACCGCATCGTTGACTTATCTCGCCGCCCATCACGGCCGCGCGGTCAGCCGCGAAGCTCTGCTCGGCGGACTTCCGATCACGGACGGACGCTTGTCCGTTTCGCTCTATGACCGCGCGGCCAGGCGCGCCGGTCTGGAGACCGAGGCCGTCAAGCGCGACATTTCAGACATTCCCGCGCTGGTCCTGCCGGCCGTCCTCGTCATGAAGAACGGCTCTGCGCTGATCCTTCTGGGTGTGGACCCGGCGAACAGGTCGATCAAGGTCGTTGATCCGGCGACGCCGAACAGCCCGCGCGTCGCCGACATCGGCTCGCTCGCCACGGACTATACCGGCTATGCGTTCCTGGTGAGAAGCGCGCCGCAGGCCGATGCGCGCGCCGTCGCCGCAGGCGACATCCCCAAGAGCCACTGGTTCTGGTCGGTGGTGAAAACGCATTGGCGCAGCTACGGGCACATCGCGGTCGCGGCCTTTCTGACCAACATCCTCGCGCTGGCGACGCCGCTGTTCACGATGAGCGTCTATGACCGTGTCATCCCCAACGGGGCGATCCCCTCCCTGATCGCGCTCTCGATCGGCATGGGGCTCGGCATCGTATTCGATTTCATCTTCCGCATGGTCCGCAGCCGCATGATAGACGTGACCGGCAAGACGATCGACGTTGTGCTGGCCGCAAACATCTTCGAGCACGTGATGTCGGTGAAGATGGCGCAGCGGCCGACTTCGGTTGGCATCCTGGCCAATCAGCTCCGCGACTTCGACTCGGTGCGCGAGTTCTTCACCTCCGGAAGCGTGGTTTCGGCGACCGATCTGCTGTTCGCCATTCTCTTTGTTGGGGTGCTGTTCCTCATCGCCGGACCGCTGGCCTGGATCCCGCTGATCATGCTGCCGCTGGTCATGCTGATCGGCTTCTTGCTGCAGCGCCCGCTCGATCGCGCCATCAAGCGGCTGCAGGCCGAATCCGCCGCCCGGCACGGCGTGCTGGTCGAGTCGCTGTCCGGCCTCGAAACCGTCCGTGCAACCGGCGCCGAGGCCCGCATGCAGACCTTGTGGGAACGCTCGGTTGCCGCGACCGCCCGATCCGGCGAGGACGTTCACTTCTGGTCGTCGATGTCGCTGACGAGCGCGAGCACGGCCCAGCAGATCACGAGCCTGCTCCTCGTCATCGTCGGCATTTTCCTGATCCTCGACGGCAAGCTGAGCGTCGGCGCGCTGGTCGCCGCAAACATGCTCGCCGGGCGCGTCCTGGCGCCGATCGCCGGGATCGCCTCGGTGATCACCAAGGGTACGCAGACGATCACGGCCCTCAAGGCGATCGATCGCATCATGTCGATCGAGCGGGAACGCTCGCCGACCCGGTCCTACGTCGCAAGACGAATCGAAGACGGCAAGGTCGCCTTCGAGAACGTATCGTTCGCCTACCCCAACGCGCCGGGTAACGCGCTCGAAAAGGTCAGCTTCAAGATCGAGGGCGGAGAAAGGGTCGGCATCATCGGCAGGGTGGGCTCTGGCAAGACCACGGTCGGCAGGTTGCTGCTCGGATTTTACGAGCCGAAGGAAGGCCGCATCCTGGTCGATGGCGTCGACTCGCGCCAATACGATCCCTCGGACCTGCGCGCCGGCATCGGCTTTGCGATGCAGGATACCGACCTGTTCTTCGGCAAGCTGCGCGACAACATCGCCCTTGGCAAGCCGGAAGCAACCGACGAGGAAGTCCTGCTTGCCGCGCGGCTTTCGGGCGTCGAAAGCTTCATCGCCGGTCACCCGATGGGCTATGACATGCCCATCTCGGAAGGCGGCCGCAGCCTGTCGGGCGGCCAGAAGCAGGCCATCGGACTCGCGCGCGTTCTGATCCGCAAGCCTCGCGTGCTCTTTCTCGACGAGCCGACGGCGCACTTCGATATTCGCAGCGAACAGGAGTTCCTTGAGCGGCTCAAGGGCCTCAATGATGATCGCATGACCATCATCATTTCGACCCATCGCTTATCATTGCTGAATATGGTCGATCGCTTGCTGCTGTTCGACAATGGCCGCCTGGTTGCCGACGGCCCGCGCGACAAGGTGCTCGCTTTGCTCCAGGGCCGGCCGGCGTCCGCGGCCCCGTCGCCGGAGAATACGATTCAGCCGAAATCCGCATAACGAGCAAATACATTATGGCGTCTTCCGATTTCACATTTGCAAATGATATCCGGTCCGCGGCGCTGCTGCGCACGCCGCGCACCTCCCGCATGCTGCTGTGGACGTCGTGCGCGCTGCTTGCGACGTTCTTGATCTGGGCTCATTTTGCCGTGCTGGACGAGGTCAAGCGCGGCAGCGGCCGCGTCGTGCCGTCGCGGCAGATGCAGGTGGTTCAATCGCTCGAAGGCGGGATCGTCGGCGACATCCTGATCCGGGAAGGCGACATCGTTCAGCAGGGCCAGTCCCTGATGCGGATCGATGATACGAAATTCGCTTCCGAGTTCGGCGAAATCCGCGAGCGCCGCGCGGCGATGGCGGCGCGGGTGGCCCGCCTCGACGCCGAGGCGCGCGGCCGAGCCGAGATCACCTTCCCGGACGATCTCGACAAGATGGTTCCCGCCGCCGTCGCGACCGAGACCAGCGTGTTCAAGATGCGGGGTCAGAAGGTCGCGCAGGACATCGACGTCCTCAACCAGCAGGTCACTCGCCTCACCGGCTCCCTCAAGCTCCTCGAGCGCGAGCAGACCCTGACGCGCAGGCTGTATGAGCAGAAGGTGGTGCCCGAGATCGAGATGCTGCGACTTGATCGGCAGGCAACCGAAATGAAGGGACAGCTGGCCGAAGCGCAGTCGAAGATCGCGAACATCACCGCGTCGTTCCGTTCACAGGCCGACGAGGACCTGGCCAAATCGCGTGCCGACCTCGCCGTGCTCGACGAGAATATCAAGTCCGCCCAGGACCGGGTGCGCCGCACGGATCTGAAGGCGCCGGTCCACGGCATCGTCAACAAACTGAACATCAGCACCATCGGTGCCGTCGTGCAGCCGGGCGCCAACCTGATGGACATCGTGCCGCTGGACGACACGCTGCTGGTGGAGGGCCGGATTCGTCCCCAGGACATCGCGTTTATCCGTCCCGACCAGGACGCGGTGGTGAAGATCAGCGCCTATGATTCCTCGGTCTACGGATCGCTGAAGGGCAAGGTCGAACGCATCAGCGCCGACACCATCGTCGACGACAAGGCGGAAAAGACCGAACGCCAGGAGACCTTCTACCGGGTCATGGTGCGTACCGATAAGAACCATCTCGGCACCGAGCAGCATCCGCTGCCGATCATTCCGGGCATGGTGACCACGGTCGAGGTCTTGACCGGCGAGAAGTCCGTGCTGGACTACATCGTGAAGCCCGCCCGCCTGCTGCGTGACGAGGCCCTGCGCGAACGCTGATCGGGACCACGGATTCCGTGGTTAACCGATCGTGACCTCGGTTCGTTCAATTTCGAACGAACCGGCAAACCCCGGATTGACCGCCTTTTCGACATTCGAGGCGGCGCCCCCCTCCACTTAACTCCGCTTAAGCGGCCAAGGCGCCAGTTTGCGTCCCGATAACAGCGGGGACGCAGATCGACGCACAGACGTTGACGGTCCCCGACATTGGGGACGTCATATGAAGTCGCTGAACTTTGCTTCGTCGGCGGTCATGGCCGCGGCTGCGCTGACAATCGGTCTTTGCGCAGCGCCTGTCGCATTTGCCGCGGACGGGCTCTCTGTCGGAAAACCCGCCGGCGAGCTCGCGCCCGCTGCGGACGCCGCGTCAAACCGCCCGCCTGCCACCTTCTTCACCATCGCCGACGTCCTGGCCAAGCTCGACCGGCAGCGCGGCCGGGGTCCGAACGCCATTCGCACCGCCTCGCTCACACCGCCAAATACCGCGACCGACGCGGTGCCCGCGGCAAAGCCGCTTCCGCCTGTCGGCGCCGAGCCGTTTGGCCTGTTCACCTTCCGCGCACCGGAAAACGGCCTGTGGCGCAAATGGCGCGGCCTCGAATCCGATCTCGCAAAGGAGGCGAGCGTTCTCGAGCAATGCCGCGAGAGCGCGACCGGCTGCCCGTCGCAAGCCGCGCAATTCCTTCGCCTGATCGGCGCGGTCAAGTCCAAAGCCGGACGCGACCGGCTGGATGAGGCCAATCGCGCCGTCAATCAGGCGATCCGCTATGTCAGCGACTTCGCCCAGCACGGCGAGGCCGACCGCTGGACCGCCCCGCTCGCCACCTTCGCGACCGGCAAGGGCGACTGCGAGGACTATGCGATCGCAAAATACATCGCGCTCAGCGAAGCCGGCTTCCCGCGCGAGGATCTGCGCCTGGTGCTGGGCCGCGATCGCGCCATCCGCCAGGATCATGCCGTGCTGGCGGCGCGCCTGGACGGCCATTGGCTGATCCTGGACAGCCGCCGCTCCGAACTGATTGATGACGGCGAGCTCGGCAACTTCACGCCGATGTTCGCGATCAACGACCGCGGCGTGCAGCTGTTTGCGGCACCTTACGCCAAGCGGCTCCCGCTCGGCGATGAACTTGACGCGGCGCCGGCGGCCGCCAATGCGGCGGAGACCGAATGGACCGGCGTGGAAGCGCTGGACGCGGCAAGCCCGCTCTTGGGCTTCCTGCCCGTGCTGATGTGATTGCGCGCAAGAAAGGCGACAATTCAATCAATAAAAATCCGCGGAGAGGTCTCCGCGGATTTTCGATTTTGCTGCAAGCCTAGCCTAGAAAATATGAACGTTCGTGGCCGCCGGCAAGCCGGTGCTCACATGTGCGAGGTCCACCTTGTCGGAGCCTGTACCATTTGCCGAGTACCAGAGCTCATGGGTCGTATTGTTGAAGAAGAATTTGTTCGTGCTTGCACTTTCGTTCCAGGCGCTGGCGTTGTTCTCGGTCCCGCCGGTGACTGCCGATGACGTGAACTGGCCAGCCGTAAGGGCGTTTGAAACGCCCGTCGGCAGGCTCAGGCCGGCCACGTCGAGAAGGAGTGTATCACCGCTGTTGAAATCACTGATGATATCGTGGGCGGTCAGATTGAGAACAAACTTGTCGTCCCCACCATTGCCAGTGAGCGTCTCGTTGGTTGGTCCGGCGACAATGACATCATTGCCGGCCGTGCCCAGCAGGGTCGTGGTGCCATTGATGTTGATATTGATGGTGCTCGACGCCGTGTCGCCGTCACCGTCAATCGTCGACACGTTGAAGCTCAGATCCTCGGAGACGTTCGTGGTCGACGAAACTCCGACGCCAACCAGGTCGACCTTGCCGCTGCCTGTCACGTCCGTGAACTGGACAGTGTAGAGCTGCAGGCCGGCCGGCGCTGTGGGCGTCGACCATTCGGTGGCGACCGTGGTGTGGGTGGAAGGATCGAAATCACCGGATACCGATGTGATGGAGGCGGCGTGCACTCCGTCCCAATAAGATACGACGTAATGGATTTCGTCCCCGCCCTTGTAGTTGGAGAACGTGTAGTTCGCGACCGATTCGTTTGCCGGCGGATGGAACGCCGCATTGCCGACCGGACTGGCGATTGCGCCGCTCGTGAAATCGAACAGCAGCTTTTCATTGGGGTCGAAGTTATTGTTGTCGACGCCCCAACCGTTGGTAGATCCGTTCACACCGCCTTGGCTGCCGCCGGAGGTCGTTCCCGAAACAACCGCCAGTTGATCGGTGTTCGACGAAAGAACCTGCTCTTCCGATGGTCCCGAGCCGAAGGAAGATGAACTGCCGACATTCTGGATCGTTGTCTCCGTGAATGGCTGAAGCAATGTGAATAGGTAGTGACCGGTTGTGTCATCCAGATTCAGCGTGAAGATATTATTCGCTGCTGATGGGGCCGCACCGATATAGGCCGTCAAATTCTGTCCAAACGCGTCGATGGAATAGTGCACGGCCTGGCCATTGAACGTCAGGCCGGCCGGCGCCGTGTTTCCAGTCAAGGTGAAGTCATATGCGCCAAAACCATCGGCGCCGGAGAACACGGGTAGGTTACCTAGCACGGACATTCCCGCGTAATCGGCAATGATTCCATGCTCGATCGTGCCGAAACTCGGGCCGTCGTCGAGGAAGCTGATATGAGTGCTGATGTCGGCGGTGGCCGTCACATGATCGCCATCGGCGTCCGTCAACGTGACCGTCGCGCCGATCTTGCCGGCCGTCATCGTCAGCAGATCGTTCGAACTGGCGGTGCTGTTGTGGTGGAGCGAGAGATAGTCCGCCACATAGAGCTGACCGGTGATCGGATCGATGGCGATCGCGAAGGCCGTTTGGCCCGTCAGGCTGGGGTTGGCGGCATCGTTGCCCACAGTACCGATGATCCGGCCGCTGGCATCCAGCGACAGCGCGATCCCCGTGCCATCCGTCAATGTCAGGCCTGACGCAGCGCTGAGGACGCTCAACGCATAGGTCGTAGACCCCGCGCCGTCAGAGCCGAAGCTGCCGCCGGCCACCGTCAGGATGCTGCTCGCGCCCGTCGAGGCAAAGCTGAGCGCACCGTTGTCAAGTGACGCTGCCGACACGTCGGTGTCGACGCCCTTGTTCGCAACCGTGCTGAACAGCGCGGCGACAGTGCTGGCGGCACCGTTGAACGTGATCGCAGTGGAGCCGAGCACGTCGCTCGCGCCGCCGGTGGTCTGCACGCCGGGCGTCTCGTCCACGCCGATCGTAGCTGCGCTGACCGTCGCTGTCGGCGCCGTCGGGCCGCTATCCTGGATTATGAACACGCCGGTGCCGAGGTCGAGCGGCGTCGACACGCTGTCGCCGTCGGCATCGACGATGGTCTGCATCACCTGCAGCAGGTTGGCGCTCGAGAGCGTCAGCGTCGCCGCATCGTCCGAATTGTTCGGATCGGAGTGCCAGATGTTGTTGACCTGGGTGAAGGTCACGATCCCGGTTGCGGGATCAATGGTGATCGTGAAGTAGGTCGTCGCGCCAACCGAACCGGTGATGGTGTTGCCGGACTGGTTCAACAGAATCTGCGCACCTTGTCCGATACCATCGCCGTCGCCGGCAGTCTTGTCGGTCGCATCGAGCGCATAGAGACCGGAGGCCACGTTCGAGCCCGTCAGCTTCAGCGTGTAGGTCGTCGAACCAGCACCGTCGCTGCCATAGCTACCGCCGGTGAAGTTGTCGGAGAAGTTCGCCGTCACGGAAACAAGCCCGTTCGGCGCCGTGCCGCCCGCGGTGTCGGTGCCAACAGGACGCGTCTCGTCCAGCACGAGCGTGTCGGTCGGGCCGGTCACCGTGCCGGCGGTCGGACCGCTGTCCTGGATCGTGAACACGCCGGTGCCGAGGTTCAGCGGCGTCGTCACGCTGTCGCCGTCCGCATCGGTGATGGTCTGCACCACCTGCAGCAGATTGGCAGCCGACAGCGTCAGCGTCGCCGCATCGTCCGGGTTGGTCGGATCGGAGTGCCAGATATTGTTAAGCTGGGTGAAGGTCACGATGCCGCTCGAAGGATCGATCGTGATCGTGAAGTAGTTGGTGCCGCCGACCGAGCCGGTGATGGTGTTGCCGACCTGGTTCAGCAGAATCTGCGCACCCTGTCCGATACCATCGCCGTCGCCGGCGGTCTTGTCGGTCGGATCGAGCGCATAGAGGCCGGAGGCCACGTTCGCACCGGTGAGCTTCAGCGTGTACGTCGTGCTACCAGCACCGTCGCTGCCGTAGCCGCCGCCGGTGAAGTTGTTGGAGAAATCCGCCGTCACGGTGTCGAGTCCGGTCGGCGCTGTGCCGCCCGCGGTGTCACTGCCAACAGGACGCGTCTCGTCCAGCACGAGCGTGTCGGTCGGACCGGTCACGGTACCTGCCGTCGGGCCGCTGTCCTGAATCGTGAACACGCCGGTGCCGAGGTTGAGCGGTGTCGACACGCTATCACCATCGGCGTCCGTGATGGTCTGCACCACCTGCAGCAACTCAGGGCGCGTCAGCGTCAGCGTCGCCGCATCGTCCGGGTTGTTCGGATCGGAGTGCCAGATGTTGTTGACCTGGGTGAACGTCACGATCCCGGTCGTCTCATTGATCGTGATCGTGAAGTAGGTCGTGCCGTTCGCCGAGCCGGTGATGGTGTCACCGACCTGGTTGAGCACGATCTGCGTTCCCTGTCCGATGCCGTCGCCGTCACCGGCGGTCTTGTCGGTCGGATCGAGCGCATAGAGGCCGGAGGCCACGTTCAAGCCCGTCAGCTTCAGCGTGTAGGTCGTCGACCCAGCACCATCGCTGCCGTAGCTGCCGGCGGTGAAGTTGTTGGAGAAGTCCGCCGTCACGGTGTCGAGCCCGGTCGGCGCCGTGCCGCCGGCGGTATCCGTTCCTGTGGGACGCGTCTCGTCCAGCACGAGGGTGTCGGTCGGGCCGGTCACCGTGCCGGCGGTCGGGCCGCTGTCCTGGATCGTGAACACGCCGGTGCCGACGTTGATCGGCGTCGTCACGCTGTCGCCGTCCGCATCGGTGATGGTCTGCACCACCTGAAGCAGGTTCGCGGCCGACAGGGTCAGCGTCGCGGCATCGTCCGGATTGGTCGGATCGGAGTGCCAGATGTTGTTGACCTGGGTGAACGTCACGATCCCGGTCGTCTCATTGATGGTGATCGTGAAGTAGGTCGTGCCGTTCGCCGAACCGGTGATGGTATCACCGACCTGGTTGAGCACGATCTGCGTACCTTGGCCGAAGTGGGTCGGGTCGGTGTCGGTCGGATCCAGCGCATAGAGACCGGAGGCGACATTCACGCCGGTCAGCTTCAGCGTGTAGGCCGTGTTGCCCGGGCCGTCGCTGCCGTAGCTGCCCGCCGAGAAGTTGTTCGAGAAGTCCGCCGTGACGGTGTCGAGCCCGGTCGGCGCCGTGCCGCCGGCAGTATCCGTTCCTGTGGGACGGGTCTCGTCCAGCACCAAGGTGTCGGTCGGGCCGGTCACCGTGCCCGCGGTCGGACCGCTGTCCTGGATGGTAAACACACCGGTCCCGAGATCGAGCGGCGTCGACACGTGGTCGCCATCCGCATCGGTGATGGTCTGCACCACCTGCAGCAGGTTGGCCGCCGACAGCGTCAGCGTCGCGGCATCGTCCGGATTGGTCGGATCGGAATGCCAGATGTTGTTGACCTGGGTGAACGTCACGATCCCGGTCGTCTCATTGATCGTGATCGTGAAGTAGGTCGTGCCGTTCGCCGAACCGGTGATGGTGTCACCGACCTGGTTGAGCACGATCTGCGTACCCTGCCCGAAATGGGTCGGGTCGGTGTCGGTCGGATCGAGCGCATAGAGGCCGGAGGCCACGTTCACGCCGGTCAGCTTCAGCGTGTAGGCCGTGTTGCCCGCACCATCGCTGCCGTAGTTGCCGCCGGTGAAGTTGTTGGAGAAGTCCGCCGTCACGGTATCGAGCCCGGTCGGCGCCGTGCCGCCTGCGGTGTCGCTGCCAACAGGACGGGTCTCGTCCAGCACCAAGGTGTCGGTCGGACCTGTCACCGTGCCCGCGGTCGGACCGCTGTCCTGGATGGTAAACACACCGGTCCCGAGATCGAGCGGCGTCGACACGTGGTCGCCATCCGCATCGGTGATGGTCTGCACCACCTGAAGCAGGTTCGCGCCCGACAGCGTCAGCGTCGCGGCATCATCCGGGTTGGTCGGATCGGCGTGCCAGATGTTGTTGACCTGGGTGAACGTCACGATCCCGGTCGTCTCATTGATCGTGATCGTGAAGTAGGTCGTGCCGTTCGCCGAACCGGTGATCGTGTCACCGACCTGGTTGAGCACGATCTGTGCACCTTGGCCGAAGTGGGTCGGGTCGGTGTCGGTCGGATCGAGCGCATAGAGGCCGGAGGCCACGTTCACGCCGGTCAACTTCAGCGTATAGGCCGTGTTGCCCGGACCGTCGCTGCCGTAGCTGCCGGCCGAGAAGTTGTTCGAGAAGTTTGCCGTCACGGTGTCGAGGCCGGTCGGCGCCGTGCCGCCCGCCGTATCCGTGCCGACGGGACGGGTCTCGTCCAGCACGAGGGTGTCGGTCGGACCGGTCACCGTGCCGGCGGTCGGGCCGCTGTCCTGGATTGTGAACACACCGGAGCCGAGGTTGAGCGACGTCGTCACGCTGTCGCCGTCGGCATCGGTGATGGTCTGCACCAATTGCAGGATTTCCGGACGCGACAGAGTCAGCGTCGCGGCGTCATCCGGGTTGGTCGGATCGGAGTGCCAGATGTTGTTGAGCTGGGTGAAGGTCACGATACCGGTCGAGGGATCGATCGCGATCGTGAAGTAATCGGTGCCGCCGACCGAGCCGGTGATCGTGTTTCCGACCTGGTTCAGGAGAATCTGCGCACCCTGCCCGAAATGGGTCGGGTCGGTGTCAGTCGGATCCAGCGCATAGAGGCCGGACGCCACGTTGGCGCCGGTGAGCTTCAGCGTGTAGGCCGAATTGCCCGGGCCATCGCTGCCATAGCTGCCGCCGGCGAAGCCGTTCGAGAAATCCGCCGTGACGCTGGCAAGGCCGGTCGGCGCCGTGCCGCCCGCGGTGTCGGTGCCGGCAGGCCGCGTCTCGTCGAGCACGAGCGTGTCCGTTGCGCCAGACAGCGCGCTCGCCGTCGGGCCGCTGTCCTGGATGGTGAACACACCGTTGCCGACATCGAGCGGCGTCGACACGTGGTCGCCGTCCGCATCGGTGATGGTCTGCACCACCTGCAGCAGGTTGGCCGCCGAGAGCGTCAGCGTCGCTGCATCGTCCGGGTTGGTCGGATCGGAATGCCAGATGTTGTTGAGCTGGGTGAACGTGACGATGCCGGTCGTCTCGTCGATCGTGATCGTGAAGTAGTTGGTGCCGCCGGCCGAGCCGGTGATGGTGTCACCGACCTGGTTCAGCAGAATCTGCGCACCCTGCCCGAAATGGGTCGGGTCGGTGTCGGTCGGATCCAGCGCATAGAGGCCGGAGGCGACGTTGGCACCGGTGAGCTTCAGCGTGTAGGCCGTGTTGCCCGCGCCGTCGCTGCCATAATTGCCGCCGGTGAAGTTGTTGGAGAAGTCCGCCGTCACGGTATCGAGGCCGGTCGGCGCGGTGCCGCCTGCGGTGTCGCTGCCGACAGGCCGCGTCTCGTCCAGCACAAGGGTGTCGGTCGGACCTGTCACCGTGCCCGCCGTCGGGCCGCTGTCCTGGATCGTGAACACGCCGGTGCCGACGTCGAGCGGCGTCGACACGTGGTCGCCATCCGCATCGGTGATGGTCTGCACCACCTGAAGCAGGTTCGCGCCCGACAGGGTCAGCGTCGCGGCGTCATCCGGATTGGTCGGATCGGCGTGCCAGATGTTGTTGAGCTGGGTGAACGTCACGATCCCGGTCGTCTCGTCGATCGTGATCGTGAAGTAGGCGGTCCCGCCGACCGAACCGGTGATCGTGTCACCGGATTGGTTCAGCACGATCTGTGCACCTTGGCCGAAGTGGGTCGGGTCGGTGTCGGTCGGATCGAGCGCATAGAGGCCGGAGGCCACGTTCACGCCGGTCAACTTCAGCGTATAGGCCGTGTTGCCCGGACCGTCGCTGCCGTAGCTGCCGGCCGAGAAGTTGTTGGAGAAGTCCGCCGTGACGGTGTCGAGGCCGGTCGGCGCGGCGCCGCCGGCAGTGTCGGTGCCGACAGGACGGGTCTCGTCCAGCACCAACGTATCCGCCGCCGCGACCACCGTGCCGGCGCTCGGGCCGCTGTCCTGGATCGTGAACACGCCGGTGCCGACATCGAGCGGCGTCGTCACGCTGTCGCCGTCGGCATCGACGATGGTTTGCACCACCTGCAGCAGGTTGGCGCCAGACAGCGTCAGCGTCGCCGCATCGTCCGGATTGGTTGGGTCGGAGTGCCAGATATTGTTGAGCTGGGTGAATGTCACGATCCCGGTCGAGGGATCAATGGTGATGGTGAAATACGTCGTCCCGCCGGCCGAGCCGGTGATCGTGTTGCCGACCTGGTTCAGCAGAATCTGCGCGCCCTGCCCGATGCCGTCGCCGTCGCCGGTGGTCGTATCGGTCGCATCAAGTGCGTACAGACCGGACGCCACATTCGCGCCGGCGAGGTTCAGTGTGTAGGTCGTGTGGCCCGGGCCGTCGCTGCCATAGCTGCCGGGCGTGAAGTTGTTGGAGAAGTCTGCCGTTACGGAATCAAGGCCGGTCGGCGCCGTGCCGCCCGCGGTGTCCGTGCCAACCGGACGGGTCTCGTCCAGCACCAGGGTGTCGGTCGGGCCGGTCACCGTGCCGGCGGTCGGGCCGCTGTCCTGGATCGTGAACACACGGGTGCCGACATCGAGCGGCGTCGACACGCTGTCGCCGTCGGCGTCGGTGATGGTCTGCACCACCTGCAGCAGGCTGGGGCTCGACAGCGTCAGCGTTGCCGGATCGTCCGGATTCTTCGGGTCAGAATGCCAGATGTTGTTCGACTGCGTGAAGGTGACGATCCCGGTCGACGGATCAATGGTGATGGTGAAATACGTCGTCCCGCCGGCCGAGCCGGTGATCGTGTTGCCGGACTGGTTGAGGACGATTTGCGCGCCCTGTCCGATGCCGTCGCCGTCGGCAGTGGTCGTGTCGGTCGGATCCAGCGCGTAGAGACCCGAAGCCACGTTCGAGCCGGTGAGCTTCAGCGTGTAGGCGGTATGGCCGGGTCCGTCGCTGCCGTAGCTGCCGGACGTGAAGTCGTGGGAGAAGTCCGCCGTTACGCTGGCAAGCCCGCTCGGCGCAAAGCCGCCCGGCGTGTCGCTGCCAACCGGGCGCGACTCGTCCAGCACCAGCGTTTCGGCCGGGCCTTCCTTCTCGATCACCGTGCCGGCCGTCGGACCGCTGTCCTGAATTGTGAATACGCCCCCACCGAGGTTGATCGGCGTTGTCACGCTGTCGCCGTCCGCGTCAGTGATGGTCTGCACCACCTGCAGCAGGCTGGCGCTGGAGAGGGTCAACGTCGCCGCGTCATCCGGGTTGGTCGGATCGGCATGCCAGATGTTGTTGACCTGGGTGAAGGTCACGATCCCGGTCGTCTCGTTGATCGTGATTGTGAAGTAGGTCGTGCCGTTCGCCGAGCCGGTGATGGTGTCACCGGACTGGTTCAGCACGATCTGCGCACCCTGCCCGAAATGGGCCGGGTTGGTGTCGGTCGGATCCAGCGCATAGAGGCCCGAGGCGACGTTCGTGCCGGTGAGATGCAGCGTGTAGGCGGTGCTGCCGGCACCGTCGGCGCCGTAGCTGCCGCCGGTGAAATTGTTGGAGAAGTCCGCCGTCACGCTGGCGAGGCCGGTCGGCGTGGTGCCGCCCGCGGTGTCGCTGCCGACGGGGCGCGTTTCGTCGAGCACCAGCGTGTCGGTCGCGCCGGTCACCGTGCCCGCCACCGGACCATCGTCAAGGATCGTCAGATGCGAGCCGACGTCGACGCTCGCACTTGCCGACTGATTGTTGTTGTCAGTCACTGTGGCGGTCAGCGTGATCAGACCCGACGCCAGCGTGATCCCTTCATTGAAGTTGCCCGGTGTTGCCTCATGAACCGCGCGCAGATCGGTCAGCGTCACATGACCCGCGGTGTCAACCGAGACCGTGAGGACCAGATCGCCACTGATCGCCGTGCGGCCTTCCACGACGCCGGCCGCGTTGACCGTCAGCAGAACGTGCTGACCGGTCGCCGAATCGATCAGACCGGAATCTTCGTTCGGTGTCGTGACCGACAGCGCATAGGTCAGCGACTGCTGGCCGCCCGGTACCGTGACGTTGAACGACACCTGCACAGACGCGACCGTTGCCCCTGCTGGTCCGAGCCCCGAACCGGCGACACCATGGTTGGTGGCCGCGGTCAGGAAGCTCTCGTCGACAATCAGCGCCGACAGGGGGTTGCCCGAAATGGTCGGAGGCGGAGCAATGCCCAGCACGAAGCCGGTCGGCGGCACAGGGGTCACGAGGTTCGGCAACTCTTCCTGCGGCGCCAACACGTTGGTCGGCACAGGAGCTAGCGGATCAACCGCAAACGGGCGGAAATCCGCGCCGCTCGCCTGCGCGTTGCCGTTCGAGTTGCCGCCATTGTCGGCCGCCGGCAACACGGAGGCATCCGTGGTGATCGGAAACAGACTGGCGAATTCCTGGACCGAGACCTCGCGTCCCGGCGCCATCTCGATCGTGACATTCTTCTGTCCATCCGTACGGGAGTCGAAGAACGGCTCAACCGTGACGGTCGACTGGTTGTCGAACAGGATGATCAGCTTTTCGCCGACGTGGACCAGCGTGATCTTTTCATTGGCGATCGACGAAAAGTCGACCTTCACCTTCTGGTCGTATCCAAGATTGACGACCACCGCCTGATCGGTCAGCGGCTTGGTCAGCTTGTAAATTCGTACGGGAGCCGAATTGGTGGAATTGCCGGTGCCGGTTGCCTGAGCGACCTGAAACGAACCCTGCATTATCAACTCCGCAAAATGCGATTAGAGGAAAAGTTGTAGAAAAATTTAGTTTTAGGCTATTGTTAACCCTCCCCGCGGTCAAGAAATGTATTTGGTTAATCAATGCTTTCCGTCGAAGTGTGGTAAAGATCGGACAGGTCGAAGCAGAAAGAACAACGGCTTAGCGGGATTAACTTGGCCAAAGGCAGTATTTCCCCGGCCCCGTTCGTCCTTCCCGGCGATTTGGAGCAGCAGTCGATGCGGGTGATTCTTCAGGCGTGCGCCGCTGTCTTGATTTGGGGCTGTTTCGGCGCGGCCGCCGCGCAAGCCCCTGCACAACCTGTCCCCCAGGAGACCACGGTGGAGCGCCAGGTTCGCGCCCTGGCCAACCGGGACACCCAGATTGGCCTCTATCTCAACGTGTTACCTGATTGCACGTCGGGGCCGCTGCCGACCATCCGCCTGGTCACCGCGCCGGCTGCCGGAAAGGTTGTGGTGAAGTCGGCGAAGGCGAAGGCCACCAATTACAAGGCCTGCCTGGCGCTCGAGGTGCCAGCCTATGTCGCCTTCTACAAGGCGCCACCGGAATTTCTCGGCGACGACGCCTTGACTATTGAGGTCAAATATCAGGGCGGTCGAACCGAAATTCAGAAGATCACCGTCAAGGTGAGTGCACCAGGCGGGCAGCAGAAGATCTGATGGTGTTGCGGGCGGCCTGAGGCCCGCGCGCCGACCAATCGCCTTACAGCGGCTCGCCCTCGGCTTCGTCCTGCTGCAACGACACCTCGCTCGGTGCGGAGGCCGGCTGGCTGAGCGAAGCTCTATCCTCGTGGCAATCGCTGATTCGGCGGGCAACCACCCGGTCGGTCCGCGGCGCCTGACCAACATTGGTCTTGTTGACCTCGGTATAGGCCTCGTCGCTGAGAACCGTGATGACGGTGCTGACCGGCCCGAGATAGTCGCAGCGGTTGGAGAAGACGTATTTGTTGTTGATCTTTTCCGGCCGCGAAGAGTGGCAATTTCCAACGGACGGAGATGAGAAGGTCGCCTTCATCGCCTGGGTCGGATCGACACAGCGCGTCATTTCGCGCTCGAGCAGCGTTTGCCGGACGTTCGAGGACGAGGCGATTTCCAGCGTCCGCACGAAGCGCCACATCCCCTTTCGGAAGGTCGGTCCGCTGAATCCTTCCTCCGCCAGGGCGCTCGGGGAGGCGAGCACGAACACGGAAAGCGCGGTCACGACGCCAAGCGCGGATGCGAAGATCTTCGACGGGGCGAAGCCCTCACGCGATGTCATTTATTGAATCCCTAACCGGCCGATTGACGCGGATCGCGTGACTTCGCTTGAAGCACGTCCAACCTCACATCATTCAGGAGCATTTCGTGTTAAGACCCCGTAAATGCTTGGCCTTTGCTCGAAGTTCTCACGAGCTCTTGCGCCAAACACGGTGAATGCCCGGTTGCTTCAGGCCGGGGCAGCTTCGGCGCGAAAGGAAGCGCAGCGTCTGCGTCGTCGGGGACGAATGGACGCCTCGTCCGCCGCCACTGCCGTTTGATTGCCAGCTAATGCTGCAAAGCCGCCGCAGCGGACTTGTCAGTCTTGGCCTCGGACTTGGCCTCAATCTTGGCCGCGCTACCGTCGTCGCAGTCGCCGATCCTTGTCGCGACGACCGTGTCGGTCCGGGGATGCTCTCCGGTGCTGATCTCGTTCAGCTCGGTATAGGCCTCGTCGCTGCGCACGGTGATGACGGTGCTGACCGTCCCCATGTAATCGCAGCGGTGTCCGAAGGTGTATTGATTACCGACCTTCTCCGGCTTGTCCGAGACGCAGCTTCCGATCGATCCCGAGGCAAAGGTCGCCTTCATGGCGTGGGTCGGGTCGACGCAGCGCGTCGTCTCCGCGTTGACCACCCGATACTTGAAGTTCTTGTTGGCGGTCCTGACCACATCGAGCGTTCGCACGAAGCGCCACAGACCTTTGCGGAAGCTCGGGCCAGAAAAGGCTTGATCGCCCTGAGCCGGCTGCGCCGCCGCTGCCCGGCCGTTCGCCGGTTGAGGAGCCTGAGTCTGCGCATGAGCTGCCAGCGCAGGCAATGAGACAATCATCAGGGTCAGTAGCGAACGTGCAATGCCACCACGGAAGTCCATTCCCACCCCCGATGTCCGTCCGAATGCGTTCGTGATGCGATCCGGTCAGCGCATTGAAGCAATCTCCGGAACACGACTCAATACATCACACCACTTGCAGGGCGAATTGTGGCCAGTAAAGGCGCATTAACGCTACCGGGCAGCTTGCAGCCGAATTCAGACTCACTGCAGCAAACTTGCAACACCTGACACGCCATTCGCGATGGCGCCGGCCGATCTTCCCCGCACCGGATTGGGCAGAGAGGTTTGACCTCAGAGGTTTTTTTTGCTCATTTAGCGCGAGATATTTTCTTCAATTACTTAGCCTATCGCTGGACGAGGGGGCACTGATGCGTATTCGGTTTGGCTACACGGTCGCAGGCATTTTGGCGTTGGGCGCAACGTCGTTCGGCAACTCGGGGCCGGCGGCGGCAGCGGACCTTGGTCTCGTCACAAAGGCACCGGTCGGCACCTGCACCGAGATCGTCTTCACCTGCGAGAACGGCCATCAATATCCGCTGTGCCCGCGCGCCGTGTCGGTCGCGGGCGAAGTGGTCACGGCCTCCCTGCTCACCGGCCGTGGCGGCATCCATGTGCGGCACGTTCCGATGGGCGTCGGCTATCGCTATGCGGGCCGCGGCGTCTGGCTGGACGGCTTCCGGGAAAACGCGCTGCTCAACTTCGGCAAGCGCCACCAGGTGGCGTGCACCATCGCGCATTCATGAGTGCGCGCTCTGCGTCGCTGCAATCGGCGTGACGCAGAGCACCTCAAGCAGCCGAACTCTCCTCACCCCTTGGTGCGGAGCACGACGCGCGACGAGCGCGAGAACATATACGCCTTCGGATTGACGTAGACCGGGCAGTAGTCCTGCCACTGGTACAGCTGCCAATTCCATTTCCAGCAGCCCGATACGATCTGGGGCTCTTGCACGTAGTCCAGCCGGTACGGCGGATCGCCAAACGGATAGTAGTCGCCGCACCGCGCCGCCGTCGAAGACAGAACGACGATTGAAGCGGCCGCGGCAATGATCACAGAAAATGACTTGTTCATAACGCCCCTCGATGGAATGACGTGACCGCACGAGAGTGCCAAATCCGCCGGTCGTTATCAAGGTGCCGGCCGCCTGCCCCGAGACGTCAACCGGCCGCCTACACCGCGCGATTCTGCGTCGGCGCCCGGCCGCCGCCATCGGCGACCAGCACCGCGCCGGTCACGAAGGACGCCTCGTCGGAGGCCAGGAACAGGCAGCACGCGGCGATCTCGGCGGGCTCGGCCATCCGTCCCAGGGCAATGCGTCGTTCGACGCCGCGAATCTCGGCATCGACGGTGGTGCCGTTCTGGTCCGCGAGCAGCTGCATTTCATGGGCGCTCATCGGCGTGCGCACCCAGCCCGGTGCCACCGCATTGGCGCGGATGCCGTCGGCGCCGTGCGCATAGGCCAGCGAGCGCGTATAGGCGACGACGGCAGCCTTGCTGGCGGCGTAGCTTGCGCTGTCCGGGCTGGCATTGAACGCGGCAACCGAGGCGACGTTCACGATCGCGCCGCCGCGCTGCCGGAGCAGCGGCAGGGACGCGCGACAGACACGCATCGTCCCCGTGAGGTTGACATCAAGCGTTTTGGCCCAGACCTCGTCGGAGACGCTGGCGGGCTGATCCGGCACGATCAGGCCGGCGGCGTTGACTACGATGTCGAGCCACGCGCCGCAGGCGGTGATGGCCTTTGCGATGTCGTCCGGCCGGGTGACGTCACCATGGATTGCCTGCCCGCCACACTCCACTGCTGCGGCCTGCAACTCGGCGTCGCCGAGGCCGAACAGCACGACGCGCGCGCCGCTCAACGCCAGCAGCGCCGCCGTCGCCCGGCCGATCCCCGTGGCTGCGCCGGTCACCAGCGCCGTCTTTCCGTCGAGTCGCGGCATCAGGGCATGATCCGGAAAAGTGGAAACCGGTTTTCCGAGAAGATCATGCTCATCTAGGCTCCCCACTGCCGTTCGACGGCAAATCCGGTCTCCGGCAGCGTCGAGCCGCCGTCGACGACGATGGTCTGCCCGGTGACGTATTTGGCCTCGGTGGAGGCGAGATAGAGCATCGCGCAGGCGATGTCGTCGGCGCTACCCATGTGCCCCATCGGGATAAAGCGCTCGAGCTTCGCCTTGTTCTCCGGCGCGCTCATAGTGCCGCGGCCCGGCTTTTCGATGAAGCCGGCCTCGACGCCGTTGACCGTGATGCCGTCGCGCGCGAGCTCAAAGGCGGCGCCGCGGATGAATGCGTTGACGCCGGCCTTCGTCGCCGAGTAATGCGCGCCGCCGCCCATCGCGACGCGCGCGGAGACCGAGGATGTCACGAGGATGCGCCCGAACCTGACGGCACGCATGTGCGGAATTGCGGCCTGCGCGAGCCAGATGCTGGCGTTGAGGTTCAGCGCCAACGTATCCTCGAGCTTGGCTTCATCGAGCTCCTCAAGCGATGACCACGGACAGCCGCCGGCATTGTGCACGACGATATCGAGCCGGCCGTATCTCGCGGCCACACCGTCAACCAGCGCCCGCAAGCTGCCGCGATCGAGCCTGTCGAACGGAACGCAATGCGCCGCCCGTCCATCGGCCACGAGTTCGCGCGCCAACGCCTCGGCCACATCAAGAGTCCGGTTGGCGATCACCACGGTCGCGCCGGCCTCTGCGAGCCGTCTCACGATGGCCGCGCCGATCCCCCTGCCCCCGCCGGTGACGATGGCGACCCGGCCGTCAAGATTGAACGGAGCCGTCTGCATCAGATTGCCCCCGCGCCGCGCAGCAAGTCGATGAACTGCGCCAACGCCGCCGTGTGCTTGTCGACGTCGCGCGCCGACGTCGCCGGACACATCAGCAGCATGGTGTGGAACGGGGTCACCAGAATGCCGTCGTTGATGTAGAACGCATGCAGCAGGGTCTCGAGATCGGGTTGCCGGCCCGCAATGACGTCGGCGCCGCTGCGCGGCGGCTGCGGCATGAACATGATCTCGGCGCGCGCGCCGATCTGCGTCACGTGCCAGGGCAGACCGGCCGCCGCGATCAGGCGGCGCGCTTCCTGCGCGAGCCAGGTCGCGGTTCCGATCATCCGCTCGTAATTCGCAGAGGTCAGCACCTTCTCCAGCACCGCGCGCATGGTCGCGACCGTCAGCGCGTTGCCGGCAAGCGTGCCGCCGAATCCAAGATGCGCCGACTGCCGTTCGCGCGGATTGACGTGGGGAACGAGTTTCCAGAGCCGCTCGGCGATCTCGTAGCTGAGACCAAACACCCCGGCGGGGATGCCGCCCGCGATCGCCTTGCCCGCGACGAAAATGTCGGGATCGAGCCCATGGCTCTCCGTATAGCCGCCCGGTCCGCAGGACAGTGTGTGGGTCTCGTCGATGATGAGGACGGTGCCGGCGCGGCGGGTCAGGTCACGCAAGGCACGGTGAAAACCGGGATCGACCGGGATCATGCCGAAATTCGTCATCAGCGGCTCGGTCAGCACGCAGGCGACGTCGCCATGCGCAAGCGCCGCCTCGAGGCCCGCAACATCGTTGAATTCAACGACCCGGCTCACGGCATCATGATCGATGCCGTTGGGATGGATCATGTTGCGCAGGCCGACCCGGCCGTCGCGGATCTCGACATGCGCCTCCTCGACGCCGCCATGATAGCAGCCGGAGAACACCAGCACCTTGCGCCGGCCGGTGATCATACGCGAGATGCGGATCGCGGCACGGTTGGCGTCGGTCGCCGACGTCGTCAGCGTCCAGTATTTCGGGCCGAAGCGCCGCGACAGCTCGGCGCCGACCCAGATGCTGTCTTCCGTCGGCAGCATCATGGTCGCGCCACGCTTGAGCTGAGCGAGCGCCGCCTCGGTCACCGCCTCGGGCGCGTGCCCACACATGCCGCCGGTGTCGCCAAGGCAGAAATCGATGTAGTCGCGTCCGTCGATATCCCTGATATGCGCGCCCTGCGCCTCCTCGGCATAGACAGGGAAGCCGCCGGCCCAGCGCCGCATCCAGTGCGACGGGCCGCCATAAAGATAATGCTGCCTTCCCTCCTGCCAGGCCGCGGCCGAGCGCGGGTGCAGCGCGCGAAAGCGCTCCTGCTCGGCATCGAGCAATCGGTTCAGAACGCCGGCGCGTTCGGCAGCCAAAGATGTCATAGCGCGATCCAGGCGGTCTTGAGGTCGGTATAGGCGTCGAGGGCGTGCAGCGACTTGTCGCGTCCGAAGCCGGATTGCTTGAAGCCGCCGAGCGGCACCGTGATGTCGGCGCCGCCATAGGCGTTGACGTGCACGACGCCGGCCTTGATGGCGCGCACCATACGATGCGCCGTCGACAGACTTGCGGTCCACACCGCCGACGCAAGTCCATAGGGGGTCGCATTGGCGAGCGCTGTGGCATCTTCCTCGCCCTCGAACCGCGTCACTGCCAGCACCGGGCCGAACACCTCATCGCGCCAGACCTGCATCGACGGCGTCACTTCGGTGAGGATCGTAGGCGCCATGAAGTTGCCGCCGCTCTCGGCGCGGATTTGCTCGCCGCCGATCAGCCGCGTCGCGCCCTGCGCTTCCGCGCCGGCAACGGCATCCAGGTTCTTGCGCAACTGCGGCTTGCTCGCGATGGCGCCGATATCCGAGGTCAGTTCGAGGGGATCGCCGACGCGGAGCTTCGCGGTGGCGTCGCGCAGTTCGGCCATGAAGCGATCATAGATCGAGGATTGCACCAAGAGCCGCGATCCGGCCACGCAGACCTGGCCGGAGTTTCGGAAGATCCCGCTCGCGGAGACTTTGGCCGCATGCTTGATGTCAGGCACATCGGCGAACACGATGTTGGGCGACTTGCCGCCAAGCTCTAGATGGACGCGCTTCAAGTTCGATCGCGCCGAGCATTCCAGGAGACGCCGGCCCACCGCACCCGAGCCGGTGAAGGCAAGCACATCGACATCCATGTGCAGCGCGAGCACTTCGCCGGCCGTTGCGCCGCGGCCGGTGACGACGTTGAGCACGCCGTCGGGCAACCCCGCCTCGGTCGCGAGCTCGGCAAACCGCAACAGCGTCAGCGAGGCAAGCTCCGGCGGCTTGACCACGACCGAATTTCCGGCGGCGAGCGCCGGGCCGATCTTCCACGCTCCGATCATCAGCGGGAAATTCCACGGCACGATCACGCCGACGACACCAAGCGGCTCGCGATGCACGAGCCCGAGCACATCGCCTGAGGTCGGCGCGATCTCGCCATAGACCTTGTCGATCGCCTCGGCGTAGTAACGGATGGTGCCGGCGGCCGAGAGCGGTTCGGCCTTGTAGGCCATGCTGATCTCGGTGCCGTTGTCGCGGACGCCGAGCACCGCAATCTCGAGCGCATGCCGCTCGATGAGGTCGGCGAACCGCAGCAATACCTTCTTGCGCTGCGCCGGCGCCGCGCGCGACCAGCCACCCTGCTCGAAGGCCTGCCGCGCATGTCTCACCGCGGCGTCGACATCGGCCGCATCGCCGTCAGCGATGCTGGTCAATAGCTGGCCGTCGATCGGCGACACGACATCAAGCCGCGCCTCGCTGATCGCCGGCGCCGGCCGGCCGCCGATGAAGAGCTGCTGGGCCGGAATGACGGCCGCGCGTAATCGATCGATCTGGGCTTGCTGCATGCGAGATAACTGTGACGATAACAAAAGCGGCTTCCGAGCAAGACCGCTGGCACGGCGCAATCCTCGCCAAATCAAGGCTTTGGCAGCAATCAACCGATAGGTGGATGTCACGGCAAGGCGTGTCCCCATAGCGTGATCGCACGATGGCCGAGCGCTCCGCCTGCGTTATCCAAACCGGTTGTCACCATCCCTTACGCCTGCCGGCGAGCCGAAGGTCATGCCTGAGATGACGCAGCCCCGCATTCTCCTGATCGGAACGGGAGACACCAAGGCCGACGAACTGCTGTTCATGAGCGAGTGCATCGCGCGCGCCGGTGGCCAAACCATCATGATGGACATTAGCGTGCTCGGGGATCCGCCGTACCAGGCGGCACATGACAAGCACGCGGTGGCGGCCGCCGCACAGACCACGATCGAGGCGATCGCATCGAGCGGCGACGAGAATTCCGCGATGTCACTGATGGCGGTTGGCGCCGCCAATCTGGCGCGCGCGCTCGCGGAGCGCGATACCATCGACGGCGTGATCGCGATCGGCGGTACGATGGGCACCGACCTTGCGCTCGACGTCGCGCAGGCGCTGCCGCTCGGCCTGCCGAAGCTGATCGTCTCGACCGTCGCCTTCTCGCATCTGATCCCGCCCGAGCGCGTCGCCGCCGATCTGATGATGATCCTGTGGGCCGGCGGTCTCTACGGCCCTCAACGGTACCTGCACCGCCGTGCTGTCGCAGGCCTGCGGCGCGATCGTCGGCGCCGCCAGAAGCGCAATCAAGCCGCGTAAGGACCGGCCGGTCGTTGCGATCACCTCGCTCGGCAAGAGCTGCCTGCGCTATATGGTCGAGCTCAAGCCGCAGCTCGAACGGCGCGGCTACGAGGTGGTCGTCTTCCACACCACCGGCATGGGCGGCCGCGCGATGGAATCGATCGCCGCGCAAGGTGGCTTTGCCGCGGTGCTGGACCTCAGCCTGCAGGAGGTCGCCAACCAGCTCACCGGCTCGGTGGTCAATTCCGGCGCTGACAGGCTTGAGAATGCAGGCAGAGCCGGCATTCCACAGATCGTCGCGCCGGGGGCGATCGACATGGTCGACTTCCCGGCATGGCTTGGGGTTCCGAGCGAGCTGTCGGATCGCCCGTTCCACGCGCATAACCGGCTGCTTGCGTCGGCAACGTCGGGATCCGCTGATCGCCAACGGATCGCCCGCGCGATTGCCGAGAAACTGTCCCAGGCCAACGCTCCCGTTGCCTTCGTGCTGCCCGCCGGCGGCATCCAGCAATGGGATCGCGAAGGCGAAGCCTTGCACGATCCCGACGCCCTCGCCGCCTTCGTCGACGCCATGCGATCGGCGATCAAGGCGCCGGTCGAGCTGCACGAGATCAAGGATCACATCAACAGCGCCGCATTCGACGAAACGGTGCTCGGCATCTTCGACCGATGGGTCGCTGCCGGCATTGTCCCTCGCGGCGGCACCACGGCTGCCGCATGAGGAGGCCGCTTGCCCAGGCGCTGGTGCTCGACTTCGGCGGGGTGATCTCGAAGACATTGTTCGAGACCCATGACCTGACCGAGCGCGCGCTCGGGCTCGCCCCGTGCACGCTGAAATGGCTCGGACCGTTCGCACCCGACAGCGATCCGCTCTGGACGAGCATGCAGCGTGGCGAGATTTCGGAACGCGACTACTGGCTCATCCGCAGCCGCGAGGTCGGGCGCCTGGTCGGCGAGGACTGGCGCGACATGGAGACCTTCGTGAAACGCGCGCGCGGCGCCGATCCCGACACCGTGATCCGCCCCGAGGCAGCGCGCGCGATCACCCTCGCCGCCGATGCCGGGTTCCGGCTCGCCATCCTCTCCAACGAGCTCGACCTGTTCTACGGCACCGATTTCCGCAGCCGTCTCTCCATCCTCAAGCGCTTCGACACCATCGTCGATGCCACGCATACCGGGATCCTGAAGCCCGACCCCCGCGCCTATCAAAGCGTGCTGGACGAACTGGCACTGGAGGCAGACAATTGCGTCTTCGTCGACGACCAGCGCCGCAACATCGCAGGCGCCGCCGCGTGCAACATGCGCACGGTGCTGTTCGATGTGCGCAATCCTGCCGCGTCCTACAGCGAGGCGCTGCGGCATTTCGGGCTGCAATTCGACTAAAGCGCTTTCGAGCGAAGTGGTACCGGTTCGCGTGAAGAAAGCGCATCAAAACTGGAATCTGGAGCCCCGTCCCGATTCCATCGGAACGGAAAAGGCTCCGGCCGGACAGGGAACGATCATGCGCGACAGAAACTTCCTGGTTGAGAACAACGCCAAGCCGATCTGGCACCCGATGGCCCATCCCGCCGAGATGCGGGCGCAGCCGCCGCGGATCGTGATGAAAGGCGAAGGTGTTGAAGTCACCGACATCGATGGCAAGACCGTGATCGATGCGGTCGGCGGATTGTGGAATGTCAATCTCGGCTACAGCTGCGATCCGATCAAGCAGGCGATTGCGGACCAGCTCAGCGCGCTGCCGTATTATTCCGGCTTTCGCGGCACCTCATCCGGCCCCTCGATCGAGCTCGCCTACGAGCTCACCGAATGGTTCAAGCCGGAAGGCATGGTGCGCGCCTTCTTCACTTCGGGCGGCTCGGACTCGGTCGAGACCGCGCTGCGGCTCGCGCGGCAATACTGGAAGATCAAGGGCCAGGCTGACCGCACCAAGTTCCTGGCGCTGAAGAAGGGCTACCACGGCACCCATTTCGGCGGCGCTTCCGTCAACGGCAACGCCAATTTCCGCCGCAACTATGAGCCGATGCTGCCCGGCGTGTTCCATATCCCCGCGCCGTCGACCTATCGCAATCCCTTCAACGAGACCGATCCCGCAAAACTCGCGCAGCTGTGCGCGGCGGCGATGGAGGAGGAGATCGCATTCCAGGGCGCCGACACCATCGCGGCCTTCATCATGGAGCCGGTGCTCGGGGCTGGCGGCGTGATCGTGCCGCCGGACAGCTTCATGAAGCTGGCGCGCGAGATCTGTGACCGTCACGGCATCCTGATGATCGCGGACGAGGTCGTCACCGGTTTCGGGCGCACCGGCGCATGGTCGGGTTCGCGGCTCTGGGGCGTGAAGCCCGACATGATGACGATGGCGAAGGCGATCACCTCGGGCTATTTCCCGCTCGGCGCGACGCTGATCGGCGAGCAGGTTGCGGAAGCCTTCGAGGCCGACACGACCACGTTCGGCTCGATCGGCCACGGCTACACCTATTCCGGCCATCCGGTCGGCTGCGCCGCGGGCCTTGCGGCGCTCGCCGAGACCCGCCGCCTCAAGCTTGACGAGAATGCCGCCGCGCGCGGCGAGGACCTTGCGCGGGCGCTGGCCGCGCTCAAGGCGAAGCACGCGCTGGTCGGCGACGTCAGGGGCAAGGGTTTGATGGCCGCGCTCGAACTGCTCGCCGATCGCGACAGCAAGAAGCCCGCCGACAAGAAGACGATGGCGAAGGTTGCCGACGCCGCCTACGACGCCGGCGTGATGCTGCGTGTCTCCGGCAACAACCTGATCCTGTCGCCGCCCCTGATCCTGACGCCGGCCGACGTGAGGCGGATCGCCGAAGGGATCGACGCCGGGCTGTCAGCGGCTTCCTGATAGCGCACTCACACAAGCCATGGCGCGCTCGAACAGCGCGCCATCCGCCCTGCCGCGGTCAAGGCAATCGGCCAGCGATATGGCTGACATCCGCTGGTCGGTGCAGAAGATGCGCATGAAGTCGGCCGCGAGCGCGACCTTGCGCGGCGCCGGTTGCCTCTCCCAGTCGCTGGTGCTCAGATAGAGCAAGGACGCATCGTCAACGCTGCTGTTTTCGGCCGCTGCGCCACGCGCGGCTGGGCCGGTCGCCAGCAACGCCAACAGCGCGCCGACCACGGCTCCCATGCGATGCATGCGGCCGCTCATTTCGTCTCCCTGGCATTCACCATCGGCGGCACGTCGAGCGCGGGATTGCGATCGAAGAAGTTGAACGGACGCAGCCGGAAGCCATGCCATAGGCCCGGCATGGCCGGCCAATCCTCGGCGCGCGGCACGTGGCGGAAGCCAACCGTGTACCACAGCACGAGGTCGCGGTCCTCGATCGGCCGCTTGGCCGCCGTCCATTTCGGCAGGCCGTCGACCTCGGGGTTTCCGTTCGGATACATGCCCGCGGCGTAGCGCTCGTCCTTGGCGTAGGCCGAGGTCCACAGCGTGTAGGCGCTGAAACCGGCACGCAGCTGGATCGGATCGTCCTTGGCGAGCAGCGAGACGTCGGAGTGGCCGGGCATCAACTGATAGCTTGTGCGGTAGCCGCGGCTGTTGGTCCTGCCCGTGCTCTCGACCCTAAATTGCGCCGCGTTCAGCGGCATGGTGATCGGACCTTCGGTCGCAACCGGCCTGGTGTCGACCTGCCAGAGGCTCTTGCGCTGACCCTGCTCCAGGCGGCGGACATTGAAGCGATCCTCGACCAGCCGGTTCGAGGTGCCGTCGACGTCCATGTCGATCCGGAACGTCATGTAGTGATCGTGATTGACCGCGAGCAGCCGTTCGTCGACCAGCGTCCCAAAGGCGGTATCCTGCGCGGCCGTCGGGTCGCTCAGTGTCTTGCTCGCGACGCCCTTGGTGGCATCGATGCCGTAGGCGCCGAGCCGCACATCGATATTGCCGGCACGGTCGAACACGTAGTCGACCAGATAGTCGTAATTGCCGACCACCGGCGCCATCCGCACCACCAGCTCATTGTTCGGCCGCACCTCGGCGGTGTTGTTGATCAGCTCGCTGTGGCGCCAGATCGGATCGCCGGTCGGGCGCTCGAAGATGCAGACCGCGCCCTTGGACACGACCGGCGCGCCCTTGGTATCCGAGATCGTCAGGTCGAGATAATGCGCGCCTTCGGGACAATCCACGCCGCGCTGCAATTCACTGGAGAGCACGCCAAAGCCGTACTCGCCGATATCCATATAGGCGCGGAACGACCAGGTCGGCGCCGGATCCATATAAGGCACGAACATCTCGCTCGCCGAGATCTGATAGGCGATGTCGCGGAGCGTGCCGTGGTCATCGTAGCGGATCAGCGACAGCACGGCGCCGACACGCGGCTCGAGACGGACATGGAACGACCAGTTGTCCCAGCGGACTTGGCCGCCCTCCACCTTCACGTTGCTGCCTTCAGGCGCGGCGATTTCGATCGGCTTCGGCGGCTTGCGATATGTTCCGGAGTCGGCATAGGCGTGCGAGGGCGTCTGCGGCGGTGGCGGCACCACGCCGAGATCGGTCACCGACAGCACCGTTTTGCTCTTGAGATCGACCTGAGCGAACAGGTTCTCGATCGGCTTGCCCCAGAGATTGTTGGCGGCGCCCGTGGTGTCGACACAGGGAACGTTGAGCAGGCGGCGGCCTTTCAGGACCGGGTCGCTCACCGGACCGACCGTCAGCGGCAGACACATGACGTTGCGGAAATCGGTGATGCCGCGCTTGGCCATCGCGGCGATCCAGCGCGGGTCCTGCTTCGGCAGGTCGCCGGCGGAGATCAGCTCATCGATGGTCAGCGCAGCCTCGTGATCCCTGACTTCCTGCCAGCCGAGCAGGCTTCGCGTGGCGAGATCAACATGCGCCTCGTAGAGATGCCCGCCGCTCAGCAGCGTCGCGCTGGCCCGGCGCGTGAAGGGCTGTCCGGGCTTCCACGCCCGCACCTCGTCCTTGGGATCCTCCTCGACCGACATCGAGACGACCCGCGCCGAGTCGTCGAGCTTGCCGGCGCCGCGCAGGATATCGGAGACCGAGCGGATTTCGTCGGTGGTGAGCCCGTCCATCGGGTGCGTTGCGGCCGCCTGCGGCCACATCCGCCGCTCGGCCTGCGCCGGCAGCGGCGCCGCCAATGTCGCGACCATCAGACCGGCCACTGCCCACACGCCATGCCTGAAAATCAGAGCCATTCCGCCCTCCACTCAAAGCTAGAACTGCCAGAATACAAGCAACGGCGGCGACGTGAAGGCCCGCTCCTTCATCCGGTAACCTGTTCCGACGCCGCCGGCAGGATTGCGGCCGCGGCCGGGCGTGGCGCGGCGCGGTGGACATCGAGCAGCCGCACGCCGATGCGATCGCGCAAGGCCGGCCAGAGGCCGCGCGGCGCCACGATCATCACGACGACGGCGATGATGCCGAGCCCCACCAGATACCAGCCGCCGGACAGGCCGAGCGGTCCGGTCATCAGCTCGCGCAGGCCGAAGAAGATGATGACGCCGAGGATCGGGCCTTCCAGCGTTCCAATACCGCCGATGATCACGATAAACATCATGTAGACGGACCAGTTGACGTCGAAGGCCGCTAGCGGCGCGATGAACAGATTGCCCATGAAGCTGAGCGCGCCGGCAAGCCCACATCCCGCCGCCGAGAGCACGAAGGCGACGAAACGATTGTGCCGGACGTCAACGCCGACGCTCATCGCGGCAAGATCATTGTCGCGCACGCTCATCAGCCCGAGCCCGAAGCTCGACGTCATCATCCTGTACAGCGCCGCAATGGTCACGAGCGTCAGGCCGCCGGCGAGCCAGAACATCGTCGGCTCGAACCAGTCAAAATCGATCAGCTTGCTGGTCGCGAGCGGCACGCCCGACGTGCCGCCGACGGCCTGCGACTTCATTGTGAACGCGCCGATGATTTCGGCGAACACCCACATCGCGATCGAGAAATAGGCGTCGCGCAAACGAAACAGCGGAAAGGCGATGATCGCCGCAACGGCGCCCGCCACCAGCGGCGCGACCGGCAGCACCCAGATCGGCGTAACCTCGAGCCAGCCCGAGGTCAGGAACAGCGCATAAGCGCCGAAGGCGATGAAGACCTGGTGGCCAAGCGAGACCAGCCCGGCATAACCCGCCAGCAGGTTCCACATCTGCGCCATCGTCAGCAAGAGTAGGCACTCGGTCGCGAGCCGCAGGAATCCCTCGTTCAGCACGAAAGGCGCGCCGGCAATCACCGCGACGAGCACGATGGCAGAGGCCGCAAGAATGGTACGTGTCGGCATCGGCATCACACCCTGCTCGACACGAGACCCGACGGGCGGATCAGCAGCATGATGAAGAACAGGAGGTGCGCATAGAGCAGCCCGGCATTCGGATCGATTTTCAGCCCGATCAATTGCGCCATGCCGAGCGCGATGCCGCCGAGCAGCGCGCCCCAGAACGAGCCGAGCCCGCCGAGCACCACGACTTCGAACGCGATGAGGAGCCGCTCGGCCCCCGAGAACGGCGTGAAGCTCGAGCGCACCGCGAGCAGCACGCCGCCGATCGCGCCGAGCGCGAGCGACAGGCCCATGACATAGTTATAAACCCGGTCCGGTTTGACGCCGGACAGCCGGACGATATCGCGGCGGTCGGCGGTGGCGCGCACGATCCGGCCGAACTCGGTATGGCGCAGCACGAGTTGCAGCGCCATGAACAGCAGCGCGGCGAGCACCAGCGTCAGCAACGGCATGATGCCGATGTTGAGGCCCGCGATCTCGAGGCTGGCGCGCGAGAGCTCGCCGACCTGGAGGCTGCGCACGTCGGCGCCGAACACCTCGACCATCACGTTGCGCAGGATCACCGACACGCCGAAGGTCAAAAGCAGCGGCGACAGCGGATCGGGCGACGTCACGACCCGGTTGACGATGGCGGCCTGGTAGAGCCATCCGACCGCAAAGGACAGCGCAATCACCGGGATCAACATCAACAGCGGCGACACCTGCGGAAACAGGTTGGCCAGCAGCACGGCGCAGAACGCGCTCAGCACCATGAACTCGCCATGCGCGATGTTGACGACGCGCATCACACCGAACACCAGTGCGAGCCCGATGCCGAGCAGCCCATACAGCCCGCCAAGCAGGGCCCCGTTGATCAACGTCTCAACCCAGATCATGTCGTGCCAACCCTGGCTAGTTACCGAAATAGGCGTGCGTCAGCTGCTCCGGCTGCAAGCCTTGCGCCGGGCCGGTCAGCGACACCCGCCCCTTCAACAGGCAATAGATCCGCTCCGAGGTCGCGAGCGCGCGCTTGACGTCCTGCTCGACCAGCACGACCGCGGTACCCTCGCGGCGGATGTCGGCGAAGGAGCGGTAGATCTGCTCGACCACGACGGGGGCGAGCCCGAGCGAGATCTCGTCGCACAAGAGGAGCCGCGGGTTCGACATCAGCGCGCGGCCGATCGCCGCCATCTGCTGCTGGCCGCCGGAGAGCTGGCCGGGAAACATCCGCCGCCGCTCCTCGAGGATCGGGAACAGGTCGAACACCCGCCGCAAGGTCCAGCTGCCTTTGCGCCGGTTGACGCTGCCCATCAACAGGTTCTCCTCGATCGTCAGCGAATCGAACAGCAGGCGGCCCTCGGGCACCATGATGAGGCCGAGCCGCGACACCTCTTCGGCCGGCATCTGCGAGATATCGACGCCGTCGAACTGCACCGCGCCGCGACGCTCCTCGTTGAGACCGACCAGCGCCTTCAGGAACGTCGACTTGCCGGCGCCATTGGCGCCGACCAGTGCCACCGCCTCGCCGTCCGCGACGGTGAAGTTCATATCGAACACGGCCTGCAGATCGCCGTAGAAGATCTGCAGGCCGTTCACATCAAGCAACGCCATCGGCCTTCAATCCCATGTAGATCTCGCGCACCACGGCGCTGTCCATGACCTCGGCCGGCGGCCCGTCCAGCACCTTGCGGCCGAAGTCGAGCACCAGGATGCGATCCGACACCGCGCGCAGCGCGTGCGGAATGTGCTCGATCCAGATCATGGCATGATCGGCCTTCACCGACTGGATGATGGCAACGAGGCGCTCGACCTCGGGCTCGGTCAGCCCGGCGGCGATCTCGTCGAGCAGGATCAGCTTCGGCTTCGAGGCCAGCGCCTTGGCGAATTCCAGCCGCTTGCGGTCGATCAGCGGCAAGGCGCCGGCGAGCCTGTCCGCCTTGGCGTCGAGCCCGGTGCGCTGCAACACCTCCATGGTCCAGCTCGACGCCGCCTCGCCGGTGAGGCCGGCGCCGTAGGATGCCGCGACCAGCGCGTTCTCGTAGACCGACAGATGCGGGAACGGCTGCGGGATCTGGAACGCCCGCCCGAGCCCCATCCGCGCCCGGCGATGCGGCGGCAGGCCTGATATCTCCCTGTCGTCGAGCATGATCGAGCCGCCGTCGGCCGTGAGCAGTCCGACGATCAGGTTGAGCAGCGAGCTCTTGCCGGCGCCGTTCGGGCCGATCACGCCGAGGCATTCGCCGCGCGCCAGCGCGAAGCTGACATTGTCGGCGACCACGATCTCGCCGAAGCGCTTGGACAGACCGCTGACGCGCAGAAGCGGTGCCATCTCAAGCCAGCTTGGAGAGCAGCTGGAGATCGGCCTGCTTCGGGATGAACGGCGCCGTTCCGTTGTGCACGATCAGGAGCTCGTATTTCGACTTGCCGCCCTTGGCCTTGCGCCATTGCCCGCCCGACAGCGAGGTCACCGCGACGTTCTTGATCGGACTGTCCTTGAACTTGACCCGGCCGACCACGGTCTCCATGTCGAGGCCGGCGATCGCATCGCGCAATGAGTTCTTGTCCTTGGGATCGCTGTTCTGCAACGCCGCGAGCCCGACCTCCCACAGCGCATGGGCGTAGCCGATCGGTTGGGTCCACTGCTTGCCGGTGGTCTTCTCCCACTCCGCGGCGAGCTCGGCAGCGCTCTGCCCGGTCAGCGAGGACTTGAACGGATAGGCCGGCGTCCACCACACCTCGGTCGACATGCCGTCGCCGCGATCGCCGAGCGCATTCACCGCGGCCGGGAACAGGAAGGCCGCCGCCACCGTGCAGATCTGCGGCTTGAAACCGGCCTGCGCCGCCTGATTCCACAGCGTCACCCAGTGATTGCTGAAGGTGAAGCCGGAGACGATGTCGACGCCGTTGTTCTTGAACAGCGCGATCTGGTTGGTGAAGTCGTCGGTCGCGATCTGGAATTTGCCGGCCGAGAACTCCTGATAGCCCGCTCCCGAGATGCCCGCCGGCAGGCCGAGCTTCGGATCGGAGAACGCCTGGCCCGGCGGGTTGTCGATGTAGAGCGTGCCGACCTTCTTGTTGGTCTCGACCGACTGCCACATGCCCAAGAAATTTTTCGCAACGTCGTCGGCACCCCAGAAGAAATGGTAGCTGTAGGGAAAACCCTTGTCCGGCGTCGACTTGCGCGGAAACATCCAGCCTTGCCACGGCACCATGGTCGAGATGGTAGGAATCCCGCGGGCGTCGGCGAGCTCCTGCACCGGCGGCTGGGCGTCGCCGTCCTCGATCAGGATCAGGTCGCACTTTTCACGCAGCACCAGTTCGCTCGCGATCACCGACGAGCGGTTCGGATCGGATTGATTGTCCTTGAACACCAGCTCGACCTGATAGGTCTTGCCGCCGATCTTCAGGCCGTCCTTCAGCCGCGCCTTGATGCGCTCATGGATCCAGGGATCGGGCTCGGCGAACTGCGCGCGGACGCCGGAGAGGCAGCCGACCCAGCCGATCTTGATGGTGTTGCCGGCGGCCCGCGCGAGATTGACCAGCGGCACGTTCATCGCCGATGCGAGACCGGTGGCACCGGCCGCTTTCAGCAGCGTACGCCGGTCGAGCCGGCCTGACGCCGTATTGTTCTTCGTCTCAGTCATGTCCCTCTCCCTCCACAACCAATGATGAAAATGCCTGACCGCGGCTCACGCCGCCGATCGCTGGATCGCCGCACGGCTCACCGCGGCGAATTTGCACAAGGTGTTTTCGATGATCTGGCGCGGGATGCCGCGCACGATGAAGACGAGCCGCGAGCGCCGGTCCGCCGACGGCCAGCCCTGCAGCGCGATCGGCGGATGGAACACGTGCTGCACGCCGTGCACCACCATGGGCGCATCGGGCTGCTCGGCGACATGCACGATCGCCTTGAAGCGCAGCAGGTCCTCGCCTCTAAGCGCCGCGACATAATCGAGCCAGCGCGCGAACGCCTCCCGCTGGATCGGCTCGTCGATGATCAGGCTGTAGGACGATACGCCGGTGTCGTGCGCGTGGTGACTGTGGTGGCTGCACGCCTCGCCGTCGCAATGGTGATCCCCGTGATGGTGCGGCGTGTTCGCCGCCTGCGCTGCCAGATCGAACCAGCGCACGACATCGGCGGAGCGCGCCGCCGGATCGAACAGCCCGGCATCGAGGACCTTCGCCGGATCGACGATTCCGTTCCGCACTTTCGTGCGCGTCGCGACCGGATTGATCGCCGCAAGCTGCGCATCAAGCCGCGCCAGTGCGTCCTCGGCGGCCAGGTCGGTCTTGGTCACGAGCAGCCGGTCGGCGACTGCGATCTGCCTGACGGCCTCGCCATGGGCCGCAAGGGTGCGCGCACCATTAACCGCATCGACGGTCGCGACCACGCCGTCGATCCGGTAGCGACTGAGGACATCGGGCGCCGTCATCAGCGTGTGCAGCACGGGCACGGGATCGGCGAGCCCGGTGGTCTCGACCAGCACCCGGTGGAATGGCGGGATCGTTCCTGCCGCACATCGCGAAGCAAGATCGGCCAACGTCTCGATCAGGTCCTCGCGCACCGAGCAGCAGATGCAGCCATTGTCGAGCAGCGCCAGGCGGTCTTCGCTGCTCTCGACCAAAAGGTGATCCAGCGCCACCTCGCCGAACTCGTTGATGATGGCGACGACGCCATTGAGCTCGGGCTGGCGCAACAAATGGTTCAGCACCGTGGTCTTGCCGCTGCCGAGGAAACCGGTCAGCACCGTGACCGGGATCTGATCCACGGTTGCCATCATGCGCCCCGCTCGTAGACCTTGCGGCCCTCGAAGAAGGTCATCTCGACCCGCGTATCGGCCAGTTGATCCGGCGGGATGTCGAAGATCATCTGGTCGAGCACGATCAAATCGGCGGATTTGCCGACCTCGATCGAGCCGATCGACTGGCCGAGCCCGGCCGAGCGCGCGGCGTCGATGGTGTAGATGTCGATCACGGTTTTGAGGTCGAGCGCCTGCTCCGCCCACAGCGACTTGCCAGGAAAATCTCCGGTCGGATTCTGCCGCGTCACCATGCCCTCGATGCCCTGCCAGGGATCGGGGATCGGGATCACCGGCCAGTCCGAGCCGCCGGCCATCAGTGCACCGGCTTCCTTCAAATCCTTGTTCGGCCAGAAGCGCTGCGCGCGCTCCTCGCCCATCGCGGCCTTGTGCGCTTCGAGGAAGACGGTCGGATACCAGATGATCGGCGACAGGTCGGCGGCGACGCCGAGCTCGGCGAAGCGCTTGACGTCGTCGGGCGCGATATAGCTCGCATGCGCGATCTGATGGATCAGATGGGTCGGGCCGTTGAAGCTGCGCACGACGTCGATGGCGTCGAGCGCCTGCGTCACCGCGGCGTCCCCCGCGCAATGGATCTTCGCGGCAAGGCCGAGCTTCTCGCAGCGCCCGAGCCAACGGATCAGGTCTGGTACGGTCAGCATGGTCGCGCCGCGGAAGCAGCAGCCGCGCACCGGGTCGGCCACATACGGCTCGTGGAAGGCCGCGGTCTTGGCGCCCGGCACGCCGTCGAGGAACACCTTCACATAATCGGGCTTCACATGCGCGCCGCGGTAATCCTCGCGCAGCGCGAACAGCTCCTCGCCGGCCTTGCCGAACATGAAACCCGGCTCGACCACCGGCATCGCGCACACCGCCCAGGCGGTGAGCTCGCCGCGATCGTCGAGCCCCTTCAACGCCGCCATGATCGGCTGCATGCTGGCGGCGTCGATGAAGGCGGTGACGCCATAGGCGTTCAGCACCGAGATCGAGCGCGCCACCGCCGCGCGGTCCATCTCGGCCGTGTAGTGACCGGAGGCCGCGAGCGCCCGCTCGACCAGGCCGGAGGCGGCCTCGATCATGATCCCGGTCAGCGTTCCGGTCTTGAGGTCGCGGCCGATCTCGCCGTCGGTCGGATCAGCCGTGTCGGCCGCAACGCCGGCGAGCCGGAGCGCCGCCGAGCTCGCCCAGCGGTTATGATAGGTGTCGTCGCGCAGCACCACGGGATGGCCGAGGCAGGCCGCGTCGAGCAGCGCGCAGGACTCCGCGGTGTTCATCTCGTTCAAGAGATTGTTGCCGAACTGCCCGCCGACGATCCAGGCGCCGGGCGCCGCCGCCGATGCGGCCTTGTGCAGGGTCTCGGCGATCCTTGGAATGCTGTCGGCGTTGGAGAAGCGCAGCTCGTAGAGATCGGCCTGTCCGCCCATCATGATGTGATTGTGAATGTCGACGATCCCCGGCATCGCCATCCGTCCACCGAGATCGACGGTCGCCGTCCCCTCGCCGATGAGCGCCGCGACGTCGCGTTCCTTGCCCACCGCGATGAACCGGCCGGCCTTGACGGCTGCGCAGCTTGCCCAAGGTTGCCCGCGGTTCGACGTGTAGATCCGGCCGTTGCGGAAGACCGTGTCGGCGAATGTCCTGTTCATACGGATCAAACTTCTCGATTGGGAAAGCCTGGAGCGATCAGCCTCTCACCGTGCGGTGCACAAGGCCGAACCGCGCACGACGCCGGCATGATGGCCAAACGTTCGGCATGTCGGCATTTGGAACAATCCACCGTCCGGTGGATGCTCCGCCGCGTCCCCGCAATGCGGGCGGCGCGGCGCCTAGAGCGCGGTGACTTCATTTCAAATCGTGCGGCAGGCCCCGCTTCACCTCGCCCGGAGAGGTCGGAACGCATCGTAGATGCGTTCCGGGTGAGGGGGAGCCTCCGCTAACGCACTATCGCCGGATACGCGGAGACAGCCCCTCACCCCAACCCTCTCCCCGTAAGAACGGGGCGAGGTAGCGCAGTTCCGTTGCGGCCGTTAGTCGATATAGCCTCATCGCCCCTCAAAACCCCAGCGCGAGGCCGTCCTTGCGGTGATCGGAGGCACCGAACAGAACGCCCCTCGCATGGTCGATGCGGATCGCCTGGCAGCCGCCGATCGGCTCCTCCGAGAACCGCGCATCGTGGCCGCGGGCGCGAAGGTCGTCGCGTATCCCGGGAGAAATGGTCGTCTCCAGCGACAGCGCGCCGTCGAAGGCAAAGGAGCGCGGCGCCTCGGCCGCGGCCTGGATGTTCATCTTCATGTCGAAGATGTTCGACAGCAGATTGGCGTGGCCCGCGGCCTGGTAGTGCCCGCCCATCACGCCGAACGACATCACGGTCTTGCCGTCCTTGCGCAGCAGGCCCGGAATGATCGTATGCATCGGCCGCTTGCGCGGCGCGAGCGAATTGGGATGTCCGGGCCTGGCGCGAAAGCTCCAGCCGCGGTTGTGCAGCAGGATGCCCGATTTCGGCGCGTAGATGCCGCTGCCGAACGGATAGAACAGCGAGTTGATCAGCGAGACGGCGTTGAGATCGCGGTCGACCACCGTGACATAGACGGTGTCGCGATGCTCGATATCGTCCCAGGTCGCGGGCGCGGATGCGCGGCGCATGTCGATTTTTCCACGGATTCTCCCGATATAGTCGTCGGCAAGGAATGCGGCCGGATCGACCTTGCTGGTGGCGGGATCGCAAAAGAAGGCGTCGCGCGCGCGGTAGGCCGCTTTGGTGGCTTCGGCCAGCAGATGGATGCGATCGGCCTCTCCGAGCTTGCCGACATCGAAGCCTGCAAGCGTCCGCAGGATCATCAGCGCGGCCAGGCCCTGCCCGTTCGGCGGACACTCGACCACGTCATGGTCGAGGTAGCGCGCCGAGATCGGCCGCACATAGTCGGAGGTCTGGGCGGCGAAATCATCGGTGCTATGGGCGCCGCCCAGGGCACGCAAGATGGCCACCATCTCGTCGGCAGCCTCGCCCGCGTAGAACGCGTCGCGCCCGTGCTGCGCGATCCGGCGAAGGGTGCGGCCGAGCGCGGGTTGCGTACGGATGTCGCCGACCTCAGGCGCCTTGCCGCCGGGCAGGAACTGCGCCGCCGCATTGCCGTCGATCTCGATCCGGGCCCGGAAGCGGCGCCAGTCCTCCGCGACGCGCGGCGTCACGCAAAAGCCCCGCTCGGCAGCCGCGATCGCCGGCCGGAAGATCTCCTCCAGCGACCTGCTGCCATGATCGGCGACCAGCCGGCACCACGCATCGATCGCGCCGGGCACGGTGACGGCCTCGGGCGCGGTCGGCGGAATGTCGCGCGCGTCGCTTGCGGCAAATTTCTCGGCATCGGTTGCGGTCGGCGTGCGGCCCGAGCCGTTCAGCGCGATCGGCTCGCCGGCGTCAGGCGAATACAGCGCGAAGCAGTCGCCGCCGATCCCGGTCATCTGTGGCTCGACGACGCCCTGCACCGCGACCGCCGCCACCGCGGCATCGACGGCGTTGCCGCCGGCCTTCAGCATCTCGACCGCGGCCAGCGTCGCCTGCGGGTGCGAGGTCGCGGCCATGCCGCGCTCCGCAACCGCCACCGAACGGCCGATGGCCATGAAATCGCGCATGTCGTTTCCTTCAATGTTGTGAGCGGCCGCCGCTCGCCAACATTGTCGAAAACGACACCGGTCCTCGCGGAGGACTCTCGTTTGGCCACCGGGCAGGCAGCAATCCACCTAACGGTGGATCGGTGAACACGGACGAGGGTTGTCCCGCCAGACGCGTCTCGGACGCGGCGGATTGATCCGGCGGGCAACCCGGCAACACCTGTCAAACCTGCACGTAAGGAATTCTTTCGGCCTATCTGAATAGTTGCGTGCTCGGCGGCAATTCTGTGGTGGGTAACTGGTTGCCAAGCCCGGAGCGCGATGGCACGCTGCCATGATCAATTTAGCTCATGTCGATTGCCAATGCCGATGTCATCTCTCAGAGAGTTTCATGGCGCCAGGCGAAGTCGGTTCGGTTGCGGGGCTGGTTGGTTACGCATTGCCTCGTCTCTGGTTTCACTGTCATGCTGCGCCGTCGTTCACGACGTGCGTGCGGCGTCGCCCAATGAGGAGTCGAGCCGGCAGGTGACGGCATCCGAACCGTCGGCTCAATCCGATGCCAACGGGAGTGTCTTGCCGGATGCGGACCGAGCGTCGCCCGAGGCTTTGCCGACGACGCCAAGCGAGAAGCAAGCTGAGCAGGCCTCTCAAACCGCCAACGTTACCGACCCGCTCAAGGCCACTCCGGACAATGTCGATACAGTCTTGGTCCTGGACGAATGCTTTGTTGCCGAGGCGTGCATCGACCGGTTCCTTGGCGCGCTCTACGCGCGAGCGCCGAAGACCGACTGGATCGTCGTGTACGAAAAAAAGGACGTGATCATCAAACGGAAGCGCAAACTGATCACCGTCACACGCAGCATCCCGAAGCGGGTCGAAAATGACTTCGGATGGAAGGACCCCAAAGCCGCGGACAAAGCCGGGATGCCCCTGATGGATTACGTGATCGGAGGGATGGATCGAGCCTTCAAGCAAAAGCTGTTCTATATGCTCCATGCAGCGGAGCAGGCCGGACTGGCACCCGGGATCACAAGCGGATTCCGCGATGATTACCGCCAATCGATTGCAAGCGGGCTGAAGGCCGCAAATGACAAGTCCTATCACGGTGGCAGCGCGCGTGGGGGCTATGGTCACGGGCTCGCCGCAGACGTCGTCAGCATGAATGGCGGGAGCAAGGAGGAGTGTGCAACCGAGACCAAGCGATTATGGAAATGGATCGACGAGCACGAAAAGCAGTTCGGAGTTGGACGTCCATACTTGAATGGAGACCCAGCGCATCTCGCACCGGTCGATGGTCGGGAGTATGCTGCTCATCGTACGGTATCAAGGCACACAAAGCTGGCCGGCAAGCGTCATACCCGAATTGCAGCATCGTCCAGACATGGCGTGACGCCGCGCGCAAAGTCAAAAGCAGCGTCGAAGGCCGCGACGACGAAAGTCAGCTCGCGCCTCTGATTGGCCTACCCCTCCTGCGCTTCGTGCGCTCCGGCGCCCCAGCTCAGGGGGTGAGCTGGGGCTGACGGCGGCTTCGGAGGCCGTAGCGGCCAGCCTCCACCCATGACGTTATGCCTCTCTTCGGACTCTCATCTACCAGGAACCGCGATTGCTGCGCCGCGCTACTACTTCTGCGCTGTGGAGCATGCTTGCCGCTGAATCTGTCACTCGGGGCTAGTCCAGAATGGCAATTGCCGCGTGCGCTTGTCGATCTATCATGTCCCCAGTCGTGCGGATTGGCCGACATTTTGCCCACACCCGACCATGCACCTCGCGCGATCAGGGATCGCCGCTTCGGCCCACGGAGCGACGGTCCCGCCCAATTCCGGATGTGTGACTCACAGACCGCGCCACACACTCAATGTCGTCCTGGCGAAAGCCAGGACCCATTGCCCCGGATCGCAATTGTTGCGCGACGCTGGGGCCACGATCCCGTTCATGATCAAATGCTGTGGTTATGGGTCCTGGCTTTCGCCAGGACGACGATCGTGTGTCGCATCCGCACTGTCATTGCCCGGCTCGCCGCCTCCGCTAAAGCTTCGGCGCGCCAAGGATGCATGGCCTCGTTGAAGCCTTGGCGAAGACGGGACCGGGCGATCCAGTACGCCGCGGCCTCTCGATTCAAGCACAGGCATCTCTGAAATACTGGATCACTCGCATGCGCGTGCGCGGGTGATGATACCGAAGATGGGAGCGCAATGACAGTGCGTTGTCTCGCACGAGAACGATCCTCATCGTCGTCCCTACGAAAGCACCTAGTGCATCTACACGTTTGTCGGGCCATTTGCGAGGATTTGGAAGCGGGCCATTCCGGTGTGGAAGGTGATTGGTCCAGGTTGACGGTGGGAGGCGTAGCCGGTCCATCCGCCGAGTTTTGCGATGATCCATGCCGCCCAAGCAAGAGTGTTGGGGCGATGGTGGTTTTTCTGAAGCTCGGTGCGACCTTTCATGGTTTTGTTGATGGCCCTGAGCGTCTCGATCTCTTCTGCGGTGAAGACAAATTCAGCCGGCAATTCTTCGCCACTGTTGCGGGCCTGAACGAGTTGAATGACGATACATGCCGCTCTGGTGGCGACCGCCACGAGCTTGATCAGGCCTTCGGCGCTCTCGATCTGACTATCCTCGATGCGCAAACCCTGGCTCTTCAGCGAGCGAAAGAGTTGCTCAATGATCCAGCGCTGGCGGTACCAGGAGACGATCTGCCAGGCGTCTTTAACGGTGGCGACCGGATGAGTGGTCAGGAGCAGCCAGCGAATGGGCTCCGCACCTCTCGGCGGATGCAACTCGACCACTTCTACGAAGCTGAGTTTGATGCCCTCCGCCAAGTCGGTGACGCCGGGCCTCTGCGGCCGCTTGAGCACGACGGTTCCGAAGCGCATCGAGAGATGGGCCTGCCGGCCGCGCCGATCCATTCGCTGCGGCAGATCGATCACCGCGTTGTCGCAGAAGCGGCTCCGCTCGACCGCCTGATAAAGTGTGTCGCCATCGACCAGCGCATGGTCGTGCATGGCACGCGACAGAAGATGGACATTCTCAGCTGGCGTCAGCGCCCAGTGAGCAAAGAAATCCCCCTCACGGTCGTTGACGACGGTGATCATGCGGGCATCTGCCAGGACGTCGCGGCCTTGCTCGGCGGCCGTCACCCAGCGCGCCGACTCCTTGTCGGCCAAGGCGCGCCGCTCATGCGGGATTTTTACCTTGCCTTTGCGCGTCCAAACGTTGCCGCCAGTAAGGCCAAGACAGACCCCGCTGTCGGCATCCACCGCCATCATCGCATGCAACAGCACGCCGCGAGCATTGCCCTTGCCGACTTTGCCCAGCCCGCGCCGCCGTCCCGCCTGGGTCTGGAACTTGACCTCGCTCGTATCCTGGATCGCCAGCACATGACGCCCGCTGACCGCAGTCCGCGTCTGCGCGCTCCAGCCCTCAATCAATTTATCGATCGTGACTTGGGGGTTGTTCACAAACCGCCAGAACGCCATATTGGCAGCCCAATCGCCCCGGGCCATCTGGCGCAAGCAGACGCTGCGCGTGCAAAGCATAGCCCGCAGAAGCGTCGCCCCCTTTTGTCGAGACGAACGTCCCCGAACTCACCCAAAGACAAATCCGGCTGCATCGCTGGCGCTCCTTCGAATCAAAGCGCCAGTGAGAGAATCATACAACATGCTGCAGAGACGCCACTTCTTGCTGCACCGAGTCAATCTGTCGCGCCCCAAAACCGTGTAGACACGCTAGTACGAAAGCAGGGACCCATAACCACCGATGTTTATGTTTCACGGCGCTGGAGTGACGAATCCCGTTCACAACATCCGCCGCGGAGTATGGGTCCCTGCTTTCGCAGGGACGACGTACTGAAAGAGCCGCGGACCGTAGTCGACAGCCCGCGCCTCAATGCGGCCGCGACATCATCGCCACGACGGCGGAGCGGGTCTCGACGCCGAGCTTTTCGAAGATATGGATCAGATGCGTCTTCACCGTCGCGAGACCGATGTTCAGGCACTCGCCGATCTCGCGGTTGGTTCGGCCGCAGCACAACAGCTCAACGACTTCCATCTCGCGCGAGGTCAAGCCAAAGCGCGCCGGCTCGTCGGCATTCGACGACAGGCGGCTGGTCAGGTTGAACTCGAGATAGTCGTGGATTTTCTCCGCAATATGCATGCTGCCGTCGGGGATCGCGCAGCCCGGCGCCCACAGCACGCTCATTCCGGCGACGATGCGGTCGTTGCGGCGGAAGAAGAACTCGATCATGTCGGCGACGCCGCATTGGCCGGCGAAGGCGCGGTAGGTCGCCGCCTCCTGGGTCGCGCATTGGTCGAGCGCTGTGCTCAGCCGCGCAATCGGCCGGTTGCTCGCCGAGCGCGGATGCAACGGATCGAGCCGGTTCATGCCGGCAAGATACCGGTCGTGGAAACTCGGCGGCACGTTGCTGCTGAGCACGAAGCGGTTGAGGGTCAAATTGCCGTCGACCTCGTAGAACGCGGTCGCCGACCCCTCGAGAATGCCGCGCGCGAACTGAATGGCCTGCGTGGTTGCCGGATCCGGTCGGCCCAGAAGCGCGATCATGACCTACCTCCCGATGTTTCCCGATGGCGAACGTCTGCGCGTCGCGCGACCGTCACGCTGGGGCACGCGCGAGCCATAGTCAAGCAAATTGCGGGCCAAACGCACGAAGCGCACGTCCGGGGAAACGGTTACGCCGAAGTAACCCAACGGCCCCCTCCACCATCCGGTTGATTGCGAGCGACGCGAGCCATGCGGAACTTTCGTACATCATCCGATGTCATTGCTGGATCAAGAATGAATTCGCGTCGCATCATGGCCGCCTTCCCGTCGGCGGCCGACCAACAGGTCACGCTCGCCAACTGGCGTCAGCATCCCTTCAACGAGTGGGCATTCCGCAATGTCCGTGAATTGCTACCCACCGCGAACATCGCGCGCGCCGCGGCGCCGGCGCCGCTGTCCTTTGCGCCGCGCTATCTCGACGACGTCAGCTTCGCCAACCCGCGCGGCGAGACGGTCGGCGTCGGCGAGGCGCTGCGCGCCAGCCACACCGACGGCATCGTCGTGTCGCATCGCGGACAGGTCGCGTTCGAATGGTATGCCCATGGCCTCACGCCCGATGCCCCGCACCTGATCTTCTCCGTCAGCAAGTCGGTCGCCGGAACGCTCGGCGGCATCCTCGCCGATCACGGCAAGCTCGACCCCGACGCGCCGGTGACGCGCTACATCCCGGAGATGGAAGGCTCGGTCTATGGCGGCGGCTGCACGGTACGGCATCTGCTCGACATGAGCGTCGGCATCCGCTTCGACGAGGATTACATGGCGCGCGACGGCGACGTCATGAACTACCGGCGCTCGACCGGCTGGGAGCTGCCGGATCCGGCGATTCCGCCGAGCAATCTGCGCGACTATCTGTGCACGCTGCGGCCGAACGGCGCACCGCATGGAGAGACCTTCCACTACGTCTCGACCAACACCGATGTGCTCGGCTGGGTCTATGAGCGCGCCTGCGGCGTGTCCTACGCAAAAATCCTCTCGCACTATCTGTGGCAGCCGATGGGCGCCGAGCACGACGCCTACATCACCGTCGATTCACGCGGCGCAGGCCGCTTCGCCGGCGGCATCTGCGCGACACTGCGCGATCTCACCCGCTTCGGCGAGATGATGCGCAATCACGGCATCAGCAACGGACGACAGGTCGTCCCCGGCTGGTGGATCGACGACATCAGGCAGAACGGCAATGCCGAGGCCTGGTCGCGCGGCGACCTGACGAAAGTGTTTCCAAACGGCAATTACCGCAACAAGTGGTACACGCTCGATCGACGCGAAACGCCGTTTGCCGCGGTCGGCATCCATGGCCAGTGGATCTACATCGATCCGGCCAATGAGACCGTGATCGCACGCGTCTCATCCCAGCCGCTGCCGATGGATCTCGATCTCGATCACATGTGGATGCGCGGCTATCGCGCGATCGCGGCCAGGCTTGCCGGCAAGAGCTGACCGATTGCGACAGGGGGACACCATGGGACCATCGATCAACCGGCGCCGTCTGTTGCAGATCAGCGCGGGAGCAAGCCTCGGCATTGCGATGCCGCGCATCGCGCGAGCCAGTTCGAAGACGATCACGGCCGTCATGCACGCGCCGCTGCGCGCCACCGACCCGATCATGACGACGGCGTGGACCGCGCGCAACCACGGCTACATGATCTACGACACGCTGTTCTCGACCAATTCGAAATTCGAGATCAAGCCGCAGATGGTCGAGGCCTGGGAGGTCTCCGCCGACGGCCTGACCTACACCTTCCGCCTGCGGCCTGGCCTCAAATTCCATGACGGCAGCGCAGTGACATCGGCCGACGTGATCCCCTCGCTGCAGCGCTGGGCCAGGCGCGACACGATGGGCCAGAAACTGTTCGAATTCGTCGCCGAACTGAAGGCGATCGACGAGCGCACCTTTCGCATGGTGCTGAAGGAGCCGTGCGGCTTCGTTCTGGCGGCGCTCGGCAAGCCGACCGCCAACGTGCCCTTCATCGTGCCGGCGCGGATCGCCGCGACGCCCGCCGACCAGGCCATATCAGATCACCTCGGCTCCGGACCGTTCCGCTTCGTGACGGCGGAATTCCAGCCCGGCGTCAAGGCCGCCTATGAGAAGAACCCGGACTACGTTTCCCGCTACGAACCATCCGACGGCACCGGCGGCGGCAAGGTCGTCAAGATCGGCCGCTATGAATGGATCAGCGTGCCGGACTTCCAGATCGCGACCAACGCGCTGATGAACGACGAAATCGACTACTTCGAGGTGCCGCCGCACGACCATCATCCGATGCTCGCGCGCGCCTCCAATGTCGAGCTGACCGATTACAACACGCTCGGCTTCTCCGGCATGTGCCGGATGAACTGGCTGGTGCCGCCGTTCGACCGGCCGGAGATCCGCCAGGCCGTGCTGCACGCGGTGAACCAGAAGGACTGGCTCGACACCCAGATCGGCAATCCCGATTACTACAAGATCACGCCGGCGATCTTCGTCGCCGGCACGCCGTTCGAAAGCGCGGTCGGATGGTCGACCAAGGCGGACACCGCGAAAGCCAGGGAGCTGCTCAAGCAGGGCGGCTACAAGGGCGAGCCGATCACGATCCTGCACGCGACCGACGCCCCGATCATCACCGCGCTCGGCACGGTCACCGCCGAGGCGCTGCGTTCGATCGGCATGAACGTCAACCTGCTCGCGATGGATTGGGGTTCGGTGGTGGCGCGGCGCGCCAAGCAGTCGATGCCGGCCGAGGGCGGCTGGTCGCTCTACCATTCGACCTGGGCCAGCGCCGACCTCGTCAATCCGATCGGCAACGCCTGCGTCAACGGCAAGGGCAAGAACGGCGGCTTCTTCGGCTGGGTCGAGGATACCGAGCTCGAGCGGCTGCGCGACAGCTTTGCCCGCACCGCGGCGCCGCCGGACCAGAAGGCGCTGGCCGACAAGATCCAGGCACGCGCCTACGAGGTGGTCACCCACGTCCCGACCGGGCAGTACAATCAGCCGGCCGCGACGCGCAAGGCGCTGAAGGACATCGTCCGCGCGCCGGTGCCGCTGTTCTGGAACGTCGACAAGACCGGTTGAGGCCCCTATTCGATCGGCGGCCGCCGCGTGTGCCAATCCGTCGCCGACTGGAACGCGGCGCCGGCGCGGACCAGCACGTCCTCGGACAGATGCGGGCCGACCAGTTGCATACTGAGCGGCATCTGGTCCGAGGCCATGCCCATCGGCAAGGTAATGGTCGGGCTGCCCGAGAAATCGAACACCGCCGTGAAGCGCAGAATGCTCAGGAGGACATTGGGGTCGGCACCGTATTCGCTCATCTTGGTGAGCGTCGGGATCGGCACCGGCATCGTCGGGATCAGTAGCAGGTCGATATCCTCGAACATGGCGACGAGGCTGCCGCTGAACTTCTGCCGTTCATGATGGATGGCCGCGATGTCGACGCCGCTCGTCGCCCTGCCCTGCTCGATCAGCTGCGCGAGGTCGGGTCCGTATTCCGACTTCCGCGACGGGTAGGTGTCCAGATGCGCCTCAGCCGTCTCGACCGAGCACATCGCAATCCACTGGCTGACGAGCTTCTGGTAAGGCGGGACATGCACCTCGCGGATGTCGGCGCCGAGATCGGCGAGCGTGCGCTCGGCTTGCACCAGCGCAGCGACGACTTGCCGATCGATGCCCTCCTGGGTGTACCTGCGGTCAACACCGATCCTGAGGCCCCTGATGCCGTCGCCCGCTCCAGCGAGATAGTTCGGCACCGGAGCCCGCAAAGCGGTCGGGTCGTTGATATCAGCGCCCGCGATGACGCCGAGCATCGCCGCGGCATCCGCAGCGCTCCGGCACATCGGCCCGACGTGATCGAGCGAGTCGGCCAGCGGGAAGACGCCGTAGCGGCTGACCCGCCCCCAGGTCGGCTTGATCCCGGTCAACCCGCAGGTCGCCGACGGAAAGCGGATCGAGCCGCCGGTGTCGCTGCCGATAGAACCGTAGCAGAGCCCCGCCGAGGTCGCGACGCCCGATCCGGTCGACGACGAGCCAACCCAGTAGTTCACATTCCAGGGATTGAGCGGGGCCTGAACGGCCGGATGATGGCTGGTATAGGCCCCCTCCGTCATCTTCAGCTTGCCGAGCGTCACCGCACCGGCGACTTCGAGCCGGTCCACGATCGTGGCATTGAAGGACGGCACGAACTTGGCGTGGATCGTCGTGCCGCCCGCGGTCGGCGCAAACGAGGTGTAGCAGAGGTCCTTCAGCCCGATCGGAACGCCATGCAGCGGGCCGCGCCAGACACCCTTGGCGATCTCCGCATCATACTGCTTGGCCTGGGCCATCGCCCGCTCCGCAAGGACCAGCGCATAGCCGTGAAACTGTCCATCCAGCTTCGCAATCCGGCCCAGCATTGCCTCGGTCACCTCCGACGGCTTCGCCTCCTTGCGGCGAATGAGCTCGGAGACTTCGATGATGGATTTGTAGTGCAATGAATCCGCTGACATCTGACGCCCTGCTGTTATCGGAATATGCCTGTCCGGACCGCCGCCGCGGGCGGCGATCTCGCGGCTCTGCTGACGGCGCGCCCCGCCTAGAACTGGACGCCGCGCGTCAACGCGCCGTCCACCACGAGGTTGGTCCCGGTGATGAAGCTCGCCGCTTTGCTCGCCAGGAACACAGCGGCGTTCGCCATCTCCTGCGGCGTGCCCATGCGGCCGGTCGGGTTGAGCGCCAGTGCTGTCTTGTACAGTTCGGGATTGCCGTCCTTGATCATGTTCCAGACACCACCCTCGAAGTAGGTGTTGCCCGGTGATACCGAATTGGCCCGGATGCCCTTGGCCGCGAGCTGGTAGGCAAGGCCCTGCGTGTAGTGGATGATCGCCGCCTTGAACGTACCGTAGGGACCGCTGGCAAAATCGACCTCGCGTCCCGACACGCTCGAGATGGTGACGATCGCGGCGGCGCCGCTCTTCTCCAGATACGGCATCGCCGCGTTGACGAGGCGCACCGTCCCCATCATGTCGGTGGAGAATTCCTTCTCCCAGCTCTCCTCGTCCTGCCCGATCGACAGCGCGCTGACATTGGCGACCACGACATCGATGCCGCCGAGCTTGGACGCCATGTCGGCGACCCAGGCCTTCAGGGCCGGCCCGTTTGAGACGTCGACGGCACTACCGAACGCCGAAACGCCCTTGGCCTTGAGCGCTGTGACCGCAGCGTCGACGTCGCCCTGGTTGCGCGCACAGATGCCGACATTGGCGCCCTCGGCGGCGAACGTGTCGGCGATCGCCCTGCCGATGCCCTTGGTGCTGCCGGTAACGAGAACCTTTGCTCCCTTGAGTCCGAGATCCATGTCCATTCCCTCCATTATTATCAATTATGCAACGCACTGATCTTCACCGCATCGCGCGGTCGATCACAGCAACAGCTGCGCGCGAACGTTGTCCGCGTTGACCTCCTCACCGGCCAGCGATCGCGTGATCTTGCCCTTCTCCATGATGTAGCAGCGCTGCGCGATCTCCAGGATGGTGTCGAGATTCTGCTCCACGAACACGATCGTGGTCCCGAGCTCCGCTCGGAACGATTTCAGCGCCTCGCAAATATGCTGCACGATCGACGGCTGGATGCCCTCCGACGGCTCGTCGAGGATCATCAGCGCCGGATTGCCGATCAGCGCGCGGCCGATCGCAAGCTGCTGCTGCTCGCCGCCCGACATGGTGCCCGCGATCTGGCGCCGGCGCTCCCTCAGGCGTGGAAAATACTCGTAGACGAGCTCGGGCAGCTTCTTGCCTTCGGGCCCGCCGATCAACTCGCCGACCTGCAAATTCTCCTCGACGCTCATTTGCGGAAACACGTCGCGGCCCTGCGGGATGTAGCCGAAGCCGGCGCGCGCCCGCGCATCGGCCTCGAGCTGCGTGACATCCTGATCCATGAAGCTGATGGTGCCGCGCCAGGTCTGCAGCAGACCGATCAGGCACCGCATCAGGGTCGACTTGCCGACGCCGTTGCGGCCGATCACGCCGACGATCTCGCCGCGCGACACCGACATGCTGACGCCTTGCAGGATCGGCGTCGCGCCGTAGCCCGCCCAAAGCCCCGACACCTCCAGAATGCGATCAGTGGGCATGAGTCTTACCCAGATAGATTTCTGCGACCTTCTCGTCTTCCAAAATCGCCTCCAAGCTGCCGCGCGCGAAGATCTTGCCAAGATGCAGAACGGTAACGCGCTGGGCAACCTGACGCACGAACGCCATGTCGTGCTCGACGACCAGGACGGTCATGCCCTCGGCATTGAACGACTTGATCAGCTCGCCGGTCTTGAAAGTCTCTTCCGGCGACATGCCGGCGGTCGGCTCGTCCAGCAGCAGCAGCTGCGGCTGCAGCGCCAGCGCCATCCCGATCTCCAGCCATTGCTGCTGGCCGTGCGACAGCGCACCGGCGAGCTTGCCGCTATCGTCAGCCAGGTTGAGCAATGCGAGCAGCCGCTCCTCTTCAGCACGGCATTCCGCGCCCGAAATGCGTTCCTGCAGCGCGATCTGGATGTTCTGCCGCACCGGCAGCTCCTTGAACACGCTCGGCGCCTGCATCTTGATGCTCATGCCGCGCTGCACCCGCGCGTAGGGCCGCTCGACGGTGATATCGATCGAGTCGAAGAAGATGCTGCCCGTGGTCGGCGGATAGAGCCCGACGATCAATTTGAACAGCGTGCTCTTCCCGGCCCCGTTGGGCCCGATCAAGCAGTGGACCTCGCCGGCATTGACCGTCAGGTCGACATCGGAGACGGCGGTCAATCCGCCGAAACGTTTCGATACGCCTTTTACGTCGACTAACGCCATGATTCAGGTCTCATCCGATTGCAGGCGGGCGGTATCGGCCAGCGCGGGGGCTTCGTCGCGGCGCCGACGCCTGGTCCACCAATCGACGACGAGCTTGCCGATGCCGAGCACGAAGCCCTGCGGCGCCAGCATCACGGTGGCGAGCAGCAGCACGCCCATCAGCACCAGCGCCGCTTGCTGGCTGTAGACCGTGATGGTCTGAAAGCCGAACAGCAGCAGGAACGATCCGACCAAGGTCGCGGTCAGATCGTTGCGTCCGGAGAACGCCACCCACACGATCGGCATCGCCGCCGCCGGCAGGCCGATGCTGGATGGCGTGATGAACTGCCCCCACGACGTGTACAGTGCGCCGCTCAACCCTGCGAGGCCGCTGCCGATCACGAAGGTCAAAAGCTGATACTTGCGGACATCATAGCCGAGCATCTCGGCGCGCTGCGGATTTTCCCGCGTCGCCACGATCACGTTGCCGACGCTCGAGTTCACCAGCATGCGTAGCGCGATGTAGACGATGACGATCAGCGCGATCATGACGTAATAGAGCGCCGAGCCCTCGATGTCGAAGTCGCCGACCGTGAGCGGGTCCATTCCCTTCATGCCGTTGAAGCCGTTCAGCCGGGCCGGACCGATATGCCATTCGGGTCCCGCGGTCTGCCCGAGGAAGAAGGCAAGCACTAGCGTCGCCGACAACGTCACGATGCCGAAGAAAATCCCGCTGATGCCGCCCCAGATCATGAAGTAACCGAGGATCCCGGCCGCGATCATCGCGATGACCACGGAGAGAACCAGCGCGGCGATCGTGGTCGTTCCCCCGCCCATATTGATGGCGAGCACGCCATAGCCGTAGCCGGCGATGCCAAAGAAGAAGGTCTGGCCGAACGACAGCATGCCGCCGTATCCCCACATCAGGCAGAGACCGAGCGCCATGAATATCCAGATCAGGAAGTAGGCGAAATTGCCGACGTCATAGGAATCGGCGAACAGCGGATAGATCAGCGCCCCCGCCAGCACGGCGAGGAAACAGGACCAGAAGATCTTCCCGCGTCCGAGCGTCTGCGGGCCCTCGAGCAGCTTCAACATCAGAAATTCCCGTCTAGCGCCCACGACGAACCAGCACGCTGGATAGTCCCTCGGGCAGCACACGTATGATCAGGATGACAGCAAACAGCATGCCGATCTGGCCGATGATCTGCCCGTAGCTGGCATTCAATGCCATTCGGATCATCGCCAGGAACACCGCGGCCGGCGCGGTTCCGAGCAGGACATTGGCGCCGCCGATCACCACGGTGACGAAGCTCTCGACCACAAAGGTCGCGCCCATGGTCGGGATCAGCGTCATGGTCGGCGCGTAGAGCGCGCCGCAGAGCCCCGCGAGCGCGGTGCCGATACCGAAGCTGATGGAATAGATCCGCCCGGTGCGCGCGCCGAGCGCCTTGGCCATCGCCGCATTCTGCATCGTGGCGCGGGCGATCACGCCAAAGCGCGTCTTCATGAAGATGACGTAGAGGCCCGCAAGGACCGCTACCGCACAGGCAAACAGCACCAGCCGGTAGGTCGAAAACGTATAGCCCCCGATCGCGAAGCTTCCTTCCGGCGTGCCAATACCGCGCACCGCGGAGCCGACGATCAGCAGCATCGACTGCGTCACGATCAGACTGAGGCCCCAGGTCGCGAGCAGCGAGTCGAGCGGTCGCTTGTAGAAGCGCCGCACGACGAGGTACTCGACGATCATGCCGATGATCCCCGCCGTCAGCGCGGCCAGGATCTGCGCGATCGGAAGCGGCACGCCGAGATTCACGAGCCCCACGGTGACGTAGGCGCCGCACATGATGAACTCGCCATGCGCCATGTTGATGACGCCCATCATGCCAAACACGATGGCCAGGCCCGCCGCCGACAGGATGAGGAACGCGAAGACATCGGCGAACTGATAGAATACCGAGAAGAGTTCAGCCGACATTCCGGTCTCCCTGATCGCGGCGCCGCATCATTGCGGCGCCGGCTTGCTTCAAAGCCGCGATGCAAACACGAGCAAGATTCGTGCCTGCGCGCATCACGACTTGCTGGGAAGATGACTCGGCGTGTACTGATCCTTGTCGTTCTTCTTGGTGAGGTCGCAGCCGATCTCGCCGAGCCAGTATGGCTGGATCGTCCCGTAGTCCTTCTCCACCGTCACCTCATGCTTGGGCCCGACCGAGATCAGGCGCATGCGGTGCGACGTATGCTGGCTCTTCGGGTCGATGCAGACCTTGCCCTCGGGAGCCTCGATGCAGGCATCACCCGTTGCGATCACCTTTCGCATGTCCTCGAGCTTGGTCGACTTCGCCTTCTCGACCAGCGCCTTGTACATGTAGAGCGCGTTATAGGCGTTGTAGCCCATGTCGTTGATGTAAAGCTCATCGGGGAATTTTGCGTGCCAGCGCTTCTTGAAGTCATTGGCTTCGGGGGTATCGATCTCCTCGAACCAGTTCGCGGTCGCATGCATGTTGTTGAGCGCCGGCGGCTTGAACCGCTTGTGCTCGAAGCCGAGCATGATCTTGATCGAAGAGCCCATCGGCAGGTTGAGGTTGGCCGCGGCCGCCTGCTCGAAGAACGAGTCCTGGGCGGCGCCGACATTGATCGTCAACAACCAGTCCGGCTTCGCCTTCTGGATGTTCTGGATCGTCTGCGCGAACTGCGACACGCCGAGCGGGATGAATTCCTCGCCCACGACCTCGCCGCCGAGGTCCTTCATGATCTTGCGGTTCCATTCCGCGGAGATCTGGCCGAAATTGTAGTCGGCTGCGATGACATAGACCTTCTTGCCGAACTTCTGGACCATCCAGGGGATCAGGGTCGAGAACTGCTGCTCCGGCACCGCGCCCATGCTGATCATGCTGGCGTCGCAGACACCGCCTTCATACTGGTTCGTATAGAAGTACGGCGTGGTGGTGCGATCGACGATCGGACGCAGCGCCTCGCGCGATGCCGAGGTGATGCCGCCGATCAGCACGTCGACCTTGTCGCGATTGAGCAGCCGTCGGCCGAACTCCTGATAGCGGGCATTGTCACCCTGGGGATCGAGATGGATCAACTCGATCTGCCGGCCGAGAATGCCGCCGCTCTTGTTGATCTCCTCGACCGCGAGCTGCGAGCCGTGCAGCTTCGGCATGCCCATGAAGGCGAGATCGCCGGAGACGTCCTCCAGCAAGCCGACCTTCAGCGGCGGCTCCGCCGCCTGGGCGACACCTATTGCCGCGGTCCCGAGCATTGCACCAAGCAAAGCCATTCCGACTATACGCCCCGAATACATCGCGATGTCCTCTGTCGTTGAAGGATGTTTGAAGTCACGCCTTGAGGTAATTCTTCAGGATCGACGCCCCCATCGTGTATTTGGGATCGACCATGTTGCCGAGCCGCATGCGGCCGGCCTGGCTGAGCAGCATGTAGGCGTCGATCTCGTCGAAGCCGTAATCGGCGCTCATCCAGCGCACGAGCTCGCGATAGGCGATGCGCGCCGCGTCCTCGAGCGGGCGCGCGCTGCCGATCGTCATGATGAAGTCGCGCGTCTCGAGCCGCGGCCAGGCGAAGCTCCAGTTCTTGATCAGATCGATCTGCAGCGTCACCGTCGCGCGCTGCTCGAGCGCGACGCCCGAGAGCTCGCCATCGCCCTGCGTCGCGTGGCAGTCGCCGACATAGAGCAGCCCGCCTTCGGCATGCACCGGCAGATAGATAATCGCGCCCGGTGCGACGTCGGGCAGGTCCATGTTGCCGCCGTGATAATCGGGCTGCAGCGAGGAGATCGCCTCGATCTCTGGCGAGACGCCGATCGTGCCGATGAACGGTTCATAGGGCAGCGTGATCTTGTCGTTCCAGCGCACGCCGTTGCGGTCGACATGCAGCTTCCTGACGCGTTCCGGCAGCGGCGGATTGAGCAGCGCCGTGGATGCGGTCCCGACCAGGCCGCCGAACTCCGGAATGATGCAGGTCGTTCCGGCCGGCTGCGCGCCGCGGGTCTCGACGTCGCGGATATAGACGGCGAGGCAATCGCCCTTCTTGGCGCCTTTGACCGCGATCGGTCCGCATTGCGGGTTCAGATAGGGGAAGTTCAGCTTCGCCGTAGGGCTGTCGCTTTCGCTGGTGAGCACGCCGCCGAAGGCGTCTTCGGTTTCGACAACGACGACCCCACCTGGGTCGATCGAAAGGGTCGGCTTGGCATAGGGCCCATAGACGTAATGGAAGCCGCCCTGCTGCTCGATCGTCAGGCTATGGGTCGTGCCGGTCGCGCCCTTGGCAAGGGCGCGCTTGGCCATGATGGAACTCTTCAACCAATCCTCGGTCATGCGGTCGGCTCCTCAATTCAGATCGCGGGATGGCGCTTGTGCCAGTCGGTGACGCGCTGGAAAGCATCGCCCGCGCGAACGAGGCTTGCTTCGTCGAAGTGACGGCCGACGAACTGGAAGGCGATCGGCCCGCCGTTCGGCGCGAAGCCGCCGGGAAGCGTGACGGTCGGGCTGCCGGTCATGTCGAACGGACAGGTGAAGCGCAGCAGCCCGGTAATCAGCGACGGGTCCTCACCCAGCGCCGCCATCTTGGCCAATGTCGGCGCAGCGAACGCCTGGGCCGGAACGGCGATCAGATCGACCGTCTCGAACAACAGCCGCACCGCGCCGCGGAATGCTTCGCGCCGCAGCACGATCTTCTGATAGTTCATGCCGGATTGCGCCCGGCCGAGATCAAGCAGGCCGGCGAGCGCCGGACCGTATTCGTCCTTGCGGGCCGGATAGGTCTCTTCGTGCGCGACCGCCACTTCGATGCCGCACAAGGGGAACCAGTCCTCGATGACGGCCTTGGGATCAGGAAACGTGATGTCCTTGATCTTCGCGCCCAGATCGGCAGCAACGCGCAGCCCTTCGCTGAGCACCTTGCCGGCAGCCTCGTCGGTACCTTCGCTGGTCCAGCGCCGATCGACCCCGATCGTCACGCCGCGCAAATCGCCGGACAGGCCGGCGAGATAGTTCGGCACAGGCAGCGGCACGGAGGTGGTGTCCTTGGGATCCTGGCCGGCAATCACGGCGAGGATCGCGCCGCAATCGGCCGCGCTGCGCGCCATCGGCCCGATGTGATCGAGCGTTGCCGCAAGTTCGAACGCGCCATAACGGCTCACGCGTCCCCAGGTCGGCTTCAGCCCGGTGATGCCGTTGGCGGCCGATGGAAAGCGGATCGAGCCGCCCGTATCGGTGCCAAGCGAGCCAAAGCAAAGCCCCGCGGCGGTGGCGACGCCGGAACCGCTCGACGATGCGCCCGACCACAAATCGGCATTCCACGGATTCTTCGGCGGGTCGATCTTCGGGTGATGGTCGGCATAGGCGCCCTCGGTCTGCTGCAGCTTGCCGAGGATGACAGCGCCGGCATCCTTCAACCGCGCGACGACCGTGGCATCCTCGCTCGGCCGGAAGTCCCGATGAATGGTCATGCCATGCGCGGCCGGCGCGCCCTTGGCCCAGCACAAATCCTTGACGGCGATCGGCACGCCGTGGAGCGGTCCCTTGATCTTGCCGGACGCGATGTCCTTCTCGGCTGCCGCCGCTTCGGCCAGCGCCGCCTCGCCCATCACATAGGCGTAGCTCTTGAGCTTGCCGTCGAGCTGCTCGATCCGCCCGAGCATCGCCTTGGTCACCTCGACCGGCGAGAGCTTTTTGGCCTGGATTTGCTGCCCGATCTCAATGAGCCCGAGATAGTGAAGATCCGTCGTCGGCATCGTTTCTCATCCCCGCACTTGACATGACGCAAGCGCAGGCACTGCCCATCACCGCGCATGCGCCTCCGGCTTGGCGGCACGGACGTGTCGCCAATTTGTTTAGCGGCAAAAGCAAAAAACCACCCGCCCCTCCGAAACGAAGGTGACGAATGGCCCAAATGCCGCGGCTATGAACTATCGCATGGGTCCGAAGTCGAACGGAGCACTCTGCGCGGCGATCGGGACGTCATCGGCCAAATCGACGCACGCAAGGTTCGACAGGAAGCCCTGTAGGAGAAAATTCTAAGGAGGTGTGCAGCGCGTTGTCAACGAGGCTGGCTGCACAAATTTCGCGAGGTGCATGCGCAGCAAATCGGCATGACCTCTTGCACCGACCTCTGCGAAGATGATTTCCTTGATGCGTTGCGCCGCCGAAAGCACTCAATGACCAAGCCCTCCATTCCAGTTGGCATCATCTGCTCGCAGCACGGGCCCTATCAGGCCATGGGACGCGAGATCCTGAAGAGCGCCATGATGGCGGTCGACGAAATCAACAATCAGGACGAGTTCGACTTCGCGATATCTGCGCATGTCCGCGATCCCCGCGGAATCATTTCGGAGTACCACACGGTCTGCGACGACCTCATTCGCAACGTCGGCGTCGAGCACATCATCGGCTGCTACACTTCGGCCTCGCGCAAGCAGGTGCTGCCGATCGTCGAGCGTACCGATCGCCTGCTCTGGTATCCGGCGCGCTACGAGGGGTTCGAGTGCTCCGACAATGTCATCTATGTCGGCGCCTCACCCAATCACAACGTGCTGCCACTGGTGCGTTACGTGCTCGATAATCTGTCGCACGAGATCTTCTGTGTCGGCTCCAACTACGTCTGGACCTGGGAAACCAATCGCGTCACCCGCGAGCTGGTGACGGCGGCCAAAGGACGCATTCTCGCCGAACGCCTGCTCGAACTCGGTGAAAGCGCGGTCACCCACATCGTGGACGAGATCGTGCGGCGCCGGCCGCCGGTCGTCTTCAACACCTTGGTCGGCAGTTCGAGTTATGACTTCATCCGCGCCTTTCATGCGGCAACCGCCGCGGCCGGCCTCGACATCCCGATGCTGAGCTGCAGCCTGTGCGAGCCCGAGCTCAAGATCGCGGGTCCCGCGTCGGCCGGATGCATCACCTCGTCGGCCTATTTCGAGAGCATTCGCCTGCCCGAGAACCGGGCCTTCGTGGCGCGCTGGAAGGCGCGCTACGGCGAGCACAGCAGCCCGTCCGTCGACGGGCAATCCGCCTATGTCGCGGTCTATCTGCTGGCCCGCGCGCTGCAGCGTGCCGGCACATCCGATATCGGCGAGGTGCGGCGCGCCGCGGCCGGCCATCGCTACAATTCGCCGCAAGGTCCGGTCTGGATCGACGGCAGCAACAACCACTGCGTCCTGACGCCGCGGCTGGCCGTCTCGAACGCCGAAGGACAGTTTGACATCTTCTGGGAAGCTGAAGCGCCGGTTAGACCGGATCCTTATCTGACGCAGCTCGACATCGCCGCCAGCCCGGCAAGGGATGGAACGTTGCCGAATGCGCCGCATTTGCGGGTTGTGAAATGAGCAAACCGTCGTCATTTTCGCTGCGCGGGCGCAAGGCGCTCGTCGCCATCAAGGATGAGCGCGATGCCTCGATCGTCAGGCGCCAGTTCGAGCGTCTCGGGATCGAGATCGTCACATGGGAGCCCGGTGCCAGTATCGACTGCCGTCCCGACGTGACGCTGATCGATGACGAGTTCCTGCCGCTCACCTCGCCGGCGCAACGGACGTCGCTTGGACGAAGCCCGGTCATCACCCTGCTCGGCACCGAGACGCCAAGCCGTCTGAAGCTGGTGCTCGACCTCGATCCGGCGTCGTTTCTGGTAAAGCCGCTGCGATCGGCCGGCATCTATGCCGCGCTCGTCCTGGCTTTCGAGCGAAGCGAGCGCACCAGCGAGCTCAAGCAGCAGGTGCTCAAGCTGGAGCAGCGCCTGCGATCCCGCCGTGTCGTGCTCGCCGCGGTCCTTCAGGTCATGCACACCCATGCGCTGGCCGAGCCGGCTGCCTTTGCGCTGATCCGCCGCGCCGCCATGGAGCAGCGCAAGACGATCGAGGAACTCTCGGCGGAGATCACCGCAAAGGGTTCCCTGCCGCGGGCAACGGGCTAGAGCCGGGACTATTTCTTCAGTTCTGCGTAGAGCTGCATCACCCGTTGCGGCAGCACCTCGATGCGCGGCACGCGGAGCGCATAACGCTCGCCGAAAATCCGATCGAGCTGGGGAAATTTGTGCTCACCGATACCAAAGGCAAAGATATCGGTGCCGCGCCGCCGCAGCTGCTGCGCGGCCCGGCGGGCGTCCTCGACGAGATATTGCGCATCCGGCACGTCGACGTCGGACGGCTCGCCGTCGGTCAGAACCAGCAGCACTTTCCGGAACGCGCGTCGTTCCGCGAGGTAGCCCCCGGCATGGCGCAATGCCGCGCCGAGGCGCGTGGAATGGCTGCTGCCAAGACCCGCGAGACGTGAACGAACCACGGCATCCATCGGCTCCGCAAAGCCCTTGATGCGCAGATAGCGCACGCGCTCGCGGCCGTCGGAGCTGAAACCATGCACCGCGATCGCATCATTCGCGGCCTCGACCGCCGCCGCCATGATCGCAGCCGCCTTGCGTTCGACGTCGAGGACCGTCCGGCCGCGGCGGTCACGGTCGGCGGTCGATTGCGACAGGTCCAAGAGCAGCAGGATGGCGAGATCGCGCGGTCCCGGCGCATCGCGCTGGTAGACCCTGGGCTCGCTGATATTGCCGGTGCGCCGCTCGATCGTCAGGGCGATCGCCGCGTCGATGTCGAGCGCGTCGCCGTCGCGCTGGCCCTTGTGTCTGATCCGGCGGCCGATCGACGCGTCGCGGGTCAACTCCGTGATCCAGCGCATCGCGTCGGCGTCCGTCGAGGAATCGAAGGGCTGCGCGGAAACGGCTGCATCGGCTTCCAGAATCGTTGTCCAGTCCGGCCGCTCGGTACGCGCCGCATAGTCCCATTCCGGGTAGGTCGCGACCGGAAACCCGTCCAGCAGCGTTACCGCGCTGGCCTTCGCGCGCAGCGTCTCGTCCGGCCTGGCGTTGTCGTCGGCCGATTGGCCACCCGCATCGTCGCGCCGCTCGATCCGGACGGAATCGACGGCAAGTTCGATCGTCTCGGCCGGACTGTCCCGCTGGTCGCCGAAATCCCACAGCGCCAGATTGTCGTCGCGATAGGCAGGTTCGACGACGTAGCTCTTGGCGTTGAACTGCAGCCGCATCTGCCCGATGTCGTTGCCGAGCAAACCACCGATCTCGCGGCTGATGGCGGGATCGGTCCAGCGGCCGGCGGCAGCGGCAAACAGCGTCCGTCCCTTGGTCACCCACGCATCCGGATCCTGATAATCGGGATCGATCAGCGCCCGCGCCAGCCGCATCATCAGTCCGGCTGCGGTTGCCTGGCCGGCTGGCGTCGCGCTGTGAAATGGCAGCCACAGCCGGCGCAGCCCCGGCATCTGGTGGAGCGCCAGCGCCTCGACCCGGGCATCCTCGATCAGCGAGACCAGCGCGATCTGCAGCGCCTTCAGTCGCCTCACCGGAAAGCGGACGGTGGAATGCACCAGATGCGCGCCGGCATGCGCGACCGCCGCGAGATAGACGGCGTCGGCCGCCTCGCCCTCGAAGCCGGGAAAGGTCTGCGGAAGACCGACGAGGCCGGCGGCGAGCGAGGTCCGCCGCGGCACCGGCGTCGGTGCAACGGCAAGTTTGCGGAAACGCGGCTTTCTGTTCCACAACGCGATCGTGGTTGCAGCGAGGCGCTTCTCCAGCCGCGCGAAATCATCCCCGCTCCGACCGGCTGCGAACAGCTGCGCCGAAAGCTGATCGTCGAGCGCGAAATAGGCGCGGCGGCGCGATGCGCGACTGCCACTGGCGCGCAAGCCAGCGGAGACCCACGCCGCAAACTCCTCGCCGCCGGCATGCGTCAGAAACTGCCCCAGCCGGCCGATCGCGAGCCCCGCCGACTCCGGCCCGGTGGCTGCGAGTTCGTCGAGCGCGGCGAGAACCGCGGTGAGTTCTCCTGCACCCGCAAGCCGGGGCAGCACCTTGGACAATTCGGTCAGCAAGGCATGGGCGACGCGGCTTCCGGCACTGCAGCCGATGTCCCTGACCGCGCGGCCGATCGCGATCAGATCATCGGCCGATCGCTGCGCCGGCCATTGCTCCGATAGACGCAGAAAACCCTGCACCACGGCTTGACCGAGATTGGCCTCGAACAGGGCGTGCACGGCCTCGTCCCAGACCGCCAAATGATCGAACCAACCGGTTCGCTGCAAAGCGGCGCGCGCCGCCTGCACGGCCGCAGCTACATCGTCATGGCCGCGCAACAGTGCCGCAAGCCGACGTCCGGACCGGAAGCTATCGAGCGAACTGATTTGCGCGACCGCCACCTGCAATCTTCCACTTACCCACAGGCCGAGATCACGTCGCGCAACGTGTTCCTGGTGTCCGCATCATCGGTCAAGGGAACGACGATCGTGGTCTCGCAGGCCTTTTCGAGGCTGATCCCGCATCCGATCAGTCGGCCGGCATTGACCAGCATCCGGGTCGAGGCACCTTCGTCGAGCCCCTGGCCTTTCAGGTTGCGGCTGTGCTGGGCGATCTTCACCAGGAGATCGGCGAGGTTCGGCTCGATACCGGCTTCGCGCGACACCACCTCGGTTTCGGCCGGCCGATCAGGATAGCCGAAATCCAGCGCCGCGAAGCGCTGCTTGGTGGATTCCTTGAGGTCCTTGATCGCGCTCTGGTAGCCCGGATTGTAGGAGATCACGAGCTGGAAGTCGGAATGGGCGTGGATCAATTCACCACGCTTTTCCAGCGGCAGCACACGACGATCGTCGGTCAAGGGATGGATCACGACCGTCGTGTCCTGGCGCGCCTCGACGATCTCGTCGAGGTAACAGATCGCGCCAAGACGCACCGCTGTGGTGAGCGGCCCGTCGCTCCACACCGTGCCCTCTGCGTCGAGCAGCCAGCGCCCCACCAGATCCGCCGCCGTCATGTCCTCGTGGCAGGCGACCGTAATCAGCGGGCGGCCCAGCCGCCACGCCATATATTCTATGAAGCGAGTCTTGCCGCAGCCGGTGGGGCCTTTCAGCATCACCGGCATGCGGTTGGCATAGGCTGCACCGAACAGTTCGACCTCATCCTTGAGCGGCCGGTAATACGGCTCTTCCCGGATGCGGTACTGGTCAAGCAGCAAAGCGGGATTGGACAAGCTCACGCCTCCCATGATCGCGCAGGCAGCCGTTCGCAACCGGTCGATATCACGATGCGAGCAGCTCCTTGAGCTTGCCGTCGATAAAGTCGACATCGACCGGATTGGTCCCCGGCCCGCCGGCGAAGTGGCCCCAGATCGACGGCACCGGCACGAGCTTGGCGTTCGGCATGTTCTCGACCTCGAACGCGCTGTCCTCCGGCGGGAAATAGAGATCGGTCTGCCCCGGCATGACATAGGCCTTGGCCTTGATCGCCCGCAGCGCGGCCTTGAAGTCGCCGTTGTAGATTTCGTTGTCGCTGATGTCGCCGTGCTGCCAGGTCCACAGCATGGTCAGCAGATTGTTGGGATCCTTCGGCAGGAAGAAGCCTTCCCAGAACGCCACCAGGAAATCCTCCAGCGACGAATAGCCCAGCGTCTTGATGTCGAGCTGCTCGCGATAGAAGGCCTGCGAAAAGCCCCAGCCGGCATAGACACGCGCGGCAGCGCGCAGGCCGCGGGCCGGCTTGTCGGTATACCAGCCTTCCTTCCACGCAGCATCCGCGGTGAGCGCCGCCTTCACGCCCTCGAGGAACACGAAGTTGTGCCGCGAGCATTTGGCCGAGCCACAGAACGGCGCCAAGAGGTCCATCATATCGGGATAGAGCGCGCCCCAATGGAACGTCTGCAGCGCGCCCATCGACCAGCCGACGACGAGACGGATATGCTTGATGCCGAATTTCTCGGTCACCAGCCGATGCTGGGCGCGCACATTGTCATAGGCCGTCACCTGCGGAAAACGCGGTCCATTATACGGTTCCGGCGTGTTGCTCGGCGACGACGACAGCCCGTTGCCGAGCATGTTCGGGATGATGATGAAGTACTTTGCCGGGTCGAGCGCCCTGCCCGGTCCGATCAGCCATTCATTGTCGTAGTGCTGGCCGGAGTACCAGGTCGGATAGACGATGACGTTGTCCTTGGCTGCGTTGAGCTGGCCATAGGTCTTGTAGGCGAGCTTGCAGTCGCGAATGGTCGCGCCGCGCTGCAAGGTCAAATTGCCGAGATCATGGATCTGATAGTCGACGCTCATTGATGTACCCTTCTTGCTTGATCGAGCTGATCGCTTACGCCGGACGCGCCACCTTTTCAGTCGGAGACTCCACCCGTGCGATCGCACCGTACACGATGCCTGCGACCACCGCGGCGGAGATCGCAGTGGACAGTCCCGGCATCAGGTTTTCAACCGCAAAGGCAAACAGCGACCCGATGCCCCAGGCGATGAACGGCTTCGCACGCCAGTCGACGTCCGCGCGCGCCTCGGCCCGTAGCAGATACTGATCGACCAGAATGATCGCACCGATCGGCGGCACGAGGATGCCGAGCAGCGACAGCCACTGGATGAAGAACGCCCAGACATTGCCGGCAGCGACCAGGATACCAAGCGCGCCGAGCACCACCGCCATCAGCCGCATATTGGTCCCGAGGATGCGCGACCAGCCGGTCGCCGCATTGTACAAGCAATGCGAGCAGACCGAGCCTAAATTGGCATAGAGGAAGATGAACGCGAGGATGCTGAGCCAGGTCAGCTGCTTGCCGTTCATGTAGCCGAACATGTTGTCGACACCGAACGGATTTGCGTTCGGCACGGCGAGCGCCGCCGTCATCACGCCGCCGACCAGCATCGCCACCAGATTGGCGAACGGAAATGCGCTGAACGTGGCAAACAGCGAGGCCCGCGTGCTCGGCGCCCAGCGATTGAAGTCCGCTGTCACCGTGCCTGCATCGATGAACAGCGCGAGCACCACGGTAAGCCCGACGCCCATCGACATGCTGGCGACGCCATTGTTGCCGGCATAGCCGAAGATCGCCGCCGACGTCGTGGTCGAGGCGGCATCGGCCGCGACCCAGAGGCCAAGCACGACAAACAGCGGCACCGACGCCAGCCCGATCCAGTGCAATCCCTTCACGCCGACGAAGGTGATCCCGATATAGAGCACGCCGGCGACGATGGTCATCGCCACATAGTTGAGGCCGTAGGTCGAGGAGATCAATGCGCCGGTGATGCCGGTCTGCACCGCATACCAGCCGAGCAGCAGGGTCGACAGCAGGCCCGACGCCAGCACGTAGCCCTTCTTTCCGAACACGATGCTGGCGATAAGCGCGAAGTTCATGCCTCGCCGGGTGCCGATCAGGCCGAGCGCGCCGACATAGGCGAACATGATCAAATTGCCGATGATCATCGCCACTAGCGCATTCTTGAATCCCATGCCCAGCACCAGCAACGATCCGGTCATCGCGCCGGTGATGATCATCGGAAAGCCCAGCCACACCATCGTGACCGAGAAGGCGCTGCGCCGAGCGCTCATCGGTACCGGCTCGTGCTCGAATTCATGGCCGAGAAGATCGTCGATCTGCCCTTCGGTCTGCTGAACCAGCCCGCTATTCGATTGACCGCTCATGATGTCCCCCCTGTTTCCTCCGCGAGGAAGTGTCCGCCGTTGCACGGAACCACGCCGGCGCGAAACATCGCGCCGGTGCCGATCATCGATGTCACTCAACGATGTGCGACTTTCTGGTTCGGAATGCCCTCGATCGGGCATTCGTCGGTTCCGACAGTCGGACGGGTCATGGCCTCGACCATTTCCCGTGTCCCCTCGGGGTCGGTGATCCAGTTCTTGTAGAAGGTGTAGGGGCAGACCGCGTGGCCGCGATCGCCGTCGCCGGAGTTGATCAGGCCGGTGTAACCGCGGTGCATCAGCTTGAAGAGATGGTTCTGCGACTGCATATTGCGGCGGGCGTCGCGGATCAGCGACACCGAGAGCTGCGCGTACTGGATGCCGTTCTCCTCGGTGCCGCACTCGCCGAGCGTCCTTCCGTCGAAGCCGATCAGCGCGGAATGGCCGAAGTAGGAATAGACGCCGTCGAAGCCGGAGGCGTTTGCGACCGCGACGTAGCAGTTGTTGGCCCAGGCCATCGACTTCGAGATCTGGATCTGCTGCTCCTTGGCCGGATACATGTAGCCCTGGCAGCGCACGATCAGCTCGGCACCGCGCATCGCGCAGTCACGCCAGATCTCCGGATAGTTGCCGTCGTCGCAGATGATCAGGCTGATCTTCAGTCCCTTGGGCCCGTCCGAGACGTAGGTGCAATCGCCGGGATACCAACCCTCGATCGGCACCCACGGCATGATCTTGCGATACTTCTGGACGATCTCGCCCTTGTCGTTCATCAGGATCAGGGTGTTGTACGGCGCCTTGTTGGGGTGCTCCTCGTGACGCTCGCCGGTTAGCGAGAACACCCCCCAGACCTTGGCCTTACGGCAGGCGTCTGCGAAGATGCGGGTCTCCTCGCCCGGCACGGACGACGCCGTCTCGTACATCTCCTTGGAGTCGTACATGATGCCGTGGGTCGAGTATTCCGGGAAGATCACGAGGTCCATGCCCGGAAGGCCGAGCTTCATGCCCTCGACCATCTTGGCGATGTTGCGCGCGTTATCCAGCACCTCGGCCTTGGTGTGCAGGCGCGGCATCTTGTAGTTCACCACGGCAACGCCGACCGTGTCCTTGCTGCTCGATATGTCTCCATGCAACATGTCTCGACTCCCTTTCCTGAGCGATAATTCCCGCTACACGGCCATGTGCAGCTGGATGAGATCATCGGTGAGCTCACCGATCGCGCCCTTGGCGACGACGCGTCCCTTTTCGAGCAGCGCGAAGCGGTGAGACGCGCGCCGCGCGAACGCGACATTCTGTTCGACCAGCACGACCGTGATGCCGCGCTCGCGATTGAGACTGACGATCACGTCCTCGATCTGCTCGACGATGTTCGGCTGGATGCCCTCGGTCGGCTCGTCCAGCAGGATGACCTTGGGCTTGGCCAGCAGCGCCCGCGCGATCGCAAGCTGCTGCTGCTGGCCGCCGGAGAGATTGCCGCCATAGCGATTGAGAAAGTCCTTGAGTACCGGAAACAGCTCGAGCACCCACTCCTCGATTCCGTTGGCCGATTTCGCCGCGAAGGTTCCGAGCGTCAGGTTCTCCCGCACGGTGAAGCGCGGCAAAATCCCGCGGCCCTGCGGCACGTAGGCAATACCGGCCTTGGCGCGCTGATAGGTCCGCAGCGGCGAGATGTCGGCACCGTCGAGCGATAGCCGTCCGGTGCACCGGTCCATCAGGCCGAGGATGCTGCGCATCAGCGTGGTCTTGCCGACGCCGTTGCGGCCGAGCACCGAGAGGAATTCGCCATTGCCAACCATCAGGTTGATGCCCTGCAGGGCGCGGCTGTTGCCGTAGAAGGCGTCGACGTCGGTCAGCTCAAGCATGGCTGATGCCTCCCGATCCGAGATAGGCGCGGCGCACTTCCGGATGCGCTTCCACTTCCGCCGCGGTGCCCTCGGCCAGCATCTGGCCCATATGCATCACGGAGATGATGTCGCCGATCGCCTTGACGAAGCCCATGTCGTGCTCGACCACGATCAGCGTGTGCTTGCCCTTCAGCCGTGCGAACAGTTCGGCGGTCTTGCGGGTTTCCTGCGCCGTCATGCCCGCGGTGGGCTCGTCCATCAGGATCAGCTCGGCGTCCTGGGCGACCAGCATGCCGATCTCCAGCCACTGGGTCTGACCGTGCGACAGATAGGCGGCCGGCCGGTCGAGCTGCTCGGTGAGCCCGACCAGCTCGGCCAGACGCTCGACATGCTCGCGTCCTGAATTGCCGATGTTCCAGCGCAAATTGCCAAGCACGGAGGTGCGACGCGCCCGCGCCACTTCGAGGTTCTCGGAGACCGACAGCTCGCGGAACACGCTCGGCACCTGGAATTTGCGGCCGACGCCGGCGCGGGCGATTTCGTATTCCTCAAGTTCCTGCAGCGCGGTGCCATCGAAGCTCACCGTGCCGGCGCTCGGCTTGACCTTGCCGCAGATGATGTCCAGCGCGGTGGTCTTGCCCGCGCCGTTCGGCCCGATCAGGCAGCGCAGCTCGCCCTTGCGCACGCTCATGTTGAGTGAATTGAGTGCCTTGAAACCGTTGAAGCTGACCGACACGTCGCGGAGATCGAGATGGGAGCTCATGTGCTGCCCTCCGTCTGGCCGACGCCTTGCGCCACCCCGCCCGCGGCCGCATGGCGGCGCTGCACGATCCAGCGCAGCATGACCTGTGCGAGGCCAGCGAGCCCCTTCGGCAGGAACAGCACCACGAGCACGAACAGCGCGCCCATCACCAGCGTCCAGGTTTCCAGGAACGCCGCTGACTCCGACAGCGCGCCCTGCATACCCGCCACCAGCACCGCGCCGAGGAACGCACCGACCAGGCTCTGCCGGCCGCCGACCGCGCACCACACCACGACCGAAAGAGAGAGCTGCACGCCGAGGAAGGTCGGCGAGGCAAACTCCATCACCACCGTGTAGAGCATGCCGGCAAGGCCCGCGATCGCCGCCGACAGCGCGAACACGAAGATCTGGTAGAGCGCGACGTCGTAGCCGAAGTAGCGCACCCTGCTCTCATGGTCGCGGATCGCCTGCACGATCAGGCCGGCCTTGGTCCTTGTAAAGGCAAAGGCGACAAGCAGGCTGAGCAGGACACAGCTGGCCACGAGATAGTAGGTTGCGCGGCCATAGGCGTCGAACGCGACGCCGAAGATCTCGAGCTGGGCGAGATCGGTGATGCCGTTGAAGCCGCCGGTGTAGCTCTGCTGGTCGATGATCACGAGATTGATCACCACCATGGTGGCGAGCGTGATGATCGAGACATAGACGCCGGTGACGCGGCCCCGGAACATGAACCAGCCGAGCGCCGCCGCAACCAGCGCCGGCACGATCAGGCCCGCGGCGATCGCGAAGGTCAGCGAGCGGAACGGCTCCCAGAACCACGGCAAATGCTGGACATTATTCCAGACCATGAAGTCCGGCAGTCCGCTCGCCCCCGTGTGCACCGGCACGGTCTTGAGCTTGAGCGCCATTGCCATGGCGTAGGAGCCGAGCCCGAAGCTCATCGCTTGGCCGAGATTCAGGATGCCGCCGAATCCCCAGGACAGCCCGAGCGACACCGTGAGGATGCCCAGCACCAGATAACGCGCGACCTTGTTGAGCAGGAAGTCGTTGTTGAGCATCACCGGCAGCGCGAACACCACGGCGCAGACGATCAGCAGAGGCGCAAGCTGCGCGATCAGGCGCTGCAATCCGCTGGAGTTAGGAACATGCGACGGCATAGATGAGCGATCTGTCTCAGGCCCGCACGCGTGCGGTGAAAAGCCCCTCGGGGCGGAAACGGATGAGCACGACGATGGCGAGCAGCACGATCGCCTTGGCCACCGTGTCGTTCTGCAGGAAGGCAATGCCGCCGGAGAGCTCGCCGAGGATGAAGGCGCTCGCCACGGTGCCGGCGAGGCTCTGCACGCCGCCGAGCACCACCACCATGAAGGCATCGACCACATAGCCGGTGCCCATATCGGGCGACACGCTCTTCAGCGGCGACACCAGCGCGCCGGCCAGTCCCGCAAGGCCCGCACCGTAGGCGAAGGTCAGCGCATAGACCCGTTTGGCGTTGATGCCGAACGAGGCAGCGACGGAACGGTCCTGGATGATCGCGCGTAGCTTCATTCCGACCGTGGTGCGGTTCATCAGCAACCAGGTCGCCACGAACAGTGCGATCGACACCACGAACAGGAACACCCGATAGGACGATACCGAGATGCCGAACACGTCCATGCTGTCGGACAGCGCCGGCGGCAGCTGCACGTAGCGCAGTTCGCTGCCGACCATCAGCCGCACCGCCTGCTGCAGCATGATGCCGACGCCCCAGGTCGCAAGGATCGTGTCCAGCGGCCGGTTGTTGAGCAGGCTCAGGACGTAACGCTCAATGACCCAGCCGAACGCGGCGACCACGAAGAAGATCGGCACCAGGCTCGCGAGCAGGCCGAGCCCGAGATAGGTATGGAACACCCAGGCCGCGTAAGCGCCCAGCATCACGAACTCGCCATGGGCGAGATTGATGATGCCCATCGAGCCGTAGATGATCGACAGGCCCAGCGCGACCAGCAGCAGGATCGATCCGATGCTGAGGCCGGTGACGATTTGTTCGATGAATTGGTCCACGTCGGGATCCGCTTTCGATGTTCGCGTTGTGCGCCCTGCCCCTCGCCCCCGTTCGTGCGAGAGGCAGCATTCGTTTCGGGACGCTGGCCGCCGGCGCCGCACGCCGACGGCCTTCGTCAGCCCCCGTCGTCAGCTCTTCTCGACCAAGCCCTTCTCGGTGCATGACTGTCCGGGATAGGCCGCGTAAGGCACCGGCTTCAGCCACTCCTTGGCCTCGACGAGAATCTCGAACTGTCCGTTCGACTTCGCCTGCGCGATCTTGGGCCACAGCCAGGTGTGCAGGTTCTCCGGCTCGATCCGGACCTTGCCCTGCGGTGCAATCACTTCCTGGCCCTTGACCGCGTCGCGGATGTTCGGCGGCGTGAGATCGCTGGTCGCGAGCTTCTCGACCGCCTGCTTGAACAGGTAGGTCTGGAAGTAGCAGGCCTCCGACACGAAATGCGTCACCTTGTCGGCGCCCCAACGCTTCTTGTAAGCCTCGACGAACTTCTCGTTCTCCGGCGACTTGTGCACCATGAAGTAAGGCGCCGAGGTGAAGTGACCGGCGGCCGCCTCGCCGCCCATCGCAGCGACTTCGTTCTCGGAGGTCGTGAGACTCGCCATCGGCATCTTCTCGGGATCGAGGCCGGCCGCCTTGTACTGACGATGCAGCGCGACCACGGAATCGCCGACCACGGTGGAAAAGATCACGTTCGGCTGAGTCGAGCGGATCTTGTTGATGACGGAAGAGAATTCGGAATGGCCGAGCGGCACATATTCTTCCGCCACGACCTCGCCGCCGAGTTTCTCAAGCAGCTTCTTGCAGTAGTTGTTCTCTTCCTTCGGATAGATGTAGTTGGAGCCGATCAGGTAGAACTTCTTGCCGAACTTCTTGACCAGCCAGGGCACGAACTCGTCCTGCTGCTGGTTCGGCACCGCGCCGGTGTAGATGACGTTCTTCGAGCACTCGCGGCCTTCGTAGAGCGTCGGATACCAATAGAGATTGTTCTGCCGCTCGAACACCGGGAGCACCGCCTTGCGGCTTGCCGAGGTGTAGGAACCGAACACACTGACGCATTTGTCGCCGACGACGAGCTTGCGAGCCTTCTCCGAGAAGGTCGCCGGATCGGACGCGGGGTCCTCGACGATCGGCACGATCTTGCTGCCCTTGATGCCGCCTGCGGCGTTGATCTCCTCGATGGCGAGCAGCGTCGCCTTGTTGAGCGATTCCTCGATGATCGCGGTCGTTCCCGTCAGCGAGAACAGCACGCCGACCTTGATCTCGCCGCCGGCGGCGTAAGCGAGGTCGGCGTTCTTGATCCAGATGTGCGGCAGTCCGGCGCCGGCAAACGCGCCCAGCGCCGCGGTATTCCTCAGCAAAGTCCGCCGTGAAATGCTCATCCCTAGCTCCCTTCAGGACTGAAAAAACAAAAAGCCCTCCCGATGCGCGCTTACGCGAGCATTGGGAGGGCTTTGTTGCCGGTTGTGTCGAAGGCGGCGCTGTCGCCGCCGGCCCCGCTATTGGGGCTTACTGTTGATGATCGTAGCCAAGCAGTTCGAACGAGTCAACAATCGCCGCGGCGACTGCACTTGCCGACACGCGACGATCCATCGCCTGTCGTCTGATGAAGCCATAGGCTTCGGTTTCCGGCATCTGCCGCGTCGCCATCAGGATCGCCTTGGCGCGCTCCACCGTGCGCATCGAGCGCAGATTGTCATCGAGCTTCTCGATCTTGCTGCGAAGCCGCCGTTCATAACCAAATTGACTGCGCGCCAGCACGAGACTGGACAGCACGGCATTCTGCGTGAACGGCCGCGGCAGCACGGCGTTCGGCGTCGCATGACACAGCGCATCGGCGTGAACGGTTTCCGTCGCCGGCAGGATCACAACCAGCGCCGAGCGCGCGTCGCCGGGAATCCATGGCAGGCGCCGCGCCAGGTCAGGGGAATATTCGCAGTACACCACGTCGGCATCGGCGGGCACGCTCTCCGGCATCGGCCAGACCTGCCGCACCCGCATCCGGAACCGCTGTAACTCGCGCAGCAACATGCCGACCTGATCGTCGACCGGCGCGACCACCACCGCCGACAGATCGGCAAGTTCCTGAACCATGGTCTTGCGTCCGCCGACGTCTCGGCTCAGCGACGGCTTACGCGACATTTCGTTCATTGGACGCTTCCTGTTTGCGTTGCACGACCATATCCGATCAGGAACGGATCCGCATGCACCGGCTCCTTCGACTGGCTGACGACATCGAACTGCCCCTGGCGGTTGGCGCGCCCGATGCGGGTCCAGAGGTCGGTATGACCCGACATCGGGTTGACGGTGACGGCACCTTGCGGTGCATCAAAGCTGGTGCCGAACACCATCGAGCGGAGAACTTCGGTGTCGAGTGAATTGACCTGCTCGAGCGCCTTCGCGAACAGATGCAGCTGGAAATAGGATGCTTCGGCGCACATGTTGGTTGAGATATCGGCGCCGAACCGCTTCTTGAAGCGCTGCACAAACGCATTATTAGCGCTGCCCTCGACGCCCTGGAAATACGATGCGGCCGTGACGTGTCCCTCGCCGACGTCGAAGCCCATGGCGGCAATTTCCGCTTCCGTCGTGGTCAGGCTGGCGATCGGCACCTGCTTTGGATCGAGCCCGACATTCGCATAGGCCTGATAAAGGAACACCGTGCCCTCGCCAACGACGGTCGAGAAGATCACGTCGGGCCTGACACGCTTGATATCCTGGATGATCGGCACAAAATCCTGCCAGCGCGCGTAAACATTGACATAGCGCTCGCCGACCACCGAGCCGCCGTTGCTCTTGAGCAGCTCCCGCATCACCCGGTTGGACTCGCGCGGATAGATGTAGTCGGACCCCACGAAATAGAACCGCGTTCCGAACGTATCCATCAAATAGCGGCACAGCGCGAGGCTGTTCTGGTTCGGCGAGGCGCCGGTGTAGATGACGTTGGGCGACGCCTCGAACCCTTCGTAAAGCGTCGGATACCAGAGCAGACCGTTCAGCCGTTCGACTACCGGCAGCACCGCCTTGCGGCTCGACGAGGTGTAGCAGCCGAAGATCGTGCTGACCTGATCCTCGATCATCAGCCGCTTGGCGTAATGACCATAGGCGGCCGAGTCCGATCCGGGGTCATAGGCAACGGGAACCAGCTCGCGGCCGCAGACGCCGCCCGCTTCATTCACCTCTTCGATCGCGAGTTGCGTGCCCTGATACTGGGTCTCCTCGATGACCGACATGAAGCCGGTTCGCGAGAACAGCACTCCGATCCGCCACGGAGCGGATGTCGTTTGGGTAAGGTTCGACATGATCAGGCCCTCGACAGAATTGGAGGGACGAGAGGGATTATTGTTCTTGTTGCTCTCGAACAGCATTGCCGGCTGCGAAAGATTGCATGCCATCTGCCGCGAGACAAGGACCCTGGCCGCTCATCCTGTCAGCGAAGCTGACGCGAAAGCAGGCAGACTAATGTGTCACCCGCGACGGGTCACAGGCGCAGCGCTCCACGGACCACCTATCTCCGGTAGCTGCACCGCCGATTTCCCGTATCAAGGCATGTCCGGCCGGTCACCTCGCGTACATCAACCGGAAGGTTGAGAGCTGCAACGAGATTGCTCGTTAACCTGCGCCCCGGTCGGGAGATGCCGCAACTCCCGATCGAGGAGGTCCCATCAGCGCAGGCTGGGCAGATCGAGCCCATTGGCGCGCGCGCATTCGATCGCCGTGTCATAGCCGGCGTCGGCGTGGCGCATGACGCCCGTCGCCGGGTCGTTCCACAGCACACGCTCCAGTCGGCGCGCCGCCTCCGGCGTGCCGTCAGCGACGATCACCATGCCGGCGTGCTGCGAATAGCCGATGCCGACGCCGCCACCGTGATGCAGCGACACCCAGGTGGCACCGCTCGCGCAGTTGAGCAAAGCGTTGAGCAGCGGCCAGTCGGACACCGCGTCGGAGCCGTCGCGCATCGCCTCGGTCTCGCGGTTCGGGCTCGCCACCGAGCCGCTGTCGAGATGATCGCGGCCGATCACAATCGGCGCCTTGAGCTCGCTGCGCGCCACCATCTCGTTGAAGGCAAGGCCAAGCCGATGGCGGTCGCCAAGCCCGACCCAGCAAATTCGCGCCGGCAGTCCCTGAAACTTGATGCGCGCCTTGGCCATGTCGAGCCAGTTGTGCAGGTGGCTGTCGTTGGGCATCAGCTCCTTAACCTTGGCATCGGTCTTGAAGATGTCCTCGGGATCGCCCGACAGCGCCGCCCAGCGGAACGGTCCGACGCCGCGGCAGAACAGCGGACGGATATAGGCCGGAACGAATCCCGGGAAATCGAACGCCTGCTTCAGGCCCATGTCCTTGGCCATCTGGCGGATGTTGTTGCCGTAATCGAGCGTCGGGATTCCCTGCGCGTGAAAATCCAGCATGGCCTGGACGTGATCGACCATCGAGGTCTTGGCCGCTGTCTCAACGGCCTTCGGATCGGCCGCGCGTTTGGCTTCCCAATCTGCGAGCGTCCATCCCTTGGGCAAATAGCCGTTGATCGGATCATGCGCGCTGGTCTGGTCGGTAACGATGTCCGGGCGCACGCCGCGGCGCACCAGTTCGGGAAAGATCTCGGCCGCATTGCCGAGCAAGCCGACCGACACCGGCTTCTGGCTCTTGACCGCCTCAGCAATGATCGCGAGCGCGTCATCGAGCGTCGCCGCCTGGCGGTCGAGGTAGCCCGTCCGCAGCCGCATCTCGATGCGGCTCGGCTGGCATTCGACCGCGAGCATCGAGGCGCCGGCCATCGTCGCGGCCAGCGGCTGGGCACCGCCCATGCCGCCGAGGCCCGCCGTCAGGATCCATTTGCCGGCGAGACTGCCGCCATAGTGCCGGCGGCCGACCTCGACGAACGTCTCGTAGGTCCCCTGCACGATGCCCTGGCTGCCGATATAGATCCAGGAGCCTGCCGTCATCTGGCCGAACATCATCAGGCCCTGGCGGTCGAGCTCGTTGAAATGATCGAGCGTTGCCCAATGCGGCACCAGGTTGGAATTCGCGATCAGCACGCGCGGCGCGTCGGCATGGGTCCGGAAAATGCCGACCGGCTTGCCGGACTGCACCAGCAGGGTCTGGTCGCCTTCGAGCTTGCGCAAGGACGCGGCAATCCGATCAAAGCTCTCCCAGTCGCGCGCCGCACGGCCGATGCCGCCATAGACCACGAGCTCGCTCGGGCGCTCGGCGACATCAGGGTCCAGATTGTTCATCAGCATGCGCAGCGGTGCTTCCGTCAGCCAGCTCTTGGCGCTGATGTCGGTGCCGCGGGGAGCACGGATGATGCGTTCGTTATCCAGTCGGCGGTTCATGACGGATGTTCCTGCTAAGCAAGTCTTCTAAGTCAGTCTTGGAAATGGATCGGTCGGAAGCACCGCGATCGCAGCGGCGGGCAGCGCGTCGGCTTCGATCAGAGCGGCCGCCCTGGCGAGATCGTCAGCCATGTAGCGGTCGGCGGCGAGCGCCGGAACCTGCTCTCGGAGCGCGGCAATGACCGCAGCGAGCGGCGCGCTCGTTGAATGCGGCGCGCGCAGCGTGATGCCCTGCGCGGCGACCAGCAGCTCGATGCCGAGGATGGCGGCGAGATTGTCGGCCATATCGGACAGCCGGCGCGCGGCATGTGCGGCCATCGAGACGTGATCCTCCTGATTGGCGCTGGTCGGCGTCGAATCGATCGAGCATGGCATCGCGCGCTGCTTGTTCTCGGCATAGAGCGCCGCCGCCGTCACCTCGGCGATCATGAATCCGGAGTTGATGCCGGGCTCGGGCGTCAGGAACGGCGGCAGGCCGAAGTTCAAGGCGGGATCGACGAGGGTCGCGATCCGGCGCTCGCTGGTCGCCCCGATCTCCGAAAGCGCCAGCGCGATCTGGTCGGCGGCGAACGCCACCGGCTCGGCGTGGAAATTGCCGCCTGACACGATCTCGCCGGTCTCGACCAGGACGAGTGGATTGTCGGTGACGGCATTGGCCTCAACGGTCAGCCCGCGGGCGGCCTGCGCAAGCAGGTCGAGCACGGCGCCCGCAACCTGCGGCTGGCAGCGCAGGCAATAGGGATCCTGCACGCGCTCGTCGCCCTCGAGATGCGATTGCCTGATATCGCTGCCGTCAAGCAGCGCGGTCAGGGCGGCGGCCGCAGCGATCTGCCCGTCATGGCCACGCAAAGATTGAATCTCGGGACGAAACGGCACCGTCGACGCCATCGCCGCATCGACCGACAGCGCGCCGGTCACCAGCGCGGCGCACGCCAGGCGATGCGCACGCAGCAGGCCGGAGATGGCGTAGGCGGAGGAAAACTGCGTGCCGTTGATCAGCGCGAGCCCCTCCTTGGGACCGAGCGTCAGCGGCGCGAGGCCGGCGGCGGCAAGCGCTTCGCGGCCCGGCACGGCTTTGCCATCAAGAATTGCCTGTCCCTCCCCGATCATGACCGCGGTCATATGAGCGAGCGGCGCCAGATCGCCGGAGGCACCGACCGAGCCCTGCTGCGGCACCAACGGATAAACGCCGCGCGCCAGCATACCATGCAACTGCTCGATCACTTCGCGGCGCACGCCAGATGCACCGCGACCGAGCGAAATCACTTTCAACGCCATCATCAAACGCACGATCGGCTCGGGCGTGTTCGGACCGACTCCGCAGCAATGCGACAAGATGAGGTTGCGCTGAAGCAGCGCAGTCTGGTCGGGCGCGATGCGCGTCGATGCCAGCTTCCCGAAACCGGTATTGATGCCGTAGACGGGAACGTCGATATGCGCCGCCTTCGCCACGATTTGCGCGGCCGCCTCGACGCGCGGCCAGCACGATAGATCGAGCATGATGGGCGCGCCCGCGAGCACGCGCACCAGGACGTCGAGGCCGACGGTTCCGGGCGTCACGACGACAGGCGCATCCCGATCGCTCATTGCCCCCTCCACACCCGGCTGTGCAGCGGGTTGAAGCCGATGCGGTAGACCAGTTCGGCCGGACGCTCGATGTCCCAGATCGCCAGATCGCACCACTTGCCGGCCTCTAACGTACCGGTCTCGGCGAGCATGCCGAGCGCGCGCGCCCCTTCCCGCGTCACCCCTGTGAGGCATTCGGCGACCGTCATCCGGAACAGCGTTGCGCCCATGTTCATCGCCAGCAGGAGCGAGGTGAGCGGCGAGCTGCCGGGATTGCAATCGGTCGCCAGCGCCATGCTCACACCGTGGCTACGGAACAGCTCGACCGGCGGCTTGTGCGTTTCACGAATGAAATAGAACGCGCCGGGCAGCAGGACCGCGACGGTGCCGGCCTTCGCCATCGCCACCGCGCCGGCTTCGTCGGTGTGCTCGAGATGATCGGCCGAGAGCGCCGAGAATTTCGCGGCCAGCGCCGCGCCGCCGAGATTGGACAGCTGATCCGCATGCAGCTTGACCGGCAGTCCGAGCGCACGCGCCGCCTCGAACACCCGTGCCGTCTGCTCTCCGGAAAACGCGATCCCCTCCATGAAGCCGTCGACGGCATCGGCGAGGCCGGCCTTGGCCACGGCCGGCAGCATCTCGTTGCAGACCAGATCGATGTAACCGTCCTTGTCGCCGTTGGCCTCCAACGGCAGCGCATGCGCTCCGAGGAACGACGTGCGGATCGCAACTTGCCGCAGGCGGGCAAGGCTGCGTGCCGCCGCAAGCTGCCGCATCTCGGTCTCGGTATTGAGGCCATAGCCGGACTTGATCTCGACCGTGGTTGCGCCCTCGCCGATCAGCGCGTCGAGCCGCGGCAGCGCGCCGGCGACGAGCTCCACCTCGGTCGCCTTGCGCGTCGCCGCAACGGTCGAGACGATGCCGCCGCCGGCGCGCGCGATCTCCTCATAGCTCGCGCCCTTCAGGCGCAGCTCGAACTCGTGCGCGCGGTTGCCGCCGAAGACGAGATGGGTGTGGCAATCGACCAGCCCGGGCGTGATCCAGCGGCCGGCACAATCGATCCGTTCAACGGCGTCCGCATCCACAGGAAAGTCCGACGGCACGCCGGCATAGACGATGCGGCCGTCGCGCGCCGCGATCAGGCCTCGCTCGATCTCGCCGAGATCAGTGCGGTCGCTGCGCATCGTGGCGAGCCGGGCGTTGTGCCAGATACGGTCGAAGCGCTCTGCCATGCGATCGTCCCCTCGAGGTGGGATGCTTGACTTATATGTCTAGACATATAATCGTGTCCGGGTTCTGTCCAGCCGGCGTGGAAAAATGACACGACTGCATTTCGCATTCGCGCTGCTGCCTTCGGGCTGGGCCAATGACGTGCAGGTCGTCGTTGTCGATGGCGCGATCGCCTCGGTGACGGCGGGCGTTGCGCCCAGCGCCGGCGACGAACGTCACCAAATGGCGGTTCCGGGATTGGCGAGCCTGCACAGTCACGCGTTTCAGCGCGGCATGGCCGGCCTTGCCGAACTGCGCGGCGACACGACCGATACGTTCTGGACCTGGCGTGAGACGATGTATCGGTTCGCGCTGACCATGACGCCGGACGACGTCACAGCCGTCGCCACCCTGCTCTATGTCGAGATGCTCGAGCGGGGCTTTACCCGTATCGGCGAGTTTCACTATCTGCATCATGATCGGGACGGCGCGCCCTACGCCAATCTCGCCGAGATGGCCGTACGCATCGCAGAGGCCGCCGACGCCTCCGGCATCGGGCTCACGCTGCTGCCGAGTTTCTATGCTCACAGCACGTTCGGCGGCGCCGCACCGCATGCCGGGCAACGTCGCTTCATCTGCTCGGTCGATCAGTTCGCCGCGCTGATGGCCGCCTCGCGCGAGGCAATCCGAAAACTTCCCGGTGCCAACATCGGCATCGCTCCGCATAGCCTGCGCGCCGTGGCGCCGGATGAGCTGGCGGCGATCATCCCGCTTGCCGGGGCGGACCCGATCCACATCCACGCCGCCGAACAGGTGCGCGAGGTGGAGGATTGCCTTGCCTGGTCAGGACAGCGGCCGGTGCAATGGCTGCTCGAACATGCGCCCGTCGATCGACGCTGGTGCCTCATTCACGCGACCCACATGACGGAGCAGGAAGTCAATGCACTCGCCGGCAGCGGCGCGGTTGCCGGCCTTTGCCCCGTCACCGAAGCAAGTCTCGGCGACGGCATCTTCTCGGCGCGCGAATTCCTCGCCGCGGGCGGCCGGTTCGGCATCGGAACCGATTCCAATGTGCTGGTCGGCGTCGCCGACGAGCTGCGCCAGCTCGAATACGGTCAGCGGCTGAAACACCGCGAGCGCAATGTGCTCTCGGGGCGTCCCGGCACATCCACCGGCCGCGCCCTGTTCGACCAGACGCTCGCTGGCGGCGCGCAGGCTCTGGCACAGACCAAGGCCGGGCTTGCGCCCGGCGCGCGCGCCGACATCGTCAGCCTCGACACCGCGCATCCGTCCCTCGCGGGACGGTCGGGCGATGCGGTTCTCGACGGCTGGCTGTTTGCAACCGGCAGCGACGCGATCGACTGCGTCTGGGCCGGCGGCGACAAGGTGGTCGCGGGCGGACGGCACCGGCTGCGCGACAAGGCGCGCGAGCGGTTCAATGCGAGCGTGCGGAGGCTCGTCGCATGAGTCTCGCCTCCGACCAGGCCAAGCCCGGCGCGGCGAACAAGCCGACACTCTACAAGCGCATCCGGCTCGACATCGAGACGCGGATCCTGACCGGCGAATGGCCGCCCGGGCATCGCATCCCCTTCGAACACCAGCTGATGGCGCGCTATCGCTGCTCGCGCATGACGGTGAACAAGGCGTTGTCGGAACTGGCGCAGGCCGACCTGATCGAGCGGCGGCGGCGTGCCGGCTCATTCGTGCGCCGTCCGCAGCATCTGTCGGCGGTGCTCAAGATCGCCGACATCCGCGCCGAGATCACCGCGCTCGGCCGCAGCTACGGCTATCAGCTGATCGAATGCCGGCGGCGTACCGCGACATCGGCCGATCGCGCCCGGCTCGGCGTCAGCACGGCCGGCAAGGTAGTCGCGATCGCCTGCCGGCACAGCGCCGACAATGTGCCGTTCGCCGTCGAGGACAGACTGATCGATCTCTCCACGGTCCCGGAAGCTGCAACCGCGGACTTCGCCCGCGAACCGCCGGGATCATGGCTGCTGCACCACGTGCCGTGGACCGAAGCCGAGCATACGATCAGCGCCGTCGTCGCCGACGACCGCACGGCAAAGGCGCTCGACATCGCGGTCGGCGCGCCCTGCCTCGTGATCGACCGCTACACCTGGCGCAGCGCACGCACGGTGACGGCGGTGCGGCTGCATTATCCGGGCGAGACGCATCGCCTGGTGGCTCGCTTCAAGGGAGGCTGAGGACGCCTTGCGCGGCATATTTCATGCAATGCATCATGGGCCATCGTCCGCCGACATGCTTCATGCGGCAATCCGCCGCGACTGACGTGAAGACATCAACTGGGTTCAATCCATCGTTCAAGGGGTCGACAATCATGCGTTCCTTCAAGCTATTGCCCGCAATCGCAGTGTTGCTCGCGTCCACGGGCGCGTTCGCGGATGACGTCAAGGTCGGCGTCGGCATCTCCGGATGGACCGGCTTCGCGCCGCTGACGCTCGCCAAGGAGGCCGGCATCTTCAAGAAGAACGGCCTCGACGTGACCCTGAAGAAGATTCCGCAGAAGGACCGCCATCTCGCGATCGCCTCGGGCGACATCCAGTGCGCGGCCACCACGGTCGAGACCTGGATCTCCTGGAACGCCAATGGCGTCGCGACCAAGCAGATCTTCCAGCTCGACAAGAGCTATGGCGCCGACGGCATGGCCGTGCGCAACGACGTCGCCGCGATCAAGGACCTCAAGGGCAAGACCGTCGCGGCATCGGCGCCGGGTACCTCGCCCTATTTCGCGCTGGCCTGGATGCTGAAGAAGAACGGCCTCACGGTGAAAGACGTCACCGTGGTGAATCTGGAGCCCGCCGCCGCGGCGCAGGCCTTCGTTTCCGGCCAGAACGATGCCGCGATGACCTACGAGCCTTATCTGTCGACGGTGCGTGCCGCTCCCGACAAGGGCAAGATCATCGCAACCACGCTCGACTACCCGATCGTGATGGATACCTTCGGCTGCACGCCGAAATTCCTGACCGACAATCCGAAAGCTGCGCAGGCGCTGGCCAACAGCTATTTCGAGGCGCTCGACATGATCGCCAAGGACCAGGCCAAGTCCTACGAGATCATGGGCGCTGACGTGAAGCAGACCGGCGAGCAGTTCGGCAACTCGGCAAAGTACCTGCGCTGGCAGGACAAGGCCGCCAACCAGAAATTCTTCGCCGGCGACTTCCTCACCTTCAACAAGGACGCCGCTGAGTTGCTGCTCGAGGTCGGCATCATCAAGGCCGCGCCGAAGGTCGAGGACATCTACGACGCCAGCTTCATCAAGTAACGCAGCAACCCTTTCCACCGGTCCCGCATCGCGACACAGCGGGCGGGACCGGCGCATAAGCTACGCCCGGATCATCTGATGCGTCCTCTCGAGCCCACGACATCGAAGCAGCGCGTGGCCTATGGCCTCGCCTTCTTCGTGCTGTTCGTCGCCCTCTGGTCCTGGGCAACGTTCGGCGGCCACGTGTCGAAGACCTTCCTCGCCAACCCGCTCACCATGGTGCAGGAAGGCTATGAGCTGCTCGCCAAGCAGGGCTTTCTGTTCGACATCGGGATGACGATCTGGCGCGTGATCGGCGGGTTTGTGCTTGCTGCCGTCATCGCGGTGCCGCTCGGCGTTTTGATGGGAGCCTACAAGCCAATCGAGGCCTTTCTCGAGCCGTTTGTGTCCTTTGCGCGCTATCTGCCGGCATCCGCCTTCATCCCGCTGCTGATCCTGTGGGCGGGCATCGGTGAGTTGCAGAAGCTGCTTGTGATCTTCATCGGCGCGGTGTTTCAGATCATCCTGATGGTGGCCGTCACCGTCGGTGCCACAAGGCGCGACCTGGTGGAGGCCGCCTATACGCTCGGCGCCCGCGACCGCGGCATCATCCGCCGCGTGCTGCTGCCCTCCGCTGCGCCCGGGATCGCTGAAATCCTCCGGCTGGTGCTGGGCTGGGCCTGGACCTACGTCATCGTAGCCGAGCTGATCGGCTCGTCATCCGGCATCGGGCACATGATCACCGACAGCCAGGCGCTGCTCAACACCGGCCAGATCATCTTCGGCATCATCGTGATCGGGCTGATCGGCCTGATCTCCGATTTCCTGTTCAAGGCCTTCAACGCCTGGCTGTTCCCCTGGAAGCTCGCATGACCGCGCTCAGGATCGATCAGGTCTCGCGAACCTTCCCCGCTCGTGCCGGCAACGCGCCGACGAGAGCGCTTGAGCCGACCACGCTCGACGTCGGCGACAACGACTTCGTCACCATCCTCGGCCCCTCCGGATGCGGGAAATCCACCCTGCTCCGGATCATCGCCGGGCTCGACCGGCCGACCAGCGGACGGGTCACGCTCGACGGGCGCGAGGTCACCGGCCCCGGCGCCGACCGTGGCATGGTGTTCCAGTCCTACACTCTGTTCCCCTGGCTGACGGTGCGCGAGAATATCGCCTTCGGCCTGCGCGAGCGCGGCGTGTCGCAAGCGGAGCGCCATGACATCGCCGATGCGTTCATTCGTCGGGTCGGGCTATCGGGCTTCGAAAATCACTGGCCCAAGCAGCTGTCAGGCGGCATGCAGCAGCGCACCGCGATCGCCCGGGCACTGGCCAACGATCCGAAGATCCTGCTGCTCGACGAGCCGTTCGGCGCGCTCGACAACCAGACGCGGGCACTGATGCAGGAGATGCTGCTCGGCATCTGGGAGCGCGACCAGAAGACGGTGCTGTTCGTCACCCACGACATCGAGGAAGCGATCTTCCTCGGCAGCCGCGTCATCGTCATGAGCGCGCGTCCGGGCCGCATCAAGGCCGAGATCGCAGTCGACCTGCCGCATCCCCGGTCCTACAAGATCAAGACCACGCCTGAATTCGTCGCCCTGAAGGAACGGCTGGTCGAGGAGATCCGCACCGAAGCCCTGAAGGTCGCCGAACAGGCCTGATGATCAGCCACGCTTCTAGAGCCCTTCCCGTTCCGGGTGAATCGGGACGGGCTCCAGACTCTTGTTTTGACGCGTTTTCTTAACGCGAACCGGTATCCGCTTCGCTCGAAAACGCTCTAATGGCTGATCATCCAGGGACGCGCGGTGGGAAACCCCTTGGCGCCGCTCTTGGTCTTGGTCATCAGCCGTGCCGGCTTCTTCCTTCCCGTCGAGCAGCAGCCGCAGCCCGGGCCGTGCGCGGCCTTATATTGATCGAGCGTCTTCGGCGCGTGCCGGCTCTGCTCATTGGTGGCGTGCGCCTTGCGCTTGTCCGAGGGCATGCAGAAGAACGCCGGCGCGGTGAGGATCACGCGCAGCGACGTCGCCTCGCATTGCGGGCAGTCCTGCGGCAGGTCGCATTCCGCCATCGGCCGCATGTCGGTGAACGGGCCGCAGTCGTTGCAGAGATATTCGTAGATCGGCATTTCCTTAATCCTTGCGCAGTCGTGCGTGACATTCGGCGATGGATGCGGGGCGGCCGATACGCAGCCGTCCCGCACCCTTCGCGCAGGGATCACCTAAGGATCACTTGTCCGGTGAGATCGGCATCTGCACGTCGCCCTTGATGTGCTTGATCGGTCCCGCCGACGACGGCATGACGTCGAAGTCGAAGATCTCCGTCGGCAGCCACAGCGTGGCACAGGCATTCGGCACGTCGACGACGCCGGAGATGTGGCCCTGGCACGGCGCGGTGCCGAGGATCGAGTAGGCCTGGGCGCCGGAGTAGCCGAACTTCTTCAGATATTCGATCGCGTTCAGGCAGGCCTGGCGATAGGCGATGTGGACGTCGAGATAGTGCTGCTTGCCGGCCTCGTCGACCGAGATGCCTTCGAAGATCAGATAGTCCTTGTAGTTCGGCGTGATCGGCGACGGCTTGAACACGGGGTTCTTGATACCGTATTTCGAGACGCCGTCCTTGATGACATCGACCTTGATGTGCAGCCAGCCGGCCATTTCAATGGCGCCGCAGAAGGTGATCTCGCCGTCGCCCTGGCTGAAATGCAGATCGCCCATCGAGAGCCCGCCGCCCGGCACATAGACCGGGAAGTAGATCTTCGAGCCGCGCGACAGATCCTTGATGTCGCAATTGCCGCCATGCTCGCGCGGCGGCACGGTGCGGGCGCCCTCGAGGCCGATCTTGGCCTTGACGTCACCCTTGGCCTGGCCGGCATGCGCGGTCGGCGCGAACGGCGGATTGGCAAGGCCTGGCACCCGGGTCGGGTTGGTCGCGATCAACTCGGCTTCGCGCGCGTTCCATGCGGCAAGCATCTTGGCGTCGGGCAGACAGCCGATCAGGCCGGGATGGATCAGGCCGGCGAAGTTCACGCCGGGGACGTGGCGCGATGAGGTGTAGAGGCCCTTGATGTCCCAGATCGACTTCTGTGCCAGCGGGAAATGGTCGGTGAGGAAGCCGCCGCCATTCTGCTTGGAGAAGAAGCCGTTGAAGCCCCACAGGCTCTCCTTCAAGGGACCGACGTCGAGCAGGTCGACGACGAGGAGATCACCGGGCTCGGCACCCTTGACGCCGATCGGGCCGGACAGGAAGTGCACGATCGAGAGATCGATGTCGCGCACATCGTCGGCGGAATCGTTGTTCTTGATGAAGCCGCCGGTCCAGTCGACGGTCTCGATGATGAAGTCGTCGCCGGGGCTGACCCACTCGACGATCGGAACCTCCGGATGCCAGCGGTTGTGGATCTTGTCGTTTTCATAGGCCGACTTGCTGAGATCGACCTTGATCAGTGTATCTGGCATCGCATTGCTCCCCTTCGTTTACTGGTGGTTACACAGACAGATATTTCGAGATCTGCGCGGCATCGACGCTGGCGCGTGGATCGTCGCGGACGATCTCGCCGTTCTCGATGACGAGCACGCGGTCGGCGATGTCGAGCGCGAAGCTCAGGACCTGTTCGGAGACCACGATCGACAGCCCGCGCTCGTCGCGGATCCGCTTCAGGGTGCGCGCCATGTCCTTGATGATCGACGGCTGGATGCCTTCGGTCGGCTCGTCCAGCAGCAGCACCTTCGGCTTGGTCGCCAGCGCGCGGGCGATCGCGAGCTGCTGCTGCTGTCCACCCGAGAGATTGCCGCCGCGGCGGCCCTTCATCTCGAGCAGCACCGGAAACAGCTTATAGATGTCGCCCGGTACCTCGGAGCCGCCTGACACCACGAGCCCGGTCTCGATGTTCTCCTTCACCGTCATCGTGGAGAAGATCATGCGACCCTGCGGCACATAGGCGAGCCCCTTCGCGACCCGCTCGTAGCTCTTCATCGCGCCGAGCTCGGTGCCGTCCATGGTCACCTTGCCGCTCTTGGCCGGCAGGATGCCCATCAGCGACTTCATCAACGTGGTCTTGCCCATGCCGTTGCGGCCCATGATCGCGACGATCTCGTTGGGTGCCACCGAGACGTTGAGGCCGTGCAGCACCTCGCTCTGGCCGTAGGCGACGTGAAGATCATTGATTGCCAGCATCGTCCCGGTTCCTCAGTGGCCCAAATACACTTCGATGACTTTCGGATCGTTCTTGACGTGCTCCATCGTTCCCTCGGACAGGATCTGTCCCTGGTGCAGCACCGTGACCTTGTGCGCGATGTCCTCGACGAACTTCATGTCGTGCTCGATCACCAGCACCGAACGGTCCTTGATGATGCGGTTGAGCAGCTCGGCCGTCTTGGCGCGCTCGGACACGCTCATGCCGGCGACCGGCTCGTCGAGCATCAAGAGGTCCGGATCCTGGATCAGCAGCATGCCGATCTCGAGCCATTGCTTCTGGCCATGGCTCAGCTGGTCGGCATAGATATTGAGCTTGTCCTTCAGGAAGATCATCTCGGCGACCTCCTCGACCCGCTGCCTGACGGTGTCGTCGCGCTGGAAGGTCAGCGAGCCGAACACCGTGCGGCCGCGCGGAAAGGAAATCTCGAGGTTCTCGAACACGGTGAGATCCTCGAACACCGACGGCGTCTGGAACTTGCGCCCCACTCCGGCTTGCACGATCTCGTTCTCGCGCAACCTGGTCAGCTCCTGGCCACGGAACTGGATCGAGCCTGACGTCGCCCTGGTCTTGCCGCAGATCAGGTCGAGCACCGTGGTCTTGCCGGCGCCGTTCGGGCCGATGATGACGCGGATCTCGTTCTCCTCGACATAGAAGGAGAGATCGTTAACGGCCTTGAAGCCGTCAAAGGACACAGTGAGGCCGGAGACCGCGAGCAGGAAGTCCTTGGGCTGATGGCCGACGAGCATGATGATCCCTCCTCACTCGGCCGGTGCGCCGTCGGCGATCAGGCCGGCCGCCGATTTCGATTTGCGTGATGCCAGCAGGCGATCGATGCGCGGCTGGACGTGGTCCGCCCAGATGCCGGACAGCCCGTTCGGGAAAGCGAGCACGACCGCGATGAACAGCGCGCCGAGGCCGAACAGCCAGAGCTGCGGGAAGGACTCCGAGAGGCTGGTCTTGGCGAAATTGACCAGCAGCGCGCCCCAGACTGCGCCGAAGATCGACATCCGGCCGCCGACCGCGGTGTAGATCACCATCTCGATCGACGGCACGATGCCGACGAAGGATGGCGACATGAAGCCGACCTCGAGCGTGAACATGGCGCCGCCGATCGCAGCAAACACCGCCGCGGCGCAGAACGCGAAGATCTTGAAGTTGGCGACGCTGTAACCGGAGAAGCGCACGCGATCCTCCTGCTCCCGCATTGCCACCAGGATGCGCCCGAGTTTTGTCAGGCGGATGAACTGCGCGACGCAGATGCAGCCGAACAGCAGCACAACCTCGACGAAATACAGAATGAACTTGGCGTGATCGGTGCGGATATCCCAGCCGTGCAGCGTGCGTAAGTCGGTAATGCCGTTGATGCCGCCGGTGTAGCCTTGCTGCCCGACAATCAGGATAGTGAGGATCGCGGCGATCGCTTGCGTGATGATGGCAAAGTACACGCCGCCGACCCGACGTTTGAACATCGCGGCACCGATGATCAGCGCGAAGACCGCGGGAACCAGCAAGATCGCCAGCAGCGTGACCGGGAAGCTGTGAAACGGCTTCCAGAAGAAAGGCAGCGAGGTGAGCTGGTTCCAATCCATGAAATCGGGAATGCCCGGCGTCGACTGGATCTTGGTGTTCGCGACCGAGGACGCCTCGAGCTTCAGGTACATCGCCATGCAGTAGCCGCCGAGGCCGAAGAACACGCCCTGCCCTAGGCTCAGGATGCCGCCATAGCCCCAGCACAGCACGAGGCCGATCCCGACGAAGGCGTAGGTCAGATATTTGGCGACCAGGTTGAGGCGGAAGATATCGAGCGACAGCGGCAGGATGAGAAACAGCAGCACCGCGAGCGCAAGGAAGCCGAGCAATTCGGAGCGATTGAAAAAGCGCGAGTTGATGATCATGACCAGCCTGCTTGTTCTTATTTGCGGACCTTGAGCGCGAAGAGCCCCTGCGGACGCACCATCAGGATCGCGACGATCGTCAGCAGCGTGATCACCTTGGCCATCGATCCCGACAGGAAGAATTCCAGCGTCGATTGGGTCTGCGAGATCGAGAAGGCGGAGGCGATGGTGCCGAACAGCGAGGCGGCGCCGCCGAACACGACGACCAGGAAGGTGTCGACGATGTAGAGCTGGCCGGCCGTCGGCCCGGTCGAGCCGATCATGGTGAAGGCCGAGCCGGCGATCCCGGCGATGCCGCAGCCGAGGCCAAAGGTGTAACGATCGACCTTCTCGGTGTTGATGCCGACGGCGCCCGCCATCACGCGGTTCTGCACCACGGCGCGTACCTGCTTGCCCCAGCTTGACCAGAACAGCACATAGGCGACCGCGATCGTGATCAGGATGGTCAGCGCCATCACGAACATGCCGTTGATCGGAATCTGGATGGAGTCGGTCGCCTGCCAGGAGCCCATCATCCATTCCGGCAGTTCGACGCCGACCTCGCGCGCGCCGAAGACCGAACGATAGGCCTGCTGCAGGATCAGGCTGAGGCCCCAGGTCGCCAGCAGCGTGTCGAGCGGACGCTTGTAGAGATGGCGTATCAGCGCCCACTCGACCAGCATGCCGAGCGCGCCTGACGCAATGAACGCGAGGATCATTGCGATGAAGAAGTAACCGGGGAACAGCCAGGGCGCGACGTGCTGCACGGCGTTCGACGTCATCCAGGTGACGTACGCCCCCAGGATCATGAACTCGCCATGGGCCATGTTGATGACGCCCATCTGGCCGAAGATGATGGCAAGCCCCAGCGCCATCAGCACATAGACGGAGAACAGGATGAGCCCGGCAAATCCCTGCATCGCAAGGATGGCGCCGAGATCGCTGATCGAATAGTCGCCGAACATCTGGTCCTCCGTCATTCCAAGGGGCACGCGCCGCCGGTCAAGCGACGCTCGTTCCGCGGCGTGGACGATGACGTCCACGCCACGATGCGTCGTGGAGCTTCGTAGCCCGGGTGAGCGGGTGCGATGCCCGGGACGGTCCCGCATATCGCCCCGCTCATGCGGGCTACTGGCTCACTGGTAGCCCTTGGGGAACGGATCCGGCTCGACGAGATCGGCGGTCTCGTAGATCAGCTCGTACTGGCCGTCGGCCTTGGCGCGTCCGACGCGGGTCTTCGACCAGAGGTGATGGTTCTCGTGGATCCGGACGTAACCTTCCGGCGCGCCCTTGAACTCGACGCCGGGCGACGCGGCCGCCACCTTGTCGATGTCGAAGGAGCCGGCCTTCTCCACCGTCAACTTCCACAGCCACGGACCGAGATAGGCAGCCTGGGTGACGTCTCCGATCACGGTCTTCTCGCCCCACATCTTCTTGAAGGCGGGCACGAAGGCCTTGTTGTTCGGATTGTCGAGCGACTGGAAGTATTTCATGCAGGCATAGGCGCCGGCGATGTTCTCGCCGCCGATGCCGTCGATCTCGTCCTCGGTGACCGAGATCGTGAGCAGCGTCTGCTTGGACAAGTCGATGCCGGCCGCCTTGAGCTGCTTGTAGAATGCGACGTTGGAGCCGCCGACGATGATCGCGTAGATCACGTCCGGCTTGGTCAGCTTGATCTTGTTGATGACCGAGTTGAACTGGGTCGAGCCGAGCGGGAAGTATTCCTCGCCGACCACTTTGCAGCCTTGCAGATGGTTCTCGATGTGCTTGCGCGCGATCTTGTTCGAGGTGCGCGGCCAGATGTAGTCCGAGCCGAGCAGGTAGAAGCTCTTGGCGCCCTTGGTCTTGTTGACCCAGTCGAGACCGGCGATGATCTGCTGGGTCGCCTCCTGCCCCGTGTAGATCACGTTCTTGGACTGCTCGAGGCCTTCATAGAAGGTCGGGTAGTACAGCATGCCGTTGTACTGCTCGAACACCGGCAGCACCGCCTTGCGCGAGGCCGAGGTCCAACAGCCCATCACGGCCGCGCATTTGTCGTTGACCAGCAGCTTCTTGGCCTTTTCCGCGAAGGTCGGCCAGTCGCTGGCGCCGTCTTCCTGGATGAACTTGATCTTGCGGCCGAGCACGCCGCCGGCGGCATTGATCTGCTCGATCGCGAGCTTCTCGGCCTCGACCGACCCGGTCTCGGAGATCGCCATGGTGCCGGTGACGGAATGCAGGATGCCGACCGTGACTTCGCTATCGGTGACTGCAAGACCCGTGGTGTTGACCGCAGAGGTTGCAGGAACGTCGGCAAATGCCGGACGGCCCAGCATCGAAACGGCCGGCAATGCCGCCATTCCCATCAAGAGCTTGCGCCGGAGCGGAGACTTCAGGCCTGGTTTTGGTTCGTCTGACATGAGCACCCCATCTGGTTCGAGAACGCTTATTGATCAGGCGAGGATTGCTCACTTTTGTGCAGCGCACTGATACGTGAGATCGCGTATACTGCACCGCAAAATAGCGACGTAGGTTTTTGGTACGGGATTTGCCCGCGATCAGCGCATCGTGGACCAGGAGTTCAAACGAGTGGCAGGGCGGCAGCGGATAGACCGCGTCAGGCGCCAGTACAATCAATGGGTCGCCAACCAGACGCTGGAAGACTACGCGCTGCGCTTCACCGCCAAGAGCGCGCGGCGCTGGTCCGCCGCCCGCGTCGCCAACACCGCGCTCGGCGCGATCTCCTTCCTCGCGCTGGAGGCGATCGGCGGCACCATCACGCTGAACTACGGCGCGATGAATGCCTCCGCCGCGATCCTGGTGGTCAGCGTCATCATCTTCCTCTGCGGGCTGCCGATCGCCTACCATGCCGCGAAAAGCGGCATCGACATCGACTTGCTGACCCGCGGCGCCGGCTTCGGCTATATCGGCTCGACCATCACCTCGCTGATCTACGCCTCCTTCACCTTCATCTTCTTCGCGATCGAAGCCGTGATCCTGGCGAGCGCGCTCGACATGTGCTTCGGCATCCCGCGGCCGATCGGCTATTTGATCAGCGCAGTCGTGATCATTCCGCTGGTCATCTACGGCATCACGCTGATCAGCCGCTTCCAGCTCTGGACCCAGCCGCTGTGGATCATCCTCCATATCATGCCGTTCGCGGCGATCGCCTGGGCCAATCCGCATTCGTTCACCGAGTGGCGCAAATTCGCCGGCGATCACGGCGATCCCGCAGGGACTCTCGATCTGTTGCTGTTCGGCACCGCGGCCTCCGTCGTGTTCGCGCTGGTGGCGCAGATCGGCGAGCAGGTCGACTTCCTGCGCTTTCTGCCGCGTGACCGCCGCACCTCGCGCAAGGCCTGGTGGATCGCGCTGCTGAGCGCCGGTCCCGGCTGGATCGTGCTCGGCGCGCTCAAGCTGCTGGCCGGCTCGTTCCTCGCCTTCTTCGCGCTCAGCCACGGCGTCTCGGCCGAGCACGCGGCCGAGCCGGCCAACATGTATCTCGAAGCCTTCCGCTACGTGCTGTCGCAGCCGGATCTGGCAATGGCGCTGACCGGAACATTCGTGATCCTGTCGCAGGTCAAGATCAACGTCACCAACGCCTATGCCGGCTCGATCGCCTGGTCGAATTTCTTCTCCCGCCTCACCCACTCGCATCCCGGCCGCGTGGTGTGGCTGGTGTTCAATGTTGTCGTCGCGCTGCTGCTGATGGAGATCGGCGTCTACAAGGCGCTGGAGCAGACGCTCGCGCTCTACTCCAACGTCGCGATCGCCTGGGTCGGCGCGCTGGTGGCCGATCTCGTCGTCAACAAGCCGCTCGGCCTGCGGCCGCAGCACATCGAGTTCAAGCGCGCCCATCTCTGCGATATCAATCCGGTCGGCGTCGGCGCGATGACGATCGCCACCGTGGTCTCGATCAGCGCGTTCTACGGCCTGTTCGGCCCGACCGCGAAGGCACTATCGGCCTTCGTTGCGCTTGCGGTCGCGTTCGTCACGGCTCCCCTGATCGCCTGGGCCACCGACGGCAGGTACTACATCGCCCGCAAGCCGAAGCGGAGCTGGCAGAACATTGAATCGATCCAGTGCTGTATCTGCGAGCATGCGTTCGAGCCCGAGGACATGGCCTCCTGCCCGGCCTATGCCGGCCCGATCTGTTCGCTGTGCTGCTCGCTCGACGCACGCTGCCATGACCTCTGCAAGCCGCATGGCCGGATCGGCGCACAGGTCTCGGACGCGCTGGGCAAGGTGATGCCGCAGCCGATCTATGCCCGCATCAACTCGCAGCTTGGGCATTATCTCGGCGTGTTCGCCGTCTCGGCCGGCCTCGTGGCGTTGGTGCTCGGCCTGATCTACCTGCAGACCACGGCAGCCGTGCATGCCAACGAATTGCTGGCCGACGTGCTCTGGAAGGTGTTCTTTGCGCTGACGCTGATTATCGGCGTCGTCGCCTGGCTGTTCGTGCTGGCGCAACAAAGCCGGCGTGCCGCGGAAGCGGAAACGCGGCGGCAGACCACGCTGCTGATCCAGGAGATCGACGCCCACAAGCGCACCGACGCCGAACTGCAGCGCGCCAAGGAAGTCGCGGAATCGGCCAATCTCGCCAAGAGCCGCTACGTCGTGGGCCTCAGCCACGAGCTTCGCTCGCCGCTGAATGCGATCTCCGGCTACGCGCAATTGCTGGAGCAGGACGACAGCCTGCAGGTGCGGCCGCGCGAGCAAGTGCGCGTGGTCCGCCGCAGCGCCGATCATCTGTCGGGGCTGATCGACGGCATCCTCGATATCTCCAAGATCGAGGCCGGCCGGCTCTACCTGTCGCGCGATGAAGTGCGGTTGAACGATTTCCTCGAGCAGCTGGTCGGCATGTTCCGCCTGCAAGCCGCAGCAAAAGGCATCGACTTCGTGTTCAAACGGCCGGCCGTGCTGCCCGTCGTCGTCTATGCCGACGAGAAGCGGCTGCGGCAGATCCTGATCAACCTGCTGTCGAATGCGATCAAGTTCACGCAATCCGGCCAGGTGCAGTTCGTGGTGCATTACCGCAGCCCGGTCGCAGAGTTCGAGGTGATCGATACCGGGCCGGGCATCCAGCCCGACGACCTCGAGCGGATCTTCGCGCCGTTCGAGCGCGGCGCGCTCGGTGTCAGCCAGCCGCAGACCGGCACCGGGCTTGGCCTCACCATCAGCCGCCTGCTCGCGGGTGTGATGGGCGGCGACATCAAGGTTTTGAGCATGGTCGGCACCGGCAGCACGTTCCGCGTCAAGCTGCTGCTGTCGGAGGTCACCAATCCGCGGCGCGATGCACCGGTCGATGCTCCCGTGTACGGCTATCACGGTCCGCGCAAGACCATCCTGATCACCGACGACGACCCGACCCACCGCGACCTCCTGCGCGAGATCCTGACGCCGCTCGGCTTCATCCTGCTCAGCGCGCCGGACGGGCCAGGCTGTCTTGCGCTCGCGCAGCATTGCCGGCCGGACCTGTTCCTGCTCGATATCTCGATGGCGGGCATGGACGGCTGGACGGTCGCCGAAACCTTGCGCTCCGAAGGCCATCACCAGGCGCGGATCCTGATGATCTCGGCCAGCGCGCTGGAGGCGCATGGCGCGCCGCTGGCGCAACCATTCCATGACGGCTACCTGATGAAGCCGATCGACATCCCGCGGCTGCTCGAGACCATCCGCCAATTGCTCAAGATCGAGTGGCAGTATGAGGCCGAGCCGGCCGCGCCTCCGCAATGGAAGCCCGAGAGCGGTTCGCGGCCGCCGGTGAAATATGTCGAAGAACTGATCAGCCTCGGCCAGCTCGGCTATGTCAGGGCGATCCAGCTCAAGCTCGACGAGATCGGCAACGAGTGTCCCGAACATGCCGACTTCGTCGGCCAGATGCGCACGCTGATCGACCGGTTCGATCTCGATCAATATATGGCGACGTTGAAGACATTGCACAGCTATGACCATTGAACAGAAGAAGCGCGACGTCGCGCTCGTCGTCGACGACTCTCCGGAGACGTTGCGCCTGCTCACCGACGCGCTCGACGGCGCCGGCATGACCGTGATGGTCGCACTTGACGGTGCCTCCGCGATGCGCATCGTCGAACAGATCACGCCCGATATCGTGCTGCTCGATGCCGTGATGCCCGGCATGGACGGTTTCGAGACCTGCCGGCGGCTGAAGCGCGATGCCGGGCTTGACGGCGTGCCGATCATCTTCATGACGGGTCTCGCCGAGACCGAGCACATCGTGCGCGGGCTGGAGGCCGGCGGCGTCGACTATGTGACGAAGCCGATCGTGGTCGAGGAGATGCTGGCGCGCATCCGAGTCCATCTCGCCAATGCGCGGATGACGCAAAGCGCCCGCGCGGCGCTCGATGTCTCCGGCCGCTATCTGCTCGCCGTGAACAGCGCCGGCGCGCTGCTGTGGGCGACGCCGCAGGCACAGCGACTGCTGTCGGATACGCTCGCCGACGCCGCCGACAATTTCGTGCTGCCGGATCCGATGCCGCAATGGCTCGAACAGGCGCAGAAAGGCAAGACCGGATCGAAGACCGCGACCATGGCGTCGTTCCCCGGCAACGAGCAGCTTCGGCTGCAATATATGGGCAAGCTCGGCCCGAACGAATTCCTGCTGCGGCTCGCCAAGGACACCAGCGGCGACATGCCGGCCGAGTTCTCCAGCGAGCTCGGCCTGACCACCCGCGAGGGCGAGGTGCTGTCCTGGCTCTCCAAGGGCAAGACCAACCGCGACATCGCGCAGATCCTCGGCCTCAGCCCGCGCACAGTCGACAAGCATCTCGAGCAGATCTACGCCAAGCTCGGCGTCGAGAACCGCACCGCCGCCGCCGCGATCGCGGTCAACGCAAGGCATCGCAAATCTTGATCTAGCGCCTCTGCGCCTCGCACCGAAACGTACGCGAGGCACGGGGGACGCTACGCATCCACAGTCGGCGAACTGCCTTTCCGATCAGCCGGCACGGCAGATTCCAACGACACGTCGTGTTCCGGCGGCTGCGTCTTTCGCCACTGCGCCGGCGTCACGCCCATGTGGCTCTTGAAGGCGCGCTGAAAGGCGGCCTCCGATTGATACCCGACCATCTCCGCAACGGCGCCGGTCGAAAGCGATGATCCCTTCAACTCGTTTGCCGCAAGTGTCATCCTGATATCGGTGAGCAGATCGCTGGCCGATCGCCCGAGCTTGTCCTGGAACTGCCGCGCCAGCGTCGCGCGCGACATGTTGCAAAGCCGTGCGAGCTCCGGCAGCGACCACGCATGCGCGGGCTCCTTGAACATGGCGGCCACGGCCGGTGCGAGCCTGGGATCGCCGACCAGGGCGAGAAGTCCCCGTGACGTTGCATCGGTCTCGCTGGCAAGCCGCAGCACAAGCGCGAACATTGCCGTGGATAGCGCATTCAGCATGGCGTGGCCGCCCAGATGATCGTCGGCCGTTTCGCTGCGCATCAGGGACACGAGCCCGGCGAGCTGCGCAGCCGTTCCCTTTCCCGCACGCGTGCCGGCATGCACGACAAGACGCGGCGGAAGATAATTGCGCAACAGACGGTCGTGTGGCGGAGCAATCGCGAAGTGCCCGCACAACAGGTCAAGCCGTTCGTCCGATCCGAGGTTTTCGCTGATCGTGAAATTCTCCGCTGCCCGGTTGCGCGCCGGCAGCGGTGTCGCCCCGCTTCCGTCGTGCATCACGTGTCGCGGGTTGCCGGGAAGCAGGAGAATATCGCCGGGCTTCAGCAGCAACGGCCGTCCGCCCGCGGCGTCGTCCAGGATCGCCGAGCCGGCAAGCACCGCATGATAGGGGATTTCACTGGTTACACCCGGTCCCTGCTCGATACGCCAGGGGACGCTGTAGCTGCAGCGCAGGTCGAGCCGCCCGCGCACCGGCATCATCTCGAACAGCCGGCTCAGCCAATCCATAGCCAAATTCCCCTGAAGCAGCACTTGAGACGATTGAGCATATAAACGAGCAATATGAACATTCAATGTCTCAAATCTCGATCCTAATGTCACTCCGCAATCGTTCACCACCCCGAACAAGGAGTGCCACCATGTCTCGTCTCTCAACCCCCAATCTCGAAAGCGATACCGGCCCGTCGGGCCAGATCTACGCCCAGATCAAGAAGGCGATCGGCGCCGTCCCGAACACCTACGCGGCGATTGCGGCCCACGGTCCGGCCGCGCTCAAGTCGATCCTCGCGGCCGATGCCGTGCTGACCGGCGGCAGCCTGCCCCGGCGCGACCTGGAGGTCGTCAAGCTCGTGATCAGCGCAGCCGGCGGCTGCGATTATTGTGTCGCCGCGCATTCGCATCTCGCCAGGCTCGCCGGCGTGAATGCCGATGTGCTCAAGCAGATCCGCAACGGAGCGCCGACCGGTGACGCCCGGCGCGATGCGCTCGTGCATTTCGTCCGCAAGCTCGCGCAGTCGAGCGGCACCGTCAGCGACGGGGATTTCGCCGCGATCAAGTCCGCCGGCTACAGCGACGCACAGCTGGTCGAGATCAGCCTGGCGTTTGCGACCACGGTCTTCACCAACGTCTTCAACCGCATCAACGACACCGACATCGACTTCCCGGCAGTCGCGTGAAGCGACCGGGCGATGTCACGCGAAAAGGATCACGACCATGACCACGCTTGCCAACACCACACAAAATCCGCTTGTCCGCGCGCTTCATAGGTCCGGCCTGCTCGCGGAAGATCTCGACTATCACGTCGTCCGGGCCGCGATGGTGATCATGTTCCTGTTCTTCGGTTACCAGAAGTGGTTTCCGTACGAGTTCGAACGGCTGGTCCCGTTCATCAGCAACGGGCCGCTGATCTGGTGGCTGTACCCAGCGTTCGGCCACGCCGGCGCCAGCTACTTCCTTGGCGCCTCGGAGTGGACGTTCGGTTCGCTGCTGCTCGCGGGCTTCTGGGACAAGCGGCTCGGCGTGCTCGGCGCCCTCGGCTCGACCGGAACCTTCATCGCGACGGTCACCATCATTCCGTTCATGCCTGATGGCTGGGACGTTGCCGCCGGTGGCTTCCCCGCGATGACCGGCAACGTGCCGTTCCTGATGAAGGACGTCGTTCTGCTCGCCGTCTCGCTCTACCTGCTGCGACAGGACGTGGTTCGTCTAATCAGGCAATAGCTGATCACGATTGATCGCCGGTGGGCCTCGGGCGTGCCGGCGATCGCGCGTGGTATTGAGCAGACGCAGCATTTCTCTCGAACACAACGACATGGCAGTCACTATTGCTGCACGGTCCGGCGGCCCATGCTCTTTAAGAACCGAGCCATAACCCATTGCCGAACTTGCATAATGCGTTGAAAATCGGCCACGCGCTCCGCGCGATCGGCTGCGCTGTCGCCCGCTCGACGACGCACCGCCGCTTCCATGCACGAATGATCCGGTAGCTCTCCGGCCATGAACATAGTTCCGCCGCGCGGTCTGCGCTAAGAAGGAGCGCCGGTGTTGTTCTGGGGTGAGTTGATGAAGAAGGACGACGTCACATGCCCGCGTTGCGGGGCTGGATTCCGACGCCTTGAGCTGGCATCCAGGTCAGGAAGTGAGGGCGAGTATCGCTGCCCGGTTTGCGAGACGACCCTCGAGCAGTTCGATGGCGACAAGCTTGTCGCTTACCGCCTGACCATCCAACCCTCGATTCGCGGGTTGAAGACCTAGCGGCCCCGCTGCATGGAATGCCGCCGGAGCAAAATCCGGATCACGATCTCCGCTTCAGGACATAGCTGTCCATGATCCAGCCGTGCCGCTCACGCGCCTCGCGTCGCGCGGCGACGATGCGAGGACCCACCTCTGCCAGTTCTCCCGCCATGACGATCTGATCGGGCATGCCGAGATAGGCGCCCCACCAGATTTGCAGTCCGGCAGGATCCAGCGTCTGGAAGGCGGCGCCGCCGTCGAGCATCACGACCACGGTGTCGAGGCCGGGCGGCCAGCCGCCCTCGCGCAGCCGCCGGCCGGTCGTGACGAGGAACGGCTCGCCGATCTCATTAAGCGGCAGCGCATGCGCCGCGCACAGCGCCTGGATCGACGTGATGCCCGGGATCACCTCGATCGATGGCAACGGATCGAGCCGGCGCGCAATCCGCAGGCTCGAATCGTAGAGCGAGGGATCGCCCCAGATCAGCAGGGCGACGCGTCCCTCCCCGCCGAGATGGCGCGCGATTTCCTTCGACCACGTCGCGGCGATCGCATCGTGCCAATCGTCCACGCCCTTGCGATAGTCCTCCTCACCGGCGTCACGCACCGGCAGGTCGAACTCGGCAATGCGTGTGCGGTCGTTGCTCAACGCTTCCGCGCAGATGGTGCGACGCAACTCGGCGAGATCCGACTTCGCCGTCCCCTTGCGCGGGATCAGGATCAGGTCGGCGGCATTGATCGCGGCGGTCGCGGCGAAAGTGAGCTGCCGGGGATCACCACAACCGATGCCGATCAGAGACAGCGTCAACATAGCCGCGTCACCCTCGTTCCGTCGCCAGCGCACCGAACAGGATAACGGCAGCCGCCGTGGCCGCGCCTGCCTGCGTGAGCTGTTCGGCCAGCGCTGCGATCGTGGTGCGAAGCAGCCGCTCGTCGGCGTGGCCGAGCGATTCCGCCAGCAGTGCGGGAGTGTCGGGCGCGAGGCCGTGCGCGATCAGCCTTGCGGCCAATGCCGGGAAGGTCCGCCGCCCCATATAGACGACGGTGGTCGCTTCCGGATCGGCCAGCGCCGCCCAGTTCAGGTCCGCAGGCAATTCGCCTGTCACATCGGCGCCGGTGACGAACTGGACCCGGCGCGAGGTCAACCGGCGCGTCAGCGGAATGCCGGCCTGCGCGGCGGCAACCGACGCCGAGGTCACGCCGGGAATGATCTCGTAGCCGATGCCGGCCACGCGCAGCGCTTCGATCTCCTCCTCGAGCCGTCCAAAAATGCCGGCGTCACCGGATTTCAGCCGCACCACCCGCACGCCGGCGGCGGCATAATCGACCAGCAGCCGGCTGACATGGTGCTGCTTCGCCGACAGGCGGCCGGCGCGCTTGCCGACCGCGACGAGATTGGCGCCGGAGCGCGCGAGATCGAGGATCGCGCCCGAGGCGAGATCGTCATAGAGCACCACATCGGCCTCGCGTAGCCGAGCCGCTCCCTTCATGGTCAGGAGTTCGGGATCGCCGGGACCGGCCGAGACGAAGGAAACGAATCCGCTCACCGGTCCTCCGCAATCAGATGGAAGAATGTACCCGTCGCACAGCCGCGCCGCGATCCGGTCTCCGCAACGATCGTACCGGTCGCATCACGCACCACCGCGAGCGGCGTGTCGGGCTGCGCGATGATCGTCGAATAGTGAAACTCGTGGCCGCGCAGCCGTGCGCATGGGCCGTGGCCGGGCATCGGTGCGGCAAGCTCGGCGACCCGGTAGCCCAGATGCATGCGGCGCTTGGCATAGCTCGTCTCAAGGCCGAGCAGGCCCGCCATCTCGTGGCGCACGCCGTCGGCGTCGGTCAGCGCGGCGCCCAGCACCATGTAGCCGCCGCATTCGCCGTGCACCGGCCGCGTCGCGGCGAAGGCGCGGAGCCGCCCGAAAAATCGCCTGTTGGCCGCAAGTCGGCCGGCATGCAGCTCGGGATAGCCGCCGGGCAGCCAGCACACATCGGCGCCCGAGTCGGGGCCTTCGTCCGCAAGCGGCGAGAACGTCACGATCTCAGCGCCGGCCGCGCGCCAGGCTTCCAGCATGTGCGGATAGACGAACGAGAATGCGGCATCGCGCGCCAGCGCAATGCGCTGGCCGGGCGGCGTGATGTCCAGCCCACGCACGGCTGGTTGTGGCGACCAGACGCGCGCCGATCGCAGCACGGCGTCGAGATCGACATGCTCGGCGACGAAGCGTGCGGCTTCGTCAATCAGACCGTCGATTTGAGCCTGCTCTTCGGCCTGTACCAGGCCGAGGTGACGCTTCGGCAAGGCGATCTCGGCGTGGCGCGGCAGCGATCCCAATACCGGAATGCCCGCACCTTCCATGGCATTGCGCACCAGCGCTTCATGCCGCGCGCTCGCGACGCGATTGAGGACGACGCCCGCAAGCCGAACGCCGGCGCGAAAATCACGCAATCCCGCCGCGACCGCCGCCGCGGTCTGCGCCTGACCGGAGGGATCGATCACCAGCAACACCGGCCACTCCATCATCTCGGCGATGTCGGCGGTGGCGCCGGTCCCCGAGACGCCCCGCGCGGCGACGCCGTCGAACAGTCCCATCGAGCCTTCCGCCAGCACGAGATCGGCGTCCGCGCCGCGGCCTGCCAAATGCGCGATCGCTTCGCGCGCCATCGCCCAGCTATCGATGTTGACCGACGGGCGTCCCGTGGCGACCGCGTGAAAGGCGGGATCGATGTAATCAGGCCCGCTCTTGAGGCATTGTACCTTGAGACCACGATTGCGATAGGCGCGCGCCAACGCCAGGGTCAGCGTCGTCTTGCCGACACCGGATGCCGGCGCAGAGATGACGAGCCCCGCGGTCATTGCGATGATTCCGGAAAACGCGGCGCCACCCCGACCGGACGGTAGCGACGGTCGTAGTCAGCTGCATAGAGACGGCTCTCGGCGAATTCGTCCGCGCCGAGCGTCTTGCCGACCAGAATGAGCGCAGTGCGTTCGAGCTCGGGGCCGACGGCGGTATCGAGCGTCGCGAGCGTGGCGCGCACGATGCGCTGGTCCGGCCAGCTCGCGCGCCAGACGATCGCAACCGGGCAATCCGCGCCGTAGTGCGGCGTGAGCTCGGCGATGACCTTGTCGAGCAGATGGATCGAAAGATGGATCGCCAGCACCGCGCCGGTCGCGGCAAAGGCTGCGAGCGTCTCGCCATCAGGCATCGCGCTCGCCCGGCCCGGCGTGCGCGTCAGCACCACCGATTGCGCAAGGCCCGGCAGCGTGAGCTCGGCCTCCAGCGCCGCCGCGGCTGCCGAGAAGGCCGGCACCCCCGGCGTGACCGAATAGGGAATCCGCAACGCGCGCAGCCGGCGCAGCTGCTCGCCCATCGCCGACCAGATCGAGAGATCGCCCGAATGCAGCCGCGCGACGTCCTTGCCCTCCGCATGCGCGGCAGCGATCTCGGCGATGATTTCGTCGAGCGAGAGCGGCGCGGTGTTGACGATGCGCGTATCCGGCGGGCAATGCGCCAACACACCTGCAGGCACCAGCGATCCGGCATAAAGACAAACCGAGCACGAGGCGATGAGATCGCGCCCGCGCAGGGTCAGCAAATCGGCAGCGCCGGGTCCTGCGCCGATGAAATGCACCGTCATTCGCCGTCTCCTTCCGCGATCGCCGCAACGGCCATCCGGTCCGGTGACGCGGTCCTGATCGAGATCAGGCGCGCACCGCGCCCTGCTGCAGCGATCGCCGCAGCTTCGGCGACCGAGCCCGTTCCGAATCTCGCCTCGATGAACTCGGATTGCGTTGCAGTCTTTATTTCAGCCAGGACCCCGGCGGGAATGCTCCGGACCGGCAGCCCCAATTCCCGCGCCAAGTCCCTCAATGCCGCCGCATCGGCCTTGTCACTCACCGTTGCAATTGCCGCAAGGCCGTCGGAACCGCCGGCCGCGTCGAGGGCGCCGCGCAAGGACGCGACACTGGCATTGCGCCTGAATCCGAGACCAGCGACCTTCATCGGAGCGCGCTCCATTGCACGATCGGCCGCGCGGCCTTCCAGCCGCGATAGCGGCCCAATGGCTCGGCCTGCGCGATCTCGACCCGCATCAACTCGCCGCCATGACGCTGGTGCAGATCGCAGAGCAGCGCCTCTGTCTCCAGGGTCACCGCATGCGCGACCAGCCGCGTGCCCGGCGCGATCTGCGACCAGATCGCATCGAACATATCAGCGTCGAGGCCGCCTCCGATGAACACCGCATCGGGCGCCGCGAGGTCCGATAAAGCGCCGGGCGCCTCGCCCTCGCTGACTGTGATCCGATGCGTCAAGCCGAAGCTCGCCGCATTGCTGCGGATGTTGGCGGCGCGTTCGGTGCGGGCTTCGACGGCGATCGCCGTCCCTCCACACAGCGCCCATTCGATCGAGATCGAGCCCGAGCCCGCGCCGACATCCCACAGCCGCTCACCGGGCCGCGGCGCAAGCGCCGACAGCGCAAGCGCGCGGACCGGCCGCTTTGTCAGTTGCCCGTCATGCACAAAGAGCGCATCGGCAAGACCCGAGCTGCTTGCGATTCCCTGCGCTCCCCGCGCCTCCAGCGCGACTGCGACCAGGCTCTCGCCTGAATCACCCGCATACGAGTCGGCGCGATGCTGCGTGATAGATTCACGCGGTCCGCCAAGCGCCGCAAGCGTCCATATTGCCGACGCCCCCCAACCACGCTCCGTCAGCCAGCGCGCAAGGTCGGAAGCTGCCTTGCCGTCACGCAGCAGGCAGATGATCCGCGCATCGCGCACGAGATGCGGTAACAACCGTTCAAACGGTGCGGCATGAAGACCGAGACAGACACCATTCTCGATACGCCAGCCCAAACGAGCCGCCGCCAGTGAGAACGTCGACGGCGAGGAGTGCGCGACCCACTCGCCGGCCTGCAGCTTCTCGACAAGGCTTCCGCCGACGCCATGCCAGAACGGATCGCCCGACGCGAGCACCACCGTCGGACGGCCGCGACAGCTCAGCACGATGTTCGCATCGAACGGCACCGGCCAGGCACGGCCGCGGTCGGCGATGCCGGCGAGCGCGAGGTGCCGTTCGCCGCCGAAAACTGTTTCGGCTTCACGGAGCGCCTTTCGGCTTGCATCGGAGAGGCCGGCAAGGCCATCTTCGCCGATGCCGATGATGGTCAACCAGGGATTATCCATGATGCGCGCCCTGATCCTGGGCGGAACGGCCGATGCCAATCTGCTCGCCGCTGCGATCGCAAGCGCGGGGATCGACGCGGTCTATTCCTATGGCGGCCGCACCCGTGCGCCGGCTGACCAGCCATTGCCGGTCCGCAGCGGTGGTTTCGGCGGCGTCAGCGGTCTTGCCGACTATCTGCAACGCGAAGCCATCACGCATGTGGTCGATGCGACGCATCCCTTCGCGGCCGAGATGAGCCGCAACGCCATCGCGGCGTGCGCGCAGACCGCAACGCCGCTGCTCGCGCTCGAACGCGCGCCCTGGGACAAAACCTCCGGTGATCGCTGGATCGAGGTCGCGGACGTCGTATCCGCAGCCGCGGCCTTGCCGGACAGCCGCGCCAGCGTGTTCCTCGCGATCGGCCGCCAGCATATCGCGCCGTTCGGCAACCGGCCGCAGCATGCCTATACGTTGCGTTTCGTCGACCCGCCCGAGCAAGCGCTGCCATTGCCCGATGCCGACGTCATCGTCTCGCGCGGCCCCTTCACGCTCGAGGGCGAACTCGCGATGATGCGCGCACGTCGCATCGAGTGGATCGTCGCCCGCAACTCCGGCGGAACCGGCGCGCGCGCCAAGATCGACGCCGCCCGCGTGCTCGGCCTTCCCGTTATCATGATCACGCGGCCGCTGCTGCCCGACAGGCCGCGGATGGAAAGCGTGAGCGAGGTGATGCAATGGCTCGGTCATCGGACCTGCCTCGGCGCATAGACCCAGCGGCCGACCCGCCGTGTCGCCGAATTGCCGACGATCACGAGCGTCCGCATGTCGGCCATGTCTGGCCTTGCGTCGCGCAGTTCGACCGTCTCGATCCGCTGCTCGGGCGTGCTGACGGAGCGCGCGAACACCACGATCCGCTCGTCACAGCCGGCCTCGCGCAAGATCTCGAGCGCGCGCCCAAAACCTTCCGGCCGGCTGGCCGAGCGCGGATTGTACATCGCGATCGCGAAATCCGCTTCGGCCGCAAGCCGCAGGCGTTTCTCGATCAGCGGCCAGGGCTTGAGATTGTCGGAGAGATTGATCGCGCAGAAATCATGACCGAGCGGCGCGCCGGCGCTTGCCGCCGCCGCCAGCATCGCCGTCACGCCGGGCAGAACGCGAATCGGCAGGTCGTGCCATTGCGGCGCGTCCTCCAGCGCTTCGAACACAGCCGATGCCATCGCAAACACGCCGGGATCGCCTGAGGAAACCACGACGACGTGGCCTCCTTCCGACGCGAGCCGCAGCGCGTCAGCGGCGCGCTGCAACTCCACGCGATTGTCCGAGGGATGCAGCGTGAGCCCGGCGCGCGGCGGCACGCGCGTCACATAGGGCGCATAGCCGACGATGTCGGTCGCGGCCGCGAGCGCAGCAGCGACCTCCGGCGTGATCAGCGCCTCGGCGCCCGGTCCGAGCCCCGCGATGGTCAGCGTGCCGGTCATTGCGCGACCTCCCTGCGCCGCCCCTGCCCGTGCACCAGCACGATCGCAAAATAGGGACAATCGGCCTCGCCGACATCTGCAAGCCGTGCGACGCGCTGATCCGGCATGGTGCCGCGTTCGACCAGCCACGCATCATCGAGGCGCCCCGCGAACGCCAGCGCGCGGCGAATCTTCGGAAGATTGCGACCGGTCTTCATCACGACCAGCGCGTCGGAGCTGCGCATCCGCTCGGCGAGCTCCGCCTCCGGCAGCGTCCCCATCAGAACGGTCGTCACATCGTCGGCCAGCGCAATCGGCTGCCCCACCGAATTCCAGCAGCCGACCATGCCGGGAATGCCGGCGATCACCTCGATCTCGACACGCCCCTGCAGCCGCGCATGCAGATGCATGAACGAACCATAGAAATAGGGATCGCCCTCGCAGAGCACGACGATGTCGATCGCGCGCGCAAATCGCGCCAGGCGCTCGGCCCATTCGTCATAGAAGTCGGCCAGCAGGCGCGCATAGTCCGGACTGTCGAACGCGATTTCCGTGGTGACCGGATATTCCATCGGATATTCGCTGACGTCTGCGGCGAGCAAGCCTTCGACAATGCGGCGTGCCTGCCCCGGCTGGCCCTTCTTGCGAAAATAGGCGACGTGCTTCGCGGCACGCACAACGCGGTCGGCACGCACGCTCATCAGGTCCGGATCGCCTGGGCCGAGGCCGCAGCAGATGATGCGTCCCATCGCTATTCGCTCCGGCTCGCCAGCGCATTGACGGCGGCAACCGTGATCGCCGAACCACCGAGCCGTCCCTCGACCGTCAGCGCCGGCGCGGGCGGCTCAGCCATCAATGCCGCCTTGGATTCCGCCGCGCCGACAAAGCCGACCGGACAGCCGATGATCGCCGCCGGCCGTGGGCAATCGGGATCCTCCAGCATGTTGAGCAGATGGAACAGCGCCGTCGGCGCATTGCCGATCGCGACGATGGCGCCGCCCAGATGCGGCCGCCACAGCTCGAGCGCCGCCGCGGAGCGCGTGTTGCGCATCGATTGCGCGAGCGCAGGTACCTTGACATCACCGAGCGTGCAGATCACGGCATTGCCGGCCGGCAGCCGCGCGCGCGTAATTCCCTCCGACACCATGCGCGCGTCGCAGAGGATTGGCGCGCCCTCCTGCAGGGCGGCTCGCGCGCGCGCAGCCATGCCCGATGTGAAGCGCACATGCGCTTCCAGGCCTACCATGCCGGCGGCATGGATCATGCGCACGACCACCGGCTCTTCGTCTGGCGTGAAGCGGGCAAGGTCGGCCTCGGAGCGGATGGTGGCAAAGGACTGGCGATAGATCGCTGCGCCGTCGGTCTCGTAGACGTGCGGCATCAGCGGCCTCCCGTCAGCACGGAGGGATTTGCGACGAGGTACGAACTGCTCAACCCTCGGGTGACCGGCGCATCCCGCGTCGTGCCGCGGCAGATCAGATCAAAGCCGTTGTCTGTCGCAACGAGGGTAACATCCGCAGAACCGGAATGGGCACAGCCCTTGGCGCAGCCGGAGACGTGAAGCCGCGCATCAGGTGGGATATGCCGCGCGAGCGCCGACGCCAGCATACGCGTATCCGCATGCGCATCGCCGCAGCGCGGTGCGCCGCTGCAGGTGACCACGCGCAGCCTCGGATCGCCGGCATCAGTCACGAGGTCCGCCCCACCCGGCATCTCGCGCATCCCCTCCACCAGCATCATCCGCCACGGCGTCATGCGGAGAGCCTGCGCGCAACCGGCGAGATCGTTGAGCGTCTGGTGCGGCATCTGCCCGAAGGCGACGCCGACCATCGCGCCCGCCGGATAGAGGCCAGGCGCAGGGGCCGCCGATCGGGCCACGGGCTCGGCATCGCCGCGAAGTGTCTCGGGAACGCTCGCGCCGCCCGCCAGATGAGCCGCCATCCGCCGTTTCTCACCCTTGGTTCCGCCGGCGGCGACGAACCACTCGGCCAGCGCCAACGCCGTCCGCACAGCCTCGCTCCGCGTGACCGAAAGCCCGCACTGTGCGCCATCGGCACGTACCAGCAGTCCGCCGTTGCGATCGCGCTCGATCCTGACGTCGGCGGACGCGCGCGCCAGCATCCGCGCATCGCCATCATCGATTGCGAAGCCGAACTTGGTTGGAAGATCAAGCGAGGCACCGGCAAGCCCCTGCTCAAGCTCGGTCGCAAGCGAGCGCGTCTCGTCGGCGGCAGTCCAGAACGGCGTCACCAGAATGTTGCGCTGCGCCTCGATGTCCGCGCCCGCGTCCAGCAACCCGAGCTCAGCGAGCCCATCGACCAGGGGCGGATAAGCTTCATCGCTGACGCCGCGGATCTGGAGATTGGCGCGGCTGGTCAGGTCGATCAGGCCGTTGCCGTATCGCGCCGCCAGCCTGGCGATTCCCGCTGCCTGCGCCGCGTCCAACCGTCCGCCGCGCGGGCGAATGCGCACCACGAGGCCATCGCCTGATAGCATCGGCCGCAGCGCGCCTGGACACCAGCCCTTGACCGCAACCGCACTCATGAGGCCTCCTGCAGCGCAGCCGCAATCGAATTGCGCCGCGTCTGCCAGAGCGAGGCTTCATGCAATCTCATGAAGCAGGTTTCGATCGCAGCCAGCGCCGCCGCGTTCTCGCGCGCCATGAAGCCGCGAACCTCGTCATTGCCGAGCGTCGCATCGTAGTAGAGATCGAACAGATGCGGCGGCACCGCGCCGGCAAGATGGGCGAACGCCGCCATGTGCTCCAGCGTCGCCGATATCTCGGCGGCACCACGGAAGCCATGGCGCATCATGCCCGCGATCCAGGCAGGGTTGGCGGCACGCACCCGCACCACCCGTGAAATTTCCTCGGTCAACGCGCGGGCATGCGGCTGATCCGGCCGCGTCGCATCGAGGTGATAGAGCGACGGAACTTTTGTGCCAAGGCGCCGGGCGGCCGCCGCGATGCCCGCCTCGTGCGCGGCATAGTCCGCCGCCAGCAGCAGATCGGTCTCCGGCAGATCCTGAGTGTGAACAAAACTGTCCGCAGCCGCGAGCCGCGCCTCGATGCCGGCGCGATCGGGCCGCATCTCGCCGTCGGATGCGAGAGCCCACGACGATGCCGACAGCCAGGCTTCGCCGGCCGCCTCGCGCGCCTCCTCGGTGAAGACATCCGACAGCGACGCAATGCCAACGCCATAATGTCCGGGGCGAGGACCGAACACGCGCGCGATGCGCTGCCGGTAAGGATTCTCGTCCGCCTCGTCGCTGCGTTCGGACAACGCCTCCGCTGCGGCTTCGAACAACTGGGCCAGCCCTGAGAAGACGTCGCGGAACAGCCCCGACACCCGCAACGTGACGTCGATGCGCGGCCGGCCGAGCTCCGCCGGCGCGATGATGTCGTAGCCCGACACCCGCCCCGATCCATGATCCCAGCGCGGCGCGATGCCGGCGAGGTGCAGGGCCATCGCAAAGTCCTCGCCGGCGGTGCGCATCGTCGAGGAGCCCCAGAGGTCGACCACGAGTCCCTTCGGCCAGTCGCCGTGATCCTGCAAATGACGCCGCAACAGCTCCTCGGCGAGTTTCACGCCTTGGGCATGCGCCGACGGCGTCGGCACCGCGCGCGGATCGACCGCAAACAGATTACGTCCGGTCGGCAGCACGTCGCGGCGTCCGCGATAGGGCGAGCCCGACGGCCCCGGCGCCACGCGCCGCCCCGCGAGCGCATCGCGCAGCGCCGCCCTCTCCGCCTCACCGCAAGCGCCCTGCCCGAACACATGCAAGCCGTCGCCGAATTGGCTTTCCTTGAGGTCGCAGACGAAACGATCGATCTGCGGAATGGCCTCGGCCGCGGAGACCGACGCGGCGAGACCGAGATCGTCCTCCAGCCCGGCGATGCGCGCTTCGTCGCGGATCGCGGCGATCAGGCGCTGCCGCCGCGCCGGATCGAGACCGTCGGCGGTCGAATACTCATCGAGCAAGCGCTCGAGATTGCGCAAGCCTTCCGGCACCGCGGCCTTCGCGAGCGGCGGCGGCAGATGGCCGATCGTCACGGCACCGATCCGGCGCTTGGCCTGCGCCGCCTCGCCGGGATCGTTGACGATGAAGGGATAGACAACAGGCAGATCGCCGATCAGCGCCTCCGGCCAGCATGCGGGCGACAGCGCAACCGACTTGCCGGGCAGCCATTCCAGCGTTCCATGCGCGCCGATGTGGACGACGGCATCGATGGCCTGCTGCCTGAGCCACAGATAGAACGCGACATAGGCATGGCGCGGCGTGCGTGAGAGATCGTGATAGTCGGCGTCGCGCTGCCCTACCTCACCGCGCTCCGGCTGAACGGCAATGACCGATTTGCCGCAACAGATCGCAGCGAAATGAAATGCGCCGTCACGGCAATCCCGATCATCCTCCGGCGCGCCCCATGCGCGGCTGAGATCGTCCTGCAGCAGTTCGGGAAGGCCGGAAAGCGCCGCGCGATAGTCGGCGACGTTCCACGTCAAAGTCCTCCGCAAAAGAATGTCGCCTAGCGACCGCACCGGCTCAAGGTCAAATCCCGCAGCCGCGAGATCGGTCAGCAACGCCTCGACTGAAGCCAGCGCATCGAGGCCGACGGCATGCGCGATCTGATGCGGGCGGCCGGGATAGTTCGAGAGCACCAGCGCGAGCCGCTTCTCCTGTGCCGGCTTGCCGGCAAGCCGATGCCAAGCGGCCACGCGTGCGGCAATTGCAGCGACGCGCTCGGCATCCGGTCGATGCGCAAGATGCGCGAATTGCAGCTCGGGATCGCGCTCACCAGGCGATTTGAAGCTCACGACCCCTGTGAACAGGCGGCCGTCGACCTCCGGCAGCACCACATGCATCGCGAGATCGCCCGGCGACAGGCCGCGAAGCGACAAGGCCCAATCCTCGCGCCGCGCGGTCGACAGCGCGACCTGGAACACCGGGCATGATGCGGCGTCGAAGGGCGTCGTGCCGTCGTCACCGGCCGCGGAAAACGCGGTCGCATTGACGATCGCCGCTGGAGCGCATTGCGCGAACTGAACGCGCAGCCAATCGGCCACGCCCGCCGCCTTCAATGAAGTGACGAACACGCCATGAGCATCAAAGCCCCGCTCACGCAATGCATCGATCAATGCATCGACCGGTGCCGTGTCGCCGGCCGCGAGATAAGAACGATAAAACGTAACCAGCACGCGCGGCCGGCCATCCGGTGCCGGCAACGCCGCGATGGCTCCGCGCCGGGGATCGTAGACGCCGATCTCGGGAAGATCGATCTCGCCGACCACCGGCCCGGCATAGAGTCCGGACGCCAGCGCCAGTTGCGCGATCACGGCCTGAGCGGCAACCGGGCCGCCCTTGTCGCACAACACCTTCAGACGGCGCAGCGTCGAGACCGGCAAGGTCGAGAATTCATCCAGCCGCTGATCGTCGCGGCCATCGGCCGGCAGCACGACCAGGGCGATGCCGCGCTCCTTCGCCAGCCGATGCACCGCGGCCAGCCCGTATGACCAATAGGGCTCGCCGCCGATCAGCCGCACCAGAATGCCGCGGGCGTGCGAGAGCGTCCGCTCGATATAGGTATCGACCGACAGCGGATGGCGCAGCTCCGCGAGATTGGCGAGCCGCAGCGACGGCAGCGCAGCACGGCCGCGCCGCCAGCCGGCCGCGAAGGCAGCAAGATCGCTGTCGGAAAACGACAACACCACGAGATCGGCCGGATCCTGGCCGAGGTCCCTTGGCGTCGCGGTCTCCTCAAGGCCGCGGCTCTCGCGGAAGACGACGTGCATCAGACACCAAGCCGTGCCCTGATCGCGGCTTCATCGATGTCGGCATGTTCGCCGATCACGACGAGCTTCGACTGCCGCGCCCGGGCACCCCAGGGCATGTCGAACTGATGCCGCACCCGCTCGCCGACCGATTGCACCAACAGCCGCATCGGCTTGCCTTCGACCGCGATGTAGCCCTTGGCGCGCAGCACGTTCTGCTCGCGCGCCAGCCCCTTGATCGAGGCGACCAGCGCGTCGACATCCGAAACTTCCGGAAGATCGATCACGACGGAATTGAAATCGTCGTGCTCGTGTTCCTCCTCGCCATCGTGATGCGACGGCCGCGCCGCGAGATCGCTTTCCGCCGCCGCCCCGAGCCCGAGGATCACGCGCGCGTCGATCGTGCCGTCGACGACGGGCAACATCGGCACCTCGCGCGGCATCTCGGCCGCGATCACCGCTTTCGCTGCCTTGATCCCCTCCGCCCCGGCGAGATCCGCCTTGGTCAGCAGCACGATATCGGCACAGGCGATCTGGTCCTCGAACACTTCCGACAGCGGCGTCTCGTGGTCGAGATTGTCGTCCGCTGCACGCTGCGCATCCACCGCGGCCGGATCAGGCGCAAAACGGCCGGCGGCGACGGCCTCGGCGTCGGCGAGCGCGATCACGCCGTCGACCGTGATCCGCGAACGGATCTCCGGCCAGTCGAACGCTTTCAGCAGCGGCTTCGGCAGGGCGAGCCCCGAGGTCTCGATCACGATGTGATCGGGCTTCACGTTCCGCGCCAGCAACTGCTCCATCGCCGGGATGAAATCGTCGGCGACGGTGCAGCAGATGCAGCCATTGGCGAGCTCGACGATGTTCTCGGCCGGACAATTGGCGTCGGCGCACGACTTCAGGATGTCGCCGTCGACGCCTTCGCTGCCGAATTCGTTGACCAGCACCGCGAGCTTCTTGCCGTTGGCATTGCGGATCAGATGCTGGATCAGCGTCGTCTTGCCGGAGCCGAGAAAGCCGGTCACGACGGTGACCGGAATTTTGGCGAGCGTGGTCATTCTGCGGCCTCCGGCACGACGGGAAGAGGTGGAATGCGGGCGAGCGATTGCTTGCGGAAGATTTCCGGACGGCTGCGCCACGGCACGATGCCGTCGGGCGCCGCCGCATAGGCGGAGGCACCGGCGATCACATCCGCGGCATTATCAGCGGACAGTCGGCCGTAGACATAGGACCAGCGCCCCGGCGCGCTGAGCGCGACCGAGCAGCCCTGGCTGCAGGCCGACAGGCATGCGACGGGAACCAGATTGACGTCATCGGGCACGCCGGCCTCGACAAGCGCGGCATGCAGGCGTGCACCGGGCGCGAGTTCACCTTCCGCCGACGTCTGGCCGGCGCGGCAGGTGATGCAGACATGAAGTGTGACGCTCATCGCCCTTCCTGGATTGACAGCGGGAAGCGATGAGGCACACGAACCGATTTTGGACAGGTTCGTTCCCCGTCGCGGAACACCCCGTCCGCCGGTTTCACAACATGCTGCGTTGGCAGGTCTCCCGGCTTGCGGAGCAGGTTTTACCCTTCGATGCCCACCTTCCCGACTCCGTATGGAATCAGTGGCTTGGGCATCTCTCCGGTCACGGTCGCGGGGGCGGCTGCGCTTCGGGCCCGATTTAGCGGAGCCCTATCGCATTCCCTCTTCGCCTGTCGTAGGACAGGAACCAACGCAGGACCACCATTCGTCCAAGCCTCGCACTTGTCAAGCCGAAGGAATGTGATGACTTCTGATGGAAAGGACGCTGAAGACGGCGCCGTCGGCACCGATCTTTCGCCGGATGCGCGCCACGCGGACAAGATGGCGAAAAAGAAGGCCGCCCGCGACCGCATCATGGCGACCAAGAGCGGTGAAAAGGGCCTGATCATCGTTCATACCGGCGCCGGCAAAGGAAAATCGTCCTCCGCGTTCGGCATGATCGTGCGCTGTGTGGCTCACGGCTTTCCCTGCGCCGTGGTGCAGTTCATCAAGGGCGCCTGGGATACCGGCGAGCGCCGCCTGCTCACCGGGCATTTCGGCGATCTCTGTCAATTTCACGCCATGGGCGAAGGCTTTACCTGGGAGACGCAGGATCGCGCCCGCGACATCGCGGCAGCGCAAGCCGGCTGGGAAAAGGCCAGGCAGCTGATCGCGGACCCGAGCCTGCGCATGGTCGTGCTCGACGAGATCAACATCGCGCTACGCTACGATTACCTTGCGATCGCCGATGTCGTCGACTTCCTGACCACGTCGAAGCCGCCGATGACCCATGTCGTGCTCACCGGGCGCAACGCCAAGGAGGAGCTGATCGAGATTGCCGATCTGGTCACCGAGATGACGCTGGTAAAGCATCCGTTCCGCTCCGGCATCAAGGCCCAGCCGGGCGTCGAGTTCTGACGGGCATCACGATGGCGCGCGCATTGATGATCCAGGGAGCCGGCTCGGACGTGGGCAAATCGCTCATCGTCGCCGGCCTCGCCCGCGCCGCCCGACGGCGCGGCCTGCGCGTGCTGCCGTTCAAGCCGCAGAACATGTCGAACAACGCCGCCGTGACCGTCGATGGCGGCGAGATCGGACGCGCGCAGGCATTGCAGGCGCTCGCCGCCGGCGTCGAGCCGCACACCGACATGAACCCGGTGCTGCTCAAGCCCGAGACCGATGTCGGCGCCCAGATCATCGTGCACGGCAAACGGATCGCCACCGCACGCGCGCGCGAATATGCCGGCATGAAACCATCGCTGATGGGCGCGGTGCTGGAGAGTTTTGCGCGCCTGAAGCAGCGCGCCGATCTGGTGCTGGTCGAGGGCGCCGGCAGCCCCGCCGAGGTCAACTTACGCAAAGCCGATATCGCCAATATGGGTTTTGCGCGCAAAGCAGACGTGCCCGTGGTGCTGGTCGGCGACATCGACCGCGGCGGCGTGATCGCGCAGCTCGTCGGCATCAAGACGGTGATCGACCCTGATGATGCCGCGATGATCCAGGGCTTTATCATCAACAAATTCCGCGGCGATCCGACATTGTTCGATGACGGCTATCGCTTGATCGAAGAGCGCACCGCCTGGCGCGGATTTGGCGTGCTGCCCTGGTTCGTCCGCGCCGGCGAACTTCCGGCCGAAGATGCGCTCGGGCTCGGCGAGGCGCGCAAGCCGGGCCAGTGCAAGATCGCGTTCCTTGCGCTGTCGCGGATCGCCAATTTCGACGACCTCGATCCGCTGAAGCTGGAGCCCGGCGTCGATCTCGTGATGGTACGTCCGGGCGAAGCCATCCCAGGTGATGCGAAGCTCGTCATCCTGCCCGGCTCGAAATCGACCCGCGGCGATCTCGCCTTCCTGCGCGCGCAGGGCTGGGACATCGATCTCTTGGCACATCATCGCCGCGGCGGCCATGTCCTCGGCCTGTGCGGCGGATATCAGATGCTTGGTCAGACCGTCGCCGACCCTGAAGGGATCGAGGGGCCCGCCGGCGAAACACGCGGCCTCGGGCTGCTCGATGTCGCAACCACCATGACCGAACAGAAGACGCTGACGCGCGCCAGCGCGGTGCATGCCGCGACCAGCCAGCCGATCAACGCCTATGAAATCCATATCGGGCGCACCGACGGCCCGGATCGCGCGCGGCCCTTTGCATCACTCGACGGTACGGCTGAGGGCGCTGTCTCCGCAGATGGGCGCGTTCACGGCAGCTATCTGCACGGCCTGTTCGCCTCGGACGATTTCCGCAAGGCGTTCCTTGCACAACTCGACATCGCGGCGGCTGATCAGCCCTACGGCGCCAGGGTCGAGAGCGCACTCGACGCGCTTGCCGAGCACATCGAGACCCATCTCGATGTCGAAGGCCTGCTCGCGCTGGCGCGTTAAAGCGAGATGATTCCTTCTCACCTCGCCCCCGCGTGCGGGGAGAGGTCGGAACGCATCGCTAGATGCGTTCCGGGTGAGGGGGAGTCTCCGCAACCGCAGCTGTCGCCGAATATGCGGATGCGGCCCCTCACCCCAGCCCTCTCCCCGTAAGAACGGGGAGAGGGAGCGCAGCGCCGTCGCAATCAGCGCGACAACACGGCGGAAAGGCGCGACCACTCGGGCTCACTGCCCGGCAAGCCGAGGCGCAGCCATCCCGGTTTCTGCTGGAAAACCCGCGACCAAATCTGGCTGCGCGCAAGCTTCTCCTGCACGGCCAACGCATCGCCGGTCTCGTAGAGCCGGAACAGCAACGTGCCACCGAGCAGCGTCCAGCCCCGCGATCGCGCCATTGCAGCGAGCCTGACGCAGTCGTCCGCGAGCCGCGCAGCCGTCGCCGTTGCCCAGTCGTGATCGAGCAACGCGCGCCGCCCGATCGCGATTGCTGCTCCCGAAACCGGCCATGGGCCCGCCCTCGCCGCAAGCGCGGCGACGTCCGCCTCGCTGCCGATCGCGAAGCCGAGGCGCAAGCCGGCAAGTCCGTAGAACTTGCCGAAGGAGCGCAGGATCAGCAGCCCCGCGTGTCCTGCTTCCGGTGCAAGGGACAGGTCAGGAACGGCGTCCGCAAAACTCTCGTCGATGACGAGCCGGCCAACGCGCGGCAGCAGTGCCAGCAACTCCCGCCGATCATGGCGTCGTCCGTCGGGGTTGTTCGGATTGACGACGATCGCAATGTCCGCACCCGCAAGCGCGGCGAGATCGGACACCTCGGCAACGTCCCAGCCGGCGGCCGACAACACCGCGGCATACTCGTTATAGGTCGGCGCCAGAATCCGCGCCCGCCCCTTGAGCGCCAGATGCGGCAGCAACTGAATCGCGGTCTGCGCACCACCCATCGCCACGATCGGCGCCTTGGTGACATAGGCCTGCCGCGCAGCGTCGTGCAGCGATTCAAGATCGGATCGCGACGGCAACGCGCTCCATTGCCGCGGCTCGACATCGACCAAGGGATACGGCACCCGATTGATCCCGGTCGACAGGTCGATCCAGTCGTCCGCGGCGCCGCCGAAGCGCTGCCGGGCGACATCAAGGTTCCCGCCGTGCTCACGCATGCGCCGCTCCTTCACGCCAGCGCCAGGACCAGCAGCGCCCCAGCCAACAGAATCATGGCGTAACGATAGAGTTTCAGCCCGGTGAGGACGTCAGCGGCAGCCGGATCGCGCGCCCCCTCGTTCAGCCAGGGCTCATCGGCGATGTGCCCGTGATAGATGCGAGGACCGCTGAGCCGCACGCCGAGCGCGCCGGCCATCGCAGCTTCCGGCCAGCCGGCATTCGGCGAGCGATGCCGCTGCGCATCGCGCAACATGCATGACCACGCCTGCGAACGGTTCGGCGCGAGCAGCACGAACAGAACACCCGTCAACCGCGCCGGAATGAGATTGGCGAGATCGTCGATCCGGGCGGCCGCCCAGCCAAAGGCTTCGTGCCGCTCGGTGCGATGACCGATCATCGAGTCCAGCGTGTTGATCGCCTTGTAGCCAAGGATTCCCGGCAGGCCGAACAGCGCGCCCCAGAACACCGGCGCCACGATGCCGTCGGATGCATTCTCGGCGAGGCTCTCGATGGTGGCGCGCGCGATGCCGGCGTCGTCGAGCGTTGCCGGATCACGCCCGACAATTTGCGCGACCGCTGAACGTGCGACCGCGATGTCGCCGGATGCCAAGGGACTTGCCACCGCGGCGACATGGTCGTGCAGCGAGCGCACGGCAACCAGCGGCCATGCCAGGACACCGACAAGGACAATGCGAACCCATCCGCATGCGAGCACGGACTGAACGGCCCAACCGAGCGCAATCACCAGCGCGATCACCAGGATCGCAGCCGCAATACCAGCGCCGCGACGAAACGCCGGCGGGTCGGAGGCGCGGTTCCAGGCGCCATCGACAAGATGGATCAGCCGGCCGAGCCAGGTCACGGGATGGCCGATGCGGGCAAACAGCCACGCCGGCCAGCCGATCAGAGCATCCACAGCCATCGCCACCGCCATCGCTCCCGCAAAACCCACTTGACCCTCTCCGCGCCGCGGTCCCCCTGATGCGCAAGACATCGGCCGAGCGCAAGCCCTCCGTGACGGATTTCGGCTTTGTCTTTCTCCGCGATTGGTGGTTAGAGCGTTTGTGAACGACGTGCGTACCGGTCGCACAGGAGATGATATGGCCGTCATTCTGATCACGGGGGGAGCCCGGTCCGGCAAAAGCCGGCGCGCCGAACTTCGTGCGCGCAGCTTTCCGGGACAGCCGGTCTATATCGCAACCGCCGAGGCGCTCGACGCAGAAATGGATGAGCGGATCGCCAAACATCGCGCGCGGCGCGGCAGCGACTGGATCGAGCGCGAGGTGCCGCTCGATCTGGTTGAAGTGCTGTCCGGGACCGATGGCGCTGGTGCACGGCTGGTCGATTGCCTGACGCTCTGGCTATCCAATCTGCTGCATGCCGGGCGCGACTGGTCGCAGGAAGTGACGCGGCTGGCGGATGCACTGTCGCGCCAGCACGGCCCGGTCGTGCTGGTCACCAACGAGGTCGGTCTCGGCATCGTGCCGGACAATGCATTGGCGCGGACGTTCCGCGACGCCGCAGGAATCATGAACCAGACTATCGCCGGCATCGCAGACGAGGTCGAGTTCGTCGTTGCGGGCCTGCCGATGAAGCTTAAATGAAGTCCGAGATCGATCCCGCCAAAGGCCCCGCGATGGTCTCATTCGACGATACGTTTCGCCGCCAACTGCACGAACTGTTCGTGTGGCGGCGCGACGTGCGGCGGTTCCGGGCCGATCCGCTGCCGGATGGTGCGATCGAGCGGCTGATCGAGATCGCCTGCCTGTCGCCTTCGGTCGGCCTGAGCCAGCCCTGGCGGTTCGTCATTGTCGACGACAAGACACGACGCCGCGCTGTCATCGACGACTTCAAGGCCTGCAACGCCGATGCGCTGCGGTCCTATTCGGGCGAGCGCGCCACAAAATACGCCGCGTTGAAATTATCGGGCCTCGAGGAGGCGCCGGGCCACCTCGCCGTGTTTGCCGAGAAGACCGACCGGATCGGCGCCGGTCTCGGCCGCGCGACGATGCCGGAGACGTCGGAATATTCCGTGGTGGCCGCGATCTGCTCGATGTGGCTTGCCGCGCGCGCCGAAGGCATCGGCATCGGCTGGGTATCGATCCTCAATCCAGACCGCATTCATGGCGTTCTGGAAATCCCGGACTCCTGGAAATTTATCGGCTATCTCTGCATCGGTTACCCCCAGACCGAGTGCGACCGCCCGGAGCTCGAACAGGCCAAGTGGGAATCGCGGCGAGGTCCGGATGAATTCACCGTCCGACGCTGACCGAGCCCCTGCCGGCGACGGCACCTCGAGCTGTGACGCGCACTGGCGCGCCGACATCGCCTCGCTGGTCTTTCCCGTCCCGGGGCACAACGCGATCTGCGCGGTGCATCGGGGCGCCTTTCGCACGCTGCTTGGCATCGACCCGACGGTGGACGCATGCCTCGCCCATTTCAGGCGGTTTGAACCAGCCTTCAAGGCAGCCGCACACGCCAAGATCGAGCGCAAGCGCATTCCCCTTGGAACAAATTTGCATCTTACCAGTCGCGACATCACCCGAAAGCTGCTAGAAGCCGATCAAATCGAATGTGGAGAACGACCATGAGCCAGTCCCAGACCGCGCAAACCCAGGTTACTCAAGCTCAGGTCACGCATCTGCCGATCGCCACCCGACAGGTCGGACGGCTTGCACAGTCGTTGATAGCCATGACGCTCGGCCTGTTCATCGTCGGCGTGGTCGGCTTCTCGCACATCGACGTAATCCACAACGCCGCGCATGACGTGCGCCATTCCAACGCCTTCCCCTGCCACTGATCTCCTTGGCATGAGCACGTTTCGCTCGATCGTCTTCTCGTCGGTCATTGCCGGGTTCATCGTCGGCCTGATCGTCACGGCGGTCCAGCAGTTCGGCACCGTTCCCCTGATCCTCAGGGCCGAGGTCTACGAGAAGGCGGCCACGCACAAGCACGAAGCCGCCGCGCCACCGCAGGTGATCCTCGTCCATGATCATGCGGATCATGATCATGGCGCGGAGGCCTGGGAGCCGCGCGACGGTTTGGAACGCAACGTCTATACCGCGGGGGCAAACATCCTGACCGCGATCGGTTTTGCGCTTCTGCTCTGCGGCTTCCTTGCGGTTCGCAGCGGCGCGACCGGCGAGCGGATCTCGTGGCATGAAGGCTTGATGTGGGGCCTCGCCGGTTTCGCCGTCTTCACCATTGCTCCGGGCCTTGGACTGCCGCCTGAATTGCCGGGGGTCCCCACCGCTCCGCTGCTTTCGCGCCAGATCTGGTGGGTGACGGCGGTGCTGGCGACCGCAGCCGGCCTCGGGCTGATCGCGTTCCGGCGCTCGATGCCGGCCGCCATCGCCGGCGTGGTCCTGATCATGCTGCCGCATCTGATCGGCGCGCCCGAGCTGGAGCACGTCGAGACCAACGTGCCTTCGTCCCTGTCGCATCAGTTCATGGTCGCCGTCACGCTGACCAGTCTGGTGTTCTGGTCCCTGCTGGGCAGCCTGACGAGCGCCGCATTCGCCTATTTCGACCAGCCAAGCTCATCCGCTCGCGGGTGACAGCCGCTGCCGGAAGAACGCCAGGATCTCATCGCGGGCCGCGATGGTCGGCTGGCCGGCCTCGTCGATCAGATGCACAGTCACGACGCTGTGCGGTGTCGTGACGAAATTCCGGAAGAACGGCGGCACATCGCGGTTCGCCGCGCTGTCGGGAAGCACTCGCCCGATGAAGCGGTCGCCGAGCGCCTCGCGATAGGCCGCAAAGCGCTGCGCCATGCAGAACTTGTCGCCCTCAAAGCGATAGGCCAGCACGGTCAGGTCTTCGCGCTCCAACCGCTCGCGCACCGCCTTGACTTGCTCCGGTGCGATCTCGATGCCCGCCGGATCGTTCAATGGCAATGACGGCTGCGAAAGCACCGGCGCCAGCATCGACGGCTCCAGCATCATGGTGAGCGCGAAATTGCCGGTAAAGCACATCCCGATGGCCCCGACACCGGGACCGCCGCATTCGCCATGGGCAAATCGCGCCAGCGCGCGCAACCATTGCGTCACGGGACTGGACTGGTTTGCGGCCATCGCACGAAACTCCGCGCTGACGCAGGCGCGCTGAAACACCGCTGCGCCCTCCTCCGCGCTCGCAATAGCGCCGTCACGGCCGAACAGCGACGGCATATAGACGGTGAATCCGGCATCGCGAACCCAGCGGGCGAAGCGCGCCACATGCGGGCTGATGCCCGGCATCTCCGCCATCACGATCACCGCAGGACCTGCGCCGCCAACATGGACGGTCTTGCCGGCCCCATCGAGGGTAATCTGGCGGCGCTCGAAATCCTCGAGCGGATCGTCCTGGGTCATCGGCCGGTTCGGCATCGGCGGTCCTCCTGATCGAGATCGGCAGCGTCTCGGCACCAGAGTTGCGATTTTCCGGCCCGGCAGCTAGTGTCAAAAATGACATTGATCGCGGATTTTATGACATGACCAGGATCGCGGTTGTCGAGATCGACGGCTGCCTCGCGTCAGCGGCCGCCATCACCCACGACGTGCTGGCCACCGCCAACCGGATCAGTACGTCGAAGCGCGCGCGCTTCGAGGTGACGACGCTGCGTTATGGGCCGAAGCGGCGCGCCGCCCGATTGCGCGGCGCGGACCTGGTCATCGTTCCCGGGCTCGGCTCGGCATCGGCCGGCGAGCTGGAGCGGAAGCTGGCGACACCGGCATGTCGGCACGCCCGCGACATGCTGGTCACGGCGTTCGCGAGCGGCGCGATGCTCGCCGCGTCCTGCGCCAGCAGCTTCCTGCTCGCGGAGACCGGCCTGCTCGACGGCAAGCGAGCGACCACGACATGGTGGTTCGCGCCGCTGTTTCGGCAACGCTATCCGAATGTCGAGTTGATGACGGAGCGGATGGTGGTGGCCGACTGGCCGATCGCAACCGCCGGCGCGGCGATGGCGCAGATGGACCTGATGCTTGCGGTAATCACGCGTTTCGGCAGCCCGGCGCTGGCCAAGGGCTGCGCCAACTACCTGCTGCTTGGCGAGCGGCATTCGCAGGCGCCGTTCATGGCGATCAATTATCTTGCCAGCCAGGACCCCAAGGTTGCCAGGGCCGAGAAATGGGTGCGCAGCAACATCGCGCGCGACTTCACGGTCGGAGACGTTGCCACCGCCGTCGCGCTGACGCCGCGGACATTTGCCAGACGGCTCGAGTCGATCTGTGGCGTGTCGCCCATTCAATTCGTGCAACGCATCAGGATCGAGACGGCGCGGTCGTTGCTCGAGACCACGCGCCTGTCGGTCGAAGAGATCGCGGGCAAGGTCGGATATGCCGAGCCCTCGACCCTCCGCCGGCTGATCCGGCGCGAAACGCGGCATTCGCCGCGGCATTTCCGTTCAAGCGGTTGATCCGCAACGACGCCACATCAGCGATGAAATCATCACGCCGAGAGCCATGCGAAGGCGCGGCGCAAGAATGCCGGCGCATCCTTTTCGACTGGCGTGCCATGGGCCATCAGCACCCTTTCGGCGGGCCACGCCAGAATCCTCTGTAAGGCCGCGCGCGCGGCACGGCGGCCCGTGAAGGCAACGCGGAACTTGCGCGGCACCGACGGCTCCGGCCCGACCATCAGGTCGAGTTTCGCGATCGTCGCGCGCCAACCCGAGACCAGTTCGGGAGGAATCTGCTGCAGCAAGTCGGTGAACAGCACGGTGCCGCTTTCGACATGGAAGAACACCACCTCCGTGGTGATCAGGTTGCCGCGCATCACCACCTGATCGATCTGTCCGGCCCAGTCGAGGCTCGGCCCATCCGCGAGATCGGCATCGAAGCCGAGGTCACGGCGCCGCTTGCACAGGCCCGGCGGGGCGTGGAGCACAGCGGCAGGATAGGCCTGCTTCCACTCGGCGAGGAACAGATGATGCAGCGAGTTGGGCGCCACGATGTGCCTGACCTGGCCGAGCGCGTTGACGCCGGCCTGCAATTGCTCCGTCAACCGGACCGGCGACCAGATGAAAAGGGCGCCGTCCGCCAGTCTGACGACGGCCATCCGGGTCGGATAGTGAAACCCGGCGATCGCAAGGTTCGGCCCCCCGGCAATCCAGATGTCGTGGCCGAACTGCTGCAATATCGCCATTTGCGATGAAACCTGACCGTAGATCGCCGCATGCTGCCGCCGGCGTTGCGGGTTCATTTACCATGCCCGGCGTGACAGGCCGCGGACAAGGGGCAATGTCGATCATCGGTTCCGATTGCGCCGCGGCCAATTGCAACGATCGGGTTTACGCAACCTTAGACGATTTGATCCAAATGTTGCGCGTGCACGACGCGATTGGGATGAAGCGGCCGATGTCGCAGAAGTCGGACCTCGAGGGACACAGGCTGGCCTTCGCTGATGACGCCGCGCGTCACTTCGCGGCGGATGACGCGGGTCGTGGCGCTGCGATGCCGCGCGCGACCATCAGCCCAACTACGTCCACAGGTCAGCCGCAGGTGGCAATCGCGCATTCACGGCAGTCCGGCGCGGGCGTGCTGGTCTCCGCGCTGCGTGAGGCCGACTGGCTCACGGCTGACCGTGTCACCGCCTTCACCCGCGTATTTCTCGTCCTGTTCATCGCCTGCATCGCGATCATCCCATGGGCTGTGCCGACGATGGATGTCGGCCATGATTTCGCGGCGTTCTGGACCGCGGCGAAGCTCGCGCTCGAAGGCCGCGCCGGCGACGCCTATGGCGACGCGGGCCGCGCCGCTGTAGCCGCCGTGCTCGGTCAGAACACCTACGCACCGTTCTTCTACCCGCCGACGTCGCTGTTGTTCTGGCTGCCCTTTGCACTGGTTCCCTTTGCAACGGCGGCCGTCGTCTGGATCTTCGCGACCGGCGCCGCCTATGCAGCCGCGGTGAGAGCCATGCTCGAGCGCGGCTCCGTCGTTCCAGCGCTCGCCTTTCCCGCCGTGTGGGTGTGCGCGCTATTCGGACAGAATTCGCTGTTCTCGGCGGCTCTGCTCGGCGGATCGGCCGCCACGCTGGACCGCTACCCGGTGATCGCCGGCGCGCTGCTCGGGTGCTTCAGCTACAAGCCGCAGATCGCCCTGCTTGCGCCGCTGGTGCTGATCCTGACGCGGCGCTGGCGCGCGCTGGCTGCAGCGGCCGCAACGACGCTCGTGCTTGTGCTGGCGGCCACCGCCGTCTTCGGGATCGACCCGTGGATCAAGTTTGTTGCCGTGCTGCCGGAGGCAAGCGCCTGGAGCCTCGGCGGCGGCCCCGGTTTCGAGAAGTTCGCCAGTCCCTATGCCGCGGTCAGGCTGGCCGGCGGATCCAGCAGCACGGCCTGGCTCGTCCAGGTGACCACGGCCGCGATCGCGATCGCCGTCCTGGTCCTGGTGCTGCGAAAACGTCCCGGCGGCGCCGCCGAGATCGCGCTGATGGTGGCGATGACCGGCCTCTGCGTGCCGTCGCTGGGCAACTATGAGGTCGTGATCCTGGCGATCCCGGGCGCGTGGCTGATCGCGCAGGCGCTTGCACAGGGCTGGCTGCCCTATGAGCGCATCGCCCTCGCGGCGCTATATTTGACGCCATTCGCCATGGTGCCCGCGGGCGCCCACGGCCTGCAACTGGCACCGATCGCCGCCGCGGCAGTTGCCATCCTAGTCGTGCGCCGCATCAGGCATCTGCCCCTGCTGGACGGCGAAATCGTGCAGGCCTGACGCCCTAAGCGAAGGTATGACCCACAAACGCCGACCCATATTGGGTGTCGTCCCTGCGAAAGCAGGGACCCATAACCACAAATGCTGATTGTTGAACGATGTTGGGACAACGAGTCCCACTCACAACACCTGCCGCGGCGTATGGGTCCCTGCTTTCGCACCGAACAAGCTGTTTGACAGTTGAATCCGAAAACCAATGTGGCTCATAACCGCCGCAACGCGACGAACCGGCGTCCGCTGCTATCCAGCCGGCATCAGGATCGCCTCTCGCGCCGCGTGCCAGCTCGCCTCGTCGGGTGCGCACAGCAAGCCGCCGGTCAGATTGACCGGCCGGTAGGGTGATCCGTCGAAATGCGCGCTGTAGCCGCCGGCCTCGCGATGCAACAGCCAGCCCGCGGCATGATCCCATGGCATCGGCTTTTTGTAGAACAGCAGATGGCAATGTCCGGACGCCGCCATGCGATATTCGTGCGCGGCGCATCTGAGCCAGGCGCTGCCGCCGAGCCTGGAAAGATTGCCGGCGACGATCGTGCGCAGCGGCTCGGGCAGGAAGTTGACGCCGACGATCGCATCCATCTGCTTGACCGGCACGGCGGGAGCCACTTTGAGGTCATGCCGCCGGCCGTCCGGCATCGCGAGCCACGCGCCCTCGCCGCGCAGCGCGAATGCGGTGTCGTTGCTGACCGGATCATGGATCGCGCCGAACACGATCTCGCCGCGCATGGTGGCGGCCACCATGGTGCCGAACAGCGGAAGACTCGAGGTGAAGTTCCGCGTGCCGTCGATCGGATCGATGATGAAGGCAAGCTCCGCGGTTCCGACCTGATCGAGCGCGGCCGGATCACGCGCGGTGCCCTCCTCGCCGATCACAACCGCATTCGGAAACGCCCGCAGCAGCGCCGCCGATATCGCCTGCTCCGCCAGCTCATCGGCTTCGGTGACGACGTCGAATGCCGATGTCTTGGTGCGGACCTCGATCTCCCGCACGCGGCGGAACCGCGGCATGATCTCGCTGCGACCCACTTCGGCAAGGATGGCTCCGATATTCAGCGTATCGGCATGGGACAGTTTCACGCGGCATTCTCCTGCGTTGCGCCGGCACCCTACCGTGGAATTGTGACTGCGTGGCGGTCAGCGGCGCTGGTTGTAGACATCGATGCAGACGGCGCCAAGCAGCACGAGGCCCTTGATCACCTGCTGATAATCGATGCCGATACCGAGGATCGACATGCCGTTGTTCATGACGCCCATGATCATGGCGCCGACCACCGCGCCGCCGACCCGGCCGACGCCGCCATAGGCCGAGGCACCGCCGATGAAGCAGGCGGCGATCACATCGAGCTCGAAGCCGAGGCCGGCCTTCGGCGTCGCGGTGTTGAGCCGGGCTGCGAACACCAGCCCGGCGAGCGCGGCCAGCACGCCCATGTTGACGAAAGTGAAGAAGGTGAGCCGTTCGGTCTTGACGCCCGACAGTTTCGCCGCCTTGGCATTGCCGCCCACCGCGTAGATCTGCCGCCCGATCACCGTCCGCCGCGTGACGAAGCCATAGAGCGCGATCAGGACGGTCATGATGACAAGCACGTTGGGCAGGCCGCGATGCGAGGCGATCAGGTAGGTAAAGTAGAGCACCGCGCCCGCCAGCGCGATGCTCTTGACGATGAAAAACGCATACGGCTCGACGGCGATACCGTGCGCCTGCTCGCGCGCCCGGCTCCTGGCGGTCGCCAGCACCAGGACAAACGCCAGGACGATGCCGATCGCGAGCGACGTCGGATAGAGCGTGCCGGCGCTCGGGAACAGCTCGGGGATGAAGCCCGACGACAGCTTCTGGAAGGTCGGCGGGAACGGCCCGACCGACTGGCCCTGCAGGACAGCGAGCGCGAGGCCCTTGAACACCAGCATGCCCGCCAGCGTCACGATGAAGGACGGAATGCCGAAATAGGCCACCCAGTAGCCCTGGGCCGCACCGATCGCGGCGCCGACCAGGAGGCAGGCGACGAAGGCGATCGGGTAGCTGACATGGTAGCGCACCATCAGCACCGCCGCGACGGCGCCGACGAAGCCCGCGACCGAGCCGACCGAAAGGTCGATATGCCCGGTGACGATCACCAGCAGCATGCCGAGCGCCATGATGACGATGTAGCTGTTCTGCAGCACGAGGTTGGTGAGGTTGAGCGGCTGCAACAGCGTGCCGTCGGTCACGATCTCGAAGAACAGCATGATCGCGAGCAGCGACAGTAGCATGCCGTAGTTGCGCAGATTGTTCTTGATGAAGCCGGAATGCCTGGGGGCCTCGGGAAGTGATACCGTCTTGTCGGTCATGGTGCCCCTCCTCCGGCGCGTGCCACCCTTTCGTCGGCGCGGCGTCCGGACATTCTGACATTGCGCATGATGGCGCGCATGATCTTCTCCTGCGTCGCATCGTGGCCTGCGAACTCGCCGACGAAGGCGCCGTCATTCATCACGCAGATCCGGTCGCAGATGCCGAGCAGCTCGGGCATCTCCGAGGAGATCACCACGACGCCCCTGCCGGCCTCCGCCAGCTCGTTGATGATGGAGTAGATCTCGTATTTCGCCCCGACGTCGATCCCGCGCGTCGGCTCGTCCAGCAGCAGCACCCTCGGATCGGTCATCAGCCATTTCGACAGCACGACCTTCTGCTGGTTGCCGCCCGAGAGGTCGCCGGTCGCCTGGTAGACGTCGGAGCAGCGGATCCGCATCCGGGTGCGGTAGTCGCTCGCGGCCTTCAGCTCGGCGACATCGTCGATCACGCCGCGATCCGACACCTGGCGCAGGCTCGCCACCGTCACGTTCTTGCGGACGTCGGCGGCAAGGATCAGCCCGAGCTGCTTGCGGTCTTCGGTGACATAGGCGATGCCGGCATCGATCGCGGCCGGCACGCTGGACAGATCGGCCTCGCGTCCATCGAGGCGGACCTTGCCGGAGACGTTGGTGCCCCAGGCGCGGCCGAACAGGCTCATGGCGAACTCGGTGCGGCCGGCGCCCATCAGGCCGGCGATGCCGACTACCTCGCCGCGGCGCAGTGTGAAGTCGACGTTCTTGATCACCTGCCGCTCGGTATGCAGCGGGTGATACACTGACCAGTTCTCCACCGTCATCACGGGTTCGCCGATCTCCGCCTTCCGCTCGGGAAAACGATGCGCCAGATCGCGGTCAACCATGCTGCGGATGATGCGGTCCTCCTCGATGCGCTCGGTGCGGCAGTCGATGCTGTCGACGGTGCGGCCGTCGCGCAGCACCGTGATGCGGTCGGCGACCCGCGCAACCTCGTTCAGCTTGTGCGAGATCAGGATCGAGGCGATGCCCTGCTCGCGGAAGGCCAGGAGACGCTCGAGCAAGGCGGCGCTGTCGGCCTCGTTAAGACTTGCGGTCGGCTCGTCGAGGATCAGGAGACGCACCCGCTTGGACAGCGCCTTGGCGATCTCCACGAGCTGCTGCTTGCCGACGCCGAGGTCGGTGATCAGCGTATCCGGCGGCTCCCGCAGGCCGACCTGCGCCAACAGCTCGGCGGTCCGCCGATGCACCGCGTTGCGGTCGATGACGCCGAACCGCGACGGCGGATGCGACAGAAAGATGTTCTCGGCAATCGACATCAGCGGAATCAGCGCCAGCTCCTGATGGATGATGATGATCCCGAGCGCCTCGCTGTCGTTGATGTCGCGGAAGCGCCGCTCCTCGCCGTCGAACACGATCGACCCATCGTAGCTGCCGGCCGGATAGACCCCGCTCAGCACCTTCATCAAGGTCGACTTGCCGGCGCCGTTTTCGCCGACCAGCGCATGGATCTGCCCGGCCTCGACGGTGAAGCTGACGTCGCGCAGCGCCTGCACGCCGGCAAAGCTCTTGCTGACGCCGCGCATCTCAAGCATTGCCGTCATCGGATCATGTCCCGCAGCGTCGATCGTCCCCGGCCCGGCTCGCTGCCGCTCCGCCCTAGAGCCCATTCCGTTCCGATTAAATCGGAACGGGGCTCCAGATTCTAGTTTGATGCGTTTTCCGCACGCGAACTGGTACCCACTTCGCTCGAAAACGCTCTAGTCGAATTGCGAGCGCTTGTAGTAGCCGCTGTCAATCAGGACTTTCTCCCAATTGTTCTTATCCACCACGACCGGCTTGAGGAGATAGGACGGAACCACCTTGACCCCGTTGTTGTAGGTCTTGGTGTCGTTGACGGCGACCTCCTTCTTGCTCAGCACAGCGTCGACCATGTCGGCGGTCACCTTGGCGAGGTCGCGGGTGTCCTTGAAGATGGTCGAGTATTGCTCGCCGCGCAGCATCGCCTTGATCGAGGGGACTTCGGCATCCTGCCCGCTGATGTACGGCATCGGCTGGTCCTTGCTGCCGTAGCCGACGCTCTTCAGCGAGGAGATGATGCCGATCGACAGGCCGTCATAGGGCGACAGCACCGCGTCGACGCGCTTCTTGCCGTAGAACGCGCTGAGCAGGTTGTCCATCCGCGCCTGCGCGGTCGCACCGTCCCAGCGCAGCGTCGCAACCTTGTTCATGCCCGTCTGGCCGCTGCCGACCACGAGCTTGCCGCTGTCGATATAGGGCTTCAACACCGACATCGCGCCGTCGTAGAAGAAGTACGCGTTGTTGTCGTCGGGCGAGCCGCCGAACAGCTCGATGTTGAAGGGCCCCTTGCCTTCCTTGAGCCCGAGCGCGTTCTCGATCGACTGGGCCTGCAGCACACCGACCTGGAAATTGTCGAAGGTCGCGTAATAGTCGACGTTGGGGGTGCCGCGGATCAGGCGGTCATAGGCGATCACCGTGATGCCCTGGGCCTTGGCCTGCTTCAGGACATCGGACAAGGTGGTGCCGTCGATGGCGGCGATGACCAGCACCTTGGCGCCCTTGGTCACCATGTTCTCGACCTGGGAGAGCTGGTTCGGAATGTCGTCTTCGGCATATTGCAGATCGGTGCCGTAGCCGCGCTCCTTCAGCACCTTGACCATGTTGTTGCCGTCGTCGATCCAGCGTGCCGAGGACTTGGTCGGCATCGCGATGCCGATGGTCGGCTTGCTCTGGGCGAGCGCGTCGCGATCCGACACCGCCGCGGCAAGGCCGGCCAGCGCGAGCGCGAACAAGGTCTTCAATTTGAACATGCTTCACTCCCTCGTTTTTTGAGTTGGGGTACCGTTGCCGTGGACAGCGTCAATCGACGGCTATCGTTCGTGGGCGGACCGCAGATCTACGGCGATGTCGGATCGGCGCCGGGACCGTCACGAACCGAAATTGCGGAATGTCGATCGACCCCGTCAACAGCGCCGATGCTCGCTCCGCACGATCGGCCATGTCGATCCCGCAATGCCGGGTTCAGTCGCGAGTCATGTCGTGGGACGAACGAGGCGCAGGAATGACGTGGAGGATCATGAGGCGCCGGTCTCCCGGAATCGTTGGCGAGCGCCAGCGTCCGACAGGACGTCTGGCGGTGCGCTGCCGTTTTCTGCACCCTTTGGTTGATGTTGCCGCTGCAATGTGGACGCAAGCGCCGACTGGCCATTTATTTCATTATCCGAAGAAATTGATCGGAGACGCGGAGGGTCGCAGGGGTACTGTCCGGAATCGCTGGCAAGTCCTATCGCCTCCCAGGTGGTGCAGCACCGCTTCTGGTAACCTTTCGCCGGATTGTGCCTTCACCCTGCTATGGATGCAAGCGCCATTTATTTCACCATCTGAATAAATTGGCCTGAGCTGCCGGCCGGGGGCAGCGAGCTTCAGGCGTCGATGTCAGAGAGATCGTCAACAACCAGCAAAGCCTCGGCAAAATCGTCGTCGCCGAAATAGGTGCTGCGGGTGATGACGACGGGGATGCCGGCGCGCGCCGCGGCGGCGAGGCCGTTGCCGGAATCCTCGATTGCGACGCAATCTCCCGGCCCGAGCCCGAGCCGGGTCAGGACCTCGGTGTAGACATCGGGCGCCGGCTTCTTGCGCGGCACGTCGTCGCCGGCAACGATCGCCTCGAACTGATCGGCCCAGTCCAGCCCGAGCGAAACCGAAAGCAGCGCATCGATATTGCCGTGCGAGGTGGTGGTTGCGATCGCGAGGCGCTGGCCGCGGCTGCGCGCGCCGGCGAGCCAGGCCCTGACGCCCGGCCGCAACGGGCAGCCGCCCGCGGCAATCAGCACGGCGTAGCGCGCGGTCTTGATCCTGTGCAGGTCAGCGATCTCGGCGAATGTCAGCATTGGGACCGCGTTGCGCTGGTCGAAGGCGCGGATGCGCTCCTTGCCTCCGGCCACCCGCAGCAGCCGCGCGTAAGTGACCTGATCCCAGAACCAATCGAGCCCGGCTTCGGCAAAGGCTTCATTGAAGGCGCGGCGGTGCACCTCCTCGGTTTCGGCGAGCGTGCCGTCGACATCGAAGATCAAGGCGCGGGCGCTCGCAATGATGTCGCGCATCCCGGCGGTCCGGATCACGGCGAGCGCCTCGTTCATCGTCCCTCGCCCGCCGCACCGGCGCCTTTGACGAACACCCGGCTGGCGAGCACGTCGCCGGCCTCGATCGACATCACGTCGTCGGCGGTGAGCGTGCGGTCGAGCTTCGCCACGATCCGGTTGGCCTGGCGCAGCCGGATGCGATCGAGCGCATTGCGGATCGAGCGTGCATTGGAGAACAGCGGCTGTTCTTTGCGCACGGCGATGTAACGGATGAAGGCCTCGCGGGCTTCCGGAGAGAACTGATAATTCTGCTGCTGCAACATCAGCTCGGCGATCCAGAGCAACTCGCCGTCGGAATAGTCGGGGAAATCGATGTGATGCGCGATGCGGGAGCGGAAGCCCGGATTGCTCTGGAAGAATTTCTCCATGCGGTCGCCATAGCCGGCCAGGATCACCACCAGATCCTCGCGCTGCTGCTCCATCACCTGCAGCAGGATCTCGATCGCCTCCTGTCCGTAGTCGCGCTCGTTTTCCGGGCGATAGAGGTAATAGGCCTCGTCGATGAACAACACGCCGCCCATCGCCTTCTTTAAGATCTCCTTGGTCTTCGGCGCGGTGTGGCCGATATATTGGCCGACGAGGTCGTCGCGCGTGACGCTGATGACGTGGCCGCGGCGCACGAAGCCGAGCTTGTGCAGGATGCCGGCCATCCGCAGCGCGACCGTGGTCTTGCCGGTGCCGGGATTGCCGGTGAACGACATGTGCAGGGTCGGAAACGTCGTCGCCAGCGCCATCTTCTGCCTGATGCGTTCGACCAGCAGCAGCGAGGCGATCTCGCGGATGCGGGTCTTCACCGGCTTCAGGCCGATCAATTCGGAATCGAGCTGGTCGAGCACGTCGCCGATGCCGAGGTCGGCGAATTCATGGCGAAGGTCGATAGTCTCGAGCGGGGTCTCGCGGATTTGTTCGCTGATCTGTTCTTGCGCTTGCGTCATTGTCCTCTCGCCTGGAAAAGCTCCGTCGCCGCGGCGGCGACGACGGAGAAGTGCATCCGGACCAGGACGGTCGAGGGAGCAACCCGCCTGGTTTGCAAGCCGGACGCGGTCAATGATCGGTGTAGCGTTCGCCTTCGGGGCGGCCCGCTGCATAGGAATGGGTCGCATAACGCAGATTGCGTCCGGCCGCCTCCTGGCGGTCGAGCCGGAAGCCTGGCTCCTCCTGCGGCCGGTTGACGATGAAGGAGATGCGAACCGACTCCCAGCCCGGGCTGGAATCAAAGCCGGAGATCCGGATATAGCGGTCGCCATAGACCCGTCGGCAGTCGGCGAGCTCCTTCATGATGCCCGCCGCATCGCGCAGGTCGAACATCGGCAGGCCCCACATGTCCCAATAGGTGTTGCGGGGATGCGGATCGTCGGTGAACTCGATGTTCACCGCCCAACCCTTGTCGAGGCAGTATTGCACCTGCGCGGCGATCTGCTCGTCGGTGAGATCGGGCAGGAACGAGAAGCAGCCTTGGGTAACGCGCATGAGTATCTCCTCTCAGACCGCCATGCTCGGCGTGGGAACGAAATCGGGGGCGTCGGTCGACTCGTAGTTGAAGGTGACGTCCTTCCAGACGTCGAGCGCCTCGCGCAGCGGCGTGCAGGTCTGCGCCGCCTTGGCCAGGATCTCCGGCCCCTCATGGACGTAGTCGCGCCCCTCGTTGCGGGCGAGGATCATGGCTTCCAGCGCGACGCGGTTGGCGGTGGCGCCGGCCTGGATGCCGCGGGGATGGCCGATGGTGCCGCCGCCGAACTGCAGCACGACGTCCTCGCCGAGCAGATCGAGCAGCTGGTGCATCTGGCCGGCATGAATGCCGCCCGAGGCCACCGGCATGAGCTTGTTGAGGCTCGCCCAGTTCTGGTCGAAGAACACGCCGTGCTCCAGGTGCAACGGATTGAAGTCCTCGCGGCAGATGTCGTAATAGCCGCGGGTGGTGTTTGGATCGCCTTCGAGCTTGCCGACCACCGTGCCGGCATGGATGTGATCGACGCCGGCGAGCCGCATCCATTTCGCGATCACGCGGAACGAGACGCCGTGGCTGCGCTGCCGCGTGTAGGTCGAGTGGCCGGCGCGATGCAGATGCAGGATCATGTTATTCTTGCGCGCCCACTTCGCCATCGACTGGATCGCGGTGTAGCCGATCACAAGGTCGATCATGACGATGTTGGAGCCGAGCTCATGGGCAAACTCGGCGCGCTCGTACATATCCTCCATGGTCGCCGCGGTGACGTTGAGATAGGTCCCCTTGATCTCGCCGGTCGCGGCCTGCGCGCGGTTGACCGCCTCCATGCAGTAGAGGAAGCGCTCGCGCCAGTGCATGAAGGGCTGCGAGTTGATGTTCTCGTCGTCCTTGGTGAAATCGAGCCCGCCTTTCAGCGCCTCATAGACGACGCGGCCATAGTTGCGGCCGGACAGGCCGAGCTTCGGCTTCACGGTGGCGCCGAGCAATGGACGGCCGAACTTGTCGAGCCGCTCGCGCTCCACCACGATGCCGGTCGCCGGGCCCTGGAATGTCTTCACATAGGCAGTCGGCAGCCGCATGTCCTCGAGCCGCAATGCCTTCAGCGGTTTGAACCCGAACACATTGCCGATGATCGAGGCGGTCAGGTTCGAGATCGAGCCCGGCTCGAACAGGTCGAGGTCATAGGCGATGTAGGCGAAGTAGCTGCCCGGCGAATTCGGCACCGGATCGACGCGGTAGCACTTCGCCCGGTATTTCTCCGCGGCCGTCAGCCGGTCGGTCCACACCACGGTCCAGGTCGCGGTCGAGGATTCGCCCGCCACAGCCGCGCAGGCTTCGGTCGGATCGACGCCGTCTTGCGGCGTGACGCGGAACAAGGCGATGACGTCGGTGTCCTTGGGCTCGTAGTTCGGCTCCCAATAGCCCATCCGCTTGTATTCCATCACGCCGGACTTGTAGCGATCCTTGCCGCGCACGGTGATCGACTGCTGCATATTCATCGAAATCTCCTGTGGTTCGTCGCCATTTGCTCAGGCGGCCTGGGTCATCTTTCCAATTTGCGGATCGAGCGCGCCGGCGCGATAGCGGCGAGCCATTTCCGGCAGTGCAACCACCTTGATTCTGGCGGCATTGCCGGCCGTGCCGAACTGCTCGAAGCGGTCACGGCAGAGTTCGCGTAGCGCATCCATCGCCGGCTTCAGGAATTTGCGCGGATCGAACTCACTCTTCGACTGGACGGCGACCTTGCGGAAGGCCGCCGCCATCGCCAGGCGGCAATCGGTGTCGATATTGACCTTGCGCACCCCGTGCTTGATGCCGCGAACGATCTCCTCGACCGGGACGCCCCAGGTCTGCGGCATCTCGCCGCCGAACTGGTTGAACATGTCCTGCAGCGGCTGCGGTACCGAGGACGAGCCGTGCATCACCAGATGCGTGTTCGGCAGGCGGCTGTGGATCTCCTCGACCACGCGCATCGCCAGGATCTCGCCGTCGGGCCGCCGCGTGAACTTGTAGGCGCCGTGCGAGGTACCCATCGCGATTGCAAGCGCATCGACCTTGGTGGCGCGGACGAAGTCGACCGCCTGATCCGGATCGGTGAGCAGCTGGTCATGGCTCAGCTTGCCCTCGACGCCGTGACCGTCCTCCTGCTCGCCGCCGCCATGCTCGAGCGAGCCGAGCACGCCGAGCTCGCCTTCGACCGACGCGCCGACCCAGTGCGCCATGTCGACCACCCGGCGGGTGATATCGACGTTGTAGTCATAGTCGGCTGCGGTCTTGGCGTCGGCCTTGAGCGAGCCGTCCATCATGACGGAGGTGAAGCCGTAACGGATCGCGGTGGCGCAGGTCGCCTCTTCGTTTCCGTGATCGAGATGCAGGCAGAGCGGAATCTGCGGATGCATCTCCTCGAGCGCGTCGATCATCTTCGCCAGCATGATGTCGTTGGCATAGGAGCGCGCGCCGCGCGAGGCCTGGATGATGACAGGCGCATCGCAGGAAGCCGCCGCCTCCATGATGGCGAGGCCCTGCTCCATATTGTTGATGTTGAAGGCCGGAACGCCGTAGCCGCGTTCGGCGGCGTGGTCCAGCAACTGCCTCAGGGTTATCCGCGCCATGGTGGCGTCCTCCTTTCAATTCGCTCGTTGAATGAGCTGTTTTGCTGCAGCAGCGATTGCCGCGGGCGTGATGCCGAATTCGCGGTAGAGCACGTCGGCCGGCGCGGAAGCGCCGAAGCCGGCCATGCCGACGAATGCACCGTCGTCTCCGAGCCAACGCGTCCAGTCGCCCTCGACCGCAGCCTCCACGCCGACGCGCGGGGCGCTGCCCAGCACCTGGGCGCGATAGTCGCTCGGCTGCTGGCGGAACAGGTCGAAGCACGGGGCCGAGACGACCGCGGCCTGTACCCCGTCTTCCGCCAGCAGCTTTGCGGCTTCGAGCGCAATCGCCACCTCCGAACCCGTTGCAATCAGGGTGACGTCACGCGCGAAGGCCGGCTCGACGAGAACGTAGGCGCCGAGCGCGACCTGGTTGTCCTTGCTGCCGTCGCGAACCGTCGGCAGCGCCTGCCGCGACAGGCAGAGGATCGACGGCGAGGTCTCTGCCTTCAGCGCGCAGTCCCACGCTTCCGCCGTCTCGACCGCATCGGCCGGGCGGAACACCAGGACGTTCGGGATCGCGCGCAGCGCCGCCAGATGCTCGACCGGCTGATGCGTCGGCCCGTCCTCGCCGAGTCCGATGGAATCGTGGGTCATCACATGGATGACGCGGATCCCCATCAGCGCCGCAAGGCGGATCGCCGGCCGGCTGTAATCGGCAAAGCTGAGGAAGGTGCCGCCATAGGGAATGAACCCGCCGTGCAGGGCGACGCCGTTCATCGCCGCGGCCATGCCGTGTTCGCGAATGCCGTAGTGGATGTAGCTGCCGTCGAGCGTTTCCGGCCGCACCGAAACCTGCGACTTCGCCAGCGTCAGATTGGAGTGCGTGAGGTCGGCCGAGCCGCCCAGCAAATTGGGCAACGCCTCCGCGATCACGTCGATGACCTGCTGCGAAGCCTGCCGCGTGGCGAGCTTCGGCCGCTCGGTCGCGAACCGCTCCACCAGCTTGGCCATCGCCTCGGCATAGGCGCAGGGCAATTTCCGGTTCAGCGCATCGTGGAACGGAGACCGCTCGGCCCTGTCGCCCTTGCAGGCGCCGCGCGAACGCTCGATCCAGGCCCGCCGTGCGTCGCGGCCGCGGCCGCCGAGCTCGCGCCACTCCGCCAGCACCGCATCGGGAATCTCGAATGCCGGATACGGCCAGCGCAGCGCGGCACGGGTCTTCGCCACCTCATCGGCACCGAGCGGCGCGCCATGCACCTTTTCGCTGCCCTGCCGGTTCGGCGCGCCGAACCCGATCACCGTCCGGCAGGCGATCAACGACGGACGATCGCTCGATCGCGCCTGCCTGATCGCCGCGGTGATCGCCTGCGGATCGTGGCCGTCGACGCGGTTGACGTTCCAGCCGCTGGCCTTGAACCGCGCCGTCTGGTCGTCCGAGCAGGACAGCGAGGTGGCGCCGTCGATCGAGATATGATTGTCGTCGAACAGCACGATCAAGCGGTTCAGCCGCAAATGGCCGGCCAGCGAGATCGCCTCATGGCTGATGCCTTCCATCAGGCATCCATCGCCGGCGATCACATAGGTGTAGTGGTCGACGAGGTCGTCGCCGAAGCGGGCGTTCATCAGCCGCTCGGCAAGCGCCATGCCGACCGCGGTCGCAACCCCCTGCCCGAGCGGCCCGGTCGTGGTCTCGACACCCGGGGTGTGGCCGTACTCGGGATGGCCCGGGGTCTTCGATCCCCACTGCCGGAACGCCTTGAGCTGGTCGAGCGTCATGCTCTCGTAGCCTGTGAGGTAAAGCAGCGCGTAGAGCAGCATCGAGCCGTGACCGGCCGACAGCACGAAGCGGTCGCGGTCGGGCCACGCCGGATCGGCCGGGTCGAACTTCAGGAAGTCCGTGAACAGCACGGTCGCGACATCGGCCATGCCCATCGGCATGCCGGGGTGGCCGGATTTCGCCTGCTCGACCGCGTCGACGGCGAGGAAGCGGATGGCGTTGGCCATCTCGTCGTGGCTGATTTCGGGGCGGCTGGCTACGGACGCAAGTGCGGTCATATCGTTCGCCTCTTTCGTTCGATCAGTTGCAGGATCAGCGGGGTCAGGATGAGCTGCATCGCGAGGTCGAGCTTGGCGCCGTGCACCACGATCGAATTGGCGCGCGACATGAAGCTGTTCGGGATCATCGAGAGCAGATAGGGGAAGTCGATGCCGCGCGGGTTCTTCAAGCGGATCACGACCATCGATTCATCCGGCGTCGGGATCCAGCGCGCGATGAAAGGGTTCGACGTATCGACGGTCGGCACGCGCTGGAAGTTGATGTCGGTCTCGGTGAATTGCGGACAGATGTAGTTCACGTAGTCCGGCATGCGGCGCAGGATGGTGTCGGTCACCGCCTCGGTGGAGTAGCCGCGATGGCTGCGATCGCGGTGCAGCTTCTGGATCCATTCGAGGTTGATGACCGGCACGACGCCGATCTTGAGGTCGGCATGCTGCGCGACATTCACCTTGTCGGTGACCACGGCGCCGTGCAGGCCCTCGTAGAACAGGAGGTCGGAATTCTCCGGCAGCGCCTCCCAGGCGGTGAAGGTGCCGGGCTTGGCGCCGTAGAGCCGCGCCTCCTCCTCGTCGTGCACATAGTGCCGCGTGGTTCCGGTGCCGGTCTCGGCATAGTCGCTGAACAGCTTCTCCAGCTCCTGGAACAAATTGGTCTCGGGGCTGAAATGGCTGAAGTGCTTGTTGCCGCGCTCGGCTCTCTCCGCCATCAGGCTGCGCATCTCGGCGCGGTCGTAGCGGTGGAACGCGTCGCCCTCGATATAGGCGGCGACCACGTTCTCGCGGCGGAAGATGTTCTCGAAGGTCTTCTTCACCGAGGTGGTGCCGGCCCCGGAGGAGCCGGTGATCGAGATGATGGGATGCCGACGTGACATGCGGTCCTCCTCAGCGGAACAGGCCGCGCCGCGCGAACAGCGGGGCATCGCTGCTTTCGAACAACGGCTCGACGGTCAGGTGGATCGCATCGACGTCGCGCACGGCGCGCGCCGATCCCATGATCAGGGGCACACGCTGATGCGGCGTGCGTGCCGACAGTTCGAGAATGCGCGACCGGCCGTTCGACGCGGCGCCGCCCGCCCATTCCATGATCAGTGCGATGGGATGCGCCTCGTACAGCAGACGCAACCGGCCTTCGCGGTAGCCCTGGCGCGCATCCGCCGGATACAGGAACACGCCGCCGCGCATCAGGATGCGGTAGGCCTCGGCGACCAGCGAGCCGATCCAGCGCATGTTGAAGTCCTGCCCGCGCTCACCGTTCACGCCGGCGAGGCACTCGTCGATGTAGCTGCGCACCGGGCCGCTCCAGTGCCGCCGATTCGAGGCATTGATGGCGAATTCCGACGCATCCTGCGGCACGCGCAGATCGCGCGCGGTCAGGACGAACTCACCGGTTCGCGGGTCCAGCGTGAAACAGTCGACGCATTGGTCGAGCGCCAGCACCAGCACGGTCTGTGGACCGTAGATGAAGCAACCTGCGGCGCATTGCGCCGTGCCGGGCTCGAAGAAGGTCGAGATGACGTCGTTTCCCTTCGGCCGGATCGAGAAGATCGTGCCGATCGAGATGTTGTTTTCGAGATTGGCGGATCCATCGAGCGGATCGATCGCGACGCAGAGCGGCGCGTCGGGATCGAGCGTCTCGGGCAGTTCGACTTCCTCCGACAGCACTGCGGCGACCGGCGCGGCGCGCAGCGCGTTCCGCATCAGGTCGTCGGCGACGATGTCGATGGTCTTCTGGCGATCGCCGTCGGGATTGACGCCGCCGCTCTCGCCGCCGACTCCGGCGAGCGGCCCGGCGGCAATGATGCGCGAGAGCTCGATCGCCGCACGCGCAAGGGCTTCGATCACCACAACGGTCGCGGCGCGCAACGGGTTGTGTTGCGTCGGCCACTCCAGATGGGCATGCAATGCAGGACGAATCTCCACCGGCCTCTCCCTATGATCGCGCCCTCTGTCCCGAGGCTTCGAGAGGCGACCTCAGGGGAGTCGCCTTCGCCCTATCAACGCGCGAATTGCCCAATTAGGGAAATTTTATTATCTTTGGTCCGGGCAAAGTATTTCTTATGGAGCTTGTCATGGCCGGCAACTTCTCACGGGATCTCACCATCCGCCAGCTGCGCGCACTGTCGACCTTGCACGAGGCCGGATCGATCACGTCGGCCGCCAACCGGTTGAACCTGACGCAGCCCGCGGTGACGCTGCAGCTTCGCAACCTGCAGGCGCTCGCGGGGTTGCCGCTGATCCAGCGCACCGGCGACGGTATGGCGCTGACGGATGCCGGCGCGCATGTGCTGACGCTGGTCGAGCGGATCGAGGCGGCGCTGAAGGATTGCGAGCAGTCGCTCGACATGATCGCCGGCCGCAGCGGCGGCCGCGTCGCGATGGGCGCGGTCTCCACCGCGAAATACTTCGTGCCGTTCGCGATCGCGGCGTTCTCGCGCCGCTTTCCCAAGATCGAGGTCACGCTCAGGATCGGCAACCGCGAGGAGATTCGCGACGCGCTGCGCGGCTATGATCTCGACATCGCGGTGATGGGCCGGCCGCCGGCCGACGTCGAGGTCGAGATGAAGCCGCTCGGCCGGCATCCGCACTTCATCGTCGCCGCGCCCGATCATCGGCTGGCGCGGCGGCGGCACGTCGCCCCATCGGAGCTCGCCAACGAAACCTTCATCACTCGCGAGCAAGGATCGGGGACGCGGATGCTGATGCAGCAATATTTCGAGCGGGTCGGGCTGGAGCCGAAACTCGGCATGGCGATGGACAGCAACGAGACCATCAAGCAGGCGGTGATGGCCGGGCTCGGCATCGCCTTCATCTCCCAGCACACGGTGTTCCATGAGCTGGAGGACGGCCGGCTGGTGGTGCTCAAGGTGAAGGGCCTGCCGATCGTCCGGCAGTGGCACGCGATCAGGCGCGCCGACAAGATCCTGCTGCCGCCCGCGCAGGCCATGCTGGATTTCCTCGGCAAGGAGGGCTGGCGCTATCTGCCGAATTCAAACTAGCGCCCGGGCGACGTTGCAACGCCCGATCGAGCCAGAAAATCGAGGTGGTGCCGTATGTTAGGCATTGAAGTTCCGCGAAACGCATGTCACATCTTGACTGCGGTCACCCGGCGGACCGCACCCTGCGAGGGAGGTTGAACTGCAGAACCAGTCCCCGCCGACGCCCGACTTCAAGGCGTTATTCGAGGCGGCGCCCGGCCTTTATCTGGTGCTGACGCAGCCCGACTTCCGCATCGTGGCAGTGAGCGACGCGTATCTGCGCGCCACCAAGACCGAGCGCGCCGCGATCCTCGGGCGCGGGCTGTTCGAGGTGTTTCCCGACAATCCGGACGATCCGACCGCCGACGGCGTGCGGAACCTGCGCGCCTCGCTCGAGCGCGTGGTCCAGTTCCGCCGCCCCGACACCATGACGGTGCAGAAATACGATATCCGCAAGCCCGAGTCGGAGGGCGGCGGCTTCGAGGAACGCTACTGGAGCCCGCGCAATACGCCGGTGCTGGGGCCGAACGGGCAGTTCACCTACATCATCCATCGGGTCGAAGACGTCACCAGCTTCATCCAGCTGAAGCAGCGCGGTGCCGAGCAGGACCAGCTGACCGACCGGCTGCGCGAGCGCACCGAGCAGATGGAAGCGGAAATCTTCATGCGCGCCCGCGAGGTCGAGGCCGCCCGCGAACAGCTCGAAGCCGAGCAAAAGCTCCGCCAGGTGCAGAAAATGGAGGCCGTCGGGCACCTCTCCGGCGGCATCGCCCACGACTTCAACAATATCCTGACCGTCATCACCGGCCTGATCGACATCCTCGCGGAAGCCGTTGAACATGATCCCGCGCTGTCGTCTGTCGCCAAGATGATCACCGATGCGGCGTTTCGCGGTGCAGAAGTGACCAAGCACCTGCTGGCCTTCTCGCGGCTGCAGCCGCTGCAACCGCGTGAAGCGAATCTCAACACGCTGGTGCAGGACACCGCGCGGCTGCTGCGCCCCTCGCTTGGCGAGCAGATCGAGATCGATACCGCGCTCGAGCCCGATGCCTGGTCGGCCTTCATCGATCCGAACCACATGGCGACCGCGCTGCTCAATCTCGCGGTCAATGCCCGCGATGCGATGCCCGATGGCGGCAAGCTGATGCTGGAGACCAGCAACGTCATCCTCGACGAGGTTTATGCCGTCGCCAACCCCGATGTGCGGGCGGGTGAATATGTGATGGTCGCGGTCAGCGACACCGGCGGGGGCATCCCGGCGGGGATCCGCGACAAGGTGTTCGAGCCATTCTTCACCACCAAGGACACCGGCAAGGGCACCGGCCTCGGGCTCAGCATGGTGTACGGCTTCATCAAGCAGTCCAACGGACACCTCAAGATCTATTCCGAAGAGGGCCACGGCACCTCGATCAAGCTCTATCTGCCGCGCAGCAGCGGCGACATGATCGACGTCGAGCCGCCTCCTCCGGTCGACACGCGCGGCGGCAATGAATCCATCCTGGTCGTCGAGGACGATCCGCTGGTGCGCAATTACGTCAGCGCCCAGCTCGAGCAACTTGGCTATCACACCATGGTCACCGCCAACGGCCCGGAAGCATTGGCTGCGGTCGACAACGGGTTCGTCTGCGACGTGCTGTTCACCGACGTCATCATGTCCGGCGGCATGAATGGCCGGCAGGTCGCCGACGCCGTGATCGCCAAACTGCCCTCGGTGCGCGTGCTCTTCACCTCCGGCTACACCGAGGACGCGATCATCCACCACGGCCGTCTCGACCCGGATGTAACGCTGCTGCCGAAGCCCTACCGCAAATCCGATCTCGCGCGGATGATCCGGCAGGTGCTGGCCCAGCCGCCGGCGGCGGCAATGGGCAAGTGAGGCGGGGCGTCACGCGTCTCCGTTCTGCTTCTTGATCTGGTCGGCCGGCACCGCGCATCCGGACAAGAACAGTGCCGCGCAGGCCTTGGCGCGGGCCTCGATCTGCGCCCGCGACGGCGGCGGCCTGTGGCCGTACATCACGTCGCGTTGCGGCTGGAACACGAGCATGCCGAGCAGCATGCCCGCAGCGGCCTGCGCGTCGTCCACCGCGATCCGTCCCCGCCGCTGCTGCACGCCCAGCCATGCAGCCAGCGCGCCAAGCGTCCGCTGCATCGCCTTCTCGTAGAACATCTCGGCGATGTCGGGAAATTTGTCGCTGTCGGCCAGGATGATGCGCTGAAGCGCGATAACCTCGGCATCGAGTATCAGCTCGCCACAGGTCGAGAGTGCGGCCTCCAGTGCCGCCGCGATATCGCGGCCGTCGCAGGCGCCGAGATTTACGGCGGATATGAATCGGTCCATCCGGTCCGTCACCGTGCCCTCGAACAGCGCCAGCTTGGTCGGGATCAGCCGATAGAGTGTCTTGGTGGAGACGCCGGCGCGGCAGGCCACGTCGGCGATGTTGGCCGCAGCAAAGCCGCGCTCGGAGAACTCGCGCCGCGCGGCGTCATAGATCAGCGCGCGCGTCTCGTCGTCGGAACGCAGCTGCGGCCGCCCCCGGCCGCGCCGCGCCGGCGCGCCTTGCTCAGTCTGATCCTTGCCATTCCGGTTCATCCGCGAGCCATGCTTTTAAATGATGCATGTCATTCTATTGACACTCCCAATATGGGCTCTATTTTGGAAAACATCAAGTTTCCTAATTAATCCCGCGGGCATCGACCGAAATTTGCAAGATTTTCCAGCGGGATAGACGGATCAGGAGCGCCGCCCATGAGCCAGCATGAGACATCATTCAAGGCCGAAAGCCAGGTTCCGGCCGAGACCGCCAGGCAATTGATCGCAAATCCGGAGGCCGCCAGGCCGCCCGCCGCCAAGGGCAGGCTTCGCCGCCTGCTGCTGGCCGGCGCGGCGCTCGCCGTCCTTTCGGGCGGAGCCTGGTACGGCTGGGACTACTGGACGGTCGGCCGCTTCCAGGTCTCGACCGACGACGCCTATGTGAAGGCCGATAACACGACGATCGCGCCAAAAGTCTCCGGCTATCTCAGCGCGGTGCTGGTCGGCGACAACGAGCATGTGCGCGCCGGCCAGATGCTGGCGCGGATCGACGATCGCGATTTCAGGGTCGCGCTGGATCAGGCCAAGGCCGACGTCGACGCCGCCGAAGCCGCGATCGCCAGCAAGCATGCGCAGCTCGATGTGCAGCAGTCCGTGATCGAAGCGGCCCGCGCGACGCTCGCCGTGGACACCGCGACGCAGACCTTCGCCGAGCAGGAGAACAAGCGCTACACCGACCTCGCCGGCACCGGCTTCGGCAGCGTGCAGAACGCGCAGCAGGCGCAGTCGCGCTACGCCAGCGCACAGGCCGCTGTCGCCCGCGATACCGCGAACCTCGCCTCCGCGCTCCGCCAGGTGGAGCTGCTCAAGGCCGACATTGCCCAGGCGGTCGCGGCGCAGGCGCGGGCGACCGCGCTCCAGCATCAGGCCGAGTTGAACCTCGGCTACACCACCATATCAGCCCCGATCGACGGCGTGGTCGGCAACCGCACCCTGCGCACCGGCCAGTTCGTCCAGGCCGGCACCCAGCTGATGTCGCTGGTGCCCGCCGCCGGCGCCTATGTCATCGCGAACTACAAGGAGACGCAGCTCACCAATGTCCGCAAGGGTCAGCCGGTCGAGATCGCCGTCGACATGTTCCCGGGACAGGTGGTGCGCGGCCATGTCGACAGTCTCGCGCCCGCCAGCGGCCAGGAATTCGCGCTGCTGCCGCCAGACAATGCGACCGGCAACTTCACCAAGGTGGTGCAGCGCATTCCGGTGAAGATCGCACTCGACGCGACGGCGGTCGAATTGCGGCCCGGCATGTCGGTCATCCCGACCATCGCAACCTTGTCGCAACCTGGCGAGGCGCCGCGCTCCGGCGCCTCTCCCAAGCTCGCTGTCGCCTCCTTCAAATAGGTGATGTCATGTCCGATCTCGCGCTCTCGTCCCCGGCTGCTGCGCCCCGCGCGGCAGCTGTAGCGGCCGATCCCAACCGCGCCAGCATGGCGGTCTGGATTTCCATTGTCGCCGCCATGATCGGCGCCTTCATGGCGATCCTCAACATCCAGATCACCAACGCCTCGCTGCTCAACATCGAGGGCGGCATCGGAACCGGCGTCGACAACGGCTCCTGGATCTCGACCTCCTATCTGATCGGCGAGATCGTGGTGATCCCGCTGACCGACTATCTCAGCCGGGTGTTTTCCTTCCGCAAGATCATCATCGGCTTCGCCACCCTGTTCGCGATCTTCTCGGTCGCCTGTGCCTTCACCCACGACCTGCCCTCGATGATCGCGATGCGCGGCTTGCAGGGTTTCTTCGGCGGCGTGCTGATCCCGATGGCCTTCACGCTGGTCTTCACCAAGCTGCCGAAGGCCCAGCAGCCGGTCGGCCTTGCCATGTTCGCGCTCGCCGTGACCTTCGCCCCCGCGATCGGCCCGACCATCGGCGGCTACCTCACCGAGAATTACGGCTGGCAGACCATCTTCTTCGTCAACGTGATCCCGACCGCGGTGATGGTCATCACGCTCTACTTCACGCTGGAACGCCAGCCGATGCAGTTGCATCTGCTGCGCGAGGGCGACTGGCTCGGCATCGCCACGATGGCGATCGGCCTGTCGTCGCTGCAGGCCGTGCTCGAGGAAGGCAACAAGAACGACTGGTTCGGCTCGCCCTTCATCGTCAAGCTCGCGGTGATCGCAGCGGTCAGCCTCACTCTGTTCGTCTGGATCGAGCTCGTCGTCGAGAAGCCGCTGATCCGGCTGCGCCTCCTGACCCAGCGCAGCTTCGGCTTCGGCACCATCTCGGCGGTGTTCGTCGGCTTCGCGCTGTTCGGCTCGGTGTACCTGCTGCCGGCCTATCTCGGCCAGGTGCAGCGCTACAACGCCGAGCAGATCGGCCAGGTGCTGGCCTGGACCGGCCTGCCGCAGCTGATCCTGATCCCGCTGGTGCCGAAGCTGATGCAGCGCTTCGATCCGCGCTTCATCGCCTTCACCGGCATGATCCTGTTCGCGGTCTCCTCCTTCATGAACATCGCGATGTCGCTCGATTACTCCGGCGACCAGTTCTTCGTCCCGAACATCGTCCGCGCGATCGGCCAGGCGATCATGCTGGCCCCGCTGTCGGCGGTCAGCCTCGGCAGTGTCGCGCCGCAGGATGCCGCGGCGGCCTCCGGCATCTCCAACATGATGCGCAATCTCGGCGGCGCGATCGGCACGGCCCTGCTCGCCACCATCGTCACCAAGCGCGAGCAGTTCCACTCCAACATCATCGGCCAGTCGGTCGACCTCGGCCGCGAGGAAGTGCGCACCCGGATCGCCGAGGTGACCAATTACTTCCTCAGCCACGGCATCTCCGATCCGGCGACCGCGCACCACCAGGCGATCGTGGCGCTCGGCAATATCGTGAAGCGCCAGGCCCTGGTGCTTGGTTTCAGCGACACCTTTGCCGTGATCGGCATCGTGCTGGTGTTCGCCGCGATCGCGATCCTCTTGACCGGAAAGCCGAAGAACGCGGCCGGCGGCGACGCGGCGCATTGATCTGTCGGGCGGCGGCCGCGGGCCGTCGCCCTCCCCTTTTACTTGTCAGCTTGCCTCGCGCAGCTTGAAGCGCTGGATCTTCCCGGTCTGGGTCTTCGGCAGCGCCTCGACGAAGGCGATCGCGCGGGGATATTTGTACGGCGCGATCGTCGCCTTGACGTGATCCTGCAGCAGCTTGACCTCGACCTCGTCGCAGCGCGCGCCCTGCTTCAGCACGATGAACGCCGAGACGATCTGCCCCCGCTCCTCGTCGGGTGCGCCGATCACGGCGCACTCCGCGACATCGGGATGGCCGAGCAGCGCGGCCTCCACCTCGGGACCGGCGATGTTGTAGCCCGCCGAGATGATCATGTCGTCGGCCCGTGCCACGAAGGACAGCCGGCCGTTCTCGTCCCTGACGAAGGCATCGCCGGTGATGTTCCAGCCGTCGCGGACATATTTGGTCTGCCGGGAGTCGGCGAGATAGCGGCAGCCGGTCGGACCGCGAACCGCCAGCTTGCCGACCTGGCCCGCCGGCAGCTCGTTCATGTCTTCGTCGACGATCTTCGCCTCGTAGCCGGTGACAGGCGTGCCCGTGGTGCCGCCGACGGCGCTGCCGGTGCGGTTGGTGATGAAGATGTGCAGCAGTTCAGTGCTGCCGATGCCGTCGAGGATCGGCTTGCCGGTCTTCCTGGTCCAGCTCTCGAACACCGGCGCCGGCAGCGTCTCGCCGGCCGAGACGGCGAGCCGCAGCGACGACAGATCGGCGCCCTTGTCCATCGCGGCCATCATCGCGCGATAGGCGGTCGGCGCGGTGAAGCAGATCGTCGCCTTGTAGGTTTCGATGATCCGGATCATCTCGCTCGGCGCCGCGTTCTCCAGCAGCGTCGCGGTGGCGCCGAAGCGCAGCGGGAAGATCGCGAGCCCGCCGAGGCCGAATGTGAACGCAAGCGGCGGCGAGCCGACGAACACGTCGTCGGGTGTGACCTTGAGCACTTCCTTCGCATAGCCGTCGGCAACGATCAGGAGATCGCGGTGGAAGTGCATGGTCGCCTTGGGCTCGCCCGTCGTGCCCGACGTGAAGCCCAGCAGCGCGACGTCGTCGCGGCCGGTCTTCACCGCATCGAACTTGACCGGCTTGTTCAGCGCGATCCGGTCGAGCTCGGCGTCGTGGTTCTGCGTGCCGTCGAAATTGACGACCTGCTTGAGGAATTTGCTGGTCTTGGCGCAGGCCACCAGTTCATCCGCGATGCGGCTGTCGGTTAGCGCCAGCGAGATCTCGGCCTTGTCGACGATCTTGGCCAATTCGCCGGCGCGCAGCATCGGCATGGTGTTGACGACGACGGCACCGGCCTTGGTCGCAGCGAGCCAGGCCGCGACCAGCGCCGGGTTGTTGCCCGAGCGGATCAGCACGCGATTGCCGGGCTTGACGCCGTAATTCTCCACCAGCGCGTGCGCCAGGCGGTTCGACCAATCGGTCAGTTCCTTGTAGGTGCGCTGACGGCCATTGCCGATCAGCGCGATGCGATCGCCCATCCCCTGCTCGACGATGCGGTCGGTCAGCTCGACCGCGGCGTTGAGATAATCCGGATATTGAAACTCCGGCCGGTCGAGCAGCAGCTGCGGCCATTGCGCTGATGGCGGCAGGTTGCGCCGTGCGAAATCGTCGACATGCCCGGATGGGCCGAGCCCGGGAAATTCACCTGACATTCGATTGCCCCTCGCTTTCCATCCAGAAAGGCCAAGACCAATATCGAGAAGAACAAGGACGCCCCGCAGCGTTCCAATCGCCAATCATTTTATACTTAAAATAGTTTGGCGCAAGGGTGGAAATCGCGCGGCAATCGCCGGCCGATCCTTCAGAACCTCAGATTTGCGTAAGCTGCTTCAGCCGCGCGACCATCGCCGAGCCCGGGTCGGCGAGCGGCGCGATCGCGGTGAAATGATTGGCGTCCGGCACAACGCCGAACCGCGTTGCGACGCCCGCTTTGCCCCAGACATCGACGATGGTCCGGCTCTGCCGGTGATATTCCGCGCTCTCGGCGCCGCCGACGACGGCATCGAGCGTCGCGCCCGCAGGCGGCGTCCAGGACAGCGGGCTCGCCGCACGTGCTGCGGCGCGGTCGAGGCCAAGCGCCTTGTTGATGGAGGTGCCGACCAATGGCTCAAGCTCGAACAGGCCGGAGATCGCGTAAGCAGCCCTGACCAGGTCCTTCGGCAGCGACCCATCATAGGCCGGCCAATCGGTCGCGAGCATGCATGCGGCAAGATGTCCGCCTGCGGAGTGTCCCGACACGACCAGCGGCCGGCCGAGTCTGGCCAGTTCGCGGCACGCCGCACGCATCTCGCCGATGATGTCGCCGACCGTGACATTGGGACAGAGATCGTAGCTCGGCACCGCGACGCCGATGCCGTGGCCATTGAGCCCTCGCGCGCAGTGGCTCGATGACGAGCCGTCGAGCGCCTGCCAGTAGCCGCCATGGATGAAGACCACGAGCGGGCCGTCACGATCGCCTTCGAACAGGTCGATGACGTTGCGGCTGCCCGGACCATAGGTCAGCCGCCGCGGCGGATGCTGCTCGCGATAGGCCGCGGAGTCCCTCGCCCAGCCGGCCATCAGCGCCGGATTTTCCGGCACCCGCGCCCGGTTGTTGTATTCGACCTCGTAATCGACCTCGGTCACGGCTTTAAGCGCTCCTTGCCTTGGCGGAGCGCTGCGCCGAGCCCTTGGCCTTGGCGAGCAGCCGCATAAGTTCGCGGATATCCTTCGGCGAGAGGTCGCCGAAGATATCGGCGATCCACTTCTCGTGCTCGGCGGCCATCTTGCGGAATTCGGCGCGGCCGAGCTTTGTGAGCCGGATGAACTGCACGCGGCGGTCCGTCTCCGAGGTGCGGCGATCGAGATGGCCTGATTCAACCAGGCGCTCGACCAGCCCGGTGACGTTGCCGTTGGATACCATCATCCGCTTCGACAGGTCCGACAGCGTCATGCCGTCGGATACCTTGTCGAGTTGGGCCATCAGGTCGAAGCGCGGCAGCGTGACGTCGAACTTCTCGCGCAGCCGGCTGCGCACCTCGCCTTCGATCAGCGTGGTGCAGGTCAGGAGGCGCAGCCACAGCCTGAGCTCGGTGCCGTGGTCGTCGGGCAGTTCGACGGCTTTGGTTTCGGAATCGAGGATCATGCGGCGATCGTGCCTCCGCGGCGGGTTCCGGTCGGACCAATTGCTTTGAGCTTCAAGCAATTCGCGGCGCCCCGCAAGGACAATTGCGAATCGTGCCTGATCCGTCTGGGCAATCCTGCAATTTCTTTAAACTTCAAGCAATTGGCGCGGCGCTTGCATGTGCTACGCCTGCATGGTCCGCGGCGATCATCCTGACGCAATGCCGCATCGCTTGCAGCGGTCGCGCGCGTCAGACTAAGCTGCGGCCAATTGGGCTGAAGCCGAAACATCAAAAGCAGTGGTCGGGGGAGAGACATGAAACAATTGATGAAGCTCGCGGGATTGGCGGCGCTGCTGGGTGTCGCCGTCACCCCGGCGACCGCGGAGGAGAAGATCAAGATCGGCGTGCTGGTCACGACCTCCGGCCCGGCCGCGGCGCTCGGCCAGCAGGTCCGCGACGGCTTTGCGCTCGCGATCAAGGACCTCGGCGGCAAGATGGCCGGCCGCGATGTCGAGATCGTCAACGCCGACGACGAACTGAAGCCCGACGTCGCGGTGGTCAAGGTGCGTGGCCTGCTCGAGCGCGACAAGGTCGACTTCGTGGTCGGCCCGATCTTCTCCAACATCCTGCAGGCGATCCACCGCCCGGTCACCGACAGCAAGACCTTCCTGATCAGTCCGAACGCTGGTCCCTCCAGCTACGCCGGCAAGGAGTGCAACCCGTTCTTCTATGTGACGTCGTACCAGAACGACCAGGTGCACGAGATCCTCGGCAAGGTGGCGCAGGACCGCGGCTACAAGCGCGTCTACCTGCTGGTGCCGAACTATCAGGCCGGCCGCGACTCCGTCGCCGGCTTCAAGCTCGACTACAAGGGCGAGGTCGTCGAGGAATCCTACACGCCGCTGAACACGCTGGATTTCCAGCCCGAACTCTCCAAGATCGCCGCGCTGAAGCCGGACGCGCTGTTCACCTTCATGCCGGGCGGCATGGGCGTTAATCTCGTGAAGCAGTACAAGCAGGCTGGCGCCACCGTGCCGGTGCTCTCCGCCTTCACCGTCGACGAATCCACCCTGCCCGCGCAGCAGGACGCAGCGGTCGGCATGTTCGGCGGGGCGAACTGGGCCCCGAACCTCGACAATCCCCAGAGCAAGAAGTTCGTCGCCGCCTATGAGGCGGCCTACAACGGCGTGCCCGGCACCTACGCCATGCAGGCCTATGACGCGGCGCTGTTGATCGACAGCGCGGTCAAGGCCACAAAGGGCGACCTCTCCAACAAGGACGCGGTCGCGGCGGCGCTGAAAAAGGCCGACTTCACCTCGCTGCGCGGTAACTTCAAGTTCAGCAACAACGGCTATCCGATCCAGGATTTCTATCTCACCAAGGTCGCGAAACGGCCGGACGGCAAATTCCAGACCGAGATCGTCGAGAAGGTGTTTTCGAATTATGGCGATCGCTACGCCAAGGACTGCGCGGCAAAGTAAGGCACTCAAAGCGTTTTCGAGCGAAATGGGTATCGGTTCGCGTGAAGAAAACGCGTCAAATGGAGATCAAGAGACATGACGATGAAAGACGAGATCGCCGGCATCACCCGCGCCAATGAAGGCATCCAGGGCATTTCCTGGAGCATCCTTGGCCAGACCTACGTCCCGAAGAGCCGCACCGAGCATTCATTCTCCTGGCACGCCACCTTCCCGCCGGGCACCTTCGTTCCTCCGCATATCCACCCCGACCAGGACGAGTACCTCTACATCCTCGAGGGCAAGCTCGACTTCATGCTCGACGGCGCCGACGAATCCGCAACTCCTGGCGATCTGGTTCGCCTGCCGATGGGCAAGCCGCACGGCATCTTCAACAAGTCGCAGCAGCCGGCCAAGACGCTGTTCTGGGTGTCGCCGACGCGGAGGCTCTACGACCTGTTCTGGGCGATCCACAACATGAAGGAGCAGAACCCGGATGACGTGGTGCGGCTCGCCGCCGAGCACAACATCCACTTCCTGCCGCCGCCGCCGGCGTAGCTTATTCCGTCATTGCGAGCGAAGCGAAGCAATCCATATTTCCGCGATCGCGGAACGATGGATTGCTTCGTCGCTTTGCTCCTCGCAATGACGGTGTGGAGATGGCCTGCCGGACGTCTCCTCCTGCAAAGGACCTATTGCCGCGCCACCACGCGCGCGGCAAAGCCGGCCTTGGCGGCATAGCCGCGGACGATCGCCTCGCGCGCCTCGTAATTGAGGATGGTGTCGACGTCGGTAAAGCCCTGCGGCGCGAGCTGTTCGACGGCGTCGATCACGCCTTCCGGCCCGCCGCGGCGGTTGGAGGCAACGATGTCGGCGGTCATCGGCAGCCGCTGCCGCTCATAGGCCGCCAGCGCGTGGCGCGGATGCTCCGCCCGCGCCAGCAGGTCGGCCAGGCAGCGCGCATCGAGGATCGCCTGCGATGCGCCGTTCGAGCCGACCGGATACATCGGATGCGCGGCGTCGCCGAGCAGCGTGACCCGGCCGCTCGACCAATACGGCAAGGGATCGCGGTCGCAGCACGGATACTCCCAGAACTCAGGCGTCGCGTTGATCAGGCCGGCGAAGTCGACCTGCGGGATCGTGAAACCAGTGACATAGGGCATCATCTCGTCGCGCCGGCCGAGATTGGACCAGCCCTCGCGGCGCGGCGGCGGCGAGGTGCCGTCGCCGATCCGCACCAGCACCGCCCAGTTGGTGAGGCGGCTCGCGGGGCTCGAGCCCGCCGCGATCGGATAGATCACGGCCTTGGCGTTCAGGCCGCCGGCGATGATCATCGAGCGCCCGGTCAGGAACGCCGGCCAGTCGGTCGCGCCGCGCCACAGCATCAGGCCGTTCCAGCACGGCCCGCCCTCGTCCGGAAACAGCGTCTGCCGCACCTTCGAGTGGATGCCGTCGGCGCCGATCAGAATGTCGCCGCGCGCGGTGCGCACATGGGCGCCGCTGCGGTCGAAGAAATAGGCCGAGACGCCGCCCTCGTCCTGGGTGAAGGAGCCGAGCCGGCAGCCGGTGTGGATCGCATCCGCGCCGAGCCGGTCGATCACGGCCTGATGGATCACGCTTTGCAGGCGGCCGCGATGGATCGAGAATTGCGGCACGTCGTGGCCGGCATCGAGCCCGCGCTTCTCGTGCCAGACCTGCTGGCCATGTCGCGTCAGATAGAACAGCTCATAGGTGCGGATCGCCACCTCGTCGAGCTTGTCGAGCAAACCAAGCCCCGCCAGCTCGCGGATCGCATGGGGCAATGTGTTGATGCCGACGCCGAGCTCGCGGATCGTCTCGGACTGCTCGTACAGCTCGCAAGCGATGCCGCGCGAGCGCAGCATCAGCGCAGTGGTGAGGCCTCCGATTCCGCCTCCGACGATAATCGCCTTCATCGTCCTCACCTCCACTCACAACAGGACGCTTTTACGCTTTGGCCTAAGGTCGCATGCCCGCTCGCCCCGCCCGCAAGCGGGTTTGTCGTCTGGGACTTGGGCGGGCCCGCGACGATTGGGCTTAGGCTTATCATTGCTTCAGCGTACTCCGATCCATCTCCGTCACCCTGAGGCGCTCGCGCAGCGAGCCTCGAAGGGTAGACGGCCACCAGCCGGGCCGTGCATCCTTCGAGACGCCGCTTCGCGGCTCCTCAGGATGACGGGATTGGCGGAACTGCGTCGCCCTCAATCCGGCACCACCGCAATCGCCTGGATTTCCACCTTGGCGCGATCCTCGATCAGGCCGGCAACCTGGATCGCGGTCATCGCCGGAAAGCGCCGGCCGATGATGTCGCGATAGACCGTGCCGATCTCCTTCAGCCGCGCGGAATATTCCTTGCGGTCGAGCAAGTACCAGGTCATCGACACGATGTGCTCCGGCCCGGCGCCGCCGGCGGCGGCGACCGCGACGATGTTGCGCAAGGTCTGGCCGATCTGCGCGACGAGATCGTCGGTCTCGAACACGCATTGTCCGTTCCAGCCGATCTGGCCGGCGATGAAGAGCTGTTTGCCGCGCGCGGCGATGCCGTTGGCGTAGCCGATCGGCTTGGCCCATCCCTGGGGTTGCAGGATCTCGATCATCTCAATTGCCCTCGAAGGCCGGTTTCTGCTTTGCGGCGAACGCCTCGAAGGCGCGGCGGAAATCGCCGGTGACCATGCAGATCGCCTGCGCCTGCGCTTCCGACTCGATCATCTCGTCGACGCCCATCGCCCATTCCTGGTTGAACATCGTTTTCGTCACGCCATGCGCGAACCACGGTCCATCGGCGAGCGAGCGCGCCAGTTCTTGCGCGGCACCGGCGAGCTCGGCCGGCGGCACCAGACGGTTGTGGAAGCCCCACGCAAACCCTTCCTCGGCGCTCATCGCACGCCCGGTGTAGAGCAGATCGGCCGCATGCCCCTGCCCGATCACGCGCGGCAGCAGTCCGCACGCGCCCATGTCGGCACCGGCTAGGCCGACGCGGGTGAACAGGAACGCGGTCTTGGCCTGCGGCGTCGCCAGCCGCAAATCGGACGCCAGCGCCAGCATCGCACCGGCCCCGGCGCAAATGCCGTCGATCGCGGCGACGATGATCTGCGGGCATTTGCGCATCGCCCGCACGACCTCGCCGGTCATCCGCGTGAAGGCCAGCAGGTCCGGCATCGCCATCCGCGTCAACGGCTCGATGATCTCGAACACATCGCCGCCGGAGCAGAAATTACCCTCGGCGCCGGTCAGCACGATCGCGCGGACATCGGAGGCATATTTGAGATTGGTGAAGAGATCGCGCAGCTCCTCATAGGACTCGAAAGTCAGCGGATTCTTCTTGTCCGGCCGGTTCAGCGTGATGGTCGCGACACGGCCGCTCGCATCGACCTGCCAGCGGAAGTGCTTGGCGGGATAATCCTTGAACGGCCGGAGCTTTGCTTTCATCTCGGACATGACGTGTTCCTTCACCCGGTAAAGACTTCGCCGCCGGCGACCGCGACGGCTTGTCCGTTGATTGACGATGCGCCCTCGGCGGCAAGCCAGAGGATGGCGTCGGCGACCTCCTCCGGCGTCACCAGCCGCTGCATCGGATTGACTTTTGCCAACGCTGCGCGCGCTTCCTGTTCGCTGCGGCCGGTCTTGGCGACGATGTTAGCGGCGGCATCCGCCACCAGCGGCGTATCGGTGTAGCCGGGGCAGACCGCATTCACGGTGACGCCGCGCCGTGCATATTCCAGCGCCAGCGAGCGCGTGAGGCCGATGACGCCGTGCTTGGCCGCGACATAGGCCGAGACGTAGGCATAGCCAGTGAGACCCGCGGTCGAGGCGACGTTGATCACGCGGCCGCGGCCGCGTTGCGCCATGCCCGGCAACACCGCATGCGTCACCAGGAACACGCTGGAGAGATTGCTCGCCAGCATGTCCGCCCACAGCGCCGCATCCGTCTTGTCGAACGGCGCACTTCCGGCCTTGCCGGCATTGTTGACGAGAATATCGATCGGCCCCGCCTCAGCCTCGATCTGCGCGACACCCTTGGTCACCGCAGCTTGATCGGTCACGTCGATCGAAACCACGGCGCCAACCTGCTTGTCGAGCGATGCCGCCGTCGCCTTCAGCGCGTCGATCCGCCGCCCGGCGATGCTGACGCGCACGCCGGCTTTTGCGAGAGCGATCGCCGTCGCGGCGCCGATGCCGGAACCGGCACCGGTCACCAGCGCATGTGCGTTGGGCCAGAACCTCATCATGCCTTCACTCCCGCAGCCGCGCGTTCGAGATTGGCTTCATATTGCGACTTGCCCGACAGGTACTGCTTCGGCCAGGCGACCTGCTTGACGCCGATCTTCGCGGCCTCATGCAGCGTCCAGGCGGGGTCGGCGAGATGCGGCCGCGCGATGGCGCAGAGATCGGCGCGGCCGGCGGCGATGATCGAGTTGGCGTGATCCGCCTCCGAGATCGCGCCGACCGCGATGGTCGCGATGCCGACCTCGTTGCGGATCTTGTCGGCGAATGGGGTCTGGTAGAGCCGGCCATAGACCGGATGGTCGTCGGCCCAGACCTGCCCCGAGGAGCAGTCGATCAGGTCGGCTCCCGCCTCCTTGAACAGCTTCGCGAAGGCCAGTGCATCCTCGGGCGTGTTGCCGCCCTCGGCCCAGTCGTGACAAGACAGGCGGACCGACATCGGCTTGTCCTCCGGCCACACCGCGCGGACGGCGCGGAACACCTCCAGCGGATAACGCGCGCGGTTCTCGATCGATCCGCCATAGTCGTCGGTGCGGCGGTTGGTCAGCGGCGAGAGGAAGCTCGACAGTAGATAGCCGTGAGCGCAGTGCAGCTCCAGGATATCGAAGCCGGCGGCCGCACCGCGCCTGGCTGCGGCGACGAACTGCTCGCGCACCTCGTCCATCTCGGCGCGGCTCATCGGCTCCGGAATCTGGCCGTCGGGCAGATAAGGCACTGACGAAGCCGACACCAGCGGCCAGTTGTGGTCCGGCAGCGCTTCGTCCATGCCTTCCCAGGCGACGCGCGTTGAGCCCTTGCGGCCGGCATGGCCGAGCTGGATGCCGATCCTGGCTTGCGAATTCTGATGCACGAAGTCGACGATGCGCTTGTAGGCCGCCGCCTGCGCGTCGTTCCAGAGGCCGCAGCAGCCGGGCGTGATCCGCGCTTCCGGCGACACGCAGGTCATCTCCGTAAACAGAAGGCCGGCACCGCCGAGCGCGCGGGAGCCGAAATGCACCAGATGGAAGTCGGTCGGCACGCCCTCCTCCGCCGAATACATCGCCATCGGCGAGACGATGATGCGGTTATGAAGCGACAGGCCGCGGATCTGGAATGGCGTCAGCATCGGCGGCGTGACGCGGTCGTTGGTCGCGGCCACGCCGCTGCGCTCCGCGAACCAGCGCTCATAGCCCTCGAGCCATGTCTTGTCGCGCAGCCGCAGGTTCTCGTGGCTGATGCGCTGCGAGCGGGTCAGCAGCGAATACATGAACTGCTCCGGCTCCAGCGTGTCGGCATAGCGCGAGCCGACCACCTCGAACCATTCCATCGCGTTGCGCGCGGCGTTCTGGATCCGTGCCACGTCGACCCGGCGCAGCTCCTCGTAAGCCTTGAGCACCGCGGGAATGCTGTCCCGCGTCGCGCCGTGGATCTTGAACTGGTTGGTCAGCTCGATCGCATCCTCCAGCGCGAGCTTGGTTCCCGATCCGATCGCGAAATGCGCGGTGTGGGCGGCGTCGCCCATCAGCACGACATGGCTGTTGCCGTTGAACGCGGTCCATTTGCCGCAGATCAGCCTGGGAAACGACAGCCAGGCCGAGCCGCGCAGATGCCGCGCGTTGGAGACCAGATGATGCCCCTCGAGGATTTCCGCGAACACGTTCTCGCAGAACGCTATGGAGTCGTCCTGCTCCATCTTGTCGAGACCGTGGGCGAGATAGGCCTCCTCGGTGGTCTCGACGATGAAGGTCGCCGCGCCCTCCTCGAACTTGTAGATGTGCGCCTGGAACCAGCCGTGCTCAGTCTTGCGGAAGTCGAAGGTGAAGGCGTCGAACGGACGGTTGGTGCCGAGCCAGATATAGCGGTTCGGCCGCATCAGCATGTCGGGCTGGAAGGCCTCGGCATATTTGACGCGCACCTTCGAATTGACGCCGTCGCATGCCACGATCAGGTCGGCGTCGGGAAACTCGAGATCGGAATTCACCTCGCGTTCGAAGATCAATTCGACGCCGAGCTCCTCGGCGCGCGCCTGCAGGATGTTGAGCAGCCGCTTGCGGCCGATGCCGACGAAGCCGTGGCCGGTGGTGCGCATGCGCCGGCCCTTGATCAGGACCTCGATGTCGTCCCAGTGGTTGAAGGCCTGCTCGATCGTGTCAGCGGTGACCGGATCCCATTTGCGCATGTTGTCCATGGTCGCATCCGAGAACACCACGCCGAAGCCGAAGGTGTCGTAGGGCCGGTTGCGCTCGACCACCGAAATGACGTGCGCGGAATCCAGCATCTTCATCAGGATGCCGAAATAAAGCCCGGCCGGCCCGCCTCCAATGCAAACGATACGCATGGCGTTCTCCCGTTGGCTTCGGCGGGTTGGGGGTGCGGACGAGGCGTGTTCCCCCTGGAGCCGACAAGGGATAATATTTTATACTTAAAATAATTGTCAAGGGAGTTGGCGCCCCACCCAACGCTGTCGTCCCGGCGCAGGCCCATAGGCGCTAAAATAGGATTTGCGCCTTGGATTCGCTTGTGATTCCAAGATGGAATGGCACACGAATCGCTTGTGAACAAAGATTGGGCGCGCGTTGTCGCCCGACTTGGCGGAGCCGAGGCTCTGAACATTAGCGCGCGCAAGACGAAGGCGTTTGTCCGTCCGCGGGAGATCAGCAATGCGGTCGACTTGCTGCGCCTGATCTTGGCTTATTGCCTTGGTGAGAAAGGGCTGCGGTTGACGGCGGCATGGGCCACGTCGGTTGGGCTTGTCGATATCTCCAACGTGGCTCTGTTGTATCGCTTACGTCAGTGCGGAGATTGGCTGGCAATCTTGGTCGAGCAGGCGCTTGCCGCCGCGGCGCCGAAGGCGAGCCGCGGTCGTCTGATCCGTATTGTTGACGCCACGACGGTCCCCAAGGCTGGGACGAGCGGCAGGAACAAGAACGCAGTGTGGCGTATCCATAGCGCGTTCGATCTTCCGCAGGAGCGCTTTGGTCACTTCGAACTGACCGATCAGCGAGCGGGCGAGACGCTGGATCGGATACCGGCGGTTGCCGGTGAGATCCGTCTTGCCGATCGCGCCTATCTGCAACCGGAGCGCATGGCGCATCTCGTCGATGCCGATGCGGACTTCGTGATCCGGGCCGGCTGGAAGAGCGCGCGCTGGCTCGATGCCGAAGGTAATCTTGTTGACCTCACTGCCGAACTGCGCAACGCCTCGGCGCGTGGCCTGATCGATCGGCCGATTTGGATAAAGCGCAAGTCAGGTGCGCCGCCGCTCGCAGTGCGTCTGGTTGCCGCGAAGAAGCCGGCGCAAGCTGCTGCGGCTGCGCGACGCAAGGCGCGCCGGACTGCACAAAAGGGAGGTCATCAGCTCTCCAGGCAAACACTTGACGCCGCAGATTGGGTGATCCTGGTGACCTCACTCAGGCCAGAGGACTTCACGACTGCAGATATCCTCGCCCTCTATCGGCTGCGATGGCGCATTGAGCTCGGCTTCAAGCGGCTGAAAAGCCTGATTGGCCTGAAGGGACCTCCCGGAACCGACGAGCGGTCCGCCAGACCCCATATCCTCGCTCATCTGCTGATCATTCTATTGCTCGAGCCGCTCGTCGACGAACTCGAAGACTCTCCCCGCTTGGCCGACGCCGCCTGACCCACCCAGTGACGTGGCGTCTGCTGCGCCAGCTCGTAGCTTCGCTACGGCAAGCGATCATTCCACAGCCCGCAATCGCTCTACTCTGCAGAGCCAGTCACGCTCTCCGGCGACATCTACGCGAGCCACCCAGACATAAGCGCCACTATCAGACTATGATCAAACTATCTTAGCGCCTATGGGCGCAGGCCGGGACCCATACGCCGCAGCAGATATTGTCGGCGGGACTCGTCGTTCCAGCGACGTACAACAATGACGATCTGTGGTTATGGGTCCCGGCCTGCGCCGGGACGACACTGAACTTGTTGCCCCTGATTTGCCCGTCGAAGGCGTGGCAAGACGGCGGATTGCGCTGCGCTAATCCGCCCTACGCCGAGGATCTACCCACTGCACGCGCCGTCAATGCACCGCGGCGTACAGGATCTTGTCCTGCGTCGCGTCCGCCGCATCGAACTCGGCGACGATGCGGCCGGTGCGGGCGACCAGGATGCGGTCGGACACCGCGAGGATCTCCGGCAGGTAGGACGAGATCACCACCACCGCCTTGCCCTCGTCGGCGAGGCGGCGGATTTCGCCGTGGATGTGCGGGATGGTGCCGACGTCGACGCCGCGCGTCGGCTCGTCGAAGATGATGATCGAGGGGTCCTGCACCAACGTCTTGGCCAGCACCACCTTCTGCTGGTTGCCGCCGGACAGCTCGATGATCCTGGCCTTGCGCTGCAATGCGCTGATCTTGAGCCGATCGACCCAGTAGCTGGCGAGCTTGCTACGCCGCGCGCGCGACAGCAGGAAGCTCCAGCCCTTTCCGGTGGCGAGGCTGCCGATATAGACGTTGTCGTCGACCACCATGGTCTCGAAGAAGCCGTTGGCCTTGCGGTCCTCGGTGATGTAGGCGATGCCGTCATTGATCGCCTGCCGCGGCACGCGGTAGCGGATCGGCTTGCCGCGCAGCCGGATGGTGCCGCCATTGACCAGATTGCGCTTCAGTGCGCCATAGATGATCTTGGCGATCTCGGTGCGGCCGGAGCCGATCAGGCCGGCGATGCCGACCACCTCGCCGGCATAGACCGAGAACGACATGTTCTTGACCGCCATGCCCATGGTGACGTTCTCGACCGTCAGCACCTTCTCGCGGCGCTGATGGGTTTTCGCCTTGCCGCCATAGACCGCCTGCGCCACCTCGCGGCCGACCATGTGCTGCACCAGCGCGTCGCGGGTGAGCTGCCTGGCCGGCGCCGTGATCACCAGCTTGCCGTCGCGCAGCACGGTGATGCGGTCGGCGATCTGCAGGGACTCCTCCAGCGCATGCGAGATGTAGATGATCGAGACGCCGCGGGCGCGCAGGTCGCGCACCAGATGGAAGAAGTGGACGATCTCCTCCGGCGTCAGCGACGCGGTCGGCTCGTCGAAGATGATGATGCGCGCCTTGTTGTAGATCGCGCGCGCGATCTCCACCATCTGCTTCTTGGCGGTGCCGAGCAGCGCCACCGGCGTTGCCGGATCGACGTGGAAGTTGAGCGACTGCAGCAGCTGCTGGGCCTGGATGTTCAGGGTCCGGAACCGCGTCAGCAGCTTTTCGTTGCCGAGCTCGATGTTCTGCGCGGCGGTCATGGTCGGCACCAGACTGGTCTCCTGATAGACCATGCAGATGCCGGCATTGAGCGCGTCGCGCGGCTGCTCGAAGCCTGTCGGCTTGCCGTCGAGCAGATAATCGCCGGAGGTGAGCTGGATCGCGCCCGCGATCGCCTTGCACAGCGTCGATTTGCCGGCGCCGTTCTCGCCGACCAGCGCATGCACCTCGCCGGGATAGAGGTCGAAATTGACGCCCTCGATGGCGTGGACGCCGCCATAGATCTTCGAGCCGTTGGTGATCCGCAGCACCGGCTCGCGGGCTGCGGAGCTCTCTGCCGTCCTGGCGCCGGGGGCCGCCTGCATCACACCGTCATTCATCGCAGCTCTCCCGTATGGCGCAGCAGGCGTCCGGCGCCGCGCGCCGCGATCACGACGCCCGATGGCGTGGCGCAGGCGGCGGTGATGCCGTGGAAGCGGCCGCCGGCGCGGCTGTGCAGGCTGTCGGTCGCATCGCCCTCGGCATCGAGATGCACCAGCAGACCGTAGGAGCGCGGCGGCGCCCACGGCTTCTGGATACCGAGCGCCTTGACGCTGCCGATCTGCATCGGCTCGAGGCAATCGCTGCCGCCGGCGAGCGCCGGCGCGACCCAGTAATCCGGCGGCATCGTCGCCATCATCTCCTCGCGGAAATCGTCTTCCTTGAGCACGAACTCGATCAGATGGGTGCGGCGGGCGAAGATGCCGAGCAGCATGCCGCCGTGGCCGTCCGGATGCAGCCGCGCCGGATAGCCCGGCATGTTGGCGGCGACGGTCTCGCGCGGACCAAGCCCGTTGCCGCCAAGCGCGAACCGGCTGAGGCGATGCGCCCAGCTTTCGGTGAGCCACAGGCTGTTGCCGTCGGCCGAAACACTCACGCCATAAGGATAGGGCAGATCGCGCAGCAGCACCTGCGGATTGTCGAGGCCGGCGCCGCAGCTGATGAGCCGGCCATTGGCGCGCTTCTCCATCAAATCGTGCCGCCATTCGCCTGGACGGCGACCGCTACTGCCTTCGACGGCATAGATGCGGCCATCGGGCGCCGCCGTCACCGACAGCAGCCCCGTGAGCGCGCTGCCGCCCACGGACTCCAGCCAGCGCGGATCGGGCTTCGCCGGATCGATCGCGGCAAGGCCCCTGCCCGCGACGCAGACCAGGAGGCGGCCGTCCGGATGCAGCGCGAGCCCGCCGGCATCATCCTCGAATTCGGCGACGACCGTACGTGTCGACAAGTCACTGCCGCCGAGCTTCAGCACCCGGCGTCCGGCCGAGACATAGACCGTGCCGTCGCCGGCGTCGATCACGTCGTCGACGCCGGGCAACGGCTCGCCGATCGGTGTGGCGGTGTCGAGCCGGTCGTTCGAGCTCAGCGCGCCGTCGAGCGGCGGGATCGCGTTCTGGCCGCCGTCGCGGTCGATGACGCTGCGGATGTCGCGCAGCAGATGATCGAAAAATCCCATTACTTCGTCACCCTGCTCTTTGCGCCCCAATAGGCATCGTAGCCGGTCCAGCTGTCGTCGACGCCGTCGAGCTTGATGCGACCGATCCGGTTGTTCTCGAGCCCGCCGAGATAGAGATAGCCCTGATGCTCGCGCATCGACGTCAACGTCGAATGCGAGATGCCGGTCGGGTCCCACCAGGATTCCAGCGCCTCGCCGTTCTCGTTGAATTTCAGCACGCAGCCATGGTTGAGCGCCGGCGCCAGCCACTCGTCGGTCGGCACCTGCTTCACCATGCGCAGGCGGAAGCCGGGCTTTCGCGCGGCAAGGTCGAAGGTCGGTGTGCGGATGCCGACCAGCGCCAGCCAGTAGGTGCCGTCGGAAGCGCGGTTGATGTTGTCCGGGTTGCCCGGCAGTTCGTCCATCAGCACCTCGGTCTTGCCCTTGTTCGGCCCGTCGATCCAGTGGCGGAACACCTTGCACAGCGAGGTCGACGCGATCAGAATCGACTTGCCGTCATGCGAGACGCAGATCCCGTTCGGGAAATAGAAGTGGTTGATCACCGTGCGCGTGGTCCTGGTCGCCGGGTCGTAGCAGACCACACGGCCGTTCGGCCGGCCCTCGAGGATGTCGAGGGTGTTGGTGGTCATCTCGTAGCGCGTGGTGCAGTCGCTGAAATAGATCTTGCCGTCGGGCGCGATGTCGAGGTCGTCGGCCATGCGCAGGCGGGAATCGTCATTCAGCTTGTACCAGGTGCGGTTGGTCTCGTCGGTGACCTTGAAGATGCGGCCATCGGGGGCGACGCCGTAGACGCCCATGCCGGCGACGGCGACGATCAGATTCTCATCGCGATCGAACTGCATGCCGAGCGGCCGGCCGCCGATATGGGCGAACACCTCGCGGGTCTCGAAGTTCGGCCCGGAGAAGCGGATCACATTGCCGTCGCGGGTCGAGCCGTAGAGCCGGCCCTGGCGGTCGAGGATGACGTCCTCGGGCCCCTCGACCTGATCGACGCCGATCGCCTGCGCATTGATCAGCCGGTCGTTCTGCGCGTAGGGCGAGGCCGCGCCGGGCTGCACCGCGGGCGCCGAGGCGAGCGGCACGAAGGCCGGATTGACATAGATCTTCTGGATCGCCTTGCCGCGGTTCTTCGACCATTTGACATCGATGCCGACGGCGGCGAGCAGGATCATGCCGGTCACCGCCGAGGTGACGTAGCCCGGGATGCCCATCCGCACGAGGCCGTTGATCAACAGGAAGATGATCAGCGCGCCGATCATCGCCCGCCATACCGTGCCCTTGCCGCCGGCGAGCGACACGCCCCCGAGCACGACGGCGGTGAGCGCCTGGAATTCCCACCCCACGCCGGTGGTGGAATCCGTCGAGGCTTGCCGCGCGGCGTAGAAGATGCCGCTCGCCGCGCACAGCGTTCCCGACAGCACATAGGTCATGAACAGCATCACGCGGACGCGGATGCCGGCGTGGCGCGCCGCCTTGCGGCTGGCGCCGATCGCGGTGAGATGCCAGCCATAGCGCGAGCGCGACAGGAAGATGTGGCAGATCAACAGCACCACGAACAGCGTCGCCGCATTGACGGGAATGCCGAGCACGCTGCCGCCGCCGATGAAGTCCCAGGCGTCGCTCTCGACCGAGTTGGTCGCGAACACCTGAGCGTAGCTGGTGTTGAGCAGGTTGACCGAGGCGCGCAGGATGATCAGCGTCACCAGCGTGGTCAGGAACGGCCGCGTCTTGAGGAAGCCGATCAGGAAGCCGTTGAGGCTGCCGAGCAGCGCGCCGACCAGAAGCGTCGCCGGCACGGCGAGGCCGACCGGCCATTCGCGCACAAGCAGGAAGTACAGTGCCGCGAAGTTGCACAGCGCGAAGATCGCGCCGACCGACAGGTCGATGCCGCCGGTGACGAGGCAGAACCCCATCGCCAGCGCGACGAAGCCGAATTCGGCGAACAGCCGCAGCAGCGACACCGAGTTCTGCACCGAGGCGTAGTCGGGAATCGTGAGCGCGAAGTACGTCCACAGCCCGATCATCACGGTGAAGGGAACCACCGGCTCGAACCACTGTTTCAGCAACAGCTCCGACAGCAGGAGCCGGGGTGAAAATCGCCGCACCGATGCGGCAAAGGAATCAACGGCCATCGACATCGCCAAAGCACCCTCTTGATTGAGCACGACCTTGCGGAAAACCGGCTTCCACTTTTCCGGATCGTGCTCGTGATCGCGCACGATCTTGCGGAGAGCCGGCTTGCACGTCCCGGATCATGCCCTGGTCATGACGCGATCGGCCATCGCATCGCGACCTCGTCCCTTGATGAACACGCTCTCCGTGAACGCTGCGCGTCGGTCGGAGAAAAACCGGCTCCACCATGCCGGATCGTGCTCTTTGATACAGCCGGCGCGGGAATGCCCCCCGCGCCGGCTGTCCGCGCCTTGTTAATTTTTCTTGGGTAGCGCGAAGCAGTTAGCGCCCGAGGCGTTCGACTTATCGAGCCAGATCGGACGCGTGTAATAGACGAGATTGCGGCTGCCCGGCTTCTCGCCTGATACCAACAGGGTCTCGGCGGCGAACATCAGGTCGTGGCCCTGCTCGGTCGCCTTGTAGCTCAGGAACTTGTAGAAATTGCCCGAATTGACCTGGTCGCAATCGAGCTGCGAGCCTTCACCGGAGGCGAACACCTTCACATCGTCGATCTTGCCGGCATTGCGGATCGCCTGCGCCGCGCCCGACTCCATGATGCCCCAGAACCCGATCGAGGCGCAGAGGTCGGGATGCTGCTGGATCACCGTCGCGGTGACGTTGAGCGCGGTGTTGGCGTCCCAGTTCGCGGCCTGGTTCGAGACCACCTTGATGTTCGGATCCTTGTTCAAGACCTCCATGATGCCGCCGACCTGGTCGACGCTGGCGGCCGCGGTCAGTTCGCCCTGCACGATCTGGACCTTGCCCGACTTGCCGGAGCCGGTGCCGCAGGCCTTGACGGCTTCGTTCGCCAGCATCCTGCCGATCTCGCGCCAGTCGGCGCCGACAAAGGCGCCGGACTTGTAGTTCGAGGACATGTTGATCTGGATCACATGCGTGCCCTGGCTTTCGGCGCGCTTCAGATCCTTCATCAACAGCGTGACGCTCGGATTCTGCACGATCAGCACGTCGGGCTTCTGATCGACCAGCGCGGTCAAGGCCTGCTGCATCGCCGACGGATTGTTGTTGGGATCGCGCACGACATACTTCATGCCGCGCCACTCGGCCTCTTCCTGCACCACCCGGCCCCATTCGTCGGACAGCGGCACGCCGAGCGCGATCGGCAGATAGGCGATCGTCTTGCCCTGCAGCGCCTTGTCGTAGACGGCACGCAGCTCGCGCGCGGTCTTGGTGCCTTCCTCCTGCGCCGATGCCGCAAACGGCATCGCGGCCAGCGTCACGCCGGCCAGCAGGATCGTCCAGAATTTTGTCGTCGTCTTCATCGTCTCCCTCCACAAAGCAATTTCTTTTGATTGATCTATTTGGCGCGGCGGCCGGCTCAGTCGCCTCGTCTCAGTCCCCTTGCCGCGCGGTCTCCTCGTCGCGGGGATGCAGCCAGTTGTCGAGCACGATGGCGGCCAGCAGCACCACGCCCTTGATGATGTTCTGCACCTCGCTGTTGACGTCCATGATGGTGAAGGCGTTGAGCAGCGTGCCGATCAGGATGCAGCCGACCACGACGCTGAACACGCTGCCGCGGCCGCCGATCAGGCTGATGCCGCCGATCACGACAACGAGCACGACGTCGAAGATCATGGTGCCCTGGGTGATCGCCATCTGCATGCTGCCCGTGGTGCCGACCCAGACCAGGCCCGCAATCCAGGCGAGCAGTGCAACCAGCACGTGCTCGAGCACGATCAGCGGCCGCAGCGCGACGCCGGTCAGCCGCGCGGCCTCCGGATTGTCGCCCTGCGAATAGATGAAGCGGCCGATCGAGGTGCGCGACAGGAACAAATGCATCGCGATTGCACAGGCCGCGAACACCAGGATCGGAACCGGGATGCCGAACAGCCGTCCGGCGCCGAGATACATCAGGCCCGGCGCATCCTTCGGCGCATAGACCACCCAGGCCGGCGCGATCCAGAAGGCGAGGCCATAGATCACGAAGCCGGCAGCCAGCGTCACGAACAGCGCCGGCGCCTCGACGAAGGCGACCATCACGCCGTTGACGACGCCGATCAGCACCGCGACCGCCAGCGCCAGCAGCACTGCCGTGAAAACAGGCATGCCGTTCTGCATGTAGATCAAAGCGATCGCCCAGGAACCCGCCATGATCGCGACCTCGGAGAGGTCGATGCCGCGGCTGATCACGATCAGCCCCATGCCGAGGCCGAGCACGCCGAGGATGGAAATACTCCGCAACAAATTCAGGAGATTGGAGACGGTGGCGAAGCCGTTCAGCGTCAGGCCGAACACGATCAGGAGCGCGATGGTGATCAGGAGCACGATCTGCTCCTGGCTCGGCTTCGCAAACATTGCGCCCAGGCGAGATGATGCCGCAGGGACAGCAACGCCGCGCGATGGCGATTGCACGCTCATCGTTTCCTCCAGGTATTATTTTGCTTGAGACTTTAAGAGTGCCGATTAGTATTCGTCAAATGCATTCGACGGATACGGATTGATCATTTCCATGCATGTACGCGACGTCGATCTGAACCTGTTCGTCGTGTTCGACGCGATCTATTCCGAGGGCGGCGTCAGCCGCGCCTGCTTCCGCCTCAACCTGACGCAGCCCGCGGTAAGCCATGCGCTGAGCCGGCTGCGCGCGATGTTCAACGATCCGCTGTTCGTGCGCCGCAACCACGTGATGACGCCGACCCCGCTGGCCCGGCAGATCATCACCACGGTGCGCCAGGCGCTCAACGGCCTCGAGACGACGCTGACCCACACCCACCGGTTCGATCCGGCGCAGACGCCGAAGCGGTTCGTGATCGGGCTGCGCAACAATCTCGAGGCACCGATGCTGAGCGCGCTGGTCAACCGGATCAGCACCGTGGCGCCGCTGGTCGAGATCGCCACCGTGCGCAGCGAGCGCAACAATCTCGAGCGCGAGCTTGCCGCCGGCACCCTCGACGTCGCGATCGATACGCTGTTGCCGCTGTCGGCGGAGGTGCGGCGCGAGCAGATCCTGACCGAGCATATCGCGGTGTTCGCGCGGCGCGGCCATCCCGAGCTCGGCAGCCGGCTCGACAAGAAGGCTTATTTGCGCATGGAGCATGTCTGCGTGACGTCGCGGCGCAGCGGGCTGTCGTTCGAGGATTTTCAGCTCCAGCGCCTCGGCCTGACCCGCACTGTTCGCCTGACCTGCCAGAATTTCGCAACCGCCTGCCATGTCGTGAGCCGCAGCAACATGCTGCTGACCGCCTCGGAGAGCGCCGCCTCCGTGCTGGAAGATCCCGGGCTGCTGCAGTGCTTCCCCTGCCCGTTCCCGATCAGTCCGCACGTCAATTATCTCTACTGGCACGCCACCGCCGAGGACGACACCACCAATCAATGGCTGCGCGAGCAGTTGCGCGCCGCGGCGGCGCTGCTGGCCGGCAGCCAGTTCGGCCGCAGGAACGGGCGCGCGAAGATGCGGCCCCGCGTGGGATATCCGGCGCCGGCCAGCCTCGCCGCCGAATAGCCGCGTCAGCCCACCACGCGGATCGGGTCCGAGCCGTCCCAAGTCGCGGCCACGGTCCTGATCTTCTCGAAGAACCGCCCCTTCGATCCCGAGATGTCTGAGATCTCGATCACGGTGCCGGCATGGCCGGCGGTGTCGAAATAGGCGAAGCGTCCCTTGGGGCCGCCGATCTGGCCTTCATGACCGACCGTGAAGCCTGCCGCGACGGCGCGGTCATAGAGCGACTGGTAGTCCGTGCTCCAGTACGACATGTGCTGCAGGCCCTCGCCGTGGCGCGCCAGAAAATCCAGATACATCGACGGCGCGTCGTTGCGCTGTTGGATCAGCTCGATCTGCAGATCGCCGGAATTGGCCAGCGCGATCGACATCTCGACCGCGGAGTCCACGCCGCGATAGCGGAACCAATCGACCTTGACCGAGGGGATCAGGAAGAATGGCCCGACCCGCAGTGTCTCGGTCCAGAACTTCAGCGCCGCATCGATGTCGCGAACGACGTAGCCGTTCTGACAGACCTTGCCGAACAATGCGCTCATGCGCCCTCCCCGCCGCTCACAAACCGCTGAGCCCGCTGTCGACCGCGAGCGTCTGCGCGGTGACATAGACGCTTTCATCCGACATGAAGAACAGCACCGCATAGGCGATCTCCCACGCCGTCGCCTGACGGCCGAACGGGATATGCCCCTTGCCGCGCGACGGCCGGCCCGCGCCGGCCTCGCGGCCGTTCGGGGTGTCGACCAGCCCGGGATAGACCAGATTGGCGCGGATGCCGCGCCGCGCGCCCGTGTGTGCGATGTTGCGCATCAGGCCGCCGAGCGCGGCCTTGGAGGAATCATAGACCGCCATCTGCGATCCCGCCTTCAGCGCCGCGATCGAGGAAATGAACACGATCGAGCCGCCGTCTTCGAATTTCGGCAAGGCCGCGCGGCAGCACAGCATCGGGCCGCGGACATTGACGTCGTAGATCCTGTTCCATTCCTCCGCGCTGACATTGTCGAGCCCGGTCTTGCCGAAGGTACCGATGTTCAGCACCATGCCGTCGAGCCCGCCCATCGTGCGATGCGCCTCGTCGATCATCCTGATGACGTCGGCTTCCATGGTGACATCGGCGGCGATCGCGAAAGCGTGGCCGCCGTCAGCAGCGATGCGCGCAACCGTGTCCTCGGCCGAGGCGCGGTTGAGGTCGGCGACCGCGACATGCGCGCCCTCGCGTGCGAACAGCAGGCTCATGGCGCGGCCGTTGCCGATCGGATCGGTCGCGGCATCGAACACCCGCTGGCCGCCGCCGACCACGAGGATGCGGCGGCCGTTGAGCCGCCCCCTGCCCGGCGCGGTGCCGGCCGATTCCGCGCAGAGCGGACGGACATAGCGCTCCGGCTTCGTGTCTTTATTGGCCTCTTGCGAAATCTCCGACATCTCGTCAATCCCGCTTCTTGCCGCCTTCGAACACGGCCATGCCGGCGGCCGGATCGAGATCGGTCTCGGTCGCCTCGGTCAGCCGCGCCATCATCATGTAGAAGCCGAGCGCGACGATCGTCTCGACGATCTCCTGATCGCTGAAATGCTCGCGCACCGTGGCAAAGGCCGCATCGCCGACGCGGACCTTCTCGACCACCTCGCGGCCGAAGCGAAGCAGCGCACGCTCGGCTGCGTTGAGTGCAGCATCGTCGTATTCGCCGCGCTCGACGGCATCGATCTGCGCCTGGGTGACGCCGACACCGAGCGCGATCGGCACATGTTGCCGCCATTCGTAGGCGCCGCCCTCGAGCTGCGCGGCCTGCAGGATCAAGAGCTCGCGGTTGACCGCCGACAGCTTCTGCTTGTGCAGGATCGAATTGGCGAGCCGCATCGCCGGGATCATATTGGCCTCGGCATGGGCCATCATGCGGAAGATGTTGAGCTTGACCGGCATGCGGTCGAATGAGGCGCGGATCTCTCCGCTCGTCGTCTCCGGATCAATCAGGGGCAGTCTTGCCACGCGTGTCCTCTCCCTTGTTCTTCGTTTTTTCTTGTTCGTCCGGCTTTCCCGGCGCGTCCACCTAAAGCACCTCGCCGACCGAGATCAAGCAGGCCACCCGAGATGGCCCGAATTGCGGGGTTCTGCCATGCGGTTCCGCGCTTGAATCCCCGTGCACGGGCAGGCATAAGGACCCTCATCTCCCTAAAAAATGCCCTTAGCCCAAGGATTTGAGAAGGATTTACGATGCCCGCCTATCGCTCCCGCACCACCACCCACGGCCGCAACATGGCGGGTGCACGCGGCCTCTGGCGCGCCACCGGCATGAAGAACGAGGATTTCGGCAAGCCGATCATCGCGGTGGTCAATTCCTTCACCCAGTTCGTGCCCGGCCACGTCCATCTGCAGAATCTCGGCCAACTGGTCGCGCGCGAGATCGAGAAGGCCGGCGGCGTCGCCAAGGAGTTCAACACCATTGCGGTCGATGACGGCATCGCGATGGGTCACGACGGCATGCTGTACAGCCTGCCCTCGCGCGAATTGATCGCCGACAGCGTCGAATACATGGTCAACGCGCATTGCGCCGACGCGATGGTCTGCATCTCCAACTGCGACAAGATCACGCCCGGCATGCTGATGGCGACGCTGCGGCTCAACATCCCGACCGTATTCGTCTCGGGCGGACCGATGGAGTCGGGCAAGATCCTGCTTAAGGGCAAGAAGCGCGCGGTCGACCTGATCGACGCGATGGTCGCGGCCGCCGACTCCAACGTGTCGGACGAAGAGGTCGCGGTGATCGAGCGCTCGGCCTGCCCGACCTGCGGCTCCTGCTCCGGCATGTTCACCGCGAACTCGATGAACTGCCTGACCGAGGCGCTCGGCCTCGCGCTGCCCGGCAACGGCTCGGTGCTGGCGACCCACGCCGATCGCAAGAGCCTGTTCGTCGAGGCCGGCCACCTGATCGTCGACCTCGCCCGCCGCTATTACGAGCAGGACGACGCCAAGGTGCTGCCGCGCAACATCGCGAACTTCAAGTCGTTCGAGAACGCGATGACGCTCGATATCGCGATGGGCGGCTCGACCAACACCGTGCTGCATCTGCTCGCCGCCGCGCGCGAGGGCGAAGTGCCGTTCACGATGACCGACATCGACCGCCTGTCACGCAAGGTGCCGGTGCTCTGCAAGGTCGCGCCCTCGGTGCAGGACGTCCACATGGAGGACGTGCATCACGCCGGCGGCATCATGGCGATCCTCGGCGAGCTCGACCGCGCCAAGCTGCTCACGACCGACGGGCCGACCGTGCACGCCGCAACGCTGGACGATGCGCTGAACCGCTGGGACGTGGTGCGGACCACGAGCGACAAGGTACGCAACTTCTATTGTGCCGCGCCGGGCGGCGTGCCGACCCAGGAGGCGTTCAGCCAGGACCGCCGCTTCGACGAGGTCGATCTCGACCGCGCCAAGGGCTGCATCCGCGACGCCGCGCACGCCTATTCCAAGGACGGCGGCCTCGCCGTGCTGTTCGGCAATCTTGCGGAAGACGGCTGCATCGTGAAGACCGCCGGCGTCGACGAGAGCATTCTGAAGTTCTCAGGTCCCGCCCGCATCTTCGAGAGCCAGGACGCATCGGTCGAAGCCATCCTTGGCAACAAGGTGAAGGCCGGCGACGTCGTGCTGATCCGCTATGAGGGACCGCGCGGCGGCCCGGGCATGCAGGAGATGCTGTACCCGACCAGCTATCTGAAGTCGAAAGGCCTCGGAAAGGCCTGTGCGCTGATCACCGACGGCCGCTTCTCGGGCGGATCGTCGGGCCTGTCGATCGGCCACGTCTCGCCGGAAGCCGCCGAAGGCGGCCTGATCGGCCTCGTCGAGGAAGGCGATATCATCGAGTTCGATATCCCGAACCGCAAGGTCAACCTCAAGGTCGACGATGCCGAGCTGAAGCGCCGTCGCGCAGCGATGGAAGCCAAGGGCAACGCGGCCTGGAAGCCGGCAGCGCCACGCAAGCGCGCCGTCTCGACCGCGCTGAAGGCCTATGCGGCGTTCGCCAGCAGCGCGGCCAAGGGTGCGGTTCGCATCCTGCCGGAGTGATCGGGGCGAGCTGAACTCGGCCGTTCACTTCGCAAGAGCGAGTTGGCTTCTCCTGTGTCATTGCGAGCGCAGCGAAGCAATCCTTCTGTCCGCACATGCGGAACCATGGATTGCTTCCACGCTTCAGCGCAAAATTGCTCTGCAATTTTGTCGCGAGCTCCTCGCAATGACGGCACCATTGGATCGCGCCCCAAACTCCCACAGGGAGAGGTCGGATGCCGCCACACGCGGTCCATCTGGTTCAGGCGTGCAAGTCGGCCGCCTCGATCCGGATGCGGTCGGCATGCAGTGACCAGTCGCACAGCGATTGTTCCTGGCAAAACTTGACCTTGGCCATCTCGGTGGCCTGGCCCTCGCTCGAGGCGTCGATCTCAAGCGCGCCCTGGCAAACCTCGCGCTCGCGGCCATTGCCGCCGAGCACGTCCTTCATGAAATGAACGACGAAGCGTGACATGGAACCCTCCCTGCTGCACCGGCAGAGCCCGGGGGTACCACGCTAGCACTAACACGAAAGGGTAGTGAGTTAATTCGGCTGATACGCGTGCGACTGTTCGCAGCGGGGAAAGCTACGCGCCGGCCTGCGGCAGGCTGGCGGCAGCGATCGCGACGATCTGCGCAAGACGGCGGCCGATCCTGGCGGGCGCGTTGCGGAGCAATGACTGGACCTGTCGCATGAACCTCTTCCTTCCGTGCCCGGAATGGACGGGCACCGACGGAAAATGGCGATTTCAGGCTAAGTCGTCGATATCTCAGGGAAAATAACAACGGACGCGTTGCGAGGCGGTCGTCCGGCAGTGGATTTATTGCCCCGATCGAGGCTACGACGAAGGAGATTTTCTCCGGTGTTTTTGCCCGCGCAACAACGCTCGCACGGCTGGCCGCTTGTGCGAGGGAAGCACCGGCGGAAGAGTTCCCTTCCGCCCTTGCGGGTATTCTCCCCCGCAAAGCCCAGCGCTTGTACGATTTCTGAATATTGGAAATGTACCCCTGAGTTGCCCGACGCGTCAAGCTGCCTGCTCGAACGCCGACAGCCGCCAGCTCCTTTGCATGGGGTTGTTTTCGATATTTTTGGCCGCGCGCAGCCGCGGCCCCCGCTGGGGAAGGCCCGACCCTACCCCGGCATGAACCCGAACGCCCTCTCGAACCGTCTTGCGTAGACCGGCCACACCTCGGGATTGATGATGCGCGGCGGGCGCTTGCCGTCGAGGGCGTCGAGGATCTGCTCGGCCGCGATCCGGCCCATGTTGATGCGCGCCTCGCGGGTGACGCCGGCGGTGTGCGGGCTCGCCAGCACATTGTCGAACTGCAGCAGCGGATGATCCGGCAGCGGCGGCTCCTTGTCCCAGACGTCGAGGCCCGCACCCGCGATGCGCTTTTCACGTAGTGCCTCTTCCAATGCCTTCTCGTCGTGGATGAAGCCGCGCGCAGTGGTGACGAAGTAGGCGTGCGGCTGCATCAGCGCGAACTGGCGCGCGCCGATCATGCCGCGGCTGTTCTTGTCCAGCGGACACGAGATCGAAACAAAGTCCGCGCGACGCAGGAGATCGTCGAGCTCGACCTTCTCCCCGCCCCGCTTTGCCATCTCATCCGCCGTGAGATAGGGATCGTAGGCGATCACCTTCATGTGCAGGAGGCCCTTGCACAGCTCGGCGATGCGGCGGCCGACATTGCCGAGCCCGACGATGCCGACGGTCTTCTCCTTCAGCTCGTTGCCGATCAGGTCGTTGCGGTTGACATTGGCCTCGCGCCGCAGCCTGCGGTCGGACTGGATGATCCGCTTCGACAGCGTCAGCATCATGCCGAGCGCGTGTTCGGCGACCGAATTGGCATTGCCGCCGGACTGGTTGACGACAAGCACGCCCGCCGCGGTGCAGGCATCGACATCGACGGGATCGAAGCCGGCACCATTCGACGACACGATCAGAAGATTCGGCGCACGCTTCAACAGCTCGGCGTGGGCATGGAAATGCGGCGCCAGCTCATCGCGGGCCGCGCCGATCTGATAGGCATGCGCGTCCGCGAGAACCGGCGCGAACGTCGCCTCCGGCGTCTCGTTCTCGAGACGATCGAGCCGGACGTCCGGCCGCTTCTTCAGGATGTCGACGTAGATCTCGTGGGCGAGGTATTTGACGTAGAACACGCGCTTGTTGTTGACGGTCATGTCTTCGAGCAGCTTTCAGTTTGGGAAGCCATAGAGTCGTGCGGGATTGTCGACCAGGATACGGTGCCGGGTCGCCGCATCCGGCGTCCAGTCCTGGAACAGCGTCAGCAGATGGCCGGCGTCAGGCATTTCGCCTTCGACCCGCGGATGCGGCCAGTCGCCGCCCCACACCAGCCGTTCAGGATTGGCCGATACCAGCGCCTCGTGGAACGGCCGCGCATCGGGATAATCAGGGGCCCGCCGGCTCAGGCGATGCGCGCCCGAGAGCTTGGCCCAGCACCAGCCTTCGTCCACCGCACGCAGCAGGCTCTGAAAGCCCGCGGTGTTGATGCCGGCGGCAGCATCGGTGCGGCCCATGTGATCGACCACGACCGGCAACCCGAGCGCCTTCAGCGTCGGGATCGTGTCAGGCAAATCCCTCACGTCGATCCAGAGCTGCAGATGCCAGCCGAGCTCGGCCATCACGCCCGCATGCGTCTCGGCAACGTTCAAGGGAATGCCGCCGCGATAGTGCAACTGCCCGCCGCGGAAGAAATGGTTGAAGCGCAGACCGCGGACGCCGAGCACATGCCATTGCCGCAGCGTGCCTGCCGCCACATCGGCATCGGCCACCGCGACGCCGCGCAGCCGCGCGGGCTCACGCTGCAACGCATCCAGCATCGCCGAATTGTCGTGGCCGTGCGCGCTGCCCTGCACCAGCACGCCGCGGGCGAAACCGAGTGCATCGAGCATGCCGAGATAGGTCGCGAGCGGCGCGTCCGGCGGCGTGTAGCTGCGATCGCCGGCATAGGGGAAGCGGTCAGCCGGGCCGAACACATGCGCATGCGTATCGCAGGCCTTTGGCGGCAGCTTGTCCCTTGGCGGCGTCACCGGACGCGGCGGCAGGCAGGCGGGAATTTCCGACGCAGCCATGTTCTATTCCGTCTTCATTCCGGCAGCCTTGATGATCGGCCCCCATTTGTCGTAGTCGGCCTTGATCTTGGCGGCGAACTTGTCCGGCGTGGAGCCGATCGGGATCGCACCGAGCTTGCCGAGCCGCTCCTTCACGGCATCGGTGTTCACGGCCGCGACGAAATCATGCGAGATCTTGGCGACGAGGTCGGCCGGCATGTTGCCGGGCCCGAGCAGCCCCCACCACACCTCGGTGTCATAGCCCGGCACGGTCTCCGACATGCTGGGCACGTCAGGCAGGAACGGCGCACGCGAGCCGGTCGTCACCGCCAGCGCGCGAACCGTGCCGGCCTGCAGCTGCCCGACCGATTCTGGTCCGTTGTTGAACGACAGCGGAATTTGCCCGCCGAGCAGATCGTTGATCGCGGGCGCTCCGCCCTTGTAGGGGATCGCACTGATCTCGATCTTGGCGAGATTGTTGAGCAGCTCGCCGGCCAGATGGGTCGAGGTGCCGTTGCCGGCATGGGCGAAGGAGAGACTGCCGGGCTTCGCCTTCGCCGCAGCGATGACGTCGGCGACCGATTTGAACGGCGAATCCGCGCGCACCAGCAGCACGTTCGGCGACGACGCCAAGAGCGAGATCGGCGAGAAATCCTTGAAGGTGTCGTAGGGCAGCTTTGGATAAAGGAACGGATTGGTGGCATGGCCGCTCGCCACCATGATCAGATTGTAACCGTCGGGCGCGGAGGTCGCGATCGCCTGCGAGGCGATCACCCCGCCGGCGCCGGGCCGGTTCTCGACCACGATCGATTGCGTCCAGGTCTTCGACACCGCTTCGGCGAGCGTCCGCGTCAGCACATCGACGCCGCCGCCGGGCGGATATGGAACGAGAATGTGAACGGCCTTGGCCGGGAACGGCTGCGCGGACGCAAGCCCGGTCACAAAAATGGCCGCTGCCGCAATGGCGGTCCGCCAGACCCATCCGGCCATCGACGCCTCCCGTCCCTTTTTTCGTTACGCCTGTATCGCACGTTGGTTCGGCGCTGCGATGGCCGAATTCCGCAGATCGCGTTGCGGCCGCGACATGTTGACAATCGCAGGCACCGCGTCAAGTTTCGTGCGGCAAGCGGCCACCAGCGTCGCGCGAGCAGGGAGAACAGGATGGCGGCCGCGGAACAAGCCTCGTCCCAGAAGTCAGCGACCAGCTGGCACGGCATCGTGCTGCAGACGCTGAAGCGGAACGAGATCAAGCTGGTGCCCTATGTGCCCGACCGGGTGCTGACCACGCTGATCAAGGACCTGCACGCCGATCCCTATTTCACGACATTTCCGACCGCGCGCGAGGAAGAAGCGGTCGGCATCGTTTCCGGTGCCTGGATGGCGGGCACGCGCGGCGCGGTGCTGATGCAAACCTCGGGCTTTGCCACACTGGCCAATGTGCTGGCCTCGCTCGCGGTGCCCTATCAGATTCCGCTGATCATGTTCGTCTCCGAGCGCGGCACGCTAGGCGAGTTCAATTACGGCCAGGCGCTGGTCTGCCGCACCATGCGCCCGGTGCTGGATTCGCTGGCCATGGAGCATCACACCATCACCCGGCTCGACGAGCTCGAATTCATTGCCGACCGCTCGATCAAGCAGGCCGTCACCACCCAGGCGCCGGTGGCACTGATCCTCTCGCCGCTGCTGACCGGCGGCAAGACCTTCGACAAGTGAGATCAGCCATGACCAGCACCCCCGCGCGCAACACCAAGGTGATGAACCGCTTCGAGCTCACCCAGCGCCTCGTCGCCGGGCTGAAGGACGAGGCCGTGATCGGCGGCATCGGCAACACCAATTTCGACCTCTGGGCCGCCGGCCACCGCCCGCAGAATTTCTACATGCTGGGCAGCATGGGCCTCGCCTTCCCGATCGCGCTCGGCGTCGCGCTGGCGCAGCCGAAGCGGCGCGTATTCGCGCTCGAAGGCGACGGCTCGCTGCTGATGCAGCTCGGCTGCCTCTCGACCATCGCGACACTGGCGCCGAAGAATCTCACCATGGTGGTGATGGACAACGGTATCTACCAGATCACGGGCGCGCAGCCGACGCCGGCCGCCGGCCATACCGATATCGTTCAGGTCGCAATCGCCAGCGGCATCGCGAGCAGCTCATGGGCCGCCGACGAGGACGATTTCGAGCGGCTGATCGAACAGTCGAAACAGACCTCCGGCCCGACCCTGATCGGCGTCCGCATCGACGACAAGCCCGGCACCGGCACCACCCGCCGCGACCCCGTGCAGATCCGCGAGCGGTTCATGCATGGGATGGGGGTGAGGCAGCTGCTGTAGGCAAGACCCGGCGGCCGCGCATCCGTCATTGCGAGGAGCTCGCGACAAAATTGCAGAGCAATTTTGCGCTGAAGCGACGAAGCAATCCATGCATCCGCGCATGCGGTTGGATGGATTGCTTCGCTGCGCTCGCAATGACGGCAGTCGGGCCCGTATGAGTTCGACTCAATTCATCCTCAACTCCGTGATGTGCCGCGGATCCGGTGCCAGCTCGCCGCGTTCGACGCGCTTGACGATGTCGGTCAGCGCGGCATTGGCATTGCAGGTGATGCCGAGCTTCTCGCCTTCGCGAACCACGAGCCCGTTGAGGAATTCGATCTCGGTGCGGCGGCCCTTCTGCATGTCCTGGCCCATCGAGGGACGCTGCGCCGACGAGGTGCGCTTGGCATCCTTGAAGCGCTGCTCGTCACAGGCGCGCGTTGCGGCCTCGTCGCCCTCGCCGGCGCGGGCGATGGTCTCGGGCGGCAGATGCAGGATCTCCTCCAACTGATAGCCCTGCGCCTGGCCGACGCGGATCGCCTCGCTGCCGAGCCGCGTCGAGAAGCGGCGCAGCGGTTCGCTTTGCAGCACTTCGCCGCCCGTTAGATCAGTGCAGGCCGAGAGCCCGTTGCCCATCACGTTGGCGACGAGCTTGGACCAGCGCTCGCCCCAGAGATTGGAGGTGACCTTGGCGCTGTCGGAATAACCGACCAGGCGGCAGACTTCCTCCGCCCGCGCCGTGATGCGGCCATGCACCTCGCCGGCGCGAAACACGGTGTGCGCTGCACCGCCCTTGCCGGCGCCGCGGTGGATGTGGCCGGGCTCGGGCAGATTGACGGTGATGCTGCTTGCGATGCAGCCAAGCGTCTTGCCCCAGCCGACGATGCCGGCGATGGTCTCCTCGTTCATGCAGTTCTGCAGCGACACGACGTAGCCGTCCGCCGCCAGATATTGCCGGATCAGCATGGTGGCCCAGTCGGTGTCGTAGGACTTCATGCAGACGAAGGCGATGTCGACCGGTTTCTCTTTCGCCAGCTGCTGCGCGTCGGTGACATCAAGCGCGCGCACCGGCACCGAGAATTCCGCGACGTCCATCGCGTGCGTGACGCGCAGTCCGTGCTTGCGCATGTGCTCGACATGCGCGGGCCAGGGATCGATGAAGGTGACGTCCTCTCCCGCCTGCACCATATGCGCACCGGCGTAGCCGCCGACAGCGCCCGCGCCGACGATCGCGATCTTCCGAGCCATGTCTCCATCCCCTGCTCTTGATTGAGACGAACGCTGGCTGCGTCCATCCGTTGCGGATCAGTTTAGGGGATCGCGGCGTCAGGCCAACCGGTCGCTTCATGAAAAAAGCGGGCCCGTGCCATGCCGGTATTCATGGGACCCACGAAAATCGGACCACGAAAATCCCCGCGGGCGATGGGCCCGCGAGGATGTCATTTCCTTGCTTTCGTCATTGCGAGCGTAGCGAAACAATCCATGCTTCAGCATACGCGGCGCGACGGATTGCTTGGTCGCTTCAGCGCAAAATTGCTTGCAATTTTGTCGCGAGCTCCTCGCAATGACGGTGGAACAGGCGCGATCACGCGATCAGTCGATGATCTTGACGATCCGGCGGGTGCGCGGCTCCACAATCACGCGGCGATCATTGACGACCGCGTAGCGATACTCGGTGTAGCGCGGCACCGGGCGCAGCACGACGGTGTCGGGCAGCGGCTCGCCGACGACGACGCGTTCACGCACCACCACCGACGGCTCGCTGCGCGGGATCGATGTGATCACCGCATTCGGAATCTCGAGGCCGGCGCCGACCGCGGCACCCACCGTGCCGCCGACGATCTCGCCGACAGGGCCCGCGATTTCGCCACCGGCCCGCGCGCCGTTCGCGGCACCCGCCGCGGTCGTGGACTGCGCGAAGGCCGAGCCGGACGCGAGCAGCGACGCAGCAGCGACAAGGGACACAGCAAAACGCTTGTTCATGATTCTCCTCCTCCGAATTGATCGATGCCCCCTCAACATCGCAAGCAACGAGAACGTTCCAGTTCCAACGCTGCAACCCGCGTAACTCCAGTTCCGCGCACAATTCGCTTGATTCCGGCACGAACGAAAATGCTACTCCGAACAACCTTCGAAGCAGCATTCATCCTGGGTTCAGATTCAGAGATCGTTCAGAACAGAGCGCGCGGCGCGCCGTTCATTCCGACGGCTTTTGATCGGCTCGCCGTCTCGGAGCTCGCCGTCTTGGCGGCGGTGCAGCCGCTGGCTTGATGCGGATTCGCATCGTCCCGCCCTTCGACTCGATCTCGAAAGCGTTGGTCCTGCGCACCAGCTCGCCGAGGGTGCGGAAGCCGTAGGTCCTCTGATCGAAATCCGACGCGAAATTGGCCAGCTGCCGTCCGACCTCGCCAAGCGTGACCCAGCCGTCTTCGCTCGCCATCTGGCTGATGACCTTCTTGATGATCGGCGTGGCGGCCTCGGGCGGCTGCAACGGCTGCGCCCGCACGGCGGCATCCTGATTGCTCGGCGCGCCGCCGCGCAGATTCTCGGTATAGACGAACCGGCGGCAGGCCTGCCGAAAACTCTCCGGCGTCTTCTGCTCGCCGAACCCGAACACGTCGATGCCGTGCTCGCGGATGCGGGCGGCAAGCCGGGTGAAATCGCTGTCCGACGACACCAGGCAGAACCCGTCGAACCGGCCGCTGTGCAGTAGGTCCATGGCGTCGATCACCAAGGTGATGTCGGATGCATTCTTCCCGGTCGTATAGGCGAATTGCTGCTGCGGGATGATGGCGTGCTTCGACAGTATGTCGGCCCAGCCCTTGGACCTGGGATTGGAGAAGTCGCCGTAGATGCGGCGCACACTGGCCTCGCCGATCTTGGCGATCTCCTCGAACAGCCCATCGGCGATCTTGGCAGATGCGTTGTCGGCGTCGATCAGGACGGCCAGACGAGGCGAACGGAGTTCGGAAGGCATGGCATTTCTCGGCTGGGACAGGATGAATGGACAATTCCGCAGACAGCTGCGGAACCTGCGCAGCTGCCGTATCGGAGCACATCGCGCGTCCCAAGCATAGGCGGCATCGCCAAGACGTCGCGGCGATGCCAGCCTTGAGGCGGCGAGGTCAGATCACCTCGCCCAAGTCGATCGCCCGCCTGGCGAACTCGATGGCCTTCTCGGCGGTGATCGCGTCCGCTGTGGTCGTCGCCTCGTCGCGCACCGACGGCGGCGAAGCGATCCGGATCTTCTTGCCGTTCGAACGGCGGATGGTCGCGCGCCAGCGATCGACATCGCGCCGGTAGGCATCGATGACAAAATCCCGATAGCTGACGCCGCTCATCAGCGGCTGAATCGATGCCGCTTCGACAGTGAGCGGCCGGCTTGCGATGTCGCGCACCATCTCGACAATGGTCTCGACGGCATGCTCACGCGCGACGCCGGTCGCGTCCCTGAGCAGATAGTTCACCGCCGCGCCGATCTGCGCCCTCGCGCGATCGTCGCTCGCAAAATCCAGATCGGCCTGAACTGACATATGGGGAAAACGCCTCCGCCCGACGCAACATCGGATACCTCCAGGCATCCGGCACCTTGCAACTACGTGACGTTTAGTCGGCTCCCCATTAAAGCCGGATTATCCGTTAGCCCCCGATTTCTCGGATGCCGTTAACCGGCTCTTGATGCCGCTTCACAGGATGCTCGACGCGACAAGGATGGTCGGCCGGATCACGGGAGGACCGCGCTACGCGCCGATGTGTCCGCGGCCCCGCCCGGTGCCGCAGCCCGGTCCCCGCCGCCAATTCGCGCGTGATCAGCAATTGACATATCACTGCTATCCGTGTGACATTTTATTAAAAGGGGCCGACAAGAGCCCATCAATCTCTACTTGGGGAGGCAGCAATGACCATTTCCGACGTCACCGCGGCAGCGGGAAGCCGGGCTCCGGCCGCCGTTGCGCGAACCGCGCAGGCGCAGCAGGTCGCCGATATCGCGGCGCGGCTCGAACGCCTGCCGCTCACCTCCTATCAGCGCTGGATCTTCGGAATCATCGCGACCGCGTGGTTCTTCGACAGCATGGATCTGGCCGCGCTCACCTTCGTGCTCGGTTCGATCCGCCAGACCTTCGGCCTGTCGACGGCGGAAACCGGGCTGCTGTCCAGCATGAGCTTCCTCGGCATGTTCGCGGGCGCCGCGTCCGCCGGCCTGCTCGCCGACCGTTTCGGCCGCGCCCGCGTCTTCCAGGTCAGCATGATCTTCTGGGGACTGGGCAGCCTGTGCTGCGGTCTGTCCACCACGGCGACCGCGCTCGGTGCGTCCCGCCTGCTGCTCGGCTTCGGCATGGGCATGGAGTTTCCGGTCGCGCAGTCGATGGTCTCGGAGATCATGCCGGCGCGCAACCGCGGCCGCTACATCGCGTTCCTCGAAGGATTCTGGCCGCTCGGCTTCATCGCGTCGGGCTTGTTGACCTACTTCGTGCTGCAGGTCGCCGACTGGCGCTGGGTCTTCATCCTGCAGGCAATCCCGGCCGTGTTCGTGCTGGTGGTGCGCCGCTTCGTTCCGGAATCGCCGCGCTGGCTTGCGTCCCACGGTTATTCGGAGCGGGCCGAAGCGACCGTGCGCGACATCGAATCCAGGGTCCGCGACCGTCTCGGCGGCAAGGAGCTGCCGCCGGTGGTGCGCCAGGTGGCCGCCCCCGCGTCCGAAGTGACCGGCCTGAGAACGCTGTTTTCGGGCATCTATGCCAAGCGGACCACGATGTTGTGGACCCTGTGGTTCTTCGCGCTGCTCGGCTTCTACGGCCTGACCACGTGGCTCGGCGCGCTGCTGCAGGCCAAGGGCTTCCCGATCACCAAATCGGTGTTCTACACCATCCTGATCTCGCTCGCGGGGATCCCCGGCTTCCTGGTCTCGGCGTGGCTCGTCGAATCCTGGGGCCGCAAGGCGACGCTGGTGATGAACCTGCTCTGCGGCGCGATCGCCTGCCATTTCTACGGCTCGGCGGCGGACCAGACCCAGCTCATCATTGCCGGCCTCTGCATGCAATTCTTCCTGTTCGGCATGTGGTCGGCGCTCTACGCCTATACGCCCGAACTGTACCCGACCCATGTCCGCGCCACCGGAACGGGCTTTGCCTCCGCGGTCGGCCGAATCGGTTCGCTGATCGGCCCCTATGTGATCGGCGTGATCCTGCCGGCGGCCGGACAAGGCGGCGTGTTTGCGCTCGGCGCCGGCGCGTTCGTGGTGGCGGCGCTTGCGGTGCTGTTGCTCGGCGAGGAAACCCGCGGCCGGACGCTGGAAAGCATTTCGCACTGATGGGCGCGCGGCGCGCCGTCCGGTTCGGCGCGGCGCCGATCGACCGGCCTTGTCATTGCCATCGGGCGTGTGAGATATCTGCTGTACAGCAGCACTCACGATCCTGATGGTAAATTCGAGCAAACGATCCAGCACGGTGCGCGTGCGCACAGCAGGAAGCCGCCGGCCGGCACGGCAATCGTCCGCCGCCGGCGACAAGCCGCGCGGTTCCGCGCCGGCCCCGCTCCCGCAAAGCGACGTCACGCTCACCGATCGCGCCTATGCCGAGCTGGAAGAGCTGATCGTGACGCTGCAACTGCCGCCGGGCACCGCGCTCTCCGAGCTCGTGCTCGCCAAACGGCTCAACATCGGCCGAACCCCGATCCGCGAGGCCTTGCAGCGCCTGTCGCGCGACGGCCTCGTCAACATCCTGGCCCGCCGCGGCGTGCTGGTGTCCGAGATCGACCTCAGGGCCCAGCTGCGCCTGCTCGAAGTCCGGCGCGAGCTGGAACGGCTGATGGCGCGCGGCGCCGCCGAGCGCGCCACCAGCGAGCAGCGCACCCAGTTCTCCGAGATCGCCGCCGGCATGCGGCGCGCGGCGGAGAAATCCGACGACCTGCTGTTCATGCGGCTGGATCACCAGTTCAACACCCTGATCTCCGCGGCGTCGCGCAACGAGTTCGCCTCCCGCGCCATGGGCCTGATGCATGGCCTGTCGCGCCGGTTCTGGTACCAGCATTACAAGGAAGCGGCCGATCTGCCGCTCGCGGCGCGGCTGCATGCCGACGTCGCCGAAGCCGTCGCCGAGCGCCGCGTCGACGCCGCGGGCGCGGCCTCCGATAGCCTGATCGACTACATCGAGAGTTTTGCACGTTCGACGCTGTAACGGCTCTCAGAGCTCGACGACCGTGCGGATCGAACGTCCGCGCCGCAGCGCCTCGAAGCCGTCATTGATGCTGTCGAGGCTGCAGCGGCCTGTGATCAGTTCGTCGAGCTTGAGCCGGCCGTCCAGATAGGCCTGCGCCAGAAAGGGAAAGTCGCGCCGTGGCCGCGCGCCGCCATAGCTCGAGCGGCGAAATCGCTTCTCGCCCATCAACGCGCCCCAGCGAAAACTCACGTCCCGCGTGACGTCGATCTTGCCGAGCCAGATCACCTCGCCGCCCGGCCGTACCGCCTCCGCGGTCTGCCGAAACGCGTTGGGATGGCCCGCCGCCTCGAGGATGACGTCGGCGCCGCGGCCGCCCGTCGCCTGCTTTGCGAACTGGACCGGGTCCTCGCGGGCCGCGTTGACGACGTGCGTGGCGCCGAGCTGCCGCGCCAGCGCCAGCTTTGCATCATCGAGGTCGACCGCGATGACAGCACCTGCGCCGGCAAGCCGGGCGCCCTGCACCGCTGCCAGCCCGACCGCGCCGCAGCCGGTGACCATCACGGTATCGCCGTGACCGATGGCGGCGACGTTCAGCGCGGCGCCGACGCCGGTCATGACGCCGCAGCCGATCAGGCACGCGCGGTCGAACGGGATGTCGTTCGGCACGACGATCGCCTGCTGGGCCGGCAGCACGACATATTCCGAGAACGCGCCGAGGAACATCAGGTGCGTCAGCTTGCGTCCGTCCGCGAGCTGCGCCTTCGATGCGCCGTCGAAATGCACGCCTTCCGCGCCCCGCGCGAGATAGGTCTCGCACAGGATCGGCTGCGCGCGGTCGCAGTGAAAGCAGTGCCCGCAATGCGGATTCCAGGACAGGATGACGCGATCGCCGACGCTGATGTCGCGCACCGCGCTGCCGATTTCCTCGACCACGCCGGCCGCCTCGTGCCCGAGGATTATCGGCAAGGGATAGCGCAACGATCCGTCGATGACTTCCAGATCGGTGTGGCAGAGCCCCGCGGCGCGCACCTTCACCACGACGTCGGTCGGCATGGGCGGCGCAAGCGATACGCGCTCGACGGAGAGCGGCGTTCCGCTTTGATGCAGCACCGCCGCGCGACAGGTCAGGGTCATCTCAGGAATTCTCTGCCGGGGGCATCAGATCAGCACGGGCTCAGGCCGTCTGTCCGGAGCGCAGCGCCGCGACCGCCTCGTCGAGCTCGGCCGAGGAGAGCTCCCATTCATTGTCGAAATTGGCGACGACGCGCCGCATGAAGCTCTCGTGCAACGCTTTCGCGGCAGCGGCATCGTGCAGATGGTCATAGAGCAGCGCGAAGGCCAGTTGTGCCGGCTCGGGCCCCTCGTAGCTCCATTCAAAGCCGTGTTCGGTGAGACGAAGCTGGTCGTAATGCGGTGACAGCGGCTTGCCGTCGACCAGCACCGAAATGCCGTCGATGGTGCGGTCCCCGGTATAGCTCGCCATCGGATCCTCCCTGTGCTGCAGCATCATATCAGGAGCTCGGTCAGGATCCCGGCGGACGCATCTTGAGGTCCTTCTTGACGACCTCGGGGAATATCCACATCGCGACGGTTGCGAACACGCCGAGGAAGGCGACCGCATAGCTCGGTCCCTGCTGGCCCAGATAGACCATGAAAAAGTATCCGCAGGCTGCCGTGGCGAGGCACGCCAGCGACAGCATGAGCTTGATGTGGCTTGGCATCGAGACCTCCCTTCAGGTCATCCAGTTGTGAAACGACGGTGCCGCCACGCGGACCAACAGCGCGAGCGCGGCGATCATGGCGCAACAGGACAGCCGCAATCCCGCGCGTCCGTCGCGCCACCATTCCGGCAGCGCCTGAAACAGCCCGGGCAAAAACAGGAACAGCACGCCGCCGACGACAACGATTGTGGTCCAGCGCAATTCGGCCAGCGCGAACGCCAGCGTGCCGGCGAGCAGCACCACCCATAGTGCAGTCGTCATCGTCACCGGCAGGACGGCGCGCCCGCGCAGCGGGTACATCCCGGCCAGTTGCAGGAAGCCGATGCAGCACACGCTCCACAGCAGGCCGAACCAGGCGAGGCCTGCGAGATTGGGTTCAAGCTGCGGCATGCGGCACCGATTGCTCCTTCGCCACGACCCGCGGCGTCCGCGCCGTGCGGCGCATGTCGGTCTTCACGTAGCGCGTGCTGTAGCCATTGAAGACGTGGCCAAGCAGGCCGCGATTGAGGTCGGAGGTGCCGAACACATAGTCCATCACCGGGAAGGTCAGATTCATGTTCCGCTCCATCATGATCGACTGGTTGTGATGGGCGGTATGATGCCGGCGAATGGTGTTGACGAAGGGCATGTTGCGCACGAAGGCATTTTCCTCGACGTGGCAGCAGAAATGCATGAACTCGTAGATCAGGTACATCGAGGTCGTCGTGGTGATCAGCAGCCAGCCGGTGTTGGCCGAGATCACAAGGCCCGCGACGATCGCCGGCGGGATCGACATCAGAGTAAACACCACGAGCGCATAGGGCGGGAAGAAGGTGACGCGCCAGTCGTGATGATCGGCGAAGCGCATCTCCTCCTCGGTGAAGAACTGATGGTGCATCAGCGTGTGGCGGCTGTAGATCGCGCGCAGCAAGGGCACATTCGAGGGCCGGTGCATGACGAAGCGGTGCACCGCCCATTCGAAGAAGTTTGCGATCAGGAAGACCACGGGAATGGTGAGGTATTCCCACCATTTCACGTCGTGCACATTGGCCAGATAGACGTACAGCGCCGTGAATCCGATCGTGTAGATCAGCACGACATGCAGCCAGCCATTGTACCAACCCACCACGCGCTCGCGGTAGGTCGCGCGATATTTGCGCTGGCGGTCGGTCATCCCTGTTGCAGCCAACTCCATCGCGGGTCCCTCCGTCATTCATTATCTGACATATCAGTAGCACATCAGTTGCCAAAGGCAAGCTGCCTTGGTGGGCCGGACGCGGTCAGGAAAAGGGATCGGCGCGCGGAACCCACGCAAGACGGAGCAGGAAGGCCTGGCTGGATTCGAACGGTCAGGCGGGTTGCGCCCTGCCCGCCCACCCCGGCGAAGGCTCGGACGGAAGCGACCCCCATGAAAAAAAGCCGCCCCGGACGGTGTCCGAGGCGGCCTGTGGTATTCGACAGATCAGAAGGTCAGAGCAGGCCCGCGCCGCGCGCCCACTTGTACTTGGCGCCGAGCACCTCGACCGGGAGTTCGGTCGAATAGGCGTAGGCCGGGATGCCGTTCTGGTAGAGATACTCGGCGGCTTCCTCGACCTCGACGTCGCCGGCGAGCGAGGCGACGATCGGCTTGACGAAGCCCTTGGCCTCCATCTCCTTCTTCACCTCGACCATGTTGCGCGCGAACACCATCGGCGGCGTCACGATGGTGTGCCAGTAGCCGAGGATCAGCGCGTGGATGCGCTCATCCGACAGGCCGAGCTTGACCGTGTTGACGTAGGTGATCGGCGGCTCGCCGCCGGTGATATCCACAGGATTTCCGGCCGCGCCGAACGGCGGGATGAACTTGCGGAACGCCGCATCGAGATCCGGCGGCATTTGCATCAGCGACAGGCCGTTGTCGACCACGGAGTCGGAGAGCAGCACGCCGGAGCCGCCGGCACCGGTGATGATCAGCACGTTCTCGCCCTTCGGCGTCGGCAGCACCGGCACGCCGCGGGCGAATTCGAGCAGCTGCCGCAGGCTGCGGGCACGGATCACGCCCGACTGCTTGAACACGTCCTCGTAGATCTTGTCGTTGCCGGCGAGCGCGCCGGTGTGCGACGAGGCCGCCTTCGCACCCGCAGACGTGCGGCCGGCCTTGAGCACGACCACCGGCTTCTTCTTGGAGACGCGCTTGGCGGCTTCCGCGAAGGCGCGGCCATCCTTCAGGTCCTCGCAGTGCTGCGCGATCAGGTTGGTGTTGGGATCCTGCTCGAAAAAGGCGAGCAGATCGTCCTCGTCGATGTCGGACTTGTTGCCGAGGCCGACGATCGCCGACACGCCCATCTTGGCCGAGCGCGAGAAGCCGATGATCGCCATGCCGATGCCGCCCGACTGCGACGACAGCGCGGCGTGGCCCTTGACGTCATAGGCGGTGCAGAACGTGGCGCAGAGATTGGCCGGGGTATAATAGAAGCCGTAGATGTTCGGCCCCATCAGGCGGATATTGTACTTCTTGCCGACCTCGACGATCTCGGCCTGCAATTCCGGCGCGCCGGCCTCGGCAAAGCCCGAGGGAATCAGCACCGCGCCGGGGATTTTCTTCTCGCCGCATTCGGCGAGCGCGCCGGCGACGAATTTCGCCGGGATCGCGAACACCGCCGTGTCGATCACGCCGGGCACGTCCTTGACGCTCTTGTAGGCCTTGTAGCCGAGGATCTCGTCGGCCTTGGGGTGGATCGGATAGATCTCGCCCTTGTAGCCGCCGTTGATGAGGTTCTTCATCACGGAGTTGCCGATCTTGCCGTCCTCGGCGGAGGCGCCGATCACAGCAACGCCCTTCGGCTGCATGATTCGGTTCATCGCGGCGACGATCTCTTCGGTCGGACGCGGCGCCGGGCGCGGCTTGTAGTTGAAGTCGACGACGATGCGGACGTCGGCCGCGATCGCGTTCTTGCTGGTGGCGAACACCGGGTTGAGGTCGAGCTCGACGATCTCGGGGAAATCGCTGACCAACTGCGACACCTTGACGATGACGTCGGCGAGCGCCTCGCGATTGACCGCCTCGCCGCCGCGCACACCCTTCAGCATCTCATGCGCCTGGATGCCGTCGAGCATCGACAGCGCATCATCCTTGGTCGCGGGCGCGAGGCGGAAGGTGATGTCCTTGAGGATTTCGACCAGCACACCGCCGAGGCCGAAGGCAACCAGCTTGCCGAACGAGCCGTCGGTGATCGAGCCGACGATCACCTCGGTGCCGCCGCCCAGCATCTGCTGGACCTGGATGCCCTCGATCTTGGCATCGGCCTTGTACTTCCTGGCGTTGGCGAGAATCGTCTCGTAGCTCTTCTCGGCCTCGGCGGCGCTCTTGACGCCGACCACCACGCCGCCAGCCTCGGTCTTGTGGAGGATGTCGGGCGAGACGATCTTCATCACGACCGGGAAGCCCATGTCGGAGGCGATGCGGGCGGCCTCGGCCGCCGACTTGGCGACACCCTCTTTCGGCACCGGAATGCCGTAGGCGTCGCAAACCACCTTGCCTTCGGGCGCGGTGAGGCTCGTGCGCTTGTCGGCCCTGACCGCATCGAGAATTTTGCGGACCGCATCCTTCGAATTTGACATTGGCTTCCTCCTGGGACAGATTTCGTGGCATTTGGTATGCCAAAAACGCAATTGTCAAGGTCGGTCGAGGTCCAAAAAGATCGAAAAATATAGGCAGCTTGACATTCTGGTATTTGGCATGCCAAAAATCTAAGGTAATTTCTTCTGCTAAGAAGACGTCTCCAAGAGGAGGAGACGAGTCGTGCCAGAACCGAAACAGACCAAGGCGTCGCCCACCATGGCTGACACAGATATCGCCATCGTCCGGATCGCGCCGGAGACGAGCTTCAAGAACAAGGCCTATGAAGCCTTGAAGGAAGCGATCCTGAAGATGGACATCTACGCGACGCCGGAGCCGGTGATGCTCGACGAGCGCGCACTGTCCGAGCGCCTCGGCGTCAGCCGCACGCCGATCCGCGAAGCGATCGCGATGCTCGAGCAGGACGGATTCGTGAAGACCGTGCCGCGCCGCGGCATCGTCGTGGTCCGCCGCACCAAGGCGGAGATCGTCGACATGATCCGCGCCTGGGCGGCGCTGGAGAGCATGGCGGCGCGCCTGATCACGACCACCGCGCGCAAGAAGGACATCTCGGCGCTGCGCGACTTCTTCAAGGACTTCAGCGACGATCGCCTGCCGCAGGATCACGTCGAGGAATATTCCAAGGCCAACATCGCCTTCCACCAGGCGCTGATCTCGCTGTCGGAATCGCCTGTTCTGGTCGACCTCACCAATGACCTGCTGCTGCATGTGCGCGGCTATCGCCAGCTCACGATCGGCCGCAAGGACCGCACCGCGACCTCGCTGCCCGAGCATCTCGGGATCATCGAGGCGCTGGAAGCGCGCGACACCGAGCTTGCCGAGAAGCGCGCGCGCGACCACACGCTTGGGCTTGCCGCCTATGTCGAGGCGCACGGCCAAGAATTATTCACGTAGAGAACCGTTCACTTAAGTTTGAGAGTCCACACCCGCTTCAGACGACAATCAGATCGTCCGAACAAAGAACGATCAGGGAGACGATGCCGATGCTGAATACCGCTACGAAGTCCGAGGCACCGGGCACCGAGCAAGAACTGACCGATGGCTTCCATCTCGTCATCGATGCGCTCAAGCTCAACGGCATCGACACCATCTATGGTGTGCCGGGTATCCCGATCACGGACCTGGGCCGCATGGCCCAGGCGGCGGGCATTCGCGTGCTCTCGTTCCGCCATGAACAGAATGCCGGCTATGCGGCCTCGATCGCCGGCTTCCTGACCAAGCGGCCCGGCGTCTGCCTCACGGTGTCGGCGCCCGGCTTCCTCAACGGCCTCACCGCGCTCGCCCACGCCACCACCAACTGCTTCCCGATGATCCTGGTCTCGGGCTCGTCCGAGCGCGAGATCGTCGACCTGCAGCAGGGCGACTATGAAGAGATGGACCAGCTCGCGATCGCCAAGCCGCTGTGCAAGGCGGCGTTCCGCGTGCTGCACGCCCAGGACATCGGCATCGGCCTTGCGCGCGCGATCCGCGCCGCGGTGTCGGGCCGTCCGGGCGGCGTCTATCTCGACCTGCCCGCAAAGCTGTTCTCGCAGGTGATGAACGCCGACGCCGGTCAGAAGTCGCTGGTCAAGGTGATCGACGCCGCGCCCGAGCAGATCCCCTCCCCGTCTTCGGTCAAGCGCGCGCTGGACGTGCTGAAGAGCGCGAAGCGTCCGCTCGTCATCCTCGGCAAGGGCGCGGCCTACGCGCAGGCCGACGAGGCGATCAAGAATTTCGTCGAGAAGAGCGGCGTGCCGTTCCTGCCGATGAGCATGGCCAAGGGCCTGCTGCCCGATCTGCATCCGCAATGCGCGGGTGCGGCGCGCTCGACCGTGCTGAAGGAAGCCGACGTCGTGATGCTGATCGGCGCCCGCCTCAACTGGCTGCTCTCGCATGGCAAGGGTAAGAGCTGGGGTGAAGCTCCGAAGAAGTTCATCCAGGTCGACATCGAGCCGAAGGAAATGGATTCCAACGTCGAGATCGTCGCTCCCGTGGTCGGCGATATCGGCTCCTGCGTCTCGGCGTTCCTCGACGCCATGGGCGCGAACTGGACCGCGGCGCCGTCCGACTGGCTCTCGACCATCGCCAAGAAGCGCGACGACAACGTCGCCAAGATGGCGCCGAAGCTGATGAGCAACGCTTCGCCGATGGACTATCACGGCGCGCTCGGCGCGCTGCGCGCCATCATCGCGGAACGTCCGGACACCATCTTCGTCAACGAGGGCGCCAACACGCTCGACCTCGCCCGTGGCGTCGTCGACATGCACAAGCCGCGCAAGCGGCTCGACGTCGGCACCTGGGGCGTGATGGGCATCGGCATGGGCTATTCGATCGCCGCTGCGGTCGAGACCGGCCTGCCCGTGCTCGCGGTCGAAGGCGACAGCGCGTTCGGGTTCTCGGGCATGGAGATCGAGACCATCTGCCGCTACAGGCTGCCGATCTGCGTCGTGATCTTCAACAATGACGGCATCTATCGCGGCACCGACGTCAACAGCGCCGGCGACGATCCGGCGACCACCGTGTTCGTCAAGGGCTCGCGCTACGACAAGATGATGGAAGCCTTCGGCGGCGTCGGCGTCAACGCCACCTCGCCGGACGAGTTGAAGCGCGCGGTCAATGCGGCGCTGGATTCCGGCAAGCCGACGCTGATCAACGCGGTGATCGATCCGGCGGCGGGCTCGGAGAGCGGCCGCATCGGCAACCTCAATCCGCAGAGCGTTCTGCAGAAGAAGAAGTAACCCCTAACCCCCATCACTCCCTGCGGGTGCAGGGGCAGACAGAGTACGGAGCAAACATTATGACCAAGGCGCTGAAGGGCGTTCGCATTCTCGATTTCACCCACGTCCAGTCGGGTCCGACCTGCACGCAATTGCTGGCCTGGTTCGGCGCCGACGTGATCAAGGTCGAGCGTCCCGGCGTCGGCGACATCACGCGCGGCCAGCTGCAGGACATCCCGAACGTGGACAGCCTGTATTTCACCATGCTGAATCACAACAAGCGCTCGATCACGCTCGACACCAAGAACCCGAAGGGCAAGGAAGTGTTGACCGCGCTGATCAAGCAGTGCGACGTGCTGGTCGAAAACTTCGGCCCCGGCGTGCTCGATCGCATGGGCTTCCCCTGGGAGAAGATCCAGGCCATCAACCCGAAGATGATCGTCGCCTCGATCAAGGGTTTTGGCCCCGGCCCGTATGAGGACTGCAAGGTCTACGAGAACGTCGCGCAGTGCACCGGCGGTGCCGCCTCGACCACCGGCTTCCGCGACGGCCTGCCGCTGGTCACCGGCGCGCAGATCGGCGACAGCGGCACCGGGTTGCATCTCGCACTCGGCATCGTCACCGCGCTGTACCATCGCACCCACTCCGGCAAGGGCCAGCGCGTCACCGCCGCGATGCAGGACGGCGTGCTCAACCTTGCCCGGGTCAAGCTGCGCGACCAGCAGCGGCTCGCCCACGGTCCGCTGAAGGAATACAGCCAGTTCGGCGAAGGCATTCCGTTCGGCGATGCCGTGCCGCGCGCCGGCAACGATTCCGGCGGCGGCCAGCCCGGCCGCATCTTGAAGTGCAAGGGCTGGGAGACCGACCCGAACGCCTACATCTACTTCATCACCCAGGCCCCGGTCTGGGAGAAGATCTGCGACGTGATCGGCGAGCCGACCTGGAAGACCGATCCGAACTACGCCAAGCCGCCGGCCCGCCTGCCGCGCCTCAACGAGATCTTCGCCCGCATCGAGCAGTGGACGATGACCAAGACCAAGTTCGAGGCGATGGAGATCCTCAACAAGGACGACATCCCCTGCGGTCCGATCCTGTCGATGAAGGAGATCGCCGAAGACCAGTCGCTGCGCGCGACCGGCACCGTGGTCGAGGTCGATCATCCGACCCGCGGCAAGTACGTCTCGGTCGGCAACCCGATTAAGCTCTCGGATTCGCCGAGCGACGTTCAGCGCTCGCCGCTGCTCGGCGAGCACACCGACGAGATCCTGCGCGAGGTGCTCGGCTTCAGCGATCACCAGGTCGCCGAGATCCACGACTCCGGCGCGCTCGACCCGCCGCGCAAGCAGGCGGCCGAGTAAAGGCAGCGCTCAAGCAGAAACACGAATGGCCGCGGGCAACCGCGGCCATTTTCGTTCCGGCCGGTCGTCAGTTCCGCCGTCGTGGCGAGATCAAGGTCCCCGGCGAAAGCCGGCGCTCATTGCCAGCCCGGAACTCCACGCATGTCGGGTAAGTGATGTGCAATGCCCTTGTGGCAATCGATGCAGGTCTTCTCGCCGGTAAACAGGAAGCGCTGGTGCGCCACCGACGCGCGCGGTGACTGCTTGGTGATATCCATCGATTCCGCGCTGTGACAGTTGCGGCATTCGAGTGAATCGTTGGCCTTGAAACGCGCCCACTCATGCAGCGCGAGCTCGAGCCGCTTGTCGACAAACTTGTCGCGGGTGTCGATGACACCGAACAGGTGGCCCCACACCTCCTTGGAGGCCTGCATCTTGCGTGCGATCTTGTCGGTCCAGTTGTGCGGAACGTGACAGTCCGGGCAGGTGGCGCGGACGCCGGAGCGATTGGTGAAATGGATGGTCGACTTCAGTTCCGCAAACACGTTTTCGCGCATCTCGTGGCAGCCGGTGCAGAATTTCTCGGTGTTGGTCAATTCGAGCGCGGTATTGAACCCGCCCCAGAAAATCACCCCGGCGACGAAGCCCGCGATCACCAGCACGCCGAGCCCAAACACCGTGCTCGGCCGCACCAGCACGTCCCACAGCTCGCGCGCGAAGGCCCATGCGCGTCGGAAGAGCCCCTCCTTCGAGGCTTGGGGGTCGGCCGCCTTCATCGACGGCCGCCCGGACCCGCGCGGCTCAGCATGGTGTCGATGTCGACGAAGTCGTTGCTGATGGGCGGATTGCTCACGCTCTGCGGTACGTGACATTCAGTGCAGAAAAAACGGCGCGGCGAGATCGACGCAAGGAACTGGCCGTCGCGATCCATGAAATGAGTAATCGAGACCATCGGCGCCTGCGACTCGCCGGTGCGGGCGCGCGCGTGACAGGACAGGCATTTGTTGCTGTTCAGATCGATCTGGTAGCCGTCGATCGAATGCGGAATCACCGGCGGCTGCTCGGGATAGTTCCTGACCTCCCGCTCGGACGTGTTGCGCGTCGGCATCATCGGCGGAGCCGGGCCTTCATTATCGAGCGGCGTCGGCCCCCGCAGCCCGGAATCGAGCGATTGCGCCGCCAATGTGCCGGTGCCGGCCCCTATCGCCAGGACGAGCAGAACGACGCGCAGGTCCCTGATCATGACGGCAGCACCTTCTCGATGCGCACGGCGCATTTCTTGAAATCGGTCTGCAGCGAAAGCGGATCGGTGGCGTCGAGCGTCACCTTGTTGATCAGCTTCGACTCGTCGAACCAGGGGACGAACACCAGACCTCGCGGCGGCCGGTCGCGGCCGCGGGTCTCCAGCCGCGCCCGGATGAACCCGCGGCGAGAGATCACCTTGACCTCGTCACCGCGTCGCAGCTTGGCCTCCTGCGCATCATCCGGATGCATGAAGCAGACGGCCTCGGGAAACGCGCGATAGAGTTCGGGCACGCGGCGGGTCATGGTGCCGGAGTGCCAATGCTCCAGCACCCGGCCGGTGGAAAGCCACAAGGGGTATTCGCTATCAGGCGATTCCGCCGGCGGTTCGTAGGGAAGCGCAAAGATGCGCGCCTTGCCATCGGCAAAACCGTAGAACTGCACGCCTCTGCCCTGCCCGACATACGGGTCCGAGCCTTCGCGGAAACGCCACTTCGTCTCCTTGCCGTTCACGACGGGCCAGCGCAGCCCGCGCTCGCCGTGATAGGCATCGAACGGCGCGAGATCGTGGCCGTGGCCGCGGCCGAAGCTGGCATATTCCTCGAACAGCCCTTTCTGGACATAGAAGCCAAACGCCTTGGATTCGTCGTTGGCGTAGCCCGACGCGACGTCGGAGACCGGAAACTTGTCGACCTGGCCGTTGCGATAGAGCATGTCGAACAGCGTCTTGCCACGATACTCCGGCTTCTTTGCCAGCAACTCTTCCGGCCAGACCTCCTCGATCTTGAAGCGCTTGGAAAACTCCATCAATTGCCAGAGATCTGAACGCGACTCGCCCGGAGCGGTGACGAGCTGGTGCCAGAACTGGGTGCGCCGCTCGGCATTGCCATAGGCGCCTTCCTTTTCCACCCACATCGCGGTCGGCAAGATCAGGTCGGCGCCGAGCGCGGTGACGGTCGGATAGACTTCCGAAACGACAATGAAATTGTCGGGGTTGCGGAAACCGGGATAGGTTTCCTCGTTGATGTTGGGACCGGCCTGCAAATTGTTGTTGACCTGCACCCAGTAGGCGTTGAGCAGACCGTCCTTCAGCATCCGGCTTTGCAACACCGCGTGATAGCCCGGCTTGTCCGGAATCGTGCCTTCCGGCAACTTCCAGATCTCCTCCGCCTTGTCGCGATGCGCCTTGTTGGTGACGACCATGTCTGCCGGGAGGCGGTGCGAGAAGGTACCCACCTCGCGTGCGGTACCGCAGGCCGAGGGCTGGCCGGTCAGCGAAAACGGGCTGTTGCCGGGCTCCGCGATCTTCCCGGTCAGAAGGTGAAGATTGTAGACCAGATTGTTGCACCAGACGCCGCGGGTGTGCTGGTTGAAACCCATGGTCCAGAAGCTGACGACCTTGGTCTTCGGGTCAGCGTAGAGCTCGGCCAGCGCCTCCAGGCGATTGAGCGGAACGCCCGACATCTTCGCCGCCTTTTCCAGCGTGTAGTCGGCGAGGAATTTGACGTAGTCGTCGTAGCTCATATCGGTGGCATCGTTGGCCTTGGCCGCACCCGTCGCCTTCTTCTGCAGCGGATGATCGGGCCTCAGGCCGTAGCCGATGTCGGTCTGGCCGCGCTTGAACACGGTATGCGCGGTGACGAAATCCTTGTTCACGCGCCCGGTCTTGATGATGTGATTGGCGATCGCATTGAGGATGTAGAGATCGGAGTGCGGCGTGAACACGATCCCGATGTCGGCAAGGTCGAACGATCGGTGCTCGAAGGTCGAAAGCACGGCGACCCGCACATGCGCCGCCGAAAGCCTGCGGTCGGTCACCCGCGTCCACAGAATCGGGTGCATCTCCGCCATGTTGGAGCCCCACAACACGAAGGCATCGGTGGCCTCGATGTCGTCGTAGCAGCCGGCCGGTTCGTCCATGCCGAAGGTGCGCATCATGCCGACCACGGCTGAGGCCATGCAGTGGCGCGCGTTGGGATCGATGTTGTTGGAGCGAAAGCCGGCCTTGAACAGTTTTGAAGCCGCATAGCCCTCCCAGACCGTCCATTGGCCGGAGCCGAACATGCCGATGCCGCTCGGCCCGCGCTGCTTCAGCGCCGCCTTGAACTTCTCGGCCATGATGTCGAACGCCTCGTCCCACGCGACCGGGGTGAAGTCTCCGTTCTTGTCGTACTTGCCGTTCGTCTTGCGCAGCATCGGCTGCGTCAGGCGATCGTGGCCGTACATGATTTTGGAGAGGAAGTAGCCCTTCACGCAGTTGAGGCCGCGATTTACCTCGGCCTTGATATCGCCGTGGGTGGCAACGACGCGATTGTCCTTGGTTGCCACCATGACGCTGCAGCCGGTGCCGCAGAAGCGGCAGGGAGCCTTGTTCCAGTCGAGTTCGCTGGCATCACGGTCAGCGACGAGGTTTGCCGCGACCGACGCAACTGGCATTCCGCCGGCCGCAGCGGCGATCGCGGCGGCCTCCAGCTTCAGCATCTGGCGGCGGTCGAGCTTGGTTTCGGTCATGGCTTGCCTCCCGGCACTTCAGCAGACGTCGATGGCGTGAAACACCAGCGAGGCGGAATGGACGTGCGGTAACAGAGCGATCGTGTTCAACGTCGCGCCGAGCGCACCGGCATCGGGTGCATCGACCACCACGACGAGCTTGCCTCTGGGGTCGCGGCCGAAAATCTCGCAGCCGGAAACGGCGAGGATGTCGGCTTCGACCGCATCAAGGCTCTCGGGGCGGGCCTGCACCAGGATGCTGGCGATCTCGCCCCCCGGGGGCGTCACGACGCGCTCCGCTGTCAAGGCGCGGCCGGTAATCAACATACGGCGATTGATCGCGGTCTTGCGCACAACGATGCTCTCCCTGTCAGTGCGGTGGGGGCGGACCGGGAGGGCCGGCCACCATTTGGTAGATCCAGATCGCGAGTCCGTATGACCCCACAGTCGCGACCGCGAGCCCCGGCATCAGGATGGCGGTCAGGAACAGGAAGGCGAAGATTTCCATTCGCGTTCGGCGACGCCGTGCATCTGCGTCGCCGTCTGCGACCGCCATGATCGTGTCTCTCGCTTGGGACGTTGGGGGGACGGCATCCGGGCCGCTGCCTTGGACATCAACCTAAGGAGCGGCGGTGAGCGGACATTGATTCAGATCAATGTGCGGAGCGACGGCCTCACGCAGCAAACATATCTCGGGCGAGCGAGACGACTCTACGTGGTAATCAATCGCACGCCGGATCAACCACCCTCGCCGCTCTCGCCGTTACCGCCCTCGTCGCCCGGCACATATTCCAGGATATCGCCCGGCCGGCAGTCCAGCTCGCGGCAGATTGCCGACAGCGTCGAGAAGCGCATCGCCTTCGCCTTGCCGGTCTTCAGGATCGACAGGTTCTGGATCGAAATGCCGATCGCGTCCGCGAGGTCTCCGAGGCGGCGCTTGCGCTTTGCGAGCATGACATCGAGGTTCACCACGATGGGCACAAGCATCACCCTCAGATCGTCAGATCGTTTTCGGACTGCAACAGGATGGCCTGCTCGATCACGAATTTCAGCGCCATCAGGAACACGCCGCCCGCGACGGTGCCGACGTCGACGCCGTAGCTCGGCAGGAAGAACTTGATGTCGCCGAGCTGATACAGCGCATAGGTCACCGCGATGGTCGTGATCGTATCCACAAACGGCCAGACCACCAGGAAGATCCCCATCCACCAGACACCCTGCAGCGTTTCGGACACGAAGATCCGTCCGTTGGCGAATCGGTTCACCATGCGATGTAGGATGCCGATCAGCACGGCGTAAAACGATACCCCAAGCGCGAACAGCGACCAGAACAACACCTGGCCCTTGGCGGACATGGTCAGCGGGTTGGCGACGATGCTGGCGCACTTCGCCTGCTCGCCGATCAGGCTCTCGGCGATCGTCGCCGACGCCGTGGTGGTGCGGTAATAGGCCAGCCACAACACCACCGGCAACGCCGCCCAGATCAACCAGAACGCCCGATCGAGCCTGCGAAACCAGAGCTGGCGCTGCTCACGAACCGATTTCCCCATCGCACCCATCCGAAAAATTCTTGCCAGAAAGCCGTTACGGCCGGATTGCATCATGCCCAGGCAATGTCATTGACTCAACCTTAAACGCGATTTATTTCATGTTTATCATGAAATTTTTCATGAAGAAGGTGGATGATGACGGTAATCCCAGACCAAAACGGCCTGCGCAAGGCCCTGAAGCAATTGATCCACGCTCACCTCACGCGCCGCCTGATCGTGGCCACGTTCCACATCCCGCTGCTCGGCAGCCCCGCCGATGCCGCCAAGGCGAGCGACAAGGCCAACGATCCGGCCGGCGTCTGGCTGACCCAATCCGGCGACGCCAGGATCAAGGTCCACCGATGCGGCAGCGCGCTGTGCGGCCGCGTCGTCTGGTTGAAGGAGCCGACAGACAAGGCCACCGGCAAGCCGCAGCTCGACGACAAGAATGCCGATCGCGCGCAGCGCACCCGACCGGTCATAGGCATGTCGCTGTTCATCAACATGCAGCCCGCCGGCCCGAACAAATGGGCCGGCCGGATCTACAACGCCGACGACGGCAAGACCTATGAGAGCTCGGTGACGCTGGTGTCGCCGGGCACGCTGAACGTTCGCGGCTGCATGGGAACGCTGTGCGCCGGCGAAGACTGGACGCGGTGAAGGGAATGCGGTGAAGGGACTTGGCCCCGACCCTTCATCGGCCAAGAAGAAAAGCAAACCCGCACTCGAGGCCGCCGCATTTGGGCGGCCTTCTTTTATAAACGCGCCGCCCGCCTCAATCTTCGAGGCCGAGCTTCCACAGCGGCGGCAGATCGGCGAAGGGCGGCGTGGTGTGGGCGATGACGATCGCGGCGCGCCGGCTGTCGGAATCGATCTTGCTGTTGATCGCCTTGACGTGCGCCTTCACGGCATCGAGCCCGACGCCGAGGATGCCCGCGATCTCTTCGTTCGACTTGCCCTGCGCGATCCACGACGCCACCTCGATCTGGCGCGGCGTCAGCGCGGGAAATGCCAGACGCAGGCGGTCGCTCGGTGTCAGCGCCGCCAGCGTTCGCTCCTGCGCCTGGCGGTAGCCGCGTAGGATGTGCGGACGAAAACCCTGCATCCGGTCGCGCTCCTCGTCGCTGAACGCCGGCCGTCCCACCACGCGATGCCCGACAACCGTGACCACATAACCGGCGTGCTCGAACGCGATCCCCATGATCCGCCGCGCCCCCGACGGCAGGAACACCTCCTTGGCAATCGGCAGCTCGACGAATTCCTCGTCGCTGAAGAAATCCGACTCGCGCAGCGCGCGTTCGCCATAGAACGCCGGATCGTGCTGCCAGAACGGATGCGAGTGCATGTGCTTCGCAAACGCCTGCATGCCGCGGGCACGAACCTCCGGATCGTCGCCGACCGAAATCAACGACCGGAAATCCCAGCTCGGACGATGGAACTCGGTGAAGCTCACCACCTCCGCATCGACCAGGCGGCCGACGCCGGCGAACAGGACACCCGGCAGCGTGTGCAGGTTGGACTCGGATTCGTAGAGACGAATGATTTCGTCGTCGAGTGTGCTGTCCCGTTGCATGGGATTCTGATCGACCAGGTTTGATTTGATTTTTTGGCGATCACTGCAACGTCGCGACGTGCCCACATGTTGCAGCAAAGCCTCGCTCGCCGTCTTATCGTTCGTGCGCGCGTTGGTATACCCCTTAGGGTAATGGCCAGATCGCATTCGATTACGGAATCTCTCCGCTGTGTCGAGTCCGACACATCGCGCAACGTCATCAGGGACTGCAACACACATGGCCCGGCGAAAGTTGCAACAATCCGAGTTACTACCGGGACTGAATGCGGTGCCCCATTTGACGACGCAGCGGAACGTCCCGCTGTAGGACAGTTCGACGACACCGTAGCGGTTGCTTGGCCTCGATCTGCGCATCACGTCGCAGGCAAGCGTCGGCATCTCCTATGTCGGCCAGTTGGCCGATCGGGTGCAGGATCATTCGGTGAAGGGCAATTTCAGCTGGAAGTTCTGACGACGGCTTCGACACCATCGTCGCTGTTGAATTGGCGTGACACGCGACGTCTCGCGCTCTTCCCGCTAACGGGAAGAGCAAGCCGTCTTGATTCAATTTGCGCGCAATTCGCAGCGATTGTGGGACCCGCCTGTTGCAGCAAAGCCTCGCTCGGCGACTTATCGTACGTGCGCACGTTGAATACCCTTTTGGGTAGTGGCCAGATCGTAGTCCATTACGGAATCTGTCGGCAGTGTCGACTCCGACACATCATGCGACATCATCAGGGCTCGAGTCACGTAAGCCCGATGAAGGCGGTGACATCTCGAGGCTGCCGGGGCTGAATGCGGTGACAATGCGGGAATACGCGGCGAAGGATTTCGCTGTAGGACAGTTCGGTGGCGCGCAGACCGCCCGTCTCGATGCGAAGTCGCGCGCGAGTTATTTTCGCACCCTCGCCACGGTCTCGCCGCTTGCGCTGATCCTCGGCACGGCCGGCCTGACATTGCCGGCTCACGCCCAGGCGGCCTGCACGGCTGACACCACGGCGTGCAGCGCTGCCGGTGGTCCCAACTCCGGCGGGCGTGGCGGCTTCGGCGGCAACGGCAATGGCGTCGGCGGCAACAGCACCAACCTGGTGGGCGCCGACACCGTGCAAGTGCCTGGCAGCCCCAGCAGCGGCGGCACCGGCGGGATCGGCGGTGCGGGGGAGAACGCTGGAGGAAACGGCGGCGCGCCGGGCTCGGCACTAACCGGAACGGCTGTCGTGACGACACCAACCACCGGCGTGACCGGCGACACCGGACCGGACGGGTTTCATTTTGGGTCAGGCGGCGGCGGCGGCGGCACCGGGGTGTATTTTTCGGGCACATCCCTGACCGTCAATGGCGGAGTGACAGTCAACGCCGGTAACGGCGGTGCTGGCGGAAATTCTCCCGGCGCCGGTGGCGGTGGTGGCGGCGGCGGCGGTGGCGCCGGCGTGGTCTCCACCGCAGCCGGCGCCTTCGTCTCGAATGCGGGGACGATCACGGGAGGGCAAGGCGGGACCGGAGGCGGCGGGACCGGACTCGGCGGCGGCGGCGGGGGCGGCGGCGATGGCTTGCTGGTGCTCGGCGATGGAACGTCGATAAGCAACGCCGGCAGCATTACCGGAGGCGGCGGCGGCAGCGGCGGGATCGGCTCCCTTGGCGGAGCCGGCACCGGCGGCAGCGGCGCCGGCGTCAATCTGGTCAGCAGCGATAATACACTGGGCAACACCGGCACCATCACGGGCGGTGCCGCGACCGGCACAGGTACGGCCGGCGTCGGTGTCATGACCAATGGAAACAGCACCATCAACAATGCCGGCACGATCAGCGGCGGGCTCAACGCCGACGGCGCAACCCATGCGGCCGCGATCCGTTTCGGTGGAACCAGCAACGTCCTGAATTTGCTGACCGGCTCGACGCTTGTCGGCGATATTCAATTGATTACGGGTGCCGCTGCAACGATTGCAGCACAAAACAACGGGTTCGCGCTCGGCAACAACATCGTGCTCGGCTCCGGCTCCCTCGTCGCCTTCAACACCACGCCGGCCAATTTTTCAGTCACCGGTGTGGTATCGGGCGCCGGCAGCGTGGCCGTGACCGGAATAGGCACGCTCACACTCTCCGGGACCAACAGCTACACCGGAGGAACGACGCTGGCGGGCGGAACGCTGTCGGTGTCGTCAGAGGCCAACCTCGGCGCGGCTTCGGGCTCCCTGACCTTCAACGGCGGCACGCTCCAGGTGACCGGCACGAGCTTCACCGGTACGTCACGCACCATCAATTGGGGCGGCGGCGGCTTCGAGATCGTCGATGGCACCAACAATTTCGTCGTCAGCAACTCGTTCACGGGCAACGGCGGGCTGACCAAGTCCGGCGCCGGAACGCTGACCTTCACCGGCACCAACAACTACTCCGGCGGCACCACCATCTCCGCCGGCACGCTGCAACTCGGCAACGGCGTCAGCTTCGGATCCATCACCGGCAACGTGGTGAACAACGGCATTTTCGCCGTCAACCGATCGGACATCTATACCTTCGGCGGGACGATCTCGGGCAGCGGTGCGTTCGCGCAGATCGGCATCGGCACCACCATCCTGACCGGCACCAACAGCTATGGCGGCGGCACGACTATGTCGCGTGGCACAGTGCAGGTGTCATCGGACACCAATCTCGGCGCCGCGTCGGGCGCGCTGAATTTCGACGGCGGTGGCACGCTGCGGGTCACCGGCACAGCCTTCACCGGCACCACGCGCGCCATCAACCTGGGCAGCGGCGGCGGAGCGTTCGATATCGCCGATGCCGCCAACAATTTCACCCTGGGCCAGTCGATCAACGGAAACGGCACCCTGTTCAAGTTCGGCGCCGGAACGCTGACCTTGACCGGCAACAGCAGCCTGACTGGCGGCATCGCAATCAGCGCGGGCACGCTGCAACTCGGCAACGGCGGCACCTCCGGCTCCATCCTGGGCCAGGTGGTGAACAATGGCACCTTCGCCATCAACCGCTCCGACACCTATACTTTCGGCGGCGACATCTCGGGCAGCGGCGGGTTCGTGCAGAAGGGCAGCGGCACCACCATCCTGACCGGCACCGGCCGCTATGGCGGCGGCACGACGATCGCGAACGGCACGCTGCAGATCGGCAATGGCGGCACGTCGGGCGCGATCACCGGTAACGTCTTCAACAACGGACGGCTGATCTTCAACCGCTCCGACGACAGCACCTTTGCCGGTTCGATCAGCGGCGGCGGCCTCTTCACCAAGAGCGGGACCGGCACGCTGACGCTCTCCGGCAACAACACCTATACCGGTGGCACGCAGCTGCTCGGCGGCACCTTGGTCGTACAAGGTGGCAACGCCATTGGCGACAATTCCAGCGTCATCGTGCTCGGCAACAGCACGCTGCGCCTGCTCAGCAATGAGACGGTGGCAACGCTGTCGTCCGGCACCACCGATTTCGGCACCGTCGATCTGGCCGGCGGCAATCTCACCACCAGCCTGAAGTCGACCATCACCACCGCGCTCTACTACGGCGCCATCACCGGCGCGGGCGGTTACATCAAGGACGGCAGCTACAAGCAGGTGCTGGCCGGCACCAGCAGTTACACCGGCGGCACCACGATCCAGGCCGGCACGCTGCAGCTCGGCGATACCACGCATCAGGGCAAGATCATCGGCAGCGTGCTCAACAACGCCACCTTCGAGGTGGTCAACGCCGATACCTCGGGCCTGACCACGATCACCAACAACAGCAAGCTGAATTTCCGCAACGCGACCTCGGCCGGCGCCGTCACGCTCACCACCACAGCGAGCGGCCAGACCGCGTTTGCCGGCAGCAGCACGGCGGGCAATGCCCGTCTCGTCACCGACGCCGGCGGCGTCGTGGATTTTTCCGCAAGCACGGGGCCGGCCGGAAACCGCGTTCTCTCCGCCGGCTCGATTGAGGGAGCCGGCCGCTATAATCTCGGCGCGAACGCACTCACCGTCGGCGGCAACGACCTGTCGACGATCGTCAGCGGCGTCATCGCCGACGGCGGCTCGAGCGGCGGCACCGGCGCATCGCTCACCAAGATCGGCGCCGGCACGCTGACCCTGAACGGCCAAAGCACCTACACCGGCGCGACCAACGTCAACGCCGGCAAGCTCGTGGTCGGCGACGACAGCCACGGCGGCGCAAGCCTTGCCAGCGCCGTCACGGTGAACAATGGCGGCACCCTCGGCGGCATCGGCACCGTCGGCGGCATCACGGCCAATGCCGGCGGCATCGTCGCGCCCGGCAATTCGATCGGCACCTTGAACGTCGCCGGCAACGTTTCCTTCGCGGCCGGCTCGATCTACCAGGTCGAGGCCAATGCGGCCGGCCAGTCCGACAAGATCATAGCCACCGGCACCGCGACGCTCGCCGGCGGCAATGTGCTGGCGCTGGCGCAGACCGGCACCTATGCGCCGCAGACGGTCTACACGATCCTCACCGCGAACGGCGGCGTGAACGGCACCTTCACCGATGTCACGAGCAGCCTGACATTCCTCACGCCGACGCTGAGCTACGACGCCAACGACGTCTTCCTGACACTCGCCCGCAACGCCACCTCGCTGACGAGCGTCGCGACGACACCGAACCAGATCGCCGTCGCCGGCGCACTGGACGCAAGCGGGCAACAGCGCGATCCGCTAATGATCGCGGTGCTGAACCAGAACGCCGCCGGCGCGCGACAGGCGTTCGATGCGCTGTCGGGCGAAGTGCATGCCAGCGCGCAGACCGCGATGCTCGACGACTCGCGCTACCTGCGCGATGCCGTGCTCGGCCGTCTGCGGCAAGCTTCGTTCGCCGGCAGCAGCGGGCCGATGGCGGCGCTCGGTTCAGGTGGCCCGCAGACCGCTGCGATGGATCAGCTGTCGGTCAGCACCGCGCTCGCCTATGCCGGCACCGAGCGGTCCGCGTTTCCGGTCAAGGCGCCGCCACTCGCGCGTGCTGCGCCGATCGCGGACACCACATTCTGGGCACAGGGGGTCGGCGCCTGGGGCCGGTTGAACGGCGCCGGCAACGCCGCGGGAATGACGCGCGACCTCGCCGGCTTCTTCAGCGGCGTCGATCATAGATTCGCGCCGAACTGGATCGCCGGCATCGCCGGCGGCTACACCAGTTCGTCGGTTCATATCGGCGATCGCGCGAGCTCGGCCGATATCGAGACCGCGCATCTCGCCGGCTATGTCGGCGCGAGCTACGGCGCGGTCAATCTGCGCGGCGGCGCCTCGGCAAGCTTCAGCACGCTCGACACCAGCCGTTCGATCGTGTTCCCGGGCTTCTTCGACGCGGCGCGCGGCCGCTATGACGCGACCACCGCGCAGGTGTTCGGCGAGATCGGCTACGGGCTATCGCTCGGCCGCGCCGCGCTCGAGCCGTTCGCCGGCCTCGCCTGGGCCCACCTCAGCACCGACAGTTTTGCCGAGACCGGCGGCAGCGGCGCTGCCGCGCTGCGCGGCGCCGGCAGCGATCAGGATGTCGGCTACTCCTCGCTCGGCGCCCGCATCGCCACCAGCTTCGCCCTCACCAACGGCATGCAGCTGACGCCGCGTGCCTCGGTGGCGTGGCAGTACGCCTTCGGCGACGTGACCCCGACGGCGGCGCTCGCGTTCCAGGGCCTGGGAACCGGATTCACCGTGGCCGGCGTGCCGCTGGCGCGGAACGCGGCACTGGTCGAAGGCGGGCTCGACCTGCGGGTCACACCGCAGGCCAGCATCGGCATCGCCTATGTCGGCCAGCTTGCCGACCAGGTCCAGGACCACTCGGTAAAGGCCAGTTTTAGCTGGAAATTCTGACCCGGCGCCGCCGCCGGGCTCCGCCCCATCCGCGCCGATCCGGAATGCCGATCCGCCGATTTTGCTGCATTGCACAGTCGTGCATGCTGCTATGCAAACAAGTCCGTTGTATCTGGCATCTGGTATACATAGTTTGGCTGCAGATGATGAGCCGGCCCATTGCTGGCCTCCAATGAAAGGGGACACCAATGTCCAAGACCACTGTACTGACGCTCGCGCCCTCCTCCACCCTGTTCGGCCGCCTGCTGGCCTCGATCGACCGCCTGCTGATGAAGAGCGCGGAGATCTCGAATCGCAACGGCGACCTGCCGCGCTTCGGCCTCTAAGCCAAGGGATTTCCGGCGCTCTCCGCCGGATGCAGCTTTCGTCGCAAGATGCGACCTGACATTGAACCTTCGACCAATGGCCCCGATTTTCGGGGCCATTTCCTTGCGCGCTGAACTAGTCTCCCCGGGGGTGCCCGGGCTGAGTCCTGTGCGGCATAAGCGCGCGCTGCCCCTGCGACAGCTTGAACCTTGGCATATCGGATACCAAGATGGCCATCGCGCGCTCATAAGCAACGACAAGGGGCGCACTGGGAGGATCTATGTCGGACATGGTTCAGGCAACTGCGGCCCCTGCGGCCGCGCGTGTCAGCGACACCTATCGCTGGACGCAACTCGCGATCGGCGTCGCCGCGATGGTGATGATCGCAAATTATCAATACGGGTGGACATTCTTCGTCCCCGACATCCAGAAGAAATTCGGATGGGATCGCGCATCGATCCAATGGGCTTTCACGCTGTTCGTGCTGTTCGAGACCTGGCTGGTGCCGGTCGAAGGCTGGTTCGTCGACAAATACGGTCCGCGCATCGTCGTGCTGGTCGGCGGCATCCTCTGCGCACTCGGCTGGGCGATCAACGCGCAGGCGACGACGCTGAACGGCTACTATCTCGGCATGATCATCGCCGGTATCGGCGCCGGCGGCGTCTACGGCACCTGCGTCGGCAACGCGCTGAAATGGTTTCCGGATAAACGCGGACTTGCCGCGGGCATCACCGCTGCCGGCTTCGGCGCAGGCTCGGCGCTCACGGTCGCGCCGATCCAGGCGATGATCAAGGACTCCGGCTTCCAGACCACCTTCCTGTATTTCGGTCTCGGCCAGGGCATCATCATCGTGCTGCTCTCCTTCTTCCTGCTGGCGCCGAAGGCCGGACAGGTGCCGGCCGTCGTGGCGAACGCCAACATCATCCAGACCCGGCGCAACTATCAGCCGACCGAAGTGCTGCGGCAGCCGATCTTCTGGCTGATGTACTTCATGTTCGTGATCGTCGGCGCCGGCGGCCTGATGGTGACCGCGAACCTGAAGCCGATCGCGGTCGACTGGAAGGTCGACAGCGTGCCGGTCACGCTGATGGCGGTGACGATGACGGCCGTGACCTTCGCGGCAACCATCGACCGGGTGCTCAACGGCCTGACGCGTCCGTTCTTCGGCTGGATCTCCGACATGATCGGCCGCGAGAACACGATGTTCATCGCCTTCGGCATGGAAGGCATCGGCATCTGGATGCTCTACCTCTGGGGACACGACCCGGTTTGGTTCGTGCTGCTCTCGGGCTTCGTGTTCTTTGCCTGGGGCGAGATCTACTCGCTGTTCCCCTCGACCTGCACCGATACGTTCGGCGCCAAGTTCGCCACCACGAATGCGGGCCTGCTCTACACCGCGAAGGGCACCGCGGCGCTCTTGGTGCCGATCGCCAACTACATGCAGCAATCGTCGGGCAACTGGGACAAGGTGTTCATCATCGCGGCAGGCGCCAACATCCTCGCCTCGCTGCTCGCGATCATGCTGCTCAAGCCCTGGCGAAAAATCGTGGTCGCGAAATCGGCTACGGCTTAAGCAACCGCCTCACCACAGCCTGCGAAGCGCCTGGCCAAAAGCCGGGCGCTTTTCATTTTGGCTGGCCACGAGATGCCGTCTGGACCGGCGCGTCGGAGGGCAGATTTGCTGCATTGCAGCAGCATGAAGGGCTTGCTTTCTGGAATATAGTATACCAACTTCCGCCGGCGCTTGCGACGATACGCCACAATAATTGCGACACTCGGTCACAAGACCAGCGCGCTCGGGAGGACTTGATGGTTTCCAGCAATACTGCCGTCACACAAGCTCAACCTTCGTCCAGCGGCTTCCGCTGGCTGCAGCTCGTCATGGGCATCGTCTGCATGGCGATGATCGCGAACCTGCAATATGGCTGGACGCTGTTCGTCGATCCGATCGACGGCGCGCATCACTGGGGCCGCGCGGCGATCCAGTTCGCCTTCACGATCTTCGTGGTGACCGAGACCTGGCTGGTGCCGGTCGAGGCCTGGTTCGTCGACAAATACGGCCCGCGGCTCGTCATCATGTTCGGCGGCATCATGATCGCGCTCGCCTGGGTGTTGAACTCCTATGCCGACTCGCTCGCCCTGCTCTACACCGCCGCCGTGTTCGGCGGCATCGGCGCCGGCGCGGTGTACGGCACCTGCGTCGGCAACGCGCTGAAGTGGTTTCCCGATCGCCGCGGCCTCGCCGCCGGCGCAACCGCGGCCGGCTTCGGCGCCGGCGCCGCGCTCACGGTGGTGCCGATTGCAAAGATGATCGCCGCGAGCGGCTATCAGACTGCGTTCTTCGATTTCGGCATCGGACAGGGATTGATCGTCTTCCTGCTCGCCTTCTTCATCCAGCCGCCCGCGGTCTCGATCCCGCCGAAGAAGAAGCAGCTCAATCTGCCGCAGACCAAGGTCGACTTCACGCCGCCGCAGGTGCTGCGCAGCCCGATCTTCTGGGTGATGTATCTGGTGTTCGTGATGGTCGCCGCCGGCGGCCTGATGGCGGCGGCGCAGATCGCGCCGATCGCGCACGACTACAAGATCGCGAACACGCCGGTCACGCTCGCCGGCTTCCAGATGGCCGCGCTGACCTTTGCGATCTCGCTCGACCGCATCTTCGACGGTTTCGGACGGCCGTTCTTCGGTTGGGTGTCCGACAATATCGGCCGCGAGCACACCATGTTCATTGCGTTCGGCACCGGCGCGCTGATGCTGCTCACGCTATCCACCTGGGGTCACAACCCGGTGGTGTTCGTGCTGGCGACCGCGGTCTATTTCGGCGTGTTCGGCGAGATCTACTCGCTGTTCCCGGCGACCTGCGGCGACACCTTCGGCTCGAAGTTCGCGACCACCAACAACGGCATGCTCTACACCGCGAAGGGCACCGCAGCGCTCTTGGTGCCTGCCGCCAGCATCGTTGCCGCCAGCTATGGCTGGCAGGCGGTGTTCGTGATCGCGGTCGCCCTCAACGCCACCGCGGCGCTGATGGCGCTGTTCGTGATCAAGCCGATGCGCCGCGCCTTCATCAACGGCAACGAGGCTGCCGCCGCGGAAGAGACCGCGACGAGCGCCAAGACGGCTTAACAAGACGGCTTAACAAGACGGCTTGGCTAAAGACCACCCGATCAGGACCGCTTGGTCCCGACATTTCCCCGGAGACTGATGGAGGCGCATTTCGGTGCGCCTCTTCTCCTTTTTGCCAGCTCAGGGATGCCAGATGCCACCACGCTTAGTGCGGCAGATCGCCCGCGCCGCCCACGGCCGCTCACAATCGTCGGAAATGTCAGTAAACCTGCCTATTTAAGCATTTTGCTGATGGTAGATTTCTGAGACAGTCACGTTGACAATTGGCATTTTGTATACCAGACTCCAGTGAACGATAACCAAGGAGGTTGCCATGCAAGTCGGAGATATCCTGCGCAAGAAGACCCCCCGCGTCGCCACGGTGCGCATGAACGAGACCGTTGCGATTGCCGCGCAACTGATGCGCGCCAGCAATATCAGCGCGCTCGTGGTCAAGGATGTCGTTCGCACCGAGGGCAACACCGCCGTCGGCATGTTCACCGAGCGCGACGTGGTGCGCGCGATCGCCGAGCACGGCGCGGCCGGTGCGAGCATGAAGGTGTCGCAGTTCGTCTCGGTGCAGCAGCTGGTCTCGTGCACATCGAGCGACACGCTCGAGCACATCCGTCATCTCATGACCAAGCACCACATTCGCCACGTGCCCGTCATCGACAACTACAGCCTGATCGGCGTCGTCAGCATGCGCGACATCGCCGCCGCGTTCGACGAGGAGACCGCCGCGTCGAAGAAAGACGCCGTGCCGGCGTAACACGCGCCTGCTTTGCCTTGCTCTCAGCCAGGCGCTGCGTGTTCGATCACCAGCGCCTGAACAGATGACGAAAGACTTCCGTCCCGCCCTCGCCTGACCGCCGCGGCCCGTCATTTCCGCATGGGCGCGCCGCAGGTCGCCGGTAGACAATTGCCGGACAGGACTGCATCCTTCCCTCGACATCCCATAACAACACCGTGCGCCGCCGTCCGCGCCACGGAAAATTTTGATGGAAACGAGGGCAGAATGATCAAGACACGTTTCACCGAGATGTTCGGCGTCGACCACCCGATCGTGCAGGGCGGCATGCAATGGGTCGGGCGCGCCGACCTGGTTGCCGCCGTCGCCAATGCCGGCGCACTCGGCATGATCACCGCGCTGACACAGCCGACGCCGGACGATCTGCGCAAAGAAATCGCGCGCTGCCGCGAGCTGACCGACAAGCCGTTCGGCGTCAACCTGACTATTCTGCCCGCGATCAAGCCGCCGCCCTACGCCGAATATCGCCAGGCCATCATCGAGAGCGGCATCAAGATCGTCGAGACCGCCGGTAACAAGCCGCAGGAGCATGTCGACGAGTTCAAGAAGCACGGCATCAAGGTGCTGCACAAATGTACCAGCGTGCGCCACGCGCTCTCCGCCGAGCGGATGGGCGCCGACGCGATCTCGATCGACGGTTTTGAATGCGCCGGCCATCCCGGCGAGGACGACACCCCCGGCCTGATCCTGATCCCTGCCGCCGCCGACAAGGTGAAGATCCCGATGATCGCCTCGGGCGGCTTCGGCGATGCGCGCGGCCTGGTCGCAGCGCTGGCGCTCGGCGCCGAAGGCATCAACATGGGCACGCGCTTCATGTGCACCAGGGAGAGCCCGATCCACCAGCTCGTGAAGGAACGCATCGTCGCCAATGACGAGCGCGAGACCGAGCTGATCTTCCGCACCATGCGCAACACCTCGCGCGTCGCCAAGAACGCGATCTCGACCAAGGTCGTGCAGATGGAGAAGGAAGGCGCCAAGTTCGAGGACGTGCGCGAGCTGGTCGCCGGCGCGCGCGGCAAGATGGTCTACGCGTCAGGCGATGCCGACGAAGGCATCTGGTCGGCCGGCCAGGTGCAGGGCCTGATCCACGACATTCCGTCCTGCGCCGAGCTGGTGTCGCGCATCGTCCACGAAGCGGAAGCGATCATTCGCGAGCGGCTGGAAGCGATGATGTCTGGCGGCAAGCGCCAGGCCGCGGAATAGGGCGGAGCGGAGCACGAGTGTTATCCGTCACCCTGAGGAGCGCGAAGCGCGTCTCGAAGGGTCGACGGCCACCAGCCGGGCCGTCCATCCTTCGAGGGCCGCTGAAAAAGCGGCCACCTCAGGATGACGGAATTCAAGTCATCTCGCGTTAGACACAAACGAGAAGAAGCCCATGAAAGCCTATGTCTACGGCCCTAACGGCCCTGAAATCACCGACGTTGCGAAGCCCGTGCCGAAGGGCACCCAGGTGCTGGTCAAGGTTCATGCCTGCGGGCTGAACCGCGCCGATCTCGGCATGACCAAGGGCCATGTCCACGGCGCGGCCGGCGGCGTCGGCACCGTGCTCGGCATGGAATGGGCCGGCGAGGTCGCCGAGCTCGGCCCCGATGCCAAAGGCGTCAAGGTCGGCGACAAGATCATGGGCTCCGGCGGCGCGGCGTTCGCCGAATACACGCTGGCCGATCACGGCCGGCTGTTCCGCGCGCCCTCCAACATGAATTTCGACGAGGCCGCAACCCTGCCCGTCGCGCTCGCCACCATGCACAACGCCGTCGTCACCAATGGCGCGCTGCAGCCGGGCCAGACCGTGCTGATCCAGGGCGCAAGCTCCGGCGTCGGGCTGATGGCGATGCAGATCGCCAAGCTGAAGGGCGCCAAGCTCGTGGTGGGCTCATCGACCGACGCGATGCGCCGCGGCCGGCTGAAGGAGTTCGGCGCCGATCTCGCGGTGGACTCCAAGGATCCCGGCTGGGTCGATCAGGTGCTGCAGGCGACATCAGGCGAAGGCGTCGACCTGATCGTCGACCAGGTTTCCGGACCGGTCGCGAACCAGAACCTCAAGGCGACCAAGGTCAAGGGCCGCATCGTCAATGTCGGCCGGCTCGGCGGCACCCATGGCGACTTCAACTTCGACCTGCACGCGGCGCGCCGCATCCAGTATATCGGCGTCACCTTCCGTACCCGCTCGATCGAGGAGATCCGTGCGATCTTCGACGAGGTGCGCAAGGACATCTGGCCCGCGGTCGAGGCACGCAAGCTGCAGCTGCCGATCGACCAAGTCTACAAATTCGCCGACATCGGCAAGGCGTTCGAACACATGGAAGCCAACAAGCACCTCGGCAAGATCGTGGTGACGCTGTAGCAGGCTCCGGCGATTGTCATCGTCATCGCGAGCGAAGGGCGATTCAGCCGACAGGTCCTGGAATCCAATAGTCCCCCGCAAGCGGGCTGACCTTGACGCCACTGATGACTCCGAGCTCCAGGCTTGGATCGAAATAGCGCATCGTCCGCTCGTTGAGGTCAATGATGCGGCCAGGCCTTAGTGGCCCCACGTCATTTATCTTAACGATGACCTTCTTGCCGACAGCCTCGACGAGGGCATATTTCGGCCTCGCGCCAAATTGGACCCCACCAAACTTCCGGCGCAAGCTCGTCTTGATGGCAGCCGCCCAGACCGAGTGATCATAGCGCTCGCCGGAAGCTGTGCTTGGACCGCCCTCCTCCTTGCCGGGCTTGAACGGATTGTACATGGATGCCGCACCAACGATTGCATCTCCACACGCGGCGTTGACGACGGCACTTGAATGAACCGCACCGATTTCACTTCGAGCAGCGGTGCCAGAAAAGGCGAGCGCAACCAGGGCCCCGCAAATTGCGGCGCTCGAGCCGAACAGCATCATAACTCCTTGATTGATTTTCTTCGATCGTCCGGTTCCCGATGCCGCAAAACATGGTCAAGCGAACGCGAAGGCGTTAACGCGTGCCAATTCCTTGCGGATTCGTGCCAGTTCCGGCGATGGAACCATCGTGAGAACCTGGGCGGCCCTCACACCGTGTTTTCAGTTTCTCGCTCGACTAAAACAGAGATTGCGTCAGCAAAATGACTGAATGGAGCTGTCTTCGACAGCGCGTGAAGAGTGTCGGCGTCACCTTCCGCACCCGCTCGATCGCGGAAATCCGCGCGATCTTCGGCGAAGGTGCGCATAGCAAAGCGGCGCGAAGCAAATGCTCCGCGCCGCTTGACCGTGTGATTATCGTTATGATTATCGCGACGTTCCACCTCGCCCCGTCGTGGCGGATTGAGCCGTCTGGTTCGGCGTCACGATATTGAACCAGAAGTCGAACGTGTCGAGATACGACACGAGATCGCGCAGCTTGGTCTGGTCTCCGCTGACCTTCACCGCGCCGGACGAGATGGCATCATCAAACCTGGTCTGCTGCAGGATGATGCCGTTCAGCGTATCCCGCGACAACGCGACCGTCGCATCGGCATTGTTGGACTTCATGTTCGCCGTGTGGTTCAGCACTCCGTTCTTCAGCTCGACGAAGTAGTTGCCGTCCTTGCCGAACTCGAAGTTGAGCTTCGCATGCGCGTTGCCGGCCTTCTCCGCGTTGAGGCGAACTCCGAGATAGTCGAAGAACAAATCCGCGGACATCGCGCGCACCGTATCGGGGCTCGCGGTGTTCGGCGTCGGCAGCTTGGCGACACCGTTGCGCAGCTCCTGGGCGCCGGTCAGGTAGAAGTTGCGCCACGGTCCGGACTCGGCCTGATAGCCGAGCTGCTCGAGCGCGTCGGCTTCGAGATTCTTGGCGGCCTGATTGTCGGGATCGGCGAACACGACGTGGTGGACGGCTTGAGCCACCCAGCGATATTCGCCCTTGTCGTAGGAAGCCTTGGCCTTCTTCAGAACCTCGTCGCTGCCGCCCATGAATTCGACGTACTTCTTGCTCGCCTCGACCGGCGGCAGTTCGTGCAGGGTGGCCGGGTTGCCGTCGAACCAGCCGAGATAAAGAACATAGGTGGCGGCCACGTCATGATAGATCGAGCCGTAGTAACCGCGGTTTGCCCAGACATTGGCGAGGCTGTCAGGCATTTTGAATCCGTCGGCGATCTCGCGCATCGTCATGCCGTGGTTGACCATGCGCAAGGTCTGGTCGTTGATGAAGCGGTAAAGGTCGCGCTGGCTCTCCAGAAGTGAAACCACCTTGTCATTGCCCCATGTCGGCCAGTGATGCTGCGCAAACACCACATCGACCTTGTCGCCCCACATCACCAGCGCCTGGTTGAGGTACTTCGACCAGGGGAGCGGCTCGCGAATCTTGGCACCGCGAAGCGAATATGTATTGTGCAGCGTGTGGGTCGCGTCCTCGGCGGATTCCATCGCCTTCTTTTCCTCGATGAACCACATCATCTCCGAAGGCGCTTCCGAACCGGGCGCCATCAGAAACTCGTAGGTCAAGCCGTCGATCTTCTCTTTCTGTCCGGTTTCCTTGATGATGTTGGTCGGCGCGATGAGCGTCACCGTGCCTGCCGAGGTCGTGGTGCCGAGACCCGCACCGACCTGACCTTTCGGATCCGCCTTGAGCAGGTTGCCGTACATGTAGCTGGCGCGCCGGCTCATCGCGGTGCCGGCCATGACGTTCTCGGCGACCGCAGCCTCTAGGAATCCATCCGGCGCGTAGATCTTGACCTTGCCGGATTGGACGTCGTCCTCGCTGGTGACGCCCCGCACACCACCATAGTGATCGACGTGGCTGTGGGTGTAGATCACGGCCTTGACGGGTTTGTTTCCGCGCTTCGAGCGGTACAGGTCGAGCGCCACCTTTGCCGTCTCTGCCGACACGAGCGGATCGACGATTGTAATGCCCTCGCTGCCCTCGATGATCGTCATGTTCGACAGGTCCTGATTGCGGACCTGATAGATGCCGTCGGTCACCTCGAACAAGCCGGAGATGTTGATCAGCCGGGATTGTCGCCACAGGCTTGGGTTGACCGTATCGGGGGCTGTCGCGTCGCTGATGAAGCCATACTGCTGCGGGTTCCAGATCGCGTTGCCCGTGCTTCCCTTGATTGCCTCGGAAGGCAGCGCGGCCATGAAGCCTTTGTTCGCGGCGTCGAAATCGGAGGTGTCGTTAAACGGCAGCTGTTTCAGCAAGACCGAATTCGTCTGCTTGGTCGCATCGGCCGCGCCCTTGCGCAAATCTTGAGTCTGTGCCGCGGCCGTACCGATCAGCCCCGCGCTGACAACCCCGAGGATTGACGCCTTCGCGAAAACGCTCCTCATGTGGCCTCTCCCTTTACATTGGATATTGGTCCACTCCCTGAGCACCGAGAGCATCGCCGCCAAACACGTCCAGAGAGCAATCGTTCCACCCGAAGTTGCGACGTCGAAACATGTCCGGCAGCATCCGTCCGCATGGCTGCGCGCTCTGGCACAAGCTGCACACCAACGCTGCGGGCTGAGCGGTCAAAAAAAAGATGTCTGGCGCGCGAAATCACGCTCCGAGTAGCCCTGCATGCCGCGATGGCCGGCTCTGAGGCGAGGCGCGGCGCACCGGCCACGCTGAGAGAGCGCTGTTTTGCCGCACACGCTCGCGTCCTGGCGATGGCGAACAGTTCGCATTTTACGCAAGCGGAAGGCCGCCCGAAGGCGGTTCCCTGTTGTGGAAGCGGGAGCCATCGGCCACGGCCGAATTCCGTCCCTGCGAGCGCTACGTCTGGCTCGCCTACGCACCCGGCCTGACTTGTGTGATGGCGACGCCGGAGATTGCAAGCAGTCCGCCGACAATCAGCTTCGGCGTCACGCTGTCGCCAAGGAACAGCACGCTCGAGATCAGCGCGAACACCGGAAGCAGCAGTCCGAACGGCGCGACGCGGGCCATGGAGCAGCGGGCGATCAGCCAGAACCACAGGCCGAACCCGACAATGCCGCCGATGAAGACGGTGTAGGCGAGCGCCAGCCAGCCACGTTGATCCGCCGTGCCAAGGCTCGCCAGCTGTCCATATTCGAGCAGCAACGACATCAACATCACCTGCGGCACGGTGAGCAGCGACGACCACCCCATCAGCATCAGGGGATCGAAAGGGCCGTAGCGTTTCGTCAGGACGGTGGACGCCGCGAATGCGAACGCCGCGGCAACCACGAGCAGCAGCGGCAGCGCGTTTGCCGACAGCCCCGGCCCCGCCGCCAGCACCACCACGCCGACGAACGCCAGCACCACGCCGGCGGATGTGATGAGCGACGGCCGCTCCGCGAGCAGCGGCCAGGCGAGCAGCACGGTGAAGGGCGGGGCGAGTTGATAGGCGACGGCCGACATGCTCCCCGAGCCGAGCCCAAGGCCGACATAGAACAGCCCGAAGTTCAGTCCGCCGAGGAAAACCGAAATAGCTGCGACAGGGCCGAGCTGTTGGCGTGTCGGCCTTCTGACGAACGGAACAAGCAGCAGCGCGATGGCCAGGAAGCGCAGTCCGAGGAAGAACAGCGGCGGAAACTCGGTGACGCCGACCTTGATGACCACGAACTGATAACCCCAGAGCAAGGGAACGGCCACCGCGCAGATGATCTGGATGGCAGACATGGCATCTTTCCTTTCAAGACCGATCGGTCCATATATCGGCACGCAGATCCCGCGGACGTACAGTGGACATCAAAGGTCATTCCAACAGTTGCTTATTTGATGAAGCGAGCGAGGAGCGCGTCAGCGGTGGCCTGCGACGTGGTACGTGCCGGAGCCGTCTTGGCGACCACGCGCAGCCCCCAAAGGAAACAGATCAGAATTCGGGCGGCACTCGAAGGCTCGACGCCATCGGCCAATCTGCCCGCGGTCTCCGCACGGGAAAATGCGTCCGCCACCCTGGTCTCCATGGTTTTGAAGAAGCTCGCGAAGCGGCGGCCAACCTCGGCATCCTGGCCAGCCAGCTCCATCGCCGTCGCCACCAACAGGCAGCCGCGCCGGCCATTGGCACCGCACGCGCGTTCAACGTAACCGGCAAGGTAGGCCCGCAGGCCATCGACCGGATCTCTGCGGGGATCGAGTTCGTCATCCATCCGGGTCAGGGCATCGGCAATGTAGCGATCGAGTGCGCGCAGGAACAGCGAGTGCTTGTCGCCGAAAGCGGCATAAAGGCTGCCGCGCGAGAGTTTTGTCGCACGCAGCAGGTCCGGGAGTGCCGTGGCGTGATAGCCGCGCGACCAGAACACATTCATCGCGCGTTCGATGGCGGCGTCCACGTCGAAACTTCGCGGGCGGCCACGGGGCGCCTGCATGGTGGTTTGGCGGCTCATTGCCGATATATAGACCAATCGGTCCTTAAATGGCAAGAGCAGCTTTGGATCATTAGCTCGTAGGATGGGTAGAGCGCAGCGAAACCCATCGATTGCATCCGCACGCCGAGATGATGGGTTTCGCTGCGCTCTAGCGAAACGCGCCGCGAGAACGCGGATGTTTAGTTGACACGTCGCGCAACACGTCCAGCGTCGTCCTGGCGAAAGCCAGGACCCATTACCCCGAATGCGAGTCATGACGCGATTCAGTCGCTACAGCTCACTTCAACAACACAACCCTTTGGTCATGGGTCCTGGCCTTCGCCAGGACGACCGCGTGATTTTGGCAAAACCCTGCAATTGCAACTGAGTGGCGATTGCGTTTCATCAACGACACTTGATGTTCACCAACTCCCTGCTAAACCGCCGCCCATGAGCTCTTCCAGCACCAGCGCACCCTCCACCAAGACATCGGTCGCCGCGATCTCGATCCTCGCCAGCGGCAGCATGGCGGTGGCGAAGTTCGTGGTCGGCATCGCGATCGGATCGCTGGCGCTTATCTCCGAGGCGCTGCACTCGTCGATCGACCTGGTCGCCACCATCATCACCTGGGCGGTGGTGCGGGTATCGGACCAGCCGGCCGACGCCGAGCATCATTACGGCCACGGCAAATTCGAGAGCGTCTCGGCGCTCGGCATCATCGCGCTGCTCTATGTGCTGGCCGGCGGCATCCTGGTGCAGGCCTACAGTCATCTGCGCGAGGGCGCGCCGCCGCCGTCGATCTCGGCCATTCCCTTTGTCGTTCTGGTCATCGATATCGGCGTCAATCTGTGGCGGGCCCGTGCGCTGCACCGCGCCGCGCGCGACACCAAGAGCCAGGCGCTGGCCGCCGATGCGCTGCATTTCGCCTCCGACGTGATGGGCTCGACCGCCGTCATCGTCGGCCTGGTGCTGGCCGGCCTCGGCTTCTGGTGGGGCGACGCCGCGGCGGCGATCGCGGTCGCGGTGATGATCGCCCTGCTTGGCCTGCGCATGGCGCGGGAGACGGTCGAGACCCTGCTCGACCGCGCGCCCGAAGGCGCGCTGGAGAAGGCCACCGCCGCCATCAAGGCCGTGCCGGGGGTGGTCGATGTCGACCGGTTGCGCGTCCGCATGGTCGGCGCGACGCATTTCATCGATGCCATCGCCAAGGTGCCGCGCACCTACCCGATCGACCGCGTCGAGGACATCAAGCGCCGGGCGCAGGCGGCGGTGACCAAGACGTTCGGCGACGCCGACCTTACCTTCACCGCGGTGCCGGTGGCGCGCGACAATGAGAGCGTGCGCGAGCGCATCATGGTGATCGCGCGCAATTCCGGCCTCGCCATCCACCACGTCACGGTGCACGACATCGGCGGCAAGCTGATCGTCGGCATCGACCTCGAGGTCGACAGCGACATGGCGCTGGACGCAGCGCACGACATCGCCCACGGGCTCGAGCGCGCGATCCGCGAGGATTTCGGCGAGGACGTCGAGGTCGACACCCATATCGAGCCGCTCGAGCCGGAACTGCCGTGGGGAACCGACGCCGCGCCGGACCGCGTCGAAGCCATCAAGGCGGCGCTGACCGGTTTTGCCGATGGCGGCGCGATCCATGACATCCACAATGTGCGGGTCCGCAACACCGACGCCGGCGAGGTCGTCAACTTCCATTGCCGCGCGCAGCCTTCGATGAGTGTGATCAAGGTGCACGAAAGCGTCGACGAGATCGAACGCAAACTGCGTCGTGCGTTCCCCACCGTGAAGCGTGTGATCAGTCACGCAGAGCCGACGCGCGCGTAATTCTACGGAGCCGTTCCCGTTTCGGACTCGCTTTGCGCCGCGTGATTCTTCCCGGGACAAGAATTTTTTCGCATTAACGAATCGTTGACTCTCGACAGTCCCGGAAATCTGGATTCAAATGATCATGATTCGGATGCATCGTGGGGAGCATCCGAACCGGGTAAAAAATCAGCTTAGAGCGGGGGTCTCAGGCATGGCGCGCGCGCATGCAGCGAACGCGTGCGTCCAATCCGATTCGATCAAGGGATTGGCGCAGTCGATCGCGAAACCGGCCTATCACAGGCTCCTGACGGCCGAGCCTGCACTGCGCCGCGCTGTCCCTACCCTCATCATCGCCTTCCTCATCACGATCTGCCTCGGCGCCTTCGTCCAGGTGATCGACCAGAACCGGCAGAAGCGCGGCGCGATGAAGCGCGACCTCGCCGCGCTCTCCGACATCCTCGCCGAACGTCTCGATCGCCTGACCTCGGTGCGGCGCGACCGGCTCGCCAACATCGAGCGGATGCAGGAACTGCTGCCGGACCTGATCCCGTCCTGGGGCATCGCCTATGGCCGCCACGTCATCATCACCAGCGCCGATCACCGCGTGCTGGCGCGCGTGCCGGTCGACGGCGCCGGCGAGAACGACCGCATCCTCGACATCGTCTCCACCGCGCAGCTGCTCGTCGCGCCCGGCCAGCAGGGCACGGTCAGCGACATGACGCTGCCCGGCGGCACCGGCGCGCTGGCGATCTCGCAGCTCGTCAAGTCGCTGCCCGGCCAGGTCGTCGTCATCCAGGAGATGAACGAGCCGATCTGGGGATCGGATGCGGCGCTCTCGGTGACGCTGTCGGCGACCACGAGCTTCGTGGTGCTGATCCTCGGCTTCGCGTTCCACTGGCAATCGACCCGCGCCCGCGAGGGCGACCTGATCAACGACGCCGTGCGCGGCCGGATCGACACCGCGCTCAACCGCGGCCGCTGCGGATTGTGGGACTGGGACCTGTCGCGCGGCCGGATCTTCTGGTCGCAGTCGATGTTCACCCTGCTCGGCCTCGACACCCGCAACGACCTCCTCACCTTCGGCGAGGTCAACGCGCTGGTGAATTCGGACGACATCAACCTGTTCGACATCGCCGACCAGCTGATCTCGGGTAAGATCGATCACATCGACCAGAGCTTCCGCATGCGCCATGTCGGCGGCCACTGGATCTGGCTGCGGGTGCGCTGCGAGCTCAGCCACGCCGCCGCCGACGGCGGCTTGCATCTGATCGGCATCGCGGTCGACATCACCGAGCAGAAGAGCCTCGCCGAGAAGTCGGTGGAAGCCGACCTCAGGCTGCGCGACGCGATCGAGACCATTCCGGAGGCCTTCGTGCTCTGGGATGCCGACGATCGCCTCGTGCTCTGCAACTCGCACTTCCAACGGCTGCACAAGCTGCCCGATTCCGCCGTCAGCCCCGGTACCTCCTACGAGACCGTGATCGAGGTCGGCAGCATGCCGGAAGTGCGCACCCGCCTGCACGAGAGCGGCGTGCCGGCGCCCGGCGCCCGCACCTTCGAGGCCCAGCTCGACGACGGCAGCTGGCTGCACATCAGCGAGCGCCGCACCAAGGACGGCGGCTACGTCTCCGTCGGCACCGACATCACCCGCATCAAGGCCCACGAGCAGAAGCTGGTCGACAACGACCTGCGCCTGCGCGCCACCGTGATCGACCTGCAGCGCTCGCAATCCGAGCTGGAGCGGCAGGCCGTCGAGCTCGCCGACCTCGCCGAAAAATACTCGCAGGAAAAAACCCGCGCCGAGGACGCCAACGCGGCGAAGTCGAAATTCCTCGCCAATATGAGCCATGAGCTGCGCACCCCGCTCAACGCCATCATCGGCTTCTCCGAGATCATGGGCAGCGGCCTGTTCGGCACGCTCGGCTCGGACAAATACGCAGAGTACTGCCACGACATCCTGACGTCGGGGAAATACCTGCTCGAGGTCATCAACGACATCCTCGACATGTCGAAGATCGAGGCCGGCCGCATGAAGTTCGACATGGAGCCGCTCGATCTCTCCGGCATCCTCGCGGAGTCGCTGCGCGTGGTTTCCGGCCGCGCCGAGCACAAGGGATTGTCGCTGGAGTCGAATATCGAAAGCACGATCTCGGTCGTCGCCGACCGCCGCGCGGTCAAGCAGATCATCGTCAACCTGCTCTCCAATGCGGTGAAGTTCACGCCCGACCACGGCCGCGTGCTGGTGCGCGGCCAGATGCTGGATGACTCGATCGTGCTGTTGATCGCCGACAGCGGCATCGGCATCGCGCCGGAATCGTTGCGCCGGCTCGGCAAGCCGTTCGAGCAGGTCGAGAGCCAGCTCACCAAGAGCTACCAGGGCTCCGGTCTCGGACTTGCGATCGCGCGCTCGCTCACCAATCTGCACGGCGGCTCGATGCGGCTGCGCTCCAAGCTCGGCGTCGGCACCGTCGTCCGCGTCACGCTGCCGCGCGATCCGCGGTCCCTGCAGACGAAGCTGCCGGAAGCGGCCTGAGCCCCCCACACTACTTCGCAAGCACCCCTTCCAGCAGAGCGGAATCGCCGAGCACGGCCAGCGTCTCGCGAGGCGTGAGATGGCGGACCGCCTGGTCGAAGCTGTCGCTTGCCTCGATCCGCGCACGCGCCACCGCGAGGTGAAGATCGATCTCGCCCGGACCGCCGCGCCGCGCCGGCGGCAGCGACGAGAGATGGCGATGCAGCAGCCCGGAATCCTGCCGCAACGTCGCGAGCGCGGGGGCCGATGCGTGTGCCGGCGACGATGCCAGCTCATTGGCGCGGACCAGCACGCGCGGCGGCTTAGCTTCCTCCGGCGTCACGAAAAGCGCGCGCATCGCCGGTCGTGCGGTCCAGGCCCCGATCGGGATCGCAAACAGCAGGCCGACGATCACCGGCGACATCCACAGCAACAGCGGCAGCGACACCGCCCAGGCGCTTATCGCCATCGCGACACCGCAGGCGGTGGGAACGCCGTACTTGCGATAGAGCTCCCGCCGCTCGACCGCGCCGTCATCGCGCCGCTGCGTCTGCCAGCCGGCATCCCGGCCGAGCAGGATCTCGACGACGGCGATCGACTGGAACACCATCATGACCGGCGCGATCATCGCCGAGATCAGCACCTCGGCGAGCACGCCCGTCAGCGCCCGGAACCCGCCGCCGAATTGCCGGCGCACGTCCGACCGCGTCAGCAACAGGATGAAGCCGAGCAGCTTCGGCACGATCAGCAGCGCCATGGTGAGGCCAAATACCCAGGCGGCGAGCACCGGGTCCTGCGCCGGCCAGTTCGGGAACAGCGAAAAACCCTTCGGAAAATATTCGGGCCGAATGAAGCGCGCCTGCAACGAGATCAGGATTCCGAGCAGCAAGAACGACAGCCAGAGTGGCGCGGTGATGTAGGAGCCGATCCCGGTCATGAAATGCAGCCGCGAGATCCAATGCAACCGGCGCGTCCTCAGCACGGCGAGATGCTGCAGATTGCCCTGGCACCAGCGGCGGTCGCGCGCGGCAAAATCCAATAGCGACGGCGGCACCTCCTCAAAACTGCCGCCGAGCATCGGGGCCATGTAGATGCCCCAGCCAGCGCGCCGCATCAGCGCCGCCTCGACAAAGTCGTGGCTCAGGATATGTCCGCCGAACGGCTTGCGTCCCGAGAGTTCGGGTAGCCCCGCCTGCTGCGCAAATGCCTCGATCCTGATGATGGCATTGTGCCCCCAGTAATTGCCCTCGGAGCCGTGCCACCACGCGACACCGGCGGCGACCATCGGTCCGTAGAGCCGGCCGGCGAACTGTTGCAGGCGGCTGAACAGGCTGCGCGCATTGACGATGACCGGCAGCGTCTGCAGCAGCGCCGCCTGCGGGTTGGTCTCCATCGCGTGCGCCATCCGCACCATGGTGTCGCCCGACATCAGGCTGTCGGCGTCGAGCACGATCATGAACCGGTAGGCGCCGCCGAACCGCGTGATCCACTCGCCGACATTGCCGGACTTCCGCGCCGTATTGTCGGCGCGATGCCGGTAGAACAGCCGTTGCGGGCCGCAGGCCTCGCACAGTTCGAGAAACGCCCTCTCTTCGGCGATCCAGGTATCGGGATCGCGGGTGTCGCTGAGCACGAACCAGTCGAAGCTGTCGCCCTGCCCGGTCGCCTCGACGGACTCGTAGATGGCGCGCAGGCGCGCCATCAATTGATGCGGATTCTCGTTGTAGGTCGGGAGCAGGATCGCGGTCCGGCTCGCGAGCTGCGGCAAGGGACCGTCGTCGCGGATCGGCAAGGCGTTGCCGTTGCGGCGAAGCAGAGCGAAGAAGCCGGCGAGCGCCGAAGCGAACGAAAACGCGATCCAGGCGAGCAGCGCGACGAACAGCACCAGCACCATGCCTTCCATGATCGTCACGCCGCCGACCTGGACCACCATGTACATCTCGTAGGCGCCGGCACCGGTCAGCGCCGCCGTCAGCATCAGGACGAACGCGCGGCGCATCAACATGCCCGCGCCGACCGACACCGGCGTGCTCACCGCATGCGGCGGCCGGCCGAGATCGGCCGCCGACATCGCAAGCGGGCTCTCTTGTGGCAGGAAGCCGTCGGCCGCCGCGGCGACGTCGGACTGAGGCGACGTGACTATGGCGCCCATCGATAGACCCAGATCTCGGAGAGCGGCTTGTCATCCTGCGCCAGATGCGCACGCAGCTCGATCGGGTCCTTCTTGACGGCGCATTGGAAGCTGAGCCGCCATCCGCCGGTATTCGGATTTGGCTGCGTGACGACATTCGTGATCTCGGACTTCTCGGCCGTCACGACGCCCTTGACGCTATTGGGATCGATCCCCTTCAGATTGTCCCCGAACAGGTCGAGCACGAACAGCTTGCTGTTCTCGCCATGGGCGCCGATGCCGCTGCGCGTGAAGCGCGCGAGCGAATGCGGCTTCGGCGCATCCGGCCCCCAATGCAGGCGATAGGTGAAATTGGTCTCGCTCTTGGCCTTGAGCGGCGCCTTCGGCCGCCAGAACGCGGCGATGTTGTCGTGGATCTCTTCCTTGGTCGGGATCTCGAACAGGATGACCGCGCCCTCGCCCCAGTCGCCGATCGGCTCGACCCACAAGCTCGGACGCTTCTCGAAGCGCGATTCGATGTCCTGATAGGCGAAGAAATTCTTCTCGCGCTGCATCAGGCCGAAGCCATGCGGATTGACGTCCTGGAACGTGCTGATCTGGAGGTCGCGCGGATTGCTCAGCGGGCGCCACAGGCTCTCGCCCTTGCCGTTGTAGATCGCAAGCCCGTCCGAATCGTGCACCGACGGCCTAAAGTCGTCGACCTCGTTGCGATCGTTGGGCCCGAAGAAGAACATGCTCGTCATCGGCGCAAGGCCCACGTGCTCGAGATCGGCACGCGGATAGAGCGATGCCTCGACATCGAACACCGTGGTCGCTCCAGGCCTGATCGTGAAGCGGTAGCTTGCCGCGCAGCTCTTGCTGTCGAGCAAGGCGTGAATGACCAGCGAGGTCGCGTTGGGCACGGGACGCTCGAGCCAGAACGCCTTGAAGAACGGAAACTCCTCGCCCTTGGCTTCGCCGGTATCGATCGACAGGCCGCGCGCCGACAGGCCGTAGGTCTCGTCCTTGGCGACCGCGCGGAAATAGCTCGCGCCGAGGAAGACGCAGACCTCGTCATAGTAGTTCGGCTTGTTGATCGGCGCGTGGATGCGAAATCCGGCAAAGCCGAGGTCGGTCTCGGTGAAGTCAGGCACGGTCTCGCCGAACGAGAACATGTCCTTGCTGTACTTGACTTCGCTGACCTTGCCGTCAGCGACCTCGAAGATCTTGACCTTGTTCTTGTAGAAGAAGCCGCGGTGGAAGAACTGCGCTTCGAACGGCAGCTTCGCGCCGCGCCACAGCGCGCGCTCGGGCGTGAAGCGGATCGAGCGGTACTGGTCGTAGTTCAGGTCCGTCAGACCGTTCGGCAACTTCTCGTCCGGCGCCTCGAACGACTTGCCGGCGAGATTGCGCGCAAGCTCCCTGACCATGCCTGGGTTGAAGGGTGCGTCCGTCGCGCTCCCTGCGGCGGCGGCCTGGCGCTGTGGCAAGAACATGAGTGTCGGCAATACGGCCGATCCGTGGAGTAACTGGCGACGATTCAAAGCAGCTCCTGCTCGCTGACCGGGACGCCGCAATGCAACCGCCGAACCGGCGCTGAGTTCCATCTTTGCTGCGAGCAAGCGAAGATTGTCCGCCGGCTGAACACCAGGACTTGCTTCAACACAACCACACAACGCGTGGTCGGTTGCTGCCGTGCCGGAACCGTGGCGAAAAGGCTGCGAGAGAATGCCGGGAGCTACGCGCTCTCGAGCGTCGGCGCGACCTCGCGTGCGACCTGCACTAGGGCTGCGATCAACGGCGTCATCGGATCGCGCTGCGGGATCACGAGGCCAATGCTGTAGTCCACGACCGGATCGACGATCGGAATGCTGCGCACGGCATCCGCAAGGCCGAGCGTCTCGGCGAGCTTGGCCGGCATCACGCTGGCCCAGCGGCCGGTCTTCACGTGGGTGTAGAGCACGAGCAGTGAGTTCGACGTCAGCGTCGGCGTCGCCTCCGCGCCGACCGAGGTCAGCGCGCGATCGATGATGCGGCGGTTCTGCATGTCGGGCGTGAGCAGACAGAGCGGCACGGTGCCGACTTCCTTCCACGTCACCTGCTTGCGGTCGCCGAACATCGCATCCGGCGCCGTCAGCAAGCGATAGCTCTCGTTATAGAGCGGGATGGTGCGGACCTTGCCGATCGGCTCGTTCTCGATATAGGTCAGCCCGGCATCGACCTCGAGATTCTCGAGCAGACCGAGCACATCGGCCGACGTGCACGACTGGATGCGGAACCGCACGTCGGGATGGCGCGCCCGGAACGGCGTGGTCAGCGAGGCCACCATGCCGAGCGCGGTCGGGATCGCCGCGATCCGGATCTCGCCCGACAGCTTGTCCTTGAGGCTGTTGATCTCCTGCTTCATCGCGCGCGCATCGCCGACGATGCGCCGCGCCCAGTCCAGCGTGCGCTCCCCTTCGGGCGTGAAGCCCTGGAAGCGGGATCCGCGCTGCACCAGCATGACGCCGAGGATTTCCTCGAGCTGCTTGAGACTGGTCGACATCGTCGGCTGGGTGACGCCGCACGCCTCCGCAGCCCGGCCAAAGTGCCGTTCCTTGGCCAGCGCCAGCAGAAGTTCCAGCTTGTCGATCAAGGTTCAAATCCCTTCGGAAAACGGCGCCCCAAGCGGCAGCCCAACACGTCCATAGGTAGCACGATCGGGGTGCGATCCCGAAATCCAAAGCGCCCCGGAAGTGCGTGATTCCAGAACATTATTACGATCCCGCATCGATCCATTCGGCGACGCTATTAATCGCGTTTCGCAATCGCCGCATGAGACAGCTTTATTGATGTTTCGAAGGATTCCAACTCTCATGTGCGAAGCAAAAAACTGATCGTGAGAAGCGCTGATGACGGTGGGATACGAACCTTGGGACAAGGCGCGCGGCGCTGAAATCATCGCCGAGCACGCCGGGCTCGAAGGCGCCACGCTGGTGATCCTGCACGCGCTGCAGGAAGCCTTCGGCTACGTGCCCGAGCCGGCGATCCCGATGGTCGCGGAGGCGCTCAACCTGTCGCGCGCCGAGGTGCACGGCGTCTTCACCTTCTACCATGATTTCCGGAAGCAACCTGCGGGCCGCCACGTCCTCAAGCTGTGCCGCGCCGAGGCCTGCCAGGCCGCCGGCGGCGATGCGCTGGCGGCGCGCGCGGAAGCCAAGCTCGGCGTTGCCCTCGGCAATGCCACGGCGGATGACCGCGTGACGCTGGAGCCGATCTACTGCCTCGGGCTGTGCGCCACCGCGCCCTCGGCGATGCTGGATGGCCGCGTGGTCGGCCGGCTCGATGAAGCGCGGATCGACGCGCTGGTCGCGGAGGCACAGCGATGACAATGCGGATCTTCATTCCTCGCGATGCCGGCGCGGTTGCCGTCGGCGCCGACGACGTCGCCCTCGCGTTCGAGCAGGCCGCAGCAGCGCGCGGCATGCCGATCGAGATCGTCAGGACCGGTTCGCGCGGGCTGTACTGGCTGGAGCCGCTGGTCGAACTGGCGACCGCCCAGGGCCGCGTCGCGTTCGGCCCGACGACGCCGGCGGACGTTCCATCCTTGCTCGACGCGATGGCCGGCAACGGTCAGCATGCGCTGCGGCTTGGTGTCACGGATGAGATTCCCTGGCTGAAGCGCCAGACCCGGCTGACCTTCGCCCGCTGCGGCGTGATCGATCCGCGCTCGGTCGACGACTACCGCGCCCATGGCGGCTACAAGGGCCTGGAGCGGGCGCTGACGCTGACCTCCGACCAGATCCTCGCCGACGTCACCACGTCCGGTCTGCGCGGCCGCGGCGGCGCCGGCTTCCCCACCGGCATCAAGTGGAAGACCGTGGCGCAGGCCAGCGCCGACCGCAAATACATCGTCTGCAACGCCGACGAAGGCGACAGCGGCACCTTCGCCGACCGCATGATCATGGAAGGCGACCCCTTCGTCGTGATCGAAGGCATGACGATCGCAGGTATCACGGTAGGCGCCACCAAGGGCTACATCTACATCCGCTCGGAATATCCGCACGCGGTCGAAGCGATGAATGCGGCGATCGTGGCCGCCCGCCGCGCCGGCTTGCTCGGCAAGCGCATCGGCGGCTCCGCCCATGAGTTCGATCTCGAGGTGCGCGTCGGCGCCGGCGCCTATGTCTGCGGCGAAGAGACCTCGTTGCTGGAAAGCCTCGAGGGCCGCCGCGGCATCGTGCGGGCCAAGCCGCCGCTGCCGGCGCATAAGGGCCTGTTCGGCCGCCCGAGTGTGATCAACAACGTGCTGTCGTTCGCGGCGATTCCCTTCATCCTCGACAACGGCGCCAAGGCCTACGCCGATTTCGGCATGGGCCGCTCGCGCGGAACGATGCCGATCCAGCTCGCCGGCAACATCAAATATGGCGGGCTGTTCGAGACCGCCTTCGGCGTCACGCTCGGCGAACTCGTCGACGAGATCGGCGGCGGCACCTTCACCGGGCGCGAGGTGCGCGCGGTTCAAGTCGGCGGCCCGCTCGGGGCCTACTTCCCGCGCGCGCTGTTCGACACGCCGTTCGACTATGAAGCGTTCGCTGCGCGCGACGGCCTGATCGGCCATGGCGGGATCGTGGTGTTCGACGACAGCGTCGACATGGCGAAGCAGGCCCGCTTTGCGATGGAATTCTGCGCCGTCGAATCCTGCGGCAAGTGCACGCCGTGCCGTATCGGCTCGACCCGCGGCGTCGAGACCATCAACAAGATCATCAATGGCGAGCGCGTCGCGGAAAACCTCGCTGTTGTCGAAGACCTCTGCAACACCATGAAATTCGGCTCGCTGTGCGCACTCGGCGGCTTCACGCCCTACCCCGTGATGAGCGCACTGAAACACTTCCGGGAAGATTTCGGCGGAGATCTAGGTCCCGCACCGGCCCGGTTGCAGGCCGCGGAATAGCAAGGAAATCACGATGTCGCTGATCCAGGAAACCGATTTCGGCACGCCCAAATCCAAATCCGAGACGATGGTCACGCTGACCATCGACGGCAATCAGATCACGGTGCCCGAGGGCACCTCGATCATGCGCGCGGCGATGGAAGCCGGCACCCAGATTCCAAAGCTCTGCGCGACCGACATGGTCGACGCCTTCGGCTCCTGCCGGCTCTGCCTCGTCGAGATCGAGGGCCGCGCCGGCACGCCGGCCTCCTGCACGACGCCGGTCATGCCCGGCCTCGTCGTGCACACCCAGAGCGAGCGGCTGAAGAAGCTGCGCAAGGGCGTGATGGAGCTCTACATCTCCGACCACCCGCTGGACTGCCTGACCTGCGCCGCGAACGGCGACTGCGAATTGCAGGACATGGCGGGCGCGGTCGGCCTGCGCGACGTGCGCTACGGCTATGAAGGTGAGAACCACGTCTTCGCCAAATCGCACGGCTGCGAAAACGACAACTGGATGCCGAAGGACGAGTCCAATCCGTACTTCACCTACGATCCCTCGAAGTGCATCGTCTGCTCGCGCTGCGTCCGCGCCTGCGAGGAAGTGCAAGGCACCTTCGCGCTGACGATCTCCGGCCGCGGCTTCGACAGCCGCGTCTCGCCCGGCATGAACGAGAGCTTCCTCGGCTCCGAATGCGTGTCCTGCGGCGCCTGCGTGCAGGCCTGCCCGACCGCGACGCTGACCGAGAAATCCGTGATCGAGATCGGCCAGCCCGAACACTCGGTCATCACCACCTGTGCCTATTGCGGCGTCGGCTGCGCCTTCAAGGCCGAGATGCGCGGCGAGGAAGTGGTACGCATGGTGCCGTGGAAGGACGGCAAGGCCAATCGCGGCCATTCCTGCGTCAAGGGCCGCTTCGCCTGGGGTTACACCACCCACAAGGAGCGCATCCTGAAGCCGATGATCCGCGAGCGGATCGAGGATCCCTGGCAGGAAGTGTCGTGGGACGATGCGCTGAATTTCGCCGCCGCGAAGTTCAAGGGCATCCAGCAGAAATACGGCCGCGACGCGGTCGGCGGCATCACCTCGTCACGCTGCACCAATGAAGAAACCTATCTGGTGCAGAAGCTGATCCGCGCTGGCTTCGGCAACAACAATGTCGACACCTGCGCCCGCGTCTGCCATTCGCCGACCGGCTACGGCCTGTCGCAAACCTTCGGGACTTCGGCCGGCACGCAGGATTTCGACTCGGTGGAGGACACCGACGTCGTGCTGATCATCGGCGCCAATCCGGCTTCCGCCCATCCGGTGTTCGCCTCGCGGCTGAAGAAGCGGCTGCGCCAGGGCGCCAGGCTGATCGTGATCGATCCGCGCCGCACCGAGATGGTGGAATCGCCGCACGTGAAGGCGCTGCATCTGCCGCTGATGCCCGGCACCAACGTCGCCGTGCTCACCGCGCTCGCCCATGTCATCGTCACCGAAGGGCTCGTCGATGAGGCCTTCGTGCGCGAGCGCTGCGACTGGAGCGAGTTCCAGGACTGGGCGGCTTTCGTCGCCGATTCCAAGCACAGCCCGGAAGCCACCGCGATCATGACCGGCGTCGATCCGAAGGTGCTGCGCGAGGCGGCCCGAATCTATGCCACCGGCGGCAACGGCGCCATCTATTACGGGCTCGGCGTCACCGAGCACAGCCAGGGCTCGACCACGGTGATCGCGATCGCCAACCTCGCGATGGCGACCGGCAACATCGGCCGGCCCGGCGTCGGCGTGAATCCGCTGCGCGGCCAGAACAACGTGCAGGGCTCCTGCGACATGGGCTCGTTCCCGCACGAGCTGCCGGGCTACCGCCACATCGCCGGCGATGCGGTGCGCGAGCAGTTCGAGGCGATGTGGAACGTCAAGCTCAACAACGAGCCGGGCCTGCGCATCCCGAACATGTTCGACGCCGCCATCGAAGGCAGCTTCATGGGCCTCTACGTGCAGGGCGAGGACATCCTGCAGTCCGACCCCAACACCAAGCATGTGGTGGCGGCGCTGTCGGCGATGGAATGCGTCATCGTCCACGATCTCTTCCTGAACGAGACCGCGAACTACGCCCATGTCTTCCTGCCCGGCTCGACCTTCCTCGAGAAGGACGGCACCTTCACCAATGCCGAACGCCGCATCCAGCGCGTCCGCAAGGTGATGACGCCGCTCAACGGCTACGCCGACTGGGAAGTGACGATCATGCTCGGCAAGGCGATGGGCTTCGAGATGAACTACACCCATCCATCCGAGATCATGGACGAGATCGCCGCGCTGACGCCGACCTTCGCGGGCGTCTCCTATGCCAGGCTCGACGAGCTCGGCTCGGTGCAGTGGCCCTGCAACGAAAAGGCGCCGGAAGGCACCCCGGTGATGCATATCGGCGGCTTCGTGCGCGGCAAGGGCAAGTTCATCCTCACCGAATACATCGCGACCGACGAACGCACCGGCCCGCGCTACCCGCTGCTGCTCACCACCGGCCGCATCCTCAGCCAGTACAATGTCGGCGCACAGACCCGCCGCACCGAGAACGTGGTGTGGCACGCCGAGGACCGGCTGGAGATCCATCCGCACGACGCCGAGCAGCGCGGCGTGCGCGACGGCGACTGGGTGCGGCTGGCGAGCCGCGCCGGCGAGACCACGCTGCGCGCCGAGATCACCGACCGCGTGGCGCCGGGCGTTGTCTACACCACGTTCCACCACCCTGACACCCAGGCCAACGTCATCACGACCGACTTCTCCGACTGGGCCACCAACTGTCCCGAGTACAAGGTCACCGCCGTGCAGATCTCGCCGTCGAACGGTCCGTCCGACTGGCAGAAGGCCTATGACGAGCAGGCACGGCACTCCCGCCGCATTGCGCCGGTGGTGGAAGCCGCGGAGTAACGATGCGCGAGCCCGTCCACCAATCAAGGCGGAAAGTCTGGCGTGACGGCGTCTTCAGCGACGGCGCGCGCCTGATCCCGGAGGAGACGCCGCTCGCGCTGACCTATAATGGCGGCACCTACGCCGTGATGATGGGCTCGCCCGAGGACCTCGGCGACTTCGCCGTGGGCTTCAGCCTGAGCGAAGGCATCGTGCAAGCGGCCGACGAGATCGAGACCCTCGACATCGTCGAGCTCGATGACGGCATCGAGCTTCGGATGTGGCTCAGGCCCGACAGGGCCGAGCGGATCGCCGAGCGACGGCGCAACATCGCCGGACCGACCGGCTGCGGCCTGTGCGGGCTCGATTCCATCAGCGAGGCGGTCCGGCCGGCCGCGGTGGTACGCGCGGGCCGCGCCTTCTCGCCGCGCGAGATCATGGCGGCGATGGCGGCGGTGGCGCCGCTGCAGGAGATCAACCACCAGACCCGCGCCGTGCACGCCGCGGCGTTCTGGACGGGCGCGCGCGGCGTCGTGGCGCTGCGCGAGGATGTCGGCCGCCACAATGCGCTCGACAAGCTCGCCGGCGCGCTGGCCCGCGACAAGGTCATGGCCGGCGAAGGCATGGTGCTGCTCACCAGCCGCGTTTCGGTCGAAATGGTGCAGAAGACCGCCGCGATCGGCGCGCCGCTGATCGCTGCGGTGTCGGCGCCGACCGCGCTTGCGGTGCGGATGGCGGATGCCGCCGGCATCACGCTCGCCGCGATCGCTCGCGCCGATGGATTTGAAATCTTTACGCATCCGGAACGCGTCACAGGCGCGATGGCCGGCAAGGAGCCCGCTTATGTCGTCGTCGCCTGACAAACTGGTCTATATGGCGAACCAGATCGGAAAATTCTTCCAGAGCCAGGGGCGCGAGCGTGCCGTGCAGGGCATTTCCGAGCACATCTGGAAGTTCTGGGATCCGCGGATGCGCAAGCAGATCTTCGCCCATCTCGACGCCGGCGGCACCGGCCTCGATCCCGACGTCCGCGATGCCTTGCAGAAGCTGAAGCAGCAGGCGTAGGCAGCCGCGCCCTGCTCTATCACCGTCACCCTGAGGAGCCGCATAGCGGCGTCTCGAAGGGTCGACGGCCCGACTGTGGCCGTGCATCCTTCGAGACGCGCTACGCGCTCCTCAGGATGACGGGATTGAGATCGTAGCTTCCCCTACCCCACGATCGCGTTGAAGACGCGGCGCACCTCGCTCTGGGTCTCGCGCAGGCGGGCCTCCAGTGCGGAGAAATCCGGCGTGTCCCCGGCCCGCGCCATCACGCGCAGTAGGTCTTCGCCCGCGCTCTCCGGATTGAACTTGCCGGTGACGCAGAGCCGCAGGATCTGCGTCAGGTCATGATAGAGCCGCGCCGCGGAGCGCAGGATCTCGGCCTCGGACTGGCCGAGCAGGCCGAGCTTGGCGGCATTGTCGAGCACCTGCAGCGTCGAGACACTGAGGATTTCCGGCTTCGCCGCGGCATGCGCGAGCTGGAGATATTGCGCGATGAAATCGATGTCGACGAGCCCGCCGGCGGCGAGCTTGAGATCCCAGACGTCGTCCTCGCCCTTCTCCAGCGCGATCGCGCGCCGCATGTCGGCGACGTCGGCCGCGGTCGACGCCGCATCGCGCGGCCGGGTCAGCACGCTGCGGATGATCGTCTCGATCTTCTCGCGGAATTCCGGCGACGACGAGATCACGCGGGCGCGCGTCAGCGCCATGTGCTCCCAGGTCCAGGCCTCGCGCTCCTGGTAGTCGGAGAATGAATCGATCCGCGAGGCGACCGGGCCGGCGCGCCCCGACGGGCGCAGCCGCATGTCGACCTCATAGAGCACGCCGTAATTGGTCCGGGTCGTGAAGGCGCTGATCAGGCGCTGGGTGAAGCGGGCAAAATACTGCGCGCCATGCAGCGAGCGCTCGCCGTCGGAGTCCGGCGCCTCGCTATCGAAATCGTACAGCAGGATCAAATCGAGGTCGGAGGACGCCGTCATCTCGCGGCTGCCGAGCCGGCCCATCGCGATGATCGCGGTCTCCTGCCCCTTGATCCGGCCATATTGCGCGGCGAACTGGTCGGTGACGAGGCCGTGCACGGTGTGGACGATCCCCTCGGCCACATCGGCAAAGGCGGTGCTGGCGTGCTGCGCCGATACCGTGCCGGACAGGATCCGCGTGCCGATCAGGAACAGGCTCTCCTGGCCGAACAATCTCAGACGATCGAGAAAATCCTCGTAGGACGAGGCATCCTGCAGCGTGGCGGCGAGCCGCTCCGACAGTTCCTTCTTGTCCGGCATCGCGCCGAAGAAGCGCGGATCAACCAGGCCGTCCATGATCTGCGGCTGCCGCGCCAGCATGTCGCCGAGCCGCGGTGCCGCGCCGAGGATCAGCGCCACCAGCGCGACGAAATCGCGGTTCTGGCTGAGCAGCGAGATCAGCCGCCCGCCCCGCTGCAGCGCGCCGAGGAAACGGTCAAACGCCGCCACCGCATCGTCAGGCTCCTCGGCATGCGCGAGGCCGTCGATCAGGCCGGGAATGAATTCCAGGAACGCGGCGCGCGTCGCCTCGACGCGCAGCGCGCGATAGTCGCCCTCGATCCATTGCTGCACGGTGCCGGCAACCGCAATGGGCTTCTTGAAGCCGAGATTGGCGAGATGTTCGATGAGGCGGGCGTCCTCAGGTCCGGCGCCGTAGTCGATATCCGGCAGCTTTGCGGTGCCGGTCGGATCGTCGCCCTCGAACAGCTTGCCATAGTGGTTCTGCACGATCTTGAGCTGGCCGAGCAGGTCTCTGGCGAAGGCCTCGCGATTTTCGTAGCCGAAGAAATGCGCAAAGCGCTCGACATCCTCAGGCGCTTCGGGCAGCGAATGGGTCTGCTCGTCGGCGATCATCTGCAGCCGGTGCTCGACCCGGCGCAGGAATTCATAGGCCGTCGTCAATTCGTCGCGCGCTTCAAAGGTGATCCAGTTGCTGTTGGCGAGCACGTTGAGCGCCTCCAGCGTCGGCCGCACCCGCAACTCCGGATGGCGGCCGCCAGCGATCAGCTGCTGGGTCTGGGCGAAGAACTCGATCTCGCGGATGCCGCCGCGGCCGACCTTGACGTTATGGCCCTCGACCGAGATCTCGCTCTGGCCGCGATAGGTCTGCATCTGCCGCTTCATGTCGTGGACATCGGCAAGCGCGGCAAAATCCAGATGCTTGCGCCAGACAAAGGGCGCGAGCTCGGCGATCAGCGCCTCGCCGGCCTTGGGATCGCCGGCGCAGGGCCGCGCCTTGATCATCGCAGCACGCTCCCAGGTGCGTCCCTCGCGTTCGTAATAATGCAACGCCGCGTCGGTCGAGATCGCGACCTGGGTCGAGGCCGGGTCCGGACGCAGCCTGAGATCGACCCGGAACACATAGCCGTCGCCCGAGCGCTGCTGCAGCATCCGCGCCATCGCCTGGGTGACGCGCACGAAGAACGGCTGCGGCTCAATGTCCTCGGCGAGCGAGGTGGCCGCGCGATCGAAGAACACGATCAGGTCGATGTCGCTGGAATAGTTCAGCTCGCCGGCCCCCATCTTGCCCATCGCGAGCACGATCAGGCCCGAACCTGCTTCGGGGTGATCGGGATCGGCCGCGGTCATCCGGCCGCGGGCCACTTCCTGCCGGAACAGATATCGCAGCGCCGATTGCACCGAATTCACCGCGATGTCGGTCAGCGCCGCCGTCACCCGCATCACCGGCCAGACGCCGCCGATGTCGCACAGCGCGATCATCAGCGCGGCCTCCGCCTTCATGCGGCGAAGCAGAACCATCACGTCGGCCTCGCTGCCGGCGGCGAGCACCTCGCGCGACGTCGTCTCGATCAGGTTGGCCAGATGCGACTCCGGGTCGCATGACAGGATCCGGATCAGCCGCGCGGCGTCGGCACGCGCGAGCTCGAACAGGTAGGGCGAGAACTCGGCGATGCCGCGCAGGATGTCGCGTGCGAACGGATGTTCAAGCAGCGCATTGAGCGCGGCCAATTGCGCCGGCTCGAGCTCGGCGAACCAGTCGGTCAGGCGCTGATCGGCGGATGTGGGCGCGGCGACACGCGGTCCGTCCGCGAACCGCGCGGCCAGACCATGTCGATCCGCGTTTCCCGGCGCGGCGGCATTCATGCCGCCTTCTGTGGCACATCCTGCGTTTGAGCCGCAAGCCTGTCACTGCCGCCCGCCCGCGCGGGCAGCACCAGGGTGGCGACCAGCCCCGGATGGGCATCGCCGAGCCTGAGCTCGCCGCCATGAAGCGTGGCGACCGCCGAGGCCAAGCTGAGGCCGAGACCGGAACCGGGTAAGGTCCGGCTCGCCTCGAGCCGGACGAAGCGCTCGACCGCGTGCTTGCGGTCGGCCTCGGGAATGCCCGGACCGTGGTCGGTGACGCTGAGCAGGACCTGGTCGCCCTCGCGCCGCGCCTCGATCAGGATCTCCCGCGCATCCGCATTGAGCGGCTGCACGCTGACGTCGGGCTTGCCGTATTTGATGGCATTCTCGACCAGGTTGGCGACGGCCTGGCTGATCAATTCGCGGTTGCCGTGAATCGGCGCCGGTACGGTCTTCACCTGCAGCGTCATGCCGTCGTCCTCGGCCAGCGGCTCGTACAGTTCGTGGATGCCGTTGGCGACATCGGCACCGTCGAAATCGTCCATGTTGCCGCGCGCCTGGCCGGACTCGGCACGCGCAATCATCAACAGGGCGTTGAAGGTGCGGATCAGCCCGTCGGATTCCTCGATGGTCCGCTCCAGCGCCGCGCGATAGTCGGCCTCGCAGCCCGACCGCGCCAGCGCCTCCTCGGCGCGGTTGCGCAGCCGTGTCAGCGGCGTCTTGAGGTCATGGGCGATGTTGTCGGAGACCTCCTTCAGCCCCGTCATCAGCGCCTCGATGCGCTCGAGCATGGCATTGAGATTTTCCGCCAGGCGATCGAGCTCGTCGCCGCTGCGGCCGACCGGGAGCCGGCCGGACAGATCGCCCGCCATGATGCGCTTGGTGGTTCCGGTCATGGCGTCGATCCGGTGCAGCACGCGGCGGGCGACGAAGATACCGCCGCCGATGCCGAGCACGACGACGACGAGGATCGACCATTGCGCGGCCTTGGCGACGATGCCGAACAGCCGCCGCCGTTCCTCGAGGTCGCGCCCGACCAGCAGGCGGAAGCCGTTGTCCATCTGGGTGACCCGCACCAGCGCGCGGTGATCGGTCTTGTCCTGGTCGTCGAGCCGGCGATAGGCGGTCTCGGTCCAGCCCTGCGTGCTCATCACGCCCGGCGCCAGCGCGCCGACATTGCCGGCAAGCATCTGCCCGTTCGGCGCCGTCACCAGATAGAGGTTGGCGCCAGGCCGCAGCGCACGATTGCCCATGGTGCCCAGCAGGCCGCGCAGGCCGCGGCGGTTGTAGATATCGGTGATCTCGCTGATCTCGACATTGACCGTCGTCGTGATCTGCTCGGTGATCAGCCGCCGCGTGTTCCATGCGAAGTAAGCCAGCAGCGAGGCGGCGAACAGCGCGAACAGGAACAGGTAGACCAGCGTCAGCCGAAACGCCGTGGTCCGGATCAGTTTACCGAATGCCGTCACGGATCATATACCCCGCGCCGCGGATGGTATGCAGCAGCGGCCGCTCAAAACCCTTGTCGATCTTGGAGCGCAGCCGCGAGATGTGAACGTCGATGACGTTGGTCTGCGGATCGAAATGATAATCCCAGACATTCTCGAGCAGCATGGTGCGCGTCACCACCTGCCCGGCATGCTTCATGAGATATTCGAGCAGGCGGAACTCGCGCGGCTGCAAGGTAAGCTCGTCCTTGCCGCGGGCGACGCGATGGGACAGCCGATCGAGCTCGAGGTCGCCGACCCGGTAGGTCGTCTCCTCGGCCGGGCCGACATTGCGCCGCGACAGCACCTCGACGCGCGCGAGCAGCTCGGCGAAGGAATAGGGTTTCGGCAGGTAGTCGTCGCCGCCGGCGCGCAGGCCCTTGATGCGGTCATCGACCTGGCCGAGCGCCGAGAGGATGAGTACCGGCGTCCGGTTGCCCTTGTCGCGCAGGCTGCCGATCAGCGACAGGCCGTCACGCTTCGGCAGCATGCGATCCACAACCAGCACGTCGTAGTCGCCGGACTCGGCCATCGACAGCCCTTCCTCGCCATCGGAGGCGAGATCGGCGATATAGCCGACTTCGCGGAATGCCTTGACCAGATAGTCGGCTGACTCACGGTCGTCTTCGATGATCAGGATGCGCATTTGCGGAGCGATTGCGGTCACGGGAATTGGCCCTCTGTCAGCATGACGCGGCCGGCCTGCACATGCAAGACGACCGCGCATATTCTCGATTGCTTGAAAAAAGTGGGCGGTGAAGCTGGGGGACCTCACCGCCCTGAGACCTTCCGACAGAGGGGGGCATATTCCATCGAAAGGCAACGTAGGGAGCGAGCAAGGGGCCCGCCCCCCGGAAAGCGCCGTCGGCGGGGGCGACTGATGCCGGCGACGCCTTCCAACTCATAGATAGTTATCCCTTCGCCAGCGGCACTGCCACAAAGCGCGACGAACCGCCGCTCTTCACGCGCATGAGAACGCTGTTCTTGCTGTCATTGCGCGCCGCGGTGATCGCGTCCCGCACTTCACCGGCGGTGCCGACGGACTTGCCGGCGACCTCGAGGATCACGTCGCCTTCCTTGAAGCCCCGCTCAGCGGCGGCACTCTTGGGATCGACTTCGGTCACGACCACGCCATCCTTGCCGGCGCCGGCCACGCTGTTGGCGGGCGCGACGGTGAGGCCGAGCTTCGGCACGTCGGTGCCGCGGGACGAATTGCCCTTGTCGCTCTTGTCGGTGTCAGCCTTGGCTTCCAGGTTGTTCGGCAGCTGGCCGAGCGTGAGGTTGACGGTCTTGTCCTGACCCTTGTGCAGCACGTTCAGCTTCACGGCGTTACCGGGCGCGAGGCCACCGATGGTGCGGGCGAGCTCGCGCGCATCCTTCACCGGCTCGCCGTTGACGGCGGTGATGACGTCACCGGACTCGATGCCGGCCTTGGCCGCGGGGCCGTTGGCCTGCGGTTCGGCAACCAGCGCGCCTTCGGCCTTCTTCATGCCGAGGCTGTCAGCGATGTCGGAGGTCACCGGCTGGATCTGGACGCCGATCCAGCCACGGCTGACCGCGCCCTTGTCCTTCAGCTGGGCGACGACGCTCTTGACGGTCTGGGCCGGGATCGAGAACGCGATGCCGACGCTGCCGCCGGACGGCGAGTAGATCGCCGTGTTGACGCCCATCACCTCACCGGACACGTCGAACGCCGGGCCACCCGAATTGCCCTTATTCACGGGCGCATCGATCTGGATGAAATCGTCATACGGGCCGTTGCCGATGTCGCGGCCGGAGGCCGAGACGATGCCGGCGGTCACGGTGCCGCCGAGGCCGAACGGATTGCCGACCGCCAGCACCCAGTCGCCGATGCGCGGCTTGGTTTCGGAAAGCTTGGCAAACTGGAAGTTGGAGCCGCCCTCGACCTTGATCAGCGCGAGGTCGGTGCGCGGATCGGTGCCGATCACCTTGGCGGAATAGGTCTTGCCGTCGTCGGTGGTGACTTCGACCTTGTCGGCGCCGTCGACGACGTGATTGTTGGTCACGGCAAAGCCGTCAGCCGAGATGAAGAAGCCGGAACCCTGGCCCGTCACCACGCCACCGCCGCGCGGTCCACCGCGCAGGCCCGGGGGCAAGCCATCCGGACCGCCGAAGCGGCGGAAGAAGCGCTCCATCGGCGAACCCGGCTGGAACGGCGAATCGTCATTGTTGTTGCTGTCATCCTTCGCGACCTTCTCGCGAATGTTGACCTTGACCGAGATCACCGACGGCTTCACGCGCTCGACGATGTCGGCAAACCCGACCGGCTGCTGAACCTTCTTGACCTCGTTATTGACCTGCGCATGCGCGGGCGTCGTGAACAGGTCGGCGGGGTTGTGCGAGGGGCTGAAGCCGTAGGTGGCGGCACCGAGGCCGGCCACGACCGACGCCATCAGCGCGAGTTTGCGGGCAGAGAACAGCGAGCGCTTCGGCGCCTTGTAGGACGGAAGGGTCGAGAGGTCGGGACGGTCGGTCATGTCTTGAAATCTCCAGGGCCAGAATCATTGGTGCCGGGGGCGAGCACCTGATGGGTCTGAACATGGGGTCATCAGCCTTACGGCGCGCTGGCTGCGGAATTAAACTTTTGTAATCGAGGCGGCCGCCGCTGCGGCAGAATAGCGCAGGTAAATAAAGGACTTAAAAGGGAACTAAAGCGGCTTGTTCGGCGCGGATTCCGCCGCCAGCAGCCGTTCCAAGCGCGCCTGCTCGTCGGACGTCAGTCCGGCGGCGGAATCGCCCCCGCCCGCGGCCGGATTTGCCTTGCGCCGGCCGAGGCGCCAGAGCGCAAAGCCGCCCAGCAGCAACGCCAGCGGCGGGGTCAGCCACAGCAGCAGCGTGTGCTCGTTGAGGCGCGGCTTCAGCAGCACGAATTCGCCGTAGCGCGCCACCAGGAAATCGATCACCTGGCCGTCGCTGTCGCCGGCCGAGATGCGTTCACGCACCAAAAGACGGAGATCGCGCGCCAGCGGCGCCTCCGAATCGTCGATCGACTGGTTCTGGCAGACCATGCAGCGCAGCTCTTTGGAGAGCTCGCGCGCCCTCGCCTCCTTGGCCGGATCCGCCATGACCTCGTCGGGCAGCACCGCCCGGGCGGGCATCGCCCCGAGCATCAGGGCCGTCGCAAGCACGGCGGCTGCAAGCGCGCGCGACCGCATCACTCGGCCGCCTGCAATGCGCGCGCCGCTTTCGCCGGCTTCGGCGCACCGACCCGCAAGCGGCGGTCGGACAGCGACAGCATGCCGCCGAACGCCATCAGCACCGGTCCCCACCAGATCATCAGCACCAGCGGCTTGTGATAGATCCGCACCGCGATCGCGCCGTCGGCCGAGGTATCGCCGAGCGAGATGTAGAGCTGGCTTGCGCCGCGCGTCATCAGCGCGGCCTCGGTCGTCGAGGCGCCGCGCGTCGTGAAGTTGCGCTTCGACGGCGTCATCACGCTGACCTTCTCGCCGTCACGCGTCACGGTGAATTGCGCGACCATCTCGCGGAAATTCGGACCCTGCCGCGGGTTCAGGCCGTCGAGCCGCAACTGGTAGCCGGCGACGCGAGCGACGTCGTCCGGCTTCATCGCGCCGATATATTCGCTGTTCCAGGTGGTCTCGCAGACGATCCCGATCAGCGCGACGCCGAGACCGGCATGCGCAAACGCAGTCCCCCAGGTCGCGCGCGGCAAGCCGCGCGCGCGGCGCAGCGAGAGCGACAACGGAATCCGGAACAGCGCGATGCGCTCGGCGAGATCGCACACCGCGCCCATGATCACGAACACCGCCAGCCCGATCGCGAGCGGCGCCAAGGTCGCGCCGCCATAGGTCCACGCCAACACCAGCGCCATCGCAACCAGCGCGACGATGCCGGCCACCATCAGCCGCTGCGCTGCGCCGAGCAGATCGCCGCGCTTCCAGGCCAGCAGCGGCCCGAACGGCACCGCGAGCAACAACGGCACGAACAGCGGCGCGAAGGTGAAATTGAAGAACGGCGCGCCGACCGAGATCTTTTCACCGGTGAGCACCTCGAGCGCCAGCGGATACAGCGTGCCGATGAACACGGTCGCGCAGGCGGTGGTGAGCAGCAGATTGTTGAGCACCAGCGCGCCTTCGCGCGAGATCGGTGCGAACAGCCCGCCCTGCTTCAGCGCCGGCGCGCGCCAGGCGTATAGCGACAGGCTGCCGCCGATGAAGACGAACAGGATCAGCAGGATGAACACGCCGCGTGTCGGATCGGTCGCGAAGGCATGGACCGAGGTCAGCACGCCGGAGCGCACCAGGAAGGTGCCGAGCAGCGACAGCGAGAAGGTCAGGATCGACAGCAGGACGGTCCAGACCTTCAGCGCATTGCGCTTCTCCATCACCAGCGCCGAATGCAACAGCGCGGTGCCGGCAAGCCAGGGCATCAGCGAGGCGTTCTCGACCGGATCCCAGAACCACCAGCCGCCCCAGCCGAGCTCGTAATAGGCCCAGTAGGAGCCCATGGCGATGCCGAGCGTCAGGAAGATCCACGCCATCAGCGTCCACGGCCGCACCCAGCGCGCCCAGGCGGCGTCGATCCGTCCCTCGAGCAGCGCCGCCACCGCGAACGAGAACGAGATCGAGAAGCCGACATAACCGAGATAGAGCATCGGCGGATGCACCGCGAGGCCGATATCCTGCAGCACCGGATTGAGGTCGCGTCCCTCCAGCGGCGGATTGGCGATGCGCAGGAACGGGTTCGAAGTGATCAGGATGAACAGATAGAACGCGCTGGCGACCCAGGCCTGCACCGCCAGCACATGCGCACGCAGCGACAGCGGCAGATTGTTGCCGAAGGCAGCGACGAGGCCGCCGAACAGCGCCAGGATCGACACCCACAGCAGCATCGATCCTTCATGGTTTCCCCACACGCCGGTGATCTTGTAGAGCAGCGGCTTCAGCGAATGCGAATTCTCGTAGACATTGGCGACCGAGAAATCCGAGGTGACGTGCAGCGTCACCAGCGCCGCGAACGACGCCGCAACGAACAGCAATTGGGCGAGCGCGGTCGAGCGCGCGACGTTCATCAGCGCCGCATCGCGCCAGCGCGCGCCGACGATCGGCACGATGGACTGGATCAACGCGAGCCCAAGCGCGAGCACCAGGGCGTAATGTCCACTTTCGGCAATCACCGCACGGCTCCCTGGGTCGGCGCCGCGGAGGCACTCGGCGTATTGCCTGATTTGGCACCGTAATCGTCCTTCCAGTGGCCCTGCTTCTTCAAGGCGTCGGCGACGTCCTTCGGCATGTAGGTCTCGTCATGCTTGGCGAGCACGGTGTCGGCGCGGAACACGCCGCTGGCGTCGAGCGCGCCTTCGGCAACCACGCCCTGCCCCTCGCGGAACAGATCCGGCAGGATGCCCTTGTAGGCGACCGGCAGCGTCGCGCCGCCGTCGCCGACGGTGAAGGTTACGGCGAGATTGTCGCCGCGCTTGAGCGAGCCCTGCTCCACCAGGCCGCCGAGCCGGAAACGCTTGCCCGGACCGAGATGCTTTTCGGCGACCATCGACGGCGTCGAGAAGAACACGATGGAATCGCGCAGCGCGTTCAGCACCAGGCCCGCGGCGATCGCGAGCACGACGAGCGCGCAGCCGATCAGTGTCAAACGCCGTTGCTTCCTGGTCATCGTCCATCCTTGCGCATGACATCCTCCGAAAACCGCCGCGCACTTTTCGACGTCATAAGTTATCCATCCAGCCCGAGATTCTTCAGCCCCTCATTGAGCTGACGCAACCGGTCCGCATCGTTGGCGACCGCCTGACGGGCATCCGCGAGCGCGCTCATCGCCTTGTCGCGCTCGCCCATCACGAGATAGGCGCGGACCAGCCGCAGCCAGCCCTCGACGTCGTCGCCATTGGTCTTCAGCCGCGTCGCCAGCCGATCGACCATGCCTTTGATCATGGTGCCCCGATCGGCCTCGCTCATGTCCTTGGCCGCGGCCACCGCGCCATCGGGCAGCGCCGGCGCGCTCACGCCGGGCGAGCTAACGCCGCCGGGCGAGCTAGCGCCGCCAACCCGCACGAGCGCGGCCTGCACCAGCGGCCGCCACGGCGCGTCCGCCGGCGCCTTCGCCAGCATCTTCTGCCAGAGCGCCGCGGCATCGGCCTTGCGGCCGTCCTGCTCGGCGGCGAGACCGAGGAAATAGTTCGCCTTGGCATCGTCGCCATTCAGCGCGACCGCGCGCTCGAATTCCGCCTTGGCGTCCGCGGTGACGACGCCGCCGGCGGTCCCCATCAGCGCCTCGCCGAGATCAGCGCGGCGATCGGCGCTGTCGCCGGCATAGGTGATGGCGTTGCGATAGGCGCGGACGGCTTCATCGTAGCGGCCGAGGCGCGACAGCACCGGCGCCAGCACCGTCCAGCCGCGGCCGTCGGTCGGGTTCTTCTCCAGATGCGCCTCGACCTGTGCGACCAGGTTGGCGAGCGGCTGGTTGGCATCGGCCACCCGGCCGCGCTCGGCGAGCGGAAAGTCGCCAAGCCGCGGCGAGCCGAGCGCGAGATAGAAGCTCGAGGCAATCACCGGCAATCCGACCAGGCCGACGATCGCGGCAGTGCGCCGCAGATTGAGGTTGCCTTGCACCGGGGTCTCACGTCCGCCCTGATCGGCGGCGGCCAGCAGCCGGCGGCTGATCTCGACCCGTGCGGCATCGGCCTCGGCGGCACCGATGATGCCGGCGGCCATGTCGCGGTCGATTTCGGCGAGCTGGTCGCGGTAGACCACGACCTCGCTGCCGCCGGTATCCGCGCGCCCGCGGCGGCTGAGCGGCCACAGCACGGCAAAGATCGCCGCGACCGTCATCAGCGCGAACACAAACCACAGCGTCATCAAGCGGTTCCCGGATGGAACGGCGACTTCCGGCAAGCCGCCTTAGAATCGCTTTACACTACCGGCAGCGAGCCCGGCAATTGACAATTGCTGGATCGGCGGAAGGTCGAAATCAGGCGGTTTCCGGTGCCGTTCCGGCGGTATTGCAAGAACGTTTCCGGGCAAAGGCGCGCGCGACCAAAATATCGAAAACAACCCCATGCAAAGGAGCGGGCTTCCAACAGCGCTCGATTGACGGTTGACACGTCGGGCAAATCAGTGCCACACTTCCATTATTCCGAAATTGCGCAATGCTGATGGTCCCGCCTTGGCGGGCTCGTCGGCTTGTCGTCGAACATGCTCGCGAATTGCGCGATCTCGCTACCCCGCGCGCGACGACTTGCGCTCGCCGGTCACGGCGTTTTCGGCGGCCCGGTTCATCAGCGAGGCATAGTCGTGGCCGAACAATACCTCGCAGAAGCGGATCGCGGCCTTGACCTGCTGCTGCCGGAACGCCCGGACCCGGGCGTCGCCGCCGCGCAGCGACTGCACCAGTCCTTCGGTCGACTGCTCGACATAGTGTTGCAGGTCGGAGAAGGTCCGCAGCGTCACCTCGTTGATGGCGAGCTCGCTGGCATAGGTGCGGCACACCGCGACGAAATCGATCAGGGCGGCGGCGTCCTCGACCTCGGACATGTCGATCTTGGCGCCGGCCGTAATGTCCTTTTCGGCGCGCTGGCGCAGGATGCGGCGGACCCGGCCCGGTACGCTGTCGATCTCCGATTGCAGCGCGTTGGAAGTATCGGCGCGCACCGAGGTGAGCTGGCGGCCCCAGGTGGAATCATTGCGCAGATCAAGCTCGGTGCGCAGGCCGCGGACGCCATCATGCAGGGTCTTGAGCTGCTCGCCGACATAATCGAAATGCCCGCGCCTGATGTCGGTGCGCAGGCAGGCCGCGACGAACGACAAATCATGCAGCGCGATGGTGACGGCGATGCCATACGGCGTTGCCGCGACGCGGAGCTCGTCGTCGGAGGCCGCCATCTTGATGGCGAGACGGATGATCTGCCATGGCGCGGCGAGCCGCTGCGCGATCAATGACAGCGCGAACGGCAATAGCTGCGGCGTCTGCAGCGACGGCAGCTTGAGCGCCTCCATCGCGGAGGCGATCTGGGAATCGGCAAACACCCGGATCTGGCTCGGCAGCCGGCTGCCGAGGGTTTCCAGCGCTTCGCGGGCCTGCAGCACGAGGCCGATCGGCAGCAGGTCCTCGACCACGTTTGGCGGGCCGACGCGCGACAGCGCGCGCTGGCGGTCGTCCTGGCTTGGCGCCGCGATCTTGAGGATGGCGTCCGCGGCGGCAAGCTGGAACTTGCGCGCGGCGGTCTCCATCGGACCGCTCTCCGTGGCTGCGGCGAGCGCCGCCTCGAACGCGCGAGCCGCTTCGGGCGCGCCCTCGCGGGCCAGCCATTGCCAGATCGGCAGCAGCGAGGCGCGTCGGATCTGGCCCGCTCGCGTCGGGAAATTGGTCTCGGCGAGGAACGGCTCGAGCGGCCGGAACAGAAGCCGTGCCGGGTCGTCGCTGCGCGGCTGGATCTGCTCGTCCTCCTCGGCCCCACGCACGATCTTGCGCAGCTGCTCGAGGACCAGATTGGCGACGGCGACGTCATCGCCGCGTTCGACGGCGCGCTCCAGCTCCCGCATCAGCAGCGCCTGCGATTGCGGCGGAAGCTGCGCGAGATAATCCCTCAGCCGCTCGGTCGATTTCTGGCTCATGCCCGGTCGTGAAAGCTTGGTGCCCGGCAAGCGCCGCAGCCCGTCCGCCCGCAATGATAGCGGCGGGCGTGTTAAGAAGCCGTTTAGGAAGAATAGCGGCGTCGATCCTCCCAAGGCAGACTAGAGCGAGATGGGTTTAGGTCGGATGGCGACCGCGACGGCGGTGCGCTCCCTCGCCCCGTTCTTACGGGGAGAGGGCTGGGGTGAGGGGCCGTCTCCGCGTATCGGGTGATAGCTGCGTTTACGGAGACTCCCCCTCACCCGGAACGCATCTAACGATGCGTTCCGACCTCTCCCCGCGCGCGGGGCGAGGTGAAGCGGAATCCGCCGCTCGATTCAGAGTAAAGTCATCTTGTGCTACACCGCCGGCAACACGAGCTCGGCACGCAGGCCGCCGATCGGCGCGTTGTTCAGGGTGAGATTGCCGCCGTAGAGGCCGGCGAGATCGGTCACGATCGACAGGCCGAGACCGGAGCCTGGTTTTGACTCGTCGAGCCGCTGGCCGCGCCGCGACACCTGGGCACGCTCGGCTTCCGACAGGCCGCGCCCGTCGTCGTCGACCACAATGCGCAGCCTCGGCCCGGCGCCCGAGGCCTCGGGCGGGACCACGGTCACCTCGACGAATACCTGCGAAGCCGCCCATTTGCAGGCGTTGTCGACGAGATTGCCGACCATCTCCTCCAGATCCTGCCGCTCGCCGCGAAACCGTGCCGCCGGATCGGCCTTCGCCTCGATCGAGAGGTCGCGATCGCGATGGATCTTCTCCATGGTCCGGCGCAGCGCCTCGATCACAGGTGCGACGTCGGTGATGGTGCTGACGATGGTGGCACGGGCGGCGATCCGCGCGCGCTCGAGATGGTGCGCGACCTGGTCCCGCATCAGATCGGCCTGCTCCAGCACCTTGCTGGCGAAAGGATCGGCGGTATGCGCGGCCGCCTCGTTCACGATCACCGAGAGCGGCGTCTTGATCGCATGGGCGAGATTGCCGACATGGGTGCGCGAGCGCTCGACGATCTCCCGGTTGGCATCGATCAGCGCATTGGTCTCGCGCGCCAGCGGTGCGATCTCGACCGGAAATCGGCCCTCCAGCCGCTCGGCGCGGCCGGAGCGGATGTCGGCGATCGCATCCGAAATGCGCTTGAGCGGCGCGAGGCCGTAGCGCACCTGGAAGACCGTGGTCAGCAGCAGCACGACGCCGAGCGCGGCGAAGGTGCCGCCGAGATAATAGTCGAAGCTGCGCGTCTCATCGAAGATCTCGGTGGCATCGCCGGCGACGCTGACCAGGAACTTGCCGTCGGCGCCGAGATCGACCGGCCGCTCCACCACGCGCAGGCTCTGGCCTTCGGGCCCGTCGACATAGCCGAGCCGGACCCCGGCGGCGGTCAGCTCGGCGCCGTGCTCCTCGAGCTTGGGCAGCTTCTTGTCCCACAGCGAGCGCGAGGCGCGGGTCTCGCCCTTTTCGGTATCGGTCCGGGTGATCTGCCAGTACCAGCCCGACAATGGCAGGTCGAACAGCGGCTCGCCGAGCGACTGGAACTGGCGGTCCGCCGGCTCGTCCGGCGTCGCCACCTCGGCGATCAGGGTGCGCAGATAGAGATTGAGCCGGCGGTCGAAGGCGCGCTCGGTCGCGTCGCGATAGACCGACGACAGGATGACGCCCGTGATCGCCAGGATCACCACCACCCAGGCGGTCGCCGAGACGAACAGGCGTGTCGCGAGCGAGCTGCCGCCCATCAGGGCACGAGCTCGAACATCGCGTCAGCGGGCCGCGACAAGGCGAGTTGAGACATGGCGAATCCAGTCCTCCTGGCGCGGATCATGCCAATGCCCGCATCGCGATCAAGCACCTTAAGAGCATGATCCGATTGAATAGGACATGCTCTTATCCCGTTGTTTGGTCCGCGCTTTCTTCACGCGAACGAACCGGCATCCATTTCGCTCGAAAATGGTTTAGGTCGGCGGCGACAGCATGTAGCCGAGGCCGCGAACGGTCTGGATGATATCGACTTCCAGCTTCTTGCGAATGCGCCCGACGAACACCTCGATCGTGTTGGAGTCGCGGTCGAAGTCCTGGTCGTAGAGATGCTCGACCAGTTCGGTGCGCGAGACCACCCGCCCGGTGTGGTGCATCAGATAGTCGAGCAGATTGTACTCGTGCGAGGTCAGCTTGATCGGATTGCCGTTGACGGTGACCCGCTTGGTGCGGGTATTCAGCGCCACCGGCCCGCAGTTCAGTTCGACCTGGGCATGCCCGGTCGCGCGGCGCAGCAGCGCGCGGATCCGCGCCAGCACTTCCTCGAGGTGGAACGGCTTGGCGACATAGTCGTCGGCGCCGGCGTCGAAGCCCTGAACCTTGTCGCTCCAGCGATCGCGTGCGGTGAGGATCAGCACCGGCATCACCCGCTTGTTCCGCCGCCAGGCCTCGAGCACCGAGATACCGTCCATTTTCGGCAGGCCGATATCCAGCACCACCGCGTCGTACGGCTCGCTATCACCAAGGAAATGCCCCTCCTCGCCGTCGAACGCGCGATCGACCACATAGCCGGCGTCCGTCAGCGCGGTGGTGAGCTGGCGGTTCAGATCCGGATCATCCTCAACGACGAGCAGACGCACTTTGGCCTCCGAGAGTGAGCATTACGACATTCCGGCACCAAATGAGGCTTCCGGCCGTGAACGGCTTATGAATGGACCCGCAAGGCGCCGCTAATTTTTTCGTCAGGTGCACCATCCCGGGAACCCGCGCAAGCACCCCTGGTTCCCTCCATGAGATGCGCGCGAAGTGAGATTGGGTTTCAGTCCAAGGTATTTTAATACCCTAAACTTGAAAGCGATTGTTGCTGGCAACCTTCCGGCGGACCGGAGCGCGGACAACATGTCGGGTCATTTGCAGTCGACCGGCAAGTTAACCTTCGACGACCATTTTCATGTCGCTGACACCGGCGATGCGCTAATTCAACCGCGGTGCGCCCAGCGCATATGGACCGGGAAGAACGCGTTGCTTGTTTCAAAGATACGGAGGTTCGGCGTGATTGCAGGCTGGCTTGCGCTTGCGTTCATCGCCTTCGTGACACTGTCCCCGATCCAGGACCGTCCCTCGCTATTCCATCCGCAGATCGAGCATTTCGCTGCTTTCGCCGTGATGGCGCTGGCCTTCGTGCTGGGCTACCCGCGGCGCACCGCGCTGATCGTGCTCCTTGTCATCTTCAGCGCGTTCACGCTCGAAGCGATGCAATTCCTGACACCGGACCGTCACGGCCGCCTGATCGACGCGATCGTCAAGGTGGCGGGAGGTCTGGTCGGCATCGGCGTCGGTCGCTTCATGCTGCTCGTGCTGCGCAACCAGCTCGGCCGGCTGAGGTCGAGCGTGGAGCAGTCCGCGAACTGAGCGGCCGGCGCATTGCGCTCAATCGCGCTTCTTCGCTTCCGCCGACTTCATGTCGTCTTGCGCCATGCATTGCTGAAAGAAATGCAGCCGATCGCCATTCATCGGCACGGCCCCCGGTCGCTTGTAGGGGTAGACCATGTAGGCCGCGCGCAGGCAGCGCTTTGCGGTCTCGGCAGCGGGTGCGGCGACGGCGGCACGCGATGCCAGCAGGAGCGCCAGCACGACACTGAACCGGACGGACACCCCGCTCACGGTTTCTCGCATTCCGAGTAGAACACGCCATTTGCGGCCGCCAGCCGCTGCAGGCAATGCCGCTTGTCGGTGACCGCGCCCTCGACCGTGAAATCGTAGGCCTGCGCCTTCAGGATCAACGCGTAGCGTCCCGGCGGCAGCGGCACGTCGTCGCGCGGCAGGACCTCGAACATTTGCGGATCGTCCTTGAGCGGCGCCGCGCGGAACGGGATCGAGATGTTGCGGATCACCCAGCTGTCGTCGCCCGGCGAGACCACCGGCTTGCCGGTCGCGTCGAACGTGGTCTGCTGGCTCACATGCGCGATCAGACGCACATCGATCGGATCGGAGGCGCCGCCGGCACCCTCGCGCCGGAACACGATGACGCGGAGATGTCCGTCCGGCAGCGTGGTCTCGCTCGGCCTGGTGATCGCCGCCGAGATCGCCACCCGCGGATCCGGCGCACGCCCCTGGATCAGCTGCAGCTCGTAGAGCTTGCCGTCGCTCTCGGCGTAGACGCCATAGGCGGTCGGCAATGGCCGTCTTGGTGCCGGCGGCTCGGCCGCAACGGCCGGCGCCGGCACGGCCGCGACCACCGCCGGCCTTTGGGTTTCAGGCGGCGCCGATGCCAGCGTGCCGGCAATCATCGCGCGGGCCGCGGCCAATGACACGCCGCGTTGCTGCAGCAGGACAACGGCCGCGATCAACCCGAAGAACGCCAGCATGACAACGTAACGCAGCGGCGCCGACGACGACCATCGCGGACCGCGCGCCACCGCGGCAGGCTCGACGCGATCGAGCGTCGTGACAAAGGCCGGCTCGGCATCGATCCGGGGCGGTGCCTCGATCCGCCGCGCAGCGCCCGCCGCCTCGAGGAATGCGGGCAGCGCCCGCGCTGGCGGCACCTCGAATTTCTCGATCACATTGCTCTTGGTGTGCGCTTCGACGCCTTCGATCGCCACTTCCAGCGCCTGCATCAGACGCTGCTTTTCCGCCGGATCCTCGTGCGCGAGCTGCTGCAGCTTCTGCCGCGCGAGCTCGTAGACCGCGCTGCGCAGCAGCTGCGGGTCGGCGCTCACGGAATCGATGGTTCGTGCCAGCACCAGCGCGAACTCCACCTCGGGGTGCGCAGGACCGATGTCCCTGACCGTTCTCTGGGCCGGCGTCGGCGTCATAAATGTTAGTCTGGTTTGCCCATAATGTTACAACATTCTATGTGGATTTTACTGTTAACACAAACCACCAGGCCGGCAGATGACGCCCCGGTTTGACCGTCCCGATCCGAGCAGTAGCAGGATTCATTTGACCCGTTCTCTGCCCATCCTGGACCAGTGGTTGTTCGCGCCCAAGCGGGACCGCCGATCCTGGCCGGACGTCCTGCTCCTCGCGGGATGGGTCGCGGTGGTCGGCTTCCAGATCGGCCGTCACGCGATGTGGCGCGATGAGGTCCGGGCGCTCACCATTGCCCTGAACGGCGACGATCCGGTCGCCATGCTGAGAGGGTTGCATGGCGAGGGCCACCCTGCCCTTTGGTACGTTCTGCTGCGCGGCGCGCACGCCGTATTCGATCGGGTCGAGGTGCTGCCCGCCGTCACCTTCGTGGTCGGGCTCATCACGGTCGCACTGCTGATCTTCCGGTCACCATTCCCACGACCGTTGGTCCTGCTGCTGATCACGGGCCATGCGCTGTTGTTTGAATATGTCGTGATGGCCAGGAACTACGGCATCTCAGCCCTGTTCCTGTTCGCGATCGCGGCCTGCTATCGGGCCCACCGCGATCGCGGTTTGCTGCTCGGCGCGCTGCTGTTCCTGCTCGCCAACACCAACGTCGTCGGCGCGATCATGGCCGGCGCATTCCTGCTGTTCTGGCTGCTCGACCTGCTCGAGACGGATGGCTGGCGCTGGTCGCCGCAACTCACCAATTTCGCGATCAATGCAACGATCGCGACGATTGGCGTCGTGATCTGCGCGGTGACGATGCTGCCGACCTATAATGACGCCGCGGCCCGGGACTGGTCGCACGAGTCACCGCTGGCGGCGGCAATCCTTGCGCTGGTGAACCCCGGCGCGACGTCGCTGGGCGCGCTGTTTGCCAATCTGCTGCCGGGGATCGCGGGATCGGCGCTGCTGTTCGGCGCGACGCTCGGGCTCTTGCCGCGGCGACCGGCCTTCCTCGCCGCCATCGCCGCCCTGTTGCTGACGTCGTTGTTCTTCGCCGTCGCCGCCAACGGTGCCTACCGACATGCCGCGGTCTGGCTGAGCTTCCTGATCGCGCTTTACTGGATCGGCTGGAGCCGGGTCACCGCGCCATCCGGCTCTCGCGCATGGCTCGACCGGCGATTGCCGGCGATCGGACGCGTGTCGCTCCTGCTGGTGCTCGCGATCCAGACCGCCGCCGGCATCAACGATTTGCGCAACGCGGTGACCGGCGTGGTCGCGAGCCGCAGCGCCGATCTCGGCCGCCTGATCGCCTCGCGCGCCGATCTCACCAATGCAGTGATCCTCGCCGAGCCGGAATATCTGGTCGAGGCGTTGCCCTACTACGTCAAGAACCGGATCTATCTCGCGCGCGACCATAAATTCGGCAGCGTCGTGATCTTCTCGCGCAAGGGCAAGATGGACAGCGATCTCGGCGAGACCCTGCGCCTTGGCCGCGAGCTTCGCGACACGACCCGTGCGCCCGTCATCATCCTGCTGGCCTACCGGCTCGACGAGATCACGCCCGACCGGAACTACGACGAAGGCAAGGACTGGCGGACGTTCCGTGCCTCAGCGGCGCAGATCCGCGATTTCCGCGAAGCGACCACGATGCTCCGCCGCTTCGGCCCCGCCAAGACCGACGAGAGTTTCGACGTCTACCTCCTCAACTAGGCGATCGATCAACGACGACAGAAAAAGGACCGCGCGATGGCGCTGATGGACAGCAAGGTCGAAGCCGGCAAGCCGCCGGCCGCAAGCATCCGGCAGTATCTCGCCATCCTGCGGCTCGATCACAGCACCAAGCACATCTTCATCGTTCCCGGGATTGTCCTCGCCTGGCTGTTGCGCGGCCCGAGAGGCGAGCATATTGCAAGCGCGATCGTCCTCGGCCTCGTGGCCGCGATCTGCATCGCGTCGGCCAATTATGTGATCAATGAATGGTTCGACCGCGACTTCGACCGGCATCACCCGACCAAGTCGCAGCGCTCCGCGGTGCAGAGCGCGATGGACGGCAAGATCATCGGAATCGAGTGGCTGCTGCTGGTCGCACTCGGTCTCGTCTGCGCATCTGCGAGCAGCCGCCTGATGCTGTTCGCAACCGGCATCTTCGCCTTGCAGGGCATCGTCTACAATGTCCCGCCGCTCCGCAGCAAGGACAAGGCCTATTTCGACGTCATCTCGGAATCCGTCAACAATCCGCTGCGGCTGTTGATCGGCTGGGCGATGATCGACCCGACCTCGCTGCCGCCGGGCTCGGTGATCCTGTGCTACTGGTTTGGCGGCGCGTTCCTGATGGCGGCCAAGCGGCTGTCCGAATATCGCGAGATTGCCGCGTCCCATGGCAGGGAGCTGCTGGCGCGCTACCGCGCGAGCTTCGGGCACTATACCGAGGTGTCGCTGACGGCCTCGTGCCTCAGCTATTCGCTGTTCTCGGTGTTCTTCCTCTCGGTGTTCCTGGTGAAGTACCGCATCGAGTATGTCCTTGCGATGCCGCTGGTGGTGATGCTGTTCACCACCTACTTCTCGATGTCGACGTCGCCGGGCTCGTCGGCGCAGAAACCCGAGAAGCTCTATGGCGAGCGCGGCCTGATGCTGCTCGTGCTGGCGCTGGTCGCCGTCTTCCTGGTGGCAAGCCTTGTTGACATGCCGTTCCTCTCGCGGCTGGCCGAACAGCACTACATCACATTGAACTGAGGCCCCCGCGGCTTGATCGTTATTTGAGCATGATCTTGTCGGAAAACCGCTTCGCACTTTTCCGGATCATGCTCTACCGCCGGCGCGGATGCGCCTTCTGATGCCAGGCCCAGGCCGTGCGAATGATGTAGCCGAGATCGGACCGGCTGGCCTTGAAGCCGAGGCCGCGCTCCGACCTGGAAGGATCGGCCACCAGGATCGGCGGATCGCCGGCCCGGCGCTCGCGCACCACGCTCGGCACCGCTTCACCGGTCTCGGCGCGGATCGCATCGAGCACCTGGCGCACCGAATAGCCGGTGCCGGTGCCGAGATTGAACACGCCGCCGGCGTCGCCACTCAGCAGCAGCTCGAGCGCCGCGATATGGGCGCTCGCGAGGTCATCGACATGGATGTAGTCGCGCACCGCGGTGCCATCAGGCGTGTCATAGTCTTCGCCGAAGATGGCAAAGTCCGGCACGTGCCCCAGCAGCGCCATCAGCGCGCGCGGAATCAAATGCGTCTCGGGATCGCGGAGTTCGCCGATGGTGACGGAGGCGTCGGCGCCGCATGCGTTGAAATAGCGCAGACAGACCGAGTTGAACCGATAGGCCGCGCGGTAGTCGGCCAGGATCTGCTCGATCATGAATTTGGAGCGGCCGTAGGGATTGACGGTCGGACCTGCGGCACTCTCGGGAATTGGATCGCGTCCGGCGTTGCCGTAGACCGCGCCGGTGCTGGAAAACACCAGGCGGTCGCAGCCCGCCTCCCGCATGCCGCGCAGCAGGCCGAGCGTGCCGGCAATGTTGTTGGTGAAATACTTCTGCGGATCCGCCACGGACTCGCCGACCGCGCTGAACGCAGCGAAGTGCATCACGGCGAGCGCATTGTAGTCGCGGACGGTGGCGGCGATCCTGTCGTGGTCGGCGACGTCGCCGATCACAAGCGGTCCCCATCGCACGAAATCACGGTGACCGGTGGACAAATTGTCGTAGACGACCGGCAGAAACCCGGCCTCGGCAACCGCCTTGGCGCAATGGGATCCGATGTATCCCGCGCCGCCCGTGATCAGGATCGAACCCCTGCTCGCCATTTAAAAGTGTCGTCCCTGCGCGAACCAATCCCGCGCCTCAACCGGCGCAGTGATCGCATCGGTACGACATTCCGTCCGAGGCGGCAAAATGACGATGGGAATAGCGTTAAGACCGAACGGATTTGCAGCCGAAGCGACGGCTAGCGCGACCCCAGCGGCACGTTGGTCCGTTGACCGACCGGCGGCGCGTGCCGCGACGCTCTGCCATAGGGGTAAGCCGGTGTTGCCGGCGGGACCGGCTGGGTCGCCTGCGGCCGCGATGTCGGAACGCCGCCGCCCGGTCCATCGATCGAATAGCGCGTTGTGCCCTGCGTGGTCTGCCCGGTGCCCTGTGCAAGCACCGGCGTGGCTAGAGCGACGACCAGCGCCGCTGTTGTGACAAGGCCGGCCAGCTTCATGTCGATGCCTCGATGGGTTGGATCAGGATCAACCGTTGATGCCTCCAATCGTTCCGGCAATGTCGCCGCGACGCGCTGGCGATCGTCTCCGATGCAAAAAATGGCGCGGCGAAATGTCTCGCCGCGCCATTTTCGATCGATGGGGCTCGTTCAGAACTTCAGGCGCCGGCCTGCGCAACGGCGGCCCAGTGGTCGGGGTTCGCCGGGGTCTGCATCCTGACCCAACGATAACGCGCCTGCGACCAGCTGCGGATCTGCGCATTCAGATTGTCGAGCACGATGTCTCCACCCTTGGCGCGGACCACCAGCACGAGATGATGCTCGCCGGAGGAGGTCACAACCTCGCTCAGCAGAAGGTCGCGCATCGGCCAGCCGCGCGCCAGGAGCTCGTGGCGCTTGCTGACCGCGTAGTCGTTGCAATCGCCGCGCGCCGGATTGATCAACCATTCCTCGCCGGCAAGGCCGCGTTCGTTGCGCTGTGGCACGATGCTGCGATTGACCGAAGCGTTGACCTCGATCAGGTCGGCGATGCGTTGCTTGGTCAGCCGTGTGGCGCCGCCGCGGAACACCATCCGGGCGCGGGCTTTCGGCTTGCACTCGTCGGCATAGCGCATGCAGAACATGGTGTAGGCCATCGGCGCCAGCGTCGGCTCGCTGAAGCGGATCTTCTCGATCACGCCGCGCAGCGGCAGCGGGAAGCCGACCATTCCAGCCTGGGTGTTCTGTGCGCTTGTCCCGAGCGCAAGGACGGCCAGAACCAGGGCCATCACTCTCTTGACGTTGTACATTCTTCACTCCCCACAGTGACGGGAAGCATGTACGGGAAATGTCTTGAGCTTGGGCTCAAGCGCGCGGTGGCATTTGTTTCAAATGCGAGGGTGCGCGCGAGCAGTCCGTTAACCAAGCCTGCGGGGCGCCGCCGTCAGGTCAAGGGCCGGTTGCGGCCCGAAATCTTTCGTTCCCATGCCGGCATGGTTGGCCTGTCGTGAAGCCGCCGGCGCGCTCTGTTAAATCGCCACCCGCTGCCTGGGCGCGATCCCGCACCAGCTCATCACGAGATCGGCGAGCATCTTGATCTCGAGATCCGCGGGCGTCCCGCCGGCGAAATCGGCGACCGATTGCCCCAAGGCGACGGCGCGCACATAGGCCGAGCGACTGCCTATCATCGGCCCGATCTCCTCGTCGAGCGTATCGAGCTCCTCGATCAGCTGCTGGCCTTCGAGCGTGCGCTGGTCGACGCGGTTCGGCACGATCATGGCACGGAGCGCCGTTCGCCGCGTGGCGCGCACTTCCCGCACGATGTCGAGCGTCCGCGCGGTGGCCTCGATGTCAAGCCCGGACGGCGTGCATGGCATCAGCACGATATTGGCGACCGCGAGCACGGCGCCCAGCACCCGATCGTTCGGCGCGGAGTCCACCACGATGATCTGATGCGGAATCTGGCGCATCAGCCTGGCCCATTCGGCGACCGGCCGGGTTTCCGGATCAAGCTGGTAGACGGGGAACGACAGATTGCCGGGCTCGGCCCAGTGACACGCGGACGCCTGCGAGTCGGCGTCGACCAGTCCCACCACGCCCGTGCGCCGATCCAGTTCTGCGGCGAGCAAGACCGCAAGGGTCGTCTTTCCGACTCCGCCCTTGCGCTGGGCAACCGAGATGACAAGCGGCATCGCAAACTCCTGGCGTTATCCCCCGTACGTGCGCGGGAGGACACCTTCATCAACGAGCGTCAGCATCCGGGGCAGACAGACCCGCTTTGCGTCGTAATTGTCCCGCACGAAGCTGCGCGCCTTCATCCGCATCTTCTTGAAGGCCTTGGGCCGTGACAGCACCGACAGTACCTGATCCGACAGCGCATCAATATCAAAAAACGGCACCAGCAGGCCGTTGCCGTCCGAGATGATATCGCGAAGCGGGGCGGTGTCGGATGCCACCACCGCACATCCCGCGCTCATCGCCTCCAGCAGCGACCAGGACAGCACGAAGGGATAGGTCAGATAGACGTGCACCGAGGAAATCTGCAGCAGCTCGAGATACGGTTCCCGAGGAATCCGGCCGAGGAAATGCACCCGGCGCAGGTCGATATCCGACTTGATCTCGTCCAGGAACATCGACTTCCAGCTCGAACCCTTGGGCGGGTTCGCCCCGTAGGATGTCCCGCTGCCGCCGACGATCACAACCTGCGCATTCGGCCGCGCGGCGAGGATCCTCGGCAGGGACCGCATGAAGATATGGAATCCGCGCACCGGCTCGAGGTTGCGCGAGACGTAGGTGATCACTTCGTCGTCCGCCGACAGCGTCGCACCGTTCGGAAGCTGAAACCGCGCGACGGGATTGGGCTTCACCTCGTCGGTGTCGACGCCCTCGTGGATCACCTCGATCTTGCTCTGAAACTCGGCGGGAAAGGTCGACCTCTGCCATGGCGTCGGCGAGACGCCCGTATCGCATTCCGTGAGCGCCAGCAGCGTGGTCGCATTCTTCAGATGGAGTGCGACATTGCCATCGAGGCCCGTCATGGGAAACTCGGGATCGAAGCCGACGTCCCTGCCCTCGGCACCGTAGTAGAATTCGCAATAGAGGATGATCCGCGCGCGCGGAAACATCGTGCGCAGCGGCAGCGTCTCGCCCCAACCGGGATGCGCGAAGATCAGGTCGGGCACGAAGCCCTGCCCCGACAGCGATGACAGCGCGTACAGAACCTCTTCGGCACGCCGCGATTCGACATCGAAGCGCCGGGCAAACGGATGGACGACCGCGGAATCCGTCTTGGTCGTCGAATATTTGAGCAGCCGGATATCCGGCGTCGTGCTGGCGGTCGACGAACCGACGGCAACGACCCTGTTGCCGGGCTGCTCTGCGAGCGCGCGCGCAATGTGGCGGTACTGGGCCGGAAAGTTATTGTGGACGAACAGGACGTTCATTGGCGGGCGAGCGCGCCCCCCGGCCGCGCGGTCTTCGATTGGGGTCAGGGTCTGCATCATCACCGGCGGTATGTCATCGATTGGCGAGTAAAACTATCTTACCGGATTAACATTAAGCCCCCTTCTATCACACAGATTTTTGGGGCACACTGCGGGAGACTTATCAATCATTCCGTTAGGCTCGCAGGCGACAATGAACGAACAGATTCAGCAGAAAACCATTGATCTGGCACGGGGTCTCTTCCTGGTTCGGTACAATGGCGCAGATGATAAGGTGTCACCTCCGGTGGTGCGCGTATACGCGGATCGCGCCAGCCTTAACAATTGTAATATCATTACCGGACCGGACGTGGTCAATGGAACCCTGTTCGCGCCCGAGACCGCGCTGGTCGTGTCGGTCGCCCGGCCGAGCCGCCTGATCGTCGAGGTCACGGCAGGGCGCGTCGGCGGATCGACCGCCGCCAATATCAAGATCGAGCCGCTGACCCAGGGACAGGCGGCTGAGCAGCAGCCGGCCAGCCAGCCATTCGACATGTTCGAGCCGGAGGCCGGCCCCGGCGAGTTGAGCGACCTCAAGCTGCTCGCGCATGTCGCGGGCCTGGGCGACGTGACCGTCGGCTCGAATGTCTGGATTGCCGGACCGTCCGCGCCGGCCCGGATCGAGGGAATTTCCCTCGAATGGCCCAACAAGCCGCGGGATCTCCAGCTGCAATATGCCGTCAAGTTCGCCAGGCCGCAGCGCGGCGACAACCAGTTCGTTCCTCTCGGAACTTTTGCCGGAACCCGGGGACGCGCATTGGCCATCACGGGGTTCTCGCTGGAAGCCTCGGGTCCCGGCGCGGATCGCTACGCCATCGCGGCTGAAACCATCTTCCTGGGGGCTCCGACCCTGCGGGTCACCGGGAACCGGATTGTGGTGTCGGGTCCTTCCGGACGGGAACCGCTGGTGGGCCTCAAGCTCAATCTCGAGGAGCGCCGGGTGCAGGCAGCCCCGCTCGCGCCCCAGCAGCCGCGGCGCGTCGAACCCGCCACTCCAATGCCGCACCAGGACGGACCCCGCCTCGAGGGACGGGTGCGCGTGTTCCGGAGCCGGCAGGGCGCCGTCAAGACGGCAGGCTGACCATGCGGGCAGATAAGGGCGCCACTTGACCGCCGACGCGCGCAGGATCGCCTTTACGTCCAAAACGCTCCACCACGTCGATCTCGAGCGGGCCGCTGTCGGGGCGCTCGAGGCGCGTGATTTCCGCCTGGCGTTCGCGCTCGCCGACCGCCGCTGCCGGATCCTGCCGCATCCGGGCGCCCGCGCCCATCTGCTGCGCGCGGAAGCGCTGTTTCATCTCGATCTCAGGGATGCGGCCATCGCCGGCGTGGCGAGGGCGCTCGAGCTCGAGCCGGACGATCTGGTCGCTGCCCGGCGAATGATGGCTTGGGGCGACGACCTTCAGCAGATCGAGGCGGCGCGAAGCGTCACGCGGCGTGATGACGATCCGGATTCGGTCAGGAGCGCCCTCCTTCTGCTCGAACAGAGCGGCCAGGACAGCTGCGCCCGCATCGACTTTCTCGATGAAGAGGTGAAGGGATGGGTGACGTGGCGCGGGCCGGACGACCCGCACCTTTCGCTGGCGCAGGCGGATCAATCCAGCACGATCCAGCTTCCCGCCGATCCACGCCACAGATTCGCGCGTGACGGGCGACAGGCTGCGAGCTTCCGTCTGATCCGGCCCGCATCCGCGACCTCGCAGCGCCTGCAGATCACGCAGGCGGACCGGGTGATCGCAAGTGTTCAACTCCCGGCCAACCGCGTTCCGGATCATCGGACCGTACCACGCCGGCCGGCTCGCCTTCGAAACGGCGAACCTCCTCCGCTCACCATCATCATCCCGGTATACCGGGATCTGGCCGCAACGCGAGCCTGCATCGACAGCGCGTTGAATGCGCTCGCCTGCACGCCGGGCTCGACCATCATCGTCGTGGATGATGCGTCGCCCGAGCCCGACATCAAGCGCCTGCTCAATGAGCTCGCCGCCGAATTCCGCATCAGGCTCCTGACCAACGAGCACAATCTTGGCTTTGTCGGCGCGGTCAACCGGGCGCTCGGCGAGACCGGCGCCGGCGACGTCGTGCTGCTGAACTCGGACACGATCGTGCCGAAATACGCGCTGCAACGCCTGCGCAGCGCCGTGCAATCGACGCCGAGGGTGGGCACGGCGACCCCGCTGTCGAACAACGGCGAATACACCAGCTTTCCAATCCCGAACCGGTCAAATCCCCTGCCCGCGGTCGGCGAAATCGAATTGCTGGATGAACTTGCAGGCAGGGCAAATTCCGGGATTGCGATCGACATCCCCAACGGCATCGGGTTCTGCCTCTACATTACCCGCGAATGCCTCGACGCCGTGTGCGAGCTCTCCGACGACTTCTATCGCGGCTATCTCGAAGACGTCGACTTCTGCCTGCGCGCAGCGGAGGCCGGCTTCCGCAACGTGTGCATTCCTTCGGTTTTCGTCGGGCACGAGGGCTCGCGCTCGTTTCTGGGCGAGAAGCGTTCGCTCGTGATGCGAAATCTTCGCGTTCTCGAACACCGTTACCGGCGCTATGCGACGGACTGCGCCGCATTCCTGCTTGCCGATCCACTCCGCGATTGCCGCGCCGCGCTTGAGCTCAAGCTGCTCACGAACCAGCAGGTCGCCGCCGGCCCATCCGTCATCCTCTGCGGCTCGTTCGCCGGCCGCGCAATTGCCATCAGGCGCTGCCGGCAGTTGGCGGCAGAGGATCAGCACGGTGTGATCGTGCAGATCCGCTCCGAGGGACAACGCCAGCTGGCTGCGATGTTCGATCCGGATGGCGGAGCGCCGCAGTCGATCGTACTCGACGTTGCGACGCCTGAGGGCCGCGAAGCTCTTCTGAAGTCTCTCGCCGATCTCGGAATCCGATCGCTCGAGATCGCAGAGCCGAACCGCATTCCCGGCGCATGTCTGGCGCAGCTCACGCAACACTTTGCCTACGACCTCCTGATCACCGACACCGCGCTTGCAACGCGCGCGGCGGTTGGATCAGGCGTTCATCCGGACTGGGCAAGCCTGGTCGCCGGGGCGCGGCGCGTGACTGCGATCGATGACCACGGCGCGGCCTTTTCGGAAGGGGTTCTCGGCCTGCAAGCCGTGAGGCTGAGCGACCCGCCCGCGCCGCCGGCGCTGTATCCCGCCGTGAGCGGCCCCGCGCGTCTCGGCCTGCTGGTCCTGCACGCCAACGCCGCGGAATTTCGCTTCATACGAGCGTTGAGCGATCAACTGGCCGACGCCGACGAAGACGTCGAGATCATCGTGCTGGGAAGTACCCTCGACGATCTCAAGCTGATGCAGCGCACGAATGTCATCGTCACCGGCGATATTGTCGTCGACGACGTCGCCACGCTCATCGAAGGTCACGGCATCACGAAATTGGTTCTCGACATCGGCGAACCATCGTTTGGCCATCCGTTGGTGGACGCGCTGCTGGCAACCGGCCTGCCGATCGCCGCGACGGAATGGAGCTCGACGCCTCCGGGGCGCGGCCGAAGCACGGACCTGCAGCTGCAGCCAGGCTTTGATGCCGATGCAACGATTGCTGCCGTACGCGACTGGGCGGTCGATGACGTCCTGCTACAACCCGATCGGAGGAGCGGTCGACACCGGCGGCAGGTTGGCACGCGGCTTCCATGATCGCGGCGGCCATGCAAGCGAGGAGAACGGCGTCGAATCCAGCCCCAGCAGTGGGCTGTAATAGGGATCGTCGAGCAGCACCTCGCCCCATTTCGCGCGCAGGATCGACAGCTCGCGCCTGAAGCGTGCCCTGCGATCCGGCGCGGAATCGCGACCGCGGCTTGCCGACTCCAGATGAACGAGTTTCGCGTCCGGCGTGAACACGATCCGCTTTCCGAGCTGGCGCAGCTTCAGGCACAAATCGATATCGTTGAAGCTGATCGGAAAGCGGATCTCGTCCATGCCGCCGACGGCCACGAAATCGCGCTTGCGCATCAGGAGGCACGCCCCCGTCACCGCCGAACATTCGTGCGCCACCTGAAGCAAATCGCCATAGCCGGGATCACCATCCATCCGGTCGTTGAAGGCGTGCGCGGCCGAGAAATTGGCTCCCAGCACCACTCCGCCGTGCTGCACGACGCTGCTCGGCCAGAGCAGCTTTGCACCGACGGCTCCGACGTCGGGAGCCGCGAGCCGCCACAGCATCTCCGCCAACCAACTGTCGTCGAGCGCCTCGACGTCATTGTTGAGAAAGCAGATGTTCTCCGTATCGACGCAAGCGACGGCGGCGTTGTTGATGAATGCGAAGTTGAAGGGCCCCTCGACCGAGATCACGTCGATTTCCTGCGCGGACAGACTGTCCAGATAGTCCAGCGTTTCCGGCTCGGTCGAGCTGTTGTCGACGACAAGGATCCGGGCGTTCGTCTCATTTGCCGCCGGCATGACCGTCTCGATGCATCGCTTGAGCAGCTCGGCGCGATTTCTGGTCGGGATGATGATGGTGGTGCGCTCGCTCCAATCGACGGCGCGCTTGACCTGAACGGCCGGAAGAAGACCCGCTTTCCGAGGCTCGACATTGGCCTCGATGCCGGCTCTGGCAAAATACGCCTTGCTCGCGGCGACCAGTTCGGAGGTAGCGGCCGATGCATCAATCCGCGGCAATGCCGCAACCGATCCCGGAAGATGATAGGTTCGATCCGGCTCCGCGCAGCAAAGGAAGATGTCGTAGAGCGACGTCGCCGATAGCAGCGCTTCCACGGCAGGCTCCCGACGCACCGCAAAACAATACGCCCCATAGCCCTGCTCGAGCGCGCGTTCGAGATCGAATGCGGAGAACGCCAGCGGCCAGACAGCGCCGGCGCCTGCAGCAACTTCGACGTCGCCATAGACCATATCGCAGCCGGGTTCGGACGCGAAGAGATCGGCGAAGCGCTGCAAGGCGTCTTCCGCGAGGATCGTTCCGCTCAGACAAAACACAAAGAACGCACTGCCGGCGGCATCGCCGTCGACAAACTCGCGCGCTGCCATGGGATCGAATTGACTGAACGCTCGCGCCGGCAGGGACACCGCCGACCAGGCGGAGTGCCGTTGGGCTTCGAGGCTTTCGATGCTCTCGTCCACCCTGACATCGCCGATCAGGACGACTGCCGCCTCGGATGCAACGTCAGACTGTTCAGATTGTGTCGTCGGCGAGAAGCGCTCTTTCCAGCCGCGATAGGCGTGAAACGGCATCGAGGCCGGCAACACCCGGTCGAACAGCTCTCCACGAAGCCGCTCGCTATCCCAGCGCCCGAGATCCGCGAGCGTTTGCTCCAATCCGCGATCGAAAGCGACAAAGGAAATCGGCTCCGAGATCAGACTCCGTCCCGAAATCGTCCGCGCGGATAGTCCGCGCATGCGACCGTCCGCAAAATGCTCGGGCAGATGAAAATCGATCCGGCGGCCGACGCCGAACTCGCCGCCCCGCGCAACGTTGGTCCACCCGGTCGGCTTCACGGTCATCACCGGGCGTTGCGCGATCAGGATTTCGATGTCCTCGTCGATGTCCTGAGCAAGCCAGCCTTCGAAGCGCAGACCTCCGACCCACTCGATATCGCCGATCCGGTGCCATCGCGCTTCCGGCGCAGCGACATCGCAGCGAATCGGAGCACCGACGGGAGTGCCGATATTTGCCAACCTTGCCTCAATGATCCCAGCGTTCGCGCTGACCTGATCCTGCACGTTGAACGTAAAGCCAAATCGAGCGTCGCCGATCCCGGCGTCGGCAAGCTCTGTTACGAACTCGTCACACAATGATGACATGTATGGCTCGCCGTCGACGAGCAGGTCGACAGTGTAACGCCGGCCGAGATCGGCGCGATCATAGACAAACCCGGAAAACGTCGTGCGATCGGATCTGGAGAACCGCGTTTGCAACGACGCGTATTCAGCTCCTGAGGGCTTCTGCTTGCTAATCGTCTTCATGCTCATGTCCACCCTCAAACGGCAGCTCGAATGTCGGTCGATTTCAAGTTGAGAATGTGTCCATGGTGCGCCCGAGGTGACTAGCGGGCGCTCAGCTGCACTGGGGCGATCACCGTTTGCACAAAAAGCCGCCGACCTCCAACACAAACTATGCGTTATAAAACTTGGCGTTGTCGGCGCCAATTGTGCTAGTGCTAACTCCTCCTCTCCACACTGATCGACGAGCGGATTCATGAAGATTGCAATGGTTGGAACGGGATATGTAGGTCTCGTGTCCGGAGCGTGTTTTGCCGATTTCGGCCATCAGGTCGTTTGCGTCGACAAGGACGCCGGCAAGATCGAAGCCCTGAAGCGCGGCAAGATCCCGATCTACGAAACTGACCTCGATAAGCTCGTCGACACCAACGCCGCGGCCGGACGGCTGACCTTCACGACGGAGCTCGCGGGCGCCGTCGCGGACGCCGATGCCGTGTTCATCGCTGTCGGAACGCCCTCGCGGCGCGGCGACGGCCATGCGGACCTGAGCTACGTCTATGCTGCTGCCAAGGAGATCGGCGCGGCGCTCAAGAAGTTCACCGTGGTGGTGACCAAGTCGACCGTGCCCGTGGGCACCGGCGACGAGGTTGAACGCCTGATCCGCGAAACCAATCCCGACGCCGATTTCGCCGTTGCGTCGAACCCCGAATTCCTCCGCGAAGGCGCCGCAATCCAGGATTTCCGCCATCCCGACCGCATCGTCGTCGGCACCGAGGACGACCGGGCCAAGAGGGTGATGGGCGAAGTCTATCGTCCGCTCTATCTGAACCAGGCGCCGATCCTCTATACCGCGCGACGCACGGCGGAATTGATCAAATACGCCGCGAATGCCTTCCTTGCCACCAAGATCACCTTCATCAACGAGATCGCCGATCTCTCCGAGAGGGTCGGGGCGAACGTGCAGGAGGTCGCGCGCGGCATCGGGCTCGACAACCGGATTGGAACCAAGTTCCTGCATGCCGGCGCCGGCTATGGCGGCTCCTGCTTCCCGAAGGACACCCGTGCGCTGTTCAAGACCGCGCTCGACCACGACGTCCAGCTGAAAATCGTCGAGGCCACGCTGACCGCGAACGACAACCGCAAGCGCGCGATGGCGCGCAAGGTCGCCAACGTGCTCGGCGGCGAGCTGCGCGGCAAGACCATCGGCGTGCTCGGCCTGACCTTCAAGCCCGACACGGACGACATGCGCGAGGCGCCCTCGATCCCGCTGATCAACGGCCTGATCGACTTCGGCGCCAAGGTTCGTGCCTACGATCCCATTGGCATGGAGCAGGCGCGCAAGGAATTGCCTGAGATCGAGTACTGCAAGGATGCCTATGAATGCGCGCGCCAGGCCGATGCGCTGGTGATCGTGACCGAGTGGCGCCAGTTCCGCGCGCTCGATCTCAAGCGCATCAAGCAGGAGATGAAGCATCCGGTCGTCGTCGACCTGCGCAACATCTACCGTCCGGACGAGATGGCCGCGCACGGCTTCACCTACGACAGCATCGGTCGGCCGCGCTGAGCGCTCGCGCCCGGCGACGATAGCCGCCGGCCGGTTCAATCCTTGAGCCTTGGTTCTGATCAAATCAGAACCAAGGCTCTTTTCTTGTCTGACGCGTTTTCTTCACGCGCACCGGCATCCGCTTCCGAAGCGGCCCTAAGCGTGGGCGGGCGCGCCGAGCTGGACAAACGCATCCAGTTCGCGCGCCAGCGCTTCCTGCCAGGTCGGCATCGCCACGCCGAACTGCGCCTTCAGCCGCGACAGATCCAGCCGCGAATTGCCCGGACGCATCGCCTTGGTCGGGAATTCGGCCGCTGCGATCGGAGCGATGTTCTCGACCGCCAGCGTGACCCCGCGGGACCTCAGCCCGCCGACAATGGCGGTTGCGAAGCCATGCCAGCTGGTTTCGCCGGCGCAAACGAGATTGACGACACCTCCCCGGCGCACGAGCTGATCGTGCAACGTGGTGAGGTTCGGCAGGACGATGCCGGCGACCGCACCGGCGATCGCTGATGCCGTGGTCGGCGCACCGATCTGATCGGCCACGATCCGCAGCTCCTTACGCTCGCCGGCGAGCCGCGCGATGGTGCGCAGGAAATTCGTGCCCTTTGCGGCATAAACCCATGAGGTGCGCGCGATCAGATGCGCCCCGCCCGCCGCCTGGATCGCGACATCACCGGCAAGCTTGCTGGCGCCGTAGACCGACAGCGGTTCGGTCGGGCTGTCCTCGCGCCACGGCCTGTCGCCAGAACCATTGAAGACGTAGTCCGTGGAGAAATGCACCAGCGGCACGCCGTTCGTTGCAGCCCATTTGGCGATCGCTTCAGGTCCCTTCGCGTTGACCAGGAACGCCAGCTCACGCTCGTCCTCGGCGCGATCGACGGCGGTATAGGCCGCCGGATTGATGATGAGATCGGGCTTCAGACTCTCAAGCTGGCTCGTCAGCATCTCCGGCTTCGACAGATCGAACTCCGCGGTGGGCGGCGCGATGATCGTGCCGTGGCTCTCCAGCAAAGGCTTGAGCGCACTGCCAACCTGGCCGCGTGTTCCCGTCAACAAGATCCGCATCAGATTTGTCCATAGGTCGGAAGGTTGCTGGCGTCGGCGAGGAGCGGCGCGTCCGCATCCTTGGCCGACAGCTGTGGCTTGTCGACGCCCCACTTGATCCCGATCGCGGGATCATTCCACCGGATCGAGAGCTCGTCCTTGGGACTGTAGAAGTCATCGCATTTGTAGAAGAAGTCGGCGGTCTCCGAGAGCACCACGAAGCCGTGGGCGAAGCCGCGCGGCACCCATAATTGCCGGCGGTTCTCCTCGCTCAATTCGACCGCGACATGCTTGCCGAAATTCGGACTGCCGACGCGCACGTCGACGGCAACGTCCAGCACCTTGCCGCGCAGCACAGAGACGAGTTTGCCCTGGGTGACCGGGTTTTGCAGATGCAGCCCGCGCAGCACGCCATAGGCCGACCGGGACATGTTGTCCTGCACGAACGGACGCGTGATGCCGTGCTCGACATAACGCGGAGCCTGGTAGGTCTCGAGGAAGAAGCCGCGCTGGTCGCCGAACAGCTTCGGCTCGACGATCAGAACTTCAGGAAGCTCGGTCTTGATGACGTTCATCTAACATTTGTTCCAGTTTGACGCGCTTGAAATGTTAATTTCCTTCTCATAACAAACTTGTGCAGCGCACGCTATATGTTATGTTCTGATAGTCAAATTGTGAGGGACCATGAAAGGCATTATCCTTGCCGGTGGCACCGGCTCGCGCCTCTATCCGGTGACGACAGTCGTCTCCAAGCAACTGCTGCCCGTGTTCGACAAGCCGATGATCTACTATCCGCTGTCGACGCTGATGCTGGGCGGAATCCGCGATATCCTGATCATTTCCACGCCGCAGGACAAGCCGCTGTTCCAGCGCTTGCTTGGCGATGGCAGCGAGATGGGTGTCCGGTTCGCCTATGCCACGCAGGAGACCCCGCGGGGTCTTGCCGACGCCTTCATCGTCGGACGCGACTTCATCGGTGATGACTCCGTTGCCCTTGTGTTAGGGGATAACATTTTCTATGGCCACGGCCTGCCGAGCATGCTGTCGTCCGCCTCGATCCGCAAGAAAGGCGCCACCGTGTTCGGCTATGTCGTGAACGCGCCTGAACAGTACGGCGTGATCGAGCTGGACGGCACCGGCCGGGCGCTCTCGATCGAGGAGAAGCCGAAGCGGCCGAAATCCAACGTCGCGGTCACCGGCCTCTACTTCTACGACAATGATGTGGTCGACATCGCGGCCGGCATCAGGCCATCCCCGCGCGGCGAGATCGAGATCACCGACGTCAACAAGGCCTATCTCGAACGCGGCGACCTCTATGTCGAGGTGCTCGGCCGCGGCTTTGCCTGGCTCGACACCGGCACCCATTCCTCGCTGGTCGAGGCCAGCCATTTCGTCCAGATCCTGGAGCAGCGCCAGGGCCTGCGCATCGCCTGCCCCGAGGAGATCGCGCTGCGCCAGGGCTACATCTCGCTCGAGGCGTTCGCGAGGGTCGCACAGAAGACCGCCAAGAGCAGCTACGGCGAGTACCTGCTGTCGGTCTACCGCTCATTCCACGGCGAGCCGCGCGCGGCGGAGGTATTCAAACATGCGGTTTAAGGGATCGACGATCTTCGTCACCGGCGGCGCCGGCTTCATCGGCTCCGCCGTGGTCCGCCACCTGCTGCGCGACACCCACGCCCGCGTCGTCAACATCGACAAGCTGACCTATGCGGCAAACCTGGCCTCGCTGCCCCGTGCCGCCGAAAGCCTGAATTACACCTTCGAGAAGGCCTGCATCTGCGAGGCGCAGAACCTGCGCCGGCTGTTCGAGAAATATCAGCCCGATGCTGTGATGAACCTTGCCGCGGAAAGCCATGTCGACCGCTCGATCGACGGCCCCGGCGAATTCATCCAGACCAACATCGTCGGCACCTTCACGATCCTGCAGGAGACGCTGCGCCACTGGCGTTCGCTCTCGCCCGAGAAGCGCGACCGGTTCCGCTTCCTGCATATCTCGACCGACGAGGTGTTCGGTTCGCTCGGCGACGAAGGGCTGTTCACCGAGACCACGGCATATGCGCCGAACTCGCCCTATTCGGCCAGCAAGGCATCGTCCGATCACCTGGTGCGGGCCTGGCGCGAGACCTACGAGCTGCCGACCCTGGTGACCAACTGCTCCAACAATTACGGCCCCTATCACTTCCCCGAAAAGCTGATCCCGCACATGATCATCAAGGGGCTCGCCGGCGAGCCACTGCCGGTCTATGGCGACGGCAAGAACATCCGCGACTGGCTGTTCGTCGAGGATCACGCCAAGGCGCTGACGCTGGTGCTGGAGCGCGGCGAGGTCGGCGAGACCTACAATGTCGGCGGCCGCAACGAGCGCACCAACCTGCACGTGGTCGAGAGCATCTGCGACCTGCTCGACGAGGTCGTGCCGGCCGCGGCAGGCCCGCGCCGCCAGCTGATCAATTTCGTCGCCGACCGGCCCGGCCACGACCGCCGCTATGCCATCGACGCCACCAAGCTCGAAACCGAGCTCGGCTGGCGCGCCGAGGAGAATTTCGAGACCGGCATCGCCAAGACCGTGCGCTGGTATGTCGACGAGCAACCCTGGTGGCGCGCCATCCTGGAGGGCGGCTACAAGGTGGAGCGCGTCGGCTTGAACCAGTAGTCGCCGATCTTTCCAATCACCGGCGTGGATGGCCAACAGGACGTCGAGAAGCGCGATGACGACTCAACCAGATATCATCGCTGCTTGAAAAGCCGCGACCGCCTTCCGACGGTGGATTGGCAGCCACCCGCCAGACAACAACTCGAGAAACCACGGAATCCCGTCATGAACATCGCAATGGACGGTCAGGAACTGACACTGTTCAAAAGTTTCGTGGACCTCTCGACGCGGTATCTGGAATTTGGCTCGGGAGGAAGCACTTGGCTGGCCTGTCAAACCAAGAAGGAGTGGGTCATTTCCATTGATTCCTCCGCGGAATGGCTCGCCAACGTTGCCGACGCCACGGGCGACGCGAGCACCAAGCCTTTGCTGCTGCACGTCGATATCGGCAAGCTGCGCGAGTGGGGTTATCCCGTGGAAAAGGACAAGGAGCGCTCGTGGCCCGAGTATCACGAACGTGTCTGGGAGCGTCCGGAAAGCAAGACCGCCGACCTGTATTTCGTTGACGGCCGGTTTCGCGTGGCTTGCTTCGTACAGTGCGTGCTTCACGCCGCACCGGGAGCCTTCATCGCAATTCACGACTTCGAGAATCGTCCCCACTACCATTCGGTGCGGACGGTCGCTCGCGAAATCGCGCGCGCCAACAACATGTCGATCTTCCAAAGGCCGGCAGAGATTGATCTCGTCGCCGCACAGCAGTTGCTTGCGAAATACCGGCTGGAACCGCTGTAGCCGATCGCTGCGGCCAGAGTAGCCGATCGCGGCGATCAAGAATCACTTCAAGCACACGATCGGGCGCGCCGCCTGGCGCGCCCTCCTCCAGCGAGGACATCGCTGTTCCCTTGAATTCAGCCCTGAATCAGTTTCTTCAGCTCCGGAAGAAACCTCTGGATCGTGGCGTCTTCGACATCGTTGCGATCGCGCAACGTGAAGAATTCCATTGCGCGGATCTTTTCAGGATCTCCATCGCCGAGCGGCCTGCCCCGCTCACGCTTCTTCAGCAATTGCTGCCGCGACTTCGTGTAGTAGTGATTGATCACGAGCTTGTTCCGCTTCGGAGCAGTGCAGCGCCCGCCGATCGGGAAGACAGGCGTGCCGTCCTCGTGAACGTAGCAACCCAAGACAAGCGATTGATGGGGATGCAGATAGGACACGATGGTGTCAGGCCGCACGATTGACTTCATGATGAAATGATCCGGGAAATCGTCCGGAGCACGACGCGTGAAAGATTCGATGCACAGACCGGCCGGCCTCGCGTCGTGACCGTTCGACCCGAAGTTCAACCAATGCACCGCCACCGCCGGCGCCGGCCCGAGCTCGGTCAAGACGTCCTTGATGTTGCCGGCCTGCGTCGGAAACAGATACTCATCGGCATCGATGAAGGCGCACCATTCGGCACAATTGCGGTAGCTGTCGATCGCATGCGAGAACGCGCGCATCTGGCCGAATTCCCCTTCCACGAAATGATAGGTGATCATTTCGGGCCACGGGAAGGACTCGATCACGGCACGAGTATCATCAGTGCTGCCGTTGTCGTAGAGGTAGAAGTGATCAACGCCGACCAGTTTGTGGAAGTGTAGCCATTCCAGCAGATCGTCGCCTTCGTTCTTGATGGCGCACACCACCGCCAAGCCGTGCTTCTTGCGATCGACCCCGGCGTAGAGCTTCTTGGCCTCCATCACGCGCAGGAGGCCGGCAAACTCTCGCCGCAGATTTTCACTTTTCGGGGCCGCAATGAGCGCGGCAAGATAGACATCCTGCGCTTCATGGGCGGACCCCATATTGAGGGCCGCGATTGCCAGGCGATGCAACACCCGCGAGTCGGATGGCATCTGCTTGACGAGGTCGAGAAGGATTCCACGCGCTCCGGCGAAATCGCATGCCTGCACAAGCGCCGCCGCCTTTGCAAACTGGAATTCCTTGTAATCACCGAATTGCTGCTCCAACTGCTTGACCGATTGGATCAGCTCGTCGGGCTTCGGATTTGCGATCCGCCCGGAAAAGAAATCTCTAAGCCTTGTCTCGATCTCACTTGCTGGAAGCGTATCGAGATTCACGCCTGAGCTGAAACTAGACAATGCTGGAATTTCCATGTCCAACCTGAGCCGCTCCACGAGATCAACAAGCTATTAACATTGGTTCGCACCACGAATTCCCTATTAGCGCACATATCCTACAAGAATAAGGCTATAACACGCAGTGCTCACAATTAACTCTTGTAAGGTTATTTCGAGGAAAATCAATACAATAGAGCAAGGGGCTCGACGTCATTTGCACGAAAACCGCGTCACCGGACCGGAACGATCGGAGATCGCCGATGGACGACGGGAATGAAGCAGTCCGCCAGTCGTTCGGGCTTACAAGAACGATGCTTTTGACATCGTTATCCGCAAGCCTCCCGCCCGGCGCGTTCAGCTTTTTGAGTTCCAGCACCCTGCGGCGGCTGCGGCACGCTCCAGACCTCTCGTCGGCGCAATTCGATCGGACGCCAGGCTCCCAGCCGACGAAGCGACGAAGCAATCGCTCGGTCTCCATCCCAATCAAGGCCCCGTTCCGATTGTGTCGGAACGGACAAGACTAGCCTTGCATTGCTCGATCAGCGCCAGCGAACCGGCCGGGTCCGATCGTTCGACTCCACCGTCCGGTGTTCTACATGATAGGGCGCGTAGATCTGCTTCACCCAATAGTTGAAGTTCGGGTGCAGCTTCACGAAGTCATAGAATGAATCGCCGAAATTCGACGGACTGAGGCAGGTCTTGTTCTGAGGCCGTGACGCGATTGCATTCAGGCAATACGACATCATGCAAGCCTTTGTCTCGCTCTCTGCCACCTTGCTCAGACTTCGGAAACTGTTGGTTGAATGAAGTCGGTACAGATAGCGGTCGGTTTCGAGATAGGTCGGCTCGACCTTGGTTACCGCGCGCAACGCAAAGTCCCAGTCATGGCAGTATTTGAGATCGGCAAGCCAACCCACCTGCCGCAGCAGTTCACGGCTGAAGACAAAGTTTCCGGTCGATGCCGCGATCTGAGAATCCAGAAATGTCCATGACAACGGCGCACCTGCGATCTGGGCCCGATCGATCGCATAGCGCAGGCGCGTTGGAAACTGGAAGTTGCTGATCGACTTTCCATGTTCGTCGATTGGCTCAACCGCCGAGAAGCCGAAGAACAGCCGATCATTGGCATGCTTATCCGCGAACAGCCGAACCCGATCCTTGGAAAAGGCATCGTCCGAATTCAAAAGGAAAATCATGTCGCCGTTCGTCAGCGATAATGCCCTGTTCCAGGTGTAGTGGGCGCCAAGATTTTGAGGGTTCTTGAGCAGCTTGCAGGAAACAAAGCGCTTTCCGAACGACCTCTTCTTGAGGACCCTCTGCGCGACTTCAAAACTCTTGTCCGGCGAATTGTCGTCTACGATGACGAGCTCGATGTCGGCAAACGTCTGTTGATAGACAGTCTCAAGGCATTCCTCAAGATACTGCTCATGCTTGTAGCACGCGATGACAACACTTGCGAGCATCGGTGGCGACCTCAACGTCTCACGATGATCGAGTGGCGAGACCGCACGAGTGCACTAGTCCCGTCGCCGACCTCCAGAACCGCAAGTTGATATTCACCATCCGGCAAATCTCGAATCGAGAAGGACAGCTGGAAACCGAAATAGCAGTCCTTGCTCTCGGCCTTCATATACTCCTTCACGTCCACGCGCTCGTGCCAATCTACGATCAGGCAATAGCCGCCGTTTGCTGCGCCATCCGGAGTAAGCCCCGACAGGACCAGGAATCCCGTTCTCTGTCGGCTGGCCTCAAAGGCGTTGCCCGCGCAAATCCATCCCCGCACCAATATCTCATAGCGCGGATCGACAATCACCCGTTCGCCGGTTTGAGAATTGATGTTCTCGATCACCAGCAACGAACCTGCCGGATTACCGGACGCGCCTTCTGCCTCCACTGGCGTGCCGCTTCTTACGCGCTGCACCCCCGAATGGGTGAGGCCCGACCGGTGCAGGCTTGCGAGCACTTCGACATGCGTCGAGGCTTCTTTTACCGCCCACTCAAGCTCCTGCCTACTCAGGCAATCCAGCAAATCCGGGCTATTTCGAATCTGGGCCGAAATGGGCTCAGCCGAAGCGACCCTTCGCACGACCTCGAGAAACGCCCGTCCATGGCGCGAATCCGGCTCGAGATGCGCACCTTCCGCCCACTCGTTCCAGGAATTGATAAACACCAATGATTCGGAAAAGCTGTTGCCCTTGGCACGCAGGGTTGCATCGCGAAGCCAAACCTCAAACGCTTCCGGACTGGACCTGGTAAAGACGTGACCGCGCGGCCCCTTGCGAGGCGTATTGTCCCAACGCGGCATCACCGCAGGAAAGAACGGAAAGTCGTAGATCTTGCCGATCGACGATCGCATGGCGTCGACATAGTCGTACACCTTTCCAGCGAAGGTCGGCGGTGCATCGACTTCGGTCGGCGGCACCTCCCTTGTCGAGACCGTGTGCGGAGGAAACTCGATTGCCGCGTCGCAATTGACGTCGCGCGGATCGAACTCTCCGAACGTCATCGCATTGCAAATGAGAAGCTCGCCGATTCCGAGTTCTCTGGCTCGCTCGCGCCAAATCTCGAACAAGCGCTGCTTGTCCGGCAACAATGACGGCCTGTAGATGACGATGACCTTTCGACCGTCGACAGTTATGTAGCGCTCATCGAGCAGCAGGTCGGCCATGTCGTCGATAAAGCGGACATCGTCGTCCAGGGAGTGGTTTTGTCCCAACAGAAGCTCAGCGTCCGAGCCGTCCCACCGACGAGACCAATTCTCGTTTGCCCAGCAAATGCAGAAAGGCAGGTTCGGCTCGCCGTCCTCGAGCAGCAGCTGAAGCGGCTTTTCCAATAACCTTCGGCCCTGGAACCAATAGACGTAGTAGCAAAATCCATCGATGCCGTACTGGCGCGCCAGCTCGCCCTGCTGACGACGCGTTTCCGGCAGCCGGACGTCATAGAATCCAAGATCGGCCGGCAACCATGGGGACTCGTGTGCCGGAAACTGGGCACGCATGCGCGCGACGTTGGTCCACTCGGTAAACCCTGGCCCCCACCACCTGTCATTTTCATCAAATGAATGGAATTGCGGGAGGTAGAAGCAAATGTAGCGCACCTCCTTGGGAGGCGCGTCCGCCAGTCCAGCAACGATCCTGTTGTTGCTCGGAAACAACAGGTCGTCGTAGTCCGCGGTCGAGAACCCCAGCGCGACGATCAATTCGCCTGGCGTATAGTTCTCGAACAGGGGTATTTCGTAGTACTCGCCATCATTCAGGCTGATACGCAGATAGATCTGCGCACGCTTAGGCTCCACAAGCGCGTTTCTCAGGGCGCGCGCCAAGCGACGGCGCACTCCCGGCGCGGATAGATCGATACGAAATCCGGGACGTCCGATCACGCTCCGCGGACCTACGCGGGCCGGCATAGATCGGCCTGTCCGTCCCTCCTCGACACAGTGGGAACCGACAAAAAGTGCGATCGAAACGGTTGAAGCGGGCGACTGGGCATCGACAATCCAACCCGAAATCCCACGCCCCGAATACTCCAGTATCGCGCCGCGCAGACGCGATCCTGACTGGAGATCGCCTACGTCGGGATCCAGGAACAGGCTCTGCGGATGGTCGTCCTGCTGAACCGGACTGGCAACGGGCAACATATCCTTTGTATCCCTGACGCTCCGTTCGACCATCTTGTTCATTGCCACTCAATCTCCTGCCAACGCTCAGCGCCGGGTCCAGTTTCTCTTTCCCGGTCGCGCGGAAGTTCGATCCCGAGATCACGCTGCCTGACATGCCCGGATCGTGACCTCTTGATCCTTATCGATCACACAACCAGAGGTACAATGAACATTTCTTCCGCGAACGCAACATTAGCGCAATCTCTCTGTCGTCGATGTGAAAACCATTGTTAGTTCTGCCTAGATTGTCACGCGGACTTGCCCGCTTCCGTGCCTTCGCGCTCAAAAACAAAGCTGTCCATCATCTCTGCCGTTGCCTGCGCGCGACGCGATTCCGCCTCCAACAATCTCAGCCAACGCTCTCGCCCATTGCCTGCAGACGACGTCGCGCGCCTTCGTTGTTCTGCTGTGCCGCTTGTCGATACCAGTACAGCGCCTGATCGCGATCCTGTGCGACGCCGTTGCCGGCGCGCAGCGCATCGCCAATTGCGAGTTGGGCTTCGATCATGCCCTGCTTCGCAGCGGCCTCGAACCATTCGGCCGCCTTCGCCGGATCGGCATCGCGGCCCTGTCCCCGGCCCAGCATCACGGCAAGGTTGTATTGCGCCGTCGTATGGCCCTGGCGCGCCGCCGCCTCGTACCACGTGACGCCGTTGGCGAGGTCCTGCTCGACGCCTTGTCCGGTGCAATACATCACCGCAAGCTTGAACTGCGCCGCAGCGTTGCCGCCGTCCGCGGCCTTGACGATCCAGCCGGCGGCGGCCTGCGGATCCTTGAGGCCGCTCTTGGGATCGGAATACAGTAGCGCCAAAGTGTGCTGGGCTTCGACGTGACCGGCGCTTGCCGCACGTTTGAACCATTGGGCTGCGGCTGGAAGGTCGATGGCGCCGCCGGATCTTCCCATGTGAAGCCCGCCCAGCTGAAATGCCGCAGCCGGATGGCCCGCCTCGGCAGCGTCGGTCAGCAGCGCACGTGCTTGCGCAAGACGCTCCGCGGACGGTTCATCCTGGATAAGAAACATCGCATAGGCCGTCTTCGCATCGGCATCGCCGCCGTCGGCCGCCTTGCTGAGCCACTCCGCCGCACGCGCTTGATCGCGCGGCACGCCGTTGCCCGCCGAGTAGAGCCGGCCGAGCTGCACGCCTGCGGCGCTAATGCCTCCCTCGGACGCGCGCTCGAACCACTTGATCGCAGTGGCGACATCGCGCGCCACGCCCCTGCCATTGAGATAGAACACCGCAATGTTGTGGGCCGCCGTGGCATGGCCGCCCTCCGCCGCACGCTCGAACCATTTCGCAGCCTGGCGAATGCTGGGCGGAACGCCGGTGCCGGTGGCATAGAAGCGTCCGGTCAGGAACTGCGCCTGCGTATCGCCGCGCTCGGCCGCCTTCTCGTACCAATACGCAGCCTCGCGCAGATCCGGCTCGGCGGCAGTCCCGAGCGCATAGAACTCAGCGAGCGCCTGGATCGCCGGCAGGAAGTCCTTCCGCGCCGCCTTGCGCAATGCGGTCTCGGCCCTGTCGAGATCCTTGACAGCCCCTTTGCCGCTCAACCGCAACAGCGCAATGTTGTAGAGCGCGATCGTATCGTCATGCGCAGCGGCGCTCTGGAACAGCCGTGCGGCCTCTTCGACATTTTCGGGGAGCCCGGTACCCTTGAGGCACATGAAAGCCAGCGCAACCTGTGCGCGAACATGTCCCTGTTCCGCGGCCTTGTGATACCAGATCGCGGCCTCCGCGAAATCGACGGGAACGCCCCGCCCCTGATAATACACATCGCCAAGCGCGAACTCACCGGCCGCCGCCTTCTGCTCGGCCGCGGCCTCGTACCAGCGCAGGGCGGCAGCGTGATCTTTCGTGCAGCCTTGCCCGTTGGCGTACATATCGCCAAGGATCGCTTGCGCCTCCGCTTTGCCGGCCTCCGCCGCCACCGATAACCAGAGGAACGCGGCGTCGATATCCCTGGGCACGCCGATTCCGTTCGGGAAAACCAGATCGTGGAGGTTGACCGCCTTGTCGCCCAGACGCGCCGCAGTGGATTGCCGCCACATCTCTGGCCTGTTCGGTCCAACCGTGGCGTTGACGCCGTTGAAGTAGATCAAGCCAAGCTGGAATTGGGCTTCGGTATGTCCCTTCAGGGCGGCGCGTTCGTACCACGCGACCGCATCCGGAAGGCTGCCGATAACGCCCTCGTTCCGCGCATAGAGCAGCCCGATCCGGTAATCCGCCTCCGGATCGCCGGCTTGCGAGGCGAGCCGCCAAAACCGCAACGCCTCGAGATATTGCTGGTTCTCGTACGCCTCCAGCCCCCGTTCAAACGGCTTCGAGTCTGAACGGGACGAGCCGGGGCGCAGCAAGTCGAGAAGGGAACGCGTCGATACCGTCATGGCTCGCGCATTGCTTCTTTTGCGCTGCGCAGCATGCCGCCGAGCAGATACATCGCCACCGAGCGGGTGCCGACATTGACATCACCCTGCAGCGTCATGCCGGGGATGAGGCGGAAGGTCTTCGGAACATCCTTGAAGTTGGTCTGGTCGACCGAACACCTCGCCTTATAGAAGGCGTCGACAGGCTTTCCATCATCGTCGTTCGTGAAGGCGCCTTCGCTGATCCAGCGAATCTTGCCTTCGGCCGTACCGTGCTCCGCCGCGTTGAACGCATCGACCTTCATCGTGCAGGGGTCGTTGGGCCGGACGAAGCCGACGTCGCGAGACAGGATCTGGATCTCCGCCTCGAGCCGCGTCTTGAGCGGCATCAGCGTGATGAAGGGATCACCCGGCTTCAGCACGGACCCGACCGAGAGCTTGGCGAGGGTCAAGACGACCGATGGCTCGGCAGCCGTCCACCGCACGAGGTCCTGATGCTTGATCGCCTTGTCATACTGTGAGCGGGCCGTATCAAGGTTGTTGCGCGTCGTGACCAGATCCTGGCTCAGCTGCGCGTTCCACTGCTCGGTGAAGGCGTTGCGATCCGCCTTCAAGGAATCCAGCTGGTGCTGCGCTTCCAGCAAAGTGTTGTGCGTGTTGTCGATCTGACGCAGCAGCTCCAGGCGCGTGTCCTGCGACAGATACAGGTTCAGCTTGGACCCGCTGCCGCTTTCGGCGAGCGTCGAGCGCATGTCCTCGATCTTGCCGGCGATCTCGGCACGCTGACTGTACCGCTCGTCGTCCTTCTTCGACTTCTGGATCGTCGCTTCGGTTTGGCTGATCTTGGAATCGTAGCTGTTCACCTGTGCGTGGTACTGCGCGACGCGCTGGTCGTAGAGCGCCTTTTGCAAGGAGTTGTACCTGGTGACATCAGGATCGTTGGATTGGCCGTACGACAACGGCTTTCCGGACAATTCGGCCTCGTCCCGGGCGACCTGCGCCTCAAGGCTCGCAACCTGCAGCTTGTACTGCGTGACATCGGCCGCCGTGAACGTCGAGTCCAGAGTCGCGAGCAATTGTCCCGTCTCAACCTGCTGACCTTCCCGAACATCGATCGTCTTGATGATGGACGCGTCCAAAGCCTGCAGGACGTTGATCTGATCGACGGGAACGATCTTGCCGCCCACGCTCGTGATCACGCGATCGACGCGCGTGAAGCACATGATCGCCACGACGGCGGCGAGGAACCCCACCAGGACGAACAGCGTTGCGCGGGCCAGCAACGGCTCGGCGGCCTCGCGGATCGCATCGGTCTCGGACTGGAACTGGCGAACGGTCGCGAGCGAAGCTTGATTAGGAGACAAGGGTCGGACTCCTGAAGTTCTTTTCATTGCGGCCCGCCGGCGCAAGGTGAGTGTTCTGCTGGTACCAGAGCGAGCTGTAGATGTCGTTCCGTTCAAGAAGTTCCTCATGACGACCGATATCGTCGACGACGCCGCGGTTGAGAACGAGGATCGCGTCGGCCTTCGTCAGCGACGACAGACGGTGCGAGATGATGATCAGCGTGCGGCCATGGGCAATCCGCGAAATATTCGCGTTCACGATCGTCTCGCTCTCCGCATCGAGCGCGCTGGTCGCTTCGTCCAGGATCAGAATCGGCGGATTGACGATCAGCGCTCGCGCGATCGCGAGGCGCTGGCGCTGGCCTCCGGAAAGATTCGTGGATCCCTCGTAGATATAGGTCTCATAGCCTCGCGGCAGCTTGTCGATGAATTCCTCGGCACCGGCCAATCGCGCCGCCCTGACGATGTCATCGAAGGTCGCATCGGGCTTTGCGGCCGCAATATTCTCGCGGATCGTGCCGCTGAACAGGAAGTTCTCCTGCAGCACGACGCCGACGTTGCGCCGGAGATGGTCGACGTCGTATTCGCGGACATCGATACCGTCGACCTTGATCAGTCCGCCATAGTCGGAGTGCAGGCGTTGCAATAGCCGCGTGATCGTGGTCTTGCCCGAGCCGCTCTTGCCCATCACGCCCAGCGTCGTACCGAGCGGAATCTCGAAGGAAATATTGTTGAGCGCCGGCGACACCGCGCCCTTGTACTTGAACGTGACGCCGGAGAATTCGACCAGCCCCTTCAGCGGGACCCTCACACCATGGCCGGAGCGTCCCTCCTCGGCCGGCTGATTCACCAGCCTGCCGACGATCGTGACCGCGGTGCGCGCCTCGTCATATTGGTTGATGAGCTGGGCCATCTGCATCAGGGGGCCGGCAACGCGCTGCGACAGCATCAGAAAGGCAAACAGCGCGCCAACATAGACCGGATCGCCACTCGACACGGCCATGTAGACGCCGAACGCATAGGGAGCACTCACCGCCAGCCGCTCCAACGGCTTCACCAGCGTCTGGATGGCGGTTCCGGTCATGCCTTCCGCAAGCCGCGCCTTGGCGACGCGCGCCACCAGCACGTCCCACATGTGGCGCTGGCGCGCATCGAGCGCCAGCGATTTGATGGTCCGCATGCCGTTCAGGCTCTGGATCAGAAACGCTCCCTGTGCCCCTTCGGCCGCCAGGGTTGCCGAGGACTTCTTCCGATAGGCGGGCAGCATCACGATCAGCCAGGTCACGATCATCGCAGCAAAGGCAAGAACCATCAGCGTCATGAGCGGGCTGAAGAAGAACATGACGGGCAGGAAGAAGAACAGCGTCGTCGAATCGAGAATGGTCCCGAACAACTGCCCGGTCAGAAAGCCGCGAATTCGAAATACTTCGCGGATATCCCGGGAAATCAGGCCGACGGGATTCTGCTCGAAGTAGTCGATCGGCAGATTGAGCACCTTCTCGAACACGTAGGTCGACAGTTTGACGTCGAGGCGTGCCGTCAAACGCTGAACCAGATACTGCCGCAGGAACGAGAATGCCGCCTCGAACACGATGACCACGAGCATCGCAGTACACAGCACATAGAACGTGTTGTAGGCCTTGTAGAAGATAACCTTGTCCGAGAGCAGCCGCCAGAACATGATCGGTGCCAGGCCCATGAAGCCCAGGATCAGCGCCGCAATCGCGACGTCGCGCAGGATGCGCCGTTCGCGGAACAACAATGCGGTGACAAAGCCGAAGCTGAACGGCTGCGTCTCGTCGGAAATCTCATAGTCGCGCTTGGCCATGACGACGTCGCCCGACCAGATGTCCTCAAAGCGCGGCTGATCGATGACGAGCAGCGCGTCCTCGCTCGCGTTCGGATCCTGCAGGACCACCCGGGAGCTGTTCTCGTCGCCTTCGAGGCGCAGCAGCACCATGTGGCTGCCGTCGCGCAGCCGAACGATGGCCGGCAGCGCCCTCTTGAGATGGCTCAGACCCTTCCAGTCCAGCGTGACGGCCTTTGCCGTCATGCCCGAGGAATTCGCACACTTCAAAAGCTCGGCCAGCGTGACTTCCTGATCGCCCAGGAGGTTGTCGTGGATCAGCTGGGACGGGGTCAGATGCAAGCCATGCTGCCTTGCCACGATGACGAGACAAGCGAGGCCCGAAGGTGGCAGCGCCTCCACCGAAGGTGCGCCGACGAGCGAGAGGTGTTTGGTCATGGATGCCTCGAAGTTTCGACTGCGCAAGGTCCGGTCCCAGCGAGATATAACGTATCACTGTTAGTTCGCTAACGCAGCATTTTCAGCGCGTCACCCGAAAAAGATATGTTTCACGGCAGGCCGCGAAGCCAATTTCGAGCACGTTCTCGCGCGATTTAACCAGGGAACCTTATAACATTGTTTAACATCGGCAAATCACGAGTCGGCGGTCACCGTCTCCTGGAAGTCGAATCCGCAGGCCTCCAGCTGCGGCCTGATCCGCTCATCCCTGGCCTCCGGCATGAGTGCCAATGCACAGATCTCAAAATTCCCGCTCCGAACGGAAACCGTCGGAAAGCCGGCGCTGAGCAGCAGGTTTCCCATCCGCTCGGTCGAAAAGCCGGTCTTGTGCGCCATGTGATAGCGCCCCTGCTCGATCGCGCCGGAATGCCCGTAGATCATGTCCAATGGCCGGATCGGACCTGCCGGCGAGACGTAAGCGATCGCACCGAGACCGCGCGTCAACATGTGCTGCGCGACCGCCTCGAGGTCAGGAGACATGATCAGTGCGAATCCGTCCGGCTTGAGGACTTGGCGGAACTGGACGAACGTGGGGTGAACCTCATGGGCGTAGAGATGCTCCATGACATGAGAACACCAGATCGCGTCGAACGAGGCCGCCGGGAACAACCGGGCAAGATCGGTAATCGACCCGACGACGTCGGGGTTCACGCCGCCGTCGACGTCTAATCGAATCTCGTCCCATTCATGCGATGTCAGGAGCGGCTGGATGCGCTTGGTAACCGTCGATCCAGCGCCGGCATTCAGCATTTTTTTCTTGGCCAATTCGAGAGCTCCGCGAGTTCGTTAAGCGGCTGAGTTCTGCAGCGATCGTTCGTCTTGAACAAAGGTGCCAGGGCCGCAGATAGCCATCGGGCGCAGCTCCGTTGTGTCAAGCGAGCGGCACGGCTTTACAAAAGCTACGTGGTCCGAATGTGACGAACTAACTTATAACATCCATTGGCGGAAATGCCCCGGGCGGAACTTGTGATTGATTCGATGCATCCGACGCGAATCGGCCGACAAAGTTCCAATCGGGATGCGCGCATGCGCTTCCCCTTGAGGCGAGCCGTCGAACTCATCGCAGGTGCGTCATGATCATCAACGGCAGCGTATTCGATTGTTCAATTTCAATTACCCATTCCTGACGGCCATGCCGGCGATCAAAGAAAAAAGCGCCGCCTCAACCTCGGTTGGGGCGGCGCTTTCGCTTAGTGCAGACCTAGGATCTTACAGCTTGGTCGAGTTACCATCGTTGAAGATCAGGTATTCAATGTTGCTGATCTGGGTCACCTGACCATTGCTGAAGGTGATGTCCATAGAACCGTTCGATCCAGAGCTGATGTCGCTCACGTCGGTCGAAGCGTGATCCAGGAAGGTCAGGGAGTCCTTGTTGCCGCCACCGCCATCGATGGTGTCGCTGCTGGTGGCGTTGTTCAGGTAGAAGTAGTCCTGACCGGAGCCGCCAACCATCGAGGCCGTACCGGTGTCGGAGCCGACGAACGAGTCCTTGCCGTCGCCGCCGATCAGAGTCTGCGTGCCGGAGCCGGCGACCAGCGTATCGTTGCCGGAACCGCCATGCAGCGTGTCGTTGCCGGCGCCGCCATAGAGCGAGTCGTTGCCGGCACCGCCGTCGAGCGAGGTCGCGTGCGACGCATCGCTGCCCGAGTAGAGCACGTCCTTGCCGTTGCCGCCGAACTCAGCAGCAGTCTGGGCACCGCCGACAAGGAGATCATTGCCGTTGCCGCCATGCAGCGTGTCGACACCGGAACCGCCATACAGCGAGTCGTTGCCGGCGCCGCCGTCCAGACTGTCGTTGCCCGCACCACCGTACAGCGCATCGTTGCCCTTGCCGCCATCCAGCGTGCTGGAATTGCCGGCGGTGCTGCCGGACACCAGCACGTCCTTGCCGTCACCGCCACTCAGCTGCGACGAGCTGCCGCCGTAGAGTGTGTCGTTGCCGGAGCCACCGTTCAGGGTGTCGGCACCGGAGCCGAACAGCAAATCGTTGCCCTTGCCGCCATCCAGCGTGCTGTGACCGGAGACGTTGTCGACCAGCACGTCGTTGCCGGAGCCGGCATCGATCGAGTCGTGACCGGCACCGCCGAAGATGGTGTCGTTGCCGGAGCCGGTGAGAACCGTCGTGTCGCCGGTGTTGTTGATGAACACCTGATCGTTGCCGTGGCCGGTCGCGACCAGCACCGGGGTGCTGCCGTTCACCGTCAGCGTGACGTCCTTGTTGGTGTCCTCGATGATCGCCTTCAGGTTGGCGTCGGTGTTAACGGTGTTAATCGGGTTGGTTTCGATCAGAACATTGGCGTTCGGATCCGGGTTGGTGATCCCAGCCCCTTCCTGCACCGGAATCGTCGCGCCGTTATCCGGGCTGGTGTATCCGATCCCCGCGTTGATCAGATAGTCAAGAATCTGTTGCTGGGTCGAGTGATCGATCGTTCCGTTGATCGCGTGTTTGAGGTCCGTCTGGTCTAGATTGTAAGTCGCCATCGATGTAGCCCCTGCTTGGGATACGAGGATTCAAGCCGCTCGCCCACACATAAGCTGTTGATTCACAACTGGTTTGTTGCGACGCAACTCAAATGTGGACCCAGGTTACGAACTTGTTAAGTCCATTGTTAAGACCGTTAGGCCAGAGTGTCAATCAGCAATGCGCTGTTAACACCTGGTTCCCTGAGATTTATGTGAGACTTAGCACTACTTCCAATGCACTATAACATTGGGCGCAGGCCAATCGCCAATGTTAGCCGCGACGCAAAAAAGGGTAGCGATTATACGGGGTTTCACGGGGCCCCGGGATACCGCGGGAGCGCAGAATTTCGCTGATGCTGTGAGCGCTTCGACGCGATTTTCTGATCTGAAAAAAATATTTCTGCATCGCATGAGACGTTTTGCAAAAAAGCGTCAAACTTCGCAGCCGGCGCCCCACCGGCCAGTGTTATAGCGCCCCTTGGCAGCAGTTTGCGGGCTCGATCAAGCGAGATCCATGGAATCACCCGCAGAATCAGCGCCGTTCGACCGCAAGATCAAAAACCTGGCGCGATGCCGCTCAGACACCCTGCTGTAACAAATTAACACCAGATTTGCCGCAATATGTTAGCAACGCCGGCATGGAACCGGCGATGCCCGATCGCGGGCAGAGCGCCGACCTGCGGCGATCATCCCCCGGCGGCCCGCGCGTAGATGGCCTCGAGCAGCCGGCGGTTCTCGTCCGGCGCGTAGCGCTCGAGATAGGCGGCTCGTGCGGCCCGTCCCCATGCGGCGGTCAGTTCGGCGGCGCCGAGAACCTCACTGATCCGATTTCGGAGCGTGGCCGCGTCGCCCGGCGGCACCAGCGCGCCGGTCTTGCCGGCGCTCACCACCTCGGCAAGTCCGCCGATCTCGGAGGCGATGACCGGCGTGCCGCACGCGAAGGCCTCGACCACGACCATCGGAAATCCTTCGTACCATAGCGACGGCACCACCAATGCCCGGGCATTCGCCATTTCCCGCAGCACCTCATCGCGCGAGAGCCCGCCAAGGAACGTGACATTGCCGGACGCCCGAGCCTCCAACGCACCACGCTCCGGCCCCTTGCCCACGACGCGCAAGGGCACGCCGGTCCCCGCAACGGCCTCGAGCAGCACGCCGACGCCCTTCTCGCGGCTCAGCCGTCCAACATAGAGTAGCCCGCTGCGCGGCGTGGCTGGATCGGGCGCCCCCGGATCGACCATGAAATTCGGTTTCACGTCGATCCGGTCGGCATCGAAGCCGGCCTGCGTGAACAGGGTTTTGGCAAACTGCGTCAGCGCGATCAGGCGCAGGCCGGGACGCGTCCAGGTGCCGCGGCGCTGGTGCTGCGCGATCATGTAGGCCGACGCCATCGAGCCCGGAAGCGATCCGCGGTAGCAGCGGTGCACGACGCCCCAGAGGTGTCCGCGATCGAGGCACTTGTGGCAGATGCGGCCGTCGCGCAGCAGCATGCCGCCGGTGCAGATGCTGCGATAATTGTGCAGGGTCGCCACCGCGGGCACGCACTTTTGCCGGCAGAGATCGAACACGGCGGGCGACAGCAGCGGGAAGAAATTGTGGACGTGCACAACGTCGGGGCGAAAGCGGTCGATCGCTTCCGCCACGACCCGCTTTCCCTCCGCATTATCGGCGATCGACAGCGTGGTCGTGATGCGCGCGGGGAGCGAATTGATCGCCGCGTTGCTAACCGTGAGCGTTTCAACGCTGTGTCCTGCGGCGCGCAGCAGGTCGACTTCCGCTTCAAACACGACGTCCTCGCCGCCGCGTCCCTGATACCTGTTGTGAGCGACCAGGATCTTCATGATCCGGCCGGGTCTGAAAACCAGCGCAGCTCGGTCACCAGGTTTTGCCCGCCCGCGAGCGTACCGCAGCCGATCAAGGTCGTCGCCGGCACCTTGAGATCGAAGGACGGCGAATACCAGCCGGCCGGCATGGTCTCGTCACCCCGATACGGCACCCAGCTGAGGGCCGCCGGCAGATCGAGCTCGCCGCGCCCGCCGGGCCATGCGAGCTGCGCCCTGTGCCCTTCGAGCCTGCATTCGACCTCGGGACCGAGATGCCAGCTGAGGCTCGCCGGCACCGCAAGCCCTTCATCAGCCAGCACGGTATCGGTGACGACGAGCCGCGCCGCCCGACGCTGCAATTGCACCGAGCGGCGATGCACGACACCTGCTTCGTCGCGATATCCCGAATGCTCCGCGACCCAGTTCGCATCCGCATCGCGATCGTCCAGGCCGCTGGCTGCGACAAGCCGGCTCTGCGCATGCCTTGTCCAGAGAAACGGCCCGCCCGACCCCGACTGGTCGCGCGCGAACAGGCACAGCGTGTTGTGCGCCAGCGTGGAGCGGAAGTAGGCCCGCCATCGCGGATCGCCATGGTAGCAATAGGTGCCGGGATCGGCGAAGATCTCCGCACCGCCGATCCTGCATTCGAGCGACAGCGCGTCCGCATGGGCGTGAGCGGCAATGCGGCCGAAGCCATGCGGGCCATGGTCACAACGGCACCACACAGCCTTGTCGGAATCGATCAGAAAGGTCTGTCCCGCCCCTTCGAGCAGATGCGGGCGGCGCTTGGGCCGCCCGGCGATCGCACGGGCCTCGATGCCGTCGGTGAGCACAAAGCTGCGCAGATCGGGCTCCGGCGATGTGGGCCACCATGGCAGAGCGCCGAACAGGCGCGCGCCGCTGGCGAGCAAGCCGAGCCAGCGATTGCCGGCGTGATCGTCGAGCAACAGGCCGATGCCGTCGTCGCCATCGCCCTGCCGCGGCGGATGACCGCGATCGTCCAGCATCGCAGCAATGACGTCGCTCATGCGGCACATCGTGGTCCACACTGCATCGCCAAGCGGATGTCCGGAGGACTCGCCCTGCACTGCCGCCGCCAGCAGCAGTTCGAGAACAAAGCCATGATAATCGGTCGCGAGCTCGCTGTTGCTGCCGCAGGCAAGCGTCTGCGCAACGGCTTCGTGCGCCAGTGTGGCGGCCGATTGCTCGCGCCATCGCGCACTGTCCTGGAAGAACGGAAACACGCAAGCCGCCACGAACTGCCCGGCAGCCTCCGCGATGAGGTGGTTGTTGGCCGAGGAGCCACGGCTTGGGAACTGCGACAGCCAGTATTGATGCGCATAGAGTTGCGTCAGGAACAGTTCGTTGTCCTCGAACAGCGCGGCAGCGCCGGGCCAGTTCTGCAGCAGCTGACGTACCCAGGCCCATGAGATCAGCCGCACGCCAAGCTCGATGCCGCTGATCCAGTGCGGGCCGCGCGGGAACGGATTTTCGCGCCACCAGTTCACCAGATGCTCGGCCGCGCGCCTGGCGTAGCGCTCGTCGGAGCTCAGGTAATACGCGGCCGCGAGCACCGTGAGATGGTGGTGACGCGACGGCTCCCAGATGTATTTGATGTTTCCGACCGCGGTTTCGTCACGATAGGGAACCGCGAATGCGTGCACGCCGGCCGGCGCCCGCTTGCCGCTTCTGATATCGACGAACCAGTCGGGCCGTTCGCCGAGGGCCCCATGATCCCTGGCGAAAATCCGCCAGTGCCCGGCGAGAATCCGATCGGAGCTCTGGATCAGCCGTTCGGCGGCCTGTTGCGGAGCGCTGGCCCGCGAAGGCAGCGGCTTCAGGCGCGGCTGCCGCGGGCCGGCAGCGAGCCTGGCGCCGGCACGCCGCGCGATATCGGGCGGAGTGATCCGCCAGAGCAAATGCAGCACCTGGTCGTTCACCCGCCCCGCAAGCTCGGACGGCTCCATGCGCTGCAGCCTGCGCAGATACCAGGCCGGATTCATCTCACGCCGTCGAGGCGCGCGCGACGCGCTGCTCTGCCGCGCCGACCGTCAGATCGATCGGCATCCCGGCGGCCGCGCTTTCCTGCACGGCAAGCGTTGCGCGTGTGGTCGCCAGCAACCCGTCGAGCGCGATCGGCATCGCGGCGCCCGATGCGACCGCGGCGATGAAGGCATCCAGCATCGGCCGCTGGCCCTTGTCGAGCCGCGCTGTCTTCGCCGTGCGCTGTCCGGCGTGCCAGACCTCGAAGCCCGAGAAATTGTCGAAGGCGGCAAAACCCGTGCTTGCCGATATCTCGAGCGCTTCCTTCGGCACCCGCGGATCGCCGCCGGTGAGATAGCTGAGACTCGCGACCGAACCGTCGGCAAAATCGAAGGTGGCGACGAGATTGTCGACGTCCTTGGTCGCCGTGCTCGCGGAGACACGCACCGGCTCGGCGCCGAGCCACCAGCACAACACGTCGATGAAATGGCCGCCCTCGCCGACGAAGCGGCTGCCTTCGCTCTCGGCCTGCAGATACCAGGACGATTTCTCCAGCGGCCCGGCGATGACGCGATATTGCAGGGTCTGCGGTCCTGCCGGCGCGAACGCCGCGCGCATGCCCTGCAGCAGCGGCGAAAAGCGGCGGTTGAAGCCGACCATCAGCCGGCTGTTGCCGGTTTCCCGGATCACCTGCTCCAATCGATCGAGCGAGCTTGTATCGATCGCCAAGGGCTTCTCGACAAACACCGCCTTGCCGGCGCGCAGCGCCTGCGTCGCGAGGTCGGCATGGGAGGCATGGCGCGTTGCGATCAGCACGGCATCGATGTCGTCGGCGCCGAGCACCGAGGCCGCATCCGTCGAGGCACGCGCGAAGCCGAACTTGCGGACCGCCGTGGCGCCGCTCAGGCCGGTATTGGTGGCGACCTCGACGAGATCGACGCGCTGGTTATTCGCAAGCTGCGGCAACAGCATGCTGGAGGCATAATTGCCGGCGCCGATGACGCCGAGCCGCACCCGGCCGCTGCGCAGGGCAACCGCCGGACGATAGGTCATCTGCATCGCGCGGGGAGCGGCGTCCGGATAGGCGAACACCATGCCGAGACCGACCTCGCCACGGCTCATGCGCTCGAACGCCGACGTCGCCTGCTCCAGCGGCACCGTTTCGGAAATCAGCGAGGAAAAATCGAGCCGCCCGTCGGCGAGCAGCGCGACGATCGCCTCCATATTGCGCTTCTCGGTCCAGCGCACATGACCGATCGGATAATCGATGCCGCCCTCCTCATAGAGCGGATCGTAGCGGCCGGGGCCGTAGGAGCGCGAGAAGCGCACGTCGAGCTCCTTGTCGTAGAATTCGCTCCACGGCAGGTTCAGCGTGCATTTGCCGATATCGACAATGCGGCCGCGGTCGCGCAGCAGCGCCGCCGAACGCGACGCGAGATCGGGATCGTCGCTGCCTGCGGTGATGAACACGCAATCGACGCCGTTGCCTGCGGTCAGCTGGTCGATCCGGGCGCGGAATTCGGCCGCGGCATCATCCGATGCGACGGCACAGACCGCGGCGCCAGCAGCCTCCGCCTGCCGGCATCGCGCCTCCAGCCTGTCGAGCCCGACGACCACGACACCGGCGCTGCGCAGCAGCCGCACCATGATCTGCCCGATCAGGCCAAGGCCGATCACGCAGGCGGTCTCGCCGAAACGGATCTCCGACTGGCGCATCGCCTGCAGCGCGATCGAGGCGATCGTGGTGAATGCGGCCTGGTCCAGCGCAGCGCTGTCCGGCAGCGGCACGCAGAGGTTCACCGGCACCCAATTATATTCGGCGTGGGTTGCATATTGATTGCCGCCGCAGCAGACACGCTGTCCGACCGAGAAGCCGCCGACGCCCTCGCCCACTTCCACGACGGTGCCCGACAGCGAGTAGCCGAGCGGCGTGTAGGAATCGAGGCGGTTCATCACCTTCTGATAGGTCGCAAGCAACCCCTGCTGACGGACCGAGCTCACCACCTTGGCCACCTGGTCGGGTCGCGCGCGCGCCTTGCCGAGCAGCGACAGGCGGCCTTCGGTGAACTTCATCATCTCGGTGCCGGTCGACACCGCGGAAAACGCCGTGCGCACCAAAACCCCGCCGGGGCGGCAGCGCGGCGCCGGCACATCGATCAGCTTGAGCTCGCCGCTCTTATAGTTTTGCGCGATCTGCTTCACAGTCGGTCAATCGCCTCAAGTTAACAGCGCTCCTTGTATCGCGCCCAACGCCCGCAATGAAGCCAAGAACATCGTCATAATTGTCTCATTGCCGGGGACTTAACATTGTTATCATTCCAGCAACAGGACCGGTTTTGGCGAGATCTCGACCTCGCCGTTGGCGACAGGCCCTTCGCCGCCGTCGAGGCCCTCGTAAAGGCTGAAACGCGGGTCGGCCCGGTAAACGGACCGGCCCTTAGTGGTCCAGAGGATCAAGCCGTTACGGCCATCCGGCATGCGAAGCTCGACGCGCCAGGTCGTCGGCGACGTCCTGCCTGCGGCCACGACACTTGCACCGACCAGCCAGGACTGGATCGTGCGGTAGGCAATTCCGCTCGGAAGCAGCCCGCCCGCCGGGTCCCATAATTTTCCAAAGTCGCTGCCGCCTCCGGCAAACTCGTACCAATAGAACCGGTCGACGCCGCTGATCCATTTCAGGATGTAGGCGCGTGCCAGACACCCGTCTGGATTGTCCTCATAGGACGACCAGCCGGCCTCGGTGTCCCAGATCGGCCTCGCGGACAGGTCGTGCGCGGCAAGGATTTTCCTGAAGCGCGCAATGATTCCAATCACCGCCTCGGGTTCGCTCGTATAGCCGTGAAAGGCGAACACATCGGCATATTGTCCGCCGCCTTGCGCCATGAAGGCCTGCTGCCAGCGATATCCGTCCGGCGTGCCGTTGGACGGCGGTGTCAGCACGGTCAAGGTGGGATCGCTGGCTTTAATGATCTCGTAGGCCCGCTTCTGCAGCTGGACCATGGTCGCGATATCGCCCGAGTAATATTTGGGATCCTCGGGCTCGTTCCAGATTTCCCAGTATTTGATGCGGCCGGCGGCGCGCGCCACGGCCGCGCGCACCCAGTCGTCCCATGACGCGAGATCGGCCGGCGGTGAGCTTGCACCGGGCGTGAACGCCGGCGGCGCATCCTTCACCGACGCGGCCCAGCGCGGCGTATAGGCGAGATTGAGAACGATCTCGACGTGTTCTCGCTCGGCCGCCGCCAGGATGGCGTCGAAGCGCGCCCAATTGTAGATGCCGGGCGCCGGGTTGATCTGCGCCCAGTAGATCGCGCCCCACAGCCGAACGCCGTCGAATCTGAGCTCAGGCCATGGCTGTGACTGCCCGATCGCATTGATGGTCATGCCGAAAAGCGTCGGCGGGATCACCGCGTTCACGCGGCTCGCACTCAGCGCATCGCTTGACGTCGAACCATTCCACTGCAGCGGCCATTTGTAGGCCAGCGGCAGCAGCGCGCTCAAAACCAGCGCAATCAATGCCCTTTGGCCCCAATCCCTCACTCTGCCTGCCATGTCCCTGTCTCGTCGCCGTCACATCGGTGCCGGGATTGCATAGTGGAAGCCGCGCATGTTAATGCCGATGTTAGTCGGATTGTGACGTTGTTAGGTCAATGGTATAGATCATCTCAGATGTCGAGAGCTGAACCATCACCGCGGCGGATCCTGTTCATCGTCGAGAACCTTCCGGTTCCTTTCGATCGCAGGGTGTGGTGCGAAGCAACGTCGCTGCGCAAGGCGGGCTATGAAGTTTCTGTGATCTGCCCGAAGGGGCGGGGTCATGACGAGTCCTACGAATGCCTCGAGGGCATTCACATTTATCGCCATCCGATGCCGGTGGAAGCGCGCGGGATCGCCGCCTACCTGATCGAATATCCGGTTGCGCTGTTCTGGGAAACGCTGCTCGCGATCAAGGTGGCGTGGAAGCACGGCTTCGACGTGATCCAGGGCTGCAATCCGCCCGACCTCATCTTCCTGATCGGCCTGTTGTTCAAACTCGGCGGCAAGCGCTTCGTGTTCGATCATCACGACGTCAATCCCGAGCTCTACGAAGCAAAATTCGGCCGCAAGGACTTGTTCTGGCAGCTGCTGCGGCTGGTCGAATATCTCACCTTCAAGACGGCGAGCATCTCGATCGCGACCAACGAATCCTATCGCGAGATCGCGATCACGCGCGGCGGCATGCCGGCCAACCGGGTTTTCGTGGTGCGATCCGGCCCTAATCTCGACCGGGTGCGCTCGCGGCCGGCCGATCCGGCCTGGCGCCGTGGCCGGCGCTACAGCGTCGGCTATGTCGGCGTGATCGGCCAGTCGGAAGGCATCGATCTCTTGCTGCAGTCGATCGGCCACATCGTGCACGATCTCGGCCGCACCGACATCCAGTTCAACATCGCCGGCACCGGGCCGGAGTGGAATGCGGTGGTCAAGCTCTGCGAGGAGATGCAGCTCTCCGATTACGTGAACTTCACCGGCGCCATCGCGGATGACGCGCTGTTCACGATGCTCTCGACCGCTGACGTCTGCGTCAATCCGGACCGCGTCACGCCGATGAACGACATCTCCACCATGAACAAGATCATGGAGTACATGGCGCTCGGACGGCCGATCGTTCAGTTCGACGTTCGCGAAGGCCGCCGCTCGGCACTCGACGCCTCGCTCTATGCTGCGAAGAACGACCGGAGAGATTTCGCCAGCAAGATCATTACGTTGATCGACGATCCGGCATTGCGGCAGACGATGGGGGCATTTGGCCGTAACCGCGTCGAGCGCGCGCTGTCGTGGACGCATGAGGAGCCGAAGCTGCTCGCGGCCTATGAGGCGTTGTTCGCCGGGAAGGTCCCCGTACAAAGCCGTGCACCGCGCGCGCATGCCCCCGCCGAGCGGCCGACCTCGCAAACTTCCAGCGCGAACGCAGCCGCCGGGCGGGTATCGTCTTGAACGCGCAGCCGCCTCACTCACGTCAAACGCGACGCGGCTGCGGCCACGCGCACGTCCTGGATTGTTGAAGGTCGAAGCATGAACGTCAGCATTTTCGGCCTCGGCTATGTCGGAACGGTGTGCGCCGCCTGCTTCACCGAACTCGGCCACCAGATCATCGGCGTCGACAAGAGCGTTGCGAAGGTCGACCTGATCCGCGGAGGCAGGTCGCCGGTCGTCGAGCCGGGCATCTCGGACAAGGTGGCGCGCGCGGTGGCAACCGGTCAGCTGACCGCGACCACCGACGCCACCGAAGCGATCGTCAACAGCGACATATCGATGGTCTGCGTCGGCACGCCCTCGTCCGGCAACGGCAACCTCGACCTGACCGCGATCCGACAGGTCGCGATCGAGATCGGCCGCGGACTGCGCGCCAAGAACGCGCCGCACACCGTGACGATCCGCTCCACCGTGCTGCCTGGCACCACCCGCGGCACCGTCGGGCCGCTGATCGAGGAAGCCTCCGGCAACAGGATCGGACGCGATTTCGACCTTGCGTTCAATCCCGAGTTCCTGCGCGAGGGCAGCGCGATTGCGGATTTCAACGCGCCGTCCAAGACCGTGGTCGGCGCTTTCAATCAGGAAACCGCCGACCGCGTCATGGCGCTCTACAAGGACCTGCCGGGCGCCAAGATCACGCCGCTGGTCGAGACCGCGGAACTGGTGAAATATGTCGACAACAGCTGGCATGCGCTCAAGGTCAGCTTTGCCAACGAGATCGGCACGATTGCGAAGACGCTCGGCATCGACGGGCGCGACGTCATGAACATCTTCATGCAGGACACAAGGCTCAACATCTCGCCGGCCTATTTGCGGCCAGGCTTTGCGTTCGGCGGCTCCTGCCTGCCCAAGGACGTCAAGGCGCTGAAGCACCTTGCACACAGCCGCGGACTGTCGACGCCGGTGCTCGAGAGCATCCTGCCGAGCAATGACATGATCATGTCGCGCGGCGCCGACTGGATCCTGTCGCATGAGGGCCGCCGCATCGCGTTCCTCGGCATCAGCTTCAAGGCCGGCACCGACGACGTCCGCGACAGTCCCTTCGTGAGGCTGGTGAAGAGCCTGCGCGGCGAGCGGCGCGACATCCGGATCTACGACCCCAATGTGCAGCTCTCGCAACTGATCGGCGCCAACCGGGATTTCCTGATGCGCAATCCGGAGCTGGTCGGCTTGTTGAACGACGACGTGACGGCAACCATCGAGTGGGCCGACATTATTGTGCTGACGACGGCGGATCCGCGCTTCGTTGCGGCGCTGACGGCGACCCGTCCCGACCAGGTCGTGCTCGAACTGTCGGAGATCGGATTGCCCGAGCAGGTGCGCGCCAAAGTGAGCGGCTTTCACTGGTAGGGAATATCATGGCCACCATGGGCCAGACCCGCGAGCGACCCGAAATCCGCTTTCACGACGAGATTTCGTCGGGATGGGAGACGCTGCATCAGAGCCGCACCTTCAAGGCGCGGACGGCCGCGATGTTCGGCCTGCTCGGGAACGCGGACCTCAATGGGCAGCGCTGGCTCGACGCCGGTTGCGGCACCGGAACGCTATCCCGCCTGCTCGCCGCACGCGGTTGCGACGTCACCGGCGTCGACGCATCATCGGAGATGATTGCGGCGGCACACGGCCGCCGCGCCGGCGGCGCGCTCGCCGCGCGCCTCACATTTCAGCAGATCCCGACCATCGCAAGCCTGCCATTTCCCGATCGATCCTTCGACGGCGCGCTGTGCGCGAGCGTGTTGGAATATGTTCCCGACGCGGCGCAGTGCCTCGCCGAGATGCATCGCGTGCTCAGGCCTCGCGGGTTTTTGCTGCTCTCCATCCCCAACCGCGGATCGCTGCTGCGCCGGAGCTACAAGCTCGCGCATGCGGCCTCTTCACGCGTGTCGGCGCGGCCGCTGTTTCGCTATCTCGCGTTCTCCAAATTCGACACCTCGCCGGCGGCCATGCAGGATCTGCTGCGACAACCCGGCTTCACGATGCTGGGGAGCAGCTTTGCCGGCTCCCCGCTCCCGCCGGTGCTCGATCGCCAGGCGACGGTCGGCACGCTGATCAACGTCCTGGCCCGGCGCGACGATTGACCTGGCAGGCGGATAGCTGCCTCAGGCCTTGATCGCCATCAGCGATTTGGTCATGCCGAGATAGCGTTCGCGATAGATCTTCGCGTCCGGAAACGTTTCGGTCATCTCGCGCCAGTCGAACAGGTGCCAGTCGGGCGCGGTGCGCTTGAACCAAAAGCGGTTGAATATACTGATCAGCGCGATCTGCAGCCGCCTCGGCAGCAGGACGATGATGCCCGGCAGCCAGGTATGGCTTTCGATCGGAAAGTACCGGTACGGCGTCTGCACGTAGAAGGACTTCGCGACCCGCGAGATCTCGCCCGCAAAACGGTTCTGATGCTCGCGCGCGATGCTCTGAAACGCCGCTTCGTCCTCGATCGTCACGACATCCTGCTTCGGCCCGGTGACATGCTCGATCACCGACGAGCAGAAGCAGAAGTCGAACGCCTGATCGTCGAACGGCAGGCGCTCGGTCTCCCGCAGCAACACCGTCTTGAAGCCGAAGCGCTCGCGCGCGGCATTCAGATCGTCGGCCGATATGTCGCAAACCGTGATGTCGGTATGGCGAGGCAGGATCGCGCGAATGTGCCGGCCGGTGCCACCGCCAAGATCGAGGATTTTCGCATCGAGCGGCAGGTTCACGGTGCGGACGAGGAATTCGCCGCGCCGCTGGCGCGCCGCATTGGAAAATCGAGCTTGAATCGTACCCAGCAAGGTCAGTCTCCTGCTACCGGTCGGTCCGGTCTGGCACGGCATGCGCGATCCTTCACGCTACGACGCATCGATTTTCCTGCTCACTTGATGGCCTCGAAGAAGATCGACTCGTCCGGCCGGTTGTCGAGCCGGTCGATGTCGGGACAGACGCCCTCGCGATAGGCACGGGTGTGGGTTTCCGAACAGCCGGCGTCGCGGAACAGCGCGGCGAGCGAGGCGCGGGTAAAGCCCCAGTGATGCGCGAAGGCGGCCTCCCTGCGGCGCTCGATCTCGAACACGCTCCTGAGGAAAGCCTGCGGCGCCGCCGGATCGTAGAGCGCGACAATCCGCTCCATGTCGGGGACGACGATCCGACATACCCCGCCAGGCGCCAGCACCCGCGCGATCTCGCGCGCCAGCCGCTCGACCTCGTCGGGAAACAGGTGCTCGAAGACATGCGCGCTGAATACTGCCGAGAGGCTGCGATCCGCGAACGGCAGCGGCTTGGTGAGGTTCATGTGGCGCAGCCCGGCAAACTTGCCCTGGCGATGCTCGGCATAGCGGGTATCGCTCAGGAGGCCAGCGATATGCAGCGCTTTCGCCGCGAACGGCACCCGCGCGATCCACAGGTGCATTGTGATGTCGGTATTGATCCAGCCCGCGATGCCGCAATTGAAGGCGCCGATATGCAGCTTTTCGAGCGAGCCGCCGCGCGCGTCGTCGGTCATGTCCGCTCCCGCGCCGAATTGGTCAGCACAACCGTGATCACCGACGCCGCGCTGGAAGCCACCATCGCCGCAACCGCGCCCATCACCTGCCAGGCATCCGCCGCGAACGGCAGGACGCAGCACAGCGCGACGAGACCGGCAATCCGGCTCAGCATGAATCGCTGCGGCTTGCCGGTCGCAAACAGCGGCAGCGCGAGGCCGAGCCACACCGCGTCGAGCGCCATCGCAGCGCCCATCAAGGCGAGGCTGCCGGTGCCGATCTCGTAACTCTGTCCGTGGATGACAAGCGGCAGAATGCGCTGGCCGAGGAGCACGATCACCGCGCCGTAGGCGGCCGCGATCGATCCGAGCAGCAGGGCATTTTCGCGCGCGGCAGCGGCGACAGCGCTGCGCCGGCCGGCGCGCAGTTCGGCTGCGATTTCCGGCAGGCGAACCGAGAACATCGTCGCGCAGAACTGGCTGAGCGGTGCGAACGCCAAGAGCAGGATCCGCAGCGATGCGCTCGCGTCCAGCCCGATCAGGAAGCCGCAGACCGGGATCAGCCCGATGCTGCCGATCCAGTAGGTGAACGAGGTCGCGACGAACCAGCGCCCGTTCCGAAACAGCCGCCGCAGCGAGCCGCGGAAGATTCTGGCTTGCGGCCAGGCCAGCTCGCTGGTGTGGGCCAGCAGCAAGCTGCCGGCGAGCGCGGCCGAGATCGCGATGCACGCCATCGCCGCAGCGGCGCCGGTGAGCTTGAGGGCGATCATCAACCCGGCCGAGACGACCAGCGCCACGCAATAGGTCAGCGAGGACGCCACCGCGCGCGGCAGCCGCCCATCGAGATAGCAAATCCGGCGGAACATGCTCTGCAGCCGAACCGCCGGGATCGCAAGCCCGGTTGCGATCACGAGCCCGCCGGCCTCCCCGCCGACGGCTGTGATCACAAAGCCCGCACCCGCCAGGAGCAGACCGAGCGCACCCGAGACGAGCAGCGACGACAGATAGAGGCCGAGCCGCAGTTGCGGCCATAGCGATTTCGGGATGCGGTGCGCAGTCGCCGGCAAGCCGTCGTCGAACAGGCCGCGCAGAAACACCGCCTCGATCAGGATCGAGAGCGACCAGGCGACGCTGAACCTACCGAACGAATTGATATCGAGCACGTTGGCGAGCACGATCGTCAGCGCGAAGGCAGACCCGCTCAGCAGCGCCTGGTCGATCAGGCCGAGCGCGACATTGCCGCCGGCACGCCGCAGCCGGCGGAGCAACCCGCTCACGGCACCGGCGACCCGGGTCTGAGCCGCCACCCGGTCCAGCCTGTCGGTCAATGCACTCACGCCTCACTCACCCGCAATCTGTTGAATGTCCGCCGCGGCGCCATTTGCAGCCTGGCCTCCGGGCCGAAATAGCACCAGAACACCAGCACACAGCCGAAATAATTGTGCAGCAGCTGGCTGGAGTCATTGGCCGACGCGATCACGACGAACAGCAGCATCGCGAATGGTGCCAGCCAGTACATCCCTGTCCGCTCGAACGCAAAGACGATCGTGTTCCACAACGCGCGCGCCAGCAGCAGCATATAGAGCGCACCGCCGAGCAGGCCGAACTGGAGAAAGGCGTCAAGATAGGAGTTCTCGAACGAGCCGAACTCGGTATTCCACGGCGCCATGCTCGTCAGCTCGTTCACCGGCGAGTTCGGCAGTTCGTTGAAGAATCCCGAAAACCCGTAGCCGAGCCAGGGGTGCTGCCAGAAGAAGTGCGGCCAGACCGACCAGAGGAACGAGCGGCCGGTCAGGTTTCCGCTGCGGCCCACCAGCCCGTACAACTCGTCGCTCGGCAGGGCGAACACGACAAGCGCAACAAGAGCGAGGCCAAGCCAATAGATCGAGGCAGCCCCCCTGTGCCCGAGCACCACGAGCACGAGCCCGAAGGTCACGGCAAGCGCCGTCAACATGCTGATCAGCGGACCTGCGGCGCCGGCCGCGGCGAGCGCAAAAAGATGACATCCCATCAGCAGCAGCGTCCAGCCGAACTGGCGGCGCGGTCCTGCCAGCATGCGCACGAAGCAGATCAGCACCATGAGACCGAAGAATGCGCCCGCGAGGTTCTTGTGACCGAACACGCCGGCATAGGCCTGGGTTCCGAGCACCGTCGGCCGATGCAGCGGGTCGTAATCCCATTGCGACCCGATCACCGGAAACAGCAGGACGTGAACGATCAGCACCACGATCCCGATCCGGAACAGCGCATCGACGAGACGATCGACCGGGCAGCTGATCACGACCCACGCCGAGAACATCGTGGTCAACAGATACATCGCGAACTTGATCGACGAGCCGGCGGGGTCGGCGCTCAGCGCCAGTGATACCAGGGCGAAGGCGATGAACGTCAGATAGAGATGCGACTGCAGCATCAGCAGGCCGAAGCGCTTCCGATCGATTGCAATGTGCAGCACCAGGAGGATGTAGAGCAGCAGCCAGGCGCCGCGGAACAGCGTGGATTCCCCGGCCCTTTCCGCGAACGAGATGCCCTCGATGAAATTGAACAGGAAATAGATGCAGCCGAGCACCATCACCAGATAGGCGTGCAGAAAGACATCGGTTCGCAGCCACCATCTGCCGATCATTGCACGGCCTCCTGCCGGGCCGGAGCCCTCAAGAGATGATCGACCGCGGCCGCAAAACGCGCCGCGGCGTCGGCAAGCGCATCGCGTCGCACGCTCTGCCGGGCCTGCCGCGACATCGCCTCCCAGTGCGCGGGATGTTCGAGCAAGCCGCGCGCCGCGTCGACCCAAACCTGTTCATCGAGCGCGCAAACATAGCCGTTGTCCTGGTCACGGACCAACTCGCCGCCTGCCCCGACATGGGGCGACACCAGGCACGGAACCCCGCACTGCAGGGCCTCGTTGCACACCAGGCCCCACGGTTCCAGCAATGAGGGCAGCAGCAACAGCCGCGACTGCAGAAAAGCGTCCGATATCGCCTGCCACGGCAGATAGCGGTCGTGGCTGACATCGATGCCGGCACCGCCGAGCCGCGCCAGCATGCGCCGTTCGGCGGCGCCGGATCCGACCACACGCACCTTCAGCCCGGGCACGATCCGGCCAAGCGCGATCGCGACGTTCTCGAAGAAGATCGCATTCTTGGCGTCGTCATTGAGGCGGGCGCACCACAGCAGATGAAATGGACGGTCGTCGAATGCCGGCACAACCGCCGGCGAATCCCATGCCGGCACCAACGGCACCACGAACAGGTCGTCGGCGCGAACACCCTCGCCGCGGAAATACGCCCTACCCTTGTCGCTGCAACACACCACTGCGTCGCACTGGCGCAGCAGCCAGGGCCGCGCCAGACGGTGATAGGCGGTGTTGGGCATCGTCTCGCGCCAGCCGTCGATCGTCAGCGCGAGCGCCTTGCCGTTGGCGCGCGCCCATGCCGCGCCCGCCAGCATCGAGGGATAAAGACCGTTGACGAACAGCAGGTCGGGCGCGAGCGCGTTCAAGGCGCGCCCGATCCCGATATTGACGTGGGTGTGACGCGACCGCGACAGCGGGATCGATACACCCGGCACCGTGCGCGTGATGTAGCGCGGCGTGAACGAGCCGGCCCAGGAGCGATCGGCCTCCTGCGGTGTACAGGACAGCACGGCGAGATCCAGCCCGCGGCTGACCAGCTCGTTGTAGAGACGGTTGGTGTAAGGTGTGATCATGTTGTTGAAGACGACCACGCGCGGCGCCATGGCTTACCGGTCCCGCGGCAGCGCCTGCGCCTCGTCGCGCCGGCAGAGCGCCCCGCAATGATAGGTCGCAAGCCGGGTCGCGAACGCCTGGCCGACCGATAACAGCGACTTCCGCACAATGCTTTTGGCAAGCCCCCTCACCCGCGACGAGTGGAAGGCGTGAACCGGCAGGCTGTGGTCATAGGTGCCGAAGCCCGTGACGTGGAGCCCCGCCGTCTCCAGCACCAGGCGGAACGTGTCGGGTGTGTAGAAATTGATATGGCCGATGTCGAGCGTCGATTGCAACGCCCGGCGATTGGTCCGCGCATGCAGCTCACACGGCACCTCGACATAGACGAAGGTCCGCGCGACCCGGGCGAGCTCGTGCAGGAATGCCCGCGGTTCGGGCACGTGCTCCAGGACGTGGCTGGCATAGACGAGGTCGAACGATCCGTCGGCGAACGGGATCGTCGCGCCGTCATAGCTGGACCAGCGAAATGGGGCTGAAGCGGCGCCGTCGATCTCCAGATTGGTCGCGGGATCGATCACGTCGATGCCGGTGAAGTCGCGGCCGACGCCGATCGCCGACAGCCGCGCCAGCACGGCGCCGGTGCCGCAGCCGACCTCGAGCACATTGCCGACCTTCGCGGCGGCTGCGCCGAGCAAGCCGGCGATATGATCCGCCTTGTCGACCGCGCAGACGCGGCGCCAGTCGCGCTCCTCCGCCGAATAGACGCCCTCATAATGCGCGTTGTGCTGTCCGATGCAAAATTCCATCGTCATGGCCTAGCGCTCGCCTCCGGCGGCATTCGGGCAGACTCGTCGAGGCGGTCGTTCGATTTGTGCTCCCAATTGCGCCGCTCCGCCGGCGAGCGGCGGTCGAGATCGTATCCAATGTCAGCCATGGTGCGGGTCAGGATATCGACGTTCCGTTGCGGAACAGCTGCAAGGCCGGCGAGCAGCGTGTCACGGTGCGCCCAGCCCGGTCCCTTCAGCAGATCGATTGCCTCGGTGTACAACTCAGTCTTCACGAGACGCGCGAACTCGGCAACCACGTTGGACGAAAGATCAGGCGGCAGCGCGTCGAACATTGCGAGCGCCATCGCGCTGCGCTTGACCACGATCCAGCCCTCATTGGGTCCGAGCCGGTACGACATCCGCAGCAGGTCGAAATTGGCGTCGCTCAAGCCCTGCCGTATATTGCGAAGCCAGAACAGCACGAGCCAGAGATAGGGATCGGCCGGCGCGCAGCCGAGCGATTTGCGGACGGCTTCGTCAAGCTCGCCCATCCGGGCGTCGACCTGCGCGCCGGATGCGAGCGCGTTCTCGGCGCGCCGCAGCCGGATCACCGCCGCGCTGCGATCGATGGCCGGCATGCAATCCTTCTCCGCCACGGCGCGCGACAGCAGCGGACCGAGGTTGTCGAGCTCGGCGTCGCTGACCGGTACGTTGCGAAGGATCAGGTCCTTTGCGCCGTCGAGTCGGGTCTGGTCGATAAAGTCCGGCAAGGTGGTCGCGCCCCAGGCGACGGACGAGCACGCGACCGCGGCCAGCAAGCCGCGCGCAAGCCAGGCGGCTGCGCGCCCGGGCATCCCGCCGTGCGTCTCACTCGGTGTAGCCATATCGCCCATAGTGCGAGTTGTAATAGTAGTTCTTGCCGCCATAGCCGCTATAGCGGCTCATCGCGGCAATATCGGCCTTATTGAGCACGACGCCGAGCAGGTTCTCGTTGACCGCTCGCGCACTGCGCAGCGCGCGCTCGACCACCTGCACCTGGGTCTTGCCCCATTCCACGATGAAGACGAAGGAATCGACGAAGTGGGCGGTGATGCGGACATCGACCACCGGCGTGAGCGGCGGGAAATCGACGATCACGTAGTCATAGTGGCTGCGGGCCCCGTCGATGAAATCCCTCATCTGGTCGGAGGCAAGCACGTCGTGCGAATGGGCGATGCGCGATCGCGTGGCGCCAGGCAGGAAGGCGAGGCCGGTCTCGGGATCGCGCCAGAGCGTGTCCTGCAATGTCGCATTGTTCGACAGCACGTCGAGGATGCCGCGCTCGGCAGTCGCCGCGACCTTGCGGCTGAGCGAGGGATTGCGCAGATCGCAATCGATCAGGAGCACGCGGGCCCCGCTCTGGGCAACCAGTTGCGCAAATACGAAGGCCAGCGTCGACTTGCCCTCGTTGGGCAGCGCCGAGGTCAGCCCGAGAATCTTTGACGGCTTGGTGACGTTGAGGTCGGCATTGACCTTGATCGAGCGGATCGCTTCCGAGAACCGCGAGAATGGCGAATCGATCGCCGCCCACAGCACCGGCTCGTCGCCGCGCCGGATCGTACGCGGACCGATCGGCAGATTGGGACGACCGGCGACCGGCGCCTTGATCTGGCCCGGCGAGACGCGGGGAACGATGGCGACGCAGTCGGCCTCGAGGATCGTCTCGACCATTTCAGCGGTGCGGAACACCCGGTCATAGAGGTCGCGCAACACGCCGAGCCCGAGCCCGGCGATCAGGCCGCCGAGCGCCGAGAGCGCGAGCACGACCAAGGTCTGCGGATGGCTCTTGCTGAGCGGACGCGAGGCACGGGTGATCACCCGCGCCTCGCTGACCGGGAACGACTGCTGCTGCACGTTTTCCATGTAGCGCTGCAGGAAATTGTCGTAGAGCGAGCGATAGGTCTGCGCCGAGCTCTCGAGCTCGCGCAGCGTGACCTGCGCCTGGTTGGTCGACTGCGACTGCGACACCGAGTCGTTCACGGCGCGCTCGATCTCGTTCTGGCGCTGCAGGGCGATCGCATAGTCGCTCTTGTAGCTTTCGGCGAGCCGCTTCAGCTCGTCCACAATCGACGACTGGATCTCGCGCATCTGGTTGCGCAGGTTGACGGCGGCCAAATGATTGTAGCCGTAGCGCGACGACCAGTCGGCCTCGCGGTTGGCCAGCTCGAGATATTGCGAGCGCAGCTTGGTGATGACCTGGTTGTTCAGGGTATCGGCCACCGTCGCATCGGGGACGCCTCCCTTCACCACCGCCTCGATGCGGTCGAGCTTGGCCTTGGCGTCGGTGACCTGCGACTTCACGTGGAGCAGCTGGGTGTTGAGCTCGCCGAGCTGCTGCTCGTTGAGCAGCTTGCCGCTGGAGGTGACGATGTTGTTGGTCTTCTTGTAGTCGAGCACCGCGCGCTCGGCGTTGGATGCCTGCGTGCGCAGCTCCTGGATGCGGTCCTGCAGCCAGACACTGGCGCGGCGCGTCGCCTGATATTTGGAATCGAGCTGGTCGACGATGTAGGCGTCGGCGACGGCGTTGGCGATCTGCGCCGCGCGCTCGGGATCGAGCGAACGGAAGCTGACCTCGATCACATAAGTCATGCCGCGGCGGCGGACGTCGAGCTGCTTCTGGAACGTGCGGACCGCGCGCCGGGTCCGGTCGAATTCGGTGGGCGGCGCCCCGCCGGCGAGCAGGCCGGACACGAAATCGAGCACGGCTCCTACCGCGCCGGCCCTGGAGCCGACGAATTCCGGATCCTCGTTGAGCTTGAGGTCGCGGATCACCGCGAGCGCCACATTCTCCGACTTCAGGATTTCGACCTGGCTCTCGACCGCGGCGGAATCGACGGGGGCCTCGCTCACCGGCGATTGCTGCTGGAAGGCCTGGAATTTGCGCGTGTCGATGATCATCGTGGCAAGCGCCGTATAGCTCGGCGCCCGCCGTCGCCAGGTAGCAGATGCCGCCGAACAGGCAGAGCGCGGCGGTCCCGAGGATGACCCAGTATTGCCGGAGCAGATAGGTGACGAAGGCGTCGAAGGTTTCCGCCAGCGACGGCAATTCAGCCGGACGATTTCTCAGATCGACAGACGGCGAAATCTGGTTGCGCTGAAGCATCTCGTCCTATCGCCGCGCCGGCAGGATAGATCCTGCCCTCGCGCCCTCCAATGATCCTGGGAAGCGTCCCGCCGCCGACACCGAAGCGCGTTGCTGCAGAAAGTTCTCCATTGGCGATCGGACGTCCGCTCAGGGGGTAACTGTTGAAATGAGTGTGGTGCCGGTGCCCGTGGCCGTACCGGTCGTCGTGCTGCCCGAACTGCTGACCGACGAGGTGAAGCTGAAGATGCCGGTGTTCACGCTGTTGCCGTCGATGGCCTCGAGCGTGCCGCCGCCGGCGCCGCTGGCGCCCAGCGCGCTGGTCTGGCCGCCGGATGCGCCGGCGCTGCCCGCGCCGCCGGCGCCGGTCGCCGCGGTGCCGCTGTCACCCGATGCAGCAGCAAACGCCATCACGGTGTCGAGATCCTTGGTGTCGGCAATCGCCTGCTGGATGCGCGTCGCGTAGGGCTGGTTGCTGCGCACCACGATGCGCGCGGCCTGGGCGAGGCCGGCAGCGATCGCCGTCTTCTGGTCCTTGCTTGCCTTGGCGAGCAGCGCAATCAGCGGATCGAGCGATGTCGGATCGTTGAGGGCGAAATCGCGCGCCCGCGAGGTCAACTCCACGCCTGCATTCGGATACTGGGTCAGCAGCTGCTCGGGATTGGCCTTGAAATTGGTGACCGCCTGGGACAGCTGGATCAGCCCGCCAGGTGTCTCCGCCAGCGCCGCGCCACCGGGTGTCGCGAGCACCAACATCACCACCAACGTCGCCAGGCGCGGGGCGGAAAAGCCGCCGGATCGCTCAAATGTGAACACAGCTATCTCCCTAACGAATACTAACAGTTCGTTAGCATAGTCAGAGTTATCGCGCCAATTAAATAGCCTCGCCGGCCGCGGCCGGGCCGTGGCGCGCGAAATCAGCGTTAACCGGCCGTCCGACCGTAGCACGGGCGTCACGGTCGGAGCCGCCACCGCCGGCGCCCCGGCCGGAGCGGAAGGATTGCGACAGGCCTGCCCCGAGCAAGGCCGCGATAACAACGGCATAGCCGGTGATCTGGAGCGAGAAATCGATTATCGAATGGAGTGCGCCGGCGACCGACGCGCAGAGCGCCGCGAGCGGCACGATCACGTCGCGGCGACGGGTCCGCACGCCATGCGCGAGCACGACGAACGCCGCGAGCAGCGCGATCATAGCGGCGCCGGCCATTAACATTCCGCCGTCGGACGCCAGTTCGAGCCAGCTGTTGTGTGCCCGGTTCCAGGTCCCGCGCAGCGAGATGTCGTCGGTGCGATAGGCCGGATAAACCCATTCGAAGGTCCCGAAACCATCGCCGAGCCACGGGTGATCCCAGATCATCCGCAACGTTGCGCGATAGGTCGAGAACCGTCCCTCATCGGACAGGCCCATCGTGCTGAAGCGCGCGCCAACGCCGCCGCCGAGAAGCTGCAGCAGTGCCAGCGCGACCAGGCTGCCGACCCCGAGCACCACGATCATGCCGTAGCGGCGCGGCACCCGTTTGCGAAAGAAGATCGCGGCAGCCGCGACCGCGGCGAGCAGCGAGATCCCGACGCCGCCGCGCGAGCCGGTCAGAAACATCGCCAGCAGGCAAGTGAGCCAGCCGAACGCATGGCCGGCGAGCCGGCGCCGCGCCGGCATATCGAGGCGCCCGAGCAGCCGTGACAGGCCGGCACGGCGCGGCGGCCAATGCCGCTCGATCAGCTCGCAGCTGAACAACAGCCAGATTAGCGCACAGCAACCGTAATAGATGCCGGCAGTGTTGCGATTGACGAAGGGAGATGTCAGCCACGCCAGGTGCGCCTGCTTCTCGTGCAGCAGGTAGATCCGGGTGGGATCGATCACGAAAGTGATGATGCCGCAGATCGCATAGACCAGGCCCGCCGCGGCCACCGCCCGCAACAACCCGCGCGCCAGTCCGCGGTTGGCACCGAGCACGACGCCGATGGCGAAGCTGAGCAGGCAAACGATTCCGACGCCGATCGAATAGAACGGCTGACCGCGCGCGATCGACACGGCCGGCGGCAACTCGGCAGGCAGCAATTTGCCGGCCTCCGCCCACAACGCGTTCGGCGCCACACCCGACCAGGGGTGGAGCGCCGACTGCTCGTGCAGCACCAGCATGGCAAGCGCCGTCAACAACGCCGTCACGGCGAGGATCATGAGCTGACTGCCGCGCAGGCGCATCGGCAACACCCCGAGCAGTGCAATCCCGAGCAGGATCGACCAGATCGCGGGCGCAACAGCACCGACCGAGCCGAGCGGCAGAGGCGCCAAAGCGACGACGGCGCAGAACAGCCACGATGACCAGCGCACCGGCCACGACAACGCCGTCGCCTCGCTTGAGCCGGAAGCTAATCTTAAGCGTGTCATGAAGCCGGCCGTGCCGGCTCACGCCCCAGTATCAGGGCGCAAGCTTGATCGAATTACGAAGTAAGGTTGCGTTGTAGGCGGCTACGATCGGATCGTTCGCCGTTGCGGTCACGAGGCGGATCTGCTGCATCACCTTGGCGTCCTCGACGGATGCCGCGTTCGACGCATAGAGCACGTCCTTGTTGCGCAACTGGAAACGCGTGGCCAGGAAATAGCCGGCCGGATCGCGGAAATTGATGTTGTAGACGACCGGGATGATCGGCCCTGAATATTTGCTGACGTCGACGCCAAGCTTGGCGGCCACCTCCGGCAGTTCGCCGCGATAGACGAACACCGAGGCCGGATCGGCCGAGGAGTCGTTCAGGCCGCCCGCCTTGGCAACGGCTTCGGCGAGCGAGATGCGCCAGGCCTCGAAATTGAACTGGCCCTGCGCGCCCGACGCGCCGAAGGCGACGAAGGTCTGCGGCTCGCGGTAGACATAAATGGTGTCGCCGGGGTGGGCGTAGATATTGCTCTTGGGCTCGTAGACCAGTTGGCCGAACGGCACCGTGGTACGTTTGCCGTCGCGCTCGAGCATGACCCATGTGTCAAAGCCCTGCCCTTTCGGGCCGCCGGCGCGCGTGATGGCGTCGAGCACATGCTCACCCGCGGCATTGGCGGGGAAGCGGTTCGGCGAATTGACCTCGCCGAGCACGGAGATCAGCGAGGTGCGCTGCTCGATCAGGGCGACCACGGCCTGCGGCTCGATCGCGCGGTTCTTCAGCGCATCGACGATCGAGCGCTGCACTTCGGTCGGTGTGCGGTTCTTGGCGCGGATCGCGCCTGCATAAGGCACCGAGATGTTGCCGTCGGTATCGACGTTCTGGTTCGGCAGCGTGATGTAGTTGCCGGGACGCACGCCGGCCTCGACCGGAATGAACAGACCGCCGGCCGCGGCCTCGAAGATCGTGACGCTGACGACGTCGCCGATGCCGAAGCGGATGTCCTTCGGCGGCGGGCCCTGGATGCCACCGGCGAGTTGCGGCGCGAATGACGCCAGCACATTCTCGATCTGCGGTGTGATCTTGACCATCGCATAGGGCAGGCTTTCGGGATCGCGCTGCCCGGCCACGACATCGGAGCTCGTCGGGCCGTTGGTCGGCATGTAATGGCAACCGCTGACCCAACAGCCGGCCGCAAGCAATAACATCACCCGAATGAAATTCGCACGCGACATTCAAATACTCCGGCCGTGCCGTAACACGTCGACTATCACAATCACAAGTTTCCGCGATATATTGCGATGCAATTGATAAATAATGTTAGCGAGGTGAGGCAATTCGGCGACACCGGCGCACCGCCGTGAGACAAAGCCCCGCGCGCCGTCACTCCGGCTTTGCTTTTGTCCGATGTTCCCGTTATCTGTGAATGAGATGGTTTGAGTTAACCAATTGAGGGTTCGATGGCCCGCTTGAAGCCACTGGCGATCGCGTTGGGAATGGTCGCCTTGCTGTTGGGCGGTTCTGTTGGCAGCTCAGTTTTTGCCGCTGAATTGGGTATTTCCCCTGGGCCGCGCGCCGTGCAACGGGTCAACGGCAACTGTCAGCGGCTGCAATATTGTCGTGGCGACGTCTGCCAGTGGAAACGGGTTTGCTGGCACGGCTGTCCCGATCGCTACTCCTGCGCGCCGCTCTATGGCGCCTATGGACCGTATGGCGGCCGCGATTATTGGGCTGCCTATAGTTACGGCGATCTGCGTCCGTTCTGAATGTTAATCGACTAACAAAACCACAGGTCATCGAGGTCGGCCGGCACCGCGCCGACGGCTCTGCGACGTGCGGGTTAACCCCGGCTTAGGCCCGGCCCGATATCATGCGGGCGCAGGGTTTGGTTATGTTATTTGTTTTCCTTGGCAATTTCATCGGCGGCACCGTTCTCGGGCTGCGCCAGCACTGTCTGGTGCTGGCGCCGGTGGCGCTCGCGGAAGTCGCGCTGCTGGCCGCCATCGGGGGCGCGCGCCTGTCGTGGTCGGAAACCGCGCTGCTCATGATCGCTGCGATCGTAGCGCTGCAAGTCGGATATCTGGCAAGCACCTTCGCGTCGCTGTTCTGGTCTCGCACCTCGACGCCACGTCTCGCCCTGCGCCGTTCGCAATAGCAGGGCATAACACTGCCCCCTTTGGCGTGCCCGATTTCCGTTGACCTCGCGGCAAGCCCGGGGCATCCCGCTGCCTTGGGCGCGCGCGCCCGCCATTCTGCAGGACCTCCCCTCTCGTGTGGAACGTCACGGCCTTCATCTGCATCTTGATCGGGGCGTCGATTCCGCTCGGTCTCATCGACGCATCGCTCGCGACGGGTCTCGTCGGCGCGGCGACGTCGCTCGGGCTGCTCGCAAGCCTGCTGGCGATCCGTCCAGGTGAGCTGTCGTTCCTCAAGTCGGTCGCCGGTCCCGCTGTTGCGGCGGCGCTTCTGCCGATGCTCTGGATCATCCTGCAGATGTTTCCGCTGGCGGCCCTGGCGCATCCGGTGTGGAAGTTCGCCGGCGAAACGCTGGGAGCACAGCTCAGCGGCAGCATCACGATCGACACCGGCGCAAGCTTCGGCGCGCTGCTGATCTGGCTGTCACTCATGTCAGCCATGATCACCGCCGCCGCTGTCGCGATCGACGCCCGCCGCGCCGATATGGTGGCCCGCACCGTTGCAGCAACCGCGGCCGTCGCGGCCCTGATCCTGCTGCTATCAAGCGATCCGGTCAAAGTCTGGTCTGGCGCTGCACGCGATGAGACGGCAAACGGATTCCTGGTCGTCGTTCTCGTTGGCGTTCCGCTCGGCCTTGCGCGCGCGCTCGACGTCGGCGGACACGCCGATGGCCGCACCGCCGCCCAATTGAGACGGCTGCGCTGGCTGCTCGCTGCCGGCGCGCTGCTCTGCGCCGCCAGCGCCTGCTGGGTTGGGCGGCGCGGCGCCGCGATCGCGATTGCCGCGGGCATCGCCCTCGTCCTGATGACCTTCGCCGCGCGGAAACTTCATCTGCACCGCTGGAGCAGCGCTGCTGCTGCGGCAGCGATCGCGCTGATCGCCCTGGCGACGGCGATCGGCAACCGTCATCCCGACGTGCCGCTTGCGGTCGCCTTTGTTCATGCACCGTCCGAGTTCGTGCAATCGACCCACAATCTGCTCGCCGACCTGCCCGCGCTCGGCAGCGGCGCCGGCGCCACGGCAACGCTGGCGTCGACCTATATGGACTGGCAGGGCGCCACCACGCGCCCTGTGGTTGCGACCAGCGCGGCGGCCTTGATCGCGCAATTCGGTTCCGCCATGTTCTGGACTCTAGTTGCGGCTATCATCGTCGGCATCGCAGCGTTCACGGCCGGTGCGCGCAATCGCGGCCGCGACTGGTCCTACCCTGCATCGGCGGCAGCCGTCCTGCTGACGCTGCTGCTTGCTGGCTTCACCTTGCCGGAATTGCCGGCGCTGCCCGGAGTGATCGTGTTGGGAGCCGTGATCGGAACAGGACTGGCACAGCGGATCAGCCGTTCACGGTCGCAGGCGGGCTAGACGCCAGATGCGCAGCTTCCTCCAGCGTCTTGTCGGCCAGACCGGCGATCTCGAACATGAGGGCGACGAGACCTGCATCTACGCCGTCGGCGATATCCACGGTCATGCCGACCTGCTGCACGAGATCTGCGCCCGCATCGATGCCGACATCCGTCGGTTCCGGCCGGCGCGACCGATCCAGGTGTTCCTCGGCGACTATATCGATCGCGGACCGGATTCGCGCGATGTCATCGCCATGCTCGAACAACGCCGCCGCACCCGCAGCATGGTCTGCCTGCTCGGCAATCACGAGGCCTGCCTGCTGGAATTTCTCGTCAATCCCGACATGCTCGCGCAATGGCGGCAGTTTGGCGGCTTGCAAACGCTGATGTCCTACGGCCTGACGCCCTCGCCCAATCCCGACGCTTCCGAACGCAGGGCGCTCGCCCGGCAATTGATCCGCCAGATGCCGCCGGCCCATCTCGCCTTCCTGCGCTCGCTGCCGCTCTGTTATGTGCACAAACGCTATTTCTTCGTCCATGCCGGCGTCAGGCCCGGCGTCGCGCTCAACCAGCAGCGCAAGGAGGATCTGCTCTGGATCCGCGACGACTTCCTTATCTCGGAAGATGATTTCGGCAAGGTCGTGGTCCACGGCCATACGCCGGTGCATGAGGCCGAGCTGCTGCGCAACCGCATCAATGTCGACACCGGTGCCTATGCGACCGGCCGCCTGACCTGCGTCAAGCTTGAGGGAGCCCGGCGAACCCTGCTGATGACCGGCAACCGGGCCGCGCGCCATGGCTAATACGATGGCTAACACGATGGCTGACGCGATCGGCCGGAATGCGAGGCGTCTCTCGCCGGCCTTCGTGCCGGCCGCCGCTGCGATCGGCGCGGCGACGCTGGCCTTGTCGACCTGGTGGCTTGCCGCCGATGCATTGAGCGCCAAACCGGCGATCGCCGCAGAGGTCGGCATGGTCAGAGGCGAGCTGTGGCTGCGCGACGGCTGGAGCCAATTGCAGACGTCACCGGAGGCGGCCGAAGCCGCGTTCACGCGCGCGCTTCGCCTCTCGCCGATGGACGCCGGTGCCTGGTTCGGCCTCGCCTCGGCAACCGGACGGTTCGACTGGCTGAACCCGACCGCGTCGAAGGCGCTCAAGATGTCTTACTATACCGGCTTCAACCGCAGCGACCTGATCGCGCCGCGCCTGATCCTTTTGGCGCAGGTCGACACCACGCGCGATGTCGAATTGGTCGACCTGCTGCAGCGGCAGATCCGCCTGATCCTCACGCGGGCGCCGGAACTGAAGGGCGCGATCGGGCAGGCCTATCGCGTGGCTGGCGACGCCAACCGGCGCATCATCGAGGCGGAGTTCAAGGACGCCAACCAGAGCATTCCGCAGTAACGCGCGCCTGGCGCCCAGATGCCCAGCCGTCAGATACCCTTGTGACGCAACACCGCGCCGACCGTGCGCAGCAGGATGCGCAGGTCGAGCACGAAGCTCCAGCTCTTGATGTAGATGAGGTCATGCGCCACCCGCAGCTGCATGTCCTCGATCGCCGGCGTCGCGCCGCGCAGCCCTTGCACCTGCGCGAGACCGGTGATGCCGGGCTTGACGTGCTGGCGCTCTGCATAGCTCGCGATCAGCTTCGAATATTTGTCGTCATGCGCCAGCGCGTGCGGCCGCGGCCCGACCAGCGACATGTCGCCGCGCAATACGTTCACCAGCTGCGGCAGTTCGTCGATGCTGCGGCGGCGCAGGGTCGCGCCGATCCCGGTCAGCCGCGGATCGTTCGGGCGGGCCTGCGTGATGATATCGCCATCCTCGAGCACGTGCATCGAGCGGAATTTGAGAATGGTGAATTGCTTGCCGTCGAAGCCGTTGCGGCGCTGCCGGAACAGGACCGGCCCCCTGGAGTCGAGCTTGATCGCAATCGCCGTTCCGATCAGCAGCGGCGCGAACAGCACCAGGAGGCCGCTGGACGCCACGATGTCGAACAGTCGCTTGCCGGCGCGCTCGAGCGAAGTAAGCGGCGAGCGCTGCATTTCCAGCGTCGGGATCGGGCCGGTCGCCACCATCCGCAGTGCCAGGAACCGCTCCGCGGTCCGGTCCGGCAGCAGCCGCACCGGCAGCGGCGATGCCCGCAGCTGATCGCACACGAACTGGATGCGCGGCTCCTGCTGCCAGGGCATGGCCAGGATGATCTCGTCGGCGCCGCACTCGCGGGCTGCAAGAATGGCCGACGCGACGGCGGCCCGGTCGCCGGCGTCGTCGGACGATCCGGAGAGCTGGACCCGTCGCACCTCGCTGAGGCCGAAATCGCGCAGCAGGCTCGCTTGCCGCACCCGGGACAATTCGTCCGCCATCCCGACCACGACCGCGCGGCGCGTGGCCAGCATGCCGCGGTCGATCGCGCGTTGCAGCGGCGCCTGCAGCAGCATCCGTCCGCCGACCAGCCCGAGGCCGCCGATCAGGCCAAATGACAGCACCGACCCGCGCGAGACGCCGGAACCCACCTTCAAAAGGAAGATGATCAGGGTCATCAGCAGAACGACCAGCAGCCATCCGCCGAGCAGGCTGCTCCAGCGCCGGTCGAGACCGGCCAGCACCTGCGCATTGTAGAGGCCCTGCGACTTCGCCACGAACATGTGAAGGATGGCGGCGAGGACCCCGATCCCTAGAAAACCCTCGAAGCTGCTGCTATAAACCGTGTGGTAGTAAAAGAGGTGATAGGCCGCGCCGCCGACGATGCTGGACAGCACGACGATTATCATCTCGAACGCGACGGCAAACGCCTCGAGGGAGGCGAAAGCCAACGAGAAGGCGCCGAAGTTAACCGGTACCTTCGCCAATCGAGCGTCCGAAAGGTCGGTCATCGGGAATTAACATTCGTGTTAACAATTCATATGTGTATTATCAGGCGGGTTGTGAGCTCGCAAGACCTGCTGCGGATATCGGATAGAGAGCGCGCATGAGTTCATCGGCTGGCGAAACCGAGGCCGCGCTGGTGGCCCTCCTCCATCTCATCCGCCTGATGGGCGCCGAGCTCGTCGCGGGCCAGCACCGCGACGACGTCGAGGTGCTGGTCAAGGCGATCGAGACAAAGCTGCGCGCGGCCCGCTTCCCGGCCGACATGCCGAATCAGGACATCGTCAGGGGCTTGGACCTTGCACAGGCCAGACTGCGTCCGATCTTCGCAGAACTGCGCGCAAGGTCGGAGAAGGCACATCTGAGCGACCAGCTGCTGCTGGCTCCCAGGCCTTCACGCATCCACTAACGGATAGCTTACGTCAGCTTTGGGCTTCACCACGGCGGGGCAAGCCGCTCCCGCCGCCGGACCTGAGCGCAAGCTTTTCCTCGATCTTCATTTTCTCGAGCAGCAAGTCGGTCACGATACGGCGCAGCCGTTCATTTTCCAGCCGTAATTCATCAATACGGTTATGGACAGGGGGGATCCCATCTCTATCATCGGTGCGAGCGGCGAATTCGGTAACAGTACCATTCGCCTGGTGGCCACGTGCGGCCTCCTGCTTGCGCCAGCGATGAAATGTCATCACGCTAACGCCCAGCACCTTGCACGCTTGGGCCTGGGACTGCCCCCGCGCCATGAGTTCCTCGGCCTGTTTGACCTTGGAACTGATCTCCTCAGTAGAATGACGCCTCATTGGTCATCTCATTGCCCCCTAGATTAGCAATCATCGCATGGCCTATAAGCTATGTAAATGCAACAGGAAATTCAAATTGAGGGTTTCCCGGGGGCCTTTCGGGAGCCTCGAACTTGCCGGTCGGCAGCAACACATAGTGCGAAGAAACGCCGAAGCTGCAAGGTATTGAGCGGAATATACGGGGAATATTCCTCCGCTGAAAGGGCCCGATAAAAAAAGTTATACGACTTTCTGTGTATGAGAGTTTGATCGGGATAACTGGCGCACTGTTTGCATTCTCAAACGGGAAGCAAATGAGAATATTCAATCGGTCTCTCGACAGATTGTGAGTGCGCCATGCCTCGCCGCGATAATCGCCCCACCGGTCAAGCGCAACTTTCACAAATTTCTAACAAATTAATCCCGCGACTTTCGCGTCCGGCCGCTTGCGGGCGTACACGCCCAGCAGTAGTTACTAGGACGTTAGGTGTCATGAGGGTTTCAACATATTTGAGGATTATTTTCACGAAACCTAACGCTCATATCTCGATCCACGAATTATCAATTAAGCGCTTTCCCACCCGAGGCCATCAGGCGGAACCACGTCCGCCCGATAATCCGCGAACCATTCCGTGCTGACGCTTGTCAGAGCCAGTCTCTGATCAACATTTTTGCGAGGATCGACACCATGGCGCGTCTCAAGGTCTTCGAGGGGAACCAACCCGCGTCAAGCGAGGCGGCCGACATCCTGGAACGCCTCGTCGCGGAGAATTGCGAGCTCCGGCATACCGCGGTCGAACTGGTCTTGCAGAATTGGATCCTGCGCGAGCGTCTGTCCGATGTCGGGGCACGCAAGTCCGTGCCGCTGGAGCACTGACCGCCCCCACCCTCACGACCGCGATTATCCGCAGCAACCGCAGCAACGTCCGCCAGCTCGCCTAAACGAGCATCGGGCCAGCGCATCATTCAATTTAGAATTGAAATGTCCGCAACTGCAGGCGCGCCAGCATGCTCGCCGGATTGGCGAGGATGTGGCCGCATATTCTGCCGATGAGAAAGAGGCTGACGGACTTCAGCTGTGAACCCGGCGCAGCGCGACGCGCGGGGTGTTCTGCTCTCGAGACATGCCGAACGAACGCGACGAGCCCGGGCGTTCCTGGATTTCACGTAACTCAGCGATATCAAGCATCAGCGCAACGACTTCGTTGCGCAGCGATTGATTGGTCGCGAGCAACGCCTCTTCGATCGGCTGATGCAAATGTTGAACTTTGTGCTGCTTCATGGCGCGCCCTCGCTCTGCGGTTAAGGGTATGAGCGATGTGATTGAAGTTTCGATGACAAGGTTATTCCGCGCACATGGAAGGCGGTTAATGGGGCAGGTTTGCGACCAACATGGCTCCGAGTTAAATTTTCTCAATCAGGTTCCACAACCTGATCGCGAAGCGCTCGATCGGCGGCCTTTGATGTGTCGTACAGATGAGTTGGCAGCGGCAGCTATGAGGCGCGCGGCTGGACAACGCGGCTCAATGTGGGTCGGAAGCTCTACCAAGCGCATGATATTGCTTGGTGATCATTGATGGCTGCCGAGTTGTTTCAACCGAACGTGCATTGTCCGGCTATCACAATGTCGCCGTGTTACAGCGATCGCGCTTCAAGGGACGCGCTCAGCTGCACACAAGATATTCCACCAAAGCTGCTCCGCAGACGCAAAATCTGCTGCTGCCACGTCCATCAAGGATCGCAGAGTGTTTCGACCGGTTGCGAATATTGAAGCGGCTTACGGTGCCCTGAAGCGCTCGAGCAATCCAGCGAAATGAATTCAACGCTGAACATCGGACCAAACGCGATTTCGCCTCCGCCGGACCCAACCGCGCTAACGCTATTCTAATTAAAATGAGCGGGACCGAAGCGTCCGGCTTGAACAGTGGGAGTGAACGCCTTTCGCGCGCCTGTCGCTGCATTCGCACGCGCTTGCACAGTCCCCACGAACAGCAGCGACAGCGAAGATTCGCCATAAGCATCGCTAATTCGCCCCGCGTCGCGATCGCGCGCTATTTCGATTTAGGAGGCGTATCGTCGTCCATCTTGCCACCATTGGCGACGCACTTGTTGAAATAGTCCCGCTGGGCTTTGGCGCCTCCCCGCGCGCTCCCGGAAGCGGGATTGCCGGGCTGTAGCGGCGGAAATGCCTTCGCGACCAAGGCATCGCAGGCGCGCGCCACCTGCACGTCGATCGCATGCGCGGGAACCATTGCGCTGGAGATCATGATCACGGCTGAGGCGATCGCAAAACCAGAGATAACTCGCATTGCCACACTCCGTTCCAAACTGAATCAGTTTTTTTCTCGAGCCCGGACTCGCAAGGAGCGCACTAAAGCATGATCCGGAAAAGTGCGAAGCGGTTTTCCGTCGCAACAAAACGCGGATCGCATTTGCGCGAAGATCAAGCTCTGACTGCGAGCTGAAACACGACGACGATTCTCGCGGCGCCTAGGTCCGATCGACGTCGTGATAGGCCCGATACCAGGCGACAAACCTGGCAATGCCATCCTCGATCCGCGTCTGCGGGCGGAAGCCGATTTCACGCTCCAGGTCGGAGACGTCGGCCGACGTCTCCAGTACATCTCCCGGTTGCATCGGCAGCAACTGCTTTTCGGCCTGTCGCCCCAAGCCCTGCTCGAGCAGCGCCACCACATGCATCAGTTCTTCCGGCCTGCTGTTGCCGATATTGTAGACCCGCCACGGCGCCCGGCTCGAACCCGGATCGGGATGCGCTCCCGACCAGTTGACGTCGCCTTCCGGCGCGCGGCCGATCAACCGCACCATCGCCTCGACCACGTCGTCGACATAGGTGAAGTCGCGCCGCATGTTGCCATTGTTGAACAGCTGGATCGGCTTGCCCTTGGTGATCGCGTCGGCGAACGCATAGAGCGCCATGTCCGGCCGATACCACGTCCCATATACGGTGAAAAACCGCAGCCCGGTTGCCGGCACGCGATAGAGATGGCTATAGGAATGCGCGATCAGCTCGTTGGCCTTCTTGGTTGCGGCGTACAGGCTGACGGGATGGTCGACATTGTCGTGGACCGAAAACGGCAACTTGGTGTTGGCGCCATAGACCGACGATGAGGACGCAAACAACAGGTGCCTGCACGCAGTGTGCCGGCAGCCCTCGAGGACGTTGAGGAAACCCTCCAGATTGGAATCCGCATAGGCGTGCGGGTTCTGCAGGGAATAGCGCACGCCGGCCTGCGCGGCGAGATGCACCACGACCTCGAAGCGATAACGCTCGAACAGCGCCTTCATGCCGGCGCGGTCGGCGAGGTCGAGCTCCACGAAGGTGAAGCCACGGTGCTGCTTGAGCAGATCGAGGCGCGCGCGCTTGAGCGCCGGGTCGTAATAGTCGTTCAGATTGTCGATGCCGATGACCGGCTGCCCTGCCCTCAGCAGATGCTCCGCCAGATGGAAGCCGATGAAGCCGGCGCAGCCCGTGACGAGTAGATTGCCTGCGATCACCACGTCTTGCCTGTGCCTTTCACCTTGCGCCGGACCGTCGGATACGCCGTTACACGCGGCAACCGCGGCTGCCTTCGCGTTGCGCGCCGCCAGGCGTCAGCTGCTGGCGGCCAGAGGCTCGTAGTCCGGAAAACGGCTCAGGACCGCGGCCTTCATGAACTTGAAGTGCGCAATCTCGGTCGCCAATTCCTTCAGCCGGCGCTGGCCGTTTAAGATCTCGGCGTCAAACAGGTCTTGATGATAGTTGTCAAGCGCCTCGCGTTCCAGATATTCGTCGGTGCCGTTGCCGAGAGTCACCGCGGCGCGGGCCAGAACATCATCGACGCGGCGGCCAAGACCGGATTGCTCGCTTTCGGCCGCCTGCAACGCGGCCTCGATCGCGGCCATGATCGATCCGATCCGGGCGCGATCGGTCTCGGCATCGCGCTCAGCCGAGCGTGCCTTGAACCCTTCCTCGCCGCGCCGCGATTTGATCAGGTCGTGCGCGCGAGACCGCAAAAACAGCTGAAACATCTGTCAGTATCCGGTTCGGGCCCATTGAGGCAGCACAGGTCAAAATCGCCCGGTCTTAGTTAAAAAAGGGTGAATTGCCCTCATGCCCGGCTCTCAGGTCGGCTTTCCACTTGATCCAGGCCTTGTCGTGCTTGTCATAGAGTTCGAGCCACCGTCCCTCACCGGCTGACGGCACCAGGCCCGTCCCATTATCGTGCCCGTCCGCCAGTCCCGGCAGCGAGGAGTCCAGGTCCTCGAACTCCGACGTCTCCTCAAGCGTCAGCCCGACCAGCACACGCTTGCCACTGACATCGACGACATACCGCCTTGGCGAATGCCCCCTGAGATCACTCATGACGTGAAAGTTCCCTTGCGATCCGCGGGGCTGGCGACGAGATCAGGGGCACGCTGGCATGCAACCAACCCGCCTGCCGCAACGGACGCCGACATGATGACCGATTGCATGTTGCCAGCCAACCCCAACTCACCGCACACCGTCGCGCTACCTCGATCGAACTACTCCGCTAGAACGCGCGACGCATGTGGCCGAACGCACTGACCGGCTGTTCCCGCCTCGACGATTTCGCGGCTGATCGCGCCACATACGGTGCATAGATCCGATATTGCGCGCGGCGCTTGTGCGACCGCCACGAGCGCGCGGCGAAACCGGAGAAGAAGCCTGCGACGAACACCGCCGCGAGAATCAGAGCAGGAGAAACCATCACAACCGTCCACGTTCGCCCCGATGTTATTAACATTCGAAGTTGTGACGACATCATGATTGGACGCGCCGAAAGATTGTTCAGCCGCTGGAATTTTTGTGCAATCGAACGACGCATCAATGATCAGGCGTCGACAATAATTGTTCTCGCGAGAGAACGTCTCAGGAGAACCACCAGAGCATGAATTTCAGGAACATCGAGCTGAGAAGATAAATCCACCCCGCCATCGCCAGCACCGTCAGTCCGACGAAGACACCTGAAACGCTTTTCTCCTTGAAGCGCGCCAGCAACGAGTTTTTTTCTTCTTGCGAGTAGAACATCTCAGGCTCAAGGCGTAACTGATTCAAATCAGCTAGCAGTCAATTTCGATGATCTCGTGACGCGTCGCAGCAGCCATTCGCATCGCGCATCACAGATCACCGCTGCAAAACGCCGCCAGGCCGCACGCCATCGCGCAGTGGAAATTCCGTTCGACACGATCAGGAATTTTACGTCGGCGATCGCGGCGGCCCGCGCGCCGGAATTTCCCTTCGGATCCTCGCCCGATCGACGTCACATACGTCGATCAAGACGGTCGTGCAGCTTGACCATGCGATGTGGCCGGCATGCAGGATAGCCGCGCGCCGGAGGCCGGCGCGGCCGAACGGATTCTTCCCGGGAGCAATCTGCCCGCTTCGCCCTGCCTCTCAGTTTAACAATCAAATCCTCGCACGCGGTCAACCAATGATAATCGCCTCACACGCGGAAAAAGGCGAACCAGACAATGCCGAGGATCAGGACGGCCAGCCCTGTCGAGGCCGTGAGCAGCGCGAGAACCGAAGGTCCAGGCTCGGCCTGCCGTGCCTCGGTCGGGGTTTCGACGATTTGACCGTGTCGTTCCGTTGCCATGGCAACCTCTTTGCTTAAGTGCCTGTAATTCCGGCGTTTGCCGCGCCCCTTCGACAGCCAACGCGTGATCGGGAGCGATGTTCCGAGAGCGTTGACGGCTGGGCCGACGGCAGTCCCGCCCGCCGCGTCAAACGGGCGCAGCGCGAGGACACGGTTAACGCCGTTGCGAGATTCACCGGGCCGTGTTGTTTCAAACTGGGGTTCCCGGTGTTATCCTTGACCGTTCCGTCGGTTGCGTAATCGGAGTTTCCCTGGAGTTTCCCCATGGCCCCTCGCGCCAATTGGAAGGGCTTTTTGCGCCTTTCGCTCGTGACTTGCCCGGTTGCCCTGTACCCGGCGACATCGGATACCGAAAAGGTCTCCTTCAACCAGATCAACCGCAAGACCGGCCACCGGATCAAATACGCTAAGGTCGACGCCGAGACCGGCGAGGAAGTCTCCACCGAAGACATCATGAAGGGCTACAAGGTCGACACCGACACCTATATCGAGGTCACCAAGGAAGAGCTCGACGACATCGCGCTGGATTCGACCCGCACCATCGAGATCGACGAATTCGTGCCGCGCAGCGAGATCGACAGCCGCTATCTGATCCGTCCCTACTACCTCGTTCCCGACGGCAAGGTCGGCCACGACGCCTTTGCGGTGATCCGCGAGACCATCCGCAGCCTGAACAAGGTCGCGATCGGCCGCGTGGTGTTGACCAATCGCGAGCACATCATCGCGCTCGAGCCGCTCGACAACGGGCTGATGGGCACGCTGTTGCGCTACCCGTATGAGGTGCGCAGCGAGAAGGAGTATTTCGACGACATCCAGGATGTGAAGATCACCAAGGACATGCTCGATCTCGCCAAGCACATCGTCGAGCAGAAGTCCGCCGACTTTGATCCGGAGGAGTTCGAGGACCGCTACGAGCAGGCGCTGATCGACCTGATCAACCAGAAGCGCAACGGCATCAAGGTCGCCAAGCCCGCGGCGAAGACCAGCGGCAACGTCATCAACCTGATGGACGCGCTGAAGAAGAGCCTCGCCAACGAGAAGCAGGCCGCGCCCGCCAAGACTGAAGCAAAGGCCGCGAAGGGCAAGAAGCCGAAGGAGCGCATCGAGGGCCAGCGCGAAATGCTGCTGCCGATCTCGGGCAGCGGCAAGCGCGAGCCCAAGGAGGCCGCCAAGCCCGAGCCGAAGAAGGCCGAGAAGACAACGCGCGCCCAGGGCACCGCGGCGCGCAAGAAGGCAGGCTAGCGCAGCGACCGCAAGATGAGCCCGGTCCACAGCTCCTGAGATGTCCCGGTCGAGATGCCCTGGTCGACGCCGTTTGACGAACCGATCGCGCTGCATCGCGGCGGCACGCTGGTGACGCTGCAGCACGCTGCCGACTACATCATGAAGCTATCGGAAGACACCCAGGAGGAGACGCGCTGGCAGATCGCGGTCGAGCATTTGATCAATGCGGCGGAACAAGGTGCCGGCTGGTTGATGTTCGCGCGCATCGCGATGCTGCGCGCGTTGAATGGGGACGACTGAATCCGGAAAATGGCGAACTGCCGGCAGCGCTTACTTGAATGCCGAACTGACGGCATTGAATTGGCCGCTTACACTGGTGCCGATGCCCCTGACGCCCGCGACGATCACGATGCTGATGCCACCGGCGATGATGGCGTATTCAATGGCCGTCGCCCCGACCTCATCACGCAGAAACCTTGCCATCAACGCGCGCATGAAAAGCTCCTGTCCGACGCTCGCGGCTTTTTCTCCCGCGCCGTAGTAATATGCTTGCGAAACTAGGCCACATTGGTTGACGGCCCATTGAGGGAAAGGATGAACGATCGCTTAAAGGTTGCAGGGAATTTCCCTGCTAGTTCTGCCTGCATCAGGTTGCCGCCGGGCGAGGCACCGGGCCGCGGCCGGAGCGCTTTCCAGCGAAGTGGACACCGGCTCGCGCAAAGAAAACGCGTCAAAACAAGTACCTAGAGCTCCGTTCTGATCCTGTCTGACCGGAAACAGCTCCAGTCGTAAACGCATATCAGAACTACCTGATCCGGCCCCGGCCACGCTTTACCGGTGCCGCGGAATCCTGTTCCTTTATCGGACAGGCGACAACGAGGCCGGAACGAACCGGCCGCATGCAAAGGGAGTGACCGTCATGAAGCTCGGCACCGCGATCGCGGAAATCATGAAGCGCGAGGGGATCGAGATCCTCACGGGCTACCCGGTCAACCATTTGATAGAATACGCCGCCAATGCCGACATCCGCCCGGTGATGGTGCGCCAGGAGCGCATCGGCGTGCACATGGCGGACGCAATCTCCCGCGTCACATCGGGCGAGAAGATCGGCGCCTTCTGCATGCAGCACGGCCCCGGCGCGGAGAACGCGATGGGCGGCGTCGCGCAATGCTACGGCGAATCCGTGCCCGTCCTTGTGCTGCCGATGGGCTATGCGCGTCGACTGGCGAATATCGACCCGAACTTCAATTCCAGCCAGGCGATGAAGGCGTTCTCAAAATCGTCGGAGCCGATCAACATCGCAGCCGAGGTCTGCAACATCTTTCGGCGGGCGTTTACAAAATTGAAGAACGGCCGCGGCGGGCCGGTCATCGTCGAAATCCCCGCCGACATGTGGAACGAGGAGGTGCCGGAGCCTTTGAACTACACGCCGGTGCTGCGCACCCGCTACGGCGCCGACCCCGTCCATGTGAAGGAAGCAGCTGCCCTGCTCGTTGGCGCCAAGCGTCCGGTGATCTATGCCGGCCAGGGCGTGCACTATGCAAAGGCCTGGCCGCAGCTGAAGCGCCTCGCCGAACGGCTCGCGATCCCGGTCACCACCAGCCTCGGCGGCAAGTCGTCCTTCCCCGAGACGCACCCGCTCTCGCTCGGCTCCGGCGGCCTCGCGGTGCCGCGCGCGGTGCCGAAATTTCTTTCCGAAGCGGACGTGATCTTCGGTATCGGCTGCTCCTTCACCGAGACGTCATTCGGCATCGCGATGCCGAAGGGCAAGACCATCATCCATTCGACGCTCGATCTGAACCACATCAACAAGGATGTCGAGGCCAAGGTCGGCCTCGTCGGCGACGCCGGCCTGGTGCTCGACGCGCTGCTGGAGGAGATCGGCAAGACCGTGACCTCGGACCGCAACGCAAGCGCGGTCGCCGAGGAGATCGCCGCCTCCCACAAGGAGTGGCTCGCCAAGTGGATGCCGAAGCTGACGCACAACGACGCGCCGCTCAATCCCTACCGCGTGCTGTGGGACCTGCAGCACACCGTCGACATCCACAACACCATCATCACCCACGACGCCGGCAGCCCGCGCGACCAGCTCTCGCCGTTCTGGAAGTCGGTCGAGCCGCTGTCCTATATCGGCTGGGGCAAGACCACGCAGCTCGGCTACGGCCTTGGTCTCGCGATGGGCGCCAAGCTCGCCAAGCCCGACAAGCTCTGCATCAATGTCTGGGGCGACGCCGCGATCGGCTTCACGGGGATGGACTTCGAGACCGCGGTGCGCGAGCGGATTCCGATCATGTCGATCCTGCTCAACAATTTCTCGATGGCGATCGAACTGAAGGTGATGCCGATCTCGACCGAGAAATACCGCTCGACCGACATCTCCGGCGATTACGCCGCGATGGCCCGCGCCTTCGGCGGCTACGGCGAACGGGTGACCAAGCCCGAGGACATCATCCCCGCGATCAAGCGCGGCATCCAGAAGACCAAGGAAGGCGTGCCGGTGCTGCTGGAATTCATCACCAGCAAGGAGACCGAGGTGTCGCGGCCGGGGACGTGACGGCACCTCACACGCCGCTCTGCCACTTGATTTGACCGCGCCAGCACAGGCAAGCTCCCTCCGGTGCAACTTCGGAGGGAGAGATGGCGCGCATCCTGGTGCTGGGGGCCGGCTTTGCCGGGCTATGGGCCGCGCTCGGCGCAGCCCGCAAGCGCGACGAGATCGGTGCACGGGCAGCGGACACCGAGATCCTGGTCGTCGATCGCAACGCCTATCACAACATCCGGGTGCGCAATTACGAGGTCGATCTCGGCGATGTCGCGCTGCCGCTCAAGGACCTGCTCGATCCGGTTGGCGTCAGCCATAGGGTGGCCGAGGTCGCGGCGATCGATCCGGCGACGCGCGCCGTCACGGTCAGGACGAGCGCAGGCGCGGAGGTTGTGAGCTACGACCGGCTGGTGCTGACCACCGGCAGCGAGTTGGTCCGCCCCGCCATCTCGGGCCTTGCCGCCCACGGCTTCGATGTCGACACCTATGAAGCAGCGATGCGGCTCGACACGCATCTGGCGGCGCTCGGCAAACAACCGCCGTCAGAGGCACGCGCGAGCGTCGCGGTCGTCGGCGCAGGGTTCACCGGGATCGAGGTCGCGACCGAGATGCCGGCCAAGCTGGCGCACGCCGGCATCACCGGCGATCATCGGGTCATCCTGATCGATCCCAATCCCGTCGTCGGCGCGACCTTCGGCGCGCATGGCCGCCCGGTCATCAACGAGGCGCTGGCCGCGCTCGGCGTCGAGACGCGGCTGAATGTCCGGGTCAGTGCCATCAGCTCCGACAGCATCACGCTCAACTCCGGCGAGATTATTCCGACCAAAACCGTGGTGTGGTGCGCCGGCATGCGCGCAAGCCCCCTCGCCGCCTCGCTGCCGGCCAGGCGCGACGCGCTCGGCCGGATCAAAGTCGACCACACCATGCGCGTCGAAGGCCTTGCGGACGTCTTCGCCGCCGGCGACGTCGCCGCCTGCCTGATCGACGGCGAGCACCCGACGGTGATGTCCTGCCAGTTCGCGCGGCCGATGGGCCGCTTCGCCGGCCACAATGTGGTCGCGGACCTGTTTGGCGAGAAGCTGCTGCAGCTCAATATCGACTGGTATGTGACGGTGCTCGATCTCGGCGCCTGGGGTGCGCTCTACACCACCGGCTGGGACCGCGAGGTGCACACCACAGGCGCCGCCGCCAAGCTCACCAAGCAGACCATCAACCAGCAGCGCATCTATCCGCCACGCAACGGCGACCGCGCCGCGCTGCTCGCGGCGGCCGCGCCGACGATCCAGACGGCGCCGCCGACGCGCAAGTAGTTTGGGACTCACATTCGCCGATCGTCATTGCGAGCCACCCGGTCGGCGCGAAGCGCCGCCGGATGACAGGCTCCGCGAAGCAATCCACCCCTCCACGCCGGGATAAATGGATTGCTTCGTCGCTACGCTCCTCGCAACGACGGCGCGTACGTCTGCTACTGCGACAGCTTCACAAAGTTCGGAAACTTCATCTGGCCCTCGGCGATCGCCTTCGGCCAGACCGTGATCTGCTTGCCGCCCTGCCACTGGAACACGAGGCCGGTCACCGCGCCCGGACCGGACTTGATGCCGTGAGTGAACTCGTCGTTCTTGCCGTAGAACTGGATCTTGCCGATCGTGCCCTCGAAGTCGGTCTTCTCGAGCTCGGTCACCATCTTGTCCGGATCGGTCGAGCCGGCGCGCTGAATCGCCTCGGCGATGATGTAGACCTCGTCATAGGCGGTGTAGCCGGTATAGGCCGGCGGCGTGCCGAACTTGGCCTTGAACGCCGCCGCGAACGGCTTGGTCTTCGGCGTGACGGCAACATCAGGCGTCGCCACCGCGAGCGAGGGCACGCCCTCGGCGGCGCCGTTGGTGTCGCCCCAGAAGGTCGGGCTCAGCGCCTGCGCGCTGATGCCGAACATCGGGATCGGTACCTGCTGGTTCTTCCACTGCACGGTCGGCTGCACGCCGACATGGGAGATGCCGGTGACGATCACGTCGGGCTTGGCGGCTTCCATCTTGTTGAAGATCGGCGTGAAGTCCGTGGTGTCGGGCGAGAAGCGAATGTGCTCGACCACCTTCAGGCCGGCTTTCGGCAGGCAGGCCTCGTAGCCGACGTCGAGCGGCTTGGTCCAGGCCGCGTCCTCGCTCATGATCGCGACCGACTTGAACTTGAGCTGGTCGACCAACAGCTCCTTGGCCGCGTCGCAGACCAGCTGCGCCTGCGCGGCCGAGGTCAGGTAGCCGTGGAAGGTGTACTTGTTCTTCTCATAGTCGTTGTGGATCGCCTTGGTGATCTCGTTGGAGGCGGCGCCGGGCGTGATCAGCGGCATCTTCAGCCGCGCAGCCCACGGCTCGAGCGCCAGCACAACCTCGCTGATATAGCTCGCGATCACGGCCGAGACCTTGTCCTCGCTCACCGCGCGCTGGAAGGCGCGCACCGAGTCCGCCGACGAGCTCTTGTTGTCGTAGGTGACGATCTCGACCTTGCGGCCCATCACGCCGCCCTTGGCGTTGATCTCGTCGGCTGCGATCTGCGCGCCGCCCGGCGTCGCCGCACCCGCGATCGACTGCACTTCGGCAATGATGCCGATCTTGATCGGGTCCTTGGACTGCGCATAGGCCGGCGCCGCGAGGCAGAGCACGAGCGCCGAGGCCAACAGGCTCATGCGGGTCGCGGTTGAATATGCTGTCATCATGATCTCCCTTGTTTTGCTTTCTTCTTTTCGAACTGCGAACGTCAGAGAAAGTCCTTGCCGGCCTCCGCGGCGAACCGGCCCGGATCGCCCTCCCAGACGATCCGCGCGTGCTCCAGCACATAGACGCGGTCGGCATGCGGAAGCGCGAACGTCACGTTCTGCTCGCCCAGCAGAACCGTGATCTTGGTGGTTTGGCGCAGCTTCTCCAGCGCCTTCGACAGCAGCTCAAGGATAACAGGCGCAAGCCCCAGCGTCGGCTCGTCCAGGATCAGGATCTGCGGCTGCATCATCAGCGCGCGGCCGATCGCCAGCATCTGCTGCTCGCCGCCGGACAACGTCTGCGCCATCTGGCCCTGGCGTTCCTTCAGGATCGGGAACAGCTCGAACAGCCAGGCGAGTTGCTTGGCCCGCGCCGCGTCGTCGAGATGCTGGCCGCCGAGGTCGAGATTTTCCCGCACCGTCATCTCGCCGAATAGCTCGCGCGATTCCGGACATTGCACGAGGCCTGAGCGGGCGATCTTCGCAGGTCCCGTGCCGCGCAGCTTCTCGCCCCCGCGCAGGATCTCGCCGGTATAGGGCAGGAAACCCGAGATGGTGTTGAACAGCGTGGTCTTGCCGGCGCCGTTGAGGCCGACGACGGAGACGAACTCGCCCTCATGGACGTGGATCGAGACGTTTTCCAGTGCCTGCGCCTTGCCGTAATGCACGCTGACATTCTCGACCTGCAGCAGCGGCACCTTGTCCTTGAACGAGGTCTCGGGCCGCGCATGGGTCTGGATCGCGCCGCCGAGATAGACCCGCCGCACGGTCTCGTTCTTCATCACGTCCTCGGCGCGGCCGGTCGTGATCTCCTCGCCGAGATACATCGCGAGCACGCGGTCGACCAGCGCCGCGACGCTCTTGACGTTGTGGTCGACCAGCATCACCGCGCGACCCTCGTCGCGGAAGCTGCGGATCAATGCGGAGAAGGTGCCGACCTCGGCGCTGGTGAGACCGGCGAAGGGCTCGTCGACCAGCACGACCTTGGGGTCGCGCGCGATCGCCTTGGCCAATTCCAGCCGGCGCAGGTCGGCGAATGGCAGCGTCGGCGGGCGGCGGTCCATCACCGCCCCGAGGCCGACACGCTCGGCGATCCATTTGGCGCGCTCGGTCAGCGCCTTGTCGGGAAACAGCATGAACAGGCTGTCGGGCAACAGCGCTACCATGATGTTCTCCAGCACGGTCTGCCGGTTCAGCGGCCGTGAGTGCTGGAACACCATGCCGAAGCCCTTGCGCGCGATCTTGTGCGCAGGCAGCCCGGCGACGTTCTCGCCTTCGAACAGCACCTCGCCTGCGGTCGGGCGCTCGATGCCCATCACGCTCTTCATTGCGGTCGACTTGCCCGAGCCGTTCGGTCCGATCAGGCCGAGGATCTCGCCGGGATGCAGGTCGAACGAGAGGTTCTTCACGGCGGTCAAGCCGCCGAATCGCTTGGTCAATCCACGGACGGTGAGCGTTGCTGTGGTCACAGTCTGATCCATTTAAGAGCGCGCCTCGCGTGACAGGGCCGCTCCGAGGAAACCGCCGGGGAAGAACAGGACGACGAGCAGCGCCACCGCCGAGACGATGAAGGTCGCAAGCTCGCCGGTCGGGCGCAGGAATTCGCCGGCAACGATCAGGAAGATCGCGCCTAATGCGGCGCCGAGCACGGTGCGCCGGCCGCCGAGCACGGCGGAGACGATCACGTTCACGCCGACCGCAACGTCAACCACGGTGCCGACCGAGGCGGTGCCGAAGTAGAACACGAGCAGCGCGCCCGACAGTCCCGAGAAGAAGGCGCTGACGATGAAGGCCGCGAGCTTGTGCTTGACGATGTTGAAGCCGAGCGCGCCGGCCTGCACCGGATCCTGCCCGCTCGCCTGCAGCACGAGGCCGACCGGCGATTGCGACAGGCCGTACAGGATGGCCGCGCTCACGGTCATGAAGCCGAGCGCGATCCAGTAATTGGCGCCGGCATTGATGGTGATGACGTCAGGGATGGTGAGCCCGATCTCGCCGCCGGTGAGATCTGCGAACACCACGACGAAGTTCTGCAGCATCAAGACCGCCACCAGCGTGGTCAGGCCGAAATACGGTCCTCTCACCCGCAGCGCCGGCAGCGCCAGCACGAAGCCCGCGGCGACCGAGGCCAGCGCGCCGAGCAGGATGCAGACATAGACCGACCAGCCGAACTGGTTGTTGAGAATTCCTGCGGTGTAGGCGCCGGTGCCGATCAGGAAGGTCGGCCCGAAATTCACCTCGCCGGCGAAGCCGAACAAGAGGTCCCAGGCCATTGCGAACACGCCGAAATAGAACGCGACGGTCAGCAGCCCGAGGATGTAGCCCGAGACGTAGAACGGCAGCGTCGCGGCGATCACCACGCAGACCAGCGAAATGAAGAACAGGCGCGAGGAAAAGAAGCTGGCCATCTCAGCGCCTCCCGAGCAGGCCCTGAGGCCGGATATACATCACGAACACCAGAAGCAGCAGCGCCGGAATGGTGCGATAGGCCGGCGAGATCATGTAGGCCGTGATGGTCTCGAGATAGCCGACGACGAAGGCTGCGATCAGCGAACCCGACACGCTGCCGAGGCCGCCGAGCACGACGATCGAGAACGCGCTCGCGGTCAGCGGCCCGACGCTGTAGGAGCTGACGCCGAGGAACATGCCGAGCAGCACGCCGGCGATGCCGGCGAGAATGCCGTAGATGCCCCACACCACGATGTAGATCTGGGTGAGTTCGAGCCCGAGCAGCGTGACGCCGCGCGGGTTCATCGAGGCCGCCAGTACCGCCTTGCCGGTCCTGGTGCGGTTCACCAGGAGCCACAGCAGGCCGATCACGAGGCAGCAGACCAGCGCGGTGAAGATATTGTTGCGCGGCGTGCGGTTGCCGAAGATATCGACGACACCCTCGACGATCGGCAGCACCGTCTTGGCGTTGTTGGTGAAGAAATAGGCGATCAGTTCCTGGATCATGATGCCCCACAGCAGGGTGCCGGTGAGGACGAAGATTTCCTTCTCCTCATTGGGGATCCGCGTTGAATTCTGGATCGGCTTGACGACCGCAAAATAGGTCGCGAACGACACGATCAGCGCGACGCCGACACCGAACAGCGCGCCGGTGTAGATGTCGAGGTGCAGCACGCTGGCCGCGGCCCAGGCCGCGACCGCCGCGGCCACCATGATGGCACCGTGGGAGAGGTTGAGGACGCCGGAGACACCGAAGATCAGGGTGAAACCGGTGGCGCCGAGCGCATAGAGCGCGCTGATGGCAAAGCCATCGATCAGGATTTGTAAGGCAAGCATCTCAGATTGGCCGCGGCAGCAGGGCTGCCTGTTGTGGAGGACACAGAACCGAACAGGGATGCTCCCGGGTGGGGCCCGGGAGCATGATCATCAGTCAGTTCGTGGTGACCTTGATGAAGCTCGGGAACTTGAGGTCGCTCTTGGCGACCACCTTCGGCCAGACCGCGACCTGCTTGCCGCCCTGCCACTGCAGCATCAGTCCGGTGATCAGGCCCTTGCCGTACTTGATCGAATGGGTGAACGGATCGTCCTTGCCGTAGAACTGGACGCGTCCGATGGTGCCTTCCCAGTCAGTCTTCTCCAGCGCATCGACCAACTTGTCGGCCTCGACCGAGCCGGCGCGCTTCACCGCATCGGCGATGTAGTAGACCTCGTCATAAGCGGTATAGCCCGCGTAGGACGGATAGTTGCCGTAGCGCTTCTTGAAGCCTTCCGCGAACGGCACCGACTTCGGCGTCACCGCGACGTTCGGGCCGGACACGCCCTGATACAGCACGCCTTCCGCCGCATCGTTGGTGTCCTTGCCGAAGGTCTCGTTGGTCGCCTGCGAGGAAATGCCGAACATCGGGATCGGCACCTGCTGGTTCTTCCACTGCACCGTCGGCTGCACGCCGACATGCGAGATGCCGGTGATGATCACGTCGGGCTTGGAGCCTTCGACCTTGTTGAAGATCGGCGTGAAGTCGGTGGTGTCGGGCGAGAAGCGGATGTGGTCGACGACCTTGAGCCCGATCTTCGGCAGGCATTCCTCGTAGCCGACATCGAGCGGCTTGGTCCACGCGGCATCCTCGCTCATGATGACCGCGGTCTTCATGTGCTTCTGATCGACCAGCAGCTCCTTGGCGGCGTCGCAGACCGACAGCGCCAGCGCGGCCGAGGTCAGGTAGCCGTGGAAGGTGTACTTGTTCTTCTCGTAATCGGCGTGGACGCTCTTGCTGATCTCGTTGGAGGCGGCGCCGGGCGTGACGAACGGCGTCTTCAGGCGCGAAGCCCAGGGCTCGAGCGCCAGCACCACTTCGCTGATGTAGCTCGAAATGACGACGTTGACCTTGTCTTCGTTGACCGCGCGCTGGAACGCGCGCACCGAATCCGCCGAGGACGAGTGGTTGTCGTAGCTGACGATCTCGATCTTGCGGCCGTCGATGCCGCCCTTGGCATTGATCTCGTCGGCGGCCAGCTGCGCCGCCTGCGGGATCGATGCACCGGCAATCGCCTGCGCTTCGGCGATCACGCCGATCTTGAGGGTGTCGGCAGCCAGCGCTCCGCTCGGCGCCGCAGCCAACAGGCCCAACACGGCCGCTCCTGCAAGTTTCTGCATCGCGTGCACGGGGAGTCGCAATGTTCTTGTCACCCTGTTTCTCTCCTCTTTTTCTTCGGCTGCTTCGAGCTCTTGGGGCGCGACTATAGCCGCGACAAAATGCGCAGCAAGTGAAACTGCGCGCAGATCGCCATGCAAGGACGGCGACTAAAGTAGTGGGTCGGCGCTCACCAAATGAACAAACATGAGGCAGCGGGGGAATAAAGTGGTGGTGCACCGATCGCTCAGATCGTCATTCCCCGCTGCGCAAATTACGCGGGGCGAGCGAAGCGGAGAGAGCGGAACGAAAAGCACGGCTCGGGCAATTCATGTCGCGAGAACGCGAATTGTTGCCCGCTGGCCGTGCGACAAGCTCAGTGCCGTCCCTGCGAAAGCGCTAGCGTGTCTACACGGTTTTGGGGCGCGACAGATTGACTCGGTGCAGCAAGAAGTGGCGTCTCTGCAGCATGTTGTATGATTCTCTCACTGGCGCTTTGATTCGAAGGAGCGCCAGCGATGCAGCCGGATTTGTCTTTGGGTGAGTTCGGGGACGTTCGTCTCGACAAAAGGGGGCGACGCTTCTCCGGGCTATGCTTTGCACGCGCAGCGTCTGCTTGCGCCAGATGGCCCGGGGCGATTGGGCTGCCAATATGGCGTTCTGGCGGTTTGTGAACAACCCCCAAGTCACGATCGATAAATTGATTGAGGGCTGGAGCGCGCAGACGCGGACTGCGGTCAGCGGGCGTCATGTGCTGGCGATCCAGGATACGAGCGAGGTCAAGTTCCAGACCCCGGCGGGACGGCGGCGCGGGCTGGGCAAAGTCGGCAAGGGCAATGCTCGCGGCGTGCTGTTGCATGCGATGATGGCGGTGGATGCCGACAGCGGGGTCTGTCTTGGCCTTACTGGCGGCAACGTTTGGACGCGCAAAGGCAAGGTAAAAATCCCGCATGAGCGGCGCGCCTTGGCCGACAAGGAGTCGGCGCGCTGGGTGACGGCCGCCGAGCAAGGCCGCGACGTCCTGGCAGATGCCCGCATGATCACCGTCGTCAACGACCGCGAGGGGGATTTCTTTGCTCACTCGGGCGCTGACGCCAGCTGAGAATGTCCATCTTCTGTCGCGTGCCATGCACGACCATGCGCTGGTCGATGGCGACACACTTTATCAGGCGGTCGAGCGGAGCCGCTTCTGCGACAACGCGGTGATCGATCTGCCGCAGCGAATGGATCGGCGCGGCCGGCAGGCCCATCTCTCGATGCGCTTCGGAACCGTCGTGCTCAAGCGGCCGCAGAGGCCCGGCGTCACCGACTTGGCGGAGGGCATCAAACTCAGCTTCGTAGAAGTGGTCGAGTTGCATCCGCCGAGAGGTGCGGAGCCCATTCGCTGGCTGCTCCTGACCACTCATCCGGTCGCCACCGTTAAAGACGCCTGGCAGATCGTCTCCTGGTACCGCCAGCGCTGGATCATTGAGCAACTCTTTCGCTCGCTGAAGAGCCAGGGTTTGCGCATCGAGGATAGTCAGATCGAGAGCGCCGAAGGCCTGATCAAGCTCGTGGCGGTCGCCACCAGAGCGGCATGTATCGTCATTCAACTCGTTCAGGCCCGCAACAGTGGCGAAGAATTGCCGGCTGAATTTGTCTTCACCGCAGAAGAGATCGAGACGCTCAGGGCCATCAACAAAACCATGAAAGGTCGCACCGAGCTTCAGAAAAACCACCATCGCCCCAACACTCTTGCTTGGGCGGCATGGATCATCGCAAAACTCGGCGGATGGACCGGCTACGCCTCCCACCGTCCACCTGGACCAATCACCTTCCACACCGGAATGGCCCGCTTCCAAATCCTCGCAAATGGCCCGACAAACGCGTAGATGCACTAGTGCGAAAGCAGGGACCCATAACCACGGATGCTCATTGTTACGCGATTTGGAACGACGAGTCCGATTCACAACATCCGCCGCGGCGACGACAGCGGTGTATGAGTCGACTGCCTCTACTCCGCCATCTCCGCCGGCGGGTGGGCGGCGGGACCAGCGAGCGGGCGCTCTTCCATCGTGATCATGCAGATCGAGGCGGTGGTCAGCAGCACGGCGGCGGCGCCGAACACGTAGCGGAACGCATGGATCATGTCGGCCATCGGGATCGCGCTGACGGTGCCGGCGGAGGCGGCATGATGCTCGCCGGCGAGCGAGATGTCGGTCCCCAGCGTCATCAGCAGGATGGTAGTGAAGGCGGCGACCGTGAAGGAGGCCATCATCGCGCGGAAGAAGTTCATCGCGCCGGTCACGGTACCGACCTGCGGCCGCGCCACCGCGTTCTGCAACGACACCACGCTGATCGGGAATGTGGTGCCGAGGCCGAGCGCGAACACGCTCATCAACAGCAATAATCCCCACAGCGGCAGCGTCGTCACCGCCATGCCGACGGCACAGATCGCGGCCACCGAGGTGCCTACGATGGCGACGCGCTTGTAGTGCTTGGCCTTCGCCATGGTCCGGCCGGCGATCGCCGCACCGAAGGTCGAGATCGCCGCGAGCGGGATCAGCGCGAGGCCGGCCTCGCTGGCGGTGAGATGATAGACCACCTCGTAATAGAGCGGCAGATGCACGGTGAGGCCGACCATGGCGCCGAGCGCACAGCCGCCCGCCCCCATCGCGAACGGCACCACCGAGCCGCCGAGCAGCGACAGCGGCAGGAACGGCTCGTCGGCGCGGCGCGCGTGCCAGACGAAGGCGCCGGCGAGCGCGATCGAGGCGCCCACCATCGCGGTGATGGTCGGCGACAGCCAGGACAGACGGGTGCCGCCCCAGGTCAGCACCAGCATCAACACGACGGCCGAGGCCATCAGCAGGATGCCGCCGAGCCAGTCGACCTTGCGCTTGCGGTGGAACACCGGGATCTTGCCCATCTTCGGCAGCAGCAGCGCCAGCGCCGCCGCCGCGAGCGGCAGGTTGATCCAGAAGATCATCGACCAGTGCAGATGCTCGGCGAACACGCCGCCGACCACCGGGCCGAGAATGCCGCCGGCCATCCAGACGCTGGAGAAATAGGCCTGATAGCGGCCGCGCTCGCGCGGGCTCACCACGTCGGAGATCACGGTCTGGACCACCGGCATGATGCCGCCGCCGCCGAGCCCCTGCAGGCCGCGGGCAACGATCAGCATCGTCATGCTGGGCGCGATCGCGCACAGCACCGAGCCGACCACGAACAGGCTGAGCGAGGTGATGATCATGACGCGGCGGCCATAGATGTCGCTCAGCGTGCCGAACACCGGCGCCACCGCCGTCGAGGCCAAGAGATAGGCGGTGATCACCCAGGACAGATTGGTGACGTCGTGAAACTGGCGCCCGATCGTCGGCAGCGCGGTCGCGACGATGGTCTGGTCGAGCGCGGCCAGGAACATCGTCAACATCAGGCTGATGACGATGGTGCGGACTTCGTCCGGATTGAGCGGTACCGGCGGCGCCAGCGGCGGCGCTTCGCTGAGTTCGATCACCTCGCTCGGAAGGCGTGACAGCTCTTCGGCAATGTCGTCGGGCAATGTCGCTTGGTCGGCAGGAATCCGGCTCTGCCGTTCATACTTGTTCATTTGAGGCGTAATGCTGCTGCGCGGGCGCATCCCGCGATGGAATCATTCTCTGCTTTGCAATTTATGCAGCAATTCAATGCTGAGGCAGGCACCCCAGCGCATGGGTGCATCCCGCGGCGATGTTCTCGCGGTGACGTGATCGCGGACGCGGCGACGACGTCACGCTTTGGTCGTCTTGCCCAGCATTTTCGGCCGCTTCTTCAATTGTGCCCGTTTCGGCAGCAGCGCCGGCCATCGCACGATATGATCCTCGAGATCGGCGTCGTTGACGTCGAGCTCGGTGCCCTCCACTCGCCCGCGTACCGAAACTCCCGCTTCATGGACGGTGTTGGGATCGCCCGAGATCAGGGGATGCCACCAATAGAGGTCCCGCCCCTCGGCCACCAGCCGGTAGCCGCAGCTCGGCGGCAGCCAGTTCAGCGTCCGGACGTTTTCGGGAGTCAGGCGGACGCAATCCGGAACCTGGTCGGAACGGTTCGGGTAGTCCTTGCAGGTGCAGAGGCCGGAATCGAGCAGCTTGCAGGAGATATGGGTGAAATAGATCTTGCCGGTGTCCTCGTCCTCGAGCTTCTCCAGGCAGCACCGTGCGCAGCCGTCACACAGGCTCTCCCATTCGGCGTTGGACATCTCTTCCAACGTCTTGGTTTTCCAGAAGAATCCCTCCTGGTCCGACGGGCGCTTGGGCGATGCGGTCATGATATCCCTGAAATGGCGGTGCAACTCTTCTTGGGATGCCGGCAACGCTTGCGCAAGGGGGTGGTATTGCGGGGTCGAAAAAGCCGGTGGGCAGCGTTAGGGCTCCCATTAAATTCACAAGCCGCGCCATTGGTTTATGGCAGCCGCTCGGATAGAACAACGAACGAGTCCCCATCGACGCAAAAGCGCCTTGGGATTGCCGCAACATCGAAGCAAGACGCTGCCCTGTGCCCGGTTTGGGCGCCCGCAGCGCAGTCGAACTGATCAAGGGTCCGGTCCTTTCAGATCATGCCGTCCCATTGGAAACAGAGGGTCCGGAACTTCTTCCTGGACCTCGATGCGCGTATCGACTCGACGCTGTTCTCGTCGGGCAAGGGCCTGCGCGAGCTCTACGAGCGCTATTCCACCTTCATGGACCGCTTCTATGTCGGCCGCTGGAAGCGCTGGGTGTTCATCGAGCCGCTGTCGGAGGCCGCAACCCTTGGGCTCGGCGGCATGATCCTGATGCTGACGCTCGCGATCCCCGCCTTCCGCGAGACCGCCGACGAGGACTGGCTGAAGAAGTCCGACCTCGCGGTGACGTTCCTCGACCGCTACGGCAACCCGATCGGCAGCCGCGGCATCAAGCACAATGACTCGATCCCGCTGGAAGATTTTCCGGACAATCTGATCAAGGCGACGCTCGCGACCGAGGACCGCCGCTTCTACGACCATTTCGGCATCGACGTGCCGGGCCTTGCCCGCGCGCTGGTCACCAACGCGCAGGCCGGCGGCGTCCGCCAGGGCGGTTCGTCGATCACCCAGCAGCTCGCCAAGAACCTGTTCCTGAACAACGAGCGCACCATCGAGCGCAAGGTGAAGGAAGCCTTCCTCGCGATCTGGCTGGAGACGCGGCTCACCAAGAACGAGATCCTGAAGCTCTATCTCGACCGCGCCTATATGGGCGGCGGCACCTTCGGCGTCGACGGCGCGGCACACTTCTACTTCAACAAGTCGGTGCGCGACGTGAATCTCGCGGAGGCCGCGATGCTCGCCGGCCTGTTCAAGGCGCCGACCAAATACGCCCCGCACATCAACCTGCCCGCGGCCCGCGCCCGCGCCAATGTCGTGCTCGACAACCTCGTCGATGCCGGCTTCATGACCGAGGGCCAGGTGTTCGGTGCCCGCCGCAATCCCGCGGTCGCGGTCGACCGGCGCGACGAGAACTCGCCGAACTACTATCTCGACTATGCCTTCGACGAGATGCGCAAGCTGGTCGACACCTTCCCGAAATCCTACACCGAGCGCGTCTTCGTGGTCCGCACCGCGATCGACATGAACGTGCAGAAGGCGGCCGAGGAAGCGATCGAGAACCAGCTGCGACAGTTCGGGCGCGACTATCACGCGACGCAGGCCGCGACCGTGGTGTCCGATCTCGACGGCGGCATCCGCGCCATGGTCGGCGGACGCGACTACGGTGCGAGCCAGTTCAACCGCGCCACGGACGCCTATCGCCAGCCGGGCTCATCGTTCAAACCCTATGTGTACACCACGGCGCTGCTGAACGGCTTCACGCCGAACTCGAAGATCGTGGACGGCCCGGTCTGCATCGGCAACTGGTGCCCGCAGAACTATGGCCATTCCTATTCGGGTCAGGTCACGCTGACGCAGGCGATCACCCGCTCGATCAACGTGGTGCCGGTCAAGCTCTCGATCATGATGGGCGGCAAGGAAGGGCCGAAGGCGGGCCGCGCCAAGATCGTCGAGGTCGCGCGCCGCTTCGGCCTCAAGGCGCCGCTGCCCGATACGCCGTCGCTGCCGATCGGCTCCGACGAAGTCACGGTGCTGGAGCACGCGGTTGCCTATGCGACCTTCCCGAACCGCGGCAAGGCAGTGACGCCGCATTCCGTGCTCGAGGTGCGCACCGGCGCCGGCGACCTGGTCTGGCGCTGGGACCGCGACGGTCCGAAGCCGCGGCAAGCCATTCCGCCGAACATCGCCGCCGATATGGCGGGCATGATGAGCCACGTGGTCAGCGAAGGCACCGCGCGCCGCGCCGCGCTCGACGGCATTCCGACCGCCGGCAAGACCGGCACCACCAACGCCTATCGCGACGCCTGGTTCGTCGGCTACACCGGCAACTTCACCTGCGCGGTCTGGTACGGCAATGACGACTATTCGCCGACCAACCGCATGACCGGCGGTTCGCTGCCGGCGCAGACCTGGCACGACATCATGGTCGCGGCGCATCAGGGCGTGGAGGTCAAGGAGCTGGTCGGCGTCGGCATGGGCCAGAAGCTGCCGCCGCAGCCGGCGCAGGCCAATGCCCAGGCCAACACGGCGCCGCGCGTATTGGAGACCAAGCCGGGCCCGCCGCCGGTTTTGACCAAGCGCGGCGCGGATATCCTGGTGCGGGTCGAGAAGCTGCTCGATGACGCCGCCAGGACCGCCGGCAAGACCACGCTGAACGAGTCCTCGAAGACCGGCAAGGCCGAGTCCTCGAGCGCGCTGGCGTTCCCCGAAAACTACGTTGCCGCGGCCGGGCCGGACGGCGCGACACCGGCACCGCCACGCAAGAACTAACGTGCGGCTCCTCCTCACCACTTTGCTGGCACTCGTCATCGCCACCGCCGTCGGCCTCGGCCTGACCTACGCGACGGCGACCCGCGGCACCGATCTCGGCACGCTGAAGATCGGCGCCTGGACCGCGCGGCCGAAGAGCGGCACCTCCGACGTCGATCCCTATTCGCGCGCCACCATCGCGCGCAGCGGCGAGCTGCCGATCGGCACCGGCGACGGCATCGCGTTCTCGGCGACCACAGACGACAAGAACAAGCCGCTCGACGGCCGCTGCGACATCGTGGTCAGCGGCGTGACGCCGGCGGCGCGGTTCTGGACGCTGACGCTGTTCGACCGCAAGGGGCACCTGGTCGCCAACACGCTGCAGCGCTACGGCTTCACCAGCCAGGAGATCATGCGCGCCTCCGACGGCACGTTCGAGATCCACATCGCCTCGCGCTCGCGCGCCGGCAACTGGCTGCCGACCGGCGGCATCGAGCGCTACGCGCTGATGCTGCGCCTTTACGATACGCCGGTCGGGGTCGCGACCCGCACGCAGCGCGACGCGCCGATGCCGTCGATCGCAACGACGGGTTGCCCATGATCCGCGTGCTGCTCACCATCCTCGCAGGCGTGCTGCTCGGCGGCGTGGTGCATCTCGTCAGCGTGCTGGCGCTGCCGCGCATCGCCTCGCAGGACGCCTATTCGCGGCTGACGCCGATGACCAAGCTCAACGAGGTGACGCAGCTGCCGCTGGCCGACCCGAGCCACTCGCCGATGCCGCTGATGGATCCGGCCTTCGCGGTGGCGATCTGCCGCTACGATCTCTCGACCGGGCCGCTCAAGCTCACCGTGCCGGTCAGCCAGGCCTATACGTCGGTGTCGTTCTATACCCGCAACGAGGTCGCCTATTACGCGATCAACGACCGCTCGGCCGGCAAGAAGGTGATCGAGCTCGACCTGATGACGGAAGCGCAGCACAACGAGCTGCCGGAGGACGAGGAAATCACCGCCGCCGACCGGCTGATCATCGACTCGCCGACCTCAACCGGCCTGATCCTCCTGAAGGCGCTGGCGCCGGAGCCCGGCCTGATGCCGCAGGCGCAGGCCTCGCTCGCCGCCTCCTCCTGCAAGGTGCAGACCGAGCCGGTCGCGGCCAAGCAGGAGGCGCCGCCGCCGCTGCCTGTGCCGGCCCCGCCGCCTGCGGCACGCAAGCGCTAGCTCGCGGCGAGCGCGTGCCGGCCGCAGCGGCAGGTCTCGTAGTCGACGGGATCGTGGCTGTTGACGATCGTCACATCAGCGCCATGCGCCGCCTTCAATTGCCGTAGCCGCTCCTGGTTCTGGATGCGCATCGCGCGATCCATGTCCGCCCGGCGCTGGAACATGCCGAGCACCAGCGGGATCCGCGGCCTGGCATCGAGCTGCGCGTGGTGGAAATAGGCGTCGCCGGCGTGCAGCAGCCACCTGACCTTGTCGCGCACCGCGATCCCGCAATGGCCGAGCGTGTGGCCCGGCAACGGGATCATCAGAATGTCCGGCTCGCGGTCGCCGAGCGCGCGCACGCCCTTGAAGCCGAACCAGTCCTCGCCGCCGGCACCATAGAACGCCCAGTCCGGCCCGTGCTGCCACTGCGCCGTGATGTAGCGCCCCTGCGGCGGCGTGACCTGATGCGTTACCGCCATGTCGTACTCCTTGCGATCGACGTGCACCTTGGCCTTCGGAAAGTCCGGCACGCCGCCGGCGTGATCGCGGTCGAGATGCGTCAGCAGCACATGGCGCACATCGTCCGGCGAGAAGCCGAGCGCCTTGACCTGCCGCACCGCCGTCTCGGCCGGATCGAGCCGCGGCGTCGTCTGCCGCACCCATTTGCGTCCGAGCCGCGGCGGGTCGCCGATATCGTCGAGCCCGATCCCGGTGTCGACCAGCACGAGGCCGTCATTGCTCTCGACCAGCAGGCAGTGACAGACCATCCGCGCCCGCTGGAAGATGCTGCCGCTGCCGTTCACGAGCCGCTTTCCGATCGGGCACATCGTGCCGGTGTTGAGATGGTGGATGCGCATGACAGGTCCTCCGCTGTAACAGGCGCAGACTTGCCACTCGCGTTTCCATAGGTAAAATATTGTCTTTCTATCCCTGTGATAGGATACACCTATGGATATCCGCGAACTCCGCTACTTCGCCGCGGTCTACCGCGAGCGCAATCTGACCGCCGCGGCGAAGCGCTGCTTCATCTCGCAGCCGTCGATCTCGGCGGCGATCACCAATCTCGAGGCCGAGCTAGGCACCACGCTGTTCATCCGGCACAAGAAGGGCATGGCCCCGACCGCCTCTGCCGCGCAGTTTCACGGCATCGCCCGCAGGATCATCGACGAGGCGGACGCGGCGCGAAACCTCTTCCGCAAGCCCGCGACGCGGCAGGCGCTGACGCTCGGCCTGTTGCGGACGCTCGATCAGGCCCGGACCATCGCGCTGCTGAAGCCGCTGACCGGCAATACCGATCTTGCGCTCCGGCTGGTCGGCGCCAGCGAGAAGGCCGACGCGCGGATCGTCGCCAAGACCATGGTCGGCGCCGGCGAGCACTTCATCCCGCTGTGGAGCGAGCGCTATGTCGCGGCACTGCCGCCCTCGCATCCCCTGACGCTGAAGGAGACGCTGCGGACCACCGACTTCGCCGGCGTTCCGATGATCGATCGCTGCCATTGCGAACAGCAGGAATTCTTCAAGCGTGCCTCACCGCCGCGCAAGCCGGTGGCGATCGCGGAATCCGAGGAGTGGGCGATGGCGCTGGTGGCGGCCGGGGTCGGCGTCGCCATCGTCCCCGAGGGCGTGGCGCGCGGCAATCCTGATGTCACGATGCGCGCGATCGATATCGACGTGACTCGCCAGGTCGGCCTCGCCTATCCCTCGGCCCACCCGCCCTCCGATGCGCTGAAGGCGTTCATTGCGAGCCTGCCGCGGCAAGCCAACAGTCGCCGGGTCAAATCGACGGCGAAGAAAACGAAGCGCGCCTAGACTAGCCCTTCGTCACCACGGCCTGGCCCGTGACCGGCGCGGAGATGAGCGGCGCATTGGCTGTGAGCCGGGCGAGCTCGTTGATCTGGCGTTCGGCGTCAGCCGCCATGCCGTCGGGCGCCTGGATCACCAGCCGCTCCAGCGCCCAGCGATAGGACGAGATCCGCCGCTCCAGGGCCTGCTGGACCCATTGCACGATCAGCGTGTTCTCTTCCATCCGCGCCACCGCGTCAGCCCGCTCGCGCGGCGACACGTCGGCGATCATGTGGAGGCTGGCATTGCGCTTGCGATCGAGCTCGATCACCTGGATCGCGGTGGCGAAGAACGGCTCGAAGCGGGTGATGTCGTCGCGCACCTCGTCGATCAGCAGCGAATAGCGCGAGGCGAACGAGCGATGCGGCTCGTCGATCAAATTGCGGCCATAGGCGGTGCGATCGAACACGACCCTCTGCCGCCACGGCGAGGGCAGCGGCTGGTAGTCGCCGAATACGCTCTTCCACGCCGGACGCGACAGCGGCGGCTCGATGAACTGATAGGCGAGGTCGCGCAGCTGACGTTCGTGTTCGGTGAGCTGGAATTGCGAGGCGTTCTTGCCGATGCTGCCGGTCGCCTCGGCACCGATCCAGCGATGCATGTCGTCGTTGCGGAAATCGGCGCGGGTGCGGCCGAAATCCCCGCCGCTGCAGCCGGCGAGCGCCGAGCCTGCCAGCAGCAGGATCAGCGCCGGGAGTGACCGCCGCGCGACGGTCCGCTGCACAAGCTCCGGCATTGCCCGATGTCCGCGATCAGGAGCGGCGTCGGCGACGGCGGCCCTGCGCAGTGCCCTGCTCCGGTCCGCGACCACCGCCGGTCTCCTCCGTCGTTCGCTCGATCCGGACGACGGGAAGGATCAGTACGGTCCCCATGCCTTCGCCGGCAGCACCGGCCATGCTCGGCCGCCGTGCAGCCGCATCCGCCGGAAACTCAACGATGGTGCCCATGTTCCGTTCTCTCTGGCCCCGCACGGACATGATTTGCCCCGCGCATGCCGAGTTAAGAACGCGCATGGTTAATGACATCTTAAGCCGCCGGCACGGACGGTTACGGATATGGCGCTGTGCCTTAATAGACACGCGCAAATTCGAGCATTCACCTTCACGGCTTGTTTTCCTTAACTGCCTCTTAAAACAGCCTGCGTAGGCTCGCTGCCACAAGGCTTTCAAACCGAAGTTCACTGGCAAGTCGCGTACGCCCGAGATGAGCGCAGCTCCGCTATTTCCTGGTTTCGATGGGCTGATGACGCTCTCCCGTCGCGAGGGCGTCGACATCCGCCCGACGCTGCTGCGCGTCCTGACCGACCTCTATGTGCAGGCGAGCGCCCACTCCGCCGATGAAGAGCGCCAGTTCGTCGAGTTGACGACGCGCCTGATCGACGAGGTCGACGACGCGACGCGTGCCGCGGTCCGCGCGCGGCTTGCGATCTATCCGGCGACGCCCGCCCGGATCGTGGACAAGCTCGGGCTGCGCCGCGTCGGTCCCGACCAGCCGATGCCGGCGGCCACGCCAATTCCCGCGCCCGCCCCGTCAGCGCTGCCGGCCAAGGTCCCGACCGAAGCCGAGCTGCGGATGGCCGCGAGCCTTGCCATGCGGCCAAACGATGCCGCCGAAATCTCCGACATGTTCTTTGCCGCCAGCACGAGGGAGCGCGCGCAGATCCTGCACAATCTGCAGGAGACGCCGCTGAAGGCTGCGGCGCGGATCCCGGCCGCGCGCGCCGCGCGCGCGATCCATATCCTGGAGATGGCAGCGTTTGCCGAGGACCTCGATAACTTCACGCTCGAACTCGGCGAGGCGCTGATCCTGCCGTCGCGGATCGCCGCGGACGTCGTCAACGATCCCGGCGGCGAGCCGCTCGCCTGCGCGATGCGGGCGCTTGACGTGTCGAGCGCCGCGTTCCAGCGGATCCTGATGTTCCTCAATCCGGAAGCCGGCTCCTCGGTCAACTACGTCTATCGGCTGTCGCGGCTCTACGATCGCCTGAGCGAGCGCTCGGCGTTGGTGATGCTGGCGGCGTGGCGCGGCTCGACCATGGCGGTGGCCCGCGCCAGGTATCGCTCGTCGCTCTATGACGATGAGCGCCATCGCGTGCGCGCGACATCCTCGCAGACGCGCCCCGCGTTGCAACCCGGCAGCGCGCCCGCTGTCCGAAATCAGAAGTCTGGAAGTTAGCCCTTGGCCAGATCGAGGAAGTGCCGCCCGGCACGGTCCTCGGTCTCGACGATCCAGGCATCGGGATCGAAGCGGAGCTCCTTGGTCAAGCGCTCCTCGAGAGACGGCTCGGATACCGGCTGTGGTGCGGTCGGCACGAACAGCCGCTCGACCGGACGGCTGTCGTCATAGACCGTCTGCGGCGCCGGCGCATACAGCATCGCGTTGCCGTCCATCAGCGCCACCTTGACGAACACGGCCCCGGCTTCCTCGGCGCCCTTCTTGCGGACCGCGCCGAACACGCCCTCGGTCTGGCAGCGGCGCAGATACGCCGCGACCCAAATGCTTGTTTTCAATCGCATGCGCCGACCTATAAGCCAGCGGCGCGGTCACGTCCAATTGTCACAGATGTCGTCACGCCGCGGCGGGTTGACCGAACCAATCGTCACCCATATCCTTGCATCCGCGGTGCAAGCCGCGCCCGGGTCCACGGGAAGGGTTGAACCCACTTGCATCAATTGAGCGGCCACCCAAGCCTTTGTGCAGCCGGTTTTGTGGACCATCGGCGATGATGCACGGAGGTTTCCATGGACCGATCGCCCGCGCGATTGAATCTCGATCATCTGAAGAAGCAGGCCAAGGAACTCATTCGCCTTTATCGGCGGCAGGCGCCAGAGGCCTACGCGCGTTTCCGGCATGCGCTTCCGGCTGCGGCCGGGCGCAGCGACGCTCAAATCGCCGCGCTTGATCTGCGGCTGCACGATGCGCAGTCCTGCGTGGCGCGCGATCTCGGCTTCGCCTCCTGGCCGGACCTGCGGCGCTATGTCGACGCACAATTGCCGCTTGGTAAAAGCAAGGCCGATCGCGTGCGGCGATGGCTGCAGCTGGTCTATGCCGCGGACGTCGCCGGCACCACCGACCGCGCCAATCCGCGCGTTGCGGCGCGGATGCTCACCGAGGATTCCAGTCTTGTCGCCGACGATCCCTATCTCGCCTGCGCCATCGGTGACGAGGAGACAGTGCAACGCACCGCCAACGACGATCCCACATGGGTCAACCGTCCCGGCGGTCCGTTCAAACTGCCGCCGCTGGTCGCCGTGACGCATTCCAGCCTGCTGCAGATTCCGGAATTTGAGGCGCGGCTGCATCGCTGCGCACGCCTGCTGCTGCAGGCCGGCGCCGATCCCGACCAGCACATCAGCAGCCGCTGGCCGCCCGGAACGCTCGACGCACCCGATGACAGCAATCCGCTGTCAGCGCTGTACGGCGCCGCCGGCCGCAACCACGATCTCGAACTGACCAGACTGTTGCTCGAAGCGGGCGCCAATCCGAACGACAATGAATCGCTCTACCACTCGCTCGAAGGCTCGGTGACGACTGGCCTGCTGCTTGAGCATGGCGCACGGATCGCCGGCACCAACGCGATGTACAAGGTGCTCGATGACGAGAACGTGGCGGCGCTCGACCTGCTGCTGCGGCACGGCGGCAATCCAAACGAACCCGCCGGCAACGCGCCGCTGACCGAATGCGGCTCGCCGTTGCTGTGGGCGATCCGCCGGCGGCGGTCGCGAACCTGCATCGCGATACTGCTCGACGCCGGCGCAGATCCGCGCATCACAACACCAGGCGGGCTCAGCGCCTACCGCTACGCATTGCAGTTCGGACTGACCGATGTCGCCGAGTTGCTGCGCGAACGCACCGGCGATGAGACGCTTGCCGATGATGAGCGGTTCGTCGCGGCGTGCAGCAGTGGTGACGAGAGCGAGGCGCGGCGAATCCAGGCTGGTCGGCCCGATCTTCCGGGTTCACTTTCACCGCAGCAATTGCGGTTGCTTCCGGAGCTCGCCGCGGCAAGCGGCGACGATGCAGTGCGGCTGATGGTCGAGCTCGGCTGGCCGATCACGGTGCGTGGCGGCGACTGGGATGCGTCGGCGCTCAATCACGCGGTGTTCCGCGGCAATGCCGGCCTGACGCGATTCCTGCTCGAGCACGGCGCGGAGTGGACCGAGCAGCACGGCTTCGGCGACAACACGTCCGGCTCCTTGTCATGGGCCTCCTGCAACGAGCCGGTCAGCGGCGGCGACTGGGTGGGTTGCGCGCAGGCCCTGCTCGATCACGGGATGCCGCGCGCTATTCCGGATCGCGACGATCCGGAATGGGTGCTGGTGGCCGGACGCAGGAAGCTGTTCTCCGACGAGGTCAGGGACGTTCTGCTGGGCGATGCGCCTTAACTCGTCATGGCCGGGCTTGTCCCGGCCATCCCCGTCTTGGCTGCAACAAGTCTCAAAGACGTCAATGCCCGGGATAAGCCCGGGCATGACGAATACGCATTCAATGCCTTCGCAGAGAGACGACTACTCGATCGAATGGCCGATCATCGCGCCGAGCTCGCGTACCAGGCGATCGGACATCTGACCGGTCACCGGCAGCTTGCGGGCGCGTTCGAACTTCGCGATCGCGTGCTGGGTATCGGCGCCGATCGTGCCGGTCGGCTTGAGCTGGCCGTAGCCATACTCCGTTAGCGTACGCTGGACTGCGGCGATGCGTTTGCCGGCCGGGCTCAGATGCTGTGTCGGAATCGACGCCGGCGGACGAATGACGCTGGACGGCGCGGCGGCCGGGGACGGTGCTGCGGCCGGCGGCGCAGTGGTCGATTTCAGCACCAGATTGGCCATCGGATCGACCGGCTTGGCCTCGACCTTGGGTTCTGCCGGCTTGGCTTCGACGGACCTGGTCTCGGCCGGCCTGGTCTCCACCGGCTTCACGTCGACGGGCTTGCTCGGCTCCATGGCGGCCGGCTCAATCGATCGGGCAGCCGCCTCGGCCGGACGCGGGCGCGGTATCGGGCTGGTGGCCGCGGCAACCGGGGCCGGCGGCGGCAGCGTCACAACCGAACCGCCGAACATCGGCGACGGATGACGGCCCGCCTGCAGGAACAGCGCATTGATCAGGATCGCAACGATGGCAGACGTCGCCAGCACGCCGGCGACCAGATCCTTCGGACTGTGCAGCAGCAGGCGCAGGACGAGGCCACGTTCCTCCTCGGCCGCGATGGCCACTGCCTTGGCGCCGCGGCGACGGCGCGGCGTTTCATCGTCATCCAAAGTCTGTCTAGGCACTCTTCTTCACCTGATGGGTTTGCTCTTGTAGTCCGGAACGCAGCGCGGGCTTCAGGGTCGAGACATTGCTGGACGGCTCGACGGCGGCGGGCGGGGTGAACGCCAGCGGCAGCGCGACCGATACAATGGTGCCCTCGCCCACCTTGCTCTCCACATTGATTTCGCCGTGGTGCAGGCCGACCAGCCCCTTCACGATGGAAAGACCAAGACCGGTGCCCTCGTGGCGGCGCTGATAAGTCTTGCCGGCCTGGAAGAACGGATCGCCGATCCGCTTGAGATCATCGGCGGCGATGCCGACGCCAGTGTCCGAGACACGCAGCACCAGCCGCGATCCCTCGACGCCGGCCGACACGGTAACCTTGCCGCCGCGCTCGGTGAACTTGATGGCGTTCGAGACCAGATTGAGCACGATCTGCTTGAACGCGCGCGGATCGCCGTTCACGATCGGCAGATCGTCGGGCACCCGGGTGACGAGATCGACGCCACTCTCGCGCGCCTTCAACGCCACAAGATTGCAGCAATTGAGCAGCGCCGGCCGCGGCGCAAACGGCTCCGGCGAAATCTCGAAATTGCCGGACTCCATCTTCGACATGTCGAGGATGCCGTTGACGACCGACAGCAGATGCTGGCCGGAATCGTTGATCAGCTGCGCGTATTCCTTGCGGCGGGCCACGTCGAGGCCGAGCACGTCTTCCTGCGCGATCATCTCGGAGAAGCCGATGATGGCGTTGAGCGGGGTGCGCAGTTCGTGGCTCATGGTGGCCAGGAAGCGCGTCTTCGACGCATCGGCCTGCTCGGCCACGTTGCGCGCCTGTTCGAGCGCCTGCTCCTGCACCTTGCGATCGGTCACGTCGCGGATCACGGCGACGACCTCGGCATCGGCGGCGGCCTGATCGAGCGGGCGGCAGCGCATCTCGGCCCAGATGAATTCGGCGACGGCTTCGCCCCGCGCACCGTCACGGCGCACGCGGAACTCGACGCTGCGGGAGTCACCGCGCGCGGCGTCCGACAGCGCCGTGAGATAGGCCGGGCGATCGGCGACATGAACGCGGTCGAACAGGCCATGGCCCAACAGCCGCGATGCCGGCACGCCGAGCATGTTCTCGGCCGCGGGCGAAATGAAGCGCACCGCGCCGTTGCGGCTGTGCCGCGACAGCACGTCGCTCATGTTATGCGCGAGCAGGCGGTAGCGCTCTTCCTCGACATAGAGCAGCGCCACGCTGGTGCGCGCCAGCGACTCCGCACCGAAGGCGAGCCCGGCGGCGTAGAAGATCGCCGACACGACGCCGAAACCGACCAGCGTGCTGTTCGAAGCAACCGCGGGATCGACGACCGGCAGTACATGATAATGGCCGAGCACGCTCAGCAGCGCCGCGCAGATCATCGCCAGCGCGAACGCAAACGCCACCACACGCCGCGAGGCCGACAGCGCCGCCTCGATCGGAATCACGACGAGCCACACGGCGGCGAACGAGGCGATGCCGCCGGTCGTCGCCGCGATCATCATCACGAGACCGGCGAGCGCCAGCGACGACAGCACATGCGCGCCTTCATAGCGGCCGGTGCGCGACAGGAACCACGACAGCAGAATCGGCGCGATCAGCCAGGCGAATGCCGCGACCTCGATCGCCGTCGGCGCGCCGCGCATCGCAAGAAAGGCAGGGAACGAGGCAAGCGCCGCCAGGCTGCCGAGCAGCCGCGGCGCCATGAAGGCACGATGGCGCGCACGCGTCAGCGCATCATATTGCGCCGACGGATGCAGCAGCGCATCCAGGCAATCGCGGATCAGACTCAAACTACTCACAGCACTCGCGCTTCGGCTCAATCGTCAACACAGACGCGCCGGAACGCCTCCTTCGTGATTGCAGGTCAACGTGTCAGAGCGAACTTAAGCGAACGCTAAGGCTGGGCGGCCTGCCGCCAAACACCGTGCATTGGAGTGGGTTTGACCCGCTATTCACCGGCCATTTGTCGGGGATGGTGAACGGCTGGTTTCCGGATGCGACATTCTATGGTTTCGAAATGGTGGACGGGGCGAATCCTGCGTATCCGGCGCGCGTCGGCCGCCATCAATCGAAAATTTACGGCGAATCAATTCAGGCGAATTTTCCGCGATTTTTCGGCGGATTTACTTCAATGCAGATACTTCCGATTTATCGACCGATGCTAACTCTCAAGGCCAATAGCGGCATCGACCGCGCAAGAAGCAAGACAAGACAGACGACCGGGATCGCGCCATGTTCTTCCTGCTGCGTTTGGCATTCTGGCTCGGGCTTGTGCTCGTGCTGCTGCCGAGAGACAAAACACCCGAAGCGGACAAGGCGCCGCAGATCAGCGCGTCGGACGCGGTGTCGGCCGCGACCGCGACGATCAACGACATGGGTCAGTTCTGCAAGCGCCAGCCGTCCGCCTGCGAGGTCGGCGGCCAGGCCGCGACCGCGATCGGCCAGCGCGCGACCGACGGGGCGCGCAAGCTCTACCAGATCATCACCGACAAGAAGCCACCCGACCATACCGGCTCGATCAGCCAGGACGAGACCGATTCAGCCACCGCGTTCCGCGACACGCTGACCGCGGAGGATCAGTCGATCGAATTCCGCCTGCCGCCGACGCCGTGAGCGGAAACCAAAGCGCTGTCGAGCGAGGCAGGCACCGGTTCGCGTGAAGAAAACGCGTCAAAACAGCCGGGAACCGGTTCCATTTTCATCGCTTTCGCGGCCCGCCTTCCTATATAAGCCGGCAAGGACAGGACGCGGGCCACGATGACGACGATCGACGAAATCAGGGACAATTTTGCGCTGCTGGACGAGTGGGACGACCGTTACCGCTATGTCATCGAGCTCGGCCGCACGCTCGAACCGTTGTCGGAGGCGGAGCACTCGGCCGAGAACAAGGTGCAGGGCTGCGTCAGCCAGGTCTGGCTGTCGAAGCGGATCGAGCGCGATGCCAACGGCGAACCGCGCCTGATCTATATCGGCGACAGCGACGCCCACATCGTGCGCGGCCTGGTCGCGATCGTGCTGACGCTGTTTTCCGGGCAAACGCCCAAGGAAATCCTCGGCACCGACGCGCTCGCGCTGTTCGACGAATTCGGCTTCCGCGACCATCTGACGCCGCAGCGCTCCAACGGCCTGCGCTCGATGGTCGACCGCATCCGCAACGATGCGCGCGAGGCGCTGGCGTCCGCCGCGTAGATCTTTACTTCCGCTTCCGCGCCTGCTGACCGAGACCCATCTTCTTGGCGAGCTGCGATCGCGCCACCGCATAGTTCGGCGCCACCATCGGATAGTCGGCCGGCAGGCCCCATTTGTCGCGATACTGCTCCGGGGTCATGTTGTACTGGGTGCGCAGATGGCGCTTCAGCGACTTGAAGCGCTTGCCGTCCTCGAGGCACACCAGATATTCGGGCGTGATCGACTTCTTCATCGACACCGCAGGCTTGGCCGGCTCGCTCGGCGTGTCGTTGCGTCCGCTCGACACCCGCAGCAAAGCGGAGTGGACCTGGCTGATCAGGTTCGGAATGTCCGAGGCCGGCGTCGGATTGTTGCTGAGATAGGCCGAAACGATGTTGGCGGTCAGCTCGACCGGCGTTTTGCCTGACGTATCGGACATGGCTCAATCTTCCCCGTGCTATCGGCAGCCCGGCGCCCACCGGACAGTATCCATGCGCAGCAATACATTAATGGAATCGCGTACTACTTTGCGAATATGCACGAATTGCAGCAAATCTGACAACAACGGCCGCGTTTCCGGCTACGGGCCGGCCGCGCGCAAGTATTGGCCCGGATCTTAAGGCCGCTGCTCCAGATGCGACCTGAGCTCGTCGATCGAGGCAAATCGCATCATGCCCTCCGGCATCTGCGCCTCGATTGATCCGTCCGAATAGAGCGAATAGGCCATGCCGTCGACGACGCCGGATTTGAGCACGGTCACCGGCGGCTGCTCCTGGGGCGGCGGCGGATGGCCCGACGACGGCGAGGCGGCGGCGGCCGACTGGGCCTCGCCGAAGGTGGATGGCGTCCGGGGGCCGCGCCGCGGGGCGACGTCGACCGGCCGCGGCCGGTCGGTCTTCGGCCAGGCATCGTCGAAGGTTGCCGACGCCGGTTCGGCCGAACCACCCGGATTCGGACGCAGTTCCGGCGACAACAGATCCGGCGTGAGCGGCTCGGCGGCACGCCCCTGGCTCCGCTCGCGCTCCTTGCGCGAGGAGGAAAACAGCAGATTGCGCCGCTTGGGCGGCGCAGCGCCATCCGCGGGCGCGGCCGCCGGTGCGGGCGGCGGCACCTCGCCTGATGCGCCGCGCGAGGCGATCTCGTCGTGCCAGGGCGGCGGCGCCGCGGGAGCGGATGGCGGGAACGCTGGAGCCAGCGGCGGAGGCGCCGAGACCTTCGGCTCAGGCGGCGGGAACACCGGATCGTCGGGAGTGCCGCGCGGGGAAGTTGCAGACGGCGACCCGGACCGCAGACCCACCGCCACGACGGCATCGAGCCGGTCGCCCATGGCCTGGAGTTCGCGAAGGATGGCGGCAAGGGCCAGAACAAGCACGCCGGTACATGCGCCGGTCACGCCTGTTGCGATCAACGTGCCGCCGACGCTGAATTCCTTGTTTGGAATTCCGAGGCCGATCGCCGCCAAGCCCGCCACGACCAGGCCCGCGCCGACGACCAACAGACCAACCTTCATCGAACTAACCCCCGGGAGACCCGACCGAAAATCGGCGCGGGCCACCAACGCCACGATACCGTCATATTGCCCACACCGCCAACCGCCAATTGTAGACAGAGTTCCCTAAAATCCCGCTTAACCAAGCCGCGATGCGCTACTTCACCGCGGCCGCAGTGACTGTCGGGCAGCCAGCTCCCGTAGATTTACTGGCTACGAATTGCTGCCAATTTATTGCAACGCATCTGGGAAATTACGCCACAATTACCAATTACTCGGAAACGGAACTGCGCTATGGATGCCGGGGAATGAGGCCCTAAAGCGCCAATCTGGGCCACAGGCACGCCGGTATCACTAGCTATGTCATCGATTACGACGTCTGCCCTCGAGGCGCCTGCGCGGCGCTCGGTGGAGAAGACCTGCGACGATCTCGCTGTCCTCGTCCTCGGCGTGGTCGCCGTGGTCGCCGGTTTGACGTTCCGCGATTACGGTCTGGGCTGGGACGATTACACCCACGCTGAATATGCCGACCTCCTGCTGCGCATGTACGAGTCCGGGTTCAAGGACACCGGCGCGCTGTCGTTTGCCAATCTGTATATGTACGGCGGCGGCTTCGATATGGCCGCGGCCCTGCTGCACAAGATCATTCCGCTCGAACTGTTCGAGACGCGCCGCCTGCTCGGCGCGATCGTCGGCGTTATCGGCCTTGCGGTGACCTGGCGCCTGGCGCGCCGCGTCGGCGGCCCGCTGGCGGGACTGGCGGCGCTGCTGCTGCTGGCGCTGTGCCCGACCTTCTACGGCCACATGTTCATGAATCCGAAGGATGCGCCGTTCGCCGTGGCGATGGTGGTCCTGATCATGGGCCTGGTCCGCCTGATCGAGGAATATCCGGCGCCCTCGCCGCGCACCATCCTGATCGTCGGCCTGGGCGCCGGCCTGTCGATCGGCTGCCGCGTGCTTGGCGGGCTCGCATTGATCTACGCCGTGGTCGGCTTCGTCCCGCTCCTGATCGAGGAATTCCGCAAGCAGGGCCCGCGCGAGGCGACCCACCGCTTTGCCCATGTCGTCTATGTGCTGCTGCCGGGACTTGTGCTGGGCTATCTCGTGATGGGCCTGATCTGGCCGTGGTCGATCATGGAGCCCGGACATCCGCTCGAAGCGGTGACCTATTTCTCGCACTTCTTCGAGAAACCGTGGAAGGAGATGTTCGACGGCGCGCTGGTGTCGGTGCCGGACATGCCGTGGTCCTATCTGCCCACCTTGTTCGCGCTGCAGCTTCCCGAAGTGCTGCTGGTGCTGCTGGCAGCCGCCGTCGTCATCACCTTGATGTCGCTGTCGCGCTACGACGTCACCGCAAAGCGCAAGTCGATCATGCTGATGCTGACGCTGGCGGCGACGCTGCCGCTGGCGATCGCGATGGTGAAGCGGCCGGCGCTCTATAACGGCATCCGTCACTTCATCTTCGTGATTCCGCCGATGACGGTGCTGGCCGGCATCGCATTCGCGCGCGGCATGGACTGGCTCGGCGAGAACCGCCGGGCCTGGCAGCCCGCGGCGCTCGCCATGTTCGCGTTCGGCCTCTTGCTGCCGCTCAGCGAAATGATCCGCCTGCATCCGTATCAGTACACGCACTTCAACCACATCGCCGGCACGGTGCGTACCGCGGACAACTTCTTCATGCTGGACTATTGGGGCCTGGCGCTGAAGCAGGCATCCGACGGGCTGCGCGAGCAGCTGGCGGAGCGGCAGGAAGTGCCGCCGCAGAACCGCAAGTGGAAGGTCGCGGTGTGCGGACCGCAGCGCCCCGCGCAGGTCGCGCTCGGCCCTGATTTCACGATCGGATGGGACAGCAATGCCGCCGACTTCGCGATGACACTCGGCGAATTCTACTGCAAGGGGCTGGCCGCGCCGGTCATGGTCGAGATCAAGCGCGACGACGTCGTGTTCGCCCGCGTCTACGACATCCGCGGCCGCAGCATCTCGAGCCTGCTGGCGATCCCAGCGCCGTAACGCATCACGCTGCCCACTGACGATTGCCGTTCCGATCGTGGGCCGCATGCCGACATGACTGTCACGCCGTTACCCTGCCTTGCTGCGGTCCGGCGGCGGCGCTACGCTTGGACCAAGCAATAACGCCATCAATGGAGCAATCGGCCATGTCGCCAGCGGAAGCGCGCCTGAAGGAAGTGCCGTCGGATATGAGTGCGGCGGAATGGGAGCAGCGGATCAATCTCGCCGCCTGCTACCGGCTGGTCGCGCTCTATGGCTGGGACGATCTGGTCGATACCCACATCTCCGCGCGCGTGCCGGGGCCCGAGCATCACTTCCTGATCAACCCCTACGGGCTGATGTTCGACGAGATCACCGCGTCGAGCCTCGTCAAGGTTGACCTCGACGGCAACCAGCTTTCGAAGAGCGACTACAGCATCAACCCGGCCGGCTTCACCATCCATTCGGCGATCCACGAGGTGCGCGAGGACGCCGGCTGCGTGCTCCATCTGCACACCGTCGACGGCACCGCGGTGTCGAGCGGCCCCGACGGGCTGCTGCCGCTGAACCAGACCGCGCAGCTCGTCACCCACGACCTCGCCTATCACGACTATGAAGGCATCGCGCTCGATCATGACGAGCGCCCGCGCCTGCAGCGCGATCTCGGCAGCAAGAACCACATGCTGCTGCGCAATCACGGCACCCTGACGGTCGGCCGCTCGGTCGCATCCGCCTTCGAGCGGATGTACCATCTGGAGCGCGCCTGCTCGATGCAGGTGGCGACCCGCGCGCTCGGACCGATTGCCTATCCGGTCGACCAGCATGCGATCGACAAGAACACTGAGCTGCTCTCCAACCCGGACCGCGCCGAGCTGCGCTCGACCCAGCTGGTCTGGCCGCCGCTGCTGCGCAAGCTCGACCGGGTCAATCCCGGCTACCGTGATTGAAATTTCACAATCTTCGGGTAGAGTGCTCACCAACACCCTCTGCACTATCGGCATCAAAACGCCGCCCAATTCCGGGCGGCGTTTTTACGTTCGGGGGCCTGGCCGAGACCCGTAGGATGGGTAGAGCGCAGCGAAACCCATCACGCCTCAGCATCAAGACCGCTCACCGAACGCTCCATCCGTTCTCTCCCCGTCGCCAGCCCAATCCTCTGGGTAGACTCCGAGCCTGACCATGCGATGAAACGACGAATACGGCCAGTCCTTCACCCGCTTCACGAGGCCGTGCTTGAGTGGATTGATGTGCACGTAGTCGATGTGACGAGAGAGGTCACTTTCATCCCGGATCGTGTGCTCCCAGTATCGCCGCTGCCAGATGCCGCGTTCCGACCTGGCCGCTCGGCTACCCGAAATGAGTTCGCCGACCGGGAGGCTTCGTGAAAATGCCGATTTGATCTGCCGCCAGCGCGTCGCAAAGTCAGCATCACCTTCCGGCAAGCTCCAAACTGCATGGAGGTGATCGGGCAGAATGACAATCGCCTCGGTCGTGAAAGGATGCCGTTCGCGCGTTTCACGGAAGGCGGCGCGCAGTTGATCGATGTGGTCTGTCAGCAATCGCAGACGCCGGTCCTCTAGATTGACCGCGAAGAAGAAACTGCCTCCAGCAATGAAATTACGACGATAGGTGACCATGACTGATCGCAATGAAGAAGCGATGGGTTTCGCTTCGCTCTACCCATCCTACATCCGAATCAAAACGCCGCCCAATTCCGGGCGGCGTTTTTGCTTGCGATGCGCCTGCGCGCTATTTGGCGTCGCCGAACGCCGCCAGGATCCGCGCCCAGGAGCGGATGCCCTTGTGGTAGCTCTTGAGGTCGTACTTCTCGTTCGGCGAATGGATGTTGTCGTCGTCGAGCCCGAAGCCGATCAGCACGCTGTCGAGGCCGAGCGTGTGCTTGAAATCGGCAACGATCGGGATCGAGGCGCCGGAGCCGATCAAGAGCGCCTCCTTGCCCCATTCGTCGGTCAGCGCACGGCGCGCGGCTGCCAGCGGCTTCATGTTCCAGTCGAGCGCGATCGCCGGCGCGCTGGAATGGTCGGTGAACTCGGCCTTGCAGTCGGCCGGCAGGCGCGCCTTCACATAGTCGCGGAACGCCCTTCGGATCTTCTCGGGATCCTGTCCCTCGACTAGGCGGAACGAGACCTTCGCCGACGCCTCGGCCGCGATCACCGTCTTGGAGCCCTCGCCGGTATAGCCGCCGACGATGCCGTTGATGTCGCAGGTCGGGCGCGAGGAGACCTGCTCGATCAGGAGCCGGTCCTTTTCGCCGGCGGGCACCGAGAGGCCGATCGGCTTGAGGAAGCTCTCCGGCGTCAGATTGAGCTGCTTCCACTGGGCCAGAATATCCGGCGGCAAATCCTTCACGCCGTCATAGAAACCCGGGATGGTGATGTGGCCATTCTCGTCATGCAGGCCGCCGAGGATCCGCGTCAGCACGCGGATCGGGTTCTGCGCGCCGCCGCCGAACACGCCGGAATGCAGGTCGCGATTGGCGGCCTTGATCTTGACCTCGTCATAGACCAGGCCGCGCAACGAGGTGGTGATCGCCGGCGTATTCGGGTCCCACATGCCGGTGTCGCAGACCAGCGCGAAGTCGGCCTTGAGGTCGTCCTTGTTCGCCTCGAGGAACGGCACGAAATTCTTCGAACCGATCTCCTCTTCACCCTCGATGACGATCGTGATGTCGACCGGCAGCGATCCCGTCACCGTCTTCCAGGCACGGCACGCCTCGACGAAGGTCATCAACTGTCCCTTGTCGTCCTCGGCGCCGCGCGCGACGATGATCTTGCGCCCGTCGGCATGGTCGGTCACGACAGGCTCGAACGGCGGACGGTGCCAGAGATTCAAGGGATCGACCGGCTGCACGTCGTAGTGGCCGTAGAACAGCACGTGCGGGCGTCCGTCGGTCGAGCCGTTCAGCTTGCCGACCACGGCCGGATGGCCGGCAGTCGGCCGCACTTCGGTCTTGAAGCCGACTGTCGCGATATCCTTGGCGAGATGATCGGCAGCCGCCTTGCAGTCATCAGCGAAGGCCGGATCGGCCGAGATCGATTTGATCCGCAGCAGCGTGAACAGCCGCTCGAGACTGTTGTCGAAATCGGCGTCGATACGGTCGAGGACGGGCTGCAGCTTGGCGTTGGACATCGCGGATATCCTTTTTGTTGGACGTTGCGCCAGGTTGTAGCGCGCCCGCCGCGGGAGGCAAAGCCGGTCTCCCGCTTCAGCCGACCGGCGCTATGCTATCGGCGCAGCAATCCGCCGAGCGCGCCGCGCACCAGCGCCCGGCCGATCGAGCCGCCAACCGAACCGCCGAGCGATTTGCCGAGATCGGCGGCCACGCCACCGATCACCTTGTCGGTCACCGAGCGCGTGACGCTGCGCGCGATCACCTGTCCGGTCGACATGCGGCCGCGCTTGACGTTGGTGCCGAAGATCGTGGACGCGATCGAACCGATCTGGCCGAGGATGCCGCCCCCCTCGCCGCCAGCAGCGCTGCCGTCCGCCGGCGCCGCCGTTCCGGCGAGCCGCTTCTGGATGATCTCGTAGGCGGATTCGGCGTCGACCGCGGTGTCGTATTTGCCCTTGACCGGGCTCGCATCCATGATCGCCTTGCGCTCGTCCGGCGTGATCGGCCCGATCCGCGCCGACGGCGGGCGCACCATGACGCGCTCGACCATCGACGGCGTGCCGCCGCCCTCGAGGAACGACACCAGCGCCTCGCCCTTGCCGAGCTCCATGATCACCCGCGCGGTGTCGAGCTTCGGATTGGGCCGGAAGGTCTGTGCGGCCGCGGCAACCGCCTTCTGGTCGCGCGGCGTGAAGGCGCGCAGCGCGTGCTGCACGCGGTTGCCGAGCTGCGCCAGCACCTTGTCCGGCACGTCGATCGGATTCTGGGTGACGAAATAGACGCCGACGCCCTTGGAGCGGATCAGCCGCACCACCTGCTCGATCTTGTCCATCAGCGCCTTCGGCGCGTCGGTGAACAAGAGATGCGCCTCGTCGAAGAAGAACACCAGCTTCGGCTTCGGCAGGTCGCCGGCCTCCGGCAATTCCTCGAACAATTCCGAAAGCATCCAGAGCAGGAAGGTGGCGTAAAGCCGCGGGCTCTGCATCAGCTTGTCGGCGACCAGGATATTGACGATGCCGCGGCCGTCGCGGTCGGTGCGCATGAAATCCTTCAGCGTCAGCGCCGGCTCGCCGAAGAACTTGGCGCCGCCCTGGTTCTCGAGCACCAGGAGCTGACGCTGGATCGTTCCGACGGTCGCCTTGGATACATTGCCGTAGCCTTGCGCGGCCTTACGGATCGGCGCCAGCGGATCTTCCTCGTCCTCGGCAGCCTTCTTGCTGCCGTCCGGGGCGATCGCATCCAGCAGCGCCCGCAGGTCCTTCATGTCGATCAACGTGAGGCCGTTCTCGTCGGCGACACGGAAGGCAACATTGAGCACGCCCTCCTGCACGTCGTTCAGATCGAGCATCCGCGAGAGCAACAGCGGTCCCATCTCGGTGACGGTGGCGCGCACCGGATGGCCCTGCTCGCCGAACACGTCCCAGAATACGGTCGAGAACTGATCCGGCTGGAAGGTCAGGCCCATCTCCTTGGCGCGCTTCAGGATAAAGTCCTTGGCCTCGCCGACTTCGGAGATACCGGAAAGATCGCCCTTGATGTCGGCTGCGAAAACCGGAACGCCGGCGCGCGCAAATCCTTCAGCCATGACCTGTAGCGTGACGGTCTTGCCGGTTCCGGTCGCACCGGTCACAAGGCCGTGGCGGTTGGCCAGCGCAAGCGTCAGCCAGGCTGTTTCCTCGCCCTTGCCGATAAAGATCTTCTCATCGGTGTCGGCCAACTTGGTGTCGGACGTCGCCATCGCTTCGCCTCTTAACGCGATTTTAAATCGGCTCGATCCATTCGAACCGATGACATCATATTGCATCTTGCAGGTCGATTGAAACCATCGGCGCGCACTGATGTATATTGTCGCTCCACCAGTTCCTCATACTTTATTCCCGGCCAAGTGACGAAAGGCATTGCGCATTGCGACAAGATGGTGTGAATCCGCCGCTCAATCTTGCAGAGGTGCAACACTCCCGACGCGATCGAAAAAGAAAACGAACTGAAATGCGCGGATCGCTTGTATTTCGTGACACAGGCGCTCAAGATAAATCTTCAAGAATGATCCGGCAAAAACCGGTTGAGGCGGGGCAATATGGACGAATTGGTTGGGCAGCTGGCCGCGAAGGCCGGCATCGACGGTGCTGTCGCTGAAAAAACCATCGGCATCGTTCTGGGTTTCCTCCGTAACGAGGGACCTTCCGACAAAGTTCAGGCTCTGATCGACCAAATCCCCGGCGCCGAAGCGGCAATCGCCGCCTCCAACAACAGCGGTGGTCTATCGCGGTTGATGGGTGGCGGTCTGATGGCTGTCGGCACCCGGCTGATGGCGCTTGGATTGAGCATGAGTGAGATTCAGAACGTCGCGCGTGAACTTTTCAGGTTCGGCCGCGACAAAATCGGAGCGGATCAAATGGGCGAGATCATCTCGGGGACGCCGGGCCTCAGCCAGTTTGCCTGAAGCATTCTCCCAAAACGCCATTGCACGTGCGCTCCCTTCTACCTGCATACGAGTATCATGACATACCCCCTCTCCGAGATCGAAGGCCTGTCCGCCTATTGCGCCACCAAACTGAAATCGCACGGTATCCGCACGACCGACGCACTGCTTGAAGCCGCCCGCACCGTCAAGGGACGCAAGGCGCTCGCCGCCAAGACCGGGATCAGCGAACAACAATTGCTCGAATGGGCCAACATCTCCGACTACATGCGGATTCCCGGCATGGGCAAGGCGAAGGTCGGCCTGGTCCGCGCCGCCGGCGTCACCACCGTGCGCGAGCTCGCGCACCGCAACCCGTCGCGGCTCGCGCAGAGCATGAAGGACGCCAATGTGCGGCGTAAGCTCGTCCGCGTGATGCCGTCGGAGAAGTCGGTCGAGCTGCTGATCGAAGAGGCACGCAAGCTGCCTCCCAAGATCACCTATTAGCCTGTCTTAACGGCATTCGGCCGCGGGCCGCGTCACCCGTCAGCGCCACACCTTGACTTGCCGCCGCGGTCAGCGCAAAGCCACCGCATGATGGCGAGCAAGCCCATGGCATCGACGGTGACCGGCCCGGCCGTATCGGCGGTGCTGCCGGCGCTGTTGTCGCGGCCCTATCCGGCCGTGATGGGCATCCTGAACGTGACGCCGGACTCGTTCTCCGACGGCGGCCAGTTCGCCGCACCCGAAGAGGCGCTGGCACAGGCCCGCAAGCTGGTCACCGAGGGCGCCGATATCATCGACATCGGCGCGGAATCCACCCGTCCCTACGGCTCGCAGCCGGTCACCGCCGAGGCCGAGATGGCGCGGCTTAAACCGGTGCTGGCCGACGTGATCGCCCTTGGCGTGCCGGTCTCGATCGACAGTATGAAATCGGAGGTCGTGGCCTGGGCGCTCGACCACGGCGCGGCGATCGCCAACGACGTCTGGGGCCTGCAGCGCGATGCCGGCATGGCGCCGCTGGTCGCCGCGCGCGGCGTGCCCGTGATCATCATGCACAATCGCGAGCAGGCCGATCCGGCGATCGACATCATGCAAGACATCGCCGCCTTCTTCGAGCGCTCGCTCGCGATCGCCGCGAGCGCCGGCATTTCGCCCGACCGGATCGTGCTCGATCCCGGCATCGGCTTCGGCAAGACCCCGGAGCAGAGCATGATCGCGTTGGCGCGGCTCTCCGAGCTCGACGCGTTCCGACTGCCGCTGCTGGTCGGCGCCTCGCGCAAGCGCTTCATCGGCACGGTCGTGCCGTCGGAGCCGCAACAGCGGATCGGCGGCTCGATCGCGGCGCATCTGATCGCCGCGCGGAATGGCGCCCGCATCATCCGCGCGCATGACGTCGCCGAAACCGTTCAGGCGCTGCGCGTGGCCGCAGCAATCGAGGGACAGCAATGACCGATACGATCTTCATCACTGGGATCGTCATCCATGCCCGTCATGGCGTGATGGAACATGAGACCGAAGTCGGGCAGCGCTTCGTCATCGATCTCGAGCTCTATACCGACCTCTCGGAATCCTCGCGCACCGATCGCCTCTCCGACACCGTCTCCTATTCCAACGTGGTGGCGACCGCGACGTCGGCATTCAAGAACACCAACTACAAGCTGCTGGAGCGCGCCGCGGGTGCGGTGGCCGAGGACATCCTGGCGAGTTTTCCGCGCATCCGGGCGGTCAAGGTCACGGTGCACAAGCCGCACGCGCCGATCGCCGCGATCTTCGACGATGTCGGCGTCGTACTGACCCGCTCGCGCCATCAACCGCCCCAGGGTTGAAAGCAGATGGCTGACGTCCTGATCGCCCTCGGCGGCAATGTCGGCGACGTCCGCACCACGTTTCGCAAGGCGATCGCCAATATCTGCGGCATGACCCAGGCCGCGCTCATCGCACGCTCGTCGGATTATTCGACACCACCCTGGGGCGAGCAGCAGCAGGACAGCTTCATCAATGCCTGCATCGAGATCGAGACCAGTCTCGATCCGCATGCGCTGCTGTTCACGCTGCACAAGATCGAAGCCAAATTCGGCCGCGACCGCAAGAACGAGCAGCGCTGGGGGCCGCGCACCCTCGACCTCGACCTGATCGCCTATGACGACGTCACACTGAACAAGCCGGAACTGACGCTGCCGCACCCGCGTTTGTTCGAACGCGCCTTCGTCTTGGTGCCGCTCGCCGAGATCGTTCCCGACCGCGTCATCGCCGGGCGCCGCGTCGCCGATGCGCTGGCCAAGGTCTCTACCGACGGTATTTTCCGTCTAGCGGACCTCGATTAAAGCCAAACCACCGCAAACAACCGTTTGGCTTGGCCGCCCGCCCGTGGCAATTTCCGGCCAAATCAAGGGGCCCCGCGCGGGGCCGGTGAAGGACGATTTGGGCGGATGACGACCTCGACTGACGATTTGGCTCTGGCTTCGGATTTTCGACCTGCGACCTATGACGACTGGCGCAAGCTGGTCGACGGCGTGCTGAAGGGCGCCCCGTTCGAGAAGCTGGTCGGCAAGACCTATGACGGCCTGAAGATCGATCCGATCTACCGCCGCGCCACCAATTCAAGCCCGCTTGCCGGCCGCGCCGCCGCTGCACCCTGGCAGATCCTGCAGCGGGTCGATCATCCCGATGCCGCACAAGCCAATGCGCAGGCGCTGCAGGATCTCGAGAACGGCGCGACCGGCCTCGAATTCGAGTTCGCCGGCGGTCCCGGCGCGCGCGGCTTCGGTCTTGCCGATGCCAGCAAGAAGACGCTGGCGCGCGCCTGCGGCGGCGTCCATCTCGATGCCGGCATCATGATCGCGCTCAACCCGGTGATCGGCCGCGAGAACGCCGGCGAGACCTTTGCCGACATGGTCGAGGTCCGCAAGCTCGACCCGGCCAAGCTCGATCTGCATTTCAATTACCAGGCGCTCAGCACCATGGCCGTGCGCGGTGCTGCGGCCATCGCCTGGCCCAACTACGAAAAGTCGTTCGGCCAGGTCGTCAATGGCCTGATCAAGCGCGGCTTCAAGGGGCCGTTCGTGCTGGCCGACGGCCGGCCGGTCCATGATGCCGGCGGCTCCGAGGTGCAGGAACTCGCGTTCACGCTCGCGCTGGGCCTCGCCTATCTGCGCATGCTGGAAGGCGCCGGCATCGATCTCGATGCGGCGCGCGCGGGCATCTCGTTCCGCCTCAGCGCCGATGCCGACCAGTTCCTGACCATGGCGAAATTCCGCGCGCTGCGCCGCCTCTGGGCAAGGATCGAAGAGGCCTGCGGGCTTGCGCCAAAGCCGATCTTCGTCAACGCGCAGACCGCCTGGCGCATGCTGACCCAGCGCGATCCCAATGTGAACATGCTACGTGCGACGATCGCGACCTTTGCGGCCGGGCTCGGCGGGGCCAATGCGATCACGGTGCTGCCGCACACGCTGGCGCTCGGCCTGCCTGACGACTTCGCCCGGCGCGTGGCGCGCAACACGCAACTCGTGCTGCTCGATGAATCCAACCTGGCAAAGGTGTCCGATCCCGCGGCCGGCGCCGGCGGCATCGAGACACTGACCTCGCAGCTCTGCGAGGCGGCGTGGACGCTGTTCCAGGAGATCGAGAAGGCCGGCGGCATCTTCGCCGCGCTCGAGCAGGGGCTGCTGCAAAACAAGGTCGCCGCGACGCGATTGCTGCGCGAGACCAATGTGGCGAAGCGCCGCGACGTGCTGACCGGCGCCAGCGAATTTCCGGATCTGCGCGAGGCCGCCCCCGCAGTGCTGGATGTGAAACCATCAGCGCCGGCGTCCCTCGCCGGCGCCAAGGTGAAATTCGACGCCCTCGCGCCGACGCGGCTTGCCGAACCGTTCGAGGCGCTGCGCGACAAGTCGGATGCCGCGCTGAAGGCGCATGGCGCCCGGCCGAACATATTCCTGGCCAATCTCGGCACCGCCGCGGACTTCACAGCCCGCGCGACCTTCGCCAAGAGTTTCTTCGAAACCGGCGGGATCGAGGCTATCGACAGCGAGGGTTTTGCCGACGCGGCGGCGCTGGCCGCGGCCTACAAGGCCTCGGGCGCGGCGATGGCGTGCATTTGTTCCTCGGATAAGGTCTATGCCGCCAGCGCCAGTGAGGCCGCCAGGGCCCTTCAAGGCGCCGGTGCAAGGCATATCTATCTGGCAGGGCGGCCCGCCGACCAGGAAGCGGCGCTGCGGGCGGCCGGCATCGGCGAGTTCGTCTTCGCCGGCGGTGATGCGCTGGCGACATTGCGCGAGGCCTATCGGCGGATGGAGCAGACATGAGCGCAGAGGCACCAACGACACCTGTTCTGACCGGCGGCTGCCAATGCGGCGCCGTCCGATTTGCCGTCTCGGCGGCGCCGACCCGGATCAGCATCTGCCACTGCCGGATGTGCCAGAAGGCGTCCGGGGCGCCATTTGCCTCTTTCGCCGACATCGATCGCAACGACTTCAAATGGACCCGCGGCAAGCCCGCCGCGTTCAGGTCCTCCTCGATCGCCGAGCGCGACTTCTGCGCGGCCTGCGGAACACCCCTGAGCTTCCGCCGTATCGACGGGCCGCGGATCGAGATCATGACCGGCGCCTTCGACCGGCCCGACCGGGTGATACCGACGCAGCAATTCGGAACCGAGTCCCGCCACGGCTGGGTGGTCGGCATCGCCAACCTGCCGAGCCAGACCACGATGCAGAATTACGGACCGGACAAGATGGCGACCATCGTCAGCCATCAGCATCCGGACCATGATTGAATTAGAAGCTACAGCGATTGATCGAACGCAATCGCCAGTTTGAGGAAGCCCAGGGATGACCCGCATTCCCAATTTCGCCGATGTCGCCTTCCAGCCCGTGGCCAGTACGGCCCCGGCTGCGAGCGCCGAGCCGTGGCTGACGCCCGAGGGCATCCCGGTGAAGCCCGTCTATGGCGAGGCCGATCTCGAAGGCATCGACTTCCTCGAGACCTGGCCCGGCATCGCGCCCTATCTGCGCGGCCCCTACCCGACCATGTATGTCAACCAGCCCTGGACCATCCGGCAATATGCCGGCTTCTCCACGGCGGAGGATTCCAACGCGTTCTATCGCCGCAACCTCGCGGCCGGACAGAAGGGCCTGTCGGTCGCCTTCGACCTCGCCACCCATCGCGGCTATGACTCGGATCATCCGCGCGTCTCCGGCGACGTCGGCATGGCCGGCGTCGCGATCGATTCCATCTACGACATGCGCACGCTGTTTGCTCGGCATCCCGCTCGACCAGATGAGCGTGTCGATGACCATGAACGGCGCGGTGCTGCCGATCCTCGCGCTGTTCGTCGCGGCTGCCGAGGAACAGGGCGTGCCGCCGGAGAAACTGTCGGGCACCATTCAGAACGACATTCTGAAAGAGTTCATGGTGCGCAACACCTACATCTATCCGCCGGCGCCCTCGATGCGGATCATCTCCGACATCTTCGCCTACACCTCGCAGCGGATGCCGAAATACAATTCCATTTCCATTTCCGGCTACCACATGCAGGAGGCCGGCGCGACGCAGGACCTCGAGCTCGCCTATACGCTGGCCGATGGCGTCGAATATCTGCGCGCCGGGCTTGCCGCGGGCCTCGACGTCGACCGCTTTGCGCCGCGGCTGTCGTTCTTCTGGGCGATCGGCATGAACTTCTTCATGGAAGTCGCCAAGATGCGCGCCGCGCGGCTGTTATGGGCCAAGCTGCTCAAGCAGTTCAATCCGAAGGATCCGCGCTCGCTGTCGCTGCGCACCCATTGCCAGACCTCGGGCTGGTCGCTGACCGCGCAGGACGTGTTCAACAACGTGATGCGCACCACGATCGAGGCGATGGCGGCAACGCAAGGCCACACCCAGTCGCTGCACACCAACGCCCTGGACGAGGCCCTGGCGCTGCCGACCGACTTCTCCGCGCGTATCGCCCGCAACACCCAATTGTTCCTGCAGCAGGAGAGCGGCACCAACCGCATCATCGATCCCTGGGGCGGCTCCTACTATGTCGAGCGGCTGACCCGCGATCTCGCGCAGAAGGCCTGGGGGCACATCCAGGAGGTCGAGGCGCTCGGCGGCATGGCCAAGGCGATCGAGGCCGGCGTGCCGAAGCTCAGGATCGAGGAAGCCTCCGCCAAGACCCAGGCGCGGATCGATGCCGGCCGCCAGGCGGTGATCGGCGTCAACAAGTTCAAGCCCGAGAACGAGAAGCGGATCGACGTCTTGAAGGTGGAGAACTCCACCGTGCGTCGGCTGCAGATCGACAAGCTGGCGCGGCTCAAGAAGGAGCGCAACCAGAAGGACGTCGATGCGGCGCTCGCCGCGCTTACCCGCTCGGCGGGCGAAGGCAACGGCAATTTGCTGGCGCTGGCGATCGACGCCGCTCGCGCCAAAGCCACCGTCGGCGAAATTTCGGACGCCATGGAAAAGGTGTTCGGCCGCCACCGCGCCGAGATCAAGTCCATCACCGGCGTCTACAAGCGAGAGGCAGCGGCGATGTCCAACAAGGTCGAAAAAGTGCAGGCCCTGATCGATGCGTTCGAGGAGGCCGAGGGCCGCCGCCCGCGCATCTTGGTCGCCAAGATCGGCCAGGACGGCCATGACCGCGGCCAGAAGGTGATCGCATCCGCCTTTGCCGACGTCGGCTTCGACGTCGATATCGGACCGCTGTTCGCAACCGCCGACGAAGCTGCGCGGCAAGCGGTCGAGAACGACGTCCACATCCTCGGCGTCTCCTCGCTCGCCGCGGCGCATCTCACCGCGGTGCCGGAATTGAAGGCGGCGCTGAAGAAACACGGCCGCGACGACATCATGATCATCATCGGCGGCGTGGTGCCACCGCAGGATTACGACGCGCTCTATGCCGCCGGCGCCGAGGCGATCTTCCCGCCGGGCACCGTGATCTCGGATGCCGCCGAGGAGCTGATCCACAAGCTCAACGCCCGGCTCGGCCATAGCGCGGCGGCGGAGTAGATGATAGATTAGCGGGATTGCAAGGTCCCAAACCATGACACGCGAAGAGATCGTGGCAGCGATACGAGAGAATGCCGATGCCATCAAGGCAGAGGGCGTGTCGAAGCTTGCGATCTTTGGATCGCGCGTGCGCGGCGACTATCGGCACGACAGTGACGTCGATGTGCTGGTTGAAGTCGAGCCCGATGCCTCGTTTTCGCTACTCAACCTGATCGGCGTCGAGCATATCATTGAAGACGCGACGGGCTTGCAGGCGCAAGCAACGATGAAGCGATCCCTTCCTCCTCGCCTGGCACAACGAATTGCCGACGATATTCTCGAAGTATTCTGACGTGCAGCCAACCGTTGCAGACCGCATAGGCCACATTGCCGCAGCGATCGATAGCATTCGGGACATAACGGCCGGGCAAACCCGCGAGAGCTTCACCAGCAATCTGGTGATGCGGCTGGCCGTGGAGCGGCTGCTTGAGATGATCAGCGAAGCATCAAGGCACATTCCAACCGATTTGAAGGCCAAGGAAACAGGTATCAACTGGAGGCGATTGGCCGATCTCGGAAACTGGTTGCGCCATGCCTATCATCGGACCGACGCTGGCTTGTTATGGATCATGATTGAGGATGATCTGTTGCCATTGAAGGCGTTCGTCGATCAACTCGCCAGGGAATCGAAGCATTGACTATCATCGTGAAGTGGGCCGTTGCCCTGATATCGGGCTTCGTCTTCATTTCCCTCGCCATCGCCGCAGACCCCAAGCCTGATGCCACGATCAGGAACGCAAGCATCGAGGCCAACGTCTATCTCGACGACAAGATCAAGGCAGACAGCGCGCTGGCAGCCGGCTACCTCGCGGAAGGCAAGAAGTGGATCGAGAAGAATGCCGCCGCGGCTGCGGCCGACCGCAAGCAGGGGCCTGAGCTTTTCAAAGATCGCGGCGGCTACTCGTTCGAACGCAAATACTCCGAGCGCTCCGTCGTCGACGGCCGCTATGTGAGCGTGCTGCGCGACGACTACATGGACACCCACGGCGCGCATCCGAACTCCGACGTCAACACCATCCTGTGGGACACCACGGCGAAGAAGCGCATCAGCATCCGTCCCTTCTTCACCGAGACGACGGACAACGGCCCGACTCTGACGGCGATGCGCAAGGCCATCGTCAGCGCGCTCAACGCCGAGAGGAAGCGGCGCGGCGCCGGCGAGACCGCAACCGCCGAGTGGTACAAGGAGTTGAAGCCAACCCTGCTCAAGATCGGCGCCGTGACGCTGGCGCCGTCGACCGTGTCAGGCAAGAGTTCCGGCCTCACCTTCCACTACCCGCCCTATGCCGTCGGCCCCTACGCCGAAGGCCAGTATGTCATCTTCGTTCCGTGGGAGACGCTGAAGCCCTATCTGACGCCGGATGGCGCAGAAATCTTCGCCGGCGCGCGGCCGAAGGGCGATGCGGACGAGCAGCAATAGTTCGTAGCCCGCATGAGCGAAGCGATATGTGGGGCCGGTTTCCCCTGACATCGCGGAGCCTGTCATCGGGCGCGCGTTCGCGCGACCCGTTGGCTCACCCGGGCTACGGGTGTCTGCACGATTTCTGGATAATGGAAGAATGCCGCTGAGTTGCCCGACGTGTCAAGTAGCCTTGTCGCACGCCGGCTGCCAGCCGCCGGCTCCTTTGCAAGGGGTTGTTTTCGACATTTTGGCAGTGCGCCCCTGCGACGTGCCGATCCGCGTTCCCCTCGCCTGCCATGGCCAGCCGTTGTAAACCAACACCATGACCTCACCGAAGCCTGCCGCTCCCGACATCAGCGCCCTCGCCAAGGACCTCCGTGCTGGCCACCGCGCCGCGCTGGCGCGGGCGATCACGCTGGTCGAGAGCCGGCGCGGCGACCACCAGGCGGCGGCGCGCGAGCTGGTGCAGGCGCTATTGCCCGACACCGGCAAGGCGGTGCGGGTCGGCATCACCGGCTCGCCCGGCGTCGGCAAATCGACCACCATCGATGCGCTCGGCATGTTCTTGATCGAGCGCGGCCACAAGGTTGCAGTGCTGGCGGTCGATCCGTCCTCGGCGCGCACCGGCGGCTCGATCCTCGGCGACAAGACCCGGATGGCGCGGCTCGCCGTCTCCGACCAGGCCTTCATTCGCCCCTCGCCCTCCTCGGGCACGCTCGGCGGCGTCGCGGCGAAGACCCGCGAGGCGATGCTGCTGTGCGAGGCCGCCGGCTTCGACGTGGTGCTGGTCGAGACCGTCGGCATCGGCCAGTCCGAGACCGCGGTCTGCGATATGACCGACTTCTTCCTGGCCTTGATGCTGCCCGGCGCCGGCGACGAGCTGCAGGGCATCAAAAAGGGCCTTGTCGAGCTCGCCGACATGATCGCGATCAACAAGGCCGACGGCGACAACCTCAAGCGCGCCAACCTCGCCGCCGCCGACTATCGCAGCGCGCTGCACATCCTGGCACCACGCTCCGAGCACTGGCATCCGCCGGTGGAGACCTATTCCGCGCTGACCGGCGCCGGGCTCGACCGGCTCTGGCAGAAGATCCTCGACCACCGTACCGCGATGAACGCCTCGGGCGAGTTCGCCGGCCGCCGCAGGGAACAGCAGGTGAAGTGGATGTGGTCGATGCTGGAGAGCCGGATGATGGCGCGGCTGCGCTCGGATGCCGCGATCCGCGCCAAGGTGAAGAAGATGGAGGCCGAGGTCGCCGGCGGCCGCATCTCGCCCGCGGTCGCTGCCGAACAGATCGCGGAGATGCTGCATTGAGCGGCAGGCTGCGCATCCTCGTCACCGGCTTCGGGCCGTTCCCGGGCGCGCCGTTCAACCCGACCATGCCATTGGTGAAGCGGTTGACCGCCCTGCGCCGCCCGGCCTTCGACGACGTCGCATTGTCGAGCCACATCTTCGACGTCACCTACGCCGCCGTCGATCGCGAATTGCCGGAGCTGATCGCACAACATCGCCCGCAAGCGCTCTTGATGTTCGGCCTCGCCGGCCGCACCGGCTATCTGCGGATCGAAAGCCGCGCCCGCAACGCGGTGACGACGCGCTTCCCGGATGCCGGCCGCCAGCATGCGCGCAAGGGATCGATCGAGGGCGGCGCCGATGCGCGCTTGTTCGGGCCTCAAACTGAAAAATTGCTGCGCGCCGTGCTGGCGACCGGGATCGACGCGCGAGCCTCGCGCGACGCCGGCAGCTATCTCTGCAACTACCTGAGCTGGCGCGCGATCGAGGCCGTGAACCACGACAATGACTTGCGCCTCGCGCAATTCGTCCACGTTCCGCCGCTCGCCCATGATGGCACGGCAGCGCCCGGCAAATCATCCATCACGCTGGAAGCGCTCGTCGATGCCGGCGAGGCCATGCTGATGGAGCTGGTGAAGCTAACGCGGCAAGCCGCACGCGCGTGAGCGTGCGGATTGGGTGGTGCAAGTGCACGCCCCTAGTTGGCATCCTCCAACTCACGCGTACGCAAGCTGCGCATCATTTCAATAAATTCAGGCTCCGCAGGATCGATCTTGCGGAATCTGTAAGGTTCGAACCCAATCATCGGAGGAGGTAACGCGACGCCTGCTAGCCCGACGGTCAGACTCCCCGTCCAGGTCGTCCCGATGAAATTGACACGGTAGATGCGCCCCTTGTGCAGCAGATGATGGATGGGCACTACCGGCCCAATGGCTCCCTTCTTCGGGCCATTGTCGATGCAGACAACCAGGTCTCCTACGTCAAACACCGGTCTCTCCTCTCAAGCCAGCGGGCGAGCAATACTCCAGACGCGTCAACCGTAGACCCCGGCAAATACTAAAATTGGATCGAATGACGAGGTCTGCAACGGCCATTCAGTGTCGTCCCGGCGAAGGCCGGGACCCATAACCACGAAAGATCATTGTTGAGCGTCGCTGCAATGACGAGTCCCGTTCACAACACAAGCCGCGGCGTATGGATCCCGGCCTTCGCCGGGACGACGCCTGGGAAGGAGCCGTGGGCCCGCATCTCCCCGGTGTCGGGCCCGCGCATGCGCGCGTGATGATACCGGGGAACGCCTGTTTGACACGTGAATCGGTTGCACCCGCGATTAACCCTACCGCCAACAATCGCCCCGCTGCGTCGGCGTGTTCACCATGCCGCGCCGCCTTTCGCGCTACCACTCGACCCGCGAACGTCACCGCTCGCGAATGTTGCGAGGGCCTTGCCCATGGACGTCAACCGCCGCCATCTGATCGGAGTAACCGCCGCCGGCGCAGCTGGCGCGCTTGCGATGTCGCCGGACGCCGCGCGTGCCGCCGCGCCATCGACCGGCTCGCTCGGCCGCGACGTCACGCAATATGGCGTGCACCCCGGCAGCCCCGACGACCAGACCCGCAATTTGCAGCGCGCGATCGACGACGCCGCGCGGGCGCAGGTGCCGCTGGCGTTCCCGCCCGGCGTCTACCGGACCGGCCCGTTGCGGCTTGTGCCCGGCAGCCAGCTGATCGGCGTGCGCGGCGCCAGCCGGCTGGTGTTCAACGGCGGCGCCTCGCTGCTGGAAGGCGAAGGCGCCGGCGGCGTCGTCCTGATGGGCCTCAGCTTCGACGGCGGCAACGTCCCGCTGCCGAACCGGCGCGGCCTCGTGCACTGCCTATCGGGCCGCGACATCCGCATCACCGATTGCCGGTTCACCGGCAGCGGCGGCAACGGCATCTGGTTCGAGCAGATGTCGGGCGACGTCAGCAACAACGTCTTCACCGAGATCGCGACCACGGCGCTGGTGTCGTTCGACGCGCTGGGCCTGATGGTGTCGCGCAACACCATTAAGGGCACCAACGACAACGGCATCGAGATCCTGCGCACCGCGATCGGCGACGACGGCTCGATCGTCGCGGACAACCGCATCGAGGACATCAAGGCCGGCCCCGGCGGCTCCGGGCAGTACGGCAACGCCATCAACGCCTTCCGCGCCGGCAACGTGATCGTGCGCGGCAACCGCATCAAGAACTGCGACTTCTCGGCGGTGCGCGGCAATTCGGCCTCCAACATCCACATCACCGACAACAGCGTCAGCAATGTCCGCGAGGTCGCGCTCTATTCGGAGTTCTCGTTCGAGGCCGCTGTGATCGCCAACAACACCGTCGACGGCGCCGCGATCGGCGTCTCCGTGTGCAATTTCAACGAGGGCGGCCGCATCGCTGTGGTCCAGGGCAACATCATCCGCAACCTGCTGCCGAAGCGCCCTGCAGGCACCGACCCGAACGACGGCGCCGGCATCGGCATCTATGTCGAGGCCGACAGCACCGTGACCGGCAATGTAATCGAGAACGCGCCGACCTTCGGCATCGTCGCCGGCTGGGGCAAGTACCTGCGCGATGTCGCGATATCAGGCAACGTGGTCCGCAACGCCTTCGTCGGCATCGGCGTCTCGGTGGTGCCGGGCGCCGGCACGGCGCTGATCAACAACAACATGATCTCGGAAACCCCGCGCGGCGCGGTGGTCGGGCTCGACCATGCCCGCCCGATCACGCCGGATCTGTCGGCAGGCGGCGCCCAGCAATATGCGCAGCTCGTGGTCGGCGCGAACGCGGTGCGGCGCTAGATCCGAAAAAGGGCGAAGCGGTTTTTCCTCGCGACAAGCACGGAGATCACGCTCAAAAAATAAGCGAGAGCGGTCGCCTACAGCGTGTTGCGCAGCAGTGGATAGCGCCGCTGGATGGTGTCGAGATCGAGCACCGGCGGCGGCATGACCGGCGGCATCTCCAGCGGCGGCGCGTCGGCGACCGTGGGCGGCTGCTCCAGCACCTCGGCCGCCGTTTCCAGCGCGGCCGCGACCGCCTTAATCGCCGCCTCGGCCAGGACCGCAGCCTCCGGCCGGCGCTCGGGCGGCGGCGAGATGTGGGGCGGCGGCAGTTTCGACCTGCCGCGGCCGAGCCAGGACAGATCGATCGGCGAATTGTCGAGCGAGGCTTCGCGGGTCAGCAATTCGCGCCAGATGTCGACCGCGGCGCGGGCTTCCCTGATGTTCTCGAGAAAGGCCTGCTCGCTGTGATAGCGCCGCCAGCGCCCGGTATCGAACAGTTCGGTAAGGTGCTCCAGCCTTTGCTCGGCGAGGTTGCACCAGCGTGCAACGATCTCCTGGCCTCTGGCCACGTCGGTCCGATGTGTCATTCAACTTGCCCGCAGGAAAAGAAACGGACGCAGACGCAACCGAACCGAATCAACTGGACGTGACGCCGATATTCTGTGGAAAAGGTAAATAAAGTCTAACTAAATTCTTAATCGCAAACGGGCGATCGAAGAAGTCCGCTCTACTACGGAGTTTCTCGCGCGAACTGCCTTCAAGTCATCGACTTGCCATGGTGGCGATGCGCACCGCTCCCGGGCAACGCACGGCGGAAAGATCCACAGCAAACCGCCGCCGTCGCGCGTCGCCCATCCCGTTGCGATCGGTCGGCGCCATCGTGCCGCGCACCGTCGAGTCCGACACGCAAGGGTGCCCCCAAAATGAAAGACCCGTCCGGGGGGACAACCGGACGGGTCAAAGCCATATGGGCGCTTGGGGTGGATGGGCGCTCGCGCCTGATATAGCCGGGGAGGGTTAAACCGCTCCCACACACATAAGTCGTGAGAGGAAGGCGGACGTTCAAATCGCCGGCGATTTTTTTAACCTTCTCGCGCCGCGGTTCCATCGCACCGTTGCAGGCGTTCGGCGTCGAAAATCATCGCGCAGCACGGCGATTTGCAGCGGAATCCTCCGATGCGATCGACGGCGGGGGTTCATTCGACGTGCGGCTCACGGAAGTGTTATTGCCGTCGGCCTGCTGTGCAGGCTGCGACGGTTTGCCCGCGGCAGAGGCAACGGGAGCACTGGTCGCCGCCATCACCGCGGCAAGCGCATCCGCTTCCCCTGCACCGAACAGATCGTCACGTCCAGGTGTCCCGAGATCGCGCGCCGTGCTGGTCAGGACCCGTCGCACCTCGGCGGGCTTCAATGCCGGATTCCGTTCCAGCACCAAGGCCGCGATGCCGCTGACGAACGCGGCCGAAAACGATGTGCCCGACATCAGCTGGTATTTGCCGTCAGGCACCGGCACGAGGAGGTCGACGCCCGGGGCCGCCAACGCGATATGGCTGCCGCGGTTCGAGGCCGCCACCAGCCGGTCGTCGGCATCGGTGCCACTCACCGCGATCACGTCGGGATGAGCGGCCGGATACAGCGGCGGCGATGTCGCGCCGGCATTGCCGGCCGCGGCGACCAGCACGACGTCCCGCATCACGGCAGCGGCCACCGCGCGCTCGACCAGGGCGTCCTTCGGTCCGGCGAAGCTCATGTTCACGATCTGCGCGCCATGCGCCACCGCGTAGTCGAGGCTCCTGAGGATCACAAAGGAGGTGCTCCCGGCGCCGCCCGCGACCGCACCGAAGGCGTGGATCGCCAGGATCCGCACTTCCGGCGCGCTCCCCGTGAGCCTGACACGCGCCGCAATCGCGCCGGCAATGGCGGTGCCGTGGGCGTTTGGAGCATCCTTGCTGCCGAGCGCATCGAACGTATCGGCGACCGTGTTCGCCAATTCCGGATGGGCGGCGTCGACGCCGGAATCGATCACGGCAATGGTGACATTCATCCCGCGCGCCAGCTTGTGGGCCGCGGGCAGATGCAGCTGTGTCTGGGCATATTGCGCCGGATCGCTGCCGCCCGACGCCTTTTGATCCTGCAACGCGTAACGGTAGTTGGGCTGTACGGAGCGGACGCCGGCATCGCTTGCGAGCTCGCGGCTCGCCATTTCGGCCGAACGATTGCCCTGGATGCGGAACAGGCCGATCGTCGCACCCAGCAGCGCGACGTTCTGCGAGGCGATCCGCCTCAACCCATGACGGCGCGCGAGTGCATCGGCCTCCGCCTCCGTCAATGCACCGTCGATTTCGGCCACGAGCTCATTCGGCACGGTTCGCACGCTCGACGCATCCTGCGCACGCAAACTGCCGCCACCGCCGGCCCTGCCCTTCCGCGTTGCGCCCTTGCCGCCGCCGTTGCCGGCAACCGGCCGGTCGGAACATTGGCCGCGATCGCCGTCATCGCAGCTGGCAGAGAGACGGGGCGCGGGGCGCACGGGGGACGGCACGCGCAATCGCGGCCCATCGTCGGTCCACGACGTGGCCGGGCCGCGGTCCACCGATGGCGGCGGCATGCGGCCAACTGAGCCGCCGAACCCGCCGGCGGGATTGCCACCAAGCCTTCCGATACCGGGATTGGCCCGCATCCCGGGCGAGACCTGTGGCGCGCCACCGGTCGGCGATCGCATGAAATTCTGGGCGGAGGCGGAGCCGGCAACACAGACCAGCAACAAGGCTGCGGCTGCGCCGATCGCGTGGTTCGTCAATCTGGTCCGGCCGTTAGCGGCCATGGTGACCTCAACTCGGCGCAGAACCGTCAGCCGCCGACTACGGCGTTTCGACCGCGAGGCTGACGATCTTCTCCTTCTGCAAACGCGCAATCAGCGCAGCGACGCTGCTCTTGTCCATTGCGCGGAACTGCAGCCGGAACATCCCGCCCTTCCCGTCGAGGATCGAGGCCTGGTAATTGTCGAGTAGCGACGTGATGTCGGCGACCCTGGCATCGGGTGTGAAGCGCACCAGCAGCCGGGTCGGCGTCGCCGCCACGCTGGCGCCGAGGTCGCGGGTGATCGGCGCACTGGGCGCGACCGGCGCACTGCGCTCGGCGACATCGAGCGACGCCGTCTGGAACAAAGCCGGCTGGCTGCGCATCAGCACCGCGCCGATCACGCCCGCCTGCAACAACACCACGACCGCACCGAGGCCGGACGACCACGCCAGCGTCCGCGGCGACAATTTCGAAAAGAACTCCGAGACAGAGGCCGACATGCGCGCGCCCATCGACGGCTTGTGCTCCGGCTCGGCATCGATCGCGGCGAACAGCTTCTGCATCGCGCGCGCCGAGGGCGCACCGAGGCTCTCGTTGAGGCCGATGGTCTCGGCATATTCCTCGCGAATGACGGCATATTGCCGGGCGAGCTCCGGATCGCTCGCAAGCGCGTCCTCGACTCGGCGCGTGTCACGCGCGTTCAGCGTGCCGGCCGCGTGCCAGGGCAGCAGCATCTCGATATCGTCAGGCTCTTGCACCTTTGTTCTCGCAGCCATCATGGCCAACCTCGCTCGACACCGGCTGCCTTCAGCAACTCGGCAAGTTTCTTGCGCGCATAGAACAGGCGCGTCTTCACGGTATTCTCCGGAATCCCCACGATCTCAGCGACGTCTTCCACGGATTTCTCGTGATAGTAGACAAGATCGACAATTTCCCGATGTTCCGCCGATAGTCCCGTCAGGCACCTACGCAGCGTGTCACCGGTGTCCTTCTTCTGCACCACCGTTTCCGGATCGTCGGACGTGTCCTCGATCGCGTTCGCGGCCTCATCGTCCAGCTCGGCGTCCTTCCTTCGCCGCAGCGAAGACAACGCCTTGAACCGGGTAATCGCCAGAAGCCAGGTCGAAACGGCGGATCGTCCCTCAAACTTGCCCGCCTGACGCCACACGTCCAGAAAGACCTCGCTGATGAGATCTTCCGCCACCTGTTCGTCCCGCACGAGCCGAAGCCCGAAGCGGTACACCCTGACATGGTGCCGCCCGTACAGCACCTGCATGGCAAGCCGGTCGCCTTGAGCGATCCGAGCGATCAGAACGTCGTCTGAAGCCGCCTGTGTCGCGCTCAATGCCCGTCTCGCAAAGTTGGTCTGAAGGGGGCGGTGCGTGGTTCGACGCGAGAGCCAAGATTCTTCACATTACGGCAATGTCCGCACTGCATGTGTGATCTATGCCACAGTCGGCGCTTCCAATGAGGAAAAATCAGCCGAGACTCGATAAACGGTATCATAGTAGTTAGAACTCTCGCGGACAGGCACCATCCGGCGCGACCATACCAAGGCTTTATCGGCACGCCAGCACCGTCACGCAGTCCGCCACGGCGCAGGCTTGCCGCACATCGCTCCCGCCTCGCCGCTGCGAACGGATTCCCCTTACGAAACAAGGGCGATGACCGGGTTACACCGGGGTAGATTCGGTTCCAAAAGATACCAAACCTAAAGGCTTTCCCACGTAGATTTTCGCCGGATTTCACCAATGGCGAGACCATGGGCAGCGCTGCGTCGTCACTTCCCAGCCCGATCGCGGGCGCATCGGAAAGCGGCCGTCCCAGGCTGACGGCCGAGCGCCTGGCGCGCCGGGCCAAGCAGCGCCGCCAGATCCAGTCGATGATCGCGGCCTGCTTCGTGCTCGACGCCGTCGTGCTGCTGATCTACGCGCATGGCGGCACCACGTCGGTTTGGGTGGCGGCCGCCTACGCGCTGACCGGCCTGTCTTTGGTCGCCGTCTACGTGGCGCTCTCCGAGCGCGGCCTTCACGAGCGCTTCCGCGACCACTATCTGGTCGCGCCGCAATCGGCGATCAACATGGTGAACCTGCTGGTGTTCACCTACATCGCGCCGGAAGTCGGCGTGCTGTTTCTCTGCAACCTGTTCGTGGTGTTCGGCTTCGGTGCGCTGCGCACCTCGGCGCGGCAGACTGCGATCGTCTGGACCGTCATGGTGCTGGGCCTCGCCGCGCTGTTCCTCGGCACCGACAAGGCGATCGGGATGCCGACCGCGACCCGGATCGATCGCCTCGCCACCATGCTGGTGTTCGCGCTGACGATCGGGCGCTGCATGTGCCTCGGCATCTTCTCCAGTTCGATGCAGCAATCGCTGTACCAGAGCGGACTGAAGCTGAAGGAGGCCTACCGGCGCATCGAGGAGCTCGCGGAGCTCGATGAACTGACCGGCGCCTCCAATCGCCGCAGCATCATGCGCACGCTCGAAGAGGAGATCGCGCGCTGCGCGCGCAACGGCAGCTCCTGCGCGGTTGCGCTGATCGACCTCGACCATTTCAAGCGCATCAACGACGTCTACGGCCATCCGATCGGCGACGAGGCGCTGCGCACCTTCGCCATCGGCATGTTCGCCAACCTCCGCAGCGTCGATCGCTTCGGCCGATACGGCGGCGAGGAATTTTTGCTGGTGCTGCCCGACCTGTCGCAGGATCAGGCGATGCGCGCGCTCGAGCGGCTGCGCACGATCATCGCCGATCTCGACTGGAGCGCATTCTCGCCCGGCATGCGGGTGACGATCTCCGCAGGCGTCACGACGCTCAAGCCGCGCGAGAACTCCGATACGTTGCTCGCCCGCGCCGATGGCGCGCTGTACGCAGCCAAGGCCAGGGGACGCAACCGCATCGCCAGCGCCTGAAATCCATTTCCCTCTTCGGCGCCGGAGAAGCCGTCGCCACCGCTCCAGGACAGAGTCATGAGTTTGAAGCCCGAGACCGCCCCCGAAAGTCTGCTCGACGAGCTGCAGACGACGCTCGCGCACGGCACCGTCGCACGCCGCGTCGAGACGCTGCGCCGCGTGACCGACCTCTTCATCAACGGCTCGGTGAACTATTCCAACGAGCAGATCGTGCTGTTCGACGACGTTTTCCAATGCCTGCTCGAGCACATCGAAAACTCGGCCAAGGCGCTGCTCGCCGACCGCCTCGCCCCGATCGACACCGCACCGCCGCAGACCATCCGCACCCTTGCCTTCGACGACCTGATCGAGGTCGCGGGCCCCGTGCTGACGCTGTCGCCGCGGCTCGACGACGACACCCTGATCGAAACGGCGCGCAGCAAGAGCCAGGCGCATCTGCTCGCGATCTCGAACCGCAAGACGCTGAGCGGCGCCGTCACCGACGTGCTGGTGCTGCGCGGCAATGACGAGGTGATCCAGAGCGCGGTCAACAATCCCGGCGCGGAATTCACCGAGCGCGGCTTCACCCGCCTGGTCAGCCGCGCCGAGGGCGACGACAATCTGTCGACCTGCGTCGGCCTGCGCCCGAACATCCCGCGGCATCTCTATCTCAAGCTGGTCGCCAAGGCCTCGGACGCGGTCAGGCAGCGGCTCGAGGCTGCCAATCCGCAGCAGGCCAAGGAGATTCCGATCGCGGTGAAGGAAGCGACGCGACGCGCGCGCTCGGCGCCGGCGGCCGTGACGCCGGACACCACGATCGCGCATGCCTTGGTCAAGTCGCTCTACCAGGACGGCCGGCTCGACGAATTCCAGCTCGCAGCCTTCGCCGAGGCCGGCAAGTTCGACGAGACCAACGCCTCGCTCGCCGCGCTCGCCAACGTCTCGGTCAGCGTCGCCGAGAACATGATGATCGAAACCCGCGCCGAGGGCGTCATGATCCTGGCCAAGGTCTCGGGCCTGTCATGGTCGACGGTGCGGGCGATCATCAACCTGCGCGACGACATCTCGGGCGGCGAGCCGACCGATCTGCAGGCTTGCAAGGACACCTATGAGCGGCTGCGGCCGTCGACCGCGCAGCAGGTGCTGCGCTTCCATCGCATGCAGCAGTCCGCGCCCGCGGCCTGATTTCCCGTAGCCCGGATGCAGCGGAGCGAAATCCGGGCTACGACGTTCTCTTCCCCTTCCCCCTGAAAGGGGGAAGGTCGGGATGGGGGTGAGCCGCAGGCGACGCTGCCCTTGGAGAGAGCTGATCCCCACCCGCTTTGCTCTGACGAGCAAAGCGACCTCCCCTTTTCAAGGGGAGGTTAGGGCTCAGCCGGATTTCGCTCCGCCCGGGCTACAAGCAGTCAGTATCGCAACGCCCGGTTTCCCATCAGCGCGCCGACGCTCGCGACGATCGCGGTCGCCAGCGTGTACCAGGTGGCGACGAACAGCGGCGAGTCATCCGTGCAGTGCGACGCGTAGACGGTTGCCGCGAGCCCCGCCGAGAGCAGGCCGGCTATCGCGCCGGCGACCGCCGGCCGCGCCGGCGCGCCCTGCCGCAGCCCGTACAGCGCGCCGACCAGCAGCGGCAGCGACATCGCGGGGATCGCGGTCATGCAGGCCATCGAATTCTTGCCGATCAGCCGCGTCATCATCGGCGTACGCTGCGGCATCATCATCTCGCCGCTGATGGCGGCGACGAGGATGCCGGCGGGAATCAGCAGCCACCAGCCGAAGCCGCGCAGCGAGGCCTCCGGGCGCGACAGATGCAGGCTGACCGCGATCGCCGAGGCGGCAAGCGCCAGCGTCACGGCGAATTTCAGGTCGAAGAACGGATTGTGCATCGCGATCATCACGTCGGGCCGCACGCCGAGTTCGGCGAAGAAGATCAGGAGCGAGACCGGCGCCGCCGCCAGCAGTGCCAGCATCAGCGCAAGACCGATCGGACGCGCGCGATAGGCATTGTCGGCGGCAAGGGTTCGAATGAGTTGATCGGTGTCCATGCTCATCGATCCCGTAATTTCGCAGTGAGGCTCGCAAGCCCACGATGCAGCGCGACCCGCACCGCGCCCTCGGTCATCGAGAATTTCGCCGCGGTGTCCTTGATCGAGGTGCTGTCGACCGCGATCGATTGCAGCACCTCGCGCTGCCGCGCAGGCAAAGCCTGCAACTGGGCGCTCACCTCGCCCGGCGAGGCCGTCGGTTCCGGTGTTTCCCCGGGCAGCGTCTCGGCGAAATCATCGATGTTGACGAAGATCCGCTTGCCGCGGCGGCGCAGCGCGTCGATCAGCTTGTTGCGCGCGATCGCGAACAGCCACGGCGCGAACGCCGCGCTGGTGTCCCAGGTCTGTCGCTTCAAATGTACCGCCAACAAGATGTCCTGCACGATGTCCTCGGACTGATCGACCGGTTGTCCCGCGCGCGCCAGGCCGCGGCGCGCCGCAGCACGGAGTACCGGCGTGATGGCCTTGAGCAGGCGATGGTACGCCGCATCATCGCCTGAAATGGCCGACCGCATCAGGCCGGTCCATTCATCCTCACGTTCGCGCACGCAGGCTCCTGAATTGCAATTCGGCCGATCTTTCAGTTCGTTACGCGGCATGCCAGACGATCACGAATTCGTGATCTCTATCCTCCAGCAAGACCGCGCCGAGGATCGGCCTCAAAGAATCGCTCCGGCGGGTTTCCAGACGTCACGGCTCATAACACCGATCGGTCCGACAAGCATCGGTGCTGCTGCCGTCGATGGGCCACTGGGAAGAAATTGCCCAGCTTTTGCCCCCGGATGCCCGAAGATTCCCTTTTTCTGCCCCGGTGTGGACACGCAGCGGGGTCTCTTTTCGCCCTTGGGCGGGCGACATGGGGAGATCATCAAAATGAAGATCAAAGCCAGCGGGCGCTTGGCATTGATGGTTGCGACAGGACTGACAGGGCTTCTTGTGTGTCTCGCGGCTCCGTTGCCGGCGCATGCGGCCGGATCGGACGCATCGGCATCGAAATCCGACAGCGCAACGACCGACAAGTCTGCCGAGCAGAGTTCGCGGCATGGCCGGCGCTCGGCACGCCACCGGTCCTCCAGGACCGCTGACAAGACCGCCGACAAATCCGACAGCAAGAAGGCCACCAATAACGACGCCGGCAGGGTCACCTCGGCAGGCATTCCCGCCACCGTCGCCAACGCCAATGCGGAGCTGACCTCCGGCGACGACAATGCAGCGGCGACGCCGGTGAAAGCCAATGTGTTGATTGCCGCGGCCGACAAGCCCGCAGACCAGTCCGACGGTAATGTGGTCGCATCCGACCAGCTCAACGAGGTCGACCGAGCCCTGCAGCAGGAGCAGCCGGCGGAACAGCCGCAGCCGGCCCAGCCGCAGACCGCTCAACAGGAGGCATCGCCGGCGCCGCCGCCGACGGTTGCCGTGGCTGCACCCAAGCCGGCCCCGGTTCTGGCGAGCAGCGACAGCGCGAGCTGGGACCAGACCTCGCTGATCGGGAAGATCTTCATCGGGTTCGGCGCTTTGCTCACGGTGGCCTCCGCCGCGCGCATGTTCATGGCCTAGCGGAGGCACCTGCGGTGCGGCGCGGGGGGCGCCGCACCGCAGCCCAAAGCCTCGTTTCAGCCACTTGAAGCGCATCCCGTCAGCGGGCACATTGCCCGGCAAATCAGGCACGGGGTTTGCGTCCATGGCTACGTTCGAATTCATCATTGTCGAAAGCAAGGGACCGGTCGGCGTCATCACGCTGAACCGGCCGAAAATGCTGAATGCGCTCTCGTTCGGCGTGTTCCGCGAGATCGCCGCGGCGGTCGACGATCTCGAGGCCGACGACAAGATCGGCTGTATCCTGATCACCGGCAGCGAGAAGGCCTTCGCGGCCGGCGCCGACATCAAGGAGATGCAGCCGAAAGGCTTCATCGACATGTTCAACAGCGATTTCACCGCCATCGGCGGCGACCGCGTCGCCCGTTGCCGCAAGCCGACCATTGCCGCGGTCGCGGGTTATGCGCTCGGCGGCGGCTGCGAGCTCGCGATGATGTGCGACATCATCATCGCCGCCGACACCGCCAAGTTCGGCCAGCCGGAAATCACCCTCGGCACCATTCCCGGCATCGGCGGCACGCAGCGCCTGACCCGTGCGATCGGCAAGTCGAAGGCGATGGACCTCTGCCTGACCGGGCGGATGATGGATGCGGCGGAAGCCGAGCGCTCGGGCCTCGTGTCACGGATCGTGCCGGCCGACAAGCTGCTCGAGGAGGCGCTCGCGGCAGCCGAGAAGATCGCCTCGATGTCGCGTCCGGCCGCCGCAATGGCCAAGGAAGCCATCAACCGCGCGTTCGAGACGCCGCTCGCGGAAGGCATGAATGTCGAGCGCAACCTGTTCCACTCGACCTTCGCGCTCGAGGATCGCTCCGAGGGCATGGCGGCGTTCATCGAGAAGCGCAAGCCGGTCAACAAGAACCGCTAAAGCATGATCCGGAAAAGTGCGAAGCGGTTTTCCGGACAAGATCATGCTGAGACAACAGGCTAAGGCGCGATGATCTCATCGCGCCTTAGCCGTTCGGCTCCGTTGCAATGCCGCGGTGACGAGCGCGCGATAGGCGCGCTCGGCGAAATGCATCGGCTTGTCGAGACCGAGCCGCGCCAGGCATTCGCGGTCGGCGGCATCGGGCGGATGCCGCATGCCCTGCCACAGCAGGCCGGCGAGTTGCAGCGGCATGTGCTGCGCCTGCTGCAAGATCTGCAAAGCCGGAATCAGCCGCTGCTCGACATCGGTGAAGTCGCTGCCGAACGGGAATGACGGCAGCAGCCCGGCATCGCGCGCGGGCTTCAGCGCATCGCCGATGCGCTGGGGATAATTTTCGCGATGCGCCGCGGGAATCTCGTAGCTGCGCGGCAGCTTGCCGGCGTCCTTGGCCTGCCGCATCAATTCGCCCTGGAAGCGGGAGTCCGAGACCTGCAGCATTGCGGCGATCACGTCGGCATCGGATTTCCCCCTGACGTCGGCGACGCCATATTCCGTGACAAAGATATCGCGCAGATGCCGCGGGATGGTCTCATGTCCATAGGACCAGCGGATGTTCGACTGCGCTTGCTTGCCGGACTGACGGGTCGCCTCCAGCGCCAGCACAGAACGTGCGCCCTCGAGCGCGAATGCCTGCGCCACAAAATTATACTGACCGCCGACCCCGCTCACGACCTGGCCGTTCTCGAGGCCGTCCGAGATCGCAGCGCCGAGCAGCGTCGCCATCATCGCATTGTTGACAAAGCACGCATCGACCCGGGCGCGACGCTTGCCGTCCTCGTCGCCGAAGATCTCGTTGGTGAAGGAAACCGGCATCATCTGGATTCGCGCCAGCTGCTCCGGTGCCATCTCGCGCAGCGCCCGGTAGAATGATGGCGGGCCCAGGAAGAATGCGCCGTGCAGGATCACGCCGCCGACCTCGCGCTTGAGGATGCCGGCGTCGATCAGCCCGAGGAACGCCTCGAACAGCATCTCGCTGACGCCGTAGAGCCCCTTTTCGAACGACCCAGTCTCGGCCGCGGCGAGTTGCCCGGTACCGGGCGCAAGGCGCTGCATGATGCCATGGAATTCGGCGTTGTCGCGATGGCGGACCACGAGCCCCTGCGCCAGCGCGTCGCCGACCTGCCCGATGCCGATCTGCAACGTGCCGCCGTCGCGGACCAGACCGGCGGCATGCAAGCCGATCGCATATTTGGTGTCGCTGATCGGCTCGGACGGCGGCGCGAACAGCGGGAAATCGGTCTCTGGACTGTCGAGCACCGCGGCGAATTCATCCGCCGGCAGGTCGCCGGCGCCGGGCATGAACGGCAGCTCGGAATTGACCTGGCCGATCAGCTTGAACGACGCCCGCCCCTGCGCACGGGCGCGCAGCACGTCGAGCGTGGTGTCGGTGTTGCAGCTCAGGCTGTAGCGCGGCGCGCCGTCGACCATGCGCTTGGCAACTAGCTGAGGCACGACATTCAGTCCGCGCGACAACAAATATGACGCCGCATGGGTGTAGTTGGCGGAAATGTAGTGCTGTTGCGCGAATGGCTGGTGCAGCCACTGCCCCGCGAGGAAGAAGAACTCGATCACCTTGATGTTGGGCGGAAGTGCGCCATGATGCAGCGCATCCGCGTAGGCGAGATCTGGATAGCCGCCAAACAGGCGGTCGATCACCGGTCCGATGAAGCGCCGTTCGAGCAGGCTCTTCGGCTTCGGCTTTTCCAGCGTCAGCGCGGAGAACAGCGTGAGGTTGATGGAGCGGTCGGTCACTGCTCGCGCATACAGCGCGTTGACGATGTGGTTGGCCTTGCCGAGGCCGAGCGGCAGCCCGACCACCAGTTCGGTTCCGACGTCACGAATGATGTGCTCCGCGATCGCCTCGGGGTCGGAGAAGAATATCGGCATCAGCAATGGACCCGGACGAGACGGTGGATAACCGGCATCGTTGAATCGACGGCCGGCGGTTCAAACTTATACGTCATATGACCGATACGTGCGCCTGTGACGAACCGGCAACAGACAAGAACTGAAATGATGTGCAGATGTCGCGCGGCGGTTTGTCTGTGGCGGCACCGCCCCGTAAACAGGTAGATGTGTCGGCGGCGTCGGCGGGGGCGCACTGCCGGAGTTTTGGTTTGCGGGATCACATGGTTGAGCGTGCCGCCAGGGTTGGCGACGTAGCGAGGCGCGTGCTTTTGTCGGGCATCGGCCTTGGCGTGCTGGCATGTGCGCTGCTGACGGATACCGCGGCCCGCGCCGAGAGCCTGCCGGAAGCCTTGGTCAAGGCGTATCAGACCAATCCGCAACTCAACGCCGAGCGGGCGCGCCAGCGTGCGACCGACGAGAACGTGCCGCAGGCGCTGGCCGGTTACCGTCCCCAGATCATTGCCGGCCTGTCGGTCGGCCTGCAGGCGGTGCGCGATCAGCTGCCCGGCAATGTGATCCAGACCGCAACGCTGAAGCCGTGGCAGATCGGCGTCACGGTGACGCAGACCCTGTTCAACGGCTTCAAGACCGCCAACAGCGTCCGCGTCGCCGAGTTGCAGGTGCAGTCCGGCCGCGAGGCGTTGCGCAATGTCGGCCAGGGTGTGCTGCTCGACGCCGTCACCGCCTACACCAATGTGCTGGCCAACCAGACCCTGGTCGAGGCGCAGCGCGCCAACGTCGCCTTCCTGAAGGAGACCCGGGCAATCACCGAACGGCGCCTCAATGCCGGCGACGTGACGCCGACCGATACCGCCCAGGCCGAGGCGCGGCTCAACCGCGGCCTCGCCGACCTCAACGCCGCCGAGGTCAATTACGCGATCAGCCAGGCTACCTATGCGCAGGTGGTCGGCACTGCGCCATCCCAGTTGCGTCCGGCCGAGACCATCGACCGGCTGCTGCCACGCAGCCGCGAGGATGCGATCGCGCTCTCGCTCCGCGAGCATCCCGCCGTCACCGCGGCAGGCTTTGACGTCGACGTTGCCTCGACCTCGATCCGCGTCGCCGAGAGCAGCCTGATGCCGAATGTCTCCGTGCAGGGCAGCGTCAGCCGCAGCCGCGACACCGACACCACGCTCGGCAGCTTCGGCACCGATCAAGCCTCGGTGATCGGTCAGGTGACGCAGCCGATCTATGACGGCGGCACCGCCGCATCGCAGACCCGGCAGACCAAGGAAGTCGCGGCGCAGAGCCGGCTGGTGCTGGATCAGGTCCGCAATCAGGCCAAGACCGCCGTGGTCAGCGCGTGGGTCGCCAATGAGGGCGCCAAGATCGCGGTGTCGGCCTCGGAGTCCGAGATGAAGGCCGCGGAAGTTGCGCTCGCCGGCGTGCAGAAGGAAGCCGCGGGCGGCCAGCGCACCACGGTCGACGTGCTCAACGCGCAGCAGGATCTGATCACCGCGCGGGCACGACTGATCGGTGCGCAGCGCGACCGCGTGATCGCCTCCTACACGCTGCTCAGCGCGACCGGGCGCCTCGACGTCAAGACGCTGAACCTGAAGACGCCGGACTACCTGCCCGAGGTGCACTACCATCAGGTGCGCGACGCCTGGCACGGCCTGCGCACGCCGTCGGGACAATAGGCATTACGGAACCGTTCGCACCGCGAACTTGCCCTTCCCGCCTGCTCTCTCCGCCGATAACCTCCGCCCCCGCCGGCAACCCATAATGCCGGCGCGCGTATGACGCGCATAACAGCCGAGCACGCAGGGAGACGTCCAATGCTGACGCGACGCGATATGATGCTGGCTTCCATCGCAGCCGGAGTGACCATGACCAGCAGCAACGCATTTTCCAAGGCAGCGCAACCATCGACCGCGGTGAATTTCGACGTGCCTGCAGGGGCGTGCGACTGCCACACTCACATCCATGGCGACCCCGAGAAATTCCCGTTCTTCGCCGGCCGCGTCTACACGCCGGAACCGGCCTCGCCGGAGGAGATGAGCGCGCTGCACAAGACGCTCCATGTCGAGCGCGTGGTGATCGTGACACCGAGCGTCTATGGCCCCGACAATTCGTCGACCCTGTTCGGCATCACGGCCCGCGGGCCGACCGCGCGCGGCGTCGCCGTGATCGACGACAAGACCAGCGAGAGCGATCTCGATGCCATGAACAAGGCCGGCTTCCGCGGCATCCGCCTCAACCTCGCGACCGGCGGCGTCAACGATCCGAATGTCGGCCGACAGCGCTTCTCGGCCGCGATCGAGCGGATGAAGGCGCGCGGCTGGCATGTGCAGCTGTTCACCAGCCTCGCCATGATCTCCGCGATCAAGGACCTCGTCGCTACAGCGCCGGTGCCGGTCGTGTTCGACCATTTCGGCGGCGCCGAGGCCGCCCTCGGCACGGACCAGCCGGGATTTGCCGACCTGCTCGCGCTGGTCAAATCCGGCAAGGCCTATGTCAAGATTTCCGGCGCCTACCGCGCCTCCAAGCTCGCGCCCGATTATGCCGACGCCACGCCGCTGGCGCAGGCGCTGATCGCGGCCAATGCCGAGCGTATCGTCTGGGGCACCGACTGGCCGCACCCGGATTCGGTGACGCCGCAAGGCAGGAAGGTCACCGACGTGACGCCGCTGTTTCAGATCGACGACGGCCGCCTCCTCAACCAGCTTCCGGTCTGGGCGCCGGATGTCGCGATCCGCAAGGCGATCCTGGTCGACAACCCGGCACGGCTCTACGGCTTCACCTGATTCCTTCTGAGCTAGCGCTCGCGCGGCCGGCGCGAGAAATAGAAGATCAAGACCGGCAGCGTGATCAGGATCACCAGCGGCGCCAGCATCATGCCGGTGACAACGACGATGGCGAGCGGCTTCTGCACCTGCGAGCCGATGCCCTCCGACACCGCCGCCGGCAACAGGCCGACGCCCGCCACCACGCAGGTCATCAGCACCGGACGCAACTGCAGCTCGCCGGTGCGGATCACCGCGCGCATCCGGTCGTAGCCTTCGTCGATCAGCTGGTTGAACTGCGACAGGATGATGATGCCGTCCATCACCGCGATGCCGAACAGCGCGATGAAACCGATCGCCGCCGACACGCTGAACGGAATCCCCGAGATCAGCAGCCCGAGCACGCCGCCAAAGATCGCCATCGGGATCACGCTCATCGCGAGCATGGTGTCGACCATCGAGCCGAAATTGAAGAACAACAGCACCGCGATCAGCGCGAGGCTGATCGGCACCACGATCGACAGCCGCCTGATCGCGTCCTGCAGATTGCCGAACTCGCCGACCCACTCGACACGCGATCCCGGCGGCAGTTGCACCTGCTCGTCGATCTTCTGCTGCGCCTCCCGGATCGCGCTGCCGAGGTCGCGCTCGCGCACCGAGAACTTGATCGGCAAATAGCGCTCCTGCTGCTCGCGGTAGATATAGGCCGCGCCGGAGATCAGGTTGATCGAAGCCACTTCGGAGAGCGGGATCTGCGTGATGCCGCCATTGGCGTTGGCCACCCCGATCCGCAGGTTCTGGATCGCCTCCGCGCTCTTGCGATATTCCGGCGCAAGGCGGACGATGATCGGGAAGTGCCGGTCGCTGCCGGGCTCATAGAGGTCGCCGGCGCTGTCGCCGCCGACCGCAACCCGGATCGTGGCGTTGATGTCGCCCGGTGACAGGCCATAGCGCGCGGCGCGCGCGCGATCGACGTCGATCTGGATGGTCGGCTGGCCGAGCGAGGTGAACACCGCAAGATCGGTGACGCCCTGCACCGTCGACAGCACCGACTTGATCTTGTTGGCGGTGTCGGTCAGCGCCTGCAGATCATTGCCGTAGAGCTTGATCGAGTTCTCGCCCTTCACGCCGGACACCGCTTCCGACACGTTGTCCTGCAGATACTGCGAGAAATTGAATTCGACGCCCGGGAATTTCTCCTGCAACTGCGCCAGCAATTGCGCGGTCAGCACGTCCTTGTCGTGAGTATTTGGCCATTCGCTGGCCGGCTTCAGCGGCGCGAAGAATTCGGCGTTGAACAGGCCGGCCGCATCGGTGCCGTCGTCGGGACGGCCGTGCTGCGACACCACCGATACCACCTCGGGACGGCTGCGGATCAGCTTCCGCATCTCGTTGACATAGGCATTGCCCTCCTGCAGCGAGATCGTCGGCGGCAGCGTGGCGCGGATCCACAGATTGCCCTCTTCCAGCTTGGGCAGGAATTCGAGGCCGAGGAAGCGCGCGAAGATGATGGTCATGACCACGAGGCCGGCCGCGCCGGCCATCACCAGCTTGCGGTTGGCGATCGCCCAGTTCAGCACCGGCAGGTAGATCGCGTCGAGCTTCTTGACGATCCAGGTCTCGGTCTCGTGGATATGCGCCGGCAGGATGATCGCGCTGAACGCCGGAGTGACCGTGAACGTCGCCAGCAGCCCGCCGGCCAGCGCGTAAGCATAGGTGCGCGCCATCGGGCCGAAGATGTTGCCCTCGACGCCGGACAGCGTGAACAGCGGCAGGAACGCCGCGATGATGATCGCCGCGGCAAAGAAGATCGAGCGCGACACGTCGGCGGCCGCCGACAGGATCGCGTGGCTCTTCATCCCCATCACCGTGTCCTCGGAGATGTGGCTTCGCTCGTCTTCCGACAGCGCGGTGGTCTGCGACAGCCGGCGGAAGATCGCTTCCACCATGATCACGGTGGCATCGACGATCAAGCCGAAATCGATCGCGCCGACCGACAGCAGATTGGCGGATTCGCCGCGCAGCACCAGGATGATCACGGCGAAGAACAGCGCGAACGGGATCGTCGCGCCGACGATCAGCGCGCTGCGGAGGTCGCCGAGGAAGATCCACTGCAACAGCACGATCAGGAGGATGCCGACCACCATGTTGTGCAGCACGGTGTGGGTGGTGAGCTCGATCAAGTCCTTGCGATCGTAGATCCGCTCGATCTTCACGCCGGGCGGCAGGATCGAGGAATGGTTGATGTCGTGGACCAGCTGCTCGACGCGGGAGATCGTCGGCGAGCTCTGCTCGCCGCGGCGCATCAGCACGATGCCCTGCACGATGTCGTCGTCATTGTCGAGGCCGGCGATGCCGAGCCGCGGCTTCTCGCCGATCGTGACATGGGCGATGTCGCGCACCAGCACCGGATTGCCGCCGGACTGCGAGACCATGGTGTTGGCGAGGTCGTCGATCGAGCGGATCAGGCCGACGCCGCGCACCACGGCCGATTGCGAGCCGATGTTCACGGTGTTGCCACCGACATTGATGTTGGCGTTGGACACCGCCTGCAGCACCTGCGGCAGCGTCAGTCCGTTGGCGACCAGCTTGTTGAAGTCGACCTGGATCTCGTAGGTCTTGGTCTTGCCGCCCCAGCCGGTGACGTCGATCACGCCGGGCACCGCGCGGAAGCGGCGCTGCAGCACCCAGTCCTGCAGCGTCTTGAGGTCGAGCACGCTGTAGTTAGGCGGTCCCTTCAGGCGGTAGCGGAAGATTTCGCCGATCGGGCTGAGCGGCGAGATGCCGGGCAGCACGTTGCCCGGCAGCGGCGCGAGCTGCGACAGGCGGTTGAGCACCTGTTGCAGCGCCTCGTCATAGGTGTAGTCGAAGGAGAACTGCAGCTTGACGTCGGAAAGGCCGTACAGCGAGATGGTACGGATGGTCTTGAGGTTCTTGATGCCGGCGACCTGGGTCTCGATCGGGATCGTGATGTAGCGTTCGATCTCCTCGGCCGAGAGGCCCGGGCTCTGCGTCACGATATCGACCATCGGCGGGGTCGGATCGGGATAGGCCTCGATGTTGAGCTGCTTGAACGCGAGCAGGCCGCCGATCAAGACGGCCACGAACATGGCCACCATCAAGTAGCGGCGATTGACGGCAAGGGCGACGAGGCGATCCATTCAGATCGGCGCTTTCAACTGGAAGGGAGTTTTCTTATTGAGCGTGATCTCCGCGCAAACGCGTTGCGCGTTTGTCGCGAGGGAAAACCGCTTCCCGCTTTTCCGGATCATGCGCTTAGGTGCCTGATGCGGCGCGGTCGATGAAGAGGCTTCCCTTCGTCACGATCTGCTCGCCCGGCTTGAGGTTGCCGGCCACCTCGACGAGGTCGCCATTGATTAGGCCGGGCTTGATCTGACGCAGCTCGATGGTCTTGTCGTCGGCCCTCGCGACCCAGAGCCGAACCTGATCGCCCTCGTAGATCAGCGCCTGCTTCGGCACGCCGACTGCCGGGTGATCGCCCTTCGAATACAGCGTCACATTGGCGAACATCTCGGGCTTCAGCCGCTTGTCGGCGTTGTCGATGGTGGCGCGAACCAGGAGCCGGCGCGAGGTCGCGTCGATCGCCGCGGCGACATAGTTGACCCGGGCGTTCAGCGTCTTGCCCGGCAGCGCCATCACGCTGAAGGTGAGGTCCTGGCCGACCGCGACATTGTCTGCGTCGGATTCGCGGACAAAGGCGATCAGCCAGACCGTCGACAGATCGCCGATCACGTAGACCGGGTCGCTGGCGCCGGTCGAGACATACTGGCCGGGACCGGCCTTGCGCTGGACCACGGTGCCGCCGATCGGCGCGAACACCGTCGTCTCCGGATTGAGGCGGCCCTTCTGCCGCAGCGTCGTGATGTCGTCGTCGCCGAAGCCGAGAATGTGCAGCTTGTTCTGCGCCGCTTCCAAAAGCGTCTGCGCCGAGCGCGCATCGTTCTGCGCTTGCACCAGCGCGGTCTGGGCCTGCTGATAGTCCTTCAGCGGGATCGCCTTGCCCTCGGACAGATCCTTGGCGCGCTTCTCCTGGATCTGCGCCAGGTCGAGCGCCGACTGCGCCTTGTTGAGACCGGTCATCGCCGCGATGTAGTCGTTCTGTGCCTGCACGGTGTCGGCCGCCTCGATCACGAACAGCGGCTGGCCCTTCACCACGGCATCGCCCGGCCGCACCATGAGGCGGGTGACGCGCCCGGTATAGGGCGAATAGACCGGGGTGGAGCGGTCCTCATCGATGCCGATCTTGCCCTCGGTCACCAGCTCGGAGCGGAAAGTGTGCTCGCTCACGGTCTGGAAGGTCAGGCTGGCCCACTCGGCCGCCGACGGCGCATAGCGCGCGCCGCCCTTGCGGGACTGGCTGGAGACTTCCGAAGATGTCTGCTTTTCCGAGCCGAAACGCGTGTAGCCATAGGCACCCGCGCAGGCAACCGCCAGTAGCGCCGCGGCCACGACCAGGCGCGGGCGGCTAAAGCTCTGCATTCTCTTGGTAAACTCTTTCACCATGCGGTCCGCGGGGTCGATCGTTGCAGCATCCGGCGGGACGGCCCCAGCGGTGCGCTAATAGTGCTGAATTGGCGTCTCAAACAACCTAAAAATCGCCCTTCGGCGATGCCTGTCGTTAAAGTTTGCATAGCCTGAACGGCAGCTGAATGTCTCATCCGGGAAACTCCGGGGCAGGAAACTCCGGAGGATGGCTGCCGAGCGGCATGGCCGGACGGGACCAATGGGCCGGGGTCCTGGACAGCACGGCGGCATGCCGGACCGAGCTCAGCGTGCCAAAGCCGGACGGCAGCCGTTCGATGAAGGGCTGCACCACATCCGCCGTCAGGTCCTCGGTCGCAAGGCCTGCTTCGAGGCGGCCGAGATTCCACAGCCAGCGCCCGGTCTGCGCCAGCGATACCCGGACGTGCCAGCTGCCGCCCTCGCGGGCCTGGCGGGCCTTCGCCATCATGGCACCGAACGCCATGAAATATCCGGTGGCGTGGTCGAGCATCTGGGCCGGCAATTCCTTCGGCCCATCCGTGCCGGCCGCCCGTCCTTCGGCGTGGTTGAAGCCGGTCGTGGTCTGCACCAGCGAGTCGAAGCCGCGGCGCCCGGCCCACGGGCCGGCATGGCCGTAGGCCGACAGCGTCACATAGACGATCCCGGGATTGATCCGCGCCGCTTCCTCCGGCGAGAAGCCGAGCCGCGCGATCGCCTGCGGCCGATAGCCCTGCGAGAGAATATCGGCCTGCGCCAACAGCCCCTGCATCACACCCCGCCCCTCCTCGCTCCGCAGTTCGAGGAAGCTCGTGAGCTTGCCGCGGCCGGTGTCGATGGTGAGCCAGGGGATCGCCGGCAGATCGGGACCGGAGATCAGCATCACGTCGGCACCATGCGCCGCGAGCGTGCGGCCGGCGACGGGACCGGCGATCACGCGCGACAGATCGAGCACACGGATGCCGGCCAGCGGCCGGTTGCCCGCGGGCCACGGCTTCGGTGCGGCCTCGCCGATCTTCTCGATCGAGATCAGCGGCAGCTTTGCCAGTTCTTTGGCATGCGTCGTCGCCGACCACTCGTCGTGCGAGCGCATCAAGGCGACGACGCCGCCGGCGGCGTAGGCCGCGGTCTCGAACGCCTCGCCGTCCCATTGCAGCAGCGCGGCCTGGACCTCGTCACGCTCGGCGTTGCAGCCGAGCACCTTGCAGACGGCGTCGCGATGATGCGGGAAATTGGTGTGCAGGCGGACAAAGCGGTTGTCTTTGACACGATAGACGCCGGCGATCTTGTCCCAGGCCGGCGGCGGCGGCTTGTCGTCGACGCGCAAATAGCGCTCGCTGCGGCATTCGACGACGGCATGGCGGATGTCGACCGCGACGTCCTGCTGCTCGCCGCTGCGGGCCTTCCAGATCTCGGCCGCGGCGAGGCCGGCTGCTGCGATCGGCGCCTGCGCTGCGGCTGCGACCCGAAACGACGACGGCAGCTGCGGCTCGCTGCCGGTCAATGTGACCGCATCGAGCGCGGCCGGCGCGCCGCCGGCGCCGGTCCAGACATCGGAAAGGATTTCACGAATGTCCTGCATGCGCATACCCGTTTGCGATTATTCTATGCCCGAGCATGATGACAAAAAGGCGGTGCCCGATCCCAACAATCATTTCCGGCCCTGCTTATATCCAGCTCTGCCCGACCCACACAGGAGTTGCAATGGCTGCCATCGATCCTCTCACCGCCGGCGCTGTCTTCCTCGCGACCGCAGCGACCGACGCGGTCTATGTCATGTTCACCTCGGCGGTCGTGGCGCGCAAGCGCGTGCCGGCGGCGACCTGGAGCAGCGTCTGGTATGTGCTCTCCTCCTATGCGGTGATCAGCTACACCGAAAACTGGCTCTACGTCGCCTTCGCTGCCCTCGGCTCGTGGGTCGGCGCCTATGCATCGATCACCTTCCTGCACCGCCCGCCGGGTGGACCGCCGGTCGGCGCCGCGGTGGAGTAGCATGCGGCGGCTGAGGAAGTCATCCGTCGTCGATGCGACGTGGGGCCCGTCCGACAGGGACCGGTTGTAAGCTACGTGTCAGCATTGGCGTGTAGGCTACGCGTTCGCATTCACGCGACATCAGTCGATGAACTGGTTGGATGGACAATGGCGCGTTCGCGCCGCATGAACTCGGAGAACCCATACGCCGCGGCACCCGCGCATGCGGGTTTTGAACCGAGAGGACACGTCCTCCGCCGTCGTCCCGGCGAAGGCCGGGACCCATACTCCGCAGCGGGTGTTGTGAATGGGACTCGTCGTTCCGGCGTCGCGCAAGACAATTCCCATTTGTGGTTATGGGTCCCGGACGACACTGAATTTGTTACGGCATCGGTGGCATGCACCCGCATTCTCGCGACATGATCTGTCCGAGCTTTGCATTTCGTTTCGCCACTCTGGAAACAGAGGGCGCAGGGAAAGCCGGGTGCCGATCGCACCCATGGGCCCCGAGCAATGGGTAGAAAGCTCGGGGGTAGGACCACAGGTGTAACCGGAAACAACCCGGCTTTCCCTGCGCGATGGCTTACGGCTTATACGTGCTCTCCCCGGCGAGACTGGGCTTTGTTGTCACCGTCTTCGCAACGCGCATCGCGCAATGCGAAAAGACACCTACCGCTAGGGCGTCAGGCCTGCACGATTTCGCCGTCCGCCTCATGCGCACTCGTCAGTTGCGCAATCGGCGTCCACCGCATCTCGACCCACGTTCGTGACGACCGCGAAGCGCCCCTCGATCGGGTGAGACACACATATTGAACATCTGAGTTGGGTCTGCCGTCAAGTCAAATTCCGAAAAGCCGAAGAAAATATTCGGGGATCGACGGCATAGGATGGGATTGTTTCGTTTCGCTCGCGATAACGTGGATAGATGATACGGTCATCCTGAGGTGCGCGCGCTTGCGCGCCTCGAAGGATGCACGGCCCCGCTGGCAGTCGCGCGGAGAAAGCCGGGCCGTCGCTCTTCGAGCGGCCGCTCCGCGGACTCCTCAGGGTGACGGTGAGAGAGCCGTCGCACGCGGTTCAATGAAAATCGCGGGACGGCGGCAGGATGCGGACGTTGCGTGGGTGGCGGATCTTTTGCGGCGAGTTGTCGCCGTGATCGCGGCGGTCGTCGTTGAGCGGCTCGATCAGCGCGGGGCCCGCCGGCACCGGATGCTTGCGGCTCAAGGATTCATTGGCGAGGCCGATCAGATCGTGGGAGCGATCGGTCATGCGCTGCGCCACCAGATGCGTCACGCCCTCCGGGCTGCTCTGGATATAGCCCTCGACCAGGATCAGGCGCGCGCCCATCACCTCCTTGCGGTACTGCTCCATCACCTTCGGCCACACCACGATGTTGGCGATGCCGGTCTCGTCCTCCAGCGTCATGAACACGACGCCCTTGGCGCTGCCCGGCCGCTGCCGCACCAGCACGACGCCGGCACAGCGGACGCGGCGGCGGTCGTTGCTCTGGTTGATGGTGTGACAGGCGACGACGCGCTCCTTCGTGAAGGTGTCGCGCAAAAACTCCATCGGATGGCCCTTCAGCGACAGGCGAATGGTCTGATAGTCGGCGACCACCTGCTCCGGACGCGGCATCTCCGGCAGCGGCTTGGCGCCCTCATCCGGCTGCTCGCGCGCGGTGGCGGCCTCGAACAGCGGCAGCGGCACGTCGTCGGGCAACCGCCGCACCGCCCACAGCGCCTCGCGGCGGTCGAGCCCGAGCGAGCGGAACGCATCGGCGTCGGCGAGCAGGATCAGCGCGCGCTTGGGCAGGCCGGTGTCGCGCGCGAAATCTTCCAGCGAGGTGAAGGGCCGCCGATCGCGCGCGGCGACGATGCGGTCGGCCCAGTCTGTCTCAACACCGTCATTCCGGGGATCGCGAAGCGAGAACCCGGAATCTCGAAATTCCGGGTCTGGTGCTAGCGCACCATCCCGGAATGACAGTTGAAGCTGTTTCAGCCTCTCCTCGTCCTCATCCAGCCAATGAAACCCGTCGATCTGGCGAAAGCCGAGCCGCACCGCGCAATGATCGCCGACCTTCTCCTCCAGCATGTTCTGCGCAAAACTAAAGGAGACATCGACCTCGCGCACCGTGACGCCGTTCTTGCGGGCGTCACCGACGATCTGGGCCGGGGCATAGAAGCCCATCGGCTGCGAGTTGAGCAGGCCGCAGCAGAACGCATCGGGATGATGATGCTTCAGCCATGAGGAGATGTAGACGAGTTGAGCGAAACTCGCGGCGTGGCTTTCCGGGAAGCCGTAAGAGCCGAAGCCCTTGATCTGGTCGAAGCAGCTGCGGGCGAAGTCCGGATCGTAGCCGCGCGCCACCATGTTGCCGACCAGCTTCTCCTCATAGCTGCCGATGGTGCCGAGATTGCGGAAGGTCGCCATCGAGCGGCGCAAGCCGTTGGCTTCCTCGGAGGTGAAATGGGCCGCCTCGATCGCGATCCGCATCGCCTGCTCCTGGAACAGCGGCACGCCGAGCGTCTTGTGCAGCACGTTGTAGAGTTCGTCCTTGTCGCCCTGGTCGGGCGCCGGCGATGGATAGCTGACCTTTTCCTGGCCGTTCCGCCGCCTGAGATAAGGATGCACCATGTCGCCCTGGATCGGCCCCGGGCGCACGATCGCGACCTCGATGACGAGATCGTAGAAGGTACGCGGCTTCAGCCGCGGCAGCATGTTCATTTGCGCCCGGCTCTCGACCTGGAACACGCCGAGCGATTCACCGCGGCACAGCATGTCGTAAACTTTCTTGTCGTCCTGCGGGACCGAAGCTAGCTCCCAGTGCTCGCCCTTGTGGTCGGCGATCAGGTCAAAACATTTGCGGATGCAGGTCAGCATGCCCAGCGCCAGCACGTCGACCTTCATCATGCTAAGGGCGTCGACGTCGTCCTTGTCCCATTCGATGAAAGTGCGGTCGTCCATCGCGGCGTTGCCGATCGGCACATAGGTGTCGAGCCGGTCCTGGGTCAGTACATAGCCGCCGACATGCTGCGAGAGATGACGCGGAAACTCGATCAGCTCGGTGGCGAGCTCGACCGCGAGGTTGATCATCGCATTTTTGGGATCGAGCCCGGCCTGTCGCACCTGCATGTCGTTGAGGCCCTTGCCCCAGCTGCCCCACACGGTGTCGGCGAGCGCCGCGGTGACGTCCTCGGTCAGCCCGAGCGCCTTGCCGACGTCACGGATCGCGCTGCGCGGGCGATAATGGATCACGGTGGCGATGATCGCGGCGCGGTGGCGGCCGTAGCGGCGGTAGACATATTGCATCACCTCCTCGCGCCGCGAATGCTCGAAATCGACGTCGATGTCGGGCGGCTCCAGCCGCTCCTTGGAGATGAAGCGCTCGAACAACAGATCGACCTTGGTCGGATCGACCGAGGTGACGCCAAGCACGAAGCAGACCGCGGAATTGGCTGCCGAGCCGCGTCCCTGGCACAGGATGTTCTGGCTGCGCGCATAGTGCACGATGTCGTGCACGGTGAGGAAGTAATGCGCGTATTTCAGCTCGGCGATCAGCGCGAGCTCCTTGTTCAGGGTGGTGCGAAGCTTTTCGTCGATCTCGCCGCCGAAATATTTGTCGACACCGGCCCAGGTCAAATCTTCCAGATGCTGCTGCGCGGTCTTGCCCGGCGGCACCGGCTCGTCGGGATACTGATATTTGAGCTGGTCGAGCGAGAAAGAGATGCGTGCAGCAAAGCGCATGGTTTCCGCGATCGCGTCCGGCAGATCGCGAAACAGCCTGATCATTTCATGCGCCGGCTTGAGATGCCGCTCGGCATTGGCCTCGAGCCTGCGGCCGACCGCCTCGATCGTGGTCTTTTCGCGGATGCAGGTCAGCACGTCCTGCAGCGGGCGGCGCGCCGGATGGTGATAGAGCACCTCGTTGGTGGCGATGAGCGGCACACCGGCGTCGGTGGCGAGGCCATGCAGCCGCGCGAGGCGGCGCCTGTCGTCGCCGCGATAGAGCAGGCTTGCGGCGAGCCAGACGCCGTCGGCGGCGCTTGCCTTCAGCTTTGCAAGCAGATCGAGCGTGCCTGCCTCCTCAAAGCGATGCGGCAGCGCCAGCACCAGGAGCTGCCCCTCGACGAAGTCGAGGAGGTCGGCGAGCTTCAGATGGCACTCGCCTTTCTCGATCCGCACGATGTCGTCGCCGCGCTTGCCGCGGGTCAGGAGCTGGCACAGCCGGCCATAGGCGGCGCGATCGCGCGGATAGACCAGGATGTCGGGCGTAGAGTCGATGAAGACGATGCGGGCGCCGATCAAAAGCTTTGGCGGATGGGCAACCTTCTCGCTGTCGAGCTCCTTCCAGGCGCGCACCACGCCGGCCAGCGTGTTGTGATCGGCGAGCCCGATCACGGGAATCCCGAGTTCGCTCGCCTGATGCACATAGGCGCGCGGATCGGAACCGCCGCGCAGGAAGGAGAAATTGCTGGTGATGCCGATCTCGGCATAGTCGGGTGGCGGTGTGCTCATGCGAACAGCCCATGCACATACCAGTTGGCCGGAACGGACTTGCCCTCCTCGTCCCGCAGCTCGCTCTCGTAGAGGCCGTCGCGAAAGATCCAGAAGCGCTGGCCCTCGGCATCCTCGACGCGGAAATAATCGCGCGTCAGCGACGCGCCGTCCTGCTTCCACCATTCCATCGCGATGCGCTCGGGGCCCTCGACCCGCACCACGTCATGCTGCGCGCGCCGCCAGGTGAATTGATGCGGCGGACCGTCGGGCACGGTCGCGAACGGCACCTTGATCGGTTCGGGCCGCTCGAACAGCCTGAGCGGACGCAGCGGCGGTTCGCCGGCGACGCGCTCCGGCCAGGCGGCGGCGCTGGCCGCGGCCAGATGATGCTGCGCCGGCAGCGCGAGCGCCGATCGTTCGGGGATGTGGCTTTCCAGCGGCAGATGCACGACGACGCGTTTTCCGCCGATGCGGGCGGCGATGCGATCGATCAGCGCCGAGAGCTCGTCATTGTCGTGTATGGTGGCGTCGAGATCGCGCTGCTGCTGTACCACGATCTCGGTACGCCCTGCGGCGAGGCGAATGAGATCGAAGCCGAAGCCGGGATCGAGCGGATCATTCAGCGCATCGAGCCGCTCGCGGAACAGGCGATCGATCATCTCGGGCCGCGTCACCGGACGCCCGGTCTCGACCATGATCGCGCGCACCGCACCGTCGGTGCGGAAGAAGCTCGCTTCCAGCTGCCGCGCACCTTTGCCCTGCTTGTCCATCGCCGCAACCAGCATCTTGGCAAGGCTTGAGAGCGTCAGCGCGATCACGGTGTCGGTCGCGATCGGCTCGGGGAAACGCTTCTCGACGATGTAATCGGGCAGCGGCTTGCGCGGGCTGATCGGAGCATCGCCCTGCCCGAGCGCGTGGTTGAGCAAGGTGGTGAAGGCCGCACCGAACCGCGCCGAGATTTCATGCGGCGCGCGCGAGGCGACATCGCCGATGGTCTTCAAGCCGGCGCGGCGCAGGCCGGTGGTGACAGCGGCATCGGCGCCGAGCGCCGACACCGGCAGCGGGCCGACCGCCGCCGCCTCCTCGCCATCGGCGACAATCTTGCCCGAGGCGGTGCGCGTCAGCGTACGCGCCGCGATCGAGGTGCCGGCAATGGCCGCGCTGACGGCAAAGCCGCGCCGGCTCAGCGCCCCCGTCACGGTCTGTAGCAGCGCTCGCTCGCCGCCGAACAGATGCGCGCAGCCGGTGATGTCGAGAAACAGACCGTAAGGCAGATCGAGCGCGACCAGCGGCGTGAAGCGGTCGCACCAGTCGGCGATGTCGTTCAGCGTCTTCAGATCGGCGGCGGGATCGGCATCATAGACCGTGAGCTCCGGACAGATCGCCCGCGCATTGGCGAGCGGCAGCCCGATCGACAGCCCGGCGCGCACCGCGGCCTCGTCGATCGCGTGCAGCAGGATGGCGTTGTGGTCTTTTGCGACGACGACGCTGGGGAGTTCTGCTTTCTTCGCCTCTCCCGCTTGCGGGGGAGGGAGCCCTGCCACCTCCCGTGCATCAGCTTGCGAGGCGATGTCCTGCGCGAGCTTGCGCTTGATGCGGTCGATGGGCAGGCGTGGCAGCCACAGGCTGAGAATACGCCGACGGTTCACTGAATTGGCACTCATCACATTTCCATTCCATGATCCATCGCCCGACCGGGCCATGACGATTGCGCACGAGTTCGGCCTCGAAGCGCGGCGCGCCCCACACCCTCGCGGCATTGCCCGGCGGCGAATGCGCCGCGCGCACGATCCAGCGCGTCTCCGCGGTCGAGGGGATCGGGGTTGCCGCGATCCGCAGCACCAGCGCGGTGACGCCGGAGGCCTGCGCGGCCAGGGTCAATTTGCGGCTGGCGACGAGATCGAGCTGGCGCGCCTGGCCCCAGACCTCGAGCACGACCGCGCCGAGCGCATCGCAGGCGAGCGCGTCGGCCGCGGTGCGCAGGCCGCTGTCGACATCGGCGGCGCGCACCGTGACCAAGAGGCGCGGATCGAGGCCGAGCTCGGCAAGCCCGCGCATCGATAGCGCGCCGTTTTCGCGATCGGAAAAATCCTGCCGCACCCAGACCAGCGGCTTGCGTGCCGACAGCCGTCCGGCGAGCCCCGCAATGAAGCCGGTCGCCGCGCCGCCTTGATGGCCGGCCGCGAACACCTCGTGCAATGCCGCCGGCGCAAGCCCGCCGCGCAGCATCGCATCCGCGCCGGCGTGTCCGAGCGCGACGCGGTTCGGCATCGCCGCATCCGATGGCGCCTCGATGCGCGCGATGCTGCCGCGCAGAGACGCAAGCGTACCCATGCGTGCGGCGGCGCATGATCCGCCAAAGTGTGAGCGGTTTGGCGACAAGATCATGCGCCTTTCTTAAAAAAGAGGAGCGCGATCGGACGCAAAACCGGCGACCACTTTTGCTGATCGCGCTCCGGCATATGCGCCGCTCCTTCCAACCAAAATTTGAGGCCGTCACTGGTCTGAACAGAGAACCAGGGACTGGCTCATTTGTTCATGGTATGTTCTAATATAAAGCTAACAGGGCCCGCGGAGTCAATCGGATTGGTGAACTCATCGATTCATGAGTGGAATCAATGGGATTCAGCAGCCGCCGAACCGGACGAGCCCTGATCTTCCGCAGTGTCAGCCACGCAGGCCCCGAAAATGGCGCGTGACGGAAACGGAGCAATCGCATGCGCATCATCGTGCTCGACAACGACACCGATTTCGAGGGCTGGCGCAAGGCCGCGCGGCGATTGGCGCTGAACGATGTGAAGCCCGCAGAGATCACATGGACCGTACGCAGCGACGACGAATTGTCGTCGGCATCCTGCGTGAATGAATTGCCGGATACGCCGCAGGCGCGGTTCAATGTGTCGGCCAAATTCGTCGAGCTCGCAAAGGCCGCGATCCTGCATCGCAGTGACGAACGCTTCGCCCTGCTCTATCGCCTGCTGTGGCGGCTGCGCAGCCATCACGATCTTCTCAGTGCGACCGATGATCCCGATGTCGCCGAGGTCCACGCGATGGCGCGCGCGGTCTATGTCGATATCGACAGGATGCATGCGCATCTGCGCTTCCGCGAGATCGGCCGCGAACGGACGGCGCATTACGTCGCATGGTTCGAGCCGGAGCATCACATCGTCGAGCTTGCCGCGCCGTTCTTCGCCGGCCGTTTCGCCGACATGCCGTGGTCGATCCTGACCCCCGACGTCTGCGCACATTGGGACGGGCACGCGATCTCGATCACGCCGGGCGTCGCCAAATCCGAAGTGCCGACCGAGGACCGGCTCGAGGAGGCCTGGCGGCGTCACGACAACGGCCGCTTCAATCCCGCACGGCTGAAAGTGATGGAGATGCCGCAAGCCTATTGGAGGAACCTGCCCGAGGACTCGATCATTAAGCCTCTGATCGAAGACGCAATGCGCATGACCAGCGGCCCCTTCATCGCACGCAAGGCGGCCGAGCCGCAGAAGCGGCAGGATACGCCGATGTCCCGCAAGCAAGTTCAAGGCAAGCAGGTTCAAGACAGGCAAGCTCACGACACGATTGCGGCCTTGCGCGAGGAGGCCGCCGATTGCCGCGCCTGCCCGCTGTGGAAAGACGCAACCCAGACCGTGTTCGGCGAGGGACCACAGAGCGCAACGCTGATGCTGGTCGGCGAGCAGCCCGGCGACAAGGAAGATCTCGCAGGCCACCCCTTCGTCGGACCGGCCGGCCAGATGCTCGATCGCGCGCTGCAGGAAGCCGGCATCGATCGCCGCAAGGTCTATATCACCAATGCAGTGAAGCACTTCAAATTCGTGCCGCGGGGCAAGATCCGGCTGCACCAGAAGCCGAGCACACCGGAGATCCGCGCCTGCCGCCAGTGGTATGAGCGCGAGCTCGCCACCATCAAGCCGGACCTCGTGATGGCGCTCGGCGCCACCGCGGCGCAGAGCGTGCTCGGCAAGATCACGCCGATCAACAAGAACCGCGGCCATCTGATCGACCACGACGGAACCAAGGTGCTCGTCACTGTGCACCCGTCCTATCTGTTGCGGCTGCCGGATGAAAAAGCCAAGGCGCTGGAATATCAGCGCTTTATCGACGACCTGAAAATCGCCGCACATCAGTTGCGCAGATCAGTCGATGCAGCTTGAGTTCCGTAAAACCAGCGGAACCTGAGGAACCACATCGCAACGAGAAATTGTTCTAAGCCGCGGACAAATACCTACAACCTTTAATTGATCCGTGGTAGGGTAGCATGTTCCGCAGGTATCGGGCGTCATGTTCACGCCATGACGTACCCTGAGGCGGGCGCGCTGCGCGGTTTGCTAGCCCCGATCGTGCGGCGCGCCACCTCATCTCTCATCAATCCGCCTCCCTCATTCGCGATCCTCCCACTCGCAGGCGCCCGCCGAATTCTCCGGCTGCCCGGCCGGCCGGATGCCGGTGTGACGTCCTCCGCACATTGTCTCGCCCTGCGAAACGCAGGCCACAGCTTTCCGTCGCGATCCGCGATCCCTTTTTGCTGACGATTGCCACGAGGCCGCGAAGCCACGTGCGCGCTCAATGCGTTGCACAAAAATTCGGCTCGATGTCCACCGTCACCGCAAACCGGTGCATCTCGCGGGGCCGGATTTCAATTGCTTGTCATATGCATCGATCAAAATCGGGAGCATTGGGACAGGAGTTTACCATGAGCGATATGGCGTTACCCGGCTCGATCGAGCCCGCCCTGAAAAAGGGTCCGGACCTCGACAAGGGCTTTCATCCTCTCACCGGGGTTATCTATTTGGGCGTGGTCGCGGCCGCGCTGCTGTTCGTTGCCTACAGCATCTATGCCGATGTCGACGCCACCGGCACGCGCATCACCTCGTTCCTGCCGTATATCCTGCTGTTCGTCGCGCTGCTGATCGCGCTCGGCTTCGAATTCGTCAACGGCTTCCATGACACCGCGAACGCGGTCGCCACCGTGATCTACACCCGCTCGCTGCCGGCGCATGTCGCCGTGGTGTGGTCGGGCATGTTCAACCTGATCGGCGTGCTGCTCTCCAGCGGCGCCGTCGCGTTCGGCATCGTCTCGCTGCTTCCGGTCGAACTGATCCTGCAGGTCGGCAGCAGTGCCGGCTTTGCCATGGTGTTCGCGCTCTTGATCGCCGCCATCATCTGGAATCTCGGCACCTGGTGGCTCGGCCTGCCGGCCTCGAGCTCGCACACCCTGATCGGTTCGATCATGGGCGTCGGCATCACCAACGCGCTGCTGCGCGGCCGTGACGGCACCTCGGGCGTCGACTGGTCGCAGGCGACCAACATCGCGAAGGCGCTGCTGCTGTCGCCGCTGTTCGGCTTCGCGCTCGCCGCCGGCCTGCTCTACCTCCTCAAGATCGCGCTGCAGCGCGCGACCCCGGCGCTGTTCGGCGAACCGGTCGGCGACCAGCCGCCCCCGTGGTGGATCCGCGGCATCCTGATCCTGACCTGCACGCTGGTCAGCTTCTTCCACGGCTCCAACGACGGTCAGAAGGGCATGGGCCTGATCATGCTGATCCTGATCGGCACGGTTCCGACCGCCTATGCGCTGAACCGCGCAATGCCCTCGAGCCAGATCGAGCTGTTCACGGCGCACTCGACCGCGGCCAGCAAGGTCATCGAAGGCAAGGCCGCCGGTTACAACGTGATCGGCAATCCGCGCCCGGCCGTGACCAACTATGTCGCGCAGCACCAGATCAACGAAGGCACCTTTCCGTCGCTTGCGGTGCTGGTGCGCGACATCGGCCAGCAGGTTGCCCAGTATGGATCGCTGGCCAAGTTCCCGGCTGACGCGGTCGGCAACACCCGTAACGACATGTACCTGGCGTCCGAGGCGATCCGTTTCCTGATGAAGGACAAGGAAGCCGAGCTGACCGCTGCCGACATCGCCACGCTGAACCAGTACAAGGGCTCGCTCGATGCCGCGACGAAGTTCATCCCGAGCTGGGTGAAGTTCGCCGTCGCCATCGCGCTCGGCCTCGGCACCATGGTCGGCTGGAAGCGTATCGTCGTCACCGTCGGCGAGAAGATCGGCAAGACCCACCTGACCTACGCGCAGGGCGCCTGCGCCGAGATCACGGCGGCCGCGACGATCGCGGCGGCCGACGGCTACGGCCTGCCGGTCTCGACCACGCACGTGCTGTCGTCAGGCATCGCCGGCACCATGGCCGCCAACGGCTCCGGCCTGCAATGGGCCACGATCCGCAACATCGCGATGGCCTGGGTGCTGACGCTGCCGGCCGCGATGATCATCTCGGGCGTTCTCTACTACGTGTTCTACCACCTGTTCTGACGCCCCACGCTTTCGGCGCAGCAACGCGCCGGACAAAGGCCCGCACTCCGGTGCGGGCCTTTTGCTTTGGACCTGCAGCCCGGCTCCTCGCTCAGGCGGCGCAGGCCTTCGCAACCTCGGCCAGCAGGCCGCGCGCCCATTTGTGCAAGCCGGATTTGGCCGTCCGGGCGCCCCAGTACATGTCGATCGAGATCGGCACGCGGAACGGCAGCGCAGCGACATGGAGGCCGCCGCGCATCGCCCGCGCCAGATGATGCGGGATGGTCGCGACGAGCCTGGTGCCGGTGATGATGCGCTCCAGACTGTCGTGGTTCGGAAGGCTGACCACCGGCTCGATCTCGATTTCCCTCACCTTCAGCGCCTCGAGATAGAGCGGCTGCCACTCGCCGCTGTGGGTGATGAAGACATGCTCGGCCCTGGCATAGGCCGACAGCGCGATCCGGCCGCGCGCCAGCGGATTGGCCCGATCCATCACGCAGACATAGTGGTCGGTGAGGATATGGCGCCGGAAGAAGCTCTCGCCGACGATCCCGACCGGACCGAGCACGATGTCGCACTGGTTCTGCTTGAGATGGACGTCGCCGTGGCCCGCGGCATCGAGCAGGACGAGACGGACCCGCGGCGCGCCGGCACGCAGCCGCGTGCTGAATTGCGGGATCAGGGTCTGGCGTTCGTGATAGTTGCAGGAGATCGTCACGCTTCCCTGCGCCGTCGCCGGATCGAACTCCGCCGGTGATGCAAGCCCGTCGATCTCGCCGATCATGTCCCGCGCCCAGGTAACCAGCGCCGCACAGCGTTCGGTCGCCGTCACGCCATTGCCGCTGCGAACGAACAGCGGGTCATGCAGCGCACCGCGCAGTCGCTCGATCGCATAGCTGATGGTGGACTGGTTGACGTCGAGCCGCTTGGCCGCCGCGGAGAACGACTGCAGGTCATAGACCAGCACGAGGGTCCGCAGAGTCCCGATGTCGATCGGATCGATCGAGGAATTGGCCACCACGCTGCACCTCCCTGCATTACTGGCGGCCAGCCTAGCACAAGGTCATAGAATATTTCGATGAGCCAGATCGATCCCATCGAATTGAGCGATCGCGCGCCTGGAGCTAGCTTTGGCGAAAAAGCGCTTCCGGGAGGACCAATGACCAGCGCCGTGCCTGTCGTCACCGATATCGCGTATCAGGATCTGCTCGACGACCCGTATCCGATCTTCCGCCGCCTGCGCGAGATCGCGCCGGCGGTCTTCGTCGCGCCCGCGAAGCTGACACTGGTGACGCGCTTCGACGACATCATGCGGATCGAGCGCGATCCCGCGACCTACTCGGCCGACAATCCGGCCTCGCTGGTCAACAAGGTGATGGGGCCGACCTTCATGCGCAAGGACGGCGCTGAACACGCGATCGGCCGCAAGGCGATCGAGCCCTCGTTCCGCCCGGCCACGATCAAGGAGCATTGGGCACCGAAATTCACCGCGATCGCAGAAAAGCTGATCGATGATCTGTTGGCGACCGAAGAGGCCGATCTGTTCTCCGCCCTTGCCGCGCCGATGGCCTCGCTCAGCCTGATGGCGATGATCGGCTTTCGCGCGATGCCGTGGCAGACCCTCGCCGAGTGGTCGCAGGCGCTGATCGACGGCGCGGGCAATTACGCCGCCGACGCCGAGATCGAGCGCAAGGCAATGCAGGCGAGCGCCGATGTCGATGCCGCGATCGACGCGGTGTTCGACGATCACCGCAGCCAGCCGAATCCTTCGATCCTGTCCTCGATGGTCAATGCCGATCCGTCGATGCCGATCGAGGGCATTCGCGCCAACATCAAGGTGATCATCGGCGGCGGCCTGAACGAGCCGCGCGATGCGATCCTGACGCTTGTGCTCGGCCTACTGGAAAACCCGGCACAGAAGGACGGCGTGCTGGCGAAGCCGGAGCTATGGCCGGCCGCGCTCGAGGAAGCGGTGCGCTGGATCTCGCCGATCGGCATGTATCCGCGCCGCGTCACCCGCGACGTCGATCTCTCCGGCACCACGCTGCCGCAAGACCTTCAGATCGGCCTCTGCGTCGGCGCGGCGAACCGCGACGGCAGCCGCTTCGCCGAGCCCGATCGCTTCGACGTGACGCGGCCCAAGCAATCGCATCTGGCATTCGGCGCCGGACCGCATTTCTGCGCCGGCACCTGGGTGTCGCGGCTCACCGTCGGCAAGATCGTGGCGCCGATGCTGTTCGCGCGCCTGCGCAATCTGCGCCTCCGCGCGGAGGCGCCGCCGGTCGTGCGCGGCTGGGTGTTCCGCGGTCCGGTGACGCTGCCGGTCAGATGGGATGCGTGAACCTCACGCCGCCAGCGCGTTTTCCACGATCTTCACGAAATACGACGTGCCGAAGACGATCGCCTCGTCGTTGAAATTGTAGGCGGGGTGATGCAGGCCGGCGCTGTCGCCGTTGCCGCAGAAGATGAAGGCGCCGGGCCGCGCTTCCAGCATGTAGGAAAAATCCTCGGCGCCCATCAGCGGCGGCATCTCGTGCACGTTGGACGCGCCCGCGACCTCGCGCGCGATGCGGCTCGCGAATTCGGTCTGCGCCTCATGGTTGACGGTGACCGGGTAGCCGCGCTCATAGGTGAGATCGATCTTCGCGCCGGTCATCTTCGCAACGCCATCGACCACCTCGCGCACGCGCTTCTCGATGAGGTCGCGCACCTCGCGGGTCAGCGTGCGCACGGTGCCGCGCAGCTCCGCGGTCTGCGGGATCACGTTGCGGGCGTTGCCGGCGTGGAATTCGCACATCGAGATCACGGCGGAGTCGAGCGGATCGACGGTGCGCGCGACGATCTGCTGCAAGGCGGTGACGAGCTGCGCGCCGACCAGCACGGAATCGATGCATTTGTGCGGACGCGCGGCGTGACCGCCGAGCCCTTCGATCTTGATGTCGATCGCATCGGTCGCGGCCATGATCGGGCCGGTGCGGATCGCGAACGAGCCGATCGGAATCCCCGGACCGTTGTGCATGCCGTAGACCTGCTCGATGCCGAAGCGATCCATCAGGCCGTCCTTGATCATCGCGGCTGCTCCGGCCCCGCCCTCCTCGGCCGGCTGGAAGATCACGACCGCCTCGCCGGCGAAATTGCGCGTCTCGGCCAGATAGCGCGCCGCCCCCAGCAGCATCGCGGTGTGGCCGTCATGGCCGCAGGCGTGCATCTTGCCCGGCGTCTTCGAGGCGTAGGGCAAATTGGTCTGTTCGTGAATCGGCAGCGCATCCATGTCGGCGCGCAGGCCGATCACCTTGACGTCGCCCTTCGCCGGCCCCTTCTTGCCCTTGATGACCCCGACCACGCCGGTCTTGCCGAGCCCGGTCGCGACCTCGTCGCAACCGAACTCGCGCAACCGGTCGGCGACGAATGATGCAGTGCGGTGCACATCGTAGAGCAGCTCGGGGTTTTCATGGATGTCGCGGCGCCAGGCCTGGATATCGGGTTGCAGATCGGCGACGCGGTTCACGATGGGCATGAGAATTCTGGCCTCAGAGGTTGGACGTAAGTCATCTCTAGCATGCAAGAGCCGGTCCACCCAAACAGATGTGGCATGCTCGCGGCTGGAGCCTGCATTCGCAATCGGGATGCGGGCCGTCCCTCGCTGGACTTTGCGCAGACCTCAGGTCTGATATCATCGCATCCGACCAAAGCCTAATAGTGCGGCACATATCCCGCACGGATACTACCCCAGGTTTCCCGCACCGAAATCCTCCCGCCTTCCAACACGGAGCGGCTGCATGACGCCGGATCAAGCGGTCCTGTTTTCCACCATCATCCTGCTGGTGCCGATGGGATACTTCCTGCTGGCGGCGCCGGCGTTCCTGCTTGTGAAGCTCGACGTCCCGCCGGTCACACGGCTGCTGCGTGGCATGTTCAATGCCTACTTCCTGGTGCTCACTGTTTCGGGCGTGATCGGCACGCTCGCCTTTGCCACGGCCGGCCGGTTCGCCGTTGCGCTTGGCATCGCCTTGATCGCGGCGTTCGCGGTGCTGGCGCGCCGATGGTTCTTGCGGCGGCTCGATGCTGAGGCGGACGCGCGAGACTCGGGTGATCCCACCGCGGTGCGGCGGCTGCGCCAGCTGCATTGGGGCGGCATGCTGTGCAACGCGGTGCAGGTGTTCGCTCTGGTCGGCAGCATTCCCTACATGGCGCCGCTGCCCTGATCGCGGTTTGCTCGCTCGTCCGGATGCGGTTCCCGGCTGTCCGCTATGCGTCACGTTTCCGATGCGGATCGTACTTCGAAAGCACGTCCTTGAGATAATCCCGGCTTTTCCATTCCGGGGCGGGCGGCTCGTACCCGGGCCGAGGCACGTACAGATTCGCCGGTACGTCCGCTGAGGCGCCCATCAGGTCCGGAACGTAGCGCGGGCAATTTGGAAAGATCTCGCATTTGACGCGCACGACGACCTTCGCGCCATGATGCCCGGCAAGCACTTCGGCGCTGTCGTGGATCGTTGCCTTGCCTCGGATGCGCGTGCGAAACGTCTTGCCGTCGAGCCGTACAAACAACAATCCGACGTTCGGGTTGCGCTGAATATTGCCGAGCGTGCGGTACATGTTGTTGCCGTCGTACTCAGGGAATTCAAGCGTATCAGGCCCGGTGATCTTCACGAAGCCGGGATCGCCGGAACGCATCGAGCAATCGACGTTGTCCTGATAGCTGGTCGCGATGAAAAAGAAGCGTGTCTCCTCGATGAGCTTGCGGTCCTGTTCCCAGAACTCGAAGTGGAGGCGATGCTTCTCGAGGCCGTCGGCGACACGCCGACCGTCGAAGCGGTCCTGCAACTCACGCATTCCGTCGTGATAGAAAGGGGCGCGGACTGGGTCGGCCACGGCAATCCTCCGGCAAGTTGAGCAATCGATCTGCACTTTGACGTGGCCGCGATTTTCCTTGGCAGTTCACCCGGCCAGCAAGGCGAAAGACTATTCATTCGGCATGGGCGTGGAAAGCCATCCAGGTCCGGAGCGGGTGAAAAGGCGTCGATAACGGCCGTCCCCTACCCTGATGTCAGCATCTGGCTGCGGATCTCCTGCGCGGTGCGGCGCAGCGGCAGCAGGAACTTCTTGCGCGCGCCGGCTTCGCTCACCGTTCCCGAGATCGTGTTGACGCTGAGCGCGGCGACCACCGCGCCCGCGGGATCGCGCAACGGCACCGCGATGCCGCAGATCGCCGGATCGAGCTCGCCATCGACCCAGGCATAGCCGTCGCTCTCGACGCGCGCGAGCAACTCGCCGAGACGCTCCGGATCGGTGACCGTGCGCGGCGTGACCTGCCTGAAGCCCCCGGTCGCGAGATAAACCTCGCGGGTGCCGGGCGGCAGCGCCGCGAGCATGACGCGACCGAGCGACACCAGATGCGCGGGCAGCCGGCTGCCGACGCCGAGATTGGCCGAGAGGATCCGCCGCGCCGGCAGGCGCAGCGCATAGACGATCTCATCCTCGTCGAGCACCGCCATCGCGCAGGACTCGCCGATCTCGTTGCGCAGATTTTCCAGCGCGCGCTGCGCATGACCCCAGTATGGCAGCGCGTTGAGATAGGACAGGCCGAGCCCGAGCGCGCGCGGCCGCAGGCTGAAATAGCGTCCGTCGGACGCGCAATATTTCAGCGCGACAAGGGTCGCGAGGATACGCCGCGCGGTGGCGCGGTTGAGGCCGGCAGTATCGGCGGCCTCCGCCAGCGTGTGCCGCCCCGGCGGCTTGCCGAGTGCCTCGATGATCGAGAAGCCGCGCGCAATCGCGCGCACGAAGCCGTCACTCTCTTTGCTCATGGCGGGCGCCCAGCTGGTTCCGTCATCGCGCTCACGACATCGCAGCCCGCATGGCTGCCTGCACATGACGCGGCTCTGCGCGCTTGTCAGGGGCTCCCGACCACGCTAGCGTCAATTCATACAGCGAATTAATTGTTCGCCTGGCGAACTCAGTAGCAGGAGGATGCACGATGACGCAAGCAGAAAGTTCTGCGGCCACCCCGTTCGAAACCGATTTCTGGAAAGACGCGAAGCTGCGCAAGGTGTGGGACGACATCGTCCCCGGCGAGCCGCGCAAGACGCTGCCCTACAAGCTCACGCAGGAAGCGATCGCGCTGTACTGCCGCGCAGTCGGCGAGACCAATCCGCTCTATCTTGACGAAGCAGCTGCGAAGGCCGGGCCCTATGGCGGGCTGATCGCGCCGCCCGCGATCCATATCCTCTTGATGTTCGCCTGCACGCCGGCCGACGACTGGATGCGCTCACCGGGCACCGTCAATGCCGGACAGTCGTGGAGCTACAGCATCCCGGCCCGCCCCGGCGACACCATCACCCTGCAGGCTCGCGCACTCGACAAGTTCATCAAGCGCGAGCGGCTGTTCGTGGTGCACGACAACGTCTTCTTCAACCAGCATGGCGACGTGATCTGCTCGGGTCGCGGCCAGACCATCCGTCCGATGTAAGGAGGATCATCATGACCCCGGCGAATTTCGAATCTCTCAAGGCCGGCGACACCATCGACGGCCCGGCATTCGCGGTTTCGCGCGAATCGATCCGCCTGTTCTGCGATGCGTCGCTCGACTACAACCCGCTGCATCTCGACGACAACTACATGAAGGGCGATTTCGGCAAGACCAATTTCGGCGGCATCATCATGCACGGCATGAACAATTTCGGCCTGATCTCGCGCATGTTGACCGACTGGGCGCTTCCGGCCGGCGCGATCCATCGCAGGCTCGAAACGCGCTGGCTGAAGCCGGTGAAGCCCGGCGACACCATCCGCCCGGCCGGCACCATCAAAGCCAAGCAAACGACCGCGAAGTCACGCTGGGTGCTGGTCGACGTCGCCGTACAGAACCAGCGCGGCGAGACGGTCGCGGCCGGCGAAGCGATGCTGGAGTTTCCGCCGAACGCGAAGGCGGGCTAGCCGCGCGCACTCGATCGGAGCAACGGGCTCGACTTACCTCGCCCCGCCTGCGGGGAGAGGTCGGAATGCATCGCTAGATGCATTCCGGGTGAGGGGGAGCCTCCGCGAGGGTTGCTGTCACCGTCTATGGGAGACGGCCCCTCACCCCAACCCTCTCCCCGTAAGAACGGGGCGAGGGAGCCTACCGCCGTCGCGGCACCAACAAACAATCAAATAATCATTTCGAGGAGACTTTCATGCAGGATGCGGCCCATTCGCGGCTCTATGGACGGATCGCCTGGCGCCTGATCCCGTTCCTGCTGGCGTGCTACACGGTTGCGATTATCGACCGCTTCAACATCGGCTTTGCCAAGCTGCAGTTCCTGCACGACCTGCAGATCGACGACGCGGTGTTCGGGCTTGCCGCCGGCATCTTCTCGGTCGGCTATGTCGCGCTCGAAGTGCCGAGCAATCTCCTGCTGGTCAAGGTCGGTGTCCGCAAGACGCTGCTGCGGATCATGGTACTGTGGGGCGCAGTCACCGTGCTGCTCGCGCTGGTGCAGAACCAGTATCACCTCTATCTGCTACGCTTCCTGCTCGGCGCCGCCGAGGGCGGCTTCTTCCCCGGCATCCTGTATTATCTGACGCTGTGGTTCCCGGATCGCGTGCGCGGCCGCATGACGAGCCTGTTCGTGATGGCGGTGCCGCTCGGCGGCGTCATCGCGGGTCCCTTGTCGGGCCTGATCATGGATCACATGCAGGGCGTCCATGGCCTACATGGCTGGCAGTGGCTGTTCATCCTCGAAGGCGGCCCGGCCGTGCTGCTCGGCATCGCCGCCTATTTCTACCTCGCCGACGGACCGCAGGTCGCGAGCTGGCTGAGCGCCGACGAGCGGCGGCAGGTCGCAAGCGACCTCGCCCGCGACCGCGCCGCTGTTCCCGGCACCACGCGGAGCTTCGCGGCGGCGCTGCGCGAGCCGCGCGTCTATCTGCTCTCCTTCATCTACTTCGCGTTCTTCTGCTCGCTCAACACCATCCTGTTGTGGACGCCGACGCTGCTGAAACGCGTCGGCGTGGCGACCACCACCGAGATCGGCTGGCTGAGCGGCGCGATCTCGGTTGCATCCGCGCTCGGCATGGTGGCGATCGGCTACAGTTCCGACCGCACACGGGAACGGCGCTGGCACGTGGTCTGCTGCGGCCTCGTCGCGGCGGCCTGCTTCATCGCCTTGCAAGCCGCGCAAGACAGCGTGCTCCTGACCGTGACGCTGCTCGCCGTCGCCTCGATCGGCATCTTCGCGATCCTGTCGCTGTTCTGGACGATTCCGAACGCGATGCTGGAGGGCAGCGCCGCGGCCGGCGGCATCGCGCTGATCTCAGCGATCGGCTCGTTCGGCGGCGCGGTCTGCCCTGCCCTGATTGGCTGGATGACTGCCGCAACCGGGAGCATCTACGCACCGCTCGCCCTCGTCGGCGCCGTGCTCGGCATCGGCATGCTGACGCTGATCGTCTGTGTTCCCCGCGCGAGACATGAGGTCACACTGGCCGAACCGAGCCGCCCCTGATCATCCAGCGCACGCCCGGCATCCACTGCCGGGCTTGTCTCGACCGGCCGCGTCTGGATAGAACTCGGTCCTGACTCTGTCAGTACCGAGTTCTATTTTCTTGTATTGACGCGTTTTCTTCACGCGAACCGGGCTCCACTTCGCTCGAAAACGCTATAGAAGGGGCCCAACAAAAGACGCTTGCCGGGAAAGAGGACATGCCGCGAAGGCTCGAGGGTGATTTCGACTACATTATCGTCGGCGCAGGCACGGCGGGCTGCATCATGGCCAACCGCCTGTCGGCCGATCCGAAGAAGCGCGTGCTGCTGCTGGAAGCCGGCGGCAAGGACAACTGGATCTGGTTTCATATCCCGGTCGGCTATCTCTTCGCGATCGGCAATCCGCGATCGGACTGGATGTTCAAGACCGAGGCCGAGCCCGGCCTCAACGGCCGCGCGCTCGCCTACCCGCGCGGCAAGGTGATCGGCGGATCCTCCGCCATCAACGCCATGATCTCGATGCGCGGCCAGGCCGCGGATTACGACCACTGGCGGCAGCTCGGCCTCACCGGCTGGAGCTACAGCGACGTGCTGCCGGCGTTCAGGCGGCTGGAGGATCATTTCCTCGGTGAAAGCGAGCATCATGGTGTCGGCGGCGGCTGGCGCATCGAGGCGCCGCGGCTGTCGTGGCAGATCCTCGACGCGGTCGGCGATGCCGCCGAGGAGATGGGCATCAAACGCATCCCGGATTTCAACACCGGCGACAATGAGGGCACCAGCTACTTCCACGTCAACCAGAAGCGCGGCCGGCGCTGGTCGTCGGCGCGCGGCTTCCTCAAGCCGGTGCTGAACCGCAGCAATCTCAGGCTCGAAACCGACGTGCTGGTCGATCGCCTGATCATCGAGAGCGGCCGCGCTGCCGGCGTACTGTTCCGCCAGGGCAATGAGGTGGTGGAGGCGCGCGCCAGGGGTGAGGTAATCCTCTGCGCCGGCTCGATCGGAACCACGCAGGTGCTGCAGCGCTCCGGCATCGGTCCGTCCGAATGGCTGTCGCCGCTCGGCATCGACATCGTGCTCGACGTGCAGGGCATCGGCCATAATCTGCAGGACCATCTGCAGCAGCGCGCGATCTACAAGGTCTCCGGCGTGCGCACGCTGAACGAGACCTATTACAATCTGGTTCGCCGCGGCCTGATGGGCCTCGACTACGCATTTCGCCGCCGCGGTCCCCTGACCATGGCGCCGTCACAGCTCGGCATCTTCACGCGCTCGGACGCGACGCGCGCGCGCGCCAACATCCAGTTCCACGTGCAGCCGCTGTCACTCGACAAGTTCGGCGATCCCTTGCATCGCTTCCCCGCGATCACGGTGAGCGCCTGTAATCTGCAGCCGAGCTCGCGCGGCACCGTGCGCATCAAATCGTCCGTTCCCGACGACAAGCCGTCGATCGCGCCGAATTATCTGTCGACCGACGACGACCGCCAGGTCGCGGCCGACGCAATCCGCACCACGCGCAAGCTGATGAAGCAGAAGGCGTTGGAGAAATATCATCCCGAGGAATTCCTGCCCGGCCCCTCGGTCGGCGACGACGATGCTTCGCTTGCCAAGGCTGCCGGCGACATCGGCACCACGATCTTCCACCCCGTCGGCACCGCGAAGATGGGAACCGCCAATGATCCGATGGCCGTGGTCGACGAGCGGCTGCGCTTCTACGGCCTGCATGGCCTGCGCATCGCGGATGCCTCCGTGATGCCGACCATCACCTCGGGCAACACCAACACGCCGACGGCGATGATCGCCGAGAAGGCGGCCGCGATGATCCTGCAGGATGCGCGATAGAGAGACGATGAACGCCCCGAAGCGCTTCCTGGTTGGAGATGCCGGTGCACAGGTTGCGGTGGCGCAATGGGGCGAGCCGGCCTCGGACAAGCCGCCGGCGCTGCTGCTGCACGGTACAGGCTTTGTCGCGGAGGTGTGGACCGAGGTCGCAGAGGCGCTGGCGGCCGATTACACGGTCTACGCGCTCGACCGCCGCGGCCATGGCTTGAGCCACAAGCCGCCGGCCGATCGCTATCACTTCCAGGATTTTGCCGAAGACGTCCGCATGGTGGTGGAGCGCCTCGACCTCCATGACATCTACGCCATCGGTCACAGTGCCGGCGCAACCGACCTGCTGCTCGCAGCCAGACTGATGCCCGGTCGCTTCGCGCGCCTGCATGTCACGGAGCCGACCGCGATGGATCCGCGCGCGCCGCGCGCCGGAGACCTCAGCGACATCGCGAACGGCTCGGTGCAGGGCGTGCTGCGCCGCCGGGCCGAGTTCGACAGCGCCGACGATCTGTTCCAGCGGCTGCGCGCCGCGCCGGCCTTCGCACCATGGACCGAACGGTCGCTGTGGGCCTATGTCCATCACGGCTTTGCGCGGCTCGACGACGGCCGCATGCGGCTGCTTTGTACGCCGGAAATCGAGTCGGCCCTGCTAGGGCCGATCTTCCAGGCCATGGAGCAGATCTACACCGGCGATGGCCGCGGCAATCCGTTCCCGTGGTTCTCCGAGATCGCCTGCCCGGTCTGCATCGCGACCGCCGAGCAGTCATGGCCGATCTACAAGGAAATGGCCGACCGCGCCGCGGCGCTGATCCCGCATGCAAGCCGCTGGACCTTCGACGGTGTCGGACATTGCGTCGCGCAGGAAGCGCCGGAGTTGATGGTGGCAGCGCTCACGACATTTGCCGCGCGTGCGCGTTAAGGCGTGCACGTATCAATGCGTTGCGTCTAGCCGTAGTGATCGAACTCGCTCAGGGCAATTCGGACCTCTCGCGCGAAATCGACCAACGACACGATGAAAGCCACAACGGCAACAATGAAGAGAATGGCAACGCCCCGCTCGTGCTGGATGTGAAGGAACGCACTCACAAAGCCGACGACGATGACAACGCTGATCGAAATGCTTCCCATGATGGACCAGAAGATCGCGCGATTGATCATGGTGGCGCGCCGAGCAAGACGCGGCAGGTCTGCCTTGAGCCGGCATCTCGCCTGATCCTGATCCGAAATTTGGTTCAGGTAAATCGATCTGTCGATGATCCGGTTCAGGCGGGAAATCAGCACCGCGATAAAGGCCGCCAATGCGCCAAGCAGAAATGCGGGCGCAGCCGCTTGAGAAATCACTTGAGAGAGCTGACTGACCGACGGCGTATCCGGTAACATTGACTCCACTTTCGGGTTAACGCGGCCGAAATCAACCGGCCGAGCATTGGCAACTTGGGCCCTGCGGCCTGACAATCACGACGCCCGCGTATCGAACCGGCGTCGGCGAAAATTGCCGGGCGGCGTCCGAACGGCGGGCGTCGCCACCGGCACGGTTGCGGCCTATAGTGGCGTGATCTCGGCACAATCGAAGGCGCCAGCAGCGCTGCTATTTTGTCACGACCCGTCGGGTCGGCGTCACGGTGCTGGTCGGCGCCATCGGAGAGATCGAGAACGTCAACCAGGTATTCCAGCCGGCCGGGCGATTCTCTGCTGCAAATTCTCCATACCCTTTGAGATTCAGATAACCCTGCATGTCGCCTACGGGAAACAGGAAGCCGATCTGCGGACCAACGCCAAGCACGCGGGACCGGAAGCCTCCCAGGACAGGGTGCTGGCCGAAATCGTCGGTGACCTGCTGATAGGCATATCCAACCAGGCCAACGAAAACCTGCTTTGACAGGAATTGGGAGGCGCCCCAATCCAGATGGAAGTCGACCCCGCTCTGGTACTGGGTATCCGGATTCTTGAAATTGTAGGTGAAGCCCGCGACCGCGGAAAATTCGTGGCCCGCCTGCTGGTTAAAGTAGGTGTAGCCGCCGCCGGCATCGATGGCCGCGTGACCGATGCCGAGATTGGCAAGGCTGCTCGGGCTGTATGCTCCGACCGGGATGTCTCCCGTTACATAGCTCATGAAATTGTGCACCCCGGCGTTCCACTTCAGCGTCGCCTGCGGGTAGAGGTCGCCGACCGATGTGATCGAATCGCCGAAGCTGCCGGTGCGGGTTGTCGCCAGCGGACCGACGGCCGCCGTCAGCGTCCCCGCAAGATCCGCGCTCGACCGTCCGAACAGCCCGGTCACGCCGATGGCAAGTTGGCCACCCAGCACCGGCGTTGCGAACGTATAAGTGGGATTGAGAAGGATGAGATCCGCCTGCGCGTTGAGATGCAGGTTTAGGTTGACGTTAGCCGCGGCGGGGATTCTGCCAACCTGGATCTCCCTGGCGGCCGCGGCATTGCCGAATGCACTTACGCTGGTGTGATAGTAGACCTCCGCCATCGACCAGCCAGGGACCTGCGGGGTCGCAGCGAGGCTGCCGAAGCGGCCGGGAAGCCAATATGAGACGCCGGCCTCGTCGGCACGCGCGGCCTCAGATGAAACTGACGCCATGACCAGTATCATGGCGATGCCGACATCCCTGAGTGTCTTGCCTCGCCCGTTTGGTCGCCGCCTCATCGAAAGACCGCGAAGCCGCATGTCACGCCCCCTTTGGTGCGGTGCGGAACGACCTGTACGGCTCGCTCAGGCGCACGATTCGCCCGCGCAAATTGTAGCACATTGATTCATGCCGGCCCGGTTGGAGCCGGCATGAATCCAGTTTCTCAGGCCCCGATCTTCTTGGCGGCCGGAATCGTCCAAGTGCCGTTGATGATCGAAGGGTCGGTTTCCTGCGGCCAATACATCCGCAGCATGAGTATGAAATCTCCCTCGGGCGCAGGAAGCCAGTTCGATTCCTTGTCTTTGCCGGGCGAGTCCTTCTGAATGTAGAGATCGGTCGAGCCGTCCGGATTTTCCTTCAGATTTTCCCGCGCACTGATCGAATATCGGTTGAGCGGATTGTTCACGAAGAAGTAGCTGCTGTCGTACATCGTGAGCGACCAGAATCCCTCGACCGGAGGCAAGTGGCCTTTGGGAAACCGCATGACGTACTTGTTCGCACCATTGTACTTGCGCTCATCCGCATCCTTTTGCGAGGTCGGATAGACCGCATCCTGCGGGCGGTTGGCGCCGAGTCCGATCGCGGTTACCAGGGCCCGCATCAGGTAGTCCGTCCCGCTAGATGCCGGTTTTCGTCGTGAACGCAAAGCCATTCTCATCCGTGATGGCCTTGTTGACCTTGAACTGAAGCATGATCCTGTCGAATGACACCTCGGGGACACGCTTCAGGAAGTCCGCCTTCAGCTTGGTCTCGTCAAAGTCCCGCCCGGGTACGATGCCGATGCGGGCAAATTTGGCGAGCTGGGCCGCGTCTGCCGCGTTCGGCGGGTTGCTTTTCATGAGCTCGCATAGCAGCTTGAAATACGACACCGCGTCCATGCGATTGACCTGTTCGCGGACGGCCGTCTTCATGTCGATCGAAGGATCGACCTTTCCTGGAGGCGGTGTGTACGGCTTGCCGTAAGCACTGAGCGGAACGAGCTTGCACTCATCCTGCAGCTTGTGGACGGCGGCGTAGTCCTCCGGCGTTCCGGTGCAATAGATGCGGCCGAGCAGCCACACGATATTGGTGGGCGATTTGTACTCCTTCACGCCGTCCGGCAGCGTGCCCTTCCAGCCGGGCCCGGTGATGGCATAGGTTTGTGCACCGGTGCCGGTGGTGCGCTTTCCCGGCACCTGGAACACCGTCGTCCAGCCATCAAGCATGGGCATCAGGAAATAGCGCCCCTTCATGTCCGGGATGCTGAGGACCCACGGTTCTTTCCCGACGTCGAAGAAGGACGTGGTGTAGAGCGTGTCCGCGTTGGGCGCAGTGACATCACGGAACGACGCGTCCGGATATTGGCGCAGCTTGATGATATGGCCCATCGGCCCGCGCGTGCCCACGGGCTCCGCGACGTTGGTGATGATCCTCCGCGTCATCTCCATCGTCACCAACGGATAGCCGAATATGTAGGCGTCGCTCGCGAGCCAGAAGTCTTCCAAGCCCTGACCGACACCCAGGAAAGCTCCCTCCTCGGCGACGGCTGGTCGACCTATCGCCGCTCCGGTGAGCAGCCCCATTCCGCCGAGCGCAAGATTGCGACGCGTGATCTCCATTGTTTTCTCTCCTTTGCAAATCGAATGATCTTCAAACAATCGTCAGGCTGCTCCGACTGTCGGCCCGCCGTAAAAGGTGTCCTAGCCCGCGGGTCAGGGCTGCATCCTGATCCCGAGCGCCGCTCTCATATCCTTGAAGACCACTGCGATGGCTTCGATGATGAGCTGGTCAGGATGAGCCTTGCAATGTTGAATCACTTCGTGCTCGGCCTCGCGGGACTTCTTGATGTCGAGGTAGTGCTTGCGCGCAAGCCCGTTGTACCAACCGCTGTACCAGGCAGTGAGAAGATCGGCGTCTCCCTGCCATGTTCCGGCGAGTTGCGCGCAGGTCAGCTTCTGAACGTCCAGATAGCCTTCGGCGTTGGCGTAGGCGCTGAGGTCTGTCTGCGCGTGCGCCGACTGAATGCCGGCGACGATCAGCGATGCTGCGATCATAGCGGTTCGTCTCATGATGCTCTCCTGTGAGCTCGCGTGCCCGGCTTAGATCGCGGCCGATCTTCCACCTGTCGGCCCAGCGGCTTCGACGCGACGGTCGCGTTGCTCAGTAACAAGGCGGATAAGGATAGTATCCGCATCGGGGGGCGTAGTACGGATAGGCTGCCGCAGCTCCAAGTGCGGCCGCACCCGCGACTGCAGCGCCGCGGTAGTAAGCACCTCGCCAGGCGGTGCGGCGGGCAACGCCGGCAAAAGACAGCGGCGTGAACGGACGACCGATGATGTCGATAAAGATCGACGCCGGTCCATCAGCCCCCGCAAGGTCGCCTTCGAGCATATCGACATCGAAAGTCAGCCTGTCGCCTTCGAGCTTGGGCGATTTCAGGACGACGACGGCGTCCGTTACCGATGATCCGTCTTTCCTGAACCCGGACACCGTGGCGTTTGGAGGGTCTTTCGCGAAATTGTCACTGCCATTGCCCCAATCCTCGACAATGCGCGATGTGAGATCATGACCGGCTGCCCTCACGGGCCGATCGGCGAACACGATCGCATTCGGTGAAACCCCCGTCAGCACAAGCTTCCCGTCCTTCAAGCTCGCACCGCGCGAGTTGAGAACGAAGAGCGATGGCACGACTTCCGGCTTTGCCTGACCTATCGACTTCTCGAGCGGTACGTGTGGTTTGTTCTCGGGTGCAGTTTGGGAAAGCACCTTATGGGGAGCGGCAATCAATCCGGCGACGCAAAATACCAACAGAGCTGAGCGAAGGGTCATGTTTGTTATTCCTTTGGGGAGCGCAATCTCGGCAATCAGCTTCGCTAAGCATTTCGCGCCAATTCAAATCGCGCGTCTTGCCATTTCGCGCCAATGATCGGAATTGTCATGGCCCAGCGGTGTGGGATCTCTTGCGATGGCCCGCTTGGCCCTGCCGATCGGCAAGTTGCCGCTGCCTGTAAACGATAGGTTGGATTTTCATCAAACGCACGAACCTGCGGCTGAAGCTGCTGGCGTTGCTATAGCCGACGAATTTCGCGATTTCCGACAGCCGCTTGCTTGAGTCTGCGAGCAAGCGGCAAGCGATGTTCAAGCGAACTTCCGCGAGCATTTCGCTGTGGCTGGTGCCCAGGCGACCAAGGTGTCGCTGCAACGTGCGCGAGCTGATCTTGAGGGCGTGAGCGGTGCTATCAAGAGTTGCGTCACCGTGTCGCAGCGACGCGACAATGACTGCGCGGACCGCCTGGGCTGAAGGCAATCGGACAGCTCTCATCGGTTGGTTTGAGGCGTGAAGCCCGTGCTCCTGCAGGAGAAACGACGCTTCAAGATAATGCAGCTTCGCCCACCGATCTGGCCATCAGCCGCCAAAACTTTCGCCAATCGGAATTCGTCGCAGCTGGTTGCGCGATAAAGACAACGCAAGACGAGTTCCGGCCTGCTAAGCTGCGATCGCGGCAAAACTTCTTGGGTAGGTAGTAATGACCGTCATTCCATTGACCCGTTGTCAATTTCTGATCCCGTTCGCTGAGCTCCATTCTGAAATAGGCGGCTCGACGGCAGCACTTCTCGCCAAATTTCAACTCCCGACGTCCTTTGAAGAAAAAGCGGATCATTACGTGCCTTTGCTGCCGGCGGTTCGGTTCGCGACGGCCGCTCAGCAAAAGCAGGGCCTATCGGAAATTGCCTTTCGCGCAGCCCAACGACTGTCGTTCGAACATTTGAGCGAAGCCATGCGGGCGCGGGTGCGCCATGCGCCAACGCTTCTGGTTGCCCTGCAGCAAATATGCCGGTGGGCGCCGTGCGAAGATACGATCCTCCAACTATGGCTCGAGCCAAGCGGCGAGAATTTGAAGATTTGCAGCAAGCTTATTGGAACGGAGGGCATTTCCCATCTTGAGATATCCCAGTGGCTTCAGAACATATTCGTCCTGCACATCGTCCGTCAGTTCGCCGGGATCAGTTGGTCTCCGAGAGTGATTGCGTTTGAAGCACTCTACACGCCGAGCCCGGAGGTCCAGTCGCATTGGCCGAACACGCGCTTCATGTCGGGTCAAAAGGCGTCATGGATCGAAGTGCCGGTAGAACTCCTCAGTCTTGCAAATCCCGCAAGCGACGTTCGGCCGACGCCCGCCGATCACGAGCCGCAGTCATTCGGAAAGGACGTCGTCAGCGCACTGAAGCTAAGCTTGCCCTCCTACCTTGATCAAGGAGGCCTCACGATCATGCAGGCCGCCGAGATGATGGGCGTGAGCACCAGGAGTCTGCAGCGGAGGCTTTCGCTCGCTGGTCTGACATACTCGGGTCTGCTTGAGCAGGCTCGCTTCAACAATGCGGCCAAGCTTCTGGGCAGCACAGAAATCAAGATCATCGACGTTGCATTCTCGTCGGGCTATGCCGACCCTGCCCACTTCACGCGGGCTTTCCGCCGGATTTCCGGCTGCACCCCACGGGAGTTTCGGCAGAGGTCGAGGAACGGACAAGCCACGATCGATCGGCCTGCCTCCCGATCCAATGGCAATCGCCGCGCCTAGGGAAGGTTCTCGCCTTGAACGCGCCGCCACGTAACAACGCGGGGCTCCTGGCTCCCGGATCGATCTTGAGCGCGGCATTGTGCGCGCTGCTCATCGCCGTCCCGGTTGCGCAGGCCTTTGCCGCAAACGATGATGGCCTTGCCAATGCTTCGGTGCCGACGATCTATCTCGACCTCAGGACGATCTACGCACAGGTTCCGGCAGGATCGCTCGCGTTCGGCTTTGGCCATCCGACGCTGTTCAATACGCAGACGCTTGCGACATCAGGCGGCGCGGCATCTCCGGTCGGCCTGCCAGCAGCGAAATCCCTCAATATGGATTTTCCGCTGACGGTCGATGTCACCGAGAGCGCCTCGCTCTATGCCGGCGTCTCCGGAAGTTCGACGAGCTTTGGAAGCTCCGGCTTTTCGTCCCTTCAAATCACAAGCTGGAACATCGGCTTCCAGGCCGACCTTTACGAGCAGAACGGTGGAACCTTTCCTACCGTGACGCTGCAGTCGACTATCACAAAGTCGATTCCCGATGGTCCACTGAGCACAACCTCCTTCAACCACATTCTCGAATTTGACTATGCGCTCGATTCCGATGAGACCAGAGGCTTCCTCAGCGGTTTCCAATACACGCGAACCGACGTCGACGGTGCGCTGGGAAGGATCAACCCCAACACGATTGCCTATGTCGGCGGCTACTATCAATGGCCGAACAATTGGAAATTTACCGGCCGCGTGGGCGTGCAATCCTTCGAGGGCGCGCAGCTTCTGAACCTCGCATCGATTCAGCCCTTTGCGCAACCGATCGTGCGGTTCGATCTCGACCGCGTGGACGATAATGACAACCGACTGTTTGGCGTCACAGCCGAAATCATGTGGGTGCCGAAACCGGCCTATCAACTGACGTTCAGAACGCCTCTGTATGCCGTCAAGAACTAGCCGGCGCCCCGGCCGCCCGAGCAAGCAAGCACCGAGACCATCCGACGAGGGTGCGAGCGACCCGCCCCCGACCGTGCTCCTACGACAGGTAGTTCTGCTCCGGTCACTTTGACTGCGTCCTCTGCGGCCATCACCGGGTCGGCCATCGGCGCGCCGGGATGCTGCGCCAATCGGTGCAGTGACACGGCCAAACAGTCATGGCGTCAGCCGTTACCTCAGAAACCGAAGCGCGCTCGCGGCAACCAATCGTCCGGCTATTGTTGATCGTCGAACAGCTTCGCCGAGGAGACCGGCGCGCGCACCGGCTGGATCGTCAGCCGATAGGCGATCAGGTTGGTGCCATCGAAGGCCTCGAGCAAGTAGTCGCAAACGGGACAGCGATACTCACCTTTGGTGCCAGGTTCGGACCATAGCTCCAACCGCCGGAAACCTGCGCCACAGCACGCGCACGTCACATCCGCTTTGCGCACGTTGATCCTCTTGGCTGCGTTCTGCAGGAGGTAAAAACACCAGGTGAACTCGGCAATGAAACGATGGCTGTCGCCTGACTGAGGCGAAAAGCAAATGCCATGGAACTCACGTTCGCATTCCAGGCAAGATGCTTCGGCAGCAGAGTACAGATTGTGCCTGGGGTTGATGACAGCTGCCTGACCCTTTTGGAATGCGCGCCCTGCTGCATTCCGTTGATCTACGTCAATCTCGCGAGGCGAAATTGTCGCAGTGTCGCCGTTCGCAAATTGTCCCATAGGGAGGACACGCCATGCTTCGTTGCATCCTCGCCGCTCTGGCGGCTCTGGTTCTCGTCGCTGTCTGCCTGATTCCTGATGACGCCTATGCCCGTCGCGGAGGAGGCGGCGGCTTCCGCGGCGGCGGAGGCGGCTTTCACGGCGGCGGGATGCGTGGCGGTGGCATGCATGTAGGCGGCGGAAGAGTTCACGGTGGAGGATATCGCGTTGCCGGCCGTCCAGGTGGCCGACCGATTGCAGGGCGTCCGGGCTATCCCGGTCGACCGATTGCAGGGCGCCCTGGCCGCCCGGTCGCCGGCTATCCCGGCTACGGCAGAGGCTACTATCGGCCGGGCTGGGGTTATGGTGCTGCCGCCGTCGGCGCTGCAGCCGCAGCCGGCGCGTATGGCGCCTATGGCTACTACGGCAACCAAAGCTGCTACTACAATGAATACGGGCAAATGGTCTGCCCGCAGTATTGATCCGGCTGAGCTGCAATGGATGGACATGCGGTTGCACCGCACCGGCTCGCTGTCGAGCTTCGTTCAGGCATCGGCATGTCCATTTTGAATGGATCGATCGCAAAGAGACGCCATGATCGCCATCGTGGCGGTCCCTTGAATTTTGCTTTTCCAAGGAGACGGCTCGATGGAGTACAACGCCTTCACCGACGCGAGCCTTAAGATGATGTACGAGGCTGTTCGCGGCGCGCTCGAAGCCGACGATGAGTTCGAGGCAAACGGTGAAGATCCAAAATTCCGGGTCCGGTCGACGGCCGAATGGAAGCGGCATGCCAGCAATCTTGAGGCCGAGATTCTGAAACGGGGGCTCCAGATCGACATCATCGACTGGACGCGCGGTCAGAGCGAGCTACCGCTCTAAAGCCATCAGGGGTCCGCGTGAACGCGACGAAGAACACGCGCCCTCGTCCGGATTGGTGCCGGCAACGCTCGCCGTTGATCAAACCGGGCCGTGCGATCCAGGTGGCACCATGTACAGGGTCATGGCGAAAATCACATAGATGAGCACGAGCAAGGCGCCGATAAACCATGCCGACCGTCCGCTGTTGGTGATGAAGCAGGACGTCACGGAGGCGATCATGACCATCGTCACGGCGCCCGGCCAGAACTGCAAATCCATCGGCTTCGGACCGACGACGTAGCTCAGAAGCACCAGCGCCGGCGCGACAAACAAGGCGATTTGAGACGCGCTGCCGAGCGCGATGCTGACGCTCATATCGAGACGGTTCTTGCGCGCCGCAGAAAACGCGACCGCCATTTCTGCCGCGGCGCCGACCAGCGCGACGATGATGAAACCGACGAACGCCGGGCTCAATCCCAGCGTCTCGCCCGCTTTCTGCACCGAGCTAACGAATATTTCGCTGACCAGTGCAACCAGCACCGTGACGACGAGAAGGGTGCCTAACGCAAGTCCGATCGGCCAGCCGGCGCCGCCGGTTTCGCCATGCTCCTCGCTTGCGAACAGCTCCTTGTGTGTCTTGAGCGAGAACAGCAAGCCGAGCCCATAGGCGCATATCAGCAGCACAGCGAGGCCCGTACTGAGAGCCAGCGCCATGGCCTCGCCGCGCGCCGGATCGAGGTCGGCAACAGCCGAGGGCGCAAGCAACGCAATCGTGGCCATCAGCAGCAGCGCTGCGTACATCCTCCCGCCGGCCCGGTTATATTCCTGAACGTGATGGCGGAGCCCCCCGAGCAGGAACGATGCGCCGAGCATGAAGAGTGAATTGGTGACGATGGCACCAGCGATCGATGCCTTCACCAGCATGTATTCGCCGGCATGCAGCGCAGCGATCGCGATAATCAGCTCGGTCAGATTGCCCAGGGTTGCGTTGAGCAAGCCTCCGATTGCGTCGCCCGTTTTCTCCGCGACGCTTTCCGTCGCGTGGCTGAGAAGGGCAGCCAACGGCACGATGGCCAGCACGGCGAGCACAAACAGTGCTGTGTGGGCGGACGGAGCTGCCGTCTCGACCACCAGCACAATCGGCACGAAGACAAGCATCCAGAATAATGGATTGTGACGAATTTCCTTGAGCAGAAGGTGCATGGGACCGCCCGGTCGGTGGGAGTTGGACAGCAATTTCTGAACACCATGGACCGCCCGCGCTTGATCTAGCTCAACCCGCAAACAGCCGACGTCGCTCGGTATTTTGCGAACGGTCAGAAGAGCGTTCCTGCCTCCGGCTCCCTGCCCCTTTGACCTAGATCAACCGGCAGCCGATCCGGCTATGTTTTCCTTCTCGGGACGTCCAAGAAAAGCAGCTCAGGAGTTTGCAATGACGAGGAACGCAGCCGCCGCAGCGATTGCACTTTTGATGACAACCTCGTCTCTCGCCATCGCAGCAGAGACATCCCCGACTGTCGGCGTTGCGCCACCCAGCGCCGCCGACCTGAAGAGCCTGACCGACATGCGCGTCGGCATCGTCAAGGCCGCCTTGCAGCTGACTCCGGATCAGGAGAAGTACTGGCCGGCCATCGAGGATGCGATCCGCACCAGAGCGAAAAATCGGCAGGCTCGGTTGGAGCGCATTGCCGAATTGCACGAAAACGGACCGATGGACGGAATGCATGAAGGCAATCCGGTCGAATTCATGCAGCGCAGGGCGGATCGGCTGATTCAGCGCGGGACCGACCTCAAGAAGCTCGCCGATGCCTGGGAGCCGCTCTACAAGACATTGAGCGATGATCAGAAGAGAAGGATGGCGTTCGTGTCGTTCGCTGTCATGCGTAGCGTGCGAAATGCGATCGAGCAGCGCGGCGGTCCGGAAGACGAGGACGAGTAAAGCCAAACGGGCGCAGGCGTCTACGTTGCGGGGCGATTCCATGTCGCGGCGCGCATCGCCGCTTCGCCAGAGGCAGCGCCGCGTTCATCAACCGGCGGTCATTCCGGCGGCGGAAAGCGATCGAAGGTCGGCAGCTCGTGTGCATCCTCCATCCAGCGCAGCCGCTCCGCGACCTGGATATGCATCGTGGCCGGCACCGCGTCGGGATCGTCATAGGTGCCGCTCTGGATGTCGATGAACCCGGGCAGCATGTTGCCGTTGGTATAGAAAAGTCCGCTACCGCAGTTCGCGCAGAAGTGCCGCCGGCCGTGCTCCGAGGATCGGTAGATCCTGGGCTGCCCCTTGGTCACCTTGACCATGTCCTCGGCCACCATGACCCAGCCAACCATCGGCGCGCCAGCGTGGCGCCGGCAATCGGTGCAGTGACACAAAGCATGGACGACCGGTTCGCCGGTCACCTCGTAACGGATCTCGCCGCAGTGACAGCCGCCGGTGACGTCAGCCATGTTTTCCTCCGCTCGATCAGTGGTTTGCCGGGTCGATAACGCCGCAAGCAGCAACGCTTCAATTGCGCATCTTGCCCTTGCGTCGAGCTGTCGCGCGGTCCCCTGCGCCCACCGATCATGCAGACCGGCGTCGTACCTCACGAAATCGTCATCCCTGCCCTCGGCCCCGCCAAAGCGTCGGGAATAAAGCCCCGGCCCCGCCGATCATCTCCCCGGAAACCCAATCCCTGGGCCCACGGGAGACTTGCCATGAGCGGACACGATCACGACCATCGCGATGAGGAAAAAGGCGTTAGCCGACGCAAGGTGCTGGAATGCATGACCTGGGCCGGCACCGGCGTGCTGTGGACCGTCACCGGCGGCGTGCCGCATTCGCTCGGCATCATCGGATCGGCCGCGGCTGCGGAAGCTGCGCCCGGCATGACCTTCATGCAGATCAGCGACAGCCATGTCGGCTTCGACAAGCCGGCCAACCCGAACGCCATCGGCACGCTGGAAGAGGCCATCAACAAGGTCCGGGCGATGCCGGTCAAGCCGTCCTTCATGATCCACACCGGCGACATCACGCATCTGTCGAAGGCGTCCGAATTCGATGACGCCGATCGCATCATCTCGCAGGCCAAGCTCGACGTGCACTACGTGCCGGGCGAGCACGACTTCATCGACGAGGAGGTCAAGCTCTACAAGGAGCGCTACGGCCGCGGCACCAAGGGTCCGGGCTACTATTCGTTCGATGCCGGCGGCGTGCATTTCATCGGCCTCGTCAACGTCGTCGACCTCAAGGGCGGCGGCCTCGGCAATCTCGGCAACGAGCAGCTCGAATGGCTGGAGAACGACCTCAAGGGCCGCTCGAAGTCGATGCCGATCGTGCTGTTCGCCCACATCCCGCTGTGGACGGTCTATCCGCAATGGGGCTGGGGCACCGAGGACGGCGCCCGCGCGCTGGAATACGTCAAGGGCTTCGGCTCGGTCACGGTGCTCAACGGCCACATCCACCAGGTAATGCAGAAGGTCGAGGGCAACGTCACCTTCCACACCGCGCGTTCGACCGCCTTCCCGCAGCCGGCGCCGGGCTCCGCCCCCTCGCCCGGCCCGATGAAGGTGGAGGATGCCAAGCTGCGCAGCATGCTCGGCGTCGCCAGCATCAACTTCAAGCAGAACAGCCAGCCGCTGGCGATCATCGACACGCCGCTGCAAGGCTGAGGGACAAGACCGATGAGTTCGATCAATCGACGCGACTTCGGGATCGCCGTGGTCGCGACCATGCTGCTGCCGGTCACGGCGGCCCGCGCCGAAGATACCGCGGTTCACATCGACAACTTCTCGTTCACCCCGCCCCAGCTTGACGTGAAGGTCGGCACGACAGTGACCTGGACCAACCGCGACGACATCCCGCACACCGTGGTGTGCGCGGGCAAATTCCGCTCCAAGACCATGGATACCGACGGCACCTTCTCCTTCACCTTCACGGAGCCCGGCGAGTACAAGTATTTCTGCTCGCTGCATCCGCACATGACAGGCAGTGTCAAGGTTGGGTAACGTGACAACCCATACAATCACAACCATGCCCGGCCGGTGGCCCTCCGCCCCCGGCCGGGCACGAGCCGTCTCTCGACATGCCGGACAGGACACGATGGTTGTCAACGCGTCGCAAGACGATCCCGAAAAGGCGCGGCGCTTCCGCGAGGCCGCGCTGCCGTACCTTGACGACGCCTATACGCTGGCCCGCTATCTGCTGCGCGATGCCGCCGACGCCGAGGATGCGGTGCAGGAATGCTATCTGCGCGCCTACAAGCATTTCGACAGCTACCGCGGACCTGCGATGAAGCCGTGGCTGTTCGCGATCCTGCGCAATGTCTGCCGTGCCGAATATGCAAGGCGCAAGACCGCCCCGACCGCGGTCGAGGAGTTGCCCGAAGGCGGCGAGCAGACCCCGCTGTGGAATGAAGCCCCGGAGACCCCGGAAAAGCAGCTGCTGCGCCGCTTCGACGGCGAAACCGTGCGCAAGCTGGTCGCGGCGCTTGCCGAGCCGTTCCGCGAGACCTTCGTGCTCAGGGAAATCCAGAATCTTTCATACCGCGAGATCGCCGATGTCGCCGCCGTGCCGGTCGGCACCGTGATGTCGCGCCTCGCGCGCGCCCGCGCCATGCTGCGATCGGCCTGGCTTGCGGAACAGGAGCAAGCGAAATGACCTGCGAGGAAGCCGAAGTGCTGATCCACGCGCTAATCGACGGCGAACTCGACGCCGGCCATGCGCGCGAAGTGGAAGCCCATGTCGAGGGATGCGCGCATTGTGCCGCGCTCATGAAGGAGTATCAGGAGATCCGCCAGGCGATCGCCGAGAGCGATTTGCGCTACAAGGCGCCGCTCGAGCTGCGTCGCAGGATCGAGAAGTCGCTGCCGCAACCACAAGTGCAGGCGGCGCCGAGCCGGCGCTCGGTGCTGCGCGGCTTCGCGCTGGGCTCCGCGGTGTCGGCCATGGCAGCGACCGGCCTTGTCGCGATCGTGCTGCGCAACGATGACGAGCAGCGCATCGAGAACGAGGTGGTGTCGGCGCATCTGCGTTCGCTGCAGGCCGGCCACCTCACCGACGTGATCTCGACGGATCAGCACACGGTCAAGCCCTGGTTCAACGGCAAGCTCGACGTCTCGCCGCCGGTGATCGATCTCACCGCGCAGGGCTTCACGCTGATCGGCGGCCGGCTCGACTACGTCAACGCCCGCGAGATCGGCGCCGTGGTCTACAAGCGGCGCCAGCACGTCATCAACCTGTTCGTGGCGCAGACCGCGAACACCGAACGCAAGGCGGCGAAGATCTCGACACTGCAGGGCTTCAATATCCGCCGCTGGAGCGACCGCGGCCTGAACTACTGGGCGGTCAGTGATCTCGGCGCCGACGAGCTGAGCGAGTTCGGCGACAAGTTCGAGGGCGCGATGCGCGCCAACAAGGAGGGGTGAAATCTTGTAGCCCGGATGCAGCGCAGCGCAATCCGGGAACGGTCTTGCCAGTTGTGAGAATCCCGGATTTCGCTTCGCTTCATCCGGGCTACATCGTGAGGCCTACGCCGACTTGCGCACCGCGTTGTCGACCAGCGTCTTGCCGAGCGACCAGATCGCGCCGGGCACCTTGTGGCTGCCGGCGATCACGTCGTCGAACGACTTCTCGATCCAGGTGCAGTCCGCTTCGGTGATCATGAGCGGCGGCAGCAGCTTGATGGTGTGGAGGCCGTGGCCCGCGACCTGGGTTAGGATCTTGTGATCCTTGAACAGCGGCACCGTGATCAGCTGGCAGAACAGGCCCTTGTTGGCGGTCTCCAGCAGATTCCACGACGCCTTGAGCCGCAGCGATTTCGGCGGACCGAACTCGACGCCGATCATCAGGCCTTTGCCGCGAACTTCCTTCATCAGTTCATAGCCGGGCACCATGCGCGTCAGCGCAAGACGGAGCTCGGCGCCGCGCTTGGCGGCGTTCTCGACGAGCTTCTCGGCCTTGATGACGTCGAGCGTGGCAATGCCGGCGGCCATCGCGAGATCGTTCTTGGCGAAGGTCGAGCCATGCACCACCGCGCGGTCCATCTGGTTGAAGATCTTGTCGAAGATGTTCTTGCGCGTCAGCAGCGCGCCGATCGGCACGTGGCCGCCGGACAGCGCCTTCGCCAGCAGCACCATGTCGGGCTCGATGCCCCAATGCTCGATCGCGAGGAATTTTCCGGTGCGGCCGATGCCGGTCTGGATCTCGTCGGCGATGAACAGCGTGCCGTATTTGCGGCACAGCGCCAGCGCGCCGGGCAGGAACTCGTCGGTGGGCATGTTGACGCCCTTGCCCTGGATCGGCTCGACGATGAAGGCGCCGACCTGGCGCGACGACAGCGCCTTCTCCAGCGCTTCGAGATCGTTGAAGGGAATCGGAGTGCAGCCCGGCAGCAGCGGCTCGAATCCGCCGCGGAAATTCGAATCATCCGTCAGCGACAGCGCGCCGTAGGACAGGCCGTGGAACGAATGCCCGCAATAGACGATACCGGGGCGGCCGGTCGCGCCGCGCGCGAACTTGATCGCGGCTTCGACGGTTTCGGCGCCGGAATTGGCGAAAAAGACCTTGTCCAGATATGGAACATGTTCCAGAAGACGTTCCGCGAGCACGCCGGCGAGCGTCGAGACATCGAGCTGCACGAGATTGGGCAGATCGGCGTCGAGCACGCTCTTCAGCGCCTGGCGCAGGGCCGGATGATTGCGGCCAATCGCAAAAACGCCAAATCCGCTCAATAGATCAAGGTAACGAGCCCCCTGACGATCGAAGAGGTATTGGCCTTGCCCCTTCTGGAAGCCGACGTCGTAGCCGATGGTCTTGAGAACGCGAACGAGCTGCTCGTTGAGGTGACGCGTGTGCATGGCACCGCGCTGCCCCTCGCGCTCCACAAAAATCTCGGAAACGTCTAAATTGGAACTTACCATTCGTCACATACGTCGGTTGATGGCCATCTCGTCAACTTAAAACGCTCGCTAGCGGCGTTTTGCCCCCGCTCGGATCGTCCAGTTAAGCACAGGTTTGGACCATGTTGCACTGCCCAAGAACTTTCGCGCGTACAATAGCCTTTTCAGGTTTATTTTTGGCCACCGTATTATCACCGGCACTTGCAGCGGACCCGACCGGCGACTGGAAGGTCGCTGACGGTGTCGCCACCATCCGCGTCGCCCAGTGTAATGGCAACATGTGGGGTGCGGTATCCTGGGAAAAAACCCCGGGCGGCAAGGATAGGAACAATCCTGATCCTGCGAAGCAGAGCAGGCCGACGCTCGGCATGCCGATCCTGATCGACATGAAGAAGAAGGCCGGCGCCGATGCGTGGGAAGGTCAGGTCTACAACGCCAAGGACGGCCAGCTCTACAGCTCGACCATCAAGCCCGTCGGCACCGATCAGCTCGAGATCCAGGGCTGCGTGCTCGGCTTCCTGTGCGGCGGCGAGACCTGGACCCGCGTCGGTCCGCCGATTCCGGCGAGCGCCGCCGGCAACCCGGCGGCGAAGGGCACCCAGCCCAAGTCAACAGCACCGCAGAAAACCACCGGCGCCGTAGCGCCGGCCACCAAGCCGGCTCAAAAGCAGGCCCCGGGCAACGCCAATGCGCAGGCTGACGCCGTGGGCGATATCTGCCTGCTCCCCGACATCGCGCGACCGACGCATTAGCGGAACCTGCGGGAACACCATCCGCTGACATCGCGGCTCGGCGGCGCCTGCCGCCAAGCCGGTTCGACAGTGAATCGCCAGCGCGTCAGGTGACGTCGTTGGCGATGTCCTCCTCCTTGACCTCGCGCGGCTTGCCCATCAGCGCCGGCTGGAACAGCAACACCGCCGCGAGCGTGGTGACGAGAGAGAGCGCCAGCAGCTTGCCCATGCTGGCGGTGCCGGGATGGCTCGACAGCCACAGGCTGCCGAACGCGGTCGCCGTGGTCAGCGCGCTGAAAAAGATCGCGCGTGTCAGGCTCGACTGCAGCAGATTCGTCCTGCCCTGCCGCCACGCCGTGACATAGTAGATCTTGAACGCCACGCCGACGCCGAGCAGCAGCGGCAACGCGACGATGTTGGCGAAGTTGAGCGGCAGCCCGATCAAGACGCAGATCTCCAGCGTGACGATGCCGGCGACGAGGAGCGGCACCAGCGTCATCAGCACGTCGACAACGCGGCGCAGCGTGAGCCACAGCAGCAGGCCGATCGTGACCAGCGCCAGAATGCCGGCGTGGATGAACGCCTTCACGATGACGTCGCCCGACTTCAGGATCGAGACCGGTCCGCCGATCGCGGTCGGCTCGGCGGCGAGCACGGCGTCGGCAAAGCGGCGCAGATTGTCGTTGTCGTTCGGATCGCCCTTCGGCTCCACCTCGACACGCATCAGGCCGTCCTTGGTCTTCCAGCTGGCGACGAGTTCCGGCGGCAGGTTCTGCAGCGTGACGGTCTGGGCCTGCAGCGTATTGCGGAGCTGATCGAACACGATCTTCATCGGCGCGACGAATACGTCCTGCGCCTTGTCGCGGGTCGCCTCATTCGCATCGGCGAGCTTCTGCAGCGCGTCGGCGAGCCGGCGCGCGGCCAGCGCACCCGGCCCCTTGCCGTCGCCCGCGGTCTTGCGCAGGCCGTCGACCGAGCTCTTCAGCGACTCGACATTCTCCTGATCCGACGGCGCCGGATCGACCGAATCCGGGTTGAGCGCGGGGCCGAGCGTCTTGGCCGCCTGCGCGATCAGCTTCAGCTTGGCCGGCTGGTCGTCGGGCACGAAGCTGTCGAGCGACATCACGCGCGACACTTCCGGCAGCTTCTCGAGCTTGGCCTCGATCTTCTTGGCGTCGGCTTCCGAGCGCGTCATCACATTGATGGCATTGGCGCCGGTGTTCGGATCCTTCCTCAGGTCGAGGAAGGTCGCGATCGATTCCACCTTGGAATTGCGCAGATTGATCGGGTTGAAGTCGAACTTCATGTAATGGAGCAGCGGCAAGCCCGCGACCGTGACCAGCAGCGTGCCGACGATGATCGGAACGCGATGCTTCTCCAGGAAGTTATCGAGCGGCGCCAGGAAGGCGTAGCCGACCGGCTCCTTCTCGCCGGGCGGATTGAGCAGATCGAGCAGCGCCGGCAGCACCGTGATGCTGGTGACGAACGCCACCAGCATGCCGGCGCCGGCGATCTTGCCGAGCTCCGAGATGCCCTTGTAGTCGGTCGGCAGGAAGCAGAGGAAACCGGCAGCGGTCGCCATCGCGGCGAGCGACAACGGCACCGCCGAGCGGCGCGCCGCGTTTTCCAGCGCCAGCGTCAGATTGTCGTTCTTGAAGCGCTCGGAGCGGTAGCGGACGCTGAACTGGATGCCGAAGTCGACCCCGAGGCCGATGAACAGCACGGCGAAGGCAATCGAGAGCAGGTTCAGCGAGCCGACCATCATCAGGCCGACCGCCGTGGTGATGGCAAGCCCGATGAACAGGTTCACGAACACGGCGAAGATGATCTTGCCGGAATGCAGCGCCATCCAGAGGATGACCAGCACGATCACCACGGTGCCGATGCCGTTGGTGATCGCGCCGTCCTGCACGGTGGCGTATTCCTCGTTGGCGATCGGCACCGGTCCGGTCAGGCGAACGCGCGCGTGATATTCAGTCGGGAATTTCAGATCGGCCGCCGCCTGGCGGATCGCATCGGTCGCGGCCTTGCCCGGCTCCAGCGCCGAATAGTCGATGATCGGCTTGATCTCGATGAAGGCGCGCTTGTCCGAATCGGTCAGCGGCTTGTCGCTGGTGAGCTCGCGCCACGAGAAGGTCGCGTTGCCCTTGGCGAGGACGGTCTCGACCGTCTCGGAGATCAGGTTGAAGGGCGGCGCGGCATTGTCGAGCTTGACCTGCCCGCGCTTGACGCCGGCAAGGCCGGTCTCGAGCGCGCCGGTCAGGCCGCGTATCGAGGGATCGCCGGCCATGATCTCGATCAGAGGCGCGGCCGATTCGAGCTGGCCCGCGACCTTGCCGACTTCTTCGGTCGGCAGGAACAAGAGGCCGTTCTTCTCGAAGAATTCGCCGGAGCCCAGCGCGGTGATCGCCTCGAAGTTCTTCTTGTCGGCCTGCAGCTTCGCGGTGAGCGCCTTCGCGGCCGAGCTGGTCAGCTCCGGCGTCGCTGCCTCGACCACCGCCAGGATCAGCCGCTCGCGATCAAATGCTTCCTCGAACTGGTTGTCGCGCTTGCGCCAATCGAGATCCGGCGAGATCAGCTTGTTGATGTCGGTGTTGATCGAGAAGTTGCGGGCCGTGTAGAAGCCGGCGCCGATCGACAACAGGACAGAGATAATCACAACCGGAAGGGCAAAACGCGTACAGGTTCTAACAACGGAGACGACAATATTTGTCAGCACTTCGTTTCTTTCTATCTCGGGGAAGCATGGCCGAAAACGCCCGCTCTGTAGCGGAGTTCCCGGGACCGATCTAATGTTGTTTTGGTTATCTTCCTCGACGGGACGGCGAGGAGGTTCCAAACCACAGGAACGGCCACGAATGGCCGGTATAAACCGCATCAGTGGGCGATAAAGTGACGAACAAGTGAGGGAGACGGACGGTCGCAGGGGTCGAAACCCACACCACATTACCTCTAACGCCCCTCGTCCGTGACCACGCCCCATCGAACCGCTACCTTTTTGCCACAAATCGCTGTATTTCCATGCGCTTGGGGCGCAGATCCCGTCCAGGAACTGTGATGGCTCGGACATTGCAACTGACGTTGCGACGTCCGACCTGTGGAGTGCGTTGCCGAAAAGGCCGCAGGGCATTGAACGAGATTGGTGCAATTTGCGTAACGAACGTCAGATGGAAGTGTTTCTTGCTCAGCCGCGCGGCTTTTGCGCGGGCGTTGTGCGCGCGATCGAGATCGTCGAACGCGCGATCGAGAAGTATGGGCCGCCGGTCTATGTCCGCCACGAGATCGTGCATAACAAACACGTCGTCGAGAGCCTGAAGAAGAAGGGCGCGATCTTCGTCGAGGACCTCTCGGAAGTGCCGGCCAAGGCGGTGACCGTCTTCAGTGCCCATGGCGTTGCTAGGAGCGTCGAGGCGGAGGCGGAAGCCCGCGACCTGCCGGTGCTCAATGCCACCTGCCCGCTCGTCACCAAGGTCCACAACCAGGGCAAGCGCTATATCTCGAAGGGCCGCGCCCTGATCCTGATCGGGCACGCCGGCCATCCCGAGGTCGAGGGAACCATGGGCCAGGTTCCGGGGCCGGTCCTGCTGGTCCAGAGTGTCCAGGACGTGGCGGAACTGAGGCTGCCGAGCGATACGCCGGTCGCCTACATCACCCAGACCACCCTGTCCGTGGACGACACCAGGGACATTATCGCGGCCCTTCAGGCAAAATTTACAGATATTCAAGGCCCGGATATCAGGGATATCTGCTATGCGACACAGAACCGCCAATCTGCGGTAAGGGACCTGAGCAAACGGGTTGACGTCATTTTGGTGGTTGGGGCCGCCAACAGTTCCAACTCGAACAGGCTTCGTGAAATCGGCACCGAGGTCGGCGTCGCGAGTTATCTCATTGCCGATGGGAGCGAACTCAATCCGGATTGGCTCAAGGATGCGAAGGCCGTCGGCATTACCGCGGGCGCTTCTGCGCCCGAAGTTTTGGTCGACGATGTGATCGAGGCTCTGCGGCGGATCGGACCGGTGTCGGTCTCGGTCGTTCCGGGCCGAGAAGAGAATATCGAATTCCGGCTGCCGGCCGAACTGACTACGGGCTGATCTGAACCCACATCCCTTTGATAAGTGCAGAAAGAAATCGTCTAATGGCTATACCGTTCTTCAAGGAAATGCGTATCGGCGGTTATCTGATCAAGCAGAAACTGCTTGGCCGCAAACGCTATCCGCTCGTGCTGATGCTGGAACCCTTGTTCCGTTGCAACCTCGCCTGCGTCGGCTGCGGCAAGATCGACTATCCCGATGCGATCCTCAATCGCCGTATGACGGCGCAGGAATGCTGGGATGCCGCCGATGAGTGCGGCGCGCCGATGGTGGCGATTCCCGGCGGCGAGCCGCTGATCCACAAGGAGATCGGCGAGATCGTGCGCGGCCTCGTGGCGCGCAAGAAGTTCGTCTCGCTGTGCACCAATGCGCTGCTGCTCGAGAAGAAGCTCGACCTGTTCGAGCCGTCGCCCTATCTGTTCTTCTCGGTGCATCTCGACGGCCTGAAGGATCATCACGACAAGGCGGTGTCGCAGAAGGGCGTGTTCGATCGCGCCGTCTCGGCGATCAAGGCGGCGAAGGCGCGCGGCTTCACGGTCAACGTCAATGCCACCATCTTCGACGGTCACCCGGCCGAGGAGATCGCCAAGTTCCTCGATTTCACCACCGAGCTCGGCGTCGGCGTCTCGATGTCGCCGGGCTACGCCTATGAGCGTGCGCCCGACCAGGAGCACTTCCTCAACCGCACCAAGACCAAGAAGCTGTTCCGCGACGTCTTTGCGCTCGGCAAGGGCAAGAAGTGGAATTTCATGCATTCCGGCCTGTTCCTCGACTTCCTCGCCGGCAACCAGGAATACGAGTGCACGCCCTGGGGCATGCCGGCGCGCAACATCTTCGGCTGGCAGAAGCCCTGCTATCTGCTCGGTGAAGGCTACGCCAAGACCTTCAAGGAGCTGATGGACACCACCGACTGGGACACCTACGGCACCGGCAAGTACGAGAAGTGCGCCGACTGTATGGCCCATTGCGGCTACGAGCCGACCGCGGCGACCGCTGCGATCAACAATCCGCTGAAGGCGATGTGGGTCGCGCTGCGCGGCATCAGGACATCAGGCCCGATGGCGCCCGAGATCGACATGTCGAAGCAGCGTCCGGCGCAGTACATCTTCGCCGAGCAGGTGCAGAAGAGGCTCTCGGAGATCCGCCGCGACGAGGCTGCGGCCGCCGCCGCCAAGCAGCAGGCGAAGGCCTCGACCGCCGCCTGACGCGCGATGTGAGCGAAAGCAGAAACATGAAAGCCCCGGTTCAGCGAACCGGGGCTTTTTTCCTGGATCAGGATGCCGCCTGCTCTTCCGGTCTCGTGCGCAGAAGCAATTTCTCGATCTCCGCCGCGCGCGGCGCACTGAGTGTGCCGCGCTCGATCCCGAGCGGGACATTGCGCAAAGCGAGCTCACGATACAGCGCGCCGGATGGAGGAAAGCGCTCATCCAGCGCCCGGAGATGCTTGAGGATTGTTCCGACGTCGCCGCGCGCCACGCAGCCGCCCATGCCATTGGCCAATCCACCGTCGAGAACAGCCGCGACCGTCCCCCGTAGCAGCGGCATCATCGCGCGCAACGCGTCGGCCTCGCTGGCGCCGAAGCTCTTCCAGAGCTCGACGCCCTCCTTGAGCAGCGCGATCAGGAACGGACCGACATAATATGCCGACGCATGATAGAGCGCCCGCGCACCGGCCGGCAGCGCCAGCGGTTCACAACCGATGCGGGTCGCAAGCAATTCCAGGTTACGCCTGAAGTCGCCCTCTGCCTCGATGCCGACGGTGCATCCGCGCAACCCCTCGAGCGCGACGTCGGGATTGGCGAACATCTGCATCGGATGAAATCCGCCGGTCGCGGCGCCTGCGGATTTCGCATGATCGAGCGCGGCCAGTTCGGTCGCGCCGCTGCAATGAACCACGCGGTGACGCGGCTCCCAGCGCAAGTCGCGGCAGACCGGCAGGATCGCGTCGTCGCTCACGGTCAGGAAAACCATGTCGCAGCGGTCGACGACCTGCTGCGCATCCGTCATCGGCCGCGCCGACGGGATGCGGGATCCGAGCCGCTGCGCGGCATCGGCACCGCGGTTGTAGAACGCCGCGACGTTCAGCCCCGCGCGGGCGAACGCCGGCGCGAGCGTCTGCGCCACGCGGCCGGCGCCGATGACGCCGATCCGCAACGCCGCCAGCGCCGTGCTCATTGCGCGTAGCTCCCGTCGATGCGGTCGAGTCTGCGCCGCAGCGCCGGCCATTCCAGCAGGCCGTAGCCGGCCTGCTGATTTTGCGCCGCTTCATTCAGCACCGGATTGGTGTCGCGCTCATTATCCAGCGTGATCTCGGTGCCGGCAAAACAGGTCACCGTGTTGCCGATCGCCATCTCGGTCGGCGCATGCAGCGGCCGGCCACAGCCGAGCGCGTCGACCTGGATCCGGCAGGCCTGCTCCAGCCAATAGATCGCATTAAACGCCTGCGGAATCGTGTTGCCACAAACCAGCAGGCCATGATTGCGCAACACCAGCACATTGTTGCGGCCGAGATCGGCGACGACCCGGTCGCATTCCTCCCGATCGATCGCCGGCCCCTCGAAATCGTGATAGCCAATCCGACCGTGAAACCGCATCGCCGTCTGCGACAGCGGCAACAGCCCTTCGGCAAGCGTGCTGACGGCGGTGCCTGCCCTGGTGTGGGTATGCAGGACGCACTTCACGTCGGGTCGCGCGCGATGGATCGGGGCATGCAGATAGAAGCCGGCCACGTTGACGTTGTAGCCGTGGTCGGGCTGCAGCAGGGTCCGGCCCTCGATGTCGATCTTGACGAGGCTCGACGCGGTGATTTCCTCGTACAGCATGCCATAGGGATTGATCAGATACTGATCGTGATGCCCCGGGACCTGTGCACTGATGTGGTTGTAGATCAGGTCGGTCATTCCGTAGAGCGCGACCAGGCGGTAGCACGCCGCAAGATCGACGCGGGTTGCCCACTCCTGTTCTCCCACGACGGCCCTGATATCGTTGACGGCACAAACTTCGGTCTGACGCATGTTACTCGGGCCCTTGGTGTCGGATGACGGAGGCGCGCTCGACGATACGGCTGAGGTCTTCCGACGATGGAAGCCCGCCGAATACCTGCATCCCGTCCGCGCCAAGCCTGGATTTCACGAACAGATCGGCGGCAGCGGCGTCGCCATGCCTCAGCATCTCGGCGGCCTGCAGCGCATGGGCCATGCGGGTGACGAGCGCTCTCGCGTGCCCGTCGTCCGGGTATCGAGCACGCAAGCTATCGGCGAGATCGTCCGTGCTTCGGTCATAGATCGGATTGAGGCCCCTGCTCGCACGCAACTCGTCGACGAATGCGTCCCGGCAATTCGCATCGCGTTGCATGGCGCGCAAAACGTCCATGCACATCATGTTCGAGGTGCCTTCCCAGATCGAATTCAATGGCGCCTCGCGATAGAGCCGGGCCATCGGATTCTCCATGATGAAGCCGTTGCCGCCATGCACCTGCAGGCATTCATAGGTGAAGGCCGGCGCGCGCTGGCAGTTCCAGAACTTCATCACGGGGGTCGCGACCCGCGCCAGCAATCGCTCGTGTTCGCTTGTCTGCAGGCCGTCGGTCGCGCGCGCGACCCGAAACGCGCCGAGCATCGCCGCCTCGCTCTCGAGCGCGAGGTCGGCGAGCACGTTGCGCTGCATCGGAAGCTCGGACATCGGCTTGCCGAACGCCGTTCGCGTTTGCGCGTGGTTGAGGGCGAGGCTCAGCGCCTGGCGCATCAGCCCGGCGGAGCCGACCGCGAAATCCAGCCGCGTCAGATGCGCATGCGAAAGGATTTCCGCGATGCCGCGGCCCTCTTCGCCAACCAGGATCGACCACGTATCGTGGTACTCGATCTCGCTCGACGCGTTCGAGCGGTTGCCGCACTTGTCCTTCAGGCGTTGAATGTGGACGCGGTTGGCGCTGCCGTCCGGCAGCAGGCGCGGCACGAACAGGCAACTGACGCCGGACTGGGTGCGCGCCAGCGTGTAGAATCCGTCGGCCACCGGCACCGAGAAGAACCATTTGTGGCCGGTGATCGCATAGATCTCGCCATACGCGCCGCGCTCGACGAAGCGCGCGGTGGTCTGGGTCTCACGCAGATCGGAACCGCCCTGCTTTTCGGTCATGGCGTAACCGATGACCGCGGCGCGCTTGGCCTCGATCGGAAGCCGCCGCGGATCGTAGTCCGCCGCCAGCGTTCGCTCCCGCCACAAATTGAATTGCGGCTTGCCGGAGAACCCGGCGATCGCTGCGTACGCCATCCCGGTGGGGCAGCCGACGCCGTTCTCGATCTGATTCCAGAGATAGCTCAGCGCCGCACGCGCCAGATGGCCGTGTGGTTCGCGCGTCGACCAGGCGAGGCTATGCACCTCGCTCCGGAACGCCAGCGCCATCAATTGATGCCAGGCCGGATGAAATTCGACCCAATCATTGCGGTTGCCATACCGGTCATGGGTCAGGAGCTTTGGTTCATGCTCGTTGGCCAGCCGTGCCGCCTCCTGCACGGATTCGCTGCCGGCATGGGCGCCGAGCGCTGACAGCTTATCTTTCGCCCAAGGCGCGATCGTTGCGATCAGGCCACTCAACGCGCGGTCGTCATCGAACGCATTGAAGCCGAGCGCTGGCCGCGCCTGATTGCGTACTTCATGGGTCGCGAACGGAGCGGCTTTCGCTTCAGCGACGGCAACCAGCTGGACACGCGCGTTCATGCGGAGACTCGCGATACGGGGGTGAGTTCAGGCGTGGCGTGGCGAAACAGCATGCGCGCGGAAAGCCCCGCGATCGACTGTGCGATCGCCTTCGCCGCGTCGGAATCAGGGGCCGCTTCGGGCGCGAGGGGACCAACCAGCGCTTCCATGAAGGCGCCGGTCACGCAGGATGCCGCGACGTTCGCGTCGATCTCGACGAACTCACCGCCGGCGATGCCGCGCCGGACCAGCCTTGCGATCTGATCGGCCAGGGCCGCCCGGTATTTCAGGCGCGCCGCGTCGATCTCGGGTTCACAGGGTTCGGCGATCAACGCGTAGGCCAGGCGGCGGCCGCGCATCGCCCGGACCGAGAAGGTGTAGATCGCATCCACCAGACATTGGGACGCCGAGCCTTCCGCCTCGACGATCGCGGCGACCACGGCCACCTCGCGCTCAGACACCAGGCCGAGCACCTGCGCGTACAGGTCCGCCTTGGAGTCGAAGTAGCGATACACGCTGCCCGTGGCCACGCCGGCCCGTGAGGCGATCAGGGCGATCTGGGCGTCCTTCCAGCCACTCAGCGCCACGGCCTCCCTGGCGGCATCGAGAATGCGCGCTTTGGTTTCGACCAGTTGGTTGAGGCGAACGGCAGCGATTGCCATGGTGAACCTTGATTCATGAATAAAGGATCATGGTTCATTTTCGAACGAATAGGCGTAGCTGTCAAGTATCGACCCGGCGCCCTGCGGCCGTGGGGCCGTTCCCGGGGCGCCGCCGCGCTGCCGGCGGTCATAGGCTGGAGGCGCGACCCACGGGCGCGAGGAACAGGGATACGGGGGTCTCACCGCACAGCCGACCCGCAAGTCCCGCTGACCGCGCGGAACCGGAACAGCGTGGCATCGAGCAAAACCTTTGGGCATCAAAGCAAAAGGCCCGATCGCGATGCGACCGGGCCTGTGAGTTGAGCTTGATGCGGTGAGAAACCCGGTCCCTGCCCGGCGCAGCGGATCAGGCCGCCTTCGCTGTGATCAGAACGTCTTCCACCGGCATCAACACCTCGTTGCCGAGCAGGAAGCCCCGGCAGCTGCGCAGCGAGCGCAGCGCGCGGTTGAAGTCAATTCCGGTCGACACCAGCGCGCGCAGCGTCCGTGGATTGCGGGCGATGCCGCGCAGCACCTTGCGCAGGTCGATGTCGCCGTTCGGCTTCACCGCGGATTTCGCAAGTTCCGGTAGCGCCCGGTGCGCGGGATCGCTGATTACGCGCAATGCGGCAAACGGAATGCGGGCCTTGGCGGCATAGGCCGCCGCGATATGGCTCTCCATATCGACTGCGGCTGCGCCCGTCATCGAGCGCAGAGCGGCCTTGCAGGCCTTTGCTGCGATCACCTCTTCCACGCCGGCGAGACTGCCGCGGACGATCCTGCGGCGCTTCAGCGCGGCGCTGGCGATCATCTCTTCGTTCAGCGCGGATGCGGCCAGGAAACGGGTATCGCCCGACATCACCTCGGTCGCAACCACGACGTCGCCCGACTTGAGCGACGGATCGAGCCCGCCGGCCACGCCGAACGAAATCACGCCACGGAAGGTGGTCGGATCCAGCGTCGCGAGCAACTCACGCAGCTGCTGCGGATCGCTCGAACTGCAGATTACGATCATGCCGGGGCCTGCCGCGATGCGAGCCTCCTGCACCAATCCAGTCACAATCAATACCGGCCGAGGATCAATTCTACTGCCCACGGTCTCGGCGGCCCCCGCCTCAACAATCACATCCCGACCCCTACCACCCTGCTATTGGTGCTTCTCAAATTTCGATACCGCGCCAGCGCCCAGAGCGGAAAGAACTTCGAGTAGCCATGATATCGCAAGTAAAATACCCGCGGAAACCCCGTAGCTGTGTATCGCTGCTCGTCCCACAGCCCTTTTTCCGTCTGTGTTGCCTTTAGGTACTCCACCCCGCGCGTAACAGCGGGATTTTCGACCTCTCCGGCCGCCATCAATCCAAGCAAAGCCCATGCCGTTTGCGAGGAGGTCGAAGGCGCAACTTCATAACCCTTGTAATCCAGCCGGTAACTGACGGCGTCCTCGCCCCAGCCGCCGTCCTGATTCTGGACTGACGCCAGCCAGTCGACCGCCTTCCGAATCATCGGGTCGTTGCGATCGACCCCTGCGACATTTAGCGCCGAGAGCACCGACCAGGTGCCGTAGATGTAATTCAGGCCCCAGCGGCCGTACCAGGAGCCCTCGGCAAGCTGGGTGCGGCGCAAATAAGCGACGCCGTCAGCCATCGCCTTGTTGCTCTCGACGGTCTCGCCGAGCTGGCCCAGCATCGAGATGCAGCGCGCGGTGACATCCTCGGTCGGTGGATCGAGCAATGCGCCGTGATCGGAGAACGGGATGTTGTTGAGGTAATATTCGAGGTTGTTGACGTCGAACGCGGCCCAGCCGCCGTCGCGGCTCTGCAGCCCCTCGATCCACTCGCGGCCGCGCGCGATGGACTCATCATATTCCCTGGTTCCGGTATGACGCCGCACGCGATCCATCGCCATCACGACCACCGCGGTGTCGTCGAGATCGGGATAATGGTCGTTGTTGTACTGGAACGCCCAGCCGCCCGGGCGGACGTCCGGCGCCTTGACCGCCCAATCGCCCTTCAGCTCCAGCACCTGGCGCGGCTTCAGCCAGTCGAGGCCCTGCCTGGCCTTGGCCAGGGTGTCGTCGCCGCCCGCTTCCTGCAGCGCATGACAGGCCAGCGCGGTGTCCCACACCGGCGAGACGCAGGGCTGGCAATAGGCCTCGTGCTCGCCGATCACAAGCAGCTTGTCGATGCCGCGGCGGGTGATGGCGCGCGGCGGGAAATTCTCGTCCTTGCCGAGCGCCTCGTACATCATGACGATGTTGGCCATCGGCGGATAAATCGCGCCCATGCCGTCTTCGCCGTTCAGCCGCTCTTCGGTGAAGGCGAGCGCGGCATCGATCGCGCGCTGGCGCAGGCTCTTCGGAAACATCGGCTCGATCACCCGCAGCACGGCGTCGAGCGAGCGGAACAGATAGAACCAGCTGGCGCTCTGATGCGGCGCCTTCGGCGCCATGCGGACCGATTTCGGATCCTCCAGGAACAGTTCGTCGATGCCGACGCCTTTCGGATTCTTCGCACGCGGCTTCAGCGCGGCAAGCACCATCAGCGGCACCATGGTGGTGCGCGCCCAGTAGGAGATCTTGTTGATGTGGAATGGCGACCACATCGGCAGCAGCATGATCTCGATCGGCAGCACCGGCGTCGCGCGCCAGGTCACGACGCCATAGAGCGCGAGCAGGAATCGCGTGAACACGTTGCTGCCCGAAGCGCCGCCGCGCGAACGGATCGCCTCGCGCGCCCGCGCCATGTGCGGCGCGTCGACGGAATCGCCGATCATCTTCAGCGCGAAATACGACTTCACGCTGGCGCTCATGTCAAACGGGCCGTCATGCACCAGCGGCCAGCCGCCATGGGCGCCCTGGACGCGGCGCAGATAGTTGCCGATCTTGGCCTCGAGCCCGGCATCGATCGGCTCGGCCAGGTAGTGACGCAGCAGGACATATTCGGCCGGAATGGTGCTGTCGGCCTCGAGCTCGAACACCCAATGTCCGTCGGACTGGCGATAGCCGAGCAGCGCTTCGGTTGCCTTGGAGATACTCTTCTCCAGCGCGACCGGGTCGACTGCAACGCTGTGATCTCTCGCAAGCATTTCGCTCGATATCCTCTTCATCGCGGGCCGGCTGATCGAAAGCCGCGGCCGCTCCAGAGCATGATCCGATTGCATCGGATCACGCTCTTGTCCTTTTGTTCAGTCGCGTTTGCTTAACGCGAACCGGTAGCCACTTCGCTCGAAAACGCGCCAACAGGTCGAATCTAACGTCTGGCCAGAACCAGATCTGCGGCGCGATCACCGGATCGCACCGATCCCTCGATGGTTGCCGGCAACCCGGTAGCAGTCCAGTCGCCGGCAAGGAACAGGTTTTTTTGCGCCGTCGCGGGCCCCGGACGCAGGGCATTCTGTTCCGGCGTCGCCTCAAATGTGGCACGGCGCTCACGCACGATCTGCCAGGGCGGCAGGTCGCCGGAAACCCCCGAGGCCTCGCAGATGTCCTGCCAGATCGCCAGCGCGAGCTCCTCGCGCGGCAGGTCGACCAAGCGGTCGCCGTTGCTGATCGTCACCGACAGGCGTTGCGGGAACGCGAACAGCCACTCCACGAGGCCGCCGACCACGCCGAGAATGGGCGCGGCGTCGCGCGGCGGATCGACGCGGAAATGCGCATTCACGATGGCGCGGAATTTGGTCGGGGTTTTCAGGCCGGGCAGCAGCGCGGCCGCGGCGCGCGGCGGCACCGCAAGCACGACGGCGTCGTCGGCTCCCAGCGCGACCTTGTCGCCATTGCCAAAATCGAGCTCACTGATGCGATCACCCGACATGCCGAGCGCACGCAATTCGTGACTGAACTGAACGCTGTGGCCCCTCTCCTGCAGCAGCTTCACGGCCGGCTCGATCAGGACCGAGCTCAGGCCGTCGCGCGCGATCAGCGGACGGCAGGCCTGCCCGCCAGCGAGCAGCGTCTCGCGCACAATGGCGCCGGCGAGCCCGGCCGAGCCCTCCGGCGGATCGACGTTCAATGCGGCTAACAGCAGCGGCTGCACCAGGCGGTCATACAGCGTGCCCTTGCAGGGAATGGTGTTGCCGACCAGCGCGCCGGTGCCGGCCCAGGCCAGCGGTGCCAAGGCGAGATAGTCGCGCAGGGTCGTATCCGGGACGCGGCGCGCCTCGTCGAACACCCACAGCGGCAGGCGGGAATCGCCGAGGTCGAGTTGCCAGCGCCGGCCGCTGGCAAGATCGACGAACGGAAACTGCGCGCGCGCGGGCCCGACGAGGCCGGCCTCGGTGCCGATCGAGCGCGCGTAGCTCAGCGCATGGCGATTGCCCGACAGCAACAGATGGTTGCCATTGTCGATGGTGAGATTGGTGGCGGCGTCGAAATAGGAGCGGCAGCGGCCGCCGGCCTGCTGCGTCGCCTCATGGACAAACACCTTGTAGCCGCCATTGGCGAGGCGCACGGCCGCGGAGAGGCCGGAAATGCCGGCACCGATGATATGAACGGTCTTTTGCATCAGATGATCGCGTAACGAAGAAGGATGCCGATCTTGGCGGCCTTGGACACACGTACCGGCGCGCGCGGCGCGGTGAAGCCGCGCGCGATCAGAAGATCGAGAATCGCGCGGTAGTATTTCGACATGATCCGCGGCGCGCGCACGGCGCGGCGCGAATTGCGCTTCATGATCTCGTCGGATTTCTGGAAATGCATCTTGGCCCGCTCGGCCAGCGGCGCGCACACCTTCGGCAGCGCGCGGTCGGCGGTGACGCGGGCCGGGTCGTTATTGGTGATGCCGGCATGCCAGAGCCATTCGCGCGGCAGATAGAGCCGGCCGAGGCCGGCATCCTCGTCGATGTCGCGCAGGATATTGGTGAGCTGCAGCGCGCGGCCGAGGTGGTACGCGAGCTGGATGCCATCGTCCTCGGGCAGGCCGAACACGCGCACCGACAGTCGGCCGACCGCGCTCGCGACGCGATCGCAATACAAATCGAGCGTCGCGAGATCCGGCGCGCGGATGTCCTGCGGCACGTCCATCTCCATGCCGTCGACGATCGCGACAAAATCCTCGCGCTTCAGGCCGAAGGTCTTCACCGAGGCGACATAGTCCTTCAGCCGCTCCGGCGGATGCCCCGCATAGAGCGCGTCGATATCGTCGCGCCACTGCTGCAGCGCGGCCAGCCGCTCCGGCCGCGGGCCGTCGGAATCGGCGATGTCGTCGACCTGCCGGCAGAAGCTGTAGATCTGGAACATCGCCTCGCGCTGCGCGCGCGGCAGAATGCGCATCGCGGCGTAGAACGAGCTGCCCGACGCGGTGCTTCCGTAATTTGCGTTGGCCGCCGCCTCAACGCTCATGCGCCAGCCGTCGATTTGGAGACCGCACGCCGTCCGGTCGCACGCCGCGCCGTCTCGCCGGCCACGCCGCCAAGGCTCTGCAGCAGCAGTTCGAGCGGACTCAGATGCACGCGCTCGCTGAGCGGATCGCGCACCTTCAGCATGTTGACGATCTTGTCGGCGAACGCCTGGATCACGGAGATCTCGAGCCCCAGCCTGAAATCCTTCACCTCGGCGGCGAGCGACTTGCTCTGGTCGAGCAGCGTCTCAGTGCGCACCGCGAGCGCCTGCAGGCATTTGAGCAGCGCCGGCTGCGATTTCGCCTCGCCGAGCATCTCGACGGTCGCGCCCGCGGCGGCCAGGGCATCGCGCGGCAAGTAGACACGGTTCAGGTTGCGGTAGTCCTTGCCGCAGTCCTGCAGATGGTTGTTGATCTGCAGCCCGGCGCAGAGCGCGTCCGACGCCGCCCAGGTCGAGGTATCCTCGCCGTGCACGTCGAGCATGAACCGCCCGACCGGCATCGCCGAGTACCGGCAATAATCGATCACATCGTCCCAGTTCTCGTAACGCAGCTTGGTGACGTCGAGGCGGAACGCCACCAGCACATCGAGCGCGTGCCGCGGCGGCATGCCGCGCTCGGCGAAGGCGCGGCGCAGATTGACCGCTTCCTTCTGGGTGTCGCCATTGCCAAGCAGCTCGGCCTCCATGAGGTCGAGGTAGCGCAGCTTCTCCTCGGCGGGCAGCGTGGCGTGATCGGCGATATCGTCGGCGGTGCGGACGAAATTATAGAAGGCCAGGATCAGGGCACGATGCCGCGGATGAATGATCCACGACGCGACCGGGAAATTCTCGTCGCGGTGGGTCTTTCCGGATCGCAGGTCGCTCGCGGTGGTCATGGGAGATTTGGGCTACACTGGTCATGGCACGACGCAGGCGCGAAAGGTCAGCGCATGCGGGGGATTTGCGAGCCCCATATAGGGGAATACGCCACCAAAACCAATGCTGTCCGTGACCGCCAGCATACCAAGCCCGTGGCCGGCACACATGCCGAGCACGGGCCTTGCGGCGATCCATGGGGCCCGAAGCGGCCTTACTGGCCGTGGGTCTTCAGCACCTGGTCGCAGGCGGTGCTGATCTTGCTACGGTTCTGCTGCAGGCAGGCGAGAATGGTGAAATCGCCCTGATCGATCACGGCGCGGCAGTGACGCTGCACGTCGCGCGTGCAGGCCTTCTGCTCATCGGGTGTCCCGCGCGTCTGCTGCTGGGCGAAGGCGCTGGACGAGAGCGGGATCGACAACAGGGCAAGAGCCAAGAGAAATTTACGCATCGTATTCCTTCATTTCCGACAGCAGAAAATCTGTTCCCGAAAAGCGCTTCGGCATGGCCGGGACGGATTTTGGGGATTGCAGACGCCACGTAACGCGGCAATGGATTGACGACAAGCACCGTTAAATGCGGCTAAATTTGCGGCGCTGTAAACCCCTACATAAGTTATTGATTCGCAATGACGATTCGTGCCATCACTTTGTCGCGTTCGGCTATTGCGGATAGCAGTTGCGCAAAGCTACATGCCATCACGAAGCCGACGGTTTCTGATTCTGTTCGATGACAATATGGGCGCCGCGCGCCGTTCTGTCGTTTGAACCTAACATTCTTCGGTGACACTAAACCTTCGATGCGGCGAGACGCTTTCTTGCGTAGGAAGCGTTGATTTTGATGGGAAAATTCACGATGAAACGGTTTGGTTCCAGCCTTTATGGTCAGGCTCTCAGGGCTGTGGGCGTCGGCGCCGCACTGATGCTCTCTGCCTCCGCCGTCCACGCCCAGGCCAGCGGGCCGTTTGCCGGTTTTGCCGGCTCGTGGACCGGAACGGGCACGGTGGCGCTGTCCAACGGCACGACTGAACGGATTCGTTGCAAGGCGGATTACAAGGTCGCGCCGTCGGGCATGAGCCTGAAACAGTCCCTGCATTGCGCCAGCGACAGCTACAAGTTCGACCTCTCCAGCGACGTCACCAGCCAGGGCGACCGGATCTCCGGCAACTGGAGCGAGGCGAGCCGCAACATCTTCGGCAATCTGCAGGGCACCGCGGGCGGCGGGCGGATCGACGTGTTCGTCGAGGCGTCCGGCTTTGCCGCCAACCTGAACCTGCAGACCAACGGCTCCAAGCAGGTCGTGCAGATCGACTCCAAGGGCGAGATCCGCGGCGTCTCGATCACGATGACGAAGAGCTGACGCTCCCGGCCGATTGCACCCACAAGACACAAAGGCCCGGTTCCGAACGCTTCGGAACCGGGCCTTTTTGCTGCAGCTTTTTGCTTGCTCGTCGATCAGGCCTTTTCGATCGGCGCGGGCTGGCCGCCCCTGCCGCGGAGCTTTTGCGACAGGTTGATCAGGAACATCGAGGTCGGCCGCAGGATGAAGAGGTCCGCAACCAGGGCTGCGACCATCGAGAAGGCGCTGAGCCAGCCGAACAGGCGCAGCGACGGCAGGTCGGAGAACACGGTGACGACGAGACCGCAGGCCAGCACCACCGTGGTCAGGATCAACGCTGGGCCGACCAGGACGGTGGCGCGCTCCACCGCAAGTTCCGGCGTGACACCCGGCTTGGTCTCGAGCCGCAGGCGATTGAGGAAGTGGATGGTGGCGCTGAGGCCGAGGCCGAACGACACCGTCAAAGCCACCACGCTGGCGAATTGCAGCCCCTCCCCGAGCAGCCACAGCACCGTGCCCGACAGCACCACCGGGAAGATGCCCGGCAGGATGCAGGAGAACATCACCACGATCGAGCGGAATGCGAGCCCGATGAAGATCGCGACTAGCAGGAATTCGATAGTGAGGCCGTGGTTGAGCTTCTCGATCATGCTGGCGCTGTTGCGTGCGGCAATCACCGACAGACCCGTGACCGCGATCTCGTAGCCGGGATGCTCGGCGCGCACCTTGTCCAGCGAATGATCGAGCTTGTTCACCACCGGAAGCAACTGGCTCGAGTCCACATCCGGGACGCGGCCCGACACCACGACAGCATCCTGATTCTTGTCGATGAACCGGCGCACCAGGTGTTCGGGGATCAGGTCGACATATTCCTTCAGCGTCGCGACATCATTGCTGCCGGCCTTTTCGGCGAGCCAGCGCCGCAAGGTCTCCAGCGACCAGACGTTGCCGACGCCGGCAGAGTCCTCGACCATTGCATGGACATCGGCAATCGTCTTCAAGGTCTCCGGAGAGTACAGCGATTGCCCCTTGGGGAATTCGATCAGCACATCGACCGGATTGGCGCCGGTCAGCTTGGCGTCGAGCCGGCTCGACGCCGCCACCGCCTGCCGCTTGTCCGGCACCTGATCGGCGAGCCGGTAGCGCGGCTCGAGATTGGCGTAGATGATGCCGAGGCCGCCGACCACGATCAGCGCCAGCAGGCTGAACAGCCCGGGACGGCCGACCATGCGCACCGCGATCCAGTAGCAGAAATTGCGCAGCGCCTGCACGCCGGCATCCGCGCTCTGGAACTTGACCGCAAAGATCTTCTCGTTGCGCACGAACAGGACGCCGAACACCGGCACCAGCGACAGCACCGCGATCAGAGCGATGATGGTCGCCGCCAGCCCGGCCTCGCCGAACTTGCGGATCAGGTCGGAATCCGAGAACTGCAGCGCGATGAAGGAAATTCCGGCCGTGCCGTGCGTCAGCACGCAGGCCGGTCCGACCACCAGCACCGCATTCTTGAACGCGGTGAACTTGTCCTGCCCGGCGATCAGCCGGTCGCGCGCCGCGAATGTCAGCTGCATCGAGTCGGAGAAGCTGATCACCATGATGAGCGGCGTCATCACGTTGAGGAACATGTTGAGATTGAAATTGGCCCAGCCGAGGCCGCCGAGCGCGAGCAGGATCGCGATCATCGGCGGGAACGCCGCCGCCACCATGAAGGATATCTTGCGGAAGAAGATGATGGCGATGATGCAGCCGGCGAGGATGCCGAGGATGTTGTAGGTCAGGCCGTCGCGCTCGACCGCGTTGCGGATCTCGAGCTGCATGACCGGCACGCCGGACAATTGCGCATTGAGCCCGCTGCCGCCGAGGTCGTCGGCCATGATCTTCCTGATGTCGCCGACCACCTTGCTGAGCTTGTTGCTGCCGACCACTTCGGGCTCGAGCGACAGCACGATCAGCGCGAGCGTGCCGTCCTCCGACAGCAGCTTGCCGCGGATGATCTCGTTGCTTTTGACCGTCTCGACGAATTTGTCGTAGGCCGCGCCCTCGGGCAGCTCGTTCGGGAACAACGCCGCCGGCAGCTTGCCTCGCTCCGGCGCCTGGCGCGCGGAGAACAGCGACACCAGGCCGCGCACGCCCTCGACGAGTTGCAGATCCGTGACCATGTCACGCAGCTTGCCGAGATTGTCGCGCTCGAGCAGCGTCTTGCCTTCGACCACGACGAGCACGTCGAACTCGGTCGCCGGGAAGCGCTTGGTCACCGCCTCATACTGCTTGTAGTCCTTGGAGTCGGAGCGGAACAGCTGCGACAGCGAGTCGTCGATCTTGATCCGTTGCACGCCGAACACGGCGCCGATCAGCAACAGAACGAGGACGATGCAGGACAGGATCGGCGCCCGCATCGGGATCAGGCCGAGACGCTCGATCCCGAACGCGATGCTGAGGCCCGACCGCGGCTCTTCGATCTTCTCGACGTGGACCTGACTTTCGGAATTCTTTTCGAGCATGCCCTGTCCAGTTCTGAAAACGGCTCAATCTGTCTAGCTTGGGTCTAGGGGCGCGAATGAGGCGGGTGAGCGCAACTGATCGGCGCTAGTCCTTGAAAACACGCGAATATTGACCGGCGCCGGTTTTACCTGCCCGCCCCTTTGCTCGCAAGCGCGAGGGGCTGACCAAATCGACACGGAACCGCCGATCCCCGCCATTAAGTATCTGATTTGTCACACCCTGGTAGCGCATTCCTCGACGATCCACCGCCGCTTTCATCTTTCAACGCGACCCCTGTGATCTGGCGTGCCAGGCCCTCGCGCACAAGCCACGAAATCCTGAATGCGGCCTCCGCATAGCTCAGCCCGGCATGGTGGATGTTGGAGATGCAGTTGCGGTCGGCGTCGGTGAGACCGATTCGCGGCGCGAAGGTGAGATAGGCGCCGAGGCTGTCGGGAGCGGACAGGCCCGGCCGTTCGCCGATCAGCATCACCAGCATGCGCGCGCCGACGATGGCGCCGATCTCGTCACCGAGCGCGACCCGCGCGCCGGACGCTGCGATCACCGCGCCGGCGTCGATCTTGTCGGCCGCCAAGCGCGGCACGAGATGCCGAATCAATTCGACGGCATGCACATTGACCGCCGTGGGCGACAGGCCGTCACCGATCACGATGGCGCAGGGGCATGTTGTGATGCCGCAGGTCTCGAGCGACCGCCGCGACGCAGAATCCAGCATGCGCCCGAGATCGGGCCGCCGCAGATAGTCGCGCCGGCTGTGCGCCTGGCTCGATACCTCAAGCGGCGTGATGCCGAGGCCGGCAAGACCGGCCGCGATCCCTCTGACATCGAAGGCGGCGTGGACGGCGTCGCGGGCGCGGGCATGGTCGAGCGTGAACGACAGCAGCGCATCGGTCGGCAGGCTGGCCCCGGACCGGCCAAGGCCGACGCGCGCCGGCGTGAGCTCGCGCAGATCGGCAAGCGAAGGGGACAAGGGCGCCGGCGGTGTCGTCATGCTGTTATTCGGCGGGGACGGAAGCCTCGCGCAGCCGGATCGAGTAGTTCGAGGCGTTCTGCCGGCCGCTGGAGGCTGCACGCGCAAAGGTGATCAAATGATGCGCAACCAACGTCGCCGAGATCAATCCCTCGATGTCGCCGCGCTTGAGCCGGCCAAGCGCAAACTTCCAGAACACGCGCTTGTAGTCGCCGAGCACGCCGACCTTCCAGAAGATGTTGCGGAGCATGATCAGGCCGCGCCGGATGTTGGCCCAGCTCTTCATTTCCGGACTGACCGGCACCTTGATGCGATTGGCATAGGTGTAGTTGCATTGATGCAAATAGCGCGCGAACAGCCTTTTCGGCTCGTAGGCAACTTCCATGCATTTGCGCCAGGAACTGACCACGTCCTCATAGGGCAGCAGGAACTCGACATTGGAGTCGCGGCCCTCGTCATCGATCAGCCGCCCGGCTTTTTCGAGCCGATCCCACAATGGCGTCTTCGGCAGCGCCTGCAGCAGGTTGATGGTGAGCAGCGGAATCCGCGACTCCTCGACAAAGGAGAGCAACGCGTCGCCGGTCTGGGGCTTGTCGGTATCGAGCCCCATGATGATGCCGGAGACGACCTCCATGCCGAACGAATTGATGGTGCGCACGCCCTCGAGGATCGGAACCATCATGTTCTGATCCTTGTGCATGGCCTTCAGCGCGTCGGGATCGGGCGTCTCGATGCCGACGAAGATCGTCACGAAGTAGGCTTCGCGCATCTTCTCCAGGATCTCGGGACGCTTGGCGATGTTGAGCGTCGCCTCGCAAGCGAGGCGCGTGACATATCCGGTCCGCTTCTGCCACTCGATCAGGTGCGGCAACAGCTCGCTCGCGGCCTTACGGTTACCGATGAAATTGTCGTCGACGAAATACACGGTGTCGGTGGCACCACAGGCGCGCAGCTTGTCGAGCTCGGCGATGATCTGCTGCGGCGACTTCAGGCGCGGATTGCGGCCATAGAGCCCGGGGATGTCGCAGAACTCGCACTGATAGGGGCAGCCCGAGGAGAACTGGATGCTGCCGAGGAAATACTTCTTGGTTTCGGCGAGCTCATAGGCCGGCAGCGGGAATTCCGTCATCGGCAGCCGGTCGATGGTTTTAAGCACCACCTGCTCGTCGGGACGGCTGGTATCATCAGCCAGACGCTTGATCAGCTCATTGGTCGCATCGCCGAGCTCGCCGACGTGGAGGTAGTCGAATGAGGGATAGTAGTCCGGGCAAGCACTGACCGACGGGCCGCCGATCGCGACCACCAGGTCATGGTCATGCGCGCGATGGCAGATGTCGTTCATCTGCTGGCGCTGGATATGCATACCGCTGACGAACACGGCATCCGCCCACTCGAAATCCTCCGCCGTCGCCGGACGCAGATTCTCGTCGACGAAACGGACCGGCCAGTTCTCGGGAAGGTATGCGGCGATCAGCAGCAGGCCCTGCGGCGGCATGAACGCCTTGACGCCGTCAGTGAGGGGGTAGGCGTGCTCGAAGGTCCCAAACGACGACGTATAGCGCGGAAAAACGCAGAGGATACGTCGTACTGTCTCTATGCCCTCAGCTCTCATCAAGCGACCCCGAAGCACCGGCAAATCTAACCACGGCGCGGAACGCTGGGCCAGAAATTCTTCAACATTGTGGCACTACTTAACGTCATAACGACGAGATAGTTGCTCTGCAGAATTTCGCTATCCCCCTCAGGTCAGGAGCCTGGCAGCGAGGTCGGGCAGCCGCTCCGCATCGGCCACGAGGCGGAAGTCCTGCCCGGCAAGGCCGACGCGCGCGAGCCAGTCGTCGAATTCGGGGGCCCGCCTCAGGCCGAAAAGGTCGCGGACATAGAGCGCATCGTGAAACGATGTCGACTGATAGTTCAGCATGACGTCATCCGCGCCCGGCACGCCCATGATGAAGTTCACGCCGGCGGCCGCGAGCAGCGTCAGGAGATTGTCCATGTCGTCCTGATCCGCCTCGGCGTGGTTGGTGTAGCAGACGTCGATCCCGAGCGGCAGGCCGAGCAGCTTGCCGCAGAAGTGATCCTCGAGCCCGGCGCGGATGATTTCCTTGCCGTCATAGAGGTACTCAGGACCGATGAAGCCGACCACGCTGTTGACGAGCAGCGGATCGAACGCACGCGCCACCGCATAGGCCCGCGCCTCGCAGGTCTGCTGGTCGACCTGGTGATGAGCATTGGCGGACAGCGCTGAGCCCTGCCCGGTCTCGAAATACATCACATTGTCACCGACCGTGCCGCGGCGCAGCGACAGCCCGGCTTCCCGGGCCTCCCGCAGCAGCGAGAGGTCGACGCCGAAACTGCGATTGGCCGCCTCGGTGCCGGCGATCGACTGGAACACGAGATCGACCGGCAGCCCCTGCCCGATCAGTCCGAGCGTGGTCGTGACATGGGTCAGCACGCAGCCCTGCGTCGGAATCTCGAGCCGCGTGATGATGTCGTCCAACAGCCGCAGCAGGGTGCCGATGACCTTCGGATCGTCGCTCGCCGGATTGATGCCGATGCAGGCATCGCCCGCTCCCAGCAGCAACCCGTCGAGAATCGAGGCGGTGATGCCCTTGGGATCGTCGAAGGGATGGTTCGGCTGCAGCCGCGTGCTCATTCGCCCGCGCAAACCGATGGTGTTGCGGAAGCGGGTCGTGACCTCGCATTTCTTCGCGACCAGGATCAGATCCTGGTTGCGCATCAGCTTCGACACCGCCGCAACCATCTCTGGCGTGATGCCGCGCGAGATCTTCTTGATCGCTTCCCCGCTGGCGGCATCCGACAGCAGCCAATCGCGGAATCCGCCGACGGTGAGCGACGACACCGGCAGAAAGCCGGCAACGTCGTGGCTGTCGAGGATCAGACGGGTGACTTCGTCATCCTCATACGGGATGACAGGCTCATCGAGGAATTGCTTGAGCGGAACATTGGCCAGCGCAAGCCGCGCTGCGATCATCTCCTCCGCGCTGTCGGCGGCGATGCCGGCCAAGCGGTCGCCTGAACGCGGCGGCGAGGCCTTGGCAAGCAGGATGCGCAGATCGTCGAATGCGTAATTGGTGGCGTCGATGGTGTGACGATAGAGCATGGGGGTTCGTCGCGGGCTGGGCAGCGCAATCTAGCACCTCTTTGCGAAAGGCGTGCCATCGGCTTCGCCCCGCGTGCCGGCGCCGTTGGCGGTGATCGCGGCGCATCACCGGCACGGAAGCGAGCCACGAGCACCCGCCAGACTCAATGCAGCCCATAAGGTATTGAGATTATTTACGGATTTTAACGGTTGCGGCGACACAAAACTCACCCGTTAAGAAATTGTCCATGAAAATTTTGCATAAGCTTTAATCGGCCGAAGGTACTCCCCGGCCTCTTGGAGTGCCCCGCAATGCCCGCCCCCGTCACATTCTCCATCTCCATGTCCCGGCCTCCAATGGCATCCCGATTCTCGCTTGCTGCCAGGCTGTACTCGACGTTTGCGCTGATTGCGGCGCTGACCGCGGCCATCACCTTCCTCTCCGAATACAATGCGCGGCGCAACGCCGAGCTGACCGAGGCCGTCGACCTCGCAAGCCGTGCCGCGCTCAATGTCGAGCGGGTCAATTCGCTGGTCTATGCCGTGGTGATGGAATCCCGCGGCATCTACATGTCGACCGATCCGGCGGCGGTGAAGAAATACGGCGCCGGACTGCTGGCGTTCAACGAACGTATTCTCGGCGTGGTCAAGAACTGGGAAACCCTGGTGCAGGCCGACGACGCCGCCCAGTTCGCGGTGTTCAAGAAGCGCATCGAGCAGTTCATCGATTTCCGCAAGGAGTTGGTACGCCGCGGCATCGAGATCGGCGCCGCAGCCGGGCGGGAGTGGGGCGACAACGACGCCAACCGCGACGTGCGCACCGCGCTGAACAAGGATCTCGAAGCGCTCTCCAAAGTCTATGCCGAGCGCAGCAAGAAGCTGGCGCGCGAGACCGACACCAACCGCACGATGGCGCTGGTGCTGACCGGCCTCGGCGCCCTGGCCTTGATTGTGGTGGTACTCGGCGTGCTGATCATCGCCCGCTCGGTGGCCCGGCCGCTGTCGCAGATCACCATGACGATCAAGCGCGTCGCCGAGGGCACCGACCATGTCGAAGTACCGCATGTCGGGCGCAGCGACGAGATCGGCGCACTGGCACGCGCCATCAAGGTCTTCCAGGAGGCGATGGACCGCAATCGCAGCCTCAACGCGCAGGTCGTACAGGATTCCGAGGCGCGCGACGCGCGCGGCCGGCATATCGAGACCTTCGTCGAAGCGTTCCGTGGCACGATCGGCGAGGTGCTCCGCGCGGTGCACGACAACGCCGCGACGATGCGTCAAACCGCGCAGACCATCGCAACCGTCGCGTCGGACGCCAGCGGCCGCGCGGTGGCGGCGGCAGGCGCCACCGAACAGGCCTCGAGCAACGTCTCCGCGGTGGCGGGCGCAGCCGAAGAACTCTCCGCCTCGGTCGAGGAGATCGGCCGCCAGGTCAAGCAGTCGTCCGGCGCAGTCGATCAGGCCGGTGCGCGCACCGACCGCTCGATCACCGAGATCGAGGGCCTTGCCGCCACCACCCAGCGCATCGACGGGGTGCTGAGCCTGATCCAGGCGATCGCCGAGCAGACTAACCTGCTCGCCCTCAACGCCACCATCGAAGCCGCCCGCGCCGGCGATGCCGGCCGTGGCTTCGCCGTCGTCGCGCATGAGGTCAAGGCGCTGGCCGGCCAGACCGCGAAGGCAACCGCCGAGATCAGCGAGAATGTGGGCCTGATCCAGGCCTCGACCCGCAACTCGGTGGCCGCCGTGCGCGAGATCGGTCAGGCGGTGCGCGAGATCAGCAACGTCACCGCGAACATCGCGAGCGCGGTCGGCCAGCAGGACGCGGCGACGCGCGAAATCTCCGCCAATGCCCAGATGGCCGCCCAGGGCAACGAAACCCTGGTCACTAATGTCGGCTCGCTCCGCGATGACATGGACCAAACCAGCAAGGCGGCGGAATCGGTGCTCGCGGCCTCGAACGATCTGACCACAACTGCCGAGACGCTGTCGCGCGAGGTCGAGCAGTTCTTCCGCAACCTGCGCAGCGACGCGGCCGACGGCCTGCAGCGGACCGGAACCTGAGCGGCGATCTGGCGGGGCCCTGCGACAGGGCCCCGGCAATCCGGATGGTTAAGACTCTCCCAACGCACGGACACAAATTGCCTCCGCTTCGGGTCGCATTTCTCAATTTGATGCCTCCATAGAAAAGCGTCGCTGCGCGAGGGCGCGGGGAAGTGGAACCGAGCAATGAACGGGCTTTTGCTAAAGCCGAAGGCAGTGCCGACCAAACGGCTCCTTGCGCTCGGGATCGGCCTCGTTCTCTGCTTTTCGGCGATCTGCGCATCCATCCTCTGGGAGATGGCGGGCAAGGACTATCAGCATGCGAAGCAAGGTGCGACCAACCTCGTCGCCTCCATCGCCAGCGAGATCGACCGCAACATCGACCTCTACGACCTCTCGCTCCAGGCGGTCGCCGACGGCGTCAAGCTGCAGGAGCTCGGCAAGATCAGCCCGGAGCTTCGCCAGGTCGTGCTGTTCGACCGCGCCGCCACGGCCAAGGACCTCGGCTCGATCCTCGTGCTGAATGCGGCGGGGGACGTCACGCTCGATTCCAAGTCAGTGACGCCGCGGGCCGCAAATCTCGCCGATCGAGACTTCTTCCGGGCACATCAGACGCGAGCGGACAGCGGGCTGTTCATCAGCGCTCCGTGGATTACCTCTGACGGCGAATATCTGATCAGCCTCAGCCGCCGCATCAACAATGACGACGGTTCCTTTGCCGGCGTGGTCGCGGGCAGCATGCGACTCAGCTATTTCCACAATCTGTTTCGCAAGCTGAACTTCGGCTTCGGCGACAGCATGGCGCTGTTCAACAGCGATGGCGTCATACTGATGCGCGCCCCGTTCGACATCAGCAAGATCGGGCAAAGCATCAAGGACTCTCTGGTCTTCAAGCAATTTCCGGCACGACAATCCGGCTCCTACATCACGAAATCGATCGTCGATCATGTCAGCCGGCTCTATGTTTTCCAGGCGGTCGGACACAATCGCCTGCTCATCGCCGAGGGTCTTGCGCTCGACGGCATCTATGCCGACTGGTGGCAGCAGCTCTGGCTGATCGGCAGCGTGGTGGCAGCGCTCTGCGGCTTCTCGATCGTGCTGATGTTCTACCTGGTGGCCGCTCTCAAACGGCGGGCCGCCGCGGAAGACCGGCTCGCGCACCTCGCGAACACGGATGCACTGACAGGCCTCGCCAACCGCCGCCGCCTTGACGATACCCTTGACGTAGAATGGCGCCGTGGCATGCGCGCAAAGGCGCCGGTCTCGCTTCTGATGATCGACGTCGATCATTTCAAGATCTACAACGACACCTACGGGCATCAGGCCGGCGACGCCGTGCTCACCACCGTGGGACGGTGCATCGCAAGCAGCGCCAAGCGTGCAACTGATCTCGGTGCCCGCTATGGCGGCGAGGAGTTTTCGGTGTTGCTGCCGGGCATCGGCAAGGCGGGCGCCCTGGAAATTGCCGAACGGATCCGCACCAAGCTGGCGGCCGCGCGGGAATCCGAGCCTGAGTTGCCGACCGTCAGCATCGGATTGTCCTGCCTCGTCCCGGACCACGAGCGCACATCGCGCGATCTGCTCAAGGCCGCGGACCTTGCGCTCTATCAAGCCAAGCGTGAAGGCCGCGACCGCGTCATCGTCAGCCCGATCGGGTGGGACAAATCGGGCAAGCGGCACGTCGCCTGATCGCGACCGCATTGGCGCGGTCGAGCGCGCCGCGCGCCCATCCCGGCTCACCCCACCGGCAGCACGTCGACCGCAACGGCGACCTTCTGCTTGCGCGCGCCGACGATGACGCCATCGACCGGCGAGACGTCGGCAAAGTCGCGGCCGATGGCGAGAATGATGTGGTCGCTCCCGACCATCAGATCGTTGGTCGGGTCGAACCCGACCCAGCCGAGCGCGCTGCCGCACCAGACCGAGACCCAAGCATGGGTGGCGTCCGCGCCCTGCAGCCGCGGCTGGTCCGGCGGCGGAATGGTGCGCAAATAGCCGCTGACATAGGCCGCGGGCAGGCCGAGGCCGCGCAGCCCCGCGATCATCACATGGGCAAAGTCCTGGCACACGCCATGTCGCTTTTCGAACACGTCGCGAAGCGGCGTCGAGATCACGGTCGCCTTGGGATCGTATTTGAAGTCGTTACGGACGCGGCGCATCAGGTCGGCCGCCCCGGTGAGGATGCCGCCACCGGGCAAAAAGCTCGCGGAAGCGTAGGCCGTCACCGGCCGCAGCACCGGCACCAGCGCGCTGGCAAAGACGTAGCCGACCGGCGAGGCCGCATCGAGGCTCAACGCCTCGAACGCGTTGTCACGCACGTCTTCCCAGGGCGGACTGGCGGCGTCGCGCGCCGGCGGCTGCCGCGCCACCGAGACCCGCGAGCGGGCATCGATGCGCAGACTGCGATGCGCGGTCTCGATCAGGACGCTTTCAGTGAGCGTGCCGAAGAAGTCGCGCCTTGCGGTGCGTTCCGCGGGCCTCGGACGGATCTCGACCGAATGCGAGATCAACTGCTGCCCGTCGCCAGTGACCGGCTCCAGCCGCAGCGAGCAGCGCGCGAAGCTGACCTGGGTCTCGTAGCTGTAGGTCGTGACGTGACGGATGTCGTAGATCACGCCAGCCCCGTGAGCTTCTCCGGCCGGCTGGCATTCGGTCCGTGCGGGAAATAATGCAGCCCGATCGCGTCGGCGAGGTTGAGCAGATCCTGCTCCAGCGCGAACAGCGTCTTGACGTCGAGGCTCGAGGCTTCAGCCGTTGTGAGCATTGCCTCGACCGCGACGGCAAGACGCTGCGGCCGCTCGATCAGGCCATGCTCCTTCAGGCTCGGCAGCGCGGCAACATGCTCGTTCAGCGCCGCGACCTGGAATGCGACCGAGCGCGGATTATAGGGGTCGAGCACCGCCAGATCGCGCACCGGTGCGAGCAGCGGCTGCACCAGATAGCGCGAGCGATAAGTGATCTGGCAGTCGACCAGCGTGAGCAGAACGTCGAGATCCTCATCACCGGCTTCGTCATATGCGAACTGACGGGCAAAGCGCGTGGTGTTGACGGCGCGCTCGGCGCGACGGCCCATTTCGAGGAAACGCCAGCCGGCGGCGCGGTTCATGTTTTCCTGCGCGAGGCCGGCGAAGCTCGCGAGCTCCTGCAAGGTCAGTTCGGCGGCGCTGACGACGCCGTCATCGTCATGAACCTCGATGGCCAGCCGATCAGCCATCTCGGTGATGACCTGCCAGGCGTCCGGCGACAGCCGCTCGCGGAGCGAGGTCGCGGTGCGCTGCGCGGATCGCACCAGCGACAGCGCCGAGCCGAATTTCTCCTCGCTTTGCAACGCTTCGAGCGCGACCTTGGCGAGATTGGCGCGCGCGGTCTGCGAGGCCGCACCCCAGGCGACCAGCATGCGCTGGATGCGCTCGGCCGAATGCATCGCCGGCGCCGAGCCGTTCGAATTCGCGCGCGCAGGATCGCGCAGCGGCGTGCATAGCGCGCGGATCAGCCGGATGGTGGCCTCGGCGCGCTCCAGATAGCGGCCGAGCCAGAACAGATTGTCGGCGGCGCGGCTCGGCAGCACGCCGGCGATGCGGCGGATGCGGACGGTGTCGACCGCCGGCAGCAGGGTCGAGGTCTCAACCGCCTTGTCGGAGACCACCCAGACGTCGGCGGACACCGCGCCATCGCCCATCGACACCGCGCGCGCGTCGGCCCGATCGGCAATCCGGCAGAAGCCGCCGGGCAGCACAGTCCAGCCGCTCGGCGTCGCCGCCGCGAACACCCGCAACACGAACGGACGCGGCGCGATGCGACCGTTCTCCCATACCGGCGTGGTCGACAGCCGCACGAGCTCCTGACCGACATAATCGATGCCGCGATGGCTGATGGCATCCTTCAGGCGGTCGCGGTCCGCTGCCGACAATTCGCCCGGGAGCACCGGTCCGTTGCCGGGAAAATCCGCAACGCCGCGGCCATAGGCGCCTTCGATCGCGAACTCGTCGAGCCGCGACAGCACCTCTTCGCGGGCGGATTTCTGGCCGCACCACCAGGTCGCGATGTGCGGCATCATCAGGTCTTCAGAGAGCAGGCGCCGGCACAGATTGGGCAGGAAACCGAGCAGCGCCCTCGCCTCCATCACGCCGGAGCCCGGCATGTTGGTGACCACGACGCCGCCCTTGCGCAGAACCTCGACAAGCCCGGGCACGCCGAGATAGGAGGACGCGTCGAGCTCGAGCGGATCGAGCATGTTGGAATCGACCCGGCGCAGCAGCACGTCGAGCCGCTTCAGCCCGGCGACGGTGCGGATGTGGACGCGGTCGCCGGAGACCGCGAGATCGTCGCCCTCGACCAGCAGGAAACCGAGATAGCGCGCCAGCGTGGCGTGCTCGAAGTAGGTCTCACTGAACGCGCCGGGCGTCAGCAGGCCGATCCGCGGCTCGTCGCGATCGGCGCTGGCGCGCAGCGAATCGCGGAACGCCTCGAAGAACGGCGCGACGCGCTCGACATTCATCGACTTGTAGAGATTGGAAAAGGCGCGCGACAGCACCAGGCGGTTTTCCAGCGCGTAGCCCGCGCCCGACGGTGCCTGCGTGCGATCGCCGAGCACCCACCAGCGGCCGTCAGGCCCGCGGCCGATGTCGGCGGCATAGAGATGCAGATAGCGGCCCCCCGGCGGCTTGATGCCGCTGACCGCGCGCAGATACTCGCTGCTGCCGGCGATCGCCGCGGCAGGGATGGCGCCGTCCGCAACGAGGCGGCCTTCGCCGTAAAGATCGGCCAGCACCATCTCCAGCAGCTGCGCGCGTTGCGCGACACCGGCGGCGAGCTGGCGCCAGTCCGCCGCGTCAATGATCAGCGGCAGATGGCTGAGCGGCCAGATCCGGTCGGAAGTGTCGCCCGGCGCGCGATAGGTGACGCCGGCCTCATGCAGATGGCGATCGGCGGAGGCGAAGCGGCGCTCGATATCGGCCGGCGACAGCGCGGCAAAGGCGTCGAAGAAGCGGGCCCAGACCGGCCGCGGCGCGCCGTTGTCGGCAATATACTCGTCGGGAATGCCGGGCAGCCGGACATAGTCGCGGGTCCACTGCGCCATCCGGCGCTGACCGGGACGGGCCCTGCTCTCCTGACTGCTGCCTTGACTATTGCCTTGGCCACCCGATGCGGACATTCCACTTCCCCTTGACACAATTAGTGCAGGAGCGGCGTCCGCAAGTCGAGGGTCAAGGGAAACTCAATTGTGCGTTCCTCCGGCGGCGTCTCGATCTTGCCGGGGGTATGGCCGTGCTCCTGGAAGCGCGCCAGCCGCCGCGCCTCGGCCTCGTAGGAATTGACCGGCTTGGTCTCGTAGTTGCGGCCGCCGGGATGGGCGACATGATAGACGCAGCCGCCGAGCGAGCGTCCGTTCCAGGTGTCGATCAGGTCAAACGTCAGCGGCGCATGCACGGGAATGGTCGGATGCAGGCCGGAGGCCGGCTGCCAGGCCTTGAAGCGGACACCGGCGACCGCCTCGCCGGCACGGCCGGTCTCGGTCATCGGCATCCGTCTGCCGTTGCAGGTGATGACATGGCGCCCATCGACGAATCCGGTCGCCTTTACCTGCAGCCGCTCGACCGACGAATCGACGTAGCGTACGGTGCCGCCGGAGGTGCCCTCCTCGCCCAGCACATGCCAGGGTTCGAGCGCCTGCCGCAGTTCGAGACCCACGCCACCATGATGAACGCGGCCGAAGGCGGGGAAACGGAATTCAAGTTGCGCCTGGTACCATTCCGGCTCGACGTCGTAGCCGGATTGCTTGAGCTCGGCGAGCACGCCGAGGAAATCCTCCCAGAGGAAATGCGGCAGCATGAAGCGGTCATGCAGCGCGGTGCCCCAGCGCACGAACCGGCCCTGTTGCGGCTCACGCCACAGCTTTGCGATCAGCGCGCGGATCAACAGTTGCTGCGCCAGCGACATCCGCGGGTCGGGCGGCATTTCGAGCGCGCGGAATTCGACGAGGCCAAGCCGGCCGGTCGGGCCGTCGGGCGAATAGAGCTTGTCGATGCAGATCTCGGCGCGATGGGTGTTGCCGGTGATGTCGACCAGGATATGCCGAAACAGGCGATCGACCAGCCACAGCGGCCCATCCATGCCCGGCGGCGGCACGTGCGACAGCGCAATCTCCAGCTCATAGAGCCCGTCATGCCGCGCCTCGTCGATGCGCGGCGCCTGGCTGGTCGGGCCGATGAACATGCCGGAAAACAGGTAGGACAGCGACGGATGCCGCTGCCAGTACAGCACGAGGCTCTTCAACAGATCGGGCCGGCGCAGGAACGGTGAATCCTCCGGCCTGCTGCCGCCGACCACGATGTGGTTGCCGCCGCCGGTGCCGGTGTGGCGGCCGTCGATCAGGAAACGGTTGGCCCCTAACCGCGTCTTGGCGGAGTCCTCATAGAGGCCGAGCGTGATGTCGACGGCCTCGCGCCAACTCTGCGCCGGCTGCACGTTGATCTCGATCACGCCGGGATCCGGCGTCACCTTGATTACCTCGATGCGCGGATCGAAGGGCGGCGCGTAACCTTCGACATGGACTTGCAGCTGCAGCTCCTCGGCGGCGGCTTCGATCGCTGCGATCAGGTCGAGATAATCCTCGACCTTCTCGACCGGCGGCATGAAAGCGCACAGTACGCCGTCGCGAACCTCGATCGACATCGCGGTGCGCACCGGCAGCGGCTCGGGAATCTCCTTCAATGCCTGCTGCAGTTCGTCGGAAAGCGCATCGCGCGGCGCCATCGGATCGCGCTCGACGACGTAGGGATAATCGTCCGGCGTGACATATTCGAGCGAGGTGATCGGAAGCCGCAAGCCCAGCGGCGAGTCGCCGGGCGACAGGAACAGATGGCTGCGCCGGATCTTCCAGCGCTCGCTGCGCCAGCGTGCCGGCACGCGATCGCCTAGCGGGCTCCAGCGCTGGATCGGCAGCACGTAACCTTTCGGCGTGGTCAGCCCCTCATCGAACACCCGCGCCATCCGGGCGCGCTCTTCCGGATCGGTCAGCTTGGAATTCGCTGGGCTGACATTGGCCGGCAGGCCGGCTTCACGCTGCAGCCAGAAGGCGGGGTCTTCATAAGCCGGCATGGCATAGTCGGCGCCGAGACCAAGCTTGGTTGCTGCCACTTCGACGAAACGCTGGGCCTCCGCGATCTCGGCCCTGCGCGAATTCTCGATGCCGGCGATCAGCTCGGCATTCTTCCAGATCGGCTTGCCGTCCTTGCGCCAGTAGAGACCGAACGCCCAGCGCGGCAGGCTCTCGCCGGGATACCATTTGCCCTGGCCGTAATGCAGCAGGCCGCCGGGGGCGAACCGCGTGCGCAGCTTGCGGATCAGTTCATCGGCAAGCGTCCGCTTGGTCGGACCGACCGCGGCGACGTTCCACTCCGGCGATTCCAGATCGTCGACCGAAACGAAGGTCGGCTCGCCGCCCATGGTCAGGCGCACATCGTCTTTCCTCAGGTCGGCATCGACCTGCTCGCCGAGCCGGTCGAGCCGCGCCCAGGATTCATCGGAGAATGGTTTGGTGATGCGCGGCGCCTCGCCGATGCGCTTGACGCTCATCTCGAAGCCGAACTCGACATTGGCAACGCCCGCGGTGCCGGTCACCGGCGCGGCCGAGCGATAGTGTGGCGTGGCGCAGACCGGGATGTGGCCCTCGCCGGTCAGCATGCCGGAGGTGACGTCGAAACCGATCCAGCCCGCCCCCGGCAGATAGACCTCGGCCCAGGCGTGCAGGTCGGTGAAATCGCTCTCGACCTCGCGCGGCCCCTCGAGCGGATCGATGTCCGGCCGCAGCTGAATGAGATATCCGGAGACGAAACGCGCGGCGAGCCCGAGGTGGCGCAGCGTCTGGATCAAGAGCCACGCCGAGTCGCGGCAGGAGCCGGAGCCCGCGGCAAGCGTCTCCTCCGGCGTCTGGATGCCGGCCTCCATGCGGATGACGTAGCTGATCTTCTTCTGCAGCTGCGCGTTCAGCTCGACCAGGAAGTTGACGGTGCTGTCAGCCTGGCGCGGAATCTCCTTCAGGTAAGCCGCGAGCAGCGGCTCGGCCTCATCGGTCTCGAGATAGGGCGCGAGCTCGGTCTTGAGATCGCCGGGATATTCGAACGGAAAGCTGTTGGCAAAGGGCTCGACGAAGAAGTCGAACGGATTGACCACCGTCATGTCAGCGGTGAAATCGACCTCGACCTTGAGCTCGGTGGTCTTCTCTGGAAAGACGTAGCGCGCCAGCCAGTTGCCCTGCGGGTCCTGCTGCCAGTTCACGAAGTGATTGGCGGGCGTGACCTTGAGCGAATAGCTCGTGATCGGCATGCGCGTATGCGGCGCGGGCCGAAGCCGCATGGTCTGAGGCCCGAGATCGATCGGCCGGTCGTATTTGTAGCGCGTGACGTGATGCAGTGCGACTGATATCGACACGGACCGAGGGCTCCAGCAGCTTTTTTGAGCAGAACACTGCTGCCGGTCGACATCAAGCACTAACAACGGGCACGGGGTGCCCAAGGTAAGGGCGCGATCCGTAGCCCTGATGGAGCGAAAGCGAAATCCGGGGTCTTCATCCGCAAGAAGAGTCCCGGATTGCGCGGAGCCTTTCATCGGGCGCGCATTCGCGCGACCCGTTGGCTTCATCCGGGCTACGCGATTGCTAGCGGCCGATTGCGCCGGATACCTGCGAAGCAAGCTGCTCGGCGAGCATATGATAGCCCTCGGGGGTCAAATGCACACCATCGGGCTGATGGGGGAGTCCACCCAGCATCCCGTTAGGGAGCATGATCACCGCGATGCCACGGGCGCTGAGACGACTTTGGATATCCGCGGTCCGGTCAGGCCTGCCCTTGCGCCGGTCATTGCCGCCTGGCTGCAAAATAACCGCACGGGTCCCGTTCGGGACGGCGCGGTCCAGGCGTTGCAACATCCCTTCCGTGGTGTCGCCGTTGATGCCGGCGTTCACGATGCGGACGCTCAATCCCTTCGCCCGCAAGATCGCTTCGAGCTGCGCGGGATAGGCCTGGTTGCGCGCCACGCCCTTGCCGTAGGTATTGCTCGCGCCAAGCGCGACTATGGTTGCGGCGTCAGCCGAACCGGCGCCGAGGCTCAAAGCGGCGAGAAATGTGATGCATCCAACAATTCCCAACCAACGCGCGCGCATGCTTCCTCCGTCCCATCCGTAGCCCGGATGGAGCGCAGCGTAGTCCGGGAAGCTTCATTCGCCAACGTACTTCCTTGTCGTCCCTGCGAAAGCAGGGACCCAGACCGCGTGGTCCTAATGATGAAAGACGATGGCAGACGCCTCGCACATCACTACGGCCGGTGGTTATGGGTCCCAGCTTTCGCAGCGACGACGGCGGAGTGAAAGGCTAGATCGTGGCTCTAAACTACATCGTCGCGCCCAGCACCCACGGCGCGAATTCAGCGCCGCCGAAGTCAAAGCTCTCGCTCTTGGTCGGCTGGCCCGAGGCGGTCTTGAGGATGAGGTCGAAGATGCGCTGGCCGCATTCCTGCACGCTCTCCTCGCCGTCGAGGATGGTGCCGCAATTGACGTCCATGTCGTCTTCCATCCGCTTGTACATCGGCGTGTTGGTGGCGAGCTTGATCGACGGCGCCGGCTTGCAGCCGAACACGCTGCCGCGGCCGGTGGTGAAGCAGACGAGGTTGGCGCCGCCCGCGACCTGCCCGGTCGCGGCGACCGGGTCGTAGCCGGGCGTGTCCATGAACACAAAGCCCTTCTTGGTGACGGGCTCGGCGTAGTTGAGGACGTCGACGAGGTTGGTGCTGCCGGCCTTGGCCATCGCGCCCAGCGACTTCTCAAGGATGGTGGTGAGACCGCCGGCCTTGTTGCCCGGGCTCGGATTGGCGTTCATTTCGGCGCCCTCACGCTGGGTGTACTCCTCCCACCAGCGCATCAGGCCGACCAGCTTCTCGCCGACCTCGCGGCTGACGGCGCGGCGAGTCAGCAGATGCTCCGCGCCATAGGTCTCGGGCGTCTCCGAGAGGATCACGGTGCCGCCGTGACGGACCAGCAGATCGCTCGCCGCGCCGAGCGCCGGATTGGCGGATACGCCGGAGTAACCATCCGAGCCGCCGCATTGCAGCGCCACGGTGAGCTCGCTCGCCGGCACCGCCTCGCGCTTGACCTTGTTGGCATCGGCGAGCGCCTCCTTGACGAAGGCAACGCCGGCTTCCACTGTCTTGCGGGTGCCGCCGACCTCCTGGATGTCCATCGCGCGCAGGCGACCGGCGAGCTTCTGCTCCTGCATCAGGCCGCCGATCTGGTTCACCTCGCAGCCGAGGCCGAGCACAATGACGTTGGAGAAATTGACGTGGCGCGCATAGCCGCCGAGCGTGCGGCGGAGCAGCGCCAAGGGCTCGTCCTGGGTCATGCCGCAGCCGGTCTTGTGGGTCAGCGCGACGACGCCGTCGACATTCGGGTAATCGGCGAGCGGATTGTCGCTGGTGAACGGATTCTTCTTGAACATGTCGGCCACGATGCCGGCGACATGGGCGCTGCAATTCACCGAGGTGAGGATGCCGATATAGTTGCGGGTCGCGACGCGGCCGTCGGCGCGGCGGATGCCTTCGAATGTCGCCGGCAGATCGAAGTTCGGCACCGGCTTGACGTCGGCGCCATAGGCATAATCCTTGGCGAAATCGCCCATGCCGCAGTTCTGCGTATGCACATGCTGGCCGGGCGCGATCGCCTGGGTCGCAAAGCCAATGATCTGGCCGTAGCGCCGGATCGGCTCGCCTGGCGCGATCGGCTTGATCGCGACCTTGTGGCCCGCTGGAATGCGATCGACCGTGGTGACGCCCTCGGTCACCTCAAGCCCCGGCGGCAGGCTCGCGCGCGCGATCAGGACGCTGTCGTCGGCGTGCAGGCGGATCACTTGTGCCGAGGCCATGGGAGTTCTCCTTGGTGTCTTCTTCACCTCTCCCCGTCCTTTACGGGGAGAGGTCGGATCGCGTCAGCGATCCGGGTGAGGGGCGAGGCACGATGTCACTTACAACGATGGTGCTCGCCGGATAGAGGCCCCTCACCCCAACCCTCTCCCCGCATCCGCCTTCGCCCGAAGCCGGGCTTCGGCGGACAAGAGAGCGGGGCGAGGGAGCAGAGCTAAAATCGCGGACAGAACTTACGCCTTGCCGCCGGACTTCTCGCGGGTCGCGTTGACCTGCATCTTGGCGTAGACCTGCATCAGGCCGACCTCGTTCGACAGCGTCACGAGCTTGAAGCCCATGTTGATCGCGCGCACCGCGCCCTCGGCGCCCGAGCAGTGGATGCCCGGATTGAGGCCGCGCTTGCCGCATTCCTTGATGATCTTCTCGTAGATCTTGAGGATCTCCGGCTCATCGCGATCGAGCTTCGGCACCAGACCGTAGGAGAAGCCGAGATCGGACGGGCCGATATAGACGCCGTCGATGCCTTCGACATCGAGGATCGCTTCCATGTTCTCGACCGCGGTCTTGGTCTCCATCATCGGCAGCAGCACGATCTCGTCGTTGGCGGTCTGCTGATAGGTGCCGGCCGAGCCGTACATGCCGGCGCGGATCGGGCCGTTGGAGCGCACGCCCTTCGGCGGATATTTGGCGTAGGAGACGAGGTTCTTGGCTTCCTGCGGTGTGTTGACCATCGGGCAGATCACGCCGTAGGCGCCGCCGTCCAGCACCTTGCCGATGATGCCGGGCTCATTCCAGGGCACGCGGACCATCGGCGTCACCGGATGGGCATGCATCGACTGGAAGCACTGCACCATCGATTGATAATCCTGCACACCGTGCTGCATGTCGACGGTGACGCTGTCGAAGCCGCATTGCGCGATCACTTCGGCGGAGAATCCCGAGGGGATCGCGAGCCACGCGTTCACCACCGCCTTGCCCGATGCCCAGACTTGCTTGACCTTGTTTGCCATTGATCGCGTTTCCCTTTGCGGTTTATTGGGGGGACGAGCTTTCAGCTGGTCGCCCGCTGGATAGAAACTTCGCTGACGCCGACTTCGCGCGCGGTATTCACTATCGCCGCCCAGGTGTCGTCAGGCAAGGGGATGCCGTTCCTGGTGCGATCGGCACGGGTTTTCCGCTCGGGATCGCCCGGAATCAGCACGGACTCCGTGCCCGCGATCGGCTTCGTGGCGCGGATGAAATCAGTGTAGCGGGTGATTTCGCCGTCGAAGAAATTGCTGGTGTCGATCACCTTGGGGTCGATGTAGAACGCCATCATGCCGTTGGCGAAGCGCCGGTCCGACGACGTCGCGCCGGTGCCGGTCAGCGCGCCGCCGAGCAGTTCGCAGATGAAGGCGAGACCCGAGCCCTTGTGATCGCCGAAGGCGCGGATCGCGCCAGTTCCCTTGGTGTGGTCGCGCGGTCCGTCCGGCGTGTACGGACCATACAGCACGTGCGGATCCTCGCTCAGTGTGCCGTCGGCATCGACGAGCGCGCCGGGCGGCAGCTTCTTGCCGCCGCGGCTTGCCACCAGGCACTTGCCCTCGGCCACAACCGAGGTCGCAAAATCGAGCACGATCGGATCCTGGCCCTGACGTGGAATGCCGACGCAATACGGCGCCGTGGACAGGCGCTTCTCGACGCCGCCGTAAGGCGCAACCAGCAGCGAGCCGGCCGCGGTCACGAAATGAATTGAAACAAGGCCTTCGGCCGCGGCCATCTCGGCCCAGTCGCCGACGCGGCCGAGATGACCGGAGTTGCGCAGCGCGACCGCGGCAAGCCCCGCCTTCTTGCACTTCTCGATGCCGAGCTTGACCGCAACCGGCGTGACGGTCTGCCCATAGCCGAACTTGCCGTCGACCACCGCGAGCGACGGCGTGTCGACCACCACCTCGGGGGTCTGGTTCGGCACGATCGAGCCCATCTTCTTCCACCTGACATAGACGGGCACACGGATCACGCCGTGGCTGTCATGCCCGGTGAGGTTCGCGGTCGTCAGATAGGTCGCGATGCGCTTCGCCTCTTCCGGAGAGGACTCCGAATGGGAAAACACCTCGGACACGAAGTTGATGAGATTATCGACCTTGATGGTGACCATGAAAAACCAGCTCGCTCAGTAAAGCACGGGACGTTGTCAGGCGTGGGTCTTGGCGTGGCCGCCGAGATAGGCCGCGGCGATGGCCTCATTGCCCCACAATTCGTCGGGCTTGCCGCCCAGCACGATCCGCCCCGTTTCCAGGACAAAGCCATGATCGGCGACCGAAAGTCCCATGCGCGCATTTTGCTCGACGAGCAAGACCGTGGTGTCCTTCCTGATCTGCGAAATGATGCGGAACACCGCCTGCACGATGACAGGCGCCAGCCCGAGCGACGGTTCGTCGAGCAGCAGCAGCCGCGGCTTGGCCATCAGGCCGCGCGCCACCGCGACCATCTGCAGCTGGCCGCCGGACAGCGTCCAGCCGAGCGCGTTGGAAAAGGCGCGGATGTCCGGGAACAGGTCGAACATCGCGTCGGCCTCGCGCGAGATCTGCGACGCCGGCACCTTCCGGTTCGACGCGCCGAGCATGATGTTCTCTTTCACGGTGAGGCCCGGAAACACGCGGCGGCCTTCCGGCACGTGCGAGATGCCGAGCCGGACGATCGCTTCCGGCCCGAGGCCCGCGATCGAGTGGCCGTCGAACATAATGTCGCCGGAGGCGGGCTTGGCGAGGCCTGAGATCGCGCGCAGCGTGGTCGACTTGCCGGCGCCGTTGGCGCCGAGCAGCGTGACCACCTGGCCCTGCTCCACGGCGATGGTGACGCCGCGCAGCGCTTCGATCTCGCCGTAGCGGACCACGAGATTGCGGATTTCGAGCAGCGGCATCATTCGCTCCCGAGATAGGCGGAGACGACGTCGGGATGGCGCAGCACCGCCATGGACTCGCCGTCCGCGATGCGGCGTCCGAAGTTCAGCACGGTGATGTGCTGGGCGGCTTCCGACACCAGCGTCATGTCGTGATCGATGATCAGGATGGTGAGGCCCTGGGCAGCGATGCGCTTCAGCAGCTCATGCAGCTCCAGCTTCTCGGTCGAGTTGAGACCGGCCGCCGGCTCGTCGAGCAGCAGCAGCGTCGGGTTCGACGCCAGCGCCCGCGCGATCTCGATCAGGCGCTGGTGGCCGTAGGAGAAGCTCGAGATCAATTCGTTGGCGCGGTTACCGAGCCCGACGAAGGTCAGCGCCTCCATCGCGCGCTCGGTCAGCGCGTCCTCGCCCTTCCCGATCATGGTGTTGCCGGGCCGTTCGGCGCCGATCTCGACATTCTCCAGCGCGGTCATCGAGCGGAACAGGCGGATGTTCTGGAAGGTGCGTCCGAGGCCGGCCGCCGTGCGCTGATGCGGCGCCATATTGGTGATGTCGGTGCCGTCGAGCACGATCCTGCCCGCGGTCGCCTTGTAGAGACCGGACAGCACGTTCAGCGTCGTGGTCTTGCCGGAGCCGTTGGGTCCGATCAGCGCATGCACGCTGCCGCGCTTCACCGCGATATCGACGCCGTCGACCGCCTTGAGGCCGCCGAAATGCTTCGAGAGTCCGGTCACCTCGAGCACGATGTCGCCGCCTGACGTCGCGGGCTTGAGCTGCAAGGCCGCCGCAGCCGGCGGCGCCTTGGTGTGCGCACGCCAACGCGTGAATGCGTCCGACACAAAACCCCAGATGCCGTCGGGCATGAAGCGGATGATCAGGATCACGAACAGGCCGTAGATCGCCAGATAAAGTCCTGGCACGCTCTTCAGGAAGCGCAGCCATTCCGGGATCAGGATCAGGAGGCCCGTACCGATCACCGAGCCGATCGGCGAGGCCACGCCGCCGAGCAGCGACATGGTCAGGAACACGATCGATTCCGCGAACGAGAACTGGTCCGGGCTGACATAGGCGAAGCCGCCGGCGAACAGGCCACCGGCCAGACCGCCGAGCAACGCGCACAGCCCGAAGGCGTAGATCTTGGTGCGGAACACGTCGATGCCATTGACGCCCGCCGCAAGCTCGTTGTCGCGCACCGCGCGCATGGCGCGGCCGAGCTTGGTATCAGGCAGATGCCAGACTAGATAACCGACGATCGCGAGCATCGCGACGCAGAAGGCCAGGTAGCTCTGCGAGGACTGGAACAGCTCCGGTCGGCGAATGTTGGCGACGCCGTCCGGCCCGTGGGTCACGCCGATGGCATTGATCATCACCAGCGTCACGATCTGCTGGAACGAGATCGTCACCATCGCAAGGTAGTGCCCGCCGAGCCGCAGCGTCGACATGCCGAGGAACGCGCCGGCGATCAGCGTGATCGCGCAGGCGCCAACCAGGCAGAGCCAGAAGTTCAGGTGCAGGTCCGCGGTGCCGAGCCCGACCACATAGGCGCCGAAGCCGAAGAACGCGGCCTGCGCCAGGTTGATCTGGCCGCACAGGCCGAGCACGACCGACAGCCCGAACACCGCGATCGAGAAGGTCGTGGCCTGCAGCAGGATGTTGAGGATGTACCCGTCGAACCGCATGCCGGCGGCGAGCGCCACCAGCACCGCGGCGCCGATGAAATACGGCAGATGACGGATGATCAGCGGCTTCGAGCGCACGGCCGGCGCGGGGATCATGTTGTCGCTGACGCTCATGCTTTCTCCGCGACACGTTCGCCGAAGATGCCCTGCGGCCGGAACACCAGGAAAGCGATCAGCACCAGGAAGGCAAAGCCGTCCTTGTAAGGCACCGAAATATAGGCGGCGCCGAACGTCTCGATGACACCGAGCGCGAGGCCACCGACGATGGCGCCGGCAACGTCACCGAAGCCGCCGATGATGGTCGCGGCAAACGCCTTCAGCGCAATCGTCGAGCCCATCTGGATCGAGACGAACAGCACCGGCGCCACCAGGATGCCGGCGAGACCGCCGAGCACGGCCGAATAGATGAAGGTGATCATGATCATGGTGGAAACGGAAATGCCGAGCAGCGAGGCCATTTCCTTATCCTGCGAGGTCGCCTGCAACTTCTTGCCGAGCAGCGTCTTCTCGAAGAACCAAAAATTGAACAGCACCAGGAGGATCGTGACGCCGATGATCAGAAGATACTGGCTGTCGAGATAGACCGGGCCGAGCTGAATGCCGGGCGTATCGAACCAGCCCTGCAGCACCTGCGGCTGCGGGCCGTAGATCGCAAGCACCGAGTTCGACAGCAGGATCGAGGCGCCGATGGTGGCGATGATTACGGGCAGATAGGTGCGATTGCGCAGCGGATAATAGACGCCGAGATTGAAGATGACGCCGAACAACGCCATGCCGGCGAGCGCGATCAGGAACGACAGCCAGTAAGGCCAGCCGAGATCGACCGAGAACACCACCATCAGATAGGCGGCGACCATCGAGAACTCGCCTTGCGCGAAGTTCACCACGTTGGTGGCACGGAAGATCAGCACGAAACCGAGCGCGACCAGCGCGTAGACCGCGCCGATGCCGATGCCGGTAAAGAGCAGTTGGAGGACGAGATCCATGACGAGCGCTCGATCTGAAAATTGTGTCGCGGGCGAACGGCCTCTCCGAGGTGGCCCGGAGAGGCCGAACCGCTATCAATCGTTGAAGTCGATATGCTTGTCGTAGACGATCTTGCCCTTGTCGTTCTTCACGACATTGTAGCCGTGCAGACCGTCGCCGTTCTTGTCGAAATTGTACTCGCCCTCGGCGCCGGCGAACTTCTGCGTCGCGAGGATGGCGTCGCGGATCTTGTTCGGATCGGTCGAGCCGGCCTTGTTGATTGCCGCCGACAGGATGGTGATCGCATCGTAGGGCCAAGCGCTCTGGTTGTCGGGCGCGGTCTTGTAGGCATCGCGATAGGCCTTGCCGAACGCCTTCGCCGCATCGCTTGAATCCTCGGCGAAGTCGGCGACGCCGTAGGTGTTGAACAGCGCGGGGCCGGCGAGCTTGGTCGAGGAGACCGCCACCACCGAGGGCGAGCCGACCCAGGGAATGTTGACGCCGAGCTGGCGCAGCTGCCGGGCAAAGATGCCGAGATCGTTCTCGAAGGTGAAGTAGGTGCCGAGCACGTCAGCGCCGGACTGCTTCACGGCCAGTACGACCGGGGTGAAGTCCTGACTCTGATTGGCATAGCCCTGGTCGAGCACCGGCGGCGCGCCGAGCTTGGTCAGCGCTTCCGAGAGCGCCTTGCCGCCCGCCGTGCCGAAGGCGTCGGTCGAATGCACGATCGCCCATTTCTTCTTTCCGAGCGTATTGACGCCGAAGTCGGCGATCACGCGGCCGGAATAATTGTCGTTCGGACGGAAGCGGAACAGCCAGGGATTGCCGGAATGGGTGAGGTCGGGATTGGTGCCGCCGATCATCACCGGCTTGCCGACCTTGATCACGTCGGGCGCCATCGCCTGCACCTGGGTCGAGCGGATCGAGCCGAGGAAGGCGACGATGTCGGATTGCGCGGCGAGCTTGGAGAATGCCAGCACGATGCCCGGATTGGTGGTCTGATCGTCCTCGATGACGAGTTCGACCTGCTTGCCGAGCACGCCGCCGGCCTTGTTGACCGCGGCCAGCGCCAGCTTGGCGCCGTTCTGGGCCCACAGCCCCTGCTCCGCCGCGGGTCCGGTCACCGGCACGCACATGCCGATCTTGATCGTCGCACCCTGCGCCCAAGCGCTGCGCATCAGCGCGGGTGCAGCGAGACCTGCCGCCAAGCTGGCGGAAAACTCACGTCTCGTCAGTTTCATTCCATCCTCCCTGTGATGCGCCGAACTTGCTGTCGGCTGCGTTGAGACGAGCTGACGCGTCGATCTGTTGGCCCGTCCGCAGCCATCAAACGGCGCGACGAGCAAACGTGAGCACCGCTGCAGCGCGCAAGCCGTGCAACGGCGACCATCAATCTGGCGTTTGACCCAGCTAAACATGATTGCACATTGCACGCAATAGTCAAAAGTTCGCTGGAAGAGGTGCGTAAATGCCTGCTACGAGCGACCATGACGCGATCACGTGATAGTGTGGCCAGCGGGCAGCCATTCCATGTCGATTCCACGAGCGAAATCGCAAACCAGACGAAAACAGCCGGCCTACGCGCTGATCAAGAGCGCATTGGCAAAGCACATCCGCGCTGGTGACGTGCCACCTGGCACGGTTCTTTCCGAATCGGCGATCGCGACCTTGTTCGGCTCCAGCCGCTCTCCGGTGCGGCAGGCTTTCGAACAGCTCGAGCATATCGGCCTGGTGCGGCGGTTCGACGGTCGCGGCGTCATCGCCGGCAAGCGCAAGGTCGACCCTCGGCGCGTCCCGATCACACCGGAAATGTTCGGGCTGACCGACGGCCCCGTCGATGCCGTGCGCAGCGACGCCTGGGATACGCTCTACTACAAGCTCGAACGTGAGATCATTTACCGGTCGCTGTTCGGACGCTTCCGCGTCAGCGAGCTCGCATTGGCGCGGCATTTCCGGGTGGGGCGCACGGTGGCGCGCAACCTGCTGCTGCGCGCGCAGGCGATCGGCATCCTCGAGAAGGGCGCCAAGGCGCACTGGTACGTGGTGCCGTTGGACGAGGACCGCCTCCGCGACATCTTCGAGGTGCGCGCAACGCTCGAGCCGCTGCTCCTCAAATCCGCGACGGCGACAATTCCTGCCGCCCTGCTCGACCGCATGGCGGAGCGGCTGCGCGAGGGGATCCAGCACCGCGACCGCGTCGGCGTCGGCGAACTCGATGAGATCGAAGGCGACCTCCATATCCGCTGCCTGGGTTACGGCGCCAATCGCGAGATGATCGAAGCCCTCAAGCGCACCCACTGCGCTTTCGTGATCGGCAAGCACATTCAGGTCGCCCTGACCGCGCCGCAGATCGATTCCTTCATGGACGAGCATCTGGTGATCATCGAGGCCTTGCGCACGCGTGACGGCGACGCGGCGGCAGCCATCTTGCGCCGCCATATCGAATGGTCCCACTCGAAGGTCGCGGGCTGGATTGCCGAATTCCGCGCCATCAACGTGATTTCGCGCGTGCCCTACATGGCCTGAGCGCGAATGCCGCGCATGATCGAAGCTACTCGTCAGCCTCGACCTCGGCGTCATCGGACGAGCCCATTCCGGCCAGGCTCGCTTCGAGCGCGCCCAGCATCTCCTGCAATTCGGCAAGCTTGCGCGCCCCGAAGCGCCGGGTGATCTCGGCATAGATCGTCTCCGACGTCGGCGCCACCGCCTCGATCAGCTTCAACCCCTTGGCGGAGATCGAAACCACCGCGCGCCGCGCGTCGTTCTCCGCTGCCTTGCGCTCGATCAACGCGCGGCCCTCGAGATCGCGAAGGATTCGCGACAGGCTCGGGCCGAGCAGAAACGCCATGCGGGCGAGTTCGGTGACCTCGATCTCGTCGACCGCGGTGAGCGCGCGCAGGATCCGCCATTGCTGCTCGGTCAGCCCGTGATTGCGCAGCGACGGACGGAATTGCCGCATCACCGCCTCGCGGGCGCGAAGCAGCGACATCGGCAGCGAGCGCGAGAACTCGCGCATCGGGGTCCGTCGCGCCGCCACGTCCTCGCCCTGCCCCGGCCGAATGTCGTTCGAATTTTTGCGCGCCATTACCTAATCCTGCGCAACGAAATTTTGCGTTGCAACATGCCTTGATTCAGTTTGCGGGAATTCACTTAACATGTTAATCATCTCCCGACATCCACTTTTGTGTAGCACGCATGGCCCTCTCCAAGGACGATATCCGCGCTGCCGCCGAACGGCTCGACGGCGCGGAAAAGACCCGCAAGCAAATCCGCCAGCTCTCGCTGGAATACCCCCGCATCACCCTCGAAGACGCCTACGCGATTCAGAAGGCCTGGGTCGAGATGAAGGTGGCGCAGGGCCGCGTCGTCAAGGGCCACAAGATCGGCCTGACCTCGAAGGCGATGCAGAGCGCGCTCAATATCGACGAGCCCGATTCCGGAATCCTGCTCGACGACATGTTCTTCGCCGATGGCGGCCTGGTCCCGACCGACCGCTTCATCGCCACCCGCGTCGAGGCCGAGCTTGCCTTCGTGATGAAGCATCGCCTGACCGGGCCGAACTGCACACTGTTCGATGTGCTGAACGCGACCGATTTCGTGGTACCGGCGCTGGAGATCCTGGATACCAGGGTCGAGCGCGTCGATCCCGAGACCAAGGCGACCCGCAAGATCTTCGACACCATCGCCGACAACGCCGCCAATGCCGGCATCGTGCTCGGCGGCCGGCCGATCCGCCCGCTGGACGCCGACCTGCGCTGGATCGGCGCGCTGTGCTTCCGAAATGGCCAGCTCGAGGAAACCGGTCTGGCCGCCGGCGTGTTGAATCATCCGGCGACCGCGGTGGCGTGGCTCGCCAACAAGATCGCGCCGAACGGGCTGGCGTTGGAAGCCGGCCAGGTCGTGCTGGCGGGCTCCTTCATCCGTCCGATCGAGACCCGCAAGGGCGACACCATCCAGGCCGACTACGGACCGTACGGTTCCGTAAGCTGCTACTTCGCCTGACGCCTTCAGCAGGAGCGCTGCATGCCGCATTTCACGCTTGAATACTCCGCCAATCTCGACGATCTCGTCGACATGAGCGCGACGGTCGAACTGGTCCGCAAGGCCGCGGTCGAGACTGGCATCTTCCCGCTCGGCGGCATCCGCGTCCGCGCCGTCAGATGCGAGCACTATGCGATCGCCGACGGCCGCAAGAATTACGGTTTCCTCGACATGGTGCTGCGGCTCGGCGAAGGCCGCGATCTCGCCACCCGCAAGAAGGCCGGCGAGTACATCTTCAAGGCGCTATCGGCTCATCTCGATCCGGTCTTCGCCAACAGCAAATTCGCGTTGTCGTTCGACATGCAGATCAACGACAAGGAAACTAGCTGGAAACGCAACAACATCCACGACGCACTGAAGGTGGAGACGGTCAATGGATAAAGCGACAGCGAAATCGCCAGCCGACGTGTTCCAGGCCAACCGCGATCGCGCCGGCCCGCTGCTTGCAAGCTTGAAAGCCGAAGGCATCGGCCATGTGATCGACGGCAAGATCGTGCCGGCGGCCTCCGGCCAGACCTTCGAGACGAGATCGCCGATTGACGGCACGGTGCTGGCGACGGTCGCACGCGGCCATGCCGAGGATATCGACCGTGCCGCAACCGCGGCGTCCAAGGCCTTCAAGGCCTGGCGCGACATGCCGGCGGCGCAGCGCCGCAAGCTGCTGCATCGCGTCGCCGATGCGATCGAGGCGCGCGCCGACGACATCGCCGTGCTCGAATGCATCGACACCGGCCAGGCGCACCGCTTCATGGCCAAGGCCGCGATCCGCGCCGCGGAGAATTTCCGCTTCTTCGCCGACAAATGCGGCGAGGCCCGCGACGGTCTCAACACGCCTTCGGACGAGCACTGGAACATCTCGACCCGCGTGCCGATCGGCCCGGTCGGCGTGATCACGCCGTGGAATACGCCGTTCATGCTCTCGACCTGGAAGATCGCGCCGGCGCTCGCGGCCGGCTGCACCGTGGTGCACAAGCCGGCGGAATGGTCGCCCGTCACCGCCGATCTGCTGGTCAAACTCGCAAAACAGGCCGGCATCCCCGACGGCGTGCTCAACACCGTGCATGGTTTCGGCGAAGAGGCCGGCAAGGCGCTGACCGAGCACCTCGCCATCAAGGCGATCGGCTTCGTCGGCGAGAGCGCGACGGGCTCAGCGATCATGGCGCAGGGCGCGCCGACCTTGAAGCGGGTGCATTTCGAGCTCGGCGGCAAGAACCCGGTGATCGTATTCGATGATGCCGATCTCGACCGCGCGCTCGACGCCGTCGTGTTCATGATCTACTCGCTCAATGGCGAGCGCTGCACGTCGTCGAGCCGGCTGCTGGTTCAGGAGAGCGTCGCCGGCAAGTTCATCGAGAAGCTGACCCAACGCGTAAAGGCGCTCAAGGTTGGCCACCCCCTCGATCCCGCCACCGAGATCGGGCCGCTGATCCATGAGCGGCATCTCGCCAAGGTGTGCAGCTATTTCGACGTCGCCAAGAACGACGGCGCCACGATCGCGGTCGGCGGCAAGCCGCATGACGGTCCCGGCGGCGGCCACTATGTGCAGCCGACGCTGGTAACCGGCGCGAACGCCAAGATGCGGGTCGCGCAGGAGGAGGTGTTCGGCCCGTTCCTGACCGTGATCCCGTTCAAGGACGAGCGAGAGGCGATCGAGATCGCCAACGGCGTGCAGTACGGCCTGACCGGCTATGTCTGGACCGGAGACATGGGCCGCGCGCTGCGCGTGGCGGATGCGCTGGAAGCCGGCATGATCTGGCTCAATTCGGAGAACGTCCGCCATCTGCCGACCCCGTTCGGCGGCATGAAGTCGTCAGGCATCGGCCGCGACGGCGGCGACTACTCGTTCGACTTCTACATGGAAACCAAGCACGTCTCGCTCGCCCGCGGGACGCACAAGATTCAGAAACTGGGAATTTAGCCAGCCGTCGTTCCGGGGCGATGCGCAGCATCGAACCCGGAACCTCGAGATTCCGGGTTCTCGCTTCGCGAGCCCCGGAATGACAATAAAATTGAGGGGAAACACCGATGCCCGTTCCGACACACGTTTTCGATCCGCCGTTCAACATCATCCGCTGCAGCCATGCCGTGCTCGACGTCACGGATCTCGACAAGAGCGCCGCCTTCTACGAGAAGACGGTCGGCCTCCACATCGAGAACCGCGACGACAAGTCGGTGTATCTGCGCGCCAGCGAGGAGCACCAGCATCACTCGGTGGTGCTGCGCAAGGCGCCGAAGGCGGCCTGCAACCGGCTTGGCTTCAAGGTCGGCAATGACGGCGACCTCGACAAGGCGGCCGCCTTCTTCTCCGAGAACGGCATCGCCTACGCTTTCGTCGACCAGCCGTTCCAGGGCCGCACGCTGCAATTCACCGATCCGTTCGGCTTCCAGATCGAGCTCTACGCCACGATGGAGAAGCGCCCGCACCTGCTGCGCCGCTACGATCTCTACAAGGGCTGCCATCCGCAGCGGCTCGACCATTTCAACGTGTTCGCCGCCGAGGTGCAGGACACAGTCGATTTCTACGCCCGGCTCGGCTTCCGCCTCACCGAATATGCCGAGGAGGACGGCGACAACGGCCGCGTCGCAGCCGCCTGGATGCACCGCAAGGGCAACGTCCACGACTTCGCCATCACCAACGGCCGTGGCCCCCGCCTGCACCACATCGCCTATTGGGTACCGACCGCGATGAACATCGTGCATCTCTGCGACGTGATGGCCTCCTCCGGCTACCTCAAGAACATCGAGCGCGGCCCTGGCCGGCACGGCATCTCCAACGCCTTCTTCCTGTACATCCGCGATCCCGATGGTCACCGCATCGAGCTCTACACCAGCGATTACTTCACCGGCGATCACGACCATGAGCCGCTGCGCTGGTCGCTGCGCGATCCGCGCCGCCAGACGCTGTGGGGCGCGCCGGCGCCGCGCTCCTGGTTCGAGGAAGGCTCGACCTTCGCCGGCCAGGCGGTGCGCGAGCCGCGCTTCGTCGCCGACGTGCTGGTCGCGGACTAGTGCGCGCCTTCCTCCTCACGTCGTCCCTGCTTTCGCAGGGACGACACCAATTATGGGACTACTAATGCCCTCTCCTCGCCTCGCCACCTATTCCTTCAACGGCGCCACCAGCTATGGCGTCGTCACCGACACCGGCATCGTCGACCTCTCGTCGCGCTTCGCCAAGGACTATCCGACGCTGCGCGAGGCGATCGCCGCCGGCGCGCTGAGCAGGCTCGTGGAGGATGCCGCCAGGCGCGCGCCCGACCATGCGCTCGACGCAGTCGCGTGGCAACCGCCGATCCCGGCGCCGGAAAAGATCATCTGCATCGGCGTCAACTACCCGGACCGCAATGCCGAATACAAGGACGGCTCGGACGCGCCGAAATACCCGAGCATGTTCCTGCGGGTGCCGCGTTCCTTCGTCGGCCACAACACGCCGGTGGTGCGGCCGCGCATCTCGCCGCAGCTCGACTATGAGGGCGAGCTGGTGCTGGTGATCGGCAAGGCCGGCCGGCACATTGCGGAGAGCGCCGCGCTCGATCACATCGCCGCGATCACGCTCTGCAACGAAGGCACCATCCGCGACTGGGTGCGGCACGCCAAGTTCAACGTCACCCAGGGCAAGAACTTCGATTCCACCGGCAGCCTCGGCCCGTGGATCGTGCCCTACACCGGTGAAGAGCAGATCGCCGATATCCGCCTGACCACGCGGGTAAACGGCGAGACCCGCCAGGACGACCGCACCTCGCGCTTGATCTTCGGCTTCCGCTACCTCATCAACTACATCTCGACCTTCACGACGCTGGTTCCCGGCGACATCATCGTCACGGGCACCCCGACCGGTGCAGGTGCGCGGTTCGATCCGCCGCGCTATCTGAAGCCCGGCGATGTCGTCGAGGTCGAGGCCGAAGGCGTCGGCGTCCTGCGCAACAGCGTCGTCGACGAAGCCAACTAACCTCACCAGCAAGTGGACAGTGCCATGACCTCAACATCCGGCGGCGAAGCGATCGTCAACGGCCTCGTCGCCCACGGCGTCGACACCGTGTTCGGCCTGCCCGGCGCGCAGATTTATGGCCTGTTCGATGCCTTCCACCAGGCCCAGCTCAAGGTGATTGGCGCCCGGCATGAACAGGCCTGCGGCTACATGGCGTTCGGCTATGCGCGCTCCAGCGGCAAGCCCGGCGTGTTCAGCGTGGTGCCCGGCCCCGGCGTGCTCAACGCCTCGGCGGCGCTGCTCACCGCATTCGGCTGCAACGAGCCGGTGCTGTGCCTGACCGGCCAGGTGCCGACGCAGTTCCTCGGCAAGGGCCGCGGCCATCTGCACGAGATGCCGGACCAGCTGGCGACGCTGCACACCTTCGTGAAATGGGCCGACCGGATCGAATACCCCGACAACGCGCCCGCGCTGGTGTCGCGCGCGTTCCAGGAGATGCTGTCGGGCCGGCGTGGCCCGGCCTCGCTGGAGATGCCGTGGGACGTGTTCACCCAGCGCACCCAGGTCGCGCCCGTCAAGCCGTTCGATCCGTTGCCGGCGCCGCAGCCCGATGCGGACCGCATCAAGGCGGCCGCCGACCTGATCGCCGGCAGCAAGGCGCCGATGATCTTCGTCGGCAGCGGCGCCATCGAGGCGCGCGAGGAAATCCTCGAATTGGCCGAGATGATCGACGCACCGGTCGTCGCATTCCGCAGCGGCCGCGGCATCGTCTCCAACGCGCATGAACTCGGGCTCACCATGGCTTCGGCCTACAAGCTCTGGCCGAAGACCGACCTGATGATCGGCATCGGCACGCGCCTCGAGCTGCCGACGATGTCGCGCTGGCCCTACCAGCCCGCCGGACTGAAATGCGTGCGCATCGACATCGATCCGGTCGAGCTGCGGCGCTGGCCGGCCGATGCCGGCGTGATCGCGGACGCCAAGGCCGGCACCGCCGATCTCGCCGCCGCTGTGCGCAAGGTGGGCTACCGCAGGACCTCCGGCCGCCGCGCCGCGATCCGCGAGGCGACGGCCGCGACCGAGCAGGAGATCCAGCGCATCCAGCCGCAGATGGCCTATCTGAAGATCCTGCGCGAGGTGCTGCCGGCGAGCGCCATCGTCACCGACGAGCTGTCGCAGGTCGGTTTCGCCTCCTGGTACGGCTTTCCGATCTACGAGCCGCGGACCTTCGTCACCTCGGGCTATCAGGGCACGCTCGGCTCGGGTTTCCCGACCGCGCTTGGCGCCAAGGTCGCCAATCCGGACAAGCCGGTGGTCGCGATCACCGGCGACGGCGGCTTCATGTTCGGCGTGCAGGAGCTTGCCACCGCCGTGCAGTTCAAGATCGCCGTGGTGACGCTGGTGTTCAACAACAACGCCTATGGCAATGTCCGCCGCGACCAGCGCGAGCGCTTCGACGGCCGCGTCGTCGCCTCCGACCTGGTGAATCCGGATTTCGTGAAGCTTGCAGAATCCTTCGGTGTCGGCGCCGCGCGGGTCACCTCGCCGGATCACTTCCGCCCCGTGCTGGAGAAGGCGCTGGCCGACGGCGGGCCTTACGTGATCTCGGTGGAAGTGCCGACGGATTCGGAAGTCTCGCCCTGGGCGTTCATCCATCCGGCGCGGAATAACTAAGCCAAACGCTCGTCATTCCGGGGCGATGCGCAGCATCGAACCCGGAATCTCGAGATTCCGGGTTCGTTTCGCCCCCGGAATGACAACGCTAAGCGCTTTTCACCCCGCGTTGCACCCGTGACGCGGCGATCACGAGCAGGCCGGCGCCGGCGACCGACCAGCAGGCGACCGGCGCCCAATGCACCAGCGGCGCATAGTCCGGCATCTTCTGCAGGCCACCCGCGACGGCCGCCATCCGCGCAAAGGTCGCAAGCGCCAGCGCCGAGAACACGAGGCCGGTGACCTTGCCTTCCGCGCCGGTCTCCCCGATCGCGAGCGCCGCGGACACCGCGCTCATCAGCATGCAGCCCCAAGCGGCCCCCGCCATGAATTGCGCCACGATCAGGACGTTGAGACTGCCGGCGATCTCGGCGGCGATGATCGCAAAGGCACCGAGCAGTCCCGCCGCGCCCATCACGATCAGGCCGCCGCGATGCTTGACGACGATGCTTGCCGGAAACATCGCGATGTTGAAGCCGATCCAGAATACCGGCATCAGCCATTGCAGCTCGTCCGCCTTGGCAAAGCGCAAATAGAACGGCGCGCTGTTGATGTTGAAGTGCAGCTGGTAGCCGAGCGACAGCAGCACCATCGATCCGATCAGGAACATCGGCACCGCCCCGAGCCGCTTCGCCGGGGGCGCCAGCCGCGCCGGCTGCGCCTCTGCCGCGATGCGGCGCTCGACGCCTGAGAAGGCGAGCGCGGTCAGCAGCAGCACCGCGCCTGACAGCACGAACGGCAGCCGTGCATCCTGGTTGCGCAGCACGACGCCAAGATAGGGCGAGACCGCGCCCGCGATGCCATAACCCAGCATCGCCAGCGCCGCGAGGAACGGCACCGAGGGTTGCGCGCGATACTTGCCGAGCAGCGTCAGCGGCGGCGCCCGCAAGGCCGACGACGTCACGGCCCAGATCACGATCAGCACGATCAGCCAGACCCTCGCGCCCGGCCCGGTGCCGGCGACGTAAGGCAATGCGACGAAGGCGGCGCAGGAGATCGCGGCAAGGATACCGACAAACAAGCCAAGGCGGCCGACCAGGCTCGAGATCCTGTCGGCGGCCATGCCCATCGCCGTGTCGGTGACGGTGAAGATGCCTTGATCCATCATCAGGATCAGGATCACGGTCGACGGCGCGATGCCGACATCGGCGCACAGCTTCGGCAGATAGATCAGATAAGTGGTCCAGCCCAGCGTGAAGACGAGCTGCAGCACGGCGAGATAGACGCCGGTACGGTTGACGGCGCGGTCGGCCTTGGTGGTCATCCGCCAAGTCTAGACCACCCGGCGGTTCAGCGCACCTTGCGGAAGGTCAAATTGATGCGCTGGCGGCCGAGCACGCTGTGCTCGCCATCTGCGAGCGGTGCCACGCCGTGATAAAATAGCCGTGACGAGCCGCCCCACACCGCAACGTCGCCATGTTCGAGTCGATAGCGGCGCGGCGTGTCGCTGCGCTGCAGGCCGCCGAACAGGAAGATCGCCGGCAGCCCGAGCGAGATCGACACGATCGGTGCGCGGTAGTCGAGCTCGTCCTTGTCCTGATGCAGCGACAGTTTTGCGCCGGGGACGTAGCGATTGATCAGGCAGGCCTCAGGCGCGAAGCCGTTGAAGCCGGCTTCATCAGCGGCGTCGACGGCGAGCCTGCGCAACACCTCCGGCATTTCAGGCCAGGGTTGTCCCGAGACGGGATCGATCGGATCATAGCGATAGCCGCTGGGATCGGAGACCCAGCCGACGCTGCCGCAATTGGTCATCGCGACCGACATGCGGTGGCCGCCCGGCGTGATCAGATGCCGGAACGGCGCCTGCTTGACGATGGCACGCAAGGCCGGGATCAGCTCGGCCTCGAACGGCCGGACAAAGCCGCGCAACAGCACCGCGCCATCCGCGATCGTCTCGCGCGATGGCCGGGCATCGCCAATGGTCTCGAACAGATCGGTGGCCACGCCTCTCTCGCACTCACTTCGCGTCGTGGAAGATCACACCAACGGTGTGGCGATGGCCGGAGCGAATCCTGCTGACGCCGTGGCGCAGATTGACACGATACGGTCCGCGCGTCCCCTGCACCGGTCGATGATGCACGGCAAAGGCCACCGCATCGCCCTTGGTGAGCGGCACCACCTCGGGCCGCGACTGCATCCGCGGCCGCTGCTCGGTCAGCACGAATTCGCCACCCGTAAAATCGCGCCCGGGCTGCGACAGCAGGATCGCGACCTGGATCGGGAACACATGCTCGCCATAGAGATCCTGATGCAGGCAGTTGTAGTCGCCCTCGCCATATTGCAGCAGCAGCGGCGTCGGTCGCGTCTGTCCGGCGTCATGGCAGCGCTTCAGGAACGCCGCATGCGACGGCGGGTAGCTGATCTCGATCCCCATCGTCTCGTTCCAGCGATTGGCTGTCGCGGTCAGCCGCGCATAGAGCGCGGGCCGCAGCTCCGCGATCAGGTCCGGCAGCGGATAGGAGAAGTATTTGTACTCGCCGCGACCGAAGCCGTGACGGCCCATCACGATCCGACTACGGAACTGGCTGTCGTCGGGATACAGCGCGGCGATGGCATCGCATTCCTCAGGCGTCAGCAGGCCGTTGAGGACGGCGCATCCCTGATCGTCGAGGTCGGTCTTGATCTGGTCCCAGTCGAGCCCGTCGACGCGGGCCGGGATGCCGGTGGATGGGCGGGTAATGGTTTTGGCTGTTGCTGTCATGGGACGGAATCTGGCCCCTGATTGCGGCCAGCGCCACCCGATTTCCGATCGAAAAGATGCAGAGAACGTCACCACAATTACGGTGTCGTCCTGGCTTGCGCCGGGACGACGCACGTGGAGAAAGCGTCGGTCATCTCCCTCACAACAACAACGCGGCGAGCAATCAGCCCCTCACCGGCAGCGTCACCACGTCGTAGCCGTGGCTGATCTTCCGCTTCAGCACCGGATCCTCCAGCTCGAACTCGAACCGGCTGGCCGGGCGGATGCCGCCCTTGGCCGCGAAGGTGCCGCCGAACATGGCGCAGCCGTCGGGCAGCGCACCCTGGTCGAAGCCGCGCGCGATCAGGTCCTTCACCGGCAGCATGTGATCGAGCGTGCCTTCCTGGTAGAGCACGCGCTGGCCGCCGATCACGGCCCAGGAACGCAGCACCAGCTGGTCCCAGTGGCCGATCACGTCCTCGAGTTCCCACAGCTCCGATGCCATCGGCTTGTCGCACATCTGCTTCGACACCGTGACGCTGTAGCTCTCGACCTTGCGGTCGGTGTGGTCGGAGCCGCAGCCGACGAAGATGCGGCCCTGCCAGCCGATCAGCACGAACTCGACCTCGCCGCTCGAGTCCTCGCCGCAGACTTCGATGGCATCGGCGAAGGTGAGCCGGCGCGCCGAGCAGCGGTAGTAGATCGGCGTGGTCGCGGGCCGCGCGATGCCGAGCGCCTCGAGCTCGGCGATGTGCTTGTCGCGCGCCACCGGATCGCGGCCGGTCCAGCCGGCGATCACGGCCTGCCTGATTTCCAGTGTGAGCGGAGTGGCGACGCCTTTGTCGTCGACATTGAAGGTGAGATCAAACACGGATCACGGTCTCCATTCCGGCAGCGAGCTCGAAAATGCGCCGATCCGAACCGCCCGCGGCGGCGAGCATCAGGCCGACCGGCGCCTCGCCCTCGTGATGCGCGGGCAGCGAGATCGCGCAGCCGTCGAGCACATTGATCAGCGTGCAATTGCGCAGCGCGCGCAAATTCTCGGTGGCGAACGCCTTGTCGTCGGCGAGGCTGGCGATCGTAGGCGGCAGGTTCGCCGTGGTCGGCAGCACCATCGCATCATAGGGCGCGATCCGCTTCTCGGTACGGGCGATGAAGGAGCGGCGTGCGTTGAGCAGATCGATATAGTCGGCGGCCGGAAAGCCCTCGCCGCGCTGGATACGCACGGCGACGCGCGGATCGTAGATGTCGCCCTTGCTGGCCAGCAGGAAGCGATGCCAGGCATAGCTTTCGGCGGCGGCAAAGCCGCCCTTGGCGTTCATGACGCCGACATCGAGCAATTCGGGCACCTCGATCCGCTCGATCAAGGCGCCTGCGCGCGACAACGCCGCGAGCGCGCGCTCGAAGGTTTTCGCGACGGCCTCGTCGAGGTCGTCGAGAGCGACCGTGGTCGGCACCGCGAGCCGCATGCCTTTCACCGGGCGCGGCGAGACCGGCGTCACCGGCTGATCCGCCAGCACCGCGTCGAGCGCGGCGCAGCAGGCCACCGAATTGGCCAGCGGGCCGTAGCTGTCGAGCGTGAACGACAGCGGCACGCCGCCATCGAGCGGAATCCGGCGTTGCGTCGGCTTGTAGCCGACGATGCCGTTGAAGGCGGCGGGAATCCGGCAGGAGCCGCCGGTATCGGTACCGAGCGCGCCGAACGCCATGCCGTCCGCGATCGAGACCGCCGCCCCCGAGGACGAGCCGCCCGGCACGTGGCCGGCGCTCCGGTTCCAGGCGCTCTTCGGCGTGCCGTAATGCGGATTGATGCCGATGCCGGAATAGGCGAACTCGGTCATGTTGGTGCGGCCGATCACGATGAAGCCGGCGCGCTTGAGCCGCGCCACGACAGGTGCATCGGCATCCGCCGGCGCGGAATCCTCCAGCGCGCGCGAGCCCGCCCGCGTCACCTGCCCCTTGATGTCGAACAGGTCCTTGATCGAAACCGGAATGCCGGCAAATGGCGACGGCGCGGCATTGGCCTTGCGCAGCCGGTCCATGGCGTCGGCGGCCTCGAGCGCGGCGTCGCGGTCGACATGGATGAAGGTGCGTTGGCCCTCGCCTGAGGGATCAGCGATTTTGGCGATGCACTGCTCGACGAGCTTGCGGGCAGAGGTCGCGCCGCCGGCGAGATCGGCGGCCAGGGAGGCGAGTGTCGGATTCTTGGGCATGGCTTTCACTTCACGGCTTGCACTTCATGGCTTGCAGTTGATTGTCGCGCGAACCGAGGCCGATTTCCAGCCCGCCGGCGCCTCACCTCGCATCACTTCAGCCCGAAATAGGCGCGGTGCAGCTCTTCATTGCCGCTCATCTCGGCAACCGTGCCGGAGAAGCGGATCCGCCCGCCTTCCAGCACGAATACGCGGGTGGCAATCTCGAGAAAACCGATATTTTGCTCCGCGATCAAGAGTGCCAGTCCGCGGCCCTGCAGGCTCGACAAGGCGCGCAGCACCTCCTTGACGAACAGCGGCGACAGCCCGGCCGAGGGCTCGTCCATCACCAGCAGCTTCGGCTCGGCCGACAGAGCCTTGGCGATGCCGAGCATCTTTCGCTGACCGCCGGACAGGCTGGACGCGGGATCGCGGCGCTTGTCGCGCAGCACCGGGAACAGGCCGTACAGTTCGTCGACCCGCGCCCCCGGATTGGCATGGCCCAGCGCCTGCGCGCCGACGCGGATATTTTCCTCGATCGACAGGTCGGGAAACACCGCAAGCTCCGACATGTAGGTCATGCCGCGCTTCATGCGGTCCGACGAGCGCATCCTGGTGATGTCCTCACCGCCGAGCTTGATGTGGCCGCTGCGGGCCTCGATCAGGCCGACCAGCGACTTCAGGAACGTGGTCTTGCCCGCGCCGTTGGCGCCGAGCAGCAGCACGGTCTCGCCGGGGCGGACGTCGAGATCGACGCCCCACAGCACCTGCATGGTGCCGTAGCCGGCATCGACGCCCCTCGTGTCCAGAAGCGACACCGCATCAGTGGGCATGCTCGCCTCCCAAAAATACCTCGATCACCTGCGGCTCGCGTACCGCGGTCGCCAGCGTGCCCTCGAAGATCTCCTTGCCCGCATTGAGCACGATGACGCGGTCGGTGATCTGTTCGATGAAGCCCATCAGATGCTCGACCACGATGATCGCCATGCCGGTCGCGGCCAAGGCCTTGATGCGGCCGGCGATCCAGTCGAGCTCCGCCGGGTTGAGGCCGGCCGCGAGTTCGTCGAGCAGCAGCAGCCGCGGCCGCGTGGCGAGCGCACGGGTCAGATCGAGCATCTTCTGCTGCGCGCTGTTGAGATCGGCGGCCGGACGGTCGGCGACCTCCTTCAGCCTGAAATCCTCAAGCAGTTCGGCAATCGACGGCGCACCGGTCGCGCCGCCATAGGCCAGCGCCACCTGGATGTTCTCGCGTACCGTGAGCGACAGGAACGGCTTCGGCACCTGGAAGGTGCGGTTGATGCCGCGGTGAACGAGCTTGTGCGAGGCGACGCCGCCGGCGGACGCGCCGTCGAACACGACCTCGCCGCCGTCTGGCGCATAGAGACCGGAGATCACATTGATCGCCGTGGTCTTGCCGGAGCCGTTCGGGCCGACCAAACCGAGGATCTCGCCCGGCACGACGTGAAAGCTGAGGCCGTCGAGAGCGTGGAAACCGCCGAAGCGCTTGACCAGCTTCGAGACCTTGAGGATCGGGTTTTTCTCAGGGGACATGCCACCCCCTGCGGGTTGCCAGCGACACCAGTCCTGCGGGCAGGAACAGCACCAGGCCCATGATCAAAAGACCATAGATCAGCTGGAAATATTGCGGCGTGGTGAAGCCGATCAGATTGTAGATGCCGTAAAGGATCAGCACACCGACGATCGGGCCGGTGATGGTGGCAACGCCGCCGAACAGCGCGAACACGATCGCGAAGATCGAGAACTCGCCGGAGAACACGTTGTCCGGATAGAACACCGAGACGTACCAGGCGTAGATGCCGCCGGCGAGGCCAGCGACCAGCGCCGAGGCGAGCCAGGCAATCACCCGCATCTTCACGATATTGACGCCGGCCATCGAGGCCGACACCGCATCCTCGCGCACGGCCTGCAGCGCCAGCCCGAACGGCGAGTTCTTCAGATAGACCACGGCGCCGACCGTCAGCGCCATCACGACGACCGCGGCATAGTAGGCGTGGGTCGGGTTGAAGGTGCCGGTGAGCGACACGCCGTAGGGGCCCTTGGTGATCCCCTCCAGCGCGGGGTTGGCGACGAAATGCAGCACCGCGAGCGAGGCCGCGAGGTTGGCGATCGCGAAATACGCGCCCGACAGCCGCAGCAGCGGCGTCAGCAACAGGCCGAGCGCAACCGCCACGACGCCGCCGACCAGCACGGCGAGCGGCGCCGGTGTATGCAGATGCATCACCACGATGGCGAAGCCATAGGCGCCGGCGCCGAAGAAGCCGACATACCCGAACGGCAGATAGCCGGTGAAGCCATAGATGATGTTCACGCCTTGCGCGAGGATCAGGAAGATCACGAAGTTGAACAGCAGCAGATGGTTTTGATAGACGCCGGGCAGCAGTGCGAACACCACCACCAACGGCGCCAGGATGAACAGCAGGTGCTTCGAGGCGTTATGCAACGCGCACCCGCCTTCCGAGCAGACCGCTCGGGCGCAACAACAGGATCACGATCAACAACACATAGGGCAGCAAGTCGGCCCAGGAACTGAGATAGGTCTGCACCAGCATGTAGCACAGACCGTAGACGACACCGCCGAGCGCGGTACCGAGCGGATTGCCCAGCGAACCCAGCACGACGATCGCAAACGACGTCACCGTCGCGTCGGCGCCGAACGCCGGCGTCACCGAGCCGAACATGAAAGGCGCGAACACGCCGGCGACCGCCGCGATGCCGAGGCCGATACCGAACGCCGCCGCCGAGACGCGATCGACATCGATGCCGGTCGCCAACGCCTCGTCGCGCCGTGACATCACGGCGCGGGTCAGGGTGCCGAGCCTTGTGTGGTAGAGATAGAGGTAGACCAGCGCGATCGCGATCAGGCTGGTGATGGCCGCGATCACCCAAGGCGCGGGAAAACCCTGGCCGAAGATCTGGATCGGCCCTGCGCCGCCCGCCTTGCCGCCGAACCACTTCACCTTGATGGTCGTGAACACGGTGCCGAGCAGCCGGCTCTGGATCGAGCGCTCGCTGGTGCCGGCGAAGATCGTGGTGACGGCCTCGATCACCTGCGACAGGCCGAAGAACAGGATGATCGACAGCATTTCCGGATTGGCCGAGCCCTGCAGCCGCGGCACCAGCACCCAGTACAGCAGCACGCCCACCAGCACGAAGACCACGAAGGCCAGCGGCACCGCGAACAGCGGGTCGATGCCGGCGAGGCCGACCACGCCGAGCGCGATGAAGGCGCCGAGCATCAGGATGTCGCCATGCGCAAGGTTGACGATGCGCATGACGCCGAACACGAGATTGAGACCGATGCCGACCAGGCTGAAATACAGCCCGAACAGCACGCCGGCAACCAGCGCATAGGTCATGCTACCGCTCGCCGCCGAAGGTTACGCCTGCCGCACTCACCTGCATCACGGCGCCGGATAGATCGGCTTGCCGTTGGCGGTGTCGTGCGGATAGATCGAGACGAACTTGATGTGATCGTGCTCGTCGACCGTGAGCTGGCCGAGCGGCGTCAGTTCGCCGATCTGGCCGCCGGTCTCATCCAGCGCGAAGGTGCCGTCCAGCGTCTTGAGCTGGCCGCTGAGCGAGAACACCGCGCGGCGCAGCTCCATCTGGTCGAGGCTGGTCGCAACCGACAGTGTCTTCTCGATCACCAGCGCCGTGGTGTAGCCGGCCACCGCGTTGAAGCCGAACTCCATCTTGCCGTCGTTGTACTTCTTGGTCCAGGCGGCGCGGAAATCCTTCATGTTCATCCCGAAATTGACGGGATAGTCCAATTCGGACGGCGGCACGTAGGTCCAGATGTGCTCGAGGCCCTTGGCGCCGACATTCTTCTCGAGCAACTCGGTCTCGAGACCGGCATAGATCGCGAACAGCATCTTGAACTTGGTGCCGACGTCCTGGACGTTGCGCAGGAAGGCGATGTCGTTCGGCGCATAGCCGAAATGGATCACCGCGTCCGGATTGGCGTTGCTGATGTTGTTGATGATGACGTTGTAGTTGGTGGTCTCGGTCGGAACGCCCTGGTCATAGACGATCTCGATCGGCGCGCCGGACTCCTTGACGAACTTGCGGAACGCGTTGGCCTGGGTGCCGGTGAACTCGTTGGTCGAATAGAGGATCGCGACCTTCTTGATGCCGAGGCCAGGGCCGTCATGGCTGATGAAGTCGGCGACCGGCTTCGGCCACACCGTCGACACCGGATCGGCCATCAGCGCGATGTAGGGATTGTCCTTGGAGAAGAAGCTCGCGCCGGTGCCGGTCTGGTCGAACAGGAACATCTTGTGATCGCGCGCGATCGCAACCGCGGGCGCCGTCAGCACCGATCCGGAATCGGCGACCAGGAGATCGACCTTATCCTGGGTGACGAGCTGATTATAAAGCGTCGAGGCGGTCGCGGTGTTGCTCTGGTCGTCATAGGAGACGAGCTTGATCGGGATCTTCTTGTCGAACGCCTTCACGAACACGCCGCCCTCGGCGTTCTTCTGTTCGACCCACAATTTCAGCGAGCTGTAGACCGGCATCGAGATCGAGGCGTAGCGCCCCGAGGATGCGTAGAGCGTGCCGATCTTGATCTCCGACGGTGCGTCGGCGGCCATCGCCTGCGTGGCGAATGCGAGGCTGGCAGCGAGTGCCGCGCCGATGATCCTCAGCATGATATTGTTCCTCCCGGCTATCTTGGACGTGTCTTGAACCGCGGCCCTTCTACGCGCCGGATCGGAGCGACACAAGCATCGCGGCCTTAGCAATTGTGCGAGGGGCGGAATATGCGGCATGCGCGGGACACAGGCCGCTGCGCGGAGCATGGATGGACCGTTGACGGGCCTTGGTTCAATGTCGCATCAAGACTGTAACGATTTCGGGAGGAGACATCAGACATGGCCGAGCCCGCGCGCGCGAAACCAAAACCGACACCGGAGACCCAGCATTTCTGGGATGGCGCCAAGGCCGGCGAGCTGCGCCTGCAGCGCTGCGATGCCTGCGCCAATGTCTACTTTCCGCCGCGGCCGTTCTGCCCCTCCTGCGCCTCGCGCAAGGTTTCGATCTTCAAGGCTAGCGGCAAGGGCAAGCTCTACAGCTACGTCATCAACCACCGTCCCGCCGCGCCCGGCTTCACGCCGCCTTACGCGATCGCCGTCGTCGAGCTCGACGAGGGCCCGCGCATGATGAGCAACATCATCGATTGTCCGCAGACGCCGGAAGCGCTCGAGCTCGACATGCGGCTCGAGGTCGCCTTCGAGGCGCTCGACGACAAGATCACGCTTCCTTTGTTCCGTCCGGCAAAGGGATAACGCAATGCGCAGGAACCAGGTTGCCGTCGTCGGTGCGGCCGAAACCACCGAACTCGGCGTCATCCCGAACATGTCGCAGATCCAGCTGCACGCGGACGCGGCGCTGAATGCGATCGCGGACGCCGGCCTGAAGCTGTCCGACATCGACGGCTTCGCTACCGCGGTGGAGACCCCGCAGCAGATGGCGCACTATCTCGGCATCACGCCGACCTGGGTCGACGGCACCTCGGTCGGCGGCTGCTCCTTCATGCTGCACGTCCGCCACGCCGCCGCCGCGATCGAGGCCGGCCTGTGCAAGACCGTTCTGATCACGCATGCCGAAAGCGGCAAGTCGATGATCGGCAAGCAGCCGCGCTTCACGCCCGCCGACAGCCTCAACGGCCAGTTCGAAGCACCGTTCGGCGTCTACGGGCCGCCGAGCATGTTCCCGATTCCCGTGCTGCGCTTCATGAAGACGCACGGCATTACGCATGAGCAGCTTGCGATGGTCGCCGTCGTGCAGCGCGAATGGGCGGCGAAGAACCCGCGCGCGACCATGAAGGATCCGATCACCGTCGCCGACGTCCTGAACTCGCGGATGATCGCCTATCCGCTCCGGCTGCTGCAATGCTGCCTCGTCACCGACGGCGGCGGCGCGCTGATCCTCACCTCAGCCGACCGCGCCAAGGATTTCCCGAACAAGCCGGTCTACATCCTCGGCACCGGCGAGAGCGTGGAAACGCCGATGGTCAGCCAGATGAAGACGTTCGACTCATCGCGCGCCTTCAAAGTGGCAGGGCCGCTGGCCTTCAAGGAGGCCGGCATCACCCACAAGGACGTCGATCATCTGATGATCTACGACGCATTTGCGCATCTGCCGCTCTACGGCCTCGGCGACCTCGGCTTCATGCCGTACGAGGAGACCGGCAAGTTCATCGCCGACGGCAACACCCGCCCCGGCGGCAAGCTGCCGCTCAACACCAATGGCGGCGGCCTCAGCTACATGCACTCCGGCATGTACGGCATGTACGCGCTGCAGGAGAGCGTGCGGCAGATGCGCGGCATCGCGCCGGCGCAGGTGCCGAACGCAAAGATCTCGGTCTGCCACGGCGTCGGCGGCATGTTCGCCGCAAGTGGCACGATCATCTTTACGAACGAGAAGTAACAACTCCGTCGTTCCGGGGCGCGCGAAGCGCGAACCCGGAACCTCGAGATTCCGGGTCTGGTGCTTCGCACCATCCCGGAATGACGGAGAGCAAACCAGGAGAACCGACATGGCAAAATCACTGCAGGATAAAGTCATCATCGTCACCGGCGCGGGGCGCGGCATCGGCCGCGAAATCGCGCTGCTCTGCGCGGCGGAAGGCGCCAAGGTCGTGGTCAACGATCCCGGCGGCGCCGCCGATGGCGCCGGCACGAGTGCCGCGCCCGCCGAGGAGGTGGTCGAGGAGATCAAGAAGCGCGGCGGCACCGCGGTCGCCAATTTCGAGTCGGTGGCGGAAGCCATTCCCGCCAGCAAGATCGTGAAGACCGCGACCGATCATTTCGGCCGGCTCGACGGCGTCGTCAACAATGCCGGCATCCTGCGTGACATGATCTTCCACAAGATGAGCGTGGAAGCGTTCGAGGCCGTCATCAAGGTGCATCTGATGGGCTCGTTCTATGTCAGCCACGCCGCGGCGCGGATCTATCGCGAGCAGGAGTCGGGCTCGTTCGTGCACTTCACCTCGACCTCCGGCCTGATCGGCAATTACGGCCAGGCCAACTACGCCGCCGCCAAGCTCGGCATCGTCGGCCTGTCGAAATCGATTGCGCTCGACATGGGCCGCTTCAACGTGCGCTCGAACTGCGTGTCGCCGTTCGCCTGGACCCGCATGATCGGCACCATCCCGACCGAGACCGACGCCGAGAAGGCGCGCGTCGAGAAGATCAAGCAGATGGGCCCGGAGAAGATCGCGCCGGTCTGCGCCTATCTGCTCTCGGACGCGGCCAAGGACGTCACCGGACAGATCTTCGGCGTGCGCATGAACGAGATCTTCCTGTTCGGCCAGCATCGTCCGGTGCGCTCGGTGCATCGCGGCGAAGGCTGGACGCCCGAGACCATTGCCGAACACGGCATGCCGGCGCTGAAGGGATCGTTCGCCAAGCTCGACCGCTCGGCCGACGTCTTCACCTGGGATCCGATCTGAACTTGATCTGATCCTCCGATCTGATCTGACAGATTTATGAACTAGTCGCCTCCGCGAAACAGCGGGGGCGACACACTCTTTGGTTGTTTCATCATGGCGTGCCCGCATTGTGCCAGAATTGCGGGGGTATGATCGTCCTCCCGATAACAAAAAAGCCTGGGAGGACTTTCGTGACAAATCCAAGCAACATTCAGAAACACGAGGGCGACGGTGCGAAGGCGTTCGACCGTCGGACAATCTTGCGCGGTGCAACCGCGCTTGCTGCAACCGCGATGGCCGCATCCGATGCCGCAGCGCGCGACTTCGGCCCCAACGCGGAGCCGCAGCGCTATCCCGATCCAGACATCGTCGTGATCGACGACAAGCGCTTCAAGGCCAAGGTCGGCAACACCGCGATCAAGCGGCTCTACACCGGCTGCCTGTGGGCGGAAGGCCCGGCCTGGAACGCGCAGGGCCAGTATCTGGTCTGGAGCGATATCCCGGCCAACCGGCAGTTGCGCTATCTCGACGATGACGGCCACATCTCCGAGCAATTCCACAAGCCGTCAAACGAGGCCAACGGCTCGACCTTCGATTTCGAGGGCCGCCAGATCACCGCCGAGCGCACCCGGCTGGTGCGCTACGAGCACGACGGAACCGTCACGCCCTTGGCGGAGCAGGCCAATGGCAAGCAGCTCAACGGGCCGAACGACATGGTCGTGCATCCCAACGACAAGTCGATCTGGTTCACCGATCCCGGCTACGGCGCGATCTCGATCTATGAGGGCCAACTGGCCAACACGGGATCGAAGCAGCCCTACCAGAAGGAAGCCGTGTATCGCATCGATGCTGCGACCGGTCAGATCACCAAGGTTGCCGACGAGCCGTTCAAGCCGAACGGCATCGCCTTCAGCCACGACTACAAGAAGGTCTATGTCTGCGACACCGGCATCACGCACTATCCGAATGCCAAGAACATCGTCTGGCAGTACGACCTCAACGGCGACAAGCTCTCCAACCCGCGCACGCTGATCGACATGACGCTGGACGGCAAGTCAGGCTTCCCGGACGGCCTGCGTGTCGACATCGACGGCAATATCTGGGTCGGCGCCGGCTGGGTCGGACCGGGCTATGACGGCGTGCAGGTGTTTGCGCCCGACGGCCAGCGGATCGGCCAGATCCTGCTGCCGGAGACCTGCGCCAACCTCACCTTCGGCGGCAAGAAGCGCAACCGCCTGTTCATGACGGCAAGCCAGTCGCTCTACGCGGTCTATGTCGAGACGAAGGGCGCGCACAACTGCTGATCTAACCGTCGTCCCGGCGAAGGCCGGGACCCATTACCACTGCAGTTGGTTGTTGAAGAAAGCTGGGGCCCACATCGTTCACGACACTCCCGGTCGTGGTTATGGGTCCCGGCCTTCGCCGGGACGACAGCGTAGCTAGCCGCTATTCCTCAGCCCCGCCGAAATCCCGTTGATCGTGATCTGAATCCCGCGCAGCACCTGCTCGTCCGGGTTCTGCGCGCGATACTCCTTCAGCAATTCCACCTGCACGTGATTGAGCGGATCCATGTAAGGGAAGCGGTTGCGGATGCCGCGCTCCAGCAGCGGATTGCCCTGCAGCAGCCGGTCGTGCCCCATGATGTCGAGCAGCGTCTCGATCGACAGGTGCCATTCGCGGCGGATCTGGCCGAAAATCTTCTCGCGCAACGCGACGTCAGGCACCAGCTCGGCATAGCGCGAGGCGATCGCGATCGAGCTCTTCGCCAGCACCATATCCATGTTGGAGAGCAGCGTGCGGAAGAACGGCCATTCCCGATAGAGCTCCTGCAGGAACGCCATGCCCTGCTCCGGATGCTCTGATATCCAGCTCTCGACCGCGCTGCCGAAACCATACCATCCCGGCAACATCAGCCGGCATTGCGCCCAGGAGAACACCCACGGAATGGCGCGCAGGTCCTCGATCTCGCGGGTCTTCTTGCGCGAGGCCGGGCGGCTGCCGATGTTCAGCGTCGCGATCTCGTTGATGACGGTCGAGCCCCAGAAATAATCGGCGAAGCCTTCGGTCTCATAGACAAGGCCGCGATAGGCCTTGAAGGCGAGCGCGGAAATCTCCTCCATCGCCTTGAGATATTCGGGGCGCGGCGCGCTCTGCCGAGGCTGCAGCAGACTGGTTTCCAGCGTTGCAGCCGCGAGGATCTCCAGATTGCTGCGGCCGACCTCGGCATTGGAGTATTTCGACGAGATGATCTCGCCCTGCTCCGTGATGCGGATCTGGCCGTTCACGGCGCCGCCGGGCTGCGCGATGATCGCGTCATAGCTCGGGCCGCCGCCGCGGCCGACCGAACCGCCGCGGCCGTGGAACAGCCGCAAGCGCACGCCGTGGCGCTCGAACACCTCGACGAGGCCGATCTCGGCCTTGTAGAGTTCCCAACCCGAGGTGACGAAGCCGCCATCCTTGTTGCTGTCGGAATAGCCGAGCATCACCTCCTGCACGCTGCCGAGACTGTCGACCAGCTTGCGATAGTCGTGCAGCACCAGCATGCGGTCCATGATGCCGCTGGAGGCCTGCAGATCCTCGATGGTTTCGAACAGCGGCACGATGTTGACGGCGCTGCGGCCGGACGGGTTGACGAGCCCGACCTCCTTCAGCAACACCGCGACCTCGAGCATGTCGGACATGCCCTGGCACATCGAGATGATGCATTGAGAGATCACCTCCGGGCCGAACCTGGCGTGCGCCTCGGCCGCGGCTCGGAACACGGCGAGCTCGCTCTGGGTCTCCTCGGAATATTTCACGAAGGGCGAGGCCAGCGGCCGCGCATTGCGCAGCTCGCCGAGCAGCAGGCTGACGCGGGCGTCCTCGCCGAGCGCCAGATAGGACATCCCAGGATTGGCGGTGTCGAACAGTTCGGCGATGGTGCGCTCGTGCACCGCCGAGTTCTGGCGGATGTCGAGCCGCGCCAGATGGAAGCCGAAGCAATCCACCGCCCGCCGCAACAGCCGCAGCCGGCCGCGCGCGATCACGCTGGAATTGTTCGCGATCAGCGAGCGGTTGAGCACGTCGAGATCGGCCTGGAATTCCCTGGCGCGCGCATAGGGCTCGGCCTTGCCGACCGGCGGCCGCGTGGTCTCGACCTCGAGCCGAGAGGCCGTCGCCGCAAGTCGTGCATAGATGCCCGAAACGGCCAGACGATACGGCTCGCCGCTGCGATGCGGTGAGGTGTCGGGCGAACGCTCGGCGAGGCTCCGCAGTTCGTCCGAGACATCGGCGAGATGCGCCGCCAGCGACAATTCGGCGCCAAGCGCATGCAGCTCCTCGAGGTAGAAGTTGAGCGCCTGGCTCGACTGCAGGCGCAGCGTGCCGCGCATCACCTCCGCGGTGACGAAGGGATTGCCGTCACGATCGCCGCCGATCCAGCTTCCCATCCTGAGGAAGGAAGCGAGTTCGCCGGCCTCACCGCCCTCCTTGTTCAGGCGGTCCTCCAGCGCGCAATGCAGCCGCGGCACCTCCTGCAGGAAGGTGTAGTCGTAGAACGACAGGCCGTTGGCGACCTCGTCGAGCACGGTCAATTTGGTCCGGCGCAGCAGGTTGGTCTGCCACAGCGTCACCACGGCGCGGCGCAGTTGCTCGTCGCTGGCCTCGCTTTCGTCGGGCGTCATCTGCAGCCGCTCGCGGCGGTCGAGCAGATCGGCGATCTCCATCTCGCGATCCATCGTGCTCTTGCGGCGGACCTCGGTCGGATGCGCGGTCAATACCGGGCTGACCAGTGCACTCTTGAAGAAGCTGCGCAGGTCGGCCGGGCTGATGCCGGCCTGACGGGCATGCACCAGCGTCTGTTCCAGCGTGCTCGGCCGCGGCGCCCCGCTCGGGCCGCGGCTGCGCATCTGGCGGATGTTGTTCTGGTCCTCGGCGATGTTGGCGAGGTGGGAGAAATAGCTGAAGGCGCGGACGATCCGCAGCGTCTCGGCAATCGACATGCCGTCGAGGATGCTCTCCAGCTCCCGCCGCGCCAGCTTGTCCTCGTCGCGATGGAAGCGAACCGAGGTCTGGCGGATGCGCTCGACCAGGTCGAATGCATCGGCCCCTTCCTGGTCGCGCACGGTGTCGCCGAGAACGCGCCCCAGCAGGCGGATGTCGTTCCGGAGCCGCGCATCCTCCTCCTGCGCAGTCGCTTCCAGAAGGCTGGCCTCTGCGGCACGTTTGGCGCGGATTTCCGTCTCGGGCGGCATGGTCTGGGGAGGCATTACCTGGGGAGACATGGCTCGGCTACTCCGGAGGCTGCCCGGCTCCTCCCGAGTGTGCGCTTTTTTTGCCGCAGCGCAAGATGAACTTGGTGGCGGTGCACACACACCAATGTCGTCCCGGGACCCATAACCACCGGCGGCTGCGGTCGAAGCAAGTTGGGGCTACCGCAGCGCGCAATACGGAGATTGGTGGTTATGATCCCGGGTCGCGCGGAGCCTGTCATCGGGCGGCGCTTCGCGCCGACCCGTTGGCTTGCCCGGGACGACGGGCTAGATCCTCCGCCCCGCCCGCTCCCAATAGGGATCGCGCAGCCGGCGCTTGAAGATTTTTCCGGAATCCTCGCGCGGCAGGCTGGTCTGGATCTCGATGTGCTTGGGCACCTTGTAATCGGCAAGCGCGGTCTTCAGCTGGGCGCGGACGGAGGCGATGTCGAGCGCGACGCCGGGCTGCGGCTCGACCACCGCCATCAGCGCCTCGCCGAATTCGGCATCGGGAATACCGAACACCGCGCAGTCGTGCACGCCGGGGACGGCATGCAGCACCGCCTCGATCTCGGCCGGATAGATGTTGACGCCACCCGAGATCACCATGTCGCGCTTGCGATCGCAGATGAAGACGTAGCCGTCGGCATCGATATAGCCGACGTCGCCCGAGGTAATGAATCCCTGCCGGTCGATCTCGGCGCGCTTCTCGGCCTTGTTGTGATAGGTGAAATCGGGATTGCCCTTGATCCGCGAATAGATCTCGCCGATCTGGCCCTGCGGCACCTCCTTGCCGTCGTCGCCGATGAAGCGAAGCTCGGCGCCGGGCGAGATCTTTCCGACCGTGCCGGGCTTCTTCAGCGCGTCCTCGGAATTGGCGAAGGTCACCGCGCCTGACTCGGTCGAGCCGTAGAACTCGTAGATCACCGGCCCCCACCATTCGATCATGGCGCGCTTGACATCGGGCGGACAGGGCGCGGCGGCATGGATGATATGGCGCAGCGACGACCTGTCGTACTTCCGGCGCACCTCCTCTGGCAGCTTCATCAGGCGGATGAACATCGTCGGCACCATGAAGATGGTGTCGATCCGCTCGCGCGCGATCAGCTGCAGAAACTCCTCCGCGTCGAAGCGCGGCATCAGCACCAGCGCGCCGCCGAGCTTGCCCGAGCGCAAGCCGAAGGAATTCGGCGCGGAATGGTAGAGCGGTCCGGGCAGGATCGCGCGTGCACCGGGCTTCAGGCCGTAGATCATCGCGCGCATTGCTTCCGCATTGGCGGTCTGCTCCGGCGTCGGCGCGAAGCGGCGCACGCCCTTGGGATGGCCTGTGGTGCCCGAGGTGTAGATCATGTTCTGCGGCTGCGGCACCACCGGGCCGTCATAGCGCGGGAACTGCGCCAGCCAGGCTTCGAAATCGATCGCGAAATCCGGTGTCGCCAGATGATCGGGATTGATCTTGTAGTTGGCGAGGATTTCCGGTGGCGTCGGCACGCTGAGCACGATGACGCCGGGCGGGATCGCGCCGCGCAGCGGATGCAGCATGTCGGCATGACCGATCAGGACGCGCGTGCCGGAATCCGTCAGCACGTAGTTGATCTCCTCCGGCTTGAAGTGCCAGTTGATCGGCACGCCATAGGCGCCGAGCCGCATCGCGGCATAGGCAGCCTCGATGAAGGCGATGTCGTTGCGCATCAGCATGCAGACGCTGTCGCCCGGCTTGACGCCGAGCTCGTTGAGGCCGCTGGCAATACGGTCGGCGCGCTCGGCCACTGCAGCGTGATCGCGCCGGCGACCGCCGCTGACGATGCCGAGGAAGAGCTGGGACGTTTCCATTGTCGTTGTCCGATCTTTCGTCGGGTTAAATGTCATTCCGGGGCGCGCAGAGCGCGAACCCGGAATCTCGAGATTCTCCGGTGCGCAATTGCGCACCATGGTTCGATGCTTGCGCATCCCCCGGAATGACTGCGGTCGTTACCCCGCATCCGCAAACCTTGGCGCGCGCTTCTCCAGATTGGCGCGCACGGATTCGGTCTGGTTCGGGCTGCCGAGCAATTTCTGCTGCTCGACCGATTCCGCGAGCAGCGCGGCCGCCGGGTCGACCGACAGATTGTTGAGCATGCGCTTGGCGGCACGGATCGCATCCGGGCTCTTGCCGGCGATCTCGCGCGCGACTTCGAGCGCCGCGGCGCGCGGGTCGTCGCAGACGCGGGTGGCAAGGCCGTAACTTTGGGCCTCCTGCGCCGAGAAGATGCGGCCGGTATAGGTGAGCTCGCGCAGGATGTCGTCGCGCACGAGGCTCGCCAGAATCGGCGTGCCCGCCATGTCGGGCACAAGACCCCATTTGATTTCCATGATCGACATCCGTGCATCTTGCGAGAGGAAGCGCATGTCGGCGCCGAGCGCGAGCTGGAAGCCGCCGCCGAACGCGACACCGTGAACCGCTGCGATCACCGGCACCGGAAGCTGGCGCCAGCCCCAGACCGCCTGCTGCGGGAAATTGGCCCTGCCGTGGGTGCGGACGGTGAGATCGCGCTTCTCGCCGCCCGGCACTCCGTTACCGCCATCCTTCATGGCGGCGAAACGGCCCATGTCGAGCCCGGCGCAGAACGCCCGGCCCTCGCCGGACAGCACCACCACCCGAACGGCTTTTTCCCTGGAAAGCCGGTCGGTTGCGGCGACCAATGCCTCGAACATCGCGGCGTCGAGCGCGTTCATCTTGTCCGCCCGCACCAGGCGGACATCGGCGATACCGTCCGAAATCGATATCGAAACGCGATCTTCCATTGAAATCTCCTCCGCTGTTCCTTGTTGGCGCTTTACAGAAAGGCCGTTGTCCGCTTTTAGTCAATCGACCAATTAACTGACAACCCCCGTGGAGGAAACGATGTTCTCTGATCAGCTTCTTGCCGGGCGGCGCATACTGGTAACCGGTGGTGGCACCGGCCTCGGCAAGTCCATGGCCTCGCGGTTCCTGCAGCTCGGGGCCGAGGTGCATATCTGCGGCCGCCGTAAGAGCGTCTGCGACGAAACCGCCACCGAGCTGATGGCCGAGCATGGCGGGCGCGTGGTCAGCCACGGCGTCGATATCCGCAACGCCATGGCGGTCGACGAGATGATCGAGGCGATCTGGACCACCAGCGGTCCGCTCACCGATCTCATCAACAACGCCGCCGGCAATTTCATCTCGCGCTCGGAAGAACTGTCGCCGCGCGGCTTCGATGCGGTCGCCAACATCGTAATGCACGGCACCTTCTACGTGACGCACGCGGTGGGCCGGCGCTGGATCGCCGGCGGCCATCGCGGCAACGTGGTGTCGATCACCGTGACCTGGGTGCGCAATGGCTCGCCTTACGTGGTGCCGTCGGCCATGAGCAAGTCGGCGATCCACGCCATGACCATGTCGCTTGCGATCGAATGGGGCCGTCACGGCATCCGCCTGAACACCATCGCGCCCGGCGAGATCCCGACCGAAGGCATGAGCAAGCGCATCAAGCCCGGCGACGAGGCCGGCGCGCGCACCAAGGCGATGAACCCGATGGGCCGCGTCGGCACCATGGAGGAGTTACAGAACCTCGCGGTGTTCCTGATTTCCGGCGGCTGCGACTGGATCAACGGCGAGACCATCGCCATGGACGGCGCGCAGGCGCTCGCCATGGGCGGCAATTTCTACCAACTGCGCGACTGGAGCGACGACGACTGGACCAAGGCGCGCGAGTCGATCAAGGCCCAGAACGAGAAGGACCGCGCGGCGCGGGGCTGAGGCCCGCGCTTGCTCCTCAATCACTACTGTTGTCCCTGCGAAAGTGTTCAGTCCCGTGAGTTTAGCAACGGCCTGGATCGGGGCCTGGTAGCCGAGGCATTTGAGGCGAGTCCGGTTGTAGTCGTGGACGAACTTGGCGATGAAGGCGTCGCGATCGGCATGGTCGATGAAGGTCCGCCGGGCGCTGCCGCGCTTTTGTTCGCGGCCAATGGCTTCGGCGATACGCCGGTTGAAGCGTTCGACGAGGCCGTTGGTCTGCGGGTGGTAAGGCTTGGTCAGGCGATGCTGGATGCCGCGCTGCTTGCAGAGCCGATCAAAGGGGTGGTCGCCGGAAGGCTTCCCGGGCGGCTTGTTCTTCTTGTCGACAGCGAAGCGGTCGGTGAACTCCGCGCCATTGTCGGTCAGGATGGTGTGAACCTGGTGCGGGAAGTCGGCCAGGAAGCGCTCGAGGAAGCCGGTCGCGGTGGCCCCGTCCCGCCTGGAATGGATCTCGACAAAGACGTAGCGGGTGGCGCGGTCGATGGCGACGAAGGCATAGCTGGTGCGGCGCTGCAGGGACGGCAGATACTTCACGTCGATATGGATGAAGCCGATGCTGGCGGTCTCGAAGATGCCGACCTTGGGTTTGTCAGGCTTGGCGAGCCGGCTGATGCCATTGCGCTGCAGGCAGCGGTGAATGGCGCTGCGGGACAGCTTGGCATTGATGCATCGCTGCATCACCTCGACGATGTCATCCAGCGGCAACTGCAGCGACGTCCGCAGCTCGCAAACCGCCCTTTCTTCGACAGCCGACAGGCTGGTCACCAGGTTCTTCGGCCGGTGCGAGCGATCTTCGACCGTCGTGCGGTCGCGCCAACGATAGATCGTGGTCTCGCTGACCCCCAGTTCCGTCGCCAATTCGGCAACCGACTTCCTGCTGCGCTGGATATAGGCGCGCGTCTTCGGCGTCGTCGTGGCGTTCGCGTGCAGGCTCAGTTCCATGACCCGAGGTGCTCCCTGACAAAGGCCACGCCTCGTTCTACACCGATTCCATCAAACCAATCAGCAGGGACCAAACACGAAAGCAGGGACCCAAACCACCGCTGCGCGTTGTTGAGCTCGCTGTGGCCCCAGCGTCGCGCCACATACAGATTCGTGGTTATGGGTCCCGGCCTTCGCCGGGACGACGATGTTGAAACAGCGCGGCCAATTCCTCCGTATTGTTTTTCCCGCGCGATGCCGCCACACTCCGTGCAACCAAAACAAGACGTCACGGGGGAACATGTCCGACGCGCCGAAACTGACCAACCTTGCCGACATGGTGCGCGAGCGCGCCAAGAGCCGCGGCGATGCGCTGGCCTATGAATTCGAGGGACGGCAAACCAGCTTCGCCGAGTTCGACATCAAGACCAACCGCGTCGCCAACGCGCTGATCGCGATGGGCGTCGAGAAGGGCGAGCGCATCGCCTATCTCGGCAAGAACAGCGATTTCTATTTCGAGCTGTTGATGGGCGCGATGAAGGCCGGTGTGGTGATGGCGCCGGTGAACTGGCGCCTTGCAGGCCCCGAGGTCGCCTTCATCGTCGACGACTGCAAGGCCCCCGTCCTGTTCGTCGGCCCCGAATTCATCACGCAGGCGCGCAACATCAGCGACAAGCTGCCCAGCGTCCGCACCATCATCACGACCGAGGGCGGCGCGCCGGAATGGCCCGACTTCGTCGCCTGGCGCGATGCGCAGGGCGGCGATGACCCGCGCGTTGCGATCGAGCCGAAGGACATCGCGATCCAGCTCTACACCTCGGGCACGACGGGCAAGCCGAAAGGCGCGATGCTGTCACACGCCAATTTCCTCAACCTCGTGCAAAGCGGCAACGAGGCCGAGAAGCCGGAGTGGAACCGCTGGACCACCGACGACGTCTCGCTGGTCGCGATGCCGATCTTCCACATCGGCGGCTCCGGCTGGGGCGTGATGGGCCTCTATCACGGCGCCCGCGGTGTAATCGCGCGCGAGTTCGACCCGACCAAGGTGCTCGACTTCTTCGAGCAGTCCGGCATCACAAAGCTGTTCATGGTGCCGGCGGCGATGCAGTTCGTGGTGCGGCAGCCGCGCGCGCGGCAGGTCGACTTCTCCCGCCTGAAATACATGCTCTATGGCGCCTCACCGATTCCGGCGGCGCTGCTGAAGGAGTGCATCGAGGTCTTCAAATGCGGCTTCGTGCAGATGTACGGCATGACCGAGACCACCGGCACCATCGTCGCGCTGCCGCCGGAAGACCATATCGAAGGGCTCGACCGCATGCGCTCGGCCGGCAAGGCGTTGCCCGGTATCGAGCTTGCGATCCTCGATCCGGACGGCAAGGCGCTGCCGCCGGGCGAAGTCGGCGAGATCGCCACCCGTTCCGGCTCCAACATGGTCGGCTACTGGAATCTGCCCGAGGCCACCGCGCGCACCATCGACAACGACGGCTGGCTGCGCACCGGCGATGCCGGCTACATGGACAGTGACGGCTACCTCTACATCCACGACCGCATCAAGGACATGATCATCTCCGGCGGCGAGAACATCTATCCGGCCGAGGTCGAGAGCGCGCTGTGCGACCATCCGGACGTGGCGGAAGCCGCTGTCATCGGCATCCCCGACGACAAATGGGGCGAGGCGGTGAAGGCGGTGGTGGTGATGAAGCCGGGAAAGACTGCGACCGCGGCCGACATCATCAACTTCACACGCGAGCGGATCGCCGGCTACAAGACACCGAAATCGGTCGACTTCATCCCGGCGCTGCCGCGCAACCCGTCGGGCAAGATTTTGCGGCGGAGCCTGCGTGAACCGTATTGGGCGGGCAAGGACCGGCAGGTGAATTAGCCCTCGCTGTCGTCCCGGCGAAGGCCCATAGGCGCTAAGATAGTTTGATCATAGTCTGATAGTGGCGCTTATGTCTGGGTGGCTCGCGTAGATGTCGCCGGAGAGCGTGACTGGCTCTGCAGAGTAGAGCGATTGCGGGCTGTGGAATGATCGCTTGCCGTAGCGAAGCTACGAGCTGGCGCAGCAGACGCCACGTCACTGGGTGGGTCAGGCGGCGTCGGCCAAGCGGGGAGAGTCTTCGAGTTCGTCGACGAGCGGCTCGAGCAATAGAATGATCAGCAGATGAGCGAGGATATGGGGTCTGGCGGACCGCTCGTCGGTTCCGGGAGGTCCCTTCAGGCCAATCAGGCTTTTCAGCCGCTTGAAGCCGAGCTCAATGCGCCATCGCAGCCGATAGAGGGCGAGGATATCTGCAGTCGTGAAGTCCTCTGGCCTGAGTGAGGTCACCAGGATCACCCAATCTGCGGCGTCAAGTGTTTGCCTGGAGAGCTGATGACCTCCCTTTTGTGCAGTCCGGCGCGCCTTGCGTCGCGCAGCCGCAGCAGCTTGCGCCGGCTTCTTCGCGGCAACCAGACGCACTGCGAGCGGCGGCGCACCTGACTTGCGCTTTATCCAAATCGGCCGATCGATCAGGCCACGCGCCGAGGCGTTGCGCAGTTCGGCAGTGAGGTCAACAAGATTACCTTCGGCATCGAGCCAGCGCGCGCTCTTCCAGCCGGCCCGGATCACGAAGTCCGCATCGGCATCGACGAGATGCGCCATGCGCTCCGGTTGCAGATAGGCGCGATCGGCAAGACGGATCTCACCGGCAACCGCCGGTATCCGATCCAGCGTCTCGCCCGCTCGCTGATCGGTCAGTTCGAAGTGACCAAAGCGCTCCTGCGGAAGATCGAACGCGCTATGGATACGCCACACTGCGTTCTTGTTCCTGCCGCTCGTCCCAGCCTTGGGGACCGTCGTGGCGTCAACAATACGGATCAGACGACCGCGGCTCGCCTTCGGCGCCGCGGCGGCAAGCGCCTGCTCGACCAAGATTGCCAGCCAATCTCCGCACTGACGTAAGCGATACAACAGAGCCACGTTGGAGATATCGACAAGCCCAACCGACGTGGCCCATGCCGCCGTCAACCGCAGCCCTTTCTCACCAAGGCAATAAGCCAAGATCAGGCGCAGCAAGTCGACCGCATTGCTGATCTCCCGCGGACGGACAAACGCCTTCGTCTTGCGCGCGCTAATGTTCAGAGCCTCGGCTCCGCCAAGTCGGGCGACAACGCGCGCCCAATCTTTGTTCACAAGCGATTCGTGTGCCATTCCATCTTGGAATCACAAGCGAATCCAAGGCGCAAATCCTATTTTAGCGCCTATGGGCGAAGGCCGGGACCCATAACCATCGTTGTTCATTGTCTGTCGACGCTGGGGCCACATCTCGTTCAACCAATAGCCGACTGTGGTTATGGGTCCCTGCTTTCGCAGGGACGACGGTGGAGGGAGTGTCGCACTTCACTTCTTCCCCGTCCTCTCCCGCAAGACGCGCCACCGCTCCTGCGCCTCTTTCGGCCAGACCTCTTTCCGATCGTAATACTCGGCGAACACTTTCGCGCCCGGCGGGAACGTCACCCAGGGCTGCTTCGACGAAGTGAAGATGTGCGCATCCGGCGGGCACTGGCTCGGATCGTCCAGCGTGCCGACGCGGACGAAGCGAACTGCCGGTCCTGCGCCCGGATAGTTGCTCCACACCGCGACCTTGCAGATGGGGCAGCGCGCGATCTTCTGCCCCTTGCCGCTCGCCGAGGGCGTGTCGACGATCTCGGGCTCGGCCGCGATGTGCTCAACCCGCTCGGCCTCGTACAACGCGTTGAGCGCGTGCACGGTGCCGGTCTCGCGCTGGCACCAGGTGCAGTGGCAGGCGTGCACGATCAGCGGCCTGCCGGTCAGGCGGTAGCGGACGTTTCTGCAGGTGCATCCACCTTCCATGCTCATGCCGCCTCCTCTGCGTTAGTGCTTGCCGGCTCCCATGTAGCCGAACAGGAAGCCCGCCACCTTGCGCTTCTGGATCTCCTCGCTGCCTTCCGTGATGCGATAGCGGCGGTGATGGCGGTAGATGTGCTCGAACGGCTTGTGGCGCGAATAGCCCATGCCGCCATGCACCTGCATCGCGCGGTCGGCGGCTTCGCAGCACAGACGGTTTGCCCAGAAATTGCACATCGAGACCCGGTCGGACAGCGTGTGCTCGACCTGCGCCTGGGTCAGTTGATCCATCTCCCAGGCGGTCTTGCGGATCAACAGCCGCAGCATCTCGGCCTGGGTCGCGAGCTCGACCAGCGGCCACTGGATCGCCTGGTTCTCCGCCAGCGCCTTGCCGAACGGCTTGCGCTCGCGGGCATACTTCACGCTCTCATTGATGCAGTACACCGCAGCGCCGAGCGAGCTCGCCGCCTGGCGGATGCGGTTCTCGTGCACGAAGCATTGCGCCAGCGACAGGCCGCGGCCGACCTCGCCGAACTGCGCATCCTCCGGCACGAACACATCGGTGAAGCTGACCCGCGGATGGTCGGTCGGCATGTTGAAGGTCCACATATACTCTTCGACCTTCACCCCCGCCGATTTCGCCGGCACCAGGAAGCAGCTGATGCCGCGTGCGTCGCCGTCATTGCCCGAGGTGCGGGCAAACAGCGCGCAGTGCGTGGCGACATGCATGCCTGTCGTCCACATCTTCTCGCCGTTGATGATCCAGCCCTTGACGTTGTCGCGCGTGGCCTGAACCGCTTTGGTTTCCATATGGGTGGCGTCCGAGCCGTGCTCGGGCTCGGTCAGACCGAACGTGATGCGGTACTTGCCGGTGATCGAGCCGTCGATCATCGCCTTCTGCTCGTCGGTTCCGTAGCGGTCGAGCATGGTCACGATCGGCAGATTGCCGACGATCGAGTGTTCGTTCTGCAGGTCGTTGTGCAAACCGAGACCCTTTGAGGCAAAATGTTCGCGGATCACGGCCATCCACAGGTTGGAGCCGTCCTTGCCGCCATAGCGCTTCGGGATCGCGAAGCGCAGATGGCCGGCGGCATCGGCCAGGTTCTTGGCCTTGCGCAGCAGGAGCTCCCATTCATGGCGCGGCAGGCCGCCCTTGTCGAAATCGGTGCGCGCCCATTCACGGCGATGGTCGAAGAAGCGGATGTTGTCGTCAGCCTCTTCCAGCGGCTTGATCTCGCGTTCGATGAAGCGATCGAGCTCGGCGAGATAGGCTGTCAGGTCAGCCGGCAGATTGAAATCCAAGGCGGTCTCTCCCGGAAATATTGTTGATTCTGATTTTGCGTCTAGACGCTGTCGCGCATCCGCGTTCGGATTGATTAAGGTGAGAAGCCTGTCGCCAAGTCAAGCAGGCGAGCGAGGCTTGCGCGCGCGGTCGCCTTGCGTAATTGGATGGCACGGAACGACGCGCAGGCGCTAGGATATCAGCAATATTCTTCGCCGCAGAAAATCGACGGGAGCAAACATGGATCTGAAATTCTCCAAGGTGACGCGCAAGGGTCCCATCACCATCGTGACGCTGTCGCGGCCCGAGGTCTACAACGCGCTGCATATCGACGCGCATTTCGAGCTCAACAAGGTGTTCGACGACTTCTCCGCCGATCCCGAGCAGTGGGTCGCGATCGTCACCGGCGCCGGCGACAAGGCGTTCTGCGCCGGCAACGACCTGAAATGGCAGGCCGCCGGAGGCAAGCGCGGCTGGGACAAGGGCGGCTTTGCCGGCCTCACCACCCGCTTCGACTGCGACAAGCCGATCATCGCCGCCGTCAACGGCGTCGCGATGGGCGGCGGCTTCGAGATTGCACTGGCCTGCGACCTGATCATCGCTTCCGAGAATGCGACCTTCGCCCTGCCCGAGCCGCGGGTCGGCCTCGCGGCGCTGGCCGGCGGCCTGCACCGGCTGCCGCGCCAGATCGGGCTGAAGCGCGCCATGGGCATGATCCTGACCGCGCGCCATGTCAGCGCCAAGGAAGGCCTCGAACTCGGCTTCGTCAACGAGGTGGTGCCGCAGGGCGAGGCGCTGGCAGCCGCCGAGCACTGGGCCGAGACCATCACCAAGAACTCGCCGATGTCGATCCGCGCCTCCAAGCAGGCGATCCAGAAGGGCCTTGAAGTGTCGCTGGAGCAAGCGCTGGCCGAGCAGCGCGAGTATCCGGCGGTGAAGGCGATGGCCGCCTCGCAGGACTACATCGAGGGACCGAAGGCGTTTTCGGAGAAGCGGCCGCCGAAGTGGCTGGGGCGGTAGCACGTCCCTTCTGTCATTCCGGGGCGATGCGAAGCATCGAAGCCGGAATCTCGAGATTCCGGGTCTGGTGCTGACGCACCATCCCGGAATGACGGCAATCCTGTCATGACGACGTAGGATGGGTAGAGCGTAGCGAAACCCATCGAGGCTTGGCGCGTGGTCCTGATGGGTTTCGCTTCGCTCTACCCATCCTACTTTCCGAGCTCCCGCTTGTAGGACGCGTAGTTCGGCTGGTCGACGGCGAGCTTGTCCATCGTGGTCTGCCAGAGATGCTCCGATAGCCCCGGCGTTTTCAGATCGACCTCGCCACCTGCGATCTTCCCCGACAGCACGCGGTTCAGCTCCATCAGCGTCCCGTCGGTGCCCAGCAATTGCTTCAGCCGCGCGGCCTCGGTCGCATCGCCGGCCTCGGCGAGCGCGAGCTGCCGCGTCACCAGGTCGAGCGCGTTGATGCCGACGCGCAGCTTGAAGCCGTTGTGCCCCTTGATCGCGGGCGCGATCTCGCTGCGCAGGAAGTCGGCGACGGCCTTGATCAGTTCGGTGGGTGTCGGTTCGTCCTGCATGTCACTTGCTCTCTTTCTTGCGCATGATCGATTCCGAAGACCGGTCTCCACGTTTCGGGATCATGCGCGCGGCGCCAGCAACCGCAGCAGATCGATCTCGGTCTCCGACGCGCGCCGCCCGATCATCGCGCGCTCCATCGAGTGATCCGGGCCGCTTCGGAAGCGCTGCATCATGCCGCAACACATCACGCCCCAGCGCAGCGTGCCCATCACTTCCCAGAACATCACGCGCTCGGGGTCGGCCTTGCGGCCGGCTTCCTCATAGCCCGCGAACAGATCTTCGCGCGTGCCGAAACCGCCGACCGGCTTGTCGATCTCGCCGAAGCGCCATGAGTTGACGCAGATCCATCCGAGATCCTCCATCGGATCGCCGGTATGCGCGAGCTCCCAGTCGAGCACCGCGCGCACCCCGTCGGGACCGATGATCAGATTACCGTGGCGGAAATCGCCATGCACCAGCGTCGTCTCCGACGACGGACCGGGATCGTGATCGCGCAGCCAGCGCAGCGCCAGTTCGAACACCGGCCGCGGCCAGTTGAAGCTGTGATACTCGCGGGAGAGATCCTCGATCTCCCTGGTCGCGGTCAGGCTGCGCAGCTTCGGCAGTTTGGCCTGCGGCAGGCCATGGATGCCGGCAATGACACGGCCGAGCTGGCGGGCGAGAATCGGCCGCGCGCCGGAAAATTCCTCGTCGCGCAAAATTTTCCGCGCGATGGTCTCGCCTTCGACCCGCGCCATGATGAAGCCGCGGCCAAGGCCGTCCTCCGGCCTCAAGACATGCATCACCTTCGGCGACGGCAGGCCCGCGTCATGCGCGAGCTGCATCAGCGTCGCCTCGGCATCGAGGCCGGCGGCGCGGCCCGGAGCGGCACCGTAGCCCGGCGGCGCGCGGCGCAGGATCGCGCCGACAGTGCCGTTCGGGTGCACGATGTCGAACGACCAGGTCTCCTGGCTGGCGCCGCCGGAGAGTTTTGCCGCGCCGGTGACGCCGGTTGCGCCTGGATGAAACGAGGCGACGCAGCGGGTGAGCTCGGTCTCGATCATTTGCCCTTGAACTTCGCCGGCCGCTTCTCGAGGAATGCGGTGACACCTTCCTTGAAATCCTCGGCGCTGCCGGCAAGGCGCTGCGACTCGAATTCCAGATTGAGCTGATCCTCGAGGGTATTTTCCGGGCTGTCCCAATAGAGCTTGCGGATCAGCGACAACGCCACCGTCGGGCCGTTGGCGAGATCGTGCGCGAGCTTCATGGTTTCTTCCATCAGCGCGGCGTCGTCATAGACGCGGTTGACAAGGCCCCACTCCAGCGCCTTCTCGGCCGGCAGCCGCTCGCCGAGCAGCGACAGCTCGACCGAGCGCGCCTTGCCGATCAGCCGCGGCAACAGCCAGGTCGAGCCGCAATCCGGCACCAGACCGATGCGGCGGAACGCCTGCAGGAAATAGGACGAGCGCGCGCACAGGATGAGGTCGCCCATCAGGGCGAAGCTCATGCCGGCGCCGGCGGCCGGGCCGTTCACCGCCGTCACGATCGGACAGTGCAGCTTACGCAATCGGCGCAGGAACGGATGGAACGCGGTCTCCAGCGCCGCGCCGGCATTGCTCTTGCCGGGCTTCTGCTGGTTGCGGCCCTGCAGATTGGCGCCGGTGCAGAAGGCACGGCCCGCGCCCGTGATCACCAGGCAGCGCACCTCGTCGCGCTTGTCGTCGATCGCATCGAGTGCCTCGGCAAGCCCGCCCAGCATGTCGATCGAGACCGCGTTCATGACTTCCTGGTGGTCGAGCCTGAGGATCGCGACCGATCCGTCGAAGTCGAGCGTGACGTGTTTGAACTGCATGGTTTCCTCTTCACCTTGTTTCGGCGGTGGGTACCGCGGTAGGTCGATGCTTCGACCCATATTTGATTTTTGTGCCGGGCTTGTCCATGGTCGGCGGCAAGCCCATCCGTGAACGCGTGATTAGCGCGCACCCAACCAAATGGAAACCCCAATGAGTGGCATCTTCGATCTCACCGGCCGCGTCGCTGTCATCACCGGCGGCAACGGCGGCATCGGCCTCGGCATCGCGCAGGCGCTGAACGCTGCCGGCTGCAACGTCTCGATCTGGGGCCGCAACGCGGAAAAAAACGCCAACGCCGCGGCCTCGATGAAGGCCGGCCCCGGCAAGGTCGCGACGCAATTCTGCGACGTCACCGATCCCGGCTCGGTCAAGACCGCGATGAAGGCGACGCTGGACACCTTCGGCCGCGTCGACGGCTGCTTCGCCAACGCCGGCATCGGCGGCGGCGGACGTAGAGCCTTCATCGACCGCACCGAGGAGGAATGGCGCAAGATGTTCGCGACCAATCTCGACGGCGTGTTTCACGTATTCCAGGCTGCGGCACGCCACATGACCGACCGCGCCGAGGCCGGCGACAAGTTCGGCCGGCTGGTCGCGACCTCGAGCCTCGCCTCGCTGTTCGGCACCGCGCGCAACGAGCACTATGCCGGCACCAAGGCGGCGCTGAATGCGCTGTGCCGTGCGCTCGGCGTCGAGCTCGCGCGCCACGGCGTCACCGCGAACGCGATCCTGCCGGGCTGGATCAAGAGCGACATGACCGCCGGCATCATGGCCAACGACAAGTTCGTCGCCAATGTGATGCCGCGCATCCCCCTGCGCCGCTTCGGCGAGCCGAGCGATTTCGGCGGCATCGCCGTCTACATCATGAGCAAGGCGTCGTCCTATCATACGGCGGATTGCTTTGTGATCGACGGCGGGTACACGGCGTTTTGAGTTTTCGCTACCGCCACGTCTACCGCTGTCGTCCCTGCGAAAGCAGGGACCCATAACCACAGAATGCTGTTGTTGAAGCAAGCTGGTGCCCCAGCGTCGTCACCCAATGAGCAACGGTGGTTATGGGTCCCGGGTCGCGCTGCGCTTGCCCGGGACGACAGCGAGAATGTGGCGCGAGCTTGAGTCATACATCCGCATCCTCGCGGCACCGCTGCGTCCGAGTCTTGCGTTTACTTGCCTCCTCCAAAGCAGAGGGCGCAGCGAAAGCCCGGTGCCGATCGCAGCGTCGCGCGGGGTGCGCAGTTGCGCGGCGTGGAATGACGGCCGCAGAGTGACGGACAGAACAACGCGCGACGCAGCGTCGCTTCCGTCGTGGCAAAACTGCTGCTAGCGTTTGAGCCGCAAGGGACGCAATAAGGCGGCTTTTAACAAGCAGGGAGGATATTTCAGATGTTTTCACACGTGATGGTTGGCACCAACGATCTGGACAAGGCCAAGGCGTTTTATGATGCGCTGCTTGGCACGCTCGATGTCCGGCCGGCCCGGGTTGACGGTCACCGCATCATGTACCTCACCAAGGCCGGCATTTTCATGGTGTCCAAGCCGATCAACGGCGAACCGGCGACGCACGCCAATGGCGGCACGATCGGCTTTGCCTGCTCTTCGCCGGAGCAGGTCGAGGCCTGGCACGCGGCCGGCGTCGCCAATGGCGGCAAGCCTTGCGAGGACCCGCCGGGCGTACGGGAAGGTTCTGGCGTGAAGCTCTATCTCGCCTATCTGCGCGACCTCGACGGCAACAAGATCTGCGCGATGCATCGGATGAGCTAACCGGCGTCCGCCGGACTCTTTCACGCTGTACGCGGCGGCGTTCAAACAACGTTTGAAACGCCGTCGCGAAATTCCGCGATACGGTAGAGGTGATCGGAAAATCGGTACTCGCGCTTGGCGTCGCACGCGTCTATTGTCCGCCGCGAAACGCGCCTTCGCGAGGGAGAAAAGACAGTGAAACATGCCTATGTGCCGCGCACCACGAACTACACGCTCAGTCCAGGCGACGAGCTCAATGACCTGCGCATGTCGGACAAGGTCCGCCCGCTCTACGACCATGTGAAGCAGTTCATCCGCGACACGGTCGACCCGATGTCGGTCGAGTTCTATCGCGCCGGCGAGAAGAAGACCAATCGCTGGAGCTTCACGGACGAGCAGCTCGCGATCCTGCAGAAGGCCAAGGACAAGGCCAAGGAAGTCGGCCTCTGGAACTTCTTCCTGCCCGATGCAGAAACCGGCGAAGGCCTCAACAACCTCGACTACGCCTACATCGCCGCCGAGCTCGGGAAGAGCCCGCTGGCCTCCGAGACCATGAACTGCTCGGCGCCCGACACCGGCAACATGGAGGTGCTGGAGCGCGTCGGCACCAAGGCGCAGAAGGAGAAGTGGCTGAAGCCGCTGCTCAACGGCGAGATCCGCTCGGCCTACGCGATGACCGAGCCGAACGTCGCCTCCTCAGACGCCAAGAACATCTCGACCACCGCAAAGCTCGTCGGCGACGAGTGGGTGATCAACGGCGAGAAGTATTACATCTCCGGCGCCGGCGATCCGCGTTGCAAGATCATGATCGTGATGGTGAAGACCAATCCCGACGCGGCGCCGAGCAAGCAGCAGTCGCAGATCCTGGTGCCGATCGACACCCCCGGCGTGGAGATCCTCGGGCCCATGCACGTGTTCGGCCATGACCATGCGCCGCGCGGCCACATGCATCTGCGCTTCAACAATTGCAAGGTGCCGAAGGAGAACATGCTGCTCGGCGAAGGCCGCGGCTTCGAGATCTCGCAGGTTCGCCTCGGACCGGGCCGCATCCATCACTGCATGCGCACCATCGGCAAGGCCGAGAAGGCGCTCGACATGATGGTGCAGCGTGGCCTGACCCGCGAGGCCTTCGGCAAGAAGATCGCCCATCTCGGCGGCAACATGCAGATCATCGCCCAGGCGCGTTGCGAGATCGAAGCGATGCGGCTGATGGTGCTGAAGGCGGCCAAGGCGATGGACGTGCTCGGCAACAAGGAAGCCCGCGTTTGGGTCTCGATGGTCAAGGCCATGGTGCCCGAGCGCGCCTGCAAGGTGATCGACCAGGCGATCCAGATGCACGGCGCCACCGGCATCTCGCAGTGGTCCCCGCTCGGCGAAATGTACCAGGACGTCCGCCATCTCCGCTTCGCCGACGGTCCGGACGAGGTGCACTGGATGGTGGTCGGCCGCCACGAGCTGAGCATGCCGTAGTCGCTTCTTCTCCTTCTCCCCGCTCTTGCGGGGAGAAAGCCGCGATGAGGGGCCGCCTCCGAAAGCACGGTGAGAGATAGTCTCGCGGAGAATCCCCCTCACCCGGATCGCATCTGACGATGCGATCCGACCTCTCCCCGCAGGCGGGGCGAGGTAAGGGAAGAGCGCTCCAAGGAACAAGCAAGCAAGTCTGCAAGGCGGGTTCGCGCGAGCGTAACCCGCCTTTTGCTTTGCGGTCCGCTCGCGGCGGGTTACGCTCCCCTAACCCGCCCTACGAACTTCCGGACATTCCCATGGAATATTCCCCAAGCGACCTCACCCAGCGCGAACGCTACAAGGTGCTGACCTCCTTCGTGCTGCCGCGGCCGATCGCCTGGGTGACGAGCACGAGCGCGGACGGCGTGGTCAATGCGGCGCCGTTCTCGTTCTTCAACGTGTTCTGCGAAGATCCGCCGCTCTGCATGTTTGCGGTCAATCGCCGGCCCGACGGCCGCGAGAAGGACACGTTGGTCAACATCCAGCGTCTCGGCGAATTCGTGGTCAACCTGACCGACGAGCCGCTGGCGCGCGCGATGCATGAGACCTCCGGCGACTTCCCGCCCGAGGTCGGCGAGCCTGATTATCTCGGCCTGAAGCTCGCGCCATCGAGCAAGATCGCGGTGCCCCGGCTTGCGGATGCACCGTTCGCGATGGAGTGCAAGACCTGGAAGCTGATCGACGTCAATGGCGACCGCCAGCTGATCATGGGCGAGGGCATCCATTTCCACATCCGCGACGAATTGTGGGACCGCGAGGCGATGCGCGTCCACATGGAGCGCTACCACCCGATCGGCCGCATGTTCGCCGACCGCTACTGCCGCACCGATGACCGCGTGGTGTTCCCCGCGGCCGAGGGCGCAAAGAAATAGAGGATCAGACAATGAGCGAAACATTCCGCGACAACGAAGCGCAGAGCCGGTTCGAGCTCGCCGTCGACGGCTCAACCGCTTTCGTGGTCTACCGCAAGACGCCAGACACGATCACGCTGGTTCACACCGAGGTGCCGGCGGAGCTCGGCGGCCGCGGCATCGGCTCCAAGCTCGCACGCGCCACGCTCGACGCCGTCCGAGCGCAGGGCATCAAGCTCGTCGTGAAATGCGAATTCATCCAGGGCTTCATGAAGAAGCATCCGGAGTATGACGATCTGTTGGGGTGATCGCAGGGCGGGTTGGCAAAGCTGTCATTTCGTCATGGCCGGGCTTGTCCCGGCCATGACGCGTTTCGTCACGACGCCACCGGCTCGCCGATCTTGTCCTGCGTCTTCGTTTCGAAATCGCTGGCGTCGTGGCGCTCATGGAGCTGGCTCGACGGCTCGCCCCAGGTGCGGTTGACCATGCGGCCGCGCTTCACCGCGGGCCGTGCCGCGATCGCATCGGTCCAGCGCTGCACGTTCTTGTAGTCCTGGACCGAGAGGAATTCGCCGCCGCCATAGAGCAGACCCTTGGCAAGGCTGCCGTACCACGGCCACACCGCCATGTCGGCGATGGTGTAGACATGGCCCGCGAGATATTCGTTGTCGGCGAGCCGGCGGTCGAGCACGTCAAGCTGGCGCTTCACTTCCATCGCGAAGCGGTCGATGGCGTATTCGATCTTGGTCGGCGCATAGGCGTAGAAATGCCCGAAGCCGCCGCCGAGATAGGGCGCGGCGCCCATCTGCCAGAACAGCCAGGAGAAGGTTTCGGCGCGGGTCTTGACGTCGGTCGGCAGGAACGCGCCGAATTTTTCCGCGAGGTAAACCAGGATCGAGCCCGACTCGAACACCCTGACCGGCTCCTTCCCGCTGCGGTCCATCAGCGCCGGAATCTTCGAGTTCGGATTGACCGCGACGAAGCCGCTGCCGAACTGGTTGCCGTCGATCTTGATCAGCCAGGCGTCGTATTCCGCGCCCTTGTGACCCGCCGCCAGCAGCTCTTCCAGCATCACGGTGACCTTGATGCCGTTCGGCGTCGCCAGCGAATAGAGTTGCAGCGGATGGCGGCCGACCGGCAGTTCCTTGTCGTGGGTGGGACCGGCGATCGGACGGTTGATGCTGGCGAAGCGCCCGCCGCTTTCCTTGTTCCAGGTCCAGACTTTCGGCGGCTCGTAGGCAGGAATGTCATTCACGTCGTTGGCTCCCGATTCATGTTCTTGCCAGGTGGCGCGGCGGCGCCGTGCCCATCCCCATGTCCGCACTAGATGGTGCGCGGGCTGCGCTTTGCCCACCCCGCGGATCGCATTTTCTATCCAGCGGAATGCGCTGCGAGGGATGCAGCCGGAGCAGCGCCTGCACGCAAGATCGCCGTGGCCGAAACCCGCTTGGCTTCGCGGACCGTGATGCGCTAGCGTTGCAGCGGCTGACGCCAACAAGCACAAGAAGCAGCCGCCGGGAGAGAACCAGTCCATGAAATCACCGATCTGCGACATGCTCGGGGTAGACTTCCCCCTGCTCGCTTTCAGCCATTGCCGCGACGTGGTGGCGGCGGTCAGCCGCGCCGGCGGCTTCGGCGTGCTCGGCGTGACCGCGCATTCGCCGGAGACGCTGGAGCAGGAGTTGACGTGGATCGACGCGCATGTCGACGGCAAGCCTTATGGCATCGACGTGCTGATCCCGGAAAACATCTCGACCGCGGGCGAGAAGAACGTCACCTGGAAGAGCCTCGAGGCGCGGGTCTCGCAGGAGCATCGCGACTTCACCCGCAATCTCTTGAAGAAATACGACATCGAGCTGACCAGCCGGAACGTCGCCGACAACCAGCCGCAGCCGTTCGACGCCGAGACTGCGCTGCAACTGCTCGAGGTCTCGTTCCGGCATCCGATCCGGCTGATCGCGAATGCGCTCGGCGTGCCGCCGAAGGCGATGATCGAGATGGGGCGCAAGCACGGCGTGCCGGTGGCGGCGTTGGTCGGCTCCAAGGAGCACGCGCTGCGCCAGGTCGCGGCCGGTGTCGATATCCTGGTCGCGCAGGGCACCGAGGCCGGCGGCCATTGCGGCGAGGTCTCGACCATGGTGCTGGTGCCGGAGGTGATCAAGGCGGTCAAAAAGATCCGCGACGTGCCGGTGCTCGCCGCCGGCGGCATCATGACCGGCAGCCAGATGGCGGCCTGCATGGCGATGGGCGCGGCCGGCGCCTGGACCGGCTCGGTGTGGCTGGCCACGGTGGAATCGGAGACCTCGGAGATCTTCCGCGAGAAGATGATCGCGGCCTCCTCGCGCGACGCGGTGCGCTCCAAGGGCCGCACCGGCAAGCCGGCGCGGCAGCTCCGCTCGGTCTGGACCGATGCCTGGGACCGCTCGCCGGAAAGCCCCGGCGCGCTGCCGATGCCGCTGCAAAGCATCATCAGCCGCGACGCCTTCAACGCCATCGACCGCGCCGCAGCTGGTGGTAACGAGAAGGCCCGCGATCTCGTCAGCTATTTCGTCGGCCAAGGCGTCGGCCTGATCGACAGCGTCAAATCCGCCGGCGCCGTGGTGCAGGAGTTCAAGGAAGAGTTCGTCGAAGCTGTCGAGCACATGAACGCGCTGGTGGCGGAGTGACGATCCCTCCCCGCCGTCATTGCGAGGAGCGAAGCGACGAAGCAATCCGCCTTTCCCCGTGTCGGAACATGGATTGCTTCGCTTCGCTCGCAATGACGCCCATAACAACCATCGAGTCCAAGACCGCAGAGTGAACCAACAAGAATGTCGAACAGCATCCCCGAAGACCGCATTCCCGTCATCGTCGGCGTCGGCGAGATTGTCGATCGTCCGAAGGACATCGCCGCCGGCCTCGAGCCGCTCACGCTGCTTGAGGAGGCGCTGAAGCGCGCCGAGGCGGACAGCGGCGCCAGGCTGCTGTCCGACGTGCAGTCGCTCGACGTCGTCAACTTCCTGAGCTGGCGCTACCGCGATCCCGAGAAGCAGCTGGCGCAGCGGCTCGGCATTGCGCCCGCGCATCTCTATTACGGCCCGGTCGGCGGCGAGAGTCCGATCCGCTATCTGCACGAGGCTGCGCAACGCATTGCGCGCGGCGAATGCAGCGTCGCCGCGGTCTGTGGCGCGGAGGCGCAGTCGACGGCGACCAAGGCGCAGCGTGCCGGCGTGGAGCTGCCGTGGACGCCGTTCGCGCACGACGTGGAGGAGCCGAAGCGCGGCGCCGCGTTCCAGAAGCCGATGGCCGTGAGCCTCGGCGTGTTCAGGCCGATCACGGTCTATCCGCTCTATGAATCTGCAACATCGGCGCATTGGGGCCAGACGCCGCGCGACGCGCTGAAGGAATCGGGCGAGCTATGGTCGACCTATGCGCGCGTCGCGGCCGACAATCCGAACTCGTGGCTGAAGAAGACGTTCACCGGCGACGAGATCACCACGGCCACGCCCGACAACCGGATGATCGCCTGGCCGTATACAAAGCTGATGGTGGCGAACCCGACGGTGAACATGGGCGGCGCGCTGATCCTGACCAGCCTCGCGAAAGCGCGCGCGGCCGGCGTGCCGGCGGACAGGCTGATCTATCCGCTCGGCGGCGCCTCGGCGGAAGAGCCGCGCGACTATCTGATCCGCGATCAGTTCGTCGAAAGCCACGCGCAGACCGCGGTGCTGAAGGCGGTGATGGATCTCGTCGGCGGCGACGGCAAGAAGTTCGACGCGATCGAGCTCTATAGCTGCTTCCCCTGCGTACCGAAGATGGCGCGCCGGACGCTCGGCCTTGGGCCCGACGTGCAGCCGACCGTGACGGGTGGGCTGACGTTCTTCGGCGCGCCGCTCAATACCTACATGACGCACTCGGCCTGCGCGATGGTGCGCAAATTGAGAAGCGGCGGCGCGCTCGGCCTGCTCTATGGCCAGGGCGGCTTCGTCACCAAGCATCATGGCCTCGTGCTGTCGCGCGCGGCGCCGAACGTCGCGCTCAAGCAGGACACCAGCGTGCAGGCGGAGGCCGACCGCAACAGGCGCAACGTGCCCGACTTCACCGCCGAGGCTGCGGGCAAAGGCAAGGTCGAGGCCTTCACCGTGATCTATCGCGCCAATGGCGAGGTCGAGCACGGCGTCACCATGCTGCGCACCGAGGACGGCCGCCGCACGCTCGGCCGCATCCCGGCGAGCGACACGGCAACGCTGGCCTATCTGCAGGACATGGACCGCACGCCGGTCGGTACCACGGGCAATATCGTCACCGCCGGCGATGGCATGCTGGAATGGCGAGTGGGCTGACAATTCCTGCCACGCCGCAAAATCCGCCGTCATCCTGAGGTGCGAGCGGAGCGAGCCTCGAAGGATGGGCTGCGAACACCATCGTGATCCCATCCTTCGAGGCGCGCAAGGGCGCGCACCTCAGGATGACGGCAGAGCAAGCGGCTTGAGGTGAGAGGCAGGAACGAGCTTACCTGTCCTCCCCTACCCCTTCACGTCCTGCTTTTCGGATGCCGTGGTCGGCTTGCCCTTGGCGCCGGCACCGGTGACGCGGACATGGTCGCCGTCGGCGAGGCCGTCCGGCGGGGCGGTGATGATGCGATCGTCGGGCGCGAGGCCGGTGGCGATCTCGATCTCCTTGCCGAGGTCGCGGCCGATCTTCACGGTCTTGAACAGCACCTTGTCGTCAGGACCGACGGTTGCGACCCGCAGGCCACTGCTGTTGAAGATCAGCGCGCTGGCGGGAATGCTGAGCGGCGTGGATTCGCGCTGCAGATTGAGCTTCACGCTGGCATAGCTGCCCTGGCATCAATTCGCCGGAGGAGTTGTCGAGCCCGAGTTGCATCCGCGTCGTGCCGGAGGCGACATCGACCGCCTGCGAGGAGGCTTCCACCGTCGCCTGGAAGGTGCGGTTCGGGTAATCCGGTAGCGCCAGCGTCGCCTTGGCGCCGATCTTGATCGCCGGGACGTAGTTCTGCGGCACGTTGACATAGACGCGCAGCTTGGTGATGTCCGAGATCGTGAACATCGCCGGGCCCGAGTTGCCGCCGGCGTTGATCAGCGCGCCGACGTCGGTGTCGCGCGAGGTCACCACGCCGTCGAACGGCGCCGTGATCTTCTTGTATCCGGCGAGCGCTTCCAGCCGCTCGACGTTGGCCTGGCCGGCCTTGACCGCACCGTTCTTGTTGGAAAGGTCGGCGGTGCGCTCGTCGATCTCCTGGGCGGAGACGAAGTTCGAGGCCACCAGCGTCTTGCGCCGGTTCAACGTGGCCTCGGAGAGCTTGGCCGAGGCCTGGGCGCTGGCGAGATCGGCGCGCGCCTGCAGCAATTGCTGGTCGAGGTCGGGCGCCTCGATCTCGGCGATCACCTGGCCGGCCTTGACGCGGGCGCCGATGTCGGCGTCCCAGTTCTTGAGATAGCCGGATACCCGGGCATAGATCGGCGCTCGGGAATAGGCCTCGAGCCGGCCCGGCAGGTCGATCGTGGGGCTCAGCGCCTTGGCATTGGGCAGCGCCACCGCGACGGTCGGAATGGCCTGGTCGTCGGTCCATTCCTTCAGCCGCGTGTCCTGTTCCTCACGGGCGCGGATCCCGGTGCCGACGATCAGGCCCGCCCCGACCAAGGCCACCACGCCGAAGATGCCCAGCTTCCGGCGTGAGACCGGGGGGCGCTTTTCAGTGGGCGGCATGCGGAATCTCCGATGAGGCGGCGGCTTTGGCGCCTTGCTTCTTGTGTACCATACTGAATACCACGGGAACAAACATCAGCGTCGCGAAGGTGGCGAAGATCAGGCCGCCGATCACGGCCCGGCCCAACGGCGCGTTCTGCTCGCCGCCCTCGCCCAGCCCCAGCGCCATCGGCGCCATGCCGATGATCATGGCAAGCGCGGTCATCAGCACCGGGCGGAACCGGACGAAGCCGGCTTCCAGGGCCGCCGCGACGGGATCGCCGAGTTCCTCATAGCGCTCGCGGGCGAAGCTGATCACGAGCACGCTGTTGGCCGTCGCCACACCCATGCACATGATGGCGCCGGTGAGCGCCGGAACCGACAGCGTGGTCTCCGTCGTGAACAGCATCCAGACAATGCCGGCGAGCGCAGCGGGCAGCGCCGTGATGATCACGAACGGGTCCGACCAGGACTGGAAGTTCACGACGATCAGGAAGTAGATCAGCACGACGGCGCCGAGCAGGCCGAACAGGAGGCCGGTGAAGGCCGAGTTCATGGTCTGCACCTGGCCGAGCAGCACCACGGACGAGCCCTTCGGCACCTCCTTGGCGGTGTCGGCGATCAGCTTGCGCACGTCGGTCGCGACGCCGCCAAGATCGCGGCCTTGCGTCGTGGCGTAGATCTGCACCAGCGACTGGATGTCATATTGCGACACCACCGCACTCGAGGTCGCGCGCTTGATGTCGGCGATGCCGCCGAGGATCGGTGCCTGGGTGTTGCCGGTCGCGGTGATCGGCAGGGTCTGCAGCGCGCTCAGCGAGTCGATCTGGTATTGCGGCGTCTGCATCACGATCGAATACGACACGCCGTTATCGGGATTGAGATAATAGGTCGGCGCCACCTGCGAGGAGCCGGCGAGGTTGACCACCAGCGAGTTGGTGACGTCGCGCTCGGTCAGGCCGACATATTGTGCGCGGGTGCGGTCGACATCGATGTTGAAGGTCGGGTTGTTCGGCGACTGCTGGATCCGCGCATCGGCGATGCCGGGGATGCGCTTGATCCCGGCCAGCAGCTTGTTGGCATAGGCGAAGTTGGCCTCGAGATTGGCGCCGCGGATCTGCAGGTCGATCGGCGCCGGCGCGCCGAAGTTCAGGATCTGGCTGACGATGTCGGCCGGCAGGAACGCGAAGCTGGTGCCCGGGAACAGCCGCGGCAATTGCTCACGCAGTGCGCGGACATGCTGTTCGGTCGGCTTGTGGCCTTCCTTGAGGCGGATCTGGATGTCGCCATCCTGCGGACCGATCACGCCGGTGTTGTTGTAGGTCATGTTGATGCCGGAGATCGGCATGCCGATGTTGTCGGTCATGGTCTCGATCTCGCCGGGCACCAGCTTGCGGATCGCCTTCTGGATGTCGGCGAGCTGGTTGGCGGTCTCCTCGACGCGGGTGCCGACCTGGGTGCGGACATGCATCAGGATGTTGCCGGCATCGACCGACGGGAAGAAGTTGCGCCCGAGGAACGGCACCAGCAGGAACGACGCGGCGACGACCGCGAGGAAGCAGCTCACGAACACCGTGCGATGACCGAGCGCCATCGCGAGCAGGCCGCGATAGCCGGCGCGGATGCGCTCGAACCGCGCCTCGAAGCCGCGCTGGAACCAGACCAAAGGATTGCGCGATTTCGGCGGCGAGCCCTCATGATGCACATGCGCCTGCAGCAGATAGTTCGCCATGGTCGGCACCAGGGTGCGCGACAGGATGAACGACCAGATCATCGCGAACATCACCGCTTCGGCCATCGGCACGAACAGGAAGCGCGCCACGCCGGTGAGGAAGAACATCGGCACGAACACGATGCAGATACAGAGCAGCGAGACGAAGGCCGGCGTCACGATCTGGTTGGCGCCGTCGAGGATCGACTGCTCGACCGGTTTGCCCTGCTCGAGGTGATAATTGATGTTCTCGATCGTCACCGTGGCGTCGTCGACCAGGATGCCGACCGCGAGCGCGAGGCCGCCGAGCGTCATGATGTTCAGCGTCTCGCCGATCAGGGACAGCATGATGATGGCGCCGAGCACCGACAGCGGGATCGACACCGCGATGATGACGGTCGAGCGCCAGCTGCCGAGGAACAGGAGGATCATGATGCTGGTGAGCAGCGCGGCGATCACGCCCTCGAACGCGACGCCGGTGATCGCGCCGCGGACGAACACCGACTGGTCGCCGATGAAGCCGATCTTGAGCGCATCCGGCATCTGGTCCTTGACCTCGATCACCTTCTGCTTGATGCCGGAGATGATATCGAGCGTCGAGGTGGCGCCGGCCTTCAGCACCATCATCAAGACCGAGCGGTTGCCGTCGACATGGACGATGTTGGTTTGCGGCGGGTTGCCGTCGCGGACCGAGGCGACGTCACGCACATAGACCATCGCGCCGTTGACCTGCTTGATCGGCAGGTCGCCGAGCTCCTCGAGCCGCAGCGGCGAGTTGTTGAGGTTGATGGTGTATTCGAAATTGCCGATCTTCTGCGTGCCGACCGGCGTGATCAGGTTCTGCGCGGCGAGCGCGTTGGCGACGTCCTGGCCCGACAGGCCGCGCGCCTGCAGCGCGGTCGAATTGAGATCGATCTGGACCTGGCGCTGCTTGCCGCCGAACGGATACGGGATCGCCGCACCAGGCACCGTGACCAGCGGCGTGCGCAGCTGGTTGATGCCGATATCGGCGAGGTTCTGCTCGGTCAGTCCCTCGCCCGACAGCGCGACCTGGATGATCGGAACCGTCGAGGCGCTGTAGTTCAGGATCAGCGGCGGCGTCGCGCCCGGCGGCATCTGCTTGAGCAGGGTTTGCGAGATCGCGGTGACCTGCGCATTGGCGGTGCGGATGTCGACGTTGGGCTGGAAGAAGATCTTGATGATGCCGACGCCGTTATAGGAATTGGCGACGATGTGCTCGATGTCGTTGACGGTCGTGGTCAGCGCGCGCTGGAACGGCGTGGTGATGCGGCCGGACATCTGGTCCGGCGGCAGGCCGGTGTACTGCCAGACCACGCCGATCACGGGGATGCGGATGTCCGGGAAGATGTCGGTCGGCGTGCGCAACGCCGCCAGCGGTCCGATAATCAACAGCAGGATCGCGAGCACGACGAAAGTATATGGCCGGCTCAGCGCGATACGGACCAGTGCGATCATAAAACAAGCGTTCCCGAAATGAAGCCCGCCCAGGCAGAGGAATCGACATTGCAAAAGCCGTTCCGTAGCGGCCGATTTACCCGATGCCGGGCAAAACGCCAACCCGCGGAGCCGCGGCGGCTTTCACTTCCTCGGCATAGTGCGTGAGGCTGCGCGCTCCGAGCGACCATGCCGGGCGCAGTGCCGCCGATCGCGTGCGGATCATCGTCAAAAAGAGACGGCTCTGCTGCGAATGCGAGCCGGCCGAGGATGCTATTTCGGCCGACGCGAGGTTAACGCATCGCTGCTCTGCGAAAATGTAAAACGTGGTGGGCCGGGTCAGCCCACCACGTCGGCATCGGTTAGGCGAAGGATGGCGGCCGCCCGAGCGGCGCCGCCGGATCAGGCGGCGCGGACGGCGTCGAGGAACTTGCTGACCTCGAGCTTGAGGCGGCTGCTGTCGCCCGAGAGCGATTGGGCCGCCGACAGCACCTGGCTCGACGCCGAGCCGGTCTCGTTGGCGCCATGCTGGACGTCGGTGATGTTGGCCGAGACCTGCTGGGTGCCCTGCGCCGCCTGCTGCACGTTGCGGGAGATTTCCTGCGTCGCCGCGCCCTGCTCTTCGACCGCGGCCGCAATGGTGGACGAGATTTCCGACAGCCGTTCGATGGTCGAGGAGATTTCCTTGATCGCGCCGACCGACTCCTGGGTCGCGGTCTGGATGCCGGCGATCTGCTGGCCGATCTCGCCGGTCGCCTTGGCGGTCTGCTCGGCCAGCGCCTTCACCTCGGACGCCACCACGGCGAAGCCGCGGCCGGCGTCGCCGGCGCGTGCCGCCTCGATGGTGGCGTTCAGCGCCAGCAAATTGGTCTGGCCGGCAATGGTGTTGATCAGCTCGACGACGTCGCCGATCCGCGCGGCGGCCTTCGACAGCTCGCTGACGCGATCGTTGGTGGTGCGCGCCTGGCCGACGGCATCGCCGGCCATCCGTGCCGACTCCTGCACCTGGCGGCTGATCTCGGTCACCGACGACGACAGCTCCTCGGTCGCCGACGCCACCGACTGGACATTGGTCGAGGCCTCCTCGGACGCGGCCGCAACCGATGTGGTCAGCTCCTGCGAACGCCGGGCGGTCGACGACAGCGTGCCGGCGGAGGCTTCGAGCTGGGTCGAGGCCGACGACACGGTCTGCACGATCTCGCCGATCATCTGTTCGAAATTGCGGGTGATGGTATCGACCCGGCGGCCGCGCTCGATCTTGGCTTCGGCGTCGGCAGCGGCGGCTTCATCGGCCGCCTTCTTGGCGACCAGGGCTTCCTTGAACACCTGCAGCGTATCGGCCATCGCGCCGATCTCGGTCTTCTCGCCCTGATGCGGGACGTTTGCGGTCAGGTCGCCGCGGCCCAGCGCCTGCATCGGGCTCACGATCGAGGCGATGCCGGCCGAGACGTCGCGGATCATCAGGAAGCTGACGCCGACGCCGACGATGATGGCGGCGCCAAGGATCATCGCAAGCAGCATGACGGCCGACGCGTAGCTGTTTGCCGCGTCCTGCGCCGCCTTGTCGGCGCCGGCATTGTTGAGCTCGATGTCCTTGCGCAGGATCTCGTCGGCCTCGAGGCCGATCTTGTTCACGGTCTTGGCGTTCAGCTCATGCGCATCGTGCGGGGTCTTGCCGACATCCCTGCGCGACAACGCCATCACCTCCTCGGTGCCCTTCTTGTAGCGGGTCCAGGCATCGACCCATTGATCGTAGAGCGCGCGCTCCGAGGGGGTCGCGATCAGCGGCTCATAGGTCGCGCGGACCTTGAGGTTGGCGTCGACCACCGAGGTCAGGGTCTTTTCCTGCGCGAGCTTCTCCTCCAGCGTCTCGGACAGCATGTGTTCGCGGATCACGTTGCGATAGGTGATGACGCCGGCGCGCAGATCGCCGAGCGCACGCACGCTCGGCAGCCAGCTCGTCGTGATGTCGACGGTGTTGGCGTTGATCGACCGTAAATTCACGACCGCGAGCAGGCCCATGCCCGTCATCGCGACAAGCAGGAACGCAACCACGGCAATAATCTTGGCGCGGATCGAGAATTTGGCGAACATCGTGGGGTCTCTTGATATCGGGCTCGCGATGCCCGATCGAATGGCTGGGGGCGTGGCGGGACGCCGCAGACATCAAAGCCAGCCCCCCTCCTTAAGTAGGGTTAATTTGGTTCCCCGTTGAACTACGGAGGCGCTCATCTACGGCGTGGCATGATGCGCGCCAGCCGCATCAAGGCATCAATGCCAGCGCATCCGAGAAAAACTCCGGCCCGCCGAAATTGCCTGATTTCAGGGCAAGCACCATCTCGTCTCTTCCGGCGCCGACCGCTCGCAGAACCGGCACGCCGGCGGCGATTTCCGCACCGACCAGGAATCCCGGGATGCGCAGGCGATCGACCACGGCGCCCGAAGTTTCACCGCCGGCGACCACCAATCTGTGCACGCCCGACTGCACCAGACCGTCCGCGATGTCGGCCATCGCCTGTTCGATGGCATGCCCGGCTGCATCGCGACCATGACGGGATTGCACAGCTGCCACCTCATCCGGGGTCGAGCTGCTCGCAATCAGGATCGGCCCCGCCCCGAGCCGCTCCCTGGCCCAGGCGAGCGCGCGCTGCGCCTCTTCCTTGCCGGCGACCACCCGCTCGGGATCGAGGTGCAGGACCGGCATCACCTTCTCGGCGTTGGCGATCTGGCGCAAGGTCGCCTGCGAGCAACTGCCGGCAAGGCACGCCGCCGCGCCGCCGACCGGCGTCGCCAGCATTGCATCCGCGGTGTCCGGTTTGGCCTTGCTCGCGGCGACCAGCGCCCGCGCGAGGCCAAGCCCGATCCCGGAAGCGCCGACTGAAAGACGGTGTTCCAGCGCGACCTGTCCGATGGTTTCGAGGTCGCGGTCGAACACCGCATCGACGATGGCGGCGCCGATGCCGCTTTGCGTGAGCTCGGCGAGCTTTGCCCGGACCGCGTCCGCGCCACGGCTCAGCGTCGCCAGATCGACCAGGCCGACCTTGGTCGTGCTTTGCCGCGCCAGCACGCGAACCAGATTGGAATCATGCATCGGGTTGAGCGGGTGGTCCTTCAGCGGACTCTCGTTCAGCGGCACCGAGCCGACGAACAGATTGCCCTGGTAGACGGTGCGGCCGGTCTCCGGGAACGCCGGCGTCACCAGCACGATGCTGTCCCCGGAATCGGCGCGCAGCGCGTCCATCACCGGGCCGATATTACCGGCGTCGGTGGAATCGAAGGTCGAGCAGATCTTGAACAGGACATGCGCGGCGCCCCGGCCGCGCAGCCAGGCCTCCGCAGCACGCGAACGCGTCACGGCAAGGCCGGCCTCGATCGAACGGCTCTTCAGCGACACCACGACGGCGTCGACCTCGGGCAGCGCGAGATCGTCCGCGGGCACGCCGATGGTCTGCACCGTGCGCAGGCCCGCGCGGGTCAGCGTGTTGGCGAGGTCGGAGGCGCCGGTATAGTCGTCGGCGATGCAACCAAGAGACAGCTTTCCGGCTGATGTCACGGCTTCACTCCGGCATAGGGCTTGAACCAGGCGAGACCGTCGGTGCTCTTGCCGCGCGGATTGTACTCGCAGCCGACGAAGCCGCCATAGCCGAGCCGGTCGAGCTCGCCGAACAGGAACGGATAGTTCAGCTCCTCGCCGTCGGGCTCGTTGCGCGAGGGGATCGACGCGATCTGGATGTGGCCGATGATCGGCATCATTTCACGCAGCCGCATGGTGACGTCGCCATGGATGATCTGGCAGTGGTAGATATCGAACTGCAGCTTCAGGTTCGCGAAACCAAGCTCGTTGATCAGATCGCGCGCGAAGATGAAGTCGTTGAGGAAATAGCCGGGCACGTTGCGCGGATTGATCGGCTCGATCACGACGTCGAGGCCGTGCGGCGCGAAGAACTCCGCGGCATGGGCGACCGATTTGCGAAACGCGGCGACCGCCCTGGCATCGCTGCGCTCGGCTATTCCCGCCATCAGATGCACCCGCTTGACGCCGGTCGCCTGCACATAGGGCAGCGCGGTCTTCAGGCTTTGCTGGAGGTCGGCGAAACGGTCCGGCAGCGCGGCAAACCCCTTCTCGCCGGCGTTCCAGTCGCCCGGCGGCAAATTGAACAGCGCCTGCGTCAGCCCATTGCCTTTCAGCCGCTTGCCGACCTCCTCGGCCGGATGGTCGTAAGGAAACAGGAACTCGACCGCGGTGAAGCCCGCCTTCGCCGCCGCCTCGAAGCGGTCGAGGAACGGGACCTCGTTGAACATCATGGTGAGGTTGGCGGCAAAACGGGGCATTGCAGGATCCTCTTATTTCTCGCCTGGAAGCTTGGTGCCGGTAACCTGCGCATACATCCGCGCCACCGACGCATCGTCGTCGCGGCCCATACCGGCGGCCGCGGTCATCAGGAACATCTGCAAGGCCGCGGCCGAGACCGGCACCGGGAAGCGTGCATTGCGCGCCATGTCCTGGATGATGCCGAGGTCCTTCACAAAAATTTCCACGGCGCTGCGCGGCGCATAGTCGCCGTCGAGCACATGCGGCATGCGGTTCTCGAACATCCAGGAATTGCCGGCGGAGGCGGTGATCACCTCATACACCTTGCGGATGTCGAGGCCCTGCCTGGCGGCAAAGGCGATCGCCTCTGAGGCGGCCGCGATATGCACGCCGGCCAGCAGCTGGTTGATCATCTTGAACGCGGCGCCCTGCCCCGCGGCATCACCAAGCTCGTAGAGTTTCGCCGCCATCGCATCGAGTGCAGGCCGCGCCTTCGCAAATGCCGCGGCGCTGCCGGAGGCGAGAATCGTCAATTCGCCCTGCGCCGCGCGCTGCGCGCCGCCGGAGATCGGGGCATCGAGATAGTGCCGGCCGGTCGCCTCGAGCTGCTTTGCGAGGCGCCGCGCGATATCAGGGTCCATGGTCGCCGAGGAGATGAAGACCGCGTCCTTCGCCAAGGTCTCGGCGACGCCGTCCTTGCCGAACAGGATCGCTTCAGTCTGCGCTGCGTTGACGACAACGCTGACGACAATGTCGGCATCCCGGGCTGCCTCGGCCGGCGACTTGGCGCCCTTGCCGCCGTCGGCGACGAAGCGCGCCACCGCATCGGCCGTGACGTCGCAGCCGGTCACCTCGAAACCGGCCCGCCTGAGCGAGGTCGCCATGCCGTATCCCATCGAGCCCAGCCCGATGACGGCGACACGTGATGTTGCGGAACTGGACATGTGGCGATCCCTGAACATTTTTAGTTGTTTGAGCGTGACCTTTTCGGAAAACCGGCTGTCACTTTGCGCCAGCGCGGCCGGCCGGGTCCGGATCATGCTCGTTGCTGCTTGCCTATCACGGCTTGGCCGCGCTGCCAAAGCATGAGACAAAGCGGAAAACGGATAGCGCCAAGGATGGCGCCACGAGCGAAACCGGATGAGCGAAACAAAGCTTCGTGAGGACATCTGCCGCTTCGGCCGCTCGCTGTTCGAGCGCGGCCTGACGCCGGGGTCCTCGGGCAATATCAGCGTCCGGCTCGACGACGGCGGCTGGCTGGTGACGCCGACCAACGCCTCGCTCGGCTTCCTCGATCCGGCGAAAATGTCACGGCTCGACGACAACGGCCGGCTGGTCTCCGGCGACGCCCCGACCAAGGAAGTGCCGCTGCACACCGCGCTCTACCAGACCCGCACGACGGCCGGCGCCGTGGTGCACCTGCACTCGACCCATTCGGTCGCGCTCTCGATGCTGCCGGAGATCGACCCGCGCGCCGCGCTGCCGCCGATGACGGCCTATTACGTCATGAAGTGCGGCCAGACCGCGCTGGTGCCCTATTATCGCCCCGGCGATCCCGCCGTTGCCGACGCGATCCGGGGGCTGGCCGGGAAATATTCATCGGTGCTGCTCGCCAATCATGGGCCCGTCGTGTCGGGCGATACGCTGGAAGCGGCGGTGTTCGCGACCGAGGAGCTGGAGGAAACCGCAAAGCTCTATCTGCTGCTGCGCGGGCTGAACCCGCGCTATTTGTCGCCCGACCAGGTGGCGGATTTGACCAGGACGTTCGGGCTCGTGCTGCCGGATCACCCTCACTAGATCAAGCGGAGGATCGATATGCGGAAGACAGTCGTGATGAGATTCACAGGCTTGGCGTTAGCGATACCGTTTGCCGTCGGCCTTGCGGCGTCGGACGGACGGACCGAAGAGACTTTACAAGGCATGCTGGCAACCCAGTTGCGCGCGCAGGGCTATCCTTGCGACAAGCCGCTCAAGGCCGAGCGGGACGACAAGCTCTCCAAGCCCGACAACGAGGCCTGGACGCTGACATGCAGCAACGCGACCTATCGCGTCAGCCGCGTGCCGGACCTCGCCGCCAAGGTCGAGAAGATCGACGAGAGCAAGTAGGCTGCGTGGGCTGGATCAGTAGCCCGCATGAGCGCAGCGATATGCGGGACGCCCCGGATATCGCTGCGCTCATCCGGGCTACGGGCTGGATTGCGCGCACCGCATACACTGGCGTCATCCCCGCGCAAAGGCAAAGCCTTTGTCGCTGGAGGTGCGAGCGTGGAGATATTCCGTCGCTACAGCCCCAGATACGCCTTGCGCACGTCGGGATTGCCGCTGATCTCGGCGGCGGTGCCCTGCATCAGCACGCGGCCGGTCTGCAGGATGTAGGCGCGGTCGGCGATCTCGAGGCATTCGGCCATGCGCTGCTCGACGATCAGGACCGTCATGCCGGCGTCGCGGATGCGCTTCACGGCCTGGAAGATCTCGTCGACCAGTTTCGGCATGATGCCCTGCGACGGTTCGTCGAGCATCAGAAGCCGCGGCCGCGTCATCAGCGCGCGGCCGATCGCAAGCATCTGCTGCTCGCCGCCGGACAGCGTCTCGGCGCGCTGGTCGAGCCGTTCGCCAAGCCGCGGGAACAGCTTGAACACCAGATCGAGCGGCGCGTCGCGGTCAGACTGACTGCGGTAGAGATAGCTGCCGAGGCGCAAATTGTCGCGCACCGACAGCCGCGGAAACAGCCGGCGGTTCTCCGGCACGTAAGCGATGCCGCTTGACGTGATGACGTGCTGCGGCTTGCCGTCGATGCGCTTGCCGTCGAAGGTGACGGTGCCTGCGCGCGGCCGCTCGGCGCCGGCGATCGATTTCAACAGCGTCGACTTGCCCGCGCCGTTGGCGCCGGCAACGCAGACGATCTCGCCCTTGGTGACATCGATCGACACCGAGGAGATCGCGACCAGGCCCTGATAGGCGGTGGTGACTTCACGCACCGACAGCATGACGATCCCCGAGATAGGCAGAAATGACTTCCGGATTGCGGACGACCTCAGTCGGCTTGCCCTCGACCAGCACCTTGCCGAGATTGAGCACGATGGCGCGATCGACCAGCGGCATCACGATCTCCATCACATGCTCGACCATCAGCACGGTGATGCCGGCGGCGCGGACCTTCCGCACCAGCTCGACGCCGGTCTGCGCCTCGACCGGCGTCAGCCCGGTGAGGACTTCGTCGAGCAGCAGCAGCTTCGGCTCGGTCGCGAGCGCGCGGGCCACCTCGAGCCGGCGCTTCTCCGACGGCACGAGGTCGGCTGCGAGCTTGTCGGCGCGCGCCGCAAGGCCGCAGAACTCCAGCACCTCATAGGCCTTCTGCCGCGCGATGCGCATCTTGGTGTTGCGGATCAGCGCGCCGACGATGACGTTGTCGATCACGGTCATGGTCTCAAAACTCTTGACGACCTGGAAGGTACGCCCGACGCCGCGCTGGCAGCGTTCCGCCGCCGGCAGCTTGGTCACGTCCTCGCCGTCGAAGATGATCGAGCCCTGGGTCGGCGGCAGCACGCCCGCGATCAGGTTGAACAGCGTCGACTTGCCGGCGCCGTTGGGGCCGATCAGGCCGACGATCTCGCCGCGCCCGACCGAGATCGAGACATCGCTGTTGGCGACGAGGCCGCCGAAGCGCTGCCATACTCCGCGCGTTTCCAGCAGCGCCGTCATCGTGCAGCTCCCTTGCGCAGGGAGAACACGCTGACTAGGCCGCGCGGCAGCGCCAGCGAGATCACGACGATCAGCGTGCCGTAGACGATGAGGTCGACGCCGCGCCCGGAGCCGCCGATGAACGAGCGCGTCAGCTCGGTGAGCGGGATCAGGATGACCGCGCCCAGCACCGGGCCCCACAAGGTGCCGATGCCGCCAAGCACCGCGGGCAGCGCCATCAGCAGCGAGAACTGGAAGCCCATCACGCTCTCAGGATCGATGTAGGAGACGAACTGGGCGTAGAAGCTGCCGCCGACCGCAACGAGGAAGGCCGAGACCGCCGCCGCGCCCATCTTGGAATTGAACACGACCACGCCGAGGCTTTCGGCCGCATCGGGATTGTCCTTCACCGCGCGCCACCAGTAGCCCCATTTGGAATCCTCCAGCCACCAGGTGACGAACCAGGCGATGCAGGCCAGCGCCAGCGCGAAATAGAAGTAAGGCAGTTTTGAGCGCGTGAACTGGAATTTCAGCCAACTGTCGCCGCGCACCGGGATGTCGATGCCGAGCGCCGCGCCGGCCCAATCCCAGTTCTGGATCAAGAGCAGCGCGATCTCGGCGATCACGATGGTCGCGATCACGAAGTAATGGCCGCGGAGGCGGAAGCAGGGATAGCCGAGCGCCATCGCGATCAAGGCGGAGATCGCCCCGCCCGCCAGCATGCCGAACCACGGCAGCACGCCGAACTTGGTGAACAGCAGCGCGGTGGTATAGGCACCGAGCCCGAAATACAGCGCGTGGCCGAGCGATATCTGCCCGCAATAGCCGGACAGGATGTTCCAGCTCTGCGACAGCGCCGCATACATCAGCGTCAGCACCATGATGTTCTGGACGTAGACGTCCTTGACGAACAGCGGGACCAGCGCGGCGATCACCGCGAGGCAGGCCGCCACGATCAGGTCACGCCTGCGGCGTTGGGCGAACTGGGTGTCCATCACATCGATCCGAACAGGCCACGCGGGCGGATGAAGACGACCAGCAGGTAAACGGCATAGATGCCGACCGATTTCAGCGACGGCGGCAGGATCAGCGCGGTGGTCGCTTCCACCAGGCCGACGATGATGCCGCCGGCAAAGGCGCCGAACACGCTGCCGAAGCCGCCGAGCGCCACGGTGACGTAGGCGATCAGGGCAAACGACGCGCCGACATCGGGATAGACGTAGAAGAAGATCGCCATGATGGCACCGGCGAGGCCAACCAGCGCCGCACCAAGGCCCCAGCCGAGCGCGAACACCCGGTTCTTGTCGATGCCGACCAGCGCCACCGCGCCGGCGTCCTCGCGCGTCGCTTCGAGCGCGCGGCCGAAATCGGTGCGATTGATGAAGAAGTAGAGCGCGACGAAGGCCGCGATCGATAGCATCGCGCCGATCAGCTGCGGCTCTGGCAGATAGATGCCGGCGATCGACACCGTCTTGCCACCGACCCAGGAGTTGGTGACGCTGCGGTAGTCGGGCGTGAAGAAGAACTGCGCAAGCCCCCGCATCACGATCGCTAGGCCAAAGGTCGAGAAGATCTGCACCATGCCGGCATTGGCCTTGGCGCGCATCGCGAAGCGGACGATCAATAAATAGACCACCGCACCGAACACGAACAGCGCCGCGGCGACCAGCGGCGCCGCGAGCAAGGGATCGATCGCGAAGAACGCGAACAGGAAGAAGGTCGCGTACATCGCGATCATCAGGAACTCGCCGTGCGCGAAATTCACGACGTCCATCAATCCGAAGATCAATGCGAGGCCTGCCGCGATCAGTCCGTAGAGCAGCCCCATCAACAGGCCGCTCGCCAAACTCTGGATAATGGTCTCGGCTGTCACGGTCGACGCTCCATGTTCCGACCATTGTCTTTAGCCCCCGTCATTGCGAGGAGCGAAGCGACGAAGCAATCCATGCTTCCTTTTCGCGGAGAAGTGGATTGCTTCGCTTCGCTCGCAATGACGGAACATGCGAGACTCTGAATGATGTCTTCGGCTGTCACCGCCGTTTGCCCCCTCTGGCGCCCGACCGATCAGCTGTTCATCGGCCAGATCGCCTCGGAGACGGCGGCCTGTTCCGGGAAGATCGTCACGAAGTTCTTCGCGGAGTACTGCAACAGCACCGGATCGGCGAAGTTGTTCTGCCCCATCTCGTCGAACTTGACGCGCCGCCACGGCATGATGGTCTGATCGCCCGGCATGTCGGTGGCGACCAGCGCCTCGCGGATCTTGTCGCCGTCGGTCGACTTGGCGCGGTTGATGGCGTCCGCCATCACGATCAGGCCCATGAACTGGCGCGACGAATAGTCGTTGAAGTCCTTGCCGGACTTGGCGCGGTACATCTCGTTGATGAGACCGACCATCGGACGCTTCTGCGCCAGGTCGAGCGAGAAGCTGCCGCGCGAGATCACGCCCTCGAGCTTGTCGCCGACCGCGTCATAGGTCGCCTTCTCGGAGAAGCCGGCGTCCTGCGCCATGATGTTCTTCGGCTTGTAGCCGAGCTCGGCCATGGTCTTGACCAGGAGGATCGCGTCGGTGGTGTAGCTCGACGGCATCAGCACGTCGGCATTCGCCGCCTTGAGCTGCTGCACCTCGGCGGTCAGCGACGGCGAGTTGGCGCGGTACTTGATGTCGGCCACGATCTTGTAGCCGCGCTCGCCGGCGAGCTTGGTCTGCGCGTTCGCCGAATCGGTGCCGAAGATGGTGTCCTCGTGGAACAGCGCCAGCGTTTCGATCTTCTGGCCCTTCTTCTTCATCGCATCGAAGAAGTCGAACATCGCGGTCGAGAACATCTCGTCATGCGGCGAGGCGCGGAAATAGTATTTCAGGCCGCGCCGATGCAGGCTCGGCGAGGAATTGTCGGCGGAGAGGAACGGAACGCCGTAGCGCTCGCAGATCTGGCTGACGGTGACGGCGACCGCGCTCTGATAGGTGCCGATCACGGCGCAGACCTTCTCCTGCGTGATCAGGCGCTCGGCTTCGGCGCGGCCCTTTTGCGGATCGGCCTGGTGGTCGGCGAATACGAGCTTGACCTTGGCGCCGCCGAGGCCGGACAGGCCCTCGCCCTTGGCGAGCGGCAATGCGAAGTCATAGTTCTTGTTGATGATGTCTGCCGCGGTCTCGAACGCGCGCTGCGCATCGACGCCGATCTGGGCGCTGGCGCCCGAGAGCGGATAGATCACGCCGATTGCCACTTCACTGGTCTGCGCGCGCGCGGCCATCGGACCGAGCGCAGCAGCAGCAGTGGCACCCAGCAACACGTTACGGCGAGAGATCGTCATCGAAATTTCCCCTTGGTCAGCTTGTTATTATCGATGTGATGCTTGTAGCGCGCAGTAAAGCCTCAATGAATTGCACGAATTGCCTATTCAGAACACAGCGAGCTGCTTGTTCTTGAGATCTGTCACCAGCATCAGGCCCGGCGAATGCGTGATCGCGAACGGCAGCTTCGCACTTGCGATCACCGATTGCGGCGTGACGCCACAGGCCCAGAACACCGGGATTTCGTCATCGGCAACCGGTACCGCATCGCCGTAATCGGGCTTGGCGATATCCTTGATGCCGATCGCATGCGGATGGCCGAGATGGACCGGCGCGCCATGCACGGACGGGAAGCGCGAGGTGATCTGCACCGCGCGGATCGCATCCGCCGGCTTGAACGGGCGCATCGACACCACCATGGGTCCAGCGAACGGCCCCGACGGGCTGCAGGCGATATTGGTGCGATACATTGGCACACGCAGATTGCGTTCAATGTGACGGATTGGCAGGCCCTCATCCAGCAGCGCCTCCTCGAACGAGTAGGAGCAGCCGAGCACGAAGGTGACGAGATCGTCGCGCCAGTATTTGGTGATGTCGGTCGGCTCGTCCGCCACCTCGCCGTCGCGCCAGACCCGGTAGCGCGGCACGTCGGTGCGGATGTCGAGGTCGAGGCCAAGCGAGGGAATGCGGGGATCGCCGACGTCGGACATGCCGATGATCGGGCACGGCTTCGGATTGAGCTGGCAGAAGCGGTGGAAGGCGCCGGCGAGCTTTTCCGGCAGGATCGCGAGATTGCCCTGGACGAAACCGTTGGCGAGGCCGGCTGTGGTGGCCGAGGCCACGCCGTCACGGCAGGCGCGGCGCGCTTCGACGCTCGCCGGCACTGGTTCCCCCTGAGATCGCTGCACTGCCGCAAAAACAGTCATGGGATTCTCCTGCCCATAATCTCGACAAGGACAAACCAACACCAAGCGTGATATAATGTCTAATCGTCCTTTCTAATCAAAATCGATAAAACAGATTTATCGATCGGGAAAATGCTTCCAATGACGGACTTCCGCTCGATCGAGACATTTCTTTGGGTCGTCAAGCTCGGCAGCTTCCGCGGCGCCGCCCAGCGGCTCAACACCACCCAGCCGGCGATCTCCCAGCGCATTGCCCAGCTCGAGCGCGAAATGGGCGTCAAGCTGCTCAACCGCGACCACCGGGTGGCCTCGCCGACCCCGAGTGGACGGCTGATGATGATCTATGCCGAGAAGCTGATCGGCCTGCGTTCGGAGATGATGGCCGAGGTCGGCGACCGTTCGGCGATGCGCGGCGCGCTGCGGCTCGGTGTCGCGGAGACCATCGTGCACACCTGGCTGCCGCGCCTCGTCAAGAGCGTCAACGAGGTCTACCCAAACCTGTCGCTCGAGATCGAGGTCGACATCACGCCCAATCTGACGCAGCGGCTGCTGGCGCAGGAGATCGAGCTCGCCTTCGTGCTTGGACCGGTCTCGGCGTCCGGCGCGCACAACCACGTGCTGTGCGATTACCCGATCGGTTTCCTGGCGAGCCCGGCGCTCGGCCTCGGCGACGGCCCGGTGGCGCGGCAGGACCTGGCGCGGTTTCCGATCATCACCTTTCCGCGCAAGACCCAGCCCTACGAGACCGTGCGCGCGCTGTTCAACGCCCCCGATCTGCCGCCGATCCGGCTGCACGCCTCGACCTCGCTCGCGACCGTGATCCACATGGCCAATGAAGGGCTTGGCATCGCGGTGATCCCGGCGGCGATCGTCGAGAACGAGCTTGCCGACGGGCGCTTGCTGCTGCTCGATACCGACCTCAAGCTGCCGCCCCTCACCTTCACCGCGAGCTGGCTCGCCTCGCCCGATGCGGTCGCCATCGAGCGCGTCGCCAATCTCGCCAGGCAGATCGCGCAAACGAGCGTGGCGGTTGACGGCGCGAGAGTGGCGCGTCATTGAACGATTGCCGGATAATCGAACGTCATTCCGGGATGGTCCGAAGGACCAGACCCGGAATCTCGAGATTCCGGGTTCGATGCTGACGCATCGCCCCGGAATGACGAAAATAAAAATGGACTGACGACATGAGCCGAGCCGCCACCAACCTGCAGATCGATTCCGCCCGCCTCTGGGGCACCATCCACGAAACCGCGCAGTTCGGTGCAACGCCCAAGGGCGGTGTGCGGCGGCTGACCTTGAGCGCCGAAGACAAGCAGGTGCGCGACTGGTTCCGCAAGGCATGCGCGGACGCCGGCCTCGAGGTGCAGGTCGACGCGCTCGGCTCGATGTTCGGGTTGAGGAAAGGACGGGACATGTCGAAGCCGCCGATCGGCGTCGGCTCGCATCTCGACACCCAGCCGACCGGCGGCAAATATGACGGCGTGCTCGGCACGCTGGCGGCGCTCGAAATGGTGCGCACGCTGAACGATGCCGGGATCGAGACCGAGCTGCCGATCTGCATCTGCAACTGGACCAATGAGGAAGGCTCGCGCTTTGCGCCGGCGATGATGGCCTCGGCCGCCTATGTCGGCGACTTCACCACCAACGACATCCTGTCGCGCAAGGACGCCGAGGGCGTCACGGTGGCGCAGGCGCTCGACACGATCGGTTATCGCGGCGACGCCCCGGTCGGCCGCCAGAAGTTCACCAGCTTCGTCGAGCTGCATATCGAGCAGGGCCCGATCCTGGAGGCCGAGAACAAGACCATCGGCGTGGTCGATTCCGGCCAGGGCGTGTTGTGGTACGACGGCAAGATCACCGGCTTCGAGAGCCATGCCGGCTCGACCCCGATGCCGCTGCGCCGCGATGCGCTGGCGACGCTGTCCGAGATCGTGCTGGCGATGGAAAGCATCGCGAAGCAGCACGGCCCGAAGGCGGTCGGCACCATCGGCGAGGCCGTGATCGCCGCGCCCTCGCGCAACGTCATCCCCGGCGAGATCGCCTTCACGGTGGATTGCCGCAGCGCCGACGCCACGATCATGGATGCGCTGGATCGCGACCTGCGTGCCGCCGTGAGCGAGATCGCAGCAAAGCGCAAGGTCGAGGTGCAGCTTGATCTCGTCTGGCGCAAGGCGCCGACGCATTTCGACCCCAAGCTGGTCGACGCGGTCGAGAACGCCGCCAAGCAGCTCGGCTATTCGCACCGCCGCATCACCTCGGGCGCCGGCCACGACGCCTGCAACCTCAACACGGTGATGCCGGCAGCGATGGTGTTCGTGCCCTGCAAGGACGGCATCAGCCATAACGAGCTGGAAGATGCCAAGCAGACGGATTGCGCCGCCGGCGCCAACGTCCTGATGCATACGGTGCTGGCGCTCGCCGGCGTCGCGTCCTGATCATCATTTCTCCTCATCGGATGGAGGCTTTCGTGCGCGCAGTGTTTGTCGACGCCAATGAATCGCTTGCTGTCATCACGGAGCGGTTGGAAAAGCCCGGCGATCCCAGGATGCGGATCAACCGCAACCCCGACATCAAGTCCGAGGACTATCCGGCGGTGCTCGACGGCGCCGAGATCGCGGTGGTCGACCACACCGCGCTGCCGACCGATGTTGCGAAGAAGTGCGCCGGCCTGAAGCACGTCGTGTTCCTCGGCACCGGCGCGCGCAGCTACATGAACCCGGAAGAGCTCGCCGAGCTCGGCATTTCGGTGCACCTGATCAAGGGCTATGGCGACACCGCGGTCGCGGAATCGGCGATCGCGCTGATGTGGTCGTCGGCGCGCGTGATCGCGCAGATGGACCGCGAGATACGCGCCGGCAACTGGCTGCGCGAGGACGGCATGCAGCTCACCGGCAAGACGCTCGGCCTGGTCGGCTTCGGCGGCATCGCCGCCGAGGTCGCCCGCATCGCGCTCGGCAGCGGCATGAAGGTGATCGCCTGGAACCGGTCGCCCAAGAGCCATCCGGGCGTCGAATTCGTCGATCTCGACACCGTGCTCGCGATCAGCGACGTGGTCTCGATCCATCTGCTGCTGAACGACGAGACCCGCGGCCTGATCACGCGCGACAAGATCGCGAAGATGAAAAAGGGCGTGGTGCTGATCAACACCGCGCGCGGCGCGATCGTCGACGAGCAGGCGATGATCGATGCGCTCAATTCGGGCCACATCCGCCACGCCGGCCTCGACGTCTACAACATCGAGCCGCTGCCGAAGGATCACCCGCTGACCAGGATCCCGAACGTGACGCTGTCGGCGCACTCCGCCTTCCGCACGCCCGAGGCGAGCGAGAATTTGATCCACGCGGCGTGGGAGCACTGCCGAAGGATCGTGAAGGGGTAATTTCACCGTCGTCCCGGCCAAGCCAACGGGTCGGCGCAAAGCGCCGCCCGATGACAGGCTCCGCGCGAGCCGGGCCCCATAACCATCACTGCCCATTGTCACGAAGGCTGGGGGCACAGCGAGCCCCAACAACGAGACCCTGTGGTTATGGGTCCCTGCTTTCGCATGGACGACAGTGGCCGTAGGGTGGCTAACCCGCCCTACGCAGATTGCGAAGCAATCAATAACGACGTCGTCCTGGACAAGCGAGCGTAGCGAGCGCGATCCAGGACCCATTACCACCGGCCTGCGTCATCGCGCAGGGCGGTGGTCAGACCCAGCAACACAACAAGCACTCGGGGTAATGGGTCCTGGCTTTCGCCAGGACGACCCCGTGCTTGACGGCGCAGCCTAATCCACCATCTCCGCGACGGCCTTGCCGCACGCCGTGGTGTCGGCATTGCCGCCGAGATCGCGCGTGCGCAGCGTGCGTTCGCCGAGCGTGCGCTCGATCGCGCCGACGATCGCAGCCGCCGCCTGCTTCTCGCCGAGATGCTCCAGCATCATCGCGCCCGACCAGATCATGCCGATCGGGTTGGCAATGCCCTGCCCGGCGATGTCAGGCGCCGAGCCATGGACCGGCTCGAACACCGAGGGGAAGTCGCCTTCCGGATTGATGTTGCCCGACGGCGCGATGCCGATCGTGCCGGTGCAGGCCGGGCCGAGATCGGAGAGGATGTCCCCGAACAAATTGGAGCCGACCACGACGTCGAACCAGTCCGGATGCAGCACGAAGTTCGCGGTCAGGATATCGATGTGGTACTTGTCCCACTTCACGCCGGGATATTTCTTGGCCATCGCCTCCACGCGCTCGTCCCAGTAGGGCATGGTGATGGAGATGCCGTTCGACTTGGTCGCCGACGTCAGATGCTTCTTCGGCCGCGACTGCGCGAGGTCGAACGCGAATTTCAGGATGCGATCGACGCCGGTGCGGGTCATCACGGTCTGCTGGGTGACGAATTCGCGGTCAGTGTCCGGGAACATGCGGCCGCCGACGGAAGAGTATTCGCCCTCGGTGTTCTCGCGCACCACCCAGAAATCGATGTCGCCGGGCTTGCGGTTCGCCAGCGGCGACGGCACGCCGGGCATCAGCCGCACCGGGCGCAGATTGACGTACTGGTCGAACTCGCGGCGGAATTTTATGAGCGATCCCCACAACGAGATATGGTCAGGTATTTTCGCCGGCCAGCCGACCGCGCCGAAATAGATCGCATCATGCTTGCCGATCTGGTTCTTCCAGTCGGCCGGCATCATCTCGCCGTGCTTCTCGTAATAGTCGTAAGAGGCGAAGTCGAAATGGTCGAACTTCACGTCGACGCCGTGCTTCTTGGCCGCCGCCTCGATGACGCGTAGGCCCTCCGGCATCACTTCCTTGCCGATGCCGTCGCCGGGAATGACCGCAATCCGATACTGCTTCTTTGCGCTGCTCATCGAGAACACCCTTGTGATTTGCCCGGCCGGCAATGCCGCCTATTCTGATGGTCCTGCAATGGACCAAACTTTGCGCGAGCGCAACGCTGCAGTGCAGTGTTGACCGCGGCGCGACCCTGCCCCACCAAATTCGCCGACACCCACTCCTCATACCAAGCGAGACATCCCATGGATCTGCATCTGCGCGGCAAGCGTGTCCTGATCACCGGCGCCTCCAAGGGCATTGGCGCGGCCGCCGCCGAAGCCTTTGCCGAGGAAGGCGCCAACCTCCTGCTCGCCGCCCGCAACGGCGACCAGCTCAAGGCGCTCGCCGAGCGGCTGCGCTCCGCGCACCAGATATCTGCCGCGACCAGCGTGGTGGATCTGCGCAAGCCCGAGGATCTCGCGCGCCTCGCCGGAGAGGCTGCGGACATCGATATCCTTGTCAACAATGCCGGCGATATCCCCGGCGGCTCGATCGACAAGATCGACGAGGCGACCTGGCGGCATGCGTGGGAGCTCAAGGTGTTCGGTTACGTCAATCTGACGCGCGCGATCTACGCCCAGATGAAGGCGCGCGGCGGAGGCGTGATCGTCAATGACATCGGCGCGGCCGGCGAGAAGTTCGACGCCAATTACATCTGCGGCAGCGCCGGCAATGCCGCGCTGATGGCGTTCACCCGCGCGCTCGGCGGCAAGAGCCTCGCCGACAATATCCGCGTCGTCGGCATCAATCCCGGCCCGGTCGGGACCGACCGCCACGTCACGCTGCTCAAGACCCGCGCCAAGAACCAGTTCGGCGACGAGAACCGCTACAAGGAATTCCAGAAGGGCCTGCCGCTCGGCCGGCCCGCACATGCACGCGAGATCGGCGACCTGATGGCGTTCCTCGCCTCCGACCGCGCCGGCTATACGTCGGGCGTGATCTACACGGTGGATGGCGGGCTGACGTCGGGATGGGGTTAGAAATCGTCCCTCCGCTTGTACCGCCGTCATCCTGAGGAGCCGTGCGTAGCGCGGCGTCTCGAAGGATGGGCCACGGGCTGCGTCATCCTTCGAGGCTCGCCGAAGAGGCTCGCACCTCAGGATGACGCCGTCCGCTCGAACAGCTGCCGGATCAGCGTCGTGATGCGGCCCTGCGGCGCCAGCATCTGGTTCATGATAGAGAAATGATCGGCGCCGGCGATCTCCTCATAGGTCACCGGCAAGCCGTAGCGGGCGCGATGGCCGGCGAAATCGGCGGTCTGCTTGCGCAGCAGCGGCAATTCGGCGCTGCCGACTACCAGCGACAGCGGCTTTGCCGTGCCGCCTTCCGCCATCATCGGCGAGTTGCGCCGCGACGCCGCTTCGTCGAGCTTGAGCTTTTCGTTGAGGTAGGAATGCCTGATCGGCTCGAGGTCGTAGATGCCCGAGATCGCCATGCCGGCCCGGACATGGCCGTTCGACAGCGCCAGCGATGTCAAATGTCCGCCGGCCGACCAGCCCGACACCACGATGCCCTCGGCAGCGGCCCCGAGCGCGGGCAACTGCCCGGCCAGAAAGTCGATGCCGGCATGGATCTCGGCGACGATGTCGTCGAGCGTCGCATCCGGCGCCAGCGTATAGCCGATCAGCGCGACATTGATGCCGTGGACCATCGGCCCCTCGGCGAAGGTCGTGAACACTTCCTTGGCACGGGTCTGCCAATAGCCGCCGTGGATGAACAGCAGCGTCGGCGCGCCGTCGCGTGCCTTCAGGAAATCGATCCGGTTGCGCTCGCGCGGGCCGTATCTGAGGTCGAGATGGCCGGCGTACTTTTGCCGCAGTGCCGCCGAGCGCTGCTCCCAGCCCGCAGCGATTTCGGCGCTGCCCTTGACGGCAACGCCGTTGTTCAGACCGAGATCGCGCTCCTGTTGGCTCATCGCGCGCCAGTCCAGCGCGGAAAACAACGCTGCCATCCCTGCCCCTTCGGTTCACGTCGCATTGCCACGACGGCAGGAAATGTTCTACAGCACAAGCAAACAGAAGGCATAGGAGCAACGGTGCATGGCTGATCAGGGCTTGGTGAAGGAAACGGCGTGTGCCGTCGTCGAGAAACTGAAAGCCGGTGATGTCACGCCGCTTGACCTGCTCGACGTGCTGGAGACGCGCATTGCCGAGGTGGACGGCAAGGTCAACGCACTGCCGACGCTCTGCTTCGACCGCGCCCGCACCCACGCCAAGGCATTGATGCAGAAACCGGTCAGCGAGCGCGGCCTGCTCGCGGGCCTTCCCGTTCCGATCAAGGACCTCACCGCCGTCTCCGGCGTGCTGACCACGCTGGGCTCGCCGATCTTCAAGGACAACATCCCGGCGAAATCCGACATCCTGGTCGAGCGTCTCGAAGAGAATGGCGGCGTGATCTACGCCAAGTCGAACACGCCGGAATTCGGCGCCGGCGCCAACACCTTCAACGAGGTGTTCGGCCCGACCCGCAATCCCTGGGACACATCGCGCTCGGCCGCCGGCTCCTCCGGCGGCGCCGCGGCGGCACTTGCGAGCGGCACCGCGTGGCTGGCGCACGGCTCCGACATGGGCGGCAGCCTGCGCAACCCGGCGAGCTTCTGCGGCATCGTCGGCCTCCGGCCGTCGATCGGCCGCGTCGCGCAGACGCCGAAATTCGGCGTCGACCGCACGCTCGGCCAGCAGGGACCGATGGCGCGCAATGTCGAGGACCTCGCGCTGCTGCTGGACGCGATGAGCGGCGAGCACGCCGCCGATCCGCTGTCGCTGCCCACGCTGCCGACATCGTTCCTGTCGGCAGCCCGCTCCGGTAGCAAGCCGAAGCGCATCGCCTACTCGCCCGATCTCGGCATCACGCCAGTCGATCCCGAGGTCAAGGCCGTAACCCGCAAGGCGGCGGAGCGGTTCGCGGCAGCCGGTGCGATCGTCGAGGAAGCGCATCCCGATTTGCGCGAAGCCCATGAATGCTTCCACGTGCTGCGCGCGTTCGATTTCGCAATCAGCAAGGCCGAACTGCTGCGCACCAAACGCGATCTGCTGAAGCCCGAGGTGATCTGGAACATCGAGGAAGGGTTGAAGCTCACGGTCGAGAAGCTCGAACGCGCCGAGGCGCAGCGCGTCGCGATGACGGCGCGTACGCTCGAATTCTTCGACAAGTACGACCTGCTGCTGGCGCCCGCGACCATCGTTGCGCCATTCCCGGTCGAGAACCGCTATGTCGCCGAGTGCGACGGCAAGAAGTTCGACAACTACGTCGAATGGCTCGGCATCGTCTACGCGATCACGCTGGCCTGTTGTCCGGCGCTGTCGCTGCCCTGCGGCTTCACCGCCTCGGGCCTGCCCGTCGGCCTGCAAATGGTCGCAAAGCCGCGTGCCGAGGCGCAGCTGCTGGCCGGCGCGAAAGTGCTGGAGGACATTCTGGGCGTGCGCGGCACCACCCCGATCGATCCGCGGCCGCCGCGATCCTGACCCTCATGGTGGAGAGGCGGGCGAGACCCTCCACTTCGTCATTGCGAGCGAAGCGAAGCAATCCATTGTCACCGAGCGCGCAGAACGATGGATTGCTTCGTCGCTTCAGCGCAAAATTGCTCTGCAATGTTGTCGCGAGCTCCTCGCAATGACGGGGCTATCGATCTCTATGGGACGAAGGGATTGCTGCAGACGATCTGCCCTACGCCTTATCCTCCGTCGCCTGCAGCGCCACGAGTGCCGCCTTGGTCTGCTCGACGATTTCGTCCAGCAACTCCTCGCGGCTGATCTGCGCGGACTCGCCGGTCAGCAGTCCCTGCTCGGCGAGCATCACGATGCCGTGCAGCCCGGCCCAGATCTTCAGCGCCTGCCGCTCGCGCAGCAGCCCGACCGCGGGCGCCTCGAACGACTCGATCAGCAGTGCCAGCGTTTCCATCGCCGCGGTGTGCAGCTCGCTGCCCTTCGGCGCGCAGGCCATGGTGCGCGACGCGAACATCAGCCGGTAGATGCCGTGGCGCTCGAGCCCGAAGGCGAGCGCGGCCTGGGCAAAGCGCGACAGCTTCGAGCCCTTGCTCGACTGCTCGATCGCCTCGCGCATGATCACGTTGAACTGCCGGAATGCTTCCGCGGTCACCGCCTCCAGCAGCGCCTCGCGGTCGGCGAAATGCCGGTACGGCGCCGGCTGCGAGACGCCGAGCTGCTTGGCCAGCGCCTTGATGCTGATCGCCTCGGGACCACCGAGCTCGACCTCGCGTAACGCGGCCTGGATCAGGGCTTCGCGGAGGTCGCCATGGTGGTAGGTTTTGAACGGCTTACGAACGATTTGTCCCATTGCGGCAATGATCGCTGAATTTTCGCTTGACGCGCAAGCGCGACGATAATGTAATATACTATAACTTGGCGATCCGGTTAAGAGGGCCGGCCGCCCAAGCAAGCCAAGAGCTTGCCTAAACAAGAACTTGCCTAAACAAGGCTTGCATAAACCGGAATGAGGAAACCCGGCGCAACCCACAATGCGCCAGAGCCGAGGGAGGTGCTTGCATGTCCAAGCTCAGAATCCGCGTCGACCAGGACAAGTGCCAGGGTCACGCCCGCTGCAAATCACTCGCCCCCGAACTGTTCGAGCTCGACGAATACGGCAACGCCCATGAGGTCGGCGACGGGACGGTCCCGGCCGGGCTCGAGGACAAGGCCTGGCTCGCGCAGACCAATTGCCCGGAAATCGCGATCGAAGTCACCGAGGAATGACGGCCAGCCGGGGACGGCCGCGCGCCGCCCGTTGAGCCGACCAGCGTTTTGATCGAACGAGAAGGAAACGAGCTGATGTCCGATTCCCCGTCCGCAAGCTATCTGCCCGAACATCCCCCGGTCTCCGACTGGGTCCATGATTTCGACCACACCGATCCGGTCTGGACCGACGACCCGTTCCCGATCTGGGAGACGCTGCGCGCGGCTTCGCCCGTCGTGCATACCGAGCGCTTCCTCGGCTGCTACATGCCGACCACCTATCAGGCGGTGAAGGAGATCGCCTACGACACCGAGCACTTCTCCTCGCGCCGCGTCATCGTGCGCGACATCCGTCCCGAGATCACCGCTCGCGCGCCGCCGATCACCTCCGATCCGCCGGAGCACAAGCCCGCCAAGCAGGTGCTGCTGCCGCCGTTCACGCCGGACGCGATGAAGCGGCTGGAGCCGCGGGTGCGCGCGATCTGCAACGAGCTGATCGACGAATTCATCGCCGATGGCCATTGCGACGCCGCCGCGCGCTACACCAAGCACATCCCGGTGCGCGCCATCGCCCACATGCTGGGGATTCCCGAGAAGGACGGCGATCTCTTCATCAAATGGATCCACCAGATCCTCGAGCTCGGCATCAAGAACGAAGACGAACTGATGAACGGCGTGCGCGAGATGACCGGCTACTTCGTGGCCCATCTCGAGCAGCGCAAGCTTGAGCCGGGCGACGATCTGATCTCGCAGCTGCTGCGGGCCAAGGGCCCCGGCGGCCAGCCGCTCACCGACGAGCATGTGCTCGGCTCGCTGCGGCTGCTTCTGATCGCCGGCATCGACACCACCTGGAGCGCGATCGGCTCCTCGCTCTGGCACCTCGCCAAAACGCCGACCGATCGCGAGCGCCTGATCGCGGAGCCGGCGCTGATCCCGACCGCGATCGAGGAATTCCTGCGCGCATATTCGCCGGTGACGATGGCGCGCGAGGTGATGAAGGAGACCACGATCTCCGGCTGCCCGGTAAAGGCGGGCAACATGGTGCTGCTGTCCTTCCCCGCCGCCAATCGCGATCCCGCCATGTTCCCCGATGCGGACAAGGTGGTGATCGACCGCAAGGAGAACCGCCACGCCGCCTTCGGCCTCGGCATCCACCGCTGCGTCGGTTCCAACCTTGCGCGGATGGAGATGCAGGTCGCGATCGAGGAATGGCTGAAGCGAATCCCTGATTTCCGGCTCGATCCGGCCGGCAAGGTCACCTGGTCGGAAGGCACGGTGCGCGGCCCGCGTCAACTGCCCGTTCTGTTCGGCAACAACGCCTGAGGAACCGGACAGCGGTTACATCACGTCACCCAATGAGGTAGCTTGCCCCGGAATCGAACCGACGAGTCCGGGAGCAATGCCATGTCCGAACAAACCGCTCAGCCCGCGAGCGATCATCTCGACATCCACGACGTCGAGCGGCGGGTGAAGGCGATCTTCATCGGCTCGGTCGGCAATCTCGTCGAGTGGTACGATTTCTACGCCTACACGGCGTTTGCGCTGTATTTCGCGCCGGCATTCTTCCCGCACAGCGACCCGGTGGTGCAGCAGCTCAATGCGGCCGTGCTGTTTGCCGCGACCTTCCTGATGCGTCCGCTCGGCGGCTGGCTGTTCGGCTTCATCGCCGACCGCTATGGCCGGCGGCTGTCATTAACGCTCTCGGTGGTCTGCATGTGCTTCGGCTCGCTGATCATCGCGGTGACGCCGACCTATGCCTCGATCGGCATCGCGGCCCCGGCGATCCTGGCGCTGGCCCGCGTGATCGAGGGCCTGAGCCTCGGCGGCGAATATGGCGCCAGCGCCACCTATCTCAGCGAGGTCGCCGATCCCAAGCACCGCGGCTTCTACTCCAGCTTCCAGTACGTCACGCTGATCGGCGGTCAGCTCACCGCGATCATCGTGCTGCTGTTGCTGCAAAAGGTGTTTTTGACGCCGGACGAGCTGAAGGCCTGGGGCTGGCGGATTCCGTTCGTGATCGGCGCCATGCTCGCGATCGTCGCGGCGGTGATGCGCCGCAGCCTGCATGAGACCGAGGCCTTCGAGGAGGCCAAGAAGGTTTCCAAGCCGACCGGCTCGATCGTCGGCCTGTTGAACTATCCGCGCGAATTGCTGCTGGTGGTCGGCCTCACCGCCGGCGGCACCGCGGCGTTCTATACCTTCACCACCTACATGCAGACCTTCGTGAAGCTGTCGGTCGGCCTCACCGAGGACCAGACCACCTTCGTGATCTTCGGCTCGCTGATCTTCGCGACCATCCTGCAACCGATCTATGGCGGGCTCTCCGACAAGATCGGCCGCAAGCCGCTATTGATCTTCTTCGGCATCGCCGGCACGCTCGGCACCATCCCGATCCTGACCGCGCTGAAGGACACCAAGTCGCCGTTCATGGCCTTCCTTCTGATCTGCGGCGCATGGATCTTCGTCGCCGGCTACACCTCGATCAACGCGATCGTGAAGGCCGAGCTGTTTCCGACCAATGTCCGCGCGCTCGGCGTCGGCCTGCCCTACGCCATCACGGTGTCGATCTTCGGCGGCACCGCGCCGGCGGTCGCGCTCTACTTCAAGAGCATCGGGCATGAGGACTGGTTCTACTACTATCTCAGCGGCATGATCTTCCTGTCGCTGCTGATCTACTCGACGATGCGCGATACCAAGCGCGACTCCGCGATGCACCGCCACGAATGATGGCCTGACGCGATGACCGACGATAACGAACCGCCCGAGAGCAAGCTGACGCGCAGCAAGCAGCGCTGGGCACGCGAAGGCAAATTCCTCACCGGCAAGGTCACCCGGCCGGAGGAGCAGCGCCTGCCGCCGGGCCAGCATCTGACGGCGGATTGGCCGGTGCTCGATCTCGGGCTGATGCCGAACATCTCCCAGGAGCGCTGGCGGCTCGACGTCTACGGCGCGGTCGAGCAGACCATCTACTGGACCTGGCAGCAGTTCATGGCGCAGCCGCAAACGCAATTCGTCTCCGACATTCACTGCGTCACGACCTGGTCGCGCTACGACAACCAGTGGGAAGGGCTCGCCACAAGCGACCTGCTCGCCGCCTGCCAGCCGCGCGAGGACGCGCGCTTCGTCGCGCTGCATTCCTATGACGGCTATACGACCAACCTGCCGCTCGAAGACTTTGCCGCCGAGGACGCGCTGCTCGCCCATAGCTGGTCGGGCAAGCCGCTGGAGCAGGAGCATGGCGGCCCGGTGCGGCTCGTGGTGCCCCACCTCTATTTCTGGAAGAGCGCGAAGTGGCTGCAGCGCATCGAATTCCTCACCGAGGACGCGCCCGGCTTCTGGGAGGTCCGTGGCTATCACAATCGCGGTGATCCCTGGGCCGAACAGCGCTATTCTGGCGACTGACACACCAACAGAATGATGGAGCCTGCCCGTGCCGCACGAACGCTTTCAATTCACCGGTGTTGGCGGCCATCAGCTTGCCGCCGCGCTTGACACGCCCGACGGGCCGATCAAGGCCTATGCGCTGTTCGCGCACTGCTTCACCTGCGGCAAGGACGTGCTGGCCGCAAAGCGCATCGCGGTCGCGCTCGCGGCCAAGGGCATCGCCACGCTGCGCTTCGACTTCACCGGCCTCGGCTCCAGCGAGGGCGAGTTCGCCAACTCGACCTTCTCGTCGAACGTCGCCGATCTGGTCCGCGCCGCCGACCATCTGCGCGTGATGCGCACAGCACCCGCGATCCTGATCGGCCACAGCCTCGGCGGCGCCGCGATCCTCGCCGCCGCGGGTCAAATCCCCGAGGCCAAGGCGGTCGCGACCATCGCCGCGCCGTCAGATCCCGTCCATGTCACGCATTTCTTCAGGGACCGGATCGAGGACATCCGCACCCAGGGCGAAGGCAAAGTCTCGCTCGCGGGCCGCCCGTTCCGCATCAAGCGCGAATTCCTCGACGACGTCGCCGAGCAGAAGTTGATGGCGCAGGTGAAGCAGCTGCACAAGGCGCTGCTGATCATGCATTCGCCGACCGACGACACCGTCGGCATCGACAACGCCACGCATATCTTCAGCGCCGCCAGGCACCCCAAGAGCTTCGTCTCGCTGGCCGAGGCCGACCATCTCTTGAGCGGCAAACAGGATGCCGCCTATGTCGCCGACGTGATCGGCGCCTGGGCCGAACGCTACATCGATATCGCGCCGCAGCCGGCGGCAGATACCGGCACTGCGCCGCGCAACGTCGTGGTGCAGGAGACCCGCGCCGGCAAGTTTCAGCAGATCATCACGGCAGGCCCGCATCGCATGCTGGCCGACGAGCCGATCGCCGTCGGCGGTCAGGATTCCGGCCCCGGGCCGTACGACTTCGTGCTGGCCGGGCTAGGCGCCTGCACCTCGATGACGATGCGGATGTATGCCGACCGCAAATCGCTGCCGCTCGATCGCGTCACCGTAACGCTGACGCACAGCAAGATCTACGCGAAGGATTGCGAGGAGTGCGAGACGCGCGAAGGCATGCTCGACCAGATCGACCGCGTCATCAGGATCGAGGGCGACCTCGACGCCGACCAGCGCAAGCGGCTGATGGAGATCGCCGACAAGTGCCCGGTGCACAAGACGCTGACGTCGGAGGTACGGATCGTCACCAAGGCCGCGGAGTAAGCCTGCGACACAGCGAGACGGGCCGTGCCGTAGCAGCATCTGGGCGGCGTCCCTCTCCCGCACGGGGGCCGTCGCAGGGGCGTGCTGAAAAATATCGAAAACAACCCCATGCAAAGGAGCCGGCGGCCGCCGGCGCTCGAATGGCGACTGTCCGTAGCGGGTGAAGATGTCGTGTTTTTGTAGCTCGTGATCTGTCGCCTTCGTTTCTGATTTGCAGGGGAGCCGGAAGGCGGGGACGGCTTTCCCTGATTGATCATGCCACGGCTGTTGTGGCGGTTTTAGCCCTGTGGGTGAGTTTCTTTGTTCGACTTGAAGCCCGTTTCTCCGTCCCGCCCCGCGCTTTCTCGACGGCGGCGCGCGCAGGAGCGGTCAAGGACGCGCGCTTGCGCGCCCGCCAGGGCTTGTCCTTGACGGCTCCGAGCACGCCGCCAGGCTGAAGCGCGTCGGGGCTGATCTGCTGTCCGTTGGCGCTAAACATCGCCACAAGGAACACGCTGACGGTGCCATCGGGATACTCATGTAGGCGCACCACAGCCTTGACGAAGTGAGGCCTGAGCCGGCTCTGCGGCAGCTGCAGCCGCCGACCGTTCCATGCAACGGTATTGTCGTTGGCGACGGTTCGCTCCTCGATCACGCACAGCGCCTCGCGCCAGGCCTCATGCCGGTCGGCTACGAATGCCGAGCCTTCCTGTTCGGGCTTGATCGCAAACGCGGCGTTGTGCCCGGGGATGTAATGCGCCTTCAGCCACGCGTTGGCAGCTTCGAGCGTCGTGATCCCGGCAAGCCGCAGCTCCTTCGGCAGCCGATCCTGCAAGGTGCCGAATACCCGCTCGGAGCGCCCGCGCGCCTGCGGCGAATAGGCTGCGATATGCTCGATCCCAAGATGCGACAAAGCCCGTCCCACCTGGGTTTGTTGCGTCTTCGAGACCTTCTCGCCAGCTTTTGGGGTCAGGAAATAATGGCTGCCGCGGTCGGTGTAGAGCGCGCAGAACAGGCCATGCTCGCCAATCACTTCGCGCAAGGCCTGGAAGGTCGAGGCCGTTCCTTCTTCCTCGACCAGCACCATCGAGTAGATCTCGCTCGTCGCATCGTCCATCGTGACGATCAGGTCCCTCGCGGGCAGGCCTTCGATCCAAACGTGGCGCGATCCGTCCTGGTGCAGCAGCATGCCCCGAAGCGGCCGCCGCGGCCGCTTCTTGCGGTGCGCCGAACGCTTCGGAGCCTTCCGCACCAGCCCTGCCGCGTGCAGCGCCAGCTTCGTCACCGTATAGCCCAGCACATAGTCGTGCCGCTTTTGCATCTGCTCGTGGAAGTGCTTCACCGTGAAGTCCGCGTACTTGTCCCGGTACAGCGCAAGCATCCGTTCCAGCTCCTCCTCCGGCGCCCGCCGTGGCGAACGACGCCCCAGCCGGCGGTCGACAAGCCCGTCGTCGCCCTCCGCCTCATAGCGCTCCGCCCAGCGTTGAAACGTCCGAACACTGATCCCAAGAACCTCCGAAGCTGCCTCCTGCGTCAGTTCCTTCGCCTCCGTCCGATCCAGCAAATCTGAAAACCGCATCCTTCGTACACCCTCGTGAATGGATGCCGTGCCCATCGTGCCCCCCTTGTTCCGGAGCACCGAAAACACGACACTTCACGAGCTACAAACAGGCGACAGATCACGAGCTACTGACACGGTCGAGACGGCAACTTGACACGTCGGGCAACTCAGGGATATTCTTCCATTATTCCGAAATCGCGCGAACGCCCCTCTCTCCACGCGCCGCGCTCTTGCCGGTCAGGCAGTTCGCCATGATCCGCACCGCGGCGCCGATCTCGTTCTCGCGCCAGGCGGCGAAGCCGAGCAACAGGCCGTGGTCGCGCGGCCGCTCCAGCGCGAGGCTCGACAGTGCGCGCACCTCGACGCCGGCGGCCACCAGCCGTGCCACGGCGTTCCGGTCCGCGGTGCCATCCTTGAAGCGGGCAATCAGCTGCATGCCGCCCGGCGGCACCTCGGCGGTGAGCACCTCGCCGAGCTGCCGCGCCAGCGCCGCCGCGAGGTGGTCGCGGCGCGCGCGATAGATCCGCCGCATCCGCCTGACATGCGCCGGGAAATGCCCGTCGGCCATGAAACCGGCCAGCGCCTCCTGGACATGCACGGAGGCGATCAGCCCGAGATGGCGCTGCGCGATCTCCATCGTCCGCGCCAGTGATGGCGGCACCACCAGATAGCCGATGCGGATATCGGCGGTCATCGCCTTGGCGAAGGTGCCGAGATAGAGCACGCGTCCCTCGCGATCGAGCCCCTGCAGCGCCGGCATCGGGCGGCTGTCATAGTGAAACTCGCCGTCGTAATCGTCCTCGACGATCCAGGTCTTGCCGGGCTCGGCAGAAGCCAACAGCTCGGTGCGGCGCGCGACCGGCATCACGCGCCCTGTGGGGTGCTGATGTGACGGCGTCGCGAAGATGAGCTTCGGCGCGCGCGCCGCGCGCGTCCGCATCATGCCCCATTGATCGAGCCTGACACCGACGACGTTTGCACCGGCGGCACGAAACGCCGCCGCCGCACCGGGATAGCCGGGATCCTCGGTCCACACCGCATCGCCGGCGACGATGGTGGTCGCGGCGATCAGCGTCAGCGCAGCCTGCGCCGTCGGCAGCACCAGGATCTGATCGGCCTCGGCGCGCACGCCGCGGCTGACTTCGAGATAATCGCGCAAGGCTTCGCGCAGGCTCGGCCGGTTGACCACGGTCTGGTCGTTGAAGCGGCGGCGCAACGCGCTGCGGCGCAGGCAGCGCGCCCAGATCTCGTGTGGAAACTCGCGCGCATCCGCAAGCCCGGGCCGCAGCGGCCGGAAATCGGCCTGGTAGGACAGCGGCCAATCCGTATCGGAGAGCTGCAAGGCCCAGGGCGACAGCAACGGTTTGCGGGCGGCATCACGGCGTGGCGCAGGCAGAGCCTTGGCGAAGCGCGCCTCGATATCGTCGGTCACAACCGGCCGCCGCCGCGCCGCGACCCGCAGATACCCCTCGGCGACGAGCTGCTCATAGGCATGCGTCACGGTGTTGCGCGCCACGTCGAGCTCTGCCGCAAGGCTGCGGCTCGATGGCAGCATGGCGCCGCTCCTGATCCGGCCGCTCGCCATCAGCGCGCGCAGCTGCTGGGTCAACTGCGCGGCCAGCCCGGCATCGTCCGATCGCTTCAGCGCGAGCAATTCGGCGAGGATCAATCTGGCTCCACTATTCTACCAAATCTGGCTCTTTCGAGAGAGCCAGCATGATCCTATTCACAAGCGGTATTGCCTGCAAGGATCCTGCCGTGAACCAGTCACTCTCCCCCGCCAAGGCCGCCGCCCTGTTCATCGTCGTGGTGCTGGCCTGGGGCATCAACTGGTCGGTCACGAAATCGCTGGTCGAGGCGGTGCCGCCGCTGTGGACCGCATCGATCCGCAGCTGGGTCGCCCTGATCGCGCTGCTGGTGATCCTGCGCGCCAGCGGCAATTTGATCATTCCGCGGATCGCCGATGTCCCGGTCGTGCTCAGCGTGGCGCTGCTGCACATGACGTTTTTCTCGACGCTGGTCGCCGCCGGCCTGCGCTATCTCCCGGCCAGCAAGGGCGTCGTGCTCGGCTACACCACGCCGCTCTGGGTCGCGCTTGCCGCGGCCGCCGCGCGCACCGAACGGCTCGGGACGCTCAAGCTTGTCGGCGTCGCGCTGGGACTCGCCGGGCTCGGCGTGATCCTCAACCCGGCGTCGCTGGACTGGAGCAATCTGCATGTCCTCGCCGGCGCCGGCATGATCATCATCGCCGCGATCTGCTGGGCCGCGAACATCATCTATATCCGCTCGCACCGCTGGATCGCGACGCCGCTGCAATTGCTGCTGTGGCAGGTGCTGGTCGCGACGCTGGTGCTGACGATGTCGGCGCTCGTCACCGAAGGCATGCCCGAGGTGAAATGGTCGCCACACCTGCTGCTGCTGTTCCTCTATTCCGGCTTCATCGGTACGGCGTTGGCCTATTGGGCGATGTCCATGGTCAACAAGAGCCTGCCGGCACTGACCACCTCGCTCGGCACCACGGCGACGCCGATCGTCGGTATCGTGACCGCAGCCCTCTTGCTCGGCGAGCCGATCGATCTCTCGCTGGCGATTGCCGCGGCCCTGATCGTCGGTGGGATCGCGCTGAGCTCGCTCGCGGATGCGCCATTACGTGCGTAATTAGGGCCTGTGCTCATAGATTCGTCACGTCCGCTTCGGTCTCGGAAGCTGACGTCGAAACCGACGCGCTGCATGTCGGCCTTGGGCCAGAAGCAGCCATAACGGCTTGTAGCAGACCGCGATCGTTTCCGCGCATTGCACTAGCGAGGTTTGACGCGTGTTTCTGAGAGGTGCTTGTCCCAATGTGGGTGGATTTGGCCGTCTGCTGTTGGCAGGTATTGGACCCATTCGGCTAGTATGCCTCTCGGGTCGATATCTCTGTTCGACACGACGTAGTCAATCTCGCTTCGCGTCGTGCCAATATCCATTAGCTCGCGGTCCGTCAGGCGGCATAATTCCGTCTGCAGCCTCCGGCGTTTGCGCCACATCTGAAATGCCTGCCAGTAGGCTTCGAGCGGACTATAGACCGGCTGGTTAGTAGTTGCTGGATGCTGAAACTTGGTGATCTCGTGGACCGTGCTCATTGCGGTACGTCCTGTCTGCTTTTTCACAAGATGAACATGCCGTACGGTGAGCCACCGCGCCTGACATCCGGCTTACATTTTCCTTACCTCCGGCTTATTCTTTGCCCCCGAACAGCGTTAAAGCCTGAAAATAGAGGGCCGCCTAAGGGATCCTGAGATGCGCTATTTCTTCGAGGAGTACGCATTCGATACTGACCGTCGCGAGCTACATCGCGGGACGATCCCTGTTCCCATCGCGCCACAGGTCTTCGATCTACTCCAATATTTGATCCGGCACAGAGAGCGCGTCGTTAGCAAGGACGATCTCATCAGCGCCGTTTGGAATGGACGCATCGTCTCTGATGCCGCGCTGACAACCCGCCTGAATGCCGCTCGGGCCGCGATCGGTGACGACGGTGATAAGCAGCGCCTAATCAAAACATTGCCGCGCAAAGGCTTCCGCTTCGTTGGCGCAGTGCACGAAGGGCGGAAGCTCTCAACTGCGTCGGTCAGTTCGGCGGTGCAGAACGACGGCGCGGTGCAAAGGCCGGCATCACCGCCTCGTCTTTCCATTGTTGTGTTGCCATTTGCTAACCTCAGCGACGACCCGGACCAAGACTACTTCGTCGATGGTGTGACGGAAAGCCTCACTACGGATTTGTCGCGGATCAGCGGCTCCTTGGTGATCGGGCGACACACCGCATTCACCTACAAGGGCAAAGCGGCTGACCTCAAGCAAATCGGTCGCGAGTTGAACATCCGGTATGTGCTAGAAGGCTCCGTACAGCGCCACGAAAGCCGACTTCGCGTCAACGTGCAGCTGATAGACGCTGAAACCGGCACGCATTTATGGGCGGACCGCTTTGACAAACCCGTCGCCGATCTGTTCGATATGCAAGACGAGATCATATCTAGGCTAGCTAACTCCTTGGACGCGCAGCTCGTCGCAGCCGAGGCCATGAGAGCACAACGTTCGGCGCATCCCAATTCAATGGAGTTGTACTTCCAGGGCAGAGCTAAGCTCAATATGGGCTTGACTTCCGAATATATCTTGCAGGCGCGCCACTTTTTCGAGCGCGCCCTGACGCTTGATCCCGGCAATATCGAAGCGCGTCTGGGCTTAGCGCATGTTGATGGCACTGTTGGTGCCGGCTACATGACCGACAATCGGATGAAGTACCTTACCGTGGCAGAAGTGGCCGTTATGCATGTCCTGACCCTCGCGCCGAGCCACCCCTTGGCTCACTTACATTTGGGAACAGCAAAAATTTTCACGAACCGCGTGTCCGAGGGCATTGATGAACTACAACACGCTTTGGGGCTGGACCGAAATCTGGCCCATGCGCACGGGTTAATCGGTCAAGCCAAGATTTTCCTCGGTCGCGGCGGGGAGACTGAGGCGCATGTCCTAGAGGCACTCCGCCTGTCTCCCCGCGACATTCATGCCTTCATGTGGATGCAGTATGTCGGCTTCGCTAAGTTGCAACTTAGTGCCGACAAGGAAGCCGTCTGTTGGCTCCGCAGGAGCATCGACGCCAACCGAAATTATCCGTTTGCGCATCTTGGGCTCGCCGCTGCCCTAGCACTGCTTGGAGCACTCGATGACGCGCGGGCCGCCGCGCAAGCAGGGCTCGCGCTTCAACCTAATTTCAGCATCCGCCGCTTCCGCGCCAGCCCGTCGACCGATAATCCAGCTTATCTCGCCAAACGTGAGCGCATTTATGAGGGCATGCGATTGGCAGGAGTACCGGAGGGGTAATGTCGCAGATGGGTCATAAGCCGCCGATAACTACCGAACCGGGCAACTTCCGCTTTATGACGGGAAGCCGACGGTTATGAGTACACGCCTAGGCCGTCGCAAGCGGCCTGACCCGCAAGCTCCCGCGCAGGCCGGCGCCGGTGCCGAGCATGATGCCGGCGATCGCGATGAGGGACGACAGCGAGAGCGTCGACAGCCCAGTCAGCCCCTGCCCGACCGAGCAGCCGAACGCCATCACGCCGCCCGCGCCCATCAACGCGGCGCCGCTCGCCGAGCGCAGCATATGCTGCGGCGACCGGTAGCCTTCGAGCTGGAAGCGCCCGGTGGCGATGGCCGTGATCAGGCTGCCGGCGAACACGCCGAACACGGTGACGATGCCGAAATTGAGCGTCGAGCCGGTCGACAGCATGACGTATTGCAGGGCGTCGGCGATCGGTGCGATGAAGGTCAGCGAGGTCACCGGCACCGGATTGAAATCATCGGCGCCGAGATAGCCTGTCGCGTACCAACCGCCCGCCACCAGCAGGCCGACGATCAGGCCGGCCGCGATCTGGCCGGGCGATTTTCGGAACGGCGCATGGGCAAAGGCGAAGATGATCAGGACGGCTGCGAGCACTGAGGCCGCGACCATCCGCGCCGGCACCGTGCCGAGGCCGATCCCTGCCAGCAGCGCCGGCACCGAATTGGCTGACACCGTGGCCTGCGACGCCTGTACCATCGCGATCCGCAGCGGTGCGATCAGGCCCTTCAGCGTCATCTCGGCGAAGATGCCGAGCACGATCACGACCACGAAGGAGCGCAGATTGCCGCGCCCGAGCAGCACCAGCGCTCGGGAGCCGCAGCCGTTCGACAGCACCATGCCGTAGCCGAACAGCAGCCCGCCGAGGAACATCACCGGCGCCGAGAAGGACGGCTGCAGATAGATCGACTTGCCGAGATCGACAAGGCCTGCCGCCGCCAACAGCTGCGAGGCTGCGATCGCGACGCCCATCGCCAGCGCATAGGTGCGCGCCAGGCGGCCGTCGCCCTCCGCCCACCAGCCGCGCAGGCCGCTCATCATGCAGAAGCCGCTGAGCAGCCCGACCGAGCCATAGATCAGGCCGATGATCAGGGCGGCGAGGATGACGATCGTGGCGGGGTCCATAATAGTCCTTCAATTACGTTCGTCATTGCGAGCGACGCGAAGCAATCCATACTATCACGCTGGAGAGAATGGATTGCTTCGTCGCTTCGCTCCTCGCAATGACGGTGAACTAGGGTCGCAGGATCACGCGGTCGCGCGACGATCCTGCCACGGCAACAAACGCCGCCTTGGCCTGTTCCAGCGGATAGATCGCGCTCGGCTTGATCGGGAATGGCTTCAGATGTCCGCCGGCAAAGCCCGGCGCGAGCTCGCGCAACACCTCGCCGGTCGCAACCGACGACAGCGCAAGCGTGTCGATGCCGACATAGGTGTGCTGGCCGCGGTAGAATTCGAGGATGTTGAACTGCACGATGCGGTCGACCGCCGCGATCAGGATCTGGCGGCCGCGCAACGCCAGCGACTTGTGCGCGGCCTGGAAATAGGGATCGCCGACCGTGTTGTAGACGATGTCGGCGCCCCTGCCGCCGGTCAGCTCGCGCACGCGAGCGGCGACGTCGGTGGTCGAGGCGTCGATCACCTCGACCGGCGAATTGCTGTGGCCTTCATAAGGCTCGCTCTTGCGCACCACGCCGATCACGCGCGCGCCATGCCAGCTCGCGATCTGCACCGCGGCCTGCCCGACCTTGCCGTTGACGCCCATCACCAGCACGCTCTCGCCCGTCTTCGGCAGGCCGGCGCGGCGCAGGCCCTCCATCGCGGTGACGAAGGGCACGCCGATCCCGGCGGCTTCGTCCCAGGAAATGCCGGCGGGTTTCTCCACCACGGCATCGCGCTCGACCACCAGACGCGTGGCATGGGTGCCGTCGCGGCGGATGCCGAGGTCTCCGGACGAGCCGAACACGTCGCGCCCGATGAATTCAGCGGGACCATCGATTACGACACCGGCGTAGTCGCGACCCGAGGTACGCGGGAATACGGCATAGGGCATCAGCCCGGTCGCGGCCTTGACGTCGGACGGATTGACCGCGGCGGCCTTCACCTCGATGAGCAGATCGTCCGCCCCGCGCGACAACACATGGGTCTCGACCACCGGCGCCACCGCCGCAGCGTTCTCCGCCTTTGTCAGCAGGCGGACGCAGCGCGAGTCGACAGGATGACGATTTGCTTGCGGAGCCGGCGGCATCAGCGTTCCAGTCCTGGTCATGAAGCGCGCCGTTGAAGCGCGCGGATGGTGGCGGCCAAGTGGCCTCCGGTCATGACTAATCGACTGACCGATCAATTCAAGGGGCTTGTTGCGGCCGGCGGTGTCGGAGCTTCGGCGGCGGGGCCGTGCCCAGGGTCGCCTCGATCGACAGGCCGAGCCCGAGCAGCCTGGCATCGCTTCCGACCGGACCGTCGAGCTCGAGCCCAACCGGCAGGCCATCGGACGTCATGCCGGCATAGAGCGACAGCCCGGGAAGGCCGGCATTGCTGCCGGGATCGGTGTTGCGGATCATGGTGCCGAAGGTCGGCACCGGCGCGCCGCCATTGACCGACATCTCGCCGGATCCATTCTTCTCGTCGATGACCGGTGCAGGCGCGACCGTGGTCGGAAACAGGATCGCATCCAGCCTGTTGTCCCTGAGATACGCGGCATAGATCGCCTGCAGCGCCGGCCGCTGCACGTTGATTGCATCATCATAGGCGGCGCCGAACGCATCCGCCGTGATGGCACCGAATGCGCCGACGACATCAGGACTGGCGACGCCGGCCGCGATGTCGGACAGCGTGATCCCCTCGATCCCTGAAGCGGCAAGCCAGGCCGGGATATCGGCGATCGGTTCGTGCAGCGCGACCACGAAGGACACCTTGCCGTTCTGCTCAAACAGATCGGGCATATCGACATCGACCAACACCGCGCCGGCCGCCGAGAGCCGGGCACAGGCTGCGCGGGCGACGGCTTCGACATCGCGATCGAGGCCACTCCAGAAACAGGCGGGAATGCCGAGACGCACGCCGCGTAGCGGGATGCTCGTTGCCAGCGGCGTGCCTGTCATCACGGCATCGAGCAGCGCGACATCGGCGACGGTGCGTCCCATCGGGCCGACGGTGTCGCGGGTATGGCTGATCGGAACCACCTGGTTGTCATCGTGATAACGCCGCTCGGCGCCGCCATCGCCGACTGAAGGCCGAAGGCCCACGGTCCCGGTCAACGCCGCGGGCACGCGGGTCGAGCCGCCAGTGTCCGATCCGAGGCCACAGGTGGCGATGCGCGCGGCGATCGCCGCCGACGTTCCGCCGGACGACCCGCCCGGGATCCGGCTCGTGTCGTACGGATTCCGCACCGGTCCTGCGAACGGTGCGAGATTGGTACTGGTGATGCCGAAGGCAAGCTCGTGCAGATTGGTCTTGCCGATGACGACGGCACCCGCATCGAGCAGCTTTTGCAGCGACGGCGCATTGCGCGCAGGCCGCGCGTGTTGCAGCGCCGGCGTGCCGCCCGATGTCGGCAGATCTGATGTGTTGATATTATCCTTCACGACGATCGGAAGCCCGGCCAGCACGCCGGTCCGCGTCCCGGCATCGACCTCGCGCGCCGCAGCAAGCGCGCCGTCGCGGTTCAGCACGATGAAGGCGTTGAGGTGCTTGAGCCGCTCCGCACGATCGAGCGCGGCCTCGACGACACTGACCGCCGTTACCTTGCCGGCGCGGATATCAGCCAGGATCTCCGCAGCGGTCGTTTCATTGGTGTCGGCCATACCCTGCGCCCTGTTGAATTGCAGGGATTAGGCTATTCTTTCGGCCGCTTGTCGTAAACACGTTTCGCCTTGCCGAGCGAACGCTCCAGCGTCTCGGGCGCAACGACGCGGACGCGGGTGGAGATGCCGATCGTGTTCTTGATGAAGGCGGAGACCTTCTCGGCGTGTGCAGTCAGCCCCTCGCCGTCCCAGCTCTCGGGCCGGGCTTCGGCGAGCACCGTCATCTCGTCCATACGGCCCTCACGGGTCAGCTCGATGACAAAGTGACCGCCGCACCAGTCGGTCGCCAGCAGCGCTTCCTCGATCTGGGTCGGGAACACATTGACACCGCGCAGGATGATCATGTCGTCGGAGCGGCCGGTCACCTTCTCCATCCGCCGCATGCCGGGCCGCGCCGTGCCGGGCAACAGCCGCGTCAGATCGCGGGTGCGGTAGCGGATGATCGGGAAGGCCTCCTTGGTCAGCGAGGTGAACACCAGCTCGCCCTTCTCGCCGTCGGGCAGCACCTTGCCAGTCATGGGATCGATCACCTCGGGGTAGAAGTGGTCCTCCCAGATATGCAGGCCGTCCTTGGTCTCCACGCATTCCTGCGCGACGCCGGGACCGATCACCTCGGACAGGCCATAGATGTCGGTGGCGTCCATATCGAACGCCTGCTCGATCTCGACGCGCATCGCATTGGTCCAGGGCTCGGCGCCGAAGATGCCGAACTTGAGCGACGATTTGCGCGGGTCGAGGCCCTGCCGCTTGAACTCGTCGAGGATCGCCAGCATGTAGCTCGGCGTCACCGTGATGATGTCGGGCCGGAAATCATTGATGAGCTGCACCTGCCGCTCGGTCATGCCGCCCGAGATCGGGATCACCGTGCAACCCAGCCGCTCGGCGCCGTAATGCGCGCCGAGGCCGCCGGTGAACAGGCCGTAGCCATAGGCGTTGTGCATCAGCATGCCGGTGCGGCCGCCGGCGGCGCGGATCGATCGCGCCATCACGTCCGCCCAGGTGTCGATGTCGGCTTTGGTGTAGCCGACCACGATCGGCTTGCCGGTCGTGCCCGAGGAGGCATGGACCCGCACCAGCTGCTCGCGCGGCACCGCGAACATGTTGAAGGGATAATTGTCGCGCAGATCGGTCTTCACCGTGAACGGAAATTTGGCGAGATCGGGAAGCTGCCTGAAATCGGACGGATGCACGCCGGCGGCATCGAACGCCTTCCTGTAATGCGCGACATTGTCATAGGCATGCTTGAGCGACCAGGCCAGCCGCCTGGTCTGCAGCGCCATGATCTCGTCGCGCGAGGCGCGCTCGGCCGCATCGAGCTCGGCGTGATAACCGCTGTCCTTGACCTTGAGCTTTGCCGTTGCCATCGACGTTTCCCCTGAAGCCTTTATGCCTTGATGTCCGTGTCGGGCAGCCAGGTGCCCGCTATCACGCGCGAATGCCCGCGGAATTCGGCGATCACGCTGTCGCCGGAGGTCACGCTCACGTCGTAGATTCCCGAGCGGCCATTGCGCGAGATCTCGCGCGCGGTCGCCACCAGGCGGTCGCCAAGCTTGCCGGGCCGGATGAAAGTGACGTTGCCCTGCGCCGCCACCGCGCGATCGTTGCGGCTGTTGCAGGCAAAGGCGAAGGCTGAATCGGCCAGCGTGAAGATGTAGCCGCCATGACAGATGCGCTGGCCGTTGACCATGTGCGGCTGCACCGTCATCGCCATCACCGCCTGCCCCGGCCTGATCTCGACGAGCTCCATGCCGAGGCCCTTGCTGGCGTCGTCTTCCTTCCACATCGCGTCCGCGCAGGCGCGGGCAACGTCCTCGGGCGATAGCGTGGCCTTCACGTTCACATCGAACTCCCTGTGCCCGGGCCCGTTGCGGAGGGCCTCTTGGTGTCAAGCGTCAGTGTTGGGCGCGACGCACGAGGCGTCAACGCTACTTCCGTCATTCCGGGGCGATGCGCAGCAGCGAACCCGGAATCTCGAGATTCCGGGTTCGCTTCGCGCCCCGGAATGACAATCAACAACTAGACGTGGTCGTAGTCGACCACGACCTTCTCAGAGCACGGCTTGGCCTGGCAGGTGAGGATGAACCCCGCCTTCAGCTCCCACGGCTCCAGCGAATAATTCAGGTCCATCGGCGCCTCGCCTTCGACCAGCTTGGCGCGGCAGGTCGAGCACATGCCGCCCTTGCAGGCGAACGGCAGGTCCATGCCGGCGCGCAGCGCGGCGTCGAGGATCGACTCGCCGTCGGCCACCGGGACCTCGCGGCGCTTGCCGTCGATGATCAGCCCGGCAATCGCCTTGGGCGGCGCGCCGGCCGGAACGACGACCTTCGGACGCGGCTTGCCGCCGAATTCCGACACGAAGCGTTCGACATGGATACGCTCGTCGGCGATGCCGATCTCGCGGCAGGTCGCCTCGATCGTCTCGCTCATCGCGGCCGGTCCGCAGACGAAGACGTGATCGACGGTCGCAGCCGGCACCAGCGAGCGCAGCAGCACCCGCACCTTCTCGCCGTCGAGCCGGCCGTGCAGGATCGGAATGTCCTGCTCCTCGCCCGAGATGACGTGGAATACCGAGAGCCGCTGCATGAAGCGGTCCTTCAGCTCCTCCAGCGCCTCGCGGAACATGACGCCCTCGGTCGAGCGATTGCCGTAGAACAGGAAGAAGCGGCTGTCCGGCTCGCGCGCCAGCACGCCCTTGATGATCGAGAGGATCGGCGTGATGCCGCTGCCGGCGGCAAAGCCGACATAGGTCCGCGCCTCGCCCGGCGCGTGGGCGACGCCGAAACGCCCGGTCGGCGTCATCACGTCGAGCTCGTCGCCGGTCTTCAATTCCTCGGCCGCCCAGTTCGAGAATGCGCCGCCGTCGACCTTCTTCACCGCGATGCGCAATTCGCCGTCGTCGGGACCGGAGCAGATCGAATAGGACCGGCGAACCTCCTCGCCGTCCATCGTGGTGCGCAGCGTCAGATACTGGCCGGGCGTGAAACGGTAGTCGCCTTGCAGATCGTCAGGAATCGCAAAAGTCATCGAGATCGCGTCCGACGCCTCGCGGCGAAGGTCGCTAACGGATAGGCGGTGGAATCGTGGCGTAAGGGACATCGCTTATCTCTCCCCGTCATTGCGAGGAGCGAAGCGACGAAGCAATCCATCGCTCAGCGTACGCCGAACCATGGATTGCTTCGCTTCGCTCGCAATGACGGCCTTGGCGGCAAATAACGACATCATAGTCAATGACACTTGAAGTAGTCGAAGGGTTCACGGCAGCTCCTGCAGCGCCACAGCGCCTTGCAGGAGGTCGAGCCGAATTCGGAAAGCAGCTCGGTATCAACGGAGCTGCATTGCGGGCACATCACATGCTGCTCGCCGAACAGCGCGCGGCGCGAGGAGCCCGGCAGCGGCGGCGCGATGCCGTATTCCCTGAGCTTGCGGCGGCCGTCCTCGCTCATCCAGTCGGTGGTCCAGGCCGGCGCCAGCACGGTGCGGACCTTCGGCTTATGAATGCCTTCACGCTCCAGCGCGAGCTCGATCTCGAGCGCGATCATGTTCATGGCGGGACAGCCGGAATAGGTCGGCGTGATCGCGACCTCGACATGCCCGTCGTGGACCGCGACATCGCGCAGCACGCCGAGATCGGCGATGGTCAGCACCGGGATCTCGGGATCGACCACCTGCGCGGCCGCGCTCCAGGCGCGCCGGCGCAGATCGGCATCGCTGAGCGCAACGGTCACCATGTTGCCCCCGGAAAGGTCCGCTGCATCGATTGCAGCTCGCTGAGGAGATGGCCGAGATGTTCGCTGTGGCTGCCACTGCGGCCGCCCTGCTGCATCCAATCGCTCTTCGGCAACGACAGCGTCGCCTCTTTGATGATGCCGGTGACCGTCTTCCGCCAGCGCGGCTGCAGCGCCGCGGGATCGATCGCGATGCCGGCATCGATCAGGCCGCGCTCGCCGTCATCGATCGTGAACATCTCGCCGGTATAGGCCCAGAGGTCGTCGATCGCATCCTGCGCGCGGCGATGGCTCTCCTCGGTGCCGTCGCCGAGGCGAACGATCCATTCCGACGAATGCCTGACATGATAGGCACTCTCCTTCTCCGACTTCGCCGCGATCGCGGCAAACGTCGGATCGGACGAGGCCATCATGGCGCGCCAGTAGAGATCGGCAAATGCCGCGTAGAAGAACTGCCGCACCATGGTGCGGGCAAAGTCGCCGTTCGGCTGCTCGACCAGCAGCAGATTGCGGTACTGCCTGACGTCGCGCAGATAGGCGAACTTGTCTTCGTCGTTGCCTCGGCCTTCGACCTTGGCCGCGTAGCTGTAGAGCTCACGGGCCTGACCGAGCAGGTCGAGGCCCATATTGGCGAGCGCCATGTCCTCTTCCATGGCGGGCGCATGGCCGCACCATTCGGACAGCCGATGGCCGAGGATCAGCGCATCGTCGGCGCGGCGCAGCGCGTAGAGCACCAGCGGCGTTTCGGAGACTTCGATGTTGGCGGTTGCCATGTTCTCTATTCCACCTGCATCCACTTGCTCGACGTCATCCTGAGGAGCCTGCGCAGCAGGCGTCTCGAAGGATGGCCGCGGTTACGATCGGGCGTCATGGTTCGAGACGGCGCTGCGCGCCTCCTCACCATGACGGGTGAAATTCACATGTGCCCGACTTCGTCGGGGACGTCGTAGAAGGTCGGGTGACGGTAGATCTTGGATTCCGCCGGCTCGAACATCATGCCCTTCTCGGACGGATCGGACGCGGTGATCGCGTTCGAGGGCACCACCCAGATCGACAACCCCTCGCCGCGGCGGGTGTAGATGTCGCGCGCGGCCTGCAGCGCCAGCGTCGCATCGGCCGCGTGCAGCGAGCCGACATGCTTGTGCGCCAGCCCATTGCGGCTGCGGATGAAGACTTCCCAGAGCGGAACGTTCGGCGTGGCCATGGCGGCGCTCCCTTATTCTGCGGCTTGCGCGAGCTGGCGGCGCTTGCGCTTCTCGGCATAGGCCATCGCGGCCTCGCGCACCCAGGCGCCCTCCTCATGTGCCTTGCGGCGCGCGGCGAGACGATCGCGGTTGCAGGGGCCGTTGCCTGCCAGCACCTGCTTGAATTCGTCCCAGTCGATCGGGCTGTGTTCCCAATTGCCGTTTGCGTTCTGCTTCATGCCGGGATCGGGGATCGTCAATCCGAGGAACTCGGCCTGCGGCACGGTGGCGTCGATGAATTTCTGGCGCAGCTCATCATTGGAGAAGCGCTTGATCTTCCATTTGGTCGAGGTGTCGCTGTGCTGGCTGACCTGGTCCGGCGGACCGAACATCATCAGCACCGGCCACCACCAGCGATCGAGCGCGTTCTGCGCCATCGCCTTCTGCTCCGCGGTGCCGCGGCACAGCGTCACCATGATCTCAAAGCCCTGGCGCTGGTGGAACGATTCCTCCTTGCAGACGCGGATCATCGCGCGCGCATAGGGGCCGTAGGAGCAGCGGCACAGCGGGATCTGGTTCATGATCGCCGCGCCGTCGACCAGCCAGCCGATGGTGCCGATGTCGGCCCAGGTCAGCGTCGGATAATTGAAGATCGAGGAATATTTCGCCTTGCCCGATAGCATCGCGTCGACCAGCTCCTCGCGCGAGGTGCCGAGCGTCTCGGCGGCGGCGTAGAGATAGAGGCCGTGGCCGCATTCGTCCTGCACCTTGGCGAGCAGCGCGGCCTTGCGGCGCAGCGACGGCGCGCGGGTGATCCAGTTGCCCTCGGGGAGCATGCCGACGATTTCGGAATGGGCGTGCTGGGAAATCTGCCGCGTCAGCGTCTTGCGGTAGGCGGCGGGCATCCAGTCGTTCGGCTCGATGCGCTCGTCGGCATCGATGCGGGCCTGGAACTGACTGGCACGGGCGACATCCTCGACGCCGCGATCGTCGCCGTCGGATGAGTTGAGCGCCTGCGTGTACATGGCCGACCTCCCAATGTGTTGTTAGGTAGGAATATATAACATAAATTTCCAAATGCAAGATATTTTTGTAATATATTCAGGCGCCCTCGAAACGGCGCGCCACCGCCCCGTTGGACTTCGGCAGCGGCCCGTCCTCGTTGGTTGCGTGGTCGTCAAGCCATTGTTCCGACGGCGAAAGCAGCCCGCGATAGATCTCGCCGCAGAGTTTGCGCGCCGCCCTGCCCGGCCAATCCTTCGGCAGCAGCTGATAAGGCAGCAGCGGATCGCGCAGCACGACGCGGCGGTAATGGTGGATCAAGAGAATGCGCGCGGTGAAGGCGTCGGCGTCGCTCAGCGTCTCGCCGCGGATGATTGAGCCGTGCAGCGGCTCGAACGTCTTCATGAACTTCAGATAGGCGTCCGCGGTGCGGTCGAGCGGCCAGCTTTCGCTGAGCAGCCGGCGTCCGCTGTCATCTTCCGCGGAGACTTCGAGCCGGATCGCACGCGACGCTTCATCGGGGATCGGCACGCCCGACGGCGCGACCCACACGCCGGGCAGCGGGCTGCCGAAGCCGGCATTCTTCAATGCCTCGCGCGCGGCGTCGCGGTCCTCGGCATTGCCGATCAACAACAGCTCGAAGCGGCCGGTCCAGTCCGACGGCGGCGGATCGTAGATGTGCCGCGTCGCGGTGTCGAAGGTCTGCCGGCCCTTGGCGTTCAGCCGATAAAAACTGTTGCGGCCGACCTTGTTGCGCTCGAGCCAGCCGTCGGCGGCGAGCCGCGACATCGCGGTGCGCACCACATTGCCGTCGATGTCGAGCGACTTGAAGAATTCGAGCAGCGTGCCGAGCCACACCGAGCCGCCGCGCGGCACGATGGAATCTCCGAACACGGTGATGATGATCGAGCCGGTGCGTGACGGCTCGCGCTTCAGCTGATCGACGATGCGGGCAAGCGGCTGTGGCATGCCCAACGCATAGCGCGTTTTGTCGATTCACGACAATGCGGGTTCTTCTCCTTCTCCCCGCGTGCAGGGAGAAGGTCGGGATGAGGGGGCTCTCCGCAATCACGGTGCGAGTTGCGCTCGTGGAGACTCCCCCTCACCCGGATCGCATTGCGCTGCGCTTCATGCGATCCGGCCTCTCCCCGCAAGCGGGGCGAGGCAAGCAAGTCAGCGATTGGGATCCGGATAGACGATGCTGCGCCAGCCGCTGCGATCGAACGGCGCCCACTCGCCTTCCTTCTGCGCGAGGCGATCGGCGACCGCGTAGACCACGGCCGGGTGATGACCCATGCCGCAATGGCTGCTCTCGACCTCGATGCTGTCGGTCATCGACGAGGCCTGCTCGCGGCAGCCCTGCCAGGCGCAGACGCCGTCGGTGCGGCTGAAGATCGCGGTGGTCGGCACCGGCGGCGCGCTGGCGAGCGAGCCGCCGAAACGCGAATCCTCTTCATCGGCGCGCCGGCCGCTGGCCATCTCATAGACGCGCCAGGCGTTGGTCGACTTCGGGCCGGCGGCAAACGGGCTGCCGAGCGTGATCACCTGGCGCACGCGCTCCGGCATCATCTTGGCGAGCTGGCGCGCATAGAGGCCGCCGAGGCTCCAGCCCACCACCGAGACCTTGCGGCCGGTCGTTTCATTCATCTGCTGCAGCAGCTCGATCATCCCGTCCTGCACGCCGGCGCGAAGCCCGAGATTGCGGCCCTGGCGCCAGCCGCTGACGGCGTAGCCCTTGCTCCTGAGAAAGTCGCGCAGCGGCCGGGTCGACATGTCGGAAGCGATCAGCCCCGGCAGCACCAGCACCGGATGCCCATCGCCGCGCGGCGCGAGGCTGAGCAGCGGCAATGCACCAAGAAAGGCGCCGAGCTCATGAATGGCGCGGCCTTCCAGAAACATCAGCGTCCTGGACGGCGGGCGTAGCGTCTGCGCAGCAACGGACATTTCAGCTCCTCTTCCGGCAGGACCGCCGGCAATGGGACCAACGAGAATGGTCAACGGAATTGACGCAAACCCGGCGGAATCGTTCCGCAACGCAACAATCTGTCCTGAAAAGCTAGGGAACCGGACACTTTCGTGCAAGCGGTCCAGGTCACACTTGCCACAACTAAAGTGACTTTCGTGCCCAATCGGTCACAGCAGCCGCAGCGTGTACTCCAGGGTGTAAAGCGCAAGCCCGGCAAGCCCGCCGATCAGCGCGCCGTTGAAGCGGATGTATTGCAGGTCCTTGCCGACATTGACCTCGATCAGGGAGATCAGCTGCTCCATGTCCCAGCTCTTCATCTGGTCGGCGATAAAGCCCGAGACGCCGCTCTTCTGCTCGGCGACGACGGTGCGCAGGATGGCCACCAGGCCCTGATTGATCTCGCCGCGCAGATCGGCGTCGCCGTCGAGCGCGTCGCCGGCCTCGACCAACATTCGCGCCAGCTGATGCTGCAGCACCTGCGACTCGCCCGAGGCGCTGCGTTCGATGAAGTCCTTGACGTTGGCCCAGATGGTGCGCCCGAGATTGGCAAGCTCGGGCCGCGCCATCAAATCGCGCTTGAGACCATCGATGCGATCGGCGAACGCCTTGTCGCTGCCGAGCCGGTCGACAAAGGACAGCAGCATGCGGTCGAATTCGCCGCGGAACGGATGCTGCGGGTCGTTGCGCACTTCCTCGAAGAATTTCGTGGCGGACGCGATGATCCGGTTCACCACGAACTTGTCTGCACGATAGAGCCTGAGCAGCGTCGGCATCTCGGCGCGGACCTTGTCGCGGATCACGGCCATGGTCTCCTGCTGCGTCAGCGTCTGGTGCAGCACGCGCAGGATGTCGTCGAGCAGGCCGCCATGCTTGCCCTCCTGCACGAAGCCGCGCAGCGCGCCGGCCGCAAGCGGCGCGAGGTCGATCGAGAGCACCTGCGTCGTGACGCGGCGGCTGATGAACTGCATCAACCCCGAGCTCTCGGTCGCCGCGAATGCCTCGGGCAGCATCCGCAGCACGAAGCGGGCGAGATCCTCGGAACGTTTGCGGTCGCGCAGCCAGTCGGCGATGAACGAACCGAAATCGATCTCGCGCAGCTTGGCCTCGACCGGCCCGGATTCCAAAAAGTTGTTCTCGATGAACTCGCCGAGCTTCTCGGCGATGCGCGCCTGATTGCTCTGGATGATCGCGGTGTGCGGGATCGGCAGGCCGAGCGGCCGCTTGAACAAGGCGACGACGGCATACCAGTCGGCGAGCCCGCCGATGGTTGCGGCCTCGGCAAATGCAGCGATGAAACCGAACACCGGATGCACCGGCAGCAGCGCTTTCGCTGCGATGAAGATGACGAAGGTTGCCGCCAGCACGCCGGTCGCCAGCCACTTGACGCGCCGCAGCTCGGCGGCGCGTTCGACGTCGACTGGCGTTGCGATGAGGGCGGCGGGAAGGGTCATGTGGTTTCGCGGGGGTGACGAACGAAGCATAGCATGGCTCACCGCCGTCATTCCGGGGCGTGCGAAGCACGAACCTCAGGTGCGCAATTGCGCACCGGGGAATCTCGAGATTCCGGATCGCCGCTTCGCGTCGTCCGGAATGACGGTGGACACATGAGCTATGAAGGACACCGCCAAAAAAGAAGGCCCGCAAAATGGCGGGCCTTCGAAAAGGGCAGTTGGTCAGCGCGGCCGCGATCAGGCGGTCTTGCCGTAGACCTTGGCGAAGTTGTCCTGCGCGGTCTTCGCACCGTCGGTGACGAGCTTGCCGAGATACTCGGTGGTGGCCTTCGCCCGCGAGACGAACAGTTCGCCACGCGCACGGGCCAGCTCCGACTGGATCTGGGCGGCTTCGCTCAGCGACTTGGCGGACGCGAGCTTGTCGATACCAGCGAAGAACGCCTCGGCGTCCTGGTAGATCGCCTGCTGGATGTTGCGGCTGATCTTGGCGGCTTCGGTCACCGAACCGGCAACAGCGGACTCGATCACGTTGGTCACCTTCTCCGAGCCGGCATAGGCATCGGCAGCGCGGGTCTTGGCCGCCTCGGCCTGCTTCTTCACGAACTCACGGGCGGCTTCCGGAACTTCCAGGTTCTGAAGCTTGGTGAACGCCTCGGTGACGGGCGCGAAGGCTTCCTTGACGCCGTTCAGCACGGAATTGGTTTCGGTGGTCATTGGGGTCTCTCCATCCTCAGGTTTGAGCTATGGGCTCACCCCGTCCGGTTTGGCCCGGGGCAACGGTGTTATGACACACCTCATGGTGCACCGCAACATCGATGTTGCGGCGCGATATCACAAACCTGTGAACAGCACGAAGATCCGGCAGATTGCCTAGAGAACCAGCAGAATGAGGTTTCTAATTACCTCCGACCGCGTCGGACACCCCGTAAGCCTCCATTTGGGCCCGGACCTGAGCCACATTGTGCCCCAACACGACGATGTCGTGGGTCTTGCCCTCGACGTCGCGGACATGGTCGCGCAGCAGGGCCTCCGCCTTGAAGCCGAGGCTCTCGAACAGCGCGATCGCCGCCCGCTGGTCGACGGTCATCTGCACCGAGAACTTCTCCAGCCCGGCACCGAGCGCGATGGCGAAGGTCTCCTGCGACAATGCCCGGCCGACGCCCTGCCCGCGCACGTCGAGCGACACCACCATCCGGATCTCGCCGACATGCGGCGACCAGGAATGCGGATCGCGCACCAGGGTGCCGCAGCCGACCACCTTGCCGTCCTTGATCGCGAGCAGGCTCGTGATGTCGCCGCGCTCGATCTCGTTGATCCAGGCCGACAGCACCTTCGGCTGGCTGATATTGCGCGGCAGGAACAAGAGATCATGCGTCGGCAGCTTTTGCGCGAAGGCCAGCACCGCGGCCTCGTGGTCCCGAATCATCAGGCGAAACTCGATGTCGCCCGCCTCGGTCTTGACGCGGCGCGGATAGGAACGTTGTTCGGTCATGTCGATCTCTCTCAAGTCGACCCTTCTTAGGTCGATCTCTTGCTCAACCAGGAGTCCAGTTTCGGCCACAGCCGCTTGATTGCATTGGCGCCGGCGACCAGCGAGACGTGACCGCCTTTCAGCATCACCTCCTCCTTGTCCTCGGAGCCGATCTTGGTGATCAGATGCTTTGCCGCATCATACGGCACGATGTGGTCGTGCTCGGCGACCGCGTGCAGGATCGGCACCTTGATGTCGGCAAGCTTCGCCTCGCGGCCGCCGACCGTCATGGTGTCGTTGTAGAGCTTGTTGTCCCACATCAGGTCCTTGGTGATGGCGCGGAAATATTCGCCCGCGAGCGGCAGCGTGTCGGTCGCCCAGCGATCGAACATCCGGTACGACTTGACGAACTCGTCGTTCCAGATGTTGTCCCAGAGCTGGATCTGGCCGACGACACGCGCGGCCGGCCGCAACATGTCGAACGATTGCAGGATCAGTTCGGGCGGCATGTTGCCGGTGCTGTCGATCAGCCGGTCGACGTCGAAATAGCGGCGGTCGGCGAAATTCGAGAACAGCTTCATCTCGCGGAAATCGATCGGCGTGGTGAAGCAGATCAGATTCTTCATCGGCCCGTCGTTGAAGATCGAGCCATACAGCAGCGACAGCACGCCGCCGAAGCAATAGCCGATCACCGAGACTTCCTTTTCGCCGGAATCCTGCTGTACGCGGCGGACCGATTCCGGGATGAAGTCGAGGACGTAATCCTCCATGCGAAGCGATTTTTCCTCGGGCTTCGGCGCACTCCAGTCCAGCATGTAGACGTCGAAGCCACGCTTGAGCAGGAACTCGATGAAGCTCTGCCCCGGCACCAGGTCGAGGATGTAGCCGCGGTTGGTGGTCGCCATCACGATCAGCACCGGCACGCGATAGACTTCGCTGGCCAGCGGCCGGTAGTGATAGAGGTTCATGGTGCCGCGCGAATACAGCACGTCCTTCGGCGTCGAGCCGAGCGACGGGCCGGAGCTCGAGAAATACTCGACGCCCTTGATGCTGCGCTGGATCGCGCGCTGCACCTCGGACTGGACCCGCTCGGAGATCGAGGCGAAATCAAAGGGGGTGGGAGCATTCATTTGCTGCCTCCCTCCGCTGGCGGCTGCTTGGTGCGCGGTGGCCGCGGCGTTGCGCCGTGGCCGTCGTCCGGCGCCAGCGAATTGTGGTGCACCTGCTGCAGCAGCGTCTTGATCTCGTTGAGCTGGTTCTCCATCGATTGCAGGCGCTCCGCCATGCCGACGAGCTGGGCGCGGCTCGGCAGGTTCATCGCCAGCAGATATTTCTCCATCAGCTCGCCGAGCTGCTTCTGCGCGCCGGCCGCAACGCCGCCGGCCTGGTTCATCGCCTTGGAAAATTCCGGCGAGCTCATGAGCTGGTTGCCGAAGGAGTTGAACCCCTTCTCCATCTCGCCAATCATCGTCTGCCAGATCACGGCAGGGTCGTTGCCCTTGTCGGCCATGCGGCGCTCCTCCACACCAATTTCGAGCGCTTGCCGCGCTTCCATTTGTTTCTGCCATACGACACTGTTGCTGCTGATCGGTCAACTGCGCGGCGCGACCAGCGACGCCGAGGCTCTTCTGCGCTGCGTCAATCCGTGGCATAGAGGTTCCTGACCGCGACACCAGCAGGGGACGCCCGTGACCACGCTCGCCCATCAGCCGCCGCAGATCATCCGCGCCAATGGCATCGACATCTGCTACGAGATGTTTGGCGATGCGAATGCCGAGCCGCTGCTCCTGATCATGGGCCTCGGCGCCCAGATGATCCATTGGGACGACGAGTTCTGCCGCCAGCTCGCCGCGCGCGGTTTTCACGTCATCCGATTCGACAACAGGGATATCGGAAAATCCTCCCGCCTGAGCGGCGGCAAGCGGCTGACCGCGCTCGAACTGCTCAAGCTCCGCTTCCTGAAGATCCCGGTCGCAGCGCCCTACAAGCTGGCCGACATGGCGAGGGATACGATCGGGCTGATGGATGCGCTCGGCATCCGCACCGCGCATCTGGTCGGTGCATCGATGGGCGGCATGATCGCGCAGGAGGTTGCGATCACCTTTCCCGAGCGCGTGCGCTCGCTGACCTCGATCATGTCGACCACGGGCAATCCAAAGATCCCGGGGCCGACCCGCGAGGCGACCGCGGTGCTGATGGCGCCGCCGCCGAAGAGCAAGGAAGAGTATTTCGTCCGCTTCGGGCAGACCTGGAAAGTTCTGCGCAACGGCTCGTTTCCCGAGGACGAGGCGCTCGATCCCGAACGCGCGCGGCGCACCTATGAGCGCGGCCTCAATCCGGAGGGCGTCGGCCGCCAGCTCCGCGCCATTCTCGCCTCCGGCAGCCGCAAGGAGCGGCTGCGCGGCGTCAAAGCGCCGACGCTGGTGATCCACGGCACCATCGATCCGCTGGTGCATCCCGAAGGCGGCAAGGACACCGCGGTCTCGATTCCGGGCGCGAAGCTTGTGATGATCGAGGGCATGGGCCACGCCCTGCCAATTCCGATGTGGCCGCAGATCATCGACGCCATCGACAAGCACGCGCATGGCGCGGCGGCGAAGGCGGCGTGAGGCCAGAGCGTTTTCGAGCGAAGTGGATCCCGGTTCGCGTGAAGAAAACGCCCCAAAGCCAAAATCGAGAGCCCCGTCCCGTTTCAATCGGAACGGGGCTCCGGTATCTTCCGGTAACCATGTGAGCCGGGAGTGCGTTCTTCCGGCGCCCGCGCGAAGGCGGTAGACAGCGCGATGCATCGCGCGGGTTGCGCGCCATCAGCCACCGGGAGCAACCAGATGAAGACCATCCTCCGGCCACAGACAGCCGTCGCCGCTCTCCTCCTCGCGCTCGCGTCTTCATCGGCAATGGCGGCTGCCAGCGACGCGCAGCAGGAAGCCAACCGCAAGGCCGTGCTGGCGTTCTACGAGAAGGGGTTGAACCAGAAGGACGCCGACGCAGCGCTCGCCTATGTCGGCAACCGCTATGTGCAGCACAATCCCGGCGCGGCCGACGGCCCCGAAGGATTCCGCAAGTTCATCGGCTTCCTGCGCGAGAAGTTTCCGAACTCGCACAGCGAGATCAAGCGCTCATTCGTCGACGGCGACTACGTGATCCTGCACGTCCACGCCGTGCGCGAGCCCGGCACCCGCGGCAATGCGATCGTCGACATCTTCAAGCTCGAGGACGGCAAGATCGTCGAGCACTGGGACGTGGCGCAGCCCGTTCCGGAGAATCCCGCCAACAGCAACACGATGTTCTAAGGCATCGTGATGGCTTGTGTTCAGCCACTGACATGATCAGGCTGGCGAGCGCGCCGGGACGCCGGCTAGTCCTTGACCGCGATCCAGATCACGTGGCGGACTCCGCGGCCCCGGCCGGTGGCGCGGAGGGCAATTTCGTTGACCGCGAACCCGGCACGAGTCAGCGATTTCGGGAACTTGGCGTTCGGACCGGACGACCAGACCGCAAGCACGCCGCCGCGCCGCAATGCCGCGTGTGCGATCTTGAGCCCGGAGACATCATACAGCGCGTCATTGGCCTTGCGGGTCAGGCCTTCAGGCCCGTTATCGACGTCGAGCAGGATGGCATCGAAGCCGAGCGGCTGGCGGTCGATCACGCTGGCAACATCCTCCTCCCGGATGCTCACGCGCGGATCGTTCAGGCTGTCGCCGAAAATCTCCGCCATCGGACCTCGCGCCCAGGCAACGACCGCCGGCACCAGCTCGGCCACCGTGATCCGCGCCTCGGGTCCGAGCACGGCGAGCGCGGCCCGCAGCGTAAAGCCCATGCCGAGGCCGCCGATCAGAAAATGCGGCCGTGCGACCTTCTCGATCTTCTTCGCGGCAAGCGTCGCCAACGCCTCTTCCGAGCCCGACAGGCGGCTGTTCATCAGCTCGTTGGTGCCTAGCATGATCGAGAATTCGCGGCCTCGCCGCATCAGACGCAATTCACCCTCGGTTCCGGGAATGCGCGCGGTATCGATCTTTTCCCATGGAATCATGCGGCGGCTTGTAACATGGCCGGCACCTCTGCCGTAGCCCGGATGGAGCGAAGCGAAATCCGGGGTCTGCCCCGTCCGCATAAGACGCTGTCCCGGATTACGCTTCGCTTCATCCGGGCTACGAAGGCGTGAGCCTAGCCGCCTGTCCAGACGTCGAGCACGTAGCGGTTCCTGGTGCCCATTTCCTCGATCCAGCGCGCGGCGGCGTCGGTGTCGACACCGGTGCGCTCGCGATAGATCGAGATCAAGGTCGCCTTGACGTCGGGCTCCATCCTGCCGCCGTCGCCGCAGACATAGACGATCGCGCCCTTCTGGATCAGCTCCCAGACCCGGTCCTTCTGCGCGGCGACGAGGTGCTGCACATAGGTCTTCGGGCCGTCGGCGCGCGAGAAGGCGGTGTGGAGTTCACTGACGCCGTCGGCTGCGAACGCCTTCAGCTCATCCGCATAGATGAAATCCTGCTCAGGATGCCGGCAGCCGAAGAACAGCATCGCCGGCCCCAGCGTCGCGCCCTGCGCCCTGCGCGCGGCGCGCTCCTGCAGGAAGCCGCGGAACGGTGCGAGCCCGGTGCCCGGCCCGATCATGATGATCGGCACGGCATTATCATCGGGCAGGCGGAAGCCTGCCTTGGTCTCCTTGATGGTGGCGTGGACGGTGTCGCCGGCGCGGCGGCGCGCCAGATAGTTCGAGCACACGCCCTTGTAGATGCCGCGGCCGGAACTTGCCGGCGCCTCCACCACGCCCACGGTGACACTGCAGCGCTGCGCCTCGCCGGCCGGAGACGACGAGATCGAATAATAGCGCGGCGCCAGCAGTGACAGCATTTCGAGATAGAGGTGGAACGGCAGCTCGCAAGCCGGATATTCCTCGAGCAGGTCAAACACCGATTTGCGCTTGGCCAGCACCTCGGCGCGATAGCGCGCGGCCGAGGCATCGTCGTCGCCGACATAGGCCATCAGCTTCGGTTTGGTCACCGGGCAGCGGGTGTGCTCGGCCATGATCTGGATCTGCTTGCGGGTCGCGACCTGTTGCAGCTCGACGAACTCGGTGAGCAGCCGTCCGACCGACACGGCGTTGCCGACCGGCAATTGCGCGCGGCGGCCTTCTGAGACCTGCAGACGGATCTGGTCGGCCGGCAGGAAGCCGAAGCGGCGCGCAACGGAATCGACCAGGGTCGGATCGTTGCGCGGCACCACGCTGAGATGATCGCCGACGCGATATTTCAGGCTGGTCGGCAGCTCGACCTCGATATGCCGGGTCGAACGCTCCGACGGATGAGCGCCTGCCTTGGTCTGCAGCTCGCTGTTGGCGAGCACCTTCATCGGCACCGCGCCGCCTTGCGTCACGATGGTGTTGACCGCACCCTGCGCCACCGGCTCGATCGCATAGAGCGGCTCGTCCTCGGCGGTGCGGGTGAAATTCCAGTCGATGCCGAATTCCTTGGTCGCGACCTTGGCCGCCTCCGGGAACCATTTCTGGAACTGGCCGTCGAGATCGCTGCGCGCATCGCCCTCGCCGCGCGGATAGACGGCGCGTGCGCCATGCTTGGTGAGCTGCTCGTCGATGAAACGCGGCACCGACTGGTAGGTCGCGGCCCAATCGCTGTTGCCGCAGCCGAACACCGCGTAGCGGACCTTGGCGAAGGCATCCTTCGGCAGGTCGCTCTCGAGCCATTTGACGAACTGCGTCGCGTTGTCGGGCGCCGCGCCATTATAGGAGGCGCAGATGATCAGCACGCCGCCCTCCTCCGGCAGCTTGCCGACATAATCGTCCAGCGGGCCCAGCCGCGTCGCGAAGCCGTTGATCTCGGACAGATCGGCCATGCGGGTCGCCAGCTCCTCGGCGGAGCCGAGATTGGAGCCGTACAGCACCAGCATCGGCGTGTTGTGGCCGGGGCGCGTGGTCGGCGCGCGCGGCGCCTTTGGCGCGGCCGCAACCGCGCCCGTGCTGCCGGCGAACGCGCCGCGGTCCTTGTCGTCGCGCGGCCGTACCTTGATCCTGAAGCCATCCGGCTTGACCGTCAGCGTCTCCTTCAGATGCATCTGGTAACGATGCACGTCGATCAGCTTGAAGCGCTGCAGGATCATCCCGATCGCCAGCGCCGCCTCGTGCATGGCAAAGCCGCGGCCGATGCAGGCGCGCTGGCCGTTGCCGAACGGCTTCCAGGCGTTGATCGGGCGCTTGGCCTCCGCCTCGCGGCTGAAATTCTCGGGATCGAACACGTCGGGGTTCGGGCCCCAGACGCTGGGATCGCGGTGCAGCGCCATCACCAGGATGGTGATGAAGGTGTTCTTCTTCAGCTTGTACTTGCCGCCGATCATCTCATCGTTGAGCGGCGCGATGCCGTAGGCCGGCGCCGGCGGCCACAGCCGCAGCGCCTCCTTCAGGCATTGCGTGATGTAGGTGAGTTGGGTCACCTGCTGATAGGTTGGCCGCGCATTGACGTCGGGACCGAGGACGCGATCGACCTCCTCATAGGCCTTCTTCAGCACCTCCGGGTGCTTCAGCAGCGCGTAGATCGTGCACGACAACAGGCCGCTGGTGGTCTCGTGGCCGGCGATCAGGAAGGTGTTGATCTGGTAGCGGATGTTGACGTCGTCGAGCTGCTCGCCGGTGGCGCGGTCGACGCCGGTCATCATCGCCGCCAGCATGTCCTTCTTGTCGTCGGTCGCGGCGGTGCTGCCGCGCCGCTCGGCGATGATCTCGTCGACCATCTTGTTCATGAAGGCGACGTCGTCGGCGAGCGTCTTGCGCCGCTTCTGCATCCACAGACCCTCGAGCGGCAGGCCGCGGGTCATCATGATGGTTTCGAGCGAGCGCACCAGCGATTCCACGAACGGGTGGTAGTCGCGGCGGTAGAACGAGTTGAAGCGGTAGTCGAAGCCGCAGAGGCCGATGGTGTCGAGGGTGAGCGCCGTCATGTCGTGGACGACCTCGATCTCCTCGTCGGCGTTGAGGCGCTCCCATTTCTTGACCAGCTGCTCGGCGATGTCGACCATGCTCGGGTGGTACGACTGCATGGCGCGGTTGCCGAACGGCTGCATCAGGATGTTGTGCGCCTTGCTCCAGTTCGGCTCCTTGGTGTCGGCGGTGAACAGGCCGTCGCCGCCGACCGCGCGGACCCGGCGCAGCGAGCCGCGCACGGCCTTGTCGAAGCGCTTCTCGTCGGAGAGCTCGTCGACGAGATCGTGACCGGACACGATCACGAGCGGCGCGCCCATCATGTCGAGCCAGAAGATCGGTCCGAGCTCCTTGGAGAGCTTGACGAGATGCTGCACCGGCGCGGTCGAGTCCAGCGACAGCATGTTGCCGACCACCGGCTTCGTCGGCGGATGCGGAATCGGACTCAGTCTGTTGCCGGACGCCATTTTCGAAGTGCCCCCTCTAACCTCAGTCATTCCGGGATGGTCCGAAGGACCAGACCCGGAATCTCGAGATTCCGGGTTCGATGCTGCGCATCGCCCCGGAATGACGACGTCATCGTCACCCAAACCGCTTTCTGCGCCATTCGATCAGCTTCGCGCTGACTTCGTCAGGCTTTTCCTGCTGCGTCCAATGGCCGCTGTCCTTGACCAGGTACTTCTCGAGGTCCGGCACCAGCCGCTCCATGCCGTCGGCGGCCGAGGGCGGCAGCACCGCGTCGTTCTCGGCCATGATCATCAGCGACGGCACCCGGACGTGATGGTCCAGCCCGGCCGAGCGCTCCCAGTTGCGGGTGAAATTGCGATACCAGTTGATGCCGCCGGTGAAGCCGGTCTTGGTGAAGGTGTCGACGAACACCTTTTTCTCGTCCGCGGACAGGATCGGCTTGCGCGGGTCATGCTTGGCGTCGTAGTTCGCGATCATCTGCGGAAACGCCAGGTTGAGCCGCGCCGAGGCGCCAACGCCGGCGATCGGCTGTTCGGGTGGCGCGTCCGCCGGACGTGGCACCGGCTTGCGCATGAAGGCGTCGAAGGTCTGCTCGACGCGGCTGCCGAAGATGCGGTCGGGCTCGCGCGCCGGATCCTGGAACTGGACGATGTACATGTGATCGCCGAAGCGCTGGCGAAACAGCGCGATCGGATCCATTGGCGCACGGTCCCAATGCGGCGTGTTGACGCCGACGACGCCGGCGACCCGCTGATGATGCCTGAGCGGCATCTGCCAGACGACAAAGCCGCCCCAGTCGTGCCCGACGAAGATGGCCTTGTCGATCTTGAGATGGTCGAGCAGGCCGACGAGGTCGCCGGTCAGGTGCTCCATGTCGTAGGCCTCGACCGGCTCCGGCCGGTCGGTCGCGCCATAGCCGCGCTGATCCGGCGCAATCACCCGGATGCCGGCCTCGCCCAGCGCCTTGATCTGGTGGCGCCAGGAGAACGCCAGTTCAGGCCAGCCGTGGCACAGCACCACCGGCGGCGTGTCGGTCTTGGGGCCTGCTTCATAAAACCTCATGCGGATGCCGTTCGTCTCGGCGAACTGCAGCGGTGGCATTTCAATCATCGACCGGGATCCTTATTCAGCTGCGCCCTTGATGTCCGCAGGCGGGGGAGCGAACGCCGCCTCGAGTACATCGAACTCGAGCGGCAGCATGTCGCACATCACCTGCACGTGGGGAATGATGTTGGCGCCCACGATGAAGCCGAAATCGAGCTGATCGCGGTAGCTCTGCACGGTGATGTTGAGCGCCACGCCGTGGGTCGAGATCGAAACCGGGAAGATGTGCAGCAGCTCGGCACCCGCCGCATACAGCGTCTGCCGCGGCCCCGGCACGTTCGAGACCGTGATGTTGGTGGCCGGCGGCAGCACGTTGGAGAGGTCGGAACGGCTGTAGAGCAGCGCCAGGATCTGCACCAGGATCGGCGCGCCCAGCAGCGAGATGTTGGTGACCTGCGGCACCAGAGCGCGCAGCGGATGCGACATCTCCTTGGACTTGGTCGACTGCGCGATGATGGTTTCCAGCCGCTTCCTTGGGTCCTCGATGTCGGTTGCGATCGAGCAGATCATGCCGAACACCTGGTTGTTGGATTCGGCATTGCCCTCCTCGCGCAGCGAGATCGGAACACCTGCCGTCAGCGACTTGTTCGGCAGCGCGCCCTGGCTGATCAGATAGCGCCGCACCACGCCGGAGGCGAGCGCCAGCACGACGTCGTTGAGCTTGCCGCCGGACGCCTTCGCCAGAGCCTTGGCACGCGACAGCGAGATCGAGGTGCCGGCAAAGCTGCGTTCGGACGAGATCGCCTTGTTGAGGATGGTCGGCGGCGAGGACATCGCCTGCAGGCTTTCGCGCGATCTCGGATCGGCGACCTTGGCGACGACGTCGGACAGGCTCTTCATGACCGTCGGCATGGAGCCGGCGAACTTCACCGCGCTTTCGATCTGGAACATGGCGTTGTCGAACAGGATCGAGCCGAGGTCGCTCTTGCCGGAACGCGGCAGCTCCAGGCTCTTCTGCGCGGCGGCGGCCGCCTCGAACGGCTGGGTCCAGAGTTGCTGATAGGCATCGATCAGATTGGCCGCGATGTCGCGCGGTTCCTGCGCGACCTTCTTCGCGCTCGGCGGCTCGATCTCGCGCGGCACCGGCGTCAGATCGTAGATCATGCTGGTCAGCGCCGCACCGGCGCCGCCGTCGATGCAGGCATGGTGCATCTTGGAATAGAGCCCGATCTCGTTGTCCTTCATGCCCTCGAAGACGTAGAACTCCCAGAGCGGGCGGGCGCGGTTCAACAGCTTGGCGTGCATCCAGCCGACGATACGCTCCAGCGTCGCGCGATCGCGCGGCGCCGGCAGGCTGGCGCGGAAGATGTGACGGTCGATGTCGAACTGGTCGTCCTCGACCCAGGACGGGTGATCGATGTCGAGCGGCGCCTTCTGCAGCCGCGCCTTGAGGATCGGCGCGATGTGCAGCCGCGAGGCGATCATCGCCTTGAACTCCTCGAAGAAGTCGCCCTTGTAGCCGTCGGGCAGGCGGAAGATCGCCATGCTGCCGACATGCATCGGCATTTCCGGCGTTTCCAGATAGAGAAACGATGCGTCCAGCGAGGACAGCTTCTTGGCGTCGCTCATGATCTCCTCCCGAGAGCCTACTTACGCGGGCGCCTTGGGCGGCGCTTCTCGTCGTTTGGTCAGGATAGTGCCTGTTCTGCCGGCCCGTAGGCAATGGCAAAGGGGCCCGAGCGGTCAAAATGCCGGAATTCCCCTTCCGGCTGGGCCAGCCGGTCCGCAATCGCCCACAGCGCCGCGGGATTGACGCCGAGGCCGATATGGCTGGCGAAATGCACCTCGATGTTCTCGGCGGTGGCCGACGGCCGCACGCGCGAGGTCCGCCAGTTCACGATGCCATCGGTGCGGGAATAGATCGAGGTCGTCGGCACCGGCATGTCGCCGGCGATCGCGGTGCGGATCTCAGGGATGTCGTCGACACCTTCGCCGGACAACAGCTCATAGAGCCGCGTCGCATTGGTGGCGCGGATGTCGTCGGCGAACGGGCTGCCCAGCGTGATGATGGAGCGCACCAGCTCCGGCATCTGCGACGCCAAGTCGCGCGCATAGACGCCGCCGAGGCTCCAGCCGATGATCGAGACCTTGCGCCCCGACGCCTCATGGACCCGCTTCAGCAGGTCGCGCAGCGCAGCCCGCCTGCTGGAAATCCCACCGAAATTGCGGCCCATGTTCCAGGCATAGGCGTCGTAGCCGAGCTCCTTCAGATAGCGCCGCATCGGCGCCATCGACAGGTCGCTGGCAAGGAAGCCCGGCAGTGCCAGCACCGGATGACCATCGCCCTTCGGCGCCTGCATCAGGAGGGGCGACAGCAGCAGGCTCGAATTGAGTTCGAGCACGCCGCGCGCCTCCGCCAGCATCAGGAACAGGCTCGGCGGGCGCAACCGGCGTTCGGTCCCATCAACGCTCCTGTCCATGTCGGTCACTATTTCTTCTTGCTCGTGCCGCCGAAGCCGGCCATCGCCACGAACATGTCCTGGAAGCGCTCGGCGAGCTTGGGATCGAAGGTGAACCAGCTCTGCATCAGCGATTCCGGCGAAATCTTCTCGATGTTCGACGTCATCTGCTGCTGCAGCTTGTCCATCACCGCCGCCTGCATCGGCCCCACATCGGGCAGGCCGAAGAATTGCCGCGCTTCGAGGGGCGTACAATCTATCTCGACGTTGACTTTCATATCCGCCTCCTCAAATGCGCCTTGGCCCGCCACAGTATCGCCGGGACGGGGCGAGTTGCGCAAGCGAGCCGTACCTGCCCCGGGGGGCAGTCGGCCTCAATCATCCGTTATGGTCAACCAAACCGTTTGGAGCGGTTGCTCGAGGCGCGCCGGTGATCATTCCCGTGACCGACAAGCGGCACTCCGAAAGTCGAATGTCACGCGTTCGCGCCGACAGCCTACTCTCCAATCCGGTTCATTGCGCTGCACCCGCGCGGACGGGTTAACCCTTTGGCAAATCGCGCTTGCGCGGCCGGTAAACTCTGGCAACATGGATCAATAATACCAGCCGGACAAAGCAGCCGGCGGACAAGAACGGGGACGCGGGATTACATGTCGGTACGTTGGAGTTTGTTTGCGGCGACTGTCGCCGCACTCGCCGCCTTTGCTTTGCCGGCATCGGCCCAGACGTTGAAGTATGCGAACCAGGGCGAGCTGAAGTCGCTGGATCCCTACACGCTGAAGGAAACCACGACGATCGCGCACCACGCCCACGTCTACGAAGGCCTCACCGCGCGCGACAAGGACCTCAAGATCATTCCGGCCCTGGCGGAAAGCTGGGAGACGCTGAGCCCGACCAAATGGCGCTTCCATCTGCGCAAGGGCGTGAAATTCCACAATGGCGATCCCTTCACCGCCGACGACGTGCTGTTCTCGGCCGAGCGCGTCCGCGCCAAGGGCTCCAACTTCCTCAGCAACGTCCCGGCCGACGCCAAGTTCAGCAAGGTCGACGACTTCACCGTCGACGTGACGCTGGACTCGCCCAATCCCATCCTGATCTCGCAGTGGGATAGCTGGTACATCATGGACAAGAAGTGGAGCGAGGAGAACAATTCGGTTGCGCCGACGCCGGCCTCCGCAACCACGCCGAGCTACGCGGCGCTGCACGAGAACGGCACCGGCCCCTTCACGATCGAGAGCCACCAGCCCGGCGTGAAGACCGTGTTCAAGGCGTTTCCAGGCTATTGGCGCAAGCCCGAGCATAATCTCAAGGAGATCATCTTCACCCCGATCGGCTCCGACGCCACCCGCGTTGCCGCACTGCTCTCGGGCGAAGTCGACGTGATCGAACCGGTTCCGCTCCAGGACATCCAGCGCGTCAATTCCAGCGGCGTCGCCACCGTCATGACCGCGCCGGAGATTCGCACCATCTTCATCGGCATGGATACGGCGCGCGACGAGCTGCTGTATTCCAACATCAAGGGCAAGAATCCGTTCAAGGACATCCGCGTCCGCGAAGCCTTCTACAAGACCATCGACGTCGATCTGATCAAGACCCGCGTCATGCGCGGCATGTCGACCCCCTCGACGTTGATGATCGCACCCGAGCTCTATCCGCTGTCGAAGGAATTCACCCGGCCGAAGCTCGATCCTGATGGTGCCAAGAAGCTGCTGGCCGACGCCGGCTATCCGAACGGCTTCGAAGTCACGATGGACTGCCCGAACGACCGCTATGTCAACGACGCCGCGATCTGCCAGGCGGTGGTCGGCATGCTGGCCCGCATCGGCGTCAAGGTGAACCTGCTGGCGCAGCCGAAGGCGCAGTATTTCGCCAAGGTGCTGAAGCCCGGCGGCTACCAGACCTCGTTCTTCATGCTGGGCTGGACGCCCGCGACCTCCGACTCGCACAACGTGCTGCACGACATCCTCGGCTGCCGCGACGATCCGAAGGATGCCACCCGGGGCGAGGCCAATCTCGGTGGCTATTGCAACAAGGAAGTCGACGCGCTCACCGACAAGGTGCTGGTCGAGGGCGACACCGCCAAGCGCGACCAGTTGATCAAGCAGGCCTACGACATCGTCATCAAGGATTACGGCTACATTCCGCTACATCAGCAACCGCTGGTGTGGGGCGTGTCGAAAAAGGTCAAATTGACCCAGCGCGCGGACAACCAGGTGCTGCTCTACTGGGCGACCAAGCAGGGTGAATAGTGGCTCTGGCGAATTGGGTCCCGGAAGCGCAGGCTTCCGGGACCGCTCGTTTTCCGGCCGCGCAAGGCCGCGCGCCAATGTCAAAAGCAGTGAAAGGTAGAGATGCTGGCTTTCACTCTTCGCCGCTTCCTGCAGGCAATCGGCGTGATGCTCGCCGTGGGCGTGATCGCGTTCGCGATGTTCCGCTTTGCCGGCGACCCGGTGAACCAGATCGTCTCGATCGACACCTCGGCCGCGCAGCGCGCCGAAATCCGGCAGTCGCTCGGCCTTGACGATCCGGTGCTGGTGCAGTTCGGCCGCTACTTCATCAATGCGCTGCAGTTCAAGTTCGGCGTCTCCTACCAGTTCCGCCTGCCGGTCTCCTCGCTGCTGGCGGAGCGGCTGCCGGCGACGCTGGAGCTTTCGATCTGCGCCACGCTGTTCGCGATGGTGGCCGGCATCCTGATGGGGGTCTATTCGGCGCTGCGCCGCGACACAGTGCTTGCCAAATTATTCCAGGCGGTATCGCTGATCGGCATTTCGCTGCCGACCTTCCTGATCGGCATCCTCCTGATCTATCTGTTCGCGGTGACGCTGGGCTGGCTGCCCTCCTTCGGCCGCGGCGAGGTGGTGAAGCTCGGCTGGTGGACCACCGGACTGCTGACCGTCTCGGGCCTGAAGGCGCTGATCATGCCGGCGATCACGCTCGGGCTGTTCCAGATGACCCTGATCATGCGGCTGGTGCGCGCCGAAATGCTGGAAGTGCTGCGGACCGACTATATCCGTTTCGCCCGCGCCCGCGGGCTGACCACGCGCGCGATCCATTTCGGCCATGCGCTGAAGAACACCCTGGTTCCGGTCATCACGGTGGCCGGTCTGCAGTTTGGCTCGGTTATTGCTTTCTCGATCATCACCGAAACCGTGTTCCAATGGCCGGGTATGGGACTTCTCTTCGTGCAGGCCGTGCAAAATGTCGATATCCCGATCATGGCCGCATATCTGTTGATGGTCTCGCTGATCTTCGTCACCATTAATCTCGTGGTCGACATCCTCTACACCGTGGTCGATCCGCGCTTGCGGTCGACCGTCGGCCGCGCGGCGTGAGGGGCTGACCGATGTCCGATGCCGTCGTCCCTCATCGTTCCCAAGACCACCAGGCCCCTGCCGGCTGGTTCAGGCGCGCGCTCGACAGCGACATCTTCTATTCGTTCCGCCGCTCCAGGCTGACGATGGTCGCCGCCGTGATCACCTTGCTGTTCTTTCTGCTCGCAATCTTCGCGTCGTGGCTCGCGGTGCAGAACCCGTTCGACCCGGCGCAGCTGCAGCTGATCAACTCGCGGATCGCGCCGCTGTGGACCGCCGACGGCCAAAGCCCGTTCCTGCTCGGCACCGACGAGCAGGGCCGCGACGTGCTCTCGGCGATCCTTTACGGCCTGCGCATCTCGCTTGCGGTCGGCCTGGCCGGCGTGGTCTTTGCCGGCGCGCTCGGCATCGCCCTCGGGCTGATCGCAGGCTATTTCGGCGGCGTGGTCGACACCGTGATCATGCGGATCGCCGACGTGCAGCTCACCTTCCCCGCGATCCTGATCGCACTGCTGGTCAACGGCGTTGCCAAATCGCTGCTCGGCAACCGGCTCGACGAGATGAGCACGCTCGGCGTCCTCATCATCGCGATCGGACTCAGTTTCTGGGTGCAATATGCCCGCACCGTGCGCGGTTCGGTGATGGTCGAGAAGAACAAGGACTACGTCGCCGCGGCGCAGCTGATCGGCCTGCCGGCGCCGAAGATCATGCTGCGGCACGTGCTGCCGAACACGATGGGCCCGATCCTCGTCATCGCCACCATCAACCTCGCGCTCGCGATCATCACCGAGGCGACGCTGTCGTTCCTCGGCGCCGGCATGCCCGACACCATGCCCTCGCTCGGCACCCTGATCCGGATCGGCAACAACTATCTGTTCGCCGGCGAATGGTGGATCGTCGCCTTCCCCGGCATTGCGCTGGCCGGCCTGATCCTCTCCATCAACCTGCTCGGCGACTGGTTGCGCGACGCCCTCAATCCGAAGCTCCGATGACCAAGCCTGTTCTTTCCGTGCGCAATCTCGAGGTGGAATTCGTCACCCGCCGTGCGACCTTGCGCGCCATCAACGGCGTATCGTTCGACATCGCCAAGGGCGAGGTGCTCGGCGTGGTCGGCGAGTCCGGCGCCGGCAAATCGGTCACCGGCCTTGCCGTGATCGGCCTGATCGATCCGCCCGGCCGGATTTCCGGCGGCGAGATCGAACTGTCGGGCACGCGGATCGACCATCTTCCGCCGGAAGAGATCCGCCGCATCAGGGGCAAGCGGATCGGCATGATCTTCCAGGATCCGCTGACCAGCCTCAATCCGCTGTACCGGATCGGCGACCAGATCATCGAGACCATTCGCACCCACAGCAATCTGAGCGAGAGCGCCGCGCGCAGGCGCGCCATCGATCTGTTGGCCGAGGTCGGCATTCCCGCGCCGGAAAAGCGCATCGACGGCTACCCGCACGAATTCTCCGGCGGCATGCGCCAGCGCGTCGTGATCGCGCTTGCGATCTGCGCCGAGCCCGAGCTGATCATCGCGGACGAGCCGACCACCGCGCTCGACGTCTCCGTGCAGGCACAGATCATCGCGCTGATCAAGCGGCTCGGCCGCGACCACGGCACCGCCGTGATGCTGGTGACCCACGACATGGGCGTGATCGCCGAGACCTGCGACCGCGTGGCGGTGATGTATTCCGGCCGCATCGCCGAGATCGGCCCGGTGCAGGAGGTGGTGCGCAATCCGCTGCATCCCTATGCCAGGGGCCTGATGGGCGCGATCCCGACGCTTGCCGGCGAGGACAAACGCCTGGTGCAGATCCCCGGCTCGATGCCGCGGCTGTCGGCGATCCCGCCGGGCTGCCCGTTCAATCCGCGCTGCGCGTTTGCCTTCGATCGCTGCCACGTCGATCGCCCCGAGCCGATCCGGCAGGGCACGCAGTTCGTTGCCTGTCATCTGTTCGAGCCGGCGAAGGAGACGGCGGCATGAGCGGAACATTGATCGAGGTCAGGAACCTGCGCCGCGTCTTCGACGTCTCCAAGCCGTGGCTCAACCGCGTGATCGAGGGCGGCCATCTCGAATTCCTGAAAGCCGTCGACGGCGTCTCCTTCGACATCAAGCGCGGCGAGACCTTCGCGCTGGTCGGCGAATCCGGCTCCGGCAAGACGACCGTCGCCCGCATGGTGGTCGGCCTGCTGCCGCCGAGTTCAGGCGAGGTCGTCATCGACGGCGTCTCGATGACCGATCCGCGGCAGGGCCAGGCACGCCGCCGGCTGCGCCGGCGCATCCAGATGGTTTTCCAGGATCCCTATGCGAGCCTCAATCCGCGCTACCGGGTCGCCGCCATCGTCGCCGAGCCAATCCGCGCCTTCGACCTGATCCAGGGCGAGCGCGACATCAAGGCCCGGGTCGGCGAATTGCTCTCGCTGGTCGGCCTGCACCCCGACGACGGCCAAAAATTCCCGCACGAATTTTCCGGCGGCCAGCGCCAGCGCATCGCGATCGCCCGCGCGCTGGCATCCGAGGCCGAGTTCATCGTCTGCGACGAGCCGACCTCGGCGCTCGACGTTTCCGTGCAGGCGCAGATCCTCAATCTGATGCGCGACCTGCAGGACAAGTTCGGCCTCACCTATCTCTTCATCAGCCACAATCTCGCAGTGGTCCGCCACATGGCGAGCCGGATCGGCGTGATGTATCTCGGCCGCATCGTCGAGATCGCCGAGGGTCGGGAATTGTTCGAGAACCCGCGGATGCCCTACACGAAGATGCTGCTCGGCGCGGTTCCGGACCTTGCGATGTCCGGTCGCCAGCGTATCCCGGTAAAGGGCGAAATTCCGAATCCGATCGATCCTCCGCCGGGCTGCTCGTTCAACCCGCGCTGTCCCCTCGCCTTCGATCTCTGCCGCCAGAAGACGCCGGAACTGATCGACGGCGTCGCGTGCCATGCCGTCAACAGTCCCGCCGTCGTTCCGGCATGATCACGCGGATGGGAGCGGCCATGTGCACCAAGCGGTTGGCATACCAGCCGGCCTGTGATCAAGTGCGCCCGCCGAGAAGGCCCAACAACAAACCGACGAACGGTCAATCGCCATGAGCAACATCAACCCCGATCCGTTCACAACCCGGCCCGAGATCGAAGGCACCTTCGGCGTCGTCACCTCGACGCACTGGATCGCCACCGCGGTCGGCATGGCAACGCTGGAGAAAGGCGGCAACGCCTTCGACGCCGGAGTGGCCACCGCCTTCACGCTGCAGGTGGTCGAGCCGCATCTGAACGGCCCCGGCGGCGACGTTCCGATCATCGTGCACGACGTCAAGCGCGGCAAAAGCGAAGTGATCTGCGGCCAGGGCCCGGCGCCGGCGAAGGCAACCATCGCGCATTATCGCAGCGAGGGCCTCGAGATGGTGCCCGGCACCGGCCTGCTCGCGGCCTGCGTGCCCGGCACATTCGAATCCTGGATGCTGCTGCTGCGCGACTACGGTACCATGAAGCTGCGCGACGTGCTGGAGCCCGCGATCGCCTACGCACGCGACGGCTATCCGCTGGTCGAGCGTGCATCGGCCACCATCAAGACCGTCGAACAACTGTTCCGGAAATACTGGACCACATCGGCCGACGTCTATTTGCCTGGTGGCGAGGTGCCGAAGCCTGGCACCATCTTCACCAACAAGAAGCTCGCGGAGACCTATGCACGCATCCTCACCGAGGCGGAGAGTGCCGGCGGCGATCGCGTCGCGCAGATCGAGCGCGCGCGGCAGGCCTGGTCGAAGGGCTTCGTCGCCGAGGCGATCGACAAGTTCTGTCGCACCCAGGAGGTGATGGACGTTTCCGGCTCGCCGCATAGCGGCGTCCTGTCGGCCGACGACATGGCGCGCTGGCAGCCGACCATCGAGGCGCCGCTCACCTACGACTACGGCCGCTACACCGTGCAGAAGGCCGGGGTCTGGAGCCAGGGTCCGGTGATGCTGCAGCAGCTCGCGCTGCTGAAGGGTTTTGAGCTCGACGGGCTCGATCCCGCAGGCCCCGACTTCATCCATCTGCAGATCGAAGCAGCCAAGCTCGCCTATGCCGATCGCGAGACGTTCTACGGCGATCCGAAATTCACCGACATCCCGATCGAAACGCTGCTGTCCGATGCCTATAACAACGAACGGCGCAAGCTGATCTCGAAAGACAAGGCTTCGCTCGACTTCCGCCCCGGCGCGGTCGAGGGCTTCGGCGGCGTTGTGAAGTTGCGACACGCCGAAGGGCATCGTGAAGCGGTCGGCGCCATGGGCGCGGGCGAGCCGACCGTCGGCCGGTTCGGCGAAGTGCGCGGCGACACCGTGCATTTCGACATCATCGACAAGGCCGGCAACATGATCTCGGCGACGCCGTCCGGCGGCTGGCTGCAGTCCTCGCCGGTGATTCCCGAGATCGGTTTCTGCCTCGGCAGCCGCGCCCAGATGTTCTGGCTCGAAGAGAACCACCCTGCTTCGCTCGCGCCGGGCAAGCGGCCGCGCACCACACTCTCGCCGACCATGGCGCTGCGCGACGGCGAGCCGTATCTCTCCTGGGGCTCGCCGGGCGGCGATCAGCAGGACCAGTGGATCACGCAGTTCTTCCTGCGTCATGTGCACGCCAGGCTCAATCTGCAGGAGGCGATCGACGCGCCGGCCTGGCACTCCGAGCATTTCCCGATCTCGTTCTGGCCGCGCACCTCGCGGCCCGGCGTCCTGGTGCTGGAAAACCGCGTGCCAAAATCGACCATCGACGAATTGAAGCGCCGCGGCCATGTGGTCGAGATTGGTCCCGATTGGTCGGAAGGCCGCCTCACCGCAGCCTCGAAGGTCGGCGCCCGCCGCCGCGCCGCCGCCAATCCGCGCGGCATGCAGGGTTACGCCGCAGGCCGCTAAACACGAAGGTTTGAGATGACCTGGTCGATCATCGCCCGCGACAGCGCCACCGGCCAGCTCGGCATCGCCGTCGCGACGCGGTTCTTCGCGGTCGGCGCGCTGGTGCCGCACATCGCACCCGGGATCGGCGCGGTGGCGACGCAGGCGCTGGTCAATCCCTATTACGGCATCGACGGCCTCGCGCTGCTGCGCGGCGGCAACAGCCCGCATGAGGTGATCGCGGCGCTGATTGCGCCCGACAGCGGCCGCGAGAGCCGGCAGCTCCACGTCATGGACGCCAGGGGCCGCATCGCTGCGCATTCCGGCAAGGACTGCGTCGACTGGTTCGGCCATATCGCCGGCGACGGGTTCTCGATCGCCGGCAACATGCTGGCCGGCCCCGCGGTGCTCGACGAGACCGCGCGCGTCTATGCCGCGAACGAGAAGCTGCCGTTCGCGGAGCGGCTGATCAAGGCGATGTTCGCCGGCGAAGCGGCCGGCGGCGACAAGCGCGGCAAGCAGTCGGCGGCTCTCTTAATTCACGGCGCGGAGGAATGGCCATTGCTCGACCTGCGCGTCGACGACCACGCCGATCCCCTGCGCGAGCTCGAGCGGCTGGAGGCCGTCAGCCGCGAGCACTGGGCGCCATTCCGGAGCTTCATGCCGACCCGCGACAACCCGGCCGGAACCAGCGATCGCGCCACCATCGACGCCGGCATCGCGGCGGCAACCACGAGCCGTAAATGACAGCAGGCCCGCTGATCGAGATCGAAGGCCTGCGCGTCACCTTCCAGGGCGATGACGGCCGCACCACGCATGCCGTCGACAGCGTCGATCTCTCCGTCGCCAAGGGCGCCACGCTCGGCCTGGTCGGCGAGTCCGGCTGCGGCAAGAGCGTGACCTCGCTCGCGATCATGGGGCTGTTGCCGAAGCAATCCGCCGCGGTGTCCGGCGCGATCCGCTTCGACGGCTTCGACCTGCTCGAGGTGCCGGACGAGACGTTGCGCGACCTGCGCGGCGATCGCCTTGCGATGATCTTCCAGGAGCCAATGACCTCGCTCAATCCGAGCTTTACCATCGGCGACCAGATTACGGAGACGATTCTGCGCCATCGCGGCGGCTCCCGCCGCGCGGCGCGCGAACGCACCATCGAGCTGCTGCGCCGCGTGCATATTCCCTCGCCCGAGAAACGCATCGACGAGTTTCCGCACAAGCTGTCCGGCGGCATGCGCCAGCGCGTGATGATCGCGATGGCGCTGGTCTGCGATCCGCAGCTTCTGATCGCCGACGAGCCGACCACCGCGCTCGACGTCACCTTGCAGGCGCAGATCCTCGATCTGATGCGGGAGCTGAAGGCTGCGAGCGGCGCCGCGATCATCCTGATCACCCACGATCTCGGCGTCGTCGCCGAAGTCTGCGACGAGGTCGCGGTGATGTATGCGGGCGAAATCGTCGAGCGCGCGCCGGTCGACGAGCTGTTCGCCAATCCGCAGCATCCCTACACGGTCGGCCTGCTCGGCTCGATCCCGCGGCTCGACCGCCGCACCAGCCATCTCGCCACCATCGAGGGCATGGTGCCGAACATGGCGAACCCGCCCGCCGGCTGCCGCTTCGCCGCGCGCTGTCCGTTCGTCGAGGATGCCTGCACCCAATCGCCGCCGCCGCTCGCGATGCTGAGCGCGACCCACTCCTCGCGCTGTATCCGAGCGCCGCTGGAGCGGCTGGTGTCATGACCGTGCTGCTCGAGGTCGAAGGGCTGGTGAAGCATTTCGTCGCCGAACGCTCGCTGTTCGGCCGGCCGACCGCCCATGTGAAGGCGGTCGACGGCGTCAGCTTCACGGTCGAGGCCGGCAAGACGCTGGCGCTGGTCGGCGAATCCGGCTGCGGCAAATCCACCGTCAGCCGGCTGGTGCTGCGGCTGATCGAGCCGGATGCCGGCCGGATCCGCTTCGAGGGCCGCGACCTCGGCACGCTCAATGCCGAGCAGCTGCGCGCATTCCGCCGCGACGCGCAGCTGATCTTTCAGGACCCCTACGCCTCGCTCAACCCGCGTATGACGGTGAGCCAGATCCTGACCGAGCCGCTGGCACTGCACAATCTCGTGCCGCCGCCAGCCCGCCGCGAGCGGGTCGAGCAGCTGCTGCGTCTGGTCGGGCTCGAGCCGCGCTTTGCGCGGCGCTATCCGCACGAATTCTCCGGCGGCCAGCGCCAGCGCATCGCGATTGCCCGCGCGCTCGCGGTCGAGCCGAAGCTGATCATCTGCGACGAGCCGGTGTCGGCGCTCGACGTCTCGATCCGCTCCCAGATCCTGAACTTGCTCCGCGACCTGCAGGACCGCCTGAAGCTTGCCTACATCTTCGTCTCGCACGATCTCGCCGTGGTGAAGCACATCGCCGACCGCGTCGCGGTGATGAATCTCGGCACCATCGTCGAGACGGCGGATGCCCAAGCGCTGTTCGCCGCGCCGCGCCATCCCTATAGCCGCGCGCTGCTGTCGGCGATCCCGGTGCCGAAGCCGCGTGCGAAGCGCAGCCGCATCGTGCTGGAGGGCGAACTGCCGAGCGCGCTCAATCCGCCCTCCGGCTGCCGCTTCCATACCCGCTGTCCCTATGGGATCGCGCGCTGCCGCAGCGAGGTTCCGCAATTGCGCGAAGATGGCACCGGTTATGCATCGGCCTGTCACCGGACGGGCGAGCTGCCCGACGCGGAGGCGATCGTGCCCTCCGATGGCGGGTTCTCGCCGACACTGGAAAAGCTGGTGGCGGCGTTCAATGCGGCGGAAGCCTCGGGACAGCCCGGGGTTATTTCACAGGGAACAGAGGCGTAGGGAACAAGGGGTTGGCGATGAGATTTTGGCGCTTGGCGGTCCTGATGGCGGCCCTCGTGACCTGGTGCGGAACGAGCGCGCGTGCCGAGACGACACTCCGCATCGGGCTCGCCGAGGACCCGGACATCCTCGATCCTTCAATCGGACGCACCTATGTCGGCCGCATCGTCTTTTCAGCCTTCTGCGACAAGCTGTTCGACATCGACGAGAAGCTGAACATCGTTCCGCAACTCGCGCTGTCCTACGAGAACTCGGCCGACGGCAAGGAGATGACGATCAAGCTCCGGCCGGGCGTCAAGTTCCACGACGGTGAGCCGTTCGACGCCGAAGCCGCCAAATTCTCGCTGGAGCGCCATCTGACACTGCCGACCTCGTTTCGCAAACCGGAATTGGCTGCTCTCGACCACGTCGACGTCGTTGATCCCCTGACCATCAAGCTGGTGCTCAAGACGCCCTACTCGCCGCTGATCGCCCAGTTGACCGACCGCGCCGGCATGATGGTTTCGCCGAAGGCGGTGAAGGAAGCGGGTGACAAATTCGGACTGCATCCAGTCTGCGCCGGACCCTACAAGTTCGTCGAACGCGTACAGCAGGACCGCATGGTGTTCGAGAAATTCGGGGATTACTGGAACAAGGACAACGTCTTCATCGATCGCATCGTGTTCCTTCCTATCGTCGATGCCACGGTGCGGCTCGCCAATCTGAAATCCGGCGGGCTCGATCTGATCGAGCGCGTGCTTGCCACCGATATCAAGGACGTCCGAAGTGACAAGCGGCTCGTGCTGTCGACCGCACCTGAACTCGGCTATCTCGGCCTCACCATCAACATCGGCAACGACAAGAGCAAGGGGCCGCTCAGCCAGTCGGAAAAGGTGCGCCAGGCGCTCGATCTGTCGATTGACCGCGAGGCGCTCAACCAGGTCGTCTTCAACGGCGAGTTCACGCCGGGCAATCAGTGGGTCAGCCCGACGCACCCTTACTATCAGAAAGCGTTTCCGGTTCGGGGCCGCGACATTGCCAGGGCCAAGGCGCTGCTGAAGGAGGCCGGTGTCACGCTGCCCGTCGCCATCGACTACATGGTCCCCAAAGGCGCCGAGAACGAAGCCGTAGCCCAGGTCGTGCAGTCGATGGCGGCCGAAGCAGGCTTTGACATCAAGATCCGCGTGGTCGAATTTGCGACGACTTTCAAGCAGGCCCAGGCCGGCGAATTTCAGGTGTTTCAGATCAACTGGAGCGGCCGGATCGATCCCGACGGCAATTCCTATGTCTTCCTGCACACCAAGGCGCCGCAGAACGACGGCGGCTATTCTAACGCGGAAGCCGACAAGCTGATGGAAGATGCACGGCTGATCAACGATCCCGCCCAGCGCAAGGCAATCTACGAGAAGATGACCAGGATCGTGCTCAATGACGAGCCGATCATCTACATCTATCACCGCACACTCCTGATCGCCCACTCCACCAAGGTCGAGGGTTACCGGCAGATGCCGGACGGATTGGTGCGCGTGGTCGGGCTGAAATTGAAATGATCGCCACAGCGCAGGACACGCGGGGCCGACAATGCTGAACTTCCTCGCCAAGCGGCTGGTTCAGCTGGTCCCGACGCTGTTCTTCGTCTCGCTCCTGATCTTCTCGCTGCAACATTTGCTGCCCGGCGATCCGGCACTCGTCATGGCCGGCGAGGAGCGCGATCCGGCCGTCATCGAACAGATCCGCCAGCAATATCACCTGGATCAACCGATCCCGGTGCAATATGCCTATTGGGTCAAGGGCGTGCTCACGGGCGACCTCGGCGAGTCCCTGCGCAACAAGATGCCGGTGTCGAGCCTGATCGCGCAGAAGCTGCCGGTTACGATGCAAATCGCCGGCATGGCGATCGTGGTCGCCTTCCTGATCGGCATTCCCGCCGGCATCATCTCGGCGGTGAAAATCGGCACGGCGTGGGACTATGGCGCCAATTTGTTCGCGCTGTGGGGTATCTCGACGCCGAATTTCTGGCTCGGCATCATGCTGATCTTCCTGTTCTCCGTCGAACTTGGCTGGCTGCCGGCCTCCGGCTACGTGCCGCTCAGCGAAAACTGGCGCGCGAGCCTCGCCGCATCGGTCATGCCGGCCTTCGTGCTCGGCAATGCGATCGCGGCGATCCTGATGCGGCATACGCGAAGCGCGATGCTGCAGGTGCTGGAGAGCGACTATGTCCGCACCGCGCGCGCCAAGGGCCTGTCCGAGCGCACCGTGATCCTCAAGCATGCGATGCGCAACGCGCTGACGCCGATCATCACGCTCGGCGCGCTCGAGCTCGGCACGCTGCTGTCGGGCGCGGTGCTCACTGAGCAGATCTTCTCGATCCCGGGCTTCGGCAAGCTGATCGTCGATGCCGTGTTCAACCGCGACTATGCGGTCGTGCAGGGCGTGGTGCTGACCACGGCGACGATCTACATCACGCTCAACCTGATTGCCGACATCGCCTACATCCTCGTCAACCCGCGGCTGAGGGGCTGATCGGATGACCGACGCTGCGCTCAGCCCCCTCGCTCCGCTTGCCGCCGCCGAAACGCTCGAGAGCCCGGCGCGGCGCGCCTGGCGGCGGCTGATCCGGCGCAAGGGTGCCGTGCTCGGCCTCGCCGTGATCGCGCTCTTCATCCTGCTCGCCGTGTTCGCGCCGCTGATCGTGCCCTATGATCCGGTCGCGACGAGCTGGTCGCTGGTGCGCAAGGCGCCGTCGGCGCAACACTGGTTCGGCACCGATGAACTCGGCCGCGACGTGTTCGCCCGAATCGTGTTCGGCGCTCGCGCCTCGCTGCTTGCCGGCGTCATCTCGGTCGGCATCGCGCTTGCGATCGGCGTGCCGCTCGGCCTCGTCGCCGGCTATCGCGGCGGCTTCATCGACGCGCTGATCAGCCGCATCACCGATGCGATGCTGGCCTGCCCGTTCCTGATCCTGGCGATCGCACTCGCGGCGTTCCTCGGCCCGAGTCTTAGCAATGCCATGATCGCGATCGGCGTCTCGGCGACCCCGATCTTCATCCGCCTGACCCGCGGCCAGGTGATGAGCGTCAAGGTCGAGGACTATGTCGAGGCGGCGCGCGCGATGGGCAACCCGCGCTGGCGCATCGCGCTGGTCCACATCCTGCCCAACATCCTGCCGGCGCTGCTGGTGCAGGCCACGCTGTCGATCGCAGCCGCGATCATCGCCGAGGCCGCGCTGTCGTTCCTCGGCCTCGGCCAGCAGCCGCCGGCGCCGTCCTGGGGCAGCATGCTCAACGCCGCGCAACGCTTTTTGACCAGCGCGCCATGGATGGCGGTCTGGCCAGGGCTTGCGATCTTCCTGGTCGTGTTGTCGTTCAATCTGGTCGGCGACGGCCTGCGCGACGCGCTCGACCCGAAGGCGCGGTAGTGGATTCGTGCCACAGCGAGCGCCTATGCTCTCTCCGTCACCCCCGCGCAAAGGCTCGCCTTTGTCGCTGGAGGAGCGCGCATCTTGCGCGCGTCTCGAAGGGTCGACGGCCACCGACCGGGCCGTTCATCCTTCGAGACGCGCTACGCGCTCCTCAGGATGACGGGATTCGTAGCATGCGCACCCACTAAAGCTCGTCAGTCAAATCACCACTTCCCGCAGCACCCTGCGGCAATCCATCTCGTATTCGAGATCGACCACCGGCGGGCGGCAGAAGTGCCAGGTCAGGCCGGAGCGGGTGGCGCCGCGGCGGACCAGCTCGTCCACGAGCACGGGATGGATGTCGTGCACGGTGTAGGCCTGCACCGCCGTCGTCTCCTGCCAGCCGAAGCTGAACTCGGCGAGACGGCGTTCCATCTCGCCGGCGGTGAAGCGGACCTTCTCCCGCCACGCGCCGGGGCTGAGATCGCGATAGCAAACGATGCGGTCCGGATAGCTGGCGGTGCCACTGCGCGCCTCAGCGCCGCCGGCGATCACGAAGGACGGCGACGTCGTCGTGCTCGGCCGCGTGAACGAGAACGCATGGAACGACGGCTCGGCCGGCGGATCGATCTCGGGACAGACGTTGCTGCGCGCCACCGGATTGATGGTGCCGTCGAACAGGCCCCATTCGGCGAGCGTCTTGACGTAGTGCTGGTTGAAGGCGCGGAAGCCGTCCTCGGTGAAGGCGGCCGGCGAACGCAATTCGCAGGCGCAGAACGCGGTCAGCGGCCGGCCGGCATCGCGGATGTAGGCCGCGATCCGCGCAAAACCTTCCGCGAGCGGCAGCAGGCGATCGAAGCGCACCCGCTCGATCTCATAGCCCGCGTTCGCCTGCGCGCCGCTTGAATATTGGAAGACGGCCGGAATGAACCGGTAATTGCCCGCCGCAAACTCGCTCGCCATGCCTGTTTCCTCCGGATTTCCTTGAGGCGAGTATTTTCTGCCCGCCGTCGGCAAAGGCTATCACGAGACAAAGAAAAGGCGGCAGTGGCTTTCGCCAGTGCCGCCTTCCCTGCGAGCATGAGCTTGGAGGGCTCAGGTCGGTTTCAGCGCGCCGCCGCGACGGTCGAGCTCGTAGTCGGCGATCTGCTTGGCGCGATCGGAATGGGCCGCGGCCTGGTGGTCGGTCGCAATCACCGTGTAGACCATCGGCAGCACGAACAGCGTGAACAGCGTGCCGATCGTCATACCGGCTACGACCACGAGCCCGATCGAGAAGCGGCTGGCAGCGCCGGCGCCCGAGGCCGTGAGCAGCGGCAGCAGGCCGGTGACCATGGCCGCCGTCGTCATCAGGATCGGACGCAGGCGGATCCGGGCGGCCATCTCGATCGCCGCGCGGCGGTCCAGTCCCTCGTTGAGCTGCAACTCGTTGGCGAACTCCACCATCAGGATGCCGTGCTTGGTGATCAGTCCGACCAGCGTCAGCAGGCCCACCTGGGTGTAGATGTTCATGGTGGCGACGCCGAAGAACAGCGGGATCAAGGCGCCGACGATCGCCATCGGCACCGAGATCATGATCACGAACGGATCGCGCAGGCTCTCGAACTGCGCCGCCAGCACCAGGAAGATGATGATGATGGCGAACGCGAAGGTGACCAGCAGCTGGTTGCCTTCGTGGACGTATTGCCGGGAGTCGGCCAGGAAGTCGTAGCTGAAGCCCGACGGCAGCTTCTTGGCTTCACCCTGCAGGAACTCCACCGCCTGGCCCATCGAGACGCCGGGCATCGGCACGGCCTGGAAGGTCGACGAGTTGAGCTGGTTGTAGTGGGTCAGCGCATTCGGATCGACGCCGGTCTCGACAGAAACCACGGTCGACAGCCGCACCAGCTGCCCGGTCGCCGTCGGGACGTAGTAATCGTTGAATGCCTCGGGCGCAAGCCGGCTGGCGCGCGGCACCTGCGGGATCACCTGATAGGAGCGTCCTTCCAGATTGAAGCGGTTGACATAGTTGCCGCCGAGCAGCGTCGCCAGGGCGCCACCGATCGACTGCATGGTGATACCGAGGTCGCTCGCCTTGGAGCGATCGACCTTCACCCGGACCACCGGCTGGTTGAAGTCGAGGTCGCTGTCGGTGACGATGAACAGGCCGCTCTTGCGCGCCGCATCCTTCAGCTTGCTCATCTGGTCGAACACCTGCTGGAATCCGGCCGTCGAAGAGATCACCATCTGTACCGGCAGACCGCCGGGGCCGCCGGGCAGCGGCGGCAGGCTGAACGCGAACGCGCTGATGCCCTCGATCTTGGACAGCTCGGCCTGAACCAGCGGCTGCAGCGCCTGCGCGCTGCGCTTGCGCTCATCCCACGGCTTGAGCAGCATGCCCGCGAAGCCGCCCTGCGGACCGGTGATGCCGTTCAGGATGAACCGCAGGTCGGTCTCGGGAAACTTCTGGAACTCCTTGTCCATCTTGTCGCCGTAGAAATCGATGTAGTCGATGTTGGCGTATTTCGGCGCCTTGGTCACCGCGAACACGATGCCCTGGTCCTCCTGCGGCGCCAGCTCCTTCTGGATGTGCATATAGAGGAAGCCGACCAGACCGAGGATGGTCACGGCGAACAGCGCCGTGATCGGGCGGTAGTCGAGCGAACGGTCGAGCTGACGGCCATAGGCCCGCGTCAACGCGCCGAACACGCGATTGACCACCTTGGCGAAACGCCCCTCCTCCGCGCTCTTGAGGAACACCGAGCACATCATCGGCGACAGCGTCAGCGCGATCACGCCCGACACGATCACCGAGCCCGCCAGCGTGAAGGCGAATTCGCGGAACAGCGTGCCGGTCACGCCGCCGAGGAAGCCGATCGGCGCGTACACCGCCGCCAGCGTGATCGTCATGGAGATGACGGGACCGACGATCTCCCGGGCACCCTTTAGCGATGCCTGCACCGGTGGCAGGCCCTCCTCGAGATGTCGATGGATGTTCTCCACGACCACGATCGCGTCGTCGACCACGAGGCCGATCGCCAGCACCATCGCCAGCAGCGTCAGCAGGTTGAAGCTGAAGCCGGCGGCCAGCATCAGGATGCAGACGCCGATCAGCGACAGCGGGATGGTGACGACGGGAATGATCACCGACCGCAGCGAGGCCAGGAACAGGAAGATGACGACGACGACGATCAGGACCGCTTCAGTGAGCGTCTTCTCGACCTCATCGATCGACGATTGAATGAACTTCGTGGAATCGTAGGCCACCTTCATCTTCATCGACGGCGGCAGGTTGCGCTCGAGGTCGGGGAACAGCGCGCGCACGCCCTTCACCAGGGTCAGCGGGTTGCCCTGCGGCGTCGCCTTGATGCCGATGAAGATCGCATGCTCGCCGTTGAAGGCGACGCTGGCGTCCGTGCTCTGCGCGGCGAGCTCCACCGTCGCGATGTCCTCGATGCGCACGAAGCCGCCGTCCTTCGCCTTCACGATCATCCGCTTGAACTGATCGATGTTCTGAAGGTCGGTATTGGCCGAGACGTTGGAGACGATGAAGAAGCCCTTGGTCTGGCCGGCGGCGGCCTGGAAGTTGTTGGCGGCGATCGCGGCGGCGACGTCGTTGGGCGACACGCCGCGTCCGGCCATGCGGGTCGGATCGAGCCAGACGCGCATCGCGAAGGTCTGGCCGCCGAGGATGTCGGCCGAGGCGACGCCATCGACCGTCGAGAGCACCGGCTGCACGACGCGGGTCAGGTAGTCGGAGATCGACGATCCGGTCAGCTCCTCGCTGGAGAAGCCGAGATACATCACGGCGATGGTGTCACCGGTCGCCTTGGTCACGACGGGGTCGAAGGCTTCCTTCGGGATCAGGTATTTGACCGAGTTGACCTTGGCGAGCACCTCGGTCAGTGCCTGGTTCGGATCGTGATTGAGCTTGACGTAGACCTGAATCGTCGAGGTGCCGAGCACCGAGTTCGACGTCATGTAGTCGACGCCTTCGGCCGACGCGACGGCCTGCTCGATCGGCGTGGTGATGAAGCCGTTGATCAGCTCGGGCGACGCACCGGGATATGACGTGGTGATCGTCACGACAGTGTTCGAAAGATTCGGATATTGCCGGATCGGCAAAACCATCGCCGCGCGCAGGCCGATCAGCAGGATCAGCAGGCTGACGACGACCGACAGCACCGGGCGCTTGATGAAAATATCAGTGAAGGCCATCGCCAACTCGATTCGTGTTCTGCCGGCTTGCGGCAAGATGTGGCGGAGGGCCGATGGCCCTCCGAGTTCGATGAATGAAGATCAGTAGCGCGGCGGTTCGGCCGGAACCGGCGGCGGCGGATCGGTCGAGATCGCAACCGGCATGCCCGACTGCAGCTTGATCTGGCCGACTGCGACGACCTTGTCCCCCGCCTTCAGACCCTTGAGGATCTCGACACGGCCCTCGACGCGGTTGCCGGTCTTCACGAAGGTGCGGTCCGCGGTCAGGGTGGTCTTGCCGTCGTCGCCCTTCTTCTCGGTGATCAGGAACACCGAGTCGCCGTACAGCGTGTAGTCGACCGCGGTTTCGGGAATGGTCACGACCGGCGGCTTCCCGGGCAGCACGATCGTGGTGGTCGCGAACATGCCGGGCTTGAGGATGCTGTCCGGATTCTGGATCGTGGCCTGCACCCGGATGTTGCGGGTGTCGGTCGCGATCTGCGGCTCGATGGTCGTGATCTTGCCCTCGAAGGTGCGGCCCGGATAGGCGTCGACCGAGACCCGTACGGCCTGGCCGACCTTGATCTGCGAGCTCTGCTTCTCGGTGACGGTCAGGTTGGCGTACAGCACCGACAGATCGGTCAGCGACACGATCTGCGTGCCGGCCGTCAGATACTGGCCAACTTCGACCTGGCGCACGCCGAGATCGCCTTCGAACGGTGCGCGCACCAGCTTCTGCGAGATCAGCGCTTCGGTCTTGGCAATGCCCGCCTTGGCCTGGTCGTAAGCCGCCTGCGCCGTATCGACGGTCGACTGCGGACCGAACTGGCGCGACGCGAGTTGCTTGGCGCGGTCGAGCTGCAGCTCGCCCACGGTCGCCTGCGCCTTGTAGTTGGCGAGGTCGCCCTGCTCCGGTGCGTCGAACAACTGCACCAGCGGCGTACCGGCCTTTACGTGGCTGCCGGCGGTGAACTGGATCTCGGTGATGCGGCCCGGCACGTCGGTCGTGACGTTGACCTGGTGCACGGCGACGAGATCGCCGACAGCGGTCAGCAGGTTCGGAATCACCTCCGTCTTCGCCTCGACGGCCGACACGTTCGCCGGCGGCGGCTTATTGTTGGCAAAGAACTGCGCGATCATGTGGCTGCGGAAGGCGTTGAAGCCGACCAGCGCACCGACGAGCAGGGCCAGCAACAGGCCTACGATGATGAACCAGCGCACCATGCGGACGGGACGCTTGGCTTGCTTCTCCTTGATCGGTTGCCCCGAGATGTGGCTTTCGGTCTGAATATTCATGTCATGCACTTTCTGCAGTTACCGACGGTCCTGCGATCGGCGACGGCTGGCGGCCCAAATGAGTTGAAATTGCGGCTTCGGTAAGTCCGATGCCGCGAAGGATGAATTGGCAAAGCTGCCGCTCGGCCGCAGCGGCATCGCCGTAGGGGAGACATGGTGTCGCAGGCAGCTGGGTCAGCGCACCCATCAGCACGGTATGGTGCGCAAACCAGAATAGGTTGAGCGGCTCGTCGCCGATCTTCGTGGCCTCGCCGGCGGCGATCGCCCGCTCGAGCGAGGCGGCGAAGGTCGGGCCGATCAGCTTGCCGACCTTGTCGTAGAGCAGGCGCGCAAACTCGCCGTCGTCGAGATGGCTCGTCACCATCAGCCGCATGCGCTGCGCCTCTTCCTGGTCCGGCGCATCACGCAGCTGCATGAAGTGACCGACCATGCCTTGCACCAGTTCCACAAGCGTCGCGGTCGAGGGCTCCTGCCCGAGCAGATGCGCGAGATCGGGATCCGCCTCGCACTCCTCGGCAAGGATCTCGGCATAGAGCGCCGCCTTGGACGGGAAGTGCTTGAACAGCAGCCCTTCCGAAATGGCAGCCGCGGCCGCCACGCTCTTTGTCGTGGTGCCGGCAAAGCCGTTGCGGGCGAAGCACCGCTTTGCGGCGCTCAGGATCAACTGACGCCGCAAGTCACTCGTCATGCGTAAGGTAGACATTTGGGTCGTGAGTAATCACTCACTTTACCAAAAGTCAAGGTTCTATTGCACCGCGAAAGCCACTTTAAATAGGAGTGTGGCCGATCGACCCTCTGATGCGGTTCACGAGGTAGGTGCCATCGCGGCTGGACAGCACGCGCTCCAGATTGGCCCCGTCGATCTTCGCGCTGGCGAACCGTGGCCCCGCCGTAACGTCTTGCAAAGACGAGGCAAAAGCCTCGACCTCAGCCATCGTGCTGATCGCCCGGCTTTCCCCGATTCCGCAGGCTTTGGCAACACCCACGAGGTCGGCGGTTCCGCCGGTGTGGCTGGCCTGGCCGCCGGTCTCGCCGTAAGCCTCATTGTCCAGCACAATGATCGAGAGATTTTTGGGCTGCTGCAGGCCGACGGTGGCGAGGCTTCCCATCCCCATCAGCATCTCGCCGTCGCCGGTGATCACGACGACCGGCAGCGTCGGCTGGGCCAGCGCGAGGCCGAGCCCGATCATCACGGCGCCGCCCATGCCACCCCAGAGATAAAAGTTGCGGTCGTGGTCGCCGGCAGCGGCGATGTCATAGGTCGAGGCGCCGAGGCCGCCGACGGCGAACGCGCCCTTGCGATCTTTCAGCAGTTCGGAAACGACGGCACGGCGGTCGAGGAGATTGGCTTTGCTCATTTGGTGAAGACCTTTGCCCCGATCAGGCGCTGCGACAGCAGGACGGCGGTTGGCGTGCAGGCGTTATAGGCCTGCGCTGCGCCGGCCTCGACGACTTCGCGGACCTCTTCAGGGTGCGAGGCGCGCAGCACCTTGATCCCGGACAATTCGAGAATCCCTTGCGTGTTCGAGCCCATCGGCACCTGCCAGGGATTGAACTCGCCCCATTCGCCGCGCATCGTCACCAGCGTGAGGAACGGCAAGCGGAAGATCTGAACCAGCGACAGCATGTTGATGCAATTGCCGACCCCGCTCGACTGCATCAGCAGCACACCGCGCTGGCCGCCGGCCCAGGCGCCCGCGAGCAGCGCCACGCCCTCCTCCTCGGTGGTCAGCGCAATGCCGCGCATCGAGGACGACCCCAGCACCCGCTCGATCAGCTCTGAATGGCCGGCGTCGGGCACGTAGGGCACCTGACGCACCTCGAAGCGCTGCAATATCGAGAAGATCTCCTCGGGCCAGGAGGCCGCAGTGTCGGCACGGGCATGCATTGGCGTTTCCGGTCTTGTTGTTTGGTCGCGACTGTAGAGGGGCGCGCGCGCTTCATCAAAGCGCAAAACCGCATATGGCTCTGCGATTTGCTCGCACCACGCGACGCCCCGGCGCGCTGTTCCCGGCCCCAGCAAATTGTGTTGCGCGGCCGCCGCCCGCGGCTTACGATAGTTGCAAATGAAACTAATTGGGTTGGATGCGCCATGAACGGACACGCGCGCGAGCTGGCTGACGGCTTCGACCTCGAGAAGCTGACGCCGGAGTTCTATGCCGACCCCTACCCGACCTATCGCGCGTTGCGCGAGAGCGCGCCGGTCAAGCGGCTGCCGAACGGCTGCTATTTTCTCACCCGCTACGACGACCTCATCGCCGCCTACAAGAACACCAAGGCATTCTCCTCCGACAAGAAGAAGGAGTTCTTGCCGAAATACGGCAACTCGCTGCTCTACGAGCATCACACGACCAGCCTCGTCTTCAACGATCCGCCGGCGCATACCCGCGTGCGGCGGCTGATCATGGGCGCATTGTCGCCGCGGGCGATCGCCGGCATGGAGCCTGACCTGATCGCGCTGGTCGACAGCCTGCTCGACCGGATCGAGACCCGCGACCGCTTCGAGCTGATCGGCGACTTCGCCTCGGCCATTCCGGTCGAGGTGATCGGCAATCTGCTCGACGTGCCGCACGACGAACGCGAGCCGCTGCGTGACTGGTCGCTGGCGATCCTGGGCGCGCTGGAGCCGGTGATCGGCAAGGAGGCGTTCGACCGCGGCAACAATGCGGTGAAGGATTTCCTCGCCTATCTCGAAACGCTGGTTGAACGCCGCCGCAAGAAGCCGGGCAATCCCGAACGCGACGTGCTGACAAGGCTGATCCAGGGTGAGGACAATGGCGAGCGGCTGACCGCGAAGGAATTGCTGCACAACTGCATCTTCCTGCTCAACGCCGGCCACGAAACCACGACCAATCTGATCGGCAACGGGCTGGTGACGCTCAGCCAAAATCCGGATCAGAAGCAACGGCTGATCGCGCAACCCGAACTCATCAAGACCGCGGTCGAGGAGATGCTGCGCTACGAAAGCTCGAACCAGCTCGGCAACCGCATGATCGTGGAAGAGACCGAGCTCGGCGGCATCAAGCTGCCGGCGGGCACGCTGGTCACGCTGTGCATCGGCGCGGCCAACCGCGACCCCGCGCAATTCCCCAACCCCGAAGCTTTCGACGTCGCGCGCACACCGAACCGCCACCTCGCCTTCGGCACCGGCGCGCATCAATGCGCCGGCATGGCGCTGGCGCGCCTCGAAGGCGCCATCGCGATCTCGCGGTTCCTCAAACGCTTGCCGAACTACGCGCTCGACGGCGCGCCGGTGCGCGGCGGGCGGGTGCGCTTCCGCGGCTTCCTCAGCGTGCCCTGCAGCATCAGCGCATAAGACGACACATTGTCGCCTGCGAATTTGGCTGGCGACACACTTCCCTGTGGAGGAACTGATGCCCAAATCAACTGCAGGCACGATTTGATGTAGTCTCTCGTACGCTGCAGCGGGAGTGACGCATGATGAATGCATCGGTCACTGATTTCCTCGCAACCGAAGCGCAGTTCGGCACCTACAACTATGAGCCGATCGGGGTCGTGCTGTCGCGCGGCGAAGGCGTCTGGGTCTGGGATACCGATGGCAACCGCTATCTCGACTGCCTCTCCGCCTATTCGGCGGTGAGCCAGGGCCACTGTCATCCGAAGATCCTCGCAGCCATGATCGAGCAGGCGCAGCGGCTGACGCTGACCTCGCGCGCCTTCCACAACGACCAGCTTGCTCCCTTCTACCGCGAGCTCGCGGAGCTGACTGGCTCGCACAAGGTGCTGCCGATGAACAGCGGCGCCGAGGCGGTGGAGAGCGCGATCAAGTCGGTGCGCAAATGGGCCTATGAGGTCAAGGACGTGCCGGACGGGCAGGCCGAGATCATCGTCTGCGCCAATAATTTCCACGGACGCACGCTCGGCATCGTCGGCTTCTCGACCGACCCCGGCTCGCGCGATCATTTCGGCCCGTTCGCGCCGGGCTTCAAGATCATCCCGTTCGGCGATGCCGCCGCGCTCGCGCAGGCGATCACGCCGAACACCGCGGCCTTTCTGGTCGAGCCGATCCAAGGCGAAGCCGGCGTCGTGATTCCTCCGCCAGGCTATTTCGCCCGCGTGCGCGAGCTGTGCACCACGCATAATGTGATGCTTGTGCTCGACGAGATTCAGACCGGGCTCGGCCGCACCGGCAAGCTGCTCGCCGAGCAGCACGAAGGGATCGAGGCCGACGTGACGCTGCTCGGCAAGGCGCTGTCGGGCGGCTTCTATCCGGTGTCGGCGGTGCTTTCCAACAACGCCGTGCTCGGCACGCTGCGGCCCGGCCAGCACGGCTCGACCTTCGGCGGCAATCCGCTGGCCTGCGCGGTGGCGCGGGCGGCGCTGCGCGTGCTGATCGACGAGGGAATGATCGAGAACGCCGCGCAACAGGGCGCCCGCTTTCTCGCCGGATTGCAGGACATCCGCGCCAACGTGATCCGCGAGGTGCGCGGGCGCGGGCTGATGTTGGCGATCGAGCTGCATCCCGAAGCCGGCGGCGCCCGTCGCTATTGCCTGGCGCTGCAGGCGCGCGGCATCCTCGCCAAGGACACCCATGAGCACACCATCCGGATCGCTCCGCCGCTGGTGATCACGGGCGATCAGGTCGACTGGGCGACGGAGCGGATCGCGGCGACCCTCACGCAGGACGTTTCCTGACGGTTCCCCTCGCCGGAAGACCGTAACGCCGGCCGTAGCCACAACGAACGAATCCGACGTCGGTGCGTTAAAGTACTGCGGGCGACTGTTGAACGGAGAGCTAAGCTCATGCTTTCCCGCAGCGCTTTGCTTGTTGTCTTTTTGATTGGCAGCTCGATGCTCGTGGCGCACGGCGGCGCGTCCGCCCAGCCACACGGAAAGGGTCCACCGGCGGCAAGGCCGGCTGCACCGGCCGCAATGGCGCGTCCCGCCCCGATGGTACACGCCGCCCCTCCCGCGATGGCCAGGCCGCCCGCAATGGCGAGACCGCCTGCAATGGCGCGGCCACCCGCGATGGCACGGCCGGCAGCACCCGCGTTCCACGCCCCGCAGCGACCGGCGATGGCGCCGCGCCCGACCCCGCATTTCGCCGCCCCGTCTGTGCGCCAGGCCCCCCATATCGCCGCGCCGCGTGTCGCAACGCCACGCCCCGAATTCCGTCGAGGAGCACCGCAGCGCCAGGCTCCGCATATCGCGGCGCCATCACGTCCGAGCCCACCGTCGCGCTTGAGCGAGCGGCCGTCGCCGACGGAGCGCGTTCAACAGCGCGCGCAGCAGCAGCAGCAAATGATCCAGCAACGCCAGCAGGCGGCGCAGCAGCGGCAGCGTGACGCGCTCTCGCGCCAGACCACCGAGCGGCAAACCCGGATCGATCGCCTGCAGCAACGCGTGCAGCAACTGCAGTCGCAAAAGGTCCAAGGCGCACGCGCGCAACGCGTCCATGACCGTGCCCTGCAGGCGCAGAGCCGTCTGTTGCAGCGCGAGCAGCGTGCGCAGCAGGCCGACGTTGCCCGCCAGCAGAGATTGGCGCCGGCAGCAACGGTTGGAGCCGCGGTCGCGACCACAGCCGCGACGCAGGCGGCGCAGCGCGAGCGGTTTGCCGCGCACTTCCGCGAGCAGGCAGGCGCGCAAGGCCAGGCAGGGCTTGCGGCGCGCCAAGGCGGCTGGGCGCCCCGACATGCCTGGCGACGCGGCAGCCACGCGGCCTTCGTGGCGTGGCTTGGGCCGGTGTTCTGGCCCTACGCCTATTCGGACATCTTTGACTACACGTTCTGGTCCTATGCCTACGAGCCCGGCTATTGGGCCTACGCCTATGACGACTTCGTCGACACCGTGTTCTGGGACACCAACAGTCCCTACTCCGCCTATGCCAGCATCAATCCTGGCGACTATCCGGCGACCGCGGGCCGCGATCGGTCCCGTCAGCGCACCGACACGAGCCCGCAGGCAGTCAAGCAGCTCTGCGGCGAACCGGACAAGGGCGTCACGGCCTGGCCGCTTGCCGACATCGCGCGGGCGGTACGGCCGGACCAGCAGCAGCGCGCCCTGCTCGACGAGTTGAAGACATCAGCGGCAAAGGCCGCCGATATCTTCAAGGACTCCTGCACGGACAGCTATGCCATGACGCCCACCGGCCGCTTGCGGTCGATGGAGAACCGCATCAGCGCGACACTCGAGGCGATCAAGATCGTGCGGCCTGCGCTGGAGAATTTCTACAGCTCGCTCAGCGACGAGCAACAGGCCCGCTTCAATGCGCTTGGTCCGCACGTCGGCGAGCGTTCGCCGCAGCAACAGGAGGCGACCGCGCAAGCCGGCAATTGCGGCGATTCGAAATCCGACCTGGCCCACCTGCCGATCAACCGGATCGCGGCCTCGCTTCATCCGGCGGGCAAGCAGAAGGAGGCGCTCGACCGCCTGAGCGATGCGACCACAAAAGCCATCGCGGACCTGCAGGCGGCCTGCCCGAACGACGTGCCGCTGACACCGGTCGGCCGGCTGGAGGCGATGCAGCACCGCCTCGAGGCCATGCAGAAGGCCGCGAAGCTGATCGAGCCTGCACTGGACGAGTTCTATACGATGCTGAGCAGCGAGCAGAAAGCCCGCTTCAACACGCTGCAGCGGGTCGCGAGCCCCTGAGACGGCCGGACAGCGCTCTGGATCGCCGGGCGCGCCACAGAATGCCAGTCCCCCATCTTGCCTTTGCGGCCGGCGCGCAGCAATGTCTGGTACCGGCATCCCGATGCAATGCCGAATGACGGGGCGGGAATGAAGCGCGGCTGGATGAGCACTGGCGAGCTACGCGAGCGCTGGGGCGATTCCTTGTTGACGGTGCTCACTGTCCTGCTCCTGGTCATGATTTTCGTGGTGGCGCCGTTGCAGGCGTTGGGGCTGTTCGAGTTCCAGATTTTTGAGCTCCTGCTCGCGCTGGTCCTGGTCGGCGGCGTCTTCCTGATGTCAGGCAGCACGCTGGCGGTCGTCACGATGCTGGTCGCGCTCGTCATGATCGTCACGGGCGGGATCCTGAGACTACGCTCACCTTCAATTTTCGATCTCAACCTGTTCGCCGCATCCTGGCTGCTCGTCGGCCTCACCATGGCCGTGACGGTGGCGCGCGCGACGTTCGCGCCAGGCCGCGTCACCTATCACCGTGTGATCGGCGCGGTCCTGCTCTATCTCACGGTCGCCGTGATCTTCGCGGCGCTCTACACCTTTGTCGGTACGCTGAGGCCCGATGCATTTCCCGGCATGAAGGTGGAAGACAGCCCGACATTGGCAAGCCGCGTCCTCTATTTCAGCTTCGCCACGCTCACGACGACAGGTTATGGCGACGTCGCTCCGTTGCATCCGATCGCGCGGAGCCTGTGCAATCTCGAGGCGATCTTCGGCCAGCTCTATCCGGCAACGCTGCTGGCGCGCCTCGTCACGCTGGAGATCGAGCACCGCAACGAAGAGTCGTAATGAGGCACGAGGCGCGCATGCGGCGCCGTGCCCACCTGACGGTGTCCTAGACCACCGTCCGGTGCCGCTCGATGCAGGTTCGCAGCACTTCGTCCAGCGGACGGCCCCACCAGGCATTCGAGAAGATCTCGATCTCCGAATAGCCGTCAAAGCCCTGCGCCTCGACGGCGGCGCGCACCGATCTGATGTCGATGACGCCGTCGCCCATCATGCCGCGGTCGTTGAGGATGTCCTTGGTCGGCACCAGCCAGTCGCAGACATGGAACGCGAGCAGGCGACCCTGGCCGGCGCGTGCGATCTGGCTCATCAACTCCGGATCCCACCAGATGTGATAGACGTCGAGCGCGACGCCGATCGCGCCGGTTCTGTCGGGATCGAGCGCGTCGCAGATATCGAGCGCATGCTTCGTGGTGTTCACGCAGGCGCGGTCGGCGGCATAGGCCGGATGCAGCGGCTCGATCGCAAGCGGCAGCTTGGCCTGCTTCGCATAGTCCAGCATCTCGGCGATGCCGTCATGCACCTGCGATCGCGCCAATGCGATATCCTTGGACGCGGCGCTGCCTGGCCGTGAATATTGCGGCAGGCCGCCGACCACCAGCACGATGCAGGAGGCGCCTAGTGCCGCCGCCTCGTCGACAGCACGGCGGTTGTCGTCGCGCGCCTCGCTGCGATGCGCGCCATCTGCCGTGAACATGCCGCCGCGGCAATAACCCGACAGATCGAGCCCGGCATCCCTGACCGCACGGACGGCGCGGTCGAGGCCGACGGCTGCGACCTGGTCGCGCCAGGGATCGATGGCTCGGATGCCATGGCGCGCGCAGGCCTCGACGATGGCGAGGAGATCGCCCTGCTTGCTGACGGTCGCCGTGTTCAGCGACAGCCAGCGATGATCGTTGGAGAAGTCGCGCATCAGGCGTCGATGCCACGGGTGGCCAGGATCGTCGTCATCCGGCGCGTCGCGAGCTCCGGATTGGCGAGCAGACCGGCCTTGTCGGCGAGCCGGAACAGCTCGGCAAGATGCAAGGTCGAGCGCGCGCTCTCCTGCCCGCCGACCATGGTGAAGTGATCCTGGTGCCCGTTGAGATAGGCCATGAACACGATGCCCGTCTTGTAGAAGCGGGTTGGCGCCTTGAAGATGTGGCGCGACAGCGGCACCGTGGGTCCGAGCACGTCGTGGAAGCCGGCCTCATCGTCCGCGGCGAGCCGCGACAGCGCATAGGACGCCGCCGGCGCGATGGCATCGAAAATGCCGAGCAGCGCGTGGGAAAACCCCTTGTCGTCGCCGGCGATCAATTCGGCATAGTTGAAGTCGTCGCCGGTGTACATTTTGACCCGCGGATCGAGCCGGCGCCGCATGTCGATCTCGCGCTGCTTGTCGAGCAGCGAGACCTTGACGCCATCGACATTGGCCGCATTGGCGTTGATGATCGCAACCGCCGTATCCATCGCCTTGTCGAGATCGGCCGTGCCCCAGTAACCTGATAGCGCCGGATCGAACATGTCGCCGAGCCAATGGATGATCACGGGCTCACGAACCTGCGACAGTACACGGTCGTAGACCCTGGCGTAGTCCTCCGCGCTCTTGCCGAGCTTTGCCAATGCGCGCGAGGCCATCAGGATGATGCGGCCACCGGCCTTCTCCACTGCCGCGATCTGCTCCTCATAGGCACGGATCACATCGTCGATCGACCTGGCGTCCTCGACGGTGAGATGGTCGGTGCCGGCGCCGGAGAACACCAGCGCGTTGCCCTTGGCCTTCGCCGCCTTCACCGAGCGCTGGATCAGTTCGAGCGAGGTCGCCCAGTCCAGCCCCATGCCGCGCTGCGCGGTGTCCATGGCTTCGGCGACGCCGAGGCCGAGGTCCCAGACATGCTCACGGAACGCGATCGTCTTGTCCCAGTCGATCGCCGCGGCCAGCCAGGGATCGACGTCGGCGCGCGGATCGGCGACCACATGCGCGGCCGAGAATGCCACGCGGTTCAGCGTACCCTCGAGCTTCGCCGGAAAGGTCCGCGACGCCGCGAGGCGATAGGTCTCGAGCCCGCCGCCAGCGATCGGCAGTTTCAGCGACAACGATGATGGCGGCAGGACTGGCTTGTTCATGGCAAGGTCCTTTCTCAGACTGATATCGGGGCGACGTCGATCCAGCGCCGCTCCTTCCAGCTCTTCAGCGCGCATTCGGCGAGCTGCACGCCCTTGGCGCCTTCGAGCAGGGTGTATTTGTAGGGCGCGTCCTCGCAGACATGGCGGATGAACATCTCCCACTGTTCCTTGAAGCCGTTGTCGTAGACGACGTTCTCAGGCAGCTTCTGCCAGTCGGCATAGAAATCATGCATCCGCTTCTCGTCCGGATTCCACACCGGCCGCGGCGTCGCCTGGCGTGCCTGGATCACGCAGTCGGTCAGGCCCGCCACCGCCGAGCCATGGGTGCCGTCGACCTGGAAGGTGACGAGGTCGTCGCGGTAGACACGCGTCACCCAGCTCATGTTGATGTGCGCAATGACGCCGCCCTTCAGGCGGAAGGTGGCGTAGGCGGAATCATCGGCGGTCGCCTGGTATTTCTTGCCCTTCTCGTCATAGCGTTCGGGGATGTCAGTCGTGCCGAGGCAGGTCACGCTCTCGACTTCGCCGAACAGATTGTCGAGCACGTAGCGCCAGTGGCAGACCATGTCCAAAATAATCCCGCCGCCGTCCTCGGCGCGGTAGTTCCACGACGGCCGCTGCGCTTCCTGCCAGCCGCCCTCGAACACCCAATAGCCGAACTCGCCGCGCACCGAGAGCATGCGGCCGAAGAAGCCGGAATCGCGCAGGAACGCGAGCTTCTTCAGGCCCGGCAGGAACAGCTTGTCCTGCACCGTGCCGTGCTTGAGGCCCCTGGCATTGGCGAGCTTCACGACCGCAACGGCCTCCTCGAGGTTGATCGCGATCGGCTTCTCGCAATAGACATGCTTGCCGGCATTGATCGCCTTGGTCAGCAGCGAGGGCCGCGCCTGCGTGGTCGCGGCGTCGAAGAACACGGTGTCGCCCTTGTCCGCGAGCGCGCGATCGAGATCGGTGGTGTGTCGTTCGATGCTGTAGCGTTTTGCCAACGCGCCGACCTTCTCGGCGTCGCGGCCGACCAGGATCGGATCGGGCATGACGCGGTCGCCGTTCGCAAGCTGCACGCCACCCTGCTCGCGGATCGCGACGATCGAGCGGATCAGATGCTGGTTGAGCCCCATCCGGCCGGTGACGCCGTTCATGATCAGGCCGAGGCGTTTGGTCGTCATACTGCTTGCTCCTGCGAAACGCGTGGTGTTGGCCGTTTGAGCGGCTGCATGGTGGACCAGTCCGGATGGATCGAACTGGCAAAGCCCGGCGCGGCGGCGATCGATCCCGTCAGCAGATCGCCGTCATGGATCGCGAGGCGGACCTTGCTGCCCGCGGGCGTGTAGAGATCGGGATGCGCGGTGAAGAAGGCGTCGGCCTCGTCAGCCGGGGTGTCGGCAAAGCCATCGACATAATGATGTCCGTTGCGCTCGGCGTGGGTGACGCCGATCAGCGCCCCGAGCGCGAGGTCCTGCTGCACGCCGAGCCCGGCCTGGCAGGTCAGGTCCTCGCCGCTGATGAAATACCCGCCGCTCTCAGCGTTCCACGCCGCCGCGCGGGTGGCGTTGATGATGGACTTGTAGATGCCCTTGCAGGATTTCGAGGAGATGCCGCGATAGCCGAGCACGCGGGCCTGCGGGAATGCGTCATAGGAATCGTCGGCTTCGTCGATGATGAAGCCGTACGCCGCCAGTTTCCCGAGCGGCGAGGCTCTTGTGATATCGCGCGGCATCGGCTGCTCGATATAGAGCAGGTTTGCCCTGATCGGCTGCAGCGCCGCGTCATGGTCGAGCCGGTCGACCAGCGCGTTCACCGCGGCAAGGTCGGCATATTGCTCGTTGGCATCGAGCGTGATCCTGGTGGCGTAAGGCAGCTTTGCGAGCTCGCAGCCGATCCGTGCCAGCCGCGCCGCGTCATGCGCCGGATCGCCGTTCAGCTTGAGCTTGAAATAGCGCGCACCGGCGTTCTCGTTGCGGTCGGCGACGCCGCCCTCCCCTTCAACCTTGTCGTCCATTCCGACCGTGTGCCTGACGGCGACACGCTCGAGCCGCTTGCGCGTCGACAGGAACCGCGCGATCGCGGCATCGTCAATATCAGGCGTCAGCCGCGCATCGATGCCGGCGATATTGCCGGCCATGCCGTCGAAGAAATTCGCGCCGGCGGCGCGCAGCAGCGCATCCAGGATCGCCTTGTCAATCTCGGCCGGACCGAAGCCGGCTGCAAGCGGCGGAATGTCTTCGGCAGCGCAGGCCGCAACCTGCGGGCCGATACGTTCGGCATGGAGGCCAAACGCGGTCTCAAACCCCTTGTTCGCCAGATAGAGCTCACGTGCAATCGCAAGCGAGCGGCGAAGTCCGTCGAGCGACTGCGCTTCGGTCAGATGCGGCCGCTTGTCGAACCATTTCGGCGCCAGCATCTCGGCGCTGGCGCCGGTGGCGCGGCCCTTGCCTTCCACCTCGATCTCGACCTGCACGAACAACTGCGTCGACGCGGTGATTGTCACCGCGCCGAAGCGGAACGGCCGGGCGAATACCAGCGGCCGTTCGAAGAACGCGATATCGTTGACTTTGAGGCGAAGCGGCATTGAAGGCTCGGGTGTTAGTCCAGCGACCCTTGTGAGAAGAAATGCTTCCGGATCCGCTGCACCAGTTCGTTGAAGACGGGATCGGACATCGTCTCGAGCGAGCGCGGCCGCGGCATCGGCACGTCGTAGATCGCGGCGATCGCGCCGGGCCGCTCGGTCATCACAAGCACGCGGTCGGCGAGGAACACGGCTTCCGGGATCGAATGCGTGATCAATAGAACCGTCTTGCCGGTCTCGCGCTGGATCCGCATCAATTCGACATTCATCCGCTCGCGCGTCATGGCGTCGAGCGCGCCGAACGGCTCGTCCATCAGCATGATCTTGGGGTCGTGCACCAGCGCGCGGCAGATCGAGGCGCGCTGCTGCATGCCGCCGGAAAGCTGCCAGGGCAGCTTCTTCTCGAAGCCTTCGAGCCCGACCAGCTTCAGCAGGTCCCTGGCGCGGGTGAGATGCTTGTCCCGCGGCAGCTGCTTCATGTCGATCGGCAGCATCACGTTGGAGAGGATGTTGCGCCACGGCAGCAGCAGCGCGTTCTGGAACACGATGCCGACATTGCCGTGCGGCCTGATCACCGGCTCGCCGTCGACCAGCACTTCGCCCGTCGTCGGTGGCAGCAGGCCCGAGATCATCTTGAGCAGCGTGGACTTGCCGCAGCCGGACGGCCCGACCACGACAAAGAACTCGCCGTCGTTGATGGTGAAGTCGAGCGGCCGCAGCGACGGCACATCGCCGTCGCGCGACCGGTAGGTCTTCGACACGCCGGACAGTTTGATACCCGGCGTGGCTCCCGCCGCGCGGTCCGACACCAGGCGAAGATGCGCTGCGGGCAGAACATTGGCTGGTTTGGTTGCGGGATTCATTCTGCCGAATCCACTGGGATGTAGAATGCTGTCATTCCGGGATGGTCCGAAGGACCAGACCCGGAATCTCGAGATTCCGGGGTCGATGCTTTGCATCGCCCCGGAATGACGGTGTTTGTTGCGCTCACGAGTCGCCCTTCGGCAGATAGTCGTTGGTGTAGAACGCCTTCGGATTGGCCTTGGCCTTGGCGTCGAGGCCGCCATACTCGACCATCAAATTGACCGACTCGGTCATGTTCTGGTCGGTGACCTGGAACGGCCGCTTAGTCCTGGTCTCCGGCGTGCGATAGAGCGGGATCGTCAGCTCGAAGCCTTGCGTCAACGTGTCGATCTTGCCGCCCTTCGGGTTGGCGTCGAGGATCGACTGCGCAGCGGCCTTGGGGTCCTTCTCCGCGGCTTCCACCGCCTTTGTCGTCGCCGACATGAAGCGGCGGACCAGGTCCGCATTGGCCCTCACATAGTCGGAGTTCGCGATGATGCCCGACGACACCATGTTGATGCCGTAGTCGGCGAACTTGATCGGATAGACGTCCTTGCCGGTGGCGTCCTTGATCTTCATCGACTGGTCCATGACGTAGCCGAGCAGCAGGTCGGCCTGGCCGTTGATCACGGCGTTGAGCTTGGTCTGGCCGTCGCCAGCGACGGTGTTGAAATCGCTTTCCTTCAGGCCGGTCTTCTTCAGAAACAGCGGCCAGATCTGCGTCATCGAATCCGCCGGCGTGATCGCGACCGTCTTGCCCTTGATGTCCTCCGGCTTCCTGATGTTCTTGTCGGCAAGGCTCATCGCCGACATCGGGCTGGTCTGCAGCAGCACGCCGGTGGCGATCACGGGCGCGCCCTTCACCGCGGCGCGCATCATGGTGGGCACGTCGACATAGCCGAAATCGGCGGTCTTGGCGGCCACCGCCTGCGTGGTCGCGGCCGAGCCGCGGCCTTCCTGGATCTCAAGGTCGATGCCTTCGGCGGCATAGATGCCCTTGGCCTTGCCGTAATAGAACGGCGCGTGCTCGCCATAGACATACCAGTTCAGCATCAGCACGACCTTGTCGGCCGCGGATGCAGGGGCCACCGCAAGCGCGGTCCAGGCCAGCGTGGCAATGACAGCAGTGATCAATCGCATCGGATATTCCTCCCGTCGTCCTCTTTCGTCATTGCGAGCCACCCGGTCGGCGCGAAGCGCCGCCGGATGACAGGCTCCGTGAAGCAATCCATTGTGAAGCAGGTGGAGAAATGGATTGCTTCGTCGCTGTCGCTCCTCGCAATGACGTTTGCTGTTGTTCCTGTACACAAATCTTAGGAAGCAAAAATGATGTCGTCGCGCTGGCTGACGTGCCAGGGGATCACCAGCCGCTCGATGCGGTCGACGATCCAGAACAGGATGACGCCGAGCAGCGCGAGGATCACCAGCGCCGCGAACATTGTCGGCAGATCGAAGGTGCCGATCGAGCGCTGCATCACATAGCCGATGCCGGAATTGGAGCCGACGAACTCGCCGACGACGGCGCCGACCACGGCGAGCGTCACCGAGACTTTCAGGCCGGAAAAGATCGCGGGCATCGCGTGCGGCAGGTTGACCGCGCGGAACACCTGGAAGCGGCTGCCCTGCATCGCGCGCGCCAGATCGACCATATCAGGGTCGACCGACTTGAAGCCCTGCACCGCCGAGACCACCACGGGGAAGAAGCCGAGCAGGAACGCGGAGATCACCTTGGGGATGATGCCGAAGCCGAACCACACCACGAACAGCGGCGCGATCGCGATCTTCGGCACGGATTGGGAGAACACCAGCAGCGGATAGACGTAGCTCTCGATCGTCTTCGAGCCCGCGATCAGCATCGCAACGGGAATGCCGAACAGCGCCGAGAGCAGGAAGCCGCAGATCGTGGCATAGGTGGTCGGCCAGGACTGCCGCAGCAGTTCCGGCCAGTCGCTCCACAGCACCGCGACGACGTCGCCGGGCGAGGGAATTTGGTAGGCGGGAATATGGAACAAGCGGATCGCGAGGTCCCAGGCCGCCACGATGACGACCAAAAACAGGAACGGACGTACCCACGCCGCATTCAGCACCTTCGACAGGCCCGAAGGGCTCTTTGCCTCCGCCACGTCACGCTCCCTTTGCAGTCTCTCTGTTCGTTCAGAAATTAACCCGTTGGATAAATACTGTCCAGCCCCAAGCGCGCGGCAAAATCGCGCCGAAATACGCAACTTTCGTCAGGCGAGAATTTTTGTCGGATGAGACTTCGTAGCTGTGTAGCCCGGATGAAGCGCAGCGAAATCCGGGACCGGACTATCCGGGACTGAGCTGTCCCGGATTGCGCTCCGCTCCATCCGGGCTACGGGCATCAGTAATGAGCGCGAACGTGCGCCTCACACAACCCGGTGTTCCGCCGTGCGCAGCACCGGCATCGCCCCGCCGAATGCCGCGGTGGACTTGCCGGTCAGCGCCGCCAGCACCAGCGCGGTCATGTGCTCGAGGCGCTCGTCGCGGGCGTCCTTCTTCAAGAGGTCGCGGCCGAAGATCACGCTCAGCGTGGCGCTGTTGGAGAGATAGAAGAATGCGAGCCCGGCGATCGAGATGTAGAGCTGCACCGGATCGACCGCGACGCGGAAATCGCCGCTCTCGACCCCGCGCGTCACCACGGTGCGGATCATCTCGACAAAGGGCGAGTGCATCGACTTGACCTTGGTCGAACGCTTCAGGTGTTTTGCCTTGGCGAGGTTTTCCGTGTTCAGCAGTGCCAGGAACTCGGGGTTACGCAGAAAATAGTTCCACGTGAAGTCGATCAGGCGCCCGATCGCCTCGGGCGGATCGAGATGCTCGAGATCGAGGGTGCGCTCCTCGGCGCGGATCTTCTCATAGGCGCCTTCCAGCACCTCAAGATAAAGATCCTCCTTGTTGCCGACGTGATAGTACAGCATGCGCTTGTTGGCGTCGGCGTTGGCCGCGATGCGGTCGACCCGCGCGCCGGCGAGGCCATGGGCGGCGAATTCCTGCTTGGCGGCCTCGAGAATCCGCAGCCGCATCCCCTGGGGGTCGCGCTGCCATCTCTGTATTCGCTTTGCCTTGGCCAAATCGATCGCCCGGTGATGCTGGGTTGGTGAATGTAGCATGACGCGCGACGTTTGAGAACGAATGTTGTCGTGATGCTCGCGCGGGAATATTTGTCGCAGGCGCCCTCTTCGTCATTCCCCGGTGCGCAAACGCGCACCTGAGGGCGTGCCACCGGGTCGCGCGACGCACGCTGCCGGGACGATGCGCGGATGAAACGCGGCCCAGCCTAGTCTGGCTTTCCTTGCGACGGCTGCACCAGCAGCGTCGGCACACCGCACGTGCCGTTCCGCACCGTCATCACGCGCGTGCCGGGCCTGCGGCCGTTACGGACCTCGGAGACGTCGACGCCAGCGGCAATCAGCCGCGCACGTGTGGCATCGATGTCGGCGACGCGCCAACAGATGCCGCGCAGCCGGTCCGGCGCGTCCGTCTCCGATTTGCCCGGCCGGTGCGTGACCTCGACGACGAGGTCGCCGCAGCGAAAGAACATCAGCCGGCCCCACTCCGGATGCGATCGGTCGAGCGCCATGTCGAGCCCGAGCCGCGCGCCATAGAGCGCGGCGGCGCGTTCCGGATCGGCGGTCGAAACCACCACGTGATCCATCGCGGTGATCGAGGCCGGCGTGGTGCGGACCGACAACGGCCGCTCCTGCTCGCGCTCCAGGAAGAACATGCGTACGCCCCGTGTCGCATCGGTCGCGGCCCGCGTGCGCTTCCACGACAGCGTGGCTCCACTGGTGTCGTCGCGGCTCTCCATCTCCGCGACGGGTTCGGGCTTCAGCGTCAGCCGGTCGAGCCGGCGGTGTGTCCTGGCGATATCGCTGGTGCGGAAGCAGAGGCTCGCAAGCCCCTCGCCCTGGGTGGCAAGCGCGCTGCGGACGCGCTGGGCTGCATCGTCGTCGCCGTGCGGCGCCACCAATTCCAGCGTGGTGTTGTCGAGCGTGAACAGCGTGCGGTCCGCGCCGCCGCCGCGGTAGCGCCAGGACGGCGTCCGCGCGAACAGCGTCTCGTAGGCGGCGCTGGCAGCAGCGATGTCGCTGGTCAGGACGACGACGTGATCGAGACCGGTGATCATGGCCGCAACCTCCCCGAATCTGCCGTCATTGTGTTTCTCCCTTAACCCAACCCGGAACCACGGACTGCCGCCGGCCGTTATGCCGCATGCCAGAACGGCCCGGCGCAGCCATCATCTCTACCTGTAAACCAGGCAGGGTTGCGAATATTTTCAGCGATCTCGGCCGACCAGCAATGCTAGTCTGGAACCGCCGGCCGGGACCACACCAAGCCACGACGGAAAGCGAATGCAGGCTCTCTTCATCGGACAGACCTATATCGACGTCACCTTCATCACAGATCACATGCCCGTCGGCGACGAAAAGCACGTCGCCGACGCCTATGCGGTGTCGTTCGGCGGCAACGCCGTGACCGCGGCGTTCTGCTGCGCCAAGCTCGGCGTCCCGCCGGACCTGATCGCCACCATGGCCAATGACTGGCTGGGACGGATGTTCTGGGACATGGCCGACAGGTACGGCATCTCGTTCCACCCCCGCAAGGTCAACTCCTCCTCGCTGTCCTTCATCATGCCGAACGACGGCAAGCGCGCCATCGTCCGCTGCCGCGACGACCAGCACATCCATCCTTTTCCGCTGCTGAACATCAAGGGCTGCCGCGCGCTGCACATCGACGGCCACCAGCCGGACGCCGCGATCCATTATGCGAAGCTGTGCCGCGAGGATGGCATCCTGACCTCGCTCGACGGCGGCGGCCTGCGCACCAACACCCACGAGCTGCTCGCATTCATCGACATTGCGATCGTCGCCGAACGCCTGTGCGAGCAGATGGACAAGACGCCGGAACAGATGCTCGACTATCTCAAGAGCCGGGGCTGCAAGGTCGGCGGCGTCACCATGGGCGAGCGCGGCCTGCTCTGGTATGACGAGGCCGGCACAGTGCGCACGCTGCCGGCCTTCCCGATCCCGCGCGCGCGTGTGATCGATACCAACGGCGCCGGCGACGTCTTCCACGGCGCCTACATCTACTCTTACCTTTCAAACCCGAGCAAAGGCTGGCATGAGCATTTCAAGTTCGCGCGCGCAGCCTCGACCTTCAAGATCCAGAAGCTCGGCAACGAGGCCGGCCTGCCGACGCTGGCGGATATCGCGGCGGTCAAGCAGGAGTTTCGCGCCGAGGCTTGATAGGGGTGAATGGGGCTAGGCCATGGGGCGCGTCTTCGTCGCCGGCAGCATCAATATGGACGTGGTGGCGACCGCCGAGCGCCATCCGCGGATCGGCGAAACCGTGGCAGGCGAGGCCGTGCTCTATTTTCCCGGCGGCAAGGGCGCCAACCAGGCGGTGGCTTCGGCCAAGCTCGGCGTACCGACCACGCTGATCGGCCGGCTCGGCACCGATGCATTCGGCAAGGAGCTGCGAACGTTCCTTGCCGCGCAAGGCGTCGATCTCACCTTCGTCAAGGACACCGACGGCACGCATTCAGGCACGGCGATCATCACGCTCGCCAACGCCGACAACACGATCGTCGTCGTGCCGGGCGCCAACGGGCTGGTCGAGGCCGATGATGTCGCGGCCCCCGTCCTCGCGAGGGGTGACGTCGCGGTCAGCCAGTTCGAGATCCCGCTGCCGGCGATCGCTGCCTTCTTCCGACGCGCCCGCGCCGTCGGCGCCACCACGATCCTCAATCCGGCACCGGCAAAACAGGCCGACAAGGCTCTGCTCGATCTCGTCGACATCCTCGTTCTGAACGAGACCGAACTCGGCTACCTGACCGGCACGGAGCTGCGCGACAGCGACACGCCGGAGCGCTTCTCCGAGGCGGCCCGGGCGTTGGGGCAAGGCAAGATCGTCTGCGTCACGCTCGGAAAGCGCGGCGTGCTGGCGCTGGTCGAGCACCAACCGCTGCTCGTGCCGGGACGCGAGGTCAAGGCCGTCGACACCACGGGAGCCGGCGATTGCTTCGTCGGCGCCCTCGCCTCACAGCTCGCCATCGGCAAGCCGCTCGGCGACGCACTGGCCTACGCCAACGCCGCCGCCTCGATTTGCGTGCAACGGATGGGAGCCGCGCCGTCGATGCCGACGGCGGATGAGGTGGAGGACGCTCTCTCCCCTCGTCGTCCCGGAGAAGGCCGGGAGGTGGATTCACATTCGAAGTGCAACACTTGAGCAAAGGACTCGGCAGGCGTGCGGTAGTCAAGGCATTTGCGCGGGGTGTTGTTGTAGGCGGCGATGAACTGGCGGAACCTGGCGGTCGAGAGGGTGACGAGATCCGTCTTGCGGGGAATAAAGCGGCGCATCCTGCCGATGGCGTTCTCGATGCCACCCTTCTGCCAGGGGGCATGGGGATCGCAGAAGAAGGTCGCGATCGAGAGGCGGTGCAGCGCCAGGTGACCGGCGAACTCGGTGCCGTTGTCGAAGGTAACGCTCTGGCGCAGCTCTTGTGGAAGGGGCGCGAAGAAGCCCACGAGATGGCGGGCGACACCGCGCGCGACCTTGCTGGCAAGGCGGATGCCGAGCAGCAGCCGCGAGGTGCGCTCGTGCACGGCCAGCACGGCCTGACCGTATTTCGAGAACATCATCAGGTCGGCCTCCCAGTGTCCGGGCACGCTGCGGTCGGCCGCTTCGAGCGGCCGATTTGCCAAGGGTACACGGCCTTCGATGAAGCTTGCGGGGCTGCCGCCCCGCTTGCCGCGGCAGCCGCGCTTGCTCTTGGCGCGCGGCAGATAGCGCCGCCAGTTGAAGTCCGTGGTGCGCCTGAGTTGGCCATAGATGAAGCGGTAGATGGTCTCGTGGGAGATCACCTTGCGCCCGTGCTCGCGGGCCAGCCGGCCAGCGACCTGCTCGGGCGACCAGCCGCGGCGAAGGCGTTGCAACACCGCGCGGCGCAGGCCGGGCTCCCGTTCGAGGCGTCCGCCCGTCCAGCGCCGCGCTCGCATCTGGTGCTGGGCATAGCTCGGCGTGTAGCCGACCTGGCTCCCCCGATTGCGCCTCAGTTCCCGAGAGACCGTTGATGGCGAGCGATCCAGAGCTGCCGCGATTTGCCGGACCGAGCTGCCATTGGCCGATAGGCAGGCAATCTCGCATCGGTCGTCCAGAGAGAGCTGCTTGTAAGTCCGCCCCATGGCAACACCTCCTCAAGGAAGTGTTGCACTTCGTTTGTGAACTCAGGGGACCCATAACCACCGGCCACAGTTTGGGGGGCACACGCGTGGCAACTGCGTTCGTCTCCGCCAACGACTGCCGCGGAGTATGGGTCCCGGCTTTCGCCGGGACGACGCTTGCTTATATTTGCGCCAGCGCACTCTTCAGGTCGAAGCTCGCATCCACCGCCTGCTCCGGCGTGATCGAGCCGCCGGCGCCGAGCAGCCGGCGGCCGAACATGTGATCGCCGGCGCGGTTGACCGACTCGATGCCGAGCAGTTTGTCGCCGCGATAGCAGAACGCCGAGAACGCCCCCTGCGCGCGGTCGCCGCGCACCACGACGCGGTCGTAGCCGGTGGTGAGACCCGCCATCTGCAGCTTGTCGGGGCCCTGGTCGCTCCAGAACCACGGCAGGCCGTCGTAGACCTCGGTCTTGCCGGTCAGCCGCGACGCCACGCAGCGCGCATGGTCGGTCGCATTCTGCACCGACTCGAGCCGCAGCGAGCCGCCGAAGCGTTTGCTGGTGTAGAGCGCGCAATCGCCGATCGCGGAGACATTCGGATCGGCGGTCAACAGATGCTCGTCGACGATGATGCCGGATGCCACCGGCAGCCCGGCCTCCGCCGCAAGCTCGACATTCGGCAGCACGCCGACGCCGACCACGACGAGATCGGCCGGGATATGCGTGCCGTTGCTCAGGCTGACACCGGTAACCTTGCCGCCATCGGCCTCGATCGCCGTGACCTGCACCCCGAGGTGAATCCGTATGCCGGCGGCGCTGTGCCGGGATTGCGAGAACTCGGAAATCTCCGCGGTCACCGCCCGCGCCATCACGCGAGAGGCGAGCTCGACCACGTCGACCTCGAGGCCCTTGGCCCGCGCGGTGGCGGCGAATTCGAGCCCGATGAAGCCCGCACCGATCACCACGACGCGCATGCCGGGCGCGATCAAGTCGCGCAGCGCCTGGCTCTCATCCAGGATGCGCAGGTAGCGGACTGCGTCGAGCTTGGCGTTGGGGATATCGAGCAGCCGGTTCCGCGCACCGGTCGCGAACACCAGATGGCCATAGTCGAGCGATGTGCCGGAGGCGAGCGTCACCTTCCGCGCATTGCGGTCGATCGCATGGGCGCGATCGGTGATCAGCTCGATCTTGTTGTCCTGGTAGAACTTGTCGGGCCGGAACATCAGGGTCTCGGGCCCGCCGGTCCCCTTCAGATAGGCCTTCGACAGCGGCGGCCGCTGATACGGCAAATGGCCTTCGTCATTGATCAGGGCGATGCGCTCGGCAAAGCCGGCCTGGCGCAACGACGCCGCGAGCTGGAAGCCGGCGTGTCCGGCGCCGACGATGATGACCGAGCCTGTCATCGGAACAACCCAAATACGCGCGAGCAGGAGCGACCCATGCCGTTTCCTCTTGTCGATGTTAGCTTGCTTGCCCCGTCCCCACAGCGCTCGTGTCTGCGTACCGAAGGCGCGTGCCATTTGGCCTCATGGCTCGCACCGATGCAAGGGGGTCCCAGGCGATTCCGGGCGCACCCGCGGCCCCCGGGCGCCGGGCCGGATTGCCACGGCTCCCGCCAAGGCCTTAAATGTCCGGAACCAACTAGCCCAAGGTCTTCAATATGCCAGCACCCGCCCCCTCCGCCAACGATCCCGCCTTGCTCCGTATCGACGGCGCCATCGCGACCATCACGCTGAACCGGCCGGCCGCGTTCAACGCGATCGACATGACGATCGCCAAGAAGCTCGAGCAGCTCGGCGCCGAGGTCGAAGCCAACAAGAATGTCCGCGTGCTGGTCATCGAGGGCGAAGGCCGCGCCTTCTGCGCCGGCGGCGATCTGCAGACCATCGGCGCAGCGACCGAAGCCAACAATGTCGCCCCCGTGGTCGGCGAGATGCTTCACCACTACCATGCCTTCATCGAGACGGTCCGGCGGATGCCGAAGATCGTTCTATCCAGCGTGCATGGTTCGGCGGCCGGCGCCGGCATGGGCCTCGCGTTCGTGACCGACCTTTGTATCGCCGCGGACGATGCCCGCTTCACGCCCGCCTATGCCAAGATCGGCGTGTCGCCGGATGGCGGCAGCACGGTCGGCATCGTCGGCACGGTCGGGACCCGTCGCGCGCTGCAGATTTTCCTCGCCGAGGATGGCTTCACCGCGCAGCAAGCCTATGAATGGGGTCTCGTCGTCAAGACCGTCCCCGCGGCCGAGCTGAAGGCAGCGACGCGGCAGCTCGCCGAGCGCCTGGCGCAGAATCCGCCCGCCGCAATCGCGGGGACCAAATCACTGGTCTATCAGGCCGCCACCACGCCGACCAATCAGCAGCTCGACGCCGAGGAACACAAGATCATCACGGCGATGCATACCGACGATTTCCGCGTCGCCGTGAAGAAGTTCACCAGCAAGTCGAAGTAGAGGTTTGGCTAGTTCGGGCAAATGTACCCCGTGCCGCCGGGTGCCTTGAAGCAGCCGACCGATTCCGGGATCACCTGCTTGGGCAGCCACAGCACGACCTTCGGAAAATAGATCGTGAAGCAGATCGTGACCAGGAACACGACATAGATCGGCAACGCCGCCCGCAACGCTTTTGCAAAACTGATGCCGACGAATTTCGAGGCCATCAGCAGCACGAGCCCGTAGGGCGGCGTGATCAGGCCGAATGCCAGCGTTGCGATCAGCACCACGCCCATATGCACGCCGTTGATGTCGCCGGCCTGGGTCAAGGCGTTGACCAGCGGCATGAAGATGATGATGGTCGGCACCGGCTCGATGAAGTCGCCGACCACGGTGAACAACAGCACCATCAAGAGCATGATGAGGTGCGGATCGTTACCGGCGATCGAGGTGATCCAGTCGGCGATGTAGATCGCGCCGCGCAGATAGGCCAGCATCCAGCCGAACGCGTTCGCCGCGCCGATCGTGATCAGCGGCAGCGAGAAGATCAGGCCCGCCAGACAGAAATCGTACGGGATCTTCTTCAGGTGCCCGCGGTTCAGCGCCGGAATCACCACGACGATGATGTAGGCGACCGCGACCACCCCGGCCTCGGTCGGCGTGAACCAGCCGGTCAGGATGCCGCCCAGCAGGATCACCGGGATCATCATCGGCAGCGCCGCGTCACCGGCGGCGAACGCAACCTGGCGCAGCGGCGCGCGCGGCTTGCGCAGGCCCGAGGGACCGAAGAAGTAGCAATAAATCATCAGCCCGAAGCCGATCATCAGCCCGGGGACCACACCGGCCATGAACAGCCCGGCGATCGAGACATTGCCGACCGCGCCATAGACCACTGCCGTGATGCTCGGCGGCACCAGCGCTGCGATCGTCGACGCCGAGGCGATGATCGCGGCGATGAAGGCCGGCTCATACCCTTCCCGCCGCATCGGCCCGCCGAGCGCCCGGCTCATGACCGCGACATCGGCGGTGGTCGAGCCCGACATCTCCGAGAAGAACATGCTGAAGACGACGACGACCTGCGACAGCCCGCCCCTGATATGACCGACCAGAGAGACCGACAGATTGGCGATGCGGACCACGACATTTGCCGAGCTCATGAGCTCGCCGACCAGCAGGAAGAACGGGATCGCAAGCAGCGCCTCGGAATCGACGCCGTCGAAGATCTTCTGGATGATCGCCGCCAGCGAGACGTCTGATAGCACTGCGCCGACGAACACGCCGGCCATCAGTGAGAACGGCACCGGCACGCCGAGATAGCCGAAGAACAGGAAGCAGAACGACATCAGCGCAAGCACGACCGGTGCGCTCACGGCTGCACTCCCGTCGTCGCGCGGGTATCGATCGCAGGAATCGGAAGGTCGTCATCCGGCGGCTCCGGATGGTCGAAGCCATTGCGGATCCCGTTGACGAGCTGCTCGACCGTGAACAGGCCGATCAGGATGCCAGACAGCGGAATCACCGCATAGAGCGAGGCGATCGGCGTACCCGACGGCAGGCGGAAGCTGCCGAAGCCTCGCAGGTAATTTTGATAGCCGTACCAGACCAGGCAGAAGGCGACGCCCAGCACCACCAGACGGATGACGATCTCGACGAACAGCCGCGACCTGCCATGCAGCGCTTCGGAGATCGCGGTGAGATAGAGATGGTCGTTGCGCCGTGTCGCGACCGCGGCCCCGATGAAGATCGCGTAGATGAACAGCGTCGAGGTCACCTCCTGCAGCCACAGCCAGGGATGACCGATGGTGCGGGTGACGATATCGGCGGTCACCGACAGCGAGAAGCCGAAGCACAGCAAGCCGCACAGCATCATCAGGATCAGCTCGAGCCGGTCGAGCGCCCGCCATTTCAGATGCCGCTGCCGTTGCAGCACCAGTGTGTCGGCGATGGCCATGCTCGCGCTCCCCGTCGACCCGGGCTAGTTGATCGCGCGGATCAAATTCTTGATCTTCTCCGCATGCGGCCCGAGATCCTTGGCGAGCTTGTCGAGATAGGGATCGGCGATCGCGGTAAAGCTCTTCTTGTCCACATCCTCGACCACCTTGACGCCGAACGATTTCAGTTTCGCAGCCGCGTTCTTCTCCAATTCGAACGCCTTCGCCGGCTCCTTGGCGCTGACCTCGGCGGCCGCCGTCGTCACCCAGGTCTTCTGCTCGGCTGAGAGGCTCTGCCACAGCTTGTCGCTGACGAACAGCAGCGCATTGTTGGCCTCGTGCTCGGTCATCGAGAGCACCGGCGCGACTTCATAGTGCTTATTGACGAGGTAAACGTTCACGCTGTTTTCCGCCGCATCGACGACGCCGGTCTGCAATGACGTGTACACGCTGCCGAACGGCATATGGACGGTTTGCGCCGCGTAAGCCGGGAAGATCGTGTCTTCCGTAGCCGTCGCCTGAACGCGAATCTTTACACCCTTGAGGTCGCCGACGTTGTGGATTTCCTTCCTCGCATAGATGCTTCTCACACCTTGGCTGCCCGTCGCGATGACATGAAGGCCTTGCGACGTGTCGTCGATCATAGCCTTGATCGCATCGATCACCTTCGGATCGGCAAGCGCCTTGACCACGTGGTTGGCGTCGCGGAACAGGAAGTGCAGCGACATCACACCGGCCTGCGGCGAGATGGTTGCAGTGTTCGCCGACGAGATGATGGCGAATTCAATGTCTCCGGATTTCACAAGCTGCAGCAGCTGCGGCTCCTGGCCGAGCTGCGCACCGGGATACTGGTCGACGATCATGGTCCCCTTGCTCAATTCCTTGAGCTTGGCGGAGAACATGTCGTAGGCGACGCTATAACCGGTATTGAGCTGCTGATCGTGCGCGAAGCGGAAGTGCTTTACCTCCTGCGCGCCGGCGCCCGCGGACAGCAGCAGCGCTGCCGCGGCCATGGCAATCCCGACGATCCTGGCTGAATAGCCCATCGCAACGTTCCCCCTGTTCTTGATTGAGGGGATCATCCCACCAGTCGCGCGGGATTGTCAATAAAACAGGAGAAACGAGCCGCCTGCGGGTATCATTGAGTGCCGCAACGCAGAAATTATCGACAATTCGACCGCCGGGCCGAACGACACCGGCGACTTGCTACTTGCCCTTGGCGCGCATGAAGTCGAAATCGCAGCCTTCGTCGGCCTGCAGGATGGTGTCGTTGAAGAGATGCGCGTAGCCGCGCTTGGCCCAATCGGGCGAACCGGCCGGCGCGAGCGCGTCGCGGCGCTTCTGCAATTCGGCCTCGTCGACCAAAAGATCGATGCTGCGCTTGGCGACATCGAGCCGGATCATGTCGCCGTTCCGCACCAGCCCGAGCGGACCGCCGACCGCGGATTCCGGCGTGATGTGCAGCACGATGGTGCCGAACGCGGTGCCGCTCATTCGCGCATCGGAGATGCGGACCATGTCCTTCACGCCGGCGCGCGCCAGTTTCTTCGGGATCGGCAGGTAACCTGCCTCCGGCATGCCCGGCGCGCCCTTCGGGCCGGCATTGCGCAGCACCAACACGTCGTCGGCGGTCACATCGAGCGCGGGATCGTCGACCCGCAGCGTCATGTCCTCGACCGATTCGAACACCACGGCGCGGCCGGTGTGCTGCAATAGTTTCGGGCTCGCCGCCGACTGCTTGATAACGGCGCCGCGCGGCGCGAGATTGCCGTGCAGGATCGCCATCGCGCCTTCGGATTTGATCGGGTTCGCCTTGGAGCGGATCGCGTCCTGCCCCGGCACATCCTCGGCATTGGCGACGACCTCGCGCAAGGTCTGGCCGGTGATGGTTTTGGCATCGAGATCGATGAGGTCGCCGAGCTGCGCCATCAGCTTCGGCACGCCACCGGCGTGATGGAAATGCTCCATGTAGTGTTCGCCCGACGGCTTGAGGTCGACCAGCACGGGGACCTCGCGGCCGAGCTTGTCGAACGCCTCGAGGTCGATCCTGTGCGGCGAGCGGTTGGCGATCGCCGTGAGGTGGATCAGCCCGTTAGTCGAACCGCCGATCGCCTGCATGACGACCTGGGCGTTGCGGAACGAGGATGGCGTCAGGATCTCGCTCGGCTTCGGTCCCTTGGTCTTCGCCATCTCGGCGGCGACGCGGCCGCTGGCCTCGGCGGAACGGAAGCGTTCGGCATGGGGCGCCGGGATCGTCGCGCTCATCGGCAGCGACAGGCCGAGCGCCTCGGTGATGCAGGCCATGGTGGAGGCAGTGCCCATCACCATGCAGGTGCCGACCGAGGGCGCGAGGCGGCCGTTCACCGCCTCGATCTCGTTGTCGTCGATCTCGCCGGCGCGATACTTGCCCCACAGCCGGCGGCAGTCCGTGCAGGCGCCGAGCACCTCGCCCTTGTGATGGCCGACGACCATGGGCCCGACCGGAATCACCACCGTCGGCAGATCGGCGCTGATCGCAGCCATGATCTGCGCCGGCAAGGTCTTGTCGCAACCGCCGATCACGATCACCGCATCCATCGGCTGGGCGCGGATCATTTCCTCGGTATCCATCGCCATCAGGTTGCGCAGATACATCGAGGTCGGGTGCGCAAAGCTCTCCGCGATCGAGATGGTCGGGAACACGAACGGCATCGCGCCCGACAGCATCACGCCGCGCTTCACGGCCTCGATGATCTGCGGCACGTTGCCGTGGCAGGGATTGTAGTCGCTGTAGGTGTTGGTGATGCCGACGATCGGGCGATTGAGCGCATCGTCAGAATAGCCCATCGCCTTGATGAACGCCTTGCGCAGGAACAGCGAGAAGCCGGCGTCACCATAGCTTGTCAGTCCCTTGCGAAGTCCGTCGGCCATTTTCTTCTCGTCCCGTGGTTGTTCGGCCGCACTTAAGGAGCGGCAGGAATTATTGTCAATATGAGATAATCCGGTCGCGGCGGGTGGCTGGTCTGCGGCAAAATCGCCCCCATTATTGACAATAACCGTGGCGCTATGCTGACCTCAGGCACCGATCCAAAGCCGAGAGCGCATGACAGCCGAGCCCACATTGCCCGAACTCCAGGCCCCCTCGCGCGAGGAGGAACAGGCGGAGGTGATCCGCCGGCTGGAGGAGGACATCATCTTCGGCCGCTTCGCACCCGGTTTGCGGCTGGTCGAGGATAACCTGATGCAGCGCTATGGCGCGAGCCGGCATTTCGTCCGCCAGGCGCTGTTCCAGCTCGAGCGCCAGGGCATCGTGCTGCGCGAGAAGAATGTCGGCGCTACGGTACGGTTCTATTCGGCCGAGGAAGTGCGGCAGATCTATGAGGTGCGCGAGATGTTGACGCGCCAGGCCGCGCTGATGATCGCCCTGCCCGCGCCGCAAAGCCTGATCGACCAGTTGAGCGAACTGCAACGGCACTACTGCATCAAGGCCGAGGCGCAGGACATGCGCGGCATTCACGAGACCAACGATGCATTCCACCTCGCGCTGTTCTCCGCCTGTGGCAATCCTTACCTCGTCCGCTCATTGCAGGACTACATGAACCTGACACTGCCGATGCGCGCCAAGAATCTCGCCGACAGCGAGGGCCTCGCATTGTCGCGCCGCCAGCACGAATTGATGATCGAGCTCTTGAAGGGCCGCGACAGCTGGGCGCTGGCGCAGCTTTGCGTCGATCACATGCAGTACAGCAAGGCGGATTATCTCGTCCGCATCTCCAACGACAAAAAGCCGCAATAGCGCGATACGCGGCCTCCTCGTGAAGGAGACCGCGATGCGCTATGTGGCTATATTCCTTGGATCGCTGGCCGTGCAGCTTGCGCTCGGCGGCGTTGGCGAAGCGGCCGATCCGCGCGCGACGCAGCTCACCTACGAGCCCTGGACCAAGACGTGCCTGACAGAGGCGAGCTGCTTCGTCGGCGCAGCCGCGCGCGGTCGGTGCTCGCCATCGGGCGGCACACTCAGCGTCTCGCCGCAGAGCAGCAAGCGCGCGATCGTGAGCGCCAATGTCGGAACGCGGACCATGCTGGAAGGCACGATCAGCCTCCGCATCGATCAGGACGAGCCGATCCAGATCGCGAGGCCGCATTGCTACACGCTCGGCTGCGGCGGCACGCTCGAGGCCGACGGCGAAATGATCGAGCGGCTGAAGCACGCGCAGACGATCGCTGTCGAAGCCAAGAACCTCACCGGGCAGACCATAAGCCTCGCCTTTCCCCTCACGCACTTCGCCGAGACCTTTGACGGGCCCGGCAGCCCGCCCAAGACATCCGGGCAAGGTTCGAAGGAGGCGCAGCAGCACACCGAATCCGTGAAGCAACTGCCGCAATGCGAGGATTGATCACTTCTTCCAGTCGATCACCCTCTCCTTGTCGCCGTCGAACTCCATGCTGCAGAACGCGCCGCCCTGGTAATAGTCGCCGACCGGATCCGGCGGCAGCTTGGCCTGCTCGGCCATCGCGTGCTCGCGGAAATCTTCAGCCCTTCCGGTCGGACGATAGCCGAGATCGTAGGCGCGGTGATTGTCCCACCACGAGCGCTCATTGTAGGACGCGCCGTACAGCACCTCGAAATGGATGTCGGGATGCTCGAGCCCGATGCGGCAGAGCTGGACGAGGTCTTCCGGCTTGAGCCAGATCGAGAGCCTGCGGTGGTCGAGCGGCGCCTCACCGAAATTGCCGATCCGGAGGCACGTGACCTTGATGCCGTGCTTGTCGGCATAGAGCGCGCCGACGCCTTCGCCGAACACCTTGCTCACACCATAACGACTATCCGGCCGCGCGGTGACGTCGGTGCCGATGCGGTGATGACGCGGATAGAACCCGACCGCGTGATTGGACGAGGCGAAGATCACGCGCTTGACGCCCTTTTTGCGCGCCGCCTCGAACAGATTGTAGCAGCCGATGATGTTGGACTGCAGGATCGCGTCCCAGGGTCCTTCCACCGAATAGCCGCCGAAATGCAGGATGCCGTCGACGCCCTCGCAGATCGCCTCGACCTGCGCAAGGTCGGCGAGATCGGCCGCCTTGAACTTTTCGTTGCTGCCGAGATCGGAGGGCTGCTTGATATCGCTCAGCAGGAGATCCGGATAGATCGGCGGCAGCAGCTTGCGCAGGCTCGTTCCGATTCCCCCCGATGCGCCCGTCATCAATATGCGTGGCATGCCGTCCCTCTTCTTTCCTGATTGCTGCGATCGAATTGCGGTCGCAGGCCGACAATGATAGCAAACCAGGCGCTCAAGGAAACACCATCGAAACACAACAACGAGAACAGCAAATGTCCGATGTTCATTCCGCCGGCTGGCGTCCCGCGACCTGCTATCCCGATCCCGCGATCCGCGCGCTCGATCCGCGCTTCGAGAAATACTGGCTGAAACTCTCCGCCGTCGAGCGCATCGCGACCGGCCTGCGCTGGGCCGAAGGTCCGGTGTGGTTCGGCGACGGCCGCTATCTGTTGTGCAGCGACATCCCGAACCAGCGCATCCTCAAATGGGAGGAAGAGACCGGCGCGGTCAGCATCTTCCGCAAGCCGTCGAACTTCGCCAACGGCAACACCCGCGACCGCCAGGGCCGGCTGATCACCTGCGAGCATGGCGGCCGCCGCGTGGTGCGCACCGAATATGACGGGTCGATTACGGTGCTGATCGATTCCTACGGCGGCAAGCGGCTGAACTCGCCGAACGACGTCGTGGTGAAATCCGACGGCTCGATCTGGTTCACCGATCCGATCTTCGGCCTGCTCGGCAACTACGAAGGCTACAAGGCCGATCCCGAGATCGAGCCCAACGTCTACCGGCTCGATCCCGCAACCCGCGAGGCCACCATCGTCGCCGAGGGCGTGCTGGGACCGAACGGGCTGTGCTTCTCGCCGGACGAGAAGATCCTCTACGTCGTGGAATCCCGCGGCGAACCGAACCGCAAGATCCTCGCCTATGACGTCGCAGCCGACGGCAAGACGATCTCCAACAAGCGCGTCTTCATCGACGCCGGCCCGGGCACGCCCGACGGCATGCGCTGCGACATCGACGGCAATCTGTGGTGCGGCTGGGGCATGGGTGATCCCGAACTCGACGGCGTCGTCGTGTTCGCGCCCGACGGCGTCATGATCGGCCGCATCGCGCTGCCGGAGCGCTGCGCCAACCTCTGCTTCGGCGGCGTCAAGCGCAACCGCCTGTTCATGGCGGCGAGCCAGTCGATCTATGCGCTCTACGTCAACACCCAAGGCGCGCTCGGCGGCTAGCCCGGCCGTCATTGCGAGGAGCGAAGCGACGAAGCAATCCATCTGTCCGCCCGTGAGGAGAGATGGATTGCTTCGCTTCGCTCGCAATGACGGCGAGACTGCAACCTTCATCTTCGCAAGATTCGCACTCTGCAAGACCTTGCGCCCCCAAAATGGCTGACGCCGGAGCAGTTGCCTGCCCCGGCGCCAGAATGTTGTCTCTCGTGGCTCGGCTTACGCGGCGTTGTAGCCGGCGACCGCCTTGGCCTCGAGATATTCTTCCAGACCGTAGCGGCCCCACTCGCGGCCGTTGCCGGACTGCTTGTAGCCACCGAACGGTGCGGTGCGCTCGTTCGGCACGCCCTGCAGGTTGACGTTGCCGGCGCGGATCTGGCGGCCGACGCGGCGCGCGGTTTCCACGGTGTCGGCGGAGACGTAACCGGCGAGACCATACGGCGTGTCGTTGGCGATCTTCACCGCGTCGGCTTCGTCCTTGGCGCCGAGGATGGTCAGCACCGGTCCGAAGATCTCTTCGCGGGCGATCGTCATGTCGTTGGTGACGTCGGCGAAGATGGTCGGACGGACATAGAAGCCCTTGTTGACGCCCTCGGGCAGGCCCGGGCCGCCGGCGACGAGCGTTGCGCCCTCGTCGATGCCCTTCTGGATCAGCGCCTGGATCTTGTCCCACTGGCCGCGGTTGACCACCGGACCGATCGTGGTGCCGTCGGCACGCGGATCGCCCGCCTTGGTCTTGTCGGCGACGCCCTTCGCGATGGCGGCCACTTCCTTCATCTTGGAGAGCGGCACGATCATGCGCGACGGCGCGTTGCAGGACTGGCCCGAGTTGTTGAACATGTGCATCACGCCGCCGGTCACCGCCTTGGTCAGGTCGGCACCGTCGAGGATCACGTTCGGCGACTTGCCGCCGAGCTCCTGGCTGACGCGCTTCACGGTCGGGGCCGCACGCTTGGCGACGTCGACGCCGGCGCGGGTCGAACCGGTGAACGAGATCATGTCGATGTCCGGGTGCTCGCTCATCGCCGCACCTACCTCCGGGCCGAGGCCGTTGAGCAGGTTGAACACGCCCTTCGGCACGCCCGGCTTCATGGAGGATTTCCGCGAAGATCAGCGCCGAGGTCGGGGTGAACTCCGACGGCTTCAGGATCATGGTGCAACCGGCGGCGAGCGCGGGCGCGACCTTGCAGGCGATCTGGTTCAGCGGCCAGTTCCAGGGGGTGATCATGCCGACGACGCCGACCGGCTCGCGCACGATCACGGCGGTGCCCATGGTCTCCTCGAACTCGTACTTCTTCAGCACTTCGAGGGTGTTCATGAGGTGGCCAAGGCCGGCGCCGGCCTGCAGCTTCTCGGCCATCGGCAACGGCGCGCCCATTTCGTCGGAGACGGCCGCGCCGATCTCCTTCATGCGGCCCTTGTAGACCTCGACGATCTTGGTGAGCAGCGCGACGCGCTCCTCGCGGCTGGTCCGGGAAAAGGTCTCGAAGGCGCGCTTGGCGGCGGCGACTGCCTTGTCGACATCGGCCTTGGAGCCGAGCGCAATCTCATACATCGCTTCTTCGGTTGCCGGATTGACGACCGGGGTGGACTTGCCTTTGACGACGGGATCGACCCAGGCGCCGTCGATGTAGAATTGCATGCGATTGACCATCGGAAACCTCTTGTACGGGGCGTATGGAATGGGGAACGAAAGCGTTCGGCAGGCATCCTTGCACGAAAGCCCGGCGAATTGAACCCGCCATATGCGGGACGCGGCTCGTGCGCGTCCGCGAGATATAAGGGCCGAGCCGCACGTGTGGCAAGGCTCCTTCGCACTCCCCTTCCGGTGATGCTACACCGCCATCTTGCGATGCCGCACCGGGGCGCCGACCGAGACGCTTTCCGCCGCGTCGATGATGGCGTTGGCGTCGATGCCGTAGTGGCGGTAGAGGTCGCTGATCGTGCCGGTCTGGCCGAAATGCTCGACACCGAGCGCCTCGACACGGTGGCCGCGCACGCTGCCGAGCCAGCCGAGCGTTGCCGGATGGCCGTCGATCACGGTCACAATGCCGCAGTCGCGGCCGAGCGGCGCCAGCATGCGCTCGATATGACTCAAATGCTGCGCGCCGCGGCGGTCGCGGCGCAAATTCCGCGCGGCGGACCAACCCGCGTAGAGCCGGTCGGCGGAGGTGACCGCCAGCAGACCGACGTCGCGGTGGCTCTCGCCGATCAGGCCGACCGCCTCGATCGCCTCCGGCGCGACGGTGCCGGTATACGCAATGACGATGTCGCAGTTCGGGCCCGGCTTGCGCATCCAATAGGCGCCGTCGGTGATGTCGCGCTGCAGGTCCGGGGTCATGATCCGTTGCGGCTGCTCCAGCGTACGGGTCGAGAGTCGCAAGTAAACCGAACCACCCTCGGCACCCTCGCGCTGCATGTGGCCAAAGCCCCAGCCCATGATCACGGCAAGTTCATCGACGAAGGCCGGATCGAACGAGGCGAGCCCGTCCTGCCCGATCCCGATCAAGGGCGTCTTGATCGACTGATGCGCGCCGCCTTCCGGCGCCAGCGAGATGCCCGACGGCGTCGCCGCCACCATGAAGCGGGCATCCTGGTAGCAGGCATAGTTCAGCGCATCGAGGCCGCGTTCGATGAAGGGATCGTACAGCGTGCCGACCGGCAACAGCCGCGCGCCGTTGATCTGGTGCGACAGGCCGAGCGCCGACAGCATGATGAACAGATTCATCTCGGCGATGCCGAGCTCGAGGTGCTGTCCCTTCGGCGAATATTCCCAGGTGTAGGCGGACGGGATCTTCTCCTGCCGGAACAAGTCGTGGTTCTCCGCCTTCGCGAACAGGCCGCGGCGGTTGACCCAGGCGCCGAGATTGGTCGACACGGTGACATCGGGCGATGCGGTGACGATGCGCGAGGCGAGTTCGCTATCGCCGCGCGCCAGTTCGTGCAGCACGAGACCAAAACCCTGTTGCGTCGACATCTGCGCCGAGGCCTTGAAGGCCAGCCGTTCCGGCACGTCGATTTCTGGCGCCGACAGGCGGCGGCGCCCCTCGCGGTTGAACGGCGCCTCGGCCAGGAAGGCCTCGAGCTTCGCAGGCTCCTGCGAAAGGCCCTCGAACTTGTCCCACTCGTGGCCGGGGCGGATATTCTGCGCGGCGCGCCACTTCTCCATCTGGGCGACCGTCATCAGGCCGGCGTGGTTGTCCTTGTGGCCCTGCATCGGCAGGCCGACACCCTTGATGGTATAGGCGATGAAGCAGACCGGCCGATCATGGTCGATCGCCTCGAAGGCCTCGATCATGCTCGCCATATCGTGGCCGCCGAGGTTCGACATCAGCGCCAGCAACTCGTCATCGCTGCGGCGCTCGATCAGCGCCGACACCTCACCCTGGTCGCCAATGTCGTCGCGCAGATGCTTGCGGAACGCGGCGCCGCCCTGAAAGCAGAGCGCGGCGTACATCTGGTTCGGGCAGTTGTCGATCCAGCGCCGCAGCGCCTCGCCGCCGGGCTCGGCGAACGCCTCGAGCATCAGCTTGCCGTACTTCACGATCACCACGTCCCAGCCGAAGTTGCGGAACATGGTCTCGAACTTGGCCCACAGCCCCTCGCGCACCACGGCGTCGAGCGACTGCCTGTTGTAGTCGACCACCCACCAGGTGTTGCGCAGGCCGTGCTTCCAGCCTTCGAGCAACGCCTCGAAGATGTTGCCCTCGTCCATCTCGGCGTCGCCGACCAGCGCGATCATGCGGCCCTCAGGCCGGTCCTGCAGCCAGCCGTGCGCCTTGACGTAATCCTGCACCAGCGAGGCGAACAGCGTCTGCGCGACGCCGAGGCCGACCGAGCCGGTCGAGAAGTCGACGTCGTCGCTGTCCTTGGTGCGCGAGGGGTAGGACTGCGCGCCCTTGTAGCCGCGAAAATTCTCCAGCTTGTCGCGGGTCTGGTGGCCGAACAGATACTGGATGGCGTGGAACACCGGGCTCGCATGCGGCTTCACCGCGACGCGGTCCTGCGGGCGCAACACCGAGAAATAAAGCGCCGACATGATGTTGGCGAGCGAGGCCGACGAGGCCTGGTGGCCGCCGACCTTCAACCCGTCGGTAGAGGGCCGCACGTGATTGGCGTGATGGATGGTCCACGAGGACAGCCACAGCACCTTGCGGGCCAGGGCGGACAGCATGTCGAGGCGTTCAGGCGCGATTCCCATGGCAATGCTCCGGGCGATACGCCGGAATGTTACTGCCGCAGGCGTCGGCGAAAATCTCAATTCCACGCGACAGCACAGGAAAAATTGGGATAAATTCCCACGATCCAACTTCAACTGACGAGTTCATCCCAATGCCTGCCCTCGATGCCATCGACCGCAAGATCCTGAGTCTGCTCCAGACCGACAGCCGCATGACCATGCAGGAACTCGCCGACAAGGTCGGGTTGTCGGTGTCGCCTTGCCACCGCCGGGTCAAGCTGCTCGAGGAGCGCGGCGTGATCTCTCGCTACATCGCAACCGTCGACCAGAAGTCGATCGGGCTGCACGTCTCCGTCTTCATCTCGATCAAGCTGGCGCGGCAGAAGGAGGAAGACCTCAACCGCTTCGCGCGCGCGATCTCGAAATGGGACGAGGTGCTCGAATGCTACCTGATGACCGGCAACCGCGACTATCTGCTGCGCGTCGTCGCCGCCGACCTTTCCTCCTACGAGGCATTCCTGAAGAACAAGCTGACCCGGCTCGACGGCATCGCCTCCATCGAGTCGAGCTTTGCGCTGAGCCAGGTGAAGTATTCGACGGCGTTGCCGGTGTGAGGGCGTTGGTTGGTCACTCGAATGACGCCAACCCCACAGTGTCGTCCCGGCGAAGGCCGGGACCCATACGCCGCAGCAGTTGTTGTGAGAGGGACTCGCCGTTGCAGCATCGCTTAACAATTTGTATTTGGGGTTATGGGTCCCTGCTTTCGCAGGGACGACACTGAGTGTGTGAATCGTCCGAGCTTTGCATCTCGTTCCGTTTTGCAAAAGAGGCTTGCGCCGTCGGGCAACTCAGTGATTGCCGCTGGCGCCCTGCCCGGCTGGACGGCCTCGCCGCGACAACCAGGCTACGGCGCGATCCATATCCCAATCACGATGATGGCCAGTGAGACGGCAATGACCAGCATATCGGTGGTGAGCCAATCGGGCATTCCGTTTGATGGCTGCTCGCTCATGTCCGCGATTCCTTCTGTTCGCGTCGAGCCAATATGCTGGAGCGGACCGGCGCGAACGAGGATGAACTGGTTCACATAAAGCTAGGAAAAAGCGGCAAATTCCGCGTGTTTTAGCGCGCGCAAGTTGCGCCACACGGTCGATCTGCCGCGCAGGTTTCTGAACATGTTCGGCAACGCCGCCGCTTCGGCACAGTCACCATCGTCGTCGTTCAACGCGCTGCGAGAGGCGGCTGAACGTCACCGGATTGTCGGCGCAACCCGGCGCCGACCTGCCGCCACGCGACAGGCCGCACACGGCCGACGAAGCGGCCGAGGTGTGGACTCGCCGCCCCGTCCTGATCCTCACAGCACCTTGCGCTGTGCGAGGTTCTTCATCAGCGCACCGACGCCGAAGGTCCAGGGCTCGCATTCGTCGCTATTGCGCATCCGGTTGACCAGCTTGCCGAGCTGCGGTGCGGCGATGGTCACGATGTCGTCGCGCTTGTGGGTAAAGCCCTCGCCCTTGGCATCGCGATCCTTGACCGGCGCGAACATCGTGCCGAGGAACAGCGCAAATCCATCAGGATATTGATGCACGGGGCCGATGGTCTGGGCGACCAGATCGGTCGGGTCGCGGCTGATCTTGCTGATCGAGGAATGGCCCTCGAGCACGAAGCCGTCTGCGCCAGTCACGGTCAGGCCGACATCCATCTTCCTGACATCGTCGAGCGAGAAGGTCTGGTCGAATAGCCGGAGCAGCGGGCCGATCGCGCAGGAAGCGTTGTTGTCCTTGGCCTTCGACAGCAACAGCGCCGAGCGCCCCTCGAAGTCGCGCAGATTGACGTCGTTGCCCAGCGCGGCGCCGACGATCTTGCCGGCGGCGGAGACAACAAGCACGACCTCCGGCTCCGGATTATTCCAGGTCGACTTCGGATGCAGCCCGGCATCCATGCCTGATCCGACCGAGGACAGCGTCGGCGCCTTGGTGAACACTTCGGCGTCGGGACCGATGCCGACCTCGAGATACTGGCTCCAGGCATTCTGATCGATCAGCACCTGCTTCAGTTTCATCGCCTGCTCGGAGCCGGGCTTCAGCTTGGAGAGATCGTCGCCGACCAGGCGCACCACTTCCTTGCGGATCGCGTCCGCCGAGGACGGATTGCCGCGCGCCCGCTCCTCGATCACGCGCTCCAGCATCGAGATCGCGAAGGTGACGCCGGCGGCCTTCAGCACCTGGAGATCGACCGGCGCCAGCAGATGCGGCCTGGCCTTGTCGCGGCCGTCGGGCGGGGTGTTGGCGAGGATCGCCTCGAAATCGCCGATCCGCTCGCCGCCCGTGGCGCGCAGCGCGGCCGCGGGATCGCTTTCCTCGCAGAGCGCGCTCACCGTCGGGAACCGCGCCGTGACATCGAACACACCGTCTGCCCGCACCGCGACGACGGCCGGCCCGCCGGCCTGCGGCAACCAGACCCGCCCGACCAGCGTGCCGGCGGTGCCGTCCTCCGGCAGGACGTCTTTTGGCGTGAGCGAAATCATCGGCACATCTCCCTTTTTGGTTTTGTCGGCTTGTTAGCACAGTCCGCCCGGCGGCGTGAAACAGCGGTCACGGCATTGTCATAGAGGGGTAACATCGCCCGTCAATGCTGCCGTCCGATCCATCTAACACACTGAAAGACGGACCTTCATGACGACCTCAGCCCTCACCGACGAAGCCTCCCGGGATGAAGCCTTGCGGGACGAAGCCTTGCGGGATGAAGCCTTGCGCGCCCGCATCCATCAGGAGATGGCCGACAGCCTCGACGAGGAACTCGAGCTCGAGCTCGACGACATGAGGCTCGACGAGCTCGACCATGACGGCGCCGCCGGCAGGCCGTCGATCGACCGCAAGTTCTATTTCCGCGAATTGCTGCGGCTGCAGGGCGAACTGGTCAAGCTGCAGGATTGGGTGCAGCACGAGAAGAAGAAGGTCGTCGTGCTGTTCGAGGGCCGCGATTCCGCCGGCAAGGGCGGCGTGATCAAGCGCATCACCCAGCGGCTCAACCCGCGGGTCTGCCGGATCGCGGCGCTGCCGGCGCCGAACGAGCGCGAGCGCACGCAATGGTACTTCCAGCGCTATGTCTCGCATCTGCCGGCCGGCGGCGAGATCGTGCTGTTCGACCGCAGCTGGTACAACCGCGCCGGCGTCGAGAAGGTGATGGGGTTCTGCAGCGACGAGCAGTATGAGGAATTCTTCAACTCGGTGCCGGAATTCGAGCGCATGCTGATCCGCTCCGGCACCGTCCTCCTGAAATACTGGTTCTCGATCACCGACGAGGAACAGGCGTTCCGCTTCTCGATGCGGATCCAGGATCCGCTGAAGCAGTGGAAGCTGAGCCCGATGGACGTCGAGGCGCGGACCCGCTGGGAGCTCTACACCAAGGCCAAGGAAACGATGCTGGAACGCACGCACCTGCAGGACTCGCCGTGGTGGATCGTCGATGCAGTCGACAAGAAGCGCGCCCGGCTCAACTGCATCTCGCATCTCTTGAGCCAGATCCCCTATCAGGCGGTCACCCACCAGCCGGTGGTGCTGCCGCCGCGGGTGCGCAACCCGGACTATCACCGCGGCCCGATCCCGCAGGAGATGTACGTGCCGGGACGATATTGATTCTGGGCACGAGCACGCTCTGTCCTCCCCCGCTTACGGGGGAGGATCACTAAATCGCGATTGCAGATTGTGAGGCAGCTCACTGGTCCTTTTGCGCCCTCCCTTTAAACCAGAGGTTGCTCGCAATTCGCGGGCTAGAAGGAGGCGTACGCTATGTTGAAAGAACATCTTGAAAGCAAAAGCTCGGCGACCGACCAGCCAGAAAGCTATAAGGGTGTTGCGACACATGCTATCCAAACCCTTGACCTTAGTTGGAGCGCGCCTATTCGTTACGGCGATTGCAAGCTGTCCGGCTTCTTGAACGGCACCCTGAACAACGGCCCCACTCTCAGGCTTCGTTCTGACGGAACAGCAGAATTGCTGGCAAAATTTTTCTCGACCGACGACGGTGATGTTTGGGTTATCGATCGTCTCGTTCTTTTGGACATTCACGGGACGGTGCTTTTTCAATTTCCACACCTTTCAAGCCCAGAAACCCAGACAGACAACCAAGTGCTCGATTGGGTAGCCGAACTGAGCTTCCCCGCCGTTTTCTTTTCTTCGGTCACAGGGGCGAACATGACCTATCGTTGCTAACCCCTAAGGGCGCGGTTCGCGGCTTATTCGACCTCCCCCACAAGCGGGAGAGGTGAAGTCCGGCACGTAGGCGACCGCGCCCTCGCCTTGCCTACCAATGGTGCAGACGCGCGCACTTGCTGGCACCGGGTACCGACGCTAGGCTTCCCCCGATCTGGTGCAGGGAGGCCCGCTTGACTCAATCCGACGACATCAAAATCTCCGAAGATCGCCGCGACGCGCTGCGCTATGCGCTCGGGATCGGCGGCGGCGCGGCGCTCGCGGCCGCGATGGCAACGCCGGCCTCGGCGCAGACGCCGGCCGACAACACGCTGGATCGCATCCGGGCCAACAAGGTGCTGCGGATCGCGGTGCTGCCGGGCGAGCTGCCCTATTTCAACAAGGACCTTGCCTCGGGCACCTGGTCCGGCTTCTCGATCGAGATGGCCAACGATCTGGCCAAACTGCTCGACGTCAAGCTGGAATATGTCGAGTCGACCTACGGCAATTCAATCCTCGATCTGCAGGCCAACAAGATCGACCTCGGCTTCGCGCTCAACCCGACGCCGCAGCGCGCGCTGGTGGTCGATTTCACCAATCTGGTGTTCCCGCATCCGTTCGGCGCGATGCTGAAGAAGGGGCTGGAAGCCAAGACCTGGGCCGACATCAACAAGCCCGAGGTCAAGATCGCTGTCGACGTCGGCTCGGCCAACGAGGCGGTGGCGCGCCGCTTTGCGCCGAACGCCACCATCAAGTCGCTGAAGTCGCGCGACGAGGTGATGCTGGAAATGTCGTCGGGTCGCGTCGACTGCGTGGTCAACGCGCTGGTGCTCGGGCTGACCGCGATCGCCAAGAATCCGAACCTCGGCACCTACAAGATCCTGGCCTCGCCGTCGGTGACGATCGCGAGCGGCACGGCGGTACGGCGCGAAGCCGACAAGCGCTGGCGCGATTTTCTCTCGGTTTGGATCGACTACAACCGCGGCATCGGCCAGATGCGCGAATGGTTCGTCAAGGGCCTCGGCCTTGCCGGCGTCAAGCCCGAGGATGTACCGGTGGAGTTGAGTATCTGAGGCGATTGCCGAGACGGCAGTGATCTCCCTCTCCCGCTTGCGGGGAGGGCCGGGGTGGGGGTGTCGCCACAAGCGACACCCTATGTATGGAGAGAGCCCCCACCCGGATCGCATCTAACGATGCGATCCGACCTCCCCCGCAAGCGGGAGAGGTCAAGCAACTCACACCTTGTCGTAGGTCAGCCCGCGCTCCAGCCGCCTGGCCACCAGCGTCGACGGGAACAGGATCGCGAAATAGATCAGCGCCACGATGGTGTAGACCTCGAGCGGCCGGTAGGTGTCGGCGTTGATCAAGGTCGCGTTGTAGACGAGATCGGGTACCGCGATGATCGAGACCAGCGAGGTGTTCTTGAGCTGCGTGACCGACTGGTTGACATAGGGCGCCATCATCGGCTTCAGCGCCTGCGGCAGGATCACGAGCCGCATCAGGCGCCAGCCGCGGAAGCCGAGCGCCTTCGCCGCGTCCCACTGCCCGACCGGCACGCTCTCGATCGAGCCGCGCACGATCTCGGCATAGAACGCGCCGCCATAGAGCGACAGCACGCTGACGGCGGCGACATGCGCCGGGATGTTGACGCCGATCACCACCGGAAACGCATAGTAGAACCAGATGATCTGCACCAGCAGCGGCGTGCAGCGGAATGTCTCGATATAGGCGATCAGGAGCCAGTCGATCACCGGAATGCGCCGCAGCCGCAGCATGCCGACGATCAGGCCGATCAAGGTCCCGAGGATGATGGTGCCGATGGTGTAGGCGATGGTCCAGCCGAGCCCGAGCCAGAACAGATGGCTGTACTTGGCAAGGATGCCGAAATCCCAGACGTAGTTCATCCTGCCCCTCGGTTGCCGCGCGCTTGATCGCCAAACATTGCAGGCGGCCTCGCGCAAGTCACGCGATATACCGGCCGGGCGAAAATGCCTTGACCTCAAACGGCGGCGCATCGCCCGCGATCATCGCCGCAATTGCGGCGCCCGTTCCGGGGCCGGTGGTGAAGCCGATATGCTGGTTGCCGAAGGCGAGCCAGAGTCCGCGATGCCGCGGCGCCTTACCGATCATCGGCAGGCTGTCGGGCAGCGTCGGCCGCGCGCCGCGCCAGCGCTCGCCGACCGCATCGCCGAATTCGACCACGCTGCGCGCCATCGGCACCACCGCCTCGAGCTGCGAAAAATTCGACGGCGCGTCGCGCGCGGTGAGCTCGACGCCGCTGGTGACGCGAACGCCCTGCTCCATCGGCGTCATCAGAAAGCCGCCCTCCGCATCATGGATCGGCCGCAGCAATTTGCGTGCCGGGTTCGGCACGAAATGCTGATGATAGCCGCGCTCGAACGCCAGCGGCACGCGATAGCCGAGCGGCTGCAGCAGCTCGGCCGACCACGGCCCGAGCGCGACCACGACATGGCGCGCGGCGATCTCGCCGTCGGCGAGCTGCACGCGCCAGCCGTCGCCGTGCGGCTCGATCCGCCGGATTCCGGATTGCCTGATCGTGCCCCCGCCAGCGGCGAACATCTGCGCGTAGGCCTTGACCACTGCGCCGGGTGAATCGACCGATGCCGTCTGCGTGTGCAGCAGGCCGACGCTATAGGCAGGAATGATGTTGGGCTCGAGCGCGGAGATCGCCTGCCGATCAAGCACCTCGCTCCGGATGCCGAACTCGGCGAGCGCTGCCTGCTCAGCCTGGGCGGCGGCGAGCCCGTCGCTGCGCCAGGCCTTGAGCCAGCCGGTTTCGCGGATGCGATGGCCGGCGCCGGCCTGCACGATCCAGTCGCGATGCAGCTTCAGCGAGGTCCTGATCAGGCCGTGCAGCGCGGCGGCGCGCGGTTTGGTCTGCGACGGCGTTGCCGCCGCGAGGAAGCGGATCACCCAGCCGGTATTGGCGAGCGCCCACGCAATGTTCCAGCGCAGCGCCGGATGCGCGTTGGTCAGATATTTCGGCAGGTTCTTCAGCAGCGACGGCGTATTGAGCGGCAGGATCGAGCCCGAGGAGATGATGCCGGCATTGCCGTAGGAGGTTTCGCTGCCGGGCTCGCGGCGATCGACGACGACGACGGAGAGCCCGCGCTGTTGCGCGGCGAGGCCCGCCGAGACGCCGACCATGCCGGCACCGAGCACCGCAACATCGACCTGCTCTGTTGGTTCGCCCTCGCTCATGGCGTCACATCAAGGTCAGGCCGCCATCGACCGGCAGCGTCGCGCCAGTGACGTGGCTTGCTTCCGGCGACAGCAGGAAGGCGACGACGGCCGCGACCTCGTCGGCCTCGGCCAGCCGCTGCATCGGATTGGCCTTTGCGACGCTCTCCCAGGTCGCGGTATCAAGCGCGCCGAACAGGCCGGGATCCTTGCGGGTGTAGCCCGGCATCACGGCGTTGGCGGTGGCGCCTGACGCGGCGAGCTCGATCGCGAGCGACTTCACCAGCACCTCGAGCGCGGCCTTCGCGGCGGCCGATGCCGGATAGGTGGCGCCGGGCACGAAGCGATGCGGCCCGAAGCTCGACACCGCGACGACGCGGCCTTGCGCGCTGCGCGTGAGGTCGGACAGCGCCGCCGCCGCGATTTCATGGAAGGCCGCCGCCATCACCGCGAAGGCGCGCTCCAGCGCCTCGCGCGGCAGGCCGGCGAACTCGCGCCGGTCGGCAAAGCCCGCGGCGTGCACGATGCTGTCGATCGGCCCGAACGCGGCCCGCGTTGCCGCGACCAGCGCGGTGCCGGCGCCGGCCTTGGCGAGATCGCCGGTGCTGACCTCGACCCTTGCGCCCTTGCCGCGGCATTCCTCCGCAACCGAATTCAGCCGCGCGAGGCCGACGGCGGTGGTGCCCTGTCCGTGCAGCATCAGGGATTGAGCGGGGCCGGCGAGCCGGCGCGCGACTGCGGCGCCGATGCCGGAGCCGCCTCCGGTGATGATCGAAATTCGCATGAGGTGCGTGCTGTCAGTGCGATACGAGACAGCGAACTATAGGTTCGGCGTCACGAAATGCAAACCGCGCCCCTCGCCGTCAGTTTACCGCCGCGTTCAACGCCAAATCAGCGCCACGGTTCGACCAGGATCTTGGTGTGCGCCTCGGGATTGGCGAGATCGGCAAACGCCTGCGCGACGCCGTCGATGCCGACGCGGCCAGTGACCAGCGAGGCGGCATCCACCTTGCCTTCCGCGATCAGGCGCAGCGAATAGGCAAATTCCTCGGGCGTGTAGCCGAGCACATATTGGACGTTGAGCTCCTTGATGATGCCGAGCATCGGCTCGGACTTGTCGGTCTCCATGCAGACGCCGACCACGACGACACGGGCGCTGCGCGGGGCGCCCTCGAACACCTGCTGCAGCACGCCGGGCACGCCGACGCATTCGAAAATCAGCGCGGGCTTCAGCGGCGGCAGCAGCGCCTGCATCGGCGGCCGCGCCGCCTTCTCCGCGTCGGTCATCTGGGCGTGCTCGGCCCAGCTCGCATAGGGCTGCGTCTTGGCGGGATCGACCACCACATCGGCGCCCATCTTCTCGGCGAGCAGGCGCCGCGCCGGCGAATAATCGGCAGCAACGATCGGTCCAAGCCCCCTGATCTTCAGCGCCGCAATCACCGCCAGCCCGACCGGTCCGCAGCCGATCACCAGCGGCACCTCGCCGCCCTGGATGTTGGCCATCGCCACCCGCATGCACGCCGACCGCAAGCGGCTCGGTGAGCGCGGCGTGCTCGGCCGCAAGCCCGTTCGGCACTTCGAGCAGCAGCGGCTCGCTGAGCAGCATCTGCTCGGCATAGCCGCCGAGATAATCGTTGGAATAGCCGATGCCCTTCGGGCCCTCCGGCGTCAGCAGCGCCGGCAGCGAGCACACTTTCGTCCCGGGCTTCAGCTTGCGCGTCGTGTTCGGGCCGTAGTCGAGGACCTCGCAGCAGAACTCATGGCCGAACACGACGTCGCGCGACAGATCCATCGGCGTGCGACCGGGCAGGAACTTGCTCAGCTCCACCATGCGGTGGGCATGCTTGCGTGCGTGCAGATCGGAACCGCAGATGCCGCAGGCGAGCGATTTGACCAGCACCTGGCCGGCGCCGGGCTTCGGCTCGGGCACCCGGTCGACGACCATCTCGCCGTTCCTGAAGATCGCTGCGCGCATATTCCCTCCCGCGTGGGTTTTGTCCCACTCATTTTGATGCGTATTTCGTCTCGCGAAATGCTGTCGCGGATCAAGTCCGGGACAAGCTTTCGCCGCAGGAGGCTATAGCACGGAGGGTCACCACGTATAGCGCATAACGCCCTTGCCGGCGTAAGACTGTGTCACGTTGGAGAATTCGCCCTCGAAGGTCGCAGCCGCCGACCAGCCGTTGCGCCACTTCAGCTCGGCGGAGGCCGTGGTCAGCGCCGAGTCGCTGGCCTGCGCCGCGCCGTTGACCACGAAGGCCGCGCCGGGCAGCGTCTGGAACACCGCACCAACGGTGCGGTCCGGATTGAAGTCATGCGCCCAGGCGACGCGGCCGCGCAGCGTCACGATGCCGCCGTCGACCGCGAACGACTTGTCGGCGCGCAGGCCGAGTTCGCTCCTGACGTCGGTGACGCTCTTCGCTGCATAATTCAGCGCGAAGGCGCCGCCGCCGGAGGCCACGCTTTCCGCATAGGCCGGCAGCTCGAAGCTCGTGAACTGCGCCGCGGCGTAAGGCGTCAGCCCGATCCACGGCGTGGCAGTGCGATAGCCGCCCTCGAGCCGGCCAGACCAGGCATTGGCATTGAAGTTGGCGCGCAGGTGATCGGCGCCGGCCGCGGTGACGATGCGATCGGTGGTGACATCCTGCCAGCCATAGGCGAGCGCCGCGCTTAAGTACGCGGCGCCGACGCTGTGGCGAACGAATGCGCCGGCCTGGAACAGATCGGAGCGACCCCAGCCGAGACCGTTGACGCTGAAGCTGGTGGCGCCGCCGGCGAGCGCAAAGCCGGCAATGGTGTTCGGCGAGAAGCGGTAGTCGGCGCCAACCGCGGTGCCATAGAGGCTGCTGCTGGTGTTGTTCGAGCCCAGCACCGCATTGCCGCTGGTGGTCTGCGAGCCGCCATAGCCCGCCGCCCATACGCTCCAGCGCTGCTCGAAATCGACCAGCCGCGGCGGCGCCTTGGTGTAGATCGCGGCCAGCGCATCGCGCGGCTCGCTCTGGCGCGCCGCATAGGCGAGCGGCATGCTCTTCTCGGCGAACGGCGTCGCCCCCGCGCCGCCGCCAAACCCACCATCGCGCCCGGCGACGAACGGATCGGTCAGCAGACCGAGGAACAGGCCCATCGCGTTGAACGTCGCCTGCTGCGAACCGGTCGCGCCCTCGCCCGAGGCCTGCGTCAAGCCGGCCGGCGACAGCCCGGCGAACACCGCGTTGATACCGCCATTGGCGTTGAAGAAGTTCTGCAGTGTGGCGGCGACGTTCTGCTGATTGACGTTCAGCTTCGACTTCGCGCCGTAATCGAGCGTGAAGTTCAGATAGGTGTTGCTCGCGTCATAGCCGAGCGTCGCGACGAGGTTCGACGGCAGCCCGGTTGAATCGACACCGGCGAACGTGCCGTTGCGGCCGCCGGCCGCCGACAGGATGGTGTATTGCTTGGCAATCGTACTGCCGGCGGCGACGCTGACGCCGACCGATCCGGCCAGCTTCGCACTGCCGCTCACCTTGGCCAAGGTGGACGCCGTCGAATTGAGCCCGACGAGGTACAGTGCCCCCGACTGGAAGGCGAGGTTGCCCGCCACGTTCAGGGATGTGCCTGGTGTCGCGTTGCCGGGCATCAGGATGCCGCCGCTTGCAATCGTCGTGTTGCCGACGGTGCCGATGCCGGAGAGCGCGCCGCCGGCATTCACCGTGGTGAGGCTCGACGAGGCGATCGAGCCGTCGACCTGCAGAATGCCGCCATTGACGACGGTGGTGCCGGTGTAGGTATTGGTGCCCGACAGGGTCAGCCTGCCGCTGCCGGTCTTTTCAAAATTCGCCGGACCGGTGCGACCGCCGCCGAAACAGCCACAGATATGGAATGGGTTCAACGGATCGAAGTCGGCAAGCACGCCGCTGAGCGTCGTCGAGAGATTATTGCTGCCAACGGCGAGGGTGTTGCCTGAGCCGATATAATAGAAGCCGGAGCCTGCGATCGAACCCGCGGTGATGCGCCCGTCGCCGTTCAGCCCCGTGCTGAGCGAGAAATCGACCAGTCCGGTGCCGTTGGTGATGAACTGTGCGTTGCCGCCGGTCGCGTTGTTGAAGAACTTAATGGTACTGCCGGCTTCAGTGGTAATGGTGGCGTCGCCCGCGGTAGCGAACGCCGTGAAGATGTGTTGGCTGCCGGCCTGGTTGTCGATAATCGCATTGCCCGCGGTGGCATAGGCATCGAACTGGAGAACGCCGCCAGCCCGATTGACGATCGTCGCGTTGGCCGCGGTCGGCGCCTCCACCGGGTTGATACCGACAGATCCGAAATAGAGCACGCCGCTGTTGTCGAAACTGGCGTTCGCCGCCGTGCTGTTCTGAAAAAAGGCGACCTGACCGCCCGCGAGCGTAACGATGGTTGCCGAAGCCGCAGATGAGGACTCGAAAAACTGCGTCGAGCCGCCATTGGTGCCGTTGGTGATGGTGGCCTGCCCTGCATTGGTGTGGCCCAGAAACACCGCGGCGCCGCCGTTGGAGTTGTCGATCACGGCCTTGGCGGCCGTGCTGGTGTCGGAGCCGCCGGGAGGACCAAACGCGTCGCCGAACACCACAGTGCCGCCGTTGGTGTTGGTGAACCTGGCGTTGCTGGCAGAACTGGTGTCGCGGAACACTGTGAGCGCACCATTGGTGTTGCTCACGGTGGCATTGCCAGCGGTGCTGCTGTCGCGAAACTCCGTGATGCCGAAATTCTGGTTGACGATCGTCGCCGTCGACGCCGTGGTGGAATTGTAGAACGTCGTGGTGGCGATCCCGTTGAAGCCGTCGTTGACGATCTTGGTGATGCCCGCGGTGTTGGCATTCACGATGTCGAACTTGCCGTCGACGGCGACCTCGCCGACGATTGAAGCGGTGTGGCTGGCGTCGCCGAGTTGCAATGTCGCGCAATCGCAGATCGTGGTGCCGCCGGTGTAGGTGTTGGTGCCGAGCAGCACCACGCGGCCGAGGCCGCCTGAATTATCCAGCACGGTCAGCTTGCCGGGGCCGTTGCCGTCGGCGATGTTGCCGGCGATCGTGAGCGTGACGCCATTGGCATCGATCGCGCTGCCGATGGCCGACGTATTGATCTTGAAGTTGTTGGCGAAGGTCAGGTTGCTGAGGCCGTCGGCCTGAAACGAGGCATTGTCGAGCGTGACGGTGCCTGACCCGACCGAACTGTTGTTGCTGACGACAACGGTCGTATCGACCACCAGCGTGCCGCCGGAATAGGTGTTGGCGCCGGAGAGCTGCACATTGGAGAATCCGGACGCGGACGAGTCGATCAGGCGCAGAACCCCGGCGCCGACGCCGTCGGCGATCACGCCCTGGAGATTGACCTGGGCGCCGTTCGCATCGACCGTGCCGCCGGCCGCATTGACCGCGATGTTGTTGGCGAAGGCGACGCTCGAGACCGTCGGCGACTGCATCTGGAACGTGCCGCCATTGAGCGTGATGGCGCCGGTGCCGACCGAATCCGCATTCGTCACCTGCACGGTTCCGGCGGAGATCAGCGTGCCGCCGGAATAGGCATTGGTGCCCGCGAGCACCAGCGTGCTGTTGCCGAGCTGCTGCACCATCGCCGGACCGCCAATGCCGTCGGTGAGGTTGGCGTTGATCGTGATGGTCTGGCCGTTGTTGGCCTGGTTGATCAGGCCGCCGGTCGGCCCGGACAGGCTGAAGCCAACCGGGTTGCCATTGATCGTGTAGGATTGCGAATTGGCGGTGAAGGTCCAGGACCCCGGCAGCATCAAGCCGGGCCCGATGGTGACCGTCGCCGATCCCGATGAATCGAAAATGGCTGACTGGTTCGGGAGGATCGGTGGCGCGCCGGCCGACGTGGTCGACCAGTTGGTCGGGAGTTCGTAGACATCGGTGCTCGTCGAGCTGCCCGTGCCGCCCCAGGTGTAGCTTTGCGCTTGTGCCGAGCCGGTCGGCAACGCGATTGCGCTGGTCAGGGCGCAGAGTGCCAAGGCCATCGCAGCGCGAGACGACCGACCGCCTGACAGGAAAAAGAACGAACCAAAATGCACGTACCCGACCCCCAAACGCTCTGCGGCGCTCTTGGGGCTAGGGTTAGCACGCGGCGAACCGTGAGGTTGCCGATCGTTTCCGAAATCCGGTGATTCAGCGATCCGAGATCAAAGATTTCGGCCCGACTGTTGTACCCGCGCAACGCTAGTTGAAGCCGGCTTCGCAACCGACGCACGATTTCGTCCGGACGCTCAGGCGTTCGGCGACGGCTCGCTGGCCACGGTCAGCAGCTGCGACCGTCGGACGCGCTCGCGATGCGCGGTGTAGAGGCCTGAGGCGACGATGAAGCCGGCGCCGAGAATGGTCCAACGGTCGGGCACTTCGCCGAAGATCATGAAGCCGAGGATGCTGACCCACAGCAGCTGCGTGTAGGAGAACGGCGCGAGCACCGAGGCATCGCCATAGCGGAACGCCAGCACCACGATCCACTGTCCGACGGTGGACGCAACGCCGATCAGGATGCCGAACATGATGTCGTGCCAGCTCGGCGTGACCCAGACGAACGGCACCAGCGCGCTGACGATGGCGACGCCGACGATCGACGAATAGGTCATCACGGTGATCGGGCGCTCGCTGCCGCTCATCATGCGCGTCAGGATCAACGTGGCCGCCCACGCCAGCGCCGAGACGATCGGAAAGATCGCGGCGGGATGGAAGGCACTGGTGCCCGGCCGCAGGATGATGAACACGCCGGCGAGGCCGACCGCGGTCGCGATCCAGCGTCGCATGCCGACCCTCTCACCGAGGAAAGCGATCGACAGCGCGGTGACGAACAGCGGCGAGACGAAGCTGGTGGCGGAGGCTTCGGCGATCGGCAGGAAGCCGAGCCCCGTGATGAAGATCAGCGAGGAGCCGAGCAGCGCGGCGCCGCGCAGCACGTGCAGGCCGGGACGGCTGCTGCGCAGCGCGAACAGCGGCGAGCCTGGCAGCATCGCCGGCGTCATGATCATCGCAAACACCAGGAAGCGGATCCAGGCGATCTCGATCGAGGGCAGCGTGGAGGAGAGATATTTTGCCGTGACGTCGGAGGTGCCCAGGAACACGGTCGACAGCAGGATCAGCGCGATGCCCTTGAACGGCCGGTCGGTGCGGGCGGGCGCCTTGCTTGTCGCTGCGGGCGCGGTCTTTGCGGGCAATGAAAGGGGAACGCTGTCCAGCCTGGCGGCCACGGCTGCGGGGGGCGGTGTCACGGCAATCTCGAAGGCAAAATAAGGGGAATCTGCTGCTCGTACAAAACGCCAATTCCGCGGCGAGAACAATGCCCGAAAACGGGACTCCGATATGCACCAGCGCGCGCGACCGCCCGCCGCAGCCTGTGTGCGGCCGCGACTGCAACAGTTTGTTAAGAACTGTGTGGAGCGGAGCAGCGTGAATCCCGCGAATTGCGAGGCCAAGCCACGAAACTTTCCAGTTCAGAGCATCGGCAGCGAGCGTGGCTTCGGCCCGCGCGGGAACGCGGCATCGAGCGCGGCGAGTTCATCGCCGCTCAGCTTCAGAGTTCCCGCCACCGCATTCTCCGCCGCGTGTTCCGCGTTCGATGCCTTCGGAATCGCGAGCACCGACGGCAGCCGCGTGAGGAAGCTGAGCGCCACCTGGCGCGGCGTTGCCTTGTGCGCCTGCGCGATCGATTGCAGCGCCGCGCCGGCCCTGCTCGACGGCGAGGGAAAATCATTGTGACCGAACGGCGAGTAGGCGACGACGGCGACGCCGTGCTGCTCGCACCAGGTAATCACGGCGTGCTCGATGGCGCGCTCCTGCAGATGGTAGAGCACCTGGTTGCACGCGATCTTGCCTTCACCCGCGACATCGAGCAGTTCGTCGAGATCCTCGGTGTCGAAATTGCTGACGCCCCAGGACCGGATCTTGCCCGCGGCGATCAATTCGTCGAACGCCGCGACCGTCTCGGCAAGCGGAGTGGTTCCGCGCCAGTGCAGCAGATAGCAATCGAGGCGATCGGTCTTCAGCCGCTTCAGCGAGCGCTCGCAGGCGGTGATGGTGCCGCGCCGCGAGGCGTTGCTCGGCAAGACCTTCGAGACCAGGAACAGCTCGTCGCGCCGGCCTGACATCGCATCCGCGATCACAAGCTCGGCGTCGCCGTACATCTCGGCGGTGTCGATATGCGTCATGCCGGCATCGATGCCGCGCTTCAGCGCAGCGACGGCCGCCTTGCGATCACCGCGATCGAGATACCAGGTGCCCTGCCCGATCACCGAGACCTGCGGGCCGTTGTCGCCGAATTTTTTTGTCTGCACGATCGCCTCGTTCTGCGTAGTTCCCTTGTGGCTCCGCGCAGGACGATAAAGCATACCGACGACCATGTCTCCACATCGTCATCCCGGCGATATCTCCACATCGTCGTCCCGGCGAAGGCCGGGACCCATACTCCGCAGCAGTCGTCGTTGGCGGGACTCGCCATTCCACCCGTTGTGCAACAACAGATATTCGTGGTTATGGGTCCCGGCCTTCGCCGGGACGACAGCTGTATTGTGACGCGCGCTCTCGCGTCTCTCGACGCGCATCAAACGTTGAGGTTCATCCACACCGCCTTAGGCTCGGTAAAATTGTCGAGCGCGGCGGTGCCGTGCTCGCGGCCAAGGCCGGAGTCGCGCTCGCCGCCCCACGGCAACCGCACATCGGTGTAGCCATAGGTGTTGATCCACACCGTGCCGGCGCGGGCCTTTTTGGCGAAGCGCTGCACGCGGCCCATATCCGCGCTCCAGACGCCGGCAGCGAGGCTGTAGGCGGTGCCGTTGGCGATGCGCAGCGCATCGGCCTCGTCCTTGAACTTGATCACGCTGACGACGGGGCCAAAGATCTCCTCCTGCGAGATACGCATCTCGTGCGCGACGTTGGCGAACACCGCGGGACTGATGAAATAGCCGCGGTCACCGACCCGCGCGCCGCCGGTGGCCAGCAGCGCGCCCTCATGTTTGCCGATCTCGACATAATCGAGGATCGAGCGCATCTGCTTCTCGGAGATGACGGGCCCGAGCGCGGTGGCGCGATCGGCCGGATCGCCGATCCGCAACGCCTCGGCGCGGGCGACCAGACGCTCGACCACCTCGTCATAGGCATTCTCCTGCACCAGCACGCGCGAGCCGGCCGAGCAGACCTGCCCGGCATTGAAGAAGATGCCGGCAGCCGCGGCCTTGGCAGCGGCTTCGAGATTGGCATCGTCGAAGATCACATTGGCGGACTTGCCGCCGAGCTCGAGCGAGACCCGTTTGAAGTTGCCGGCGGCGCCCTTCATGATGCCGCGGCCGACGCCGGGCGAGCCGGTGAACGTCACCTTGTCGACATCGGGATGATTGACCAGCGCGTCGCCGACGACGCGACCGGGCCCGGTCACGATGTTGAGCACGCCCTTCGGCAAACCGGCCTCGAGCGCGAGCTCGCCGATGCGCAGCGCCGACAACGAGGTCAGCTCGGCCGGCTTCATCACCACCGTGCAGCCGCAGGCGAGCGCCGGCGCGAGCTTCCACATGCCGATCATCAGCGGGAAATTCCACGGCACGATCGCGGCGACCACGCCGACCGGCTCGCGCACCGTATAGGTCAACGCGTCGTCGCGCGCCGAGACCACATCGCCGCTGATCTTGTCGGCCCAGCCGGCGTAATAGGTCAGCGTGTCGATGGCGGCCGGAAAATCCTGGCGCAGCACACCCGCAATCGGCTTGCCGGCATCGAGGCTTTCGAGCGCGACAATCTCGTCGGCATGCTGCTTCAGCAGTTCAGCCCATCGGAGCAGAATGTGACCACGTTCGGCCGCGCGCATGGTGCGCCACGGCCCCTCGAAGGCGCGGCGGGCAGCCGCCACGGCACGGTCGACATCGGCCTCATTGCCTTCGGCGACGGCAGCGATCACCTGCTCGGTGGCGGGATTGAGCGACTTGAAGGTATTTCCGGACAACGAACGGACGCGGGCGCCGTCGATCAGCAGCAATTCGTCCCTGATGGTCGGGGCGCGGCGGGCGTCACGCTCATAGTCATATGCAACGGACATCATATTTCCTCCTGGTGTTGTCACTCAACCTAGGAGGCTTTGATCAGCAGTAAATATGATATCTTGTGCCTATTGGCATGCCAAGATATGAAGTCTATTTCATAAGTGGTAACCACGATGCTGCAGATCGAGATCGAGACCGTCTGGCGCTTTCGGAAAGAGGACAGCCCGCAGACCGCGGTCGTGATGCTCGGCATCCTCAACGAGATCAGGAAGACCGGAAAGATCACCAGCGCCGCCAGTGACGCGCAGCTGTCGTATCGTCATGTCTGGAACCTGATCGAGCAATGGACCGAGTTCTTCGGCGTTCCGCTGGTTGAGACCCATCGCGGCAAGGGCTCGAAGCTGACGCCATTCGGCGAGAAGCTGGTGTGGGCCGGCGAGCGCATGCAGGCGCGGCTCGGGCTGCAGCTCGAGAACCTCGCGCAGGAACTGGTCACCGAGATCAAGCCGTTTCTCGAGCAGCGACCGTCGGTGATCCGGGTCCATGCCAGCCACGGCTTTGCGGTGTCCAAGCTGCGCGAATTCCTTGACCGCGCGGGCGGCGTCGGCGTCGATCTGCGCTATGTCAGCAACCAGAACTCGCTGGTCTCGCTGGCGCAGGGCGCCTGCGATCTCTCCGGCGTGCACCTGCCGCGCGGCGAATTGCGGGCGCAGGGCATCAAGGCCTGCCGCGAATGGCTCGACCCGCGCGAGGACCGCGTCATCAATTTCGTGACGCGCGAGATGGGCCTGATGGTCAAGCGCGGCAACCCGCTGAAGATCACGACGCTGAAGGACCTGGTCGAGCGCAAGGCCCGTTTCGTCAACCGCGACCACGATTCCGGCACGCGGCTGCTGTTCGATCAATTGCTGGCGCTGCACAAGATCCCGGAAGGGCGGATCAACGGCGCCCAGCACATGGAATTCACCCATGCGGCGGTCGCCGCCTATGTCGCGAGCGGCATGGCGGATGCGAGCTTCGGCGTCGAGGCCGCGGCGCGGCAGTTCGGGCTCGATTTCATCCGCCTGCTCACGGAAGATTATTTCTTCGTCTGCAAGCGCGCCTTCCTCGAGACCGAGCCGATGCAGCGCGTGCTCGACATCATGAAGAGCAGCGAGTTCCACAAGGCGGTGGGCGCCCTTCCCGGTTATGTCGCCTCCAACACCGGCGCCGTCAGCGGGGTGAAGGAGTTTCTCGAGAAGCTGCATTCCGACCGCTGATCAGGCAGACCCCGGCAACGGCCGACCTGATGGCCGTCGATCCTTCGGGCCTGCGCCAGGTGCGATGACGATGGTCGACAGTCAGGAAGATATCTAGCCGAGCCCGCTGATGTCGGCGACCAGCACCGAGCCAGTCACCGATTCCGTGATGTAGAGGCGGTCGCGGTCGGCGCCGCCGATGGCGACATTGGTGCAGCTCGGCCCGGCGCAGGACTTGATCCGCGCGATACACTCGCCGTTCGGCGCAAACACGAAGACATGGCCGAGCGAGGCGTGCGCGACGAACAGCCGACCGGCGGCGTCCATCGTCATGCCGTCGGGCCCGCTCGGGCCGAACAGCGAGCAGAAGCGGCCGACCTTGGAGACGCTGCCGTCCTTCATGAACGGCGCGCGCCAGACCGCATTGTCGCGCGTCATGGCGACGAACAGCACCGCCTCGTGCGGATCGAGCACCAGGCCGTTCGGGCTGATGCCGGTGTCGATCAGACAGTCGAGCGCTCCGTTCACCCGCAGCCGATAGACGCGGCCGGTCGGATCGTGCAGCCCGGTCTGGCCCTGATCGGTAAAATAGATGTCACCGTTCGATGCGATGTGCAGGTCGTTGCAGCCGCGGAACGATTCCGAATTGCGCGAGCGCAGCAGGGGCGTGACCTCGCCCGACCTGGCGTCGAGTTCCATCAACCCGTGCCGATAGTCGGCGATCAGGATGCGGCCCATCGCATCGATCTTCAGCCCGTTCGGCCAGCCGTCATACTCGGCAACCTGCGACCACGACTTGTCCGGCGCGATCCTGAAGATGCGGCCGAACGGAATGTCGACGATGTAGAGATTGCCGTCGGCATCGAACGACGGTCCCTCGATGAAGCAGTCGGTCACCGCGCCCGGGCGGTTGGCGTCAGCCCATTCGCTCGCCATCCCGCGGCGGAATTCCGCCGGCACGGCGGAGAAGATTTCAGTCGCGATCAGTTTCGGCGGCGTTTCCAGGAACATCATTGTTGGTTCACCCGTTGGCGGAACGGGGCGAACCATAGAGAAGATTGCTGGCGCCGTCGAATACCCCAAAGCCCACCACGTCATTGCGAGCGAAGCGAAGCAATCCATCCTCCATGCGTGGCAAGATGGATTGCTTCGTCACTTCGTTCCTCGCAATGACGGTTGGACAGCCGTCCTGTGCTTACGACGTTTTCCTATTCAGCCGGCTGCGCCGGGCCATAGGCTTCCGAGATCATGTAGCCGGACAGCGTGCCGTACGCCGCGGTCCACGCGGCGGCGACGTCAGGTGTCCAGGCTTCGCCGAGCCCCTTCTCCAGCGTCCACAACAACGCGCCGCCGACCACCGGATAATGCTCGGGCTTGGCGCCGTAGCTGACATGCCGCTTGGCCAGCGCACTCGCGGCCGGCAGGATCGTGTCGAGATTGCTCAGCCCATTCACGACGACGGCAAGCGTCGTCATCAATTTCTTGCGCTGCTCCTTCATGTCGACCGGAAACATCGCCTTCACGGCGGGCGCGACTTCGAACAAGCGGTCGTAGAAAATGACCGCGGCCTGCTCCGAGATCGGCGCGACCTTGCCAAAGCTGTCCTGAACCAGCTTGATTTGGGCCGGATTCATCTCAATTCTCCTCGGTCATGAAATGAGTTCTGAAACGATTTTTCAAAACGCGAGCATTGGTAACCGAAGCCGGCGTTCCGGTTCAAAGCGGAAACGCTTGCCGTCGACGTGATCATCACGCCGCCTCGACGAAGCTGTGGCGCTCATAGAGGAATTCGAGCACGTGCTGCCGGCACTTCAGATAGCCCTGGTTGGTCGCGAGCTCGAGCCGCTTGCGCGGCCGCGCCAACGGCACCTCGAGCACCTCGCCGATCCGCGCGCTCGGGCCGTTGGTCATCATCACGATGCGGTCCGACAGCAGCACGGCCTCGTCGACGTCGTGGGTGATCATCAGGATGGTGTTGCCGAGCTTCTGGTGCAGCGCCATCACCGAATCCTGCAGATGCGCGCGGGTCAGCGCGTCGAGCGCGCCGAACGGCTCGTCCAGCAGCAGCACTTTCGGCTCCATCGCGAGCGCACGCGCGATGCCGACGCGCTGCTTCATGCCGCCCGAGATCTCGCTCGGCCGCTTGTCCTTGGCATGCGCCATTTGCACGAGGCTGAGATTGTGCATCACCCAGGCGTCGCGCTCGGCCTTGCTCTTGGTCCTTGCAAACACCTTGTCGACGCCGAGCTTGACGTTCTCGTAGACGGTGAGCCACGGCAGCAGGCTGTGGTTCTGGAACACCACGGCCCGATCCGGTCCCGGCGAATTGACCTCGCGGTTCTCCAGCAGCACGCCGCCATTGGTGGCGCCGGTGAGGCCGGCGACGATGTTGAGCAGGGTCGACTTGCCGCAACCGGAATGGCCGATGATCGAGACGTATTCACCCTTCTCGATCGTCAGGTTGATATCCTTCAGCACCTCCGTGGTGGCATTGCCGCGGGTGAAGGTCTTGTCGATGTGATCGAGCTTCAGATAGGCCTTCATGACTTCCTCCTCAGTTCGCCGCCGTGCCGCGGGTCACCACTTTGCCGAGGCCCGCAATGAGCCGGTCGAGCACGAAGCCGATGATGCCGACATAGAACAGCGCCAGGATGATTTCGCTGATGTGCGAGGAATTCCACGCATCCCAGATGAAGAAGCCGATGCCGACGCCGCCGATCAGCATTTCCGCGGCGACGATCGCGAGCCAGGACAGGCCGATGCCGATGCGCAGGCCGGTGAACATGTAGGGCGCGGCCGCCGGGATCATGATCTTGGTGAAGAACTCCAGCGGATTGAGCTGCACGACGGCCGCGACGTTGCGGTAGTCCTGCGGGATGTTGCGGATGCCGACCGCGGTGTTGATGATGATCGGCCACACCGAGGTGATGAAGATCACGAAGATCGCCGAGGGCTGGCCGTCGCGGAATGCGGCCAGCGACAGCGGCAGCCAGGCGAGCGGCGGGATGGTGCGCAGCACCTGGAACAGCGGATCGAGCCCGCGCATCGCCCAGACCGACTGTCCGACCAGCGTGCCGAGCGCGATGCCCGCGATGGCCGCGAGCGAATAGCCGTAGGCGACGCGCTGCAGGCTGGCGGAGAGATGCCAGAACAGGCCCTTGTCGATGCCGCCATTATCAAAGAACGGATCGAGGATCAGCTCCTTGGTATCTTTGAACACTTTCGACGGCGGCGGCAGGCTGGAGCCGGCGCGCCGGCAGATCAGCTCCCACACCACCAGCAGCAGCGCGACCACGATCAGCGGCGGCACCACGCGCGCCGCGGTCTCCTTCGCCATCCTGGCGTAGGTCTCGGCGCGCGGCGCGCGCTTCGGCGTCATGGTCACGACCGGCGCCGCGGCAGCGGCCGGCGGGATCGCGACCGCCGACACTTCGGTCTTCATGGCAGGCATCGACATTGAACGAAAATCTCCATGGTCAAAAAAAGGAGAGCCGCACTGCTCGCGCGGCTCGCTCAAATCAGACGTCAACACGCTTGATGGACAACGACTTCAGATAGGCCGCGGGATCGGCGGGATCGAACACCTTGCCGTCGAAGAAGGTCTCCTTGCCGCGCGAGGTCGAGGCCGGAATGTCGGACACGCCAAGCTCCTTGGCGGCCTCCTTCCAGAGATCCTCGCGGTTCACCTTGGCGATCAGCGCCTTGGTGTCGAAGCCTGCCTCGTACTTGCCCCAACGGATGTCTTCCGTGAGGAACCAGAGGTCGTGGCTCTGATAGGGATAGGAAGCGTTGTCGCTCCAGAACCGCATCTGCTGCGGCGAATTCTCGACCACGCGGCCGGTGCCGTAGTCGAACTTGCCCTTCATGCGGTCGGTGATGTCCTCGACCGGGCAGTTGATCCACTGCCGCTTAGCGCAGATCGCCGCGGTCTCCTCGCGGTTCTCCGCCTTCTCGCACCACTGCTGGGCTTCCATGACAGCCATCAGCAGCGCCTTCGCGGCCTTCGGATTCTTGTCGACCCAGGCGGCGCGCAGGCCGAACGATTTCTCCGGATGCTTGTCCCAGAGCTCGCCGGTCGTGATCGCGGTATAGCCGATCTCCTGATGTATCAGTTGCAGATTCCACGGCTCGCAGACGCAGAAGCAGTCCATCGTGCCGACCTTCATGTTGGCCACCATCTGCGGCGGCGGCACCACGATGGTCTCGATGTCCTTGTCGGGATCGATGCCGCCAGCGGCGAGCCAGTAGCGGATCCACAGATCATGCGTGCCGCCCGGGAAAGTCATCGCGGCCTTCACCGCCTTGCCGGAGGCCTTCTTCTTCTCCAGCGCCGCCTTGAACGGCGCGGTGTCGATGCCGACCTTGAGATCGGCATATTCCTTGGCGACCGAGATGCACTGGCCGTTCAAATTGAGCCGCGCCATGATGTACATCGGCGTCGGCTGATTGTTCTGCGTTACCTTGCCGGCCGAGATCAGATACGGCATCGGGGTCAGGATATGCGCGCCGTCGATGCCGTTGCCCTCGGAGCCGAGCACGAGGTTGTCGCGCGTGGTGCCCCACGAGGCCTGTTTCTGCACCTCGACATCGGGCATGCCGTATTTGGCGAAGATGCCCTTCTCCTTGGCGACGAACAACGGCGAGGCATCGGTCAGCGCAATGAAGCCGAGCTTGGCAGCCTTCACTTCCGGACCGGCGCCCTGCGCGAATGCACCTGCGGGAAAGTTGAGCTTGGCCGCGGCGAGCAGCGCGGCGGCGCCGCTGCTTGCCTTGAGTAGCTGACGGCGGCTGAGGCCGCGGCTTGGCGGCTTGTCGGTGGGCTTGGTCATCGGTCGTCCTTTGCGTCGTTGCGTTGCGGTGTTGCGTCAGTGCGTCGAGCGCCGCCCTTCGGATGGCGACGCGCGCAGGGCGCAAAAAGGCGTGCACCGGGAAGGCCCCGGTCTGGCGGCGTCAGAAATCCGATGGGGTAGCCTCGAGGGACGGCTTCAATGGCGTCGGCTAATGATTATTCAAGCCTTGTGCCAACCTACCGCAGCGCGAAAATGGATTTCGCTGCAAAGCCTTGCGCAACATGTCGCAGCGCGCGCGAGTTTTCCGCGCGCTGCCAAAACTTGCGATTCGCCCAATCTTTGTGCGGCGCACAAGAGTTGAGCAGAAACGTTCAGAAACCGATCAGGCGTCCTCGGTGACCTTGGTGCCGAGCGGCGCGGGCGCCATTCCGCCGCCGGGCTTCACACGGAATTCGTAGGTCATCAGGCTCCACGGCCCATCCGATCGCTGGCCATCGGGCATGACAGGATCGGTGCGGCGCTCGACCTTGGCGATCAATTCATCCTTCACGCCGAACACGACGTCGGAATCGATGTACTTGTCGCCCTCGACGAAGACATGCGTGATCAGAGGCTCGTAGCCCTTGGCGTTGACCAGGAAGTGCACATGCGCCGGCCGCATCGGGTGACGGTTGGTCTGCGTGATCATCTGCCCGACCGGGCCGTCGGTCGGGATCGGATAGCTGCACGGCACGATGGTGCGGAAGAAGAAGCGGCCGTCGGCATCGGTGATGAAGCGCGCCCGCGACGACGGACCTTCGGTGGCATAGCTCGGCTTCTGCGAGTCATAGAATCCGTCATCGTCCGCGTGCCAGATATCGACCGGCACATTGGCCAGCGGCTTGCCGTCAAGGTCGGTGACGCGGCTCTGCACGAACATGCGCTCGCCCGGCAGGCTTGCCGAGATGTCGGTGCCGTGCGGCGTCACCTTGTGCTCGCCGACATAGAACGGGCCGAGCACGGTGGTCTCGGTCGCGCCGTCGCGATCGCGATGGTTGACCGCATCGACCAGCATCGACACGCCGAGCACGTCGGACAGCAGGATGAACTCCTGGCGGATGTCGGTGCACTTCTGCCCGGTACGGGTCAGGAAGCCGATCGCCTGGTCCCATTCCTCGAAGGTGAGATCGGTCCTGCGCACATAATCGTGCAGCGACTTCACCAATTCCTGCAGCAGGAACTTGGCCCGCGGATCGGGTGTCTGGTCGAAGCTGCGGATGACGGCGGCGGTGAGCTCGGTTTCGTTGAACTGGGTCATCTCGGCGTTTCCCTTGACGGATACCTTGGCAGATACTTTGGGCCCCTTCGGGGGCGCGATTGCAGGGGCGACGGTACACCACCAGCTCAATGCCGGTAAGCGGCAGCGGATTGGTGCAGCAGACACTTTTCGGCTATCAAGGCTGCCTTGCAAGCCGGAGAAACGCCTGATGCTAGCCCCCACGCCTGCCTCGCCCGAATCCGCGGGAATGTCGACCACTGCCCTCAACCGCCTCGAAGCGCATCTGAAGAGCCGCTACATCGATGCCGGCCGTTTTCCTGGCACGCAGGTCCTGATCTATCGCCGCGGCAAGATCGTGCATTCCAAGGTCCAGGGCTTTGCCGATCTCGAGCGCAAGGCGCCGGTCAAGGACGACACCATCTTCCGCATCTATTCGATGACCAAGCCGATCACATCAGTCGCCTTCATGATGCTGGTCGAGGAAGGCAAGGTCGCGCTCGATGAGCCGGTCGCGAAATATATTCCGGAATGGAAGAACCTCGGCGTATTCGTCGCCGGCACCGCGCCCGCCTTCCTGACCCGCCCACCGACGCGGCCGATGCAGATCGTCGACCTCTTGCGCCACACTTCGGGCCTCACTTACGGCTTCCAGCAGCGCTCCAATGTCGACGCGGCCTATCGCGAGAAGAAGATCGGCGAGGTCATCAAGGCCGGCACGCTCGACGGCATGATCGAGGATCTGGCGAAGATCCCGCTGGAATTTTCGCCGGGCGAAGCCTGGAACTACTCGGTCTCGACCGACGTGCTCGGCTATCTCGTCGGCAAGATCTCAGGTGTGCCGTTCGAGCAATTCCTGAAGGAGCGTATCTTCAAGCCGCTCGGCATGAACGACACGGATTTCTTCGTACCGGCCGACAAGGCGCATCGGTTTGCCGCCTGCTATTCCGCCGATCCGCAGGGCGGCTTCAACCCGCTCGCCGCCGAGCGCAAGGGCACGCTGACGCTGCAGGACGATCCGACCACCAGCTCGTTCCTGGCGCCGCCTTCGCTGATCTCGGGCGGCGGCGGACTGTGCTCGACCGCGGCCGACTACCTGACCTTCTGCCGGGCGCTGCTCAATGGCGGCGAGCTCGGCGGCGTCAGGCTGCTCGGCCCGAAGACGCTGAAGCTGATGACCTCGAACCATCTGCCCGGCGGCGTAGATCTGCCGGCGATGTCGCGCTCGATGTTCGCCGAAGCCGCCTATAACGGCATCGGCTTCGGCCTCGGCTTCGCCGTCACCATGCACCCGGCGCAGACGCTGATCGCCGGCAGCCCGGGCGAATTCAACTGGGGCGGCGCCGCGACGACGTCGTTCTTCATCGACCCGGCCGAGGAGCTGATCACGATTTTCATGACCCAGGTGCTGCCGTCGAGCGCCTATCCGTTGCGGCGCGAGCTGCGCACCATGGTCTACGCCGCGATCACCGAGAGCAATCTCTGACATGACGTCATTCCGCGGCGCACACTCCTCGTTCGAGCATGATCCTTTCGGAAAACCGCTTCACACTTTTCCGGATCATGCTTTGGGCGCCGCGGAACCTTTCTGATATAAAACTATTTCCTTTGGCGAATTTTTCCCGCCTCCCCTAAGCTCGCAGCGAATGGGCACCGACCCGGGGACTTCGTGCCGAAACTGACATTGCCAGTCCGTCTCGCGCTTCTGGTCGCGGGAACGATGTTGCCGCTGATCATTTTCGCGGTCGGGATCGCCTTCCACAATTATCAGCGGGATCGCCAGGCCGCCACGCAGCGCGTGCTGGAGACGGCGCGCAGCATCCGCCTGCTGCTCGATGCGGAAATGCAGCGCATGACCGGCGGGCTGCAAGTGCTGGCCCTGACCAACTCGCTGCGCAACAGCGACTTCGACAATTTCCGCCGCGTCGCGATCGGCTTCATCGACCAGTACGGCAAGGATGGCGTGGTGCTGGTGGCGGACCGCGCCGGTCGCCAGGTATTCTCCTCGCTGACGCCGGACACTGCGAGCCTGCCGCCGCGCAACAATCTCGAGATCCTCGAGAAGGTGTTCGCGACGCGGCAGCCGCAATACTCCAACCTGTTCTTCGGCGCGGTGAAGCAGCGGCTGATCATCACCGTCGAGGTACCGGTGATGCGCGACGGCGAGGTGCTCTACGACATCTCCTTCAGCCCGCCGATCGAGGTGTTCCAGGCCATCATCGAGAAGCAACGCCTCAACCAGGACTGGACCATCTCGATCTTCGACAGCGACGGCGTCAACCTCGCGCGGGTGCCAAATCCGCAGGCGACCATCGGCCAGCGCGCCTCGCCATCGTTGTTTGCCGAGATGTTCCGCCGCGGCGAGGCGACGCTGCCGACCGTCTCGCTGGAGGGCGTGGCGCTGATCACCGGTTTCACCCGGTCGCGCGTCACCGGCTGGACCGTCGCCGCGGGGATCGCGGAGAACTCGCTGGTGGCGCCCCTGTGGCGCTCGCTGGCGATCACCAGCGTGATCGGCGGCGTCCTGCTGCTGGTCGGGCTCGGCTTTGCGGTGCGGATGGCAACCACGATCGCGCGCGGCGAGATGCTGCACGACCTGCTGATCGAAGAGCTCAACCACCGCGTCAAGAACACACTGGCGATCCTGCAATCGATCGCCACGCAGACCTTCCGCAGCGCAAGCCGCGCCGAGCGCGACAAGTTCGAGGGGCGGCTCGGCGCGCTGGCCGAGGCGCACAATCTGCTCTCCACCGACAAATGGCAGGGCTCCGACTTCCAGGACGTCGTCAGCCGCGTGCTGCGGCCCTACCTCTTGAACACGTCCGCGCGGGTCAGGATGTTCGGCCCCCGCGTGCCGCTGTCGCCCCGGCTTGCCTTGGTGCTGTCGATGATCCTGCACGAGATGGCGACCAACGCCGCCAAATATGGCGCACTGTCCAACGACACCGGCACGGTGACGCTGGATTGGGAAATCCTCAACGAGAGCCCCGGACCGAAGCTACGGATGATCTGGACCGAAACCGGCGGCCCACAGGTCACCGCGCCGGTCCAGCGCGGCTTCGGCTCCCGGCTGATCGAGCGCAGTGCCCGCGACCAGCTCGGCGGCGAGGCCACCGTGGATTTCCTGCCCCACGGCGTCGTCTACACCGTGACCAGCACCCTCGAAATCGACGGCTGACCCGGCAGGAGTGGCCGATCCTGCGACATCTTGGCACGCAAGTTGCTAAGATTGGCGGGTTCGGCCGGCCAGAAACAGGGGGAAGTCATGTCGACCATCGCAGCGGAAGCGACAGTTGCGCGCAAGCCGCTTTACACATCGCTGTTCGTGCAGGTGCTTGTCGCGCTGCTGCTCGGCATCCTCATCGGCATGGCCGCGCCCGATTTCGCGATCGGGTTGAAGATATTCAGCGATGCCTTCCTGAAGCTGATCTCGATGATCGTGGCGCCGATCGTGTTCTGCGTCGTCGTGCACGGCATCGCGGGTGCCGGCGACCTCAAGAAGGTCGGCCGGGTCGGCGTCAAGGCACTGGTCTATTTCGAGACGATGACGACGGTCGCGCTCGTGGTCGGACTGCTGCTCGCCTATCTGTTCGGCCCCGGCCACGGCATGAACATCGATACCTCGACGCTGGATGCCAAGGCCCTCGGCAACTATGCCAGCAACGCGCAGAAGCTGAAGGGCGAAGGCATCGGCAGCTTCCTGCTCAACATCATCCCGACCACCTCGTTCGACGCACTGTCGCGCAACGACGTGCTGCAGGTGTTGTTCTTCGCCATCATCTTCGGCGTCAGCCTGGCACTGGTCGGCGGCGAGAAGGGCGAGAAAATCTCCTCCTTCATCGACGCGGTCTCGACCGTGCTGTTCCGCGCCATGGGCCTGATCGTGCGCTTCGCTCCGATCGGCGTGCTCGGCGCCGTCGCCTATACGGTCGGCAAATACGGCGTCGGTTCGCTGAAGCAGCTGCTGTCGCTGGTCGCGCTGTTCTACGTGTCGGTCGCGATCTTCGTGCTCGGCGTGCTTGGCGCCGTGATGGCGCTCGCCGGCATCAACATCCTCAAGTTCCTCGGCTACCTGCGCGAGGAGCTGATGATCGTGGTCGCCACGGCATCGTCCGACGCGGTGCTGCCGCAGGTGATGCGCAAGCTGGAGCGTTTCGGCGTCAAGGATTCGGTGGTCGGCCTCGTGATCCCGACCGGCTATTCCTTCAACCTCGATGCCTTCTCGATCTACCTGACGCTCGCGGTCGTGTTCATCGCGCAGGCGACCAACACGCCGCTGTCGTTCGGCGACCTGATGCTGGTGCTCGGCGTGTCGCTGATCACCTCGAAGGGTGCGCATGGCGTGCCCGGCTCGGCGATCGTCATCCTGGCGGCGACGCTCAACGCCGTGCCGAGCATCCCGGCGATTGGCCTCGTGCTGGTGCTCTCGATCGACTGGTTCATCGGCATGGCGCGCGCAGTCGGCAATTTGATCGGCAACTGCGTGGCCACCGTCGTGGTCGCGGCATGGGAAGGTGACCTCGACCGCGACAAGGCCCGTCGCGTGCTCGAAGGCGCCGAGGCGGTTGACGTGACTGCGGGCTGAGCCGCGCGTCCCAAGCCGAGCGGCGTCCCGCGCGTGGCGCGGGGCGCTGACTTACTTGATCAGCCTCAAATACGGCGGAAGTTGCCGGCCCGTCGATTGTTCCAGCACGGGCTCATCCGAAGCGATCATGTCACAGAGGGCCTTCAGCTCGGAATCCGTCACCTTGTGGAGCTCCATCCGAAGCTCGAGGATGGCGAGGGACAACAGCCGTGCCGTCTCCGTGTTCGCCCGGTCGGTCAGGAACGCCTGACATTCCTCCAGCGTTGCAAGCAGCGCCAGCAACCGTTCTTCCGTGTTTGCGACCGGCATATCTTCAACTCCCGAAGCCGCGAGGTAGAGTCGAGGCATTCCCCTCTTTCGCTTCATTGGCCCCTCCCGCCAGAGTTCGCCGGCTTGTCGTAGGCACACATTTGTTCCAGATGATTGAGAACTTTTGGGCAATTGTCCAGCAACATTCCGAAAGCCTGACTTGGACTTACGTCAAACTCTTGCAAATCGGATGATTCAGTCAAGCACCCGCCAGCCACCTCTCGACCTCAGGCTGCACTAGCTGGGGTTGCATCCGTGCAACGACGCCCGTACAATATAGTGGCCCGTAGAACTACGGGCGCTGTGCATTGACGCCTATTATGCATGTGCGCAAAATCTGTGTCGATCAAACTCGCGCTAGTTGTGGTTTGGTCAATATTTTGCCAAATGTAGAGGGCGGGGTGTCGACAGACACCTTGGCGCGGTCGACTTCAGGTAGTCGACCGAGTTGGTACTAGGGTGTTTCCAATGCGCTTTTGCGGTTGGATACCATCCCGCGATCTTCCTGGATTTCGTGGTTCCGACGAACTGGCGATCCACTCGAGCTTAACGCGGTACATCATGAACGTGTCCCTGACCCAGCCGGGCCAGGGATTCTCGATTTGAAGGACGGGTCACAAGAATGAACAGATCAGCAGCAAAGAAGATGAAGCAGCGCAGTGCCGGCAAGCCGGACATTGAGTTGGGCAAGCGGATTCGCCTGCGCCGTGTCGAGCAAAAGATCTCGCAGGCCGAACTCGGCGACAAGCTTGGCGTCAGCTTCCAGCAGGTTCAAAAGTACGAGAAGGGCGTCAACCGTGTCGGCGCTGCCCGCCTTCAGCAGATCGCGACGGCGCTGGATGTGCCGGTCACCTTCTTCTACGACGGCGACAATAAGGCCCGCGAAGTCGAGAGCCTGCTGTTCCTCGACAGCGCGTTCAGCCTCCGGTTGCTGCGCGCCTACAGCAAGATCAAGGATCAGACGGTGCAACGTCAGCTGGTGTCGCTGATGGAATCGATCGCCGCCAACGAAGACTGAGCGCAGATCGGGTCGCGTCACCGCGAACGCGATCCCACCACACCGCAACGGCCGGTCACCGGCCGCTGCGGCTGCACACGCCGGTCGGGCCAGGAAGACGTCGAAGCGCTGCCATCGCCGATGGCGGCGCTTTTTCTTGAGGCGCTTCTGTCTTTCAAGATTTTGTGATCCAGGCGGATAGCTTCAATACCCGCCGGATGCACGGTCATGAAGCGGCGACGAGCATCGCGCCATGATCTCACCGCTCCACGTGAGCATGATCTTCGCGCAGGTAGCCGCGCATGCGCGTCGCTCTTTTCAGCTCGCGCTTCGACTGCCCATCTCGCGCAGCGCATGCGCGCGCAATGCGTCGCTATTCTGTCGCGCGGCCAATTGTCGCCCGCACATCAGGCGACCTCATAACTCCCGCATTTCCTCAGTTGAACCGGCGCCGCCAGAACCAAGTGCACGAGCCTGTCTTTTTTGTCGCAGCAACGAAGTGGCCCGCATGGACGTTCTCAGGCTTCAACCAAGGAGATCTCGATGAATATCAAGCTTGCCGTTATTGGACTCGCCGCGCTTGGAAGCGCAGCGTTGATGTCCGGCGCGGCATCCGCGATGCCCAACGGGCTTCCGCAAGCCGGTCACATCGCGGGCGAAACGTCCAATGTCGACAAGGTGCGTCAGGTCTGCGATCGCTGGGGCCGCTGCTATTGGCGACCGGGCGCATACGGCTACTACGGACCGCGCCATCACGGATGGCATCATCGTCCGCAATTCCACCATCGCCCGCATCATTACGGGCACCGCCCTCATCACGGCGGACATCAGGGTGGCCATCACGGCGGCGGACACCACGGCGGACACCATCGCTAATCATCAGCGAGGGGGCTTCGGCCCCCTCACCCTTCCGCGCTAGAGCGCTGCCAGCACCGCCTTCGCGACATCGGTCGTGCCGTTGCTGCCGCCGAACTCAAACGGCTTGATGCCGTCGGCGTAGACCTTGTCGACCGCGCGCTCGATCCGCTCGCCGGCCTCGGCGGCGCTTTCGAGTCCATGCTTGTCGGCGAGCCAGTCCAGCATCATCGCGGCCGACAGGATCATCGCGGTCGGATTGGCCTTGCCCTGCCCCATGATGTCGGGCGCCGTGCCATGACACGGCTGAAACACCGCGTAGCGGTCGCCGATGTCGGCTGACGGCGCCATGCCCATGCCGCCGATCAGACCGGCGGTGAGATCGGACAGGATGTCGCCGAACATGTTCTCGGTCACCATGACGTCGAAGTCCCACGGACGCTTCACCAGCGCAGCCGCGGCCGCATCGATGTAGAGGTGGTCGGCCCTGACGTCGGGATGACACTTCGCAGTCTCATCGAAGATGTTCCGGAAGAATGCGAACGCCTTGAACACGTTCGCCTTGTCGACGCAGGTCAGCCCGCCATTGACCTTGCCGCGCGCCTTGCGGCGTTCGGCGAGCCGGAACGAGAACTCGAACAGCCGCTCAGAGGTGTGGCGCGTGATCACCATCGTCTCGCGCGCCTCGCTGTCGGTGACGACGCCCTTGCCCATCGAGGCGAACAGGCCCTCGGTCGATTCCCTGATCACGACGAGGTCGATGCCCTTCTGGTCGGCGCCGACGATCGTGCTCGATACACCGGGGATCAACCGCGCGGGCCGCACGCCGGCATAGAGATCGAAGATCATGCGCAACTCGATCTGCGGCGCGATCTCGGTGTTGTCGGGGTAGCGCACCGACGGCAGGCCGCAGGCTCCGAGCAGGATCGCGTCGGCCTCCTCGCACAGCCGGATCGTGCTCTCCGGCATCGACTTGCCGGTTTCCTTGTAATGGCCCGCGCCGGCCGGCGCCTCGGTGAAGCGAAATTTGAGACCGGCCGACGCCTCGATCTTGCGCAGCACGTCGAGCGCCGGCGCCATCACTTCGGGGCCGATGCCGTCGCCACCGAGGACGGCGATGTGAAGTGCGTTGTTGGCGGACATGAGAATCTCCGGAGCTCAACAGTCATTCCGGGGCGATGCGAAGCATCGAACCCGGAATCTCGAGATTCCGGGTTCACGCTTCGCGTGCCCCGGAATGGCGGAAGGGAGACTACGGCGTCAGCACCGCGCGGCCGACCAGCTGGCCCTTCTGCAGATTTGTCAGCGCTTCGTTCGCCTTTGCCAGCGGCATCGGCGTGACCGGGATCGCCGGAATCTTCTTGGTCCGCACGAGGTCGAGCAGCTCCTGGGTCTCGCGCAGATTGCCGACATAGCTGCCCTGGATGGTGACCGCCTTGATCGGGATCAGCGGCAGCGCCCAGGGCGCGCCGCCGCCGAACAGGCCGACGATCACGAGCTTGCCGCCCTTGGTCAGGCAGTCGAAGCCGAGTTGCGAGGTCTGGGCGTTGCCGACCAGATCGATCGCGGCACGGATCGGCTGGCCGGCCTTCTTGACAAGCTGTTCCAGCGCGTCGGGCGCCTTGCCGTCGACGGTCGCGAGCGCACCCGCGGCCTCGGCCGCCTCGCGCTTCCTGGCGTCGATATCGACCACGATCGCTCCCTTGCCGCCCATCGCCTTCAGCAGCGAGAGCGCCATCAGCCCGAGACCGCCGGCGCCGAAGATCACGATCGGTGTGTCGAGATCCTTCTCGACCTTCTTCAGCGCGCTGTAGGTCGTGACACCGGAGCAGGCATAGGGCGCGGCCGTGACGGGATCGAGCCCCTTGAGGTTGAGCAGATACTTCGGATGCGGCACCGTCATGTGGTCGGCGTAGCCGCCGTCGCAATAGACACCGAGCGCATTCGGCTTGATTGCGCACATGTTCTCGTCGCCGCCGAGGCAGGTCGGGCACTTGCCGCAGCCGAGCCAGGGATAGGCCAGCGCGACATCGCCGACCTTGAGGCCGCCCTTGTCGGCGTCCTTGACGTCGGGCCCGAAGGCCACGATCTCGCCGACCGTCTCATGGCCCATCGTGCGCGGCAGCGAGACGCCGCGATCCTTCAGCGACAGCGGCTTGCGGCCGTGGCCGAGATCATAGCCGCCCTCCCAGATGTGCAGATCGCTGTGGCAGACGCCGGCGGCCTTGACCTTGATCAGCACCTGCGTGCCGGACGGCTGCGGCGTCGGCTGATCGACCTCCTTCAAGGGGGCGTTGAAATCGACGACCTGGAAACTCTTCATCGCTGTTCTCCCGTAGCTTGTTCTTGCGGCGGACCTTGCCACGCCTGCCCGTCCGGGACAAACGCGGTGTCGGCCTCCGGATATTTAGATCAGGGGATGATGGCAAGCCGCGAACTGGCCGGGCGCAACCACACGCAGTTCCGGCACTTCGCTGGCGCAGCGCGTGTCGGCCCGGGGGCAGCGGGTGCGGAAACGGCAGCCGGAGGGCGGCGCAATCGGCGACGGCGGCTCGCCGACCGGCACGCTTTGGGTCGGACGGACATCCGGATCCGGCACCGGGATCGCCTCGATCAGCAGCGCGGTATAGGGATGCGCCGGCCGTGCAAACAACTGCTCCGACGGGCCGACCTCGCAGAGCCGGCCGAGATACATCACCGCGACGCGATCTGAGACCGCCTTCACCACGGCGAGGTCGTGGGCGATGAACAGCAGGGTCAGGCCGTAGCGCGCCTTCATCTCCTCCAGCAGATTGAGGATCTGGGCGCGGATCGAGACATCGAGCGCGGACACCGGCTCGTCGCAGATCACGAATTCCGGATTGAGCACCAGCGAGCGGGCGATGCAGATGCGCTGGCATTGTCCGCCGGAGAATTCATGCGGCAGGCGTCCGCTCACCAGCGCCGGATCGAGGCCGACCGCCGACAGCACGTCACTGACGCGCCGCCGGCGTTCCTCGGGATCCTTGACGCCCGCGATCACCAGCGGCTCGGCGACGATGTCGCCAATCCGCCGCCGCGGATTGAGCGAGGCAATCGGGTCCTGGAAGATCAGCTGCACGCGCCGGCGCATCTTGCGCAGTGGCTCGCCCTTCAGCGTGGTCAGATCGTGCCCATCGAACAGCACCTTGCCGGAGACGGCCTGGCGCAGCTGCAGCACCGCGCGGCCGAGGGTGGACTTGCCGCAGCCGGATTCGCCGACCAGCCCCAGCGTCTCGCCGCGCGCGATCTCGAGGCTGACATCGGAGACGGCATGGATGGTCTTGCCTCCCACCGAATATTCGACGACGAGGTTTTCCACCTTCATCAGCGGATCGGGTGCTGCCTGCAGCATCATGCGCGGATCCCCGCGGTGATCGGATGGAAGCAGGCGTAGAGATGCTCCGGGGTTTCGGCCCGGCTGAGCTGCGGCTTCTCCGCGCCGCAGCGCTCCGCGGAATAGCGGCAGCGCGGCGAAAACGAGCAGCCCTTGAGCGGCCGGGTCGGATCGGGCGGCCGCCCCGAAATCGCCGGCAGCGGCGTATGCGGCGCGACGTCGAGCTTCGGCAACGCGGCGAGCAGCGCCTCGGTGTAGGGCATCCGCATCTGCTTGAACAATGCCGGCGTCGGCGCGCGTTCGACGACGCGCCCGGCATACATCACCGCGACCTCGTCGGTGCGGCCGGCGACCACGCCGAGGTCATGCGTGATGATGATCATCGCCATGTGACGGCGCTGCTGCTCGCGCGCCAACAGATCGAGGATCTGCGCCTGGATCGTGACGTCGAGCGCGGTGGTCGGCTCGTCCGCGATCAGGAGCTGTGGCTCGCAGGACAGTGCCACCGCAATCGCGACGCGCTGGCGCATGCCACCGGAGAGCTGGTGCGGATATTGCGCGAGGCGCTGCTCGGGCGCGGGAATGCCGACCGCCGCCAACAGTTCGATGCTGCGCTGCCGGGCCTCGGCAAGATCGAGCTCGAGATGTTCCACAATGGTCTCGATCAGCTGGGTGCCGATGGTCAGCACCGGATTGAGCGAGGTCATCGGGTCCTGGAACACGATCGCCAGCGAGCGGCCGCGCAGCTTGCGCAATTTCTCGGCCGGGAGTTTCGTCAGGTCCTGCCCGTCGAACATCACGCGGCCGGACAGTTTCGCCTTCTTGGGCAACAGCTGCAGGATCGCGCGCGACAGCATGGTCTTGCCGCACCCGGACTCGCCGACGATGCCGAGCGTCCTGCCGGCGCCGACGGCGAGATCGACATGATCCACCGCCCGCAGATTGCCGCGCGGCGTCGGCAGGTCGACCACCGCATTCTCGACCGAGAGCAGCGTCCGGCTCATAGCGCCCCCTGCCTGGGATCGGTCAGCGCACGCATCGTATCGCCGATCAGGTTGAACGAGAGCACGGTCAGGAACATCGCGATCGCCGGAATGAAGGCGAGCCGCGGCGCCACCTCGAGGCTCTCACGCCCCTCCCCGATCATGCTGCCCCAGCTCGAGATCGGCGGCGGCACGCCGAGGCCGAGGAACGACAGCGAGCCCTCGACCACGATGGTGACGGCGACGCCAAGCAGAAAGAAGGCGAGCAGCGGCAGCATCACATTGGGCAGCAGCTCGCGCAGCAGGATGCGCGCATGCGTGGCGCCGAGCGCCTGCGCCGCGATGACGAATTCGCGCCGCGCCAGCGACAAGGTCGCCGCCCGCGCCACCCGCATGAAGGCGGGAATGCCGAGCACACCGAGGATGCAGGTCAGATTGAAGATCGACTGGCCGAGATAGGCGGTGACCGCAAGCGCCAGGATCAGCGGCGGGAACGCCAGCAGCACGTCCATGCTGCCGACCACGAAGGATTCGAAACGGCCGCGGAAATAGCCCCCGAGCATGCCGAGCGCGCCGCCGATCGTGACACCGATCATCGGTGCGCAGAGACCGACGATCAGCGAGATGCGCGCGCCATAGATCAGCCGCGACAGCTCGTCACGGCCGAGACCGTCGGTGCCGAGCCAATGCTCGGCGGAGATCGGCGCCCGCCGCTCCAGCATGTCCATGTCGGTCGGGCTCGGCAGCGGCAGCAGGTCGGCAAAGATCGCGACCGCGAACACCAGCGCCATCCAGCCGATCGCGATCCAGAACAGCATGCCGAGCCCGCGGCGGCGCCGGACCGGCGTCGCACCGGCCTCTTCCTCGAGGCTGAGCTCAAGCGTGGCCATGGCGGATCCTTGGGTCGAGAAGGGCGTAGAGCATGTCGACGACGAAGTTCATGATCACGAAGCCCGCGGCAACCAGCAGCACCACGCCCTGCAGGATGATCAGATCGCGGGTATAGATCGCGCCGACCAGGAGGCGGCCGATCCCCGGCAAGGCGAAGATCGACTCGACGATGACGGCGCCACCGATCAGGCGGCCGATATTGATGCCGGTGATGGTGACGAGCGTCAGCGACGACGGCTTCAGCGCGTGCACGAACAGGATGCGCGACGGCTTGAGGCCCTTCGCCTTGGCGAGCGCGATGTAGTCCTCCTGCAGCGCCGCGATCATGTCGGAGCGCAGCACGCGCATGATGCCCGGCCATTCCGCAAGCCCGAGCGTCAGCGCCGGCAGCACCATGAAGCGCAGATTGGCGACCGGGTCCTCGGTGAACGGCACATAGCCGGTCGCCGGCAGCAGGCGCAGCTCGACCGCAAACAGATAGATCAGCAGGATCGCGGACAGGAAGGTCGGCACCGACAGCATGCCGAAGGCCGAGCCGGTCATGAAGCGGTCGAACGCGCTGCCGGCCCTTGCCGCGCAGGCGATCGCGAGCGGCACGCCGATCGCAAGCCCGATCAGCTCGGCCAGGATCATCAGCTCGAACGAGACCGGGATGCGTTCGCTGACGGCCTGCAACACGGTCTGCCCGGTGCGGAAGGACCGTCCGAAATCACCCTGCAGGATGTGCCACAGCCAGCCGAGATAGCGCAGCCAGATCGGCTGATCGAGCCCCATGTCGTGACGCAGGGCCGCGACGTTCTCCGGCGTCGCCTGGTCGCCGAGGATCACATAGGCCACATCGCCGGGCAACAGCGAGGCGATCACGAAAGTCAGGACCGAGACCGCGATCAGCACCGGTACCAGGTACAGGAGCCTGCGCGCGACGAAGAACAGCATGAAAGGCTATTCCTTCCAGGCGTCGGAGACGTCGAGCACCCCGTTGAACATCTTCGGCACGCCCTTCACCTTCGCGCTCGAGATTGCGTAGTAGGTGTTCTGGAAAGTCCAGAACCAGATTGCTTCCTTGTTGATCAGGCGGCTGATCGCGCAATAGTCCTCGGTGCGCTGGGCGACGTCGGCCGTGGTCCGCGCATGCTCCAGCAACCGGTCCAGCTCTGGATTGGAGTAGTTCGCGAGCGCCACCGGGCTGCCGGTGTGGAAATTGGCGTACATCTGCGGATCGGGATCGGCGAGATCGACGATGCGCCACGGCGTGAGCTGGAACTGGCGCATGAAGGCGCGCGGCGGAATGGTTGCCTGATCGACCTGCTCGATCTCCATGTTGGCGCCGATGCGCTTCCAGAATTGCTGCAGCACCTGGCCGCCGGTGCGGCCGCGCGGCGTCGCCGTGACCAGCATCTTGAATTCGACCGGCTTGCCGTAATCCTTGATCAACGCCTTGGCCTTTTCGACATCGTAGGGCAGCGCGCCGTCATCCTTGCACTTCACCCAGGACCCGTCGCCGTAGGGATTGCTGGCCGGTCGCGCCAGGCCATTGGTAATCGCCTGCGACATCTTCGTGCGGTCGAGCGCCATCACCAGCGCCTGACGCACGCGCACGTCGTCGAACGGCGGGACCTTGGTGTTGAAGGCAGCGACTGCAGCCCCCGAGCCTTCATAGGTATGCACGGTCAGGCTCGTGTCCTTGCGCGCCCTGATGATGTTGTCGGCATCGGCTTCGTCGTCCCAGATGATGTCGGCCTCGCCCGATTGCAGCGAGGCAAAGCGCGACTGTGCATCCGGCAAGGGCTTCAGGACGATGCGGTCGAGATACGGCTTGCCCTTGTTCCAGTAGTCCGGGTTCTTCTCGAGCACCATGCGGTCGCCGGCGGTCCAGGACTTCAGGATGTAGGGACCGGTGCCGACCGGGTTGCGGTTGTAGTCGTCGCCCTTGGTCTTCCATGCGGTCGGCGACTGCATGACGTTGTTGGAGCTTTGAATGGTCTGCGTCGCCGGGAAGTTCACGGCCGGGTCGCTGAAATTATAGACCACCGTCAGGTCGTCGACCGGGTTCACGCTGATGATGTTCGTGATGTAGAAGGCGCAACGGCATTTGTTGGCGGGATCCTTCTGGCGGTCGAAATTCTCCTTCACAGCCTTCGCGTTGAATGGCGTGCCGTCATGGAATTTGACGCCTGGCCGCAGCTTGATGGTCCAGGTCTTGAAGTCTTCCGAATGCTCCCATGACAGCGCGAGCTTCGGCTTCACCTCGCCCTTGTCGTCGAGTGTGGTCAGCGTGTCGAAGATTGCGGCCGCCGCGGTATTGGCTGAGGTGTCGTAGACGCCGACCTTGAGCGGGTCGAAGCCGGGAATGTCGAGTTCCTGGCCAACGTTGAGCGTGCCGCCCAGCTTCTGCGCATTGGCCGATGCAGCGAATGCCGCGGCACTGAATCCCGCCACAAGAAATATGCGCGCAACGGCGTGCGCGCGCCCGACCAGCTTCATCAATGCTCCCTCCCAGGTGGGCGACGTCCGGTGTTCCGGATCGTCGTCTGTTGGGCGGCAGATTGTCCGGAATCGCCGCGCGCGACAAGACCGTAATGCGGATGAAAAGCCGCAGGCTTAATGACGCGCCGTCTTTGCCGGTTGCGCCGCGAAGCCTGCGATCTGATCCTCGGAGAGCCCGATCTCCTTCAGATAGGACAGCGTGTGCTCGCCGAGCGTCGACATCCGCTTGCGCGCACCGACCGCAGCGCCGGACATGCGGAACGGCAGATTGAGCACCTTGAAGCTGCCGCCGCCGTCCGCAACGTCGGCCAGCGCGCCGCGATGGGCGATTTGCGGATCGGCGAGCGCCTCGCGCACGGTGCGATAGGCCGATGACGGCACGCCATATTCATTGAGTGCGGCAAGGCAGGCCTGCGTGCTGACCGAGCTCGACCACGCCTCCACGCCCTCCATCAGGCCCGCCCAGTTCTCCCGCCGATCGGAATATTTGGCGAAGCGCGGATCGGACACCCAATCGGGACGACCGATCACCTGCATCAGGTTCTGGAACGTCTTCTCGCTGGCGATCGCCACCATCACGTAGCCGTCGGTGGTCTCGATCGGGCCGAACATCGGGCGCTGGGTTTGCTTCACCTCGAATTGCGACCATTGCAACTCGTTCAGGGTCAGGCTCAGCATCGATTCCAGCATCGAGACGTCGATATGCTGGCCCTTGCCGCTGGCGGCGCGCTGGTAGAGCGCCGCCGAGATCGCACCGAATGCGTAAACGCCGGTCAGCACGTCGGCGTGATAAATGCCGCAATAGTCCGGCCGGCTGCGGCCCGGCTGATAGGCGAGATGAGCCATCTCGTAGCCCGAGGCGGCATGGATCACCGGCGCATAGGCCGGCAATTCCGCCGACGGGCCGGTCTGGCCGTAGCCGGAGATCGAGCAAAAGATCAGCTTCGGATTGATGTCGCGGATAGAGGCATAGTCGAGCTTCAGCCGCCGCATCACGCCGGGACGGAAATTCTCCACCAGCACGTCGGCGGTGGCGATCAGCCGGCGCACGGCTTCGACGCCGGCCGGCGACTTCAGGTCGAGCACCAGGCTGTTCTTGCCTATATTGAGCTGGCCGAACGCCGTCGAGCAATTGTTGCGCACCGGCGGCCGCGTCCGCATCGTCTCGCCCTCGGCGGGCTCGATCTTGATCACCTCGGCGCCCATGTCGGCGAGCATCCGCGTGCAGTGAGGTCCGGCGATCGTGGTCGAAAAATCGAGTACGCGAAGGCCGTCGAAGCTCCGTGTCAAATTCCCCTCATCGTCAGCGGCTATGGTCGTCGGCAAGGCTTCCTCCACCTTCGTCATCGGTTGTTCGGCGTCGCGTGACCCTAAAGTGAGCCGCCCTGGCAGGAAAGCGTCTCGTCCAGACCGGGAGCGCGGGCCGTCTTGCATTTTACTCAAAGGCAGATTGGACCCGATCTTGCATAGCCCTCTCACGGGCTGGAACGAGGGCGCTTGTTGAAGGTCTTATTCGTCACGACGGAGATGGACGATTTCGTCCGCGTGGGCGGGCTCGCCGCCGTTTCCGCTGCCCTTCCGCGGGCGCTCCGCCCGTGGAGCGACGTCAGGATCATGCTTCCCGGCTACCGGGGTGTGGTCGAACAGTTCACGCATATTGAAATCGTAGGGCAATGCCGAGCGCTCGCCGAGATGCCGGCCTGCACGCTCGGGCGTGCGTCGACCAGGGACGGACTTCCGGTCTACGTGCTGCTGTGCCCACAACTCTACGAGAGGCCGGGCAATCCCTATGGCGATGAGTCCGGCCGCGACTGGCCCGACAACGACATCCGCTTCGGCCGCTTTGCCTCCGCCGCTGCCGAACTTGCAGCCGGGATGCTGGACAAGAATTGGGCAGCGGACCTTGTACACGCCAACGACTGGCAGGCCGCGCTCACACCGGCCTACCTCGCCTGGCGCGGCGCGCGGATCCCCTCGATCCTGACCATCCACAATCTCGCCTATCAGGGCCTGTTTCCGAAGGACTCGCTGCGACGGATCGGCGCACCGGAAAGCTCATTCCACATCGACGGGCTGGAGTTCTACGACAAGCTCTCCTTCCTCAAGGGCGGCCTCGTCTACGCCTCGCATCTGACCACGGTCAGCGCGACCTATGCCAGGGAGATCACGACCGCAGAGCTCGGCTGCGGCCTGGAAGGCCTGCTCCGGGTGCGCTCCGATGCCGACCAGCTGACCGGCATCCTGAACGGCATCGACGAAAGCTGGGACCCGCGCCACTGCGCGCAGCTCGCACAGCCGTTCGGCTCCGGCGACTGGAAGGGCAAGCAGGCCAACGCCGACTATGTCCGCCGTCAGTTCGGCCTTGCGGTCTCGCGCGGGCCGATCTTTGGCCTCGTCGCCCGCCTCGTGCATCAGAAAGGCGTCGACCTCGTGCTGTCGGCCGCCGACGAGATCGTCAGGGACGGCGGACAGATCGTCGTCACCGGCAGCGGCGAGCCGGCCATCGAGGATGCGCTGGTGGCCGCGCATCGCCGCCGACCCGATGCGATCGGCGTGATCATCGGCTTCAACGATGGGCAGGCGCGCCGGATCTTCGCCGGCAGCGATTTCACCCTGATGCCGTCGCGCTTCGAGCCCTGCGGCCTCAGCCAGATGTATGCGCAGCGCTTCGGCTCGCTGCCGATCGGCCACCAGACCGGCGGGCTTGCGGAAACCATCGCCGACGGCGAGACCGGCTTCCTGTTCGCGCAGCCGTCGGCGGAATCCTTCCTCGGCGGCGTCAGGCGCGCCTTCGACGCCTACCGCGCCAAGGACCGGCTCAACGCCATGCGCTCCAGCGCGATGGCCAAGTCCTACAGCTGGGACCTGTCGGCCGCCTGCTATGGTGCGCTGTACAAAAGGCTGATCATGCCGCGCGTGATGGCGTAGGCGGCTCGCCTCGCGGGCTTGTGAAGCCCGGCGGTTGTGGGATCCCACCGGCCCGGTAACAATCGGGTCATTGCACCGAACCTTTCAGGCAATCACGTCGCCACACGGCTGGACGACGACGCATGCGTGAAATTGCGAATGATGACTTTTGGCCAAACGCGATTGCGATGGAGGAACATCATGGACGTCAACGAAGAGCGCCTCAATTCATTCATGGGAAAGATGATCGGCGATGTCGGCGCGGCGATGAATGCCTCGTTGATGCTGCTGGGCGACAAGCTCGGGCTGTACAGGGCCCTCGCGCAGGGCGGGCCGATGAATGCCGCGGCCCTGGCCAAGGCAACGGGAACGGCCGAGCGCTACATCCAGGAGTGGCTGTCGGCGCAGGCGGCCTCCGGCTACATCGAGTACGACAAGGCATCCGGAAAATTCTCGATGCTGCCCGAGCAGGCGCTCGCGCTGGCCGACGAGGACAGCCCGGTCTTCCTCGGCGCCGTCGGAAGCCTGGTCGGCGCGACCTTTCTCGATGAGCCAAAAATTACCGACGCCTTCAAGACCGGCAAAGGCGTCGGCTGGAACAGGCGCAGCGAGTGCCTGTTCTGCGGCACCGCCCGCTTCTTCCGCACCAGCTACAAGCACTATCTGGTGCAGGAATGGCTGCCGGCGCTCGAGGGCGTCGTCGACAAGCTGAAGAAAGGCGCCGTCGTCGCCGACGTCGGCTGCGGGCACGGCGTCTCGACGCGATTGATGGCGGAGGCGTTTCCGAAATCAACCTTCTACGGCTTCGACTATCACGACGGCTCGATCGAGGCGGCGCGGAAGTCCGCGCGGGAGGCGGGATTGTCGGACCGCGTTCATTTCGAAACGCATTCCGCCAAGACATTCCCGGCCAAGGGCTATGACCTGGTGTGCTTCTTCGACTGCCTGCACGACATGGGCGATCCGGTCGGCGCCCTTAAGCACACCCGCTCCACCCTCGCCGACGACGGCACCTGCATGCTGATCGAGCCGTTCGCCAACGACCGGCTGGAGGACAACCTCAATCCGATCGGGCGCGTCTACTACGCCGCCTCGACGATGATCTGCACGCCGGCGTCGCTGGACCAGGAGGTCGGGCTCGCGCTCGGCGCGCAGGCAGGAGAGGCAAGACTGCGCGAGGTGGCGCGCCAAGGCGGCTTCTCGCGGTTCCGCCGCGCCGCGGAGACGCCGTTCAACCTGATCCTGGAAGCCCGCCCGTAAGATGGGCAACCGCACAATGCGATTGGGCGGCGGCATCACGCCGCCGCCCAACGCTGCAATGCCGATCTGACGCCGCGGCCGCTCGTTGCGGCCTGCGTCCTCGACGCTCCGTTACCAGTCCTGTTGCGATTGCCAGAAGTACTGGCCGCCGCGCCGGCGCGGATTGGCCGCTTGCGGATTGCCGTAAATCTGGGGATTGCCGTACTGGGGATTGCTGTATTGGGGACTGCCATACGGGGTGCCGTATTGGGTGCCCGATTGGGGATTCCAGCTGCGCTGAGAGAAGAAGCCGAAACCGTCGTCGTCCCTGCTCGCAACCATGTCGTCGGTCATCATGGGCCGGGTCGGCTTGCGTGTGATGAAACCGCCCTGGGGCTGGTTGCTCAGAACCGCGACGAACTCGGTGCGATAGTTGGTCTCGGCGCTCAATGGCTCGTCCGAGATGATGATCGAAGAGCGCGCAACGGCGGTCGGCGCGATGCGATCCAGCACATCCTGCGGGATGGTGACACGATCGAGCGCATTCCTGGCGTTGTCGCCATCGTCGATCGACACCTCGGTCCAGCGCAGGCCGCCGGCGTCGTTGCGCGCCATCGCCGTGTAGATGTGCGTGCCGATCGGTTTGTCCGGATCGCGGATGGTTACGGGAACCTCGATGCTCGAGTCGAACACCTCGCCGCCATCAGCCCATGGCTTGTGGGTGTTGCGCCGGACGTAAAGCTTCTGCGTCGCGCGGCTGATGTAGACGGACACCGGCTCCAGCGCGAGCTTCGCCTCGGTCGCCGCCTTCTGGGTATCCGCCTTCTTGGTCTCGGCCGCCTTGGCGGCGTCCTTGGCGGCGGCTGCGGCGTCGAGCTTCGGCTTGGCGTCGCCCTGGGCGGCCTCGAACTGCGTGGTCGCTTCGGCGGCCTTGGCCACCGCCTTCTGCTTCAGATCCTCGGCGCGCGCCTTGGCCTGGTCGGTCTTGGCCGCAGCGAGCGTCTTGTCGGCCAACGCAACCGCAGCGTCGGCACGGGTCTTGATCTGCTGCAATTTGCGCAGCGACGCAGGCGTGAACAGTGCGGCCTCCTTGGTCGCGGCTATCGAAACCTTCTTCGCCTCGTCGGCTGCCTTTGCGGCATCCGCGGCCTCGCGGCCGAGCTTCTCGGCGCGCGCTGGCGCCGCCGCAATGGCTTGCGCGTTCGGCACGAACAGCGCCGGATGGGTGAAATCGATCGGGGCCGGATCGTTCGGCGCGATGATCACCCGCATGCCGATCCTGGTCTTGTCGAACAGCTTCTCGGCAAAATCGTAGGGCATCCGCACGCAGCCGTGGGAGGCCGCATATCCCGGCAGCGGTCCGCCATGCAGCGCGATGCCGTTCCAGGTGATGCGCTGCATGTTGGGCATCCAGGCATCGTCATAGAGGGTCGAGTGGTGGTCCTTGTCCTTCTCGATCAGCGCAAAGACGCCGGCCGGCGTCTCGCGTCCCTTGACACCGCTCGACACCGGCGCCCGGTAGATCCAGCCCTCGGCGTCGTAGAGCGTCACCTTCTGGGCCTTGATCGACACGATCGCCATGATCGGCTCGCCGGCGGTGCGCGGCGCGGTCGCCTCGACGGCTGCCGCGGGACGCTGCTCTTTCGCCGCGACGCCGCCGGTCAGTGACGCAAGTGTGACCATCGCTGCGAAAGTCACAAAGGCGGGTTGGCCCCAACGCCGCATCGCTCCGGTGGTTTGCGCCGTCGTCGTTCGATGTACCATGCCGCTCCTCGGTCGAAATGCCTGCCCGCGCTCCGTCAATCCCGTACCAGACCGCGATTTTGGATTGATTAATCGCCGCCACGGTCCAACGCGCGAACTCGCTCCTGGGGACCATCGGACTCGTTCCAGCAGCAAATCACTTATGTATTCACTCATATATGACGGCACATGCAGGAGAAAGGGTGCCGCGCAGCAAAACCGGCCGGTAGCCGCATCCCGGGTCTGGTCGGTGGCAGCCAATGGTGCCGCGGTTGCGCCCTGCCATCATGCCGTCCGCCGCGTCTCCGGCATCACCAGCCAGATCACGAACAGCCCGAATGCGGCGATCCCGGCCAGCCCCATGAAGGCGGTGCTGCTGCCGAGCTTGTCGCTGACATAGCCGGCCAGCACCGTGCTGAGCGACGCGCCAATGCCGACTGCGGTGCCGACAATGCCCTGCGCCAGGTTGAAATGGCCGCTGCCGAAGGCGATGTCGGCCACGATCAGCGGCACCATTACGCTGAAGATCGCCGCGGTGATGCCGTCGAAAATCTGCACCATGACCAGCACATAGGGGTCACGCACCGTCGCGAACAACAGGCCGCGGATCGCCAGCGCGGCGAATGCGATCAACAGCAGCGGCCGCCGCCCCCAGGCCTGGGCCTTGCGGCCGACCGACGGCGAGGACAGCGCGACGATCGCCTGCGGCACAATGATGCAGGCCGCGATCAGAACCGGCGCCCATTGGCTCGACCGGGTCGTCACCACGCCCGCCATCAGGGGCAGCATCGCGGCATTGGCGAGCTGGAACAGCATCATCGCGCCGGCGAAGATCAAGAGCGGCCGCTGCCGCACCAGGCCGGCGACGCTGGTGGCGCGCTTGTCGGGGACTTCCCGTTTCACCTCGCCATGGGCCTGCGCGATGTCGATCTCGCGCTCGCGGATCCGGGCCAGCGACAACAGCGTCGGGATCGCCAGGATGAAGGTGACGAGGAACACCGAGCGGCTCGACAGCAGATAGCCGCAGGCGCCCATCAGTGCTGCGGCCGAGCCGCTGCCGAGCGAGGCGAAGCGCGCATTGCGGCCGAGCCGCTCGCCGATCGCAAGCGGCCCGACCAGGCCGAGGCTGATCGCGGCGATCGCCGGACCGAGCACGCAGCTCGCGAGCGCGTGCAGCGTCGCGGCGAGCGTCACCACGGGAAAGATCGGCCAGAGCGCGTAGGCCAGCGCGCTGGCGCCGATCGCGGCCACCGCACAGCCCGCAACGACCCGCTCGGAGCGCGCCGCATCGACGATCGCTCCGCCGGGCATCTGGCCCAAGAGTCCGATAATGCCGCCGATCGAGAGCACGAAGCCGATCTCGACCTGGGTCCATTTCTGCGTCGTCAGATAGACCGCGACGAACGGGCCGAAGCCGGTCTGCACGTCGGCCAGGAAGAAGATGAACCAGTCGAGCCCGCGCTGGCTTTCCCGCGACGGCCCGCGCGGTTCCTCCGGAGTGGGCTGATCGGGAGCAATTGACACAACGTTGGTGCTGCCGGCTGATCGCTCGCCACGATCGTCGCCAACCGTCTCTAAAGAAGAGTTCGGACGCGCGACCAGCTCTACCCCCCTAATGTTCGTAATCCCATGGATGCAGGCTCCCCGCCGCACCCAGCACGATCAGCGGCGTATCTTCCTTGTACTCGGGCGCAGCGCTCACCTGCTGCTTGTTGAGGTCCAGCGTGATGCTGTCGCTCTTGCTGGAAACACCGGCGAAACGCAGCGCGTTCCAATCGACCACGATCTTGCGGCTGCCGACGCCGAGGAAGCCGCCGAAATCGATCACTGCGGCGCGGACCTTGCCGTCGCGGTCGACAATGACGTCGACGATACGGCCCATGTTCTCATTGGCGGAACTGCGAACGTCGCGCCCGAGAATGCCGTGCGCATCGCGCGCGCCGATCACGGTCACCGACGGCGGCGGCGACGGTTCCTTGGACGGTTCCTTGGACGATTCCTTTGAGGGCTCCTTCGCCTGCTCCTTCGGCGTCGCAGAGGCTGCTGGCGGCGCCTGGGCTGCCGGCGGCGCAGGAGTTGCTGGCGTTGCTGGCGGCGCCTGCACGGCCGGCGGCGATGGTGCAGGCGCCGGCGCTTCGTCGTCGGCGGCGCGGGCACCCGCGCATGTCAGCAGCGCCGCTGCGACCAGCATCATCGTAATCCTCGGACGCATCTTACTCTCCCCGCGATTTCCGGCGCACGCATGCCGCGCGACGACGCTCAATGCGTCAGTACGATCGACACCTGGATCTGGCCGCGTGTGCGCAACACTTCCAGCGACACCTCGTCGTCATGGCGGCGCAGCCTCAGATCGACACTGGAAGCGCCGAGCCTGAGGTCGCGCAGCACCACGTCGTTGAGGAACTCCGGCAGCCGCGGATCGCGCAAACGAATCTCGCCGCGCGCGGTGTCGAACTCGAGGCCAAGCGCAGCCTCTAGCAGCGTGAACGGCGTCGCGCTCGCCCAGGCCTGCGGTGCACAGGCCACGGGATAGAGCACCGGGCCGCGCCGGCGCTCGCGGCGGAAGCCGCAGAACAGCTCCGGCAGTCGCCGCAGTTCCATATAGCTCGCGGCGTCGAACAGGCCCTTGAACAGATGCGCGACCGAATGCTTGAGGCCGTAGCGGGCAAATCCGAGCGCGATCAGCGCATTGTCATGCGGCCAGATCGAGCCGTCGTGATAGGACATCGGGTTGTAGCGCACTTCGCCCGCGGCGACGGTGCGGATGCCCCAGCCCGAAAAGAACTTCTGACTCATCAGGTCGGCGGCGACCCGTCGCGCGCGGTCTTCCCGCACCATGCCGGAAAACAATGTCTGGCCGGCATTCGAGGTGCGCACCTTGCACGGCTGCTTGGCGCCGTCGAGCGCGACCGCATAGGTGCCGATCTCCTCGCACCAGAATGCTTCCTCGAACCGCTCGCGCAGCCGCTCGGCCTCGGCTTCCAGCTTCGCAGCCTTGTCGGCAAAGCCGAGTTTGCGCGCCGCGCGCGCGGCAAGCTGCTTGCCGGCAAACACGTAGCCCTGCACTTCCGCCAGCGCGATATTGCCCTCGGCAAGCGTACCGTCTGCGTGGAAGATGGCGTCGAACGAATCCTTCCAGCCTTGATTGCGCAGCCCCTCCTCGGTGGCGCGCTGATATTCGACAAAGCCGTCACGGTCGGGATCGCCCGGGCCGTCGATCCATTGCAAGCCGGCCTCGACCGCCGGCCACAGCTCGCGCAGCGTCTCCAAATCGCCGGTGCGCTCCAGATAGAGCCCGGCGAGCAGCACGAACAGCGGAGTCGAATCGACGCTGCCATAATAATGCGCGAACGGCACCTCACGAAGCGCGGCCATCTCGCCGCCGCGCATCTCGTGCAGGATCTTGCCTGGCGCGGCATCGGCCAGCGGATCGACCGCCTTGGCCTGGAACAGCGCGAGCCGCTTCAGCACGCCCTTGGCGATCCGCGGATCGACCCACAGCATCTGCAACGCGGTGATCAGCCCGTCGCGGCCGAACGTCGTCGAATACCAGGGAATGCCGGCATAGGGGTAACGGCCCTGCGGCGTCTCGGTCATCAGCATGTTGAGGTCGGCCATCGCCTGGCACAGCACCTCGTTGAAGATGTTGTTCGAGGTCTCGATGCTGGCTGCGCCGGCCGACGACGTCCGCATCTCGCGGCGATGCGCCAGCAGGCCGCGGAAGAACGGCACCGGCTTCTGCATGATCGGCTTGTTGCAGGAGACCGCGACGAACAGCGACGTGACTTGCCCGGGCTCGAGATCGAAATGATAGGTCGCCGCGTTGACCGACAGCCGCGTCGGCCGCGGATCGAAATGCAGCGCGGTGATCCGCGTCTGCTCGTCGAGGCCGCAATATTCCAGCACCACGTCGGTCGGGCCGAGCAGCTTGCTCGAGCCGATGCCACGCCGCGGCCGGCGCTCGCCGCGCACCTCGAACAGATCGGCAAAGTCATTGTCGAACAGCAGCGTGAGATCGAAGCTCGCGGCATGGTCGCCGTGATTCTGCAGGCCGATGCGCTGATAGGCCGTGCCGCGCCACAGGAAGATCGAGCGCACGATGTGCAGCGTGTCCTTCGGCAGCGTGAGGCGGTCGTCGCGATAGACGTCGGAATTGGTAAGGTCGACCGTCAGCGCCGAATTGTCGTCGCGCATGTTGGAGCCGAGCAGGAGCGGCTGCACGTCCTCCAGCACCATTTCCAGCCGCGCCAGGTAGCGGGTGTCGGCGTTGAACAGGCCGTCCGGCCCGCCGGCCGAGGCGCCGATGTCGCCATGGCTGTCGAGCACGATGAAGGTGTCGTCATGCTTGAGCGAGCGCCGCGGCCGCGCCGCGGGCCCGGTCATCGGAATGTAGAACGGCGATTCGGCGACGTGCTCCGTGATGCGAGCGGTGATGATCTGCGTAACGACGTCAGCTGCCATCTGAACCTCTGGCGACTTTGCTTGGCCCGTATCCTGGTTCGAACGAACGCACCGGAACGCACAAACGCACTTGACGACGCGGGGTCAGGCCGCGCTGGTGGAAAGGCGGCCCATCTCGCGCGCGACCAGGTCGCGGTAGGGGCCCCTTCCCTTCACGAGGATATCGGGCGGACCGTCCTCGACGATCCGGCCGCCCTGCAGCACAAGCACGCGGTCGAAGCTGCGCAGCGTCGCGAGGCGGTGCGCGATCGCGACCACGGTACGCCCGCGCATCAGCCGCGACAACGCTTCGCGGATCGCCTCCTCGGAATCGGCATCGAGCGCCGCGGTGGCCTCGTCGAGCAGCAGGATCGGCGCATCCTTCAGGAAGGCGCGCGCGATCGCGATGCGCTGGCGCTGGCCGCCGGAGACCTTGACGCCGCGATCGCCGACGATGGTGTTCATGCCCTCGGGCAAAGTTTCGATGAAGTCGCAGCGCGCCGCGATCGCCGCCCGCAGCACCTCGTCGTCGGTGGCGTCCGGCCGGCCGTAGCGGATGTTCTCCAGGATCGAACGGTGGAACAGCGAGATATCCTGCGGCACCACCGAGATTGCGGCGCGCAGGCTTTGCTGCGTGACGCGCGAGATGTCCTGGCCGTCGACGGTGATGTTGCCCTGCTCGACGTCGTAGAAGCGCTGCAGAAGGGTAAACAGTGTTGACTTGCCTCCGCCGGAGTGGCCGACCAGGCCGACCCGCTGGCCGGGCTGGATGCGCAGGCTGAAGCGCTCGAACACCTGCAGGCCGCCGGGATAGCGGAACGAGACATTGTTGAAGGCGATTGCCGCGCCGCTCTTCACCAGCGCCTCGGCCTCCGGATGGTCCTTCAGCTCGTGCGGCTGCAGCAGCGTCGCCAGCGCCTCAGTCAGCCGCGCGACATGCTGGGTGACGTCGACCAGCGCGACCGCGAGATCGCGGGTGGCGCTGAGGATCGAGATGCCGAGCGTGCAGACCAGCACGACATCGCCGGTGGTCGCCGCGCCCTGCTGCCAGAGACTGAGCGCCCAGGCCAGCATCGCGATGGTCAGGATGACGGTCACGCCGGCGTGAATGAGACGAAGCTTCTCGAGGTAGCGCAGGGAACGGCCACGCGCGACGAGTTCCCGATTGACGGTCGCATCGAAGCGTTCGTGCTCATAGCCGAGGCCGCAGAACGCGCGTACCAGCGGCAGGTTGTTGATGACGTCGACCATTTCGCCGTCCACGGCGGCCGCCCTGTTGGCGAAATCGTCATGCAGCGGCCGGCCGGCGGCGGCGATGCGGAACATGGCCACCACCATGGTTCCGGCGATCAGGATCAGCACTGCTGACATTGTCACGCTGACTGTTCCAACCAAGGCGATCGCCGCGAAGGTCGCGATGCAGGGCGGCAACACGTTCCATACGAACATATTCTCGACGGTGAACACCGCGTTCGAGGTCGCCGTGATCCGGCTGGTCAGCATGCCCGGCAGCCGGTCCGTGAAATAGCTCGGCGCGTGGCCGGTGAGATGGCGGAACATGTCGCGGCGAAGATCGCCGGTGACGCTGACAAAGGTGTAGCTCGCGGTCCAGCTCGCGATCCGCCACAGGAAGTTGTCGGCTGCAATCAGTGACATGAGCAGAGCGAATGCCAGCCATACGCCGTTCGCGGCCGACGGCCCTGCCGACAGCGCATCGACCAGATTCTTCACGCCGTATTGCGTGCCTACCGAGCAGGCAACCGCCGCAACAACGGCTGACAAAATCACAACATGCGACGGCAGACGCCGGCGCAGATAGCGCAACACAAAGGGAAACGGACGATGCGCGTATCCTGACAGATGGTCCATGACGTCCTGCAAAGCTGTTGAAGGTGAACGAGAAAATTCTAGTCGAAGCTCTCGCGCACGATGACGTGAAGGGCGGCGGTGGGATTCCTTGATGCAGCCATCACTGCGCAACAATTTTGCAACGCTGGCATAGGCAAAACCGTGTTGGAGCGTGATGGCATCAGCAAGACCACAGTGTGATGGAAGAAAGAAGCGGCAGATCTCCCACATCTAAGGAACCTCGCACGTGCGAGAACGTTCCCGTCTTTGGCATGTCGGTGCCATCTGAGGGCTGAGGGTAGTTCATTCCACATTACAAACAGGAGACGGAGAGATGCGCATCGCGCAGGTTGCCCCGCTGACGGAGGCTGTTCCCCCCAAGCTCTACGGCGGCACCGAACGGGTCGTGCACTGGCTGACCGAAGAACTTGTAACACTTGGACATGACGTGACGTTGTTCGCCAGTGGCGATTCTCAAACCTCCGCGAAGCTCGATGCGACCTGGCCGAAGGCACTGCGGCTCGACGGCTCGGTCCGCGATCCCAATGCGCTCCACATGGTGATGCTGGAACGCGTGCGGCAGAAGGCCGACGACGAGGAGTTCGACTTCCTGCACTGCCATCTCGACTATTATCCGTGGTCGCTGTTCGCGCGGCAGCCGACGCCGTTCGTCACCACCTTGCACGGACGGCTCGACCTGCCGGAACATCAGCCGGTCTTCAACACCTTCTCGAAGATTCCGGTGATCTCGATCTCCAACGCGCAGCGGCGGCCGGTGCCGCAGGCGCATTGGGTGCGCACCATCCATCACGGCCTACCGGAGAATCTGCTGACGCCGCAACCGGCGAAGCCGTCCTATCTCGCGGTACTCGGGCGCATCGCGCCGGAGAAAGGCGTCGATCGCGCGATCAAGATCGCAACCCGCTGCGGCATTCCGCTGAGGATCGCGGCTAAGGTGGATCGTGCCGACCAGGAATATTACGATGAGTTGATCAAGCCGCTGATCACCAGCAACCCGTTGGTCGAGTTCATCGGCGAAATCAGCGACCGCGAGAAGCCGGATTTTCTCAGCGGCGCGATCGGGCTCCTGGTTCCGATCGACTGGCCGGAGCCGTTCGGCCTCGTGATGATCGAAGCGATGGCCTGCGGCACGCCCGTCATCGCCTATAACCGCGGCTCGGTGCCGGAGATCATCGAGGATGGCCTGACCGGCTTCATCGTCGAGGACGAGATCAGTGCGATCTCCTCCGTCGGCCGCCTAGGAACGCTCAATCGCGACGCGATCCGCAAGCAGTTCGAGACCCGCTTCACCGCGCGGCGCATGGCGCTCGACTATCTCGCCGCCTTCCGCGGCCTGATGGAAGCCGAGCCGCGCTTCAAGCTGGTGGCCAGCGCAGAGTAGCAGTTGCAGCGGCCGATCGAATGATCCGGCGGGCCGGCCGGCACCATCCGTGCCGGTCCGTCGGGTCGTTCGATTGTCAATAATACCGTCGTGCGCGGCGGCAACTCTCACGCAGCAAAACACTACGCATGCCCGCGTCGCACGATTGCTGCGACGCACCAGCGATGACAGGTTTCCCCATCAGTTCGGCTGATATCGCCTTTGCGAATGCCGAATTACGTGCTCTTATGCGCCGCGCTTGAGCAAAAAATAATAAGCGAGCGGACGGAGCAACCGTGCCGTGATCGCGCAGGGGGGAACGCCATGACAGGGGACCGCAAGCCGTCGGCCATTAATAATGCCGCACCGACCAAAGCCTCACAAAACAAGCTGAACCGCCGCAAGTTCCTCGCCAAGACCGGCGGCGTGCTGGCGGCAGGCGCGTTCGGCGCCGTTCCGCTGCGCGGCTGGGCGGCCGATCCGATCAACATCGGCGCGCTCTATCCGACCACCGGCAGCATGGCGCAGATCGGCGTCGGCTGCGTGGCTGCGGCCAAGCTCGCGGTCGACATGGTCAACGAGGCCGGCGGCATCAAGTCGCTCGGCGGCGCCAAGCTCAACCTCATCGTCTCGGACGTGCAGAGCGACACCACGGTGACGCGCACCGAAACCGACCGCCTGATCACGGGCAACAAGCTGTCGGCGATCCATGGCTGCTATGCCAGCGCGCTGACCTTGATCGCGAGCGAAGTCTGTGAACGGGCGAAGGTCCCGATCATCACCGGATCGAGCTCCGACCAGCTCAACAAGGGGCGCACCTACACCTTCACGCCGTTCGCACGCGCCTCGCAGTTTGCCAAGGCCCAGCTGCAGATGGCCAAGCTGGTCAGTAAGCAGGCCAAGGTCGCCGTCATTTTCGAGAACACCGCGTTCGGCACCTCGACATCGAACGGGCTGAAGGAGCTGGCGCCGGGCGAAGGCGTCGAGATCGTGATGTTCGAGCCCTACTCGGCCGGCTTCACCGACGCGAGCCCGCTGATCAACAAGGTCAAGGCCTCCGGCGCCAACACGCTGTTCTCACTGTCCTATCTCAACGACCTCATCCTGATCGTGCGCACCGTGAAGCAGGTCGGGCTCAACATTGCGATCAACGGCGGCTCCGGCGGCTTCGTGATGCCGGACTTCTACAAGAATGTCGGCAATGCCGCCGAGGGCCTGCAGGGCGTTGCGCACTGGAACCACGACGTCAGCGACGACGCGCAGAAGGTGAATGTCGAATTCAAGAAGCGCACCGGCGAGTTCGCGTTCGAATATGCCGGCGGCCTGGTCGCGCAGACCTTCATGCTGGCCGACGCGCTGGAGCGCGCCGCCTCCGCCGATCCCAAGAAGGTGCGCGAGGCGCTCTCGACGCTCGATGTTTCCTCGGGCTTCGCTGCGATGGCGCCGGGCGGCAAGGTGAAGTTCGGGCCGGACGGCAAGAACGTTTACGGCCGCCCGGTCGGCGTGCAGTGGCAAAACACCGATCTCGTCAGCGTCTTCCCGAAAGAAGACGCCCGCGCCCCGCTGATGAAGACCTGAACCGCGGTCGCATCGCATGTGGGAGACACTAGCCCAGGCCGTGATCAACGGCCTGCTCATCGGCGGCATCTACGCGCTTGTCAGCATCGGCGTCACGCTGATCTTCGGCGTGGTCAAGATCGTCAACTTCGCCCAGGGCGAGTTCGTGATGATCGGGATGTATATCTCGTTCTTCCTCGCCACCCAGTTCGGCATCGATCCGCTGGTCTCGCTCGTGGTCTCGATGCCGGTGCTGTTCCTCGCCGGCGTCCTGATCCAGCATTTCCTGATCCGCAGGGTGCTGGGGCCGAACGACATGCCGCAGATCTTCCTGACCTTCGCGCTGTCGCTGTTGCTGCTCAATCTCTCGCTGATGTTGTTCAGCGCCAACTACCGCACCGTCCACACGTCCTATTCGGATGCGGCGTGGCATATCGGCGGGCTGTACATCCCGGTGGCGAAACTGATCGCCTTCGCGGTCGCGATGGCGCTGAGCGGGCTGCTGTGGGTATTCCTGCACACCACCGATCTCGGCCGCGCCATGCGCGCCGCGTCGCAGAACCGCGACGTCGCGATGCTGATGGGGATCAATCCCAACCGCGTGTTCGCGGTCGCGTTCGGCACCGCGCTGGCGCTCGCGGGCGCCGCCGGCTCGCTGCTGATGCCGTTCTATTCAGCCTATCCGTTTGTCGGCCAGGTGTTTGTGCTGATGGCGTTCGTCGCCGTGGTGATGGGCACGCTCGGCAATGTGATGGGCGCGCTGATCGCAAGCCTGATGATGGGCGTCGCGGAATCGCTCGGCATCCAGTTCGTCGGCGCCGATTCCGGCCTGATCGTGGTGTTTGCGCTGCTGCTGCTGACGCTTGCCTTCAGGCCGAGCGGGCTCGGCGCCAGGAGGGGCCGGTGATGCAGACGTCCAGCAACATGAAATGGCTGTGGCTCGCGATCGGGGCCGTCGTCATGCTCGCCTTGCCCCAGCTCGTCACCTCCTCGTTCGCGATCGACATCTTCATCCGCATCCTGCTGTTCTCCTTCATCGGCGTCGCCTGGAACCTGATGGGCGGCTACGCCAAGCAGCTGTCGCTCGGCCACGCCGCCTATTTCGGGCTCGGCGCCTACACCTCCACCATCATGCAGGTGAACTACGGCATCTCGCCCTGGATCGGGATGATCGCGGGCGGCGTGGTCGCGATGCTCGCAAGCCTGCCGATCGGCTGGCTCTGCTTCCGTCTGCGCGGCCCCTATTTCACCATCGCCACCATTGCGACCGCCCAGGTGCTGATGCTGATCTTCCTCAAGTTCCGCGACTTCGCCTGGGGCGCCGAAGGCACCACGATCCCGAACCTCGGCAGTGCGCCGTTGATGATGCAGTTCGAGGAAAAGTCGTCGTACTATTACGTCGTGCTCGGCCTGCTCGTGGTCGGGCTGTGGATCACCCACAGAATCGAGAAATCCTGGATCGGCTACTATCTCGTCGCGATCGGCGAGGATGAGGACGCCGCCGAGGCGGTCGGCGTCAACGCGCCGAAGGTCAAGCGCGACATCTACATGATCAGCGCGTTCCTGACCGCGCTCGCCGGCACCTTCTACACGCAATACATCTACTTCATCGATCCCGCGACCGCGTTCAGCTTCAACGTCTCGATCGAGGCGGCGCTGGTGTCGATCGTCGGCGGCATCGGCACGCTGTGGGGACCGGTGATCGGCACCGTGCTGCTTGAGACCACCTCGGCGCTGCTGCAAAGCTGGCTCGGCAGCTCGGTCGGCGGCATCCAGCTCACGGTCTACAGCCTGATCCTAATGGCTGTCATCCTGTGGCGGCCGACCGGACTGATCGGGTTCGCGACCGACATCTATCACCGCACCGCCCGGCGCAAGCCGGCGCGCGCCTGAGGTCGTCGCGATGGCAGAAGCACTGGTCATCAAGGGTCTCAGCAAGCGCTTTGGCGGCCTGCGCGCCGTGCAGGACGTCAGCTTCACGGTGCAGGAGAACGAGACGGTCGCGCTGATCGGGCCGAACGGCGCCGGCAAGACCACGAGCTTTCATTTGATCACGGGATTTCATCGGCCGGATTCCGGCTCGGTGCTCGCCTTCGGTCATGAGATCGTGGGGCTCAAGCCGCATGATGTCTGCGCGCTGGGCCTTGCCCGCACCTTCCAGGTGGCAAAGCCGTTCGGCGCGATGACCGTGCTCGCCAATGTGATGACCGGCGCGTTCCTGCGCGACCGGCATATCGCGGCCGCGCGCAACAAGGCGCTCGAGGCGATCGAGTTCGTCGGCCTCTCCGCCAAAGAGCAGACCCCGGCCAAGGACCTCACCACCATCGACCAGCGCCGGCTGGAAATGGCCCGCGCGCTGGCAACGCAGCCAAAGATCCTGCTGCTCGACGAGGTGATGGCCGGACTCAACCCGGCCGAGATCGACCAGGCGGTGGCGCTGGTGAAGAAGCTCTCCGCCAGCGGCCTCACCATCGTGATCGTCGAGCATGTGATGCGCGCGATCATGGCGGTGGCTCGCCACATCGTGGTGCTCGACCACGGCCAGAAGATCGCCGAGGGCGCGCCGAAGGAGATCGTGGAGAATCCGGAAGTGATCCGCGCCTATCTCGGCTCCTATGTGCATCCGCCGGCGCAGGGAGACGCCCATGCTTGAGCTCTCGCGCGTCAGCGCCAGCTACGGCTCGGTCCCTGCCATCACCGATGTCAGCATCTCCATTGGCGAGGGCGAAGCCGTCGGCCTGTTAGGTGCCAACGGTGCCGGCAAGAGCACGACGCTGCGCGCCGTCTCCGGCCTCGTCAAGCTGTTCGGCGGCAAGGTCACGTTCGACGGCGTCGACCTCGCCACGCTGCCGCCCTACCGGATCCCCGAGCTCGGCATCGCGCATGTGCCGGAAGGCCGCCAGGTGTTCCCGGAAATGACGGTGCAGGAGAATCTCGAGATCGGCGCCTACACGCCGAAGGCCAAGGCGGATCGCGCGCGCACGATGGAGCTCGTCTACAGCATCTTCCCGCGGCTCGCCGACCGCAGGAAACAGCTCGCCGGCACCATGAGCGGCGGCGAGCAGCAGATGGTCGCGGTCGGCCGCGGGCTGATGCTGAAGCCCCGCCTTCTGATGCTGGACGAGCCCTCGCTCGGCCTCGCGCCCGTCATGACCGACGTGACCTTCGAGAAGATCGGCGAGATCCACAAAATGGGCACCGCGATCCTCTTGGTCGAGCAGAATGTCAGCCGCGCGCTGTCGCTGGTGCAGCGCGCCTATGTGCTGGAAAGCGGCAACGTGATCATGCAGGGCACCAGCGCCGAGCTCGCGGGCAACAAGCAGGTACAGGCGGCGTATCTCGGGATTTGAGATAGCGGGCGGCAATTCCCTGTCATTGCGAGCGAAGCGAAGCAATCCATACCTCCGCTTGTGGAGAGGTGGATTGCTTCGTCGCTCCGCTCCTCGCAATGACGCCTTGCCCGCTTGCAGTCATCCCGTCATCCTGAGGTGCGAGCGCAGCGAGCCTCGAAGGATGCACGGCCACCAGCCGGGCTGTCGCCCTTCGAGACGCCGCTGCGCGGCTCCTCAGGGTGACGGTCGTTGTTCTGTATGTGCGGCTCTACGTCACCGCCGCCCGCTTCGGCTCGACGATCTCGAACATCCGCGGGAATTCGTCCATCAGTGCCATCAATTCACCGAGCCGCTGTGGCTCGCCTGATGCCTTGATCCTTCCGGCACCGACGGCGTCCGGAAACGTGGTCCGCTTGGCGATGACCTCGTCCAGCACGCTGCGCGCCAGCGTGAAGCTCGCCTGCGCATCGGCCGCCTGCGCACCCCTAACGTAGGTCAGGGCTGAATTCTCGAGATTGAGCACGAAGGTCTCGCCGGTATCGGTGAAGCTCCAGTTCAGCACGATGCGCTTGCCCTCGGCCTTGGGGCCGTTGAGGCGGATGCCGAGCACGTCCCAGAGCTGCTCGGTGCGCAGCGCAGCCAGCGTCTCGCGCGGCATCGGCGACCTCGGCGGTACCTTCGGCATGCCCTGCCGCAGTTCCTGCGCGCCGAACAGATAGGCGTTGCGCCAGGTCGAGCTTTCCGCGGCATAGCCGAGCTGCTCGAACGTGTCGGCGAGGAGCGAACGCGCGGCCTGATTATCAGGCTCGGCGAACACGAGATGGCTGACGGCCTGCGCCACGAAGCGGAATTCGCCGTTGGCAAAATCCGCCGCGGCGCGTTTCAGGATCGCGTCGGCGCCGCCCATATACTCGACATATTTCTTGCCGGCCTCGACCGGCGGTAGCGGATCGAGGTTGACCGGATTGGCGTCGTACCAGCCGAGATATTTCTGGTAGATCGCCTTCACATTGTGCCTGATGTGGCCGTAGTAGCCGCGGCCGTGCCAGGCGCCCTCCAGACTCTGCGGCAGGCGGATCGTCTCGGCGATCTCGGCCGCGTTGAGGCCGTGGTTCATCAGCCGGATGGTCTGATCATGGGCGTATTTGTAGAGGTCGCGCTGCTCGCGGATCATGGCGTCGATCCGCTCCCGCCCCCACACCGGCCAGTGGTGCTGGCCGCACATCGCTTCGGCCATACCGCCCCACATTTGCAGCGCCTCGCCGAGATATTTCGACCAGGCCAGCGCATCGCGTACATCGGCGCCGCGGAACGGCAGCAGATTGTGGAAGTTGTGGGTGCAATTTTCGGCGAGGTTCAACAGCTTGTAGCGCGAGATGAAGAAATGCATCTCCGCCGGCGCTTCGCTGTTCGGCGCCATCTGGAATTCGAACCCGACGCCGTCGATCACGCGCTTGTCGCCGGTGGCGATGATCAAATCGGTCGGCCGCAGCAGCGCCACGCCGCCTGCCGCCATGGTCTTGCCGAGACCGCAATCGACATGCCCGCGCACGCCCTTGGCGAGGAACGGCCCGAACTGGTATTGCGCACGGCGCAGCATCGCCGGCCCAGCGATGATGTTCTCGGAGACCGCGTGCTCCATGAAAAAGTTCGGCGCGATGATCGGTACGTCCGCCGCCAGCATGGCGTCGTCGAGCACGCCGCGCGCGCCGCCCCAGTGGTCGGTGTGTGTATGCGTGAAGATCACGGCGGCAACCGGCCGCTTGCCGCGATGCTGGAAGTACAGCTCCATCGCGGCGCGCGCGCCCTCGATCGAGGTCAGCGTGTCGACCACGATGACGCCCGTGTCACCCTCGATGAGCGTCATGTTGGCGATGTCGAGGCCGCGCACCTGGTAGACACCCGGCACCACCTCGAACAGGCCGTGATGCATGTTGAGCCGCGACTGCCGCCACAGGCTCGGATCGACGGTCGCGGGCGCTTTCTCCGCTGACAGGAATCCGTAAGGCTCGAGACTCCAGACCACCCTGCCCTGGGCCGAGGTGACGCGTGCGTTCTCGATGGTGCCGAGAAAGCCCCGCGCGGCGTCGTCGAAATCCCTGGTGTCGGCAAACGGCAGCGCCTTCAGCGTCGCCGCGTGCTGCGCGATGACCGGCGCGGATGCTGCCTTCGGACCTTCATGCGACGCTTCACCTGCGGTTGGCTGGGTCATTACTTAAGCACTCCTCGTTTGGCGAACATCAGTTTCGATCGCGCTCCCCTCAGCGGAATTGCACGCCCTCGAACTGGCCGCTGCGGCGCCAGCCGTCGATATATTTGAAGTAGGCCAGCGCGCCCGACGGATGGCCGACATTGAGCTTTGCAGCGGGACCCGGCTCGCGCCCCTCATTGTTGTAGTAACCGGGCGTGCAATCCGGTCCGCCGATCATCCGCCCGACGCCAGTCAGCAGCAGCTCGACCCAGCGATCCTCGGCTTCCTTGCTGACCTCGATTTCCTTGAAGCCGTTGTCCTGCGCGTGGCCGACCATCAGCGCGATGGTCCGCGCCGCTTCCGTCAGGTTGTGCGGCACGTTGGAGATCAGATTGGCGCCCTGGGTCGGCTGCACGAAGAACGCGTTGGGGAAGCCGTGCACGTGGATGCCGTGCTTGGTACGCATGCCCTCGGCCCAGTGCTCCGACAGCTTGACGCCGTCGCGGCCGGTCAGATCGAAGCCCGCGCGCCGCTTGTACTCGGTACCGACCTCAAAGCCGGACGCATAGATGATGCAGTCGAGCGCGTATTCCTTGCCCGCAACGACGATCCCGTTCTCGGTGATCTCCTCGACGCCCTTGCCGTCGGTATCGACCAGATGGGTGCCCGGCGTATTGAACGCCTGCAGATAGGCGTCGTGGAAGCATGGCCGCTTGCAGAGCTGGCCGTACCAGGCCTTGAGATTCCTGGCAGTGTGGGCATCGCGGACGATGGAGTCGACTCGGTTGCGGATTTCCTCCATCTTCTCGAAGTCGGAATCCTCGAATGCGGCCCGCATGTTCTCCACGCTTCGCTGCTCGCGCGGCAGCAGCATGATCTTGGCGCGGATCCGCTTCGACAGGTCGGTCCAGCCGTCCTGCACCAGATCTTCCTCGGCCGATCCGCCGGCCTGGTTGGCGGTGAAATTCTCCAGCCAGCGCTGTTGCCAGCCCGGCGTCGCGATCTCGGCAAACCAGTCGGGATCGATCGGCCCATTGCCGCGCACGTCGACCGACGATGGCGTGCGCTGGAATACGTAGAGCTCCTTGCAGGCGCGCGCGAGGTGGGGAATGCATTGCACCGAGGTCGCGCCGGTGCCGATGATGCCGACGCGCTTGTCGGCAAGCCTCTCCATCAGCGCGCCCGCAGGGTTACCGCCGGTGTAGTCGTAATCCCAGCGGCTGGTGTGGAACGAGTGGCCCTTGAAGCGCTCGATGCCGGGAATGCCGGGCAGCTTCGGCACGTGCAGCGGGCCGGTGCCGATGCCGACATATTGCGCGGTGAACGCGTCGCCCCGCGTGGTGCGGATGATCCAGCGCGATTGCGCCGTGTCCCAATCGAGGCTCGTCACCTCGGTGTGGAACAGCGCATTGTCGTAGAGATTGAATTGCCTCCCGATCCGCTGGCAGTGCGCGAGGATCTCCGGCGCATGCGCGTATTTCTCGGACGGCATGTGGCCGGTCTCTTCGAGCAGCGGCATGTAGACCATCGAGGCCGTATCGCATTGCGCGCCGGGATACCGGTTCCAGTACCACGTGCCGCCGAAATCGCCGCCCTTCTCGACAATGCGGACGTCCTTGATGCCGGCCTCGGTCAGCCGCGCCGCGGTGGCGAGCCCGGCGAAACCGCCGCCGATAAAGACGAAGGTGACGTGATCGGTCTTCGGCGCGCGCTCAACGACCGGCGTGTAGGGATCGTCGAGATAATGCGCGAGCTGGCCCTTGATCTGGAGATACTGGTCATTGCCGTCGGGACGCAGCCGCTTGTTGCGCTCCTCCTGATACTTCAGGCGCAGCCTCTCCTTGTCGATCGCGGCGCGCTTTGCGTCTCGGGCTTGCTCGGTCATCGGGAGGCGCCTCGCTCCAGCGGTTCCTTGTCCTTATTCCCCGCAGATAAACCGATATCGACACGATTTGCAAATTCATTCCGATATATTGACAAATCTGGCCATCTGAGACCAATATTCCGTATGACAGCATCTTCCCCTGCCGAGGTTCAGGCGGATCCGTCCTTTGCGACCACCCTGGCGCATGGCCTCGACGTGCTGGCGGCGTTTCGCCGTCATCCGGGCTCGCTGTCGAACGCCGAACTTGCGTTGCATACCGGCCTGTCGCGGCCGACGGTGTCGCGGCTGACCTACACGCTCGAGCAGCTCGGCTATCTCAGGCGCGACGCCAAGGGCCGCTTCGTGCTTGGGCTGGGCGCGCTCGCCGCCGCCTATCCTGTGTTGTCCGCGCTGAAGGTGCGTCAGCTGGCGCGTCCGCTGATGCGCGACTTCGCGACCTATGCCGGCGGCACGGTGTCGATCGCGATGCCGTTCGGCATCGACTTCATCTATGTCGAGACGCTGCGCACGACGGATACGGCGCCGCACGTGCCCGACGTCGGCTTTGTCAGCACGCTGGCGCCGACCGCGGTGGGGCGCGCCCTGCTGTCGCTGTTCACCGAGCAAGAGCTCGGCGCCTATGTCGCGCGCGTCAAGGCCGAGCGCCCCGACGAGTTCGACTACGTGCAGAAGCGCACGTTGCCCGACATCGAATTGTGCCGCGAGCGCGGCTTTGCCGTCTCGCTCGGCGAATGGCGGCGCGAGATCTTCGGCGTCGCCGCCCCGCTCTATCGCACGCCGACCGGCGAATGCCTGTCGGTCAATTGCGGCGTCCCCTCCTTCCGCTTCAGCGCCGAGCAGATCGAGCGCGAATGCGGCCCGCGCATCCTCGGACTAGCCCGCAGCATCCGCGCTCTGGTGGAGGAAGGCTAGCCCGAGAACCGGCGGCCGCCGCTTCACCTCGCCCCGCGTGCGGGGAGAGGTCGGAACGCATCGTTAGATGGGTTCCGGGTGAGGGGGAGCCTCCGCAAACGCAACTATCACTGTATTCGCGGAAGCAGCCCCTCATCCCACCCTCTCCCCGCGAAGAGCGGGGCGAGGGAGCCCAGCCCCTTCGCCACTCGACGCGACAATACCACGCTCTACTCATGCGATGCCGGCCCGCTGTCGCGATAGGCCCACAGGCATTCGCGCGGCAACGCGACCTGTGCCTCGACGCCGACCTGATGGCGCGCGGCGGTGCCGAGTTCGATCGCTTCCAGCCGCTTGCCGAACAGCTCGATGCCGTAGGCGGTCTGGGTGCCCTGATATCTGCGGTCGAGCACCTTTGCCGAGAACGTGTTGGCGCCGTCGGGCCGGCCGATCGCGATGTTCTCGGGCCGCAGCGCGATCCGCACTTTCTCGTCGGGCTTGAGCGCCTGGCACAGCGCGACCTCCCCTTGCCGGCCGTCACCGAAATCGACCACCCCATAGCGGCCATTGCATGTGACGAGCGTGCCCGCGAGCTCGTTGGTTGCGCCGGTGAAATTGGCGACGAACAGATCGGCCGGACGGTTGTAGATCACGTCGGGCGTGTCCATCTGCAATAGCTTGCCGTCGCGCATCACGCCGATCCGGTCGCCGAGCACGACCGCCTCGGCCTGGTCATGGGTGACGTAGAGCGCGGTCATCCCGGTCTGCTTGAGGATGACGCGAAGGTCGTCGCGCAGCCGCAGGCGCAGTTTGGCATCGAGGTTCGACAGCGGCTCGTCGAGCAGCAACAGTTGCGGCCGGTACACCATGCTGCGCGCCAGCGCGACGCGCTGCATCTGGCCGCCCGACAGCGCCACCACCGGCCGGTCGGCATAGTCGGACAGTCCGACCAGCGCCAGCGCCTCCTCGACCATGCGAGCAGCATCGGTGCGCCCGATCTTGCGGTGCTTCAGCGGATAGATCACGTTCTGCCGCACCGTCATATGAGGCCACACCGCATAGGACTGGAACACCATGCCGAGATCGCGCGAACGCGGCGGCACGAGGATGCCGCTTGCCGGCGAGGAGACCACCCGCCCGGAAATGCTGATCTCGCCGCCGGTCGGATGCTCGAGCCCGGCGACGCAGCGCAGCGTCGTGGTCTTGCCGCAGCCGGACGGCCCCAGCAGCACCACGATCTCGCCGGCCGGCACGCCAAAGCTGACGCCGTCGATGGCCGGGCGGCCGATCGAGAACTGCTTCCTGAGATCGGTGACTTCGAGCGTCGCCGTCATCGCTGCACCATCAGCCTATTGCCGGTAGCCAAACGTCTTGTCCCAGTCCGCGACCCACGCCGCATGCAGCTTCACATACTCGTCGAACTTCGGATACCAGAGCTTGACCACCTTTGGATCGAACCCCTCCGGATATGCCGGCGGCGCCTTCAGGGATGTGAGATTGCCGAGCTCCTTGATCATGAAGGTCTGCCCTTCCTTGGACAGACACCAGTTCAAGAACAGCTTTGCTGCATTGGGATGGGCTGCCGTCTTCGGAATGCCGGTCGCGTAGGGATTGACCGGAGCGCCTTCAGGCGGAAAGAAGATCTCGATCGGCGCGCCGTCCTTCTTCTTCTGGTAGATCACGTTGTAGAGCAGCGGCGCGATCGCGATCTCGCCGCGCACCAGCGCATCGGCCGTCGGCGCGCCGGAGGGATACAGCACCGGATGGGTCGCCGCCTGCTTGGCCCAATAGTCTTCGCCGAGCACCTGGCGCTCGAACATGATCCGCGTCCAGGTGGTGCCGCCGGACTGCGCGAACACCTGCCCGATCAATTTGTCATACTGCGGCTTGGTCAGGTCCATCCAGGATTTCGGCGGGTCCTTCACCAGCTCGGTGTTGTAGGCGATCGACCAGGCGATCGTCGCGCGCGGCCAGTATTTCGGCGAGATCAGCGCGTGCGGATCGTAATCGGCCGCGTTCGGCGGCGCGTAATCCTGGAACAGGTCTTCCAGCGGCTGCATCAGCGCGCGGTCGGAATGGTCGACGACGTCGGCGATCAGCTTGCCGGCCGCGGCCTCAGTCTTCACGCGGGTGATCAGCTGGCCGCCGGGCGCCCGGACCATCTCGACCTTGATCTCGGGAAAGCGCTTATTGAAGGCCTTGATGACCTGCTGCTCGATCTCGGCGAAGTTCGCGGTGTAGTAGACGAGCTTGCCTTCGGACTTGGCCGCCGCGATCAACTCCGCCGAGCCGAACTCCTGCGCCTGTGCCGCAGGCGCCAATGCAAGCGTCGCCACGCTTGCCAAGGCCAGTGTGGTGAAGGTTCGTCTATCCATCGCAATCCTCCCCTTATTCGTTGTTATCCGGTCCGCGCCACGTTGCCCTGCGCCGATCCGCGCGACAGCCAGTTTGCGCCGCCGATCAGGACACCGAGCAGCACGGTCTGCACCAGGCTGAAGGCCGCGGTCTTGCCGATATTGCCGCCCTCATAGTAGTCGAGCAGAAGCACCGACATCACCATGGTGTTGCTGGTGTAGAGGAACAGCGACGAGCCGAGCTCGCGGATCGCCAGCACGAACAGCAGCGTCATCGACGCCAGCACGCCCGGCCGCGCCAGCGGCAACACGATCGTCCTGATGGTGCCGAGCATGCCCTTGCCGCAGACCCAGGCCGCCTCCTCGAGCTCGCGGTGGATCTGCAGGAACGAGGTCGACAGCGCCTTCACGGTGTCCGGCATGAAGCGCGCAATGAAGGCGAGCGCGAGAATCCAGATCGTGCCGTAGAGCCCGCCCGGCACGCCGATCCAGGCCCAGAGATAGGCGACGCCGACCACCAGCCCGGGGATCGCGACCGGCAGGGTCGAGATCAGGTCGATGGCGCCGCGTCCGCTGACGCGGGTGCGATGGATGGTGTAGCCGATCGCAAAGGCGAGCGCGCCGCCGACAACGGCCGTGATGACGCCGACCTCGACCGCATTATAGATCGAGCGCATCGTCAACGGATTGTCGAAGATGCTCTCGAAATGCGTCAGCGAATATTGCCGCATGTCGAACAGGCTCGCGACGTCGCGGATGAACATGAACTTGCGGAACGCCGCGACGATCAGCGCCAGCGACGGCAGCACCACGACGATGAGGAGGTAGGCGATCCCGATCGCGAAGGTGAGCCAGCGCCATGGGCCGAGATCGAGGCTGCGCGGCCGGAACGCCTTGCCCGCGACGGTGGTATAGCTGCGTCCGCTCAGCAATTTCTGCTGCAGATAGACCAGGAGCCCCGTGACCACCATCAGGATGATCGCGACCGCAGCCGCGGTGTTGTAGAGCGGCGGCGACCAGTTGGTGAGCTTGAAGATGTAAGTGGTGAGCACGTTCAGGTTGGTCGGCGCGCCGAGCACGGCGGGGATGCCGTAGATGCCGAGCATCACGATGAAGGACAGCAGCATGCCCGAGACGATCGCCGGCATGATCAGCGGGAACGTCACCGTGAACAGGGTCGCGACCGGGCTCGCGCCGGAGATTTCCGCGGCCTCCTCCAGGCTCGGGTCCATGTTGCGCAGCGCCGACGAGGTGAACATGTAGACATAGGGCGCGTAGTAGATGCCGAACACGAACACCAGGCCCCACATCGAATAGAGATCGACGCGCAGGTCGGAGCCCATCCACTTGAACATCGTGTTGATCAAGCCGGTCTTCGGCGAACCGAGAATCGCCCAGGCCACCCCCGCGACCAGCGGCGGCGCGAACAGCGGCAGGATGCTCGCCGCGGCGATGAAGCCCTTGAACGGCGTGTTGGTGCGGACCACGATCCAGGAGAACAGGAGCCCGATCGCGACCGCGATCACCGTGCCGCCGCCGCAGGCAATCAGCGTGTTGAGCAGCGCTTCGGCGACGTTCGGATTGGCCAGCACGGCGAGGAAATTGGCGATCGACAAATGGCTCAGGCTGAGACGGATGCCGTCGACCACCGGATTGGTGTCGGTGAGCGCGCCGAGCAGCAGCATGAAGACAGGATAGATGACCAGGAAGGTCAGGATCGCCAGCAATGCCGCGACCCAGAGGCCGGTGAACGCGCGGCGGCGAGTTCCCTCGCTGGCGCTTCGCATGGCTTCGCTGCGCCGGTCGGCCTGTCCGTGCAATGCGCGTTCCCTCTTGCGGCCCGATCTGACGTCGGGCCTGCTTGTATACCAAGGTAGTCGATCGCGACTGTGACGCAAGCTATCCGAAAGTCGCTTCGGCGCGTTTCTGTGACGCACCATGGGAACACGAAATCGATTTATCGCGTTCGCACGCTGCATCCACCGCCGTCGTCCCGGCGAAGGCCGGGACCCATACTCCGCGGCGGATGTCTTGAACGGGACTCGTCGTTCCAGCACGCCCGACAAGCAGCATCGGTGGTTATGGGTCCCGGCCTGCGCCGGGACGACGATGCGGGTGGGGCGGAATTCGAGATGTCAAAACAGCCACTCGGTGTCATCACCCGCGCAAGCGAAAGCGGGTGATCCATCACTGACACCTCACTCCAAGGCATGGACGGCCTCCCGAATCGGACCAATCCAGCCAATGTTGATGTGTCAGCTATGTCTCCGAACACCCGTCAGTGATCTGTCCGGGCTGAACATCGAGCCGGGCGATGACAGATGTGGATGGGACGCAGTTGCGTCGCCACAGGCTGCCGGGACGCCGGCCCGGAACGATCCGGGCCGGCGTCGGCATCCTAGGCAAGGTAATTGCCTTCGAGCGCCGGCATGATGTCGAGCACTTCGAAATAGTGGTCCCAGAACCTCGTCTCGCGCAGGTGGTCGCAGAACCACGCCCAGGCCGAGAGGTCATCGGTCTCGCAGATCATGACGTCGGTCGCCCTGGTCGAGAAGGCCTCCGGCTCGAACCAGCGCACCTTCAGCTCCGGACGGCGCCGGAGCAAGGGAATGACTTCCTCGTGCAGGAAGGCGAGGCGCTGGTCGGTCTTCAGATCGAGCCAGTGCCGCGTGGTCTTGACCATGACGAAGATATGAAACCTATGCGGATCGTCCTCGTGCTCGGGAAGCACGGGGGACGAGGTCGTTTGCAGTGTCACCATTGATCGGTTCTCCTTTCACGGCCATAATGTGAGTAATTGCTCATATTCCACAACTCGCGTTTTGGGAGATGCCCGCCATGCCGGCGAAGCGGCGCACAAAGTCCCGCAAACAGCCGCTTCAGCAGCGTTCGCGGGAAACCGTGGCGGTGATTCTGGAAGCGGCGGCTCGCGTTCTGGAGGCGCGTGGGCTCGAGGGCTACAACACCAATGCGGTCGCCGAGCGCGGCGGGATCAGCGTCGGCTCGGTGTACCAGTACTTCCCGAACAAGGACGCGCTGACGCTGGCTTTGATCACGAGGTTCGAGGACGCGCTGCTGGCGAAAGTGCGGGATGCGGTCGCGGCATCCGAGGGCAAGAGCCTGACGGTATCGCTCAACCTGATCGTTCGGGCCCAGCTCGAGGCGCATGCCGAGCGGGCCCGGCTCAATCGCATTCTGGAGGCTGAGGAGGATCGCCTGCGCGCGGCGTCATCGGGCACGTCAGCGGCCGGCGAATTGAAGGAACTGGTCGCTGCCCTGCTGGCCCGGCATCGTCGTGAGATCGCAAGGCCAGTCGATGATGACGCCATCGAGGACTTGATCGTGATCAGCCGCGCCATGGTCGACCATGCGCTTCAAAACGACCTCTCGCAGGCTGCGGCCAGCCGCCGGGTGCTGCGCGCCATCGAAGGATATCTGTTCGGTCCGCGGCGGGACTTCTGACGCTTCCGGCAAGGCCGCTTCGCATACGCATCATGCAATGGCGCGGCTGGGGAGACGGGATGCCGGCGTAGTACATGGCGGCCCCGGAGACATTTTCAGGCATGCTCGAGAAGACCCCGACCACCGCGGCTGCGGCACCGATCACCGATGGTTTGCCTTGGGAGACCCGCCGCTGGGCGGTGGCGGCGATCTTCACGGCGCTGGCGATGGCCTCGCTCGATACCGCGATCGCCAATATCGCGCTGCCGGCGATCGCGAGCGATCTGCATGTCAGCCCTGCGGAAGTGGTCTGGGTCGTCAACGTCTATCAGATCGCGCTGGTCGCGACGCTGCTGCCGCTCGGCGCGCTCGGCGAGATCGTCGGCCACCAGCGAATCTATCTCGGCGGCCTTCTGCTGTTCACATTGGCGTCACTCGGCTGTGCCCTGGCGTGGTCGCTGCCGAGTCTGCTGGTTGCGCGCACCTTGCAGGGGCTCGGCGCCAGCGGCCTGATGAGCGTCAACACAGCGCTGGTGCGCTTCGTCTATCCGAGCCGGATGCACGGCCGCGGCTTCGGCCACAATGCGCTCGTGGTCGCGACCGCCTTCACGCTGGGGCCGACCATCGCCTCCGGAATCCTCGCGCTCGGCCCATGGCCCTGGCTGTTCGCCGTTAACATTCCCTTTGGCGTCGTCGCGTTGCTGATCGGCATGAAGACGCTGCCGACGACGCCGCGCGCCACCCACGCCTTCGATTTCGCCGGCGCGGCGCTGGCCTGCGCCTGTCTCGGCCTCTTCATCATCGGCATCGGCAGCGCCGCGCACAAGGCCGCGCCGGCGCTTGTCATCGCCGAGCTTGTCGGCGCCGTCCTGTTCGGATGGATCCTGACCCGGCGGCATGCCGACCATCCGGCGCCGATGCTGCCGATCGACCTGTTCCGGCGGCCGATCTTCGCGCTGTCCGCCGCGACCGCCGTCTGCTCGTTCGCTGTGCAGGGCCTCGCCTTCGTGTCGCTGCCGTTCTACTTCGAGGACATATTGCACCGCTCGCAGGTCGAGACCGGCTTCTTCATGACGCCCTGGCCGCTGGTGGTCGCCTTCATGGCGCCGATCGGCGGCCGGCTGTCGGACCGCTATCCGGCCGGCATTCTCGGCGGCATCGGCATGCTGCTGCTCGGACTTGGCATGGTGCTGCTCGCGACCCTGCCGGCCGAGCCCAACGTCGCCAACATCGTCTGGCGCACGATGATCTGCGGCATCGGCTTCGGCTTCTTCCAGACTCCCAACATGAAGGCGATCATGTCGAGCGCGCCGTCGCATCGCAGCGGCAGCGCCAGCGGCATCGTCGCGACCGCGCGGCTGACCGGGCAGACCACCGGCGCCGCCCTCGCCGCGCTCTGCTTTGCGCTGGCCGACCGCGAGGGCGCCACCGTGGCGCTGGCGCTGGGTGCCGGATTTGCCGCGCTCGGCAGCGTCATGAGCTTCCTGCGTTTGGCGGTCGCTTCACCGCAAAAGTCATGACAGGTATGCGGCGCGCACAGTCCGCGGCCAAACACCACAGCATCAACTTTCTTTCGCGCTGCGAGCGCATTTTCTTGATTTGAACCGTTCCAGTTTCAAGGCCAACATCGCACTGCAGTCCGGTCGGAGGATCGGACCATTCAGGGGATCGCGATGGCAAACCTCAAAATTAACGGCAAGACAATCACTGTAGACGTCGAGGACGATACGCCACTGTTGTGGGCAATCAGAGAGAACGTCGGACTCACAGGGACCAAATACGGCTGCGGCATCGCCCAATGCGGCGCCTGCACCGTGCATATCGACGGCGTCGCGATGCGCTCCTGCGGCGTCACGGTGAGCGAAGCGGCCGGCAAGGAAATCACCACGATCGAGGGTCTCGCGGCGGGCGGCGTGATGCACAAGGTGCAGCTCGCCTGGATCGCCAGCGACGTGCCGCAATGCGGCTATTGCCAGAGCGGCATGATCATGGCCGTCGCGGCGCTCTTGAAGGACAATCCGAAGCCGACCGACGACGACATCAACGACGCCATCACCAATATCTGCCGCTGCGGCACCTTCCAGCAGGTGCGCGAGGCGATCCATGCTGCCGCGAACGCATAAGGACGCAGCGATGAACCAGCACGTCATGCCAAAACTGAATCGCCGCGCCTTTGTGATCGGCACCGCAACCGCCGGCGCCGGCCTCGCGCTCGGCCTCGACCTGCCGTTCGGCGGCCCCGCCGTGGTGCGCGCGGCCGACGGCGCGCCTGAAGTCAACGCCTGGGTCGTGATCCGGCCCGACGACACCGTGGTGATCCGCATCGCCCGCTCCGAAATGGGCCAGGGCACGCTCACCGGCCTCGCCCAGCTCGTCGCCGAAGAACTGGAATGCGACTGGTCGAAGGTCACGACTGAATATCCGACGCCCGGCCAGAGCGTCGCCCGCAAGCGCGCCTGGGGCGACTTCTCGACCGGTGGCAGCCGCGGCATCCGCACCTCGCAGGACTATGTCCGCAAGGGCGGCGCCACCGCGCGCGTGATGCTGATCCAGGCCGCAGCCAACGAGTGGAAGGTGCCGGCCTCGGAGTGCAAGGTCTCTAACGGAGTCATCACCCACACGCCCTCGGGCAAGACGACGACCTACGGCAAGGTCGCGGAAGCCGCCGCCAAGCTCGAGCCGCCGGCCGACGTCAAGCTGAAGGACCCGAAGGACTGGACTATCGCCGGCAAGGGCCTGAAGCGGCTCGACACCGTCGACAAGACCACCGGCAAGATGGTCTACGGCATCGACGTCAAGCTGCCGGGCATGTTGAACGCCGCGATCAAGGATTGCCCGGTGTTCGGCGGCAAGGTGAAGAGCTTTGACGAGGCCAAGGTCGCCGGCATGAAAGGCGTCAAGAAGGTGGTGCAGGTCGGCGACAGCGCGGTTGCCGTCGTCGCCGACACCTGGTGGCACGCCAAGACCGCGCTGGATGCGCTGCCGATCGTCTGGGACGAAGGCCCCAACGCCAAGGTCTCCAGCGAGACGATCGCGACATGGCTCGCCGAAGGCCTCGACAATGCGCAGCCGGCCTATGTCGGCAACCAGAACGGCGACGCCAAGGCGGCGATCGCCAGCGCTGCCAAGAAGGTCGAGGCGGTCTACAGCTATCCCTACCAGAACCACGCCACGATGGAGCCGATGAACGCCACCGTGCTCTATACGCCTGACAAATGCGAGGTGTGGTGCGGCACGCAGAATGGCGAGGCGGCCTTCGCCGCGGCGCTCGAGGCCTCCGGCCTGCCGGCGGAGAAGGTCGACGTGCACAAGCTGATGCTCGGCGGCGGCTTCGGCCGGCGCGGCATGACCGACTATGTGCGGCAGGCGGTGGCGATCGCCAAGCAGATGCCGGGCACGCCGATCAAGCTGCTGTGGTCGCGCGAAGAGGACATGCAGCACGGCAAGTATCACCCGATCACGCAGTGCAAGCTGACCGGTGCGTTCGATGCCGACAACAACCTGGTCGCGCTGCACTACCGGCTGTCGGGTCAATCCATCCTGTTCTCGGTGCGCCCGGAAGCGCTGCAGAACGGCATGGACCCCGCCGCGTTCCAGGGCGTCGCGCAAACCGGCGAGGCCGCGATCGGCTATTCGGTGCCTAACCTGCTGGTCGAGCATTCGATGCGCAACCCGCACGTTCCACCGGGCTTCTGGCGCGGCGTCAACGTCAATCACAACGCGATCTACATGGAATGCTTCATGGACGAGCTGGCGCTGGCGGTCGGGCAGGACCCGCTCGAATTCCGCCGCAAGCTGATGGGCAAGCACCCCAAGCATCTCGCCGTGCTCAACGCCGTGGCCGAGAAGATCGGCTGGGGCACGCCGGCGCCGCAGGGCGTCTATCGCGGCATCGCGCAGGTAATGGGCTATGGCAGCTATGTTGCCGGCGCCGCCGAGATCTCGGTGACCGACGGCAGCAAGGTCAAGGTGCATCGCATCGTCGCCTCCACCGATCCCGGCTATGTCGTCAACCCGGCGCAGGTTGAGCGGCAGATCGCGGGCTCCTTCGTCTACGGCCTCAGCGCGCTGTTCTACGGCGGCTGCACCGTGAAGGACGGCCGCATCGAGCAGACCAATTTCGACACCTACAACTCGATGCGCATCAACGAGATGCCGAAGGTGGAATCGGTGATGGTGCCGAGCGGCGGATTCTGGGGCGGCGTCGGCGAGCCGACCATCGGCGTTGCGGCGCCGGCGGTGCTGAACGCCTATTTCGCCGCGACGGGAAAGCGCATCCGCAGCTTCCCGCTGCGCAACCAGAACATCAGCTTCGCCTGATCAAACCGGAAGGGGCGGCCCGACCGGCCGCCGCCTCCTTTTTTCGGATTCTCGTGCATGGCCGTCACGCGTCATCAGACGCGCAGGGATGTGATCCGCGGCGCCGCTGCCGTCGCAGCGGCCGCCTTGGCGCGTCCGGCGTTGGCGCAGGCGGCGCCGCGCATCGCGGTGATCGGCGGCGGCTTCGGCGGCGCGGCCTGCGCGCGGGCGCTGCGGCGGCTCGACACCAAGCTTCAGGTTACGCTGATCGAGCCGAACAGGACTTTCACCGCCTGCCCGTTCAGCAACGAGGTGATTGCAGGTCTGCGCGAGCTTGCCGCGCAGCAATTCACCTATGACAAGGTTGCGGCCGACGGCATCACGATTGCCGGACAGGCGGCGACGAAGGTCGACGCGCAGGCGCGCAGCATCGCGCTCGCTGATGGGACAACGCTGTCCTATGACCGGCTGGTGCTGGCCCCCGGCATCGACATGCGCTTCGACGCCCTCTCCGGCTATGACGAGGCAGCGGCCGAGAAGATGCCGCACGCCTGGAAGGCCGGCGAGCAAACCATGCTGCTGCGCAAGCAGCTTGAAGCCATGGACGATGGCGGCCTCGTCGTGATCGCGGTGCCGGCTGCGCCGCTGCGCTGTCCGCCCGCCCCTTACGAGCGCGCCAGCCTGATCGCGCATTATCTGAAGACGAACAAGCCGAAGTCGAAGATCCTGGTGCTCGACGCCAAGGACAATTACTCGCAGCAGAAGCTGTTCGAGAAGGCCTGGACGGAGCTCTATCCCGGCATGATCGAACGGATCGCGCTGTCGCAGGGCGGACGGGTGACGTCGGTCGATCCGGCGACGAATGAGATCGTCACCGACTTCGGCAATTACACCGCCGCCGTCGCCAATGTGATCCCGCCGCAAAGGGCCGGCCGCATCGCTGACATCGCCGGAGCAGCCGACCACACCGGCTGGTGCCCGATCGATCCCGTCACCTTTGCTTCAAGGCTCGTGCCCAACATCCACGTCATCGGTGATGCCGCGATCGCCGGCGGCATCCCGAAATCCGCCTCCGCGGCGGCAGCGCAAGGCCGCGCCTGCGCGGCCGCGATCGTGAGCGCGCTTGCCGGCAAGGCGCCGGAGACGCCGCGGCTGGATGGTGCCTGCTACAACACGGTCGCGCCGGGCTACGCCTTCTCGCTGAAGGGCATCTATCAGCCGAAGGAAGATCAGTACGCCGAGGCGGAGATCACCACGAGCCCGGTCGATGCGCCGCACGAGGTGCGCCAGCGCGAGGCAAATCAGGCGCTCGACTGGTTCAAGAGGATCACGGGAGATGCCTTTGGCTAGGCTCGCCCTCACAATGCTTCTCGCCGCGGGACTGTTCGCGGCCTGCTGGCCCGTCGGCGCCGAGGAGCTGCGATCCTACACCGTCGTGGGCGATGCGATTCCGGCCTCGCTGACGGGAACCAGGGGCGATGTGGCGCGCGGCCGCGCGCTGATCGTCGAGCGTTCCTCCACTTGCATCCTCTGTCACAGCGGCCCATTTCCCCAGCAGGCGTTCCAGGGCGACCTCGCGCCGAACCTTGCCGGAAGCGGCAGCCGCTGGTCGGAAGGACAGTTGCGGCTCCGCCTGGTCGATGCGTCGCATCTCAACGCGGCGACGATCATGCCGTCCTACTATCGGGTCGAAGGGCTCGTGCGGGTCGGCACCTCTTGGCGCGGCAAGCCGATCCTGTCGGCGGAGCAGATCGAGGATCTCGTGGCTTACTTGACGACACTGCGGAACTAGGACCAATCAATCGATGGCGAATTCGGACCACACCACACGCCGGACGTTTCTGAGCCTGACTGGCGGCGCCGCCGCGCTGGTGATCGTGCGCCCCCTGGACGCGACGCCGGCGATGCTGTCGGCCGCGATCCGCAATGTCGTCGGCGAGGCCGATGTGCACACCGGCAAGGTCAAGCTCGACATTCCGCCGCTGGTCGAGAACGGCAACACGGTGCCGATGACGGTCAGCGTCACCAGCCCGATGACGGCGGACGAGTATGTGAAGAGCATCCACGTCTTCAACGAGAAGAACCCGCAGCCGAACATCGGCAATTTCCATCTCGGGCCGCGCGCCGGGCGCGCCCAGGTGTCGACCCGCATCCGCCTCGCCGACAGCCAGAAGGTCACCGCCATCGCGCGGCTGTCCGACGACACGTTCTGGTCTGCAACCGCCGACGTCGTGGTGACGCTCGCTGCCTGCACCGAGGAGGCGATCTGATGCCGTCGGCCCTGATCAATGTCCCGGCCAAGGCCAAGCGCGGCAGCGTCATCGAGATCAAGACGCTGATGTCGCACATCATGGAGACCGGCTACCGCCACACGGCCTCGGGCAGCGTGGTGCCGCGCGACATCATCACGAGCTTCACTTGCCGCTTCAACGGCAAGGAAGTGTTCCGCGCCGATCTTTATCCTGCGATCGCGGCCAATCCGTTCATCACCTTCTTCACCACGGTGACCGAGAGCGGCAAGTTCGAATTCGAATGGATCGGCGACAAAGGGTTTTCGGAGACCGCGCAGGCTTCGATCACGGTCGAATGAGGATTGCGGTCTGCATCGCGCTGCTGACGGCGATGGCGGGCGCCGCGCTCGCGACCGAGATTCCGCGATCGGAACGCCGCTCCGGCTACAGCTTCATGAGCGCCGACACTAAGGCGATGCAGGACGAGGACACCGCCAATCCCGGCATGCTGTCCGTGCTCGACGGCGAGGCCTTGTGGACGCGCAAGGCCGGCACGGCAAACAAGGCCTGCGCCGACTGCCACAACGACGCCCGCGTCAGCATGAAGGGCGTGGCGGCGCACTATCCGGCCTTCGACAAGGCGCTGCAAAAGCCGGTCGACCTCGAGGGACGGATCAACCTCTGCCAGAGCAATCACCAGCAGGCCTCGCCTTTCGCCTACGAAAGCCGCGAGCTGCTGGCGCTGACCGCCTATGTCGCACGGCAATCGCGCGGCATGCCGATTACGGCCGGCGACGATCCGGAGCTCGCGCCGTTCGTCGAACAGGGCCATGCGCTGTTCATGCAGCGGCAGGGTCAGCTCAATCTCGGCTGCACCAATTGCCACGATGATAATTGGGACAAGAAGCTCGCGGGCAGCGCGATCACGCAAGGGCAGCCGACCGGCTATCCGCTGTACCGGCTGGAATGGCAGGCGCTCGGATCGCTGCAGCGACGGCTGCGCGCCTGCATCACCGGCATCCGCGCGCAGGCCTATGATTACGGCTCGCCCGAGCTGGTCGAGCTCGAGCTCTATCTGATGACGCGAGCGCGCGGCATGCCGGTCGAGACGCCGGCGGTCAGGCCTTGACTACACAGCTCCATCCGCGTCATTGCGAGGAGCGGAGCGACGAAGCAATCCATCCCTCCGCGCGCTGGGTAGCAATGGATTGCTTCGCTTCGCTCGCAATGACGGCGAAATGTGCGGGCTTCAGCGCTCGGCGAACGCCTTCTCGACCACGAACTGCGCGGGCTCGCCGTGATTGCCCTCGACGAAGCCGCGGCCGTTCAGCAACGTGCGGGTGTCGGCGACCAGCGCCGGCGAGCCGCAGATCATGACGCGGTCATGCGCGGCATCGAGCGCCGGCAGGCCGATGTCGGTGAACAGCTTGCCCGAGGTGATGAGGTCGGTGATGCGGCCGCGGTTATGGAACGGATCGCGCGTCACGGTCGGGTAGTAGATCAGCTGGTCGCGCACCAATTCGCCGATCAGTTCGTCCTGCGGCAGCTTCTCGGTGATCATCTCGCCATAGGCGAGCTCCTTGACGCGGCGGCAGCCGTGCAGCAGCACGACCTTCTCGAACCGGTCATAGGTCTCGGGATCCTTGATCACGCTGAGGAACGGCGCGAGGCCGGTGCCGGTGCCGACCAGATAGAGGTTGCGACCATCCTCGAGGTTGTCGATGACCAGCGTGCCGGTCGCCTTGCGGCTGACGATGATCTCGTCGCCTTCCTTGAGGTGCTGGAGGCGCGAGGTCAGCGGGCCGTCCGGAACCTTGATCGAGAAGAACTCCAGCGTGTCCTCGTAATTCGCGCTGGCGACGCTGTAGGCCCGCAGCAGCGGCTTCTCGCCGACCTTGAGCCCGATCATGGTGAACTCGCCGTTGCGGAAGCGGAACGACGGGTTGCGCGTGGTCTTGAAGGAGAACAGCGTGTCGGTCCAGTGGTGAACGCTGAGGACGCTTTCCTGGTTGAAATTGCTCATCGTCAGTTTCCTTGACGCGCGGGCCGGATCGGCGGCAAAATCATTTGTACACGATCGTTCGTATACAAATGAATAATCCAGCTTGATCCGGCCGTCAAGCCACGGGCACAATGGCCGGCGAAGGCGTTGAACCTAAAGGAAAAACCATGGCGCACGATGCACCCCAGGCGACCGGTCTGAGCAAGCTGGTGATCCGCAATATCGGGCTGTTGCTGTCGGGGGCCCTGGAAAAGCCGATCCTGGATGCCGACACCATCGTCGCCGAGAACGGCAAGATCACTGCGATCGGCCGCCTCAAGGACGTCGACACCGAAGGCGCCACCACCATCGTCGATGCCAATGGCACGACGGTCGCGCCCGGCCTGATCGACAGCCACGTCCACCCCGTCGCCGGCGACTGGACGCCGCGGCAGAACCAGATCAACTGGATCGACAGCTACCTGCATGGCGGCGTCACCACCATGATCTCCGCCGGCGAGGTGCACATGCCCGGGCGTCCGCGCGACGTCGTCGGGTTGAAGGCGATGGCGATCTTCGCACAGCGCGCGTTCTGGACGCTGCGACCGGGCGGCGTGAAGGTGCATGCCGGCGCGCCCGTGATCGAATGCGAGATGGTGGAGGACGACTTCAAGGAAATGGCCGCCGCCGGCGTCAAGCTGCTCGGAGAGGTCGGGCTCGGCGGCGTCAAGGATGGACCGACCGCGCGCAAGATGGTCGGCTGGGCGCGCAAGTACGGCATTCAGAGCACGATCCACACCGGCGGCCCGTCGATCCCGGGCTCCGGCCTGATCGACAAGGACGTGGTGCTGGAGGCCGACACCGACGTGGTCGGTCATATCAATGGCGGCCACACCGCCCTGCCCGACGACCAGATCCGCTGCATCTGCGAGGGCTGCAAGCGCGGGCTCGAGCTGGTGCATAACGGCAATGAGCGCTCGGCGCTGTTCACGCTGCGCACCGCGCGCGAGATGGGCGATTTGCACCGCGTCATCCTCGGCACCGACGCGCCCGCCGGCTCCGGCGTGCAGCCGCTCGGCATCTTGCGGATGGTCTCGCTCTTGTCCTCGCTCGGCGAGCTCCCGGCCGAGCTGGCGTTCTGCCTGGCGACCGGCAACACCGCGCGGATGCGCGAGCTCGATTGCGGCCTGATCGAGGTCGGCCGCTCGGCCGATTTCGTGTTGATGGACAAGGCGCAGCATTCACCGGGCAAGAACATCCTGGAGAGCGTTCAGCTCGGCGATCTCCCGGGCATCGGCATGACCATCATCGACGGCATCGTCCGCACCCAGCGCAGCCGCAACACGCCGCCCGCGGGCAAGGTGCCGGAGGTGGTGGCGAAGTGACGTGCACCAAGGCCGTTGCGCGGCGGTGACGGGGTGAACAGCGGTGCAACATATCCGGTGTCGCCCCGGCGAAGGCCGGGACGACACTGAGCGTTTGGTGCCACTCGTGAGCCAAACATTCACTTGCTCTCAGGCTGATGTGCTGGATCGGTTGCTCAACCCCTTGAGCAGGCTGCCAGATCGCGCGCCCGGCGGCGCGCGGCTTTGCCGCGCCGGCGCCGTCACCGAACCTTGTTTTCAGCTGTCACCGTTGAGGTGTAGTCTGCCCGCAAGCGAACCTTAGCCGGCAGCACTCGCAAGAGGCATTTTTCGATCCGGATTTAAGTTCTTGCTGCTGCATGCCGCCGTGCCGTGTCGATCCACATCACACAATCAGGAGGCAGCCGATGACGATGAGGCCAGATCCTACGTTCCACGCCTCGCCGAAGCTCGCGATGGAAGCGCCGGCCGAGAGCTTTGCCTACACCGTGCTGCTCAGTCCGGATTTCTCGAAGCCGGACGCACTCGCGGTGATCGACGTCAAGCCCGGCTCCCCAACCTACAGCAAGATCGTCCATACGGTGACGATGCCCAACAAGGGCGACGAGTTCCACCATTTCGGCTGGAACGCCTGCTCGTCGGCGCTGTCCCCGCTGGCCGGACACGCCTTCCTCGAGCGTCGCTACCTCATCATCCCCGGCATGCGATCCTCCCGGATCTATATCGTCGACACCAAGCCGGACCCGACGCAAGCGAAGATCCACAAGATCATCGAGCCCGAGGAAATCTTCAAGAAGACCGGCTACTCGCGGCCGCACACCATCCACTGCGGGCCGGAGGGCATCTATGTCAGCACGCTCGGCGGGAGCGGCAAGGACGGCACCGACGGACCGCCCGGCATCTTCATCATGGACTGCGAGACATTCGAGGTGCTCGGCCGGTGGGAGATCGATCGTGGCCCGCAGACCAAGCATTATGACTTCTGGTGGAACCTGCCGCGCGACTACATGGTGAGCAGCGAGTGGGCCCTGCCGCCGCAGTTCGAGAACGGCATCGTGCCGGAAGACCTGCTGTCGAACAAATACGGCCATCGGCTGCATTTCTGGGACCTGCGGGCCCGACGCAATGTCCAGACCATCGACCTCGGCGCCAATCATCAAATGGCGCTGGAGGTGCGTCCTGCGCACGATCCGGTTCGCGAACACGGCTTCGTTGGCGTCGTGGTCGATACCACGAACCTCGAGGGTTCGATCTGGACCTGGTGGCGCGAGGGCGGCAAGTTTCACATCGAGAAGACGGTGACGATCCCGCCCGAGCCCGCATCGAAAGACCAGCTGCCGCCGCTGTTGCAGGGTTTCGGCGCCGTACCTCCGCTGGTGACCGATATCGACTTGTCGATGGACGACAAGTTTCTCTACGTCGCCTGCTGGGGCACCGGCGAGATGCGCCAATACGACGTCAGCGATCCGCGCAAGCCGAAGCTCGCCGGATCGGTCCGCATCGGCGGCATCGTTCATCGCGCGCCTCACCCGAACGGACAGGCTTTTGCCGGCGGGCCGCAGATGGTCGAGATCAGCCGCGACGGCAAGCGGGTGTACTGGACCAATTCGCTCTACTCGACCTGGGACAACCAGTTCTATCCGCAAGGCATTCCCGGCGCCGAGGTGATGGCGAACGCAAGCCCGGGCGGAGGCCTCGAACTGGCGAAGGACTACTGGGTCAGCTTCCCCGACGGCTACCGGGCGCACCAGATCCGGCTCGATGGCGGTGACTGCTCCACCGACTCGTTCTGCTATCCGTCGGTCTAGAGCGTTTTCGAGCGAAGTGGGTACCGGTTCGCGTGAAGACAACGCGTCAAAACAAGAATCCAGAGCCCGTTCCGATTCGATCGGAACGGAAAAGGCCCTGACGTGAGCCCGGCCGACTGGACTCCGGCCTGGCTGTGGCTGGCGGTCATCGCGAGCGGCCTCTACCACGGGATCAACCCGGGCATGGGCTGGCCGCTCGCGGTTTCCGCGGGATTGATGCAGAGGAGCTCGCGCGCGCTGCTGACCGCGCTTGGCCCGCTCGCGATCGGTCATTTGCTGGCGATGCTGCTGGTGATCCTTCCGTTCGCGCTCTTGATCACCCTCGTCGAATGGCAGCGCACGATCCGGATCGGCGCGAGCCTGCTCGTCATCCTGTTCGGTGTCTATCGGCTGATCGACCGGCGCCATCCGCGGGCCCTGGTCCGGATACCGCCGACGCAACTCGCTTTGTGGTCGTTCGCGGTGGCGATCGCGCATGGCGCGGCGCTGATGCTGGTGCCGATCTATCTGGGGCTGTGCCGCGAGGCTGAAGCGGACCAAGGCCATGCGGCCGCCAACAGCCTGATCGACACCAGTCTCACGATGGCCGTGCTGGTCTCCATCGTCCATGTCGGCGCGATGATCGCCGCCGGCGGATGCCTGGCGTGGCTGGTCTACCGCTACCTCGGCCTGAAATTCGTATCCCGGAGCTGGTTCAATCTGGACACGGTTTGGGCGCTCAGCCTGGTGCTGGTGGGTGTCGTTGCGCTGGTGCTTGGCCTGGAATCGTAGGGTGGGTAGAGCGAAGCGAAACCCACCATCTCTATCCGTGGAACGAAGCCGATGGGTTTCGCTGCGCTCGGTAACGGCGATGGAGTTGTATCACCGCAACTTGCCGAGCAGCGCGATCAGCGTCTCGCGCTCCTTGGCATCGAGCGGCGCCAGCGTCTCCCTGGAGATCACCAGCGCATTGGGCGCGGCCTTGTCGGCCATTTGCTGGCCGGCGCGCGTCAGGCTCACCAGCAGGCGGCGGCCGTCGTCGGGATCCGGCGAGGTCTCGGTCAGGCCGCGCGCGGTCAGGCGATCGATCACGCCCTTGATGGTCGCAACGTCCATCGAGGTCAGCCGCCCGAGCTGGTTCTGCGAGCAGGCGCCGACCTCGGACAGCTTCGACAGCGCCGCCCACTGTGTCGGCGTCAGATTGATGCCGATCTCGCGGGCGAAGATCACGGCGTGGCGCTGCGACACCTGGCGCAGGATGAAGCCGATCTGCTCGTCCAGCACATATCCCGGCTTCGTCGCCTTCCCGTTTCGCTTCGGTGCCGCACTCCTCGCCATTGTCCACTCCGCCCTTACAGCGACAGATGCGCGTCCCGGATATCCGGACGCGCATCGAGCTCCGCCATGGTGCCGCCGAAACAGATCCGGCCGCGCTCGATGATATAGGCGCGATCCGAGATCAGCCGGGCGAAATGCAAATTCTGCTCGGAGACGACGATGCTAACGCCCTCTTTCTTCATCGCCAGGATCGCATCGACCATCTGCTCGACGATTTTCGGCGACAGCCCCTCCGAGGGCTCATCGAGCAGCACCAGCGACGGATTGCCCATCAGCGTGCGCGCGATCGTCAGCATCTGCTGCTCGCCGCCGCTCATGCGTCCGCCGGGCCGGCCGCGCATCTCGCCGAGGTTCGGGAATAGCTTGAACAGTTTTTCGCGATCCCATTGCGGCGCGCCTGCCCGCTTCGGCTGACGGCCGACCTCAAGATTCTCCTCGACCGTCAAATCCGTGAAGATGCGCCGCTCCTCCGGGACATAGCCGAGCCCGCCCCGCACGATCGCATGCGTCGGCAAATCGGAGACGTCCCGGCCCTCGAACATCACGCGGCCGGAGCGGTTCTCGACCAGGCCGACGATGGAGCGGAACGTGGTCGATTTGCCGGCGCCGTTGCGCCCGAGCAAGGCGACCACCTCGCCCTCGCCGACCTCGAGTGCGATGTCGAACAGGATATGCGCCGGGCCGTAGAAGCTGTTGAGATCCTTTACCGTCAGCTTCATGCCGATGCTCCCTCGCGGTGCCGCGCATCGTAGACGAGGCCCTCGCCGAGATAGATCGCCCGCACCTGGGCATTGCCGCGCACCTCTTCGGGCGAACCTTCGGCGATCAGGCTGCCGCGGTTCAGCACCAGGATGCGGTCGGCATGCTCGAACACCACGTCCATGTCGTGCTCGGTGAACAGCACGCCGATCGACTGCTCGCGCGCGATCCGAGCCGTCAGCCGCATCAGCTCGACGCGCTCGCGCGGCGCCATGCCGGCGGTCGGCTCGTCCATCAAGAGCAGCTTCGGCTGGTTGGCGAGCGCGATCGCAAGCTCGAGCCGCTTGACGTCGCCATAGGCGAGCTCGCCGCAGGGCCGCTCCGCATAGGCACCCATGCCGACCAGATCGAGCAGCCGCCCGGCCTCGTCGCGCGCGTGGCGGGCGGTCGAGGCCCACAGGTTGAACAATTGCCCGCCATGCGAGACCAGCGCGACCTGCACGTTTTCGCGTACCGTCATGGTGGGGAATGTCGCCGCGATCTGGAAGGTGCGGCCGACGCCCATGCGCCAGATCACGCGCGGCTTCTTGCCCGTGGTCTCCGCGCCCAGCACGCGAATGCGGCCGCTGTCGGGAATGTTCTGGCCGTTGAGCATGTCGAAGCAGGTGCTCTTGCCCGCGCCGTTCGGCCCGATCAGCGCCAAAATCTCGCCGGCACGCAGCTCGAAGGAGACGCCGCGCACGGCATGCACGCCGCCATAGGATTTGGTCAGCCCCTCGACCGACAGCAATGTGGGAACCATGCTCATTCGGCGCTCTCGATGCGGGAGGTCAGCAGGGGCGATACCGACGACGAGGATTTGTGCCGGCGATGCATGAAGGCTTCCAGCGTGCCGACGATGCCCTTCGGGAACGCGACCACGATCAGCACCACGAAAGCGCCGAGCACGAGTTTTGACCAATCGGTCTGGCTGACCAGCCAGATGTTGAGCGCCTTGTAGACGATGGCGCCGACCACCGCGCCCGACACCGTCTCGACGCCGCCGAGCAGCACCATGACCAGCGCATCGACCGACAGCGAGATGCCCATATTGTCGGGGAACACGCTGCCCTTGAGATAGGCGAACAGCGCGCCGGCCAGGCCAGCGACTGTGCCCGCGATCACGAAGGCGGTCCACTGGATGCGCTTGCCGTCGATGCCGATGGCTTCGCTCCGCAGCGGCGAATCGCGCGTCGCGCGCAGCGCAAAGCCGAACGGCGAGAACACGATGATGCGGAGGATCACCACCGCGAGCGCGGCGATGCCGAGCGACAGCCAGTAGAAATGCGACGGGCTCGCCGCCCATTTTTCCGGCCAGACCCCGAGGATGCCGTTATCGCCGCCGGTGACCGACACCCACTGGAACGCGATCGACCAGACGATCTGGGCAAAGGCCAAGGTCAGCATCGCGAAATAGACCCCGGCGAGCTGCACCGCGAAGAAGCCGAACACGGCGGCGCCGGCGAGCCCGAGCAGCGGCCCGAGCAGCAGGCAGGCGATCATCGGCAGGCCGGCCATCTTGGCGAGCAGCGCTACGCCATAGGCGCCGAGGCCGAAATAGGCGGCGTGGCCGAACGACGCGAGCCCACCGACCGACATCAGGAAGTGCAGACTGACCGCGAAGATCACGAAGATCGCGATCTCCGAGCCGACCGTGAGCACGTAATTGCCGGCGACGAACGGCAGCGCGGCGGCGAGCACGAGCACGGCAATCGCGGCCAACCGCTCGTTCATCGTCAGCGGCCGCCACGGATTGACGGTCAGCCCCGGCGTGCGCCGTGCCGGCGCCTCCGGCTTGCCGAACAGCCCCCACGGCCGGACGATCAGCACCACAGCCATCACCAGGAACACCAGGATGATGGAGATCTTCGGGAAGATCAGGATGCCGAAGGCGTTGAGCTCCGACACCAGCACCGCCGCGACGAACGCACCGATGATGCTGCCGAGGCCGCCGATCACGACCACGACGAAGACCTCGACGATGACGCGCAGATCCATCGCGTGATTGACCGCATCACGCGGGATCTGCAGCGCGCCGCCGAGCGCGGCGAGGAAGACGCCGAGCGCGAACACGCTGGTGAACAGCCATTTCTGATTGACGCCGAGCGCCGCCACCATGTCGCGGTCCTGCGTCGCCGCGCGCACCAGCACGCCCCAGCGGGTGCGCTGGAACAACAGCCAGAGCACGCCGAGCACGACCGGCCCGAGCACGATCAGGAACAGATCGTAGCTCGGAATATTCTGGCCGAAGAAATCGATCGCGCCCTTGAAGCCGGGCGCGCGGCGGCCGACCAGATCGTCCGGGCCCCAGATCAGCACCACGAGATCCTCGACCATCAGCGTCAGGCCGAAGGTGGCGAGCAACTGGAACAGCTCCGGCGAATGGTAGATCCGGCGCAGCAGCACCATCTCGACCAGCACGCCGATCGCAGCAACCGCCAGCGCCGCAACGACGATGCTGCCCCAGAAGCCGAGCGCGCCGGAAAAGCGCTCGGTCAGGGTAAAGGCGACATAGGCGCCGAGCATATAGAACGCGCCATGCGCGAAATTCACGATCCGCGTCACGCCGAAGATGATCGACAGACCCGAAGCGACCAGGAACAGCGACGCCGCGCTGGCAAGACCGGTCAGGAACTGGACGACATAGAAGGCCATGGGCGGTCCGCGTTGGAGTTTCCGTTCACCTCACCTCGCCCCGCCTGCGGGGAGAGGTCGAATTCAAGCGCCAGCTTGAATTCGGGTGAGGGGGACTCTCCGCGCGCTCGTTCGCGGAAATAGCCCCTCACCCCAACCCTCTCCCCGTAAGAACGGGGAGAGGGAGAAGTTCAAGTCTCTCCCCGCAAGAGCGGGGCGAGGGAGAAGGTTGCAGTTCAATCCTTCGGCCGCAGCTTCTCGATCTCGGCATCACTGGGCAGATAGTCCGAGCCCTTGCGATAGGCGGTGTCGACCATGATGCCCTTGCCGTCCTTCAGCGCGGTCTTGCCGGTGAAGGCGCCCAGCGTCGACTGGTGATCGATCTTGCGGAAGGTGATCTCGCCGAACGGCGACGGCATCGAGATGCCTTCCGCCGCCGCGATCAGCTTCTCCGGATCGCTCGAGCCGGCCTTGGCGAGGATCGCCGCCGCCGCCTTGATGGTCTGGTAGCCGACGATCGAGCCGAGCCGTGGATAGTCGTTGTACTTGGCCTGATAGGCCTTCAGGAATGCGTCATGCTCCGGCGTCTTGATCGCGTACCAGGGATAGCCGGTGACGATCCAGCCCTCCGGCGTCTCGTCCTTGAGCGGATCGAGGTATTCCGGCTCGCCGGTCAGGAAGCTCACCACGGTGCGGCCCTTGAACAGGCCGCGGGTGTTGCCTTCGCGCACGAGCTTGACGAGGTCGGCGCCGAAGGTGACGTTGAGGATCGCTTCCGGGTTCGCCGCGGCAACCGCCTGCGCCACCGGGCCGGCGTCGATCTTGCCCTGCGGCGGCCACTGCTCGTCGACCCACTGGATGTCGGGCCGCTTCGCCGACATCAGCTTCTTGAACACCGCGACCGCCGACTGGCCGTATTCATAGTTCGGCGCGATCGTCGCCCAGCGTTTTGCAGGCAGCTTCGCCGCCTCCTCCACCAGCATCGCGGCCTGCATGTAGTTCGACGGACGCAGGCGGAACGTGTAGCGGTTGCCCTTCGACCACGTGATGGCGTCGGTCAAAGGTTCGGCCGCAAGGAAGAACACCTTCTTCTGGTTGGCGAAGTCGGAAACGGCGAGGCCGATATTGGAGAGGAACGTGCCCGTGAGCATCGCGACGTTCTCGCTCGACACCAGCTCGTTGGCCGCGGTCTGCGCATCCGCCGGCTTGCCGCCGTCATCCTTGGAAATGACCACGAGCTTCTTGCCGCCGATGCCGCCCGCCGCATTGATCTCCTCCACCGCGAGCTGCCAGCCCTTGCGATAGGGCTCGGTGAACGCCGGCAGCAGCGAGTAACTGTTGATCTCGCCGATCTTGATTTCGCTCTGCGCCATGGCCTGCGTTGTGATGGTACTCGTTGCCATGGTCGCGACCGCGATCGCCAATCCCGCCCCTACGAAATAACCACGCATCCCGTCCTCCAGTTTTTCTTCAAAGAGATTATCGCAATCCGTCTTCGCCCTTGATCTCGCCGACCGTCAGCCCGCCGACGCGCGGCAGCGGTCGCCCGCTGTCGGTCACCGCGACCGCGACCATGATCTCGTTGGCCCGCGGCGCGTCGTTGATCTGCACTTCCATGCCGTCGAAATGGCTGCGCACGAAAGCCGCGTCCTTGTGCCCGAGCGGAATATCCAGCGTGGTGCCGGGCCCCGAGCGCTTCTTCGACGACGGGATCAGCGCCGCGCCCTTCGACAGCACCTTGCGCACCGGCGCACCCATCTTCGGATGCAGGATCGCCGCCGCATGCTCGAGCTCGCCATTCTCGCCGACGGCGGCGGCCTTGCCGTAGCTGTGCGCCTTGGCGCCGTCGATGCCGAGCGCGGCGACGGCCCGCTTCGAGAGCAGTTCGCCGAGTTCCTCGCCGATCGCGATCAGCGGCGACAGATCCTCGACATAGCGGCCGGCAAAGGGGTTCTCGATCACGGCGATGGCGGCGGCCCGCCTTGTCGGCGGTGCGATGGTCTTGCCCATCTCCAGATGGGTCTCCTCGACCACTGTGACGATCTTGCGAATGACGGCGCTCATCTTGCCTCGCTCCCGGTCATGCCCGCAGCATGTGTTCTGTCGTTCTTCTCTGTAATGCGTGCGACGCCGGCGCCCCAATCCCAGTTGCACCGACAAGCCGCGTTTCGGCCAGTAGACGCAATGCCGCGCCTTCGATCAATCCCGACGTCAAGAGATCACGCGCCCGCGCCGCCCCCGCCTCGAGCGCCTGCTCGATCTCGCGTTCCGAGAGCCGCCCGACATCGCGGGTCACCCGCCGCGCGCCAAGGTCGCTGTCGGGCTGCAATTCGCTCGCCGGACAGCGCAGGATCGCGGGGTGATCCGGCAGATCGACCGCGTTGGCGATCACGGTCGCCGCGGCATCCGCCTGCGACGCCGTCCGCGCCAGTACGGTGACGGCATCGGCAATGCCCAGCGAAAAGCTGCGACCGTGGCGGCCGCTGGTCGCGATGCCGCGGACTGGCGTGTCGGCATCGACCATTATGGTGCGCATCACGCCGCGACGGTCCGGCCGATCCATCAGGCCGACGGTGAATTGTTCGCCGTCGCCGAGATGCAGGGCGATGTCGCCGCCATTGTTGACATAGGCGCGGTCGAGCGGCGTGGCCTCAAGCATCGCGCCGAGGATTTCCTCGGCGACGGAGCCCGCGACCGCCGCCATCGGCGTGATGAAGCAATCGGCGGCAAACGGCGCGACCGCTGCATGCATCCGCCGCGCGACCACGCCTTTCAGCGTGCACCCGCCCGGAGCGGCTGCGCTGCGCAGTTCGGTCAGTTCCGCGCAGAGTTCGTCAAGCAATCCGGTGAAGCGCGCCGCCGCAGCCTGATAGGCGGTACGAATGTCAGCATCGCCGCCCTTGGCCTCGACAACCAGATCAATCGGACCGTCCTGCAAATGCAGCCGCTTGCCGTCAGGAAGAAGCGCGATTTGCGGGAGCCGCTTCATGCGCGCCGCCCGGGGAGATATGGCATCGGCCGGACTTCGGCACTGTCGCGCAGCGATGACAGCGGCCGGACATAATCCATGTGGCCGCCGAGCGCCGCGTAATCCGACAGCTTCATCGTGAACTCGATCGGCGCCACCAGCGCCGGGGTCGGCACGTAGCCGAAGGCGCCGGCCGGCATCTGCGTGACATCGACCATGAAGGTGATGCCGCCGCCGGGCCAGACATAGACCGGCGCGCCGCCGCTGGTCACCCGCGTCAGCGCGTCCTTCACCGAGCGCGTCAGCCGCACCGGATTATCGGTGACGCCGGCGCGCAACGATCCGCCCGCGCCGCCCATGAACAGCACGGTGCACAGCGCCGGCTCGCAATTCTCCTGGATGCGCTCGACCGAAAATCTGAGATCGGCGGGCATCTCGGTCTCGACCGGCTTCAACGCCTCGTCGAGCACGTAATAGGACGCATGCTCGCCGGTGGTCGAGACCATCAGCATGGTGAGCCCCGGCCGCGCCTCCTTCGCATTGAAGGGGCCGAGGATCGACAGCGGATCGGAGATGTTGGTGCCGCCCCATCCGGTGCCGGGATCGGCGACCTGGAAATAGCGGCCCGGCGTCGAGCGCCGCCCCTTCATCTTGATCCCGGTGTCGGCGATGTCGAGCAGCTTGCCGGCCTGGTGCTCGCTGAGCACGCCGGTGATGTGATCGTCGACCACCACGACCTCATCGACCTTGCCGTGCCATTGCTTGGCGAACATGCCGATCGTCGCCGAGCCACAGCCGACCCGCATGCGCTCTTCTGCCACACCATTGACGATCGGCGGCCTGCCGGCCTGCACCACGACGGTGGCGCCGCCGTCGATGGTCAACTCGACCGCCTTGCAGTTGGAGAGATCCATCAGCGTGTCGCAGGTGACGCGGCCTTCCTTCTTGGAGCCGCCGGTCAAATGATGCACCCCGCCGAGCGAGAGCATCTGCGAGCCATATTCGCTGGTCGTGACATGGCCGACCGCCTCACCGTCCGAGCGCACGGTCGCGGTTTCCGGGCCGAGGTAGCGGTCGGTGTCGATCTTCACCTTGACGCCGCAATAGGAGAAAATGCCTTCGGTCACCACGGTGACCATGTCGACGCCGTCGACCTCCGACGACACGATGAAGGGCGCCGGCTTGTAATCCGGATAGGTTGTTCCTGCGCCGATCGCGGTGACGAACAGTTCGGGCTGGCGGACGATCTTGCCGTCCCAGTCGCCGCTCACCTGGAACGGAACCAGCTTGCCGCCATGCGACACGGTGCGCTCCAGCACGACGTGCGGATCGACGCGCACCAGCGTGCCGTCATGATTGGCATAGCGGTCGCAGGCGCCGGCCGCGCCCGGCTTGATGTAACACATCACCGGACAGGCATCGCAGCGGATCTTGTCGCCGGCGGCGACGGTCATTGTGTCAGCCATCGTGACCAAGCCTGGACTTGTGGCGGCGGTCGATCATACTGCGCTTCCGCCTCCCATGCATATCGTTCGTATACGAATGATCCTGCGCGCGAGCCCGGGAGCTGTCAAGCGGCCTTTGCAATCAAACCCTGCCCTTCGCTTGCGCACCCTGTTCATAAAGCGGGCACGCGCTGCAGCGCGGCATGCCGCCGCTTGCACGTTTGTATACAAACGTTATCCTCGCCGGCGATCCGACGCTGGCGTTGCAGCGCAAAACATCAGGGAGAACCGGGGCAATGCGCCTGACCGTGAACGGCAGGAATCATGATGTCGACGCCGCTCCCGACACCGCATTGCTTTACGTGCTGCGCAACGACCTCGAATTGAACGGACCGAAATACGGCTGCGGGCTCGGAGAGTGCGGCGCCTGCGCGGTGCTGATCGACGGCGTCGCTGCGCGTGCCTGCGTGATTCCGATCGAAGGCTGTGCGGACCGCAACATCGTGACGCTCGAAGGCCTCGGCAGCCGCGAGCATCCCGATCCGGTGCAAGATGCCTTCATCCACGAGCAGGCCGCGCAGTGCGGCTATTGCCTCAACGGCATGATTATCACCACCAAGGCCTTGCTGATGCGCAATCCCAATCCGTCCGAGCATGAGGTGCTGGAGGCGTTGCGCTACAATCTCTGCCGTTGCGGCGCGCATATCGAGATCATCCGCGCGGCGATGCGCGCGGCCGGTCACGCCCTTGAGGCGCGCGATTGATGGTGGACGCACGGGCTCCTGAGCAACGCCAGCGCGGCTCGCTGTCGGTCGTCCGCCCTGCGGTGCTGGGCGCCGAAGATGAGTTCGAGACCTTCATCACCATCACGGCCGACGGCACGGTCAATGCCTATAACGGCCATGTCGATCTCGGCACCGGCATCCGCACCGCGCTCGGTCAGATCGTTGCCGAAGAGCTCGACGTCTCCTTTGCCCGCGTCGTCGTGATCCTCGGCGACACCGCCGTGGTGCCGAACCAGGGCCCGACGATCGCAAGCGAAACCATCCAGATCACCGCCGTTCCCCTGCGCAAGGCCGCCGCGCAAGCGCGGCACTTCTTGGTCGCACGCGCGGCCGAGCGGCTTGAGCTGCCGGCTGTTGACCTCACGATCGAGGACGGCCTGATCCGCGGTCACGACAACCGCAGCATCAGCTATGGCGAGTTGATCGCGGACGAGACCATCCGGCTCGATCTCGCCGACGAGGTTCCGGTCAAGGCGGTGAGCGCCTATTCGGTCGTCGGTAAGTCGGTGCCGCGCGTCGACGTGCCGGCGAAGGCTACCGGCGAGCTCGTCTATGTCCACGATTTGCGCGTGCCCGGCATGCTGCACGGCCGTGTCGTCCGCCCGCCTTACGCCGGCGTCGATGCCGGCCCGTTCGTCGGCACCAGCCTGATTGCGGTCGATGAAGCCTCGGTGCGCGATATTCCAGGCCTCGTCGCGGTGGTGCGGATCGGCGATTTCGTCGGCGTCGTTGCTGAGCGCGAGGAGAATGCGACCAAGGCTGCCGCGCAGCTCACGGTGAGCTGGAAGCCCGGACCGGGACTGACCGATCTTGCCGACGTGGAGAAGGCGCTGCGCGCCAATCCCTCGACGCCGCGCCAGCTGATCGACAAGGGCGACGTCGACGCCGCGATCAAGGCGGCCGCCAAGCCGATGCAGCGGACTTACGTCTGGCCCTACCAGATGCACGGCTCGATCGGCCCGTCCTGCGCGGTTGCCGATTACAGCGAGGGCGCGATCCGGGTCTGGTCCGGCACGCAGAACCCGCACATCCTGCGCGGCGACCTCGCGCTGCTGATCCAGCGGCCGGAATCCGAGATCGACGTGATCCGGATGGAGGCGGCCGGCTGCTACGGCCGCAACTGCGCCGACGATGTTTCCGCCGATGCGCTATTGCTGTCGCGCGCGGTCGGCCGTCCTGTGCGCGTGCAGCTGACCCGCGAGCAGGAGCATGCCTGGGAGCCGAAAGGCACCGCGCAGCTGATGGACGTCAATGGCGGGCTCAACGCCGACGGCAGCGTCGCCGGTTACGATTTTGCCACGCGCTATCCCTCGAACGGCGCGCCGACATTGGCGCTGCTGCTCACCGGGCGGATCGCGCCTGAAGCCGCGGTGTTCGAGATGGGCGACCGCACCGCGATCCCGCCCTACGACTACGAGAACATGCGCGTGATCGCCAACGACATGCCGCCGATCGTGCGCGCGTCCTGGTTTCGCGGCGTCTCGGCGCTGCCGAATACCTTTGCGCATGAATCCTACATCGACGAGCTTGCGGCGGAGGCGAAGGTCGATCCGATCGAATACCGGCTGCGCTATCTCAGGGACAAGCGCGCGATCGATCTCGTCAATGCCGTTGCCGAGCGCGCCGGCTGGACGCCGCGCCCGGTGTGGAAAGAGCCCGAGGCGGACGGCGACATCGTGCGCGGCCGCGGCTTTGCCTATGCGCTCTACGTGCACAGCAAGTTTCCCGGTTACGGCGCGGCATGGTCGGCGTGGATCGCCGATGTCGCGGTCAACAAGGCGACCGGCGATGTCAGCGTGACGCGCGTCGTCGCCGGCCAGGATTCCGGATTGATGATCAATCCGGAGGGCGTGCGGCACCAGATCGAAGGCAACATCATCCAGTCGACCAGCCGCGCGCTGATGGAGGAAGTGTCCTTCGAGCGCGGCGCGGTGACCGCGCGGGAATGGGGCGCCTACCCCATCATCAAATTCCCCGAGCTGCCGAAGATCGATGTGCTGATGCTGCCGCGGCAGGATCAACCGCCGCTCGGCGTCGGCGAGTCCGCCTCGGTGCCGAGCGCCGCCGCGATCGCCAATGCGATCTACGACGCGACCGGCGTCCGCTTCCGCGAATTGCCGTTCACACCGGAACGCATCCTGAAGGGATTGCGCGGCGAGCAACCGGTCGCGCCCGCCCCGCTCCCGCCGCCTGCGCAGACGGCCGACCTCAACAGATGGCAGAATCCCTTTGCAAAGCGCGGCGGCGTGCTCGCCGGCATTGCCGCACTCTGCGCAGCGGCGATCGGCATCGGCGCGGCCGTGCTGCCGTCGCGCGCGATCGCGCCGATCGCCCGGCCCGACGCGTCGGTGTATTCCGCCGCGACGATCGCCCGTGGCAAGGAGCTTGCAGCGCTCGGCGCCTGCGCCGTCTGCCACACGTCGGAGCATGGCGTTTCGAACGCCGGCGGCCGGCCGCTGGAGACGCCGTTCGGCACCATCTTCACCACCAACATCACGCCCGACGTCGACACCGGCATCGGCGCCTGGTCCTATCCCGCCTTCGAGCGCGCGATGCGCGAGGGCATCCATCGCGACGGACGCCATCTCTATCCGGCGTTCCCGTACACGCACTTCGCCAGGACCAGTGATGCCGACCTGCAGGCGCTCTATGCCTATCTGATGGCGCAGACGCCGGTGCACGCCGAGACGCCGGCCAACGCGCTCGCCTTTCCGTTCAACCTGCGGCCGCTGCTCGCCGGATGGAATGCGCTGTTCCATCAGGCGCAGGCGTTCCAGCCCGATCCATCGAAGTCAGCGATATGGAATCGCGGCGCCTATCTGATCGAAGGGCTCGGCCATTGCAGCGCCTGCCACTCGCCGCGCAATGCGCTCGGCGCCGAACGGCAAGCGGCCTATCTCGCCGGCGGCTTCGCGGAAGGTTGGGAGGCGCCGGCGCTGACATCGCTGTCGAAGGCGCCGATCCCCTGGAGCGAGGACGAGCTCTACGCCTATTTGCGCACCGGCGAGTCGCGCCTGCACGGCGTTGCCGCAGGACCGATGGCGCCGGTCGTGCAGGAGCTCGCCGCGCTGCCCGACCAGGACATTCGTGCAATGGCGGTCTACCTCGCCTCGTTCAACGACGGCGCCGACCGGCCGGCGCACGATGCCTTGGCCGCTAAGCTCGAAACCGGCACCGTCGTCACCACCGCGGCCTCGGCGGGAGGCCGGATCTATCAAGGCGCCTGCGCGGTCTGCCATGAGGTCGGCGGCCTGCCGCTGTTCGGCAGCCGGCCGTCGCTGGCGCTCAACAGCAATCTGCACAGCGACGCGCCCGACAATCTGATCCAGGTGATCCTGCACGGCATCGCCAAGCCGGCCGTGACCGATCTGGGCTACATGCCGGCCTTCAAGGACAGCATGAGCGACGGCCAGGTCGCCGAGCTCGTCACCTTCCTGCGGCGGCAATTCGCCCCTGATAAGCCGGCCTGGGCCGATGTCGCCGCCACCGTCGGCCGTATACGGCAGACCATAGCGCGCTGACCTGCCATGTTCCGCCCGATACCCACTGGGCGGGCGGCGCCCGGCAGGCTAAGGTTCCCGCATGACCGTGACAGATATCGCGACCCGGACCTACAACCACGGCTGGCGGCTCGACCCGATCGTGCGCAGCCTGCTGGACACCGATTTCTACAAGCTGTTGATGCAGCAGATGATCCGGGAATGCTATCCGGACACCCGCACGACCTTTTCGGTGATCAACCGCTCGACCCATATCCGGCTCGCCGAGGTCATCGACGAGGCCGAGCTGCGTGCCCAGCTCGACCACGCCCGCACCATCCGCTTCACCAAGAAGGAGCTGATCTGGCTCGCGGGCAACACGTTCTACGGCAAGACCCAGATGTTCTCGCCCGACTTCATCAACTGGCTGTCGAACTTCCGGCTGCCCGAATACGAGCTGCACAAGGTCGACGGCCAGTACGAGCTCCATTTCCACGGGCCGTGGACCCACACCACGATGTGGGAGATCCCGGCGCTCGCGATCCTCAACGAGCTGCGCTCGCGCGCAGCAACCAAGACCTACGGTCGCTTCGCGCTCGACGTGCTCTACGCCCGCGCCAAGGCCAAGCTGTGGGCCAAGGTCGAGCGGCTGCGCAAGCTGGACGGCTTGCGGCTGTCCGATTTCGGCACACGCCGCCGCCACGGCTTCCTCTGGCAGCGCTGGTGCGTCGAGGCGGTGAAGGAAGGCCTCGGCCCCTCCTTCACCGGAACGTCGAATGTGCTGCTCGCGATGGACAACGACCTCGAGGCGATCGGCACTAACGCACATGAGCTGCCGATGGTCGCGGCCGCGCTCGCCAATGACGACGAGGCGCTGCGCTGGGCGCCCTATCGCATCCTCGACCAATGGCGCCACACCTATGGCGGCAACCTGCTGATCGCGCTGCCCGATGCCTTCGGGACAAAGCCGTTCCTGCGCGACGCGCCCGATTGGGTCGCCGACTGGACCGGCTTTCGGCCCGACAGTGCGCCGCCGATCACGGCCGGCGAAGAGATCATCAAATGGTGGAAGCAGAAGGGCCGCGATCCCAAGGAGAAGCTGCTGGTGTTCTCCGACGCGATGGATGTCGGCTCGATCGAGGAGACGTTCCACCATTTCAAGGGACGCGTGCGCGTCAGCTTCGGCTGGGGCACCAACCTCACCAACGATTTCGTCGGCTGCGCACCCGACGGCACCGCCGAGCTCGACCCGATCTCGATCGTCTGCAAGGTGACGTCGGTCGACGGACGCCCGGCCGTCAAGCTCTCCGACAATCCGGAGAAGGCGACCGGCATCCCGTCCGAGGTCGAGCGCTATTTGCGCGTGTTCGGCAATGTCGGCCGTGTTCGCACCGCAGTTCACGTCTAAACCGGCACAGATATCACTCCCATCGACTGACCTGACGAGTTTCGCATGCCCGCACCCAAGCCGCCTGCCTTCGAAACCCTGAGCCTGCACGCCGGCCAGCGCCCCGATCCCGCGACCGGCGCGCGCGCGGTTCCGATCTATCAGACCACGTCCTACGTGTTCCAGGATGCCGATCATGCCGCGGCGCTGTTCAATCTGGAGCGCGCCGGCCACATCTACACCCGCATCTCGAACCCGACGACATCAGTGCTGGAGGAGCGGATCGCCGCGCTTGAATGCGGCGTCGGCGCGATATGCACCGCCAGCGGCATGGCCGCGATGCACCTTGCGATCGCAACCCTGCTCAATGCCGGCGACCATATCGTCGCCTCCGCCTCACTCTATGGCGGCACCATCAATCTGCTGGCGCACACGCTGCCGCGGTTCGGCATCACCACGACCTTCGTGAAGCCGCGTGGGCTCGACGAATTCCGTGCCGCGATCAAGCCGAACACCCGCCTCGTGATCGGCGAGACCATCGGCAATCCCGGCCTCGAAGTACTCGATATCCCCGCGGTGGCTCAAATCGCGCATGACGCGAAGATTCCGCTGCTGATCGACAACACCTTCGCGACGCCCTATCTCAGCCAGCCGATCGAGCTCGGCGCCGACATCGCGATGAACTCGGCGACCAAGTGGATGGGCGGCCATGGCATCGCGATCGGCGGCGTGATCGTCGATGGCGGGCGGTTCGACTGGCGCGCCTCCGGCAAATTCCCGCAGCTCACCGAGCCCTATGCCGGCTATCACGGCATCGTCTTCGACGAGCAGTTCGGCAAGGCCGCCTTCATCATGCGCGCCCGCACCGAGGGCCTGCGCGATTTCGGCGCCTGCCTGTCGCCGACCAACGCCTTCCAGCTGCTGCAGGGCATCGAGACGCTCGGCGTCCGCATGGATCGCCATGTCAGCAACACCCATGCGGTGCTGGACGCCCTCGCCGCGAACAAGGCGGTCGACTGGGTGCTGCATCCCTCGCTGGAGACGCATCCGGATTACGCGCTGGCCAAGAAGCTGCTGCCGCGCGGCGCCGGCTCGATCGTCAGCTTCGGCATCAAGGGCGGCCGCGCCGCCGGCAAGAAGTTCATCGAGTCCCTGAAGCTGATAAGCCATCTCGCCAATGTCGGCGACGCCAAGACGCTGGTGATCCATCCCGCCAGCACCACGCATCAGCAGATGGACGCCGAGCAGCTCAAGGCCGCCGGCATCGGCGAGGAGCTGGTGCGGCTGTCGGTCGGCATCGAAACCGCGCAGGATATCATCGACGATCTCGGCCAGGCGCTGCGCGCCTCGCAAAGGACTTGAGCGCCATGCAGCTTTCCGTGAACGGATCAGACACCTTCATCGCGACCGGCGGCAAGCCGTTCGATCCGTCGCTGCCGGCGGTGGTGATGATCCACGGCGCCGGCTTCGATTCCTCGACCTGGGCGCTGCACAGCCGCTGGTTCGCCCATCATGGCTATTCCGTGCTGGCGCCGGATCTGCCGGGCCACGGCCGCTCCGCCGGCAAGCCGCTCCCGACCATCGCCGAGATGGCCGACTGGATCGCGGCGCTGATCACGGCAGCCGGCGCGTCGAAAGCGCGGCTGATCGGCCATTCGATGGGCTCGCTGATCGCGATCGAGACCTCGGCGCGGCATCCCGACAAGGTCTCCGGCCTCGCGCTGATCGGCACCGCCGCGACCATGACGGTTGGCCCCGATCTCCTGAAGGCCGCCGAAGCCAATGACGTCGCGGCGATCGCCATGGTCTCGATCTGGGGCCTCGGCTTCAAGGCCGAGCTCGGCGGCAGCCTCGCGCCCGGCCTGTGGATGCACCAGGGCGCGCAGCGGGTGCTGCAGGAGGCGAAGCCCGGCGTGCTCTACAACGACCTCAACGCCTGCAACGCCTACCAGAACGCGCTCACGGCTGCTGCCGCGGTCAAGGTGCCCGCGACCTTCATCCTCGGCGAACGTGACATGATGACCCCGGCCAAGGCCGGCAAGACACTCGCCGCCGCGACGCCGAATGCCCGCACCGTGGTGCTGCCAGGCGCCGGCCACATGATGATGGTCGAGCAGCCCGACGAGCTGCTGGCGGCGCTGCGATAGCGCTCTTCCCCTCTCCCCTCATGTCCGCCGTAGCCTTGGCGAAGGCGGATGTGGGAGAAGGTGGCATAGGCGGCAAACGGCCGCCGTTTCAACGCCGACGCGCAGCGTCGGCTACGGCGCCGGATGAGGGGCTCTCCCCCCAAAAAAGCCGAAAACAACCCCATGCAAAGTAGCTGGGTGGCCGCTAGCACTCGGACAAGCGACTTGACTTGTCGGGCAACTCAGCGATATATTCTATTATTCCGAATTCCTGGGAACGGCCCCCGTCGCCCTTGCGCAACAGCGTACGCGCCCGTCGCCGAGAGGGCCAGAAGCCGACTAGAAATCATCGTTGTGGTCTGGGGCGGTTCAGTATCTCCCCGCAACAGGCGCTCCGATTGTTCCGAATCGGAGGTTGAGCCCGACGCGCACGACGCTTGTACGCTCCTGCACGTCCACGAATGCCGGCGGGAGCCCGGCCAACTGGGGAGCGAACGCGATCCGGTTGGTGGCGAAGTCGTAGTAATTGTATTCGGCGAAAGCGGACAGATAGTCCGTGAAAGCGTATTCGCCGCCGATACCGATGGTCCATCCCGGGTGTGTCGCGCGAGCCGCGTACGCGGTGCCGAGAATCGTGGTTGTTGCCCAGTACGCGTCGCGCTCCCAGGCGCCGCCTCCTCGCACATATCCGAGGAAGCGACCAAAGCTGTAGCCGATGCGGCCGGTGACTGATGCCAGCGCGTCCACCCGGCTGTGATAGGCCACGCCCACCTCGCGCGCGCTGTCATGGCGACCGATCGCATCCGTCCAGGCGTAGTCGCCCTGCAGGCCGATCACGAAGCCGCCGGCAAACTGATAGTCGCAGCCGGCCTGAACTCCGGCGACCCAGCTATCGGAGTCATGGCCGCCGAGTGACTCGCCGAGATGGGCGCCACCGGTCGTTCGCACAATCCAATCCCTTTTGGAGGCGCCCAGCCACCCCGCGTGGCCGCCGGTGTAACAGCCAGTCCAGTTCCATGACGGGGCGGCGGGTGGCGGTGCCTCGATTGGAAGCCGCAAATCGGCAGCGATGGCGGGGCCCGCCAGGGCGATGAGTACCGCCACTCCGGAAAGGAATTTCCGCATGACCTTCATCCCGCATGATCCCCGAGAAACGCAGCATGCGCCGAGTCTCCGGCGATGGCTGTAGCAACCTCGCCACACCGCAACGCCGGTCTAAAGAATGTCGCTACTCTCTCGCACCACTCGCGCCTTGGTATCGATTGCGCTGAACAGATCGTCGCCCAGCACAGAAACGCGAGATAACCGCTCATGCATAGCTTCGCTGAATCAGCGCGCATTTTTGTCCGCTACGGATCTTGGTCGTGTAAAAACGCCAGTCCCGAGGCAGTCGGGACTGGATTGGTGTCATGCCGCGATCGCAACCATCAGCGGCTTGATCCCGACGATGTTCATGACCCGTGTCAGATTGTAGGCCAGGACGGAGAGCGCCATTTCGGCCGCCACTTTCGGAAGCGTTTTGGTGAGGAAGTGTGTCGCTCCCATGCGGGCCTTCATGGTGCCGAACGGATGCTCGACAGTTTCGCGGCGCTGACGCATGGCGTGCGGGCTTGCATCAAGGCGCTGCTGCACAGCCTCGAGCAGATGCTCATGCTCCCATCGCGTAATCCGCCGTTCTGACCCAGGCGTGCATTGGGTCTTGAGCGAACAGCTTTGACAGGCCGTGGTCCAGTAGCGCCGCAGCACCTTGCTGTCTTCTTCATTCGTATAGCGATATGATAGCCGCTCCCCGGCCGGGCAGCGATAGACGTCCTCCTCTGGCAAATAGGCAAAGTCCTGTTTACCGAAGCGTCCGTCTGCCTTAGCGCCGGACGTTAGCGGTTTGGGCAGAGTTACCGTGATGCCCGCTTCGTGGCACGCAAGGATCTCTGGGCTGTTGAAGTAGCCGCGATCGGCTACAGCTTCGAGCGTCTCAGTCTTCAGAACAGCCTTCGCCCGCTTGGCCATATTGGCAAGTTGTGCCCGATCCGAGCCGCTGTTCGTCACCTCGTGCGTCACAATCAGATGGTGTTCGGTGTCTACGGCGACCTGTACGTTGTAGCCGACAACACCAGAGCCGCGCCCGCTCGTCGCCATCGAGCGGCTGTCGGGGTCGGTCAGGGAGATTTGCTGGTCGGGTGACGCAAGCACCTGCTTCTCGTAGACGGCAAGCTTGCCCATTTCCTCCTTCAGTTTCGTCAGCTTCTCGGTAAGCCTCGTCACCTTCGTGGCCAGGGCCTCGGTCGGCTCCTGGCGGTCGGCCGTGTCAAGTTGGCTCAGATAGCGCGCGACGCTCTCCTCCAACTGAGCACGCCGTCGCTCCATCTTCGCGCGCGTGAAGTTCCTGTCCCGGTTGTTCACGGCCTTGAACTTGCTGCCATCGATGGCGACGCTCGCCGTCGCCAGCAGACCCATCTCTCGGCAGAGTTCGACGAAGCGCGCACATACCCTGCGCAGCGCCAGGCCGTTGTCCTTGCGGAAGTCCGCAATCGTCTTGTGATCGGGAGCGAGCCGACCCAGCAGCCACATCACCTCGACGTTGCGCCCGGCCTCTCGTTCCAGCCGCCGGCTCGACTGTACCCGGTTCAGATAACCGTAAATGTAAAGCTTCAGGAGCACCGAGGGATGGTACGACGGCCGACCGGTGGCCGCCGGCTCCACACCCTCAAAGCCCATCTCAGCCAAACCGAGCGCATCGACAAATACGTCGATCACGCGAACAGGGTTGCTCTCGTCAATGAAGTCATCGAGGCATTCGGGCAACAGCGACCGCTGTCCACGATCCGCCTCTTCAACGAAGCGCCTCATCGATTCCCCCAAAGAATCACAGGAGAATCATAACAGCAGCCCAGCGTTTTCACACAGCCAGGATCACAACCGGTAAAGCTCAGGACAAGTACAAGATTTTCGCTTCGCCTCCGAGACCCGATATTGCCCGCGCTGTGAAGATGGTGCCGGTCGCACGATGATGGTCGAGCAGCCCGACGAGCTACTGGCGGCCCCGCAGTAGCGGCACTCGCGGTCCCTCTTCCTTCTCCCTTGTGGGAGAAGGTGGCGCGAAGCGCCAGATGAGGGGTTCTCTCCGCAGACGAACTCGCGGATAGAAACCCCTCACCCGGCTTCGCTGCTTCCGCAGCGAAGCCACCCTCTCCCACAGGGGGAGAGGGTGCAGCTCGCGCGTGGATGCAGTAGCGCTACTGCTTCGCCGGCTTCCTCTCGATCGGATGGATCTCGATCGCGCGCAGGCGGCCGAGGCGGAGCACGTCCATCGAGAGGGTGCGGTCGATCCGGCTGTGATCGAGCGCGCGGATCAGGTCGTCGACGCCGTTGACCTCGATGCCGTCGAGCTTGATCACGACATCACCCGGCAGCAGGCTCGCCCGCGACGCCGGGCTGTCCGGCTCGATCTGCATCAGGAGCGCGCCCATCTTGTTCTCGACGCCGGCGAGCACCGCATGGCGCCGCGGCACCGGCGCGGTCTGCCCGGCAACGCCGATATAGGCACGGCGGACATAGCCGTGCCGGATGATCTCCGACAGCACGAACTGCGCGGTGTTGCTGGCGACCGCAAAGCAGATGCCCTGCGCGCCGTTGATGATCGCGGTGTTGATGCCGATCACCTCGCCCTTCGACGACACCAGCGGCCCGCCGGAATTGCCGGGGTTGAGCGCGGCGTCAGTCTGGATCACGTCCTCGATGGTGCGCCCGCTCACCGAGCGGATCGAACGTCCGAGCGCCGACACCACGCCGGCGGTGACGGTCGATTCGAAGCCGAGCGGATTGCCGATCGCGACCACGAGCTGGCCGCGCCGCAGCGTCTTGGAGTTGCCGAGCGACGCGTAAGGCAGATCGCGCGCGCCATCGGCCCGCAGCAGCGCGAGATCGGTGTCGGGATCGACGCCGAGCACATGGGCGTCGGTGACGAAGCCCTCGGTGTCGCGCAGGCGGATCTCCTTCGACGATCCGACCACATGGCTGTTGGTCAGCACGAAGCCATCGGGCGAGATCACGATGCCCGAGCCGAGGCCGCCGCGCTCGCGCGCATTGCGCACCTTCGGCCCGGTTTCGACCCGGACCACGGCGGGGCCGACGCGGTCGGTGACGTCGATCACGGCATTGGAATAGGCATCCAGCAAAGCCCGGTCATCGACCTGGGTTGCGACTTGGGCAGCATCGGCCGTCGCCGCTGACGGCGTGTCACCGGCGGTATCTGAGGTAAAATCCAGCATGGCGAGAGTCCTTTGGTCTCCTCAGATGGTGACCGGCTTCCCGCGCCGCAAGTGGTTACGCCCTGCACCTGCCCGGATGGCTAGGGCTGCGTCTCTGACGCGCGATTGACTCAGTGTCATTCCGGGGCTCGCGAAGCGAGAACCCGGAATCTCGATGCACGACCTCTGGATTCCGGGTTCGCGACTTCGTCGCGCCCCGGAATGACGGAATGGACTGTCAAGTCACGGACACAACGCTAGGTCGCCCGCCGCAGCACCCCGCCGCGCGCCCTGACCGGATCGAGCAGCGACCAGTCGCCCTCCGGCAGCACATGACCCTTGGGGAAAGGCGCGCGCAGCTCGAGGCCGAGCGAGCGCAACACGCGGTCGTCGCGGTAATAGCATTGCAGCACCACGCGGACGAGCGTCGCCGCGGCCGCGCCGCCATGGCTACGAAACTCCCGCGCCACCGCATCGCGCCCGGCATCGTCGAGCTCGGCGAGCGGCTTGCCCGCGAGCTTGGCCAGATGATCCAGCGCCTGCGCGACCAGCGCGGTGTCGCGGCCGAGCGTCGCCAGCATGTCGGCCTGGATCGCGGCATCGTCCGCCCCCGGCACCTTGTACTCGTCGCTTGCGGGAACAATCATCGCGGCGACGGTGCGCAGATCGGCGCGCTGGGCTGCAGTCAGTTGATTGCTATCGGACATGTCGGTCTCTGGCGGTCTCAGTCGAACAGATTGGCGAGGCGCTGCTTCATCTGGTCGGCGATGTAGAGCGCAAGGGCCTGGATGGTGGAGGTCGGGTTCACGCCGCCCGAGGTGACGAAGATGCTGCCGTCAACGATGAAGAGGTTCTTCACGTCGTGCGAGCGGCCCCATTCGTTGACCACGGAGCGCGCCGGATCGGTGCCCATCCGCGCGGTGCCGAGCAGATGCCAGCCGCCCCACGGGATCGGATCATTGATGCAGATGTCGGTGGCGCCGGCGGCCTCGAGGATCTCCCGGCCGCGCGCCAGCCCGTGATCCATCATCTTCCGGCTGTTCGCGCTGATCGTGTAGTCGATCTTCGGCGCGGGGATGCCGTGGCTGTCCTTCAACACGGGATCGAGCGTGACGCGGTTGTGCTCCTCCGGCAGATCCTCGCAGATCGCCGACACCGCGAGACGATGCCCGTTGAGCTTGCGGAACACGCGGTGATGATCCTTGCCCCAGGGCAGGATGCCCTTCTGCTCGCTCGCGACCGCCTCGAACACCGGCCCGGCGCCGCGGCCGAACTGGATGCCGTAGCCGCGGACGAAGCCGCGCGACAGATCGGTGTCGTAGAACTCCTTGCTCCACAGGCAGGTCGGCGGGGCGCGGTTGCTGTCGGTCGGCTCCTTCACGAAGCCGTAGATCTGCGCGTAGGGGTGGAACATCAGGTTCTTGCCGACCAGGCCTGACGAGTTGGCGAGGCCATTCGGGAATTTGCCTGACGCCGAATTGAGCAGCAGCCGCGGCGTGCCGACGCCGTTGCAGGCGATGATGACGACTTCGGCCGGCTGAAACTGCTCGACTCCGTCCCTGTCGTAATAGACCACACCGGAGGCCATGCCGTGCTCGTTGGTCAGGATCTCGCGCACCCGGCAATGGGTCTTGAGCTCGACCCCGGCGCGGACCGCGTGCGGCCAGTAGGTGATGTCGGTCGAGGCCTTGGCACCCTGCGCGCAGCCCGGCGTGCAGTGGCCGAGATTGATGCAGCGCGCCCTGCCCTCGTAATCCATCGTCGCCACGGTCGTGTCCGACGGCCACCAGTGCCAGCCGAGCTTGTTCATGGCCTTGCCGATCAGCGGGCCCGATAGTCCGAGCGGCTGCTGCGGCATCGGCGGATGGCTCAGCGGCGACAGCGGATCGCCCGACAGGCCCGACACGCCCATCATCCGATCGTTCTCCTCGAAGAACGGGGTGAGCGCGTCGTAGTCGATCGGCCAGTCATCGGCGACGCCGTCGAGCGTCTTCACCTTGAAGTCGGACGGATGCAGCCGCGGCCAGTGCGCGGTGTACATCACCGTCGAGCCGCCGACGGCGTTGAAGTTGACGACCTTGATCGGCGAATTGTCGTCGTTGATCGGATAGTCCTCGGGCCGCTTGCGAACATTCGGGCTGGACGACCACTCGCCGTAGAACTTCGCCTCCCAGTCGCGCCCGGTGCTTGGATATTCGGCCGGATTCATCCAGCCGCCCTGATCGAGGCAGAGGATGTGCATCTTGGTATCGGCGAGGCTCCAGGCCACCGCAGCGCCGGAGGCGCCGGCGCCGATGATCAGGACGTCAACGGGATCGTTCTTCATTCTTGTTCCTTGATCTCAGATGACCCCGTCATTCCGGGATGGTCCGAAGGACCAGACCCGGAATCTCGAGATTCCGGATTCGATGCTCCGCATCGCTCCGGAATGACAACCCACAACTTCAATTGACGATTCTCACCGGCAAGCTTCGTATACCGCGGATGAAATTGGAATAGAGCCTTTGCGGCGGGCCCATCAGCTCAAAACGCAGATCGCGCGCCAGAACCTCCTCCCAGAGGATTCGCAGTTGCTGCTCGGCCAGGCGGTCGCCGACGCAGCGGTGGACGCCGGCGCCGAAGGCGAGATGCTGGCGCGGCTTGGCACGGTCGATGATGAATTCATCGGCACGCTCGATCTTGTCCTCGTCGCGGTTGCCGGAGATGTACCACATCACGACCTTGTCGCCCTTCTTGATCCGGCGGCCGGCAAGCTCGACATCATTGCGTGCGGTGCGGCGCATGTGCAGCACCGGCGTGTGGTAGCGGATGGTCTCGGACACCAGGTTCGGGATCAGCTCCGGCTTCGCGCGGACCAGCTCGAACTGCTCCGGGTTCTCGCACAGCGCCATCAGGCCGGCCGACATCGAGTTGCGCGTGGTGTCGTTGCCGCCGACGATCAGCAGGCCGATCGTGCCGATGAACTCGCGCGGCTCCAGATTCCGCGTCGCGTCCGAATGCGCCAGCATCGAGATCAAATCGAAGGTCGGCGGCGCATCGGCCCGCGCGTCCCACAGCTTGCGGAAATATTCTCCCATCTTGACCAGTTCGGCGGTGCGTTCAGCCTCCGAATGCACCACCGCGTCGGGGGATTCGACGTTGGCGATCGCGACATCCGACCACCAGGTCAGCTTGGCGCGGTCTTCAGAAGGGAAATCGAACAGCGTCGCCAGCATCATGTTGGTGAGGTCGACCGAGACCCGCTCGGCCCAGTCGAAGGTCTCGTTGCGCGGCAGCGCATCGAGTACGGCTGAGGTGCGCTTGCGGATCAGGGCGTCGAAATTGGCGAGGTTCGACGGCGCCACGATCGGCGCCACCGTGCGGCGCTGCGCGGTGTGGCCGGGCGGGTCCATGCGGATGAAGCTCGGCCGCTCCTGCCCCTTCGGCTGGTCCGCGACCTGGATACCGCCAAGCTCGGATGCCGACGAATAGTTCTGGTGATCCAGCTCGACCGCGAAGATGTCGTCGTAGCGCGTCACCGACCAGTAGGGGCCGTAGGCCGACGCCTCGCAATAATGCACGGGATGGTCGCGGCGGAGTTGCGCGAACAGCGGCCGCCAGGTGTCATCCTGGTAAAGCCGGGGATTGCTGACGTCTGTCGACGTCGGCCTGCGCAGCGCCTCTCCCATCGCTTCACTCCCGTTAGGTTCCGTCGCCGCTTGGCGGGCGATCGTCGTGTCGGGCCGACGATAAAGGGAATCCCGCGGCCGAGTAAAGCCGCGGGGCGGACAGTCCGCCGCGCGGAATGCGCGCGGACCGACGCACCCGGCAAATCCCGATAGCTGCCCCGCTCCGCGATGTTTGTCGGCAGCAGGAAGACCGGCTAGCCTTGCCGACAATCGATCCATCGGGGAGCAACGACAGGTGGCCGAATTGCGCCAGGACAACACCGCCCAGACGGCTGCGCTGGACTACGACGTCATCATCATCGGCGCCGGCCTGTCCGGCATGTACCAGCTTTATCGGCTGCGCGAGCTTGGTCTCAGCGCGCGCGTGTTCGAGGCCGGCACCGGCGTCGGCGGCACGTGGTACTGGAACCGCTATCCCGGAGCGCGTTTCGATTCCGAGAGCTATTCCTATGGCTACTCGTTCTCGAAGGAGCTGCTCGAGGAATGGGAATGGTCGGAGCATTTCGCCGGCCAGCCCGAGACCTTGCGCTACTGCAACTATGTCGCCGACAAGTTCGACCTGCGCCGCGACATCCAGTTCGAGAGCCGCGTCACGTCCGCGATCTACCAGGACGACACGCGAAGCTGGCGGATCACGCTCGAAAGCGGCGCGCAGCACTCCTGCCGCTTCCTGATCACCGCGATCGGCCCGTTGTCGACGCCGACCCTGCCGCGCATCGAGGGCCGCGATGATTTCAGGGGCCAATCGTTTCACACCGCGCGCTGGCCGAAGGAGAAGGTGGATTTCACCGGCAAGCGCGTCGCCGTGATCGGCACCGGCGCGACCGGCATCCAGACTATCCAGACCATCGCCGGCGAGGTCGGGCGTCTCACCGTGTTCCAGCGCACCGCCAACTGGGCGGCGCCGCTGCACAACGGCAAGATCGACGCCGAGACGCAAGCCAGGATCAAGGCCGGCTATCCCGAGATCTTCGCGCGCTGCAAGGAGACCTTCGCCTGCTTCGTGCATACGCCCGATCCGCGCGGCGCGTTCGAGGTGAGCGAGGCGGAGCGCGAGGCGTTCTACGAGAAGCTCTATGGCGAGCGCGGCTTCGGCATCTGGCAGGGCAACTTCAAGGACATCCTGATCGACCGCGCGGCGAATGCCACGATCAGCGATTTCGTCGCGCACAAGATCCGTCAGCGCGTGAAGAACCAGGCGGTCGCCGAGATGCTGATCCCGAAGAACCACGGCTTCGGCACGCGGCGGCTGCCGCTCGAGACCTTCTATTACGAGGTCTACAACCGCGACAATGTCGAGCTGGTCGATATCAAGGAGACGCCGATCGAGCGGATCACGCCCGAGGGCATCCGCACCAGCGACAAGGACTACGCCTTCGACATCATCATCTACGCCACCGGCTTCGATGCCATCACCGGCAGCTTCGACAGGATCGATTTCCGCGGCGCACACGGTGCGCGGCTGAAGGAGAAATGGACGGGCGGCCCGGAAACCTATCTCGGGCTGATGGTCGACGGCTTCCCCAACATGATGATGCTGATGGGCCCGCACACCGCACTCGGCAACATCCCGCGCAGCATCGAATACAGCGTGGACTGGGTCACCGGGCTGATCCACTTTGCGCAGGAGAGAGACCTGACCTTCCTCGATGCCACGCCTGAAGGCACCGCGAACTGGACCGAGCATGTCAAGGCGCTCGGCGTCGGCCTGCTGTCCAACGAGGTCGATTCCTGGATGACCGGCATCAACCGCAACGTCGAGGGCAAGCAAACCCGCATCGTCGCCCGCTACAGCGGCAGCGCCCCGGCATATCGCGCGCGATGCGACGAGGTGGCGGCGAAAGGGTATGCGGAGTTGCGGTTGGCGTAGTTCTCTCGGCTGTCCGGTCTAACTCTCTCGGTGACGACAGGCGCCTGCCGCATCACCACTGTCGTCCTGGCGAAAGCCAGGACCCATAACCACCGCATTCGGTGATGAACGGGATCGCTACCCCAGCGTCGCGCAACAATTATGATTTGGGGTAATGGGTCCTGGCTTTCGCCAGGACGACATCCCGTAGGATGGGTGGAGCGAAGCGATACCCATCATTTGCGCCGCGGAGAGAGAATTGATGGGTTTCGCTTCGCTCTACCCATCCTACACATCCAGCTTCGCTTACCACGCGTCAATGCACGGCCGCTTGCGATGCGTGCGCGGCTCCGGCTTCGGCACCGAGCGCAGGCCGGCCATGATCCAGTGCCTTGTGTCGGCGGGATCGATCACCTCGTCGATCTCGAGCACCGAGGCGATCGAGACCGCCTTGCCGTTGGCGTAGAGCTCGGCGACCTTGGTCTGGAAATACTTCTCGCGCTCGACCGGGTCCTCGATCGCCTCCATCTCCTTGCGGAAGCCGAGGCGGACATAGCCTTCGAGACCCATGCCGCCGAACTCGCCGGTCGGCCACGCCACCGTGAAGAACGAGGCGTGGAAGCCGCCGCCGATCATCGACTGTGCGCCGAGGCCATAGCCCTTGCGCAGCACGATGCCGAACAGCGGCACCGTGATGCTGGCGCCGGTGACGAACATCCGCGCGACGTGGCGGACGATCGCGGTCTTCTCGGCCTCGGGGCCGACCATGAAGCCCGGCGTGTCGCAGAGCGAGACGATCGGGATGTCGAAGGCGTCGCACAACTGCATGAAGCGCGCGGCCTTGTCGCCGGCCGGCGCATCGATCGCGCCGCCGAGATGCTTCGGGTTGTTGGCGATCAGGCCGAACGGCTTGCCCTCGATGCGGATAAAGGCCGTGATCATGCCGACGCCGAAATCCCTGCGGATCTCCAGCACCGAGCCCTCGTCGGCGATCAGGTCGATCACGTTGCGGATGTCGTAGACCCGCAGGCGATTTTCCGGGATCGCACGGCGCAGCAGCCGCTGGTCCGGCGCCTTCCAGTCCTGCACGGCGCCCTGAAAGTAGGACAGATATTTCTGCGCCACCGCGGTCGCCTCGGCCTCGTCCTCGACCAGGATGTCGATCACGCCGTTCGGCGACTGGAACGAGACCGGGCCGACCTCGGCCGGATGGTAGACGCCGAGCCCGCCGCCCTCGATCATCGCCGGACCGCCCATGCCGATCGACGCATTCCTGGTTGCGATGATGACGTCGCAGACGCCGAGCATCGCGGCATTGCCGGCGAAGCAATAGCCGGAGACCACGCCGACCACGGGCACCAGCCCGGAGAGTTTTGCGAACTGCACGAAGGACGGGCCGTCGAGGCCGGTCATGCCGAGCCGGTCGGTATCGCCGGGACGGCCGCCGCCACCCTCGGCGTAGAACACCAGCGGCATGCGCCACTGCTCGGCGAGGCCGAGCATGCGGTCGATCTTCTTGTGGTTCATGTGCCCTTGCGTGCCGGCGAGCACGGTGTAGTCGTAGGAGATCACCATGCAGCGCGCGCCGTCGGCGCCGAAATCCTTGGCGTTGACGGTGGCGACGCCTGATATCAGGCCGTCGGCCGGCGTGTTCTTGATGAGGTCCTCGACCTTGCGCCGGCGGCGCTGCGCCGCGATCGCCAGCGAGCCGTATTCGATGAACGAGCCCTCATCGACCAGCTGCGCGATGTTCTCGCGCGCGGTGCGCTGGTTGGTCTTGCGGCGGCGCTCGACCGAGGCCGGGCGGTTCTCGTCCAGCGTGATCGCCTTGCGCGCGATCAGTTCGGCGAGATCAGGCCGGATGTGATCGAGATCGATCGCGGCCTCCTCCGCAGCGTGATGGCCGTCGACTTCGGCCGGTTCGAAGAACAGGATCGGCTCGCCATGCATCAGGGTGACGCCGATGCCGCCCGCGATCCTGGTCACCCGGCCGCCATGCGGCGCCGTGACCAGATGCTCCATCTTCATCGATTCCAGCACCGCGATCTGCTGGCCGGGCCGAACCAGATCGCCCTCCGCGACCTCGATCGCCACGATCGTGCCCTGCAGCGGCGCGGGCACCGGGAGCGATCCCTCAGGCGCTGCTTCGGCAGCAACGGCCTTGGTCGCAGCCGCCTCGCTCACTTCGATCAATGGTGCGGCGAGATCCTGCGCCGCGCCGACCAGCGCCGCAACATGGGTATCGATGAAGTTGGTGCTGATCTTGTTCCGGCCAAAGCTCTGGTGCGCCAGAATAGCGCCGAGGAACGGGATGTTGGTGGCGACGCCGCCGATCCGGAATTCACGCAAGGCGCGCGATGCCTTGTGCACCACGTCGGTCCATTTTGGGCTCGGCGAATGCACGATGACTTTTGCCAGCAGCGAATCGAACGCGGCAGAGGTCCTGTAGCCGGAATAGCCGAAGGTATCGACGCGAACGCCGGGGCCGGACGGCAGGTCGAACACGGCGAGCGTGCCGCCGGTCGGTTTTGTCACTCCCGCCTCGTCCATCACCTCCATGTTGACGCGCAGCTGCATCGCATAGCCGCGCGGCAGCGGCACCGCTGATTGCGCGAGGCCGAGCGAGGCCAGCGTGGCGCCGGCCGCGACCGCGAGCTGCACGCGCACGAGGTCGACGCCGAGCACCTCCTCGGTGACGGTGTGCTCGACCTGGAGCCGCGGATTGGCCTCGATGAAAGCGAACGCGCCCTCACCTTCGCCGGCTTCATCATCGACCAGGAATTCGAAGGTGCCGAGATTGTCGTAGCGCGCGGCGGTCGCGAGCTGCTTTGCCGCCTCGATGATGCGCGCGCGCATGCCATCACTCAGCGACGGGCTCGGCGCCACCTCGATGAGCTTCTGGTTGCGGCGCTGGATGGTGCATTCGCGCTCCCAGAGATGGCTGATGGCGCCGTAACGGTCGCCGATGATCTGCACCTCGATATGGCGGGCCTTGCGGATCAGCCGTTCGACATAAACGGCATCGCTGCCGAACGCCGCTTTGGCCTCCGACTGGCAGCGCGCATAGGCCTCGTCGAGCTTGGCGGCATCCTCGACCACGCGCATGCCGCGCCCGCCGCCGCCGGCGATCGCCTTGATCATCACGGCGGCGCCGGCGCCGAGCGAGCCGAAGAAGGCCTTTGCCTCGTCCAGACTGGTCGCGCCCGATGTGCCGGCAATGATCGGGACGCCGCATTTCTTCGCCAGCGCCTTTGCCTTGGCCTTGTCGCCGAACAGATCGAGCGCCTCCGGCGACGGGCCGACGAAGGTGATCTTCTCCTCGGCACAGCGCCGCGCCAATTGCGTGTTCTCGCTGAGGAAGCCGTAGCCCGGATGCAGCGCGTCACAGCCTGCGGCCTTGGCCGCCGCAACCACCGCCTCAATGTCGAGATAGGCCCGCGCGCCGCGGCCTGGAATCTCGTGGCTCGCGTCGGCGGATCGGACATGCAGCGAGGCGGCATCGTCGGCGGGATAGATCGCGACGGTCGCGATGCCGCTGTCGGCAGCGGCGCGGGCAATCCGGATCGCGATCTCACCGCGGTTCGCAATCAGCAATTTTTTGAAGGACATGACATCTTCACCAAAGATCAGCGATCCTTCATGGTCGGATCGAGCACGACACGCAAGGACTCCCCGAGCGCGTTGAACGCCAGGGAGACGACGAGAATGGCAAGGCCCGGCGCATACATCTGCTCCGGGGCGATTTCCATGTATTGATAGGCGCGCGCCAGCATCGCGCCCCAGCTCGGGTCCGGCGGCTGGATGCCGAGGCCGAGGAACGACAGGCTGGCTTCGGCCAAGAGGGCAGCGGCGAGCAAGAGCGTCACTTGCACGATGACCGGCTGCAGCGTGTTCGGCAGCACGTGCCGCCACAGCACATGCCAAGTCGGCGCGCCGAAGCCTCTGGAGGCATCGACATAGAGCTCCTGCCGCACGATCAGCGTGCGGGCGCGGACGATGCGCGCCAGCGCCGGAAACATCGTGATGCCGACCGCGATCATGCCGTTGGTCAGCCCGATGCCGAGCGCGCCGGTGACCGCGATCGCCAGCACGATGGCGGGGAACGACAGGAAGGTGTCGATGATGCGGCTGATGATGTCGTCGATCCAGCCGCCGAAATAGCCGGCGGTCAGCCCGACCGGCAGCCCGATCAGGACCGCGACGCCGACCGCAAGCAGGCTTGCGTAGACGGTGGCCGGCGCGCCGTAGATCAAACGGGAGAAGATGTCGCGGCCGAGATCGTCGGTGCCGAGCAGATGGGCCGGCCCCGGCGGCGCCAGCATGTTGTTGACGTCCTGCGCGGTCGGCGCATAGGGCGCGATCCAGGGCGCACCGATTGCGACGACGACGAGCACCACGAGCACCAGGATCGACAGCGCGGCGCGGAGGTCGCCGGCGAGCCAGCGCGCAAAGCGCCGCAGCCGCGTCGGCCGCGCCGGTGCCTTCAGGGGTGCAAGCGCCACCTCGGTCATTGCTCGATCCTCGGATCGACCGCGGCGCAGAGCAAATCGGTGATCAGATTCACCGCGATCACAACCACCACCATGGTGAAGACGACGCCCTGCACGATCGGGAAATCGCGCTGGATCGCGCCGCGCACGATCAGGCTGCCCAGGCCGGGAATGGCGAACACCGCCTCGGTCACCACGGTCGCCGCCAGCATGCGGTTGACCAAAAGGCTGATGATGGTGAGCAGATTGACGCCGACATTCTTGAGGCCGTGCTGCCAGAGGATGCGGGACATCGACAGCCCCTTGGCATGCAGGGTACGGACATATTGCGACGACAGCACCTCCAGCAGCGCGCCGCGCAGCTGGCGCGCGACCTCGGCCATGCCGTAGGCCGCGATCGCAATGCCCGGCAGCAGCGCATGCCTGATCGCATCGACCGGCGAGGCGCTGAAGGATTTTGCGCCGGTCGCCGGCAGCCAGTTCAGCTTCAGCGAGAATTCCGCCACCAGGATCATCGCGAGCCAGAAGCCGGGCACCGCGACGCCGAGCGACGCCAGCATGCTGATCAGCTTGTCGATCCAGCCGTTCGGCTTGATCGCGGCCATCACGCCCATCGGGATGCCCGTGACCAGCGCCAGCGCCAGCGCGATCACGACGATCAGCAGCGTGTTCGGAAACGCGCGCCCGATCGAGTCCGCGACCTTCTCGCCGGTCAATAGCGATTGCGAGAGATCGCCTTGCGCGACATTGCCGAGCCAGGCGCCGTATTGCACCAGGAACGGGCGGTCGAGGCCGTAGATCTTCCTGATCTCGGTGATCCGTGCGTCGGTCGCGTTGTCGCCCGCCAGCGTCACGGCGATGTCGCCGGGCACCAGCTTGAGTAGCGCGAACACCATGAAGGTCGCGAGCAGGATCACCGGCAGCGCCTGCACGAGGCGGCTGCCGACGACCTTGACCGGTGACCGCCGCGCCATCGCTTAACTCCCGAGCCAGACGTCGTCGTATTTCGGCTTGCCAAGCAGGTTCGGCCGATAGCCCTGCACCTTCTTGTTCATGGCGACCAGCTCGAACTGGAACGCCAGCGGCGCGACAAAGGCGTTCTCCATCACCAGCCGCTGCACGGTGGAGAACGCCTTGCGCCTGGTGTCGATATCCTCCGAGGCGCGCGATTCCTTGATCGCGGCCTCGAGCTCGGCCGGCACCGGCGCGCGGCCGCCATTGTAATAGGCGTCCTTGGTGAACATCAGCGAATAGGTCAGGCTCGGGTCGGGCCGGCCGGTCCAGGCCGAGAGCAGCCCTGCCCCCTTCTTCTCCGGACCGAAGAAGGCGGCAGAGGCTTCCGCGACCGGCGCGTTGACGAAGCGCGCGTTGATGCCGGCCTTGCGCAGCTGCTCGATCAGGATCTCCTGGCGCTGCACCGAATCCTGGTCCGGATAGCCGCCGAACTCGATTGGAATGCCCTCCTTGAAGCCGGCCTCGGCGAGCAGCTTGCGCGCCTTGTCGGGATCGTACGGATAGAGCTTTGCGACCTCGGCATCATAGGCCCAATGCGCCTTCGGCAGGTTCATGTAGGCCGGCTCGGCGAGGCCGGCGAGCGCAGCCTTGACGAAGGATTCGCGGTCGATCGCGAAGTTCAGCGCCTGGCGGACCTTGACATTGTCGAACGGCGGCTTGGCCCAGTTCAGGAAAATCTGAAACACGTAAAGCGTCGGGCCATGCACCACCTTAACGCTGGAGGCACGCTCGATGATCACCTTCTGCCGCGGCGGCAGCTGGTAGATTAGGTCGTTCTGCCCGGCGGTGACCGAGCGGGCGCCGGTGGTGAGCTCGGGAATGATCGAGATCTCGATGGCGTCGGGAAGCGGCCGCTCCGGCTTCCAGTATTTCTCGTTGCGCTTGACCACGATCTTCTCGCCGTCGGCCCAGCTGACGAACGAATAGGCGCCGGCGCCGACCGGCTTGCGCGTCACGACGCCGCCCTCGGCCGCCTTCAGCGCCGTCGGCGACACCATCATGCCCGCGCGGTCGGAGAGAATCCCGGGCAGCGCGGTATCGGGTGTCTTCAGCTTCAACGTCACCTGCTGCGGGCCAGTGACCTCGACCGCGGCGACGGAGAGCAGGTCGGCCTTGATGTTCGACTTCGCATCGCTGCGGTTGCGCTCGAGATTGAACTTGACGGCTTCCGCATCGAGCGGCGTGCCGTCATGGAAGGTGACGCCGGCGCGGATGTTGAGCACCAGCGTGGTGGGGTCGGTGAACTTCCAGCTTTCGGCAAGGCCGGGCTTCGGCTTCAGCGTGTCGAACTCCCATTCGGTCAGCGTGTCGTACATCGTGAACAGGAAGGCGTGGTCGGAGCCGGCGCCGCCGGTCGCCGGATCGAGGCTCGACGGATTGGCCGGCGCCGAGATGCGCAAGGTGCCGCCCTTCTTCGGCGCGCCTTCCGCAAACGCACGGCCGCTGAGCGTGGTGCTGGCCAATGCGCCCGAGATCAGCGCCATGGCCTCGCGTCGTGTCGTCATTGTCATGGCGTCGTCTCCGGTTGTGAGTTCGGCGAAAAATTCAGGCGGTCGGCGAAATGGCAGGCCACCCAGTGATCGGGCTTCAGCTCGCGCCACTCCGGCACGCGGTCGGTGCAGAGCGGCTGCGCGTGCGGGCAGCGGGTACGGAAGCGGCAGCCCGAGGGCGGATCGATCGGGCTCGGCACCTCGCCCTGCAGGACGATGCGGCTCTCCTGCCGCATCGTGGATGGCAGCGGCCGCGGCTCGGCCGACAGCAGCGCGATCGTGTAGGGATGCAACGGCCGCTCGGCGACCTCTTCGGTCGGCCCGAGCTCGACGAACTGGCCGAGATACATCACCGCGACGCGCTCGCTGATATGCGAGACCACGGCGAGATCATGGGTGATGAAGACATAGGTCAGCCCGAGGTCGCGCTGCAGATCGGCAAACAGATTGAGCACGTCGCCGCGGATCGACATGTCGAGCGCGGCCACCACCTCGTCGCAGACGATCAGTTTCGGTTTGAGCGTCAGGGCGCGGGCGATCACGACGCGCTGCTTCTGGCCGCCGGACAGCTGGTGTGGGTAGCGCGCGCCGAACTCCTGCGGCAGGCCGACGCGCTCCAGCGCCTCCCGCGCCTGCCGCTCGCGCTCGGCACGGCTGCCGACACCTGCGAGCTCCAGCGGCTCCAGCACCGAGGCCAGAATGGTCATGCGCGGATTCAGCGCGGCGTTCGGGTCCTGGAAGATGATCTGGTAGTCGCGGCGATGACTTTGGAATTCCCGGCGCGGCAGCGCCAGCGGATCGATGCCGTCATGCAGGATGGCGCCGGCGCTGGGATTGAGCAGGAACACCAGTGCGCGGCCGATCGTGGTCTTGCCCGAACCGGACTCCCCGATGATGCCGAAGGTCTCGCCGCGGCGGACGTCGAAATTGACGCCGTCGACCGCCTTCACGGTGGCGCGGCGGTCCGAGGTCTGGAAGCGGACCTGAAGGTCGCGCACCGAGACGATGGCGTCGCGGCGGGGCTCGGCACCGGCTGTGGTCATTGCGTCGCGACCTTCGCAGCCGCCGGTGCGCCGGGCGGATGCAGCGCGCCCGGCAGATTGAGCTCGGCAAAGCGCCAGCAGCGCACTCTTCTGCTGCCGCCGGCGTCCTGCAGCTTCTGCTCGGCCTCGCAACCCTTGGCCGCATGTAAGCAGCGGGCGCGGAAACGGCAGCCGTTCGGCATCTCCGCTATCGACGGCACCCGGCCCGGGATCGACGGCAGCCGGCCGTGGCGCGGGCTCAAATGCGGCAGCGAGCGTAACAGTCCCGACGTGTAGGGATGCAGCGGCCGCACTAGCGCCTCGTCGACGGTGGCGTCCTCGATCACCTCGCCGGCATACATCGTGATCATCCGCGTGCAGGTCTCGGCGACGACGCCGAGATCGTGGGTGATCAGCATCAGCGCGGTCTTCGAGGTCTCGCTGATGTCGCGCAGCAGCTCGAGGATCTGCGCCTGCACGGTGACGTCGAGCGCGGTGGTCGGCTCGTCCGCGATCAGAAGCTGCGGCCCGCAGATCAAACTCGCCGCGATCATCACGCGCTGGCGCATGCCGCCGGACAGCTGGTGCGGATAGTCGTCGATCCGCCGCTCGGGCGAGGCGATGCCGACGCGGCGGAGCATCTCCAGCGTTTTGGCGCGCGCCTCCTCATGGGAAACGTCGGTATGGACGCGCAGCGTCTCGGCGATCTGGTGGCCGACGGTGAAGACCGGGTCCAGCGCGCTCATCGGCTCCTGGAAGATCATCGCGATCCGCTTGCCCCGGATCGCGCGCATCTGCCGCGCGCTGCAGGAAGCGAGATCGACGCCGTCGAACAGAATCTCGCCGTCGAGGCCGGCAAAATTGCCCGGCAACAGCCGCAGGATCGACAGGCCGGTGATGGTCTTGCCGCAGCCGCTCTCGCCGACGATGCCGACGCGCTCGCCGGGCGCGATGTCGAAGTCGATGCGGCGCGTCGCCTGCCAGACGCCCTGCGCGGTCTTGAAGCGGATGCCGAGCCCGCGCACGGACAATAGCGGCCGCGCGCCGTCTCGCGCGCCCTCCGCCCTGCGCTGTGCCGGCTGACCTGCCTCCATCAGCCCGCCGCCCGCTTCTTCTCTTTCACCAGCTGCTCCTCCATCAGCATCTCGGTGCCGATGATGCCCTCGCGGGTGAGCTCATCGAGCTCGGCGTCGGAGAGCCCGAGCATGCCGCCAAGGATCTCGCGGTTGTGCTCGCCGAGCGTCGGCGGCACCGAGCGGATCGCGAACGGCGCATCGCTCTCGCGAAACGGCATCGACGGCTGCGGATGTCGTCCGATGAAGGCGCGGTCGACCTGCTGGATGAAGCCGCGGGCGTGGAGCTGCGGATCCTCCAGGAGATCGATCGGCAGCCGCGCGACGCCGGAGGCAACGCCGGCAGATTGCAGCGCGGTCATCGCCGCATCGGCATCGCGCGCCGCGGTCCAGGCCGTGATCGCAGCCTCGATCTCGGCCTCGAGGGCGCGGCGGCCCGCGGCCGTCTTGAGCGTCTCGTCGGCCGCCCAATCCTCGCGGCCGAGCAGCCGCGCGAGCTTTGGCCACATCGCGTCGGCGGACGCCGCGACGACGATCCAGTTGTCTTCTCCGGCGCAGCGAAAGCAGCCATGCGGCACGAAATCCGGATGGCGGTTGCCGTATTTGGTCGGCGGCTTGCCACTGGTCGAATGCGCCACGATCCAGGGCGCGGCGAACGGCATCATGCATTCGATCTGGGCGAGATCGATGAATTGCCCCTGCCCCGTCAGTTTGGCGTGGATCAGCGCGGTCAGCACCGCGGCGGCGCCGTTGAGCCCGCCGACGGCATCGCCGAACGCAGTATGGCTCATGACCGGCGGACCATCGGGATCGCCGACCACGCTGGGCAGGCCGGAGCCCTGCTCCAGCGTCGAGCCGTAAGCGCGGCAATCGCGATGCACGCTGCCGGCGCCGAACGCCGACATCGACATCATCACCAGCTTGGGATTGATCTTGCTCAGCACGTCATAGCCGAGGCCGAGCTTGGGCAGCACCTCGACCGAATAATTGTCGACCACGAGGTCGGCATCGGCGAGCAGGCGCTTCGCCAATTCAAGCCCCTTCGACCGGGTCAGATCGAGCGTGATGCCGCGCTTGTTGCGGTTCATGATGCAGTAGCGCACCGACTTCTCGTACATCTGCTCCAGCACATAGGCCGGACGGCGGTCGACGCCGCGCCACCAGTCCGGATACTGGGTCGCCTCGATCTTGATGACGTCGGCGCCGAGATCGGCGAGCGTGCGGGTGCAGATCGGCCCGGCCCAGCCCATCGAAAAGTCGACGACGCGGATGCCCTCGAGCGGCAAGCGATCGGTTGCAGCGGGCTTGGGCGCTGGCACGCGCGGCGCAGCCTCGCGCCTCGCCTGCTGCTCGCCGAGATCAGGCACGCGGCCGCCGCGCAGCGGCGGCGTTGCGGTCAGCCGCTGCATCGTGCCGGCGGAAAAGCTGGTCTCGTCGCCGATGGTGATCGGGACGATGGCACCGCGGGCGCGCTTCTCCTCGTCGGCGATGAGATCCGCGACCTCCGGCACCGGCACGATTGGAATCTTGCGCTTGAGCCCTTCGGCGAACCACTCCTGCGCGGTGCGCTGCTTCAGCTTCGGCAAAATCCTGGCTTCGATCTCGGCGACATGGCGCAGCCGGTCGACACCCATGACCAGTGTCGGATCGTCGCGCAGCTCGTTGAGCCCGAGCATCTCGCAGAACGCGCGCCACTGCGCCGGGGTCACCGTGGTGACGCCGAGCCAGCCCTGCTTGGTCTCGTAGATGCCGACCGGAAAGGTCGGCCAGAACCGGTTGACGCCGATCCGCCGCATGATGTCGCCGCGCTGGAATGCCTCGAACATGATGTATTCGGTGACGGCGATAGAGGCCTCGAACAGGCTGAGATGGTTTGCGCGCCCGCGCCCGTCCTGCATGCGCCCGAGCACCGACGATGCGGCGGCGATGAAACCCCACAGCCCGCCCAGAATCCCGATCTGGAAATCCGGCGCATGCATCGGCGGCCCCTGCTCCGGACCGACCAGCTTCACCAGCCCGGTCAGCGCGCGGATCGTGGAGTCGGTCGCCGCGAAATTGGCGTAGGGACCGCGATCGCCAAACCAGGCGAGGTCGAGATGGATCAGGCCCGGATTACTCTGCTTGATCGCGTCGAGATCGATCTCGGGACAATCCGCCGCAGCGATGCCGCGCCCGTCGAGCAGGATGTCGCAGCCGGCAATCAGCTCCCGCAAGCGGGATGCCGCGCCCGCATCGCGCGTGTCGAGGACGACACTCGACTTGTTGAAGTTGAGGAACGCAAACCACGCGCTCCGGCCTTTGGGCGTCAGCGGCGCGGTGCGGCGACGCGGATCGCCCTGCGGCGGCTCGACCTTCTGCACATCGGCGCCGAAATCGGCAAACAGCCGCGCGCAATAGCTCGTCGCCGCAGCACTTCCGATCTCGACAATCCGCAGATGCGACAACGCGCCCATCAGGCTTCCTCGCGACACATGACCAGCCGGTGACAGCGACTGATTCAGTTTTCTTGTTGGGTGAACTTGAAGCCGCGCGACGAGTGTGATGCAAGTGGAATTTTCTTCCGCTTGACGGAATTAGCGAGCGTATGACCGAAGCTGCTGCTCAGCGCGAAGCGAAGATTGTGCAGCTAATTGCAGGTGAGCTGCGCTTCGAACCAGTGTTGCACTGAGTTCGACAATCGCGGCCATGCGCGCAAGACATGCGCGTATGTGGCCGCGCTCGCGCAGGTGATGCCGCGCAGTTCTTGCTCAATGGTGGGAAGATCAACACCGAGGCACCGGCCGGCCTTGGCGACGCTGCGACCATCGACCACAAGCTCTGAGATCAGCGACGCATTGCCGCGCGCGAACAAGAGGTCGAGCGGATCGGCATCGAGAATCTGATCACCCTCGAGGCGATCGAGATCGATGCTGACGAAATCGGCCGGCGCACCGACCGCGAACTCGCCGGTGCCCGGCGCGCCGGTGGCGCGGCGGCCGTTGCGGATCGCGAGCGTGAAGAATTCCTGAGCAGTCCATGTACGCTTGAAGCCGAGACCACCGTACATCATCTGCACCAGCCGCATCTCGCGCAGCAAATCGTCATCCTCATCGAGCGCCAGGCCATCGACGCCGACGGCAATTCCGCAACCGCAGGCGTGCGCCGCGGCGATCGGCGCGAGCCCCGAGCGCAGATGCAGGTTGGAGGAAAAATTGGTGACGATGCGTGCGCCCGACGCCGCGATCATCTCGAGCTCGTCGGGCCGAGCGTGGATGCAATGCGCGAGCGTCAGCCGCTCCGAGAGGAAGCCGATATCGCGGAGATAGCGCACGATGCCGCCGGGAAAATGCTGGTCGGCCCAGGCGCGCTGGTAGGTCGTCTCGAGCAGATGCATGTGGATGCGGCGGCCGGTCCGCACCGAGTTCTCCGCGACCGCCTCCAGCAGCGGCTTCGAGCACCACTGCACCCCGGCCGGGCCAAGCTGCACATCGACCTTCGGCCCGCCGATCGCCGCAGCGATCGCGTCGGTCAGCTCGATATAGGCCTGCGGCGACATCGGGGCGCGCACGAACGGCTGTTCGATCGTCTTGCGGTCATCGGCCGGAAGACCTGACAGCACCGCTTCGCTGTCGCCATAGACGATCGGGTTCTGGTCGCGCACCGCGATGGCAAAGGCGATGCGGATGCCGACATCGCCGGCGGCGCGAGCGATCGCCCTGGCTTCATCGACGAGCGGCATGGTGCCACTCGGGCGGGTGTAGTGCACCATCATTGCCGCGCAGCCGGCCTGCGCCGCGCGGGCAAACGCCGAGGCCGCGGTGAGATAGGGATCGACCGGCGTGCCAACCACCGTGCGCAGGATCCAGCTCTCCAGGGGCATGCCGACCGCGCCGAAGCTCGAGGCGCGCGGGCGGGCGTGGTCGTGGGCGTTGACGAAGGCGGGAAGGATGAGGGAACGCGGGCCTGTCGCCGGGCGCGCGGCTTCGGAAATATCGGTGATGACGCCGCCGTCGTGACGGAGCACGACGTCGTTGCGGATGTCGTGGTCAGAACCGCAGAACAGACGGGTTGCCGTGACGTCCATCGGTCCCTCCGCCGTCATTGCGAGGAGCGGAGCGACGAAGCAATCCATCTATTCCCGTGCCGAAGAATGGATTGCTTCGCTTCGCTCGCAATGACGAGTAAACTTAATTCGCTGTATACACCAGCTCCCGCTCCGCACGTGGCGGCAGGAATTCCCGCGAAAACACTTCGGCCGGGGCCGGCGTGCGGGCGAGCTGGTAGCCTTCGACGATGAAGCCGATGGCGCGGGCCATGCGGTCGTCCTTGACGTCGCCGATGCCGATGTCCTTCATCTCCGGCGAGACAATGAGCTTCTCGAAGGAATATTGCAGGCGGCGCTTCTCGACATCGACATTGATCAGATTGTCATAGTTCAGCGCCGCCTTCATGGCCGCGTTCTGATCCTTGGCGACCGCGATCGCACCCTTGTTGATGGCGCGCACCAGACCGGCCACCGCCTTCGGGTTCGAGGCGATCAGCTTGCGCGAGACCATCACGCCGTTGGAATAGAGGTCGAGCCCGTAATCGCCGAACGAGAACCATTTGAAGTCCTTGTCGGGGTCCTGACGGTTCAGCACCAGGTTGAAATAGCTCGTGATGTTGAACACCAGCGCGGCGTCGATGTCGCCCTTGATCAGCATCGGCTCCTGCAGGTTCGGCGCCATGTTGGAGACCTTGATCTTCTCGCCATCGAGCCCGTTCTTGTGCACGAACACCGGCAACAGCCGCGTGGTCGGCGTCCCCTGCGCGCCGCCGAGCGTGTGGCCCTCGAAATCCTTGATCGACTTGATGCCGCTCGAGTTCTTGGCGACGATCGCGAATGGCGGCTGGTTCCACATCATGTAGACCATGACCGGCGCATCCTGCGGCTTGGTCGCGGCGTTCTGGATGATCGCGTTGACGTCGCCGAAGCCGGCGTCATAGGCGCCCGACATGATGCGCGTCACGGTCGCGCCGGAGCCCTCGCCCTGGTCGATCACGACGTTGAGGCCTTCCTCCTTGAAGTAGCCGTTGTCCTTGGCGTAGAAGAACGCGGCGTCCGAGCCTTGCGTCTTCCAGCCCAGCGTGAACTTGATGGTGGTTTCCTCGGCGCGCGCGGGACCGGCGATCAGGGCCAATCCCAACAGCGCGGCGCTTACTTTTCTCAGCATCGAGATCTCCTTAAGCTTCATTGCTTGACGGTCGACGAAGTGTCTCAAGTGGCGATGACATTGTCCTTGCGTGTCGCCCAGCCGGTGACCTGGCCCTCGATCAGCGAGAACAGGACGTAGAGCGCGACGCCGAGACCGGCGAGCACGAACAGCCCGGCGAACACCAGCGGCACGTTGAAATTGGAGGACGCGGTCATCATGACGTTGCCGATGCCGCGGTTTGAGGCGACGGTTTCCGACAGCACCGCGCCGACGAAGGCGTAGGAGACCGCGACCTTCAGCGAGGCGAAGAAGAACGGCATCGTCCTCGGCAGGCCGACATTCCAGAGGATGTCGAACTTGCTGGCGCCGAGCGCCTTCAGCACGTCCTCGAGCTCGGGTTCGGTGGTGGCAAGACCGGTGGCGATATTGACGACGATCGGGAAGAAGCAGATCGACAACGAGGTCAACACCGCCGGCACGGTGCCGGAGCCGAACCACAGCACGAAGATCGGCACCACGGCGACCTTCGGGATCGACGAGAAGCCGACCAGCAGCGGATAGCAGGTGTCGTAGGCGGTTTTTGACACCCCGATCACGGCACCGAGCGCGACGCCGAGCGCCACGCCGAGCACGAAGCCGATCATGGTGGTGACCAGGGTCTGCACGATGTGCGGCCACAGGATCGGGAATTTCTCGAACAGCGTGACGAAGATCTGCGACGGCCGCGGCAACACGAGATCCGACATCCCCGTCATCAGGCAGAACAATTCCCAGGCGACGAAGAACAGCACGATCAGGGCGGCGGACCAGGCCTTCTGCCTGATGTCTGACACGGACATGGTCAGGCTCCCTCGCGCGCCGCGCTGCGCGCATCGACGATGAAGGCGCGGAGCTTCTGGTTGAGCGCGACGAAGTCAGGCTCAAAGGTCATCGCCACGGTGCGCGGACGGGCGAAGTCGACCCTGGAGTCGTCGAGGATGCGGCCGGGCCGCGCGCTCATCACGCAGATACGGCTGGCGAGGAAGCCGGCCTCGCGCAGATCATGGGTGACCAGCAGCACGGTCGGCCTGTGGGTCATCCAGAGCTGCTGAAGGATTCCCCACAGCTCCTCGCGGGTGAACTGGTCGAGCGCGCCGAACGGCTCGTCGAGCAGCAGCATGCGCGGCTCGTGGATCAGCGCGCGGCACAGATTGGCGCGCTGGAGCATGCCGCCGGAGAGCTGCCAGGGATAGCGGCCGCCGAACCCCTTCAGCCCGACCTGCTCGAGCAGCGTGTTGGCCTTGTCGCGGAATTCGGTCTTGCGCAGCTTGCGGAACTGCGAGCGGAACGGCTCGACGATCTTCAGCGGCAGCATGATGTTCTTTTCGATCGTCGTCCACGGCAGCATGGTCGGGTTCTGGAACGCCATGCCGACCCGCATCGCGCGCGCCGCGACCTCGCGGCCCCCGACGATGACGACGCCGGTGGACGGCCGCGCCAGGCCGGAAACCAGCCGCAGGATGGTGGACTTGCCGCAGCCGGACGGGCCGACCAGCGCGACGAACTCGCCGTCGGCGATCCGCAGCGTGGTTGTTGACAGAGCCGGCACGGCGCGGGCGCCGCGGCCGAAGGTCACGGAGGCGTCCGACAGCTCGATCGCGGTCGGCGCGGATCCGGCGGCCATCGGCTCGCCGGCAAATTCGGAGTTTGGTTGCATGCGCATCACGAGCAAAGTGCATGCAAGCCGGATGCCAGCGGCAGCCGCGTTGAAAATCCCAGCGGCAGCCGCGTTGAAAATCAAGGAGATCGCGCGTTTCCCGCCTCAAAGGCCGGATTCCTTTTGGGCAATCCGTAGCTCAAACTGCATGCAATTCGAGCGCCCGATTGCTTTGGCGGTATGATAAAGAGGCGTTCGAAGCACCTTCGAGAGGGATTCGCGGCAATGGCGGGGCGCGCCGACAGCAGCAAGACGGCTGAATCGTCAGACAAGGTCAGCGTGATCTGCCGCGCGCTGCGGCGCGCGATCATCGAGCAGGCGCTGGAGCCCGGCGCCAAGCTGCCCGAGGACGCGCTCGGCGAGCGTTTCGGCGTCAGCCGGACCATCGCACGGCATGCGCTCGGGCAATTGGCGGCGGAAGGCCTGGTCGAGCTGCGCCGCAACCGCATCGCCGTGGTGGCGACGCCGAGCTGGCAGGAGGCACGCGATGCCTTCGATATCCGCATCGAGCTCGAGCGGCTGGTGGTGCGGCAACTCGCGGGCAAGCTGACCAAGGCGCAGATCGCCGAACTGAATGCCCATGTCGACGCCGAGGATCGGGCCCGCGACGGCACCGACGCGGTGTCGATCCGGCTCGCCACCGAATTCCACATCCTGCTCGCCCACATGACGAACAGCCCGATCCTGGTGCGCTATGTCAGCGAGGTCGCGTACCGCTGCTGCCTGACGCTGTCGCTGTACAGCCGGCCGCATTCATCGGAATGCGCGATCAACGAGCACCGCGCGATCATCGCCGCGCTGGCGAAAGGCGACGTCGACAAGGTGATGGCGCTGATGCACAGCCATCTGGATTCCGTGGCGACCCGCGCGCTGGTCGCGCCGAGCCCGCAGCGCGGCCGCGATCTGCTGGATATTCTGGCCCCCTATGCCGACGAGGCAACCGGCGAAAAGGTGGTGAAGCTGACGAAGGCGGCGCGGCGCTGATACTCTTACCTCGCCCCGCCTGCGGGGAGAGGTCGGATCGCATCGCGGATGCGATCCGGGTGAGGGGGTACAGGTCTATCCGCGGCCGATACTCGCGGATGCAGCCCCTCACCCCGACCCTCTCCTCGCAAGAGCGGGGCGAGGGAGAACTGGCACCGCTTCCTACGCCTCGATCCCCCGCTGAATCAAAATCCGCTCGGCGCTGTCGTTCCAGACGTCCATCTTGACGATCTGCCCGCCCCGCACCACGAAGCGGTCGACATAGCGGTTGCCTTCGAACGGCGTGCCGTCCGTCCACTCGCCGTAGAGCGTACCGACGCTGTAGACGACGGTCTCGCCGGTGCCAGGGCAGACATCGAAGCGGTCCATCTTCTTCTTCACCCAGCGATAGCGCTTCGCATTGAAGGCGGTCGGCCCGCGCGGATGGTCGAATTCGCGCCCGCCGGTGAAAGTGATCACCGTGCCCGGCTTCATATAGGCCGCGGCCGCATCCGGATCGGGGATCATCGACGCCGTCAGATAGGCCTCGACGATCTCGACATCGGACATCGGGCGGGCATCGGCTTTGGCGGGTGCGGACATGGGGCCTCCAGGAATAATCAGGACTCTACAATCTGCCGGCAAAAGTGTATGCATATTTTTTAGACAGTCGAACCATAAAACTGCACACAATCTGGTGCTGCCGGATCCTCGCCCCTCCGCTAGGCTGAAACCATCCTGATGTTTCCTCGCCGATGATCGCGAAACCTGCCTTTGACCTCGTCTTCCGCAATGCCGTGACGCGCAGCTCTGCCGCCGCGGTCGATATCGGCATCGCCGGCGGCAGGATCGCCGCGATCGCGCCGCGCCTCGTGTGCGAGGCGGTCGACGTCGACCTCAACGGCCGGCTGGCGTTGCCCGGCTTCGTCGACACCCATATCCATCTCGACAAGGCCTGCCTGCTCGGCCGCTGCGGCCACGATCACGCCAGCCTCGGCGAGGCGATCCGCGCGGTATCGGCGATGAAGCGCGACTTCACGATCGAGGATGTCTATGCGCGCGGCTCAAAAGTGATCGAGCGCGCGATCACGGCGGGCACCACGCGGATGCGGACGCATGTCGAGATCGACCCGAGGATCGGGCTGCGCGGCTTCGAGGCGGTCAAGGCCTTGAAACGCGACTACGCCTGGGCGCTCGATCTCTCGCTCTGCGCCTTTCCGCAGGAGGGCCTGACCAACGATCCCGGCGCCGACGAGTTGCTGGTCGCAGCGCTGCACGACGGTGCCGAGGCGGTCGGCGGCTGCCCCTATGTCGACAGCGATCCGAACGCGCATATCGCGCGCATCTTCGACCTCGCGCAGGAGTTCGACGTCGATGTCGACCTGCATCTCGATTTCGACCTCGATCCCTCCTGGTGGCACATGGAGGAGGTCTGCCGGCAGACCGAGCGGCGCAACTATCACGGGCGCGTCGCGATCGGGCACGCCACCAAACTCTCCGCGCTGCCGCCTGATCGGTTGAAGAAAGCCGGCGCTCGGCTCGCCGAGGCCGGTGTCGCGGTCACCGTGCTGCCGGCGACCGATCTCTATCTGATGGGCCGCGACGCCACCCACAACGCGCCGCGTGGGCTGACCGCCGCGCACCGGCTCGTCGCCGATGGCGTGCTGTGCTCGGTCGCGACCAACAATGTGCAAAATCCCTTCACGCCGTTCGGCGATGCTTCGCTGCTGCGGATGGCCAATCTCTACGCCAATGCGGCGCATGCCGGGATCGGCGAGTTCGACGCCTGCCTCGATCTCGTCACCGATCTGCCGGCGCGGCTGATGAACCTGAAGGATTACGGCATTGCGGTCGGCAACCCCGCCGACATCGTCGTGCTCGATACCGACAGCGGAACCAACGCCATCGCCGAGCTGCCCGACGTGCTGATGGGCTTCAAGCACGGCCGCAAGACCTTCGAACGGCAAAGGCCGACATTGTTCCGGCCTGACACCGAGATGTTTGTCCCGTCATCCTGAGGCGCGAGCTCTTGCGAGCCTCGAAGGATGCACGGCCCCGCGAGATCCATGCGGAAAGAGCCGGGCCGTCGCCCTTCGAGACGCGCGCAAGAGCGCGCTCCTCAGGGTGACGGTGAACGAAGAGGCGAGTGCCGCCTTGCCAATACGCATTGTCGCCTTGCCTTGGCGCGAATTGACGCGTCCGCCGATCCGTTGTTGGTATCCCGCCAACAGCAACAAACAACCGGGCAGGAAACCATGAGCAAATCCACCACAATCAAAAGCGTCGAGACGCTCGCCTGCGATGCCGGCTGGCGGAATTATCACTTCGTCAAGGTGACGACGACGGACGGGCTGGTCGGCTGGAGCGAATATGACGAGGGCTTCGGCGCGCCCGGCGTGACGGCGGCGATCGAGCGGCTTTCGGCGCGGGTGGTCGGCAAGAACGCGTTCGAGCACGAGCGGATCTATGTCGAGCTGTTCGCCGCGACGCGCCCTGCCGCCGGCGGCGTGGTGGCGCTGGCGCTCGGGGCGATCGAGAACGCGCTGCTCGACGTCAAGGCCAAGGCGCTCGGCGTGCCCTGCTACGACCTGCTCGGTGGCAAGATCCGCGACCGCGTGCGGGTGTACTGGTCGCATTGCGCGACCTGGCGCATCAATCATCCCGACTGGTACAAGCCGGCGATCACTGATCTCGACGGCGTCAAGGCGATCGGGGCCGAAGTGCGCGAGAAGAAATTCACGGCGATGAAGACCAACATCTTCGTCTATACCGACGGCAAGCCGCAAGGCTGGCGCCCCGGCTTCGGCTCGCCGTTCCAGCCCGAGATCAATATCGACCGCACCGTGCTGCGCAATCTCTGCATGCACCTGGAGGCGATCCGCGACGGTGCGGGGCCGGATGTCGATCTCCTGCTCGACCTCAACTTCAACGCCAAGACCGAGGGCTATCTGAAAATCCTGCGCGCCATCGAGAAGATGGACATGTTCTGGGTCGAGATCGACACCTTCAATCCACAGGCGCTCGGCTATATCCGCCGCCAGAGCCCGCACCCGATCTCGTCCTGCGAGACGCTGCTCGGCCTGCGCGAATTCCTGCCCTATTTCACCGAGCAGGCGATGGATGTCGCGATCATCGACACGCCATGGAACGGGGTCTGGCAGTCGATGAAGATCGCCGCCGCCGCCGAGCATTTCGAGGTCAACGTCGCGCCGCATAATTTCTACGGCCACCTCTGCACCATGATGAACGCGCATTTCTGCGCCGCGGTGCCGAACCTGCGCATCATGGAGACCGACATCGATCGGCTGGCCTGGGACCACGAGCTGTTCACCCACGTGCCCGAATTCGTCGACGGCCATCTGGTGATCCCGGATCGCCCGGGCTGGGGCACCGAGCCGAACGAGGAAGGCCTGCGCGCGCACCCGCCGAAGAACAAGGGCGGGCTGCTGAATTATGGATTGAAGAAGTAGGCGTTTGTTGCGCCGGCCCACACCCCATCGTCGTCCCGGCGAAGGCCGGGACCCATAACCACCGCTGCCTGGTGTGTAAGGGATTATCGCCCCAGCAGAGCAAAACAATGCGCAGTTGGGGTAATGGGTCCCGGCCTTCGCCGGGACGACGCATGACCCAACTCAACGGCCCTCAATTATCCTCGCGCACCGCCGTGAACGCGCTGTCGATCACGTCGCCGATCGGCTGCCAGGCATTGCCGTCGAACTGCACCAGGCGCATCTGCTTGATCGGGCGGAAGTCCTTCGGTCCGGTGTTGATCACGATCCCGGGCAGCGCGATCGGGCTCTGGTAATCCTTCAGCGACGCGGCCTGCCGCATGATGTTCTCGCGCGACAGATCGTCGCCGCACTGGCGCAGCACCTGCATCAGCGTATCGGCGGCGGCGTAGCCGAACACGGCGTAGATGTCGTCCTTGTCGCCGTCGGGATAATACTTGTCCATGAAGGCGAGCCACGCCTTGATCTGCGGATCGTCCTTCCAGGAGGCATCGCCGGCATCCTTGAGGAACGAGGTCGAGATCACGCCGAGCGAATTCTGCAGGCCTGCCGGCCGCAAGGCGCTGGCGATCGAGGCCGACGCATTGTCGAGGATGAACACCGGATGCCAGTCGAGGTCCGCGGCGACGCGGATCGCGCGCGCCGCGATCGCCGGCGCCCCGTCGAACACCAGGATGTCGGCGCCGGAGTTCTTCAAAATTCCGATCTGGTTCTGGATCGCGGTCTCCGATGCATCGAAGGCGAGATCGGCGACGATCATGCCGGCGGTGTCGCCGAGCCCCTCCTGCAATCCCTTGAACAGGTCGCGGCCGAACTGGTCGTTCTGCCAGAGCACCGCGATCTTGCGCGAGGGATAGGCGGCCTGGATGTAATTGGCGTAGATCCGCCCCTCGGCGCGGAAGGTCGGCTGCCAGCCCATGGTCCAGGGAAAGGTCGCAGGATGCGCCCACGCCTCGTCGCCGGAAGCGACGAACAGCTGCGGGACCTTGTTCTCGTTGAGGTACTTCCGGACCGCGAGGTTGCTCGGCGTGCCGAACGAGCCGAACATCAACAGCACATCCTGCTTCTCGACGAGATCGCGGGTCTGCTCCATCGCGATCTTCGGATTGGAGCTGTCATCGACCGAGACGAACCTGACCTTGCGGCCGTTGATGCCGCCATGCTCGTTGACCATGTCGAAATAGGCCGCCTCCGCCCGCCCGATGGTCGCGAACGCGGCGAGCGGCCCGGTATAGGGCATGACGTTGCCGATGCGGATCTCGTTGCCGGCCGCCGCCGTCTGCGCCTGCTGCGCGCGCAACGGCGCCGCCGCGAGGACAGCTGCGAGGACGAGGGATATCGAAAGCGCAGTTTGTCTTTTTGTTTGCATCAACATCGCCACAAACGCGCCGGCACCAGGCCGGCGCTCCTCCCGAGCGAGCGGAGTTTATCGCCCAAGCCAATGCCGGAAAAATGAAATGTTGATGGCGGAGGCAGGCCTTCTTTCACCTCCCCCGCAAGCGCAGGGCAATCGCATATGGCAGCGAAAAGCTTGGCGGCGCTATTTCCACATCGTCATGGCCGGGCTTGTCCCGGCCATCCACGTCTTTTTCGCGCGGAAACCAAGACGTGGATGCCCGGCACAAGGCCGGGCATGACGAGTCTGTGGAGGGATCGAGCGCACATGCGATAACCCTGCCCGCAAGCGGGAGAGGGAGTGCAGTTCCGACTTGACGATCAGCGCAATGTTATATCGAGCCAGCCCAGCGGGTTGACCGCGACGCGGTCGCCGCTGTCGACCAGGACGGTCGTGGTTTCGGCCTCAATGATCGCGGGACCGGCCAGCGCTTGGCCCGGCCCGAGATCGTCGAGCGCGTAGACCGGCACCTCGCGCCAGGCACCGAACCAGGCCTGCCGCTTGCCGCGCGGCGCGCAGGGCGCAGCCGAGCTGGCCTTTCCGGCATCACTGCTGCCGCGCGCCACCTTGCCGACGGCGGCAACGCGGGCGTTGACGAACACCACCTCCTGCCCGCGCGAGGCATAGGTGTAGAGCTCCTCGTGGCGGCGATGGAAGCGTTCCTCGATCTGCGCCACCAGGTCGGCGGCGCCGAGATCGAGCTCGCCGAGCGGCACGTCGATCTCGAACACCTGCTCGCCGTAGCGCATCTCGGCCGAGCGCTCGATGCCGATATCGCCCTTGAACCAGTCGCGCAGCCGCCCCGCCGCCTGCTCTTCCAGCCCGGCGAACAAGGCGCGAACCTCGTCGGCGGAAATCCGGCCGGTGCCGTAATGGGTGCGGCTGACCTCGTAGCGCAGATCGCTGGTCAGCATGCCCCAGGCCGAAAGCACAGAGGCGACCGTCGGCACGATGATGCGCTTGATCTCGAGCTCGCGCGCGACCTCGGCGGCGTGCATGCCGGCGGCGCCGCCGAAGCTGAGCAGCGCGAATTTGCGCGGATCGACGCCGCGGCGCAAGGTCATCAGGCGGATGCCGTCGGCCATCTTCAGATTGATCATCTTGTAGATGCCGGCGGCGGCCTCGATCCGCGACAGCTCGAGCGCTGCGGCGATCCGGTCCACCGCGGCTTCCGACGCCGCACGGTCGAGCGGCCGCGCGCCGCCCATGAAGGCGGCGGCGTCGAGATAACCGAGCACGACATTGGCATCGGTGACGGTGGCAGCCGTGCCGCCATTGCCGTAGCAGGCCGGGCCGGGCACCGAGCCCGCGCTCTCCGGCCCGACCCGCAGCGTGCGGCCGCCGTCGACGCTCGCGATCGAGCCGCCGCCGGCCGCGATGCTGGCGATGTCGAGGCTGCGCAGCGCGATGCGCTGGCCGGCGAGCATGCCGTCCGCCGACAGCGAGGCCTGGCCATCTGCGATCAGCGAGATGTCGGTCGAGGTGCCGCCCATGTCGAACGGCACGAGATCGGGAATCCGCAGAAGATCGGCGCAGCGGCGGCTGCCGGAGATGCCGCCGGCCGGCCCCGACAGCACAGTGCCCGCGGCAAGCCGCGAGGCCTCCTCCACCGGCGCCATGCCGCCATGCGACAGCACGACGAACAGCGAGCCGGCAAAGCCGGCCTCATGCAGGCTGCGCTCCAGATTGGTGAGATAGCGCCGCACGGTGGGCTCGACATAAGCGTTCACGATCGTGGTCGAGGCGCGCTCATATTCCTTGATCTGCGGCAGCACGTCGCTGGAGCGCGACACGCTGACGTCGGGCAGCTCCTTCGCCAGCTGCTCGACGGCGGCAAGCTCGTGTGCCGGGTTGAGATAGGCATGCAGAAAGCAGACCGCGACGGAATTCGCACCCGACCGTTTCACCTCGGCGACGACATCGCCGAGCGCTGTGGCATCGAGTGCAACCGCGGCGCTGCCGTCGGCCTTCAGCCGCTCGCGCACGCCAAAGCGGCGCTCGCGCGGCACCAGCGGCTCGGGCGGCGGCGTGCGCAGATCGTAGCGGTCCGGCTTCAGCCCTTCGCGCATCTCGACGACGTCGCGGTGGCCTTCGGTGGTCAGCAGCGCAACTTTGGCGCCCTTGCGCTCCAGCAGCGCATTGGTCGCGACCGTCGTGCCGTGCACCAGGCGATCGGTCGCGGCGAGCATCGCCGCGCGCGTCACGCCGAGGCGGCGCGCCAGCTCTTCCAGTCCCGCCATGACGCCGATCGACTGATCGGCCGGCGTGGACGGCGATTTCGCGAACACCGTGCGCCCGGTTTGATCCGTCGCGACCAGGTCGGTGTAAGTGCCGCCGACGTCGACCCCAATCGTGTACATCGCTGCCCTACACCGCTTTCGAAACCAAACCTTGCGCAAGATCGCGCGCCCGCGCTTCCGCCGAGCGCTTCTCCGGTGGACCCCAGCCGCCGCCGCCAGAGGAGCGGATCTCGAGGCAATCGCCTGGGCGCAGCTCGATGCCGACTTCTTTCGTCTTCAGCACGCGCGGCTCGCGGCCTTCCGAGAGCAGCCTGTAGTGATGAGGCTCGCCGTCCTTGCCGCCGAGCATGCCGCAGGGACCATGGCGCGCGCCGTCGCCGGCGGTGTTGCCCTTGGCCGGCTTTTGCGTCTCCAGCACCATGTCGAGCGCGACGCCAAGGCCGCCGCGATGCTGGCCGTCGCCGCCGGAGTCCGGCCGGAATTCGTGCTGGCGGAAATGCAGGGGAAAGCGCACCTCGGCCACCTCGATGCTGCCGAATTTGAGACCGCCGACCGAGTGCCACTCGCCGATCGAAGAATAGCCGTCGCCGCCCGGCGAGGCGCCGCCGCCGGGCCGTGCCTGGAACATGTGCCAGATGAAATTGCGTCCGTTGCGCGGATCCTCACCCTGGATCGCGATGCGGAAGCGGCGCCCCCAGCCGCCCATCACCCGATCCGGACAGGACGCCGACATCGCCTTGATGATGGCTTCGACGATCTCGTTGGAGGGATGGCTGGTGCACAAGGTGACGGGACGGCCGGGATCGGCCCAGACAATCGTGCCCTGCTTCGCCACCACCTTGAGCGGCCGCAGCGCGCCGGTGTTCTTGGGGATATCGGCGTCGATCAGATAGGCGAAGGCCATCGCGACCGCGGCCTGCATGTTGGCGTGCGACGAGTTCACGAAACTGGTCGACTGCGGATCCGAGCCGGTGAGATCGACCTCGATGTCACTGCCCTTCTTGGTCACCTTGGCGGCGATCTTGATGTCAGTGCGGCCGTGGCCGTCATCGTCGAGCAAGGCCTCGCCGTGGAACACGCCGTCTTTCCAGGTCGACACCACGGCGCGGGTCTGCTGCTCGGTGGCATCGAGAATGGCTTCGATCGCGGCTTCGACCGTCTCCGCGCCGAACTCGCTGAACAGTTTTGCGACGCGGCGCTCGCCGAGATGCGCGGCCCCGAGCATTGCCGCGAGGTCGCCGCGGAATTCACGGGGGTTGCGGATGTTCAAAGCCAGGAGGTCGAGCAGATCCTCGCGCGGCTTGCCGGCCTCGTAGAGCTTGATCGGCGGAATGCGAATGCCTTCCTGATAGATCTCGGTCGCACCGGGGTTGTAGGCGCCGTGGGTGGCGCCGCCGATGTCGCTCTGATGCGCGCGCACGATGGTCCAGAGCAGTCTTTTTCCGCCATCGAATACCGGCACGAAGGCTGTGAGATCCGGCAGGTGGCTACCGCCCTGATAGGGATCGTTGAGCAGGATGACGTCGCCGGGCGCGACGTCCTTGAAGCGCTCCTCGACCGCCAGCGTCGCCCAGGGCAAGGCGCCGACATGAACAGGAATGTGGTCGGCCTGCGCGATCAGCCGCCCGTTGGTGTCGCAGATCGCCAGCGAGAAATCGCGGCTGGAATTGAGGATCTGCGAATAGGAGGTGCGAAGCATGGCTTCGCCCATCTCCTTCACGATCGACGACAGGCGGTGCTGGACGACGGAGCGGGTGATCGGATCGATCTTGGCGGACATCTTGGCCTTCTTGGCGCGAGCGACTTGCGCAGGGAGGATGGTGGAACCGGTCGATCGAAACCGGAATTCCTTCTTATAGCCAGTGGCTTGCGGATCGCAAATCGGCTGGCCCGGCCGAAACGGATCATTCCGGCGATCAGCAAGTCGTGATCGACAAGAATCTGCCTGACGACGGAATAGAGCTCACGCTGCTGCGTCCCACCCATGCAAGCCGGCCCAAGCCCGTAACCGCTCGGGCCTCCCCGACAACTCCCAGGGTGAACGCAAATGCTTCCTCGATTCCTTAAGTCCGGCCTCGCGCCGCGCGCCGGCGCCGCCCTGCTCGCTTTTGCAGCTGCGGCGGCTGCTTTTGCGCATGACGACCATCATCCGGTCCAGACCGGGCAGACGGCCGAAGAGAGCGCCTTCCTTGCTGAAAACGATACCGCGATGACCAAGATGATGAACGACATGGCGGCCAAGCCGAGCGGCGACATCGACCGCGACTTCGTCGCGATGATGACGCCGCATCACCAGGGCGCGATCGACATGGCGGTGATCGAGCTCCGCTACGGCAAGAACGAGCAGCTGCGCCGGATCGCGCAGGAAATCATCGTCGAGCAGCAGCAGGAGATCGACGCCATGAAGCTCGCGATCGGAGACCCGGTTACGGCATCCGCGCCCGCCCCGACGCAGCAGAGCCCGGCGCCCGCTGCTCACGATCATATGAACATGTCCCACGGAATGAAGAACTAGGAGCCTCAAACGATGAACCGTCAAATCCTCAAGAGCCTGCTGGCCACGACCGCGCTGGCGATGTCGAGCCCTGCTTTCGCCGGACAGGCGCCGGGCGCTGCGTCCGCGCCCGACATTCCGGTCAGCCATCACGATCGCGTCTACGCCGCCGAGCAGTTCTCCAACACGGTGTCGGTCACCGACCCGGCCGACAACAAGCTGCTCGGCGTGATCCGGCTCGGCGACCCGCAGCCGGGCAATTTCAGCCCGCTCTACAAGGGCCAGGTGCTGGTCCACGGTATGGGCTATTCGCCCGACCATCACATGCTCGCAGTGGTCTCGATCGGTTCGAACTCGGTGAGCTTCATCGACACGGCAACCAACGCGGTCAAGCACGTCACCTATATCGGGCGGTCACCGCACGAGGCGTTCTTCACGCCCGACGGCAGGGAAGTATGGGTCACGGTGCGCGGCGAGAATTACATCTCGGTCATCGACGCGCAGAGCTTCAAGGAAACAACGCGCATCGAGGTGCCTGCGGGACCCGGCATGCAGATATTCTCGCCCGACGGCAAGTACGGCTACATCTGTTCGTCGTTCAACCCGGAAACCGACGTGGTCTCGGTCGCAGACCATCAGATCGTCGCGAAGGTGAAGCAGGAAAGCCCGTTCTGCCCGAACATCGCGGCCTCGCCCGATGGCGACCAGGTCTGGTTCACGCTGAAGGATGTCGGCAGGACGCAGGTGTTCAACGCCAAGCCGCCGTTCAACCTGATCAAGACCATCGACAGCGGCCCGATCACCAACCACGTCAATTTCGCGAAGACGCCTAAGGGCACGCTGGCCTATGTCACGATCGGCGGCACCAACGAGGTCAAGGTGTTTCGAACCGACGACTTCTCGCAAGTCGCGACCATTCCCGTCGGCAATCTGCCGCACGGCGTCTGGCCGTCCGGCGACGGCACGCGGGTCTATGTCGGTCTCGAAAATGCCGACGCGCTGGCGGCGATCGACACCGCGACCAACAAGGTGATCGCCAACATCCCGATCGGCCAGGCGCCGCAGGCGATCGTCTATGTGCCGAACGCCGCGCCAAATCCGGAAGATCGCCAGAACCTGCAAGCCCTCGGCGTCGCCGGCCAGGCCGCTCACCTCGCGCTCGCACCGAAAAAGCAAGCCAAGGACGAGAAGCCGCCGACCAGCGTATCGCTGTTCGATCAAGGGCTGATCCAGGTGCTGCAGGCTTCCGTGACCGGGCTCGAGCCGAAGCAGCGCTACGTGCTGGGATTGGCCGAACACGCCGACGGTGGCGGCATGGTGGAGCCGCTGGCAGCCTTCATGACCAATCCGGCCGGCTCCGCGATCGTCAACGCGGCCGGTCCGATCCGGCAGATCGTGCAGAGCGCGGCCAGGGCGGAGCGACGCTACCTCGTCATCGCAGCCGGCGAGCCGGCGAAACTCGGAGCGGTCGTGCAGGTCCAAGCGCCATGAGCGACATGCTGCACCTGGTCGAGCCGCTGATACCCGCCTTGCGGCGCTATGCGCGGGCCCTGGTCCGCGACCATGCGGCGGCCGACGACCTGGTGCAGGACTGCCTGGAACGCGCCGTCATTCACTGGGAGCAGCGGCGGTCGGACAATCCGCGCCCGTGGCTGTTCGCGATCCTGCATAATCTCGCCATCAACCAGTTTCGCCGCGCAACGGTGCGCGGCGTTCATGTCGCGATCGACGAAACCAACGAGGGTTCGTTCGGCCAGGAAGCGGCGCAGGAGCACAAGGTAATGTATCGCGATGTCATGGCGAAGCTTGCCAAGCTTCCGCATGACCAGCGTGCGGTGCTGCTGCTCGTCGGTGTCGAGGATTTGTCCTACGCCGATGCTGCGAAGGTGCTGGGCGTGCCCATTGGCACGGTGATGTCCCGCCTCGCGCGCGCCCGCGAGCGGCTGCATCACGAACTGGAGGGGACGCCCGGCGACCTGGATCATAATGTCGTGCAATTGCGGAACAAGACATGAGCAACCGACCCATTACAGAAGACGATCTGCATGCCTATGTCGATCGCGCTCTGGAGCCGGAACGCGAGGCCGATGTCCGTGCCTATCTGGACAAGCATCCGGACGTGGCCAAGCGCATCGCCGCCTACTCCGATGAGCGTAACCTTTTGCGATCGGCGCTGCTGCCGATCGCCGAGGAGCCGCTGCCGCCGCGGCTCAACCTCGCCAGGATGATCGAGAGCCCTCGTCGCCGCCCCTCGTCGTTGCGCTGGGCCATCGCAGCGATGCTGATGCTCTCGATCGGCGGCCTCGGTGGATGGATGATCCGTGGCGCGACACAGGCACCGGTCGGCGGAATTGTGGCGCTCGCCGAGGAGGCCAGCGATTCCTACAGAGTGTACGCCTCCGATCGCACGCGGCCGGTCGAGCTGCGCGACAGCACCGAGCTTGTGCAATGGGTCTCCAACCGGTTGCATCAACCGGTGAAGCTGCCGGATCTCACCAAGTCGGGATATCGTTTGATGGGCGGACGGGTAGTGCCGACCGCACATGGTCCTGCGGCCATGTTCATGTACGACGACGATCGCGGCGAGCGGCTCGTGGTTCTCACCCGCCCGATGACGTCAGACCAGAACGCGCCGATGGCCGCGCATTCGGGTGGCGACGTCGCGGGCTTCTCGTGGGCCGACGGCGGTACGGGCTACTCCCTGGTGGGGCCGCGCGGGGGCGATTCCCTGCGGCCACTTGCCAACGAGATTCGCAAGCAGGCGCAGACGATCTGATCGGAACGGAGCGCTAAGCATGATCCGGAAAAGTGCGAAGCGGTTTTCCGAAAAGATCATGCTCAAACAAAGAGCTAAGGCGCGATGACGATTCAACCCAATCTCATCGCGCCTTAGGGCCTGGTGTAGATCAGGAACAGCACGATCCCGATCACCAGCGCGCCGGCGATGAACAGCAGCACCGCGGGCAGCCCGAACAGCGCGGCGACGCCGGCGGTGCTCGATTGCAGCAGCGCCGCGCCGAGGAAGAACGCGAGGTTGACCGACGACAGCGCCTTGCCGGTGTTCTGTGCGGCGACAAGCTGCCGCGTCATGCCGTAGATCAGCGGCTGCGCCGACGTCGCAAGCCCGATCAGGATCAACAGCACCAAGTCATATTGCGTCGGCATCACGGCAACGCCGAAGAGGTTCGAGACCGGGAAATGCGGTGCACCGGCCGCCATCAAGACGAGCAGCAGCGCGGCGATGGCGTGCGTCACCGCCACCATGGCACGGCGGTGCCCGAACTTGCGATCGAAAGCGCCGATGCAGGCCGGGCCGACGATCATCGCCAGCGTGAACAGGCCGAGCACATTGCCGGCCTCGATCCGGCTCAGCCCTTTCTCGTCCATCAGCCACGGGCCGCCCCACAAGCCGCGCAGGGTCAGCGACGCGCCGAGCGACACCAGCGACAGCGCGATCAGCCCGCGCAGGCCACGCGACATGCCGAGCCGGAGCACCTCGGCCATCTGGTGCAGCGGCGAGGAATCATCCGCATGCGCCGCCGGCTGCCGCGGCACCAGCGCGAACACCGCGATCAGCACCACAATGCCGAAGCCGGCCGAAACCCAGAAACCGGCGCGCCAGCCGAACTGATCGACCACGAAGGCCAGCGGGCTTGCCGACAGCAGCATGCCGATATTGCCGATCGAGAGGATCAGGCCGGACCACAGGCCGAACTTCGCCGCCGACATCTGCTTCGCCGCGAGCGTCATCGGGCACATCAGCATGCCCGAGGTGGCGACGCCGAGCATGAGCTGGCCGAGCACAAAGCTCGCAGGCCCCGTCGCCAGCGCCGAGACCAGCGTTCCGATCACGGTACCGGCGAGCAGGCTCAACGACACCGGCCGCACGCCGAAACGATCCATCGCGGCGCCGACCGGGATTTGCGAGGCGGCAAAGGAGAAATGATAGATCGAGGTGAGGCTCGCGAGCGCCTGCGGCGAGGTGCCGAAATCCGACGCCATCAGATCGAGGCTGATCGCCGGGATGGTCCGCAGCAGCGTCGACAGCATGTGGCCGGAGGCCAATGCCAGAAGTGCAAGCACCAGGGCGCGGAACCCGATCCCCGCCTCTTCCTTCGTCACCACGCCGTCCACGAATCGCCTCTTCCCCGAGCGGTTTGGCGACGGGCGTAACATTATTGGGCGGATGGTGCCAACTTTGGAGGCAATGCTGCTGCCTCGACGCCGTCATGGCCGGGCTTGTCCCGGCCATCCACGTCTATCTTCACGCAGAACCAAAGACGTGGATGCCCGGGACGAGCCCGGGCATGACGAGTTTGTGGGGACTGCGTCCTTCACTGCTTATGGAACACCAGCGTGCGCAGCTCGATGCTCTCGCGCGGCGCGGCATCCGCGGGCGTGGTGGGATCGACAAACGCGGTATGCGGCCCGAACCGGGTGCGGCCGTCGGTCGCCGAGTCGTAGCATTTCAGCAGGATCGCCTCGTCCGGCGTCATCTCTGGAATGTAGAACCAGCGATGGTTCGGATTGTACTTCACCGAATAGGTCTCGCCGCTGCGGTTCGGATAGATCAGGTCGGAGGCGATCAGATCCTCCGGCGCCACTGTCGTACCGTCGGCCATCGCAAGCGGTGAATCGCGCAATGGCCCGCGGATCGGGCGCCACAGATTGATCACCTGGACGCGGCCCCTTCACCAGCTGCTCGGCCTCGTCGGGCAGGTGCTCGAACACCCGGTTGCGGCCGGAGACGGCGGTCTGGTCGACATGGACGCGCGTCGCCGGCTGGCGCGGACCACCGCCGCGGATATCCGCCGCGCCCTCGACGCGCTTGCGCACGGTGTGATCGAAGATGAAGACACGATCCGCCTTCAGCGTCGCCTTCAGGAAGGCTTCCACGGCCGGGTAGTAGACGTTGCGGACTTCGTTCTCGTCGTAATAGTCCCTCACACTGGTCGGATGCTTGACCAGCGCAAAGCCCTCGCGGTCGAGCGAGAAACTGTCGGCAATCAGACGCCCGTCAAAGATCGGAACATTGTGGGCTTCGGGCAGCGCGGTGGATTTGGGTTCGCCGGGCGGCGGATCGAAGGCGTAGGTCCGGGGCTTGCCCGGCGTCGGCGCGAGATAATTCAGTTCAGCGGTCACAAACGGCAGCGACTCGATGCGAGTTTGTTGAAGGCCCATGGTGATCTCCCGGACTCGATTGTTCGTGCTTTTGATCTTGGCGGCGCCGGGCGGGGTGGCAAGGTCGTGGCGAAAATAGCAACGTTGCGGTTTTGGAATGTGCCAAACGGGGAAAATCCTTGCCGCGTGGCAGCCCGCGGACGAATGGATGTTTTGAATCACGGGTTCGTTAGCGGTGCAATGGTGCGGAGTTGAATCGCTTCCGCGCAGACGGTCCACATCTCCCGCTTGCAGGGCCGCCGCAGGTGCGCCGGCAAAATATCGAAAACAACCCCATGCAAAGGAGCTCGCGGCTGCCGGCCTTCGACCGGGCGGCTGTCCGTAGCGGGTGAAGATGTCGTGTTTTTGTAGCTCGTGATCTGTCGCCTTCGTTTCTGATTTGCAGGGGAGCCGGAAGGCGGGGACGGCTTTCCCTGATTGATCATGCCACGGCTGTTGTGGCGGTTTTAGCCCTGTGGGTGAGTTTCTTTGTTCGACTTGAAGCCCGTTTCTCCGTCCCGACCCGCGCTTTCTCGACGGCGGCGCGCGCAGGAGCGGTCAAGGACGCGCGCTTGCGCGCCCGCCAGGGCTTGTCCTTGACGGCTCCGAGCACGCCGCCAGGCTGAAGCGCGTCGGGGCTGATCTGCTGTCCGTCAGGCGCAAACCTCGCCAATCGATGCGGTCCAAGGAACACGCTGACGGTGCCATCGGGATACTCATGTAGCCGCACCAAGGCCTTGACGAAGTGAGGTCTTAGCCGGCTCTCCGGCAACTGCAGCCGCCGACCGTTCCATGCAACGGTATTGTCGTTGGCGACGGTTCGCTCCTCGATCACGCACAGCGCCTCGCGCCAGGCCTCATGCCGGTCGGCTACGAATGCCGAGCCTTCCTGTTCGGGCTTGATCGCAAACGCGGCGTTGTGCCCGGGGATGTAATGCGCCTTCAGCCACGCGTTGGCAGCTTCGAGCGTCGTGATCCCGGCAAGCCGCAGCTCCTTCGGCAGCCGATCCTGCAAGGTGCCGAATACCCGCTCGGAGCGCCCGCGCGCCTGCGGCGAATAGGCTGCGATATGCTCGATCCCAAGATGCGACAAAGCCCGTCCCACCTGGGTTTGTTGCGTCTTCGAGATCTTCTCGCCAGCTTTTGGGGTCAGGAAATAATGGCTGCCGCGGTCGGTGTAGAGCGCGCAGAACAGGCCATGCTCGCCAATCACTTCGCGCAAGGCCTGGAAGGTCGAGGCCGTTCCTTCTTCCTCGACCAGCACCATCGAGTAGATCTCGCTCGTCGCATCGTCCATCGTGACGATCAGGTCCCTCGCGGGCAGGCCTTCGATCCAAACGTGGCGCGATCCGTCCTGGTGCAGCAGCATGCCCCGAAGCGGCCGCCGCGGCCGCTTCTTGCGGTGCGCCGAACGCTTCGGAGCCTTCCGCACCAGCCCTGCCGCGTGCAGCGCCAGCTTCGTCACCGTATAGCCCAGCACATAGTCGTGCCGCTTTTGCATCTGCTCGTGGAAGTGCTTCACCGTGAAGTCCGCGTACTTGTCCCGGTACAGCGCAAGCATCCGTTCCAGCTCCTCCTCCGGCGCCCGCCGTGGCGAACGACGCCCCAGCCGGCGGTCGACAAGCCCGTCGTCGCCCTCCGCCTCATAGCGCTCCGCCCAGCGTTGAAACGTCCGAACACTGATCCCAAGAACCTCCGAAGCTGCCTCCTGCGTCAGTTCCTTCGCCTCCGTCCGATCCAGCAAATCTGAAAACCGCATCCTTCGTACACCCTCGTGAATGGATGCCGTGCCCATCGTGCCCCCCTTGTTCCGGAGCACCGAAAACACGACACTTCACGAGCTACAAACAGGCGACAGATCACGAGCTACTGACACGTTCGACCGGGCGGCTTGACACGTCGGGCAAATCAGGGATACATTTCCAATATTCCGAAATCGTGCAAGCACCCGTCGTCCTGGCGAAAGCCAGGACGACGCTGAATGTTTGGTATCGCTTGCAAATTGCCTACAGTCCTGCGCCCTTCCCGACGGCCGCACCAAACGAGCGGTCGACAATGTCGGCGGCGTTGATCTTCTGCCGGATCAGGCCCCAGCGGTCGTAGAGGTCGATGGTCTTCTGCTCGTCGGCGACCACGCTGTCGTCGATCGGCGCGATGCGGATCTTGGCCCGCGTCAGCCAGTTCACCGCCACCGCGGGCGGGATGTTCATCAGCCTGCCCCAGGTCGCGGCGTAGCCTTCGACATTGTTCTGCGACCATGCGCGCGCGGCCGCCAACCGCCGCACGAAATCCTCGAGCTCGGCGCGCTTGGCCTTGATCGCATCCGGTGTCGCGACCTGGAAGCCGAGGCCGGGCGTAATGCCGTCGGCCGTGATAACGCGGCGCGACTTGAACAGCACCTCTTCCTGGCTCACATACGGCTCCCAGGTCGACCAGGCGTCGACCGCGCCCTGCGTGTAGGCGACCTTGGCATCCGACGGCGCGAGGAACACGATCTGCACGTCGTTCGCCTGCCAGCCTTTCGATTCCAGCGCCGCCAGGATCAGCTGATGGCCGATCGAACCGCGGCCGGTCGCGATCTTCTTGCCGCGCAAATCGTCAAAGCTCTTGATCGCAGAGCTTTCCGGCACCAGGACCGCGAGCCCGTCGCGCGACTGCCGCACCGCCACGATCGCCTTGACCGGAATTTTGGCGGCCGCCGCGAAGGTGAACGGCGCGTCGCCGACCAGCCCGGTATCGATCGCGCCTGCGCCCAGGGCCTCCAGCAGCGGCGCGGCTGCGGCGAACTCCTTCCACTCGATCTTGTAGGGAACGTCCTTGAGCACACCGGCCGCTTCCATCACGGCCTGCGAATTGCCCTTCTGGTCGCCGACGCGCAGCGTGGTCTGCGCGAAGGCCGCGTCGACGGCGACGAGCGCAAGCACTGCCGCAACAATGAGACGGATCATTCGGCGGCAATCCCCCGCTGCTGGTCGCGCGCTTCGATCAGCTTGCGGGTCAGCGGGATCAGCGCCCGGCCATAATCGATCGCATCGACCAGCGGGTCGAAGCCGCGGATCAGGAAGTGGCTGACGCCGAGATCGTAATAATCGCCGAATACCTCGGCGACCTGCTCGGGTGTGCCGACCAGCGCGGTGGTGTTGCTGTTGGCGCCGGTCAGTTTGGCGATCTCGGTCCACAGCCGCTTGTCGATGCGCGTGCCCTGATCGGCGAGCGCCAGCAGCCGCTTGGCGCCGTCGGTCGCGTGGTTGGGACGGCGATAGCCGGTCTGGTCCTGCAGCGCGGTGGCGCGCTCGAGGATATGTTCCGCCTTCTTCCACGCCTTCTCCTCGGTGTCGGCGAGGATCGGCCGCACCGACAGGCTGAAGCGCGGCGTCGGCCTTCCGTGCCTGGCCGCGGCAGCGCGCACCCGCGCGGTGACGTCGCGCACCTGCGCGTAGGACTCGCCCCACAGCGCGAAAGTATCGGCGTGCCTGCCGGCGACCTCGACCGCAGCGTCCGAGCCGCCGCCGACGAAGGTGTAGATGCCGCCCTTCTGCAACGGCTTCACCTGCGAGAATCCGTTCTCGACGTTGTAATACTTGCCGCTGTAGTTGAACGGCTTCTCGCTGGTCCATTCCAACCGCACCACGTCGAGGAATTCGCCGGTGCGGGCGTAGCGCTCGTCCTTGTCGTCAAGGGTGTTGCCGTCCTGGCGCAGCTCGATGGCGTTGCCGCCGGTGATGACGTGCAGCGAGACGCGGCCCCCATAGAACTGATCCAGCGTCGCAAGCTGGCGCGCCAGCAGCGTCGGCGCGGTGAAACCCGGTCGCTGCGCGATCATCACCTTGAGCTGCTTGGTGATGGTCAGGACATGCTGCGCGACCTGCAACGCGTCCGGCGTGGTGGAGTGGAACGCCAGCAGCGCGCGATCGAAACCGGCGAGCTCATGGGCCTTGGCCACCGTCTCGATATAGGGCGGATCGAGCACCGGGCCTGAGCGGACGATGGTCTCGGAGGCATTGTTGTTGGTGATGAAGCCGATGAACTCGACCGGCATGACGGGAACTCCGTTGTTGTTGGCTATTGTTTTCAGACGCCCAGCGCGGAGCGTCCGGCGGAGACACGGGTGGCATCGTCTTGCGGGGTATGGACGCGGCCACACAGCACGTCACGGTAATGCCGCTCCAGCGGATTGGTGCGCGACAGGCCGTGATTGCTGGTCAGCGACAAGGCATCCTCCACCACTGCCGCGGCGTTATTGGTCACCGTCAGCTTGATGATGTTAGACTCGATCGCGGACAGCGGGAAGCCGTTATCGAAATCGGCGGCGAAGCTGTCGATCAGGCGAGCATTGACCGCAAGGCGGGCCTCGATCGCGCCGACGACCTCCTGCATCCGCGGCAGGGTCGCGAGCGGCGCGCCGAGATTGGCGGGCACCCGCTGCTTCAGGAATTCGACCAGCCAGTCGCGGGCCGCGCGGGCGATGCCGTCGTAGATCGCGGCGACGAAGATCGCATGCACGGTCGCCTGGGTCACGTCAGGAACCTTCCAGTCGTCGGGCCTGCGGACGTCGATCTCGTAATCCAGCGGAAACACCACGTCGTCGAAGATCACGGTGTGGCTGCCGCTGGCGCGCAGGCCAAGGTGGTCCCAGCTCTCCTCGATCCGCGTTCCCGGCAACCCGGCCGGAACCAGAAACAAGCCGACACGGGTCTCCGGCTCATCGGTCTTTGCCCAGACCGAATACCATTTCAGGATCGGCGCGCCGGTCGAATAGATCTTCTTGCCGGTCAGCCGCCAGCCGGTCTCGGTGCGGCGCGCCGTGGTCGCCGGCAGGCCGCCGCGCGCGGGCGAGCCGAGTTCGGGCTCGACGCGGAGCGCGTTGATCAGCGCCACGCCCTCGACCGTTTCCCTGGCGAGCTTGCGCGACAGCCGGCCCGGCCAGCGCGTGCTGTGCGCCATCACCAGATGCTGGATGTAATGCATCGACAGCACCAGCGCGGTCGACGGATCGGCCTTGCCGATGATGCCGAGCACGCGCGTGGCGTCGCGGGCACCTGCTCCGCCGCCGCCGAGCGCGGCCGGCACGGTCAGCGCCAGCAGGCCTTCGCGCGAGAGATCGGCGAAATTCTCGAACGGAAAGCTGGCGTCGCGGTCGTGCGCCGGTGCACGCGCTGCAAACACGGCGGCGAGCCGCAACACGCGCGCGATGTGCTCGGGCTCGTCCGCCGGATGCAGCTCCCTCGCCGCAGATGTCACCATGTCGCCTCCAGTCCGAGCAGGCCGAGGATCTGCTTGCGCAGCTCGGCCAGATAAGGATCGCCGCGATGCCGCGGGTACGGCCGGGCGACGGCGATGTCCGCCTTGATCCGCGCCGGTCGATCGGAGAGTACGATGACGCGGTTGGCGAGCACCAGCGCCTCCTCGACGTCATGGGTGACCAACAGCGTGGTGAAGCCTTTGCGCTGCCAGAGCGCGACGAGTTCTGACTGCATGGCGATCCGCGTCAGCGAATCGAGCTTGCCGAGCGGCTCATCGAGCACCAGGATCTTCGGATCGTTGACCAGCGCGCGCGCCAGCGCCACGCGCTGCGCCATGCCGCCGGACAGCTGGTGCGGATAAGCGTTGCGGAACGAGGACAGGCCGACCAGCTCGATGACGTCATCGACGCGGTGACGCTGCGCCTTCAGGATGCCCTGCGCTTCGAGGCCAAGCGCGACATTGTCCCACACCGTGCGCCACGGAAACAGCGTCGGATCCTGGAACACGACAACCCGCGACGGATGCGGGCCGGCGATGCGGACTTCATCCTCGCGCAGCGTGCCTGCGCGCGGCTTCTCCAGCCCCGCGACCAGCCGAAGCAAGGTCGACTTGCCGCAGCCGGACGGGCCGAGCAGCGCGACGAACTCGCCCGGCGCGATCGCGAGGTTGACATTGTCGAGCACCGGCAGCGTGGCGCCATCGATATCGAAGGCGTGGCTGACGCCTTCGATATCGAGCTCGGCGCCGACCGCCGGATAGGTGATCGCCTCAGCTGCGGACTGCGCTACCATTTGACGACGCCCTTCTGCCAGACCAGCAGGCGGTCGCGGGTGCGGAACAAGAGCGTGATCGCGCCGGAGCAAAGCAGCGACATCACGATCAGCGCCGCATACATGTTGGCGTAGGCCGCCCAGCCCTGCGCCCATTGCAGGTACCAGCCGAGCCCGGCCTTGACGCCGATCATCTCGGCGACGACGAGCACGGCGAAGGACGAGCCGAGCCCCATGAACAGGCCGACGAACACATGCGGCAGCGCGGCAGGGATCGCGACCTTCAGCACCAGGAATGACGGTTTTGCGCCGAGCGTGCGCGCGACGTCGTAATAGGCGCTGCTGACGCTCGCGACGCCCGACCAGGTCAGGACCGTCACCGGAAAGCCGGTGGCAAGCGCGATCAGGAAGGTCGAGGCGCTCCAGCTCGACGGAAAGGTGAAGAAAGCGATCGGCAGCCAGGCCGTGGCCGGCAGCGGGCCGATGAAGCGTAGCACCGGATGCACCCAGTAACCGATCTTCTGCGACCAGCCGATCGAGACACCGGTGATAAAGCCGACGGTTGCGCCGATGATGTAGCCGCCGAGCTGCAGCTTGATCGAGGCGAACACGCTATCGAGCAGTTTCGGCAGATCGTCGGTATAGACCTCGAGGATCGACTGCGGCGGCGGGAAGAACGGCAGCGGCAGCCAGGCGAACTTTGCGGTGGCCACCTCCCACAACGTCACGAAGGCGCCGAACGCCACCAGCCATGGCGCGCGCTTGCGCAGCGCCTGCCCGGCGCCGCCGAGATAATCCGCGCTGAATGTGCCGAACAGGATGAACGCGGCGATGACGATCGCGCCGATGCCGAGCGATCCGGTCCGCGACCAGTCGCCGACATCGGGCCAATAGAGGCATGAGAGGCCGAATGCGAGCCAGACGAGGCTCGCCGCAAGGCCGACACCGTAACTGCCGGAGAGGTTCGAGAACGTGACCGCCGCACGCGGCGCGGCCGCGGCCGTCGCGTCAGACACTGAATACGTCGACATAGATCCGCTCCGCGAATTTGGCCGTGTCGGTGCTCTGCTTGAACACCTGCACCGTCTTGAGGTCGTCGGCGTAGCCCTTCAGCTCGCGCTTGAGCACCTCGCCGGTCGGATGATGGTGATGGGTGTGGTAGCGCGCCATTGCCTCGAGATCGGCGAGGCTCGCCGCCTTCGGCGCATAGGGCTGGAACGACTTCGCCGCCTTGTCCGGGTTCTGCGAGGTGAACATCGCGGCGTCGAGCAGCGCCTGGGTGATGGCGCGCGCGACTTGAGGCTCCTCGCGCACCAGGCTGCCGCGCAGGCCGACGATGCAGCAGCTCTTGTCGCGATATTCGCCGTCGAGGTTGGAGGCGACCTCCTTGTACTGCGCATCCTTCAGCCAGAGATAGGCCAGCGGGTCCGACGACAGGAAGGCCTGCACCTCGCCCTTCTCGACCGCGACGTTCAGGAGATTGCCGGGATAGGCGCGCCAGTCGACGTCCTTGATCGGGTCGATGCCGAGCTTGGCCAGCTGGATTGAGAAGAAATTCTTGTCGGGACCTGCGAGATCGCCGACCGCGACGATCTTGCCCTTGAGATCGGCGAGCTTGTCGACCCCGGAATTGGTGCGGGTCAGGACGCGCATGCAGCCGCCATGGGTGCCGGCGGCGATCTTGACGTCAAAGCCCTGCTCCAGCGGCTTCAGCCAGCGCAGCGCCATGCCGAGACCGGCGTCGCTCTTGCCGGTGGCGATCGCCTCCAGCAGCTGGTCGGTCGAGCCCGAATAGTTGACCAGCTCGACGTCGAGATTCTGCTTCTGGAAGAAGCCGTGGTCGATCGCGACCGGCAGCGGCGCAAGGCAGACCGCGCCGGCGTTCCAGGACAGCTTCAGCTTGCGCGGCGCGCCGGTCAAAGCCGGTGCATCGGATGCGGTCTTGCAGACCGGGAATTCCGAGAAGTCGATCGCCGGCGTGATCGCCCGTGGCGCGAAGGCCTGCGCACTATACGCCCCGATCGGCGCGGCAAAGGCCGCGGCGGCGCCCGCACGCAGCAATGTGCGGCGATCCATCACCGTCTTCTTGTTATCCGTCGACATCTTCACTCCTGCATTTCGGCAAGGCTCCGCCCCGCGCGCAAAACGTCTCCGTTTGAACGCCCCGTCGTTCGAAGCACATGGTTCAGAAAAAAGCGGATTTCTCCGGCGCGATTGCACTCAAAGCAACATGCAAATGATGCGGCGCGACAAGATCATCGTCAATGAAATGGAATTTCGAATGTTGTCGGCGCCACAGCTGAACTCTCCACGATCGCATCGCGCGGCGATGAAAGGATTTTCACGATCGTCCCAGACGGAGATGCGGCGCGATCACCCGTGACTGCATCAAATCTAGGCGTTTTGCGGCCGCATGCGCGATGTCTTCTACGCGCGGCCTGCTTGACGAGATCATCCTTGCCGCGCAGCCGGCGAATTCAGATTTCCGTTTCGTTGACGGCGAACGGCTTGCTCATAGACTTGATCGAACGCTGCCGCGCGTTCCGCGGCGCAGCGAATGAATCAGGAAGAAAATTCATATGCGCAAACTGACCCGCTCGGGCCCTGCCTATTCTCTCACCCGCCGCACGGCGGCAGCGCTGATCACGGCCGTGATCACGCTGTCGACATCGGCTGCGGCGCTCGCGGCCGACGCGATCGTGCTGCGCGTCGGCGACCAGAAGGGCGGCAACCGCTCGCTGCTGGAGATTTCCGGCCTCGCCAAGGATCTGCCCTACACGATCGAGTGGTCGGAATTCCCAGCCGCGGCCCCGATCCTGGAGGCGATCAACGCGGGCGCGCTCGACGTCGGCTACACCGGCGATCTGTCCTTCCTCACCGTCTATGCGTCGGGCGCGCCGATCAAGGCGATCGGCGGCACGCGCTCCGATGCGCGGACGCAGGCGATCCTGGTGCGCGGGGATTCACCGATCAAGACGGCGGCCGATTTGAAGGGCAAGCGCCTCGCCGGCACCCGCGGCGGCTGGGGCCAATTCCTGATCAACGCGACGCTGGAGAAGGCCGGCAGCAGGATCGAGGACGCGACCTTCGCCCCGCTCGGCCCGGTCGACGCCAAGATCGCGCTGCTCGCCGGCTCGATCGACGCCTGGGCGGTGTGGGAGCCGTACATCTCCTACGCCACGCTGAAGGACAAGGTGCGCGTCGTCGCCGACGGCGAAGGGCTGACGCCGACCATCACCTTCATCGTCGCCTCGGACAACGCAATCGCCACCAAGCGCGCGGCAGTGCAGGACCTGGTGCAGCGGCTCAACAAGGCGCGGCTGTGGTCGCTCGACCATCTCGCCGAGTATGCCAGGAACACGGCCGAGCTCACAAAACTGCCGGAGGACGTGCTGCTCGCCGCCTACACCGCGCAGAAGACGAGCCCGATCGCGATCGACGAGGCCGTGGTGAAGGAGGTGCAGGCCGCCTCCGATCGCGCCACCCGCTACGGCATCCTCGGCAAGACGCTGGATGTCGGCAAGGCTGTCGACCGCAGCTTCACGGCGAGCGCGAGCTTGAACTAGCGGCGCGCGTGAACCGGGCACGCTCTTTCCTCACCTCCCCTTGCAAAGGGGAGGTCGGATTGCACAGCAATCCGGGTGGGGATCCTGCCTCCGCAGACGCCGGCGTCCGTGGAGAGCAACCCCCACCCCGCCCTCCCCCTTTCAGGGGGAGGGAGACAGACGGCGGTGCTCGCCTGACGACAAATAAGCCGCGCACCACCATGGAGATCTCCGATGTCCGGTCCGCTCCATCTCGCACTGATTGTCACAGCACACCTGCTCTGCATGACCTTGTTGGTCGCGCTGTCGGTTTGATAGCGTCCTCTCCGGGCCAGCCCCAGGGAGAACAACAATGAACCTATCAATGAAGGACCGCGTCGCGGTGGTTACCGGCGGCAGCAAGGGCATCGGGATCGCGGTGGCGCGGCGGTTTGCCGAATCCGGCGCCAGGGTCGCGATCCTCGCCCGCCGGCGCGGCCGACCTCGCTGCGGCGCGCGAAGCGCTCGCCAGGGACGGCCTTGTGGTACGCGATTATGTCTGCGACGTCGCGAAGGCTTCCGACATCAGCAAGGCTCACGACCAGATCGTTGCCGATCTCGGCAAGATCGACGTTCTCGTCAACAACGCCGGCACGGCGCGCACGCTGGCGTTCGAGAGCATCAGCGACGAGGCCTGGCAGGAGGACCTCGACCTGAAGCTGTTCGCCGCGATCCGCTTCAGCCGGCTGGTGTGGCCGGGCATGAAGCAGCGCAAATGGGGCCGCATCATCAATGTGCTCAACACCTTTGCGAAAGCGCCGGCCGGCAATTCCGCGCCGACCTCGGTGTCGCGTGCGGCCGGCATGGCGCTGACCAAGGTCATGGCCAATGAAGGCGGCGAGCACAACATCCTGGTGAACGCGCTGCTGGTCGGCCTGATCATGAGCGATCAATGGGTCAAGCGGCATGCTGCCCAGGCGCCGAACACGGATTTCGGGGAATTCGCCAAGGGCCTTGCCAAGGGCACCCCGCTCGGCCGCATCGGCACGGCGGAGGAGTTCGCCAACCTCGCCTGCTTCTTGGCCTCGGAGCAAGGCTCCTACATCACCGGCACCGCCATCAATGTCGATGGTGGCCGGTCGCCGGTAGTCTAGAGCCCCGGTCCCGGTTCAACCCGGTCCGGAGCTCCAGATTCTGCTTTGGCGCGTTTTCTTCACGCGAACCGGTGTCCACTCGCTGGAAAACGCGGGCTGGCAACCAACGGCAGGAAGCGACGGCTCAAAAGCAAAAGGCCTCCGTCACCGGAGGCCTTTCATCTTAAACCGCGTCCTTGGCGGCCTTGACCGGCCGTGCGCGGACGATCTTCCGGGCCGGCTTGGCCTTGAACATCATCTCTTCGCCGGTGAAGGGGTTGGTGCCCTTGCGCGCCTTGGTCGCAGGCTTCTTGACCACAACGAACTTCGCGAAGCCGGGGACGAGGAACACCCCGGCCTTCTTCAGCTCCTTGTGGCCGACATCAACAAGCGAGTCCAAAACGTTCTTGACGTCGCGCTTGGAGAGTTCGGTGGTGGTCGCGATCTTCTCGATCACTTGCGACTTCGACAGTTGGGTAGCCATGGTTGCTCCATTGATTCTGGAGTGGGCACGATATGGCGGAAAACGCCGAGAAAAACAGTGTTTTCTGCACTCCCCACCACAATATCGCTGTGGACAGCCTCCGAATCAGGGTTTTTTCCAGTGTTTTTTCAAGTCAAGGCGCTTCCGACCCCTAAAATTACAGGGTTTGCGCGGCTTCGGCGCTCCCGAAACGTCCCTTCGAGAGAATCACCAGGCGCATCCCGCGCGGCCCAAGTGCGACAATGCCGCGCGCAATCCGGGTTGCGAAGCGCTGCGGCGGGCCACTTCAGGTTTTGGAAACGATCCTCCAAAAGGCCGAGGCATTAGAAAATGACTCGGGTTCCCAATCCAAGGTAACATCCGCGAAGCGTGGCCAGGACCGATCGGCTGGCCGCCGGATGCAAGCCTTTATGTAAGTACCGGAGACCCGCGTATGGATTTGAGCCGCCTCGAGATCAACCGCCGCACGGCCCTTCTGACCTCGGCCGCGATTGCGGCCAACGTCATCAATCCGATGCGGGCATTCGCGCAGGAAACCCCGCGCAAGGGCGGCGTGTTCAACGTCCATTACGGCGCCGAGCAGCGCCAGCTCAACCCCAGCATCCAGGCCTCGACCGGCGTCTACATCATCGGCGGCAAGATCCAGGAGAACCTGGTCGACCTCGACGCCAACGGCCAGCCGGTCGGCGTGCTCGCCGAGAGCTGGGAGGCGACGCCGGACGGCAAGACCGTCACCTTCAAGCTGCGCAAGGGCATCACCTGGCACGACGGCAAGCCGTTCACCTCTGAGGACGTCGCCTTCACCGCGATGAACATGTGGAAGAAGATCCTCAACTACGGATCGACGCTGCAGCTGTTCCTCACATCGGTCGATACGCCCGATCCGCAGACCGCGATCTTCCGCTACGAGCGGCCGATGCCGCTGAACCTGCTGCTCCGCGCCCTGCCCGACCTCGGCTATGTCTCCGCCAAGCATCTCTATGAGAGCGGCGACATCAGGCAGAACCCGACCAATCTGGCGCCAGTCGGCACCGGCCCGTTCAAATTCGTCAAATACGAGCGCGGGCAATACATCATCGCCGACCGCAACCCGGATTACTGGCGGCCGAACGCGCCCTATCTCGACCGCATCGTCTGGAAGGTGATCACCGACCGCGCCGCCGCGGCCGCCCAGATGGAGGCCGGCGAGCTGCACTACAGCCCGTTCTCGGGCCTGACGATTTCGGACATGGCGCGGCTCGGCAAGGACAAGCGCTTCATCGTCCAGACCAAGGGCAACGAGGGCAACGCCCGCACCAACACCATCGAGTTCAACTTCCGCCGCAAGGAGCTTTCCGACATCCGGGTCCGCCGCGCCATCGCGCACGCGATCAACGTGCCGTTCTTCATCGAGAATTTCTTGGGCGATTTCGCCAAGCTCGGCACCGGCCCGATCCCGTCGACCTCGACCGACTTCTATCCCGGGCCGAACACGCCGCAATATCCTTATGACAAGGCCAAGGCGATCGCGCTGCTCGACGAGGCCGGTTTCAAGCCCTCCGGTGGCAACCGCTTCTCGCTGAGGCTCCTGCCGGCGCCGTGGGGCGAGGACATCTCGCTGTGGTCGACCTTCATCCAGCAGTCGCTGGGCGAAGTCGGCATCCAGGTCGACATCGTGCGCAACGACGGCGGCGGCTTCCTCAAGCAGGTCTATGACGAGCACGCCTTCGATCTCGCGACCGGCTGGCACCAGTACCGCAACGACCCCGCGGTCTCGACCACGGTGTGGTACCGCTCCGGCCAGCCCAAGGGCGCGCCGTGGACCAACCAGTGGGGCTGGGAGGACAAGACCGTCGACAAGACCATCGACGATGCCGCCACCGAGGTCGATCCGGCCAAGCGCAAGGCGCTCTATGCCGATTTCGTCAAGGAGGTGAACACCGAGCTGCCGGTCTGGATGCCGATCGAGCAGATCTTCGTCACCGTGATCACGGCCAAGGCGCGCAACCACTCCAACACGCCGCGCTGGGGCTCGACGAGCTGGCACGATCTTTGGCTGAGCGCATGAGGCCACATCTGCGCTAGGCGTGGCGCCCTCTTCTCCCTCGCCCCGCTCTTGCGGGGAGAGGGTCGGGGTGAGGGGCTCGCTCCACGATATTGCTCCATCGATAGACCTGTACCCCCTCACCCGGATCGCATCTGGCGATGCGATCCGACCTCTCCCCGCAAGCGGGGCGAGGTAAGAAGGGGCCGGTGCCCACCCCGAACCGGTGTCCACATCGTTCGAAAACGCTATAGATAAAATATGCGTATCCTGAGCCTTGCGGGGCGGCGCCTCGCCGCCTCGATCCCGACCCTGTTCCTGATCCTGATCGGCGTGTTCCTGCTGCTGCAGCTCGCGCCGGGCGACACCGTCGATGCGCTGATGGCGCAGATGGGCGGCGGCGACGCCGCGACCGCCGAGGCGCTGCGCAAATTCTACGGGCTGAACCTCTCGGTTCCGGCGCAGCTCGGGAACTATCTGTGGCACCTGGTCCGGCTCGACCTCGGCTTCTCCTCGATCTACGGCAAGCCGGTGGCGACCGTGATCCTGGAACGGCTGCCGCCGACCATCCTATTGATGACGGCGTCGCTGTCATTCGCGTTCTTCTTTGGCCTCGTGTTCGGCGTGATCGCCGCGCGCGGCGTCAACCGCTGGCCGGACACGATGATCTCCACGCTCGGCCTGATCTTCTACGCCACGCCCTCGTTCTGGTTCGGGCTGATGGCGATCGTGGTGTTTTCGGTCTATCTGCAGTGGCTGCCGCCGGGCGGCTTCGAGGACATCGGCAACGTCCAGACCGGAATCTGGCGCGTGCTGGATATCGCCGCCCATCTGGTGCTGCCGACGCTGACGCTCGGGCTGATCTTCCTCGCGATCTATTTGCGCATCATGCGCGCCTCGATGCTGGAGGTCTTGAACCTCGATTTCGTCCGCACCGCCCGCGCCAAGGGGCTGGATGAGACCCATGTCATCACCCGCCATGTGCTGCGCAACGCGCTGCTGCCGATGGTGACGCTGATCGGATTGCAGGCCGGCACCATGCTCGGCGGCTCGGTCGTGGTGGAGAGCGTGTTCTCGCTGCCCGGCCTCGGCCGTCTCGCTTATGAGTCGGTGGTGCAGCGCGACCTCAACACCCTGCTCGGCATCGTCTTCGTGTCCGCGCTGCTCGTCATATCCGTGAACTTCGTCGTCGACCTGCTCTACGCGCGGCTCGATCCGCGCATCGCGGCGGAGGGCTGACGATGGATGCCGTGAAGCGCTACTTCCGCAGCCCGGCCGCGGTGATCGGCCTGATCCTGCTGCTGCTTGTCATCGCGATGGCAAGCAGCGCGGGTCTCCTCTATCCGCGCGATCCGCTCGCTCTCGCGGGCCGGCCGCTGATCTGGCCGTTCTCCAATCCGCGCTTCCTGCTCGGCACCGACAATTCCGGCCGCGACATCGCCGCCCAGATCTTCTACGGCGCGCGGATCTCGCTGCTGATCGGCGGCGTCGCCACCGTGATCGCGATCCTGATCGGCATCCTGGTCGGCGCCTTCGCCGGCTATTACGGCGGCTGGGTCGACAATGTCTTGATGCGGATCACCGAGGCATTCCAGACGCTGCCGAACTTCGTGCTGCTGCTGGTGCTGGTCGCGGTGTTCGGCTCGACCCTGACCACGGTGACCATTGCAGTTGGCGTGGTGTCGTGGCCGGCGCCGGCACGGCTGACCCGCGCCGAATTCCTGTCGCTGCGCAACCGCGAATTCGTTCAGGCCGGCAAGACGCTCGGCATGAAGGACGTCCAGCTCATTCTCGGCGAGATCTTGCCCAACGCGCTGCCGCCCGTCATCGTCTATGCCAGCGTGGTGATGGCGGTCGCGATCCTGCTGGAAAGCGCGCTCGCGTTCCTGCGTCTGTCCGATCCCAACGTCGCCTCCTGGGGCAATCTGATCGGGCTCGGCCGCGATGTGCTCCGGGTGCAGTGGTACGTCTCGGCGATCCCCGGCATTGCGATCCTCGTCACCGTGCTCGCGGTGTCGCTGGTCGGCCAGGGCCTCAACGACGCGCTCAATCCGAGGCTGAAGAGCCGATGAGCGAGAGCGTCCTTTCCCTCGACGCCCTGACGGTGCGCCTGCCCAAGGGCGCCGACCGCCCGCATGCGTTGTCCGACGTCTCATTGTCGATCGCCTCCAACGAGATCCTCTGCGTGGTCGGCGAGTCCGGCTCCGGCAAATCGATGATGGCGAACGCCATCATGCGGCTGCTGCCGAACGAGGTGACGATCGAACGGGGCCGGATGATGTTCGACGGCCGCGACCTCTGCGCCGCCGATAGCGCAGAGATGCGCGATGTGCGCGGCGCCGGGATCGCGATGATCTTCCAGGAGCCGATGACCGCGCTCAACCCGCTGCGCACCATCGGCGACCAGATCGGCGAGATGTTTGCGATCCACACCGCTCTCTCGAAGTCCGAGATCAATGCGCGGGTGCTGGCGCTGCTCGAGGACGTCCGCATCCCCGACCCGAAGGCTGCCGCAAAAGCCTATCCGCACGAGCTCTCTGGCGGCCAGCGCCAGCGCGCGATGATCGCGATGGCGCTCGCGCTCGACCCCAAGCTGCTGATCGCGGACGAGCCGACCACCGCGCTCGATGTCACGACGCAGGCGCAGATCCTGAAGCTGATCCGCGATTTGCAGCAGCGCAAGAAGACCGCGGTGCTGTTCATCACGCATGATTTCGGCGTGGTCGCCGAGATCGCCGACCGCGTCGTGGTGATGCAGCATGGCGCGATCGTCGAGCAAGGCACGGCCGATGAGGTGCTGAACGATCCGCAGCATGCCTACACGAAGCAGCTGATCGCAGCCGTTCCGCCGCTGAAGGCACCGCCGCCGCGCATCCTTTCCGGCAAGGATATCCTGACCATCGACGGCGTCTCCAAGACCTACCGCACCGGCGGCTTCCTCGGCCGCGGCGCGCGGATCACGGAAGCCGTCAGGAACGTCTCGCTGCACCTGCCGCGCGGCGCGACACTCGGCATCGTCGGCGAATCCGGTTCGGGCAAATCGACGCTCGCGCGCTGCATCGTGCGGCTGATCGATCCGGATGCCGGTTCGATCGTGCTCGACGGCAAGGACTGGGCAAAGCTCGGCCGCGACGATATCAGGCGCGAGACCCTCCACATCCAGATGGTGTTCCAGGATCCGTTCGCCTCGCTCAATCCGCGCCGCAAGGCGGCCGAGCTGGTGGCGCAGGGACCGATCGTGCACGGCACCGACCGCGCCACCGCGATTGCGGAAGCGCGAAAGCTGTTCGAGCTGGTCGGGCTCGATCCCTCCGCCGGCGATCGCTACCCGCACGAATTCTCCGGCGGCCAGCGCCAGCGCATCGGGCTCGCCCGCGCGCTGGCGCTGAGGCCGGATGTGCTGGTGGCCGACGAGCCGGTCTCGGCGCTCGACGTCTCGGTGCAGGCGCAGGTCTTGAAGCTGCTCGCCGGGCTGCGCCAGCAGCTTGGCCTCTCCATCATCTTCATCACCCACGATCTGCGCGTCGCCGCCCAGATCTGCGATCTCGTCGCCGTCATGAAGGACGGCGCCGTGGTCGAGCAAGGGCTGACCGCCGAGGTGTTCGGCAAGCCGCAGCACCCCTATACGCAGGACCTGCTGTCAGCGATCCCCGGCGGCGCGTTCGCGCGCGAGCACGGCACCGCAACCGTGTAGCCGGGTACGCTCGGCCCTACTCCGCCGCTTGTGGCTTGGGCTCCTCGCGCAGCCGGAAGCGCTTCAGCAATCCGGATACCGTGTCGCGGAAGCCGCCATATTCCAGCTCTGAATAGGGCAGCATCGCAGCGCCGGACCAGCCCTGGCTGCGCATCTCGATCGCCTTGCGCTGCGCGCGCTGGCGGACCTCGTCCCACGCAAGGTTGTCAAAGAAATCGGTATAGGACTCCGAGAACTTCCCGTCCCGGTCGATCGAGAAGCCGACGCAGGACACGATCGGCAGGCAGTACATCCCCGTCACCGGGGTGTTGAGCGGCACCGGCATGAGCGGCATCACATGCGAGCCGCGCGCATCACCGCCCACGAAGTGCGCCTTGGCGAAGGGCGAGATGATTTCTTCGGGCGCCGCGAAAATGCCCTGGTTCCTGACGACCGCGACCGGATCATCCTTGCCGGTGTACTTGCCTGCGATGGAGTGAAGGCGCTGCGCCGAAACGGTGACGGCGACCTCGCCATAGGTTTTCGACACGATCCGATCAATGCCGAAGCGCTCGTTGTCGCGAAGCAGCGCCGCAATGTGATAGCCGTCCGCGGGCGCATCGAGTTCGATCACGCTGTCGCCGGCCGTGTTGTCCATATCGATGATATGGAAACGGAAGCCCTTGATCATCGGGGGCAGCATCAGCCCGGCGCAATACATGGGATCGGCAAAAGCCAGATAGAGCGGCAGGTTGTAGGCGCCGGGGCCGCACTTGTCTGCGGCGAACACCATGAAGGACTCCGCGGGTCTCGCGCCCGAGAGGCTGTGGTCGAAGCTGAGCTCGGCGACAGCCGGGCCCGCGCCGCGAACGTTTCCGGACGGGGCGTCGACGAGAAGATCCTGGCCGGCGCCGTAGAGCCCGGAGGTCTTCGCGACCGCAGTGGCCGCGAGAAACGTCTTCCAGGCGAATTGGTGGACTTCGGAGCTCCCTTCGCCCCGCGTGTGCGTCATGATGATCGCAATATCGTCGCCGGTATGGCGCACGAAACCGTCGATCAGGAGACCGTTTTCGATCGCTTTCGCGACCTCCCCTTCGACAGCCGCCATCATGCGCGCAGATGGTTTCGTGTGGCCCCCGACGGAGCCAATGTCAGCCTTGATGACCGAAATGGTGAGTTTCATGGGCATCCCTCCGACCGCAGCGCAGCGCCTTCGCCTCGGCGCTCGCTGCGCCGGGGGCGACGGCGCGCTCATTTGCAAAAAAGAACGTCGTGTGGTGCGACAGGTTCCCTGCGCATATTGCTTGCGGAACTATGGCCCCTCCGTCACCGCGTGTCGATACGGGCTATCGACGCATCTGGAATAACTCGTCATGCCCGATGGGGTTACCACCCGCCCTATGAAGCGCGGTTGAGAAAGATCGGCAGGCCCCGCTTGTTGGAATAGAGAGGACGGTAGCGCTCGGTGTTGTACGCGCTTGCGACGTCCAATTTGCGTGGCCCGAGCTTGGCGTCGGGGATCGGCACGAGGTCGTAGCGGCCCTCGACCAGCGCCGACATGAGGCCGGTTTTGCCTTCCAGGATCGCATCGTAAGCCATGTTGCCGAACGTCAGCGCCACAAGCTTGTCGATGAAGTCCGGATCGCCTGACCGCAGGTCGTAGGTGAGGTCAGAGACGATGGTCTCCTCGCCGGTGCGCCGCTTGATCTCGTCCGCGAACGCTTCGGCCACGCTCGCCTTCCTGCGGTGACCGTAGGCGTCAGGCTCGCCGAATTCCTGCACCTTGTAGCCCTCCCACTCGGCGCCCTCGCTGAGCACGATCAACGCGTAGTTGCTTGGGTTGCCGTGCTTGTCATCGAGGAGAAGCTGGATCAGCTTGTCGAGATTGACCTTGTACTCCGGTATGGCGCATCGGATCGAGGTTGCGTATGCGGTATAGAGCGCCGTAAAGCCGGCATCGCGACCAAAGACGCGGAAGATGCCGATTCGCTCGTGCGAGCCGACGGTGGTGCGCTGGCGCTGGATGGCATCGCTGGCACGGGTGATCGCGGTCGAAAAGCCGATGCAGTATTCGGTGTTGCGAACGTCGTTGTCCATCGTCTTCGGGATGGCAATGATCTTGACGCCTCGCCTGTTGAGCTTGTCCGCGTAGCTGAGAGTATCGTCGCCGCCGATGGCGATCAGATGTTCGATACCGAGCCCCGCGAGGTTCGCGAGCACCTCGTTGGTGAGGTCCCACGTCGTGGTTGCGATGCCACCCTTGGTGCTCTGGGAAACCGGAAAGTCGCGGCCCGCGAGATGATCGGGCAACTTCTTCATTTTGGAGGGATTGGTGCGGCTCGAGTGCAGCACGGTGCCGCCGCGCCGGTCGATGACGCGCGTATTTTCGCGGTTCAGCGGGATGATGTAATGGGACTTGCTCGACGGGTCGTCGAGGTTCAGGTGCGTGAGGGCCTCCCAGCCCCGGCGGAGACCGACAACCTCGATGTCGTCCTCACTGCCGCGATAAGTCACGCTCTTGATCACCGCGTTAAGGCCGGGGACGTCACCGCCTCCCGTGAGAATACCAATGCGCTTCCTCGCCATGCCCACCTCCCAGGGTTGCTATCTGGCAATAACGCCTGCGTCGCGTCGGGGTTTCCACAACGCTATCCGCCAACGGCGGAATCCTCGTGATCGCGGCACCCACCCGAACCTGCTTGGGCCCCAATCTTCCAGCGACGTCCTCTGACCAGTCCCCAACTCGGGCGGCTTGCCCCTCCATGCCCTTTATCTCGCGTGCGTGGCGCGACGTTGCTCCGCGCTTACCGCGAACGGCGCGAGGCGAGGAAGTACTCGGCCCAGCGCAGCAACTCGAAGCGATCGCCCTTGACCAGCTCCTGTGCATCGCGGCGCCGGTAGAGCACCAGCATCCAGGGCGCCAGCTTGCGGAGCAATCCATGCGCCATGTACTGCACCGGCTCGGAGAACGGCAGCGCCAGCTCGCTTTCCGGGACGCCTTGCACCGCGCGTGCCAATTCGCGGCCGAGCGGGATCGTCAACGCGACCGCGCGGCCATTGCAGCCGGTCCAGCCATAGGCGTTCGGTCCCAACCGGTGCATGCGCGGCAGGAAATCCGCGGTCATCCCGACATAGCCGTTCCAGACATAGTCGAACGAGACGTCGCCGATCTGCGGCCACAAACGCTGCAACCGCTCGGTCACCCGCGCCTTCAGCCGCCCGGTCTTGTCGCCCGGACCGAGCACGGCGCCGCCGGTGACGAGGCGGTTGCGGGCGTCGTAGCGCGCGAAATAGAGTTCGCCATGGGTGTCCGACATCGCCTGCCGGGCGGGGATGATGGTCTTGCGGACATTGTCCGACAGCGGCAGCGTCGCCATCTGCCACGACAGCACCGGCATCACCTCGGTCGCGATCTCCGGCACCAGCGATTTCGCGAACTCGCCGCTATAGGCATTGGTCGCGACCACCAGCGCGCGGCCGGAGATTTCACCCTTTTCCGTCTTCACCACCCAGCGATCGCCGCGGCGCTCGAAACTGAGTGCCGGCGAGCGGGCATAGATCCGCGCACCGAGGCCGAGCACGGTGCGCGCAAGGCCCCGCGCCAGCGCCAGCGGATTGACGTGGCCGCCGGTCCTGTTCCAGAAGCCGCCGTACCACGCATCCGAGCCAAGCATGTCCTTGGTCTGATCGCGCGACAGCAATTCGACCGGCGCGCCGAATTTCGACCATTGCTGCACCCGCCGTTCCGCGATCTTGATACGGCCCGGCGAATGCACCGGCTGCACCCAGCCAGCCTGCTCCTGCTCGGCCGCGATGTTGTAGCGCCTGACGACGTCGAACAGATCAGCGGCGCTGTCGCGCAGCATCGCGACGAAGCGCTCGCCGGCCGCGCCGTACCTCGCGATGATGTCGTCGGGATCGGGACGCGACAGCGTCGGGATCACCTGGCCGTTGTTGCGCCCCGAGGCGCCCCAACCCGGTTCGGCGGCCTCGACGATCGCGACGTCGACATTGGCCTCGCGCAGATGCAGTGCGGTCGATAGACCCGTGAAGCCGCCGCCGATGATGACGACGTCGGCCTGCTGCGCGCCAGTCAGTTCGGGACAATCGGGGCCGGAGGGCGTCACTGCTGCCCAGAGCGAATTGGGCCAGCGCACGGCATTGCTGTTCATCATGATCCTTTCTTGCGGGCGCCCGGTCATTCTGGTTAGCTAACTCTACTCTCCTATTCCAGCCGGGAAGACAACAAGTGGCACTCAAGAACGTCATCGGAATCGATCACGCCGTGGTCATGGTGAAGGACCTCGACAAGGCCGCCGAGAACTACAAGCGGCTCGGCTTCACCGTGTCGCCGCGCGGCACCCATAGCGCGCATATGGGATCGGGCAATTACACCATCATGTTCGACCCCGATTATATGGAATTGCTCGGCGTGCTGACCCCGACCGAACACAACGCTCCGGCGCGCGCCTTCCTCGAGAAGCGCGGCGAGGGCATCGAACGCATCGCGTTCACCGCGGTGGATTCCGCTGCTGGCGCCGAGGAGATTCGCGCGCGCGGCTATGCGCCGATCGGGCCGACCGATTTCGAACGCCCGGTGACCTTGCCTGATGGCACGGTCTCCGCGGCGAAATTCCGCACCTTCCAGTGGCCGACCGCGGAGGCGCCCGGCGGCGTCCGCATTTTCGCCTGCCAGCACAAGACCCGCGAGACGGTGTGGATTCCCGAATTGATGACGCACGCCAATGGGGCAAAACGCCTCAAGCAGGTGCTGATCGTCTCGCCCGATCCCGCAGCCGATGCCGCGCATCTCTCCAGGATGATCGACGTCGCCGTCAGGAACGACGCCGACGGTGCGGTTGCGGTGCCGTCCGGCGGCAACCGCGCCGACTTCGTGTTCCTGACCAGGGATCAGCTCGGCAAACGTTATCCCGGCGTATCGCTGGATGGCCTGCCCGACCGCGGCGGCGCCGGCCTCGTGATCGCGGCCGACCTTGCCGCGACCGAGAAAGCGCTGGGCTCAGCCGGCGTGAAGAGCGGCAATAGCATCACCGTGCCGCCGGCTTCCGGCAACGGCACCCTGCTCGCTTTCGTCAAGGCATAGCTGCCATACCATGCGCGGCGCAGCGTTATGCAACGGCGCCGCGCATGTGGGACTAGGCACAGAAAGTTGAGGCGCTAGTATCTCTCCCAAACAAGAACCGTCCAGGGAGAGAAACATGTCGCATCACCTGATCTCGCGCCGGCAGATGCTGGCCGGCACCGCGGCCGCCGGCGCGGTTGGACTGACCGGATTTCCGGCCCGCGCCGACGTCAACTGGAAGAAATATTCCGGCACCACGCTCGAGGTGATTCTCGCCAAGGGGCCGCGCGGCGACAATCTGCAAAAATACATCAAGGAATTTACCGAGCTCACCGGCATCAAGGTCGAGTCGGAGCAGATCCCCGAGCAGCAGCAGCGCCAGAAATGCGTGATCGAGCTGTCCTCGGGCAAGCCGAGCTTCGACGTCGTGCACCTGAGCTATCACGTGCAGAAGCGGCAGTTCGAGAAGGCCGGCTGGCTCGCCGACATGTCGGGCTTTCTGAAGGATCCGAGCATGACGCCGCCGGACCTCGTCGAGAGCGATTTCTCGGCGGCCGGGCTGCAATATGCCCGCAACGACAAGGGTCAGATGCTGTCGCTGCCATGGTCGGTCGACTATTTCATCCTCTACTACAACAAGGAGTTGTTCCAGAAGAAGGGCGTCGAGGTCCCGAAGACGCTCGAGGAGATGGCAATCGCGGCCGAGAAGCTGACCGATCCGAAGGAAGGCATCTACGGCTTCGTCGGCCGCGGCCTGCGCAACGCCAACATGGCGATGTGGACCAACTTCTATCTCAACTATGGCGGCGAATTCCTCGATGCCAAGGGCAACATCCTGACCGACGGCCCCGAAGCGATAGAGGCCACCAAGCTCTATCAGCGGCTGCTGACGAAATGCGCGCCTCCCGGCGTCGCCGGCTTCAACTGGATGGAGTCGATGGCGTCCTTCACGCAAGGCAGGTCCGCGATGTGGATCGACGCCGACGGCTGGGCGCCGCCGCTGGAAGATCCCGCCGCCTCGCGCGTCGTCGGCAAGGTCGGCTACACGCTGGTACCCGCCGGTCCCAAGGGCAAGTTCTCCTCGACCTATGGCGACGGCGTCGGCATCGCCGCGGCGAGCAAGAACAAGGAAGCCGCCTATCTGCTCTGCCAATGGGTGGTCTCGCGCGGACAGGGCGCGCGCCTGCTGCAGGCCGGCGGCGGCGTGCCGTTCCGCAACTCCATCGTCGACGATGCCGAAGTCGCCAAGGGCGTGAAGACCAAGGAATGGCTGCAGTCGGTGGTTGACTCCGCCAAGATCTCCAAGCTCGGCCTGCCCGTCATCATCCCGGTCGCCGAATTCCGCGACATCGTCGGCGCGGCGCTGACCGCGACGCTGTCCGGCGCCGATCCCGCCACCGAGCTGAAAAAGGCGCACGAGCAATTCCGCCCCATCCTGGAGCGTAGCGAAAAAGCGTGAGCGTGGTGACTCAGACTGAGCCGGCGGCGGCCGGCAAAGCGTTTTCAAGCGAAGTGGGTACCGGTTCGCGTGAAGAAAACGCGTCAAAGCAAGAGTCCAGAGCCGCAGGCTCTGGAGACGCCGCGACGGCACGTGAATGGCGTCCGCCGTCGTACTGGCCGTTCGTGATCCCGGCGCTGGTCGTGGTGCTGACGGTGATCATCTTTCCGTGGGTGTTCACGATCTGGATGAGCCTGCAGGAATGGAAGGTCGGCTCGCCGACCGTGTTCGTCGGGCTCGCCAACTATCTGCGGCTGCCGACCGATCCGCGCTTCGTCGAGGCGGTCGGGCACACGCTGTCCTACACCGCGCTGTCGGTCGTGCTGCCGCTGGTGTTCGGCACGCTGGCGGCGGTGGTGTTCCATCAGAAATTCGCGGCACGCGGTTTCCTGCGCGGCATCTTCATCATGCCGATGATGGCCACTCCCGTGGCGATCGCGCTGGTGTGGACCATGATGTTCCACCCGCAGCTTGGCGTCTTGAACTATCTGCTGTCGCTGGTCGGGCTGCCGCCGCAGCTCTGGGTGTTCAACCCGGCGACGGTGATCCCCTCGCTGGTGCTGGTCGAGACCTGGCAATGGACGCCGCTGGTGATGCTGCTGATCGTGCTCGGCGGCCTCGCCGCGATCCCGACCGAACCCTACGAGAGCGCGCAGATCGACGGTGCCAATTTCTGGCAGGTGTTCCGCTTCATCACGCTGCCCTTGATCATGCCGTTCCTGTTCATCGCCGGCATGATCCGCATGATCGACGCGGTGAAAAGCTTCGACATCATCTTCGCGATCACGCAAGGAGGGCCAGGCTCGGCGTCGGAGACCATCAACGTCTATCTCTACAGCGTCGCCTTCGTCTATTACGACCTCGGCTACGGCTCGGCGATCGCGGTGGTGTTCTTCCTCCTGATCGTGGCGCTGGCGGCACTGCTGCTTTACTTGCGCAAGCGCCTGCTGTGGACATCTGAACTCGGGGGCGAGGCATGAACCCGCGCCAGATTCTCGGGCGGATCGGGCTTTGGCTGTCGGTGTTCGTCATCGTCTCGCCGGCGATCCTGTTCTTCCTCTGGATGGCCTCGCTGTCGCTCAAATTCGAGATCGACAACGCCTCCTATCCGCCGGTGTTCTTTCCGGAGCATATCGCCTGGAAGAACTATGCCGACGTGTTCGCGTCCAACCGGTTCCTGACCTATTTCAGCAACAGCCTTGTGGTCACCGGCTGCGCCACGGGGCTTGCGATGCTGGTCGGCGTGCCCGCCGGCTACGGCATCGCGCGGATGGCGGCGCATAAATCGGCGATCGTGATCCTGATCGCGCGCATCACGCCGGGCCTGTCGTATCTGATCCCGTTGTTCCTGCTGTTCCAGTGGCTCGGCCTGCTCGGCACGCTGGTGCCGCAGATCATCATCCATCTCGTGGTCACGGTGCCGATCGTGATCTGGATCATGATCGGCTATTTCGAGACCACGCCGCTGGAGCTGGAGGAAGCTGCGCTGATCGACGGCGCGACGCGCTGGCAGGTGTTCCGCCATGTCGCGCTGCCGATCGCCAAGCCCGGCCTTGCGGTTGCCTTCATCCTCGCGGTGATCTTCTCCTGGAACAATTTCGTGTTCGGCATCGTGCTGGCCGGGCGCGAGACCCGCACGCTGCCGGTCGCGGTCTACAACATGATCTCGTTCGACCAGCTGAGCTGGGGCCCGCTCGCCGCCGCCGCGCTGATCGTGACCGCGCCGGTGCTGCTGCTCACCGTGATGGCGCAGCGGCAGATCGTGGCGGGACTGACGGCGGGTGCGGTGAAAGGCGGCTAGTCCCCGAGCGCCTCCAGCACGGCAGCTGAATCGGTGACCCAACCAAAGATGCCGCCCTGGGCCTTGATCATCTTCAGACCCATCTCGTGGAATTCCGGGAAGTAGGACGCGCAGCCGTCTGATATCACGACGCAGCGGTAGCCGCGGTCGTTGGCCTCGCGCACCGTGGTGTTGACGCAGACTTCGGTGGTGACGCCGCAGACCAGAAGATTCTCGATGCCGTATTTCTGCAGGATGTCACCGAATTCGGTGGCGTAGAACGCGCCCTTGCCGGGCTTGTCGATCACGATCTCGCTGTCGAGCGGATAGAGCTCCGGAATGATGTCATGCCCCGCCTCGCCGCGGATCAGGATTCGTCCCATCGGTCCGGGATCGCCGATCCGCAAGCGAGGCGCGCCGCGCTCGAGCTTCGCCGGCGGCGCGTCGGAGAGATCGGGCAGATGGCCCTCGCGGGTGTGGACCACGAGCAGCCCGGCGTCGCGCACCGCCGCGAGCACCGCGGCGATCGGCTGCACCGCGCGGGCAAGCCGGCTGACGTCATTGCCGAGCGTCTCGCCGAAGCCCCCTCGCTCCATGAAATCGCGCTGCATGTCGATGATGACGAGCGCGGTCCTGCTCCAGTCGAGCGTGATCGGCGCCGGCTCCGCCGCGATTGTCCCGCTTGAATTCGCCATGACGCACGCCCCGAATGCGAGAAAACCCGCATTGATTAAGCAAACCGCGTGCCATTGCGCAATGATGCGGCGCATCGCGGCGATCCCGATCAGCATGCGACCGTACGCTGCATTTGCGCATTCTGCGATCTTGCTGGCATGATCGTTGCTAGCTGGGAGCCCGACCGAACGAAGATCATCGTTCGCGAAATGACAGCCCATTTCAAACAGGCGGGAGGACAGGCATGAATGGACTTGGCGGTCTCAACAAATCACCGAACGGCGTCGTGATCGGACTGGTGCAGCTGCAGTTGCCTGTGGTTGCGACAAGGTCCGACCTGGCACGGCAGACGGAGCGCATCGTATGGATGGTCGGCAAGGCGCGGCGCAACCTCGGAACCATGGACCTCGTCGTGTTCCCCGAATACTCGCTGCACGGCCTCTCGATGGATACCAATCCGGAGATCATGTGCCGGCTCGACGGGCCTGAAGTCGCGGCTTTCAAGCGGGCCTGCATCGAGAACAAGATCTGGGGCTGCTTCTCCATCATGGAGTTCAACCCGCACGGTAACCCCTATAATTCAGGGCTGATCATCGACGATCACGGCGATATCAAGCTGTACTACCGCAAATTCCATCCCTGGATTCCGGTCGAGCCGTGGGAGCCCGGCAACATCGGCATTCCCGTGATCGATGGACCGAAAGGCGCGAAGATCGCGCTGATCATCTGCCATGACGGCATGTTCCCGGAAATGGCCCGCGAATGCGCCTACAAGGGCGCGGAGATCATGATCCGCACCGCAGGCTACACCGCGCCGATCCGCGACAGCTGGCGCTTCACCAACCAGGCCAACGCGTTCCAGAACCTGATGGTGACGGCCAATGTCTGCATGTGCGGCTCGGACGGGTCGTTCGACTCGATGGGCGAAGGCATGATCGTCAATTTCGACGGCAGCATCATCGCGCACGGGACCACGGGGCGGGCCGACGAGATCATCACCGCCGAGGTGCGGCCCGACCTCGTGCGCGAGGCGCGGATCAACTGGGGCGTCGAGAACAACATCTATCAACTCTGGCACCGCGGCTATGTCGCGGTGAAGGGCGGTGCGATGGATTGCCCCTACACGTTCATGCAAGACATGGTGTCCGGCCGCTTCCGCCTGCCCTGGGAAGATCAGGTCAAGATCACCGACGGCACGTCCTGCGGCTTTCCCGCACCGACACGGATGTTCGGCAAGACCGCGAAGGCCGCCGAGTAGCCGGCCCTTTGATGTGAGCATGATCTCTTCGGAAAACCGCTCCACACTTTTCCGGATCATGCTCTACTTGAAGAAGTGCACGAGGCCGATGCTCAAGCCCAAGAGCAGCATCAGCGACAGCGTGACGGCGGCCGTCACCCGGCCGCCGACCGTCGAGAGCACCCGCACATCGACGCCGAGCCCAAGCGCTGCCATCGAGACGACGGTGAGGATCGCCGCGGTCTTCGTCACCGGCGCGATCGCGATATCAGGCACGAGCTGGAACGAGCGCAGCGCGGCCAGCACCAGGAAGCCGATGATGAACCAGGGCACCAGCTTGAACGGGCTGATCGAGGCGGTCTTTGAGGTGCCGTCCCTGGCGGCGCCGGCCTTGATGCTTACCTTGCGCCGCCGCGCCACCAGCAGCGAGAGGCCGATCACGATCGGGCCCAGCATCAACACCCGCACCAGCTTGACCAGCGTGCCGATCTGGGTCGAGACGATGCCGGCCGGCACGGTCGCCGCCAGCACCTGCGGCACGGCGTAGACGGTGAGGCCGGCGAGGATGCCGTATTGCGTCGCCGTCAGCTTCAGCAGCGGAATCAAGAGCGGCAGGCCGAGCACCATCAGCACGCCGAGAATGGCGGTGAACGAGATCGACGAGGCGATGTCGTCGCCGTCGGCCTCGATCACCGGCGCCACCGCCGCGATAGCCGAGTTGCCGCAGATCGAATTGCCGCAGGCGATCAGGATCGCGAGTTTGGTCTTGAGCCCCAGCATCCGGCTGAGGCCATAGCTCACCGCCAGCATGATCACGACGGTCACGGCGATGGCGCCGATCAGCAGCCCGCCCGATGCCACGATCGCGGCGAAGCTGATGGAGGCGCCGAGCAGCATCACCGCGACCTCGAGCAGCTGCTTGGCGCTGAAGGCAATGCCCGACCGCCAGCGCGCCGACGGCTCCCAGGCGGTGCGCACCGCCATGCCGAGCAGGATCGCGACGACGAGGGCCTCGATATAGGGATGCTCGAAAACGCGCTCCTCGGCGGCCTGGATGCCGAGCGAGATGACGGTGACCGCCCCGCAGAGCAGAATCCCCGGAATGAGCTGGAATATGCGCCGCAGCGCCCCCTGCTTCTGCCCCTGGTCTTGTTCTTGTTCCGGCACAAAATCCTCTTTTCGGAGAATATTTTATGCGCCAAGGCACACCTCTTGGCTAATATATTTTCGGACTGCCCCGATAGAGAGAAGTTATGTCCCTCAACCTGCATCTGCTCCGCCTGTTCGCGGCCGTGGCGAGGACCGGAAGTTTCTCCCGTGCCGCCGACCTCCTGCACATCAGCCAGCCCGCGATCTCCAAGGGCGTGCGGGATTTCGAGCTGCAGGTCGGCTGCCGGCTGCTCGACCGCACGCCGAAGGGGGTGCGGCCGACCCGGGAGGGCGCGGCGCTGGCGCGGCATGCCGAGACCCTGTTCGCGGCCGAACGCGCCGCCGAGGACGAACTGCAGGCGCTGCGCAACCTCGACAGCGGCTCGCTGCGGATCGGTGCCAGTACGACGATCGCGACCTACATGATCCCGGAATATCTCGGCGTGTTCCACCGTGCCTTTCCCGGCATCGATCTGCACGTCGTCAGCGCCAACACCAGCGATATCGCCGCGCTGATGCTGGGACACGAGATCGAGATCGCGCTGGTCGAGGGGCCGGTCGAGGACGAGAATTTGATCAGCGAAGCCTGGCGAACCGACGTGATGGCGCTGATCGCAGGTCCAGATCATCGCTTCGCGGCGGTCCAGGGGCCGATCGACATCCGGTCGCTGAACGACGAGATCCTGATCGTGCGGGAACCCGGCTCAGGCACGCGCGAGGTGGTCGCGCAGGCGCTGGCCGCCCACCACGTCGAGCCGCAGCGGACGCTCGAGATCGGCAGCACCGAGGCGATCAAGCAGGCGGTGGCATCAGGCGTCGGCGTCGCCATCGTGTCGATCGCGACGATCGACGATCAGGTGAAGCTCGGAAAGCTGAAGGTGATCCCGATCAAGGGCATCCATATCGAGCGCACGCTCTGGCAACTGAAATCGCCCGGGCGGCTCGAGGTGCCGGCGGCGGTCGCGTTCGAGGGGATCATCCGGGAGACGCAAAGGGCCAGGACGGCCCCGCGCGGGCCTGCGGCTAGAGTGCGGCGAACAGACCCTGCGCCCAGGCAACGGCATGCTCGAAGCTGAACACGCCGGGTTCGAAATAGACGGCCCGTGCCAGCACGATGCCGACCACCAGCACCCAGAACACGCTGGTGCCCGCGGTCTTCAGCCATTTCGACACGCCCTCGCTCGCGATCGAAGGATCGACCGCGGGGACCGGCTCGCCGAAGGGATCGAATGCGGATTGGCTCATCGTCGTAACCATCAGGAATACCCTGAGAATGTCGCGACGACGGGGGCTGAAGCAAGGGTAGTGGAATGCCTTTTGCGGCGGTTACTTGGAAGGACGTTTTCCGGCTCGAAAACCGGGGAGCATTTCCTTCTCAACGCCCCCTGTGGGCATCAACTGTCGGTTCCGCGCCGCGGCGCCACCCGTGGCAGCGTGATCCGCATGCGTGTCCCCATGCCCGGCGCACTGTCGAGATTGAGCTCTCCGCCCAGCCGGTTCGTGACGATGTTATGAACGATGTGCAGACCAAGCCCGATACGGCCGATATCGCGGCGCGTGGTGAAGAATGGATCGAAGGCTTGCCGCAGCACGTCGTGATCCATCCCGCAACCGTTGTCGGCGAACAGGATCTCGACCTGGTCCGCGCCTGAGGCGCGGAGCCGGATCGCGATGATGCCGCCCTTGCCATCCGGAAACGCATGCGCCACCGAATTGACGAACAGGTTGGTCAGCACCTGGCCATAAGGGCCGGGATAGCTGTTCATGGCAAGACCGGGCGGGCAATCGACCTCAAGCGCCAGGTTGTTCTTCGGCAAGGCCGGACGCAGGCTCGAGAGAACCTGCTCGGTCGCCGCGCCGAGATCGAACTGGCTCCGGTCGAAATAGCTGCGATCGACGGCCACCTGCTTGAACGATTGCACCAGGTCCGCCGCGCGCTTGAGGTTGCCGACCAGCAGCGACGAGGCGCTTTCGACGACCTCGATGAAATCGCTCAGGCTGGATCGCTTCAGCTTGCCGCGCGCGGCCTCGGCAGCGAAGTCGGCGCATTTCTGCTCCAGCACCGAGGCGACGGTGAGACTGGTGCCGACCGGACTGTTGATCTCGTGCGCGACACCGGCCACCAGCCGGCCCAGCGCCGCGAGCTTTTCCGCCTCGATCAGCGACGCCTGGGTCTCCTGCAGATGGTGCAAGGCCTTCTCGGCTGCGTCGCGGGCGGCGCGGATCTCGCGTTCGCTGCGCTTGCGATCGGTGATCTCTTCGGCCGCAACGTTGACGCCGACGATGCTCCCGTTCGGTTCGCGCTGCGGATGCCAATGCGTGATCCAGCATCGCTCGTCATTGTGGCCGGGGCGCTGGCCGTAAACCTCCACGTCGGTGACGGGCTCTCCGGTCTCCATGATCGACTGAACGATACCTTCGACGGCCGAAGCCAGCGCGGGCACGCAATCGTGCACCGTACGCCCGAGGTGACCTTCGACCGAAATGCCGCAGATTTCGGTGAGACGCTGGTTGATCTGAAGGTAACGGCAATCGGGTGAGAGATAGGCGAGCCCGATCGGTGCAGTGTCATAGATCAGCTGCAGCGCCGGTTGTTTTGGGAACCGAACGTCCTGGACGACGGACGACCTCATGTCCACTACCCCCCGTTGCACCAAGTCTAGCGCTTCACGCCCGGCCCGCAAATAGGCCAGCTGAGCCGGAAACGGTGGTCTGATCTGTCCGGATCAGGCATGGGTCGGGCCGGCAGCGGCCCCTGACCAGTGCCTGCGGCGTGCTGACGCAACGTGGGCAGCAAGCGCCCCTCGGCGCAGGCCTGCGAAGCGCGCAATTTTAGCTATTCACTGCAACGTGCGGACGAAAATTCTCGACGACGCGCAGCAGCACCCGCGCGCCGATGTCGGCATCGGCGAGTTCGACATGCTCGGCCGGATTGTGGCTGATCCCGCCGCGGCAGCGCAGAAAGATCATGCCGATATCGGCGACATCCACCATCGCCATCCCGTCATGCCCCGCCCCGCTCGGCAGCTCGAACGCGGCATAGCCCTCGGCCGCGACGGCCTCGGCGATCTGGGACTTCAGCCATGGCGCGCAGGGCACGCTGCGGTTCTCGTGGGTGACGTCGATCTGCAAGGCGAGGTCGCGGCGTTTTGCGATCGCCTCGATCTGCCGCACGATGTCGGCGACGGCGCGCTTGCGATGCATGTCGTTCTGCGAGCGGATATCCATGGTGAAGGACACCTTGCCCGGGATCACATTGGTGGCGCCCGGCATCGCGTTGACATAGCCGACGGTGCCGACGAGGCCTTGTTCGTCGGACCTGCAAAACTGCTCGATCGCAACGATGCATTCGGCAGCACCCGCCAGCGCATCGCGCCGCAGCTTCATCGGCACCGTGCCGGCATGGCCGGCGACGCCGGTGAGACTGGCGGCAAGCCGGGTCGCGCCCGAAATCGCGCTGACGACGCCGACCGGCAGCGCCTTCTCTTCCAGCACGGGACCCTGCTCGATGTGCAGCTCGACATACCCGAGCAGCTCGCGGCGGGCGCGCGCCGCCTTGCCGACATGATCGGGATCGAGCCCGAATTGAAGCAGCGCATCGCGCATCGACTTCCCGGTGCGGTCGCGCGTGTTGAGCACGCTCTCGTCGAAGGTGCCGGCGACCGCGCGGCTGCCGAGCAGGGTCGAGGCGAAGCGCACGCCCTCCTCGTCCGCAAAGCCCACGATCTCGATCGCAAACGGCAGCCGCCTGCCGCGGCGGTTCAGATCGGCGACGCAGGCGATTGCGGTGATGACGCCGAGCGGGCCATCCCATCTGCCGGCGTCGCGCACGGTGTCGTAGTGCGAGCCGAGCATCAGCGCCGGCAAGCCCGGCTGCTCGCCTTCGTAGCGGCCGCAGACATTGCCGATCGCATCGAGATGCGCGCTCATGCCGGCCTCGCGCATCCAGGACAGGATGAGATCGGCCGCCTTGCGGTGCTCGTCGGTGAGGAAGATTCGCGCCAGATGCTCCGGCGTCTCGGAGATCGTCGCGAGCTGATTGATCCGCGCGACGATCTCGTCGCCAAGGGAAGACGGTTTCGAGGACGGTTTTGTCTCGCTCATGCTGTTTCCCATCAATCCAACGCGGCCGCCGGAGCCCGCTTCACTCGTAGCAGGCCCGATCCGATTCACCAGCCGGCAAATGGCGCGTTGTGCGCAGGTCTCGACCGGGCTCGCACCGGCTGTCCGGCGGTTATCGACTGCTTAACGGCATTGCATACAACAGCGATCGATCGCTCATAAAATAGGCAAATCGATCTCAATCGGCTTCCGAGCGTTCCGGGACCGATCACCATTCTCACGTACATTCAATCATTTACGGAAGACTGATCGCCAAACATGCTCTGGCATGAAGCTTGCGACACTTCCCCCAAGCTCCGCCGTCAGGCGGCTGCGACAAGGACAGGCGGGCCGGACCCGCTGGAGGGAGCAGGCGATGGATTTTGGCAGGATTTCAAGAAGGCATTTATTGCAGGGCAGCGCCGCACTGGCGCTCGGCGGCACGCTTGGCATTCGTGGCGCGGCGGCAGCGGAAACCACGATCGGCTTCATCTATGTCGGGTCGCGCGACGACTACGGCTACAACCAGGCGCACGCGCAAGGAGCCGTGGCGGTGAAGAAGCTTCCCGGCATCAAGGTGGTCGAGGAAGAAAAGGTGCCGGAGACCGATGCAGTCGAGAAGACCATCGAGTCCATGATCAATCTCGACGGCGCCACGCTCATGTTCCCGACCTCGTTCGGCTACTACAACCCGCACGTCCTCAAGATGGCGGGCAAGTTTCCAAAACTGCGCTTCGAGCACTGCGGCGGCCTGTGGTCCGACAAGGACCCGAAGAACGCCGGCAGCTATTTCGGCTATATCGACGAGGCGCAATACATCTCCGGCATCGTGGCCGGCTATTCGACCAAGAGCGGCAAGCTCGGCTTCGTCGCCGCCAAGCCGATCCCGCAGGTGCTGCGCAACATCAACGCGTTCACGCTCGGCGCCCGGCTCGCCAATCCGAAGGCGACCACGCAGGTGATCTTCACCGGCGATTGGTCGATGCCGGTCAAGGAAGCCGAGGCTACCAACAGCCTGATCGACCAGGGCGTCGACGTGCTGACCTGCCATGTCGACGGACCGAAGACGATGGTCGAGAACGCCGCGCGCCGCGGCGCTCTCGTATGCGGCTATCACGTCAACCAGTCGCCGCTGGCGCCGAAGGCCTATCTCACCGGCGCCGAGTGGAATTGGGAGGCGCTCTATCCGAAATTCGTCAAGATGATCACCGCCGGCGAAGCGATCCCGAACTTCTATCGCGGCGGCCTCAAGGAAGAGATCGTCAAGGTGTCGCCCTATGGCGAGATGGTGTCCGCCGAGGCACGCAAGCACGCCGACGACGTCAAGGCCAAGTTCATGGCCGGCGAGTTTACGATCTTCAAGGGCCCGCTCGTCGACAACAAGGGCAAGACGGTGATCGCTTCCGGCACCGATCGCGGCCAGCAGGATCCCGAACTCGAGAAGATGGACTATCTCGTCGAGGGCGTGATCGGAGCCACCGCGTGACGACCGAGACGGCGGAATCGGTGGAGGCGGCCGGCATCGCTCCGGCCGCCGATCCCGGATTCCTCCAGCGCCACGGCGCGCGCATCGAATACATCCTGATCCCGGGCGCGGCGCTGGTCGGCGCGCTCGCGGTGTTCGGCGGCTTTGTCGCGCTCTACGGCAAGAACCCGCTCGATCTCTATTTCTACATGTATTACGGCGCGTTCGGCACCGCCTTCTCCTGGCAGAACACGCTGACCCGCGCCGCGCCGCTGATCCTGACCGCGCTGTGCACGGCGCTGCCGGCGCAGCTCGGCATGGTGATCATCGGCGGCGAAGGCGCGTTGTTGATCGGCGCGCTGTCGGCGACCGCGGCCGCCTTGGCGTTGCAAGGCGCAGCGCCGATCGTGGTGCAGATCGCCATGGTGATCGCGGGCATGATCGGCGGCGGCCTCTGGATCACGCTGTCGGGCGGCCTGCGGCAATATCGCGGGGTCAACGAGACGATCTCGAGCCTGCTGCTGGTCTATATCGCGCTTGCCATCCTCAACCATCTGGTCGAGGGCCCGATGCGCGATCCGGCGAGCCTCAACAAGCCGTCGACGCGCGAGATCGGCGCCGCCAACATGATCGGCACCATTCCCGGCACCGACGTGCATTGGGGCCTGGCGTTCGGCCTCGTCGCCGCCATCGTCGCCTGCATCCTGATCTATCACACCACTTTCGGCTTCGCGGCGCGCGTCGCCGGCGGCAACATCCGCGCCGCCAAGATCGTCGGGCTCAGCGTCGGCAAGCTGATCCTGACCGTCTGCTTCCTCGCCGGCAGCTGCGCCGGCCTTGCCGGCATGATCGAGGTCGCGGCCGTGCAGGGCCGCACCAACGCCAATCTCGCGGCGGGCTACGGCTTCACCGGCATCCTGGTTGCGTTCCTGGCGCGGCAGAATCCGCTGGCGATCATTCCGGTGGCGATCCTGCTCGGCGGCATCTCGGCTTCCGGCGGCCTGCTGCAGCGGCGGCTCGGCCTGCCCGACGCCTCCGTGCTGGTGCTGCAAGGCATCATCTTCGTGTTCGTGCTGGCCAGCGACGCGCTCTACGGGCGCATCGGCTTCCTGAAGGGAAAGTCCTGACATGGCGGACGCATCGCTCGGGCTCTGGACCGTTCCGCTGGCCGTGTTCGGCGGCGCCATCCGCGTCTCGACGCCGTTCCTGTTCGTCAGCCTCGGCGAGTGCATCACCGAGCGAAGTGGCCGCATCAATCTCGGCCTCGAGGGCACGCTGGTGATGGGCGCGATGAGCGCCTACGGCATCTCCTATCTCTCGGGCTCGCCGTGGCTTGGCGTGCTCGCGGCCGGCATCACCGGCGCGCTGTTCGGCGCGCTGCATGCCGGGATCTGCTCGCTGCCGCGGGTCAACGACATCGCGGTCGGCATCGCGCTGATGCTGCTCGGCACCGGCCTCGCGTTCTTCCTCGGCAAGCCGCTGATCGAGCCGACGGCGGCAAGGCTGCCCGCGATCGATTTCGGCTGGTGGAGCGACATCCCGCAGGTCCGCGCGGCGCTGCGCATCAACGTGCTGTTCCTGATCGGCGTCGCGATCGCGCCGCTGCTCTATTGGGCCTTCAGGACCACGCGCTGGGGCCTCTTGATCCGCACCGCCGGCGAGAGCGCCGATGCGGCGCGCGCGATGGGCCATTCGGTGCTCTTGATCCGGTTGCGCGCCACCATGGTCGGCGGCTTCCTCGCCGGCATCGGCGGCTCGTTCCTGTCGCTGTTCTATCCCGGCAGCTGGAACGAGGGCCTTTCCTCGGGACAGGGCATCACGGCGGTGGCGCTGGTGATCTTCGCGCGCTGGGACCCGATGCTGTGCCTGTGGGCCTCGCTCGCCTTCGGCGGCGCGGCCGCACTCGGGCCCGCGCTGCAATCGGTCGGCATCACCTCCGGCTATCATTTGTTCAACGCCGCGCCGTACATCCTGACGCTCGCGATCATGATCATCACCTGCTCGCCGAAGCGCACGCTGACCGGCGCACCCGCCGAATTGTCCATCACCCGATAGCATCTCGAAAGATCATTTCATGCCCGAGCGCTTCATCAAGTCCGAGCCCTACGCCTGGCCCTACAATGGCGATCTGCGGCCAGAGAATACCGCACTCATCATCATCGACATGCAGACCGATTTCTGCGGCGTCGGCGGCTATGTCGACAAGATGGGCTACGACCTCTCGCTGACCCGGGCGCCGATCGAGCCGATCAGGAAGCTGCTCGCGGTAATGCGCGCGCAGGGCTTTCACATCATCCATACGCGCGAGGGGCACCGGCCTGATCTGGCCGACCTGCCAGCCAACAAGCGCTGGCGCTCGCGCCAGATCGGCGCCGGCATCGGCGACCCCGGCCCCTGCGGCCGCATCCTGGTGCGCGGCGAACCCGGCTGGGAAATCATTCCGGACCTCGCGCCGCTGCCGGGCGAGCCAATCATCGACAAGCCCGGAAAAGGCTCGTTCTGCGCCACCGACCTCGAGCTGATGCTGCGGCTGCGTGGCATCGAGAACATCGTGCTGACCGGCATCACCACCGATGTCTGCGTCCACACCACGATGCGCGAGGCCAACGACCGCGGCTTCGAATGCGTGCTGGTCGAGGACTGTTGCGGCGCGACCGACAAGGGCAATCACGATCACGCGCTGAAGATGATCAAGATGCAGGGCGGCGTGTTCGGCGCGGTGACCAGATCCGCCGACCTGATCGGGGCGCTGTCGTGATCATCGGCGAGCCGCCCGCACCATCAGGCGCGTTCGGCGTCGACGCCATCGCCATGACGATGCGGTTCGGCGACTTCACAGCGCTCGACAATGTCGAGCTCAAGGTGCGTCCCGGCTCGTTCCACGCCTTGCTCGGCGAGAACGGCGCGGGCAAGAGCACGCTCGTCAAATGCATTATGGGCTACTACCACGCGACCGAAGGCGACATCATTGTCGGCGGCCGCCAGCAGGCGATCGCCAATCCGAAGGACGCGCATGCGCTCGGGCTCGGCATGGTCTACCAGCACTTCACTTTGGTGCCGGCGATGACGGTTGCCGAGAATTTGGTGCTGGCGCGCGACGACGTGCCTGCCGTGGTCGACTGGCGCAAGGAGAAGAAGGAGCTGGAGGCCTTCCTGGCGCGGATGCCGTTCAAGGTGCCGCTCGACGCAAAGGTCTCGGATATCTCCGCCGGCGAACGGCAGAAATGCGAGATCCTCAAGCAGCTCTATCTGAAGCGGCGCTTCCTGATCCTGGACGAGCCGACCTCGGTGCTGACGCCGGGCGAAGCCGACGAGGTGCTCGGCATGCTGCGCGCGATGGTGGTCGCGGGCGAGCTCACCATCCTGATGATCACGCACAAGTTCCGCGAGGTGATGGCCTTTGCCGACGAGGTGACCATCCTGCGCCGCGGCAAGCTCGCCGGCAGCGGCCGGGTTGCCGAGCTGACGCCGGACGAGATGGCCCGCACCATGATCGGCGCCGAGCAGCTGACGGTGCAGCCGCCGCGCACCGGCGAGACCGGCGCGCCGCGGCTTGAGCTCGACAGGCTCACCGCGCTTGACGATGCCGGCGCGATCGCCGTGCACGGCGTGTCGCTGACCGTGAAAAGCGGCGAGATCGTCGGCATCGCCGGCGTGTCCGGCAACGGCCAGCGCCAGCTCGTGGAGGTCTTGGCCGGCCAGCGCGAGGCCGAGAGCGGCGCGATCCGCGTCCAGGGCGAGACCTATGCGGCGAGCCGCGCGGAGATGCGGCGCCACAGGATGTCGCTGTTGCCGGAAGAGCCGCTGAAGAACGCCTGCGTCGGCGGCATGAGCGTCGCCGACAACATCGCATTCCGCGAATTCGATCGTGCCCCGTTCGCGCGCGGCGGCTGGTGGCTGAACCGCTCGGCCTTCCGCAACGACGCCGAGCGCAAGATCAATCGCTACAAGATCAAGACCCGCACGCCGGAGACGCCGATCGCGGCGCTGTCGGGCGGCAATGTGCAGCGCGCGGTGCTGGCGCGCGAGCTCTCGGGCGACGTCGAGGTGCTGATCGCCGCCAATCCCTGCTTCGGGCTCGACTTCGCGGCGGTGGCGCAGATCCACGCCGAGATCATGGCCGCCCGCAACCGCGGCGCGGCGGTGCTGTTGGTCAGTGAAGACCTCGACGAGCTGCTGGAGCTGTCGGATCGGCTGGTCGTGATGTTCCACGGCGCCTTCGTGCATGAGGCCCGCGCCAGCGAGGCCGACCTCACCGAGATCGGCCGGCACATGGCCGGGCACTGAGGTCGAAGAAAAGGGCGGATGGTGCCCGCAACGGCACTGCGCCCCCTCGCCCCGTTCTTACGGGGAGAGGGTTGGGGTGAGGGGCTCTCTCCGCGCAAATGGCGGCAGCTGGACTCGCGGAGACTCCCCCTCACCCGGAACGCATCTGTCGATGCGTTCCGGCCCCTCCCCGCAGGCGGGGCGAGGCGAGGAGGCAGCGGCCCGCTAACGATCGCCTAGCCGATCTCGAACGCCTGCTCGGCGAGATGCTTCAGATTGGCGTGCCAATGCTCGGCGATCTGAAGCCTGGTCGGCACCCAGACGTGGTCGTGCTTCTGGATGTAGTCGAGGAAGCGCATCAGCGCCGCGGCGCGGCCGGGACGGCCGACGACGCGGCAATGCAGACCGATCGACATCATCTTCGGTGAGGTCGCGCCCTCGGCATAGAGCACGTCAAAACTGTCTTTCAGGTAGGTGTAGAACTCCTCGCCGCCGCCGAAGCCCTGCGCGTTGATGAAGCGCATGTCGTTGGCATCGAGCGTATAGGGGATCACGAGATGCGGCTCGGTGCCGGTTGCCTTGATCCAGTACGGCAGATCGTCGGCATAGGAATCGCAGAGATAGCGCAGGCCGCCCGCCTCCATCAAAAGCCGCAGCGTGTTGATCGAGGAGCGGCCGGTGTACCAGCCGAGCGGCCGCGCGCCTGTCGCCTCGGCATGCACGGCAATGGCGCGAGCGATCTCCTCGCGCTCCTCGTCCTCCGACATGTCCTTGTGCTCGACCCAGCGCAGGCTGTGGCTTGCGATGTCCCAGCCCGCCTCCTGCATCGCGGCGACAACGTCCGGATTGCGCTTCAGCGCCATCGCGACGCCGAACACCGTGGCCGGCAGCTTCCGCTCGGTGAATATCCGCCACAGCCGCCAGAAGCCGGCGCGCGCGCCATATTCGAACATCGTCTCGATATTGGCGTGCCGCCGGCCGACCCAGGGCTGCGCGCCGAGCACGTCGGACAGAAACGCTTCCGAGGCGCGATCACCGTGCAGGATGTTGTTCTCCCCGCCCTCCTCGAAATTGACCACGAATTGCACGGCGATGCGCGCCGCGTCGGGCCATTTCGGATCGGGCGGATTGCGGCCGTAGCCGCGGAGATCGCGCGGATAGCGGGCCTCGGTCACATCAGATTTCCTCGAAGCGGATGTTCTGCGCGCCCTTCCACAACACGGTCTTGCCGAACGCGGTGAGGTTCTCCAGCCCCGAGGTCAGCGTGATGAAATGATTGCCGGCGAGCTGGCCCATCTTGCTGGCGAAATGCACGCCGCCATAGGCGAGCAGGATTTCGGTCTCGCTGATGCCGCCCGGATAGAGGATGATCTGGCCCGGCGCCGGATAGCTGGTGTGGTTCTCGTAGGACACACCGAAGTCGAGATCGCCGAGCGGCATCCAGACGCCCTCGCCGCTCCAGCGCACGTGGATCGCCTGGCTCTCGAACGGCATCGCCTTGCGGAACGCGGCGACCGTCTTCGGCGCCAGCTGCTCCTCGAAACGGGCGTCAAAGGTGAACTCGCCGGCGCGGACAATCAGTTTGCTCATCGATCTCTCGTGGGTGGGCTAAGAAGTGATGTCCCAACCATTGCCGCCGGCCCGGGCCGGACGCAAGGCCGATTCCGGCCCCGGAAGCCGGTTTTTCGCCGCGCGGCGGCCTCCAACGCAGATTTGAGCAGAGTTGCATTGCGCCGCGCCTTCCCGTTTGCGAGCCTGCGAGGGGACGTCGAACAGGGTGACCTTGATGACAACAAGCAGTCTGCACGGACATGTGGCGCTGGTGACCGGCGGATCGCGCGGCATCGGCGCGGCCATCGTCAAGATGCTGGCGGATGCCGGCGCAGCCGTCGCCATCAATTATCGCGAGCGCTCGGCCGAGGCGGAGACGCTAGCGAAGGGCATCATTGCCGCCGGCGGCCGCGCCGTCGCGATCGCCGCCGACGTCTCGGAAGCTGCCGCCGTCACCGCGCTGGTCCAGCGCGCCAAATCCGAGCTCGGCCCGGTCGACATCCTCGTCAACAATGCCGGCATCGCCATCGTCAGGGGTGTCGACGACCTCACCGAAGAGGATTTCGACCGCACCATCACGGTCAATCTCAAATCGGCGTTCCTGTGCACGCAAGCGGTGCTGCCGATGATGCGCACCCGAAAATGGGGCCGCATCGTCAACATCTCCTCCGGCGCGGCGCGCGGCGCCGGCTCGATCGGGCCGCACTACAACGCATCCAAGGCGGCGATGGAGGGGATGACCCGCGGCTATGCCGCGCGCCTAGTCAAGGAGGGCATCACCGTCAACGCCGTCGCGCCGTCGCTGATCGAGACCGACATGATGAGGGGACAGAGCGAGCTGGTCAGCCGGATCCCGGTCGGCCGCTTCGGCACAGCGGAAGAGGTGGCACAGGCCGTGATGCTGCTGGTCAACAATCCCTACATGACCGGACAGACCATCGCGATGAGCGGCGGCATGGCGTTCAACTAGGGCACGTACCATAAACACAGCGGCGTCATGCGATGAAGCTTACGTCCGCGTTGTCCTTATAGCGGTCATTTGTGCAGCATCGGAACATGTCGCGATGGGCCATTTCCGGACTCTTGCATGGCAAGAGTCCCGCAAGATGACGGGCCAATTCAAATGTCCGCCCGGAGTGGTGCCTGCTACTTGCAACCGCGGCAAATCGTAAGCTTGCCCTTTAGTTTGTCATCGTCCCCGGGATCGACCGATTGCTGCCGAGAGACACGATCCGCTTCTTGATCGAGCTTGGGCTGCTTTGCCCGGTGTGACCTGACGGGTCGCGTCGTCCGGCTTGACGTGTCGTCGTCGATGCCGACGCTAAAACCATCGTAATCGGGGACCGGTCCAGCCGACGGCGGCGACCTGTCGATCACCTGTGCTGGCGAAGCGCTGCCTGACTCTACCGGCGTGTGTTCGACAGTGGCAGATCGTGGGGCAGTGGAGCGTGGCAAAGACTCCTTGGCGGCTCGGGGCAGTACCGAACTCTTAGCGGTCGCCGTCGGCGGCCAGACGCTGTTGGTTGCAGCCGGCGATGCCGATCCCTCGTCCGACGGCGGCGGCGCAAGCGAAAGCGGAGGGGAAAGCGAGGTCTGACATCTCGCGCTGTCTTGTGACCAAACTCCCGCCGTCAATAAACCAAGGGCAAGCAGTGTTGCGTTCTTCATTACTCGTCCTGCAAATCACCTGGAATGAAAGCATTGATTGCGTGACTCCTATCGCCACGCTTCGACAAGAATTTCCACATCTGACATGGCGATCAAAAATTGACGGAAGTTGGGAGCCATGGGCGGATACATGCGCGCTTCGGTCCACCCTCGTTACTGGCCCCACTGCCCGCTTCTTGTCCAATCGCGACCGTTTGGCCCCGGTCTCGGTAAGATCCGGTATGCACCTCACAGCGGACCGTTTGGCGGTCGGGTGCATTGATCGCGATGGGCCATCAGCGGTGGTTCAGCCTTACCTCATCCCGGGTAGCCCCCAAACCAGGGCTCGACAGGCCTCCGGGCCACCAGGCTCCGGCCCAATTCGCGGGACCAACAACCCGGTGACGAAATACCCAAACCGGCATAGCATCCGCACATTGGAGGCGATCATGTTCAACCCAACTCAAATTGTCATCCAAGCGTTTGTCGATCAACTCAAGGGTACATACGGCCAAATCTACGGAATCCTCGAGCCCGCCTATCCGGACATCATCGGTTTCGTTGGGCGCCTCGCGTTGGAGAATATTGCCAATAGCGATGCGGCCTACCACGACATGAACCACACCATCATGGTGACGTTGGTCGGACAGAACATTTTACTCGGCAAGCATACGAGCGAAGGCGGTGTCAGGCCGCGCGACTGGCTCCATTTCATGATTTCGCTCTTATGCCACGACATCGGCTATGTACGCGGGGTATGTCGAGGCGACCGGGACGGACTTTATGTTTGTAACGAAAACGGTGATCGCGTCCGGATATCTGCTGGAGCCACGGACGCATCCTTGACCCCCTATCATGTGACACGATCCAAGCTCTTCGTCCGCGAGCGTTTCGGCAAGGTGAGCCTGACCTCCATCGACACAAAGGAAATCGAGGCGAACATCGAGCACACGCGCTTTCCGGTACCGGGGGAAGAAGAACATACCAGTACGGCGGATTATCCCGGCCTGCTTCGTGCCGCGGATTTGATCGGCCAATTGGCCGACATTGACTATTTGCGGAAGACGTCAGCCTTGTTTGCCGAATTTCAGGAGACTGGCGCAAGCGAGAAACTCGGATATCAGACTCCCGATGATCTACGTGCAGCGTACCCTGCTTTCTTCTGGAAGGCCGTCTGCCCCTATATCGGCGACGCACTTCGATATCTGCGGGTCACGCAGGAAGGTAAGCAATGGATCGCCAACCTTTACGCGCACGTGTTCTCGGAGGAGCACAGGGGAGCGATTACTCGAGCATAGCCGGGTGGAAGAATAACTGGCTATGCCGTCTTGACCCGCTCGTTCGATTGCCTTACGGCTCACGCCATGAACCGCTCGATCCTGATCGCCAATCTCTGGTGGCTCGCCGACTGACAGGCGGGCCGAACGCGTTCATGCATTTCGGGGCCGCCGCATTGGGCGGCCTTTTTCTTTCACCTCATCCAGCCCGCCTGCGGTGTCCCCATTCAACCGAATGGAGATAAGCCGTGACCAAACCGATCATCCTCACCGGCGACCGCACCACCGGGCCGCTGCATCTCGGCCATTACGTCGGCTCGCTCAGAAGCCGCCTCGCGTTTCAGGACAGCCATGAGCAATACCTGCTGCTCGCCGACATGCAGGCGCTGACCGACAACGCGCACGACATCGGCAAGGTCCGCGGCAACGTCATCGAGGTCGCGCTGGATTATCTCGCCGTCGGCATCGATCCCGAACGGACCTCGATCTGCCTGCAGTCGCAGCTTCCGGCGCTCGCCGAATTGTCGATGCTCTATCTCAACCTTGTCACCGTCGCGCGGCTGGAGCGCAATCCCACCATCAAGGACGAGATCCGCGCCCGCGGATTCGGACGCGACATCCCTGCGGGCTTCCTGTGCTACCCGGTGGCGCAGGCCGCCGACATCACCGCGTTTCGGGCGACCGTCGTGCCGGTCGGCGAGGACCAGGCTCCCCTGATTGAGCAGACCAACGAGATCATCAGGCGCGTCAACGCGCTCGCCGGCCGTGCGCTCCTGCAGGAGGCGGTGGCCGTCATACCACGCGCGGGACGGCTGCCGGGCGTCGACGGACGCGCGAAGATGAGCAAATCCGCTGGCAATGCGATTGCTCTCTCGGCCTCGCCCGGTGACATCACGGCTGCGGTGCGCGCGATGTTCACCGATCCCGATCATCTGCGCGTCGGCGACCCCGGCAAGGTCGAGGGCAATGTCGTCTTCAGCTATCTCGACGCGTTCGATGACGATCACCACGCCGTCGAGGAATTGAAGGCGCGCTATAGGCGTGGCGGTCTCGGCGACGCGGCCGTCAAGCGGCGGCTGGAGGACATCCTGCAAGCCCTGATCGCACCGATCCGGACCCGGCGCGCCGAGCTGGCAAGCAATCGCGACCATGTCGCTGACGTGATCCGGCGCGGAACCCTGAAAGCCCGCGAGATCACCGAGCGCACCAAGCGCGATGTGATGGCGGGGCTCGGCGTGTTCCAGCCCTGAATGCGCTGTCATCAAACCATGGCAGGAACTTTGCTTGCCTGTAGCAGTTGTCCGCTTGGCGAAAACCGGATTTGGAGCCTGTCGTGATCGATCCGAAAACGCTTCTCGAACGCGCCGCGCAATTGACCGATCAGGCCAAGAGCGAGGAAGAAGCCGGCATCCGCGAGCGGCTGCTACGCATGGCCGAGCATTACCGCGACCTGGCCGCGCATGAGGCCTGGGCGAACGAGAACCCGCCATCGGTCGGCGCGATCACCAGTGCGCTCAGCCCCCGCGCACATTGACCTGTTCTTCGTCAGCTCACGCGAATGCGATAGCCCAGTGACTGCCGCGCGCCCGGCGCGATGTGCATGAGGCCGGGCTTGCCGGCGAACTCGCCATCGAATTCGACCGGGCTGGCGAAACCGTGCCACGGCTCGATGCAGAGGAACGCCGCGCCGCCGACCTTCGACCAGACACCAAGTTCGCGAAAGCCGCGCCAGGACACCTCGATCGCGGGCCCCTGCGCAGCAGCAAAGCGAACCGACGCGCTCGCAACCTGATCGAGGATCATGGCGTCGTCATCGAACAATTGCTCGGACAACGCCAGCACCCTGCCCCTGATCGGAGAGGGCTCGGCCTGCGGCCGCATCAGCCCGCCCTCAAGTCGCCGGATCGGCGTCGGCTCGTCCTTCGCGAAGGTCAGCGCGTAGGCTTCCTTTGCCAATCCCGGAAGCAGCGGCCAGTTGAAGGCGGGATGACCGCCGAGCGAGGCCGGCAGTGTCTCGGCGCCGGTGTTGACGATGTCGAAGGCGACGTCGAGATCGGCGCCATCAACGGTATAGGTGACCTCGAGCCTGAACGCGAAGGGATAGCGCGCACGCGTCTCCGCATCGTCGGTGAGCGCGAGCTTGCAGGATCGGGGCCCCTGCTCCACCCAGGCAAAGCGGCGGTCGCGCGCAAAGCCGTGCTGCGTCATCGGATAGGTCTTGCCGTTGTGGCGCAGCGTATCGTTCTTCAAGCGGCCGACGATCGGGAACAGGATGGGCGCATGGCGCGGCCATTGCGGGCCGGCCTGCCACAACAGTTCGGTCCCGTCGGCATTTCTGAGCGACGACAATTCGGCGCCCTGCGCCGAAATAGTCGCGGCGATTCCATCGCTGCGCAGCGTGTGACTGTCGCTCATGCCTCGCCTCGCCGGGTTGCGGTATGCCCCGACAGGAGATGTTCGAAGCCGGCGAAGCCGTCAACCCCAAAGCAATGGGGCCGCCCACGCGTGGCGGGCCACGCTCCGGGCCTAACCGGTAATCTTGGAGAAATCGGGCTGGCGGCGCTCGGCAAAGGCGGCAAAGGCCTCGCGTGCTTCCGTACTCATCAGCCGTTCCTGGAAGATCTCGCCCTCGCGCGCCATTTGCGCGCTGATCCTGGCGGGGTCGCGCATCAGCGCCTTGGTGTGCTGGAGCGAGCCGAACGGCCGCTTCGCCAACGCGTCCGCCGCCGCGCGTGCCTTGGCGCGCAGGTCCGCGAGCGGCACAACCGCGTTGGCGAGGCCGATCGAGACCGCCGTCTCCGCCTCGACCGGTTCGCCGAGCGCGAACATCGCATAGGCCCGCGCATAGCCGATGCGCTGCGGCAACAGATAGGTCGAAGCCGCCTCCGGCACCAGCGCCAGATTGACGAACGGCGTGATCAGCCGCGCGGTCGGCGCGAGGTAGACGAGGTCGCAATGCAGCAGCATGGTGGTGCCGATGCCGACCGCATTGCCCTGCACGGCGGCAACCAGCGGCCGCGTCGCCTTGGCAAGCCCGGCAAGGAAGCGCGTCACGTGGCGCTCGCCCTGCACGCCGCGCGACACCGCCGCGAAATCGGCGAGATCGTTGCCGGCGGTAAAGCTGTCGCCGTCGCCCTGCAGCAGCACGGCGCGGATCGCAGAATCGCTTTCCGCGCGCTCGAGCGCATCGGCCATCGCGCCATACATCGCGTTGGTGATCGCATTCTTCTTGTCCGGGCGCGCCATCGTCATGGTGAGGACACCGCCGTCCAGCGCTACGACCACTTCACTCATGCTTCACTCCTGTTGCTCGCTTCTTGCTTGACGCGTCTTCTTCACGCGAACCGGTAGCCACTTCGCTTGAAGACGCTCTAGCTGTCCTTGCCTTTCGGAAACTTGTCTTGCAGGCTGGTCAGCCAGCGCGACACCACGTCGATCTCCGCGTCCGAGAACCCGTCCATCAGACGGTTGTTGATCGCCCTGGTCCGCGTCGCGGCGCGTTTGCCGAACTCCTGCCCCGCCGCGGTCAGATGGAGCCGCTGGCTGCGGCCGTCCTCGCCATCGCGCCGGCGCTTCACGAGGCCTGCACGTTCCATCCGGTCGGCGAGCCCGCTCATCGCCGACGGCACGATGTCGAGCGCCTGCGAGACGTCGCCGATCAGCGCGCCGTCATTGCGCCCGAGAAAGAACAGCACGCCTGCCTGGGCCGACGTCAGATCGTGCGTGGCCGTCTCCTGCTCGATGGCGCGTTGCAACCGGCGATAGGCCACGGTCAGAAGAAAGATCAGCCGGTGTTCCGCTTTCATGCCGTCCGTTATATATTTCGCACGCGAAATATCAAGATACTTCGTGCACGAAATATCCGACGCTGCGGCGAAGTCCGCTGGCTGGTTTTGCGGCGTGCACAAAGCCATGGTGTTCCCTCAAAAGCCCGGCCTGCATATCGACTGGAATGAGCTCCCGCCGACGGTTGATTGCGACATTTTGATCCTGTCGCTGGATCGTCGCACTGCGGCCCAGCAGAAAATCCTTGATCGACATCGATCAAACGGGAAATCTTCCCACCCGGGAGCCGCCCGGTTGCGTTGCGGCACCGGCGGGGTCACGAGAGTGTCATGACGTTAGCGGCAAGTCCGGCCAAGGAGCGTGTTGTCCGCCCAAAGCGGCCGCGCCATCTAAGCGAAGCCATGCGCTGTGAGACCGCGTTTCGCCTGATCCTGTCCGAATGCCTCGAGGAAGTCGCGACCAATCACGAGGCCATGAGTTCCGGTGATTCCGCCGCGCTGCACCAGACCCGTATCGCGCTGACGCGGCTGAAGGCGGCGATCGCCTTCTATGGGCCGATGGTGGCGGACACCGAATGGACGCGACTGAAATCCGAGTTGAGATGGCTGAGCGCCCATCTCGGCGCCACGCGCGACCTCGACGTCGCGATCGAGAACAGCAAGGGCCTGCCTGAAGAAGGCATGCTCCAGACGGCGCGAACCGACGCGTTCGAGGCGCTCAAGGAGGCGTTGCAAAGCGATCGATACTGGCGATGGTTCGACGGCATGTGGGACTGGGTCGGCAGCGGCCCCTGGACCACGCGGCAGGACCCCCGCGCCGCGCAGCGGCGAGCCGTGCCGGTCGCGGTGTTTCACGCGCGGCGGCTGGCGCGATGGCATGGCAAGCTGTGCCAGAAGAGCCGCGGGCTGCAAGGCATGGGCAAGAACAAGCGCCACCGCGTCCGTCTCGCCAGCAAGCGGCTGCGTTACGCCATCGAGTTCTCGGAGGGCGGCTTGCCTCCCGACGAATACGCGTCATGGCGGATTATCCTGAAGCATCTGCGCAAGGGACAGCAATTGCTCGGCGAATTGAACGATGACGAGGTCCGTCGCGGGCTGCTCGAGAGCGTCGATGCACCCGCGCAGCGCGCCCACGAGCGCAAGGCCAAGCACCAGCGCCTGCACGAACGGAAGCGCAAGAGCCGGCTGCTGCGCCACGCCGCGGCGGTCTATCGAAAAATCTCCGACTGAACGCGCATCAGCGCAACTCCGTCGGCGCGCGGATACCGCTCGCGTTGACGACTGCGCCTAGGAATGATGTATAAAACATCACTTATTGCCCTTGTGCCATCATTACTTGATGTGCATAAATGACATTCAAATAGACGCGACTCCCACATCGACGGCCATCAATCGATGATCACCGCGGCGCAGCTACGAGCGGCCAGGGCCTTGCTCGGCATCGACCAACGGCAGCTCGCCGAACTGTCCGGACTTTCGGTGCCAACCATCCAGCGGATGGAGGCGAGCGAAGGAACCATTCGCGGCAACGTCGACTCGCTCGTGAAACTGATCGACGCGCTCGGCACAGCCGGCGTCGAGGTCATCAATGAGGGCGCCGTCAGCAGTGGCGGCGGCCGCGGGGTGCGATTGAAGGCCGGATCAGGCTCACCGAAGGTGCGGACATGATCCCGGCGGTCACTCAGCAGATCTGGTGTGTAGCCGCCCTGCTGGGAACGACCGCTCTCGCGATTGCAACGAGCAGATCGCGCCAATCGACAGCCATCGTCTACGGCGCGACTTTCGCGATTTCGCTGATCGCGCTGGCCGGGGCCATGATTTCGCTCATCTCCCGTACCAGCGCGACGGAACTGGCCCTGCCGATCGGGTTGCCCTGGCTGGGATCGCATTTCCGCCTCGATGCGCTCGCCGCATTCTTTCTCGTCGTGGTCAATCTCGGCGGTGCGGCCGCAAGTCTCTATGGCCTCGGTTACGGCAGCCACGAATCCGCGCCCCAGCGCATTCTTCCCTTTTTCCCGGCGTTCCTGGCCGGCATGAATCTCGTCGTGCTCGCCGACGATGCGTTCACCTACCTCTTGTGCTGGGAATTCATGTCGCTCGCCTCGTGGGCGCTCGTCATGGCGCATCACCGTGACGCGGATAATGCCCGCGCAGGCTACGTCTATCTCGTGATGGCAAGCTTCGGAACGCTGGCTCTGTTGCTTGCCTTCGGCCTGCTGGCGGGAGCGGGCGGCAGCTACAGCTTTGCGGCCATCCGCGCTGCTCAGCACACCCCGTCCGAAGCCGCACTGGTGCTCGCGCTGATGCTGCTCGGCGCCGGGTCGAAAGCCGGCCTGATCCCGTTGCACGTGTGGCTGCCGCTGGCTCATCCGGCCGCGCCGAGCCATGTCTCGGCGCTGATGAGCGGCGTGATGACGAAGGTCGCGATCTACGGATTCATCCGGGTCGTGTTCGATCTGCTCGGGCCGCCAAGCTGGTCGGCGGGTGTCGCGGTTCTCATCCTCGGCGGCGCCACGGCCGTCATGGGGATCCTCTACGCGCTGATGGAGAAGGATCTCAAGCGCCTGCTCGCCTACAGCACGATCGAGAACATCGGCGTCATCTTCGCAAGCCTCGGCCTTGCGCTGGCATTTCAGGCGAACGGCCTTGGCCTCGCGGCCGCCCTCGCCTTCACGGCCGCATTGTTCCACGTGCTGAACCATTCGTTCTTCAAGAGCCTGCTGTTCTTCGGGGCCGGCGCGGTGCTGACGTCGACCGGCGAACGCGACATGGAGAAGCTGGGCGGCCTGATCCACCGCATGCCGCTCACGAGCTTCGTCTTTCTGGTCGGCTGCGTCGCGATCTCGGCGCTGCCGCCGTTCAACGGGTTCGTGTCGGAATGGCTGATGTTTCAGGCCGTCCTGCAGAGCCCCGACCTGCCGCAATGGCTGCTGAAGATCATGGTGCCCGCGGTCGGCGCCTTGCTGGCGCTGGCCGCGGCGCTCGCCGCTGCATGCTTCGTCAAGGCCTTCGGAATCACATTTCTCGGCCGCGCGCGGAGCCCGGCCGCGGAAGCCGCCGGCGAAGTCGATCGCTATTCGCTCGCCGCGATGTTCAGCCTCGCCGTGCTCTGTTTCCTCGCCGGCATTCTGCCCGGCCTGGTGATCGACGCGCTTTCGCCGGTCGCGCAGACCGTGATCGGCCACCGGATGCCGCTTCAGGCGGACGATCCCTGGCTCTCGATCGTGCCGATCGAGGAGAGCCGCAGTTCCTACAACGGATTGCTCGTCTTTGCATTCATCACCGCCGCGGCGTCGCTCGCGGTGTACTTTATCCATCGCTTTGCGTCGCGCGCGATCCGGCGCGGACCGGCCTGGGGTTGCGGCTTCTCCGACCCGACACCGGCGGCGCAGTATTCCGGCGTGAGCTTCGTGCAGCCGATCCGCCGCGTGTTCGGCACGCTGGTTTTCCAGGCCCGCGAGCATGTCGACATGCCCGCGCCGGGCGAACTGCGGCCGGCCCGCCTCAGGGTCGATATGCACGACCTGGTCTGGGAGCGGCTCTACACACCCGTGACTGAACTCGTGTGGTTCTTCGCCGATCGGCTGAACCAGCTCCAGTTCCTGACCATCCGCCGCTACCTCAGCCTGGTGTTCGCAACCCTCGTCACATTGCTGCTGGCGCTCGCGATATGGTCGTGATCTCCGACATCCTCGTTCAGCTCGGCCAGATGGCGCTTGTGCTGCTGCTCGCGCCGCTGCTGACCGGCGTTGTGCGCAAGATCAAGGCCCGCCTATTGCGGCGGAGAGGACCGTCGATCTTCCAGCCCTACCGCGACCTGCTGCGGCTGCTGCGCAAGGAGGTCGTGCTCGCCGAAAACGCGTCCTGGCTGTTCCGTGTCACGCCCTATGTGACGTTCGCGGCCATCTGGGTCGCGGCGGCGCTGGTCCCGACCTTCGCGACCGGCCTGCAATTCAACTGGAGCGCCGACCTGATCGCGATCGTCGCCCTGCTCGGCAGCGCGCGCTTCTTCCTCGCGCTTGCCGGCATGGACGTCGGCACCAGCTTCGGCGGCATCGGCTCCAGCCGCGAGGTGATGATTGCCGCGCTCGCCGAGCCGGCCATGCTGTTGATGGTGTTCTGCGTCGCGCTGATTGCCGGCTCGACGCAGCTGTCGACGGTCGCGACCTTCATGGCGTCGTCGGAAGTCGGACTGCGCGTCTCGCTCGGCATGGCGATGATCGCCCTCATCATGGTGGCGCTCGCCGAAAACGCGCGCATCCCGGTCGACAACCCGGCGACGCATCTGGAGCTGACCATGGTGCACGAGGCGATGATCCTCGAATATTCCGGGCGCCACCTCGCCATGATCGAGTTCGGCGCCTTCCTCAAGCTGCTGCTCTACATCTCGCTGATCATCTGCGTGTTCTTCCCGTGGCAGATCACCACCGAAGGCGCGGGCCCGCTGTCCTATCTGGTGAGCGTTGCCGCCTACATCCTCAAGCTTGCGGTCGCGAGCTTCCTCCTTGCCGTGTTCGAGACCGCGACGGCCAAGATGCGGGTGTTCCGCGTCCCCGAATTCCTCGGCGCGGCGCTGATGCTCGGCCTGCTCGGCACGCTGCTTCGGTTCGTGTCACGGGGCTTCTGATGCACAACCTCGCCTTCGACATCGCCCATCTGCTCGCCGGCGGGCTCGTGCTGATCAGCTTCATGATGCTGTACCAGGACCGCCTGTATGCGCTGCTGAACATCTTCGCACTTCATGCCGTGGTGCTCGCAGCTTCCGTCGCCTGGCAGGCCTTCATCCAGAATGCGCCGCATCTCTACGTGACCGCGGCCATCGCACTGGTCTTCAAGGCGATCGTCATCCCGGTGGCGTTGCATCGGATCATCAAGCAGCTCGGCATTCATCGCGATATCGAGACCGCGGTGAGCATCGGCCCGACCATGCTTGCCGGCATGGGGCTCGTCGCCCTGTCCATGGTGCTGATGCTGCGCGTGACCGGCGCCGCCGATCCGCTGGCGCGGGAAGACCTCGCCTTCGCGCTGTCGGTGGTGCTGCTGGGATTGCTCGTCATGGTGACGCGGCGCAACGCCGTCAGCCAGGTCGTCGGCTTCATGTCGCTGGAAAACGGCCTGGTGCTGGCCGCGACCGGCGCCAAGGGCATGCCGCTCGTCGTCGAGATCAGCGTCGCCTTCTCGATCCTGATCGCATTCATCGTGATCGGCGTGTTCCTGTTCCGCATTCGCGAGCGGTTCGACACCGTCGACGTCGGCGCGCTCGATGAATTCAGGGGGGAGCGCCGATGACTGCCGCGTCGGATGCCGTCACCTGGGTTTTGTTGATACCGATCACCGCCGCGGCGGTGCTGGCCGCGCTGCCCGGTTACCGGCTGACCGCGGGCCTCAATGTCGTGGCCAGTCTCGGCACCTTGCTGGCCGCGCTTTCGCTGCTCGTGGCCGAGCGCCCGCAACCCGGCCAGTACCTGCTGATCGACGATCTCAACATCGTCTTCATCGTGCTCAACACCTTCGTGGGATTCACCACGAGCGTGTTCAGCGCCAGCTATATCGCCCATGAACTCGAAACCGGACGGCTGACGCCGGGCTATCTGCGATTCTACCATGCCATGTATCAGGTGATGATGTTCGGCATGAACCTCGCATTCGTGTCGAACAATATCGGCCTGATCTGGGTCGCGGTCGAGGTCGCGACGCTCACCACCGTGCTGATGGTCGGCATCTACCGGACCCATGCGGCGCTGGAAGCGGCCTGGAAGTACTTCATCCTCGGCAGCGTCGGCATCGCGCTGGCGCTGTTCGGTACGATCCTGGTGTACATGGCCGCACTGCCGGTGGTCGGCGAGGGTCAGGATGCCATGGTGTGGACGGTGCTGATCAGCCGTGCGGCGACGTTCGACCCGGCATTGCTCAACGTCGCCTTCATCTTCCTGCTGCTCGGATACGGCACCAAGGTCGGCCTGGCGCCGCTGCACGCCTGGCTTCCGGATGCGCATGCCGAGGGCCCGACCCCGATCTCCGCCGTGCTCTCCGGCCTGCTGCTCAACGTCGCGCTCTACGCGGTGCTCCGCTTCAAGATCCTGCTCGCCGCCAATCCGGATGCGATATCGCCGGGCCCGCTGATGGTGACGATGGGGCTGACCTCGCTGCTGTTCGCGGCCTTCATGCTTTACCGCCGCCGCGACATCAAGCGGCTGTTCGCCTACTCCTCGATCGAGCACATGGGCATCATCGTGTTTGCGTTCGGCATGGGTGGCCCGCTCGCCAACTTTGCCGGCCTGCTGCACATGGTGATGCACAGCCTCACCAAGTCGGGAATCTTCTACGCGGTCGGCCACATTGCGCAGGTGAAGGGCACGCAGCGGATCGCCAACATTCGCGGCCTGACCGAGACGCATCCGGCACTCGGCTGGAGTCTCGTGATCGGCGTGGTCGCGATCGCCGGCCTGCCGCCGCTCGGTATCTTCATGAGCGAATTTCTCATCGTCAGCTCCACTTTCGCGCGCCAGCCGCTGCTCGCCATCCCGCTGGTGTTCGGCCTGCTGCTCGCCTTCGGCGCGCTGATCCTGCGCCTGACCAGCCTTGCGTTCGGCGAGCCGCGCGGCAATGCCGCGCCGGCGGATGCGTCCTATTTGCCGATGTTCGCGCATTTCGCGCTGGTGCTGACTGCGGGCATCTACCTTCCGGGACCGCTGGTCGTCTGGTTCCAGCACGTCGCCAACCTGCTGGGTTAGCGCGAGGGAGAACGGGATATGCCGAGGTTGATCGATCTGATCCGGGCGGGCCACAGGATCGAACGACATCATCCATGGCCGCGCGCCGTGGTCGACGGCGATACCTGGCGCGCCGCCGCTCACGCGCTTGCGGATGGCGGCCTGAGCCTGCTCGGGCTGTGGGGCGAGCCCTCGCGCGTGCACATGGCCGTCCTCGACGACCGCACGTCCGATATCGGCGTGATCAGCCTGGATTGTCCCGATCGCCAATTTCCTTCGGTTGCGGCCCATCATCCGCCGGCGCTTCGATTAGAGCGCACCCTGCACGACCTGTTCGGATTGCAGGCGACAGACACACCGGATTCCCGTCCCTGGCTTGATCACGGCCGTTGGCAAACGCGCTTCCCGCTCGGCGAACGTCGCGATGCATCGGCGGACGCCGCGCCTTATCAATTCCTTCCGGCCGAGGGGGACAGCCTGCATCAGATCGCAGTCGGTCCGGTGCATGCCGGCATCATCGAGCCCGGGCATTTCCGCTTTACCGCGAGCGGAGAGACGGTCGTCCGCCTCGAGCAGCGGCTCGGCTACACCCACAAGGGCGTCGAAGGGCTGATGGCGGGCAGCACGATCGAGCAGGCCGCGCGGCTCGCCGGCCGGGTCTCCGGCGACAGCACGGTCGCCTATGGGCTGGCGTTCGCGCAAGCCGTCGAGGCCGCGCAGCGGATTGCCGTGCCGCCGCGCGCGCTGTTGCTGCGCGCGCTGATGGCGGAACTCGAGCGGCTGGCCAATCATCTCGGCGATATCGGCGCGATCTGCAACGATGCGTCATTTGCGTTGATGCAGGCGCATTGCGCCGTGCTGCGCGAATCCGTGCTGCGCGCGGCCGACGCTGCATTCGGTCACCGCCTGATGCGCGACCTCATCGTTCCCGGCGGCGTCGCGCGCGATATCGCCGGCCATGGAGCCGACGCGATCCGGGCCGCGCTCGACCAGATCCGCCGGCATTTCCCTGCGCTGGTCGAGCTCTATGACAACACCGCCTCGTTGCAGGACCGCACCGTCAGCACCGGTATCGTTGCTCCAACGCTCGCCCGGCAATTCGCCGCCGGGGGCTATGTCGGGCGCGCGAGCGGCCGCGACCATGACGCCCGACGCAAGCCCGGCTATCTCCCCTATGATGGCCTCCGCTTCGAAGTCCCCGTCCTCAGCGACGGCGACGTCAACGCCCGGGTCTGGATCCGGATCCGCGAGGTTGAGCAGAGTCTCGCGCTGGCGTACCAGATCCTGATCGGCCTCGAGGCCGGCCCGGTGCAAGTGCCGCTGCACAATACGGCGGAGCCTTGCGAGGGCATGGCGCTCGTCGAAGGTTTCCGCGGCGACATCCTGGCCTGGCTGCGCCTGAACGGCGATCGGATCGAGCGATGCCATCTGCGCGATCCGTCGTGGTTTCAGTGGCCGCTGCTCGAGGCGGCCATCGAAGGCAACATCGTGGCGGACTTCCCACTCTGCAATAAGTCGTTCAACTGCTCCTATTCCGGGCAGGATCTCTGAGGGCTTGAGGCGATGCGCAAACTTCTGTTCCAGAGCCTGTTTCGCCAGCCATTGACGGAGCAAGCGCCGCGCCCCGATGACGCTGCGCTCGCGGAGCTGGCGGCTGCCGTCGGCCACACCGCACGACGACGCCTCGGCCGCAGCCTCTCGATCCGCGAGGTTGATGCAGGCTCCTGTAACGGATGCGAGCTGGAAATACACGCGTTAAGCAATCCGTATTACGACGTCGAACGGTTTGGACTCCGGTTCGTCGCCTCGCCTCGTCACGCCGACGTGCTGCTGGTCACGGGTCCGGTCACCAAGAACATGCGCGAGGCGCTGGAGCGCACATACCGTGCGACGCCAGATCCCAAATGGGTCGTCGCTGCGGGCGATTGCGCGAGGGATGGCGGATGCTTCGCCGGCAGCTACGCGGTGGTTGGCGGGGTCTCCGCGGTTGTTCCGGTCGATCTCCACATTCCGGGTTGCCCGCCTTCGCCGATCGCCATCCTGCGGGGCCTCGTGTCCTTGCTCGAGGCGGTCGACGCCGGGGTCGCGGCAAGGTGAAAGCACGGAAAGAAACGAGCACCTCCGCCCGCACCATGGGCGAGGCGCGCTAGTGTCCCGAATCCGAAGTTCGCATCATTTGCCGCACCTTCGGAGCGAACTTCGGATTCGATAAGGACACTAGCAAACTTATGATTTTAGTGTGCTTTATGAATGCGAAGTTCGTGAAAGTGGCTGCCGCGAAATCACACGAACTTCGCATTCAGCACACTAGCCGCTGTCGCGCAGCACCAGTTCGAAGCCGAGATCGACGCGGCGCTCGCCGCCGCGCTCCAGCGTCAGCGTCGCCGCGGTGCGGCCGATCGCGTCGCCGTGCACGCTGATCGTGCTCAGGGTCGGCGAGATCAACTGGCCCATTTCGAGATCGCCAAGCCCGATCACGGCGACCGGCTGCGCCGATGCAGGCCCGTCGCGCAGCAGCCCGGCCTTGCGCAGCCCGGACATGAAGCCGATCGCATGCGCATCGTTGGCGGCGAACACCGCGTCGACACCAGGCAGGCGAGCATGCGCCGCCACGCTGCCGGAATCCTTGCGGTCCAGGATCAACCGGCGCGGCTCGGCAAGGCCGCTGGCCAGCGCCTCGTCCCTGAAGCCGAACCAGCGGCGCGTGCCGCGCGGATCGTCGCCGCCGATGAAGGCGAGCTGCTTGCGGCCCTGCGCGACCAGATGCTTCGCGACGGCGACACCGGCCTTGTAATTGTCGAAGCCCGCGACCGCGTCGATCGGGTTTGCCGGCAGATCCCAGGTCTCGACGATCGGGATGCGCGCATTGCGCAGCAGGCGGCTGGCCTCCTCGGTCGCCGGCGAGCCGACCATGATGATCGCCTCGGGCCGCCGCGACAGCAGCGCCGCCAGCATGCGGTCCTCGCGCTCCGCGTCATAGCGCGACTGCGCCAGGATCACGGAGAAGCCGAGCGGCTCGAGCTTATCGGACAGGCCCTGCACCGTGTCGGCGAAGATCGAGTTGGCGATGGTCGGCACCAGCACGCCGACCGAATTGGTCCGTGCGCTCGCCAGCGCGCCCGCCACCAGGTTCGGGATATAGCCGAGGTCGCGCATCGCCTGCTCGACCCGCGCCCGGGTCTCCGGGGCGACCAGGTCGGGCATCCGCACCACCCGGCTCACCGTGATCGAGGAAACGCCGGCGCGCTTGGCCACCTCTGAAAGGGTGGGCGCGGCACCGGCCGGGCCAGTCCCGGGGGCGGTCAGTTCGGAGCTCATGGGCCGGAGCCTGCACGATTCCGGGTTGCCAAGCCATGATGTTAGCGCTAGCATCACCTCATGTTAGCGCTAACATGGAACAAAAAGGGAGAAACGGCATGATTTCGGACGAACAGGCCCAGGCTTACAAACGCGACGGCGTGATCGTGGTCCCCGAGGTGCTCAACCAGGAGACCTTAGGCAAGGTGCGCACGGTCCTCGCGGAGCTCGTGGCCGGCGCCGCCAGCGTGAGCGAGCACACCGACGTCTACGACCTCGAGCCGGGCCATTCGCCTGACAATCCGCGCGTCCGCCGCATCAAGGCGCCGCACAAGGTGCACCCGATCTTCGACGAGATCGTGCGCAGCCCCGCCGTGATCTCGATCCTCACCAAGCTGATCGGCCCCGGCCTTCGCCTGCACGGCTCCAAGCTCAACATGAAGTCGGCGCAATACGGCTCGCCGGTTGAGTGGCATCAGGACTGGGCATTCTATCCGCACACCAATGACGACATCCTCGCGATCGGCGTGCTGCTCGACGATTGCGATATCGAGAACGGTCCGATGCTGGTGACGCCGAGGTCGCACACCGGCGCCACGATGTGGGATCATCACGGCGAGGACGGCCACTTCGCAGGCCTGATCGATCCGGACCAGATTCAGGACGACATCAAGCGCGCGGTGCCCTGCATGGGCAAGGCCGGCAGCATGTCGTTCCATCACGTGCGCGCGCTGCACGGCTCGGCAACCAACACGTCGAACCGGCCGCGCAACCTGCTGCTCTATGAAGTGGCCGCGAGCGACGCCTGGCCGCTGATGGGCGTCAAGGACTTCGACGAATTCAACAGCCGCCTGCTGGCGGGGCCGCCGGTGGTCGCGCCGCGGCTCACCGACGTACCGGTGCGGATGCCACTGCCGCCGGCCAAGCGACAGGGATCGATCTACGAGACCCAGTCGGCGTCGAAGAAATCCTACTTCACGCGCGCCGCTTAAGACCGACCACAATGCCCGCGGCCAGGCCGCGGGCATTGCTGCTTTCACGAGCACGATCCGCCGCGACAAACGCGGAGATCGTGCCCGATCAAAACGACCATAAAAACCAAAACAACGGGGAAACGAATGACCGAGATGGCAAGAGATGGCGCTCGCACATCGCGCCTGCGTGTGATCCTGGCCGCAAGCATCGGCTCCGCGCTCGAATGGTACGACTTCTTCCTGTACGGCACCGCCGCCGCGCTGGTGTTCGGCGAATTGTTCTTTCCGAAGAGCGATCCGGTGGTCGGCACGCTGTTGTCGTTCCTGACCTTCGGCGTCGGCTTCGTGGTGCGGCCGTTCGGCGGCCTTTTGTTCGGCATCCTCGGCGATCGCTATGGCCGCAAGCCGGTGCTGGTCTCCACGCTCCTGATGATCGGCATCGGCACCACCGCGATCGGCTTCCTGCCGACTTATGGGCAGATCGGGATCTGGGCGCCGATCCTCCTGGTCGCGATGCGCGTCATCCAGGGCCTTGGCGCCGGCGCCGAATATGGCGGCGCGGTGATCTATCTGGTCGAGAACGCACCGCCGAAGCATCGCGGCTTCTGGGGCGGCTTCGCGCCGCTCGGCGTCTCCGTCGGCAACCTGCTTGCGGCCGGCGCCTTCGCGCTGGTGACCATGCTGCCGCGCGAGGATTTGATGAGCTGGGGCTGGCGCCTGCCCTTCCTGGCGAGCTTCCTCCTGATCGTGGTCGGCATCTTCGTCCGCATGCGCATCACCGAGACGCCGGTCTACACCGAGGCGGTGGTCGCGCGCGGCAAGGTCGAGAGCAATCCGGCGATGGAAGCGTTGCGCCGACACCCGCGCAACTTCTTCGTCGTGCTCGGCGCCCGCATGGCCGAGAACGGGCTCGGCTATTTCTTCCCGGTGTTTGGGCTGAGCTACGTGATCACCACGCTCGGCGTGCCGAAAGCCGAGGCGCTCAGCGCGCTGATGCTGGCATTCACGGTCGAACTGTTTGCGATCCTCGGCTTTGCGGCATTGTCGGACCGGATCGGGCGGCGGCCGGTCTACATGTTCGGCGCGCTGGCCGGCGTGGCGCTCGCCTTCCCGTTCTTCTGGATGGTCGGCACCAAGGAGTGGATCATGATCGCGCTCGCCTTCATCCTGGCGCGCGCCGTGGTAACGGCGGCGATGTTCGGGCCGCAGGCGGCGTATTTCGCCGAGCTGTTCCCGCCGCAACGCCGCTTCGCGGGCTTTGCCTTCGCCCGCGAGCTCGGCTCGCTGCTGTCGGGCGGCCCGGCACCGTTCGTCGCCACCGCACTGGTCGCGGCCTACGGCACCTGGTGGCCGGTCGCCTGCTACGCGATGTTCCTGTCGGCCTGCACCGTCGTTGCGATCTGGATCGGGCCCGAGACCTACCAGGAGAACATCGCCGCCGACGAAGGCGAACAGGCCGAGCTGCCCACGGCGATCCCGGCGCGGGCCTGACCGGTGGCGCAGCAACTGCGCGTCCTGCAGTCGCTCTGGGCGATGGAGCGACGGCTGGCCGATGAGGGCGAATGGCCGCTGCAAACCCAGCTCGCGATGATCCGCGATGCCGGGTTTGACGGCGCCGGCGTGCGCTTCATCGATCCTGTCTTTGCGCGCGAGGCGACGAGCTTCCTTCGCGCGCATGGCATGATCTGGCAGGCGCAATGCTACCCGAAGAGCGTCGACGACCTGAAGCCGGTGCTCGAGCTGGTCGCCCGGCTCGGCACCGATCATGTCAACCTGCAGCCGGACGTTCGGCCGCGCCGGCTCGCGGATTGCATTCCGCTGCTCGAAGGCTGGCGGCGGCTTGCCGCCGAGGCCGGCGTCGCCGTGCATGTCGAGACCCATCGCGACCGCATGACGACCGACCTGTTCTTCATGCTCGACCTGCTCGACTGCTTTCCCGATCTGCGGCTCACCGCCGATCTCTCGCATTATCTGGTCGGCCGCGAATTCGCCTGGCCGGTCGACGACGTCAACCACGCGATGATCCATCGCATCCTCGACAATGCCTGGGGCATCCATGGCCGCATCGCGAGCCGCGAGCAGGTGCAGATCTCGCTCGGCTTTCCGCAGCACCAGGGCTGGGTGTCGCTGTTCATGGGCTGGTGGGACTACGGCATCCGCTCCTGGCGGAAACGCGCCGGTCCCGACGCGACCCTGACCTTCCTGTGCGAACTCGGTCCCCCGCCCTATGCCATCACCGGGCCCGACGGCAGGGAATTGTCCGACCGATGGCAGGATGCGCTGGTCATGAAGGACATGATCCGCGCGCTGTGGGATCGTATCGCGAACGAGCCGCAGGGCCCGCTCCCGCATTGATTCAAACAGGCCGCGGCGGCATCCTGAACGCCCACAATCCGGAACGCCGCGAGGACCCGTGCGCGACCGCTGGGCTTATCCGCTTCGATGCCTCGTCGCCGTCTCGGCCGTGGCAACCTTCGCGCATACGAAGGCGGCCACGGCAGAGCTTGCCCTGAATGTCGCGACCCTGCCGCGCGTCGCGACCATCGACCCGCGCTTTCAGTCCTACAACATCGAGATGGTTGAGGTGACCGGCGGAAGGTTCTGGAAGCCTTATGCAACCGCCGCCACGCGTCGGCGTGCAGAGACAGAGCGGTTCGCAGCTCGCGCTCCGATCGACCTGCACGATGGCAGGCTTCGCAAGCTCGCCGCAGCCCTCTCACCCGTCTATCTGCGCGTCAGCGGCACCTGGGCCAACAGCACGTTCTTTGCGGATTCCGAGACGCCACCGGCTGCACCGCCGGCCGGCTTCAACGGCGTGCTGACGCGACGGCAGTGGCGGGACGTGATCGAGTTCTCGCGCGCCGTCGACGCTCCGATCGTCACGTCCTTTGCGATCAGCGCGGGCGCGCGTGACGCCGCGGGGCAATGGAGCCCCGAGCAGGCCCGGCAACTTCTCGCTTTCACGCGATCCGCAGGCGGGCGTATCGCCGCAGCCGAGTTCATGAATGAGCCCGATCTGCCGGCCATCGGCAGCGCCCCTGACCGCTACGATGCTGCGGCCTACGGCCGGGATTTTGCAGCGTTCCGCGCCTTCATGAAGGACACCGCGCCCGACGTGACGATCCTCGGCCCCGGCACGATGGGCACCGGCGCTGAGGCCCAAGCGCTTTTCGCCGCATCGGCAGCCGGCGTCGACGCGGTCTCTTATCATCATTATGGCGCGCTGTCGGCGCGATGCGGCGGTGATCGCAGGGCAAGGCATGCATTGTCGGACGAATGGCTGGCGCGAACCGGCGAGAGCCTCGCCCTCTACGAGACGCTGCGCGACCAGCTTGCGCCGGGCAAGCCGATCTGGCTGACCGAGACGGCCGAGACCGCATGCGGCGGCAATCGCCTGGCCGCAACCTTCACCGACACGTTCCGTTACCTCGATCAACTCGGACGGCTGGCCAAGGCCGGCGTCCAGGTGGTGATGCACAACACGCTTGCGGCGAGCGACTACGGGCTGCTGGACGAGCGAACTCATCTGCCGCGGCCGAACTATTGGGCTGCGCTGCTGTGGCGGCGGTTGATGGGCACCACCGTGCTCGATGCCGGTATCGCGGAGCGTCACGGCTTCCATGTCTATGCGCATTGCGCGCGCGACATGCCCGATGGAATAGCCATACTCGTCATCAACAACGACCGGCGGATGCGGCACAAGCTCACGCTCTCAGCCGCCTCGCAACGTTACACGCTCGCGAGCGAAAAGCCTGCCGACGGCAACGTTCAGCTCAATGGCGCGACGCTCTTGCTCGGGACCTCTGACAGTATCCCCGCTCTCAACAGCGTAGCGGCTGTCGCCGGAACGATCGTCTTTGCACCCAGAACGATCACGTTCCTGATCGTCGCCGACGCCGGCAACGCCAATTGCCGGTAGCGGCCCGACGTCGCCTTACGCCGCGTCGCGGCCGGCGTCGGAGGATTCCGGCGGGCGCGCCACCAGATGGCCGAGCATGATGGCAGTCATCAGCCGCTCCATCTCGAGCCGCGCGGTGACATGCGACATGGTCGGCCGGCTACCGAGTGCGAGCTGGCTGACGTCGTCGATCGCCGTCAGTCCGCGCGGGTAGAATTCGCGGAAGATCACGCGTTCGGCCAGGCCATCGACCAGACGGAAATTCAGCGTCTTGGACAATTCGCTCAAGGCTTCGCCGACCAAGCGCTTGTTGCGTGACCCGAGCGTGGAGAGGCGGTTGCGCAGCACCACCCACTCGAATGCCGGCTGATCGTGTGCGCTGCGCTGGCGCCGCGCCTCCTCCACCATCTTCGAATAGTGGCTGATGCCGGTCACCTTGAACTCGTTCGGATCGACGGTGCCGAGCACGTCGAAATCGAGGAAGCTGTCGTTGAGCGGCGTGATCAACGTGTTCGCCAGCGAATGCGTGAACGTCGTCAGATAGGTGTCATGGCCGGGACAGTCGATGACGACGAAATCGTGCGACCGGCCGAGCCGCTCGACGATCTCGGCAAGCGCGCTGCGCCCGAGCGTCTCGACCTCGCTGCTCCTGCCGCTCACCGTCTCGAAGCACATATGCGCGGGAACGCCGAGATCCAGCGAGGTTTCCCGCGCCCAATCCCGCCGGTTCTCGACGTAGTGCGTCAGCGACTTCTGCTTGTTATCGAGATCGATGGTGGCGACGCGCTGACCCGCCTTGATCAGCGCGATGGCGACGTGCATGGCAATTGTCGACTTGCCCGAGCCGCCCTTGTTATTTCCGACAACTATTACTCGTGCGTTTGTCATGGGAATCCATACCGGACGCTTGAGTGAAAGCAGGACGAAACAGAATTTAATGAATGGATCGAATCTCCCTGATTCGATGAATCTCGACAAGAGTCGCTGCTCCATTGCCGTGATCGAAATCAAGAAGCTGCGACATCATTGTCACAGCTTCTTCGAGCACGTATCGTGAACGCAACTAGTGGCTCGTCACAGTGATTTTGACGGTTTGATACCGAGCCAGCTTAGGATCGGCAAGCTCTCTGGCGGCACGAGGATTTCGATGCTTCTGGGGATATCGGCTCGACGGCGAATGAGGCCGTTACGTTCGAGCGTGACGATCATCTGATGGACTGAGGGCGGGCTAACACCGAAGTGACGCTGCATGTCGGCTTCGGCGGGGGGCCGTCCGAACATGTGCGAGTAGGTATAGATGAAAGCCAGATAATGGCCCTGCTTCTCGGTAAAGCGTGCGCCTGATTTTTGACTCATGGATCGATTCGTCCGGAGCCTCCGACAGGGAGGCGAACGATGAATGTACGGTACCGGGTTGAATTGAGCCAAGCCGAGCGAGAGGAACTGACGGCGATGCTGAGCGGCGGCAAGCATGCCGCTCGCAAACTCAAGCGGGCCCAGATTTTGCTGGCGGCCGACATCGGCAGCCGCGACGAGGAGATTGTCCGGACCGTCAGAGTAAGCGCCTCCACCGTCTATCGGACCAAACGCCGCTTGGTGGAAGGCAATCTCGATCGGGCCTTGAGTGAGGAGCCGCGTCCCGGTGCGGAGCGCAAGCTGACCGGCAAGGAGGAAGCCCTGCTGGTGGCGACCGCATGCGCCAAGCCGCCCGCTGGCCGGAGGCGCTGGACGCTGGCGCTGCTGGCCGACGTGATGGTCAAGCTCACCGATCATGACAGCCTGTCGGGCGAGACCGTGCGCCGCCGGCTGGCCGATAATGACCTCAAGCCGTGGCGCAGGGACATGTGGTGCATTCCCCATGTCGATGGCGAATACGTCGCCCGCATGGAAGATGTGCTCGATCTCTACGCTGAAGCGCCTGATCCCGAGCGGCCGCTGGTCTGCTTCGACGAAACCCCCGTCCAGCTCATCGGCGAAGTGCGCCAGCCGATCCCACCCGAGCCGGGAAAGCGCGAGCGTTACGATTACGAGTACCGCCGCAACGGCACCGTCAATCTCTTTGTCGCCCTCGATCCGCATCGGGCCTGGCGTAACGTCAAAGTCACCGAACGGCGCACCGCCGTGGATTATGCTCACTGCATGCGCGAACTCGTCGATGTCCATTACCCCAAGGCCGCCTGCATCCGTGTCGTGCAGGACAATCTGTCGATCCATGCCCCCGGCGCCCTCTACCAGGCCTTTGCCCCCGCCGAGGCCCGCCGCATCCTGCGCCGCCTCGAGTTCCACTACACCCCGAAACACGCCAGTTGGCTCAATATGGTCGAGATCGAGATCGGCGTGCTCCAAGGGCAGTGTCTCGGCCGCCGGATCGACGATCCAAAACGCCTTAGAAACGAGATCGCAGCATGGGAGCGGCAGCGAAACAAAACTCGCGCCCGTATCAACTGGATGTTCACAACGGACAAAGCTCGCACCAAACTGGGGCGCGCCTATCCAGGCATACCCAAAGAGTCAAAATCACTGTGACGAGCTACTAGCGTCCTTGAAACACAGCGGCGCGGCGCTCCACGAAGGACTTGATGCCCTCGGCCGCATCTGATGTGTTGAGCACGCGTTCGCGGATCTGCGGGATGATCGCAATTGCCGCCTGCTCGCCGGCTTCGATGAACTTGCGGCCCGCCTCCTTGGTCACCTGGATTCCAAGCGGCGCATTGCGCGCGATGATCTCCGCGAGCGCCATTGCACGTTCGACCTGCTGGCCCGCCGGCACGACTTCCTGCACGAGACCGATCCGATGCGCCTCGGCGGCGGTGAACTCGTCGCACAGCAACAGGTGATACATCGCATCGCCCCACCCGGCGCGGCTGATATAGCGGAAATGCGCGCCCGCCAGCGGCGCGATGCCGCGCTTGGCTTCCATCTGGCAGAAGCGGCTGTCGTCCGCGGCGATCACGATATCGCCGGCCAGCATCATCTCGATGCCGACGGTGAACACGATACCCTGCACCGCCGTGACGATCGGCTTTCGGCAGCGCTTCGACAATCCGAACGGGTCGACGTTGCCCTCCGGCAGCGGCTTGCGCGTCGCCGTCGGACCGAAGAATTTCGGCATGTCGAGACCCGCGGTGAAACTGCCGCCGGCGGCGCAGAGCACCCCGACCCAGAGGCCGTCGTCATTGTCGAGCAGCGTCAGCGCGTCGGAAAGCTCAGCCATCATCTCCGGACTGAAGGCATTCTTCTTCGCGGGATTGTCGATGATGATCTTGAGGATATGGTCGTGCCGCTCGTGGCGGACCCGCCCTTCGCTCGCGCTGCCGGACATCAGTTCCTCCCTGCTTTGTGACTGGATAATTTCTGGATGATGGTTGTCATCCAGATGCATGATGGTCATAATCCAGAAAGAGAGTCAAACAGGGGCCAGGCGAGATGGGCCATTCCCAGGCCGACAAGGCCAGGAGCCGTGAGCGTATTCTGAACGAGGCTGCAACGCAGATCCGCGACAAGGGCCTTGAGGCGCTCAGCATCGGCGGCCTGATGCAGCAGGTGAAGCTGACCCATGGCGGTTTCTATGGGCACTTCGCCTCGCGTTCCGACCTGATCGCCGCGGCACTGGAACAGGCGCTGAATGCAGGCGAAGGATCGGCTCACGCGGCGCGCGGTCCCGACAAGCCGGTCAACATCAACGCACTGGCGCGGAGCTATCTGAGCCGCGCCCATCGCGACTCGCCCAAGTCGGGCTGCGCGATCGGCGCGCTGATCTCGGATGTCGGCCGCGCCGATGCGCAGTGCCGCGCGGTGATGGAGCCGCACATCGAATCCTTCATCGCCAAGGTCGCCGAGACGTTCGGCGACGAAGACGACGGCAACGCGATCCTCGCGGTGAGTGCGATGGTCGGGGCGCTGGCGATCTCGCGCGTCCTCACCGACCAGAAGCGGTCCGATGCCGTCCTGCGCACCGTGCGCGACAGCATCGTCGCGATGGCGTCCGACGAATGATTTCGCCCGCGCCGCGGGCACCTTGATGGAGCAAGCCATGAACGACCGATCCGCCCTCGAGCCGACCGCCGTACAAGGAAGCGTGCTGATTGCCGGCGTCGGCGCGTCGAACGGCCTCGGCGCCGCGATTGCGCGTCGCTTTGCCGCCGGCGGCTATCCCGTCGCGATCGCCGGCCGCAACGCCGACAAGCTCGCCGCGACAGCGGCCGAGCTGGCCGCAAGCGGCGCGACGGTCACGCATGTGGTCGGCGACGCCTCCACGGCGGCCGATGTTGCGCGCTTCGTCGCGGCGGCCGAGCGGCTCGCACCGCTCGCGATGGCCGTGCACAATGCAGGCTCCAACCGGCCGGCACCGTTTCTAAAGGTCAGTGAGCAGCGCTTCGAGGAGCACTGGCGCGAACACGCGCTCGGCGGCTTCCAGCTGGCACAGGCCGCGATCCCCGCTCTGCTTGCGCGCGGCGGCGGCACGCTGGTGTTCACCGGCGCCAGCGGTTCGCTACGCGGCAAGGCCAACTACTCACCGTTCGCCGCCGCCAAGGCCGCGCTGCGCGCGCTGGCGCAGAGCGTGGCGCGGGAATTCGGGCCGCAGGGCATCCATGTCGGCCATGTCGTGGTCGATGGCGGTATCGAAGGCGACCGCCTGCTGAGCATGCGTCCGCAATTGAAGGATGAGCGCGGGCCGGACGGCATGCTCAACATCGCGGCCATCGCCGACGCCTATTGGGTGCTGCATCACCAGCATCGCAGCGCCTGGACGCTGGAGCTCGACCTGCGGCCGTGGGCGGAGCAGTTCTGAACGCGCTGCGCCGCCCTCCCGCCCGTGAATATAGGTTGCGATCGGCCGGAATCTTGTCAGCTTATGCGGCAAGGTCCGTCGAGATCGCACCCTGTCCCGGGAGAAGGCCATGTCGCAGCCCACGCCGATCCTGCACCATTTCGATCAATCGCCGTTCTCCGAGAAGATCCGCATCATCTTCGGATTCAAGAAGCTCGCCTGGAGCTCGGTGCGGATCTCGCGGATCATGCCGCGGCCCGACCTGATGCCGATGACCGGCGGCTATCGCCGCACGCCGACGATGCAGATCGGCGCCGACATCTATTGTGACACCCAGATCATCATCCGCGAGCTGGAGCGGCGCTACCCGACGCCGACGCTGTTTCCGGCAGGCAACGCCGGCATGCCCTGGGCGCTCGGCATGTGGACCGACCGGCCGTTCTTCCAGAACACGGTCAACCTCGTGTTCGGCTTCATCGGCGACAGGGTCCCGCGGGATTTCATCGAGGATCGCGAGAAGCTGCGCGGCGGCAAGTTCGACGTCGCCGCCATGACCGCGGCGCTGCCGCAGATGCGCGACCAGTTCCGCGCCAATATCGACTGGATCGAGGCGCAACTCGGCGACGGCCGGCCGTGGCTGTTCGGCGAGTTCAGCCTCGCGGACGTCAGCGCCTACATGAACGTGTGGTACGCGCGACAGAGCCTCGCCATGATGGACGAGATCATGACGTCCTTTCCGCGCGTTGCGGCATGGGAGGAGCGCGTCCGCGCCATCGGCCACGGCACGCGCACCGAGATGTCGTCGGCCGACGCGCTCGAGATCGCGGCGAAGGCGCGGCCGGAGTCGCCCGTGTTCGGCGACCCCACGGACCCGAACGGTCGCAAGCCCGGCGACGTCGTTGCCGTGATGCCGGATGACTACGGCAAGATCCCGGTGCGTGGCGAGATCGTCTCGCTGTCGGCGCAACACATCGCGATCCGCCGGTCGGATGAGCGCGTCGGCGAGGTGGTGGTGCATTTCCCGCGCGCCGGCTTCCTGGTGGTCCCGGGTTGATTGCCGCGGGCTGCTCGACATCGGGCCTGGAAACGCTGCGTTTCGCGGCGTGACCTTGCCGGCCCGCTGAATCGGCAATAGCTCCCGGTTATCTCCAACCCAAGGCTCCACAGCGCAGGCTTGCGGATCGATCCGCAGCAACCCGACCTTTCGGCCTGCGTGCGATGGGTGGCCCGTGGCGGATGCTCCGCCACGCCGACAACCGGACTGACCATGACGACCTCCGTCGAATTCGGGCTTGATACGTTTGGCGACGTCACCAACGACGCCGCCGGCACGCCGCTGCCCCATGCCCAGGTGATCCGCAACGTCGTCGACGAAGCGGTGCTGGCCGACGAGCTCGGGATCGATTTCATCGGGCTCGGCGAGCACCACCGCGCCGATTTTGCGATCTCCACGCCCGAGACCGTGCTGGCGGCAATCGCCGCACGCACCCAAAACATCCGCCTCGGCTCGGCGGTGACCGTGCTGAGCTCGGACGATCCGATCCGCGTCTTCCAGCGTTTCGCCACGGTCGACGCGGTCTCGAACGGCCGCGCCGAGGTGATCCTCGGCCGCGCCTCCTTCACCGAGTCGTTCCCGCTGTTCGGCTTCGACCTCAGGCAATACAACGAGCTATTCGAGGAGAAGCTCGATCTGTTCACCGAACTGCTCAAGCAGGAGCCGGTGACCTGGCAGGGCAAGCTGCGGCCACCGCTCAAGAGCCAGTCGGTCTATCCGCCGGTCGAGCACGGCCGGCTGAAGACCTGGATCGGCGTCGGCGGCAGTCCCGAGTCGGTGGTCCGCGCGGCGCATTACGATCTGCCGCTGATGCTTGCCATCATCGGCGGCGATCCCAAGCGTTTTGCGCCCTATGTCGACCTGCACCAGCGGGCCTGCCAGCAGTTCGGCCGCGAACCGAAGCCGATCGGCGTGCACTCGCCGGGCTATGTCGCCGAGACCGACGCCCAGGCACGCGAGGAGCTGTGGCCGGACTACAAGGTCATGCGCGACCGTATCGGCAAGGAGCGCGGCTGGCCGCCGATGGGCCGCGACGAGTTCGTGGCCGAGGCCGAGCAGGGCTCGCTCTATGTCGGCGCGCCGGAAACCGTTGCCCGCAAGATCGCGGCGACCGTCAAGGCGCTCGGCGCGGCGCGCTTCCAGCTGAAATACTCGGCGGGCCCGCTGCCGCACGACAAGCTGATGAAGAGCATCGAGCTCTATGGCAGCAAGGTGGTGCCGATGGTGCGCGAGCTGCTCGCCGCGTGATGAGCCAGAACCGGCATGACAAAGCAAAACCCCCGGCGCTTTCGCGCCGGGGGCTCTGTTAGATCGCAATCAGATCAACCGGTATTACCAGTTGCGCTGAGCGCGGAGCAGCATGGTGTAGGTGTTCTGGTCCTTCAGCTCGTAGATCGCGCCGGGCTTGCCGATCGTCGGGCTGCCGGGGAAAGCGACCGTACCAGAGAAGCCCTGGTCCAGACGGGTGTAGGTGAAGTCGGCCGAGAAGGTCAGGTTCTTCACCGGAGTCCACTGGGTCTGCGTGCCGAGCTGCGCGATGCTGTAGTCGGGGTTGCAGGACGTCAGAGCCGAACCAGCACCGAAGAAGTTGCTCAGCGAGCCGCCTACGCCGTTGCCGGCCGGACCGCAGATGTAACCCTTGGACGTGCTGTTGTAGTTAACCTGGGCCCAGGCACCGTAGATGCTGGTGTTCCAGTTCGGGTTCCAGTTATGCACGTAGGCACCGCGGAAGCCGTAGGTCGTGATCAGCTGCTGCTGACCGCCCGTCACGAAGATCGAGTCCGGCGCGATGCCGAAGCCGATGCTCTGATAGGCGCCCGGAACGTTGGTTCCGCCGAAGATGGTGTTGCCACCAGCCGAACCGGCGAGGTCCTGGATGTTATAGCGGGTTGCACCGTTGGTGTAGACACCCTGCAAGTTGATGGTGTCGCCAGGTCCGGTCGGGATGTTCTTGATCGACAAGGCCAACGAACCAGCCCAGCCCCACTTGTCGTCCGGATGACCGGTCAACTCGGTGCCGCCGTAGTAGGCCACGTGGTTGTTATGCGCGGCGAACGATGCCTGGAACAGACCCCAGGCCTGGTCGACACGCAGCATCGCGACGAGGTCCGGAGCGATCGTGCCAGCGTAGTCGCTGATGCCGAACACGTTGGTGTTGCCGGGAACGCCGAAGTTGACGGGCGCACCGAGGTTGACCACGCCAGCCTGGTAGTAAGCCGACTGATCCTGCGCCGACAGAGACAGCGACACGCCGTTGCCGAACTGCGCAGTGTAGGTGAACTGGTTCACACCAGTGATCGTGCCGCCGCCGCCGACGAGACCGTCGAAGCTGTTGCCCGGGTAGTTGGCCCACGGAGCCGAGAACTGCGAGACCGCCTTACCCATGGTGAAGCCGGCGAACTGGATGAAGGCGTAGTAGACGCCGACCGTACCAGCCGCAACCGCACCGGAGTTGGCGTTGTTCGGAGCCGAAACCGCGCCGATCGGCGAGTAAACGGTCGCACCGTTGCCCTGACCGGCATAGGTGTCCGAGGTCCAGGAGAAGGTCGCATCGAAGAAGGTGCGGACCACGCCGTATTCGGTCGCGGTGCGCGTATCGATGTTCAGGTCTTCACGAGAACGCCAGGTGTAGCCGTTGGTGAAGCGGTTGTTTGCGCCAGCGGCACCCGAGGTGTTGCCGGTGTGATCCGAGTTCGAGTTGATGACGACGTCTGCGCGCAGGTAGCCGCCCAGCTTGATGCAGGTATCGGTGCCCGGGATGTAGTAGAATCCGGGACCATACAGGGAGCAAACCTTCACGTACTCGACCGCTTTGGCCTTGACGGGAAGATCGGCCGCCTGAGCTCCGCCGACCGCGACGAGAGCCGCCGCCGAGCCGAGGATAAGGCTCTTAACCATCTTCATGTTAAACCTCCAAGTTGCTCTATCTCAGGGAAGGTTCCGGATCCGCCGGGTAAGACACCCTCAGGTTGGTTCCCTTTGTCCCTTAAAATCCCCGCTTAGTCGCTTCGCGCCTTCGGACACACCCGCATGAACGCGAGGGACTTAAGCGAACCACCTAGAACGGGACGACCTCGGGATGCCCCCCTCCGTCGTAGTTCCATATGAGACAGAAGGCCCCCGATCACGCAACAAAAGACCGCTCGGTTTGCGGCGAGTTGCGGCTGTTTTCGGGCAAATGTTGCACAAATATCACGGGCTTTTGAATTGCAACGTTTCCGCAAGCCATTGAAATACAATACGAATATTTCAGTTACCGCTATCGGGCACAAGATTGGGCAACACCGCGCGGAACGGTGTGCAAAACGCGTAGTCCTACTGAGAAAGCGAAAGCCAGAATCGGCTTCGGCAGTGCTGATTCCGGTATCCGGGCACAACATTTCGGCCCAAAACGCCGAGATTTGAACAACATAACCCGCCCTGAATACCGTCGACTCGCGCCTGGAAGGGGGCTTTCCGATGGCTCGGAGCAGGCCGAATGACGGCGGGCGGTCTGCCACGCATGTGCAGTAACGATGCTACATGTCACTGGGATGTCAGCGCGCAGAATCGGTCGATTTGTTCTCCGCAGCCCCAGCGCGCTGAAATATCTCTACTGTGCGCAGCGCACCCGCAAGGCTCGTCTCCGACGGAGCCGCGTCGCGCTCACTCGTCCAGAATGTCCAGGAGATCCTCGATCCGCTCGAAAGGCGGCTCGTGTATGTTGTCAGAATAGAACACGCGATCGCCGTCGCGCTGGAGCGAACGTGCTCTGGATTTGGGCAGCTTCCCGGGAAGGAACGTCGCCGCGACGGCCTCCGGGCCGACATCGAGCCTCACGATCCCTCTCCGCTTGCAATCGATCCTGAGCCTCGCCGCGGCGAAGAAGTCCCGACCCGCCGACGGCAGCCTGCCGAAGCGGCGCGAGGTTTCTTCCTCGAGATCCTCCAGATCGTCTTCGTTCCGGCACCTCGCGGCACGGCCATAGATTTCAAGCCGCACGGATTCCGATTGCACATAGCTCCTGGGCAGCAAATCCGCGAGCGGAAGGTTGAGATCGGGCACCCACATATCGGCGGACCGGTCGTTGGTCTTCTCCGAGGCTTGCTTGAGAAGGTGGCTGTAGAGCACCGGACCGAAAACCTGCACGTGGCCGGATTGCCGCTCCGAAAGCAGATCCCCGGCGCCTCTGAGGTCGAGATCCCGCTCGCTGATCGCAAAACCGGCGCCCGGTCTGCTGAACTCCTCCAGAACGGCCAAACGCCTCCCGGATTGTTCCGAACTGGATTCGGTCAGCATGTATGCGAAGGCGCGTGTCCCGCCGCGTCCCACCCGGCCTCTGAGCTGGTGGAGCTGTGCCAGACCGAACTTTTCCGGCCAGCAGACCACGATGGTGTTGGCCCGGGGGATGTCGAGACCGCTTTCCACGATGTTGGTCGCCAGGAGGACGTCCGCCTCGCCTTCGACGAAGCTCATCATTCGATCGTCGATTTCGTCGACGGGTAGCTTGCCATGCAGGCAGACGATGCGGAGCTCCGGGGCCATCGACTGCACGCGCGCCAGCATCGGATCCAGATCCTGGATGCGCGGACAGATCAGAAAGCTTTGCCCGTGACGTCGCTGCTCGCGCAGCAATGCTGCGGCGATGGCGGCATCCGAGAGCGGAGCGATCTTGGTCGCGACCGGAAGCCGATGAACGGGCGGGGATGCGATCACGCTCAGCTCCCTGAATCCCGCAAGGCCCGCCGCAAGTGTGCGCGGAATCGGCGTGGCACTCATCCACAGCGTATGGGCGCCCTTCGCCAGCCCTGAAAGCTTCGCCTTCTCGGCCGCGCCGAAGTGCTGCTCTTCGTCGACAATGACCAGGCTCAGCTTGGCGAACCTCACGTCCTTCGATGCGATCGCCTGCGTGCCGACCACGACCTTCATCTTGCCGCTTCGCAGGCCCTCCTTGGTCTCCTTCATCTCCGGAGCCGACGTCGCCCGCGACAGGCTTCCCACTTCGATGCCAAGCGGAGCAAACCGTTTGCGGAAGGTTGCAACGTGCTGCCTTGCCAGAACAGTCGTCGGCACGACGACGGCGACCTGCTTGCCCGACAGCGCAACGGCCGCCGCCGCGCGCAATGCCACCTCGGTCTTGCCAAACCCGACGTCGCCGCAGACGACCCGATCCATCGGATGACCGGACGCCAGATCATCGAGGACGTCGCGAATTGCCTTCGTCTGGTCGACGGTCGTGAAATACGGAAAGCGCGCGACGAACCGCTCATAGGCGGGACCGGGAGCGACCAGCTTGGGAGCGCGCCGGCGGCGCCGTTGCGCGATGTGTTTGGCAAGCGCCTTGGCGGCAGTCTGGATTTCCCGCTCCGCCTTGCCACGCCGCGTCCACCACGTACTGCCATCGGCCCTGTCCAATGCCAGCTTGCCGAGCTCCGCGGCATACGGCCAGATCAGCGCAAGATCGGCCGGCGGAACGAGGACGGCATCATCCCCCGCGAATGCCAGCCTGATCATCTCGCGCGATGATCCCTTCCCCATATCGAAGGTCTGCAAGCCATCGAGCACGGCCAGCCCGCGCTGCAGATGCACGACGACCGCGCCGCGCTCCGGCACGTCGGGATGATCGAAAGCCGAACTCCAGGCTCTGGCCATGGGCTGCAGATGATGCGCCCTGCTGCCGAGCACGTCGGTCGCCGTCACGACGACGAGCGGCTTGCGCCCTGAGCCGATGAAGCCGGTGTCGAAGTCGGCCAGCAGCGCGCCTTCGCCGCCTCGCCCCTTCGCCGCCTCGTTCCAGTCTGCGAAGCGCTCCGCCTTGATCCCGCTCATTCGCTCCATCGCGCGCAGGTCATCCTCGACCGCCGCGACAAACAGCAGCCGCGATCCGGCGCGCTCGGTGTCGGCGACAAATGCGCGAAGAGCTTTCCGCGACGAGGCGACCTTCGAGAAGTCGGGAGTGGCGGTGAAAGCTGCCTTTCGGGGCAGCGAGCTCATCCGTCTGGTCTGCCGTTTCCAGTCAGCGGGCCCCAGATACTCGCGCTCCGCCTCCCTGCGGCCGGCCGCCTCCTTGATCGTGCTCAGCCAGCTATCGGCGTGGCCCGAAACGCCGGCGTCCGCGATCCAGTGCGCGCGCTGACAATAATCCGGCAGCGCCGCCCGCTGTGCCCGCTTGCCTCCCAACGCGATCCGTTCGGACATCGGGTCGATGTGCAGTTCCTCCGCGTCGAACACGACGTCGTGCTCGTCCGGATCGACACCTGCGATTCTGCGGATCACGCCACCGGAATGCTCAATTCTGAACGGCCCCAGCGCGCCCGCGGGAAATACCTCGAACGTCATTCCGTGGAACAGAGCGCTGCCGGGATAATCCGCCTCTTCGTCGAGATCGTATCCCAGAGCTTCCAGACGATCCTTGAGTTCCTGCTCGGAATAGCCCGCCCCCACCTTCAGGCTGATGCTGAGGCGCGCCGAGCTGGCGGGCAACGGCAACCGCTCCATGATCGCCTCCGCCGTCGACACCAGGAAGACCGGCTTCTTGCTCCGGGCGAGGCGCCTCAACACCGAACTGCGCCTCCCGGCGATCTCTCGTGACGGCTCCAGCCCGTCAAAGGGCAAGGTATTCAGCCGCGGGAACACCAGCACCTCGAGCGAGGGATCGAGCGAATACAGCACGCTGCCCAGGCGCTCGGCCCTGTTCTCGCTTTCCGCAAGGAAAACGATGCCGTCCCGCCCGGACTTCTTCCATTGCTCGAGAAGATGGAGCGCCAGCATGCCGAGCGGTGAGGAAGACGAGATTCCGGAACGCGCCGATCCCTTGCTTTTCTTCTTCGCGCCAGCAGCAGCGCGGGCCTTCTTGGTATTCGCCACGTCAGATCCGTCGTTATGTCGTGATTACGATCGCCCGTTGACCTGGATCTCCGGGCGACTCGGGGCTTGTCGCCCGCCGCCATGGAAACCAAAGCGGCACAGATTTCCAGCCAGCCGGCCCAATCCGCCCGAAATGGCGGCGGGGGCCGGCCGGCAAAAATCGATTCCTCTCTTGAAATCAACGGCTTGCTTGCTGGCTGGGGCGGGAGGGATCGAACCTCCGAATGGCGGAATCAAAATCCGCTGCCTTACCGCTTGGCTACGCCCCAACGCGCCGATCGAAGGCCACGTCGGTCTATAGGGTGAGTCCCGCCATTTCAACAGGGCGGCGATCGAAAAGGCACGAAAGCCGCAGGATGATGACGGTGCTCTTATTATAAGGCGACGCCGCAGTGGCCGAAACAGACCGTGCGATGTCCGTTCGGACTGTTGAGGGGCCGCCGGTTTCATGGGATGACAATTTGCAAACGCCTCGTCGGGAGTAACGCCATGACCTACCGTGCGCCGATCAACGATATCCTGCTGTCCCTCAATCACGGTGCGGGGCTCGCTGCCGCCGTGGAGGCCGGCCACTACGGCGATTTCGACGGCGATATCACCGCTGCGGTGCTGGAAGAAGCCGGCAAGTTCGCCTCCGATGTGCTGGCGCCGCTGAATCGTGTCGGCGACGAGCACGGCATCAAGCTCGACAACGGCAAGGTGACGACCGCGCCGGGCTGGCCCGACGCCTACCAGCGCTGGACCGCCGCGGGCTGGAACGCGGTGTCGGGGCCGGAGGCGTTCGGCGGCCAGGGCCTGCCGCTCGCGGTCAACGCCGCCTGCACCGAGATCTGGAGCGCGTCGAACGTCGCCTTCGGCCTCTGCCCGCTGCTGACGCTGTCGGCAATCGAGGCGCTCGATGCCCATGGCAGCGCCGAACTGAAGAAGACCTATCTCGAGAAGTTGGTCACCGGCGAGTGGACCGGCACGATGCAGCTCACCGAGCCCAATGCCGGCTCCGACGTCGGCGCGCTGCGCACCCGCGCCGAACGCGCCCCCGACGGCACCTACCGCATCAAGGGCACCAAGATCTTCATCACCTATGGCGAGCACGACATGACCGACAACATCGTGCATTTCGTGCTTGCGCGATTGCCCGATGCCCCCTCGGGTACCAAGGGGATCTCGCTGTTCCTGGTGCCGAAATTTCTGGTCAACGCCGACGGCTCGCTCGGCGATCGCAACGACATCCATGCCTCTGGCGTCGAGCACAAGCTCGGCATGCACGCATCGCCGACCTGCACCATGACGATGGGCGATAAGGGTGGCGCGATCGGTTATCTGATCGGCGAGGAAAACCAGGGCATGCGCTGCATGTTCACGATGATGAACCAGGCCCGCCTCGGCGTCGGCCTCGAAGGCGTCGGCATTGCCGACCGCGCCTATCAGCAGGCGCTGGCCTATGCGCAGGAGCGCAGGCAAGGGAAAGCTATCGGTCGCAAGGGCGACGGGATGGATCCGATCATCGTGCATCCCGACGTCAAGCGCATGCTGATGCAGATGCGCAGCATGACGGCGGCGGCGCGCACGATCTGCTACGCCACCGCGGTCGCGCTCGACGTTTCGGTGCGCGCCAAGGACGCCAAGGTGTGCGCCGAGGCCGCGGCCCGCGGCGCGCTGCTGACCCCGATCGCCAAGGCCTTCTCCACCGACATCGGCAACGAGGTCGCCTATCTCGGCGTGCAGATCCACGGCGGCATGGGCTTCATCGAGGAGACCGGCGCCGCGCAGCACTATCGCGACGCCCGCATCACCTCGATCTACGAGGGCACCAACGGCATCCAGTCGATCGACCTCGTCACCCGCAAGCTCGGCGCCAGTGGCGGCGCCTCGGTCTGGGCGCTGCTGGACGAGCTCGCTGCCGTCATCAAGCAGGTCGAGACCTCCAACGATCCGGCGTTCGGCACCACGGGCGCCAAGCTGCGCGACGCGCACGCCGCGCTGGAGCGCACCAGCAAATGGCTGCTCGAGCGCCTCGCCTCGGCGCCGAACGAGGCACTGGCCGGCGCAACGCCCTATCTGCGGCTGTTCGCCGCAACGCTCGGTGGCTGCATGCTCGCCGGCGAGGCGCTGGCCGCCAAGGCGAACGGCGAAGCCGAGCCGCAGCGCTATGTCGCGCTGGCGCGCTTCTTCGCCGAGAACATCGCCGTGCAGGCGCCGTCGCTGGAAAAGACCGTGACCGAAAGCGCCGAGGCGGTGACCGGCGCGGATGCGGTGCTGGCGGGATAAGATACCTTCCACCGTCATTGCGAGGTGAGAGGGCCCAAAGCGCTGTGCTCGCCAAAGGCCCTCCTCGCTCGTTTGATGCACATGACGTGCCGCATCACAACTGTCGTCCCTGCGAAAGCAGGGACCCATAACCACAGCCTTCCGTTTTGAAACGAGCTGTGGCTCCAGCGTTGCAAACCAATCGGCACTTGTGGTTATGGGTCCCGGGTCGCGCTTCGCTTGCCCGGGACGGCATCGAGTTTTGCGCCTACCGCCGAATCATACGTTTCGTCAGCGATCCGCGCGAAACGCGCGAAATTCCTCCGGGCCGTCGAGCAAGTCACGCTTGCGCGCGGCCTGATCGAACTGGCTGGCGGAATGATCTGCCATTGCGTTGATGGCCGTGCCGGCCAGGTTCTGCGCACGTCGCCGTTGATCGTCGTTCCTCGACCGAATATCCCGATCCACGGCTCGCCGACGACAGATCTCATCGGAGAGACGTTCCTGGAGGCATCCGTTGCCTCGATAAGATCGCTGCGTCATCTTGCACGATCCTTCCAGCAGGATCGGTACGGGCTAGGTCTCCCGTGTGCCGCCTGCTTGCTGTGGCGATTGTGGTGATTGCCTTGGCGCCGAAGGTTTGGACGCCGGGAATTTGGGTTTCCGCGGAGGTGCCGCGATCAATCCATCCCGTATCGCTTGCTTGCGGGCAAGCTTGCGGGCTCGCCGCACGGCCTCGGATTTCTCTCGAGCCCTTTTTTCCGATGGCTTTTCGAACGATCTGCGGCGCTTCATCTCTCTAAAGACGCCCTCGCGCTGCAACCTCTTCTTTAGAACTCGAAGCGCCTGGTCGATGTTGTTGTCCCTGACAAGAACTTGCAACGGTTCACCTCTCTCGCGGTACAACGCACATTGAATGAACAAGACAAGAGCCCGCTCTATCAGTGACAGAGCGGGCCGCACTGCCATTCCAGTACATCCGTGGAACGGCAGCCGACGAACAACATCGCGGAAGCTTCAGCCGCGGTGCTACAAGCACGCGTCCTCGCTTTCATCCGACGATGTCTTTGGAAAAAGGTCCCGTGGGACCGATCTACAAGGCTCAAGGCCAGTCGATCCATCAAAGCTATGCACTTATCCCGGCTATGCAAGACGCAATCGCAGATCGTGAGAATTATATCCGACGGTTCAGCCACACCGAAATCATGGCTGAACGGCGATGGCGGCTTGACCGCGAACGCGAAAAGCGGTTCCCCAAAATCTCCATCGTTGCCGAGTAGCAAATTCGCTCCAACTAGCGCAGAGTACAGCGCTGCCGGATAACTATTGAGCGCCGGCACCTGAGAGCCTGGGCAGCTCCCGCCACAAAAGGGAGCCGAAGATGGCAACCCGCTACTATTTCGATATCCGCAACGGCGAGCAACTCTATGCCGACAAACAGGGCATCGAGCTACGCGACGAGGAAACTGCCGCGCACGAAGCGATGCAGTCATTGCTCAGCATAGCCAAGGAGAACCCGCCTTTGGACAAACACAGGCTGCTGGCGTTTGAGGTCCGGACGGACGAAGGCCCGCTGTTTCAGGTCAGTCTCAGTCTGGGCATCACAAGGTGCTAGCTGCCGCGCTGCGCAGCCCAGCTCAAGAATCCAGCCGGCAACTGCGCCAAGCGATAGCCACCTCAAGCACGGGCCCGTCGCCGTCCCGGACCTCGATGGCAATCTGATGGAAATTGTGACCGCGAAAGGAATCCCGAATTACGTCGGCCAAGGCGCGCGCAGCCTCCTCCTGAACCGCACCGAAGTTGGACATCTCCATGCCCTCTTCGTCGATCGCCAGGCCGCCGCCATCACGAAGATCGAAATAATAGCGCGTCATCGCCATGGTAATTTACCCCGGCTCTCGATTGTTCCTGCGAAGACCGAGGAATGTGGCCGGTGAGGACAGAGGCGCGCGAGCCGTCCGGGTGAGTCATGACCGCAAAAGCGAGAGAGTTCCTTGATTTCTGGATTGAAAACAGCGTCCACGCTGCCGAGCAATATGGAACGCCGGGTGCCTCGCAGGACGTTGCCGAGTTGGCGCGCCGGTGCATCGAGATAGCGGGACAGCAAGGCCTGACGGAACAGGATCTGCGTGATGCGGCCGGCGATATCACTGACTACATCAGGATCAGACTGAAGGCGGCGAACAGGAAGGAAGCCGATCGTCCCAAATGGTTCGGGCCACGGCCTGGCTTCGCGGCCTGAACTGGCGGCCGAGGCCGCGAAACAACAGGTCCGCTTCAGCAACGTATCAGCGACGGACTCGAAGACGTGCGTGATTGAGCGGCTTAACGCACGATGCGCTTGACCCGTTTGGTTCTCTTGGCAGCCACAGATGCCGTGCCAGCGGGTGCAGAGCCAGCCTGCGCGGCGGCCGCCTCGGCGTCACGCGCTTCACGGAGAGCCCGCAGACGCACCATGTTCTTGCGCACGGCGATCGCATCGCGCTCGACTTCAGCGATTGCCTGCGCACCAGCCTCGGCGGCAAGCCGCTGGCGTTGGGCCTTGGCCAGGCGCTCGGCAGAGAGTTCTTCCGGCTTCTTGGCCATGAGCGAATGAGCCCTTTGAAAAGCAGCGAGACCCGCTCAACCCATCAGAGGATCGAGCGGGCCGCGGCTGTCATCCCAGTACATCCGTGGAATAACAGATCGATTCAAGCCAGCCGAAGATCTTCGGCGCTGGTCTTGCCACGCATCTTGTCGACCTTGAGTTCGAACGACAGCTTCTGGCCCTCGGCGAGACCGCCAAGTCCGGCCCGCTCGACAGCGCTGATGTGAACGAACACGTCATTCGTGCCATCATCGGGCTGAATGAAACCGAAGCCCTTCTGGCCGTTGAACCACTTCACAGTACCTGTAGGCATTTGTCTTCTCCAAAGCGGACGCACGTGAATTCGCGCCTGGTTCCGCATCATCCTTCAACCGACGATGTTCTTTGGAAAAGGGCCGCTTTGACCATTCAACAAGGCACAACGGCAAATCGAACGCTGCAAGCATACACACTTAATCCGCTAGGGCAAGCTCGGAAGCGCCGTCGATCGGGGCGAGCGGAGCTTCACCGAGCTGCCGTTCCGATAAACCGAACCATGTTTCGCGTAAGGGCTTGCGCCGCCGCGCAACTCGGTGATCGGTGACGCGGACGCAAATCGCGATATTCAACCGCCCGAACTTTTCGCCTTGCGTGGAACTCGCTTGGCGTGCGTCTGAACACTTGCTTTTGCCGCTGCCGGTTCCGTCGGGCGCGTGATCGGAAACGTCTCCCGCATATGTGCTGCCAGCATTGCACAGTAATCGGTCGCGAAACGAGGCAACGGACGCCGCTTGTCCCATGAGATGGTGAGCGGCTCCTGCAACACGCGGCGTCCGTGCGTGAGACCGACAATCCTTAATTCGTAGCGCCAGCACTGAAGCTGGGAGGGAACGATCGCGACGCCGTGCCCCGCCTCGGCGAGCGCCAGCAAGGTGTGCGGACTGCGACTCTCGAACATGATCTTCGGTTTCAGCCCCGCCATACGGCTTGCCGCATCGAAAGCACGGCGAAATCCGAACCCGCTGTCCAGCAGCAGCAACGGAAGTTCGGCGAGGTCAGCGATCTCGATTGTGCAACGGGGACCAAGCGGCATCGACGGATGACAAGCAGCCAGTAACTGCACGGATCCAAGCGGAAGGCTGCCGAAGTGCTGTTCGTTCAGTCTGACGGCGTGCAGCAAATTTTGGCCGAGATGAACTTCGCCGCGCTCGAGCATCGCCAATATCTCGCTGCCCGTCCCCTCCCTGATCCTGATCTCGACCCTGGGATATCGCTCCGCGTACCGGTGCAGAAATTCCGACAGCACGCTTTCGATGTGTTGCGGCGAGCCGGCGATCCTTAGGACCCCGGTATCTCCTTGGCGAAGCAGCTGAGCCTGCTCCTTCAAGGAATTGACGCTGTTGAGCAGCAGACGGCAGCCCGCAATCAACTGCTCGCCTTCGCCGGTCAATAGAAGCCGCCGCCCGACGCGATCGAAGAGCTGCAAGCCGAGCTCCCGTTCGAGACCGATGATTTGCCTGGACAGAGCGGGTTGGGCGACACGCAACCGCAAAGCGGCTTTTGAGACCGTGCCGAGCTCGGCCACCGTCAAGAATGTGAGGGCCTGTTGAAGGTTCATGCCCGCTTATACCATTCGAGCATAAGGTTTGAGAAAATATATGTATTGGACGTATTTCGAAGCCTCGTGGAGAGTCCTGCCAGACTGCGGCTTACGGCATCGGCACTGGCATCGGAGGAAGCTCACATGAATTCTGGAGGCAAGATGGCTCTGGTCATGTTGAGTTGTACCGCTATCGGCGCTCTTGGCACCGAAGCACTGCATGGCGAAGCCAGGCCGCCCGCCTATCTGATCGGCCAAATCGAGGTCACCGACCCCGATGGTTATGCCAGGGAATATCTCCCGAAGGCGAAGGAGATCATCAAGGCGCATGGCGGCAAGCTGATCGCGGCTGCCGGCGCGGCGGCAACCGGTTCGCAGGTCGTTGCCGTCGATGGAGATCCACCCAAGCGCGTCGTCATCTACATGTATCCGAGCATGGAGGCGCTTTGGGCCTGGCGACACGATCCGGCCTACGTGCAGGTTCGGGCGGTCGGCGAGAAATACGCGAGGTACCACACATTTGCGGTCGAGGGCTCCGTCGCCAATTAGCCCTCATCACGCCGTCGGTCGCTGCGACCTGCAACGTGCGCCACCTAATTCCGAAACACCAGGCAGCGCCCGCCGACTGCCTCCAACCGGGCGCACAGCTGATTAGCTCGCTCACGGGTCGTCTCGGCGACCCGGAGCAGATACCAGGTGGCCGAGCCTGGCCCGGCCATGCGCGATCTCAGAACGAGCGGTGCGCGATCGCCGAGCACGGATGCAAATCGTTTCTGAAGTTGCTGGTAGTCGGCGAGTACGCGCGATTGCGACGGGCCGCCGGCCAATTGAAGTCCCCAGGGCCCCCACGCAGCTTGCTGCGCGATTGTCGCGGACTCTCTTGGGCCCGCTGGAAGCGCCCGAACGAGCATGCCGCGCACGATGTCACCACAAGCCATGGCCGCATCGGTGTGGACCCGATCCTCAAGCGAGCCTTGCGCCCATTCCTCTGCGGACTTGCCGGTGATGATCCTGACATAGGCGCGCGTTTCGCCCGGCAGGCTTCCACGTCCCGCCAACCAATCCTGAACGCGCCGTGGACCACCATTATAGGCGGCCGCCGCAAGGCCGAGATTGCCGAACTGCGCGCGCAGCTCGCGGAGCCAGCGCGCGGATTCCTGCGAGGCAGGCAATGGCTCGAACGGGTCGGCCAGACCGCGCCACCGCGCAGTACCGGGCATGAACTGGGCGATCCCCTGGGCACCGGCCGAACTGACCGAGTTGGGATCGAAATTGCTTTCCTGCCAGATCAGCCGGACGAAGAAATCCGGCGGCAAGCCGTTCTCCAATGCAGCCTCCTCTAACGCCTTGCAGTACTGCTGCGGCCCATCGAGCTTTGGACGCAAAGCTGTCGGCGCCGGCGACGGAACGGATGACGATTGCTGATCGGACGCCGACCGATCGGCCTCAGCGTTGCGCACTCCGGCGTTGCTATCCGGACGAGACGTTTCTGTTTGCGATGTTTCTGTCTGCGCCGGCTCTGCGCGTTGCGCGCCGGGCGTGACCGCTGGATCGCCGAGAGGTTGGGCGCTTGCGACGGGGACGAACAGCAGCAGGCAAGCCGAGCCGATAGCCGCTGGCAAAATCGATCGATGAACCCGCCGCGGCCCGAAAATCGACTGCATAAAGCGATCATCAAATTGGATGCACTTGCGGAATCATATCATCGGCGCCGCCCGGGCGGCCAGAAAATTTGCTGCCTAGCGGTTGGACAGGCTTCCAACGATCGACGCGCGGCGGGACAGTTCGATCCAGTTGCCATCGGGATCGAGGATCATGGAGATCCGTGCGACCTCGCCGAGCGTCACCGGCGCAAGGCCTTCCCGCACGCCCTTGGCGCGCAACTCGTCATGCACGGCGTCGATGTCGGCGACCTGCAGCGTGATGTAGCGCCAGCCGCGCGCACCCCGAACCGGATCGATGGTTGCGGCGCGATCTTCCCTGAGCAGGATCAGACTGTCGCCGAGGCGAAACGCCGGACCATCAGACCATGTCTGCTCGGTGAAGTCGAGGATGTCGCCGTAGAACCTGCGATGCGCGGCAAGGTCGCGCACCGCCATCACGACGCCGATCTGGGCGATGCCGTCATGTCCGGGCGGGACGAGGCAAACGCTGTTGCCGTCGGGGTCGGCCATGCGTTGCGGTGCGTCGACGCCGGCGCGCGCAATGATCAGCTCGCGATAGCCGCTCGGCGCCACATCCGGCAGCGGCTCGACATGATGGTTGAGCTTGATGACCGAACCTTGCGCGTCGTGCCGGTACTGTTTCTGCCCGCGGCGGATCGGCTGCACATGATCGAAGCGAAGTCCGGCCTCCTGCTGCCAGAACCGCAGCATCGGTTCGAGATCGTTGAAGGAAAGGCCGACGTCGATCACGTTCTTTGCCAGTTGCATCTGCTGCCGCCTTCGGATGAAGTGCACCACGATGGATTAGCTATGCGAGGATCAAGTCACCAACGCAAGCACCACGATCACTGTCGCAGGTCGGCCGGCCTGCCGGTGCACCTGCCTGAAACAGTCAATCCAGTGAGGACCGATATGCAAGCAGGCCTCGTTCAAACCTTTCGCGCTTTTGCGTACAATAATGCCTGGGCCAATCACCGCCTGCTCACGGCCTGCGCCGGTCTCAGCCAGGCGGAGTTCGCCGCCGCGCGGACCGGGTTCTTCCCGAGCCTGCAGGCGACGCTGAACCACATTCATGTCATCGATCTCTTCTACATTGATGCGCTCGAGGGCGGCTGGCTCGGGCCGAAAGCGTGGGCCAACGAGGTGCCCTACCCGTCAGTCGCCGCACTGAAAGACGCCCAGCGCGCGATCGATCAGCAGCTGATCATGCACTGCGATGCGCTGACGGCTGAGCGGCTCGATGATGTGGTCAAGATCAATCGCGACACGAGCGTGCAGACCGAGCGGCGCGACCGCCTCTTGATGCATCTGTTCCAGCACCAGATCCATCATCGCGGCCAGGCCCATGCGATGCTCTCGGAGACCACGGTGAAGCCGCCGCAGCTCGACGAATTCTTCGCCGCCGGCGAAGCCCCGCTCCGGGCAGCCGATTTCAGGGATCTCGGCTGGAGCGAAGCCACCGTGTGGGGCGGCTGAAGGCGAGGTTCCGCCCGCCATCGGCGATGCGGTTCCTGATCCGGAACGAGGTCTTGAAACCCGGCGCCTCCACGCTCACCTCTGGTAAAACGTGGGGAACTCTATCAATGCCATTCGCCAATCACCGGGGCCAGCGTATCCATTACACCGTCGAGGGATCCGGGCCGCTGATCGTGCTTCAGCACGGTCTCTTGCTCGACGCCGCGAGCTGGAAGCAATGCGGCGTGGTCGACGCGCTTGCCGATCGCTTTCGTGTCGTCTGCGTCGATTCGCTCGGACATGGCCTGAGCGACAAGCCCGCCGATCCGGCGCTTTATAACCAGGCGCAGCGCGCCGGCGACATCGTCGCCGTGATCGACGATCTCGGCGACGAGCGCGCCCATGTGGTGGGACACTCGATGGGCGGCTGGGTCGCGGTCGGCGTCGCCCGATTTTTCCCGGCACGGCTGGCGTCGCTGGCAATCGGCGGCTGGGACTTTCTCACCGGACTGCCGCGCGGTAATGCCGGCCCGCTGACCTACAGCGCCTTCATCACCTTTGCCCGCCGCACCGTGCCGGAGCTCGCCGAATGGGTGACGCCGGATATCGAAGGCGGAGTGCGTGCCTGCTTCAATGCGCTCGGCCAGGTCGATGGCGCAAAGGACGCGGTGCTGTCCTCGCGCGTGCCGGTGCTGCTGTGGAACGGACAGGACGACGGACCGCATGCGCCGATGCGGCGCTTCGCCGCGGAAAACGGCCTCGCTGCGATGTCGGTGCCCGGCGATCACCTCGGCGCGCTATTTCAGCACGGCGCCGCGATCGGCCGGGGTATCGGCTCGTTCGTCGGTCGCGGTTAGAGCGCTTAGGCAGAACAGCGCCCCCCGACTTCGCTGTGCTCCCTCTCCCGTTCTTCACGGGGAGAGGGTTGGGGTGAGGGGCTGTCTCCGTGTAAACGGTGATAGCTGTGTTCGCGGAGACTCCCCCTCACCCGGAACGCATCTAGCGATGCGTCATAGCTGAAGCTCTGCTTCAGCGTTCTTGGGAACGGCCGCCAACGGCGGCCTATGCCTCTCCCCGCACGCGGGGCGAGGTGAAGCGTCCCGCGCTACGCCGGCTCCGGCAACCCTGAGAGCAGCTTGTCGAGCGTGATCGGATAGTCGCGCACGCGAACGCCGGTCGCGTTGTGGACCGCATTGGCGACCGCGGCGGCGACGCCGCAGATGCCGAGCTCGGCGACGCCCTTGGCCTTCATCGGCGATGAGATCGGATCGGTCTCGTCGAGGAAGATCATCTCCTGATGCGGGATGTCGGCATGGACCGGCACCTCATAGGCAGCAAGGTCGTGATTGATGAACAGGCCGTGCCGCTTGTCGACCACGAGATCCTCCATCAGCGCCGCCCCGACACCCATGGTCATCGCGCCGATCACCTGGCTGCGCGCCGCCTTCGGGTTGAGGATGCGGCCCGCCGCGCAGACCGCAAGCATCCGCCGCACCCGGATCTCCGCCGTGTCGGCATCGACGCCGACCTCGACGAAATGCGCGCCGAAGGTCGACTGCTGGTAGGTTTTCGCGAGATCGCCGTATTCGATGGCATCCTCCGCCATGAGGTCGCCGCCGCCGGCGGCCTGCGCCAGCGGCACGCTGCGATTGCCGGAGCGGACCACGCCGTCGGCAAACACCGCCTCCGCGGAATTGAAGCCGAGCTTCTGCGCAATGGCCTCGCGCAGCTTGGTACAGGCGGCATAGACGCCGGCGGTCGAATTGTTGCCGCCCCACTGCCCGCCCGAGCCGCAGGACACCGGAAAGTCGGAATCGCCGAGCCGCACCGCGACCTTCTCGAGCGGCACGCCCATCATCTCGGCCGCAGTCTGCGCGATGATGGTGTACGAACCGGTGCCGATGTCGGTCATGTCGGTCTCGACGGTCACGATGCCGTTCTGGTCCAGACGAACGCGGGCCGCCGATTTGGTCACGAGATTGTTCCGGAACGCCGCGGCGACGCCCATCCCGACCAGCCAGCGTCCGTCGCGGACCTCGCCCGGCTTCGAGTTGCGCTTGTCCCAGCCGAACCGCGCCGCGCCATCGCTCAGGCACTGCACCAATTGCCGCTGCGAGAAGTGCCGCTCCGGATGCTCGGGGTCGACCTGGGTGTCGTTGCTGATGCGCAGCACGACCGGGTCGATGCCGAGCTTGTCGGCGAGCTCGTCGATCGCGATCTCGAGCGCCATCATGCCGGAGGCTTCTCCGGGCGCGCGCATCGCATTGCCCTCCGGCAGATCGAGCGCTGCAAGCCGCGTCGCCGTCATCCGGCTGGCGCCGGCATAAAGCAGCCGCGTCTGGCTCACCGCCATCTCGGGTTCGCCGTCCTTGACGTTGCCGGACCAGCTTTCGTGGCCGATCGCGGTGATCTTGCCGTCGCGCTCGGCGCCGATGCGGATGCGCTGGATCGTCGCCGGACGGTGCGTCGTGTTGTTGAACATCAGCGGACGTTGCAGCGCGACCTTGACCGGACGGCCGGCCGCGCGGGCGCCGAGCGCGGCGAGCAGCACCTCGGCGCGCAGGAACAGCTTGCCGCCGAAGCCGCCGCCGATATAGGGCGACACCAGACGGACATTCTCCTTGGCGATGCCGAGCGTCTTCGCCATATCCTCAGCGCCCCAGGCGATCATCTGGTTCGAGGTCCAGACCGTGAGCTTGTCGCCGTCCCAGGCCGCGATCGAAGCATGCGGCTCCATCATCGCGTGGCCCTGATCGGGCGTGGTGTAGGTGGCATCGAGTTGTACGGGCGCACCAGCGAAGGCGGCGGCGAAATCGCCGACGGCGGTATCGGCCGGGCCGCCGAATGACGGGTGCGGCGTGACGCCCTTGTCCCGCTCCGCGGCGAGATCGAACTTGCCGTCGCCCTTGACGTAGTCGATCCGGACCAGCTGCGCCGCGGCCCGCGCCTGCTCGAAGGTCCCGGCGACGACGACGGCGACGGCTTGGTGATAATGCGCGATCTCGGGCCCGCCGAGCAGCGGCGCCGCATTGCGCTCGCCCTTGCCGAGCTTGCCGGCGTTGTCCGCTGTGACGATGGCGAGCACGCCCGGTGCAGCCTTCGCCGCCTCGAGATCGATCGAACCGATCCGCCCCTTGCCGATCGCCGAACCGACCACGTAGCCATAGGCCTGGTTGGCCGCGACGTCGTGCCGCTCATAGGCGTAAGGCGCGGTGCCGGTGGTCTTCAGCGGCCCGTCGATCCGGCTGGTCGGGTGGCCGATCACCTTGAGCTGGTCGATCGGATTGAAGGTGGCGGGATGTTCAAAACGCATGATGTCAGGCCCTCTTCTTAAGCCTTGGATCTTAAGCTCTGGCCTCGCGCAGCACCGCCGCCAGCGTTCGCTCGGCGAGCGGCAGCTTGTACGCATTGTCCTTGGTCGGCTTCGCATCGGCGAACAGGCGCGCGGTGACGGCCTTGGCGCCAGCAGGCAATTCCGCCTCCGCCGCCTCGACGCGCCACGGCTTGTGCGCCACGCCGCCGAGCGCGACGCGGCCGGTGCCGTCGCGCTGCACGATCGCGGCAACCGAGACCAGCGCAAAGGCATAAGAGGCGCGGTCGCGCACCTTGCGATAGGCCTGCGCGCCGCCGACCGGTTTCGGCAGCACCACCGCGGTGATCAGCTCGCCCGGCACCAGGCTGGTTTCGATCTCGGGGCTGTCGCCGGGCAGACGATGCAGCTCGGCGATCGGGATGCTGCGCGTGGTGCCGTCGGGCCGCACCGTCTCGACGACGGCGTCGAGCGCGCGCATCGCCACCGCCATGTCGCTCGGATGGGTCGCGATGCAGGCGTCGCTCACACCGACCACCGCATGCTGGCGGCTGAAGCCGCCGATCGCGGCGCAGCCGCTGCCGGGCTTGCGCTTGTTGCAGGGCAGATTGGTGTCGTAAAAATAGGGACAGCGCGTCCGCTGCAGCAGATTGCCCGCGGTCGTCGCCTTGTTGCGCAGCTGGCCGGAGGCGCCGGCGAGCAGCGCGCGCGACAGCACGCCATAGTCCCGCCGCACGCGTATATCGGCGGCGAGATCGGTGTTGCGCACCAGCGCGCCGATCCGCAAGCCGCCGTCCGCGGTCTCCTCGATGCGGTCGAGCGCCAGGTCGTTGACGTCGATCAGATGCGCCGGCGTCTCGATCTCGAGCTTCATCAGGTCGAGCAGATTGGTGCCGCCGGCGATGAACTTGGCGTTCGCGGTGCCGGCGGCGGCTGCGGCCGCCGCGCCCGGCGAGGCGGCGCGCTCATAGCTGAATGATCTCATGCGCTCCTCCCGGCGACCTCGCTGATCGCCTCGGCGATGTTGGAATAGGCGCCGCAGCGGCAGATGTTGCCGCTCATGCGCTCGCGGAGCTCGGCATTGGTCAGTCGCAGCGGCGCATTCAGATCCGCCGTGACATGGCTCGGGATGCCGGCCTTGACCTCGGCAAGCACTGCGACCGCCGAGCAGATCTGGCCCGGCGTGCAATAGCCGCATTGATAGCCATCATGCTCGACGAATGCCGCCTGCAGCGGATGCAACCCGTCCGGCGTGCCGAGCCCCTCGATCGTCGTGATCTCGTCGCCCTGATGCATCACGGCGAGCGTCAGGCAGGAATTGATCCGCCGGCCGTCGACGATCACCGTGCAGGCGCCGCATTGGCCGTGGTCGCAGCCCTTCTTGGTGCCGGTCAGATGCAGGTGCTCGCGCAGGGCATCGAGCAGCGTGGTCCTGGTGTCGAGCTCGAGCTGGTGGGTTTCGCCGTTCACGTCAAAGGATACTCTCGTCATCACGGGCGCTCCGGTCGGGGCAGATTGGGCGGCCGCAGGCGGCGGCGCGATCGACGACGCCGCAAGCGAGGCGGCTCCAACAATCAACAGATGGCGCCGCGATAGTTCCAAACGTCCGGAGATCTGCATGCCGCTGCTCTCCTCAAGTCAGCCGAGCGCGGAACCACGACAACAACGTGTCGAGGTCTGCTCGGCCTGTCAGCAAAGGGGGAATGCTGCGAACAGCGGAATGTTTCTCGCGGGGAAGTTAAACTCGTCGCGAGCGCCACAGCCGCTCCAGGGAGGCAGCGGCGCCATCAGGCGCGGGCGGCCTCCGCGGCAGTATCGCCGTGCGCGGCCGGCCTACGACCAATGTCCCCTGCCCGGAATCGCAAGATTCCGGTTATCTGCATTGCGCCGTTCTCATGCTCGCCCACGGGGAAAAGCGGCCCGGAACACGCTGGAGCTCTTGGGGCTTGCACCGGATCATGTAGGATGGCGGCACGACCTCCACCGGCGACGATGCCGGCCGACCCTGGGACCGCTCGATGACCGCGCATGTCATAGTGACCGACGAAGCCGCCACGCGCGTGATCCGGCTGCGCAGGCCCGAAAAGAAGAACGCGATAACCCAGGAGATGTTTCGCGCGATCAGCGACGCGATCGACAAGGCGCAGAACAATCCGAAGATCCGCTGCCTGATCATCACCGGCGGCTCCGGCGTGTTCACTGCGGGCAACGACATCGAGGACCTGCTCGCGCAGGGCACCTCGACCAGTGAGACGCCGCCGGCCTCCGACCTCGTCAAGTTCCTGTATTCGCTGGCCCACAATGTGAAGCCGATCATCGCCGCCGTCGACGGCGTCGCGATGGGCATCGGCACCACCATGCTGTTTCACTGCGACTATGTGCTCGCCAGCAAGACCGCGCTGTTCTCGACGCCGTTCTCCAATTTCGGCCTAGTGCCGGAAGGCGCCTCGAGCCTGTTGATGCCGCGCATGATGGGCCACCAGCGTGCCTTCGCGATGCTGGTGATGGGCCGCACCATGTCGGCCGACGACGCCCGCGTCGCCGGCTTCGTCAATACCGTGGTGGCGCCGGGGCATGCCGAGGTGGAGGCGCACAAGGTGGCGCGCGAGATCTGCGCGCTGCCGGCCGAGGCGGTGGCGATCTCGCGGCGCCTGATCCGGCTGCCGCCAGAGGACGTCACCCGCCGCATCGAGCAGGAGAACCATCTGTTCAGCGAACGGATGCGCTCCGAGGAAGCAGTCGAGGCGTTCAAGGCATTCATGGCTCGCCCGAAGGATTGAAACGAAGCGTCGCAATATTGTAGTGGCGCGGCGCCATGATCCCGTGCTCCATGGACAGGTCATGAGACAGCCCCGCCTTTCCCCTCTCGCCGCGCTCTGCGCGTTCGGACTGGCCGCAGCAAACCCCTGCCCGGCGCAGGCCGCGGAGCCGGTGAGCCTGCGCATTCTCGCGATCAACGATTTCCACGGCTATCTGCGGCCGCCGCCGGGCGGCATCCGCATCACCGACCCCGCTGACGCGACCAGGAAGATCATGGAGGCCGCCGGCGGCGCCGAGCGGATGGCCACCGTCGTCAAGCAGCTGCGCGAGGGCCACAAGAACAACATCTTCGTTGCGGCCGGAGACCTGATCGGCGCAAGCCCGTTCCTGTCGGCGATGTTTCACGACGAGCCGACCATCGAGTCGCTCTCGCTGATGGGGCTTGCGATCTCCTCGGTCGGCAATCACGAATTCGACGAGGGCAAGGACGAGCTGCTGCGGATGCAGAATGGCGGCTGCCATCCGATCGACAAATGCCAGGGGCAGCACCCGTTCACGGGAGCCAAATTCCGCTATCTCGCCGCCTCCACGATCGAGAAGGCGACCGGCAAGCCGGTGTTTCCGCCCTACGAGATCAAGCAATTCGACGGCATTGCAGTGGCCTTCATCGGGCTGACGCTGAAGAACACCCCGAACCTGGTGTCGCCGGCCGGCGTCGCGAGCCTCGACTTTCGCGACGAGGCCGAGACCGTCAATGCGCTGATCCCCGAGCTGAAGGCGAAGGGCGTCGAGGCGATCGTGGTGCTGATCCACGAAGGCGGCTTTCCGACCGGCGACTATAATGAATGTCCAGGGATCTCCGGGCCGATCGTCGACATCGTCAAGAAGTTCGATCGCGCGGTCGACGTCGTGGTCTCCGGCCACACCCACCAGGCCTATGTCTGCGAGATCGACGGACGGCTCGTCACCTCCGGCGACAAATACGGCACCCTGGTCACCGCGATCGATCTTCAGCTCGATCCGAACAGTCATGACGTGATCAGCGCCAGGGCCGCCAACACCATCGTGCGGATCGCCGGCACCGCCAAGGATCCCGAGCAGAGCGCGCTGCTGGAATCCTACGACCGGCTGGCCGCGCCGATCGCGAGCCGCGCGGCAGGCTCGGTCACCGAAACGCTGTCGCGTACACCTGCCGAAACTGGCGAGAGCCCGCTCGGCGACATCGTCGCCGATGCACAGCTGCTTGCAACCAGCGCCGAGCCGAATGGCGGCGCGCTGATCGCCTTCACCAATCCCGGCGGCGTGCGCACCGACATCGTCAAGCGCGAGGACGGCGCGGTGACCTATGCCGATATCTTCGCAAGCCAGCCGTTCCGCAACCAGCTCGTGACGATGACGCTGACCGGCAAGCAGCTCAAGGACGCACTGGAGCAGCAATGGGCCGATCCGAAGCGGCCGCGCGCCCTCCAGGTCTCGAAGGGGTTCTCCTATGCGTGGGATGCGAGCAAGCCCGATGGCGCGCGCATCATCGCCGCACGGATGTCGCTGGACGGCAAGCCGATCGACCCGGCCGCGAGCTACCGCATCACAGTGAACAATTATCTCGCCGAGGGCGGCGACGGCTTCACGGTGTTCAAGCAAGGAACCGCGCAGCAGTTCGGCATCTACGACGTCGATGCGCTCTATGCCTACTTCAAGGCCAACAGCCCGGTGGGCCCGACGGCAGACAAGCGGATCGAGCGGATCAATTGAGCCGCAAACTCGTCTTCGTCATGGCCGGGCTAAACACTTGTCCCGGCCATCCACGTCTCTTTAGCGTTAGCGCCTTCGGACCAAAGACGTGGATGCCCGGCACAAGGCCGGGCATGACGAGTTTGGGGATCAGGCCGGCGGACTCTCAGAGACCTTGGCAAGATGTCGAAGAACGAGCACCGGAACTGCGAGATCAAACGCGGCCCTTTCCGGAACGCCGCTAACGGCCTAGATTAGGGCCTGCTCTTGCATGATCTTGGTCGGAAAACCGCTGCGCACTTTTCCGGATCATGCGTCCTCGCACGCGCATCGATTGCGCCGGGAATCTGCATGACACTGCTTCTGACGCATTCCGCCTGTCTCGACCACCTGACCCCTCCCGGACATCCCGAACGCCCCGACCGGCTGCGGGCGGTCGCCGAGGTGCTCGGCGAGGATCGCTTCAAGGCGCTGGTGCGCGATTCCGCGCCGGAAGGCGACCTCGACACCGTGCTGCTCTGTCACGGCGAGCACTATGTCGGCGAACTCCGCCACATCGCGCCGACCTCCGGCATGATCTATATCGACGGCGACACCTCGATGTCGCCGGGCACCTGGGAAGCGGTGATGCGCGGCGTCGGCGGCGCGGTGGCCGCCGCCGATGCGGTGATGGAGGGCAAGCATCAAAACGCGTTCGTCGCGGTGCGCCCGCCCGGGCACCACGCCGAGAAATCGACGCCGATGGGCTTCTGCTTCTTCGACAATGCCGCGATCGCCGCCCGCCACGCGCAGCGCAAATACGGCATCAAGCGCGCCGCAATCATCGATTTCGACGTCCATCACGGCAACGGCACGCAGGATATCTTCTGGGCCGACCCGACCGTGATGTATTGCTCGACGCACCAGATGCCGCTGTTCCCAGGCACTGGGGCCACCGGCGAGCGTGGCGAGCACGACACTGTCGTCAACGCGCCGCTGGCGCCCGGCGACGGCGGCGCCAAGTTCCGCTCCGCTTTCGAGAACCTGATCCTGCCGCAGCTGGAGAAGTTCTCCCCCGAACTTATCGTCATTTCGGCGGGCTTCGACGCGCATCACCGCGATCCCTTGGCCTCGATCAACCTGACGGGCGAGGATTTCGGCTGGGTCACGCGCAAGCTGATGGATCTCGCCGACAAGAGCGCCGGCGGCCGCGTCGTCTCCGTTCTGGAAGGCGGCTACGACCTGCAGGGCCTGAAAGAGTCGGTGGCATCTCACGTCACCGCATTGATGGACGGGTAAATCCCCGCCACAATACGCCCGCAAAAATTCGATTGATTCTGCGCCGGGGCGAGCATGGCCTGCGACAGGTCATGTTTGGACGACAAGATCAGGTTGCGATCTGATCCACGCAATCGGGAACGCAAGAATGGCCGAGAACACCCAAGCCGACGTGAAGAAGCTCTCCTTTGAACGCGCGATCGAGGAACTCGAATCGATCGTCAAGCGGCTCGAGGACGGCAAGGTCCCGCTTGAGGAATCGGTCGCGATCTATGAGCGCGGCGAGGCACTGAAGCGGCGCTGCGAGGAATTGCTGCGCCAGGCCGAAGCCCGCGTCGACAAGATCACCACCGACGCCTCGGGCCAGCCGACCGGCACCGAGCCGCTCGACGTGCAGTAGCGGCGCCGCCGCCTACCTCGATCGTGCGGCGCGATGTCCGCCACGGCGGGCAATTGTTGCTGTGCATTTCCAGCCACCCGTAAACCCCCGGGGCTACCCGCGGGGGTCGGGTACGGCTGCGAATCAGGCCGAGCCGCCCCGGCCGGCTGCCGCCAAATTAGGCGAATTGGAACCCGGCTCCCGCCCGGCTATTGAAAAGACTAGGGTTTTCAGCGCACCGCATAGGAACCCTGCGCCCCCTATCGGGTTGGCTTTGGCTGCGGCTTTGGTGTAATGCTTCCAGTTCTATGGGCATTTGAGAGTGGCGGGCAGCCCGACTTTTCGGGCGGCATGCATCTCAAATGGTTCGACAAAACTGAACCGGGACGGGTGAAGAGCGACCAAGGTGATGCATATCACGTGGTCCAATCCGGAGTGAATCTAGGCTTACAACCAGGCACCGGCCTGCCGGGGCGGCACCCAGTGTCTGGCATTCGCTGCGCGGTGTGCGCGCCATCCCATCTCGCGTCGGGCGGTTCGTTCCGACAGGCAAAAATTGGAAATTCGCTGTGACCACATTTAGTAAGACGCCGCTTCTTGACACTATTCACACGCCGGATGACCTGCGCAAGCTGAAGGTCGAGCAGGTGCAGCAGGTTGCCGACGAGCTGCGCCAGGAAACCATCGACGCGGTGTCGGTGACCGGCGGCCATTTCGGCGCCGGCCTCGGCGTGGTCGAACTGACCACCGCCATCCACTACATCTTCGACACCCCACGCGACCGCCTGATCTGGGACGTCGGCCACCAGGCCTACCCGCACAAGATCCTGACCGGACGCCGCGACCGCATCCGCACGCTGCGCACCGGCGGCGGCCTCTCCGGCTTCACCAAGCGCACCGAAAGCGACTACGATCCGTTCGGCGCCGCGCACTCCTCGACCTCGATCTCGGCCGGCCTCGGCATGGCCGTGGCGCGCGATCTCTCCGGCGGCAAGAACAACGTTATCGCCGTGATCGGTGACGGCGCGATGTCGGCGGGCATGGCCTATGAGGCGATGAACAACGCCGGCGCGATGAACTCGCGCCTGATCGTGATCCTCAACGACAACGACATGTCGATCGCGCCGCCCGTCGGCGCGATGAGCGCCTATCTGTCGCGCCTCTACTCCGGCAAGACCTACCGCTCGCTGCGCGAGGCCGCCAAGCAGATCAACAAGCGCCTGCCGAAGATCCTCGCCAACCGCGCCAACCGCGTCGAGGAATATTCCCGCGGCTTCATGATGGACGGCGGCACGCTGTTCGAGGAACTCGGCTTCTACTATGTCGGCCCGATCGACGGTCACAATCTCGACCATCTGCTGCCGGTGCTGAAGAACGTCCGCGACATGGAGACCGGCCCGATCCTGGTTCACGTCGTGACCCAGAAGGGCAAGGGCTACGGCCCGGCCGAAGCCTCCGCCGACAAGTACCACGCCGTGGTCAAGTTCGACGTCGCGACCGGCACCCAGGCCAAGGCCAAGCCGAATGCGCCGGCCTACCAGAACGTGTTCGGCCAGAGCCTCGTCAAGGAAGCCGAGAAGGACGACAAGATCGTCGCCATCACCGCGGCGATGCCGTCAGGCACCGGCGTCGATATTTTCAACAAGGCGTTCCCGGACCGCACCTTCGACGTCGGCATTGCCGAACAGCACGCGGTGACCTTCGCTGCCGGCCTCGCCACCGAAGGCTACAAGCCGTTCTGCGCGATCTACTCGACCTTCCTGCAGCGCGGCTATGACCAGGTGGTCCATGACGTCGCGATCCAGAGCCTTCCGGTTCGCTTCGCGATCGACCGCGCCGGCCTGGTCGGCGCCGACGGCGCGACGCACGCGGGTTCGTTCGACAATGCGTATCTCGGCTGTCTGCCGAACATGGTGATCATGGCCGCCGCGGACGAGGCGGAACTTGTCCACATGGTGGCGACGCAGGTTGCGATCAACGATCGTCCGAGCGCGCTGCGCTATCCGCGCGGCGAAGGCCGCGGCATCGAGATGCCGGAAGTCGGCGTTGCCCTCGAGGTCGGCAAGGGCCGCATCATCCGTGAGGGCAAGAAGGTCGCGCTGCTGTCGTTCGGCACCCGTCTCGCCGAGTGCGAGAAGGCGGCCGACGAGCTCGCCGCGCACGGCCTTTCCGCCACGATCGCCGACGCGCGCTTCATGAAGCCGCTCGACGAAGAGATGATCATGAAGCTCGCCCGCGACCATGAGATCCTGATCACGATCGAGGAAGGCTCGATCGGCGGCTTCGGCTCGCATGTCATGCAGTTCCTGTCGGACAACGCCATGCTCGACAGCGGCATGCTCAAGTTCCGCTCGATGATCCTGCCCGACGTGTTCCTCGACCACGACACGCCGGCGGCGATGTATGCTCGCGCCGGTCTCGACGCCAAGAGCATCGTTGCCAAGGTGTTCGAAACCCTCGGCAAGGACTACAAGGCCGAGACCGTCAAGCTCGCCTGATCGTGACGGGCGGCGCTCACTGGAGCATTTTCGGTTCTGATTGAATCAGAACCGAAGCTCCAGGTTCTCGCTCGAAAACGCACCAGCCCCGGCAAGTCCATGAAGATCTATCTGGCAGGTCCTGACGTGTTCCTGCCGGATGCCGTGGAGATCGGCCGCCGCAAGGCGGAGGTTTGCGCCTATCACGGGCTGACCGGGCTGTATCCGCTCGACAACAGCATCGATCCCACCGCCGCCGGCGTCTCGCTCACCATCTTCAAGAGCAACGAGGCGATGATGGAGTCTGCCGACGCCATCATCGCCAACTTGACGCCGTTTCGCGGCCCCAGTGCCGACGCAGGCACGGTTTACGAACTCGCCTACATGGCGGGACGCGGCAAACTGTGCCTCGCCTATTCCAACGATCCCACGTCCTACGCCAATCGCGTGGCGCGGCTCAGCCAGGTCGTGCCGGCATCCGACGGACGCCTGATCGACGCGGAGGGGCTGACGGTGGAAGAGTTTGGATTGCCGGACAATCTGATGATGATGCACGCGCTCGACCTGCACGGCAGCCCGCTGGTGACCCCGCGCGAGCCGTCGGCCGACCTATGGCACGACCTCACCTCCTTCGAGGCCTGCGTGCGGCTCGCTGCCGCGCAGCGCCGGCAGGCGGCGAAGTGACCAGAGCGGGCGACAACGACGCATCTTCCGGCAAGCGCATCGACGTGCTGCTGGTGGAACGCGGCCTGTTCGAAAGCCGGGCCCGGGCGCGCGCCGCCATCGACGCCGGCCGCGTCACCGCCGACGGTAAGCAGATCGCGAAGGCGTCCGAGATCGTCGCACCGGGCGCGGCACTCTCGGCCGAGCCGGCGCATCCCTATGTCTCGCGCGGCGGCGTCAAGCTCGCCGGCGCGCTCGAGCACTATCCGATCGACGTCGAGGGCCATGTCTGCCTCGATGTCGGCGCCTCGACCGGCGGCTTCACCGAAGTGCTGCTTGCCAACGGCGCAAGCCTCGTGTTCGCCATCGATGTCGGCCACGGCCAGCTGCATCCCTCGCTGCAGGGGCATCCGAAGATCGTCTCCATGGAGGCGACCGACATCAGGAGTTTCGAGGGCAAGCGCCTGCCGGCGCGGCCCGACATCGTGGTGATCGACGTCAGCTTCATTTCGCTGAAGCTGGTGCTGCCGGTGGCGCTGTCGCTGGCGGCCGCCCCGATGCATCTTTTGGCACTGATCAAGCCGCAGTTCGAGGCGGCGCGCAAACACTCCAAGCGCGGCATCATCCGCAACGCGATGGTGCACCAGGAGATCTGCGACGACATCGCCGCCTTTGCCGCCTCGCAGGGCTGCACCGACATCCAGGTGTTCCCGTCCTCGATCCCGGGCGGCGACGGCAATATCGAATTCTTCCTCGGCGCGCGCCGTGGCTGAGCTTCTCACCATCGACCATGTCGGCCACCGCGGCGACGGCGTCGCGATCGAGGGATCGCAATCGATCTTTGTGCCCTATGCGCTGGCCGGCGAAACGGTCGAGGTCGACGACGTCCCGGGCAACCATCCCGATCGGCGGCGGCTGCTGCGGGTCGCGCAGGAAAGCCCCGAGCGCATCGCGCCGTTCTGTCCGCATTTCGGCGTGTGCGGCGGCTGCGCGATCCAGCACTGGAACGATGCGCCCTACCATGCCTGGAAGCGCAACATCGTGGTCGAGACGCTGGCGCAGGCGAAGATTGCGGCGGACGTCACAGCCCTGATCGATGCCCATGGCGCGGGCCGTCGCCGCATCACGCTGCACGGGCGCATGGGCCCCCATGAGGTCCTCAAGGTCGGCTACGCCGCGGCAGGTTCACACGACATCATCCCGGTCGATCGCTGCCCGATCCTCGATCCTGCGCTCGACGGTGCGCTTGAGGCGGCCTGGGCCACCGCCGAGCCGCTGACCGCGATCGGCAAGCCGCTCGACATCCAGGTCACCGCAACCGTCAACGGCCTCGACATCGACGTGCGCGGCTCCGGCGCGCTGCCGACCAGCCTGATCACCACTCTGTCGCGCGTCGCGCAGAAGCACCGGCTGGCGCGGCTAACACGCCACGGCGAGCTGGTGCTGCAGCGCGGCTCCCCCGAGATCGCGATCGGAAAGGCGAAGGTCGTGCTGCCGCCCGGCTCATTCCTGCAGGCGACCGTCAAGGGCGAGGAGATGCTGGCCGCGCTGGTTCGCGAGCATTGCGGACGCGCCAAGCATATCGCCGACCTGTTTTGCGGCGTCGGTCCGTTCGCGCTGCGCCTCGCGGAGAAGGCGCGGATCGCGGCATTCGACAGCGACACGGGTGCGATCACCGCGCTGCAGAAGGCCGCGCAATCGACGCCGGGGCTGAAGCCGCTCAAGGCCGAGGCGCGCGACCTGTTCCGCCGCCCCTTGATGCCGCAGGAGTTGCGCGACTACGACGCCGTCGTGTTCGATCCGCCGCGGCAGGGCGCGCAGGCGCAGGTCACCCAGCTGGCGGCGAGCAAGGTGCCGGTGATCGTCGCTGTGTCCTGCAACGCCGCGACGTTTGCGCGCGACGCGAAAATCCTGATCGACGGCGGCTACAAGATCGCAGCCGTCACACCGGTCGATCAGTTCCGCCACACGGCGCATGTCGAGCTGGTGGCGCGGTTCGCGCGCTGACAGGACGGAGCGGCTATCGCTGAGCGCGGGCAGTCTCGCTATAGTCTGCGCTCCATGTCCGACGATCCGCTGCTCGCACGCATCATCCCCGTTATCGCCGCCGTATCGGGCGTCGCCGCCATCGTACTCGGCGGCTCGCGGGCGCGCGGCACGGCGCATGAAGCCTCCGACACCGATATCGGCCTCTACTATCGGGATGGCGCCGCGCCGGATATCGATCGGCTGCGCGAAGCTGTAACGGGTCTGGTCGACGATCCTGCTGCTGCGCATGTCACGCCGGTCGGCGAATGGGGATCGTGGATCGTCGGCGGCGCCTGGCTCACGATCGGCGGCCGCAAGGTCGACCTGCTCTACCGCAGCATCGATCAGGTCTCCGCTGTCATCGATGCTTGCCGGAACGGCGAGATCGGCATGCACTACCAGCCAGGCCATCCGCACGGCTTCTGCTCGGCGATCTGGATGGGCGAGGTCGCGCTGTGCCGTGCGCTGCACGATCCCGACGGCCTCGTCGCGGCGCTGAAGGCAAGGACCGCGCCCTACCCGCCGGCCCTGCGCGATGCGCTGATCCGGCGCTTTCAATGGGAAATCCTGTTCAGCATCGAGAATGCCGAGCTTGCTCTGCCGCGCGGCGACAGCACGCATATCGCGGGCTGCGCCTATCGCGCGCTAACCTGCATCGCACAGGTGCTGTTTGCGCTGCACGGGCAATATCTGATCAACGAAAAAGGCGCGCTGGCGCAGGCCGCGAATTTTCCGGTGACGGTTCGCGGCCTCGCTGGCCGCGCCGCGGAGGTCTGGCGGCAGATCGGCGCGACCGAGCATGCCGCCGCGTTGCAAACGTTGCGTTTACTGGAAAACGAGCTTGAGAAGCTGTTGCTCAATACCTAGCCGTATTGCAAAATGCGCTACGCGACTATAGATTATTCGCGATGGAGTAGTCTCCGATGCCCCGGACCGTCCGACACAAAGATCACCCGCTTTCGATGCGGCTGCCCGACGCCGACATCGCCATCATCGACAGGGCGGCAACGCTGCGCGGCCGCTCGCGAACGGATTTCGTCCGCGAGGCGGCCGTGCGCGCCGCCGAGGATGTCTTGATGGAAACGGTCCCGATCCGCATGAGCTCCGCAGGTTTCAAGGCCTTCATGACGGCGATGGCCGGACCTGCCAAACCCGTATCGGAGATGCAGGAGCTGCTTCGGCGTGCCGCACCGTGGGAGAAGTCCGGTTCGAAGAAGAGGAGCTGAGGCTTGGCCATTTCGGGGCCCGAGCCACTGACGTCGGCGCACGATGTAGCGTCATTCTCTTGTGGCAAGTCGTCGCTCGACCGCTGGCTGAAGACGCGGGCGCTCTCAAATCAGGAGAAAGGCTTCACCGCGGTTCTGGTCGTCCACGAAGGCAATCGCGTGGTTGGCTACTACGGCCTCGCGCCGACCGCGATTGTACCGACGAGCCTGCCGCGTTCGATCCGAACCGGTCAACCGCCCGATCCCGTACCCTGCCTGCTGTTGGGGCAACTTGCGACGGACCTGAACTGGATTGGCAGGGGAGTCGGCACCGGCCTGCTCAAACACGCGCTGCAACGCTGCGTTACCGCCGCTGGATTGATTGGCGGCCGAGCATTGATCGTGAATGCCGTGGATGCTGAGGCGGCGACTTTTTGGCAACGACGTGGATTCATACCGTCCAAAGATGATCCGCTGATCCTGTTCCGATCGATCGCAGATATCGCGGCCTCGTTGTAACCGCCGCTACCGCCCCCAGCGGTCCTGCCAGATTTTCTCGCCGATCAGGCAATTGACCCGCGGCTCCTTCTCGGCGGTCCGCATGATCGGGCGCTCGGGGGTGCGGCCGGCGACTTCGAGCAGCAGCTTGGTGCGGATCGCCTCCTTGAACTTCTCACGATCCTTGATCGTCACCACGAAGGAGCCCGGTCCGCCGATCACGCAGTCCTCGTAGTAATAGTCGAGATTCTCGATATCCATCGTCGAGTAGGACGGTTCCTTCACCATGATCGGCAGACCGTTGATGACGATGCCCTTGTCGAGCGCCGCGTCGCGCGCGGGCGTGATCGGCGTGCCGTTGTTGTTGGGCCCGTCGCCGGAAATATCGATCACGCGGCGCAGGCCGCGATGCGGATTCTCGTCGAACATCGGGATCGCGAAATAGATCGCGCCGGAGATCGAGGTCCGCGAGGCGCGGCGCACCGGTGTCTTCATGATCTCGGCGGCGACCGCATCGGCGGATTCAGGGCCGTCGATCACCCGCCAGGGGATGATGATCTTCTGATCGTTGGAGGCGGCCCATTCGAAATAGGTGATCGAGATCTTGCCGTTCGGACCGGCCTTCAGCGCCTGCAGGAAATCCTTGGAGACGATCGCCTGCGCATAGCCCTCGCGCTGGATCGCGAGCTCGTCCATGTCCATCGAATAGGAAACGTCGACAGCGATGATCAACTCGATGTCGACGCTCGGTGTGGATTCCTTTTCAGCCAGGCGATGGCCGGGCTGGGTTCCCGGGCCGGGCGCGGCAACACCGGCCACATCGCCGCTGGCCAACATGCCCGCGACAAGCACCGCTCCGATCGAGACATACCAGCGCATTGCGGCCCTCCCGTCGTATGAGTGTCATCGTGACACGCAATTCAGGCGGCGAAAAGCGCAGATATCAGCTGTCCTTCACATTCAGGTTAGACGTCCACGTTCAAGTCAGACTTGGCTTGCCTCGAATGCGGCAACGCGCGCCGTGCCGTTGCCGCAATGACGCCGTGCAAATCGAACGGTTCCAAGGCGCGCCTGAAGACGGTATTCTTACGGACAATCGCGAGGGAGTGCGATGCCGGATACCGTCGTCAAGCCGAAAACCAGGACGAAGACCAAGGTCGAGCGGCCACGCCTGCACAAGGTGATCCTGGTCAACGACGACTACACGCCGCGCGAATTCGTCGTCACCGTGCTGAAGGGTGAATTCCGCATGACCGACGACCAAGCCTACAAGGTGATGCTGACTGCGCACCAGCGCGGCGTCTGCGTCGTCGCTGTCTTCACCAGAGACGTCGCCGAGACCAAGGCGACGCGGGCCACTGACGCCGGCCGCGCCAAGGGCTATCCGCTGCTGTTCACCACCGAGCCCGAGGAATAGCGCGCCAGCGCCAGATTGCCACAGGCCTTGCCGCCAATTTTAGCGATCGCGGCGACCGGTGCTTTAGGGATCGCATGGCATGAACGCGGCATGTCCGTGGCGCTGCGCCAACAACTGTCCTTGCGGACGACCCGCCCGGAGACCTCGTTCGGGCCATTTCGTCCGTTGCCCGCCCTGCCCTGGCTCATCATGGCGGCGGCGCTGCGGATCGTCGGCTACGGCAATCTCGGCCTGATCGTGCCCGCGCTGGCGCTGGCCAACGCTTGCGTGCTGCTCGCCTTCTTCGCGACGGCACGGGACTCGATCCAGGCTTCCGGAGGCCGATCATCGCTCGGCGAATTGACGCTGGCCGAGCAGATCAGACTGTCGCTGTCGATCCTGTGGCGGATCGTGCTCGTGATGAGCGTGGCGTCACTCGGCACCGCCGCGATCGGCTTCTCGTCGTTTGCACCGTATCTGTTGTCGGGCCTCGACGGCATGGCCTTCGATCAGGTCACCCTTCTCGGCCGGTTCTGGAGTGCGGCGATCGCGGCGCTGGTGCTGCTGATCATCGTCAATGCGGAAGGCAATGGCGGTCGCGTCGCACTGTTTGCCGCCGTCAAGGACCTTGGCCGGCACGCGCTCTGGCTTGGCGCGGCGGTGCTCGTGCTGGGCGCGATCAACGTTGCGCTGGGCTACGGGCAGGCGCTTGTGCGCACCGCGATCTGGCACTTCTGGCACATCTCGATGGTGGGCCAGCCGCTCAAGAACCTGATCTACGTCGTCTTCATCTTCGGCTTCGCGATGCTGCGGCTGTGGATCACGCTGTCGATCCTGACCTTCGGCCTGAAGCAGTCTTACGCCCGCGGCGGCTAAGGCGCGATGAGATTAGGTTGAATCGTCATCGCGCCTTAGCTCTTTGTTTGAGCATGATCTTTTCGGAAAACCGCTTCGCACTTTTCCGGATCATGCTTTAGCTCGCAGCAGCGACCGGCGCCTCATCGAATAAGCCATAGACCCGTTCGGCCTTGGCAAATCCCGCGATCGGAAACTCGCCGAGATCGCTCCAGCCGCCGTCGCTGATGCCGGCGAAGCGCTCGGAGGCCACCACGGTGCGGCCGAGACGGCCGGCGATCTTCTCCAGCCGCGCGGCGAGATTGACCGCCGGACCGATGCAGGTGAAGTCGAGCCGGTTGCCGCCGCCGATATTGCCGTAGAGCACGCGCCCGAGATGCAGCGCGAGGCCGAAGCGGAAGCGTTCGACGGCATCGCCATTGGCGAATTGCAGCGCCTCGACGCCGGCGCGGGACGCGCGCGCAGCTTCCAGCACCCGTGAGCAGACCTGCACCTCGTCGCCGAGATATTCGTCGACCGGGAACACCGCGAGCAGGCCGTCGCCCATGAATTTGAGCACTTCGCCGCCATGGTCGCGGATCGCGGTGACCTGACAATCGAAGTAGAGGTTGAGGATCTCCACCACAGTCTGGGCCGGCAAGCGGTCCGAAAGCGCGGTGAAGCCGCGCAAGTCCGACAGCCAGATCGCGGCATCCATTGTATCGGCATGGCCGCGCCGGATCTGGCCGCCCATGATGCGCTCGCCGGCACGGTTGCCGACATAGGTGTCGAGCAAGAGCGAGGCGGTGCGGCGCAGGGTGATGATCTCGATATAGCGCGCCAATGGCACGGTGATCGACCGGATCGCATCGAGCTGCTCCTCGGTGAAGCCACCCGGCTGCCTGGTGGTCCAGCTCGAGGCATTGACGAAGCCGTCGGTATAGACCAGCGGCACGGCGATGTAGTCGGTGACGCCTTCGGCCTGCAGGTCCACGACGATCGGAAACCGGGCGCTTGCGGGATCGTCGAGCCGCGCGCGTACTTCAACACCCTGCCTGAACACGGTCGACAGTGGGCTGACGGCAAATTCCGGGGAGTCCAGGATGTTGTGATCGACGGTGCCGGTTTCGACCTCGGCGCCGGGCTTCCAGAAGAAATGGCGGCCATAGATCTCCGGATGCAGCGTGCGCACGAAGACGCCGATGCGCCACAGCGGCAGGCCGGCCCGCACCAGGCGCTCGCAGCATTCCGCCATCATCTGCGGCGGGGTCGGCGCCGACCGCGCGCCGCCGATCATCCATTCGATGATGTCCCGAAGCTCCGACGCGTTCATGGCATTCCCCCAGGGCGGTCTGGTGACCGCCACTATATAAGGGATCAGCGCCCGGTCTGCCCGCGGTCGCGCAGAAAATGATCGGCCAGCACGCAGGCCATCATGGCCTCGCCGACCGGCACCGCCCGGATGCCGACGCAGGGGTCGTGGCGGCCCTTGGTCAGGATGTCGGTATCCGCGCCCTTGCGGTCCACGGTCCGGCGCGTGGGTCAGGATCGAGGAGGTCGGCTTGACCGCAAAGCGCACCACCACCGGCTGCCCGGTCGAGATGCCGCCGAGGACGCCGCCGGCATGGTTGGACAGGAAACGCGTTCCGTTGTTGCCGGTCCGCATCTCGTCGGCGTTCTCCTCGCCCGACAATTCGGCGGCGCCGAAGCCGGCGCCGATCTCGACGCCCTTGACCGCGTTGATGCTCATCATCGCCGCCGCCAGGTCGCTGTCGAGCTTGGCGTAGATCGGCGCGCCGAGCCCGGCCGGCACGCCCTCGGCGACGACCTCGATGACGGCGCCGATCGAGGAGCCGCTCTTCCTGATGCCGTCGAGATAGCTTTCGAAGAACGCCGCCTTGTCCTTGTCGGGACAGAAGAACGGATTGTTCGCGATCTCGTCCCAGTCCCACTTCTCGCGGTCGATCTTGTGCGGCCCCATCTGCACCAGCGCGCCGCGCACCTTCACCTCGGGCAGCACCTTGCGCGCGATCGCACCGGCAGCGACGCGGGTCGCGGTCTCGCGCGCGGAGGAGCGTCCGCCGCCGCGATAGTCGCGCAGGCCGTATTTCGCTTCATAGGTGAAGTCGGCGTGGCCGGGGCGGAACTTGTCCTTGATCTCGGAATAATCCTTCGAGCGCTGGTCGGTGTTCTCGATCAGCAGCGCGATCGGCGTGCCGGTCGTCACCTGCGCGCCGGTTTCCGGATGCGCCATCACGCCGGACAGGATCTTGACCGCATCCGGCTCCTGGCGCTGGGTGGTGAAGCGCGACTGGCCCGGGCGGCGGCGGTCGAGGTCGTGCTGGATCTCCTCCACGGTCAGGGGGATCAGCGGCGGGCAGCCGTCGACGACGCAGCCGATCGCGACCCCATGGCTCTCGCCGAAGGTCGTGACGCGGAACATATGGCCGAAAGTATTGAAGGACATGGCGTGTCGTAACGCGCAGAGGCAGCGGGGTCAAACAGCCAGGCTGTCATTCCGGGGCGATGCGGAGCATCGAACCCGGAATCTCGAGATTCCCCGGGGCTCAATTGCGCCCCTGAGGTTCGCTTCGCGCCCCCGGAATGACAGTGCGAGTTAACTATGCTTCCGCAGGCCCGCCGCGCCGAACACATAAACCGCCCCCTGCTCGATATAGAGCTCGGCGGCCGAGGCCGGCGTCTCGAAGCCGAGCGCCACCATCAGCGCCCGCGCCGTACCGCCATGGGCAACCGCGACTGTGTCTGCCGTCACCGAGCGATACCAGTCGGTCATCCGCACCTGGACGTCGACATAGCTCTCGCCGCCCTCCGGCGACACCGTCCACTTCTCGGCCAGGCGGCGGGCATACAGCACGGGGTCCGCAGCCTGCGCCTGCGCCAGCGTCGAGCCTTCCCACGTCCCGTAGCCGATCTCGCGCAACCGCGCGTCGAGGGCGTAGTCGCCCGGCGGCAGGCCAAGCTCGGCACGCACCAGCTCCATGGTCGCCCGCGCCCGGATCAGCGGGCTTGCGACGAACGGCAGCGTCGTCTTGTCACGGCCGTCGCGCGCGAGGAGATCGCCGAGGATGCGCCCGGCATGCGCCGCCTGGGCGCGGCCGCGCTCGTTGAGGGCGATGTCCTGCACGCCCTGGAGCCGGCCTTCGGCGTTCCACGCGGTCTCGCCGTGGCGGATGTAATAGATCGTCGGTACCGGCATTCCCGTAACGGCTGGTCCCTGCTGCGCGAGAGGTCGGCCGCCTCAAGGCTTCCACGCTTCGAATTTTTTCGGCTCGGAGGTACACCAGCACTTCGGCCGGCGACAAGCCCAAATCGGCCGCAGCTTGGGCGGTATGCGCGCAGATCGGCGCAGACGGAATAGCCACGCCGCCAGGGTGTTATGTTGAACAAGGCGACTATCGCCGAGACCATCGAAGACTGGGATGCATGACCGCGTTTCGTCAAAGTGTCGAAGCCATGATACCGGCGCTGCGTCGCTATGCGCGCGCGCTGGCGCGTGACACGGATATCGCCGACGATCTGGTGCAGGACACGCTGGTGCGGGCGCTGCGCTCGGAGCGGCTGTTTCTCGGCGGCGACGTCAGGAGCTGGCTCTACACGATCCTGACCAATCTGAACAAGAACCGCCGGCGTTCGCTGGCGCGGCGGCCGGCCTTCGTGCCGCTGCTCGACAACAACGCCGACGCCAGCGGCACCGAGGCCGAGGGACGCGACATCGAGCGCGCACTGTCGACGCTGGTCGAGGAACAACGCTCGGTGCTGCTGCTCGTCATGCTGGAGGGCATGAGCTACCGCGAGGTCGCCGATATCCAGGGCGTGCCGATCGGCACGGTGATGTCCCGCCTCGCCCGCGCCCGCGCCCATGTCCGGGCCTCGATCGAGGGCCAGCGCCCGGCGCTCCGGCGGGTGAAATGATAATGTGCGCCATGGCCGGCGTTATGCATGAACGATTTTCGAACAAGATTTGGCAGAGACCACTGATATGACCGACCCGAACATTCCCGTCACCGAAGACGAGCTGCACGCTTACGTCGACAATGAGCTGCCGGCCGAACGCCGCGGCGATGTCGAGGTGTGGCTTGACACGCATCCCGACGACGCGGCGCGGGTGCAGTCATGGCGTGCGATGGCCGAGACTCTGCATTCACGCTACGACACCGTGCTGGACGAGGCGGTGCCGAAACGGCTCGAGCTCGAGCGGCTGGTGCGCCAGCCGCGCCGCTGGGTCTATGGCGCGGTGGCGGCGACGGTCATGGCCTTCGTCGCCGGCGGCGGCGCCGGCTGGATCGCGCGCGGAGCGGCGGCGACGCCGTCGGCCTTCCAGAGCTTCACGGTCGATGCACTCGATGCGCATCGGCTCTACGTGGTCGAGGTCCGGCATCCCGTCGAGGTGCCCGGCAGCGAGCGCGACCACCTGCAGCAATGGCTGACCAAGCGCTGCGGCTGGGACGTCCGCGCGCCGGAGCTGACCGGGCTGAAGCTGGTCGGCGGCCGCCTGCTGCCCGGACCGAGCGGCCCGGCGTCGTTCCTGATGTATGAGAGCACGTCAGGTGAGCGCTTCACGGTCTACACCGCCAAGGTGAAGACCGAGGCGACCCAGATGCGCTATGCCGTGCAGGGCAGCGACGGCGCACTGTTCTGGGCCGATCGAGGCGTCGCCTATGTCGTCAGCGGCGGCACCGATCGCACGCGCCTGACCGAGGTCGCGCAGGCCGTCTACGATCAGATGGAGAAGAGCGGCGGGTGATCTTCCGTAATTTTACGGAAGATCAGGTCGTCAAAATTGCGTCATTTCGAGTAAGTGAATCCAGCCTCACTCAGCGTCCCAATTCCGACATCGAAAACTTCGATTCGCGTCATCGACGCGTCTCATTATCGCACCGGATGCTCACGCGAAGATGATCCGCGCCCGATCCGCCGATCGGCGCACGCGGCCTCGATTGGGGTTTTGTGTACCGCGCTGGTCCCCCTCTCGAGGCCGCACTCCTTTCCGCCGTCCAATCTGCACGCCGCAGATGGGACTTCCGGCGGCCGATCATCTTTTGACGCGCTCACGACACCCGCGTCTACCCCGATAGACTCCGGGGTAGTTGCAGTTTCGCGTCTTCGCGTCTTTGGGGCGCGCTCTCGGCGGTCAGCCGAGATCGCTGCGCGGATTATAGGGGTTACGATCCCGCCACGTCTGCATCAATGCCTCAAGCTCGGCATCGTTCCCGTCGGGAAGGATGATGCGGGTTGTGACATAGAGGTCGCCGGTCGCGCCGGCCTTCGACAGCCCCTTGCCCTTGAGGCGGAAAGTACGGCCGCTCGAGGTGTTTTTGGGGATCGACAGTTCGACCGCGCTGCCAAGCGTCGGCACGCGGACCTTGCCGCCCAGCACCGCCTCGTAGAGGGTGATGGGCAGGTCGATCCGGAGATCGTTGCCGTCGACCTTGAAGAACGGGTGCGGTGCGATCGAGACCGTGATCAGGAGATCGCCGGGCGGATGGCCTTGCGCGGTCTCGCCCTGCCCCTTCAGCCGGATCTGCTGACCCGCAGCGACCCCGGGCGGAATCTTGACGTTGAGCTCGCGGCCGGTCGGCAGGCGCACGCGCTTGTCGCCGCCCCTGACCGATTCCTCCAGCGACACCGTCATGGCGACCGACAGATCAAGGTCGACGCCGACCCCGCCGCCGTCAAACTCGAACGGACTGGCCCGGCCCGCGCGGCCGCCACCGCCGCGAGCGGCATTGCCGAACATGCTGTTGAGGATGTCCTCGAAGCTGCCGCCGCCCATGCCGCCGCCGGGCCCGGAGCGGAAACTGTACTCAAAGCCACCCGAACCGGCACGGCCGCCGGCACCGCCGCCGCCAGGGAAGCCCTGGAAGCGCGGCTTGCCTTCGGCATCGATCTCGCCGCGGTCGAACTGCTTGCGCTTGTCCTCGTCGCCGACGATCTCGTTGGCCGTGTTGATCTCCGCAAAGCGGGCCGCCGCCTTCGGGTCGTTCTTGTTGTTATCAGGGTGATGCTTCTTGGCGAGCTTGCGATAGGCGCTCTTGATCGTCGCAGCGCTGGCGCTCCGCTGCACCCCCAAGACCTCATAGGGGTCGCGCATCCGTCACGTCTCCTTCACGGGAAAAATCAGTCCTGGCCGGGAACCCGTCCGGGCCCACTTTGCCTTCATGTGGGGGCTCAGTGGCATTTTTGCAACTTAGCCCGGCTTCGCCGGAATTCTCAGGATTTTCTCCAGGGCTTCAGGCTATGGATTTCCCACCGCCCTTGTCCAGCCTTGCATGCGGCCCCCTGCAGCCAGCTCTCGGTGGCTCCATTGACGTAGCTGGCAAGGAAATCCCGGCACGTCTTGCCGTCCTCGCCCGAATAGGCCTGGGCCAGCGGCGTCACCGAGCCGCGCGCGCCGGTTTCAGGATTTTCCCAGGGCTGGCTGGAATCCTTGTCGCCCTTGGTCAGCACGTCGGAGGCGGCATTGCGGGCGAAGGCGAGGTCGCTGTCGGTCGGCATCACCGCATTGACCTGGGTCGGGCTGATCGAGCCCGTCACATCCTTGTCGTCCAGCTTGGCGAAGGCGTCGCTGCGCGACAGGCTGCAGCCGCTTGCGCCGACGCCGATCAGGATCAATGTCACCACCGCGCCTGCGGGGTGGATCGCCGATAGGCCAACGCGCCCCCATGCCCTATATAGGGCTAGTAACGCGCTTTCAGACGCGGGCGGATGCAAATCGGGACTCCTGACATGACCGACACGACCTCCATCAAACACCCGACACCGTTAACATCGGGTGATTTCACCGCGGCGGAGGAGCCGTTCGCCCTGTTCGCCGAATGGTTTGCGGAGGCGGTCAAGTCCGAGCCGAACGATCCGAACGCGATGGCGCTTGCGACCGTCGATCCCGACGGCCTGCCCGACGTGCGGATGGTGTTGATGAAGGGCTTCGATGCCGACGGCTTCGTGTTCTACAGCCACATTGCGAGCGCCAAGGGCCGCGAATTGGCCGCAAATCCTAAGGCCGCTTTACTCTTCCATTGGAAATCGCTGCGCCGCCAGGTGCGCATCCGAGGGCCGGTCACGCCGGTGACCGATGCCGAGGCCGACGCCTATTTCGCCACAAGGCCGAAGCAGGCGCAGATCGGCGCCTGGGCCAGCAAGCAGTCGCAGCCGCTGGAGAGCCGCTTCGCCTTCGAGCAGGCAATCGCCAAGACCGGTGCGAAATACGTCCTCGGCGAGGTGCCGCGGCCGCCGGGCTGGAGCGGCTGGCGGATCACGCCGCAGCGCTTCGAGTTCTGGCACGACCGCCCGTACCGCCTGCACGACCGCATCGAATTCCGCCGCGACGGCGCCGGCAGCGCCTGGTCGAAGGTGCGGCTCTATCCCTGAAAGCTGCGACCGTCATGGCCGGGCGAAAGCGCGAAGCGCATCTTCGTGTAAGATGACCCGGCCATCGACGTCTTGATCCCAAGTCATCCCAAGTCGTTCGAAGGCGTGGATGCCCGGCACGCCGCCGCGCATGACGAAAACGAAAGAAACCGTCGATGCCCCATCCATCCAATGCACCGCGGCGCACGCTGCTCCTGACCGGCGCAAGCCGCGGCATCGGCCATGCCACCGCGATCCGGTTCTCGTCCGCCGGCTGGCGCGTCATCACCCTGTCGCGGCACGCGTTTCCCGAGGTCTGCCCGTGGGGTGCCGGGCCGGAAGACCACATCGAGGTCGACCTCGGCAGCCATGACGACACCGTGCGCGCGATCTCCGAGATCCGCAGGCGGCTCGAGAACGATGAACTGCACGCGCTGGTCAACAACGCCGCGATCTCGCCGAAGGCTGCGGGCGGCGGCCGGCTCGGCACCATGGACACCGACATCGAGACCTGGACCCACGTTTTCCACGTCAACTTCTTCGCACCGATCATGATCGCGCGCGGGCTGATCGAGGAGTTGAAACACGCCAAGGGCGCGGTGGTGAACGTCACCTCGATCGCCGGCTCGCGCGTGCATCCGTTTGCCGGCGCGGCCTATGCGACGTCGAAGGCCGCGCTCGCGGCGCTGACGCGCGAGATGGCATCGGACTTCGGCCGCGTCGGCGTCCGCGTCAACGCGATCGCGCCGGGCGAGATCGATACCTCGATCCTGTCGCCGGGCACCGAGAAGATCGTCGACCAGCAGATCCCGATGCACCGCCTCGGCACGCCGGACGAGGTCGCCAAGATCATCTACGTTCTCTGTACGGAGACCAGCTCTTACGTGAACGGTGCGGAGATCCACATCAACGGTGGTCAGCACGTCTGAGCTTGGGAAGAGCCGTATTTCGGGGAAGGAAGTTTTGAGGCGATCCCGGCCGCCGCCGCGGCCGTCATTGGGATTGCTTCACTTGCAGGCGTAACAAACACAAACGAGGCTTCTGCCTCCGAGGCTTCGGCCTCTAGTCTGCGTAAAACCGACGCGACTTCTTCTTCTCGGGCTGCCGCAGCGCGACGTCGTTCAGCGCGCTGGAGCATTCGTCTTCGTCCTCGCCATCCAGCAACGCAGCGCCACAGTAACGGCAAAGTCTCGGCGAGATCGCCTGCACCTTGCCTGCTGCGCGGTCCTGTTGATAGCGCGCAAAGTCGATGACGTTACGCCGTGGCGTTATGATCTTCTCAACCATTGCTGTCCTCCGGCTTCGAGGCGGGCGTTATCGCAGACAAGTTTCGCCCAAACGTTCAGCGCAACGCTCAAATTTTAGCAGAGGAAATAAGGCAGGAAGCGCGTCCCAAAACGCGACGCGTGGAACCGGTTTACAGCCACTTCTTCCACTTGAAGATCCAGTACGGCACGACAGCCGCGATCAGCATCAGCACCAGTGCATACGGATAGCCGTGCGCCCACTCGAGTTCCGGCATGATCTTGAAATTCATGCCGTAGATCGAGGCAATCAGCGTCGGCGGCATCAGCACTACCGCCATCACCGAGAACAGTTTGATGATGTTGTTCTGTTCCAGATTGACCACGCCGAGCATGGCGTCGAGCACGAAGGTGATCTTGTTGGAGAGATAGGAGGCGTGGTCGGTCAGTGAGGCCACGTCACGCTGCATGGTCTTGAGCTGCTCGCGCATGTCCTTGGACCATTTCACGCCCTCGACCACCGCGGAGAGGAAGGTGACGAGGCGGCCGATCGAGACCAGGCTTTCGCGAACCTTCGAGGTCAGGTCGCCCTTACGGCCGATCGCGATCAGAATCTGCGAATATTGCTTGGCGTGGCCGTGGCGCTCGCTCTCCGGCTCGAAGATGTCGTGGGACACCTGGTCGATATCGGCCCCGCAGCGCTCCAGAATGTCGGCGCAACGGTCGATCACCGCGTCCAGCAGTTCCATCAGCACCTGCTCGCCGGTGATGCTGGGGGAACAGGCGCGCGCCAGCTTGTTCTCGACCAGCGCGAACGGCTTCGGCAGGTCGTAGCGCACCGTCACCAGCCGATGACCGGTGAGGATGAAGGTCACCGCCGTGGTGCGCGGCATGTCGGTGTCGGACTGGCACATCAGCGTCGCGGTCATGTAGCGCGCGCTGTTCTCGATATAGAGCCGGCTGGAGATCTCGATCTCCTGCATGTCTTCCCGGGTCGGCACCGCGATCCCCGCGAGCTTCTCGACCGCCCGGTCCTCCTCCACGGTCGGATTCACCAGATCGACCCAGACCGCTCCCTCGGGCAGCGCGCCGAGGTCCGTCGCGGTGGCCTTCTTGAGCGAAAACTCGGACGGAACGAACACCGACAGCATCACGAACTCCACGAAACAGGGCTGGCAGGACCCGCCGACTTAGCGCGATTCTGGGGGGCGCTTCATGACCGGGGTATTAACCGGGCATCCATACTTGTGGCGGCCAGGCGGCAGCGACGTGACGCCGACTCGTCGACCGTTGCCTGTTTGCACAAAAACCAACCCGGCACCAGAACAGTTGCGGCAAAATAGCCACAGACAGCGTCCCGCGATGCGGGAAAGGCATCTAGACTCTGGGAATAATGGCACGTTTCGGCAATAATGCCGCTAATGGAATCGTGGCGTTTGGGGCGTAATAGTGGCGCTTTCGAGCGCGGATTTTCGATTGGAATGTAATCATGTCGTCGCTCAAAGTTACCCTCGGGATCCTGGCCGCGGGCCTGATGTTGTCGGGCTGCATGCAGGCCACAACCTATGAGGCAACCAACACCGCGAACTTCAAGCCGCGTGACAAGGAACTCCTGGCCAAGACCACCTACGTCAAGACGCCGGTCGCTGAACCGTTCCGCCGCGCCATCGTCGAGTATCACCGCAAGGAAGCCCCCGGCTCGATCGTGGTCGATTCCGACAACCATTACCTCTATTACGTGCTGAATGACGGCAAGGCGATCCGCTACGGCATCACCGTCGGCGAGGAAGCCATGGCCTGGTCCGGCATCGCCAAGGTCGGCAGCATGACCGAATGGCCGGCTTGGCACCCGACCCCCGGCGAAATCTCGCGCCTTGGCGTCCCGACCTTCGTGGCCCCGGGCCCGGACAATCCGATGGGCTCGCGCGCGATGTATCTCTATTCGGGCGGCAAGGACACGCTGTTCCGCATCCACGGCACTAACCAGCCGGAATATATCGGCGCGTCGATCTCCTCGGGCTGCATCCGCATGACCAACGAGGACGTCATCGACCTCTACAACCGCGTCAAGCTCGGCACCATCGTCGTGGTGCTGGAGCCGAAGCACGGCGACTCGCCCTACAAGCCGCAGATGGCGCTGCAGGGCGGCGGCGGCACGACCTACTGATCCAATCGCAATCGCGATCAAAAGCGCCGGCTTTGCCGGCGCTTTTTTGTTGGCTGCGGTTTGGTCTCGGCGCTGCGGTCGGGGGCGGTCGCATCATCTGATTTTGTGGCGTCCGGCTTGCCGGTGCCAGACTTGCCGTGGTCAGCTTTGGATGTGTCCGCTTTCGGCGCGTCGGATTTGGCGGCGACCTCGCGCGGCGGCGCCTCTTCGGGGCGCTCGGCCGGCAACAGCGGCGCGACCTGCGGCAGCGGGTCGTCCACGTTCCACTGGCAGATCCGGTAATTGTTGCGACGCTCGATCAGGTCGAGATGGATGTGGTCCTCGTGGTACCAGTCCGAGCCCGGACCGAGCACCGTGGAGAAGCGGGCACAGACCGAATGCAGCACGGTCTCGCGCAAGGTCCGCGGCACGCTGCGGTCGGTCAGCGAGATCGACTTGCCGTTGGCAAGACCGAGCGCGCGGACGTCGAGCGCATTGGCGCGGCCGTGCTCGGAGAGCTGCGCTCCGGCGACCCGATTGCGGCCGCGGCACTCGAACGAGTCGAAATTGTCGAGATTGCTGATCCCGCCCCCGAGGTTCTGCGCGAGCGGCGCGATATCGGTGCGGACCCAGTCGGCGACCGCAGCAGCCATCTTGCAGCGGAGGATCGCGGCGGGCTTGACCGCGACCTTGCGCTTGTCCGCCAGCACGATCGCCTCGAGCCGCACCAGATCCTCGCCGCCGCAGCCCCCGGCGCCGTGGATATCCGGAATGCTCGGGGCGATCGCGATCTCCTCGGTCAGCGCCTGTCGGCAGGCCGAGAGCTGCGGCGCGGCGGGCTCGGCCGGCTTGGCGACATCAGCGGGCTTGGCCGTCTCGCTGGGCCTGGCCGCCTCAGCAGGTGCGGCCGGAGACTGCGTCCCGGCCGCGGGCGGCTCGGGCTCGGTTGCCGCGGGCGCGTGGGCTGCCGCCGGCGCCTCAGCCGGGCGAGGCTTCGGCAGCGGCACCGCTGCGCGGCGGGCTGCCTTGTGCGGCCTTTGCGGCCGGGTGCCGAACAGATCGTCCCACGGAAAGCTGGGCACGCGGCGGGCGGCCTCGGCGGGGCCTGCTTGCATGCCAAGGCAAAGCAGCACGGCGGCGGTAACCATTGCCGCGCCCCCGCGACGAAACGCGCCAACAGGCCATTTTCGGCTTGCTTTCTCCGCGCTAAAGTTCATGTCAGTTCCATGATTTTACTGCCGGCCGTCCAAGATGCCGGCGGATCATGTGTGAGGATCGAGGAGGGATTCGCGTATGCTTGGTTTGATGCAAGATTGGCCCTTGCTGTGTCACAAGATTATTGAGCACGCCGCCAAATATCACGGCACACAGGAAGTCGTGACGCGGTCGGTCGAAGGCCCGATTCATCGCACCACCTACGCCCAGATCCACGCCCGCGCACTGAAGGTCTCGCAGAGCCTGGAACGCGACGGCATCAAGCTCGGCGATCGCGTCGCCACCATCGCCTGGAACACCTGGCGCCACCTTGAGGTCTGGTACGGCATCATGGGGATCGGCGCGATCTGCCATACGGTCAATCCGCGCCTGTTTCCGGAACAGATCGCCTGGATCGTCAACCACGCCCAGGACCGCATCGTCATCACCGACCTCACCTTCGTTCCGGTGCTGGAGAAGATCGCAGGCCAGCTGCCGAGCGTCGAGCGCTACGTGGTGCTGACCGACAAGGCGCACATGCCGCAGACCACGCTGAAGAACGCGGTCGCCTATGAGGACTGGATCGCAGCATCCGACGGCAAGTTCGAGTGGAAGACCTTCGACGAGAACACCGCGGCGGCGATGTGCTACACCTCCGGCACGACGGGCGATCCCAAGGGTGTACTTTATTCGCACCGCTCCAACGTGTTGCACGCGCTGATGGCCAATTCGAAGGACGCGCTCGGCACCTCCGCGTCGGACACAATGCTTCCGGTGGTCCCCTTGTTCCATGCCAACAGCTGGGGCATCGCCTTCTCCGCGCCGTCGATGGGCACCAAGCTCGTGATGCCGGGCCCGAAGCTCGACGGCGCCTCGGTGTACGAGTTGCTGTCGACCGAGAAGGTCACGCACACCGCCGGCGTGCCGACGGTGTGGCTGATGCTGCTGCAATACATGGCCGCCAACAACGTCAAGCTGCCGGATCTGCAGATGGTGATTTGCGGCGGGTCGGCGATGCCACGCTCGATGATCCAGGCGTTCCTCGACATGGGCAGCCAGGTGCGCCACGCCTGGGGCATGACCGAGATGAGCCCGCTCGGCACGCTGGCGACGCTGAAGCCGCCGTTCACCGAGCGCACCGGCGAGGAGCGGCTCGACATCCTGCAGACCCAGGGCTATCCGCCGTTCGGCGTCGAGATGAAGATCACCGACGATGCCGGCAAGGAGCTGCCGTGGGACGGCAAGACGTTCGGCCGTCTCAAGGTCTCGGGCCCGGCGATCGCCAAGGCCTATTTCCGGATCGACAGCAACATCCTCGACGATGCCGGTTATTTCGACACCGGCGACGTCTCGACGATGGACGAGCACGGCTACATGCGGATCACCGACCGCTCCAAGGACGTGATCAAGTCCGGCGGCGAATGGATATCTTCGATCGATCTCGAGAACCTCGCGGTCGGCCATCCGGCGGTCGCGGAAGCCGCCGTGATCGGCGTCCATCACCCCAAATGGGATGAGCGGCCGCTGCTGATCGTGCAACTCAAGCAGGGCCAGAGTGCCACGCGCGAGGACATCCTGAAGTTCATGGACGGCAAGATCGCCAAATGGTGGATGCCCGACGACGTCGCCTTCGTCGACGGCATTCCCCACACCGCGACCGGCAAGATCCTGAAGACGGCGCTGCGCGACCAGTTCAAGGACTACACGTTCCCGACCGCCGCGGCGTGAAAACAAACGCTCGTCATGCCCGGGCTTGACCCGGGCATCCACGACTTCATCGTGCGGCAAGACATGGATGGCCGGGTCATAGGCGAGCGCAAGCGACGCCGTCCTTCGGACGGCTATGCCCGGCCATGACGATTCGGGGTAAAGCCCAAATCCCTTGAATTCGCCGCAGGTCCGTGGTCTCACACGACTGATCGCGGCGGCCGAGGTCGCCTCAGGACATCTCAACCGGCAGATTTTTCGACGATGGCGCGCAGGTTTTCCGCTCCCTACCAGCAGGACCCCGTGTCCGGTCTCGCCACCTGGTCGCGCAACCTCGCCATCTTCTCCGTCGTCGCGGTGGTCGTTTCGATCCTGATCGTCCGCTTCGGGTTCCTGGAGGTCAAGCCGGCGCTGGCGACCTTCTTCGGCGCGCTGGGCCTGGCCGGCCTGTCGATCCTGCTCGGGCTGGCCGCCTTTGCCGCGATCTGGCAGAACGGCACCCGCGGCATGGGCCGGATCCTGCTCGCGCTGCTGATCGACGCGGCGATCCTCGCCTACCCGGCCTACCTCATCTATCAGTACCGCAAGCTGCCGCGGATCTACGACGTCACCACCGACGCGATCGACCCGCCGAAATTCGAGGCGCTGGCGCGGCTGCGCACCGGGGAAGGCACCAATCCTGCCGCCTATGCCGGCCTCTATTCGGCCGAGCGGCAGCGCGCGGCCTATCCCGATATCGAAACCGTCGAGCTCGAAACCCCGGTCGACCGCGCCTACGAGCTGACGCTGCGGCTGGTGAACCGTCGCAAATGGCTCGTCATCGACGCGCGCGCGCCGCAGCTGCCCCGCCGCATCGGCCGCATCGAGGCGGTGGCGCGGACGCCGATCATGGGTTTCCGCGAGGACGTCTCGATCAGGGTCACCCCTGACGACGAGGACTCCCGCGTCGATATCCGCTCGGCGTCGCGCTATTTCGACACCGATCTCGGCAGCAACGCCGCCCGCGTCAAGAAGCTGATCGAAGACCTCAACAGCGCGGCCGAGAACGACAATGCCAAGCCGGCGAAGAAGGCGGCGCCTGTCGCGCCAAAGGCGCCGCCGGCGAAGACGGTGAAGAAGTGACGCGGTAGCGTCATTCCGGGGCATCGCGCAGCGATGAACCCGGAATCTCGAGATTCCGGGTCTGGTGCTCGGCACCATCCCGGAATGACGAACTAGGCCATCCGATACGTCCCGCCGATCACCGGATCGCCGTCCGTCGCCACGACGCCGCGTGCGACAAGGTCCTCCAGATGCGCCAGCACCGAATAGCCGGCGGCATTGGCGAGCCGCGGATCGAGCCCGATATAGATCGCCCGCACCATGGTCGGAATGTCGGCCTCGCCCTTGCCGAGACGATGCAGGATCGACGCCTCGCGCGCCCGGCGATGCCGCGCCAGGAAGCGGACGTAGCGCGGGCCCTCCGGAATCTCCGGGCCGTGGCCGGAGAAATACAGCTGCTCGGGCCGCTGTTCCAGCCGCTCCAGCGAGGCCATGTAATCGATCATCGAGCCGTCCGGCGGCGCCACGATCGAGGTCGACCAGCCCATCACATGGTCGCCGACGAAATTCATGCTGCGCTCGGCCCAGGCGAACGCCAGATGGTTGGCGGTGTGGCCGGGGGTCGCGACCGCCTCCAGCGCAAAGCCCGCGCCCTCGATGACGTCGCCGTGCTTGACCTGCACATCGGGCCGGAAATCGCGGTCGGCGCCGGATTCCGGATTGTGCTTTTCGCTCTCGAAGCGCGGGCGCGAGGCGCGGTGCGGTCCCTCGGCATAAACCGGCGCGCCGGTCGCGGCCTTGATCCGTGGCGTGTTCGGCGAATGGTCCCGATGGGTATGGGTGACCAGGATATGCGTCACGGTCTCGCCCTTGACCGCATCGAGCAGCGCCTTGGCATGCGCCTCGTCGTCGGGACCGGGATCGATGATCGCGACCTTCCCCTCGCCGACGATGTAGCTGACCGTGCCCGTGAAGGTGAACGGGCTCGGATTGTTGCAGAGGACACGGCGAACGCCGGGGCGGACCTGTTCGACCACGCCGGGCTTCAGCGGAAAGTCGCGGTTGAACGGGATGTCGTCGTTGTCGGCCATGGGGATTTTCTCTGCATCGTCATTCCGGGATGGCCCGCAGGGCCAGACCCGGAATCTCGAAAGAAGGGAAAGGAACGCGGCGCGAGATTCCGGGTTCGCGCCGTCCAAGTCGGCTGTTGCCGACTTAGACATTTAAAATCTGCCGAACTCGGGTAAACCTGAGTTCGGTTGGCGCGCCCCGGAATGACGAGCAAGCGCCCTTACGAGAACGCCTGGATGCCGGTGATCGCGCGGCCGAGGATCAGCGCATGGACGTCGTGCGTGCCCTCATAGGTGTTCACCGTCTCGAGGTTCGCGGCGTGGCGCATCACGTGATACTCGATCTGGATGCCGTTGCCGCCGTGCATGTCGCGCGCCATGCGGGCGATGTCGAGCGACTTGCCGCAATTGTTGCGCTTGACGATCGAGATCATCTCAGGCGCCATCTTGCCCTCGTCCATCAGGCGGCCGACGCGCAACGAGGCCTGCAGGCCGAGCGCGATCTCGGTCTCCATGTCGGCGAGCTTCTTCTGCACCAGCTGGGTGGCGGCGAGCGGCCGGCCAAACTGCTTGCGGTCGAGCGTGTATTGCCGCGCGCGGTGCATGCAGTCCTCGGCAGCGCCCAATGCGCCCCAGGAGATGCCGTAGCGGGCGCGATTGAGGCAGCCGAACGGGCCCTTGAGGCCGGAGACGTTAGGCAGCAGCGCGCTTTCCGGCACCACCACATTGTCGAGCACGATCTCGCCGGTGATCGAGGCGCGCAGCGACAGCTTGCCGCCGACCTTCGGCGCCGACAGGCCCTTCATGCCCTTCTCGAGGATGAAGCCGCGGATCTGGTTGTCGTGCGCCGCCGACTTGGCCCACACCACGAACACGTCGGCGATCGGCGCGTTCGAGATCCACATCTTGGCGCCGTTGAGCTTGTAGCCGTCAGCGACCTTCTCCGCGCGGGTCTTCATGCCGCCGGGATCGGAACCGGCGTCCGGCTCGGTCAGGCCGAAGCAGCCGACCCATTCCCCGGTCGCAAGCTTTGGCAGATATTTCTTGCGCTGGTTTTCGTCGCCATAGGCGTAGATCGGATACATCACCAGCGACGACTGCACCGAGTTCATCGAGCGATAGCCGCTATCGACGCGCTCGATCTCGCGCGCCACGAGGCCATAGGCCACGTAGCTCGCATTGGCGCAGCCATACTCCTCGGGCAGCGTCACGCCGATCAGGCCGAGCTCGCCCATTTCGTTGAAGATCTCGCGGTCGGTTTTCTCTTCCAGATAGGCCTTGGTGACCCGCGGCAGCAGCTTGTCCTGCGCATAGGCTCGCGCAGTGTCGCGGATCAGGCGTTCGTCTTCGGTGAGCTGGTCGTCGAGCAGGAACGGATCATCCCACTGGAAGCTGGCGGCAGCCGGCTTGTCCTTGGCCTGGGGGCGCACGCTCATGAAACATCCTTTCGCATCGTCTATCGGAAATTGGCGGATAAATTAAAGCGCTATGCTGCGAAGCGCAATTGGTGATCCTCTCACCGTCATTCCGGGGCGATGCGCAGCATCGAACCCGGAATCTCGAGATTCCGGGTTCGCGCTATCGCGCGCCCCGGAATGACTGACGTTAGGTCTCCAGCTTCTCGTTCGACACGATCTCGATGCCGAAACCTGACAATCCCTTGTAGTCATGCACCGACGAAGTCAGGTGCCGGATCGAGGTGACGCCGAGATCACGCAGGATCTGTGCGCCGACGCCGACCTCGCGCCACTGCCTGTGGCGATCGGCCTCCGCCGTCTTCTGCTCGCCAACCGGCTCGACCGGAACACCGGCGGCACCATCGCGCAGATATACCAGCACGCCGCGGCCGGCATCCTTGAAATGCCGCAGCACGGCTTCCATGCGCGCCGGCCCGGTGAACAGGTCTTTCACGATGTTGGGCTTGTGCAGCCGCGTCAGCACGTCCCGGCCGTCGCCGATGCCGTTATAGACGAAGGCGGCATGCATGATCTCATCGAACGGCGAGCGATAGGCGTAGCCCTGCAGCGGGCCGATCGGGCTTTCGGTGGTGAAGGTCGCGACCCGTTCGATCAGCTTCTCGCGCGCCTGGCGATAGGCGATCATGTCCGCGATCGTGACATGCTTGAGCTTGTGGGCGGCGGCGAATTTGGCGACCTGCTCGCCCTTCATCACGGTTCCATCGTCGTTCATCAGCTCGCTGATGACGCCTACCGGCGGCAGGCCGGAGAGCCGGCACAGATCGACCGCCGCCTCGGTGTGGCCGGAGCGCAGCAGCACGCCGCCGTCGCGCGCGATCAGCGGGAAGATGTGGCCGGGACGCGCGAAATCATTGGCGCCGGCATTGGGATTGGCGAGCGCGCGGCAGCAGGAGGCGCGTTCCTCGGCCGAGATGCCGGTGCCACCATCGGGCTTGTAGTCGATCGAGACCGTGAAGGCGGTGGTGTGGTTGGACTCGTTGTGCGCCACCATCGGGTCGAGCCGCAGCCGGCGGGCATCCTCGGTGGTGATCGGCGCGCAGACGATGCCGGAGGTGTGGCGGATGATGAAAGCCATCTTCTCCGCCGTACAGAACGACGCCGCGACGATCAAATCGCCCTCGCCTTCCCGGTCGTCATCGTCGGTGACGACAACGAGTTCACCCTTCGCAAAGGCTTGCAGCACTTCCTGGATCGTATCGGCCATTGTCCTGACATCTCGCTATATGCAGGCAGTGGATTAGCCGGGTTCCGATGTCAGCGCCAGTATCATTATGCAACCCGCCATGCATCCGGCAGGGATACCAGGAGGGGAGATTTCACCTCTCCCAAAGGGAGAGGTCGGATCGCATCGCTCGATGCGATCCGGGTGAGGGGTTCAGCCCTCTCGTGGGACTCGAGCCCCCTCACCCGCTGCGCAAATCGACCTCTCCCCGATGGGGAGAGGTGATGGACAGCCTTGAGACCGGCGTTACGGCAGCACCTCGCGCCGGTCGCTGAGCTGGACGTCCAGCTCGGCGCGCTTGTCGTCGAGCAGGCCGGCGTCGGCCGCCTCGATCACGGAATAGAGCTCGCCGGCGTCGCTGAGCCGGGTCACCGTCACGTAGTCGGCGCCGGCGCTGTAGAGGTCGTCGACGCCGGTCAGGAGGTCCGCGGTGGCAACGATCCGCGCGGTCGGATTGAGGGCGCGGACGTGGCGCACCAGCTTCTCATTGTCGGCGCCGACCAAGAGGAAATCCGGCACGCTCAGGATGATGATCTCGGCCTTGCCGATGCCGGCATGAACCAGGGTGTCGACATTGCTGATGTCGCCATAGATCACATGCATGCCGCGGTCGGACAGCGTGCGGAACACCAGCGGGTTGAAATCGATGACGCTGATCTGCTCGAGTAGCGACTGGTTCTGCCGCTCGATCTGGCTGATCAGCGCGCTCGCCGCGCGGAAAAAGCCGAGGATAACGATGCGCCGGATCTCGCCATGTCCGCCCTCGTGCCCGGCCTCGCCGCGGCCCTGGCCTTCCTGATCGAGGTCGCGCAGCCCGATCCGCTTCAACGGACCGATCAGGCCGCGCACGATCTGGTCGCTGCGCCCCATCGCGAAGGTCGAGAGCACCGCCAGCACGACGAAGGCGAACGAGGCCGCACTCGCGGTTTCGGTTCCGATGTGGTTGGCGGCGACGCCGGTCTGGATCACGACCAGCGAGAACTCGGAGATCTGCGCCAGGTTGATCGCCGGCAGCAGGCTGGCACGCAGGCCCTGCTTCATCAGATAGAGCGGCGTGAACGTCGTGATCAGGCGGCTCGCCACCGTGAAGGCCGCGATGACGAGCGCAAGCCAGATCACCGAGAGGCCCGGAATCGGGATCGTCATGCCGAGCGCGACAAAGAACAGCGTGATGAAGAAATCCCGCAGCGTCGTGACCTTGGCGGTGACGTCGAGCGCATAGGGAAAGGTCGAGATCGAGACGCCGGCGACCAGCGAGCCCATCTCGCGCGACAGATGCAGCCGCTCGGCGATCTCGCCGATCAGGAAGCACCAGGCGAGCGCGCCGAGCAGCACGAGCTCGGGCCGCCGCGCGATCTGGTGGAACAGGCGCGGCAGCACGTAGCGGCTCAGCACCAGCGCGGTCGCGACCAGCACCGCGACGCGGGCAATCGACAACAGCACGACGCTGATCTGCAGATTGTCGAGGCTCGGCTGCACCGCCAGGAACAGGATCGCGAAGATGTCCTGCAGCACCAACACGCCGAGCGTGATACGGCCCGGCAGCGTATCCAGTTCGCGCTTCTCGTAGAGCACCTTGACGATGATCACGGTCGACGACAGCGCGCAGGCGACGCAGAGATAGATCGCGTCGAACTTGCCGCCACCGACCGCAAGCCCGATAGCGGCAAAGAACGCCACGCCGATCAGGCAGCCGCCGATCAGCTCGCCGGCTCCCGCGAACAGGATGACCTTGCCGGCACGGATGATCTTCTTGAGGTCGATTTCCAGCCCGATCATGAACAGCATGAAGATCAGGCCGAGCTCGGAGATGACGCTGATCGATTCCTGGGACTTGACCCAGCCCATGCCGAATGGACCAATGAAAAAGCCGGCGATAAGGTAGGCCAGTATCAGCGGTTGCCGGGAGAAGTGGGCGAGCAGCCCAATCCCCCAGGCAAACAGGATACAGAGCGTGATATCGGGAATCAGTTCATGCATGCGTCAAAGACTTCCTGTTGCCGCAACCTAGAGGGCCGGGCGTGAGGATCAACCGAGCAATGTGTCACATCCGCGCAGGCGGCATTTTTCTCGCAGTTTTGCTCTGCCTGCTCACCGTGCGCATGTCAGAGGCGCTAGCACAATCCTCGGCAAGTATTGAACAAAATTTCGCGAACTCGTTGACGACGGTGCCATCGGAGGGCCTCACCGCCTCCGGTGCATTCTACGTGCCGGTGTATTCCAGCGTGTCGATGAGCCAGGGCAAGCTCAGGGCCGATTTTTCGGTGACGCTCAGCGTGCACAACGCCTCCGAGACGAAGCCGCTGGTGCTGAAGCGGATCGCCTATTTCGACACATCAGGCAAGATGGTGGAGAGCTACCTTAAATCGCCGGTCGCGCTAAAACCGTTTGCGACCGTCGAGGTCGCGATCGCCACGACCGATACCCGCGGCGGCACCGGCGCGAATTTCGTGGTCGATTGGGCGGCCGCCGGCGAGATCGCGGAACCGGCGGTCGAGGCCTTGATGGTCGGCAGTGTCGGCGCAGGGCACTACGCCTTCATCAGCCAGGGCCGGCCGATCCGGCCGGTCGGCAAGAACTAACCTCATGGAAGGCCGCTTGCCGCGGCCTTCTCAACGATAACAACACGGAGCGAAACGTCCATGTCCACCTCAGCCCAGTTCGACTTTACACCGCTACTCGCGGCCGGCCTGCCTGCCCCGGCCGCACGCTGGACCGGGCTCGCCAAATACAGCTTCGTCGGCGGCAACAACGATCCCGACCAGGTCCCGGTCGACGGGCTGCTGGAGGCGGTCAACGCCGTGCTGAAGCGCGAGGGCAGGAATCTGGCGACCTACAATCTCGCGCACGGGCCGCAGGGCTATCTGCCGCTGCGCCAGTTCCTGACCGAGAAGCTGAAGCGCGACGCCGGAATTGCCTGCACGCCGGACGAGATCATGATCGTCTCCGGCTCGCTGCAGGCGCTCGATCTGATCAATCACACCTTGCTCGCCAAGGGCGATACCGTGCTGATCGAGCAGGAAACCTATCAGGGCTCACTGAACCGGCTGACACGGCTCGGCGTCAATGCGGTCGGCATTCCCCTCGATGGCGAGGGCATCAGGATCGATGCGCTGGCTGCGGCACTCGCCGATCACAAGCGGCGCGGCATCACGCCGAAATACATCTACACCATCCCGACAGTGCAGAACCCGACCGGCTCGATCCTTCCCGAGAGCCGCCGCGCCGGGATGCTGAAGCTGTCAAGGGAATACGGCGTGCCGATCTTCGAGGACGATTGCTATGCCGATTTGATCTGGAACGGCGAACGGCCGCCCGCGATCTATGCGATGAGCAAGCATGGCGGCGTGATCCATATCGGCTCGTTCTCCAAATCGATCGCGCCTGCGCTGCGGGTCGGCTTCATCGTCGCGCCCTGGGGGATCATGTCGCGAATGCTGCCGCTGAAGACCGACGCCGGCTCCGGCGCACTGGAGCAGATGGTGCTCGCGGAATATTGCGCACCGCATTTTTCGACCCATGTGCCGCGCCTGACCAAGGGCCTGCGCGCCAAGCTCGATACGCTGATGGAGGCGTTGAACGAGCAGTTCGGCACCGCGGCCGAATTCGAGGCGCCCAAGGGCGGCATATTCCTCTGGGTCAAGCTGCCCGACAATGTCGACACGCTGAAGCTCTATCAGGCGGCGCTTGCCGCCGGCGTCTCGATCAATCCGGGACCGGAATGGTCGACCAGCAAGGCCCATTCCGGCAGCCGGCTCCGCCTCTGCTTCGCCAGCCCCTCGCACGAGCAGATCCGCGAGGGCGTTGCCGCGCTGGCCGAGGTGTGCCGCAAGGAGTTCGGCGTGCCGGCGCGCAGCAGCAACGTGGAGAAGCGCGGCTAGATCATGATGACTTTGCGCTGAAGCGAGTTGCGGACTCCGCTTCACCTCGCCCCGCGTGCGGGGAGAGGTCGGAACGCATCGTCAGATGCGTTCCGGGTGAGGGGGAGCCTCCGCAACCTCAGCTATCACCGGATATGCGGAGGCAGCCCCTCACCCCAACCCTCTCCCCGTAAGAACGGGGCGAGGGAGCGCAGCGCGCTTGCGGTCGCCATTCGATCTGATCTCATCATGCTCTACCGATCTGCGCGCCTACCTCACCGAGAACGGCGCCTGATAGGGCCGGCCGAACGGCACGCCGTTGACCACGGTCTGCACCGGCTTCAGCAGCAGATTGCCGTCGCGCTTGTTGTTGCGGGTATCGACGAAGGAGACCGGGCCTTCGACGAGATCCATGATCGCGACGTCGCCGGGCGCGCCACGCTGCAGCGTGCCGACCTTCGGGGTCCGGTTGATGATCCGCGCCGGCGCCGAGGTCGCCATCGCCACCACCTGATCCAGCGACGAGCCCATCGCCAGGAACTTGCTCATCACGTTCGGCAGGAACGGAATGCCGGGCGAGTTGCCCGAGAAGACGTGGATGTCGGAGGAGATCGTATCGGGCGCGCAGCCGGCGGGGATCGCGACTTCGGCCACCGTGAAATCGAAGCTGCCGCCGCCATGGCCAACGTCGAACAGCACGCCGCGCTGCTTGGCCGCGAGCGCCGCCGGCAACAGCTTGCCCTCCTGGACGATATTGGTGAAAGCGCCGGACATGTTCGGCGCGCCGGAATAGGCGTGGGTCAGGATATCGCCCGGCCGCAGCAGATCGAGGATGTCGGACATCAGCTCCCTGGTCTCGACGCCGCCGATATGTACCATCATCCGCGCCGGCCAGCCGCACATCTCGCAGGCCTGGATGCCGCGCTTCAGCGGCTCGAGGCCGTGCTTGAAGATGACGTTTTCCGACATCCGCACCTTGACCCCGATCAGGAAGTCGGGGTTCTCGGCCAGCGCCATCGCGCAGGCTTCGACCTGGGCGTTGTCGATGTTGTAGAGCTCGGCCACCGGGAATGCCGACAGGCCGTTGTTGGCGATGTGGACGAAGGCGTAGATCCGCGCCCGCGATTGCGCGACGATGAAGCGCCGCAGCGCCGCGAGGTTGTTGACGCCGGCGTCGCCCGCCGAGACGACCGTCGTGGTGCCCTGGAATTGCACCAGCTCGTCGGCGGGAATGCCGATCGCCGATCCGTACGGGTAGACGTGGCAGTGCAGATCGACCAGACCCGGCATCACGAGCTTGCCCGACGCGTCAATGGTCCTGGCGGCGCGAGCAGCCGGGATCTCGTCTTCGATCGCCTCGATGATGCCCCAGCGGATGCCGATGTCGCGCTTGCCGCGCAGCGACTGGCTGGGATCGATGACATCGCCGTTCTTGATCACGAGGTCGAACTTGTCGTCCGGCCCCATCGCCGCAGCGGCCGGCCTCGCGATGGCTGCGGCAGCGGCCGATCCCGTCACTTTCAAAAAATCCCGGCGTGAAAATTCGCTCATGGCAACGTCCCCCCGAACATTGATTTTTATGGCGCGATGATGCGTCGGACGCAGCGGTTAGGCAAGGCCGGGAAAGCCGCCCGTGCGCTCGCTCATCGGTTGTGCGCACCAACACGCGACGGCAGCAGCGTTCGAGGCAGTTGCTGAACAAGCGTTCAGAGAAACTCCTCTGATTCCTGCGGAACGTTTCAATCTCCGTACGGTTTTCTCTTCGCTTATTTGAGGAGGATGAGATGAAAAAGATTGGCTTTGTTCTCGCGGCGGTTGGTGCGCTTGCGGTGGCCGTTCCGTCGATCGCGAGCGCCGAGACGGTCGTGATCAGACATGGCGGTCATCATCACTGGGACCGCGGCTGGGGCGCACGCGCCGAAATGCGCCATGACCGTGGCTGGCATCGCGGTTGGCATCATGGCTGGCATCACGGCCATGACCGGACGGTGATCATCAAGCGTCATCACTACTAAGGACCGACACAACGGAAAATGGCTCCTCACGGAGCCATTTTCTTTTCTGCTTCCTCAGGGCCAGCGGCCTCAATCCCACGCCGGCGCAAACCCCGGATTGACGCAGCGCATGTCCTTGGGCAGCGCCGCAATCGCCTTGCGGTCCGCGTCGTCGAGCTTGACCTTCAGTGCGTCGAGATTGGCCTTTTGGCTTTCGGCGCGCGAGGCTTTCGGAATGGCCGCCACGCCATCCTGATCGAGCAGCCATTTCAGCGCCACCTGTGCTGCGGTCGCATCATGCTTGCTGCCGATTTTCGCCAGCGTCTCGTCGGTGGCGAAGCGGCCCTGGGCGAGCGGACAATAGGCCACCAGCGGGATCGATTTCGCGGCGAGATATTTGCGCACCGGCGTCTGGTCCAGCATCGCGTGATATTCGATCTGGTTGCAGGCGATCGGCGCCTTGATGTCCTCGACCACGGTCTTGAGCAGCGCGGTGGTGAAATTGGCGACGCCGATCGCGCGGGTCCGGCCTTCCTCCCTCAGCTTCATCAGCGTCTCGAAGATGGCAGGCAGCTTCATGCTCCGCGACGGCCAGTGCACCAGATAGAGATCGACGTGATCGAGCCGCAGCTTCTTCAGGCTGGCGTCGAACGCTGTCCGGATCGCATCCGGCGCCAGGTTCTCGTGCCAGACCTTGGTGGTCACGTGCAGGTCCGTGCGCGCGACATTCGAGGCAGCGATCGCCGCCCCGATCGCCTCTTCATTGCCGTACATCTCGGCTGTGTCGATATGCCGATAGCCGAGCCCAAGCGCGCTCTCGACCGCCGCGCGGCAGGTATCGCCCTGCATGCGGAAGGTGCCGAGCCCGAGCTGCGGAAGGCTGATGCCCTGTGTCTGCAGATTTTCCATGGATAGCTCCTGACGCGTGGGAAGCCGATGCCATCGACGACCTCACGCCAGCAAATCGTTTCGTGGGAATGAAATTGGCAGGACTGCCGACACGCAGTCTGCCCGCAAACCGGCCCCTCGGGCAAGACGCCGGCAATCAAGATGTCGCGACGGATCAGAGACGGCGCTAGATGTGCTGCGCCATGATCTGGCCGGGCCGCGCGTCCGGCCGCGGCTCGATATCGACCGACCAGAGATCGTGGTTGTCGACGTCCTTCAGCGTCACCGTCATCACGCCGGTCTTGCCGTCGATGTCGACGCGGCCGAAGAATTGCAGCCCGAAGCACGGCGCGAGATTGTCGCCCTGTTCGGCCGAGCAGCCCTTCTGGTACATCGCCTTCGGGCCAAACGTGTTGTCGAGTTCGCCCGGCGACCAGGTGCCGGCATGCAGCGGGCCGGAGACGAACTCCCAGAACGGCTCGAACTCCTGGAACACCGCGCGATTCGGATCATAGTGATGCGCGGCGGTGTAGTGCATGTCGGCGGTGAGCCAGACCGTGTTGCGGACCCCGGCGCGCTTCATGAAGGACAACAGATCGGCGATCTCGTGCTCGCGCCGCGCAGGCGGGCCGTCGCCGAGCGCGACCGCATCGAGGCTGACGAGGCCGATCGGCAGATCCGCCGCGATCACCTTCCAGACAGCATCCGACGCCACCAGCTCCCGCTTCAGCCAGGCGAGCTGGCTCTGGCCGAGGATGCAGGCCTGGTCCGGATCGCCCTGCTTATTCCAGCTGGAATCGCGATAGGAACGCATGTCGATGATGAAGACGTCGAGCAGCGGCCCGTAGGGAATCTTGCGGTAGACGCGGCCATCGCGCTCCGGCATCAGCCCCATCGGCATGAATTCGTGGAAGGCGCGGCGTGCCCGTGCCACCAGGCGCGAGCTGCCGTCCGCCTCATAGCCGGTCGCATCGGTGGTGCCGAGCGGCGACCAGTCGTCGGCCACCTCGTGGTCGTCCCACTGCGCGAACATCGGCACCTCGGCGTGGAAGGCGCGGAAATTGTCGTCGAGCCAGTTGTATTTGTAGTTGCCGCGAAACTGATCGAGGCTCTGCGCGACGGCGGATTTCTCCTCGGTGACGATGTTGCGCCAGATCTCACCGTTGGGGAGTTTCTGCTCCGACGGCACCGTGCAATCGGCGTAGATGTGATCGCCGGAATGGATGAAGAAGTCCGGACGCTCGTCCAGCATGGTGCGGTAGCTGCGCAAGCCGCCGCGCGCGGGGTCGATGCCCCAGCCCTGCCCGACGACGTCGCCGGACCAGACGAACGAGACGGGACGCCGGTCGGCCGGCGCGGTTCGGAAATGGCCGACCCGGCTTTCGCCTGATGTGCCGTCGCGGTCCTCGAAGCGCACGCGATAGAACAGGTCCTGGCCCGGCGGCAGGCCGTCGAGCAGCAGCTTGGCGGTGAAGTCGCGCTCGGGCAGCGCATCGGCGGACACGGTGCGCAGGATGCTGGCGAAGCTTTCGACCGCGGCGCATTCGATGTGCATCCGCGCGGCGCGATCGGCGCGCGCCCAGATGACAGCGGAATCGCTTGCCACGTCGCCGGACTGGATGCCCGCAATCGCGGGCCGATCCGCGGTGCGGCTCAGATACGGTCTTGCCAGCGCGCCGAATCCCGCCAGCGCCGCGGTCGACGCCGAGCGCACCAGAAGCTGGCGCCGGGTGAGGCCACGCCGCCTCGCGGAGTTCGCAGTCGGCATCGAATAACCTTCGTCGAATCGCAACGAAGGTTTTGCCTGCGCTCCTTGACTCCGGCCTTACGGTTTCTTGACTCTCCGCCGACGGTTTTGCGACGGCGGGATGACTCGGGGGAGATGGAAATCGGAAAAGTTTGGAGTGCTAAGCACTCAGCCAAATCCGTCATCCTGAGGAGCGCGGAACGCGCGTCTCGAAGGATGAACGGCCCCCGTTCGTGGCCGATTCATCCTTCGAGACGGCCGCTTCGCGGCCTCCTCAGAGTCTGACTCATAAGTCACCCAACCTTACCAGCAGCGGCAAGTCTGCGGGTCAGGAGCCTGATGTGTGCAATCAGCAGCCAGGCAGCTTCGGTTGCCACCGTCGCCTCGAAGTCCTTGGCGAGGCGGCGGCATCTGCCGAACCAAGCGAATGTGCGTTCAACCACCCACCGCCTCGGCAGAAGCTGGAAGCCTTTGACGCCTTGAGGCCGCTCGACGATCTCGACAGTCCATGGACCGCAGTCTGAGAGCGCGTCGAGGAGTTGATTTCCGCGGTAGATCCGGTCGGCAAAGACGTGGCGCAGCCGGGGGAAGTTCATCCGCACGTTCTTCAGCAGCGGTACGGCGCCATGGCAGTCCTGAACGTTGGCCGGATGAACATGAACCCCGAGGAGGAGGCCATTGGTATCCGTCACGATATGCCGCTTGCGGCCGTAGATGCGCTTGCCTGCATCGTAGCCGCGCGGTCCGCCAGCTTGGGTGGTCGGCGCACTTTGACTGTCGATCACGGCTGCCGTCGGCTTCGGTGTCCGTCCAAGCTTTTTTCGCGCCCGTCGGACAAGCACGCTGACAATCCTCTGCCACCGGCCTGTATCCCGCCATCTATAAAAATAGCCCTGCACCGTCGAATAGGGCGGGAACTCCTGCGGCAACGCCCGCCACTGGCAGCCGGTCGAAACGATATAGAGGATCGCTTCGATCACACGACGCAGCTCCGTCTTACGCGGCCGGCCGCGCCGGTTCGCTCGCGGCAACAGGCGTCTGATCAGCGCCCACTCCGCATCGGTCATATCGCTTGCATAACGCAGATCGTCCCGCCGATATTGCTCCCGAGTGATCTTGGTCCAGGGCATCGTGCTCTCCCTCGAATCTCTGCAAATCCGATGGAATCACACCCCACTGAGATCACTCACCCATTTTTCAGTCAGGCTCTCAGGATGACGGATTTGATATTGGTGCGAACGCGCGCGCAAGTCGGCGTGAGACCGCCGAGCCGCCTCACCGATGCCAGTTGCAGATGCCGCCGGTGCGGCACGGCCAGGTCTGGATCCGTGTGTCGCGGGCCTCCGCATCGAGCGGGTTCGAGTGCCGGCGCGCGAGCTTGGCGCGGGCGGGCACGCGCGCTTCCGCGCGCTTCTTCTCGTGCGGCGCGGTCACCCTGGTGGTCCGCACGGCCTTCTTCGGCGCGACTTTCGGCTCCTCGACCTGCGGCTCGACATTCGCATGCTGATCGGGGCCATGGTCGGTCTTCGCCTCGACCGGAACGGGCTCGAACTGCGCCGGCGGGCCAAGCGGCTTCGGCGACAACACTGCGCGTGAAAGATCGAGGCTGAAGAACTCGCTGGGGCGATACTCGTCAGCCAACGCCACGCCGCCCCAAGCCAGGCACGCGGTACAAACGGTTGCAACAAAAGCGTTTTTCAGGACCATCAAACGGCCTCCTGAAATCACTCGAACAGAACACCCATCATGTAGGAGCCCCGGCCGCGCGAATCCAGCCGCTGGTCGCGAGCAGGGTTACCGGTCAACCAAGGCGTCCGTGGAAAGTTCCCTAGTCGCCACCTGGAGCCCTTTCCGTTCCGATGCTATCGGAACGTGACTCCAGATTCTTGTTCTGACGCGTTTTCTTAACGCGAACCGGTGGCCACTTCGCTCGAAAACGCTCTGCCCTATTCGGCCGCCTGCGCCAGCGGCTGGCCGATCGCGCGCTCCAGCCGCGCGCATTCGGTGCGGTAGCGGGCGACGTTGCCCTCCTTGATGTGGCCATAACCACGCACGAGCTCCGCAGCCTTCGCCAGCGCCACGAGGCGCGGCAAGTCGAGCGGCTTCCTGCCGTCGAGGTGACGCAGGATCATCGCCGAATACTCGACCGGCAATGCGCGCTCCATCTTGCGCTCGGCGGTATAGCCGAAGATGTCGAAGGCGGTACCGCGCAGGCCCTTCAGCCTTGCGAGCATGCCGAACGCCGTGAAGATCCACGGACCGAATTCACGCTTCTGCAGCCGCCCGGTGACGGGATCGCGCTGGGCCAGCAGCGGCGGCGCCAGCAAGACCTTCAAGCCGGAATTGCCTTGGAATTGTTCCCTCAAGGCCTTGCTGAACTCGCCATCGGAATAGAGCCGCGCGACCTCGTATTCGTCCTTGTAGGCCATCAGCTTGAACAAGCCCTTTGCGAAGGCTTCGGTCAGGTCCTGCGAGCCAGGCGCGGCGGCCGCTTCGGCGGTGCGGACGCATGCGACGTCGTCGAGATAGCGCTTGGCGTAGGCCGCATCCTGATAGTCGGTGAGGAATTTGGCGCGGAACGCGATCGCCTCGTCCAGCGTCTTCTTTGCCGGCGCGGCGCCGGCGCTCTTGAAGCGTGCGGCGCTGACCACGCGTTGCAGATCATGCGCGGCGAGCCGGCCCCACGAGAACGCGGTCTTGTTCATCTCGATCGCGGCGCCGTTGAGCTCGATCGCCTTCAGGATCGCTTCCAGCGACAGCGGGATCGCGCCGCGCTGGAACGCGAAGCCGAGCATGAAGGCGTTGGTGGCGATGCTGTCGCCCATCAGCGCCGTGGCAAGCCCGGTGGCGTCGAGGATGTCGAGATCGCCAGGCGTCACCGCGCCGTTCAGCGCATCGCGCATCGAGCTGGCTTCAAAGTCGATATCGGGATCGATCACGAAGCTCGCGGTCGGCAGGAGATCGGCGTTGACGACGGCGCGGGTGACGCCGCGCTCGGCGCGGCTCAGGGCCGGCACGCTGGTGGCGACGACGAGGTCGCAGCCGAGGATCAGGTTGGCATTGCCCGGCGCGATGCGCACCGTGGTCAGCATGTCCGCCGCCGGCGCGAGCCGGACATGGCTCATGACAGCGCCGTTCTTCTGCGACAGGCCGGTGAAGTCGAGCGTCGAGCAGGCGAGCCCCTCGACATGCGCGGCCATGCCGAGCAACGCACCGATGGTGATGACGCCGGTGCCGCCGATGCCGGTGATCAGGATGTTGTAGGGATTGCTCAACGTGGCCACAGGCGGCGTCGGCAGATCGGCGAACAACGCCTTGGGATCGGCGGCGGTGCGATCGGCCTTGCGCAGCTTGGGATCCTGCACCATCACGAAGCTCGGGCAAAAGCCCTCGATGCAGGAGAAATCCTTGTTGCAGTTCGACTGGTCGATGCGGCGCTTGCGGCCAAGCTCGGTCTCCAGCGGCTGCACCGAGACGCAGTTCGACGCCACCGAGCAGTCGCCGCAACCCTCGCAGACGCGCTCGTTGATGAAGACGCGCTTGGCCGGATCGGGGAACAGCCCGCGCTTGCGGCGGCGGCGCTTCTCGGCGGCACAGGTCTGGTCGTAGATCAGGACGGTGAGGCCCTCGATCTCGCGCAGGGTGCGCTGCACGGCATCGAGTTCGCGGCGATGATGGATGGTAGCGCCGGGCGGGAAATAATTGGCGGGATATTTGTCCGGATCGTCGGAGACGATCGCAAGCTTCCTGGTGCCCTCGGCGGCGACCTGATGCGCGATCTGCGACACCGTGAAGCCGCCCTCGGCCGGCTGGCCGCCGGTCATCGCAACCGCATCGTTGTAGAGGATCTTGTAGGTGATGTTGACGCCGGCCGCGGCCGCTGCGCGCAGCGCCAGCAAGCCGGAATGGGTGTAGGTGCCGTCGCCGAGGTTCTGGAACACATGCTCTTCGCTGGTGAACGGCGCCTGCCCGATCCAGCTCACGCCCTCCGCGCCCATATGCGAGATGGTCTGGGTGTTGCGGTTCGGCACCGACAGCGCCATGCCGTGGCAGCCGATGCCAGCCATGGCGCGGCTGCCCTCGGGGATCTTGGTCGACGAGTTGTGTGGGCAGCCCGAGCAGAAATACGGCGTGCGCTGCAGCTTCGCGGTGCCCGTGCCCTCGGCGGGGCGATCGAACGCCTCGAGTTTTGCCAAACGCTGCTCCAGCAGCGGGCTGCGGTGACCGAGCCGGCGCAGCCGCGCCACCACGGCGGCGGCGACCATGGTCGGCGTCAGCTCGCCCTCGCTCGGCAGCAAGGGAGCGCCGCTCTCGTCGCGCTTGCCGACCACCGAGGGACGCTTGGAGGCGTCCATGTTGTAGAGGATGCGGACCAGCTGGTCCTCGATGAAGCCGCGCTTCTCCTCGACGACCAGCACATCCTGCAGGCCCTCGGCGAAGGCGCGCGCTCCGCGCGCTTCGAGCGGCCAGGTCAGCGCCACCTTGTAGATGCGCAGCCCGAGCGCCTGCGCATCGGCATCGGTGATGCCGAGATCGGCGAGCGCCTGGCGCAGATCGAGATAGGCCTTGCCGGTCGCCATGATGCCGAGCCGCGCCGGCTCGGAATCCAGCACGATGCGGTCGAAGCGGTTGACGCGGGCGAAGGCCGCGACCGCCTCCATCTTGGGCCCGTGCAGCCTGCGCTCGGCGTCGAGCGGCAGATCCGGCCAGCGGATCGAGAGCCCGCCCAGTGGCATCTCGAAATCGTCGGGCATGATGATCTTGATGCGATCGGGATCGCTGACGATCGAGGCCGAGCTCTCCACGGTCTCGGAGATCGCCTTGAAGCCGACCCAGCAGCCGGAATAGCGCGACAGCGCGAAGCCGAGGATGCCGAGGTCGAGATAGTCCTGCAGCGTCGCCGGATTGACCACCGGCATCAGCGCCGAGGCGAACACCTGCTCGCTCTGATGCGCCAGGGTGGAGGATTGGCAGCCATGGTCGTCGCCCGCCAGCGCGATCACGCCGCCGTTCGGCGAGGTGCCGGCAGAATTGGCGTGCTTGAGCGCATCGAGCGAACGATCGACGCCGGGGCCCTTGCCGTACCAGATGCCGAACACGCCATCGACCTTGGCGCCGGGGAACATGCCGACCTGCTGGCTGCCCCACACCGCGGTCGCCGCCAGATCCTCGTTGAGGCCGGGGACGAAGGCGATGTCATGTTCCCTGAGAAAGGATTTCGCCCGCCAGAGCGCGTGGTCGTACATGCCGAGCGGCGAGCCGCGGTAACCGGAGATGAAACCGGCGGTGTTCAGCCCGTGCGCGCGGTCGCGTTCGCGCTGCAACATGGGCAATCGGACCAGCGCCTGGGTACCGGAGAGGAAGATTCGTTTCGTATCCAACCGGTACTTGTCGTCCAGTCCAACTTCCATCAACGCCATCAGTTTCCCCGTCAGTCAGCCACGCCGGTCCGAACCGGTCTGATTATCTTCCGAAATGATCATGCATCAGCATGCACTGATTTTGTTATGCATGAACAGCCCCGTTCCATGGCCGCAGCACATATCTCATGTTGCGCATGCGAGGCCTTGTTGCCGCTGCAAGGCTTGCCGAACCCCGGCATCTTTGAAACGGTGGCGCGCAAAGGGAGACCAAGGATGATTACAGTCGAATCCGCGTTCACGACGGAAATCGTGGAGAACGGCGATCTGCTGGTGGGTCCCTGGCGCAGCCCGAAGCAGATGCTGCAGGCCCAGACCTACGATTCCCATGCCTCGATTCACGACGATGCAACCGCGCAGAAGCTCGGCTTCCGCGGCGGCACGATCGAGGGACCGACCCATTTCAGCCAGTTCGCGCCGCTGTGCGAGCGGATCTGGGGCCGCGCCTGGTTCATGACCGGATGCCTCTCGACGCATTACCGCAACCCGGTGTTCGAAGGCGAAGAAGTGCAGGCCCAGATCGAGAAGCCGAAGCCGGGCCAGACCGTTTGCACGATCGGGATGGTCAAGCGCGACGGCACCGAGATCCTGCGCGGCACCGCCTCGATCGATGGCAACGGCAGCGAGACGGCGCTCAGCCACCGGCTCGGCGAATTGAAGCCGCTGACCGATCCCGTGATCCTCGCCGACATCAAGGTCGGCATGAAGACGCCGCGACAGGCGATCAAGATGGATTTCGACCAGAACATGGGCGATCTCTATCCGTTTTCGCTGGCCGAAAAGCTCAAGGTGATCACCGAGCCTTCGGACTATTATTCGCTGGAGCACAATCCCTGGGGCCGCGCCATCATCCCGATGGAGATGCTGAGCGTGCTGTTCCAGTACCGCGCGCGCGAGGACCGGCTGCCGGTCCGCGGCCCCGCCGTCGGGCTGTTCGCCGACCAGGAGATTCGTCTTCTGCGCGGGCCGCTCTTCCCCGGCGAGACCTATTGGGTCGAGCGCGAGGTCGTGGCGCTTTCCGGCAGCAAGCGCACCGAGAGCATGTGGGTGCGCTCGACTGTGTTCGATGCCGACAACGCCGTGGTCGCAACGATGCTGCTCAACGGCGCCAGCATGAAGGACTCCTACGCCAACTACGCCAGCGAGCACAAAGCCCTCTACGGCTGAAACAACAGCCGCCTCTTCCGCAAGCCGCCGAAAAAAGGACAACAACAATGGCCCGCCTGCCCTATCTCGAAGCCGATCAGGTCGCCCCCGAATATCGCGACATGCTCAAGCGCAACACCAATCTGCACAAGCTGCTGGTGAACTCGCCGGACATGGCGCGCGCTTTCAACGGCGTCGGCGGCTATATCCGCTTCAAGAGCAAGCTTGATCCGCGGCTGCGCGAGCTCGCGATCCTGCAGGTCGGCTGGCTCGAGCAGTCGGAATACGAATTCACCCACCATGTGAAGATCGGCAAGGAGTTCGGCGTCACCGACGAGGATATCCAGAGCCTGATCGCGGAGACCAAAGGCCAGCCGTCGAAGCTCGAGCCGATGGCGAAAGCGATCCTCAAGGGCGCCCGCGAGATGGTGCGCGGGCTCGCGATGTCGGAGGCGACCTTCGCCGAGATTAAGCGCGAGCTGTCCGACGAGCACATGACCGACCTCGTGCTGACGATTGCGTTCTACTGCGCGGTGGTGCGGGTGCTCGCCACCATGCAGATCGACAACGAGCCTCACTACAAGGAGGTACTGCAGCAGTACCCGCTACAGAGAGTGAAGTAAGATGCGCCTGCAAGATCGCGTCGCCATCGTCGTGGGTGCCGGCCAAAGCCCCGGCGAGGGCATCGGCAACGGCCGCGCCACCGCGCTGACCTTCGCGCGCGAAGGCGCCAGGGTGCTGTGCGTCGATCACAATCTGGCATCGGCGCAGGAAACCGTCGACCTGATCGCGGCCAAGGGCGGCACTTCAGTCGCCTTCAAGGCCGATGTCACCAAAAATGCCGACATCAAGGCGATGGTGGCGGATGCACATGGCCGCTGGGGCAGCGTCGACATCCTGCACAACAATGTCGGCGTCAGCCTCTCCGGCGGCGACGCCGAACTGCTGGACATAACAGAGGAGGCGTTCGATCGCTGCGTGGCGATCAATCTGAAGAGCTGCATCCTGGCCGCCAAGCATGTGATCCCGATCATGCGCACGCAGCAGCGCGGCTCGATCATCAACATCTCGTCGATGGCCGCGATCACGACCTATCCTTACGTCGCCTACAAGGCGACCAAGTCGGCGATGATCGCCTTCACCGAACAGCTCGCCTACCAGAATGCGCAATATGGCATTCGCGCAAACGTGATCCTGCCGGGATTGATGAACACGCCGATGGCGGTGGACACCCGCGCCCGCGAATTCAAGAAGAGCCGCGCCGAGGTCGAGGCCGAGCGTGACAGCAAGGTGCCCCTGCGTCACAAGATGGGCACCGGCTGGGACGTCGCCAATGCCGCGCTGTTTCTCGCCTCCGATGAAGCGAACTTCGTGACCGGTGTCACGTTGCCGGTCGATGGTGGCGCAAGCGTGCGGCGCGGTTAATCGAGACGGTTAACCCGTGTGACAATTTGGGATTAATCACTGTGACGAAATCACGCGTCATTGCGCCGCAATGATTCGAGAAAATTGAAGTATTCCAATGACACAGCGATGTGACGACGCGTCCACATAAATCGAAATCCTGACTCGTTGTGGTCGCACGAAATTCATCTGCGCTCTGTATCTCGCACGCCAAGAACTTCTGGAGTGCCTGGACCGATGAGCGAAGAATTCGAACTCAGACCCGATCAATGGGATGCGCTGAAAGCGCTGCGGGCTCCCGCAGCAAACCCTACCCGGCTGAACCGGTTTGCCGTCGAGAGCCTGATCACGCTCGGCTATGTTGCGGTGCGAGGAGACTCGTTTGAGCTGACGCCCGCGGGCCGCAAGGTGCTGGTCCGCGGTTCGTCACTGTTGCTGCTCGATATCGCAGCCTGATTCCGTTCGAAGCTGACATCAAGCTTACACACGCGGCATCATGCCGCGTGTGCTTTTCCAGGGATGGTCGTCTCGCCGTGCTGCGTCAGCGGCTTCATCCCGGTGAGGCTGCGCAGCAGCACGTAGAACACCGGCGTTAGGAACAGGCCGAACACCGTGACGCCGATCATGCCGGAGAACACCGCAACGCCCATCGCGCGCCGCATCTCCGAGCCCGCGCCGGTCGACAGCACCAGCGGCAGCACGCCCATGATGAAGGCCATCGACGTCATCAGAATCGGTCGCAGCCTTAAGCGACTCGCCTCGATCGCGGCACGGATCGGTGACCGCCCGGCGAATTCGAGCTCGCGCGCGAACTCGACGATCAGGATGGCGTTCTTGGCCGACAATCCGACCAGCACGATCAGGCCGATCTGGGTGAAGACGTTGTTGTCGCCCTTCGACAGCCAGACCCCGAACATCGCGGCCAAGAGCCCCATCGGCACGATCATGATGATCGAGAGCGGCAGCGCCAGGCTCTCATAGAGCGCGGCGAGCACCAGGAACACCAGGAGGATCGCCAGCGGAAACACCCAGATTCCGGAGTTGCCGGCGATGAACTCCTGATAGGTCAGGTCGGTCCATTCGAAAGCGAATCCGGGCGGCAGCACTTCGGCCGCGATCCGCGTCGCCGCCTCCTGGGCCTGGCCGGAGGAATAGCCCGGCGCGGCAGCCGCGTTGATGTCCGACGACAGGAAGCCGTTGTAGCGGATCGCGCGTTCCGGACCCGCGCTCTGGCGGACCTTCAGCAACGCCGACAGCGGCACCATGTCGCCCGACGACGAGCGCACCTTCAACTGCCTGATGTCGTCGGCACGCGCGCGGAACGGCGCGTCGGCCTGCACATAGACCGAGTAGGTGCGGCCGAATTTGTTGAAGTCGTTCACATAGTAGGAGCCGAGATAGATCTGCAGCGTGTTGAAGACCTCCGTGACGGGCACGCCGAGCTGGAGTGCCTTGGTGCGGTCGATATCGGCGAACAACTGCGGCACGTTGACCTGGAAGCTCGAGAACACGCCGGCAATTTCCGGCGCCTTCTGCATCGCCGCCATGAACGCCTTGGTCGCGTCGTTCAGTGCTTCATAGCCGAGGCCGGCGCGGTCCTCGATCTGCAGCTTGAAGCCGCCGATGGTGCCGAGGCCGTTGACCGGCGGCGGCGGGAACATGGCGATGAAGGCGTCCTGGATGCCGGCATATTTCTTGTTGAGCGCCGCCGCGATCGCCGGACCGCTGAGCGAGGGATCCTTGCGCTCGTCGAACGGCTTCAAGGTCGAGAACACGATGCCGGCGTTGGAGGAGTTGGTGAAGCCGGAGATCGACAGGCCGGGGAACGCCACCGAGCTTTCGACGCCGGGCTGGGTCAGCGCGATGTCGCTCATCTTGCGGATCACTTCCTCGGTGCGGTCGAGCGTCGCGCCATCGGGCAGCCGCGCAAAGCCGACCAGATACTGCTTGTCCTGGCCCGGCACGAAGCCGCTCGGCACCTGCTTGAACAGCACGCCGGTCAGGCCGATCAGCAGCACATAGAGGCCGATAACCACGGCCTTGCCGTAGATCACCTTGGTGACGGTGCGGCCGTAGTTCTCGGAGGACTTGGTGAAGACCTTGTTGAAGCCGCGGAAGAACCAGCCAAGCGACCTTTCCATGATCCGGGTCAGCCAGTCCTTCGGCTCGTGATGCCCCTTCAGCAGCAGCGCCGACAGCGCCGGCGACAACGTCAGCGAGTTGATCGCTGAGATCACGGTCGAGATCGCGATGGTCAGCGCGAACTGCTTGTAGAACTGTCCGGTGAGGCCGGAGATGAAGGCCAGCGGCACGAACACCGCGATCAGGACCAGCGCGATCGCTATGATCGGGCCGGACACTTCGCGCATCGCCTGGTTGGTGGCATCGCGCGGCGACAAGCCGGACTCGATGTTGCGCTCGACGTTCTCGACCACGACGATGGCGTCGTCGACCACGATGCCGATCGCCAGCACCAGGCCGAACAGACTGAGCGCGTTGATCGAGAAGCCGAACACATGCATCACCGCGAAGGTGCCGACGATCGACACCGGGACCGCGATCAATGGGATGATCGAGGCGCGCCAGGTCTGCAGGAACAGGATCACGACCAGCACGACGAGGGCGACCGCCTCGAGCAGCGTGTGGATGACAGCCTCGATCGACGAACGCACGAATTGGGTCGGATCGTAGACGATCTGGTAGGACACGCCTTCCGGCATGTTCTTCTTGATCTCGGCCATCGTGGCACGGACATGGTCGGAGATCTCCAGCGCATTCGACCCCGGCGCCTGGAAGATCGGGATCGCGACCGCCTGCTTGTTGTCGAGCAGCGAGCGCAGGCCGTATTCGGAGGCGCCGAGCTCGACCCGCGCGACGTCGCGCAGCCGCACCACCTCGCCTGCCGAACCCGTCTTCACCACGATGTCGCCGAACTGCTCCTCGGTCGAGAGCCGTCCCTCGGCGTTGACGGAGAGCTGGAGGTCGATGCCCTTGACGCTGGGCGAGGAGCCGACCACGCCGGCGGCGGCCTCGACGTTCTGGGCCTGGATCGCGCGCACGACGTCGCTCGCGGTCAGCGAATGCTCGGCGGCCTTCTGCGGGTCGACCCAGACCCGCATCGAATAGTCGCCGGCGCCATAGAGCTGGACGTCGCCGACGCCGTCGATCCGCGCCAGCCGGTCCTTGACGTTGAGCACCGCGTAGTTGCGCAGATACGTCATGTCATAGCGGTTGTTCGGGGACAGCAGATGCACGACCATGGTGAGGTCGGGCGAGCTCTTTTTGGTGATGATGCCGAGCTGGCGCACCACGGCCGGCAGGCGCGGCTCGGCCTGCTGCACGCGGTTCTGCACCAGTTGGGTCGCCTTGTCGGGGTCGGTGCCGAGCCGGAACGTCACCGTCAGCGTCATCGCGCCGTCGGTGGTCGCCTGGCTCGACATATAGAGCATGCCTTCGACGCCGTTGATCTGCTCCTCGATCGGGGTCGCGACCGTCTCGGCGATCACCTTCGGATTGGCGCCGGGATAGGTCGCGCGCACCACGACCGACGGCGGCACCACGTCGGGATATTCCGAGATCGGCATCGCCAGCAGCGAGATCAGGCCGGCCAGGAAGATCAGGATCGAAAGCACGCCGGCGAAGATCGGCCGGTCGATAAAGAATTTTGAGAGATTCATGGCTCCGCCCCCGCGTGCAGCGCCTAGCGCTGCACGACGTGCTGGTTGGTTTCAGTGGATGCCTGCTGCATGCCGCGCGCGCCCATTTCGGCGACTTCCATCTTCAGGAGTGCGCCGGGACGCACGCGCTGCAGGCCGTTGACGACGATGCGGTCGCCGGATTTCAGGCCGGCGGTGACGATCCGCAGGCCATCGACCGCGCCGCCGAGCGTGACGGAGCGATAGACCGCGCGGCTGTCGTCGCCGACCAGCATGACGAACTTCTTGTCCTGGTCGGTGCCGACGGCGCGCTCGTCGATCAGCACCAGCGTCTGCTGCTTGGGCTGGCCCATGCGCACGCGGGCGAATTGCCCCGGGATCAATCGGCCGTCATCGTTCTTGAACACGGCGCGGACTCGGATGGTGCCGCTCTGCCCGTTGACCTGGTTGTCGATGAGCTGGATGTGCCCCTTGGCGCTGAGGCCGCCCGACGTCACCATGTCGACCGGAATCTGGTCGAGATTGCCGCGCTTGCCGGAGGCATCCGCGATCGAGTTCAGCGCGCGCAGCACGACTTCCTCGTCGGCGTCGAAGCTCGCATAGATCGGATTGACCGAGACCAGCGAGGTCAGGACCGGCGAGGATGTGCCGGCGGCGACGAGATTGCCGACGGTGACCTCGATCCTGCCGACCCGGCCGTCGACCGGCGCCCGCACCTCGGTGTAGTCGAGATTGAGTTTGGCCGTCTGCAGCGCGGCCTCGGCGGCCTTGACGTTGGCGACTGCCTCGCGATTGGCATTGTCGCGCTGGTCGAAATCGCGCCTGGTCACGATGTTGTTGCCAACCAGCTGCGCGCCGCGCTCGACTTCGCTCGTGGTGAACACGACGCGGGCCTTGGCGGCCTCGAGCTGCGCCTGGGCGCGATCGACCTCGGCGGCGTAGGGCGCGGGGTCGATCTTGAACAGGATGTCGCCGGACTTCACCAGCGCGCCCTCGGTGAAGTTGGTCGAAAGGATCGCGCCCGCCACCCGCGGCCGGAGCTGAACCCGGTCGACGGCTTCGAGCCGGCCCGAGAAGTCATCGAACAGCGTGGTCGGCCGCGGCTGGATCACGGCAACGGTGACCGGGACCGCCGGCTCGGGAGCCGCGGCAGTCGCGGTCGCCTGTGCGGCATGAAAATAGTGGCCGGTCGCGATCGAACCGGCCACCGCGAGGGCGCCAAGGATCACGATACCGCCGACGACACGTCGGAAGCGGCCGGAACGGGGATTTTGGATTGACGAAGGCATTCACGCGCTCCAGATATCTGTAGTGTTCGCTACAGATGTGGAGCTGGACGCCGGTTCGCAAGATACTTATGTATCGAGCACTATGAATTTCTTATCTCATTCATGGGGAAATGGGAAGTCGCGGAAAAACATCACGTGCAACAAGAGGATAAGCCAGGGACAATCCGTCATAGAAACGGCACCCGGCTTACGGAGCAACGAAAAATGGGAATGGGACGCCCCCGCGCTTTCGACGCGGACGCCGCTTTGGACCAGGCCATGGATGTGTTCTGGCGCCATGGTTACGAGGGCGCGACGATCGCGCAGCTCACCGAGGCGATGAATATCAATCCGCCCAGCCTCTATGCCGCCTTTGGCAGCAAGGAGGGTCTGCTGAAGGCCGCGCTCGACCGCTACACCGAGAAGCGCGACGCCTGGATGGAAAAGGTTTTGGGCGCCTCCACCGCCCGAGAGGTGGCCGAACGATTTCTGATGGAGCACGCGGACGCCCAGACCGATCCCGCCAACCCGCCCGGCTGCCTGCTGGTCCAGGGCGGCCTTGCCTGCGGCACCGGCTCGGAGAATGTTCCATTTGAACTGGCAGCGCGCCGCACCCGAACGGAGGACCAATTGCACGAGCGTTTTGTCCGCGCGAAGGCCGAACGCGACCTGGGCGAAAGCGCCGATCCGGCCACCCTTGCCCGCTATCTCTCCGCGGTGACATCAGGCATGTGCGTGATGGCTTCCTCGGGCGCCGACCGCAACGCGCTGCGTGAGATTGCAGCGGTGTCGCTGAAGGCGTTTGATGAGCAGGCGAAGGGGTAGAGCGGTTGAAGGGGTAGAGCGGTTCACGTCAAGCGCCTGCGGCCCCAACGACGTTGGGAGTGACCGGCGATGAAGCATTGGATCGGCTGGCTGCCGGGTCTCACCACGCTGCGTCGATATCAAGCGGCGTGGCTCCCACACGACATCGTCGCCGGGCTGGTGCTCGCGACCATGCTGGTCCCGGTCGGCATCGCCTATGCGGAGGCGTCCGGCCTGCCCGGCATCTACGGGCTCTATGCGACGATCATCCCGCTGCTCGTCTACGCGCTGTTCGGGCCGAGCCGCATCCTTGTCCTTGGGCCGGACTCGGCGCTTGCGGCCATCATCCTCGGCGTCGTCGTTCCGCTGTCTGGCGGCGATCCGATGCGTGCGGCAACCCTGGCCGCCATGATGGCGGTCGTCTCCGGGACGATATGCATCGTCGCGGGTATCGCGCGGCTGGGATTCCTGACCGAGCTTCTCTCCAAGCCGATCCGCTACGGCTACATGAACGGCATTGCCCTGACCGTGCTGATCAGCCAGCTGCCAAAGCTGTTCGGCTTTTCCATTGAAGGCGATGGACCTCTGCGCAGCCTCTGGGCGGTCATCGGAGCAATCGTCGACGGAAAGACGAATTGGGCGACCCTCGGGATCGGCCTTGCGACGCTGGCGGTGATCCTGCTGCTCGCCCGGAACAAGCGGTTGCCCAGCATTCTCATTGCCGTCGTCGCCGCGACGGTCGTCACCGGGGTTCTCGATCTCGGGGCCCGCTTCGGCGTGACGGTCCTGGGTTCGCTTCCCCAGGGCTTACCAGGATTTGCCATTCCCCGGATCGGCTATGGCGACATCGTGCAGGTGCTGATCGGCGGCTGCGCCGTCGCGCTGGTGTCGTTCGCCGATACCAGCGTCCTGTCGCGCGCCTATGCGGGACGATTGGGCGATCGCGTTGATCCCAACCAGGAGATGGTGGGGCTCGGCGCGGCCAATCTGGCGGCCGGCTTCTTTCAGGGCTTTCCGATCAGCAGCAGCGGATCGCGAACGCCCGTTGCGGAAGCTGCCGGAGCGCGCACGCAATTGACCAGCGTCATCGGCGCGCTGGCCATCGCCTTCCTGCTGCTGATAGCGCCGAATTTGCTGCAGCACTTGCCCAACGCCGCGTTGGCCGCCGTCGTCATCGCCGCTGCGCTCGGCCTGTTTGAGATCGGCGACCTCAGGCGAATCTACCGCATTCAGCAGTGGGAGTTCTGGCTATCGATGGTCTGCTTCGTCGGCGTGGCCGTGCTAGGGGTGATTCCCGGAATAGGCCTCGCCATCGTGCTCGCCATCGTCGAATTCCTGTGGGACGGCTGGCGGCCGCATTCCGCCGTGCTGGGCCGCGCCTCCGGCGTGAAGGGCTATCACGACATCACGCGATACCCGGATGCGCGCCAGATCCCCGGGCTGGTGCTGTTCCGGTGGGATGCGCCGCTGTTTTTTGCCAATGCCGAGTTCTTCAAGGAACGCGCGCTGGACGCCGTGGCAAAATCCCCGACGGCGGTGCGCTGGCTGGTGGTCACGGCCGAGCCGGTCACCAGCGTGGACGTCACCGCGGGCGATGTTCTCGCCGAGCTCGACGAGGCGTTGCACGCACAGGAGATCGAGCTGTGCTTTGCCGAGCTCAAGGATCCCGTCAAGGACAAGCTGAAGAAATTCGGCCTGCTGGCGCAACTTGGCGAAAACAACTTCTTCCCGACCATCGGCGTCGCCGTTGCGCGCTACCTCGAGATCAATGCTGACGTGACCTGGGAAGACTGGGAAGACCGGGCCGAGGCCTAAAGCGCGATGGGTTCAATCGTCAGCGCGCTATAGCACTTTTGTTTGAGCATGCAAACGCTTCGCGTTTGTCGCAGGGAAAACCGCTTCGCACTTTTCCGGATCATGCTTCCCAGCCGTCCGGGCGCATCACCACATCGTCTGCCGCGCGCGCTCCGGCCATTCCCGATCGTATTTTTCGCCGCCGACCGTGTGCTCGCTCATCTCGGCGAGGATCTGGCCCGGCGTCGGCAAGACCTTCGGATCGACCCGCTTGTCCGGATTCCAGAGATCGGAGCGCACGATCGCGCGCGCACACTGGAAATAGATCTCCTCCACATGCATTACGATCACCGTGCGCGGTGCCTTGCCTTCCATCATGAAGGAGGCGAGCAGCTCCGGTTCGGCCGTGACATAAGCGCGGCCGTTGACGCGCAGCGTGCTGCCTGAGCCCGGAATCAGGAACAGCAAACCGACGCGGGGATCGCGAACGATGTTGCGCAGCGAATCGCAGCGATTGTTGCCGCGGCGATCCGGCATCATCAGCGTCTTCGCATCATGGATGCGCACGAAGCCCGGCAGGTCGCCGCGCGGCGAGCAATCGAGCCCTTCGGGGCCTGCGGTCGCAAGCGACACGAACGGCGACTTCTCGATGAGCACACGATAGAGCGGCGTCACGTGATCGGCGACCTTCACGGTCGACGCGTCGTTCGGGAAGCCGTAGATCGCCTCAAGTTGCTCGACCGTTTCGATCACCGACATTCGTGCCGTTCTCCTTTGGTTGCTACTCGTCCCAGCGTTCGCCCTTGATGATGCGGACAAGCTGTCGCGCATGATAGTCGGCGGTGCCGGAATTGACGATGGTGAAATCGGGCGTCGACGTGCTCTCGTCGACGGTGCGGGCCAGCCGCCGCTCGATAAGACCGTCGCTGCTGCGCGCCCGCATTGCGAGCCGCGCGGCCAGCACATCGGGCGGCGCCGTGACTAGCACCACGACAGCGTTGGCATAGTTGCGGCGCGCCGCGGCGATCACGGTGCGCGAGACGTTCGCGATCACGGTGCGTCCGGCGCCGATATCGTCGTTGATCGACCGCGACAGCGCGTAGCGATGGCCGTGCGCTTCCCAGTGCATGGCGTAGTCGCCGGCGGCTACCGCGCGCTGGAAGCTTTCCGCGCTGACCTCCTCATTGTCCTCCGACGCCGAGGCCTGGCGGGTGATCAGCCGGCGCGGAAACACGACATCGCGATCACCGCCACAGGCCGCCTTGGCGAACCCCAGCAGCGTATCCTTGCCGGCGCCGCTCGGGCCGACCACCAGGATCAGCCGGCCGGGACCGATTCCGGCGCGCCGGTCGGCGACGACGGATGCATCGGTCATGCGACCCTCCCCCCTTCGCGCCAGACGCTGCGCACGACAGGCAGATCGCGCGCGACGTGCACACGGATCAGGTCGGCGCGCCGGCCGACCGCGATCTCGCCGCGGTCGTTGAGCCCGACCGCCTCGGCCGGCGTCTTGGTCACGGTGCGCACGGCGGAAGCAAGATCGATCGCCGGCACATGCCGCGGCAGCTGCAGCGCCGCCATCAAAAGGCTGGACGGGATGTAGTCCGACGACAGGATATCGAGCATGCCCTCATTAGCGAGATCGACGGCCGCAATGTTGCCGGAGTGCGAGCCGCCGCGCACCACGTTCGGCGCGCCCATCAGGATGTCGATGCCGGCGGCGTGCAGCCCGCGCGCGGCTTCCATCGTGGTCGGGAACTCCGCGACCGCGACCTTGTCGTTGACGGCGTCGACCACGTTCTCATCCGTGGTATCGTCGTGGCTCGCCAGCGGGATCCGGTATTCATGCGCCAGCGCGACGATCGCGCGGGTGTTCGCCACCGCATATTCCTTCTGATAGGCGAAGCGCCGTGCGAACAGCACGTCGAGCTGGGCGTCGGTCATGCCGCCGCCCTTGCCGCGATAGTAGTCGCGCAGCTTGACCTCGTCGCGGAACTGGCGCTGGCCCGGCGTGTGGTCCATCAGCGACATCAGCCGCACGTCCGGCCGGTCGATCAGTTCCTTGGCCTCGGCAACCACGTCCGGCATCGGGACCTCGCAGCGCAGATGCAGGAAGTGATCGGCGCGCAGCAGATTCTCCTCGCGCGCCGCCGCAATCGCCGCCGCCAGCACGCCGGCGCGGCCGTCGACATCCTCGGCGCCATCCTCGCGCCAGACCCGCAGCGAATCCAGCACCGTGGTGATGCCTGAGGTCGCGAGCTGACCGTCATAGGAGATCACGGCCGCGACCGGATTCCAGAACACCTTCGGCCGCGGCACATAGTGCATCTCGAGATGATCGGTGTGCAGCTCGATCAGCCCGGGCATCAGGAGGTCGCCGCCGGCATCCTCGGCGGCCTCGGGCGCTCTGCCCTCGCCGAACTCGGCGATCTTGCCATCAGCGATCGCGACCCAGCCCTGCTCGATCACGCGATCGGCGAGGACCAGCCGGGCGTTGCCGATGATGGTGTCTTGCTTGGCGGTCATTTCAAACGATCCTTCAGGCAGCAGCCGCGAACGAGGTCACATCGACGATGCGGTCGGCGATCAGATGGCGGATTTCGTCGTCATGGACAATCGCGACCATCGCGACGCCCTTGGTCTTTTTTTCCGCGATCAGCTCGACCACCACTGCGCGATTCGCCGCATCGAGCGAAGCGGTTGGCTCGTCCAGCAGGAGGATCGGCAGGTCCGAGATGAAGCCGCGCGCGATGTTGACGCGCTGCTGCTCGCCGCCGGAGAAGGTCGAGGGCGGCAAGGTCCACAGCCGCTCCGGAATGTTGAGCCGGCGCAGCAGCTGGCCGGCGCGCGCGCGGGCCTCCTCGCGCGCCACGCCGTTGACGATCAAAGGCTCGGCGACGACGTCGATCGTCGCCACCCGCGGCACGGCGCGCAGGAACTGGCTGACATAGCCGATGGTCGAGCGGCGGATGCTCAGCACCTGGCGCGGCTCGGCGGTGGCAAGGTCGACAACCTTGCCGTGATGGCGGATGCCGATCCGGCCGCTGTCGCAGCGATAGTTGCCGAAGATCATCTTCAGGATGGAGGATTTGCCGGCGCCCGACGGGCCCGACAGCACCACGCACTCACCCGGATCGGCGTGGAACGAGACGCCGCGCACCACGGGCAGTTCGACGCCGCCCTGCAGATGCATGGTGAAGGTCTTCTCGGCGTTGGCAAGTTCGATCATCGCGGTCATTGGCACGCTCATGGCGGAAGAATCGAGGAAACGAGCAGCTGCGTATAGGGCTCACGCGGATCGTCGAGCACCTGGTCGGTGAGGCCGGTCTCGATGACGCGGCCGCCCTTCATCACCATCACGCGATGCGAAAGCAACCGCGCCACCGCCAGATCGTGGGTCACGACGATCGCGGCAAGCCCGAGCTCGCTGACGAGGTTGCGCATCAGGTCGAGCAGGCGGGCCTGCACCGAGACGTCGAGGCCGCCGGTCGGCTCGTCCATGAACACCAGCCGCGGCTCGGTGACGAGGTTGCGGGCGATCTGCAGCCGCTGCCGCATGCCGCCGGAATAGGTCTTTGGCGCATCGTCGATGCGGCCGGTATCGATCTCGACCCGCTCCAGCCAGGTCGACGCGGTGTCACGGATGCGGCCGTAATGATTCCAGCCAACCGCCATCAGCCGCTCGCCGACATTGGCGCCGGCCGAGACGCCCATGCGCAGCCCCTGCGCCGGGTCCTGGTGCACGAAGCCCCAGTCGGTGCGAAACAGGAAGCGCCGCTCGGCCTCGCCGAGTTCAGCGAGATCGCGCAGCACGCCGTCGCGCATCCGGTAGCACACCCGGCCCGCGCTCGGCGCGAGCTGCGCCGAGAGCAGCTGCAGCAGCGTCGACTTGCCCGAGCCGGACTCGCCGACGATCGCCAGCACCTCGCCGGGATAGAGCGCGAACGAGACGTCGCGGCAGGCCGCAAGCCGGCCGTAATTCTTGGCAAGCCCCTCGGCCACCAGCAACGGCTCGTCGTTGTCGAGGCTCGAGAGCTCAGACATGCGCCTTCTCCTTGTGCGGCGCTGCGCTCTCGGTGCCGTGATGGCCGGCGGCCTGGCGCTGCTCGCAGAAGTCCGTGTCGGAGCAGACGAACATCCGCCCGCCCTTGTCGTCGGTGACGATCTCGTCGAGATAGGAATTGTCGGCGCCGCACAGCGCGCAGGGCGCGTTGAAGCGGTAGCGCGTGAACGGGTGATCCTCGAAGTCCAGCGACACCACGGTGGTGTAGGGCGGGATCGCGTAGATGCGCTTCTCGCGGCCGGCGCCGAACAGCTGCAGCGCCGCGCAATTGTCCATCTTCGGATTGTCGAATTTCGGCGTCGGCGACGGGTCCATCACGTAGCGCGCGTTCACCTTCACCGGATAGGCGTAGGCGGTGGCGATATGGCCGAAGCGCGCGATGTCCTCGTAGAGCTTGACGTGCATCAGCCCGTATTCGGCGAGCGCGTGCATGCGCCGCGTCTCGGTCTCGCGCGGCTCGAGGAAGCGCAGCGGTTCGGGGATCGGCACCTGATAGACCAGCACCTGCCCGGCATGCAGCGACGCCTCTGGAATGCGGTGCCGGGTCTGGATCACGGTCGCGTCGGTGGTCGAGGTCGTGGTCGCGACACCCGCGGTCTTGCCGAAGAACTTGCGGATCGAGATCGCGTTGGTGGTGTCGTCCGAGCCCTGGTCGATCACCTTCAGCACGTCGTCGGGACCGAGGATCGCGGCCGTCACCTGCACGCCGCCGGTGCCCCAGCCATAGGGCATCGGCATCTCGCGGCTCGCAAACGGCACCTGGTAGCCGGGGATCGCGATCGCCTTGAGGATCGCGCGGCGGATCATCCGCTTGGTCTGCTCGTCGAGATAGGCGAAATTGTACGTCGGCGCGTTCATTCCGCGGCCTCCTGCATTTCCACGGCCTCGTTGGCTTCCGCGAACTCCTGCCGCAGCTTGCGCAAGAGACCGAGCTCGGACTGGAAGTCGACGTAGTGTGGCAGCTTGAGATGCTCGACGAAGCCGGTCGACTGGACATTGTCGGAGTGCGACATCACGAACTCCTCGTCCTGCGCCGGCGCCGCCGCCTCCTCGCCGAGCTCACGCGCACGCAGCGCGCGATCGACCAGCGCCATCGACATGGTCTTGCGTTCGCTCTGCCCGAAGGCGAGGCCATAGCCGCGGGTGAAGCACGGCGCCTCAGTCGTCGAGCCCTTGAACTGGTTGACCATCTGACACTCGGTCAATTCGATCGAGCCGAGCGGCACGGCAAAGCCCGCGTCCTCGGCGAAGAACTCGACCTCGACCTCGCCGAAGCGGATCTCGCCGGCGAACGGGTGATTGCGACCGTAGCCGCGCTGCGTCGAGTAGCCGAGCGCGAGCAGGAAGCCCTCATCGCCGCGCGCCAGGTTCTGCAGCCGCAAATCGCGATCGGCCGGAAAGCTCAACGGCTCGCGCGTGAGGTCGCCGACCGGCGTGTCGCAATCTGCCTGCGGCGAGGATTCGATTAGACCGTCACGGCCGAGAATGTCGGTCACCCGCGGCGTGGCGGCCTGCGAGGCCTCCGCGGTCGCCGGCTGCTCCGGCACAAAGCCTTCCGCGAGCTGCGGATCGAGCAGGCGATGGGTGTAGTCGAAGGTCGGCCCCAGGATCTGGCCGCCCGGAACGTCCTTGAAGGTCGAGGAGATCCGCCGCCGCACCTGCATCTCGCCGGTGTTGACCGGCTCGGTGGCGCCAAAGCGCGGCAGCGTGGCACGGAAGGCGCGGACCAGGAAGATCGCCTCGATCATGTCGCCGCGCGCCTGCTTGATCGCGAGCGCCGCGAGCTCGCGGTCGTAGAGCGAACCTTCGGTCATCACGCGATCGACGCCGAGCGCGAGTTGCTCGGAAATCTGTGCCAGCGTCACCTCGGGCACCTCGCGGTCGCCGCGCCGCTCATGCGCGAGCAGACGATGGGCGTTCTCGATGGCGCGCTCGCCTCCCTTGACGGCTACATACATCGCTCACACTCCGCTTGCGATCAGCCGCGTGGTGCGCGGGATCGCCACAATGGCATCGTCATGGACCAGCACGACATCGATGCCGCGCGGGAACAGGGCTTCGTTGATCGCAAGCCGCTGGAACAGGTCGCGCGGCTTGATCATCGCCTGCAGCACGGCGCTGCCGTCGATGCCGGGCCCTTTCAGCTCGAAGGCCGGCCCCTGCGACAGGCTGTCGACCTGCAGGATCAGCGTGGTCGACCGGTCAGGATATTCGCTGCTGCCGAATGCGAAGCGATCGAGCGCCGGCAGGCTCGCGGCATCGCCGATCAAAGCGAAGCTCGCGATCGAGGAATCGGCCACCACCGGCGCGCTGGCGTGAAACTTCAGCCAGCGGGCGACGTCCGGCGTCGCCGACATCGCAGCGTCAAGCCAGATCGGCGTGTCGTGATCGAACAGCGTCAGCGCGATCGCGGCCGAGCCGCGCATCATGCCGGCGGGCGTTCCCACGCTCGCGGCGACGCGCTGCACGCTGCCCGGGCGCGCCATCGCATCCATCACGGAACGGAAAGTCGATTGCGCCGACAGCACCTTGTCGGCAAAGCCCGCGGGCATTTCGGCAATCGTCGTCATTGCATCATCCCTCACCGCGCACCATCGTGTAGAAATCGACCCGCGTCGCCGCGGTTTCCGCCGCCTTGCGGCCGCGTTCGGCGTTCATGGCGACGCGCAGCGGCGCGATCACCTTGACCTCCACCTCGCCGGACAGTTCCGCCGACTGCACCATGGCATCGCACAGCGCGATCATCTGCGCCTTCCGCGCGTCGCGGCCGAGCGTGTAGCCGAAGCCGACCTCGCCGGTCGCAAGCCGCACCGCCGCGCGCGACACCGTCGCCTCGCCGAGATTGAACGGCGCACCGTCGCCGCCGATCCGCCCACGCAGCATCACAAGGCCGTTTTCCGGCTCACGCAGGTTCTCATGCGCGGGCACCGCGATCGCCGCCAGCCTGCCGGCGATATCAGCAGCGGCGGCGTGCGCCAGCACCGTCATCGCGGCCTTGCGCTGGGCCTGTTTGCTGTTTGGTCCGGTCGAACTCATGGGCAAACCTTTGGGCAACCTTGCTTGCATCAAGTTGTCTATGATACTAGACAACTTGATAGCGGAGCGCCATGACTGTTTCGTGACAAACCAAAGATTTCTGGTATCACCGCGCCATGAGCATGCAGGAAAGTTCCGGCGTCGCCTTGTGGCGGCAGGTCGCCGACGGCATCGAGCGCGGCATCGCTGACGGCCGCTTCGCCGCCGGCGAAAAGCTGCCCGGCGAGATGGAGATCGCCGAGACGTACCGGGTCAACCGGCACACCGTGCGGCGGGCGCTCGCCGCATTGGCGGAGCGCGGCCTGGTGCGCGCGGAACGCGGTAGCGGCACCTATGTCGAAGCCCAGCGCCTCGCCTATCCCTTGCGCTCACGCACGCGATTTTCCGAGATCGTCGGCGCCGGCGGTCACGAGCCGCGCGGCCAGCTGATCGATGCGAGCAGCGACACCGCCAATCGCGAGATTGCGCGCGAGCTCGGCCTGAAGATCGGTGCGCCGCTGATCCGGATCGAAGCGGTGCGGCTCGCCGACCGGACGCCGATCTGCGTCTCCACCACCTGGCTGTCGGCCGAGCGGTTTCCCGATGCCGGCAGCGTGTTCGCCAACGTCCGCTCGATGACGAAGCTGCTCGGGCATTACGGCGTCAAGGACTACCACCGCGCCTCGACCCGGATCACCGCGGCGATCGTCGATGCGACCGACGCCGCGCGGCTCGACCTGCCGCTGGGACGGCCGGTGCTGGTGGTCGACGCCACCGACGTCGACATGCTGGACCAGCCGCTGGTGACCAAGCGCTCGCGCTTCGCCGCCGAGCGCGTGGAGTTTCTGGTCGAGAACGGTTGATCTTTCTCTGCTCCCTCGCCCCGCTCTTGCGGGGAGAGGGTCGGGGTGAGGGGCTGTCTCCGCGAATCCTGGAAGCTGTGAGTACGCCGAGAGTCCCCTCACCCGGAATTTGCGCTACGCGAAAACTCCGGCCTCTCCCCGCGCGCGGGGAGAGGCGAAAGAGAAGCTACACCACCGCCCTTTGCCCGATGATCGCAAAGCGCAGCTTGCTCGAGATGAAGTCGATCGCGGCAACCGCGATCAGGATCATCAGGATCAGGAACGATACTTTCTGCCATTCCAGCACGCGGATCTGTTCGGCAAGCTGCAAGCCGATGCCGCCCGCGCCGACGATGCCGATGATGGTCGCCGAACGCGTGTTCGACTCGATGAAGTAGAGCACCTGCCCGGCGATCACGGGCAGCACCTGCGGCAGCAGGCCGAAGCGAATCTCGTGCAGCGCATTGCCGCCGGACGCGCGGATACCCTCGACCTGCTTGCGATCCGCGGCCTCGATCGCCTCCGAGAACAACTTTCCGAACGCACCGAAGTCCGACACCATGATCGCCAGCACGCCGGCGAACGGACCGAGGCCGACGACGTTGATCCAGACCAGCGCCCAGATCAGCGTATCGACGCCGCGGATCGAGTCCAGGAAGCGGCACACCGGAAAGCGGATCAGGTTCGAGGGGATGATGTTGCGCGCCGCCAGCAGGCTGACCGGGAGTGCCAAAACCGCGGCAAGCGTGGTGCCGAGCACCGCGATCGACAGCGTCTCGCCGAGCGCCTGCATGTAGAGCGGGAACGACGAGCCCGGATTCGGCGGGAGCATCAGCATGGTGATCCAGCCGAGCTGGCCGAGGCCCGCGATCAGCCTGGACGGCGAGAAATCGAGATCAACCAGTCCGAACACGAAGATCGCGAGCGCCGCCACGATCATGGCCGGCATCGCCAGCCGTGCCGATGTGGGACGTTCGAAGACGTCGGGGTACTTCGCGCGCAGTTCCGCGGTGTCCGGCCTCGGCATCTGGCTCATCGACGGGTCTCCTTGCCGAACAGCCGGCCGCGCAGCCAGCCGGTCGAGATGTCGATGATGAAGACGGTGACGATGATGGTGATGAGGATGGCGCTGACGTCGGAATAGTAGAACTTGCGGATCGCGACCACCAGCTCCTGGCCGATGCCGCCGGCGCCGACGAAGCCCATCACCGACGCCTCGCGGACGTTGATCTCGAAGCGCAGCAGCGCATAGCTGGCATAGCCGGCCGAGACCTGCGGCAGCACGGCAAAGCGCATGCAGGACAGCCAGCTCGCGCCGGTGGAGCGGATGCCCTCGACCGGCTTCATGTCGGCATTCTCGACGATCTCGGCGAACAGCTTGCCGAGCGCCCCGGTGGTGTGGATCGCGATCGCCAGCACGCCGGCCATCGGCCCGAGGCCGAACGCGATCACGAAGATCAGCGCGAACACGATGCCGGGGACGGTGCGCGCGAATTCCAGCAGGCGGCGGATCGTGAAACGTACCCATGGGCCCGGCGACGTATTCTGGGCCGCGAAGAAATTGAGCGCGAAGGCGAGCACCGCACCCGTCAGCGTGCCGACATAGCTGATCAGGATCGTCTCGCCGAGCATCTTCAGCCACTTATGCCAACCCCAGAACCATTCGGCGGGATCGGTCCAGACCCGCGCGCCGGAATCCAGCGTCAGGATGCGATCGAAATAGCTGACGAAATTGCCGAAATAGGTGAACAGCGTGCGCAGGTTCACTTCCGCGCCGAACGCCGCGATCACCAGCACCGCACAGAATGCCGCCGTTGCCAGCGCGGCCTTCAACCGCTTGCGTGCGACGGACTTGCGGTAGGCGTCCTCCAGCGTCGCCAGTTGCTGCGCTGGAAGAATGGATACGGCGGTCGCCATCGACGCGTGCCAGTCCGGTTCGGAGTTGAGTGGAGAGAAAGGGCCGGGCTATACGCCCGGCCCTCGTGACGTCAGGCGTGCGATCAGCTCGCCTTCTTGCGCAAACCGTCGACGAACTTGATCAGCTCGATGGTGCCGTCCCAATCCTTGGTGGTGGCGGGATGGAAGCCCTTCTTCTGACCGTCGGACAGACGGTCGAAGGCGGCCTTGTCCTTGGTCGGAGCGTCGAAGAAGGCCTTTGCGATCGCAGCCTTCAGGTCCTCCGGAAGATCGGTGTTGTACGCATAGGGGCCGTTGATGATCAGCGCCGACTTGTGGATGATGCGGAAATCATCCTTCTTCATCGCCGAGCCGTCGGCATTCTTCAGCATGCCCTTGGTCAGCATCTGGGCGAGCGTGGAATCGTCCTCGTTGGTCCACTGGTTGGCGGCCACATCAACGGTTCCCTGCGACAGCGCCAGGACGGCGTTCTCGTGGCTGCCGGTGAACACGACCTTGCCGAAATAGCCTTCGGCGTTCGCGATGCCCATCTTGTTGAGTTCGAAGCGCGGCACGTTGTTGCCGGACGTCGAGTTCGGATCGACCAGGCCGAGATTCTTGCCCTTCAGGTCCTCGACGGTCTTGTACGGGCTCGACGCCTTGACGAAGAACACCGAGTAATAGCCGGTCGAACCGTCGGCGTTCATATCGTTGGCGAACGCGTCGGTCTTGACGCCGGTCAAGCGCGCGCGAGAGAACGAGGCCGAGCCGTAGCTGGCGATCTGGATGTTGCCGGCGCGCTGGCCTTCGATGACGGCGGCGTAGTCGTTGGCGATGCGCAGTGTGACCTTCACGCCGAGTTCCTTCGACAGATACGCCACGAACGGCGTCCAGCGCTCGGTGACGCCGGAGGCGTTCTCGGCCGGCACCACCGCGAAGGTGAGCTCCGGATACTTTGCCTTCCAGTCCTGCGCGGAGGCCGAACCGGCAAATGCCAGCGCGGCGGCGCCAGCCAGAATGATGCGACGAGTGAACATGACTACCCCTCTTTTGTTGTAGTTGCACCTGTTGGCCGGGCAAAATGCCCGGCCTCCCAGATTGAAAAATGCGCGACGCTCAGGCCGCGGCTGCGGTGCCGAGTGCCGGCGCAGTTGCACCGTCGGGCGCGGGCAGCGGTGCTGCGCCGATGACGTCATTGGCCTCGAGGTCATAGAGCTCGCGGGCGATATGGTCGGTGAGCGCCGCGGGGGCGCCATCGAACACCACGCGACCTGCGGCCATGCCGACCAGGCGGTCGCAATAGGTCCGCGCCAGGTCGAGCGAGTGCAGATTGCAAAGCACCGTGATGCCGAAATGCTTGTTGATGCGCAGCAGCGCGTCCATCACGATCTTGGTGTTGCGCGGATCGAGCGAGGCGATCGGCTCGTCGGCGAGAATGATGTCGGGCTCCTGCACCAGCGCGCGGGCGATCGCGACGCGTTGCTGCTGGCCGCCGGAGAGCTGGTCGGCGCGCTGTGCCGCCAGCTGGGCGATGTCGAATTGCTCGAGCGCCGACAGCGCGAGCGCCCTGTCCTGCTCCGGCCAGACCTGCGCCAGCGAGCGCCATGACGGGATCTGGGCCAGCCGGCCCATCAGCACATTGGTCAGCACATCAAGGCGGCCGACCAGATTGAACTGCTGGAAGATCATCGCCGAGCGCGCGCGCCACCGCCGCAGTTCCTTGCCGCGCAACGCGGTGACGTCGGTGCCTTCGAACAGGATACGGCCGGAGGTCGGATCGGCGAGACGGTTGATCATCCGCAGCAGCGTCGACTTGCCAGCGCCGGAGCGGCCGATCACGCCGACAAAGCTGCCCGGCGCGATCGAAAAGGACGCGTTGTCGACTGCGGCTTTCATGCCGAAACGGCACGTCAAACCTTCCACCACCAGCATGTAATGCTCCAACCGCGCCTCGTTGGGCCATCGCTATCCCCGGCGTTTTACAGTTATGTGACGACAGCGCTGCGGTGCGGCGATCGTCCACACCCCTCCCTTGTCGCTCCCTTGCCGTCATCGCAACGTCATGATGTTGTCATCAAGCATCCCGATGACGAGCGCGCATCCCCCGGAAGCCCAAGATTCTTGAAGATTTGCGGAGGCCCTGATGGCCGGAAAAACACTCTCGGTTGTGCCGACCGTCGACCCGACCGCGTCGGTCCGTGAGAGCAGGCTCGGCAAATATACCGAGGTCGGCGCGCGCACGATCCTGCTTGAAGTCAGCATGGATGACTATTCCTACGTCGTGAACGACAGCCAGATCACCTACACCTCGATCGGCAAGTTTTGCTCGATCGCGGCGATGACCCGCATCAACCCCGGCAACCACCCGATGCATCGCGCGACTCAAGCGCACTTCACCTACCGCGCCAGCGCGTATTTCCCTGGAGAGAGCGACGACACCGACTTCTTCAACTGGCGACGTGCGCATCACGTGCATATCGGCCATGACGTCTGGATCGGTCATGGTGCGATCCTGTTACCAGGACGGAACATCGGAACCGGCGCCGTCGTCGCCGCCGGCGCGATCGTGACCAAGGACGTTCCCGCCTACACCATCGTGGCCGGTAATCCGGCGCGGCCGGTGAAGCGGCGCTTCTCCGAGACGATCGCCGACCGCCTCGCCGCGCTCGCATGGTGGGACTGGGATCACGAGACGCTCCGCCGCGTCCTGCCCGACTTTCGCAAGCTCGCGGTCGAGGAATTCCTCGACAAGCATGAGGCCGAGGCCGTATCCCAATCGCAAGCCAAACAACGGAGCGCCGCATCGTGACGGACATTTTCATCGAGGGCGGGCGCACGCTGGTTGACGGCGCCTTGGTCGAGACCTCGCTGCGGACCGCTGGTCGCGACATCGGCGCGCTCGACGCCGAGCAGGGTCGCGCCGCGCTTCACATCGATGCCAGCGGCCTCCTGGTGCTGCCCGGCATCATCGACCTGCATGGCGATGCGTTCGAGCGGCAGATAATGCCGCGCCCCGGCGTCGACTTCCCGACCGACGTGGCGCTTGTTGACAGCGACCGGCAGGCGATCGCCAACGGCATCACCACCGTGTTTCACGGCACGACCTGGTCGTGGGAGCCCGGCCTGCGCAGCGCGGAGAATGCGCGCAAGCTGCTCGATGCGATCGAGGCGCTGCGGCCGCAGCTCGCCGCCGACACCCGCTTCCATCTGCGCCACGAGACCCACAATCTCGAGGCCGAGGCCGAGATCATTCAATGGCTCAGTGAAGGCCGCATCGACCTGTTCGCCTTCAACGACCACAGCAACGTCAAGCCGAAGAAGCGCAACCAGCTGGCCGAGCGCACCGGGCTCTCCGTCGAGGCCGTCAACGACATGCTCGACCGGGTCGTGGCGCGCCGCCCCGAGGTGCCCGCCTCGATCGCGCGACTGGCTGCCGCCGCGCGCGGGGCCGATATCCGCATGCTCTCGCATGACGACAACAGCCCGGCGATGCGCCAGGAGTTTCGCGCGCTGGGCGCTGTGATCGCCGAATTCCCTGTCAACGAGGAGACCGCGCGCGACGCCGCGGCGGCGGGCGATTTCATCGTGTTCGGCGCGCCCAATGTGGTGCGCGGCGGCAGCCATACCGGCTGGACCAAGGCATCCGACATGATCGCACAGGGCCTCTGCTCGGTGCTGGCGTCGGACTATTACTATCCGGCGCAGCTGCTCGCGGCGTTCCGCCTCGCCGCCGACGGGATCCTGCCGCTCGCCAGGGCCTGGGACCTGATCTCGTCGGCGCCGGCCCGCGCGGCAGGGCTCGCCGACCGCGGCGTGCTCGCCGCGGGTCGCCGTGCCGACATCATCGTCGTCGACGACAAGGTGCCGCTGCGGCCGCGCATTATCGCCGTAATAGCGGCCGGACGGCTGGTGCATCTGGCGGACGCGAGCTGCCTCGTTCATTCACTCGCGCCGCGCAAGACGGTTGCGGCGGCGTAGCCCAGTCCCATGGCCAGCACTCCGCGCTACGCGATCTATTATGCGCCGTCACCCGACAGCGTCCTGCACCACTTCGGTTCGACACTGCTCGGTTACGATGCGGTGTCGGGCGACGACCTGCCGTTTCCCGAGGGCGTCACGCCGGACTGGCGCGAGATCACCGAAGATCCGCGCAAGTATGGATTCCACGCCACGCTGAAAGCGCCCACCGCGCTCGCCGACGGTCGAAGCGAGGCCGAGCTTCTCGATGCCTGTGCCGCCTTCGCCGGCCGCGCGCGGCGCATTCCGGTGATCGAACCGGTGGTCGATGCGATCAGCGGCTTCATCGCGGTGATCCCGGCCAACCGCTCGGACGACCTGCAGCAGCTTGCCGCCGATTGCGTCACCGAATTCGACGCGTTCCGCGCGCCGCTGACGCCGGAAGATCGCGCGCGCCGCAGGCCAGAGAAACTCACCGCGCGGCAGTGCGACTATCTCGACCGCTGGGGCTATCCCTACGTCATGGAGGAGTTCCGCTTCCACATGACGCTGACAGGGCGGCTGAGCGACGAGCGGCGCGGCCCGATCGTGGCGCAGCTGCGCTCACGGTTCGCGGCGGTCGACCTCGCGCGGCTCGCAATCGACCGCATCGCGCTGTTCAAGCAGACCGACAGCGCATCGCGCTTCCGCATCATCGGCAGCTGGCCATTGCGAGCTGATCGGGATTAGGCCTCACACACCGGTGTCGCCCCGGCGAAAGCCGGGACCCATAACCACCGTCGGTAGTTGTTCAAGCGAGCTGCGGTCCCAGCATCGTCCCACAACCAACATTCGTGGTTATGGGTCCCGGCTTTCGCCGGGACGACGTGGGATGGATATCGCTATTCGTCGATCCGGGTGCGGGCGATGATCTCGGCGGCGCCCTTCTCCAGCAGCTCCATGCCCACGGCGCGGCCGAGTTCGCGCGGCCGGTCCGCCGGTCCGCGCCGCGTCACCTCAATGAAGCCGGCGCCGGCCTCGTCGAGCACGGAGGCGCGCAGCGTCATCTCGGCTCCCGCGAGCGTGGCGTGGCCCGCGATCGGTGAATTGCAATGACCGTTGAGCACCCACAGCACCTCGCGCTCGGCCTCGGCGGCGAGCCGCGACGGCACGTTGTCGATCCCGGCAAGCCGCGCACGCGTCGCCCAGTCGGTCTCGACGCATTCCACCGCGACAATGCCCTGGCCGACCGCCGGCAGCATCTCGCCGACCGAGAAATCATGCGCGATGCGCGCGGTCATGCCGATGCGCTCCAGGCCCGAGCGCGCCATCACCAGCGCATCCGCCGGCCCCACGTCGCCGCCACCGGGCAGCCGCTGCTTGTCGCCGCGATCGAGCTTGGCCACGCGCGTGTCGGCGGCGCCGCGATAATGGATCACGGTCGCTTCCGGAAACAGCCGGCGCAGATAGGCGGCGCGGCGGACGGCGTTGGTGCCGATCATGAAGCCCTTGCCGCGCGCGGCGCGTAGGGTGTCGAGCGACAGGCCGGGACGCAGCACGAGGCTGTCATTGGCGGCATCGCGCGCCAGCATCGCGGCGATGACGAGACCCGGCGTCTCCTCGTTGCCCGGCACGTCCTTCAGCGAATGCATCGCCGCCTGCAACGTGCCGGCGCGCATGGCTTCGCGGATCTCGGCGACGAAGGCGCCGCCCTTGCCGCCATGGCGCAACAGCTTGCTGGTCTGGTCCTGGTCGCCGCGGGTCTCGAACTTGACGATGTCGACGGCAAGGTCCGGCGCCGAAGCGCGCAGCAGGCGCGCGACCTCATCCGTCTGCGCGAGCGCCATCGCGCTCTTGCGCGTCCCAATCCGCAAAACCTGTCCCGACACGAAAGCTCCGCTGCGCGTGATCATCAACGGCTGGGGATTAGAACAAAAAGCCAGTCAAAACAACGGTTTTTGCCTCTCTTTGGCGATGCTCAGACGAGCACCTCGACAAGCTCCACCCCGGCCGCGCGCATCGCCGCGGTGGCGACGGCAAGCGAACCGCCGAGATCGATGGCGCGGCAGCCCGCCAGCACCACCGTGGTCTCGAAACCGAGCCGGCGCGCATCGAGCGCCGAATACTGCACGCAATAGTCCGTGGCGAGCCCCGCCATCACGATGCGCTTGAGGCCGCGCTCGCGCAGATAGCCGGCGAGCCCGGTCGGCGTCTTGCGGTCGTTCTCGAAGAACGCCGAATAGGAATCGATCGCGGACCGGAAGCCCTTGCGGATCACGAGCTCGGCCCGCTCGGTGGCGAGGTCGGGATGGAACGCGGCGCCCACGCTGCCCTGGACGCAATGATCCGGCCACAGCGTCTGCGGCCCATACGGCATGGCGATCTCGGAGAACGGCGCCGCGCCCGGATGCGAGGTCGCAAACGAGCTGTGGCCCGCCGGATGCCAGTCCTGGGTCAGCACGACATGGTCGAACCGCCCGGCGAGCCGGTTGACCACCGGCACGACGGCATCGCCGTCCGCGACCGCCAGCGCGCCGCCGGGGCAGAAATCGTTCTGCACGTCGATGACCAGCAACAGATCGTCGGGCGCAATCTTCATCAGGTGCCGATCCGCAACGATGCGCGCAGCTTGCGCAGACAGGCGATCACCGACAGCGCGGTGATGCGGCCGGTCTTCGGATTCTCTGAGGGAATGTTCTCGATCATCATCGAGAACCGCGCGGAATCGGAATCGACCTCGATCCGGTGGGTGTTACGGGTCACGGTCGGATCCGCCCAGATCTCGACCCTCGTGCGGTCGGGGCCGATGCCGGCCAGCGACAGCGCCACCGCGACGTTAAGGTTGGCCGGAAAACCCTTTGCGGCGTCGCGCGCACTGCCCTCGAAGATGCGCAGCGGCTCGGTGATGCCTTCGATCCGGATGTTGTTCTCGACCAGATGCGGCGCGCCGACGAGGCCCGCGACCGGCTTGCGCGTCACCAGCTTCGCCGAATGAATGGTCCCGATCGCCGCGGCGGTCACCGCATCGAGCCCGATCAGCGCGCCGGTCGGCACGATGATCTGGCCGCCATGGGCCTTCGCGAGATCGACGAGGTCCTCGTTCTGCAGCAGCGCGCCGACGCTGAGCACGACCGCGGTCTTGCCGCGCTCGACCACCGGCGCCACGATTGCGCGGACCAGCTTGCTCGGCGCGCATTCGACCACGATGTCGGCAATCTCGGCCAGCTGCTCGATCGGCACCAGCTTCGGCGCAGACTTGAGCTCCGCCACCCAGCCGCGATGCTTGTCCGGGCTGTTCGCCGACACCGCAACCAGCGTCAGACCCTCGATGCCCTGATCCAGCGCCTTGACGACGTCGGTGCCGATCGCGCCGAGGCCGGCGACCGCAACCCGTGTCCTTGTCTTGCTGTCAGCCATCATTTCCCGCCGGCGAGCATCTTGACCAGGCGATAGAGATACTCTTCGCCCTCGTAGAACGACTTGACGAGCACGCGCTCGTCCTTGCCATGGATACGGTTGTCGTCGACATCGGCGGCCAGCCCGGAGTGACCATAGGTCGGAATCCCCGCGTTACGCAGATAGCTGCCGTCGGTCGCGCCGGTGCTCATGACCGGAAAGATCGACGCATCCGGCCAGAACTCCTTCGACAGCTTCTCGATCGAACCCATGATCTCCTCGTTGAGGGGCGACGGCGGGCTCAGCACGGCCTTGCCGGTCGGAGCCACCGCGATCTCCTTGTCGGCGAGCACGCGCTCGATCGTCGCCTGCACGCCCTCGACCGGCTCGCCGGGCAGGATCCGGCAGTTCACCTTGGCGGTCGCCAGCTGCGGCAGCGCGTTGATGGCGTGGCCGCCCTCCAGCATGGTCGCAACGCAGGTGGTGCGGAGCTGCGCATTATAGCCCGGATTCTCCGACAATCGCGCCAGCGCCGCCGGGTCGGGCTGCGGCGCCAGGATCGCCCTGATGTCGTCGGCATGCGACGTGTCGACCTCGGCGGTCTTGGTGAAATAGATCCGGGTGGTCTCGTTGAGGTTCATCGGGAAGCTGTAATTGGAGAGCCGCACGAGGCCTTCGGCGAGGTGATAGATCGCATTGTCCTTGCGCGGCAGCGACGAGTGGCCGCCGCGATCCTTCACCGTGAGCTGGTAGCCGATCGAGACCTTCTCGCTGGTCTGCACGCTGTTGCGGATCGCCTTGCCGTTCTTGAGACCGACGCCGCCGCCTTCATTGAGCGCGAACTCGGCATCGATCAGATCGCGGTGGTTCTTGATCAGCCACTGCATGCCGAGACCGTTGGCATCGAGGATCTCCTCGTCGGTCTCGAGCGCGACGATGATGTCGCGATCGGGCTTGTAGCCCTCCTTCTTGTAGCGGATCAGATTGGTGATGAAGGCGGACGCCATGTATTTGTCGTCGCTGGAGCCGCGGCCGTAGAAATAGCCGTCCTGCTCGGTGAGCTTGAACGGATCGACCGACCAATCCTCGCGGTTGGCGGGGACGACGTCGATATGGGCGACCAGAAGGATCGGCTTGCGCGCGCCGGAGCCGTGCAGCCGCGCCACCAGATTGCCCTTGTGCGGCGCCGGCGAGAACACGTGGACGTCGGCCTCGGGGAAACCCGCCGCGCGGAGCCGCGCGCCCATCGCCTCCGCCGCCTTCTGGGTATCGCCGGTCGCGGTGGTCGTGTTGATCTCGACCAGCTCCCGGTAGATGCCGCGGGCGAATTGCTGCTGCTCGGTCAGCCCCTGCGCCGCGGCGCCGGCTGCCAGCAGCACCGGACCGAGCGCCGCCGCGAGCCGCAGCAATCGAACCGTGTCTCTAGCCTTGTGCGACATCGTACTCTCCCAGAATTCCGCCGCCTGATCGGAGACGAATTCAGACAGGCGACACGCGCTTTGGCAAGACGGCGAGCCCTTCAATTTCCGCGCGCATGCTCCGCAGTTTCGCGCACGCTATTTGCAGTCCTTATTTCGAGTCCTTGGCCGCGATCACCTCGATCTCGACCAGGAATCCGGGATTGGCGAGCGCGGCGACGCCGACCACCGAGCGCGCCGGCAGGTTCGGCTGGCTGCCGCCGAAGAACTGGGTGTAGCCCTCCATGAAGGCCTTGAAGTCCATCGGCGCGGATGCGTTGTGTACCAGGAATACCTGCATCTTGACGACGTCGCCCATGCCAAGGCCCTGGCCTTCCAGAATGGTCTTGATGCGGTTGAGCACGCCGACGGTCTGCGTCCTGGTATCGCCATAGGCCTGCGGGCTCGACGGATCGGCGTCCTTGTTGATCGCCGGCGGCACCTGGCCGCTGACATAGACGGTCGTGGTGTTGCCGGTGACGGTCACGGCCTGCGCGATCGGGAATGTCGAGTTGGGAATCGGATGCCTGACCACATCCGCGCAGGCGACCGTCGCCACCGCGGATAGCGCCGCGCCCAGTGCGATAGTTGCTAATCTCATGATTTCTCCATTACTCGATAGAAGCTCGTGCGGCACACATCGTTCATTTCGTCATTCCGGGGCGCGCGCAGCGCGAACCCGGAATCTCGAAGTTGCGGAACTCCGAGTACATCACCTCTGGATTCCGGGTTCGCGGGCCTTGCCCACGCCCCGGAATGACGGAAACGGCGCCTCTAGCGGCGGGCGTCCTGGACATCCTTGGTCGTCACCGCATCCTCATAGTTATTGCTGAAGTGCGTCCGCAGATAATTCACAACGGCGGCGATCTGACCATCGGTCATCATGTCGCCGAACGCCGGCATGCCGCGGCGGCCATTGATGACCAGGAAGACCGGATAGCTGGCGGCCTCGAGATTCTTGTTCCCGGCCAGCGACGGGTAGCTGCCCGCCCCGCTGGCGCCCGTCGCATCCGGCATGTGGCAGCCCTGGCACACATTGGCGAACAGTTCCTCGCCGGTCATCTCGACGAAGCGGTAGCCCGAAGAGAAGGTGCGCTTGCCCGCGCCGCTGTCCTGCCCAAGGGCTGCCGTCGCCGACAGCAGCGCCAGGGCGGCGACGACGGATGTGGCCGTCCGCATCATCATGTCTTCACCACGCGTTCGTGCAGCCGGGAGATGACGTCGAGCGCGGACAGGATGGCGCCCTCCTGCCAGGCGGGCAGCTGCGAGGCGTGCTCGCCCGCCAGCACGATACGGCCGTCGATCTGGCAGAGATTGCGGTAATGCTGCGCGCGGGTGGCTTCGGTCCATTCGCCGGCGCAGCCGAGCGTGAACGGCACGCGATGCCAGACCACCGCGACGCCGTTCTCGAATTCGTTCCTGTACTGCGGATGGATTGCGGCGCCGAACTCGACCGCGCTGGCGACCCGCTCGACCGGCGTCATCGCGGTGAACTCGAACGAATTGGCACCGCCATACATGTAGGCGCCGAGCAGGATGCCGCGGCCGCCGCGGTTGAAGTCATAGTTCGGATAGGCGATCTGCCGGATCGGCAGGTCGGTATAGCTGATGCCGCCATAGATCGCGTCATCCTCCTCCCAGAACCGCCGCTTGAACTGCAGGCCGATCTTCACCGAGGCGGCATAGGGCACGGAGTCGATCGCACTCTTCATCGGCGCGCTGACATCGACCGGCAACTGGCTCAGGATCGGCAACGGGATGGTGCAGATGCACCAGTCGGCGGTCGCCTGCTGCACCGTCGATGGACTGGCGGTGTCGACATAGCTCACGGTGACGCCGGAGCCGTTCTGCTGGATCTGCGTCACCTTGGCGCCATAGCGGATGAGATCGCCGACCTCGCGCGCGAACGCCTTGCCGATCATGTCCATGCCGCCGACCGGCTGGAACATGGTGGTCTGGAAATCGTAGCGCGCAAACGTCTGCAGATAGCGCCACATCCGCGACCGCAGCAGCTCCTGCAGCGGGATCGGGTCGCTGGGCAGCGGATCGCCCATCAAGCCGCCGCCGGGATCGCGCGCATAACCGCGGAACTCGGCCGACACGAGGTTGGCATTGTACTTGTAGTCGCGATCCAGCGCGCCCCAGTCGCGCAGCGACTGCAGCAGGATCTCCTGATCTTCCTTGCCGACGGTCTCGTCGAGCCGGCCCTGCTGGGTGATCTTTGCGAGCAGCTCCGAGACCCCGCCCTGGAAATCCGCCTTGATGCTGCGAAAGCGCTGCGGCTTGCCGCCGAATGCACGCGTCGCGTGCAGATAGGCGTTGTGGTTGAGCTGGATGAAGGGTTCCAGTGTCACATTGAGCCGGCGGCAGTAATCGAGCAGCGCACGGTGATGATAGGGAATCCGCCACGGCCCGGGATTGAGATAGAGCCCCTGCTCGAACTGGCTGGTCTGCCTGAAGCCGCCGAGCTCGACAAAGCTGTCGCCGCCGCGGATCGACCAGTTGCGGCCGCCGGCGCGGCTGTTGAATTCGAGGATCTGGACCTTGTAGCCGGCCTTGCGCAGCTCCAGCGCCGCCGTCATCCCGGCAAGCCCCGCGCCGAGAATCAGCACCGAGGCGCCCTTCACATCGCCCGCGAGCTTGAGCGGCCCCTTGTAGGCGGATTCGGACGCGAAGCCGAGGCTCGTCATCGCGTGATACATCGCCGAACTGCCGGCAATGGTGCCAATCAGCGCCAGCAGATCACGCCGCCTGATCACAGATTCGTTCTGCACCCGCGCTCACCCAGCCGCTGACGTCGATGGCGAAGGGAAACGGTTGACGCGATCCGTGTCAAGAAAGGGCGCGCGCTTCCACATGCACCCACACGCGCTTTTGATGCATCACGCGACCGCCACGTCACACCACGCGCTCGCGATGCACGCGCCGGCAATCCATTTCGAAGTCGAGGCCAACCACCGGCGGCCGGTCGAAATGCCAGGTCAAGCCGTTGCGAAGCGCGCCGCGGCGGCCGAGTTCGCTTTCGAGCACCGGATAGGCGTCGTGCACGGTGTACAGCTGCACCGCGGTGGTGTCCTGCCAACGGCCGCCGAACGCGCTCATCCGGCGTTCCATCTCGTCGGCCACGAATTTCGCCTTCGCCAGCAGGCCGGCCGGGCTGGTGTCGCCGAGGGCTACGGTATGATCGCGGTAATTGGCCTTGCCCTCGACCGACTCGCCGCTGCCGGCGACGACAAAGCTGGCTGGTTCGTCCTTGGCGGCCGGCACCGTGTAGCAGAAGGCGTGGAAGCTCGGCTCGCCGGGCGGATCGAGCTTCGGACAGACATTGCTGCGCGCCACCGGATTGACGCCGTCCCGCATCACGCCCCAGGCCACGAGCGTCTTGATGTAGATCTCGTTGAAGGCCCTGAACCCGTCCTCGGTGAACGGCGCCGGGGAACGCAGTTCGCAGGCGCCAAATGACGTCAGCGGACGACCCGCCGCTTTGATGATGTCGGCAATCCTTGCAAAACCCGCGCCCAACGGCACCGGTTCAGAGAACCTGACGCGCTCGATGGCAAAGCCGGGCAGCGCAGCGATGCCGCAGGAATACTGGCCGACGCCGGGCATGAAGCGGTAGCCGCCGTCGAAAGCCTCGATGGTGTTGGTCATGGTGCCTCGTGAACACGGTGATGGGGCCGTCGCGATGACGCCTCGCTTGATTTCACCACAGCTGTCGTCCCTGCGAAAGCAGGGACCCATACTCCGCAGCCGAGGTTGTTAAGGGGACTCGTCATTTCGGCGTCGTGAAACAATGACGATCGGTGGTTATGGGTCCCTGCTCCCGTGCGCAATTGCGCACTAGGCAGGGACGACACTGAACTTGTTGCACGACCACCGGTGGAAGGGCTCCCTTCCCTCTCACCGTCGTCCCGCGAGGAGCCGGGCGGTCGTCGGCCGACAGCGATCATTAGTCGGCCGGGATGAAGCGGAGTGTGCCTGCCCGGCGCGTCGGCTTGCCGGTGTCGTTCGTATGATTGACCCCGTCCATCACAGGCACCTCGGGGAAGTCGAACGGGCTTACACCATCCAGGCAGGCCACGTTGACGGCATACAGGTTCTGGTTCGATCGCCGTTGATGATGGGTGTAGATCCCGCAGCGCGAACAGAAGAAGTGCTGCACCGATCCGGTATGGAAGCGGTAGCTTGTCAACGCCTCCTCGCCGTGCAGGAACTTGATCCCGCCCATCTCCGCCATGGCAACGACGGCGCCCCGCATCCGGCAGTAAGAGCAGGTGCAGCGGCGGATCGAATTGAAGCCGTCGCTGAGCGTCACCTCGAAACGCACCGCGCCGCAATGGCACTGGCCAGCCCGAACACCCGTGTCGCCCGTCATGTTGCTGCGTCTCCTCTCCTGATCGCCTCTGCGCCCGGTCTTGCCGGGCGGACGAGAAGGTCTCAGCGAGGTCAACGCACAGCAAGCCCGCAGTTCGCTCGGAACCGCGCAGCGACCTGCGCGACTATCATGATCTGGCAACTGAGACTGATCTCAATACGAACGTATCATTCAGGATCGGCGCCGGACAATCGATCAAAACTCGCGCATGATGGCAGAAAAACTCACGCGAAGGCTCGATGCAAGTTCTTGATGCTAGTGCGATTTGGCGACGTAAGGGCAGCCGCCTTCATCGAGCGGACGGAAGGCCTGGTCGCCCGGCACCGTCGCGAGATACTCGTAGAGGTCCCATTTGCTCTTGGACTCTTCCGGCTTCTTGATGCGCATCAGGTACATGTCGTGCACCATCCGGCCGTCCTCGCGCACGACGCCGTTCTGGGCAAAGAAATCATTGACCGGGGTCTTGCGCATCTGCGCGATCACGATCTCCGAATCGACCGAGTTGGTGGCGGCGACCGCCTTGAAGTAGTGCCTGAGCGCCGAGTTGACGCCGGCCTGATAGGCGGTCGGCATCGCGCCGTGCCGCTTGAAGAACTCCTGGGCGAAGACGCGCGTCTCCGGCGTGCGATCCCAATAGAAGGAATCGGTGAACAGCAGATCGTGCGCATGCGCGAGGCCAAGGGCCGGCACGTCGGTGAGCGTCACCTGCAGCGCGACGACCTGCATGCTGGCGCGGATGTTGAATTCGTCGGCCTGAGAGACCGCGTTGCGGAAGTCGGAACCGGCATTGGCAAGCGCCAGGATCTTGGCGCCGGAGGACTGGGCCTGCAGCAGGAAGGACGAGAAATCGGCGGTGTCGAAGGGATGGCGGACCGCGCCCAGCACCTTGCCGCCGGCCGATGTCACGGCCTTGCTGGCATCGCGCTCCAGCGCCTGGCCGAACGCATAATCCGCCGTCAGGAAGAACCAGGGCGTGCCGCCGCGCGCAACCACGGCCTTCGCCGTCGCGTTCGAGGAGGCATAGGTGTCATAAGTCCACTGCACGCTCGTCGGCGAGCATTGCTTGCCGGTGAGATCGGACGAGCCCGAGCCCGAGATCAGAAACAGCTTCTTGCGTTCGCGCGTCACGGTCTGGATCGCGAGCGCCACCGCGGAATTGACGCCTTCGGCGATCACGTCGACACCCTTGTTGTCGATCCAGTTGCGCACGATGCCGGTCGCCACATCAGGCTTGTTCTGGTGATCCGCCGAAATGATCTCGATCTTGCGTCCGGCGACCGTGCCACCGATTTCCTCCGCGGCCATCTGCGCCGCGATCACCGATCCCGGGCCATTGCCGTCGGAATATTGCCCGCTCATGTCGGTGATGATGCCGACCCGCAGCACGCCATCCTCCGCTCGGGCAGCGCCGGCCGCAAATGAGAGACACACGGCAATTGCGACTAGGACATGCGAGCGTTTCGTGATGGACATTTCGTTCCCAGGGGTTTCGACGTTTCGGACGATCTCCTGAAGCAATCAGGGATCGCCGACAACCCCGTCGCCGGCATGGCGCTCTGCGATTCCGCTCAGAAATTCCGGGAGAAGGAACACAGCTCGACTGCCAGCACGCTCGCGTTTCCGATCGTACGAACGCCGCGACGAAATTTCGCCGCGGCGTGCGCTGAATCATGCGAATGGATAATGCGTGGTGGCGTCGGGATCGCCTCAGCGCTGCTGCCACAATTGCCGTGCCAGAACGCCGGCCTTGCGCTCGATCGCCTCGGCGGCGTCGAGACACATGTCCTCGCGATAGCGCGAGCCGACGATCTGGACGCCGACCGGCAATTCCTCATCGAGGCCCACCGGCACCACCGCTGCCGGCAGCCCCAGCACGTTCATCGACGAAATGAAGCGCAGGTCGTTCCAGAACAAATCCTTGACGCGCTGATCGCCGCCGAGATCGGCATTGACCTCCGGCGTCTTGCGCACGGTGGTCGGCATCACGACCAGCGGATACTGCTCGAGGAACGTCATCCAGTTCCGGATATGGCGCGAGCGCTCGGCAATCGCCTTCATGTAGCCGGCCTGGTCGAGCGGGTTGGCCAGCGCCATGAAGCCGCGGAACGTCTTCTGGAAGTCGGCGCTGGTGGTCGCCAGCATCTGGTCCTGCTGCAACACGCGGGTCTCGGTCATGATCAGGTCGCACCAGAGCTGCCAGACCTTGTTGAGGTCGGGCACCTCGACCTCACTGACCGCATAGCCGGCATCGGCGAGATGATCCGCCGCCTTGCGCTGGAGCGCAATCACGCCGCGATCGGTCGCCATGTCCTCGGGGATCTTGGCGAGCGCGACCCTGATCGGCCCAGCCGGCTTCGGCCCCGTCAGCGGCGCCGGCACATACCAGGGATCGCGCGGGTCGCGCTGCGCCATCACCTCGAGGCCGAGGCGCACGTCGGCGACGTGGCGCGCCAGCGGCCCTTGCGACGACATGAACTGCGCCATCAGCGGCCGCTCCGCGGTCGCGCTCGGATTGAACGCCGGAATGCGGCCCTGGGTCGGCTTGATGGTGGCGATGCCGTTGCAATGCGCCGGCCAGCGCAGCGAGCCGCCGATGTCGTTGCCATGTGCGATGGTGCCGATGCCGGCGGCAATCGACGCGCCGGCGCCACCCGACGATCCGCCGCAGGTCACGTCGGCATTCCAGGGATTGCGCGTCAGGCCGTGCAGCGGGTTGTCGGTGAAGCCGCGCAGCGAGAACTCCGGCGTGTTGGTGAGGCCGATGATGACGGCGCCGGCCTTCTTGAGATTGGCCGTCACCGGCGAGTCGCCCGGCGCGATGTTGTCCTTGAATGCCACCACGCCGTTCGAATTGGCCTGGCCCTCGACGTCGATGTTGATCTTGATCGTGACCGGCACGCCGTGCAGCGGCCCGACGGCGCCGCCTCCGCGCTTGCTCGCGGCCAGCGCCTCGTCCGCGGCCTTCGCCGCCTGCATCGCCGACGCGCCGAGATCGACCACGACGGCGTTGAGCGCCGGATTGGCTTCCCGCATGCGGTCGAGATGGGCGCGAACCACCTCTTCCGACGTCACTTCGTTGTCTCGGATCGCCTTGGCCGTGTCGACGGCGGACCATTGCCAGATCGGTGCATTCGTCACGTGATATTCTCCCTTGATGTTCAGTGCTTTGTTGTTGGTTCAATCTCGCGGGTCGATCGGCGTCAGCTTTGATGCGCGCGCCTCGATCAGCTCGGCCACTGCGAGACAGATGTCCTCCCGGAAGCGGCCGGCGATCACCTGCACGCCGACCGGCACGCTACCGGCGGTCCCGGTCGGTACCACGACCGACGGAAAGCCGAGCGCGGGCACCGCCAGCAACGGCCGCTGCGCGTCGAGCACCGCGCGGACCACCGTCGCATCTTCCTGATCCTGATCGAAACGAAACGGCAGTTGCGCCGAGACCGGCAGGATGATGACCGGATAGCGCTCCTGAAACAGCTGCCAGGCCCGCACGATCGCCAGCCGCTGCTCGAAGCAGGCGAGCACCTGATCGCCGTCGAGCTCGGGCGCGTAGGCGATATGACACTCGAGATTGTAGCGGCTGCGATCGTCGCCGAACTTGCGGATCATCGGCGCCAGCACGCGCCGCTCCTCATTGATGACGAGGCGATGCCAGAGATCGGCGGCCTCCGCGAGCCGCGGCGGCACGGTCTCCTCCACGGCAAAGCCGGCCTCCGCGAGCCAGCGCCCGGCAGCGCGCACCGCCGCGCTCACCTCCGGCGCCTCGTCGCCGAACGGCACGGGCGCGATCGCGACACCAATCGGACGCTTGAGCGGCGCACCTTGCAGGGGCACCGGCAGCCATGTGCCGTCGCGCGCGTCCGCCTGGGCCATCGCGGCAAGGCCGAGCCCGAGATCGGCGACCGAGCGGGCGAGCGGCCCCTGCACCGACATCATCTGCGCGGTGATCGGACGGTCGCCGGTTGCCGACGGATTGAACGCGGGGATCCGCCCCGGCGTCGGACGCAGGCCGGCGACGCCGCAGGCGTAAGCCGGATAGCGGATCGAGCCGCCGAAATCATTGCCGTGCGCGATCGCGCCCATTCCGGAGGCAACCGCCGACGCTGCGCCGCCGCTGGAGCCGCCCGGCGTCAGCCGGCGGCTCCACGGATTGTAGGTCGCGCCGTGCAGATCGTTGTTGGTGAACCAGCGGTGCGAAAAGGCCGGCGTGTTGGTGCGCCCGACAATGACCGCGCCCGCCTTGCGAAGATTCGCGACCACCGGGCTGTCCTCGGTGGCGATCACGTCGCGGAAGGCCACGACGCCATTGGTGGTGGCGCAGCCGCGCTGGTCGACATTGACCTTGATCGTGACCGGCACGCCGTGCAGCACGCCGAGCTCCGCGCCTGACTTCACCGCTTCGTCCGCCGCGTCCGCGGCGGCCAGCGCTTCATCGGCGAGCACAGCGACAATGGCGTTCAATGCCGGATTGACCTCGGCGATGCGATCGAGGCTGGATCGCACGGCTTCCCGGCTGGAAATCGCGCGCGTCGCGATCGCACGCGCCAGATCGACGGCCGACCAGCTCCACAACTCATTCTCGCGCCGCGTGTCCATTGTCGTTTTCTCCAGGGCGTGATGCAGCAGTCCGCCGATGCGGTTCAATCGAGCCGCAACGGCTGATGAAACACGGGCAGATCGATGCGCCGGTCTTCCGCGGGAACGACCACCGCTTCGGCGCTCAGCACATGATCGAGCATCACGCGCCGGGCGCGCGCGGCATTGCCGGAGCGGAACGCGGCCATCAGACGCTTGTGAAACTCGATATTCTCGCAGGTGAAGCTGGATGCGAATTCCTGCACGCCGAGCTTGCCGATCAGATGCCTGATGGCCTCGTTGACGAACCGGCACACCAGGCCGAGCAGCGGGTTGGGACAGGCCTCGATCAGGATGTCGTGGAAATCGATCTCGGCGTGACGATGATGTTCCCAATCGGCATCGCCACGGGGATGATGCTCCTGGACCGCGATCGCCTTTTCCAGTGCTGCGAAATGCTCCGCCGTGAGGTGGCCGACCACGCTGAAGGCGAGCTCCGGCTCGATCAGCCGGCGGATCTGGTAGATTTGCGCGGTAGAGACCGACTGGAAGTAGAAGTAGTTGCTGAGCAGGCCGACGATCCGGTTGATCGACACCGGCGCCACCCGCGCGCCGCCGCCGGGACCGGTGGTGTTCTGCACTAGCCCCTGCACCTCCAGGGACTTGAGCGCCTCGCGGATGGTCGAGCGGCTGCAGCCGAACATCTCGATCAGCTCGCCCTCCTGCGGCAGCCGGTCGCTCGGCTGCAAGCCGGCCTGGAAGATGTGGCTGCGGATCAGGTCGGCGACGGCGTCCGAGCGCTTGCGCTTGATCGAGGCGCGGCGCGAAGGGTCGAGGGACGGGAGAGCCGATTTATCCATTTTATGATCATAAATAGGTCCGGCACGGTATGGCAAGACGTTTCCGCCGGCCGCCCGGGCTACATCGGCCAATACTCCCGTTCCAGGAAACGCAGAAATCGACGCTGCGGACTCAGGATCGATCAACATCTGATGCCTAGAATGCCACGGCAAATTCCAATGAGGCCGGCATGACAGGCGACGAAGTTCGAGATCAGGCTCAATCCGGTGGCGGCGTGGGACTGTCCGACGAAAACCTTGCGCTCCACCGAAGCGCCATCCAGAGCCGCATTACGTTTCAAGGCCTTGCGACCCGGCCATTCGAGGGGCTGTCGTGGGACTACTTCCTCGCGGATGTCGAGCTGGAAGCGCGCGCTGCGCGCATCGGGATGCGCGACACGACCGTCGGGTCGTACTGCGACACCATACAGTTGCTGCCTGCGGCCGCGATCGTCCGCCTGGATGCAGCGCTTTCCGTCTACTTCCTGCCTCCCGAGCCCGAGAGCGAGGCTCACGTCGATTACCTCTTGCGACCGCTGGACGCCGCGACGGCAAAGCGGATGCGGCAGCGTCGGCATGCCGTTCACGCCATGCAGGCCGTGGCGCAACAGCAGGAAGAGGCCAGAAAAAAAGCGGCTGCGCCGGACGAAGAACTCAAGTCGCAATATTGGCCGTGTCCGCATGCGGCGCTGAGTACCGAGCCCGACGACTTCCTGCTCTGGATCAAGGATCAGACGCCCGACACCTGGCACGTCATCGTCGACAGCTGGGATCACAACAGCGACGATCGGGATAGCGTGATCGAATGGATCTTCGAGCAGCCGAACTGCGACCTCGGCACGGCCGCGCAATACTTTTTCATCGCGGCATTGGGGCTCGCCAACGAGGAGCCGGCGCAACTCAGTTCCGGCTATCGGCGCAAATGGCATCTCATGAAGCGCGTGGCCGACAACTGGCAACGCGGGCATTATCTGCGCAATGAATTGCAGCCCTCAGTTCAGCCGTCCGACGTCCAATACTACGACGAGTTGGTGGCGCGCCGGGAGGCCAGTGGTCGTCCGCTGCCGTGGACAGTGCCGGGACCGAAACTGCGCCGGTTTGGCGGACGGCAGGCGAATTCAGCGTATTTCTACGAGGACTGCCAGTTGAGGCTGGGCTTTACGGCTTGGAAACAGCAGCGCGAGCAACTCGGGTGCGGCAGGGACTTTCCGCGCTGTTGCCAAGAATGATCACGCCTCCTCAATTCGACAGGCGCTGCGCCTCGAGGCCGCGGCTGTAGCGCGACATCGCAAAGCAGAACACGAAGTAGATCACGCCGACGAACAGCGTACCCCCCCGGTCGTTTGGCATCGCCCCGAGGCAAAGCGCCTACGCGGTCAAAGGGCGACCGGACGCTGTACGATGGTGATGACGAGGAGCCCGCGGAACCGAGGCGGCGTCTCGCTTAAAGCGGACTATGGTTCACGGTGTGGCGCATCTGGCGACAAAAGCCCTCCACGAACTGCGCGAGCGCCTCGAAATTGACCAGCAGCCTTTCGGCCTGCTCCCGGTCAACCGAACCAGGGGCAAACGATTCCGCCAGACGCCGCTGGCGATCTGCGCGATCCCGGCAGGCCGCGGCCCTGCTTTCGGCAAACTCCAGTTGCTCGCGTCGGCGGCCGAGCTTGTCTTCTTCCTCAAGCAGCCGCTTGTTGAGCATCGATCTCGTGTTGGTTGGAACGTCCGGGCGCTTCAGCAGATCCAGATAGTGGTCGATGTTTGCGCGCGCGGTATACTCGTTCACGTATGTGCCTCCCGCCAGTCGCAGTCTCGGTCGGCGAGGCTTGGCTTCAACACTCAGGAATTGCTCGATCTCCGCCAGGAGTTGGCGAAGCTCATCGGTCGAAAAGCCCTGCAGGGCATCGTGGACCTGGCTTCGGGTGCTTTCCGGATAGGCGGCGTTGTCTTCGGCCATTGGCGTACGGCAAAAATCAAAAAGTAAAGCCTGTCAGGCCCGCACCAAATCAACAAATCAACGGCAGCATTTGCGTTCAGTCCAGATTGAACGATGCCCGCGCGAACAATGATTTCTGTCATCGCGCGCGCTCGCGAATCCAATCGCGCTCAAGATAAGTTACGGGCGGAACATCGCCTAGTGCACTCTGTGCCAGCCGCGCCTTTGCGCCAACCATCGGCCAAGTCTTGGTTGCCGCATCGTTAAAGCCAGAACAGGCCGCTCCAGAAATCAAAGCACACGGCTGCGGATGCGAACAGGCCGGCACCGAAGGATGCAGCATGTGAGGGAGGCAAGCGACGGAGAATCCGGATCGCTCAGCCGTGCGGGCGCTGCGCCTCGAGGCCGCGGCTGTAGCGCGACATCGCAAAGCAGAACACGAAGTAGATCACGCCGACGAACACATAGACCTCGACGCTGAAGGCCTGCCAGGCCGGATCGACGATCGCGGTCTTGGCGGTGGTCAAGAGATCGAAGATGCCGATGATCAGGACCAGGCTGGTGTCCTTGAAGAAGGCGATGAAGGTGTTGACCAGCGGCGGGATGACGTGGCGGATCGCCTGCGGCAGCACGATCAGCGCGTTCTTCTCCCAGTAGGACAGCCCGAGCGCGTCGGCGGCCTCATATTGTCCGCGCGGCACCGCCTGCAGACCGCCGCGCACCACTTCCGCAAGGTAGGCGCCGGCATAGAGGATGAAGGCGATCTGGGCGCGCAGCAATTTGTCGATGTTGACGCCGTCAGGCATGAACAGCGGAAACATGACGCTCGCCATGAACAACAGGCTGATCAGCGGCACGCCGCGGATCAGCTCGACATAGAGCACGCAGAGCGAGCGGATCGCCGGCAGTTTGGAGCGGCGCCCGAGCGCGACCAGGATTCCGAGCGGGAAGCCGAACGCCAATCCGAAAGTCGCCAGGATCAGCGTCACCGGCAGCCCGCCCCAGCGGTCCTGCGTGACAAAGGACATGCCGAGAAAGCCGCCCCACATCAGGCACCCGATCGCGATCAAGGCCGCAGCCCACAGCAGGAACAGCTCCTTGCGCCAGAAGCTGCGGCGGCTCGAGATCACGAACAGCGCAATGAAGATCACGACCGCGAGCGCCGGCCGCCACTGCTCGCTGAACGGATAGGTGCCGAACAGGATGAAGCGGTACTTCTCGGGAATCACCGCCCAGCAGGCGCCGACGCCGCGCAGCGCGCGGCAGGCGCTGGTGTCGTTGCCCGAGACGATCCAGACCGCGTTGGCGATGCCCCATTGCCAGAGGCCGATGCACGCCTTGCCGAGCACGAACAGCAGCAGCAGCGTCATGATGCTCGACGTTACGGACGCGAACAGGTTGGCGCGCAGCCAGGCCACGATCTGGCCGCCGAGCGTGCGCCGCGCGCGGCGCCGGCCGATCGGCAGCGGATCCTGCGGGAGATGTGCGACCGAGCTCATGTCAGCGCTCCACCAGCGCGATCCGCGCGTTGTACCAGTTCATGAACAGGCTGATGCCGAGGCTGATGGTGAGGAACACCATCATGATCAGCGCGATCGACTCGATGGCCTGCCCGGTCTGGTTCAGCGTGGTGTTGGCGATCGAGACGATGTCCTGGTAGCCGACCGCGACCGCGAGCGACGAATTCTTGGTCAGGTTCAGATACTGGCTGGTCATCGGCGGGATGATGACGCGCAGCGCCTGCGGCAGCACGATGTGCTGCAGGACGAAGCTGCGCTTCAGCCCGAGCGCCTTGGCCGCGTCCGACTGGCCGCGCGGCACCGCCTGGATGCCGCTGCGTACGATCTCGGCGATGAACGCCGAAGTATACGTGACCAGCGCGATCAGCAGCGCGAAATATTCCGGCGCCAGGGTCAGCCCGCCGACGAAGTTGAAGCCGCGCAGCTCGGGCAGCATGACGCTCCAGCTTGCGCCCAGAAGCCACGACACCAGCGCAGGCAGCGCGATGATAAGGCCGAGCGCGTAGGGCCAGACCGGCCGCGCCTTGCCATCGAGCATCTGCTGCGCGATCAGGCGGCGCCTGACGATGAGGAAGACGATCACGCCGGCGACCAGCGCAACGAGCGTCCAGCCATTGGCCTCATGCAGCGGCACCGACGGCAGCACCAGGCCGCGGTTGGACAGATAGACCCCGTCGACCGGCTTCCACGCCTGGCGCGCCGCCGGCAGGCCCTGCATCAGCACGTACCAGAACAGGAGTTGCAACAGCAGCGGCAGGTCGCGCAGCACCTCGACATAGACGGCGGCGAGCCGCGCCAGCAGCCAGTTCGACGACAGCCGCGCGATACCGACCAGCGTGCCGATCACGGTCGCCAGCACGATGCCGATGACCGCAACGCGCAGCGTGTTGACGACCCCGACGATGAACGCGCGCAGGTAAGTGTTCTTTGGCGTGTAGTCGATCCAGCTGTCGGCGATCGGCATGCCGGCTTCACGGCCGAGGAAGGCAAAGCCGGTCGAAATGCGCCGCACCGAGAGGTTATGGACCGCGTTGGACCACAGCCAGGCGACGACGGCGACTGCGATGGCGACCACCAGGATCTGCCAGAACAGGCCCGCGACGCGGGGATCGCTGAGCGAAAGCCGCCAGGGCCGGACGGGAGGGCGTTTCGGCGTCGATGTCGTCACAGCACAAGGACCCCAGTGAGAAGCGATCTTCTGCCATGCGCAAGAGCGTTTTCGAGCGAAGTGGATACCCGGTTCGCGTGAAGAAGACGCGTCAACCTCAAATCCTGCGCGCGTCATATGTTGCACCAATTTAATATTTGTGCAACATATGTTTCATGGCCCAGGCTCAGCCGAAACCATCGCCCCTGAACGAATTGTGCAGCGCACTGCCGTCGCTGCCGATGCGGTTGCAGGAGGTCGGCAGGTTCGTCGCCGCCAATGATTACGACGCCACCACCCGCTCGATGCGCGAGCTCGCCTCCGTCGCCGGCGCCGATCCTGCCTCATTCACCCGTCTTGCCAAGGCGCTCGGCTATTCCGGCTGGGACGAATTGCGCGCCGCGCTCACCGAGGCGCGCCGGCCGGCGCAGGGCTCGCCGTTCTCCGGCCGCGCCAGGAGCCGCCGCGCCGGGCCGAATGCCGATGTCAAACTGGTGCACGACAAATTGGAAGCCGAGGCCGCGGGCCTTGCGCGGATTTCAGCGAGCGCGATCGCGGAAGCCGCGCGTGCGCTGCACTCGGCTGATCGGATCTGGATATCAGGGTTTCGCAGCTGCCGCAGCGTCGCGGAACTGCTGACCTATCAGCTTCGCCTGTTCCGCCCCGATGCCGTGCAATTGGTCGGCGGCTCCGGCCCGTTCGATCTCGACCACGGCGCCTTCCGCTCGGGCGACGCCGTGGTCGTGATCGGCTTTGCGCCCTACACCCTGGTCAGCGTCGAGACGGCGCGTGCGGCGCATCAGGCGCGTGCTGCGCTGATCGCGATCGCCGACACCATCGCAGCTCCGATGGCCGAGGGCGCCGATCATCTGCTGCTGTTCGAGGCCGCCTCCTCGCCCGGCTTCTTCCCGAGTCTGACCGGCGCGATCGCAGTCGCGCAGTCGCTTGCGGCCGTCGCTTTCACGCTGGGCGGCGCCGGGGCAAAGCGCAAGCTGGAGGAGACCGAGGGCCGGCTTGCCGAGATGTCGCAATATTTCGTCGAGAAAGGATGACTGTCATGGCAGCCAACAAGAGCCGCGTGATGCATCGCAGCCTGCGCGAGACCCCGCCGAAAGCGGTCGGCGGCGACGGCGTCTGGCTGATCGCGGAGGATGGCCACCGCATTCTCGATTCCTCCGGCGGCGCCGCGGTGTCGTGCCTCGGCCATCAGCATCCGCGCATCCTGGCCGCGATCGGCAGGCAGGCTTCAAAGATCGCCTATGCCCATACCGGCTTCTTCTCATCCGAGCCTGCGGAAGAGCTCGCCGAGCGGCTGGTCGGCCACGAGCCCGGCGGCCTCGGCTATGTCTATTTCGTCAGCGGCGGGTCGGAGGCGATCGAGGCCTCGATCAAGCTGGCGCGGCAATATTTCATCGAGCGCGGCGAGCCGAAGCGCGCGCGCTTCATCGCGCGTCGCCAGAGCTATCACGGCAATACGCTCGGCGCACTGTCGGCCGGCGGCAATGCCTGGCGCCGCGAGCCCTACGCGCCGCTGCTGTCGCCCTCGTTCAGCCATGTCACGCCGGCCTTCGCCTATCACGAGAAGCGCGACGACGAATCGGAGGCGGCGTTCGTGGCGCGCCTTGCCGCCGAGCTCGAAGCCGAATTCCAGCGGCTCGGCCCCGATACGGTCGCGGCGTTCATCGCCGAGCCCGTGGTCGGCGCCACCGCCGGCTGCGTGCCGGCGCCGGAGGGTTACTTCAAGGCGGTGCGCGAGATCTGCAACCGCCACGGCGCGCTCCTGATCCTCGACGAGGTGATGTGCGGCATGGGCCGCACCGGCACGCTGCATGCCTGGGAGCAGGAAGGCATCTCGCCCGACATCCAGGCGGTCGCCAAGGGGCTCGGCGGCGGCTATCAGCCGATCGGCGCGATGCTTGCCAGCGGCACGATCGTCGACACGGTGCGCAACGGCTCCGGCGCATTCCAGCACGGCCACACCTATCTGGCGCATCCGCTCGCCTGCGCCGCCGCGCTCGAGGTGCAGAAGGTGATCGCTGAGGAGAAGCTGCTCGACCAGGTCAAGGAGCGCGGCCGCCAGCTCGAGCAGCGGCTCACCGAACGGTTCGGCAATCATCGCCATGTCGGCGACATCAGGGGCCGCGGCCTGTTCTGGGGTGTCGAGCTGGTCGCCGACCGTGCCACGCGGCAGCCGTTCGATCCCAAGCTGAAGCTGCATCAGCGGATCAAATCCGCGGCCTTCGCCGGCGGGCTCGGCTGCTATCCGTCGGGCGGCACCGCCGACGGCCAGCGCGGCGATCACGTGCTGCTCGCCCCGCCCTATATCGCGACTTCCGGCGACATCGACATGATCGTCGAGCGGCTAGGCGCTGCGGTAGACAGCGCGTTGAAAGACGTTGGTCATTAGGAGGAGGACAGAATGAGGAACGTATTGATCGCGGCGAGCCTGTTCGTCGCAGGACTCTCAACCGCGAGCGCCGCGACGCTCGACACCGTCAAGCAGCGCGGCACGCTGGTGTGCGGCGTCTCGACCGGCTTTGCCGGATTCTCGGCGCCGGATTCGCAAGGCAACTTCAAGGGCCTCGACGTCGACTATTGCCGTGCGCTTGCCGCCGGCGTGCTCGGCGATCCCGCCAAGGTGCGCTACGTCGCGCTGACCGCGCAGAACCGCTTCACCGCGCTGCAGTCAGGCGAGATCGACGTGCTCTACCGCAACTCGACGCAGACCTTTCTGCGCGGCACCACGCTTGGGCTGCGGCAGGGACCGGTCAATTTCTACGACGGCCAGGGCTTTGTCGTGAAGAAGGACCTCGGCGTGAAGGAGCTGAAGGACCTCAAGGGCGCCACCGTGTGCGTCGCCCAGGGCACCACGCATGAAGTGACGCTCGGCGACTACGGCCGCGCCAACGGCATCGACTGGAAGCCGCTGGTGTTCGACCGCGTCGACACCATGTACCAGACCTTCTTCGGCGGCCGCTGCGATGCCATGACCCAGGATGCTTCCGCGCTCGCAGGCGCGGTCGCGACCGCAGCCCCGAAGGCCGATGACTATGTCGTGCTGCCGCAGACCATCAGCAAGGAGCCGCTCGGCCCGTTCACCCGCAACGGCGATGAAGTGTGGAGCGACATCATCACCTGGCTGCATTACGGCCTGATCGAGGCCGAAGAGCTCGGCGTCACCCAGGCCAATGCCGACGAGATGGCGAAGTCGCAGGTCCCGGCGATCCAGCGCCTGCTCGGCGCGTCGGGCGATCTCGGCTCGCGCCTCGGCCTCGACAACAAATGGCTGCTCGCCGCGATCAAGGCCGGCGGCAATTACGGCGAAATCTTCGAGCGCAATGTCGGCAAGGCCAGCCCGCTGAAGCTCGAGCGCGGCCTCAACGCCACCTGGAGCAAGGGCGGGTTGATGTACGCGATTCCGTTCAAGTGACCGAAGTTACCTCGCCCCGCCTGCGGGGAGAGGTCGGATTGCGAAGCAATCCGGGTGAGGGGGCGCCTCCGCATACCCTCCTCTCACCTGTTACGACGATAGAGCCCCTCACCCCAACCCTCTCCCCGCGAAAGAGCGGGGAGAGGGAGAGCAAGAAACATCGATGCGCATCACCCTGATTCACGCCCTGAAACACTCGATCGTGCCGATCGAAGCATCGTTCGCACGGCATTGGCCAGAGGCGCGGCTGATGAACCTGCTCGACGATAGCCTGTCGGCGGACCTCGCGCGCGACGGCAGGCTTGACGAGCGCATGACCGAGCGATTTCTGACCATGGGCCGCTATGCGGCAAGCACCGGCGCCAATGGCATCCTGTTCACCTGCTCGGCGTTCGGGCCGTGCATCGAGGCGGTGGCGCGCGCGCACGCGCCGATGCCGGTGCTGAAGCCGAACGAGGCGATGATCGAGCAGGCGGTGGCAAAGGGCAAGCGGATCGGCCTGCTCTCGACCTTCCCGCCGACGTTGGTGTCGATGCCGCCGGAATTTCCGCCACAGGTCACGCTGGTGCCGAAACTTGCCGAGGGCGCGCTGGCGGCGCTCGACCGCGGCGACCGCGCCGAGCATGACCGCATCGTCGTCGAGGCATCCAAGGAGCTGCGCGACTGCGATCTGATCGCGCTCGCGCAGTACAGCATGGCGCCGGCGGCCGAGCGCGTCGCCGAAGCCACTGGCCGCGAGGTGCTGACGACGCCTGATAGCGCGGTGCTGAAGCTAAAGGCGATGCTGGGGGTTTGATCTCCGTCATTGCGAGCCACCCGGTCGGCGCGAAGCGCCGCCGGATGACAGGCTCCGCGAAGCAATCCATCGCTCCGCTATGCGGATAATGGATTGCTTCGTCGCTTCAGCGCAAAATTGCTTCGCAATTTTGTCGCGAGCTCCTCGCAATGACGGAGCCGCCAATCTTCGTCAGGCCGCTCACCCGCCCGCGTCGTGCACGTTCAGATCGACGCCTTGCGGATCCCTAATCGTCGACACCGTGATCAGCGAGATCAGCGACAGCACCGCGATGTAGACGCCGACGCGCCAGGACTGGCCGTAGGTGCCGATGATCCATTGCGCGATCATCGGCGCGAAGGCGCCGCCGAAGATGGCGCCGAGCGCATAGCCGATCGAGACGCCGGAATAGCGCACCTTGGCCGGAAACAGCTCGGCGTAGAGCGCCGCCTGCGGGCCGTAGGACAGGCCGAGCGCGATGGTGAGCCCGACCGCGCTGACGAAGAACAGCAGCAGGTTCTTGCTGTCGATCAGGAACCACATCGGCACCGCCCACAGCACCATCAGGGTGTAGCCGATCTGGAAGCAGCGCACGCGGCCGATTTTGTCGCCGAGGATACCGCCGAGTAGCGTGAAGATGAACCAGCTGACCGCCGCGAGCGTGCCGATCAGCAGCAGCTGCTCGGACGGCATCTTCAGTGTATTGGCGCCGTAGCTGATGATGAACGCGATCAGGATGTAGCCGGCCGCATTGTTGGCCATGAAGATCAACGCGGTGCGCAGGATCTCCTTGCTGTGATTGCGCATCAGGTCGCGCAGCGGTGCAGAGGATTCCCTGTGCCGACGCTGCATCGCCTGGAACACCGGAGACTCTTCCACGGTGCGGCGGATCACGATGCCGACGACGATCAGCATGATCGACAGCAGGAACGGAATCCGCCAACCCCACTCGATCATCGCCTGCTTGCCGAGCGTCGCGGTGAGCACCCACAGCACGCCGGTCGCCAGGATCATGCCGAGCGGCGTGCCGATCTGCGGGAACGAGCCGAAGAAGCTGCGCTTGTCGACGGGCGCCGATTCCACCGCCATGAGCGCCGCGCCGCCCCACTCGCCGCCGGCCGAGAAGCCTTGCAGGATGCGCAGGAGAATAAGGAGTGCCGGCGCCCAGGCACCGATCTGTGCGTAGGTCGGCAGCAGGCCGACCAGCGCGGTCGCCGCCCCCATCAACAGCAGCGTGACGACGAGCATGTTCTTGCGCCCGAAGCGGTCGCCGAGATGGCCGCAGACGATGGCCCCTAACGGGCGGAACAGGAATGAGAGGCCGAGCGTCGCGAACGAGACGATCTGCGCCAGCAGCGGATTGTTCGCGTTCATCGGCGCGAAGAACAGCGCGCCGAACACCAGGCCCGCCGCCTGGGCGTAAACGAAGAAGTCGTACCACTCGATGGTGGTGCCGACGAGCGTTGCGGTGAGGACCTTGCGCTCCTCATCCGACAGTTCAGCGCCGCGCGAGCGCGCGGACAGTTCGATGGACATGTCGCCTCCCCAAAACCCGTTCTTGAACCTGTTCTTGGCCGCGCGGGCGTGGTCGGCGGCGATGCGCCTGTCCCGCACGGATGCTGGGCCCGGGATTAGCAGAGGTTTCCGCACCACACGAGCAAAATAGTTGCAGCCGCAACGATATTCGGCGAATTGTGCTTTTGGCCCCGGTTCCCGACCCCGTTACCTCGACCGCGATCGGCGGGCAGCTATCCCGAAACGTCAATTGTGCATCGCAACAAGGTCGCTACGATGCGAGGATTCCCAAGAGGTTGCTAAGTGTCTGACATCAATGCCGATGCCTGGGTTTCCTCAGGCCACCGCCCGATGGGCTTCCCGGAATTCGTCGTCGTCATCGCCTCGATCATGGCGCTGAACCCGCTGGCGATGGACATGATGCTGCCGGCGCTGCCGAACATCCGCTCCGCGTTCCAGATCGCCGACGCCAACCGCCCGCAGATGGTGCTGTCGATCTTCCTGGTCGGCTTCGGCGTCGGCCAGTTCGTGATGGGCCCGCTGTCGGACCGCTTCGGCCGCCGCCCGGTGCTGCTCGGCGGCATGACCGTCTACACCATCGCCGGCCTGCTCGCGATCATGGCGCCCTCGTTTGAGACGCTGCTGTTGGCGCGCGCGCTGCAAGGGCTCGGCACCGCGGCGACCCGCGTGATCGCGACCTCGATCGTGCGGGACTGCTACGCTGGACGCCGGATGGCGAGCGTGATGTCGCTGGCGATGATGGTGTTCATCGCAGTCCCCGTAATCGCGCCGTCATTCGGCCAGGCGGTGATGCTGCTGACGCATTGGCGCGGCATCTTCGTGCTGCTGATGATCTACGGCGTGATCGCGCTGGCCTGGAGTGCGATGCGGATGCCGGAAACGCTGCCGCTGGAATTGCGCAAGTCGCTGGCGATCCCGGAGGTCTTGTCCGCGTTTCGCCAGACCGTCACCAATCGCCAGACGCTCGGCTACGCGCTCGCCGCCGGCGGCGTGCAGGGCTCGCTGTTTGCCTTCGTGTTCTCCTCGCAGCAGATCTTCACCGAGATCTTCAAGCTCGGGCATTACTTCCCGGTCGCCTTCGCGGCCTGCGCGGTCGGCGTCGCGATCGCCGGCTTCCTCAATTCGCGCATCGTCGGCCGCATCGGCATGCGCGTGATCTCGCACGCCGCGCTGACCGGCTTTGCCGTCGTCGCAGGCGCCCTGCTGCTGGCGGTGAAGACCGACACGCTGTCGCTGCCGCTGTTCATGGTGCTGTCGGGCCTGATGATGTTCGCGTTCGGGCTGATGATGGCGAATTTCACCGCGCTCGCGATGGAGCCGCAGGGCAAGATCGCCGGCACCGCCTCCTCGCTGTACGGCACGATCACGACGCTGCTCGGGATCGGCGTCGGCACCACGATCGGCCAGGATTACAACGGCACGCTGGCGCCGTTCGCGACCGGCTTCTTCCTCTGCACGCTGGCCGCGCTCGCCGTCGTCTTGGTAACGGAGAAGGGCCGGATGTTCCGGCCGCATCATCATCCGATTTGATTGATCCGTAGCCCGGATGCAGCGCAGCGCAATCCGGGATTCATCGTGCGGGCGACAGGATCCCGGATTACGCGGAGCTTGTCATCGGGCGCGCGTTCGCGCGACCCGTTGGCTCCATCCGGACTACGATCCTGACTTGACCCGCTGCTGTAGCCCGCATGAGCGCAGCGATATGCGGGGCAACTGTTCCCGCATATCGCTTCGCTCATCCGGGCTACAATTCTGACTGGTTACACCACTGTAGCCCGCATGAGCGGAGCGATATGCGGGGCTGCTGTTCCCGGATATCGCTTCGCTCATCCGGGCTACAATTCTGAGATCGCGTCAGGCTTCGCGAGTCCGTCCGACGCTGCTTTGCGCCCGGGCGGGCGCCACCGCACGCCGCGTCGCCGCGAATCCCTCCATCCCCAGCTGCCACTGCAGGCCCACGATCGCGCCCTTGGTCGGCTGCAGCAGCGCCAGCGCGCTGAACAGCGTGAATGGAAGCCAGATCGCCAGTTGGAGCCAGGCCGGCGGCGCGTAGTTCATCTCGAGCCACAGCAGCGCCGGCACCACGACGTGGCCGACCACGACGATCACGAGATAGGCCGGGAAATCGTCGGCGCGCTGCGGGGTGAAGTCCTCGCTGCAGACCTCACAGTGATCGGCGACCTTGAGGAAACGGCCGAACAGATGGCCGCGCCCGCAGTTCGGGCATTTCATGGTGAAGCCGCGCCACATCGCCTTTGGCAGGGAAACCGTCTCGGTCATCGTCGTTTTCCTTTGGCCGTTGTCCTTGACCCGATCTGATGATCCATACAATATGCATTCGAGCACCTACAATCAAAGACAAAGCGTCGGATTGCATGGATTGGATCCCTACAGTTTCGGAATGGCACGGCCCGATGTTCCTGCGCATCGTCGATGCGCTGGCCGCCGACATCGCGAGCGGCCGGCTGGTGCGCGGCCAGCGGCTGCCGACCCATCGCGCGCTGGCGTCAGCGCTCGATATCGATCTGACCACGGTGACTCGTGCCTATGGCGAGGCGCGGCGGCGCGGACTGCTCGACGCCCGTGTGGGCCAGGGTACGTTCGTCTCGGAGACCACCGCGCGCGCCACCTCCGACCTGCCCGCGCCCGTCAACATCGACCTGTCGATGAACCTGCCGCCGCAGCCGGTCGAGGCCAATCTCGACCTGCGCATTGCGCAGGGACTTGCGACCATTCGCTCCGAGGCCGGGTTCTCCGCCTATCTCGGCTACACGCGTCCGGGCGGCACCACTGAGGAGCGCGAGGCCGGCGCCGCGTGGCTCGCGCCGCGGGTGCCGCAGGCGGCGGCCGACCGCATCGTGATCTATCCGGGTTCGCAGGCGATCATCTTCAACACGCTGCTGGCGCTGACATCGCCGGGCGATGTCGTGGTGACGGAGGCGTTGACCTTTCCCGGCATCAAGGCCGCGGCGGCGCGGCTTGATATCCGCCTGGTCGGGGTTGCGATGGACGCCGAGGGCGCGCGGCCCGACGCGCTCGACGAGGCCTGCCGCAAGCACAAGCCGAAGGCGGTCTACCTGGTGCCGACGCAGCAAAACCCGACCACGGCGACGATGAGCGCGATCAGACGCAAGGCGGTCGCCGATGTCATCAGCAAGCGCGGCTGCGTCCTGATCGAAGACGACGTCTACGGGCCGCTCGAACCGCAGATGGCGCCGATCGCAACCCTGATTCCGGAGCGCACCTACTACGCCGCGAGCATCGCAAAATGCATCGCGCCGGCCCTGCGCGTCGCCTATCTCCTGGCGCCCGATGCCGCCGCCGAGCAGCGCATGCGCGCCGGCATGCAGGCCACCATGCAGATGCCGCCATCGCTGATGGTCGCGCTGGTCACGCAATGGCTGCGTTCCGGCGTCGCCGCCGACATCATCCGCGCCATCCGAAACGAGGCCGCGGCGCGCCAACAGCTCGCGGCCCGCTTCCTCAAAGGCGTCAGCTATGCGGCGCGGCCGGCGAGCCACCATCTCTGGATGCCGCTGCCGAAGCATTTCGACGGCACCGACCTGCTGTCGCATCTGATGCGCAACGGTCTCGCCGTGGTCGGCGAAGACGCCTTTGCGGCAGGCGATGCCGCGCCGCGCGGCCTGCGCGTGTCGCTGGGTGCGGCGCGCAACCGCGCCGAACTGAGCCAGGCGCTGCAGGTGCTGTCGAATGCGGTGCGCATGCCCGTCGGCGCTACCCAAATCGTATAATTCCGGCGATCGCCGGGAATAAACTCGCTCCAAAATGATTATGGTGCGCGGGAGCGCGCGCCGCTAAAACTCTGCGCTCAGGGCATCAGGCAGGGGCAGGCTTTTCAATGTCGTGCGGGTATGATCAGGCAGTCCACCGTGCTGTGCTGTCGCTTCGCGGAGCCGTGACCGCGATCGGTTGTCTTGCAGTTGTCATATCAGGCGCGGCGCGCGCCTCCGATGCCCCTGCCCCGGTGCCGGAAAAACTCGAACGCATCACCGCATTCTTTGACAACGAGGTTGCGACAGGAAAGATTCCGGGCGCGGTCATCCTGATCCAGCAGCACGGCAAGCCGGTCTACCTGAAGACCTTCGGCTATCGCGACGTCACGACCAAATCGCCGATGCGGCCGGACACGATGTTCGCGCTGCATTCGATGACCAAGCCGATCACCAACACCGCCGCGATGATGCTGGTCGACGAGGGCAAGCTGTCGCCGCAGGACCCGCTGTCGAAATACATTCCGGCTTTCGCCGACGTGAAGGTCGCCATCGAACCGGACGGCGGAAACGATCCGGCCAAGGTTGAGCTGGTGCCGCCGATCCGGCCGGTGACCATTGAAGATATCATGCGGCACACTTCGGGCATCACCTACGAATATATCGGCGCCGACTGGATCCAGAAGATCTACCGCGCAGGACATCTGTTCGACGGCAAATTCGACAACGAGGAATTCGTGGCGCGGCTGGCCAAGCTGCCGCTGTCGCGACAGCCCGGCACGCTGTGGCGCTACGGTCATTCCACCGACGTGCTCGGCCGGGTGATCGAGATAGTCTCGGGCAAGACGCTCTATCAGTTCGAGAAGGAGCGCCTGTTCGATCCCCTGGGGATGAAGGACACCTCATACGTGCTCGATGCCGAGACCGAAGGGACGCGGCTGGCGGAGCCGCTGCCCTCGGACACCATCCTGATCGAGGGCGAGAACGACCGGCGCGCGCATCCGGAGTGGGAATCCGGCGGCGGCGGTCTGGTGTCGACCATCCTCGACTATGCGCGCTTCGCGCAGATGCTGCTCAACGGCGGCGAGCTGGACGGCAAGCGCTATCTCAGCCCCGCAGCCTTCAAGACCATGACGACGGACCATATCGGGCCGGGCTCCGGTGTCGGCCGCGACTATTGGTACTTTCCCGGCGACGGCTTCGGCTATGGCTACGGCATCGCCGTGCGCACCGATCCCGGCATTGCCAAGCCACCACCGCCCGGCTCGATCGGCGAGTTGAAATGGGACAGCGGCAGCGGCACCTATTTCGGCGTCGATCCGAAGCTCGACATGATCTACATCATGCTCGAGCAGACCCAGAACGAGCGCCAGCGCATTACGCCCGCGTTCCGCAAGCTGGTCTACGACGCGTTCAGCCCGGATTGAGTTCCCACCGTCATTGCGAGCGCAGCGAAGCAATCCATCTCTCCGCATGGGGATAGATGGATTGTTTCGTCGCTTGCGCTCCTCGCAATGACGCGGAAACCTTCCCGCCTTACGACTTCCGCCGAACCGGTTCCTGCCTGCGCCGCGCTGCGGCCGCGATCAGGCTCGCGGTGCATTCGTCGCAGACGAACGAACACCCGTCCGTAAACAGGCCGATCCGTGCATTGAGGCCGATCGCATCGTCGTCGACGATCCCATCGATAATGCCACCGCAGCACACGCATTGATGGCGCAACGCCAATTCCCGTTCCATGACGCGCTCTCCAGCCGTCGCAGCTTCCTCTCCGCTGCTTCCCTCACGCTATATACTATCGTATATATCGTGACGACAAGGCAGGCGGGTGAACAATCCGGTCGGGAACCCTGCAGACAACAACCATCGACCGGAGACGATCGCCAAGAAAATCCTGCCTGGTCCAACCAGGTTCATTGAGGAAACGCGATCATGATAAAGAACAATGGCGACGCGGGACGTCCGCGCGCAACGGGAGAACTGCTCAAGATCCGCCGCGCATCGCTAGCGGCCATCATCCTTGCGCTCGGTGCGGCCGGCGCAGTGCGCGCCGAAACAGCTGCGGTCGGCGTTCCCGACAAGAGTTTTCCGGAGAGCGTGACCTCGACTTCCGACGGGACGCTCTACGTCGGCAGCTTCAACCATGGCGGCGTGACCAAGATCTCGGGCGGCAAGGCCGAGCAGCTGGTCAAGCCGGGCGCCGCCGACAGCCGCTCGACGCTGGGCGTGCTCGCCGACGAGAAGAGCGGCACGCTCTATGTCTGCTCCAACGACATCAGCGCTATGGGCGTGGCGGGGCCGAGCGACACCAAGGGCGCCTGGCTGAAAACCTTCGATCTCAAGAGCGGCGCGCCGAAGGGCAGCTTTGCCTTGAGCGATCCGAAATCGTTCTGCAACGACATCGTGGTCGGTGCCGACGGCACCGCCTATGTGAGCGATTCCTTTGCGCCGTTCGTCTACAGCCTGAAGGCGGGCGGCACCGCGCTGGCGACGTTCGCGACCGATCCGCAGCTCGCGCCCGCCAAGGACGGCGTCGGGCTCGACGGCATCGCGATCGGCGCCGACGGCAATCTTTATGTCACCACCTTCATTCCCGCAAAACTGTTCAAGATCGAGATGAAGGACGGCAAGGCCGGCGCCGTGACCGAGCTGAAGCCGTCGCGGCCGCTCGACCACGCCGACGCGTTGCGGGCGCATGGCGGCGGCTTCCTGCTGATCGAGGGCAACGGCAAGCTCGACAAGGTCACGGTGAAGGGCAGCGAGGCTACCATCGACACCATCAAGGATGGCCTCGCCGAGCCGGTCTCGGTGACGCAGGTCGGCGATGTCGGCTGGGTCGCCGAGGGCAAGCTGTCCTACGTGATCGGCGACAACAAGGGCAAGGACCCCGGCCCGTTCAAGCTGACGCCGGTGGCGTTGCCGAAATAGCGGCGGGCTGGGTTACGCTTCGCAGCAAACTCGGTGTATCTCCCCGGCTTGCGGGGTCGAGACGAGCGAAGCTCGCTGTTAGGTCGGGTCGCATCGATAGATGCGATCCGACTCCTCACGGCGTTCGTGCTTAAGGCCGCGCCGTACTGGATGCCTGTGCGGGGCGTGGCACCGGAGAGATGAGAGCCCGCGGCTCCTCCAACACGTCGTCCCTGCCTAGTGCGCAATTGCGCACGGGAGCAGGGACCCATACTCCGCGGCGGACCTTGTTGAAGGAATTCGTCGTTCCAGCATCGCCCAGCAATTGGCATTTGTGGTTATGGGTCCCTGCTCTCGCAGGAACGACCATGCCGGCACGATTTCTGAATAATGGAAAAGTACCACTGATTTGCCCGACGAGTCAAGTTGCCGTGTCCGCCGGCGGCCACCGGCTCCTTTGCATGGGGTTGTTTTCGATATTTTGGCAGTGCGCCCCTGCGTCTCGGCACCGATGCGGTCGCCCCGCCGTCACCACGTCATCTGCTAGATCACATAGAACCCGTGCGTGCCGTCGCGGCGCAGCTGCTCGACGAGGCCGTACTCCCAATCGAGATAGGCCTGCATCGCCTGCTCCGCGACGCCGGTGCCTTCATAGGGGCGCCGGTAGCGGTGCGCGGGATCGGGCCGCGGCACGATGCGCGGCGTGCCGACTTCGAGCCGGCCGTCATAGCCGCCCTCGAGCACATAGACCTCCCAGCCCATCTGCGCGAGCCAGGACGCCGTCATGTCGGCGCGGATGTTCTTGTTGTCGCTCAGCACGATGCGCGCGCCGCGCACGGGAGCGGCCATGTCGATTTCCTGCACCAGCTGGCCGCCGGCATAGTGGCGGAAGCCGCCAAGGTGACCGGCCGCGTATTCCTCGGCATCGCGCACGTCGAAGCGATACAGCGTACGGTGCGCGTCCTCGTCCAGCGCGGCGAGTTCATCGATCCCGATGTGACGGACGCCGGCGCGATAGGCGACGTCGCGCGCATTGTCGCCAGCGCCCTCGAACGGACCGATGCCGCCGCGCTTGCCGGCGCCGTGCTCGAGATCGTGCTTCGCCAGCGTCCAGCCGATCGTGCCGTTGCGCAGCGCCCGCACCTTGTTGGGCAGTCCGGCATTGATCAGCGACTGCGTGCCGATGATCGAGCGGGTGCGGCCGGCGCAGTTGACGATGATGGTGGTGTCGGGATCCGGCGCCGCGCCGCCGGCGCGCAGCACCAGCTCGGCGCCGGGCACGCTGACCGAGCCCGGGATGTTCATGGTGGCATATTCGTCGAAGCGGCGGACATCGAGGATCGCGATGTTGGCCTTGTCCGAGATCAGCGCGGCGACCTCGTCGGCGCTCAGCGACGGCGTGTGCCTGCGCGACTCGACCAGCTCGCCGAACGCCTTGGCGTAGGAATTGACGTCCTCGAACACCTCGTAGCCAGCTGCCTTCCAGCCCTGCAAGCCGCCGGCGAGCGCGGCGACATTGCCATAGCCCAGCGCCATCAACTGCTCCGCTGCGGCAGCGACCACCCCCTCGCCATTGTCATAGAGGACGATCGGCACGTCCTTGCGCGGCAATCGCAGCTCGGCTTCGAGCGCGATCCGGCCGGCCGCCATGTTGGCGGCAAACAGCGGATGGCCGGTGGCGAATTCCGCCTCATGCCTGACGTCGAGCAGCGCGATCTCCCGGCGCAGCAGCAGCGTTGCGCGGATGTCCTGGGGCGTGACGGAAGCAAGTGTCATGGAATGCTGGCCTGACAGAAGAAAACGGCAGGCTTGCTCTAGGCGGAAATCACGTCTCGTCAATAGCTTTAACCGGCCCGCAACCCCGATCTTCACGAGCGGGGGTCCGGGGAACGAAAGCCCGCCATCCCGCTTTGCTCAACCGGGATGCGCTTGCTACGTTCCCAATCGGCCCCGTTGGCGCCCGATCAGGCCTTCCGGACAAGAGAAGGTAGCGGGGCCAGCCTGAAGTTCTGGGAGGATGACCATGAGATCCGTCGGAAATGAACCCTTGTCGCGTCACGCCCTCGCCTTCGTGCTGGCCGGCGGACGCGGCAGCAGACTTCAGGAGCTCACCGACAAACGCGCCAAGCCCGCGGTCTATTTCGGCGGCAAGTCGCGCATCATCGATTTCGCGCTATCCAATGCGGTGAATTCAGGCATCCGCCGCATCGCGGTGGCGACCCAGTACAAGGCGCACAGCCTGATCCGGCATCTGCAAGGCGGCTGGAACTTCTTCCGGCCGGAGCGAAACGAGAGTTTCGACATCCTGCCCGCAAGCCAGCGCGTCTCCGAAACGATGTGGTATGTCGGCACGGCCGACGCGGTCTACCAGAACATCGACATCCTCGAAGCGCACGGCACCAAGTACATCCTGGTGCTCGCCGGCGACCACGTCTACAAGATGGATTATGAGATCATGCTGAAGCAGCATGTCGAAAGCGGCGCCGATGTCACGGTCGGCTGCCTTGAAATGCCGCGGGCTGAATCCAGCGCCTTCGGCATCATGCATATCGACGAGACCGGCCTGATCCAATCCTTCCTCGAGAAACCCGCCGATCCGCCGCCGATGCCCGGCAAGCCCGACAAGTCGCTGGCCAGCATGGGCATCTATGTCTTCAATTCGGAATTCCTGTTCGACGAGTTGCGCCGCGATGCCGTTGACCCGAACTCGGCCCACGATTTCGGCAAGGACATCATCCCCTATATCGTGAAGCACGGCCGGGCGATCGCGCATCAGTTCAACGATTCCTGCGTCCGCTCCGGCGACGATCCCCGCTCCTACTGGCGCGATGCCGGCACCGTCGATGCCTATTGGGGCGCCAATATCGATCTCACCGACGTGGTGCCCGAGCTCGACCTCTACGATCGATCATGGCCGATCTGGACCTATGCCGAGATCACCCCGCCCGCCAAGTTCGTGCATGACGAGGACGGACGACGCGGCCAGGCGGTGACCTCGCTGGTCTCGGGTGCCTGCATCATCTCGGGCGCGTCGCTGCGCCGCTCCCTGCTGTTCACCGGCGTGCACGTCAATTCCTACGCCAATATCGAGAATGCGGTGATCATGCCCTATGTCAATGTCGGCCGCGGAGCACGGCTCCGAAACGTCGTGATCGATCGCGGGGTGAGGATTCCGGAAGGGCTCGTGGTCGGCGAGGATCCCGAATTCGACGGCAAGCGCTTCCGCACCACCGAGAACGGCATCACGCTGATCACGCAGTCGATGATCGACAGGCTGGGGACATGACGCCCATCCGCGTCCTCGCAGTCGCCTCTGAAGTCTACCCGATCGTCAAGACCGGCGGCCTTGCCGACGTGGTCGGCGCGCTGCCAGCGGCGCTGAAGCAACACGGCGTCACGACGCGGACGCTGGTGCCCGGCTATCCCGACGTGCTCAAGGCGCTGGCCGCGGCGGAGACGCTGCTGCACCGGCCGGAATTCTACGGCGGGCCGATCCGCGTGCTGGGCGGCACGCATGATGGCCTCGATCTGTTCGCGCTCGACGCGCCGCATCTCTATGCGCGGCCCGGCAATCCCTATGTCGGCCCGGACGGACGCGACTGGCCGGACAACGGCATCCGCTTTGCCGCGCTGTCGCGGATGGCGGCGGAGATCGGCCAGGGCGCGATCACCTCCTTCGTCCCCGACATCGTGCATGCGCATGACTGGCAGGCGGGCCTCGCACCCGCCCTCCTGCATTATGCCGGGCAACCACGGCCCGGCACGGTGATGACCGTGCACAACCTCGCCTATCAGGGCCAGTTCTCGCCGGACATGCTTGCCGCGTTCGGCCTGCCGGGCGAATCCTACGCGCTCCACGGCGTCGAATATTACGGCACCATCAGCCTGTTGAAGGCCGGCCTGCAATTCGCCGACCGCATCACCACGGTGTCGCCGACCTATGCGCGGGAGATTCAAAGCGACGAGGGCGGCATGGGGCTCGGCGGCCTCTTGCGCGAACGCGCCGACGTGCTGAGCGGCATCCTCAACGGCATCGACATATCGGTGTGGAATCCGGCCACCGATCCCGATATCGCGGCGCGCTTCAGCTCCGAGCAGCCGGCGGATCGCGCGGTGAACAAGGCGGCGCTGCAGCGGCGCTTCGGGCTCGATCCGGCGCCGGATGCGATGCTGCTCGGCGTCATCAGCCGGCTATCATGGCAGAAGGGCCTCGACCTGCTGCTCGAGAACATTCCGACGCTGCTCGGCGAAGGCATTCAGCTTGCGCTGCTCGGCAGCGGCGATCGCGACCTGCAGGACCGCTACACCGCGCTGGCGCGCGACAATCCCGGACGGATCGCGGTCGTGATCGGCTACGACGAGGCGCTGGCGCATCTGATCCAGGCCGGCGCGGACGCGCTCGCAGTGCCGTCGCGCTTCGAGCCGTGCGGCCTCACCCAGCTGTGCGCGCTGCGCTACGGCGCGGTCCCTGTTGTCGCCAATGTCGGTGGCCTTGCCGACACTGTGCTCGACTTCGACGAAGTCGCGATCACCGGCGATGCGCCGACCGGCGTCAAGTTCGCACCCGTAACCTCGGATGCGCTTGCCCATGGCTTGCGCAAGGCAAACCTGCTGTTCAACGACAAGGTGACGTGGCGCCGGCTGCAGCAGGCCGGCATGGCCACCGATGTCTCCTGGCACAATCGCGCCGGCCGCTACGCCGCGCTCTATCGCGAGCTCGCGACGATGCGGCGCTAAGCCGCCGCGATCAGTTCAGCAGATCGCAGGACGCGATGCGGTTGATGTCGGCGAGGCGCCGGTCGGGATTTCCCTTGAGATCAAGGCTTGCGACGAGATCGAGCAGCCGGCCATAGGCGCGGTCGGCGACCGCGACGGGCAGCGGCTCCTCGTCGAAAGTTTCGACGTAATTGCCGACGAGACCGCTCAGCAGCCGGCAAACGCCGCGTTGCTCCGGGTCGTCCTTGCTCAGAATCTCGAGTTTTTGCTGGAAGGTCCTGAAGGTTCGCAGCCCATGGGGCTGTTGCGAAAGCCAATTGTGCAAATCAGGATACAGATCGGTCATATCAGCCTCTTCAAAATGGAGAAGAAGCTACCGGCTTATACAGCCGATCATGGTTCCGCGCCATCGCGATTTTTGCATGCATCCTCTGCCCTGCCGCGCAGGCCGTGTCATTGGACTGGCACGTCCTGCGATTAAAGTCGCGCGAGGGCCGGCAAGATCCTGTAGCGCGCGATCTCGTGCGGATAGTCGCCGCGATTGGCGAGCAGCACGATGCCGAGCCTGCGCGCCGGCACCAGGCCGACATAGGCCGAGGCGTTATTGAGACCGCCCGGCTTGTCGATCACGGTGATGCCGTCCAGCCGCACATGCTCCCATGCCATCGCCTGGCCGAACTTTTCGTCGACGCGAAAACTCTCCCGCTCGGTCATCTGCAACGCTGCGCGCAATTCGGGATCGATCACCGCGCCGTCGAGGCAGGCGCCTAGCAATATGCCGAGATCGCGCGCCGATGAGAACATCTGGCCGGTGCCTGGAAAATCGTAATAGCGCTGCTGATTGCCCGGCGGACCGATCGCCGTGCCGTCGTGGGAGTAGCCCTGAACCACACGCTGCATCAGCTCGGGCGCCATCCTCGCGCGGTTGTCCTCGCTGCGGTCCGGAACGAAGGTCGACGTCATTCCGAGCGGCTTGAGGATGCGGCTCCCGATCAACGTCGCGATCGGCATCTCATAGCGCCGCTCCAGCACCAGCTGCAGCAGGACATAGCCGGCATGGCTGTAGATGCGCTGCTTGCCCGGCTGCTCTCCTGCCGGCGGCGTCCATGCATTGAGCATCGCGATGAACTGATCACGGCTGAAGGTCCCGACCGGCCATGGCGGATGATCGGTCGGCAGCAGCAGCCCCGACGTATGATTGACGAGTTCGCCGATGGTGACGCGGCTGACGTAGTTGCCGTTGAGCTCGGGCAGATACTTGCTGACCGGATCGTCCAGCCGCAATTCGCCACGCTCCGTGCCGAGCGCGACCAGCGTCGCCTCGAACAGCTTGCGCAACGAGGCGAGGTTGAACAGCGTGTCCGGGGTGACCGGTCGCTTCGCTGAGTCATCAGCGAAACCGTAGTTGAAGAACGCGACCCGCCCGCCGGCATAGACCGCCGCGGCGAGGCCGCCCGGGTCGGCCGCAGTCGCGGTCGGCGCGAGTTCCGTCGTGACGATGTCCCTGATCTGCGCATCCATGTCGGAATCCGCGCGCGCCACCCCAAGCACGCTACCAGCGACCACGAACAGGACGGCCGCGATCCGAACGGTGAGCCATTGTCTCATGATGAACGAAATCGGGACGATGTTGCGATGCGACCTGCAGACTAGTCTGTTCACCATCGAGAGATGGCGACATCACGATCCTAGCGGTGGAACCCAAGCGTCCGAATTCACGATTGCGCGTCTTGCGCCGTTACCCGCCCGGCTGGGGACGGGGCGGCCCGATCGCTGTTCCGGTGGTCACTTCCGGATGCCGCGATCGCGACCGCCCTCCCACTCCAGCCACGGTGCGGGAACTGCAATCGAACTAAAAAATGCGGGACGTTTGAAAATGACGGGAGTGGGCTTCGACGAAAAGGCAAGATCGGCGCTTGCCGATCGGGCCAAGGATATTTCTGACTTCGTCACATTCCGCTCCCAACCGGGGACGTTTCTTCCTAGCAACAATTCGTCAATCGAAGGTTGCATAAGCCGATCGGATTCGATTTTCAAGACACGGTCGTCCGCGACGTTTTGTCCTGTTCCAGATGCCGGATGCGCGCGATGACTGTTTAACCATTGGTTAACCATCGATGCGCGGCGCGACACCTATTTGGCGCGCGAGCGGACGATCGACCGCGGCAACGACGCCAACAGCAGCACGAGGCAGACGCACAGAAGCACGATGTCCTTGAACAGGAACTCGCCGGCCAGGTTCCAGGCCATCGGATCGGTCGACAGGCTCCATTTGACCACCCCCGGCGTCGTGAAAAAGAACGACCACGTCACCGCGAAGGTGATGACGCCCATCAGCGCGCCGATCGCCGAGAGAAGCGGGCTGAACGCGCCGGCGACGAGCAGCGCCGCAATGCCGAACTCGGCCACCCCGAGCACATAGGCCTCGCCCCGGAGACCGAACACCGACAGCCACGAGATGAACGGGCTGTTGCTGATGAACTGCGCGATGCCTTGCGCCGACTGCAGCGTGAATTTCTGCATGCCGAACGACACGAAGATCACGACCATGACCCAGCGCAGGATCGCGAGCGCTCGATAAGACCCCTCGCCCTGTTCGGCGATGTTGAACGACAGATTCATGCGGTTGTTTCTTCCCTCGCTGCGATGTCATCATCAGCCGCTGATGCGGCGTTCGTGGCAGAACTACGCAGCGCGCCGCGCGTTCGTTACGCGGGACAGCGTCTCGGCCTTCACGATGATGTGCAGATGAGATGAGGAATAATCGCTGCGAGAGATGTCTTCGGCGCGAGGTCGCGAAGCGCGCCGCGATGGCCTCACGCGCGCTGGCGCAGCGCACGCGCGGCGTCCTTTGCCGGCACCGGCATGGTGAAGCCGTACAGGAACAGGTCCACCACCATGTCGGCGAACTCCCCTGGATCGATCCCGCCCTTCGGATCGTACCATGTGTGGCTGAAGTTCAGGATGCCGAACAGCATCATGCTGTAGATCTTCTTGGTCCGCTTGACGATCTTGCCTTCCTTGTCGAGCTTGACCAGCAGATCCGAGACCGTGTCGACCAGCTGGCGCTCCAGCGCCTTGATCGCATCCTGCTCGGTCTCGCCTAGGAACGAGAGGTCGTTGAGGATCACGCGCTGCTCATCGCTCGAACGCGCATTCAGCGCGACGATGGCCTGGATCGCGGCGCGGAACTGCTCCAGCGTCGTCGCCTTTGCGGCCATCGCGGCCTCGACGTCGGTGATCATCTCGCGGATGTGGGCGTCGAGGATCGCGAACAGGATCGCTTCCTTGGAATCGAAATAATGGTACAGCGCGCCGCGCGACAGCTTGCAGGCATCCGCAAGGTCGGCGATCGAGGCACGCATGTAGCCCTGCCGCGCGAACAGGCCGCAGGCAGTGGTGAGAATGTTCCGCTGAATCTCGTCGTAATTCTCTGAGCGCGTCCGCGCCATTGCCGTCTCTCTCGTGCACCATCGGCGCCGCCGGAATCGGGCGACTGCCTCTCTCTATACTACCGCAGCCCCAGGCTCTCCTCCCCTTCGGGCACCATCCACCAGAACTCTTCGATCGCCCGTGCGACGAGCGACCTGCTCAAAAAATAATTTGAACGACCGGTCGGATTATATTAGACTACCTTCCATCAAGCAAGCGGATTGCGCACGCCGGGAGCAACCCGGCGGCATCGCGGGAGGTTGCGCGTGGATTCTCAGAGGATCGATGCTGTCGTGATCGGAGCCGGCGCCGGCGGGCTGTGCGCCGCGGCGCGCCTCGCCCATGGCGGGCTGCATACGCTCGTCGTCGACGACAAGGACCGGCTCGGCGGACGCGCCTCGACCAAGGAGATCGACGGCTTCAAGGTCAACATCGGCGCGATCGCGATCGAGTTCGGTGGCGTGTTCGAGGAAACCTTCCACACCGTCGGCGCCCCGCTCGACATCCGCGCGCCGGAGCCCGCGAGCTCGTTCTTCATCGACGGCAAGGTGATCGATGTCGGCCGCGGCGGCTGGTCGCTGCTGCTCGGGCAACTGACCAAGCAGGCCTCGCGCATCCTGGAGAAATTCGCCGACGCCCGCTCCGGCAACCTGCCCGACGGGCGGCAATCGACCGAGGACTGGCTGAAGGGCTACACCAGCAACGCCACCGTGCACGCGCTGTTCCGCAATCTCTGCGCGGCGATCTTCGCCTGCAACGCCGCGGAGCTGCCGGCCCGCGCCTTCCTCACCTATTTCACCAGCAAGGGCGCCTTCAAGAAATTCGGCTTCTGCCCGCAGGGCACGATCGGGGTCTGGAACAGCCTCGGCAACGCTGTCAGGCGCAATGGCGACATCTGGCTCGAAACACCGGCGACCACGATCCACACCGCGAACGGCAAGGTCGAAGGCGTCACCGTGCTCAGGAACGGCGAGCGGGTGCGGATCGACACCGATCTCGTGATCAGCAATGCGGGACCGAAGGCCACGGTCGCGCTTGCCGGCAGCGAGGCGTTCCCGGCGGATTATATCGCCAGGGTGAAGAACGACCTCCGCCCGGCCGCCAACATCGTCATCAATGTCGCGAGCCGCGAGCCGCTGATCAATCATCCCGGCATCGTCACCTTCGGCAAGACGCGCCGGCTCTGCAACATGGCCAACCTCTCGGCCACCTGTCCGGAATTGGCGCCGCCCGGCTGGCACCTCTATGTCGCCTATGCCGTGCCGGTGCCCGCGCTCGGCGATTTCGACTCCGATGCAGAAGTCCAGCTCGCGCTCGAGGATCTGCGCGAGCAGTTCGCGAATTTCGACCAGGCCAAAATCCTGTCGATCCGGGTGATGCGCGACGACTGGCCGGCACAACGGAGTTGCGCCGGCTACGATTTGCCGCGCGAGACCGGTATCGAGGGCCTGTGGTGCGTCGGCGACGCGGTGAAGCAATATGGCAATGGCGGCACGCAGGCCTGCGCCGAGACCGCCAAGCTCGTCACCGATGCGATCCTCGCCGCGCGCCCTCGCCGGTCAGCAGGCGGGGTCTGAACGCGATGCCGACCACCATCCCGCATCCGACGCCGCAACCAGCGCCGCAGGCCGCGCCGGCGCAGGATGGCTTGCTCGAATTCCGCAACATCCGGATCGTCTACGACAATGCGATCGAGGCGATCCGCGACATCTCGATCGCGGTGCCCGAGGGCAGCATCGTCGCCCTGCTCGGCTCCAACGGCGCCGGCAAATCGACGCTGCTGAAGGCGATGTCCGGCATCCTCTATACCGAGGAAGGCGTGATCGAGAACGGCAGCATCCGCTTCCGTAGTGACGAGGTGCATCGCCTTGCGCCGGACGCACTGGTCCGCCGCGGCATCGTGCAGGTGCCGGAGGGCCGCCGCGTGTTCGCGGCGCTCACCATCGACGAGAACCTGCAAATGGGCGGCTACACCAGGACCAGCGCCGAGGCGCGCGAGCGCCGCGACAAGGTGTTCGCGCTGTTTCCGCGGCTATATGAGCGGCGCGACCAGATCGCCGGCTACATGTCCGGCGGCGAGCAGCAGATGCTAGCGATCGGCCGCGCGTTGATGACCGATCCCGTGCTGCTGGCGCTCGACGAGCCGTCGCTCGGGCTCGCGCCGCTGATCATCGACCGCATCTATGAGGTGATCGTCCGGCTGCGCGACGAACTGAAGATGACGGTGCTGCTGGTCGAGCAGAACGCGCAGCGCGCACTCGACATCGCCGACTACGGCTACATCCTGGAGACCGGCCGCGTCGTGCTCGACGGCACGGCAGCGAGGCTCACCGCCAACGAGGACGTCCAGGAATTCTATCTCGGCGTCTCCTCCACCGGTCGCAAGAGCCTGCGCGACGTGAAGCACTACAAGCGCCGCAAGCGGTGGCTGTCGTGACCGCGCTGCTCACGGTCGAGAATCTGTCAAAGCGCTTCGGCGGCCTGCAGGCGGTCGCCGATGCCAGCCTGCGCGTCGCGCCCGGCGAGATCTGCAGCGTGATCGGTCCGAACGGCGCCGGCAAGACCACGCTGTTCAACATGATCTCGGGCGTGCTGCGGCCGAGCGGCGGCCGCATCACGTTCGACGGCATCGACCTCTCGACGATCTCGCCGTGGAAATTCGCCGCCGTCGGTATCGGCCGCACCTTCCAGAATCTCGCGCTGTTCAAGCACGGCACCGTGGTCGAGAACATCCTGACCGGCCGCCACACCCACCTCCGCTCGACCGTGCTCGATGCGATGTGGTTTTACGGACGTACCCGCAAGGAGGAAATCGCGGCACGGCAGCGCGTCGAGCACATCATCGAATTTCTCGAGATCGAGCATATCAGGGACGCCGTGGTCGGCACGCTGTCCTACGGCCAGCAAAAGCGCGTCGAGCTCGCCCGCGCGCTCGCCTGCGAGCCGAAGCTGTTGCTGCTGGACGAGATGGTCTCCGGCATGAACCAGGAGGAGACCGAGGACATTGCGCGCTTCGTGCTCGACATCCGCGACGAGCTCGGCATCACCGTCGTGATGATCGAGCACGAGATGCGCATCGTGATGGACATCTCCGACCGCGTCCATGTGCTGAATTTCGGCCGCAAGATCGCCGAAGGCGCGCCTGGCGAAATCAAGCGCGATCCGGCGGTCGCGGAGGCCTATCTCGGCGGCCAGCGCACTGGAGCGATGGCAAAGGTGGGCGCGTGATGTCGACGCTGGACAGCCTGCGCACCGCTCATCCGCCGCTGCAAGCGAGCACGCCGCGCAACCCACCGGCAGCCGGCGCCGACGCGTTGCAGGCTACGCTTGCGGATGCCGCCATCACTATCCCGCAATTGCTACGGCAGCGCGCAGCGATGCACGGCGAGGCGCTGGCGCTGCGCGAGAAGGACTACGGCATCTGGAATCCCTATTCCTGGCGGCACTATTACGACACCGCGCGCGCGGTGGCGCTCGGTCTGCTCTCGCTCGGCATCAAGCCGGGCGACCGCATCGCCATCGCCGGCGAGAACACGCCTGAATGGTTCTATGCCGATCTCGGCGCGCAGATGATCGGCGCGGTCGCGGTCGGCATCTATCCGACCAATCCCTGGGTCGAGCTGCAATATATCGTCAAGCATTCGGGCGCCCGCATCGTCGTCACCGGCGACCAGGAGCAGACCGACAAGGTGCTCGACGCGATGGCCAATAATGGCGGCCTGCCGGACCTCGAGGCTATCGTCTGCGTCGACATGAAGGGCCTGCGGCATTACCAGCAATCGGAGCTGATGTCGTTCGCCGCATTGTGCGAGCGCGGCAAGGCCTACGCCCAGCAGAATCCGGAGGCCGACGCGACGCTCGAACGCCTGATGAATCAAGGTGCACCCGACGACGTCTGCATCCTCGTCTACACCTCGGGCACGACAGGTCCGCCCAAGGGCGCGATGCTGACCCATCGCAATCTCGTCTACGCCGCCTATGCCTACGCCAGGACCGTGGGCATTGCCGACAAGCCGTTCGAGGCGGTGAGCTACCTGCCGCTGTGCCACGTCGCCGAGCGCTGCTACGGCACCGTGACCCATCTGGTGCTCGGCGGCACCGTCTCCTTTGCCGAATCGATCGACACCGTCGCGATCAACATCCGCGAGATCGCACCGACCTTCTTCGTCGGCGTGCCGCGCATCTATGAGAAGCTGCAGCAGGGCTTTCTGTTCCGCCTCGGCGAGAGTGGCCGCCTGCGCCAGAGCTTCACCAGGGCCTGCCTCGCCTGGGGCCGCACGCTGTCCGACCGTCGGCAGGCCGGCAGGGCCAATGTGCTCGACCGCGTCGCCTATGGGCTGCTCTATCTCCTGATGTTGCGCAATTTGCAGCGCCATCTCGGCTTCGCCTACAGCCGGCACCGGCTCTGCGCCGGCGCCTCGATCTCGCCGGAGACGCTGCGCTTCTTCGACATCATCGGCCGCCCGGTGTCGCAGGGCTACGGCCTCACCGAAAGCGGCGGCGTCGCCTTCATCCAGATCGAAAGCCATCACCGGATCGGCGGCTGCGGCGTGCCGCTGCCCCAGACCGAATGGAAGTGCGACACCGACGGCGAGATCCTGCTGCGCAACCCCGGCGTCTTCAAGGGCTACTTTCTCGACGAGAAGGCCTCGACCGCCTCGCTGGAGCAAGGCGGCTGGCTGCGCACCGGCGACATCATCGATATCCTCGACAATGGCGAGATCGCCGTGGTCGACCGCAAGAAGGCGATCATCATTACCGCTGGCGGCAAGAACATCGCGCCGTCGGAGATCGAGAACGCGCTGAAGGATTCCGAATTCATCAAGGAAGCGATCGTGGTCGGCGAGGCCAAGAAGTATCTCGGCGCCATCATCCAGGTCGACTACGACAATGTCGGCCGCTGGGCGCGCGACCGGGCGCTCGCCTACACCAACTACAAATCGCTGTCGCAGCTTCCCGAAGTGAATGAGCTGGTCGAGCGCGTCGTCAACGAGACCAACAAGCGGTTCGCCCGGGTCGAGAACATCAGGCGGTTCGCCATCCTGGAAAAGGAGCTCGACCATGACGACGGCGAATTGACCGCCACCCAGAAGGTACGCCGCGCCATGATCGAGAAGAAGTTCGCCCGCGAGCTCGCCATCATCTACCGGGCGGAGGGCTGAATGCAGTATCTGATCCAGCTGCTGATCTCGGGGCTTGCAATCGGCGCGATCTACGGGCTGATCGCGATGGGCTTTGCGGTGATCTACAAGTCCACCGGGCTGGTCAATTTCGCACAGGGCGAGATGACCATGATCACGGCCTATATCGCCTGGACGATCTCGACGACGGTCAGCGGCAATGTGTTCGTCGTCGCGGTGGGCGCGATTCTCGCCGCTGTCCTGCTCGGGCTGATCATCGAGCGCCTCGTGATGCGGCCGATGCTGGGCGAGCCGGTATTCGCGACCGTGATGGTCACGATCGGGCTCGCCGTGATCCTGCGCTCCGCCATCAACTTCATCTGGGACGCCTACCCGCACGGCCTCGATATCGGCATCGGCCGCGGCATCGTGCATCTCGGCGGCATCGGCGTGCGTACCGGGCAGATTGCCGTGATCGCGACACTGCTTCTGCTGCTCGGCGCGATCTGGGCGTTCTTCCGTTACAGCAAGGTCGGCGTTGCGATGCGCGCGGTCGCAGCCGACGACCGCACGGTGCTGTTGATGGGCATCAGCGCAACAAGAGTTCATGCGCTGGCCTGGGCCGCGTCTTCGGTGATCGCCGGCATCGGCGGCGTGTTCTTCGCGCTGTCCTACGACCTGTCGCCGGCGATGTTCCAGCTCGGGCTGAAGGCGTTTCCGGCCACCATCCTGGGCGGCCTCGACGCCGTGCTCGGCTCCGGCCTCGGCGGCCTCCTGATCGGCATCACCGAGAACCTTGCCGGCGGCTATATCGGCTCCGGCATGAAGGAGGTCGCGGGCTTTGCCATGATCATCATCGTGCTGATGATCCGGCCGTTCGGCATCTTCGGCGAACGTGACATCGAGAGGGTGTGATGCGCACCGGCGATTACAAGCAGAGCTATGGCGAGCTGGTTGCGCTGATCGATTCCCCGCCGGTCTGGCTATGGTCGGCCGTGTTGCTGCTGGCGCTGATCGCAGCGCCTTACGTTCTGAATTCCTACGCGCTGTCGTTCCTGATGATCATCCTGATCACGGTCACCGGCGCGCTTGGCCTCAATATTCTAACCGGCTACACCGGTCTGATCTCGCTCGGCCATGTCGGCTTCCTCGTCACCGGCGCCTATGCCTATGCGGTACTGGTCTCGAAGTACCATATGCCGCCGCTGGTCGGTTTCCTCGGCGCCGGCGCGGTGCCGGCACTGGCGAGCCTGATCGTCGGCGCGCCGTCGCTTCGGCTCAAGGGACTTTACCTCGCCATCACCACGCTCGCCTTCTCCTTCATCATCAACACCGTGATCCTGGAGATGCGCTGGCTCACCAACGGCGCACGCGGCATTCAGGTGCAGCGGCCCGAGATCCTCGGCATCAGCTTCGACGGCGATGCGGCCTTCACCTATCTCTGCCTCGGCATCGCGGGGCTGACGCTGTTCGCCACCCTCAACATCCGCCGCAGCCGGGTCGGCCGCGCCTTCGTCGCGATCAGGGACAACGACACGGCGGCGCGCGTCATGGGCATCAACCTGCATGCCTACAAGCTGTTCGCCTTCGTCACCTCGGCATTCATCACCGGCATCGCCGGCGCGCTGTACGGCATCTATCTCTCCTTCGTCAGCGTCGAGGGCTTTCCGTTCCTGCTCTCGATCGAGGCGTTGGCGATCCTGATCGTCGGCGGGCTCGGCTCCGCGCTCGGGGCGGTGCTCGGTACCATCCTGATCGTGCTGCTGCCGGAGGCGACGCGGCTCGTCTTCAGCCTGTTCAGCGCGCAGATGGATGCGACCTTCACGACCGGCGCGCAGGAGCTGAAGAGCATGCTCTACGGCCTCGTCATCATCCTGTTCCTGCGCTTCCAGCCGCGGGGGCTGGTCGGCGCCTGGCACGACATCAGGCGGGCCTGGGTGCACTGGCCGCTGCGCTACTAATCAAAAAAAGACGCCACACCATGAGGAGGAGACAATGATCAAACACCTGGCGGCGGCCGCGCTGCTGCTTTCCACGGCCTGTCTTGCAATCGGCCCCGCCGCTGCCGCCGATCCCGGGATCACCGACAGCGAGATCCTCATCGGCGACGTCGAGCCGCTGACCGGCCCGCCGGCGCTGCTGGGCGTCGCCGCCTCGATCGGCCACAAGATCGCGATCGCCGAAGCCAACGCCGCCGGCGGCATCAACGGCCGCAAGATCAAATATGTGCTGGAGGACGACGGCTACGTCACAGCGCGAACCATCCAGGGCGTCAAGAAGGTGATCGACGTCGACAAGGTCTTCGCGATGCTCGGCATCTCCGGCTCGGGCCAGTCGATCGCTGTGATGCCGGTGCTGGAGAAGTCCGGTATCCCGACCGTGATCGACGTCGCGCCGGTCAAATTCCTGTGGGAGCCGGCGCGCAAGAACGTGTTCGTGGTCGGCCAATCCTACGAGGAGGGAATCATCCATCTCGTCAACTTCCTCGCCGACAGGAACCCCGGCAAGAAATGGGGCCTGATCACCCAGGACGACGATTACGGCATCACCGTGCGCGACGGCTTCGATTCCGTGGTCAAGGGCAAGAATCTGAACGTCGTCTACAGCGGCAACTACAAGAAGGGCCAGCAGGACTTCTCGTCCGACATGCTTCAGCTGAAGGATGCCGGCGCCGAGGTATTTTTGGCCGGCGGCATCATCGCCGAGAACATCGCGATGACAAAAGAGCTCGAGAAATTGAACATCAAGCCGGTGACCGGCATCTTCTGGCCCGGCCGCATCGAGCCGGTGCTGAAGCTGATGGGCCCGGCCGGCGACGGCATCTACGCGGTCGACTATGTCGAGCCGTTCGCCGGCGCGGCGGGCAAGGCGTTCCTCGAGAAGGCCAAGCCGCTGGTGTCGGAGGCCGAGTTCAAGGGCATCAACCGCTACACCATGACCGGCTATGCCGCCGCGAAGGTCTTGATCGCGGCAATCGAGCGCTGTGGCAAGCAGCCGACCTGGGCCTGCACCATCTCGGAACTGGAGAAGACCAAGAATGTCGAGACCGGCGTGATGGCGCCGATCAGCTTCGGTCCCGGCGTCCGCTTCTCGAACCAGAAGCTGCAGATCATGCAGGCCGATGCCGCGACGCTCAGCTTCAAGCCGGTGAACTAGAGAGATGAAGGTCCTGATCGTCTTTGCCCATCAGGAGGCGCAGTCGTTCAACGCTGCACTGCTGGCGCGGTCGGTGGCGGAACTGACCGCGCTCGGGCACACGGTCAGAATCTCCGATCTCTACGCCATGCGGTTCAACCCGGTGGCGACCGCCGAAGACTTTGGCGCGCGGCGGTTTCCCGACCGGCTGCAATATGACCGCGAGCAGAAATACAACCTGCAGCACGGGGCGCTCAGCGGCGATATCGCCGCCGAGATCGAGAAGCTGCTGTGGTGCGACCTCTTGATCCTGCAGTTTCCGCTGTGGTGGTTCTCCGTCCCCGCCATCATGAAAGGCTGGATCGACCGCGTGTTCGTCAATGGCGCAATTTACGGCAGCGGCCGCCGCTACGACACCGGCGGCCTTGCCGGCCGCCGCGCCATGGTCGTGACCTCGACCGCCGCCTATCCCGGCATGTGCGCGCCCGACGGGCTGGTCGGCGCGCTCGATGTGGTGCTGTGGCCGATCCAGAACGGCATGCTGGCCTATGCCGGCTGCAAGGTGCTGCCGCCGTTCGTGTCGTATTCAGTGAACTTCGTCGACGAGGCCACGCGGCGCCGCTATCTCAACGACTATGCCGAACGGCTGCGGCAGCTCGAGACCACCGAGCCGCTGTTCTTCCACCCGCTCGCGGATTTTGGCGAGGACTGGCGGCTGAAGCCGGGCATTGCGGCGCAGACGGTCGGCCAGGGCGCTCATGCCCAGAAATGACATGACCCGGACGTAGGTCTGCTCCCTCGCCCCGTTCTTACGGGGAGAGGGTTGGGGTGAGGGGCCGCATCCGCAGACGCGCTGCCAGAAACGCTCGTGGAGACTCCCCCTCACCCGGATCGCATCTCACGATGCGATCCGACCTCTCCCCGCAAGCGCAGGGGTGTCCGGGGAAATTCAGGCATAGCGGAGCTCCATCTGGTCAGGTGAGATGGTTGATTTCCGACGGCTGGGGTTGATGGGCGGAGGTTTGTCGATGGCAGCGAGGGATCGACGCGTGAGCAGGAGCTGGCCGACGAGTTCGGCGAACCTGAGCGGGAGCATTTTGATGCAGTTGGTGTGAGCGGCGATGCGCAGCAGCAGGTAGGCAATCATCGCAGCGAGCACCTGAAGGCGGATCGCGTTGTCGTTGGCGCCGAGGAACTTGCGAATATCGAGATGCTGCTTGATCCAGCGGAACAGCAGCTCGATTTGCCATCGGCTCTTGTAGAGGGCGGCGATCTCGACGGCGCTACGGACAAGGTCGTTGGTCAGGAGTGTGATCTTGCCGCCTTTCTCGCGTCTGATCTTGATGCGGCGGAGCGGGATTGGAAGGCGCGAATCGCCCTTGCTGGTGAGCTTCACCTCGTCATCGGCAAGGATTTCGAAGCCATCCCCGTTACGCTTGCGGATGGCGCGATGCCTGAGCGAGCGAAGACGGATGCTCGTCTTCGCCCGGGTAACGAAGAAAGCCTTGCTATCATTGATCTTCTGCCACCAGTCGAAACGGCAATAGCCCTTGTCAAACACATAGGTGGTGGCGGGCTGGATTGGGGTCTGTCGGCCGATCTCGATGTCATTGACGTTCGCGGCCGTCATCTCGACGCAGGTCGGGACATCGCTCCTTGGGTCGTAGACGACATGCAGCTTCATGCCGCGGATGCGGCCGTTCCACGTCGCCCAACTGCAGACCTTGCCGAGCGGGATCGGACTGGCGTCGATCAGACGCACCATCTCCATGCCTTCACTCCGCAGCTGGCGACGCGCCATCGCCGACAGCGCCGCAAAGGTTTGCGCGAAAATGCCGATCGGACGGCGGGCATTGGCATCGGACAACGTCGAGCGCGACAGCTTGCCGGTTCCCAAGTGATAGTGATGCTGCGAATTGGCGTTGAAGCCAGTCACCACCCCGCGCAGACTGCTGTTGCCGCTAAGCTGGGCATAGATCAGCGCCACCAGATGATCCCAGCTCCTGAACGACTTGTCGTAGGCATCCCCGTCCAGACGATCCACAACCGTCTGAAACTGCCGTCGATTGATCGGTTCAAGCAGCCTTCCAAAAATGCTACCGCGATATCGCATGCTCGGCCCTCTGTGTCTCGACAACCAGAAAAGACCGATTTGCCTCGGTCCTGCCGAGCATGCACCGCGACACAGTGAATCATTCCCCGGACACCCCTGCCGCAAGCGGGGCGAGGTAAGAAGGAGCGCCGGCGTCACATCCTTTTCGCCACTTCCTCCAGCATCACCTCGGTGGCGCCGCCGCCGATCGTCAGCACCCGCGCGTCGCGCACCATGCGCTCGATCGGGGTGCCGCGCATGAAGCCTGAGCCGCCGTGCAGTTGCAGGCAGCCATGCACGACCTCGTGCAGCACCTCGGGCGACAGCGCCTTCACCATCGAGACCTCACGCAGGCAATCCTGCCCGGCCGCCGCGAGCTCGGCGGCCTGATAGGCCAGCGCCCGCGCCGCCGCCGCCTTCGCGGCAAGCTGGGCGAGCTTCAGCCGCACGCCCTGCTGATTCCAGAGCGGGCCGCCGAATGCCTGCCGCGTCTTCACGTAATTCGTCGTCAGCTCGATCGCCTTGGCGGATTCGCCCGCGCAGATGCCGCCGATGCAGATGCGCTCGTTCTGGAAGGTCTCCATGATGCCATAGAAGCCCTTGTTCTCCTCGCCGAGCAGGTTTTCCGCCGGCACGCGCACGTCCTGGAACGCGATCTCGGCGGTGTCCGAGCAGAGCCAGCCATGCTTGTCGAGCTTGGTCGCCGTGATGCCCGGCGTGTTGCGCTCGACGATGAACAGCGAGATGCCGCGGCTGCCCTTGGCATGCGGGTCGGTCCGCGCGGCGACGATCAGGATGTCGCCATAGACCGCGTTGGTGATGAACATCTTTGCGCCGTTGATCACCCAGCTGTCGCCGTCGCGCCGCGCCCGCGTCTTGAGGCCTGCGACGTCGGAGCCCGCGTCCGGCTCGGTCACCGCGATCGAGCACACCGTCTCGCCGCGGATAATCGCCGGCAAATACTTCTGCTTCTGCTCCGGCGTGCCGCGCAAGGAGATGTGTACCGCCGACATGTCGGTATGCACGAGGATCGACGAGGTGAAACCGCCGAAGCTGGAGCGCCCCAGTTCCTCGGCGAACACCATCGAGGCCAGCGGCCCCATGTCGGTGCCGCCATACTCGGCCGCATGGCGCATGCCGAGAAAGCCGAGCGCGCCCATGCGGCGATAGATCTCGCGCGGGATCTTGCCGTCGCGCTCCCACGCCTCGGCATGCGGCACCACCTCTTTCTCGACGAAGCGCCGCACCTGCTCGCGCAGCATGCGGAACTCCTCGGGCAGATTGGGCTGCTCCGAAAAGTGGAATTCGGTCTCAGTGAGCTGGCGCGGATCCGACATCATGACGTTCATTGTGGCGCCCTCTCATGGCCAATGTGAAGATGGTTGCGCAAAAAAGCTGCCAGCGATGCGATCGCCTCGCGCGCCTGCGGAATCTCCGGGAACATCTGGAAGACGTGGATCATGCCGTCCCACACCTGCAGCGCGACGTCGACACCGGCAGCCTGCGCCCGTGCGGCCAGTTCCGTCGCATCGTCGCGCACGGTCTCGCGGTCGCCGACCTGCACCAGCAGCGGCGGCAGACGGGTGAGATCGGCATAAAGCGGCGAGGCCAGCGGATCGCGGACATTGCCGTCGTTGCCAAGGTAGTTCTTCGCCAGCGCCAGGATCATCGCGCGCTGGTGGATCGGATCGGCCTCGGCCCTGCTCTGATAGCTCGCGCCGCTCGCGGTGAGATCGGTCCAGGGCGACATCAGCGCGGCGGCGGCGGGCAGCGGCAAGCCACGGTCGCGCGCCGCCAGCATCGCGCACAGCACGAGATTGCCGCCGGCAGAATCCCCGGCGAAGGCGATATCCGCCGGATGCAGCCCCTGATCGCGCAGATATCGATAGGCAATCAGCGCATCCTCGAGTGCCGCGGGGAAACGATGCTCCGGGGCAAGCCGGTAATTGATCGAGAGCACGCGGCAGCCGGATGCATCGGCGATCCGTGCGGCCAGGTCGCGATGCGACGCGACCGAGCCGATACGGAAACCGCCGCCGTGAAAATAGAGGATCACCTTGTCGCGCGATGCGCCCGTCGGCACGAGCCATTCGCCGTCGACCCCGCCGGCGGCGACCGGTTGGCGCGTCACCGGCACCGAGCAGCCGGCAAAGGCGGCGTCCCAGTCGTCGCGCATCTGCGCCACCGATGTATCGCGGGTCCAGCCGCGATAGATCGCGCGCAAACGCTCGATCGCGCGATCGACCGGCGTGATTGCGATATCGTCGTCCGCGTTGCCCATTTCAGCCGCCGATGCCCATGCCGCCGGAAACGCCGAGCGTCTCTCCGGTGATATAGGCGGCCTGGTCGGAAGCCAGGAACAGCGCGACAGCCGCGACCTCCTCCGGCTCGCCGAGGCGGCCGAGCAGCGTTGCGCCGGTCATTGCCTGCAGGATCCTGTCGCCGCCCTTTGCCACCGCCTGCTCCAGCATCGGCGTGCGGATCGGTCCCGGCGCGATCGCGTTCGCAGTGATGCCATAGCGTGCATTCTCCCGCGCGATGCTCCGGGTGAACGAGATCACGCCGCCCTTGGCCGCGGAGTAGACCGCGCCGCCCTTTGAGCCGAGCCGCGCCGCTTCCGAGGTAACGTTGATGATGCGGCCAAAGCCCGCCGCCTGCATCGCCGGCAACGCGGCGTGGGTGCAGGCCAAGACCGAGGTGAGATTGACCGCGATCAGCCGCGCCCAATCCTCCGCCGTGGTATCGGTGAAGAAGGCATGCTGATCGATGCCGGCATTGTTGACGACAATGTCGAACGGGCCGTCCTGCGCCATCACAGCCTGCACTGCCGTCGCATCGCTGACGTCTAATCCTGCAACGCCGGCGCCGGTCTCGCGCGCCAGCTCCGAGGCCGCGGCGACATCGAGATCGGCGATCACGACCCTGGCGCCCGCGCCGGCAAAGCTGCGCGCGATCGCAGCACCGATGCCCCGCGCGCCGCCGGAGACGAAGGCGCGGCGGCCATCGAGACGTCCGAATGGCAAGCTCGCCACCTCAGCGCCCCGTGAATACAGGCTGGCGCCGCTCGATGACCGCGGCGAGCCCTTCGCGTGCATCGGCCATCCCCGAGAGTTCCGCGACTGTGCGCGCCTCTTCCGAGAGGCACTGCTCGATGCTGGTGCCGGTGCCGGCCCAGACCAGCCGCTTGGTCGCCGCCAGAGCCTTCGGCGCGCCGGCCGCAAGCTCGCGGGCCAGCGCGAGCGATGCATCGGCGAGCTCGGCATCGGGCACGACCCTGGTGACGATGCCCATCTGCAACGCTTCCGCCGCCGGGATCACCGGGTTGGTCAGGAGGATCGACATCGCGCGCCGCAGGCCGACCAGCCGCGACAGCGTAACGGAGACGCCGGCATCCGGCGCCATCGCCACCCGCGTCGCGCCAGCGAGGAATTTTGCCGACTCCGCCGCGATCACGATATCGGACGCGCAGACCAGGCCGAAACCGCCGCCGCCCGCCGCAAAGCCCTGCACCGATGATATGACCGGCGCCTCCAGACGCAGCAGCCCAGTCACCGCATTCTGCAGATAGGCGGTGGCCTGACGGATATAGTCCGGCAGCTTCTCGCCCTTGGAGGCGAAGGCGCGGACGTCGCCACCGGCGCAGAAATTGGTACCCTCGCCGCTCAGCAGCACGACGCGCAGATCGGAATGACCATGACAGACCATGATGGCGTCGCACAGCGCGCGGAGCAGCTCGACGCACATGCCGTTGGAGGCATCGGGGCGGTTGAGCCGCAGCCGCGCGATGCCGTCGGTAATATCGAGCAGAACGGGGCCCTTGTCGATCATGGCGCGTTTTCCTCTAGACCAGGAACGAAAGCGTGTAGATCGCCTTGTCGTTGTTGACGAGGATGACCTTCTTGGCGGCCATCCGCAATTCGCCATCGACATGGCGCAACCGGTATTCATTGCGCGCCGCCCACAGCGTGTCGTCGCGCAGGCTCGATTCGAAAATGAGGCTGTTGCTGGCGACCGCGATGTCGCCATCGTCAGGCTGCTCGTCCATCAATTCGATGTTGGAGATCAGCCGGCGCAAATTCGACTGCGGCGTCTGGGTGAAGTGCTTGCCGGTCATCAGCTGCCGGACGCGCAGCGCGATCCGCGAGCGGTTGTCGTAGATGATCGACATCTGCCGTTCCGGGTCGATGTCGGCGCCGTTGGCCGGTACCCAATAGACGCCGTCGTCGGTCCAGAGCTTTTCCCAGGCCTCGTATTGATGCTCGTCCTGCAGCCGCGCCTCGCGATAGAGGAAGGCGGTGATGGCGCTCATCAACGTGGCGCTGCTCTCACGCGACAGCATCAGCTAGGCTCCATCAGCTTGCGATAATGGGTCCAGATGCCGCGCGACGGCACCTCGTCGGTGACGTGGCCGACCGTGAAGCCAAGTTCGTCCTGCCGCTCGCGCTTCTCGCCGCGGCCGAGGAAGATCCACTCGGGATTGCGCGCCAGCACGCCGCGATGGCAGCGCTCGTACATTTCGGAATCGTCCGCCAGCAGGAAACCGGCCGGGCCGACCGAGCCCATGGTCTGCTGGCGCAGCCTTCGGTTCAGATCGGGCGCGCCCTTGAACTGCAGCGCGGTGACGTGCTGCACGCTGTCGTCGACGCCAAGCGGCTGGATCACGAACATCTGGATCTCGGCGATGAACAGGTTCGGGAAGATCATCACATGCGGCGTGCCATCGATCATGATCTCCCGCGCAGCGGTGTCGCCATGGGCGGCCTTCATGCGCGCCGTGTAGTCCGGCAGCCGGTCCTCGCTGGTACCGAACCAGCTCATCGGCGCATCGCGCTTGCGGAACTCGGGCCGCAGGTCGATCTCGGTATGGCCGTTGCCGTAGTCGCGCGTCAGCGCCGTCGAGGCGCCGCCATAGAGCTTGCCGATCATGCTGTCGGCGACGCCGAAGATCGAGGTGTGCACGAAGGCCGGGTGATAGCCGTCGCACTCGTTCTCCAGGATGAACTTCCAGTTCGCCTTGACGCGATGCTTGAGGAAGCCCGCCGTGATCTCGACCTCGCTCTCCGGCGAGGTGCGCACCAGCCGGTCGATGGTCTCGGCGGCGCCGCCGAGATGCTCCTTCAACGTCGGGCCATCGGCCGCGAACGAGCCGAACACGAAGCCGCGGTAAGACTCGACGCGCGTCACCCGCCCGAGCGCAAGCTGCGACTTGTCCTGCCCCTCATAGCCGTCGGGGAAGGCATAACCGACCAGGCGGCCGTCATTGGCAAAAGTCCAGGAGTGGAACGGACAGGTGAACGAGCGGGCATTGCCGCGGTCATAGGAGCAGACCTGGTTGCCGCGATGCGAGCAGCGGTTGAGCAGCAAATTGACCTTGCCCTGCTCGTCGCGCGTCATGATCACGGATTGCGGGCCGATCGACTTGACGACGTAGTCGTTGGCGTTCGGGACCTCGCTCTCATGCCCGACATAGACCCAGGTGCGGTACCAGATGTTCTTGAGCTCGGCCTCGAAGATGTCAGGGTCGGTGTAGAGCGATCCGTGCACCCGGTCGGGCCGGATCAGCCGCTCCCATGGCGAGGCGCCGGTCATCATGTTCATCGCTCCGTCTCCCTCGCCGGCCGCTTGCCGCGGATGTCTATCGGCCATTCAATAATAATCCGAACGACCGTTCGGTGAATTAATAGCATGGGCACCGCGGGCCGGCAAGCTTCTTTCCCGGCGCCATTAATGATTCCCGGAACACTGCGCAAAGATGCAATTCCGGGTAGTCGGCGATGCAACTGACTCAGTCCTGCGCCGCGCCACCGTCGCGTTCGCCGCCTGCGATCTGCTGCAGCATCGACTTCGGCGTCGTCGCAAGCTCGATCTTGAGCTGGTCGCAAATCGCCCGCCGCAGCAGGCGTTCGATCTCGGTCGCGGCATTGGGATTAGCCGCCCGTACGTCCTCCCCGCTCGCCCAGAGCAGAAGTTGCCCCAGCCGCCGGTCGCCATCGTCGCGCAATGCCTCGATCGCGGCAACGTCGGACGTGCCGCCCTGGATGCGCGGCGTCGAAGGAACCTCCGGATGCGCCATGCTGCCGGCCAGTCGTTCGACCGTCGCGAAAGTATCGTCCTGCAGACGCACTTGCTCGAGCAGCGGCTCGGCCTTCCAGTCGGCTGCGAGCTTCAGCCCGTTCAGCGCGTAGATCGCGGAGAACACCTGACCGCGGACGAAATCATCGCTGCTGTTCGGCACGACGTGGCTTTGCAGCGCATCGATTATGCCGTCGATCAACCGCTCGAAGGATGCACTCATGCCGCGGCCTCCAATGCGCGCTCGAAGGCCCGCACGATCGAGGGCATCTGGCTTGCCATCACGGCGAGCCGCATGTCGTTGAAGCGATCGACCTCGAAGGCGCGCACCGCGCACATCTGGATCGCTGCCGCCTGATACAGCGCATAGGCCTCGTAGAAGGCGAGGCTCTTGTCCGAGACCGGAATGCCGGAGGCGCGCTGATAGAGATCGATCACCTCCGCGCGCTCGAGCACGCCATAGAGCTTGCGGCTCCTGGCGTTGAAGGTCGGCAGCATCGCCCAGGCCAGATCTTCATGCGGATCGCCCAGGTGCGTGAGCTCCCAATCGAGGATGGCGGTGATCCGCCCGTTGTGCTCGATGAAGTTCCCGATCCGGTAGTCGCCGTGCACGATGGTCCGGCGCGGCGGCCGCGGACAGTTGTCCTGCAGCCAGCGTCCACCCCAGTCGAGCAGCGGATAGTAACGCGCCGTCGGCCGCGCCAGCGAGGCGCGCCAGCCGGCGATGGCGCGGACTTCGGCACGTTCTCCGCTGTGATGCCGCGATGCGAATGGCGTCGCATCCGCGTCGACCCGGTGCAGCGACGCGAGGATCTCGACGAACTGCCGGGCGACCGCGCGCTTGTGGTCCGGATCGAGTTCGCTCGCCGCCCAGGGCGCCGGCACGTCGCCCTCGATGTGCTCGCAGATGAAGAACGGAAAGCCGATCTCGGCGCCATCCTGTTCTGATGACACCAACGCCGGCACCGGTACGCCGCTGCCGGCCAGCGACTGCAGCGCATAAACCTGGGGCAGCACCGAGTAAGGCGCAAACAGCCCGCTCGGTGGACCGACGCGCAGGATCAGTTTGCGGTCGCCTTCAGCCGCAGTGCGGGCCACGAACGCATAGGTGATCCAGGAGAAACCCGATGATTTGCGGCCGAAGCCGACAATCTCCGTCCGGCTCCCGGATATCCGCGACAGATGCCGCGCGAGTGCTGGCCGCACCGCGTCGTCATTGACCACGACCGGGCGAACAGGAGCCGGCACATCACCCGGCACATCTTGATCGGATCGTTTCGCAGCCTCCGGCATCAATTGACCGACCTCGTATAGCCCTGCCACTTCTCCTCGCGCAGCGCCGACTTCATGATCTTGCCGGAGCCGGTCAGCGGCAATGGCTCGAGGCGGATATCGACAGAACGCGGGCACTTGTAACCGGCGATCAAGGTGCGGCAGTGCGCGATCACCATTTCGGAATCGAGACTCCTGCCGTCCTTCGGCACCACAATGGCGTGCACCGCTTCGCCCCATTGCGGATCGGGCACCGCGATTACGGCGCATTCCTTGACGTGCTCGTGCTGGAAGATGGCGTTCTCCACCTCGCCGGAATAGACGTTCTCGCCGCCCGAGACGATCATGTCCTTCAGTCGGTCGACGATATAGACAAACCCGTCCTCGTCCATCCAGGCGCCGTCGCCGGTGTGCAGCCATCCGTTGCGCAGCACCCGCGCGCTTTCCTCAGGCTTGCGCCAATAGCCGAGCATCACGCCGGCGCCGCGGATCGCGATCTCGCCCACCGTCCCGCGCGGCACCTCATTGCCCGCGGGATCGATGATGCGGATTTCAACGCCTGGCGCTGCCCGCCCCGCCGATTTGCGCTTGCCCGCCAGCGGCCCTTCCAGCGCGTGATACTCCCACGGCAGGATGGTCGCCAGCGCTGCGCTTTCGGTCATGCCGTAGCCCTGGTGAAAGCGCCAGCTCGGCAGCACGCGCATCAGCTTGACCAGCAGCGCGTCGGGCATCGGCGAGGCGCCATATTCGCAATCCTTGACGCTGCTCAGATCATATGTGCCGAAGGATGGATGGTTGAGCATCATGTTGAGCATGGTCGGCACAAACAGGCAGTAATCCACCTTGTGCTCGGCGATGGTCTTCATCGCGAGCTCGGGCTCGAATTTCGCGATGGTCACGTGCGTGCCACCGACCAGGGTCAGCGCGATCATCGGCGAGGTGCCGGCCAGATGGAACATGCCGGCCGAGTGCAGATACCGGGTATCTTCACGGAACCGGAGCGCATAGATCCAGACCAGCGATTCATAGATGATGTTGGCATGTGACAGCATCACGCCCTTGGGAAACCCGGTGGTACCGCCGGTGTAGAAGATGCCCGCGAGATCGTTGTAGGCGCCGGAGGCGTCCTCGATCGGCGCATGCGCTATGAGCTCGTCATAGCTTTGCATACCGTCGGGCACTTGCCCCTCATCGAGATAGACCATTGCGCTGAGTGATTTTGCGCCGCGCAGCGCGGACGCAATCTCGGCGAAGGCCTTGTCGACCAGCAACAGTTTTGGCGTGGAATCGTCAATCGCATAGGCGTTCTCGGCGACCGCCCAGCGCGTGTTGAGCGGCACCGCGACCGCGCCAGCCCAGGCGATGGCATAGAGCGCCTCGATATAGAGGTCGCTGTTGTGCGCGAGGATGGCGACGCGATCGCCGGCATCGACGCCGAGCCGTCGCAGCCCGCCCGCGGCACAGGCGACGCGATGGCCGATCTCCTTCCAGCTCCGCGACCGTCCGGCGTGGATGGTGCCGGGTGCGTCCTTGCGCAATTGCACCGCCGCGATCAGCGCCTGCGTCAGCTTCATGTTTCCTCCACACCGTCATGCGGCCGCGCACGCCTGCGGATGTTTCCGTCACGCATGAGGCCGATACGCCGTCCGGAGATTCCAGTTGATAATCCGGACAGACGGTCTATTATTGCATAGCCGATGCGAGGGGTAAAGCCTTTCAAGGCTTCCATCGCCGGATCAACCAGCCCCGCAAAAGAGGGCGTCATGGGAGGGGAAGATGCGGAAGCCAGTCGTCACGCTTGCGGTGTGGGCGTTCGCGCTCACCGGCGCGCTCGGAACGGCGAATGCCCAGAAGGCCTATGGCCCGGGGGTCAGTGACAGCGAGATCCTGCTCGGCGCCAACGCGCCCTACAGCGGACCGGCATCGATCTATGCGAGCTTCCCGAAAACCATGCTCGCCTATTTCACGATGCTGAACGAGAAAGGCGGCATCAATGGCCGCCACATCAACTTCCTGACCCGCGACGACGCCTATAGCCCGCCCAAGACCGTCGAAGTGACGCGCGCGCTGGTCGAGAACGACAAGGTGCTCGCGATCATGGCGCCGTTCGGCACGCCGACCAACGCCGCGATCCAGAAATATCTCAACAGCAATGGCGTTCCGCATCTGCTGGTGCAGAGTGGCGGCACCCGCTGGAACGATCCCAAGCAGTTCCCCTGGACGACGCCCTACTCGCCGACCTACGTCAACGAGTCCCGGATCATCGCGCGCTACGTGCTGCGCGAGAAGCCGGATGCCAGGATCGGCGTGCTGCTGCAGGCCGACGACATCGGCAAGGACTTTGTGCTTGGCCTGAAGGAAGGGCTCGGCGCCAAGGCCGACACCATGATCGTCAAGGAAGCGATGTATCAGTCGACCGAGCCCACGATCGATTCCCAGATCGTGAACCTGAAAGCATCGGGCGCCGACACCATCCTGATCGCCGCACAGAACAAATTCGCCTCGATGGCGATCCGCAAGATCCACGAGCTTGGCTGGAAACCGCTGATCTTCCTCGGCTCGACCGCGAATTCGATCGCCGGCGTGCTGGTGCCGGCGGGGATCGAGGCCTCGACCGGCATCCTGACCACGACATCCTACAAGACGCCGAACGATCCGGCCTGGGCCAATGACAAGGGCATGACCGACTATCTCGCCTTCGCCGCCAAATATATGCCGGGGATGGATCCGAACGACGTGATCGCGGTGACCGGCTACACCACGGCACAGCTCGGCGCGATCATCCTGCAGCGCTGCGGCGACAACCTCGCGCGGGAGAACGTGCTGAAGCAGGCCACCAACCTCAGCGGCATCGAGCTGCCGATGCTGCTCCCGGGCATCACGATCCAGACCACGCCGCAGGACTACGCGGCGATCACCGAGCGCCGTTTCGCCCGCTTCGACGGCAAGACCTGGGTGCTGTTCGGCGACATCGTGGGCGCCGGCCCGGCCAAGGACTGATCCCGCGCTACCCATCCGACCGAACCGGCTCAAACACAAGGACAAAAACAATGCTGACAGCCCAGGACGATCTCATCGGCCACCAGACGCCGCAGCCGTTTGCCAAGGCAGGCGGCGGCGATGCAAGGTTCACCGAACGCTACTGGTACACCGCGCATCCGATCGACGGCAGCGAACTGCTGATCGACATCGGGCTCGGCTATTACCCGAACCGCAACGTGATCGACGGCTTTGCCGGCATCACCATCGGCCGGCGTCAGCACAATTTCCGTGCCTCGCGCCGGCTCGGGACCCGTCCGCTGGAGACGGAAGTCGGCGGGCTCAGGATCGAGATCGTCGAGGGTAACAGCCTGCATAGGATCTCGCTCGCCGACAATCCGTCCGGCATCAGCTTCGCGCTCGAATTCAAGGCGAGCTTTCCGGCGGCGCAGGAGAAGCAGAATTTTCGCGAGCGCAACGGTGTCGTCGAGGAAGACCTCGCGCGCGTCTCGCAATTCGGCCGCTGGCGCGGCTGGATCGTCGCCGATGGCAAGCGTTACGAGATCGAGCCCGAGCTGTGGTGGGGGCAGCGCGACCGCTCCTGGGGCCTGCGATCCGAGATGCGCACCGACGAGACCAGGCCGCCGGTCGCGACCCATCGCAATTTCTTCTGGACCTGGTCGATGTTCCAGTTCCCGGAGTCGGCGCTATCGATCTTCATCAAGGAGCGCACGCCGGGCAAGCCGCATTACCTCTCGGGCACCGAGTTCCGCCGCGAAGCCGATGGATCGGTGTCGCATCGCGAGGTGACCTCGCTGGAGCACAAGATCGAGTGGGCTGACGATCCGCTCGGTCAGACCATCGCGTCGGCCGACTTCACCTTCACATTCGATCGCGGCGAGCCGCGCCGCGTCAGGATGCATGGACTGCCGACGCGATTCTATCTGAAGGCCGGCATGTATGGCGGCCTGCAAGGCTGGACCCATGGCGACGACCGCGGCGAGAGCCATGCCGGGCACGACATCTGGAACCTCGACGATGCGGCGACGCGCGCCATCGCACGGACGCTGTCGGATCATGTCGTCCGGCTCGAGAGCGGCAACGAGACCGGATTTGGCATCAGCGAATACGGTGTCGCCGCCGGCTATCCGCTCTATCCCGGACCACAGAAATTCCCGGCGATGTGACCGGGATGGACGGGCAACGCAAGCGCGTCGCGGAAGGCAGCGAATCCACGTGCGATCAATGGGACAATCAGGCAGCCGAGGCGCTGGTCTCGCTCGAGACGATCGCCCCGCTCCACTATCGCAGCCGCTTCGGCGACGGCAATCTCAACGGCCGCTCCTATGGCGGCCAGATTCTTGGCCAGGCCATGATGGCCGCAACGCTCAGCGCGCCCGAAGATCGCCCGGCGGCGATGCTGCAGCTCTTGTTCCTGCGCGGCGCCGATCCTGTCAGGCGCATCACGTTTGACGCGGAGGTTCTGCAGGACGGCAAGCGATTCTCCTCCCGCCATATCGTCGGCACGCAAGGCGACGGGCGTACCGTGCTCAGCGCGCAGGCCACATTCTGCACGCCGCAGCCGGGCCCGCGGCACGCGGTGCCGTTCGCACGATCGGAGGATCCCGAAAGCCTGCCCGATCTGAGCATGATCCCCGACGCGCTGATGGCGCAGTTGCGGCCGCTCGGCCCATATTCCCAGCACATCAAGCCCAGCATGGATTTCCGCATTCCGGAGATCGAACGCCAGCTCTCGGCCACGACGGCAGGGCCATGTCTGCGCTTCTGGATCAGATGCAGGCAACCGCTCGCCGCCGGTTCCCGTGCCCAGGCCGCGGTGTTCGCCTATCTCTCGGACTGGTGGCTCAACTTCTCCAGCGTCGGCGGCCATCTCGGCGGTCTGCAGTCGCGCGCGCCACTCTATCTGTCGAGCCTCAACCATTGCATCTGGTTTCATCGCGTATTTTCGCCTGACGCCTGGATGCATGTCGAAACCGAGAGCCCATGCGCGGATGGCGGCCGCGGGCTGTCGATCGCGCGCGTCCACGACCGTGACGGCGCGATGCTCGCCACCGCGATCCAAGAGACGCTGATGGTCCATCCAGAGGGCGATGCGTAGACGCCACGACGGTTGAGCTGATGCCGCGATCGCGGCTTAGTTGCAGTGCCGAGCTACGGCAAGTTCCACCCGGTGTTGAATCCTGGCAACACCGGCCAACAAAATGAACAAACGTTCAGCTTAGCTCGATCGCGACCACGACTGTGCCGCATCCCTGTCAAATCCTGCTTGCGGGTGGCGCAACAAAAACACTTTGGGGAAAACCTACATGCAGCAGGCACCGCTGGCCGCACGGAGTGCGGAATCGTCTGGATATGTTCTCTACTTCCAGCTCGCCAGCAACGGCACGAGGCGCGCGTGCAGTCTGACGATCCAGGCGGAAAGCGCCAACGAGGCGGCGCGGATCTTTCGCGAGAACTGGGGCACGATCGAATCCATGGCCCGCGACGGCGTGAGCACGGGAGTGGTCGGCAAGACGCCGGTCAGCCTGGCGTTGTCGTGAGGCGCATCGCGCGGACTACGGCAAACCGTACACCTGAGATGTGACAGGACGACGGCTGCAGCCTTACGCGACGATCGCACGGCCATTTGACGCGCAGACGCGACAAGCAGGTCACGAGGTTCAGGGCTCGCGCACACGCGCGAGCCCTGTCGTGTCTTAGAATGATTCAAATCCATTCCGGTTAGAGAGATTCAAGTCTGCTCCGGTTCTTTTCGCGCACGCCGACTGCTAGAGGCGCGCCGTGAACGAGTTCGCGTGAATCGGAAGTCCAAGAGTGCCTGTGAATGCTGATGGCCGGGTTGTCGGCGACCGTCGAAATGCCGCCGACAAGGGCCGAACCCATCTGCTGATCGGCGCAGCATTCCTGCTCGCCGATGTCGCCTCCGCGGCGACGCAGGCAAACGCCCAATCGAGCGTCCCGTTGCCGCCTGTTTCGGTCGACCAGCCGACGCCGAAGCGCAAGTCGGCCGCCGCGGCAAAGCCGGCGCAGCGAACGCTGGCGGCCGCCGCGGCACGGCAGCGTAGCCGGAATGCCCAACCGGCGCCGCCGACACCGTCGGAGCGCGCGGCAGCTGCCGCCGCGGCGCTCAACGAAGCCAAGCTGCACTACCGCGCGATGCCAAGCCCAACCACGCTGCGCAGCGGCGCCTCGCCGCTGGACACCTCGCAGACGGTCAACGTTGTGCCCGAGCAGGTGCTGAAGGATCAGCTGCCGCGCAACCTCGATGACGCGCTCGCCAATGTCAGCGGCGTCACCCAGGCCAATACGCTGGCCGGCACCCAGGATGCGGTGATGCGCCGCGGCTTCGGCGACAACCGCGACGGCTCGATCATGCGCAACGGCATGCCGCTGGTGCAGGGTCGCAGCCTCAACGCAGCGGTCGAAAGTGTCGAGGTGCTGAAGGGCCCGGCGTCGCTGCTCTACGGCATCATGGATCCCGGCGGCATCGTCAACACGATCAGCAAGCGCCCCGAGCTCTACCAGCATGGTTCGGTGACCCTGCTCGGCTCGACCTATGCCAACTCCAGGACCGGAGCCGACGGCACCATCGACATCACCGGCCCGATCGGCGATGGCGGACTCGCCTATCGCTTTATCGGCTATGGCGTGAGCGAGGATTACTGGCGCAATTTCGGGCGCCATCGCGAAATGCTGGTCGCACCGTCGCTGGCTTGGTACGGCGAAAACACCACCGTCCAGCTCAACTACGAGCACCGCGAATTCATCACGCCGTTCGACCGCGGCACCGCATTCGATTCTGTGACCAAGGCGCCGCTTGCGATCCCGGCGACGCGCCGGCTCGACGAGCCCTTCAACAACATGTGGGGCACCTCCGACCTGATGCAGGCGTCGGTCGAGCACCGGTTGAACCAGGACTGGAAGCTGTTCGCGGCCTACAGCTACAACACCGAGACCTTCAGCGCCAACCAGCTCCGCATCACCGGCGTCAACGCCAAGACCGGCGTCGAGACCCGCAGCAATGACGGCACGTGGGGCTCGCTCAGCAATGCCAGCTACGGCACCTCCTATCTGCAGGGCAACGTCTGGCTCGGCAACATTCGCAACGAGGTGCTGTTCGGCGGTGACGGCCAGTACCGCACGATCTACCGCGACGACCTGATCCGGCAGGCGACGCCGAGCTTCAACTTCTACAATCCGATCTATGGGCTGATCACGCCGGGGACGACGGTGTCCGCCGCCGATAGCGCGCAGACCGACAAGCTCGGCCAGTGGTCGCTGTTCTTCCAGGACACGCTGCATCTGACCGAGCGCTTCGCGCTGGTCGGCGGCGTACGCTACATGGATTACGACCAGCTCGCCGGCAAGGGCCGCCCGTTCATCACCAATACCAATGTCTCGGCCGACAAGGTGCTGCCGCTCGGCGGCGCCATCTTCAAGCTCACCGACCAGGTCTCGCTTTATGCGAGCTACACGCAATCGCTGAAACCCACCTCGACCATCGCGCCGCTTACCGGCGGCGGCGTGATCGGCTCCAACATCGCGCCCGAAGAGGGCACCCAATGGGAGACCGGCGTCAAGTTCGACTTCAACAAACAGATCTCCGGCACGCTTGCGCTCTACGACATCGACAAGAAGAACGTGTTGGTTTCGCAGCTCAACGCCACGACTGGTATCGTCGAGTACCGTACGGCGGGCAAGGTTCGCTCGCGTGGCGTCGAATTCGACGTCACCGGCAGGCTATCAGACAATTGGAGCATGATCGGCAGCTATGGCTATACCGACGCACGCGTAACCGAGGACCCGACGCTCGCCGGCAAGGCCCTGCAGAACGTCGCGCTGAACACCGCATCGCTCTACCTCGTCTATGATTTCGGCACCACCCTGCCCGGCCGGCTTCGCCTCGGCGGCGGCGCGCGCTATGTCGGCGACCGGCCGGGCGATGCGGCGAACAGCTTCGTGCTGCCAGCCTACACGGTCGCGGACGTGTTTGCGACCTACGAGACCAAGGTCCAGTCGTTCCCGGTCATCTACCAGTTCAACGTCAAGAACCTGTTTGACACGGTCTACTACCCTTCAGCCAACAGCATCCTGACGGTCGCGATGGGCGACGCGCGGCGCTTCTCGCTCTCGGCGACGGTGAAATTCTGATGAGTGACGTTTGGCGCCCAATCAAGGCTGCACTGCTGCAGGTCCATTCCCTGGTTGGCCTCGTGCTGGCGCTGCTGTGGGCCGTGGTCGGCCTCACCGGCGCGACGATGGCCTTTGAGGATGAGATCGAGGCCAGCCTGAACAGTCAGATGATGCGCGTCGAGGCCAGTGCGGCCCGGCGGCTCACGCCGGACGAGTTGATCGCGCGGCTAGCGGCGGCGGGCGATTTCGGCAAGGTCTCGGCCGTGACGATGTCGAGCGATCCATCGGCCGCGGCCCGCATCCGTTTCGCTCGCAGCGAAGGCGGCACGCGGCCGTCCTCGGTCTATGTCGACCCCTATGACGGGCACGTGCTCGGCTCGCCGCGCGGCGAGGACTTTTTCGCAACCGTCCGCAAGCTGCATCGCTGGTTGCTGCTGCCGGGCGACGGCAATGGCATCGGCCGCAAGATCACCGGGTCAGCCGCGATCTGCCTGATCGTGATGCTGATCACCGGCCTCGTGCTGCGCTGGCCGCGTCGTGCGCGCAGCGTAAAGATGTGGCTGAAGCCGAATCTGGGACTGCGCGGCCGCGGCCTGCATCGCTCGCTACACGCCGTGATCGGGACCTGGGTGCTGCCGGTCTATCTGGTGATGACGCTGACCGGCCTGTGGTATTCGTTCGAGTGGTACAAGGCCGGCGCCAACTGGCTGTTCGCGCGGCCTCAGGCCGCGGCGAACGCGACGCAGCCCAAACCGCCGCGCGGCGGCGCGGCTGCCGAGAGCAAGGGTGAAGCCAAGACCGAAGCGAAGGCCGAGGCAAAGCCGCTTGCCTTCGATCACGTCTGGTCGACGTTCCTGCAGCAGGAGAACAACAGTTACGGAAGGGTCCTCCTGACCATGCCGGCCGGCGCGGGCACGGCCGTGCGCGTGCGGTCATGGCCGCGGGACTCGTCGCGCGAGGCCGTGCGTGACGAATTCCGTATCGATGCCCTCACCGGCCGCGTCATCGCATCGGATCGCTACGCCGACAAGACGTTTGGCGAACGCGTCCTCGCCAGCGTGCTCGACATCCACCGCGGCGCCATCCTGGGATGGCCCGGCAAGCTCGCTTTCATGCTGGCCGCCGCCATGATGCCGCTCTTTGCCGTGACCGGCCTGCTGCTCTATCTGTCCCGTCGCAGGCACCGGCGGCTGGAGCGGCCGCCGGTCGGCCACCTCGTTCCGGGCGAATGAAGCCGTTTCATCAATTTGTCGAAATCGCACGCCGCGAGCCGGGCACGTAACTCGGCGTCCGTTTCGGCCGCGAGCTCAAGCAATCCACGATAGGGATCGCCCGATATCCCGAGCACGGCAGCGAACGCAGGCTCGGTCTTGAGACCGCCCGCCCTCAATTCGCTGACGGCTCGCCGCAGCCGTCCATCATCAAGTGCAAGCAGCCGCCGTTCGACCTCGAAATGGATCCAGCCTCGTTGCTGCTCCACCGGACGTTGATCACCGAACAGTTCGAACGGCCAGCCGTCGCACACAAAGCGGGCAATCACCGGCCGCGTCCCCGAGGTCCATCGGAAGAGGACGAAATCATCGCACGCTTGATAGTGAGCCCAAACGATGTCCGCGAATGCGTTCGGGTCGGACGCATGGCAGACGATATCGATGTCGCTGCCGGGCACGGCAAGGCCGAGCGGCAGCGTTCCGACGATACGGGGATCGAACGGCTTCAGCAGTTCCATCACGGCGGAGCTGGTGACGGCGGATGCGTAGTGCCCGACACTCATCGCGCGGCATGCCCTCGAGATCGCAGCGACGCATTACCACACGGGCGTGCAACGCGCGAACCTCTGCAAATGGCCGGGTGTTGAGGGGAAGCGGGCCCAAAAACGTCGCGGGGCGATCTCGACCGCGTTGCCGTGGTCGAAAATCGCCCCGCCAAGGCGGACAGGCAAGGCTGCTCGCGCGCCAGCCTGTCCAGCCGATGTCGGAATGATCCGTTCGATCGATCAGCCGAACTGGTTCATCGTGTTGTGGGCGCCGCCCGCCTTGAGGGCAGCCTCACCGGCGAAGTACTCCTTGTGATCGTCGCCGATGTCGGAGCCCGCCATGTTCTGATGCTTGACGCAGGCGATGCCCTGACGGATCTCCGCGCGCTGCACGTTCTTGACGTATCCAAGCATGCCCTGCTCGCCGAAATACTCCCTCGCGAGATTGTCGGTCGACAGCGCAGCCGTGTGGTAGGTCGGCAGCGTGATCAGATGGTGGAAGATGCCGGCGCGCTTGGCCGAATCCGCCTGGAAGGTACGGATGCGCTCGTCGGCTTCCTTTGCCAGCGGCGTGTCGTCGTACTCCGCCTTCATCAGCTCGGCGCGGTTATACTTGCTGACGTCCTGGCCGGCTTCCTTCATCGCGTCGTAGACCTGCCAACGGAAGTTGAGGGTCCAGTTGAACGACGGCGAGTTGTTGTAGGCCAGCTTCGCGTTCGGAATGACCTTGCGGATGCGATCGACCATGCTGGCGATCTGCTCGATATGCGGCTTCTCGGTCTCGATCCACAAGAGGTCGGCGCCGTTCTGCAGCGAGGTGATGCAGTCGAGCACGCAGCGATCCGCTCCGGTGCCGGGACGGAACTGGTAGAGGTTGCTGGGCAGACGCTTCGGACGCATCATCTTGCCGTTCTGGTTGATGATGACGTCGCCGTTGCGCGCGTTGGCAGCCGTCACTTCCTCGCAATCAAGGAAGCTGTTGTACTGGTCGCCGATGTCGCCGGGCTTGTGGCTCACGGCGATCTGCTGGGTCAGGCCGGCGCCGAGCGAGTCGGTGCGGGTCACGATGATGCCGTCTTCGACGCCGAGCTCGAGGAACGCATGGCGGCAGGCGCGGATCTTCGCGATGAACACCTCGTGCGGCACGGTCACCTTGCCGTCCTGGTGGCCGCACTGCTTCTCGTCGGAGACCTGGTTCTCGATCTGCAGGGCGCAGGCGCCCGCCTCGATCATCTTCTTGGCGAGCAGATAGGTCGCCTCGGCATTGCCGAAGCCGGCGTCGATGTCGGCGATGACCGGCACGACGTGGGTCTGGAAGTTGTCGATCTTCTCGATCAGCGCCTTTTCCTTGGCCTTGTCGCCTTCCTTGCGGGCCGCATCGAGCGCGCGGAAGATATCGTTCAACTCACGCGAATCCGCCTGACGCAGGAAGGTGTAGAGCTCCTCGATCAGGGCCGGCACCGAGGTCTTCTCGTGCATCGACTGATCCGGCAGCGGGCCGAACTCGGAGCGCAGCGCCGCGATCATCCAGCCGGAAAGATACAGATAGCGGCGGTCGGTATTGCCGAAGTGCTTCTTGACCGAGATCAGCTTCTGCTGGGCGATGAAGCCGTGCCAGCAGCCGAGCGACTGGGTGTACTTGGTGCTGTCGGCGTCATAGGCCGCCATGTCGGCGCGCATCAGCGCAGCCGTGTAACGGGCGACATCCAGACCGGTCTTGAAGCGGTTCTGCAGGCGCATCCGCGCCACGGCTTCGGCGGCGACGCCGTTCCAGGTGTCCTTGCCCTTGAGCAGCGCTTCGGCCGCCTCGATCTCGCTCTGATACGAAGCCGGTCCCTGGATGGCCCGGTCGCTGATCCCGCGCGGTTGGAAGTTCATGTCCGTGATCCCTTCGGTGACGAAATAACTGCACCGTTTGTGACGCGCGGCGTCATAGGGAGCTAGACCTGGCGCGGAAAACTTGTCATAACTTACAAGAAACCGATGTATTGTTGTAAGAATCTTACAAACCTTGGATAAGGCGATGGTAACCTCAAGCGCCCGTTCCGTTTTCATGGGCCCACGACTGCGCCGGCTGCGGCGCGACCTCGGGCTGACCCAGGCCGACATGGCCGCCGATCTCGAAATCTCGGCCCCCTATGTGGCGCTGCTGGAACGCAATCAGCGCCCGGTGACGGCCGACATGCTGCTGCGGCTTGCCCGCACCTACAAGATCGATCTGGCTGATCTCGCTGGCGATGGCGGTGCCGATCACACCGCCCGCATGCAGTCCGTCTTGAAGGAGCCGATGTTTGCCGACATCGACATCCCCGCGCTTGAGGTCAGCGACCTCGCGGTCAGCTATCCCGGAATGACCGAGGCCTTCCTGCGCCTCTACACCGCCTATCGCGAAGAGCAGCTGGCGCTTGCGGAGCGCAGGGCTCCGGACATGGCGATCGCTTCACCGGGCCAGGAGAACTTTGACGCCAACGATCCCGTTGCGGAGGTCCGACGTTTTCTCGCCGCGCGCCGCAACAATTTTGCCAGCCTCGACGATGCCGCCGAGCGGCTCGTCCACGAACCTGCCGGGCCCGCCGGATTTATCGAGCGGCTTCGGGAGCGACATAAACTCCAGGTCCGCTATCTGCCGCCGAACGTCATGCTGGGTTCGATCAGGCGACTGGACCTTCATCGCAGACAATTGCTGCTCGAGGACTCGCTCGATACCGCGGGGCTCAATTTTCAGCTGGCCAAGCAACTTGCCTATCTGGAACTGGAAAGCGAGATCGGCGCCGCCTTGGAAGCCGGCAAGTTCACGACCAAAAGCGCCGAGCTGCTGGCGCGCCGTGCGCTTGCGGCCTACGCCGCCGCCGCACTCATCATGCCGTATTCGGTGTTCGCGAAAGCGGTCGAGGCCCGCCGCTACGATCTGGAGGCGCTGGCGCGTCAATTCGGCACCAGCTTCGAGCAGGTCGCGCACCGCGTCACGACCCTGCAACGGCCGGGTCTCGAAAAGGTCCCGTTCTTCCTGATCCGGGTCGATCCGGCCGGCAACATTTCCAAGCTGCTTGACGGCGCCGGCTTCCCGTTTGCAAAGCACGGCGGTGCATGTCCGCTATGGTCAGTGCACGACATCTTCAAGACGCCGCGCCAGATCGTCACCCAATGGCTGGAACTGCCCGACGGACAGCGGTTCTTTTCGATCGCCCGCACCGTGACCGCCGGCGGCGGCGCGTTCGGCGCCATCCGCGTCGAGCGGGCGATCGCGATCGGCTGCGCCGCCGAACATGCGGGCCAGTTGATCTACACGCGCGACGGACAGGGACCGAATGCCGACGAGCCGACGCCGATCGGCGTCGCATGCCGGGTCTGCCATCGGCCGAGATGCGCGGCGCGGTCGGCGCCGCCGATCGGACGCGAGATTCTTCCGGACGATTTCAGGACCTCGAGCGTGCCGTTCGGCTTCTCGGCGGATTGACGAAGTCGATCACCCCTGCGGCCGGTTCGCGTCATACAGCACCCGCACGCGGATCGTGCCGTCAATGGCTTTCAAATCGGCCAGGAGTCCCTCGCCCTCGCCGCCGACCACGTCGGTCTCGAGCACGACATAGCCGACTTCCGGATCGGTCTGCAGATATTGCGCCAGGATGTTGATCCCGTGCCGGGAGACCGCGTCGTTGACCTGGCGCATGACGCCGGGAACGTTGCGATGAACATGGATGAAACGGGTGCCGGTCGGTCGCGCCGGCAATTGCACCTGCGGAAAATTGACCGCGCCGAAGGTCGATCCGACATCGGAATAGTCGATCAGCTTGCGTGCAACTTCGCCGCCGATGCGATCCTGCGCTTCTTCCGTCGAACCGCCGACATGCGGCGTGAGGATGACGTTGGGGAGACCCTGCAGCGGGGAGACAAAGCGCGCCTCGTTCGACACCGGCTCGACCGGAAACACGTCGACCGCGGCACCCGCCAGCCGGCCCTCACGCAGGGCGCTCGCCAGCGCATCGAGATCGACCACGGTGCCGCGCGAGTTGTTGATCAGATAGGCCTCAGGCTTCATCAGCTGGAGCTGGGCGGCGCCAATCATGTTGGCGGTGGCCGGCGTCTCCGGGACATGCAGCGATACGACGTCGCTTGCTGCGAGCAACGCGTCGAGCGATTCGGCGGGCTCGGTATTGCCATGGCGGAGCTTGTCGGTCTGATCAAAATAGATCACGCGCATGCCCATGGCTTCGGCGAGGTTCGACAGCTGCGAGCCGATGTTGCCGTAGCCGACGATGCCGAGCGTCTTGCCGCGCACCTCGCGGCTGCCTTCGGCGGACTTGTCCCAGCCGCCGGCATGCGCGGAGACCGAACGCGGAAATATCCGGCGGAACAGCATCACGATCTCGGCGATGGTCAGCTCCGCCACGCTGCGGGTGTTGGAGTATGGCGCGTTGAAGACGGGGATCCCGAGCTTTCGCGCGGCGTCGAGATCCACTTGATTGGTGCCGACCGAAAAGCAGCCGACAACGAGCAATCGGTCGGCGGCCTCCAGGATGTCCGCGGTCAACTGGGTCCGCGAGCGAATTCCCAACATATGGATGCCCGACAGCGCCTGCCTGAGTTCTTTGGGTCCTAGCGCCTTGGGCAGACGTTGCAGCTCGGTATAGCCGTTCGCCTCGAACATCCGGACCGCGGATTCGTTCACGCCCTCCAGCAGCAGCACGCGTATTTTGGTCTTGGGAAGCGACAACATCATCGAGATCCGGATTCGTAAGGTTCGGGCAGATCCTGCCACGAGCGCAGTTTCGACGGATCGCGTGATAGCATAGAAAACGGTCGCGTCAGAAGCCGCCGTGGGCTGCCCGCTCTGCGATTCCCGATGAAGCCTCTCGATCCGCGCATCCAGGCGCGGAGCGGGAACCCGTTCAGTCAAAGATCCTGGCCAATTCGCCGGCAGAAGCCGCGTTTGCGGCTCCTGGGGCGCTCGAACGCCTGCTCCGGCTCACGGGCCGGAGCTCCATTCGTGCTCAGCGCGGCGCCGAGGGCTATTGTCTGCAGCGGCGGGTTCGCTTCCTCCCCGTTCCGGCGCCGCAAGCCTGCGGCAGTCTCACTGGCAGGGATACCGCCGGCCGTCCTTTGCCTGGAACGTATTCGACGCCGGATCGTAGGAGCGATAGCGCTGGGCGCAGGACGCCGCGTGCTGCTGGGCGGCGGCAGCTTCCTGCTGCGCGGCGGCGTTGGCTGCGCCGGCCGCGATGACGCCGCCGATGAGGCCACCGACCAGTCCGCCGACGGCAGCGCCGCCGCCATTGTCATAGCACTGCCCGTAACGGCACCAGACCTTCTCGGTCAACGACGGCACTGCCGCCGCAACGCCGGTACCGTGCTGCAACGGAGCCGAAATGGCGGAGGCCGAAAACACCACGGCACCGGTGGTCGCCATCAAAACAACTTTCACAAAGCGAGCCCTACTCATCATATCTCCTGCTTCATTGCTGTGGGCGCAGGCCGGCACCTGCGTCCCGATTCCCTCGACTTGGATGAACTCGTCTGGTTCCGGACCGGACGACACCCGGACACGCGCGGCCGGTTACAATTCGCGCGTCAGCCTGCTTCACAGATGGGCGAAGTTCATTGGCCGGCCGCGTTCACGACGCGGCAGAGGTTATCGCCGACACCTGGCGCCAACTGTCCCGGCGGCAAGCTGAAGGTCGCATCGACGCGACTACCCTTGCCGTCCTTGCGGACGACGACTTGCAGCGTTTGTGGGCGGCCGGATCCGGTGGTCTCCTGCTGGGTGGTCAGCGTGCCGAGTTTCTTGTCGACGTTCACGCCGACAAAGCCCTCCGCCAGAACGGCGCGGGACACCTTGTCGAGGGCGGCACCGGGATTGACCGACGGAAAGATCATCCAGGTCTTGTGCGTCATGCCCGTTACCATCGGAACGCCGGTGCTCTGGACGTGATCTGCGCAACCATCGGCCAGCGCAGGCATGGACGAAAGAACTGTAAGCGCGAGTACGCAAGTAATCCTTGTAAGCATGCTTTCATAACCCGTTTGAGTTGGTCGTGACGATTTAGGCCAAATGGGCTACGAGTCCATGGACGACGTCGCATTCCGGATGGAGGCGTTCGGATTGTGGCTAGAACAGTCGATCGCGCATGCTGTGCATCCGCTGCTGCTCTCGAACGTTGGCGAGGCGGATTGAATCGGAACTGTCGCGCGATGCCGGCGGGCGGATGAGATCAAATGTCAGCTTTCGCGGCTCGATTGCGCGACCTGGATATTCTGTTCGCTATTCGGATATTGAAGAAATTGTGAGAAAGGGCACGCGACCCGAAATCACCAAAGCTGTGCTAGTGTGGTGATGCGGTCTATGCGTGTGGCGGACGCCCTGAACAGCGGAAAACCGGTCTGATGGATCGGGCAATCCGCGAAACAGCAATCATCCGATGGTTGGGATTTGATGGTCGAAGACGTACTCGCTGCACCTCCCACGCGATCGGGATCTTCGTTCGAAGAACTCCTTGAAATGCTCCACCCTCACGGGATCAATGCGCATTCCTCGCCGCGGCCTGACGAATCGTTTCGCTGGCATGCGGACATAGCCATCGGCACGGAACTTGACGTCGTGCGGGCCGATCTGTCGGCCGGTTGGGATTGGCGCTATTCTTACGAGAATTCCGCCGGAGAACTCGCAATAAGCCTGCTGAATGCCGGCCAGGCCGAAATGCTCATCGCAGGAAAGAGCATCCAGCGGACCCCCTCCGAGATCGCCATCGTCCCCCTTCCGACGATGCAAGCGCAGCGGGTCGAAGCGGTCGATGGACGATACTCAAGCGTCACGCTCACCTTGCATACGGGCGTAGTTGCCAAGGTGCTGTCTGCGACGTTCGGGAGCACGGCGCTGGAAGATCTCAACCTGACGCCGATCGTCGACTTGTCGACCGGCGTTGGACAGACCCTTCTTCAGCTTGTCCGCACGAGCACCACCGGCTTGTATGACGGGATCCTGGTACGCTCTCCGAAAGCCAGTGCGCTGCTATCCGAAGCAGCGATACAGCTCATCCTTGAGAACGTTCCTCATCGGCTGACCGACCGGTTGAGCCGCCACCCGCTGGATGCGCCGCCGCGCTACATTCGCCGTGCGGTCGAGTATATGCGGGCCAATCCGCATCTGCCGCTGACGATATCGGATATTGCCGCAACGGTTGGGGTCAGCAGCCGGTTGCTGCAATTGGGCTTTCGTAAAATCCACGGCACGACGCCGGTCGCCTATCTGCGACAAATTCGGCTGGAGGCCATCCACGACGAACTGTCGCGACCGGAGAACATGCTCCCGATCAGCGAAGTCGCGCTGAAGTGGGGTTTTACGCATATGGGCCGTTTCGCTGCGGTGTACCGCTCGGCCTTCGGCCTGTATCCGTCCGATACGGTCCGGCGCGCGCGAGGTTTCTCAAGCTAGGCAGGCGGTTGTCGAGCCAGGCTGCGGCGGATCAGCAAATAGCCGTCCCAGACGCCTTGTCGAACAAGTGCGTTCGCTCAAGATCGAGCGCGACGTCGATGACATGATCCGGTTCCGCGGCGACGCCGACCGGCATTTGCGCCGTGAACGCGAATGGGCCGACGGTCCCGATCACCAGAGTGTGCGGCCCGAGCGGCTCCACGTCTTTCACAAGGATTCGGACGGAAGAGCCTGTCGATGCGTCTTGCCGCAACACATGGTCGGGCCGGACGCCGAGCACCACGGGCTTGCCGACGCTGCCGGCATAGGCCGCCTCGCGTGACTTCGGCACTCTCAACGCAGTGCCCGACGGCTCGGTGAAAATGAGCGCGCCGTCGCGGGCGACGAGCTCGCCATGGATGAAATTCATGCTGGGCGCGCCCATGAAGCCGGCGACGAAGAGATTGCTGGGCTTCTCGTAGATCGTGATCGGATCGGCCGCCTGCTCGATGCGGCCGCGGTTCATCACCACGACGCGGTCGGCCATGGTCATGGCTTCGACCTGGTCGTGGGTGACATAGACGATCGTCTTGGCGAGACGGCGGTGCAGCGCCTTGATCTCGGTCCGCATCTCGATGCGGAGCTTGGCGTCGAGATTGGACAATGGCTCGTCGAACAGAAACACATCCGGGCTGCGCACGATGGCGCGGCCGATCGCCACGCGCTGGCGCTGCCCGCCCGAGAGCTGTTTGGGCCGGCGCTGCAGATATTGTTCGAGGTCAAGCACGCGCGCCACGTCGCTGACGGCCTTCTCGATGCTGGCGCGCGATTCGCCCCGCACCTTCATGCCGTAGCCGATGTTCTCTCCGACCGTCATATGCGGATAGAGCGCGTAGTTCTGGAACACCATCGCGCAATTGCGCAAGCCAGGACGCAATTGCGTCACGTCGCGATTGCCGATGCGGATGGTTCCGCTCGTCACCGCCTCCAGTCCTGCGATCATGCGCAACGTCGTCGTCTTGCCGCAGCCGGACGGGCCGACAAGCACGACAAACTCCTCGTCGGCCACGTTGAGGTCGAGCCCTTCAATGATCTTGTAGGGCCCGTATGCCTTGCTGACATTCTCGATCTCGACGTGCGCCATGGATTCCTTTTCCGTCCCTTCATCGACGGCAAGTAAAGTCCCGGACGATGCTCGCGCATCATCCGGGGACGTCTCACTGGAAAGCTAGTTCTTCGGCGGAAGGCCCATCGCCGCGCGATAGGCCGCGAGCTGCTTGGCCCGGCCGAACTCGTCGGTCAGCCGATTCCACTCCTTGGCCATCGCGTCGAGCGCCGCCTGCGGCGTGGTCTGGCCGGCCAGCGCCTTGCCGAGCTCGATCTCGACCACCTCGGTGTAAGAGAAGTAGCCGGGCAGACGCATGTCGAGCGCGACATTCTTGGCATTGATGGAGTCGGATTGCGCGCCGAGATATTCCTTGGCCTCTTCCGGCGAGAAGATCTTGCTCCACAGTTGCAGATTGGCAGTGTGCGACTTGCGGTAGGGATTGACGCCGCTGCCGCCGGTGATCGCCGCCTGGCCCGACACTTCAGGGCTTGTCAGTGTCTTGACGAAATCCCACGCCGCCTTCTGGTTCTTGCCGGCCTTCGGCACCGCGATCTGCCAGCCGCCGAATGCCATGAACGGGCCCGGAAGCACGCTCGGGAACTTGTCCCACTTCTTGGTCTTGGCGTTCCAGATCTCGTCCGAGCCGGGCAGCATCGCCGAACCGACCTTGCCCGAGATCTTCGACTGCTTCGGGTCGGCGGCGATGACGCCGGTGTCGCCCCAGCCGATCGATTCCGCTACCTGGCCGCCGGCCACGGCAGCGTTCACCTCGCCGAACGAGAAATTCAGCGCGTTGGGCGGCCCGAGCTTCGATGCCCTGATGTATTCCTCGAGCCCCTTCACCCAGCCCGGATTGTTGATCTGCGCGTCCATCGTCTCGGGATCGAAGAACATCGCGCCCGGATAGTTCGGATTGTTGGTGTAGGCCGCCGCATGGCTGAAGAAGAACCAGAACTGCTGACCGCCGCGGCGGAAGGCTTCCGCCGTTCCCCACAGCCCCTTGTCGGGCCGCTGGAAGAACTCCGCAATGTCGAGATACTGCTTCCAGGTCTTCGGCGGCGCGAGGTCGTAGCCGTATTTGGCCTTGAAGGCGTCCTTCTCCTTGGGATCGCTGAACAGGTCGGTGCGGTAGGTATAGGTGTGGACGTCGCCGTCCATCGACTGCGAGTAGATCTTGCCTTCCCACACCATCAGCCGTTCGCGATAGGCCGGCTCGATATCGTCCCAGTCCTTGCCGGACTGCATCTCCTTCGGCATCTCGCTGAGATAGGGCACAAAATCAGGCAGCCAGGCCGGCGCGAAGCTGACGAGGTCGAACGTCGCGTCCGACGCGGTCAGCGATGTCGCGATCTTCGGATAGAGCTCGGACCACGGGAATTCGATGACATTGACCTTGCCGCAGGTCTTCTTGGCCCATTCATCCGCGCCGAGCTTGAGCGCGGAGGCGATATACGGCCCGGTCTGCGACGCCACCGTCAGGGTGACGCCGGTATAGTCCGGGCTGCAGGCGGCATTCGCCTGGCTCGCGGCACAGGCCATCGCGAGCGAGGTGGTCAACATCAGGAACGTCCGTCGCAACATCGTCTAGTCCTCCCTACAAGGTTTTTTGCTATTTGATGGCCCCGAGCAGCAGGCCCGACCGCATCATCCGGCTGAGCAGGCCCGCCATGATCATCATGGGAACGATGGCGACGAGCGCCGCGGCCGATATCGCCCACCATTCGTCGCCGCGCTGGCTGTTCTGTCCCGCCACCAGGATCGGCAGCGTCTGCCATCTGGAATTGGTCAGGAACAGCGCGAACAGAAACTCGTTCCAGACGAACGCCAGCGTGATCATGAACGTCGCCAGCAGCCCGTTCATCGACATCGGCACCACGATGCCGAAGAAGATGCGCCAGCTCGGCACATTGTCGACCATCGCCGCCTCCTCGACCTCGATCGGCACAGCCTCGAAGAAGTCGCGCATCAGCCAGACCACGATCGGCAGCGAGAAGGCGACGTAACACAGCGTCAGGCCGACAAAGCTGTCGATCAGCTGGAAGCCGAGCCGGCCGATCTCGCTGTAGAGCAGATACAACGCGAAGGCGGTGACGATCGGCGGGAACATGCGCTGGCTGACGAACCAGAACAGGATGTCCTCATTGCCGAGGATCGGTCCCGGCAGCGGCAGGCGGTTGGCGGCGACGGCCACGATCAGCGCAATCGGGAAGGCGAGCAACAATGCCTGCGGGCGGCTGAACCCGAACGTCGTGTTGAACAGCAGGTAACCGCCGAGCGCGAGCAGGAAGAACACGAGGCCTGCGCCGAAGCGGACCTTGAATTCGAACCGCACCAGCGCATAGGCCGCCATCGCGCCGATCGCGGTGGCAATGGCCGCAGCGGACAAGCCAACGATGGTCGAGTTCAGGAAGGTCCGGAAGAACTCGCCGCGGATGCCCTGATAGAGATCGATGAAGGGCTGCAAGGTCGGCGTGAAGTCGATGAACGGCAGATAAGTCGGTCCGCCGACGACGCCGGGCGGCGTCTTGAATGCGGTCACCACCACCCAATAAAGCGGAAACACCGTGATCAGGCACCAGATGAGAACGCCGGCCGCGACCAGGCGGCGGCTCCATGGCGACAGCCCCGTCAAGCCCAGCCCGCTCATCGGCCCTTCTCCAGATGCGGCCGCAGCAGCGCCAGGTAGGTCACGCCGATGATCGTGATCGCGATCAGGAACAGGAAACTGAGCGCCGATGTGTAGCCGAGATTGAACTTCTTGAAGCCTTCCTGATAGGCGAACAGCGTCAGCGTCTCGGTGTCGACGCCCGGCCCGCCGCCGGTCATCACGAACACCGTGTCCATGATCTTATAGCTCTCGATCAGGCGGATGAAGACGACGGCGGCCGAGATCGGCAGCATCATCGGAAAGGTGATGCCCCAGAACTGCTGCCAGGCGCTGGCATTCTCGAGCTCGGCGGCCTCGTAGACATCTTCGGGAAGCGTTTGCAGCCCGGCTAGCATCATCAGGATGACGAACGGGGTCCACTGCCAGACCTCGACCGCGATGATGCAGGCGAGTGCCCAATGTCCATTGGTAAGGAACGGCAGGTTGACCAGGCCGAACTTCGACAGGAACTGATTGAGCGGTCCCATCGTCGGATTGAAGATCATGCGCGCCACCAGCGCGACCGCGACGGGCGCCAGCAGCATCGGCAGCAGCAGGGCGACGCGGAACAGCCGCTCACCCGGCACCCGCGCATTCAGCGCCAGCGCGACGCCGAACCCGATCGCGTATTGCAACCCGACCGCGATCAGCGCAATCAGCGTCGTGGTGAAGAGCGCATTCCAGAACCGCGGCTCCTGCAACAACGCCGCATAATTGCCAAGCCAGACGACGCGCGGCGGGATCGGCGGAATCAGCCGGTAGCTGAGGAAGCTCGTAGTCAGCGAATAGATCAGCGGAAATATCGAGATCGCCAGCACGACGAGCACCGCCGGCCAGATGAAGACATGCTTGATCGGATCATTCCGCATCATCGCAGCATCATCCCCTCAGCAGCGCTTCGATCTCCGCGCGCCGCGGCATCGCGGGCGCGGTGCCCGGCCGGGTCACCGAGATTCCCGCCGTGGCCGAACCGAAGCGCGCAGCCTCGAGCGGATCGACGCCGTCGGCGAGCGCCGCCGCGAAGCCGCCGACGAATGCATCGCCCGCGCCGGTGGTTTCGACGACCTTACCGGCCGCGAAAGGCGGCACGTGCAGCGAGCGATCCCGCGCATGGAACAGCGCGCCGCGCTCGCCGAGGGTGATCAACGCCGTCCCGGCGCCTTTGGCCAACAGGGCGTCGCCGGCGCGGCGGGCGCCGGCAAGGTCGCCCACCGCGATGCCTGTGAGCGCTTCGGCCTCGGTCTCGTTTGGAACGACATAATCGCACAGCGCAAACAGGCCATCGTCGAATTGGATCGCCGGTGCCGGATTGAACACCGTGATGCTGCCGGCGGCGCGCGCAATCTCGAGCCCGCGCCGCGCTGCATCGACCGGCTGCTCGAGCTGCGTCACGAACACGCGGCTGTCGCGGATCGCGTCCGCCACCGCGTCGATATCGGCCGGGCCGATACCGCCCGCTGCACCCGGCACCACGATGATGGCGTTGTCGCCGCGCGTCTCATGGACATAAATAAACGCCGCGCCGGTCGGCGCATCCGCGGTCCTGGCCACGCGCGGCCGGATTCCCTCTGCCTCCCAGGTCTTGATCGCAAGCTCGCCGAATGCGTCGCTGCCGATCCGCGAGATGAAGCTCACGCCGGCGCCGGCCCGCGCGGCCGCGACAGCCTGGTTGGATCCCTTGCCGCCGGGCCCCATCGCGAATCCCGAACCGGCGATCGTCTCGCCGATCGCCGGCATGTTGCCGGCGCGGAACGCCAAGTCTACGACGAAGACGCCGAGGACGGCGACGCCATTCTTGCTCATCTCGTCACTCCCCGTCCGGCCCGATCACGCCCTTGCTGAACAGGAAGCAGCCGTAGAAGCGCCGCTCGCCCGTCGCGATGACGCAATAGGCCGTCTTGGCCTTCTCGTAGAAAGCGTGGCGCTCGACACCGACCAGCGGCCAGGACCGTCCCTCCGCGCGATCGATCGCGGCCTGCACCTCGCGCTGCACGGGGGGGACTTCCTGAGCCTGGCCAACGATCTCCATGCGGACCGCGGCATCGTCGACAAATGTATCGAGCGGCATCACCGAGAGGATCGCCTCAATCGCCCTCGCCGCGCTGACATTGTCGATGCGCAGCAACCGGCCGAGAACCGTCTGGCGTGCGATCGAGTCGGCCGGAAAATTGGTATCGCACACCACCAGGCGATCACCGTGCCCCATCGCCCGCAGGGCATAGAGCACGTCGGCATTGAGCAGTGGATCGATGCCCTTGAGCATGTTGCGTCCCTCCCTTGTGTTCAAACTCGCCGGACTCTGACGGTCCGAACCCCCATCGATATCACCGCAAGGTGACGTCGCTAGTCACCGTACGGAATCCAGATGTTCTTCACCTGCACCGCGTGGCGGAGCAGGATCGGGCCCTCGCTCGCGGCCTTGTCGTACCAATCGAGCGCCAGGCCATGATCGACCAGCGTGCGCTTGAGGTTGCCGGTCGACAGCCGCTCGGCGGCCGCTGAGGCGTCCTGCGATCCGAACGCCCAGAGCGCGTCGACGTCGTCGTGCTCGGCAAGCACCTTGACCAGTTCGCTGTGATCGCCGGTGACGATGTTGACCACGCCGCCCGACACGTCCGAGGTCTCCAGCACCTGGTAGAAGTCGGTCGCGGCGAGCGGATGCCGCTCGCTGGGCACGGCGACGACCCGGTTGCCCATCGCAACCAGCGGCGCCACCAGGCTGATGAAGGCAAGCAGCGGCGCCTCGTCGGGACAGGCGACGCCGACCACGCCGATCGGCTCATGCATCGCGAGCGCCACGCCGCGCAGCGGCGGCGCGTGGATGGATCCTTCGAATTTGTCCGCCCAGGCGCCATAGCTGAACAACCGCTCGATGCTCGCATCGACTTCCGCGCGCGCCTTCGCAGCCGACACGCCGGTCATGTCGGCGATACGCCGGGCGAATTCGTCGCCGCGCGCGGAAAGATTCTCGGCAAGGTAATAGAGGATCTGGGCGCGATTATGCGCCGTCGCCCGCGCCCAAGACTCGGCGGAGCGCGCCGCGGCCACCGCATTGCGGATATCCTTGCGATTGCCCTCGCCTGCCTCGCCGAGGCGCCGGCCCTTCGGCGACAGCACCGGACGCGAATAATTGCCGTCCGGACGCACCTGCTTGCCACCGACAAACAGTTTTGCCGTCCGATCGATTGGCGGCACATCGAATCCGGCACTTGCGCCGGAAGCCGTCGGCAGCGGCGATGCCTTGGCCCGCGCCTTGCGCCCACTCCAGGCCTTCGGCTTGAGATACTCGTACATGCCTTCACGGCCGCCCTCGCGGCCGAATCCGGACTCGCGATAGCCGCCGAAGCCGACGCTGGCGTCGAACAGATTGGTGGCGTTGACCCAGACCACGCCGGCCAGCAGCTTCGGCGCGATATCGAGCGCCAGCCCGATCGTCTCGCTCCACACGCTGGCGGCAAGACCATAGCGCGTGTTGTTGGCGAGTATCACGGCCTCGTCTGCGGTACGGAACGTCATCGCCACCAGGACAGGGCCGAAGATCTCTTCGGTCGCAACCGTCGAGGATGGATGCACATTCCAGAGCAAGGTCGGCGGATAGAAACATCCCTCCGCCGGGATCGCACCGGACGCCTGATATTTCTCGGCGCCTTCCCTCACCCCAGTCTCAACCAGCGACTTGATCCGTTCGAGTTGCACCGGCGCGACCACCGCGCCCATGTCGATCGCCTTGTCGAGCGGCATGCCGACGCGAAGCGTCTCCATGCGGCGGATCAGGCGCCGGCGGAAAGTCTCCGCGATCCCCTCCTGCAGCAGCAGTCGCGAGCCGGCGCAGCAGACCTGACCTTGGTTGAACCAGATGGCATCGACCACGCCTTCCACCGCGCCGTCGATATCGGCATCGTCGAACACGATGAACGGCGACTTGCCGCCAAGCTCGAGTGTCAGCGATTTGCCGGTCCCCGCGGTCGACTGGCGGATCAGCCGTCCGACCTCGGTCGAGCCGGTGAACGCGATCTTGTCGACGCCGGGACTTTCGACCAGCAGCGCGCCGGTGGCACCGTCGCCGGTCACGACGTTCAACACGCCCGGCGGCAGGCCGGCCTCGGCCGACAGTTCGGCGAACAGCAGCGCCGTGAGCGAGGTGAACTCCGCCGGCTTCAGCACCACCGTATTGCCCGCGGCCAGCGCCGGCGCGATCTTCCACGCCAGCATCAGCAGCGGAAAATTCCACGGAATGATCTGCCCGATCACGCCAACCGGCATTTGATCGGCGAATTCGCGCTCCTGCAACTGCGCCCAGCCGGCGTGATACAGGAAATGGCGCGCGGCGAGCGGCACGTCGAGATCGCGGGTTTCCCGGATCGGCTTGCCGTTGTCGATCGCCTCCAGCACGGCGAACAGCCTGGCGTGACGCTGTAGCATGCGCGCCAACGCATAGAGATGACGCGCACGGCCGTGACCGCCAAGCTTCGCCCAGGCTGTCTGCGCAGTGCGTGCGGCGCTAACCGCCGCCTCGACATCGGCGGCAGCGCCCTGCGCGATGCGCGCCAGCGTCTTGCCCGTGGCCGGCTCGGTCGTCGTGAGATGTTTACCGGCGTGCGGCGCCGTGAACTTGCCGGCGATGAAATGCCCGAACGTGGCGCCATGCCGCGCCAGCCAGGCGCGTGCCTCGCCGTCCGCCTCCGGCGCGGGGCCATACTCCATGGTCTCGAAATAGCTTGCGACGCTCATCGCTGGAGTCTCATCCCACGGGGTGGCGATTGAAGGCCGAATAGTGGCCGGTCACGTGATGCTCGAGCTGTCGCTCGATATCGGCGAGCAGGCTGGAGGCGCCGATGCGGAACAGATCCGGCTCGAGCCAGTCGCGTCCCAGCTCCTCCTTCATCAGGAACTGATAGTTGAGCACGTCCTTTGCCGTCGAGATTCCGCCGGCCGGCTTGAAGCCGATCTGGTAGCCGGTGCGCTCCTGATAGACGCGGATCATCCGCAGCATCGCGAGCGTCACCGGCAGCGTCGCGTTGACGCCTTCCTTGCCGGTGGAGGTCTTGATGAAGTCGGCGCCGGCCATCATGCAGACCATCGACGCCTTGGCGACATTGCGCAGCGTCTTGAGATCGCCGGTGGCCAGGATCGTCTTCAGATGCGCGTCGCCGCAGGCGGCGCGGAAATCCCTCACCTCGGCGTAAAGCGCCCGCCAATCGCCGGTCAGCACATGCTCGCGCGTGATGACGATGTCGATCTCCTCCGCGCCGTCGCGGACCGACGCGTCGATCTCCTTCAGCTTCAGATCGTGCGGCACCAGACCTGCGGGAAATCCGGTCGAGACCGCAGCGACCGGGATGCCGGATCCTTCGAGCGCTTCGACGGCCGTCGCCACGAACCGATGGTAGACACAGACCGCGCCGGTATGCAGCTCACGGCCGGCAAAGCCGAGCCGCTCGAGAAGGTCGCCGCGCACCGGCGCTTTGGCCTTGGCGCAGAGGCGCTTCACCCGTTCGGTCGTATCGTCGCCATTGAGCGTCGTCAGGTCCATGCAGGTGATCGCCTTGAGAAGCCACGCCGCCTGCGCGTCCTTCTTGACCGTGCGCCGGCCCGGCAGGCTCGCAACGCGGCGTTCGGCGGCCGACAGATTGATCCTGATCTCGTCGACCCAATCCATCTCGAGCGTGCGGCCGCCGTTGCGCGGCAGCGGATGCTCGCCGCCCGGGGAAGGCGGCTGCGCGGCCAATGGGGACGGATTCTGCATGAAGACGCTCTGCGTCATGGAGGCGCCGTGCGTCCTAGCGAATCGACGAGATCGCCAGATAGACTGAATGTGTCGATCGCAACATGTGATCCTCCCCTGACCTTGCCGCGGGGTTTGCCGACTGCCTGAGGACGACATCGTCCCCGACCCTCGATCAGCCCGCCGGACTGGATGTTATTATTATAACAAATCGACGTTGATAAACTCACAACATTGTAAGATCATTGTCAATCGGATAAGCAAGCCCGGCGATCAAAATGGCTGAAACATCGAACGCACGACCAAGCGAGACGCGCGTGCAGCGCCTGCAGAGGCTGCGCCGCGCCGTCGAATCGAGCGGCACGCTGCATCTGAAAGACGCCGCCGAGCTCCTCAAGGTTTCCGAAATGACGGTCCGGCGCGATCTCGCCGGGCCGGACGCCGCGCTGGCGCTGCTCGGCGGCTACGTCGTCAATGCGGCGTCGCCGACCGGGGTCAAGTACACGTTCGAGCAGGAGATCGATCAGCACACCCAGGACAAGCGTCTCGCCTGCCGGTCTGCCGCGGCCTCGATCAAGGAAGGCGATACGATCTTCATCGATTGCGGCACGACGATGCAGTCGCTGGCGGACTGCCTGCCGGAGGACCTGCCGCTTTCGGTGATCTGCTATTCGATGAACGTGGCGTCGATCGTCACGCGACGGCCGGCCACGCAGGTGATGCTGATGGGCGGCCTCTACCATCCGTCGTCGCAGTCCTTTGCGTCGGACGACGGCCTATCCTATCTGCGGCGGCTCGGCATCAACAAGGCCTTCATCTCCGCGGGCGGCGTGCACTGGACCCGCGGCGCGAGCTGCTCGAATTTTCACGAGGTCGCCGTCAAGCAGGCCGTCATCGAGACCGCGATGGAAAGCATCCTGGTGATCGACGCGAGCAAGCTCGGCAGCCTCAAGTCGGCGTTCTTCTCCGATATCGGCGCGTTCTCGCGGATCATCGTCGGCGGCGCGGCGTCAGCGGACATGCGCAAGCACTTCCGTAGCCTTCCCGTCGAGTACGTGACCAGCGCAACCTGATCCGAGCGGGGGCTGGCGCGCCCGGATCAGGCTGCTCACGATGCGCGGGCTCGCGGGACCACGCATCGCACTCCTGCGGCTCAGTTGCAGGCAGGCTTCGCCTTGTTGCAGGCGTCGGTCAGCTCCGGCGGCGGCTCCTTCTTGAACACCGTCTTGTAGGATTCCAACACGTTGGACTGCGTCACCGGCAGCGACTGCACACCGATCCAGCCCGGCGTTTCCTTGCCGAGCAGCGCGTTCATCATGGCCATCGCTTCGGCGACACCCTGGTCATAGGGGCGCTGCGATCCGGTCGCTTTCAGCGGGCCACCCTTGGCGATCTCGATCGCCGATTGCAGGCCGAGATCGACGGTGGCGACTGGAACGTCGATGCCCTGCGCGCGCATCGAGCTCAGCGTATCCAGCGCCGGCTGGTCCCAAACCGCGAACAGGCCCTTGATATCCGGATTGCCGGTGAGGAAGTCGCCTGCGATCTGCGACACCTTCGGCGGGTCGGTGAAGTCGACCTGCTTCATCTTGATGTCCGGGCGGTTCTTCTGCATCCACTCGCGGACGCCCTTGGTGCGCTCGTTGGTGCTGAAATAATCGACGCCGAAATTGACGAGGCCGATGGTGCCGCCCTGCGCGACGCAGGACGCCAGGATCTGGGCCGCGATCAGGCCGTTGCCCTGGCTGTCCGCGGAGATCATGGACGCATATTCCTCGGGATGCTTTAGTCCGGTCGGAATGCTGTCCATCAGCACGAGCTTGATGCCGGCCTTGGCGATCTTCTTGTAGGTCGGCGCGGTCGCGGTGAAATCGACCGGGATCGAGATGATGCCATCCGGATGCTGCTGGATGGTGTTCTCGATGTCGGCGATCTGCTTGTCGACCTGATACTCGGCGGACGCGACTCCGGTGACGGTCACACCATACTTCTTCAGCGTGTCGGTGATGCCCTGGATCTGCAGTTGCGCCCAGTCGAGATTGACGGTCTGCATGGAGATGCCGACCTTGAAATGCTTCTCCCTGATCTTGGCGGCATCGGCGTCCGACAGCGCCAGCACTTCGGGCGAGGCGGCCTTCTCGCCGTGCGGCCCCTGACCGACGATCGATTTCGGTCCAAGCGTCGCGAGATCGACGCCCTTCACGCAGGTTGCAGGCACTTCGGCGCGGGCCGAGGCGGCGATCGAAATGGCCGTCGCCGCGATCAGCGCGGTCAGCGGCAGGGTTTGTCGCAAGATTGGCTTCACTGTTTCCTCCCGTTTTGGTCGCCGATTTGACCGGAGGCCGGCGACCTTGCCCCTACCCTTGCAACGCCTGACCTTGCGGCCCATGCGCTGCGCCGTCGTGCTCTAGCGTTTCGTGAAGGCGACCGCGGCCACGATGATCGCTCCCTTGATGACGAGCTGCAGTGGCGAGCTGACGCCGAGCAGCACGAGGCCGTTGTTGAGTGTGCCGATGATGAGGCTGCCGAACAGCGTCCCCAGGATGTAGCCGCGCCCGCCGAACAGGCTGCAACCACCGAGGATCACGGCGGCGATGACGTCGAGCTCCATGCCCTGCACGACGTCGGGCCGCGCGGCGTGCGAGCGCGCGGACAGCACCAGCGCCGCAAGCCCGGCGAGCGCACCGGTCAGCACAAAGGCCGCGGTCGTTACCCATTTGGTGTTGATACCGGAATACAGCGCCGCGGTCGGATTGCCGCCGACCGCATAGATGCGGCGGCCGAACACGTTGTAGTGCAGCAGCAGGATGCCGACGATCATCGCCACCAGTGTCCAGGCGATCGGAACGGGTATGCCCAGGAACGAGCCTTCGCCGAAGATCGCGAAGTATGTCTCGTTGGTGATGATGACAGGCTTGGTATTGGTCACCATCATCGCCAAACCGCGCGCCATGCTCAGTGAGCCCAGCGTCACCAGGAACGACGGGATCGAGAGCTGCGTGGTCAGGATGCCGTTGAGCAGCCCGACCAGCGCGCCGGTGCCGAGCCCGGCGGCAGCGCCGACGATCCAGCTGTTGTTGATCTGACTCATGGCGAGCGCCGCGGCCATGCCCGACAGCGCCAAGGTCGACGCGACCGACAGATCGATCTGGCGTGCGATGATCACAAAGGTCATGCCGACCGCGATGATCGAGACCAGCGTGGTCTGGCGTCCGATGTTCAGGAAATTGTCGACCGACAGGAACCAGGGCGAGGACAGGCTAAACACGACCAGCAGCACCACGAAGGCGATGTACAACATGTAGGGCCGCTCACCCCGCAGCAGATTCTGCAGCAGCTTGCGGCGACGATCGGATCGGGTCGACGAGGCGACGAGATTGGGCGCGGTCAGTTCGGTCATGCGGGCAGCTCTTGCAATACGCCTTGTTCGGAAGCCTGGTAGATCTGCAGCAGATGATGGAGCTCTTCGGCATCATCGATCTCCCCGCGCAGCAGCGTTCGCGCCACGCGTCCATCGACGATCACGGAGATGCGGTCGCAGAGCTCGATCAGTTCGACGAGGTCCGACGAGACCACCAGGACGCCGGTGCCGTCGCGCGCAGCATTGCGGATCACGCCGTAGATCTCCTCGCGCGCGCCGACGTCGACGCCAACCGTCGGCTCGTCCAGCAGCAGCACGCGCGGCCGCGGATCATTCCATTTTCCGAACACGACCTTCTGCTGGTTGCCGCCGGACAATGTCCTGACGAGGCTCGAGGCGCCTTGCGCCTTCACCGATAACCTCGCCACCGCAGCGTCGGCACGCCGGGCGGCGGCGCGCTGCTGCATGAAGCCCCAGCGCGAGAAATGCGGAATCCGCGGCAAGGTGATGTTGCGCTCGATCGAATGATCCCGCACCAGGCCCTGCACGTGCCGGTCTTCCGGCACCAGCGCGACGCCATGTGCGATCGCATCGGCCGGGCTCCTCGGCAGCCATGGCCGGCCGTCGATCAGGCATGTGCCGCTGTCGACCGGCCGAAGACCGAAGATCGTCTCCAGGACCTCGGTACGTCCGCTGCCGATCAATCCGGCAAGGCCGTGGATCTCACCCTTCATCACGGACAATTCGACGGCCGACAGGCGGTCGTTGGACACGCCCGACAGCGACAGAACCGGCGACAGATCGAATGAACGCGCAACTGCAGATTCGGCGCGCGACGCCGCTGGCGCCAATCGATCGGTGCCGATGATGGCGTTCACCAGCCGCTTCATGTCGGTCTCGGCGGTGACGAACGTGCCGGCATTGGCGCCGTCGCGCAGCACCGTGACACGCTGCGAGATCTCGAAGACCTCGTTGAGCCGATGGGTCACATAGATCACGCCGACGCCGCGGCGCGTCGCCTTGCCGATCGCGTCGAACAGGATGCGAACTTCATCCGAAGTCAGGGACGATGTCGGCTCATCGAGGATCAACAGGCGCACCTCGCCCATCAGCGCCTTGGCGATCTCCGTCATCTGGCGGTAGGCGAACGGCAGCGAGCCGACCGTCGCCTTGGTATCGAGGGGAATGCCGAGCTCGCTCAGGAACGCCCCGGCCCTGGCCATCAGTTCGCGCTTGCGGACGAAGCCGAACCGCGTACGCGGCTCGCGGCCGAGCAGCAGATTGTCGGCGACGCTCAGCGACTCGACGAGACTGAGGTCCTGATAGACGACGGCGATGCCCGCCTCACGCGATCTAGCCGGACTGTCGAACGTTGCTGGGATGCCGGCGATCTCGATCGTGCCGCTGTCGGCCGCGTGGACACCACTAAGGATCTTGATCAGCGTGGACTTGCCGGCCCCGTTCTCGCCCAGCAGCGCGTGCACCTCGCCGGCCCGGACCTCGAGGTTGACGTCGCGCAACGCCCGCACGCCGCCGAAGCGTTTGTTGATGCCACCGACCATCAACAGCGCCGTCGACGGCCGAGGCTCGGCTGCGATCGAACCGGACAATTCCAAATTTTCCTCCCGTCGCCCGCGCGAGGCGCTGGTACGATGGTGACATATTGTTATTTTTGCAACTTATCTTGTTATAATTCTATCACATCGACCGACCTGTCAATGGGAGATCGCGCCGGCGGGCGCTCGAATTGAAGGCGGCGATCGGATCCTGCACCGCCATACGTGCGGCCGGCCTCCGCCAGGCACGATGGCAGCCGAAAGGTTGTGCTAAGCTGCAATTGCTCTCTTCATCAAAGCCAACGCCGGTGAATCACGATGAAACTGAGTGCCGCGATTGCCGTCGCCCTGATCTCGTCTTGCCTGCCCGCCGCGGCGCAGCAAGCCGGTGCCGATCTCTACGCGCAACGCTGTGCGCAATGTCACGACAGCAGCAACGCGGCTGTTCGCGCGCCGAGCCGCACCGCGCTGCAATCCAGATCGTTCGACGAGGTGCTTGGTGCGATCACCACGGGCCCGATGGCATCCTTCGCGCAGGGACTGACCAGCGACGAGCGTGCGGCGATCGCCTCACTCGTCACGGGAAAGGCCGCGTCGCTCGCGGCAACCGAGAGCGCGGGCCAATGCCCGCAGAACGAGACCGGCTTTCCGACGCCGATCGACGGGCCGCGGTGGAACGGTTGGGGCGCGGATATCAACAACAGCCGGTTTCAGCCGGCGGCAATGGCCGGCCTCGCGCAAGACCAGGTCCCGCGGCTGCGTCTGAAATGGGCGTTCGGATTTCCTGACACGTCCAACGCCAACGCGCAGCCGGCTGTGGTCGGCGGCTTGCTGTTCGTCGGTGGCGGCGACCGCAAGGTCCACGCCCTCGACGCCAAAAGTGGCTGCACGCGCTGGGAGTTTCCGACCGAGGCGCCGGTGCGGACGGCCATCAGCTTTGCCCCGCTGGACAACGGCCAGCCTGCCATCTTCTTTGGTGATGTGCGCGCCAACGTCTACGCCCTGAATGCCGCGACCGGCAAGCTGATCTGGAAGAGCAAGGTCGACGATCATGTGGCGGCCCGGATAACCGGTGCGCCAGTGTTCTATTCCGGCGCCGTCTATGTCGGGGTTTCATCGATCGAGGAGGCCATCGGATCTCGCCCCACCTACCAGTGCTGTACGTTTCGCGGCAGCGTCGTTGCGCTGAAGGCCGAGACCGGCGCGCAGATCTGGAAGGCCTACACGATCCCCGAGGCACCGCATCCGACGCGGGCGAACGCCCTCGGGACCCAGCTGTTCGGTCCGGCCGGCGCGTCGGTCTGGTCCGCGCCGACGATCGATGTGCAGCGCCAGTCGCTCTATATCGCGACCTCGAACAGCTATGCCGACCCGGCAACCGACACCAGCGATGCCATCCTCGCGTTCGATCTCACGACCGGCCGAATGCTGTGGCATCAGCAGGCCACACCGAAGGACAGCTTCGTCGTTGCGTGCTTCGGCACCGATCAGAGCAATTGTCCGGAAGACCGCGGCCCCGACCATGACTTCGGCCAATCGCCGATCCTGGTGAGCCTGCGTAACGGACAGCGCGTGCTGGTGATCGGCCAGAAATCCGGCGTGGTCCACGCGCTCGATCCCGACCATGAGGGCAAGATCCTGTGGCAGACGCGGATCGGCAAGGGCGGCGCGTTGGGCGGAACCGAGTGGGGTTCCGCCGCCGACCAGGACCGAATCTATGTCGCCAATTCGGACGTACGATTTCTAAGGGACGGCACGCGACGTCTGAATTCAAGCGAAGGTGGCGGCCTGTTCGGGCTCGATCTTGCGACCGGGAAGATCGCGATGCAGGTCGCGCCGGTGGCCTGTGGCGACCGCCCGCAGTGCAGTCCCGCGCTCTCCGCGGCGGTCACCGCCATTCCCGGCGTCGTCTTCTCGGGCGGCGTGAGCGGCTTCCTGCGCGCCTACGCGACCGATGACGCACGGCTGCTGTGGGAGATCGACACCGCCCGCGACTACACCACTGTCAACGGAGTTGCGGCTCGCGGCGGCGCCATGGACGGACCCGGCCCGGTCGTCGTCGACGGCATGCTGTACGTCAATTCCGGCTACGCACAATGGAGCGGCCTGCCCGGCAACGTTCTGCTGGCCTTTGAGGTCGGCAACCCCTGACAGGTATCTGCGCCGGCAAGCTGAGCACTACTCGCGGCGGCCTATTCGTGCTTTGATGTCGGACAGGATCAGTCGAGAGGTCCGAAGGGAGACCGTGTGGTGATTGGCGACGTGCTACGCAACATCACGTCAGGGGCCGTTACCCTCGCGCGCTCCAATGGTCCCGAATCGCCGATATCAGGGACCGGCGTCCCGAAATCGACCGACATGGCAGCCGCGCTTCAAATCGATGCGCATGTCGTTGCGCACGAAAAACACAGAAACTATAAGTGCTTGAAAGAATGGTCGGAGTGGCAGGATTCGAACCTGCGACCCCTGCGTCCCGAACGTAAGTAGCAAGCGAAAAGATCAACAAAAACAATGAATTTCACTCGCGATTGACCACCTTTATCGCCGTTTGTTCATGGTGTTTCGGTGGTCAATCGGTGGTTGGCGAAGTCTGATCCTCTATGCGAGTAGCGGATTTCTACTCCGCGGGTTGCAGGTTCGAATCCTGCCGGGATCGCCAACATTCGAACCTTCTCCTTATTCATCAGTCGCTTGGCATCTTGTTAGTCACCGATTTCAAATCGGTTAGTCACTCGACGTTGCCGCTTTGGTCTCTGGCGCCTCGCCAGCTTCGTCATTGCGGCTTCCGCCGCCCGCTCCTGGTCGACCTCGTCAATGTATTCCTGAACTTGCTGCAGCGAGCTGTGGCCGGACACGGCCATCAGCTCGACCCCGGTGCAGCCCGCGTGCGCCAGCGCCCGCAGTGCCGACTTCCGCAGACCGTATGCGCGATAATTTCGCGTCCGTCCGTCGTCGCACAGCACCGGCTTCAATCCAGCCGCCACACACCAATCGGCGAACTTGTTGCCGAACGCGCTAGCCGAAGCGAACGGGCGGCCGTAGTCGTTGACGAGGAAGGTCAGCACGCCGTCGGCCCGCGCCTCCTTTTGAAGTGCGTCGAGTGCCTCCTGTAGTTGCGGCAAGATCCTGATCGACAGCATTCTGCCGGTCGAGCGCAGCGTCTTGTGAGGGCGCCAGCTCAGCTTTCCGTCACGCCGATGCTGTTCACCGATGACGTGGGGTCATGGCGCCGCGCGGCGATGTTCAGCAGCAGCTCAATCGCCAGCCGCGCCATCGTTCCGAGTGGATGACGCTGCCGATATTGCTCGACCTGCGGCTCCCGCCAGGTCATGTGGCCCTTGCTTTTGACACCGGCCTTGATCGGCACGATCCCTACGGTTGGGTCGTGCCCCAGCTCGCCCTGAGCGATCGCAAACCGGACGAACCCACGCACCGCCTTCAGCTCGTTCTTCTGCTGGTTCGCCGTTTTGCCCTCGAGGAAATCCCGGATCGGTTTCTCGCGCAGCGTCGCAACGCGATTCTCGCCGTACAAGCGACCGGCCGGCATCTTGTGACCTCGGAACCGATCGAGGATCGGCCGCCACGCGTCCTGCGTCGCCTCTCACACTTTACTTTTATAGCCGGATTGTGCATTACAGTTTAAACGAATGCCGACTCAAGGATTCGCGATGACCGACGAAGAGGTGTTAGCCGCGTTCTGGACAACGGTTTTGCGGGACACCAAGCTGCCGTTTTGGCGAGGCCTACAGAACGGCATGGAGTGGGCGTACGACGAATCCTTTCAGTCCGTCGTCAACGACACTCGGGTATTGGAGGATCAGAAGCCGGCAAAGCTGCTCGACGAGCGGTTCTATGTCGCCGAGCGGGCCCTCCGCCAAGCTGCCGCCGAAACCGGAATGATCTCCACCGGCCAAAAGATCTCGTCGAACGATTGGAACTACACTCTGGTCCGAGGCGGCGCGGTCGCGATGGTTCAAAGCTACGTCCAGACGCCATCCGAGATGGCGCGGCCGGCGAAGTTCCGCGAGACGATGTCGGCGATGAACACGTTCCTGAGCGCGCCGCAGTTCGACCTTGGCGACATCAATCCCAAGGTATTCGAGTTGTCGGCGATCAATGGCATCCTGATCCACGGTCCCGTCGGCAAGAGGTTCGACGAGAGCGAGCAGCGGCTCGGGTTTTTGAACTTTGCAGTCGCGGACGAATCGTATCGAACGTGGGGGCTCAACATACCGGTGGCGGAGGTCATCACAAGGTTTGAGCAGAACGAAGCCGGGCTCGAGGCTCCTCAGCGCGACATCGCCAAGCCTCTGATCAAGCGTCGCCCGAAGAAGGCGGAAGAATAGGTAATGACGGTAGGTACTCCTGGTTTTGTGGCTGGGAGGTTGACGGAAGCTCGGCAGGCCTTTGGATTAACGAAGGTCGCGCTTGCCGAGATGATCAACGTCAGCCCCATGGCCATTTCGCAGTACGAGTCCGGACCGCAGACGCCGCGTCCTGACGTTATGGACCGTTTGTGTGAGAAGCTCAGCTTTCCGCGCTCGTTTTTCCTGAGCCACCCGGCGCCGGACGATGAGGATCCGACGTTCTGGAGATCGAATGCCAGCGCGACACAAATCGCTCGTGAAAGATGCCACCCGAGGCTTCGCTGGCTCAAGGAGATTGCCTCCTATCAGCGCGAGTTCTTGGATTTCCCGGAGCTCGAGCTTCCGCCCATACATGCGCCGGAGGATTTTAGATCGCTTACGTCAGCGCAGATCGAGCACATTGCGCAGGAGTGCCGCGATTGGTGGAATTTTGGCGCCGGCCCAATACCAGACCTCCTACTGGAGTTGGAGAACAGTGGCGTCATAACCGCTCGTATCAACGTCGCGGCGGAATCCCTGGATGCTTTTTCCCAATGGTCTTCGTCGTTCCGCATACCGTTCGTCGTGCTCGGCAAGGACAAGGCAAGCGCAGTGCGCTCCCGATTTGACGCTGCCCATGAGCTCGCACATTTGCTGCTACATCGTCGGGTAGACCGCCGGCGTGTAAAGAACACTGCCGATTGGAAAGTACTGGAACAGCAGGCGCACCGATTTGCTGCAGCATTCTTGCTGCCGGCAAAAAGCTTCATTGACGAACTGTGGGCCCCTACCCTTGATGGGATGCTTTCCCGCAAAGAGCGGTGGCGCGTTTCGATCGGCATGATGATCGTGCGCTGCGAGCACATTGGCATCATCAATCAGGACCAGGCCAGAAGGCTCTGGATCAACTACAACCGTCGGGGTTGGCGCGGCGAGGAGCCTCTCGATGCCGTTCTAAAGTCGGAGGAGCCTCGCGTCTTGCGCCGCGGATTCGAAGCTTTAATCGATAGCAAGATTCGGACGAAGGATCAGATCGTCACGGATCTTTGCTTGCCTGCTCGTGAGATAGAAGAGCTTGGTGCTTTGCCGCGCGGCTATTTGTCTGGCAACGACGCTGACGTGAAGGCGTTTCCTCGCCTGAAGGTTCAACTAGAGGACCGCGGCTCGAACGGCGACGGTGCGGAAGTCATCTCATTACTTGATCGAAAGAAGCCGAGCTGAAAGGCTCTCCCTCCTGGCACCCAAAAAGAAAACCCGCCGTGCGACCGGCGAGTTTAGCGAGCTAGTGGTCGATCGTCGGTCTACAGCGTCGACCAGAACGGCATCGTGTCCATCCGCTCGTCACAGTTCGTGGAAGCGACGTATTCGGCGTGCTCGAGGATCAGGCCGGTCAGCAGCGGCCGCACCGCATCAAGCACCGCCGTGCGACCGAACCAGTCGGCCGCTCCCTTTCCATGGTCCGCGGTGATCATGAGCAGCACCGCGACCTTCTGCGGCACGTCGGCGAGGCCCACCTCAAGGTTTCGATTCGGTCGTCGATCTCGCCAAGCCGCTCTTCGACCTTATGCTGCTGATCCGCGACGACGGACAAGCCAGCCTCCCGCTCTGCCCCTGCATGGTCCGGCAACCGCACAACCAGGGCGCGCATCGCTTCCCATTGCCGCTGCAGCTCGCGGGAGCGGGCAGCGAGCGCCGTGCGCTCGGCATAGAGCGCGTCCAGCTCCGCGCGCGACGAAACGGCTCTTGCGGGCCTAGACACGGCCACGGCCGCCGCGGCCGCGCCGCCGAGCACCGCCCGCCTGGCGATGGTGGGGGACACAGGTTCTGTGGTAGGGGTCGTTTCAACTCGTGCCATGGTACCACCGTGGCTTTGGGTTAGGGCCGGGAGCGAGCTTGCCGCCTCACCCCGGCTTGCTTTAATTTCAGCACAGTGTTACGAATTGTCAACCACAATCGTAACAAGGTGCTGAAATAATCCTAATGAACCTCACCCAATGCCGGATGGCGCGTGCCGCCCTCGATCTAGGTGTCCGTGAGCTCGCAGGGCTCGCCGGGGTGTCGCCGGACACCGTCTCGCGATTTGAACGTGGCGAACTTCCGCGCGGAAAAACCGTCGAGCTGCTCCAGGCCGCTCTAGAGGCGCGCGGCATCGAGTTCACGAACGGCGGACAGCCGGGCGTGCGGTGGAGACCTATCGATCTTGCCGCCGTCGAGGCCTCGTCCTGGAGTCCGTGGCAATTGGTTCCAAGCGAAGCGGATGCGGTCACCAAGATTCGGCGGGAATGGCCCGGCCTGCTCGGCCAGAGTATGACGTCCCACGGCCCGCTGTACTTCGTGGCGTCGCCAACCGCCGAACTCGTTGTCGCCGAGGCGGAGCCGTCAGAGTTGGGAGGCTCCTGGCGCTATCGCACGAAGCCCCGCCTCTTCCTCAAATCCAAGGGATAACCCTTATAAGCGCTTTGCCGCGGGACGTCCCCAACTCGTACGCTCGTTGCCTGATTCGCAAACGCGTGGCGGCGACAAATGACTGGCTATTGGGAATACCAGACTCGACGCGGCACATTCCGGATCGTGCCGAGGAGCGGCAGGTTTCACCCGTTCTTCGAGGACGAGGATCTCGGGTCGTATCACTCGGCAGCTGCTGCGCTCGACGACCTCGCTGGAGGACACACATTCTTCCCATCAAACGGGCTCGATCCGTCGATCTGCGGGCTTCCCGATGAGATTTCGGAGTGGACGTTCATCAGAACGGGATAAATGTGGATGACATGCCCCACAGCTCCTAACGCCGCAGGAAGCGGCCGAGCGGCTCGCGATCACGGTGGAGCAACTGCACGACCTGGTGCACGACGGTGAGCTCGCATACATCGCTGTGGGCCGCGGCCGGACGTGCCCACGGCGACGCTTCACCGAGCAGGACCTCAGCGACTTCATCGAGCGGCGCCCGGCGGCGCGAGCCTTCGAGCTCGACCGTCGTCGGTTTTTCGGCGCTGAGAAATGCTCGGCCTGAAGCGAAGCGGATCAAATGACCGATCGGATGCCACTCTTCCCGGACGAGAAGACGATCGCCGCCGCGGTGATGGGCTCCCGCGCGAAAGATTGGCCTGCGAAGGCCCGCTACCTCGAAGACAAACACGGCCTGCCGGCGATCGATCCGCTCATGGGCGGGCGCTATTGGCCCGCGGTGGTCGAATTCTTCAACGCGCGACACGGACTGCGTCCCGCGACCGGCTCGGTGTCATCTAGCCTTCGGGTTGTACCGCATAAGCCAGACGGAAAAGAGGATTACAGCAATTGGCCGCGGCGCCGGCGTGCCGTCGCCCCTCACAATGACGGTGATCAGCACGAATGATCCCTCCAATTCCCCACGTGAAGATCTACCGCGGCTCCAAGGAGACTCTGCGGCGGAAGAACGCACAGGAAGTCGCGACCGCTCACCAAATAGCAGAGCACTTGTTCAAGTTGATCGCGAACAATCCGGACGAGATTCAACAGTATATCTTCGCGATGATCGCGATTGATCTCGGTGTCACGACAGACCAGGTACGATCAGCGCTTTCCGATGGTGGCTATAACGGCATTACGCTGCGCATCGATGAGCACGATCGGCGCCAGGTGGAGCGGTACAAAAGGGCTCCCAAATAGAGCCCCAGATGGGACCGCAGCAAGCATGAGCACGTCTGACGAGAACGATGACAAGCAATTCGGGTTCATCCCCGGAGGTCGACGGAACAAGAACCGCACCTTCCTGGAGATGACCCGGGTCGAGGGAATTTTTCAGAGCGCCGCCGCGAAGCTCGAATGGGCCAATAGACACATCGCGGAATTCGACAGGCATTCATCGGAGCACCTGAAGTCTACCTGGAGCTTTCTGCTGTATGCCGCTCCGATCGGAGGTACGCGTTTGCGGTTTAATGCTCGTCACGACGTGCCGCTGCGCTTCGGCTTGATGGTTGGTGACGTGGCCAACAATCTGAGATCCACTCTCGATCACATCGTCTGGACTGTGACTTCGCCCCGCGTCCGTGAGGAGAAGTTGCCGCCCGATAAAGAGGAAGTCGCGCTGAAAAATATTCAGTATCCGTTTTCTGGCAAAGCCGGCCTTCAAAGGGCGATTGAACGTACGGGTCTGAACAAGGCAGGCGACGAAGCCGTGAGGATCATAGAAAAGTATGCTGACGCGATCAGCGGGCTCGATCGACTCAACAACGACGATAAACACCGGCTGACGACGCCCCTTTCACAAGTCGCGGAAATCCGTGGCTTCGCACGTAAAGCACCACCGCCAGATGATTACGTCCCGACCAATCGTCTTTTGATGGGACCGCTCCATGTCCGGGACATTTTGACGGGTGGATTTCCGATCAACGTGAACAACAGTGGCGGCGTCGATATCAGCAATTTCGATATGACCCTACATCTGATCTTCGTGGATGGACCGTGCCGAGGTCAACCGGTCGTCGGGTATTTGAGGCATCTGTCACAGACAGCCGAAGAGATCGTTACTCAATTTTGCAAGGCCTTCCCTGGCACGCTCTCGCCGCACTATTTCGAAGGCAGCGAGGATCCAATGTAGCCACTCCCGCCGCCGGTACATCCGCGGCGGCGGGCTTGTGGTACTGACGTGATCACCGCGATGGAGACCGCAGCTCACGTGGCCGGTGTTATCTCCGTCACTTCCCGGCTTGACGGCCCGACGAGATGACGCGTCGAGATGAAGCGCGCCGGTCTGTGCAGCCGGCGCGCTCATGTTCGGAATTCCTCACGGGATTGGCAACACCGGCGCGTCGAGACTGACGCCGTCGATGATTGCGAACCAATCTCCGTGCGGCGTATTCGATTGCAGATTGTAGTCGATCCTGATGACGGTCCACCTCGATTTCGGGACGAGATCGCTCACCAACGTGAATACGGAGCGGTAGGCGATCTCCCGGTGAAACTCGTAGCGGACCTGTACACCGTATTGTGTAAAGGATGGATAGTCGCGGAGCCCGGTCTTTGGAGTGATCAGGAGATCGCCGCCGGCGTTCCCGTTCTTCGGCCAGACAAACAGCGTGTTATGCTCAATGATGCCGTCGCCGACCGCCGCGTTTATGATCTCCTTCATCTGCTTCCACGGCGAGCCCCAGAAGTATGGATCCGCGAGCTTACTTTTCAGTCCATAGTTTTGAAATCCTAGACCGGCTTTTTTTGGCGAGCTGCTCCAGCATTGTTGCCGCGTCAGTCGGGCCGGCAAAACTCGTTGGCGTCGCCTTCATCATGGCGGCCTGGCCGTTCGCCGTTGCGATGACGTGGAACGGGCAGTCCGGCATCGCCTTCATGTCGGCCCAGGCCTGCTGGATGTTGCCGATAAAGACCGTCGACATGCCGTTGATATCGTCGCCGGCATCGACCTGCACGACGTAATTATAGTTTGGGTGGATCGCGGTTCCGTACGTCGACAATTGTTTTACATGTTGCAACGAAAGGCCGCGGAGCTCGAGCTGGAGCTCGCTGGCATTGTAGCCGCCGGCGCGAAGGATGCGCGCCTAGGTCCGCAGCGCGTACTTGCCGCGCTCCTTGAATGCGATAGTGCCGGCCTGCCCGCCGGAAAACGTCACATCGATGTAGCGCCGCGTGAACATCAGGAGGCTCCCGGTTCGAACGAGCCGATCAGTGTCTTCCAATCCGCGCAAGCGGGATGATCACGGGGCTCTTCTCCAGCCTTGCATCCGTACGTAAACGGCGGCGCACTCAGATAGGCCTCTACCGCTCGATCGTGCTCAGAGGGAGCGAAGCTATACAAAAAATATAGCAGCTGGCGCGCCCCCTCCAATTGGCCATGCATTGTCTTTATCGAAGGGAGGAGGTCGGCAAGCGCCATTACGGCGAGCGAGCGCGTGAGCGTCAGTCCCGAAGCCTTGAGGTTGGTGAGCTTGGCTTCTTCCTGAACAACCAGACTCTCCGCCAATTTCCGTATAGCGCCGGCCTCGGCGCGGTCGGCTAAACGCCGATAGGTCGCGATGGTGTCATGAGCCTTGTCGATCTCGGCAAGCACAGCCCTAAGCTGCTCCCGCACCTCGCGCTCAAACGCTTTCGAAGGATGAGCCGCGTTGTCGGCCATCAGACCATCCCCGTATTCGAATTCTGGACGTTGTTGTAATCGGACAAACGCCTCATGATGCCGTCACCGTAGGCGCTGGGATCGGCACCGCGCGGGACCGTCATGTGCATGTTCTCGACATGCGTCTGGGTGCTGCTCGAATTGTCGATCGAGCTCTGGTCACCCCCGCGGATGGTCGCGCCGCGGGCACCGAGGCCAAGCGCGCGCCAGTTGTCGAACGAGCGCTGGTTGCCGGTCTGGCCCGAGCCGAACCCGTTGCCGGTCGGGATGACGACGCGCGGTCGCGACGTCGGCGCGTCACCGGTCGGGAGGTTGCTAGAGTCTCCCCTGGCAGCCGCCGCCGCTTCTGCGGCGATCGTGCTCTGGTGAACGGCCCCCCCAAGTCTTCTTGCGGCCCATCGCCATCATCCGCCACCCCATCCGGACCACGTCACAGCGTGGCTGGCCGGTCTGCAGGAGCAAGCTCATAGGCCAGCCGGGCCCTGGTGCCGACGGCATGACACTTCTCGAACTGCTCGCACTCGGCCGTCTTCCATGGATGGTGACCGCCGGTCCTCAGGGAAGGCACTTCGTACCGGTTCACGTACTCCAGAACCGGCAACAGCCGATCACATCCCATCTAAGGTATTGAAATAACAATCTTTAGTTTTCGCCCCCGTCGAGCAGCTCACCAGTCAGCCCACAAATGAGAACCACTCCAGACCCAGGAGAAAAGAAGTCCGTCCGTCAAATCAATGACTTAGAGCCTTATTCTGGGCAAACTTCGGCGGAAGTCTCTGGTTCGCTGGGTTGGTCGAGGATCAATCAGGTGTGGATTAGGGTCGTAGCCGTCGGAGTAATTGGCCTGGTAGGAATGGGCGCTGTTGCAGCCTTGGGGAGGAATCCCGCGCCAGCACATCCAATTGCGGTGGCGGAGACCTCGAGTAAGAGCGACCGTCTACCGCTGAAGCCCGCACCCGCGACAGATGTGGCTGCCGTCGAGAACGAAGTCGCGCCAGCAAACGAGGTTGCGGCGGTCACAACGGGTGCTTCAGCTTCGGCAACGATCGCTGCCCCAGCAGCACCCCCAATAGCTATCGCGCCCCGTCCGACCGATCGATTGAAGGCACCGGCCAAGATCATTTCTCGACATTGGCATGATCCTGCGGACACCAAGTACAAATCAAAGCCGAATGCGAGTAGCGGAAGCAGTTCGCCAGTTACCCGCCCCGAAGCGGAGAAACAGCTTGGCGAAGTTAAGAACTGCAGCCAGAGCGGGCTGGACACTTTCCTGCGGTCGGTCAATCTGAAGCCGCGCTGCGCTTCCTAGAGAGTCATGAAGAACGGCCTCCCCGCGGGGGGCTTACCGGCGGCGTCTTTTCCTGGGACTTGCGGCAGATCAATAGGAGCTTTTGCACAAGTTGTAAGTTGACGCGCAGCACCGGGGCGGGTCCGAGGTCGAGCCATGAGTACTGTCCCTCTGGACGTTGAACGAAAATGCGAACAGCGGTGGGCAGCCAGGCGTAAGCAGCCGGTTCTAGCGGGAGCACTTGAAAGGCACTGGTCCGAAAGCCCGATTGAACCGCCCGCTGGGCATACAAAGGCTGAGCCAGAAGCTGCTGATTTAACCCTTCAGCCCACGAAGCAGCGATTATCGGGGCCAGCTGAAATCCCACCACCGCGACAAAACATTTCGAGCCCGGCGGCGTCACCCCGGCCGGATTCTGATTAATGGAGCAGCAACGTCGCTTGCATAAGATGTAGTCCACTCGCTGCAGGACGCTCGAAAATGACCGAGTACGTCATCAGGGAAGTTGGCCTCCGCCAGTGGCTCGTGTTTGCCGATCGGCGAAGCATCGCTTTTTGCGCCGACGAAGATGAGGCCGTGAAAGCCATGGCCGAACATAGCGCGCGCCGCCGTCGACCACCTGAAACAATGGAAACTGCGTCAAGGGAAAACCCGCCGGTGTGAACCGGCGGGCTGCATGTGACAAGGTGGCTCAATTGTGGTTGCAGGCGACGGTGTTCGTCGTCACGCCGCCGCTAGGTTGGCTGCCGCAACGGCCATCGCTTGTCGCAGTTGATAATGCCAGCCGTCCGGGCCGATGGTGTCAGTGACCGGCCATTCGTCGCCTGCGTCTTCCACCTCGTTCGCGTACGGGAGAACGGCAGCGATGCCGGCGATGGTCGTGGGTATCGTTGACGCCAGCTCCTACGCAGCATCCATCGCGGCGTAACAACAGGCCTCGTTATGGTCTCGGGCGGCGTAGTAGGCGTCGGTGCCGCGCTCCGCCCAATCGTATGCAAGTGGTCCGCCGAGGCCTGACGATGTTGGCGATGGCGGCGAATGCTGGATCAACGGAAGCCTCGGCGACTCCGGCTGATCCACTGAGCGTTGAGCCGGCAGCACCCGCAATCATCTGCAGGCCGAACCTTCGGATTATCTGGTTCATACCATGCTCCCGTGTTGCCAATCCTGCGACCCGATCTGCTCGAGTAGGCCGTCCAGATCCGCGATGCCGGTCTCGAACCCCTCCTCAAGGTCGCGGGCATCACCGGCCGCCCAATGGGTCTGGCTGGCCCATAGGAGGCTGCCGAGGCTCGGCTCGCAGTCCGCTTGGTCCTGCTCGGCGTCGACCTCAAATGTCTCTTCGCCGAGACGCTGGCGGGAGGCGTACCGCTGGTCCAGCATGCGGTCGAAGGTGCCGAGGTCCATTTCCCGGTCGTCACCACAGCCGCCCGCGCCGCGGCGTGGCGTTCGTCTTACGCCAACATCACGATATGTGACGGACAGGCTTTCTCAAAATGGCAGGGCTACCTCAGCGCAGGTGCCATCTCACCGGGGTTTTGCGGGCCGCAAGTTCCTTGCAACCATCTTTGTTCAGGATCATTGTTCCAACATCACCGGCCAAGGGTTGCCTGTAGGCGTCGGTGGCTGAGAGACCGATCGCGCTCCCGCCTGCATACCAGGGAGGGGAGCGCATGACCGAGCTCCGACTTTCCAAGCGAATTGATCCTCTCGATAAGAGCGTCTGCGCGGAAGCTGAGCGGCTGCGAAAAGAGGCGCGCGGCACCCCACCAGGAGTCGAGCGCGACCGGCTTATTCGGCGGGCGCGGCAGGCTGAAGCAGCCTGCCGGATGACGCGATGGCTGGCTTCACAGGAGTTACAGCCACCAGCCTGAGAGCGTGACGTTCGTGAGAATGCTGCAGGGCTCGCAAAGACCTGTTCGCGCGATAACGAAACGGCCCCAGCACTTCTGGGGGCCGTGGAGGCCAGTGCCGGGGCCGGTGCCGCGCAGCCCTATCCTGTCTCGCCAGGCCGATTCGCGAAACCGGCATCTGATACCTACCTTCCGGGCATGCCAATCACCCGGAAGCCGCTCGAGATCCCGCCGGCGGTGGCCCGGCAGTTCGCTGCGGACATGCGGGCATATCACGCCGAGCAGGATGACATCCGCCGCGACCGGATCGCAGTCGGCACCAGGCACAAGCTACTAGAGTACACGCCGGCCGGCACGAAGCCGCGGCTGAGCGAGGTGAACGAATTATTCGAGATAATGAGATGAATCGAGGGCTCGCAATATTCGCTGCGGTGCTGGGATTGTCGTTTCTCGTCTTCGTCGCACTCGATTATGCGCCAGCGCTTCTCGGCTGCCCCATCAAGGGAAATCTAAGCGCAGCCGGCGAGCGGATATATCACCTTCCGGGGCAGATGTACTATTCGCAGACACGGATCAATTGGTTTCGCGGTGAGCGCTGGTTTTGCTCGGAAGCAAGCGCGCTTGCAGCCGGATGGCGCAAGGCGCGGATCTAGCCGACACCCAACCCCGCTTGAGCAAGCGTCCACCACGCCTCTGTTGTGCTCATCGGCACCGACAGTATTCTTACGGGACCGCCTCTGGCAGACAACTTGCGATGCGTGCGTGAATAGTTCGGCCACCAGCTATTCGGTGTGCCGAACTCAAACATTCGGAGCACGCAAATGAATATGCATCCTCGTTTTGAGACAGCCCGCGAAAGCACGGTACGAGAATTGACGATCAGCAAGATACTGGCTGATCTTGTCCGCACCCTCCAACTGATCGAAGCTGAGATCGCGGCCGAAGAAGAACGCGCGAGGATTTTCGACCGATCCAACGTGAGGTATCCGATTTTGGCAAAGTCGCTGAACGATCGGCGCGACAATCTCAGGGTGACCATTGCCGCACTTGAACAGCGTCTCACCGAGAGAGACTCAGCATCACACAGCGTCGCCGACAAGGACGAAACTCAGCGCCACATCGTAGGCGTGTTCAGGGCGTTGTAACCCGCTGCCTTCAAGTCATCTATTGAGAGTCGACCGTTTGCCGCGGCTTCGAGGATCTTGGAAGCAACGTGCGTCCTAGCGCCGGTTTCAAAGACGGAAATATTCTCGCAAACTTCCTCTAGCACCGCTCTTAGCAGCGTGGTCGTTTCGGCGTCGAACATGCGTTTCCCTCCAATTGGAGATTGATGCTGAACTCCGCGCGAGCGGAGTATGTTCGCTCGCGCGGCGATCGCCACGCATTCCAGTCTGGGCCATGAAATCCCAGCTCCGGGAGCTTGGCACTTGTCCGCCAAGGTTTTGTGACACGCGCGTTCATCGTTGCGCTCCCAAGGCCGCTTCAATGCCCTTGAAAAAACTACGCCGTCGGGCTCGAAATATCGCGTCCCGGCGGCGCCTGTCACTGAGCCCCTTAAATCCCCCAGCGAAAACACGATCTAGCAGCCATTCACCCGCGCATTTGTGAACCAGATCACAATCGCCCCCCGTAAGAACCCGGCCCTTCACACTGGCCAAGAGGTCAAGAAGATATGGGGGTAGGTGTCAGCTAGCTTTTAGCCACGAGCGCTTGGGTCATGCGAAGAACCGATTCAGCACTGTGTTTGATGATCGGAGCCTTTATATGGCTTCTTCCAATGCTGCAGTCTGCGAAATCCGCTGAGAATGAAGCCAACAATACGCTGCGTACGACACATTCGACCTACACTATTTCAGAAACACCCGAACATGAATACACGCAGTGCCTGTTCCGCAACGGCGAGCGCCTCTTCTGTTCGACTGCAGGGGGGGGGTTCTCTATTTCGGCGAGCCGGTCAAAACTAGAAGCTACACTCTCTTGCCAATTTCCGATTCCTGCGGCGGTAACGGTTGCCCTTCGCGGGACGTTCGACTCGTTGTCGAACGGGGTTCAAAAATAACGGTCAAAAATGTTGTAGAAGATTGTTATTGGTGTGAGCTAACGGTCCTCCATAAAAACGCTCGAACCGACACGGCGACCTTCAAGATCGGGAATAAGCAGGGCTATCGGCTAGTTGAGAGTTTTCGAAGAGGCACTCTGTCAGTTCATCGCTCGAAGATCACCTCGAAAATCGACGCCAGAACATGTAGCGATTTGCATGAGACGATAAAAGCATGCGCGTCCAGTGAAACACGACCTTGCTTCAATCCATACAACTCGTCCGCCAGCGGCAACCGCATGATGCTTTCTATTGAAAATGACCATCCCAGTTTTTCGAGAAGCGCGTTCAACGAAACGTGCGACAACATTTGCGGTAGCGGAAAGGAAATTACGTACCGGCAATTTTCAAGCAAGTTCCGCCGTGGGTGAAGGCGCGCGCCGCCACAATGGGAGCGAACAGCCCCCAGCACTTCGGGGGCCATGGCCAGTGTTGGAGCCGCTGCCGCGCAACCGCTCCTGCCCCGCCAGTTCCATTCGCGAAGCCGGGCCCGCTGAAGCGTGATGAGAATCGAGGCCCATACTCGGTACCCGTTCGCACACGCAGAAGGGCACGAAGCAGCTTGCCAATGTACTCAGGCGGTTCAGGGCTTAACCAATGACGACCCCATAGAATTCCGGCTCGTTCTCCACCGTTGGTTGCGGAAGGATGCCGTTTGAGACCGGGGAGACCCTGACGCATGGCTTTGATTACATGCGAGGATTGTGGAAAATCCATTAGCGATCGGGCGCCAAGCTTTCTACTCCGCGGGTTGCAGGTTCGTATCCTGCCGGGATCGCCACGACTTATGCCGATAAAATAAGGGTTTCTTGCAGTTTCGGCTTCGTTCCAGCGCCCGTTTTCATGTTGCAAGGCGCTGCGACTCCACACCAGCAGAATCAACACGTTTATCAGCCGCTACAAATCACTCCGCGCAACATGGGCGCAACACGGCGGTTTAGCGTTTGTTCTGAAAATGGGGCGCAATCAAAAGCGACCCCAGCGCGGGCGCGCCGGGGCCACCACTAAGCTCCCGGTCGAGGGCGCCACCTGTCCGGGAGCAATGAAGGGACTCATTGGCCCGGCCACTTGTTCCTGAAACATGGCAATGCAGCATAACAAGGATGGCGGCCCTGGCGCGGGGAACGCCAAGGCCGCTCTAAACTCCCGGTCGGGGGGCAACCTATCGCGGGAGCTTATGGTGACTCCCGGCATTGCCGCTTGTTCCTGGTGCGTCAGCCCACCCGCAGATTTTCGGCGGATGTTTTTCCGCGATTGTCCTTCGCTTCGTAGCTGACTTTCGCGCCCTCATTTAGGCTGCTCAGGCCCGCCCTTTCGACCGCGGAAATATGCACAAAAACATCCTTGCCTCCGTCATCGGGCTGGATGAATCCGTAACCCTTCGTCGGGTTGAACCACTTCACAGTACCTGTAGCCACAGACAAAACTCCTTTGGTCCTAATGCAGGAAACCTAAGCGCTGAGCGTCATGTCCCGCAAGGACAAAGACGCGTGGAGAAACAGCCGTTGGCAAATCAGCAACCAAACTGGCCCCTTAAAAAATAGCAACTCGGGCGGGGGCACTGACGTTTGCTCGCGCTTGGGAAATTTTCATGGCCCAGGTTTTGGAATGAACGCCGCCGGGCGCACATTTCTGAGACCGGCGACGTATTTTCTGGCTGGCCCAGCGGTTAAACGTCGGGCGTCACCGTGTCGATGCCGAGCGAGCCGAGCACGCCGCGGGCACGGTCACGCTCAACACCGTGCTTGAGATCCACCACGCGACCGCGACGCAGCCAGGCCACTTTCTGACGCTGTTCGATGGGGGCCGCGGCGGCATTGAACTGCTCAATCGTCATGCCGGTATCAATGTGAACGCTCTCGCGTCCGGCCTCGATTGCCGATGTTGCCACGCTGATCGCGTCCTCCAACTGGGCGATGTCATCGATCAGCGAGCCATGCACGTCGCGCAAAACTTTCTCTTTCAGCACGGCTAGATGGCTGTCAGCCACACCCGTCAAAGCGAGCGCTGCCTCGATGATGGCCGCGCGGACCTGCGGATCGAGGTTCTCTGCCCTGGTGATCTTGTCGCGTTCGACCTGCGGCAAACCGCGCAGCCATGTCCGAATTTCCATCTTCGCGATGGCCCCTGCCGCGTCGGCTGGATCGGCCTTCGGAAGTTGTAGACGAGCGCGCATGCGGTCGAGCTCCTGCTTGGCTCTCGAGATCGCGCGGCGCCCCTGATGAAATACGGGCACGGCCTGGTGCAGGATGTGATCGCGGTACTGATCCTGTCGGCCCTGATCGGTGTATCGAGTATCCGCATGAAGCTGTTTGCCGATGTTCTCGGCGAGATCGACAGACGACAAGGCGTCCAGGTAGCCCTTTTCCAAGCGCTCGATGGTGGAGTCTGGCTTTGATGTCAGCGTCCACATCCGGATTGCCTGGTTGGCTCTACCAGGAACGTCTGCCCGCAGCATCTTGCGGCGACCTTTGACGCTAACACGCTAACTGCTCGCCAATCGAACTCATCTGTTCAGATGCGCAAGCTCTGGCGGCGAGAGGCTAGGATTGGATTTCCCCGAACCTTTTGGCAGGACACCAGCGTCACTCGCAGCAACAAGCAACGCGCTTACGCGCCCATGCGAAAAATTCAACCGACGCGAAAATGATCCGCGCCGCCCGCCCTTCATCATGGCGACGCTCTCCGTAGTTTCTGGATTTCACTATTCCTTGAGGGAAATGACGGCGGTGCCAGTCACCTTGTAAGTAACGGGCGACACCGGGCGGCGGCGGCCTCCGCGCGCCTGAGTCGTCACGTCGGACCACAAAATTTGGTCTATAAAAATATAAGAGGTTGGGGGCCTTGGGAACGTACAATCCCGAGCAGTGTGCTCATATTGCTTACAACGATGTTCCAGCGAGCGCCCACTTAGACGGTCCGGCCTCTTTCGGTCTGCTTTGCTTTGCTCGTTCTCTCACAGACGCGCTTTATGAGCGATCGAGACAGAGCTTCGAAAGTCTGAAAGCGTTCTATTTTGTGAACCGCGCGCGTGTCTTCAGAAAACCGGAATACCCGACTTTTGAACGAAAGCGACGCCGACGGCAATAATAAATAGTCCAGGACTGCCTCGTTGTTCTCCCCCATCCTTAGCGCAACTACCCATCCCTTCGGCCATCGCACGCGACTACTCAACAACCAGCGTATCGGCTCGCGCCCATATTTGCGCCATTTAGCCACACGGAAGCAGATGTTCACGGCGTTATCTATCCGTAAACATTCGATCGACAGATCAAGTTTGGCATTCCTACCCGCCCCCTCAAAGGCGTCCCGAAGACGGTAGGCATTCTCGAGGTGGAAATTGACCCACTGTCTGTGCTCGGCGAGTTTATCCAGGCGGCCTTGGTTGCCGGTGTAGCCAATCAACCGATAGATATTTCGAAGGGTGCCAAAGTGATTCAAATATGAGGTGAGTGAAGGTAATCCGGAGCTTTCATCAATAATCGAAGCATTGAGCTTGCCTTTCTTCATCAGAACCTTACGGAGGCGTACCAGCATCTCCTCCTCGGAAATGCAGACTTGACGCTCCTCCATCGCCTTTTTTACTCGCAGAAATGTGTCACACTTGATGATTGGCTCAATCGAGTCATCACTTCTAATCCAGAGCTCTCTGGGATTCCGCGTTCGCTTCGCCCCTAGTTTCTCGGTACAGCGATTGTAGATGAAGTTGCCGATATAAGCTTCGTTATGAAGAATTACGCCTATCGAACTCGAACGCCATCGGCTCCCTCGGTTCGTGAGGACGCCTCGTCGGTTAAGCTCTCGCGCAATTCTCGCCTGCGATTTGCACCGTAGATATTCATCGAAGATCCATTTAACGACGGCGACTTGATCTCGCGAACCTGGCCCAAGTTTTACACGGTCGGTGGTAAGAGACTTCCGCTCACCGCTATGCAGAACTCCTTTCGCCCTACATTTGTCGTCAACGAGCCGTCTCTCTAGCCCATAAGGTGCTGGGGCACCCATCTTGAACCCGCGATTTGCCAGGCGTAAAGCTCCTGCAAGAACCTTGACTGATAGCTCCCGGCTGAACTCCGCCGCCATGACCCTCTTGATATTCTTGACAATGCTCGAAAGCAGGCCTCCGTCGTTATCGAATTGCTCGCCGCAATAGGCAACTTTGATGCCGGCCCTTCGGCAGATGAATTCGTAGTGCGCACTCTCATCTACGTCTTGAAAGCGGCCCCAGCGGCTGACATCGAAAATTAGCAAATGACTGAAGTCCGTGTGACCAGTCTGGACGTCATTGATCAGTTCGGTTAAGCCTGTTCTATTCTCGATTTTGAGACCGCTTTCCCCTTCGTCACGATAGGTGCGAACGATCCTGAGTCTGTGGAGTTCGGCATAGGCGGCGATTGCCACCGCCTGATTTTCAATTGAGTATTGCTGGTAATCGGTGGACATGCGGACGTACTGTGCCGCGCGATAAATCTTCTGCGACTCGGGTACCCGATCCCTGTGTACAACGAGAGACCTCGCCATGGTGCGGCCCTCCGCGCGCGGCGGTAATCCTGACTACAGCCCGACGCAAGCGATAAAGCTCGACAGCGCCGCCCCTGGGTTACAGTCATCATAGGGACGGTCAGGTGCGCTGTCGTATCGACAGCGGGTCACCGCGCGCCCTGCGCAGCGGCCGGCTCATCCTCAGCCATAACCACGTTCAATGCAGCCACTGCTGCGCGAACCTCCTTGCCGGCCATCCTCGGCGCATATTGGCCGCCGAATCCCAGATACTCGCCGATCTCGCCAATCCTACCGGGATCGCCAGCATTTGTGCCGATAAAATAAAGGTTTGTTGCAGTTTCGGCTTCGTTCCATTGCCCGTCTCCGTGTTGCAAGCCGTCGTCAACCGATATCAGTAAAATCAACGAATTACCGACGCCTACGGATCACTCCTTGAGCGCGACACGACAGTTCGATTTTCGTTCAGGGTGCTGGATGCAAAACACCGCACAGCGACAGAATCACTTCTGGGAGCGGGTGCCAGTACTATGTCGCGGGCAGGCACGCCGTGACCGCTGGCCTCAACCCGATCTGCGGCAACCTTCTTCATCACGCAATCGAATGCATGTTGAAGGGCGCGATGGTGAAGACGAGGACCCTTCAGGAATTGAAAAAGCTCGGCCAGGGCTTGCCGCAGCTCTGGCAGACCTTCAAGTCCGATGTTGGCGATCCTGACCTCTCCAAATTTAATGTAGCCGTCGTCGCGCTCGATAACTACGAGGATCTCCGATATCCCGACGATGCACTGAAGAACGGCATGGAGTCGGTGATCATAGACGCGTGGACAACGACAATTAAGATTGGGCACGCTTAGCGACGCGCACATCCTGAATGTCATTGCACCATGGACGCACGGCATCCGCCTTATCGGTGGTTCTATTTGTCTAGAGAGGGCCTTGGCGTTGTATCACTACGCGTGGGCAGTCTCGGATATTCGATCTTGGGCAGCTGCCCAGTTAGCGAATTTAGAAACGCGACAATGTCGTTTTCCTCTTTATCGCTGAGCTTCGCGCCGAGCTGGGTCTCACTCATCACGCCAACCGCTTGCTTAAGGCTCTAGGCTTGGCCCGAGTGGAAGTACGGGGCCCGCAACGCGACGTTGCGCAACGGCGCGGCGCGGAAAACGTACTCATCGCTGGCTACCTTGGTAACCGCAAAACGGCCCTTGTCGGCGGATGGAAGCAGCGTTCCGTCCGGCCTTTCAACCACGCCGAACGGGAAGTAATCCTGTCCACCGACGTTGATACCATTGTGGCAAGACGAGCATCCTTTTTCCATGAATAGCTTTAGTCCCGCCTTCTGCTGATCATCGAGAGCATGCTCATCGCCCTTGAGGTACTGATCAAACGGGGCAGCAGGTGTAATCAGAGTCGCTTCGAAAGCCTCGATCGCCTTGGCGGAATTGTCAAAGGTGACGGGCCTCGCCTCGTTCGGGAACGCTTTCTGGAACATGACGACATAGTCGGTCATCGAATTCAACGTATTGAGTACCCTGTCCGGCGTGGCATTCATTTCGACACTCGCCTGGATGGGGCCGGTAGCTTGCGCCTTGAGATCTGCCGCGCGCCCATCCCAGAACTGCGCCACATTGAATACTGCGTTATAGACGGTAGGTGCCCGACGTGGACCCCGCTGCCAGCCATGCCCCACCGACGTTGGACCGGCATCTACGCCGCCCGCGCCAAGGTTATGGCACGTATTGCAGCTAATGATCCCGCTCGCCGATAGCCTCGGATCGAAGAACAGTGTCTTGCCAAGTTCGACCTTTTCGTGGGTGACTGTGTTGTCCTTTATCGCAGGAACGACCGAAGGAATCGGTTCGAATGCCTCCTTGGCAGCGCTCATCAAATCGTCAGTTGCGCCAGCTGCCGAGGAGACCAGCACCCCAACGCTCAGAACGCACAGCTTGTAGACGAGGGAAAGCTCTCGTATCGTTGACTTCTTCATTGCTTGCATCACCAATTTCATAGATGCCGGAAACGGCCGAAAAGCTGCACGTGGGCCCCTCCAGGAAAGGCACAGCTCCACCGGAAGCAAACGTCGACGGCAGCTCTCGAAGCCGCCGGCCACCTCGCGTGCCACCGACGAACAATGAAGAGGCGGTCAACTACAGCGGTTATGATCCAGGATCGCCGAACACGCAGCCTCATTCGCCCACCCCAGCACTTTCTGCCGGTGCAAAGACGTCTGCGTGAGATCTGGGTCGTCGAAGCTGTTGATATTGTCAAAGCAATCCATCCGATTCTCCTCCCCCAGATCTGGGCAAATCAAGCCGGACCTGTCAGTCTAGCTAGAGACCTTCCCATGCTGTGATCCTTAGCTGTCGACAAGCTGACGAGCCCCGGAACAATTCACAATGTAGGTCCTGCAACTTTCGTGTAACGCCGTTCGGGTTTTTCAAGCGGGTCGACGGCAAAATTACGCGGCAACTGAGCGAGCGCAACGCCGCCATTAAGAAGCTCAATCTCATAATGTCCCTCAAGGCACCGGCCTTGAAGGCGAATAGCTGAGCGGCGGCTGTCGCGGTGTTCGCGCAATCGGATGGCGGTAGCTTGATAGCTGAGCAGCAGCGAATGTTGAGGAACGTCGCATTGAGCCGGCGACGTCCGGCTAGTAGGTAAGCGGACTTCGCTCTCCTAGGTGGGCGTACGCCGTTCGCGCTCAGCCCTATTTGCAGCCCTGAGCCGCTCTCCAATGTGCTCAGAGATATCGCTCATCTCAGCCCGCAACTCGGCTTCGGAAATATCCTGCTCTTTGGCAGCCTCGACAAGGCGCTCGGTGAGTTCCGCAACATCCTGCGACGCGCCGGGAGTCCGATACTGCTCGACGGCGTGAACGCTATTCTCGATCCAGAAGTCGATAAATTCCCGGGCTTTGCTCACTGTATTCCCTTTAACCAAACTAGTGGCCCAGCGTTAACGCCAGTAACGGAACGGAGCAAGGCCGTCTTAGCGGCGTCGGCATATACCAAGGTTTGACGGAGGCGAGAGTTAGGAAGTGACAATCGAACGGCGGATGGCCGATGATTGAACGCGATCAGAAACAAAGGAATTGCCGCAATTGCGACAGCCAAAAGCCAAACAGAACGATTCCTGCGCTGAAAATAAACTCGCTCATGGCAACCCTTCGCCTCGGACACACTCTGCCCTAAAACACCAGACTAGTTATGCGTCGCGCATAATCCATCGGCCATAACAGGTTGTCCTTCCGCACTTCACCTCGATTAAATCAAACAGATCGGAATCTGCGACATTCATAAAATTTCGACCCACCGCAAGTGCCACGAGAGATATCGAGGTGGCTTGAGGGAGTTATCGGCGCAGCCAGCGGAACGTTGTCAGCACCGCTGTCCGCTCTGCTCTCGGTAAGCCGGCCGTTGGTAGGTTCCAGGTTGAACGTGGCACGCACCAATCGGTAAGCAGCCGCCCCAGACGTTCAGACAGTGAATGAAACGAACGCCCATGGAGCTGGACTGGCGCGTCATAATTGCCTCGCTCGGTTACATCACGGCTCCAGGAACACGTCAGCGGGCGATCATGAGGCGGCCAAGCCACGAGCAAGGCGGCCGGATCCAACGGCGAACCTCCAAAGGGGTGACTGAAACTGGCATTTTTCTAGCATGTTGGTCTGAGTTCATCTCGACGACATCCCAACCGGGAGCGCCCTTCGTGTACATACCGTCCCCCTTTCGAGATGACGACCTCGAGAACATGCGAGCGACAATCCGCTGCGCTCGATTGGCCAACCTGATCACGGCCACGTCGGGCGGGCCCCTTGCGACGCCACTTCCGCTCTTGCTCGATGAGAGCGAAGGCGAGCACGGCACGCTGTACGGGCACCTTGCGAAGCGCAATCCGCAATGGCGCATCGCCACGATCGGAGATGCGATGGCGATCTTTACTGGCCCGGAAGCTTACGTGACGCCATCCTGGTATCCCAGTAAACGACAAGCTGAGCATGTGGTGCCGACATGGAATTACATCGCGGTCCATGCCCATGGGCCGATTGAGTTCTTCGACGATCCCGATCGCCTGCTTGAGATCGTGACGCGCCTGACGAATATCCATGAAACGTCACGTGCGACGCCTTGGGCCGTCAGCGATGCTCCCGTGGATTTCATTGCCGCCCAGTTGCGTGAAATCGTCGGCGTGCGCATCCCGATCACCAGGGTCGAAAGCAAGCGCAAGATGAGCCAAAATCGCCCCATGCCTGACCGCATTGGTGTCGCCACCGGCCTAGCCGCGAGCAAGCTGGCACGAGACCAAGAAGTTGCACCTCTTATCCTAGTTCAGGACTGAGACGATCATATGCTTGACCGTTGTCAAGACCGGCGGTCGACACGCAGCTCTCACGGGATCCAGCAGCAATAGTTTAGCCGCTACGCCGCTCAAGGTATTTTTGCCTTGTGGCATCAATGGTTGCTCGCGCCAGATTGGAAGAGTGAATGTTGAGCATTGGCTGCAGTCTTCTCAATGGGAAGCTGTTCAACGCTCCCGAGCTTCGACTAGCAACTCAGGGTATCGAGAAGCCCATTCGCCTCACCAGAATTGCGACCGATACTCACGAATGAGTCAGTCGGCTCGGACTTATCGCACCTGGTAGACTCTTGTCCGCATTCTGACAGAGGCACAATCTCATGTCAGGTCCAGTACAGCGCGCATAGCACGCGTTCAGACCTTCCAAAGCCCGTTCGGCCTTGATCGTCGGCTGGCATGACCATTGCTTCAAGTAAATCGATCCAGAAATAGGGCCACAAAAGCAGCAATGCTCATGCTCTGCGCCCCCATCTCGCCTCAGAATAACGGTCCGCCCGCTCAGCTCACTAGCGCGCGTTGTTCCGCTGACCACTCTGTCCGACCATACCCACCAGGATCGCACCGAACACGTAGACCAGCAAACAGCCAGTCTCGAACACGTTAATATCGCACGATTACTTGTCTAGGTTCACGCATGAAATCCGCCGTTGTATTCGACTGGAATGGCACGCTGCTCGATGATGCCAATGCCGTGCTGCAAACCATTAATGCTATTTTGAGCCGCTTCGGTCGATCAGCCGTCGATATGCACAGACTTCGAGAGGAGTTCGAACTCCCTCTTTCGGTTCTTTTCCGCAACCTAGACATGTCGGAAGATGAAATCGAAGTCGTGCATAGTAACGACAGCGCCATTTTTCACGACGCCTACGAATTCTTGGCGCGCAACGCTGCCTTACGTAAGGGGGCACGAAACGTCTTGCTCGCCCTTGATCAGAGATCCGTTCAAACCGTCATTGTCAGCAATCACATTATTGAACCGATTCGCACACAAGTGCGAAGACTCGGAATCAAGACTCACATCACGGATATTTTGGCATTTGAGAGCCGCGCAACCCAGTTTAGGAGCATGAGCAAGCAAGAACGGCTGCGTTTGTATATGCAGGCCAACGATCTATCCCCAGAAAAAACCGTCATCGTGGGCGACATGCCAGTTGAGACGGAGATCGCCCGCAATCTCGGTCTAATCAACGTGTCAATCACGGGGGGATTTGTTTCCGAAGCGCGCCTGTGCGCCGCGGGGCCTGACTACATGATTCACGACCATCATGAACTATTACCGGTTTTGCGGAAGCATTGCATTGTTCAGAGCAGTTAAGTGACCACAAGAACATAACTGAAGATCCGCGGCTGGCCCGCTGCTGCTATCCGCTTCGTCTTCGCGATCCGGTGATATTCGAGGTCGGAGATCGGGTTCTTTCACTCGGTCGAACCGACGGCTCAGTCCGATAAGTCGCGTCAAATATCGCGATCCGCTTAGTGCGATCTGGCTACACGTTCGGTCTTTCGCCTGGCATGATGCTTGCTGCAGATCATTCGCGAACCGAGAGGCGAGGAAGAACTGCAAGGCCTTGGAAAATCAACAGGAGCACAACGGCTTTGATCGATGACGTCATTCCGGGCACCGATGTTGTGAAACGTGCGGCGCGCATCGGTGCCGAAGTCAACAATATCAAGCTATCGGGCGATCTACCGGACCACACGATCGCTGCGATAAACAGCTTGCTGCTCGAGCACAAGGTGATCTTCTTTCGCAATCAAGGACATCTCAACGACGCCGAGCAGGAGCGTTTTGCCGCTCGTCTCGGAAAGCTAGTGCCGCATCCGATGCTCGGTGCTACCAAGGGGACGACGTCGCTCCTCGAACTGGACTCCACTCGCGGCGGCGGTCGCGCCGATGTTTGGCATGCGGATGGAACCTTCGCCGAAGCCTATCCCAAGGTTTTAGTCTTGCGAGCCGTTGTAATGCCAACGTTCGGAGGCGATACTGTTTGGTCGAACACAGCAGCCGCTTATCTTGATCTGCCGCCGCCGCTACAACGCCTTGCCGAGGAGCTATGGGCCGTTCACAGCAACGTTTTCGATTACGCTGGGATCGCGCGTGTCCGTGACATCGACAAGAAACACTTTGACGATGTGTTCACCAGTAGGATTTTTGAGACTGAGCATCCCGTGGTGCGCGTCCACCCCGAGACGGACGAGCGGACGCTAGTGCTCGGCGCCTTGGTGAAGCACTTTGTTGGGGTGCCCAAATATGACGGACAAAAGCTGTTCGAGCTGTTCCAGTCTCATATTACCGCGCCCGAAAACACTGTGCGGTGGAACTGGTTAGAGGGCGATATCGCGATATGGGATAATCGCGCAACACAGCATTACGCCGTCAACGATTACGGGGACCAGCATCGCGTGGTACGTCGGGCCACGATCGATGGTGACGTGCCCGTCAGCGTGGATGGCAGGAGAAGTGTGACGCGCCTGAAGTGACCGAATAGGTGTCCGCCACGACCAGCGCTCTCGCATCCGAAAATGGACAAAGCCTGGCTACCGGAGTTGTTTAGGGCGGACGTGGGAACGCTAAACGATATCTCAACTGTCAGGACAAACTCAGCAGCCTAAGTTGACATCGCAATTATTTAGCGTCCCGCGAAAGCTTCGATAAGCATTGACCATCACTTCCCTTCGCCGGCGGCCGGTACGTGCCCCTCACGTTTCAGTTTAGAAAACCCTCGATCCGTGGCCATAAAGCGCGCCAACATGGGGGCGATGAGCTTAGTCGGTTCAACCACTTGACCACCTTCACGCGTAAGGGCTTCTGCATATGCAATGAGATCACGATGCACGGCCGCCGGCAGCTCCGTACTCACTTTGACCGGCTTGTCGTCTGGAAGCTCTCCTATCTTGAGCTTTGGCATGTTCTCACCTTCCATACGGCGCAAGTATGAGGTCACGATTGACCAGAACACGAACCGGAAAGCCAGGTCGCACGGTCAGGGTAGGCTGGATGCCGAGACTGCGGCGAACGACCTGCTGTCCGGTTTGATTCAGTGAGTCGGAGGCGCCGTGACGCAACGCTTGGATAATCGCGCTGTCGTTGCTGTTTGTGTCGGATCCCGCGCCTACTTCCGTCGCAACAGCTAGAAGCGTCGATAGTGCCGCAGCCTTGAATAGTTCTGCCCAGTGATTGTCGACTTGGTCTTCCAGACCCGCATAGCCAGCCTTATCAGCGCCAGGCTGCCGCTCAAGAACGATAGAACGCCCATTCGGCATGATCAGCCGCGTCCAGACCAGCAGGACGCGCGACTGGCCGAATGAGACCTGATTATCGTACATACCGATGAGACGCGCTCCCTGGGGCACAAGCAAAAAGCGGCCTGTCGGCGTGTCAAAGATATTCTCGGTTACCTGCGCTGTGACCTGGCCTGGAAGGTCTGATCGAATCCCGGTGATTAGGGCTCCCGGAATGACCGTCCCAGCCTGCACGATGTATGGTGAAGCCGGGCGGCTGATGCGGTCCGGGCTGACCGTGCGACGGTCCACAGACGCGTTCGCGAAGGCAAGCTTCCGGTCCTGACCGTTCTGCGCCAATCCGTCATCGCCAGAGCTCGTCGCGCTCGGAGACGCGATGCGGTCGGTTCCAGCGGCCACAGTGGCGGGCGCGCGCATTTCGCCGCCATTGTTCGCAGCGAACACGCGACTGATGCGGGCTGCTTCGGTCTCTTGGTCTCGGCGCTGCTGTTCGGGATCAGAGCCGATGGTTGGCGACTGCCCCTGAGCAGCAAGGATCGGCCGCCCCAGGTCTCCTGGGAGCGGCGGACCGAGCTGCGGAACCGCTTGGCGTGGAGTGTCAGAGTAGTCCTTCGGCAATGCCGTGATCCCGTCGGCCACATTATGATGGTCTGTGCTGTAAAGCTCCTCGGCCGCCTGGTTTAGGGGGCGGTTACTCTGCAGCGACCACAACACAGTTCCGCCAATGACGAGCATGACAACCGCGCTCCCTCCGGCCAGGACCTTCCGTGACAACCGTGTCACGCGCGGATGCTCCGCTCTCAAGCGGAAACTTCCGGATTGCCCGTCTCGTGGCTGCTGCGGAGCCGCCTGATCGCGATCGTTTCCGACCTCGGTATTCATGACGACGGCCTCCCATCTTTCCTGACAATCCTGACTTTCTGCTGGTGCTCACCGCCGAGCCGCAATTCGGCAGCCGCAAACAGCCGATCGACGATCAGGACGTTTCCGTAGGCACGGTAATTGGCGAGTTCGGTCTTGCCGTCCGGACCGATGATAAAGAGTGGTGGCATCTCGCCTTGCACGATGCCTTGGGGGAATTCGACATAGACCTTACGGCCGTCGTCATAGACAGCCAGCGGCCGCCAGGGCGGGCTGTCGCCTTCAATTGCGTAGCGGGAGATGCGTTGCGCCGGCTCCGGAAGCAAGGGTCTCAGAGCGACTGCACGCGATCGTTCGCGCACTGCTTCCGGATAGTACCAGGCAACCGATGGCATGTATGGCCGCTCGCGTGAGCGGAGCTCGATCAGGTAGGTGCGCCGGTCAGTATTGACCACCAGATTGGTCTCGATCGATGCGCGGGTCGGCTTGACCAGGACATGGACCCTTCGCGTATCGCCGCTTCCACTCTCGGTATCGCCCACGACCCAGCGCACGGTATCTCCGGCGGCGATCGGTCCAGATCCCGTCAACTGCTCTCCCTCCTCAAGCGCGATATCCGTAATCTGCCCCGGTGCGGCGTAGATCTGATAAAGCGCCCCGGGACTGTAGGCGTAGATTTGCGCAGCGTTGAAATACCCCCGCTTGCGCGGTTCGACCCGGGCTGCGCTGTTTGCCGTCTCAATCCGGCTCATGGGTTCAGGCGCTTCCTTCCCGGCCGCCTTGCCGCCGAGAGCCGGCTTCCAGAGGGGCGGAACGTGTAGCGGTTGCGACTTGTCGTCCAGAGGCGCTGGCGACACTGGCATCGAAGGAACTTCCGCATCATAGCTGATCTGTGGCGGTATGTAGGTCGCGCACCCACCGAGCGCTGACGAACAAAGCAGAAGAGCGGGTAGAAATGCTCTCTTCGCGGTCACCAACTCGGGCCAAGCCGAATTGAGCTTCCTTTGCTGGAGAGAACGTTTCGAATGAACGTCAGACGGCGTCTTGGTCACTGACTCAACTCCTTTGACCAGTTGATGGCGCGGACGTAGACGCCAAGGGGATTCTTGCGCAGGCGTTCGGCATCGCGGGGTGTCTCGATCACGATCGAGAGAATTGCAGTCCAGCGCTCGGTCGAGCTCAACGAGCCGTTGTCGTAGACGCGCTGGGTCCAAGCGACCCGAAAGCTTTCCAACGACGCGCGAATGACGCTCGAGACGTCCACGGAAATTTGGGCCTTGCCCAGCTTGGCAAAGGGGTCATTGTTGCGCGCATAGTCGTTGAGCGCAGCAGCACCACGATCGGTCGTAAAATCATAGGCCCGGAGCCAATTTTGGCGCAGAACGATGCCGTCGGCCGGTAGGCCTCTGACATCCTCTATAAAGCGCGCCAGATGGTAGGCGATCTGCGCATCAGTAGGTTGATAATCGATGTTGGCCGGCGCCACCCTTTGGGCCTGGCCGAGATGGTCCACTTCGACCACCCACGGCGTGATCGAGCCTTGGCTCGATTGCCAAACGAGGCTACCCGCGAGACCGGCTGATAACATCAAGCAGCCGAACGCCATCAAGCGCCAGTTCCTGGCCTGCACGCGGGCAGATCCAATGCGTTCGTCCCAAACCTGCGCTGCCTTTTGGTAAGGCGTGATCGGCTCGGGCATGCGCCCGTAGTGCACGGAAGGTCGTTTGAACATCGATAGTTGCCCTTGAGATCAAGTAATCGTTTTCGAGTTTTTCGGTGTCCGCGTTTCAGTCGGTCGCGCAGCGGCGGCTGGCGAAGGCGCAGTGGCTAAGTGTCAGCGCTCTCCTTCAGACAAATCGACGGAAGAGCCGCCGCCACCGTGATCACCTGAGCGGACCGTGTGGCTGACTGCCGACGCACCGTGCCGAACAGTCTCGGCACGCTTCATGCGCCGCGCCCAATCGGGCTGCCCTTCGGCCGAAGCGTTCGCGCCCTGCGCGCCGGCTTCCCCACCTCCGCCGAGCGCAGCCGCTGAACGACGCAACGGGCTCATCACAGCGGTAGCGCCGGCCTCCGCGACACCGGCAAGGCCGCCGCTCCGATAGGCCGCTGATGCTCCGCTCATGGCAGCGCCGCCACTACGCGCGGCGCCCGCGATCGCGCCGCCAGCGAGACCAGCACCGCCGGCGGCGAGGCCTGCGCCGGCGGCAACAATACCGCCGGCGGCAAGGCCCGTTCCAATCGCCGCACCGGCGCCGAGTTGCGGTCCGCCGGACACCAGGCCGTTGGCGATTCCTGGACCGAAGATGCCCAAGCCCAGCAAGGAGAGCGCCGCAAGCACCAGTGTCATAGCGTCTTCGATGGTCGGCTGATTGCCACCAAAGCCAGCGGTGAACTGCGAGAACAGGGTCGATCCAATGCCGACGATGACGGCCAAGACGAGGACCTTGATCCCTGAGGAGATGACGTTGCCCAAGACCCGCTCCGCCGCAAAGGCGGTCTTGCCAAACAGACCAAATGGGATGAGCACGAAGCCAGCCAGCGTTGTGAGCTTGAACTCGATCAAGGTGACAAAGAGCTGGATCGCGAGAATGAAGAAGGCGAGCAATACCACGACCCAGGCGAACAGGAGAACGACGATCTGGACGAAATTCTCGAAGAAGCTGATGTAACCCATCAGGTTAGAGATCGAGTCGAGCAACGGTCGGCCGGCGTCGAGCCCGACTTGAGCGATCTTTCCAGGTCTCAGAAAATCGGATGCGGACAGGCTTGCGCCCGATGCTTTCAGTCCAAGACCGGCGAGGCTCTCGAAGACGATGCGCGCCAGGCTGTTCCAATTGCCGATGAGATAGGCGAAGACCCCCACGAAGAGCGTCTTCTTGACGAGGCGCGCGATGATGTCCTCGTCAGTTCCCCAACTCCAGAACAACGCGGCAAGCGTGATGTCGATCGCAGCAAGGGTCGTTGCGAGATATCCGACATCGCTGCCGAGCAGCCCAAAACCGTTGTCGATATAACGCGTGAACGTTTCCAGGAACTGGTCGATGATCCCGGTACCGGTCATGGCCTGCTCGCCTCAGGTGTCGCCAGGTTCGGATATCCCTGCGGAATTCGGCTTTGATCCTTTGGGATGGGTATCGAGCTGGACGAATCATCGTGGCCGGAAGCTATGGCGCTGTCCTTCTTGCCAAAGAAGCGACGCCGGTTTTCGTCCCAAACGCGCTTACAATGCCGATAATCCGCTGCTTCCTCAGGAGTAACGCTGCGGCAGCCTGCGAGGTCGAACTTGGCTGCATCGGTCGCCTGGGCCGCCCTCGGTGCCGGCGGAGAATCGTCTCCGCCACGCAGTCGAATGGTGCAGGCAGCGACGACCACCAGGCCGATTGTTGTAAGTAGCGACAGGGCCTTGAATGCCTTTACGTCGAGCATCAGTGAAACATCTGCACGTTGGAGGATTGATAGCCCTGCCCCGGTGTCACGAACCGCCGAAGCTGCTCTCGTCCTTGATCTTGAGCCGAGGCGCGCCGAGCGGCCTCAAGGCTCTGCGCCCTGCCCTGCGCCGCGGCGGCCGCCGTGAGATCGGCAAGTTGTTGCGCTTGAAGTGCGAGGATCTGGTTGCCGGCCTGAGTTGCCTGCAGGGTGCCGCTGGCACTCTGGCTCGACGTTACGAGGGCAGACGTCTGGATGCGATTGGTGTCGAGATTGCCAACGATGCCGGCCTGAACGCGAAGCGCATCTTGCGTTGCGGCATACGAATTCTGCCACCGCGATTGAGCGTTCGAGATCAGCATTTGGTTCGACTGGCTGCTGGTGGCCGGCGCGTAGCTGGTCGAGAAGGCGCGGTCGATCTGCTGCACGTCGTAGGCGATGCGCTGGGCCTGGGCCAGCAATTGCTGGGTCCGCTGGATCGAAGATTGCAGTTGCTGCAGCGACGAATACGGCAGGTTGGCCAGATTTTTCGCCTGATTGATCAGCATCTGTGCCTCGTTCTGCAACGAGGTGATCTGATTGTTGATCTGCTGGAGCTCCCGCGCGGCCGTCAGGACATTCTGGACGTAGTTGTTGGGATCAAAGACGATCAATGCCCGTGCAGGCATCGTAACGCCAAGCGATAGAGCGATGGTGCCAGCGGCCAGCAATGAGCCAAGTCGCCTCATAGCGATTTCTCCAGATTGACGAGATTGGGGATCAGATCCGTCGCCCATGCGACGCCACGGTGTTGAAGCCAGGCCGGCACGAAGCCATCAGGTCCATGCTCAGCCAGGAGCCGCGTGACGTTCGCTTGGTCAGTCTTCGAAGCGGCGGCGGTGAAGGCGAGTGCCACCTCGCCAAGCCCGAGCTCAAACATACGGTTGCCGCGACGAGACTGGCAGTAGTAGTCGCGCTTCGGCGTCGCGCGGCTCAGAAGCTCGATCTGGCGATCATTGAGGCCGAAACGGCGGTAGATGGCAGTGATCTGCGGTTCGATCGCCCGTTCGTTCGGCAGCAACAAGCGTGTTGGGCAGCTTTCGATGATCGCGGGCGCGATCGCAGAGCCATCGATGTCCGAAAGCGACTGGGTGGCGAAGATGACGGACGCGTTCTTCTTCCGAAGCGTCTTCAACCATTCCCGGAGCTGCCCCGCAAAATCTTCATCATCGAGGGCGAGCCAGCCCTCATCGACAATCAAGAGTGTCGGCCGGCCATCGAGATGATCACCAATACGATGGAAGAGATACGCCAGCACAGCCGGCGCAGCACTCGTTCCGATCAAGCCTTCGGTCTCAAAGGCCTGGACCGACGCCTCGCCAAGACGCTCGAATTCGGCATCGAGCAAGCGCCCGGAAGGTCCGCCCAGGCAGTATGGTTGCAGGGCGCGCTTCAGGGAGTTCAATTGAAGAAGGACTGACAGGCCCGTGAGGGTGCGTTCCTCCCTCGGCGCCGAAGCGAGAGATGTTAGCGCCGACCACAGATGATCCTTGACCTCAGGGGTGATCTCGATCTTTTCCCGTGCCAGGATCGCGCCGATCCATTCCGTGGCCCATCCGCGCTCGGAAGGATCATCAATCCAGGCCAGCGGCTGCAGGGCGACCGGTTGTTCACCTCCGTCGGACAATGCGCCGCCGAGATCATGCCAGTCGCCACCCATGGCGAGGGCGGCCGCTCGAATCGAACCACCGAAGTCAAACGCGAAGATCTGCGAGTTCGGATAACGCCTGAACTGTAGCGCCATCAGCGCGAGCAGCACCGACTTGCCAGCACCTGTCGGTCCCACCACAAGGGTATGACCGACGTCGCCAACGTGGAGCGAGAATCGGAACGGCGTCGATCCCTCGGTCTTGCCGAACAACAGAGGCGGGCTTTTGAAGTGGAGGTCCCTCGCCTCGCCCGCCCACACGGCCGACATCGGAATCATATGCGCAAGGTTGAGGGTCGAGACCGGCGGCTGCCGCACATTGGCGTAGACGTGCCCGGGCAGACTGCCGAGCCAGGCTTCGACGGCGTTCACGGTCTCGATCATGCAGGTGAAATCTCGGCCCTGTATGACTTTCTCGACCAGCCTCAGCTTTTCATCGGCAGTGTTGGGATCGCGGTCCCAGACAGTGATGGACGCCGTAACAAAGGCTTGTCCGATCTGATCCGACCCCAGTTCCTGCAACGCCGCGTCGGCATCAAGCGCCTTGTTGTGGGCGTCGGTATCAAGCAGCGTCGATGCCTCGTTCGTCATGACCTCCTTGAGGATGGCGCCGATGGACTTTCGCTTGGCAAACCACTGCCGGCGAATCTTGGTCAGCAGCTTGGTGGCGTCGGTCTTGTCGAGCATGATCGCCCGGGTCGACCAACGATAAGAGAATGGCAGGCGATTCAGGTCGTCCAGGATCCCCGGGGTCGTGGCGCCCGGAAAGCCCACGATCGTCAGAACCCGCACATTGGCCGAACCCAGCATCGGCTCGAGCCCGCCGGTCAGCGGCTGGTCGGCCAACAGCGCATCGATGTACATAGGAATCTCGGGCACTCGAACCCGATGACGCTTGGTCGAGATCGTCGAATGCAGATAAGTCAGCGTATCCTGATCATCGAGCCAGGCGCATTCTGGCATGAACCCTTCAAGGAGACTGAGCACGCGGTTGGTTTGGTCGACAAACCCGCGCAGCACCTCCCGGGCATCTGCTCCAACGGTGCGGTCGCGACCTTCATAGAGCAATCGCTCCGCCTTAGCCGCTCCCTCCTCGGGAGGCAGATAGAGGAGGGTCACGAAGTAGCTGGACTCGTAATGCGCCCCCGCCTCCTCGAACTGAGCCCTGCGTTCCGCGTCGACTAGTGCGGAAGCGACGTCCGGAAAGGAGGCAGGTGGGTACGCCCCCGCAAAGTGACGCTGCGCCTCGATGAACACGGCCCAGCCGGATCCGAGGCGACGCACGGCGTTGTTCAGACGGCCGGCAACGGCGACGAGTTCGGCCGGCACTGCACTATCTAGGTCGGGTCCGCGGAACTTTGCTGTCCGCTGGAATGAGCCGTCCTTGTTCAGGATGATTCCCTCGTCGACAAGGGCTGCCCAAGGCAGGAAGTCGGCAAGACGTGTATTGGAATGGCGATATTCGGCAAGGTTCATCATGTCCGAGAACTCAGAGATTGAGATGACCGGGAATGCGCAGATGTCGGCGCACCACATCGACAAAGGCGGGATCGCGCTTGGCGGCCCAGACGGCGGCCATGTGGCCGATGAACCAGAGAACAAGACCCGCGATCCAGAGCCGCAATCCCAGCCCAAGGGCTGCCGCAAGCGTGCCGTTGACAATCGCAACCGACCGCGGCGCGCCGCCCATCAGGATTGGCTCGGTGAGCGCACGGTGAACGGGTACGACAAAGCCTGTAACCTGATCACCCATCAGATCACCACGCCGCCGCCGAAGGAGAAGAACGACAGGAAGAAGCTCGAGGCGGCAAACGCGATCGACAGACCGAACACGATCTGGATCAGCCTGCGGAAACCACCTGACGAATCCCCGAACGCGAGTGTGAGCCCGGTCACGACGATGATGATGACGGCGATGATCTTGGCGACCGGACCTTCAACCGACTGCAAGATCTGATTGAGTGGCTGCTCCCACGGCATGTTCGAGCCAGCCGCCCACACTGGTGCTGCCGTCAAAAGCACCGCGCCGAAGGCGACCAGCGATGCACCTCGAAGAAAGCGAAATTGCTGACGCATGTCAGTCTCCTGCTGATGAAAGGTTGTAGTCACCGGCGGCCCCAAGGCCCGTGACTATGGCGAGTTCAGCGAGGCGACGGTCACCGCCGCGACCCGCAAGCACAGCAACGAGATTGATGGTCTCCGCGATCAGGGCGCGCGGAACCGTGATGACCGCTTCCTGGATGAGTTGCTCGAGCCGCCGCAGCGCGCCGACCGCGCTGCCCGCATGGATAGTCCCGATGCCACCGGGGTGACCGGTGCCCCAGGCCTTGAGCAGGTCGAGCGCTTCGGCACCGCGAACCTCGCCAACCGGAATGCGATCCGGACGTAATCGCAGCGATGAGCGAACCAGGTCGGAAAGCGTGGCCACGCCATCTTTGGTCCGCAGAGCTACAAGATTGGGCGCCTTGCACTGAAGTTCGCGCGTATCTTCAATCAGCACGACCCGATCGGAACTCTTTGCCACTTCGGCCAGGAGCGCATTCGTCAATGTAGTCTTGCCGGTCGATGTCCCGCCGGCGACCAGAATGTTCTTCCGTGCGGCGACCGCGTTCTGCAGGATCTTGGCCTGCTCCGAGGTCATGATCCCCCTGCGGACGTAGTCGTCGAGCGTAAACACGGCCACGGCAGGTTTGCGGATAGCAAAGGCCGGTGCCGCGACGACCGGAGGCAACAGACCTTCGAAGCGCTCGCCGGTTCCAGGCAATTCGGCCGAGACCCGCGGCGAGCCGGCATGCACCTCCGCACCTACGTGGTGCGCTACCAGACGAACGATGCGCTCGCCGTCCGCCGCCGACAGTGTTTCGCCTGTGTCGATCAGGCCATTCGACAACCGGTCGATCCACAACCGCCCATCTGGATTGAGCATCACCTCGATGATCGCATCGTCTTCGAGGTAGCCCGCAATCGCGGAGCCAAGCGCGCTGCGCAGCATTCGCGCGCCGCGCGAACTCGCTTCCGATTGAATGGAATGGATTGTCACCGTTCGTCCCCACCGATTGAGGACGTCCAACGAGCGTCCTCATATGGGGATGATTAGAAAAGGCACCGACGGACCTGGCGCAACAAGCGGCTTCAGTGATCGTAGACTGGCGTAGAAAAAGAAAGACCGAGAACTGATGCTTGACGCTTGCTCAATCGTATCGTGAGCTACCGCTCACCACTCCGTATTGTCATCCGCGGGTACCAGTATGACCGAGTTCTCGTACACGTCGACGGGTTCGAGGGCGTCGGAATCACTTGCCGGCTTCAAAACGAGGATTGAACTCATCCACGAAGCCATGGATCGGCACCAGGGCAGCGCGAACCAGACCAACGCCGCGATTTGCAGTACCATGCTGAGACCAAACGCGACTTGATAGGCTTGGACTGGCCTATGCCCATCATTTGCGGACCATTGCTCCAGGATGAGACCTGTCGAGTATTGCGCCAGAAATGCCCAACCGAAGTGCAACACGTTCAAGGCACCATTGGCACGGCCGGCAAGCTCCGGCGGGAAGTAATCCGCTATCACCGCGAAGCTGACCACTGTCGCCGTTCCGACAATTGCGACAATAGACCAAGGCAGGATGGACGGCAAAGACGCTCGCAGGATCAGGGATAACTCAGCCGCGATGAACAGCACCGCAACCATCGCTAACACCGCCTCCGCCCCGATTCCTCTCCGCTTGATGGAATGGACGGTCGTACCGAATAACCAGGCGCCAGCGCTCAATACGATCGACATAATAAAAAGTTGTCTGACGAGACTTGCGCGATCAAGTCCCTCCACGTCGGTCAACCACGGTGATGCCCACAATCCCTGCAGAGACCAGGCTGATCCGACGCACGTCGCCGACAACGGGGCCATTCGCCAGAAGCGCCGATCGCCGAGAACGGAGCCAAGAGTGGCGCGCGCTGCTGATGGGACAAGGCCTCGCTCAGGCACGACAGCATAGATGAGAATGGCCGTCGCACCGGTAGCGACCGCCAGGACCTCAAAAAGTTGCCGCCAGCCCATCCAGGCGAGCAGGTGTTCGACGGGGACCGTAGCAGTCACCGCTCCTAGCGATCCCAGCATGACCATGTAGCCGTTAAGCAAGGCGACACGCTCCCTGGGGAACCAGATGACGATCGACTTCAGTCCTGCGGTCAACGCCGCCGCCACGCCAAGCCCGATCATTGCACGCGCGATCAAAAGCGACAGGAAGTCAGTCGATATCGCGAAGAGGCCGGCGCCTGCTGCGGCAAGCAAGAACAGAACACTCTGGACGCGACGCGGACCAAAGCGATCCAACAATATACCGATGGGGATCTGAGCGGCCGCGAAAACAAGAAAATAGACCGACGTAAGCAACCCGAGGTCGGCAGTCCCAACCCCGGTATCCGAGCTGAGATGGTTGGCGATTAGAGCATTGATCGTTCGAAACAGATAAGAGAGATAGTACCCAGCTGCAAAAGGGAGAAAAACGCGCGCGATTCGACGCCATGCTGTTGAGGTTTGCATGCTGGCCCCTTTGCTCTCAGCTCGCTCGAGCCGATAGCGCGTCCAGCTTTTGTCAGTTCGGCAAAATCGCTGCGGTCGTAGACTGGCGCAGAAAAAGAAGGACCGCCGAAATGGTCTATGTACACGGTTCAATCAGGTTTCCTCGGCCGGGTTCTGACGGCGGATATCTTCTGGAATCTCGCGTAGAAAGCTTTGCCCCTTTTGCAAGCGACGCCCGAGCGCCTCGACGAATCCTTCAAAGCGTTCCCTACCCTTTGCCTGCGCGGCCGCCTGCGCATCGTTGGGTAGCGGCGGCGTGATGGTCAGCCAGAAACGGATGAAGAGAGCCAGGGTCTCGGCCGTCAAACCGACGTCACGCTCCAATCGCTGCATCTGACGCGATAGCCGATCGAGGCGGCGAGTAAACGCCGCCTCCCGCCTGTCCGCGCCGTCCGGTGACAGAAATGAAGCAACCGCCGCCTCCACGATAGCCGACCGCGAAAGCTTCTTGCGATCGGCGAGCTCCGAGATCTGTTTCAGAAGCTCTGGCGGGAAATAGACATTCATCCGGTCGCGCATATCGCCTCAGAGCTCCATACCGTCATTCGGGTCCATGGCGACCTGACGGGCGACGCCGCGCATCTGTTGGCGCATGAGCCGGGACTGGCGGGCCGCATCCTCATCATCGTCAAGAACCGCGGCAAATTCCTCCGCCGGGGTCGGCTCGCTCGTCTCCTTGGCGATCGCAACGTGATCGGGGAGTTCGGGCTCACGACGGAGACCGCTGTTCTCCGTGTCTTCCTTTCCTTGCCCCCTGTCGATTGGAGGCGGTGCCGGCTTCAGCGTTCCAAGCGTCGACCATCCGTCCGTTCGCGAAGATCGACCGGATGACGCCGGATCGGGCGGCGGCAAGACCCGCTCAGTAAACCGCGCATCCTCATAATAGCGGACCTTCTTCGCCCGGATCGGCGGCGTGCCCGCTACCATGACGATCTCGTCCATCGGCGGAAGCTGCATGACTTCGCCCGGGGTCAAAAGCGGCCTTGCCGTCTCCTGGCGCGAGACCATCAGGTGCCCCAGCCAGGGGTTCAACCTATGACCGGCATAGTTTTTCATGGCCCTCATCTCGGTCGCGGTACCGAGCGCGTCGGACACACGCTTGGCGGTCCGCTCGTCGTTGGTCGCGAAGCTGACGCGGACGTGGCAATTGTCGAGAATCGCGTTGTTCGGCCCATAGGCCTTCTCGATCTGATTGAGCGACTGCGCGATCAAGAAACTCTTGATGCCGTACCCCGCCATGAAGGCAAGCGCGGACTCGAAGAAATCAAGCCGACCCAGCGCCGGGAACTCGTCGAGCATCATCAGAACTCGATGCCGCCGGTCACGGGCGTGCAAATCCTCGGTCAGGCGCCGACCGATCTGGTTCAGCACCAGGCGGATCAGTGGCTTGGTCCGCGAGATATCGGAGGGCGGCACCACGAGGTAGAGCGTCGTTGGGCCGCAATCTGAGATCAGATCGGCGATCCGCCAGTCGCACCGGCAGGTCACGTGAGCCACCACGGGGTCGCGGTAGAGCCCGAGAAACGACATTGCGGTGGACAGAACGCCGGAACGTTCGTTCTCGGATTTGTTGAGGAGTTCGCGCGCGGTCGAGGCGACGACCGGATGAGCACCTTGCTCGCCGAGGTGCGGCGTGGTCATCATCGCCCTCAGAGTCGCCTCGATTGGCCGCTTCGGGTCGGACAGGAAGGCGGCAACGCCAGCCAAGGTCTTGTCCGACTCGGCATAGAGGACATGGAGGATGGCGCCGACCAGGAGCGAATGACTGGTCTTCTCCCAATGGTTCCGCTTGTCGAGCGAGCCTTCCGGGTCGACCAGGACGTCGGCGACATTCTGGACGTCGCGAACCTCCCATTCCCCGCGCCGGACCTCGAGCAGCGGATTGTAGGCTGAGGACTTTGGGTTGGTCGGGTCGAACAACAGGACGCGGCCATGCTGCGAGCGAAAGCCGGCGGTCAGTTGCCAGTTCTCACCCTTGATGTCGTGAACGATCGCCGAACCGGGCCAAGCCAGAAGCGAGGGGACGACAAGGCCGACGCCCTTGCCGGATCGGGTTGGTGCAAAACACAAAACGTGCTCCGGTCCATCGTGGCGGAGGTAGTCGCGGTCGAGCTTGCCGAGTACCACACCGTCCGGACCGAGTAGGCCTGCCACCCTCACCTCCTCCAAACCGGCCCAGCGCGCCGAACCGTAGGTCTCGACGTTCTTGGCTTCGCGCGCCCGCCACACCGACATGCCGATCGCCACCGCAATCGAAACGAAGGTCCCTGACGCCGCGATGAAGGCCCCCTCGACAAAGATTTGAGGCGCATAGGCGTCGTAGACGAACCACCACCAGAAGAAGATCGGCGGGTAATAGATCTTGAAGCCCAACAGTTCGAACCAGGGTCGCCCAAGCTCCGGTTGCCAGGCGAGCCGCCAGGCCGTCCACTCGGTTGCTCCCCAAATGGCCAGCAAGACGATCAGGCCGACAACGATCACTTGGCCCCAGAGAATCTTGGTTCCGGACATCGCGAACGCCCTTCCGTAACTGCATTGGAGATTGCTAGAGGCCGAGGTCGCGCTTCCGACCGAAGCCCCATTCGATGCCACCGCCGTCCTTCATGACTCCGGTGACTTGTTGGCCCAGTTTCCTTTCGAGTTCGCGCGACCAGGGCACGAGCTGGAAGCCGAGCCCATTGTCGATCATGGCGAAGCGTCCCGAGGTGAGCGTCAGCCGCTGGCGATACGTGCCGGCCACATGCTCCCCAGCGGCGGCGTTCACGTGAGGCAGGCCTGTGCCGGCCGAGACCTTTGCTGCCACCTCGTCCAGCTCGCGCCGGCGCAACGTGTTCAGGAGGTCGCGCTGCAGTATGATGCGCTGGCCCTGCCGCCGCGCCAGGCCCTCCTGGATCAGATGCTCGGTACGGGCTTCCATGGCGGCGCGGGTCTCGCGACCGAATCCGCCCATGGCGAGCGGCATGGGGTCGCGTTCGACCAGCCTGTGGTCGAGCCAGGTTGCCCCTCGTGCCGTGACCTGGCCACCAAGATCGAGATCGGAACGGGTTGCGAGCACTGTGGTCGGCCGCGGATCGCCGTTTTGACCGAAGCGTCGGACTTCGACGATTCCGCCGATCGGCGGTGCGTGGTCGAACACCTCGACGCCTCGGAAGCGCACGTGGTGCGCCCGTCCGTCTGTTCCGTCGATCAGCGCGTAGGCCTCGCCAGTCAGTTCGTCATGCAATCCCCGGTCGACCAGCCGTCCGATAATTTCGTACGTCGGCGGTCCACCTTCGATGACGAAGTCAGCAACGCCGCGCGCTTCCCCACGCTCGGTAAAGGCGCGGTGCATGGTCTTGATGATGTCGCCGCGCATGCCGAGATCGCGCAAGCTGCGCTCGGCCTCGAGGCCGACCATCCATTCCCCTGGTGCGGCGGATGCGGCAAGCCCCATCTTCTCCAGGTGTTGAAGGCGACCGACCATCAGGCGCCGGATCTCGGGATCGGAGCTGCCGGAATTCTCTGGGCGGAGATCGATAGTGCCGGTCTCATCTGCCGCAAGCCGGATCTCCCGGTCGAGCCGCGTCCATCGTTCCGCCGTGACTTCCCTCTCCAGCGAGTTACGGACCTCGTGCTCGGGTTTTGGACCCAGTTCGATGGCGACCAGTTCCTCGGCGCGTGAGCGCAGGCCCTCGCTGATGTAGTCGCGGGAGATCACGAGATCCGCCCCTTCCTTATCTACGCCGCGAACGAGAAGATGGACGTGAGGGTTGTCGGTATTCCAATGATCGACAGCCACCCAATCGAGCCGCGTGCCGAGATCGGTCTCCATCTGCTTGGCGAGGTCGCGGGTGAAGGCCTTCAGATCGGTCATGTCGCCGGCGTCCTCGGGCGAGACGATGAACCTGAAATGATGCCGATCGTCCTTGCACCGTTCTGCGAAAGCCACGCTATCGGCGCGGTCGTGGCCGACGTCGAACATCTCGGCCCGCTCACCATTCCGGGTCACGCCATCGCGCTTCAGATATGAGAGGTGGGCGGTCAGCGGCGCTGATCGGTAGGCTCGCCCTTTGTGACGAACCACGCGCGCCTTCACGACGACTCGCCGCGTCGGGCTGAACAATCTGGCGCGGTTAAAGGCGAGGCGGCCGCGGCCAAACGTTGAGCGCCCATGGACCGCCGAACGACGGCCGGCCACCGCCTGACCCGAGGTATGTCCTGCTTTCTTCGCGGCCCGCAGCACCTGGTTGATGAAGCTCTTGGGCTTCGGCGTGCGGGTATTGCGGATGCGCCCAGGCCGAATATGCAGGTCGCTGTCGCGGATGCTCACGGCCGGCCCTCCCAACAATCAAAGGCGCACGCGGTGCCGAAAACGACTTTGATTGCACTCACCAAAATGCCAGGCGCGGCACGCGCCCCGACCGACCGGCACGCCAGAACCCAAGCCATGCCAATGGCTTGTGGTTCGACCGGCGAGCCAGTTTTATCTCGCCGTCCACCTGTCGTGCTTGTGCGCTGTCTTCGCTCTTTCGCCAATTGCTCGCTGTTGCACGCCATGGCTTGCGAACCTGCAGATCTGGTCATTGCGATGCTCCCGAATTCGACCGAGGGACGAACACACCAATCGGCCGAGGGACCATAGGCGAAACATCGTGCATTGAGATTGCTGTCTTGGCGCCACTCGAAGGTATGAGTTCCGCCGATCGATCGCCCGTTCTCATCAGATGAAGCCGTGTGACGAGCGACGTTGCAGTTGCGGATGACTGCCGGCCGGCGGTCCACGTAGCAGGCAATTCGATGCCAAGCAGAGTTGCAAGCTTTACCACATACGCTTGCGTCTCTGCCGGCAAGGAGCCGCCCGCAAGGCGCGCTTCATAGCGAGATGGTCCCGCGTTGTACGCCGCAAACACACCAGGCGAGCCATAGCGATCGAGCAATTCACGCAGATACGCTGCGCCAGCCAGAATGTTGTCGTGTGGATCGTAAGGATCGCTGCCCAGATTATAGCGCTTGCGAAGTTCCGCCCAGGTCGCCGGCATGATTTGCATCAGGCCGATTGCGCCTTTAGGCGATCTGGCCTGCGCGTCGCCCGCGCTTTCGATGCTGAGGACCGAGCGTATCCAGGCTGACGGGATCGCAAAGCGTTGTGCGGCTTCGCCGATGAAGCCCGCGAACGAGTGGTTGGCCTGACGGATCGCTGGAAATGCGATCGGCTCGTCCTGAGCTGGAGCAACCTTGCCCGATGCGGTCAGAAGGAGCACCAGGGGCACCACACGCCCGACGGACCGAGCTAAGCATGCCGCCGTGCTCGCGCGCATCCAGAGCAAAGCCGCTCCGCGCCGGCCATTCGGCCGCGCTGAACCGACACGGCGCGCGGCGGCTTCGCAAACATTAGTCGGGACGGAGGGCTTGTCGCGCAATCGATCGAACAGAGGAATGGCAGGACGACCACGTGGAACGCGCACGATCACTCCTCCCACGTCCACACTGGGAACGCACGTCCGATCACGGCGGAAGCCGGAAGAAATCCAAAGTATCGGCCGTCCAGCGAGTCGCTGGACTGCCAGTTCATCAGAAAGAGTTCGCCGTCTCCGACGACCCAACAGCCCTGCCATTTCGGCAGCGGCCGGCCGCTTCCGTCGCGATCGCGGGCCTCGCCGACTGCAATGTCATCAACCGAAATCGTGAGGCCGGTTCTGCAGACAGTCTGTCCGGGCAACGCGAGCACCCGTTTGAGCATGGGCACGCCGATGGGCAGATAGCCGTTAAGGTCGAGGAAGGTCGCAAGCGGCTCTGTCGGCTGAACGGCGACCAGTTCGGTAACCTGGAAGCGCGTTGTCGGTCGCAAGCGATAAAGACCGATTGGCACGCTCGTCGATGCATTCCAGATGTAGAGCGGAAGCGGCTCCAGAGCGACTGTCGCGACGAGCGCAGCGACGACCCCAAAGGTCGTGATCAACGTCATCAGGCGGCCTCTCATCGCATCACTCTCTGGCGATGGAGCCAAGCCTGGTGGCGGGCTTTCGTGTAGGGACGCGGGTTTTCATTGACGGACAGACGGTTGTGAACGTGATGCCAGTGATCCGGAGCGACGTCGGCGGGGTCGATGCCGAGCGCCTCGACGGCGTCGATCATCTGCAGCACGCGTTCGACCTTTGGCCAGCCGGAGAGCCGCAGCAAAATCTCTCCGCCGGGCTTTACATAGGCCACAGTCGAGCAGCGTTGTCCCGGCGCGACCGCACGCAAGATGTCGATCCGCGAAATGATCGTACCGAAGTCGTTGGAGGTCCAACGGACGAAAGCAAAGCTGCTGCCTGGCGCGAATGACAGGACACGCCGGTGGCGATCGAGCTTCCGTTCCTTGACGATGCGACCGAACCGAATGCGGTTTTCGATACGCTTTTCGAGCCACAATAGTTCCACTTCGGTGAGATCGCTCATGCCGCCGCTCCTCGAAGCTCGAACCGTGGACCGTATGCTTTGAGCGTCGTAAAGCGCGTGAGCCGCTTCAGAAGATGAACAGGCCTGGCGGCTCGGCGTTGCCGGTCACCTCCCATGCAAATTGTGGTCTGGTCGGTTACAAGAAATCGGGAGGATTTCTGGTTAACCGGGGCACTGAATTGTGACCCCTCGCCGGCCGTGTTGCGGCAACGAAGCCTCGCAATGATCCCAGCACGGTGCGATTCGGCGGTCGGCTGTGAAAGAAAACGACGGACATCTACGCAGGTCATGATGTGTCGCTGGAGGCGACGAACATTTGTGTGGTGGATGGTGACGGCAAGCCCGTCCGGCAGGCGAAAGTCGAGACCGATCCGGACGCAATCGAGCTGGTCCTGGCAGAGGGGGCAAGCCACCTGAAGCGCGGCGGGCAGGAAGCATTCTCGTACAGCGCCTGGCTGCTGACGGCGCTGGAGGGTCTCCCCGTGATCTGCATCGAGACGCGCCATGCCAAGGCGGAGCTGAACGCGATGCCGAACACGACCTACCGAAACGACGCCAACGGTATTGCGGAGCTGACCCGGACCGGCTGCTTCCGCGCAGTTCATGTCAAGCTGGAGAGCGTGCAAACGTTGCGGGCGCTGCGGGTCGGACGGATGGCGCTGCTCGGCAAGCTGCTGGCTATGGTGAACACGATTCGCGACCAGTCGCGCCCGTTCGGGCTCAAGGTCGGCGAGATATCGGCGGGCCGCCTTGAAGCCATTAAGCACAGCGCCGGTTAGTCTGACCGCCCATTCTCCAGATGCCGGCATGTGGCGGCCCTGGCGCCGGCCACGGATATCAACGAGTTCTCCTCGACGAGCGAACTGCCGCAAACGAACGCAAGGAGCGTAATGCGATGACGCCGACGTCGGTGATCGCGTGGCACTGCGCGCGACCCCGCCCGTACGTTCGAGAAAGGAATTGCATTGCAGTAAAGTGTTGCGCGTGAGAGAGCAAGCGTATGAGGTATCGCTGCAGGCGTCAGTCCCCGACGGCACGAGGGTCGCGATCCTCGATAGCGCGAGTTGATTCACAGATTGTCCTCCGAATTTGGAATGAGACTGCGATGCGCAGGCGTGCCCCGTTAAGGGATCAACAGGCCCCGGTACAAAGTTCAGCCGCTCGGTACCGTTCGGATCGCGCGTGAGTACGAGCAGATAGCCGGGCAATGTCTGGCGTTGGACGATCTGACGTAAGTCGTAGGCGAAGTGCATGAGCGGCAAAAAAATGCCGAAATCGGCATCGAGATGCACAAGGTCGGAGCTCCAGCCGCCGCGCCGGCGCCCACCGTGCTTGCGCAGGAGCCGGTAAGGCCAACGGTCGAGCCCGCCTATCAGATTGAAATGGGTGCGACCGATCGTCAGCACGAGCCCGTCATCAATCACACCCGTATAGAACCGATCAGGCAGGATCAGCTCGAGACCAAATGGACGCCCGTTTACATCGACCCTCTCCTTCCACTCGTTGATCCAGGAGCAACGATGCCGTCGTCGTTCTGTTGGATGGCGGATCGAAGTCTGCGCTGTCATCGTTTGCGGTCTGTCGAGCCCGGTCTTTAGCCGGTCATATTCCCGCGCGCCGGTGTCGTGAGCGACAAAAGTCGAACTCTTGTAACGCGCTGCAGCCATCAAACGCGACGTATTCAAACCGGTGTCACGCGCTTCGACGATCTGGTGCGCGGCCCAGATCAGAACATCTGCATCCCAAATGGCCGCCATGCCGTGTTTACGCATGGCTTCAACGTGAATTGCGATCGCGCCGGCACAGAAATCGATTGGCACGATGCGCTTTGTCTTTGCGACTGTGAAGAACGGATAAGCGATGAGATCCTGCGCGTCGCGTGGTGCGAGATCGCCAGGAAAGGCACGAAACGGGGCAAGCTGCTCGCGCTCGGAACAGCGGCGGCGCGCCGAGGATTTGCTAACGGACATTGCTTAGCGCCGCTCTTTACCCGCGTAGGGAATTGGCGCATGCCGTTTTGCGGGCAGCACCGTGCCGGCACCGGGATCGGAAGTCGATTTCTTCTTGCCTAGTTTGGCCCAGGCTGTCAGGTCGGCAACCGAGTAGACCACACGCCCGCCGATCTTGTGATATTCCGGGCCAGTTCCATACGTTCGATGTTTCTCCAAAGTGCGACCGGACAAACTCAAAAAGCGAGCGGCTTCGGACGTTCGCAGGTAACGCGGCATCTTATCCGCGCTCGGATCGGACATTTGAAAAGCTCCGTGATCGTCTGGAGCGCGAACGAGGTTCGCCGCGCGTCGACGGCCACCATCGCGGAGTAGCAGCGCTTAAGGGGATGCCGAAGATGACGGAGTGATTTTCGATACCCTACGGAAGACCTATTCGTCTTCGCGCTCGGGCCACAGAAGCTTGCGGTAGAAGCCGCCCATCAGCGATTGCGCAGGCGAACACGCGGATACGACGTCAGGTGCTCGCGCCTGCTATTTGGACGATTGATCAAAGTTTGGGCTTCGCGTGCATCCGTTCATTGTGCGCCAGAGTAATTGGGCCCATATGCCCGTTAGTCGCCATCAAACATCAACTCGGCTGCGTATGACGAGCCGACTTCCGGCGGCTCGTTTGACCAGATGCGGTGCTCCACCGAATCGACGCGCGGCACTGCAGTCCAGTCATCGGGCGCGACGCACCTGCCCGGCCGCGAGATCGAGCCGTAGCCGAGACGCTGACTTGCGAGAAACAGCCGATGCGGCTGCTGCGATCAAGATCGGCCCCGCTCATCGCGTTGCCGGAGCCGGTAGCGTTCGACAAGAACAGGAACGATCGTTTCGGCTCAGCTCTCGTATAGCCCTGGATTTCAGGGAGATCATGGCCGTCAACCTGCATCGGAAGTACGACGATCTACAAATACGCAGGGAGGAGCGAGCGAGCAGGTTTAAACCGCTAAAGCGTGGCGATCTCTCAGCAAGCACCACCGTGCTCGGACAAATTGCTGAAGCATTGGGATCGAACCGGGAGGCCGCTCAAGAGCGCGGCGCGGCTTAAATCGTAAGCCGCTTCAGGCCAGCTGCGAAGCGCCCCGCCGGATGGGCGGGGCGCAGCGCTCGGCTCAACTCACTCGCCGTTTTTGCGCGGGCGCGACCACAGCAGCGTGTAGCCCTCGCCGCCTTCGTCGTCGAACAGGTTCGCGTAGATCGGTGCGTTGAACGAGGGGTCGTCGAGCTTGAGCGAGAGGTAATCGCGGCCCTCTTCGGAGCGCTTCGACCAGGCTGCGCCGATCTCGGCCCGGCCCACATAGATGCGGTGGCTCGGAGCGTTATCGTTGGAGCGGTTGGTCTCGGCGACGATGCGGACGCCCTTGGCTTGCAGGCTCAGGGTGACAATCTCGCCCTGGAAATCGTTGCCGACCTTCTTGAAAGAACCGATGTTGGCCACGTCACTTCTCCTGTTGTGTTTCGAGCCCGCGACCACCGCGGCCTCGATGGCGATCTAAAGGCCGAGGACGATCGGCGACGCACCCCTTGCGGGCCGGAGCAGAGCGGAGGACGCCGTTGGGGCGACTTTCTTGTCTCGCGAGGAATGGACGCAGCCCAGGGGAAGAAAGTCGCATCAACGGCGTTGCGGCTCAGACGATCGAGGCGAAGCCGGTCTTCGGCCAGATCAAGCCATCAAAGAGGCCACGTGCGTCCGCGCGCTGAACCGCAATCTCAAGGAGAAGACTGGCGAATTTCGGTTGAGCTGCACAAGAGGTTGGAACGATTCGGCGTAGAAAGAGAAACAATCTGCCGCAAGGGGCGGTATCGTCCATGAAGAGCGATCGAGAACACGCCACGCGCCACCGCGACCACGTGGGCCGGCCCGAGATCGGTGCAGCCTGGTCGAAGCGCTCCGAAAAATGCCGCGTTACCTCTCCCTCTCATCTCGCCTTGCCCCCCGCATTCAATATTGCGATCCAGGCAAACCTGTTCGACGAGGAAGGTGACGAGGGATCATCCTTTGCGGGTGGCGGCCGCAAGAATGGTTGAGATGGTTGTTCCGCCGGTCTAGCCGGCTCGAACAGGCGGGTCTGCGCGAAGGACAGTCAAGCGCGTCCACGTCGTGCCGCCAACGCAAAACGCACCCAAGGCGGCGAAGGCCTCACGCCAGGCCTGCGACGGCACCCCGATCTGGGACAGGGCGAACACCACATTGTAGCCGGCGATGGCAGCAGGAACGGCGAATATGGTCGCGATCATGAGACGCAGAGCCACCGATTGGGTAACAGCGAAGGCGGCCTCACCGACGGCAAGTGTCAGCGCGGCGGCGGCAATTCCGACGAGCAGCGCGCCGATGACGCCGGCGCCACCATAGAACGCTATCATCCCGAAACTGAGCGCGACCAAAAACGGCAAGGCATACACTGCCAGCGCGAACATAGCCCAGCAGAACAAACCGATGCCGAATGCGTTGAGAACAAGCCCAAGGGCGGGCATGGTGGCGGCTCCATTTGCATGGATTTGCAAGTTGCGCCTTCCACCACCACCACGGCGCAACTTCGGATATAAAGTCTGAACGAGGCGGAGGTGCGGCGCGCACAACTCCGCCTTGATGGTTTGGAGGCGACAAGACGGCGCTCACGCGCCGCCGAACCGCCAAACGGGGATGCCGAAACGCTTCGCCTTGTCGGCGAGGTTGTCCTGGATCCCTGTACCCGGAAAGTGCATGACGCCGATCGGCAACAGTTCGAGCATGGCATCATTGCGCTTGAAGGGTGCCGCCTTGGCGTGCTTCGTCCAGTCGGGCTTGAATGCGATCTGGGGCACCTTACGGGTGGTCGCCCATTTGGAGGCGATCAGTTCGGCCCCTTTGGGCGAGCCGCCATGGAGCAGGACCATGTCGGGATGCTTGGCATGAACCTTGTCGAGGCGCTCCCAGATGAGGCGGTGGTCGTTGAAGTCGAGCCCGCCGGTGAGTGCGATCTTCGTTCCTTGCGGCAACATGACCTCGGTCTCGGAACGACGCTTGGCGACGATGAAGTCGCGAGAGTCGATCATCGCTGCGGTGAGCGCGCGGTGGTTGACCAACGAGCCCGACCGAGGACGCCAGGACGAACCGGTGTGGACCTCAAATCGTTCGATCGCCTGGTCGCGGAAGAGTTCCAAGCAATTTCGGCGTTCGATCAGCGTGATGCCCTCAGCGGTCAGGCGCTCGAGCTCAACCGATCGCACCTCCGACCCATTCTGCTCTCGCTGGCTCTTCTGCTGCGCTTGTTCATTGTCGTCGAGCTGGCGCTCGATGCGTTCGACGGCACGATGAAACATGTTAACGGTCGACCAAAGGAGATCGTGGAGGTCCGGCTCAAGCCGCGTATCGCTCAGAGTGGCAACCAAGGCGTCGAACATATCGACGACGGCGCCGGCGATCATCTTCCCCTCGGGAAGAGGTCTTGGATCTGGCTGGTCGTCGAAGGGACGATAGCCAAAGAGCTGCAATTCGCTCAGGACGTAGTCGGTCGGAGACAGGGCCTGCGCCGGTTCGATGTCGTCGTGGTTGGTCATGGGAAGAGGTCCTTTGCCGGATTGGCCGCGCCCGTCGCGGCCTTCGTGGCGATCACTCAGACGGCGGGCGGAACGGGCCGGCACCCGTAAGCGGCTTGTCCGCCGAAGCCCGGCAGGGCGTAGGCGGAAGCGGAGGGCCGAAGCGGCAGCGGAGGATGGCGGAGGCCGGCTATTTTGCTTCGCGATGCAAAGCGCGTTGATCGGATTGCTGGCGTGCCTTCCCATCGCCTGCGCGCGGCGGAAAATAGCCGGCCGCAGCCATTGCTGGCCCGGACCGCTTGCCGTCCGATCGCCCTCTAGAAGGCCGTGGTCGCGTGCTTTTCCGGCATTGGCCTCATCTACGACCGACCCATCGCGGTCGATCGAACAATAGCGGCTTACTCCGCTCCCAGCGCGGGCGAATGCAGGAAGCGGGCGACATCTTCCGGTACGAGTTGAAGCCGCAACGCTGCTTGGAGGGCCTCACGGCCGAAGATGTGCAGATCTTCATTGAAGTCGCCCAGCCGAGGCGACAGTGCGATCGCTTCAACGCCGGCGTCTTCCGCGCGCTGGGTCAGGATAGCCTGTACGGCATCTCCGGCGGCATCGGCGTCGCGGGCGATGTAGAGTCGACGTAGCCCAGACGGCAGCAATATGGCCGAGAGGTGATTGGCCGACAGCGCAGCGGTCATCGGCAAGGTCGGCAGTACGTAGCGCAGCGACAGCATGGTCTCGATGCCCTCGCCGGCGGCGAGCACGTCGTCCACCAGGCCGAAACGCACGGCATTGCCGAGCAGGTCGCCCATGGCCCGTCGTGGCGTGTCGACAGGAGCCTTGCCGAGCCGGACGCGATCAAAGCCGTCTGGATCGAGCCATGTGCGATGAACGCCGGAGATCCGCCCATCGAGATCCGTGACGCAGGCTATCATCGCTGGCCATATTTCGGTCGGCAAATGCTCGTCCGGTCGATAGTAGCAACGTGGGTGGAAGCGCAAGCTGCCGCCATGGTGGATGCGGGCTATTCCGCGACGCTGCAAATAAGCCTCGACCATTGTACCGTCGATTGGGCTCGACAATGCAAAAAGGCGACGGGCGGCTTCCTGCGACCCGGCCGGCACTGCTGGACCCACGAGTTCCGGGGTAGGTTGCCGCTCGGAACGAGACAGCTTCAGAAAGCGTCTCGCCTCCTCGGCCACCTCCCGAAAGTCTCGCAAGGCCAGACTTTCGCGGATGACGTCGAGGAGGTCACCGTGTTCTCCGGTCGCGGCATCGGTCCACTTGCCGGCCGGCCCCTTCGGCGATTCCTGCAGTCGTACGAACAACGAACGGCCCGGCGTGTTGTGGACGTCGCCGACCACCCAATACCGTCCGGCCCGCTTGCCATTGGAGAGATAGTGCCGGCATACCGCCTCGGCCTCGCGCGCGAGGCGGCGTGCCAATTCGGAGGCGTCGCGGGGCATCACGCCGCCTCCCGTCCACCAACGTGCGCGACCGGGTAGCTGTCGAGCACCTTCGACAGGATCTCGACGCCGCTCGGGTCCGTGGGCACGAACATGCGGAGCTTCCAGGAGATGATCTCGCCAAAGAGCCCGTAGGCCCGCAATCGATCGCGCATGGTGTCGTTGAATCCCGACAGCTCGATGCGGATTGCGCCCATCACCCGGACACGGCGAAGCTCTAGCCCCTCCGCGAGATCGAGGACGGCACGTCCTTCCATCAGCGCGGCAAAGGCAGCGGCCGGCGTCAGCGAAGGCGCGTCCGCCGCAAGGACGTTCGCGACCCAGCCGGCCGAGACCTTGCGGCCGATGATGCGTTCGCCTGCATCGGTCTGGAGACGGTAGACGCGGGTCGAGTCGTTCGGCAGCCGCTTCCAGATGGGTAGCAGCAAGCCCGCCACGACATGGATCGTACTCTCCGTGAATTCGGGTATTTCGGCGAGTTCCGTCAGCCAGGCGGCGGCAAAGCGTTCGCGATCCGCTTCGGCCCAATGGCTTTCCGCCATCATGTTGAGAGAGACGCTGTGCTGCTCCATCGGCCGTACCAGGCGGATGCGCCGCTCGATCTCGCCGTCGTCGAGCATGAAACTCGGGGCCGGAAGCTGCACGGCAGCGCGGCCCGAGCGCTCATTGAGCAACAGGATCGCGTGATGGTCGGAAAGGCGAGCCAGAGCGTCATCGAGACTGATGGGATGATTGCGCTGGCGCTGGACGATGGTGAGCAGCCGGGTCTCGGCGCCAGTGCCGGGATGGGTGTAGATCGTCCGCCGGTCGGCGACGACAAAGCTCTCGGCGCGGAGCGTTTCCAGCCCGATGTCGTAGGTGCCGGACGCAACCGCGCCCTCGATCCGCACCGTCAAGAGCTGTTCGAATACGGTGAAGAGGATGTTCTGTAAGTCGATGGTGAGCGCCAGCAAGCGATTGAGAAACGTCGTGATCGGCGGCAGGTCGTCTCTCAGCCCATTGGCATCAGTCAGTTTCAGGCCGGTCGCATCCTCGAACCTCTCGAGCGAGCAGCCGTCGACCTTGCCTCGCACGAGCAGCACGTAGAGTTGACGCAAGGCATCACGGCCGTACTGGCTTTCGAGATTGTCCTCCGGCCGGAACAGGCCCTGCCCTCCGGTCTGGCGCTGACCGCGTGTGATGGCACCCAGTGTGTCGAGCCGGCGGGCAATGGTGCTGAGAAAGCGTTTTTCGGCCTTCACGTCGGTTGCGATGGGACGAAACAGCGGCGGCTGCGCCTGATTGGTCCGGTTGGTCCTGCCAAGCCCCTGGATCGCGGCATCGGCCTTCCAGCCGGGCTCGAGCAGGTAATGGACCCGCAACCGGCGATTCCGGGCTGACAGTTCGGCGTGGTAGCTCCTTCCGGTGCCGCCCGCGTCGGAGAAGACGAGGATGCGCTTGACGTCATCCATGAAGGCCGAGGTCTCCGCGAGGTTCGCCGAGCCGGCTCGGCTCTCCACCACCAATCGGTCGCCCTTGCGAACGATGCGGCGCGAACGCCCGGTCACTTCGGCGACCGTGTCGGTGCCGAAACGCTGGATGACCTGATCCAACGCCCCGGGAACAGGCGGCAGCGAGGCGAGCTTTTCGATCAAGCGATCGCGGCGGGAGACGGCATCCCTGCTCTCAACCGGTTGACCGTCGCGATAGACCGGCCGCGAGCAGAGGTTGCCCTCCGAATCAGTGAAGGGCTCGTAGAGTTGCACCGGGAAAGAATGGGCGAGATAGTCGAGGACATACTCGCGAGGCGTGATGTCGACCTGGACGTCCCCCCAGTCCTCGGTCGGAATCTCGGCGAGCCGGCGCTCCATCAGCGCTTCGCCCGTCGACACGATCTGGATCACGGCAGCATGGCCGGCGTCGAGATCGCGCTCGATCGATCGGATCAGCGACGGCGTCTTCATCGAGGTCAACAGATGCCCGAAGAAGCGCTGCTTGGCGCTTTCGAAGGCGGATCGTGCGGCGGATCTTGCCTGCCGATTCAGCGTTCCGGTTTCGCCGGTGATGTTGGCGGCCCGCATCGCCGCATCGAGGTTGTTATGGATGATGCTGAACGCGCCAGCATAGGCGTCGTAGATGCGAACCTGCTCCGGCGTCAGCTGGTGCTCGACGAGCTCGTACTCGACGCCCTCGTAGGACAGCGAGCGGGCGGCGTAGAGACCGAGCGACTTGAGATCACGTGCCAGCACCTCCATGGCCGCCACCCCACCCTCCTCGATCGCCTCGACGAACTCGGCGCGCGTGGCGAACGGGAAGTCGGCGCCGCCCCAAAGCCCGAGGCGCTGGGCATAAGCAAGGTTGTGCACCGTGGTGGCGCCCGTCGCCGACACATAGACCACGCGAGCATTCGGCAATGCGTGCTGGAGCCTCAGCCCGGCGCGCCCCTGCTGAGAGGCCGCCTGGTCGCCGCGCTCGCCTTTGCCCCCGACCGCATTCTGCATGGCGTGGCTCTCGTCGAAGACAATCACTCCGTCGAAGTCGGAGCCCAACCATTCGACGATCTGCCTGACGCGCGAAAGCTTCTCGCCACGCTCGTCGCTGCGTAGCGTGGCATAGGTGGTAAATAGGATGCCCTCCGAAAGCCGGATCGCCGTGCCCTGGCGAAACCGCGACAGCGGCGTAACCAGCAGGCGCTCCATGCCGAGCGCCGACCAGTCGCGCTGCGCATCCTCGATCAGCTTGTCGGATTTGCTGATCCAGACCGCACGGCGGCGGCCCTTGAGCCAATTGTCGAGCAGGATCCCGGCGACCTGACGTCCCTTGCCCGCGCCGGTGCCATCGCCCAAGAACCAGCCGCGACGAAAGCGGACGGGGCTCTCGGCGTCCTCGCACGCAGCCGCCACAACATCAAATGTCGCGTCGACCGTCCAGAAGCCCGTCAGCAACTCGGTATGCGCTCCGCCAGCATAAATGACGCTCTCGAGCTGAGCGTCGGACAGAAATCCGTCTGTCACCACACGCGACGGCAGGTGCGGACGATAGGTCGGCTTCGGTGGCGCGACGGACGCCATCGCTGCGGACTGCACGAGTTTGGTCGGATGTGCGCACGATCCGGGAATACGGATCGACTGCAATCCGTACTCCTCATAAAGGGCATCGGTCAGTCGGGCTCCTTCCGGCGGCGACCATTCGACCGTCTCGTAGTTGAGCTTTAAGCCTTCTGGCGCCGCGCTTCCCGACGTGGACGGTGAACACAGTGCAGCGGCCGCGCTCGATTTCGGCTTCGCCGGATGACAATGGCTAAGGTCATCCGCTACCGACGTCGCGATGGGCAGCCGCGGAGGCACATGCTGGGTCACCCAGTCAAGCAAGGTTCCGACATCGCCCGCCATGCCCAATGAAGCTGGAAAGACCTTCGCATCAGCCGCCGGCAGCTTGTCGATCACAAGCAGCCTTGTGTCCGTTTGTGTTCCGTGCCTGGCGTAGACGACGCCGTCAATGGCGGCAGAAAACGCCACCCGCCCGCGTTCCTGGAGACGAACAAAGGCTTCCGTCCATGCAGGATTATCCGGCGCAAGGTTCGCGCCGACGATGGCGACAAGACGCCCGCCGTCGCAAAGGCGTGCCAAGGATGAGGAGATGTGCCGGAGCGCCGCGTCGGGCATCCGTCGTTCGACATTCGCCACCGCCGAGAACGGCGGGTTCATCAGGACGACGCTCGGTACGACACTCGCATCGAGGTAATCATCGATTTGGGCCGCGTCGAAGCGAGTGACCTTAAGGTTGGTGAACAGATGATCGAGCAATGTCGCGCGCGCCTCGGCCAACTCGTTCAACACTGCGGCGCCGCCTGAAAGCTCAGCAAAGATAGCGAGCAAGCCTGTCCCGGCAGAGGGCTCGAGAACGCGATCGGCGGGCGTTATGCCCGCCGCCCTAGATGCAACAAGGCCAAGTGAAATCGGCGTCGAGAATTGTTGAAGTGCCTGGCTGTCCTCGGAGCGCCGCGTATGGGTCGGCAGACAGCTCGCGATCCTCGCGAGCATCGGCAGCATAGCGGCCGTCGAGCCAGCTTTGGCGCGCATGGCCGGGCCGAACTTGCGCAGGAATAGAACGGTCGCCGCCTCGCAGGCATCATAGGCGGTCTTCCAATTCCAGGCGCCGGCTGCATCCGAGGCGCCGAAGGCCGCCTCCATGGCGCCGCGCAGGACGGCGGCATCGATGCGACGGCCGCGTTCGAGCTCGGTCATGAGCTGCTGCGCGGCGCGGACGGCAGCCGAGGTGAGACTTGCAACGGCACGCATCGAGAGCGGCGCGGCGGCGGCGCCGCCGGTAAGAGATTCGGTCATGGCAGGATGTCTTTCGGAGAGCAGGAGCGGGTCGAGCCGGCTGGCGCTCTCTCTGGACCGTGCCGGCTCAAACCCGTCCCGGCTGCTCTCTCCCTCTCATCGCGCGGTGGTCCTCGCGACGCGCCACGACATTCGGGCGGTGACAGGACGAAACGCATTGCAGGGCCGTGCGTGGGGCGACCGGCCTTACGCGTGACCTGAACGATGAACTCCTCGAGGAGATCGTTCGTGGACTTGCGGAGGATTTGATTGGCCGAGATCACAACGACCGCGCCGTCGAAACGGCAGGCATCCGCGAACAAGCAAAGGAGGAAACGGCCAATACACACTCCAGCGTCGGCGAGCGCCGCACGATGTCCTGAATGATGAAGTCCCAGGATGTCGTCGTAAGAATCGACGTCGTGTGATGGCTCGCCGGCTGCACGGTTTGCAGATGCTCGGTGGCGATCCTGCTCGCGATGGTCGGCCCGACCATTGGGACGCTCCGAGCGCGGCTTCGAGCCTCGCGCGCTCATTCGAGCCGAGTCATATCCGCCTCGCGATCGCCCGCTGGACGGCGGTCGGGCTAAGGTCGTCGGCGATCTGTGCCTCCTCTGCAAACCGAACGCCCGGCACGAAGCCGGGCGCGGGATGAGAATTGCGATGGAAGGCGTGCGGGACGGCCGGAGCCGTCCCGCGATAAAGGGCTTCATTCGGCGGCGTCGAGCTGTGGTTCAGCGTCGCCGTCGCCACCGTCCTCCTGCCCCGCGTTGGCGAGGAATTCGGGCAGTGGGCCAGCCTCCGCCTCCTGTTCGACCGGAGCCGCGGTGGCGTCGACGAGACGCAGCAGCTCCGGCAACCAGCCCGAACCATCGAGAAGACGCTCGGCCTCCTTGGCCATCTCGGTCTTTTTCAGGTGATCAATCAATTGTGCGAACGATTCACCTCGCGCCTCCCGCACCGCCTCCAGAATACGAGGCTTGGTGACGCGGCCGAGATAATTGTCGACGGTCGGTCTCCAGCCAGACTGAACCATGTCGAGGCCGACGGCGCGCGCCAGCACATCGGCCTGGCCGAGCCGAGAGCCGACGCCGTGAGCAGAGACACGGCCCTGATTGTAACGGTTGGCCGGCTCATGGACGGCGTTGACCGCAAATGACGCACAGTGAGCGAACAGGGATGCCTGTGCGGCACCGTCAAGGACCGTGAGCGCATCCCACACATCGTTCTCACTCCTGGGCAGCCGTGCCTTCCAGGACTCGTGCCGGGCCTCAACGGCCTTGGCAGATGCGCTTTCCCTGAGCCCCGGGGCTTGAGCGGGAAAGGTCGGCGTGCGAAGTTCGATCTCCAGACACGTGCCGGACGATCCGTACCGGTAAAAGGCTGTCAGCACGAAATTGTGCAGCACCGCCTGGAACGCGATTGCCGGATTTTCTGCCAGCGCATCCCGTAATGCCAACGTACGATGCGCCGTCAGTTCGGTGATGAGCCGATCCGGCAACGGCCTTGCCGCATCCTCTCCATCCTCGTCCGTCTCGCTCGATTCACCGGCGAGCGAAATCGTCATGCGCTGGACGGACGCACCGGGCTCCTGCCCTTCATTCAAGGATGCACTGGTGCCCCGCTCGCCTTCGACATCGGCCGCAGGCGCCTCGTCCTCCGGTCAGACATAGCCCCGATCGACAGAAAGCCGCCCTTCGGGGTCGATGCCGACGAAGACGCCGGCCCTGGCCATCTGGTCCGGCTCGAAGATGTCCGGCCGGTCGTTGAACGCTTCGAGCGCCTGCTCGAGTTCGTCGAGCCGCGCGTCCACCTCGTCGGGTAGTTCGTCAGCGTCTTCAAATCTTGTCTGAAGCGCGTCGTATTCGGCCTGCAGGGCATCGAAGCGCGCCTGCTCCTCGGCGGTGAGAGCTGCCGGGTCTGCGTCGAGCCGACGAAGCCCATGGTCATGGCCGTAGGGAAAGCTGGCGGCGGTGACCTCGATCCACTTCCAGCCTTCAGCGGCGATCGTTTCGGCTTCTGTCCGCAGCTTCTCAGCCACGAGACGCTCCAGCAATGTAACGTCCTCGAGCCAGCCGCCGCCATCTTCTTCGAACAGGTCACGCAGCACCTTGCCGCCAGCCGCTTCATAGGCCGCGAGGCCGACAAATCGCACGCGCTTGTCGGATCCCCGCACCGCGCGCTCGGTCAGAAGGCGCCTGATCTGATATGGTTCGTCGTAACCTGACTTGCTGACGTTCTCCCAGACCTGTTCCTGTCGGGCGTGATCGTCGGTGACCGAGAACGCCATCAGCTGTTCGAGCGAGATACCGTCATCGGCGTAAACGTCGAGCAGCTTCGCCGACACCGCTGCAAGCCGCAGCCGCTGCTTCACCACGTTGAGGGATACGAAGAAGATGGCGGCGATATCCTCCTCGGACCGCCTTTGCTCGCGCAGGGTCTGGAATGCCCGAAACTGGTCGAGGGGATGAAGCGCAACCCGGTGCACGTTCTCGGCAAGTGAATCCTCTTCCGCGGTGACCTCGCTGCACATGTCACTGACGATGCAAGGGACCGGCGCGGTCTTTGCCAGACGCTTCTGCGTTACCAAAAGCTCGAGCGCGCGATAACGGCGGCCGCCTGCCGGCACCTCGAACATGCCGGTTTCCTGGCCTTCGCCGTCGAGCACGGGCCGGACGTTGAGACTTTGCAGCAGGGAGCGCCGAGCGATATCCTCGGCGAGATCCTCGATCGAGATGCCGGCTTTGAGCCGCCGTACATTGTTCTGACTCAAGACGAGCTTGCTGAAGGGAATGTCGCGCGATGGCGACAGCTTGATCTTCTGAACGGCCTTTGCCATGTCAGTGTCTCCGAAAACGGGCGGCCGGGAGCCTCTCTCTCGGCCTCCAACCCGTTCGCGAACAGGCCCGCTCTCCTCTCGCTCTCGCTTTTCCAGCGAACGATGGCGATGGTTGGCGGCTGCCGCGCTGTCGGAAAGCCAGATCCCGCCCTCGTATCTCCGATCGGATTGAAGCCCAAAACGGCTGGCGCTTGTTAGCACGGCCGACGATGTCGACCGCCATGAGCCATTACATTCTGGATGGAGACGAGCCTAAATGCACGAACGCGGTTTCGTGGCGGCGATGGTATGAATCAGCCGACCGTGTCGTCGCGAGGACCCGGATAAGTCCGGATATCGTCGTCTCGACCGTGTTCGTGGGTCTCGATCTCGGATGCGATCCGGATCGCCCCCTCCTTTTCGAAGCCGAGGTCATGGAAGTGGGCATCGCCTCCATCGACGCCCGGCGGGAGCGGTACCCGACGTGGCTCGAAGCCGAACGCGGGCACGCAAAGATCGTAAGCGAGTATCGCGGCGCCTGAGCACGCATTTTTCTGGGCCGCACGGAACCCGCGAGTTCGTCGACGGCGCTGCCGACCGGGAGCCGCCGCCGCGGATCGTCGGCCCGCGACGGAGATGACCGTCCCCCGAGAGGGCACCGCCTGCGACCTCGTGAATCTGAAAAGCGCAAGCGAGCCAAGCCGGAGAGCGGAATCCCCGGCTTGGCCGAAATTACGCCACGCGGTCGAGCAACTTCTTGGCCTTGGCTTCCATGTCCAGGCGGACATCCTGATGCGGCTTGCCGCGCGCGACGGCGGTGATGCCCTGCACGAAATCGAAGATGCTTTCAGGCGAGCGGCCTTCCTCCACCAGCACCGCGTCAATCACCTTGCCTGCCTCGGCCTTGGAGAAGCCGCGGCGGCGCAGAAACTCGGTGCGATCCTCGTCGTTGCGTGCCACGATCCGCTCGCGGGCGGCCTTGATGCCGTTGACGAAAGGCATGGGAGAGGAGTTGGCGAAATTCGACAGTGCCGGGGCTGCCTCGTGAGCAAAGCGGGAGGCTGCGTATTTGGAGTGGCGGATGGTCATCTCCTCGAAATCTTCCACGCCCCACAGATTGCGATTTTGGCAAACCGCACGAAGATAGAAGCTCGCCATGCCGAGCGTCTTCGCGCCGACTTCCGAGTTCCAGCAATAGAAGCCCCGGAAATAGAGGTCGGGCGAGCCGTCCCGGAGACGACCGGCTTCGATCGGGTTCAGGTCATCGACCAGAAACAGGAAAACGTCCCTGTCCGATGCATAGAGAGTCGTCGTGTCCTTGGAAATGTCGACGCAGGGATTGTAGATGCCACTTGACCAGTCGAGCACACCAGGGACCTTCCAGCGTGTATCGCCTGTACCATTGCCGGCGATGCGCTGTACGGCCTCAACCAGTTCGTGGTCGTAGATCCGGCCATAGTCGGGACCGGTGACGGCGCGAAGCTCGACCCGGTTATCCTCGGTCTCGAGCGTCTTGATCTGCTCGACCCGATTGGCGGTCAGGCCATATTGCAGGTTGATGGCTGCGAGGGCCGCGGGAAGCTGCCGCAGGTAAGTGGCCGGTGCGCCAACCTGGCTCGCAAGCTGACCGAAGCTCCAGTGGGTCGGCGCGACTGGCCTGTCCGAGCCGGGCAGCATCAAGGCCAGGCGTTCAGGATCGGCACTTCTCGCCTCGACATGGATGAGTGCGCTTTCGACCACCCGCGTGCGGCTGCGGTCCGTGCGATCGCGCACCGTGCGGGCCAGGTCGTTGAGCGACAGGTAACGTTCATCCGCAGGACGACAGAACCACTCCGAGGACACCCGACCGACGCGCTCGCCGCGGGTGACATCCACTCTGTAACCGCAGCTGGCGTTGCGGTCGGCATCAACAATCTGCGTATTCATGGGAGCAATCTCCATGACGGGCGCCGGAAGACTCTCCTCCGACCCTCAACCCGTCATGGCCAAGGCCGCTCCACTCTGCCTCTATCATTGGTCGCCAAGACCCACGACCAAGACCCAACCAAGGCGCACGACATCCCACCCCGCCGCAGCTTCCGTCAGGGATGGAAGCCCGAAGGGTGAAAACCCGGCGCAAGCCGGGGTTTCAGCGCCAGCCGACAGCCCGGTCCCGCAGGGAGACGGCCATAAGCTCAGCCAACGCTTGAAAGGCCATTTAACCGGAATCGAAGGCGGCTTGATAAAGCTCCTCGATCTTCGTGACTTCGTCTGGCGTCAACTGGGAGAATTCGTTGTCACGGGCGCGCTTTGACAGTCGCCCTTCATTCTGTTGCAAGGATCCAAGGAGGTTGCTCAGGGTCCGCTCCGGCATGTCGACCATGTTTTCGACGCCCGAGCGGAATCTATCGAAGCTCCGCAAGAACCGGGCTTCGTCGGGAAGATCCTGTTCGATGGTCCTCTGCACGCATGCGTAGAGAAATTCCGCGTGCGGCACGCGTGGAACCGGGACGGTGCTGGCAGGTGTCAATCAGCGCTGCGTAGCCAGCGAGGGTCGCGGCCCTCCGGCAGCCTCCGATCATGAAAAACGCTCACGGGACCTGAAAACCTTAGCTGCATAGGCTCGATCCGTGAAAAACGCTTTGGCCGGCGCCAGCAGGGATGGCGCCATTTGTTGCAGGGGGCGCGTGTGACCCTCGAGCAATAATGTAATCTTCGCGCTACATAATTGTCCAATCTGTAGCACGAAGACGACAAATGCCGACCCCTCACCACCCTCCCGCCGCCGTTCGACGGGCCATGCGCAAGCTCTGCGCCGACATCCACGACGCCCGCCGGCGTCGGCGGCTGCCGATGGCAGTCGTGGCCGAGCGCGCCTTCACATCCCGCTCGACGCTGCAAAGGGTCGAAGCCGGCGATACCAACGTCAGCATAGGCATCTATGCCGGCGTCCTTCAGGCGCTCGGTCTACTCGACGGCCTGAGCCAGATCGCCGACATCAGCAACGATCGCATCGGACAGGCACTGGCCAGCGCCGAACTGCCCAGGCATGTCCATCTCAAACGCAAGCCGGGAGCCTCACGCGATGGCTGATTTCGAGGTGCATATCAATCTGGGTGGCCGCACGCGTCCTGTCGGACTGGCGAGGAGCAATCGCGTTCGCGGCGCGCAGACCATTCTCTTCGAATATGATGGCGTCTGGCTCGGTGACCCAGACCGGTTCTCGCTGGAACCTGCCTTGGCCCGGACGCGAGGCGCCTTCGCTCCCTCTGCAGGACTGGCGACTTTCGGCTCCATCGGCGACTCCGCACCCGATACATGGGGCCGCCGCCTCATGCAGCGCGCTGAACGCCGCCTCGCCGATCGCGAAGGTCGGGCCGTTCGCACGCTTTACAGAAAGCGATTATCTGCTCGGCGTCGCCGACGAGACGCGGTCCGGCTCACTGCGATTCCGCCGGGTCGCGAAGAAGCCTTCCAGGCGCCGACTCGCGCCGGTGTACCGACTCTGATCGAACTCGGCCGGCTGCTCCAGATCACCGAACGCATTCTCCGGGACGAGGAAACGGACGAAGATCTTCAGATCATCTTCGCCCCCGGTTCCTCCCTGGGTGGCGCGCGGCCGAAGGCGTCGGTCATCGACCAGCATGGCAAGCCCTCCATCGCCAAATTCCCGAAGGAGACCGACGTCTACAGCATGGAGACTTGGGAGGAGATCGCGCTGCAGTTGGCCGGCCGAGCCGGCATCGTCACCCCGCAACACGAACTCATCGAAGTGGCTGGCAAGACGGTCCTGCTGTCGCGACGCTTCGATCGCGACGGCACGACCCGCGTCCCCTTCTTGTCAGCGATGGCGATGATGGGCGCCAGGGACGGCGAGCGCGGCAGTTATCCCGAAATTGTCGACGCTCTCGCACAGCATGGAGCACGGGGAAAGACAGACGCTCATGCCCTCTATCGACGCGTCGTCTTCAACGTGCTGATCTCTAACGACCACCTGCGCAACCACGGCTTCCTCTGGCTGGGAAAGGCCGGATGGTCGCTCTCTCCGGCTTATGACCTCAATCCCGTGCCGACTGATGTGAAGCCGCGCGTGCTGACGACGAACATCGATCTGGACGAAGGCACCTGCTCGCTCGACCTGCTTGAGGGCGCATCTGAATACTTCGGGCTGACGCTGATGCGCGCCCGCGCGATTATAAAGGATGTCGCAACGGTCACCGCCACATGGCGGAACATCGCCAAGGCGGTCGGCGCCCGGTCGGCCGAGATGAGCCGCATGGCCAGCGCCTTCGAACACGACGATCTCAAACGAGCGCTCGCGCTTTGACACGGACATTGCCTCACAGCTTCGATCCTGCAGCGGCAACCGCCCCACCGGCGATCTTGAAATCTCGGACACAGCCGACGAGCCTTGTCGGATGGACGGCAGTGCTAAGCGCCCGAAACCGGCGCTCGGGCGAAACCCGACGCATCTCGCCAGATCGGTCCATGCAAGCGAGCGGCTCGTCCAGCGGCGAAACGGATTCTCGCTGGCTCGCGCGTAAAAAAGAACCCCGCCCGACAGACCGGGCGGGGCTCCGAAGAACCAAGTCTCACTCGCCGTTCTTGCGCGGGCGCGACCACAGCAGCGTGTAGCCCTCGCCGCCTTCGTCGTCGAACAGGTTCGCGTAGATCGGTGCGTTGAACGAGGGGTCGTCGAGCTTGAGCGAGAGGTAATCGCGACCCTCCTCGGAGCGCTTCGACCAGGCTGCGCCGATCTCGGCCCGGCCCACATAGATGCGGTGGCTGGGGGCGTTGTCGTTGGAGCGGTTGGTCTCGGCGACGATGCGGACGCCCTTGGCTTGCAGGCTCAGGGTGACGATCTCGCCCTGGAAATCGTTGCCGACCTTCTTGAAAGAACCGATGTTAGCCACGTCACTTCTCCTGTTGTGTTTCGAGCCCGCGACCACCGCGGCCTCGATGGCGATCTAAAGGCCGAGGACGATCGGCGACGCACCCCTTGCGGGCCGGAGCAGAGCGGAGGACGCCGTTGGGGCGACTTTCTTGTCTCGCGAGGAATGGGCGCAGCCCAGGGGAAGAAAGTCGCATCAACGGCGTTGCGGCTCAGACGATCGAGGCGAAGCCGGTTTTCGGCCAGATCAAGCCATCAAAGAGGCCACGTGCGTCCGCGTGCTGAACCGCAAGCTTAGGGAGAAGACTGGCGAATCTCGGTCGAGCAGCACAAGAGGTTGGAACGATTCGGCGTAGAAAGAGAAACAATCTGCCGCGAAGGGCGGAATCGTCCATGAAGAACGATCGAGAGCGCGCCACGCGCCACCACGGCAAGTGGGCTGGACCGAGATCGGCGCAGCCTGGTCGAAGCGCACTGATGAGGGGCGCGATTACCTCTCGCTCTCATCATGTTGACCCCGCATTCAATATCGCTGATCCAGGCGAACCTGTTCGACGAGGAAGGTGACGAAGGATCATCCCTTGTGCTTGGCGGCCGTGAGAATGGTTGAGGCCACCGATCCAAAGCCTACCCGGCTCGAACAGGCGGGTCTGCGCGAGCAAGAACAGTCAAGCGCGTCCACGTCGTGCCGCCAACGCAAAACCCGCCCATGCAAGCGAAGGCTTCACGCCAGGCCAGCGACGGCACCCCGATCTGGGACAGGGCGAACGCGAACACCAGTTTCTCGATCGGCATCTCCAGTTGGACGGCTTTGAATCCGAGCGTGAGGGGCGGCCCGTTGCCCGTACCAACGAATGTCCCCATTGCCGAAGAAACTGGGCCTATTTAAAGGGCGAGCGCACGACCGCTTCCTCAAGCCGCTTCGGCGACAGGCACGGACCCGTCAGATCCCAGAAGATCAGCTTGATGAACACGGTCAGGAACGACGCTTGGAAAGCGGCCGCCGACACGGGAATCGGTCCGATAATCAAAACCGCAGAAATCGCTTGAACCTCACGCCGCGTCAGGGCGTAAACTGTTGGCAGACTTTAGAGACGCGAAACAAGAGACGCGAAACATCGGACAGGGATGTAGCACAAACAAAATGACAAAGCTGGTGTCGTCGACACTGGGCGTGATCGTGGAATGTTCCTCAACGCATGAGCCGCCCGACATAGAGCATGATGTGCGGCTGCAACGGCCGTCCTTGGATCTGCTTTAAGCCCGCGCGAAGATCCGCAATAAGCGCACTCCCCTGGTATGAGGCAAGATATTTCGGGATCCAGTCACACAATTGCGAGGCCGCGAGTCTTGCTGCTGTCTCCTGCTGAACACTTCGTGTCGAGATGACAGGTTGACTTCTGCGGATGTTCAGGCAGGTCACTTTCATCAGCCGCGCAAAACTTTCTCCAAAAACCGCCCTCTAATCTTGAGTAGAGTACGCGCAAGATCGACGTCGATACGGATGTTTTGCACCGCCACAAATAAGATAGTAACTTCGCGAATTCACCCCAAATCTCCTAAACGATGACCACATACGAGAGATTATGTGAAGCCGCACCGTTCGTACTCTCAATGCGACGCGAACGGTGCAAGCTGGCGCGCCCAGCGTTACGCCAAAATCGTTCTGTCGCAAGAAAATCGATCCAGGAGCCATGGATGAAACTAGTGAAGACCTCCGTAATCGCATGCGGCCTTTCGGCTTTCCTCGCATACCCCGTCATTGCGCAAAGCCTCGCCACCGACGCCAAGGCTCGTAAAGGCGTGCTTCGTACCAACATACAGAGCGGCATGAGCGATGACGAGGACTCCTCGCCAAAGCTCAGGACCTGGGGCGCGAAAGTGGGCAGGAAGTCGACCAAGGGCGCGAAGAGTGCAGCCGGCGGCAACGCAGCGGACAAGGGGACTGTTGACTAATTCGCGACCAGCAGCATGCCGATGAGTGGCAATCGACACTGACGCGAAGCCGTCTCCGGGCGCATCCTGCGGCCGGAGGCCGAGCCCGCAACGCGCCAAGATGGATGGCTGGATTGTGACGCTCGCCAGTCAAGGAATACGGCGACGAAGAACAATTCAGCCATTTAGCTCGCGCGTCTGCAGTTGCCGCCCGACGGAGACCATGAAGCTGACCATGATCAACTGCGGCGCAATGACCGCAACGCTCAACTGCCCGCTCGAAGAGGGCAGTTGCAAAGGGCTCAGCGTTGAGCGCGGCGCGCTGATCGGTGTGCACAATAGGATTGATCCAATCACCTCGCGACCTCGATTTGGGTACAGCCCCTCCGATGCTCCTACCACCGGTCAGGTTACCGACATTCATGTTCGAAAGCCGCCCGAGCAGTTGGCTGGCGCAGCGCGAAAAGGCGCAACTTTTGGCATCCCGTCGTCCCTTCATTGTCTGGCACGCCGGTTGCTGAGTCATGCGCGGCTTGGTTGCTAATGACGACCTCGTAGGCCCAAGCCGCTTCGTAGCGCAACTCGTGCGGGCGGCTCTCGCGCCGCCCGCACACTTTTTCATGGTGTCGACCAGCGCCGCGCTTCATGAGTTTATGCTTTGCATCGTGACGAGCCTGCGCGCGCGAGCGTCTGGCACGCAAGTTGCTGGGAGGAATACGGCTTGGCTTCTCATGCATCGCGCCCCCCGGGATGGCCAAGCTTCCACCCAGACTAGCGCGGGTGGTCCCCCAGCCGCCCGCGCGATTTTCCGTTGGCCACGGGTCTGCCGCGTTCGGTCCCGCGACATGCCGTGGAGGTTATGCGCATAAAGTCGGCGATCCGAAGCAGGCGATCTATCGCTTCCGCGGCGCGGACCTGGCGACGTATCTCAGGGTGCGCGAGACGATCGAGGCGCAATTTCCCGACAATATCCTCAAGGTCACCGCGAACTTCCGGTCTCGCGGCCAGATACTGGATCACGTGAACCGTTGCTTCGAGGAACGGCTGTCGTCGCAGCAGGCCGGTTACGTTGCCTTGCAGACCACGAGGGCCGCCAGCGAGCAGGGCTTGCCGTGCGTGGCGAAGGTTTCCGTGGAGCTTCCCCCCTTGACGAGGGTCGACAGTGCCCGCGACGAGGAAGCACAAGCCGTGGCCGAAGTATGCTCGCGCCTCATCGGCAACGTCGACATCAAGCTCAACGACGGAGAGACCAGGCGCCTGTGTCCGGGCGATATCGCCCTGCTCGCACCGGTGTCCACGGACCTGTGGCGGTACGAACGGGCTCTCGAGGAGGCGGGACTTCCCTTCGCCTCGCAGTCGGGGAAGAACCTCTACAAGCGGCAGGAAGCGCAGGATCTGGTGGCGCTGATCCGCGCCTTGGCCGACCCCCGCGACACGCTGGCGCTCGGAGCGCTCATGCGCGGTCCGCTCGTGGGCCTATGACCGAGCAAGAGCTTCTGGACATCACCGGCGATCTTCCCGTCGACGGCGACCGGATCGCAAGTCTTTCCCTCCGGACCGATCCGGCGGCGATCCGGAATCCGGCCGCTCGGGAAGTGTTGACCGTTCTGGCGGACCTTCGCCGTCGCATTAACGGAACGGCGCCCGCCTTCGTTCTCGCCGAGGCCATCGAGCGAATGCGCATCCGCGCCATCGTGGCAGCCCGTAGCGGTGACCAGGCGGCGCGGGCGCTCGCGAACGTCGACGGCTTCGTCGAACGGGCCCGCAGCTACGATGTCCGCGGCTTCGTCCAGTTCGTCAGGGACATCGACGACGAATGGTCGAGCGGATCATCATCGCCGGAAGGCATGATGGAGGCCGACGGACAGTCGATCGAGATCGTCACCGCGCACACGGCAAAAGGACTCGAGTGGCCGGTCGTCATTCCGATCAACCGCTCGTCCATGCCGCGTCGGGTGGAGGCCTTCGTCCATCGACGACGGGACGAGAGCCTGCATTGGGCGCTGGGCCAGATCGTGCCGCCGGGTCTCGGAGACGCGCTGCGGACGGAAGAGGCTGAGAAGAGGGACGAGAACGTACGGCTCCTGTACGTCGCGTGCACGCGGGCAATGGAGCTCCTGGTGATTCCAAACTTCACGTGGAGCAACGACGCCTCTTGGGCGAAGCTCCTAGATTTTAAGCTCGACACGGTGCCAGAACTCGACGTCGGCCGCCTTCCCCGTACTCCGCTCGCCGCGCATACCCCCGTGGCGAATCTCCAAAGCGCCGCGATCTTTCGGGAAGAGCGGGCGCGGATCGATGGCCGGCCCCGCGTCCGCTGGATCAAGCCCAGCGACGGCGATCCCGACGTGATCGCCGTCGATCTTGCTTTCGAGACGAGCGAGGAAGGGCCGATTCACGCCTCGCCGGCGATCGAGGGCGGGCGCATGCGCGGCATTCTGCTCCATAAGCTGATGGAGGAACTGATTTCCGGCGAGCTCGAGGAGCACTCGGAAGCCGCGACCGCCCGGTCCTTCGAATTGCTTCGTCAATTGACCTCGATCTCGCCGACCGATGCCGACCTCGACGGGCACGAACTCGCCGCGACCGCCCTGAAGACCCTGCGATTGCCCGACATAAGCAGATATCGCGGAAGAATGGTCGCGGAAGTGCCGATATACGCCTCGGCGGACGCCGCCGACGATCTGATCGGCGGCCGCGCAGACGCGATCGCCTACGACGACGAAGGGGGAGTCGTCTTCGACTGGAAGAGCGACGTCGACCCCAAGGAGGCCGAATTCTCGACCTATCGGCGACAACTCGTCCAGTACCTTCGGGCGACCGGGTCGCGTCGGGGCGCCATCGTCTACATGACGACCGGTCACGTCGATTGGGTCAGTCTCGCCGGTTGACCGCCGAGGTCCGGGTCGGAGGCGATGGCATCCAACATGTTCGGCGTTGAGATCGACGCCAAGGCAGCCATTCACGAAGTCGGCGACGAAGGCGCCTGCGAAGTCATCCCGCGCCACTCAAACCAAAATGGCGAACCTATATATAATTGAAATTACTATGTATTTTTTCTTATTGTGTTCGAAGATCGGTAGAGTGAAGCCTTTTATCGCGGATTAGACTCTGGATCGAGTGCAACCCGGTAGCAAATCCACTAACGTATTGCGCGAACCCTCCGTTAGGGAGGACCCTTGGGATGAGGCCCCATGCGAAGCGTGAGCGAGTCGGCCGACCTCTTCAGGCACGTAAGCGCCGATAAATCGGAATTCTATCGCCGTATCATGGACGTCTTTGCGGCGGCCAAACGGCAATACCGCTTGCAGCTTAGACCCGACGAGGTTTTGGCCGAGGCAGAGTGGAGCGGCGCGCCCCCTCGAATAGAAGAAGTCAACGGGGCCCTCACTCAGCTTACCGTATGGGGAAATCTAGAATCGCATCCCGATACGGCGCGAGTTTCAAGTCTAAGCGACTTTTATCGCGCCCGCTTCCTCTACCGTCTCTCGCAGGGTGGAGAGGCTGTCGAAGCTGCGCTGTCGCTCTTCATACAAACGCTGCAGCGGCGCGCGGAGCTGCAGACTGTCGCGCTAGAGGACATCGCAAATCGTTTGCGGGCCCTGCAGACGCTTGCGGGCGAGCGGGAACCCGATGTCGCGAAAGTTCACGAAACGCTGCGCGACCTCGTGCGCGTATTCGAGGGGCTGGCGGAGAACGCGCAGGCCTTCATGGCGGGCGTCGCCCGGAGCATCGAGCTGCAGCAGGCCGAGTCTAGCGCCGTATCGACTTACAAGCGGCAACTGATAGATTATCTCGAGCGTTTCATAGGCGACTTGGTACGCCGCTCCGATACGATCGCGAGCCACATCCTCGCCCTCGATCCACGTATCGACGTCTTGCTGCAGCAAGTCGCAGCGCGCGAAGCTCGCGACGCCGCCCCAGGGAACGAAACCGATCGCGTCGAAGCACATACGTCCCATTGGAACGCTTGGCGCGAACGTTGGAAGGGCCTCCATGGATGGTTTTTCCGCAGCGGCCACGAACCCTCTCAGGCCGAACTGTTGCGCGCGAGGGCAAGATCCGCGATCCCGCAACTGCTCGGTGCGATCGCAGCGCTCAACGAGCGCCGCAGTGGGCGCAGCGATCGATCGGCGGACTTCCGAATACTGGCCAACTGGTTCGTCGCCTGTCAAAACGACGGCGAGGCTCACCGATTGGCACGCGCGGCCTTCGCGCTCAATCCTGCCCGACATTTCGCATTGAACACGGACGCCGACGCCGATCTGCCGGCAAGCACCCGCTGGGCCGATGCTCCACCATTGAAGATCCATCCTCGACTGCGCGAGTACGGCGAGGCGACGCCGCGCGGGCCGATGGCCAGGATCCGGGATCGCGCCGAAGCCCGCGCACGCCTGGCTCGGGAGTTGGCCGAGGAGTTTCTGCAGGTAGAAGCCGCGCGGCGGCGTCTCGCGAACGGCCATCCCACCCGACTTTCGGATCTGGGGGAACTCGACGGACATGCCTTCGGTCTATTTCTTGGACTACTCGGCGAAGCGCTGACGGAACAGACGGATCCGGAAGCCTCGGTGTCCCGGCAGACGGGTGATGGCCTGCTCCATATCGACCTCACGCCTCTGGCGGCGGAAACCCGGGCAGAGATATCGACGCCGCACGGCATCTTTTCGGGGCGCGATCACCTCATCACGATCACGCCGACGCAGGACTTGCACTGATGTCCAGAGCCGAGGATACGCGAGGAAGCCGCAACATCGGCCAGGAGCAGCGCAAACACCAACGCGAGGAGTTCAGGACGGCGGTCCGCGCGCTCCTGATGACCCCGCTGATGACGCCGGCCCACGACGAATTTCCCTCAGTACGCCGGCAGGCCGACGTACTGCGTGCCTGGTTCTCCCGCGAAACCGGATGGCCTCTGCATATCGAACAGGAGGGGGCTCGTCTGTACAAGCGACCCGCCGAGCTCTCCGCGACCACGCGCGGACTGCCCGACTACGACAGGCGCCGCTACGTCCTGCTATGTCTCGCATGCGCCGCGCTCGAGCGTTCAGAATCGCAGATCACGTTGCGTCTGCTGGGCGAAAGACTGTTGCAGCTCGCTGCCGAGCCCGTTCTGACATCGCTTGGCTTCGCCTTCACGCTCGGTACGCAACATGAGCGCCGCGAACTTGTGGCGGTTTGCCGGACGTTGCTGGAGATCGGAGTGCTCCAACGCGTCGTCGGCGACGAAGAGGCCTTCGTACAGACGCGAGGCGAGCAGGCCGACGCGCTCTACGACGTGCAACGCCGGACGCTTGCCGGCCTGCTCGCTGCCGTGCGCGGTCCGTCGACGTGGCGACCGGAGGATGCCCCCGAGACCCTCGAGGAACGCCTGAGCGCGCTGGTCGACGAGCACGTCGCGGACAGCGACGAGGGACGTCGCACCGCGCTTCGCCACCAACTCGCGCGTCGCCTCCTCGACGATCCCGTGATCTACGTCGAGACGCTCGATGCCGAGGCTAGGGCATATTTCGTCAATCAACGTGGGGCCATGGCTGCACGTCTTTGCGAAGCCTCGGCTCTGACCGCGGAGCATCGGGCCGAAGGCCTGGCGCTTGTGGACGAGATTTGCCTGCTTACCGACGTCGCCATGCCGGCTGAAGGCACCGACGCCCACGCCACCCTGCTCGTCGCGGAGTATCTCGCGAGTGCGATCAAGCGATCCGATGCTCTCGCGGAAGCAAATCCGCATCGGATCGAGTTCTCCGAGCACGAGATCATCGCTTTTCTCCGCGATGCCAAGATCAGATACGGTCGATATTGGCGTAAATCCGCCCGCGAAGCCGGGGCGGAGCGCGAGCTCGCCGGCATCGCCATCGAGCGGTTGGAAAAGCTTCAACTGATCGTACACGGCAGTGAGGGGATCCGACCGTTGCCTGCGATAGCCCGCTTCGGCCTCGGCGAGGCCGAAATCCGAGATCCTTCTGATGCGCGGCGGGCGTCGATCGCCGAAGGGATGGGTCCGGCGTGAACGAACGGCCCACTTCTTTTGCCGCGACCTCCGAACGACCGGCGCTCCCGATTCCGGTCCGGGATCGCTGGCAGCCCCTGCGCCTCGGGCTGGTGGAGATGTTCCATTACGACAGCGAAGAGTTCTGGTTTCGCGACGGTCACTTGCTACTACGCGGCAACAACGGTACCGGCAAATCGAAGGTGCTGTCGCTGACGCTTCCCTTTCTGTTCGATGGACAGCTAAAGCCCTCTCGCATCGAGCCCGACGGCGACAACGGCAAGAGGATGTCGTGGAATCTCCTGATGAATAGTTACGATCGCAGGATCGGCTATTCCTGGATCGAATTCGGCCGTCTCGACAAGGACGGCACGCCGCACTATCTCACGCTCGGCGCCGGGCTCTCCGCCGCCGCCTCGCGCCCGAATGTGGAAAGCTGGTTCTTCGTCCTGGACGACGCGGACAAACCGACCCGCATCAATCAGGATCTATGGCTGATGAGCGAGCAGCGAGTGGTCCTGACCAAGGAGCGCCTGCGCGAGGCTCTCGAAGGTCGAGGTCAGGTGTTCGACACCGCCGCGAACTACCGTCGCGCCGTTGACGAGCGGCTATTTCATCTGGGCGCAAGGCGCTACGACGCGCTAGTGGATACGCTGATCCAATTGCGTCAACCGCAATTGTCGAAGAAGCCCGACGAGACGGCATTGTCGAATGCGCTGACGGAAGCATTGCCGCCTTTGGCTCCGGAACTGCTGGCCGACGTCGCCGAGGCACTGGGCCAGTTGGAAGAGGACCGCCAGCAGCTCAAGGAATACCAGTCGCTTGCCGAGGCCGTCGACCGCTTCGACCAAAAATACCGTGTCTACGCGGGCACGCAGACGCGAAGGCAGGCGCGCACGCTGCGTCAGGCCCAAACGGAGTTCGACAATGCGAGCCGTTCGCGCGGCGAGGCAGAAGCTAGACTGGAGACCGCTTCGGCCGCCGAGGACGTAGCTCGCACAGCTTGCGATGCGACCGAAATCGAATTCAAACGCGAGCGATCCCGCGTCGATACCCTTCGCTCGGGAGCGGGGATGGAGGACGCGAACCGCCTGGAATCGGCGGAAAAGGACGCGGAAGGGCGTCGGAGGGCTCTGGCCGTCGCCGAAGGCGCGATGGAAACGGCGAGCCGGCGATTGACGTCCAGCGTTGGGGAGACGAACTCCGCGGCGGAGCGGGTTCGGCAGATCGATCGTCGCGTCGCCGATCTGCGCCGGGATTGCGCGACCTTCGCCGACACGGCTGGAGTGTTCAACGCGCATGCCGACAATCCGATTGCCACGCTCGATGCCGAACGGCTTGCGGCGTTGACGCCTCAGACCTTCGAAAAGGCCGGCTCCGAACTTCGAGCCCTCGTTGAGGGCAGGCGCGAAGAAATTGCGTCGTTGCGGAGGCGGGATGCCGAAGTGGCGGCGGCGGAGTTGCTGAATACGCAACGCCGAAATTTCCGAGACGAATGTCAGGACGCCGCCGATGCCGCCGCGGAGAGACGCGAATCGGCCGATGCAGGCGTGGAGCGCGAAGGCCAAAACCTGATCGACGCATGGGAGAATTGCTTCGCAGGCTTGAAGCAACATCGCGTCACGTCGGACGACCGCTTCGCGACTCTCGCCTCCCTATCCGAGTGGGTCGTCACGCCGACGGGCGACAATCCCGCGCGTCGGCTTCTGCAAGACGCGCAGCAAGAGACCAGCGAACGCCTGGCGACGACCCGCGTCGCGCTCGAAGGTCGGCGGCAAGGCCTGCTGACGGAACGCAAAAATCTCGAGGAAGAACGCAGCCGCCTGGAAGGCGGGATCGATCCCGAGCCGTCCCCACCGCATACCCGCGATCCCGAAGCCCGCAAGGCGCGCGAAGGAGCCCCTCTCTGGAGGTTGGTGGACTTTCACCCCTCGGTGACGCTCCCTCAACGAGCCGGATTAGAAGCCGCGCTGGAGGGGGCCGGGCTCCTCGATGCCTGGCTTTCGCCCGACGGTCGCCTCCAATCGTCCGATCGAGGTACACCCTTTCGAGACGCGCAGATGCTCGAACGAGGGTCTCAATCGCCGTCGCTTGCCGACTGGTTGCGCGCGGACGTGCCGGCCGACAGCGGCGTCCCTAACGCGATCGTCGAAAGCATCCTCCGTGGAATCTCCTGTGCGGACGACGAGCCAGCGGAGGCAGAGTCCTGGATCGCTCCCGATGGCCGCTTTCGGCTCGGGGCCCTGAGTGGTGCATGGGAGAAGAAGGAAGCGGTCCACATCGGTTACTCCGCGCGCGCCGCCGCCCGCGCTCGAAGATCGGCGGAAATCTCGGAACGGCTGGCGGAGATCGCCGGCGAGACTATCGGACTGCAGGCGGAGTTCGACGGACTAGCTCGGGATCAGAATGAAGCGACCGACGAATGGCGCCGTGCGCCGACCGACGACGCCCTGCGCAACGCTCATCTCTCCGCTGCGACCGCCGCGCGCGAGGCGGCAACGGCTCGCCAGCGGTTGACCGAAGCCGCGATGCAATTCCATGCGAGCGAAGAGGAACTCGCTTCGGTGCGGCGACGGCGCGCCACTGACGCAGCCGACCTTCGGCTGCCGGCGTCACCTTCCGAACTGGCGGCCGTCGAAACGGCTCTAGGACGCTACCAGGAAAGCCAACTGCGGCTTACGCAAGTCGTCTTGGAAGTACGCCTTGCGTTGCCCGATCTGGAGCGGCTACGCGTCCGCGAAAACGAGGCGCGAGAGACCGCTGCTGCGCATGAAGACCAGCTCTCGACCGCAAGAATCGAGGCTGAAGAGGCCGCGGTTCGATTCGACGTGCTGCGCAAAGCTATCGGTGCGAAGGTCGAGGAACTGCGGCGCCAGTTGAACGAAGCCCGCGCAGCATCGGATGCCGCAGAGATCGCTCTGGACGATGCGGAGGAAGCCCTGAAAAACGCAGGAGAGGCGCGCGCGGTCGCTCATGAAAAGGTCACGACCGCGACCGTCGTCTTCGAGCAGAGGAGCGCAGCACGCAGCGAGGCGATATCGAGGTTTCAGCAATTCACCGCGACCGGTCTACTAACCGCCGCTATCCCGCAAGTCGTATTGCCGGAGATGGGTGGTCCCTGGACGATCGATCCGGCCTTGGGGTTGGCCCGACGCGCCGAGCAGGCGTTGTCGGCGCTGGACGACAAGGACGAGGCGTGGGCGCGCGTTCAAAGGCAGATCAGCGAAGAACTGACGGAGTTGCAGACCGCGCTCAGCGCGCTCGGGCACCGGGCCCAAGCCGAGCAGAACGATTGGGGATTGATCGCGCACGTCATCTACCAGAACAGGCCGGAGCGCCCCGACATGCTCGCGGCGCGTCTCGCCGAGGAGATCGCCCAGCGGAGCGAACTCCTGACCGAGAGCGAGCGGACGGTGCTGGAAAATCACCTGCAGGCGGAGATCGCCTCCGAAGTGCAGCGCCTGCTGCAGGCTGCGGAAATCCGGCGAGACTTGATAAACAAGGAACTACACAGCCGTCCGACATCGACCGGGGTGCGCTACCGACTGATATGGCCGCCGTTGACGGAAGAAGAAGGCGCTCCCGTCGGGTTGGGAGCCGCACGCAAACGTCTGCTGAATGTCAACGCGGATCTGTGGTCGGCCGAGGACCGGAAAGTCGTCGGAGCCATGCTGCAACAGCGCATCACTGCCGAGCGAGAGCGAGCGGATTCGGGAGCAAGCAGGGATTCGGCCGGACCATTGATAGACCAACTCTCCCGTGCCCTGGACTATAGGCGCTGGCATCGCTTCAGGGTCGAGCGTTGGCAGGACGGAAACTGGCGCAAGCTTTCCGGCCCCGCCTCGAGCGGCGAGCGGGCGCTCGGATTGACCGTGCCATTATTCGCAGCGATATCGAGCTTTTACACACAGGGAAGTTTTCCGCTGGCGCCGCGTCTGATGCTGCTCGACGAGGCGTTCGCCGGAATCGACGACGCCGCGAGGGCGCATTGCATGGGATTGATTCGCGAGTTCGATCTCGATTTCGTCATCACGAGCGAGCGCGAATGGGCCTGCTACGCCGAGCTTCCCGGCGTCGCGATCTGCCAGCTACAGCGGCGCGAAGGAATAGACGCGGTCTTCGTCTCCCGTTGGAGCTGGGACGGAAGAGCCAAGAGGCGCGAAAGCGATCCCGACCGCAGGTTTGCGGCTTCATGAGGCCGCCGATCGAGCCACGGCTGCAGCGCCTGCTCGGAGGAACCGAATACGCGAACCTCCGCAAGCGGCTTCGCGACCGGTTCGCCCGGGCGCCGGATGGCGAGGAGGTCGAAAGCTTCCGGATCGGCAAGCTGACTTCCGACGAGCACGCCCTGTTGGCGTCGCTGCTGGGCCGCCATGTCCGCCATTCCTCCTCGCTGCAGGTCGATGTCGGCCGGGTGGATGCGACGTTCCGCGATTCCGGCATCGCCATGTCTCTGCGGAATGCGCTTGAAATCATCGACGGGCCGATCGCGAACCTGGCGGAAACGCGGCGCGCATCGAGACAGATGTGGTCGGATGTTCTCGACTTATGTACCCACCAAGCGCTCGTCGAGCTGCTGCGAACTCCCAAGGGGCTAGGTCTGCTCAAGCGGCTCTCAGGCTCGCAGCCGGATGCGGCAATCGAGCTGTGCCGCAGGGTCGAAGCGACGCTGCGGCGACTGCCCGCGAATGCCCTCACGCGCTCGCAATTGGCCGCGGAAGCCCTGGGAGACGCACACGCTCTCGATGGCGGCAGGCCGGCCGCGACTCTGATCCTGACGATCTGGCGGCGGCCGATTGCGCGGACCGGTGGCGAAGAAGGCTTCGACGAGCCGGAAGGGGAGACCGAAATCGAGTCCGCCGAACGGGCAGAGCGCGACCGCGACGTCTGGGCCAAGGCCGGGGTCCTGGTCAACGAATTGGCGCGGCCCGCTTTGTTCCTGAATCTGCCCGTCGAGGGCACAGAGAGGTACGGACAATTTGCGGGAGAGCCCGTCTACGCCTCGTTGCGGTCGCTCTTGCGCACGCCTCCAGCATGGAGGGTAGCGGGTCGAAAGGTCTACGTCTGCGAGAACCCCAACCTTGTGGCCATCGCCGCCGATCGCTGGGGCGCCGGCTGCGAGCCGTTGGTTTGTACCGACGGAATGCCCGCCGCGGCACAGAGGTGCCTGTTATCGCAACTGACCGAAGCGGGAGCGAGGCTACACTACCATGGCGATTTCGATTGGGCCGGTGTCCGCATCGGCAATCACATGATGCGCGAGCATGGGGCCAGTTCCTGGCGGTTCGATGCCATCGACTACGTATCAGCGGTTGAAGGAGCATCAGGACTCGGACAGAAGCTCACCGGAAAGGCCTTATGTGCATCTTGGAACGAAGGCTTGACGACGGCGATGCAACTGCACGGCCTCTCGATCGCTGAGGAGTCTGTCGCTGCTTCCCTCTTGAACGATCTCAGATCCGCAAAATAGCGGTTCGTGGTTCTCCCGTCGCCCGGGTCTCGCAGCCCCCGTTCGGCCTTCCGATCTGAGAACAACGAGGCGACGGTCGTGAAGCCGATGAGCAGCAGCATGCTGATCATCATCATGGGTGCCGCTGATGATCGGCGCCGGATATGCCGGAGCCGTTGTTGCCGACCCTGGCTGCTAGGCTCGCGCAGCGCTATCTTGCTTAGCGAAAAGACGCGCCGCGCTGTCCACCACCTCTTTCGGAAGCATCCTCAATTGCTCTGCGTCGAACGGGAGGTGAGTAAGATAGTTGGCCACCAAAGCGCCTACGGCTTTGGCCTGCGCTGCATCGCGTTGGCGTTTGAGCGCCTCCCTGTCCGCACGACGGGACAGCCATAGTTTATGGGCGGCCCAAACTCGCGGATCTGGAGCTACGATGCGCACCGGTTGGCCCTTTTCGTCGATCGCGACCGCCTCGAAGGCGGGAGCATTCTGCAGCCAATCGAGTCCTTCGATTTGCACGGCAGTCAAATCTTCCGGGTCAGAGCCGATCTTGTCTGGAGCCTTCTTCCAAGATGGGCTCTGCATTGGCTTAATCAAATCGACGAGATAGCCGTCCCGGTTTACAGCACGGAACGTCTGCTTGGCGCGTTCAAAGCTGGTGTCCAATCGCCTGAGTATCTTCATGAGCGATCCCTCAGAGACGTCGTCGTCCGCGACCAACGTAAGTCCGTCCCGCGCGTCCAGATCGATGTCTTCCGTCGTGGCGAAGCCCGGATCGAGTCTGACGCCGGAAGAGGCCTCATAACCGTAGATCGCGTTTGTCCCGAGAATCCGAATCCCAGAACCCAACATTCCGCCGTCGAGAGCGCGCATGATCCGGGCACCAATCAACGGTACGCGGCCCAAGCCGAGCGCACGATTGACCGCGGCTTGCCGCTCCATGGTATCGCGCAAGTTCTTCAGCCGGTCTTCTGCAGCAGCGCGTTTAGCTTCGAAGTCCGCCTTCATCTTTTCAGTTTTGGGGGAACGCGCGCCGAGCGAGGCTTGCCTCCTTAGGCCCGCTTTGTCGTAGTAGCTCCGGACGAGGTATTCGCGGCCTTTAGACTGCAACCAAGTCAGGGAACCCCGATGAGCATCGTAGGCCTCCTTGGCGTCCCTCAGGGCCTGGAAGCGCTGCTGACTATTGACCGCCTCACGGCGCTGGTCGTTGTTAAGCTCTTGAAAATCCATGGCTTCAACAATCGGACCTGATTTTTGACTCAGCTGTTAAAACGTTATTTCTTGTATACAATCAATGGGTTCAACAGTTCCATTGGAAATATGGCCGAACCGTTGAAGCCGGGAACTTTTTCTATGACCCGCCCGCTCCATCGAACCGCCGATCAAGCGGACGCTCATCGGTTTCTTCCTCTGCAACATCACGATCCGACTCGTAGATGAGGCCGCCAACTACCCGTCGTCCAAAGAGGACACCAGACCGACTGCTTCGTTTTCGATTACGCGCAGCGAGATGCCTTCTTGTGCCGCTGCTGCCGCTCAACAGTCGGCGGCACGAATGCCGATGACGATCATGATCGCGCCGGCCGTTTCGGTGCCGCTGCTGCTGCCAACCGGCGAACGCTCCGGGCGAATGGCTCGCCGCCGCCTCGCGTGAATGCCTTTGGCTGAAGCGGCCAAGCTCGACGGCAATAACGATCTTCTTGCGTGCGTCCACCAAAGCTCTGACAGCGGCTTCGTCGACATGTCGATGAGGCTCCCTCACAGCTGCGATACCCTCTCGGCCCAATCGGCATGCAGATGCTGCTGCTCGACGGCACCTGCGGCACGCCTCATCCTGACTTTGGCATGATCGGCGCCGATCATGCCGGCGCCGATCATATTGGGCACCGCGCGGCGGCGATCGCGATCACCCTCATGACCCTTCGGCCGGTTCTGCAGGAGCCCTTGAGCCGTCTCGGGGTCGTTGTGCCATTGATTTGGATAGTCGCACATTCCGTCGGCGAGCAACGCGTGGCGGCTTGCGTTCAGCATTGACTTCGCGCTGTCGAAGTCTGCAGCCATCATCGGAGAAATGCGATGTCGCGGCAGTGCTCATTGAGCGGAGAGCAAGTGGAGCTTCGGCATGCACACCGGCGATGATGGTCGGGGCAATGGGTGCCATACCGACGAGAGATGATGTTCAACTGAACCGGTGAACAGGCGACCACATCTCGGGACCAGCGTTTGCCCTTGCGCTTGATTAACGCCTTCGTGACACGAAGCCTCGAATTCCGCCTTACAGGCAGCCGCACCAGCCGTCCGGCGCCATTCACATGATGTGATAAGACCCGATGTGCGAATGATCAACCAAATGGTTGCAGCAGTGCGCAGCTGCGGCTCAAACTAGATGATCTCGAAGTACCGCCGACGTTCAAAGTCGGTGACCCGATGTTGAATGGCTTCCCATTCCCAGCGACGGGAGCAAGAAAAGGCTTCAACAAATCCTTCTCCGAAGACATCATTGGCCGCCGGGGACTGTGCAAACCGATAAGTTGCCTCTGAGAGGCTTTGAGGCAGTCGTCCGGACGGAAGGCAAATCTCCGCGCTTGCATCACCGACGATCGGAGCCGGGAGCACCGCATTTGTCTCGATGCCCAATACGCCGGAACCGATGGCACATGCGAGGGCAAGATATGGGTTCAGGTCTGCGCCGGGTAGCCTGTATTCGAGGCGATGTGCAGACGGCTCTCCCGGAATGACACGTACCGCGCACGAGCGGTTGTCAACGCCCCAACTCGGACAGATTGGTGCCCAGCACTCGGGTACCAATCTCTTGTAGCTATTGAAGTTCGGCACGGCGAGCACACAGAACTCATTCATGTATTTCAATTGTCCGCCGATGAACTGCCTCATAAGCTTCGAGACGTTGCGAAACGCCTCACTATCGTGAAACGCATTCTGACTGTCTGAGGACATCGAGATGTGAATATGGCCGGACTGGCCTGGCCATTTCTCGGAAACCTTGGCCATGAATGTAGCCATCATGCCGCGCGTTTGCGCCCAGGCCTTTATCATCGACTTGAATATGATTGCTCGATCGGCAGCTTCCAGGGCGTCACAATGACTAAGCGACGCTTCAATCACGCCAGGTCCCGTTTCAAAGTGCAGCCCGCTGAGAGGTATTTTGGATTTCTCACAAAGCGCCAGGATCTCACCGAACAGCTCCTGGTGCGCGACAGAACGCGCAATCGAGTAGCCAAACGGGCCCCGCGTTAACGGAGCCCATTGGCCGAACGGCTTGTCTTCGATTGTGTCGGCGTTCTCCTTGAACAGCATGAACTCAAACTCGAACCCGGCAGTGCAGCGGTATCCGTGATCAGCAGCCCTTCGTAGGACCTTACGCAGAATGCCACGCGGGCAGACGCTCTCATGTGCGCCGGTAAACTCGGCGAGATAGAGATACTGATCGCCGACATAAGACACGGGACGGCCGGTGCCCGAGAGAATACGCAGATCAGCGTCTCCGAATGCTGACAGCGACTTTTGCATGAACCTCGCCGGGATGACCCGGTCCGAACAGTCCCACGCGAGCACCGCTTCGGAGAACTTGATGATTTTATCCCCACCCGAGAGATCCTCACCCAGGACGTGCTTGCCTCGAAGAATGCCATCGAAGTCGCTGACACCGATCATCGCGGCGGCGGTCGAATTCGCGCGATCTACCCGAGTGTCGGTCATCGGTTGGCTTCCTGCGCCACCAAATCGAACACCTGATCCATCCGCATCGCGCGCAATTGGCGATAATCATCCTCAAGCTGTATCAGGTCGTTATTCACGAGATACACAATGCCTGGCGTCGACGCCAGGTCGATCGTCGGAATCAGGTTTTGACCTATCGGAACGAATGCAATGGCGTCGGCGAAGCTCGGGAGCTTGCTGATCGCATCGAGTCCAGGATAGCCGGCAACAATACCGCCCATGTCGGAAATCAGCGAGACGCACAGTGCATGAGCCTGCCGCTTGTAAACCCCGCGTCGCCTCATAAACTCGGCAAAGCCTTTGGGATCTGCGTAGCGCCACGCCGTGAGCGTCAAATGGTTGTGGCCCAAAGCCATCGTCCGGGCTTTTGCCGACATGGTTCCTTGCAGCCTGGCTCCGAAGTCGACCAAAACTGGTCCCCGATCATCGACGATGATCTCGGCATGAGCAGGTCCGTCGGCGATCCGAAGCGCCCGCAACGCACGCACAAGGTAGTCGGACAGTTCAAGGACGATTGGCTCCTTACCACCCAACAACCGCTCGAGTGAGCAGACCGACGACGCGCCCTTAATAGGAACAGTGTCATAGGTCCAGGCCTCCGTGACGAAGGCTTCTCCGTCGATCGAGACGGCATTTACGGTATATTGCTGGCCGCTAATTTTCTCCTGTCCAAGTGCCGATTGATTGAGCGCTCCGACACGGTTCGTCTTCCCGACGATGGCAGTTACAGCGCGCTCAACATCCGCATCCGTCGAGCAAAAGAACACGTCTTCCGTGCCTGTGCTGTTCAGCGGCTTGATCACGATCTCATCGAAGTTCTGTTCACGCTTCCAGCTTGCGATTTCTCCGGCATTGTCGCACACGACTTGTCTGATCGATCGCACGCCTGCTGCGGCCAACGCTTCGGACAGGCGCGATTTGTCGCGCCGGGCAGCTGAAAGGGCGGTCCCATTTGTAGGTAAGCCCAGCCGCTCCGAGATGGAATCGGCCAACTCAACTCCGGTCTCGCACCCCGCTATAACGAACTCCAGCTCCCTGCCATGGAGAGCCTGGAGGTGATGTTCAACGATCTCCTCGTATCCCATGCGCTCGGGCGGACGAATGACTTCATCATACAGTTCCGCATTGAAATGGGATTGGAAGATGGGCGGAATCTGTGCAGCCGACATCACATGCACTGTTCCAATTCCATACCGCTTGAACTCTTCCGGCAGAAATCGGCCAGTCGAATATGCGTCGACGATTACACAATTCCGTTCGTTCATGCGGACCTCCGATACTGCAGGTAGACGTTGCCGACGGCGACAGCCGTAATGAGAACATTTCCAACGAACGTGTGTGGCGAAGGAACGATGCGAGAATCGAAGTACTGGAACAGGAACGTGATGACGGGAGCGGTGGACAGGACCATGTTGACCGTGAAGGGCTCTACGCGGCGAATGCCCTCCTGGATCAAGAGCAAAGGAACGATGATCGTGGATAGCCCAATCGTTGCGATCGCAAGCCAATGCTCTGAGATCTCAAGCAGGATGGAGGAATGGTCGACCAATCCCAGCAGCAAAAGGATCGTTCCGTAAAAGCGATGCGCCAGCACCTGTCGACCGGAGAATCCGCGGTCGAACAATAGCTTGACGAGTATATTTGTGACGGCGAGCGATAGGCCGGCCACGATCGCCAAGACGATGCCGACGGACGATCGAGCCCCCCACTCCACGCCAGCGTTGCCGGTCGCCGAAATCCAGATCATGTAACTTCCAATCGCCGCGATCGTAACGCTCACGACGATATCGGATGCTGGAGGGGCGCCCTGCCGCCTGATCAGCGCGTTTAACCACACCGTTGCGGCGGGTCCTAACGCCACCATGAACGCAACGACGATCGCAGGTTCGGCGTATTTCAGGCCGATAAACAACCCTATCCAACTGATCGCGGTCACGACATTGAGCGACACAAAAACCGGGAGCGCCGACTTCGCAGCCCGTGCCGTTCCGCTCTCGTGCCTCGCCAGGAGATTGAATGTCAGACACACCGCGGCAAAGGACACGAGAAGAGCGACGAACACGTCTGCCTGCTGAAAATACGATGCCGCATAAACCTCGCCTGCCGCGCTCAGGACGACATAAAGCGCCACAAAGAGAACTCCCAGAGCGAAGCGTCTTGTCAATCGTCCGCCCTTCCCCTGCCGGTGGCGCGGCGCAGCGCGCCCCCAGAACCATCCTTGTGCATCAGCTCCGAGAGACCCGTCTTTCGACCTGGACGGACCGCGCTTGGTTTGGAACGTCACAATCCGCCTCTAGTGTTTCTTTGTTTGGCAGTACGCAACACACGCCTCTCCAAAGGCCGTGAACAGTCGCTTGCTCAGGAGATCGGTCGAGACGTGCCATTCAGGGTGCCATTGCACGCCGATTTGCAAGGTTGGCGCACCAATGACCGAAGCTGCTTCGACCAGACCATCAGGCGCCCACGCCTCCGGCTTCAGCGCGGTAGCAAGCGCCTTTATGCCTTGATTATGTAGGGAGTTAACTTGCGCTTCGATGACGCGCGCGATCGGAAAGAGCCCTCCATCCGGACATATCCTCACGGTGTGCGCGGCATCGTACTGGCGGTCTCTCGGACGATCCGGTTTCTCAGCATGCATCAGGGCACTTCCCAGCCGCCACTCCGCAAGCGATGGATGGAGCGTACCGCCGAAATGGACGTTGAGCTCCTGAAGCCCACGGCAGATGCCCAGGATCGGCATTCCGAGCGCGATCGCTCTCCCGATGGCTACCGCAGACAACCTGTCTCGTGGGCGGTCACGGAGACCATCCTCGACGTCCTGCTGATCGGCTCCTGGATAGGATGCAGGAGCTTTCAGGACGGCAGGGTCAATATTCGATTCATCTCCCGTCAAGACCAGGCCGTCGAGAGCGCCCATGATCGCCCGGGCGACCTCGACCCTCGCATCTTCAGCGTCGATCGTCGGCAATATGACGCACGCCACGCCCGCATGATGAAGCAGGGCCTTGACGTATTTGCGCCGCAGCCAGTCGCGATGCACACCATCGACCAAAAGACGGTTCGAGGTGACGCCGACCACGGCACGGACCTTGTCCGACCGTTGCAATGTCACGCCACTTGCCCCTTGGCTTGGGCGTCGGCCAGCGACTGCTCATACAAGCGCCGATTTCGCTCCTTCAACTGAGTTATGACACTGGGTTGACCTTGCGGCCCCTTGACGAAGAGCCCACCCCAGGTTGCGGCAACCTTTGCATAACCCGGATCCAGCATCCGGATCTTCTGGGCTTTGTGCAAAAGCCAGAATGGGATGCCCGGCGAAAGGTGATGCTCAAGGTGGTACTCATCCAGATTCTGTCCAAGGATGGCCCGCTCGAGGAAATTCCCTTTCCGATTCCTGGTTAGGTAGACGTTCTGCGTCTCGGTTTCGCACATCGGTGAGTGTTCAGCGAGCTCGACAAACCACCCGAGAACCTGAAACGTTGTGAGATAGGGCACGATCCAAAACAGGATCACGATGTGGAGCAGCCCAAGAGCATATGATCCGGCCAGGATGCCGATCCAGAAAAGGTAAAACCCATACCTATCGATGAGTATGCTCGAGCGGCTCTGGTCGTCGGCATCTGTGATCGAAAACCGATTGGTCCAGAGATACTTCAGATAGGCCAGCGTCGCGCCACCAAATATCGGCTTCCAGATGATATTAAACGCGTACCGCTCAGGAGGCTGAACGTCGTAAACACCGTTGGCCATGAAGAACTTCAGGTCGGGATCCTTGTCCGGGTCGCCGAGATACGGATGATGCAGATAGACGTGCGAGATCCGGTAGGCCCAGTGGCGCTGGAACAGGGGATAGGCAGCGAACAGAATGCCGAGGACGTAGTTCCAGGTCGTGTTCTTCGCGAGCGTACGGTGAGCCGCATCATGAGCGATCGTCGTCAGGCCGCGCTGGTAGGCGCCGATCAGAAGCACGGCGACCGGGTACAGCCACCAGGAGACGCAAACCGTCGCGAGCGTGCAAGCGGCAATTACAGCGTAGTCTTTGGCGATATAGGCGGCTCCGGTTATATTGTCGGGTCTCAGTTCTGAGAGTTGCTTATTGATCTCGCGGCTGAACTGAACAGCCTCATAACGTGACGACCTCAGTTTCCAAGCGTCTGCCTGATTCATGAGAACCTCTTCCTGATCGCCTTACAAGTTGTCAGATTGCGGAAAGCGCCCTGTCGAGATCGCGTACGATGTCATCGACATCTTCGATTCCGACGCAAAGTCGGATCGAGCCGCCAAATATGCCGGCGGCTTCCCGCTTCTCCCGTGGAACGGTGGTGTGGGTCGTCGAAACAGGATGCGTCACGAGCGTACGGGCATCCCCCACGTTCGAAACGTGATACATCAGGTCGACGTTCTGGATGAACTTGCGCCCGGCCTGTTCGTCCTCCACCTCGAACATGACCATCGCGCCGTGTCCGTATGCTGGATTGAGTGTCTGATCGGCGGTGTCCCGATCGGCTCCTTCGAACAGCCCCGGGTAGACGACACGGCGCACTTTTGGATGCTCCTTGAGAACGTCGGCCACGATCCTGGCGTTTGTACAGTGCTGCTTCATGCGAAGGGGCAGCGTTTCAAGGCCCTGGATGAGCTGAAAGCTCGCAAAGGGGGCGATGGCCGCGCCAGTATCGCGCAACCACGTCATGCGAGCCTTTAGGAGAACCTCGCTTTTTCCAAGATCGTCGACATCTTGCAGCGCGTTGCGCCAGATGATCCCGCCATGCGCCTCGTCAGGACTGTTGAACAAGGGAAAGCGAGATGCTCCCCGGTAGCTGAACTTGCCGTTGTCAACGATCAGACCGCCAAGCGTCGTGCCATGGCCGCATATGTATTTCGTAGCGGAGTAGGTCGTAATCGCAGCACCGAGATCTGACGGCCGACACACCAGTGGGGTCGTCGTATTGTCCACGACCAAAGGCACGCCGTACTTTCGGCCGATCTCAGCAAGCTGCTTGACCGGAAGTGGAATCAGGCAAGGGTTTGAAATCACCTCTCCGAACAGACAGATCGTGCGATCGTCGATGGCACGTTCGAAAGTCTCGGGCTCTCGAGGGTCTGCCGTCCTGACGCTGATACCAAGACGCTTTAGCGTGTTGTGGAGCAGGTTCCACGTATTGCCATAAAGATACGGTGAGGCGACGACATTGTCCCCCACTTCGCCGCTTGATAGGTTGACGATGGCAAGGAACGTCGCCGCTTGACCTGAGGCGACGGCGAGCGAGTCGCGTCCCATGTCGACCGCGGCATACCTTCTTTCCAGCGCGCGGGTCGTCGGATTGATGATCCTCGTATAGGTGAACCCATCCGCCTTGACGTTGTAGACGTCCGCAATGTGATTTAGATCGCCATCGAGTTCGTACGCCGTGTTCTGATAGATCGGCACTGCGACAGCTTTCGTCACCGGATCGCGTCGATAGCCCGCGTGCAGAACAGCCGTTTCGGCAGAGAACGGCAGCTGCGAGGTCCTTTTGAACGGCGGTGACATCTCGACGCGGCGCTCGCAAGCCTCCCGGGCTGACACCGCCCCCGCTGATGGAGCCGGACCGGACCGAAAGTATGCACGAAAGGCGCACCCCAAATGCTCGATCCAACTGGGCTGGATTTCGCCAATGCAACCGACCCGAAAACTGCGCGTCGCAAGGTGCAGCCTCGAGTAGACATAAAGGTTGTGGGCCGCCAAGTGACGATATAGCCCATCAAACCCAGCTTGATCCGCGATTCCGGATGGCGCACTGAATGCGACGCAGACCGGCGACTGCAAGTCGGCGGACAGCAGCGGAGACACTATCCCTTCGAGTTCTCGGACGAGATCGTCTCTGACTTTCTCATACCTGCGGCGCCTTGCATCAATGCCTTCCCCCTCCAGAATCTCCAAGGCCTTCGTCGTTGCCTGTACGATGTGAGTGGGAGGGGTCGACCGCCACTCACCGGTGCGCTCGAGCGAGAGCCATTGATCTCTCACGTCGAGCACAAATGACTTTGGTGCTTGAACCGCATTTTCCAGCAGTTCGCGAGACGCGATGACAAAAGCTACTCCAGGCGGCCCTTCGATACACTTGTTGCTCGACGTCACCAGGACGTCTGGCCCACCCCGGCTCAGGTCAATGTCAATCGCGCCAAACGAGCTCATGGCGTCGACGATCGTCTTGACACCACGCCGCCTCGCCTCCCCCATGATCGCATCCATCGGATTGACGATTCCGGTCGTCGTCTCGCAATGCACGAGACAGAGGTGGGTAATGCCGGGATTTCGGCTCAGATGCTCGGCAACTTCCTGGGCATCCACGGGCTCGGTAGCTCGGTTGACAAGCTTCAGCGCTTCGATGCCCCACAGCCGCAGAATCTTGAAGATGCGCTCGCCATAGATGCCGTTTATGCAAACGAGCGGCTTGTCGTCCTTGGACACGAATGAAGAGAGAGCGGCTTCCATTGCAAAGGAGCCGCCTCCCTGAATAGGGACCACTGAATAGGCCTCGGCATCTCCCAGCAGATTCAGCATCAGCCGCCTCATGCGGGCGGTCACTTCCTTGAACTCACAATCGCGCGATGCGAGGTCGATCTGCATCTGGCTCCTGACCGCCAGCGACAACGACAATGGACCAGGCGTCAGCAGAGAGCGCTGTCTTGTCACATCATTCCCCTTAAATTGTGTTCGTCGGCGGATCTGGAGCGATGACGCGACTTGAGTCCCCTTGCGCGCGGCTCCCTCGGTTCATCTGTTATTGGGCGAAACGCCATGGGAGCAGCCGCGCGCTTCGCTTGGCGCCGCATCAAAATCCCGGCCGATCACGACCTGCATATCCAGCAGCAGATGCAGAACGATGCCCCCAAGGCTCCTCACCGATATCATCCAGCTCTCCCAGGAATTCGCTTGGCTGCTCATCCGCGGACCGAGTTGGCGCGAGGCGCAACTCTCATCCAGCCATCATGCATGCGAGGATTTGAGCGCCGTCGCCATCTCGCATAACAAGTTAGGCGAGCCGGCCGATCGGCTTACGCCCGAGCCGCGCCATTCAGGCGAACGCTGAAGTTCCGACAAAGCTGCACGTCGGCCCCATCGCGTGCGGATACAGATCCGGGCATAGCGCACTTTATGGGTGAAGTTGCTAATAAGCCTGATCCTGCGTGAGCCTGACACTTGAGACATTCGCATACTGTCCCCCGTTGGGAATTCGGAACGCTGACGACCTTTGCCGTCTATTTTCAGATCGTACAACTTGACGTTAGGTGCGTTTCAACCCTCTTCCGAACTCTTCTCGTGTGAATTTTTCCTGACGTGCGCGTCCGCTTCCTTGGAAGTGCTTGCCACCGATCCAGGCTGTGAAGAATGATGCCTGCAACCAGGATGGTCAGATCGCCAGCCTCTAAGCCAGGTGGCATTTGAGGCGCAGCTCGCCGAGGAAACGTGAGGTCGCGAACGCGCGTATCACCGCCGCTCGCGAGCGCTGCACGTCTGCAGCGCCTGATTGACGACCACGACCGTTCGGAAGCCGACACCGATGAGGTGCGGGGCGCCCCGTCGGCACCTTGGTTGCCAAGCCAGACATGGCTTGGTCGCTCAGTGAATGCCCCTCCTGAGGCCAAAGTCCCCTCGTGACGCAACTCGCACGAGCGGCGCCCCCGCCGTCCGCGCGCTTTTCCTTGGGGGCGATCAGTAAGCCCGCACTTCTTTCGGCGTCGTGACTGTCTGGCGCGCGAGTTGCTGGGACGTGTCGGCTTGGCTGCTCATACATGCACGCACCCCATGCCCAAGTTTGACTGGCGCGCAGCCTCACCACGACCAGCCGCGCGTCTTACGCATCGGCGCTCGCTGCGAAGATCATACCACGATCCGCGAAAAGACTTTGGAGAAGCCGCAGAAGCGCTTAGGAACGATCTCAGGGGAACGATCGCAACCAGCATTATGCTTTTTCGCGCTTGCAAAGCGAACTCCCCACTCAGCTCATCGCGCGATCTGGTTCGTTCCAGCCTTAACGCCGCCTTCTTTCATGAGTTGCGAGAATATTGGTGTGCCGTCGTCATAGTGCCGGCGTGACCAGCTCGAGCTGAAGCGCGGCCAGAACGCTGATGTCAGTGCGGTGTTCGATGGCCTCGCCCGCATCCTGGGCGGCTTGTACCAGGGCGGCCTCCTTGCGTTCGATCATCAATTTGTCAGCTTCGATTTTGGCCAGCTGCTTTTCACGCTCATCCGCCGGGACCGCGGCGGCATCGTCGCTGTTGGTGTCGATCAGTTCGTTCACCTTTTCGGTCAGAGTGTCACGAAGGACCCAACAGATCAGCCCGATCACATCGGGAACCTGGCCAGACGCTCTGCCCACAACCCGCGTGCCCGCATCGAGGACGGCAGCCATCAGATGGTGCTCCTGGAGGGTGACCGGCCATTTGATCTCACTCGCGTTGTCATCAATCATAGCCGTGATAGACGGCGCCCCACGTTCCGCCAGTCGTGCGATCAGCGCCGCCGCATCTCGCTTCTTTGCCTCACTGGGAAATGGCGCACTGCGGATCCGGTGCTCCTCGGCGTCGAGCTCGCCAAGGCGCAAGCGCAGGCGCTTGAGAGCCTCACTGATCGGCTCGTCTCGCTTCAGAATCTCCGACAGCGCGATTTGCGAGACCGAGGCAAGACGCATGCCCGATGGCAGGCTACCGCGAACCAGAAAGGCCCGGCAGCGGGATGCCAGGCTCCCGCAGCGCCGCATGCGGGCGGCAGCGGTCGCCTCCCGACCGATGAGGCAACGCAACTTTTCAGCGAGTCCGGCGGCTTGCACGTCGAGGTCACGGATTTGCGCGTCCTCCTTGTCCGCGCCGGGATCGCCGGCGGTGCGGGCCAATATCAGCCGTTTGCGGCGGGTCTCGACGCGATGAAGCTCGCCACGAGTCGCTCGCATCTCCTCGTCAAGCGGCACCCACGTTGATCGCGCATTCGCTGCACGATCCACAATCGCATCGAACCGCTGCCGAGCGCCCTCATCGGGCAGCAGATCGGCAGGGTCGATTTGAACGCAGCTTTTGGACTCTATGTGGTCATTCACGTGTCGTCTCGCAGTGTCAGATACCCAAGTTTTGCTGGCATTGATTCGCAGCAGGCAATTTTTAATGCTCATGCCAATTGCATCGGCGCAATCGCGCGCGAGAGTGCCCGGATGCGGCGCTCTGACGGCCGGCGTCCCTGGCTTCAGCAGCCGCCAGCCCTTCGCCCCGCAGCGCTTTCGCATACGGAACTTTCGGGTCTTCTCCTCCGGTTGGACGCAGGTCGATCTACAGATCTAACCGGTCCAGAATCGGATCTAGAAGAAAGCGGGATCGAAATGAGTGCGGTCGTTTTGTCTCAATGCAGGGAACCGAGCACCAACAACCGAGAGGACGTACCCATCCGTTTGCGTCGCCACGACCCAGGCTCGTAGCGCGCATGGACATCTTGTGCGGCCGCGGCGATCGAGAGGTCGGAAGCAAGCCGCGGTGCAGTCTCGGCCATCGTGCGCGGCGCAAGACCCGCAATATTCGAAGCCGCGCGATCGCGCGGGTCGCGTGACAAGCGGTCCTGGGCCACCGCCGGCGCGTGAGCCGCTTTAAATTCAACTCTTTACTTCGCCATCAACACCCACGCACCTTAAGCTCAATGGCCGTCGCATCAGCATTTCGCACAATGAAGACCTGACGAAGTCGCCCTCGTTGCAGCGACCTCATTGCTGGACCGAGAGCGGACTTTCTAGGATGAAAAAGCGCCGGAAGAAGCGCTGAAGGAGTTGTTACAGTGAGAGGCGGAGCCGCGATGGCCGCGTTGAATCTGCTCCCTTCCAATCTCGATCGATATGTTCAGATCGGATCCGGAAACTCGGATCGTCGAACCCATGCTAGGCGAGCTAGCTGACGAGAAGCTGACACCGCAGGACGCCAAGCGTCTATGGCGCCGCTTTTATTGGGACCACGCTAGCGCGATCGCGCCAGATCGGTGACCGGCAATCAATCGCCCGCTCGCCGAATGCGACTAGCCCCCGGAAGAACGAGAGACCCTTATCGAGCGCCAGAGACCGGGGGCAGATAGTCGAGACGCTGTGCGGCTCAGCTTCATGAGAGCACGGCGCAAGCCACACGCGCAAGAAACAGCGTGAAGCGAAACTTCTCAAGCAACTGGAAGTCGGACTTCTTCTCTGGCCTTTGTCCTGGCGTCGTAGATTCTGACCTGGAGCATGGGACGGCGCTTCTTGAGTTCCTGCGCTCCCGCAAAGGCGCCGTCTCTGGTCGCGAATTCGGTTTTCAATTGACCGTCGATTTCGAGCACATAACCAGAAGCAGGCAATCGACGTGTAGACGCGACCATTTTGTTCCCTTGGAGCATGAGTCCGATTGATCCATGTGCTTAACCCGAGTCGCCTTGGCCAAGCCACCAGGTTGGTGAGGGGCACCTGCCGCTAAATCGATGGTACGATGCGAGGTGATAGATTCGATGGACACTAACCGCCAAGAATTTCGCGCGCCATCAAGACATCGATCACGGCTTGGGCCATTTGCTCAGGCGTCTGCTCCATGGTCCTGAGATGAATTTCAGGTCTTATCGGCGCTTCGTAGGACGCATCGATGCCGGTGAAGTCCTTGATCTTTCCGGACTTCGCCTTTGAATAAAGACCTTTGGGATCGCGCCGCGCGCATTCTTCGATCGGCGTATCGACAAAGACTTCGACAAATTCCTCCTTGCTGACCAGACTGCGCACCATGTCCCGTTCGGCCCTGTGGGGCGAGATGAACGAACAAATTGCGATCAAACCACTGTCCGCGATCAACTTGGCCACTTCCCCGGCACGACGAATATTTTCCATGCGGTCGGCCTCGGAGAAGGATAGGTCGGCGTTTAATCCGTGCCGCAGGTTGTCCCCATCCAACAGCATGGCATGCCGGGACATTGCAAACAGTTTCTGATCGACGATGTTGGCAATCGTCGACTTTCCTGCGCCGGACAGGCCGGTAAACCAAATGATGCAAGGCTTCTGGTTCTTGAGGGCGGCCCGTTCTTTCCGTCCCACCGCAACGGGTTGCCAAGCGATGTTGGCAGCCCGCCGCAGTGGACATGCGATCATCCCTGCTGCGACCGTACGGTTGGTATATCGGTCGATGACGATAAATGATCCGGTCTTGCGATTGGCCTCGTAAGGATCGAACGCCGCGGGCAGTGCGGTTGAGACATTGCAAAAACCGATCTCGTTGAGGCCAAGCGTCCTGGCTGCCAGGTGCTCCCGCGTATTGACGTCAATCCGATGATTGATCGCAGTAATGCTTCCGGCTGTGGTCTGCGGTCCGATGCGCAGAATGTAGTTGCGCCCGACAACGAGCGGGTCCTCATCCATCCAGATCAGATGAGCGGCGAATTGGTCGGCAAGCTCCGGCCGCTCGGTCGGACGCGCCAGGAGATCGCCACGGCCAATATCGATTTCGTCTTCAAGAGTAATCGTGATTGCATCGCCGGCGCCGGCGCAGGACAGATCGCCGCTGTGCGTCACAATCCGTCTGACGCGTGCGGTTCGTCCAGACGCTGCGACAACGATCTCGTCTCCCACCGAGATGCTTCCCGAAGCCACGGACCCCGCATAACCGCGGAAATCCAGGTCGGGCCGGTTCACCCACTGCACCGGAAAGCGGAAAGCCTGCCCGGAGGTGCCGGACTGGATATCAATGCTCTCAAGGTGACCGAGCAGGCATGGACCATCGTACCAGTGCGTGTTGCCGGAGCGATTGACGACATTGTCGCCGTACCTGGCAGAGATCGGGATCGGAACGATCGAGTCGAAGCCAAGATCGCCGGCAAAGGTCACATAGTCGGCGAAGATCCGATCAAAGGTCTCTTTGCTATAGTTGACGAGGTCGATCTTGTTCACGGCCAGGACGAGCTGACGGATACCAAGGAGCGAACAGATGAATGAGTGACGCTTGGTTTGGACCAGTACGCCCTTGCGGGCGTCGATGAGGATGATGGCGAGCTGGGCATTCGAAGCGCCCGTTGCCATGTTGCGGGTATACTGCTCGTGGCCGGGCGTATCGGCCACCATGAACGAGCGCCGCTCCGTCCCAAAGAAACGATAGGCCACATCGATCGTGATGCCTTGCTCTCGTTCGGCTTCAAGCCCGTCGACGAGCAGCGCGAAATCGATCTCGCGGCCGGTAGTGCCGTGCTTGGCGCTGTCCCGTTCCAGCGCCGTCATCTGATCCTTGTAAATCATCTTGCTGTCGTGGAGCAGTCGGCCGATCAGCGTCGATTTCCCGTCATCCACCGAACCGCATGTGATGAATCGCAGCTGGTCCTTTGGCTTGGCCTGGACGGATTCCGTTATCGGTTTGGCAAGCATCAAAAGTAGCCTTCCCGCTTCTTCTTCTCCATCGAAGCGGCTTCATCGGCATCAATCAGGCGGCCCTGGCGCTCCGACATCGTCGCGGTCTGCATCTCTGCGACAATGTCTTCGATCGTCGCCGCATCGGATTCAATAGCCCCGCTTAACGGATAGCATCCCAGCGTGCGGAAACGGATCATCCGCATTTGCGGCGTCTCGCCAGTCAAAAGCGGCAATCGCTTGTCGTCGATCATGATCGTCGCGCCATTTCGACGCACGATCGGTCTTTGCTTTGCGAAGTAGAGCGGGACGACCGGGATCTTCTCGCTCATGATGTATTCCCACACGTCGAGCTCAGTCCAGTTTGACATTGCGAACACGCGCATGGTTTCGCCCTGGCGAATCCGGGTGTTGAACAGGTTCCAGAGCTCCGGCCGCTGGTTACGGGGGTCCCATACGTGCCCGGCCGAACGGAAGGAGAGAATCCGCTCTTTTGCGCGGCTCTTTTCCTCATCACGGCGGGCACCGCCAAAAGCAGCATCAAATTCGTGGAGGTCGAGCGCCTGTTTCAGGGCGTCCGTCTTCATCACTTGGGTATGAAGCGCGGAGCCGGAGTCGATCGGATTGATCCCGCGCTCGACGCCCTCCTTGTTCACATGAACGATCAGGTCGAGGCCGAGCCGCTTGGCTATCGCGTCCCGGAAGCTGATCATCTCGCGGAACTTCCAGGTCGTGTCGACGTGGAGCAGGGGAAAAGGCAACTTTCCGGGATAGAAGGCCTTGATCGCAATGTGCAGCATCACACTCGAGTCTTTTCCGATCGAATAAAGCATGACCGGCTTTTTGAACTCGGCCACCACGTCACGCATGATTTCGATCGATTCAGCCTCGAGACGGCGCAGATGTTTAGGCAGCATGTGTTCTTTTCGATGCAAGATCTTTGTTCTTCGCCGGTCGACGGCTGCAGCCCCGATAAGAGGTACCGGGGGCGAACAACTGCTCGCCATGACGCGCGGCTCGCCGCAAAGCTTATGTGCAACCTGGATCCGCAGATCGGAGCGCATTCAACCGCTGGTGCGGCCGCCTGCGCCAGTCATCCGGCGCGTAGACAACTCGTTGCGGGCTAACTATTGGCTAAATCAGCCAGCGTGTTTTGATCGCAAGCATCCAGATCACCCTATTGCATATTGAGGGCCCGCTCAAGCCGCTCGACCTCGCCGCGCAAAATCTCGATGGCCGCGTCGCGATTTTGAATGGCATCCAGCACCGCAGCGCGCTCAGCTTCCGAGGCCAACAGCACGTGTTGCAACTGAGCCGCGATGGAGCTGTCGGATGCTGAACGAACGCTCTTGGAAACCTCGGGACCGGTGCCGACTGACTCACCGGTTTGAGATTGGCCGGACAATGCTCCTGCCTTGCTACTGCGCAAATCCCACCAGGATCGGAATATCCGACGATAGAGTTCGGTTAGCTCCCCTCCCCTATCCACCACTCCGGCTTGTCGTGCATGCAGCAGGTCCTGCTCATACCCAAGTTCGATCAAGAGGTCAGCGCCGACCAGATCGGTCACCGTTTGCATCTCGTCAGCGCTCAATTGGGATTGCCACGCTTTGACAGAGCTTTCATCGACCGCGCTTCGCTCCAGGATTTTTCGGTCTCCGAAGCTGCTGGATCGAAGATAATCTGCTTGTTCCATCCCCGCGGACGCGGCGACCGCTGGATCACAGCCAAGCGCCGCCAGCAGGCGCCGGACTTCCTGATCCGGATGCGCCACGAGCAGTTCGTATTGTACCAGCTGCGTCCGCGGCCGAGTGCGGTGCGCGGCGAGCCTGGGAAGGCCCAGAACCAGATCGGCGAGTGACGATATTATGCCATCGGGCAGGCGGAGCATGAGATCAGCGAGAGCAGATACGCTGACCGGATAGGTGTTCTCTGCCCGGAGCGGGATGCCCCACGTCGATTTCAGTGAAGCGGCGATGGCATAGGGATTGCGCATCAGCAGGATGTGTGGCGCTTCTGGATAGACCGCTTCGAGAAAATCCAGCGCCGTCCAATAGCGCGGTGTCTTGTCTATGATGATGCGCTTGCCCGTTGCCGCCAGATACTGGCTGTACGCAGTGTCGGCAAAAGCCCGGCAGGCCAACGTGCGATCTATCCGTCCCAAAAATTCGGACGTAGCAGCCTCAATCAGCGAGGGTCCTGCCGGATGTCGCTGATCGACCCTGCCAAACGCCTCAAGTGCCAGCATCAACCAGGGTTCAGGCGGAGCCACAATGTAGGGATGGTGCTGGAGCAAGTGCGCCAGGAGCGTCGTCCCGGATCGCGGAAGGCCGAGAAGAAAGCAGACCGCAGGCGAACGGTCAAAACCACCACCCATAATTCAGATCCTCATGCCTGAAAAGCGAACTCCGAGCACTCGTTCGGTCGAGCGAATAGCGCCGGCCGTGGGATCACGTGAGGCGGCCGCTTGCGCAGCACGCATCAACCGAGAAGATTTTCGCTTGCAATTGATCTTTGAAAGCCGCTGAGTTCGACGGATTTGACGCGATCTCAGAAGCATTTCGCTGTCCCCGTTGCTCACACAATTAAGACAAAGTCAAAGGCCAGCTCAAGTCTACGAAGATTGGCTGCGGACATGGAAAAGTTGGAAAGAACTATACGGACGTTTACCGGATAAACGCCTTTCGCCGCAGGGCGTTGTTACGACGACGCGATGCCCCTGTGGGCCCTGAAACGTAAATGCGACATGCGCCTCCGTAAGGCTCGGCATGCGCCAGAGAAATTCGGCAGGAGAGCGGACAGGCCGGCGAGTGGGCAGGAAGCAGACCCTAATCGCGGATATCTCACCTGGCAGGCGCATCGATCCGACCGGCGTGCAGAATCGATCCGACGCAAGTTCCCCGTGAATGCCGCCGCTGATGAGCGAGGTCCCCCCGAACAGCTATGGCCCTTGCGCACGCTTCCCCATCCGTCCGGACCGTACCAAGGATTTGATTTGCTTGCTCTTACTGCGTTGTACCGACCTCCAATACGCGCTAAGGGAAGCTGGTGAAGGATGGAACCTGACCTACGATGCCGCCGGATTTGCCCGGTCCAGCTAGCGCGCTTGGCAGTGTCTCTACTGACGGACTGGAGATGATCCGGCCGTTCATGTGGGAGATCAGATCGATCAGTGCGTGTCTCGAAGAGCTTGCGAGGTTCCGAGCCAATGTCCTTGGCATCACTGGGCCACAGTGGATGATCCTGATGGCAGTGGCCTACTTGGGCAAGGAGAACGGTGTCCCCGTCAACTTGGTGTCAAAGTTGATGCACGTCGACCCTTCCTTTGTCACGACCCACTCAAAGCTGCTCGAGAAAAATGGACACCTACGGCGTAAGCACTGCGCAAGCGATGCTCGGGTCGTGCAGATGACCCTGACGGCCAAAACGCGCAAACGTCTATTAACTTTGGCGCCACAACAGCAAGCACTGGATGAACTCGCTTCTGAATTCGGGGCTAGCGGATCAAGCGAGTTCATCACCAAGCTGGCCGCAATCAGGCATCGTCTGGAGAAGGTCCGCCGTCAGAGCGGTTCTGGCCTTCCGAAGACCAAACGCACGACCGTCAGAAATGACGCTCGGTAGCCATGTCGACGCTTCCAGTCTTCGAGTTTTTCCTGAAACAGCGCGGACGAAGATGGCTGTGGTCCGTATATACCGCCGAAGGCACCCGGGTGATGACCGGTTCAGGACGCAGCCGCTCCGCCGCAAGATATCAAGCCAACCGAGCGCTGTTTCTATTGCTGCTGAGCGCACCGTATCGTTCGGAAGCTCGAGCTAACCAGCACGCCCGGCGGCGCACGCTTACGCCCAAATCTTAACCTCCGATCATCGTCGAGGAACGCGTTACTCGCAACGTTGTTCCCATCGGCTGCACTATGAGCCAGTGGCCCAGTGGCCCCATCCGCATTACAGAACTTTCTCTCAGGCCATAACGCGACTTTCTCCACTATGATCAGTCGAGGGGATCCGATCGCAGCAACAACGAGACAGCTGAATCTAGCACTTGGCCACGGTCGCTTGGGCGCAACCACCAAGCGCCTTCAAAAGCCTCAAAGATGCCGGGCGCTGGAGGCTGCTCAACAATCCCGAAGCTCCAGCCAGCACGTGAGTGAAAGGCTCATCTCTCCATCTGCAATCGATCATCGGTCCTGCGAAGCTACGAAGATCTTTGGACGCGCCGCCGATCACGGACACTCGTTCCGCCCTGCGCCGGCGACGCTCCTTGTCCCGGGCAACCGATCATGACGTCGTAATCGATAATCTCTTCTCCGACCAGCCAATTGAGGGCTCAGGGACCTCTTAAAGCTGATCGAGAACCAAGCGGCCAGGCCTCCGGCGGGCACGCCGAGAAGAAGACCATACGTTCGTCGTACCCAGAATGCAGGCTGTACTCACTGGGCTCGCAGGATTCGACATCTCGCACTATAGCGCTTCAACCATGCTACGTTCTCGGTATCAGCGGCAACAATCGCGACGATGAGATCGATGGGAAGTTAGCTGGGCTCGAAGTTGGTCCCGCAAGGGCTGGGCTGAGTCATGGAACCGGAAATCACTGCGCTCAAACAAATAGCCGTGCAGGACCAAGCAGAATTCGAGCCTGCAGACCGTTCGCGGAAATCCGCAAGGCGTGTTGCACACAAACCCAACAACCAATAAGGGCGGCCCGCGAGCCGCCCTACTGTACCAATCACCAGCGCATAAGCTAACGCTGATGTCCCAGCCCGATTCCCAGATGTAAGGCCTTCTGGCGTAGCGCACCGACAGAGCGTTTGGTCATTTTTGATATTTTTATGACCGGGGTCCGAGCCTTTGAATGGACCTTCAGCTCTTTGATATCTGCCTTGGTCCACTCACGCCGCTTAACGCGTTTCTTGGTTGCTTTTTTCACAATGAATGCTCCTTTTGAGAGGAGCGGCTTGTAACATAGTTTTTTCACAGCGACGACCGTAAAAAGAGGCAACATAGAACTCGCCAAAAGATGCAAGCTCGGTCATATGTTCAGAAGACAATAGCTCGGACATTAACGGCGGCTGCCTGTTGTAAATTTCGTGGAGGTTTTCGCGTTGAGAGACCGCCATGAATTTGGCGAATGCAGCCCTCCTAATCGACGCATCGCTGCTCGAAACCAAGCAAGTTATAACAAGTCTCTGAAAACCATGAGCAAGCGAATGGCGATTAGCCTGAGAACTGCGCAGGTTCGTGGTTTATATCAAGCTTAAAGGGAGATATGAACAGCTTTCACTTCTTTTGACGAGGGCGTGAGAGCGACAAACTATTATTTCGTTCGCGGTGACAGCCGCGACGGCCAACAATTTTAGCCTCAATCGCCGTATGTTCGTCCAGATTGGCCTCCTATGTCATGCATGCATATTTGCCGCGGGCGGGACGAAGCTGAAGCTTGATCGTTCAACTCGAAGCCGTTGCTTTCGATAGGTTGCCGCCGCATCGAGCCATGTTAACCCCCGCTATACTGGCGTTAGGTGCAGGGAGCAGCCATGTCCATCGAGCATTCTCGCTGGACCTTGCCGAATAATGCGACATCGCCAGCCCGGTTGATTGCCGATCGAAAATTGCGATGATCGATGAGGTTGCCCTGCCGGGTATCGTGCTCGAAGGCGACGGCTACTGAAGACGCGATACAACGATCGTGGTCCCAGACACCTGCTCGCCATCGGTAGCCGGACAGCCAACCGAGCAGCCGTTGCTGATCATGGCGCGCCTTGCCTCCGTCAACAAGCCGCTCGCTGTCCGACCTTGCGATCGCTTGCCCCCGCAGTAGCGGTGGACCGACTGGACGCGCGAGCTAGTACTCACCTGCACAGCGTTGACGACCGCTTCCGCAAATGCGCTGGTCCATTTGCACTATTTGGACCGGCACCGAGGGCTCGTCGGGCTCATCATCGGTGATTGCGCGCCAGGCCGCCCCATCGAGATCGTCATACTGGCCGCTCTTCAGCGACCACAGAAAGCCCAGCAGGCCGACGAAGCCGAGCGAAAGTGCGAGCGGAACCAGATAGACGAGGACTTCCATCAGGCTGCCTCGCTCCTACGTGCCCGCAGCGCATTAAGCATAACCAGTACCGACGAACCTGACATCGCCGCAGCGGCAATCAGCGGCGTCACCAGGCCGGCGATCGCAATGGGTACGGCCAGGACGTTATAGACGACAGCAAGCCAGAGATTCTGCCGCATCAGCCGCAGCGCCCTGCGCGAGCCTCTGACCGCGGTCATCACCGGCCCGAGACGCTGACCGAGGAAGACCGCATCAGCGACTGCCTGGCTCATATGGGTGGCAGTGACAGGCGACATCGAGGCATACGCCGCGGCGAGCGCGGGTGCGTCGTTCAAGCCGTCGCCGACCATCAACACCTTGTACCCCTGGCCGGTCAGATCCTCGATCCGAGCGACCTTGTCCATCGGCGAGACGTTGGCGCGCCACTTGATAATGCCGAGCGTCTCGGCCGCCCGCCGAACAGCGGGCTCACGATCCCCCGAAACGATCTCCACCATGATACCAAGGCGTGCGAGGCCCGCGACGACCTCGGCCGCGTCTGGCCGTATCCGTTGCCGGATGGCGAAGACATGCCTGGCGTCGCCATGGCTGAACGCGACGACAGAGGCCTCGGGATCACGGCACAGGATCTCGTCTGCGAGGCTGTCGGCACCGCAGAACGAGGGGTGGCCAAGCCGGATCGGCGCCCCTTCATAGCAACCGTGGACGCCCCGCCCGGGCTCCTCTTCGATATCGGCCAGCGGCTCGCTTGCGCCAGCAGCTCGCACGACGGCGGCGGCGATCGGATGGCGGCTCGACAGTGCCAACCGGCCCGCCAATTTGATGACATCGTCGGGAATGGCGGCGAGGTTGGCGACGTCGAGCTCGGGCAGCGTCAGCGTGCCGGTTTTGTCGAAGATCACTCGGTCGACCTCGGCAATACGCTCGATCGCATCCCCGGCATTGAGCAGCACGCCGGAACGGAATAGTGCGCCGGAGGCCACGGTCTGCACCGCAGGGATCGCCAGGCCCAGCGCGCAAGGGCAGGTGATGATCAAGACCGCAATCGCGGTGACGACCGAATCATGGAAGGTTGCGCCGAAGGCCAGCCAACCCAGCATCGTCAGGAAGGCCGTTGTGTGAACGATCGGTGCATAGAGCCGCGACGCGCGCTCGGCGAGGCGCAGATAGCGCGAGCGCGCTTGCAAGGCATGATCAAGGAGCCTGGAAATCTCGGCAAGCAGGGTGCCGTCCGAGGCCGTCGCCGCGCGGACGCGCAGGGTGCCGGATCGGACCAACGTGCCGGCGAACACCGCACTGCCAGGAGCCGCAATCGCCGGCAAGGTCTCGCCGGTAACGAGGCTTTGATCGACCTCGGAGGATCCCTCGATTACGTTGCCGTCGACGGTACAGCACTCGCCGGGTCGCACCAGCACGATATCTCCCGGTTTGATCGCCGCCACCGGAACGGTTCTGATCTCGGTCGGGCTTATGAACTTCGCCGCAGTCTCCGCCTTCAGTGCAGCAAGGTTGCTGGCGAAGGCGCGGGTGCGCCGCCTCATGTTCTGGTCGAGATAGCGGCCTGCGAGCAGGAAGGCGATCAACATGATCGCCGCATCGAAATAAGCGTGCTCGGCATGACCGATGGTCTCGATCACCGAAGTTACCAAGGCGAGCAGGATGCCGATGCTGATCGGCACGTCCATATTGGCTCCGCGCGCCCGGAGCGCAGCAAAAGCGGAAGAGAAGAACGGTTGCGCGCAATAAGCCGCGGCCGGCAGGACGATCAGCGCGGAAAGCCAATGAAAGAAGTCGCGCTGCTCCGGCAGCATGTCCGAGACATTTCCGGACCATACCGGGATCGACAGCATCATCACGTTCATCGCCGCAAAGGCGGCGACGCCCAGCCGCCGCAGCAAGCTCTGCGCCCTCTCCGCCTCCAGCGTCTCCGCATTGTCCCGCTGGAAGGGATATGCCCGATAGCCTAATTCGGCGAGCCGCTTGACAAATAGCGCTGGATCGAGCGCTCCTGCCTTCCACTCTAGCGCCAGCCGGTTTTCGGTGAGGTTCACGCGGGCCGAGGTCACATCCGGAATGCTCGACAGATTGCGCTCGATCTTGCCCATGCAGCCCGCGCAATTGATGCCCTCCACCGCGAGGTCGAGCTGAACGAGGCCCGCGCCTGCCCTCTTCAGAAAGTGAGAAAAATCGATGTCTGCCTGCATGGGTATGTACTCTCAGTTCAGGATGACGCGGTTTTTCGATACAAACATGCGGCGGCCATTGGCATCGCCCTCGATCACGAGATCCCACTGTCCGACAGCGACGCCCGAGGCACTTCCCCGGTAAGTTCCAACACTGGCCTGCGAAACATCAATCGCCCGATCGGCCCGGCGGTCGACCGGGCGCTCGAGCCGGGCCACGAAATTCATTCCGGCGACAGGCGCGCCTGAGCGGTCGCGCACCTCGATCGCAAGCACGGCTTCACCGTCTGGCTGCCGGTGGATATGCCCCTGCACCTGCCAGCTTCGCTCGTTCTGCTGCCGTGCCGCGATGATCTCACGCTCATAGGCGAGGCTCGCGCTATAGGCGCTGTCAACCCCCGCCCCCGGCAAGGTCGTGATGGCAAAGCGCATCATTACCAGATTGGCGCCAATCACGACCGAAAAGAACGTGAGAATGGCGATCAGGACGAAGCGTCCGGTGATGGGCCGCGCGACTGGAATTGATGCGGTCATGGTCAGATCCCGACAGTGATCGTTAGGGGAGGACGAAATGATCCATTGAGGAGGCGACTTCGCCGAGGCCAATGTCGGTGACCCGAAACTTCACCGGCATCGAGCGTTGCGACTTGTCGTCGACCGGCGCTGTCAGCAGCACGCGCAGTTCTGTCGTCGTATCGCGAGCCAAGACGATCATCGGTCGATCGACGGTCACCGAATCGGCGCCGACGACGTGGACGGACGTTTCGGGCGGCCCGTCGACGTCGATCGCGATCACGCGATCGAAGCCGCGCTTGTTGAGCAGGCGCACCGTATAGCCGTTGCGAACCGAACCGTCGCTGAGCCTGACCGCCACGGGATTACGGTCGTGTAGGACGCTGAGATCGAGCAGCGTTCTCGACAACAGCCCATAAAGCATCACGGCGCAGACGAGCGCGATCAAAAGAGCGTAGACGAGCGTGCGGGGCCGTACCGGCTTGAATAGCTCCGACCTGCCGTCCATCCGCCGCCGAATATTGATGTCGTTGTCGTAACCGATCAGGCCGGTTTTGCGCCCGATCTTCCTCATGACGGCATCGCAGGCGTCGATGCATAGCCCGCACTGGATACAGCCCAGTTGGGCGCCGTTGCGGATATCGATCCCGGTCGGGCACACCGCCGCGCATTGATTGCAATCGATGCAGTCTCCGGCCCTTTCGCCGCGCGCGCGCAGATCGAATGATTTCTTCAATGAGCAGCGCTGCTCGCCGCGGTCGTACTTGTAGGTGACATTGAGGGCCCATTCGTCGGTGAGCGCGGCCTGGATGCGCGGCCACGGGCACATATATACGCAAACCTGCTCGCGCATGTAGCCAGCCAGCAGATACGTCGAAGCGGTCAGGGCCCCAATCCAGATATAGGCGATTGCGGGCGCTTGGAACGTCGCCAGATCGCGCACCAAGGTCGGCGCGTCGGCGAAGTAGAGCACCCAGGCGCCGCCGGTCCACCAAGCGATCATCAACCAGATTGCGTGCTTCAGCACGCGCCTTGCCGTGCGCCCCGCTGTCATTGGGCGAGCGGCGGCCTTCAGCCGATCGCGACGGTCGCCCTCGACCCAGCGCTCGAGCGCATAGTACAGGTCGGTCCAGACCGTCTGCGGACAGAGATAGCCACACCAAATCCGCCCGCCCAGCGCGTTCATCAGGAACAGGGCCATCGCGGCAAGCACGAGCAAACCGGTGAAGTAATAGAGTTCTTGCGGCCACAACTCGATGAAGAAGAAGTAGAACCGCCGGTTCGGGAAATCGAGCAACACCGCCTGATCGGGAGCGCCGAGGCCACGTTGCCAACGCACGAAGGGCAGCAGGTAGTAGATGCCGAGACAGACCGCCATCAGCCGCCATTTGATCGTGCGGAAAGTACCGTGGACGCTCTGCGGATAGACCTTGCTTTGGGCTACATAGAGGGGTCCATCCTCGTCGATCCCCGGGCCATCGAGCGAAACGGTCTTGTTCACGGCGGGCTTCATGACCGACCTCACATCGGGCGCGGATGACTCACGTTGATCCGGGTCAACGGCGCCGCAGGTTTTGCGGCCCATCTCGCCTATTGCCCGCCGCCGAGCGAATGCACATAGACGGCAAGTGCCTTGACTGTGACGGGATCTAGCCGCCCGCTCCAAGCCGGCATAATGCCGGCACGGCCATAGCTGATGGTCTCGACCAGCGTGTCCTCGTCCGAGCCGTACAGCCAAATCCGGTCAGTCAGATTCGGCGCGCCGAGTGCCTGATTGCCCTTGGCGTTCTCGCCATGACAGACCGCGCAATTCTCGGCAAAGATCCTTGTGCCGGCAGCAGCATCGAAATTGGCTGCGGTGGTCAGGCCTGACAGCGACCGCACGTAATTCGCTACGGTAACAATCTCTGGTTTCGTGAGCATGCCGTCACGGCCGAAGGCCAGCATTTGTCCCTCATGCGCCTTCGCATGTCCGGAACGTGCGCCGAACTGGATGGTCTGCAGGATCTGGTCGAGCGATCCGCCCCACAACCAGTCATCGTCATTGAGATTAGGATACCCCTTGGCACCCGCACCGCCGCTCCCATGGCATGGCGCGCAATTGTCCGCGAACACCGTCTTGCCGCGCGCGCGGGCCAATCCCAGCAGGGTAGGATCCTTCTCGATCTCGGTAAGAGACGCTTTGTCCAGCACGACCATCTTCTCGCCGCGCAGCTTCTCAAGACCTGCAAGCTCGTCGACGACGGTGGCGCGCGTCGAATAATCAAACACGCCAGTCGTGTAGCTAGAGAAGAGCGGCCAGGCCGGATAAACGACCCAGTAGCCGATTGCCCAAAGGATCGTGGCGTAGAAGCTTAAGATCCACCAGCGCGGCAGCGGCGTGTTGAGCTCCTTTATACCATCCCATTCGTGCCCCGTCGTGGAGCGGCCGGAGATGTGATCGATTTCGTTGTGCTCGGTCATGATCTGTCAGTCCCGGCGCAGCGGCATGCGCGCCGCAGAATCAAAACGCCTCTTGTTGCGGGGCCAGAGCGCGTAAATGACGATGGCTACGAAGATGCCGACGAACAACGGGGTCCAGAGCGTCACGACGAAGCTTGATGCCAGGTTCTCGATGGAAAGAACGGCTTTCATGAGGATCCTTCAGCGCAGGTTGGCTTTTTCGTCGTAGAGCTTGAAATCGATCAGCGTGCCGAGCATCTGCAGGTAGGCGACGAGCGCATCGAGTTCGGTCGGATTACCGGCCCTGCCGTCGAAATTGCGCACAGCCGCCTTCGGATAGCGCTTCTGAAACGACTCGATGTTGGCGCTATCGGGATCGAGCTGCGTCTTCAGGTCGGCGACAGCGTTCTTGATCTGGTCCTCGGTATAAGGGACGCCGATTGCCCGATTGGTGCGCAGATGTGCGACCATGTCGGTCAGGTCGACCTCCGTGTTCGCCAGCGACGGATAGCCCGGCATCACCGATTGCGGCACGATGGCGCGCGGATTGATCAAATGCGTGACGTGCCATTCATCGGAATATTTCCCGCCAACACGTGCCAGGTCCGGGCCGGTCCGCTTCGAGCCCCATTGAAAAGGGTGGTCATACATGCTCTCAGCGGCCAGCGAGTAATGCCCGTAGCGCTCGACCTCGTCGCGCAACGGCCGGATCATCTGCGAGTGACAGAGGTAGCAGCCCTCACGTACGTAGATGTTGCGGCCGGCAAGCTCGAGCGGCGTATAAGGCCGCACACCGTCCACCGCCTCGATCGTGCTCTTGAGGTAAAACAACGGCGTGATCTCGACCAGGCCACCGACCGCTATCACGGCAAGGATGCCGGCGATCAAGATGATCGAGTTCTTCTCAAAGACCTTGTGTCGGTTCCAGAGCGACATGCGATGACCTATTCCGCGACCTGGAGCGCTCTAGCGTCCTGAATTTGATCGGCTTCCTGTGCGTTCACGGTCATCCAGAGGTTGGCGGCCATGATCAGCGCGCCGATCAGGAACAGTGCGCCACCTGCGGCACGGATGATGTAGAAGGGATGCATGGCCTCGACCGACTCGATGAACGAGTACTCGAGGAAACCAAGCGAGGTATAGGCGCGCCACATCAGCCCCTGCAGGATGCCGGACACCCACATCGCGGAGATGTAGAGCACGATTCCGATCGTGGCGATCCAGAAGTGCCAGTTGACGAGCTTGAGGCTATACAGCTGGCGATTCCAAAGCCAGGGAATCAGACAATACAGCGCGCCGAATGATACGAAGCCGACCCAGCCCAGCGCGCCTGAATGCACATGGCCGACCGTCCAGTCCGTGTAATGACTGAGCGAATTGACGACCTTGATCGCCATGGTGGGACCTTCGAACGTCGCCATGCCGTAAAAGGCAACCGAGACCACGAGCATGCGTAGCACCGGGTCGGTGCGCAGCTTGTCCCAGGCGCCCGAAAGCGTCATCAGGCCGTTGATCATGCCGCCCCATGAGGGCATCCACAGCATGATCGAGAACGTCATGCCCAGCGTCTGTGTCCAGTCCGGCAGCGCCGTGTAGTGTAGATGGTGCGGACCGGCCCAGATGTAGAGGAAGATCAGCGCCCAGAAGTGGATGATCGACAGACGGTAAGAATAGACCGGGCGTCCGGCTCTCTTCGGAATGAAGTAGTACATGATCGCCAGGAAACCTGCGGTCAGGAAGAAGCCGACCGCGTTGTGGCCGTACCACCACTGAAACATGGCATCCTGGACGCCGCCCCAGGCAATGTAGGATTTCGAACCGAACACCGAGACCGGCAATGCGGGATTGTTGCCAAGGTGGAGCACTGCAATGGTGACGATAAAGGCGAGATAGAACCAGTTGGCGACGAAGATATGCGGTTCTTTCCGTTTCAGCAATGTCGCCAGGAACACCATGAGATAGGTGATCCAGACGATGGTGAGCCAGAGATCGGCGTACCACTCCGGCTCGGCATATTCCTTCGACTGAGTGACACCGAACAGATAGCCGGTGCCCGCGATCACAATGAAGAAATTATAGCCAACGACCACAAACCATGGCGCAAGATCGCCGGCCAGGCGCGTACGGCATGTCTTCTGCACGACGTAGAACGAGGTCGCGATGAGCACGTTTCCGCCGAACGCAAAGATCACCGCCGATGTGTGCAGCGGGCGAAGCCGGCCGAAGCTCGTCCAGGGCAGGTCAAAATTCAGTGCAGGCCAGGCAAGTTGCGAGGCGATCAGCAGACCGATGGAAAAGCCCGCAATGCCCCAGAACATCGCCAGCACCGAGGCGAATTTGATCGGACCGAGATTGTAGTTCGGTCGGCCATTGATCTGCGCCGGCGGTAATTGCGCCGGCCGTTCATAGTAGCGATTGAGGATGACGCCTGCAGCAGCTAGGCTGGCGGCGGAAGCCAGCAATGCGTGGAAGGTAAACGCAGAATCGTGCCCCATCGCTCCGGCGAAAAAGAAAACGTAGGCAGAAACTGCGAATACCGACATCAGGCCTGCTTCACCCATGGTCGTGGATTTCGAGGCAGGGGATGGGCTTGTCATGGCTTGGCCTTCTTCGAAAGCGGGATGCTTGGGGGATTATTTTCGGAGAGCTGGGCGATTGGATTCATCAATCGCGAAGCGCTGCGGGAGGCCGTCATCGATCCTACGATCGAGCGCGCGCAGGGTGTGTTCGTTGGGGCAGTCTTTCAGCGGATTTCGATACTTCCCTGTTTGGAGGTCGGCGGCGCAACGGGCCTTCGCCTGACATAGGCCGCACACCCGCTGCAGATCGCGCAATACGTCACCATGGCAGGCGGCAAGCGCACCTTCGGAAAAACCAGCAAGCGCAAGGCGCTTGCTCAAGAGTTCGGGAGAGCCCGGACTTTGCGCCAGGGCTCGAAAAGCGGGTGTGGACAGATTAAGCTCACGCGCGATCGCATCGACGTCCTGCGGGCTCAAGTAAGCCAGCTCGGATGTCCGAGACAGGCTCGCTCGTAACCGGCTGAGCAAATTCCTCAACCGCCAAGGACCACCGATATGTGCAGGTTGGCTAACCATGTGTCATATCCCTCGAAGCAGCCATAGCTGCTGGAGGCGGAATTGTTTTTGACCTGCATCAAATAAGATCAACGTGGGAGCAATCGCCCTACCGGCAAGAGGCTTGGCGGAGCGCCGGAGCGAGCCGGCTGAACGAGCGGCCGGCAAGAGTGCCGCAAGGGCCCTTCGTGTCACGCACAACAAGACGCCTGCTGCATTTGGCGGCGACAGTATTCGCGAGCTCCTTCGAATCGACGCTCGAAGCGAAGTTTTACGAGATCGAGCCCGAACTCGCAGAATGACCACGCTATGAGAGTTCGCGGGACCTGCTAGCCGAAATCAGACTAGCCGCCCCATGCCGGCGGCAATGCAGGCGGCGTTCGAAGCTCCATCGCATCGGCGAAGATGGTCCAATCGCGAACACCTTTTTGCTTGCAGAAGTCGGTCTCCGCCTGCTGTGCAGCAGCACTCAGCGATGCGGCGTCGACCTTGAACGCTGCCTGACAGGCACGATGCTCGTGGCCGGTATCGTCGCAAACGGTCTTAATGAAGCGAACGTTAAATGAAGGCATGACTACCCTCCTTCGGTGGGTTTGCTCATCCTTGCCTATTCTGCCATTAGAACCAGGAGAGTATTTGATTTGTCTCAAGCAGCATCCCAAAGCAATTGGCCACTCACCGTGAAAGAGGCTCTTCTGACGAGTGCCGGCGGCCCAGCACTATCGTCGGCAGGACCGGCGCCCCCATGATCGTAAGCAAATGAGGCGAACCGTTCCTATCTCGCTTCTGACGGCCCACCCTGCCGCCGCAATGGCGAAGCCGATGATCAGGCTCGCCGCAGCCAAGGTTTCGATAAGGCCAAGGTTCAGGGCTTCCGCGCCAAAGCCTATGGCTGCGATCAGCGCCGGCAAGGCCACCGACAATGCGAAGCGAGCAATCAATCTAAGATCTCCTTCACGCCGCTCGCATCATTAATGACACCTGTTGTCATGTCCGATGTGCGTGCGGTGCGCTTCAACATTCGCATGATTGCGCGTCCTGCATTTTGATTTCCATCAACCCGGCTGCATCCAGGTTGTCGGAACTGAGGCGCGGCCCTAGCTAGTCACCTGAGCGGAACATGCTTGTCCACCCTGCCCACCCGGGGCGCAGCACGCGCCGTCGGTCGCGCTAGACGCGCACGGCGCGTTTTTGACCTGGATCAATACTTCAGCAGTCGCCGACCGATAGAAACGATCCTCCAGAAGGTCACACACATGGCACACAGAAAGACTTGGCGCCCGATCATCTTTTCGTGCCCAAGTACGGGCGACCGGGTTCAGGGACTGCTGCCGGACGACGCAGCCGAGCCAGGTGCCAATAACCTGCACCCGATAACCTGCGTCGCTTGTGATGGTGTCCACTTCATCGATCCGCGGACCGACTCGATGCCTCCGGGCCGAGCGCAGCTAGCCCGTCCGCCTTACGATTGACGCCGTGAAGGAAACGTCCCACCAATAAAGGATGCTCGATATGACAGGAGACCGCGCGAGCCGTGCGTGATATTTAGCTCAAGCTGTTCGCGCGGCGGACAAGTGATGTGGTTCGGAATGTCTGGAAGGTTGCTTGAATTGTCAGTCGGTGGCGATGAACACCGTCCAGGATCTAACGGCAACGCGACCTGGGAGCGGATCGAGACGGCGCCCTTTGATCGGGACCTGGAGATTGGCGTGATCGAGGGTAATGCGATTCATCGGCTGGTCTTTCCTTGCCGCCGGATCTTCGGCGGCTGGATCAAGGCGAAAAGCGGGGAACACGTTGCTGTGCAGCCCACGCACTGGCGCATTTGGTTCAAGTAGCGCTGGCTATCCTGCACAATCTATCGGCGTTGTTTGACACGCGTCTGCCTCCGGTGGTCTCCCGCGGCCAAACGATGTAGGTCGATTGAATGAGAAGGTCCACCGGCAAATATGTCCGACCACATCTGGTATCGCTATGGCGCTGCCGCGGCAGCCGCTGCGCTCGCCCTCGTGCTCCGCGCGGCGCTAAATCCGTATCTCGAGGACCGCCCATTTACGATCATATACCTTCCGGCGATCGTTTTTGCAGCTTTCGCCGGCGGCCGCGGGCCCGCGAGCCTCGCAACCCTGCTCTGCCTCGTCATCAGCGCGACATTTCTTGGGAAAGGCCTCATCACCGTTTCCGCAAACATGATCGATACTGCCGCATTTGCGGTAATTGGTCCCATGCTTGGCTTCATGGGCGACCGACTGCGGCAGGAATCGGAGCAGGCGCGGTATCGGCAAGCCCATCTGCAGTCGATTCTGGACACCGTGCCGGAAGCCATGATCGTGATTGACGACAAGGGTATCGTTCGCTCATTCAGCGCCGCGGCAGTGCGCTTGTTTGGCTGGTTGCCTGACGAAGTAGTTGGAAGGAATGTATCCAAGTTGATGCCGCAGCCCTACCGGGCCGAGCACGAGCGCTACATTGAACGTTATCTGACCACCGGCGAGCGGCGCATCATCGGCATCGGTCGCATCGTGGTCGGCGAGCGGAGCGATGGCTCGACATTTCCGATGGAGCTTGCCGTCGGCGAGGCCAACGTTCGCGGCGAACGCTTCTTCACCGGCTTCATCCGAGACCTAACCGAACGACGGGCGCAGGAACGGCGGCTGCAAGAGCTGCAGTCTGAGCTCGTTCACGTGTCACGGCTGACCGCCATGGGTGAGATGGCATCGTCCATCGCCCATGAAATCAACCAGCCGCTCTCCGCGATCACAAACTACATGCGCGGCGCAAAAGCTCTGCTGGCGTCGGACAAGCCGAACGCCAATCGCATCGGTGATGCACTGGAACACGCTGTCCAACAGGCTCTGCGCGCTGGCGATATCATCAAGCGGCTGCGGGAATTCGTTGCCAAAGGCGAGACGCAGCATTCTGTGGAAAATCCGCTCACGCTTCTTGAAGAGGCTGTGGCGCTGGCCCTGCTCGGCGCCAAGGAGCAAGGCGTGCGGGTGACGATGCACAGCGACCGCGATCTGCCGTCAATGATCGTAGACAAGATCCAGATCCAGCAAGTCGCGCTAAACCTGATACGCAACGCAATCGAGGCGATGGCCTCCTGTCCGCGCCGCGAATTGACCGTCGGAGTTAGCAAGGTCGATGGCCTCGCCACGTTTACCGTTGCCGACACGGGTTCCGGCATCAGTGCTGACGTCGCCGACCGCCTGTTCCAGCCCTTTGTCACGACGAAGGAGCACGGCATGGGTATTGGACTATCAATCTGCCGGACAATCGTCGAATCCCACGGCGGCCACATCGTCGCGCAAGCGAATCCGGGCGGGGGCACGATCTTCCAGTTTACGCTGCCATTTGCGGACCTCGGTGAAGAAGCATGACCGAGCGGCGCATTGTTGTGATCGACGATGACGCCGCGATGCGGGACTCTCTGGCGTTTCTGCTTGATATTAGTGGTTTCTGGGCAGCAACCTACGAGACCGCGGCCGAGTTTCTCAATGACATTGCGAGCGCTCCGCTCGACTGCGTTGTATCAGACATCCGCATGCCAGGCATGAGTGGCCTCGAACTGGTCCGCAAGCTGAAGGCCGATCGCATCATCTGTCCGGTCGTCCTGATAACCGGTCATGGCGACGTATCGCTGGCAGTTGAAGCGATGAAAGCGGGTGCGGTCGATTTCATCGAGAAGCCGTTTGAGGACGAGGTGCTGTTGCGTGCCATCAACGGTGCTTTGGAAGCGCGGTCGACGAATCTAGCCGATGACGCAGCGAAACTGCAGGCCGAAGCCCGCCTTGCGGATCTCTCGTCGCGCGAGCGTGACGTCCTGCGGGGACTATTAGCAGGCAAGATCAACAAGGTAATCGCCCATGATCTTGGCATCAGCCCCCGGACGGTCGAGGTTTACCGCGCCAACCTCATGGCCAAGACCAATGTACGCAGCATGTCCGAGCTGATGCGGATCGCCATCGCCGCCGGGCTCTAACAGGGTCGCGAGCGCGCGATACAGGGGACGAACAGTGGTTCGAAAAGATCTTGGACGGATCGCCCATGAATGATCTCAATCGCGTAGGCGGAGCGTCCTGGAAATGCGTTGCCCAGCGGAAGGCGAGCCCGGCGAACGGTGCACGCGCACGTCACCTGGCGCCCGCCCCCATCTGCGACGATATCCTCGCATGCCGCTGTTTGATTTTGCAGCAGCCGCTAGAGAAGTTGGAGCATTGGCGTATCGGGCTTAACCGCGGCGACCAGCCGCACATCACCCTCCATTACTGGCTGGCCGTTCCTCTCAGTGCAAACTGTTTCGACGACATGAATATCGAGCAGGCGATGGCAAGGAATGGACGGCATCCGCGATCTCCGGCCACCCCGATCCCCCTGATCTGTGCAACAGAGATCGCTGTGCACGAATCGTGCAGGATTCGCGGTTGACATGACCGATGCAATAGATGCCATGCTGGTTCTACTTGGCATCGGACCTGCGCGAACTGTCCGTGGCCGGTTTGATGCTGCCTAAACAAATCTACGAGCGCTAGAAGCAGATCAATTGCCCGGCTCCAGATTTGTGCTCCGATGGGCAGCAATCCTTTCATGCCCGGAGAACGGCAATGTTCGGGAACATATTGGTCCATCTTCCCACCGAGCTCCCGGTGCGGGCGACGGTGAACGGTTCGATTTCCTTCGCGCAGAGCACCGGCGCGCATCTTGACGTTTTGGCAATCGGTTACGAGAGAACCATTATTCCGCTCGCTGCACTCGGCGGGGCGGCCGTCACTTCGGTCTTTGAAATCGAGCAGGCCCGTGCGTTGGAGAGAGCCGAGGCGGCACTTCATGTCTTTGATCTGCAGGCAAGGGGTGCCGGCATTTCCTATGCGAGCCGCGCGCTCACTGCAGTTCCGGCGGAGGCGCGTCGAAGCATCTGCGCCAGCGCGCGAGTGCACGACATGACTATCGTCACACAGCCCCAGGGCGGCTACGGCAGCTACGACAACATTATTCCCAAGGAGATCCTGTTCCAGGCCGGCAAGCCAGTTCTGTATCTGCCAAGCGTCTTCCACGGCGCTTTTTCGGCCAGACGAATCGGGATTTGCTGGGACGGCGGCCGCTTTGCGGCCCGCGCATTGCACGACGCGATGCCGCTGCTGTGCGAAGCGGAAGCGCTGACCGTCATCGCGATCACTGCTGCGCACAAGGTCCCGGCGGAAAGTTCCGCCGACCATGTGGGACAGTATCTTGCAAGGTCAGGGCTTCCTGCAAAGATCGTGTCGCTCCCAGCGTCCCAATCAGCGCACCGCGCCCTTCTATCGCTTGTGGCGGACGAAAGCCTCGGCCTGCTGGTGACGGGCGGATACGGCCACTCTTGGCTGCGGGAAAGGCTTCTCGGTGGCATCGCGGGAGACCTGCTTCGTGCAAACATTATCCCGGTTTTGATGTCGCATTGAAGCACCAGATGCGGTCTGAACGCCGTCGATCGGCGCAGGCCGAGGCACCGGCCGTCCACCGAAGAAGAGCGCCGTCTGTCCTGGCTTTCGTGCGCCCGCCGTCGCTCCATCGACGAGGCGAGGCGGAAGCCGATCCGCCGCGGTTTTCGAAACATTGCACATACGCTACCGGTCTGGAAGCGCGGGACAATCTGGTCACCGCCCATCCGACGAAGTCCGAGCTTCCCTTCAAGCCGAACGACCGACAAGCCAGCATGCAGCTTGCTAATCCAAACGCGACCTGGTCGGCTTTGAGCCGTATTCGAGCAACCGAAGGTGCGCCGCACTCATTCGAGAATCGTCCTCACGGTCTTACGTATAAATACTTAGTGGGTTCTACTTAGGGGAAACATCCAAATTTTCCAGTTCGTTAGAAGCGGCCAATCTGCGCCCCGCCCCATCGACGTTCTGAAGATCGAGTCCGCCATGTACGCTCAGGCCGCAAGCATTCACGAGATTAGCCATCATTCGAGCAGTGTCTTGTGCAGACAACCTCGTACCCATGGACCGTTTGGTATGGTTGCGACCCCGATGCGGTTCGCTCGCAATGGCGAGATCTATGGCGAGGATGAGGCAGCCGAATACCTATATCAGGTGGTGTCGGGTGCTGCACGAACCTACAAGATTATGGAAGATGGACGTCGACAGATTGGTGCGTTTTATCTGCCCGGTGACATTTTCGGCTTCGAGGCCGGAGACAGCCATATCTCTTCGGCGGAGGCGGTCTGTGAGACGCATCTTTTGATGGTGAAGCGCAGCGCTCTCATTGCTCGCGCCAGCCACGAGAGCGAGCTCACACGGCAACTATGGGACGCGATGGCGCTTGAGCTCCGCCGCTTTCAGGAACATCTGATGCTCCTGATCAGCAGCGCTGAAGAGCGGGTCGTGGCATTCCTGCTCGATATGTCTCGCCGCGCTACGAAGAACGCTGCGATCGAACTGCCCATGTCACGTCAGGATGTGGCAGATTACCTTGGCTTGACCATCGAAACGGTCTCGCGCACCCTCACTCAACTCGAGCAGAATGGCGTGATCGCCCTGCCGTCCTTGCGCAGAATCGAGCTACGTAACGACAAATTGCCCAGCCGCGTTGCGCAGAACTTTGGCTAAGCTCAAGCATCGCTGTGAAATGCGCGACTTCTTTGCACCGAACAGCGCCGACAAATCCAGCGCGTCAAGGACATCGAACCTTTGCTTGGGCGACTCTCGCACGGGTGACAGGATCGCTAGCTTACATTGTTCCTCCGTGGAGCACCGCCATGATTATCGATCTTCTGCTTCGAGAGCATCGCAATATTGATCTGCTTCTGGTCGCCCTCCAACGTGAATTGGAGGTTTTTGAGCATGGGGACCGTCCAGACTATGAGGTAATTCGCGCGATTATCAGCTACTTCGAAGTTTACCCGGAGGTGTACCATCATCCTCAGGAAGACCAGATTTTCTCCAAGCTCAGAACTCGCGATCCGGACGCGGCTGCTATCGTCGGCGATCTCGCGCACGAACACCGCGAAGTCATCGACCGTCTGCACCAATTTGCTCGAGCTATCGATGGTATCCTCGCGGATCGTGAACTTCTTCGGGAAGACGTCGGCAACATCGTGCGCGACTTTATATTGCGGGAGCGGCGCCACATGATGTGGGAAGAACGAGATTTCTTCCCCGCCGCCATCAAGGCTCTATCGGCTGAGGATTGGACCGAAATCGCGTCCGCCCGTACTGATGACGGGGATCCGCTATTCAGCGAGGCAGCGGAAGCGACTTCCGATGCACTAAGAGCGCATATTCTAGAATTGGAGCAAGAAGCTGAAGCCGAACGGAGCTCGGTTGCGTTTTCGTCCGCAATGGCCGGCAAGCCGCCAGATGGCGCCAAAGCCGATGGACCGTAATTGATCGCTGGCGTTTGACGAGGGAAAGTGGACGTCATAGATCCTATTGAAATGAAGGAGATTCTTCCTGGCGCGCATGCGCTGCGCAGAGCCAGGACGAAATCCGTAATTGCTTTCCTTCAGTCCGCCGGTCGCAATCGGCATGCCGAACCCGCAGGTTCCATGACCTGAGCGTCGGCAAGGCAAGCGGCGGTGTTGCTCGGCTTTCCCCGACTGATATCGCGCCAAACGGCCCCCCCTACATCCACCGACCGATCGGGATAGACAGTTGCGGCCGCTGCGCGAACCCTCCGGGCCTGGCACAGGGCAACGCAGGACCTGACCTTCGACATCTACACCGATTGCGGTTTGGTTCGCCTCACTCAATCGGTGACTGGATTGGATCACCAACGATCTACGGACGCCCATGCGTATAGGATGCTGCTCATTGCGAGCGGGCGAGCGCTTCATCGCGTTTCGAAGTGCAATGCATGCGCTGCGGGTATGCCCTACCAATTTCGGCTTGAAGGCCACGATGGCCCGGCGCGGATATTTGAGCCAGCGCAAAGCTTATCCGCGGCGTGTCCGGTAATCGGCCGAAGAGAAAGAAAGGCATCCGAATGCGACCGGACTTGGCAAAATCCTACGGGCAGCACCGGCTGCCCCGCTACACCAGCTATCCGACGGCGCCCCATTTCTCAATGTTGGTTTGCGAATCCGACTACCAAACGTGGCTCAAGTCGTTGGGCGCCCAGCAATCCGCCTCGATCTACGTGCACGTGCCGTTCTGTCGAAGCATGTGCTGGTACTGTGGCTGCCACACATCTGTCACGAAACGCCAGGAACCGATCGCGATTTATGCAGCGGGACTGCGGACTGAAGCTTACCTCGTTGCAGAAACCGTTGGTCGACGGCAACCGATTTCTCATATCCACTTCGGGGGCGGCACCCCGACGATCATGACGCCTGAAACGTTTGCTGATCTGATCAGTTCGTTGCGCTATTGCTTCGCTGTCCTGCCCGATGCCGAGATCGCCGTCGAGATCGATCCACGCATGTTGAGCGAGCCGATGGCCGAGGCGCTGGGTTATTGCGGGGTCAGCCGGGCGAGCCTTGGTATCCAGAGCTTCGATCCTGTTGTTCAGCAGGGCATCAATCGTCTGCAGAGCTTCGGACAGACCGCGACTTCGGTCGACCGGTTACGCCGCGCCGGCGTCGAGCGGATCAATTTCGACCTCCTCTATGGCCTGCCCCTGCAGACGGTCGCCTCGTGCCTGGACACCGTCGCCAAATGCCTCGACCTTCATCCGAATCGGTTTTCGGTCTTTGGCTACGCGCACATTCCTTCGTTCAAGAAGCATCAACGCAAGATCGATGCGTCAGCCATGCCCGACAGCGTCACGCGCCACCACCAATCCGAAACCATCGCCAAGACTTTGGTTGATGCGGGATACGTACGCGTCGGCATCGATCACTTCGCCCTGCCGGACGACAATCTAGTCCTAGCGAGGCGGGAAGGCAGGTTAAGGCGCAACTTCCAGGGCTATACCGACGATAGCGCGGACGCCCTCATTGGTCTGGGCGCCAGCGCGATCGGCCGTATGCAACAGGGGTTCGTCGCGAACGCTGTCTCGACAAAGCAGTACCTCGCTCGCATGGCCGAGGATCGGCTCGCCACCGCGAAGGGATATTTGCTGACCGATGACGATCGTTTCCATGGCGAGATCATCGAGCGGATCATGTGCGACCTGGCTGTCGATCTTTCCGAGACATCGCGTCGTTACGGCCGGGATCCGAGGTCGGCTGTCGTCGATCGTCACCGGCTCGACAGCCTTATCGCCGATGGCGTCGTGGCGATTGAGGATGGTCAGCTTTCCGTAGCCGCTGGCGCAGAGTTCCTGGCCCGGAGCGTCGCATCGGCTTTCGACGCTCACCTTCCTCGGTCCAAAGCTATACATAGTCAGGCGGTCTAACGACTGAGCAGAACCGAGCGTTTCAGATGGGAGTTCGACACCCGACTGGCTTTGGATAACGACCAATTGCGGCGCTGAAGAGCGCGCCGGTTGGCATCCCGTTCGCTCCCCCGCGTCGAGCCGCGCATCTCAAACAGAGCTTGGAACCGACACTCGGCTGTCGAGTGGAATCCATGAGTGCTGGAAGCAGGGTCAAAATCAACAGCAAGGTCACGACTATAAGACTTTGCTGTCGGCATTTTCGTATAGTCGCGTCGATCGAGCACATCTTTTCCCGGCAGGAAAGCGCACCAGCTTGCGCTTGGTGCCCGTCCATGCCACGACCTCCCCGCCCACGCTGCTGGACTCGGCAACACGTAGCGGAAGTACGCATCAGCGGCAAACCTTCGTGTCGATTTCTTATCCCACGCTATATCGGCCGCATACCACGGCACAATTGAGCTACGTTGAGCTTGTGCTTTAACTGCGGTCAGATTCTCGGCGGATGTCCTCGCCGTGATCGAGCCATCGGCTGTCCTCCCTCTGCCGATGGAAGCCGGCGCGATGCATAGCAGCGTCGCTCCTCCCGGACACACTCCGCCCGGCCGCTCAAGGCGGCCGGGCCTTTTTTTATTCTCCAAGGCGCCTTACGACGCAAACGCCTACAAGCGATCGCCTTCTCGACGAGAGACACCAGGTCCAGGATCAACGGTCGACGGGAGCGGATGCAACGCGCGGTTCGCGGGCAGCAGCGACCATGTTGACCAGCGCCGGGCGAACCTCCTCCCATTTGCGCGTCTTCAGGTCGCAGTCCGGATTGCCCCAGAGTTGCGAACTCCGCAGCTGCTTCCGAGCGAACGCCATGAGTTCCGGGTGCTCGAGCCGGGCCATGAAATTCATTCCGGCGACAGGCGCGCCTGAGCGGTCGCGCACCTCGATCGCAAGAACAACTCCTTGAGGCGGTGCAAAAGAGGCTAACGCATCGGCGGCCAGTTCCTTCATCTCGGCCAATCATAGATATTGGCATGACCATCTAAGGAGGCGCGTTGGCGTCGAGCCGCGCGTCGACTCTTGGAAGAGACGAAGCAAGCCTGCGCGATAAAGGTCACGGCGCCGGGCAGGACGCTCTTCATGCAATCTGGCTATCGAACGGTTCATTGAGCACGCTTCGATGCGTCTGCCTTATCCACCAACAACCAAGGATAAGTGTTGAATAGGCGCACGAGATACGCGCTAAGCCCAGCAGCATACTCAGCGAGCACATTTTTTTAGGACCAGCCAGTCCTGGTAGGCGTCACGCGGATGTTTTTGGCGATACTGCCCAAAGCAAGCATATTGAATCACCACAACGAAAAGAGAAGCCCGCAATGAAAATGGCTGTTTGGAGTGCTCTCGGCGTCTTTGCTGCTGCTGTCTTTACGGTCGGCCTGTTCGGCTGGATCGCAAGACCATTTATGAATCAGGCCGTCAGGCAGATGCTCTCGAAAGTGTTGAGCGGTTCAAGCCGAAGCTAGCAAGACCTCGGGCTTCCGCTCTTGCCAGTCGGCACGACTGTCGGGGAAGCCCAGCTCCCTCCATTATTGGCTTGCGACGACGAACAGATAGACGACGGGCCAAAAACGCGCCATCGCGCGAGCGGCGAATGCCACCGTATCTCGCCCCGTCTGCTCGGCTCGAAGCCTTCCTTAGCGTCGATTCCAAATCGCTTGCCGCTGAAGAGCGGCTTCGCTTCGTTGTTGGCCGCAAAGTGCCAAGCACAACCCGGCTGAGGCGCCTTCGACCTTCGCAGCAGCGGCAACGGCCCCGAACCACACGGTTCGATGGCGGCAAACCTGCTTCCAATTGTCGTCAGGAATCTGTCGCAGGCATTCGCCCGTGCTGTCGAAGATCCAGCGCGTGACAGGAATCAATCACGGAAGTCGCGATGAATAGGGTTGAATGGTAACATTAAAACGTGCGCAAGTCGGGAAGTCGACAAAGACGGCACAAATCTCGTACGAATTGCCGGCTATTGCCTGGCACGAAGAATGCAAGTCATCGGCATGTCCAGGCTTCTCCTCCTGGGCAGGTCCAGCATTGCAAATTGAGGCTTTGGCTGACCACTGAAGTTAGCGGCGCGTGACATCGAGGGACGGCGCCTGCTCACGCGGGACATCAGCAGGCGCCCGCGTCACGTTGCCGCTAACTTCTTGCGATCGCGCATAGCACGTTCAGGATGTCCCGGTTTAGAATTTGACGTGTGGATGAGCCGGCAGCAATGACCAAAATGTCTAGAAGGCGCATGCTTTGGTTCTGTATCGGTCGGCCGCTGATCTGCCTGGCCGGGTTGGCGGCGACGAGCAACGATGTACGCGCCAACGAGAACGCGCTTGTCGAAAGGGTCAAGTCGACATGGCGAGCGCAAGATGGTGAGACTATAGAACAAATCATCTCCCAAGTCTCGAAGGTGGCTCACTTCGTCCCTCGATCGTGGGGAGTCGCTGAAGGAGTTGACCGAACGGAGTATGTTTACTTTTCGTGGACCAGGCACCCGGACAATAAATCAGACGAACGGTACGCTATCACTTGGAAGATCGCGACCGACGGGACGATTAGACTTGCGTCGACATATGCAAAGCCGATTGAATTGGGCTGGCGCGCGCTGGCGCTCTCGTTGATCGCCAGTGAAGTCACAGATGGCGAAAGGAACCCAAATCTTCGCTTTCTGCATGATCCGGCCAACTTCAACTTCGTGACGACCGCGCAAGGCAAGCTCGGCAATCTTCTGCGGCACGGTCGCTGCCATATCATTGAACCGGTTGCAGTGGATTACGTGTCGAAACCGAATGACAAGCCGACTGAAAAGGGTGATCTGTGGCGCGTTCTGCTTTTGGTGAACTGCAGGATCCCAGGGCCCCATTATTTTACCCACAATGGCGTCATCACTTTCGAGAAGAGCGAGGGACAAGATTGGGAGCCTCGATCTTTTTTTGCCAAGCGTATCGCCGCCTTTCCTCCAGGCTCTTGGTTCGATCGCATAGAGCCAAGTGAACGGGAAGCAATAGAGAGGGCGCGAAAGGCCTCGGCCAATGATCCCATAGAGCGAGATCGCAGCTCAGCTCCTTCACGCTGAGTGCCCCGGACTAGCAGCAGGCGCGTTCGGAAGCGGCCCATTCCGCGAGAAATCGATGCGATGACTGTCAAACGCCATCCGGAAGAGTGCAGAAACGAGAGCCGTTCGGCTCCTCGTATGCAAAGGTATCGAGCAAGGCATATTCGACCAACGTCGTATCCGGGACATGCGGCAGTGGTTTTTCGACCTTAAGTCCGCCACCCGCTTCACGATATCGATGCCGCTAGAGGCTACTTCATGGGCGCGTGTGCTCCAGCGCCATCCCCACTATCGGCGCTGGCAGTTCCATCGATCCCAAGCGGAAATGCCGGCCTTTGACTGGAAGGGCGCCGCGAAAAGTCAATTCACAGAAGAGAACCTACATCTGTTTGATCTGCTCAAGGGTATACCATTCGACGACGCGACGTGGCGACAGGCAAGCGACCTCGCCCGGAAAAACCACGGGCGCGAGGTGTTCAACACCACCGTACTCCAACCCTACTACGAGGCCGCGATGTCGCTTTGCGTCTTCATCGCCGCCAACGGTGGCATCGAATTTGGCAAGGGTCGGCCGGAATATTTTAGAGCGAAGGGCGCGCCGATTGCGTTGCTTGCCTTATGCGCGCTGGTGCTGTTCGTCTCAGACTGGGATATGAACGCCGCGATCACAGCCTTCGCTAAGCTGTTGTCCGCGCCGGCACCCAGCAACCTCGCGCTTGGCAACGTCATTAGACTTAACCCATTTCATGAGTACGGCGCGTGGCGCCTTGTTATCGCTTCCGTGGAGGTGGCCGCCAAAAGCCAGAACGAGTTGGATTATGGTGGACGGCTCGCGGCGATTGAAGCCGCGCTGCGTGAGCAGCATCGCGTGTGGAAGAAGGGGCAATCTTAGGGTCGAGCCGGGCCCTCGCAGCGGACTTAAGCAGCTAGGCGATCAGTTCTATCTCATCGGCCCCGAACCAGTCCTGCCTGATCATCGCGTCGCGCGCGAGCGTCGGATCCGCAGCGTAATAAACAACGGCGAGGCTCTGCTCGGCGCGGCTACAGGTCACATAAAACAGGCGCCTCGTCCGATCGATGGCAGTCTCCTTTCCGGCCGCTTCATTCTCAAGATCTGTCTTACTCTTCGCCTTCGCCCCGAAAAGCTTGTCATAGGCGAACATAAAGCCGCGCGCTTCTTCGTCGCTGACGACAACCATTACCCTTGGAAACTCCAGCCCCTTAACCCCCTGGTGCGTGTCGAACTGCGATACGCCGCGAACATAGCGGTCATACTTCTCAATCTGGTCGAAGGGCGCCTCCAGCGCCAACCGCCAACCACCCAACTCGCTTTTGGCATCGACTTCCTCTTCCCGGTCGGCGGTGTCACCGGCTGACGCGTCAACATCACCTTCCGAGACAACGGCATCGGCAGCGGAAAACGGGACCAACACCTCGGGGATCGTGAAGAGGTTAGTTTCGGCGACATAGCGCAGGACTGTGCGTGCCGTCGGCTTCTCATCGGCGTTCACCAGGGTCAACAGGCCATCGCAGGCTACCTTAACCTTACCGAGAATCTCAGCCTGCTTCTCGCCGGCAGCTTCAAGCGCTTTGCGTTCGAGGAGTGGCGACGTGCGCCGAACGACTGCGGCGACGGCAAATCGATCTCCCGCGCGCAAGGCTACGACCAGCGGCACTATCTCGCGGGTGAAGAGGCCGATGCCCGCGCCTGTCCCTTGCAAAAAGCTCGTGCGGATACGCTCGACCGCGTAGAGCGGCTCGAAGAACTGTTCGAAGCCAAAGCGGCGCGCGGACATCAGGTGCTCCAGCGCTAGCGTTTTGATCGCTTCGGCTCCCTCCGCCCAACTCGGGTCGCCCGTGATCTCCGCCATTCTTGCAGCTACGGCGCCCTCCGCCGCGCTCTTGTCGGCTATCGACTGCGAGATGACGAACAGCCGAACAACGCCCTCGTCAGCATCGCTGCGCGGCTGCTGTTCCTCTCCATCCTCATCTCGCCTGATTTTGTTGATGAGCGTGACGACCCGCGTGGGGCAACGATGGTTCATCCGCTTTCTCGGCTTGGCCCAGGCCTCTGGAATCGCCTCGGCCAAACGCTCCTTACCGTCCGCGTAGATACGCTGCATCGTGTCGCCGAAAAGTCCCAGGCAAAATGCTTCGCGATATCCCGCCTCGACATCGAGCAGCGCGTCCATGAGCCTCCGGCTTGTATCCTGGCTCTCGTCTATAAGCAGGATTGGGAATCGGGTCACCAAGAGCCGGCGCAAACCAGGCTTTGCGCTGAGAAAATCGACGGTCATGGCGATGACCTCTGCGTGGCTAAGAGAGTCCCGCGTACGGTTATCGCCGGTGGGGCTGTAAACGAAACGCGAAATTCCGGAGAGGTTCGCGCGCCGACGCCGCTTGCTTTCTATCGAGCGGGCGCGATCCGACGCGGCTTTGCTGTTTGCCCGCCCCTTCGCCTGCGCTTCTTCCAGTTCGGCAATATCCTCAAGGAGCCTGGTCGACAGCCACCCCCGGATATCTCCGTCATAGCCGGCAATCAGCGACCACGCGAATGCGTGAATGGTCGACACCTCCACGCGAGGATCGAACTCGAGCCGCTGTTTGATCTCGTCGCAGGCGGCATTGGTGTAGGTGATCACCCCGATCTTCTGACCGGATAGCGACAGCCGCCGGCCCTGCTCCTTACATACCGTTCGGATAGCTTCGACGAGCGACCGCGTCTTGCCCGATCCGGCGCCAGCGTAGAGAAAGAAGCTCCTGGGCTTCTCAATGTTCAGGCAGGCGAGTATCGCTTCATCTGCTTCGGAATCAAATTTGTCGTCAACCACGCTCATGCGTTGGCCTCTTCGATTTCGGCGACGACATCCTCTTCGACCGGGAGGCTAACCTCGACCTCCACCTGGGGCGGCGCCTCCTTCACCTGAGGCAGAACCTCGACCTGCTTTTTCTTGAGCTGTGCGAGCAGCCACTCAAGCCCCTCGGCGATGTAGCGCGGCACGATGATCGTGTCAAATTCTCGACCTCCATTACGTCAAGCGCAAACTCGGCCTTCTTGCCGTTCTTGAGGGCGAGGTACATTCGCTCGCCGATCGCGGCCGCCCCACCGCCATTCGTGATCGCATCGCGAAACTTGCGGACCAGTCCGGTGCCATCCAGTTCGGAGAAAAAGCTGAGATTCTCGAACGCTAGCGCATCCTCAAACGTATACGGATATGCGACCTCCGGCCCCACGATACCCGGCGACGTGACACCCAACGGTGTCTGATACGCGGCCCGCACAGCGAATAGCGGGTCCCCGTCCTCGTGCAGCATCTTCTTCCCGCCATCAGCTCGCATGAGCTCATCTACATCGTCGAGCTTCGGCACCCATGTCTTCAGCGTCGCGTTATTAGTTTTCTGGCCAGCGCCCTTCGCGGGTTGGACGGAGGCGCCGCCCGTTCCATCCAGCGTATCCAAGTCAGTGACGATCAGGGTCAGCAAACCCAGGTGATCGATCAAGGGTTTGAGACGATGCGCGTGGCTTCCCCCGATCTCAAGCAAGGTGATGTAGCACTGGTTGAGCTCGTCGTAGTGCGCTCGGATGAAATTCGGGACGAGCATCCGTTCCGCCGGCCCCTCCACCAAAATGGCCGCGTCGGCGAAGAACAGATCGGCATGCTGGGCCCGAAGATATCGGGTCACGAAACGCTCGGTCTCGCTACCCGGACCAAAAACCTCCGACAGATTGACGACGCTGGAGACTGGCACTTTCGCCGCCATTCCCGCAGGCAGCCGCCGGAAATAGCGCAAGCACGAGAAGGGCGTCTCATGCGCGACGTGACTCGAGTGGGTGCTCACCACCAATTGAGTGCGCAGCTTTTGGCTGTCTCCGAGGTCCTCGTGCGCACGCAACACCGCATAAGCTTTCTTGATGAAAACTTGCTGGACTTGCGCGTGCAAATGCGCTTCCGGTTCTTCGACCAAGACGAGATGGAGAGGTTCGGTCGTAGTCACCGTCATACCGGTTGACGCCTTCCCGACACGCATCCAGGCGTCGCGAAAGCTCATCAATCGGAATATCATCGAGATCAGGTTTTGATAGCCGAGGCCGTTATTTGCCTCGGGCAGGCGCAACACAGGCGTCGTCGCGCCGTCCTCGGCAATGACATCCACCTCGAAGCTGATCGCCGCATTGTGGTTGAGACCGTCGATAGCTTTCAAGCGTGTCGAAACACGCGGGCGCGGATCGGTCACGCCAGGGTATCCCATCCCCTCGACCTCGGTGAACGCTGCCTTGAAGCTCTCGGTCAGCCGCTTATCGAATGCGTCTTGCGCGGCTTCAATCGCTTGCAACGCGCCGAGGTCCTTCGGATCAGGGCCCTTCGTCGGATCGAGGTGTTTTCCGTAGTAGCTTCTTAGCTGGTCGGACAGTCGGCTGCCGGCTGCCGCCGCAGGAGCATCGTCATCCTCTGGAGCCTGCTGCTCCTCACCGAATCCCCGTTGTGCCGGTATGTCGTGAACGCGGATCAGCCCGCTCAACGGATCACCGTCGATCGGCCGAGATCCGACCGGCAGAGCCTGCGGCCGAGCCAGCGACTTGGCGGGCGCGACGAGTTGACCCGGATCCAACGAATAGGCCCGTACGATGAAATGCGCCGACAGACGCTTGCTAAGAAAATCGACCAGATTCTCCGGCCAGATCGTCAGCTTGGGCGGTGTAGCCGACGGATCAGTGCCAGGATTCTCCGCAGCAGCGGCCGCAATCGCTGCTGTCCTCATCGTCTCGGCGTCGCTCACGGCGCCCACGTACTCCTTGTATAGGAGCGCAAGGTCCTTTGGCTCATAGCGCAGCCGAACGCCAAGCCTTCCCCCCGCCCAGTCCAAGGTCGGGATAAGATCACGGACATGGTGCATCTCGCCCGTCTCGACATGCAGCCATAGGTCCAGGGTAGGCAACGAACCGACCCACGGATCAACCGCTAAGTCGACGACCTCCTCCGCATTGCGCGCAGCTATCCAGCTTTCGCCCAACGCAATAATCGTAGGCCAATGGCATAGAGTGAAATCGTGCATCTCGAATGGGCAGCGGCGCGGCGATAGGAATCGGCGTAGCGCAAGCATGGCTGATGTCTTGCCGCTGTTATTCGCTCCGACGAACAATGTGGTTGTGGTCGAAAGGTCAACGCGCGTTGATAATAGCTTTCTGAAATTGGCGATTTCCAAGAATTCAATATGCACTGCCAGCGACCTTCCCCACTCCGATCTGCGGTAACATCATCCGCACGTTGTTTTCGACGATATATTTTTGCTTCATTGATAGCGGCAGTCGTTGACCCGAATCTCTCGTGCTGCCCCCATAGATTAAGCAAGATGACTTGCAGCCCGCCAGCGTTGGCCGGCCGGGCAAATGTCGTTCTCGTTCTCAGCACCTCCACCAAGAAATTCTGATGGCCTGATCGAAGCTTGACGTCACGTCGTCAAGCACGATGCACTTCGGCAATCCGCCATAGAGGGACGCGGCCGCAATCCCACTCCTACCGGGGAAGCTTGCGGTGAATAGCCCGCCTATTCGCCGCACAAAGTGCGGTGAATAACCTTGTGTCTGCGGCGAATGTAAGCCATAATCACCGCAGGAGATGCGGTGATTATGGCTACGTACTACCATCAGCGGCCGGAATGGCCGAATTTCATCTGGGATTCCAAGGCGCTAACGCAGGAACTCGCCTTCGTGCGCCATCGCCAAGGGCGCTTGATTGGACGCATGGAGGGCCTCGGCTTTCCGCTCCGTGATGAGGCCATGCTCCAGACCCTCACCCAAGACGTGCTCAAGTCGAGCGAGATCGAGGGTGAAATCCTCGACGCCGATCAGGTCAGGTCCTCAATCGCCCGCCGCCTCGGCATGGACATCGGGGCGCTAACGCCGGCCGACCGCGATGTCGAAGGTGTCGTGGAAATGATGCTCGACGCCACGCAGAATTTCGACAAGCCGCTCACGGCTGAACGCCTGTTCGGATGGCATGCAGCACTGTTTCCAACCGGCTACAGCGGCATGCATAAAATCACCGTGGGAGCGTGGCGTAGCGATAAATCGGGACCCATGCAGGTCGTCTCGGGTCGCGTCGGCAAGGAGCGCGTGCATTATGAGGCCCCAGAAGCGACTCGCCTTGAACAAGAAATGAAAGCGTTTCTTGAATGGTACAACGCGGATAGCGACATCGACCCAGTACTCAAAGCTGCGCTTGCGCATCTTTGGTTCGTCACCATCCATCCTTTCGACGACGGTAACGGCCGTATCGCGCGCGCGATAGCCGACATGTCGCTCGCCCGATCAGAGAAAAGTTCGCAGCGCTTCTACAGCATGTCTTCGCAAATCCGAAAAGAGCGGAACGCGTATTACGACACGCTGGAGGCGACGCAGAAGCAGGATAACGGCGATGTCACGCCTTGGGTGCAATGGTTTCTCGGCTGCCTCGACCGTGCCTTCGGTGGCGCCGAGGAGACGCTCGCGACGGTGTTGAAGAAGGCGAAATTCTGGGAGGCGCATTCGTTCGGCGACTTCAACGAACGCCAGCGGGACATGATCAATCGCCTGTTCGACGGCTTCTATGGCAAACTGAATACGTCGAAATGGGCGAAGATCGAGAAATGTTCTGCCGACACGGCCTTGCGTGACATCACCGATCTGGTCGAACGCGGTGTTCTGAAAAAGGATGCCGGCGGCGGTCGCAGCACGACCTATTCGCTCGCCGCGACGAGCGACACATGAGGCGCCATGGCCGATGAGAACCTCAAGGAATGGGTGTTGCCCGCTTCAATTCCCTTCTCGGAATTGAAGGGGAAGGACCTTGAGGAGTGCCTATATTGGCTTATGGACGCGATGGGTGCCAAAGATCTTGAGTGGCGCACAGGCGGCAGCAGCGGCGGCGCCGCCGACGGCGGCCGAGACCTTGAGGCCCATTTCTACACGCCGGCGGCCGCCGACGACAGTATCGAGCCGCAGGTGTGGTGGATTGAATGCAAGGGCAGAACCGGCACAGTTGATGCCAACGAGGTTAAGAACGCCGTTGTCAACGCTCAGGCGAAAGACAAGCTCGATTGCATCGTCGTCGCGACGATTACCCGATTCTCCAATCCCACGATCGATTGGGTGAAGGAGTGGCAAAAGAAGTACCCTCGCCCGGTCGTCAGGTTGTGGGACGGCGCTCATCTGGAACGGCTGTTGAGTCGGCATCCGGAAGTCGTTCTGCGCCTGTTCTCCCAGGCGCTCAGCCTTCAAGGCCGGTTTCAAGCCATGGAGTCGCGCTTCTGGAACAAGATCGAATTTGTCACCGAGCGCACCCTCTCCGATCTCTGGAAAAACCGCGACGACATCGAACCTTGGCAATGGGCGTATTCGCGGCGACGGTCAATGAATTTGCCAATGGCGACATTACCCGCCGGCCGTGGGGAGCAATTCTTGTTGCACGCTCTCTTCTTGAGGTCCCGCAAATCGGGCTCGTGAACGTCTCTTACTTGTTGATGCGAGGCTCGAAGGCCGGCGTCTGTCAAACGCCGATGACTAGGGCTCTCGCATATCTCATTCTATGCGCGATCGATGTTTTGCCTGCCGAAAAAGGTAGCCCGGCTAATCGATGACTCGATCTACCGCGGCAGGAAGGAAGAAATGCCAGAACACGTGCGCGAATTCCTTCTGATGCCGATCGCCGATCAACTGCTTTCGGAGACGCAGGATATTTGCAGCTCTGACTGTAGAAGACTGATGGCGCTGGACCGTCAAACCCTGACAGAAGACAAGGATGAGGTTGAAAGCTATTGGCTGCGGCTGGATTCCACGAAAGTTGAAGACGAGACCGATGAAGCATCCAAACGCCACCTGCGCCTCGAACGGCTCGACGCGCCCTGCGTTGTCGGATTTCCGGTCGACAAGAATAATGGATGTCCGCTGTTCGCACTCCAGCCGACGACAAATAATGTTGAAGAACTTCTTGCGATCATCAAACGGGTTGCAGCTTTCCGAAAGGCTCAGGCCGCGCAAAAACGCGCAGATACAGCTACCAAGCAATGATTACGATCGATGACCTCATCGTTGCCAGCTACGCGACGATGGACATTTAGGCCCTGATTAGCCGGCTGATTGTGGTGGAAGGTATGCAAGCTGGGCCTGCGCAACCATGGAATCACAAGTATAACTTGCTTACACAGCCGACTGCAGTTTCACATCCAAGAGGCCGAAATTGGACAGTACGAATGCTCACAGCGCCGACGCCTCAGCACTGGGGTTTCTCTATCAGGCCCAGTACGCTCTCCTGAGGCTTTGGAACGAAACGAGCTTCGAAGCGGTGATCTATCTTGAGACGCTTGATGACGTCGTTCTCGAGGCTAACGGCCAAACGATCCTCGAGCAGCTCAAGCATTCGCTTTCGACGAAGCCGGACGCGATTACCGTGGCGAGCGTCAACGTGTGGAAGACATTCAAGGCCTGGATCGACGTGCTCCCGGACCTGGACCTGTCCAAGACGTCGCTACATCTCGTCACTGTGGCAGACATATCCCCGACATCTCCACTCAAAGTCCTTCTCGACGAGACTGAAAATCGAGACAAGCTTCTGATCGCTCTCCAAGAAGAAGCACAACGCGTCATTCAGGAAAGGGCGGATGCGGAAGCGAAAGGGATCAAGCCGCTTCCCCATGCAAAGCGGGCTCCGGGTTGCGAAGCATTTCTCAAACTTTCCGGTGACCTGCAGGCCGAAATGCTGTCCAGGGTTCGATTGAAGCCCGGCCAACAGAACATCCGGCACATCGAGGACGAACTCGCGAAAAGGCTGACGTCCGTGCTCGCGAAGGATCAGCCCCATGTGGCGGCGCTCATGGTGGAATGGTGGAATCGTCAGATCCTTTATGCGCACTGTGGGAAGCGCGACAAGGCTATCCATCGCTTCGAACTCGTGAAGCGACATATGGAGATCGTCGCCGACATCGAACACGACAACCTCGTGGACTACTTTGCCGCGGAACTTCCCCCAGACACCTATCGGTCGCATCCGATGGTCGAGCATCAAATTAGCCTAGTAGGCGGCACCGAGGCGTGGCTTCAGCGGGCTGTCACTAACGAATGGCGCGCTCGTCAATCGCGGTCGCGGTGGTCCACCGAAAACCCGACCTGGCAGGAGAGGATCTCCAAGTACGACAACCGCCTGGCCGAGGAGTGGTCCTACAAGCATGCTGACATGTGCGAAGAATGCGGCGGACAATCCGACGAAGTGAAAAAGACTAAGGGACGCGAACTACTAAGGTGGAGCTTCTACGAGGCACCGGAAAAGATCGAATACCTCACGTCGAGCGTCACGGCGCCAAGTTATGTCAGAGGCACTTATCATGTCCTTTCGATCGACGGTCGAGTGGGTTGGCATCCTGATTATTTCGCGCTTCTAGGTTTCAAGAAATGAACATTGCCTATGATCTCTTCGCGGAGACAAACCCTGCCTTTGGCACGTTCATTCTCGTCGGCTTCTGTCGGAAATACGACGCAGCTTCGGGAAGGTCGCCAGAGCTCGCCCTTGCGTACCTTGCCCTGCCCCTCGCACTGTCCGACGATCTGGAAACGTCCTTCGAGGAGACGGCCGCTACCACCGGCCTCTTGTCATGGCTCAACCGCTATCCCGATGTTCGTCTGGATCTGGGCGCCCGGCTCGACGCCTCGAAGGACATCGTCTCCGCCGCGGTACGGTTCGGACTTGGCGCAAGAGCGCTGTCGCTTGGCGCGGATGGGACGATCGGCCTCGGCGTCAGGCGACCGTCGGCAGCAGCGGTTGCCAATCTCCCCGAGAATCCGAAGCGTGCGGTCAAGCGGGCAGAACGCCTCGGCACCTGGATGGGTAAGGCGGGATCGGCGGGAACAATTTTTTCAGCATTCGGAGTGACGCCGTGAACCGTTGGAACGTTCGTGAAATTGCATTCTACGGCAACGGTGGCAGACGCAGGACTCTCGAATTCGACACCGACAAGGTCAACGTGATCACGGGAGCATCAGGAACGGGCAAGTCCGCGATCATCGACGCAATCGACTATTGCCTTGGTTCAAGCGACTGCAAGCTACCCTTCTTCGTGCGCAATCACGCCGAGGCAGTCGCCGTACACTGGACACAGGGGGACAGCGACCTCATTGTCGGCAGAAAGATTCCGAAGGCCGGAAGCGGCACCAATCAGATGTATGTACGGTCAGGCCGGAACCTCAAGCTTCCGGATACGTCCGAAGCACTCGAGGGACCGACCAACCGCGACACCGCGCGCGCGCTGATCGAAAAGACGTTCGGCATTCAAGACACGGACAACCCAGCCGTCGCCGCCAAGGCCGAGAAGGGCCGCGCGACCATCCGTGACATACCGCCCTATCTCTTCCTGTCAGGAGACGTCATCATTAGCAGGGAGACCTTGCTGCACGATCTTGACCGTCCAGAAAAGGCACGGGACATCAAGGCAACGATCCCCTATTTCCTCGGCGCTGTCGATCAGGCGAGCGTTCTTGCCGCCCGGACGCTCCGGCAGCTCGAAGCCGCGCTGGCGAAGATCGAACGGGAGGCCAGTGCGCAGGAGCGGAGCCAGAGTCTTTTGACGCAGCGCTCGATGGCGCTGCTGACCCAGGCGCAAGGTGTCGGCCTAGTCGCCGAACTGCCCTCGCCCGATGCATCCGACAAACTCCTCCTCGACCAGCTCGCCGGCATCGCGAGTAGCGGAGTCGCCTCAACCGACACGAGGGACTCCGAGGCTCGCGCGGTAATGGAAGATGAGCGGCGCGGGCTTGTTTCCGAATTGCAGACGCTGAGAGCGAAGCGGCAGATGATCAAGCAGACCATCCGCGAGGCGACGGGCTACGAAACGGCGGTGTCCGGGCAGTCTCACAAGCTGAGGCTGGTTGAGCACCTCAAGCTCGACGACGGACGATGTCCCGTGTGCGATGCACAGAACAGCGTGGGCCAGGCGATGGCCGAGCAGATCCGTAATTCTTTGAGCATTGTTGCAAATGAAGTTCTTGCGGTCGATGGGATGCGCCCTCGTCTCGACGATCATTCCGGACACATCGAGAATTTGATTGGATCCAAATACAGCCGCCTGAAGGAGGTCGAGGCTCAGCTCGCCGGGCTCGTCCGGGTGGAGGAAGAGTCGGTGAAGACCGGGTCGCTCCTTCAGGAAAGGGCTAGGGTCGTAGGTCGCATCGATCAGTTCCTTGAGACAACGGCAAAAGACTTCCAGACGGCTTCGACGGATACGACGTCGCTTGTATCCAGGATCGAGCACCTCAGGGATCAGGTCGATCCGCAGGCGCGCAGGGAGCGTCTTCGCGACGCGGAAAACATGGTCAGCGCCTTCGCGACCGAAATGCTTGTTGACCTTCCGACAGAAGTGCCGGCGACGGGCTCTCGCGTCGTGTTCTCGTCCGCCCCGAACCTTTCGTTGGTCGAGCCGTCTCGTCGAGCGGTCCTCGCGATGGCCGAAATCGGCTCCGACCAGAATTACCTGGCGATCCATCTCGCCCTCGCCTTTTCGCTCCAGAAGCTTTTCGAGACTATCAAGGCGCCCGTGCCCGGCCTTCTGGTCATCGACCAGATCAGCCGCCCCTACTATCCCAAGGGTGGCGACGAAAAGCGGCTGCGAGAGATGGAAAAGGACGACGATCAGGTGGCGATGCAGCAGATCGTGCGGTTTCTGTTCGACGAGACTGCACGCCAAGCGGGGCTTCAGGTCATCCTCATCGAACACGCCTACATTGAGGAAGATCCGGAATACGTCGCGGCCGTGAAGGGCCGATGGACGAAGGCGTCGGGAGTGAAGCTCATTCCGTCTGACTGGCCTCTTCGGAACTAGTCGGTTCGACTCGGACGATATGAGGACCCAGCAGTCACAACTTCGGTGCGGGGTCTCCAAGGACATCTGACCAGGCACCTCGCTGCGGATCAACACCTTGCGGAAGATCCGCCTGAATCGCTTGCCGAAACGCGGCGAACCTAATCTCCGATCGCTCTCAATCGGCGCCGATCGCGATGATAATCTGAGAGATGTGGGCTTCTTGCACGACCAGCGGTAAGAACGGAATCAGGTGTCCCCCAGCGCGCGAACGAACACACCGTGCGCATGGCAATGGTCCACGCAGGTACGCGTGTTGGCTCCGGGCGCGGCGGCTCCCGCCTCGACGTCGATGGCGCCGAGCAGACCGTTCAGGACGAGGTTTACATCAATCATTCATCGTCCTAGTCCGAACTCCAAGCTCGACCTGCGATCAACTCTTGCTGTTTGTGCAATACGCTGGATCGCACAAGTTCTTCACTTTTCATCCCGCCTGAGGTCGGTCGAGAATGGCAGATGGTTTCTGCGTCCCAAACGACCAGGACCTCCCCGGGTTCATTGAGCTTGATCTTCTCGCCTACGGCCGCATTGAGGACTTGTTCGGTCTGCTCTGCGGTACGCCAAAATGATATGTCCAGCCGCCAGTAGCAGCTGAAATGACCTGCACAACCTTATCCATCTATTCCCTTCGGCCGGGCCTGCCCCGGATCGAGATATCGCCAGAATTCACCCCAAGGACGATGCGATCTGCTTGCCTGCATAAGAGAAGAAGACCTACAGCTTTAGCTTACGTGACGTGCGCGCATACTAAGCGTTGCGATATGCATCGGCCGTATATGATTTTAATGTCCCCCCAGCTAAGTAACCGGGACAAGGCGCACTCAGCCCATAAAGATCTTTTCCAGTTCCGTCGGGCAGTCTGGTCTTTCGATGTAGCCGTAACGCTTGTACCAAGCGACGAGTTGCTCTTTAGGATATCCCCGCTCCAATGGCGACGGAGATAGGGTGATCTTCTCGTAGCCGAGGCCTGCAGCCAACCCTTCAACTTCTCTCAGTAGGCACGAACCGATCCCCCTCCGGCGATGCTCCGACCCTACGAAGATTTCGTAGAGAACGAGATAGTCGACACCGGGAATTTGGTCGAGTGCGAGGAAGGCAACTTCCACCCCATCTTACAAATGCAACGTAGTGATGCGTGTGGCGCGCCTTGCAACTTTGCAACATGCGCGCCTGAAGCTCTGCATCATTGCACCGCTCGTCCGCACCGAGGTCCAAAAGACGGATCATTGCCGCTCACCCCAAGCTATCCGCGGCACGATGAAGGCCTGAGGCATCAACATCGCAATTTGCAAGGCCCAAGTCCCGACGGACCAGTTCCCCGCGCCACTGCAAGAAATTTGCGGAACAAGCATCGCCGGCACCGTGACGCCAGTACCGTCTGAGAATGTGTAACTGAACTGCCCGTTGCGCCATGAAGAACCGCCCCACCCTCGGGTTCATAATGTCGGTTGAAGGTTAGCTCCGCCACTGACGGGGCGGAACCGACCGGAGGCCGTCAGCGGCGGCCGGCTTGATGAGGCTGCTCTTTCGCTTAGCGCGGAGCCGATAGCTGTCGCCGCGGATCGTCAGTTCGTGGCTGTGGTGAGTCGCTCGGGGATCGCGGTGGCGACCACCCGGTCGGCGAACACGGCGCCCATCCCTCATTCGGCAACGCTGCTGGTTCGAGGTGATTGGCATGGCGCCGGTTTCATAGCGACCGCTAGAACGGATGCGCCGGCGTCGGGCTCCAGCGGCAAGTAGCCGAGTTTATCGACGGCCCGCAGCTTTGGCTTCGCCCGCGCAAGCAGTTCTCGTCCACGCGTCGCTCGCCATGCGCCTTGGTCAGGCCATCCGCGTTACCTAATTAGGGAGCAATTCCTCGCGACGCCGTGAAGGGCAGTCTTCCTGGGCGCGATATCCCTCATATGAGTGGCTCAAGATATCTGGGCGAGCGAGCGACCGACCAGTTCCGAAACGCCTCGGATCGTGCCAAGTAGAAGCCATCAGTACCGGCGCGGATATGACCCCAGCACGCGAATGTCAGGGCGCTTGCGAAGCAGCCCGGCAAGACTATTCATCATCTCATGTCCCGCGACTTCAATCAGATATCTATGCCGATCGAGGCCCGTTTTTGCCGGTCGCTCGTAAATCGTCAGGATCTGGACTCCGGCGCCGGCGAAAGAAGCAAGCAAGGAAGCAAGATCCGCATCCCTTACGGTCGCCAGCAACGACGTCTTGTCGTTCTCAGTCGGCGAAGGGCTATCCCTGCCCAGGACCCACCAGCGCGTGACATTGTGCGGACCTTCTTCGATCCCATCCACGATCGAAGCCAGCCCATATATTGCCGCGGCAAATTTGGGGCTAATGGAAGCCTTGACCAAGGCTTCGCTGTTGGCCACGGTTTGCGCCGCGGCGCCGCCGCTCGCCGTCGCGGTACGACGAACCTGCGGCAGCCAGTAATCTAACCAGAGCTTGGCCTCTTCAAAGGCAACCGGATGCCCGAGAACCTCTTTGACATCCTCCAGACGCGCTCCATGACGAGCAAGAAGGCTATAGCAAAGCATTTTGGGATATTCGGCAACGATCCTTACGTTTGCCAGGTCCAGAACCGGATCTAGAAACGGGGTGGCTCCCACAAGGGACGTCGTAATGGGCAGGCAGGCCCGGTCAATTGTTTCGCTCCGATATGCCGCGATCAATTCGTCTTGGGACATGGGAACCAGGTCCGACGGACCGAACAGCTCAAGGCAAGCATGATGTGTCCATGATCCGGCCGGTCCAAGATATCCAATCTGGCCCGCTGTCGCTGTCAAGGTAAGTCCATCCAGTGAGAGACTCGCGGCCGCGAGCAACGTTGACGGCCCACCCGTATTGCTCGGCGTAGCGCGGCGGGAAGATACGTACCATCGCGAAGTGCGATCTTCATCTTGAAGCGCATGTTGCGTCAACCGACGTCAGTTAGACAACCTCTTGCTTGGCAACATGGCTTGAATGAATGAGGTTTGAATGCGAGCCGTAACGTACTCGTCGCAAGCTAGGAAAGCCAGTCCTATCGTCCTATCCAACCCTCTCAGATTGCATTCCCAGTTGCATGGTTTCTCTCACCAATGAATGCAATCCTACGAATGCCGATCTGTGCACTTTCGCAGAGCCATCTATGTACCGCAATTCGGCAACACCATAAGCCACCCGCTCGCTCATTCATTACCGGTCGTTTCCCGATGCGGCACATCGAGCGAATCTACGCCGATATCTTGCGTTGCAAGATGGTGCCCCGAACGCGCTGTAAGTCGGGTTCATTTGCTTTGATGGCTTTCTCTTGAGCACCTCGGTTGGTTCTTCGACTGATCAGGCTGGCGAGTTCAACGCTCCGCTGATGATTTTGAGCGCGGTGCGCGGTGGCGCGCCTGCTGAGAGACGTCGAGGCCGCCAAAACGCATACCGCAACATTCGCACCGCATAAAATTGCTTGAACCTCACGTTGCGTCAGGGCGTAGGTTGGAAATCGACCAGAGCGGTCACTAACCAAACAAAGAATGATGCAACACAGACCAATTAACCGACATGAAGTCCAACATGGCAATGCCGGGTTGTACGTGTTTCTGATCGGATGGATCAAGAGCGAAAGGCTGCCGGGATGAAACGCCGCGCAATGATCGCTGCATTTCTCGCTGTCATCTCATCTCCGGCTTGCGCGGCGAAACTCAGCGGCCCTCCGCGGATCGTCGACGGCAATACGATCGAGATCGAGCAAACTAAAATTCGGCTCTCGGGCATCGACGCGCCAGAAACGGATCAGATTTGCCTCGACACCCACGGCCAGAAATGGGCTTGCGGCATAGCTGCTCGCGATGAGCTTATCAAGCATTCGAACGGACAAACGTGGGATTGTCATACCACCGGGCGAGATGAGTACGGCAGGTCACTCGGGAGCTGCTTCATTGCAGGCGAGGACGTGAACGCGTGGATGGTACGTTCGGGCTGGGCACTATCATGGGGCCGAAATATCCATATCTACGCCGTCTATGAGGTTGTGGCGAGCCATGCTTATGCGGGCCTATGGTCGGGGGCGTTCATCACGCCCTGGGACTGGCGTCACCGCAACAAGGGAACGATTATCATTGGCGCGAGCTCGGTACCGACCGATGCCCAGGAGCTCCTGCTCGGATCCGCTTTGCTATCGGACCCGCCCTCACCCGAGTGCCTGATAAAAGGCACGGTGGGCGGCAACGGCGAGCGCATCTATCACGTGCCCGGGCAATTCGGTTACGGACAAATCGACATGACGAAGCAGCAGGGTGAACGCTGGCTCTGCAGCGAGGCGGAGGCTGAAGCCACGGGATGGCGTAAAGCCGCGCGATGAGGTGGACACACATGCATGCAGACCGTTCGATCACGCCTTCCCGCCGCTCGCTACTGCTGTTCGCCGTCTCGGTGGTTGGCATGGGGCTTGTCGACAACATTGCTAATGCGACGGAAGCAAAGCGACCGCCCAAGCCGGACAACCTGCTTTCGCCAGATGCTGCGCTGAAGCGGCTAACGGAAGGTAATGACCGCTATGTCCAGGGGTTATCACGAGCCAACGATCTCAAGCGCGAGCGTCAGGTTTTAGTCGATGGACAAAATCCATACGCGGCGGTTCTGAGCTGCGCCGATTCTCGCGTAGCGCCTGAGCTTGCCTTCGACAGCGGACTTGGTGACCTGTTTGTCTGCCGCCTCGCCGGCAATTTTGCCAACGGTGACACGGTCGCCAGTATGGAATATGCGGTCGCCGTGCTAAACACACCGTTGATCTTGGTACTCGGTCACGATCGTTGTGGTGCCATAGACGCCACGATCAAGTCGCTCAACGACGACAAGCCGGCGCCGGGGCATATTCCATCCCTCGTCGCTGCGCTCGCGCCTGCAGTACGGGAATCGCGCCAGCAAACCGGTGATGCATTCGCCAATGCGACCCGGCAAAACGTAATCGATAACGTCGATAAACTTAAATCGGCGGGCCCGGTTCTGAACGCGGCAGTCGAGCAGAACAGACTAAAGGTGGTTGGAGGTCTGTACCGGCTCGACACCGGCAAGGTCGATCTGCTCAACTGACCCTAGCACCTTCGCAATCGTTTAAACGACTAACGCGGCTCCGGTGATTGCCGCGAATTCGCTTGCGTCCGTCGGCTGCAGTAAATGCACTGGACGTGATCGCTCCACAATTGACATACAGCTTCGGGATACCTTTTTATGCGCGGGCTCTTTATCCTCCTCCTACTCTACGTACTTATGTTGGCAACGCGCGGCCAGTACCAACATAATTTCCTGCCGCGACCGACTGTGTCCATGCCTGCCGTCAATACCCTGGCTAACACAGTTGACTGAAGCCGCAGAAATGCGCTGCGATGGATGTTGGGATCTAAGCACGGTCTCGGCGACACCGGACAAATTTCAGCAAATTATCCTCGCCGGATCTCCGTTATGGCATCGATACCGATCGTCCCGTTGAGGGTCCCCGGCTCAGCTGGGGCTGAAGATTACATACAGCAGAATTACGATCACGATGGCTGCCCAGCCGGCCGATGTGAGGAACACGGTTGCTCGAGACGGCATCGGACGATCTCTCCTGCATCAGCCAATGAAGCGACCGCCAGTCTCGGAAACGGCGCATCGCTGGATCAATCTTAAGAGCATACTTTGGATCCGCAATAAACCGGAACTTATCTCGCGCGCAACAGTTGCGATCAACGGCTGGAACGCCGGATTTCTGCGCCTTCGCGTACATGCCTCAAGCCCGGCACTCAAGGATCGATGGACGTCTTGAGAATGTTATTCAAATAGCGCTGACGGCTCTGCATAGGTGAGTATTGTCAATTTGATTCCGAAGCGCTCGATTCAAAGGGCACCACTGCGTGCGTCGGCGCGTACCTTTGAAGACCAACTTGCCGATTCTAATATCAGCCTCATGATCATCTTGCGCGGCCTCATTACACGTCGCCCCAAGTCTCTTCGACTAACGCATCGATCATGTCGGATACATCATCTTGCACGACATTAAGTGTCAGCGAGATCCGCAACCGTGCCGTTCCCACAGGCACTGTTGGCGGCCGTATCCCACGGATGTCGAAGCCCCGCGCCTGAAGTGCAGAGGCGAGCCGCATCGCGCGGGCATTGTCGCCCACAACATAAGGAATGATTTGCGAGTTCGAAGAGCTCGCGCGACCGCACACGACTCCGATTCGAGAGCTTCGTGCTCCTCACAATTGCCGCGCAGGAGCCGTGACCCACCAGCTCCGATCGGCGTACCGGCATCGAGCGCGGTGAATATAGCTTTCTTCATACGAGGCGCATTCGCCAGCGCCAGATAATCGTTCGACGCAAAATCGATCCCTGTGCGCGGCTTCAGGCCGCGCAACCGATCGTCTTCTTTCAAGGCTTCTAGAGCCGCGACATAAGCATTAAGCGGCGGGTGCATTGATCAAATATCCTGCCGCCCGCAGCCGGGCGCGACCGATCGAGTCTTCGTGGCACAGTTCTCAGCTTGTGCCATGTCATCGACGGGCGACGGATTTACATGCAGATCGAAGCGCGCTGGCCGAAGACGCACGGCGTCTGCAGTCCATCGGTTATGAACTAACGCCAGCCGAACAAGTCTCTTGTTCGGCTGAATCTTATTCTGCCGGTCGCGATCAAGCGCACCAGGATCGCTCAGCGACGCCACCAATCGCACGCCCTTGACTTCGTTCCATAACGTGAATGAGCAACAAGCAAGACGAGCACACCGACGCGATTCTCGACCAGCTTGCCCACGCCGGTGATGCCGACGCTGCTCACCTTGATGCCAGCGTCACGCGAAGACAGCTGCGCCTCCCCCAATTGTCCGGACCTAAAAGGCCCTCCCGAACGCCCGCCGAAAGGGCGAACCAAATCGCGGTGCGGGCCATTCCGCCCTCGCGTAGTTATATTGGCAGATTGCGCTTCCCCACGCGCGCGAAAACTTCGTACAAAGCGAACGAACTCGCGTTCGATCAGCGAGCGTGATCTAATCGTATCATAAGCGCCCGCTCCGTACACGAGCGATTGCGACACCGATACCAATTCTGGCGCACAAAACCGCCGACCTTCCTGGCGCGTGAGCCCACACAATCGTTCGGTGATTAACTTGTTCAAGGCATGTTCGAGAATTGAACCGGTCGAGCCTCTCACTGCGATGCGCTGTCTTGTGAATCGCTGGCAGTTTTCTCGCTGGACTAGCGCAGCAAGCCATTATCGTACGTTTCCTAAAGATCTGCATTGTATGCGATCGAACCGGCAGTCGCCGCCGGATTGATACACGGGCCTGTAGTCTCTCACCGGCGTCAACTCGAGACTGACCTCTGGCAGAGCTTGTTTTTGCCCCGTTCCCCCAATTTGAAATTTGCCGATCACAGCTGGGAAGGGCGGCCGGCGTGCATCGTCCTCAAAAAGGACGCAAGAATCGTACGAAACGGACAAACCCGCGCGCTATCATCGCTGACCTGCCCAGAATGGACCACAAGAGCACGTTCCGAAGGCTCTGTGCCATGATCGCCAAACGCAATGGTCGAGCCCTTCCGCAATGGCGGGCTCAAACAGCAACAATTGCTAGTGATGTCGTTGGGCGGTACAATGGGCTCTTTCCCAGGGACCGTCCCGGACATAGGGGACCGGCGACATGTACGGGTACGTCACGCGTGCCAACATCGATCGCTATCTCAATGTGCTCTACAGCACTGATCTCACCAGCCATGAACGACAAACGGTCACGAGGTTGTTGCTCGGCGAGTTTGACAAGCTCCGTCATGATCCCGCGCAGCTAGAGTTTGTCGAAAAGCGAGCCGCGAACGGCCGCGAAAGGGTGAACCACGCCAGGCGCCTACGCGAGTCCTATGCGCTCGGCACAATAGAGCGCGAATAGTCGGATAGGTTGTTAGTAGACGTCGAAAGTCTTCAAAGCCTGCTGGATGCTTTTATAGTGGCGTGCACGAGTTCTCGCGGCATCTAAGACGGCGACTTGATCGTAGAATGCCGGCTAGGTGCGGCACGAGGTCGACTTGATCTTGGCCACATCCCTGCCTGCCATCCGCTTCTAACTCATAGCTCAAGTATGGATCTCCATGGGTGGAGATCCAATTTGCCACTGCGCCTTTATGTCGTGAACCGCTATCCCTGGAGTGAAATCCATCAAGAGACGGGACTCCAAGGCCGGTTTCAAGCGCTTTTGGGATAAAATTGCATTCAAACATCGCGCTCAGTGAAGACAATGACCCGATGAAAGCGTCTCGTTGGCGAACTGGACCAGGAGCAGGACATGGCCAGTCATTTCTATCGACTGCTTTACCGATTCCGCATGCGCGCATATGCCGAAGCGCTTTTTCGGCGTAGCGGGCACGAGAAGCAGGAAACACTTTGGCTGCAGTGCAGCCTGATGCGGCTTGGGAGCGAACTACGGCAAGCCGACCACTGGTCCAGCACAGCTGGTCAGCCCGTGCGGGATGCGGCCGAAGCCATCGTCAGTCCCGTCTGAGGACGCGGGAAGGCGTGCTGCCGAGAACAGCGCGTTACAGCCAGTCAGCAATCCCCGCAGGTGCCGGCCTTTCCGAGAGGATGGCATCGGCGTCTACAACAGCATGAACAGGCGCGAGAACCACCGACAGGAGGACGTCATCAAGAGATGCTCCTCGCATGGAGCCCGCGGGTCGCCGGGCATTACGGCCACTTGCCGTCACCGCAGCACCGTATGCGCTATTCCGCGCTAGCCGACTCCTGGTTGCCGGCATCTGTCGCGGTGCCGAACTGTTCGGTCGGATCGCGCCCCAGCTTCGGCTTCAGCTGCGCTAGTTCGATAAAATCATCTGCCTGCCGCCGGAGCTCGTCTGCGATTATCGGCGGCTGGACCGCAATGGTGGACACGACGGTGACATTGACGCCGCGGCGCTGCACGGCTTTGATCAACGAACGGAAGTCGCCGTCACCAGAGAAAAGGATCATCTGATCGATATGGTCCGCGAGTTCCATGGCATCGACCGCGAGCTCGATGTTCATGTTACCTTTCACCTTACGCCTACCGCTGGCGTCAAGAAATTCCTTGGTTGCCTTGGTGACGACGGTATAGCCGTTATAGTCCAGCCAATCGATGAGCGGCCGGATCGATGAATACTCCTGATCCTCGGCAATCGTCGTGTAATAGAACGCCCGCAGCAGCGAGCCCCGCCTCCGATACTCATCAAGCAGGCGCCTGTAGTCGATCTCGAAACCAAGCGCCTTGGAGGTAGCGTGGAGGTTGGGACCGTCAATAAAGAGGGCGAGCTTTTCGAATTGGGACATCACTGCTCCAGCTTCCAAAATGGATGCGCGGGGCCGCGCAGGTTATCCACTAGCCGCTTGCGAGGCAGAGCTGGAGGGTTGGCAGCCAAGGGGTCCCTTCCAATGACACGGGGCGTGATTTATGTCGAGCTCATAGCGAAGCGAGACCCGACTCAATGGAGTAGACGTGCTCGACATGCCTGTTCGGCGCATGCAGAGCTATACCTCTTTTCGGGGTGGCCGGCTCAAGGAGTCGCGCTATCGCCGGAAGGTCCTGCAAATAACGTCGCGCCAGAATCGCATTTTTGACCAAGAGCAGCTCCTTGGGGCGCTGCAAAAGAGGCCAGGGCCTCGGCTGCGTGTTGATCGCCCGCTTGTGAGCTACACTTTTGGAGCAGTCCAGGCATCGACGACGGCGGCCACGTGGTCTGCCATGGCCTCTCTCCTGGCGTGCGTTTTTTTGTGCCCGCCCCCACGGAGACGAGCGTGGAGCCTGCTCTCCTCCCCTGAAGCGATAAGCCACGCTGTGTCATAGACTCACAAGAGTTCAGGTCTTCCGCGCGTCTTACGACGTCGCGTAAGACAAATTCAGATAGCCACACAGCCAGCTCTTGGAGGCGCGCGTCTCTTGCTTTGCAACAGCCTGCGCGCAGTAGGGGTGCGCCTACGAGCAAGGAAAGTCCTAGACACCACACCGCTTGAACTTGGTATGCAGGATGTTGGGATGTGGGATGAGCGTCCGCAGAATGTTCTAAGATCACCGCAAGCAGATCGTTGCGGCTGGTCCACGTGTTCTATGTCGCCCCAAGTGAGACGGGTAATTCCGCGAAATGGCCCGAAATTAACTAAACGATGACCACACGAAACAGACTGTTATGACGACCGCGCCGTTCGCATTGTTGACGCGATATGACCGGTCTGGTGGAGGCGAATGGCGCGGGGAATCACCGAATCGTTCCGTCGCGAAAAGATCAACCCAGGAGACATGGATGAAGTTAGTGAAGACCTCTGTGATCGCATGCGCCCTTGCGACCTTGCTTGTGAGCCCTGTGCTCGCCCAAGGCCTCTCAGCCGACACCAAGGGTCACAACGGCGCACAGAGCGTACAGGGCGGCATGAGCGAAGATGAGGATGCGTCCCCTGAACCCCGCGCTGCGGGCGATAAAATGGGCACGAAGTCGACGAAGTCGACCAAGGATACCAAGGGTGCAGCTGGCACCACCGGTACTACCCACAAGGGGACGGTTGGCGGCGCCGCAACCAGCGGTGCGCCGACAAGCGGCAAGCGTCAATAACGCGTAAGCCCTCTCGTCCGCAAACCTCCGGTCGCGCGCTGCGACCGGAGGTTATGTGCGGCGCAGACAGGCGACCGCCATGCGGCGCCGGCGCGATCATCGTTCGCGAATCTTATGAGGGCGGTGACAAGATCCGTCCAGCGATCCGGCGGTGAAATGGCCTACGTGCTCGTCGGCGCTCTGATGAAATTGGGCCGGTCGTGCGGCGCGCCCGTCCGGGCCCCAGAACAATCGTCGATCAGATCAAGCGATGGTCGGCAAATAAGAGAAGCTCTGCAGAAGACGACAAACGTTGGATCGCGGGACGCGGCACCAACCATATGTTGCAGCCCGAATATCCTGCTACATGCACGTGCACGATGGCCCATTCGGTACATAATGTCTGCGCCGATAACGCACCCTCTCATGCATCGCAGGGCAACGCTGTCTCCCAGACATCGGCCACGCTGCGGAGGGCTTTTTTGTGCCCATTCCCTGCCCTTGGATAGATCGACGAACGCTTTCGCCGAGGCCTCGGGTCATGTCACGCTGGGCGACAGTTTTAGCGCAATCGGCGGCCTATCCCGACACTCCACACAAACAGGCTGAAGAGGAGACACCCGTGCGTTCGAGCAGACATCATTGAACCGAAAGCGCTTGAGCTGGCTGCGGCAACAATCCACGAGTCTGCCTTGCAGCGCGTAACCACTCCCATCCCAACGGCCGTAGCGGCGCTGCGGTTGGAAACCTTGCCCCGCATACGGGCTCAGAGGCTCGATCCAGAACCAGATACTCTCGCCGACGTTCTCCAAGATCCATTCTGACACGCAACCACTTGGCACAATAATCTCCGTCAATCACTGCTCAGCTATGAGGCATTGAGAAGTTCGAGATGGAGTTTCGGTCGTTCAGCTTATCGCGACGCAAAACCGTTTCGCGTTTGGAGATCACGCCCGATTGTCCGATTCGTACAAAGTTTGATGCTGCCGGTGAGCACGATCTATCAGCAAGACCATGCAGGCAGCGTGCTGGAGCGAATAGGTTAAGGCAGCCTTTAAGTCATCCGATCTCTGGCATCTACTGAGCCACAGTCAGAAGCGATCTTACTGCGATAGGCGATTGCGGATATCACGCCGGTCTGCGGCGCGGCTATGAGGCGTAAGGCGGCAAAAGCAGGAGATCACTGTCGATCAAGCGCGATCGAAGCATCTCATTTCACCGCCATGCCAGGATCTGAACGCGATATCGCGCCAGGAACATCCTTGTGATCCCTACCAAGATCAAATCATGGTAGATCGTCATGAGCTGATATGACCGATTCACCCAAAGCCCAGACGCGTAGTGCCGACGGCATCACGGCGCCGCTGCGGCACGCGACCTTCAGGCGCATCTGGCTTGCGAGCCTCCTGTCTAATGTCGGGAGCTTGATTCAAGGCGTCGGTGCAGCCTGGGCGATGACGCAGATGACGTCATCGGCTGACAAGGTGGCGTTGGTGCAGACCGCGCTGTTGCTGCCAGTAATGCTGATTTCGATACCAGCGGGCGCAATCGCTGATATGTACGATCGCCGCATCGTGGCACTGGTTTCGCTTGGCATCGCGCTCGGCGGCGCAACCGGCCTGACGGTGGCCGTCTGGCTTGGATTGGCCACACCGAACGTCTTGCTCGTACTCTGCTTTGTGGTCGGCAGCGGCATGGCACTTATGGGACCGGCGTGGCAATCATCCGTAAGCGAACAAGTGCCGTTGGAAGCACAGCTGCCTGCGGCCATCGCGCTGAACGGCATCAGCTACAATATTGCGCGGAGCGTAGGTCCGGCCATCGGCGGAGTCGTGGTGGCAACCGCAGGTGCAGTGGCCGCATTCGCGCTCAACACGTTGCTCTATCTGCCGCTGATCGTCGCGTTGTTCCTTTGGAAGCGCGTCAGCGCCCCCTCACGCCTGCCGCCTGAAAGATTGAGCCGCGCAATGGTGTCTGGCGTGCGCTACATCAGCAATTCGCCATCGATCAAGGTCGTATTGCTTCGTACCCTTGTAACCGGCGTCGGAGGCGGCGCGATTACTGCGCTGATGCCTCTGGTAGTGCGGGACGTGTTGCATGGCGACGCCCAGACCTACGGCATCATGCTCGGCGCCTTCGGCCTGGGTGCCGTGGTCGGCGCGCTGAACATCGCCGAGATCCGCAAACGAATGAGCGGCGAAGCCGCGATCCGCGCCTGCGCGTTGTCGATGGGCGCGGCGATGGCCGCGGTCGCACTCAGCCGCCAACCGGTGTTGACCGCGGCGGCACTGGTCCTGGCTGGAGCCGTGTGGATGATGACATGGGCGGTGTTCAACATCGGGGTGCAGCTGTCGGCGCCGCGCTGGGTGACCGGACGCTCGCTTGCAGCCTATCAAGCGGCGAGCTCAGGCGGGATCGCCGTCGGCAGCTGGGGTTGGGGCCATCTGACCGACGCGGCCGGCGTTGAAACCGCGTTGCTGGTGTCGGCCGCCCTGATGCTCGCCTCACCACTCATCGGCCGTTGGCTACCCATGCCCCGTGTCGGCGCGCGCGGCGAAGAGCCTGAGCTGCTCGCCGATCCCGAAGTACGGCTCGCCTTGACCGGACGCAGCGGGCCGCTCGTCGTCGAAATCGAATACCGAATTGCACAAGAGAATGCCCGAGCGTTTCACAACGTCATGCAAGACGTGCAACTGTCCCGCCAGCGCAACGGCGCCTATGGCTGGTCGATCGCGCGCGACATCGCCGATCCCGAACTCTGGACCGAGCGTTATCACTTTCCGACGTGGTTCGATTATTTGCGCTGGCGCAACCGCCCGACCCAGTCGGAACGAGCCCTGGAACGGCAGGCCATTCACTTTCATATCGGCCCTGCGCCGGTACGTGTCCGCCGCATGCTGGAGAGGCCATTCGGCTCGGTACGCTGGAAGGACGACACGCGCGAGGGCGCGAGGGTGGAAATGCGGCCCGAGATGGCAAACGCGGCAAACGCACGTAGCCGCCCCCTTAGGCCGATCAAGTAACCCGGTTTGCTGAAGCCCGGAGCCTTGGCGGACGGATGTGCTCGAATGCAGAAGGTCTGTTTCGGGCATAGTTCAAAGTGCGAGCAGCCCGCCAGCGAATCCGATCTCATGACCAAGGCCAGCCTCGCCGGCCGCGTCACTTGAGCACTTATGCACTTCTGACAGGCTTCGAACTCCATCCGCTCTTGTTATGCCGCGCTTCAACGAGTTACGACGCAATAACGCTGCAAAGATGCACCATCACGTAGAGAAAGCAGGAATAGTGCAATCAGAAGCGCCAAAAATTCAGCTTAGCGAACTGCCACTCTGTGTCTCCTTATAGGTGCAATCGAGGGCGATTCATGAGCAATCATAACCTGGTCTCCGGTAGTCTCCTCGCGCTGACCGCAACCAGCGTCGCGCTCCTCTGCTCGAGCCTGCTCCTCTTTGCCCTCATTTGAAACGGGCGCCGGTTGCCTTGTCGCGTCATGAAGGCTGACCCCGCCATCAAGTATCCGGAGTTCTACGAACTCTAAGGACCGACAAGGATTCTGACCTAGTCGCGGCTCGGCTGACGCCGAGAGCATCGCGATTCCCTCGGGCCAGCAGCCAGGACAGCGAAAACAGCTCTGCGCTCGCTTATGGCTGCCTCCGTCGATGTCGGTGAGACATGTTGATTGTTTTCAAATGGGGGACAATGTGAAGGATCGCCTCATCTCTCTCCCGTCCGGACCGCCCGCCTGTCGCGTACGCATTCCTGACACGGCGGGCTCTGTACGTTGCGGACCGAGCTATTACTTTCCTGGCTGCATGATTCCGCTAGTGTTCGTTCAACGTAGCCCCGCGCGTTGAACGAGCCGGCGGGCGATATGAGATGGGCAACGCGTTGCGAGAATGAGACGGGACGAACGTTTGTACGTAACGTTGCTCGTTGATATAGCTCTACCCTTGCGTATGACGCCCCGGCTCATCACTCTACTGGAACGGCATCGGAAAATGTCCTTGTACTACTTTCGGGCGATGAGGTGCCTGCCGATAGTTCCTCGAACCTTTATATGGTTCGGCGTGACGGACTGCTTCTCCACCGGCTCAGGGTGGCTGCTGCTCCATCATGGCAGTGCACTCGAAGGGGTTCGATGCGCGACCGTGACTTTATCTCCGGCTGCTTTTTAGGCGCTGGCCGTCGCCGGGCTCGCTTTACTTTGCTCGACTTACTCGCCGCTGCATTCACCTTTTGAGGACCATCCATGACATCACTCAAGCTGATCGGCTTTGCGTTTGGAGCACTGATTGCGCTGTCCACCGAGGCATTGGCAGAGGACATCACCATCGCCGTCGCTGGGCCGATAACTGGGGGCGAGTCCGCCTTCGGGCGGCAGATGAAGAACGGCGCCGAGATGGCGATGGAGCAGATCAACGCTTCCGGCGGCGTACTTGGCAAGAGGCTCGCCCTCGACATTGAGGACGATGCCTGCGATCCCAAGCAGGCGCGATCGGTCGCGGAGAAAATCGCTGCCGCCAAGATCCCATTCGTTGCCGGGCACTTTTGCTCTTCGTCGTCGATCCCGGCTTCGGAAGCCTATGCGGACGGCAACGTACTGCAGATCACGCCCGCCTCGACCAACCCTCTGTTCACCGAGCGCAAACTATGGAACGTGGCGCGCGTCTGCGGCCGCGACGACCAGCAGGGCCAGGTTGCTGCCGATTATATCGCCAAGCATTTCAAGGGCAAGAACATCGGCATTCTCAACGACAAGACCACCTATGGCAAGGGGCTTGCCGACGAAACGAAGAGGGCCCTCAACAAGGCCGGCGTCATCGAGAAGATTTACGAGTCCTATAACAAGGGCGACAAGGATTTCAATGCGATTGTCTCGCGCCTGAAGCGTGACAATATCGACCTCGTCTATCTCGGCGGCTATCACCAGGAAGCAGGTCTCATCCTGCGCCAGATGCGTGATCAGGGCCTGAAGACCGTACTGATGTCGGGTGACGCCTTGGCTGACAAGGAATTTGCCTCGATCACCGGCGCAGCTGGAGCGGGCACGCTCTTCACTTTCGGGCCAGACCCGCGGAAGAAGCCGGCGGCGACTGCCATCGTCAGCAAGTTCAGAGCCAGGAATATCGATCCCGAAGGGTACACCCTCTACACCTACGCTGCGGTGCAGGTCTGGACCCAGGCCGCTATCAAAGCCGGCACCACGGATCCGAGGAAGGTGATGGACGTTATCAAGGCGGGCTCCTGGGACACGGTGATTGGCAAACTGGAATACGATGCCAAGGGTGACATCAAGCAACTCGACTATGTCGTTTACAGGTGGGACGACAAGGGCGGCTATAGCGAGACCAACCCGAGCGCGTTTTGACGCATCCCAGGCCGACGCATCAAAGCTGGCGTGTCTCCCGGAGCGACGATCAATGCCGATCGATCGATTACTCCAGGGCAGCAAGCTACGGCCGGAAGAAATTAAATGTCTGAGGTTGGCCTATGCACGGACACTGCATTCGCTTTGCTTGGTTGATCGTGACGACCCTATCGCCGAAATCGTCGCAAAGAAGGTTATCGAGATCGGCGCAAGCGGGGTTAGCGATCCAGCAGAGATATCAAAGCTCGCTGTGGAGCAGCTTGGTATCCGTGGATCACCATCGACATAAAGCGAGCACCGCATGCAAACGCTGATCGTTGACCTTTACCCGATCGATGCACGGTCCGCTCTCCAGGTTCAACGCCTTCCACCAGGTTGGAGGCAATGGAGCTTGTTAGACCTGCCCTGACGCAGATCTATGAGCGGTCGACAAAATGAATCGACTGATCGAGAGCCTGCAGACCCAGATTTTTCCGTGCGATACGTATCACTCATGTCCATCGATCCACGAAGCGGCTCGACCGGAAATTACGCGGCCCCGCCCCATGAAGAACAAGGGCGGGGCCGCTCCCCTCCCCCGGGGGACGCCGCGCTGCGGATCATAATGGCTATTGTCTAATGTCCATCATCTGCGGATTGACCATTCGGTATACGGCCGAGCGCGTCAGTCGGATTGCGGCTTTCGGCCCTCTGCATTCTGGGTGACATTGCGCAAGACGAGTTCAGAAAGCTGCACGACGAGCTGTTTGAGACGGGCGATCTCCTGTCTGCAGCGCACCAGCTCACGCTCTTCATCTGTCGTTGTCGACAGTTCATAGCGGCTCCCAACCGCATGATTCATTTGACCCTCTATCCGACCAAATAACCGCGAACGACAGTTCAAGCACACCCTATTGCCCCGTAATTGTACGGGCGCATCGGCCTTTCTACGCCACTAAACACTGTACGCAGCGATCCAACTATCTCGCCGAGCGGATCAATGTGTTATCCGTGCTACAGATCGGTCCGTTTCGTACATACATAAACTCGCTGGCATGACGCGCCAGGACGTCGAGCTTTGTCCTCTTGGTGCCGAAACGAATAATCACTTCGGATTTCGATTGCCAGCCTGACTTGCACGTCACGCTGACGATGGAGCGCACCACCCCCGAAACCCATCCAGGCTGACGACGCGATCGCCGTTCCTGCTGAGAAGGTCTGCCGATCGCGTTTCAGGGGCTTCAGATCCGGACGCCCATTCGACGGCGTCCTTTCCACCCTCACTCATGATCGACCGCAAATTAGATGCATACTTGCGTAGCCCGATGAGCCGCCCGGCTCCGGAATTGCTTTTCTTGGATGCCGCCGAGACGCGATGCGCAAGGCGTCGTATCGAGCCGAGGTCGGCTACGCGCTCGTTAGCCTTGACGCTCGGTTGGAGGGTACCGCAGCCCGGCGGTCCACGCGATCGCGCGCTACGCTTCGTCGTTCTGCAGAAGTAAGCGGCTTATCGTCGAGTTTTACGGGATAGCCAGAAGGTCGTCGTCCGGTACGTTTGTCGCTATCCCGCATCCCCCAGGACATCGCGTAGAGCTCGAATAGGAGAGAAGAGACGTTGAACATCAAGGGGAACCGTGCAGAATGGATCGCGATCTCTGCAGGATCGGCACGAGCATCATTGCACTTATGCCCCACTCCTACCTCAGGGATATCCTCGCAAAGTCCGCTGCGCTCACCCATGCGTTTTGGCGCGAGACGTTGATTCACACAGCGATCTATCGCGAATTGATCGAAAATCTTGGCTCCCGGGAAGCGCTGCCCCGGCTTGCTCATCTTCTTTGCGAGATCGCCGCGCGGCTTGATCTCGTCGGGCTTTTGGACAATGGTCGCTTCCATGTTCCATTCACGCAGCAAGACATCGCCGATGCATGCGGACTTTCGAAGGTGCACGTGAATCGGACAATCCAGGAGCTTAGGCGCAGGAAGCTAACTGAATGGAACGGACATGCTGTTGACCTTCTTCAGCGAGATCGGCTCGAGTCGCTTGCAGAATTCCGCCCCTCCTACCTGATGCGCTGAATTGCTTCGGCCGTTGCTGCCTGCACAGCTTTGTCTAAACATCTCAGGCGGCGTTCGCCATTCGACAGGCAAGACCGAGCGCCGGTTGAATTGGCTTTGAGGCGAATGCATTGCTCGTGGGCGAAGTCCAGGGCAACTCGCCCGCCCGGCCAGCGCCCCCGCCGCGATCTTGCCGCAGCGCACGGGTGTCGTCGATCGGATTTCGAGGAGCGCCCAGCAAGCTCCAGAAAATCCGTCGTCCTCAATCGCTGAGGAGCTCGCGGCCACAGAAGAGTGATTTCCGTGTTGCCCGCACAGCTCAGGCGTTTGGCTGTGATGTGCCCGCCGAATGAGCCGCGCCCCGCAACTCCCCGGCAAGGATGCTCAGATCAGGCACCAAACCTGTCGCGCCCGGACCAATCTGTCCGGTGTTGGTAAAATGATCATCGCGCATTTGAGATCGTCGACGCCGACCGTGTCATTCGGCTGGCTAACAAGACGCTCAAATGGTGCGCTGAAGGTTCTCGGCCGGCAATCAGAAAACACGTCAGCTTCTGGAAAGGCCAACAGGCATGAGCTCACATGGAAAACATGCGCGCAACGACGCCTGGATCGCGGTGCGGTGCACGAACTTCAAAAAAAGCGAATGCAACACGTACGTCCCCCCCTCTCGGACCACTTAGCTGCTTATGAAAGTCGGTCAGCTTGAAATTGTATGCGGGTCAGCTCAAAGAGCTTGAATCGCACGCGGCGTCACGTTGTACCATCTCAGAGCAGCTAACGAGGATACCCGAGCTGCCATGATGAGACGATGACGCCGATGCGGTCGGTATGTGTACAGCAGAGAACAGTGCCACTGTTCCAATCATCGTCTATGAGATTACGCAAAGGAGCACAATCGACACCAGATTTGTCTGACATTGATCCTTTCGCTGTTTGAATTTGCGGTAAAAGCCTTGCCGCAAATACCGCCGACAGTCCTCCCTCTGTCGACGGAAGTTGGCGCGATGCTTAGCAGCCTCGCTCCCCCAGACTGACTCACGCCCGGCCATCGATCAGGCCGGGCCTTTTTTTGTCGTCCATGAAGGGCGCAGCTTAAGTCGCTCTAGCCAGCATCTGATGATTGCGTAGGGTTGTGAAAGAATTGAATTTCTGGTGGGTCCATCAGACTGGCTGAGTCTCTCGCGATCAAACCGCGTACAATTCGTACAATGATAAACTAGAGTAGTGACCGATCGACGCACTCTAGCGAGTGCGGTCTCAAAATACTCCCCGCATGACGTCTCGAAGCGGAACTTGCGAGCGCCTTCTCGATCACGAAAGTATATGTTTGGTATCCGCATCGGAAGCACAGGTGGGTGAATTTGCTGTGAGACCTCTTAAATCTATCAAGAATTGCATTCCGGAAAAGCCGCTTGCTCATATTCATGCCGTTGATGGCCTTGAAGGGCTTGAATCGCACGCGGCGTCACATTGTACGATCTCACGGCGATGATCCTTGGCAAACGAGCGAAGCCAAACCGGATAATCCGGGGCGATCGCATGGATCAGCCGCGCGTTCAACTCGCGATGAGACTTGTTTGATGGCACCTCCTCTCTAATGAATACGGCGCGATTGCGCATCGGCGATATTTCTTGCCAGAAGATAGGAAAATGACGGCCGATATTGTTGATGTATGCGTAATCGGGAGTGGCGCCAGCGGCTGGACGGTCGCTCACGAGATCGCGCAACGCGGATTGCGAGTACTCCTTCTTGAGGAAGGTCGAACACTTCCTCCCGGCGCTTCGCTGGCGAGCGTCCAAAATGGCATGGATAGCGCCTTGGTACAGTCTGCGGCAGGGACGTTGACGCCGTTCGGGCGTCCGTGGACCGTCTGCGCGCTCGGCGGCGGAATGACTTTATATGCCGGAATAGCCTTCCGCTGTCGCGCCATCGATTTTGACGCACGAGCGCATGTGGCCGGGGACGCGCTCGACCCGAGCTGGCCGATCGACTACACCGAACTACGCCCATTCTATGAAGAGTTGGAACGGCGCGTGGGAGTGGCCCGCCTGGCCGGAGCGGACCCGATCGAGCCGCCGAGCGATCCTCCCGTTCTGCCACCGCACCAGTACAGCGTGCAGGGCCAGTTGATTGCCGATGCCGGGGCACGCCTGGGCCGGCTGCCGTTCCCCACTCCATTGGCAATCAACTCGGTCCCATATCGCGGCCGGCCAGCCTGTCGCTGCGAGGGACCATGCAACGAACATCTGTGCCCGAGCGGCGCGAGGGCCGACGCACGCTCGCCGTTCACGGGTATCGCCCTGCCCCCGGACGCGCTGACGATTGCACCCGGCAGCAAGGCTGTCCGCATCGATCTCGGCAGCGTCAGTCGAGCCGACTCGGTGGAATGGGTGGACACTCTCAACCGACAACGCGCTCGGGTCCGCGCCCGCTGCGTGGTACTCGCGGGCAACGCAGTGCAGTCTGCCGCCCTGCTCCTACGGTCGGCGCAGCCGGCGGCGCCCAACGGCATCGGCAACGCATCTGGCATAGTCGGCAGTGGCATCTCGTTTAAGATCAGCGGCTACGTGTCCGGTAGGACCACAATAAATCCGCCGATCGCGTCCCAGCCCGGCCGCCCCTTCTCCACTGTCGCGGTGTCCGATCACTACCTGGACGACGAGGCGCCTTCGGGGCTCGGCGGAATGATCTACGAAGCAAGTCCGCCTGAACGCACGGATTCCGACGGAGGGATAAGGCTACGGCTGCATTTTTTGGCGGCCGATCAGCCCATGCGCAACAATACGGTCCGGCTGGCCACCAGCCGGGACGGGCTGGGTTTGCCCAAGATCATTCTCGATTACCGGACCCATCCCCTCGACAAGCGCCGACTAGGCTACTTGTCCCGGCATGCGTCGAACTTGCTGGCCGAGGCTGGGGTAAAACAAGTCGATTACCAAGATTCCAACTATCAGTTCGGCAGCGGCCACCTGCATGGCGGCTGTCGGGCGGGACTCGATCCGACACAATCGGTGGTCGACCGCTGGGGCCGCGTGCATGACATCGACAATCTCTATGTCGCGGATGGCGGCTTCTTCCCCTATGCCGGAGGCGTCAACCCGACCTTCACCATTCAGGCGAACGCACTGCGGATCGCTCGAAGAATAGTCACGCAGCTGACGTAACGAGCGCAACGGAGACGGGTTTTGTCGATTAGCACGCCTGCTGCCGCCGTGACCGCGACCGACGGGCATGGATCGGCACTGCGACGCGCCCTGCGCGTCACCGCCTCGCAGAAGTGGGATCTCAACAGGCGTTTTCCGGTCGTGATGACGCGCGCGTCAGGCGCGCATGCATGGGACAGCAATGGAAAGCAATACGTCGATTTCACTTCCTGTAGTGGTGCCGCGCCGCTCGGAGCCGGATACGAGCCGGTCGTCGCGCACGCAGCCACCGAGATGCGCCGTACCGGCGGCATATTGCCCGGACCGCTGTCCGTGCAGCGGGTCGAACTGGCCGAACGGTTGGCGGAGATCTTTCCCGTCGCGGAGCGCTCGATGTTCTTCCGCACCGGGTCGTGTGCAACCACCGCCGCCGTCCGCCTTGCCCGCGCATTCACAGGGCTGAACCACGTGCTTACCAGCGGATATCATGGCTGGCACGATTGGCAGTTGCAGGACAGACCGGAGATGGGGCTACCCAATCGGGACCGGGACAGCGTGGATTTCCGCTACAACCTGGACTTGCTCGACGAACTGGCAAGTGTCCAGCGTGTCGCCGCGGTGATCATCACCCCCGAGGTCAACTTCTTCCCGCCCGAATACCATCAGGAACTACAGAGGTTGGTGCATCGGCACGGCGCCTTGCTCATCCTTGACGAGGTGATGACCGGATTCCGCTACGGCATTGGCGGCTACCACATGGCGGTCGGCCTCACGCCCGATTTGATCACGCTAAGCAAGGGACTGGCCAATGGAATGGCTCTGTCCGCTGTCGCGGGTCGCGCGGACGTGCTCGCGGCCGCCGAGAAGACATACATGGGCAACACCTACCAGCGAGAGGTTACGCCGTTCGCGGCCGCACTTAGCACCCTGCGCGCGCTGCGCGACGGGACCTTGCTGGCTCGGATGCGCGAGGTCGGCGTGCAACTGATCAACGGGCTCAACGAGGTCTTCGCCAGACAGCAGGTCGCGGCATGGGCGTTCGCCTGGCCGACTATGTTCGATGTCGTATTTGCCAACGCCGAACTTGGCCACGCCTTCTTCCAGGAGATGTGGGCGCGGGGTTTTCTCATGCAGTATGGCGGCCGCTTCATGCCATCGGCGGCGGTATCCGACGCCGATGTGCAGGCGGCCATCGAAGCTGCTGGAGAGGCCCTGCCGGCGGCGCTGTCCCGCATGGAGAGCACCGGTGGCGACCCGGATCCAGTCGCAGCCGCTGTACGGTTCGCCAGGGATCATTTCGTGGCCACTCCGGGGGCCGTTCGGCGCTGGTTCACCGCACCCGTCTGCGGATGAGCGCGCGTTTTCCAACAGAGAACACGGCCATGCCGCTGCCTACATTTTCCACGTCTCCGGTGCTGCTCGGCGGCGAGAACCGCTCGGGCACCACATTGCTAAGCATCGTGCTGGATTCGCATCTGGATCTGGTAGCCGGGCCAGAGATCGACTTCCTCGAACCGCCCGATCTCGGTCCGCACATCCTGCGCGCGATCGACCTGCTGGCGGCCGGCGATTCCCGGGTCGCGGGCATGACCAAAACCACGGTCGATCCGTTCTGGTATGACGGGGCGCATTTTGTGGTCCAGTGCCGCCGGTTCGGCCTCGACTTCGATGATATACGTGGGTTGGTCAGCAAGGTGATGGTCGAGATGGGCGAGGACATTGTTTCGTTCGCCGCCCGATGCCGCCTTATCAACGAGATCGGCGAGTTGCGCCGAGCACGTAGCGGGGCCCAGCGCTGGGGCTTGAAACTGCAGCGCAAGATCACCCGGACCGACGACTTCGCCCGGCTGTGGCCGCGCGCACATTTCGTGCATATCGTGCGGGACGGCCGCGACGTTGCGGCCTCCCATTTGAAAACCGTTCCTGATTGGGGGTACCGAACTGTTGCCGACGTCGCGCGCGGTTGGCTTGAAGTGGTATCTCGGCCGCATCGAATCGCGCCGCCTGGCCGTTATCTCGAGGTGCGTTACGAGGATCTTGTAAGCAGTCCCCGTCCCACTCTGGCCCGAATCCTGGATCACCTCGGCTTGCCTTGGGACGAGGCCGTGCTGCGTCACGCCGAATACGAGCACGTATTGTTCGAACAACCGCACGGCCATCCGGCGGCCGAGGCTGCGGGAAAGCCGCTGCACCGAGGCAGCATCGGTCGATACGTCCGAGATCTGACGCGAGCCGAGATCGAGGAGTTCGAGCAGATCGCCGAAAGTGAGCTGAGCCGACTGGGGTATCTGTCGGTTCCCAGCCTGCCTGGCGACGCGTGAGCCGCCCGCGCTGTTCCGCCACGCCTGGCGGACTGCCGCGAAGCTATCTTGCGCTTCTCGTCGGCCAGACCATTTCGCTGCTGGGCTCCAATGTAACCTTGCTAGCGCTGCCGCTCACCGCAATCACGTTGCTGGATGCGGGTCCAGCGCAAACGGGGCTGCTGCTGGCCTGCGGTCGGGCGCCGTACCTGGTGGTCAGTCTGTTCGCCGGGGTCATCGTGGACCGCCTCCCGCATCGACGGATCCTTTTGACCGCCAATCTGGTGATGGCGGCAACGCTGGCCACAATTCCCTTGTCCGCCAGCCTGGGACACCTTGGACTGGTTCAGTTGTACACGACAAGCATGCTGGTTGGGGTCGCCGCAGTGATCGCTGACGTGGCTTATCTGGCGTGCATACCCACCGTCCTAGACCGATCACAGCTGGTTCGGGCGCAGAGTTCATTGGAGCTCAGCCAAGCGGGCGCGATGGCGGTAGGTCCGTTCCTAGCCGGTTGGCTCATCAACGAATTCTCAGCCCCGACCGCAATACTGGCGGATTCGGTTTCGTTTCTGCTCGCCGCCGCGTTGCTGTCTCTGGTGCCCATGCGTAACGCTGGGTGCTCAGGGGCCGAGTCGAGCGCGGTGCTCGGCCAAGTGGCCGAGGGGCTGGCGAGCGTGTTCGGCAATCCGATTCTGAGGGCAGTCACGTTGGCCAGCGGCACATTCATCTTTTGGCACAACGCGTATTCTGCGGCGTTTCTGCTGCATCTGACCAAGGATCTTGGATTTGAGAGCCGGGTCGTCGGCATGGTGCTCGGCATCGGCGCGCTTGGCGGTGTGGTCGGCGCGGCTAGTTCACCGCGGGCGGGTCGGGCAATCGGCCTCGGCCCAACTTTAATGATCGGTTTGGCGGTGAGCGCCGGCGGAATGAGCTTGACGGCCCTGCTCACCCAACCCTGGTGGGCCGCAGTGGCATGCGTGACGCTCTCCCAGTTCATGCTGTGGATCGGCCAAGGGATCTACAACGTGCAGCAGGTTCCGATTCGATATGCGTTGGTCCCGCAGCACTTACAAGGCCGCGTCAATGCGAGCATCCGCAGCGTGGTGTGGGGACTGGCCTCATTGGGTGCGCTGGTCGGCGGCGCGGCCGCTGCTGCAACGAGCCTGCGTACCACGTTGCTCGCGAGCAGCGTGCTTGGCACGGCCTCGATAGTGTGGATTTGGCGGTCGCCGCTGCGCCAGGCGCGCAGCTTGCGTCTGTGACCGCGACGGACCCGCTCATGGACATCAAAGAATTTGTCGATCTTGATCGGCGGCCGGGCCGGCTCATGGTGTGGCGAGTCAACGTCCCCGATCCCATCAACTGGCGGGCTGACCCGCGCCGCCCGTCCTACGTTCAAGAGGAACATCTTCGCTCTGCAGACGATGGACGACGGGGCTGGCTCGGCGCCGCATTCGAGTTGCCAGGCGAGTTCAACGCCGCTGCGCTGACCAAAGCGATCCTCGGCTGGGTCGACCGGCACGAGGTATTACGCAGCCGCTTGGCCAAGGATGGATCGGCAATTCATCGCGCCACGATTGATCCAGGCGCGGTAGCGCTTGAGAAAACCGTGGCAGGTGACTGCACCGATGGCGGCGAAATTGCTCAGCTCCTGGAAACGCTGTTTGACGTGGAGACCAACCCGCTGCGATGGCCGGCGTATGTCTTCGTGACGATCAGCCGGCCGACATCCACGAGCCTCCTGCTCGCCTCCGACCACTCTGTCAGCGATGCCTACTCGATGGCCCTTGTACCATATGAGATCCGCGAGCTGTACACAGCCGCAATCCATCGAGTGGAACCCCAACTGGCAGCGGTGCACAGCTATCTGGATCACGCCGAGGCCGAACGAGAGCGACTGACCGACCTGACCGATGACCATCCCGCTATCGGCCACTGGCGCGAGCTGATCGCGGCGAACGGCGGTCAATTGCCGGACTTTCCGCTACCGTTCGATGCGCCGAAAGGATCCTTGCAGCGCAGCGGACAAATGTGGCTGCTCGATGCGGCTGGGGCATCCCAATTCGATCACGGCTGCAGGTCCCAGGGCGGAAACGCGGTGACGGGAATTTTCGCCTGTCTGGCGCTCGCAGGAAAGAAACTGGCGAACCAACGACAATTCCACGCCGTTGCGCCCTTTCACACCAGGTACGATCTGCGATCGATGCGTTCGGTTGGCTGGTATGTCGGGATGAGTCCGGTGAGCTTCCGGGTCGCCGATACGTTGCCGGAAATTCTGCACGCCGCCCGGCTCGAACTCAAACGCGCCAAGAAAACAGCTCAAGTGCCCTTTTCAAAGGCCATGGAGCTGCTCGGCACCACATTGCGCGACCGCTTCATGGTATCCTATATGGACAATCGGACGGCGCCCGGGTCGGACTGCTGGCCCGACTGGCGGACGAGATTTCTGATTAGCCGTAGCTCCGATGCTAGCGAGACATACCTATGGGTCAGTCGCTGGCAGGACGGAATTTGTGTGAACTTCCGCCACCCTGGTACAGCTACCGCGCGAAGCGCGATGGACGATTATCTTGCTGAAGTCGTCGCCCAGGCCCATCTGATCAGCGGCGCTCATTCACTGCCGCGGCTCTCAATTGACTGACAAGGGTGGTCGAGAGTTAGCTTTAGCGTTTTTGACCAAGAACGCTCGCCGATCAACCGTGCTTTGAGTGATCAGAAGCGAGCCACACTCTAGGAAACCCGATCGAACCGGATATGCCGAGAGCGCCACCCTGCGGGGAGGCATGCCATTATCCGCTCCATCTTTTGGTTCGAGCAGCTTTCTCGCGGGTGGCAAGCCGGCACAATTCTAGTTCGGGACAGTAACAGAAAGTGCCTACCAGCATGTCGAGTTTACAACAACTCAAAACATTACGATCAACTGCGAGCTAGCATTCGCATCGAACTAGCGATGGCACAGTCGTTGCAGGTCTTCGTTCAATGGTTAGATTTTGCCTCCGCACGGCAGGCCGAATGATTCTTCGGGATCATGAACTGATGCAGCTATATTCGCACGTGATGGCGCTGAGGCTCATCGACGATGCTTTGTACCAGCGACGTATCGGAGAATACAAAGGTGCAGCCGATAAGGGACGCCGAAGCCAGCTATGCCCCGCCTCACTGGCGATTGACTTGGGCTGAACACGAATGCTTCAGCATGCTTTCTCATCGACACAACAACAGCGACGCGAAGCGCGTAATCGAAGTGGCACATCTTAAGGATCTACGAGAACTGATGCAGCTGCTTTGGCATTTGTTCGAAGCAGTGGACCGGCTTCCCAGAGGGCCAGAACATACAGCAGCAGTTCAGACGATTAAACGCTTTGAGCGGCGGCTATCAGGGCTGGTTCAGGCATCTGAGAAAGCTCGAACTGCCGGCCTCGGAGTCGTTGGCCGTGCCAGCTCGCCGAGTAAATGATTGTCAGACAATCGCAAAAATTATCGAGGGATTCTACGTATGTGTACCAGCTAAGGCCCGCATGGCGATTGGAGACGTGAAAGGACGCCTGTCCGGACTGCTGTATCCGTTCGCCGGGCGATCGGCCGTCACGCTGCAGGAAACCCCGGGCAAGTCTTCCATGGGTGAATGAGGGCCGGGTATGTTGGATGCGCTAGAAGCGCGTATTCCTGAGCAATACATCACCTTCCACTGCGCGGGGATAATGGGCCGCCACTTCGAATGACGGCAATAGATCAAGAATGGCTTGCAGCGACAGTTGTCCTTCGTATAGTTCCCTGTCGCTATATTCCGTGTAGACGAAGCGCGTGTTACTCAAGGTCTGCATGCCGCCCGCGATGACGTCGGCCTCCGCGCCTTGGACATCCATCCAGATGAAATCGATCGTATTCAGCTTGGCGTCACTGCACCAATCGTCCAGCCGTCGGGTTTCAACCGAGAATGGCCGATCGAACCGAACCCAATCATACTCGGTAAGATGGTTTTTCGGCCGGCGTATCGAACCGGAGAGGTCCCACTCTTTTGCATCTCCATCTGCATTGCTTGGATGGAAGTCGATCACCCCGTTTCGATCGCTGATCGCGATTTCAAGCAGCTTCACCTTATCGACAGATGAGCCCAACTTTTTCTTGAAGCGCGCGATCGCCCGGGGGTCCGGCTCGAAGCAGTAAAGCTGAGCTTGTGGGCACAGGTTAAGAAAATGTTGCGTATCGGTTCCGTCATTGCAGCCGATATCCAAGATGACCGGATTCGGCTTCTGAAGAAGCGAGATGATGTTCTGATGTACTTCTACAGACGACACGGGTTGTTTTTCCATTGGCGCGGAGATCGGTTGAATTCGTCCTCAAATCCGCAATCACACGCCAGACGCTTCGGCACAACGTATATCAACGTATATAATCCATATGCGGTCCAGTCCCGATTGATCTATCAGCGCTATAGGAATGACGTCGACAGCAAACGAGCCCGCGGCAAATACGAGCTGCAGCGGTTGCCTACCACATCAGGTCTGTCGCGGGAGCGGTCTCAAAAGGCAACTCTTTTGCAAAGCGGAACACGTACGGGGAAAGCGGATGGTGAAGCTAAATCGTTGCTTCCGATGCATTGTTTGCGCGGTCGATAAAGGGTGGGCTGGCTCGGATGCCCCGGTCCACTGCTCACGCTGGAGGAATCTCGAGCCTCTCCAGCGCAATTAACCACACAGTCCCGGATAGCGAAACACCTCAGTGCGGCTATCGATGGTGCTCAGTTGGGGCCAAGTAGCACTTCAGCTATAGATGGGCCATCTCGTTAGTGAGTGAATTTTGAGAGCTGTTGCCAGATTGGCGGTGACATTCAGGCGGGCCTAAGGATAACGATCCTGATTAGGCCTTCTCTTTTGGCGGGGGCTTTATAATTGCTCCCTCAGCCAAATTTGTACGAGCGGCTTTGGTCGCAGCGGCGACAACGAAGCACCGTGAGGAAGCTGCAGACGAAGAGACCGTCGGCACTCGGTTGCCATCCCATCCGTAGGTCTCCCTCTGTTCCTGTGATCCGCCTTTTAGCCAATGCGCGTGACGGTAAACTCGGATGTTCTGACAAGACGAAATGTCAGGTTCGCAACAGCTTGGCGAGCTGTGTACATGATGGCGTTTGCTTCCGGACGAACGCGCGCGCAGGCCAAGCGCCGGATTCAGCAAAACTACAGGCGCGGATCGCTCCACTTATCTTTGGCCTGGCTCTTGCAATAATGGGGCTGTTCACAATGTGCCCATCGTCAACTCGTTCAAATGCTCAGGAGGCCTGCATGAATTTCCGTCCGCTTCACGACCGCGTCGTGGTCAAGCGCATCGACGCTGAAGAGAAGACAGCTGGCGGCATCATCATTCCCGATACAGCCAAGGAAAAGCCCTCGCAGGGCGAAGTCGTCGCGGTTGGCCCAGGGGGCCGTGACGAGACCGGCAAGCTGATTCCGATCGACGTCGAGGTCGGCGATCGCGTGCTGTTCGGCAAGTGGTCGGGCACCGAGGTCAAGGTCGATGGTCAGGAGCTGTTGATCATGAAGGAGAGCGACATCATGGGCGTTCTCACCGATGTGTTTTCCAAGAAGAAAGCCGCCTAGTCCAGGGCTCCCACCACTCGCCCCTGACGAGCGCCTTGCCGGGCGCGCCGAAGGATGAGGAACTAAACTGAGGAAATTCGATTATGTCAGCCAAGGAAGTCAAGTTCGGCGTAGAAGCGCGAGACCGCATGTTGCGCGGTGTCGATATCCTCGCCAATGCCGTGCAGGTCACCCTCGGTCCGAAGGGCCGCAATGTCGTGCTCGAGAAGTCGTTCGGCGCTCCCCGCATCACCAAGGACGGCGTCGCCGTCGCCAAGGAGGTGGAGCTCGAGGAGAAGTTCGAGAACATGGGCGCCCAGATGGTGCGTGAGGTCGCTGCCAAGGCGGCGGACGCCGCCGGCGACGGCACCACTACCGCGACCGTGCTTGCGGCTGCCATCGTGCGCGAAGGCGCCAAGTCGGTCGCCGCCGGCATGAACCCGATGGATCTGAAGCGCGGTATCGACCTCGCAGTCGAAGCCGTCGTTGCCGACCTCCAGAAGAACTCGAAGAAGGTCACCTCGAACGAGGAGATCGCCCAGGTCGGTACCATTTCGGCCAACGGCGATGCCGAAATCGGCAAGTTCCTCGCCGACGCCATGAAGAAGGTCGGCAATGAGGGCGTGATCACGGTCGAGGAAGCCAAGTCGCTCGAGACCGAACTCGACGTCGTCGAGGGCATGCAGTTCGACCGCGGCTACATCTCGCCCTACTTCGTCACCAACGCCGACAAGATGCGCGTTGAGATGGACGACGCCTACATCCTCATCAACGAGAAGAAGCTCTCCTCGCTGAACGAGCTGCTGCCGCTGCTGGAGGCCGTGGTGCAGACCGGCAAGCCGCTGGTGATCGTCGCCGAGGACGTCGAAGGCGAAGCCCTCGCCACCCTCGTCGTCAACCGCCTGCGTGGCGGCCTGAAGGTCGCGGCCGTCAAGGCTCCGGGCTTCGGCGATCGCCGCAAGGCCATGCTGCAGGACATCGCGATCCTGACCGGCGGCCAGGCCATCTCGGAAGACCTCGGCATCAAGCTCGAGAACGTCACGCTGCAGATGCTCGGTCGCGCCAAGAAGGTGATGATCGACAAGGAGAACACCACGATCGTCAACGGCGCCGGCAAGAAGGCCGACATCGACGCCCGCGTTGCCCAGATCAAGGCGCAGATCGAGGAGACCACCTCGGACTACGACCGTGAGAAGCTGCAGGAGCGTCTCGCCAAGCTCGCAGGCGGCGTCGCGGTGATCCGCGTCGGCGGCGCGACCGAGGTCGAGGTGAAGGAGCGCAAGGATCGCGTTGATGACGCGATGCATGCGACCCGCGCGGCTGTCGAGGAAGGCATTCTCCCGGGTGGCGGCGTCGCCCTCCTCCGTGCCTCCGAGCAGCTCAAGGTCCTGCGCACCAAGAACGACGACCAGAAGACCGGCGTCGAGATCGTGCGCAAGGCGCTGTCCTGGCCAGCTCGGCAGATCGCGATCAACGCCGGTGAAGATGGCTCGGTCGTGGTCGGTAAGGTCCTAGAAAAGGATCAGTACCCTTACGGCTTCGACGCGCAGACTGGCGAGTACAGCAACCTTGTCTCCAAGGGGATCATCGACCCGACCAAGGTCGTGCGCATCGCTGTCCAGAACGCCGCCTCAGTTGCCGCGCTGCTGATCACGACGGAAGCGATGGTTGCCGAGCTGCCGAAAAAGATCGCGCCCGGTCCCGCAATGCCTCCGGGCGGCGGCATGGGCGGCATGGACTTCTGATCCAGCCTCTCAAAGGATCGACAGGCAGAACCCTGGCAGCAATGCCAGGGTTTTCGACTGAGCCGCCCAGCTTGCTCACGGTTCCCTTTTTGAGAAACCGAGCTGGATCTTGGCCTAACCATCGCTCCGGACGAACACGCTATTCATCGCATCGCTTTGTTTTGCGAGCGGAACGAAGCCAACTAGCCCGCAAAGCCTCTCGTTGATCGGCGCCGTAGAGCCGTAGGGCAGGTGCGATCGCTAACGTTTTGGACCGCAGATGACTTGATGAAATCGGATCCGATTTGCAGAATTACTTCGGCTGGATTTTGACGCGGCTGCTGGACCCCGACTCCACACCCGCTGTTCCTAAACTGGTACCCGTCGCGACGTGGTTTCAGACACGGACATACCGTGTGGACCACTGAGGCGCAGAAACCGCTCGGATTAAAGTCACGTCCCGCGTGTGGCAGGCAATCGCTTGCCATGCCGCCCGCTCTGAAGGAGATTCGGAGCCCTCGGTGCGTCAATCGGTCCGGAAATGAAACGCCGCGAATTTACGACCGTTTGCAATTTGCCATCACTCGTTGTTTGTAGATCAAGCCTGCTTTTCAGCAAAGGTTTTCATCGAGCGACTTAGCGGCAGCTTTCGCCGATGGTAGCCATAGACCCGGACATCTTCGCGGATTTGCTCGCTTACCGAGCGTACGATACGTTTCTTCCGCCAGTTCCTATTGAGATCGATCGGAATGGAATTGCCGCGAGGAACGACGAGAAGGTCGTTCCGTTCGTTCAGGTAGACATCGTACATGGAAGTCCTCGCTCCGTGTGAACATAGGCCGAAGCTCAGACCCTTTGGTGACTTCGACGACACAGTCTCAAGAAAGCCGCACAGGGCGCTTTGTCCTCCGAAGGTAAAGGTCACACGTTCGAATCGTATCGGGTGCGCCAGTTCCCACTTATCTTCATAGTGATGCGCGGGTCCGAAACTATAATCCCGCCCCGCCCGTTTGAGCGCGTAAGCGCGATTTCAACTAGAAAAGGCACTGGTCGTCATCGTGACCCGATGCTCAATCCCAGCTGAGCGCGCCACCGTTCTGGTATTCGATGTCGCCGGTCTCGAAGGAGTTCTTCTCCTTCTTCAGATCCATCGCCTCCGACATCCACGGTAACGCGTTCTCAACGTCGGCGAAGACAGGCGCGAGCCCGATCTGGGCATAGCGGCGATTAGAGACTATCACCTCGTCCCACAGCCCTCTCGCCTTCAGGTCTCACCCAAGGAACTCGTTCACGACCGTGAAATCGCCGGACATCGCGGTGAGAAGCTCATCCTGTAACCACTGCAGCTTGTGGTCGACGATACCGCACACCCGCAAAATGGCGCTCTCGGCTGCGCCCGGACATTCGATCGTCACGCCATTGCCCCTCTGATTTACACGGCATCGGAATTGACGACGAAACATTCGATTTAATGAGCCGAAGCGCTTGAAGCGCTTTCTGACCGCTGACGGAGGTCAGTGTCTCCGTGGGATGGAAGGAAACGCAGATCGTCCGTGCCGCAGGACCTGCCGCTGCTCGTCGATGCCTACACCGGCTACGGTGAGGCGGCGCTGAATGTGATGCGCGCCACCCGCGTCTTTGAGGATGCCGGTGCCGGCGCGCTTCATCTGGAAGACCAGATCCTGCCCAAGAAATGCGGCCATCTGAACGACAAGAAGTCGCCGATGCGCATGACATGGCGGCCAAGGTCGCGCCGGCATCAAAAGCGCGTCGCGATCTCATGGTCATCGCCAGGACCGACGCCGCCGCCAGCGAGGGCCTCGCTGGCGCCGTAGCCCGGGCAAAAGCCCTATAGGGAGGCCGGGGCCGATGCGATCTTTCCGGAGGCACTCAACACGGCCGAGATGTTCCGTGCTTTTGCGGCGCGCATGCCCGGCGCGCCGCTTCTCGCGAACATGACGGAGTTTGGAAAGACCCCATTCTTCACCGCCGCCGAGTTCGAGGCGATAGGATATGCCATGGTGATCTGGCCTGTGTCCTCATTGCGAGTGGCGAACAAGGCGCAGGCAGAATTGTATGCTGCAATTTTACGTGATGGTGGCACGCCCAAGATCGTAGAGCGGATGCAGACGCGCGCGGAACTCTATGCGGCAATTGGATTACACGACTATGAAGCTCTCGATTCTTCGATCGTTCAAACAATCGTTCCGTCCGGCATGCCGCAACGCAAGTGATCGACGATAGGTTGACGAGAGCCCGCCGTTGCAGATAATCGGAGACGTCGAGGTTCTCCGGGTCCCGCTTGATCCGGAGCTAAGAGGGAAGCCGGTGCGTTTTCCATCCGTTCAGGATTGAGGCAATGCCGGCGCTGCCCCCGCAACTGTAAGCGGTGAGCCCGCGTCCATCAGTGTCACTGAAGCGAAAGCTTCGGGAAGGCCGGATGCAGGCGACGACCCGCGAGCCAGGAGACCTGCCCCGACAACATAATCGTCCACGGGCGGGGTGTCCCGGTGGTACGCCAAGCAGCTGCCGCATCCGCGGCTGCCCTGCCAGCGTCCGCCATGGCCTTTTGCCCCCACCACCTGGGGTTAAAGCTATGACTTCTCTTTCAGTTCCAGTTGCAACACTCGGCACGCCCCGCATCGGGCCGCGCCGCGAACTCAAACTCGCGCTCGAAGGCTTCTGGGCCGGCAAGATCAGCGAGCAGCAACTTCTCGAAGCTGCAGCCGGGCTCCGTGTCGCCAACTGGGCACGCCAGAAATCACTCGGCGCGACCATTATACCGTCGAACGATTTTTCGCTTTACGACCACGTGCTCGACACCAGCGTGATGGTCGGTGCCATCCCCGAGGCCTATGGCTGGAAGGGCGGAGCAGTCTCGCTCAAGACCTATTTCGCGATGGCGCGTGGTTCGCAAGGCGACGCGCACGACGCGAGCTGCAGTCACGCCCACCATGGCCATGGCGCGACAGCGCAGGAAATGACCAAGTGGTTCGACACCAATTACCACTACATGGTCCCGGAATTTCACAAGAGACAGACATTCAAGCTCTCGTCCCGCAAGGTGATCGAAGAGTATGACGAGGCGAAAGCGCTCGGATATCAGACCCGTCCGGTGCTCGTCGGCCCTGTCACCCTCCTGAAGCTCGGCAAGAGCCATGATGCCTCGGTCGATCCGGTCTCGCTGCTCGACGGCCTGCTGCCGGTCTATGTCGAGGTTCTCCAGGAGCTCGCCAGGCGCGGCGCAGAATGGGTCCAGATCGACGAACCCTGCCTCGTGCTCGATCTCAACGAGACCGACGGGAATGCGCTCCAGCGCGCCTATGCGCGTTTCGCCAAAGACGTACCGGGCATCAAGATCATGCTCGCCACTTACTTCGGTGCGATCGGCGACACTATCGCGACCGCGTTGGCCCTGCCGGTGGCAGGTCTGCACGTCGACTTGATCCGCGCACCGCAGCAACTGAGCCAGATCGAATCCGGTGCCCGCCAGGATCTCGTGATTTCGCTCGGCGTCATTGACGGCCGCAACGTCTGGCGCTCCAATTTGTCGGCGCTGGTCGAGCGCTACAAGCCGGTCATCGCCAAGCTCGGCGCTAACCGCGTCCAGATCGCTCCGTCCTGCTCGCTACTGCACACGCCGATCGACTTAGAGCTTGAGACCGGTCTCGACCCGGATGTGAAGAGCTGGCTTGCCTTCTCCGTGCAGAAGATCGCCGAACTCTCTTCGCTGGCGAAGGCACTGGCCGGCGACGCCAGCGTCGCGGACGCCCTAGCCGCCTCGGACAAGGCCGCCAAGGCACGCCAGACCTCGCCCAAGATCCACGACGCGGCCGTTGCCAAGGGGATGGCGGCGATCGACGACGCGATGCGCCGTCGCACCAGCGCCTTTGCCAGCCGCGCCGAAGTCCAGCGCAAACGCTTTGCCCTGCCTGCCTTCCCAACGACGACTATCGGCTCGTTCCCGCAAACCGCCGACGTCCGCAATGCTCGCGCGGCCCACGCCAAGGGCACACTGACCAACGCCCAATACGAGCAGTTCCTCAAGGAGGAGACTGCCCGCACCGTACGTTGGCAGGAGGAGATCGGGCTCGACGTGCTGGTTCATGGCGAGTTCGAGCGCAACGACATGGTGCAGTATTTCGGCGAACAGCTCTCCGGCTTCGTCTTCACCCAGTATGGCTGGGTGCAGTCCTACGGCTCGCGCTATGTTCGTCCGCCGATCCTGTTCGGTGACGTCTCCCGGCCGAAACCGATGACGGTCGAGTGGTGGCGTTACTCGCAATCGCTGACCAAGAAGCCGATGAAGGCGATGCTCACCGGACCGGTGACGATCCTGAACTGGTCGTTCGTTCGCGACGACCTGCCGCGCAGCGAAGCCTGCCGCCAGATCGCACTCGCGATCCGCGACGAGGTTACCGACCTCGAAAAGGCCGGAGCGACCATGATCCAGATCGATGAAGCCGCCTTGCGCGAAGGCCTGCCGCTGCGTCATTCCGAGTGGAAGACCTATCTCGAATGGGCCGTGGAAAGCTTCCGCATCTGCTCGACGGGCGTTGCCGATGCCACGCAGATCCACACCCACATGTGCTACTCGGAGTTCAACGCCATCATCGACGCGATTGCGGCGATGGACGCCGACGTCATCTCGATCGAGACGTCGCGGTCCAAGATGGAACTGCTCGATGCGTTCACCAGCTTCAAATATCCTAACGATATCGGTCCTGGAGTCTACGACATCCACTCTCCACGCGTCCCCGAAACCACCGAGATGAGGGACCTCATCACGCTGGCCCGAAAACGTTTGTCGGACTCGCAGCTCTGGATCAATCCCGATTGCGGCCTGAAGACACGCAGATGGGAAGAAGTGCGTCCCGCGCTCGTCAACATGGTCGCTGCCGCACGCGAGTTGCGCAAGGCGTTATAGGCGCGGAAACGCGGATCGCCGACGCCCGCCCAACCGGAGAATGCCGATGCGCTTCTGGATCAGATGTACCCGCTTCGACAGCGGCAAGCCGTATTATGTCAACTTCTCGCTGGTGGGCGGGATGTGGCGGGACGGCGACAAGACGATCCTGGAGTTCGTCGGCAGCGGCGCTCAGACGATCGAGGTCCGAGAGACTCCAGAGGACATTCTCGCTATCCATCTCGGAACATCGGGGGTGTCAGCCTCGTGAAGTCAGTAACCGACCCGGCCGGACGCAAGTCCGATACCCGCCGTTTTGCGGAAAGTCGCCTCACACCTGGATCACTTGTATCCCTTGGCGTTGTCGCATGAGGTGAAGCGATGGCGGTGGCCTTCCCTGCTGCTTGCTTTCTAGTGATCCGGCTGGCGTCGAGGATCTAACATCTGTTTCCGGGGCACGGTTGGCATTATGCTGACCACTCATTTCAGGATTTTCTTTTTTTGAAATGGAGGAGGTTACAGACATCATAGTATTCTTTGTCATTCAAGCGGAAGCCATACGCCGATATGCAGTTCACCAAAAAGACCGGATCGAAAGCGAACGCCTGGAAACCGTTGGAGCACTCTAATCGAACATAGTCATCCGTGCGCACCACCCCCTGAACGGTAATGCCACAAAGATCATAATATTCGTGGCGAGCCAGCGTTGCCGTCTCGCTCGTCGAAAAGAGCGACAAAGCTAGATCAAAGGGCGCTTTACAGACCAGCGTCAGAAATTCCATTGGCGCATCCATCGTACCAAGGAAATTGAACGGCAGTATGCAAAGCACTTTCTCATCATACCGGCGCATGATTTCATCGATCAGTCGCGTTCTTTTGAAGAATTTTCCGGCCTCGCAGCGCATAACCGCCGCTCTCCTACTCTTTAACCGGCGCACACGAGGTGGGTTTATTTCGATGCCAAGATAATCATTGTCATCGTCCTTGATGCCAATAAGACGGTAGCCACTACAACCTACTTCTATGATCAACTCGTATCGGGTCGTACCTAGGAGATCGAGGTAGAATAGTCTCTCACGGTGATGGAATTGACGTACCTCTGCGGTGAAGCAGCTCGGACGCATGAGACGCACGCCTTCATCGCCTAGATAGATCGCTCGATTGACTTGCTGGGATCGGAGCGTGGAGGAGTTCATCGGCGCCTCATAGTATCTCGTTAGGAAGAGACGTAAAGCCTGCGGCATCGCTGTCCGATCCCTGTGGTCAATTCGTCGCTCAGCATTTTCGCGGCTGATGCCAGATCCCCCACGGTTTGCTCGGGGCAGATGAGGTCCACCACGGTACCGGGCAGAGTCCAACTCTCGGGCAGATTAGTTACGTCAATGGTAATAAGATCCATCGAAACGAAGCCAACGATAGGCGCACGACTACCACATATGAAGACATGACCTCGATTGCCCAGAGTACGCGGAAATCCATCTGCATAACCAATAGCGGCCGTCGCAACCCGCATCCGCTTCTTGACTGTGTATGACCTGAGGTATCCGATGGCTTCCCCATGCTCGAGTTTGCGGCATTGAATGATTTGCGTTCGCAAACGGACGACTTGTGCTGGCTTGAAATCGGGATCATCGGCCGTTGAGAAGCCGAAGATCCCCCCACCCGATCTTATGAGGTCAAAATGAAATTCACATCCGGCAAATAGTCCCGCCGAATTCGATAGAGAAAGACTCGCATTCGGGAACAAATGGGACAGTCTGCGGAACCGATTTAGTTGTTGCAGAGAGATCTCGTTTCGCCACTCCGCACAGGCGAGCTGACTCATGAACAACACTACAGGCAATTCCGATAGCCCGCCTTTATTCTCGGCGATTGTGTGCAACTCATCAATGGGAAATCCCAACCGAGACAGGCCTGTGTCGACATGAATCCCTGCCGGCAGCGCGCGATTCCGAAGTCGGCAATGCCGAAGCCAAGCCTCCAATTGTTCCCTGCTATTGAGGATTGGCAACAAATTGTGCTGCTCGGCCGCCAGCTCCGTGCCTGGCATAGCGCCGTGTAGCATATAGATCTTTGCCGATGATGGCAGAACATCGCGCAGGGCAATACCTTCCGCCACATCGGTGACGAAAAAATGCGCGCAGCCGAGGTAAGCTAGGAAGGGCGCTACACGTGCCGCGCCAAGGCCGTAGGCATCAGCCTTGACAACGGCGCCGCACGCGCTGTGAGGCGCAAGCGCCTGGCACTTCCGATAGTTGGCTTCAATGGCGCTGAGATCAACAATCATGGTCGATCTCGACGTCTCGCAACCGACGTCAGCAAGCTTATGATAGGGATTTGCTTCGATACCGATCGTATCCGGCATATGTCTTCTTATCAGGGCCCGCCGAAGACCTATCGATGGTGAGAATACAGGGATCTTATTGCCTCTTCCGCGCACGCAGGCCCAAAGCGAAACCCGTTACCTGCACCGCCACCAATGACATACAGACCGGCGACGTCTTGAGCTGGACGAGAGAATGGGACACCATCATCAGAATAGCAGTCGCAAAACACACGCGCTGACGCCACCGCGGGTATCTCCGGCGAAAACCATTTTGCCAGGATCGCGGTGGCGCGCGCGAGATCATCCGAATTGACATTCAGCCGGCTGGTGTCAGGCCTCACATTCCACTCTTGCGAGGTGAAACTGAACAACCAATATCCCTCCTCGATCATGGGAACGAGGAACGCGTAATCGTCGAACAAGCCGATCATTGGACAGTTCGCGGTGGGGCGCGCCGCCAAGTGAAGCGCGACGACCTTTTTAACTCGCAATCGCGGCTCCGCCGCGAGATGCGCGCGCAACGGTGACTCTGGCAGCCATGGACCGATTGCCAGAACGACCCGTCTTGCCGAGAGTTCGCCATCAACAGAGGTCTGAAGAAGTATATGGCTTGGTCCCTGCCGTATCCGTTCAATGGATGTACCCTCGCATATCGCAATCCCGACAGCCTTGAGCCTTTGGGCCAGATCCTGAACGATGGAATCGACTGGACAGTAAGACCCCCGATCCAGCGCCACGGCCATATCGGCGGGAATCGACAATTGCGGCAGCGAGGAAAGCCTCTCCGTGAGCGCGAAAGAAGCTGATGGGGTGGTTCCGACCACACAGCTCGTTCGCGAGAGTTCTTCTGGATTACGCGTCAACCAAAACACATCGCAGTTTCGACCTTTGGGCCATTGGCCATGGGGATAGATATCTCGCCAAATCTTCGAACCAGCGTTGACGAGGCTTCTTTCCTCTTCATTACGACCGATGTTGATCTGGATTCCGGGGGCAAACCCACTGGCACCCGCCCCAACGGTCTCCCGATCGAAAATGACGATTCGTTCACCGGGACTATTGTTCGCTGCAATGACGGCGGCACTCAGGCCCATGACGCCGGCGCCAATGACCGCTAGGTCATAAATGTTGTCGGTCATCGGTCTCGTCCCCAGGCGATAGACAAAGCGCTCAGAACTTCGCTGCCGCGATTTTCCAAATGATGGGTGCGATCTGGCTGCAGAAACACGAGATCGCCCGCCTTGATAGCCAACTCTCCATCGTCAGTTATCACCCGACCGTGGCCGCTCGTGATGCGCCATATTTCGCAGGACGGATGGGAATGAGGCGTCGACACTGCGAACGGATCCAGTCGGAATTCAATGAGTTCGACGGGACAAGCGGTCTCGGAATCAGCGTTTTGTTCGACCTGCTGCAAGACTACGCCAGGGCTATAGACCGTCATGTCGCCTAGGGCCATCAACTGTGCATTCTTCATGGTATACTCCGAATGACTATCGGGTGGCCGTGGCATGCGGCAGACTGGTTCGCCGATCAGCAGGATCCCTCGAAACCAACGCTATTCCACTTGATGACGCCTGTTGCAGGCCCGCAATCGTAGGCTAAGCGGCCGAGGATCGAATTGAGGATCAGCGAAGCGCGCCAAGGAACCAGGCTCAGATTTGTGTCAGCGATGCCATGTTGAAAGCGTGCGCCATTCTGGACGTACAAACGACACTTTGCGGGACCGTCAAAACGAGCCGAGAAGTCCTTGTCGACCACGATCTCTTGAGAGCCCTCCGGGGCATTCAAGACCGCGAGCCGGTCTGCGATCGGCGCCAGAAACGAAGGGATTTCGGTGCGGTAGCCTGTGGCCAAGACGGCAATGTCTGCGACATGTTGCGAACAAGTGCCTGTCTTCCGCTGACGCAGGTCCAAGCGAACGGGAGATACGCCGCGCAAGTCTTCAGCCGTGGTGTCCACGCGTATTTCTACGTGCGCCGGATAGGCCCGTCTATGAACCTCGCGATCGTACAACGCGTTGTAGATAGCGCGCAGCGTCGAGCCGTTGACGCCATCGCTGGCCAACGATTGTCGCTCAAGGATTTGCTTCCGGGCCGCTTCACTCTGGTCAAAGAACCAATAACCATGTTGCGGAAAGAACCATTCGTTGACGAAAGGACTGTCCTCAAGCGCGAATATGTTTGCGCGGCGCGTCACCCAGGTCAGGGCTCCCAACGGACCGCATGCACCGCTGAGAAGATGAAGAAATATTTCAGCCCCGCTTTGGCCGCCACCTACGATCACGACACGCTTGCCTGAAAGCTCGCGTCGCCGCACGAGAAGGGAGCTCCCGTGAAATACCTCGTTTGGCGGCGCATTCCTGCCCCACTCAGGGAGAGACGGTACCCTTCCCACGCCAAGCACAATCGTACCGGTTTGATGATTGCCGCAACTCGTTATGATACTAAAGGACTCGCCGCGCAGTTCTACCGCAGTCACGTGTTCGCCGAATTGAATGTTTGCCAGCTTCGCTGCTGCCCAGCGCAAATAGTCTTCAAATTCACTACGGCTAACAGACGCCAGTCCCCGCACGATAGCTTGATAAAGGCGCTTTTTATCATGCAAGTAGGCGAGGAAACTGTACGCGCTCGTCGGATCCGCCGGTGTAACCAAGTCCTTCATCGGGCTGGTTTGCATGACGGCACCTGCCAAAAGCAGGCCGGGATGCCACTTCACCTCTTCTGAGCTTTCGAGGATGCTCAACGAAATGTCCGGAATCGGAGCGGCGAGCGCTGCCAAACTCAGATTAGCCGGTCCTGCACCGATCGCGATTACGTTACAACCGTCGCTGTGCTTCAGCATCCCACGATCCCTTGGCAGTCAACGATCTCGGCTGGCCGAGAACACTTGAGTTGCAAGTAGAATTGCATTAGCGACGATAAGCACCATCATGCTTATCAGCAGATGATCGAAGCTTCCGGCCTTCACGATCTGCCCAGCGATGTATGGAAATCCAAATAGGCCTATGAAATAGGAGAGTGTGAAGACTTGAGAAGCAATGGCCAACGATGTCCCATCCATGCCTGCGATATCAACGACCATACTGTTTAATGTCGAATAGCTAAGACCATATCCCAGCGCGAACATCGTTGTTCCGATGATGTAGATTGCCGTACTACTTACGTTCATAAAAAGCATGGACAGCCCCGCGATAGTGCACACGATAAGAAACGCGGCCAGGCGTTCAAGCCGAAACTTTCCAATTATCGGCGCAACTGCAAATCGCAACAAGACGGCTGTCAGAGTGAAGACTATAAAGAACGTATCGGGAGATTGCGCTCGCGTGATCGCGTAAAGCGTTTGGAATGTGGAAAGACCTGCAAAAACGCAAGCCCCGACGCCGATCATGATGATCGGATAGCGCGTATTCGATTTAAAGGTTCCTAGCACGCCTTCGAGGGTGAGTCGTACGGTCGGCATTTCGATCTGTGGAGCTTGCGCTAGTGCTCGACCGGCGAACTCCAAAAGCATCGCACCAACGAGACACGCAGCCGCAAAAAGCGCGTAAACTGCAATGTAGGATCCAGCAATTTCCGCAATGGCGCGTGCTAGGGGGACAGTAAGCCCGATGCCCAGCATTTGAGATCCGGAAAGTAAGGTAAGATATTTGATACGGGCCTCAGCCCGCACGTGACACAAGACTTGAAGCGGCGCCAGGATGTAGAAGGCTGACCATCCAATGCCGAGAAAAAGCCCACCGATGTAAGGGAAGAGCGTCAAAGTCGATGCTGATGCGAAGCATGTCATCGCTATCGCCATCATCCCCGCGGCGAGAGTGATGGTTCGCATCACGCCCAGTAAATCCGCGATGCGACCAGCAACAAGCGAACACAGTATTGTCGTGATCGTACCGGTCGAGATAACGGCTCCGGCGGTCGTGGCGCTTTGTTGTATGGACTGCAGAGCGTCCACGAGAAAGAAGCTCGAGCCATAGGATGCGGCCAAGCTGACACTACCAAGCATGAAAGGGATGGAGACGTCTAACGGCACTGCACTGGGCAGCTTCTCGGCAGGAACGACGTTCGCGGCGGGTGTCATGCTGCAATCTTTCCCGGAAGGCATCGCTCAATGTCACCAACCGACAACCTGCGCCCATCGATCTTCGGTGCCGCTCCACTTCGTTGGGATGAAGGCGTCGAAGCGCGTGCGGCAACGGGATGCCCGCTGTGACCGAGCCAGTGCCATAGGGCTCCTGTTATCTTGGGCATCAGCGGCCAAGCCAATATGCTGAACCCCATAAGCCAAGTGTAAGCGGCCTGATGGTCCGGCGTGCCATCAAGATGATCAACCCACTCGATAAGCGGCCGCGACGCTTGCGATACCCGCAGATAGTCAAGCGAAAGCGCGGCGCACTGTTTTTCGTAGAGGTGATCCAACGTAACCATCATCGCACCATCCACCTGACATCCAGCGAGGGCCGATGTCGCGTTTATGGACTCCGTGCAGCGGTCGATGGCCGCAGACATTTTGTCGAGAATTGCGTTGTAACGATCGACCAATTGCTCTGACACCAAATCGGTTTCGGCTTCTTCCGGGCAGATTTCCGACAGGTACACTCTAAGGACGTCGACGGATATATTTGGAATTCGAGCGATTTCACCTGCCCAGATCACGTGACCGCGACTGGTAGAGAACTTCGAACCGTTCAGCCGAAGGAAGTGATTAAAGAATATTCGATCAAACGGGCGGAACGAGTTCTGGCCCAATGCGCATCCAGTAACTCCGACAAGCATCGGAATTGTGTTATCGAGACCAGTAGCGCCAATAAGGAACGCATCGGACTCGCGCGCAAACGGATTGGGCTTGCCGGTGCCCTCCGTGTCCTTATGCCCACAATAGAGAGAATGAGCGTAGAGCAACGAGGAGTAGCTAAATAATATCTGCTGGCTGTTGAAATGCCATGAGTTCCAAGCCAACCCGTGCAGTCCCGGTACGGTCAACCGCATTTGCTGTCCTTTGCGTGCGACGTACCGTTTCCCTATCTCGAGAAAGCTGAATTCGACGGCGATGTCGTCCCACGCCCGTAAAAGTCGGTCCTTTCCCGAAATTGAAAGGAAGGCGGAAATGTTTTCGGACCATTCGACAATCCGGCCGCGCCTGGATACCGTATTCAGCGCTTCCTCGGGCTCGAAATGATGTCCGCACTGTTCGCAGAAGAAGCTGCCCGCAGATGCCAGGCAAACCGGACAGGTTGCACCAAGCCAGCCTCCAATGCAGAAACGCTCTTCCCGTGGCGTGGCGGCAGAACCCGCGTCGTCCACTGGTAAGCGCGCTGCGGAGAAATGTAGCGAGCCCGCCGCAGATAAGGCGCCCATGAGCGCGTTACCGACATTCGAAAAGCGCTGCAGATTCCTGCCGTACGCCGGATCATCGAAATGATCGAAAACGATACCTAACGAGGCGAGATCCTCAACGATTCTGATGTGGAAGCCATGTGCCAGGTCGGACGGGTCAATGTTCTCAATAGCAGCTCGGACCAGGACGTGATTCTCGAAACCGTCGGTCGTCAGCCCAGAACGGACATGATGCCCTGCCCTCTTCAGGTGCTTCTGCACAACGTCCATTCTGAGATATGGCCCAGCGGCATGCCCCAAATGTGCTCTGCCATTGGCTGTCAAGTTGACAGGAGATATATACACATTAGCGGGATGCGTATTCGCTAAATTTATCCGTGAGATCGTTGGACTTCTTTTCATAGCTGCACAATGACTTCTATGGGGGCATATCTGGAAACATTCAATCAGGTGGCCAAGCATCGCACCCAGAAACACGAAGGCGTACGCGACTTACGGGTATGGATGCAGTCCGGCTGCGTATTTCGAACTGGGCTCCATACGCCAGACGTGCAACATTCTGTTTGAGATTTAGAGCAGACGACGCTGTTTCGCTGGATACTCGATGTATCGTTCTACCTCTGCTTGCTACATAGATAATCTCCCCGCCTCTCACGATGCCAACCTGCTGACGCCGCAACCGAAGCAAACGGCACGCCAACTGAAATCGCTGTTTATGTGCTTTGTCAGAGCCTGCGTGTCGTCACCTTTCCGACATTGGTCGCGAATCTCACAAGCGGCCCAGTAACAGCGGATGAGAGTGGTCCGTAGAGGGACGAAGTTTCCTTTTGCGCGACACCGTTAGCCTAACTGCCGCCAGCTGGCTGCAGTCGACTGGTGATGCCGACGACTTTGGGGCGTCGACCAGTCCGGCCATGGGTTGTTTCCGCAGACCCACGCGTCATGACGATGGCGATTTCTGGAACGCGATCCACGTCCTCGCCGTCCGTCCGAGCTAAGCCGCTGATAGTGGATCACCGATCCCATCGCTTGAGGAGTTCGGGGTCTTTCTTATGCATCCTGCGTCTCACTTGATCGGCGCGGCGAGCATCCCGCGCGGCATCTTCAGAACTTCGCCGGCATCCTGCAGGCCGATGCCCATAACGGGTTCAACGCTCTCTTCGATTTCGGACGCAAGGCGTTGCCAGCCACGCCCGCCTTCTGCTGGGCAAATGGCCGGAGGGCGTTCTTCGAACTGGCCGACATCGCCCCAGAACGCTCGCCGGCGAAGATCGGCGACGGCGACCTCGTCCGTTGCGCTGGAAGCGGTTCGTCGGATTGACCAATTGTTTGAGATCGAGCGCGATATCTATGGTAAACGTAGCTCTGTGGCCCTTTTGATTGGCGCTTGACGTCTATTTTGATCGCAGCTTGTGTCGGCGTGGCTTCCACTTTTCGGACAATGCGTTGACGGCGGCCTCTAGCGCCTTCCGATCGACGACGTTGGGATCGAACTGCGGGGGACCCCAGAGGCGCATATTCTCATGCTCTGGATGGGTAGGGTCGCCGATGGCATCGAGGTAGTCGGCATATCCGTGCGCACCTCCAACATCATCCGGAGGACAACGACCGGCGGCCTCGAGCAAGAATGGAAGACCATCCGTCGACGTGTTGTCGAACCATTTTTCGAGCTTGATCACATGGTCCCAGCTGTCGCCGAAGTCATAGAGATAATGGATCGTCTTGGCGCCGGTCTTGCGGACGATATCGCAGAGCCGCGCCTTGCGGGCATCGATGGGCTGGGGGCCAAAATCACCATCGGGATCAGGGATGCCCCAATGTCCTTCGCCAGCGAGGAACTCGAAGAGATGGCTATCCGTCCAGCCAAATGCCGCCTGAAGCGTCAGGTGCAGCCGATCAAGGCGCAGGGTGACGGGGACGACAAGGCGACGCATCACCTCTGGTTTCACGTCCTTGAGGGTCACCTTGATCCGGACCGCGGTCGTGTTCAGGCTCATGCTGCCAGCCTCGGATCGTGCGCGTGCATCGTGTAGGTCGACGACCAGGGAAGCAGTTCGTCCAGTCGCGCCGCAGGCCAGCCATTGACCAGCTTTGCGAGGACGTCGGAGAGCCAGTGCTCGGCGCTAACGCTATTGAGCTTACAGGTCTCGATTAACGAAGCTAGTACTGCCCAACTCTCGGCGCCCTCTTCGCAACTGGCAAAAAGGGAGTTCTTGGCATTGAGCTTGATCGGCCGCATCGCGCGCTCGACGGCATTGGTGTCCATCTCGATGCGCCCGTCATCAAGGTAGAGCGTCAAGCCGTTCCAATGACGCAGCGCATAGCCTTCGCGGTGTCGCTCGTCTGCGCAAGGTGATCAAGCTTTGCCTCAAACCACTGCTTCAAGACTGTAGCCAGAGGTCGGGCATGCGCTTGTCGGCCCGCGCGGCGCTCGGCATCAGATCGGCCGCGGAGGGCTTTCTCGACCGCGTAGAGCTGGGCGATGCGCTTGAGGGCATCGCTGGCAACCGGAGCCGGCGCCGGCGAGGCCTCGCGCTCGATCTTCACAAACTGGCGTCGTAGATGCGACCAGCAGAAGGCGAGCGTGCCGGACAGAGCGTCCGCACGCGTCGTTCTGGTCATGGTGTTGTAGGCCTTATAGCCGTCGCAATGGATGATGCCGCGATAGCCTTCGAGCAATCTCAAGCGATGAACGGCGCCGCGGCCCGGTGCATAAGCATAGACCACCCCAGGTGGGTCAGGTCCGGCCCAGGGCCGGTCATCGCGCGCCCAGAAGTAGCCGGTCTTGGTCCTGCCACGCCCCGGATCCAACACCGGCGCCGGGGTCTCATCGACACAAAGCTTCACGGAGGCGAGCAAAACCTCGCGCAGACGGTGCCATAAGGGCTTCAGCTCCTGGGCTATAGCGCGACAATCAGGATGAGAGCGCGAGTCTCACCCTGATCGCCGCCGCGCACTGGGCAGCATAGCCGACCCAGAAGGCGAGCGTGGAACGGTCGAGCGCTATTCGGTGCGTCGCCAGCATCTGCGCCTGGCGGTAAAGCGGCAAATGCCAATGATACTTGGCGTCGATCACACGCGCGACCAGTCGCTCGGTGGGCAATCCTCCCCTGATCAATCGCTCGGGAGCGGCGAGCTGGAGGACGACGCCGTGACAGGCGTGGCAGGACAGTTTGGGTCGGCGGGTGACGATGACGCGATACTGCGCGGGTACGACGTCCAGCCTCTGGCGCTCATCGTGACCGATCTCAAAAAGGACGCCTGCGCAGCACGGGCAGCAAGTTGCAGCGGGCATCAGGGTTTCGACGACGCATGGCAAATGCTCCGGCAACTGACCACGGTTGGCTCTGCGCTTAGCAGTTCTCTTCTTGCATGTTTTGGGACTGGCGCGATCTTTGACTGCTTCGAGAGCCGCGACGGCCGCGTCGATATCCTCCAGAAGAGGCTGGACCTGATCAACGTCAAGCTTTTCCGAGGATCGACCGATCCTGCGCATCTTTTGCAAGCTTGAGCAACCGCTCGAGCCTGGCACAGCGACCGAGCAGAGCCGCGGCAAAGACACGCAACTCGGCTGGATCGCTCGGCAGCCCATCAGGCAAATCACTCATTGGCCCGAGTCTGCCATGCTTCGCACTCCGATGCGAAACTTTATGTCCTTACGCAAGCGCTTTCGGCTGCGGGATTCGAGGCGCATGCATGCGTGTCCAATCCATGCCGGTCAGAAGCGCCGACAGCTCCGCGGCATTCATCCGCATCACGCCGTCAATAACGGGCGGCCACTTGAAGGCACGGCCCTCAAGCCGCTTCCAATACAGCACAAGGCCACTGCCATCCCACGCGACGATCTTCAGCCGATCGGCGCGCTTCGCACGGAACACTACCGCCACGCCCTTCATCGGATCGTAGCCCAGCGCCTTCGCCAAAGAGCGCCAGGCCATCCGCGCCCTTCCGAAAGTCTACAGGTCGGGTCGCGACGTAAATCATGAGGCCAGCGGGAACCGTCAGCATGAACGTGTCCCTAACGTGTCCGTCGGAGCGCCGTGAACACATCACTCAGCACGGCGAGACCAGGCGTCCCGCGCACCTCCACCCGTGCACCCAGGAACTCAACCGTAACAGTGGCTGCTTCCGGCGATCCGGAGGACTCCGCAGCCGCCGGTAGCGACGCTTCCGACACCAAAGGCACGAATGATACTGTGTCGGCCGAAGCCGGCAGCACCAATTGACCTAAACGCTCTTGGCGCCGCCAGTCATGCACCTACTGCGGCCGGCAGCCATGGCGGCATGCGATATCTGTTACAACCGCGCCTGGCTCGAGGCTTTCCGCGACAATCGTGCCTTCAAATCATCCGGCAAGTGCTTTCGACCAACGCCGGCATACACTTCGATACGCGGCGACAACGGTCGTCTTATGTCGTCCGAATGGTCGTCCATTGTGAGCACCCTTGCCGAAGATGGCTCTTCTAACGGTGCTCTCAGGACCGCGCACAAACAAGGGCCGCGGCGCTACGCTAACAATCTATGGGCTGAGCGCTGAGGAGCGGCTGCAGATCCGCCGAGAGAAAAGCGCGCCGCTGCTAACCGACCTTGAGGTGCTTGACTCCGGGCGGAAGCTGCCGGGCTCTCGCGTTCGTCCAACGTGATTAGGCCGATCAATTATCTGCTCAACCGAAAGGGAAAGCAGATACCGGCCGGATTTGGACTTATGTTCGCGACGATCGGCCATTCGGGGGAGCGAAATCCACCGGCGGCGCTGCTCTACGACAGCGAGGCGAGAGGGCGCCGCAACCAGGCGCGGGTCTGACAGGCTCTCCAAAACAATCCGCGCCTTCCTCAGACCGTCGCAAGCGTCCGTCCTCGGAGGCTTATTCCTCGCCGAGGCTTCGGCTACAGCGACGACAGCCGCGATCCGCCAGGGGCCGATGCTGCGCCCCCTCTGGCGGCGCGGACAGTCCATTGTGAGCTCTGAACTGTCGACATGGTTCGAACCGAATGGCCGCAAAACTCTAGCAAGCCCAGCTCCGCTGGTTCAACAATTGCCCAGAGTCTCTCACCCAGCCCGCCTAAGCCTAACGAAGCCTCCGTCCATTAACTCGGCATTGTAAGCCCGACCATTGAGCGCAAAGGTCGTTGGGTTGCTCGGGGTAGGCATGAAACCCGTTTCCCGCAACTTCTCGATCAGGGCTAGGGGCGCCCACTGCTCCGGAAGCGGGAAACCCCGGCGCCGGGTCTCCAAGATAGATGCTCCGAAGTCTGGCAGCCCTGCCGGCCCGGCTCCAACATTTTGGTCTTCCGGAGGGTTATGGATGAGACGTACTCCGTTAGACGGGTCCAACGCGGCCGTGTAGCGGTGCCCTTGGATCTCATAGGTCATGGTCGGCTGGTCGGCGTCAGGCAGGAGACCCAAGTGGCTCAGTCTCTCGACCATTCGGTCCGGGGCTGATTGGGAGCCGTGGGGAAACTTCTCGGGAACGGCGAATGAGACGTCATATGCCGTCTCCTCAGGCGCGGCGGACGACGATGGTCCGGGTTCATTGATGATCCGACTAAATAGATCGTGATCCTCGTGTGTCCAGGTGTACGCCCCTGGAGACCCCGGGGATCCGCCGCCGTCGATCGGGTTAAAATCCATGCAGCTCTCCTTCTATGTTGAGAACATATCTCTTGCCGTTCCGCGCGGTCCGTAATGCTACCAGTTCAGTCATAGGCGGCATCACTATCGAGAGACGTGGGTCTTATGCTAAGAGACCCAGCTTTCGAGAAGCTGACGAGAATCGGCAAGACAAGCGCACCTGCATGCCGCCATCGTGAGTCACGGGAAAGGTGATGTCGCGGATGCAGGCTCTGGTGGGGTCGTGCTGTTCAGGCAAGGTACGTCCGACGAAGACTCTGAGCAGCTTTGATTCAATTGCTTTTCATTCTGAGCCGATCAGGCGAGCTTGAAACAGATCGATTTTCCCCTCGATCGTGCATTCGCCGTCTGACGAGGTGGGGTGGGGATCTGACGTTCAGTCAGTCCGTTGGGACCGGGCTAATCAACTCGAGCCGTCGCTTCATACTTCGCGACACGGTTCTGGCGAATGGATTCTGCTGAATGTTTCGCGGCCAGCCCTTTCGGCCGCCTCTGCAGGTCGCGTGTCCTTGCTCCTGGCCGGATTTAGCCGTTTTGGGAAGCCTGTTGCCGGTCGACTGCGGAGCGCTAAACTGAGTGAAAGACGAAGCTCTGAAACGACTCAGGCCATCCTTTGTGTGACGATCGTTGATATATCGAGTCCATTCAGATTTCTGTAACGGTCAGCGAGGCCTTTGAACAACTCACTCATCTGATCTGGCCGAACAGTAAACCCGCCATAGTTGGGATCAAAGAGGGTGGTCATTCGGTTCGATGTCGACGTTGCGATTGTGTGCGCGCCATCTGTGGCGAAACGCAGGCCGAACAAATAGATCGATGGGTCGGCGATGACTTCGTTCACTATCTGGGCAACGCGCGAAGATGAGCCAAACCTATATCGCGTCTGCTCGTCTGATGGGTCCAAGCCTGCTTCGCGCAGCATTGCGCTTCTTGCCTGAAGATTGTGAGAACCTCCCCTATTATTTTGCAACCGAGTCTTGAGATCTTCATAGCGCTGCTGCCGCACTGCCGCTGAGGCGTGGTTTTCAGCGCCCGGGACCAGCGCGCTCTCATTCGGGATGAGGGGCTGCTTTGGAGGCTGAGGAGCCACTCCGCTGCCAGACCGACGCAGATCCCGTTGACATTGGCCCCAGGTAATTCAGCAGTCCTGTATTGGAACAGTGGACGGACCGGTCTCTCCGGAGAGGATGGATTTGGGCTGGAAGACAGAGAGGATGTGCTGGGGTCTGAGGAGACTGAACCATAAACGTTTGCGTCTGAGGTATGTGGTTTGCTGCAGCAGAGCCCCATTTGGTCGGACCACTCCCCGGATGGCGATCTCTGCCGTTGGGTGAGATCCGTAAGCGCTTGCGCAAAGCTCTCACTATCCATCGACGGATTCGGTTCGTCAGCCTGATCAGGGCGCGTGGATTGGCCAGCAATCCGATTATACATGATTGTTCGCCTGTCTTAGCGCACGTTTCCCCAAGGCGAGTACGGGCTTTTCATGCCCCGCGCGCGAACGATATTGCAGCAAGCTGACGACGAGCTGACGAGCAGAAAGAACCCGGAAACGCTATCGCACCGAGGGCTATTTGTGAGTCTAGCTTTGTTTGCTTAGCCGGCTCCGTTCGGCGATGGCCGAGGAGCTTGCGGCTCTGGTTGAAGTTGCCGCCTTCCAGGAGATGCTGCTCGCGCCCCACGTTCAGCGCGGCTTCCACGAGCACCGGTTCGGACGCCGCGAGAAACGATCCAATCCTATCGTTCTGTCCACGACGGACCCGGCCGCCGGTGCATATGGGACATCTCGTGCCGGCTGAGTGCACAGTCTCCTGCCCGACAGCAGAAACCCCGCACCTTGCAACTGGCAGAAAAGCCGGACATGTGCGCCGGTCGCACAGCCTTCCGGCGGCGCAGGACCGACGTTTCTGCCCGGGCCCAGCGCACCTCTTCCATGTAGAATTGTTGACCCAACGTCATGCTGTCGCGCTCATCCGTGCAAATAACATTGCCGCTTCGGATGGTCCTAGCCCAACGACGCCTACAAAGCTTGGCGGCGGCATTGGGATGTCCCGATGAGTAGGCTTCCACAGGTGCAGGCAATATCGGCTGTTATTCACATATTGCGAATGTGGCGGATGCAGTTGCATCACGCATTCCTCCTCGTCCCAGAACAGGTCTTTTACGAAGCACATCTCTTCCCAGTTTGGACAACGCCGCGGCGTCGAGACAGCGACATGCTCCCAGCTAGGACGGACTAATCCACTGATCTTGAGCTCACACCCGCAAGGCCCCTGCACAAGAAACAGGCCGCAAGGGCCTGATCCGGGTACACTGGCGAACTGGCCGTATTTTACCCGGCCAGTCTCAAGCCTTTCTATAATCTGCGCTCGCACGTCCCCTCCTTTGCCTCGCGGATCGCTTTGAAGTCGACATAGACGACGTTGTCTGGCAACTCATTAACCCGCGCCGCCTCGGCCCTCAACGCAGCGTTCCAAAACCGCTCTTCAGCGAACCATCTGCTGAGAAAGCCGCAGATGTCCATCATCACTTGCTCTCCTATTATTGGTTTTCGGCCGCTCACATCGTGTTTTGAGAACGGGACGAACGCCCTCACGGCTTCCGATTGCCTGAATGCGAGCCGTGCAAGACCTGCTCGATGCGAATCACCCAGTTCCACACTCATGGTGACCTGACGGGCAAGATCCGTGGACGACTCCGTCGCAAGGTCGAGCCTCGCACGGGCCCTCTTGCTCATCGATGCCGGCAGGCCTGACCTCACATCGCCGAACAGAAACGCCTTCAGGCAGATGAGCCCTTGAGCCTCAGCACCTCCAAACAAGTATTGATTGCCCTGCCCGTTGAGATCATCTGGCGATGTGCTTGAACATATGAAATGGGCCGATCATGTCCCATCAACGCATCGCCGATAGATCGATCGTCATCCCGGCCGCTCCATTTGATCGCATGTGGTACTTGCTTATGGATTCCATTGTGGCTCGCAAACCACGCGCGCCGCCGCCACTGTGATTCGAGGGCGACGGCGCCTCGGTCCGTGCTGCCATCTGGTACTCGATAGGTCGCAGCGCTCGCTTCTCGTGGTCTGAAACAGTGCCAATGCGTCATCTATGTGACCGTGGTCGCGCTGTACGAGCGCAAACCAGCTCGCATCAGAGCTGCAGACGGCTGGGCCGAACATGTCCTTGAGTGAGCTGCTAACAACCTAGCCCTCGTCCCGCGATCTCAGCGGCTCTTCGTAAGCTAGCGGTCAGGGAAGGAGACTAGCCTGATTCACTTCCTCAGACTCAACTGCGATCAACGCGGATCTTTCGGAGCGTCACCGCAATGCAGCACCTAACGTATTGTCGCCGCCGTATGGCGCTGGCGAAGCATTTGCCCTTTATCTGCAGGCGTTCGCCTTCAGACATCGGTGTCGCGAATTCGACTACGGGCAGCAAGTTCACGACACTGGACCCGACGGACACCATTTTTTCTTCTGTCAAAGCGGCACCTGCACTTCTCCGCTCGTGGCATGCTGATTGCTCGGTGAAGAAACACGAAGTCGACAGGACGCGCCATATCCGGGCATCAATTCAAAACGGGCCATTTGATTGGTCCAGAGCGGTGCAGTGCTAAACAGGTGCGCAAGTCTCAAGGTGTTCCGCCTGAGCGACAATGCGAACGAAATCACCTAGCTGGATACCTGCCGCGCAGCGAACAGAATTCTGATACCCGAGCCTTGAAAGAAGACCGCGAAACTCATGAGTGATCCGAAGCGTGCAAACACGAGCCTATTTCCGTGGGCCAGCGCGTCATGGGATGAATGATGCACTGGCGCACACCAAAGCACCCCATGATCAAACATTACGGCACTGACTGCGGACCTTGGCAGCCGCACAGGAAATGGAACCTGTGGCCACTGGTCGGGCTGCTCCTAAATGCACTGCTCTGGGCCGGTATGTGCTGGATTGTCACAGCCCTCCTATGAGGAATCGACTCGCCCCACTGGCAATGTCACGACAAATGGTTCGGTACAGCCTCTCGTAGGCCACAGCTTCCGATCCAACCGTGCGGAGGACGGAACATGCGCACCGCACACTAACGAAATAGAGACAAGAGGACGGCATTTCGTCTCTGCAAACTGATATGCCCGCAAGCATACCGGCTAACATTGGCTATTACCCGCGACCAGATGCGCAACAAAATCCGGAGACGTGCTTTGCGAGACACGCGCGAGAACGGCTAAAGGGATCGGTCGCCGGCCGCGCCAGTGTCGCGATCACATTGAGACAGGAGCGCGTTCGCATATCAGCATATTGCACGCGGCCACGCCGCCCCTCTCCCCCGAGATCCGACGCCCCGCCATACGGCTCGGCACGCCCCGCGTGCAGACCTGCCACTACTTGGCCGCGCCAAGACGCTGAGTGATATTTGCCCCGCCAATAAAATTGCGAGCCGATGTACCCGCGGGGCGTTCTGCCGAAACGGAGCGAACCGTTAGAACTCACAATCGGACAACGTATCGTCCTCGTTTCTGCGCGCCTGCCAGTCTTGAGCATGCCGAGCCAGCTTGTCGTATTCCATGGCAATCTTAAGAAGCCTATCTCTGGATTTGCCGTAAGCGAGCGCTTCCGCCTTCTTTCGCGTTGCTTCCGCACGGCCTCGCCAGTGATCGGTCTCGTAGAGTTTACTTTTCGGATTCATGGCAACGAGCATGCAATTTTCAGATCAACGAATTACGACAAGCCGCTAAGTACAATTACGTAACAGCAACGCTTATCTCGTTGATTCCGCTGCCGCGCGGCCATACACAGCCGGCGTACAGCAATCAATGTGTCCCCCTCCTTCCGAAGCGCCCTCGCGCAGGCATCCGTGTAAGACGGAATATGCACATTCCACACATCAGACGATCGGATCCGCGAAGGGACTTGAATCACACGCTGCGTCAGATTGTACGATCCTAGACAAGTGGGGAACACCTTCGACAATCTAGACGCTTCCTGACAGATAACGAGAACTGCGCACCCGGCCTTGCTTCCCGGTTGACACGTCAACTTGCGTTTGGCGCAGGGAACAACAACCGCTGCCCACCAGCTTGAAAGGATATATCATGACTCAAAACCAACGAATCCGTTTGGCTTCGCGCGCCAACGCCAGTCACAGCGCGATCGCGCTTGCGATCGCATTGACAGCAGTAATCCCCGAGCAGGTGAATGCGCGCGACCAAGCGCCGACCGCAGAGGAGAAAGAGGCTTGTATGGAGGACGTGTTCCGCCTTTGCAGCAGCCACATACCAGATCGTGTCGCCATCACGTCTTGTCTCAGATCCAAGCAAGCGAGTCTCAGCCAGCAGTGTCGCTACGTGATCTCCGCTCGAGATACTGGCAAGAAAAACGGCGACCCAAAGTGAAGGACCGCCGATCATGCCGGTGCCGATCAACTCACGCTCAGAACTGGACCCAGCCTGACCTTCCACCAGGACAACTGATCAAGCGCTGGCCATCGAGAGTGGCACCAATCGCGTCACAACTGACAGAGGCTCTGGCCACAGCTGGCTTGTCCGGATAGGCGAATGCACACACTACCCTTCGATACAGTTCTGATCGCCAATAGGGGCGAGATAGCTGCGCGAATCATCAGAACCTTGCGGAACCTTGGACTTCGTTCTGCAATTGCCTACCACGAGGTTGACGCCCTGACCCCCGCCGTCTCCATGGCCGACCTGGCGATTCCGATCAACGGCCGCACGCCGGTCGCGAGCTACCTGGACTTCGCACAGATCATCGCTGCCGCTCGCAAGGCGAGTGCCGGCGCGCTGCATCCGGGTTATGGATTGCTTTCCGAGAATGCGGAGTTCGCCAGGGCTGTGATCAAGGCCGGCATTACCTTCATCGGGCCTGCTCCGGAAGCCATCGAACTCATGGGGGACAAGATCCGGGCCCGCAATTTCGTTCAACGGAACGGCTTTCCAGTCGTTCCGTGCGCCATCGAAGAAGATGAACCGACGACGTTCGTTTCCAGAGCGCAAGCGGTTGGATTTCCTCTGCTCGTGAAGCCATCAGCGGGCGGTGGCGGCAAGGGCATGCGGATTGTTCGCGACCTCAGTGCATTGGAAGCAGCCATTGAGCAGGCGCGCAGTGAAGCGCGTCGCTACTTTGGAGATGGCCGACTTTATGTCGAACGATATCTCGAAATCCCACGGCACATCGAAGTGCAGGTGCTGGGTGACGCCTTCGGTAACCTGGTCCATCTCTTCGAGCGCGAGTGTTCGGTGCAGCGGCGCTTCCAGAAGATCATCGAGGAGACGCCCTCGCCCGCGCTATCGCCAGAATTGCGGAAGCGGATTTGCGAGGCCGCGGTTGGCATCGCCCGTGCAGCGCAATATCAGAATGTTGGAACGGTTGAGTTCATTCTCAGCGAAGGCGCGTTCTACTTTCTCGAAATGAATACTCGTCTTCAAGTCGAGCATCCAGTGACCGAGATGATCACCGGCGTCGATCTGATCGCCGAACAGGTTTATGCCGCAGCGGGCCGCGCACTTTCACTTTCGCAATCCGATATTGTTTCGAATGGGCACGCAATCGAGCTCAGGCTGTACGCAGAGGCTCCCGAACGCGGATACGTCCCAACCACTGGCAAAGTACTTCTTCTCGAATTTCCGGATGGCGTAAGGATCGACAGCGGTATTATGCAAGGTCAGCACATCACGCCGGCATTCGATCCGATGCTCGCGAAGATCATCGTGCATGCGCCGAGCCGCATAGAAGCTGCTCTGAAAGCTCATCGCGCCGTCCGAGAGCTTGTTCTACTTGGGTGCGAGACCAACGCTAGCTTGCTCGCCCGAATCCTGGCGGACGAGACATTTCTCGGCGGTCAATTCCATACTGGATACCTTGAAGAAAATCCGCATCTCGCAGCGGACATTTTTGCCACCGGATTGTGTGCGTTCCTGGCATCCGCCGCTCTCCTGACGAGACCGGTGCGTGCTTCCGCTGACGCCGTGCCCGAGCTTCACGCAGCACTCGGCAGCTGGAGGAATTGACGTGTATCACTCATTCGAGCTCGACCGCGTAGACCATAGGCTATGGCTTTCAACCGGCCAGCAGGGCTACCGGCTCCATTTGCGAGACCAAGTGATTGCTCCGGTCGCCTTCACTCATCACAGTGAGAGTAGCGGCATCCTGACCATTGCGGGTGAGAGTGAACCGGTCAGATTCGCCATCGAGGGCGACCTGATTCACCTACATATACGCGGCAGAACCCGCGTTTTGCGCTACAACGACCCGTTGCGAACGCTCGCTCCCGCGAATGACGAAGTACGTCCTCTAACCGCCCGGGCGCCGATGCCTGGCGTCGTTGTTGCGATCACCGTTTCGCCTGGTCAATCAGTCTCGGCGGGAATGGCGCTGATGATGATTGAGAGCATGAAGCTGGAGACGATCATACGCTCACCACGGGACGGCATCGTCGACCGGATTCACGTCGAGCAAGGCGAGAGCTTCGAGCATGATGCTGTGCTGGTCACGCTCTCCAAGGAAGGGCGCTGAAATGCAGCGGATCGATTCGGTAGCGGACGTGAACTCGCAAGCGTTTCGCCGCAATGATCTCCACAACAGGCAATTAGCGGCCGAATTGAAGGAACGGCAACGCGCTGCCCGCTTCGACCGGCCCGAACGGGACTTCGAGCGACTGCGTCGACAAAACAAACTGTTTGTTCGCGAGCGACTCGCGGCCTTGCTCGATCCGGAAACTCCGTTCCTGGAGCTTTCCACGCTGGCCGCAAACAAGGCATATGATGGCGAGGTGCCCAGCGCCGCGCAGGTTGTCGGCATCGGCATTGTGGCGGGTCGGGAGGTGATCGTTCATGCCGACGATGCCAGCGTGAAAAGCGGTGCATGGTATCCGCTCTCGGTCAAGAAGATTGTGCGGGCTTTAGACATCGCCATCGAAAACCGTCTACCGGTGGTTCATCTGTGCGACTGCGCCGGCGGATTCCTGCCTTTGCAGGCAGAATTCTTTGCGGATCGCTACCATGCCGGTCGAATACTCCGGAATCAATCCATTCTCTCGAAAATGGGAGTGCCGCAGGTCGCCATTGTCATGGGGCACTGCACTGCGGCAGGGGCCTACGTCCCCGCGCTTAGTGAATACAACATTATGGTCGAAGGTACGGGAGCGATTTTTCTCGGCGGCCCCCCGGTCGTAAAGGCTGCCACCGGGGAACAAGTGTCCGCCGAAGACCTTGGCGGCGCCCTCATGCATACCAACGTGTCGGGTACCAGTGATTACGTCGCAAGCTCCGAGATGCATGCAATTGCGATTGCACGCGACATCGTCGCTCGCCTCCACCAACCGGCGAAGACCTGTATCGATCGAGAGGCTCCTGAGCCGCCCGCTTACAGTGCTTCCGAGCTTTACGGTATCATTCCAACGGACACGCGAGCGCAGTTCGACATGCGGGAAATCATCGCCCGTTTGGTCGATGGGAGCCGCTTCCATGAGTACCAGCCCCGCTATGGGACATCACTCGTGTGTGGCTTTGCGCGGCTTCATGGATATCAAGTCGGGATCCTTGCCAATAATGGCGTGCTGTTCGGCGATAGTTCGCTGAAGGGCGCTCATTTCATCCAATTATGCGACAAGAATCGGACGCCCCTGCTCTTCCTGCAGAACGTCACGGGCTTCATGGTTGGCCGCGAGTATGAGCGACGTGGGATCACCAAGGACGGCGCTAAGCTGATCATGGCTGTTTCCGGAGCGTCCGTGCCGAAGTTTACGATTGTTTGTAATAGTTCGCACGGCGCGGGAACTTACGCTATGTCGGGACGTGCGTTTGATCCTCGATTTGTGTTCAGCTGGCCTAATTCCCAGATATCTGCGATGGGTGCCGAGCAAGCCGCGGGCGTGCTCACCCACGTCAAGGCGCGACAGCTGGCTCGCGCGGGCGGCCGCCTCTCCGAACAACAACTGGCAGCCATTCGAGAGCCAATTCTTGAAGAATATCACGAGCGATCGAGCGCCTATTATGCGACCTCCGAACTCTGGGACGACGGCATCCTTGATCCTGCCGACACCAGAACCGCTCTCGCGATTGCATTGAGCGCTTCGCTCAATACGCCGATCGACGCGCCGCAGTACGGGGTATTCCGGCTGTAAAGCAGGACCGAACACGAGTTGCGGATTGAGACAAGCCACCTTCGGCAATCTGGCGGTGCCGAGATCGACGTGTGCTCCATCGGTATCTCAAATTGGAGCGCCGTTTTTCCTTCATTGGCTTGAACTAGCGCGGCTTCCAGCGGATCCACAAAGCTTTCAAGCACTCTATGAAGGCAGGAGAGCGTACCGTTCGTTACGTGCCGTGCATCTTCATCTGCAATGCGCGTTACTCTCTAGTGTCCTGAATCAAAAGTTCGGCGGACTCCAAATCGACTCGATGATAGCGGACTCTCCTGATTTGGGGAGGATTGGCGATGGGTCGGCGCTTTGCTCCGCTGGAGCTTGATGAGGTGGAACGTGCTGAGTTGACATCGTTGGCGTCGCGTCGAAGCACTGCTCAGGCGTTGGCGCTGCGGGCTCGGATCGTCCTGGCCTGTGCTGAGGGCGAGCAGAGCAAGGTCGTGGCGGCCCGTTTGGCTGTCGATCCCGACACGGTCGGCAAATGGCGGCGGCGGTTCTCCGAGCATCGGCTTGAAGGTCTTTGGGACGAGCCGCGATCGGGGACGCCACGCACGATTGAGGATGCCCGGATCGAGGCGGTGATCGTTCGCACCCTTGAGACCCAGCCTCCCGGGGCCACCCACTGGAGTTCGCGCAGCATGGCGCGGGCCAGCGGGCTGTCAGTCTCAACAGTACAGCGTATATGGCGCGCTTTCGGCTTGCAGCCGCATCGGTTGGAGACCTTCAAGCTCTCAACCGACCCCGACTTCGTCGCCAAGGTTCGCGACATCGTCGGCCTTTACGTAGCTCCGCCCGAGCGCGCCATCGTACTGTGTGTCGATGAGAAGTCGCAAATCCAGGCGCTGGATCGCAGCCAGCCCATGCTGCCCATGCGACCTGGCCAGCCGGCGCGCCGTAGTCACGACTACAAACGCCATGGCGTCACCTCGCTGTTTGCCGCCCTCGACGTCGCAACCGGCCGGGTCATTGGCAAATGCTATGGACGCCATCGTGCCAAAGAGTTCCGCAAGTTTCTCGATGAGATCGAAGCTGCGGTTCCAGACGATCTGGACGTCCACCTCGTCATGGACAATTACGCAACCCACAAGACGCCGTTGATCCGCAACTGGCTGGCAAAGAGGCCGCGCTGGCACGTCCACCTGACGCCAACCAGTTCATCCTGGCTCAATCAGGTCGAACGCTTCTTTGCACTCATCACCGAGCGTAAGATTAGGCGCGGCATCTATCGCAGTGTGGCGGCGCTACGGGCCGAGATTGCCTCCTTCATCGACCATCACAACGCTGACCCAATGCCGTTCCGATGGACCAAATCAGCTGACGACATTCTCGGCTCAATCGAACGCTTCTGCGCTTACAATCTGCCCGCCAAGGCATAAAATGCCATGAACTTTTGGTTCAGGACACTAGTAGCCAAGAGGTTTGGCTTCGATCGACCCGAAGCAGATAATAGAAGCCCGCTTCAACGCTCCGTGAAGCAGCGCCCCAGGCCAAAAGGCTTGGAAGAATGCCGTGCACCGGGTCGAAACACCGCGATCAAGAGGCAGCCGCGGCAAGCGCCGGCGTGATACAATTATGTTGGCGCTGGCGTCCATGCGCCAGCACTGCTGTTATCAGTCCGGACCGCACCATGAAATGGAGAGCTTGACCCTCACGTAGCGTCAGGTTGTAGCCTCACTTCGGGCCCCGCGCTCAACCAACTGATACGCAAGGGTCAATGAAGTATCAGCCGCCCGGGGACAGGGCAGCCGGCTGTTTCGATGCACCAATGCCATGTCTCTTCAACGAAAAGCCCCCGTTGAATGGACAAGCCTAAGCTTTGGACAGGGAACGTGTAAAGTTCAATGGAAGCGCTCAAATCGATCATTGGCAAAGTTGCCAACGGCGCCACTCTGACGCGTGAGGAAACCGCGTTAGCCTTCGACAGCGTGATGTCGGGTCACGCGACCCCCTCGCAGATCGGCGGCTTGTTGATGGGAATGCGGGTCCGCGGCGAAACGGTCGAAGAAGTCACGGGTGCAGCCTCCGCGATTCGGAATAGAATGCCGCGGGTCGAGGCGGCATGCGATCCCATCGATATCGCTGGCATGAGCGACGGTCCTTTGTGTTCGGTCAACGTGTCGACGTGCGCCTCCTTTATCGTCGCCGGGACCGGCGTTCCTGTTGCCAAGCATGCCAACCGCGCTGCGTCCTCAGGTTCGGGCGCCGCAGACGTGTTGGCGCGCCTCGGCGTGAAGATCGATCTTGAGCCTGAGGCAGTTGCGCGTTGCGTGCACCAAGCCGGCATCGGCTTCATGTTTGCGGCGGTCCATTATCCGGCGATGCAGCGCGTTGGCCAGATTCGGACCGCACTTGGGACCCGCACAATTTTCAACCTAATCGGACCACTGGCCAATCCGGCCAGGGTCAAGCGACAGATCGTCGGGGTATCCTCTCGCGAATGGGTCCAGCCTCTGGCGTACGTGTTGAAGAACCTTGGTGCGGAATCGGTATGGGTGGTTCATGGCTCGGACGGGCTCGACGAACTAACCCTTACCGGCCAGACCTTTGTTGCAGCGCTTGAGGCGGGTACAGTCCGTACGTTCGAGGTGACGCCGGAAGAAGCCGGGCTCCCCCGCTGCCGCAAGGATGAGCTGGAAGGCGGCGATGCCGACGCCGCCGCGCTGCAAAGCATGCTCGATGGTGCACCAAGTCGATTTCGCGACGCCGCGCTTTTGAATGCGGCGGCGGCTTTGATTGTAGCCGGCCGAGCTTCGACGCTACAGGAAGGCGTTGCACTTGGCAAAGATTCGCTTGATCGTGGCGCCGCGGCCGCTCGACTGAAGCGCCTGATCAAGGTTTCTAATGCGTGACAGCCGAGTTGGTCGATATTCCAACGTTCTGACAAGCGCGAAGGGAGTGCAGCCAGGAATGTGCGCTGCTTCTGCGAGCTTTCGAAGACGGTGTGCGCCAGTCCGCGCCCTGATTAAACAATTAGCCTTAAGCACGTCGCGCGAGAACCACCCCTCTTCATCGGCAAGAGCCCGTTGCGGCACACCGTCGAAGTCGGGATCCGCGACGGAGTGGGCGCGCTGCGCTCCAAAGGAGATAAGCGGGAATGTCCTCACAGGATATGGAAACACTCGGATCTATTGCCACGATAGAACACATCATTCGAAAGTTTCGGGAATTGATCGACACGGACGGCTCGATCCCGCCGGAGCTGCGAGGTGCGCTGCACGCGACGCTCGATGAGCATCTTCTCGATGCGAAAAAGCGTGTTCTTTTGAGAGTACATTAACGTGCCGATGCTGCTAAATGCGGAGAACATCCGGCCGACTACTCATGGATTCCTCGCCGCGATCGACGTCCGAGAACAATTGCGAGCCGCCGCCATGCCCATCAATAGGGCGCTCGCAAGCAGGAAATCTCCTCCCGCTGAGCTACCCTGCGAAATGGAGCAGCCATTTGATTACAGCGCGCCCAATAGCAAATGCAAATGGATCAACCTCATCTGCTCGTAACAGAAGCACCAGAATTGGAGTACAACTCCAGAGGCAGGTCATGAGCCACCAGTCCGCTCCTGGGATTCGGGATATTCCATCAGTCCAAGCGACAGAGTTCCGTCAGGCAATGCGAAATCTGGCAGGTGGTGTCGCCATCGTGGCGACAGGAACGGCCGCCGAACGACGGGGGCTGACGGTTAGTTCTGTGACCTCCATTTGCATGGAGCCGCCGTGTCTGCTCGTTGGCATAAATGCCGGCTCCGAGACGCACGACGGGATACTCGCCAGTCGCAGCTTTGGCGTCAGTCTTCTCAGCACTGACCAGGAGGACCTTGCGCTACGTTTTGGCGGTCAGGGAGGAGCGAAAGGTATTCACCGCTTTGATACCGCGCCCTGGAAACAGGGCGCTCTCGATGTACCGCTATTGCGGAACGCATTTTGTGCGCTCGAATGCGTCTTGTACGACCACAAGGTAATTGGGACACATAGCATCTTTATCGGCCGAGTTATCGCGACCCATGTAGGTCACGGCAATCCATTGATCAATTTCAGGGGCGCGCTTCGAACCTTGTTGCTTGATTGAGTGCGACTTCCCAGCCCTGTTCGGGTAAGCGCGGCACTCACGCGAGCCTGCGAGAGTTGAGGGAGAGATGATCTGCATTTTCATGATCTGTGTCGTTACATGCGTTGCAGGAATTGCTTGCGAATCGCGACTAGCCCTACAAGCGCGACCATAGACAACGAAGAACTCCGCACGCACCCCTTCGGGCTGATCGACGGCTTGCGCGACCGCCGCGGTTAGCCCATCCAGCACGCACCTACACAAGGGGGGTGCTGGTCCTTGCGTGGCCGAACTTGCGCACATTCTTGCCTGCCGGTCCCCCCCAAAGATCGCAGAAACGTGAAATGACAGGAAGATGACAGCTAGCACCCACGAGGCGGCTGGATTGATGCCAGGGAATGTAATTTGCGCAGTTATCGAAGGAACTTCCTGATTGAAACGGCTGCAGCTCGCGAGAACAGCCAAACCGGTACGGAATCTTGAGCTTTCATAATCGCGTCCTACCAAGCTTGGTAGGTCCGTTATTGCAACCGGCGCGGCATTATTGCCTGCGGCAAGACCAGACTTCAGAGGTCCACCTGACGCATTGTGATCCAGCGCGAAGGCCTTCTTTTGCGACCGATGAAGTCGAATTCAAAGGTTCAGACAACTATGTCCAGCAACCCGTTCGAAACCGCGGTCATTCTCGATGGCATCCGCCGTTGGGTCGAAATCGAGTCTCCGACCGAGCGGCCGGATCAGGTCAACAAACTGGCTGATCTCGTCGCGTCGGGCTATCGTGACTTGTCGGCGACCGTCGAGCGCGTTGCGGGGCGTGACGGCCGCGGCGATCATTTGGTCACGCGCTCGTCCTGGGGGCAGGGCGTACCGGGCATTCTCGTGCTGAGCCATCTCGACACAGTTCATCCGATGGGGTTCATCGAGCGGTTGCCGTTCAAGGTCGAGGGCAACAGGGCGTTCGGCCCTGGCATCTACGACATGAAGGGCGGCGCCTACCTCGCCTATCACGCGTTCCGGCAGGCTTGCGCCGATGATGTCCGCCCTCCGCTCGGCATCACCCAGCTTTACGTATCGGACGAAGAGACCGGTAGCCCGACGTCGCGGGCGCTAATCGAGGCCGAGGGTCGCAAGGCCAAGTACGTGCTGGTGACCGAGCCCGCGCGCGACGGCGGCAAGATCGTCACCGGACGCAAAGGCGTTGCGCGCTTCGACGTCTTCGTCAAGGGCACGCCGGCCCACGCCGGCGCGCGCCCCGAAGACGGCTGCAGCGCGATCCGGGAACTCGGCAATGTGATCCAGACACTGGAGGCGATGAACGATCTCAAGCGCCGTGTCACCGTCAATGTTGGTGTCGTCCGCGGCGGCACCAAGCCCAACGTGGTTGCCGAAGACGCCTATGCGGAAGTCGACATGCGGGTGCCGACCATGGCTGACGCCGACGAGCTGGTGCCGAAGATCCTCGGCATCACCTCGCGCACCAAGGGCGTCAGCGTGAAGGTCGTCGGCGAATTGAACCGTCCACCGTATGAGAAGAGCAACGCCGGGGCCGCACTTTACGAACACGCCAAGGGCCTTGCCGCCGAGCTCGGCTTCAAGCTGCTCGACGTCTTCAGCGGCGGCGGCTCGGACGGCAATTTCACCGCGCCGCACACCGCGACCCTCGACGGTCTCGGCGTTGACGGCAAGGGAGCCCATACGCATTACGAGCAACTCTACATTTCATCGATTGAGCCGCGCGCCCGGCTCCTCTATCGCCTCTATCAGACGCTGCAATGATCTTCGCACTTGAGGAGCCCGCGATCGCGACGTGCACCGGATGAAGATACGCTTGCACATTGGCGCGGCCGGTTCGAACGGCGCAACGTGATAAGTTGCCATGAGGCCGACTTGTCGAACATGATCGTCCGATCTCGCCCTGTGCATCCGACAGACGCGGACTGAAGGATTCAATGACGGCGCAGCGGACGTTACATCCGCTATCGGTTGCGAAGACGACGGATGCCCGATCGCATAAGCGTGGGCGTTTCGATCACGGCCTCATCGCCCGCGAACCTAGTCTCAAGCGACATTCTGACGCACACCGTGGCGCAGAATTGCTGTCGATACCACGCCTCTCGGCAGCGCTTTCCCGACAAACCTGAGAGCTTTGCCGAAAGGGCTTGAATCGGACGTAACGTTAAGTTGTACGATCCGAAGAACGACGCGAGCCTTCGTCTGCCGTCGGAATCGTGAAGGATTGCGAATGTCTCACCTCATCAGAACATACGCTGGGTGTTGGTCATGATCCTCATCCCCAACAGCGAGTTGGTCGAGATGCCCATGCAGCCAGTCTTGATCGCAGCGCCACGGCTCGAAGGTAGATGTGAACGGCCCCAGATTCCGGAACCGATGTTATGGGGCTATCCCAAAGTGAGGCGCCGGCGAGACGGTGATGCCGGAAGAGATCGGCGTAGATCCCGAGCCCTTGCAGGGCGCCGCCGCGTCCCGAATTTGAAACCGAACGGCGAGACCACCGTACCGAACTCAATTCGGAGAACCGGTGGTTCGCTCGGTTCACACCACCTTCCCGTCACTGGCGGGGCCCTCCCCTCGCGCAAGCGTGTGACAACCGAGGCTTTCAAGAGACTTGAGCTGCACGTGGCGCTCGGCGTGACCGGCGTGACGTCGGAAGAGATGGCGCGGTATTTTGGAGCAGCAAGTTGAAAGCGCCGGACGGCGTCAAGAAGGTCCTGCTGATCGACCACATTGAAGGCCAATGCCGGGCCATTGTCGGCTTCAAAGATGGCGATCCAAGATCAGCATATATGTGCGGCGAACCTGTATGTCAAAGACCAGGCAAGAAACAGTCGTCATGGTGTACCTATCACTACGGACAGATGCACGCCACTTCTGCCGAGCACAGCAGAGCAAGTGGATCAAGTGCCTGAGACACTTCGAAAAGTGTCGATCGTTCGCAATCCACGACAATCCTCAAGAACCGCTTCGTCATGCTAAAGGTCACGTGATCATAGCCTTTGCGAAGGGTAGCCGAAGCACTCAATCGAGGTCTGCCGAAGTAATTCCGGACTCGCGACTGAACTACATCGGAACTAACGTCTCTTGCGAAGCGCAATCACACGGAGAATGAGTTGGATCTCTGCACATTGATCGAGCGCAACGCTGCGTATGCTCCCGACAAAGCCGCGATCCGTTTCGAGGGACAGACCCTGAGCTACGTCGGCTTCTATCGACGGATTGAGCGGGTCTCTCGCGGCCTCAAGAGCCAACTCGGCGTCGAGAGAGGTGACCGGATCGCGATCCTCAGCCTCAACCGGCCTGACTATCTGACCTTGCTCTATGCCTGCGCGCGGCTCGGCGCAATTCTCGTCCCATTGAATTGGCGCCTTGCGGCCGCCGAGCGGCTTTTCATTCTATCCGACTCCGGGGCAAAAGTGCTCATGCTTGAGCAGTCCTTTAACGCAGTCTTGCCGGATCTGACGCGGCAACTTCCTGATATCTGCCTCGTCGGGCTGGACTTTGAGCCGCCGGGCGGAAGCAAGTTGGACGACCTTATGGACGGAGACTGTGGTGGCGAACGCAATCCACGTGCGGACCTGTCTTGCCCGCTTCTGATCGTCTATACGTCGGGCACCACAGGGCGACCTAAAGGCGCTGTGCTGCGTCAGGAAGCATTGCTGTGGAACGGGGTCATGAGTCAGCATATGCATGACCTAACCTCGACCGATCACGCCCTGACTGTTTTGCCGCTCTTCCACGTCGGCGGCCTGAACATCCAGACGACCCCAGGCTTGCATCACGGCGCGACGATAACTATCCAAAGCCGCTTTACGCCAGAGGCAACGTTTGATGCATTCGAACTGGACCAGCCCACGGTAGCAGCCTTAGTGCCGGCCATGATGCAAGCGCTAACCGACCATCCGCGGTGGGTAAGCACGGACCTATCCGCGCTCAAAGCAATCTGTACCGGATCGACGATGGTGCCTCAGCGCCTTGTCGAGCGCTTTGTCAGGCGCGGAGTGCCAGTCTTACAGGTTTATGGTTCCACGGAGACCTCTCCCATCGCTGTGTATACCAAGCTCGGCGCAGATCCCGTACCTGACGGCGCAAGCGGCCTGCCTGGTCTTTACTGCGAAGCAGCCATCATCGATGATGTCGGCACCAAGTTGCCGCCAGGGACCCCAGGCGAGATCGCCGTACGCGGGCCCAACGTCTTCTGCGGATATTGGGGCGATCAACAGGCGACGCGTGAGGCCTTTAGTGAAGGTTGGTATCGCACTGGTGACATCGGCCGCTGCGACGCCGATGGATATTTTTGGATCCGTGACCGCAAGAAGAATCTGATCATCTCCGGCGGAGAGAATATCTATCCGGCGGAAGTGGAACGTGTGCTCATGGACCATCCCGATGTCGCCGAATGCGCCGTCGTCGGTCGACCGGACCCGCGCTGGGAGGAAGTACCGATAGCCTATGTGATCAGGCGACCGAGGACCCGGATCGGAGCCGACGCGCTGTTGGCGCATGTCCAATCGCAGCTTGCCCGTTTTAAGGTACCGCGCGAAATCATTTTCACGCAACAGCTGCCGAAAACGGCGTTGGGCAAGGTCCAGCACTTCATGCTGAAGATGCTCGACACGCAGTCAAGCCCGCAAGGAGACAACGATTGAGATCGACGGATTGGCTGGGCGTAGTTCCCAATTGCACCAAAAGAGATATCGAGACGGCGCAATACCGCCTTTCGGTCACTACCTGCATACGATGCGCCGCTGCGAGTTCATCGTTGCTGGCATGGCGGTCTGTGTTTGATCACGCCAAGTGCCTGGGGGACCGTCGTTGCCTCGGGTCCTAATCATGAATGCCGGGACGGCTCAAATGTCGGGCGGCGATCTGACAGCAACTCAACTGTCCCTTTCCGCCAACTCCGCATGCCGCTCTGCCTGGTTTGCACAGGAGGGTGACCTAATAGTCTCTCCGACAGCAATCCCGACAGACTTGCTATTCTTTATTGGCGCGACGCTCAATTTCGATGCCTCGAGTCTCTCTACGCTTGTGCCTGAAGGCAGCGGCGGATCACCGATCCTTAATGATTGCACCCTGCTGTCCAATACGCTCGTCGAGCGACTCAACGGCCATATTCGCCGGAATTTCTCATCTTGGAAAATCCATTCCTGCTACTTTAGTGAAGGCGTAGCGCGCTTGGCGGCGCTGCTGGGCATCCCGCAGAGCGGGGACGACTTCGCTTTGCAGCGAGGGCCGGATCTCCTGAACCGCAAGAGCCACTTCCGTCAGTTGGCGACAAGTGTCGCGCTCCCGCTGCCCAGTGGATGCGCGACCACGAATCCAGACGAACTATTCAGAGCGGTGACCTCCTTGAGGTCAGAGAGCGGCAGCGTGATCGTCAAGTTGGACAATGGAGCGGGCGGAGTCGGCAATGTCATCCTGACCGGCAATGAAAGCAGTCCACTCCCTGGGGCAAGAGATACCCGAGCGGTTGCTTGGCCATCGTTTGATCCTGAAGCACTTTGGTCCGAGCTGACAACAGCATCCTGCAAGACGTTGGTCGTTGAATCGTACCACTTGGCTCGCGCTCTTTTCTATCTCGAGTATGAGATAGAGGAGGATGGTTCCATCGTTTTCATCAACAGCGGCAACATACGGCTACGTCGCAGCAAAGATCGATCCGAGCGGGCACTCATCTGGACAGGACTTGAGCTTCCCAGCGACCTGACGAATGAGCAATGGCTGGCCGCCCAGGCGCATGCCTACCGATTTGTGGAGCTCGCGCGAACGTTGGGATACCGCGGAATGATCAACATTGACGGCATTTTCGCGAGCGACGGCCGGCTTTTCTTTAACGAAGCGAACGGCCGATGGGGCGGAGGTTCGGTGTTACACAGCATTGCCGTCCGGCTGCTCGGCATCGACTACCCCGGTCGCCACGTCATTTCATCCGTGCGAAACGTCCCATCATGTTCTCTCCAAGCTGCGCTTGATCGTTTCGTCAGGCATGGATTTCTATTCGATGGCACACGGAAGGAAGGCGTGATTCCGCTTGCCGTCGATCAAGATGCAGGCACGGTGGAGTGCCTGGTGATCGCGCGCGATAGGCCCACTGCCCGCGCTCTGCAGCACTCGTTATTGGCAATGGTCAATTGAAATCACTGTTTCAAACTCTTCCGTTCATTCGAACCCCTGCCTGTGCCCGCACGCCGGCGGTTGGGAACGTCAGGTGAGTATCTGCTTCGTCTCGCTCGAAGTAGATCCCACCGCGAACTTAGGATGCGGCGCGAAGTCCGCTCTTCGAAGCGCACGGCGTCTGTCACAGGTTGGCTCTCCATATTCAACCCGTCCGAAGGCCATTCCAGCAAAGGCTCCTATAAGTCATCAGCAGAGCTTTCGATGTTCCGGCGATTCGCGCCGCTGCGTTTTGAACAGAAATACACCAGCGATCGGCGCTCGCCAGCGTGCACGGGCCTCACCTCATGCCGAAGCTTGCATGTGGTGACAAGCACGGCCCCGAACGGCGGACGAAATACCTGCTGTTCGTACGCGCTCGGATAGACCACAAACTCACCCCCCTCAAAGTCCCTCGCGAGCTGAACGATCACGGAGTAGTCGAAGTCGGGGTCGCTCTCAGCATCCAAATGGATGCCAACAAACGAACCGGGAGGCAGTCGATGCATTTGGCATCGGCGAATCACGTAATCTGACGATGCTCCCAAGATCTTTTTCAGCGCAAAGCTGCGGTCTTTCCTCTCGAGCAGTTCGATGATCTGTCCTGTAGCTCTTCCATGCGCATTGCTAGGAGGGCGGCCGGGCGGATCCACCCTCACCCGCTTTACAAAGACATTGTGCGAATCGCCAGCATCGCCCAACCGCACCTCCTCTTCGGGAATTTCCATCTGGAGCTGATCGATCCTCGCCAAGTCATCTTGGGTGAACAACGTCTGGGGAGCGATCACGACCGTACCCTTCACCAACAGCTCTATACGATATTTGGTGAGAGCTTCCTCTGAAAGCAGACGAGATCTATCATTCATTGCGCGGGCCATACGGCTTCACTCCAAGGTTTGATCTAACGATTGGCTTCCCAATCCTCGTGCGTCGAGCGGAACGCTTCCTCCCAATGCTCACCGTCGAAATCTTCTATTCTTATGTTTTCGATCGTTCTCTTATCCAAACATCGAATGTTCACGCTGAAGCCGAAGGGATTCGATCGCGGCCTATAAAATGGCTTTACGCCGCAGATCCGGCAAAACGTGTGACGAGCGATATTCTTGTTGAATTGATACGTGGTGAGAAATTCTTCGCCGCACTCAATCGTGAGCTTATTGCCGGGCACGAGCAGGTGCAGTACCCCGGACATTTGGCAGATCGAGCAGTTACATCGAACCGCAGATAGCTCTCGCGGCGCTCGGACGTAGAACTTGACGGAACCACAATGACAACGGCCATGGTGTTCGATCTCCGCAAGGCCGTCTCCCTCACCTGAGACAATTCGCAGCAGATCGCGGCACCACTGTAAGCTGAGCCGATAGGCGCGATCGAATTCATCCAAAAAACGACTATTACCGTCAGCAGGCACAAGTTCGCGAATGAGCCGGGTCGTCATTTCTCCGTGATACTTCTCGGCAGGATCGTCGCCGCCGACGTGACTGCGGAAGTACTCAAGATCGTCAGACCGTACATCAAAGATTTTGACCAGAGTGGTCCACAGCGACTGGATCATTTCCGCAGCATGCAGCTCAAAAGCCACCATGTAGGCGCAGCGCACTAACGGGTCTTTAGATGACAATCCGGTGTAGATGGAATGCAGGTATCGCTTCGTTGTAGTGCTGTAGCTGGGCTGTATTGGTCTGCCGAGTAGTCGCGATGCGTCCTTTCTAAGCAGATTTGAGTGGAAGTTTTCAGTGACCAGGATATCGGGCAGCGCAGCCTTGCCGCCACGGAGAACTCGGCCATAACCACCCATCTCATCCCAACAGATGAAATTTGCGACCACGCTGGTTAATTCAATATCCCTCGGAAGGTCTCGATTGCGACGCATCGCATCAAGTATGAGATCCTTTTGCGAACCTGCCTGCAGGTAAGGGAACGCCTGTGACATCGCCAAATATTCAGGCAGCATGCCCGCAACCTGGCCCTCAGACATCTCCGCAGCGAACGGATGCGGGCCAAACAGAGTTCGCGCTTGCTCAGTCAAGTACTCGCAGAATATCTGCGAAGGCTGATCCAGTTGAACTTGAGACGCTTGAGAAGACCTCATTTGAACCCTAGCCGTGAGGAGAGAACGATTCTTGACGAGCAACTCCGTGTAAGGGCCAACTATTGGCAGTAGCGAGATCGGAGAGTTCGTCGGTTCGACGAGTTTTTGGTCGCGTCGCAGGCGACCTTTCCCTTGACCATCTTCGCAGCAACAGAGAGGGGCATCATGGGCTCAGTCCCTGTTCATGAGTCGTGGATAGGAAACTGGGCATTGATTGAAGCCAGGACCATCCCGTATTCGGATCCCGATCCACGAGCGATCCGATGCCAGAGCCGGGGCGGCCACTCGCGCTTGCAGAAGCGGTAAGGGATCGCGCAGCCCTGGGGCGGCTCACGTCACATGCGGGAGTGACATATCTGGTCGCCCCGACATTTCGAGCTTGCGCGACGTGTCCTGGATTGGCCACGCTCTCGTGGTTCGCCTCGCTGACAGTTCAACGAACTCGCTGCGGGCCTAGTACCGCACTGCTGGTGTGAACCGCATCCGGCTGGCCAGCGCGAGTGTCTCAATGCAAAGAGTCCTCTACTGGTTTTTGTGCGTCCTACGTGCACTCGTCCACCATCCTGTGTTCCTGCGCGCTTAGCAGCAATCTGCATGCCAAGCCTGCCGCCAATCCATAAAGTTCTGAATGCGCTGAAAAAACACGCTCGTGACCGGCTCATCATTGCAGGTGTTTTGAACCTGACAGGATTTGCGCGGCGGTCAAAAACCGGACAACGCCGGCGAGTCCGCGGCGCCGCAGGGCCTCATAGATGGCCAACGAGTGGCGGAGAACGAACCCCATCGGCCAAATTTCATCTCAGGAGCGGGCTTGCGGCGATTGACGTAGAGGAGCGCTCTTGGTTGTCAAACAAATCCCCAGATTCTGTGCACCCAATGGCGCTGTCGCCGAAAATAAGCCGAAAAGATGAGGCGCCTTCCGTTTGTGGGCAATGTCTGTCTCTAAGAGAAAGTCACGGCCTGATTGCCTTGGGCTGGCGCGAGGTTTTTCCGCAACCGGCCATTTCAGACGGGAAGGAAACTCGCGGTGTCACAAACGTTCATTCAGCACGCGACGGTCAAATCGCGCATCAACGCGATCCTGCGTGCGACCAGCGGGAATTTCCTTGAGCAGTTCGACTTTTTCCTATTTGGCTTTTACGCCAGCGCGATTGGGAACGCCTTCTTCCCGTCAGAGAACGAAACCGCCTCATTGCTCAACACTTTTGGCGTGTTCTGGCTGGGCGCCTTAATGCGTCCGGTGGGCGCAATCGTGCTGGGCGCCTATATCGACAAGATCGGCCGTCGCCAAGGCCTGATCATCACGCTATCGATCATGGCGATTGGCACCGTGATTATCGCCTTCTGTCCCGATTATGCGACAATCGGTATTGCCGCCCCGATCATCGTTCTAGCCGGACGGTTGTTGCAGGGTTTTTCCGCCGGTGTCGAGGTCGGCGGCGTTTCGGTCTATCTGGCGGAGATCGCAACCCCAGGCAATCGTGGTTTCTATACCTCGTTTCAGTCGTCCAGCCAGCAGGTCGCTATCTTTGTCGCGGCAATCGTGGGTTACCTCCTGAACGCATCGATGCCAGTCGAAACCGTCGCCTCCTGGGGTTGGCGCATTCCTTTCTTTCTCGGCTGCCTTATCATCCCGTTAATATTCTTCCTTCGTCGAACGCTCGAGGAAACCCCCGAATTTCTGGCGATGAAGAAGCATCCTACGGCCCGCGAAATCTTTCCTCGGCGCTAATCAACTGGCGCACCATCGTTCTCGGGATGATGATGGCGATCCTGACCACAACGACCTTCTATTTCGTTACGGTCTACACGCCCACGTTTGGCAAGACCGTCTTGAAGCTGTCCACCCAGGACGCGCTCTTGGTGACACTCTTGGTCGCCGCGACCAACTTCATCTGGAATCCAATTGGCGGCGCCGTTTCCGACCGTATCGGCCGCAAGCCGGTTCTGCTCGGCATTGCTAGCCTAGCGTTGATGACCGCCTATCCGGCTTTAAGTTGGCTGGTGAGCGCACCCACTTTCGGTAAGATGCTGGCCGTGGCGATGATGTTCTCGTTCTATTTCGGCATCTATAGCGGAACTATGCTCGGGGCTCTCGTCGAGATCGTGCCTGCATATGTGCGCACAACATGCTTCTCCCTGGCCTTTGCGCTCGCGGCAGCTCTATTTGGCACCTTTACGCCACTCGCTTCGACTTGGCTCATTGAACGGACTAATGACAAGGCTTCACCCGGGTTTTGGCTGATGATTGCAGCCGCGCTCGGCATCATAGCGGCGCTCACCATCTATCGGGGGACCGCCAAGCCATCGAGGGTCGAGAAGCCTTCGCGCTCTGAGCCGTCCGACACCGCCCTAGCAGGCTGTTGAAAAAGGCGCTCGCCGGCGAGCGACGACCATGATTCATTGGCTCCGACGAGATTCGGAGACGGTGCGTGCGCGGCGACGACAATCGAACGGGCGAGCTGTTCAGCTACGTCGATCTGGAAGCACGGGTGCGGCGTGATCATCCGCTGCGAGCGATCCGGACGATCGTGAACGAGGCGCTGGCGGCGCTGGAGCACGAGTTCGCCGCCCTTTATTCGCCGATTGGACGGCCGTCGATCCCGCCGGAGAAGCTGCTGCGGGCGATGCTGTTGCAGGCGTTTTATTCGATCCGCTCGGAGCGACTTCTGATGGAGCGGTTGGAATATGATTTGCTGTTCCGCTGGTTCGTCGGAATCGGCGTCGACGATGCAGCCTGGGACCATTCGGTATTCTCGAAGAACCGCGACCGGCTTCTGGAAGGCGACATCGCGGCCAAGTTCCTTGCGGCGGTGCTGGCGCAGCCCAGGGTGAAGAAGCTTCTGTCGAGCGATCACTTCTCGGTCGACGGCACGCTGATCGAGGCCTGGGCCTCGATGAAGAGCGTCAAACCGAAGGATAGCTCCGGCGAGCCGCCGGCCCAAGGCGGCGGGCGCAATGCTGAAGCGAACTTCCATGGCCAGAAGCGCTCCAACGACACCCATGCTTCGACCACCGATCCGGAGGCCAGGCTCTACCGCAAGGGGAAAGGCAAGGAGACGAAGCTGTGCTTCATCGGGCACGGGCTGATGGAGAACCGCCACGGCTTGCTGGTCGACGCCTGCCTGACGCAGGCCGGTGGGCATGCCGAACGGGTGGCCGCGCTGCACATGATCGAGCCTCGTGCCGATCGACCGACAGCGATCACGCTTGGTGCCGACAAAGCCTACGATGCAGAAGACTTCGTCAACGAGCTGCGCTCGATGAACGTGACGCCGCATGTTGCGCAGAATACCGGCGGCCGTAGCTCTGCGATCGACGGGCGTACGACCCGGCACGGCGGTTATGCTGTCAGCCAGCGCATCCGCAAGCGGATTGAGGAGGCATTCGGCTGGATCAAGACGGTCGCCGGGCAAGAGAAGACCAGATTCCGTGGCCGTGATCGGGTCGGATGGGCCTTTACCTTCGCTGCGGCCGCCTACAATCTGGTGCGGCTGCCCAAGTTGATCGCGGAGACCGGTTGATGGCCAAGGTGCCCGGCTTTGCCAAGGCCTTTGCCGGCCGCTGGCGCATCGTCGAAATAGACAACTGGGACAGCGACTTCCTCGATCTTGTCGGAGAGGCGCATCTCACCTTCCGTGGCAAGTCCGATGGCGAAATAGCGTTTGGGGCTCTCAAGGGCTTCCTGGATGCTCGCTACGGCACCCGCGACGGATCGGCCTGCGCCGAGTTCTCATGGGAGGGGCACGACGAGAATGATCCGTCCTGTGGTCGCGGATGGGCCATGATCGGCACCGCGGGCAGGCTCGTTGGCCACTTCTACATCCACAATGGCGACGACTCAGCCTTCGTTTGCGAACGCGGCTGAGTTCTTCAACAGCCTGCTAGGCGCGCAAGCTGCATCGCGCTAGGATACTGACCGTAACCCTTAAGTGTTCCATCTCGTTCATTACAACTACCCGTAGCGCTCTGGCCTCGGCGGCTTGCGAACGACGAGCATACGCCTGCGAAGTATCGCGAGCTGGACACGGATACGCGGCCTCTTGTCGACGCGCTTGGTGGGCTCGGCCGGTTCCATGCGTCGATCGAGGCCGTAACACAGTCTGCGGAACGAGATGATTGGCGGGCAAATGAAGAAGGTCCCCGACAGAATGCGCAGATCGCGGGCCCGGGTTACATGTTGCGCACGCACTTGACCGACGCTCTCGAAGGCCTCGAGACACTCCGCGACCACAATGTCAAGGTCAACGCCCTATCAAAACAGAGATCGAGAAGCCAAATGGCACGATCGCGGCGCGTGCAAGTTTCAAGATGTGGAAGCCTCGGCATCCCAGAGAGCCAACGTCAATTAGGCCTATGCGGCGTGCTTTGTTCGACATTGTCGGAAACCAGACACGTGATGCGATTGCACGTCTGAAGACTTACGAATAAGCAGTATGAATTACCACGTCAGCGATGATCAGCGTGCGCAGCCGATCGGCATTGAATATCGACGTCAGGCCTCGACGGCCGCTCGGTCCCGCGACCGCCCTGCGGCGCTCCGGACAGCTCTATGTCGCAGCTATGGAGCAGCATGGGCAGCAGCAGGCCCTGATTGGCGTTGCCAGCGTCCAGCTCCGCGCCCACACCGACAGCTTGACCTGCGTCGCGGCATAGAACCTCTGGCACCAGGTGCTCGGATCGAAATCACCATCAACTGCTCGCCTCTGCATCGGCCTGAACCGATCGAGCGCAGTCGAGTGGGCGTTGCTGATATCATTGCGGCGCAGCGGCACGGCCGATATCGCGGCGAACTGCGGGGTGCTGCCATTGTTGAAAGCTTCGGCATCGATCGCGCGTAGCGGCAAATCTAGTCGATCGACGCCGATCCGGGTACGACCACAGCGGCACAGCCGTCGAGCATGGGAATGCTCATGGCGGCAGATGTCGATTGTCGTGAGCCTGGCGCCATCGCTTGAGGGCCGCAAGCAGCATCGCCGCTGACGAGATGCTGCCTTATGATGACGCGCGCTCACGAGACAACCTGGTGCGATGGTACGCCATTCTGCTCGGACTCGATGCGCTCGTTCAGTACATTGGTCAGATAGACCTGCCGGTCAAATTCATGAAGTTTTGCCGTGAGCAAAGCCTGGACCGCGAGCTCTCGGCCGCCTTGGCCATCCCCGAACAATGCAATGCATTTTCCCATGCTAATCGAGCGCATGGAATGCTCGACGTTCATCGTCGGCAAGGTTGCTACTTGACCGGGCTGCAGGGCGGCCTTGTGTCGGATCCAGATCGGCTCCGCCACAGGCGATAACTGATATCACAGGGGATTTCCAAGCGCTGAAGGCGGATGCGCAGCGGTCGATGGCGCCGCAGGATCAAGCACGACAGTCCTGTCAGCGTTCCGCGATCACCGAGGCCATTTGACGAAGAGAGCTAGTCTCGGCCGTCACAGAGGCCAAGCCCAAAGAAGCGCGAGCTGGCCGGTTTGCAATGAGAATCGGATTCCAGCCGTTGGGGCTTCAGTTCCAAGAACCCCAGACGTGCGGGTGGCACGAATGTAACCGCGTTCCTTCAGAAATCCCCGCTGGCAGTTTCAACGGTCACATCACGCAAGAACTCGACCCTTCCGCTGCTTCCGTGCTGGCCCAGATCCTGCATCGCGTCCAAATGCGAGAAGATGAGCGGCAAGACGAGAGCCTCGTTTACGCTTTTGATCCATCAATCGACGATGCAGCTACCGGTGCAGAGCCGGCGACGGCGATTAGCAACTTCACGGAGACGAAAGAGTAGAAATCGTAGGTGCCTCGGTCACGCCGCTCGAGAGTCGTTCTGGGAGGCGGCTCTGCGCATCACGGCTAATGTGCGCCAACACATCGATGCCGAGTGATGTTCGTGCGGACCCGGGGGCAGCCAGTCACGTTCGGCACTGCTTTCGCGCATTGAGAGCGGCTCGGGTCGCTTTTCGCCACGACACCATTGGAGGCCTGCGCGAACAGATCCTTACAGTCAACACCATCGCCGCTCGCGGCGACGCAGACAATTGCGTGCCAATTCTGAGACGAGGTGCTTACACGTGCTCGATAAGCTGGACCTTCGAAGTTTCAAACTACATCCGCAGCGGGATGCTGTGCTCAATGAAGTACACGCGCGCCCCTTTATGCAGCTTGTTCCGCCATTTAAGGTGGTCCACTTCGCATTTCTTGCGAAGGGCGATGCGGCCACAAGCGTTCGCCGCGGCTTCGTCGCATTTTGTCGAGAGCGCGACCTTCCACCTCCGCAGCTCTCGGCGAAACATCACCAAATCGACATCGGGCCCGTTGTGCTTCGCTGGGAGCAGCATGCCGAATTCGCAACCTTCACCTGGATAGCACAGAGTCCGTTCGCTCGTCAGACGGAGGACGCCCAAGGCGCCGTTCACTCCTTGATGAGCGCCTTGCGACAGGAAGGACAATTACTGGTCGCAATCAAGTTGGATGTAGAGCAGAACGCCTCCCCATTGAAACGCGCCGAACAACTTTTCGACAAGAGCAGCCTCGCCATGGTCCGCATAAAAGGCGGAACAAGTGTCATGGCCTCTGATTTTCGCGTCGACGAAGACGGTTTCACCAAAATTCTTGTCTGCGACCTCGGGTTGACGCCCCATAATCTCGGAGCACTGGTGCAACGGCTCCTTGAAGTCGAGACCTATCGTCCGTTGGCGCTGCTTGGTCTATCGGTTGCTCTCGAGCTCGGTCCATTCGTCGATCGCATCGATAGACGTCTTGGCGAGGTGCTCGACGAAATGCAAGGCGCGGAGGGATTGAAACTCAACAACCATCTGCTTGCCGAACTGACCGCATTGGCTGCCTCTTTCGAGCGTGGCGCGACCGGAAGCCTGTTTCGCTTCGATGCCAGCAGAGCTTATTACGAGTTGGTCCAATCCCGACTGTCCATCATCGAGGGCAGTGAGATCGCGGATTATCCGACCTGGTCGTTGTTCCTGGCGCGCCGGATGGCGCCGGCGATGCGGACTTGCGAGACGACCAAGGATCGTGAAGTAACCCTGTCGGTTAAGCTGGCGCGTGCCGCGGATCTTTTGCGAACCCGTGTCGACGTTGAAATCGAACGGCAGAATCGTGACCTATTGCACGCGATCAATGAACGGACTGGACAGCAGCTTCGGCTGCAGTGCACGGTAGAGGGATTGTCGGTCGCGGCGATAGGATATTATGTGGTCAGCCTGTTCGGCTACCTTGCCAAGGGAGCGCACGATGTCGGACTTCGTGTAGAACCCTCCTATCTAACCGCAGCGTGCGTGCCGATCGCAGTCGGGGTTATCTGGCTGGTCAGTTACAATACACGGAAGCGACACCTCAAGCATCGCGACGAGCCGTCCGTAACGGGCGAGTAAGCGCCCATTGCAGTGATTGGACGACAGGGCTTCACGACGTTGATCCTCAGGCGTCGCCGCCAGACGTGCTCGTGCCAATGGCGCGCTAGTCCGGCTTACGAGTTGCTGATATGGAAACAGAGGATGTCGCACAAACGATCAGCCGGCGGCTCGCGACACGACCAAGAGCGCGACGGATCTCCTTGATCGGCACCGTCACGTCAAGGAATTAGGGCGGTCGGGGAGCGGACGACCGGCATGCCGATCGCCTGGGACACTCTTAGTTCGGGATACCTGTGGTGCGGAGATTTGACCTTTTCTCCGCAATTTAGGCGGAGAATAATATTGCTTATCCGACGAATGTAGCCGGCTATTCCCTGAGTGCTCAGCAAAAAGACGATGCGAGATCGTCGCCGCGGATGCCTCGATCGGCAAATCTTATTGACTTGAAATCGATAGCGATACGCGCGGCGTGGCGGGCAACCACCGTCGTGGAAATGATTTTCAAAGATCGACGCTGCCCAGGTTTTCGTTGCCGATCCACATTGGTGGCAAAACGACCTAATGATGGCATCTCCCCTAACCACGACATGCCTATCGAATACGGGTGGGCACTCCGTTTGACCAGCGACGAGCGTTCGGGATCGTAAGGACTCTTCAGATCAAGCCTCGCGGGCTAGTGCCGCAAGATCGGTTTCGAGATTCGGTTGATGCTTAAAGATGGCTTCAATCAAGGCTTGCGCTGGTTGTTCGGCGGCCTCAACCAGCGCCGCCTTTTCGGCCCGCGCAGAGGGAGCAAACACTCGCTTGACGACGGTCGGCGAGCCCTTAAGACCGCATTTGGAGACGTCCTCGACGCCGGCATCGTGCGCGTTCCATTTCACGATTGGTGCACGCGCGGCACGCAGGGCATCCGCCATCGTGCCCCGCCGTATCTGGTTGGTCGCCTCTAGCATGGTGATGAGACAGGGCAGCCTCGTGTGCAAAACCTGGACACCACCTTCGGAGCGTCGCTCCGCTTCAATCGTGCGTGCGGCCAGGTCGAGGGATCTGACCTTGGCGACGTAAGTCAGCTGCAGCACGCCCAGCCGCTTTGCGATGCCGGGACCAACCTGCGCGGTATCCCCGTCGATGGTCTGCTTGCCGGTAAAGATAAGGTCTGGCGGGCCATATTCCTTACCGATTTTTCGGATGGCGGTTGCCAGTGCGTACGTCGTGGCCAAGGTGTCGGAGCCCGCAAAGCAACGATCGGTGAGCAGTACGGCGCGATCGGCGCCATAGGTCAGCGCTTTCCGCAAGGAGTCTTCCGCCGATTGCGGCCCCATTGTCAGTACGGTTATTTCGCCGCCGAACCGATGGCGCAGCTCCAGCGCAGCCTCGAGCGCGAAGAGGTCATATGGGTTGATGATGGTCGGCACGCCCTGACGCATGATCGTATTGGTCACCGGGTGCACGCGGATCTGCGCAGAATCGGGAACCTGTTTGATGCAGACGACATTGTGCACGGAGTTGCTCCAAAAGTTGCGACAGCTGCGAAGAGAACAGCAAGTGTTGTACCATCGCACCCAATTCCCTGAATTAGCTCGTTACTACAATGCCTTATATGGAGCCTATGCGCTCCTGTTGTTCGACGTTCCCGACGAACGAATATCGACACGCGTCGGAGCTGCGACAGCGCTATTCCGCTGGGCATGCCAGCCGAGTGGCGACAGGATCGCTTGCGACAGATTACCGCCGTCAAGATCAACGCGCGGACCAGCGACATCGCGGCATCAAACGAAGCTGTTGTACCGTCGGGCGAGCGAAAGATAGATGATGATCAACGCGAACGCGAAACAAGAAGGTGGTGATGAAGCCGCCCGATTCCTTCTCGAGCTGCCGGAGGAGTCTGCGTAGTTGACCGACTAACCGGCCGGAAGCGGCTGGGCGAGGTTCCTCAACGTCGCGCGCATCGCCGATTTCAACGCCCGACATCGCCACGTGGAAACCGTTGCGGCGTTGACCTGCTGGAAATCTTTGATCGCCTGCGGCACGGTGTTGTTCTTCGGATGGGCGACCGTCGCCAGCGGCCGCATCATGTTGCTGCTGGTGCGGATCTCGTGGGTCAGGAGCTGCGCGTTTGTGAGGCGGTCTGACGGACCGGCGGGATTGCTTCTAGGAGTGGCTGTCCAGGCTGAAATACTCGGCGTAATTGCCGCCGAGCATGATCGCCAGCGAACCGCCGACATCGCTCATGTTCAGCCCGAGATCGCCGGTCTTGCCGCGGTCGAACGTGACCGTTCTCTTCGACTTGTCGAGAAAGGTGAACTGTCCGGGTCTTGAGCGCGTCCGCCATGAATCTCCGGGCGACATCGTCGAGGTCGTTCAACGAACCCGTCGTGCCGATGACGAACTGGATCGGCAACCCGTTGCTGCCCGGCCATGGCGTCGGTGGAAAGCCACCGAGCGCGCGCCGCAACACCGTGACGCCCTGCAGTTCAGGCTGAACGGTGCCAGCGGTCACACTGCGCGTTCCCCTGGCTTGGCCACGATGTCACGAAACCCATCGTCCTCTCGTAAGTGCGTACGTTCAGAACCGCTTGATCTCGACTCCATACTTCCTCAGCGCGTAACCAATCTGGCGCGGCGTTAGTCCGAGCAAGCGCGCTGCTTTTGCCTGCACCCAGCCAGATTTTTCCATGGCTGCGATGACCCGCTCGCGATCGGCCATCTTCGCGCCACTTACGAGGACTGTGCCGGGAGGCACCAGCGGGGCCAGCTCGCTGCCAGCAGGCGGGACCGGCGCGGTCGCTTCAGACAGCGAAGTGATCGGCTTGGCGGGCGCTGGCACGGTCGGTGCCGGTTGGACGGTCGCCTCGTCCGTCGTACTTTTCCACAGCATCGCGGAAAGGCACTGACCATGGCAACATGCAAAGTCATTTCTCACGATCGAGGGCCCGGCCGACAGGGTCGCTGTGCGCTCGATGCAGTTTTCGAGCTCGCGCACATTGCCCGGAAAGCCGCAGTTCATCAGCACATCGATCGCACTCGGCTCCAAGGTCAGCGTACGGCCGTTCACGCTGTTGAAATTCCTGAGGAACTCGCCGGCAAGCAGCGGGATATCGCTGCGTCTTTCGCGCAGCGGTGGCAGCAGCAGGGGAACAACGCTGATGCGATAGTAAAGATCTGCGCGAAACTCGCTTCTTGCCACAGCCTCTTCTAGGTTCTTGTTGGTCGCGGCTATGACTCGAACATCGACCTTTATAGTCTGATTGCTGCCAACCCGTTCGAACTCCTGCTCCTGCAGGACTCGCAGCAACTTCGCCTGGAACGGGGCCGAGATCTCGCCGATCTCGTCAAGAAACAGCGTGCCTTTGTCAGCAAGCTCGAAACGTCCCTTGCGCGAGCTGAAGGCGCCGGTAAAGGCACCTTTCTCATGACCGAACAATTCGGACTCCAGCACTGTCTCGGGCAGTGCCGCACAATTCAGCTTAATGAAGGGCCGCTTGGCGCGGGAGGATGATTCGTGAATGGCCTTGGCTACAAGTTCCTTTCCGGTACCGGATTCGCCGCGCAGCAGAACCGTGCTGTTCGATTTGGCTACGACTGCGATCTTCTCGAGCAGCCCGCGCAGCGCCGGGCTGTCGCCAATGATCCCATGGACGGGCAGCTTCTTACGTTCCCGTGCAGGCTGCCTAAGCTCGAACAACTGCTTTTGCAGACGGTCCTTCTCCGCCATCAGTCGCTCGCGGTCGCAGGCGAACAAGCGATGCAGCCTCACTGTCTGTCCTACCAGGTTGGCGATCATGGCGAGCAGCCGCGCGTCGTAATCGAGCCGGAGACTCGACCTCTCGTCACGGACACGGTCGATGGTCAGCGTACCCACGACGTTCGGATCAATGCGGATCGGAACTCCGATGAAGGACACTGGCATATTATCTGAGGCACCGAGCACTTCCAGATCAGCTGCGCTGAATGCCGGCTCCGCTGCCACGTTCTCGGCGACAAGAGGCCTGTCGGTCGCGACGATCTGGTCGACCGCCTTCCGCGGCAGGCGCATCCGGTAGCGCTCGTCGCTCCCTTCGCTCCAACCCGCGCCCACGGCAATGTCCGGCATCCCGTCATCGTCGAACAGTGAGACGATACCGTGTCGCATCTGCACAAACGATTGCAGAAGACTCACGACGTTCGCCAGCGTGACCTCGAGGCGGCAAGGAGCAGTGAGTATTTTCGATATTTCGAAGATACCGGTCAGCGCGCTTTCGCGCAGCGGCTCACCCGAGAGCTCGCGTTCAGTCTCTGGGTGAGCGGCAGGTCTTTCGCGTGCGGAAGCGATATGCAGCATAAGGCGGTCTCCGTTATTCTGATCATCCTCCCTGGCACCTTGTTCGGGTTTGTGAGCTTCGTTTTGCATGTCATGCTCGATTTAGCGCCACGAGTTGACGAGATGACATAGAAGCGTAACACCTTTTCATGGCACGAAGGTAACCTTACAGTCCCTTGATTTCACTTTTTCGGAATGGGTGCGCGCCGTCAGCCTAGAACACAAGCTCGAGCGCTGAAACTCAAGTCAGCCGTGTTGCCAGGCTTTGCTCGATTCACAGATGTTGCCCACCATTGATCGGCACCTCGGCCCCCGTCACATAGCTTGCGGCATCCGAACATAAGAAGTAGATGACCTCAGCCACTTCATCGGGGGTTCCCACTCTGCGCAGCGGGATAGTTGGCACAAGACGCGCTTCTGTATCGGGCGACAACATGTCCGTTCTGATCTCGCCGGGCGCGATCGCGTTCACGCGAATGCCATGCGGCGCATAATCGTGGGCCATTTCGCGTGTAAGACTCGCAAGCGCAGCTTTTGACGTCGCATAGGCGCTGCCGGCAAACGGGTGCACACGCGAACCCGCGATCGACGTCACGTTGACAATCGATCCTGACGCGGCCCTTAGCTCGTCAAATAAGCCCTTCGCCAGCAGAATCGGGGCCACCAGATTCAGATGGAACACCCTCATCCAGGTTTCCGTTGAAGTCGTCAACGACGTCAGCCGGTCACCATCGGGTGTTTTCGGCGAGATGCCGGCATTGTTCACCAGCGCGTGCAAAGGTGCACCAGCCAGGCGTTTCTTGACCTCGGTGATCAGGCGCGGCAGCATTCGATGATTGCTGAGGTCGACCTGGACATGATCCTCGCGGCCGGACTCCCACGGGCACCGCTCGCCGTCGAACGGTTGGCGCGCGCAGGAAATGATGCGCCAGCCCGCTTCCGAAAACAGCTTGGCAGTGGCATGACCAATTCCGCGCGATGCCCCAGTCAGCAGCATCGCCTTCTGTTCTCTCCGATGGACGCGAACTTTATCAGAGTGAAAGCGACAACCCAAGTGTGTCTGGGGCGGCGGACCTCCGACCAGATCGTCATTCGGCTGATCGAGACCCACGCCCGCCTCCTCTCCTGTAGCGCCGCTGGTGAACGCGTAGCAGGAATCGGGCCACCGCGATGCACGCAAAGGCGCTCCGGTTTTGCGTCCTAATGTCGCGCACGCCAAACGCTTGGCGGATTCTAGACATGTTGCGTGTGCTTTGCGACAGCGACGATGCATCACCTACACAATCCCGGCAGCCCACTTGGCCCACTGCTTGGCGCAACCGAAGGGGCGAGCGGATGAACAGCGTCCATCGCCGAGACACGATTGGTCAGGATGACGAAGCCGCCCAGCTAGCCGCGTCGATGCGATCGAAACCTCATGTACCAGCTCCGCACGTTAGGTTTTTGTCGTAACTGATATCGACCTCATCGCAGCACATCGCCACGCCGATTGGTTGCAGGATCACGAACTGGGACACTTGATGTCCAGTCCAAGATCATCGATCCCGAATGAGTCAGTCCGCGCGAGCGAGTGCCCGGCCGCCGCAACAGACTCGCCGGCTCAACGTAGAAGCTTTCGAAAACTTAATCTGCGATCAGCCACCGCGAAACTTTCACTTCCGGTGCACGCGAGGCAAAGCCGATCTTCACCCGTTTAGCGCGGTGGCAATACTTTAAGGCCGCTCTTGTCGCGCTCGAGCTTCAGCGGATCGCATTCCGCCGCCGTATCTTGCTTTTCTTCAGTGCAAGGGCGCGTTGAAGCGTTGGTTTGAGCGACCAATTGCCGCCCGGAAACATAGTGGCAGTACTGCTCGATGCAAAAAGCGGCCACCAGGTCGATGAGACGGGTTACGACTGTCATGAAGCCACGAGCTCTTGTGAGGGTTCCTCAATCAAGATCAATCGGCTCGGATCATTCAAATCGAACTCTATAACGCGTGGCGCAAAGAGGCGCGCATAACGCGTAAAAGCGCTCGTCGGGGGGAAACGGATCACAGTGTCACATCGCGCAAGGAGATACATTTCGATGAGGGCGGAAACGCCGCCCCCGGCTCCGAGCGCCGCACTGTGCAACGGTCCGGCCTGAGGCGCCTGGAAGCGCTTTGGGATCGTGAAAACATCGGGAAACAAAGCCGACACCTTCTCAAGGACGAGCGCGCTATCCGTGCACAGGAAAGGCCTGACAGGTTTCGCATGCGGTAACGCCTTGGCCTTGTCGATGGCATTACAGACCTGTTGCAAGGCGCGCTCCGGATCAGCCCAGTAGGGTGCATGCCCCATGATATCCTCGCCGTTGCCGTGCCGAACATGAATGCCGATCACGCTGTACGGTTCAAAGTGCTCCCGGAAGATGGCATCGATCCGTGCCTGCACTTCGGGTCGCGGCTTGATGCTCCGAAAGATCTCACGTTCAGCCTCCTCGTCGCAGCGCCACATCAGGCAGGCGTCACACACGACCGTGTTTGCATCGCTATCTTGCTCGCTTTGGAACAGTTGATCGAGTTCGTCGCGTTCCCGGAAAACCTGCTCGTCCGGTCGATAGGCGCAGTCTATGGTTGGCTTATTCCACCATGCCGGAAAGAACGGTCCCGGAAATGTGCGCTGATTGATCTGGTCGTCGCAGATCACCCGTACGCCAGCAATGTCTTGAACTGGTTCGAAGAAGACTGGAAAGGCGTTGATGAATGGTTGATCGAGATAACAGGACCCCCGCCAATCTATGACCAGGTTCCGTCCGGTCCGCTGCGCAAAACGCCAAGCTGCAGCCAGCGACCACAAGCAGTCGCCCAACCCCGTACGTCGTCGGGAAACAACGAACCGCTCATTTTTTGAACCACCACGCATCTGCATTGCCTCCTTCCGGGCTCCTGGTTGAACAAGAGACGTCATTGGAGACACCTCACATATGATCTCCGCCGATGTTATGGTCGGCGCTTGTGCTGCTCGCGGGTTGCGTCGGTAGAACTTCATGCAGCGCTATCCTCGTAGCGGGTTCTCTCAACGCGTTGCCTCTTTTCTTCCATTCAAAGCTGTTGCGCCGATATACCCGATTTCAGCCGGATGCCTATTGTGCCTGCTCAGCCTCGGCCTGGCCTCCTGTCCGTGGAGGCATAGCCATGGCCATACCAAAATCGCCGGTTATGCTTTGTCTTGCGCTTTACTGCGGACGCAAGCAGCGCGCCGCGGATGCAGCCGAACGCTGCGCTGCTCCCACACGAGCCGCAGTTCCTTCATGAGATCTTCACGCTTGGGCTGGTCCAGCATAGTTGTGTCAAGAAGCCAGCCCAGCGACGCCTCCCCCTCAATCCGCATCAGCAGGTCGAAGAGCTCATGCGAGATACGCATGCTGTCGCGATCCGAATGTCCCATACGGATCTCGCAGACCGTTTCCTGACGATCTTCCGCTGTGTGGGAGCGAATACGATGAAGGGATGCGTACGGAGGCAATGAAACGCTCAGTGTACGCCAATCCTGCAGCGCTGCCGCCCGCTTCTTCACGAGGAATGGCCCAACCACAAGTCCGTCCAGATCAGTCGTCAAAAACGTGACGATGGCGTCTGAAACGGAATCCACGATTGGCTCGGCATTGTTGTTAAAGGACGTGTTTAGAAGAACCGGAACGCCGGTTCGCTTCTTGAATGCATTAATGACATCCCAATAGGCAGGGTTTGTGTTGCGCGAGACCGTTTGCAGCCGAGCAGTCCCATCGACGTGCGTGACCGCACCGAGCACGCTATGGTGGGCTTCACGCACACGAACCACGAAGTTCATAAAGGGAAACTCCCGCTTGCCGCCTGGGAGCTCAAAGAACTCACCTGCATCCTCCTCCAGCACTGATGGCGCAAACGGACGATAGCCCTCACGCTTTTTGACCATCGCGTTGATCCGGTTCTTGTTTTCCGCTGGCCGCGGGTCGGCGAGAATGCTACGATTGCCAAGCGCACGTGGCCCGAACTCAGAACGGCCCTGAACCCAACCGATCACAGCGCCATTTGCCATCCAGTCGGCCGCACTGGCTGCGATATCATCACTGCGTTGGATATCGAGGTGGCCGGACCATGCATTGAGCTCCTGTTCTACCGCTTGCTCGGTCCCGAGATCGGGCCCCCAATAGACGTCCGCCAATCGCTCGCGCGGCGCAGGCCGGCCCAGCTCGTTTGACATCATCAATGCAGCGCCGAGTGCGCAACCGGCGTCGTGCGCCGCGGGTTGGACGAAGATGTCGTCGAAAAGCCCGGAATAGAGCAGCTTACCGTTCACCGTGCAATTGTGGGCTACTCCTCCCGCCAGGCACAAACGCTTCATGCCCGTCGCTTCGCGATGGTACCGCAGGATGTGAAAGACGATCCGCTCGAGCGCTTCCTGCAGCGAAGCGCTGACATCTCGATGCTGCTGCGTGAATGGCGTTCCTTTTCGCCGGACCTGCATGCTGCGGATCAAGGCGGGACCGATTCGATCCAGGTGGACACGATAGCCACCATTGTCCAACAATTCGTAAAACTGCGCGAAGAGCTCGCGATAGAGAGCAGGGTCACCATAGGGGGCAAGCCCCATCACTTTGTACTCATCGAACAGCCCGTAGCCGAGATAACGGATCGTCTCGAGATAGAACAGCCCCAGAGAGTTATGTTCTGGGAAGCTTGCGAGCTGAGTGATTTCAGTGCCGGTCCCCACCGCCAGCATACCTGAGAGAAAATCTCCGCCGCCGTCGACCGCAAAGATCAGACTTTGGTCAAATCCAGACATCGCAAACGCGCTCGCCGCATGTGCTTCATGGTGATTTACGAAGGACACGCGCGACGCATCGACCTCGGCGCCGAACTCCCGTGCCAGCAGCTGCCGTAGCAACAGTTTGGCGTCCAACGGAACGGACTGAGAAACGAACAGCCGCTCGAGCATGGTATTGCAGTAGGTTTCAGTCGCGTAGAACGCGATGCGGTCGATCTCGCCAAGCTCGACTCCTGCAGTTGAAAGGCAGTACCGGATCGAATTGCTTGGGAACTTGTTCGAGTGCTTGACGCGATTGAGGCGCTCCTCTTCGACGGCAGCAATCACACGGCCATCCCGCACCAGAACCGCAGCGCCATCGTGCAGAAATGTATTGGGCAGCTCGGGCGAGCTTTCATAGATTCTGTCCAGACCGCCACTCACTCCCAGACACAACATCTCATTCTCCATTTGATCACGGCAGGAAGACCACCAGCGGTTCCAACTAACTCGTCTGTACTGTCACGCGACCTCGACCGCGCGCCAGGCAGCACAACCAAGGCTTCTGCGAAATTCGTCCCGACGCCCAGCGGCTCAACCCGTTGAGGTACTGGGCGTCCCGCACCCATCGACCAAAGCGGCAGCAGTACACCCGGCTTGATCAAGTCCTTCCAAAATCATTGCAGTCCTGATCGCAGCTCGCGCCTCGACCGGTTCGGAGCGCTTGGCACAATTCGTCAACGCAGCAGGCGACGCCGAAGCAATGCCGTCGACGCGAAGAACGGCAATATCGCGTACATGCAAAGCGCACTAACGTGGAAGGCAGCGCTGACGCTGACCGCGCGCTCAAGCATCGCTGGGCGAATGAGGTCAACCGAATGCGCGAGCGGCAACAAGCCGGCGAAGTGCTGAAATGAGCTCGGCAGTTGGCTCATCGGAAAGACCGCGCCACACAGAAACACCATGGGTGTCAGGATGAGCGTCTGGTAAAACACGAAGTAGTCGTAACTTGGCGCAAGCGATATGACGACCATCGCCAGACTTGCGAAGACAAGGCCGGTTAGGGCGACCGTCGGCATTGCATACAAAATCGACAGCCAGGATGCATAACCCAGCGCTGCAGCGACAATTCCAATCGCAGCTCCGGCTAGAACGGACTTACTGGCCGCCCACACCAATTCGCCTAGAACGATATCGCCAAGCGTGAGCTGTGTGGACAGGATTGCTTCCCAGGTGCGCTTGGCATCCATCCGAGCAAAGGCGGCATACAAGGTTTCGAAGGTAGCGGACGTCATGGCGCTGGTCGCGACCATGCCCGCTGCCAGAAACGCGATATACGAAGTCCCCTCAACGCGGCCCACGATTAGCCCGAGGCCAAAGCCAAGGCCAAACAGGTTGGTTATGGGATCTGCCAGGTTGCCGAGAACCGATGCAAGTGCGGCTTTCCTCCACGCCAGGAAGTTTCGACGCCATACCGCGATCCAGTTGTACGCGTTAGCGGGCATCAGCGCCGCATAACTTTCACCCATCCTCATTTCTCCATCTCGCGTCCGGTCAGCCGCAAAAACACGTCCTCGAGATTCGGCGGCCGCTGCAGAATCCGAAGACCCGCTCGCCCGCGCAGTTGCACACGTACCTGCTCCGGATTCAGCGCATAACAAAAGAGCGTCTCTCCACTCACTTCGATGTGCCGCGCATAAGGCCTGATCAACTCACTGAGCTCATGTGGATCACTGCCGTAGATCTCGATCACGTTGCATCCGATATGCTCGTCGATTAAGGCGTCCGGCTTGCCTTCGGCGATCTTGCGTCCACTCTCGAGCACGCACAGCCGATCGCATAAGCGTTCGGCCTCTTCCATGAAGTGAGTGGTCAAGAGGATCGTCTTGCCACGCGCAAGCAGAACGCGCAGGCGCTCCCAGATTAGGTGGCGCGCGTGCGGATCCAGACCGGTTGTGGGCTCGTCCATTACGAGCAGATGCGGATCATTGATCAGGGCACGCGCCAGCGTCAGTCGCCGTTTCATGCCCCCCGACAGCTCGGCGACGCGTACGTCCTTCTTGCTTTCGAGACGCGCAAACTCCAGCAACGCGGGTACGACAGCATCGATCTTCCGAGCGCTCATGCCGAAGTAGCGGCCAAACACCAGCAGGTTCTCTCGTACGGTGAACTGGAGTTCAAGGTTATCGAACTGCGGCACTACTCCAATGCGCACACGCGCGACACGAGCGCGTGCAGGCACGGGCTCATTGAGGACTGAAATCTTGCCTGCGTCCGGCGAGATCATCCCGAGGAGCATACGCGCGATCGTGCTCTTGCCGGCGCCATTCGGCCCGAGCAGGCCGAAGCATTCTCCGCGCGCAACCGAGAACGACAACTCGTCGACGATGATCTTATCGCCAAACGACTTTCTTACGCCGGCAAGGTCGATTGCTGCGCTGGACATGTTCATACTAGGCCGACAGAAGTCGTTCAGTCGACGTAGGCTTCGTTACGGCCGCTTTGGTCCACAGCAGTCCGTCGCACCACACGTGCTCCACGCGTCCCCATTGGCAGGCGGCGGCAGCATTCGGGAAGAATCCTCGCCCATGAAGGTTGGCGCTCGTATTGCAAAGCAGCGGAATGCCCGTGAGCTGCTCAAACTCGACCAGCAGCTCCGCGATTTTGTGCGGAGAGTTGCGGGCAACTGTCTGCAACCGCGCAGAGCCATCCAGGTGGACGACAGCGGGGACCTTATCGCGCCACTCCGCACGAGTCTGGTGATCGAACAGCATATAAGGATCCGGCGTCCCGGGCTCGAAGATGTCTGGCGCCCGATCCTCCAGGCAAATCGGCGCCACCGGCCGGAAATGCTCACGGCGCTTGATGTCGTTGAGATGATCCTTCATTGCCGGCGAGGTCGCTGCTGCAAGAATGCTTCTACCGCCCAACGCCCGCGGCCCAAGCTCGGCGCGTCCCGAAAGGAAGATTACGGGCTTGTTGTCGGCGAGGATGGCCGCGAGCTCGCGGAGAGTGCATGGCGCAGCCTCCCATTCTGACGGCTTCTCGCTGGCCTGCAGCGCCGGACCACTGTAGACTGACCATCCCAATGGCCCGAACCCATTTTGCGCCGCCCTTCCGCTGCAAGCAGCGCCAATTGCCGAGCCGCTGTCATTTGGGAATGGCGGCACCCAGACCTCATCGAACAATCCCGCCGCGCGAAGCGCACTGTTCCACTTGATATTGAGCCCGCACCCCCCGGCCACACATAGGTTTCTCGCGCCCGGAAGCGACGAGTGCCGTAACAGTACCATCGCGATTTCCCGAACAAGAAGACGTTCCAGGAACACATGAAACGACGCTAGGACGTCCTCCGCTCGCTTGGCCGTCAGGCGCAGTGCGCTCGCCTCGAAAAACTCGTGCACAGCTGCAAGTGACGCTTCCGCATTGTTGATGTCCGCGCGGTAGCGACGCGCCTGCTCCGTATCCCCCGCGAAGCGCTTTTCGTAAAGCTCCTGAAACACTGACACGATAGCTTCGTCGACAGAGCCAAGTGCGATATAAGCCATCAGCTTTCCGGCGATGCCCAAGTCCCAATTGGTGCGGTTCGGCTGCCTATAAGGCCCGAAATGAAGGCCCGCAGCCGCATAGGCATGACCGATCATCGGAAACAGGCAGGCAATGAGCCGCGCGCCCCGAGGTTCGACATAGTAAAGACGTGGGAAAATGCAGCCATCCCAAACCAGACAGAACGCGGGTTTTCCGGCACTGGCAAAGGGGCTGGTGCTATATGCTGAGGCGACGTGACCCGTGACGTGCGGGTAACTCTTATAGGGAAACACCTTGCCGCCGAGGATCAGGCCATAGCCATCGACGGCATCAAGAAGGCCTTCAGCATGGCGCTCCACATATGGCGCCCCTTTCAGCGCAATCGGCACCGCCCCACTGAGAACCTGGAACTGCGACTCAATCTCCCCATCCCAGCCGTCAATGACGAATTGATCAATGTCGCGTGGATCCAGGCCATGCTCAGCCAATGCGAGCACAACTGCATCAAGGTTATCGACGGATTGATAGCGTGGATTATTGCCGCGCTTTTCCTGCTCGGTGCAGAAGACGAGCTGCCCGTCCTCGACCACAGCAATTGCCCCGTCGTGTGTTAACTTGATACCGCAGATGCGCATACGACCCCCTGGCCTAATGATCTAACTTTGTTTGTTCTGACGAGTTGGTCGGCTGCCGGAACAGGACGAGCAAGCAGTCTTCGTTGACCGACTCAGTGTGGCAATGCAGACGCTCGACTTCGGATAAACTCTCATTGAAGAGGGCAATCACCGTTTCAGCACCAGCAGCATGACCCCAGCGTCGACACGCGGCCTCACGCGCAGATCCGAAAACCAGAGCGCCTTTGGGTGCAAGCATACTCACCAAGTTGCGTATGGCTGCGTGCATCTGGGCGACGTCCTTGAGGTAGTAGAGAACCTCAGCTACGACGATCAGATCGAACTGCTCGGCGGTCGAGAACTGTTGAATGTCGCAGGTTATCCACGTGATATGTGTCCATCTCTTCGTCCGTTGGCGCGCTCGCTCAATCGCCTGCGGCATGACATCGACCACGGTGACCCGTTGGCAGTGAGGCGCCAGCATTTCGGTGAATGCGCCGGCGGCACATCCGACTTCGAGGGCATGCGCAATATCTCCGTTGCAGCGCGAGAGCCGGAGCATTTGCGCGTATCGCCCCTGCTCGAACGAGTTGCTGTCGAGACGCCATGGGTCGTCGACGGCCAACTCGCGCTCCAATAGCTGGTAGGTCTTGTCCGGTGTCACGGGTCATGCAGCCTATTTGTAAGCGGTCGATCGATCGCGACCGCAAACACGCTCGGTCGCGGGCAAGCTCGATGGACGGTGCGAAAGCCCGGGCTTACGAATTGCGCCAGAACTCACCCCACTTCTTGCAGAGCTTATCCCGGTGGTCGCGTGTGGGATGACAGCCTTCGTTTCTCCTTCGGTTGTCACATTGACGACTTTGCGCGACAGCCAATCGCTATTGCTCAATGTGCAAAGCGCATAGGCTTTTAGCGGCAGCAAGAGAAAGACGTTGATGGGCGTGTGGAGCGAGAAGCCGAGAAACCGCACATCGCGAGCACGGAACGCTGCCACACTGCACCGCACCATCGTCATTGCCGCAATCGTCAGCAACGTCCACCAGGCGATCGACCCGCCGATGACGAACTGTGCGAGCGCAGCCAATGATGACAAGGCGAGAAGCAAGGGGCCGAGATTCTGTCCGACAACGTCTAGCGTGAGATAGCCATCGAGCTCGGGCAGCAGGCGCAACGCAAGAAATGTGTCCCGAAAAGTACTGCGTGCCCAGCGAAGTTGCTGTCGCAGATATGGCCCCAGACTGTCAGGTACCACTGTTGCCGCGATCGCGTCGGGGACATACTCGGTTCGAAACCCCGCCTTGAGCATGAGGATCGTTAGATGACGATCCTCGCCGAAATCACTTGGCTTTCCACGGAAGAATTGCGTTTCGTATTGATCAAGCAGCAAGGCGAGCGCAGAGCGACGATACATGGCACATGGACCACAGCAGCACATCACCGCACCAAAGCGAGCCTGCGCCGCGCGCTCCTCGTTGCAGGCTAACCAGTATTCCATGTCGATCAGCTTGGTCAGCCAGGTCTCGTTGCGATTGCTCGCTATCAACTGCCCCATGGCCGCGCCGACGTCGGCGTGCTGCATCTTCAATACAAGCTTCGTGACCACGTCAGCGGCAAGTATCGTATCCGAGTCGACGTTGAGGACCAGATCGCCGGAAGAGCTGCGTATCGCAGCAATCTGCGCCTTGCGCTTTCCGACGTTCTTGGCCAGCAAAATGATGCGAAACCTCGGATCGTTCGCATAGATTTTGTGCACGGGCCCCACGAGATCGCGATTTGCGGATCCGTCGTCGACCACATGGACCTGCAGCTTTCCAGCGTAGTCTTGGTTTGCAATCGACGCGAGGCATTCAGCGAGTGTGTTTGGGTCCTCGTTGAAAGAGGGTACAATGACATCTACGCTGGGTAGAGCCACTTCGGCTTGTCCGGGGTCGTCCCGCAGCGGTGCGGGGCTGGCCGGCCGAGCGTAAAGCGCTTGCGCGCTCTTGTAGATGGTCGAGAGCAGCGCATAAGACGAAACGGCGACGGCGCTGGTTGTAGCGAGCAGGTCCATGGGGGTGCCAGTTTTGTTCAGTGAAGTTGAGGAAGCGGATGGATTTCGAACCCGCGCCGTTGGAGTGCCGGAATCAGATATGACAGCGCCCTCACCGTCTGATCGCGCGAAGTGGCATCCGTGCACGATCCCTCCTCGCCCGGAGGATATCCGTCGTGCAGGAGCACAATTGCGCCCGGTCGAATAGCCGCCAGCACTGAGCTCACGATGCGATCAACCCCAGGGCGCGCCCAATCTCTCGGATCGACCGACCAGTGCACGGCTGCGAGACCAGCCTTGGCTGACGTAGCAAGCACGTCTTGGGTCCATATGCCGTAGGGTGCCCGCATGTGCCTGGGCAACGCCTGCGGGCAAGCCGAACGTATCGCCCTGCTCGCCGTTAGCACCTCATCGTGTACCTCTGCTGGTTCGCATCTGGACAAGTCGGGATGGGTCATCGTGTGGTTTGCAACCTCGTGCCCTTCGGCGACCATTCGTCGAATGAGTTCAGGTTGATTGGCCACGTAGGTGCCGATAACGAAGAACGTCGCAGGCACCCGATGTTGCGTCAGCACATCGAGGACGTCCGGCGTGCAGAAGGGGTTTGGCCCATCATCGAAGGTCAAGTAGACCGAGCGAGTTCCGCTGACGTCACCATAGTTGCGCCGCACCGCGGACAGGGGGATGAATTCGTTCACAGCTCGGGCCCGTTCCGATCGATAATCGTTCCGGCAGGCCACTCGCCTATTGGGCGTTCAAGGGGGAACACCACCACGAGGACGTCTTCGATGCGGATCGGCGACAAATTGGGGTAGACATCCGGCTGGGTGGAGCGGACGCGAACGCCAGACATCAGGGTTGCCAACCCCTGCCTTCCGACTAGCCTGGTGAGATGCTTCTCAAGCGCGGGCCGGACCGTGCCAAAGCCGAACGGCACCCCAAGCTGCTGCAGCGCAGGATACATCACGCGCATCGAGTGGCTGATTCCAAGTCCCTCGAGATCCGGACGCACGGCATATAGTCCGAGTTCGGCCACGAGAAGATCGACGCCATCAATCTTGATGAAGCGGCGTAGTAGGCCGATGTGCGCAGCGACGCCGCGTGCGTCGTAACCGATTGCGCGGAGTTCAGGCCGTGCACCGGCCCAACTTCGATTACCTTCGAATGGCTGCGCATTGAACGCACCGGTCGGCCCGTAGCTGTTACGGAAGAAGTCGGCAAGCTCGGCATGATCGGCGAGCTGCAGCTCGTTTTCCCAGCGAAGGCTCCACTGGACTTGAGTGCGCGCGGAAGGCTCTTCCGCAGACCGCGACACGGCAATATTCATGGCGTACTTCCCTGCGCCAGTCGGCGTGAGAGCGGAGATGGTCACGTAAGCAACTCGCTATTTGCCGAACCGGTGATCAATCTGAAATGCGCTGGCATGCGGCATCCGCGCTCGGCTCTCCTCGCAGACCGCGCGAGAGCAGACCGAATCGGAATGGCGGCCTCGTTGGCGGCAAGACGATCTCGCACCTCGCGCGCATCTTTCCGGCCAATGCCATGGTCGAAACATGCCCGGACGTCCCAACGAAGCGATTGGATTGCCCGGAGCCTGTCTGCGGCATGAAGGCGCTTCGCCTCGTCCAAGATCAAGATCGGCGCTGTCGCATCGCGGGGCAGGCCATCGATGCGTGAGAGCTCATCGAGGACACACCCGACTGGCACCAGATCAACTTCGGTTCTATGCATCTTCGACGCGCCTTGAATTGCGATAACTGCGATGAACGGGCGCGCCATTTGGCCAGTCGCCGGAGATATTTGGCATCCGCAATCTGCGCACGCCGCTTGGTCGCGACACTAAGGTGAGGCTGAGCACGCTCTCAAGTGTACGCGGGTAAACCGCCGATATGGAAAGGGTTGGCACACACATACGAAGGTTTATCGGGGCCTTCCTAGCGTCACATCGCGCGCTCGGCGCACCGGGAAGAGGCGCAATTCGCATGCGGCAGCGATATCCGTTTCCCAAACTGATTCGGCGGGTGCTTGCACGTCCAGGAGTCTTTCTCGGAGCCCGCGTACGACCAGCAGCCATCGTGGTATGCCTAATTCATTTTCCAAACTGATGTTTGCTATCCAACATTCCGCAATTTGGTAAAATCGATTGTTTCGATAGAACACATCCACACGATGGATAGACTCACAACATGCGGTTCAAGGGACTAGATCTAAACCTTCTCGTTGCGCTCGACGCTCTGATGACGGAACGCAATCTCACAGCGGCTGCGCGCAAAATAAACCTGAGCCAGCCCGCTATGAGCGCTGCGATCGCGCGGCTGCGCAGCTACTTTCGCGATGAATTGTTTACGATGAGAGGTCGCGAGCTCGTCCTGACACCCGGCGCGGAGGCGCTTGCGGGTCCGGTACGCGAGGCCCTGCTGCACATCCAACTTTCGATCATTTCTCGGGACGCGTTCGACCCGGCTCAGTCGAGCCGACGCTTCAGGGTCATTCTCTCCGATTTCATGACAATCGTATTTTTTCGGAGAATTGTCGATCGTATCGCACAGGAGGCACCTGCGGTGCGGTTCGAACTGCTGCCATTTTCCGATGAGCCTAGTGAGCTCCTCCGCCGCGGCGAAGTCGATTTTCTCATTCTACCGGAATTGTTCATGTCGAGTGCGCATCCTAAAGCGACGCTATTCGACGAGACTCTCGTATGCGTGGGATGCCGCACGAACAAGCAGCTATTGAGACCACTTACATTCGAGAAATACAATTCTATGGGGCATGTTACGGCCAAGTTCGGACGGGCGCTGAGGCCCAATCTCGAGGAATGGTTTTTGCTCGAGCACGGCTTGAAAAGACGCATCGAGGTCGTTGTGCAAGGCTTTAGTCTGATACCGCCCATATTGCTGGACACGAGCCGGATAGGGACAATGCCCTTACGTCTCGCCAGACACTTAGAAAAGCGGATGCCCCTGCGGATTGTGGAGCCACCGCTTCCCCTGCCCACTTTCACCGAGGCCGTGCAGTGGCCCGCGTTCCACAACACCGATCCGGCGAGCATTTGGATGCGGCGGATATTGTTGGAGGAAGCATCCAACATAGCATCTGAACATCGGGAGCCCCCAACGCGCAGGCGCGGCTAGATTCACGCCCCCGCAGATGCAAAATATCCTAATCAATCATTCGACGGCTTGGCCGGCTTCCTCATTTTAACTCCCGTGCGGCCACGCTGCAATGCGCGCGCGATCCGGCGATGGACTGCGAGGGCTTATCAGCTCGTGGCCGCAATGATCTCGCAAAGTGCGGTTTAGTGCCTTGTCCTGCAAGCAAGGTCCGGCAGCATCGAAGGACGCGCGTTTTCGAGTACGATGGTTTAGCGAACCCAATTAAATCGCTTGAACCCGACACTGCGTCAGGTTGTAGTTTGCCTCCCAACGCTGCGCTGGCGGACGTCGATGGGGCGAATTGGGCGAACTCGTGGCTATGACGGGATAGGCACCTACGCTGGTCTGCCGGCGGCAATTTGACCAGGTTGAGTTGCGAGTGTTGTCGGAATTGACGAGTTCGCTAGGGTTGGCGCTCCCCACGGGTCCAGCCGTAGGTCGTCGCCCTGCTCGCCATTCTGCGGTGATCCGCGAGCTACATTTCGCGATCACACGGCAGGAACAGAGTTGATTCGGGCGAGCCGATGATACCGCTTCAGAAGCAGCCGCTGCCGAACATTGTATGCACCGTGAAGATGATCGCGTCGGATAATTAGATATGCGTTTCAAAGGCCTGGATCTGAATCTTCTCGTCGCCCTTGATGCTCTAATGGCTGAGCGCAGCCTTTCCGCAGCAGCGCGCAAGATTAACCTCAGTCAACCAGCCATGAGCGCGGCCGTTGCCCGGCTGCGCTCCTATTTCCGCGATGAGCTGTTTGCAATGAGAGGCCGGGAACTTGTCCCAACCTCACGCGCAGAGGGACTGGCGGCTCCCGTTCGCGAGGCTCTGATGCACATCCAACTCTCCATTATCGCGCGGGATGCGTTCGACCCGGGACAATCGAATCGACGATTCAGGATCGGCCTTTCTGATTTCATAACGGTCGTGTTCTTCCGACACGTCGTCGAGCGTGTCGCACGAGAAGCACCGGCCGTCAGCTTCGAACTGGTGGCGCTCGCCGATGAGCACGATGAGCTTCTCCGGCGCGGCGAGGTCGATTTTGTTATTCTCCCGGAACTGTTCATGTCCAGCGCGCACCCGCGGATAGCCCTATTTGAGGAAAGGCTCGTGTGCGTAGGCTGCGGCACGAACGGCCGGCTACGGCGGCGGCTTACATTTGATCAATATATGTCGATGGGCCACGTTGCGGTTAAGCTCGGAGTTGCGCGTCAGCCTCCCATCGAGGAGTCTTTTTTGCTCGATCGCGGCCTCAACCGACGCGTCGACGTTCTCGTGCAGAGCTACGGCATGATTCCGCCCATGCTGGTGGGCACGAGCCGCGTAGGGACGATGCCATTAAGGCTGGTTAAGCATTTCGAAAGGACGGTGCCCCTTCGGATTGCCGAGCTTCCGCAGCCATTCCCTACCTTCACCGAGGCGGTCCAATGGCCTTCCCTTCACAACAGCGATCCGGAAAGCATCTGGATGCGAGAGATATTGGTGCAGGAGGCGGGTCGCATGACATCTGCTCCTGACGAGCACTCCATGATCTGCGCTTTGGAGCAGCCGGAGACTGAAGCAAGCTTGGCGGGACCTGCCTCGCGGCTATCGTAAGGACGAACTTGTATCCGGCTGCATGTCTCGACAGCTGCTCCTGCTTAAACTCGTTCTTTGCTTATGAACGTCCCGCAGTCTTGCTGCCCGGTCGGCCATCATGACGCCGTTGCGAGACTCCCATATTGGTACCACGCCGCACATGACGGCGGCGGCTCACGCCGCCTGCTGCGTTGCCTTAGTTGATCACGCATCAGAGACGGAACACCACGCACTGGACGCTCAAGCCAGGCCCTTGCGTTGCAAGCGGAGCCTCGCCTAGCGGCCTCATATACATGACTAAGATCAGCTCGGGGCTCGCCGTCTACCCTCAGAGCCAGTAGTACTCCTAATGCCCGGATCCGATTCGCTTCCGCTGAGCTTCACATGACGCACAGCCAGCGCAGCGATTGATTTACGCAGATAGCGGGAATCGCTCGTGCGATTTTGCAAGACACCGCGCACCAGTGTTGCCTTGTCGCATCACCTTAAAGCGCTCTGCATCTTCATCGCGCTGCGCCGCCGGACTGACTTCTTTTGGCCCTACCGCGGTCAAACGCCTTGACGACGTGCGCTGCCTTGGCGCAATGACCAACAAGGAGCTAAACGTTGAAACAATACAGCGGCATATTCGATCCGGAAGAGCTTTCTGTCTTGGGAAGACTTTTTGATCGCGCAATCACCGCGCTACCCCCGTCGATGCGAACCCCTGAAAATCGAACAGCCGTCGCCAAACTCATCTTGGAGCGTACAGCGATCGGCGAGTCTAGACTGGCATGCCTGATGAACTTGTTGGTCATGATTTCCCCTCAGGGTTGATCGCCAGCCGTTCTGAGGATAGTGACCATCTCTTACGCTGGAATGGAAGACGATCCAGCTAGAGCTTTGAAATAGCTTGAATCATACGTGACGTCAGGTTGTAGGCTTTGAAATTGAACAACATGAGCAAAGCTACACCACGAAGGCGTCGATGGCGCATTGGCGAACTTGCAGAGGCGACCGGAGTAACGGTACGCACGCTGCATCATTATGAACACACGGGTCTCCTAGCCGCATCAGAGCGTACGGACGGCGGCCACCGGATGTACGATCGTGAAAGCGTTCAGCGGGTTCATCAAATTCGCGCGCTACGTGAGCTTGGCTTTTCCCTTCACGAGATCCGCAAAGCGATGGAGGGCACCACTTCACTCATTGACCTGCTGCGCAAGCATTTGGAGCGGATCGAACTTCAAGTCGCCCGAGCGACCCTGTTGCGAGATCGCTTGCGCGACATGACGACGGACAGTGAAATCCAGGTAAGTGTAGATGAGCTGCCTGCCACTTTGAATGCCATGTCTCGGGTCGAGACACGCAGTCAGGCGTCCCGATGCACATGCAAGTTGGCTGCAGAGCGTGAGGATCGGTGGCGGCGGATCCGCGACGAACTGCGTGATTGTATGGATCGGGGCGAACACCCTTGCGGCGAGCGAGCAAAGGCTGTCGCGGTTGCAGCGCGGTTGCTGATCGGCGAAATCGCCGGCGCTGATTCACGCGTTTCGACGATCCTGAAGGTACTCGCGCGGTTAAGTGCCCCCCGCAGTCTGGCGGGTTGGGACCCCAATCTCATGCAGTATCTCGATCTTGCGCTTGCCGGGCTGGAGGATCAGCCGTACTGACAGCTTGGCGGACGGACGCGCGCAGGAATGCCCGTCGGTCTCTGTCGTCAAGATGAGAACGGGATGAGGCCTCGGTAGCTGGCTCTGATGCGCGGCGGCTGAGTTGTGCGGCTCAACCGGACAGATCTTCCCACTTTGCCTCGTCGACCCTTGCGCCGACGCCATGTCAGACACTTCCTCAAAAAGGGGCTTGAACCGTACGTAACGTCAAATTGTAGGCTCTACCGTGGCTGCGGTGTGGCTGAGCTGACGCGAAAGACTTCGCTTGGCAGAATCAACCGCATCGATATCTGCAAGCAAGTCGGGCCGCAAATCCCGGCAGCTGGTGAGCATTGGAGCTCTATAATGTTGGGTAGGCGTAACGCTTTAGCTGCAAGTGCAGCACTGCTCTTCTGCGCCCTCGGTTCGGCTACGCGCGCCTCCGACGTCAATATTGCCGTGGCTGGTCCCGTGATCGGACGCGGCGCTGCGTTTGGCGGACAAATGCGCGATGGAGCGGCTGCCGCCGTCGAGGTCCTGAACGTGTCGGGCCTACTTCCCGATACCAGGCTGATATCGACTGTCGTCGACGATGCTTGCGATCCCAATCATGCCATCGCAGTTACGAATCAGCTCACAAAAGAGCGCGTCCGACTGCCCGTTGGTCATTTTTGTTCTTCTTCGTCGATCCCAGTCTACGACGACGTAGCGGACATCGTTCAAGTGTTACCTGGCTCGACAAATCCTCAGCTAACAGACCGCGGCCTTGAGGCGTGGTTTCGGATCTGTGGCTGCGGCGACAAACAGTGCTTCGTTGCAGCTAAGTACATTCACGGGAGCCAACATAATCATACGATCGCAGTTCTCGATAACAAAAGCGCGGCAGGTAATGACATTGCCGACGCGGTTGCGGCTCAGCTTCAGAGATCCGGTGAATACATCATTCGCCAACGCTATGTAGCCGGCGAAAAGAACTACGCGACGCGGATATCAAGATTGAAGATGGACGGGGCACGGCTCGCTTACATCGGCGGCTATCTTACCGAAGTTGGACCGATCGTACACCGGCCATCAGAATCAGGTGCCGGCCTCATCATTACGGCGAACGATCCGCTGATGACCTCTAATTTCCGGGTCATTGCCAGCACTGCCGGAAACGGTGCGTTGTTCACCTTCATGCCCGAACCAGGCGAGAATACCAATGCGGCCGGCATTGCGACCCGCCTCAACGCGGCCAACATGTCCGCCGATGGTTACATGCTTTACGCCTATGCAGCCGTCAAAGCCTGGGCAGATGCAGTGAAGCGGGCTAGCTCTTTCAATTCTGCACGAGTCACCGACGCACTTCGTTCGAGGCCGACCGATACCGTGATCGGTCCGGTCCGATTTGAGTCCAACGAGACAAAGCGGCTCCTGGTTTTCTCGTTTCCCGCTGGCGCGTCGGACATGTCGAAGACGTCCAGCAGAACTGATCGTGGCCTCACGTAGCCTCCCACAATTCGACCAGTGGCACAGATGATAAGACGTCCTCACGACCTTGGTGCAACGATCCTCGCGTGCACCCTTGTACTCGCGGTCTTCGCAGCACTTTTCGCGTTCGCCGCAGCGCTCGCAGAGCTGCCTGATGTCGATCCGCTGGGGGATGAGTTGCGTCCGATGATAGACAAATAGCACCCGTGCCAACCCTCAGTGTTGCAACTCTCGACCTTGGCAAGCCTGTCTTGATAAGCTCAATGGTTACTCCCTTTGGTTCACCGGTTCTTCCTCAAATAGGCTCCCCATGCCGTCTGCAGCAGCTCGGCGGTGTCACAAAGTGCTGGCAGTTCTTTCCGACAAACATAGCCATGAAACTCAATTTGCACCGACAACTTCCCCCATCGGGCACGCATGCTGACAAATGCACTTGCGCGCTGCAACCTACGGGTTGTCCCGCGTCGGGCGGAACACTACGAACTGCGCGCGACAAAACGATCAACTGCCGCTCCGGCCGAACCGATCTCCATGAGGCTTGTGTCAACCCTGCTATCAACTCGTTCCCGCTGGCCGCCGCCTTAATTGGAGGCTCGTCGCTGCCCTCGTACAGCAATGCCGATGCGCAGGGGACGGCTCCGCCTTGGGGCGAGCCGCCAAGCCGCCCGCAGCGATGTGCCAATCGGGACGATTCGCACGATTCAAAAATTTTTCAACAACAATGTGATCAGCCATGCCATCGGCGTCCGTATCTTTGGGCACCGTTTTGCCTTCGAGGACAACCCTCGGCCTATCGGGCTTGAAAGGCGGGAAGTTGCAGCAGACTTCGCTGAACTCGAACCTTCTGGAATACCTTCCGACCCAAGCTTCGTGTTGGCGTCCGGCAGACGATTTCTCATTGGGCATCTCCTCCAGTTGGAGCGCAAGTTCTGCCCCAAGAAGGGCGGACAGATGAAGCGGCCGAGATTCACGGAGGAACAAATTATCGCGATATTGAAAGAGCATGAGGCTGGTGCGAAAGCGGCCGATCTAGCTCGCAGACACAGGACCTCCGAAGCGGCGATCTACAATTGGAAAGCCAGATTTGGCGGCATGGACGTTTCTGCGGCCAAACGATTGAAGGCCCTGGAAGAGGAGAACGCGAAGCTAAAGTTGCTTCTGGTCGAACACATGCTCGGTGTGGCGGCGCTTCGCGAGCTCCTGTCAAAGTAGCGGTCAGACCCGCCATCTGCAGATCCTGGCGACCCAATCAGATCGTGCAAACTCAGGGCACCGCGTCCAACGAGAAAGATCAGGAGCGGGTCAAATAACGAACCGGCCGTTCTTTTGCGCGACGGCATCAGGCAACCAGGACTCCTGTTCCACAAAAGGAGATGATCAAGTGAAAAGCAGCCTCCCTTCAAGACTAACGTGCGGCATTTTCGACCATTTGGACGACGACGGCCGCGATGTCGCGCGGCAATACGAAGATCGCCTCAAGTTGGCGGAGGCGTGCGATTCTCTAGGCTTTTACGCTTATCACTTGGCGGAGCACCACTGCACACCACATGGCAGAGGGCCGTCCCCGAACCTGTTTCTATCAAGCGTCGCGCAACGCACCCAGAGACTGCGTGTTGGTCCGCTGGTCCTGTTGCTCAACCTTTATCATCCTTTGCGCGCATTCGAAGAGATCTGCATGCTTGACCAATTGAGCGGCGGCAGGCTCGAGCTCGGTATCGGGCGTGGCTCCCTGCCCACCGAATGGGGCTATTTCGGCATCAGCGCGGACGCGGCGCCAGAGCGTTATGAGGAAGCCAGCGAAATCCTAAATGCCGCGCTAAAGGGGCATACGCTTTCCTATCACGGACGTTTTTTTGAGCTGAGCGAGATACCTTTGACCATGAGGCCTCATCAGCATCCGTACCCCCCGACCTGGATCACGAGCAGCCGGGCCGAGTCGGCGGAGTGGGCTGCTGCAAATGGCGCCAATCTGGCGTGCCCAGGCCGCTCCTCTGCTGTCCGAAGCATTACGAATGCGTTCCGCTCCCATCGAGCGCGCATTACAACCGCGGACGATCGCGAGCCGTTTATTGGTTTGCTCCGCATGGTCGTGATCGCGCAGTCTGACCGAGACGCCCATGCAACAGCGGACACCGCGTATCAGCGATGGCTCGAGAGCTTTAAATTCGTTTACGAGCTGAACGCCATTCCGACACCACCTACCCTGCCGCTGACCTTCGAAGCAGCGCTCGAGAGCGAATTATGCGTCGTCGGAACACCAGCTTCCGTCCGACAGATCCTTCTTAACCAGATGGAGGAGGCAGGTGCAAACTACCTACTTTGCCAGCTTGCATTTGGGAACCTTCCGCTGGAAGCTTCTCTATATACCGCAACCACAATTAGATCCGAAATCATCGCTAGCTTTGGCTGACAATGACTATCGGATGTGGGCGCCTCCGAGGAGCTGACCTTCATTTATGATCGGCCGTTATACCGAACGCGTGCATTCAGGACCTCCTGCCTACTCAGTAGGAGGTCCACAGACCGATGAGGACCGGATCGCCTCGATCACCATCATGCCGAGCTTTCGGCCGATGTCGCGGCGGTGACGTGAACTGACTTGGAGAGCGGCGCATGACAAGCCAACTCTATTCATATGCGGTTGGCATCGTGCGTCATCCAGAACAGGTCGGCCACGGTCGCGCGCGGCTATCCGCGAGCTGGATGCATACCATCAACACTTTCGATTTTACCGGTCTTAACCAAAACCCCATAGTCAATCGCCGATTTCCGGAAAGCACCCTTCACGAAGCACGTGTAACCATGAACCCGGTTTGCTTTGAGCATAGTCGCAGGCCAACTTCAGCCCCCCGTGTCTGCATCGCCAAAGAGACTCTCCTATCTTGCAAATCACGGCACGTGCCACCCGCTTATAGTCGGACGCCGCATCTAAACGCCTCACACGCAATCTACCGCATAGTCGCGGACCGAATTGTCCTCATGCTAAAGGCGGCCGAGGAGATTGGATCTCGCGTACTCTTATTGGCTGGGGTCCATGTGTGCGCCGGCTAGAATTAGGACGGGCAAGCTGCGCCCTAAGCCAAGGCAAACCGGACTTGTCGCCCTCAACCGCTTGCCCGCGCCATCAAGCTGGCGCCGTGAAAGCCTGCAGCCGATACAGAGCTGTCAGCTATCTGACAACCCCATTGCAACACAAATTTTCGCCGGCCACGACGAGGCACTGCTGTCGACTTGCGTCACCAGACCGCCTGCGCAGTACCACGGCGCGCTTCCCTACGTCATTGTAGTCGGGGATCCTCATCGCGCTCGCGTGCGTGGTGCTACTCGGTGCCGGCCGCCCTCATCTGCTTCCTGCGCTCTTGCGTCGCGGTCATTGCATTCTACGCGCCGCTCTCAACTAACCGCACGCGTGCACAGTTTTCTGCAGCCGCAATTCTGAGGTCCCGCGAACGCAACAAACGACACACATCTTTACTCACCCTACCTTGCTTTTTATTGCTCTGGAGCAACGCCGTGGAACTTGACCCTTCCAACTCACGCATACAAGACCTGACGCAGCGCATCGACCTGCAACTGGACATCGTTGCCACCCTCGTTGGCGAGGAAGGCAACGAGCTCGAAGCAGTCCGACTGCTTAATGCACTCACAAACGAAATGATAAATGCGGAGCTCGCCATCGGTCTGCTAGGCGATGCGAGGACCAGTGGCCGCACTGACGACGGGCAAACAGCGAGAATGTCCCGGGACCGCGGCGTCTACCACCCAGAAGACCTTCAGGTCTTGGGACGCCTTTTCGATCAAGCAGTGGCGGCCTTACCCGAGGCTCTACGCACTCCTGCCAACCAGATGAAGATCGCCACGCTAATTCTGTCGCGTGCAAATGAGTAGATTCCATTTCGTATTCTTCAGCCGGTGACGATGCCCTACCGAGTGCCACCGCAAGGTTCACGATTTGCAAGATTGGACGGGCTTGTCGTCTCGCGAGCGCGTCGCTTCCACTGCCTTGTCCACATCGCAGTCGTTCCGTAAGGCGTTGATCTCCTGGTTGTCGCAACGTAGCCCGCGGATGTTCGGATGAAGGACCGGCGCGTTTTCTGAACAAGGGGCGCTTGAGTGAAGGACGTCGATCGAGATCGTTGGCAAGAATCGTTTGACCGGGCCGTTGTCCATAGGATCGGGCGAGCCGGATGATGCCGGCAGAAGGGCGGAAGCCCTACCCGGGTGTGCCCGCTCATCAAGGATCAGGTGGCACAGCGCGGCGGTGACCGGCCGTATCGTGGCGACATCCTCGCGGATGCGCTCGTTGCTCAGCCCGGCAACATTAGGCGAGGACGCGGTTCAGTCGAAGCAGAATATTCGTGGAGAAGAAGAGTCCGAGCACGATATATCGGGATTGCTCTTCTGCTGCCCAAAGATCGCGGAGAGCCATGACGAAGCCGGTTGTTCCTGCCGGGAGGTGTAAGCCACCTCATTGTTTGGTCGCGGGCGCAAGTTCGGCGCGCAGATTGCGTATCGCCTCGTTCGCCAGATGCAAAGTATTCCGTTCGCCGCTCCTTATCGAACATTCCAGGAACGCCCGCAATCGGCTGTGAAGCACTGTCCTGAGATTGTGCGCCAGTAACGGGTCCTTCTCGACAAAGCGCCACGCCTTGTCAAAGGCAACGCTCACGAGAACCTCTGGCTCTTGCACTTGCTCAGATGAAATCTGGTCCATCTCAAAACTCCAATCGAAATCTGAATACGAGGGAGTGACTTGTTCAAAGTGAAACCGAGTGCCTCTGACGTATCGCAGCAGGTAAGAGATCGGATTCACGGGTTCGCTCGCGCATCGGGCTGCTCGCGGCGCTACAACAGGTCTATACAGATGCTTATTGAAGTGCGGATGACCGAGTGCCGTGTTACCACGTCAATTCGACTAATTCTGAATCGCTTGAACGAAGCATGCCCTGTCGCGCATTTTTTGCTGGATTTCCTGCATTGCTCGATGTCGGTGGTCACTCCAGTCGAAAGCCGCGACTAATCATGGCCAAAGCCGCACCTGACGAAGCGGCCGTGCACCACATTCGAGCTCCGAGCTAAGGAGCGTTCCAACCCCACCACCGTCCGTTTCGTACAATGCCGCCCTCAGCGCGCGCTGCGTATTTCGGACACCGCCTGTTTGCTTTCTGACAAATGTCGGCGGCCTGGCTTTCGTTCTCCTGTTCAACGGAACGCAACGGCTCCGTGGTGCGAGTTTTGCTCCACGCGCGGTCACTAGATCGTTGGCCGCGTGCAGGCCGTTGCGATGATCCGGTTCGTATCGTCCCGCAAAGTACTGTGGGGCGTGGTTCGTCATGGGTGCGTACGGTGCCGACGGATTCGGTCCTGCCCCCCCCCGCAATCACGATTACCCCGACGTTTGTATGCGCCCCGAGGCGCAGTCGCGGAGGGCGCGGACTTGAAGTCCCGAAGGTCGCCGTGTGCATCGATCCCGAATGAGAGCCGATTATGCCCGCCAGACCTATGAAACTCCTCTCGATCGCGCGCGAGAAGTCGCCAGTCAACCGCGTCCGATTAGCGACATACACGTCCGGAAGCTATCGAGTGGTAAGGCCGCCGGGGTTTGTAAAGGCGCACCGTTTTACCCTCCTTGTCGCTCTATGACTGCCTATAGCACGTCGGTTGCTCAGCCGTGTATGGCTTGGTTGCTTAATGACGATCCCCGTGATGACCAAGCCACTTCGTGGCGCAACTCGTGCTGATGGCGCTCCGGTCTTCTGCCATCGCTCCGATACTACGTGGCTCAATGCAATCGGCTTTGCGCGCGGCCGCAGCTCCCATGCCGTTTAGGCGTGTTGAACGATCTACGAAGTGTGGGAGAACTTTTTGCACTTGAGCTGTCCACTGATGAGTTGGTCGTTCCTATGCAGGATGTCTTGGGTGACGAGCGATCGGGCATTGTGGTTCGCCGACGCTTGGATGACTTCGATACCCTTGTTGAATCAGACAACTGCGATGAGCTGCGGCAAATGATCTGCCTTTGGGCCGCCGCCAGGTCACTGACGCGGCGATCACCAGTTTGAACGCCATGCGAGTGGTGGCAGTCGGCGACAACTGACCTCCGGTGTCCATCGTCCGGTACCGCACGGTCGCGAAAACGCTCTCGATGGGTTATGCAAGACGCATTTTGTTGCCTGCCCCGGAGCGCTGGCGAAACATTCCGATCCGGGGTAACCAGCTTATGCTTGCTTATGCTACGCTTACATCCATCTATACCAATGTCTATTCGAGCTAGACACGGAGATGATTGGCACGGAGCGCGCGCGCAATCATTCTGCTCTTATGGATATGTATACTCAGGCTCACGCTTTATGCGAGGAGGCGCAGCAAGGCACATCTCAATTTTGTGCACCTGCTACCCTATACTCCCGTTTGATCGATGATCTGAGTCAGCTGAATTTCGCAGACGCGGATGACCGTCGAGCATTCCCTCCGACCCTACACAGCGTATTAGCAAAGCATGGGTTATTCGGACTCACTACATCAACAGAGCACGGTGGGTTAGCTCTCCCCTTGCAAGAGGCCATTGATCTCATCTCCGCCACTGCATCCTTCGATGTCTCGGCTGCCTCTACCCTCGTGATCCATAACTTCCTGGCCTTGCCCTGCATCGAAGCGGCACCGCACATCCCTGAACAAAGGCAGGTCATGTGGGGTGTCACACATGGCGACCTTTGCGCCTTCGCGTTAACAGAACCTGGAGCTGGCTCTGCGCCGCGACATATAGAAGCTTCGGCTTTCATGCACGAAGATAGAGTTCGCGTCTCCGGCCGCAAAATTTGGATCGGCCTCGCTGACTGGGCTCGTTGGATCGTTTGCTTTGCGCGAGCCTCTGGTCCGGATGCGAAAGGCCGCGTCGTTGGCGTACTGGTTGATAGGCAGGCGCCGGGCCTGAAGGTCACTCACGAGCATCGCACACTCGGTCTACGCGGCATTATTCAGAACACCCTTGAGTTCCAGGATGTCGAGCTGCCAAGTGCTTACGTGCTCTCTCGCGATCAAGACGGCTGGGGAGCAGCAGCATCCAGTATGAACCGCGGGCGCATCGGTGTGGCGGCTATGGGCCTTGGAGCCCTTGAGCGCGCTATCCAGGTCGCAGCCTCATATGCAAGCCAGCGTCGATTCGGCAAGCTGCGCATGATCGAGAACAGTTATATCGAGCAGTTGTTTGGACAGATGGTACTCCGGCGAGAAGTAGTGAAGGCAATGCTGGGTGCATCCTGCCGTCTTGTCTCAGCGCAAGGCGCGCCGAACGTCCACCTTGCGTCAGCAACGAAGGTTTTGTCGTCGGAGTGGTGCGGCCTCGTCGCTGATCAATGCGTCCAACTGTTAGGTGGCCGTGGTTACGATGAGGGAACGCCTGTAGCTAAAATCTATCGCGACGCTCGCATTCTGCGCATCTTCGAGGGGCCGACCGAGACGCTCCTGTCACATCTCGGCCGCTGCCTTCTCTCTCGAGCCACACGTGACGAAATAGCCGATCTTTTTCTCTCTCTTGGAGCCGCACCAGTCCACGCTGCTGCAATTGAGGAACTCTCTGGGCTCAATGAGACAGACGGTGCCGTACTAATCTATGCGGGTTGGCTCACTACACTGGGACTGGCACAAGCTGTCATCTCTGCTGGTTGCTTCTCGGCCTCAGATTGTCCCGCGGCTGACCTGGTCAGTTCCGAATTGGATATCCTCCGTGCTCGCGCGCCAGCGCGTCTCTCTTTCGAAGGCCGCATTCGCGCGAGTAGGACTCTGAATACCTTCCTTCATGACGCAGCTTCTTCCATCCGCTCGCCAGTCCTCACAGACGATTACCTCAAATTGGTCGAGTATGTCTGAAACCCTAACTCGCAAGTGGAGCGAGGGAGGCCGGTCCTACCAACTGCAGGCACTGCCACACGCCGATTTCGCAATTGATCCTCGACCGAGCGCCTGCCGCACTAACAGATCGGTGCGTGCTCAGGGCCGTCGGGAGGCGCATCGCGCCACGCGCGCCATCATCAGTCTTGCCTAGACGACCGATCCTCCTTGATGTGACGATCACGTTGCCCTGTGCAGCGTTTTCTGCGGGAGCCAAACCCCAGGGCGCTCGCTTGCTCGTTGCGACACAATTTGAGACGACGTCGGAGGGTTCGGAGTACTTTGCACACGCCTTGAGTCTGGGGACACCGTGGGACGCGGTTCGTATCTGGGTGGTGGCACTATCGTTCGACTGCCGGTCTATCCCCCGGTCGCGAGAGCAACAAGCTTGCGCCGTAAGTCCGTCGCAGCTTCAAAATTTATTAGCCTCCCGTGGCACGTTGATTGTGCTTCGCCGCGAAGGGGTATTGCGCCCCACCTCGATGATTGAGTCCTCGACAGCGCCTACACCGAGGTGATTTCGTTCTGGGCGCCTTATTTTGGGTGAGGCGCAGGGTTGGATGGCTAAAAGGAGCTCGAATGGCGGCCGCTATCTCACCTTGGTGGAGGTGTGCAATTGTGCAAGTCGCTCGACCTGACCAACAATGCCAGACGCCAGACATACTCGAGCTTCCAATGGCTCAGCATGTATTCGACGCTTCTTTCAATGCCCGATGCGGTATGGAGCAAAACGACTGCCTTAATCCCCTGTAGGTTGGATGCAGAAGCGCGACTAGAATCTGTGAAAGTCTATTGCAGCCGTTGCGCTGGGCTTGGCGATTGCGCGGGCGATGGAGCCGCGGACGCAGGCGGCGAGACTTGAGGTGATGCCGGGCCGTTTGCGCGGGCAATCGGCGGCACCGCCAAGCGTTCGCTGACGTTATACGCAATCCAATTCCCCACCAGCCGCATTGTAGGCCAGGCTGTTGTGAAAAGAGCAACGAGCAAGGCACCGATGACGCCAAGTGTAATGGAGCGCCAAACGAGCCAAAGGCCATCGACGGTAGACTTCTGTTCCGCGAAACGCGTTTTAACGTCGGTCTCAACAGCGGTAAGTCTTTTATGCGCTCTCAGCAATGCGCGGCATGGCGTTGCTTCGCCAGTTTGACACCGCAGCGCCTCGCGATGGACAGACGATCCGGCGCACGCCATAGCTGTTAGCCCAGGCACTTCTGGCGGATCGGGTTTGAATCATTCTGGCCGGGATATCCTGCATTTGTAGACGTATTCTTGGGGCTTGAGGCTCCTAATGGTCTTCAATCGCCGAACACGGTTGCAGACGCTCATGAAGTCTCCAGGGTGTACTTCGAGCTGATCGTGTCGATCGTAATGATAGTGTTGAACAGTCGTTTCCTGATCGTGCGGTTCGAAGGCGGATTTGTTGGTGCGATCAATGGCGACGCAGAGGTAAGAACTCGCCTCTGGAGTTCCGCAATGCCGCGGTGAAAATAACCAATTGGGTAACCCTCTAGCGTCTTCTTCGGAGGCTTACTGCAATCGCGCCCACCGAAATCTGACGCATGGTTCGATTCAACCGATTTCTTCCGAAACAATGTTGTGCTGCAGTTACAGCAATCCGCGATGATCTTGTTAAGACCCGCGGTGCCGGGGGGCATCGAAAGGAACGACACTCGAATGAAGAATTTGCTGATTCTGACTGCAAGCATCGGCGCGCTCAGTACGGCTGCTCCCGCGTTTGGCGCGGACTTCGCCGCGCAGCCCGTCAACATCAAGGCGCCGCCGCCGGCGATCGTAGCCACAATCAACGACTGGACCGGTTACTATATCGGTCTCAATGGTGGCTGGGGATCGAGCCACAATTGCTGGGATTTCAATGGCGTCACTCCCGAGGGCTGCCATAATTCGACCGGAGGCACCATCGGCGGCCAGATCGGCTATCGTTGGCAGATATTCAATACGGTCTACGGCATCGAAGGTCAGGGCAATTGGGCCGACTTCAGCGGCTCCAATGTCAGCATTGCCTTCCCGGCAGACATCATTGGCACCAAGACAGATGCGTTCGGCCTGCTGACCGGCCACATCGGCTACGCGTTCAATGCCGTGCTGCTCTACGCCAAGGGTGGCGCAGCGGTGACAAGCAACACCTATCACATCAACTCTGTGGTTAATGGGGCCGAGATAGCCAGAAACAACGACGTGCGTTGGGGTGGCGCGCTCGGCGCCGGTATCGAAGTCAGCCTCACGCCGAGTTGGTCCGCCGGTGTCGAGTATGACCACTTGTTCATGCAGGGCGGCAACGTATCCTTCCCAACAGCCGTTGGCGGCGATCGCGTCCACCAGGACGTCGATCTCATCACGGCACGACTGAATTACAAGTTCGGCCCGGCATTTGGTAGATAGTGACCTCCACGCGCTTGCTACGGTCAATCGAGAACCCCGACGGTCGATCGGGGTTCTTTCTTCAAGCGCTCCTCTTAACCAAACATCACCCCTACCTCACTTTCCAGTTCGTGCAACTAGATCATTGGCCGGATGACACGCATCGCCGGGCTCCAACGCTGCGATCCAAGTCAGTCGATCGGGCACGTCGTCGTTGGTTACGGAGCATTCACAACCTGACGCAGTGTCAGATTTCAAATTGCCTGTCTCAACGCAGCAGTTGCGTCTGCAATTCCGGTAAATAGGGCAGGCCGAGACTTGCCAGAAGCTGCGAGCAACAGTTTAGCCAATTGGGGTGCTTCCACTCGAGTGAGGAATTCAAAGAACATTGAGGCGGATTGCCATAACGATCGCTTGGATCCGGCTGGTCGCGCCCAGCTTTCGCATCGCATTCTTGATATGAAAATTGACTGTATTCTCGCTGATTTCCAGGATCATCCCAATTTCCCATGACGATTTTCCTTCTGCCGCCCACCGCATGCAGCTGATCTCACGCTGCGACAGTGCCACTTTTTTCTCACCGCCATTGTTGCAGGGGCGTGCGATCTCGCCATACGCGCTATGAAAGTGACTGGCCAATGCGTTGAGATGACCGATGCGGTCCTGCGGATCCGCATCTTCGGATGGAGACGCAAACGACACGACCGATACCCGGCCCAACGGCCCAAACAACGGTACGCTTATGCCATGCTTCAGGCCTGCCTCTCTGGCCTCATCCAAGACACGTCTCTCGTCGGGTTGAAGTTGATAGTGGTCAGCGAGTTGATCCCACAAAAATGGCCGCGACAGCATCGGCGTCCGCCGGACCACCGGATCGATGGTGTGGTACTTGCGTTTGAAGTATCGGTCGCACCAGTCTGGCGGCCATTTTACGGCCACGGTCGGGGGTGGATACTCCGCCAGGCGAAGTGGCTCGACGAAGTTGAGGGCGCCGTAAGCAACTTCACTGAAGCCCTCCTCGGTGGCGCAGCTGACAAGAAGATCGAACAGCGCTCTGAGCGAATGCGTTTGGTTTGCGCATTCAGTGAAGCTGAAGAGATCCATGTTGCGCGGCCCGGGACACCGGTCAAGGTCGGTGTCGCTGCGTTCAATTGCGCTTGTTTCAGGCGGAGCCAAGTTCCATTCCATGACCTGAACCCTGGGTTTGCTCTTCGCGAAGTCTGGAGCGCTCGCACGCTGCCTCAGATTCCATTCCCGAATTCGTTGTTCTGCCGCCGACTGCGTTGGCGTGATCGTCTCCGTCAAACAGCTGAGATGTCGACCGCTATCCCTCGTCTGAGGCTGAACGGCATGCCGCAACCGCAACGCCGGTTCCCATCAATGTGACTTGTCTGGCCCGCCGACTATGCATTGGCGAAATCGAGGATCCCCGAGTGTTGTCCGTGTTGACGGTCTGGGCCCGCGATGCAGATCGACGCTCATTTAACCCAGTAATGTCCGCGCTGACGGAGGGTCTCACGGTGGTCCGACGTGTGCGAGCAACCGATCGGAGGCGATACGACCGTCCTAAAGACGCGGCTGGCCATACAAACCAAGCAGCACCGGCGGCTACGACGTGGGCACAGGTCAGATTTAATTGTGCGAACCCGAAGTTCGGTCTAAACGCCACGCCGCTCCGTCCGAAGCGCCAGCGCGAGGGGACCCGAGGCGCTGAACTTCGCGATTGTGAGCTGGAGCAGGCCGGCTCGCCTGGCGGTGTCGGGTTCCGCCCGTGCGATATCGGCTTCGATGCTCTGCTTGCTGGCGAAGATGCCAGGAGCGTCATTTTTCATCCCAATCTTGCGGATTGCCATTGCTGCGCTTTGGCTGAGCCTCCGCTCTTCGACGCCGTCGAGGACGCGATCGATGAGCGACACGCAACAGTCGCCGCAAGAGGTAACCGCCTGGCACCAATGCCCGGCCTTTGAGGGCGGCCGCCGCGCAGGTTCGGTGCGAATGAATCGACAGGGCACGTGGTGATGGCACCAGAGGCACAACGGGAGGTACGCGCAGTCGCGAGACCTGCTCGATGCAGAGGACACTTTGCATGCGCGTCTCCAGAAGTCAGAGGGCCTCGGATCCGACCAGCAAGTGTCGTACCAATTATTGGGTTCGTTAAAATTCAACCGTCTAGACAAGGCCTTGACAGGACAACGGTCGGTTCCTGCGTATGACATTGAAGCAATCGTGACATCGGGAGGAAACGCGACAACGCCATTTGCGGAAGTCGCCGCACCAGTTGATCTAGATCAACGAGTGCGGCTCTCCGCGACTGCCGACTCAAGGCGCTCTTGTTCTCCAACTCGTCGGTACGCCAGGCACCAGCGCTTGACTGAAAGCACGGCGACTAACCAATCACAGACGACGACAAGGCCGGTCCTGATGGGTCGCAACCAACCGTGCAGTGCAACGGCCCGGAATGCAAGCACGGACGTCAAAGAGCCGAAAGCACTGTGGAAGGCCGCGCCGGTCTCATTTGTCGATTCGCTTCGCCAACTATGTCGAGGCACCTTGGTGAAGACGGTCTGCACGCTTTCGCAATTAGTTCTGAGCAAGTAGTCCGTCCTTGCGGACTGCTGGTCTGGAGCTGTTAGAGACAGTAACGTGCTGAGCGCCGAAAAAACAATCGGCACAGTTGTGAATTGGTGGAGCGGCTTAAGTTCGGCGCCGCCAGGCGCCCCGACGCACTTTGCCGGGGTTGGAAGTGCGCCGGGCCCGCCCCAACACCATCAGTACATCCGTGATGATGCTTGCGCCAATGAGACAAGCAGCGTGGCGGAATTGAGGCTCATCCATTCTTTTAACGTCGAGTCCAAAATGTTTTTATCGCGGGTCTTGAATCTCACGCGGCGTCAAGTTGTACGATCTCGCACTTGGCGGTTTCATCGAAGAAGCAATTCTTGTCCGTGACATCACCAGCTTGCAAGGTGATGCATCCTGCTCGTGACGCCCGCCGGAGCCGGTGACGCCATGGCGACGGTAAGTGGCGCGAAGCCAATCGTCTTTTGATGAACGACTGACACTGTCGCGCAAGTTAGTTGAGGGACGTCTAGCCGCTGAAGTCGTGCTCATATGAGAGATTTACTCTTTGAACGAGCATCAAATGATTTCCAGCGAGTACTCCCGTTCTCAGACGCTAAGCGCCTGGTGGCATCGAGAACGCGAACCAGATTTGAAAACGAAAGTGGGATTATTGACATAACGCAAAGACAAAGGAAGGCACATCGGTCAGCTTCATGTTTATCAGCATGGAAAGTTTAAGTCTTGCAGACCTCGCTTCTGAACAAATACTGCGATGCTCGCTTGCCATGGTATACCATCTATCCGACCGTACCCGATTTCTCCGCGACCGTAGGCGCCGAGACCTGTGAGACGTGGTTGAGGCGGCTGCCGCCCGACGAACCCGTCTCGCTCTATCTCCACATTCCGTTCTGCCGATCAATCTGCTGGTATTGCGGTTTCCCGACAAACCTCACTCGCAGCGAGCGACCGACTCACGATTTTGTTGCGGTGCTGAGCGAGGAAATTCGTTTGGTCGCACAGCGAGCGCCGTGCGCCCTGCCCGTGAACGATGTACATTTTGGCGGCGGAACACCGACCACGATCGCGCCAGCCGATTTCCTCGCCCTGATGGAGCTCCTACGCCGCTGCTTCACCTTCAGCAAATCAGCTAGCATCGCCATCGAGATCGACCCGCGCGCGTTCACGGCCGAGATGGCCGAAACCTTGGGTGCAGCCGGCGTGAGCCGCGCGAGCATCGGCGTGCAAAGCTTCGACCCCGTGGTTCAAAGGGCAGTCAACCGGCTCCAAAGCGAGGCGCAGGCGGCTTCTGCCGTCGAACGCCTTCGCCGGCATGGAATAAGCCGCATCAACTTCGACCTTCTCTTCGGACTGCCGCATCAGACGGTGCAGTCCTGCGTGAACTCCGCGAGGACGGCGGTGGCCATGCGGCCCGACCGGATTGCGGTTTTCGGCTACGCCCACGTTCCCTCCTATATGAAACGTCAGCGCCAGATCGACGAGGCCGCGCTGCCGGACGATATTGCCCGCGCCGAGCAAGCCGCGGCCGTGGCGGATACGCTGGTCTCCGCTGGCTACCACGAAATCGGGCTCGACCATTTTGCCTTGCCGGACGACGAACTCGCGCTGGCCCAAAAAGGCGGTCGGCTACGGCGCAACTCGTTGGGCTATTCGGCCGATACCTGTAAAACCGTGATCGGCTTTGGTCCGTCAGCCATCGGTCGTCTCCGTGACGGCTACGTCCAGAACGAGCTCGCAACAGCTTCCTATAACCAGCACATCAGAGCAGGCCGTCTGGCAACATCAAAGGGCTGTTGTCTCACTGATGAAGACCGGCTCCGGGCTGCAATTATCGAGCGCCTGATGTGCGATTTGGAGGCCGGCGTGCCGGCAATCTGTGCCGCTCACGGATTTGATCCGATCGCTTTTCTCGATTCGGCTGATCGCTTGGGAATGCTCGCCGAGGATGGGGTAGTGGACATCGAAGAGGGTCTCGTCCGTGTCAAGCAGGAGCACCGTTTTCTTATCCGCTCTGTTGCTGCCGCATTCGATGCCTATCTCAACCGCACCCCCTATTAGGAAGGCTGCCACGAGCTATCGCCGCGACATTCGCTCGACGGAAAACTAAAAACTCCCTCAAATGCTCCGACTGCTGCTGACAACTGCCTTGCGGAAGACCCGACGAAAGTGCGGCGGTGGAATTCATTCGTTGAATATGTGGCTCCGACTCCGCACGCTCGCTGACGTGGTCAGAAACCTGCCCGAATTCCTGATGTCTCACGCGTATGCGGCATGCTCGCTCGGTGAGACAGGATCAGCCTGACTGGGCAGGCCGCCAGCTGCCAAACGTGGAGGGCTCCCAGCGCAGCAGCCTGAGGCCTCAAGGCTCGCCTGTCTTCTGTCCTGCAATCACTGGCTCGCCTCCGACGGAAACCGGCCCCTGTGGTTTGGACCGCTCGATGCGCTTCCTGGCCGGGCTCGAAGCAGCTTGCGCGGGCGAAGAAGTAACGGAGGGGGCAGAAGGGGCAGGTGCTGGATGTTGCAGAGAATCGATCCGCGAAGTCAGCATGGTGAGCTGGTCCAGGATCCCTCTCAGGTCCTGCCGCTGAGCATCGAGTTGACGGTTGAGCTCTGCAATGTCGTCGCTGGTCTTCTGCTGCATCCAATGTATCTCGGTCATGGACGCCCGGTCCACCGGCGGCAGGCCCACCGGCGAATCGGCGGGCCCGGCTGCCGGCGTCTCGACAAACCCTACGAGGCTCCCCCCAAAATGGGCTGCCGCCGCACACAAGCCGACGAAGACAACCAAAAACATCAAACCCCCAGCGAATGCGGCCTGACCAGCCATACAAGAGCGGCCGCAAGTCCGAAGCGGCCGCCTGATCAATCATCTGCATCGTCCCTGCCCGACTTCACCGTTTCGATCGGCTTGTCTCGTTGACGCGAGAACTCGCGATACTTACGCATCCCAGCAAACCGCAGCCGCCAACAACATCATTCTTCACAACCTCGCCGATCAGTTGCTCCCTTGGCCTCGATGAAGCGGCCCGTCTTGACCGAGACAAAGCGAACACTTTACGCGCGGCTAATCCATCATAGGGCTCGCGGTAAGCAATAGTTTTCGCCTTCGAGGGCCATAGCGCAGCATTTTCGCATCATTCAGGAGAACCTTGCAGATTTTCTTGTCCTGCCGGCGCCTGATGCGAACCGGCCGCTATTCCTTCAAGGTCTGAATCTCAGCTTTCGCGCTGCCGAGACCGGCAATTTCACGGCTTGCTGCCGCGTAAGGCGCGACAGCTGGCGCTCGAGTCACGTTGCCATTGGAGCGGCAAGCGCTGGACATGGCCAACTACCAGTTATGGCAGGTTGATCGAGACGACGGCCACATGGCAAGCGTGGCCGAAACGAACGCTGCGGGATCACAGGTCCAGGAACTAAGAATGCACTACAGATTTGGCCATGCCAATGGAGCGGACGGAGTTAGCAACTGCTCGCCCACAGCCACCAAAGCAGCTCGAAACCTGATTCCTCTGGTCTCCTGGGCCACCATCATGAACGTTGTGACGCGATCGCTGCGCGTAGAGATTTCAAGGCTCTCTGGAAATCGCGGTCATCGATCGTTTCGCCGTTCGCAAACGACGATACCAAGACAGCTTCATGAAGCCACGGCGCCGGCTTGGCTAGCTTTGCATTCCGGTGGCCGCCATTTCGTCGAGAACGGCCTCTTCGAGCGGGATGCTCGGCACAGCTGCAGTCCTCTGCCCCATAGTGAAGCAGGGTCGAGGCTCGCAATGTCTTGGCGGCGAGGACAGCTGAGGCTCCGCGCGCTCGCTGCCAGCGGTTCTCGTCCAGCCAGCAAGCGCTGCTCACTCTCGGTAGATCCGGCCTGATGCACAACAAGGTGCAGACCAGATCGTTCTCGCGTTTACGGGCGACGTGGCTCGGCGCGTTAAGCGGATCTCGCTGGGATGGACGAACCGCCTTGCCCGTGAGGCGTCGCCCCCCTTGTCCTTAGACGCCAAGGCTTGGGAAGTCCGTTCTCGGCCATCAAGGCCGGTTTTCAATTCATGCATGGTTCGCAAACAAGGACGCGAAGAAACTGTGGGTGATTGCTTTGTTGCGGCGACGACGCCTCGGACATCTTCGGCTACGGCAGCACTTGCCTGCAGCTTGCGATCAAGCGAGAAGAACCCGCGACTTGCCGTCGCACTTTCTCTCGCGGTTTTTTTGGTCGCCCCCCCTGTTTTGGCACAAACTGCTGACGAGCCTGGTCCCAAGAGCAGCGCTGTGGACCAAGCCACTAAGAGCAGAACGCCAAGAGCGCCCGACATGTACACAAAGCTCCGGATGGGCGTGGTCAATCCGCCAATTCGACTTCGTGCCTCGGCGCCGGAATCAGCTCCCAACCTGTCTCTCATAAAGCGCAGCAGCGCCGATCGGGCTATTCAGACGCAAACGCGAAAGACGATCGACCCCTTCGCACGCTTCGATACTTTCCGAGAAAAAGGGATCTGGCTCACCATACCGGGCCCTGCCGATACGATTGTTCAGGACAGGGACGGCGTTAGATCCGCTCTGGCAGACGTCGGGATCGGCTATATCGGCTGGACGCACAACACGTTTGCCAACAACCAGCTGCCGAATGCGGCCAGAAGCAGTATCGCCAACCAGCTCTACATGGGGCAGAATCCGACGTTTGCTACGGCGAACTTCATGATCGTCACCTACGATCTCAGCCGGTTTGGCATTCCCGATGGCCAGATTGTCGTGGGAGCGGAACAGCAATACTGGACATGGAAGCGCCCGGGACCGGATCGAGTGGGGCTGAATACACTCGCCTATTATCAAACTTTCCTCGACAGGAAATTCGAACTCAAACTTGGCTATCTCAGAAATCAGAATGAGTTCACCGGCACATTGTTCGGAGGGATCTCAGGATCAAACATGTTTGCCTTGTTCCAGGCAGGCATGAGCACCAACGCCGCTCCCACGCCCGCCGTCAACCTTAAGTACAATTTTGGTGATCGCTGGTACAACAAAGTCTCCGTGCAGCGCTCCATCAGTCCGGATGGTCCTTATGCGCAGATAACCGACAATCCAACCGGCCTGAACTGGAGTACGGCCAATACAGGCATTCTTTTCGTTGACGAGCTTGGCTACAAGAGCAAGGCCGCTCCCGGCGTGCCCGACACGTGGCTGCGGGCGGGCATTGGTTTCAACAGCAGCCGCTACAAGAATCTAGCGGATCCGGATCAACAAAGGGAGAGCGGGAATAACTTTCATTACGTCGCTGCTGACAGGCAGCTCTGGCAGAGTGACGTTGAGGAGACGCCATCTCGCGGCGTCTATGGCGGGTTCTCCATCATGGGAGCTCCGCCTGACTTAAACCGGATCAGCCGGTATTACGAGCTTCGGCTGTATGCGAAGGGACCTTTTGATAGCCGTCCCAGTGATCTGATGGCTCTTGTCGCCACCAACACCGCCTGGAGCAAGTTTGCAGTGGATGCCGCCTTGGCAAAAGGACAGCTTGCGCATCGCGATACCACTGCAATTACGGGAACATACACCGCGCATCTCGCCCCGGGTGTGTATGCAACGGTCGGACTGTCATACGTCCATAACCCGACAAGCGTCACACACACGCCCCAAACGGAGCACGCCCTCAATCTTCTGGCATCTACGCTGATATTCTTCTAGTCATCGAGGATGCACACCAATTCGGCTTCCCTGTCCTCGGCTTGAACAATTAGGTAATGCGTCAGTTTGAATTTCAAATTGTGGCGTTACCGAAATTTGCGTGCTAGTTCTGTCAACGCGCCGGCTGGAGGCTGCGAAGAGCGAACCGGGAGCCGGCTCTCGGATGATCTCGGGGGCTTCTGACCCGATTTTGGCTACAGCTCTAGTTATGCGCGGGCCGTCCCGCTGGACAAAGGGCGCGGGGTGAAGCTCCTAGAATGAGCTGAGACAGATAGGGAATGTCGCGCACGGTTCGGCGCACCATCAGCGTGACGAGAACAATCGCTCCCCCTAGAATTCCCGCTACGGCCAACCTGGTTGTGAGATCCGAAGGCACTGCGTACTTTATCGAATCCATGAGGCGAAATACCGTACCCTGAATCAAGTACAGCACCAGCGTGCTCTGTCCTATTTCCACGGCGATAAAGCGGACCACTCGATTTGAGCGGCCAGATCTCCAGCATTGCAAGAAGAGCTCAAGCATGATCGCTGAAGCTGCCGCAGAGCCAAAAAGCATCAGAAGCACGTTCTTCGCCGACAGCACATCTTGAACCAGCGCGAGATTTTTGTAGACGTAAGTGTCCTTCTGCCAGGCCAGAAAACACACCAGTGCCGCTATCCAGAGAGACACGACCAAGATCAGCTTGTACGAGGGTGTTATGCTTGTCCACCGGCCTTTCGACTGCGCAAATGAGAAGCCCAGGCAGAAAAACGGGTAAGTATACTTTATGAGAGGAAATATGGAGAATGTCAGGGGTGCGAGCGCGACCAGTACGACTGATACGAACAAGATCCAGGGCGAGCAATGATCGAAGATCGAAAGACTTTTAACGAGAAGAAAATGAACGAACGCTGCCCAGATGAACCAGTATGTGCCGGCAACATCGTTTAGAACTGGCAAAATGTCGCCCGATGCGTCAGGCGCGCGGGGAAGCACAGCCAACTTTGCTGTCTCCAGGAGGGCGTACCAAAACAGCATGGGCAGCAAGAGCTGCATCGCCCGATCGCCGACGGCTTGCGCCAACGACTTTCGCAACAGCGCACGGCAAGCAAAATATCCGCTTATCGCCATAAAGAGAGGCATATGGAACATGTAGATCCATTTGAAGCATGGCGAATCCCAGAAGCCTTCATCTCGGTAGAGGATATACTGGATCAGGTGACCGACGATCACCAAAATGATCAGCACTCCTTTGGCAAAATCCAAAGCTAGATCGCGATCGTTCGCCTCTGGCGCACCAGGCGCAGTCGATCCGGTTAAATTTCGCAATGTATCAGTCATTCGCTGCTGCAGCTTTGCTCCATGGAGATCGATCCGACCGATCATCGTGGAGGCAATTGCCATCTAGAGGCTACGCTCCGATAGCTGGCTGGGCACCAATGTTCAATTATATGGAGGCACGTGATCGGTATAAAGAAAGAGGGAACGAGTTATACGAGGGTTTGCCGATCGGCGATCGTGCGGCCGTGAGCTTTCGAAAAGCTGACGAGATCAAGAATTCGCAACAAGCAGCGGCGCGGCGATCGCATGATTTCTTCTGAAGCGTGCAACATAAAGCCGGCCAGCTGTGGCTTCGCAGCCCGCCTGAAGTTGAGCTGCCGCGGGTGCGTTCGAACCCAAGCAAAGCTTCCCTCGCCGTCATCCATACCAGGACGGCGCATGGCATCAACTACGCCTTTTCGTGAATGTTTCTGTGCCCTATCTTCCGCTGGGCAGCCAATCCGTGGCCTCGCCGAAGAACGCCCTCAGCGACCATTTCGCGGCTTCGCTATCGGTCAGTTGATGAGAGTGAGGCTCGCGGCCTGCCGGATTGGCTCCAATGCCGGAGGATTTGTATTCGGCATAGTTGGCCGTCTTAAGTGTAATCGTCTTGCCCGGAGTCCACTCGCGCCAGCCTTCCGCGATGATCGGTGCATCCATCTTCGTCGACAGGAACACCACTGTGGCATAGGGGCGCCAAGGCCGGCCGAGCGCCACATAGCGCGCGGCAGGGTCGGCAGTCAGCCTGCAATGATCGAAAACATACGCGCTGTCCTCGTCCGAGGCTCCTTTGCTCTGTGCGGTGTACACGACCGCTTGATTTGCGATGCCGTGCAACTCACATTGTCGGAAATAGGCCTTGGCATCACCAAATATGAAATCGACATGCCCCTCGATGTAGCAGTTCGAGAAGTATTGTCGCGATACTCGGCCGTTCGGCCGCTTACCAGCAAACAGCGTGTCCTGGGCGCCGAGCAGGCGGACGCGGGTGATAACGTCCCTGTCTCCAGTAACCGACAACGCCACCGCCTGCGAGGATGGATTGGCCGGATTGAGCCCGTAGTCGTTTTGGATTGTCAAATTATCGAGCCGGAAATCATCGCCAGAGGCGTCCAGCGTCGCAGAACGAGTGGTTCCTCCGACATTGATCGCGCCGTCGCCATACACAACGACCGTATCATCCGGCTTCTTGCCGGAACCTCTGATATGAACACCAGATCTAGAGACTTTGACCTTCTCGCGATAAATGCCCGGCGCGATCTGGATGTCCCCGCCTTGGATCGGTAATGCGTCGATCGCTTCCTGAACCGAGTGATAGGCTGCCCTTTCGGCATGCGAGACAAGAAGTGGCTGAGCATGGGCCGCCGAGATGCAGAAACCTCCGACCAGAACTGCAGCGAACAGCGCGAAAATCCGCATGTGGTCTCACCTTTTGTCGGGCTCGCTGCACGCTCGATGCAGTCGGGATAACGTCCCGCCGCGACAACCAGCTGAGCATGATCAACACGTTTCTCCACCGAGCCGGAACTCTCGCGCAACTGCGGGAACGTCCGATGGCGGTGACCCTGTCGGACTGCTGCAATGAGGGTGTCAGCGCCGTGTCTCGTCGCAACGCCCGTGAATCAAAGCGGTATCGAGGCGGATCTGACCGGCCTGAGATTCGACACCGAGTTGTGCTTAGTCATTTCCGTCCCGGAATGCTCTGGCACATCCCTCCCATCCGCGCGACGCCGGTTCTCTGGCTCGCCCGGGCAGCGGCGGCGACACCTCAGAATGATCGGCAGTCACATTGGCATGTTCGAGTTGCCAAGTCGCGGAATCGGCAAATCGAACATCCTCGAGCGTCACATCAAGGGCGTGCCGCTCGTCGACCCCGCGCATCAGCAGCGCACCATTGTCGCCACGCACATGGCGCAGAAGGATCTGGCGATAGACTGGAATCCTCGTGCCTTGGGCACGTGGATCGTATTTTGTATCGAACGCGACCGGCCATCGGTTGCCCCGCAGACACACATTCTCATAGGTCACCCGTTCGACCAGGCCGCCTCGGCTGATATCGCTCTTGATGCGCAGGCCGGACGTCGTGCCGTCCAAGATCAGGTTGCGGACCAGTATGTCGCTGGCGCCAGAATTCACCTCGCTGCCGATCGACATCCCGTGCCCCCAGCCGAAATAGTTATCGGTGATGGAGATATGACGGGTTGCGCCATTGTCGCCGGCTTTGATTGCGACGTTATCGTCTCCAGTGCGGATAAAACTGTGGGTGATGGTTACGTCCTGGCTGGCGCCAGGATCGATGCCGTCGGTATTGCGGGCATCGGGCGGTGCATCGATCGTGAGGCCCCAGAACGTGGCACCTTGGACCCGGTTCATCGCGACATGGAAACTGGGTGAATTGCGCAAGGTGACGCCAGAAACAGTGATGTCCTGTGCGTGATCAATCTGGATCAAACGCGGGGCGTTCTGGTTGCCGCCCTCGGCCTGTGCGCGGCGGGCCAGCTGCCACCAGGTTTCGGCGCTGCCGACCATCGGTGCACCGCCCTGTCCGTCGATGATGCCGTCGCCGTAGATGCCGCCGCCACGCGTTTTGGAAAAGCTGACGAACGGCCGACAACCGTCGCCTTTCGCCCCGATGCGACCACACTGTCCGCGGCCCTTGTCGTAGGCAGCAGGTTCGGGGATGGCGAAAAGCGTTGCACCGCGTCCGATCCACAAGGTCACGCCCGATTTCATCTCGAGTGCGCCCGATCGGAACTCGCCACGCCCGAGATAGACCGCAGCACCGGCAGGGCAATGGTCGATGGCACCTTGCAGCCTCGCCGTGTCGTTCCCACCAGACGGCACCGGGCGGTCGCAGACCGTTTGAGGTGCTCCGGGTTCGGCGACAATGCGGCGATCTTGTGCTTTCGCGGTGGGGCAAAAAGCGATGAAGGCAACGCTGAACAACAGGGTCCATTCGCGAAAAAGCTTTGTCATCGACCTCGTCTCGTTGCCGCGAGCATCCTCGCCACTACCTTGTCCTGAGCTGAGCGCCAGCCAATCGGCCACCGCTCGCCGCACTGGCCCGCGCAAGATGACATTTATAAGACCGCAAACGAGAGCGTGGGCTTTGCCGGCAACGACCGCACTCTGCGGCTGATGCCATCGAGGCAGAGTCGGAGCACCTCACGTCCGCATCGATTCTTCAGCGAACGGAGCAGCCGCAAGCCAGATACGAGGCGGCCAGGCACCATGTGCTCAGGTAGAACAGGCTGCTTTGGACTGAACAGAACCAGAGCAGGATCGGGTCGATCGACGGCTATGCACGTGAGCTGATTTCTCGATCTCGGCCCTTCATTTTGCCCTGGATCAAACATTCTTGCCTGCAAGATCTCGAATAAGAGATTTCCACGACAAGCTCAGCATCGTGCGGCCGCTTAACGCGTACGACGCGAGGCATCGTGATCCACATCTATGAAAGCGGCAAGTAGCGTCAAATAAATATCGGAGGCCCATACCGACCGAGCAGCGCTTTCGGGGGCAATAAGCCGGGACGAGAACGAACCGGCAGAGCGCAGATGAACGACAAGTTACTGCTCGGGCGCCGCCGTGGTTTACAGAACGGCTCGGCGCGGTGAGTGATTGAATAGCGCAGTTCGCGGCGCCGGTGCTCGCGGCCTGAAGCGTTTTCCGCGTTCAGCATGTCGTGGTTTTGCGAGCCTCATCGAATCGAAGAGCAGGCAGCACGTCTGTTGGGGGATGATGGCCGCAACGGCTGTGCGGACCCGCAGCCGCGCGTCGGATGCCGAAAAGAGACAGCACGCGCCCGACCACTTGCAAGCGGCGGCGCGTGATATAGCGGGGCGCGAGTTGACCGCGATCATTGCAGGGGGCGGCGAGTCGTCGTGATTAGGCGCGAGCGCGCCGTTGGGTACGTTACGTACACAACTGCCATACATGCAGCTACTTTACCTGACATGTGGGCTGCTCTTTGCGGTGTGATATTGCGACCGCGGTGGTAGAACCGATGCAGGTTCATGATTCTGTGCGAAATTATGCTGCGAGCGCTAAACGTTCCGATTGAGTCAATTCGTACTGTTGTAGCCATAGCCGAGACAGGCAGCTTGACGAAAGCCGCAGGCAAGCTCGGGCTTAGTCAGCCCGCGGTCACCGCCCAGGTTAAGCGATTGCAGGGACTGATTGGCGGGCAACTGTTTGACAAAACGCCCAATGGCACGACCGCGACCGACCTCGGCGAACTCGTCCTCCAGCAGGCTCGTATAATACTCGAGGCTAACGACCAAATGCTCAGGCTTGCCGGTCGTGGCAACGCGACCGTTCATCGTGTCGGCCTCAGCAGCCTCTTTGCTCAAAGACTTTTGGAGCGGGCCGGAACAGACGACTTTTCGGACCTCTTTATATGCGCCGATCATTCCAGCGCGATCCGCAAGGGTCTGATCGAAGGCTACATAGACGTAGCCTGCATTTTCACTACGGATGTGGATTCCGATCTTTCAAAAACCATCCTTGAACAACGGACATTCCCGGCCACCTGGGTTCGCTCGCGCGATTTCGTCCACCGCCCGGGCACTCCTATTCCGATAGTAACCCTTCCTGATCACGACTGGATGATCGCTCAGTTGGACAGGATGGGATCGGCCTACAGGATTGTTCTTCACGCCTCCGACCACCTGGTGAGACTGTCAGCCGTGCGCCTTGGTGTGGGTCTGACTGCACTGCCTTCGTTCTGCGTGCCTGACGATCTGGTTCAATCGCCCGACTACTACCTGCCGCAACTGTCCGATCTAAGGGCTATCATCTGTGCGAGGCCGGGGTTGCGAAAGGAGGTTGCGACGAGACTTTTACAAAGGGTCAAAGGAATATTCGACGACAAGCACCATCAACCCCACCGTGCTCGTTCAGTAGAGACCATGAATAGACGGTGACCCGAATCGCGGACGGTGGTCCGCCGACAGTTAGACGGCCCTGCCTGCCTGGGGACCAAATCAGGGGCGGATTTCGGAACTCCGCGATCTCCCGGTGCGCACGGATCACCTGCTGGAATTCTGCTGATTGAGAGCAGTCTTTAACTGTGTTTCGAGTCTAGCTCTCTTACGCCAAATGCCAGACCGGAACTTTCGCTGTAAATAGAAGAGTTGGATTGAGAGTGGTGCTCTCGATTGACGCCGACGATACCGCGTAGGTTTTGCAGCTGGTTTTCCGCAATCCTGTAATTGTGTTTGAGTTCCGCCGGAGACTTCCTGTTGCGACCTTTGAACGTGTCCATAGAGGCGATCTGTTCGAGCAGCTCCCGGAAGTCCGGCGGGGTCGGGGCGCGGACCCTTTGCAAATCTGCACCATCAAATCATCGTAGGCAGGATCGGTCTTCACCTTCGACGGTGGTATCGGAACAATCGTGGCCTGGGCCAACCATTCGGCGTTCAAGACCGCAGACAGGTCGCGAGCGCGTCGGGCAATCGCCGGAGCCTTGTATTGGTGACCACCATCGTTTCGCTTCTTCTGAAGATTATGGATCAGCTGATTGGTGTCGCCGCCGCGCCACCCCTTGCGGGCCGTGTACTCGTACAGGTCATGACAATCGTCGTCCTCATGAGGTACCAGTGGTCTCGTCAATTTGCTGGAGCAGGCGTGCCATCACCTAACGCGCCCCAGATATCGGCGAGGTCGCGGACACGGATCGCGCCCCGCTTCTCGAAGTTTGCCGGCCAGGTGATGTCGTCTCGCTTGAAGCAGGAAGCGAGGATGAACAGCTTGCGCCCCTGTTGAAGGGCGGCGCGAGCCTGCGTGAGCGTCCCGCTCGTGTCGCTAGCCTCCACTATTATGGTGCCCTCGGTGAGAGCGCTCATCGTGACGTTCCGCTCAGGGAAAAACAGCTTGTTCTGCGGAACGTGCTGACTGGCGTAGCTGAGCACTGGCACCTGAGAGATGAGCAGATGCTGCTCCGCGATGCTGCGCTGGAGAGGCTGGTTTTCCTGTGGGTAATAGGTCCCGATCGGCGTACCGATCACAGCGATGGTATGGCCCTTCGCGTCAACTGCGGCCGTATGAGCAGCGGTATCAATGCCGGTTGCCAGTCCCGACACGACGCTGAAGCCGCGCTTGACTAGCGCTCGAGCAATCTTCGCCGCGCGTCGCACCCCCTCTTCACTCGGATTGCGGCTCCCAATGACTGCGACGCACCGAGTCTCTGCGAGTTCCCAAGCGCCTTGGAAATACAGCATCTCCACAGGATGCTTCGCGTCCCGCAGCTTGGAGGGATAATTGCCCGTGAGATTTAGCCTGGTGCCGAAGCGGGACACTCCCGATTTCTTCAACGTCGCCAAGACTTCCGAGGCGCGCACATCGGCGACCGATGCCGACACGAAATCAGACGGCACGGCAGTCGGGTCTGCTGAAAATTTCTCGGCGATGGTTTTGACGTTGTACCTTTTTCAAGCCAAAGAGCCTCGTACGCGCCTAGCTCTCGGCGCGGCGAAACGGATGATACAGCCGGGCCATCGTTCATTCGTGCAAGAAGATTCATGGATCGACTAGATGCCCTAATGGGCCCGGCTCCGAGCAAGGGGTGAAGATGGTGGCTGTCGCCCGATAGATGATGAAACGGGGTCACGACCTGAGTCGGCCCCAAGCATCTGGAGACGGAGGACAGCCGTGGAGAACTATGCCGGAATCGACGTGTCATTGGAACTGTCGAGCGTGTGCGTTGTGGATGCCCAGGGTAAGATCCTGAAGGAGGCGAAGGTAGCGAGCGAACCCGACGCCTTAGTCGAGTTTTTCGAGAGGCTTGGGTTTGCGATAAAGCGGATCGGGCTGGAGGCGGGGCCGCTGTCACAGTGGCTGCATGCGGGCCTGAAAGGAGCAGGCTTCGAGACGGTTCTGCTCGAAACACGGCATGTGAAGGCCGCATTGGCTGCGATGACGGTAAAGACTGATCGCAAGGATGCGCGCGGGATCGCCCAGTTGATCCGGATGGGATGGTTCGGCCTGTACACGCAAAGTCGGTCGATGCGCAGGAGATCCGGGCCCTCCTAATCGCACGTGAACAGCTTCTCGGGCTGCTGATCGACGTAGAGTTGAGTATCCGCGGGATTTTGCGTGGCTTTGGTCTGAAGGTAGGCCCGGTGACGCGGAAAACGTTCGAAGCGCGGATCCGAGAGTTGGTTGCGGGTCAGGCGACATTGGAGCGCATAGCCGCGGCGATGCTTTCGGCCCGATCGGCCTTGAAGGCAGAGTACGGAAGGCTGCACAAGGCTGTGCTGGCAATTGTGCGTGACGATGCAATCTGTCGCCGGCTGATGACAGTACCGGGCGTTGGTCCCCTGGTGGCTATCACCTACAAATCGGCAATTGATGACCCTTATCGCATCGTAAAATCGAAGGCGGCAGGCGCGCTGTTCGGGCTCACGCCAAAGAAATACCAATCGGGAGAAAAGGACGTCACGGGCGGGATCACGTTGGCTGGCGATGAAACGGTGCGCACGGTGCTGTACGAGGCCGCCAACGTTCTGTTATCGCGCATCACGCGGTTCTCAAAACTCAAGCGTTGGGGGATGGACGTCGCCAAGCGGCGAGGCTCGAAGCGCGCAAAAGCCGCCCTGGCACGCAAGATCGCAGTGATCCTGCATCGGATCTGGGTCGACGGCACAACTTACCGATGGGCTGAAGCGGGGCCGATCGCAGCATAGTGGACGTGGAGGAGATCAAGAACGCAACCGGGCTGAACAGAAGCCCAGTGCCCGAAGTCCCGTCGCCGGGACGGTGGATCCGGTGAAGCCGTTACACGGCCAGTGGCCGTCATCTGATGAACCACGCGTATCTAGATAGGTTCACCGCTCCCTCTGACAGCATGATGTGGCGGCCAGGCGTTGACCACGGACAGAAGCATGAGCTCGGCGGCGTGACGTTCACTCGGGAGGCTTGACATCATCGGGCCCATTACAGAAGGCCGCGTACTCATAAATTTACTCGATGTCCGTTTACCCCGACACCGACCACCTTTGTGCAATTGCAGCAAATGTCGCGAGGGGCCAACTGCCGACGTTCCAAAGTGAATGAGACCACCAACAGTTATTCTGTCGGCGCTATTGGAGGAGCGGCGTCAAGTAGCCCGAAACAGACTATCCCCGCACTCAGACTGCAAGACGATCCAAAGGAATCGAAATCCTTAACCTGAGCCCGCTCGGTAACCAATCATATTCCACCTTGCCGCCCAGTTGCGCGGCAATGCTGCGCTCCGCAAGCACACTCCCAAAACCCCTTGCCGAAGGCGCTGCAATAATAACCGGGCCGCCTGTCTCCTCCCATTCAAGATGGAGGTCCCCGCCTTGCGTCTCCCATGCGATGTTTATCGAACCGGTCGGCTCCGATAATGCGCCATACTTGGCCGCATTCGTAGTGGTTTCATGGAGCGCGAGTGCGAGGCTTGTAACGGCCATAGGACCCACGGGGACAGTTGGTCCTCTTACCATGATGCGTTCGCTGGACGCCTCATCTTCATACGGCTGCAAGACCGTTCGCACCACGTCTCCCACCGTCGTTCGCTCGCTATGCGCCTCGGTACCCATGATTCCAGGACGGATTAGGTCCTTGGCATGCATTAGAGCGTCAAGACGGCCTCGTAACGATTGAGCCATCTCTTGCGGAGTTCTGGCTGACCGAGCGCTCAGACTTATGATGCCGTGGAAAACGGCAAACATGTTCTTTACGCGATGGTTTGCTTCCCGAGCGAGCAACCGTTGGCGCTCTTGCGCAACTACACGCTCGGTCGTCTCACTAACGATGCAAAGTACACCGCCAGTTTCGCCAGCCTCGTTCTGAACTGGAGAATACGAGATGTCGAAATAAACTGTCTCTGGGTAGCCGTGCCGCTCAATGTAGAAGGGGCGGTCCTTTGCGAAGACTGTTTCGCCGGTGTCAAGGACGCGCCTGAGAAGCGGTTCTAAATCGTCCCACAGCTCGGCCCAATTTTCGCGTGCTGGTCGCCCAAATGCCTTTGGATGCTTCTGACCTATCGTAGGAGCATAGGCGTCGTTGTAGAGAGCGACAAATTCGGCTCCCCAAAACAGCACGATTTGTGCTTTGGCCGGCAGCATAAGGCTCACCGCGCTCCTGAGGTGCATTGGCCACCCAACGATTGGTCCCAAGCTGGTGGTGGACCAGTCGAAAGACCGGATGAGCGCGGCAGCTTCGCCCTCAGCCCGCGGAAAATCGCCTTTTACTTCTCGAACAGTGCCCATGGCGATCAACAAAGCAAACGCTGGAATCGGGAACAATGGCCCACGAAACCCTGATGTCAACAGAGCAACGACGAGATGGGCATAACGAGCTGTCGCAACGGGCCCTATCATCAACCGCCGCTGTAGGTCGGCGGTCGGCCGAGAATGTTCCCGCCGCGACGCTTACGTCTCCAATTAGCAAAAGAACTCAACGGCTTGGAACGCTGCACCCCTCTGTAGGTTGGCTGACCAGCATCCGAGGAGCCAACGATGGTCCCCCAAGCGCAGCAAAAAGAGCTAACGGATCAGGGTTTTGTTCGTGGAGGACGAATGGTTCATCCGATTTGACGCAGCTGAGCAGCTTCGAGGCGCGGGGTTTGAGGTTATTGAGGCGAGGACCGCCGATGACGCGATGGACTACATCTCATCAGGCGAGCGGATTGACGCGCTGATACCCTCACCAACCTTCTCCACGCCCCTTCCCTCATGGTTCTTGAGGCTGTGCTGGATGCCCAGCACCAATGCCTTGCACGTCGTCGCCCGTGGCGTCCTGCACGCCATGGGCCGCTAGTCGTCATCGGCTCCGTGGCCGTCCTGAGCACGTCCAGCGCCCGCCGTAGAGGGTGCCGCGCCTGAACCACGGGTTAGGGTTCCGCCGCTTCACCGCGATCCGCCCCAGGTTGTAGCTGGGGTCCAGCATCTTGATGACGGCCTCGACGTGTCGCATCTGCTCAGCCAAAGTGTCGTGCTGTTGCCGGTTGGCGAGTATCTGCCCGCCCAGCTCCATAGGAAGCCGTTCAAGGGTGTTGATGGCCGGACGGGTGTGAGGGTCTTTCGTCGGTCTGCCGCGCATTGCCGCGCCCTATCGAATATGATAGCTAACGGATATGGATGGTTTGACCGGAAGTCAAGGCCAGTCTATCATATTTGTTAGCTCACGAAATCGATAGGAAGCGCTATGGTCCTACCCAAGGCGGAAAAGGAATGGGGAGAGCGCGCGAGCGCCTTCCTCAAGGCCGAGTTGAAGAAAGCCGACGTGACCTACGCGGAATTGGTCAAGCGGTTGAAAAAGCACGGCCTCAAGGATGAAACGGAAGCCGGGATTACCATGAAGCTCAAGCGGGGATCGTTTACGGCGATCTTCTTCCTTGCATGCGTCGCAGCACTAGAACTTGAGCAGGTAGTGCTGGAGGAGATTTGACCGCAAAAACCGGCAATTTGGTACCTTGAGGCGTTTTCAGATCGTTCCGTGATCGGGGAGAAACATATTGCTGGCGCTCGCACGAAATAGAGCGCAGGTTTGTCTCTATCACCGCACGGCCTTTCGGCATCTATCGGTGACGAGATCGCTGTCAGTCACCGCGCTCCCGCCTCGCCCCAAAAAAAGCAAGTGGAGCGCGCAATGCCTGAACTCCCACGTTTCGAATCCCATTCAGTCCCGGCACGCATTTGCCTTGGCATTGCAGCTTTCAGTACTGCCGTGCTCGTCCTCATAACCCTTGTGGCGTTTGCGCCATAATACCGCAGCCGTGACCCTGTACGTGGCCCGCTATAATCGCTGCCTCGTAATGAGGCTCTGCGGACCACGCCAGCGGTTGCGTCGAGCATCGCTGTTCGCGCTGGACGATCCGGAAGACTGGATGCCGCGCAGCTGGAGCTCGCCCCCCGGTGCGTCTCGGGGTAGTCTGAGCGCCCGACGCTACGGCTGCCGGCTCTCGCATCCAGCGCACGGTTGACGCGCTGCATGAGTCCACAAACATGGTTCTCGGCATCAGGAGCCCAAAATGAAGGACATGCAGGCGCACTTGGAGAAGCTTCGCGTCGAAGCGGAGGAGTGCAAGCTGGCGACCAATCCGACAAAGAAAGAACTGTTTGCCAAGCTGGCGGCACACCACCGGGCGCTACCTGATGAGGTCGAGCGGACCATGAAGGCCTCAGCCTAGCAAGTCCGCCAGCTAGCGACGCGGAAGATTAAGGCCACTTCCGCAAGGGGCCTTTGCATGGCTCCATTCCTACAGCGGGACAATTTCCCGTAGCATCCCGGTGCAAGGACCGCACATCGATTTGCTACCCCCTACGTATGCCAGGCACCTTCACCCACAGGGGCGTCACCTTCGACGTGAGACGCCTATATGATGATCAGTTCGAGATCATCATTGAGATCGGCGGAGAAACCACCCGCCATACCGTGCGCACACGATTGGCAGAACTAGCGAAGCGCCGGGCCGAGATGCTGATCGATCGTAAGCTGAAAACAAAAATCAGGCCTGTGTAGGCCGCCCCAGTTGGCGGCCTCTAACAGAAAACGGCCCCAGCACCTTTGGGGGCCTAGAGGCTGGTGCCGGGGCCAGTCGTCCTTTGATGAATCGGGACGTGACCCGAGGCTTTAAAACAAACACCGGTGTCAGAAATTGCTACTCCTTCCCGATGCGATTGGGTGTCTTAGTTTGTCGTTTGTCGCGGCAAGTGTCCTATCTGGACGGCGTAATAAGAGAGGGCCCCAGCGGTGAAGCTGGGGCCAGTGTGTAGCTGGGCGTCTCAGTGCCTGTAGCGGTGCGGCACCGAACAGGGCGACAAATGCCAATGCTTGCGCTTCGTTCCTACTCATAAAAGAAACCCCAGCATCCGGATCATGCTGGGGCAAGCTGGATCGCCGAGCCGCTGTCCGCCAGGAAGCAACGGTCGTCGTTCTAGGGCTGAAAAAATACGAAATGAAAATTAGCTGCCCTGTTGCTCGGATCATCCCAAACGACGCTCCGGTCCGAAAATAAACCATGTGAATCCCGGCGAGACAATTTCCGCTTTTTCCCGAGACTTGACGCCGCCGTCGATGGGAGTTTGAATTAACTCCTCGATCCTCTCCAGACCGAGAACCCCTACCGCACAAGGCGAGGCCCCGGAGAAGCGTGACCTTCAACCGCAACAACCCGCTGATTCACCAGCTCGCGAAGAGTTTCGTTCGCGTTCTGCTTCTCGATCGCGCTTGCGATGATTTTGAGCGCGTCCTCAACCGCTTTCACTCGAAATTCGAGCATGTCCAGTCGGCCTCCGAACTTGTACCCACCCACCTATGAAGGCCACGAGGGCCAAGATGGACACGCTGCTGTTGCCAGACAGCAATGAACCCAATGTCCTTCTTCCGTCCGACCTCCAGGGGACTGCAACCCGGGTCAGCTAATGCTCCACGCGCGGCCCGTCTATGGGTCACGCAGCTTCCCTGGCGCTCGAGGACGGCGAACCTGCGCCTCAACCGCGCTGCCGAATCGCGGGCCCGGGTGCATAATTCGCTTTAGCACTTGTTAACGAAACGAACGTCAGGCCAGGTTACCGGGGATCAAAGCTCTAAAAAATTTTTGGCCCCTCTTGAAACCAAAAACGACTTTGCTAATTTTTTTGTCGCCACCGAACGGTGGTGTCCGGGCGCCTCATGGGTCCGGCCGTTGAGACGGGCACCGGTCGTGTCCGGTGCCGCTCGTAACCATCTTGCTCTTTGGAGGATTTGGCTATGCGCACTTATGATTTCTCGCCCCTTTGGCGTTCGACCATTGGCTTCGACCGCCTTTTTGATCTCGCGGAAATGGCCCAGCGGGCCGGCGAGGACAACTATCCGCCCTACAATATCGAACGGCTGTCTGAGGACCGCTACCAGATTTCGTTGGCGGTTGCAGGTTTTGCGCCCAACGAGATCACGATCACGGCCGAACAGAACGTGATCACCATTGAGGGCAGCAAGTCGGAGAAGGCTGAGCGCGATTTTCTCTATCGCGGCATCTCCACCCGCAGCTTCAAGCGGCAGTTCAACCTGGCGGATTACGTTCAGGTCAAGAGCGCCGCATTCGACAACGGCTTGCTCAAGATTGAGCTGGTCCGGGAAATCCCGGAAGCCGTGAAGCCGCGCCGTATCGCAATCAACGGCGTATCGGCCGACGATGTCCAGAAATTGGAAGCCAAGGCAGCCTAAGCAGGCTCCGACCGGCGCCGCGCGAGGCTTCGCGCGGCTGCCGCTCGTCGTCAATGCAAAGGAGGATACCATGCGGCCGACGACCGCTGACGACAACGTGTTTGACTTCAACGCGCTCCTGCATCCCGGCACCGCTTTCAAACATCCCAGCGATGTCGTGTGCCACGCCGGCCTGACGACGGCCGAGAAGCGGGCAATTCTGGCATCCTGGGCGTCCGACGCATCGGCGATAGCATCATGCCCGTCGCTCCGCTCGCCCGCCGGACTGAAGAAGCCCGTATCGTCGACGAAATCCTCGAGGCCCTGCGCGAACTCGACGGCAGACCCTGGAATCCTCCGGGTGGAAAGCCTTGTCGGTTGCGCTCAGCCGAACGTGCCTTGGCCGCCTGAGCCGGAAGGGGACGAGTGATGATCGAGGGAAATCTTGAACGCCTGCGTGCCCATCGCGCCAATATTCGGCGCTACCGCAGGCTGCTCGCGACGCGGCTCTCGGACCTGGAGCGAGCTTATATCGCACGCCGGATAAGCGAAGAGCAGCGTTCCGTGGAGGCTCTTTTGCGTGAGACGTTTCCCGATCGCCTCTCGCTGCAGATGGATCGCCGACGAGCAACGAACCTGGAGATGGCCCGGCTGCTGCATCCAGCCGAGGCCTTTGCTCATCCAATGGACGTTGTCGATGATTGCGACCTCACATCGTACGAAAAACGGGCCATTCTATCGCTTTGGGCCGCGGATGCTTGCGCCGTGAAAGACGATCCAGAATTGAACCGGACAATCGATGGAGCTGTGAGCTTCGACGACATCGTGGATGCCCTGCGCCTTCTGGAGTCCGATTCGGATCGAAGGACCGATGGCTCCAACCGAAAAGGCCGACGTTTTGGCAGCCATGAGGCGGACGATAGTCCCGCCCTGTAGACCGATGCTTTTGTTGCTCTGCCGCGACTCTGACGAGAGCGCGGCAGAGACGGGAATTTGTTGAGCGCTGCGAGGGGGAAATGTCTCAAACTGTTTCTCAGAAATTGCCGTCGCTCGGCACCGGGCTGACGAAGTATTTAGCGGAAATTAGAAAATTTCCGATCCTCACTCGGGACGAAGAGACCATCCTTGGTCGGCGATGGCGAAACCACGGCGATCGTGAAGCGGCTTATCGCCTGGTGACAAGCCACCTGCGTCTCGTTGCGAAAATCGGCATGCGATATCGAGGTTATGGGCTACCCGTTGCCGATATCATTTCCGAGGGCAATGTCGGCCTGATGCAGGCCGTGCGGCGATTCGATCCTGAGCGGGGCATCCGCCTTTCCACCTATGCCATGTGGTGGATCAAGGCAACGATCCAGGATTTTGTTCTTCGCTCCTGGTCGCTGGTGAAGATCACGGCGGACGCTGCCCAGAAGAAGCTATTCTTCAAATTGAGGCAATCGAAGAGTGCGATCGCCGCCTTGGAGGACGGGGATCTGAGGCCAGAACAGGTCAAGACGATCGCCACTCACCTCAAGGTACCCGAACGTGAAGTCGTGAATATGGACCGTCGCCTGCGTGGCGACCTGTCCCTGAATTTACGTCACAACGATGCCGGCGACGTCGGCGATGCCCTCGAACGGCTGGTCGATCCGTCGCCTACTCATGACGTGACGTTGGCCGAGCACCAGGAATTGGCTCAACGGCGCCAAGCATTGACAGCAGCCATTGAGAAGCTAAGCCCCCGTGAAAGACGTATCTTCACAGCACGCTATTTGAGTGAGGATCCCCCGAAGCTCGAAGCGCTTGCCTTGGAGTACGAAATATCGCGCGAGCGTGTCCGCCAAATCGAGCAGCGGTCATTTGAAAAGGTACAGTCCGCGATGCTGGCAGGAGGAAGCCTGTCTGAAAAGTCCATACAACATTCGAAGGAATGGTAAACACACCTTCGGCTCAGGCGCTTGACTATACGATACTAACGCCATTCATTCTTTGTCTGATGACCGCGAACAGCATGGCCGCGGCAGGAGCCATCTGCGCGGCACGACATATCTCCGCCATTTGAAACTGCTCGCCTGCGCTCAACGTCATTACTACAAAGGCATCAGAATAGTGCTGACGTCAGCTCGTTCGCCAAAGACACGGAGATTCGCGATTCCGCCTGAGGCGGTGCCACGCATTGCAACAATAGGGATTCGGGACGCACCGTAGTGGGCTCCCTCTTCCAGGTGGAGCTTGGTAAGCCCGACGCAGAAATTTCTGCATCGAACCCAGAATTTTTCTCAGACCCCTCTTGGAGCCAAACTCGTTTTTCCAACTCATTCTTTGCCACAGCCGCGGTGCCGGCCGCCTGATCGGGGCCGGCGGATTGAACTGCACACTGGATTGGTGTCCGGCGCTCCTTCGTACCCACCTTGCTCTTTGCAGGACCTGGTTATGAGGACCACGCTTGACTTCACGTCCCTGTGGCCATGATTGGAGCACCCGTTTTCCAGTCGCCGAGTCGGCGCTTCGCATCCGTGTCAGCGGTTGTGATCGATGGCGAAGCCGTGCTGCTCGGCATCGATGGCCGGAGCGACTTCAATGGCCTGCACTCGCGCCGGCATGACAACGAGGTGCAGCTGTACGCCTTCGACACTCGCTCAACGTGGTTCGCGGATGAGGCCACCGCTAAGCTTCGCATGGAGCTTATCCAGCAGTGCACCGGCGCTTTTGTTGATTTTGTGGACCGTCGGGTCAAGTTTCAGATCGGCCATTTGATAGACAGAGGCGCGCTCGTGCATCATCTCTTTGATCGTCTCTTCTGGATTATCGGTTTGCAGTAGCGGACGCGCCGTATCCCTGGCCAAGCGCTTGGTGATCGTGTCCAGATCGGTATTGATCCAGATCGAGATTCCCTTCTCACGGGTACGGTCGCGGATCTTCTCACTCATGAAGGCGCCGCCGCCGGTTGCGAGCACAATGGGGCCTCGCTCGAGCAATTGCAGGATCTCGCTCTCTTCCAGATCCCTGAAGTACTGCTCACCATGGTCTTTGAAGATCTCGTTGATCTCTTTGCCGGCCCTGGTCTCGATCACTTTGTCGGAATCGACGAAATCGAGGCCCAGCATGTTCGAAAGCTTGCTGCCGATCGAGGATTTCCCGGCGCCCATCATGCCGACGAGGACGATCGGCCTCTCGCCCAGGGCTGCAACGATTTGTCCGGCCATGGGAGAACGCTTGGGCATCTTGGGCTGGGCATTTCGCAATGCAAGGACCGCGCTGGCATCAGCGGTGCCGTCTGCTTCTGCTTCCCAATTCGGGATACTCGTCGCTTGATCGGGAAGTGGAACCTCGCCAACGATCTGTCTTGCGCGCTGCACGAGGTGCTCGACTCTGGATTGATCCATTGTCCCGCTGCCTCGCTGCAGCATCTTGTAAGTATCGTGATTGGCAAGCTTGGCCTGGTAGCTGGCTGGTGTATGGAACTCGACCTCGAAGCGGTAACCTTCAGGCGTTGCAAAGACGGTTTTGATCCCGGCATAGGTGGGATTTCGCGTCCTGAACCAATTGGTTGTGCTGAGCTCGGTATAACCCTGCTCATCAAGCGTAAGGACGGCTTTCCTGAAGCCCGTTGTAAAATCGCCGTCAGGGATTTCAAAGACGTGCCGTACGGCGTTGCTGATCAGCTGTGAGGTGGTGCCGGAGGGGAGGCTCTTGCCGGTGAGTTGGTCGGTCAATGATTGGTCGGTCCGCAGGCGATGCTGATCGTGCGGCAGATTCACCTGAATGCCGTGTTGTTCCTCCAAGTTCGCCACGACATCGCCGACTGTTTTCGTGATCGCCTCATCTTCGCGTCTTGCCCGATCCGTCTCGCGCCTGGCGCGGACGGCAGCCTCCTCGCGGCTCAGCGTGATCATCGCGCCGTCTTCGGCGGCAGGCCGGGCGTCGGACGGCTCTGGCAGAATACCGCTTTCCACGCTGAGCCTGATCGAGGCTTCCATGACGGAGGCTGCCAGCGTCGGATTGTCCTTCAGATCGGTCAACGTCGCCTCGACGTCCAATCTGCCGCGGTTGAGATGGGCCGCCATGCTCTTGGTATAAGGCACCGACTTCGGTGTCGGGGTTGCCTGCAGCAATTCCTGCAGACGTTTGCTTTTGGCCGCGTACAGCCGAGCCCCCGTGTCGGATTTATAGGCGTCGGTGCCAACCTTGACGCCGAGGCTCAGGAAGTTGTTCGCGCTTTTGACTAGATCGTCGGCAACGTAACCATCGGGCAAGGGATGCATACGCGCGGGATAGTTGTCGACGAGAAGCTGGATGCGCTCTCGCGGCTGAACAGCTGCCGGGTAAGTCTCCGCCAGATCCGGGAAAAGTTCGCACAGCTCCGCACTTAATGTCAGCCTTGCGTCATGCGGCCCGTCGTGCGCAACACCCAAGGATTGCTCCCAGGCCTCGAGATCGGCAGTGAGCCGATCGGCCATTTCGCGGGCGACCGGATGGCGTGCCGCCTTGATCTCCGCTCTCGCTCGGTCGAGCTTGCCCTCAATATCGGTCCGGTTCACCTGTTCCTGGTCCAGCAGCCCACGCAGCTCGCGCTTGAGTTCGTGGTGAACACCTTCGTAGGTGCCGAACAAGGCACGCTCGGCAAACCAGTGTCGCGCTTCATGCGATTGCCCCAGAAAGCTTCGCAATAGGCCGGTATAGGTTTCCAGCACACCCTGCGTGGCGGCGAGGATTTGGCTCGCGCGGCTGAATTGATACCGATTGTCCTCGATCGCGGGGGTGTGCGATTTCGGCGGCTTGAGCGAACGGACGCCACGCGCCTGCTCCTCCTGATCGAATTGCCGCACATGCTGATAGAGCGCGGGACGGTCACCGACGATGATGACGGCGTCTCCGTCGAAATCGCCATCGAGCCGTTTCTGTTCGACAGGCGGCACGGCAACCAGCGAGCCCGGCGCGAACACTTCGGTCGCCTGCAGGATCCCGACGGTCTCGAGCGCGGTGTCCTGTTTCGCGCGGTCCTTACCGCTCGTCCAGCTCGAATGGATCTTGACGTCCTCGGAAGACATGACGAGGTCGCGGTCGGCAAAGTCAGCTGGCCAGATCTCGTCCGGCACCACGATCAGCAAGCCTTTTGCAAAGAAGGTCGGATCGTCCGCGACCAGTTCGTCGTGCGATTTCTGGGCGACATTCAAGCTATATTGTATGGCAACGCACCGATCGAGGAATGCCGCCGTCGGGTCCCCATCGGCTGCCGATCTGACCTGCTCAGCTGAAAATGGACGCAGGTTCGGCTTGTCGTACGGCGATCGCCCGACCAGCACGCCTGTCGTACCCGCCAAGGTGTCGCTCTTGATGGTCGGCACATGCAGACGCCCATCGCTTGAGGGGACGGCAACTGCGGCAGGAGCATCGATGTGTGCGGCCGTCACGGTCCGATAGAGCTCCTCGGACGTGAGTTCCATGTTGTCTCTGCTCTTGAGCCAGATCCTGGCCTTCTCTCTTGCCTCCTCCGCGACGGTCTCGCTGCGAGGATAATGATGCAGCGCCGAGGCAGGCAGGGATGCTCTCTTGCCCTCGGCATAAGCCGGGAGGCGATCGGGACCATTCTGGTCGCCGGCGCGGCAAACGGCGCGCATTTTCTCAGCCAGTGAGGTCTTGATGAATCCTGTGCCGTCATGCGGTCGCAACGCGATTGGACCTTGCGGTCCAACGAGCGCGAATGGATGAGCCCGCTCGGCAGGCCGGTCGGGGAGAACGGAGATTTTGAAAGCGCCTTCGAGGACGCTGTCCTGGGGCGCGAGACCTTTGATGGATGGTGAGCCCGCAAATCCCCTGCGCTGGGTATAAAAGTAAGCTTCCTTGAATGGCCCCCAGGCGCGCGACAGCTGCTCGAAATCCGTGCCCGCTGCGGTGTCGGCATACGGAATTGCCAGGAGCTTGCCGCCGGTCTGCTCGATCCGCCGCCCGCCTGGCGCGCGCGCGGCGACCTGCGCCAGGGACAATCGCGGCGGTTTGAGCTTGCTGCCGCCGAACAGATCCATCCGATACGGTACGCCATCGACTGCGAGCGTGCGGGTCAACATGAAGCTGCTGGGTTTTCCGGGCAGCTGCACCGCGACCACCGGTACTTTCCCCTGCGTCAGACGATGAAAGACCGAATATCGTACTTCCGACTCCATGGTCAGGGGCTGTCCCCGCATGTCCACGACCGGCAGCTGCATCAGTCCGGCATTGCCCTGCGGTGGACGCGGCTCGTGGTCCATGTCGCGCAACACCTGGTGGGCGTCAAATCTCGCGGCAGGACGTTGAGCATGGACCGTTGCGACATTCTGCTCGAGGAACGAATCCAGCGCATCGAGCGGGTTATCCGCCTCGATGTCCGCTATCAGGTTCCAGCTCATATTGGACAGATCGCGCTCGATCAGATCGCGTGTGCTGCGCAGGATCTCTCTGGTCCCGCGCTCCAGCTCCTGCTGCCTGATCCGCAAATCCGATCGGTCGCCTTCGACATAGGGGCGTCGATAAAGCTTCTCGAGCACCACACGGGCTTTAAGGACCTGGTAGACCGACAAAGCGGGGGTGCGGCTCGCGTGTGGGCCTCGGATCCGCTCCGCATCGGTGGCTGCCAGATGCGCCGCGATCTTGTCTTGCGTGACGCCTTGAATGTCGTTCAACAGGTTCAGCGCTTGCCTGCGATGCCAGCGCAGCTGCTTCTGCGAGCTGCGCGCCAGGGGCAAAACAGCGACACTGAGGTGACCCATGATCTCGAGGTTATGCTCGGTGGCAAAATCGTCACCGGTGCTCAGTTCCGCAAGCCTGGTCAACCCCAACGGCGCCAGCAAGGACAGATCGTCAAACAGCCGCGCCTTACCCAAGGCTTTGAAAACGTTGGCGATGCTCAGAACGCCGGCCTGCTGCAGGCGATCGTTCGCATAGTACAGATGGTGCGCGAGCTTGTGCAGGCGGTTCTTCAGAACAGCGGCTTGATCGTTCTCTCCACGATCTTCGGCCTCCATCGTGCAGCGCGCCAGAGCATTGGCAAGCATGCCGAACTCTGCCGTGGTGAAGGCATTAAATCGCCGCGCTCCGCTCCCAAAGCTGCGAGCGATCTCCATCACCGCCTGCTGGCACGCCTCCTCTTCCGGCCATTTGGCAAAATCATGCACAAGGGTCGCGACCGCCAATGGCTCAAGGTCAGACAGTCCGCCCTCGCGACGCATCATGCCGCGGGCGATAGCAGCTGTCGCCTCGCCGCAGCGTTCATGTTCCAGCTTGCCGAATCCATTCGCAAGGTTCCGCAAATTCTGCTGGGTAAAGCCGGACAGCCCATCACCCCGGCCGGCGCGGCCGCAGATTTCGGCCGCGATTGCCAACATGGCCTCGCTACAGTTCCTCTCGCGTGGCCACTTGCTGAACCCGTTGACGAGGTTTGCAAGTCCTTGCGGAGAAAATTCAGCGAGCCCGCGCGCGCCAGCCGCGCGGCGCGCGAGGTCGCCGCCCAGTAAAGCTGTCGCCTGTGCGCAGTCGTTATCGTCTGCCAGCTTGCTTAGACCGTTCACCAGCATTGACAAATGTTGGCTATTGAAGCGAGCGAGCGAGTTGGCGCGGTGACTGACCAGTTCAGTGGCGATCGAAACCAGGGCTGGGCCAGCGGCCTGTCCTGGCCACTTGGAAAAGCCGTTCGCCAGATTTGCCAGGTGCTGCTCACTGAAATCAGACAGTCCGCTGCCCCGGCCAGCGCGATCGCGCAGCTCGCTGGCAAGGGCGACGGCCATGGAATGTGAGCTCAGCTCGCCGGACCACTTGCTCAATCCGTTCACGATGTTCGCCAGGTCCTGCGGACTTGCGTTTGCAAGGCCGTTGTCGCGCTCAGCGCGGCGGCTAAGTTCCGTTGCAATCGGCACTGCGGCTTGACCTGCCCGTTCCGGCCATTTGCTGAAGCCATTCACCAGGTTCGCCAGGTGCTGAAAGCTAAGATCTGCGAGCCCGTCGACGCTCGTCGCGCGGCGACGGATTTCGGCCGCGATGAAAGCTGTCGCCTGGCCACAGTCTTCTGTCGGCCATTTGCTAAAGCCGTTCACGAGACTAGCAAGATCCTGCTGATTAAAGCGGGTGAGCCCGTCTGCGCGCGCAGCCCGAACCACGATCTGCCTTGCGACCTCGACCGTGGCCGCGCGGTTGACATTGTCGTCCGCCAATATGGTCTTGCTGAAGGCGTTCACCAGGTTCGCGAGCTCCCGCTCGTGAAAACGCGGGAGCTGGACGCGGCGGCCCACGACCTCGCGAGCGATCGCGCTTGTTGCCTGGACCGCTTGCGTCATGTCCGGCCATTTGGCGAATCCGTTCGCCAAGCTTGCCATGTCCTGTGGGTTGAATTCAGACAGACGGGCCGGTCGGTCGGCGCGGCGAAGAACCTCACTGGCTAGCGTGCGCGCAACGTCCTCGGTTGGTACTTGTCCGGTTAACTTGCTGAACCCGTTGACGAGATTGGACAGATCCTGGGACGAAAAATCCGAGAGTTGAGCTGGACGCTCGGCGCGCCAGACGATCTGCCGGCCGATCTCGCGGCTGGCGTGAACACATACTTGCTCTTCCGGCCTGTTGGCGAAGCCGTTCAGCAGCATTGCCAGGTCCTTTGGCTTAAAACCGGACAGACCCGGTCTGCCGCTTGCGCGACGATCGATTTGGGCCGCGATCAAGACTTCGGCGTGGCCAAGATTTGCGTCTTGCGGCCATTTGCCAAAGCCGTTGACGAGGTTCGCCAATTGCTGCTCATCGGCACGAAAGAGCCCGCTTGCGCCGCGATGGACGAGTTCGCTCGCAACCGCAATTGTGGCTCGCCCGCAAGCCTTCTCCTGCGGCCACTTGCTAAAGCCGTTCACCAGGGTGGAGAGGTGTTGCAAGGCAAAATCGGTCACCCCATCGGCCTCAACATGTTCTGCCACCACGAGGGCGGCGTCGCGGCAGGGCCCCTGGTCGGGCCACTTGCTGAAACCGTTGAGCAGCAAGGATAGATCCTGACTGCTTGACCTATTAAGCCCCCTTGGCTCATCGCGGCAGAATTCGGCGATCCGGATCGTCGCATCGCGACATTGCATGGACCGGGAGTGGCGGCCAAAGGAGGAAGCAAAAAGGGAGAAGGCTCCGGGGGCGACCTGTTTCATATGATCATTGTCGAGGCGCGATAGGCGAGCCGCCAGCGCTCTGCAAGCATTTGCTCCGACCTCGCCTGCGCGGCTGACCGCGTTGCATGCCATCGCGTAGGCCCATGAGGAGCCGATGTTGTCCTCGAACTGCGGAATAAAGCGCGTCTCGAAATATGCAGCCGCCTTTTGCTGGAATTCGGCGAGTTCCTGTCCGCGGAATTGTTTGCCGTGACGCACCACGGCACGCGAGAAGGCATCGATGTTGCGAGCGCCGGCGATCTCTGCGAGCGCGGCATTGAGGTCGTCCGAATCTCTGGAATGAGCTTGCGAAGTTACATGCCCAACGTTCCGGCCTGTGGCATTGTGAGCGCGCCATCCAGCTCCGCCACCTGGTCCTGCGACCGATTGAGGATGGGGTGCAAGCCGGCCTCTTTGCTCGGGGTCGACGCGGCCCTGAGTGCGCCAGGGCTGCTCTTGCGGACGCGTGTCAGTAGCCCCTCGGTAAGCTGCGCCACCGGGAACATCATAAGGCTGCGAATTCTGATGCGAAGGCGCAGCGTCAGGATGCCGTCCGTCCCTCTGGTCCTGGCGACCGGGAAGCGGCCGGGTATGTCGCTCGAGTGCACCTTGCCGCGAGCTGGCGGCCATTCGATCGCTCCGCCAAAGCTCTCCATCTCGACCCGGAAGACGGTCGTTCCCGCCTGGTGCGACATTGCCTCGATCGGGTTGATCGGAGCCTGAGCGATGAAGGGGCGTCGCAGGCACGCCCTCAAAGGGCCAGCCTGGCGCTCCGCCGCGCCAGTTGGAGACAAATTTCGATTGCGAGGCCAAGCCGCCACCTTGCGGTGCTCCGCCGGCTCGATCGGCACGCCACGAGCCGCGGTCCGAACGCGACGAGCTTGCCTCCGGATGCGGTGCGCCCCGATGACCTCCACGATCTCGCTCAAGTCCTCGACCATCGGCTGACGGCGCGGGTCGCTCCTCGAGGCGCCATCCTTGCACTCCGCTGCCCTGGCCGAAACCTGCTTCCATATGCGAGTGCCGCGGCCCTGCCGGCAAGCGTCCAGCGGCTTGATCGCCGTGCCAAGACCTGCCTGAGAAACGTGAGGAGGTAGCATCGCCATCAGGAGCAGGGCCATCGCCTCCGTAAAACCGGTCAGGGCCAGCACCAATGTTGTGCGATGGCCTATCGTCGACGCGCCAGGCTGGCATTTCGCCAGGGCGAGCGAAGCGGCCTTCTATATTAGGGCCACGCGCGCCTTCTCGCGCGCTTTCCTCCGCTCGATCAGCACGCCAGCGTTCGCCGGCCGGACGCGCGCCGCCTGCGTTCCCTAGCGGTGCGCCATGGCCGGCATCAAATCGCTCAGATCGTGAGCCGTCGGCCGCTTGTAAGGGCCTGTTATTGGTGTGCCAGCCGGGCGCCCCGCCAACACGATCCGAATTGCCTTCCCTATACGGCCCGCGCAAAACAGTTTGCGCGCTTCCATCCAATCGATTGCCACGCCACGGCTCGTCTGCCGAACGCGTGGAAGCTGCGCCCGCATTTTGTGCGGGCTCGTGGAATTGATCCGGCCTCCAGGAATCCGGAGCACGAGCGCTCGGCGCGGATCCATCGTCTACGCGCGACCTTCCTGAGACATCTCCCCTGCTGGACAAACGCCGTTCCTCCCGGAGCGCGCGCCCCGGCGAGGTTGACGTCTGCGGATCATCAAACGAGGATCTTGCAACGGTACGCAGCGCGCCGGCGGCGGCGGAAGAGCACAGATTCTGGTTGGCTCTGGTCGCGTTGTGCAGCGCATGCGCCAACATCCGATGGGCAGCGGAAGTTGGACGGACAGGCCGCTCCGACAGACCAGGGCTCGCACGGCGCTCCTCACCAGATGAGGTCGTGGGCAAATCATCAGGATCGGAGCGCATTTGATCCACGACAGAGTTGAATGATTGACGCTCTTCACCCTGCCCAGCAGCCGTTTCAACGCGAGCACTATCGGCGTTGTCGGCCTCGATGCGACCAGCCTCCGACATGAACGGTTTGCCGCGCTCATCAATGCCCCGCATAGTTCATCTCCGATCCAGACGGGAAAGCACGACCTACCCGCAACAAACTGGCTTCCCGACGCGAACAATTGTCACGAACGGCGGGGCAAGGCCGATACCGGATTCAGCTGACGGAAAGCTGACTTGAACTGATCACTGCAGTGAATTTGTCAGCTCATATGGGAGCCAGGCAGCTATCGAGCGCCGGCGATGAGCCGGGCGAAATGCAGGCCGCGGGTAATATCCGCTTGGCCTTCCGGACACCAAAATTTGCCGGCCCTTCCGCTCGAGCGCGCCTTCAAAACCCGAGCTGGCAGAGGGCGACAGATTGGCAGGTGATACCTTCTGGTGCCCGCGTACGAAATCGGCTTTCCCGACCACGTTGGCACCTCCGGCAAAACTCTGAACAACTGCACACGTAAGGACAATGGTGTCCCGGCCTCACGGAATCAGATGCACAACGGCACGCGGCCTCGTCGCAGCCAGGGACGAAGCCCGTCAGCTTCTCGCATTGATTGCCCTATCTTGGATCGATGGCGCGGCCTGGGGACTGAACGCTCGCGGCGAACGAAAGATGCGGCATTAATTGGCGATAACTCTAATATATTCAGTACCTTAGTCTAATTTTTGCATGATTTTTCAATGAGAAACTTTGCACAAGGGAGCGTTTTGGCTATGTTATCTATCATGACGAAGCTCGAACAGTTCAAGCGGCATCTCAAGCCAGGCCACGCCTATCGGCGGGCGGAATTGGCCCAATGGTCAACGTCTGTTGATCGGCATCTCAAGCAGTTGGTGGAAAGCGGCACGCTCAGGAAGCTTTCGGGCGGCCTTTACGCCTACCCGAAGGACACGGCCTTCGGTCCGGCTCCCGCCTCCGACAAGGAGGTCGTCGGCGCCTTCCTGAAGGACGACAGGTTTCTTCTCGCGTCACCAAACGCCTACAACAGCCTCGGCGTCGGCACCACGCAGCTTTACGACAAGACCGTCGTCTATAACCACAAGCGCCACGGCGAATTTCAACTCGGCAATCGCAAGTTTGCCTTTCGCGTGAAACCGCGCTTTCCCAAGTCGCTGACGCGGGAGTTTCTGCTCGTTGATCTGGTCAACAACGTCGATCAGCTTGCTGAAGCGAAGGACGAGGTTCTCAAGAGGGTCGCCCAACGCGCCACGTCATCGGACCGGCGGCGCCTGCAACAGGCGGTTCGTTCCTATGGAAACGAGCGAACAAGGAAGTTCTTCGATCGCGCCTTGAGAGCGAGCGGGTCGCATGCCGCGTGATTTCCTTCACAGCCATCCGCAATTCGGCGACTTGATCCGCATCGTGGCGGAGGAAAAAGGCATCGATCCAGCCCTGGTCGAACAGGACTACTGGATCATGCATTGCCTCCATGGACTCCAGCAGTTGGGCTTCAAGTTTCAGTTGAAAGGCGGCACGTCCGCTTTCCAAGGGGCACGGTATCATCGGCCGCTTTTCGGAAGATATCGACATTCTGATCGAGCCTCCGGCTGAGCGGGGATGTAAAGACCGGCAAGAACCACGACAAGCCGGCACATATTCAATCCCGGAAGGATTTTTACAATTGGCTGGCGCAAAGCATCAAGATCGACGGCATCGCGAAGGTCGAACGGGACACAGAGTTCGATGATGTCCCGAAATATCGTAGCGGGGATCAAGCTGACCTATCCCGGCACGGTCGAGGCCATGGAAGGTCTTCGCGACGGGGTGTTGCTCGAAGTTGGCTTCGATGCCGTTTCACCAAACGAGCCGAGGGACATCACGTCGTGGGTTTATGACTACGCCGCGGGCAAGGTCGAGATGATCGACAACCGGGCCAAGGCTGTCCCTTGCTATGACCCGCGCTACACCTTCGTCGAGAAGCTGCAAACGGTGGCGACGAAGTTCCGCCATCAGGAGGCTGACGGCCGCGACCCTATCGCGTTCATGCGCCATTACTACGACATCCACCAACTGCTGAAACGCGAGGATGTCCAAGCCTTCATTGGCACCGAGGCCTACAACAAGCACAAGGATGATCGTTTTCCGAAAGCGGACAACAAGGATATCGCCACGAACGAGGCCTTCATCCTGAGCGACGCCGAGACGCGCGCGCTGTATGCCGACGCCTACGAGCGCAGCAGCGCCCTGTACTATGAGGGCAAGCCGAGCTTCGACGAGATCCTGGTGGAGATCGGAAATTGCATCGGCAAGCTTTAGCAGGCTGTCATAAGAAAAGCGGAAACGTATTTTGAAGCTCAAACCCAACATCGCGGACCAAAAATTCTCAAAATCTGCACCTTGATCGTGATGAACGGCCCAGACAAGGAATGTCATCCACCGTCGCCGATGGCTGAGACCGGTTCATGATGGTCAAGATCAGTCGCAACCAACCGTGTCTGTGCGGGAGCGGATGGCAGTTTTGCGCGGCGCGGTGACGCCTTCCTCGGCGGTGTCGCAGAGGATGTCGACATCTTCCTGCACTTCCTTGGGCCAGGTAGATTCGGGATTGCCAACGGAGACCGAGTTGAATGTCCTCACTCACATAGCGGAGACGGCAAGGCTTGAGGTTCGCGTCTCGGCTCGTCGGTCAGATGCCGGGCTTCCGGCCTAGATGCTGCGAGATATGTTGCGCTTTCCATCGGAGCGCGGGAAAGGCTTCGATACTTTTTTTGACATCGTCATTCGCAGGAAGCGTATCGACTTCAATGCTTCCGCGGTCGTAGAGCGCGTCGAGGAAGGCCAGTTCTCCGTCATTATGCTTGAAGAGCGGCGCCAGTTTTTCTTGACATTCCGCTAGTATCCGGTCGCACCATTTCTTCGGGCCCCCCTCCGCGTCGAACACACCGTTCTTGACCACGGACAAAAGTTTGTTGTTCAGGTCGTTGAGATCGTAATTGTAGTCCTTCAGCGATACCGTGCGCCAATCCAGATTCCTGGAGGCGGCGCCGATCGCAAGCGCTCCGACCTTAACTTGCGCCCAGTCGATGTTTTCGTTCTGCATCAGCCTCCAGGCATCGTACAGATCGCGCGATGCCCGCCGGGCCACCAGGGCGACGATCTTGCCGGCGGCGATTTCGTGGAGGTCGACCACACCGACGTTCTTCGCTTCGTAGTCGCCGAGCTTTGCGGAATTCATCCTGTCCCAACCGAAGAACGGCGTCCGGAAGAGATAGTTCACGTCCACTTCCAGCGTGCCCGGGCGCTGATAGGCCGAGACGTACCTGAAGCGCCACTTGCCGCCAGCGTGTTCGCCGGAAGGATCGCGGCCGATTTCGTACCCCTTGCTCTGCAGGAGCGCGGGAAGGCGCGTGTTGATGATCTTGGAATCCCGCAGCATGGCTTCCCTATCCGGGGCGCCGACGTAGTTCAGATCGATGTCGACGGAAAGCCGGTCGAGTGCGAGATAGAACAAGTTGAGCGCGGTGCCGCCTTTGAGTGCGAGCAGCTTCCCGAGCTCGCGGTCATTTGCGATCTCGTGGAGCACGTCGATCAACCGGATGACGCGCTCGACCGAGGCCGGCTGGAACGAAACGTCGGTGGCAATCTTTTCGAGGCGTTCGACCGAGATCACGGCATCATCTCCGGTGACATCCCTTCGAAGGACGGGTTGAGGAAATCCGGAGGCAGGACGACGTTCCAGCCCTCCATTGCATGGCCTTTGGCGTCGCTTCCCAACGCGGGTCGCGGTGCCGGGGGGGCGGCACGCTTCAATTCGTCTAGTGTCTGCGTGTCGACGAAGAGATCGTCTTTCCGGCTCTCAAGCCAGGCACCGCACACGCCGACGAGCGTCTGGTTGTCGCGACCAAGCGCGAACTTCGCGAATTTGCCAACGTCGAACGCTTTGACGCTGTGGAGCGCGTTTGCGAGTTCCTCGACGCCGCCGGTCAGGTCCGGCCGCTCGATGCAGTCGACGAGCGTTCGCTCGACGCCAGTCGCAATAACGTCGAGACCGCGGCGATCCATCGTGATCGTGCCGGACATTTCCTCGGAGCGACGGCGCAGCGAGGCGGGTTGCGCGACGAACCTGACGACACCAACGATCGTTTCTATCTCGCCGGGGCGACCTGCGCTGAGGAGTTGGGTCTGAGAGCTTTCCGAATAGGCGAGCCCGTGCAGTTCGAGTGCGGTGTGGTACGCAACGACACCATCGGCGCGTATGCGCGATGCGACCAGGATCCGGTCGGGATGGAAGTTCGCCGGATCCAGGTGCGGCGGGACGAAGGCATACACACCCGGCGCGACATGGCGTATTCGTCCGGAGGCGGCGTGGTACTTGAGCAATGAGTCCGACGATGAGCGCGGCTGGCCGGGAGACACCGTTTCGCGGAACTCGGTCCGGGTAAAGACCGGGTGCGAAGACAGGAACCTTTCGACTTTCCCTTTCGGTCCGACCATCTCGATGTTCTCTTTGGGGTATATTATACCCTAAATTTCGCATTACGCAAGGATAATAAGTCCAATGTTCATATTGGGGTATAAAATACCCCAATTTCTACAACGACCCGACTCCCAGGGTACGAGACTCCAATCCGCCCCCTCCGATTCCAATAAGCCCGAATCGGGCAACAAAACCGGCGCCCATCATGCGCTGCCGCATTATCCAATGCCGCCGCTGCCGCTCAACGGTTTGCCGCCTAGTGGACGATCAGTTACCGGGACGTCGTCTTCTGGCGATCTCTTTGGTTCGCGTAGATATCGTCGATGACGATCGACATCGATGTGAACTTCATTACGCCCGAAGGCCCCGATGATCGGCAGCGCTCAAAGCTGGCTAGGCTGATGGGGCGACCTCTGGCGTCGGCGCGCCAGATGTTAAGTCCCAGGACCTTTCCGAGCCGCCTGGCGAGCCGACTCTTGCCGCCGCCCGGTTCGCCAACGAAAAGGAGTGGACGCGGTCGGACCGCGGTACGCCCCACCACATCAGTCAATACGAAGTTATCAATCGATGGCGCACGGGAATTCGAACATTAGCGTGGTTCGCCCTGGTACAGCGCGGGTACTCTACCAACGGCAGCGTAATCTTAATGGCGTTCTTTAGCGGCGCGATGATGTCCTTCAACTTTCCGTTCTTCATCACATCGTTGCTCAGACGCGCGACCCAGGTGATGATCAGGAACGATCTTGGTTGCAACTGCGTGCCGGGAAGCGACGCTTGAGCTTGCAACGCTTCCCTCTGCCAGCGGCGCCCTTTCTCCTCACGCTCGTGCTCCTTCTTGGCTTCGAACAAGGCAAGTCTGTGCCGTACTCGGAAACGTCAGATCGCCTCCGCAGGACGCTGGAGGCGGCAGGCATACGATTTCGATTCAGCAAGATGACCGCGCGGTTGGCATCGAGACGGTGGCTGACGCGGAGGACGGCTCTCGGCAGGATGAGCCGTCTCGTTGTGGCGGCACGCGTGCGGCCTGCGGTAACGCAGCAGGAGAGCTGCGCGCACTGACTCATTGCAGAGCGCGCAGCTAGGCCGGCTGGGTCTGTATTCAAATTTTGAAGCTGCCTTGATCTGCATATCCTTTGGGCCGAATGTCGAGCGCAGCGACCTGGTTCAAGCGGTGCTTTCGGCAACAAAAATGTGGCGAGCTCCCTACCTGAAGCCACGCTCCATCACGGCGCTCGAGCCAACCCGACGCAACCAGCTCGCCAGCTGAGAACCCGGCATTTGCCGCGCGCACCCGTTCTTCGCTGTCGGGTGTTGGCCAGAGCGCAACGTGGATCGACAACTCGTCCCAACCCGCGTCGCGGACCCAGCCGATTGCCGGAATACCCTCGAGGATGAACCGGTAGCTTCGACCGTCATCGCCGCGCGTCGGGTCTGCCGGCGGCCACCGGTTCTCTCCCGGACGCGGCGTGAACAGGCCTTGGTCAATGCCCGCATTGATCCCGGCCACCATCGCGTTGCGCCAGGCCCGCAACCTTTTGGACTGGCCATAGTCAATATTGCGGGCTCCACTCGACGCGGTGCGGATTACGTCGGCACTTTCATACTTGAGTCGATCAAAGGAGAAGCCACGGAGCGCATCGGCTGGCATCGGAGCACCCGTCACGGTAGCAAGCCGGCGCAAATAGGGCAGCTCCTCGAGCAGCACAAAATCCGGACGCTCCAGCCCGCGCTCGGCCATGTAGGCTCGCAACGCGGCATGGCTTGCATAGCCGCACGCGGCCGCAATCGCCTCGGTCAAATGGGATGACTTATAACTCGGGAATTTCCTGCCTGATCGCATGCTTCACGCACGTGAGAGCAGATTCAGTCAACGGGATAGCTGCCAACGGATCCACCTGTCCATATCGTTGGGCGATGTCCGCAGATTACGCATCGACCCGGATATGACGGTCGATCCAGAAGTATCGAAAAACGGTCCACTTTGACCCTGCGGCAGGTCGGGCGAGACGGCCGATTCGGATCATGCACGGTCTGCGGATCGCTTTCAAGAGAGGCGAACCAGGCTGGCTGCGCTTCAGCGAGATTGAGTGCCCCCGATCGCTGCCGCGCCCATCCACGTCCTCTCCTCGCGCAGGCGCTTGAGGCGACTTCCGACCTCCGCGTCGTCGATCCATTGGAGCTCACCGGCCGAAACGGCGCTGGCGGCCATCCATTCGTCGATAACGAACTGGATCGCGTCCGCAGTCCTCTCCGACTTTCCGCCGCGAGCCAGCGGTCGGCATACTCGAACGAGTACGCCACTACCCATCTGCTCAAGGCGATCGATCGGGACACCGCCCATCAAGACATTCAAGAACTTGCTCATCGGCCCGGTCCTTGAGAGAGCTTGGCTCGCCGAGCGCGAGGTCACCAGTGTCCAAGGGCTCGTCCCGAACGGACTTTGGAAAGCTGTCGCTGAACAAATTCACCCCCCGAATGGCCATCGCCTTGAGCACCGTCCCGAGACTTGGATTCTCGAGGCGGCCCGCTTCGAACAGGGATATCCTTTCCTGGTTGGTTCCGAGCTTGGCGGCGAGCTGCTTCTGGGTCAGGTTCCGTTTCTGGCGGGCCTGTCTCCGTCCCACGTCGTTAATTGTCTTCAGAATCATCGAACGCATGATGCTGCGATCTCCGACAAGTCATTGCACGAGGAGCTCCGGTGAGCCGATCGAGGTCCCCCAATGCGCTGAGCACGGGCCGATCCTTCTGCCGCGAAAAGGCCAGCGGCAGGGGATCGAGCTTGTGAAGCCTGAGCGTTCGGATCGATACGATGGCATACCATCACCAAGGAGGCCGGGTTTTTTCTCCTGGAACGATCCCTTGACCTGTCGGCCGGCCGTGCTCTGAGACGGGCTGCCACACGTGAGATCGGCGCACATCACGCAAGCGCATCACGGACAAATAGATCATCGGATCGCGGTCCGGTGATTGTCCTGGTAAGCGCCATTTCTGAAATCACGACGGGCGGATGGATGACCTCTGTGCGGGCAGATCAGCGCGATCTCGATCTGCTCTTTCTGGCGGATCAACGCGCCGTTCGTAATTGGCGGCCAGCTGCAACAAGCGCTTCTTGATGAACGGGTCAGCTTGCTCTGCAAGAGCCCGCACGGTCCGCGCCCTCTCTCTACAAAACTCGTCGTCCATGGCATCCCCTGAAATCGCCTCCCGGATAATGCCAGCTGAGAAGTTGGGCTGCATATGACCCAGGTTACATTGCAAGATATTTTCCCGCAGTTCCTCAACGCTTGGGAGCAAGCGCCCGCCTCGTTCAGCAACAAGCGCGAGCCCTAGGCGGTGTGGACAGTTATCGCAGCCATAGGACGATGGCTGCGAGAGTGATGACGGCAAGGTAATTTCGGGCGGTCTTTTCGAAGCGGGTTGCGACGCGGCGGAATTGCTTGAGCTTTGAGAAGCAGCATTCGACGAGATGGCGCTGGGCATAGAGATGCTTGTCGAGCGGATACTTGAGCGCGCGTGACGGGTTGTTGGGGATGACGGCGAGCGCGCCCTTGGCTGCAATGTCCTGGCGCAGGTGATCGGCGTCATAAGCCGTATCGGCCATGAAAACCTCGGCAGGCAATCCCTCGATCAATGTGGCGGCTTGCGGTGCATCGCCCTTCTGGCCTGCGGTGATCGTGAACCGTACCGGACATCCCAAGCCGCGAACGGCCATATGTATCTTGGTGCTCAGGCCGCCGCGCGAACGGCCAAGCGCCTGATCTTCAGACCCCCTTTTTTGGCCCCGGCAGCATGCTGATGGGCTCGAACAATGGTGGAATCGACAATCAGATATTCGAAGTCCGGATCTTCGGACATTGCCTCGAAGATCCGCCACCAGACGCCTTTGGCACTCCATCGGCTGAAGCGCCGGAACGCGCTGTTCCAATCCCCGAACGCTTCCGGAAGATCACGCCAGGGAGAGCCCGTGCGAACGATCCACAGCACACCTTCCACGAACATCCGATTGTCGCGCCCGGTCGAGCCCTTCTGGTCAGGCCGGCCTATGATCAGCGGCGCCATCCGCTCCCAAGCCGCATCGCTCAACACCAGACGATCCATCACACCCAAGACTGCCTCCCAAAAGCAGCCTTGAATCTGATTTGCTCCTAAAAGGGAATCCTTAGAGTCCACACCGCCTAGCCTTGCCCTTTTCCGCCAGACGACTTTGTACGAGCAGGTCCTGTGTTCGGCGGAACGAACACAGTGAACCGTTCACGAAGGGGCCATGGAGAGCCGCCCTTCAATGCTGCCTCTCTTGATGCCTCGCAGCCACAGCACGGCGACATGGACCCAATCTGATCATAGCGTCATCTAGCGACGGATTACGCGCAGGCTTTGGCCGGGTCGGAAAAAGGACAATCATTCCAAGCCCATCAACAACCACTGTAAATTTGATCGATGCTACGCAGAGCGATAGCATTTTTACCAAGGTCACGTGCCGCACGCGCCTCGCATGGGGTCCGGCGACAGCTTCATGCTGTACGTCGATCGGATCCGCCTTTCCTGCGGCGTCGCCGCGGCCTCTGACGGCGACTGCGGGAAGGAATAAGTGATAGTGTCGCATCCGCGACCGCTTGCGCAGCGCCTTCGCTGGATGAGCGATCGATGGTTGATCGAGGCAGCTCTCTTTGATCGGCGACAGCCTTTTCGAGCGCAGAGAGGAATTGCCGTCCGTTTTCCGTAATTTCCCAACCGAGAGCATCGCGAAAGACAAACTTCGCCGAAAAGATATTCAGGTCCGGCGCGTGTCCGGCTAACCGCTTCATGCGATCGGTCCAGTCATGGCCGCTGTTCATCAAGATCTCCACGGCGCGTCGGACTTCGGCAACGGAAGCCCGCCCGGCAGGCTGGCCGGCCAAGACCTTCAGGACGGTCAGCTGGAAGGACACTTGCCGTGTCTCCGATGGCTGTGTGGGTACGGTTCCCCTGCAATGGATCAAGGTCAGGGGCGCATCGTCAACAACATGGCGCCGTTAACCTCAACTATATTGACTAACCCCGAGCACCAGCGTCCTGGGATTTGACCTCGCCGCGCCGTATCAAGCTCGTGCGCGACCGGTTTTCGAGCGGGCAGGTACGTCGGCGAAGCAGAACAGACGTGCAGCCGCAGCGCCACGCGCCAGCACGGTCCATAACGGACGAACTCCGCTGTGCGGGCTCCTTCATACGCGACAGCATTACGCTTCGATCGGGAGCACCGGCCGGTGCATCGTTACTTGGGGCGAGACATCAGCAGCTTATATCTCCTGGCCTGACCGGCACGAGCGTACGGTTCGGACCGTTTACGGCCTACCTTGCCATCGCTCACGCTGTACCAGGCCGATAAAGCCTGGAACTGCTGTGGTTGCCGACCGACGGCTTGAAAAGATCAAGCCGTCATGCAGTGTGCGAGACAGCCTGATGGTTGGGAGAAAAAGTCGCACGGCAAACGCCCGGCGCAGTGACAGGACATCTCCAGACGCAGGTGCGAGAACACGCCCTGCAGGCCGACGTTTCCCGGAGGGCGAACTGGATCAGCCAACCCTGAGATCCTCGGCTGACGCCTTGCCCGAACGTCCGGCCTTGAGTTCGTAACTTACCCGGGCTCCCTCTTCGAGGGTGGTGTAACCGGCCTTTTCGACGGCACTGATGTGCACGAAGACATCGGCACTTCCGTCCTCCGGCCTGATAAAGCCATAACCCTTGGTCGCATTGAACCACTTCACAATACCCATTGCCACGGCGGCATCTCCATAAGTGAACCGTTATGATCTAGCGAAGAGTCTCGCAGCCATCAAGGTGAGCGGCAAAGAGACGCTCGTTCGCTGCGCCGGTGAAGTCCGCGACTTTTTTGCCGCACGACTCACGCGACCGACATTTCGTGCGGTGGCCGACAGCAGGACCCTGACGCCGAAGATGCTTCGCCTCACGGCTTCGGCTCCGGATGACGTCTGAAGGTGTGGCTCATTCATCGCGCGTGACCGCATTACAGGAGAGTTGCAGAGCCGAGACCATGCCATGCTCCTCCGCAGCCGAGCTGGAGCGAATGGTCTGCTCCCCCTTGCAGAACCAGGCGGCCGTAAACTCCTTCGCACAGCCCGGAGCAGGATCGCCAATCCGCGCCATGCCTGCACTGAAAGTACACTCGTCCTTGCCATTACACGCTGCTGCAAGCTCGCCCGTGGCGTTGCCGCGCGCCGAGATCCACCGGCAGTTACCGCCATACGTGGCAGAAACGACCGAAATACCTGATTGCGTGACGGCATCCCCCGCCGCATTTCGCAGCGCGTAGGTGGCTGCCGCACCGACAAGAGTGGCAAGGCCAACACTTCCCAATCGCACCAGACGCCTGCGCTGTTCCGGCGAGGCTGCCTGATAGGCGGTGCGAATTCGCCTTCGGGCCGGCACCTCGAATCCGAAATGCAGCAGGATCGCGCCACAGGTGGCCAAAGTGAAAGCTAGAGCGAGCGCACCGAGATGGCCAGCCAGTTGGCTGGCAGTTTCCCAACGCACCACCGGAAAGCGCCGGTAGATGACGATGTGTACAAGATAAAGGGCAAAGCTGGCCTCTCCGAGGAAGACAAGCCACCTTGCCGACAATAGCCGTCCTGCACTGCTGAAGGGCTGCGCCGCCGCGACAACGATGAGCGCAACCGGCGCCGCCAGGGCGATATTGTTGCGTGCGATATCGAACAGGCTCATGGTCGCCCCAAATGGCGGCTTGTGGGCGGTAAACCAGAACACCCAGACTGTCGCGCCGACACCAATGATTGCGGCGGTATCGAGCAGAGCCCGAGATGGTCTGAAATCCTCGGCCAACCACACTTCATGGAGCTTCGCCAAACAACAGCCGAGGGCGAATTCCCATACCCTGCAAAACGGCGAGAAGTAGACGACCCAGAGGATGAGCGTGTTCTTCCAGTTCGGCAGAGCCGCGTCAGTCCCATAGGCATGAAGCGCAAACAGATTGATGCGGCTCTGAAGCATGACCACCGCCAGGTCGATGCCAAGCTCGATTGTGACTGCGCCAATCGCGCATAGAATCGCGGCAGGCACGGTTCTGATCCGCGCAAGTAGCGGACAAACGAGCGGAAAAAAAAGATAGAAGAACCATTCGGTGCTCACTGACCAGGAGACGATGCCGATCTCTTCGTACTGCCAGACGGGCGCAACACCGGCTACGTTTGCGAAGAACCAGCTCTGGATCATCCCGAGTTGAAACGGGACAACGCGCCACGAAAATCCCTCGGCCGGCACCTCGGTTCCGAGAAACCACGGCCAGACCATCGGCCCGGTCAGGAGCTCGAAGAGAAAGAGAACAACAAACAGAGGATAGATTCGCGCTATGCGCGCTACGAGAAATTCCGGGATCGCTTTACGCGGGCTGCCGACAATCGAGCCGCCATAGTTATATTGAATGACAAAACCACTCAGCGTGAAGAAGACGGACATCCCGAACAGACCCAGCGTCCCGATGCTAATATCGAGTGCGAGACTTGTACCCTGCAGGAACAGGCTTCCACCGTGAGACAATGCCACTGCTGCTGCCGCGAGAAACCGGATGCCGGTCAGCGCGGGTATCTGCTTAACCATCGAAGTCGCTCGTCATTTGCGAGGTGGCACAAATCCTGGCGATCGATGGCACAAAGGGCGCGCTGCTGGGGACAGAACGCAGCAGGCAAGGAGTGCAGATCGCATCGCGCGAGCGTGCCATGCGATCTGCCACACTCCTTCGGGTAGCTCAAATTCCCTATCGGAGCGCCCGCGCAACTTACCGGGAAGCCGGTCAACGCTGAAACTCTGCCTTCTGGTAGGGCGGCCTGGATTCGAAGGTCTTATTCCGCGCTCAAGCGGCTTTGGCGCAAGGTGCGTCCCCTGATCGGTCAGCGCCATACTCGGTGCACCGCGCATTGCCTTTCCGGAACGCTTCCTCAATGGCGGGTCGCTGCGCCAATTTGCTCGCGGTGCGAACCGCTAGCTCTTGGCGCCGAACGGGCTGGATGCAAGTCCAGGTCAGAGCAGAGCAACAGGCTGCATTCGCGACACGCCATTAGGCCCAGCCTCCGGTCACAACCTGTTCAAGCGTCATCCGCAGCAACCATGACGTTCATGTGCGGCAGTGGAGCGCATAAGGTGCTCGTCCTCCGTGGCACTCTTTGCAGAGGTTCATCTCTACTGCCCCCACGAGGTGCGCTTCGGGGCCGTTGAGCGTGAGATCGCGATATCTGAGCGCATCGCGAAAGGAAGGCCGCAAGTAATGCGTCGGCCGGGCGTGATGGGCTAATGTGCGCCGAGGTCAACCGCATGGTCAACAGTCGGTGCAATTTGATCGCCATGCGACCAACCAAGGCAAGGCAAACGGTGGTCCGCAGCCTGGCGCTTGCCAATTGGGCGGGTTTCGCGATCCGCTGCCACCTCTCGACACCGGCGGGGCTCGGATGTTGAGTGATCTTGTTGTCCTCGCGGATCCGGATTACCGAGCCGCTCAGCAGCAATCGCAATCTAGGGCCGTGGGGGCAGTTCGAACACTGCGGCTGCGATTGACAATGCCGTCGAGTGGTGGCCCGCCAGACGCTCATAAGTGAGCATGTATGTGAAACGGGGGTTCCAACCGTCAGCACCGAACTGTAAATCTGGCGCCCGTCTCTTCGTCGGTTCCACCATCTGTGCATACGGCACGATCAGCTCGAGATATGCCGCGGCTCTCGGAGTCGTCCGAATTGTAGGACGGCCGCGCATGCAAATCGTCGCGTGCTGCGTCATCGACCCGATCGCGACCTGCGGATGAGAAAAATAAGGATCGCGCGATCAATTTCCAGCGGAGAACGGAACTCCGCATTTGCATGCGTGCCGCGTAACTTGCGGTATCGAGATCGCACCTTGTAAGCGGCACAGGTGCCAATCCACAGGCGTAGCGCCACCCGGGCCCTCCTTTCATTTTTCTTGACAGCGACTATCAAGGAATCTCGCTGCGGATTGGTGCGCCAATTCACTATCCTTTACCTGCACGACCGGCCGCGCGCTCGCTCGGTCTCTCGTGCCTGACAAGGAAAGGGAAGCGTGATGAGAAAGAAGATCGCTGAGATCAGGACCACCATCCGCACCACCACTCCGTACAAGGGGACGGTCTAGGCTGGTTCGACAGGTGCCTTAAATGCATCCACCTGATGAGAGCATAGCGCGACATCGGAGGGTGGTTCTTTCGACCACCCTCCTTTGCGACAGGTTGCAGGAGAATAAAATGGCTGATCTGATCCAGCAGCGCATTGCTCCGGCAATATCATCATCCGTCGATGTCAACCCGATCACCATCTTGAAGGCGGAAGCCGGCATGGCACCGGTGCCGACGATCAAATTGGCACTAGCGAACTCTAGTTCCGACTTATCGGTCAACGATGGCGACTGGCGGACCGGCGGCTATCTTGCCGGCCTGCAAAAGCTCATCGACGAGCAACTGAGGTGGGCTGCTGAAAAACGGCCAAAACTGGTTGAGGCGGCACAACAATCCCTCAAGCGGCTGTTTCCTCTCCTGGTCAGCGATGCCTTTACCGTGCCGAAGGATCTTACCAATACCTCGAGCAAGGAGGAGCGGACACGCTTCTATCATCACGAATATCAAAATAAGCTCCTGGTTGGATTAGCCGAATTCCTGATCAAGTGTGCCCAGGAGCGCAACGAACGTCACATCATCGTCATCGACCGGGCGGCTGCCCTGTCCGGTTCGGCGAAGAATCTGATCAAGCTGCTCGTCAGGCTGGATGACAATGAGCGTCTGTTTCGGTTTGTCCTGATTGATTACGAACAGCGCCTCTATTTTCAGGGCGCCAGTGAAGTCCACTTCGGCAGATATAGCTCGCAGGAAATGGAGCCGGTCCTTGATCGGGATCTCGCTGTTGAGAAACAACGGCAGATCTACGAGGCAAGTGGCGGAAATCCGCTGATCGCGGAGGCCTTAAGCAAATGCGTGGCAGCCGGATTGCCGGTCATCGGCTATCTCGACCCGATCGCGATCGTGGACCTCTATCTCGCCAGCCTCAAAACCGGGGAACGGCACATCCTTCTCAGGTCGTACATTGAATCAGACTGCACGACGGCTGATCTGATCGCACAACGAAACTATGCAACCTTCGAGCAGGCGACCGCAGATCATCTGCACGAGCAGCTGCACCGCGCTCGCCTTCACCGCTATCTGGCGGCCGAGGCGCCGCTCGTCTTGCTTCATGCTCTATCTGTACGGGACAAATACAAGCGGCTGGCACTTCTCGCAGAACCGAGTGAGATCCTCCAGAGCATCGGTCTGTACGATCTGTGGTTTGGCTACTTCGGCGAAATCTTCGCCGATCCGGCGCTTCGCGCCTACGGCTCCGGAGATGCTCCGGTGAACGCCGCCTTCATCAGCGCGGCTTTTGTGCTGTACTCGCTAGGCTGCGGTCGGGTGTCGGTTCCCTATCTGGATGAATTCTACGAGACATTCCCGAAGAGCCAATACACACCGACCGTTCTCTATGCCCAATCAATGACGTACGGACGCTACCAGCAGCCGGTCGACCTCCCGATGGCCGAAGAGTATGCCGTGCGCAATTTGCAGACCATCGAACGGGATTTCAAAGGTCACGACAAGTACGATTATATCAAGGTGTTTGCAGAGAACGCATATGCCTACATCAAGGCCAAGCAGGAAAGGTATGACGAAGCGCTGACCCTTTGCGCGGAAGGCCATGGCAAGATGCTTAAGGTGTATGGCAACGAGCGCTTCAGGCTTCATCAGTCGATTCTTATCTACAACACCAGTCAGGTCTATGAACTTGTCGACGATCTTCCTCGAGCTGAAAAGCAGTTACGTGAGGCCATTGCCTACGATCCCTATTACGGAGAGTATCACAATGACCTCGGCAACCTGCTTTCGAAAGTACCCGGACGGGAAGCCGAGGCTCTAGAGGCATATGCGCGGGCCATTGAGCTTTGCCCACCCTATTACGAAGCCCATCTGAACAGGGCAGCCCTTCGCGACAGAACGGGAGATGCCGCAGGCGCCCTAACCGATCTCGACAGGGCACTTGCCATCAAGCCGAACGAATGGCGAGCTCACTTCGAGAAGGGCAACATCCTGATGCGGCAAGATCGGCCGAAAGCTGCTTTGGAGTCCTATCTAGCCGCAGCCGAGATCAATTCCAAGAACCCCGACTTACAAAGCAATCTCGGCCTTGCCTATTCTGAGCTCGGCAAGGCGAACGAGAGCATCGCGCATTATCTTCGAGCCCTTGAAATCAACCCTCGGCATGCGCTTACGCACAACAATCTAGCCATCGAGTACTTCAACGAGGGCCGGCCAGATATCTCACTGAACCACGCCACCGTCGCTGTCGAAATCGGTGGCGATCCAGACTATCTCATCACCCGCGAGCATATCCAGTCAAGTCTGCAAGCTGATCTGGCTTCGCGACGAAACCGAACTTCTGCGTCTTCTTCCGAGCCGGCATGAGCTTGCGGCTCACGGCACTGCTTGCCGTCGCATTGGAGCCGCGTACGACAGGGTGGTCGGCAGGAACATGGCAACTGCACCTCAAAGCTGATGGGCGATGTCTGGCGGATCCTGTTGCGCGGCAAGCGTCTTCAATTCAGGGATCCGGCCAGGCAAGGAGGACCGAGTTGGCCGGCGTTTTGTCCCGAGCGACCGCACGCCACAGGGAGGCAGATATGATGCCTTTTCACCAGTCGTCCTATTGCGAGAGCGTTCGGCATCCTCTTGCGGGCTCATCGCACCGATCTCGCGGCACGATGACCTGCGTCATCTTCGCTTCTGCATCAAGCGATATTCACGCGATGACGCGAGGCTAAGTCATCATGAGTGGGGCGGGCACACGGCAACTCGTCTATCTGTCGCATCTGATCGTTCAGATCGGCGGCTGGGCCTTCCGAATCGGCATCCTGATCGGCCTTCTTCAAACCGGCATGAGCGCCGCGGGCCTTGGCGTTGCGGTCATTTTTGCTCCCATCATGCTTGGGAGCCTCTTCCTGTCGCCGCTGGTCGACAGGCGTGATCCGATCACCGCCATGATGATCGTCAATGCAGTTCGCATATGCGCGCTGCTCGCCATCTTCCACACGGACGGGGCCGATTCGTTCTTGAGCTATGTCTCGATCGCCGTCCTGAGCCTGGTCCAGCCCGTCTACCTGTCCGCTGAAGTCTCTTTCTTCCGCCGTATCACATCGGAAGACGGCATGATCTCGGTGCTGCGCAACATTGCCAACATCGACTGGCTCACCTATCTGCTCGGAATGTTTGCAGGTGCCATGCTTTCCGACCAACTGCACTTGCCTGGCGTTCTGGCGTTCAACATATCGGCGATCATCCTTTCTCTGGTCGTGCTTCTGGGCATCAAGCAGCAGTTCAGAAGGACACCACCAGTCCTTGAGGCGCAGCCTTCCGGAACCGTGCTGGATTTGACACCGCTCTATCCCGCATTCTTTGCTGTCTTTCTGCTTAATCTCGGCGCCGGCATCATCAATGTCTATCCTGCAATACGTGCCACAGCTGGAGGGGTGCTCGACAAGAGCGTTCTATTGACGATCGTCATGAGCAATGGCGTCCTGGCCCTGCTGGGGGCGCTGGCCGTCAAGCCGATTTTCGACCTGTTGGGCGCCTTACCAACGATCGCCGGGGCCGCAGTGCTGCTTGCGGCATGCCTTGCAATCATGTCACTCGATGCCGGCCTCCCTGTGGTCATCGCGTCCAGCAGCGCGATGCTGGGCCTAGGCCAAATATTTGCGGCTGCCGCTCACACGCACATGGTCTCAACAGTGGCTCCGGATCGGGCCGGTCGCCTTTCCGGGCTGTTTCAATGTTGTACGTATGGGGGCGTCGCGGGAAACGGCATTGCCTTCTCGCTTTTAGGTGATCGGCTGCCTTTCGGCGTGATCGTGCTGCTATGCGCGGCGAGCGCATTTCTCGCTTTTGCGGTCGCGACCTTCGCCGTTGTCAGATCCAGGTATTCTCAAGTTTCAGGCCCTGTCGATCGGTAGATCCGCGAACCCGCTATGCCCTGGGATCAGCTGTTCCTTTTAAAGCGCCCCTTTGCAGATCCGGCATTTCCAGGACAACAATTCTATTGCTGGCAATGCGCGCTGCTGGAAGGCGTGCTGACCGCGTTTCCAGGCCGCGCCGCGAGGCTCGACGTCCGTCGGATTGACTGGGCCAAGCCTCGAACCGCACTCATCGAGAAGCTTGGCCCAGATCATCAGTCCGCGCCTGTTCTCATATTCGAGAAGGGACGCCCCGCACCGGAGAACGCGAAGTACGCGAACGGGCTCGCCTATGTCGACGATCCGTTTCTAGTCCTTCATCTTTTAGCTGTGCGCCACGGATTTCCGGCCCCTCATCCGTGACGAGTTGCGCCCTCTAAGCCCATGATGGCCATCAACGGGCTGGCGCCAGCAGTGACGTAGCTGGCAGCTTCAATTGATCGGCCTGATTGATCTTTGAAGTTGCGGCCTGGAAAGGCAATAGCGGATGATTCCTGCTCAGTATTTCTGACAGGACCCAGCGTTCAAATTCTTTAACAGCCGCGAGCTTTCGCGCATGTCCATTGACAAACATGTAGATTGAACGATTGACCGGCACAAAGCCAAACGGAGCCACGAGTTCTGCCTTCTCGAGGTTGCTCCTGACCAGAATTTGGGAGGATATTGCGGTTCCAAGCCCACTTTTTGCCGCCTCGACAGCCAGGGAAAATGAATCGAACACGACGTTCCGGGATCCCTCCAAGCATATTGCAGCTGCGCTGGCCCATTCGTTCCAGGCGTCCATCTGAACGGCCTCGTGCAGCAGAGGAATAGATAGAATGTCTGTCGGGCTTTTGATCGCCTTGAGGGCAGCAGGCGCACAGACAGGACCAATCATCTCGTTCGATACGTGCACCTCACGGACGGGAAGCGGCCGTCTCAACAGGCCGGAAACGAACAATATATCCACCGCACCAACAGCCAGCGCGTCCAGATCGGCACCGGTCTCGAAGACAAAATCAATCTCCGAATGAAGCTGGCGGAACTCACCGATACGGGGCAACAGGCCATGCGACAAGAATGTGGTTGAGCAGCCCACCACCACCGAACGTCCTGCGTTGTTCCTCCGTAGCTCATAGCAGCCTTTCTCGAGCATTGTGAACGCGCTCGCACAGCTGCGCTTGAGCTGCTCGCCGTCGGATGTCAGCCGCACGCCTGAGCTATGCCGAACGAATAGCCTCCTGCCGAACCAGTCCTCAAGGAGGCGCATCTGGTAGCTTACCGCGCCTGTCGTCATGTTTAACCGCTCGGCCGCCCTTGAGAAGCTTGGAAACTCGCTGACCGCCTCAAACAGATGAAGGCTTTTCAGAATAGGTAGCTTGCGCATCTGACTTGCTTCTTTCCCGCCTCTAGCTGCGATGGTTGTTGTTATTGGACTTTCATGCGCCCGACTTTCTCCAGGAACGACGACCGCTATTGCTGACAGGGCATACACGCCTGACCAGTCGGACCTCGTTTGGTCCTGGCCTGTCACGCGAGTTCAGCGGCCCGGCTCTCTGCCCTGGCTGTCACCCGGATCTCGATTGAGGTACACAGGCGGCTTGGATCTTGTGGCCTCAAAGGCACAGCTGGATTTGAGATCCCGTTCGGTGCAGCGTTGACTGCTGCTCGATCTCTCCAGAACAAGACGACGGAGCTTGCCGTCTGGAGTAGCAAGTCGCGGGCCAATCAAGCCCGGCAAAACCTTGACCGCCGGCCGGGAGGCGCCGGCCAGGCACCTTACATGCCCCTGGTAATTGCGGGCTTGCGTTCGAGCGTCCTCCATAGCGCTGAGAGAATTCCTCCAGTCGCCTCGAAGTCCGGCTCCAGCATCCTGCCCGCCGGTTGGCTGGTTCGCTGCTGTCGCCTCGCTCGCGACTCGTTGAATTCAGCTGACGGACGTGGTGACGTCGAGATTATGAATGGTCTGGACTCGGTTCGATCAGCCCATCTGCCGGTTTTATTCAGAACAAAGCCGCCTCGATGCGTAGGTGTATTCAAGAGCCAGCCGACGCGCGATTTCGATGAGATTGGCCGCGGCGCTGTGCCCTCCATCGATGTTCTCGTAGTAGAAATAAGGCTGGCCCAGCGCGGCGAGCTTCGCTGCAGCCTTGCGGCCGTGCCCGGGATGCACGCGATCATCCTTGGTGGAGGTGAGAATTAAAGGCGCCGGGTAGGTCTTGCCAGGCACCAGTTTCTGATAGGGCGAGTAGGGTTCGATCCACGCACGCTGCTCGGCGATAGCGGGATCGCCGTACTCCCCGATCCAGGAGGCGCCCGCGCCCAGGCTGGTGTATCGAAGCATGTCAAACAGCGGCACCTGGATGATCGCTGCGTTGAAGAGCTCGGGACGTTGGGTGATTGCGGTGCCAACGAGCAGCCCGCCCTGGCTGCCGCCTATCACTCCCAAGCGGCGCGGACTTGTGACCTTGCGGCGGATCAGGTCCTCGGCAACGGCGATGAAATCATCCCACGTCGTCTGCTTCTTTGCCCCCTGGGCGGCTTGATGCCATTGGGGGCCAAACTCGCCGCCCCCACGCAAATTTGCAACGACATAGGCGTTGCCGTGTTCGAGCCAGAGCCGCCCCACGGGTCCGAGATAGGAGGGCAGAAGCGAAGCCTGGAACCCGCCATAGCCATAAAGAAGTGTCGGAATGGCGCCGTCAAACCTTGCGTTCGTCGGAAGCACCACAGAATAGGGAATTGACGTGCCATCACGCGAAGTCGCTTCGAACTGCTCTACGACATGAGTGGACGCATCAAAGGCAGTGAGTGTCGTCTTCAATTCCTCAAGCTTTTGAGTTTCGGCATCAAAATACCAGAGTGACGTTGGCCTGAGATAGTCTGAGACGGCGAACATCGCCTGGTCCGCTTCATTGGAGGCGGCTGATACGCTGACATTTGTATGTTCCGGCAGCTGGATCGGCGTCGCCGACCAGGCTCCCTGATCGTACTTGTAAACGAATGCTTTACTCTGAACGTTCTCAAGGATCGTCAAGATCAGCAAGTTCCTGGTAGGACGGACCCCGCTTAGAGCCTGGCGGGCCCCGGGCTGGAAGACAAGCGAGGCTTTGGCGTGCAACGGATCCTGTTTCCATTCGGTCAGGTCATACGAAATCAGCGAGCCGGCGCTGAAGCTGACATCACCGGATGGCGTCCATTCCTCGTCAAGCTTCACAAGCAGACGGCCACTCACGAGGCCTATGATCGCCGCCTTCTTCGGAAGATTGAGCTTGACGGGCCCATCGGGGCGAAAGACCACGTACTCGTGCTCGAAAAACCCGATCGAGCGGATGGCCCCGGTCGCATGGACATGGCCTTCACTGTCACGAAGTACCAGGGGCAGCGCCCCAACATCGGTGGGCTCGCCGCGAAAGATCTCGCGGGCCTCACTGAGCGGCTGAGCGCGTTTGAGCTCCTTCACCACAAAAGGGTAACCGGCTTGCGTCAAAGAGCCCTCGCCCCAGTCCCGTGCAACAAGGAGTGTGTCACGATCGACCCAGCTGAAGGTCTGCTTGCCCTCTGGAAGATAAAAGCCGTCCGCAGCGAAGGTCCTGGCCTCGCGATCGAACTCGCGCGACGACGCGGCGTCCTTGCCGCCATCGGAAAGACTGATCAGGCAGAGGCGCTCTTCAGGCGGAAGGCAGCTGCCACCCTGAAAGACCCAGTTCCTGTTCTCGGCGACCGCCAACGCGTCGACGTCGAGGATGGTCTCCCACTGCGGATCCTGGCTACGATAGCTCGCCAGTGTGGTGCGCCGCCAGACACCGCGCACCTGCTTCTCGTCTTTCCAAAAGTTTTCCAACCCGTGCCGGTCCAATGAAACGTATGGAATTCGATCCTTTGCCTGCAAGATGGTGAGGGCCTGCTCGTAAAAACGTTGGTAGCGGGGGTCTGACTGGAGGACCCCGAGTGTCTTCTCGTTCTCGGCACGAGCCCAAGCCAATGCCCCTGGCCCTTCGATCTCCTCGAGCCAGAGGAATGGATCATCAGCCGGCACCGGAGCCAAGCGCTCCTGTGAAAGCGCCGTGGAGGTGAAGCAGGCAATCGAAAGCAGCGCGGCGGAAAGAAACGATGTATTCATGGACTTCTCCGGCTGAGGTCGAACCGCGCTCGCAGGCCCGTCAAGGAGAAGCGCAAGCACGCAACCCATGACACAGCGCGGCTTACGCCATCTGGTGGTCCATTCACTGCAAGCTGCGTGCCGGCTAAAGAAACGCAAGTTTCAGCCGCTCAAGCCTGCACGACTACGTCCGGTTGCCGACATTGGTTGCGAAGCAGACACCAACAGGGGGGCGTCGGGATCGACTGTCAGACGCCACCAGTATTTTCGATCCTCAGTGATCAAGAGGGGACACAGCGACACAGCGCCGGCCAGCGCAATGCTTATCCGCATATGGGCCGGTTCGTCGCAGCGGGCGTTATCGGGCAGATTTATCGATGACGATCATCAAGACAAAGAACGGCGCACTGATCGCGCAGCCGGATCGCGATCAGGTCAAGGGCGGCGTGCGTGGTGATTTCCGGTTCGTGACCGCAAGTACCTGCCGAGTGTAACGAGCTCCGCTTTGCGAAACACGCAAAACATACCGACGACCCGGTTCATCGACTGATTGCAGATGAGCTTGCACACGACACGATGATGAGGGCAGAAGCGCAATTGCGGGCCTGCGTAGCAACGCGTGTTGGAACCGAGCCAACAGTCAACAACAGGTTCAAGCGCCAGATCAGGTTCTATCTTGAGACAAGATGGCGCAACGAAGCTGTCATCAGCAGCCTTTTAGGGAGCTGGGGTCAGGCTCGAATGATCCCGAATCGACCGGCGGGCACGAGCCCGTGGTCCTTCATCGAAGGCGTACCACGCGAAGGATGTCATCGGCGCGAGATTTTCAATCGAGCTAGCCAGGCCATCCGGGCTAGCAGGAGGCGAGTGCAAGCCTGGCTTCGAACTGTTCCGCAACAACGCTGTTGCGATGCATAGGCAAGCGCCCATTTCCGGCGCGGAACGATCAACGGACAGCATCGCGCCGACCGGTGGCGCCGCTACCCGCATCAGCGTCGTTTACATTCAGCAACAAGAAGTTGGCTGCATCGCTCCCATTCTGGTCATGGGCCAGTCGCATGCTGGCTTGACGCAGCTCATTAACGTTCCCGGTCATCACCCGGGCCTGCGCGGCCCGCAAGAACCGCGTCAGCGCCAAAGATCTGGATCGTTGCTCTATGCTGCTACAGAGACGTGTAATCCGCCGTGCTATACTTTTCGCCCGGTCACTCCACGCCGGCACCGAGCGCTTGCCCGCGACGAATATCGAGCGAAGCTGTCAGCGCCGTCCGATCCCAGAGTCTGTCCTGTGTATGCTTCAGTGGGGCCGAAAGCGCCTCAAAGGCCGACTTCACGTCTGCATAGGCAGCCTGCTTCAAAGCGGCATCCGCGGGGTCGATCTCGTTGTAGGCGGTGAGAGCCTCGGCATAGTTCCGGTACAGGGGCATTTGAGCCTCGTTGGTCCAGCCAAGACCGAGATGGTGGAACTGATCAGCCGGAACCGTGACACGGCTTTTGTCCAGCTCCTGGACGTAGTCCGCCGACCATTTGTGAATGGTGTATGATTCAAGTTTGTGCATCATCGACTCCCAGCGCTCGATGCGCTCGTCAAGCGGCATGTTGGCCGCCTTCGAAATAGCGCCAGCGATCTCCTCGGGGTGATTTGGATCCACCAGCAGCGCCTCGTTGAAATCTTCAGCCGCGCCGGCAAACTTCGATAATACCAGCACGCCGGGATCCTTCGGGTCTTGTGCAGCAACATACTCTTTCGCTACCAGATTCATGCCGTCGCGCAACGGTGTCACGACGCCAACATGGGCAGCACGGTAAAGACGCGCGAGTGCAGCCTGGCTGAACGAGTCGTTCTTGTAGTGGATCGGCCTCCACTCGTCTGTGCCATGCTGGTTATTGACGTGGTTGATCGCGTTCTCCACGTCGTCTTTGTATCTTTGATACTCTTCGACGTCAGCGCGTGACGACGGCGCGATCTGCAACAGCGATATGCTGCGCGGCGGCTCGGTGGCCAAAACCTGATTGAACGCTTCGACCCGCTTGTCGATCCCCTTCGTATAGTCGAGCCGGTCTACGCCGATTGCAAGCTTGGCGCCCTCGAAGCTTTGCAACAGCGAGGAGATTCTTTCTTGCTCTGGGGGCGAGAGGTCTGCCGCAAGATAATCCGCGAACTGCCTGGGATCGATACCGATTGGGAATTTTTGAAGTCGCGTCTGGCCGCGCTCGGTGGTCACGACGCCATCCTTGCTTTCCAGCCCGAAATGGGTTCGCAGACAGGCCACGAAATTGTTCAGATCCCGGTTCGTCTGAAAGCCCAGCAGATCGTAGTTCAGCATCGACTTCATCAGTTCAAGATGATTGGGCACGCGCTCTATCATGTCGGGCGTCGGCCAGGGCGTATGGAGGAAAAAGCCGGTTGGCCGCTCAATGCCGAGCTCATCCAGGGCGGCCCCGAGCGGAAGCAAATGATAATCATGCACCCAAAATGCGTCCCTATCTCGTACGTCGAAGGCCGCACGCGCAATAAAGTCGTTGATCCTTCGATAGCTGGCATAATCCTTTTGCGAGCCCGACATCCGGTCCGGCAGGGAATGCAATGCTGGCCACAGCGTCGAATTCGAAAAACCTCGATAGTAGCCAGGATAGTCCGCGGCTGGCAGATCGAGCCTCGCCACATGGCCTGCACCAGTCTCGACGAGTGGCAGGGGTCGCTCGGTCCCGTCGCCGCGGTTCTCCGAAGAGCCCACCCAGACCGCGCCGGAACGTTCCACGACCGGCTCGAGGGCCGCGGCGAGTCCACCGGTCTGAGGTTTATTGGGATCGAAGGGTGCAATGCGGTTCGAAATGACGACGAGCTTCAAATCGGGGTGCTGGTTGACCGCATCGAGGCGATCCTCCACCTCGTCGAAGACATCAGGATCAGAAGGACCTCCAGCGGCTTGCTGCTCCGGCGGTATCTCGTCCAGGTGCAGGTCAAAGGCCGCGTGGCCTATGGTTTCATCTTGCTGGGTGGCCTGTGATGTACTGTCGGGACCCGATGTTGCCGCGTCGAGAGTGTCATGGATTCGAACCATTACGTAACTCCGTTTGACGATGTTTCCGTTTGATGCAGTTCGCAGATCAGCCCCGAGATGACTCCACTTCGCCAGATTGGCAGGTCCAGCTTTCGGGAAGCTGACCGGCCACCAAGCTAAACAGCCGCATCGGTTCACCATCCAGGACCGCATGCGATTGTGGCGGATGAGGCGCCGGCACGTTGGATTTGAAGGCAACTCCTCCGTCATCGTCTTGATGAGTGCACGCAAGGCGATGAGCCTCACTGGCGGCCTAATTGTCGAGAAGCGGTAATTTGCGCTGATTGCGGACCCTGGCTTTCAGAACAGGCCATATTCGCGATCGCGTATATTCTCTTTTCATACGGTTTTGCGTATAGATTCTAAATATACGAGATCGCGTATATTGACAAAATATACGCAATCCCGTATATTTTTGGCGGAGGTTTGATATGATATGACGCAGGATATTGCCCGCACGGAAAAGCAGCTGGGAGCCATATTACGCCGGGCTCGCAAACAGGCCGGACTGACGCAGTCCGATCTGGGCAAGCGCATGCATCTGCGCCAGGGAACAGTTTCCCGCCTGGAGGGGGGCGCGCCTGCAATCCAGCTGCGCACCCTGATGGAAACCCTGGCGGCCCTTGATCTCGAGTTGGTCATCCGCACGCGCAGCAAGGCGAGCGCTGCCGACATTGAAAGCGTCTTCTGATGGCCCGTCCGCGAACAAACGCTCCCTTGCATGTGTTCCTCAACGGACGGTTGGTCGGCACGCTTCGGCGCGAGTCAAGCGGAGCAATCGATTTCCGGTACGATCCGCAATGGCTGGCCTGGAAAGCCACTTTTCCGATTTCTCTATCGCTGCCCCTTCGGGAGGACCGCTACATCGGCGCGCCGGTCATCAATGTATTCGACAATCTGCTTCCCGATAGCGAACCGATCCGCAGACGCGTGGCCGAACGTGTTGGCGCGAGTGGAATCGACGCCTACAGCATGCTGACCGCGCTCGGGCATGATTGCGTTGGCGCGCTCCAGTTTTTGCCTGAAGGGATCGATCCAGGTCCGGCCGGGAAGGTCGACGGCAAACCCATCAGTAACGCCGATATTGGCAAGATCATCCAGAACCTCGCCGCAGCTCCGCTGGGGGTTGGCGAGGATGAGGAATTCAGAATTTCGATTGCGGGCGCGCAGGAGAAAACCGCCTTACTTCGCCGCGATGGCAAATGGTACAAGCCGGTCGGCACTGCCGCGACCACGCACATTCTCAAGCCGCAAATTGGCCGGCTGCCAAACGGCATAGACCTCTGCAACAGCGTTGAGAACGAATATTTCTGCCTGAAACTGTTGTCCGGCCTCGGCGTGCCAACTGCCAACGCGGAGATCGGTGACTTCGGGCGACGCCGAACGCTCATCATCGAGCGATTTGATCGCCGCTGGACAGGCGACGGGCGCTTGCTGCGCCTTCCCCAGGAAGATGTTTGCCAGTCTCTGTCGGTTCCGCCCTCCAGGAAATACCAGTCGGAAGGCGGCCCGGGGATGAAAGAGATTCTGGAGCTGCTCAAGGGCAGCGACGTGCCGGCCGAGGATCTGGCGACATTTTTGCGCGCAGCCATCGCTTTCTGGCTGGTTGGAGCAGCGGATGGTCACGCCAAGAACTTCAGTGTGTTTCTAAGCCCCGGAGGGCGCTTCCGCCTCACTCCCCTGTACGACGTGCTCGCGGCCCAACCGAGCCTGGATGCAAAGCAGATTCAACCCAAGGCGTTCAGGCTCGCGATGTCTGTCGGCAAAAGCCGTCACTATAGAATGAGCGAAATTCAGCCTCGCCACTTCATCCAGACGGCCGAAATCTCCGGTGTCGGAGCTACCGTCGTCCGTGCAATTTTCGAGTCTCTGGTAGAAAGTTTCGAGCCGGCTTTCGCCCGGGTTCTTGAAAAGCTTCCGAAGAACTTTCCGTCGGAACTGACGGAGTCGATACGGATCGCCGCTCTGCACCGGATCACCAAGATCAAGCAAGCCAGGTCCGATGCAGTATCTTGATCCCGGCTGAGACCAATAAAGGGGTGCCGCCGCCAGCAAGAGATTCTTGAGGTTCGACTCATGCGTTCCTCGAAAATATAAACAACGCGCGCCTCACCTTACAGAGCTCCGATCTCAGCTCGAGAAGAACGGCATTTCAGCTCGAACGAAATATTGGAAGGAACGCGATATCGAAAGCACCCGCGGCGACGGGCAGTCGTCCACACTCGGAACGGCGAACCCAACAGGATCAATTCGCCTTAGCCGTCAATCTGGCACGCGATCACAGCCAATCGATATTTCCGCGTCTATTTAAGGCTTTACGTCTGCTCCGGCGGAGGCCGACGGCCAGGAAGCGATCCAGCATGGCATTGACCTGATCTGCAACCTCGATCGTGTTGAAATGTCCGGCGAGCATTGTCTTCGCTATTACCAGCTGCGGACAGATCTCCTGCAGCCGATCCAGGTCGCGCGTTGCGTTCACCAGCGGAACATCTGCGGAAATATAGGCCATGGGAATCCGGCAGGCTTCCGCTGCAGGGACGGGATCATAATTCAAGGTTGCGTTCCGCATCATCGAATAAGCCACATGCTGTGGCGTTTTCTCGCAGGACGGAAGCACATAGGTCTCGTAGATCGTCTTTCGCCGGACGGGATCGTCAAAATCGCAGCCCATCTCCCAGGCGTTTGCCTTTGAGACCGCCAGATAGTCGGGCCCGCCAATGCCTTCCAGCAGCCTTGTAAGCTCGCGGGATTCGCGCAAGATCGGAGGCGGCATGACGATTGTGTCGATCATGACCACGCCTGAGGCCAGGTCAGGATAGCGGCCGCACAGTTCGAGCGCGATGCGGCCTCCCATGCTGTGGCCGATCACAACCGGCTTGAGAAGTTCCAGTTGAGCGCATTGCCAGGCGATATCGTCAGCAAATCCTGCGATGGTGTACTCCTGTTTTGGCGCATCACTGGCGCCGTGGCCGCGAATATTGACGGCCACGACACGACGGCTTTGAGCAAAATGGTCGATCTGCGGCGTGAAGATGCCGTGGTCGCCGGTCCAGCCATTGACAAGAAGCAGCGGAGGGGTTTGCGGGACTGCAGGTCCGGCCTCAACATGTGCCAAACGTACGCCGTCGCGACACAACAGGACGGGCTGCAATGTGCCACAAGAAATCACGGTCTTTTCCTCCCTAACCTGGTTGGCATTCAAGCAATCTGGACGGGATGTCCGGCCGAAAGAACGACGCCGGAAGACGAAACAAAAGGGTGAAGGCGAACGAATCGGGATGAATGCGCACGGCCAGATTTCTCCTGATCGGCGTCAAGGCTGGCGCCATGTCGCAGCTTCGAGATATTTCGTCAGGGAGACAATGCATTCGACCAGGCGCATGCGCCCCATCGCCGGATCGGGACCCGATGCAGTTCGTCACGAGCGGCTCCGTCGCCGGCGTCCGATCGCGGCAAGAATCTCCATCTCCTTGACAAGAGGCGATGTATCGATATCGGCTTTGATAACTTCGCCGAGCTTTCGGGCTGCGATCTTGAATTGCGATCCTTCGATCAGTTGCTTTGTCGCTGTCGCTATCTCCGGTTCGGATGCTGTCGGCGGCAATCGAAGCCCTACGCCCTTTGCTTCGACCCTCGCTGCGTTCGCCGACTGGTCTCGTCCCATTGGCAGAATGAGTTGCGGCAAGGCATTGATGATTGAACGGGTGACCGTCCCGTGGCCACCCTGGGATATGACAAGAGAAACATCCTTCATAACGGCGTCGTGGGGCGCGCCGCAAACCAGATGGACGTTCTTCGGAGCACGAAAGCCGGCTATGTCCAGACTCGGACCTGCGGTGAAAACAGCTTCGATATCCATGGCACCGACGGCATTGATGACGCGTTGAAACAAGTCTCGCTGGCCCTGCGCCCCCGTGCTGCAGGCGATCAGCGCGCGGGGACGATCGGGTCCCGCGGACCAGGGGGCCTGCCACGACCTGGACCAGCCCGGCACATCGAGCAAGGGTCCGATATAGCGGAAGCTGCCCGGAAGAGCGTCTGCTTCGAAATCGAAGGCCTGGCTGATTGCCAGCAGAACTCGATCAGCCTGATCGAACAGGTCCATGGCGTCTGGAAGAACTGGCAGGCCGAAATCGACGCGGGCTCTATTGAGGACAGGAAGGGACGCGTTCATCGCCGCAGCGAGCGCGGCAGAGGCTGCCTCGACCTCGGCGCGCTCCTTTGGCGTTTTCGGTTGCCCCAATCCGGAAGTCGCAGGCGGCATTCCCGGAAGAATCCGAATGCTGACGTGAGGCGAGAGAAACGCGAAAGGCACGCCACATGCCTGCGCCCCCACCGCCGCGCCGAACAGGAGGTCGAGACCGAGGACCGCATCTGTTGGCACGCGGCCAATCTCGTCGCGAATATCGGCCGCGTAAGCAGAGCAAGGCTCAAAGACGACCCTGCGCATGCGATCCCGCAGGTCCGAGACATCTGTCGGGTCCGCGGCCTCCCCCTTCGGGGCACGGCGCCATGTCACGAATTCGAAATCAGCGGCCTCGACTTCTGTCCGCATGGCCGGATCGGCGATCAGGCGAACATGATGACCATGCCGGCGCAATCGGCGGGCCGCTGTAAGCAGCGGACTGAGATTTCCGAGCGTGCCCCACGAGGCGAAGAGAAAATTGTAGGAGGTCACCGCTACTCCTTTGCAGTCGCGCATTCAAAAATCTTCGCTCTCGTCATGCGGTGCTACCCGAATTCGCACGTTCGCCAGCCCGGGGCGCTGCATGCGAGCCGTCCGGCATGCGCGAGACGGAAGCGTGTTACAAGCATGACAGAAAGGCGCCGGGCTTCCGACGCGCTGGAGCGATGTGGCGCGACTTCTCGAAGAAAACCCGACCGACGCACCGCGACGATGCCCTGACGCCTGGTGCGCCGAAGTCCGGATCTCCTGAAGAGAAGCGTGAAGCTCGTGACTTGCCGATGATTCATTGACGCCGCGTGTCGTTTTCGTCATGGCCTCAAACCTACAAGCTCACGCCACGTTCGATTCAAGCTGTTTTTGGCGGTCGTCTCGCAGACCTCATTGCAGTCTGTCGCCGGCGAAGTGCGCCTCCGCGCACTCCTTACCTTCGGGAGAGAGAAACAAGCTGCCGAATGCTGCTTGTTCCGCCATCTGATCCGCCTGACGCAACTCGCCGGGATCTACAACCTCGCCGCCCAGCGCCACGCCGGTCCGCAATCCGGTGCGCACGTCGTATCCGACAGAAGACACATTGCCGCCAGCATGCCTCTGGAACGTCGCCAACGAATTGTCAGATTTCCGACATTGCTGGTTTCAACCGACGTGGCTCTGATCTCACGTCGCCATAGTCCGCGACTGACGTGCTTCAACGCGACGCGATAACTACGATCCTATTCGGACGATCGCCCGGAAGGGACGCGGAGGGCCGCGAGCAGCGAACCGTCGTCGGCAAGCAGGTCCCAGATCATGATCCCGGCGAGTGCACGCTCGCGCGCGTACCTCGCCTTGCGTGCGATGGAGAGCGGATCGTCGTAGCTGATCCATATGCGCCGTTCGGCGTCATACAGCCACGGCACCTGGGCCTCCTCGCTCCAATACCGGCGAAAGCCCCGCTCTTGCGGTCGCCGCGCGACAAGATCCCGATAATCGATGCCGTCGCTCCCTCCCCACTCCCCGCTCACCGTCGCCCCCTTCTGAAAGAGCCCGCCGTTCTCCTGCGGAACGTCAGCAACCGCCCGGCCGTAGAAGGCTGCTCCGAGCGTGATCCTGCCCGGCGGCACACCGGCCCGGATCAACGCATTCACACTTGCATCGACATTGAGATCGGGGTCCGGATCGCCTGCGGTGGCGAACAGCGGAGCATTGAAGCCGGCAAAGGCCGAGCCCGCGTGATAGTCATAGGCCATCAGATGGATCCGGTCGACCAGCCGGGCCAGAGCGGCCGCCTCCAGATTGACGATCTTGTCGGGCGCGGCCGAAACGGCAATGGTGAGCTCCAGCTCCCTGCGCTCCTGTGCGGAAAACTCGTCGAGCTTTCGGCGGAGTTCGGCGATCAGGAGCGTGAAATTCGTACGGTCATCGAGGCGCGCGAGATTGTCCGGACGTCCTCCCGAGACGGGATACTCCCAATCGACGTCCACACCATCGAACAGCCCAGGATACGGTCGCAAGAACGCCTCGATGACGGAGTGCGCGAACCGCGCGCGCGAGACCGGCGTGGCAGCGGCAGCCGAGAAGTATTTCGATCCGCTCCAACCACCCAGTGAAATCAGGATCCGAAGCTCCGGACTAGTCCGCTTCAATCCGGCGAGCTGGGCGAAATTGCCGCCGAACGGACTCGCGGTCGAGGTGCCGTCGCAGGCTCCTGCGTCGAGGCAACGATCCGCAAGTCCGGCCAGTCCTTCCGCAGAAACGGAGCCGAACGCGTACATCAAATGGGTCAGCTCGCGAGCCGGGATCGTGGTAATGTCTGGACCTCCTGCCCGCGCCTTCCATGGAGCGACGTAGCCGGCGACGACGGGGCTCCTGGCCGGCGCGGTCCGCCCCTGCTGAACCTGCGCGTATCCGCATACGAGCGCGGAAAATCCGCCTGCAGTGAAGGTTCGACGATCAACGGACACGGCTTTGGGCCCTTCCTCGGTCAGATTGTATCCAGCGCCAACCGGCATCGCGATCGCCTCCACGACGTGAGCTTTCTCCATTTGCCACGAATCCGTCGATCTCAAAATGATCGACCCGATTCTCTCCACGCCAGGCGATCCCGCTAAACCATCCATTTCACACGCTCGCTTCATCGCTGATTGCGCAGCCATGTCCGCTGCAGTCGACGAAGCTGACTGGCCTCGCGTCCAGGGGCGATTCGAGTTTCTGCCGGTCCGCGAAACGTTGATCGAGCGCGGGAGCGCGATCCTTGCTGCAACGTCTCCAGACGCGTCCTGCATGTCGCGATGCTCCCTTGTGAATGAAGCTGCTGTCCCGGATTTTCCCCTGCCATTGGTTGAACCGCCATCGGCGTCTCGGACACCCTGCGAGAACAAACCTGCGGACTTTCTACCGGATTGAGCAACCACGATACCGTGTCAAATCAGTGTCGAGAACTGCTCCTCAAATGATGCACATCAACCTGGCGCGCGGCCTCCCGGGTTCAGGTATTGTCGTCCCTGTCTTTGCCCTTATGGCGGAGCAGGTCACGCCAGTCGCCTCGAATGAGGCGCAATCCCGTCTGGACCAGGCGAATGGTCCGGCTGCGCAGATCGTGCGTCTTCCAGCCTCGATCGGGAATGCGAGGCTTGCCAAACAGGCCTTGTGCAATGTTGCGATAGCTGTGACCTTCCAGCCACCCGTCCACTGCACGCATGGCGAGGACTTGCCGATGCCGGGTCCCGATCGATTGAGCAAGCGGCGGCCGTCCAACCGGGCGCTGTTCGAGCCCGAGCCAGAATCGATGTGCAGCCTGCAAACGGAGATCGAAATTGCCGTCGAGCGGCAAGTCGAGTCCGACCAGCGATCCGTCTGGCGGATACTCTCCCAGCCAAAGCCGATGCCTGGCTCCTCCGAGCTGCACGATGGCATGCCACCCATCCGGCGCCTGACGAAGCTCGTTGCCTGGCCGGCCGACGAGATCGAGTCCGTACGAACTTGACGCGGTGGAGCGGATCGCCACGCGGACGATCAGCACCGTCGAGAGCGCCTCAGGCGACCAGAAAACAGCTTGCTCGTCGAACCTCTTTTTCGGATCAGCCGCGAAACGTCAGCCCCCACTTCCGACGGAATTGATCCGTCCCACCTGGTTGTTTGCTCCTGAGCAGGGCCCTGAAGTCTTGTTGATACTCGCGATCACGCCGCAGCCACTCCCAGGCTATGTCCGCCGCTTCTGCTTCCTTGACATCCTGGTATGCGCTCTCTGATCTCCAATCGGCACCTGACATCGCGCTATTTTCCCCGCAAGTACTGAATGCACATGTAAGGAAACGGCATGGTTGTGACGATTTATGGTTGCACTCATTCAGATACTCAACATATGACCCACTTATGTGATGGAACGATCAATTTTTGCGATGATAAGAACGACAGGTCCGCTTCTGATACCGTCTTTCCCTCATCGGCCCCTCCGATGCAGGCGATGACGATGGTCCCGATGCGCGGACTGCCCAGCTGGCGCGGCTACTGCGTCGGGATGACGCCTGCGAAAGATCGAACGCTGGCACGCCGCAGCTCCCCCCGCGGGACGATCGCGATAATGGATGCCGATATTGTCGATTCACCTCAATCGGGCGCCAGGACCCGGACAGGCGGATTCCCGCCCTTGCTGCCGTGTGAGCAAGTGATTCATGAAGACAGGTCAATTGCCGTCGGCCTCAAGGCCAGCGCTGCATTGGGGTTGCCGGCTGAGCTGCTCAGCCGGCAATGTGGGCAGGGCGATCGCCATTGCGACCGGACATGGTGCTGAGGCTAGCGGTGGCTCGTTCGTGATACGATTGCAGCGCCCGGAGCAGTACATCCAGAGTGACCTGGCCGTTGACGAGCTTTCCCCTGAGCTCGCGAGCCAGTCCATCGAGCGCATCCTGGACGGCTATCACTGCCGAGGCGTCGGCTTCAGTCGGCTCATTCGCGGCCAGAGCCGGGGCGAGGTGAAGGAGCCAGTCGACCGCGCCGGCCCGTGCATCTTCCCGCGTGACCGGCGGAAATAACTGCTCCCAATGCGCCTCCACCATACCGCGCAGGACGCCAAGGCCAATGGCAAGACCCTCGTATCCCTCGACCCGAAACAAGCCATAAGTGACCCAGGAGCCGACCAGAAGGTCTTTTGACCGGCTCGACAGGATTTTGAGCGACAGAGTGTTGACCTTGCTCCAGTCAACCGCAGCCGGTCCTTCCAGGTCGATGCGCCGAACCTCGGCTTCGAGCCGGTTGAATACGGCTGTCTGTCGAATATTATTGCCGGCAGGCAGAGGACCGGGGACAGGCGCAGCGCCGTGACGCGAACGCGTAGCGATGTTGTCGCGGACCAGGATCCAGTAATCGATCATGCTGACAAACCCGCATGCGCGTTGCGATCGGTCGTGTCATCGGAACAACCGACTTCATGCCCAGTCCGGATCAAGCCGATGATGCAGACCACCGCTGCCGCTCCTTCCACGGGCTTTGCTGCTGACATGCCCCAATCAAGCCTTGTGCCAATTCCGAAAGCCTGATTGTAAACGCCGTTTGCCCAATCGGACGTGTCATGGATCCGACAGATGTTGCGCACCCGACATCAGAGCCTCTCGCAGTCCTCAGGCCGGTTTCGGTCGTTGCTCTGCAGAGTGCCTGAGCTGACCGTGCCTTTGCCGCTGTCTGAATACAATATACGAGGACTACGGCCGAACACCTGCGGCAACCAAGCAGCGGGGTGTCCTCCCGAGGAGGGCGTGCGCTTTCACACGCTTGGCCGGCGACCCGCCGGTCTGAGAGTGTGAGGGGTGCGGACCGCGAGCGAATTGACCAGGCGCCCGTGTAGTCCGAACACCGCAGGAAAGCAGCAAGGTCAACGCAATTTCCGCCAGCAAGGGTCGAACGTGTCGTGATCGCGGAAGTTCAGCCGTGCCCGCAATCTTCAGCGATTGCCCATCAATTTGAACTCCGGTCAACTACCAGCACTCGTCATTGATCCAGATGTCAGACACATGTCACGTTCACTGACGAACGTCGGCCGGTCAAGCGCACAAGGATCCGGTATGCAGGCCCCATCAGCTTCTGTCCTCGCCAACGGTCGTGTCCAGTCCACAGACCCGTCATATGCCGAACTGATGCGCTCTCAGGTCTGTTGCAGCGGCGAACTCTCTTTCCTCATGGAAGCGCATGATGGGCTCTCCGCCGCGATCGCGGAGCGCGCAGGTTTCAAGGGCCTCTGGGCATCGGGGCTGTCGATCGCGTCCTCGCTGGGTTATCGGGACGCAAATGAGGCATCGTGGAGCCAGCTTGTCGATGTAGTCGGCCGGATCGTGGACTCCAGCCGGTTGCCGGTTCTCGTCGACGGGGATGGCGGCTTCGGGAACTTCAATAACGCCCGTCTGCTGGCTCGCAAACTCCGCCAGTGTGGCGCGGCCGGCATCACGCTGGAAGACAGCTGCTTTCCGAAAACGAACTCGCTGCTCGGCGATCGGCATCCCCTCGCCGACATTGATGAGTTCTCCGGCCGCCTGCGCGCCGTAAAGGACAGTGTGGCGGACGATCTGATCCTGGTGGCCCGTATCGAATCCCTCATAGCCGGGCACGAAATCGACGAGGCGATCTCCCGCGCCCACGCTTATGCCGACGCAGGATCTGATGCGATCCTCATTCACTCGCGAAGAACCGCCGCGGACGAGATCTTCGCGTTCGCGCGGGCCTGGCAGAACAAGTTACCGGTCGTCATCGTTCCAACAAAGTACTACCGAACGCCGGTATCGGCATATCGAAGGGCCCATATTTCCACGGTAATCTGGGCCAATCACTCCCTGCGGGCCGCAATAGCGGCAATGCGGCAGGTCTGCAGTCGCATTGTCGCTGAGGAGAGTACTGCCAGCATTGAGCCCACGATTGCTACGCTGGATGAGATCTTCGAGCTATTCAGGTACGATGAACTCGCTGATGCGGAAGCGCGATATCTGCCAGGGCGACGACGCTTTGAGCGTCATGAACAAAGCAGCAATGATTTTGAAGGACTGCTGTCATGAAGTCGCCCGGCTTCCGATTCGAAGCGAACGTCTCGACGCTCCTTTCAATGCGCATAACGTCGAACGACGGACCTGTCCCGCCGTATTCGCCATGCATTACCGCCATCCCTTCTCTCAATCGCCTCACCGTCTCAAGGACTGACCATCCAGCCACCAGAAACGTCCGCCCTGCAGGATGACCAGCCTGCTTGAACGGGATGGTGATCGCCAACTTCGCTACGGCAGCAAACAGAGCCGACACGCTGAATGAAGCGTCAGACGCCTGACGCAACGCACGGCTTTCTCACCGACGACCAAACCCGAATTGACGACGCGGCGCGCCGGACACCGAAGGATACTCGAATGGCGAGCACCGATCCTGAACATGCCGTCATTCTTGCCGCCGGCGTCGGCTCCCGCTTGCGACCACTAACCGATCTGCGACCAAAGCCATTGGTCGAGGTCAATGGAACGCCGATACTCTACAACGCCCTGCGACATCTGGAGACGGTCGGCGTCCGGGAAGTGACGATCGTCGTCGGCTACCGAAAAGACGCAATTCAATATGCGTGTGGCAGTCGGTTCGGTGAGCTGAAGATCGACTACGTGGAGTCTTCGGTCTTCGACCGCACGGGCAGCGCATATTCGCTCTGGCTGGCACGCGACGCACTCCTGCGCGGCGGCATCTACCTCCTGGAGGGTGACGTCTTTTTCGAGGAGGACACGCTGCACTGTCTGGCCCGGGATTCATCTCGTGACGTAGCGGCCGTCGCGCCATTTCAGGCAACAATGCAGGGATCTGCAGTCCTGCTTTCCGAATGCGGGTTCATCTCGGGCTTTCGCATGAAACAGTCCGGCGCCGACCTGCCAGCCGGCGGACCGATGCTTTTCAAGACGCTGAACCTGCTTCGCCTCTCGGCATCCACGCTCCAGACGACGGTTGTTCCGGCGCTCGACGATATTATCGGATCGGGAGCTACCCGGGCGTACACAGAAGAGCTCCTCGCGTTTCTGATCGAACGGCGGGACCTGCGGCTCGCGGCATCGCGATGCGACCACCTGCGCTGGTGGGAGATCGACACGGCTGACGATCTTTGCATCGCCAACAACCTGTTCGCTGACCAGATCACAGCAGGGCGACAGGCCGCACCCCGGATATGATCGATTGCACTGAGTGAGGGATATGCTCCGGTATTTGCTTGATCCGGCCAATGCGATCACTGCGTCGGGCGTGATATTGTCAGGGGTCGCCTTGTCTCTTGCGATGGACGGTCGCATCGAACTTGCCGTTGCAATCGCCCTCTGGGCAATGCTCGCAGACCATCTCGACGGAGTCGTCGCGGGTCAGATCCGGAACCGTTCCGAAACAGCCGGAAAGATGGGCAAGAGCCTGGATGGCTTCTCCGACCTTGTATATGGCGCAGTATTTCCCTCGATCGCAATACTGCATTTGCACGGCGTTACCCCTCTATCTGCGGCTCTGGGGACAACGCTGCTTCTCGCAGGCGCCCTCCGTCTGAGCTACTTTGGCATCACTGGTCTGTCAGCGGATCGCTGCTTTACGGGTCTGCCGTTGTCTTACGACGTTCCGCTCCTTGCACTCTTCGTCTTGCTGGAGCCCCTTGTGAAGCAGCCATTGTTCTCCTGGCTGCTCCTCGGCTCGTTTTCCGCAATCGCCGTGCTCCACGTTTCATCAATTCGTGTGCCGGCCCCGACCCGCCCGATGTACATCGCAATTCTTCTGTTCAGCGTCACAGCATCGGCGACCCTGGCAATCCGCGCGATCATTTCCGGTTAACCGGCTCCCCAATGCGCAAGGAGACATGCAATGCGAAACGACGTTGTCGACCTGTCACGAGCCGTACCACCAATCGTTCCCGCCCTCGAGGCGGGGCTCGGAAGGAGCGTTGAGGCGCGACTTCACCGAACAGACGCCGGAGGACTGCTAAGAACAAACAGACCGCGCGGAACCGGGGAAGATCGACGAACCGGCGCTGAATGGATCTCCCAGCGATTGGCATTCACGCCGGACATCGATCGCATGATCGTTACCAACGGCACCCTGAACGTCCTGTTCCTGCTGCTAAATCAACTGGTGGGCAGAAGCGGCACCTTGCTCACCGAAGAGATGACCTACCCCAATATGCAGGCGCTATCCGGGATTCTGGCCTTCAATATCAGGGGCATACCTATGGACCGTGACGGGCTGGATCCGAACGCGTTCGAGGACCTTTGCCGAAAGACCAAGGCGCCCAGGGTTCTCTACACAATTCCGACTGTGCAGAATCCCACTGCGATCGTGATGCCTCCGGAACGACGACTGGAGATAGCCACGATTGCGCGACGATATAATGTTCTTATCATCGAAGACGACGTACAGGCGCTTATGGTCGAGGACGCAGGCGCTCCGATTGCAACACTTGCTCCCGAGCTTACCTGGTATGTGATGGGCCTGGCCAAAACGGTCGTGATGGGAATGCGAGTCGCGTTCTTGATGGCGCCGCGAGCAGAGGATGCAGCCGCATTGATGGACAGGTTCGGCAAGATGTCGATGTGGTTTGTGGCTGCACTACACGCGGAGCTGGCCCAGGCCTTCGTTGCGAATGGAATCGCGCATGGGGCCACAGCAAACATTCGGAAGATCGCGGCGGTTCGTCGCCGGATTGTGGCGGATGTCCTGCAAAGACCTGACCTCGCCAGGGGACCGCTCGGACTTCACGTCTGGGTCCCGACCCGGTCGGACGCGAGGGACCTGGCGACGGAAGCTCTGGCGTCAGGTGTACTTGTCCGTCCAGGGTTTCAGTTTGCGGCCGAGCCGACGTTAACCGAAGCGATGCACGGACTTCGGGTGTCATACTGCGAAACCCGTAACGAGGACGATCTGCGACGCGGTCTGGCAATTCTGGCGAAGATCATCTCGACCTAGGACGCTGACAGAATATCGCCGATCCTGTGCCGTTGGTACCCATGATGCGGCGAGATCACAACAAATGCCAAACGGTTGATCGCTGCTGAACAAATGTGGCCTCAGACGAGCATTCGCGTCCCTGGTCGTTCAATTCGTAACAGCACCGCACGATCAGGACGGGACCAACGGAGACGGCATGATGCAAGCCAGTGAATTGTTTCGCGGCGCGGCGCCATACTACGCGCGACACAGGCTCGGTTATCCGCAAGACCTGTTCCGATCATTGGTTCGCGTTTGCCGCCTCGCAGACGGCAGCCGCGCGATCGACCTCGGTGCGGGGACGGGGCAGATCAGCATTCCCCTCGCTCATTCGATTTCGGACGTGCTGTCCGTCGATCCCAGTGATGAAATGATCGAGGAAGCAAGGCAAACGGCGCAAGCCGGGGGAGTTACGAATATACGGTTTGTCAGATCAAGCTCTGAAGATCTACCAGAACAGGCATCGTTGTTTCACATTGCGACGGCTGCAAGCTCGTTTCACTGGATGGAGCGAGACAGGGTATTGGCGAAGCTGCGCCGAATGCTGGAGCGCGATGGGTGCGTTGCGATCATCGATCGCGAGCGCTACGGCTCGAAACCCGATGGATGGATCACTGCCATGTGGAACGAAATGAGAGATTTCTGGGGAGGAAGCTTTCCGGCAGGCCCTGGAACGGTTCGGCAAATGACGGTGTCGCACCGTGAGATGCTCAGCGCGTCCGCTTTCAACGAAATAACAGAGCTACGTCACTATTACGCGCATGAATGGAACATCGACGACCTTCTGGGTTACCTTTATTCAACGTCTGCAGGTGCCCCGGGTACTCTGGGTTCTCGTCGTGACGAATTTACCGCACGTATGCGGCGATTCTTGCAGTCCTGTTCGCCGGCCGGCTCTTTTGTAGAGCAGGGTTACATCACGACATTGCTCGGATACAGACCTTGATCGTCACTGATCCTCGCATATCCGGCGCCGGCATCGAGCTGAAAATGAATAGCACCCCGCTTTGATCTTCCAGACCCGAAGATTCAGCCAGGGCCTTCATCGACGTATCTTCCACCTGCGCACAAGAATCCGTTGGGCGGCCGCTTCAAACCGATATTCTCCCGCAGTGTTTGTCCTGAATAACCAGATCTGAATTTTCCGCGTCGGCGCAATTCGGGGACGACAAGCTCGACAAAGTCCTTGAGCCCGCCAGGGAACGTCGCGGGCATTACGTTGAAGCCGTCGGCTGCATTCTCGTCGACGGCATCTATCATCGCATCGGCAATTTCATCCGGTGTTCCCACGACCATCAGGTGGCCTTTGCTGTCCGATATGAAGCGGATCAGTTGTCGCCAGGTCATTTTCTGGCTTGCCGCCACCTCGAGCAGCAGCTTCTGTCGACTCTGGACGAGATTTGTCGGCGGCAACGCCTCAGGGACTTTGGCGTCAAGATCAACTGAACGCAGATCCACAACGGAACCCAGGACGCGATCGGCCAATCCCATTTGAGCGTCGATATGCGTATAGGCCTGCAGCCTTCGCAGAATCCCGAACGCCTCCTCTCTGGTCCTGCCAACGATCGGGATAATGCCCGGCATGACCAGCACTTCGGCGTCTTCCCGCCCGAGCGCGCGAGTTTTCCTTTTCAGCGTTGCGTAGAATCGCTTGCCTCCATCCAGAAACGGCTCGGCGGTGAATACGATTTCGGCGAATTCTGCAGCGAACGATACACCGGCGTCGGATGCGCCAGCCTGGACGAGCACGGGATACCCTTGCGGTGGCCTTGCGACGTTAAGCGGACCTCTGACTGACAGGAAGTCCCCCCGGTAATTCAGCCAGTGCAGCTTCGTGGTATCGACGAAAATGCCGGTTTTCTTGTCCCGGATGAAAGCGTCGTCTTCCCATGTGTCCCAAAGTCCCTTGACGATCCGGACGAACTCCTTCGCTCGCGCATAGCGCGTGTCATGATCGGGAAGCTCCTCCTGGCCGAAATTGGCGGCTTCGAATTTATGACCCGAAGTAACAATGTTCCAGGCCGCACGTCCCCCTGACAGATGGTCGAGTGAGGCGAGCATGCGTGCAAGATGATAAGGCTGCTGGTACGTCGTTGTCGCAGTCGCGACAAGGCCGATGTTTCTGGTTCTCGATGAAAGCGACGACAGGAGTGTGATCGGCTCGAACCCGTCATTCCGGCCTGCACGGGCAATCGCTGCCGGATCTGGCTCCATTACGCTTGGCGTATCGGCCAGGAATATGAAGTGAAATGCCACACCTTCAGCGAGCCCCGCCAGATGAGCATAATTGTCGATATCAATCCCGCCATTCGCAGGCACGCCCTGATCGCGCCATGCGCCTTCGTGATAACCCGCCTGATTGAGGAACAGTCCCAGTTTCATGTCGCCCTTGCGCCCCATGCCCACCTCCATTCGGACCAGATACCTCACGCGCAGCGTCCGGCAGGTTGATTGTGCAAAAGGATGCGCCGGCTCGAGGCTCGCGCCGGCGCATCAATCTGTCCGGCGGGGACTCACTCTCACTGACAAAGCCAACCTGACAAGGTACGTCGAGAAACCGATCAAGTGACATTGGAGCGGCGAACCACCGTGGGCCTCATGATTATTGCAGTTGAAGGAAAAACGGAGGGAGCGCCACCCGCCAAAATGGGTAGCGGCTGACCGTTCCGGACGCGCGCAACACACCGCTTCAAGACTGTCTATTATCTTGAAGGCGCCTGGACGTTCAGAACCCAGTAACTTGATTGCGTATTGCCCGCCCGAACGTGACGACGACGCTGTGCGCTTGCCTGTTTGGTTCTGCACCAAATGACGGTCGCGGCGGTTGACTAGCAGTTCGCCGGGTAAACGTGACCTCCGAAGTACGCGCCGTCTACTTCGCCGTGTCGCTGACGCCAGTGCCATTCACTTCTGACCCATGGCTTCGCGGACTTTTGCGCCGTCATCGGAAGCAGCCTTGCACTGGCAATCCAGGTTGCGGCTGAACTCGAGCGCCCTGTGCCCTCGTTTGCTACCTGGTACTGGGATCTCAAGGTCGACACGCCGTTCGCGAACTGAATGTTTGTATTGTGAACGAATGTTCCGTTTCGCCGCGACACAACGAGGGCACACGGTCAACTACCGTCGTTGAGCGATTGATGTAGGCGGTACTGCATGCAAGTATCGATCCCTCTACAACAGTCAGCTTGCACAAGCGCGGATATCGATCCGTCGGCTGCAACCTGCAGAGGGAGAGCGCGCCCAGACCAACTTCACCTTCGGCCTTACGGAGGGATGATCCGGCACGCCATTCGGCCGGTGGGAATGTCGGGATCACCAAGCGCAGGGTTCCCCGGAGAGCCGCGCTTCTACGACACGTGATATCGAACATCGCAGGATCTCGGGCGATGAACATCTTCGATCGTCCGGTCGACGGCATCCCGGTTCCTCGCCTGGAGCGATGGTGAGCAGAATTCAGAGCAGATGTCGGGAGGCAGTCATGATTGCGGGTGAGATATTCAGTGGTGCTGCACCCTACTACGCCCGGCACGCGGTGCCCTATCCAGAGGACGCCTTCAGATCGTTGATCCGGGTTTGCAACCTCACCACCAGCAGCCGTGTACTTGATCTCGGCGCCGGCACGGGGCAGATCGGCGTTCCTCTGGCGCGATCTGTTGCGCACGTGCTTTCCGTCGATCCCAGCGGCGAGATGGTCGGGGAAGGGAGGCGAATGGCGAGGATGCTGGGAATCGGCAATCTGGAGTTCCTGGTGTCGACGTCTGAAGGTCTGCAATTGCCACCGTCGTCATTCGAAATCGCAACAATCGCTCTCTCCTTTCACTGGATGGACCGACCCGGGGTCCTGGCAAAGCTGGCGCAAACGCTGAAACCTGATGGATGCGTGGCGATCATCGACCGCGTGCGGGAGCATTCCGAACCTGGAGAATGGTATAATGCGATGGTAAGCGACATTACAGACTTCTGGGGCGGAAGCTTGCCTGCAGGTCCTGGAGGCGTTCGCCCTTTACTGACAGAGTCTCACCGGGAAGTCCTTCGCGCTTCCGATTTCAGCGAAATCACAGAACTTCGCCACTATTACCAGTACCACTGGACTATTGATGACCTACTTGGCTGGCTGTCCTCGACCGCAATGGGCGCACCAGGTACTCTGGGGCCGCGGCGCGACGGGTTTTTGACACGCATTCGTCGGCTGTTGCTGTTGTACTCGCCGTCCGGATCTTTCATGGACCGGGGTCACATCACGACCTTGATCGGATATCGAGCCCGAGGCTCAAGTCTCTGAGCGAGAGCCAGTTCATCCGGTGGCGTACGGCTTGACAAGCGTGTCCGACGGTGCAGCAGGATTATCTGCGGGTTCGCCTGCCCGGAATACGATGGTGCTCCAGCCACAGGATCAGAGCGAGCAATCGAGATCGCCGTAGTCCATGCAGCGTTCTGGTTACAGCTCATCACAGCACGACGCCCACGACCACCATCGACGTGGTCCTTACCGCCTGGTCGCCTCGGCAATAAAACGAATATGCAGGCATCCTAACTGGAATGGCGTGTTTCGTTCACCCGCGTCCTCGTCCAGAGCAGGCCTTCGCTCCATATGTATTCGACGCGTCCCCAGCGACACGCGGCTGCGACGTCGGGAAAGAAGCCGCATCCATGGTGATTGGCGCTCGTGTTGCAGAGCAGCGGAATGCCGGTAAGCTTTTCATACTCGACGAGAAGCCCGGCGACCTTGTGCAGGGAGTCTCTCGGGATTGTCTGCAATCGCGCGGACCCGTCGAGGTGCACAGCAGCAGGGATTCTGCTTCGCAGTTCAGCCCGCGTCTGATGTTCGAAAAGCATATAGCGGTCCGGCGTTCCGGGGCTGAAAAATTCCGCCGCTCGATCCTCCAGGCAAATCGGCGCCACGGGACGGAAGTGTTCCCGACGTTTGATGCCGTTGAGATGGTCCTTCATTCCTGCAGAGGTCGCGGCGGCAAGAATACTTCTACCCCCCAGTGCTCTCGGACCGAGCTCCGCGCGGCCAGCAAGGAACACCACCGGGCGGTTGTCCGCCAGGATGCTCGCAAGTTCACGCATGCTGCATGGCGACGGCTGCCATTCGGGCGGTACATCGCCGTGCAGCAGAGCCGGGCCACTGTAGACGGACCATTCCAGCGGCACGAAACCCTTGTCCTTTGCCAGGGCGGAGCAGGCAGCGCCGATTGCCGACCCGCTGTCATTCGGAAACGGCGGCACCCAGACAGCATCGAACAGATCTGACGCGCGCAGCGCCGTGTTCCATTTGATGTTGAGGCCGCAGCCGCCGGCAATACACAGATTTCGTTTTCCCGCGAGGTACGGATGACGCCGCAAGGCGGCTGTCATTTCCCGGACGAGCATACGCTCGAGAAAGCAATGAAAAGATGCAAGCACATCTTCGGGCGAGTGGTCCCTCAGCCTGGCGATGCTGATCTCGAAAAGATCATGCAGGGCTGCAAGTGCGTAATCGATGCTCGTGACGTCGCCACTGTAATTGCGACCGAGCCTGTCGTCCGCCGCAAGGCGCTCCTCGTAGAGCTTTTGAAACATCGCCACGGCAGCTTCATCAAACGAGCCGAGCGCGATGTAGGCCATCACCTTGCCGGCAATGCTCCGGTCTCCCCCTCCGGAGCGGTTCGATCTTTTGTAGGGACCAAACTTGTGGCCCGCCACCACATAGGCATGTCCGATCATCGGAAACAGGTAGTCAACAAAGCGGGCCTCGCGGCGCTCTACATGATAAAGGCGCGGAGGTATGCCGCCGTCCCACACGAGGCAGAGCGCCGGTTGTCCCGCCTTCGCAAACGGGCTCGTGCAGTAAGCGGAGGCCAGATGCCCCGTCACATGTGGATAGCTCCTGTAAGGCAGGTTCTCACCACCCAGCATCAGGCCTGAGTCATCGCGCGCATTGAGCAGACCGCCGGCGTGTGGCTCAAGATAGGGCGCCCCTTTGAGAGTGACAGGCTTGCCACCACTCAGGACATCGAACCGCGCCTCCGGGTTTCCGGGCCAACCGTCGATGACAAACTCATCGACATCCTTCGGACCAAGACCCTGCCCGGCCAGAGCGGCTACAATTTCATCCAGCTCGCCAATATGCTGATAGCGCAGATTGTTACCTCGCTTTTCCTGCTCGATACAGAAAACAAGGCGCCCGTTCTCGATGAGGGCGATCGCTCCGTCATGTGTCAATTTGATACCGCAGATGCGCATCGAACCTCCATTCTGTTGCTGCGCCCCACGGTTCACTCTCAGAATCCAGCTTCCAGAGAGATCCCGTTCACCGGTTCAGCCTGGCACCGCGCGCAAGCGCCCGTCCCTCGTTGAGCCGGTTCGATCGCTGAGGATCATTGGACTCCCGCTCTGAAGGCCGCCGGTTCCGGTCCCACCCGTTCACGTGCGTGCAGAGGGTCAATTATTCTCAAAACGCTTTTGGCGTGATTTGCGTCCCTGCTCGACATGCGTCTTGCCCTGGCTACTACAGCCGCAGACGCTGCGTCTCCCCTGTCGTATTCTGAAGTTGGCGATGCAGTATGCAGGCCAAGGTGCGGCCCGGAAGACTCGCTCGCCTTCTGTGGCCTGATGCCAGTACTGCAGGATGGCGTGGCAGATTCCAGACATCAGGCAGGTTGATTGCGGACAGTAGTGAGTGAGGTCCGCCAAATCAGGTCCAGACTGCTGTTGCGGACGCATGCCGCAGTTCCGTGTTGTTGGTCGACACCGCCCTTGTCGACGGGTGCATTTCTGGCGCGTTCACGAGCAGTGTTGATCAAGCCCATAAGGAGCGGCATCCACCTGACGTCAAAGGTCCGGCTGCCTGGTACGTCGATCATCTGGAAGTACGGGGCACGCATCCGGGAAAGCACAATTCTGTAAGGCGCCTCGCCATCAGGTCAGATTCTGCCTTTTTCGCGGTCGCTCTACCTGCGCCTCGCGGATCTTCTCAAGTGCAAGGCTTCCGGTTTCATTCGCCCTCACGGCTCGGCTCAGGAGACAAACCGAGAGCTGCGTCAGGATCTGGCCGATTGCAGGAAATGAGGACCGCCGATCTCCGCAAGGGGTCGATATGAGATTGGTCCGGGTCCACGAGGCATCAAACGCGCACCAGATACTCAATGAACATGAACGCCGTGCCCTCCAGGAAGTGCAGCCTTCGGGTGAGAGAATTGTCGCGCCTGGCGAACACAACGTCACGGTCAGACTGAACATGACAGAAGCTCGCGGTCCACTGCCCGCCCGGTTCGCGCAGGCATGAAGACGACGGTCAAAAACACCTGCCGCATCAGGAGAGGATCACCACGCCTCTTCCGATGTTGCTTGTTACAGGCGACCCGAACCATCGCATCTTCCTGAGTTCGCATCGAATTAGTTGATTATAGTCATCCATTTGTAGCGCTCCGGATGCGATGGATCCTGCGCCAAGGGTCCTAATGTTCGGGGGTATTATGCGAGTCAAGATCAGAGACCGTGCTACGAGCACATGCGTTCGGCACGAGCATCACAGTGAGCTGTACGCGCCTGCGGACAATGTCCGGCCCCGACCAATCACAAAACAGGGCAGCCTTGTCATCGCGCTGTCGACGGCAGCGTGGCTTGCCGGCAATCCTGTGCCGGCACAGGCGGCCAGTGTCCTGGATCCGAAGGGCAATCCCCAGGATGAGGCCGGGAAACGAGCGCTTCAGGGGAAACAGGACCCGGTCTCGGGAGCAGATCATCGCCACAAAAAGACAGCGGTGCGGCACGTCGACATCCCGGCGCGGTCGCCGGCCGCCGTCAAAAGCCGCGGCGCGGATGAAGTAACGAACTACACGGTTCAGAGGAAGCCGGACCCGTTCGCAAAATTCGAGAAGCTCCGTGAAAAAGGCCTGGTCGTCAGCATACCCGGTCCCGCCGACACGGTGGTTCAGGATGCGGGCGGCGTGAGATCTGCGCTGGCCGAAGCCGGCATCGGCTATCTCTTGTGGTCGCAGGTCACCTACACAAACAATCTTTTGCCGAATGCAGCCAGAAGCACCATCGCGAACCAGCTCTACAACGGGCAAAATCCGACGTTCAACACTGTCAACTACATGTGGGTGACCTACGATCTCAGTCGATATGGCATTCCGGACGGCCAGATCGTCGTGGGCGCCGAGGAGCAATCGTGGACATGGCAACCCGGCGGGCCGGACCGGTTGGGCATCAACACGATCTCGTACTATCAGACCCTTTGGGACAGGAAGCTCGAACTCAAGGTCGGCTACCTCCGGAATTCACACGAATTCGCCGGCACAGTGGTGGGCGGAAATGCGGGAACAAATGTTTTCGGTCCCTCGTCGAGCATCCTTTTCCAGGGAGGCCTGAGCGCCGCCCCGGCGCCAACTCCCGCGCTTAACCTGAAGTACAATTTTAATGATCACCTGTACACGAAGGTATCTTTCCAGCGTGCTGACAGCCCGGACGGCCTGTTTACCCAGATCACCGAGAACCCCACGGGTCTGAACTGGAGCACGACGAACGCTGGCGTTCTCTACCTTGATGAAACCGGCTATCTGAACAAAGCCGCTCCAGGCTCGCCGCAGACCTGGCTGAGGGCGGGTGCAGGTTACAACACCAGCAGCTACAAAAGTCTGGCGCTACCCAACCAACAGAGAACCGATCCGAACACCTTCTATTACATAGCTGCGGACAGGCAGTTCTTGCAAACCAACGCCCAGGATTCGGCATCTCGCGGCATCTACGCTGGCTTCTCTGTGATGGGCGCTCCCCCTGATCTGAACAAGGTCAGTCAGTATTACGAGCTTCGTTTTTATGTAAACGGACCATTCGACTGGCGGCCTACCGATCAAATCTCGATCGTTGCCACGGATACTGTCTGGAGCAATCTGGCAGTGGATGCTGCCCGGGCTAAGGGGAGTCTTGTTCATGGTGACAGCAAAGCGATCGCGGCAACATACACTGCACATCTTGGACCCGGAATTTATACAAGCGTAGGACTGACATACATAAACAATCCAACGACCATCACGTATACCCCGCAGATCGGACATGCTTTGAACTTCTCGGTGTCCACCAACATATTTTTCTAGGCGTGTACAAGACGGGCGCTCCGAGCCCAGGAGCCGGTCGAGCGGCAGCCCCTGTTCAGGGTGCTGCCGTCGCGGCCATTGCGGGAACACGAAAGGACCCGCGGCCATGCCGGAAATGCAATCGGTGAGCTCGATCAGCAACGCGCTGCACGTCGCATTGCGATTTTCGCCATCACAGCCGAAACTGGCCTGGGAGGTGCCCGATATGCTGGAAGTGTGATCCTGCCGAGGAGAGTGCCTTTTCCGTTCCATCCGAACTATGGCGATTAAGTCCAATGTCATCAGCCTCGTTAACGAGGTCGAGAACCTTCGCTACTTCTTCTGCAAGATGATCCGACCGGTTTGCTCACACTCGGTCACGTGACGGCCGCCAATCGCGCTGATGCTGAATCGGCCTAGATCGAGAGAGCGAAAGAAATCGTTCTTGACCGCGATGCTGTGTTCCGAGGCAAGACCTTGCTCGACGTAGAACTGGTCGAATTTCCGGGAGAGATGCTTTTCGATGCTCCGCCCGAGAGCGTCCATGGACTCGACGCTTTGCTTTCCGGATGTCATTGATGCAGCCTCGCCAGACGAGCCCGGATGAACCTACCTAACCAGAATACGATGGGTCAATATGATCCCGGCTTTGCTTTTCTGTTCTGGTACGCCTGCTTAGGGGCCATATCGAGCGCTCTCACCGGTTGGTTGGCAACAGATCGCCAGCACGCATATTATCGATATGGAAGCTACGCGCTGATCCGACGCGCTCATTTTGTGAGCCCGGGCGTTCCGCCCCTTTTCGGCACCCTTCACGAAACCGGGGAAAGTCTCGTCAGCCTCCACGACGCCGCCCCTGCTCCCGTGGGAGGCATCTTCAAGCCGTTGACGCGCAAGGCTTCGCGACGTGAGAAGAACCGCGCAGTCTTGAGGGTGCACGCAAAGGTTCGGCGAACTCGTTGCTGCTGATGCCTTTCTTGATGAAAGTCATCTTCAAGATTGCTTTCAGCTCAGTGGTGCATCGCAATGGCGATGATGTGCGCTGATCGAGCCGCATGTCAACGAGCAGGAGACTTGCGAGGCGAGCCATGACGTACCGGAGAGGAACACTACACTGGCCCGCTGGCCACTATTCGTGCAAGGCGGGCAAGGCCTTCCTCCAGCGCCTCCAGCGAGACGTCGGCAAGGGAAACTCGAATTCCGTCCAGACAATCCGGCTTTTCCACTGCGAATTCGGAGCCGCTTCGCACCAGTACGCCTTCCATTCGAGCTCGCTCGACAAGTTTGTCACCGGAAAGCACATCGCTCTTCAACCAGACATGCAATGCGCCGATGCTCGAAGCGGAGATCCCGGGCATCAGCTTCGCTACAAGTGCGCGTCGTCGCACTCCTTCCGATCTTATCTCCTGAAGCAGATCTGCGGCTGCGCCCTCCAGAATGGCGCGCGTGGCAAGGGCCGCTGAGGGAACGGACGCGTACCACATTGCCATCGCGCCGAACCGGGCCATGACCTGCTCGATCGCGGATCTCCGGGGTGCGACGACATACGCGATCCGCACACCGACGAAAAAGCATTTCGACAAGCCCATCACTGTCCAGGAAATATCCGGCGCAATGTCAGAAAAGCCGGGCGGAAAATCTTCGCGAACCAGACCCTGGGGATCATCCTCGAGGATCAGGACATCATGGGAACGCGCGATTTCCGCGATCTGTGCCCGCCGATCCAGTGGAATCGTGCATGCGGTAGGGTTCTGCGCATTCGGCACACAGTAGAGGAGTTTTGGCCTGTGTATACGGCACGCCTTGTCAAAGGCTTCAGGAATCAGCCCGTTCGCATCGAGCAGGACCGGCACAAGGCGGATGCCCAGGATATGCGCCGCGTCGCGTACCTGGGAGTAGGTAGACGCTTCCACCGCAATCGAGTTGCCGCGTCCAACCAGTGTCTCGAGAAGGATCAGCAATACGTTCCAGGTGCCGTTCGCCAGAAATATCCTGTCAGTCGGGACGGGACCTCTGTTGCCGTTGGCGAGGTACTTTTGCGCCGCGAGCAGATCGTCCTGACTGCCGAGCCGTCGATGATGACGCATCTCGTCTGCACCGTCCCAGCGGCGTGCCAGCGACAGCAACGTCCTTCGCAGATATTCATCCGCTCCTGCTGTCCTGGGCGACGTGATACGTCGAAGATCAATCATATTCATGTTTCCCGCGCTTGAGTTGCGATCGGAACGATGGCTGTATGAGGCTGGCTTCTGATGGCATTCACGAGAGAGGCGTGAATAATTGCTCGAGCTGCGTTCCAGGTCTGTCGTCCAGGCGGCGCGGCTCCCCGCGCAGGTTTGCCAGCCTCGACGGATGGTTCACGCAGTTCGAACGATCATTGAACACACAATTCTCGCCCCCCGCTGTTCTAGGTCGAGGTCCGGTGATGCGGGCCCTCCGCTGCTGGCTGCGGTACGCTATCCCTGATGACCCGCAGTTCATTCGTCAAAGCTGTCATCCGGCGGTTGAGATCGGCCAATGCTCTGGCCGTGGCGGCCGCGCCGTTTTCACCGACAAAGAAGAAGTGCCCTCCTTCGACGGTACGGTTCATGGCCCTGGGCCATTCCACGGCCAGGGCACGCAGCCGGTCCCAGCTCTCCGGCGGCAGCCGGTTGAGATCGATTCCTGCGAGATGATTACGCAGCAGGCCCATCAGACCAATGGCGCTCCATATCGCGGCGTCAGCCAGAGCGTGCTCCGCATCGGTCGACGCCGTGGGCGAAATCGAAGCGCAAAGCGGCGCCTGTTCGAAGACGAAGGCCTGCGAGTCCGCCAGCGCCGCTTCAACGCTGATGAACTGGCTATCCGGACCGAGGCGATCGACCTCGCCGCGAAGCATCAGCGGGCCCTCGCCGTGATAGTGGATGCTGTGTGTCTCCGCACTGATGATCGTGCGGCCGGCCTGCCGGTTGACCTCCTCCAGTCCCGCGATCGTGCTCCAATGGTACAGGCTGGAATCCCACAGACCGTCTGCCCGGATCGGCTCGCCTTCCGCCAGACGGGGCGAAAGGCCCGGCCAGGGTGGTCGCGCGCAAAGCGACACAAATCCGGTCATGAGGACACCGCGCTCCTTCAGGGCACGGTTGAGGCGCAGCACGCCCTTGCCGGCCATGCTCCAGCCGGCGACCAGCACGGGGCGCCGGCCGACCAGATTCGCCGTGATTTCCGCGACACCCGCCGCCCACCGCGACAACGTCATCAGGGGATCCGGCCTGGAAAACACCGGATGGCTGGTCGGATAGGAGATGGCGAGCAGCGCCAGTCCGCTGGCTTCGAGATGGTGATCCAGGAAATCCGCTCGCCGCGCTCCGGGATGACCATAGGCCACGCGCGCCAGGTGGGCTCCGCCCGGCAGGAACAGCACGACAGGCGCACCGGCTTCAAGGCGGGCGTGCACCAGGAACTCGCCGGCGGCATTCGCGACGAGCTCTTCGTGGTCGAAGGGCTGCGACCTCACCCCGGTCTTTGGTTCGGGCCTCGACAAAGTCATGAAAGCATCCCGATGGGTGCAGCACGACCATGGTATGCTGCCATCCGGACTTTTCGCCGAATGCTCACACTTCGTTGCCGGGATTCAGTCATGCGGGTTCTCGCCCGTCGCTGCCATCCAGTGCGGGCGTGCCTGTGGGTGGTCGCGCAGAATCGCCTGGCGGCCTTCATCCAGGCGGGCCAGATGGCGTCGGCGCTGCCTCTCGTTGCGCCAGACGGCGAGCTTCTCGAGGTAGGCTGCGCCCCCCTCCAGCAGCGTGAGCAGATAGCTTGCATCCTTTGTCGAGCTTTGACGGCGGTTATCCACCGAGACGTAGACAGGTGACGTATGGGCACCGATGTCGATGGGGTGTTGCGTGTGCAACCTGCCGCGACCGAAGCAACGCGCCGCGAGCCATGAACTGCCGTCGATCGTGACTGTTGCATCCAGAGTAGCCGCGAGTCCGTCGGCACCTGCATTCGCGCTGGCTATGACCTGGCCATTGTGCACCACGTCGATGACTTCAAACGGCTGGGCCGAACGGGCTTGCGCCGTGATGCGCACTTGCCCGCCTCCGTCAGCCAGTTCAATCTGCTCGCCCGGCATCCTGCCGTTGACGCGCAGCTCCAGCATCGGGCCGGTGGAGACAAAGCTGTGTCCCTGCGCAACGGCGCTACACCACTTTGCGTAATCAAAACCCACGCCATCGCCGAGAAAGGCATAGGTGCGCAGCGCGCCCAGTGCGGTGCCATTGGACATCTTGTCGGTTCCGCCGACAGCAGGCAGACGGTAGCCGGCGTTGAGGTAGGCGTACCATTGCTGCACGCCGGGGCAGTCAAAAGGCGTTTCTCCCCATCGGCCGTCGATGTGGAGATGGGCCGTAAAATCAAAGTTGAACCATCTGACTTCCACAGCGTCGATCAGCCCGAGCGCAATGGCTGCGGTTGCCTCCGCATGCGGAGTGGGAGTCAGCTGGTTGAACACGAGGCCCCCCTGCATCTTGCAGGCCGCGCACCAGTCGACGAGGCTCACGTCCTCCCAGCCGCCGATTTCATCCCGCTCCGGCCCGCCACTCGAGAGCGGCAGGACCGGTTGCCTGAGGTTGAGCAAAAAAACGTCCCCCATCATGTGGTGACGATTTTCGCTGTCGATGCGCACTATTCGATCGGATGAACCAGTGTTGTATTCGCGGGCGATACCATGCCCGACACCTGTGAAGCCGCGCCCCCACTGGGCGGCCAGCAGGTTTGTGACGTTGACGTCTTCCGCCGCGCTCTCCAGCGCGGCCGTGACCGGATCAAGAAAGTGGACATGGACGTCGCCGCAATACCAGCCGCGCCGGCGCATATCACTCCAACGCTCCAGCTCGAATAGCAGTTCGGTTTGCCCTGGTTTAATTTCGAGAGCCGTGCGTATGACCTTGTATTCAAAGCCGTGAACGATTTCCGCGGCGACTTTCCCGACCGGCAGCATAATCTCGAAACGGCCGGGCACGTAGGCATAGCTCATGCTGCCCAGCCTGAGATCGGCACCGACGTTCTGGCCCCAGGCATCGTCCACAAGCGCAGCATGAGCGAGCGGCGGCAGGTACTCGCCATGCGCGCCGCGGAAGTGAACGCGTGAGGGCAGCTCCGTACCGTCGCTGGCGTCCACCACGCGCACGCAGAGCCGTACCCATTCGTGAGCGGCCAGCTTGATCGGTGACCTGTTTTCCAGAATATCCTGCCAGCGAAACCTGAGAAGCGAACCGCCCTGGCGCAGGAGGAGATGGGCTTGTTGCGCCGCCGTAATCTGCGCATGGATCAGCGAGGCCGGCTCTTTCGGCACCGGCGCTCCCCAGCCCCTGACGGGAGCAGCCAGCCACTCGTAGATTGATTCCGACGGCAAGGCCGAGCAGTGGGTAATCGTCCCCAGGTCGACGGCCAGAGCCAGATCCCGGGACGTCGAACCGCTGACCGGGACAAATCCGAGACCCGGCTCATAGTTACCAGGAGATGCCTCTTCGATCTTCGTATCGGCCAGTGCGGCGAGGTCGATGATCACGCCTTCGCGCGGCCCACGGCGCAGCGGATTGGCTGAATCCGTCGAGAGAGTGATGCCTGCAATGAGCACCACATCGGCATGGCGAGCCGCCAACTCGATTGCAACGATCTCCTTCATCGGCGAGGGATTTTCGAGTGTCATCAACCAGCAGGTCTGCCGGCTGCCCGCTGGCCCGGTCGTGATGCCGGTGAAGCGGGCACGGCTGTCGACAGGCATGTCATGCCGCTCTGAGGGAGCGTGCACCGGCTGGTACCAGCTATGAGGCAATGCGGCATAGGCTTGCGTGCCGATCGTCCCTTGCCGCCCCGCAATTTCAAATCGTCGCCGCACCGGGATTTCCGCGCGGCCGCCATCGGCGAACACAATCGTATAGGTTGCCAGCAGTTCGCCAGTCTTTGCGTTTGACTGCTCGAGGTCCGTAAAATGAGCAACCAGAATGCCGGCCGCGCGCTGTGATTTGGGTAAATGAATCGTCGCCTGCTGCGCGAGCAGATCAGCCCGGCTGGTCAATGCAAGCCAGCAACGCCCGTTGTTGACCGCGGGATCGATGAGATCAAACGGGACGCCATGGAAAAACCGATGCCCCACCAGAAAGCCTTCCAGGCTGGCAGGCTCGCCCGATGGCCACTGCCGCACCACCGGTCCCATCGCGCTCCAGCGCCACTCGCCGTCTGCGGCCTGCTTCGGCCCTGCATTCGCATAAGGGCTCAGGTCGATGGGAATGAAGCGACGAACGGTCTCCGTCCCGGAGGTGTCAACGTGAGGCTGAACAGGCTTCATTTCGCTCCCTGTCGCAGGATCGATTGCTGGCAAAAAAGACATTCGGGTTACAGCCTGGATTTGAGCCGGGAGGCGCGGGTCCCCGGATCGGCCTTGCTCACTGTGGCAGGAGCGCTTCGACGTCCTTCCTCAGGCTTGAAAGCGCCGTGGCCGGATCCTGCTTCTGCGAGACCACGAGGTAGCAGTGGTCCTCGATGGTCCTGATGATCCTGGAGTTGTTCTCGCCGGGGAATGAGAACCAGCCCGCCATCATCGCAATGCGCTGGTTGGCGACGCGATGTCCGGGGTGTTTCTCGAAAAACCTGCCGAGCCCGGCAGGATCACTGACCGCCGCAAGATTCACCGGCACGTAGCCGGTCGCCTCGACCATGACGGCCTGACCGGCCGGTCCTACTGCGAACCTGATGTACTCCCAGCACGCCTTCTGCTTGTCAGGATCATCAGTCATCATGACAATGCCATTGCCGCCGGCGGGAAGCCTGTCCGTCGCCGAGGAGACCGGCAATGATCCAACCTTCAATTCGAAATTGCCGGCCGCCGACTGCTGAAAGCCGGTCAGCAGGCTGCTTGCGGTGAACAGGATTCCGAGCGTTCCCGCCCGGAATGCCTGCCGGGCCTGTTCTGTATTGAACGCCGGCTGACCTTCCCTTGCGAGACGCTGCAACAACTGCAGCGCCTGAAGGCCGGCCGGCCCGTCGAACGCGATCTTTTTTTCGTCCTCGCTCATCATCCGGCCGCCAAAGGCGCCCACCAGTGTCTGGAACGACCAGCCGTTGTTGGTGTATTCGACATAAAGGCCGCCCGTGCCCTCCCCCAGGGCGCCGATCTTTTTGCCAAGCGCGATCACGCCGTCCCAGTCCCGGGGCAGGTTGTCGGGATCACCACCGGCCTTCTTCACCAGATCGGTGTTGTAGAAGAGCACCGGAACAGAAATCGCGAACGGCAGGGCACAGGTTTTCCCGCCGTAGCGCGCGAACGATGTCATAGCTTCGGGAACGCCGATCGTCTTCCAGGCCGGATCGTCCGCGATGAAACCATCGAGCGGCACGGCAATCCTGCGATCGACCAGAGGCCGGATCTGGTTCAAGCCCTGGTGAGAAACGTCGGGAAGCTGCTTGGTTATGTTCTGCCGCAGCGTCTGCTGGACGAGGTTGTCGTAATCGACGGCAGGACTGTCGAGAACGACCCTGATATCGGGATGGGCATCCATGAATCGCTGTGCAAGCGCCTGATACAGGCCTTTGGCAGGGGCTGACGCATAGGAAAGCCGGATCGTCGTCTGCGGCTGCGCACTGGCGCCCAGGAACGGCGTTGCGGCCGCAGCGGTTGCGGTCGACAGGAAGGCCCTGCGTGAAAGAAACATCGATCGACTCCATTGGCCTATTGTTTGACCGCGCCGCCGGTCAGCCCCTCGACGAACCAGCGCTGGGCAGCAAGAAAGGCGATGACGAGGGGCAGCACGACGAGAGTGGATGCGGCCATGAGGGGACCGTAGTCATTGCCGGCCTCTCCGTTCCTGAAAGCCATGATGCCCAGTGGCGGCGGCATCAGGGACTGGTCGCGCACCGCGATCAGCGGCCAGAAAAGATCGTTCCAGTGGCCGACCACCGAAAATATCGAGAAGGCGATAATCGCCGGCAGCGCCATGGGCACCATGATCCTCCAGACGATGGCGAGTTCAGAGAGGCCGTCGAGCCGCGCGGCGTGGACCACGTCATCAGGGACGGTCCTGAAGAACTGCCGGAACAGGAAGATGCCGAAGGGCGAGACCACGTAAGGGAAGATGAGCGCCGCGTAGGTGTTGAGGATGCCGAGCTGGTAGCCGAGGATAAAGAGCGGCAGCGAGAGCACCTGTTGCGGCAGGAGCAGACCGACCATCACCATGCCGAACAGCAGGTCGCGGCCGAAAAAGCGAAGCTTGGCGAGCGCATATGCGCAAGGGGCGCAGACGATAATCTGGAGCGACAGGATGAGGGCACAGACGATCAGGCCGTTGCCCATATAGTGCGGCAGCGGCGCCTCGGTGAGCGCCCTCGTGTAGTTCTCGACGCCATAGAATTGCGTTGGCCAGAACGACGCGCGGAAGATTTCGCCCGGCGGCTTGATCGACAGCGATACCATCCACACAAAGGGGGCTAGCATCAGCGCACTGGTGGCAAGCAGCACCGCATGTCGAAACACTGCGGCACCCGGTGGCAGGTGACTGGTGGATGTGATGCCGCTCATTGGCAGGGCGCCGCGCCGTCCATGGCGTGGACCTTGCGCATGGTGAGCGTTACGACGCCGGCGGGAAACACAACGGCAGCCGTCGCCCGTCCTGATGCTCCCGATACATGCGCGGCCATGGCCATTCCCCGATCGTCAAACGCTTGCAGAACACGGATTTGCGTTCCCTCTCGCGATCGAACGCGCCGCCGTTGTGTGAGAGCACACACACCTGAATTGCTACGAGTGGATGACACGCATCGAATAAGTCGATCGCTTGTTGCGCAAATGCGATGCCGTATCCCCAATCCGTCGCAGAATGAACTTTTTTTAGAAAAACAGGTGCGCCGCACTTGTTGGTGACCTGTCGCACCGTCTCCTGGCGACCGAGGACCTGTCCCGGCAGGCCGAGACACGGCAGCATCGGGAATTTCGTCAGCTTCAAATCCCGGAATATGTGCTCACGCGGCGATGCGGCGATCTCTTCCTCGAACTGCGAGCGGTCGGGCTCTTCGGGCCGGGCGCGCGGCGGGTATATGCCGGACGAACAGGAACTCCCGCCGGGTGCCGGCCGCCAACGAAGAACAGGGCCTGACCGGTCGGCACTCCGTCATCTCCTGCCCCGCGAAGGAGAATGGCGTGCAGTTCGCACAGATACTTGCACAAGCCGATTTTTGTCGGCAGAAAATCAACAAAAATCATTGCTTTACCACCAAGGGACTTAAGCTAAACTGAGCGTTCGCGGGGGAATCTTGTACAGGCAATCTCGAGCCAGGCCTGGCAACAGGAAAGTGTCGGGATCAGACGGGCAGCACCTGCGGCGACGCCACGGTGAAGGGATGGCGGTGGCAAAAGCCCTGTTACGAAAATCCGTTGGGGCATTGCCCGTAGCGGTTCGATTCCGGTCGCCCCGCACCACTCATTCACAAGATGTGCACCCACAAATCGTAGTGGTTGCCAGAATCTGCAACCTGACGGTAGTGTCGCAACGTGAGCAGCAAAGTACGTCCCATGGCCAGCGCAGATCAACTCAAGGCGCTTCTGAAGGCATATGCCGAAGGCGATGCCGCTCAGTTCCATTCAATCGCCATGCAGATTGCAGCCGGTGAGGCCCGCAGCGGGCACGGCAAGCTTGCTGAAGAGTTGCGTGACCTGATCGACAAATCGCGGACAAGGGTACCTTCTCCGGGGCCGTCGCCCATTCCGCTGGCGCGTCCCAGAGGTGAGATTGCTGATCTGCTGACCGTTACCTACCCGCAAACGCGCCTTCATGACCTGGTGCTGGGCACGAAAACCAGGACCGTTCTTGGACGCGTCGTCCGCGAGCACAAGACGGTACGAGACATTCGTGCCCATGGATTGGCACCTCGCAAGAAGCTTCTGCTGGTTGGGCCACCAGGGACCGGAAAGACGCTGACCGCCTCGGCAATCGCCGGTGAACTTTCATTGCCGCTTTTTGTGGTTCGTCTTGACCGGTTGATCACCCGCTTCATGGGTGAAACAGGCGCCAAGCTGCGTTTGATCTTTGACGCTATCGCCCAGACCAGAGCCGTCTATCTGTTTGACGAATTCGACAGCATCGGCTCCGAGCGGGGCCTGGGTAATGACGTTGGCGAAATCCGACGCGTCGTTAACAGCTTCCTGCAGATGGTCGAGCAGGATGAGTCGGACAGCGTCATCATTGCGGCCACAAACCATCCGACCATTCTTGATCGTGCCCTCTTCAGGCGATTCGACGATATTGTTGAATATTCGCTGCCGAGCGAGCAAGAAATTGTCACAGCCCTGAAGTTCAAGTTTGCCACTCGAAAGATCGCCGGTGAAACGAACTGGCTTGCGCTGGCGAGAAAAGCCAGAGGTCTCAGCTATGCGGACGTTACGCGCGCTGCCAGCGATGCCATCAAACATGCGCTGATTGAGCGTCGCGACATAACCGGCAAAGATCTGGCCTCAGCCATATCCGAACGCAAAACTGTGCTGGCACATAGAAAGCCCGCGAGATAGCTCAACCGCTGAATGGCACGCTATCCGCACCTGTTACTGGACACTTCTGCTGAGTCCGCCCGTTATACGGCAACGCGAGGGCATTCACCTCGCTTCAATCTGCCGGACCGTAACCGGGCTACCCACGCGGCTCATCTACGCGGGGCGCTGGATACTGCGCGCGCGCAGAGGGAGCAATTTCCAGTTCAGGTGGGAAACGGATTCTACGACTCTCCTGGTATCATCCTCGCTTTCGAAAGTGATCCAAACTTCCCGCTGGCGTTCGAGAGCCTGGAGCTGAGAAAAAGCGGCATCGAGCTCCTGTCCGTAACTACTGATGATCAGAACCGCACAATTGCGACAGTCGTCGTTCCCGACAACAAGATCACACGTTTTATCAAAGTACTGGAAGCTTACCGGGACGCTGTCCCCGGCAAGCGAGATAACAGGAAGCTTGTCGAGAGTATTGCCAACATCAAGCTCGCGACTTTGCGCGAGTTGTGGACCGATGATCCGGGCCTCTACCCAACTGCCAACACAAACTTCTTTTGGGAGGTCTGGCTGCGGTCGGCGCAGGAAGGCGCGGACCCGCTCGCGCGCATGCGAGAGGCCTCTGGCGACTTTGGCTATGAAGTGATTTCCAATGAACTCAGGTTTGTTGACCGAACGGTTGTGCTCGTCCGCGGTACGCCGGAGCAGTTATCGAGGAGCGCCGAGGTCCTCGGAGTTATAGCTGAAGTCCGCAAAGCCAAGGCTACGGCCGATCTTTACTCAACTCGCAGCGCAGAGGACCAAACCCTCGAAATCGAGGGCACTCTCTCACGACTTTCGCCGGCACCAGCTGACTCGCCCGTTGTCGGCTTGCTCGATACGGGCGTCAATCGGGGCCATCCTCTCCTGGCGCCGATCATCGGCGATAACGATGCACAGACACTAAAGCAGGCGTGGGGTTCTCACGACGGCAATCAGGGCGGGCACGGCACACAGATGGCCGGACTCGCTCTATACGGAGACCTGGCAGAAATCCTTGCCGACGATGGTCCTATAGAACTTACCCACGGGCTTCAGTCATTGAAGCTTATCCACCCGGCCGACCCTCACGACCCCGATCTCTATGGCGCCGTTACAATCGAAGGCGTTTCTCGACTCGAAGTGGATGCCACTCGCCGGAAAATCTACTGCATGGCGATAACGGCGACCGACGGCCTCGACCGCGGAAGACCATCGTCGTGGTCAGCCGCGATCGACAATCTTGCTTTTGGGGCAATCAACGATACACCGCGGATGATTTTGGTTTCCGCCGGCAACACTGAAGTTGCTGATCGCGCGAGCTACCCTGAGTCCAACGAAACATCATCGGTGCAGGATCCCGCTCAGGCCTGGAACGCGTTGACGGTTGGCGGATATACCGCTCTTGCCTCTATCGACGTTGACACAAATCCAGGTTGGACCGCCCTCGCCTCCCAGGGAGACCTCGCGCCGGGCAGCACAACGTCAGTTACCTGGCCACGCTCCAACAAGACACCGTTGAAACCAGACATCGTAATGGAAGCCGGAAACATGGGGGCGCCGCCCGACGGCAGTGACCCGGACTTTCTTCCCGAACTGCAGTTGCTGACGACCAACTACGTGTTCGAGACAGGTCGACCGCCACTTGCCGAGTTCAGGGATACCAGTGCGGCGACTGCTCTCGCTGCCAACCTGGCCGGTGAATTTGCAGCGCGTTACCCCACCTGTCGTCCAGAAACCATCAGAGCGCTTATGGTGCACAGTGCGCGCTGGACCGACGCAATGCGCGACCGCGTGAGGTATCCGGACGGTTCGCTTGACACCACCCGACTGCTCCGGACCTTCGGCTACGGCGTACCCGACCGGGAGATGCTGTTTTACAGCGCGCAGAACAATCTCACCCTGGTGGCGGAGGAGACCATCCAGCCGTTCTTTCTTGACGAGGAAGACAGCGCCATCAAGAGCCACGATATCAAGTACCACAACCTGCCCTGGCCGCGTGAGGCATTGGAAGCACTCCCGTTCGATACACCTATAGAGATGCGCGTCACGCTCTCCTACTTTATTGAACCCAGTCCGGGTGAGCGTGGTTGGGACCGAAAGTACGGGTATCCTTCCCACGGTCTACGCTTCAAGGTCATCCGGCCGACCGAGACGCTTCAGCAGTTCAAGCTGCGCATCAACACCTATGACCGTGACGAGGACTATGACGAGGACCACGCAGGCGAAACCGGCCACTGGGAGTTAGGCACCGGAAAGCCTACCAACGGTTCGATCCACTCCAATACCTGGCACGGAACTGCGGCCGAGCTTGCCCGCCGCGGACACATTGCAGTCCATCCGACTTCAGGATGGTGGCGGACGCGGAAAAAGGAGGGCCGTTACGACCGGTCTGTCCGCTACTCTTTGGTCGTGTCAATCTACACGCCGCGTCAGGAAGTCGATATCTACACGCCGGTTGCGGTTCAGATTGGTATAGAGGTGCCGATTGAAATTTGACGAGGCCGTCCGCTCCATCTCTCTATCAAGCGAAGCTCCGCAGTCGTGTCAAAGCGCAGCACTATCGATGATCAGGGTATAAATATCTGATGAACGTCGTGCTGTCCGCATCGGGACATCGCCGTATTCCTCTTTCACGATCGCAGTGAGGCGCGCGAGATAATCTGCGGACATTCTTTCACCGACAATAATTTCACTGATCGCATGCTTTCGGATACTTCCTGAAGTTCGGTTCGCTATCCTCGCGGCCGGAATGCACCAGCAGCCGCCGTTCCTCTTCGTAACTCCATTCCAGCGGCTTCGCGGCAAAGGCGTGCTGCCACATTTCGTGCTTTGCTTCAGGGCGACACTGGCGGCATCCCGATAGTCCGCTATCAGGCCGCGCTGCTCGATCTTGCCGGGATATCCTATGCGCGTGCGGGTCTCCTGTATTGCCGGTCACGTGGTAAACTTCCTGGTCATGCGCAACAGCGTAGACGAAAACCGCCAGCCAGCGGAGGTTCGCAAGACCGGCAGCATCGGTGATGTAGCCTTCAGGTTTGGCCCTGACCATCCGTTGTTCATCGAACACGATGCAGAAGCCGCGGAGCCCGTCTCCGTAGTGAGACCACATCAGTAAATTGTCCCGCTCTGAACCAAAGGACGCGATCCTGATGCCATCGGCCATCTGATCGAAGGGCGGCTGCAGCTCTTCGATTGACTCGAAATAATCCCTCGAATGTTCCAGGCCGTAGACAGACTTTCCTCGCTGAAACCCCAGGCAGTTATTGCGGCTATGAAACGATCCCGCTCCTTTTCCAGTCGGGAATGCCGTCACGGAAGTCGGTCCAGAACCCGAACGGATCGTTGAAGCGCTCGTAGTGTTGACAGGACCCTGTTCCGCAGGTTTTCCGGCGCCCAGGTGGTCGGGCCGGAGAACTTGAGCAATTCTCTCCGCGTCTTCTTCATTTCGCTATTCTACCTGAATGCTGCGCACACTGACGGTGTTGCTGATCTTGCCAGAGGCGGGCCGGAATCCCGGACTCCATCTGCAGTTGCGAATCGCCTAAAGGCATCTTGAGGAATTCGCGATGGATTGTCTGCACCCGCACTGTCCCGCAGGACACGGCGCAAAAAGCTGGAAGGATGTCGTTGAATCGCCGCTTCTCCGGGCGCGGCAGGTCGACAAGCCCGTGCTGCTGGCTGCCCTGGCGAAAGACTTCGGACCGCTCTCGTCGCCGGCACGCGCAAGAATGCTGCCTGTCCCGAACGCCGCCCTGATCGACCGGCTTGTCCGGCTCTGCCCCTGCCTTTTCAACCAGCTTGACCTGGCTGCGACTGCCGAAGCTGTCGTGCATCTTTGCGAGATATCGCTTGGAGCCGTCATAACATCGGCCAACGTCTATGATGCCTTTCAGGTCCAATACCCCGGGCGAGAGAGTTTTACGTTTCCGCCGATCAAGGGCTCGGCGATCGGCGGCACCGTCATGGAGATGTTTTGCAGCGAGGTGCTGCAGAACGAGCAGATACCGCGTATGGAGACGGATGATGAGGGGTGGCCCAGATGGCGGGTGCCCGGGCACATCCTGCTCAACCAGAAGAAGATGAAGGACCTTCAGGCCCTCGGCGACATCATGATCCCCTGCGCGCCGACCAACCTGCTGATCTCCGTCAAGACGGAAGCGGCCCGCGAGCGTCTCCTCTATTCTGCAAACAGCATCGAAGGTATCGGGTTCGGGTTTTTCAGCCAGCCGCACGAGTTCTGGACACCGGGGAGGATGCGTCTGTTCAAGCGGATGGGATTCAGCGCCATCTATCTGCCAGACAATACCCATCAGGAAATCGGCAGAAAGCTCGACAAGAACAGGGAGTCGCGGTTTGCCGTAAATCTCAATGGCACTGCGCTCTACCGACCCCTGAGCGAATTCGGCTCCGACATGCGGCGGGTCGTCGGCCGGTCAAGCTTTGATCTGTAGAGCTGCCGGCAAATGGATTTGCTTGCCGGCACCAATGCCTGCTCCTGGTCGCACACTTCCGGCTTCCGGGCAACCCGTTTATTGTGGGGATTTCACCACGAGGATCGAGACATTCCGGCCTGTCCTGTGAGCATCTGAATTGTCCTCGGGGACATTCAGTGTCAGGGTGTCAAAAATTGACACAGAGCGATTCGGAAGACCATGAGCCTCAAACCGACGAAGAAGCGGACAGAATTCAAGGAACTGCGCGAGCGGGCCGGTCTGACTATCCCCGAAACAGCCGATCTTCTGAAAGTGGATCTCCGCACGGTCTACCGTTACGAGCGCGGCGAGACCCGGCCGACAAAGCTGGCGCTCGACAAGATGCGCGAGGCCGTCGAGACGCGTCTTGCGCAGGAGCCCGCCGCCGCGCCCGGCATCCGGTTCATTGACCTGTTTGCCGGCATTGGCGGACTCAGGCTGGGTTTCCAGTCCATCGGCGGCCGGTGTGTTTTCACGTCCGAGTGGGACGCGAAGTGCCAGGAGACCTACAAACAGAATTTTGCGGATAATCACGAGATTGGCGGCGATATTCGCGAGTATTCCAGCAATCCCGGCAAGATCCCGGAGCATGACCTCCTCCTGGCGGGTTTTCCGTGCCAGCCATTTTCGATTGCCGGTGTGTCGAAGAAGAACGCCCTGGGGCGTCCCCACGGGTTTCTCTGCGATACCCAGGGCACGCTGTTCTTCGACACGGCCCAGATCATCGCTCATCACCGACCGGTCGCCTTTGTTCTCGAGAACGTCAAGAACCTCGAGCGCCACGACGGCGGCCGCACGTTTGCGACGATTATCAACGTTCTGAGGAACGAACTCGGCTATCATGTCCAGCACCGGGTGATCAGCTCGGAGCCCTGGGTGCCCCAGCGGCGCGAGCGAATTTTCATCGTCGGATTCCGCGAGCCCACCGCGTTCGACCTGTCCGCACTTCGCCTGCCACCAAAAGCACAGTGGCCGAAACTCGGCAGCATTCTGCAGCCCCCCGACGAGGTCGATTCCAAATACACCCTCACAGCCCACCTCTGGAAATATCTGCAGGCCTACAAGGAAAAGCACACGGCCGCGGGCAACGGGTTCGGCTTCAGTCTGTTCGGCCCGGATGATGTCACGCGCACACTCTCGGCGCGCTATTACAAGGATGGTTCGGAGGTTCTGGTCAAACAGCGTGGCACGCGCCCGCGTCGGCTGACGCCGACCGAATGTGCGCGCCTGATGGGCTTCGAGAACGACAAGCGAAAGTTCAAGATCGTCGTCTCCGATACCCAGGCCTACAAGCAATTCGGCAATGCCGTCGTGGTGCCCGTGGTCGAATTCCTGGCAAAGGCGATGAAGACCCATCTGGAAGCGGCGCTTGCAAGGCAGGCTTCCGCTCCGCCGCGGCCCATTGTCGTCCGCCAGGTGACCCGCCCCGACCGCCAGCCAGTGGCCGTCAATGGCTGACGTCGTCACCCCTGATGTGCGCAGCCGGATGATGGCTGGCATCCGGGGCGCCCACACGAATCCGGAAATGCTGCTCCGGCGCGGCCTGTTTACAAAGGGCTTCCGCTACCGGCTTCATGTGAAAGGACTGCCCGGCAGGCCGGACCTGGTGTTCCCCAGGTACAATGCGGTTCTTTTCGCGCACGGGTGTTTCTGGCATGGACATAACTGCCATCTGTTCAGGATGCCGTCGACGCGGCCCGAGTTCTGGAAAGCGAAGATCGCCCGCAACCGCGAGGTCGATGCACGGAACGAGGCCGCATTGCGCGAAGCCGGCTGGCGGTGCGGGGTCGTGTGGGAATGCGCGCTGAAAGGCAAAACGCGCCTGCCGTACCCCGAGGTCATCAACCGATCCGCATCGTGGCTGCGCTCCCGCAAGGACTGTCTTGAAATCCGGGGCGCCTGATGACGTACCGCCGCGGCATGCTGTCCGACTTCTTCGAAGGCATTGCGGTCAAGAAGCTGACGCTGGTCGAGACCATCGGTCCCAGATCCAACCAGCATGAAATCCAGGGCACGAAACCGTTGCGACGGATGTTCGGCGACGACGACCGCAAATCCATTCCCACGCGCTTTATCTGGCTGAATGACGAGAACGAGGGACTGAGCGAGGACGGTTTCATCAGCTGGTCGAACGTCCGCAAGGGTAAACCCCGCGCCGCCGAATATCACCTCTATTATTCCGGCAACATCGTCACCGGGGCCATGAAGCCTGGTGACACCCTGTTTCTCGCCTTGCGACGCGACGGCAGCGCCATGGTTGTGGTGGTGCCGCTGGACAGCACGATCCAGAGCCAGCTGCTGTGGCTCTTCGGCATCGACGAGCAGCCGGAGCTGGCCTTCGCCTTCAAGGAAATCACCGGCGACGATTCCGCGCGGCTGGATTTCGCCGCGCGCTACGTCCTCGACGAGCTCGGCATTGATTTTGAGGAGCCGGAGGTCGACGCGATTGATCCGCTGATCGCGAGGTTCGGGACAACCTTCCCGCCCACCCGCGAGTTTTCCGCATTTGCGCGACAGACACTGCGCGACGTCTCGGCACGCGATGATCCGGACGCCGCCCTGTTTGCATGGATGGAGCGTGAGGAGCTGCTGTTCCGGCGGCTTGAACGGCACATCATTGCCGGGCAGCTGACGGGTGTAACCGGAAACGCGCTCGTGGAGGGCGTCCTGTCGCTTTCGATGCAGCTTCATCAACGGCGCCGTTCCCGTGCCGGCCGCGCCCTCGAAAATCATCTTGAGGCGGTTCTGGAGGCACATGGCGTGCGTTATGCGCGCGGTGCCGAGACCGAGAATCGCAACCGGCCCGATTTCCTGTTTCCCGGCACCATAGAATACGCCGACGCGACGTTTCCGGCCGACCGCCTCACCATGCTCGGCGTGAAATTCACGCTCAAGGACAGATGGCGCCAGGTGCTGGCCGAGGCGAACCGGATTTCCGGCAAGCATCTTCTTACATTTGAGCCCGGGATCTCCGGCCAGCAGACCTCGCAGATTGCGGCAAGCCGGCTGCAACTGGTCATTCCACGGCCCATCCACTCCACCTTTACGCCGGCGCAACAGGCCGAACTGATGGACGTCCGGGACTTTCTCGGTCTTGTCCGGGCGCGGCAGGCCGGTTAAGCGGAGCGCAATATGTACAGCTGGTTTTTGCGCGATGGAATTCTCGGCATTCGTTCGCCTGAGGGCGAGCGGATTCCCCCAGCCGAGGATATCTACCGTTATTTCGGGGAAGGCGACCGCAGTTTCATCCCTGAAGGGGTCGACGAAAGCGCGGTCGAGAGCCTGCGTTTCTCAAAATATCCGCTCCGGGTCGCTCTTTCGCTGAAGGAGGAGAATGGCGTGGAGCTGCTGGTCCTGACCGGCACACACCGCGGGAAGACGATCACGATACCCGATACCGCGGCCCTCGATGCCGGCCACCTCGTAAGCAATGACCGCTGGTATCCGCTCGATGGTCAGTCGGCTGCGGAAATCCGCGAGCTCCTTGCAAAGAACAGGGCGCGTCCCGGCGAGCGTGTCACGCTGCAGATGTATCTCGCCATGCGCCAGGCTGGCGTCGAGGCTGAAGGCGATACGCGCCCCCTGGGCGCGCTCTCCTTCCTTACACCGTCGGATGCGAGGCCGCAGAACGTAAATGCGACACTCTATCCCTATCAGCTCGACGGGTGGCGGTGGTGCCGCTTCATTGTCGCCGAAGGTCTCGGCGGCATCCTCGCCGACGAGATGGGCCTCGGCAAAACCCTTCAGGTCATCGGCGCCATCGCCGACCCACTGAAGCCGCGCCAGGAGCCGGTGCTGATCGTGGCGCCCGGCTCCCTGCTTGAAAACTGGTCGCGCGAGTTCAAAAAATTCGCGCCGCACATTCGCACGCTCAAGCATCATGGACCCGGTCGCACCGGCCGCCCCGCAGACCTGAAACAGTTTGATGTCGTCATCACCGCCTACGACACCGTCGTCCGCGACAACTCCCTGTTCATGATGATCAACTGGTCGATGCTGGTCTGCGACGAGGCGCAGTACATCAAGAACAGCGAATCCCTCCGGGCCCGGTCCGTGAAAAAGCTGCGGCGCAGCTCCGCCATTGCCATGACCGGTACGCCGGTCGAGAACCGGCTGACCGACCTGTGGTCCATCACAGATCTTGTTCTGCCCGGCTATCTCGGCACCGCGGCGGAATTCCGGAAGCGCTTCGAGGACGACCTCAATGGTGCGACCAGCCTTGAACGGCTGGCGTCACCCATCATGCTGCGGCGGCGGGTGTCGGAAGTTGCAAAGGATCTGCCCGAGCGCATCGACATCCCGCAGGTAATCGAGCTGGAGGACGATGAGGCCAGGACCTACGAGGCCATGCGTGAGGAGATCGCGTCACAGTTCGGAGCCTCGGCAACGCTGGTGGCACTGACCCGCCTGCGGATGTTCTGCAGCCATCCATGGCTGATCGACGGTACGGTTCATACCGAAGATCCTGCCGGCTTCTCGAAATACGCACGGCTGGTTGATATCCTCGAGGAAATTTTCCAGGGCGGCGAGAAGGCCATCCTGTTCACGGCCTATACCGGAATGACTGATATTGTGGTCGCGGATATTGCGGCGCGTTTTGCGGTTTTTGCCGGCTACATCGACGGCCGGGTCGCGATCGACGACCGGCAGCCGGTCATTGACCGCTTTTCCGCCGAATCCGGCCCGGCCCTCCTGGTCCTTAATCCAAGGGCCGGAGGTGCCGGTCTGAATATCACTGCCGCGAACCATGTGATACACATACACGCTGGAGTGGAATCCTGCCCTCGAGGACCAGGCTTCCGCCCGGGCTTACCGGCGCGGCCAGACCCGGCCGGTGACGGTGCACAGGCTGTTTTGCGGGGGGACGGTGGAAGAAGTGGTTGATGACCGGCTGGGCAGGAAGCGGACCCTTTCAGAGGCAGCCGTTGTTGGTGTCCGTGGCGAGGCCGACGACTACGCCGATATCCTGGCCGCGCTGCAGCGTTCGCCGCTGGCCGAGAGGTCGGCGAAGACATGAAGCGTCCAGGCCAGATCTCGAAGATTCTCAGTCCGAACGACGCCGGCGAGACCGGGGCCCACCAGGCCGGTATCCTGATCCAGAAGAGCTCGGGTGTCGTCTCGTTTTTTCCGCATCTCGATCCGGAAGAATACAATCCGCGGGTACATCTGTTCTTTGCGGACGCAGCCGGCGAGCGCTGGGAATTTGCTTTCATCTATTACAACAACAGGCTTCACGGTCGCGGGACGCGGAACGAGTACCGCCTGACCCGGATGACGCCTTACTTCCATCGGCACGGTCTCAGGCCCGGTGACGAGATCATATTGAAGCGCTCCGAGCGCGACCATTTTTCGATAGGGCATCACCGCAAGAACCAGCCGGTAAGAACAGCGGGCGGCGTGCTGCGGCTCTCCGCCGGCTGGAAGATCATTGATATCTAGAAGGGGGTACACGAGTGGCAGGGCAAAAGAAGCAGGAAGGCATCATCCTTCCGCCGGATCCGAAGCGGATGATCATGGGTCTCCGCGACACCGGCTATGAATTCGACACCGCGGTCGCAGACATCCTCGACAACTCGATAGCCGCCGATGCCAACAACATCGACCTTCGCATCGAAATGGATATCAGGGGCAATATCACCCTCTCGCTGGCCGACGACGGCTGCGGCATGAACCGCGACGACCTTCTCAATGCCATGACCTATGGCGCACGGCTTCGCCCGAATCCGGCCAGTCTTGGCAAGTACGGTCTGGGCCTGAAGACAGCATCAACCGCCTTCTCCCGCAGGCTTACCGTTGCCTCGCGCGCATCCGGCAAGGCCGATGTTCTCGCAGCGACCTGGGACCTTGACCATGTCGCCGACAGCGGCAAGTGGGAAGTCCTGCTCAGCGATGACGTCGACGATGAAATCGTCGAGCATCTCGACGAGGTCGCGAAGGATTCGTCCGGCACCGTTGTGGTCTGGCAAAAGGTCGACCGTCTTCTGAAAGACTACGCGGATGCCGGCGGCAAGCCCGCGCAGAGGGCCCTGAAGCAGAAGGAAGACCACCTCCGCAGGCATCTGGCTATGGTCTTCCAGCGCTTCCTTGATCCGAAGGACAAGCGTGCGCGAACAGTGAACGTCAAACTTAATGGCATCGCCATCAAGGCCTGGAATCCGTTCCTGCCCGAACTCTCGGAGCTTGCCGCTGCCGAGGACGTTCCGGTGGAAACGCCGAGCGGAAAGGATGCCACCTTCAGCGTAAAAGCCTATATTCTTCCCCGCCGCGAGGATTACCCGTCACCGGAACTGGCGAAGGAGGCAGCCCTGTCTTCAGAAAACCAGGGCATCTACATCTATCGCGAGAACCGCCTGATCAAGGACGCGGACTGGCTCGGCATCTATCAGAAGGAGCCACACAGCACGCTGCTGCGCGTCGAATTCTCATTCGATCACAAGCTCGACGAGGTTTTCCACCTCGACATCAAGAAGAGCCAGATCATTCTCAACGAACAGCTCTGGGACTGGCTCAGCGAGCAATTCCTGACCGCGCCGAGACGCATGGCCAACCAGCGCTACCGCGAGGGCCAGAAGAAGGATATCGCAAAGGCGACGCAGGGCGCGCACGACGCCTCGAACACGACCATCAAGGAGCGCGAGGCGGCAGCCGGAGGAGCGAAGGTCAATGTCGTCAACCCGAACACCGGCGAGTGCGTCGTCCAGAATCCGCATGGCAGCTTCAAGATCAAGCTGCCCACGGGACCGGCCGCCAGGCCCGGCGAGGTTTACGTCAAGACCGTCGACAGCATCGACAGCGGCCTGCTGTTCGAGCCGGCTCTGATCCAGGGTCATCGCGCGGTCCATATCAACAGTTCGCATCCCTATTACGCGAAGGTCTATGTTCCGAACCTCAACAAGAGCGTCCTCGTGCAGGGCATGGATTCCCTGATGTGGGCACTCGCGGTCGCGGAGCTCACCGCCTACCACGACGAGGTCTCCGAACACTTCAAGGACATGCGCTTCGAGCTGTCGAAGATTCTGTCAAAACTGGTCGAAGGTCTGCCTGATCCGGAGCTGAACGAGAATGCCGCTTGAGCCCGGCGCGCTTGCAAGGCTGGTCTCCGACAGCTGCGGATTACCGTTCGAAGGACGGCGTCTGGCGGGAGCCAACACGCTGCAGATCTATCCCTCGGGTCTGCCGGTCCAGAACACCTTCACCATCCAGACTGCTGTCGGCTGGCGCAACGTGGAAGTGAGCTTCGTCCCCGGCTCGTTTGCGGGCGACTTCGTTCGCCACATGGGTCTCGCCGATCGCGGCGCGCGCAACAGTTGCGCGGCCGTGCTGGCCAGGTGCCTGCGCGACGGAGCGACCGTCAACCTCAAGATCAACGGTCAACCAGCAAAGCCCGACGAGCCGTCCGGCTGGGACGCCGAATGGACGCGGTTCGAGCTGTCCGTGCGGCGGGGCCAGCTCGATCTCGGCAACGGCGAGGAGGACAACGAAAAGATTTGTGCGTGGACCCAGCAGGTCACCGCTGCGATCGTCGCCCTGCTGCCGCTCGAGCAGGACGAGACGCTGACCGAAAATCTGCAGGGTGGTTTCCCCGAGGGGGCAAGGACGCAGGTCGAGGTCAACCGTTACGAGCGTGACCGGCGTAACCGTGCGGCTGCGCTGGCGATTCACGGCTATGCCTGTGTGGTCTGCAGCTCCGATCTCGGTGACCGTTACGGGCCCGCGGCCGTCGGGCTCATCGAGGTTCATCACCTGACGCCGGTGTCAAAGCTTGGCCCGGACTACTGCATCAATCCTGCCACCGATCTTGTGCCGCTGTGTCCCAATTGTCATCGGGTGGCTCATCGCCGCGACCCGCCGTTTATGGTGGAGGAGCTGAAGGCGATGCTTGTGCTGGTGCCCGGTGCCGCGATCTGACGACGTTGCGTGCTGATCCGCTTCTACGATGTCATTCAATTCAACGAGTCGTCCCGCAAGGCCGCAATTGCGTGTACGGCCGCGACCTCCTGTAGGTCAAGACAGTCGCCGCTTGCCGGCACGTCCGGTGCGCCAGGAGGAGCCTAATCCGTCGGCCGCGAGCGGATCATCGATAGAGGCGGCCTCCCACGACATTTCCGGATCCGCAGCAATGAAAATGTCGGTCTCGAGACGATACCAGGAATGCTCGCTGCAGACTCTCTGGAAGACCTCTTCCTGTGCAGCTACGCGCGTTCCAGCAGCTCCCTGATTTCGGCGCGAAGGTTGCGGACCTCGGAGTATAGTTCCGTGATATGGTGAGCTGTTTCCGCGGCTCCCCTCGCCCCTACAAAAAAGAAATGCCCGCCATCGACGTCCCGGGACAAACGCGAGGGAAGCGTCCGGGTCAGGGCACGCAACCTGCTCCATCGCTCCGCATCGAAATCGAGCGCCCGGGCCTGTGCCCGGATCTTCTGTATGTTGAAGAAAGTCCAGTTAACCGGGTCACCGAGGGCGTGCCCGTCGTCGGACCGGTCTGTGGGACTGATCGTTGCGGTCAGGGGAAACTCGGAGAAGGAAGAGGCCCTCATGTCGTCATGAGCGTCCTCGAGGTTCCAGAATGAGCCTGCGCCCGAGAAACGTTGGGGCGTGCCGCGAAGCATGACGGGCGTGTTGCAGAGATACTGTTCCAGATACAATCGTTCGTCGAGAATCCTGTGACCGTTGATCTGGTTCTGGTACGAGAGGCTCGGCAGAAAGCCATCGATATATACACCTCCCGTCCAGAGGCCATCCGGCGTCAGTGGATCGCCACCCGGTTGCACAAGATTGAGCCCGGCAATCGGCGGAGAGGCGGCCAGTGAGAGAAAGCAGACGGCATCGATTCCGTGGCCCTTCAGAGCCGTGTTGACTGCCGCAACCGAGCGACCGGCCATGCTCCACATGGCGACCGCGACAGGACGATCCGGCGTTTCGCGCAATACATCAGAGGCAACGGAAGCGATCCAGTCAGCCCAGCGTGCGATGGTCAGGTCAGGCACGATCGCGTCAATGCAAGGGTGATCGGTCGGATAGGACAGCGCAAGCAGACCCAGCCCCTTTTGCTCCAGCCAGTAGTCCAGGAAGTCGGCACGATCGGAACAAGGATCGCCATAAGAAATGCGCGCCAGATGCACCCCGCCGGGCAGGAATATGACCAGCGGACAGCTGGTGTTTCCAGGTCTGAAGTACCTCAACCCCCGCACACCGGCGCACTTGACCCGTTCTTCGCCTGCGAACAGGAGCCCGCTTTCCGTTCCACCCATGACGTTGTCTTCTCTGCTTCCAGTCTGTTCAGTGAATCTGCGGTGCCCGGAGGTGCCAGTCGGTGGCGCCCTGATAGGCATGGGCAACGGCAAGGAGGGTTGCTTCGTTGAACGGCCGGCCGACGAGCTGGCACGCGACCGGCATTCCGTCGGGGGTGAAGCCGCAAGGCACGGTCAGTGCGGGCAGCCCCAGGTAGTTGAACGGCCTCGTGTAGATGTTGACGACGCGGCTATGATTGAATTCGTCCGCGAAGCGCTGGTCGCGCATCTGATCGATCGTCGGCGGCGGAACAGGCAACGCCGGCGTTTGCAGAACATCCGCATCTGCAAACACCTCGTCACAGAATTCACGAAGGTAGCGGCCGCGCAGCGCCAGCGCCTCGAGATAACGGGACGCCGGAATGAAGTTGCCCCGCTGCAGCTGATTGCGGTTGGGTTCTGTGATATCTCCCCCGCGCTGGCGCAGATGCCGGCCAAGGACCGTCGCGGTTTCACAATCGCTGAGCACCGAGGCAAGGTCCCAGAGCAGATGCCCGTCGGGAAGATCTGTCGCCCTGATCGTGGCGCCTCCGCGAGCCAGGATTTCCTGGAAGCCGGCCAGTGCATCGGCCACATCGTCATCCACCGCGGACCAGAACTGCCGCTGGACGGCAATCCGGATTCCGGCGAGCCTGATGGAAAGGCCCGCCTCGTAATCCGGGACCGGCTCGTCGCTGGAGGTCGGATCACGCCCATCAAAGCCGCCTATGCAGCCCAGCAACCTGGCCACGTCCCGCGCTGTTCGCGCCATCGGCCCGATCGCATCGAGAGACCAGGAGCGGGTGAGCGCGCCATGCCGGCTGACCCGGCCGCAGGTCGGCTTCAGTCCCACGACGCCGCATACAGCGGCCGGAATCCGGATTGATCCACCCGTGCAGGATCCAAGGGAGCCAAAGGTCAGGCGAGCGGCGAGCGCCGCGGCCGGGCCGTACGATGAGCCGGGGTTGAAGCGTTGGTTATTCCAGGGGTTATGGCATGCGCCCAGCGGCTCTTCGCCGGGCGCATCGGAGCCCGCCAGCTCCGTCATGTTGAGAGTTCCGATCTCCACTGCGCCGGCGCGATCCAGCCGCTGCAGCACGGTCGCTGTCTCTGTCGCGATCTCGCCCGAAAAAATCCGGCTGCCGCAGCTCGAGGCGCGTCCTTCTCTTGAGAATATGTCCTTGTTCGCAAGCGGCACGCCGTGCAGCGGACCGAGAATCCGGCCTGCAGCAAGGCTGCGGTCGGCGTGCCGGGCCGCGGCCAGCGCCCCGTCGCGATCGATCGCCACAAAGGCGTTTATCCGTGGTTGCCAGGTATCGATCCGGTCGAGACATGCCGTGACCGCCTGGTGGGACGATATGCGGCCCTGCCTGATCGCATCAGCCAGCTCGCACAGGCTCAGGAATGTGATATCCCCCGTCATGGCAAGGCTCCCGCCGGACGCTTCAACAGCGCCAGCATCCGGGCGAACTGCGCCGGCTCATCGCCTCTCGCCAGTTGCGATGCAGCCTCGCGGACAAGCGAATTCAGCCTCGTCACATGCTCAGCCAGCGCCGCCGCCCGCTCACCACTCAATGACAAATCGTGCAATTCATTCGCCAGATCGGATATCGTTTCCTTCTTCAGCATGCCAATGCCCCCGACTCCATCCACGCCATGACCGTCACAAGGAAGCCACGGGCACTGTCGCCATGATGTCCCATGATGCCGTGCGGTGTTCTTCTTCCGGGCGTGCGCAATCCAGCGTCGTCCACGCGGGGTAAAAGCTGCAATGAGCGGTGCTGGAGTGAATGAAAGATTCTGGCAGAAGGACCGGCAGGGGCGGGCATCCGGGATCTGTTGAGAAGCAACGCGCTCGTCCGCGTAATATCTGTGGTCACAGAAACTCTGCAAAGCCCGCCCTGACTGGCGAGCGCCGATCGCATCATGCGCAAGGAGAGCCACGGCGGGGATAATCCCTACTCGTTCAAAACAGCGACCGCACGGATCGGACTTGCAGTCCCGCCGCGGATCCTGAGCGGAAACCCGATGAAGCGAAACCGCCCCTTGCCGACGAGCCTGTCGAGATTCCACATGCACTCGATGTGGGTGATACCGCGGGCCGCGCACGCAAGGTGCGCCTTGTAGTTGGCCTCACCTTCCGGTGCCGGGCTGATGGCTTCGACGCCAAACATCAGGACCTTGCGGTCAGCGAGCCAGTGCACCGCATCGACATGCAGGCCCGGAAAGTCGTGCAGATAGCCCGCCGTCCCCCACAGTCGCCTGTTGACAGCCATCTCGATGAGCACCGTATCGCGCGGCCTGATCTCCTGGCCTGATCGCGCGAGCGCCTCTTCCATCTCGGCAACCGTGATCTCGTGCCTCAAAGGCGCGTGCGACAGATCGAGACAGATCGCTTCGGTATAGAAGTCCTCCAGCGGAATCTGGTCGATCGAGGGAGCACAAGGGTCCGGGTTGAAATGACAGGGCGCGTCGACATGGGTTCCCGAATGGTCGCTGAGCGAGAGCGCCCAGGACTTCGAGCTGAAGCGCGTCGCGCCGGCCTGCCTGATTTCGCTGTGGTCGTTCCATACGCCCATGATGACCGGCGGATGCAGCGCGGGCGCCGGAGCTCGATGGTGAAGTTCGCGGCTGAGATCGATCAATTGCATGCCTGACATCTCCTGATTAATTTCCGGGGTGCATCCGGGTGACACGCCTGCATGGTTGAACGCGCCATGGGGTTCGTTGACGGTGAAGCAGGCCTGATCTGATTTCCTGTTGATCATTCGCGCAAAGCCAGGACGCACAGCGTGGCTCGACGGCACTCGCCGCATCGGCTTGCTCAGTGTGGCAGGAGCGCGTCAACATCCTTCCCGAGGCTCGCGAGCGCCGTGGCAGGCTCCTGCTTCCGCGAGACCACGCGGTAGCAGTAATCCTCGATCGTCCTGATGATCCTGGAGTTGTTCTCGCCGGGGAATGCGAACCAACCTGTCATCATCGCAATGCGCTGGTTGGCGACGCGATGTTCGGGGTGTTTGTCGAAGAACCTGCCGAGGCCGGCAGGATCGCTGATCGCCGCAAGATTCACCGGCACGTAACCGGTCGCCTCGACCATGACGTTCTGACCGGCCGGTCCGACGGCGAACCTGATGTACTCCCAGCACGCCTTCTGCCTCTCCGGATCCTCGGTCAGCATGACCATGCCGTTGCCGGCGGCCGGAAGCCTGTCGGACGCCGAGGAGACGGGGACCGGTCCAACCTTCAGCCCGAAATTGCCGGCCGCCGATTGCTGATAGCCGTTCAGCGCGCTGCTTGCGGCGAACAGGATACCGAGCGTGCCTGCCCGGAATGCCTGCCGGGCCTGGTCTCTTTCAAAAGCTGGCTGACCTTCCCTTCCGAGACGTTGCAACAATTGCAGCGCCTGAAGGCCAGCTTCACCGTCGAAAGCAATCTTTTTTTCGTCCTCGCTCATCATGCGGCCGCCAAAGCTGCCCACCAGCGTCTGGAACGACCAGCCGTTGTTGGTGTATTCGACATAGAGGCCGCCCGTCCCCTTCCCGAGGGCGCCGATCTTTTTACCAAGCGCGATCACGCCATCCCAGTCTTCAGGCAAGTTGTCAGGGTCTCCACCGGCCTTCTTCACGAGATCCGTGTTGAAAAAGAACACCGGAACGGAAATTGCGAACGGCAGGGCGCAGGTTTTCCCGCTGTAGCGCGCGAATGACGTCATGGCATCGGGAACGCCGATCGTCTTCCACGCCGGATCGCCCGCGATGAAACGATCGAGCGGCACGGTTATCCCGTGGTCGGCCAGAGGCCGGATCTGGTTCAGCCCCTGATGAGATACGTCAGGCAATTGCCTGGTTATGTTCTGTCTCAGCGTCTGCTGGACGAGGCTGTCGTAGTCGACGGCGGGACCGTCAAGGACGACCCTGACATCGGGATGGGCCTCCATGAAGGCCCGCGCGAGCGCTTCATAGAGAGTCCTGAGAGAGGCCGGAGCATAGCAAACCCGGATCGTCGTCTGCTGATGCGCACTGGCACCAAAGATCGGCGTTGTGGCGGCCGCGGTTGCTGTCGACAGGAAGGTCCTGCGCGAAAGAGGCATCAATCGACTCCGTTGGTCTTCAGCAAGCCCGGTTCCGCCGGAACGGGTGTTGCAGCAAGCAGGTTTCGCAGGACGGCCTGATCGGCGGGGATACGCTTGACAGGGATCGGGGACACAAGCGCGCCGGGAGCACCGCATGTCCAGAAATGACACGACGCCGCGACCGATGGCTACTGGACGTGATGACGCTCATTGGTAATGCACCGTCCTGTCCATGGCGCGGGCCTGAACCAGCGTAAGCGTCACGACGATGGCGAGAAAGACGACGGCAACGGCGGCGCCATATCCGGTGTGCAGATACTCGAAGCTCTCGCGGTACAGCGTGTAGAGCAGCACTTCGGAAGCGTGGCCGGGTCCTCCCTGCGTCAGCACTTTCACGGTATCGAAAGTCTCGAATGCCTTCAGCGCCACGACGATGACGACGAACATCGAGACAGGCCCGAGCATGGGCAGTGTGACCGTACGCAGCCGGTCGAACCCGTGATCTGCACCATCGATATCGGCTGCATCATAAAGGTCCTGCGGAATGCTCTTGAGTCCGGCGAGGAACAGCACCATGGCGTAGCCGAGGTTCTGCCAGACCCCGATGACAGCGAGCACCGGGAGCGCCGTATTCTCCTCCCGCAGCCAGTTGCCAACCGGCAGGCCGAGGACAGCGAGCATCTGGTTGACGAGGCCGATCGTGGGGTGGAGCAGCGCTTCCCATGCGATCGCCATGGCAGTGATCGTCGCCATAAAGGGAAGGAAATGAATGGCACGGTAAAAGGAGCGGCAGGATTTGCCGCCTTCGATGAGCAGCGCGATCAGAAGACCGGACACAACGGTACCCGGCACGACGCTCAGAACGTAAAAGATCGTATTGAGAAGCGAGGCCCTGAAGCCGGCATCAGAAAAGACCTCGCGGAAGTTTGCGAGGCCGACGAAGGAAAGCGACCGCGCCCCGAATTGCCAGTCGGTGAACGCAATGACGAAGACGCCCGTCACCGGAAGAAAGAACAGGATGAGCAGAAACAACACGGCAGGCCCCGAAAGTATCCAGGCCGCCAGTGCTTCCGCCGCATCCCACCCGCGCGCAGCGGTTGGCCACGTGCGAAGCCGACCTGCTGATGGCTCGAGGGCAGCGCCGGAAAGCGCAGGAGGCTCTCTCATGAGGCAATCTCCCGGATCGCTGCCAGCGATACCCGGTCAGCCTCGACATCCCGGCGCAACCGCCGTCCGTCACGGGTAAAGAGAAGCACGCGATCCGGCCGGACGCCGAGATGGATGGTCTGGCCGGGAGCGATCTGAGGCGCGCGTTCGGCGCGCAGCCTTGCGATCAAGGGGCGATCGATGCCCGGCAGGTCGAGGTGAACGAAGAGATCGGATCCCATATGCTCGATCAGGCGCACGGATCCGGTCAGCGTGTCCAGGCCGCCGTGTTCGGCGAGCTGAAAAGCCTCCGGGCGAATACCGAGGGTGAGAGGCACGCCGGCGAGCGCGTCGGCCGGAATTTTGACCGTCGATCCGGCGACATCGATCAGGCCGCGCTCGCGCACCACGCCGTCGAGCATGTTAATTCCAGGCGAGCCGATGAATTCGGCAACACGTCGGTCATCGGGATCCGCATAGATGTCCCGGGGCGGGCCGACCTGCAGCAACTCACCGTCGAGCATCACCGCAACGCGATCCGAGAGCGTCATGGCCTCGGCCTGGTCATGCGTGACATAAACGAAGGTGGCGCCGAGCCTCTGGTGCAGCTCCTTGATCCCGGCGCGCATCTGCACCCGCAGCCCGGCATCGAGGTTGGACAGCGGCTCATCCATCAGGAACACGGCGGGGTGGCGCACCATTGCCCGCCCGACCGCCACGCGCTGGCGCTGACCGCCGGAAAGCTGCCCCGGTTTGCGGCCCAGCAGGTGGCCGATGCCAAGGGAGCTGGCTGTCCGGGTCACTTCCGCATCGATCCCGGCTGTGACCCGCGCTCGTCCTGGCATCAGATGACCGAGAAGAGGAAGCCTCTGGAGGGCCGAGAGCCGGCGCATCCGGAGCGGCAGCCCCATGTTGGAAGCGACCGTCATATGGGGATAGAGCGCGTAGGACTGAAACACCATCGCGACATCCCGCAGCTTTGGCCGCAGTCCATCTACTGCCCGCTCGCCGATCGAAATCGAGCCTGCATCCTGCACCTCGAGCCCTGCCAGGATACGCAGCAGCGTCGATTTCCCGCATCCCGATGGCCCCAGCAGGGTCAGAAACTCACCGTCCGCAATCGAGAGCGACACATCGCGCAGGACGGACGTCGGGCCATAGTTCTTCCGGATGCCGTCAATCAGCACGGATGCCATAGCTGTCGCTCCAGACCATCTTGAAACCTGACGTGTTCGCCAGATTGGGACGACTTCAAGACGCGGACTGCTACGGCTGGATGACACCCATCGAATAACTCGATAAGAACTTCGAAAGATGCGATAGCGACCTTCAGGCAGTTCAACGGCTCCCTAGAGAAAACCAGGCACCGCTCGATGCGGTATGCATCTGCGCGAACAGCGACGCACGGCGAGGGGCCGATACCTCTGGAGTCTTTGGGACAGGAGCATTTGCGCTGAACCGGAAACCTGCCGCGACTGACAAATCCGGATTTACGGCCGAAACAATGAGCCACTTTTCGTCGGTCTTTGCCCAGTGTCCGGCCCGATCCTGGTCTGCGCCAAGTCCGCACTGCGACGGCCGCGAACCTGACAAGTGCGCACAGCGCGCGTCACCTCTCCCCCTATTTTGTATTTCAGGCCCTGGACAATCCATCCAGGAGAGGCGACGCGGCCATCAACTCATCGTCCATCAACAACCGGCAGCTTCGACGTCGCGAGAGCTTGTACTATCGGTTCGGTTCGGACCGGACTCTGTGCCAACGGCGCTGCACGATGCGCATCCGCACTGCGGTACGGCTGAGGGACGCGCCCGACGACTCGACGCGTCCAAATTAGCAAGGACGATCTGAGCGGAGATACGCGTCAAATGCCGCAACTTTCGATTGATTGATCCAGAAATGCGATAGCCCGATTGGCTGTCCCGTCCGGGAGCGGGTAGAAACCATCGAACGATCACTTTGACTTCTCCAGGTACCCTGTCTTGTTTCTTTATGCAGCACGGCTCGATTCCTTCCGCTCCTCTGAAACCAGAACAATGAGGGAGCTGCTGCGCGACCGGGACGCCGATACCATCGCGCCCGGTCAGGGTGCCGACGATTTCGACCTCGCCGGCTGCGTCTGCGAAACAGGCTTCGCGGCGATCCGCCCTGAGCGCATCCCACGCAGACAGGCCGGCGGGATCAACCCGCTACGCGAAGTCATCTGCAAGAGCTTCAACCCGGTGCCATGCGCCCGGTTGTATCCACCAACGCAACATTGCCGCCCGCGCGCCTCTGCCCTGAAAGATTTCATCATGTGCCCAGCCAGACGCCTCCGCGCCCGCATGGCCGAGACCGGTCTTGTCCACATCATGGCCGCCCACAGTCCTCTTTCCGCAATTCTCGCCGAAGAAGCCGGATTTGATGGCCTGTGGGCCTCCGGCTTCGAACTGGCAGCGCTTTACGGGCTCGCGGATATGAGTCTGATCTCGATGACGCACCATCTCGATATGCTGCGGGCGATTGCCGGACGCACGACGCTGCCGATCGTTGCTGACATCGATACGGGGTACGGCAATGCGATCAACGTCATCCATGCGATCGGCGAATATGAGCGGGCGGGCGCCAGCGCAGTCGTCATCGAGGACAAGACGTTTCCCAAGGTCACAAGCCTTGTTGCCGGTGGTCGGCAGGAACTGCTGCGCGTTGAGGAATTCCAGGGCAAGATCGAGGCCGCTGTCGCGACAAGACACAACGCGGATTTTCTCATCATTGCGCGTACCGAAGCCTTGATTGCGGGTCTGGGCGAAACAGAAGCTTTGCGTCGGGCTCAAGCCTATGTCGAGGCTGGCGCCGACATGATCCTGATCCATTCGAAAAAGAAGGACCCTTCCGAGATCGAGAGCTTTTCGCGCGCCTGGTCTGGATCAGCGCCACTGGTCATAGTACCGAACGCCTACCCGGATCTCGACGCCAGGCGCGCCATGGCACTGGGCAATGTCCGCATGATGATCTACGGCAACTACGGCATCCGCGCTGCGGCAACCTGCATGCAGGAGACCTTCCGCCGGATCATCGCCGACGGCGGCGTCCAGAACGTCCACAAGGATATTCTGCCGGTGGAGGAGATCTTCAGACTTCAGCGCATCGAAGAGATCAGGGCGGCTGAAGCTCGCTTCCTTCGCTGAACATTGGCCCGGTATTCCCGGTAACCAGCTTGATCGTGAGAGGCATGCCGAGCGCCCGGATTTCGCTCAGGCTCTACCTGCCCCGGAACAATGTAAGTCACCCGATTTGTCCTCCTCCAGGTGCTGCGATATCGAATCCGGAAGTATTGGGTGGTGGAAACCACACCCGGCGGCGTTCCAAGGTGCTCCTCTGAACATTTGCATCCGCAACCGGAATACCGGGCCACACGGCACGAATCGTACAAAGAAGCCGCTTTTGCGCACGAGACAGCATTGATAAGCAGGATCCCGGCTCTACTCATCGAATAATGTGATGGAGTATTTATTTCGGCAAAGGCCATCCGTGGCAGCGCACATTCCAGAAGCTACCGGAGCAGAAGATGGCCACCGAACAGGATGAAGTGCCCCTCAATGCAATCCGGGTGTTTGTGACCATTGCACGGGAAGGAAGCGTAACGCGTGCCGCCAACGCATTGGGAACGACACAGAGCTCCGTCAGCCGCTATCTGGCTGTGTTACAGGATTATCTCGGTACAGACCTGGTGGAACGGCGGGGCCGGGGAAGCCAGTTGACGGAGTTCGGAAGGCTTTTCGCCAACACCGTTGCCGAACCGCTTGACACGGTCTGTTTCACGACGAAGAGGATGCGGCGGCGCAACCGGTCGGACACGAACCGGATTGTGGTCCGCACATCGCTTTCGACCTTTGCCTACTCGTTTCTGATTCCGAATCTCCAGGCCTTCTCTGCCGAGATGGATGGCGTCATCGTGGACGTGATCAGCTCGTTGTCTCCGCCGACATCATCCGACAATTTCGACATCCTGATTACCCGCGATCTTACTATTATCGAGCCGGCCGACGACTGGGAGATCCACAATGAGACGCTCGTATGCGTGGGCTCCCCAAACCACGTTATGGGAAAGACGCTCTCGATCGTTCGTTCAATGCCAATTCTGAACGTCACGTCCCGGCCCGACATACTGCCGACATGGCTGAGGGCAATGAATCTGACCGCAAGCGACATGACGTCGGGGGCGCGATACGATCACAATTACCTTGCCCTGCCGGCTGTCCTGACAGGAAAATGCCTGCTGGTCGCGCCTGAAATCATCGTCAGCGATCTCGTGCGCGAAGGCGCGCTGCATGTGATCCCGGGATCGCGTACCCCCAGTGGCATGCAATATCGAGCCTATGCGGTCGACCGCAGTGACAATCCGGAAATCGCCCGCGCCTTTTGCCGATGGGTCGCCCGGCTCTGCAAAAAGGCCGCGATTGCAGAACCCGGCTGATCGAGCCTTCCGGTTATATCGGAACCTGGATCGATGGGCCTGGATGTAAGCTCCATAACTCAAATGAAGCTCCTTCGCCGTTGAGGCAGGCGGAATGCGCAAGCAGCCCGCCGGCTCCAGATAGCAGGTTTGCGCAGAGGCCAGTACCTCATCAGAGCCTGCTCATCGCGGGTCGTGGCCACGGCCCGTCCCTGGGGCGATGTCGGTGCATCTACGCAACAGCGGCCGCATCCTGATCATCTGAAGCCGCATGAGCAGCGCAAGGCCGATGTCTCCACGATCATGGACCGGATCAAGCCGGGCACGGCGGCCAAGCGGCAACATGCAGCCGGTCCATGACCTCAGTGTCAGGCACGGAATACGGAGGCATCCGTGTTCTTGCGCACGGACCCTGCTCATCCGCATTCTCCGCGAGGCGGACAGAAATAGCTCGGCTATAGCCCGTGGTTTGATGGCCATCCGAATGGCTGCCTTGGCGCATGAAAGCTCGTGCGCTCGTGGCCTGGAATGTGCGCCGGATCCGCGTAGATCGCGGTATTCCGCAAGAGCAACTGGCTTACGATGCCGGGGTTGATCGTTCCTATATGAGCGGTCTCGAGCGGCAATCGGCCAACCCGACGATCGACCTTCTCGATCGCATCGCTGAAACGCTGGATGTTCATTTATCCGAGTTCTTTGTTCAGCCCTCAAAAGGCGCGGCGGCTCCCGCGACCTTGCGCAAGGGGCGCAAGCCCGCCCGTGGTCCTCGCAAGAAGAAATAGCCCCCTCATGTCATGGCCGGGAACTGACGACAGGCTTTTGGCTGCAAGCTGAGGGTGACGATCTGGCCGCCGGGATGACGTTTGCTGTTTTTTTCGGACGGATGGTAACCACTCGGCCTGTCCGACTCAGGTTGAAACCGCGCCCGTATCTGAGGGTGAAAGCAATCGGCCGCAATCAAAGCCTTCTTGCTATCAGCCCCGGGTTCGGTGTCCCGTGAAGGTCTTTCCCGGCGCATTCACGTAGCGCACCAGACCAGATAATTTCCTGTCGTCGAAATCCAGATTGATCCAGGTGCTTGATGGAACAGTCTACTTTCGGGATTGAACCCGGAGCTCCCAACGTCTCAAAGTTCATTGATTATTCACCCGCCGGCCGACCGCGGCGCAGGAGGTCGCGGTAGCCGTGGCGCGCAACCCATCTGGCACGAGCCAGATGGCTGTCGAAAGCGCGGCGTGCGCGATCAGGCTCAAGCGCCGGATCAATACAAAGCACAATGCGTGCGACCTCGCGCCAGTCAGCGTTATCGGCTTCGGCGTCGAGGAGACGTATGTAAGTGACAGCGTGTTGCTCATCGTAGCCCGTGAGCTCGGGAGCGCTGGGTGCCACATCTGCGACCTTGGGATCGGACGACACTATCTGAAAATCCTGCAAAACCGGAAAAGCTTTAATCCGGGCGACTGTAGCGGTATTCAGAGCCCTTTCGTAGGGAACCGATCGTCGCGGTCGACAAAAATAATCTCCCTGTCGAGCGACGGCCGGCAGCGGAATCCCGTGCAAGGCGTCTTCCCCAGTTCGCCCCCATTCGCTCACCCGTCGGAGTACATCTGGTCGCCATCCATTTCGCTGGTAACGAAATCGAACCTCCCGCCCGGCAATCGTCAGTTTTGGTCCCCGTTGCCATAAAGAATCGTCCGGTGCGGCCTCGCCAGCAATGACGTGCCTGGTTGCCGATCGATGCTTTGGCTGCGCGGTGTACCCGGGCGGGGAAGAGCCTGCTCAAGGACGAGCTCCAGATGATCGATTTGCCATTCTGGTTGCCTCGCCGCGAGCACGCGCGATATTTGCGGTCGAGTATCCATTTGGCTCGGGCAAAATGGCTGTTGAACGTTTCGCAAGCGCGCGCAGGCCGGCAATCTGGAACAATGTGCCGGACGATCCGGGCGGCTTTCCTGCAGTCGGCACGGTCGGCTTTCACATCAAACAGTCGCCAGAAGGTCATCAGATGCGCCTGCCATAGATCGTCAGGAACCGACTCGTCTGGCGCGTTCGAGATCCGGATATTGCCGGCTTTTTCATTGAAGCTTGCGCGCAGCGATAGTTCATCTGCCTTCTGGACGAACTTACCGTAATACGTCGGTTATAGCCAGTGGTTTGATAGACAGCCAAATGGCTGCTTGAGCGCATGAAAGCTCGTGCGCTTGTGGCCTGGAATGTGCTCCGGATCCGCGGAGATCGCGGTATTCCGCAGGAGCAACTGGCTTACGACGCTGAGATTGATCGTTCCTATATGAACGGTATCGAGAACCAGAAGAAGAACCCGACAATTGATCTTCTCGAACGTATTGCCGGAATACTCGGTGTCCATTTGTCGGAATTATTTATCGAACCTCCGGAAGGCGCGCCGCCTCCCAGGGCCTTGCCCAAAGGTCGAAAGCCGATGCGTTCAGGCAAGAAGAAACAGCACTCCTGACATGGGAGTTGCCTTACAGAGGCACTTTACGGCGATCAGTCTGTAACGGCGTGGAGCGACAGTTCTGCTTGATCTGAATGTGGTCCAACTCGCGGGTCATAAGTGTGCAGAAGTGCGCGAGGAGAAAGGCTCGCCGGGACCAAACTTTCCGGAGCCCTCCACCTTGCCCAACCACATTTATCAGCGATCTGGATCTGATCGGCGTGATGGATCTGTTCGAGCGGCAGCTTGCCAGGTGCCAGGCTGCCGCCACCCAATCATGACGCCGGTCAGGAGGAGGATGTTGCCCGGACATTCTGGCGCGCCAGATGCTATTCCGGTTGACCGGCTCGCGAGCTGGAGAAATGTCGTTGGCATGACGCACAGGCTCTTGAACTTCACCGGATTCCAGGTCTTGCGAGACTGCACCTGACATACAGAACCCGCACTTCAATTCGTCCGAACCGTACCGACAATTTTGTCTCCTTTGTCCGGGCGGTATTGTCCCTGTTTCTGCGTCGCGCTAAGGGAAACATGCTCGGGATGGGAATCGTGGGCAAATAGCCAAATGAGCATCGACAGTGGGTCTGTATTGCAATGGCGCACGAACATTCCATCCCGGATGCGGCCCTATTGACGAGACCTTGGTGAGCGCCGTGGCCTCTACGCGCCGCGAGACGTCGTCCGCCGCGCGCTTGAGCAGAAACTGGAGAGTGTCTACGACGGTCGAACGGCCATCGACAACCTGCTTTCGAGTGAGCTGCGGGCTGGCGAGTGTCGTGTCGGTTGCCGTCTTTGGTGAGGGCGCGCCATGAGGATCGACTGCGATGTCCACGCCTTCCGCCAGGAGGCCCGCCTGACGGCACCCTTCATCGACGGCTCGCTGGAACGATTGGAGAGCGCTGCACAAGACTGTGCGATCACCGGCTTGGTACTGGTCCAACCAGCTTTCCTGTGCGCAGACCCGACGGAGCTGTTTGCCCAGGCAAACCAGGCCCGAATACCGGTGAGAGTCATTCCGCCCCTCGTGCAGCCGGTTGAGCCCGGAATTCTGGGGGAGTGGAGCCGATCAGGCGCAGTGGGTCTGACGCTGACCCTTGACGATCCCGATGCACTGGCAGAATCCCTTGAGGCTGCCCTTCAGCTGGGCTTTCACCTCGAGATCTCCGGCGGGATCAAAGAGCGAGAGCGTGTCGCAGAGCAGCTGCTGGCTGACGGTCATCGACTGGTGTTCCGGGACTTCGGACTTGCGCACAGTGCCCGTCATCCCGCCTGTGATCAGCGACTGGACCGCCTTCTGGCACTTGCTGCAGGCGCTGAGGTATGGGTGAAGCTTTCGGGGATCGGACGCGTTCCCGACGATTGGGCCAGGGCTGCGGCGAGCAGGCTGCTCCGGGAGCTAGGTCCGGGACAACTGCTCTGGGGGTCGGAATGGCCGCACCTGACGGCCGCTCACGCATATGCGCCATCCTATCCGCAGACGCTGGACTGGCTTGAGGAGCTCGTCCCGGACCAAAATGCCAGAGGACGGATCGTCGGCGAGACCCCTGCTGGCCTCTACGGCTTCCGAAAGTAAGTTCTGATACTGAAAGATTGGGCGCGGTGCGATCCGGTATCCAGCGGCTGGGGCGGCCCGAGCCGCTCAACATAATAGAGGCGCCCACTCTGGCGGTGAGAGCGGCTCGCCTTTCACACGCGCCGCTAGTGAATCTCTCTCGCAGCTTCTGCGAAGGGATTCGCTCCGGATTGGTGCAACAAACCTCTATCCTCGGTCCTGCATGACCAGCCGAGCGTTCTCCCGGTTCCTCATGCTTTCAAGCATGGAAAGGCCGATGAAAACGATGATTGAAGTTAACACTACTTTGGCAGATTGTGTTTTCGCCGCTGTTTTTCACGGATTTCCTTTCGGCAATATGGGCACTGCTGAGGCGGCGGCCGAAGGATGAGATCGACGATGGCGTGACGTACGGCTGGCATGGTTGGCTGAGGCGGAGGCCCGTTGATTCTTTTTTTTCCGCCCCGCGTATGCGAGGCGACGATGTTGCAGGAAGGCGTAGGCAATCATTGTCATCAAGGCGTGGCGATGAAGACCTTGCCATGATCGCCCTTCGAAGTGATCAAGTCCAAGTTCCTCCTTCAACTGCTGATGCGCCTGCTCACAAATCCACCGTGCCTTGATGGTGGCTGCCAGCGTGCGCAGATCCGTCGCCGCCGGAAGATTGGCGAGATAGTATTTCTTCTCCCCGGAGGCACGTTGCTCACCAATGAGCCAGGCTTCGTCGCCTGGGAGATGCTGCTGACCTTTATCCCATATCCGCTGCGGAGGGCCGTCGGCGGTGCAGACACGGAGAGCAGCAAATCGGGCTTTAAGCCGACCTTTCGTCCCGCTACGCCAACTCAGGGTTTTCCATTTGGCGCTGGCCAGCATTTGTTCGGCCGCAATCGATAAGATATCGGGCACGTGGTGCTTTCGTGGTTTGCCACGGACTTTGGTGATCGGCCAAATGAGCTTCACATCGACCGGATACACTTTCTGGTGCCGAGGGATACCGACAGCCCAGGTCAGCCCGCGCTCTGTTAGCCCTTGTCGAAACGGTGCGCTGAGGCCGTATCCTGCATCCGCCAGCACACATCCAAAGCGCACGTTGGCTGCCATCGCGCGGTCAATCTCGGCCAAAGCGATCTCCGGCTTGGACCGTGGCGTTCGGTGTTCGACTGGCACGCGAGCGCGCTTCAAACGAGACATGTCGCTTGTCCAGCTGTCAGGCAGAAAGAGACGTAACGCGACCATCACGGGCACTTCGCCGCGTGCAAGCGTCAAAGACACCAGCGTTTGGCAATTTGCGGTTTTACCGAGAGCCGACGCGTATTGAGCCGCAACACCGACCGAGCGCTCACCCTTCTTGGGAAGTGAGGTGTCATCGATAACCAGCATCGCATCCCTGCCGCCGACAAGTCGGTCCGCCTGGTTGAGCAGCTCCGTCTCCAGCGGCGTCGCATCCCAGACACCGTCCGCAATGAAATGGTGCAACTGGTCGTAGTTGCTCGTGGCAAGGCGTTCCGCCATCGGCTGAACGCTCTTGCGATCGCCCGGACCGATCAATCCCGCAACATACAGAGGACACATCCGCTTGCCGGGTCTTATGACCCAGCCGGTCCAAGAACGGCATCAGCCAGCGTTCGAGTTCGTCTTCCCATCTCGGCATGGTCAGCCCTCCAAGAGCCGACCACCCATGAATCATTGAAAAATTGATTCGGGAATCCTATAAAACGCGGCAAAATCAACAATCTGCCAAAGTAGTGTTAAGACGAGCAGACAACATGCGACGCAGTTTCGTACTGCGCTGTCCGCCGGTGCACATTGCAGCACAGACAATGCCGCGCAGCGTCTTATCACGGTCGGCGCTGGACACGATGCTGCCCCAAGTCTCGTGTCTTACGACACGCAGTATGTAAAGCGAGACCGATCCGTTCGTCTCCCTCCAAGATTGGTAGGAGGACTGTCCATTCCCTTGCTATATTCTTCATCGATGATGACCACCGGTTCGGGCACTAAAGCAACGTAATTTGTCAGTGGTGCAAGAAATGACGATTTGAGGCGACTGGAGGTTGTGAAGCCTTTCCGGGTTTGGGCCATTTCTCGGTGAAAAAGAAAGAGCCGATGTTAGCGGTGGGTGCATGCTGGAGTTTGCGGTGAAAGCTTACCCGATTGATCCTCATAAGAACTCGCTGACGAGGTTTGCAGTTGGTACCGAAGCGGCGAATATCAATGTCGGCATTGCCGCGAACTTCACCGAGTACGACAAGGAGATTGCTGCAGCTTTCGGACCGTCAGCCCGCGATGGGTAACAGCATAGGCGGACGAGTTTACAATCGGATCACGCTAAGCGCGTAGTTTCAGGTGCTTCTCCAGACAGAAGCCCCCGCCCGAAGCAAACGGGTCGAGGATGGCCTTCTGGCTCGCGGAAAGCCGTGGTGCCGCCTCTATTCAATCCTACGTTCTTGCGCGACAACTTGGGTCAAGCGAAATGTGAATGAACACGGCCTGCCATGTACGGATCTCTGATCTTTGTGATACGGGCGGCCGTGTCGGTGGGGCTGCTTTACCTCGGGTTGCGCGGCATCAATTTCGCGACGATCCGGTTCCGGCTGAACCACATCAACGCGCTCTGGATCGCACTTGCCATTACGACGGCCGTTTTCCAGATCTTCATCGGCGCGCAGCGGTGGCGCGAGATTTCAGATCTGTGCCATGCACCGCTAGGCAACCTGAAGGCGCTTCGTTACAATATAATTGGCAGTTTCTTCAACCAGACGCTGCCGTCATCGATCGGGGGCGATGTGGTTCGGCTTTGGCTCGTCAAATGTACTGGCGCAGGCTGGCGCGCGGCGACCTATTCGATCCTGATTGATCGCGCCGTCGGCCTGCTTGCGCTGGCGTTCATTATCATCGCAAACCTGCCCTGGAGCTACGCCATCATTAGCGACGCCAACGGCCGGCTCGCGCTGGTCTTTTTTAATCTCGCAACGCTCGGCGCAGGAGTGGGCTTTCTGCTGGTCGGCCACATGCACTGGGCGTGGCTGAAGCGCCAGTGGCCGATCATACATGTCCACGCCTGCTCGGCGATTGCCAATCAGATGATCTTTAACAAAAGCACCGGCCCCAAGATTGCGGTGCTGTCGCTCACCATTCACGTGCTTACGGTTGTGATCGCCTGGTGCTGCGCACGCGCCATCGACGCACCAAGCGATTTCGAGCGGCTGCTCATGCTGACCCCACCGATCATATTGATCACCATGATGCCCATCTCGATTGCCGGCTGGGGCGTGCGCGAGGCGACAATGATGGTTGCCTTCGGCTACGCCGGCCTCGCGCAGACCGATGGGTGCCGCCGTCTCGATCCTATTCGGTGCTGTCTACTTCATCGTGGGTGCGCTCGGCGGGCTGGTTTGGATCTTTAGCGCGGAGAAGCAGTCGGATCACATACGAGTGGCTCGCGCTGCAAAGGATTGGTCGTCCTCAACACGCTAGGTCGTATAGCGCGACAACCTGGCTGGAAAGCCGTATGCCTCATGTAGCGATGTTCCCGAATGCCCAGTCGTTGCCTCACCTATTTTGCTCCCCGACCGAATGGAGGAGGAGGCCGGTCTTGGAGCTGTCAGATCGCGTAACGACCGGCCTCCTCCGGGCATCGTTTGCCTCATTGTGTGCCGTCGGAGTGCCGTACTCGTGGTGCTGAACAGGAGCGCGTTGGCCTGCTCGTTGCGCCATGATTTGAGACGGCGCTGAAGCGTTCCCAGAAGTTTGTCAGGATAGCCGCCGGGACGTTCGGCCTGCAGCTTGCCAAGAAGCTCGCTGCCGGTACGCCACGCTCAGCTTCGAACCAGGGTTCGCAGTTCCGCAGTTGCCCGGATGAGCGGATCGGGGCGGCGACGTTCTCTCTTCCTTCACGACCGGTCGGTCTGTCGGCCGTACTCCGCCGTCTTTCCAGGCCGTTCGCAGGCTTGCCAGGAAGCGCTCGATTGACTGTGGTTCGGTGGAGTTGGTAGCCGGCTTTACATCGGCAAGCGCTGGCAGCGATTCCTGGGCAGCCCTGATGTCCCGCAACAGTGCGACCAGATCCAGCCGAGCATAGATGTCTTGCAGGTGGATACGGATTGCGTCGGATGTGCGAACTTCAGCGATCACTCGCTGATGCGGAGTCGCCGGCGCGCCATAGGCTTTGCCTACCCGTGCGCCGTCGCGCTGCTTGCCGATCAGCTTGAACGCGGTTGAAAGAAGTTCACGAAGAGCCGAACCGCGCGATAAAGCTGAGCCAGCAGGGCGGCTGCCTCAAGCCTCTCAAACCGGCGGCAGCCGACCATTCGCCGCACGACCGAGCCATTTTCCTGCTCGACGAATGCCCTATCGTTAATTGCGGTACGGCCGGCAACGCGTAAAAACAATATTTGCCTGATCGCAATACGTTTTCAGCGTCTCGTTCATAAAGACCGGCCGAGAAGCGGGGACGGAAGCCGCTTGCGCAGTTTGGCCAGCACCGTGCTCAGTAATGTCTGTTCGCGGACGAGCAATGGCTCACATTCCGTCCAGCCGGTTGCTATGTCGGTCAGCACGAAGCGTCTGAATGAAACTGCCGCGCGCTGACGGGCCAGTGTGAGCGACAAGATCGGCCTCAACCTGGCCAAGCGCCGGGTCTCCCCAATCAGCCGATGTCCTTATCGGAATGCTGTATCGGAGCGCGTTTGCCGCCGCCCGACGTCGCCGAGGTCCCGATCCCTCCCGGATCGGTCGCAGCGCCCGATCGATCGTTGCCGCGCTCATCGCCAGCAGCTTGCTATAGATTTCGGGCTCAAGCCTAAGATGACCATATCGTTCCATCGCCCTCGATCAGCACCGGAAGAAGCGCCTTCAACCCCTTGCTGCAAAGTCCGTCCGAGGCCCCAAAGCAGCACGAGAGCATTTCGCTCCGCGTCGTCATAAATCCGCCGCCGCGCGCAGCGCGCCGCTTTTCCGCCTCAAGGGGCCCGAAGGAGCCTCATGGCGCGCTTGCGATGAACACCCGTGATGACGACGAATTCATCCAGAATGCGCGCCTTCTCCGCGCGGTCTGACGATTTGTAACGCTTGCCAACAGCTCTTGTCAGTTTCCGCGTCGCCATGCGACGCCGCCTCATCGTTGCCCCTACTCGTCGCGTTCGGTGGGGAGCAAATTACGTGAGGCAACGACTCAATTTTCAGGAACATTTCGGCGAGGCAATGCGCGCTCCCATCCTGATTGGGTTCTTCTGTACATTTGGTGCAGAGTGCAGGATTCACGGACAGTGCGAATAAGGGCATAAGGTCGGAATCGCAGTCGACGCCCGTGATTCGCCTTGCTCCAAGCCTTCCGCTCGCTGGTTTCCCCCGAGCTTTCGATTGTGCAGATCCTTCCGCGGGCGGATGGGGTGGTGCTCGTGGCTCGGCCGAAGTCAGCGGTCTCGCTCTGTCCCTGTTGCGGCTGCCAGACGGGTCGCATCCACAGCCATTACGTGCGACGCTTAGCCGATCTGCCGTGGCAGGGTCGGGTTGTCGAAATCCGGCTTCACGCGCGACGGTTTCGATGCGCGAATCCGCAATGCCCGCGTCGGATATTCACCGAGCGGCTACCGGCAACAGTGCGGCCGAAAGCAAGACGCACAACCCGCCTCGGCGAGAGCCAACTGGCGATCGGCTTTGCGGTCGGCGGTGAGCCTGGCGCGCGCCTGTCGCGCAAACTGGCCATGCCGATCAGCGGCGACACCTTGCTCCGAATGATTCACTCGGCTCCCTTGCCGGATTTCGTTGCCCCGACCGTCGTTGGCATCGACGATTGGGCTTGGCGTCGTGGCCAGCGATATGGAACGATCATCTGCGATCTGGAGCGCAATTGCGTGCTTGATCTGCTTCCCGATCGTAACGCCGACAGTGTTGCGAGCTGGCTGAAGCGCTGGCCGGGAATCAAGGTCGTCGCGCGTGATCGTGCGGGACTTTATGCTGATGGCACACGCTGCGGCGCGCCCGACGCGGTGCAGGTGGCGGACCGCTGGCACCTGCTCAACAGTTTGGGTGAGGCCCTGCGCCACGCGGTCGGCCGCCATCGTCACAACGTAGCCGCCGCCGTGCAAATCCTGGCGTCCGCGCAACGAGCGAAGACCGGCAGTTCCACGCGGCCGCCCGGCCTTGCACAGTTGCGGGCGGATCGAAAGGCTGCGCGATGCGAACAATGGGATGAAATCTGTCGCCTACGCGATCAAGATTACCCTACATCCAGGATCGCCCAACTGCTCGGCGTCGACAGGCGCACCGTTCAGCGCTGGCTGGCCGCCGGCGGCGAGCCGGAGCACTCGCGTCCTCACAGACCTTCGCATCTTCTCGCGCCCTTTGAGGCATGGCTCGAAGCGCGGTGGGCCTCCGGCTGCCAGGTGGGCCAGCAGCTTTGGCGGGAGCTTCAGCAATATGGTTATACTGGAAGTCGGGTGACCGTTGCGCGATGGGCCGCTGACAGGCGTGCACATGCAGACTCGGGAGGAGCAGCACAACCGCACCCGACCTGGAAAGCTCCCACGCGCCGTCGCTGTGCTTGGTATCTAAGCCAAGATCTGGATCAAATCGATGCTGAAGCCAGGCTGTTCCTCGGTCACCTGTTTGCGCAAGCTCCGGAACTCGCAACGGCGGCGGATTTGGCGAAGCGGTTTGTGTCCCTTCTCAACGGTAGCGACGTCGCCGAGCTCGATGAATGGATCACGCAAGCAGGCAACAGCGAGCTGAAGAGCTTCGCCAACGGCATCGCGCGCGACATCGATGCGGTTCGAGCGGCGATAACGACCTCCTGGACAACCAGTCCAGTCGAAGGTCAGATTAGCAGGATCAAAGCCATCAAACGTCAAATGTATGGCCGGGCAAGCTACCCGCTATTGCGTCGACGCGTCCTTCTGGCTGCCTGAGAACGACCGAGCAACGTATCCAACCCCAATCGCTCAAGCTGCACCAAATGTGCGGAAGAACCCCTGATTGCCGCGCGGCAAGGTGCGATCCGACTCGACAGCCCAAACTTCAAATGAAGTCACCATTTGGTAACCCCCTAACTCTTGCGTCAGCCAGCAGGAGAATATCGTATTGGCCAAGGACCGGTTGGATTGCTTGTTCAACCCGTCGCTCATTCCGTGCGACCGACAATGACTATAACCACCTTTAGTGACTTGCCATTGCATATTTCCTTTTTTGTTATGCATTTGCCTTCTAAATTGGGGCATGACATTCATTCGACCATCCTCGGCAATCAAACGACGTACTTCACGAGCACTTTGTGGCAATGAGCGCCCCCGTCGCAACGTTCCGACATACGATACGCCGACCACCAAACTCTCTCTAATAAAGACCATCAAACTTCCCCGGCTCGCCACTTGCGCGCTGCGCCGACGATCGCGGGCAAGGCGCCAATCCGCACGTTCTGCAGCGTACCTGCGCGATGCACACCTGCAGGCAACCCGTGATGTGCGGAAGGCCTCACTCTGGTTCGCACTCGTTAGCCTGCAAAGCACCGAGGTCTATCCGCGCGCACGCGCTTACCCTACCGAGAAGCGTTCTCCGCCATGGTGCCGCCGATGCTGAAACCCGGACGCTTCCAGGCGCCTAACAAGCTGCTCGCTGTAGAGCTATGCGGAGTAAGATCTGCGAGAAAAGCCGCGGCGGCCGCGACATTCCGCCGCGAAGTCTGCTTAACCGTGCGCTCCGCATAACGGTGTAGCCGGTCGCAAGCCACACATGCACCTCAGTCAGCAATGGGATCATCGCCGCCCAGGACAATGCCGCCAAAGCCGTCCTCGACGTCGCTGCGTCAACCGTGACCGTGTTCCGAATCCGCGGCCCGGTCGCAAACTCAATCTCGATCGCGCCCACCGCTGCCAGTTCAGCCGGTATTGACAACGTTGGAACCAACATTACCGGAAATGAAGCCGGCCAGTTTGCCCGGGGTCACCTTCCTGCCCAGTTCGACCGCATTGCAGCAGCTGCGAGCGTGAGATGCCGTACCGCCGCGCTGTCGCCGAAACTTAGCGTGCCCCTTGCAAAGCTCTCAACGACAATCTTGAGCTTCTCATCCTCGAACCAGCGATGCCGCCGCCCCATCTCTCGACCGAATCAAGCCGTCCAATCTGAGCACTGTGAGCATGTCTGTCTAGTTCTCAACACAACGGTCCACCTGACAAGGAGGCCCCGAAAGAGGGCTTACGTTCTGTATTGTCGAAGCGAGATATTGGCCGCCAACATGTGAGATATACGAACGTCGATGCTGCAATCTTCAGAGACAATCTGCTTGAAGTTCACTTTGCGAACTCATCTCCAATACTGAGGTCGTTCAAAATGGGTTTGCTGATCATAGCGGAATGTCTTCCACTGATCAGGTAGCTACCTCGTTTTGCAGGTTGCGCTGAAGTACGAGTTATTATTTCCTAGCTCATGCTGAACAACCGAAAGCGTAGTGCAGAAAGCACGCATAACCGCGAGGCCGTGCATGGCGACCAGTGCTGATCTTGTGTCTCTACAGTGGACTTTGTATAGGTCGCGCAACCCCACCCGCCGATGGTTGCATAGTGCACGACGCGTGTGGATCGAGGATGCTATTCGTAGATTCGCCCAGCGGGATGGAAGAGCCGTCGAGGTCGGGCCCGGCTCGGGCATTTATGTTCCCACACTTAAGGAAGCTTTCTCCGAGGTATACGTGGCCGACTGCGAGAGGATTTATCTTGATCAGATCGAAAAGCGCTGTGCGGACGATACAGCATTTCACATCGTATTGGACGACATAACGGTGTCACGATTGCCAGAAGAGCACTTCCATCTTGTCCTCTGCACGGAAGTAGTAGAGCACGTTTCAGACTCTCGCGCAGCCTTTCTGCATATGGCACGCATTCTGAGACCTGAGGGAGTACTCGTGTTGTCGACCCCACAGCGATACAGCTTTCTCGAGCTCACAGCTAGAGTCGCACTCTCTAGGTGGGTTATTTGGTTGACAAGGATTGTCTATCGTGAGCCTGTATTGGAAATGGGGCATATCAACCTAATGACCGCAACCAATGTGGAAGCACAACTTGCTGCCGCAGGCCTTCGGGTCATGGCGCGCCACAAAAGCGGGCTCTATCTACCTGGAATTTCTGAATTTCTCGGCGCCTTCGGCCAGAGGCTGGCAGCCCGGTTAGAGCCTCTTATCCGCAATACTTGGCTCGACGGGATCCTGTGGACGCAATACTACATCGCGTGCCGCGTTCGCAGGTGAATTGTCGCTCGGGTCGAATGGTGAAGACGGCATGAACTTTGTTGACGTGCATGGCTACGCCGCTTGGATGGAGGGGTGTCGATACAGGAGGCGTCCCGTTCTAGGGTAACACCTCGTGCAGGCGGCTCTGTGGCATGTTGGCGATGCGCGTAAGAACGTCGGCAAGCCAGGCTTTCGGGTCGATGTCGTCGAGACGCGCTGTCATGATGAGCGTGGACATCACGGCGGTCCGCTCGGCGCCGCGATCAGAACCGGCGAAAGACCATGCTTTTTTCCCCAGAGCAAAACCGCGCAATGCTCGTTCCGCAGCATTGTTCGTCATGCAGATCCTTCCGTCGTGGACAAGGCGGGCAAAACCATCCCAACGGTTGAGCAGATAGTTGATCGGCTTGATCACGTTGGACGAACGCGAGCGCCCAGCAGATTCCGCCCGGAGCCAAGCCTCAAGGCCGGTTAGCCGCGGCGCGCTTCTCGCCCGCGGATCTGCAGCCGCTCCTCGGCGCTTAGCCCATAGATATCGCGCTCGATCTCGAACAATTGGTCACTCCGACGAACCGCTTCCAGCGCAACGGGGGAGATCGTCGTCGCCGATCTTCCGCGGCGAGCGTTCTGGGCGATGTCGGCAAGTTCGAAGAATGCTCTCCGGCCATGTGTCCAGCAAGAAGGGGGGCGTGGCCGGCGACGTCTTGCGTCCGGGATCGAAGAGAGCGTTGAATCCGCTATAGGCGTCGGCCTGCCGGATGCCGGCGAAGTTCTGAAGATGCCGCGCGGGATGCTCGCCGCGCCGATCACGCGAGGCGTAGAACAGCGCCGTCGGTGGATCTCGCCCGCCGAATGGCCGATCGTCGCGAACATAGGTCCAAATCCGGTTACGACGCTTCATCGGCGGGTTCATTTTCATTCGTTTCTCGGATGCTCATCCGCTCGAGTATTTCCCGATCGTTGGCTTCAACGCTCACGACCGTGCCTCTTAATCGAAGCCGCTTGAAGTGATTTGGGACCGGCTCCTGAATGCCGATCCCGAGGGCCTTCCCTCGCTCTCACAGCTTGTGCTCACAGATTATCAGATCATCACGATCATCCTTTCTGTGTGCTCCTGCAGCGCACTGTCGTCACCGTGGAGCCTGTCGGCGGAGAGCACATAGGCTTCGATCAGTTCAAAGATCGGCTTGGTCGCAAAGGCTCCCGCGCCCACCTGGGTTCGCCAGCGTCGCGACCGACAGGGCGATCCCCTCACATTTGAAGCGCTGGCTCTGTCGATTTAACGGCTGATGCTGACCAAATTTGTCGAACAGGACCGTCGCCAAAAGCTGGGGTCCGATATAGCCCCGCGGCGTGGCATGGAACGGGCGCCGGCGGCGGCGTGATCGTCTCGCAATCCCGGCAACTGCACGTTTCCCGCACCCGGTCGATCACCTTGAACCGGCGCGGATCTCTTCCAGCGTCGAGGTCACGCTTTCGCCGAGGTTTGACAGCCAGGCCAATCCGCAGCATGGACACTGGGTCTTGGCCGGCAGCACCACGCGCTCTCGCTCGATGTCATCGGGAAAAGCTGGCGCACGGGCCGCTTGCGCGCAAACGAACGCACCGCGGCGGGCTGGCCTGACCTGGCCGTTGCCGCCGGATCTCGATGACGATGTCCGGCTCGAGAACCGCCTGTTTCCGCCACCGTCCGACTTGCCCAGCGACGAGCGTCCGCAGCCGGATTAGGCGCTCGTGCATCGCGAGCTGCGGCGGAGGAACGTCACACTGATGTTGTTGTGGGCGGAGTATTGCGGCTCCCACTCCGACAATTTCAGCTATTCGTGGTTCTGCGAATGCTACAAGGAATGGGCCAGCCGCCTCAAGCCGACCCTGCGCCAGGTTCATGTCGCCGGCGAGAAGCTGTTCGTCGACTATTCTGGCCACACGATGGAGGTGATTGACGGGCTCACCGGCGAGATGCGCAGCGCGCAGATCTTCGTCGCCGCGCCCGGCGCCCCGAACTACACCTACGCCGAGGCCAGCCTCAGCCAGAGCTTGCCGGACTGGATCGCTTCGCACGTTCGGGCCTTTGCCTATTTCGGCGGCACCGCCCGGCAGACGGTCAGCGACAATCTGAAGGCCGGCATCACCCGGGCCCGCTTTCACGAGCCGATAGTGAACCGGACCTATGCCGATCTCGCCCGCCATTACCGCAGCGCCATTGTGCCGGCGCGGCCGTATCGTCCGCGCGACAAGGCCAAGGTCGAAGTCGCAGATCGTCGGGCGATGGATTCTGGCGCGCCTGCGCAACCGCCGCTTCTTCTCGCTCGCCGCCCTCAACGAGGCAATTTACGCACTCCTTGTCGAGCTGAACGATCGATCTCTCCGAGCTGGGGACGAAGCCGGCGCGACCTGTTCGAGTAGCTCGATCGCCCGCGCTGACCACCTTGCCGGATGAGCCCTACGAGTATGCCGAGTGGAAGCGCTGACGGGTCAATCTCGACTATCATATCGAGATTGCCAAACATTATTACAGCGTGCCTCACCACCTCGTGCATCGGGAGGTCGAGGCACGGATCACCCTCAAAACCGTCGAGATTTTCCTGCGCGGCAAGCGGGCCGCCTCGCATCTGCGCAGCACCCTGCCGCATCATTCGACGACGATCCCCGAGCATATGCCTAGCTAGCTCGCATCGCCACTACCGCGACTGGACCCACGAGCGCATCCGCTCCGAAGCCGCCAAGGTGGGGGCCCGACGCCGAGACCCTGATCGACGTCATCCTACGCTCGCGGCCGCATCCGGAGCAGGGCTTCCGCTCGACCATCGGCATTCTCGGTCCGGTCAAACGCTATGGCCAGGAGCGCGTCGACGCCGCCTGCGCCCATGCCCTTTTGCTCAATGCCCGTTCCTACAAATCGGTCGCTGCCATCCTCAAGAACGGCGCCGACAAAACCGCGCCTCCGACCCAGGACGCACCCATTCTCTTCCACGCCAACATCCGCGGCCGCGGTTACTACAACTGATCAGGAGATCATCGTGCTCATCCATCCGACCGTCGAACGCCTGCGCGCACTCGGCCTCACTGCCATGGCCGACATAGTCATCGAACTGCAGAACAATCCCGAGGCCGCCGAGATGCCGCACCCCGATTGGCCCGGCCTCCTCGTCGATCGCGAGGTCACCGCCCGCGACAACCGTCGCCTCACGTGCCGCTTGACCAATGCCAAGCTCCGCCAGGCCGCCACCATCGAGAACGTCGACTATCGCACCGCGCGCGGTCTCGACCGTTCGCTCTTCCAGACCCTCGCCTCGCGATCTCGCCCGTTGCGCTGGAAGCGGTTCGTCGGATTGACCAATTGTACGAGATCGAGCGCGAGATTATGGGCTAAGTGCCGAGGAGCGGCTGCGGATCCGCCAAGTGAGAAGCGCGCCGCTGCTGGCCGATTTTCAGGCTTGGCTGCAGGCCGAATGTGCCCGGCTCTCGCGTTCGTCCAACGTCGTCAAGCCGATGAACTACCTGCTCAACCGGTGAAATGGCTTTGCCCGCCTTGCCCATGATGGAAGGATTTGCCTGACCAACAATGCCGCAGAACGAGCGTTGCGAGGCTTTGCCTTGGAAGAACGGCATCGTTGTTCGTAGGCTCGGAACGCGGTGTCGACCGGGCTGCCGTGATGGCGACGCTCATCATGATGGCGCATCTCAACAACATGCACGACTTGCTACCATGGGACTGGACGCCGTCCGCGCCGGAAGCCACTACTCAGGCGGCGTTATCATGCAAGTCAATAAAGTTCATTCCATCTTCACAATCGGTCGCGTCGCGAAGGACCTCGGCGAAGATGAGCACTGGCTCTGGACCGTGGCTACGGGATGGATCCAGCGGACGCCCTCATCTGGGTCTTCGGTGTCGGTTACGACGGCATCATCGCCTTCACCGACTTCGGAGTCGAAAACCAGATGGAGCTAATCAGGATAGACAAAACCTCGAACTCCTCAATCGGTGAAATCGGCGATCCGCTGTCCGCGCCTTAGCTCGGATGGATAGAGACATTGCGTTGCTCGCGAGCGGAAAGCCATCATCTGGGGAGGCGGCAAGCCAAGAATAATCGTATCTGACGTTAGCACCAAGTTCACCTGCAATGCCAACTCGCCCGGAGCAAGGACGCCGTCATCGATTGGCACTTCACACGCCGGGGAAAGTCGATGCGAAACGGTTTCATCGAGGGTTTCATGTAAATACGGCCCCGCGGATGCAAGGGCATTGGTCAGCACTTAGGATAAGTGTCGGATGCGTTCATATGCCGGAACAGCTTGCGACCCGCGACGGCGAACTCGATAGCTGCTGAACAAGTTCAGCGCGTCGTACAACCACGGCCTACTGCACTGCTTCTAGCCGAAGGCTTTTTATTTCCGAGGATGCGCCATATGGAGTCTGACCTTCTTCTTGATATAGCTGAAGCCCCAAGGCAACCTTTGTCATGAGGCTTCGATCCGTCCGATTGCTCGTCCAAACCGCTCGTCAGCTACTAGATTAATCGACAACTCTCCGGGTGGATCCTTCCTCCACTGGTAATACGCGCCGTCGGGGCGCAACCACAAGGTTGACGCAGACTGGCAGGGTCATCTTACATCCAGTCCAAAACGTTGGATCTCGCGCGTCCACCAGTGAGCGGCAGCTCAAGCCCCGACCCTGACCAGGGTGCGAGCGAGGAGAAGAACCAGCCTTCCAGTGAAATGAGATCTGGCTCCGCTGCTCATCGCTCAAACAAGCTGGTCCATGGCGCCCAAGACCCCTACCAAAAAGCAGCGTTGAATCACGCATGGACTGGTTAGAGAATATCTCCAAAGCTCTTAGGACCGAGCATCACATCCCCACCTGTTCTTGTGGACCTGAAACCCTGCTGCCGGATACCAAACGCGATGGATGAATGGATCGACTATTTCGATTCCACCTATCCGGTCTATGTGAGCAGGCTGCACGCCATCCTGCACTTTGAGGTCATCGCGCACGACATCATCGGCTACATCGCCTCGCCCGATGCCGTGGTGCTGGACTATGCCTGCCGCGAGGCACTCTCGGCGGCGAAGGTCGCGGATGCCTGCGCAACACTCTATCTGGCCGAGCCCGCGCCCGGCGTGCGTGGTCGGCTGATCGCGCGCTTCGCGCCCAACACCAAGATTCACGTTTGCTCGCTCGACGACATCAGATCAATCGACGACAGCTCGGTTGATCTCGTCGTGATGCATGGGATCGCGGAATACATGAAGCCGGAAGAACTGGATACCGCGTTCGACGTGATCCACCGGCTTCTGAAGCCATCAGGCCGCTTTGTACTCGGCGACATCCTGCCGCCCGACGTCGGCATGATCCGGGACGTCCTAGCGCTATTGCGTTTTGCGGCGACCCACGGGTTCCTGCGCCATGCGCTGATCGGGCTGATCAGCATCGCGTTGTCCGACTACCGGCAACTGCGCAATAGAATCGACCTGCAGCACTACGACGCAAACGGGATGATCGCAAAGCTTGGCGCCGTCGGATTCAACGCGAAGCGCGAACCACGCAACATGGGACACAATCCGTGGCGAATGACGTTCGTGGCGCATCATTGACTGTCTGCATGTCGAGGAGAAGGCTCGAGCCTGTAAACACATAAGGAAGGGTGCTGCGGGCCATTTGGTAGAGGTTGATCCGAAAAGCGTGTCGCAGTTTTCCGAAAGAACGCGCTTAATCAAAGCTCTAAAGAGCGATGATGATTCAAATAAATCCTCACCGTGCTTGAGCCGCGTCTCTCAGCCATCTCTCTTTCGGTGAGTAAATCAGCGAATGGCTCGCCCGCCAAGTGGGCGCACTCGCGCTGGTCGGTGAAACTTAGCAACTCTTCATCAACTAGAATGAAATGGCGAATACCGCTTGCGCTGGTAACGGATCGAGAAAGCTGCGCATCAGCCTTCCCAAATCCGCTTTGCGTCAAAATCATAGAGGCCGACGAAGACGGGATTCACGGCCGTCCCCGCGTCGCCAGCACGTGAAACCGCGATCAGGACAACCAGGCACAAGGCCTTCGGCTCCGCGAGCCGTTGCGAGAGCGGCGTGGAGCGAGCCGTGTTAGTGGACCTGGCGTTGGGCGTCAGTTCCTTCACTGCATCAAGGGATGGCTCGCGTGGGCTTGGATAGAGCCGCACATGCAGAAGTGCGCCGACGAAATCCGGCACCGCGCCGAACATCCCAGCGATGGTAGCAAGCTGCAGTTTTAGTTCGGCATGGATAAACTCTGGACTGGACTTTTGCAGCAGGCCCGCGCAACAGCTTTGGGAAGGGAGGAACATTCCGCCGGAGGACAAAAATGCATGGAGAGAGGTTGAACGGCACCGTCCGTTTGACGCACAGCCGATCGCACAGCGCCGGCTCGCATGCGCTCTACAGCGAAGAGATTTCCTCGCGGCCGCACGCAGAGCCACCATGACGGAAGTGGAGACGGTCGCACGCGATTCGATCGCAGATGGCGCGGTTGCCGCCGATCCCCAAATTGTCGCCACTTGGCGAGATTGGCGCAGGCCGTGCGGTGACGTTCATTCCGTGGGACTCCTTTAGCTCGGACTGTCGCGTCCCGCAGCCTCGAACTGCTTCTCGCTATGCTCGGCGACGAAGTACATCGGCCGCGCCTTCAACTCGGACAGGATCTTGCCGATATATTCGCCGACGATGCCGATCATGGTCAACTGCACGCCGCCGAGGGTCATGAGACCGACGACGAGCGAGGGGTAGCCGGGCACCTTCCTTCCGGAGGTGCAGACTTCCACGATGATTGATAGCCCCAACAAGAAGGCAACCGTCGCCAAGAGCACACCGAGCAGACTCGCAAAGCGCAAGGGCACCACCGAAAATGAGGTTAGGCCCTCGATGGCCAGACCAACCAGCCGCATCAAGCTAAAGGTGGTGACGCCATGCGCGCGCGGCATCGGCTCGTAGTCGACCCGCATCTGGCGAAAGCCGATCCAGCTCGCCAACCCTTTGAGGAAGCGATTGCGCTCGGGGAGCTGCCGCAACGCTGCGATTGCGCGCGGCGAAAGCAGACGAAAGTCGCCAGCATCTTCCGGGATCTTCTGTCGCGCGCCGAGGTTGATCAGGGCGTAAAAGCCGCGGACCGAAAGGCGCCGCAGTAGGGATTCATCGTCGCGATGGACTTTGGCAGTATAGACCACGTCATAGCCGCGCTCGATCCAGTGGCTGACGAGCTGTTCGACCAGCGCCGGCGGATGCTGGCCATCACCATCCATGAATAGCACGGCGCCGCGACGGGCATGATCGAGCCCGGCCATTAGCGCGGCCTCCTTGCCGAAATTGCGTGACAGCGAAATCACCTGAACGTCGAGCGAAGAAGCCGGCAGGGTACGAGCGATCGAAAGCGTCGAGTCGCTTGAGCCATCATCTACATAGATGACTTCGCAACTGAGTTCGTACCGCCGCCGCAGCACCTTGGCCAGATCACAGATCCGCTGATGGAGCGCAGTGAGGCCTGCCGCCTCGTTATGGGCGGGCACAACAATCGACAGTCCCTTCAGCGCTGCAGCAGTGGCCAAGCTTGAGACGTCGCTACTGAGCATCATCAGTCAGATTTCCTAACTCGCTCCGTAGTCAACAAGAGCCAAGATTATGGCAATCGTGTTGGCTTGTCGGCAACCTCAGCTGCGCTTCTGCGCAGCATCCTTTGAATCGGGTGCGAACCTCGCACTATTTTCTAGCGCGCCAATAGATTTTACCCGAGGCTATCAAGTTGGCGTGGTTGTTCAGAATCACGCCGTCGACCTTCAACCCATTTCCGGCCAAAGTCGTCGCACCATTCGTGGTGGTATCGACGATCCGCTCGGCGGGCCGCCTTTCGGTCGCACAGCGCGTTCGACGATGCGGTTATCGACGATGTCGTGGCTCGCGAAATAGTCGCCGGTGGGGTTGATACACTTGGTCTCCCTCCGCATCCGCCTGTGATGCGGGCGCGAAAGCTGTTGGCGATGTCGTCGAGATCGGTCATGGTGCGCACGTCATCTAGTCCCGCCTGACCAGCCCAATGGCGCTGCCGAAGCCGAGATTGTCGATCAGGAGGACTCGCTTCTCGGCGTTGATGGTGCGCTCGTCCTCGCCAGTTAGCCCGAAATGCACCACGCCGCGGGCAATCTGCGCTGGCGATCTCGCTCGCCGAGCGACAGCCGATCACGACATTTTTGAGACCTGAAATGGTGCCGCAGTATCCGCGCGCGAGGCCGGTCGCCTCGAAGAGCCCGACGCAGTCTTTTTGGGGCAGCGAATAGCAGAGCACCTGCGCGTCAAGACGCGAGAGCAGTAGCGATGTCCAAGAGCCCTGAGAGCCCGTGTGTCCAGTCAGGAAAATCCTGCACCCATACCAGAACATTGGGGCGATCACCATAGTTTCCTCGCGGTCGCGAAGGATATCCCTTGGTAGCCGTCGCCCAAGATCGCGCTTCGTATCCTTCGCGAGAACAGAATGACGCTGCCATTGGTCCAGCCGCCAAGGTGCTCCGCAGATTTTGAGGATGGGCCACAGAATGGGCTTAGCACCACTCTGGATCATCGGCTTGGACCGGACATGCCTTTCTTCGGAGATTCGCCTTTGTTCGGAGATTCGGATCTCAAGGCAACCCGCGAGGATCACAACTTTCACCACTGGCTCACCTTCCGGTTACGTGGCCGTTGTTGCCTAGCTTCACGGCACGATTGCTCCGCCAAGGCGGTGGGGCGTACGGGCTTGAGCAAAAACTGCCTGTGAGTATTTGGAAAGGTCCCTTCGATGACTGGGGTTTCAAACGTAGTGGCAGCGACATAGTCCGCCAGCCCGGCTCCAAAGGAGGCCATGACACGGGCTTGGTCAAGATGACGCGGGCCCTCCGGCGCGATCAGTACCCACGCTCTGGCCAGATTGGCGCAGTTCTCAAGTCCGAGCACTTCCACCGCAACTGCGCTACTGCCGGGAAAGCCCCCGATCAACCATGGTAGACCGACCGCTTGAGTCTCGAGCACATACAGCAGCGTCGGCGAGTTGGAGAGATCGACCACCGGAGTACCGACTTCAAGGCCGGCCGCGCGAGATTGGGCCTTGGCAATGGTCAGATAGTCGCGGAAGGATTGCGAGAGTATCAATTTTCCACCGCCAGGCACGGGCGTGACGGCGGTATAGGCGCGCAGATCTTTCACCTGACGGATCGGTTTGAGGATTTGGGCATTGACCACTGATGCAGTGAGCAACTGTGCGAACACGGCCAAAGGCAGTAGGGTGGCGACGTTACGTCCCTGTTGGGCAAGCGGGCTCAGGAAGGCGACGACCGCGAGCATCCAGAACAAGGCGGCAAGCGAACCGTGCCACCAATAATTGGTATTGGAGCCCAGTGCGAGTAGGTGCGGCAGAATCAAAAAGATTAGCGATAGAGCGATGCTCGTGGGAGTCTGCGTGCGCAGAACCAATCCCTTGCGATAGAACATCGCGCCAAGGGATGTGAAGGCCGGTACCAGGAAGAGGGTCGAGTACTCTGAGTATTCGATGCTAATCGGCTCGATCCCTAGGATCGCAACGGCCATTGTTACGATCAACACCGCAGCAAGAACAAGCGACAAGAGCAGCTTGTGCGCAGCCCCCATGAGAATGCTAACCAGAAAGCTTGTTGCCATCGGCACAACGACAGCAAGTTGCGAGCGACTGGTGGAGGGCCAGTCGATCCGAAACATGCGATGCAGCTCGTGCCCGGCACCCAGCAGGGCTTCCGCCTCGGCGCTGTCGACCATACGGGTCACCAGCCCCGTGATGCCGCCACCAATCCAGTAGGCAGTAACGATCAGGAGAGCAACAGCGACGATCGCCGCGCCAAGCATGGGCACCAGCGACTTCCGGCGCAAAACGACAACGTAGAGGATCACGACGAGGGCAATGGCCACAGCGGTGGTCGACTTGGCCATGAAGCAGCACCAGCCGCCAACGTCGATCAGGATCCACCCCAAGAACTGGCGCAGGTATCCTGGCCGATCGGATAGCAGCAAGCCGATCATCACCATCGAGACTGATTGAATGTTCAGTGTGTAGTAGTTGGGGGTGAGCAATAGCCAGAGATGAAAGGCGGCCAACGCTAAACTGGCGATTCCTGACGATAGCACCGCAGCCTGCGGCCAGCCCACTGTCCAAAGGCGCCGGATCACAAGGAAGCTGAGAATCCAGCCCAGCGCCATGGTGAGTGTGACATTCGCCATGCGAAGCGCGGCGATGTCCCCCCCCGTCCATTGGTATGGCCAGTGATAAATAAACGCGAAAAATGATGGAGGGCTATTAATTGTGTAGGAAAATGTCCTCGCCATAGAGTTGAGGTAAAAACCTTCGTCTCGGAGGTCGAGACCGTAGCCACTGTAGTATAGTAGCCAAGCGAAGAGGAGCCCTGTGGTTACGGCGGACAGAGCCAGCAAAGTCCAATCCAGCAAGGATGACATCGTCCATCTGTATGCAAAGTTGTTAACTCTTGGCATCGGTCCTTTCCTCAACCTCGTAGACAAAGCCCATTCCGATGGATGTCAGCCTCAAGGAGCTCTTAACTGATCCGAGCGCCGCAATCTCCTCCCAAGACTAGTAGAGTCAATCACCTTTCCCCCACCGCGCCGGCCTCAATCAAATGGCCTCCTGATAGACAGATGTATGGCGTTTCGTTCAACAGCTCCTCGCGCAGCTGGCCATTAGCGGAAAGACCCGCCCCTACCAAGCGGCGATAGTTGTCGATGTACGGATCTCCAACACGAGCTATTCACATGCAGTGCGTGAGTGGACGAACTCCTTCTTCACCGTGTGAAAGAAGTTCTCCATCGGAGCATTGTCATAGCAGTCGCCTTGTGGCTCATTCATGCCCCGAACCCAGCGGCTTGCGTCCGCTTGCGGCAATCAACGGAGGAAGCGGACTCCCACGTCCGTGTTCGAGCAAAGATCACGATTGACTCGTTTAGATTGTCGTGGTCCATGCGCAACCGCTCGTTCTCTCAAAGGTGCGATCTCTGGCGCGTGGTCCGCCGACGGCCGGCTCGCCAGCGTTGTGCGGCGCCTCGTCGTCGGCTCGCCCTCGCTGCGCCACCCACCGCCGCAGCACGGCATCGCGCTTGCCAGGCTCCTTGGCAACAGATGCGATCGAGCGCCCGCTCCACGCTACAAGTTCAACCGCTTGCCGCTCGTAGTCGTCCGTAAGCGACCGACGCCCGGCGCTCTTCCGGATCTCTTGGCTCTCTAAGTCTACCACAGGTGCCCATCAATTCGGAGGAAGTTCACGCGATTAGCCGAAAATGGTCTCACCCCCTGGCGCACGACATAGGGTGCCGCATGCCACAGATCAGTGACGAGCACGTCGCCCGTATGGAGGACGTTCTCGACCTCTACACCGAGACGCCCGATGCTAGACGGCCCATGATATGCTTCGACGAAAGCCCGCTGCAGTTCATCGGCGAGGTTCATTGGACCAGCCGGCAAAGCCGAGCCGCTCGAGTGATACGATACAAGTATCATCGCAATGGGACAGTCAATCTCCTCGTCCTTCGTGCATCGTCCCTGGCGCAAGGTCAAAACACCGAGCGACGAGCCTCATAAGAATATGCCCATTGCATACGCGATCTCGTCGAGTCCATTGTCACGATGCCGAAATCATCCGAGCCGCGCCGCTCCTTCCTGTATCACCGCCGAGGCTAGACGGATCTTGCGACCGCTCGAGCTCCACTACAGACCCAGACGCGCAAGATGGCTCAACATGATCGAGATCGGCATCCTGCTAGGGCAGTCATGGATCGCAAGATCGGCGATCCAAGCAACTGCGCGGCAACCGCCGCCTGGGAGCGCAGACGAAACACCGCTCACTCACATCAAATGAATCAAGATAAGGCCCGCGCCGCGATAGGGCGCGTTTACCCACCACTTCCAAAGAGTCATAATCGCTGTGCAAAGGCACTCGCGGCGGAACGGATTGTGGTCAAGACGACTGCGGTGCGCGGATTTATGCGTAAGCGGAGCGAGCGCCAGACGTTCTCCGAGCATCTGTGCCGCCGGCGCCGTGCCGTAACAAGGAGCCGGGCTCAACTTCTCAACCATGTCAGTTTGAGAGATTGGGTTAGCATCAGCCGCTGAATCGCAAGTCCGCACACTACCTACCAAGGATGGCAGGGCATTCTTCCTTCATTTTCGTTCTATTCTAGCGAACGAGACGACCGTTTTTCACGGCGCGGTTCAAAACGGTCAGAGAAAAGGACACGCAGTCTCGACCGCCGACGCATGGACGTATCGTGGAGTGCTCACGTGCCGAAATACCCAGCGGCTAGCGCAGGTACGAGAGTATTGATGTCGCGGCCATTCGATCGGCCGCAGCGCAAATTGCTTCGAGCGCGCCGCCGATGTGCGGATGGAAAGTCGGCATGCCATGCCTTTTTAATATGAAAGTCGTCGCCCCTCTTGTCACGTTGTCTATCGCGCAAGTCATCGGCTGGGGCACGATCAGCCTGCCGGCGATCATCGGTAGCCTTATTGCGGCCGACCTGCACATGAAGCTCTCATCGGTATTCGCTGGCGCATCAGCGTTCTACGTAGCGATGGGATTGTCCGCGCCATGGTTAACCAGACCGTTTGTTCACTTCGGCGCTCGGATCGTAATGATAGCCGGGACCATCATTGCAGCGCCCGGCTTTCTGCTGTTATCGATCGCGCAGGGTCCGATCCTCTATTTTTCAGCTTGGCTGATCCTCGGCATTGCTGGCAGCGCATCGCTTTCCACGGCATCCTACATCGCGCTCCACGAAATTGTTGGACGGAACGCCAAGCCCGCTATCGGTACATTGATGCTGGCCACGGGATTATCCAGCGCGGTGTTTTGGCCTATCACTTCACTGCTCACCGCATTAGTAGGCTGGCGGACAGTATGTCTCGTCTATGCGGCCGGGATGCTTCTGGTCTCCACCCCGTTCTACCTATTTGGTCTGCCCGAGCATCGTTTGCAGGTGGACCAAGCTACGACCCAAGGAGCCATTCCGGGGTCGGTCCCGCGTAGGAGCATCTTTTATCTAATCACGGCGGCCAGCGGATTGAATGCCGTGACGCTCGGCTTGGGCTCCGTTCTAATCGAACTGCTGAAGGCTGAGGGACTCCCTAGATCGCAGGCTATCGCGTTCGGCTCTCTGCTTGGAATCATTAAGGTCAGCGCCCGCGCAATTGAATTCATAGGCGGCGCGCGCTGGGATTCCATTAGCGGTGGCATGATTGCCACCATCATCCTGGTTGCCGCAATGGCGTTGTTGATCATGAGCGGCGGAACGTTTTTAGCTATCTTGGCCTTCGTCTTGCTGTTTGGTATCGGCAGCGGAGCACTTGCCGTCGCGCTGGCGACGATGCCGCTCGTCTTCTATGACAAGGCCGAATTCGCGAGAGCCTCCTCGCATATCGCGCTGCCACTCAATCTGATCTCCGCGGCCTCGCCTCCAGCACTTATCGAAATGCTGATGCGGTTCGGTAGCAAGGGCCCCTTAGTGCTCGCCCTGCTCTTGTCGTGCGGATCTCTCACGGCCCTGGCGCTGCTGCGCACCCGGCGATCACGATTAGTAGTTGCGACGGTACGGAATACGGACGGGGCAGAGAAGGCATGACCATAGCGGGGCAAGATATCTTCATGTCCGGCGACATTTTGACGCCTTCTTCATATAACACCATCGAAGTATGCGACCAATGGCAATTAAATCCGAGGGAGTCCGCCTTGTGGAGATTTACGGTTGTCATCATTGCAGGCGATATGGAAACCATATCTGCCCAATGATGTGAACGGGCTCAAGATCATGGATGCGGGACGACGTCGCCGTTCAACGTTTAAGCGAACCGGCGGCTTGGCGGCCCGACGGTAGGATACGTGGCTATATGTACGATATAAAGCTGAAGAAAATGCGATGGAACATCGGCTGAGTACCGTAATTCGCATAATCAAGGAAGTGATAGCCCAACCCCTATTCGATCGGTACGATCAGGTCAACGCCTCAACTTGCCGACTTCGTCACCGCCTACAACACACGCTCAGCGGCTGAAGACCCGTACGCTTCCAATGAGGATCGTCGTGTTAGAGGGAACACGTGCGTTCTGATTGGTCTAGAGCATTTTTCGATCTGAATGAATCGACTGGGATTCCCAAGATGGCTCGAGTCAGATTCAAACTTCATGCTGGCGAAGGAGGCCGGCATGCATGGCCAAGGCGCTTTCCGTTGATCTTCGCCAAAGGGTAATCGCCACTATTGATGGCGGCCTATCATGTCGACAGGCCGCCGAGCGCTTTGGCGTCAGCGCAGCCAGCGCAATCCGCTGGCGGGGCCGCCAGAAAGAGACTGGCGACATCGCTCCCAAACAGCAGGGAGGGGACCGCAAGTCGCGGCGCATCGAGGCGAAGTCCCAATTGATTCTGGAAGCTGTGGCGATGAAGCCAGACATCACGCTTGCCGAGCTGCGGGACCAGTTAAAGAAACATGGCGTATCCGTGGGCGTCGCCTCGCTCTGGCGCTTTTTCCAGCCAGGAAAATCACCCTCAAAAAAGGACAGCGCACGCCGCCGAACAACGGCGCGGCGATGTGAATGTGGCGCGGGAGGATTGGTTCGAAGGGCAGGATCTTGATCCTGAGCGTCTCGTCTTCATCGATGAAACCGCAGCCAAACCAAAATGGCGCGCCTTTACGGTCGCTCGCCCCGGGGTGAGCGATGCCGTGCGACCGTCCCGCATGGACATTGGAAGACGACAACCTTCACTGCTGGATTTCGCTCGGATGGTCTTGTTGCGTCGTTTGTGCTGGACGGCCCCATGGATGGAGATGCTTTCCTTGCCTACGTCGAACAACTGCTTGCGCCATCACTACACCCTGGCGACATCGTCATCATGGACAACTTGCCCGCTCATAAAGTTCATGGCGTGCGAGAGGCCCATCCAAGCGGTCGGAGCGAGCCTACTCTATCTCCCGCCCTATAGTCCCGACTTCAATCCGATCGAAATGGCCTTTTCCAAATTGAAGGCGCTGTTGCGCGCCGCCGCCGCGCGCTCGATGCCAGATCTTTGGCAAGCAATCGCCAACGCAATCAACCGCTTCACGCCAGACGAGTGTCGAAACTATCTCGCCGCCGCAGGACACGACGCAACGTGATCGGAATATGCTCTAGTGTCCTGAACCAAAAGTTCATGGCATTTTATGCCTTGGCGGGCAGATTGTAAGCGCAGAAGCGTTCGATTGAGCCGAGAATGTCGTCAGCTGATTTGGTCCATCGGAACGGCATTGGGTCAGCGTTGTGATGGTCGATGAAGGAGGCAATCTCGGCCCGTAGCGCCGCCACACTGCGATAGATGCCGCGCCTAATCTTACGCTCGGTGATGAGTGCAAAGAAGCGTTCGACCTGATTGAGCCAGGATGAACTGGTTGGCGTCAGGTGGACGTGCCAGCGCGGCCTCTTTGCCAGCCAGTTGCGGATCAACGGCGTCTTGTGGGTTGCGTAATTGTCCATGACGAGGTGGACGTCCAGATCGTCTGGAACCGCAGCTTCGATCTCATCGAGAAACTTGCGGAACTCTTTGGCACGATGGCGTCCATAGCATTTGCCAATGACCCGGCCGGTTGCGACGTCGAGGGCGGCAAACAGCGAGGTGACGCCATGGCGTTTGTAGTCGTGACTACGGCGCGCCGGCTGGCCAGGTCGCATGGGCAGCATGGGCTGGCTGCGATCCAGCGCCTGGATTTGCGACTTCTCATCGACACACAGTACGATGGCGCGCTCGGGCGGAGCTACGTAAAGGCCGACGATGTCGCGAACCTTGGCGACGAAGTCGGGGTCGGTTGAGAGCTTGAAGGTCTCCAACCGATGCGGCTGCAAGCCGAAAGCGCGCCATATACGCTGTACTGTTGAGACTGACAGCCCGCTGGCCCGCGCCATGCTGCGCGAACTCCAGTGGGTGGCCCCGGGAGGCTGGGTCTCAAGGGTGCGAACGATCACCGCCTCGATCCGGGCATCCTCAATCGTGCGTGGCGTCCCCGATCGCGGCTCGTCCCAAAGACCTTCAAGCCGATGCTCGGAGAACCGCCGCCGCCATTTGCCGACCGTGTCGGGAGACAGCCAAACGGGCCGCCACGACCTTGCTCTGCTCGCCCTCAGCACAGGCCAGGACGATCCGAGCCCGCAGTGCCAACGCCTGAGCAGTGCTTCGACGCGACGCCAACGATGTCAACTCAGCACGTTCCACCTCATCAAGCTCCAGCGGAGCAAAGCGCCGACCCATCGCCAATCCTCCCCAAATCAGGAGAGTCCGCTATCATCGAGTCGATTTGGAGTCCGCCGAACTTTTGATTCAGGACACTAGAGGCCTCGAACGGGCCATTGGGTCACAGTATCCGCACGTGCTCGGACGAACGATCCTCCTTTTTGTCTTCTCTTCCGGCCTCAGCTGGAGACTGTTGATGCGGCCATGTCATGGTGCCCCTGATATTGCGCAGCTCTTTGTTCGAGCCAAAGGGCCGTTCCTTCGTCCCGGTCCGCAGAACGTCGATCGCGTCGCGCGCGGGGTCGTCAAGACCGGCCGTCACCCTTGGCTTACGGCTGGCTGGGCGTCGCCAGGCTGCGCCTTGACAGCGCCGAGCACCGCGCGAGGGTCGGGCGTCTGCATCGCCGATCTTCGTCACTCGAAGGCGCGTCCTTTGGACAGCACCGCCTAGGCGATGCGGACAAGTTATTGACGAGCACGATTGCGAGCACATTGTGGTGTGGCCGCTTCTTGGCGGCTTCGATCCAGGATGTTAACCGTTCCAGTCCTTTTATCCTGACCAGCACGAACCCATGCCGCCTGCACGAATAGAACGCGCAGGAAGCGATTGCCACGCATCGAGACTTTGCCAAGTCGAGATCTGTTTGAGCACCAGTCCAAGCCAAGCGCTGAAGTCGCGGCCTTCGGAGAATACATCTCCAGTGCCGATCGCGGCCACCATGACGCTCGAAATAATCGGTCCGATGCCAGGCACCGTGATCGGGCGCGGACATGCCTGATCTTGATGTGCAAGGGCTTTGATATTTGATCTCTTCGGACAGGCCATTGATGCGCTACTCCAGCCGGCGTCAATCGACGCCAACTCCTCCATGACACACAACATGCGTGGTGATAGGGCATCGCTGCGCGGCGCAAGAATGTGGGCAGTTCTGTCCGTAGGAAGCCGATGATCCTTCGCATGGCGCCCCGCGCTCCAGCATGAAGGCACAAATCTGGTTGATGATCCCCGGTGCGTAGCGACGCCAGTCACTCGCGCATCCGATGCAACGTCTCCACACCCAGTTGCTCGGCGGTCTTGGTCGCGACGAACTTCATCGTCGGCCGCTGCGCGCTTCGGGCAATCGCTTCTGCATCATTGAAGTCGTTCGTCTGTCCCTTGCTGTAGAGGCAGACGTATTTGGCCGGCATCAGCCTAGCATTGTTACCAAAAGATGCGAGTTTGCGGCTCAGGTGATGTGCGCCGACGCAGGCCTCCATGCCGATGACGCAGCGCGACATATTGGCGAGCCGCGCCTCCACTTGGCCACGCGACGACTTTGCCGCAGCCCCTTGCCTTGAGGAGAACGTTCCGCGCTTCATCGCTGTAAACGTCAACCGCGAGTAACCATAGTCTTTCCGAGTCGTCGTGGTGTGCCAGATCATCATTGCGAGCGCGCGTGCCATCGCGACAGCCGCGACTCCTTCCCTATGCTTCCTCTGCACGCGGTGGAGGGCCCGCAGCGGATCCTGAACAGTCTTGGCTGACCACGCTGCTTCAACAAGCATCTTGCAAGCATCACGGTCGCCTCTTTGAGATCCGTCCATGCCGGGTGCTCTCCCGGTTGCCGCACTCGAGGGGACGAACCGAAGTAGCTGCTGAACTTATCTAGCTACGGGAAGCGTGCAATGTCGCCGATGGAGGCCAGCTCAGCAGAGGCGACGATCGAACTCACGCCGGTGGTCGTCATCAGTTTGAGAGCCGGCAGATCATTCAGAGCCTGTCGCGCTACGGCTCTCCGGCAGCTGCTTCGTCATGCGTTCGAGTTCCGCGATGACGCGGGAGTATCGCACGTTCCTGCGGTGGAAGAAACAGACTGACCAGCCAGTGCTGCCCGGACTCGCCGAAGAGATGGCCTTTGTAGGGACGGATAAGTGGGCATGTAGGATTGCCTTCATGCGCCCCTTGATCCGGACGATCTGCGCCAAGACGCCAGCGCGCCCGGCCCTCTGGCGGCGGCAGCGCCTCGGGATCATCAGGAAGGTTATCGCCCACAGGCAAATCAGAGCATATTCGCGCCCGTCTGACGACGTGCTCGATGCCCCTGATTCACTTCGCCGCAGCGCGGCCACAATTATCTGGCTTGCGTCGGGACGACCGTCTCCCGTCTCGCGTGGACACGCCGCCAATCGAGCCCTTCGAGCAGCACCAAGAATTCTGCCGCCGACAAACGCATCACGCCATCCTCGATCTTCGGCCAGCGGAAGACGCCTTCCTCGAGCCGCTTGGCGAACAGGCAGTACCCCGTACCATCCCAGAAGATCAGCTTGATCCGGTCCGCACGCTAGGCACGGAAACATAAACAGCACCCGAGAACGGGTCGGCCTTCATGTGCTCGCGTACCAACATAGCAAGCCCCTCCATTCCCTTGCGGAAGTCGACCGGCTTGGTTGCCACCATTACCCGGACAATTCCGAACGGGCCGATCACCGGCTTGCCTTCAGCGCATGGACGATGGCCGCAATCATCGCCACATTCGCGCCTCGGCCAACCCGGATGGTGACGCCTTCGGCTTCGATCTCGATGCCCCCAACATCCGGCTTGGCCTTGCGTCGCGCTGTCTTGCGCTCATGACCAGCAACCGCGACTGGTGCCACGGCGTCTACCATCGTAGGCACAAACTGCGGATCGTCAGCCATCGGCGCCGGCTGCCGGCGCGCTTGCCGGCGCCAGGTGAACACTTGTTGTGGGGGCAGCCCGTGTCGCCGGGCAATCTCGGAAACGACCGAGCCTGGTATCAGCGTCTCCTCGACAATCCGGGCCTTGTCGTCCTTGGAGAACCAACGACGTCGTCCCGTCTCCGTGATCACTTCCAGCCGGCGCGCCGTCACGTCCGACTTAAGCGTATGGCCAAGCATTAGACACAAGCCGATCCCTTCAAAGAGATCGTGAAATCGCCTATCCCATGTGCCGCGAGAAGGTGAGAGCGGAACGACGCTTACGCACAAAAGCAGGCAGCATGCAACTCTACCAGTGTGCCAGCATCGACCTCGCCCGCGTTGATTCGCATAGGCGATAGCCCGAACGAGCTTGGCGACCGCGGCGCGCTTAGCGTGCGGGCGCAGGAGACGTTCGATCGCCGCCCTGTTGCCAGTGATCTCGATGATCACCTCGTCATCAGGCTGAGCGTCTTGGGGACGGCGACTAGCGGATCCTGCACAATATCTACGCGGAGCTGTCGGATTACCGTGCCGTCCTCCAAGATCGCTACCTGGCCGACATGTTTAGTTCTCCTTTATTTAGGAGCCAGTGGCTTGCACGACATCTACGGATCCGCGCTCGCGGCGCAGCCCGGCAAGTCGTAGGGACGGCCAAGTAACAACGCGACCTCGTAGCTCATTGACAGGACGGCCTACCACCGTTTCGTGCTCCAGACGCCCCTATCCTGGCTTCGATAGACTAATACGAAAAGTCAGCCTCAAGCCACACTTGAGAGGCCGGTAGCATCACGTCCTTTTAACCACGCGCCGAACGCGCCTTGGGGGGCACCGCGATCGGAAGAAAGAACTGGACCTTTGCGGTTTCGGACAGTGGCGGTGATCGGTCGGTCGCCATCTACAAGTTGATCGAGACCTGCAAGATGAATGACGTCGATTCCGAACAAATGCTCTCCCATAATCTGCCATGGCTCGTCCTCCCGTGATGAGGATCGGCTCGGTACGCCCGAATAACCATAACCATCGGACGCGCAGTGTAGAACGAGCCACCTCATCGGAAGAGGCGGACATACGGCCTTACAGACCGCCGCACACGTAAGAAGAAGAGCAAATGCCAGATTTCCCAGCCAAGGCGGTTCAACCGTGAGCGTCACGGGAAGCTCACCGTGTCGGGCCTTGACTCGCGCGGAATGCTCTGGATAGCGCGGTCGGGATGATTGACGCCGCCGGCACGCGGTGATGGGGTGATTCCGGTTCGGAGCGGGCAACGAGGATCAGGATGACCAGCGAGTCGCAGCTGCGCGAGAAGCTTCGGAAGATCGAGGCGTTGTTCGTGGGTGCGGGAACTGTTGGTGAGCGCCTTGCGGCGGAAGCCGCGCTGCGGCGGGTGCGTGCCCGGGTCCAGGAGCTCGCTCGCCACGATCCACCGATCGAACAGCAATTCTCACTTCCCGACGAATGGTCGCGGCACCTGTTCTTGGCGCTTTGCCGTCGCTGCGGGCTGCGGCCGTTTCGTTATCACCGCCAGCGACGCAACACGGTGATGTCCGTGCGTCACGAGGCTTCGTCGACAAAGTGCTGCTGCCGGAGTTCTCCGAGCTGGAGAAGGCGTTGCAAGTCTATCTGCACGAGGTGACGCCGCGCGTGATCCGCGAGGAGATCTATGACGACACCCGCGATGCGCAGGAAGTTCCAGATGCCCTGCCGTCGAACTGATCAGGCGGCGAGCTTTGCTGGCGAACTGTCGCGCTCGGCCTTCCAATTCCACGGCAGCAGCGTGTGCAGCTGATTGATCTTGGTACGTCCAGAGACGATGTGCTCGAGAACATCGGTCAGATAGTGCCGCGGGTCGATGTCTTGCAGCTTTGCCGTGTTGATGAGCGAGGCAAGAATGGCCCATGTCTCGGCGCCGCCTTCACTGCCGGCGAACAAGTAGTTCTTCTTTCCCAAGCCTATTGGCTTAATGCTGCGCTCAACCGCATTGCTGTCTATTTCAATGCGTCCATCGTCGATGAAGCGCATCAGGCCGTCCCAATAGTTGAGGGTGTAGCGGATGGCTTTGCCCAGACCGGACTTCTTCGAGACTTCCAGCAGCCGCCGCCTCAAGCCAGGGTTTGAAGCCCTCGATCAACGGCCCGGTGTCGCTTTGCCGCATAGCAGCCCGATGCGCCGCCGGCAGACCGCGGATGCGATCCTCGGTGGCGTAGAACATCGCGATCCGCTGCAGCGCTTCCGCGGCAATCGGCGACTTGGTCGCGACGTGAACGTCCCAGAACTTCCGCCGCGCGTGCGCGAAGCAGAACGCGAGTTGCACCAGACGGCCGCCTTTCTTGATCAGGCCCTTGTAAGCGGCATAGCCGTCGACCTGCAGGATGCCGTGGTAGTCACCGAACAGCTGCTTGGCGCGGATTGCCTTGCGATCCTCGGCAAACAATGTAGACCACCGCCGGCGGCGCCGGCCACCCCACGGACGGTCATCGGTGGCGATCGCCCAGAACTGGCGGACTTTGGTCCGGCCACGGCCGGGATCGAGAACCGGCAGCGGCGTCTCGTCGGCAAACAGCCGCGGGTAGGACATCACTGTGTCGCGCAACAGCGTGTGAAGCGGCTTCAGCCACCAAGCGGCGCGCCCCATCCACGAGGCCAGCGTCCGCCGGTCGAGCGTGATGCCTTGCGCAGAGAACATCTGTTCCTGCCGATACAGCGGCAGCTGGTAGCCGTATTTCATCACCGCGATGTGGGCCAGCAAGGCTTCCGTCACCATCCCGCCGTCGATCGCCTGGGCCGGCGCGGGTGCCTGCAGCACACCTTGGCGGCATCCCCGGCAGCCGTACCGCGGACGCACTATGCGCTTGACCCGGTACTGCATCGGAATGACGTCGAAGGCTTCCTTGACGGTCTTCCCGATTTTGTGCAGCCGCTCGCCGCAGCAAGGGCAGATGTGGCTCTCGATATCGATCACGACGTCGATGCGCGGCAAATGCTCCGGAAGCTTTCCCCGGTTGCGTTGTGCCGGTCGCTTCCACGGCCCTCCGCTCCGTCAGGCAGCCCGCCTCCGGTCACGTCGTCGTTGGCGACGGCACCAGCCGCCTGTGCCGTGATGGCGAAGAGAGGCAGCTGTCTGGGATCCAGTGTCTCAGAGCGGGGACCGAAGATCGTGCGCTTGTACTGGGACAGGATTATCTGGAGCTCGTCGTTCTCCCGGACCGCAGCATCGCGTTGGGCAATCGCCGCATCACGCTCGGCCGCCAGCGTGCCGCATTACGCCGACAAGGCCGCAAGCCGTGACGACGGCGCCATCACGGCTTGTCGGAGCAATGCTGGATCAGAAGGCAAATCACTCATGCAGAGTGATTCTACAACAACTCCGCATGAGTGACGAACTACTCTTGATACGGATCAACCTGCTCGTGCTGGCTGATCCACAACCCGCATCGGCACACGCTTCCAGTCTGAGCCATCGAGCAGCACCGAGAGCTGAGCATGAGATAGCGGCATGACGCCTTCCTTGATCGGCGGCCAGGTGAACTGCCCCTCGATTCTCTTGTAGTAAAGGACAAGGCCGCTTCCGTCCCAGGTCAGGATCTTCACGCGATCTCGGCGCTTGGAGCGGAATATGTAAAGTCCGCCGTCGAACGGATCGGCTCCAAACGCCTCGCTCACCAGCATCGCCAGCAAGTCCATGCCGCGACGGAATCGACCGGCTGCGTCGCGATCCAGATCGACAACCCAGGTCGCAGCCCGATCATCGGCCAACCGTCCCGACTGCCAGCACCTGCACAGCGCCCGCCGGTCGACCGCCCCCCAACACGGATGCGAACCGCGCCGACCTCGATCTCGATTGTCGCCTGCTCCTCGCACGACGGCAATTTGCCCCCGCAGCCGGTGATCGCGACCGGCACAAAGCCAGGTGTCACGTCTCCGGCCCGGCGCGCCGCGACCTTCGCCCGCGTCGTCTGACGACGCCGCAGAAACAACAGGCTTGGACTGATGTCGTGTCGCCGCGCCACCGCGTACACGCTTGCACCCGGCGCAAAACTCTCCGCGATAATCGCCGCCTTCGCATCGGCCGACCAGCGCCGGCGCCGGCTGGTCCCAGTGATGATTTCGACACGCTGCAGCGTGTCAGAAAACTCCTTGAGGATAGGCGTATGCCTATTCGTATCGCTATCCTTACGGCTATCCTTAGACATGGCGAGACCTCGTGATGTTTCAGTCCACGAGATCTTCCTAACCGACCAGATTAGCCCTCAGCGCGTGGTCCCTGGATGACGCTCACGTTCAACCCGACGCATCGAGCAAATGCCAGGGATTAAGCCTATGGAATTGTCGGGTGCGCTCACCGAGCCGATCGACACCGCGTCGTAACGCGGAAACACGGCCCGGCTATGCAAACAGATCAAGGCACGGTTTCAGCCAGCACTTGACCCTTCCCGGTCCGACGTCACACCCTTGGCAGGCTCTCCCGCGTATCATCGAACAACGCTTCGGCAATTTCATAATTCACCAAAACGAGGATCTGCCAAAGCCATCCTAAGCGTGCACGAGCTGCCTAGGCCGACCAAACTGGCGGCGACGAGAAAGCGCCCATCGTCTCGCCGCGCGACATCAATCTGACCTGCAGATGGTCCAAGCAACGAACGCATGCGGAGCGACTGCAGGTCCGCATCGGCCGGATCGCCGTGAAATTTGAGAATACGCTAAACGGCATTGGGCGGCGGCTGCTTGAGGACCTTGAGGCGCATGATACTGGACCGCCCGTTGACGCTAACGGGCACGTCACCCTCGATTGTGGCGCGGCTAACGACTCGATGCTGGTTGCCGCAATCATTGACTGCGCAATGCATCGTGGCACGGTTGTCCCAAATTGCGACATCACCCCGCTTCCAATTCCAGCGCACAGTATTCTCGGGCGCAGAGACATGAGACTGCAACAGGCTGAATATCCTCTCGCCATCATATTTCGGGATATCAACAAAGCGTTTCACTACGCAGCCGAGCACGAGCGCGCGCTCGCCGGTCTCAGGATGAACACGTACGACGGGATGCTCAGTTTCCAAGATCGTTCTGGTAAACATCTCGTCATAACGCTCCTTATCCGCTTCGCTAGGGCGGACGAATACAGCGAAGTCGTATACGCTGCTGTGAACAGCCCAAAGGTCCTCGGCAAGCCGTTGCAGCGGCGGCGGCAGGTCAAGATATGCAGTCGCGGTGTTTGACCATACCGTATCGCCGCCAAACGGCGGGATCACAACGCCTCGCAGCATCGAAATCTTGGGATAGGCTTCCAAGTAGGACACATCGATATGCCACGCGTCAGCCCGGATATTACCGCGCGTGGAATCAAACTCGATGATCGAAACCGTTCCCTTTTTGGCACCGATTCTCGGATGGGGCGCAAGCTTCCCAAAACGGAGTGCAAACCGCTCTTGCTCGGCATCATCGAGATGATCTTGACCGCGAAAGAAAATAACCTTGTGCTCAAGCATCAGGTTGTTGATTGCAGCAATGGCCTGATCTGGTAAATCTCCCGACAGCCTGATATTCCTCACTTCCGCGCCGATGCGTACCGCGAGTTTGACGACATCGGTACCCGGAATGATCTTATCGATCACAGCGGTTTCAATCACGACATATTCTCCAACGTTGCTGGTTTCTCAACGAGCGCGACGACGCTCTTCACTGGCGATGCGAACGGGCGCAAGCTGTCTGGTATTCAAAAACCTACGGCAATCGACCCGTTAGTGACTCATTGAAGTCACGAAATCGAAACATACACCCTGTCGATTGGCGCTATTCCCCGCTTGTGTGAGACTTTTCGTGATCACGTATGCGGTTTGTACGCTCCAAGCGCGTGTGAGGCGCTTAGGCGTGAATGAATGGTGGGTCATTTTGCTCGTATTCCATGGCGGCCTCACGTTGCCGGGCGAGCCTAGCAAGGGCCGTTCCAGGAAGCCTGAGGCTCGAACGGTTCGTTTACGCTAAGAAATTGTATCATAATACCAACGATAGCGCGCCTCATGCACTGAAGGTGCCATGCTATGGTCGCATAGACGACCAATGCGGTCGAGATTGCAGTGTACACAACAAATAAAGGCCGGGACGGAATCAGAGTGTCGGCTCCTGTCTGTAGGAGCTCAAGCCCGGAATACGTTCACGTCTCAGGGGTTCCCACCTTTCAATAGGCCAATTTCGTAACCCGTAATAGGCGATGTGCTCGGTCGAGAAGGCGACATTGGCTTTTCGGCGAAAGCATCTCTCTTCGATGGAGGAGAAAAGCCACCATCGTGGCTCGCAAGAGGCACGAATCTGCGGTCATTGCGACATGAGCTTCCGCAATTCATTTGCTTCCGTAGGGTGAAGCAGCCGAAGACAGGCCGCCGCCGTTCAGTGTGCCAGCTTGGCCGATGTTGAGCACGCCAATCTTATCCTGCAAACCAACGTCACTTGCTTCCTGCATGGGGTCCGGTTGCAGTTCTTATGAGCAACTAATTGTGGTTGATCCCGATAGGCAGCCGCGGCGAGACCGCGGAATGCTCTGGCGAGGAACATTCGCTTGCCATGCGGCCTGTCCTTTGCGCGAATTACAGCCACTATCGTCGCAAAACTTTTGTAATATGGGCCTGTGCGGAGTTACTAAGGAATCCTGCTGCATGAATGTTCTTCGCGACGGGCGCCAGCTCCCTCAGCCCCGCAATGAAGGAACGATTCACCGACTCCTTCGTTCGCCGAAAGGTGACTTCCGGATAGGCTCCAAGAAGCGCAGCGCGCGAAATAGCCCTTTCGACGACATCCTTCGACTCAGCAATTTCATTAAAAAGTTTATGTTCCGCGCCCCATCCAACCGAAACCACGTCGCAACCAAAGACAATTTCCGACATCGCCGCGCGCCCTAGCGACTTCTCGAGCATGTAGGCGCCGATAGGGCAAGCCAGGCCGTGCTTGAGCTCCCAGCCCAGCGCCTTCGTCGTTGGCGTTCCCACACGCCAATCGCAGCAAAGTGCCATCTCGAGCCCGGCACCTATCGCGTATCCGTCAATCCCCGCGACGGTCGGTTTTGTTAGGCTTAGAATCGCAACGAAAAGCGCTATTATGCGATCTATGAACTCTTCAACGTCGGCCGCCGTTTTAAGTTCGCTTGCTTCGTTTAAATCGTCACCGGCGCAGAAAGACCGGTGCACTCCCCCAGTAAGAACTATGGCCTTCACGACCGGATCGTCCTGCGCCGATCCACAGGTCTCTACGATGCTCCGCTCAAGCTCCCGGTTGAGCGGATTGACAGTCTTCTCGCGATTGAATTCCGCCACCAGAACCCCCCCCCTCGTGTAAACACTTAAAGCTGCCATACGCATCTCCTTGGTTCGCAGGAAATCATTACTTCGACTTCGGAACGGATTTACGCAAGATCAAAATCGTTGTGTAACTCGCCCTCGTGGCGTCCTCTTGACGGCCGCAGCTGGCCGCTTGAAGTCTCCTCAATTATTCGTGCAAAGACAAGAGTAAATTCTCATAATGAGTGTGCATACATGACTTGCGATTCGCATAACATGTGCGCCCCCTATCACTAACTTCTCGATATTCTAGTACGGCGAGTATACACAGTATGCACGCCGCCTTTCGCCGAGGCCATTTGCTGAGATTGAGACGAGGTCGACAATTCGTCGAGAACGGTGAAAGAAGTAGTTCCGGGCTGCAGCGCAGTAATCTGGATCAGAACTAGTCTGACTGAGTCACAAAACCGCAGGCTTTAGACGGCCAGAATCAGCGATGGTTGACGCATCGACGATCAGCCGATGAGGCCGACATGAGCGGGCGTGGCACCAAGACCAGCGAGATGCGATTTGCGGCGTATTTGGAAGGGCTTGCCAGCGTCATCGGTCATGCGGATCGGAAGGCGCCACTGCGCGACTATCGCGTCGGCCTGATGGCCTGTGGCGGTCGCAAGAGCGTGGAGCCGATGGCGGCGGTGACGGCTCCGGAACGGACGGCCGCCCAGCATCAATCGCTGCTGCATTTCGTCGGCAGCGGCGCTTGGTCGGATGAGAAGGTGCTGGGCAAGGTACGCGAGATGGTCCTGCCGGCGATTGAACGTCAGGGCCCCATCGAAGCCTGGATCATCGACGACACCGGATTTCCCAAGCAGGGGCGACATTCGGTTGGAGTTGCACGGCAATATTGCGGGCAGCTCGGCAAGCAGGATAATTGCCAGGCGGCGGTGTCGCTGTCGATTGCCAACCACCACGCCAGCCTGCCTGTCGCTTACCACCTTTATCTTCCGAAGGAATGGACTGGGACCGCGATCGGCGGCGCAAGGTGGGCATTCCTGCCGAAGTCGGCTTCCAGACCAAGCCGGAGATCGCGCTGGAGCAGTTGCGGTGGGCCTGTGCGAGCGGCCTTCCAGGCGGTGTCGTGCTGATGGACGCTGGCTATGGCAACAACAGCGATCTGCGCACGGAGATCACGGCGTTGGGATTGACCTATGTGGCGGGTCTTCTGTCGAGCACAACGGTATGGGCGCCCGGCACCGGCCCCTTGCCGCCGAAGCCATGGTTTGGCCGTGGCCGTCCACCGAAACTGATGCGCCGCAACCGTCAGCATCAACCGGTAGCCGTCAAGGCGCTCGCGATCGGCCTGCCGGCCAAAGCTTGGCGCACCATCACGTGGCGCCAAGGAACGAACGAAAAGCTGACCTCTCGCTTTGCCCGCGTGCGGGTCCGTGCCGCGCATCGTGATTATTGGCAAACCACCCGGCGATTGGAGGAATGGTTGCTGATCGAATGGCCAAAAGGCGAGGACCAGCCTACCAAATACTGGCTCTCGACATTGCCGAAGGATGTGGCATTCCGGTCTCTCGTTGAGACAGCTAAATTGCGCTGGAGCATCGAACGCGATTATCAGGAACTCAAGCAGGAGGTCGGGCTCGGCCACTTCGAGGTACGCGGCTGGCGCCGCTTTCATCATCACGCAACGATGTGCATTGCGGCCTACGGATTCCTGATCTCCGAGCGGGAGACGATTCCCCCCTCAGGCGCTCGGCGCGCCCGGCGGATTCCGTTCACTCACGTTCCCGCAGATTACAGACCCCGCGGATCTGCCACTGCGGACCCAGCGTCACATTCCAAATTCCATCGCGACGATGCGACGGCGGCTCGAACAAGGGCTCGTCCGAACGCTGTTGAGATGTCCTTGTTGTGCGATCAAGTTCGCCCACTCCACAGACGACCGTTTGTGACGCAGTAAGACTAGCAGGCTGTTGAAGAACTTAGAAGCGGTCGCGGCGATCGCCTTAAAGGAGATGCCATCCATGAACGAAGTAGCGACGGTCGGTTCCGATTTGGTAAAGCGTGTTTTTCAGGTTCATGGGGCGGATGCAAAAAGGCGCCCTGTTCTCCAGAAGAAACTGCGCCGTGAGGAGATTCTGAGCTTTTTCGCCAAGTTGCCGCCTTGTGTTGTCGGCATGGAAGCATGTGCATCGTCGCATTACTGGGCACGCGAGATTCGCGCGCTTGGCCATGGCACCAAGATGATTCCGGCTTCGTACGTGAAGCCCTATGTCGCGCGGCAAAAGAATGACTCCGCGGACGCCGCAGCGATCTGCGAAGCGCTGACGCGATCCGGCGGTTCGCTCCGCTCCTGTGAAGTCATTGACGCAACAGGCGGCGTGGGTGGCATATCGCACGCATGAACTCCTTTCGCGGCAGCCTGTTTCGCTGATCAACGCAATTCGGAGCCATATGGCGGAGTTCGGTGTAATCGCCGCTTCAGGCCCTCAGCACGTCGGCTCTCTCATCAAGAGGATATCCGATCCGGCGACACTGATCCCCGATGCGGCACGAGCACCATTAGGTATCCTGGCTGACCAGCTCGTCGCCCTAACTGCTCAGATCAATGCTCTCGAAGCTCAAATGCGAAGGCATTGCCGTGCGGGACCCGAGTCTGCCAAGTTGCTCAACATTCTAGGTGTCGGCCCGATCACCGTCAGCGCGACATTAGCTGGAGTGCTGGATATCCGCGGTTTCCGATCAGGCCGCGACTTCGCGGCATGGCTTGGCCTTGTGGCACGTCAGAACTCGAGCGGTGGCAAAGAACGGTTTGGCCGCATCACGAAGATGGGCGATCGCACTATCCGCCGGCTCCTCGTCATTGGCACTATGTCCACGATACGCTGGTCGCGGGGTAAGCAGAACTTCGCTCAAAGTTGGCTGGGGCGCATTATCGCTCGCAAGCCGATCAAACTCGCTGCAGTCGCCCTGGCCAACAAAATGGCGAGGATCATTTGGGCAGTGATGACGCGAGAGGAGACCTAGCGCACGGCATAAGTATCGGCCGGCCCGACCAGCCGGGTCCTGGCGGTCGTGGTGCATCGGCGCCGAATGGGAAGATGAGGCGACAGGATAGACGAGATCGGGATACCCAGTAAACCTGTAGGCGCCCTAAGCGCGTCAGTTTGTTATGGACCCGATCCGCAGATCTCATCTAGGCCGTCGGCCAAATGTGCCGCCTCTTACGTAGGCCGGCTCAAACAAAACCCTTGCACCGCGGGAGCCATCCATACATGCAGGTTTCGATCAGGGTATAGACAGCGGCGGCACGATTGCCGCCAGCATCTGAACAGGCGAAAGTCCAATTCGTACGCTCGTTTGCCACCGTTGTTCGAGAGGCAAATGCGGCCATCGTCCAGGAAGTGGGTGAACGCCGCCCAGCAGTTGAGCAGGTGGTTGATCGCCTTTGCAGTATCGTTGCCTGATGAGAGCAAGGTTCGCTGCTGGCGCATCCGGATTTCGAGATCGGCAGCAGCGTTGCATGTTTATCGGCAAAGCATCGGCGCTCAGTCCAATGCTTAGGAAGGTCGAGCAATGGGCCTGCACGCCCGATCGCCGGCACTGCTATCGAGGCAAGACCCGTTTGGTGCGAAGTCTGCCCCCTCGTGCCATGTACGTCACCTCGCGTTGGGCTCGCGCGAATCACTGGGGCTAAGCCAGAATAGGGCAACGGACGGCGGTACAGTATCTGCTCCGCGAATTCTGGCGTTGCTTCCGCAGAACCTAGTAAATCCCTCCGATCACGGAGCCAAGGCAGAAAGCTTGACTGCAAACAGCATTGGCTCCTTCAATCCCAGAGCAATATCTGCTCGATAATCCACATAGAAAAACACTCCTTTGGAACCGTACGCGCTCCTCCCCACACGGCAACGCGAGCAAGACGTGCATCCCTGCGATCTACCTAGATCCACTTCTAAATATCTCCTTGATCGATTTGGGGTTCGATAACCACGCTGGATGCGCGGGTGCATATAATTTACCCGGCTGGTAAGTCAGGCCATAATCGCCTTACGACTTCGCCGTTCCGCCTGTAGGCGCAGCAACTATCGATTAAGCCAGGACGAGGGTGTTCATCGAATGCTCCTCCATCCTCCAAGACCTGCAAGATGGTCTGGAACATTACCGACCCGACAGGACCCAAGAGTTCGGCCAGGTGAATACAGCCCTGAGTTCGGCCGACGAGCTCTTTGGCCCTCCTTTTCCAACCCGGCCCGATCGTTAGACCGACGAGCCGATTGAATGCACTTACTGCTCCTGCGCACGTTGGATACGGATTCTTGTCACTTGCAACCTCGAGTGAATGAATCCTAAAGCTGGTATCAACGGTCAGCCGCATCGACATATCGTGCACAGGTTCGCCCGGAGGCACTTCTCCACGCCATGGATTGGTATACGCGTTGGCTTTCGAGTCGATCAGGCGAGCCTCAATATCCCACAGTTGATCGCGGCGGCGATAGCCAACCACTTCTATGGCCCGGCGATGCAAGAGTTCTCGTTCAACAGGAGCGGGAAGCGGCATGATTCCTCTTTCACGTACATGCAGTAATAGCACATACATTTATATCCTGCATCGGCCATGCCCGCAACGTAAATTCTTATAATAGGTGTTCTACAAAAAATGAGAGCGGACCGCGCCCCACTGCTGCGCGTGACTGATTGCGACTGCCCCTGCGTATTTCGTAAGCGGCAAGCTAAGGCCGTCAGGCAGCGTGGTTCCACGGGATAAGCTCGTCGATTTGGCTGCTCGGCCAGCCGTTGGCGATACGTTGGAGCGTGAGGGCAAGCCAGGCGAGCGGATCGACGTTGTTCATCATCGTCGTCTGCAGCAGCGTTGCGATGGTCACCCAGGTTCGTCCGCCGCCGTCGCTGCCAGCGAAGAGGCTATTCTTTCTCGTGATTGTTAGTGGCCTGATGGCGCGTTCGACGACGTTGGAGTCGAGCTCGATGCGACCATCGGTCAGGAAGCGTTCGAAGAGGCACGGCGCGAGACGGCATAGCGGATCGCTTCAGCGAGTTTTGATTTGCCGGAGATCCGCCGCATGGTCTGCTGCCAGAGATCGAAGAGATCTGCGACGATCGCCGCGGAGGCTTGCTGGCGCGCGGCGACGCGAGCGTCGGGGCTTTGAGCGCGCACGGTTTTCTCGACCTGCCAGAGCTTCGCCATCCGTTCGACCGCCGCCGTTGCCACTTCCGAGCTCCCCGCAACATGCAGCTCGTAGAACTTGCGTCTGCAGTGTGACCAGCGGCCAGCCAATGTGATGCCATCATTGCCGCGATCGGATCGCGCGAGATTGTTACAGGAGGCATAGCCATCCACCTGCAGGATGCCTGCGATAACCATTGAGATGCCAGACCGCGTATTCGCCGGCGCGGCTGTCTTCGAAGCGATAAGCCACCATTGGCGGACCGTTGCGGCTAAAGGTTCGGCCATCTTGGGCATAAGCCCATAAGTAGGCCGTCTTTGTCGATCCGGAGCCGGGAGCGAGGAGCGAGCGTCGGCAAGGTGGTTTCGTCGGCAAAGACCCGTTCGGCCTTCTTGACCTCGCTGAAGACGTAGTCGGCCATGATCTCGAGCTCGAAGCGCCGAGCTTGCCCATCCATATTGCGCCATCAGCTGGCGGTCGAGCTCGACTTATCGCGGGCGTAGATAGCCTCCTGCCGGTAGAGCGGCAGGCCATCGGCATATTTGGCGACGGCGATCTGGGCCAGAAGCGCCGTCGGAATGCCTCCTTCGATGAGGTGGGCCGGGGCCGGCGGGATGACGCCGCCCGCGTTCTTGAAGGCATACCTGGGACGGCGCGTGACGATCACACGGAACTTCGCCGGCACCGCATTCCAGACGCTCCGATACATCCTCGCCGATCAGCACCTTCTGCTTGCCGGCATGCTCAGCCAGCTCTTGCGGCTCAATGACAGTTTCGATCCATTCCAGATGGGGCGCAAAGCCCTTGCGCCGACGCGGTGCACGCTTGCCATGCGCCTGCGCACGGCCCTTGCTGACCTGGGCCCTGATCGCAGCGATGCCGGTCTCGATCTCCTCGAAGGACAAAGGCCTGCTGTTCATCGTCGCCGTTCGCCGAGCCGAGCTTTTCCGATCGTCGGCCGAACCGGGCACGGTCGAAGGCCTTCAGGAGTTCGATGCCCGCATCGGCGTCGCGGGCCTTGAGATCGGCGACTTCGCACGCCAGAGCATCGGCGCGGGCCGCTTTCCCGGCCATGGCAGAACCATGGCCTTCAGCGTCTCTACGTCATTCGGGAGGCTGAGATCGGGCAGCGCCATTGACCCGACCAGAGCACATTTTGCCCCGGTTCTCCTGCCCTTCAGCTCACTGATTCACTTCGCCGCAGTGCTTTACCCAACAATCTCCGGCGGCTTGACCGCCGCGGTCCGGACCCGCTTCCAGCATCCCATCGACCGGGGCCATCAACTGCGCAGCATTCAGCTGCACCCGATGATGTCCGATCCGCGGCCAGCAGAGCCTTCTCAAGCCGTTTTAAATAGAGGCACACGCCGGAGCCATCCTACCATACGATCTTTATTCGGTCGGCCCTTTTCGCCCGGAACACGTAAAGCGCACCGTCGAACGGATCTGAGCCCGCATCGCGCACCAGCGCAACAAGCCCATCGATACCCTTGCGGAAGTCGACTGGATGGCTGGCCAGGAACACCTCCGCGCCGGACGGGATCATGCCGAACGGACGCCCGGATCACCCGCTGCAGCTGCGCCTTCGTCGACGTCCACCGGCGCGCACGATCACCTCGCCAATGGCAATTTCGATCACAGCGCCTGACACAGACGCCACCTCACCCCCGCAACTCGAGTGCCGCTCGCGATAATGTCGTTCCGCCCGAGCATCACGGCGCCAGGCAAACAGCTGCGACGGGTGAATGCCAATCCGGCGGGCGATCGCCGAGACGCTCGCGCCAGGTTCCAGCGCCTCTGTCACGACTTGGGCCTTAAACTCGTCCGACCAGCGTCGGCGAAGCTGCCGCGGCGCTCCCTCAAGAGTATCCATTCGGCGTAGGCCGCAGGATCACCGCTTCAACAGTCCGGGGTTTTCCTTGTAGAACTTGATAAGTTCTATCAGGTTCTCGATTCCGAAGTCGGTGAACGCCTGGACGCCGTCTTCTCCGACGCCATAGACCCAGATCACGCCATCCTCGATCTCCATTTCGATGGCGATGTCCCACAGCCAATCTTCGTCTTCGCCGAGGTCCTTGGCGACCTGGGTGATGGTGGTGACGTGATGGACCTTGTTGACGTGAGTGGTCATGCCGCTCGAGCGGAGATCGCTGACGCCGGCGTCCAATTCCAGGGCAGGAGTTCGTCCAGCCGATGAACTGGGTGGGAGGCGATGCGGGCAAGAATGTCCGTGAGCCAGGCCTGCGGATCGACGCCATTCATTTTGGCCGTGATGATCAGGCTATACATGGAAGCCGCGCGCCGTCCGCCGCGATCAGAGCCGCAGAACAACCAGGATTTTCGTCCAAGAGCGATGCCTCGCAAGCCTCTTTCGGCGGCATTGTTGGAGAGGCAAATCCGTTGCGACGTGCCGTTACCGACACCAATCGTGGCCCGCTGTAGCTCTCGGAAATGATCCGTTGCTTCTCCTCCAAAGTCCAACGGCGCCGTGCGCCCGTCGAGACGACTTCAAGTCGGGAAATCTTCGGCATAGGCATATGGTCAGTCATACACCTATGTCTTCATCCTCCATCAAACCGAGCAAGGCGGTCCTCGCCGGAGCGATACCCTCAAGACGGTCGGCGACCGCTTCGATCATATGGAAGGTTCTAGTTCCAGAACCAGGCGCAGACATAGAAGCTCACATCGGCTCACAAACTCAGCAGCCGATAGCCGGTTGCTCACCCCCTGCGCCAGACGGGGTCTCTTTGCTTACCGTATTTCATTCGGATGGAATTAAACAGATTATCGCGATGTTGAAGGAGAGCATGATCCCGGGCAAGACAGCAGGCCCCGCCCGCAAGCATGAGATCTTCGACGACGATCTACAATTGGAGGGCAAATGCGGCGGCACCGATATTTCTCAGGCGAAGCGGCTGAGGGCTTTGGGGCAGGAGAACGCGAAGCTAGTGAGCTTCTGGCCGAGCAGCCGCATCGAACATCTGATCTTCGCATCTGATGCTATTCATTGCCGCCCCGCAAATACGAGCGCAATGAACTTACGAAGTATACAATTCGCAATCAATTCGGCTAACGGTAATTTCTTCGCACAAGATCCGAAGCAAGCAACCCACTGACACGTTCGTTGGCGCGATCGTCGATTTCACAACAATCGCAACCGATTTACAAAGCGGGACGATGCAAATATCGTCCACGGTCTAACGTTCGCCCATCGGTTTCGGAGCACTGGGCTTTGAACGCGGACAATGCGAGCGCCCATTACTTTGAACGGTTCGGATCCAGGTCACGAAGCATCGACGCAATCGGTTCAACGTCTGGCTGCACCTCGACATTCATGACGGCTTCGATTAACTCATTTGCGCGCGCTGTCGATAGTCTGGTCGCTATACGAAACTTTTCAACTACGTGCTTGTCACTGTATGCTGTCTCTGTCGTCCACGGATCGCCCAAAGCGAACTCGGTCTCAGCTTCAAATCGCGTACCATCGCGCATCACAATCATTGCTCGTGCGGGCATGTTGCGTATCTGGCCGCGCACGATGTGATTTGTAAATGCATCTGCGGGTTCCCAGTGCTCAACGGATACTTTTTCTCGCAACTCTCTGACGATTGGATCGTTGTCCCGCTCCTCCTCTAACCATGCTAGACCGACGGGAATGTGAAGCAGCGCCATCGCCACAGCGTGTGGGATGCTGAACTGCCGCGAAGAGAACGTACGCGGCTTAGGATTGATGAAGCGCGGAGTACACAGCAACAAGTTTGTGCCGATGACTATGCGTTTGATCTGCTGAGCGCCGATGTTTGCCTTTGCAGCGGCCTTGATGAGCGCGGTGAGCGGCTGGTGCGTCCAGCGGCAGGTTGGCCATGGCTTGTAAGTAACGTCATTGAGCATCCAACGCGAACCAAACCCGCCGAGAAGCGCGTCTAGGTCGACACGGTCCGTGCCACATACCCTGATCAGGCTGCGTTCGCCGTCCAAGATGGCAGGAAGACCCGTCGCATCCAGCCCAGCTGACCGCGCCGCGAATACGCCGGCAAGCGCTGCCCAACCCGCATCCCCGTATTTGCAGTCCGGCAGATCTGGCAACTCGGCCCACTTATTCGCCACCGGCGCCGGTGTATTTGAACCAGCGATGCCAAGTGTTTGACGAGCCAAGCTTTCGCTCTGAGATTCCAGCTGGATTGCCGACCCTGCTGCTGCGAAAACCATTGACGAAGAGAAACTGTAAACGACGGGAAGGCCGGCTGGCCGACCGTCCTTGACGATCACGGGCGGTCCGCTTGCACTTGCGACACGCCCGCCCAACTCATAGCCCGCAATCACCGCCTGCAGAAATTGCGAGCCGGTCGCCTTACGTTCCTCCGCTAACGCGAGTGCAGCGGCGACGGCGGCCACGCCGAAGTGATGGCCAACAGGGAAGGTCTCGTCCAAGTCCATACAATTTGCGAGACGGCCATTGGCATATAGGGCGCCCGCAAGGCTCGTGCGACGCTTGCGTCCGACGATGGACGCAACTTTGCCGTCTCCCATAAAATCGGCCAACCCGAGGGCGATTGGCGCTATACGTGTCTGCGTGGCTGCGATCATGCAACCGATCGAATCGAGCAGAAGACGGCGAGCGTCAGCTTTCACATTGGCTGGTACGTCAGCCATCCTTAGGGTTGAGGCAAATCGAGCAAGAGCGCCAGTTAGATCGGTATGGGTATCTCGCATCGAAAAATCCCCAGTGCAGTTAATAGAACACAGGCAGATGCCGCGACAAGCACTCGCTGTCGTCCTATCATCATCTTCAACTAAAGTATCGACTGTGTGCGTGAGCACGGGCAACTTTATCGTATCTCATAGTAAGATACGACTAGCTGCACGAACCGAGCACTTCGATGGCGTCGAGTAGGCGTTCCGCCGTCGCAATGCGACCAATTGCAACAACTATGCCGACGCTATACTCGCCGTTACGCCCGCTATACGGCATACAAACGTGGTGCATCAGCCCATCACGATGGGTGTTTTGAACCTAAAGATTTCGTTGTTGTCAGAAACCGGACATCAGGAACATCGCTTATTAGACAGCTTCAGGACGTATAACCGGTTCAGGCGCGACCGTCCGCCGCCAATCGATGCCTTCGACGAGCAAGGCCAGCTGGGCTGGCGTCAGCTGAAGCCGACCCGCCACGATCGGCGGCCAGACGAACTTTCCTTGCTCTAGGCGCTTGGCGAACAGGCACAGAGATTTCCCTTCAAGTCGGACTCGAACTGCTCAATCGTCACTCCGTCGACTGCGCCACCATTGGATCGCACCTGCTGATACGCTTCGTACACCTTTCTTTTGTCGATGTTGAACGGCTTGCTTGGCTGGTTCACCGCCGTCCTCCTGTTGCCAGTTGCAACGATGGCCAGCCCACCTGATCCGATCCCTTCGCTCCAGCCCCATTACGAGCCTTCGTCACTTGCAGGGATCGGTCCGCCCCAGTGCTCCGCATCGGTACTCTTGCCTCGCGGTTTTCTCCGCTTGTGCTTCTCCCTTTGCATCGGAGCGACTGGTTCCTACAGTTCCGCGACAGCGCCTGCATCCGATTCACGCCCCCTCAACGCCGGTCGCCGCCCGCCCAATCATCAGGCTTCCAGCGGACTGATCCCAGAGGGACGACACACCTCTGGTTTTGACGACGATTTCCATGTTGCGACGCTTCATCGGCCGGTTCATTTTCATTCGTCTCTCGGATGCTTATCCGCTCGGGTATTTCCCGATCGTTAGCTTCAACGCTCACGACCGCGCCTCTTAAGCGAAGCCGCTTGAAGTGATTTGGGACCTGCTCCTGAAAGCCGATTCCCGAGGGGCCTTCCCTTATCGCTGTCACAGCTTGTGCTCACAGATTATCAGATCATCTCGATCATCCTTTCTGTGTGCTTCTGCAGCACACTGTCGTCGCCATGAAGGCGCTCGGCTACGAGTACATGACGCTCTATCAGCTGGAAGAGCGGCATGACGGCGAAGGTTCCGTGGCCGACCTGGTCAGCGAGCGTCGACAACGGCAGGTCGATCCCCTCGGCCTTGAAGCGCGCACTCTGGCGGTTGAGCGGGATATGCATGCCGAACTTGTCGAACAGGATCGTCGCCAGCAATTGTGGGCCGATGAAGCCGCGCGGCGTGGCGTGGAACGGCGCGGGCGGCTGGCTGATCTTCTCGCAATCGCGGCAGGTGAACTTCTCGCGTACCGTCTCGATCGGCTTGAAGCGGCGCGGGATCTCCTCCAGCGTCTTGGTCACATCCTCACCGATCTTCGCCAGCCGCGATCCACCGCAGCAGGCACAGGTCGTTGGAGCCTCAATGACGATGCGCTCGCGTTCGATGTCGTCCGGCCAGGGCCTGCGTACCGGCCGCGTGCGCGTGAAGGCGCGCACGCTCTGGGTTGTCGCCGCGGCGGCCTGCGCGGCAAGCTCACCCTCGCTCGCCGTGGTGGCGAGTTCTTCAAGCTCCAATTCCAATTGTTCGATCAGCCGCGCCGTGCGCTCGGAGCGCTGCCCGTACAGTTCGCGCGCTTGAGTTTCTCGATCTGCAACTCAAGATGCGCGATCAGCGCCGCGTTATCCGACAGCTCCGCCCGCGCGCTGGCAGCCATCGCCTCGGCTCGCAGCCGGGCCTCGAGGCCACCCCAGGGCCTGTCGTCGGCGGCATAGGCCCAGAGCTGGCCGGTCTTGGTGGTAAGCGTGGCGTCGAGGCCCTTTGGATTGTTTGTGCGGAGTCTTAAGAGCACCGCTAGAAGAGTCATCTTCTGGAAGGGGACTCACAATGGACGACCATTCTGACGACATAAGACGACCGTTGTCACCGCGTATCGAAGTGTACGCAGGCGCAGGTCGAAAGCGCTGGCCAGATGATTTGAAGGCGCAGATTGCTGCGGAAAGCCTCGAGCCCGGAGCGATTGTCACAGATGTCGCCCGTCGCCATGGGTGCCGGCCCCAGCAGGTGCACGACTGGCGGCGCCGGGCGCGTTTGGGCCAGTTGGTGCTGCCGGCTTCGGCGGACACGCTGTCGTTCGTGCCGGTGGTGTCGGAATCGGCGCTACCGGCGGCCTCAGAGCCCACCGGGTCGCCGGAAGCAGCCGTGGTGACGGTCGAGTTCCAGGGGGCACGCGTGGAGGTGCGCGGGGCGCCTGGCCTTGCCGTGTTGAGTGATGTGTTCATTGCGCTCCGACGGACACGTTCATGCTGACGGCGCCCGCGAGCCTCATGATCTATGTTGCGACCCAACCTGTTGACTTCAGGAAGGGTGCGGAGGGCTTGGCGCTGTTGGCGAAAGAGACGCTGGGCCATGACCCGTTGAAGGGCGTGGCGGTGGTGTTCCGTGCGAAGCGCGCCGATCGGTTGTCGTCTGGGATGGCAGCGGCCTTGTGATGTATTGGAAGCGGCTCGATGGCAGCGGCTTCAAATGGCCTCCCATCGTGGCCGGCGTGATGCGGATGAATGCCGCCCAGCTGTCCGCGCTTCTGGCCGGCATGGATTGGACGCGCATGCACGCGCCTCGAATCCCGCAGCCGAAAGCGCTTGCGTAAAGATACAAATCTTCGCTGCATCGGGGCGCGAAGCATGGCAGTCTTGGGCCAATGAGTGATTTGCCTGATGAGCTGCCGAGCGATCCGGCCGAGTTGCGTATCTTTGCCGCAGCTCTGCTGGATCGCTGCGCCAGGCTCGAGCGGTTGCTCAAGCTTGCAAAAGATGCGCAGTTCGGTCGGTCCTCGGAAAAGCTGGACGCTAATCAGCTGCAGCTTGTTCTGGAGGACATCGAAGAGGCCGTCGGAGCCCTCGAAGCAGCCGAGGATCGCGCCAATCCTAGAACCTGCGAGAAGAGGACGGCCGAGCGCAGAGCCAACCGTGTCAGGCTCCCGGAGCATTTGCCGCGCATCGTCGAGATCCTGATGCCCGCTGAAACTTGTTGCCCGTGCTGCAAAGGCAATCTCGTTGAGATTGGTCACGATGAGAGCCAGAGGCTCGACGTCGTTCCGGTGCAATACCGAGTGATTGCGACCCGCCGGCCCAAGCTGGCCTGCCGCGCCTGTCATGGCGTCGTCCTCCAGCACGCTGCGCCCGAGCGATTGATCAAGGGGGGACTGCCCACCGAGCGTCTCGTTGCGCACGTAATTGACGCCAAGTATCATTGGCATTTGCCGCTCTATCGTCAGGCGCAGATGCTGGCGACGCACGGAATAGCGCTGGACCGTTCCACGCTCGCCTTCTGGGTCGGCTATGCCGCCCAGGAATTGAAGCCCTTGTGGCATCGTCTGCGCGAGCTTCTGCTCACCTCCTCGAAGCTCTTTGTCGATGAGACCCCGGCGCCGGTGCTGGATCCGGGGCGCGGCAGAACCAAAACTGGCTACTTCTGGGCGCTCTCGCGCGATAAGAGGCCGTGGGCCGGGCCTGATCCGCCTGGGGTGGTCTATGCCTATGCACGGGGCCGCGGCGCCGTTCATGGCTTGAGACTGCTCGAAGGCTATCGCGGCATCATCCACTGCGACGGCTGTGAGGCCTACAAGACCATGACCCGGACGACGCGTGCGGACGCGCTGTCCGGCACGCTCGCCTTTTGCTGGTCGCATCTGTGGCGCCAGTTTGTGAAGATCGATCGCGAGGCTTCGCCGGCGCCGGCTCCCGTTGCCCGCGAGGCCCTCGAGCGCATCGCCCAGCTCTATGCCGTCGAGAAAGCCCTCCGCGGCCGATCGGATGCCGAGCGCCGTGCTGGCAGGCAGGCGCATGCCCGACCTCTGGCTACAGCCTTGAAGCAGTGGTTTGAGGCCAAGCTTGATTACCTTGCACAGAAGAGCGACACGGCGAAGGTGCGTGTTTCGGCAATTTCCGGACACCGATTTCGGTAATTCGCGGACAGCGATTTCAGTAATTCCGGGACAGGGATTCCGCTAAATCGCGGACAGTTGCGGGAGGTTGGTTTTCGGAAGCGCCGTTCAGGAAATGTTCTCTCTCAAGCTGAGTTTGAGAGGGGCAATGCCGAGACGGAAGCAAGCGAAACGAACCACTGTGAAGGACCTACGATCGATCCTGAGGCTGACGTACGAGCAGGACCTGTCGGTTCGGGAGATCTCGGAACGGCTGCAGATCAGCAAGAGCTCGGTTGCCACCTACCTGTTGCGGGCACGCGAGGCGGGCTTAAGCTGGCCGCTGCCGCCGATTTACGCGAGCGAGGCGGCGTTGCAGCGGGCTCTGTTCCGGCGGGTCGGGCGGCCTCCGCAGGACTTGAGCGAGCCCGAGTGGCCGCGGGTGGCGCAGGAGCTCAAGCGCAAGGGCGTGACGCTGACGCTGCTTTGGCAGGAATACCGGACGGCGCATCCCGACGGCTATGGTTACACGTGGTTCTGCGAGAAGTTTGACGCCTGTCGGCGCCGGGCGAACCCGACCTTCCGTCATCGCCACGCGGCGGGTGCAGTGATGCAGACCGACTATGCCGGTCCGACGGTGGAGGTGATCGATCCGCAAACCGGCGAGATCCGTCAGGCGCAGATATTTGTCGCGGTGCTCGGGGCCTCGTCGCTGACCTTCGCTATGGGGAGCTTCGGTCAGCGACTACCAGATTGGATCGAAGGCCAGACCCGGGCCTTGTCGTACTTCGGCGGAGTTCCCAAGGCGATCGTCTGCGACAATCTGAAGGCCGGGGTCGTCAGGGCGTTGTGGTTCGAACCGACGCTCAACCAAACCTTTGCGGCCATGGCCGAGCACTACGACACGACGATTTTGCCGACCCGCAGCCGCAAGCCGCGCGACAAGGCAAGGTTGAAGGCGCGGTGCTGATTGTCGAGCGCTGGATTCTGGCACGGCTGCGCCATCGGCGGTCCTTCAACCTGACCGATCTCAATACTGCGATCGGCGGTTTGCTGGAGGAGCTGAACCATCGGCCGATGCGCCATATCGGCAAATCCCGCCGGCAGCTGTTCGAGGAGATCGAGCGCGCTGCGTTGACGCCGCTGCCGAGCGAACAGTTCGAATACGCCGAATGGAAAACGGCGAAGGTGCATCCCGATTATCACGTCGAAGTCGACAAGACCTTTTACTCGGTGCCGCACCGGCTGATCGGCCGTCGGGTGGACATCCGGCTCATCGACAAGCTCGCACGGGTCCAGTTGCTCATCTGACGCTTCAGGCGGCGTTTGGCTGGACGAGTAGCCATCTCTTCGAGTTCCTAGCTGGCGAAGGACGTTGGGGTATCCCTGATCCCGATGGAGATTTTGGCCCTCAGCCCATCGATGCTCGCAAGACGCGGCTCTCCAATATCGTTCAGGAGACCGGCGCGAAGACGATCCATTATCTCTACGACTTCGGCGACAGCTGGGATCACGTGATCAAGCTCGAAAAGTGGTTCGACAACACGACAACGGAGGGACTGCCCCTCTTGCTCGAGGCCACCGGCCGTTGTCCTCCGGAAGATGTCGGCGGTGCGTCAGGCTATGCCGAATACCTCGACGCCATCAGCGACCCCACCCATCCGGAGCACGAACAAATGCGCCTCTGGGGTCCGGAGCAGTTCGATCCCAACGTCGTCGACCGGAGCGCGCTCGAAGCCGCCGTCAACGCATTGTCGGAAATATGGAAGCCGCGCCGGCGCACCACGCGCTCAAAATAGACGTCAAGCGCCAATCAAATGGGCCTCAGAGCTACGCTTACTCTTGGTGCGCCCTCGACCGGGATCGAGCACCGGCACCGTCGTCTCGTCGGCGAACAGCTTGGACCTCGCGCGAAGCACTGTGAGAAGGCGCTCATGTAGCGGGCGCAGATGGAAGGCAGCATGCCCAACCCAGTCCGCCAGTGTTGATCGATCGAGAGCGATGCCCTGGCGGGCATAGATCTGGGCCTGCCGGTAGAGCGGCAGATGATCGGCATATTTGGACACCAGAACCTGGGCGACGGTTGCCTCCGTCGGCAGTCCGCCCTCGATCAGCCGGGCCGGAGCCTCGGCCTGCAGGACGCCATCTTCGCAGGCGCGGCAGGCGTATTTGGGACGCCGGGTTACGAGGATCCGGAACTGCGTCGGGACCAGGTCCAGCCGTTCGCTCCTATCCTCGCCGATCTGGTGCAGGTCGCCCTTGCAGCAGGGGCAGGTCTTGTCGTCGAGGTCGACCACGACCTCGATCCGCGGCAGATGCGCCGGCAGTGCTCCGCGGTTGTTGCGGCGCTTGCGCGCCCCGTTCCGCCCGGCCTTCCGGAGCGGTCGCGTCTTGGCTGGCTTCCGTACAGGCCGCAACCTGTTGGACGTCCTCGAGGCCCAGCAGCATCCGCTCCTCGGGAAGCGACTCCGCCTTCCGGCCAAAGCGATGACGCTGCAATTCCTTGATGATCTGGCGCAGCCGCTCGCTCTCGTGCCGCTCGGCCAGCAGCATCGCCTTCAGCGTCTCGGGATCATCAGGAAGGTTATCGCTCACAGGCAAATCAGAGCATATTCGCGCCCGCCTGACGACCTGCCCGATGCTCCTGATTCACTTCGCCGCAGCGCGGCCCACAATTATCCGGCTTGCATCGGGACGATCGTCTCCCGTGCCGCATGAACACGCCGCCAATCAAGCCCTTCGAGCAGCGCCGACAATTCCGCCGCCGACAAACGTATCACGCCATCCTCGATCTTCGGCCACCGGAAGGCGCCTTCCTCGAGCCGCTTGGCGAACAGGCACAAACCCGTACCATCCCAGAAGATCAGCTTGATCCGGTCCGCGCGCTTGGCACGGAACACATAGACCGCACCCGAGAACGGATCGGCCTCCATGTGCTCGCGTACCAACATCGCAAGCCCCTCCATTCCCTTGCGGAAGTCGACGGGCTTGGTTGTCACCATCACCCGGACAGTTCCGGACGGGCCGATCACCGGCTTGCGTTCAGCGCATGGACGATGGCCGCAATCATCGTCACGTCCGCGCCTCGGCCGACCCGGATAGTGACGCCTTCGGCTTCGATCTCGATGCCCCCGGCATCGCAACGGCGAGCCCCGACATCCGGCTTGGCCTTGCATCGCGCTGTCTTGCGCTCATCGCCAACAGCCACGGCCGATACCACGGCGTCTACCACTGCCGGTACAAACGGCGGATCGGCAGCCATCAGCGTCGGCACCGGCGTGCTTGCCGGCGCCAGGTGAACACTTGTTGTGGGGTCAGTCCGTGTCGCCGGGCAATCTCGGAAACGACCGCGCCTGGTACCAGCGTCTCCTCGACGATCCGGGCCTTGTCATCCTTGGAGAACCAACGACGGCGTCCCGTGTCCGTGATCACTTCCAGCCGGTGCGCCGTCACGTCCGACTTAAGCGTATGGTCAAGCATAGACACAAGCCGATCCCTTCAAAGAGATCGTGAAACTCACCTATCCCATGTGCCACGAGAAGGTGGAGCGGAACGACGCTTACGCCTCAACGACGTCGATCCCAAGGCCTGGCTCGCCGAGGTCCTCGCCCGGATCGCCGATCTTCCCGCGTCGCGCCTGCACGAACTGCATGCCCTGGGAATGGAAGCTCCTGCGCCAGGCCGATAAGCCCGCCGGTCAGCAGGCCGCCTGACCATCACCCAACCGATCATAGAGCTCACTGTGCCCGCGCGATGCGTCAATCAGGCGGTCTTCGTCGTATGCGTACGGCTTTCCTCGGTCAGATAACCAAATATCTGCTGAAACGCGCGCCAAGAACAGTAAGGGGCGGAATGCGTCGGACTTTTCACACGGTCTGCTAGACTTAAGGCCACACGCTTCGCGAATTACCACCCGTCACGCAAGACGGCCTCCGTCGGCCCCGTCGGATGCGTACGTCATAGCGGGTCGCGGTGTCCCTTGAGGCGGCAGAACATCCTCTCGATCACATTTCGGCCCTTGTAAGCGGCTTTGTCGTAGCGGCGAGGATGCTTGCGCGTCGGGTTTGGGTGGGATGACGGCCTTGATCCGTCGCCCGGCGAGAACCCAAATTCGCCAAACTTGTTCCACTGACCGGACCGCACAATCGAAGGAATCGCGCTCGAACGCTGCTATTCCCGAGATGAATCGAGGTGAAGACCGAGTCCTCTGCTCCGTGCATTTGCCACGGCACGTGCCCCCAGCGCGACATCAAGGGCGCCAAGCCCCACCAGAACGAGGTGGATTTTTTTGGGGGCGGCAGGAAGCTGAAGTTGACCAGATATCAATCTTCCGACCTCGCCCTCGATTCGGTTCCAGCCGGCCCCGCCCTCACGGAAATCGCCGCGCCGCATCCTCACCCCGTCAACATCATCGGCCACAATCCATGACTGAGAAATGAGTTCACGGTCAACCTCTCGGTGTGAACCAACTGAGCAAACAATCGCACTGTCCTTAAGCCAACGCGCACGCACGATATCGGTATCCCTCGAAACACCGGTTGCAGTGAATACAACATCGGCGTCCCGCACCGCGCGGCGAACGTCCGAATCAGCGCAGAGCGTGACGTCCCGACGAAGACACTCAGTTGCGGATTCACAGGCGTGATGTGCACTCGTCGCATTCAGCGATGACACCGTGACACGATTGACCAGCTGAGTTGCAACCAAGAATTTGACTAACGCTCGACCGACGGCACCAGCCCCAATCACAGCCGCGCTGGAAATTGGATGTCTGCCACAAGCCGCTACGGCGGCGACCGCCATGGCAGCGGTTCGTTGTGAGGTCAGCCAGTTGCCATCTATGATGCCTTGAAGCACCCCTGTTACTGCGTCGGAAACAAGAATCGATGCCTGTACCCGGTCCAAGCCCCGCGATGCGTTATTCGGGGATACGACAAACCACTTTGTTCCTGCAACAGAGCATGAGAGCACGCACGCAGAAACGTTGCCCATATGGAGGTGGTCGCAATCGATATGGACTCCGAAACCCGATTTTACACTCTTGATGAGATTGGGATCACTCGATTGGCGCAACGTCCGGCTTACGATGTCATAGATCTCCTCATCAGTCAGGCACCTTTGGACGGCCGCCGAGTTAAGATAGAGCGGCGTCACTGGTGCGATGACGCTTCTATTGGCTTCCATGGCTCCCTACCCTTGACATTGGACACAATGCTGCACATCGTCTGTTGATGTCAGTCCGTTAGTGCTCTCGTGCGAAGGTCGGTGACTTCCGCATTCACAAACCGCGCAATGTTAAGCGACGACACCGCTCGCTCAGTGTCGCCTCTTGGTTCATTCATCAGGCGCGATCAATAGGTTTCCAAATTCTTGCCTTGCTTAGCCATTGCTCGTGCCGTGTTTGCGTCCAATCCTCCGCGGAGCTCGCTGTAAGCCGAGGCTAAGCGTTTCACGCCCTCCTCAATCTGATCGGGCGTTACAGCGGAATAGCAAAGCCTCAGATAGTTCGTCTTCGGCTCGACCGCGAAGTAAATCGTTCCGGGGATGACGCGCACACCATGCGTTGCGCCCAGACCGGCGAGCGCATCTGCGCTGATATTCTGTGGAAGCTCTGCCCAAAGATAATACCCACCTTCGGGCTTCCTAATTTTGATATCAGGGAGGTAGCGCACAAAGGCGGCCAACATTGCATCGCGATGCCGCCTGAGGGTCGTCGTGATTTCTTGAATATGGTGAGCGATCTGTCCGTTCTTGTGCATTTCCAGCACAATACGCTGGGCCAAGGGAGATGTGCCACCATCCGACTTCTGCGCAACCATGCGGCTGACGATGTCCTCATCCGCGATGACCCAGCCGATGCGTAAGCCCGGCGCAAGAATCTTGGACACTGTGCCAAGGCCAATAACATAACCTTCCTTGTCGTAGGACTTGATCGGCGGTACGCTAATCCCCTCAAATCGCACCTTACGATAGGGATCATCTTCGATGATGACAAAGTTGAAGCGCCTAGCAAGCTCGACGAGCTTCTTACGTCGTGATGCGGACGTCGTAATACCGGTTGGATTATGGAAGTCGGGTACGTCAAACAACAGCTTCGGAAGAGGCTTGCCAGAAGATGCAATCGCGACGAGCTTCTCTTCAAGTTCAGCCGTGTCGATGCCCTCATCATCTTGACGGACGGCAAGCCAGTTCACCTGGAAGGTGCGGAGAATGTGAAGCGCGGTCATATAGCTGGGGCTCGTGACGATCACTACATCGCCAGGCTCGACAAAGACTCGACAGGCCAGATCAATGCCATGCTTCGCTCCATTGACGATAAGCACATTCTCGCGCTTACAACTTACGCCATCTTGAGCAACGCAGCCGACGACGAAGTCTCGCATCTCGTCGAGGCCAAAGCCACCTGAGTACTGCATCGTCTCCGCACGATACTTACTCGCAGCTATTGCGGCCTCCTTGGAGGCGTCGGGCAAGCAGTCAGGGAAGGCGAAACCGCCTGATAACTCAATCATGCCCGGCGAAAAATATTGTATTGTATGGGCCTTTGCATCTGCGCGTGCAGCATATCTTCTCATAGCAACCTCATTATGTTTGATCATTTCAATGCATTGCGAGCGACCACCTCCGATCACGAGCGATAGCGACGAACACAGGACGACTTTGACGGCCGAACGATTGCTTCGCACTTCTTCCTTGTCATGTGAAGGCCCCAATGAGGACTTGCGTCGCTAGCTCCAAGCTCTCCTGATACCAAGCCCGATATTGATAGTCCGCCCACCTGAAGACAGCCCGTCGTGCGTCGAGTTGGTCCACCAGCCCCCATCCTTCTCAATTCCTCGCGGGAGCCACCTAGCTTAGCAACAGATGGGCGCCGACGAAGTGTAATCCTTTCGGTCGAGATTTACTCGCACATGCAGCGGACCGTTCGCACCCCACAATCTTTGCAACAACTGTTCATCCATTTACGTCTTGGGTCGAGGGTCCTCCGCTTTAGTGAACTCTGCGTGCCATTCCCCTTCGTGAATCCCATACTTCACTACGCACAGCTCCCCTCATTGCGCCATTGCTACGCAACTCATTGAGTTAGCTTTCGAATGCATCACGGAAACGCACGTCCTCTTTATGCCCCCCCTAAATAGCAATTGCTCCTCGAGGATCTCTTTGAGTCCTCCCCGCTCATTGGAGATACTGAATGCCTCATTTGAAATGCGTCCGCTCGACCGCATCGGACTTGATTTCCTTCGTTTTCGCGTACACTTCCTGAGTTGATCCCGCCACGACCGCTAAGTTGATCTCGGGCTGCGAGCAATTTGCGAGACGCTCGTCACCTGCTTCGGATTTTCCGGAAGGACATACAGCGGTCGCTGTTTGATGAAAAAGGACGCCGAACTTGCCCACCGCCTTGCAGGCTCGTCGGTATTCGAAGCGACATCCACAAGGTCAACTTGGTGGCCTCGCAGCGCAGGGGCCTGTGCGTTCCACGCCATCAGCACTGGTGCCAGCGGTGGCAGACCAAGACGTTTGAGCACAAGATCAACAAAATAGCTGCTCGCCTGGCCCTCCGGCGACACGCCCACTACGGGGGCTGCCAAGCCGCGCACCACCTTAACTGAGCCAGATTTCTTTATTGAGGAAAGAAGCGCGCCCTCGGTTTGCGCAAGCACTGGGAATGAGGAGCCCGCGGCTGTTACCAGCATCACCAGCAGCGTGACGTTCTTGGCGGCGGAACGCAGATCGATCTCCTTCCGCCTTGGACGCGATTGCTCTGTCACGAACCCTCCCCTTAGGTCGCTATTGTTAAGCTCCGGACTCTCGTGAGCGTCGCCGCACGATACGATCACTGGCGTCAATTTCACCGCAAGCTTTGGAGATGAGCGAAGCGCACTGATAGTGCTCGCCCCCCCCCCCCCCCCACAAGTACTCGGTCGCTCATTAGATGCCGGATTTGTTACCTCGATGCATTGTGAGCAAAGGTTTCCGCAGAGGCCAATACCAACTTCGCACTGATCAAGACCGGATTGGAATTGAAGCGTACAAAGCTTGCCAATGGAGATTGGAAAGTGCTCGGCGTGCGGCGGCGCAATCTGCGCGGAATGATGTTTCTTAGCGGTGCAACGGTCACGGGCGCCCGCGCTTTTGAGCGGCCGCGGCAGCGCGTTCGACGTGGCGGCAACAACGGCTGCAGCATTGAACCTCGTCAAGCGGTGTCGGGTCTGGCCGGTCAGGGATCGATCATCTGCTACGTCTCCAGGTAAACGTCGCATGCGTTCGCTCAACCTTATGCAGTCGTATCCCGTGCGAGTTCCCTCTCGATGTGCTAAGCAACTCGAGCAGATCCTGCGTCGGCCCACCGGCAGTCGCTGCGCCGGGCAGTCTCGCCGGCTTATGCGGATTAGCGAACGACTACGGCACCCGCAAGCTGCCCCAGCCGGCGATCAAGCTGGCGCGCGACGGCTTTCCGCTCGTCGAGTTCAACGTCGAGGAGATCGCCCGGATCGGGTCGGAGTAGCACGGCTAAGCTCTATCCAGAATGGAGCTCGCATCTATCTCGAAGGGAACAGCGGTGACACGCTCCGATTCGGCGCCTTGCTCAAGTAGCAAGTAGCGGGAGTTCGCGAGCATAATTCGAGGCGATTGCCGAATAAGGCCCGTCCCTCGTTCTACGGCGGCTGGCTCGGCGAGCACCCGGTCAACCGCCTGGAGAGCTATAGGCGACGTGCCCTACCGGCAAGGTTAGTTGGCATACGTATCGGCACTTCGGGCAAGGCGGCGAAGAGCTCCCGCTGGCCGGCGCCCATTTTCATTGCAGTGGAATTTAGGCTCTTCGTCGAATGCAGATCCGTTGCTATTGATAGCCCGCACGCCAAGCTCTTTTGCTTGCGAATCGTGGGCATCAGCCCCCATCTCGGAAACGGGCTCTTCAGGAGTACACTTTGGCTCAGTGTCGTCGCGTTGGCCCTATCCGGTTCGCGCCGGCTTGTACCCCGCTTGCTCGGCATCCCATGCGCTCTGGAGATCGACCGCGATTTCGCCTTTCTTGATGCGTTGCGTCGGCCCACGTGGAAATTCGTCGACAAAGTGAACGTATCTTGGCACCTGATAGTACGCAAGACGCTCGGCGCAGAACTTGGCGATCTCGAGGGGGTTTGGCTCAAAGCCCTCACGCTGTTTGATGACTGCGAGGATGTCCTGGTCGCCTAGCGGTGAGTCTACCCCTAACACGGCAGATTCTTCGACTCCAGGCGCTGTGTTGAGCACACGCTCGACTTCCCACGCAGATACATTTTCGCCGCGGCGCCGCAGCGCATCTTTTTTTCGGCCCTTGAAGAAGTAATTGCCGTCTCGGTCAATCATCGCCGTATCGCCGGTGTAGACGCAGCCGTCGGCGCGCAGCACTTGCGCTGTTTTCTCCGGCTCGCCGAAGTAGCTGTTCATCGTAACGCCCGCGATCTTCGGTCTCAGAACAATTTCTCCGACCATTCCCGGACCGATACGTTTGCCTTCGTCGTCGATCAGCCAACTGTCGAACTCCTCTACAGGAGTGCCGACAGAACCAACGACTCCGCGCAAATTCATGTGGGTGAAATTCTGCCCCTCGGTCAGTCCGTATCCTTCGCGCACGTTGAGCTCGAAACGCTCTTCGAGTTTACGCCAGCTCTCCGCCGGGCAACCTCCTCCCCACGCGATGGAAATCTTGTTGTTTCGTTCGCTTTCGACCGGAGGTCGCGACAACATAATGTTCACCAAACCGCCTAAATAGTGTAGCTTAGTTGCACCGGCTTCGGCGAGCTGATCCCAAAGCTGTGATGCGCTGAAGCGCTCCACCATGTGGATACTTAAGCCCTTATGTAGCGCCATCATTACAGTCATCCACGCAGCGATATGATAAAAAGGTTCCCATAAGAAAAAGATGTCGTCGCGGTGAGCCTCGGAAAGGATGGCGGTATTTTTTGCTCCCACCCAATACCAGGCCTCGGACAGGACTCCTCCCTTTGGAGCTCCAGTCGTACCTGACGTATAGCTGATCGCAACGGCATCATCGAGGGATCTCGGCGCCGCGGTTCGCAAAGCGCAGCTCGTGCGCAGAAGCACATTCAGGTCGAGCTCCCCCTTACCCTGGGTGCCATCCTCAAGCCATACCAGTAGGGGCCTATGAGGTACGAGGGATAGGGCCTGCCGTACAGAGGCCGCGTACGCGCGGTTGACAATCAATACACGTGGCCTGCAGCTGTTCAGTTGTAACTCTAACCCTGCTGCCTTCAGGTGGATACTGAAAGGAACAGCTATCGCACCTATCCAAGACGCGGCTAAAAACAGCTGAATATGCTCAACCGAGGAGATCAACATGAAGCCGACGCGGTCGCCGGGTTTCACTCCGGCACTCGTGAGCGCGCCGGCCATCTCTTGGACACCGTCGAGAAGTTGCTTGAATGTGCTTCGTTGTCCTCGAAACGAACAGAAGACGCGCGAGCCACAATCTTCCGCGCGCGCATGAAGCAGCTCAGAAATTGTCTGCATGGGATGCGGGACTCAATGGTTCAGAACGGAGTGCAGGAATGCGCGTGTGCGCTCAGAGTCGGGGTCCTTGAAGATCTTCTCGGGCGGGCCCTGCTCGATGATCCGCCCTCCGTCGAAAACGACTATGCGGTCGGAAACCTCGCGTGCGAATCGCATCTCGTGCGTGACGATCAGCAGCGTCACCTTCATCTCATGCGCCACACCTCGCACAACGTCGAGAACTTCTCCGGCGAGTTCAGGATCCAGCGCCGAGGTGATTTCGTCCAGCAGGAGTATCTCAGGTTTCAATATGAGAGCCCGGGCGATCGCGATGCGTTGTTGCTGGCCTCCGGAAAGCTGGGCGGGATAGGAATTTACCTTGCTTTCGAGGCCTACCATTCGAAGGTATTCGAGGGCGCTCTTTGCAACTTGGTCTTTTGAATGGCCCAGGACGGTCGTGGGCGCCAGGATAAGGTTCTGCAGCACGGTCAAATGCGGAAACAGATTGAATTGCTGGAAGACCATGCCGCACCGACGGCGGATTCGCGCCTCCTGCGCGCGCGAAAGGGGGTTACCTGCCGCGTCGAAAATGATGCTTTGGCCGAAGACCCGAATATCTCCGCCAGTGGGCTTCTCGAGGGTCATCGCCAGCCGCAACACAGTTGTCTTTCCTGAACCGCTTGGGCCGATCAGCGCCACCTTCTCGCCGGGGCGCACTTGCAGGTCCAGATCGACCAGCACGCGGTTAGCACCGAAGGACTTCGAGACTTTCTCGAATTCGATAGACCACACAGCCTGTTGCGAGCTGGGAGCGGACGCGTCTGTCTCCATCGCGTTAGAGGCTGCGGCGGTCGGTGGCACGAAGGGGCCTGCTTGGCTAAATTCCATGATGCTAGACATGCTTGTCCTTGAATCGGGAGAGGAGATAGAGGAACGGCAGGTTCATGGCCATGTAAATGACGCCGGCAAGCGTGAATGGCTCAAGGTAACGGAAGTTTTCATAGCCGGCCACTTGAGCCTCACCCAGCAGCACCGGCACGCCGAGCGCAAACAGGTACGCGGATGTCCGAAACAGAGCGAGTACGTAGTTGAGCAAGGCGGGGATAGCCCGCTTGATCATCAACGGACCAAGCACACGCCGCCATGTGATATATGGGCTCAAATGGAGCGCCACACACGCATCGCGCAGCTCGGGTGGGATCGTGATCAGACTGCCTCGGTACACCTCCGAGCAGAACGCGGCATAAACAATACCTAATACACCAATGCCAATTGGCATTGCCGGAAGGGTGACCCCGAATTCCGGCAAGACATAGAAGGCGAAGTAGAGCATAACAAGAATCGGCACGCCCCTGAAGAGTTCAAGTAGAAAACGTACGAATGCCCGACCGAGCCTGGTGCTCGCAGTCTCCAGAATCGCAAGCAGAAAACCGGCCGTTAGCGCAATTGTCGAACTCACAATTGTGACCAGCACAGTATACCAAACGCCCAACATGAGGCGCGGCATGATCTCCAGTGCATAGCTCCAGTCCCAAGTCATTGTGCAGTTCCTGCAAGCGCACGAGCATCGGGCACAACCTCTACAGCGACGCGAGCGGCTCGCAGCGCACGGTTCAGGGGAAGAACCTGCTCAAGCGCGCGGAAAGCCATGGCGCAAACAAGGCACAGGATCCAGTAAATCGCTGCAAGCATGCAAAAGACGGTGACCGTATCGAACGTTTGGCTACGAATGTTGTTCGCAACATAGAGAACATCCTGCACGCCGACGAAGCTCACGATCGAAGTCCACTTAACCATGTCCCGTGCCAAGCTGCCGAAAGCAGGCACGATCTGCGAAAGCGCCTGCGGCAGAATCACTTTTCTAAGGCTCTGGATCTTGTTTAGCCCAAGCGCATGACACGCATCACTCTGCCCGCGATGCACGGCCTGAATGCCAGCACGCACGATTTCAGCGCCGTATACGGCTCCATCGAGCGAGAGCACGAGGATCGCCGCCGCGAGGGCGCTCAACTGCGGCATGCCAGGCAGCAGCGGCAGCACGTAAAAAACCCAGAAGAGGAGCACCAGTCCGGAGGGGCCACGAATGAATTCGATGAAGAGAATCGATGCCACGCGCAACGCGCGCGCGTTTGAAAGCCTCGCCGCGCCAAGGAAGACCGCACCGGCTGCTGCACCGATAATGGTGCAGACCGCTACCCAGACGGTAACCCATAGGCCTTGCGCTAGCGAAGGCCAGTACTCCAGCACAGCGTGCACAGCAGTTGCTCCTTAGTTACAACTCGGCACGACGTCACTGGCCTTAACAAGCCCGGAGAGCGCCTCCCAATTCGAGGCCCCGTACTTCACGGAGTACAGCTGCTCCATCGTACCATTACGACGCAATAAGTTGAGCTGCTCATTGAATGCGTCCCGGAAACCTATGTCCTCTTTGCGAAATGCCGCGGCAATCCCATTCATCGGTGCTTGCTTGTCGACGATCGCCTCGACGCCTTTCTCCTCCGGATTCGGGATGCTCAACTGACCGGCTATAAACGCATCCGCTCGAGCGCCGATCACCGTCGCAACACCGGCCTGAGGATCAGGGACGCGCAAAAGTTGCTCAGGCCTGAGCCCCTGCTTCACTGCATACGCCTCCTGAGATGACCCAATAACGACCGCCAGTCTAATTCCGGGGCTATTTGCAATCTGGCTGACGCTTACTAGATGTTTTGGATTTCTCGGTAGCACATACAACGCATCACGCATTGCAATGGCGGGGGCTGAAAATACAACTACTCTGCAGCGAGCTTCGGTGATCACAAGGGTAGGCCCAATGAACTCAAAATGGTGCACCTGCAGTCCAGGTATCATGAACTCCCATGCCGTGAGCACCGGTGAAAGCGCTGGAGCGCCCATGCCCTTGAGCGCAAGGTCCGTCAGCTCGACAATGTACCCCGTCACTTGTCCGCTCGGCGACATGGCCGCCCAAGGGGGAACCAAGCCCAGCGCCACCTTGGCTTCGCCGGCTTTGCGCATCGAGGTGAGAAGGGGAGGCTCGGCTTGTGCAAACGTCGGAAGCGAAAACCCGACAAATATGAGCAACGGGGCGAATAACAGGACTCTTGATCTCGCAAAACGCAACTCTTCGTCTCCTCTTACGGTGAAGGTTAATGAATTGTGCTCAGGTGCTAGTTGTTAATCGTCTAGCAGATCAACGCTAACTGCTTTGGGTCGTGGACTCGGTCAGTTGCGAGTCGATTCTGGCAGGCAAGCCAGCGACCGAGATGGATCGTCGATGGAAAGATACGGGCGAGGCACGTTCGCGGCATATGTTTCGGCTCGGCCAACGTTACTGATCATAGGATCGGGCCGGGGCCGCCACAGTTTCATTGGTCGGGCCTAATTCTTTCTGACTCTTCCGATCCTAGAATGCGCCATGATCGCTTCTTTATCCGTCATCTTGTTGTGGCTCATCCATGATTTTCCCGAATCCGTTGCGTGTGAAAATGGCAAGTCGCATGCCAAACGTGGATGCTTGATAGCGCTTGCGTTTTCGAACTGGCGCCTGTTGGCTTTGCGACGCGCGTCAAGTTCCCGACAACGACTTCGGACGACCGTAAGCGTAGCTCTAGGCCCATTTGATTGGCGCTTGACGTCCATTTTGAGCGCGTGGTGCGCCGGCGCGGCTTCCATATGTCGGACAACGCATTGACAGCGGCCTCAAGCGCCTTCCGGTCGACGACGTTGGGATCGAACTGCTCCGGGCCCCAGAGGCGCATGTGTTCGTGCTCCGGATGGGTGGGGTCGCTGATGGCGTCGAGGTATTCGGCATAGCCCGGCGCACCGCCGACATCTTCCGGAGGACAACGGCCGGCGGCCTCGAGCAAGAACGGAAGTCCCTCCGTTGTCGTGTTGTCGAACCACTTTTCAAGCTTGATCACGTGATCCAGCTGTCGCCGAAGTCGTAGAGATAGTGGATCGTCTTCGCGCCGGTCTCCTGAACGATATTGGAGAGCCGCGTCTTGCGGGCATCGATGGGCTGAGGGCCAAAATCTCCATCGGGATCAGGGATACCCCAACGTCCTTCGCCGGCCAGGAACTCGAAGAGATGGCTGTTCGTCCAGCCAAACGCCGCCTGAAGCGTCAGATGCAGCCGATCAAGGCGCAGCGTGAACGGCACGACAAGGCATCGCATCACCTCCGGTTTCACATCCTTGAGGGTCACCTTGATCCGGACCGCGGTCGTGTTCAGGCTCATGCCGCCAGCCTCGGATCGTGTGCATGCATCGTGTAGATCGACGCCCAAGGGAGCAGTTCGTCCAGTCGCGCCGCAGACCAGCCATTAACGAGCTTCGCGAGAACATCAGCAAGCCAGTGCTCGGCACCGACGCCATTGAGCTTACAGGTCTCGATTAACGAAGCCTGGACTGCCCAATTCTCGGCGCCCTCGTCGCAACCGGCAAAAAGGGAGTTCTTGGCGTCGAGCTTGATCGGCCGCATCGCACGCTCGACCGCATTCGTGTCCATCTCGATGCGCCCGTCATCAAGGTAGAGCGTCAGGCCGTCCCAATGACGCAACGCGTAACGCAAGGCCTTCGCCGTGTCGCTCTTCTGTGCAAGGTAATCAAGCTTGGCCTCAAACCACTGCTTCAAGGCTGTAGCCAGAGGTCGGGCATGCGCCTGCCTGCCAGCACGGCGCTCGGCATCCGATCGGCCGCGGAGGGCTTTCTCGACGGCATAGAGCTGGGCGATGCGCTCGAGGGCCTCGCGGGCAACGGGAGCCGGCGCCGGCGAAGCCTCGCGATCGATCTTCACAAACTGGCGCCTCCCCATTGTGAGCACCCTTGCAGAAGATGACTCTTCTAGCGGTGCTCTCACGACAGCGTACGCGAATTCTCAAGGGCCTCAACGCTACGCTTACGGACGACCTCCACAGCGGCGAGACTGGTTTCCGCCCTAACGGTACTACTTGTAAGCCGTGGCGAACCGGCAAAAGAGGTTGGTGATATCCGAGAGCTTTCCGGAGATCGTACAAAAGGGAATCTGCATACTCTGGCTGCTCAGTCGCGACTTGGCGGTAGGCTGTCGAATGCTGGCAGTGATTACGGGCGCCGCCCTTTGCGAGGAGGACCCATGCCGATATACGCCATCTTCTTGGCCGAGGCTATGGCCACGATCTCTGGCGGCCTACGTTCAAGTAGCCCGCTCATGAGTCGATGCGCTGCGCCTCCGTTGCGCATGCGCAATCACGCCCGCGACCAGGAGCAAGCGCAACTGGGGATCACATCTCAGAAGTGCGGCCAGTCCGGTCGTTTCCGCCGCTCGAGTTTATGTGGGGCGTTAGGCCGATCCAGGCGACGAAGTGCCTTCCCGACGAGACGGCGGCTGGGGTGGGTGCAAAGCGCTTGGAGCGTGGCGCCAGGCCCGACGCCCGGGATTATCGTCAACCGGCACCGAGCGAACGTCCGCGACGATGTCGCGCTCCAGCTGCTCGATTCCTGTCGGTCCATGGCCGGAGCTGCTCCAGAGCACAGAAGCCGCCTTCCGTGCGGATGTAGGAGCCCTTTCATTGGCGTGGTCGAGGATACAATGCGAGTAGCGTATCAACCTTCACTAATCTTTTTGAAGCGACGATCCTCAACTCGCCGAGATGTCCGCGCAACGCATTGATGGTCTGAGTACGCTGCCGGAAGCGGACGTCGCAGTCTTGAACCGCCTTCTGACTGGCTTTGCACTTTATCGTCTTAATGGCACAAACCGCATAGTCGGATGCGACACTGCCTCACAAGCAGCCTCGACGTCAATCGAGTCTACTTACAAATAGTAGCCGTCCACCGTAAGCGTAGCTCTGCGGTCCCTGGCGCTTGACGTCTAGTTTTGGTCGCAGCTTGTGCCGGCGAGGCATCCACTTTTCTCATAATGCGTTGACGGCGGCGTCGAGGGCCGCCCGAATGATGACGTTCGGATCGAACCGCTCGGAGCCCCAGAACCGCATATTTTCGTGCTCCGGATGGGTGGGATCGCTGATGGCCTCTAGAGGCATGCTGTTTTATACGGAAACATAGCCTGAATTCTTGAGATAGTTGGCGCACTCCTGCCTGGAGGAAGAGATCGAGGAGTTCGCCGACTTTTCGCCAGGTTGCTTCGACGTCACGCGGCTCGGCAGCTCGGATCAGGTGTTTGAGTTTGGCGGAGACCTGCTCGATCGGATTGAGGTCGGGGTTGTAGGGCGGCAGAAAAGCAGATGCGCTCCCTTGGCGCGGATGGCGTCGCGGGCCGGCTTACCCTTGTGACTGCCGAGGTTGTCGAGGATGACGACCTGGCCCTTGTCAGGGTGGGCGCCAGCACCTTCTCGACATAGAGCGTGAAGAGCTCGCCATTGATGGAACTATCAATGACCCAGGGGCCGCTGATTCGGTCGTGGCGCAGTGCCGCGATGAAAGTCATGGTCTTCCAATGGCCGAAAGGTGCAGATGCTTGGAGACGGTGTCCGCAGGGGCCCCCAGCCGCGCAACGGCGCCATGTTGGTTTTGGGATGGATCGCTTTTTTTGAAGCTAAGCCCCTCGACGTGAACAAAAGTCCACACCGCTCGCACGTCAGTTTTGATCCCGCGTGCGGCCAGTTGCTGTGTCAGCTTGCGCAAGGTGAACGGCCCCGAGCGAATGCGCTCGCGCAGCCAGTCGGCATTGGTATCTGACAGAACCCGCTTCTTGTGGCCGCCGATCTTGCCTGGCGACAGGCTCCCGGTATCCCGCCTCAGATTCTTCCACTTCGTCACACAGGACGGACTGATCTGTAGCGCTTCTGCAATCGAACGAACCGTCTCGCCCGCGTCAGCCCGCGCCAAAGCTCCTTCGCGAATATCTTCCGAATAGGGGCGCGTCATCCATGCTGGCCCCCGTGCTCCAGCATGGAGTTTGAATCAGAAATTAGCCCTTCTGGGAATCCCGATTCCAGTCAAAAACAACACGCTCCTAGGTAGTCGGTATAGCCGGTCGGCCCACCGACATCTCCTCCGGAGGGCAGCGGCCGATGGCATCGAGCAAGAGCGGAAGACCGTCCGTCGGCGTGTCATCGAACCATTTTTCGAGCTTGATCACATGGTCCCAGCCGTCGCCGAAGTCATAGAGATAGCGGTTCGTTTTGGCACCGGTTTCGCGAACGATAGCGCAGAGGCGCGCCTTGCGGGCATCGATGGGCTGGGGGCCAAAGTCACCATCGGGATCAGGGATGCCCCAATGTCCTTCGCCAGCGCGGAACTCGAAGAGATGGCTATCCGTCCAGCCAAACGCCGCCTGAAGCGTCAGATGCAGCCGATCAAGACGCAGGGTGATGGGGACGACGAGGCGTCGCATCACCTCCGGTTTCACGTCCTTGAGGGTCACCTTGATCCGGACAGCGATCGTGTTGAGGACTCCCGCCGGCTCCGGATCCTGCGCACACATCGTATAGGTCGATGCCCAGGGAAGCAGCTCATGCAGTCGCGCTGCAGGCCAACCATTGACGAGCTTTGCGAGGATGTCCGCAAGCCAGTGCTCGGCACGGACGCCATTGAGCTTGCGTGTCTCGATCAGCGAACCCAGCAATGCCAATTTTCAGCGCCCTCGTCGCAACCAGCGAACAGGGCGTCCTTGGCATTGAGCTTGATCGGTCGCATCGCACGCTCGACCGCATTCGTGTCCATTTCGCCAGCAGAGCCGCCGCAAAGGCACGCAGCTCGGTTGGATCGCTCGGCAGCTCATCAGGCGAATCACTCATTGGCCCGAGTCTGCCGTGCTTCGCGCCCTCGATGCAGCGAAGAGTTTATTTTCTACGCAAGTGCTTTCGGCTGCGGGATTCGAGGCGCGTGCATGCGTGTCCAATCCATGCCGGCCACAGGCGCGGACAGCTGCGCCGCGTTCATCCGAATGCCCCCCGCCGCAACGGGAGGCCATTTGAAGCCGGTGCTATCGAGCCGATTCCAATACATCACAAGGCCGCTGCCATCCCAGGACAATCTTCACACGGTCGGCGCGCTTCGTACGAAAGAACACCGCCACGTCCTTCATCGGATCAGGGCCCAGCGTCTCCTTCGCGAGGAGCGCCAAGCCATCCGCGCCCTTCTGGAAGTCCACGGGCTGGGCCGCAACGTAAATCATGAGGCCAGCGGGTGGCGTCAGCATGAACGTGTCCGTCGGAGCGCCAAAAACACATCACTCAGCACCGAAGGCCAAGCGTTCCCCGCACCTCACCCCGTGCACCTAGGAACTCAACCGTAACAGCAGCTGCTTCCAGCGATCCGGAAGGCTCCGCAGCTGCCGTTAGCGAAGATTCGGACACCAACGGCACGAACGACAGTGCATCCGCCGAAGCCGGCCGCGCCAATCGCCCCGAACGTGCCCTGTGTCGTCAGTCATGCACCTGCCGGGACCGGCAGCCATGGCAGCGCGCGATATCTGTCACGACTGCGCCCGGCTGGAGGCTTTCCACCACCGAGCTGCGCCTTTAAATCATCCGGCCAGCGCTTTCGACGTCCACCTCAATTCCGATCTGATATAGTTCGTTCCCAAGATGGTATTTGTGTTCTGCCGCACCAATTACCAGATTGGCGGCCGAAACAACTGCAGCAGACGAAGATATGCATTCCGAACAGCCTGCTCGGCAGCCAATGCTTTATCGGCCCGGTATCATGCGACGTAATTCGCAGGTCTTTATCAAAAATGCGATTCTGGCGAGAGTTTCGCTGCAAGATCTTGCGGTAATAGGAGGCTTCCTGGAGCCTATTATCCTGAGGGAACGTATGATTCTGCAAGAGCTGAAAAAAAATCCTGATTACGTCTATTTCATAGAGGCGGGTCTCGTCTCGCTTAGAATTGTCGCGGCGGGAAGCATTCTTGAAGTGGCCACGATCGGGTATCGGGGCGCGGTCGGCGCATCAGCGCTATTGGGAACACATCTTTCGACCCATCAAGCTATTGTACTTGTTGCCGGAAGTGCGCACCGGGTCCGTGTTGAGGATTTGCGTCGAATAACGAATGAACGACCCGATGTTAAGGAGCAGCTTTATCGGTATGCTGAAGCGCTGGCGTTGCATTGCGCTCAGACAGGATTGTGCGGTGTTCGGCACGATCGCGAGAAGCGGCTCGCATCTTGGCTTTGCCTAGCGCGTGATGCCCTTGACGCTAATGTCCTTCCAGTGACTCATGAGTACCTTTCGTCGGTCTTGGCGTTGCGCCGTGCCGGTATAACGGAAACTCTGATCCGGTTTGAAGAGCAAAGGTTGATTAGCAAGATGCGCGGTGTCCTGCAGATTGATGATTACCAGTGCCTCCGAGGAAGAGCATGTAGCTGCTACAACCTTATTTCAGGTGCCTATACTTCACTGGAGACCCGAACTGAAGGAAAACGGCCGCCGGGCTAACGAAAAGTGCACGAGTTCAGATCATCGTAGCGTCCTATGCGGAAGAGCCAGCAATTTTTCGACTCATTTCAAGTTCGTGTGCCAGAGTTCGCGGACCAGCAGATTGTCTCGGTTCCGATGCGTTTCAGTTCTGCAGTTCGTATTTGGAGACGGTTGTCGAGGACGGTGTCCTCTGCGGGACCGCTCAAGATATCCGTCCGAACATTTCGCGACCGAAGCAATGAACGGGCTTCGCTCCAGTAGTCGTGATCTCTGAATCAGGCCTTTATCTGGTCGGCAAGATCCTGTCTAAAATCGTATAGGAAAGGTATCGCCGCATTCGCGTCCTGCTGCGTCGTGAAGGTTGACGGGACGGCCGGAACAAGGCCGGGCGCGTCTACGCGAGTTGGACCTGAAGTGCGCAAGAAGAAGACGCTTGCAGCTGTTGCGATGACAGCCGCCGACGCGATCAAGCGAGACTTGGGCGATGAATTTCGCCAGACCAGTTAGCGACGGGCATGAGCTTCGCGTGCTTTTTTGTGGACGCCTACGAAAAGCTGGAGGATTGGCGCGGATGCGCAGATAACTACAGTGAAGAGCAGTGCCATGGTGGAGATCGGAAATCGGCCGCCGATTTTTGCTGCAGAACCACGTCGGCGCAGCCAGCCCGCAACGTGATCAGTAGCGCAATACTCTAGTTTTGAGTGGTCAAAAACTCCGGTGTCGCTGCTAGACGCGGAGACGCTACCGTTCCCAGATAAAACTCAGCGGCGGACAACCGGGTATCATTCGGCCAATCTCCACTCACGATCTTTTGAGGCGAAACATTTGCCGTCACCACGCGAACGAGGGTCGGAAAATTTCAGAGAGAGCATCGTAGATACCGCTCGGGAAGCAAAGGGTGCGGAGGGCTTGGCGCTGTTGGCGAAAGAGACGCTGGGCCATGACCCGTTGAAGGGCGTGGCGGTGGTGTTCCGTGCGAAGCGCGCCGATCGGTTGTCGTCTGGGATGGCAGCGGCCTTGTGATGTATTGGAAGCGGCTCGATGGCAGCGGCTTCAAATGGCCTCCCATCGTGGCCGGCGTGATGCGGATGAATGCCGCCCAGCTGTCCGCGCTTCTGGCCGGCATGGATTGGACGCGCATGCACGCGCCTCGAATCCCGCAGCCGAAAGCGCTTGCGTAAAGATACAAATCTTCGCTGCATCGGGGCGCGAAGCATGGCAGTCTTGGGCCAATGAGTGATTTGCCTGATGAGCTGCCGAGCGATCCGGCCGAGTTGCGTATCTTTGCCGCAGCTCTGCTGGATCGCTGCGCCAGGCTCGAGCGGTTGCTCAAGCTTGCAAAAGATGCGCAGTTCGGTCGGTCCTCGGAAAAGCTGGACGCTAATCAGCTGCAGCTTGTTCTGGAGGACATCGAAGAGGCCGTCGGAGCCCTCGAAGCAGCCGAGGATCGCGCCAATCCTAGAACCTGCGAGAAGAGGACGGCCGAGCGCAGAGCCAACCGTGTCAGGCTCCCGGAGCATTTGCCGCGCATCGTCGAGATCCTGATGCCCGCTGAAACTTGTTGCCCGTGCTGCAAAGGCAATCTCGTTGAGATTGGTCACGATGAGAGCCAGAGGCTCGACGTCGTTCCGGTGCAATACCGAGTGATTGCGACCCGCCGGCCCAAGCTGGCCTGCCGCGCCTGTCATGGCGTCGTCCTCCAGCACGCTGCGCCCGAGCGATTGATCAAGGGGGGACTGCCCACCGAGCGTCTCGTTGCGCACGTAATTGACGCCAAGTATCATTGGCATTTGCCGCTCTATCGTCAGGCGCAGATGCTGGCGACGCACGGAATAGCGCTGGACCGTTCCACGCTCGCCTTCTGGGTCGGCTATGCCGCCCAGGAATTGAAGCCCTTGTGGCATCGTCTGCGCGAGCTTCTGCTCACCTCCTCGAAGCTCTTTGTCGATGAGACCCCGGCGCCGGTGCTGGATCCGGGGCGCGGCAGAACCAAAACTGGCTACTTCTGGGCGCTCTCGCGCGATAAGAGGCCGTGGGCCGGGCCTGATCCGCCTGGGGTGGTCTATGCCTATGCACGGGGCCGCGGCGCCGTTCATGGCTTGAGACTGCTCGAAGGCTATCGCGGCATCATCCACTGCGACGGCTGTGAGGCCTACAAGACCATGACCCGGACGACGCGTGCGGACGCGCTGTCCGGCACGCTCGCCTTTTGCTGGTCGCATCTGTGGCGCCAGTTTGTGAAGATCGATCGCGAGGCTTCGCCGGCGCCGGCTCCCGTTGCCCGCGAGGCCCTCGAGCGCATCGCCCAGCTCTATGCCGTCGAGAAAGCCCTCCGCGGCCGATCGGATGCCGAGCGCCGTGCTGGCAGGCAGGCGCATGCCCGACCTCTGGCTACAGCCTTGAAGCAGTGGTTTGAGGCCAAGCTTGATTACCTTGCACAGAAGAGCGACACGGCGAAGGCCTTGCGTTACGCGTTGCGTCATTGGGACGGCCTGACGCTCTACCTTGATGACGGGCGCATCGAGATGGACACGAATGCGGTCGAGCGTGCGATGCGGCCGATCAAGCTCGACGCCAAGAACTCCCTTTTTGCCGGTTGCGACGAGGGCGCCGAGAATTGGGCAGTCCAGGCTTCGTTAATCGAGACCTGTAAGCTCAATGGCGTCGGTGCCGAGCACTGGCTTGCTGATGTTCTCGCGAAGCTCGTTAATGGCTGGTCTGCGGCGCGACTGGACGAACTGCTCCCTTGGGCGTCGATCTACACGATGCATGCACACGATCCGAGGCTGGCGGCATGAGCCTGAACACGACCGCGGTCCGGATCAAGGTGACCCTCAAGGATGTGAAACCGGAGGTGATGCGATGCCTTGTCGTGCCGTTCACGCTGCGCCTTGATCGGCTGCATCTGACGCTTCAGGCGGCGTTTGGCTGGACGAACAGCCATCTCTTCGAGTTCCTGGCCGGCGAAGGACGTTGGGGTATCCCTGATCCCGATGGAGATTTTGGCCCTCAGCCCATCGATGCCCGCAAGACGCGGCTCTCCAATATCGTTCAGGAGACCGGCGCGAAGACGATCCACTATCTCTACGACTTCGGCGACAGCTGGATCACGTGATCAAGCTTGAAAAGTGGTTCGACAACACGACAACGGAGGGACTTCCGTTCTTGCTCGAGGCCGCCGGCCGTTGTCCTCCGGAAGATGTCGGCGGTGCGCCGGGCTATGCCGAATACCTCGACGCCATCAGCGACCCCACCCATCCGGAGCACGAACACATGCGCCTCTGGGGCCCGGAGCAGTTCGATCCCAACGTCGTCAACCGGAAGGCGCTTGAGGCCGCTGTCAATGCGTTGTCCGACATATGGAAGCCGCGCCGGCGCACCACGCGCTCAAAATAGACGTCAAGCGCCAATCAAATGGCTGCAGCGCTACGCTTACTTCCAGATTAAGGTCTCAGCCTGTAAACTGATCGCTGCTCGACGCCAAACTGGGGGGATATCGCAAAGCATCTCAGCCATCGCTGCTGCGCTTGGATCCGGTCCTCGCATCGATCTCGTAGTCGCTCCGATAGGATTTCGGGATGATGCCGCCTGGGGACGGGCCTTTTTCTTGGCTCCCGTGGGGTGTCCATTTCGGGGTGCGAAGTGGACTCCCGACCTCGACAGAAGGGTTTGCGTTGCACCTATCGCGCAATCTCATCAGCATGAAAGCGGCAAGACTGCCAAGCAGTGCGAGATTGCGCAGCGATTTGGGGGGCTCGACGACAGGACCAACGATCTGGTTCGAGGCGGTGGGCCCGAGTTCGCCGCTGCAATGATGCCGCTGACGGCTTTGGAAGCTTGCCGGTCACGATGTGCCGGTGACGGCGTTGCGGTGGTGGTCGACTGACGTCGAACCTCGAGAGCGGCGGATTCGATTTCCGCTGGCAATCAACTTAGTCGCTTGATTGAGACTACCCTCAGGTCTAGTAGCTGCGCGCATTCCCTGCGACTGGTTTAATACCGCTCGCAGATCGCGCAGATCAACCACAGATGCATCCACGTGAAGCGTTCTTAGAAAACTTGATCGAGGCAATTCCTCATGACGGTCAAAACCTTGAACTTTGGTAGGTCTGTTGATCGAAACGATGGCCGAGTCCATTCTGAGTATACAATGAACGGAATCGCTACTGATGTAGATCGCTTTTTTGGTGAAGGTACTGGAGTGTCATTGGAGAATTCGTTTCCTTTGGTCGAGAGGATCTCGGAATGACCGAGCGTCTGCGCCTAATGGATACGACACTGCGGGATGGTAGCTACGTCATCAATTTCCAGTTCACCGTGCGCGATATAGCCGTCATTGCTGGAGAGCTCGAAGCTGCTGGCTTCGAGCTGATCGAGCTTGGCCACGGGATCGGCCTTGGAGCCTCGCAGCGAAAATATCCCCCTGCGGCAGAAACAGACGAAGCCTATTTGGCCGCCGCCGCCGATGCGTTGAAGCACGCTATGTGGGGAATGTTCTGCATTCCGGGAGTCGCGACCGTCGAACAAATAGATATGGCCGCTGACTATGGGATGAAGTTCATCCGTGTAGGTACCGACGTAACAAACGTTTCCGATTCAAAGGAGTTTATCGAGCGGGCAAAGAAGCGCGGCATGTTTGTCTGCGCCAACTACATGAAGTCGTACGTCGCGACGCCCAAGGAATTCGCGCGCAATGCCTTGCTATCACAGCAATATGGCGCAGACGTCGTCTATATCGTGGACTCCGCCGGCGGCATGCTAACGCGTGATATGGAAGGCTACTTCCGCGCAGTGCGCGATGTCAGTGATGTCAATATAGGCTTCCATGGGCACGATAATCTTGGTCTGAGTGTAGCCAATGCAGTCCGCGCGGCTGAGCTAGGAGCGGCGATTGTCGACACGTCGCTGCAAGGCATGGGCCGGGGCGCGGGAAATACGCCCACCGAGTTGTTCATCGCGGTAATGGAGCGGCTCGGGGTTTCCACCGGCTTCGATCCGTTGCGCGTTATGGATATCGGCGAGAAATACATCAAGCCGCTTAATCGGCGCGACGGGTTAAGCTCGCTCGATATCGTGGCTGGATATGCACAGTTTCACTCGAGCTATATGGGCGTGATTCGGGAGTTTTCATGCAAATTCGGAGTTGATCCGCGGAAGCTCATCGTCACTTTGTGCGAAAGAGATAAGGTCAACGCCAAACGCGCCATAGTCGAAGAGTTGGCGCGTGCGCTGAGCGCCGAGCCAAAGGATGCATTCTCGGCCAGATTCCAGCTCGACCGATATCACGGCGCTGAACAGAATTCTGATCCGGAGAAATCCTGATGCAGACCTGGTCTACGCGGCTCGCTCGCATTTTCAGCGATAATGCGGAACGTACGTACATGCTGGACTCCGTAACCGGCGAAGTAACGACTTATGCAGAGCTGGCTCGCCGATCCGCTTCTCTGGTGACGCAGCTCGAGTGTCACGGAATAAAGCGGGGGGGGCGAGTCGGAGTCCAACTGCCAAACGGCTCGACTTTCGCAACGGTCTATTTTGCGTGCCTTCTTGGCGGCTTGACCATCGTTCCTATGAGCAACTCGTTAACTGAGAGGGATCGTACCTCTGTGCTCGATAGCGCTTGTTTGTCCGCACTTATCACGGATGAAACTGACGTTAGATCAGCTTCTATCGATGCCGACCTGCGTCCCAAAGCGCGGCTATTTCGCTCGCTAAGGCTGACAATTTGTGGCGACGGGTTGGTGACCGACCTCTCGCTCCAGAATGCACACCAAGATGAGCCGGATCGCTATCTGGCCACGATTGACGATGATCATCTTTGGTCGGTTCATTTCACCTCGGGAACGATGGGTTTACCGAAGGGCGTGGCGCATCGCGTCGGCAACCTGCTTGCCAACGCTCATTCGTTTAACGGCGCTGTTGGGCTTGGCCGTGACCGGCGGTTCGTGCACGTGATGCCGATGTCTTACATGGCTGGATTTCTAAATACACTCTTGAGCGCATTTGCGGCGGAAGCTTCCGTTATTATTGCGCCGCAGTTTGGGCCGCAAAGCGCGCTCCGCTTCTGGGAACCGGTCAAGGCGCATGGTGGAGACACCATCTGGTTGTCGCCGACGATGCTCGCGACGTTGGCGCGGATGGATCGCAGTCCGGTGGGCGTGGATATCTGCCGCTCGAAATCGATGCGGATCTTTAGCGGTACAGCGGCTCTGTCCACTAAGGTACGGCGCGAGTTCGAAGCCAAATATGGCGTCGAAGTGACCGAGAGCTATGGCCTTTCTGAACTGTTGTTAGTTACGGCAAATGACGGCACTGCCGGACGAAAGGACCTGTCGGTGGGGCCGTGCTTGCCGGAAGTGCGCATCGCCATTCGCGATGAGTTGGGCGCGGAGGTGACGCCAGGTGAAGATGGCATCATTTTCGTCAATACGCCGTTTGTCTGCGCTGGCTATGTCGACTTCGACACGGCTGCGCCTGCAGCGCAGGTCGGACCCTGGTTTGATACGGGAGACATCGGTCACTTGGACAATGACGGATATGTCTTTGTTACGGGGCGTGCAAAGGATTTAATTATCCGGGGGGGGGTTAATATTAGTCCGCGGCAGATCGAGGAGATTCTAATGCTTCATCCAACCGTCAATGACGCCGCAGTGGTCGGCATTCCGCATGGGTTCTACGGAGAGGAGGTTGTTGCGGCGATCATACCGATCGCCGGTATTAAGCTGAAGGATGTCGAGGTAAGCCTTCGTGAGCGTTGTGTTGCCGCTTTGGGGCCATCCATGGTGCCAGACCGGATCGTTGCCTTTGACGCATTTCCGATGACGAATCTCGGGAAGGCTCGGAAGCAGGCGATACGAGAGGTGCTCATCCAGCGCCCGCGGAGCGATTGCATCACGGGGGCTAGTTCGTGAGCGGCCGTACCATCCGGATCGAGCCGCGCGACGGTGGTGATTGTGGTAGCAAAGACCCGAGTGTCTGTGTGGATGCGGGACAAAGGGCATTTCTGTTTGCCCGCGAAGAGTCCAGCCGTTCAGTGTGCCACGTATCTTCTTTAAAGAATGCAGGCGCCGCAACAATTCCACGTGGAAAAGGATCATGGTGTGTTAGGAAACGAGCGCTGTTTATGAAGGCGATCGAACAAATAGACGTGCCTACGGGCGGCTTTAGTTCTTCGGAAACCTCCTCGATTCTAGATGATGTGATCGATGATTCAAACCTGCAAAATTTGCGCAGATCGAGCAATCAACTAAAGGAATTTGAGAGAAGCTGTGCTCGCATCGTCGAACCATTCGGCTGTGCCGATGACGGGAGTTTAGAATCATGAGACGGTTTGTGGATCTTTCATATACGTTACATGACGGTATGGCGACTTATCCAGTGCCTTGGTCGTCGTCATTTGAAATGACGCAGTTGGGTAGGCACGGGATCGAAGGCCGCGAGTCGCGGAGGATCGTCATCGGAACGCATTGCGGTACGCATGTAGACGCGCCGCGACATTTCATTCCTGGCGGAATGACGATAGACGACCTGCCGCTCGAGCCCTTCGTTGGTCCTGCAACAATACTGAATTTTACCGACGCGAAGCCCTTGCAGAAAATTGAGGTTTCCGACCTCGAAGGACGGGTCGCAGATGGGCGCATCGATCGCCTGATCATGAGATTCGACTGGTCTGATCACTGGGGAACATTGAAGTATTATTCGGAGCAACCCTACATCTCGGAAGATGTTGCTCGTTGGCTGGTAAGGCGCGGCGTTCGCCTGTTGGGAATGGACACTCCGCAAGCCGATAATCCGAAGAATGGACACGGTTCAGAGCGAGACTCGCCCGTGCACAAGATTTTACTCGGAGCGGGCGTGGTCAAGCTCGAATACATGACCAACCTCAGGGCGGTGGGAGCGGACGAATTCGAATTGATCGCCTTGCCGCTGAAGATACGAGAAGGAGACGGTTCGCCTGTCCGTTGCATAGGAATTGTCGAGGACAAAAGCTTAAGTGAGACTGCAATGAGAAGTGAAAAGCTAGTTCGTGAGTTTTTTGTGCGGCATGCGAAGTCGCCTCTTCCTAGCGGAGAAGATGCATTTTCAGTGCGCTATCTCGATGATGGTTTGATTGATTCACTTGGCATCGTCACGATGGTTGATGAGCTTGAGACTGCGCTCGGTGTTACCTTCTCAGCGGACGATATGCAGTCGTACGAATTTCAGACGGTCGGAGGGCTGATAGGCATACTGGATCGAATGAGAAAGCGCGTCTGATGGCGATCGTTCAAGGGCGTTATTCCCCTGTCGGAGGCTGCGGCCGATATCGCGTGGCAAAATAGATCGCGATGAACATTCCTTCAGTAACGGCTTGGGTTAGCAGCTATGATTGATTACCACTACACCCGCGAAGATCTGTTGAGTGCAATCAAAGCGACTGGCATCCGTGCTGGGGACATTGTCTCGTTGCAGGTAAGTCTCGGTCGCCTCGGTTTACCGCAAACGATCGAATTCAACTATCCATCGCTGTCGAACTTCGTGATAGATACTTTCCTCGATGTGCTCGGGGCGAATGGAACACTTCTTGTCCCGACCTACAGCTATCGTTCATGCGGTCAAGTGTATGAGGTCGAGTCAACCCCCTCGTCGATCGGCGAATTCCCGGACGTGTTTCGGAGCCGGAAGATCGCCGTGCGGTCCCGAGATCCGGTAATGTCATGGGCGGCGATAGGACCTGGCGCTCAAATCCTCGTGCGAAACATTTCCAATCATTCTCACGGTGTGGGCAGTGTGTTTGACAATCTTATGAAGGCTGGTGGGCTGATATGCACATTAGGACTCGGAATGTGGAGCGCCGGCTTTTGCCACTATATCGAAAAGATGGCGAATGTGCCGTTTCGCTTTGACAAGCGGATTCGGCGCATTATCCGTGAGCGGGGGCTGGAGTGTGAAGAGGAATGGATACGTTTTTACCGGCCTCGCGTCCCGAATTGCGAGCCAAACGGTGCTGCGTTGGAGAAGAAGGCGACTGAGCGATCTCTTATTCGGGTCGCTCCGGTCGGACGTGGCGAGATTCACGTCGTCGGAGCACGGGAGTACTTCGCATTTGGAAAGGCAGAACTTCTGGTGAACCCCTGGCTAACAGCCAAGGGCCCCCCTGCCGCACCCGAAGTCATCTTCAGAGATGAACGGCAGTGGTGGAAGGCGAGATCTGCCGCTGGCTGTAGCGCTGAGAGTATTCCGGCTCTCTTCAAACGAAGCTAGTGTGCCGCCGGACGTTCCGTACGCACAGATCCTTCCAATGTAGCTTGAAGAGGAGGTCATCCGTGTTGCGCTCGACGAGGAATTGTCGTTCGCAGGTCGAAAAAGGTGCTAACCATGCACAATCATCGATGATGACGTGATCGGCGCTTTCGGCACGGTGATAGGGACCGTCTAAGCAGAAGACATGCCGCCGAACGAATTTCAGACAGTCAGGGAGCTCGGATGCCGATTGTTCCGAAGGATGTTATTTTTCTGCCGGAATCAACGGCGGAATATCCCAACAGATGGATCGCGATGAACGTCTTTTCGCGCACCGCCTTGGGAATCAGCAGTGATGTGTTTCGCCTACTGGGCGCGCCGAATTTGGCCGAGACAGAGGATGATGGACCTTACCGTTGTTGGAAGATCGAATACTTTTCTAACGAAGCCGGACTGCTTGCCGATCCCAGCCGGTTTCGTCGCGACCTTCGACAGTGGCAGGAATTGAGCCTTAGTTGGCAAGAACTATTTAATGAGTTGAAGAAACATTGTATCATCATCGACGATGAAGGAGGATATCGTAAGCGTTTTCGACCGAAACGGCACATTCTCGACCATCAAAACTTTGGTAATTTCCATCAACAGCACGGTCAATACATGGCGCTGATCGGCAAGAAGGATCCGGCTAGCTGGTGGATGCGACAGAAATTTTCGTCCGATCAGTTGTCGGTCCGCCGGGATACGCTTTACGGCGCGATACAGAACGCGTTTCTCGAGGAATACACTGAGCAACGCATCGCGAAGGGAATGTCGATTGTCGATCTCGGTTGCGGAACAGGTGTGTATTCGAATCTCATTGCCAGCCGAGGGGCCAGCGTCTTGGGCATCGATCCTAACGACGAGTATATCGCAGTCGCACGCAAGCACGCCCGGGAAGGGGCTCGCTTTCAGCAGATGCAGATCGGTCAGGCTGGGGGGCTCGACGGTGTTCCGACCGGTTCGGCAGATATCGTGTTCATGAGCGATGCACTTCTCTTCTATTACGTTCCATTCTTCCCAAGTCAGAAAGCCGACATTAACGTCCTGCTTGCAGATATTGCACGTATCCTGAAGCCCGGAGGCGCTTTCGTGAGCCTTGAGCCGCACGGAGTCTTTTATTTGATGCCTTGGCTCGGAGCTGAAGAGCGGCCGTTCGTCATCGTGACGGAATATCTCAGGAAGTCATTCGGGATCGTGCCGCCTTTGTCTTGGCTGATCCGAACGGTTTTGGCGGGCCGGCTTCGTTGTTGGCGACATGCAGGAGCTCACTCCGGCAAGCTATTTCGCCGAAATCGATCCGCGCGGCTACCATTTTGCAAGTGAGTTCCCGCTTTGGCACCTGCTTGAGTTCAGGCTGGTTCGATAAATGGACACAGGATACCAGGCAAAGATCTGCTGAGGTGATCGAATTGGTATCCGGGACATACCATCTCGTTGCAGGTAAGTCTTGGTACAGGCAATCGACGCGACTATCTTGTCTCTTGAACCTTTGTGATAGATGGCTTCCTCAGCGTTTCGGACGAGCGGAGCGCCTATCGTGGATTCTTTTGCTCGCGGCCAGATGTTTGAGGTCGAGTCAATCGTCCCGTTGGCGAATTCTCCGAGGTGTTCGAAGCCGCATTAAAGCTGTAAAGTGATCGTGTCCCTGAAGGTAGTGAACTGGTGGTGCGATACCGCGTTCGCCGGCGGGGGCCGGACAGGTCAGCTGGCAATTGCCGGAAGGCTAACGGTGGGATCATCGCTCAACGGCGCGATGGTTTCCAGCGTCATGTAGCGAGCGCGCTGGACGGCCCATTCATCGTTCTGCCCGAGCAGGATCGCGCCGAAGAGGCGACCGATGGCGTCCTCATTGGGGAAGATGCCGATCACCTCGGTGCGTCGCTTGATCTCGCCGTTGAGGCGCTCGATCGGGTTGGTCGAGTGCAGCTTGGTCCGATGCTGGGCGAGAAGGACATGTAGACGAGGTCTTCGCTTCATCGAGGAAGCCGGTGACCTTCCGCCACTGCGCGCGTGCGTCGTCCTCGGCATCGTCTTGGGCAAACGCGGTGGCGATGAAGGCAGAGAGTACGCATACTGCTCCAGATCGCGCTCAACCGCATGCTGGCATGCTGGCGCTGGCGCGACAGGTGCTCGGCCAGAGGCTGCACCGTAAGCGTGGCGTCGAGGCCCTTTGGATTGTTTGTGCGGAGTCTTAAGAGCACCGCTAGAAGAGTCATCTTCTGGAAGGGGACTCACAATGGACGACCATTCTGACGACATAAGACGACCGTTGTCACCGCGTATCGAAGTGTACGCAGGCGCAGGTCGAAAGCGCTGGCCAGATGATTTGAAGGCGCAGATTGCTGCGGAAAGCCTCGAGCCCGGAGCGATTGTCACAGATGTCGCCCGTCGCCATGGGTGCCGGCCCCAGCAGGTGCACGACTGGCGGCGCCGGGCGCGTTTGGGCCAGTTGGTGCTGCCGGCTTCGGCGGACACGCTGTCGTTCGTGCCGGTGGTGTCGGAATCGGCGCTACCGGCGGCCTCAGAGCCCACCGGGTCGCCGGAAGCAGCCGTGGTGACGGTCGAGTTCCAGGGGGCACGCGTGGAGGTGCGCGGGGCGCCTGGCCTTGCCGTGTTGAGTGATGTGTTCATTGCGCTCCGACGGACACGTTCATGCTGACGGCGCCCGCGAGCCTCATGATCTATGTTGCGACCCAACCTGTTGACTTCAGGAAGGGTGCGGAGGGCTTGGCGCTGTTGGCGAAAGAGACGCTGGGCCATGACCCGTTGAAGGGCGTGGCGGTGGTGTTCCGTGCGAAGCGCGCCGATCGGTTGTCGTCTGGGATGGCAGCGGCCTTGTGATGTATTGGAAGCGGCTCGATGGCAGCGGCTTCAAATGGCCTCCCATCGTGGCCGGCGTGATGCGGATGAATGCCGCCCAGCTGTCCGCGCTTCTGGCTGGCATGGATTGGACGCGCATGCACGCGCCTCGAATCCCGCAGCCGAAAGCGCTTGCGTAAAGATACAAATCTTCGCTGCATCGGGGCGCGAAGCATGGCAGTCTTGGGCCAATGAGTGATTTGCCTGATGAGCTGCCGAGCGATCCGGCCGAGTTGCGTATCTTTGCCGCAGCTCTGCTGGATCGCTGCGCCAGGCTCGAGCGGTTGCTCAAGCTTGCAAAAGATGCGCAGTTCGGTCGGTCCTCGGAAAAGCTGGACGCTAATCAGCTGCAGCTTGTTCTGGAGGACATCGAAGAGGCCGTCGGAGCCCTCGAAGCAGCCGAGGATCGCGCCAATCCTAGAACCTGCGAGAAGAGGACGGCCGAGCGCAGAGCCAACCGTGTCAGGCTCCCGGAGCATTTGCCGCGCATCGTCGAGATCCTATCAGCCCATCGATGCCCGCAAGACGCGGCTCTCCAATATCGTTCAGGAGACCGGCGCGAAGACGATCCACTATCTCTACGACTTCGGCGACAGCTGGATCACGTGATCAAGCTTGAAAAGTGGTTCGACAACACGACAACGGAGGGACTTCCGTTCTTGCTCGAGGCCGCCGGCCGTTGTCCTCCGGAAGATGTCGGCGGTGCGCCGGGCTATGCCGAATACCTCGACGCCATCAGCGACCCCACCCATCCGGAGCACGAACATATGCGCCCCAGGGGCCCGGAGCAGTTCGATCCCAACGTCGTCAACCGGAAGGGCGCTTGAGGCCGCTGTCAATGCGTTGTCCGACATATGGAAGCCGCGCCGGCGCACCACGCGCTCAAAATAGACGTCAAGCGCCAATCAAATGGCTGCAGCGCTACGCTTACGCTGCACCAGCGTGGACCGAACGTCTACTCGCTGCACGCGCCGGAGGTGGAATGCATCGGCAAGGGCAAGGCGCACCGGCCTTACGAGGTTGGCGTCGAGGTCTCCGTCGCCACCACGCTGGCGCCGGCCTGCGGCGGCCGGTTCGTCACCCGTGCGAAGACGCTGCCCGGCAACCCTATGACGGCCACACCCTCAAAACCGTGATCCCAGACATGCAGACATGCAAACGCTGATCGGCGACATCATCGAGCGCCTCGTTCTCGACAAAGGCTACCGCGGCCACAATGCGCCACCCGAATACAAGTTCAGGGTGTTCATCCCAGGCCAGAAGCGGCGGGTGACGCCCAAGATCAAACGTGAGTTGCGCCGGCGTTCCGCCGTCGAGCCGATCATCGGCCATCTCAAATCCGAACGCCGGATGGGCCGCAACTACCTTTGGCACCGCCAGGGCGATGCCACCAATGCCATCCTTGCCGCCGCCGGCTACAACTTCTGTCGCCTCCTCCGATGGCTGGAGCTCTTGTTGCGCCAAATCTTCGCCCAGCTCATCATCCGACTTCAGCTCGGCCCAAGCTCAAATCCGTGTTCTTCACGGACGACTACTGAACTGCGAGGTAGCTCAGTATCTGCCATTGGCCCGGAACGAGAAGTCGCATACACGCCCGGCCAGTTCTGCGATAGTGGTAGTAAGCGCTGAAGGTCGATCATTCCGGTACATGGCAGCGTAAGGTATGGCCGGCAGCAAAGGTTTGACCGGAATGATTGCGAGCTTCTTCTCGTCTACGAGGGGACGAAAGCACTGTCGCGGCAAATAACTCACGCCAATCCCAGCCGTCACTAGACCGACCACAGCCGTTAGGCTGTCGCACGAGATCGTGCGCTGCAATGCAACCCCGTTAGATCTCAGCCATTTGTTCATGAGCAGACCCGATCCTGATCGGCTGCCCTGAGTCAGGATGGTGTATTCTGCGAGCTCCTCAAACCCGAGAGCGCGGCGGAACGCCTTGATCATGCCCGGACGCGCTGTCCACACATTTGAGACCTGGGCAAGCCTAACCGAGGTAATCTCAGGATCGGAAAATGCTTCCGGAATGACGATGAGGTCGATGGTGCCATCGAGCAGCCGTTCATATAGATTGCGGCTCATATCGACTTCCGGTTCGAGGATCATCGTTGGATGCGCGTCTCGAATGGCCGAAACGAGCCGTGGAAGCCAGGTGAGCGCGGCCATTTCCGTGACGCCAAAGCGAAGGCGCCTTGCTGGGGGCAGTTTGGCGTCCTTGAGCTCGACAATCCGTTGCTGGATGTCGAGCATGTTGCGGCCCAAAGCCAGGAGCTGTTCTCCCTGTTCGGTCAGACGGGCTCCGCGCTGATTCCGGTCGAACAGAGCCAAACCTGTCGAGGTCTCGAGCTCCTGGATCCGCTTGGAAATGCCTGATTGCGTCGTGTTGAGCTTCGCCGCCGCTCGCTCGAATGTGCCGAGCTGAGCGATCCAGTGCAGGGCTTCAAGTTGCTTTAGAGTGACGACCATCAGCAGTCTGGCTTGTGGTTAGGTGGTGTTAGAGCAAGGCTCGGCCACATTAAAAAAAGAGATGCATAGAGATGATATTTTATCGGTTTTTTGAATTGCAATCCAGCCCTATGGTACATTGCACTCACACCTCGTAAATCGGGCCTCTCAGGAGACAATCAATGTCGTTGAAGCTGGCCGAACGCGTCGCCGCGCTGAAGCCGTCCGCGAGTATCGCAGCAAAGAAGAAGGTCACGGACCTGCTGGCGGCGGGCCGTAGTATTATCGACTTCACGATCGGAGAGCCCGACCTCGATACGCCTGGCCATATCGTCGCCGCGGCTATCGCCGCGATGCGCCGGGGCGACACGCACTACACGGCTACACCCGGTACGCCCGCGCTTCGCGAGGCGATCTGCGCAAAACTGCAGCGCGAAAACGGATTAAGCTATAGCTCGGACCACGTGGTGGTTGGCTGCGGCGCCAAGCAGCTCATCTTCGAGGCGTTCGCAGCCACCCTGAGCAGGGCTGACGAAGTCATCGTTCCCGCGCCATACTGGGTCTCCTACCCGGACATCGTTAGTCTCAACGAAGGAACGCCTGTCATCATCGAATGCGGCGAAAACGTTGGCTTCAAGCTGACGCCGGCTGCACTTGATGCCGCCATCACACCGCGCACGCGCTGGGTCATCCTCAATTCGCCGAATAACCCGACTGGTGCAGTGTATTCGCGCGATGAACTGGAGGAGTTGACCGCCGTGTTGAGGCGTCATCCGCATGTCTGGCTGATGACTGACGAGATCTATGAGCACCTGGTCTATGATGGTCAGACTGCAGTCAATGCGCTTCAGGTCGCCCCAGATCTTGCGGATCGAACCGTGATCGTCAACGGCCTGTCAAAATCCTACGCAATGACCGGGTGGCGTGTCGGATATGCCGCGGGTCAAAAGGATCTGATCAACGCTATCGCCAAACTGCTCGGTCAGAGCACCACCTGCCCGAGTTCGATCAGTCAAGCCGCGGCGCTGGCTGCTCTCACCGGTGACCAATCGTGCGTCAAGCAGGCCAGAGCGTGCTATGAGACGCGCCGCGGGCGCATGATCGAGCTGTTGGACGGGACGCCGGGCCTGCGGATGGGCAAACCGGAGGGCGCTTTCTACCTGTATCCGTCGGTCGCAGGTCTGATCGGCCGCACGACAGGTTCGGGCCAGGTTCTAAAGAGTGATCTCCACGTTGCCCTGTATCTGCTGGACGCTGCGAACGTCGCGGTGTTGGACGGGACGTCGTACGGCTTGTCTCCATACCTTCGACTTTCCTTTGCAACGTCGATGGGCGCCATCGAGCTTGGCTGTGCCAACATTCGAAACGCCTGCGAAGCCCTTTTCTGACGATGCACCAAGCTATTGACGAAACGATTTGGAAGTTCTGGACGGAGGCTCCGTACCGCAAATGATTGAACCGCAGAACCCCTGTGCGCCGTCGGCCGACCCTGCCTTGATCGAAGCGTTCAAAACAGTGGCCACATCGATCATCAGCGACAATCTCGATCGCCTGCCGGGGGCAACGGGTCTGAGGCCCTTCCATCGCGGCGGCCCGATGGCGGGAACGGCCATAACCGTTCGCACCGCGGCAGGAGACAATCTGTTCATTCACAAAGCCTTGGACTTGATCCGCCCCGGCGACGTTTTGGTCGTCGATGGCGGAGGTGACATCTCGCGTGCCTTGATCGGCGAGATCATGCTTCTAATCGCCTCAAGCCGGAGTGCGGCCGGTCTCGTCATTGACGGTGCGATCCGCGATGCAGGCGCGATTGCCAAATCCCACCTGCCGGTGTTCGCCCGGGCTGCTAACCACCGCGGGCCATACAAGAATGGCCCAGGGCACATCAATGTTCCAGTTTGCGTCGGCGGTCTGACCGTGTCGCCAGGCGACATCGTGATCGGCGACGAGGATGGCGTCGTCAGTTTCCCTCAGGCCATTGCGACCGACCTGCTCGCAACGGTGCGCCGCCAGGAGAAACGCGAGGCTGAGATCATGCAGAACATTCGAGAGGGGCGATACACCGGGGTCTATAGCAAACCTCAAACAGGCTGACGCTAGATCCCGGTGCGAATCACCACAGTTCTCCGCGATTTGAAGGTGCGTTCAACTCCAGGCCCTTCCTTACCGCGTTGCTGCTTGGTGAATTAGCGCTCAAACTGGGGACCCAGATGGGCCTGCAGCATCCAGGCAGCAGCTGCGCTGCCGCTTGGCGCTCAATTGGTCGCTCGTCTTCATGCCAAAAAGAGATGCTTGCTGATCACGTGCCATTTTGGAGGCCCGCTCAGCCCTAAAAGGCCCTCACGAGCCTCTCGAAAGTAAGGGAAAGTGGCGTCGTGCTTGGCCCGGGCGACCGGAATCGGACGAAACCTTTCGCTCGATCGTTTCAACTGTCGCGAACTTCTTCCACGTTCAAGACGCTCACAGAATTAATCGTCGGCGAGTGCTAGTTGTCGCGCCGACCTCTTTCAGGAGTTCCGAATTCATGGCCACAGCAACGTTGACGGGCACCTCACCTATGAAGAGGATCCTCGTAGCAAACCGTTCGGAAATTGCCATTCGAATCTTCAGGGCCGCTACCGAGCTGGGTCTTAGAACCTTTGCCATATACGCGGAACAGGACAAGCTGTCCTTGCATCGCTTCAAAGCGGACGAGGCATACCAACTCGACAAAGGCAAAGGACCGCTCGAAGCCTACCTCGCGATCGACGAAATCATTAAAATCGCTAAGACGCACGACATTCACGCGATCCATCCCGGTTACGGGTTCCTTTCCGAAAGTCCCGAACTCGCGGAAGCTTGTGCGCGAGCGGGTATCACCTTCGTTGGGCCTTCACCTGAGACAATGCGTACCCTGGGTAATAAGCTTGCCGCGCGTAAGCTCGCAATTTCCTGTGCTGTTCCGGTGATGCCGGCCAGTGAGCCGCTGCCCGATGATCCTCATGCGATCCTGTCGGCTGCGCGCACGATCGGGTATCCCGTCATGATCAAAGCATCATGGGGTGGCGGTGGACGAGGCATGCGCCCGATCGAAAGCGAAGACCGTCTGGTGGATGCGGTGATGAGCGCCAAGCGTGAAGCGCTTGCTGCTTTCGGCAAGGACGAGGTGTACCTGGAGAAACTTATTCAGCGTGCGAGGCACATCGAGGTTCAGATCCTCGGAGATCGCCACGGTAACCTTGTGCACCTGTTTGAACGCGACTGCTCAATCCAAAGACGCAACCAGAAGATCGTTGAAAGGGCGCCTGCGCCCTACCTCGATGCAGCAACACGAGATGCGCTCTGTGCCGCCGCCCTCCGCATTGGCAGAGCGACCGATTACGTTGGGGCTGGCACGGTCGAGTTCCTCATGGATGTCGAGACCGGGAAGTTCTATTTCATCGAAGTGAATCCACGCATCCAAGTCGAGCACACAATCACGGAAGTCGTGACCGGACTCGACATCGTGAAAGCTCAGATCAGGATCGCTGACGGGAACAAGATCGGGGATGTCGGCGAGAGTGGCATTCCAACACAGCCTGAGATCCGTCTCTTCGGGCATGCCATGCAATGCCGCATCACAACAGAAAATCCTGAGAACAACTTTATCCCCGATTATGGGCGGATTACGGCTTACCGCGGCGCCATGGGTTTCGGAATCCGTATTGACGGTGGTACCGCGTACTCCGGCGCTATCGTCACGCGCTTCTATGATCCGATGCTAGAAAAGGTCATCGCCTGGGCTCAGACGCCGCAGGAGGCAATAGATCGAATGAGGCGCGCGCTCACCGAGTACCGCATTCGCGGTGTGACGACAAATCTCGCTTTTTTGCATAACGTGGTCAGCCACCCGGACTTCCGCGCCAACAATTACACGACGCGATTCATCGATGAAACGCCGGAGCTCCTCGATTTTAAGGCACGTCAAGATCGCGCTACCAAGTTGTTGACTTGGATCGCCGAGGTTTCAGTGAACGGCCATCCCGACATCAAGGGGCGGGTAATGCCCTTAGCCGATGCACAAATGCCTCAACTGCCGCGGCTTGGCGCGGCCCCAATCGCTGGAACGCGGGAGCTTCTCGTGCGGCTCGGCGCCAAGGGGTTCGCCGACTGGATGAAAGAGCAAAAGCGTGTCCTGGTAACCGACACGACTATGCGCGACGCCCATCAGTCGCTTCTGGCGACACGTATACGTACTAAGGATATCGCGGCGATCGCGCCAGCTTACGCGAGCGAGCTGCCACAACTTTTCTCGCTAGAATGCTGGGGCGGCGCGACATTTGACGTGGCCTTGCGCTTTCTCTCGGAGGATCCGTGGGAACGGTTGGCCGAAGTCCGCGCCAAGGTGCCGAACATTTTGACGCAGATGCTGCTGCGTGGATCGAATGGCGTCGGGTACAACAATTATCCAGACAATGTAGTTCGGTACTTCGTGACTCAAGCCGCGAAGGCCGGAATGGACCTGTTTCGCATTTTCGATTGCCTAAACTGGGTGGAGAATATGCGTGTCTCAATTGATGCCGTAATCGAAAGCGGCAAGGTTGCGGAAGGTGCCATCTGCTATACGGGTGACATTCTGAACCCAGCGCGTTCCAAATACGACATCAAGTATTATATTCACTTGGCGAAGGAGCTTGAGGCCGCCGGTGTTCATATCCTCGGCTTGAAGGATATGGCTGGCCTGCTGAAACCGGCTGCAGCGCGTGTCCTAATCACCGCACTGAAGCAGGAAATTGGGCTCCCGATCCATCTTCATACCCACGATACTTCGGGAATAGCAAGCGCTACCGTGCTGGCAGCCATAGAAGCTGGTGTGGATGCGATCGACGCGGCCATGGACGCTATGAGTGGTACAACGTCACAGCCTAACATCGGATCTATAGTCGAAGCGCTTGCGCGGACTGAACGAGACACCGGCCTGGATCCCGACGCCATTCGCCGTGTCAGCTTCTATTGGGAAGCGGTGCGAAGCCAATACGCCGCTTTTGAAAGTAATCTTAAGGCTGGGGCATCGGAGGTCTATCTGCATGAGATGCCGGGCGGCCAATTCACTAATTTGAGGGAGCAAGCCCGCTCGCTCGGACTGGAGACTCGCTGGCACGAGGTTGCCACCGCATACCGGGCAGCCAACGACTTGTTCGGTGACATTATCAAGGTCACGCCGTCTTCCAAGGTCGTTGGAGACATGGCCCTCATGATGGTCTCGCAGGCGCTAACGCCAGAGGATGTCTGTTCTCCGGACCGGCCCATAGCGTTTCCCGCCTCTGTGATCGAGATGTTGCGCGGCGAATTAGGCCAACCGCCCGGAGGATGGCCGGAGAACTTGCAAAGGAAAGCTCTAAATGGGGAGAAGCCGATTTCTTGCCGCCCAGGTTCGCTCTTGCCGGATGCAGACCTCTTGGCGTGTCGGCAGGAAGCGGAGCGCCAGTGTGGTGGTGCGCTCGATGACTTCGATTTTTCGACCTATCTGATGTACCCTAAAGTATTTGTGGACTTCAACGATCTGCAGCGGAAATACGGCCCCGTTTCAGTCCTGCCAACTTCCGCGTTTTTCTACGGCATGAAGGTCGGGGAGGAGCTAACCTTCGAGATCGAGTCTGGAAAAACATTGGTCTTGCAATTGACTGCCATTGGTGAAACCCGCGACGATGGTCAGGTGGAAGTCTTCTTCGAGCTCAACGGGCAGCCCCGGATCGTTATCGTGTCAGATCGGACGGCCGTTCCAACAGCGCAGGTCCGTCGTAAGGCAGAAAACGGGAATGCGGCGCATATCGCAGCTCCCATGCCGGGCGTGGTCTCAACCGTCAAAGTCGCGAAAGACCAGATGGTCAAGGCTGGAGATGCCCTAATAGCTGTTGAAGCAATGAAGATGGAAACAGTGCTGTATGCGCCGCATGACGGTGCCATTGTAGAGCTTTTCGTAGCTCCGGGCGCGCAGGTAAATGCGAAGGACTTGTTAGTTGAGCTACGACCAACCGGGGCAGTTCAATAGACTAATTGCATGTTGCCAGCGGCGCCTCTGTTCTGCTCGGTGATAGCGGTGATACTTCTTGGGTGCTCGCTGTCGGTCGGCCAAGACGCTCCAATTGAGTACGCGACGTCGAATTCGGAGAGATCACTGAGCAACTAGAGACGTTCGCGGCCCGGCTTCTTGTCATTTGCGGGCAGCATGAACTTTTCGGAATATAGGCCGCAGAGTTTTTCTAGCTCTTAAGCTGTCCGAATTCCAAGCCATCGTGAGTCCTGTCGGGCGCTCTCGCATTTCCGGACACAGCGCGCCACCGCTCTTCGTGTTTAAGAGTGGATGGTCGCAGTCCTTAGTCAGCAATTTGCTCGCTGAGATCACGAGAATCGAAGAACTCCTTTTCGGCTAGATCGGTATAACGAACCGACCGCCGGAAGGACTGGCAACGTGTCTTTCGAGCTCCCTTCTCTCGGGAGACGGGCCCTGCACTAGGCCCGGGGACCTTGACCGGCGCCGCTTGGCGCCGGCCCCTTTTTGGTGTCCCGATTGTTCGAGCTTTCCGGAACTCGTGCCTGAACTGCCGTGCCAGCTGGCGGCCAGGTTTTGCGGCAGTCTCTGAGAGCAAAGTACGGACGCTGTAGATGTTGAACGCCGCGGACAGCGCGGATCCGCGACGGGTTCCCTTTTCACAAACGAGCTTGGCGCTCTTCAATTTGCTGAATAAAGCAGAGGCAATGGGCCATGCCGAATGTCATTACTCAATCCCGAACTCGATCCGTTCAAAGCGAAATTCATTCTTCCGGCGTGATCGTCTCAAACAAGGGATCACCGGCAAGGATATCGCGTGCAAGGTACATTTCATGCTTGAAAATAAGTCATGAAGGGACATGAATTTCTTGCGCTTGTTGCCCAGGCGAAATGCTTATGATCATTTGATCACGACCGTTCGAGCATCGGCTTCGGGTCGAAAAGAGTATCGGGAGTGAAGCGCGTTACCTGTGCCGGTCCGATGTGAACGGATCGAGCGCACTTACCGGAGGGGAAAATGTCTAAAATCGAAGCTACGTATGGCGAGGCCTCAATTGCTGCGACCGCAGAAGAACTTCCGTCTGCATGGAAGCCGTCTTTGATCGCAAGTCTGGGCTCCGTAGTAGAATACTACGACTTTGCCCTCTACGGCCTGTTAGCATCGACAATCAGTCCATTGTTCTTTCCGAAACAGTCGAGTGCTGAGGGACTGCTTCTCACTTTGGCGATTTTTGGCAGCGCCTTCGTGGTTCGTCCAATCGGTGGCCTCGTTTTTGGCTGGCTCGGCGACAGGCGCGGTCGGAACAGCACGCTAATTTTCACAGTGTTGGGTACCGGAATATCGAGTGCGGCGATTGGTTTGTTGCCGACTTACAATGACGTCGGCGTCCTAGCCGGCGTTGCTCTACTCATTTTCCGTCTAGCTCAGGGATTTTTTGCCGGCGGAGAAGTATGTGGTGCAGTGACCTACATAGCGGAAGTCGCACCACACAATCGCCGCGGCTTTTTTGGCGCATTCAATCCGGCAGGAGTCGCCGTGGGTTTCAGTTTGGCGGCCGTTGCCGCTGGAATTATGCAATCCCTCCTGGCCTCAGAACAGATGAGCTCTTGGGGATGGCGGGTACCATTCCTGCTGTGCATTCCGCTTATTGTTCTGACGGTTTACGCCCGAACAAATCTTGAGGACACGCCAAGGTTCAAGAGACTAGCCGCGGAGCGACAAGTCGCACGCACCCCGCTCAAAGAGGTGGTTACCGCCTGCGGCGCGCCTTTAGCGAAGGTCATTGCCGTAGCATCCGCGCAAAGTGCGACCGCCTATCTCGGACTTGTCTATTTCAATATTTTTTTGACTCGCACACTTGGATACGACAAGGCTGCCGTCTTTTGGCTCATGACTGTCGCGCCTTTGAGTGCAGGGATTCTCATGCCGATGTTCGGCGCACTCTCGGATCGCATCGGACGGCTTACGATCCTGAGAGTCGCATATGTCGCCTACATCGTGGTCCTTCCGGTCGCCCTTTGGACTATGAAGTTCGGTTTCCCGCTTGCATGTGTTGCAACAATCGTGGCTTTTGTTCCGTTCGCCGCAACGCAGTCAACCGGCTATCCACTCTACGGCGAACTATTTCCGACGCACGTTCGCTACAGTGGCGTCTCGCTCGGCTTCAACATCGCAACAATTCTCGGTGGGGCAACCACTCCTTATATCGCTACTTGGCTGCTGGAAAAAACGGGCGACTACCTCGCCCCGTCCTATTTCGTGATGGGCGCAGCGGCGATTGGCGTGATTGCACTGCTGACTGTACGAGAAACTGCTCATCAGAATCTCGCGGATTGAATCCGAAACGGGTAGCCAAACAGTCGAGTCGATCAGTAGCGCTTGCAAGATGCTCAAGATCGTCTCGACAGCCAACCTTGATCGCGGCCTTCATCGTGACGCAATCGCAATGTCGCATACGGTCATGTCAAGGACGTATATCGTCAAGGCAAACCCCTGACTTGGTCTAGTGGTTTGCTTACAACTGACCCGCAGGAAAGCCATTGCTCGTCGATCTTCGTTCCGAGGAATTGTCTGGCAATTTGCTGCCGTGGCAATTTGAATTCTGTCGTCCCGAAGCGCTCCGGGGCCGTCCGCAACGTTTTGCGCAGCTAGGCGATCCGAGGTCGAGCTTTAGCCCCAGAGCGCGGAGGCGGTGCAATGAGAAGAGATTTAGACGCATCAATTCCTTTAGCCTTCATAGGCGACGTCTCGCGAATTGTTTGGTCTGATGCTGTCTCAGCAGATTATATGGAACGATTGTTCGAGGGCGCTAATATTTCGCGGTTATCCGAATTTGCGCTCCTGGACATGTCAAACGTTTCGACCCGCATTCTGTGCCCCTGCACTAAAGGGCGCAGAATCTAACTGGAACTCGTGGCTGCGCTCGCATTTCGCATTGACAGGATGAGATTGCTGAAATCTAGCGCCGCACCGGCGCACAGCAGTTCGCGACCGGCGTAAAGGGCGTCATCTTAAGAACAACAGCAAAACGTCGGCAGCCTGCAAACTTGCGAGAGCTTACGACGCCGATCAGTGATACTCTCGAGAAATAGCCATGACTGCTAGTCTAATCGATGGGAAGGCCATTGCTGAGGTCCTTCGGGCGAGCGTTGCGCGCGACGTGGCGAAGCTCCAAGCTGCGTGCAATATTACCCCCGGATTGGCGGTGGTGCTCGTCGGTAACGATCCGGCCAGTTCGGTTTACGTCAAGATGAAGGCCAAACAAGCACGGGCCGTGGCGATCAACTCTCGGCAATATCAGCTACAAAGCGATGTTGATGAAGCCGAGCTAGTAAGGCTAATCGAAGAGCTTAACGCGGACAATTCCATTGATGGGATTCTCGTTCAGCTACCGCTGCCGGCGCACATCGATCGCTGGCGTGTGCTGGAGGCTATCGATCCTGCCAAGGATGTAGATGGTTTTCATCCATACAATGTCGGACGATTGACAATGGGGCAACCCGCTCTCACCCCTTGCACTCCGCTGGGGGTCGATCATCTCATCAAGACGGTCGTGAGCGATTTGAACGGGCTCGACGTTGTTGTCATCGGTCGCTCGAACATCGTGGGAAAGCCTCTGGCCGTTCTGCTGGGCGATGCTGGATGTACCGTGACGGGTGCGCAGCTGCAGACGCGAAACCTGCCGGACCTATGTCGAAAGGCTGACATTGTCGTCGCGGCCGGAGGCTCCGCAGAGCTCGTTCGCGGCGATTGGCTCAAGCCTGGCGTCATTGTGATCGATGTAGGTATCAATCGTACGATCGATTCAACGGGCACTGCCAATCTTGTCGGAGATGTAGCCTTCGCCGAGGCGATCGAGCGCGCGAGCTACATTACCCCGGTGCCTGGCGGCGTTGGGCCCATGACCGTCGCCTACTTGCTCGCGAATACCGTCGAAGCGGCGGTTTCGCGCCGGGGTTTGTCTTCCCTGGGAAGTCCTGACACCCGCCAGATTGCGCTCTCCTCGAACGCTGTGTCCGAGCGCAAGGGGCCGCACGCAAGTTTGCGGCGCGCGACGCATGAGGATCTCGACGTCAGCGTCGTTTAGCATTCGTTTCGCGCAATCGCTCCGTTCGCGGCGCTTGCCCGAAGCGCGCGCGGTAGCTACGAGAAAAATGGCTCGCGCTTGTGAAACCGCAAGCCAGCGCTATCTCAAGCACCGACAAGCTGCTTTGCCGGACGAGATCGCGTGCTCGGTCCAGGCGTAGCGCTAGATAGTGCTCGCCGAGTGAACAGCCGAGATGCTGTCGAAAAAGACGCTCCAGGTGTCGTAGCGAGACTTTGGCAACACGCGCCAGCTCTTCTCGCGAAACCGGGTTCTCTATGGTTTGCTCCATTCGGTCGATCACACGAAGCAGCGGGGCGTGCGCGATACCAAGGCGTTCCCGCAACGGCATTCGTTGAGGACCTGTCCCTTCGCGAACATGGGTCTGCAGGAACCACTCGCTAACTGCCATCGCCAAATCTGTGCCATGTTCGCGCGCAATGATGGCATGCATCATATCTAGAGGGGCGGTGCCACCGCCCGATGTTAGTCGTTCGCGGTCGACCTCGTAGAGAGAGCGCCGCAGGTCCAGCTCGGGGTATTCCTCGACGAGTGCGGGCGCGTGCTCCCAATGAATGGTGAATCGGTAACCGGCGAGCAAGTTCGCGCGCGCGAGAAGGTAAGGCCCGCCCGATACGCCGCCTATCTTCGTGCCGCGACGTGAGAGTTGTCTCAGCCAGGCGAAGGTCGCGGGATGCTTGAACAGAGCTGGATTGCCCCCAGCACAGACGAAAACATAATCGAAATGCGCATCCGTCCCGACACGAAATTCGGTTTGAATGCGCACCCCGTTGGAGGCTGCTGCGGGCTCTCCATCAATTGAGATATGGCTCCAGCGGTAGAGCGTACGTCCTGATAGACGATTTGCAGCACGTAGAGGCTCAATTACAGACACGTACGGAAGCATCGCGAAGTCGGGAATGAGCAGGAAGCCGACATGAGCGGCCGGCAGGCCGGGGCTGTCGTTTTCAGGCATCCGAAGGTCGTTAGCGATCATGCCCGCGAAACTACGCCGTTCAATCTGGTCCAGACAAGCCGGAGTTCTAGCTCATCCGATTCTGAATTGGCGGTCGAGTATCTCAAGTCAGGCAGGTAGTCATCTGCCACATCAACTTCTGGTTAAGGAGTTAACGTGACCGCGTACAGCGGGGCCAATCTTCGAGCTGGCCGTAGAGCAATTCGAGGTGATCGCGGATTATCTATCCATACCGGAAGATGCCAGAGCCCGGTTATTGATGCCGAAGGGGCGGTCACAGTATCCTGCCCGATTCACCGTGGTGACGGCACGATCGCCGTCTTTGAGGGATATCGTGTGCAGCATCACCTCACACTTGGTCCTACGAAGGGTGGCACACGGTTCGCCGCGAGCGTCGATCTCGGCGAAGTCGCAGCATTGGCAATCTGGATGAGCTGGAAATGCGCGTTGGTCGGGTTGCCGTATGGTGGCGTTAATGGCGGCATCAATGTCGATCCCCCAAGCTTGTCAAGGCGTGAGCTCGAAGCGCTGTCGCGCCGATATATGCAGGAAATGATCCCATTCGTTTAACCGCACACAGATGTGATGACGCCTGACATGGGGACGAACGAGCGAATCATGGCCTGATTCATGGATACGTACCCGACGTATCAGGGGCCAAACGGTCGCTGAAATCGTCACAGGCAAGCCCGTCAGCGCGGGCGGAACGTTGTGAAGGTATGAAGCGACGGGCAGGGGCGCGGCGCATTTGGTTCGTCGGGCCGCGAATGAGCTAAAGATTCGTCTCAGGGTACAACGGCAGTTGTCCAAGGATTCGGCAACGTCGGTTGGATCGCGGCGCTCGAACTGCACAACAATGGAGTCAAAATCATCGCGGTGAGCGATCACGCAGGTGCACCTATCGACCTACGGGCTTCGATATTCCAAGATTGGTCGGGTATGCGACCTCACGAGGTAGCTTGCAGGGCTACTTCAACGAACTCGCTTTGGATTCGGCGGAACTCCCATCGGTGCCGTGCGACGTACTTGTTCCGGCTGCAGTCGAGCGAGTGATCGATGCCACAGTGACAAGCAATTTGCGGTGTCGTATCCTTGCCGAAGGAGCTAACGGGCCGGCCACACCCGAAGCCGATCAGATATTGGAAAAAGGTCACGAGGAGATCTTTCTAATCCCGAACATTTTGTGCAACCCGGGAGGAAGTAGTAGTTAGGTACTTCGAGTGGATCCAGTACCTCCAGCGATTGTTCTGGGAGAAGAAGGAGGTAATGCGGTGCGAGTATCAAGTGTTAGATCGGGCCTTCAACGAGGTATTGGCACGCGGTAAGCGGGGACAACGTGTTCTACCGGAACTGCAGCTATGGCCATCGGTGTGGAGCGCGTCCGCGGTGCAAAGGAGACACGTGGGTTATTCCCATAACGTCTTCATTACTGCTTAGAGCGTCGCAGACCGGGCGGCTTCCTGAAAGGACTAGGATTGGACCGCAGAGGAATTCAACGCCGAAAGCCCAAAGTGGCTCAAATGGTGAAACAGACACGACGATGAATGGGCGCGCTCACAAAAAGTCCAACAGCCGGAACGATTGAGCTCTCATAACAGAGCTACGAACTCGACAGTTCTAAAGGTCTGCTGGCAGACCGGACGTCTGAAAAGTGATCTCGGATCGTGCAAGTGAGGGTTGTCTTGCCTGGGTCCGCTGCCCGAGGGCCTGTCCTTTGGTGAAGCAAAGATGCGCGGCCGGTCGCATTGGCCCTAGCCGTACGGGATCACGATTCTTCCTGCTTCGCGTGTGCCGGTATCGTTAGCCGGTTCTCGTCGATAGATAATATAGCGCACGCAGTAAAGCCGCCGCTTCACGAGTTGCAGTGCGTCACATCGGTCGGACGAATCGTAGGTGCCCCGATCTGACATGAGCGGTCGGTTTGGACCGTGCTGTCGTTTTCAGGCAATCGAAGGTCGCTAGCGATCATGCCGGCGAAACTGCGCCGTTCAATGTGGGCAAGGCGAGCGAAGTTTCTCCGACAGCTTCTACAAACAGCCTCGAACCCACCAATGCGCTATTCCATCTTCTCCCTCATTGCACAAGCGTTAAAGAACCATCGTGGCTGGCAACCGGCTTGGCGCGATGCTGCACCCAAACCCGAATACGACGTTCTGATCATCGGCGGCGGCGGTCACGGCCTCGCTACTGCTTACTATCTTGCCGACGAGCACGGCATCCGCAATGTCGCCGTGCTCGAGAAAGGCTATATCGGTTCCGGCAATGTCGGCCGTAACACCACGATCATCCGGTCGAACTATCTGCTGCCTGGAAACACCCCCTTCTACGAACTTTCGATGAAGCTCTGGGAAAGGCTGGAGCAGGACCTAAACTACAACGCGATGATCAGTCAGCGCGGGGTGCTCAACCTCTTTCACTCTGACGTTCAGCGCGACGCCTTCGCTCGCCGGGCCAATGCGATGCGCCTCGCCGGCGTTGATGCTGAGTTCATTGATCGTGAGCGGGTGCGCGCCATGCTGCCCTTCCTCGACCACGACACAAGTCGTTTCCCGATCCAAGGTGGGCTGTTACAGCGTCGTGGCGGCACGGTCCGCCACGACGCCGTCGCTTGGGGTTACGCGCGTGCCGCCGACACTTGCGGCGTTGACATCGTACAGAATTGCGAGGTGACCGGTATTGATATTGCCTGCGGTCGCGTGATCGGCGTCGAGACTACGCGTGGCCCAATCAAGGCGAAGAAGATCGCGCTTGCTGTCGCAGGCAACTCCTCTCGCCTCGCCGCGATGGCCGGGATGCGGCTGCCGATTGAAAGCCATGTGCTGCAAGCCTTCGTCTCCGAGGGCCTCAAGCCGCTGATCGACTGCGTAGTGACCTTCGGCGCAGGCCATCTCTACATCAGTCAATCCGACAAGGGTGGTCTCGTCTTTGGAGGCGACATTGATGGTTACAATTCGTACGCCCAGCGCGGCAACCTTCCCGTGATTGAAGATGTCATGGAGGCCGCAATGGGCCTGTGGCCCGGCTTGGGCCGAGTACGGCTGCTGCGCCACTGGGGTGGCATCATGGATATGTCGATGGATGGCTCGCCGATTATAGATCACGCTCCAGTCCGAGGGCTCTATCTTAACGCCGGCTGGTGCTACGGCGGTTTCAAGGCGACACCGGCGTCGGGCTTCTGCTTTGCGTATCTCATAGCTAAGGACGAACCGCATCGGGTCGCAGCCGCGTATAGGCTCGATCGCTTCGCCACCGGTCGGCTGATCGACGAAAAGGGCGTGGGCGCCCAGCCCAACCTTCACTGAGAGCTCGTTGGAACAGACCCGATGCGCATTTTATGTCCCCATTGCGGCGCGCGTGACGTCCAGGAATTTACCTACTTGGGTGACGCCGGCCCGCAGCGCCCGGACGGCCCCGCTGCCACGGAAGCTGCGATGTTCGAATATGTCTATCTGCGCAACAACCCGCGCGGTCTTCATGAAGAGCTCTGGTATCACGGCGCCGGCTGTCATGCTTGGCTTGTAGTGCGCCGTCATACTCTGACCCACACGATCGAGTCGGTGATCCCGGCCAAGAACTCGAGAGCGGGAGCGGCAGCATGAGCACGCAGCCGTTCCGGCTGTTGAGCGGGGGACTGGTCGATCGCACTCGGACGTTGTCCTTCCGTTTTGATGGAAAGAGCTATGATGGGCACTCCGGCGACACCCTAGCCTCGGCGCTGCTCGCCAATGGCGTGCGGCTCATCGGTCGGTCTTTCAAATATCACCGCCCCCGCGGCGTCTTCTCGGCCGGCTCCGAGGAGCCCAACGCGCTGATCGAGCTGCGCACCGGCGCACGGCGCGAACCGAACACACGGGCAACTATTGTCGAGCTGTTCGACGGACTTGAGGCAACGAGCCAGAACCGCTGGCCCTCGCTCGCTTTCGATTTTCTATCCATGAATCGTCTCGCCGGCCCGGTATTGGCCGCCGGCTTCTATTACAAGACTTTCATGTGGCCGGCCGCATTTTGGGAGAAGCTCTACGAGCCGCTGATTCGCCGCGCTGCGGGACTGGGTCGCGCTGCCGAAGTCCCAGACCCTGATCACTACGAGAAGGCCTTCGCCTTCTGCGATGTCTTGGTAATCGGTGGTGGGCCGGCGGGCCTCTCTGCCGCCCTCACGGCAGGCCGTACCGGCGCGCGCGTCATCCTTTGCGATGAGGATTTTCAGTTTGGGGGCCGTCTGCTCGCCGAGAGGCGTGAGATAGACGGGCGTCCCGCCGCCGATTGGCTCTCGGCTACATTGGCTGAGCTCGCCTCTCTTTCCGAAGTGCGCATCATGCCCCGGACCAGTGTCTTTGGGCTCTACGACCATGGCATCTTTGGCGCGGTGGAACGTGTCAACGATCACGTCGCCGTCCCGCCAGCTCATCAGCCGCGTCAGCGCGGGTGGCGAATCTACGCAAAGCGCGCGATCCTCGCCTCCGGTGCGCTCGAACGGCCGATCGTCTTTCCAGGTAACGACCGGCCCGGCATCATGCTTGCCGGCGCCGTGCGTGCGTACGTCAACCGTTTTGGCGTCCTGCCCGGTCACGAGGTTGTCGTCTTTACGGCCGGCGACAGTGGCTGGGCCGCGGTCAGCGATCTTGTGGAGGCGGGCGCTCGCGTGTCAGCGATTGTCGATTCCCGCGGCGAAATCGATTCTGGGTTCAGAGCGCTCGCCGAGCGTGCCGGCGTCCTGGTGTTCGCAGGCGGCGTTGTCGAAGCGACCCTAGGCGGCCATCACCTGCGGGGCGTCGCAATACGCGACAGCTCTGGAAAACGCACGACGGTAGCTTGCGACTTGCTCGCAGTTTCCAATGGGTGGAACCCGACACTTCACCTCACCTCGCACCAGAATGGCAAACCAATTTGGAACGACGCAGTGCAAGCTTTCGTGCCCGGCGCGCTGCCGCCGGGCTTAGCTGTCGGGGGCAGCGCCGCTGGCCGCTTCACTCTTGCCGAGGCGCTGGAAGATGGCGCACGGCTCGGGCGTGAGGCGGCAACGGAGTTCGGCTTCGCCCCTGCGGCAGTCGAGCCTGTTCCCACTACTGACGCCGAGACGAGCGGCCTCAAGCCGATCTGGCGGGTGACGGGCGGCAAAGGCAAAGCCTTTGTTGATTTCCAGAACGACGTCACGGAGAAAGATGTTGAACTAGCGGCGCGGGAAGGCTTCCGTTCAGTCGAACATCTCAAGCGCTACACGACGCTTGGTATGGCAACCGACCAGGGTAAGACCTCGAATATCACCGGTCTGGCCATCATGGCGGAGCAAATGGGTAGGGCGATCCGCGATACCGGTACTACTGTTTTCCGGCCTCCCTACACGCCGGTCGCGATCGGTGCTCTCGCGGGGCATCACCGGGGCAAGGAGTTCCGTCCGGTGCGTCTGGCGCCGACGCATGACTGGTCAGAAGAGCAAGGGGCCGTCTTTGTCGCGACGGGCCAATGGCTGCGAGCACAATACTATCCGAGGTCCGGCGAGCAGGATTGGCTGACCTCGGTCAAGCGCGAGGTGCTTGCTGTCCGCAGTGGCGTGGGCATCTGCGATGTCTCGACGCTCGGCAAAATCGATATTCAGGGCATCGATGCCGCCGAATTTTTGGAGCGCGTCTATATCAATGGCTGGAAGGCGCTGCCAGTCGGCAAGGCTCGGTACGGACTGATACTGCGCGAGGACGGCATCGTCATGGATGACGGTACCACCTCGCGCCTGTGTGAAAATCATTTCCTCATGACCACCACGACGGCCAACGCCGGCAAGGTGATGCAACATCTCGAATTCTGCCATCAGGTGCTTTGGCCGGAGCTCGACGTGCGGACGGTCTCGGTCTCCGAACAATGGGCGCAGGCCGCAATTGCCGGCCCGAAATCGCGCGAGGTTCTGCGCGCCATAGTTGATGCCGCGCACGATATCTCGCACGAGAGCTTCCCATATCTGGCCGCGCGCGCAATCACAGTCGGTGGAGGCATCCCAGCGCGGCTGTTCCGGATTTCGTTTTCAGGCGAGCTGGCCTACGAGCTCGCGGTGCCGGCCGACTATGGCGAGGCGATGATGCGCGCGCTGATGGCGGCGGGCGAGCCGTACGGGATCACACCTTACGGCACGGAAGCGCTCGGTGTCATGCGCATTGAGAAGGGGCATGTCGCGGGCAACGAGATCAACGGTCAGACGGCAGCCCGTGATCTTGGCCTTGGTAAGATGATGTCATCCAAAAAGGATTTCATCGGACGACTGATGGCGAGGCGAGAGGCATTCTTGCAAGCCGACCGTCCGACCCTAGTGGGACTTCGGCCAGTCAATTCGGGAGAGCGGCTGCGGGCCGGCGCGCATTTCATCGCAATGGGCCGTACCGCCAACATAGACAATGACGAGGGCTACATGACCTCTGTGGCCTATTCGCCGAACCTAAGGCACTGGATTGGATTGGGCCTGCTCAAGGATGGGCCCGCGCGCATCGGTGAGCGCATTCGCGCCGTCGATCCGGTCCGCAACAACGAAATCCAGGTCGAGGTTTGCTCACCCGTCTTTCTCGATCCCGAAGGGACTCGTCTGCATGGCTGAGCAACCGACTTCTATTTGGCGTCCCCGTAACGCTTGGGCCGGCATCGTCAAGGCTGGCCAGATCGGAGCCGCACGCGACCCCGGTGTCACCGTGCTGATGTCGGGCAACCTGCAGCTCGCGACGTTGATCGCGAAGCCGGGCGCAACCGGCCTGCAGCTTGTTATCAAGCGGCTGATCGGTCTCGATCTACCGCAAACATCTTCCATCGCGCTGACCGACATGCATGGTTTGGTATGGTCAGGCCCGGATCAGTGGCTGCTTATTGCTCGACAAGGAACAGGCTTCTCTGATCTCCTCGGATTGCTTTCGGGCGAGGCTGCTGTGAGCGACCAGAGTCACGCCCGCGCGGCACTGTGCGTATCGGGGGCGCGGGCACGTGAGGTTCTCGCCAAGGGGGCGATGATCGATCTTCACTCGAAAGTATTTCCGGTCGACACGACCGCTCTGACGAGCTTCGCGCATATCGGTGTACAGCTATGGCGAACCAAGGACGGACCGGATGGTCCCATCTTCGAAATTCTTGTGCCGCGCAGCATGGCGGGCAGCTTTTGGTCCTGGTTTGCCGCTTCCGCCGCAGAGTTCGGCTGTCGCGTTGCCACTCTCCGAAGTTGATCCTATGCGTTCGCGGTGCTTTCGCCTCTGGTTTCTTATACGCATTCTGCGAGGAGCCGCCATCTGGCGGTGACTGATATGTCCGATCGTTCCATGATTCTCGCCTTGTCTTGCCCTGATCGCCCAGGGATTGTCTCAGCAATCTCGGCTCTTCTGTTCGAAGCTGGCTGCAACATTCTTGATGCTCAGCAGTTCGATGATACCGAGACCGGTCGCTTTTTCATGCGCGTTGTCTTCGATCGCCTCGAGCACGCGAAATCAGAGGCGGACATCAGTGCAGCCATTGAGGACCTCGCCCAGCGCCTCGCAATGACGTTTACTCTGCGGCACGGTTCCGCCAAGAAGCGTGTGATGTTGTTGGTCTCGAAATTCGATCATTGTCTGGCGGATTTGCTTTATCGCTGGCGTATCGGCGAACTGCCGATGGAGGTGACCGCAATCGTCTCGAACCATGGTCGCGAGCATCTGGCCTCCACCGACTTGGCTGAGTTGCCATTCCACCACTTCCCGGTTACCAAGCAGACGAAGATGGAGCAGGAGACGCGAATTTGGGAGCTGGTGCAGAAGACCAATACTGATCTCGTTGTTCTCGCGCGTTACATGCAGATCCTTTCGGATGGCTTCTCGGCCAAGCTGTCGGGGCGCTGCATTAACATTCATCACTCGTTCCTGCCGGGCTTCAAAGGAGCCAAGCCCTACCACCAGGCTCACGAGCGGGGCGTCAAGTTGATCGGTGCGACAGCGCATTATGTGACCTCCGATCTCGACGAGGGACCTATCATTGAGCAAGATGTGGAACGGATCTCGCATCACGATACGCCGCTCGATCTGGTCCGCAAAGGGCGCGACATAGAACGGCGCGTACTCGCTCGCGCCATTCGCCATCACCTCGAGGATCGGGTGGTGCTCACTGGAAAGAAAACAGTTGTCTTTACCGGCTGACCGGAGCTTCGCTCATAGCGTGATGCAGCTCGCAGCAGGCGGTGGTTGGTATCGACAACGCCTCGTAGAGGCCTCGCGATTGTTCGTCCACGGTGACGAACGGAGCCCTAAAAACTGGGATCATCGGTCGCCAAACAAAGGCGCGCGCCTACGTGTTCACTGCGACGCTAAAAGTCGCAGCCGTACGACCGCGATCAGCTAATTCAAGCAAACCAAAGCCGTTGCTTTTGAGAAAACCTCGCGTGGCTCACCCAACGCGCAGACGCCTGGCTGGTGGCGGACGCGACAAGCGCTCATGTCGCCTTCCGCCCGAACCAGGATCCGACCGGATCAGTTATGGATATTCTGGTAAATCACGAAAACAGCTATCTCGCCTCAGGCAGTTTTATCCGCAGGGCAAGGTCGTGATCCCAATCAATTCCGCTTGGCCCAGCGTTACCTGCCCGGTGGCGGGGGGCCACGTCGCCTTCGCTGAGGCTCTGCGTGTGGTTCGACAGTAGCCAGGCCGAGCGCTAACTACACGCAAAGATCGGCTATTGACGCCCATTCAACGAACTTTGATTGGATGAAACGCGGCCGATGTTACGTTATTGAGTATACGGGTCGCACGAGCGGCCGGGTCAAGCCACTTCAACGCACGCCCTTGTGGTTCGATCTGCTAACGAGGCGCGAAAGGCTCTATCGTCTTGACGAGTACCTCCCCGATCGGCCTTCAGTACGACGGCGCGCGCCTCCCCGGCGGGGAAGCAAACACGGATCGCGCGGCCCGCGATCAACTCAATCAGGCTATTCAATGCAATAGGACGGACAGCTGCGCTTTCGATTAGGCAGGCATGAAAACCGGCTTTCCCGTGCCCTCGATGAAATCTCCGATGCGACGCCTGAACCGTTCGGCGTGATTGGTGATCGTTTCCAAAAGCTGCTTGCGGTCCGCGTTGCGCAACGAATCGATTATAGCGATGTGCTCGTCAACAATTATACGCTGCCTGTGCTGGAACGCCTGCTGTTCACTCGCCTCTCGTTGATACACGTAATAGGCCAGCCGTCGCGCAATGTTGTGCAGGCGGTGTGCAAAGCTGATGAGATATTCGTTCTCGGTAGCTTCGGCAATTCGTAAATGGAAAGCCGCATTGTAGCGGGAGATTTCGACAAAGATCTGATTGCTGACCGCCCGGGTGTGATGAACCTGTATAGCCTCCAGATCCCTGACAAGATGCGGATGGGTCATGCGGCAGTAATAAGCTGAGCTTCGCTCGATGACGAGATAGGCTTCGAAAAACTGCGTCAGATCACCGAGATCCAGTGGTCGAACGAAGAAACCGCGATTGGGTCTCATCTCGATAAGACCCTCCGTCGTCAGGCGGTTGAGTGCTTCGCGGGCCGGTGTACGGCTGATCCCAAGGTCGTTGCGAAGCATCGTTTCGTCGAGTTGAAGTCCCGGTTGCAGGGTCAGATCCAGAATCCGGTCGCGGATTGTGTTCGTCGCAGCCACGGCGAGCGAAAGCTCGGCTGCTCCCTCATCCTTGGCGCTCTTTCGTGGCGGCATGTGTCTCGACTTTCGCTGATCACCAAATCGCTGATGATATGTCGGCGATATATACCCGATCCCCAGCATTTTCGAGGTGTCTGCTGTTGCGGCAATGATCCAGCTCATTGCCGCTGTCTCCGCCATCGTGGCTCGGCTCAATTGTTTGTTGACGTGAGGCTTCGCAGATCATATATGCGACATATACGAATGGAAAGGCAAACAATATGCCCCTGAAAGTAGGGGTCGATGTGGGCGGAACCTTCACGGACTTCTTTGTCATCGACGAAGAGGCAGGGCGCACGATCCGCTACAAACGACCGTCAACGCCGGCCCAACCGCAAGAAGCCATCCTCAAAGGACTCGGGGAACTCCTGGCGCTTCATGACCTGCAGTTCTCGGCGGTGGGAGCGCTCTTCCATGGGACCACAGTCGGGACGAACGCGCTGATACAGCGACGCATCGGCAAGGTCGCTCTAGTCACCAGTGAGGGCTTTCGTGACCTGATCGAGATCGGCAGGCAGACGCGGCCGAAAGTCTACGACATTCACCAGGATTTCCCGGCGCCGCTCGTCACGCGTGACTGCCGCTTCGAAGTGCCGGCGCGTGTCCGGGCTGATGGTGCTGTCGTCACGCCTCTGGACGAGGAGCGCCTTCGTGGACTCATTCCGTCATTGCTTGACAGGAAGGTCGACTGCATCGTTGTGGCCTTTCTCCACTCGTTCGCTTATCCCGAACACGAGCGCCGCGCGGTCGAGGTGCTGCGCGCGACCTTGCCTGACAGTATTCATGTCATCTCGTCGGCTTCCGTTTATCCTGAGTTCAGAGAGTATGAGCGCTTCACAACTGCCGTGCTAAACGGAGCGCTCCTGACCGTAATGGATCGCTACATCGGCCGCCTGATCTCCGGAGTAAAGGCCCTTGGGACGATGGCGCGACCGCTGATCTCTCAGAGCAGCGGCGGGCTCATGTCCGCCCAAATGGCGAAGGAGCTTCCGATACGTGCATCGCTCTCTGGCCCCGCGGCTGGCGTTTCAGCGGTCGTGCACTGGGCGCGCCAAATGGGCTATCGCGAGGTAATCACGCTCGACATTGGGGGTACGAGTTCGGACGTCGCGCTGATCCGTAATTGCGAGCCTAGTGAGGTCTCGTTGCAGGATGTGGGTGGCTTCCCGGTACGCATGCCGGCCGTTGACGTGACGGCGGTTGGCGCCGGCGGCGGCACGGTCGCCTGGATCGACAGGGATGGCCTTCTTAAGGTTGGGCCGCACAGCGCTGGTGCCGATCCCGGGCCCGCATGTTACGGCCTTGGTGGCGTCGATGCGACGACGACGGACGCCAACGTGCTTCTTGGTCGTCTGAGCAACGAGGCTCTGCTCGGTGGACGGATGCCCATCACGCCGGACTTGGCGCGCAAGGCGATAGCCGGTCTTGCGGAAAAACTTGGGTTGGAGACCCTTGATACGGCGTTGGGCATCCTGAAGCTTGCAGGCAGCACGATGGTCAAAGCGTTGCGCCGGATGTCAATTGAAAGAGGCCACGACCCTTCGAAGTTCGTGCTGTTTGCTTTTGGCGGAGCAGGGCCGTTGTTCGCTATCGACGTTGCCAGAGAAATCGGCATTTCCACCGTCGTTGTGCCCATTAATCCGGGTTTGATGTGCGCCGAGGGGCTGCACTTTTGTGCTTTGTCGAACGATTTCGTTGGTACCTATCTCGGCGAACTGGTGGGGGCTGCGGAACCGGCTATCAAGACACTGCGCGATTCCCTGGTTGCCGACGCGCAGTCGTGGTTCTCTAACGAAAAAGTTCCCGAGAATCAGCGTAGCTACGAGTGGCGCGCGGAGCTGCGATACCGCGGCCAGAATTTTGAACTTTCGCTACCGCTCGCCGATGAGAGGCTCGCCGGCAATGGCATCGAGGCGCTACGACAGGCGTTCCATGCAGCACACGAACGATCCTACGGGTTCTCGATGACTGGCGAAGTCATCGAGTTGGTCAGTATCAAGCTGAAGGCCAGGCAAAAGGTTGAATTCGTGCGCCCGGCGGAATTGCCGGAGGCTAAGCATGGCCGGCCAACCCACACGCGCAAGGTAGTCTTTGATCAGATCGAACCGGTCGAGGCGGCGATCTACGAGCGAGCCGACCTTGCGAAAGGGCAACGCCTCCGGGGGCCGGCAATCATTGACCAGCAGGATGCAACCACCCTTGTCTACCCCGGCGACGAGGCTTTTGTCGATCAGTGGGGCAACATCGTCGTCCAACTTCGCCGAGAGCTCGCCTGATGTCCCTCAATCCCATCGAAATTGAGATGATGCGCAGCGCGCTCTCCAGCATATGCGACGAGATGTATGTCGCAATCATGCGCAGCGCCTATTCCACAAACATCAAAGAGCGGCGGGACCACAGCACGGCCATCTTCGACACGAAGGGGCGGACCATCGCGCAAGGGGAAAGTCTGCCGCTGCTGCTCGCTTCCATGCACGGCCTAGTGGAGGTCGTTCTCGGAAAATACGGCGTCGACGCGATCAGGCCGGGCGACATGTTTTTGTCGAACGATCCCTATGTGGGACGAGGCTCCCATCTTCCCGACATTGCCGCGGTCATGCCCATATTTTCCAGCGGAAGATTGGTCGCTTTCGTTGCCGACATCGCCCACCACGCCGACGTCGGCGGAATGGTGCCCGGCAGCATGGCGGGCGGAATGACCGAGATCTACCAGGAAGGGTTGCGCATTCCGCCGCTTCGTGTGATGCGCGACTATAAGATTGACCAGAATGTGATGGACCTCGTGCTGTTGAACGTGCGGGTTCCGCACGAGAGGCGCGGCGACTACAATGCCCAGTTCGCGGCGAACCTGCTCGGCGCGCGTCGGATGGAGGAATTCTTTCGACGCTGGACCATCGAGCAATTCGAAGAGGGAGCTGAAGCGATCCTCAGTGCCGTCGCCCGTCGGATCCGTTCCGGCATAAGCGAGCTGCCCGACGGGAAATACACTTTGGAGGATTATCTCGACGACGATGGAGCCGGTACGACGGATATCCCAATCAAGGTGGCGGTTGAGATCAAGGGCGATGAAATCTCCTTCGATTTCGAAGGTTCGTCGCCGCAGGTCGCGGGCAATATCAATGTCACCACGAGTGGTCTGGAGGCGAGCGTACTTTATGCGCTGAAGGTCCTCGTTGACCCAGACGGTCCGACCAACAGCGGCATGATGGAGCCGGTGGCGATCACCGCTCCGGAGGGTTCAATCGTCAACGCTAAGTTCCCAGCCGCGACCGCGGCGCGCGCTCAGACCTGCCAGCGCATCATCGACGTTGTTCTTGGCGCGCTTGCCCAAGCGGCGCCACAGCTCGTGGTCGCAGCGTCCAACGGCAGCAACACGAGCTGCTCGTTCTCCGGCACGGCACCCGACGGCACACACTATGTCTACATGGAGACGATCGGTGGCGGTGCGGGTGCCCGTGCCTACAAGGACGGTACCGATGGAGTCCAGGTGCACGTCACGAATACCTCCAATCTTCCGATCGAGGCTCTTGAGCGCGAGTATCCCCTTCTGATCGAGCGATATGAATTCATCGAGGGCTCCGGCGGCGCCGGCAAGTGGCGCGGCGGTCTTGGCCTGCGCCGTGTCTACCGTCCCATAGGCCATACCTGTCACTTTAGCGGACAGGGCGAGCGCTTCATTTTTCGGCCGTGGGGACTGTTTGGCGGCAAGCCTGGACGATCGGGACGGTTCACTTTCGTCAACGGCGAGGGCAAGACGATGCCGGTCTCCGCAAAGCTGACGGGTCTGCAAATCCCTGAAGGGGCGCACCTGCAGGTCGAGACGCCGGGGGCGGGCGGGTATGGCGACCCAGCGGAACGAAATCCCACATTCGCCGAACAGGACATCAGGTTCGGAAAAATCAGTCCCGAAGCTAGCGCGGATACCGCATAGCCAACTAGCTCCCTCAAAGAAGGATAGGAAGATGAAAATCGATGTCATCGTAGTCGGCGCAGGCATAACCGGCGCCGCAACAGCCTACTTCCTGAAGAAGCGTGGAGTCGCGAATGTGCTGCTGCTCGACCGCGAAGAGCCAGCAGCGGGCGGTACGGGAAAGAGCGCGGCGATCATCCGCCAGCATTACTCTAACCCACTTGCGGCGAACCTCACGCGCGAATCGATGGAGATCTTGTCGGCGCTTTCCAAAGACGGCTTCGACACAGGTTTTGCTCGCACAGGCTATCACATGCTCGTGCCGGAAACGATGCTAGAGGGCGCGCGCGCAAATATTGCGATACTAAACGGGATCGGCATCGCGACCGAGTTGCAGGAGCTCGCTTCGTCCAAGATTGCCGAACTGGTCAACCCAGATGGAGTTGCGGGAGTTGTCTTTGAGCCCGATGGAGGGTACGCCGATCCCGTCCGTGCGACCGAAGCTTTCGTCGCGGCCTTCAAGGCGCTCGGCGGAGAATTCCGCGGCAGAACCCCAGTGGATGCACTCGTCGGAGATGTCAATCGTGTGACCGGCGTGAAGGTCCGCGGAAAAACCATCCAAGCGAACTTCGTTGTCAATGCGAGCGGTCCGTGGGCAGGCAAGCTCGGCGAGAGCATCGGTATTAATATGCCGCTGCGTATCGTTCGTGAACAAGACACCGTCTGGGAAGCCCGGCCTGGCCGTCCTATCCCCGATGGCCCGGTCTCCAATGCCGTCGACGCGATCTATATGAGGCCACTCGGCAACCGCCGTTTCGTCGTCGGACGAGGCTTCCCAAAAGAGTATTACGACGTCGACCCGAACGACTACGACACGAAAGCCGACGAGGAGTTCGTCAGCGATGTCCTAGAGCGCTTGGAAAAGCGCTTTCCCTCATTTAGCAGCGCGCTGCGGATAGATTCTTATGCTTCCCTCTATGATGTGACCCCCGACTGGTATCCTTTCGCTGGGCCGCGGACTGGTGTTGGAGGTTATGCCGACGCGTGGGGCGGCAGCGGACACGGGTTCAAACTGGCGCCTGCGATCGGCCGCCACCTCGCCGACTGGCTCATCGACAGCCGGACGGACGACGAGTTCAGGCAATTGTCTCACGACCGGATCGCCCAAGACCGTCTATTCATCCAGAAGTATGGCGGCAACCGCGGCTAAGGGACGCCTTGGAGATGGGCTCATCCTCCGGCCGCGATCTCGACCAAGACCAGATATTACGCCGTGCCACACGATGGCAAGGGGCCACCTCCGTAAGGCGGCTGGATGGTGCTTGACATGCGGCCGCTTATTTTTCTCCGGATGGAGTTAGAGTCCGGCTTGGAGAAGAACGGATAGATGAAGCGATGAAGGTCACGGAAGGGAAGATTGTCGCGCTTGAAGGAGCATGAGGTTGCGGCAAACAGCGGCGACTTCGCCGCAGGTTATGAGACATCCGAGACGACGATCTATAATAAAAGGCGAAATTCGGCGGCACGACGTTTCCGACGCGAAGCAGCTGAGGGCGTTGGAGGAGGAGAACGCGAAACTGATGAAGCTTCTGGCGGAGCAGATGCTCGATGCGGCTGCCCTTTCGCGACTCCTCTCAAAGAAGTGGCAGCGCGCGCCGCCAAACTGCATTCGCTCGTGCATCCGCAAGCCGTCGTTGGCCTGTCGGGACGGCGGCGGGGCCTGCTCGGGTTTGGGCGCCAATCGGAGACGACTGTAGACCAATCGTCGATGCCCCGACGACGAATCCGGCAAGTAAGCCGCGCGAATCGTTCGGAGCAAGATGTCGGCGACCGGGGGGCCGAAGCGCCACAGTTCGTGCCGGCGTTAGCCGCGTTGCAGATGCCAACCTGATCGCCGCCATCGTTCAGGCGCTGAAGGCGAACCGTTGATCGGTCCATCCGAGACGGGTTCGTGTGATAGAAGCGACCAAGCCGGTCGACTTCCGCAAGGGTGCCGAAGGATTGGCTACGCTGATGCGCGAGGTTATGATGGCCAATGTGTTCTCGGGTGCGGTCTATGTGCTCTGGGCCAAGCGGGCGGTCCGGATCAAGCTGATCTTCTGCGATGGGACAGGCCTGTGCCTGTTTGCGAAAGTCTGAAAGACGGCGTCTTCCGCTCGTCGAAGATTTGAAGATGCCGTCATGCCCTTGTCGGCGGCGCAACTCTCGGCGCTGCGAAGGGCATACATGAGGTCCGGGCGACGACGGCATGAAGCAGCCTGGATAGTTGCAGGTCTCGCGCTGCGGCGAAGTGAATCCGCCAGACGGCGACGAATATGTTGTGAGTTGGATATGAGCGATGCCCTGCCTGACGATCCCGAGACGCTGAAAGCGATGCTACTTGCCGAGCGGTGCGAGAGCGAACGGCTGCGTCAAATCATCAAGGAATTGCAGCGGCATCGGTTTGGCCGGCGGGCAGAGATGCTGCCTGAAGATCGAATGCTGCTGGGCCTAACTAGAGCATGTTGTTTTTTACCGGAATCGGGATTCCCTGCGGGACCGATTTCTGATTCAAACTCCATGCTGGAGGACAGGGGCCAGCATGGATGACGCGACCCTATTCGGAAGACCTTCGTGAACGCGCTCTGGCGCGGGCTGACGCCGGGGAGACGGTTCGTTCGATTGCAGAGGCGCTTCAGATCAGCCCGTCCTGTGTAACGAAGTGGAAGAATCTGAGGCGGGAGACCGGAGGCGTTTCGCCCGGCAAGATCGGCGGTCACAAGAAGCCGGTTCTGTCCGGTGCCAATGCCGACTGGCTGCGCAAGCGCGTTCTCTCGGGGCCATTCACCTTGCGGAAGCTGACACAGGAACTGGCGGCGCGCGGGATCAAGACAGATGTCCGGGCGGTGTGGGCGTTTGTGCATGCCGAAGGGCTGAGCTTCAAAAAAACGATCCTGCCAGCCGAACAAGATCGTCCCGATATCGCCCGTAAACGGACGCGCTGGACGGCCCATCAAGGCAAGATTGACGCCTCACGCCTGATCTTTATCGACGAGAGCTGGATCAAGACCAACATGGCGCCACTGCGCGGCTGGGGTCCGAGTGGACAGCGGCTCCAAGCATCCGCGCCTTTCGGTCATTGGAAGACCATGACTTTCATCGCGGCGTTGCAGCACGACCAGATCAGCGCACCCTGGGCCATCAACGGGCCCATCAATGGCGAACTCTTCACCCTCTTGTCGAGAAGGTGTTGGCGCCAACTCTGGCAAAAGGCGAGGTCGTCATCCTCGACAATCTGTCACAAGGGCAAGTCCGCCCGTAATGCCAGCGCGGCGGCCATGTCACGGTGAACGAGCACATGCCCAAGGTCCATCAGCGTTACGCCAATATGACGCCGGCATCCCTGATCAAGATGGCGGGGCCGATTGGCGTCTGCGTCGCCACGCTGGTCGAGGGGGTGATGCGCGAGCCCCGCATCCCGAACAGGGGTATCGCTCGCCATGGGCATCATCGCGCTGGCGCGACGCTACGAGCGAAGTCAGGCTGGAAGCAGCCTGCGAGAGGGCGCTCGCCATCAACGCGATCAGCTACTCCTCCGTGAGCGCCATCCTCAAGTCCGGCTCGACCGTACGAGCCCTGCTACCGAACCCGTCAAAGCCATGCTCTCCCACGCCAACATCCGTTGCGGGGCCTACTATCAACGAAGGAAGACCATCGTGATGCTAACCCACCCGACCAAATGCAGGCACTCGGCCTGGCCGGAATGGCGGCCGCCTACCGGCAATTGGGCGAAGAGGACAATGCCGCCGATCTCAGCCGGGAGGAGTGGCCTGACCTGGCTTGGCCTGATGCTCGATCGCGAAGCCGCTACGCGTGCCGACAAACGCCTGACCAATCGCCTGGCCGAAGCAAAGCTGAGCTTCGTCGACACCTGTATCGAAGATATCGACTTCGCAGCTCGACGCGGGCTTGATCGGCGTAATACCTTGCAGCCGGCGCAAGGCGCCTAGCTCAAAGCTCATGAGCACCTCATCGTCACCGGACAGACCGGTACCGGCAAAACCTGGCTGGCCTGTGCCTTCGGACGTCAGGCTGCCAGGTTCGATCATTTCGTGCTCTACTTGCGGATGTCACGCCTGTTCGAAGACCTCGCCATGGCCCGCCTCGACGGTCGCTTCCCTCGTCTGATCGACAAGCTCGCGAGCGTCCAGTTGCTCATCGTGGACGATTGGGGACCCTCAATGACCAGCAACGCCTCGATCTCCTGGAAATCGTCGAAGAGCGCTACAGGCGCAAATCCAAGCCCGTTGCGCAATGGCATGACATGATCGGAGAGCCGATGACTTCATGATGCCTCCTTCTTCGAACGCTTGGTGCGTCGCACCCGCTTGCGAAGTCGACTGATTTGCTCGTCTGAGAGCTCGATCTGCCATGGCTGGCCCTTGGCCAACTGACGACCTGCCAGCAATCCGCGCGCAAGATAATCGAAGATTGTTTGCGGAGTTACTCCAAGCTCAGCCGCCGCGCCCTGAATCGAGAAGCTCCCGTCGGGCCAGCGCATCGGATTATTGTCCACACCGTTGATTTTGACGGTTGGAATGCCCCAGCGGGTACGCAGTACCCAGACGTTCTCGCCTTTGAAGGCGCAGCCTCGGGCTGCGACGAAGCCTTCCTGATTGAGTATGGCTGCGATCTCGGCGTCCATTTTGTGTTCAGCATTCAACTCGATGATCCGTCGCCGCAACCGATCAATGTCGATGTAATTGCGGTAGGTGTGAACCCGCCGTTGAACGTGATACTCGCTGGTTGCGCCGGTCTGCCAGACGATCTTGAGCCAGACCTGACCTCGGGCCCGCTTCTGATCAAGAACGACTTCGCGGATGACAAATCGTAGAATGCGCTTGCGATCGGCTGCCGACGTGGTGGTCGCGTTCCAAATCCGCGGCAGGTTCTCTCCGAGCGCTTGTAGCCCAGCGCGTTCCGCCGGGCCAATCAGAAGCGGCTCTTGTACGCGCCAACGCGCATGCTGCTGCTCGACCGCCTCGACGACACGCAGCTTCTCTTCCCAAGCCCGCTCAAGTGAGCGCGCCACAAGACGGTTCTCGGGTTCGACAGCGTCATACTGACGCCGAGCGCGCTCGGCCTCGTAGCGGGCACGCTCCACGCGAAGCGCCCACTGGCGCTCGAGCTGACGACTCTCCTGCTCCAGTTGGCCTGCCGCTGCGAGTGCGATCTCAATCTGATCCGGCGCCAGGGCATCGAGGACCACTCGCTCGACCAGCGCGTCAACCGCCAACGCCCGGACTTCCTGACAAAGTGCACTGCCTTGCTGGTCCCGATCCGAGCGGCAGCAATAGACCGGATAGTCAGCATTCGGGCCCGTGTAGCGCATGCTCATGCGCCGTCCGCAACGGCCGCAGATCGCAATTCCTTGTAACAGGGCTGCCCCCTTGCGCGGTACGCCAGAATGTCCTGCCTCATGGCGGAAGACGTTATCCGCCAGTCGCCCCTGGTTGGCCATGAACTCCTCCCAGCTGATATAGCCTGGGTGAGCGGCGTGGAGGCAAACCGCCCAATCCTCAATCGCCACCTTGACCGTTCCCGTCAGCGATCCCGGCCGGCATCGGCTCGGATCCTTTTGCCGGCGGCCATAAACGTACGCCCCAGCATAGGCCGGATTTTGAAGGATGCTAAGGACGCGTGCACTATCTGGCGCACGCCAGACGATCTCGTGTGGAGATGGTCCAAGCAGCGGTCGAACCGGCAAGGACAATCCGTTCCTATCCAAGTAACGCATCACACGGCGAGCGCTTTGCAGTTCCTGGAATTTGGCGAACACGAGCCGAAGTCGGGCCTGCACCTCCTCATCGGGATTGAGAACAATTGCGCCCGCCCTATCATAGGCAAGCCCGGCCGGCAGGGGCAGCCGCAGTTCGCCTCGTGCCGCCTTCTGGCGCTCGCCTTGATGAAGGCGCATCCGAAGCTGATGCAGCTCCGCTTCGCTCATGATGCCGGACAAGCCCAGTAGAAGGCGGTCGTGATAGGCGCGCGGGTCGTAAAGCCGCTCGCCATCCGCAATGAGCACGCCGAATACCGAGCACAGTTCGAGAAGCTGATGCCAGTCCCGATTGTTGCGGGCCAAGCGCGAAGCGTCGAGGCTCACCACGAGACCGGCGTTGCCAAGGCCGATCTCGGCAATGAGCTTCTGGAAACCATGACGATCCACACCGCCAGCACCGGATTTGCCCAGGTCCTCGTCAATGACCTGCACGCGCTCCGGCGGCCAGCCTAGTCCGATGGCGCGATCGACGAGGCGGTACTGCAGCTCTGTGCTCTCCTGGTGCTGGCGCACCTGGTTCACGGATGACTGCCGCACGTAGACATAGGCCAACTTGGCTCGGTGCGCAGTCGTGAGCCGCTCGTCAGCGACGTTCAAGCTGATCAGCACGACCCAGTCCCCTTCCGGGCCTGCCAGGAACCGCTTGCATTCGCCGCAGCAGCGTCGCGAGGATTTGAGCGATCTGGGTTTGCGTCGCGGTCGACAGATTCGGCCACAGGCGCGGAATGTCGGCCATCGGACGGCCAGGTGGACTTGCCAATGTCGGTAGGGGTCGATACGCAACGCGACCTGGAAGCGGTCGGTGGGTCATCGCGAATCACCTTCTCGTCGAGAAGGCTCAGACTCGCGCTCAAATGTTGCATCAATGGGATCAGCGTACGTGCACTGATGCGCGGCAGATCGGCGGCGTTCGGGCGGGAAGTGATCGTCTCGGCAAGATCCGTCGACGCGATCCGAACCGCCCGCGGCCGGCCGTCCGGCAGCGCGACAACGACGTAGGCGGGACCGCGCCCCGACCGCTCCTTCAGCACCTCAAGCCGGTGCCCAAAAAGAAAATGATGCGGGTCAGTGATCGTGACGTGAGACACGACCCGCTCAAAAATAGGGGTACTCTGACGTGTTCGGCGAGCCAACCATCGCAGACGCTATCCTCGACCGGATCATCCACTACTCCCACCGCATCGCTCTCGAAGGCGACAGCATGCGAAGGAAAAAAGCCGCGCGCCCCTTGACCGACGTTGAAAACAGCGAAACCAATACCAACTGACTTCAACAACCAGGCAACCAAAAGCCAGCGCCGCCACGCTGTCCGCGATTTAGCGAAACTGCTGTCCGTCCGTTAGCGAAACCACTGTCCCGTTTTTGCGAAATACGCAAATCCGGCCAGTTCACGCGCGATAGCAGTGCAGACCACCGTCATTCGTTTGCCGCACGCAGCCAGCTCCGGTAGCGGGCCGTCAAGCGACTCTGCGCCTTCCAAGCAATCTCTCGCACTGCTGGCGATCCCTGCTCGAGCAAGTATAGCGCTTTGGATCGTGATTCCTAGGATCAGGAAATCATCCGGCTCGCTTTTCAGTTATGTGGACCTGGAGGCTCGGGTTCGCGTCGACCACCCGTTACGGGTGATCCTGACTTGCCGAATGCGGCGCTGGGCGATCTTTCTGGGAGTTCGACAAGCTCTATACGGACTTCGGTCGCCCCTCAATCGCACCGGAGAAGCTGCTTCGGGCGATGCTTCTGCAGGCGTTCTATGGAGTTCGCTCGGAACGACAGCCTGCTAGAGCGGTTCACGAATTTACTGAATCTGGAGGGATCCGGTTCGGCAGCGAATATGATTCAAGATGTTGGCTGGATTGGAGGCCAGCATCGATGGTCAGACCCCTTTCCAACGACCTGCGGAAGCGGGTTGTCGCAGCGGTATCGAAGGGTGAGAGTTGCCGCTCGGCGGCCTTGCGTTTTGGCGTTGTCGTCTCCTCGGTGGTGAAGTGGTCGCAGCGTTATCGGGCGACCGGCTCTGTCAAGCCGGACAGGATGGGCAGACAGCGCAAGTCTGTGCTGGATCCGCACGGCGACTTCATCAAGGAGCGGATCAGGCAGCCCCCGCATTTGACGCTGACGCGCTGAAGGACGAGTTGGCGGCGCGCGGGGGCGCTGTGTCGCATAGTGCGGTGTGGCTGTTCATGCGCCGCGAGGGGCTGCGGTTCAAAAAAAACGCTGTTCGCTCTTGAACAAGGCCGTTTCGATATGGCCCGCCGACGGCGACGCTGGCGATCGTGGCGGCCTTGATCCTCAGCGCCTCGTCTTCATCGATGAGACTTGGATCAAGACCAACATGGCTCCGCTGCGCGGATGGGCACCGAAAGGAGCTCGCCTCCGCGGCTTCGCTCCACATGACTCCTGGCGCACGATGACCTTCCTCGGCGCCCTGCGCTACGACCGCCTCGCGGCTCCCTGCCTGTTCGACGGGCCGATCAATGGGGAATGCTTCCGCGCCGATGTCGAGCAGATCCTGCTGCCATCGCTGAAGCCTGGCGAAGTTGTCATCATGGACAATCTCGGCAGCCACAAGTCGGCCGCGCTCCGCCGTACCCTCAGGGCGGCCGGAGTCAGGCTTTGGTATCTGCCACCTTACTCGCCTGACCTCAATCCGATCGAGCAGACCTTCGCCAAGATCAAGCACTGGATGCGCGTCGCCCAAAAACGCACGATCGACGAGATCAGCCGACACCTCGGCGAGCTCATCCAAACCATCCAGCCAGACGAATGCAAAAACTACTTTGCAAACGCCGGATACGCTTCAATAAAAACGTGAAACGCTCTAGCGCCAGGCTGACGTGACCGCTCATCTTGCAGGCTTCAAGGAAACCCTGCAGGTCGACGGCCTATGCCAAACTCGCCGAGCGTGGTGAACGTCGAGTTTGCGTTCTGCTAGACGTAATTTTCGGCGTAACTTCTATGAACTCGCAACGTCTGGTCTCGCGCCGATCGCGAGCGAGAAGCTCAAGCGCAACGGGGAGATAATTGAAACGCATCGGGTTGCGTATTCAACCAGCGGACGAGCTCGAGGTCATTCGGTCGCGTACAATTTGCCGCATAGCTAAAGCTGCATGGACGAACTCAGAAGTGATGTTCGGCTTTCTCATCGAACGATATCTGGAGAGCTGGGGTCGTCGACGGTGAGCGGTTCTTTGACCGGCGGTACGACGAATGTTGGACCGCCCCGTCCACTTCTGCTCCTCGTTACTTGCAGTTTGGCTCAAGGTCGCCCGCACTAGCGAGCTTCGCGAGCACATCCCAATTTGGGAGCGCGTGCTTCACAGTGTATAGTTCGTTCATCACACCGTTGTCTCGCAATTCGTTGAGATGCTCATTGAATCGGTCGCGGAAACGCGCGTCTTCCTTGCGGAAGGCTATGCCAATCCCCTTTAATGGCAACTGGTTGTCGATGACCACCTCGAGACCGTTCTGCTCCGGCTTGAGAATGCTGTATCGGCCGACCTGAAATATGTCGGCCCGGCCGCCAATGACGGTCGCAGCACCAGCCTGCACATCGGGAACCTGCACGAGTTGTTCAGGCTTGATGCCGTGCCCCTTCGCGTACACCTCCTGAGTTGACCCTGTAACCACCGCGAGCTTGATCTCCGGGCTGTGTGCAACTTCGTCAACGCTCGTCACATGCTTCGGATTACCTCTTAGAACGAACAGCGCGTCGCGGTCGATGAAAAAGGGGGCTGAAATCGCCACCGCTCTGCAGCGCTCGTTAGTTATTGATGCAACCCCTCCAATGTCGATCTGGTGCGCTTGCATTGCGGGCGCCACCGCGCTCCATGCCAAGACCACCGGCGTAAGCGGCGGCAGCCCCATATGCTTAAGCGTCAGGTTGATCATTTCAACAATATAGCCGGTTGCCTTCCCGTCCGGCGACACGATCACGAGAGGAGGCGCCGAGCCAAGCCCGACCTTGACTTCGCCAGTCTTTCTAATCGAGTCGAGAAGCGGGTCCTCAGTTTGCGCAAGTGCCGCGAACGGAAGGACGGCAGTTGCACACACTATCAGTTGCAGCAGCATAGAGTTTAGCTTGATCGAACCCATGACAAACCTCCCTTGATACTTAAACACCGAAGCCAGCTTGACGCCGCTTCTGCCCATTCGGTTGTGGCGACCGCCGCCGAAGCGACCAACAGAAATGTTAATTCCAATCGATAGACGAGTCCGACTACGGCTTGCATAACCATCGTGCAGCGCGAGAAGGCAGAGTGATTATATGCGGCGGTAAATAATCCCCGAGAGCATCGGCTACTCCCATAAATAACTCTCGCTCCCTTTCGGAAAGTCCACTGCCCACTCGGAGGGCAGGTTCGCGATGTTCGCGGTATGGATCGAAGGGCCATCACCGCTCTATCACCGGCAGAATAATTTGCGAGGGATGCGCTCGGTCAAGGTAGAGCGTGTTTTGGGTCTTAACGGTATGCGTATGGCGGCCTAGAGGCTCACCGGTGCCGGGGTTCACGTCGTAGCGCGGAAAATTGCTCGAGGCGATATCGACGCGGATCCGGTGGCCCGGCTCGAAGAGGTTGGCCACCGGTGGCAACGGCACGGTGATGGCGTATACCTTATCCGGCTCAAGCAGCCGCTCGCGATCAAAGCCGCCAGCGAAGCGCAGGCGCAGAATTCGATCGACCAAAGGCATGTGGAAGCCATCCGGATAGTCTACGTTTGGCGGATGGATGTCCAGCAGCTTGACAGTAATGTCAGTATCGAGCGCCGTTGAACTGACCCAGAGTCTCGCCTCGATGTTGCCGGCGATTTCGACCGGGGACTTGAGTGGCTCAGTCTGGAAAACGACGACATCCGACCGCTCCGAAAGCAGGACCCAAGGCGCACGGCAGCCGACTAGATCGGGGCGCTCCTTCTGGTGCAGGGGTCCGTCCGGGACCAAGCTACGCATGCGCGCACGCGGAGAGAGATAGCGTCGGTTCAAGTTGTCGGGTAGCTTGGACCATTCATAGAACCCGGTGACTGCTGCGCCGAGTGTCGGCACTGGATTATCCGGATCGTGGACCCAGCGTGCCGGCTCGGCCTTTTCCGGCGGTCCATGTGGCGAGAGTCTGCCTTCCGCGTGAAGATACCACGGCACCGACGTTAAACCGGGCAACGGCCAAGTCTTGGCTTCTCGCCACCGGCCGCCGTGATTTACGCGGCCATTGACCAACCTACCGTCCCCACCGCCCATGACGAAGATCTGCACCGGCGGATCGTCCTCGACGCAGTTGGGCACATCGCCCAGCCAGCGATCGAACCAGCGCAGCCGCTCACGGTTGTAGACGGCGTCGCCCCAAGCCGCGGCAGGCCCGAACTCGCATTCGCCCACGTAGGAAGCGCCGTCGCCCTTCATTGAGGCATGGTTCCAAGGCCCGAGCAGCAGCCGCGTCATGGATTTGTTCTGCTTCGCGAGCGAGGCGAACTGGCGTGCGGCATCGAGCGCGAAGGGGTCGTACCACCCACTGGAGAGAACAACAGGGATGTCGGCAAAGCGCTCAATGTTCGGCTGCAGATCCATGACCGGCATCCTCCACCAGTCATCATAGACGCCATTGCATTGGTAGCGAAACAATAACTCCTCGAAATTCGGATTCGGTGTGAATGGAGTGTGACCGCGTTTGAATGGAATGCGCGCCAGCTGGTCGCGCAGGTTCTCAACGGCGCATTCCAGCCGCTTGCGCGCGGCGAGATCATCCCGGATCTCCTGGGCATCGTAGCCGTGCAGGAACAGCGCGCCGACCATGTGCAGCGCTTGGGCGCCGCCTTCGCGGGCACAGCCGTCGAACATCTTCGTCGGCGCCACATCGATCCATAGCGCCTTCAGGTGGGGCGGCCGCTCCAGGGCCGCTGCATTCTGCGCGATGCCGTGATGCGAGCTGCCGAGCATACCGACACGACCGTTGGACCAATTCTGCGACGCGGCCCATTCAATCGTATCATAGCCGTCGCGCCCCTCATTGAGGTTCGCGACGTGGAAGTACTGCCCTTTGCCCTCGGACTTCCCGCGACCACGCAGATCCTGCAGCAGGCAGACATAGCCGCGCGGCACGAAGAAGCGTGCCACAGGCTGGACATGAGCGACAGTTTGTGACTTGTCATAGGAGGTCCGGTACAAGAGCGTAGGGAAAGGGCCAGGCAGCGCCGTGCCGTCGGGCGCGGCTGGCCGGTAGATGTCAGTCGCCAGCTTCACCCCATCCCGCATCGGGACCATGACGTTCTCGGCGATAAGGACCCCATAGTTTGGCATGGCTTTCCTTTCAGCAAAATACTGCATGCGGACCGCACGTGGCTTGGATTTCGATGAACATAGCGCGAGGGCAATAGGACTGCGTCGAACAGCACGAAAGACACGGCTTGCGCCAAGCCGACGCCCCTGCATTGCGAACATCGAGAAAGCCTGCCATCGCGGCACTCGTCTCCTGAAGTATCCGTCGGAGCCACCAAGAAATGCCATGCTAAGCGAACGGCCTCCGGCCAAGCCAATACCAATCACGGAGAGATCAATATCAATTTGGAATTCGATGCGCGTACTTGCCGGAAGCAATCCGTAACCGGGAGCAATCGAGACGCGCTGCAGCAAACTACTTCTACGATGCACATCGGTCGCATAGCGGCTAGAGTCCGAGGCGCCAACGTCCTGATCGGATCATGTCCCACTCTGTCGGAAAATTCGTAGCTCGGCTCAAGGCCAGGAACTTGACTTGATGCTGGAGCACGGCGGTCATCGAGGCGAATAGCCAGTTCGTTTAAGGGCATGCCGTTAGAGCGTTGGCCGCGCCATTACGGCGGCGCGACGACGACCTTGCCAACTCGAACGCCCCACATAAGCGGTCATCAGCGCGACGCCGTTGCGCAATCTCGTATCCCTCGCGCACTTGGTTTATGGCTGTGGTGTAGACGCCGATTCCGTCTCAGCTCCGGAGCCGCCGAGTCCGGGACGTGAACTTCAAAAACAAACGATAGGTGAAACGGGAGCTTCACGCATCAAGCGGCCGCTTGGAGGGGCTCCCTATAAGCTAGTGAAGAGGTCAAGCATCATTGTCCGAGTGCAGCTGCGGGCGCTCGCTTTGGGATCATAAAAGTGAGCCACGTCAATCTGGTCGCGCAGCTGATTCGGACGGCGACGCTCAAGATTAATCATCCTTAATGCGCTCTAGCACTACTTTGGCAGATTGTTGATTTTGTCGTGTTTTATAGGATTCCCGAATCAATTTTTCAATGATTCATGGGTGGTCGGCTCTTGGAGGGCTGACCATGCCGAGATGGGAAGACGAACTCGAACGCTGGCTGATGCCGTTCTTGGACCGGCTGGGTCATAAGACCCGGCAAGCGGATGTGTCCTCTGTATGTTGCGGGATTGATCGGTCCGGGCGATCGCAAGAGCGTTCAGCCGATGGCGGAACGCCTTGCCACGAGCAACTACGACCAGTTGCACCATTTCATTGCGGACGGTGTCTGGGATGCGACGCCGCTGGAGACGGAGCTGCTCAACCAGGCGGACCGACTTGTCGGCGGCAGGGATGCGATGCTGGTTATCGATGACACCTCACTTCCCAAGAAGGGTGAGCGCTCGGTCGGTGTTGCGGCTCAATACGCGTCGGCTCTCGGTAAAACCGCAAATTGCCAAACGCTGGTGTCTTTGACGCTTGCACGCGGCGAAGTGCCCGTGATGGTCGCGTTACGTCTCTTTCTGCCTGACAGCTGGACAAGCGACATGTCTCGTTTGAAGCGCGCTCGCGTGCCAGTCGAACACCGAACGCCACGGTCCAAGCCGGAGATCGCTTTGGCCGAGATTGACCGCGCGATGGCAGCCAACGTGCGCTTTGGATGTGTGCTGGCGGATGCAGGATACGGCCTCAGCGCACCGTTTCGACAAGGGCTAACAGAGCGCGGGCTGACCTGGGCTGTCGGTATCCCTCGGCACCAGAAAGTGTATCCGGTCGATGTGAAGCTCATTTGGCCGATCACCAAAGTCCGTGGCAAACCACGAAAGCACCACGTGCCCGATATCTTATCGATTGCGGCCGAACAAATGCTGGCCAGCGCCAAATGGAAAACCCTGAGTTGGCGTAGCGGGACGAAAGGTCGGCTTAAAGCCCGATTTGCTGCTCTCCGTGTCTGCACCGCCGACGGCCCTCCGCAGCGGATATGGGATAAAGGTCAGCAGCATCTCCCAGGCGACGAAGCCTGGCTCATTGGTGAGCAACGTGCCTCCGGGGAGAAGAAATACTATCTCGCCAATCTTCCGGCGGCGACGGATCTGCGCACGCTGGCAGCCACCATCAAGGCACGGTGGATTTGTGAGCAGGCGCATCAGCAGTTGAAGGAGGAACTTGGACTTGATCACTTCGAAGGGCGATCATGGCAAGGTCTTCATCGCCACGCCTTGATGACAATGATTGCCTACGCCTTCCTGCAACATCGTCGCCTCGCATACGCGGGGCGGAAAAAAAAGAATCAACGGGCCTCCGCCTCAGCCAACCATGCCAGCCGTACGTCACGCCATCGTCGATCTCATCCTTCGGCCGCCGTCTCAGCAGTGCCCATATTGCCGAAAGCAAATCCGTGAAAAACAGCGGCGAAAACACAATCTGCCAAAGTAGTGCTAGAGCCTGTCCTCAGTTGAGCAAGATGAAAGCTGAGTCCAAGTGGACGCCGGCGAGAAAGTTTCTGGCGAGTTTGTCGTAGCGGGTCGCGATAGCGCGAAAGTGCTTGAGTTTGTTGAAGAAGCGCTCAAGGTGGCGCTCGCAATAGAGGGCAAAATCACACGGCAACGGAATTGCGCGGCGGGAATGGGAAGGAATGACCGGCGTGATTTGCCTGTCGGTGAGGGCTTGGATAAAGGCATCGGCGTCGTAGCCCTTATCGCCGATCAAGGCGTTGGATTGGAATTCTCAAGCAGCGGCTCTGCACAAGTGAGATCGTTGGCCTGTCCTGGCGAAAGCATCACGGGATTGCCCAAGGCATCGACGAGCGCATGAATTTTGGTGCTCAGTCCACCCCGAGACCGGCCGATCGCTTGGTCGCCGATTTTTTACGCGCGCCAGCACTGTGTTGATGGGCACGCACGATCGTGGCGTCAATCATCATGTATTCGTTGTCGCGATCACTCGCAAAAGCTTGAAAATGCGCTCGAAAACGCCACTCTTCGCCCGCCGGCTGAAGCGCTGATAGACCACTTTCCAGTTCCCGAAACGCTCCGGCAGATCGCGCCAAGGGATCCCCGCTCGGTATCGGTACAGAACCGCATCGACGAACAGTCGATTGTCGGCCGCGGTGCCACCGACATGGCCTTCCGGTCCCGGCAGAAAATCTTTGATCCGCTCTCATGGTCGTCGCGCAATGCATAGCGTCGCATCGGCCGGCCCCTCCAAAAGCCGACCACCCATGAATCACTCATCCCCTGATTTGGGAATCCCTCAACTGAAGAAAGGCTCTAATGCGGCAGCGGATTCTTCGGAAGGCTATTTTTGGTCAAAGCAATGCAGGCTTACCTTTAGTCTGCGCCACTCCTTCGGAGTGGCTAAAGCTTTGTGCGGTCCGCTAGGCGAGTTGCCTTTGAGCAGATTTGGTCGACCAACACTGGGCATTCTAAGTTGTTCCATGACATAGTAAAAAGTACGCGCCGGATCGATAAAGATGTCGCGGCGGCCCAGCGCCAGCATATTCGCATTGCCGATTTCGCGCGGATGATCGGTGTAGTATTGCGTTCATTTGAGCATCGCGCCTAACTTCTGGCAAGGCCAGGATTGGCGCACGCAGTGTGCCCAATCAGAATAGCTGCTAGTGTCCTGAATCAAAAGTTCGGCGGACTCCAAATCGACTCGATGATAGCGGACTCTCCTGATTTGGGGAGGATTGGCGATGGGTCGGCGCTTTGCTCCGCTGGAGCTTGATGAGGTGGAACGTGCTGAGTTGACATCGTTGGCGTCGCGTCGAAGCACTGCTCAGGCGTTGGCACTGCGGGCTCGGATCGTCCTGGCCTGTGCTGAGGGCGAGCAGAGCAAGGTCGTGGCGGCCCGTTTGGCTGTCGATCCCGACACGGTCGGCAAATGGCGGCGGCGGTTCTCCGAGCATCGGCTTGAAGGTCTTTGGGACGAGCCGCGATCGGGGACGCCACGCACGATTGAGGATGCCCGGATCGAGGCGGTGATCGTTCGCACCCTTGAGACCCAGCCTCCCGGGGCCACCCACTGGAGTTCGCGCAGCATGGCGCGGGCCAGCGGGCTGTCAGTCTCAACAGTACAGCGTATATGGCGCGCTTTCGGCTTGCAGCCGCATCGGTTGGAGACCTTCAAGCTCTCAACCGACCCCGACTTTGTCGCCAAGGTTCGCGACATCGTCGGCCTTTACGTAGCTCCGCCCGAGCGCGCCATCGTACTGTGTGTCGATGAGAAGTCGCAAATCCAGGCGCTGGATCGCAGCCAGCCCATGCTGCCCATGCGACCTGGCCAGCCGGCGCGCCGTAGTCACGACTACAAACGCCATGGCGTCACCTCGCTGTTTGCCGCCCTCGACGTCGCAACCGGCCGGGTCATTGGCAAATGCTATGGACGCCATCGTGCCAAAGAGTTCCGCAAGTTTCTCGATGAGATCGAAGCTGCGGTTCCAGACGATCTGGACGTCCACCTCGTCATGGACAATTACGCAACCCACAAGACGCCGTTGATCCGCAACTGGCTGGCAAAGAGGCCGCGCTGGCACGTCCACCTGACGCCAACCAGTTCATCCTGGCTCAATCAGGTCGAACGCTTCTTTGCACTCATCACCGAGCGTAAGATTAGGCGCGGCATCTATCGCAGTGTGGCGGCGCTACGGGCCGAGATTGCCTCCTTCATCGACCATCACAACGCTGACCCAATGCCGTTCCGATGGACCAAATCAGCTGACGACATTCTCGGCTCAATCGAACGCTTCTGCGCTTACAATCTGCCCGCCAAGGCATAAAATGCCATGAACTTTTGGTTCAGGACACTAGCGTGATTTCGGCAGCAGGTACTCCATGCGGTGGATGCCACCGGAGCAAGGACGTGAAATGCGTCCGCCGCTTTTCGATCGCATACTCTGATTGCGGCGAACCGTTGCGCATGCTCGGCCATCGATCCGGGTTCGCGGCGTGTCTCATCTCGGATCAATACCACCTTGGTATTGATCCGACCGAATTTGGTATTGGCGCCCTCGCCGGCCGTCCGGACAGAATGCATCGATCGATACAATTGATGAATTGTGAAGGGAGGAGAGATACGATGGAGCAGCTGTACTCCGTGAAGTACGGGGCCTCGAATTGGGAGGCGCTCTCCGGGCTTGTTAAGGCCAGTGACGTCGTGCCGAGTTGTAACTAAGGAGCAACTGCTGTGCACGCTGTGCTGGAGTACTGGCCTTCGCTAGCGCAAGGCCTATGGGTTACCGTCTGGGTAGCGGTCTGCACCATTATCGGTGCAGCAGCCGGTGCGGTCTTCCTTGGCGCGGCGAGGCTTTCAAACGCGCGCGCGTTGCGCGTGGCATCGATTCTCTTCATCGAATTCATTCGTGGCCCCTCCGGACTGGTGCTCCTCTTCTGGGTTTTTTACGTGCTGCCGCTGCTGCCTGGCATGCCGCAGTTGAGCGCCCTCGCGGCGGCGATCCTCGTGCTCTCGCTCGATGGAGCCGTATACGGCGCTGAAATCGTGCGTGCTGGCATTCAGGCCGTGCATCGCGGGCAGAGTGATGCGTGTCATGCGCTTGGGCTAAACAAGATCCAGAGCCTTAGAAAAGTGATTCTGCCGCAGGCGCTTTCGCAGATCGTGCCTGCTTTCGGCAGCTTGGCACGGGACATGGTTAAGTGGACTTCGATCGTGAGCTTCGTCGGCGTGCAGGATGTTCTCTATGTTGCGAACAACATTCGTAGCCAAACGTTCGATACGGTCACCGTCTTTTGCATGCTTGCAGCGATTTACTGGATCCTGTGCCTTGTTTGCGCCATGGCTTTCCGCGCGCTTGAGCAGGTTCTTCCCCTGAACCGTGCGCTGCGAGCCGCTCGCGTCGCTGTAGAGGTTGTGCCCGATGCTCGTGCGCTTGCAGGAACTGCACAATGACTTGGGACTGGAGCTATGCACTGGAGATCATGCCGCGCCTCATGTTGGGCGTTTGGTATACTGTGCTGGTCACAATTGTGAGTTCGACAATTGCGCTAACGGCCGGTTTTCTGCTTGCGATTCTGGAGACTGCGAGCACCAGGCTCGGTCGGGCATTCGTACGTTTTCTACTTGAACTCTTCAGGGGCGTGCCGATTCTTGTTATGCTCTACTTCGCCTTCTATGTCTTGCCGGAATTCGGGGTCACCCTTCCGGCAATGCCAATTGGCATTGGTGTATTAGGTATTGTTTATGCCGCGTTCTGCTCGGAGGTGTACCGAGGCAGTCTGATCACGATCCCACCCGAGCTGCGCGATGCGTGTGTGGCGCTCCATTTGAGCCCATATATCACATGGCGGCGTGTGCTTGGTCCGTTGATGATCAAGCGGGCTATCCCCGCCTTGCTCAACTACGTACTCGCTCTGTTTCGGACATCCGCGTACCTGTTTGCGCTCGGCGTGCCGGTGCTGCTGGGTGAGGCTCAAGTGGCCGGCTATGAAAACTTCCGTTACCTTGAGCCATTCACGCTTGCCGGCGTCATTTACATGGCCATGAACCTGCCGTTCCTCTATCTCCTCTCCCGATTCAAGGACAAGCATGTCTAGCATCATGGAATTTAGCCAAGCAGGCCCCTTCGTGCCACCGACCGCCGCAGCCTCTAACGCGATGGAGACAGACGCGTCCGCTCCCAGCTCGCAACAGGCTGTGTGGTCTATCGAATTCGAGAAAGTCTCGAAGTCCTTCGGTGCTAACCGCGTGCTGGTCGATCTGGACCTGCAAGTGCGCCCCGGCGAGAAGGTGGCGCTGATCGGCCCAAGCGGTTCAGGAAAGACAACTGTGTTGCGGCTGGCGATGACCCTCGAGAAGCCCACTGGCGGAGATATTCGGGTCTTCGGCCAAAGCATCATTTTCGACGCGGCAGGTAACCCCCTTTCGCGCGCGCAGGAGGCGCGAATCCGCCGTCGGTGCGGCATGGTCTTCCAGCAATTCAATCTGTTTCCGCATTTGACCGTGCTGCAGAACCTTATCCTGGCGCCCACGACCGTCCTGGGCCATTCAAAAGACCAAGTTGCAAAGAGCGCCCTCGAATACCTTCGAATGGTAGGCCTCGAAAGCAAGGTAAATTCCTATCCCGCCCAGCTTTCCGGAGGCCAGCAACAACGCATCGCGATCGCCCGGGCTCTCATATTGAAACCTGAGATACTCCTGCTGGACGAAATCACCTCGGCGCTGGATCCTGAACTCGCCGGAGAAGTTCTCGACGTTGTGCGAGGTGTGGCGCATGAGATGAAGGTGACGCTGCTGATCGTCACGCACGAGATGCGATTCGCACGCGAGGTTTCCGACCGCATAGTCGTTTTCGACGGAGGGCGGATCATCGAGCAGGGCCCGCCCGAGAAGATCTTCAAGGACCCCGACTCTGAGCGCACACGCGCATTCCTGCACTCCGTTCTGAACCATTGAGTCCCGCATCCCATGCAGACAATTTCTGAGCTGCTTCATGCGCGCGCAGTGCGCAGATTTGATCGCCCCAATATCAGGAGGCGTTACGATCAACTCGTCTCATCAGGTACCATCGCATCTACGGCACGCCTTCTTACATCTTAACGGAGGCATCCGCCGAAGCCGTGCCGGTCACACACCAAGGGTTTCGGGTAGAGACGAACTCAATTGCTATTTGCCACAATTGCGGGGAGGCCCCTCTTTTTGCTTATTTTGCTACTTGTATTCAAATTTCCTTTCCCGAGACGGCGGGCGTTGTAAGGCTAGGCCGCCCGTGAGCATAACCTAAAGGATTCGCGCAGAGCAACGGTCGCGACCTCGGGATGCCGCAGTTGCAGCGTCTCCAGCGTCAGATGCTTCGTGAATTGCGCCTGTCGCAAGCTGGTATAGGAAGGAGACGGGGCGCCACGAATCATCAGTGCATGTAAGTATCCGAACAAACATGGCGCCCTCCACTGTATCGTTGTCTCGGCACTAGGCCGAGCTTGGCCGCGGCCGGCCGCGCCGGAGTCGCGGCAATGACAATCCACCCCTCGGACAGAAGACCGAGAATCTAGTTGACGGACCTTACTCAATCGGCGACCGAACGCCGCCGAATGCGATTAGACGACTTGCACTGTGAGGAAGGGCACGGGACAGAGATACGCCTTTCAGTTGGCAGGGATTATCGAAGCGGGCGAAGTCGCCCATCCAAGCCTCCACTGTTGCAGCGACGATGAACGCGACACCGCACGGCCTCCGCAACCTCGACCACCATGCGATCGACCACTGCGGCGCTAGCCGTCGATCTACTTGTCAAGCGGTTCAAGCCGGGCGTCAACGCCGTCACGGAGTGAATGGTAGTCCTGCAGGACGATATGAAAATCAACTACGCCCATTCTTCTCAGACGAAGATCACGAGAAGACTTTAGCGTTTAGTGCCCTCTGGCGCTCAAAATGCGCAGAGGGAGTGCAAATATCCATCGTGATGAAGTGGGGAACATGGAAGGCGCGTTGGCTAGTTGAAGACCTGTCGCTTTCTTGACTAATGCGACGAAGGTCAAGGGTCCTGTCCCGTAGCGACATACCTGCTTTCTCGCTGGTTCACTACCCACGTTGGTAGCTGATCCATATCAGAAACACGTCAATTATTAATGGATCAACATCGGTCTGACCAAACATCGGTCTGGTTAAAAGTCACCCGCGAGGAGTTCGGCATGCAACACCGACCAATCTACTTCTCGCCGGCGGCCCTAAAGGATTTGTTAATGGACCTGCTTCGTGGAGCCGTACAAAGCTTTCCGCGACGAGTCTCGATACCCTTTCACAGCTTCCGCGGGCGCTAAAGCCAACGGCATCAATCTCAAATTACTCGCCAAGAGCTCGGCCCATGACAACTGCGGCTCCACACGTGAAACTGAACTCTCGGTCTGCAAGATTCCTGAAATCAAGAAGGTTGAATTTCAACCTTTCAGGCCACGCTATCGTCATTCCTATGGCGGGTCTCCGCAAGATCCTGCCCGTCCAACAACTGGGAGGAAGAGTCGCGCGAACGTAGATCGGCGACCCGCAGTAGTGCGGCTCGGCATCGATCGCGACGTGTTGCTCTGCTGAGTGGCCTCGTATCAATGAAAGGGACTAAGAAACATGAATCAGATTTTGAACAGTATCACACCCCGTTATCGGTGGGCCGAACGGGCGCGCGATACTGTCGCCCCGACCGTCGTCTCGACGGTCCACAACGACATCATCGAGCTCGGAGGAGGCTACGGCTTTCCTGACACGTTTCCCGACATCGTGTCCGAAGCGATTTCGGCGGCCGAGTCGAAGCACGAGACGTTGCAATATGGTCCGCTCTATGGCCTAGAGGATTTGCGCGAGGCCATAGGCGACTATCTCCGTCAAGACGGGATCGAGACAACTCGTGAGAATATTCTGGTCGTCAATGGCGCCAAGCATGGGTTAGACTTGGCCTGCAGAGTCTTCCTCGAGAGCGGAGACCCCGTGATCGTGACCGCTCCCACTTACGTGACGATGATCAACATTCTCAGACACGCAGGAGCGAAGTTGATTTCCATACCGCAGGATCAAGAGGGCATTGACGCGGAGATCCTCCGCGACCTGCTGCGAGCTCGGCAAAAGGTCGGCGAGCCCATACCCAAGCTGCTGTTCGATATGCCGGACTTCCACAATCCAACCGGTATCACGATGTCGGCTGCTCGCCGCCAAACACTCGTCGAGCTAGCGACGCAGTACGACTTCGTCATTATTGAAGACGACCCCTATCGCCGCATACGGTTCTTGGGCGAGGCAGTAGCTCCGATCAAGACTTTCGATGACAGCGGCCGAGTGATCAACCTCGGGACCATCTCGAAGATTCTTGCGCCAGGACTGCGGATCGGATGGGTGAGCGCGGACGTCGCAATCATCCGCCGCATGGCCTCGCACAAGTCCGAAGGCGGCACTAGCCCGTTGCTGCAACGAATCGCCGTCCAGCTCCTCCGCAACGGGAAGATGGAAGAGCACATCGCGGTTCTCTCGAAGCTGCTGCGAGCTCATCGCGACGCGATGATAGAGTCCGTTCGCAGGAGCCTCCCCCGCGCATCGCTTTGCGTACCGAATGGCGGGTACTACCTATGGGTGCAGCTGCCGCCCGAGATCGATCCAGACGAACTCGTGCGCCGCGCAGCGAAAGAGGGAGTATCCATCCTGTCGGGGCGGCTGTGCTTCGCCGAAAGGCCGCTCGGTTCGTTCCTGCGCCTCGCGTACAGTTTCAGTACGCCTTCTCGGATCGCCGAGGGCGTCGACCGTGTAGGTCGCGCCTGTGCCGCCATGTGACCCGGGCTCCGGGCTGCGAAAATGGGTCGACTGCCCGATCACTAGCTTGATCAACTGTAGCGCTTCGCCTACGAATTCAGGCGAGTGATAGTGTCGAGTAATCCTGACCAAGAAAGGTGTCGGACAACTCCTGTCGGGAATAACATCTAACCGGAAATCGGACTATAGACTGTGTACGTGGCGTGACCAGCCACCGGGTTTTCATCCGGCGGCCCTGCGGATGTAGAAAACGGCCGCGCGTTTCCTACGCGGCGAAGTCAGGGAGGAAACGCCCGATAGGGCTGTTGGAGGAGGTTGAGACGGGGGCATAATTGCCCCATCAAGAGCTCTCCAAGCTTGTGACAAGCTAATTCTAAACAACCGAAATGTCTTCACTTAGCTTGTGCCGTTATACGCCGACGAGAGCTCGTAAACGACCTAATTAAAGAGCGAGAATCTTCAGCCTGACGCCTGCAACGCAGATACTCCGGCCACAACCGCTGCACAGGCGCTCCACATACTTGCACCTCCGTCATCCCGGCACCGCGGGCAACTCAATGGCGGTTTTCTAGCGAGTGAACCTCCTCCGAATGAGTGGACACCTGTAGTAGGCTCGGAGAGCCAGGAGGTGTCGAATGCAAGGTCGTGAACGTCGGTCATTCACGGAGGACTATAAGCGCCAAGCCGTTGAGCTCGTGATGTCGAGCGGTCGCTCGGTCCCGTCGGTGGCCAAGGAATTCGGTCTGCGCGATTCGGTGCTGCGACGCTGGGTAGACAAGGTCCGGCAGGAGCCCACATCGGCGGCGTGGCGCCCCACCACGCAGGCGACGCCGATGTCGGCGGACCAGGCTGCGGAGATCGCCCGGCTGCGCCAGGAGAACGAACGGCTACGCATGGAGCGCGACATTTTAAAAAAGTCGATCGCGATCTTTGCCGGAACCCGGACATGAGCTTCCGCTTCATCGAGGATCACCGCAACATGTATCCGGTTCGTCTGATGTGTGAGGTGCTCGAGGTCTCGCCGGCCGGCTATTACGCTTGGCGCACGCGCCCGGTGAGCGAACGGACACAAGCCAATGCCACGGTGCTGGCTGAGGTCCGGCAGGTCTATCAGGACAGTGGCGGGCGCTATGGCAGTCCGCCAATCCATGCCGCTCTGACGTCGCAGGGACGCGGCACCAGCCGTGGCCGGATCGAGCGGATGATGCAGCGGCATGGCATCCGAGCCATCATGGCGCCACCACGCCGGGTTCGCACCACCGACAGCCGTCATGACCTGCCGATCGCACCGAACCTGATCATGCGCGACTTCACGGCGCCTGCTCCGAATCGGGTCTGGCTCGCCGACATCACCTACATCCCGACCGCGGAAGGCTGGCTGTACCTGGCGGCCGTGATGGACCTCTTCAGCCGTAAGATCGTCGGCTGGGCCATGGGCGATCACATGCGCACGGAACTCGCCTCGTCGGCCCTGACGATGGCGATCCAACAGCAACGACCGGAAGCTGGATTGATCCACCACTCCGATCGCGGGGTGCAGTATGCCTCACACGCTTACCGCCAAGCCCTCACCACCGCCAGGATCACCGCATCAATGAGCCGCAAGGCCGACTGTTACGACAACGCCCCGATGGAGAGCTTCTTCCACACCCTCAAGACCGAGCTCGTCCATCATCGTGACTACCGCGCCCAGGCAATGCGCGACGTCTTTGCCTATATCGAGGGCTTCTACAACCGCACCCGGCTCCATTCCGCCATCGGATATGCCACTCCGATCGAGATGGAGCGAAAAGCAGCTTAACCCTGTCTACTTTTTTGGGGGAAGATCACGAGCAACACCTTGCCGGAGAGCAGTGCCCCAGTGTGAGTAAGACGTGTCGGCCTCTTTTCGTCCACAACCTCTGGCGAGGCCAATACCAATATCAGGAAGCGTCAACATCATATTGGCAATGCTATCTCTTACAGACGAAATGTAACACTGGACGGCAGATGACGATGGACCATGGCTGCGGATTTCGACGATGTCGCCCGGGTGTACCGATTTGAAGTCGCCCGGGGATTCCGAGACGATGTCGCCCACTTCTTCGATTTGATCTCGCCCGGGGCGAGGCGTTCTGGCCGGCTGGTTCTCTGGCATCGAGCAAGCCGCGTGGTCAATCTGGAATCGCGGCTCAAATCTGTTTTTTCTTCTGCTGCGGTTGCTGTGGGCATGTGGGCAACGCCTTGGGCGTTGTCCAAGCGCAGCGGCATGTCCACAGCGCCACGGGCTCAGGCCTTTCGGGCGGATTGCCGGGTTCGACGCAAGCTTTCGCCGGAGAGATCGAGCCGATGGGCGTTGTGGACGAGGCGATCGAGGACGGGGTCGGGTGGGTGGGTTCGCCGAACACGTCAGAGTACCCCTATTTTTGAGCGGGTCGTGTCTCACGTCACGATCACTGACCCGCATCATTTTCTTTTTGGGCACCGGCTTGAGGTGCTGAAGGAGCGGTCGGGGCGCGGTCCCGCCTACGTCGTTGTCGCGCTGCCGGACGGCCGGCCGCGGGCGGTTCGGATCGCGTCGACGGATCTTGCCGAGACGATCACTTCCCGCCCGAACGCCGCCGATCTGCCGCGCATCAGTGCACGTACGCTGATCCCATTGATGCAACATTTGAGCGCGAGTCTGAGCCTTCTCGACGAGAAGGTGATTCGCGATGACCCACCGACCGCTTCCAGGTCGCGTTGCGTATCGACCCCTACCGACATTGGCAAGTCCACCTGGCCGTCCGATGGCCGACATTCCGCGCCTGTGGCCGAATCTGTCGACCGCGACGCAAACCCAGATCGCTCAAATCCTCGCGACGCTGCTGCGGCGAATGCAAGCGGTTCCTGGCAGGCCCGGAAGGGGACTGGGTCGTGCTGATCAGCTTGAACGTCGCTGACGAGCGGCTCACGACTGCGCACCGAGCCAAGTTGGCCTATGTCTACGTGCGGCAGTCATCCGTGAACCAGGTGCGCCAGCACCAGGAGAGCACAGAGCTGCAGTACCGCCTCGTCGATCGCGCCATCGGACTAGGCTGGCCGCCGGAGCGCGTGCAGGTCATTGACGAGGACCTGGGCAAATCCGGTGCTGGCGGTGTGGATCGTCATGGTTTCCAGAAGCTCATTGCCGAGATCGGCCTTGGCAACGCCGGTCTCGTGGTGAGCCTCGACGCTTCGCGCTTGGCCCGCAACAATCGGGACTGGCATCAGCTTCTCGAACTGTGCTCGGTATTCGGCGTGCTCATTGCGGATGGCGAGCGGCTTTACGACCCGCGCGCCTATCACGACCGCCTTCTACTGGGCTTGTCCGGCATCATGAGCGAAGCGGAGCTGCATCAGCTTCGGATGCGCCTTCATCAAGGCGAGCGCCAGAAGGCGGCACGAGGCGAACTGCGGCTGCCCCTGCCGGCCGGGCTTGCCTATGATAGGGCGGGCGCAATTGTTCTCAATCCCGATGAGGAGGTGCAGGCCCGACTTCGGCTCGTGTTCGCCAAATTCCAGGAACTGCAAAGCGCTCGCCGTGTGATGCGTTACTTGGATAGGAACGGATTGTCCTTGCCGGTTCGACCGCTGCTTGGACCATCTCCACACGAGATCGTCTGGCGTGCGCCAGATAGTGCACGCGTCCTTAGCATCCTTCAAAATCCGGCCTATGCTGGGGCGTACGTTTATGGCCGCCGGCAAAAGGATCCGAGCCGATGCCGGCCGGGATCGCTGACGGGAACGGTCAAGGTGGCGATTGAGGATTGGGCGGTTTGCCTCCACGCCGCTCACCCAGGCTATATCAGCTGGGAGGAGTTCATGGCCAACCAGGGGCGACTGGCGGATAACGTCTTCCGCCATGAGGCAGGACATTCTGGCGTACCGCGCAAGGGGGCAGCCCTGTTACAAGGAATTGCGATCTGCGGCCGTTGCGGACGGCGCATGAGCATGCGCTACACGGGCCCGAATGCTGACTATCCGGTCTATTGCTGCCGCTCGGATCGGGACCAGCAAGGCAGTGCACTTTGTCAGGAAGTCCGGGCGTTGGCGGTTGACGCGCTGGTCGAGCGAGTGGTCCTCGATGCCCTGGCGCCGGATCAGATTGAGATCGCACTCGCAGCGGCAGGCCAACTGGAGCAGGAGAGTCGTCAGCTCGAGCGCCAGTGGGCGCTTCGCGTGGAGCGTGCCCGCTACGAGGCCGAGCGCGCTCGGCGTCAGTATGACGCTGTCGAACCCGAGAACCGTCTTGTGGCGCGCTCACTTGAGCGGGCTTGGGAAGAGAAGCTGCGTGTCGTCGAGGCGGTCGAGCAGCAGCATGCGCGTTGGCGCGTACAAGAGCCGCTTCTGATTGGCCCGGCGGAACGCGCTGGGCTACAAGCGCTCGGAGAGAACCTGCCGCGGATTTGGAACGCGACCACCACGTCGGTAGCCGATCGCAAGCGCATTCTACGATTTGTCATCCGCGAAGTCGTTCTTGATCAGAAGCGGGCCCGAGGTCAGGTCTGGCTCAAGATCGTCTGGCAGACCGGCGCAACCAGCGAGTATCACGTTCAACGGCGGGTTCACACCTACCGCAATTACATCGACATTGATCGGTTGCGGCGACGGATCATCGAGTTGAATGCTGAACACAAAATGGACGCCGAGATCGCAGCCATACTCAATCAGGAAGGCTTCGTCGCAGCCCGAGGCTGCGCCTTCAAAGGCGAGAACGTCTGGGTACTGCGTACCCGCTGGGGCATTCCAACCGTCAAAATCAACGGTGTGGACAATAATCCGATGCGCTGGCCCGACGGGAGCTTCTCGATTCAGGGCGCGGCGGCTGAGCTTGGAGTAACTCCGCAAACAATCTTCGATTATCTTGCGCGCGGATTGCTGGCAGGTCGTCAGTTGGCCAAGGGCCAGCCATGGCAGATCGAGCTCTCAGACGAGCAAATCAGTCGACTTCGCAAGCGGGTGCGACGCACCAAGCGTTCGAAGAAGGAGGCATCATGAAGTCATCGGCTC